>CAVPXU010000001.1:0-208551 GCA_963709705.1 Candidatus Acidiferrales bacterium
CAGGTTCTGAACCCCGAACCTGGGGCACCCCAAACCTGCCTTGACCGCTGAGCCAGGGCACCCGCCATACCGGTCGCCCGCTAGGTTCACCGGAGTTCGTTCAATCATTGGAAGAAGTCGGTGTACAACGTCACGTATGTAACGCAGACGACGACACCGAGCGGAGAGACGAATCGAGCAGCACGGCAGGTTATTTGGGGATGTTCATCATCGGGGCAGCGGTGGGAGATGAGCTTGCAGAATAATCCCCCGAGCACTCCTTTGACACCAATTGCGACTGTAAAGTTCCTATGCTGAAGAGGCCCGGAACCCCGGCCTGTCCCTAGCGCGGGCAGCCCGGCGCCCTCATCGTGTCTGTCGGGCGTTTGCCCGCGTTGAACATCGCCAGGTTCTCCTTTTGCTGCGCCAGCGCCGGAACACAAAAGTCGAGTCGCGCCGAATCCGGCAGGAACTGCTCGTTGTAGGGCGCTAGCGTTCTTCCTGAACGGAACGCCGCTTGGGAACCAACTGGGGGATGCGGGAGATGTGGCAGATTTGGGTCGAGTGGATATTGCGTCCCGAATACTTGGGGTTGCCCAATCAACTGTAGGTACCTGTCCAGGGTTGCTGCCTCGATCCACTTTGCCTCGTCGCTTCCCTTTAGCGCCGCCTCCATCGCAAGGACGTGTGCAAACAGGCAGTCCTCCGAGTTGTTCCCATGTTGAAAAATGAAGGCCGCTTCGTGGAAGTCTTCGCCTGTTCTTAGTTCACCGGCCGCGAGCAAGGCCCTCACATTCTCTCGACGAGCGTTTGCGCGCGCGTCGAGCTGTTCCTCCGAGAACTTGGAAATCCCATGCGTAACATCTTCCCCGTCTTCGACAAATAATTGGTGAATGGCATCCGACACTTTCGGCGGTTTTTGTGTTTTGGCTATCGGCATTTGTGCAGCGAAGGCTACAACGCCACATGCGATGACGAAAGGAAAGAATTTCATCCTGAATCTCCTTCTAGAAGAGTCATGGCTAGGCGGCGATACGTTCGATTCAATTTTGCGCGTCGCGGCGTTCGGTCCTATTGAACATTGGACACCGGAACGCCGAGTCGGAACCTAATCTGGGCTAACGCTACGCGATAGAATTACTCCCGACAGTCCCGAAGGCTGTCGGCGACATCAGAGTGACGATTTCAGCCGGGTTGCTTACCCGTGTCATCGTCGTCCGGCTGCCCGAACGTAGGCAGGTACCTGCCGAAGTTCAATTCGAAGTCGCTCGGAACGCCGTAACCGATATTGCGGATCTTGGCGCGGCGCGCCTGTGCACTGGGCAAGGCCAGCAATGGGAAGAACAAGTCGTTGCTCGACTGAAGCTCGGCAGCTGTCGGCTTCCCGAACCGATTGACCTGGGCTTTCGCCGCGGCCAGTGTTTCACGGTCGAACGAAGCCAGACGCCGGACAAGCGCATCGACAAACGAGTCGAGATCGGCATCGTCCAGAGTGCGGTTCACCCAGCCATAGCGCTCGGCGATATCAGCATCGAAATCGTCGCCGCTGAGCACAATCTCAAGTGCGCGCGAACGGCCGACCAAACGCGGGAGCCATTCCAGTGCTCCGCCGCCCGGGACCAGTCCGACGCCGACCTCAGGGTTGCCGAATAGGGCGGTTTGCCGGCTGGCGAAGCGCATGTCGCAGGCCAGCACGAACTCGTTACCGATGCCGCGCGTGCGGCCGCGAATCTTGGCAATGCTCACGACTGGCGCGGACGAGAGGCGCAGCGCAAAGTCGCGCCATAGGCCCAGCATTTCTGGTCGTTCCGCTGCTTTGGCTACGTCGAGATGGGCGATGAAAAAATCTGGATTCGCCGACTGGAACACTACGACCTTCACGGACGGGTCCGCCTCGAGATCGGTCATTAGCGCTCCCAATTCGACGATCGTTGTGGGAAGAAACATGTTGATCGGCGGGTTGCTGAAGGTGATCGTCCACCGGTCCGGATGGGTGCGGTCGATGTTGAACTGCGCATCTGCCTGCTCGCTGCCTCGTTGTGTAGCGCTGGATTGGGTCATCCTCTCCTCCTCTCTTGTGAAGAACGTTACCGTAGCGATCGGAAGCCCGCGCGAAGCTCTTCTGAAAAGAGTTGCGGCTGTTCCCATGCGGCAAAGTGCCCGCCCTTGGCGAGCTTGTTGTAATGGATTAGTTTGGGATACGCCTGCTCCGTCCAGCTCCGTGGAGCAGGATAGAGTTCGTCGGGAAAGACGCTCACTGCAACCGGGATGGAGACGCCTTTCGCATTGAAGTACCCTCCTTTGCCAAAATACTCCCAATAGAGACGGGCGCCGGAGAGCGCTGTGTTCGTCAGCCAGGTGATGGTGATGTTGTCGAGAATGTCATCGCGCGTGAGGCCTTCGTCTTGTCCTTGAAAGACGCGTGCGATCAGCTCGTAACTGCGCGCGTCGTGATCAAGGAAATAAGCGGCCAAGCCGACGGGTGAATCCGCAATACCGTAAAGCGTCTGAGGGCGCAGACCCATCTGGTACCCGTAGGCGATTCCTTTTTGATAGACGAACTGTACACGCGCGTAAGCGATCTTTTCGTCGGCGGAGAGACCCGATGGCGCCGGCGCTCCTGAAAAAGCGGCCTTGTCCACCTCGGCCGGGAAGATTCCAGGCATGTTGGTGTGAATGGCGAGCAACTCCGGAGGCGCTTGCACACCCATACTATCGACGACAACTGCGCCCCAGTCACCGCCCTGCGCGACAAACTTTTGATATCCGAGGCGCTTCATCAGCGTGGTCCAGGCACGCGCGATGTGATCAGGGTCCCAACCGGTCGTGGTCGGTTTGCCCGAATACCCGTAGCCCGGCATCGACGGGATCACCACATCGAAGGCGTCTGATGCGCCTCCGCCGTGGGCGGTGGGATTGGTGAGCGGCTCGATGATCTTGAGTTGCTCGACCACCGAGCCGGGCCAGCCGTGCGTGACGATGAGCGGCAGCGCATTCTCACGTTTCGAACGAACGTGGATGAAATGAATGTCCAGCCCGTCGATCTCGGTGATGAAGTTGGGCAGAGCGTTGAGTTTTGCTTCGCACTTGCGCCAGTCATACTCTGTCGCCCAATAGCGCGCCAGCGCCTGAATCGTCGCGAGTTGCACTCCCTGTGTGGCATCTGCAACGGTCTCGCGTTCAGGCCATTTCGTGGCGAGGATGCGTCTTCTCAATTCAGTGAGTTCCGCTTCCGGAACATCCACACGGAACGAACGAATCGCATCCTTGTCAGACTCATCGCGGCCTTTTTGTGTGGCAGTGCTTTGACTCATCAGGCCCTCCTTGGGCAGTCTTCGGCTGCTCCATCTCTGGACCTGGCGATGATTGTTTTTGCGTCGGCTGGGCCGACGAACTCCGTCAGCGGTGCCGAAGAGCCTAGCACAAAACGAAGGTCCGGAGCATTAAGTACCGGTAAGCCGCAAATCCCTGGACAGCAGCCTGCACCTTTCTGGTTGCCATGACGAGGCCGGCCCCACAATGACCCGATTTCGGGAAGAGGCGGAGGGTTGCGGCGGTTCTGGCAACGGCGGTAGCACCTACTTCATCGGCAACCTTCCGCATCTATCTTCAAAAATGTGCTTATTTCCCGAGCTTGGTGACCTCATTTTCGCTCGCCACGGAACTGTCCTGGCTTCAAAGGCGAAGCACGATGCCCCAACGGAGGGCGGTGCGGTGTATGCTGTCATTGGGACGAAAAGGCAAGATCGGAATCGTAGATCATGGGAGTGGATAGTGCACGTAGTTTTAACTCGGGTCGGAGATCTAGCTGCCTCGAGGGTGTGCTACTCGCCCTCGTTGTGAGTGCTCCGATTTCCCTGAATGCGCAAAGCGGATCCTCGCCGCAATCGCAGCCGGCACAATCGGCCTCCCCGCCGCCGCCCGCAACGCAATCGCAATCCCAGAGCACGCCTGCTTGCTCAGACGCTCCTCCCATCTTGAAGCGAGGCAAACAGCCGGATCTACCTCCCTGTCCTGACCCGCCGCCGGCCGCGTCGGCCCCGGCGGACTCCATACCCACGCATTCGCTGAGTCCCTCGAAAACCTTGATCGAAAGGGCGAGAGAGGCGGCATTCGAGTTTTCAGAGAACCTTCCCAGCTTTATTTGCCAGGAGGTCATGGCGCGGTATAGGCAGCGAGGCCGCGAGGAGACGCCCCTGGATGTTGTTTCGGCTGAAATTATTTACGATCACGCCAAGGAAAGTTATCGCAACGTCAAGATCAATGACCGCCCCACGGACACGAGCCTGGAGGAAATCAGTGGGTCCTGGTCCACTGGAGAATTTGCATCCACGCTGCTGCTCCTTTTTTCGCCCGATACGAACGCCCGGTTCCGGTCCGCCGGCGCCTCTTCCATTTCGGGTTTAAGCGCCCAGGTTTACGACTTTGAAGTGCCAAAGGAAAATTCCCGCTGGACGCTGCACGTTGACTCTCAGACTCTGGTTCCGGCTTACGAAGGCTCGGTATGGGTGGATCCGAGCACCGCGCGCGCCCTGCGAATCGAGATGCAGGCCCGCAACATACCGTCAGATTTCCCGATGGATACCATCGAATCCGCGGTCGATTATTCGTACGTGTGGATTGGCGGGAAATCGTTTCTGCTTCCGGTCCATGCGGAGAGCTTGGGTTGTCCCCGAGGCCCCGGCGACTGCAGTCACAACATTATTGACTTCCGCAACTACCACGAATACAGAGTCGACGTGAAGATTGGTAATGTGCAACGTCCCTGAAGGAACTGTCACGGCGGGTGGCGCAGGCTTTTTGATGGAATCGGGAGTCATGGTGGGTGGATATCCTTGACGCAATTAACCACGAATTGGTAAAAGGCAAGGATTGTGGGCGGCCTTCGCTCTTATCGAAGGCCACCCGAAATTGTGTTATCGCGTCAACGGTGCGCCGCCCGCCTTGCCTGGTGAAAGGGGTATCCTTTCGCTTATCCGCTCTCAATATCATCGCCAGTCCTCGACCAGAGTAATTCGAACCTCCTTCGCCTCTCGCCGCGTCTTACTAAGAGTAGATACGCGAGTCTTAACATGCCTGGTCGTCAATGACACAGGCTCACCAGGAGGTGCTTGTGAACGCGAAGCAAGTCCGACTCACTCTGACCATCTGTTCCACCCTTGCCATCCTGCCCGCTCTCTATGCCCATCAGTCTCCGTCCGAAAACGGGGAACCCGTGCGCATGATCGTGACCGCTGAACCCAATAAAGGGGCCGACGTACCGGCCGTCAACGCGGCAGACGTTACGGTCGACGAAGCAAAAGAACGGGATCAGGTCGCCGCGTGGATTCCGGCCCAGGGAGACCACGCTGCCCTCGAGTTTTTCGTTCTGATCGACGATTCCTCCCGTGATGTCCTTGCCACGCAATTTGCGGACATCAAGAACTTCATTGCTGAGCAACCACCCACTACCAAGATCGGCATCGCCTACATGCAGAACGGCATCGCTCGCATTGAGCAGAGCCTGACCGCCGATCATGATCAGGCCATCAAGGCGATCCGCTTGCCCTTAGGTTATTTCGGGGCCAACGCCAGCCCGTACTTTTCGCTGAGTGATCTAGTGAAGAAATGGCCGCAAGACACCGCACGCCACGAAGTGCTGATGATCACTAACGGGTTCGATCCCTACTACGGCCCCTACCACGGCATGGGGGACATGCTCGATCCTTATCTGGACGCGGTCATCGAGGACTCGCAGCGCGCCGGCGTGGTTGTCTCAGCGATTTACGAGCCGAGCGCAGGCCACATTGGTCATAGCTATTGGCTAAGCTATTGGGGCCAGATTTACCTCGCCAAGCTCACCCAGGAAACCGGCGGAGAAGCCTATTACATCGGCTTTTATGGCCAAGCGCCCGATTTTACTCCGTTTCTCAAAGACCTTTCCGACCGTCTAAACCACCAATATATCCTGAGGCTCATACCCAAGCCGCAGAAGAGGGACGGCATGCAGCCGGTCAAGCTGAAGACCGAGTTGCACAACGTCGACCTGGTAGCAGCGAGCCGCGTTTATGTACCAGCGACTCCGAAGTAACTTTCAGTTAGTCATCGCATGTGCATGCGTTTGTGGGGGGACGCGGCCAGTTTGACCACGTGCTGGGTAAGATTAAAAGTCCCGCCATGGTCTCCACAGTGGGACGCTTGTGTAGTGTACGTCTGTGGACCTGTTGAGAAGTTCTCTGACTTTCGCGAGAAGCCGTTTCAACAAGCTGCGTAGGGAAATTCCGACCTTCATCAGCGTAGCGTAGCGCCGAGTCGCGTGGGCGTCAATAGACCAAGAGCTAGTAAAAGGCAAGTATTGTGTGGCCTAC
This sequence comes from Candidatus Acidiferrales bacterium, assembly GCA_963709705.1. GTDB lineage: Bacteria > Acidobacteriota > Terriglobia > Acidiferrales > UBA7541 > Acidiferrum. The sequence continues at coordinate 6,327 of CAVPXU010000001.1, forward strand.
CCTTTGCGGGGTTTGCAAAGCGTGGGCTCTTGCTGTGCTCTTATGCCGAAGAATCTGCGACGCGAAACCGGTCGGGGGATCTGCACTTCATCACGTTTTGCTGCTATCAGCGACTGGCCATGCTGGGGAACAGTGCGGATGCGAAACTTGGTGGTGCGGATTCTGGGCGAAGTACGTAGCAAATACGGATTCACGCTGGTTGGGTACATGCGAGTCCGGTCACGGAGAATCTGGTGGAGCACCCGGAGGACTGGCCGTGGAGTAGTTGGTCGTATTATGCTACGGGAACAGGATTACTGAAGGTCAATCCCCTGTGAGGGAGTGAAGAGGCAGAGGCAGATAAAAGCTGAAGAGCAAGAACCCACCCTTTGCAAAAACCGCAAAGGGTAGGCCACCCGAAATTGTGTTATCGCGTCAACGATGTGCCACCCGCCAATCCACAACTGACCTTACCTTCTGAACAGCCCGTGACGCGCAATCTACATGGGTTGCTTTCAATTCCGGCCCTACTTCCACTCAGCAAATCATCCAGGCTGTCCGCCTTGCTTGCGAAACGGATGAAGCGTGTGTCGCTGAAATTCTTTTGGAAGGGGCAGCAATGCGCCCGCATCCCTCGACCGAGCCGCCCAGTCTACGGGATCCCGGTATTGCTCAAATTCTGTAATCTCCCCAAACCACTGCGTCCCGTTCTCGTTCGAAATAGTCACCACGTTGGGAAGATCACACGGTCCCAGGCAGCCGCTGATCGTCAGTTGAACGCGCTTCAGCAAGCCCCTGGAGCGCCATTCTTTCTTGAGCCACTCGACCGGAACGGGAGGTCTGCCGTTTTCTGTGTTTCCACAGCAGCATCCTTGGCACACCGTAAGATGTCCGATAACCAGCCGCTTCGTTGCTAGAGGATGTGTCGAGTCAGCAGACATAAATCCACATCTAGTCCTGGGCGACTGCGGGCGATTGGGAAACTAGTCCGCGTACCAGGCTTTTTGCCGAAGATACAGGCGGAAGCAGCCGGGCGGAGTTCAGGATAAAAGCCATTTCGGAAGAAACGTGGATGAAAGCAGCCAGGAGAGGATTCAGAAATCCAAACGCCGCCAAGCCGACCCCGATGCTGTCAACAACCAGCGTTCCCACAAAGTTCTGTATGATTGTGCGGCGGCAGCGCCGCGCGATGGAGAGAGTTTCGACCAGCTTTGAGAGATCATTGCCAATAAGGACGACGTTTGCACTCTCACGCGCAACGTCCGTGCCAGCACCCATCGCGACTCCAACAGTAGCCTCCATCAGAGCAGGAGCGTCGTTGACACCATCTCCCACCATGACGACGTTGTGCCGAGCCTTGGTAAGCTTGCTGACAAATTCCAGCTTCTCCTCCGGCAAAAGTTCAGCAGCGATTTCGTCGACGCCTAGCTTTCCACCGATGTCGTTAGCCACCGCCTTGGAATCCCCCGTGAGAAGAACGGTCTTCAAGTCCATCGACTTGAGATCCGCTATCGCCTTTGTTGCTTCGGGTCGTAGTGTATCGGCGACGACGAGAGTCCCGAGGAACTTGCCTTCTTGCGCCACGAAAATCTCCGATTTCGTCTGCGCAACTGTGTTTGCCGGAAGTGCAATCCTGTGCCCCTCAAGAAAGAGCCGATTGCCCACGATAATTTCCATGCCGCGACAAACCGCAACGATTCCTTTTCCGGGTGTGTAATCGAATTTCTCCGGCTCTTTGCCGAAGATTCCCAGGTTCGACGCTTTCTTCAGAATTGCTTTCGCCACTGGATGCTCGGACCGCGATTCCGCAGTCACCGCCGCTTGTAGCAAGGAAGCAACCGGAACTCCTTCGGCGGGACGAACATCGCCGACTTCGGGGGTGCCGTAGGTCAGAGTTCCCGTTTTGTCGAGAAGAATCGTGTCGATGGTCGCGAGCGATTCCAGGTAGAGGCCGCCCTTGATGATCGAACCGAGTTGCGCGGAACGTCCAATCCCACCAAGAATTGCCAACGGGGTTCCCGCGGCAATTCCACACGCACCGGCAACGATGACCACAGAAATCGTCGAGCGCATGTTGTGAGTGATCAAGAATGTAAGCGCCGCGGCTCCGAGCGCGAAGTAAACCAAATAGCCCGCAAGACGGTCCGCGATTCCTTGAATGGGAGCACGCGACTTTTCCGCTCGTTCAACAGCGTCTATGATCTTGCCGAATGTAGTATCTCGCCCCATTCGGTCTACCTGTATTTCCAGCGCGCCGGATTGATTGATCGTTCCGGCGTACACCGACGCTCCCTTGCTCTTTTCCGCAGGCATTGATTCGCCCGTGATAGTCGCCTGATCGACGAAAGAATGGCCTCCGGCAACAACACCGTCCACCGGAATTCGAGTACCAGGCTTCACGAGGACGATTTCGCCAAGAGCGATTTCCTTCGTCTCAACGTCTTGCCAGGATTCATTTCTGCGCACCGTGGCGGTTGTGGGCAAGAGACCGACCAGGTGACGGATTGCCGTGCGCCCGCGCCCGACCGTCAGTCCTTCAAGAATTTCGGCGACCAGAACGAATAGCGTGATGACGAGGGCCGTGAAGATTTCACGTATCGCCAGGGCGGCCACGATGGCGATAGCCATGGAGAGCTCCATCGTCATGCGGCGCTGAACGATGTTCTCGTAGGCTTCATGGAATATTGGGAAACCGCCAACAATTGCACAGATTACGCCGATATCAGTTACATAGGGATTCCGTGCGCCACCTAGAAACCAAATGGCCGCTGCCGCCGCAGCCACGAATAGGACTCGGTTGATCTCTCGCCAATTCAGTGTATGTTCGTGGTCGTGACCGTCTTCATGGTCGGCGTGATCTGCCGACGGCAGTTTTTCGGCTCCGTTCATATTCCTTACTGCTTCGGCTTGTTTCAATTGCGCTTTGGTCATGATGGAGTCACCTTTTCTGCGAAATGCTCACCGCTTGCACGACTACTTTAGGTAGGTCCGCACTACGTCAATGAGTTCTTCAGCTGCTTCCACTTGCGGAGCATTCTTGGCAGCCTTCGGATCGAGGACGTGGAATCGGATATGACCCTCCAGAACTTCCGCCATCAGGCCGTTCAAAGCACCACGACACGCGGCCATGAGCTGAAGCACACCGGAGCACTCCTCTTCACCGTCAAGCGCACGCTCAATGGCTTCCACCTGTCCCCGAATCCTCCGAACACGACCCAAGAGTTTCGCTTTGTCTTTCGTTGTGTGCGCCATCCGTTCCACCCTTCCCAATATAATATACCCTAGTATAGTATAATTTTTTTCCAGATTTGCGAGCGGGATTCCGACGCTGCTTTCCAAACGCTTCAGAGTCCAATAACTTACAGGTCGCGATCAAGACAGGATAGGTAACGAAAGTCGGCTTGTGTTTATCGGTCGAGAGAGGTGGCCATTGCTACTCCAACCTTAGTCACGGCGCAGCGGATGCAACTAGTAATCGCAGATTTTGACGCTGGCCCGAAGTCCCGTTGAGAAGAAAGGCAAAAGCGAGAAAAACGAGTCGGCCGAAAAGCAAGCCAGGTAAGAGTAAAGGTTGGATTTCGGCGCGATGGGCTAGGCTATCGTTTGCCTCTCATGCGGGTTGTGGGACACCATGGGACACCACGAAGCTGGAAAGGAGGCTTGTACTTGGCTATTCTCTTACCACGGCTGTATGTGATATTAGACGCTGGGCTGGTTCAGGGTCCGGCGACGGAAATTGCCACACAATTGATGGAAGCGGGAGTGCGCTTGCTGCAGTATCGCGCCAAGAATCTGGCCGCTGGGGAAATGCTGCGAACCGCCACGGAAATTGCGAAAATCGCGCGGCAGCACGGCGCGAAATTTTTTGTGAACGACCGCCCCGACGTGGCGTACCTGGCGGGCGCGGATGGCGTTCACGTGGGACAGGACGATTTGAGCGTGGAAAACGCGCGGGCCATCGTGGGGCAGGATCGCTGGGTAGGCGTTTCGACACATAACCAGGAGCAATTTGAGCGCGCAGTGGCCACTTCGGCGGATTATGTTGCTATCGGACCAATCTTTGCCACGACCAGCAAAGCCAATCCCGACCCGGTGGTGGGTACGGACCTTTTGCGGCGGCTGCGGCCGTTGACGAAAAAGCCCATCGTGGCCATTGGAGGAATCCGGTTGCAACACGCGGCCGAAGTGATCAAAGCGGGCGCCGACTCCGTCGCGGTGATCAGCGACATTCTGCGAGCGGCCGATCCCGCGCGGCAGGCCAGGCAAGTTGTCGAACGACTGGAAGCCGTGAAACCTCCGGCAAACCGCTGAGGCGAGCGAAGAATGGCAGAGTCCACCACGGTTCCCAACACGCCAGCCGCTAAGTCAGAACATCAATTTGTGCGAGCCATCGGGTTATTCGACGGCACGATGATTGTTGTCGGCTCGATGATCGGCTCCGGAATTTTTATCGTGGCCGCGGATATTAGCCGGCAGACGGGCTCGGCTGGCGGGTTGCTGCTGACCTGGATCCTGACGGGGCTGCTGACAATTGCCGCGGCGCTTTCTTATGGCGAATTGGCGGCGCTGTTTCCGCATGCGGGCGGGCAGTATGTGTATTTGCGGGAAGCGTTTTCGCCGCTGTGGGGCTTTTTGTACGGCTGGACGCTGTTCCTGGTGATCCAGACAGGCACGATCGCCGCTGTGGCCATCGGCTTCGCGCGTTATCTCGGCGTGCTGTTTCCATCCATTTCGCCGAACACGTGGATTATTCCGCCGCTCAACTTTTCTTCGAAGTTCGCGATCAGCTTGTCCGTGCAGCAGCTTGTCGCCGTTGTTATGATCCTGTTTCTGACGTTCCTGAATACGCGCGGCGTGCGCTTGGGAAAGTGGATTCAGAATATTTTCACGTCGGCAAAAATGCTTTCGCTGCTTGGGCTGATCCTGCTGTGCGTGTTCGTGGCCAGAAACGCCACGGCAATTGCCGATAATTTTTCTCATCTCTGGGCGATTCGCGGGGCGAACATTATCACGCCCGGCGTGGGATTTTTGCGCGGCATTTTGCCTACGGTGACCGCGGCGAGCGGGTGGTACGGCTTGCTGCTGGCGCTTGCTGTCGCGCAGGTCGGCTCGTTATTTTCCGCCGACGCCTGGAACAACATCGGATTCACGGCGGCGGAAGTGAAAAATCCCAAGCGGGACGTGGCTCTGTCGATGGCCTTTGGGACCATCATCGTTATTTCGTTGTATTGCCTGGCAAACCTGGCCTATTTGTGCGCGCTGCCTTTGAACCAGATTCAGAACGCGCCGGACGACCGTGTGGCCACCGCGGCGCTTTCTGCGATTTTTGGCGCCAAAGGCGCGGCGATCATGGCTGCGGCGATTATTATCTCCACCTTCGGTTGCAACAATGGCTTGATTCTGGCGGGCTCTCGGGTTGCTTATGCCATGGCCAAAGACGGCTTGTTCTTCAAGGCCACCGGAAAATTAAACGATCGCGGCGTGCCGGGTGTTGCGCTGGTTTATCAAGGCGTCTGGATTGTGGTTTTGATTTTGCTGCGCACCCGGAAGCCCGATGGGACCTACGGGAATTTGTACAGCAATCTTCTGAACTACGTGGTGTTCGCGGCGCTGTTGTTTTACGTTTTGACTATCGTGGGAATTTTCGTGCTGCGCATCCGGCGGCCCAATGCGGAGCGCCCGTACAAGGCATTTGGGTATCCGGTGGTGCCGCTGTTGTATATAGTGGCAGCCACGGGAATCATGGGTGTGTTGTTGCTCTATGAAACGCAAACTGCTGGCATGGGCATGATCATCGTGCTGCTGGGCGTGCCGGTGTACTGGTTGTGGAGTCGCCGCAACCGCGCCACCGCCGGTTGAGACGGAAACTTTACAGGTTCAGGGGTCACCATAAAGGAGGAGTTGCATGAGCAACCCCTTGTTCGCAAAGAAAACGCTGGACCAGTTGATCGCGGAATCGAAAATGTCCGGCGAGCACAGCCTGAAGAAAACGCTGGGGCCGTTTCAGCTGACGGCTTTGGGTGTCGGCGCGGTGATTGGCGCCGGAATTTTCGTGTTTTCCGGGCTGGGTGCGCATTATGCCGGGCCGGGCTTGATGCTTTCGTTCGTGATCTCCGGGCTCGGTTGCGCGTTTGCGGCTTTGTGCTACGCGGAGTTTGCCGCGATGATTCCGCTGGCTGGCAGCGCGTATACCTACGCGTACGCTACGCTTGGCGAACTGTTCGCGTGGATCATCGGCTGGGACCTTACGCTGGAATACGCCATGGGCGCGAGCACGGTTTCCTCCGGGTGGTCGAACCATTTCATCGAGCTGCTGAATATATTTCACGTCAAGATGCCTTTATGGTTGGCGTACGACCATTGGACCGGGCTGCACACGGCGGAAAAACTGGTGGCGCGGCAGATGGCCAGCACCGCCGATCCCACGCTGGTTCCGGGGACCCAGGCATTCCTCGACAAAGTGGATTTCATCCTGGGGGCGCATTCGCCGGAACTCATACAGCGCGCGCACGGTTTAGTTCAGGCCCCGAGGCTGTTCGGGGCGGAGATTGGTTTCAATTTACCGGCGTTCCTGGTGGCGCTGATTATCACCGCGATTCTGGTGATCGGGATTAAAGAGAGCGCGCGCTTCAACGCCACCATCGTCGTAATCAAGGTGGCCGTTGTGCTCTTTGTGATCGCGCTGGGAGCGCATTACATCAACACGGCGAATTGGGGAACGGACTGGCATTCCTTCGCGCCCATGGGATTCGGCGGGATAGGAGCCGGCGCGGCGTACATATTCTTCGCCTACATCGGGTTCGATGCCGTTTCAACCACGGCCCAGGAAGCCAAGAATCCGCAGCGGGATTTGCCCATCGGCATCATCGTTTCGCTGGTGATTTGCACGATTCTTTATATCGCTGTCGCGGGCGTGCTCACGGGAATGGTTCACTGGCAAGACGTAAACATCGAGGCGCCGGTGGCGGAGGCGTTTCTCGATCGCGGCCTGGCGACCGCGTCTCACATCATCACGCTCGGCGCATTGGCGGGCTTGACCAGCGTTATGCTCGTGATGCTCCTGGGGCAAACGCGCGTGCTGTACTCGATGGCCAACGACGGCCTGTTGCCTCGTAAGTTTTTCGCGGACATTCACACGAAATTCCGTACGCCGTACAAAAACACCATCCTGGTGGGCTTGCTCGCGGCGATCGTGGGCAGCATTACGCCGATTGACGACATTGGGAAAATGGTGAATATAGGCACGCTGCTCGCGTTCATCATCGTGTGCATCGCTGTGATGGTGATGCGGCACACAAACCCGGACCAATCGCGGCCCTTCCGCACGCCATTCGTGCCGTTTGTACCTATCCTCGGGATCCTGTTTAACGGTTACATGATGTACAAGCTTGGATGGGTCAACTGGGCGCGCCTGATTGGCTGGCTGGTCATTGGCCTGGTGATTTATTTTACGTACAGCCGCCACCACAGCCGGGTCCGAAATCCCCAACTGCGAGAAGAATAAATGTCGGGCCGCAGCCTGGCTTTCCCTCGCCTCTAACAGCAGGCTCGTTTGACTTGCGCGAATCGGGTAAAGTGTTTCTGTACCTATTTCTGCCATGACTGGGAGAGAAAATCCGCAAAAGACGTTTTGGAAGAGCCTGTCCATCCTGGACTGGCTGGCCGCCGCGGTTTGCCTGTTGGGGCTGGTGGCCATGTGGGACGCGGATTATTTGTACGGGATACCCGGCATACGGCTGCTCCGGCTTGTTGCGGTTATCGCCGCGTTTTATTTGTTCTACCGGTTCTGGACGCGTTGGCGCAGCCAGCTTTTGTGGAGCCTGCGAAACCGGCTGATTGTCGCGTACCTGTTCATCGCGGTTGTGCCTATTATTCTGTTGCTGATTTTCGCCAGCCTGCTCGGCCAGATCATCTATTCGCAATTGGGCGCGTATCTTCTGTTCCACGATGTGGAAGACCGCTTGGAAATGCTGAGCAACTCCGCGGAGGCCATCGCCGCGGCGGAATCCACGTTGCCCGCGAGCATGGATGAACTAACCATGGACCGCGCGCTGGCTGGGCAAGTGCTGGTGGCCGAAGAGAAACAATTGCCCGGGCTGATCGTGAATTTCGGCGCGGACCCGGGATATTTTCATGTGATAGCGGGGAAGGACGGGCGCGCGTTCAGGGGGTTGGTGCAGGATGGAAACGAACTGCGCCTGGTGGCCATGCGGGAAGCGGATTCGCCGCGGGGCAGGCAATATATCGAGCTGACGGTGCCGGTAACAGCGGAATTCCTTGAAGGCTTAGCCCCGGATCTCGGGCCGGTGGACATCACGCTCTGGGAAACCGTGGGAGGCAATTCCACGGAGTCCGCGGTGCTCATCGGCGAAAAGCGTTATCGCGCCATCAAACGCGTTACCACGAAAAAAAGAGCGCTGTTGCCGCCCCAAACATGGATGGATCCGGTGGTCGACGGCTTTTCGCAACTTGACGCTGTCGCTCTGGCAGAGAGCCAGGTGAAAAATCGCAAACATCCAGTATTCGCGTTTTTCAAGGCACGGCGATCGCAGCTGAATCACCGGCTGTTTGCGTCGCTGGGCGAACTGGGAGGCGCGAAAGGATTCGAACTTCAATTGATTGGCGCGTTTTTTCTGTTGATCGAGTTGGTGGCGCTGATCATCGGCGTGCGATTGACGCGCGCGATCACGCGGACGATTTCGGATTTGTCTCGAGCGACGCAGGCCGTGCAGGAAGGGAATCTGGCTGCGCGCGTGCCCGTGGAGCGGCGCGACCAGCTTGGCATGCTGGGAGAATCGTTCAATTCCATGACTGGTTCCATCAGCCGGTTGATTACCGAGCAGAAACAATTGCAGCGCCTGGAAAACGAAATTTCCATCGCGCGCGAAGTGCAGGATCAACTGTTTCCAGAGAATCTGCCGCACGTGGAAGGTGTGGACATCGAAGCGATCTGCAAGGCAGCACGCAGCGTCAGCGGCGACTATTACGATTTTATTCAGCTGAGCCCGACGCAGGTGGCCATTGCCATCGCGGATATTTCGGGCAAGGGAATTTCCGCGGCTTTGCTGATGGCCAGCTTGCAGGCGGCATTGCGCAGCCAGTTGCTGAGTCCGGGCAGCGAGAACATGACCACGTCGGAACTGGTCTCGCGGCTGAACAAGCACTTGGTACGGAACACCGGCGACGATCGCTTTGCGACGTTTTTCATCGCGATTTACGATCTGGACGCACGCAAATTACGCTACACGAATGCCGGCCACCTGCCCGGCTTCTGTTTATCTGACGGCAAAGCGCAGCACCTGGATGTTGGTGGAATCGTGTTGGGCGTGGTAGACGATTACGAATTCAAGGAAGGCTGTGTGGACGTGCCCCTGAATGCCGTGTTGATCGCGTACAGCGACGGATTGGTGGAACCGGAAAATGCGTATGGCGAAGAGTTTGGCGTTTCGCGCCTGGAAGCGGCCGCGCAACGGGTGCGCCAGGCTTCGCCGCGCAAAATAGCGGAGTCTCTGATGACCGCCGCGGAAGAATGGTCCGGCAGCCCGGAGCAAGCCGACGACATGACAGTGATTGTGGCGAAACTGAAATAGCGGTTGCCCGCCTCCGTGCTACGGAATCCTCAGAGTGTTGCCTTCTTTCACCGTCGCGGTTTGCTCTCTTCCGTTCACGCGGTAAATTACAGTCAACACTTTGTCTGCTCCCGGCCAGGGATCGCCACCCATGTTTCTGTTGTTCACCTGGATGACCAACGCGCCGTTGTTGATCTGGCCGCGCAAAAGCTGGGAGACATCGTTGGTCCGGTTGTTCAGCCCGTAATAGGCGCGAACGATTTGCAGATTGCCGTAACCGGGATTCGGCGGAGGATAGCCGGGACCGGGTCCCGGGCCAGGCCCAGGGCCGGGATAGCCGCCATAGTTATAAAATTGGCTGGCGTCGATGCTTGCGCCTTCCTTGTACGTAAACTGTTGCACCGCGCCATGGGAATCGCGCGCGGAGATACGCAGCGTCTTGTCCGCGCCAACCGCGGGATCGCCGCCCAGGTTCTGGTTGTTTACGCGCACCATCCCATTTCCGGAGAGCATGGTGCGCACGCGCGCGGTCACGTCACTGCGGCGATTTCCCGCGCCCCAATCGGCATACATCACTTGCCAGCCGGGACCATTGTTACCGGGATTGCCGCCACCGCCGTAACTATAAAACTGGCTGGCATCGACGGAGCTGCCTTCCTTGTAGGTAAAGACGCGGGATTGCCCCTGATAATTTCTCGCCTGGATGCGCAGAATCTTGTCGGCGCCCACGGCCGGATCGCCGCCCATGTTTTGATTATTCACTCTCACCATGCCGTTGCCGGACAGCAGGATGCGCACCTGGTTGGTGACATCCATCCAGCGATTTCCAGCGCCCCATTCGGCCTTCATCACTTGCCAGCCCGGACCGGGCATGACGTTGTTGGAGTATTGAGCAAAGGCGGGCGCGGAAAAAATCACCGTGAACGCCAGGATGATCGAGAGACGGAGAATACCCAAACGGTTTCTCATCGAATGCCCCTTTCTGGATGCATCGAATGGCAGGACGAGCGTCACAAGGCGGAAACAAAAATGGGAGTCCGCACCATTCCGAATGATCAAGACACAACGGAAAAATGGGCGGCAGGTGGAGTTCCGTCGACTCCGGGCGAACGGCGATAAACTAACAGCAATCCCACGGGCAGTCAATCGCGGCCTGCTAAGCAAGAATCTGTGTACGAACAAGCGCGCAACACTATTTTGCTGGAAGACTGACCGGCTGGGAAAATTGAGGTAAGGTAGTGGAGGCGGATGGAGTGGGCTATACTGGCGTGTTTTTGCGAGGATGACGAATGTCGTTGCGAAACCGGGTGGCGGTCGTAACCGGCGGTACACGAGGGATTGGCAGGGGAATCGCACTGGGGCTGGCGCAGCAGGGGGCGCGGATCGCGCTCGTTTATCGCGCCAATAAAGCGGCGGCGCAGATGGCGTTGCGGCAATTGCAGGCCGCGGGCGCCGATTGCGTGGCGGTGGAGACGGACATCACCGAACCGGCGCGCGCCGAGCAATTGATCAAGACTGTGGCGGACCGCTACGGGCGCATCGACGTGCTCGTAAACAATGTCGGCGAATTTCGCTGGGGCACGCTGGTGGAGTCTTCGGTGGAAGAGTGGACGCGCATTTTCGATTCGAATGTGCTCACGGTATTCTACATGTGCCGGTGCGCGGTTCCGCTGATGCGCAAAGGGCGCTGGGGACGAATCATTAATTTAGGCGCAGTAGGAGCCGAACGCGCGTTCGGCCAGGCCAAAATTTCCGCGTATGCCGCGGCGAAGGCGGCCGTGGTGGCGATGTCCCGCTCGCTGGCGCTGGAAGAAGCGAAGAACGGAATCACCGTGAATGTGGTGAATCCATCGAGCATCGATGAAAAAGATTTGACGCTGGAAGAAGCGCGAAAGCTGAAAGATGCGCGCTATCCCATCGGGCGCCCGCCCACGGTGGATGATGTCGCCGCCGCCGTTTCGTTTTTTGCCTCGGAAGAGGCGGAATACGTGACCGGCCAGGTGGTGAACGTCAGCGGCGGCTGGATGCTGTAGTCCTCTTCGGAAATCGATATGAAAGCACTGACGGCTGCGGAAATGCAGGAAGTGGACCGCCTGACAACGGAGCGCTTCGGCGTACCCGGTGAGCAATTGATGGAAGCGGCGGGAAGAAGTGTTGCCGAAGTTTTTCTCGAAAAATATGGGCACAAAATGCCGGATGCTCCCGGGCGCGTGGCGGTGCTGTGCGGAAAAGGGAACAACGGCGGTGACGGGTTTGTGGTGGCGCGCCACTTGAAGGAAGAAGTCGAGCAGGTTCACGTGTACCTGTTCGCCAGGCCGGAAGAATTGCGCGGAGATGCGGCGAAAAATTTTGAGCGCTGGCGCGAACTGGGCAACGTGACTGTGGTGCAGAACGAGGAACAGTGGAACAAGGCCTGGGCGGAAGTGTCCTGCGCGGAAGTGATCGTGGATGCGCTGCTGGGAACCGGAGTGCGCGGCGCCGCGAGCGGTTTGATCGGGCAGGCGATTGAAGATGTGAATCGCTTGTCGCATGGCGCCACGGCTGCGCGGCCCGGATGGATTGTGGCCGTGGATACCCCGTCGGGATTGCTGGCCGATGGCCAAGCGACGACAGGGCCCGTGCTGAAGGCGCACTGGACGGTGACGTTTACGGCGCCCAAGATTGGGCAATTGATTTCGCCGCAAGCCGGTTGTTGCGGGCAGCTCGTCGTGCGAGGGATTGGATCGCCCGCCGCGTTGGTGGAAGAAGTCGGGAAGGGAACTCTGCGCTCTACGGGCCCTGATGAGTTTGCGGGATTGCCTTTGATCCGGGCCGCGGAAGCGTACAAAGGCTCATACGGTCACGTGCTCGTCGTGGCCGGTTCGCTTGGCAAGAGCGGCGCAGCGGTCATGGCGGGCTATGCGGCGATGCGCACGGGCGCGGGATTGGTGACCATCGCCACTCCGGAGCCGGTGCTCGCGGTTGTGGCCAGCGCTCATCCGGAATATATGACCGAGGCTTTGCCGGCGACCTGCGAAGGCACACCCAGCATGGACGCGATTCGTTCGGGGAAATTCGCGCGCGTGCTGAAAGGCATGACCGTGCTCGCCGTCGGGCCGGGGATTGGCCAGCATCCCGAAACGCAGGAGTTTCTTCGAAGCGCGGTGGCGGAGACAGAGCTTCCCATCGTGCTCGACGCCGATGGTCTGAACGCTTTCGCGGATCACGGCGATTTGTTGCAACAGAAGAAAACAAAATTCCTGGTGGTGACACCACACCCGGGCGAAATGGCGCGCCTGTTGGGTAGCACCATTCCCGAAGTGCAAAAGGATCGAGTGAAGACGGCCAGCGAAGCGGCGAAGCGTTGGAACGCCTACGTGGTTCTGAAAGGTTTTCACACCATCGTTGCTGGTCCGGACGGCCGCGTGTTCGTGAATACAACCGGCAATCCCGCGCTGGCTAAAGGTGGCTCCGGCGATGTCCTTACCGGACTGCTCGGCGGCCTGATCGCGCAATTTGGCAAGGAAGATTTCCTGCGCGTGGTGGCGCTGGGAGTCTATCTGCACGGGCTGGCGGCCGATCTGCTCAGTGAACAAGCGGACAATTCCGGGATTCTGGCCGGCGAAGTGGTACATGCTATCCCGTTTGCGCGCGCGAAATTGCTGCAGGAGTTGCAGGGGCGTGACTGAAGTGACGGAAGAGGTAATCACACATTCGGCCGAAGAAACTATCGCGTGGGGAAGGAAGCTGGGCGAGACGTTACAACCGCCGCTGTTGGTGCTGCTCTCCGGTGAATTGGGCAGCGGCAAAACCACGCTGACGAAGGGCATCGTGGCGGGCCTGCATGCGGCGCAAGAAGACGAAGTTACCAGCCCGACGTTCACCCTGGTTCACGAATATGGAAGTGGCAGCAAGGTTTTCCACGGCGACCTGTACCGCATCGAGAGTTTTCACGATTTTGAGACGCTGGGCCTGGAAGACGCCTTCGCGCAGCCCGCGGTTGTGATCCTGGAATGGAGCGAGAAGTTCCCGCTGAAGGCTCCGTGGCCGCAATTGCGCGTGCGGCTGGAGCACCTGGGCGGCGACTCCCGCCGAATCACGTTGGTAACCCCCGCCGTTTGAACCCCATAGCGCTTACTCTCTCGCCACCCCTGTCCTTCCGGTTCCTTGCTGCCCGCAAGCCCTGCTGCTAGGTTGAGAAGGAGGGTAACCGGGCCGCGGTATGTCCAATGGATTTCTCCAGCTCGGCGTGACGGATGCAGGCCGAATCACGCTGAAAAGTTATAACGTGACCTTGCCGATGAGCTCGCTTGCCATCGGCGTGGATAACATCCGCCATGACGTTTTTCTCAGCCCCAAATTTGTGCAGATCGCGCGGGATTATCTTTTCGACCTGATCCGCCAGAACGCCACCAACAGCTATCTTTCGGGCATTGAGTTTCGCAGCAGCAAGCCGGCGGATTCCACGTCGTTCCGCAAAGTGCTGGCCGATTTGCTGCGCAATTCGCTGACCACCGCCAAGCACCAGAAGAACATGGAGATCGACCTGCTCTTCCGGCTGGCGATCCTGAAATTCCTTACCAGCGAATTGCAGAATCAATTCGCCAACGTGATCCTGGATGGCAAGGAATACATCCGCAAGCGCGGAGAATATTTCGAGCGCAGCCAGCAGGCTCACGTCATCAAGGCGCGTTTGACCGAAATGCAATCCGCGCGTCGCGACGTTTTGCGGCTGATCGGCCAGACGGTGGCGCAGATACTGGTGGATATCGAAGAAAACGTGGTGGCCAAAGGCCGTCGCGCTCTGTTCGGGGAAGATTATGCGCCGTATTACGAGCTGCTGAAGAACCGGCTGATTTTTCTGGATGGCGGCAAAGACGATTTTTATTTTCTGGAACATTATGTGCTCCTGGGAAATTACGCGCGCGATCCCGACCGCTTTGAAGCGATTGACGCGCTCTTCCAGGAATTTCTGAAGGCGGCTGGGATTGCGCTTCCTCAGGAAACCCCCACGTCGAAGGCAGGAGACGATTTTCGGCAGCTAACGACGGAGGCGGAGAAAGCACAGGCGGAGCTTGCCGCTCTGGATGAGCAACGGGAATCGCTGCGGAAGAAGCTGGAGCGTGGCGACGGCTTGTTGAACAAATTTCTGAGTGGCGCGAACCCGACGGAACTGCGCACTTCCTTGACCAGCGCGGAAAAACGCATCAAAGAGCTGCAACTGAACCTGGAACAATTGGCTCCACAACTGGAATTGGCAAAACAACAGGCAGATTTCGTCAACAAGGATACCCAAGGCAAGCTTGGGGATTATCTGAACGACCCGGATAATGCGCGGCGTTTGTTCGATACTGCCACTGGCGACGAAGCAGAGCGTGCATTTCGGGCGCGACTGCTGGCGCAGCTAACGAGCTTGCTCGAAGCGCGGGAGCTTACCGTACATCTTCTGGCGAGCTACGAAATTCGGCCCATGGCTGGCGATTTTTGCCCCCCGGTGCACTTGCAGCAATTGAAGAAAGCGGTGGTGTCGCGCGAAGAAGCGCGCCGCGTGGAAGAATTGCTGAAGCAAGTGCCGGCGCGGCGGCTGTCCATGAAGCCGATCGAGGAATTGAGCAAGCGCGTGCGGCGTTATTCGAAGGAGGAGACGCAGGCGATGGTCGCCAGGTTCGCCGGGGACTTCCTGCGGTTGCGGCGGGATTTGCGCGACGCGGAGCACCTGACCGCTTGCATGGAACGCATCAACCTGATCACCGCCGAAAAAGTGCGCGAGCTTTCACGTTTGAACAACAAGTTGTATGAATGCCTGCTGCGCGAAGAAGCCCGGCCCGAGCACGATCAGGTGGTCTCGCACGTGATCATCAAGGCCGACGTGCGCGGCTCCACCAAGATGACCCAGGACCTGCTGAGCAGGGGACTGAGCCCCGCTTCGCACTTCAGCCTGAATCTGCACGAGCCAGTGAAGCGCTTGCTGGACCGCTATTCGGCTAAAAAAGTTTTCATTGAGGGTGACGCCATCGTCCTGGCCATTTTCGAAACCGAAGCAAGCCGTGCCTATGCCAGGCCTGTGGCGCGGGCCTGTGCGCTGTCCCGGCAAATTCTGGCTGTGTGCAATTCCTATAACGACCAAGCCGTTTCGTCGCAGCTTCCGCCGCTGGAAATCGGGATTGGCGTGGCGTTCCAGGGCTCCGCCCCCACATATTGGACGGATGGAGAATCGCGCATCATGATTTCGAAGGCGTTGAATTTGTCGGACCGTTTGTCCGGCTGCGCGAAACTGGCCAAGCGCATGCTTTCCCGGCAGAAAACGCTTTTTTCCATCTTCCAGTTTCTCACCGCGATGGAAGGCGCTTCCGCCGAAGAGCTGGACGAATTCCTGGTGCGCTACAACATGAATGGCATCGAACTGAACGAAGAAGGCTTCGAAAAACTTTCCGAGGAAATTTCGCTGGAAACCATTCACACCGCTTTGGAATATCCCTGGAGCAAGGAAGAAGTGATTTTGTACTACGGCGAAGTGCCCATGGGCGAAAGCGTGGAGCTATTGGTGCTGCGCAAGGGCGTGGCGCGCGAACTGCTTCCCGACGGCAAAATCGGCAAAGCGTCCGGCCACAATTACTACGAAGTCTGCACCAATCCCGCGCTGTACGATCTGGTCGCCACGCTAAAACGTAACCAGCCCGCGGCGGTAGAAGCCACCCGCGCTTAACTGACTTCGCCTGGCAATTGCCAAACACTTTGTTTAGATTGCAGCGTGCTGCGCAGGTCTCGCCGCTAAATGGCTGCGCTGGGAACCGGCATTCCACTTCATTGCCTGCGCGATGCAAATGAAATGAAAAATTGTGAACAGCGGCACCAGGAACGTGGGCACCAGGCTTAATGGAAGGACCGTCATGGGAAGCATGGAAGCATCGTGCGGGCTCAGCAAGCCAGCGGTCGTGCCGAGGGCGACAGCACTGACCAGGTCAACGATCCCCAGCACTTGCCAGAAAATGAAGGCGTTGCGGTGTGTGGGATTGGCAAGTTTCCATGCGACGAAGGCGGCCGTCGCGCCGATCGCCATATCTCCATATCCCGCGGGCAACGCAAACACAGCCGGAAGGACGCCGCGCGCTTGCAACAAAACGAAGGTGAATCCAATCAGCCTCCAAGCCTGCGCTGAAGTCAGAACCGCGGGGTCCAAGGACAATATGAACTGGCGAAACTTCTGCGAACCGGCGAACCACAGCGAAAATATAAGAAGCGGCGTTACTGCCGCGATGGCAACCGCAATTCCAACGCGGTTCGCATTGTTTGTGAACAACTGCAGGGCCGAAGCAGACGCCGCCGAAATAAACCATACAACGATCAGCGCCGTGACCAGCCGAAGATAGTTTTTCATAGCGAGCCTCCTTGAGTCGTGACCATGCGAGTTACTTCATGCGTGAGTTGGAAAAGGCTGTTCCAAACCTGCTCTCCCAACCGGCGCCGTAGCCGTGATTGAACCTTCTCCCATGCCGGCAAGACACGCTCGAGCTGTTTTTGCCCCGCGTTCGCCGGCCGTAGCAATCGTTCCCGCCGGTCTTTGCCCGGCCGCTCCTGGATCCAGCCGCGGCGGCGCATGATTGCCAGCGTGCGGGTCAGGCTTGTGCTGTCCATCGCCAGTATTTCGCCCAGCTTCCGTTGAGACACTTCGCCTGTCCGCGCCAGTGCTTGCAGGACGGTGAACTGCGTAGCTCGCATGCCAAACGGCCGAAGTGCGTTTTCGTAGAGCTGGGTGAGAGCCCGCGAGGTACGGCGAAAGTTGCCGCACAGACAAGGCAGGACGGGGAGAAATGGTTCGCTCATGCCACATAGATGCATATACATCTATTGTGGTTACATAAAAATTCGCGTCGGCACGACCACGTATTACTGGAGATGGGAGCGAATTATTCTGGTTGCGCGCGCTGGTAATACTTGGAAGTGGGTGGGCCCAGCAGGACATAGCCGATAACTACAAGAAGGACGACGTGGGGCAATGCGACCGACAATGATAGCAGCGCGCCCGCGACAACATGAAAGGCGAGCCACGCCAAAACCAGCCAGCGAACCCATTTGGCGCCCTTGAGCAGGTAGACCCCGGCCACGACAGCAATCGCCCCAATAAGCACAATAGGGAAGGTCCAACGATCGAGCGAACCTTTCCAAAGGTGATAGGCGGTACTGGCGATTCCTACGACGATGAACAGCCAGCCCAGGAATGTGACCTCAAACGGACGCTTCATGAAATTGAGATCCGTCACAAAAGTCAGGCGCGACGCAATTGTAAATATCGTGGAACTTAAACCGAAACCGCGACACTTTCCGCCACAACCGCACGCGCGGGTTTCGTGCGGCTCTCCAGCAAAGCCATCTTCTGTTCGTGGCTCATGGGCTCCCAGGGAACAAGCTTCTCGGCGAGCACATGCATTCTGCGGAAGAGCGTCAGCTCGATGAAAAGATCCATAAAATCCATATCGCGGAAGACCAGCGAGCCGGACTCTTTCATTTTGTCGCGAATACGCTCCAGGTGCGCCGGCATCTCGGTCCAGTGCAGGCTAGAGCGGTGGTGATGGCAGAGGTGGTAGCCCTCGTTCATGAAGTTCACCTCGTCCACGACGGTTACGGTATTTATAAAATAATCGTCAGGATGTTCCGGGTCACAGAAAGCGTGCTGGACCCAGGAAGTGATGGACATGATGAAGTTCATGGCGAAAAGTGGAACCAGAACGTAGACGATCCCGATTCGCCAATTGAAAAGAAAAATCGCCGTGAAATACATCAGGTAACGCGCCATTCCCCAGAACATGCGCTTGCGGTTCTTTTCGTCGCCTCTGGCTTTGAAGTAGGCATAGGGAGCAAGCCCGAGAGTGGTCCAAATATTGTCGGAGAGATACAAAAGAAAATCCAGACGGCTGGTGCGATCGTAGCAACTGGTGGCGGCATTATCGTCCGGGCCGCCGTTTTCCTTGTGGTGCAGGCGCACATGAACCGTGCGGCCAAGTTCCGGAAGGTCGCCATAAAAATATCCCAGAAAAAATTCAGCGTAGCGGCCGAAGACCTTATCGTAATTCCCCGAGAAGTATCCCTGAGGCCGGTGCGCTTCCAGGTGTTTGGTGCTGAACATTCTTACGGAGCGCCCAAACTTAGGGCCGCACAGGGAAAGATAGAAAGCGATGGCCAGCAGCAGCCGCGGTTTCCCTAAAATAAGCTGGATCACAAAAATCGGCACAGTGGTGAGGCTGAGGGAAATCATCAGCCGTAATGCGGGAGCGTCTCGCGAGTCTCGTAGAACTTTTTGGCCTAGCCGCTCGATGAAGCGGTCGTAGGCGCGGGAGAGAAATTGATACGCGTCTCGCAGCGGGCGAATTTTCCCGAGCAGCTTGGCCGCGCCATAAAACGCGACGGAAAGCGCGCCCACAATGGCTATGGCCGCGATGCTCGCCAAGCCCATGAGCAGGGCAAACCCGCGAACTATGACTTTGAGTATGGAGCCGGGGCTAAGCGCGCGCCAAAACGCCTTTGAGCGCGTGTCTTTTTGCACGTCGTGCAAATCCGCTTCGGTTAACTTTCCTACGAGTTGCATGTCTGTCGGTACACCCGTTGCCAAGCTTCGCCCAGTCACATACGCAAAAAGATTCTATGCTGAAGGCGAGCAAACTTCCAGTGTTCGAAGAGTTGCGCGTGGTAAACCCGTTAACTGTAGCCGGGCCACATTCTTCTCTCAGTAGTGCCAATGCCAGTAGGCGTGCAAACGAAAATTTATGTGGTTTTTGCCCCGACAAAATCCGTCCAACCAGCAAAAGTTGGCCGCGTGTTTTCTAAAGACTGCGGATCTGCCTAAAAATATCGGATAATGGAGCCAACCGAGGTCGCACGTGAAGTTCGCCCGCATTATCCTCGCCAACCTACTGCGCAAGAAGATCCGTCTCCTTCTTACGGTCGGCTCTTTCGCGGTTGCACTTTTTCTCTTCACTTTTCTCGGTGTTGTGCGCAGCGCTTTCAGCATCGATTCCAATACCGTCAAGGCGGACCGTCTCATCGTCGTCAACCGCACGTCTTGGTTCAACCCCACGCCCCTGGCCTACAAAGACAAAATCCAACAAATCCCCGGCGTGAAATGTGTCACGCACTACACCTGGTTTCCGGGCGTTTACCGCGACGAAAAAGATTTCTTCCCGCAATTTGTCATCGACCCCTCCGGCCAGCGCCAGGTTTATCCCGAATTTCTTATGCCCGAAGAACAGTGGCAGGCATTTCTCCATGACCGTCAGGGCGCGATCGTTGGTAAAGAAACCGCGGACCGCTTCCAGTGGAAAATCGGCGACCGCATTCCCATCCAGGCTCCGCAATATGGCGCGGGGATTTGGGAATTTAATCTTGTGGGCATTTATCACGGCGAACTTGCGAAGACCGACCAAACGCAATTCTGGTTTCGCTGGGATTATTTCAACGAAAAAGTTCCCCAGGACATGAAAGGGCAGGTGGGCTGGTACGTCCTTCGCGTTGACGACCCCTCCGACGCCGTGCGCGTCGCGAAAACCATCGATCAGGAATTTGCCAACTCGCCCTACGAAACCAAAACCGACAGCGAATCCGTTTTTGCCGCCGATATGGTCAAGCAATTCGGCAACATCCGGCTGCTGATCGTCTCGATTGGCGTGATCGTGTTTTTCACTCTGCTCCTCGTCACTGGCAACACCATGGCCATCGCCGTCCGCGAACGTACGCGCGAACTCGCGGTGTTCAAAGCCGTCGGCTTCTCGGATTTCGCGGTCCTGCTTCTGGTCCTCGCCGAGTCTATCCTCATCGCCCTCGTCGGCGGCAGCTTGGGCGTGTTGCTCGCCTTACTCGCCATCCCGCCGCTCGCCAGCAGCTTGAGCGGCCTCCTCGGCGGCCTGGTCCTGTCCCCAGAAGTTCTGCTCTTCGGAGTGCTGCTAGCCTTGCTCGTCGGCCTGGTCAGCGGCCTGATTCCCGGCGTGATCGCCATGCGCACACGCATCGCCAGCGCCATCCGCCATATCTAATCGACTTTTTCGCTATTTCACTTCTGAGCTTAAGTGCTGCGAAACCACGAACAACTCGACCCCGGTCATCGAACACTCTTCGTTGGAAGCGTCATGCACAGCAATCGCTTCAATCGTTCGGCCAGAGTGCTCCGTCAGTGTCACGTAATAAACCTGGTGGTACAGCTCTTTGCCAATTTTCTGCGAAGCCATTCGGACAGTCTTGGTCTTGGTGAAGTCCACCTTGTCGTTATTGGTGACGCCCGCATTCTTTAGCAGCACGAATGTCATGTCTGTTGGCCACCCGCCGCTGCAATCAGGACCGTCCAGCAAACGAGGGTTCGGGTTTTGACTGCTCGAGGCAGTCTTCGATTGAGTTGCGGGATTATCGGCAGCGCCACGTGCGGTGATTTGGCGACAAGGCAACGCCAGGGCAAAGGCGAGAGTCGCGAGCAGCAAATGAGACAGCTTGAGAGTCGGTTCCATGAAGGAATCATAACTCTTCAAGCGACGAGTATCAGTGGTGGATTAGTTCCGCAGCTTGGTCAAGCCTTGCAACGGCGCGGGCAGGCTCAATCGCGGGAGTCGCGGCATCTCTACTGCGAAACATGAGTGAGCTGAGCAGGGCTGCGGCGTAGAGTCCGAAGGCGATCAGGTAGAGCATCTGGAAACCGAAGTACATTGAGTTGTACTCCAGGATGCCTCCGCACATGGCGCCAACCAGGTTCAGAGACATGGCGCTGGAGATCTTCGAACCTCGGCCAAGCAAAGTGGAAAACACGATGCCTGAGAAGAACAAGGGAGAAGTAAGAATTATGGCGGTGAGCACTCTGCCCGAAGTCGTGGAGTGCAGGCCGCCAATGCGCGCGACCCACCAGCCAAGGACCAGCGTGGAAAAGAGAAAGAGGTACGACAAGTAGGGCGAGCGTATTTTGAACAGCTGCACCGCGCCATTTCCAAGAAATGCCATGAAGAGGATGCTAGCGATGGCGACGGCAATCACCTGCCAGGTATTGCCGAAGGTAAGGCCAAGCTCGGTGATGGCCTTGGTTTCGACGAGCATGAAGCCCGCGCCAAGAAACAGGAACGGGAGATACGACACCTGGGGCGCGTCCGGCAGAAAGCTGCGGTACAAAAAGAGCGAAAGAAACAGCAACATCGCAAAGGTGATCAGGTAAGAAGTGGGATAGACCCGCCGCGGCATATAGAAGAAGGGCCAATCATCCGTTGACAGGCTCACCTTGGCGTCCGAATCGTGAAAAAATCCGGAAATATCGGACAGTCCACTGTCCGCAAGAATTGTAGGCGGCAACTTCAAATCGCCGTTCTTGGATTGGATGAAAAGAACCGAGCCGTCGTACTGCGTCCTGATACAGATGGGATCCTTGCCACCAAACGCAGCGCGCATCATCTGAAAAATTTTTGTGCCAAGCTGTTTGTTCATGATGCAGAAAGAAAGAGAAAGCACGCCGTCGTCTTTAAGTCTGGCGCGCGCTTCGCGAAGGCCTTCGACGGTGTAAACAAAGGAATCCAATCGAACGCTGGAAGCCTGACTGAGGAGCGTGTGGGAATCGAGCAAGCCATACACGATGACGTCATAACTTCCGTCGGCGTTGCGGAAAAAAGAGCGGGCATCATCGAGGATTGGCCGAACACGTGCGTCGCTGTAAGGCTGTTCAGGGTGGTACGCACGACCGGCGGCAAGAATGGCGGGATCAATTTCAACGGCGTCGACGTGAGCCGCGCCGGAACGAAGGGCAGCCGCCACGTCATTGCCGCTGCCGGCGCCGACGATAGCAATGTCGTTCTGGCCGGGATGGATGTGGTAAGGCAAATCGTAATAGTTGCGCGTTTCCAGCAAGGCTTTATCCGTGGTGCCAGCCATGGCAGCGACGGAAAAATTGTGGACGCGCTGGTAGTAATTGCCAGCGGCGCGGATGAACATAAGGCCGGTGTCTCCGGAATTGCCGATCTCAAGCAGTTGATAGGGCGAGTACACCTTGTTCCAGAGCGGTGCGACGGGCCATGCCAGGATGATCAGAGAAGCAACCGCTAGGGCAGTTCCCACAAGCAACGTTTGCGGTTTGCGCGTGAAAAAGAAAAGCAGCCCCACAAGGCAAAGGCTGAACCACACGATGGGAGGAGTCCAAAGAAAGCTCATCAGGAACACGAGCGCAACGCCCGCGAGACTCCCGAGCAGATTCCATCCGTACGAGGAAAGCTGGCTGCCGCGCTCCATAAAGCGTCCACAAAGCTGACCCACCGGAAGAAAAGCCAGGGCCGTCAGAAGGAACACTACCGTCAGGAGCAAATGGATCGCCCAAACTTTTTCCGTGGATGCGACCTGGAAAATGCCCATATTGAGCTGTTCACGAAACGGAACGACTTCGAACGTCGATCCGCCTTGAAAGAACCGGAGATACAGCAGGAGCGCAAACTGCCAGCCACAAAGTGCAGGAGTGAGCGCGAGAGGTATCACTTCGCGGTTTCGTGACAGAGCGTAACCAAGTCCGAGTCCAGCGAAACAGGCGAGCAGGCCATAGTTTTTATAAAAGGCGAAGAATTGGAAGATCGTTCCTTGCCAGCGAATAATCGATAGCTCCAGCGCAAGACTGATCGCCGCGGAACCGGCAATGGCAAGCGGCAGGAACCGTTCCGGTAGGCTGTCGAACCAGTACAGCTGTTCGTCCGCCTGTACCACGAGCTTCGGCTGAAGAAAAACGAGAAGCCGGTGAAACTCGTACGTCAGTAACAAGCCTATGAACAGGTACAGCAGGCCAAAGAGAACGCCGGTAAATTGGTCCTTGGTGAAGGATATGGCGATGCACGCACCGCAGGCGGGAAGGATAGCGCTTCCAAGGAAAACCCATCGAAGCAGATTGCTGTAGGCACGGAGCATTTCAGGGGCATCTCCATTTCAGGATTAGGAAGAGGGCGATAACCAAAATGCAGCGGCGAGCTCCCAAACTGGGAACCCCGATCCTGCAATCTCTACGAAACTAATCTCCTGGATAAAGGATAAGGCGCGGCGTCGGGGATAAATTTGTTTTCGGTAATCGTATACCTTGGTGGTTAACTGACCCGGGGGACAGGCCCGCAATATAAGCGATATGAGCGGCAAATTCGTTGTGTTCAGGGGCAGGAAGCATATGATTGTGGAGTCAGCGATCAGATCGCACATCCCGGCTGAGCTTTCTCGGCGGGTTCGTTTCGCAGGAAACCCTTGAACGAAGTGCAAAAACCACAGGTCGGCGCCCTGGCCGAGGATTTCAGTCTCCGCGATTCTACGGGGACGCCCCGCACGCTATTTTCGCTCCTTGGCGATGGCTCGCTTCTGCTGATTTTCTATCGCGGCTACTGGTGACCTTTTTGTCTCCGTCAGTTGGCGGAATTCCGCGATCTTGCCGATGATTTTCGCGCCCTCGGTGTTCAAATTGCCGCGCTGGCTGTCGATTCGCCCGACCAATCCGATCGCGTGCGGCGCCAGTACGAGTTACCGTTCCCGATTCTGTGCGATACGGAGAAGCAAGTGGTGCGCGCCTGGGGTCTGTTCAACGCAAAAGAAAAAGGAGGGATTGCCGTCCCCGCAGTTCTTCTGATTGGACGTGATCGCCGCATCCAAATGGCCGCGGTCGAAGGCATCGCCACACGCGTCCGCGCCGCCGATCTTCTTGCGTCTCTCCCTGTTTATGCTGCCGCTGCTGCCAATTCTGCGGGGGCCATGCCTGCGAACACGCAGCGCCAGCGCGTGATTTTTCCTTCGCTTGTGGATTTCGGCCGCGCCATCTGGAATACCCTCACCAAGCGTTAACGATTTTCCAGGCAGGAAAGCCGGCGCATCAACCGCGCGCTTCGGCCACCACGTGAAGCCCGTGGCGCGGTCGCAGCGTGATCGAAGCGAGCGGCACCACCGTGTGCCCCGGAACCAGGCGAAAGCGGAATCGTTGCGCGATGGTAGCCAACACAAGATTCGCTTCCATGAGAGCAAAAGTATTTCCGATGCACTGGCGGGGGCCATAGCCAAAGGGAAAATACGCGAACCGCGGAATCTGCCGCAGCAGGTCGCCGCTCTCCCAGCGTTCGGGAATAAATCGCTCCGGATTTTCGTACCAGCGCGCGTCTCGATGCACAACCCACTGCGCCGCGGCGATGCCCGTGCCCTTCGGCACCGGGTAGCCGCCAAGCTCATGATCTTCCACAGCCAGCCGCGCCATCGCCCATGCGGGAGGATAAACCCGCATCGATTCCGACAAGATGCAGCTGATGTACTTCAGCTTCGGAAGATCGTCGATAGTGGGAACGCGGCCGTTGAGAACGGCGTCCAGTTCCGCATGCAATTTCGCTTCGACCTCGGGATTTTGCGCCAGCAGCCACCACGTCCACGAAAGGGAACTGGCGGTGGTTTCGTGCCCTGCCAGAAATAGCGTCAGGGCTTCATCGCGAAGCTGTTGCGCCGTCATCCGCGATCCGTCTTCATCCTGGGCGTGCAACAACATCGACAGAAGATCGCCGGTATCTTCCTTGGATTCCCGGCGCTGCTGGATGATGCGGTCGATGATCTGCGTAAGCTGGCGAACGGCGCGGTTTGCCTGCCGGTTCAGGCGTGTCGGCAACCATTTCGGAGTCATCACCAGCCGGCGAAAGTCGGAAGTGAACTCGAGCAGCACCTCCAGGGTTTCGCCCACTTGCGGCGCGTCGCGTTCGACGTCGGCGCCGAACAGCGTTTTTCCCACCACTTGCAACGTAAGGCGCATCATCGCGTCGTGCAAATCCATCGGTTCGCCGGGCCTCCAGGATTCCATCAACCGCGTGGCGCATGCCGTCATCGTGGAGGCATAGTTGGTAATGCGCGAACGGTGAAACGCGGGCTGCATCATGCGGCGCTGCCGCAGCCAGAAGTCGCCTTCGCTGGTGAGCAGGCCATCGCCAAAAATATGCCGGTTCGCGCGCAGCACCCGCCCCTTGATGAATTTCTTCGCGTTCGTCACCAGAACATCTTCAATCAGATCGGGATTGCTGATCAGGAAAGTGCGAATGTGGAAGAATCGCAGGCAAACAATGTCTCCGTACTGGCGCGCGATTCGCGTCATGAACGTCAGGGGATCCCGGCGCATCGGGCTGCGTAATCCATCAAAGAATCCCTGTTCCGGACCGGGTGGATAATTCGGCATGGACAGATGGTAAAGAGGAACAACGCAAAACCCAAGCCCTTTGCCATGCCTCGCGACGATTGTGATCGGGTGTAAGCTCTGGGAATGAGCACGACCATTCTATTGCGCCGATTGACTCTGATTGTCACGTGCTCAGTTCTGCTTGCTTCCGTCATATGCGCGCAGGAAGTTATGCACAAAATTGTTTTTACCTTCAGCTACGACTTCCGGCTGACTCCCGCTTGTTCGCGCAAAATCAAGCAGGCTTGCGTGCAGCAATTCAACTTTTATGATATTTCCCATGGCCCATCGCAGCGGGTGAAGCTGGGTTCGATCCCCATCCCGCCTCACGCGAAGGGGTTCGTGAAAACTATTTCTGGCACATCCGACGCGATTCTGTTCAACCCTGGACACCACATGATCGCGGTTGCCGCCCAGATGCCCGACGGCTCGGAGTCAGATTTGAGAAGATGCACCACCATTGTCAAAATCCCCTAGCGCGTAGGCCTTCGGCACCAGTTCGTGGGTGACTGCGGGCCGCGGCCTCAATAGCCTTTTACTTTTATAACGATGTACGTGAGCTCCTTTGCTCCATCGAGAAAAAATTGGTGCGGCGTTTTTGGCGGGATGCGAATCAGGTCACCGGCAGCGACTTTCTGGCGAACACCGCCCTGAATCGCGCCATTGCGCTTTTCGTGAGGCGCAACCGTTTCACCGTTAACGGGCGTGCCGCCCACCAGGAGCGTCGCGGAACCGGATTGCACGAAGACAACGTCCACCTGCGTTTCGTGCCACTCGGGCTGGCCATCGGCCTCGCGGTGAACCAGCAGCGCGGCCTCGTTGGAGCAATCCGCCAGTTGTTCGACCGCGAAATGGTGCGGGTCGGACGCCGCTTGTTGAGAGAGGCCCTGCGTAACCTGATTCATTGACGCCGCCGACCAGAAACGAAATCCCTCCGGTGAGGTTGCCTGAGCCGCGAAGCAACACACAGGAACCGCAAGCAAGCAAAAGATGCAAAGGTTTCTCATGATTTTCACCTCGAGAGGTTATTTCGCGCAGAGCATAGCACGCCAGCGCTATCTGGCGGTCACGTGAGACTTTTCATGCTCTTCGTTCGTACACATATACAGCGGAGGAACTGCGATGAAGTCCTCTTTGGCTTTGGTTTTACTTGTCGCGCTATTGGTGATTTTTGCGGCGGGATGTGCTCCGGGAGCTAACCAGTACAAAGGAACGGCGAACGACCATAACGTGGTTGCGGGCTTCTGGTTGGGGCTCTGGCAGGGCTTTATTGCGCCGTTCGTGTTTGTGGTCTCGCTGTTCAAAAACAATCTCAGCATCTACGAAGTCCATAACAATGGGGCCTGGTACAACTTCGGCTACCTGTTCGGCCTGGCCTGCTTCTTCGGCGGCAGCGGCAACCGGTCAGCGCACAGGAAATAATCCCGGCTTTCCGGTAACCCGGCTTCGCGGGAGTCGACCCGAAATCGACGGGTCGGCCAGAGGGAATACGGTCCCCATGAGTCTTTTTCGTTGGTCTCCCCGTATAGGTCAGTATCCAAGCCTCGGGGAGATTCCCCCCCATAATGGGAAAAGGAATCCCGTACCTGGGCGGGAGCGCAACTCAGAACCTGCATTGCTTTTCCGTAGGAGGTTGCCATTCATGACACAAAGGAGCGGTTATCTCTATTCTGGATCTTCGCGTTATTGAACTACCTGTATGCGGACGTGCTTGCCCTGTTCGCTTTCGTTGGCTCGCCGAATTCAGCCCCACATCTCCCACAATGGGCTCTGCTGGGTTCAGCGGTCTTGATGGAAATACCCATCGCCATGATTGTGGCCTGTCGACTGCTTCCGGTTAGAGCGAACCGGCTGGCGAATATCATCGCGGGTGGCATTATGACCCTTGTAAACGGTTTCCTGACCTTCGTTCTGCCTCTGACCAACGGTGACTTTCGGGATCCCGTTTATCCAGCGTACGTGTTCTTCGCAACGATCGAAACTGTATGCACCTCGGTCATCATCTGGCAGGCGTGGACTTGGTCAGCGTTGAAGCCAGCAGTGAGTTCGGAGCGGGCCGTCGGCAACCCGGAACTAGTCGCCTAGCTCCGTACGGTTTGACAAGGAGAATAGCCAAATGAAGCAAAACCTCTTGCTAACCATCACGTCTCTGCTCTCGATCCTCTTCATGACGTTTCACCTGACCGACGACATCGTCCGTGGGTTCGAACAGGGTGGAGTCTCAAACCTAATCGCAGTGCCCATCCTTGTCGTTTGGCTTTACGGAGCGTTAGTGCTCGCCGGACGGCGATCGGGGTACGTGATAATACTCCTCGGGTCTCTCCTTGGGTTGCTTGTCCCCGTCCTCCACATGACGGGGGCACATTTCGGCGAGATCGCCAAGTCCAGCGGAGCCTTCTTCTTCATCTGGACGATGATCGCGCTCGGCGTGACCGCGCTCATCTCCGTCATCCTCTCGGTGCGCGGACTGTGGAGCCTGCGACGGACAACTCCTGATTAACGGTGCCGGCTCAGACGGTCGATGCAACACTGGCATGGAGTCTACTCGCAGGGGTCTGGAAGCCTAAGGTTTTTCTGGGGCGCTGATTCAAGAGCAGCTCGACCTGGTCGAGCTGCTCTTGAGAGATGGAGGACGGGTCGGTGCCTCGCGGGAAGTATTGCCGCAGCAGCAGATTCGTATTTTCGTTCGTGCCACGCTGCCAGGGACTTTGCGGATCGCAGAAATAGACCTGCACATCCGTCGCTACCGTGAACTCCTTGTGCTTCGCCATCTCCAACCCGCGATCCCGCGTTAACGAGCGTCGCAGAATTACCGGAAGTTCACCGACACGTTTGCTCAACGCCGCCACAACCACCGCCGTGTCTTTGCTCGGCACTTTGACCAGCATCAGGAAGCGGGAATGCCGTTCCACCAAGGTCGCCATGTAACTGTTCTTTCCACCGGCCAGCAGATCCCCTTCCCAGTGACCGGGAATCGCGCGGTCTTCCGCTTCCGCCGGTCGTTCGCGGATGGAGATAGCATCGACGATCTGCCCCCGGCGATGTCCATGTTCGCTGGCATGACGCGAGCGGCGCATGCGCCGCTTCGACCGCAGATGCTCCATCAGCTCTTTTTTCAGCACTCCACGGGCTTGGATGAACAGGCTTCGATAGATGGTCTCGTGGGACACGCGCATGCTCTCGTTGTGAGGATACTGAGCCTTCAACCACCCGGCGATCTGCTCGGGCGACCAGTCCAGAATCAGTTTACTCGCAACCATGTCGCGCAACTCGCTGTTCACGGCGAGCAGACAGCGTTTCGGCCGCAACGCTGCGTTTCAGGCTTGCTGGTCCGAATCATAAGCGCGATAGGCTGGTCGGCCACCATGGCGCGCGACCTCCCGGCTTACCGTCGACGCAGCCCGATGGAGGCAACCGGCGATCTCACGAATCGATGAACCAGAAGCCATCCCTCGCGAAATGTCCTCTCGCTCAGCGAACGTGAGCGCCAACCGCGAGCGGCGACGAGCCACAGGAGGGATGCCGCCGCGAGGCAGCAACACAGCGCGAATCGCGTTGTGACACTTGCCGTAGACGCGCCCGATTTCATGCAGCGTCTGCCCGGCCTTCCATCGACTCCAAACGTCACGCTTATCAATCGCAGAAAGCCCAAGCCTTCTTGGTCCCATAGCTACACCACCTTCCCAACGCAGATTTACATCAGATGGTGTTGCATCGACCGGTCGAATGCACCCGACAAATCAGGACTTGGCCCGGCGTTGCCAGGTCGAAGAGATGACAAAGCGATTTATCAACCTGGATCACGAAGTCAAGAATTTTCGTTTAAGCCTTCTGCACAACGATCAGCAGGAATCTCAATCATCCAAGAATCTATGAGCATATGGGATAGTGAAACGATGGAGTGGAATGGAACTCGGATCCGCGAATTATTTTACACGCCCGAGATAGTGGTCGAGCCAATCGAGCGTCTCCTTGAACCAAGGTGTGAAGGGGAGTCCATGGCCGGATTCAAGGACGACTCGGCGCTTGTCCGCCGCCGGCGTGCCCAGAAGGCGGAAAAAGGGCTGCTGGCAAGTTTCGAAAGGAATCCCGAAGTCGTATCGCCCATTGATCATCAAAACCGGGATCGTTATGTGCGATGCGAAGTTCATGGGATCGTCTTCCGCTAAAGTCTTATCCGTACTGCAACCTCCATCGGCCAGGACCGCGGTTTTGAACCTGGATTCGAGGGCTAGGGTAATTGGGCCCTCGATGCCGCCCCAACTAAAACCGTAGAATGCGAGGCGCTCGTGGTCGATATCCGAGCGAGTCTCGAGGTAGTCCAGCGATCGCCGCAAGTCTTTGGATCGCTGAATCGTTTCGTCCCGCTCTTCACTCGAACCCGGGGTGGTGTGGTGGGTGATCCTCTCGTAGGTTCCCTTGTACATGGGAAAGAGCACGGCACGGCCGCTTTTCATCAGAAAGTCCAGGTTAAACAAATTCAAGTCGGTGTAGGTGTGAAAATCGAGAGCCTCCGACCCCGGGAAATGCACAACTGTCTGATACGGAGGCGAGGCGTTTTTCGGAAGATACAGAAAAGCGATTACGCGCTCGTTATTGTAAGCCGCTTTGAAAGAGATGCGCTCTCGACGCCAATAGGGAGAACTATCGTCGACTGATTCTATTTTTGCGTCCAGCGGCGTGCGGTCATAGGAATAAAGTCCTAGATAGATGCGGAAAACAGAATCCGGAATTGGCTTAGCGTTCCGGTAGTCGATACTCTGAAAGCTGACTTGCGAGGTCTGCGCTTCCGGGAGCGGCCCTCGCTTGAGGTATTTTGCGAGGCGAAAGCCGTTCGTTGCGGAACGATCGAGAGGCTGCCGTGCGTCGGGTTCCTGATACATGTATTTGGGTTCGGTGGAAGCCCCTCCCAGAATATATCGGCGGCGGCCGTCCGAATTGAAGCACCATTCCTTTACATTGCCCGCCATGTCGTACGTGCCATACGGCCCGAGACCTGCATAGCTGCCGACTGCAGCCGGACCTTTCCCCGAAAAATTACTGGCCTCTAGAATGTCGGAATGATCACTCATACTTGCGGCCTGGTACCAATGGAAGACCGTGGGTAGGCTCTTACCGACAAATTCGGCGTACGCCGCAGCTTCGTACCAGCTCACACCGCTGACCGGATAATTTTCCTGCCCAGGTGGATAATTCCCGAGATCCCAGGTCGAAGGTGCAGGGCGATCTGTTTTATCAACGAACAACGCAATAGCCTGTTCAAAACCCAGTGAGTGCCCATCTTTCGTGAATGGAAATTTCCAATATTTGGGTTCGCGGTAGCCTCCCGCATCGATAAATTTCTTAAATTGGAGGTTGGTGACCTCATACTTATCGATCAGGAAATCATCCAACTGTACGGGTGGAATTCCGGCGACACTTATCTTCCCTGGTGGGATGTGCACCATGTCTTTCGGAAGTGAGCCGATGGGATCGAGAATGATATCCTTGGCGGTGTACTCGCTGGTGAGTTCGACCGGTTCATATCCGTCTTTTGCAAGCTTCATTGCGTATTGCGCATCAATCAACAGCAGTTGTTCCATGGGGGTCTTCCCAAGCCGTTCCCAGTCCGCCTGATTGTCGCGATAGCTTCGGAAAAAGATGTCCGCCCCGGGCGGTGTCGTCAAGACACGAAAAGGCCACAGATTCTGCGTTTCTACTTGTTTCAGGGCAGGGTCGCCGGGACTATAGCGATGCGCTTCTTCCGCCAGCTTGTAGAAAGCCACGCCATTTCTGTCCAATGCCATTTTCTGCAACTCGGGGACGGCAACGTCGTGTACCCAGCGGATGCGAGCATAGTGACGGTAGATGAGACTCGCGGAGACACCCGCGATCGTCAGCAGCAAAAGAGCAGCAAAAATAAAGGACGGTTTGCGGACAACTTGCCTGATCGGTACGGTCCCGCTTGAATCGATCAAACGCTGTTGGCGCAGGTTTTGCAACTTGTCGCGCATCTCCGCGGCGGAGGCAAAGCGTTTGTCGCGCACTTTCTCAAGCGCCTTGCCGATGATGCGCTCCAGTTCAGCCGGCAACCCGGGCTTCACTTTTGTCACAGGTTCTGGTGTTCGGTTCAGAATCGCATCATGAATGACCGCAGCACTATTCCCCGGAAACGCCATGTGGCCCGTTGCCATTTCGTAAAGTACCGCGCCAAAAGAGAACAGGTCGGTCCGTACATCCAGATCTTCCCCACGCGCCTGCTCCGGCGACATATAGGCAAGAGTGCCCACGGTTGCGCCAGGACTAGTAAGCAACGCTTCCGTCGCTGCCGTAAGCGTGGGCGAATCACTCATCCCACCGCCGCTGAGAGTCAATTTTGCCAGCCCAAAATCGAGAATCTTGGCGTGTCCCCGTCCGCTGATAAAAATATTCCCTGGCTTGATGTCCCGGTGGACGATGCCCTCGGCGTGTGCCGCTTCGAGTGCCTCAGCAATTTCAGTTCCCCAGTTCAGCACTTGCTCCAACGGGAGCGGTCCGTCTTCAATTCGATGCTTCAGGGTTGTACCGTCGAGATACTCCATGACGATGAATGCCTGCCCATTCACTTCATCAATTTCGTGGATGGTGCAAATGTTTGCATGGTTTAATGCAGAGGCGGCTTTGGCCTCGCGTTGAAAACGAGCCAGCACCTGCATGTCTCGAGCGACAGTATCCGGAAGAAACTTCAGCGCGACAAAGCGATTGAGTTTGATGTCCTCGGCTTTGTACACCACTCCCATCCCACCGCCGCCGAGTCTCTCGATGACGCGGTAGTGAGAGATGGTTTGGCCGATTAGGGCGTCGGTTCCTGACATTGCAGCTCATGTTAGGTTGGGGGCAGGAGGCAAGTCAACGAATAGGGTAGCTTGCGGGTCAAGTTATGATTAACGGCATACCCGTCGAAGTGGGTACTGGTAGGAACTTGTCCAATTCAGAAGTAAACGAAGGCGAAAAGGGACAACAGGCTGTTGGAGTTAGTATTTGTCTTTCAGTTCGGGGGGATTTGGCCGGCTTGCTGGCGGCACAATGCCGTTTTCGCGCAGATAGATAACCGCTTGGCCGTAGTGATCCGCTACGTGCCAGATACACACAACGGCTAGGCCCAAGCGGGTATTGGGGGCCGGTCGTTCAATAGGGTCATACATGTTTTTTTCGGTAATCGCCCCCAAGGACTTTTTCAGCGCAGTGAAGGAGTCGCGCAAGTAGTTGAGTAGTTCAACTCGCGTTTTTGCGGGATTGGGTCCGCCCTTGTCACAGCCCTCAGGTGGATTCGTGCCATCCAACAAGGCGGCAAACGAAAAGTTGGCACAAGCCACATGTTTCACCTGTTCCGCAAAAGTGCGCTCCTCGGCAGGTCCGAATTGCGGTTTCTCGTTCTTGAACAATCCTGGCGCGGGTCGGTAATTCCATTTGTCTTCGGGCATGGCTTCAGCGGCGGACCGGAATTGATATTCCTGATAGTCGAAGAAGCGCGTGAATGCTTTGCCCGGAGTTTCGTTCTTGCTCAACTCCGCGGCCGGGGGCGGTTTCTGTTCCTGTGCGGTCAGGGAACCGCCAACCGCAAGCAACCAAACCCCAAGTAAACCCGCAGTGCACATACGTCGCATGGGTAACACCTCCGGGTCCGCAAGTCTATTCCCTTTGGACCAGCATTGCTATTTTTCACTCTGACGTTTCATGCTAGGTCTTCACTCACGCGTGCCATATCTCAAGTCTCAGCCTTTTGGGCCTGGTTAACGGGGTGCATTCGACCGGTCGATGCAACACCATCTGATGTAAATCTGCGTTGGGAAGGTGGTGTAGCTATGGGACCAAGAAGGCTTGGGCTTTCTGCGATTGATAAGCGTGACGTTTGGAGTCGATGGAAGGCCGGGCAGACGCTGCATGAAATCGGGCGCGTCTACGGCAAGTGTCACAACGCGATTCGCGCTGTGTTGCTGCCTCGCGGCGGCATCCCTCCTGTGGCTCGTCGCCGCTCGCGGTTGGCGCTCACGTTCGCTGAGCGAGAGGACATTTCGCGAGGGATGGCTTCTGGTTCATCGATTCGTGAGATCGCCGGTTGCCTCCATCGGGCTGCGTCGACGGTAAGCCGGGAGGTCGCGCGCCATGGTGGCCGACCAGCCTATCGCGCTTATGATTCGGACCAGCAAGCCTGAAACGCAGCGTTGCGGCCGAAACGCTGTCTGCTCGCCGTGAACAGCGAGTTGCGCGACATGGTTGCGAGTAAACCTGCTACCGTTTCGATCCAAGCATCGAAAGTGAAAATGGGCGCGGTGATTACGGCTTTTTACGAGGCGACGACGATCAAGGTCGGGGGACAGAAGCAAAAAGAAAACCAAATCGTCGCCATCTCCTTCAAGCAGGTAAATGGCATGGAACTCGCCGAAGACCAAAAGGGAATCTTTTACTGTATCCCTCCGCCGTACCACACTTATTTCAAGGCATTTCGATAGAAAGTCGGATACCGTACGCTATTTTTCGCACATTTGAAGAGGAGTAGGTCTGGTTGGTAAAACAGAGGGCCTGAGGAAGGCCCGAGAGGAGGGGCGATGGAGCCCACCAACCAGGGAGAAGTGCCGAAGTTGAGCCAAGTGATCCAGATTGACGAGGGGAAGATACAGGAGCATCTGGGAAAAGTGGTCCGCAGCACGGTGGAAGAAACGTTGAACGCCATGCTGGACGCGGAAGCGGATCGACTATGACGAGCCGAGCGGTACGAACGGACGGAGGCGAGGAAAGATACGCGGGCAGGTTCCTACCAACGGCACCTACAGACGAAAGCGGGTGAAGTCACGCTGAAGGTGCCGAAGCTGCGTAACCTGCCGTTTGAAACGGCGATCATCGAACGGTACCGGAGGCGGGAAAGTTCGGTGGAAGAAGCGCTGGTAGAGATGTACCTTGCAGGAGTGAGTGTACGGCGAGTCGAAGATATCACCGAAGCCCTATGGGGCACACGAGTCAGCCCGAGCACGGTCAGCGAGCTGAACCAGAAGATCTACGCACAGATTGAGACCTGGCGGAACCGGCCGATCGAAGGCCAGCACCCGTATGTGTTTCTGGACGGCTTGTGGCTGAAGCGGAGTTGGGGCGGCGAAGTGCGGAACGTATCGCTGCTGGTGGCAATTGGCGTGAATGAAGAGGGATTTCGCGAAGTGCTGGCAGTAGCGGAAGGGTCGAAGGAAGACAAGGCAAGTTGGACGGCGTTCCTGCGGCATTTGAAAGAGCGCGGACTGAAGGGCGTGCGGCTGTTTGTTTCCGACAAGTGTTTGGGGTTGGTGGAAAGCCTGGGTGAATTTTATCCAGAGGCGCTGTGGCAGCGGTGTGCGGTGCATTTTTATCGCAACGTGTGGACGGCCGTACCGACGAGTAAGGTGAAAGAAGTGGCGGCGATGTTGAAGGCCATTCACGCGCAGGAAGATCGCGCAGCGGCACGACAGAAGGCCGAACAGGTGGCGGTGAAACTGAGAGAGATGAAGCTGGCGGATGCTGCGGCGCTGGTGGTGGCCGGGATTGAAGAGACGCTGTACTACTACACATTTCCACGCGAACACTGGCGGAGTTTGCGAACGAACAACCCACTGGAGAGGTTATTGCGCGAAGTGCGACGACGAACGCGGGCGGTGGGCGCATTTCCGGATGGAAAGTCGGCGTTGATGTTGGCCGCGGCAAGGCTCCGGCACGTGGCCGGCACGAACTGGGGCATGCGGCGGTATCTGGACATGAACCGGCTTTCGGAAGCGAGCGAAGCGGCATGAACACGCCCGCTAAAACTTTCGGCTCCCCCTCGGGGGAGCCGAGCACCACCAGATCTATGCTTCAACAAATGTGCGAAAAACTCTGGACACTACCAGGTCGGATACCCATCCGTGAGGTAGTATGAGCTACTTTCCGATTATGCTGTTTCCCAGGACTTGAGCACTCACTAGACGCAGGAAATCTAAGATGCTGTTGTACTATCTTCTTTTGACATGACGGAACTCAGTTCAGGGTGTTGTGAACACTGCAACAAAACGTTTGGCTACCAGTTGTACCACTGTGGGTTTGGAGACTGCTCCTACCCTATTGTGACCAGTGCGGAATCACGGCAATCCTTTCGTATTGGAGCGAGCAAATGCCTAAGATGCCGTCAGGTTGCACTCCACAACAGGAGATTTGCGTGGAGTTAGAGCAATATCTGAAACCATGCGCCTGTGGTGGTGCATTTAGAAAAGGCTCGTCTCCGCGTTGCCCACATTGCAACAGAATTTTGTCGGCACGACTTGCCGCCGGCGCGTGTCAACCACCTTGAGACAGGTGCTCACGGAATTTAGTGAGCTATTCATGGGTGCTGGGCCGGCTTATTGATCCAGACTTCGGCGGGGATTTGGGGTGGTTTCGGGGCGCTTCGCACGAAGCGCTCCGGGTGACGTTGGTAAGCAACATCGAGCACATCTTGCCGTTGCCGTAAGACGCTTTCCGCTTGGCCATAGTGAACCATCGCTGGCGTCAACAAGCCGATGCCAGAGTGACGATGCTCTTCGTTATACCACCGAAAAAAACTCTGACAGAAAGCGCGACTGTCCTGGATGCACCCAAAGCGGTCCGGGAACTCCGGCCGA
Organism: Candidatus Acidiferrales bacterium; assembly: GCA_963709705.1. Classification (GTDB taxonomy): domain Bacteria; phylum Acidobacteriota; class Terriglobia; order Acidiferrales; family UBA7541; genus Acidiferrum. The sequence continues at coordinate 42,644 of CAVPXU010000001.1, forward strand.
TACTTTAGGGTTCGGAATTGGCTCTCGGAAAAGGGATTGTCGTCCGAGACGTGCGGTCGACTGTGCGTCTTCGTGACACCCAGGTCGGCGAGTAAAAAAGCTACCGGTTTGGACCTCATCGAGGTGCCGCGGTCGGCATGCAGGGTGAGTTGACCGGGCTGGATGTCTTGTTTCTTGCAACTTTCCTCGATCAGCCGCTTGGCCAGCTCAGAGCTTTCGCGATAAGCGACCATCCAGCCGGTGACGTAACGACTGAATACATCCAGCAGGACATACAAGTAGAAGTAACTCCATTTCGCTGGGCCGAGTAGTTTGGTTATATCCCAGCTCCAAAGTTGATTCGGAGCCGTGGCCAACAGTTCCGGCTTCTGGTAGGGCGGATGCGTCAACTGATCGCGGCGCTCGCGAACCTCGCCTTGCTCGTCGAGCAAGCGATACATGGTGCGAATCGAGCAGTGATATTCGCCTTCATCGAGCAACGTCGCATAAACAGCGGCTGGAGAACGATCCTGGAAACGTTCTTCGTGTAGACGAGCCAGGACCGCTTCCCGTTCCGCCGGGTGGAGTGCTCGTGCCGGCGAAGGCCGCGGGGATGCTACGGCGGGAGCAGCAGCCTTACGGCGCTGTCCGTAGTAAGACGCCCGCGGCATCCACAGAACTTGGCAAGCCGCGCTGGTGCCCACGTCGATCGCCAGTTCGGTGACCGCAGACATCAGGATTTCTCGTCCGGGTCCACGTCGGGAAGCGGGTTCCCCAACAGCGCAGCGACTTTTTTTTGAACGTCGATGATGATCTCCGCTTTGCGGAGTTTTTCCGTCAATCGGCCGACCTGACGGCGTAGCTGCTGAACTTCTTCTCCGAACGGGTTGTGCTTTGATTTCGGTCCGCGCCGTCGTGCGGTCAACGCTTCGCGAATACCGCTGGATCGTTCTCGCCGCCAGGTGGTGAGCAACGAGTAGTACAAGCCTTCCCGGCGAAGAAGAGCACCGAGAGCACCGCGTGTCGCTGCAGCGGCATCGGCTTCCTCGAGAATGCGTTGCTTATATTCAGCTGTGTAGGTACGACGCTTGGCTTTGGCTACCACCTCAGGGTCCGGCCGCGAAGCTGCCCCCGAATCGGCGCCTGCTTTGGCTGCCGCGTCACTCCGCTGCGGCTCGCCAGGAGGCGAGCCTTCGCTTCGTTCCGCGGCAGCCAAACCCCCAGAGGAAAGAACAACACCAAGAGAATTCCCATTCATCTCTGCTTGCTTCTTTCTCGCCCTACTCTTCATTAATTAAGAGTACTAAACCTGTCTCAGAGATGTTGGCACGGAGGGCGCTCAGTACATTGAGGCAAATGCGTTGGGTACGAAAAAAGGCTGGAGATGGCAAAGTAACTGGCACGAAACCTACTGCATCGTTATTGAGAAGAGAGAAGTTCGAGACAACTTCAAATCGCCATGACGATGCTGCGTGAGATTATCCACCTCGCATTAGCCCATATTCTTTTTCATCTCCCCGGTGTACACTCCCGCTTGTTTCATCCTTCGGAACCGCTTTCACCGCGTGGCTTTCGGAAAGTCCTTGCAGGGTATTAACGGAAGGTTTCGTCATGGTTCGCTCGGCGCGTGCACTAGTTCTCGTCCTTGTTCTGGACGCTCCCTTCACTCCCATTCGCGTTGCGGCGCAATCCGGCTCGCCGGCCTCCATCACTGTCCTGGTTCAGACGTTTGGCAAACCCCACTCCGATTTTCCAGCCACGATCCAGATCCATTCCAAAGTCCTCGATTCCGATCTCTCGACCATTGTCGATACGCCGTCCAGCGTCGTTTTCCCCAATCTTCCGCCTGGTCCTTACCAAGTTCTTGTGTCCAGTGGGGCGCTTTCCCCTGTGCACTTAGACCTCAACCTTTCTCCGGACCAATCGATTGAACTATCGCTCATCCTCGACCATCTTTTCCCCCTTATTCTCGAGCCCCGACACAGCCTCACCTCATCCGCAGCCCCATTCGGCGAATTTCCTCCTCCGGACTTCACCGCCGCGAAGTTCGATTCCTTCCTTGCGCTCTACCTGCGCGCACCCATCGCCCCGACTCCATCTCAGTTCGCTTCCTGTCCTCTCGGCGACGTCCTGCCACATGTCTCTGCAAATGCGCGCGAATTTGTGGACAACGTCAATCGCATCACCGCCACGGAGATCCTAAAACTTGAGCGCCGGCGCGGCAATGGCAAACTGGAAGACACTGTCCACATCAAAGCCAATTACGTAGCGAACATCCAGCTCCGTGATTCCCGTTACTTCTCCGTGGATGAATACCGCGATGGCCATGCCAACGTGAGCGGCTTCATCGAAGCCTTTGGCTCTACCACGCTAGTCCTCGTCTTTCATCCGGTCCATCTCGATCAGTTTGATATAACCTGCAAGGGCTTGGCCATTTGGAAGGGTACCCCCGCCTATCTCCTCAATTTCCAACAGCGACCCGACCGCCCTAATACCATGAGCGCCTTCAGCACCCGGAGGGGCAACTATGCCATCAGCCTCAAGGGCACCGCATGGGTCGATGCCACCACATTTCAGGTAATTCATTTGGAAACCGACCTTCTTAATCCAATTCCTGAGTTGTTCCTCGATTTTGAGCACCAGTCTCTTGACTATGGGCCGGTTGTCTTCGCCGCGCGCCACGTCAGCCTGTGGCTTCCTCAGTCTGTCGACATTACGGTCCACTTGAGCGGCAAACAGTTCAATGCTCGCCATTCCTACTCGAACTACCAACTCTTCGTCGTCGAGACGGGCCAGAAGATAGCCAAGCCCAAAGACATTTCCAACTAACCTCGGGCAGTCCGCTTGATGAGTGCCGGTCCCACGCGTTCCAACAAAGCGTTTCTCTAGTTCGCTCTGCTCTAACTCCCGATTAGTCGCGGACTGGAAAGGTTCCGTATATACCTGCATGCGAGGTTTACTCGTTTAATCGCGCTTGGGCGCACGCATGGGCAGTTCACTCACCGGGACGGACGTCAGTGATCGTTGCTGGAATCTGGCGTGCCGTCGGACCACTTGGCAACTGGAACCAGAAACACGGTTAGTCTGTCCTCGGGGGCGTCCGTTTTTAAAATTGGGGAACCCGGCAAGTTTGCGCCCCACGTGGCAGAGTCCTTTATCGGAACGAAAAACATCAGGTGCGGATGCCAGTGCCCGCCTTTGTCGCCCAAGTAGGATTGTTTGGACAACATGTAGCACATCGCGCCGGACTCCAGCGGCGGAAGTTCCTTATTGTCGAAGGCGGTTTTGAGGCCTTCAAACATCTGGGCCTTTGATCCGCCCCCGGCCAATATCAGTTCAGTTTTCTTGATGGTGATGGGAAGGTAAGTTCGTGCAGCAGCCGCGTTGAAGCAAATCGCCCCGTGCAGCTTGGGATTCCAAAAATCGGGATCGTCGATTCCAGCGGTCCAGGATCGTTCCACCACGCACACGAACCCGTTCTTGCCCTTGTCGGCGATTTCGTAACCGTGCCGTCCAAGGACCATGACCTCGGCATCTCGTGAGATGGATTCCGGGGCAGCGCTGCGCGCCAGGGCTATCTCGGCACTTCGCTCCATTAGGTACTGATCAAGCGGGGCCATACTCGGATAGGGCGTTTTGGCGTTCTGAGCATGTGCGTGCGCCTGCCAGGCCGCGCTCACCATCACTAGCAGCACAAATCTTGTGAATGCGCTCGTTCCGCGAAAGTTTAGCTGCATAGGTTTCTCCTACGATAGGATTCTGTGGTTATATCACTGGAAGGCCAGCCGTGCTCATTCAAGAAAATTTATCGAGGGGGGGTGGGTACTTCTATAACCTGCTCGGAGGGGGACTGCGGCTACAGGATGTAAAACGTTGTGGTCGTGGCTTTCAGGGTGTAGCATGCGCTGAGAAAGAGTGTTTTATGAAAGTTCGCATCGACGCTGCGAAACTCGCTGGATGGCAAGAGCTGCCAGCAACTTTGTCGTTGTCTTTGAGCCTGGCGTTACTGGCGCCCGCATTTGGCGTAATCGCGCGATCCCAGGAGCCGCCCAATTCTGCGCAATCGGTAGCGGATGCCGCGCGCAACGCTCGAGAGCGCAAATCGGATTCGACAACCCCAGCAAAAGTCTTCACCAACGACGACCTCGTGGGACAGTCTTCGGCGATCCCTGCGCCGCTTGGCAACGCAGCGAGTCCTCCAGAGCCTCAGTCAAAGCAGGCCGAAGCACCAACACCGCAGACAACCAACTGCGATAATCCTGACGACGACCGACTTAAGACAGAATTGCAGGCCGCCCAGGACGAGTTGGACCAGCTGCGCCGCGAGCTTTCCTATGATCCCAAACCGATCTCCGATGGCGATGTCGATTTGAAGAATTTCAAACCAGGATCCTCGGGGCTGAGCTTTGGATCTCCACCGTTTTCACAAGCGCAGCCGCAGGTCCCTGGGCGCGTGCAGGAAGCCATTCTGGAGGACAGGATAGCGGCTCTCAAAAAAGCCTCCACCATTGCCTGCGATTCCCCCAAAGACGCAGCAATTCAGACGAAGATTGATTCCGCAGAAGAACAGCTAAAGTTATTACAACGGGAGTTCAATCTGGACCAGTCCGCTTACTATTCCAAGTCCGACCACGCCGGAGATGCCTCCGGCAAAGCCAAGCTCGATGCTGAACAGCAGCAGATCGAGTCCTTACAGTCAGACATAGACCGGCTAAAGGACGAGCTTCCTTCTCCGAAAACAGATCAAGTCGCGCAGTAAGCCATCGCGGTCAGCAAAAATCGATTCATCAGAATCGCTGTACTTAATTTTGACAAAATTCGTTTGTTGTCTCCGGCTTCCGGATTGGGATCGTGAACGTGTTCGCACACTATGGGAAACTGGATGCCCTCTGTGTCAGTGAGCATTTCGAGACCACACCGAGCCTGCCCATGCTTGGGAGTGGAACCCGCGGATTGCGGCACATCGCTGTTTGGCAAAACGACCGTCCTCACCATGTGGAATGGTGCTGAAACTAATATAGCCAGCAGTGGCAGACGGTTTGCTGTCAGGATGAACAAGTTTTCACCCCATGGGCCGGTAGGCTGACTAATCTCTCGCATCTTACATCACGCAGAGTTCACAAGTAGACCTCTGGTTTGGAGCAGTCAATCCATTTTTCAATACGAATGGAGGACCCGGGAAGGTTCGAGGTAGGTTAGGCTCATTTCCCGGGCCCTCTCGTTGCAGAATGCGCAAGAATGCGCCCGGCCGCGGTCCCGTGAGAATCGTCAAAAGTAACAATATCTCCCCTTTCTTGAGGCCCATTCGCTAGATGGTCGCGGTAAGCCTCCGCGGTGGGACCCCGTCACAATTACCAATAGCGCAGAATTGGGCGCGAGCGTAACGTTGCTCTTCAGCTCGCCCGGCTTGAGGGGGAATCCGTGCCCAAACCCGCGAAGACAAACCTGCGATCGAACGAAGAGCTCTTCCGCTCGATTTTCGAGAATGCGCAGATCGGGATCAGTGTCTTCAGCATTGATCGCCACGAACACTACTCCAACCGTGCGATGAGCGAAATGTTGGGTTACAGCGAGGAAGAACTCAGCCACCTCGAAAAATGGGATGAAATCACTCATCCGGACGACCGTGCCGCGTGCGCGGAACGCTACACCGCGCTCCTGCTGGGGCAGCGCGAAAAGGATGCTTACGAACAACGCTTCATTGCCCGCGATGGCACGGTTGTCTTCGCGAATGGCCGGTTCACGTTGCTGCGCGACGGCGAAGGCAAGCCGGAATACGTCGTCGCTCTGACAGAAGACATTACCGAGCGCAAAACGGCGGAAGATCTCGTCCGCAAGCGCGATGAAGAACTCCGCCGCGGAAACTTCCTCGCGGAAACAGCGCTCGAACTCACCAAGGCAGGCTACTGGCACGTCCCTCTCGACGGCTCTGGCTTGTACAACTCCTCGGCGCGCAGGGTCGCGGTTTTCGGCGATATCCCGCAACTCGACCATCGCTACAAACTCGACGAGATGTTCGCCCACGCCGAAGAGGCGGATGCAGACGCGGGCAAAGCGGCGCGCAAAGCTTTCGACGCCGCCTTGGATGGCACCGCCAATTACGATACCGTCTTCGCCTATAAGCGTCCCACCGACGGCCGCATCGCTTGGGTCCATGCGGTCGGCCATGTTTTGAAAGATGCTAACGGCAAGCCCACCGATATGTACGGCGTCTCCCAGGACATCACCGAATTCAAGCGCCTGGAGATGGAGCTCTCCGCCGCGAAACGGATCGCCGAGGCGGCAACCAAGGCCAAATCCGATTTTCTAGCCAACATGAGCCATGAAATCCGCACACCGATGAACGCCATTCTCGGCATGACTCATCTGGCGCTCAAAACGGAAGTCACGCCAAAACAGCGCGACTACCTCGCCAAAACAAAAGCCGCCGCCCAGTCCCTCCTCGGCATCATCAACGACATTCTCGACTTCTCCAAAATCGAGGCCGGCAAGCTCGATATGGAGAAAACCGATTTTCGTCTCGAAGAAGTCATTGCCAACGTCTCCAGCATGGTTTGCCAGAAAGCTCACGACAAGAATCTGGAGTTTCTGATCGCTTCGCCTCACGATATTCCTCCCAATCTCGTCGGCGATCCCTTGCGCCTCGGTCAGATCCTGATCAACCTCGTCAGCAACGCCGTGAAGTTCACACAAAAGGGCGAGATTGTCTTGACCATCGCGCTATTGGAAAAGGTCCAGGACAGGGTGAATTTAAAATTTTCCGTGCGCGACACCGGAATTGGTATGACCGCCGAACAATCGGCGCGCCTGTTCCAGGCCTTCAGCCAGGCCGACAGTTCCACCACCAGAGAATACGGCGGTACTGGCCTTGGTCTCTCCATTTCCAAAAGACTGATCGAAATGATGGGAGGTAACATCTGGGTGGAGAGCGCCTATGGAGTCGGCAGCACGTTTCATTTCACGACTTGGTTCGGCATTGGCTCCGCGGAAACGAAACGCAGGCTTTTGATTCCAGACATCGCCGGAATACGGGTGCTCGTTGTCGACGACAATCAGCAGGCCCTGGATATTCTCACGGATTTTCTCAAAGGGCTCGCTCTCCGCGTCAAATCCGTTTCCTCCGGCGAAGACGCAATCCGCGAACTCGCCTCTGCCGACGAGCAAGATCCCTATCAACTTGTGATGGTGGACTGGCAAATGCCAGGGATGAATGGTTTGGAAGCAAGCCAAATCATAAAGCGCGGTAATCGCCTCAAGCATATTCCCAAGCTCGTTATGGTCACTGCTTTCGGCCGTGACGATATTTACTCACAAGCGGGAGAAGTGGGAATTGACGCTTACCTGCTGAAGCCGGTCACGCCATCCACGCTTTACGACGCCCTCGTCGATTTATTTGGCGTTGCGGACCGCCAGACCGGCGCGTCGCATCTCACAAGAACTGGCGCAGCTCCTCACGACGCCACCGGAGTCCGCATTCTTCTCGTCGAAGACAACGAAATGAATCAGCAAGTAGCCACCGAACTTCTCGAAAGCGCCGGCGCCACCGTCACAATCGCCAATCACGGCGCCGAAGCCGTAAGAATCCTCACACAAAGCGAACAGCCTACGCCCTTTGACATTGTCTTCATGGATCTGCAAATGCCTGAAATGGATGGCTACACCGCAACCCGGTTAATTCGCACTCACCATGCAACCCGCCAATTGCCCATCATCGCGATGACCGCCCACGCCCTGGTGGAAGAGCGCCAACGCTGCCTCGAAGCCGGTATGAACGAACACGTCGGCAAGCCCATCGATCCCGATGCGCTGTTTGCCACGCTGCTGCGCTGGGCCAAGCCGCGCCCGCAGCCGAACGCGCCCGCCCGCAAACCCGCCGCGCCGCTCAGCGATGTGATCCTTCCCGAAATTGACGGCGTCGACCTGGCCGCCGGCCTCCACCGCGTCAACGGCAACAAGCAGCTTTATCGCGACCTCCTCATGCAGTTCGCCGCCCGGCAATCCGGCGTGGAGTCCCAGATCATCGCCGCACTCCACGATGGGGAAGACGCTCTCTTAGAGCAAATCGCCCACACGGTAAAGGGAGTCGCCGGAAATATCGGAGTCACTAATGTTTTCACTGTCGCCACCAAACTGGAGCGTGCCGCTCGCGAGAAAGATCCAGCCGTCCCCGCGCTCGTGGAAGAATTTACTCTGGTCTTGTGCCGTCAGATTCACGCCATTCGTTGGGCATTTCGCGATGTTGCTCCGGAAAGGCAGGAGCAAGTAAAAGGCGCGCCTGATCCGCGAGCCATCTCAGTGGCAATCGCGCAACTCCGCGCCTGTCTGGAGTCCTGCGACGTCGAAGCCCTGGAAGCGTTCGTTGCACTGGAACGCGCTCTGGGCGGCAACTGCGACAGGCTTCGCCTCAATGCTCTCCGTGCCTTCGTCGACGAGTTCGACTTCGAAGCTGCGCTTTCCCGGTTGGACGAGATCGCCAAGGAATACCCCGCAAATCAGGAGCAATCCCAATGAGCGCCTCATCAGAGAAAAAGCTGGTTCTCGTGGTGGACGACGCCCCGGTCAACCTCCAGGTGGTCAGCGCAATTCTGAAGGACGACTTCAGGGTCCGCATCGCCACCAGCGGCGCAAAGGCTTTGGACCTCGTCAAAACCAAACCGCATCCCGACCTCATCTTGCTCGACGTTACCATGCCCGAAATGGACGGCTACGAAGTCTGCGGCATATTGAAAGCCACTCCGGAAGTCAGAGACATCCCCGTGATTTTTCTCACCGGCAAAACGGAAACGGAAGACGAAACCAAAGGCTTCGAAGTCGGCGCCGTCGACTACATACACAAGCCGTTCTCTCCCGCAGTCGTGAAAGCCCGCGTCCACACCCATCTCGTCCTTCGCGAAGCGCGCGAACAACTGGCTCGCCAGCTTCTGGATATAAATAACGAACTCGAAATGGCGCGAGAGATCCAATTGGCTATCTTGCCGCATGAAATTCCCAGGATCAGCGGCCTGGAAATCGCCGCGCGCTACATTCCCATGAGCTTGGTCGCCGGAGACTTTTACGACTTTATCGTTGTGGACGAGAAGCACGTAGGGATTCTGGTTGCCGACGTTTCAGGACACGGCCTGCCCGCGGCCCTCATCGCCTCGATGTTGAAGACTGCGTTTGCCGCGCAAGCCCCGCACGCGTGCGATCCCGCGCGAGTCTTGTCCGGATTGAATCAGTCACTGTGCGGAAAGTTCAAAAACCATTTTGTTACCGGCGCGTATGTATTCGTGGACATGGAGAAAAACTGCATTAAATACGCTGGTGCAGGCCACCCGCCGCTCTTGCTCTGGCGCCAGTCATCGGCGGCCGCCTCAGAGGTCCTGGAGAACGGTCTTCTGCTCGGTTTCTTCAAGGATGCGCCATACTCCGTTGTCGAAGTCTGCGTGCAACCGGGCGACAAGGCCGTGCTCTACACCGACGGCATCCTCGAAACCCGTAGCCCCTCCAAGGAAGAATTTGGGCCCGACCTTTTCAAAGTGTTTTTGGAGTCCAACCACAGTCTCAAAGCGGATAAGTTTGCGGACTTGGTGCTCGATGAGTTGACCGGCTGGTCGGAAAACCACAAAGGCAACGGGCAGGAGGATGACATAACTCTCTTGGTGATCGACTTCCAGACTCACTGATTCCGGCCGCTCACGAAAAACTTTCAATGGCCGTTTGCTCGTCCGTATACACTTCGAAAACTTTGTCCAGTTGCGTAATCTGCAGCACTCCGGAAACTTTTTTCGTTGGATTCAAAAACTTCAGCTCTCCGCCAATGGACTTCACCGGCATATACGCGCCAGCCAACTCCCCAACCCCCGCGCTATCGATGAAATCCACTTCGCGGAAATTGAGAATGATTTTGATCCGCCCGCTTTCCACTAAATCGCGAATCGTTCGCCGCAGCGTCAAGCTGCCTTCTCCCAGGCCCAGGCTTCCGCGCAAGTCCACGATCGAAACCGCGCCCGATTGCCGGTGATGCGTGTTCAAGGATGGCATACACGTCCTTCTACCCACGTGGTCGTTCGAGACTCAGGATCATACGCTCGAATCCCCAACCTTCACACCTGTCACTATTGCCAATGCCTCGTATGTTTTCGCCAAGTCTGGCGAGATCGCCGTCAGTGATCGTTGCTGGAATCTGGCGTGCCGTCGGACCACTTGGCGACCGGAACCAGGAAGACGGTTAGTCTATCCTCTGGGGCGGGGGGCCATACTCGGATAGGGTGTTTTGGCGTTCTGAGCATGTGCCTGCCACGCCGACAAGTCTTGTTAATGGGCTCGTCCCGCGGATATTTAGCTGCATGGGTTTCTCCTGAGATAGGGTGCTGTCGTCATACCAATGAAAGGCTGTCGACCCATTGCGACCACCGCGTTAACCGGGATTTAAGGTTGCTGGCGCAGTTGGACGATTACGCTTCGTCTCAAACAATCTTGCCGGTTGCGGTATCGTCCGCCGGATAGTTGAAAAAGAGTTGATTGCCGTCGGGATCATCGACCACCAGGAGACGGTAGCCCCACGAACCTTCCTTGACCGAAACGCCCTTGGCCTCGAGTTCCGCCCGCAGCGCGTCCAACGCGGCGATCGCGGCCTCGCGCGTCTCCTGCTCGACGTTCAAGGAAATGAATATTAGCCCCTTGCCAATCTTCTCAGGCCACGTGTCGGCCAGGATAAGCGCACAGCCCTGCCGGTCGACCTGTGCAACGTGCACTCTGTCGTCCTCTTCGTAGCGCCAGGGGCTCGTGAAGCCGAGCCGGTTAACGTAAAAGTGGAGTGAGGCCTCAACGTCCGTCACGTGTAGGACGGGGCGCGCGAACCAGTCTGTCATAGGCCAACCTCCTCCGGCGTGTTGAATTCTACGCCTATCTTAGACGCCAGTCAGGAGCCACGAGAGCGAATCCGGCTATTACCCACTTGTCCTCAAGGCGTTAATCGCACCTTGCCCTAAGTTGATGTGCCTGGTTGTAATAGAGTCAGAATGAAGAAAGCGAGGCACTCGAACTCAAAAAATAAGTCAGCGTGTCACTTTGACAGAACTGTGACCTCGGTCACATATCTGCTTTTCACATGACCGCAGACTCGAAGGCGATGCTTCGATTCTGACCATTCGCAGATGTACTGTCGTCAGAATATAGATGTTTCTCGAAGCACCTGTATGTTCCGTAAGTGCATGCTGCTGCGCAGCGATAGACAGATATCCATGCTCACAGTTCACATCCGAAAGCCCGTGCTCTCAGCCGTGTGCCTCATCTCCTTTTACGTTATTATTGTTGGTACGGCACGAGCGCAACAGTCATGCTCAGTTATCGTGGCGCCGAGAATTCCATCGGGCGATCAGATTTTCAGCATTCAGAACGAACGGATACTTGGTGATATCGAATCGAAATGGGTGGAAAGCAATTACCGCCCCGATCGCGACGAGGAGCTCGAGGATCATCTCAACACCATCGCAGCCAAGGTGCTCTCGCAAGTAACGCGGGATCAGTCGCCGGTTCGGGTCATCTTGATTGACGCGCCTAACGCCGAATCGTTCAGTACCGGCCCCGAACGAATCTATATCTCGCGAAAGATGGTTGGGTTGCTCCGTAACGACGACGAACTTGCGGGGTTAGTGGGACATGAACTGGGTCACATCCTGATGCACCAGAACGCCCTGATTGTGAGCCAGTTATTTCACGCAATTCTGGGTATTAACGCGGTCAGCGACCGCGAAGATATTTCAAGGAAGTTAACGCGGATGCTGGAGAGCATTGACCGTGATACAAAATTGGCGAGGAAGGCAGCTCAGATCATAGACAAGCAGGAAGCGAGCCTTCAGGATGAAGCAGATCGAGTAGCGCTGTATGCGTCAGCAGCGGCTGGGTATTCACCGCAAGCTTATGTGCACCTGTTTGACCGCACGGCGGGGACAAATGGAAGCAGCGGGAATGTTCTGACGGATTTCTTCGGCTCGACAACCTCAAATTTAAGGCGGCTTCGGGAGATCCAAAAAACTTTGAGGCAACTGCCACGTCCGTGCCGGGAAATTGTACCTGTCGCCTCCGAGGAATTCCTGGCATGGCAAGCAGACGTCATCTCAGGCCAGGATTTGGCCAGCCGATGATGAGTGGGAGTGGGCTCTTCTGGAAAGGCGTGTGAATCTAAGAATGAATCAAACCCCGGGTCGCTGCCGCTGTGCGTGGCTTACTCGCGCAAACCATTGCGCCTTGGGTGTGTCCTGGCGATGGCTCTTGCCGTTGGTGTCCGCACTTGTTTTTCTCCTGGCGCCGCTCGCCGCGTTTGCCCAGAAGACGCCCAAGGCCGCGAACGGTCCGGGCACCTCTCTGAAAGGCACAGTCACCACACAAAATGGCGACGTACTGGCGGGTGCTACCGTAAAGCTCGCCAAGGATCCACCCATAGGCGTTCCCGCGACCGTAGAGACCGACGAGAACGGACACTACGAATTCCACAATCTACAATCGGGAAACTACTCGATATCGATCGAGGGAACGGGTTTCAAAAGAACCGAAAGAGCAGTGCTTCTGAAAGACGGAGAGCAGGGAGTTCAGGATTTCAGTCTCGCTCTCGAGACCGTCGCGCAAACCGTGCAGGTTAGTGGAATGGCGACGATTATCTCGACGGAGAGCGCCTCCGCCCCGGTCTCCGTTGTTACCAACACGCAATTGGTCACGCTGCCCACTCAGCAGGAACAAGTGAAGGAAGTGATTCCCATAACTCCGGGCGTGGTGCGGACGCTCGACAGCAAACTCGTATTCAAAGGCTCGGACGAGAATCAGAGCCTGCTGATCATCAATTCCACGCGCAATACGGACCCGGTAACTGGCAGCTTCGGCATCACCGTTCCTACTGACGCGGTGGAGTCGTTTGCCGTCTACAAGACGCCGTATGACGCGAGCTTGGGCAGTTTTTCCGGTGGATTGACCACCATCGAAACGAAGTCCCCGTCCGATAACTTAGATTTTAATATCACCAAGCTCGGAATCACCGTATTAGGAAAAGAGGGGCACATTGCCGGGCTGGGCGGCGCCAATCCCTCCATCTCGTTCGACGTCCCTTTGATTGCCCACAAATTGCTTCTCTCGGAAGCCTTCCAGTACGAAATGAAGAAAACTACGGTGGAAGGATTGCCCTGGCCCAACGACATCAGCAAGAAACAAGGGTTTAATTCCTATTCGACGCTGGAGGCCATTCTTGCCCCCAACCACCTGCTGACGTTGACCGTGAATGCATTTCCTCTGCGAACCGACCATATCGATATCAGTGCACTGATACCGCAGCCAGCTTCCAATAGTCTGGATCAGAACGGTGTGGCCATCGCCCTCGCGGATCACTATGAGTTCGCATCTCACGCCGTCCTGACGACCGTAGCGCAGTACACGCGATTCGACAGCAATGCCCATGGCTACGGCCAGGACGACATGTTGATCACTCCTCAGGGCTATGGCGGAGATTACTTCAACACGTGGTCCCGTCGCGGCCAGGAGTTCCAGTTTCTTTCAAACTACGAGTTTTCGAAAAAAGAATGGCACGGCTCGCATGAAATCCGTGTGGGCGTTGATATTGACTGGCGGAGTTTTTTTGGAACCACGGAATCGCGTCCCATTCAGATTTTGACAGCCGATAATTTGCTCGCAGAGACAATCAGTTTTAGCCCGGCGCCCGCGCAGACACCTTCCGATAGCGTTTTTGGCGAGTTTGTTCAGGACCATTGGCTGTTGAGTCCACATGTCAGCGCCGATCTGGGATTTCGGTTAACTACGGAAACCGCCGGCTGGCCTGCGGGTGCGGCGCCGCGCGTGGGCTTGGCCTACTCACCGGGCAAGGACGAAAAAACCGTCATCCGCGCGGGCGCTGGTCTTTTTTACGGCGTGCTGCCTCTGCTCGCGGCGAATTGGGCGGCAAATCCTGCAAGAACCATCACTGAGTACAACACTTCCGGCCTCCCGATTGGGCCGCCGATCACCTATACAAACGTGTACACAGCAGGATTGAATCCACTGGCTTCAAGCAGCTTTTCTCAGCAACCAGACACTTCGCCTCGCAACATTACGTGGAATCTTGGCGCGGTTCGCGAATTGCGCCGGAATATGATGCTCGATGTGGGCTACCTGAACAGCCGCACGAGCTATCTCTTCGTCGTAGATCCGTTCACTGCTGCTTCGCCAACGGCGCCGTCTTATATGGGGCTCACCAACACCGGCTCTTCCAAGTATCACGAATTGGAAACTTCGGTGCGTTATACCTTTCGCGGTAGCGACCAGTTGAAAGCCTCCTACATCTGGAGTCACGCGCGCGGCGACCTGAACAATCTTTCCAGCACCATGATCCCGTTTGCCGCGCCTGTGATTCGCCCTGATGTTTACGGCATTTTGGCCTCCGATATTCCGAATCGCTTTATCGCCTGGGGAATTTTCTCTCTGCCCTGGAAGATTACGTTCAGTCCGCTGGTCGATGTTCACTCTGGCTTCCCCTACTCGCCGATCGACGTTGCCCAGCAATATGTCGGCACGCCGAACGGCCAGCGCTTCCCGACGTTTTTCTCACTCGACCTCAAGGCCTATCGCGCATTTCGGATACCCGTCTGGAAGGGCAAGAACGGAAAAAGCCATCATTTCCGGCTTGGCGCCTATTCGCTCAACGTCACCAATCATGGAAATTTCAGCACGGTCTACAACAACATTGCATCTCCCGACTTTGGCAGATTTGTAGGACTTCTCTACCGCCACGAAGGCATGACCCTCGATTTTGTGGATTAAACCCTCGGAAAGTCGCATCGCCGGTAATTTGAGCGCTATACCTTTACGGTTCCGATCAGCACAAGACAGCATCGATTGATTGATCGGAGACTTTGGCCGTCAAGCAACAGTCTGCCGCGTCTGAAGGAGCCGGCATTGTTATGCGATCACGCGGATTTGGGAGGACTCCACTTCTCTGCGCGGTTATGAAGGTGAATTCTTTTTCTTGAGGATTCGTGGCTTCCTGATCCGGACGAAGTACATCTTTTTCTGCCACTAGCGCTCGGCGGGGGCTGCCTTCTCGCCGCCAGCTGACGATATCAGATTCAGTCTCGTTCGCAGTTGCGCGATCTCCTTCGCTTTCTCCAGCAATTCCTCCTGCTCGAACTTGCGTTTCGCCCGCGCCTCGTCATCCTCCAACTGCCCGCTCGGATCCTTCAGGAACGCTTGTTCGTCGCAGACGAATATCCGCATCAGAAGTTCAATCTGTCGTTGTTTGTCTTTCACCTGACGTTCGAGCGCCAGGATCTCCGTCTTTATGTTCTCCGGATCTCGCGGAACTCCACCCGATTCCTTCGCCGCAGATTCCTTCGCTGCTTCGACGTTCAGAGTCTCCGCTGACTTTGCCGGTGCGCGCACTGCCAGCAACGAGATGTCGTCATCTGTAATGACGGGAAGCTTTTTTACCGGCGTTCCGCCCGTACCGGCAGCGATTCGGGATTCTTCGACATCGGGTGGCTTGTTTTTGGTTTGTGCCCACGAACCGCCAGACACGCTCAAGACTCCGAGGAGAGTCATCGTAAAGACCCGAAGAGTGAGGCTCATCGCAATCTCCGTCGGAATCCCACATTAGATTGATCTTACACTTTCGCCGCCCCCAACGACATAGCCGGCAGGTACCAGACCGCCGCACATTCCCTGGTACGTTTGGTCCAGTACCCCCTTAAAACATAGTCGTGCGCTGATCTGATCCAATTTCAAACAATAGGGTTGGACGCAGGACTCTCAGTCCCTGAGATCTACAAACCTCGCCTTAGTCAGCCGTAGAATGAGGGTGAAAATCATCGCGGCCGAGGCCGAACATCAGAGTTCCGTTTGCTGCTTCCAGCGGTCCCAGCAATCTCCACTTCGGAGACATGACAAGGTCACCGTAGCCTAGCGTTGTGTAGTTGACAGCGGAGTGATAGTACGCCAAGCCGAACTCGTGAAATTCTCCGCAGATCATAAACACTGCCGCCCACAAGGCGATTTCGATCAGGTGTGCCACCAGCGCGATTAAGATTATCAACGCAACGATTGCAAAATCGCCCCAGAAACTCGCTCCCGCTTCACCAAGCCTTTTCTCGCGGCGGAAAATGGTGACCGTCGCGCCTAAAGGCAGAACATGGACAAGGATCGTACATACGAAGGTAATTACGCCCACGGCCAACGGGATCGTCATGGCGATTCGAGGAATTTGTGTCATCCTTCCGCCACGGGCAGATCCAGAGCCGAGTGTTTTCTCAAGCCGGCGGCAGCTTAAAATTGCTTCTCGTTGGCCTTAGATGCCTGAGTTGGCATTTGGACGCAGTTATGAGTTGTGTGAGCTGCTTTACTGAGACAAGAGCGGCGTCACTTTCGCGGCCTTGGGTTCCAATATGACGGACCTGAGACAAACCAACATCAAAACTGGTTCTCCAATGGTCATATATAAATCTTTCGTTTGAAAGAGGCCAGTTCACGCAAACCGGCCTCTCTTTGGCAGGTCCACTAGCGGCTGACCGCCGCCGCTTTCGCCGCGGGCTGAGTGAGCCAGGTCTCGAAACGGGTCTTTCCGAGCCACGCCCCATCGTCGGGAATGAGCGTCTTCTCGCTTACCTCGATACCGTAGTAGCGCGCCTTCGCGTCTGTGATAACCTCGCGCGGATCCTTATTTGCGGCCAGACTTTTCCGGACGAGTTCATCGAGACAAAACTTTTCTGGCCCTCCCACTTCAACCGTGCCATTCACTGGTGCCTCCGTCGCGATCCGGCCCACCGCACTGCCAACATCGTCAGCCGCCATAGGCTGGATCAGCGCAGTCGGCAGTCGGACTTTGTTGCCCTCGGCGGAGTAATCCGCGATGGCCTTGACGAATTCGAAGAACTGCGTCGCGCGGATAATTGAGTAGGGAATCGAGGAGGCTTTGATCAAGTTCTCTTGAGCCATTTTTGCGCGGAAGAAACCGCTTGCGAGCATACGTTCCGTTCCAACCACCGACAACGCAACATGATGTCCTACGTCCGCGGCCGCTTCATAGGCGAGTAGGTTACGGGTTGATGTTTTGAAGAAGTTCATCACCGCCGCGTCCTCCCAGGAAGGAGAGTTCGTTACATCAACGACCACCGACGCACCCTTCAGCGCTTCGGCCAGTCCCTCGCACGTGAGAGTGTTAACACCCGATTTGGGTGATGCCGCCACCGCCTCGTGCCCCTGCTCACGAAGCTTAGGGACCAGTTTTGATCCGATGAGTCCAGTTCCGCCGACCACTATGATTTTCATAGGTTTTCCTTTCGCTTCCAGCTCTAGGGATTTGGAACACCAGGTGGGATGATGCTCTGACCAACGGTTTACGCCCGCAGAACGGCAGTGTCAAGGTTGACCTGTCTGCGTGTTAATCAGGCGCGCGTTACCCCGGACTTGTGCCTTTTCATCTTTATAATTTCTCCGTCCAAGCTAAGATGCGCAACTGTTAATTCCGCCCATCCATCCCTTGGGTCGCTGTTTTAAATTTCGTCTTTTTCAGGCTCTCACACGATGACGCGGACATCAGGGCCTGTCCGTGCGTTGTCAGCGCGGAAAGGAGCACGCACAATCCACCAATTACCATCTCATTGCACGTTCCTCCCAGTTTCCGTCGCGAGGGCAACGGGACAAAATCCTCATCTCAACATTTAGGACGAATTTTCTACCGGCCCGGTTAGTTACCGGAAAGTGGCGGCTAATGCCCACTTCGGCGATTATCGCGTTTGTCGGGCACTTGGGTTGTGGACCTGCGCGAGGATCAGCGGAACAACCATCGAAAGGGCAACGATCCAGACCAAGGTCGTCGCAATTACGAACGGAATTGCTTGGAAATATCTGGCAGGCATAATCAAGACCAGCGCAAGCGGCAACAGCAGTGCGCTGATTGCATTGAAGCTGCAGATCGTGCGTGCCCAACGTTCACCGCGCCTTATAGCGGCCGCACAATAGAAGGTGCTCAGGCCAAGGGGGAGCAGGAGCACGCCAACGACAATAAAACTCAGCAAGAACGGAGGCTTGATTTGCGCATAGGCTTCCGGAGTCGATTGGCTCGAAACAAAGTGCAAGACAAGGGGGGTAGCAATGAGATGAATGACAGCCACTACCAATAACAAAATTCCATCGATCTTCAAAATCCGGGCAGCCAGCGCCTTCCGATCCATGTCACACCTCTGAATCGCGATAAATCATACGCCGAGAACGCCAATGGCTGCGGACGTTGAGCAACGAAATCGTCCATCGTCTCGCGAATGACTGGCGACGTGATATCACCCAGACAAAACTGATTCTCGGCGAGTACAACCGACGCCTCTGGGCTGAATCGAAAGCGGATGCAGGGCGCAAGGTGAATCCTCGGCAAAGGCCGGCGTAAGTCCCGCACGCCCAACCGGACAACTGGCTGGTAGTACGCACTTCTCTAGCCGGCCCTTACCCCGAGATATGGCATCTGGTTGAGTTTGAAAGACTCCTTGTGCTGCTTTGCTGCGAAACGCGCATGGCGTTTGCAGATTAGTGGTCGTGGTGAACGAGATCGTGGATCAGATCTTCATCGCCGAGCTCTTCGTAGGCATGTTCGCCATGAAGCGACTCGTCCAGTCCGATCTCTTGGGAATTCTCACTGACCTTTACGGCCGTGAAGCCATCGATAATCCGCAACATCGCATAGGTGAAGGTGAACGCCCATACCGAGGAAAACACCACCGCGGTGACTTCTTTCAGCAGGAATGTGGGATCGCCTGCAAGCAACCCATTGGCGCCCTCCGGATTGAATTGTTTGGTGGCGAATATGCCCAGCATAATGATGCCGAGAAATCCGCCGACTCCGTGAACTCCCCACACGTCAAGAGCGTCGTCCCATTGAAGTTTGTTTTTCATTTCCACTGCGTAGTAGCACACAACGCCCGAAACGATGCCGATAATCACGGCCGTGGTTGGAGAGACGTAACCCGCGGCCGGCGTCACCGTCGCCAATCCCGCTACGGCGCCTGTCAGCAGCCCCAGGAACTTGGGTTTCTTCTCATTCAGCCAAGCGACCATCAGCCAGGCCACCGCCGCGAACGACGCCGCCACGTCCGTATTCAGAAACGCCACCGCGGTCACCGAATCCACGCGCATCTCGCTGCCCGCATTAAACCCATACCATCCGAACCACAGGAGTCCAGTGCCCAGAGCCACAAGCGGAATGCTGTGCGGTCCGCGGTCCACCACGCGCCGCCTGCCCACATACAACACGCTCGCCAGGGCTGCCATACCCGCGATGTTGTGCACCACAATGCCGCCGGCGAAATCTTTTACTCCCCATTGCTGGAGAAACCCGCCGCCCCAAACCATATGTACGAACGGGAAGTACACGAAGGTCAACCAGCCGGTCAGGAACAGCATGTAGGCTTTGAACCTGACCCTGTTGGTAAAAGCTCCGGAGATGAGTGCGGGAGTGATGATCGCAAACATCATCTGGTAGGCGATGAAAACCAGGGCGGGTATGGTGATGTTCGGCGAAGGCGTGCTCAGATCAATGCCACGAAGAAAAGCGTTGTGGAAGTTGCCGATGACGCCGTGCCAGTCGCCGCTGAAGCACAGCGAATACCCGTACGCGTACCAAATCACGGTCGTCCAACCCATCGACACGAAGCTCTGGATCATTATGGCCAGAACGTTCTTGCGGCCTACGAGTCCACCATAAAAGAACGCCAGCCCCGGCGTCATGAGCATCACCAGGCTGGTGCACAAGATCATGAAGCCGGTATTTCCGGTATCGAGATGCGGCATACAGTCCTCCGCTCAATTACTTAGAAGAAGGGAACGCTAAACAACGGGGGCGAAAGTGGTGAATTAGGCGCAGTGAGGACCCGCAGACCCATCTGCGCGGAGAGCGCTGTTACAAACCATACGCTGGACTTGTAGCGCGACAAACTCAGTGCGGCCCGTCACACTGCGCTGTGACGGCAGGACAGACCCCATGGAAAGGTATTTACGTCGGACCCCATGGAACCGCGGTTCAGGGTGTGACCCAATCGCCAAATCCCTTGACAATCGGGCTGATCTGGTCCAAATTCTCGCCACGCTAATTGGGGTGCACAGGTCCTTCCTTATGGCTTGTGCAGACGTGCAAATGTGCAGAAATCAAATTTGAGGTTCAGAGGAGGGGCGAATGGAGACTGCGATTGGTGTGTTTGATTCACCCGAACGCGCGAAAGAAGCGGTTCGGAAGCTTCTGGCAAGCAAAGTCCCGCAAGATTCGATCATCTTTCTCACCCGTTCGGGAACGGATGCTGAAGCCGTTGGAAAGGAACTGAGCAAGGGAACAGTAACGGGTATAACAGGAGCTTCCGTGGGAGCCATCGCCGCGTCTATGTTGCTGGTTCCAGGAATCGGCGGAATCGTGTTCGGATTGGGTTTGGGCGCGGCCACGCTAATGGGTTTGATTGGCGCGGAGGCCCACAAATCTTCTTCGGCCGAACATTCCCACGGGAAACAATCCGAAGATGCGGAGTTCTTTCGCGGCGTGTTGAAGGAAGGGCGTAGCTTGATTGTGGTGCGCACCGAATCCAACGACGTTGCTATAGCGGCCTCAAGCGTGTTGGACGGCTTGGCGATCGGGAAACAGGCTGCGACGAAGTCGCGTTCCGAAACTGTAATCCGGGAGAGCGGAGAAATCAGCATTATCGATGCAAGGGGAAGAATTGCATTTGGGGAAGGCGTAACGAACCTCCGGGAGGCAGTCGCAAATCTGTCCGCTTCGGGGTGCAAGAAAGTTATCCTTAATCTCAAAGACGTGGATTATGTGGACAGTTCTGGCATGGGCGAAATTGTCCGCTGTCATATGACCATTTCCAAACGAGGTGGACAACTGAAACTATCAGACCTTAACAAGATGGTGCACGAACTATTGCAGGCAACGGCCATGAACAAGGTCTTTGACATACATACAGACGAAGAGAGCGCCAAACGCTCTTTCCGGGTTTGAACGCCATCCGTTTGGCGCAAACCATCGAGACGATTCGCAGAGAACAATTGTTTGAGGAAGGTCCAGCCGCAATCTCTACGATGCGGCGCCATCACTGAGTCCGACAAGTTTCCGAAACTCCGGGTTGTCGTGCAGGCATTCGAAGTCGGAGTCTCTGGCCGCCCAATTGAGGTTGCCGTAGCCTGCATTGAGCGCCTTTTTCAGCGTCTCCAGCGCTTCCACTTTTCTTCCCAACACGCCATACGTGCAGGCGGCATTGTAAAGTGTGTTGCCGTCGTTGGGGCGAAGGGCCACGGCCGTTTGGAGATGCCGGATGCCTTCCTCAATTTCCCCGCTCGCGGCCAGGTTGCTGGACAACAAGATGCGCGCGCGCACGTCTTCCGGAACCATCTCCAATTGTTGCCGCAGCACAACGACCATTCGCCCGCGAAGATTTTCGGCTTCCACCTGAAGCTTCAGTCGCTTCATGCACAGATGGTACGGAATGTATGTATTGTAGTCGTCGCCATTCGCGTCCAGCGCCTGTTCCGCAAGGCTGACAGCTTCTTCGTACTTGCCCTGCGAAAGCAGCGCGCGCCCCAGGATGTTCCAGGATCCATCGCAGTCGCGTTTGCGCTCGATCGCCCGCCGCGCCATCAATTCGGTTTCGTCGAATTTCTTTTGCGCATAAAACAGCCGCGCGCGCGCCACCATCACTTCCGGCAACTCCGGCGCCAGCGCCATCGCGCGATCGCACGCGGCCAGTCCCCGGGCGATCCAGTCGGGGCTTTGATCGCGCAACTCGTAAATCAGCCCACACAGATGTGCGATTCCCGCATAAGCCAGCGCAAAATTCCGGTCGAGTTGAATCGCCTGCTCGAACATCTGCAAGGCGTAGTCCGTATTTTCCCGCCGTGTGTAGCTCCGCCCGCGCAGGTAAAAATCGTACGCCTGCGTGTTGCCCGTGGGTTTCAGCCCGATCGTTTTTTCTTCCTGCGGAGTCAGCGTGATGCGTAGTGCTTGCGCAATGCTGCGCGCGATTTCGTCCTGGATGGCGAATACGTCCTCAAGCTGCCGGTCGTAGCGCTCCGCCCACACAGAATGTCGCGTCGATCCTTCCACAAGCTGCGCGGTGATGCGCAAACGGTTTCCGGAGCGGCGTATCGTGCCTTCCAGAACGAAGGTGGCCCCCAGTTGCTGGCCCACCTGCGCGGCGTTCGTCGTTTTATCGCGGAATGCCAGCATCTCCGAACGCGGGAAAATCTGTAGCTGCGTGATTTTCGAAAGCTCGGTGATAATGTCTTCGGTCATGCCGTCGCGGAAATATTCGTCTTCCTTGCCGCCGCCCTGATTCTCAAAGTACAGCACGGCAACCGATTTCCGCGTGGGCGCCGCCACAGCCGCGTTGGAGCTTGACGAGTCGCTTCTTTCGGCTCGGCGATTTGCGTCCATATCGCGTTTCAGCCGCTTCAGGTCGGCGCGAAGTTCGGCGGCTGTCTGGTAGCGCAGATCGGTATCTTTTTCCAGCGCCTTGGCGAAAATATTCTCCATCGCTAACGGCAACTTGGAATTCAGTCGCGTTGCCGGAGCCGCTTCGCCGTGCAAAATTCCGTCAAAGATCAAGGCTGAAGTCGAACCCGCAAAAGGGATAACTCCCGTGGCCATTTCGTAGAGAACCACGCCCAGCGAAAACAGATCCGAGCGCAGGTCCAGCGTTTCACCGCGAGCTTGCTCCGGTGACATGTACGCGACCGTACCCACCGAACTGCCAGGATTCGTCAGAAAATCACTGCCCTCAACCAGCGTCCGGCTGTGCATCGACGCTTCGCTGCTGAACACCGCCGCCGGCGAACCAACACTTGCGAGCTTCGCCAGTCCGAAGTCCAGAATTTTCGCCGGGCCGCGATCGATCAGGAAAATGTTGGCGGGCTTGATATCCCGGTGCACGATGCCTTTGGCGTGCGCGGCTTCCAGCCCATCCGAAATCTGTATCCCCACTTCCAGCAATTCCGTGATCGCAATCGGCTTTCCGGAGATGCGATGCTTCAGCGTCTGGCCTTCAAGCAGTTCCATCGCGATAAACGGACGACCTTCGAATTCCCCAATGTCGTGAATCGTGCAGATGTTCGGATGGTTCAGCGAAGACGCCGCGCGAGCTTCGCGCCGGAACCGCTCGATGGCCTGCGGATCCTGCGAAATGTCGTCGGGAAGAAATTTGAGCGCAACACTCCGGCCAAGCCGGGTATCCTTGGCCTTGTACACCACGCCCATCCCGCCACCGCCGAGTTTTTCCAACAGGCTGTAGTGAGAGATGCTGCGGCCAATCATCGAGGCGGTATCCGTCATTGGCCATGAAGTTTAACGCAGCCCCGCAACGCAGGCAAACGTGAGCCAACGCAATCACTGCTTCAGCTCATCTTTTCGATACTCATCCACATAAATCGTCGACGAAGAATGTTGTGAGCCAGGCTTAAACTAGGCGAACGTTCCGTTCCATGGTCTTAATTACTGAGTCGAAGTGGCCGGAAAGCACCTGCTTGGTCAGGCTCAAGGTGTAGCCCATCGCTGTGTGTGCGGGCACGTGCGCCGGCAACGAGAGCGCAAACGGATCAACCACTGCATCCAGCACCACGGGTCCGTCCTTGTACGCAAGCGCCTCGGCGATTGCTTCCTTCACGTCGCCAGGTTCTTCCAGGCGTATGCCCTTCGCACCCATTGCTTCGGCCACGCGCGCAAAATTCGGATTCTTGAATTCAACCCCAAACGGAACCATGCCGGCCTCTTGCTGCTCAATGTTGACGAAGTCGAGCGATTCGTTGTTCAGAATGACATGAACAACGCGGGCCTTCCTCTGAACCAGCGTTGGCAGATCACCAAGTCCGAGCATCGTAAAACCACCGTCCCCGGAGAGCGCAATCGTCTGCCGGCCCGGGTATGCCAATTGCGCCCCGAACGCATTGGGCACGGCATTGGCCATTGACGCCCAGGAAAACGAACCGAAGAGCCTGCGATCCGTTCCGCCCTTGATGTGCCTTGCGAGCCAAATACACGCGGTCCCCGTATCGGCGAAGAACATGGCATCCGGCGCGGCAAGATCGCTGAGGCTCGCGGCCAGAAATTCCGGACGAATGGGCTTGATGCCCGGCCCTTTGTCGACATAATGATTCAGAAGCTCGTCGAATTTGCGGGTTTCCGAGAGGTGCTGGTCCACGAACCTCGTGTCGTTCCGTTGGCGCACCTTTGGCAGCAACGACGCGAGCGTAGTCTTCACGTCCCCCACGAGTCCCAAATCGACAGGTGTGCGGCGCCCCAGGTGCTTCGGGTTCCGGTCGATCTGTACCTTTTTCACGTCATTTCCAGGCAAGAATTCCGAGAAGGGGAAATCCGTCCCGAGCAGAAGCAATAGATCGGCGTCATGAATCGCCCGGTATGTTCCGCCGTAGCCAAGCAGCCCGGTCATACCTGTGCTGTACGGATTGTCGTGCTCCAGCCACTGCTTGCCGCGAAACGAATATCCCACTGGCGCTTTCAGCTTGTCCGCCAGCGCGATCACCTCATCTCGCGCATCCCGGCATCCCTCGCCTCCGAAGATTGCCACATTCTTCGCCTCCTCGATCATCCGGCTAAGCTTTTCGATGTCGGCGTCGGCCGGGCGAACCACTGGATTCGCCGGAATCGTGGCCGCAGGGAAGTCGTCAGACACGCTGGACGACGCCACATCGCCAGGCAGCGAAATCACCGTGGGGCCCTTGTCGATCACGGAGGTCAGAATCGCCGTGTTGATGACCGCCCGCGCTTGCTCCGGGTTCACCACGCGTCCAACATAGAGGCAGGCGGTGTCAAAAAACTTGTAAGGGTTTAACCCTTCGAGCGCGGCCGTGTCGATCAGCTTTGTTTCCACATCGCCTGCAATTGCAATGACGGACGCTCCCTCCTTCCTTGCGTCCATCAGCCCGTTAAACAAGTGTGTAACTCCCGGGCCCGCCGTGCCGCACACCACTGCCGGCTTGCCCGTGAAATACGCCTCGGCGACCGCCGCGAAAACTCCGTATTCCTCATTACGCACATGGATGAACTCGATCTTCCCGTTTCGGCGGAGGGCGTCAATCACGGGATTCAGCGCGTCGCCGACGATCCCGTAACAGCGCTTCACACCCGCTTTCTCGAGCATTTCCCACATAAGGTCCGCAACACTGCGTGCCATAAAACACCTCCAATTCTTCGTTAAACTGAGTTTTGTCAAAAGAAATCGTTGAGCCTAAAGATGAGACACCTTTCGTTGAGCAGCGCAAGAAGGGAAGTTCCCGGGATTGGTTTCACGGACATCGCTACCCGATAAAGATGCTGCCCTCGAAGACGGAGCGCCGTTCCAATATCCGTCCCCCTTTAGTCCGAAAACGCACAGAATTAGATGCACCGTGTCCAAGCCGGATGCAAGATTCTCAGCCTAATTAACGGCTGACCGGCAAATTGGCTATTGGCTCACTCGCTTCACCGGAGAAGGGTTGGCGAATATCGTCTCCGCGGTATACGCACTAACAGGAATAGGCCACATGGCCACAGCCTTCGGTATTGACGTATCCTTCCCACGACGAACCCACTCCAATCGCTACATGAGTGGGACATGACGAATAGAAAAGTCGCGTCTCTCCGGGGGAAATGACATGAAGACGCCTGTCGTGCTTGCCCTACTTGCGGTTCTTTTATTCCCGGCCGCCCTGCGCGCAAATCCCCCAAAGCCCGCGATGGAAGTCGTGGTGCTCGGCTCCGGTGGCCCGCGCGCGTTCGGAAGGGCCGGCTCCAGCTTCCTCGTGCTCCTCGATGGCACCCCGCGCATCCTGGTGGACGCCGGTCCGGGCGCGTTCCTGCGAATTGGCGAATTGGACCTTGATTTGGAAAAAGTGGATACCGTTTTGCTCACACACTTGCACATCGATCACAGCGAAGACCTGCCGGCATTCTTCAACGCGCGCGCCCTCACCAGCGACGGCCCCGTCGTCTACCACATCTTTGGCCCAGACGCCTCCGGACTCTTTCCCAAAACTTCGCGATTTGTTGATTTGTTGGTGGGAGATCACGGCGCGTTCGCCTATCAAAAAACCTTTGGCGCGGACGAAACATTCAAGGTCCGCGACCTGCCAATTGCACTCGATTCGCCGCGCTCCAAAATTGTCGATGAAGATGGCCTGGTCGTGGAAGAAATTGCCACGCATCACGGTGACTGTCCTTCCGTGGCCTATCGCCTTTCTTACAAGGGCGTCACAGTAGTTTTCTCTGGAGACATGGATGCGTCCGCGCTCGCCAATCTGGCCCAATTGGCAAAGAACGCCGATCTTCTCATCTTCAATTGCGCCGTACTCGATCCACCGGCCTCGCCATCGCAGCTATACGATCTGCACACGCCGCCAAGGAAAATTGGCGAAGTAGCGCAGGAAAGCGCCGTGAAAAGTTTGTTGCTGAGCCACATCGCGCCGGACGTGGAAAGCGAGGAAGCCGCCGTGCGCAAATCGATTCGCGCCTACTACGCAGGTCCGGTCACATTCGTCACCGACAAGCTCCGCGTCACCGTCGGAAAGTGAGAGGCAATTTCACTCCTGGGCAGCGCCGTTCGCACCAAGACCAGCACACTCTAATAAGAAAAGCGCCCGATTGGCCGCCGCGTGAGTCGCGATGGGTCTATAGTTGAAGCATGAATGCCCTTCAGGATTTCCAAACCGTTGCTCGCGCCGGCGGGTTCGTCGATGTGGAAGAATGTGGAGACGGCACTGTCCTGTGGTTCAGAAAAGAAATACCGGACGTCGCCACAAAGACGCACCAGCGCATATGCATGGACAGCTCGCTGAAAAGCGTTACCCTCTACTGGATGAACATTCTCGGGAAAATCGACTCTAAGACTTTTCGCACATCCGCCAGCCTGCAAGAATGGATTGCGTTGCATCCCGCCACGTAATCGCCGCAACTTCTTAGGGCCACAATCCACGAAACGAAATTAAAAAACTTCGCATCAAACTAGAAGGCAGCACAAGTCAACGGTCGCAGGAGCCTTTCATGACTCTTCAGC
Source organism: Candidatus Acidiferrales bacterium (assembly GCA_963709705.1). Lineage (GTDB taxonomy): Bacteria > Acidobacteriota > Terriglobia > Acidiferrales > UBA7541 > Acidiferrum. The sequence goes on from CAVPXU010000001.1 coordinate 69,655, forward strand.
AAAAGCTCGACGACTTTAAGGCCAACTTCGAATCCGGTGGACCGCCCTACAACGCGCCCAAAGCCGCCATCGAAACCATGCATCGCGCCACCGAGGAACTGCGCCAATCCGGCTTAGCCGAACTCGCCCTCAAAGCCGGCGATCGCGCGCCGTCCTTCACGCTCAGCAACCAGGACGGAAACCACGTCTCTTCTGTCGATCTGCTCGCCAAAGGCCCGCTTGCCATCACTTTTTTCCGTGGCCACTGGTGACCCTACTGCGTGATGGAGCTGGAAGCTCTGCAAGCAGCGTTGCCCGACATCCAGCGCCTCGGCGCCAACCTCATAGCAATCTCGCCGCAATTGGAGAAGTACGGACGCATCGTCCATCGCCGCCTCAATCTCAGCTTCGATATTCTCGCCGACCACGGGTTGCAAGTAGCGAGTCAATTCGGCCTGGTCTTTACGCTTCCCGATTACCTCAAAACGCTTTATGTGAGCTTTGGAAGCAAATTGGACGAGTTCAACGGCGAGGATGCCTTTCGCCTGCCAATGCCCGCGCGCTACGTCCTTGACCAACAAAGCGTGATTCGCGCCGCCGATGTAAACCCGGATTACACCATCCGCCCCGATCCAGGCGAAACCGTCCGCGTTCTGGAGCAGCTTCGCAGCAAGTGCTGATCGCTGTTCTTTTGCCGGATCGCTCCGGCCAAGCACGGTAAGTCACGCGCTCCTCTTCAACCGTTGTACAATACTCTCTCCTAGACAACTGAACAGCCGGAAATGCCGGCAAGGGGAGCAATTGCCCGATTCCATTGATTGGCCACGCACGCCTCCGCAGCATCGCCGCCGTTTTCTACTCATGCTCGCCGTAATCGTTGGCATCCTTTTCGCCGGCCGCACCGCATTTTCCTACTACGTGGATGTCTTGTGGTTCGGATCGCTCGGCTATGCGCAAGTGTTCTGGAAATCGCTGAGCCTGCAGTCCGGAGTCTTCGCGGCGTTTGCCGTAGCAACATTTGTGGTCCTGTACGGATCGTTCCTGCTTCTCAAGCGCGCGTATCTTCCCGATTTACCCAGCGGCCAAACTATTTTCGTTGGCGGGCAGCCGATCAAGCTCCCGGTTGAGCCTCTGCTGCGTCTGATCGCGTTCCTCGTTTCGTTGGCCATATCCGCCGCTGTTGGTGCGGGCTTAATGGCGGAATGGCCGGCGCTGGCGCTCTTCTGGTATGCACCGCACGGTGCCGGCGGCGCAGTCGATCCCATCTTTGGCAAGCCGGTGACCTTTTACCTCTTCACTCTTCCTGCGTGGCAACTGATTGCTGGATGGCTGCTGCTTCTTGCGATACTCACCTGCGTTCTCGCCGTTTTCTTTCTTTTCATCACCGGTGGCGGCCGCTTGCTCACCGGACGGCGCAGCACCTATGGATCGGCTCCTTGGCGTGGGCTTGGCATCGCGTTTGCCTTTCTGCTGCTCATCCTTGCGATGCGCACCTATATCGCCCGGTTCGAATTGCTGCTTGGCGATCACACCATTTTCGGCGGCGTCACCTACACCGACGCGCACGTGATGCTGACAGGAATGCTCGTCGTTTGCTCCGCGCTGATCGTCGGCGCGGTCATCGCGCTGGTCAAAACCGTGCCGGCGCAATCGGGAAGAGGCGGCGTGCGTTGGCTTGTAGTCGCAATTCTCCCTGCGGCGGTGTGTTACCTCGGGCTGCAAGTCGTCGGCTGGTACGTCAGCAGCTTCATCGTCAAACCCAACGAACTGGTCCGCGAGCAACCTTATATAGCGCACAATATCGATCTGACGCGCCAGGCCTACGGACTGAACCGCATGGCGCAGCGCGAATTTCCCGCGGAGACTACCGTCGAAGCGGCTGACGCCGCCAACAATCAAGCCACCCTCCAGAATATTCGGCTCTGGGACTGGCGTGCGCTTCAAGACACGCTGCGGCAAATTCAGGAAATACGCACCTACTACGATTTTCCGGACATCGACATAGATCGCTACGAAATCGAGGGCACAACCCGCGAAGTGATGCTGGCCGCGCGCGAACTAAACGTGGAAAAGCTGCCAGAGAGCAGCCGCAACTGGATCAACGAGAAGCTGATCTACACGCACGGCTACGGCATCACGATGAATCCAGTAAACGGATTTACGTCCGAAGGTTTGCCCACTTTAATTCTGCGAGACATGCCCATCCAGAGCACCGTGCGCAGCCTGAATGTAACGCGCCCGGAGATTTATTTCGGCGAGCTGACCAATACCGACGTGTACGTCAAGACGCGCCAGCAGGAATTCAATTATCCCCAGGGGCAGAGTAACAGCCTCACGTCCTACGAAGGCACCGGCGGCATCCAATTGGGCGGTTTTCTGCGCCGCATCATGATCGCGCTGGACCGCGGCGACTTGACGAAGCTCCCCTTCAGCGATGACGTGAACAGCAACAGCCGCCTGCTGATGCGCCGCAACATTCGCGAGCGCGCCGCCACCCTCGCGCCGTTCCTTACCTACGATCCCGATCCATACATCGTGCTCGGCGACGATGGCCGCCTTTCCTGGATCATGGATGCGTATACGAGCTCGGACAGCTATCCCTATTCCACGCATTACCATCTCGGCGCCGACTCCATCAATTACATGCGCAACAGCGTCAAAGTGGTCATCGACGCGTACGATGGCACGACAACCTTCTACGTGTTCGATAACGATGATCCGATCATCGCCGCCTATCGCCGCGTCTTTCCTGGCTTGTTCAAGGATGCCGCGACAATGCCGCCGCAACTACGCAAGCACGTCCGCTATCCAGAGCTGTTGCTCAAGCTGCAGGCCGAAGTTTACGGGCTGTATCATATGACCGATCCCGAAGCCTTCTATAACCGCGACGATCTCTGGACCGTGGCAACTGAAGCGGGCGTGGACGAAGGCGGCCAGCAAACCACTCAGCCGATGCAGCCCAATTTTGTGCTGATGAAATTGCCCGGCGAAACGGGCGAGGAGTTCGTGGAGATTCTGCCGTTCACGCCGGCGAACCGCAACAATATGATCGGCTGGATCGCAGGCCGCAGCGATGGCGCGCAATATGGCACGTCGATCGTCTATAACTTCCCCAAAACAAAGCTGGTCGACGGCCCGCTGCAAATCGAGGCGCGCATCGATCAGAACGCGCAGCTGTCCGGACAATTGACGCTGTGGAATCAGCAAGGTTCGCATGTCCGCCGTGGAGCGTTGCTGGTAATTCCGTGCGGCCGCGCGCTGTTATACGCCGAACCCATTTATTTGCAGGCAGAGCGCAGCCCGATGCCGGAGTTGCGCCTGGTCGTCCTGGCGCTTCAGGACCGCCTCGCCTATGGACCAACATTCGAATCAGCGATGGAATCTCTTTTTGGCGGAGCCGTCTCGTCCATGACTGCGGCGCCCGTTTCCGCGGAGCAGGCGCGAAGGCCGGCGTCAACTTCGTTATCCCCGCAGCCCGCCGAGGATTTCCACGCGCTAATCGGCGAAGCCGCTAAAGACCTATCCGACTACCAGCGCCTGACATCCGAAGGTAAGCTAGGCGAAGCCGGCCAAAAGCTGGAGGAATTAAAGCGCGCAATCGAGCAGCTGAACAACCGCCAAAAATAATCGCGCCCTGTGTCTTGGTTCTTCCTGGCGTAGCGCCGGGTCTTCAGGCCGGCATCTTGGGTTGCTTATCCACGCCATCGCGCAAACGCCAGTACACGCAATAGCGCTGGTCGAACAGCCGGTAGAACGGGCTGAGCGTCACATCCTCCGGCCCTCCCGCGCCTGCCGTGCGAAACGTCAGCGGTTTCTCCTTCGCGCCCGCCGGCTGAATCCATTTCTCCAGCGCGTTCCGGTTGCCTGCAAGCTCCGGCACAACAATCGCCACAAACCCGCCATGCAACACTTTATCTTCGGAATAAATCTTCTTGGGATCCAGGTCCTGCGTTCCTAGTTCCCCCGCCAGCACCACCGGGCCGTACATGACAGCGGCGAGTGACTGGTCGTCGGGAATCGTCTGCAAATGCAAACGCATCGGCAGCTTCACTTCCACCACGTCGCCGTTCTTCCACGTGCGCTCGATCTTCGCGTAGCTCGACGGCGCCAGCTTTTCCTCAGGCCGGAAGCGCTTCCCATTAATCTCCACGCTCGCGTTCTCCGCCCAATAGGGTATGCGCACATTCAGCCCAAACGCGGTCGGCGCTTTCGTCTGCACCACTAACTGCGTACCCGCCTCGTCCGGGAAGCGTGTTTCCTGCCGGACCACCACGCCCTTCTCCCGCCAGGTCACTTCCGAAGCAAAAAACTGGTTCACCCAAAGTGATTGCCCGTTGTGAAAATAAAATCCCTCGCCCAGTTTTGCGAAGTTTTCCAGCCCCGTGCCGCAGCAGCAGAAGAAGCCTTCATACGGCACAAAGTGTACTTTCCACTGCCCCGGCTGCATCCCCAAATAATAAAGCGGCGAACCCTGCGCCGGGTTGGGCGTAGCCAGAATGTGATTCAGGAAAGCGCGTTCGTAATAATCCGCGTATTTCGGCTCCGCCTGCCAGCTGAACAAATGGTTGCTCAGCTTCAACATGTTGTACGTGTTGCAGGTTTCCTGCGTCAGGTCCGTCAGCACCGGCGCGAGCACGTCCGGCGGTGTGCGGAAATGTTCGTTCACGCTGTTGCCGCCGGTCGCGTAACTGCGGTGCATCACCACCTGCTGCCAGAAAAATTGCGCGCCGTCGCGGTAATACGGATCGCCCGTAAGCTCATACTCCCGCGCGGCTCCGATAAACTTGGGCACCTGCGTGTTCGCGTGCAAGCCGGTCAGCGTGTCGCGCCCCTGCGCCGCCGGATCCATTACCGCGTGATGATCAAAGCGTTTCGCCACCACCAGGTACTGCGGATTCCCCGTCACTGCGGACAGGTTCGCCAGCACTTCGGCCATGCCGCCAAATTCCGTTTGCAGCGTGCGCTGCATTTGTTCTTCCGGCAGCCGCCCCGTGCGCCAGTCCGTCCACGCCGCCATGCCTTCCAGCACCTGAAGCGCCTGCGGATTCTTCCAGCTTTCGTATATGTCCAGCAATCCCACCATGATTTTATGCAGCGCGTACCACACCACCGCCGCCGGCCGGCCCTGCTCCAGTTCGTCGAAGCCCGATTCCGGGAACGCCGAAAGATAACCCTTGTCGCCCAGCGCCTTCTGGCATTTCGCCAGTTCCGCCACCATCGCGTCGGCCTTCGCCTTGATCCGTGCGTCTCCCGTCGCCGCATACATCTGCCCGCTGGCGGAAAGGAAATGTCCCACGTAATGTCCGCGCCACCCGTTCGTCGGCGACTCGCGGTTGTACAGCGGCTCCGCCGTCGACGGCAGTTTGGCGTTCACGCGAAAGTTATGCAGCAGCCGGTCCGAATCCAGCGAGAGCATACAAGTAAACGTTTGCTCTCGCATCCGCAAAAGCTCCGGATCAACGATCTTCACATCCTCAAGCGAAAAGGGAATTGCCGTCAGCGCAGGCAGCGCATATTTTTTCTCCTCGTTGCTCCCACGCAAATTCGCAGAATCACGCGCGCACGCCACGCCACCCAATCGCCCCTCAATCGCCCGCCCCGCCGCCCCCGTAGCCGCCAGCGCCGTTCCCCCATAAACCACCTGCCGCAAAAAATCCCGCCGGATCATAGCCTCACCTCCCGCCAAAGCGCAGCGTCCAAGTAAACGCTTCCCGCACCCGCTAGTATAACTCCCCGCGCGTAACCGCACGGCGAAGCTCATAAGAGTGGGTGGTATAAATCGGCTTGACGGTTGGAGCCCATTCAATGGACCCCGAAGAATTTTCCATCTATCGCCACGAAGCGGTGCATGAACTGATGCGCCTTAATACGTTATGCGAACAGCAGTTCCACATTTCCTCCTGGCCACGCTGGGATTATGCATCCATTTCGGGGAAAACTTGGCTGTGGAGTTGGGCAGCGAATGAGAGCAAAAAAATTCGAGAGTGGCTCCTCCCCTCGGAAAGAGGAGCCACCTCTTTGCGATTCCGACCGTGCGATTCACTCCGCCCTGGAGAATCGCACCAATCGTCGTCGCAAACCATTGTGCACCGTAACCTAAATTTATCTGCGCGTGAATCACACTTTGCTCTTACCCCGGTTTTTCATCAATACACTGCGGGTGACCTTTCGGTGAACTCCGGCTGAACTCAGATGTTCGCGCGAAGTTCCGGTTGCCACGGAGGCGATAAGCCTCGCCAGCTTTCACAACTTTTTACAATTCGCGTTTTTTGGCGATAATCGGCGCTCCAAAATTCATAGCCGCTACAAGGAAATGGAGGCATCTTCCGGAAAATCTCTGCAAATCCTGCGATTTTCGCCGTAACCCACTGATAAAAGTGCCGCAACATCTTTTACAATTGCGCAACTGTTTTGGCGCGCAGATTGCTCCCTCCAAATCGGCTGCTGTCTCTAGCAGGGTTACTGAGTTTCTCGCCAGGTGGGGTTGGATTCCGCAGTAACGGACCTGGGGTGCGTCTTCGAAGTGGTTTACGTTCCGGTTCGTCTTTCGCCGTCCTGAAAACCTGTACTAAGCGACTGGTCTACAACTTGAGTGGAGGGGTCTATGAAGCTCATGTCCCGGAGTCTGCGTACAGGTCTGTTCGTTTTATTCCTAGCCCATTTTGCGATGACTTCGCCACCACCTTCGCTTGCACAAGTAAGCACAGGTTCCATTTCCGCCACCGTCGTCGACGCGCAGAATGCCCTGATTGCCGGCGCGGATATCGAGCTTGTGAATTCGCAGACGAACGCCGACTATCACACCGTCTCCGATGACAACGGCGCGTTTCGTTTTACCCTTCTGCCTCCGGGCACATATCACTTGTCGGTTTCCAAAACGAGTTTTCGCAAGCTGGATATGGACACGGTCCCCGTGCGTGTCGGTAGCGATACCGGGCTTGGCAATCTCGTTCTGGTCGTGGGCTCGGTCAGCACTTCCATCGAAGTGACCAACGCGCCGCCGGAAATTGAAAACACGCAAGCGCAAATCAGCACAACGCTGACCGATTCCACCATTTCCGCGTTTCCCGGCATTCTGGAAAACCAGGGGCTGGACATGCTGGCCCTGACTGTTCCCGGCGTTGTCAATAACCGCGACCTCGGCTTCGCCAATCCCAACGGCGTTGGCTTCGCCGTCAACGGCATTCGTGGCCGCAATAACGACCAGCAGATTGACGGTCAGAATAACAACGACAACTCTGTCGCCGGCCCCTCGCTGTTCCTCTCAGACTCCGAATTCGTCTCCGAATATCAAATCACCACCAGCAATTTCGGCGCGGAGTATGGCCGCAATTCTGGCTCGGTCGTCAACATTGTCACGAAATCCGGCACCAACGATTATCACGGTTCGCTTTACGCGACGGAGAACAATCAGCGTTTCGATACTCTCAGTAACACGCAGAAAGCTTTTGAAGGACTTACTTCCGTTCCCACATTTAACGATCTTTTCCTCGGCGGCACGATTGGCGGTCCCATCATCAAGGACAGGCTTTTCTTTTTTGGCGGCGATGACGCGGAAATCATTAATTCTTCCAACGTTTATGGCACAGGCTTGCTCACGCCCACTGCCGCCGGCATAACCACCCTCGCGTCGTGCTTTCCCGGAAGCGCCGGCGTTGCCGCTCTCCAGGCGTACGGTCCTTATTCGATCAAAGGCGGGAATCCCATCCAGGAAGGAACACCTCTGTTAGCGAATGTCTCCGGCTGCAACGGCGTTCAGGAGAACGGGATTCAGCGCACGCTGCCTACCGATTCGCGGCAATACAATTTCGTGGTCAAAATCGATTTTCAGACCAGCAAAAACCATTTCTATGGCCGCTATATTTATAGCAACACCAATTTCTTTAACCTCGACCCCGGCGGCGGGCTTGCGGCGGCCGGTTATCCCTTCAACGAACCGGCTCTTTCTCAGGATTACGGCTTCAGCTGGACGCGCGATATCAACAATCACATGGCCAATGAATTTCGCGCCTCTTATGGCAGGCTCAACGTCGGCTTTGGCGGCAACACCATCGGCAACACCACTCCTCCGCCTGCCGATATTACTTCTTCTCTCACCAGCTTCGCGTTTACCGATCCTAGCCTCTTGCCTTTTGGTCCGTTGAACTCCTTCCCGCAGCTCCGCGTCGTGAACACCTATCAATTCCAGGATAACTGGACGTTTTACAAAGGCCGCCATTCCTTCAAAGCTGGGATCAACTTCACGTACCAGCGTTCTCCTAACGAATTTCTCCCCAATGCGAACGGTCAGTATTCGTTCACGGATTACGGCCAGCTTGGCGAAAATACTCCGTTCCAGATTCGCATTGCCGCCGGCCAGCCCAGTTTTGAATTTCGGGAGAAAGACACCTTCCTTTATTTCCAGGACGACATGAAGGTCACGCGCAACCTCACGCTGAACCTTGGCCTCACCTGGTCTTACTTCACGCAGCCCGCCAATCTTTTCCACCAGAACACCGTAAAGAATCAGACCGGCAGTTCACCGCTGTGGGATCCGTCGCTGCCACTCAGTGTCACCACGTTTCCGTCTATTCCTTCGCCCACGGATAATTGGGGACCCAATATCGGCTTCGCGTGGTCTCCTGGTAAAAGCATGTTTACCTCTGGTGACGGAAAGACCGTGATCCGCGGCGGCTTCCGTATGGCGTACGATCCACCGTTCTACAACATTTATTCCAACATAGCGGAATCCGCGCCCATCGTGTTGAACGACACGCTGTCCGGAAATGTTGCGGCTTCGAATCCGGTGCCTCTCAATCCCTTTGGTCCGCAGGTGCGTTCTGCGCTTGGGCCATTTTTGCAGACCGGCGTGTTCGATCCTCGCACGTTTGATAACACCACCATCTCGCCCACGTTTGGCCCCGACAAGATTTACTCCGGGTCGCTCGGCGTGCAGCAGCAAGTCGCCAAAAATGCCGTCGTGGAAGTGCGCTATGTCGGCAACGCCGCGCGCAATCTTTTCCAGACCATCGATGCCAATCCGTATATTCTCGGCCTCGTCAATTTGTATCCGAACCTTGTTCCCGCGGGCGACAGGCCATGCCCGGCCGCGAATGCTGCTGTGCCTGAAGCGGTCGGCACCATCAATTGCAATCAGGGCATTCTGTTGAGCCGCACGAATACCGGCTTTTCCAATTACAACGGCCTGCAGACGGAAATCCGCCTGAACCGCGTTTGGAACCAACTCACTCTCAAATCCGCGTACACGTTCAGCAAGACTTTGGACAATGCCAGCGAAATTTTTGGCACGCTCGCCGCAGGCGGCACGAATGCCACTTCGCAAAGCCAGGTGAATTACACCGGCCAGGAATACGGTTTGTCCGGCCTGGATTTTCCCAACAACTGGGTGCTCACAGTGATCGAGGAACTTCCATTCTTCCGCTCGGAGCATGGCTGGCTGGGTCACGCGCTCGGCGGCTGGGCGGTTTCCGGCGTTTACACCCTTTCTTCGGGACAGCCGTACACGCCTTCGCAATTCCAACTCAATTGCGCCAGCGGAGGCGGAGCCTGCTCCGCTCCACCGAGTTCGAGCAATCCGTACGATTCGAATTTCAACGCGGGATTCACGCTTCCGGATGGCGCGCTGCGTCCTTTCGTTGGCAGCGCCAGCGTTCCAGGGAACTCTGTCGGGATTTACGCTGGAGATGCCTGCTCCATTTACGGTTCGGCTTGCTCGCTCTCGCCAACGCAGCTCGTGAGCCTGAACGCCATCAATCAGGGCGATCAGGCCGGCACGCCGGTGGCCAGGGGTTCCGTGCGCTTCATCGCCAACACGGCCATCGCCGACCAGTTGTTCGGCACTCCCTTCGGCAATGCCGGCCGCAACGTACTGCGCGATTTCCACACCAACGTGCTCAACCTCGCCGTCTTCAAAACTTACAATTTCTCCGAGCACTATCGCTTGCAGTTCCACGCGGACTTCACCAACGCTTTCAACCATCCCAACTTCGGCTCTGTCGTAGGGCAGGGAATCGACCCCTTCATCGACGACGCCGGGCTGGCCAGCGAAGGCGTAGGCTTCGCCAACCCGCTGGTGCAAAGCGGCGGCGACCGCAACATCCGCCTGGGTCTGAAGTTTTTCTTCTAGCACCTCTTTGTAGTGGCGGGTCTTTAGACCCGTCAGCTAGCGCAGCGAAACGAACCAAACTCCGCACATTAAACAGCTTCACGGCGAGCTGGCGCCCACGTCTAAACCCGCACCCGTAGACACCAAAGGGTGCGGCACCCAACTCGGTTTCTTGCGACACCGGCAAGTAGCGCCGTGTGGAGCAGCGCTGTTGCGATAAGATGACACCTGCCACCTTAAGTTTTTCGGCGGAGAGGTTCGCTTCACCTGATGGTGTCCACGACCACAAACCTTGCCGGCGTAAGCGCGCCGGCGCCTTCACGCGATTGGCAGGGTTGGGCGCAATTTTTCCTGATGCTGATTGCCATTTGGTTGTTGTATCACCGCGTCGCGGCGGGGTTGGTTAGGCAGTGGTGGTCCGATCCGGATTACAACTACGGCTTTTTTGTTCCGGCATTATCGGCGGTGGCGGTTTGGAAGGAAAGCGCACGACTGAAGAAAATCACGCCGCAACCGTCGTGGACTGGCCTGCTCGTGATTGTTGGAGCGCTGGCGCTTCTGGTGCTCGGCGTCCTGGGCGCGGAAAATTTCGTGGCGCGCGCTTCGCTGCTGTTTCTTCTGGCCGGGCTGGCGATTCAATTTCGCGGTTGGAAGTTTTTCCGGGCATTGCTGTTTCCGTGGGCCGCGCTCTTCCTGATGATTCCGCTGCCCGCGATCATCTTCAATCAAATTGCCGTGCCACTGCAGTTCGTCGCGTCGCGTCTGGGCGCGTCGCTCTTGAGCCTTTCGGGCATCACGGTCTTGCGCCAAGGCAATGTAATTAGCCTGCCGACGATGACCCTGGATGTCGTTGAGGCTTGCAGCGGGCTGCGATCGCTGCTGTCCATGGTTACGGTTTCCGTGTTCTACGGCTACATTTTTGAAAAGGGCATCGTGCGCCGCTTGCTGCTGGTCGCGTGCTCCATACCCATCGCCATCTTTGCGAACGCGCTGCGCATTACGTTCACCGGACTGATCGGCTACTTCTTGAACACGAATTGGGCCGAAGGTTTTTATCACACCTCCTCGGGCGTCCTGGTTTTCCTATATTGTTTCCTCGCGCTGGTGGGCCTGCGCCGCCTGTTCGATTGGTGCTCCGACGCCATCCGGCAACGGAAGGCGGACGCATGATTGCGCTGGGCACATGGCCGCGGTTTTTGTCCGTGCTGGTTTGCCTGTTGGCAACAGCGATGGCGTTGAACCTTCGCAGCGCGCGCGAAGCCGTCGCGCCGCAAACGAATCTGGCGCATTTCCCGCATGCGATCGATGGTTGGAATGGTTCGGACCTTGGCCTTTCGAGCGACGAGGTCGCCACTCTGGGGCCGGGGCAATTTTTATTAAGGGATTACGACCGCCCAAACACGCCGACTGTCACGCTGTTCCTGGCGTATTACCCATCGCAGCAAACGGGCGACACCATGCATTCCCCGAAGAACTGTCTGCCTGGTTCGGGGTGGGAGCCGACGAATTCCGGAGTAATTCAACTGCAAGCCGCCGGCGGCAAACAAATCACTGCCAACCGTTACATCGTCGCGCAAGGCAAGGATCGCATGGTCGTTTTGTATTGGTATCAGGCGCACGGCCACACGGAAGCCAGCGAGTATTGGGCGAAATGGCGGTTGGTGAGGGACGCAATTACGATGAATCGGACGGACGGAGCGCTGGTGCGCGTGGAAACTCCCATCGAGGGTGCCGAGAGCGTGGCGGATGCCGAGAACCGCGCGGTCGGATTCGCACAGGAAGTTAGCCCCTTGCTGAACACCTATATCCCGCGCTGACAATTAGCCGATCACGGTCACATCCGAAGCGATGTCCGGGACACACTAATTCCTTCCAAGGGAACCCAGTGCTTAAAGCAGGCTTAGTGGGAAGAGGCAGGAGCAAAATTGAGCTTGATCGATTTCCTCTCGAACACCAACGCGAGAAGAACCGCACCCAGAACGCAAAGCCAAGTGGCCGGCTCGGGCGTGACAACATGCCGTGGCGGCGGTGGTGGCGGAGGAGGTGGTGGAGGACGACGCAAAGGCGAGGGCCCTGCAAACACAACAGCCGACATGTTCTGCGTGACCGCGACTGACACAGAGCTACCGCTTGGAGCAGGGTTGGCGCTGGCAGTGACACAGCACAGCAACAAAATGGCGAGAGCGGTAAGGATGAGCCCGACTAATGGTTTGGTCGACACAATTGTCCCCTGGGGCGGAAGCACACGGAGTCTAGCGAGCAATTCTATTACCGTCAACACCCTTTAATACCTTATTGTGAATGCATGGGTTAGACCCTGCATAGAGTTGTGGAAGCCGACGCCTGTGGACAAGGATTGCATAACCTGACACCTCTTTGGGCCTGTTTGACGAAACCATCCCCATTTGGGAAGCTCTTAGCTGAGCCCTGCTGATAGGCGCTAACTCAAGTTTCTTTGAAACGGTTTGAGCGCTATGGTGCGTCTATATTAGTGGGATTTGGCACAAGCGGGAGGGGTGTATAGGGCGCCCTTTCGTAGTGCTGCACTTCCTGCCATTGCAGTTTGGGGACTGCCGGAGAATTGAATGCAAGTCTATGAGTTGAATCGATTTCGCTCGTTTGAGCGCTTGATCGTGGCGTCGGTCTGCGCCCTGCTTTTGTCATTTGCCTGCCTCGCGGCGGCCCAGCAAACACCGGCTCCCCAGCGAACGCCGCCCGCTGTCGGCACCATCAAGTCCATTTCCGGGGACATTCTGACCCTCGCCACCGACAGCAACGGAGAGCTAAAGGTCCAACTGGCACCAGAGGTAAAGGTGCTGCGCGTGCCGCCCGGATCGAAGGATCTGAAGGCCGCGACCCCCATCCAGCTAAGCGATCTGCAGCCTGGCGACCGCATCCTGGTGCGAGTTAAGCCGGGTGCGGACGCTTCTGCCACACCTGTCGCCGTCCTGATCGTCGCGATGAGCAAATCCGACATCGCCGCCAAACAACAGAAGGATCGCGAAGAATGGCAGCGCCACGGCATCGGCGGTCTGGTAAGTGGCGTCGATCCCGCGCAGAACACCGTTACGATCAAGACCCTGACCGCCGCAGGGAGCAAGGAAGTGGTGATCCACGCGGGCCAAAGCACCATTCTTCGCCGGTATGCGCCAGGCTCAGTGAATTTTGACGAGGCCACCGTTGCGCCCATTACCGAAATCCACACCGGGGACCAGTTGCGGGCGCGGGGCACGCGAAGTGCCGATGGCGGAGAATTCAGCGCCGATGAAATTGTGTCAGGGTCGTTTCGGAACATCGCGGGGATGATTACCGGAGTAAATGCTGCCGTGGGCACGCTGACGTTGACCGACCTGGCGACCAAGAAACCGGTGGAGCTGAAAGTTACCCCCGATTCCCAAATGAGGAAATTGCCGCAAGAGATGGCGCAACGCATTGCGGTTCGGTTGAAGGGCGCAGGCGCAACGCCTGGCGCAGGCGCAAGCGGTGGCGCCAAACCTGCGGTCGGCCAGCCCGGTGGAACTCCTCCCGCGAATGCCAACACGAATGCAGGGCAGGGAGCAGCCAGCAACAGCGGCAGCCCGGGCATGGGCGGCGCGCAGCGTGGCGCCGGTAGTGGCGACCTGCAGCAAATGCTGACGCGCTTGCCCGCCAGCCCGTTGAACGAGTTTCAGAAAGGCGATGTAGTCATGGTTGTCGCGACTTCAGGTCAAGGTGATGGACCCTCCACGGTCATCACCCTTTTGGACGGAGTGGAGCCGATCCTGCAAGCCACTTCGCAAGGGCAGGCAGCGTCCATTCTGAGTCCCTGGAGCCTCAGCCAAGGCGGCGGTGGCGATATGGGCACCCCGTGAGAAGTGAACTACATCCTATCCCCACGGAGACAGGAAAGAATCGTTGATGAGAAAAAGTGATTGGAGAAGATTTTTACGCGGACTGTGTGTCGCCTGCCTGGTGCTTTTGCTGGCTGGAAAACTGGATGCGGCGCAGACCGCGGCGACGGCCGGAACGCTAAGAGGCCAGGTGACCGATCCGTCGGGGGCGTCGGTTGCGGGCGCGACGGTGCTGCTGACGACGCCTTCGGGCGCCGCGATGGATACCACCACGAATAAAGACGGATTTTACGAATTCAAGAATCTCGCTCCCGGGAAATATCAGGTCAAGGCGGTGGCACAGGGATTCTCTTTGTTCACTCAGCCCGATGTCGTAGTGTCCGCGGGACAAATTACGCGCGCCAACATCACTTTGCAGATTGAAGTGCAGCAGGAAAAAGTGGAAGTGAACTCCACCACCACGCAAGTGGACGTAAATCCCTCCAATAACGCCAATTCGATCACGATTCAGGGCAAGGACCTGGACGCGCTGTCCGACGATCCCGATGAGATGGAGTCCGAACTTCAGGCTTTAGCGGGCCCTTCGGCGGGGCCAAATGGCGGACAGATTTACATCGACGGCTTTACCGCCGGCCAGTTGCCGCCGAAAGCTTCCATTCGCGAAATTCGCATCAACCAGAACCCGTTTTCCTCTGAGTATGACAAGCTCGGCTACGGCCGCATCGAAATTTTCACCAAGCCGGGCACGGACAAGTTTCATGGGCAGTTCATGGTGCTCGGGAACACGGAACAATTCAATGCGCGCAATCCGTTTGAGATTTTGCCGCCGGGAGAATCCACGCCCAGCTACAACTCCGAGCAGTACAGCGGGAACATCGGCGGGCCAATCAACAAAAAGACTTCATTTTTCTTTAATATCGATCAGCGGGACATCGGCGCACTGGGCATCGTCAGCGCCACCGTCGTGTGCGGCGATCCTTACCTGCTGATTCCGTGCAGTTCCTCGCAAAACAGATTCAGCATCGTGCCGTTCAGCCAGGCGGTGGCCAGTCCGCAAATGCGCACGAACCTGAGCCCGCGCATCGATTATCAATTGACGCCCAACAATACGCTGACCGGGCGCTACCAATATTTTCGCGATTCGCAAACCAACGAGGGAGTCGGGGAATTCACTTTGGGGGGCCAGGGAACCAATGTTCTGGAGACCGAGCAAACGGTGCAGCTCACGGATACGCAGACCGTCAATCCCACCACCATTAACGAAATCCGCTTCCAGTATCTGCACGACAACACCTTCACCAATCCCGTAAGCACCAGCGTCAGTATCAATGTGGGTGGCGCGTTCAATGGCCTGGGCAGCGGCGGCGGCACGATTTCCGATATCCAGAACCATTACGAGATTCAAGACACCGTCTTCAAAACGTTCAGCAAACACTCCCTGAAGTTCGGCGGGCGTTTGCGTTCCGTCACCGACAACAATTCCACTGCCGCGAACTTCACAGGCGTATTCACGTTTGGCACCCAGTCGGAGTTTGGATGCACGTCCACTCCGCAAGTCCCCTGCCCGACGGAAGATCCCATTCAGGTTTATCAAACCACCGTAGAAGGACTGGCGGCGGGACTAACGATCCCTCAGATTCAGCAAACGTATGGATATGGCGGCGCCAGTTACTATTCGCAGACCGCCGGCACTCCCGCCACTTCGGTGACCTTGGCGGACTTGGGCTTGTTCGCGCAAGTCGACTGGAAAGTCCGCCCGAACCTGACCGTCAGCTACGGACTGCGCTTCGAAACGCAGAACCATCTGGCCAACAAGTTCGATTTTGCGCCACGTCTCGGCATCGCCTGGGGAATTGGCGGTGATGCAAAACATGCGACAAAAACGGTTCTTCGGGCCGGATTCGGCATCTTCTATGACCGCTTCACCGATAACCTGCTGTTGCCGCAGGATCGTTTTAACGTTATCGCCCCCATGCAGCAGCAATATCTGATTCAGAATCCCAATTTTTTTATCACGGGCAATCCGAACTGCGCTCCACCTCTTCCTGTGCCCATTCCTCCGGCATGCGCGGGCACAGTCGCCGGCAGCGGGACCATCGATTACCAATACAATCCCAATCTGCATGCTCCGTACACCATGCAGACCGGCATCACGCTGGAGCGCCAGCTCACGCGCATTGCCAACATCGCGTTTACATATCTGAATTCACGCGGCGTCCACCAGTTTTACACCGACAATATCAATCCGATTGATCCCGCAAATCCACCGATCACGCCGACAAACCCTCTCTTCCAGTATGAGTCCGACGGAATCTTTAAGCAGAACCAGTTCATTGTGAATGGCAGCATCCGGATGGGCGCGAAGCTCTCCCTGTTTGGCTATTACACGCTCAACTTCGCCAACAGCGACACGTCCGGTCCCACCAGCATGCCGTCCATTCCCGGCGAACCGTGGAAGGATTATGGACCCGCGCAATATGACATTCGCAACCGCATCTTTTTGGGCGGCACGTACGGCATGCCCCACAACTTCCGCCTGAGCCCCTTTCTGATCTACAGTTCCGGAATACCTTTTAATATCACCACGGGACAAGATCCCTTTGGAGACTCCGCGTACAACGTGCGGCCGGAATTCGCGCCATGCACGGCAACTACACAAACCAGATTTGGCTGTTTCGCGTTTCCAGCAACGGCCAACTATCTTAACTACACGCCCATTCCGGCGTATTACGGCGTTGGCCCCGGTCGTTTCGCGCTGATGCTTCGCCTGAGCAAGACGATTGGATTTGGACCTGCCATCGAAGGCGCGAACAATGCCGGGGGTGGCGGTCCCGCGGGCGGAACGTTTGGGCGGCCCACTCGCGGCGGTGGCGGACGCGGCGGCGGATTCTTTGATTCGGGCACGTCGAATAAGCGTTACTCCTTGACCTTCGGCATTGTCGCCAGGAATGTGTTCAACAACGTCAACGTAATTCCACTCGTCGGCAATCTGGGCTCACCGCTATTTGGAGAAGCCAACGGCTTGGTGGGCCGCCCGTACAGCGATCCCACATCCAATCGCCGCATCGACCTTCAGGTCACCTTCAGCTTCTGAAAAAGGCAAACTTCGAGACTCGAGGGAATATCGAAGATCCTGGCATATAAAACAAAAGGGCCTCCCTCAGCGAATGAGAGAGGCCCTCGACGGATCGTTAACTAGTAGCGGCCCTTTCCAAACAGGTCTGACACCACGGCAACGCCGGAATCGCAGGCGTGGTTCAGGCACGGCAGCCCAAATCCCGCCTCCATTGATTTCAGGAGCGAAAAGCTGTTGTAATAGTTTCCGCTCTGCACGCCGTTTTGCTCGCAGTTGGTTTCCACCGTCAACACGACTCTGTTCTGATTCTGCGGAGGAAATAAGCCGTTCGGTGTGGTGCTGATGCCGCTGTAATCATTCTCATCCCACACGATCACGATGGCGTTGCGGCCCTCGTGCCAAACGCGCGAGTCTTCGATGCTCTTCACCAGCCGCTCGATGGTCACATCTCCTTGCTGGATCAAGCCGGGATTCAGGCCAACCTGCGTGCCATAGGTGAGGCCGCTGCTGTTGGCGCCGAAGTCGAACGCGCAGAACGCGTCGCCATTGCCTCGGCCGTGCTGGTCGTCGCATTGGTTTGGCGCGATAAAGGCCAGCGCGGGAACATCGCCATTGCTGAGATCGGCGTAAAGTCCTCTGGGGCCATCGAAGCCAACAACGTTCTCAAGACTGTTGCCACGCGGCCAACCTTCCTGAACGCTTTTGAAGTACGCAAACGGGTTGTGCTTCACGGCATAGGCCTGCACGACGCTGGCGCTTGTCAACGGAGCGAGATCGGTGAAATCGGTCAGGTTGGAAACTGTGCTGTTGCTGTAATTCACCCCGTAAAGTGGGCCCAGTGGAACGCTCTCTTGATAGCTTTTCCAGCCCAAACCGGCTTGCGCCAGTTGATCGCCGATGGTCTTGCCGATCGTCTTCGCGGCCCGGACCGACTTGATGCCATCAATGTCAGCCAGGTACGGAAACTGCGGCAGCGTCACTTCGTTCCAATTGTCGACCGCGGGAGTCTCTTGGTCTGTGCCGTATCCGGCGATAGGGCAGACATTGCCCGTATCTACCGGAATCGTGGTTTGCCCGGAGTTGTTATCGGCGTTCACGATACCCGTGGCAATGTTGGGGGAGCAGGTGTTGCTGCCCCAATTGGGCGAGTTGTCGCTGCGGACCCCGAAATTCGAGCCTCCGACGATTTCCAGATAGTTTGTAAGGCTCGGATGCCCGACCGCGAAATAGTTGGTTGCGAAATTAACTTTTTTGTTGGCGATAAGGCTGTTCAAGTAAGGCTCGTTCGGATTGTTGAGGACCTGCTGATAACCGTGGTTCTCCATCATGATGATGAATACGTGATCCAGATGCGGAACGCCCTTGGGGACGGGGCCTTCCTGGGCAAATCCGGCGCCGGCCAGCGCGCACGCGAACAGGCCGAATACTGTTGCTTTCTTTAGCATCGAGTTGAACCTTTCTGATTGTGTAGGGGCACGGAACAATGCCAGCCAGTCGTCACGTGGCACGGCACGGTCTGTGTACTCTCGGCTTGTTACGTTGCGGGATTGTTACGGGCTTGTTGCGGTGCAGCGAATTCCTGTGTCCTGAGGAAAAAAACCGGGGGAAAGAGGATTCGTTTCGCCAGCTTTCGAAGCACCGGAAATTCGGCTAAGCTTTCTGCGGTAACTCAGTTATTTTCATAAGTTGCTCGCGGGGAGGGCGGCGCGCGTGCACCGGCAAGAATGGGAGATCAGAATGACTGACGGCAAACAAGATCGCGAGTTAGGGATGGACCGCCCGATCCCGCGGCGTGATTTCCTGAACGGCGTGAGCGTGGCCATCGGTGGGACGCTGCTGCAACCCGGGAGCTTCTGGGCGCACGTTCTGACAGATTCCGATAACTCCTACGCGCCGGAGCAGGATCCCCGCTACTATCCTCCCGCAAAAACCGGCATGCGCGGCAGCCACGATGGATCGTGGGAAGCGGCTCACGCGATGCGCGACGGCAAAACCTGGGACAATCCCGCGTCGGACTCGGACGCTTACGATTTGATCGTCGTGGGCGGCGGTATCAGCGGGCTGTCGGCGGCTTATTTCTACCGGCAAAGCGCGGGACCGAAGACGAAAATTCTGGTTCTCGATAATCACGATGATTTTGGAGGCCACGCAAAACGCAATGAGTTTCACAGCGGCGATCACCTGATCATCGGCTACGGCGGCACACAAACGATCACCGGGCCGAACTTGTACAGCGCACAGGCCAAGCAGTTATTCAAGGACCTTGGCATTCAGGTGAAGAAGTTCGAAACCTACTATGACCAGAAATTTTACGAATCGCGCGGCATGAGCCAGGCGATTTTCTTCGACAAGGAAACATTCGGCCAAGACTGCCTGGTTCCTGGAGTTTACGAGACGCCATGGCCTGATTTCCTGGCCAAAACGCCACTTTCTGCCGCAACCCAAAAAGACCTTCTGCGGCTTTTCAGCGAAAAGGTGGACTATCTCGCCGGGATGAGCCCGCAAGAGAAGAAAGACTATCTGGCGAAAACCAGCTATCAGGATTATTTGCTGAAAAACGCGAAAGTGGTTCCAGAGGTTATCCCGTTTTTCTTCACTTCCATGTATGGCCTCTATGGCGTGGGCATCGACGCCGTTCCCGCGGGAGACATGGCGGGGCTTGGCTATTTGCCGGGGTTCAAGGGACTCGGCATCAAGGATACCGACGGTCCTGGCATGGGACTGGAAGTTACACGGCAGGACCACGAGCCGTACATTTATCATTTTCCCGACGGCATTGGTTCCGTGCCACGCTTGCTAGTGCGCGCGATGATTCCTGGAGTTGCTTCGGGAAACACGATGGAAGACGTGGTCCTGGCGAAATTTAATTACGCCAAGCTTGATGATGCCAACTCCGCCGTGCGAGTGCGGCTGAATTCCACCGCAGTACACGTGGCCAACGATAAAGCCGGCGGCGTGGCTGTCACCTACGTCAGGGGAGGGAACGCGCACGTCGTGAAGGGCTCCAAGTGCATTCTAGCGTGCTGGAATATGGTGATTCCGTACATGTGCCCGGAAATGCCGGAGCCGCAAAAACAAGGGCTGGCCTACAACGTGAAAGTGCCGCTGGTTTATACGAATGTACAGATCAAGAATTGGAAAGCGTTCGAAAAGTTGAAAGTGCATGAAGTACGCTGCCCTGGCGCGTTCTTCTCCGAAGTGGCCATGGACTTTCCGGTGAGCATGGGTGGTTACCAGTTCACGCAGAAGTCCCACGAATCCTGCGTGCTTCACATGCAGTACGTGCCGGTAGGCCCGGGAAGCACGGCGCGGGAAAAACAGCGCACCGGCCGCATGAAGCTGCTTAATATGGATTTCAGCACATTCGAACGAAATATCCGGGATCAGTTGGCGCGCATTCTAGGCAGCGCCGGCTTCGATCCCGCCGGGGACATTGAAGCCATCACCGTGAACCGCTGGCCGCACGGTTATGCTTACGAATACAACTCGCTCTACGATCCCGTTTGGCCCGCGGGGCAAGCGCCCAACGAAATTGGACGCCAGCCGTTTAGAAATATTCATGTCGCCAATTCGGATGCGGGCGCGTTTGCATACACCAACGAGGCTATCGATCAGGGCTACCGGGCCGTGCAGGAAATTGTCAGTAAGAAGAGCTGACGCTAATGAAAAGCCGCAAGAAGAAGCTCGATAAAGGAACCGAAGCGCGAAGAGTGGCTCGGAAATCCGGTTTGGCCCCGGCCGCGACGCGCGTGATTCCCGACAAGCGGAAAAAACCGCCCAAGCACGCCAAAGATCTGCTGCGCGAAGAATCAGAGCTTTAAGATTTTGTTAGGTCCGACCGGACCTAGTTTTTCGATCCTCATCCAGGTTTGTAGGCGGGAACGATTTCATCAGGGCGGAAGAGCGGGGCGGCGGCGATTTTCTGCTGCTGCGACAATTCGCTGACGATCTTCTCCAGGGCCGCCTTGTCGAATCCCATGCAACTCACCGTGACCGTGCCATCCGGCGCGATCAGGAAAATCGTCGGCACGTTCGTTAGTCCATACGCGTTCGATGCGGGATAACCGGCGTCGTCCAGCAAAGTCGGAAACGTAATGCCATACTCCTGGTTAAATTCCTTTGTGTCTCGCGCATTATCCTGGGAAACGCCGATGACCGAAGCGTTTTTACCCGCGAAGGGCTCGGCGATTCTTTGCAAAAATGGAAATGTAAACTGGCAGACCGGGCAGGAAATCTTGAAGAAAGCCAGCACCAGCGGCCCGCGCGCGAGCAGCGAATCGAGAGAATATCGTTTTCCGTCGAGCGCTTTCAGGGAAAAATGCGGAGCGGTGTTTCCAGCTTCGATGTTCGTCAACGGCGCCTCCAGCCCGAATCTTCGAGCGAGTTTATTCCAAAGCGGCATTCAATTATTTTAGCGCAAAGAAACGCCGAATGGAGCGCGACGCTTCGGATGCACGCAAAAATGCCCATTCCTTCCGGGGACGCTGGGAAGGAATGGGCGATGGTTGCAGTTACTTCGACCCTTGCGCGCTCGATTGCTGGTTCGCTGCAGCGTTCTGATCCAACTGTAGGATTGTGCGCTTGCCGCCGATATAGATGGCGGTGAGGGACCGCGAGCCGTCTGGCGCCGAGACGGAACCATACGCATTCTCCGGGTTTTGATTCGCGGACTCGGTCACCTGCGCAGGGAAAGTCGCTACGGTGTCTTTCCCCTTGATGATGTTGACTTGAACGTTCGGCCCGCTGCCGTTCCATTCGACTCGGTAGCTTCCGGCGTCCAGCGTCTTGCCTTCCACGTTGATTTTCTGATCGAGATTCAGCTTCGCTTTATTGACGTCTCCAGCGAATGTGCTGGAGGCAAAAAGAAAGGCCGCCCCGAAAAGTGCGACTGAGATTTTTGACAGTTTCATGAACAACTCCTTTTAATTTTCCGCTGGTGCGCTGATGCAGGACACGGCAGGCGACGGCGCGGAATTGTTTAATCTGTTTGTTGTAACATTAGACGCTGAGGTGGGAGCGACGAGGTACGCGGAAACAGCTATATTTGCCCGCAAAAAAGCGAATCGGATGAATCAATATTTCTATGTATCCCTTTGGTTACACACAGCATCGGCATCGCGATTGCTCGCGGAGACAAATCTAAAGTATTCAAGGTAGGTAAAGGCAGGTAAGTAAGGACGGACGCGTGTTACTCAGTGAATTGTTTTGGTCTTCCGCTGCATGTAATCCATCAGCAGATACTGTCCCAGCGTGTATGGCGTGGTGAAATACGCTTTCCCTTTGCACATCTGCGTGATTTTCTGCACGAATTGCACCAGGCTGTAATCCGTCGCCAACATAAACGTGTTGATCATGATCCCGGCGCGCTTGCACTTGTTCACTTCTTCCAGCGTTTCGCTCACTACGAAAGGATCAAGCCCGAACGCATTTTTGTAGATGCGTCCATCTTCCAGCGTCAGCGCGGAAGGCTTCCCGTCCGTGATCATGATGATCTGCCGCATGTCCTTACGCTGCCGCAGCAGGATGCGCTGGGCCATTCGCAAGCCTTCGCGCGTGTTGGTGTAGTAGGGTCCCACCTGTACGCGTGCCAACTGTCCTAGCGGAATTTCCTCCGCGGAATCGTGGAACAGCACAAGGCTGAGCGTGTCTCCGGGATATTGCGTGCGAATCAGGTGCGAAAGCGCCAGCGCCACGCGCTTGGCCGGAGTGAAGCGGTCTTCGCCATACAGAATCATGCTGTGGCTGCAATCCAGCAGAACGACGGTGGCGCAAGAACTTTGGTACTCGCACTGGTGCACCATCAGGTCGCGATATTGCATGTCGATCGGAACTTTCACGCCTTCGCGGCGAATAGCGTTCGAAAGCGTTTGGCTGATATCAAGATTAAGTACGTCACCGAATTCATACGCCCGCGAAATCCCGCCGGATTCCACGCCCGTCGAAAGATCGCGCGTGTCGTGGCGGCCGAAGCTGCTGCGGCCGAGGGAACCAAGAAGGTCGCGCAAAGTTTTGAAGCCGAGAAAATCGATCGCTTTGTCTGTGATCTCAAACCGCGCATCCGGATTGCGTTCCGAAGGTAGTCCCAACTGCCCGCCGGGCGTGACCTGCGGCGGCGGAGTCACCTGGGGAGGCTGCTGGGGATTGATGAACCCTTCCTGGGTGAGGCGTTGAATGATCTTTTCGATCAGATCGCGCACGTCCTGATTGTTTAGCGCGCCCGGATCCTGCAACATTTGCTGCAGCTCTTCGCTCATCATTTCTGCGGGAATCAACTCGCCCTCTTGCAGCGCGCGAAGAATCGCATCGCGCAGCGCTTCCATGGATTGCGCGGCGTCGAACTCAGACATGCCGTAGTACTGCGATTCGAACCCGCTCTGCAGCAGGAAATCGCCCAAGCGCTTCATCAGCTCGTCGAGATCAACCTCGTCGGCGGGCTCGCCCGTGTACTTCCGGTATTTGACGATCTTCATCGCGCTACCTCAGACTCAACATCCCTTCGCAACAGCCTGACGACCTAATTGTACGTGCGCCGCGGGCGGTTGGGATTTTCGCGCTCGCGCGGTTCCGTCACACGTTGCGGCTTCTCCGCATAAAAGCCGCGTTCCTCGCTGCGTCCCACGCGCCGGTGCGCCCACAGCCCCTCCAAGATCATTTCCGCGGCGGCTGCGGTCGCAGCTTCATCCTTGCGATTTGTCACGCCAAGTTTGCCAACGTGATCCATCAAAGTTTGCACGCGGCAAAGCTGTTGGAAACGGTGATTCGTGGAAACATCGTCGGGAATCTTCAACTCATTTCCTGCCTCAAACCACTGAACCACCGGCTGGAAGCCCACCTCGCCAAAATATTTGCTGAACACGCGGCCAATCGCCGTGCGAATCAGTTCCCGCGCAATCACCTCCGCGCCTTTCAGCTCGCCTTCATATTCCAGCTCCAGCTTGCCGGTAATCGCTGGCATCGCTGCATACACATCTGCCACTCTTGCGACCGCATGAGTTTCGCCGGTGCGCGCCGCGTGTTGCTCGGCGCTGCTGACCGCGCTTTCGAGGGCCGTGATCGGCAACCGCTGACTTACTCCAGAGCGGCGATCGATGCGCTTATCCTCGCGTGCTTGAAACGCGATTTCCTCCACCACTTGCCGCAAATAATCCGGCACGTCCACCCGGATGTGAGCGTCGCGCTTCGTCCAGGCTTCCTGGTCCGTAATGGTCATGCCTTCTTCGACGGTCGTGGGATAGTGGGTGCGGATTTCCGCGCCGATACGATCTTTCAGCGGCGTAATGATTTTTCCGCGCGCGGTGTAGTCTTCGGGATTGGCGGTGAACACGAGCAGCACATCCAGCGGCAGCCGCAACGGGTAGCCCTTAATCTGGATGTCGCCCTCTTGCATGATGTTGAACAAGCCGACCTGAATCTTGCCGGCGAGATCGGGGAGTTCGTTAATCGCAAAAATGCCGCGATTGGCGCGGGGCAGAAGGCCGTAGTGAATCGTCAGCTCGTCGGAGAGATCGCGCCCACCGCGAGCCGCGCGGATCGGATCAACGTCGCCAATAATGTCCGCCATGGTGACGTCCGGCGTTGCAAGCTTTTCAACATAACGTTGATCGCGGGGCAGCCAGGCAATCGGAGTGTTGTCGCCTTCGGCGGCGACACGTTCACGGCAAGACCGGCAAATGGGCTGCAGCGGATTGTCGTTAATCTCGCAGCCGGCGATCACAGGAATTTCCGCGTCAAGCAACCGGATCAATCCGCGCAAGATGCGGCTCTTCGCCTGGCCGCGCAGGCCCAGCAAGATGAAATTGTGCCGCGAAAGCACGGCATTCACGATCTGCGGAATCACGCTGTCATCGTATCCATGGACGCCGGGAAACAACGGCTCGTCCCGCTCAATCGCGCGCAGCAGATTGCGGCGAATCTCATTTTTTACCGGCAGCGTGCTGGTGCGCGCGTCGAAATCGGGAATGCTTTTTAGCTCGCCAATCGTACGCGGTTTGGAATGAGGTGCCGTATGCGGTGAATTGCTTGCTGTCATGAAGCCCCTATCCGCGGGTTGAACAAAACCCGCCGAACACTAATTCAATCCGTGGTCCACGCTTTCTCCGCGATGGCGCCGGGTGTCTATCTTGTGTAGATGCAGGGCCCACTCGCGAAGATACCTGACCAGCCGGTCCTGACGTTCCGCTTCGGAACGTAGTTCCAGAATTTGCTGCTTCCACAACAAATCGAGCGGAAGCCCGCCCGCAACTGCAAAAGATAATGATTCCGGCGGAGACTGCGCGAGGTTCCCCGGCATTCCAGAAAAAAGCAGCGTGTAACAGACTTCATACAGTTGAACCAGTTGCTCTTGATTGCCCGGCTCCAGGCAGGAATCTTCATCCTCGAGGTAATCGACCGCGCCTTGCAGCAGCGGATCGTCGTCGTAAAGATCCACGACGCGGTACGGCCGCCGCCCGACGGTGAGAATGTCCATGCGCCCGTCATCGTACCGCCGCGTAACTTCCAGAATTTCCGCCGTGCAACCAACATGCGCTACGCCATTCGGCAGAGCCAGGAGCATCCCAAATGGAGATTTTTCGTCCAGGCACTCGCGCACCATCCGGCGATAGCGCGGCTCGAAAATGTGCAAGGGAAGAAGCTCGCCGGGGAAAAGTACGACGTTCAGAGGAAAGAGCGAGATGCGATCTGGCCGCATGTGTGCCAG
This sequence comes from Candidatus Acidiferrales bacterium, assembly GCA_963709705.1. GTDB lineage: Bacteria > Acidobacteriota > Terriglobia > Acidiferrales > UBA7541 > Acidiferrum. The sequence continues at coordinate 95,343 of CAVPXU010000001.1, forward strand.
CGGCCATGATAACAGACGGAAGGGCAATAGCGCCCGAAACAGCGATGGAAAGCAGCGGTGGAAAACCGAGGAAAAACGCGTGGAGGGTTTACAGCGCGATAGCGTGAGTGGTGTTCGAAGCGAAGCGCGAGCGCAGCGAGAAGCGAATATTGAAGAATGGGGCGGCAGCGACCACGGCCTGAAAATCCGGATCGTCGGTGTAGCGGCGCTTGGGAATGCGCCGGGCCAGAATCGCGAATTGCAGCGGATCGCGGCGAAACGGGTACGGGTGAATCGTGAACTGCCCCTGGCCCGTGGGGCGAATTTCCCAGTCCACTTCCTTGCCGTCATCATTTATGGGCACGCCTTCGATCGACGCATCTTCCGCTGCGCCCAGGCAGAAATAGAGAGACAGGCGGTCGAGAGCTTCCAGCCGCTGCACGTTGGCTTTGATCAGTTTTTCGTCCGTGAACGGCTTGGTGACGGGATCGTTGCGCAAATCCACTTTCAGGCGAAGCTGCTGCAGGCGCAGCCGCTGCACAAAATCGTTGGCTACGTGCTGCTCCTGGGATTTCACATATTTCGAAGAGTATCCGGGCATGGTGGCGCGCGAGCGGTCGTACAGTCCCATGCAGTGCGAAACAACCAGCAGGCCAGCGTACAAATCCACTTTCAGAATACGATCGATGCCGCGCTGGTACAGCGCAATATGCTCTTCCGTAGGCACGGTCATGAAGCTGTACGGGACAAACGTCCGGGGATCGACACCCGGCGCAAGTTCCCATTCCTGCCAGCCGTTGTCGTGTTCGGCCGCGGCGAGGCAAAACGAAGAAAACGGCTCCGGCCGCATGAAGTAATCGTTGCCGAATTCGCGCGCAAAGAAACCGGAGAGAAACGCGTGGTCGGTCTGGCGAATCGCCAGGATGGGATCGGTCTGCTGAAGAATCAAGAATTTGCCTTCTCTGGGCGGTGCATTCCTTGGCGCTCAACATTATCCACTCTGCTGCCTGTTGTTTCCAGTACAACCAAATGCGGATGTGCGCTGGCTCCTTCGGACTTGCTTGCGTTCCCCCAGCGCCCATCGTACGATTTGAAATTGGTGTGTCGCACGGATTTTGCTCCATAGACTTCTGTCCGGTGGGTTCTTGCTCGCTGGAATTCCGCCGCCTCGGTCTCGAGCCAGGAGATTCTCCGCATGAAATCGGTCGTTGTGGTCGGCGCGCAGTGGGGCGACGAGGGCAAGGGCAAGGTTGTCGATTATCTGGCTGGGTCGTTTGATTATATTGTGCGCGTTGCCGGCGGCCACAATGCTGGCCACACGGTCATCATTGGCAAGGATCGCTATGTGCTTCAGCTCATCCCCTGCGGCATCTTGCGCCCGCACCAGCACGCGGTCATCGGCACGGGCGTGGTCATCGATCCCGCGGCGCTCGTGGCCGAAATTGAAACGCTGGCGAAAGCCGGTGTCGACGTCAAAGGCCGCTTGCACATCAGCAATCGAGCCCACCTGATTTTCCCATATCACCGCGAACTGGATATGGCGGCGGAAGTAGCTCGCGGCGCCAACAAAATCGGTACTACCTCGCGCGGCATCGGCCCTGCTTACGAAGACAAGATGGCTCGCCGTGGGCTGAGGGTGGTCGATCTGCTCGATCCCGTTTTGTTTCGCGAAAAAGCGGCGCGCGTTGTTGCCGAGAAGAATCGCATTGCGCAGGGCGCGTATGGCGCTCAGGTGGATTTCTCGCATGAAGTCGATGCTTCGCTGGCCCTCGGCGAAAAAATTAGATCTTACATCTGCGATACCGCCGAATTGGTGAACCGCGCGCTCGACGAAGGCAAATCCGTTCTGTTCGAAGGCGCCCAGGGCACCATGCTGGACATCGATCACGGCACCTACCCCTTCGTCACCTCTTCCAGCGCCACATCGGGCGGCGCTACCACTGGCGCAGGCGTGCCCCCAACGAAAATCCGCCACGTCCTAGGCATCTCCAAGGCGTATACCACTCGCGTGGGTGGCGGCCCGTTTCCCACGGAAATGCCCGATCTCGAAGCCAAGGAAGTCCGCGAACGTGGCAAGGAATTCGGCGCGGTCACGGGCCGTCCGCGCCGCTGCGGCTGGCTTGATCTTGCGGAATTGCGCTACGCCAAAATGATCAACGGCATCGATTCGCTGGCGGTCACAAAGCTCGACGTCTTCGACACGCAGCGCGAAATTAAAGTCGGCGTGGGCTACACCTACAAAGGTTCGCCGCTTCACGAAATGCCAGCATCCGCCGAAGTCTACGAGCACGTCACTCCGGTCTACAAAACTCTTCCCGGCTGGTGCCAGGACACCTATGGCGCCACGGACGCTGGCAAACTCCCCAAAGCGGCCATCGATTACCTGCGATTCGTCTCCGATTTCCTCCAGGTTGAAATTGGGATGATCTCCACCGGCCCCGAACGCGACGCCACCATCATCCAACCAGGCACGCTGCTCGCCGGTTGGCTCTAGCCTCCACGTAGCATAGGCTTTAGCCCGTGACTCTTGGGGTTCTCCGATTTCCCGCGGCAACATTTCCAAATCCGCCTCCGCGCTCTCCTCTTCTCTTAGCTTCGGGGACTCTGCGTTACCTCTTCGTCCTTTCCCGTATGCGCTACAATATTCTCCCGCATGCTCTCCTTCGAAGACGCCCGCCAACTCGTAATCAGCCAAACCAAAACGCACGCCACCACACGTCCCACCCTCAATCTTCCCGTCTCCGATGCCCTAGGCTATATCCTCGCGCAGGAAGTTCGCTCGGACCGCGAATATCCCCCGTTCGATCGTCCCACCCGTGATGGCTATGCCGTCCGCGCCAACGAAGCGCGGCAAGGCGCCAGCCTCCGTTGCGCAGGCGAGATCAAAGCCGGCGACACGGTTTCCGAGCCACTGGCCCCCGGCACCTGCATACAAATCATGACCGGTGCGGCAATTCCAGCCGGCGCCGATGCCATCGTGATGATCGAATTCACGCGTCGCGAAAACGAAACGGTCATCTTCGATCGCGCCACGCAACTGGGTCAAAATTTCGTTCCCCGCGGCAGCGAAGCGCGTTCCGGCGACCTGGCGCTTTCGCCCGGCCTACGGCTCGGTTTTGCGGAACTGGCCATTGCCGCGCAAGTCGGCGTCACCAACCTACGCTGCCACAAGAAACCGCGCGTGGCCATCCTTTCCACTGGCGATGAAGTCGTGCCCATCAACGAAACGCCTGGCCCATTTCACATCCGCAATAGCAATACTGTTTCTCTCTCCGCCCAGATTCGTCTGGCGGGCGGCGAACCGGTTCCTCTCGTCAATGCCCTTGATCGCGCCGATGATCTCTCGGCCAAAATTCAGCAAGGCCTGCGCGAAGACATACTGGTTTTGTCCGGCGGCGTGTCCATGGGGAAGTACGACCTCGTCGAGCCCGTCCTGAAAGGCATGGGCGCGGAGTTTTTTTTCGACGCGGTAGCTCTGCGCCCGGGAAAGCCCACGGTTTTCGGCCGCTGCGGCAATACTTGGCTTTTCGGTTTGCCGGGCAATCCGGTCTCCACGATGGTGACGTTCCAACTCTTCGTCATCCCGGCCATAGACATCCTCAATGGCGCCCCCGCTCGACCGCTTCCGCTGCTGCAAGCCACCTTAACTGAGCCAGTCCAGGAAAAGCCGGGCCTCACGCACTTTCTTCCTTCCCGCGTCGAATGGCAGGGCCAGAGCCCGCAGGTTCGCGCGCTGCCATGGCAAGGTTCGGGAGACATCTCCACCCTCACGCGCGCCAACTGCTTTCTGGTCGTCCCCGCTGACCGCCTGGACATCCCCGCCGGTGAGAAAGTTTCCGTTCTACCGCGGTTCGACGTACTCTAGCGGGGTACCTAAAATAAGCCCGTCATTCCGAACGGAGTCCGCGAAGTGAGGAATCCCTCTACGATCGGGTGCACTGGGAAAATTCCACCACTCACGATGCCCAAGCTTTCCCACTATTCTCCGCGCGGCGAAATCAACATGGTTGACGTCTCCGCCAAAGCCGTCACCACTCGCACCGCCATCGCACACGCGTTCGTCCGCATGTCTCCCCGGGTGGTGCGCGCCGTCCGCCGCCTGGAGAACCCCAAGGGCAATCCCTTGGAGGTGGCGCGTATCGCCGGAATTGCCGCTGCCAAACGTACCTCGGAGTGGATACCTCTTTGTCATCCGCTCCCCATTACCCACATTGATGTGACTCCGCGCCTATGCAAAGATGGGGTGGAACTGGTTTCCAGGGTTACGGCCACAGCGCAAACAGGCGTGGAGATGGAAGCGCTGGTTGCCGTTACTTGTGCCGCCCTCACGGTCTACGACATGTGTAAAGCCCTTGATAAAGGTGTAGAGATCACCGCTGTTCACCTGCTGGAGAAGACTGGCGGGAAGGGCGGGGATTACCGTCGCGGCTCGAAAAAACCTTCCCGGAGTTCCAGGAGATGAGCGCGGCCTCCGGCAAAACGGTCAAGCTGCTGGTCGCCGAAGACAATCCCATGGTGCGCGATCTCGTGGCCAAGGGCCTGGAACCTTTCTGCGAGGTGATGATCGCCGCCGATGGTGCGGATGCGCTGCTGAAAGTCATCGACGAGCCTCCCGACGTGATTTTGTGCGACTACAACATGCCAGGATTGAATGGCCGCCAGTTGTTCGAGAAACTGCGTGGACGCGAAGCCACCCGCCACATTCCGTTTCTGTTTATGGCCAGCCGCAGCGATATCGAAGAGCGCCTGCGTCCGCTGGTCGAAGGCGCCGAGGATTTCATCGCCAAGCCTTTCCTCATCAAGGATCTGGTGCGTTCCGCCAAAAAAGTGGTCGATCGCCTGCACCTGGAAAAATTGCAGAAGCAAGCCTCCCGTCCCGGCGTGATTCAGGGGCGCCTCGAGGAAATGAGCATGATCGATCTGCTGCAATCCCTGGAAATGGGGCAAAAGTCCTGCCGGCTGGTCGTGCAGAAGGGCTCCGAGCGCGCCGAACTCTATTTCGCCAGTGGCCAGTGCCGCGACGCCAAGATCAAGGATCTCTCCGGCGACGATGCGGTGCTGAAAGTTGTGCTGTGGACCGAAGGCGAATTCGAAATTGATTTCAACGCCGCCAGTGCTTCCACCGCCACCACCACGACGCGCACCACCACCGGCCTGTTGATGGAAGCCATGCGCCTGCTGGACGAAGCCAATCGCGATACGGTGGGAACGGGCTAGGGAAGTTTTAGGTTTCCAGTTCTAAGTTTTAAGTAGCTGCGTGACCTTATTGTGTTCGTGCGTGATTCCTGTTTTGCTTGTAACTTAGAACTAGAGACAATGACCGTATAGACCGGGCAGACAGCGAGATTTTCTTTACTTAAGACTTAAAACTAACACCTTATAACTCACCATGCGCATTGCCATTTTGACCATCAGCGATTCCGTAGCTTGCTCCGAACGCGAAGATCTTTCCGGTCCTGCTCTTGTCGCTCGTTGTCGCGAACTCGGCTGGACGGTCGATTCTGCTCTGCGCTGCTCCGATGATTCTGAACAGATCCGTAACCTGATTCGGTCCATTGCGGACACAGGCAGCGTGGATGTCCTACTAACGACTGGAGGCACAGGCCTCGGCCCTCGGGACAACTCTCCCGAAGCTACACTGGACCTTGCCGATCGCACCATCCCAGGCCTCGCCGAGGAAATTCGCCGTGCAGGCGCGGAGAAAACACCCACCGCGCTCCTTTCTCGCGGCGTCGCCATCATTCGCAACAAAACCATCGTCATCAATCTCCCCGGCAGCCCCAAAGGCGCTATCGAATCCCTCAACGCCGTGGCGCACCTGCTCCCCCACGCCGTAGAAGTCCTGCGTGGCGCGCGCCACGACTAACGGCTGTTGACCATCCTCGCTTACTCCGTGACAATGTTCTGACCATGACTCCCAAACTTTCTGAGCAGCGTCTCGCGGTTCTTGGCACCGGCAAACTTGGCGGCATACTTCTTCGCGCCTATCTCAAGCAGGGACTGTTTTCGCACAAACAGGTCACCGCAACGGTCCGTCATCCGGAAAAAGCCATCACGCTGTCGAAGGGACTCGGCGTCAACGTCACCACCAATAATCGCAGCGCCGTGAAAGGCGCCGATGTCGTGCTGCTTGCGGTGAAGCCACAGGTTGTCGGTGACGTGCTGAAGGAAATCAAGCCCGCCCTCGGCAAGAAAACTCTGGTCATTTCCGTGGCCGCGTCCGTCCCAACGTCCTACATCGAGCAGCGCGCCGGAGCTAAAGTTCCGGTGATTCGCGCCATGCCCAACACCTGCTCCATCGTCGGCTGCGGCATGACCGGCATCTGCCCCGGCGCGCACGCTTCGGCAACGCACCTGGAAATTGCCAAGGCCATGTTCACAGCCGTTGGCCGCACGGTGGTCGTCGACGAAAAAAATATGGATGCAGTTACCGGCCTGTCTGCCAGCGGCCCCGCCTTCGTCTACATCATTCTCGAATCGCTAGCCGAAGCCGGCGTCAAAGTGGGTCTGCCTCGCGACATCGCCACGCTCCTCGCCGCTCAGACGATGAAGGGCGCCGCCAGCGTCGTGCTGGAAACCGGCGATCACCCAGCGCTACTCAAGGATTCCGTCACCACGCCCGCAGGCTGCACCATCGACGGCATCCTCGAACTCGAGGAAGGGAAACTCCGCGTCACGCTGATCAAAGCCGTAGTAAAAGCCACGCAACGCGCCGGCGAACTGCTCTTTGAAAAATAGCGAACACATGCAAGTACACGCACAGCGACAAACACACCACAAGCTGTCTTCCTGAGGAGCGTTTTTTGCGGCGAAGGACCTCAACCTAAGCGCTACCACCCAATCTCTCCGTGATTCCCATCCTTGCGTTGCGCCCGCTCTTGTGTGCTAGCATCGCTCAGGATGCCTACGGCCTACATTCCGGTCCTCATCTTCGCGCTGCTGGTGCTTTCCTTTCCCATCGTCGCGCTTCTTGTCTTCAAACTGATTCGTCCGGTATCCCGCGGTGGCCCGGCAAAATTTCTGCCGTACGAGTGCGGCGTTCCCGCCGAAAGCAACGCGCGAGGCCGTTATTCTGCCCGTTTCTATGTAGTCGCGATGCTGTTTGTCATTTTCGACGTGGAAACCATCTTCATGTTTCCGTGGGCGATCCTCTACCGCTCCTGGCTCGCGGCGCATCTTGGCTTCTTCGCGCTGATCTCCATGGTTGTCTTTCTCGGCATCCTGCTGGTCGGCTACGTCTGGCTCTACAAAAAGGGCGCCCTGGATTGGGCCTGATTTTGGAGTGCGGTGGCTCGCCGCAGGTTTTACAACGCAGCCAGCACCTCCCAAACACTGCAGCAAGCAACAACCACCCGTAACAAACCAAACTCAAAACAAAACGCCCAGACTTTCCCACCGCGCTGTGTCCCCGCTCATTGACTGCACTTACCGCGTATGTTAGAAAGCCAAGGAACGATGAGAATAGCTGCCAGGTCGCGGATGAGTGCATCCGCAATACCGGATGGCATTTGCGTTCTCGCTCCTTCCTTGCGCATGCTGATTTTTTATTCGCCGTCCGGAGCTAATCGAGTCCGCAGTTTGCTGTTGCTCTATTTTTAATAGTTGTGTTGCAGTACATTGGTCCCAGGGTCCATGGCAGACGAGCCTAAGCCATCCCAAGAGCCTGAAAGTACTCCACCGGAGCCCAAGGGCGCTTCGCCCGCGTCTCCGCCGAAGAGTGCCCCCATGCCCGCTGCTCCTCCGGCGGCGAAGCCGGCTGCTGCCGCGCCAAAAGCTGCCGCGCCGGTGCAGATTCCGCTCGATAACGATCTTGTCCGCCGTTACCGCGAGCGTTTTGGCGTTTCGATTCTCGATGCCCTCGAAGATCGCAAGCAGCCCTATCTGGTGATCGACTCCGCCCAGCTCCAGGACATCGCGCGTTATTCTCGCGACGAAGAAAAATTCGATCTGCTCGAGGATTTCACCGCGGTCGATTGGCCACGCCGCGAAAAACGCTTCGACCTCATCGCCATTCTCTATTCATTCCCGCACAACACGCGCCTGCGGCTGAAGATTCCCGTTACGGCGAACGAGAAGCCCCACAGTCTCTCCGAAATTTGGCCCACGGCAAACTGGTTGGAGCGCGAAATTTTTGACTTGTTCGGCATCGAATTCGCCGGCCATCCCGACCTGAAACGTATCCTGTTGCCCGATGGCTGGCAGGGTCACCCGCTGCGCAAGGATTACGACATTCTTCAGCAAGACACCGCTTGGGTCCGGGAAAATCTCGGCATCGACAGCGGTCAATAGTTTTGTTGTAAATAGTTTGGGAGAAGTGGAAAACACAGTGCGGCAAGACGCATCGCAAAAAGATACGCTTCTCGGCGCCGACGAGCTCGTGCTCAACATGGGCCCGCAGCACCCGTCGACGCATGGAGTGCTGCGCGTCAAACTGAAGCTGGACGGCGAGCGCGTCCGCGGAACCGAATGCGTGATCGGCTACCTCCATCGAGGCGTGGAGAAGATCGCGGAGAATCGTACCTACCAGCAATTTGCCCCGTACGTCGACCGCATGGATTATGTGGCAGCGGTAAGCAACGGCCTCGGCTACTGCGAAGCCGTCGAAAAACTTCTGAGCGTGGAAGCTCCGTTGCGCGCTCGAGTGATTCGCACCATTCTCACCGAGCTGCAACGCATCGCCAGCCATCTTCTATGGCTCGGTACGCACGCCCTCGACATCGGCGCGCTGACCCCGCTGTTCTACTGCATGCGCGAACGTGAAGAAATCCTGAAAATTTTCGAGAAATATTGCGGCGCGCGCCTGACCACGCACGCCTTCCGCATTGGCGGCCTGCAATATGAGGCTTACGACGGCTTCGAGAAAGACGTCGAGCGTTTCTGCAAGGATTTTGAGCGCCGCATTGAAGAATACGTGGCCCTGCTCACCGGCAACAGCATCTGGATCGGCCGCACGCGCAACGTCGGCGTCCTGAATGCCGCGGACTGCATCGCTCTTGGCGCAAGCGGACCTATTCTGCGCGCCGCCGGAGTGAAATGGGATCTGCGCAAAGCCCAGCCGTATGCAGCTTACGATCGCTATCAATTCGAAATTCCCGTGGGCACCAACGGCGACACTTACGATCGCTACATGGTGCGCATGGAAGAAATGCGCCAGTCCCGCCTGATTTGCCTGCAGGCCATCGAAAATATTCCAGAAGGACCGATCATGGGCAAAGTGGGCAAGGTTCTGAAGCCCCCGCCGGGCGAGATTTATCATTCCATCGAAGCGCCCAAGGGGATTCTGGGCTACTACATCGTCAGCGACGGCACCATTCAGCCGTATCGCGTGCGCATTCGTCCGCCATCGTTCGTCAATCTTCAGGCGCTGGACAAAATGATTCGCGGCCATCTGGTGGCCGACGTGGTCGCGGTCATTGGCACTCTCGATATCGTGCTCGGAGAGGTGGATCGCTAGCCCATGAATCCCACCGCCCAAGCCCTCCTCCATTTCTTGCAGACTTGGTGGGTCGAACTCGTCTGCGCCGTGGTGATCGTCGCAATTGTTCCATTGATCGCGGGCTATGTCGTGCTCGTCGAGCGCAAACTCATGGCAGACATGCAAGCGCGGCTTGGGCCGATGCGCGTTGGCCCGCACGGCCTGTTGCAGCCCATCGCCGACGCGGTGAAGCTGCTGATCAAGGAAGACCTCATTCCCCGCGACGCCGACGGACTGATTTTCTGGTTTGCTCCCGTCATCACCATGGTCGCCGCGCTCACTGCCATGGGCGCGCTGTATTTCGGCCCTGCGTTCCGCGTCGCGCAGGATATCAACATCGGCATCCTGTTCGTCATCGGCGTCAGCTCACTCGGTTTTATTGGCATCATTCTTGGCGGCTGGGCCTCCAACAGCCATTACTCGATCATCGGCGCCATCCGCAGCACGGCTCAACTTGTCAGCTACGAAGCGGCCGGTGGCATCGCCATTGTCAGCGCTTTGCTTCTGGCCGGTACATTGAGAATTCCGGACATCGTCGCTGCGCAGTTCGACGGTCACGTTTGGTTTATATTTCTGGCACCCGTGGGCTTTTTCATTTTTTTGGTTGCCTCCATCGCCGAAACCAATCGCGCTCCCTTCGATCTTCCCGAGGCGGAATCCGAACTGGTCGCCGGCTACATGACGGAATACAGCGGCTTCCGCTGGGCGCTTTATTTCCTCGGGGAGTACGCCAACATGATCGTAGTTGCCTCGGTCGCAACGACGCTCTTTCTCGGCGGCTGGCTCCGGCCTTTTCCAAATGTCCACTGGCTGAGATGGTTTGATTTCCTGCCCGCTGTCTTCCTCGGCCTCCTCGGTGGGTATTGCATTTACAGGGCAGGGAAGCAGCCCGTGAAAGTTCAAACCGGGTTCATGTGGGCGGTGGCGCTGGCGTGCTTCGGGCTTGCGGCCGTTTTCATCGCACCTTGGATTATTACTCCACTGCGATTTGCGCTGCCCGGGCTAAACGGCGCGTTCTGGTTCCTCTTGAAAGTGTCCGCGTACATTTACGTTTTTATGTGGCTGCGCTTCACTTTGCCGCGCTACCGCTTCGATCAGCTCATGCATCTCGGCTGGTACATTTTGATTCCGCTGGCCATCGTCAATGTGTTCTCCGTCGGATTGGCGCTGTTGCTCGAGTCGGAGTTCGGCTTGAACCGCTGGTTCACTATGATCGTCACCACCGCGTTCACCTTGGCGATTTCTCTGTTCCTTGTCCGAATGCACGATAAACGTACCGCCGCGGCTTCGTCTGCTGCCGCTGTCCCATCGGATTCCTATGCTGGATAGCATTATTTTCTACTTCTTCGCCGGGGTCGCGGTGCTCAGCGCCGCGCTGATGGTCACGCGCCGCAACGCGATTCACTCCGCAGTTTTCCTGATCACCACGCTGCTGGCTACGGCAGGCATTTTCCTGCAACTTCGCGCCGAATTCCTGTTCATCACGCAGATCATTCTGTATGTCGGCGGCATCATGGTGCTGTTCATCTTCGTGATCATGCTCGTCCGCCTGGATGCGCCCATTCACCAATTGCGGTTTCGCATGCAGAGACTAGTCGCCATTCTGGTTGCCGCGGCACTCGGCATTGAAGTGAGCGTAATACTGCTTCTCGCGCGCAAACTGCCTGGCGGCGGCCTGCTGATCCAGGGGAGCGCGCCCGCGGATAAGTTGCCGCCAAACTCTGAGGAATTGGCGAAAAGCCTGTTCAGCAATTACCTGCTGCCTTTCGAAATTGCCAGCATCCTGTTGCTCGTTGCCATGGTCGGCGCGGTGGTGATGGCCAAGAACCGCGGAAGGACGGACGAATCATGATGTCTCCGGCGCATTATCTTTTTCTCAGCCTGGCACTGTTCCTGATCGGCTGCATCGGCGTGGTCACGCGCCGCAACGTCATCGTCGTTCTGATGTCCATCGAACTGATCCTGAACGCCGTGAATATCAACCTCGTTCTTTTTTCGCGCATTTTCGGCGATGTATCCGGCCAGGTTTTTGCCCTCTTCATCATCGCGGATGCCGCCGCGGAAGCCGCCATCGGTCTCGGCATCGTGATCGCCTTTTTCCGCAACCGCGAAACCGTCCTCGCCGACGAAATGGACCTCCTCAAATGGTGAGCGCCTCCAGTCCGAATTTGTGGTACACGCACTTTTGCCTGTGCCCGGACCTCTGCCGGCTCTTTAGGGGGTCAGGGCTTCAGTTCCGACGTCTGAATCCTGCTTTAGCCCCCGGGGAATCGTCATTCCGCAGTGGAGGAAGCAGCCGCCCATGACCTCCTCCAACTATTTCCTCGAACATCTCTGGCTCATCCCGCTTTTTCCTCTGATCAGCGCCGCGATCATGCTCTTTATCGGCCGTCTCCTTCCCAAAGAAGCCATCAACTTCTTCTGCGTGGGCAGCGTTCTCCTATCCTTCATTCACGCCGCAGGTGCCGCTATCGCGCTGTTCGCCATGGACCCCGCCCACCGCGTGTTCCAGCAAATCCTGTTCGAATGGGTCACGCCCGGTCCCATCCCTGCCACCGGCGGTCCCGTCCCATTCATCGCCGACTGGGGCTATCTGCTTGACCCGCTTTCCTGCGTGATGATTCTCGTCGTCACTGGTGTCGGCTTCCTCATCCACGTCTACTCCATCGGCTATATGGGCCACGAAGGCGGCTACTACCGCTTCTTCGGCTACATGAACCTGTTCATGTTTTCCATGCTGACCCTGGTGCTGGCCAACAATCTTCTTCTGCTCTTCGTCGGCTGGGAAGGTGTGGGCCTGTGCAGCTACCTGTTGATCGGCTTTTACTTTCTGAAGAAGTCCGCCGCTGACGCCGGCAAAAAAGCGTTCATCGTGAATCGTGTGGGAGACACCGGCTTCCTGCTCGGCATTTTCTATATCGCGATCACTTTTGGAACGATCCGCTTCACCTCGCAGGGCCTGACCGACCCCGTCGCCTATGCGGGCATCAATCAAACGCTCGCCGCCATGCTGGAACAAGGCCGCGTAGTCTTCGGCGCGCCGGCGCTGACTGCCATCGCGCTGCTTCTCTTCATCGGCGCCGTCGGAAAATCCGCGCAACTTCCTCTCTACGTTTGGCTGCCGGACGCCATGGAAGGCCCCACGCCCGTCAGCGCCTTGATCCACGCGGCCACCATGGTGACCGCCGGCGTCTACATGGTTGCGCGCATGAACGCCATTTATCAGCTTGCGCCCGCGGCCATGGACGTCGTCGCCATCGTCGGCGCGCTCACCGCCATTTTCGCCGCATCGATTGCGCTGGTGCAAAACGACATCAAGAAAGTTCTCGCCTATTCCACTATCAGCCAGCTCGGCTACATGTTCCTAGCCCTGGGCGTGGGCGCGTTTTCCGCTGGCATTTTCCACCTGATGACCCACGCCTTCTTCAAAGCGCTGCTCTTCCTCGGCGCGGGCAGCGTCATTCACGCTCTCTCCGGCGAACAGGATCTGCGCAAAATGGGCGGCCTCTGGAACACCGTTCCCGCCACGTCTCGCCCGTTCTTGATTGCCACACTGGCCATCGCCGGCATGCCCCCGCTCGCCGGATTTTTTAGCAAAGATGAAATCCTCGGTCGCACTTTCTCGCGCGTCGGCAGCATGGATCGCTATATGTTTCTCTGGATCGTCGGCGTGATCACCGCGGGGCTGACAGCGTTCTATATGTTCCGCCTGCTGTTCCTTACCTTTTTCGGCCTTTCCCGCGTGTCGCCCGAACTGGAGCATCACATTCACGAATCGCCGAAGACCATGACGGTTCCGCTCATGATTCTCGCCGCCCTTTCCATCGTGGGCGGTTGGTTCGCGCTGCCCACTCTTTGGGGAGCTAAGGGTTCGTTCGAAGAGTTTCTGGAGCCCGTCGTCAGCGGAGTCATCCCGGAAACGGTAAGCGTACAGTTTGCGCATCACAGCTTGCTCGTCGAATGGTTCCTCATGGCCATTTCCGTAAGCATCGCCGGGTTTGGCATCTGGCTCGCCTACAACTTCTACCTGAAGCATCCGCAACTGCACTACAAAGTTTCCGCTTCGTGGCCGCGCCTTCACAATCTTTTGATTCACAAGTATTACGTCGACGAGATTTACGACGCGCTGTTCGTCAATCGCATCAAGGATCTCAGTACTGCTTTCGCTCTTTTCGATTCGAAGGTGATTGACGGCCTCGGCATCGACGGCGCGGCCTGGCTGGCACGTGTGCTTTCCCGTATTTCCATGTGGTGGGACAAGTGGGTTGTCGACGGCCTAGTGAATTTCGCCGGCAAGTTCACGCGTTCGCTCAGCCATCCGATCCGGATGTTTCAGACCGGCATTTTCTCCAGCTACGCCGTTTTTATCCTGATCGGGCTGGCGATTTTGCTGGCGTACTACGGTCATCACATGCAGGTTTTAGTGCGCAGTTTGCGCTGAAAGGCGATTCGCATGCAGCTTTTTTCTCATCATCTCCTCAGCGTGGTGCTGTTCACGCCGACGATTGGCGCGCTGGCGCTCTTGTTCATTCCGCGCGGCGCGCAGACGCTTCACCGCCTGGTGGGCAATCTCTTTGGCGTGCTTGGCTTCGTTGTCTCCATCCCACTGGTGCTGCATTTTCCCGTGGGCTATCAAGGTTACGCCTTCATGGAATCTGCGAACTGGATTCCCTCGATCGGCGCGCATTACTCGCTCGGCCTCGATGGCATTAGCCTGCTTCTGGTCATGCTCACCACCTTGCTCGGCATGATCGCCATCCTTTCTTCCTGGTCCGCCATCCAGACGCGTACCAAGGAGTTCTATATTCTGCTGCTGCTCTTGCAGACCGGAATGATGGGCGTCTTCATGTCCCTGGATTTCTTCCTCTTTTACGTTTTCTGGGAAGTCATGCTGGTGCCCATGTATTTCCTGATCGGCGTTTGGGGCAGCGACCGCCGCCTCTACGCGGCGATCAAATTCTTTTTGTACACTCTCGCTGGTTCGGTGCTGATGCTCCTCGGCGTCCTGGCGCTGTACTTCAATGCTTCGAAGGTCAGTGGTGTCCAGACGTTCGACATTCCCACGCTGCTTGCCGCCGCGCAGCATTTTCCGGACTCCTTGAAAGTGTGGCTCTTCTGGGGGTTCTTCTTCGCCTTCGCCATCAAGGTTCCCATGTTCCCGTTCCACACCTGGTTGCCCGACGCCCACACGGAAGCTCCCACGGCCGGCTCGGTCATCCTCGCCGGCGTCCTCTTGAAAATGGGCACGTACGGTTTCATCCGCTTCTCTTTGCCGCTGCTTCCCGCGGACACCGTGCTCCGTGGCAAGATCATTCACATCCTGATCGTGCTTTCGCTCATCGGCATCATTTACGGCGCCATAGTCTGCCTCATGCAAAAAGACATGAAGCGCCTCATCGCCTACAGTTCTGTCAGCCATCTCGGTTTCTGCACGCTCGGAATTTTCGCGCTGACTCCCACCGGTCTCTCCGGCAGCGTGCTGCAGCAGATCAATCACGGCATCTCCACCGGTGCGCTCTTCCTCATCGTTGGCGTCTTGTACGAGCGCCGTCACACGCGGCTCATCTCCGAATTCGGTGGCCTGGCTACGCCCATGCCGAATTTCGCAGCGATCTATCTGATCGTCAGCCTCAGTTCGTTGGGCATGCCGCTGCTCAACGGCTTCATTGGGGAATTCACCATTCTTCAGGGCGCCTTCATCGTCAGCAAAGCCTGGGCCGCTTGGGGCACGCTTGGCATCGTTCTTGGCGCTGCCTATTTGCTTTGGCTTTACCAGCGCGTGATGTTCGGCTCGGTCACGCACGATGCAAACAAAGCCCTGCCCGACCTGAATCTTCGCGAGTACGCCGTGCTGCTTCCCCTGGTGGCATTGGCTTTCTGGATCGGCATTTATCCCAAGCCCTTCTTCAACTTCATCAACAGCCCGGTAGACAAAATCGTCCATCAAGTGAACCCCGGCTTTTACGAACAGAACGCCGCAATCCCAACTACCCTCCCCGTAGGGTCGCAGCACTGCTGCGCCTTAAACACCCAGGCCGCAGCCATACCCGCCGCTCCCTCCGAGTCCTTTACCTCCTCAGCGTCCATAACCTCCTCAACCTCAGCGGTTCCAACCAGCGGGGCCAAATAACCCACCCATGCACTCCGCTTTCAACTCCGCCCTTAGTTCCTTACTCTCGTACATCCAAGGCGATGGCCTGGTCATCCTGCCGGAGATGGAACTGGTCCTGTTTGCTCTGGGCATTCTCATCTTCGATTTCCTACTGGAGAAAAAAGAGAAGCATTTCAACGCCTATCTCGCCCTGCTGGGAGTTGCCGCGAGCGCGATCGGCCTCAGGATGCAGATCGTTAAGTACAACGCGCTGCGCCTGAATCCAGCGGGGCCTCCAGGACTTCTCGGTTTTCACAACACCATCATGGCCGATGGCTTCTTTATTGTCTTCGCCATGCTCTTTCTCGCCGCTACTGCTCTCGTGATTCTGCTTTCCATCCGCTACATGGACCTGGAGCACGAACAGGAAGGCGAATATTACGCGCTTATTCTGTTTGCCTGCACCGGCATGATGTTCATGGCTTCCGGCATCGACTTGATCGTTCTTTTCCTCGGCCTGGAAATCATGGCGCTCAGCTTTTACGTTCTTTCCGGCTTCCTGCGCCGCAACAAGCGTTCCAACGAAGCCGCCATGAAATATGTTCTCCTCGGCGCTTTCAGCAGCGGCATCCTGGCCTACGGATTCTCTCTGCTCTATGGTATGAGCGCTTCCACGAACGTTTTTGCGATTGGTGACATGCTCGAGCGCCGCCTGCGCTACACCTTCGCGCACGGCTTCGTGGATTGGCTCGTCGTTCTCGCGTTCGTTACGGTTGCTACCGGCCTTTTCTTTAAAGTCGCCGCGGTGCCATTTCACCAGTGGGCTCCAGACGTTTACGAAGGCGCGCCGACGCCCATCACCGCATACATCAGCGTCGGCTCCAAAACCGCCAGCTTCGCCCTGCTGCTCCGCCTGATGTTCTACGTTTTCGGCGGTTCGCATCCCACATGGCTTTATCTGATCGCAGGTGTCGCCCTTGCCTCTCTCACTTGGGGAAATCTTGCGGCGCTTACGCAAAATAACGTCAAGCGCATGCTCGCCTATTCTTCCATCTCCCATGTCGGCTACATTCTTCTCGGCCTTGTTGCATGGGATCCCACCATGCAGCGCAACACCGCCGTCACCGGCATTTTTTATTATTTGATCGCGTACGGCTTCATGACCATGGGCGCCTTCGCCGTGGTGATTGTTATGCGCCAGCGCGGCATCATCGGAGACACCCTGGACGATCTCGACGGTCTTTATCAGCGGAATCCGGCAGCGGCGCTTCTGCTTCTGATCTTCATGCTTTCGCTTGCGGGCATTCCACCCACAGCAGGCTTCATGGGCAAATATTTTATTTTCCAGGCGCTCATCGAGACGCATCACCCGATTCTCGCGGTGTTCGCGGCGCTCTACATCGTTCCCGCGCTGTATTACTACTTTCGCGTCGTTGTTCACGCGTGGATGCGCAGTCCCGGCGATGCTCCCGCTCCGCATCTTACGAGCGCGCAAGCCATCGCCCTCGGCGCCACACTGTTTGTAACCCTTGCCGCGGGGTTGTATCCTGAGCCATTCGCGCGCCTGGCCCGCTATGCCTTCGGACAATAACGCCAACAAAGACGAGAGGCTCACACCCGCGGAGCAATCTGCCGCCGGGGCCAGCCGCCAATTCGCCATGGCGCTGGAGTTGCCGTTCATTCTCGTAGCTGCCATCGTTCTGGGCGGCCTGGTAGGCTACTTCCTGGATCACTGGCTGCACACCAAGCCCTACCTGATGCTGGTCTTCGGGTTCCTCGGCTTCTTCGGCGGCCTGCGAGACCTCCTCCGCCGCGTCTCGAAGTAATGACGATGGTTAATTCCGTTGCCTTTAGTTCTGCCGATCTCCAATCCGAATCCCGGATTTCCTGGCTGACGATGCTACTCGGCGCGCTCGCCGCTCTGCCGGTCGCCTATTTCTACGGCTGGCGCTGGGGCATCGGCATCTTCATCGGCTCGGCACTCGCATGGTTCAATTTTCGCTGGCTCAAACAGGGCGTCGACGCGCTCGCCGAAGCATCCACCGCGCAAGCCAACCAGAAAAAAGCCGCTGTTCCCGTGGCCACCTATTTCAAAGCGATGTTCCGCTACGGGTTGATAGCCCTCGCTGTCTATGTTATTTTTAAGTATCTAAACGTTCCCGTTTTAAGCATGGTTGTAGGTCTGTGCGCCCTGGGAGCGGCCACAATCGTGGTAAGTGTGCACAGCATCTTGCGTCCTCCGGCGGACTGACAAATGGAACATGAACTAAAGCATCTTACGCATTGGCTGAATCACTATCTGGGTCCCATTGCGCTTTACATTCTCCACGCGCTCCATATCCAGCCCGCTGATTACGAACATCCCATTCCCGAATATGTCGTCATGTCTCTGGTGGTTCTGCTGATCGGCACGATTCTCGCTCTGGTTCTACGCTCACGCCTCTCTGTCGAGCGTCCGGGCGGCTTCCAACAGGCGGCCGAGTTGCTGCTGACGAATCCCATGGGCTTCGGCATCAAGGATTTGCTGGAAGAAAACGTCGGCCACGGCGCTAGTAAGTTCATTCCGTTTCTCGGCACCATTTCCGTCTTCGTACTGCTCTCCAACCTGCTCAGCATTTTCCCGGAATTTTCTTCGCCCACGGTAGAACCCTACGTGCCTCTGGCCTGCGCCATGCTCGTCTTTCTCTATTTCAACTGGCAGGGCATCCGCCATCATGGGGTCGCCCGCTATGTGTTGACCTTCGCCGGTTCCCCCAAAACACTTGGCGATTGGGCCCTTGCAATTCTATTGTTCCCGGTAGAAATTATTTCCACTTCGGCGCGCCTACTTTCACTCACAGTTCGTCTTTGGGCCAATATTTTTGCCAGCGACCTTATCTACGTCATCTTCCTCGGGCTTTTGCTTGGCCCCTTCGAATGGGCATGGACCAAGAACCCGGTCCTCGGCATTATCGCCGCGATTTTCCCGGTTTTTATTCCGCTGGTCTTCGTGGCCCTGCACATCTTTGTTTCGGTAATTCAGGCCTATATTTTCACGGTTCTGCCCGCCATCTATGTCGGGCTCGCCGTTGCCGACGAACACTAGAATTTTTCCGTGTCTTTGTTGCGGCTCGCGTCCATCGCCGCTCTCTTGTCTGGCTTGCGGATTCGGTTGTGCCGTTCAGCGTGAGACCGGTTTGCATCACGTAGATCCGGGAACCACCCACTGGCGGCCATTCTCGAGGAGGAAGTTATGAAGAAAGCAGTACTGTCGTTGGCTGTAATTATGGTTGTTATGCTCGTGGTCGCTCCCGCCGTCTTTGCTCAGGACGCTGGCGCAAACTCGGCAAAGAATGTGGGCGCTATCGCGGCCGGTTTTGGTATGGCCCTTGCCGCGTTTGGCGCAGCACTCGGGCAGGGCAAGATCGCCTCGGCCGCCTGCGAAGGCATGGCTCGCAATCCGGGAGCCGCCGGTGCCATTCGCGCCGCGATGATCCTTGGCCTGGTGTTCGTCGAAACCCTGGCCCTCTTCACGTTAGCGATCATCATGTTAAAGGTTTAAGCCAACTCAAAACGGAAACGAAAAACGCTCGCTACGGCCAAGCCGCAGCGGGCGTTTTCCTTTTGGAGTGCGGGAGCCCAGCTCCCGCTTTTCGCCAAATCCCACATCCCCACAAAACAATCAGCGGCAGCCCTGCTGGCGCAGGCACAACAGCGTCTCCATTCCCCTTAGGGGTCCAGCACTGCTGGACCCCAGCCTGGCGAGATTCCAAGTCCAGCAGCACGCCCCACCAGCCCTCAACACGCATCAATCCTTCGCACATGGGGCGCAGCAGTGCGGCGCCCCTACAACGAACACAACCCGCTGCCAAAAAACAAAAAGGGGAGCATCGACCTGGCGATGCTCCCCTTTACCGACCAAGCGAAACTCGTGTTCTACAACGTTGCTAGTGTCTGTAACGCTGCTTTATCCTGCACCAGAAGCGTCGACCCGTTCACTTCCACCAGCCGCTTGCGCTTGAACTCGCTGAAGCTCCGGCTTACCGATTCCCGCGAGCAGCCAATTAATTGCGCGATCTCTTCATGCGTCAATGCCAGCTTCACGCGCAATCCGCCATTCGTCATCTGAGCGCCGGCGGACCATTCCACCAGGAACCGCGCCAGCTTTTCTTCCACAGAATTGCTCAAGCCGATCGACCGGATCACTTCATAAGCCAAGTGGCAATCGCGTCCCAGATGTTGCGCCACCTGCAGGCACGCGTCTCCGTGTTCCTTGATAAATTTCAGAAAATCTTCGCGGCTCACATAGGCCAGTTGCGCCGGCTGCAGCGTTTCTGCCGTAATTTCGTGCGGTGTTCCAGAAATGGCAGGGTTCAGCCCTAGGATGTCCCCCGGTTTGGCAATCTTGAAGATCAGCGTCTTGCCGTCGCTATTCGTCGTCAGCAGTTTCACCCGCCCCTGGCAGACGATATACACGCCCCGCGCAGGCTCCCCTTCCATGAACAGGATCGCTCCGGCTGGATAGGACGTCGTGCGCCGGATCTCTCCCAGCGCTTTCGCGGTCGCCGGCGAAACGGTGCAAAAGAAGCTATCTGTCCGCAAATCGCAGCTCGTACAATCGTCCACTACTGGGAATCCGTACGGTGTGCGCGGTTTTCTCTGGGCCGCTGTCGGCAGGTAGCCGCCCATTTGCTTGGCTGTCATCGTGCTAGTGGCCATTAGGTTGTCCTTTCGTTCCTCTGGGAATCAAGGCTATCGTATAGGGAAAAAGCATGCGGCTGGCCACTCGGGACGGGCTCCGTCCGATTTCCGTATCTGTATTAAACTCAATGGAATAGATAACTTAGCAGGCAGGCATCGTGAGTGCCGTTTCGGAAATGTCCCGCAGCGACGCCCCAGAGTGGGTCATATCGCACAGAGCTGTGTGATCTTCATCACTACAGTTTTGCCCAGCGCGCTCGATTTTTTGTTAATCCGAGGATTCCAGCAGCTGCCGAATCTTCCGCGCCAGTCCGTCATGCGTGAAGGGCTTTTCGATAAACGCCACATCTTCCTCCAGCAGCGCGTTTTGAGAGATCACTCCCGCAGTGTGCCCGGACATATACAGCACCTTTACATCGGGACGCCTCTTCAGCAGCTCCTTCGACAACTCCCGGCCGTTCATGTGCGGCATAACTACGTCGGTCAGCAGGATGTGGATGCGCCCGGGATACTCCGCGGCAATGTGCAGCGCCTCCGCCGCTTCTGCCGCAGCCAACACGCGGTACCCGGCCGACATCAGGAAGTCCCGCGTCACACGCGCGAGCAGCTTTGAATCTTCCACCAGCAGGATCGTTTCGCTTCCACTCGATACTTCTTTCTCTTGCGCATTCAGGAGGTCTACAGCCGAATCTCCTGACACGCGCGGCAAGTAAATCTTGAACGTGGTTCCTCTCCTTGGCTCGCTGTACACCCAGATGTGCCCGCCGCTTTGCCGCACGATTCCATACACCGTCGCCAAGCCAAGTCCCGATCCGGACCCCTGCTCCTTGGTCGTAAAAAATGGTTCGAAAATCCGGCTGACCGTTTCCTTATCCATTCCTTCTCCGGAATCGGTCACGGAAAGCTTCACGTACGGCCCGGACACAACATCCAGATGATCGCGCGCGTACGCTTCACCCAAGTATGTGTTGGAGGTTTCGATGAGCAGCCGTCCGCCCTTCTTCATCGCGTCTCGCGCATTTGCCACCAGGTTCAAAATCACTTGCGACAACTGGCTGCGATCGTTCTTGATGTCGCCCAGGTCCCGCGACAGCACCATTTCCAGACGGACGTTTTCTTCCACGATGCGTCGTAGCAACGGATCCAGATCCGTCAATATCACATTCAGATCCAGCGTCTGCGGCTCGGACACTTGTTGCCGCGCAAACGCCAGCAATTGCTTGGTGACCGTCGCCGCTTCTTCCCCTGCCATCTTGATCTGTTCCACGCGCTCCATGTGCGGCGCGCCCGGCGGTCCGGCCTTCATCATCATTTCCGCATTTCCCAGGATCACGCCGAGCAGGTTGTTGAAGTCGTGGGCAATCCCGCCTGCCAGGCGCCCGATTGCTTCCATCTTTTGCGAGAGCAACAGCTGCTCTTCCAACCGCCGCGAACGTTCCTGCTCGCTGTCTCGCTGCCTCATGGCCAGTTCCCGCTGCATGATCTCGCCTTGCAGCGCTTCATTCGCGGTTACCAATTCCGCGGTACGTTCGCGGACGCGCGTCTCCAGCGCGTCCTTCGCTTCGCGAAGCTCGTTCTGGGCTATCTTTTGCAGAGTGATATCCCGAATGGCGCTGAACACCAGCATGCCTGTTTCGGAACGAAACGGACTCAAGCTGATCTCTACCGGGAATTCGCTGCCGTCTTTACGCAGGCCATACAATTCCCGCCCCGCGCCCATGGGCCGTAGCCGCGGCGATTCGGTGTAGCCACGACGATGATGCTCGTGCCCGCCGCGATAGCGTTCGGGAATCAGCATTTCCACCGGCTGGCCCAGAAGTTCTTCGCGGTTGTAGCCGAATAGCTTTTCCGTTTGCGCGTTGACCAGCGAAATCTTGCCATTTTCGTCGCCAATGACCATGGCGTCGGGAGCGGCTTCCAGCAGCGCCCGAAAATCGTCGTGCACACCCTGTTCGTGGCTGAGAAAATTCAGATTGGCGGAGCGACGCCGATCATCCATGTGGTAAACCCAGGTCCTGACCTTATCTTTAGATTAAACTACACGCGGCATGAACGATTCAAGTGCGGGCCTTGCGGCGGCCTGGCGTAAATGTGTTTGCAACGTCTTAACGCGCCGACAGCATCAGCGGCTGCGAAAGGACAATTCCCAAGATGTGATTCGGCAGCAATCCCATGTACAAAGTGATCAGCACCGCCACTGTCACCACCATGGCCGCCGTGGGGCTCAATCCCTTGCTGGTATCCGCCGGCACAACGCCCTTGTACTCGCGCATGTACATCATCACGATTAAGCGGAAGTAGTAGTAAGCTCCGATGATGCTGTTGATCGCCATCAGCACCGCCAGCCAGATCAGGTTGGACTTCACCGCCGCCGTGAAAATATAAAGTTTGCCAAAGAAGCCCGCCGTGATGGGCAAGCCCAGCAGCGACAGCAGGAACAGGCTCATCGCCGCTGCCGCAAATGGTTGCCGCGTCCCAAGCCCGGCGTAATCGTCATACGTCAGATAGCGCTCGCCACGCCCGCCAATTTCCGAAACCACCGCGAACGCCCCGATGGAAACCAGCGAGTAGCTCGCAAGGTAGAACAGCACCGCCGCATATGCAGGCGCTACCGCATCCGGATCGTTTCGCACGGACGTTACCGCCGCAAACGCCACCAGCGTATAGCCGGCATGCGCAATCGAGCTATATGCCAGCATGCGCTTCACATTGTTTTGCACGATCGCGCCCAGATTCCCCACGAACATCGTCAGCACCGCCAGCACCCAGAACGCCCAGAACCAGAAATCCGTCGCCGCATGTACGGTACTGAAAATGCGCAATAATAGTGCGAATGTTGCTGCCTTGGGCCCGGCGGAGAACAGCGCCGTCACCGGTGTAGGCGCGCCTTCATACACGTCCGGCGTCCAGATCTGGAACGGCGCCGCCGCCACCTTGAATCCCAGTCCCACCAGAATCAGCGTCAGCCCCACCCGCAGCAGCATTCCATTTGCGTTCGCCAACGCCATAAGATTTGTCGATCCGGTAACGCCATAAACCAGCGCGATCCCGTACAGGAAAAATGCCGTCGCAAACGAGCCCAGCAGGAAATACTTCATCGAGGCTTCGCTGGACTTGATCGAATCTCTCCGGTAGCCCGCCAGTATGTAGCTGGCAATCGACGACATCTCCAGTCCGATGAACGCCGTCAGCAATTCCTGCGCGGAAGACAGCACGCCCATCCCCGCGGTGGCGAAAAGAATCAGCGCGTAAAATTCCGCGCCTTCCAGGCCTTCGCGTTCCAGATAAGAATCGCTGGACAGAATCACCAGGAAGGCAATCAGCCCCACCAGCCAATGAAAAAACAGCGCGAATACGTCGAACTGGATCAGCCCAGAGAAACCGCTGCCCGGCCACGTGGAAAATGTCACCAGTGTGCCCGCCGCTGCGCCCACCAGCGCGGTAAACGTCAACGCTTGCCGGCTCTTCACGAACGGCTGCAGCAACATCAGGATCACACCGAATCCGCACCACACCAGTTCCGGTAGCACGTGGAACACATTCTGCAGCATCACCTGGTTCATGGATTGCATTTAGCGCGCCGCCAACCTTTCCACCGAATTCTCTGCGTGAGCGCCATCTTGCGGCACGCCCGCCTGGGGCACCGCCGCCTCATGCATCACGTTGGGGCTCATCTGCTCGATCAGGGCTTTGCACGGCGCAGCGAACCGTCGAGTGAAGAAAGGGGAATTGATCCCCATCCATAGAATCACCACGGACAGCGCCACCAGCATTCCGTTCTCTCGCGCCGAAGTATCCGCCAAATCGCGATTTTTCTCGTGCGTCACCGGGCCGTAGAACACCCGCTGGTAAGACCACAGCAGGTAGCACGCCGACAGAATCACGCCCAAGGCCGCCCACGACGCCCAATGCCAGTGTGCTTGGTACGTACCCAGCAGAATCAGAAATTCGCCCACGAACCCGTTTAACATCGGCAAGCCCATCGAAGACAGCGCCACGAACAGGAAGAACGCCGCCAACCGAGGCATCGGCGCGCACAGGCCGCCATATTCGCTGATTTCGAACGTGTGCCGCCGGTCGTGCAACATGCCCACCAAAAGGAACAGCGCGCCCGTGGAAATTCCGTGCGCCAGCATCTGGTACACCGCGCCTTGCATGGAAATTTCACGAAACGCAAAAATCCCCAGAACCACAAATCCCAAGTGGCTCACCGAAGAGTACGCCACCAGCTTTTTCAGGTTCGGCTGCACCAGCGCCACCAGCGCGCCATAAATAATGCCGATTATCGCCAGCGCCGCCACATACGGCGCCGCGCGATGCGATGCCTCTGGAAACAGCGGCAGGCAGAAGCGAATCATGCCGTAAGTGCCCATCTTCAGCAGCACGCCCGCCAGTATAATCGAACCGGCCGTCGGCGCTTCCACGTGCGCATCCGGCAGCCATGTGTGCAGCGGGAAAAGCGGCACCTTGATCGCAAACGCCACGAAGAACGCCAGGAAGAGCAGAATTTCCGAGCGCTCCGATAGCTGTAACTGGCCGCTCTGAATCATGGCCTGAATCGTCGGCAGGTCGAACGTTCCGGTGGCGTTATATAGCCAGATGATCCCCACCAGCATCAGGATCGATCCCGCCATGGTGTAAATCACGAATTTGATCGCCGCATAGATGCGCCGTTCATGCCCCCAAATCCCGATCAGGAATGCCATCGGGATCAGCATGATTTCCCAGAACAAAAAGAACAGGAACATGTCCAGCGACAGGAACACGCCAACCACGCCAAGTTCCAGCAGCAGAAGCATCACGTGGAATTCTTTAATGCGGAAATGCACGCCTTTGTACGAAGCCAGCACGCATATCGGCGTCAGGAACGTCGTCAGAATCACCAGGAACATGCTGATTCCGTCCACACCCAAGTGGTAATTGATGGCCGGGGACGCAATCCACTTCGTAAATTCCTCGACGGGATACCCGGTCACGCCAATGGGAACGATTCGAAGCAGCAGCAGGGAAGCGATAAATTCCACTAACGACACAACCAGAGTGAAACGCCGGATCCAAACCACGTCGTCTCCGCGCAACCATAACAGCGCGAGCGCACCGGCAGCGGGGAAGAACACCAGAAACGTCAGCAGATGTCCATTGAGGGCCATTACCAGATCCCTCCGAACAGCGCAGGCTTCAGAATCGGCCAGAAAATGATCCCGAATACCAGCACAGCTCCGATCAGCACCCACACCGCATAGCTTCGCGTGTTTCCGGATTGCGCCTGCCGCACTTTGTCTCCCACGGCGGTTGTGCCGCTGGCCACGCCGTTCACTGTGCCGTCAATCATGCCCACGTCCACAACCTTCCACAGCACATTGCGTGAAATCCAAAGCAGCGGCCCCACAATCACGGCGTGGTAAAGCTCATCCACATAATATTTTTGGTACAGAATCTCGTGCAGCCCTGTTGATGTGCCGCGCTTCACGTCCTTCGTGTACATCCGCCAGGCCACAACAAGGCCCGCCAACGCCGCAATCACGGCCACAGCCGAAAGAATATGTTCCAGTGAGGCAGCCTCTCCCACAGGAGATTCGGTTGCGCCAAGCACGGGCGAGAGGAACTCCGCGAAGTAATCTTTTCCACCCCAAAGCGTCGGCAACGCGAACCAACCGCCGGTCAGCGAAAGGAACGCCAGGATCATCAAGGGAATCGTCATGTTCAACGGCGATTCATGCACGTGAACCTTGTGCTCGTCGTAGCGCTTTTGCCCGAAGAACGTCAACCAAATCAGCCGGAACATGTAAAACGATGTCAGGACCGCCGCCGCCAATCCCACGCCATACAGCACTTTTCCGCCATGATCATAGTTGAATGCCGCCGCCAGAATTTCGTCTTTCGAAAAGAACGCGGCAAACGGAGGGAATCCGGTGATCGCCAGCGTCGCGAACAGCATGCACCAGAACGTTATTTTGATCTTGGACCCTAGCCCGCCCATCTTCCACATGTCCTGCTCGCCGCCCATCGCATGAATCACGCTGCCTGCGGACAGAAACAGCAGCGCCTTGAAGAACGCGTGCGTCATCAGATGAAAAATTCCCGCGCTGAACGCGCCAACACCGCATGCCAGGAACATGTAGCCCAACTGGCTGACCGTCGAATATGCCAGAACTTTTTTGATGTCCGATTGCACCAGGCCAATGGTCGCCGCAAAGAACGCCGTGGCACAGCCGATGATCGCCACTATGTACATCGCCGTCGGCGCATGCAGGAATAAAACGTGCGAGCGCGCCACAACGTAAACTCCCGCGGTCACCATGGTCGCGGCGTGGATCAAAGCGCTGACCGGCGTCGGGCCTTCCATCGCGTCCGGCAGCCACACATACAACGGAAGCTGCGCCGATTTTCCGGTGGCGCCGACGAACAGCAGGATGCATGCCACGGTAATCGTTCCGAATTGCCCCATCGTTTCCGCCGGCATCGTCCCCGCGTGCCCAAACAGTGCCGTGAAATCCAGCGTGTGGAAGGTGCGGTACAGCAGGAACATCCCCAGCATGAATCCAAAATCGCCAATACGGTTTACGACGAACGCCTTATTGCCGGCGTCGGTCGCGGACTTCTTCAGATAGTAAAAGCCGATCAGCAGGTAGCTGCACAACCCCACGCCTTCCCAGCCCACAAACAGGAGTGAGTAGTTCTCCGCTAGCACCAGCGTCAGCATAAAGAACATAAACAGGTTCAGGTAGCTGAAGAACCGCCAGTAGCCTTCTTCGTGCGCCATGTATCCGGTGGAATAAATGTGAATCAAAAAGCCAACGCCGGTTACCACCAGCACCATCACCACGCTCAGATGATCTAGCTGCAGGTCATAGCCCGCGCGAAAGTTGCCGGCCACGATCCAGTCGAAGAACGGCTTCACGAATGGTTTGTGAAACTGGTCGTAATAGCCAAGGAATTCGCGAACCGCTTCCAGCGCGCACGCAAACGACAAACCCGTGGCCCCAAGCGCCACTGAATGCACGATTTTATTCGGCCACTTCCAGCCAAGCAGGCCATTGATGGCCGAGCCGAGCAGCGGCAATAACGGAATGATCCAAAGATGTTCGAGTATCGGCATTAGAGTTTGAGCAGATTCACGCTTTCCACGTTGAGCGAACGGCGGTTGCGCGAGGTCAGAATGATGATTCCCAGTCCCACGGCCGCTTCCGCCGCCGCTACGATGATCACGAACAGCACAAACACTTCTCCATCGGGCTTGCCCAGCGCCTGGCTGAAAGCCACAAACGCCAGGTTCACCGCGTTCAGCATCAGCTCGATGGCCATGAAAATCGTGATGATGTTGCGCTTGAATACGAATGCCACGATTCCCAGGCCAAACAGGATCGCGCTCAGCAATAGATAATAATTTGTCGGGATCATCTTCAGTTCTCCCGCTGGGCCAGCACAATCGCCCCCAGTATCGCCACCAGGATCAAAAACGAGGTCAGCTCAAACGGATAAACAAATTCCGTAAACAACAGCGTCGAAAGCGTCCGCGTCGACGTCAGCGTCACGGGCGCCGCCGGGGGCATTGTGGCCGCCACGCGCGAACTCACAATCGCCGCTGCAATCATCCCGGTCACCGCCACCGCCAGGGGCACGCCAGCATACAGCGCCAGCTTCGAAAAGTTTGTGCGCTCTTCCTCGCCCGCATTCAGCAGCATGATTACGAAAATGAACAGCACCATAATCGCGCCGCCATACACAATGATCTGCACCGCGGCCACGAATTCCGCGCCCATCAGCAGGTACAATCCCGCCAGCGCCACCATCACCACAATCAAGGACAGTGCGCTGTGAATCGGATGCCGCTGCAAAATGAGGCTGATCGCGCCCAGAACCGCTATGGCCGCCAGCACGAAGAAAATCACCATTTGCGCACTCATCAGTGCATTCTCCACAGAATCACAACGCTCGTCAGAACCACATTCGCAATGGACACTGGCAGCAGGAACTTCCACCCGAAACTCATCAACTGGTCATAACGAAAACGGGGAAGCGTGCCGCGCATCCAGATGTACACGAACAAAAACGTGAATACCTTCGCCAGAAACCAGAAAACGCCTTGAATCGCATCGTTCACTACCGGGAACACCACCAACCCCGCCCCGATCAGAGTAAGCACCGTCCCCACCACCGGCAGCACCAACCGGCCGAACATGTTTTCGTAGCGAAAGCCGTCAAAAATCACCCAAAGCCCAAGCGGAATCATCAGCACTGATGGCAGGTAATGCGTGAACGTCCAGGAATCCGGAAACGGCGACAGCCACCCGCCAAAAAACATAATCGTCGCCAGGCAAGACACTGTAATCATGCTGGTGTATTCCGCAATGAAGAACATCGCGAACTTCATGCTGGCATATTCCGTGTGAAAGCCCGCCACCAGCTCCGATTCCGCTTCCGGCAGATCGAACGGCACGCGGTTCGTTTCCGCGATCGCCGCAATATAAAAGCAAACGAATCCAATGATCTGAGGGAAAATGTTCCAGCTCAACAGCCCGAGACGCCCGGATCCCGCTTGTTGATCCACAATGTTTCGCAAGCTGAAATCCCCGGCGATCAGCAGCACGCCCACAACGGAAAGCGTCAAGGCCAGCTCATAGCTGATCATTTGCGCCGAGCTCCGCAAGCCGCCCAACAGGGAATATTTGTTATTCGAAGCCCATCCCGCCAGCGCCACGCCGTACACTGACAGCGCCGTGATCGCGAACAGCACCAGCAAGCTGATGTTCACGTCCGCGATGCCGACGGTTGTCTGGTAGCCAAACAGCGTAAACCGCTGCGGCCCGAACGGAATTACCGCCAGGGAAGTAAGCGCCAGCATCAGCGTAATAAACGGCGCAAGAAAATACGCCACCTTATCCGCGTTCGCAGGCATTGGATCTTCTTTGAAAATGAACTTCACGCCATCCGCCAGCGGTTGCAGCAAGCCGTGTGGCCCCACACGGTGCGGTCCCCAGCGCGCCTGGATATGCGCAATCACTTTGCGCTCCGCCCACGTCAGGTAAGCGTCCAGCGTCAGCACAATGAAAACCAGAATCGCGATCTTTACGATCGGAACGATCAGGAACGCATAGTGAGTCAGGAATTCGTTCACGATTTTGCTTCCGCCTCCGGCAAGGATTGCATCATGGTGCAAAATCGCCCGAGCGAGCCGCTGGTAAACAGAGTATCGTTTACGGAGCGGATCAGTTGAACCGGCACATCGTAGGGCGCGTGGCCGTTCTTCGAAAAATGTGGCATCGTGGCTTCCGCTCCCCCCGTCAAAAGCCCGGCGAGCTGCACGTCGTATCCCGGCACAACTTTGCGAATCTCTTCGAACACGGCCGCCGGATTCTTATAGTGCAGCGCTTTGCCCAGTCCCGCCTTCTCCAACTGGTGAGACATAATGCGCAGCAGGTCAAAGTCCGTGCGCGTGCCCATCACTTCCCCCGCCTTGCGCAGCAACTGTATCTCGCCGGCAGTATTGGTGACGCTGCCATCTTTTTCATACGCCGATGCCGCGGGGAATACGATGTCCGCCTGCAGCGAAGTCTCCGTCAGGAACAGGTCGTGCACGATCATTAACTGCACCTTGCCGCGGCCAAAGCCGATCGTTCCATGGCGCGCCAGTGGGTTCGCTCCCACCACATAAAGCGCGCTCAGCTTTCCCGATTGCGCCGCTTCGATCATCTGTGGAGCCGTCAGCCCCGGCTTGGAAGGCACCTTGCCTCCCCAATGCTTTTCCAGCGCTGCCACTGCAGCCTTATCGTCCAGGTACGAATATCCCGGCAGCCGGTCGGGCAACAGTCCCATGTCCGCCGCGCCGCGCGAGTTTGCGTAATCTCCCAGCGCCATGTACCGCGTTTTGCCCGGCAACCTCGATCCAAACTCAACCAGGTTTGCAATCGCCGCGCCCGAAATCGCCGATCCAAATACAATCGCCACATCCGATTCCGCTTCCAACGCCTGCTTCAACGCGCCCAGTTGCGACGCCAGTTCCTGCGTCAAATTTCCTTCGCCGGTCGCCAGCCAGCGCACCGCCGCGGCTTCCAGCACCGGGCCAAGCACCACCGTCTGTGTCGCCTTGCGGTCCAGCTTGAATTCCTGCGTATCAATCACGAACAATTTCGTTCCGTGATGGCGGATTCCCGACCGGATCTGCCACGCCACGAGCGGATTCTGGTTCGTGGCATCGTTTCCGATCAGCAGCACAGCCTTTGATTCGTACAATTTCTCCATCGTCAGCTGCGAATCACTCGCACGTTCGCCGAGCGCCGTGATCAGCCCCGTGTAGTCCGCCGTGCGATGGTGATCGATGTTGTTGGTGCCAAAGGTGCCGCGCGCCAACCGCTGCAGCAGGTAATTCTCTTCATTCGAAGTGCGGTTGGAGCCGATAAATCCGATGCCGTCCGCGCCGTACGCCGCGTGCAACTGGTGCAGCCGCTTCGCCGCTTCCTGCGCCGCTTCTTCCCACGAAACTGGATAAAGCTGTTCGCCCTTGCGCAGCATCGGCTGCTTGATGCGTTCCGGATGTTGCGTGAAATCGAAGCCGAAGCGCCCCTTCACGCAAAGAAATTCCTTGTTGATGCCGGAAAGATCGCGGTCATTCGCCCGCAAAATTTCGTGATTGCGCACGCTGAACGTGGTTTTGCAGCCGTTCGAACAATGCGTGCAGATGCTGGAAACGTATTGCATCTCCCACGGCCGCGTCTTATACCGATATGTGCCGCTGGTCAGCGCACCCACGGGGCAAATATCGATGCACATGCCGCATTCTTCGCAGTTCAGGTGATCGCCACCGTTCGGGATGATGATGGAGTGCGCGCCGCGCATTCCCACGCCAAGAGCCTTCACATCCATGCCCTCGTCGCACACGCTCACACACCGGAAGCACAAAATGCAGCGTGGCGAGTCGTAATACACCAGGTCCGACCATTTTTCTTCCGGCCGGTGTATCTTTTCCTCAACGAAACGACTTGTCTCCGCGCCGTACCGGAAAACCATGTCCTGCAGTTCGCATTCGCCGCCTTTGTCGCAAACCGGGCAATCCAGCGGGTGATTCGTCAGCAGGAATTCCAGGTTGGACTTCCGCGCGTTCTTCACCTGCTCCGTATTCGTCTTTACCACCATGCCTTCGCCGGCCACCAGCGTGCATGCCGTCTGCAACTTAGGCATTTTTTCCACTTCCACCATGCACATGCGGCATGCGGCCTTCAAGGTAAGTCCGGGGTAATAGCAAAACGAGGGGACTTCCACGCCCAACCGCCGCGTCGCTTCGATGACCGTTGTCCCCGCGGGTACCTGCACATCCCGGTCGTCAATCTTCAAATTGATGAGTTTCGTTTCTCCCATGGGTCCCTACCGCGAACTCAGCAAAGCTTCGGCGGATCTGTACGCGCACTTGCCCTGCAAGTGGTCTTCGAATTCATTCCTGAACTTCGTCACGATGCTGATCGTCGGCATCGCCGCGGCATCTCCCAGCGGGCAGAACGTGCGGCCAAGCATGTTCTTGGAAAGCTCGTTCATCAGGTCGATATCCTCGACGCTCCCGTAGCCGGCATGAAAACGGTCTAGCATCTTCTGTAGCCATGAGGTTCCTTCGCGGCAGGGAATGCACCAGCCGCAAGATTCGTGCGCATAAAAATGCATGATGCGCCGCGCCATATCTACCATGCAGGTGTCTTCGTCGATCACCACCATGCCGCCGGATCCCAGCATCGATCCCGCCTTCGCGATGGCGTCGTAATCCATGGCCACATCAATTTCGTCCGCCTTGAACACCGGGCATGAACTGCCGCCGGGGATCACGGCCTTCAGCTTCTTTCCTCCGCGGATTCCGCCGGCCACTTCATCGATAAATTTTTTCATGTTCATGCCCAGCGGAATTTCATAAATGCCGGGCTTGTTCACATGACCGGACACGCACAACAGCCGTGTGCCGCCGTTTTTCGGGGTTCCGCGATTGGCATACGCTTCGCCGCCTTCGCCAATAATCGCAGGTACCGCGCTCAATGTTTCCACGTTATTAATGACCGTCGGACAGCCATACAGTCCCACGACAGCAGGGAAGGGAGGCTTAATGCGCGGATTCCCGCGTTTGCCCTCGAGGGATTCCATCAGTGCGGACTCTTCACCACATTCATACGCCCCGGCGCCCGTGTGGATCACCATGTCAAAATCGAATCCGCTGCCGAGGATATTTTTGCCCAGGTAGCCGTGCGCACACGCTTCGCTGATCGCTCCATCCACGATATCCAGCACGTAGCGGTATTCGCCGCGAATATAGATGAACCCGTGATGCGCATTGATCGCCCGGCCCGCAATGATGATCCCTTCGATCAGTTGGTGCGGATCCATTTCCATCAGCGGCCGGTCCTTGCACGTGCCCGGTTCCGATTCGTCCGCGTTGCAGATCACGTACTTGGCCTTCGGCGAATCCTTGGGCACAAACGACCACTTCATTCCGGTGGGAAATCCCGCTCCGCCTCGCCCGCGCAGGTTGGATTTCTTTACTTCATCGATGATCTGCTCCGGACTCATGGCCTTCAGCGCTTTTTCCAGCGACTGGTACGCGCCCAGCTGCAGCGCCACATCAATCTTGTGCGAATCCTTGACGCCGAACCGCTTGCTGATCAGGGGCGTCTCCAGTTTGTTGCGTTCGTGCAACGCCCCCGTAATCACCGGCACCGGCTCGGGGTGCCGCCCCTTGTCCAATTCCTCGATAATCTTGTCCAGGTTCCGCGATGTTACGTTTTCGTAGAAGTCGTAATTCACCTGAATCGCCGGCGCCCCGGTGCACGCGCCGATGCACTCCACTTCCTCCAGCGAAAACATGCCATCCTGTGTGGTCTCTTTGTTTCCGATTTCCAGGCGCTTCTTGGCGTGTTCCAGTAGTTCGTTTCCGCCGCGCAGCATGCACGCAATATTGGTGCATACCTGCACGTGGTGCTTACCTACCGGCTTGCGGTGCAGCATGGAGTAGTACTCCAACGTCTCCTCGATCTGCACGGTCTTCAGGTCCAGCCGTCGTCCGATCTCCGCGATGATTTCGTCGGTCACCGAGCCGTATTCGTCCTGCGCGTACATCATCATCGGGATCAGCGCGCTGCGCTTCACCGGATAGCGGTTCTGCAACTGCTCAAACTTTGCCTCGAGTTTTGGGGAAAGTTCCATACACCCTTACCTGTCTACCTCTCCAAGGACGATGTCGATCGTGCCGATACACGCCACCGTGTCGGCAATCAACTGGCCCTTCACCATATCCGGCAATGCTTGCAGGTTGATGAACGAAGGTCCGCGGAAGTGCACGCGCAGCGGTTTCGGGGAGCCATCGCTGGCGATGAAGCAGCCAAGCTCACCTCGCGGCGACTCCACGGTTGCAAACGCTTCTCCAGGCGGTGGAGAAAATCCTTCCGTGAAAATCTTGAAATGGTAGATGAGCGCTTCCATCTCCGTCTTCATCTTCTCGCGCTCCGGCGGAATCACACCGGGAGCGTCGGCCTTGATCGCTCCGTCATCCGTGATCTTGTCCATCGCCTGGCGGACGATTTTCAGGCTCTCGCGCATCTCCGCCACGCGCACCAAATACCGCGCAAAACAATCGGATTCCGTCCGTGTCGGCACGCTGAAGTCGAATTCTTCGTACGAGGAATACGGGAACGCCTTGCGGTTGTCGTACGCCACGCCTGCCGCGCGAAGTCCTGGCCCGGTTGTGCTCAAGCTGATCAGCTTTTCGGCGGGAAGATAACCCACGCCCTTCAGCCGGCCTTGCCAGATGCGATTTTCCGTCAGCAGCGCTTCATATTCGTCGACCCGCGCCGGCATCATGTCCAGGAATCGCTTCACCATTTCGCGCCAGCCCGCCGGAGGCTGCAGGGCCACCCCGCCGATGCGGATAAAGCTCGTCATCATGCGCTGGCCGGAAAAGCGTTCGAAAATTTTCAAGATTTCTTCGCGCTCGCGGAAGCAATAGAGCATCACGGACATCGCGCCCATATCCAGCGCGTGGGTTCCCAGCCAAACCAGGTGCGAAGAGATGCGCTGCAGTTCCACCAGCATCACGCGGATGTATTGCGCCCGCTTGGGCGCTTCCAGCCCCAGCAGCTTTTCCACCGCCAGGCAATACACCAGGTTATTTCCCAGCGGATTCAGGTAATCCATTCGATCCGTCAGCGTGATCGCTTGCGAATACGTCTTGTCTTCGCAACTTTTCTCGATGCCGGTGTGCAGGTAACCCAGGTCCGGAACCGCCGAAACCACGTTTTCCCCGTCCAGTTCCAGCAGCACGCGCAGCACTCCGTGCGTCGAGGGGTGTTGCGGCCCCATATTCAGGACCATCGTCTTCGCGCTGCCAGTTGGTGTTTCAACCGTTGTCATGGTTCACAATCCGCCGGGCGTTCTAACGTTTGCCTTCCACTGGAAAATCTCGCCGTAACGGGAATCCTTCAAATTCTTCCGGCAGCAAAATCCGCCGCAAGTCCGGATGCCCTTCGAAGCGAATGCCAAACAGGTCAAAAATCTCGCGTTCCAGCCAGTTAGCGCCGGGCCACACCGGAACCAGCGATTCGACGGCCGGCTGTTGCCCGCTCACGTTGGTGCGCAGGCGCACGCGCGCCAGCCTGCTCAAAGACACCAGTTGATAGTTCAGCTCGAAGCGCGGCTCAACCGGAAAACGGTCCACGCACGTCGCATCACTCAGAAGATTGAAGCTAAGGTCAGTATTGTCCCGGCATTCGCGGGCCGCCGCCCGCAGCAGTCCATGCGGCACCACGATGGTCGTTTCTCCGCGATATTCAATGACTTGCGAAACCGCTTGTGCGTTCCACCCACGAAGCCGTTCGACTACAACATTAGCGTTTGCGTTGGCGAGCTGCGTCACGTAACTGTGATCCTCAAAGGGCCGGCGCCGGCGTTACTTCTGTGTCTTATGCCAGTCCAGCGCGCCCTTTTTCCAGAGATAGATATAACCGACCAGCAGGATGGCCACATAAAACATCATTTCTATGAAGCCGAACCAGCGTGTTTCCACGTTTCGTGCCAAGTCTTTGAAAATGTACGCCCAAGGATACAGAAAAATCGCCTCCACATCGAACAATATGAACACCATCGCCACGAGGTAGAACTTCACGGAAAACGGTTCACGCGCATCTCCCGTCGGCGTGATTCCGCATTCATACGGCTGCGCCTTCACTTTGCTTGGCCTGCGCCACCCGATGAACGTCGAAACCATGATCAGCGCTCCTGCCAAAAACGAGGCTATCAGCAGGTGTATTAGTAGGGGAACGTATGCATGCAAGCCAGAGGGGGTCATGGTCGAAGAGTTATAATAACGAGTGAGACGCCACCGGTCAAATGTTCTGAGATTTTCTTCCGGACGGGTCAGCGGCTGGTCTCCGGCTCAATTCTCTGTTGACCGGGAGCGAAAGCGGACATGGTCTTCGGCCACAACAGCAACCTCAAACACGGCGCGGTCACCTTCCATATACAGACGGAAGATCGCGGCGACCCTCACTCCCTGATCGACACCACCGTGTACTATCAGGGCCGCGTTCTGCATCGCAGAACCAATAATTATTTCGATTTACTGCCCATTGATGAAGACCGCGAGCAAGCCCTGAAAATGCGCGTGGAAGAGCAGCACCGCGCAGTCATCGAGGAAATTCGCTCCGGATATTTGCAGCTTGCCATTCCCGCCGCAACCAGCGCCATGCATTCCGCGGAGACGCGCTTGCCACAGCCCCAGCAGCCAGCGCCGGCGATGGTCGAGCCCAAAACACTTTCACTGGAATTGACCAACGCGAAATCCTGGCTGACCGGCAGGCACGCGAAGTTGCTTGTCACCGTCAGAGAGCAGACGGGTGAGGCCGTCGCCGACGCCGATCTTCTGGTCCAAATTGAAGGCGGGGAGAGCGACAACACCTTTCGCGCGCAAACCGGTCCGCAAGGGCACGCCCTGATTGAATTCGATATGCCGCGCATAGTCGGTTCAGATCCGGCGCTCGTGATTTACGCCGAACATCGCGCCGCAAAAGGCCATCTCCGGTTTGCACTTCGCTCCAAACCTCGGGTAGCCTGACACCGAGGGCGCAATGCCAGATCCCATAATCATTCAAGTAAATGGAGAAAGCCAGCAAACGCCGGCAGGCACCACCGTAACCGCGCTGCTCATTCAACTAGGCCTGAACTCCGGCCGCGTAGCCGTCGAGCACAACCTGAAAATCCTTCCCAAATCCCAATGGGACCAAACCCAAATCGCCCCCGGCGACCGCCTCGAAATAGTCCAATTCGTAGGCGGCGGCTAACCGTAACTACACCCCTTCCAACAAATGCCCCATCTTGCTCTTCTTCGTCTCCAAATACTTCCGCGAAATCTTCGAAATCCTCGGCTGGCAAGGTACCCGCTCCACGACCCGCACCCCTGCGGATTCCAACTGCTTCACCTTATCCGGATTATTCGAAAGCAAACGAATCTTCCTCGCTCCCAATTTCTTTAGAATCTTCGCAGGAAACTCGTACTCCCGGGCATCCGCCGCGAATCCCAAAGAGACATTCGCTTCTACCGTGTCCATCCCGCCATCCTGCAGTTCGTAAGCCCGCAACTTGTTCATCAACCCGATGCCCCGGCCCTCTTGCGGCAAATACAGCAGGATCCCCGTTGGCGACTTCCCGATCTTCTTCAAAGACAGTTCCAGCTGCGCCCGGCAATCGCACCGCAACGAGTGCAGCACATCGCCCGTCAAACATTGCGAATGCACCCGCACCAGCGGTGCCACGCTCCCTTTAAGTTTTCCGCGAACCAGCGCCACCGCTTCTTCCTGCGGCCCATCGCCCCGAAATCCATAAATCCGGAAGCGCCCGTATTTCGTGGGCAGTTCCGCCTGTGCAATTAATTGCGCCTCGCTTCGCTTTCGCGAATTTTTTCCCGACTTTTTCTTTGCCATGGTCTCCGTTGAGTATAGCAGGGAGGGGAATTACCCCCGGAGCTACCTTCGTCAAGATTCATGCAGCCTTTCGAACAATTTCTTTACAATAGGACGAGGTCCTATATAGAAAAACCATCATTCCGAATGGAGTCCGCGGAGTGAGGAATCTCTCTTCGAACTAAACGACTCTACGAACCCAATGGAAACGACACTTTCAATCCGCGAACTTCTCTTCACCCTGCTCCTCAAAGTAGGTGTCGCTTCATCCATCGCTGCCTTGCTCGCCCGGTGGAACACTTTCCGCCGCGTGCTCTTCACCGAAGAGCGCGACCCGGACCAAAAACTAAAGCTTATGCTGTTTTTAGTTCCGGCTCTGCTAGTCGGTGTAATCCTTCGCCTCTATCGCCCGGCCTACCAGTTCGCCGACCTTTCGCTCGAAGGCGCGTTCCTTATGGGTTTGCTCGGCGGCCGCGTCGTCGGTCCCATTGGCGGCGCTATCATCACGATTCCTGCCTTGATGGCTCACGAGTGGCTCGCCATGCCTGCCGCCGCCACCGCCGGATTGCTCGGCGGCTTGATTCGCCAACTGATCCCCGACAAGGAAGATCTCTGGAATTTCGGCCCGTTCACGTTTCTCAACATCCCCAAAGCCGTCATGCGCATGGTTAACAACGCCGAAATGATGTGGGAAATGTTGCCGCTGCTGACTTGCGTCGGCCTGGAACTCGGCCGTGTCGCGCTGGTCACCGCCACCACGCCCCGGTGGCTCTTCGCGCTCGATCCCCAGTGGAATTGGAAGCTCTGTCTCGTCGTGCTCGGCACGCTCATGTCCGTCGCCGCGCCCTTGAAAATCTGGAACAATACCCGCATTGAAATGAATCTCGAGCGCCACCAGCAATTGCTGCTTCGCGCACGCATGGACGCCCTTTCCAGCCAGATCAACCCGCACTTTCTGTTCAACACGCTGAACACCGTCTCCGCGCTGATCCGCATGGATCCCGACACCGCCCGCGGCGTGGTCCTCAAACTCAGCAATATTCTTCGTCGCCTGCTTCGCAAACACGAAACCTTCGTGCCTTTGCGCGAGGAGCTTAACTTCATCGACGATTATCTCGACATCGAGGTAGCTCGCTTTGGCGAGGACAACCTCGATATCGTCAAGGAAATTGGCGAAGACACGCTGGAAACCTTCATCCCCAGTATGCTCCTTCAGCCCATCGTCGAAAACAGCATCAAGCACGGCCTCGCGCCGAAGCTCGAAGGCGGCCGCATCTTCCTCCGCACCTCCAATCGTGATAGCCGCCTGCATATCGAAATTGAAGACAACGGCGTCGGCATCTCCGAAGAAAAGTTGCCCCACGTGTACGTCGAAGGGATTGGCCTCAGCAATGTCCGCGAGCGCCTTCGCGTCCTTTACGGCGCCGATTTCAACCTGGACATCACCAGCCACGAAGGCCAAGGCACCAAAATCCGCATCGACGTTCCCCAGCTAGTCCCAGTAATCCCCGAAGTTAGCGTCTTTTAACCATTTTGGAGTGCGGGAGCCCAGCTCCCGCTTTCGAACCAACCCGATCCTAGCTGGTGACGAGCAGCGCCGCCCGCAAGTGGCACAGGCACTCCTGGCTGTGTGAGTTTGGGTTTCCTATTGACAAAACTCTGTCATAACTGTATATTCTGTTATAACGGAAATGTCAGACACAGCAATAACAATCGCAGCCAGCTCCAGCACTCCACTCTTCGTCCGCCTCCTCCGGATCGTCATTCCGGGCGGTGAAGGCCACCTGGGTCGCATCCTGGCCCGCCGTCTTTCCGCCAAAGGCCACAAAATAACTACTCTCACCCGAAACCCAAACCCAACCGCGCACCTTTGGAACACGCTCCACTGGGACGGCCAAACCACCGGCGCCTGGACCGAAGCCCTCGAAGGCGCCGACGTCCTTATCAATCTCTCCGGCCGCAGCGTCGACTGCCGCTACACCCCGGCCAATCGCGACGAAATCCTGTGCTCCCGCGTCGATTCTACGATTGCTCTCGGGCGCGCCATCCAATCCCTGGAGCACCCGCCCCGCCTCTGGCTGAATGCCAGCACCGCCACAATTTATCGCCACACCTACGACCGGCCCATGGACGAATTCACGGGCGAACTCGGCGGCGAAGAACCCGATGCGCCTCCAACCTGGCGATTCAGCATCGACGTAGCCCGCCAATGGGAGCAAACCTTCTTCGCGTCGCCCACGCCGGAAACACGAAAGATCGCTCTGCGCGCCGCCATGGTCATGAGCCCAGAGCCCGGCGGGATTTTCGCCATCATCCTGCGCCTGGTCCGCGCCGGACTCGGCGGAGCCTGGGGCAACGGCCGCCAATACATGTCCTGGATTCACGATGTGGATTTCGTCCGTGCCGTCGAATTCCTGATTGAGCGCGAAGACATCTCCGGAGCCGTGAACCTCGCTTCTCCCAATCCTCTCCCCAACAGCCAATTTCTGGCAGGACTCCGCGACGCCTGGGGAATCCGGCTAGGCTTGCCTTCTCCCGCGTGGCTGCTGGCCCTCGGTGCATTCCTTCTGGGCACAGAGACAGAGCTTCTGCTTAAGAGCCGGCGCGTGGTTCCCGCCATCCTTCAAGATCACAGCTTTCCGTTTTGCTTTCCTGTATGGTCCGAAGCGGCTCAAGACCTTGTAAGTCGCTGGCGCATGAATGAAGCGGATTCACGGCAGTCCGGAGGAAAAAAGTGAGCGAACAACTCAACGAATCGGCACCAAAACTTACGCCCGTAGCCCAAAAATTCATTTTGCACTGGGGCGAGATGGGCACCAAGTGGGGCATCAATCGCACCGTCGCGCAGGTCCATGCGCTGCTCTTTCTCTCCCCCAAGCCCATTCCCGCCGACGAGATCGCGGAAACTCTCGCCGTGGCCCGCTCCAATGTCAGCACCAGCCTTCGCGAACTGCAGGGCTGGGGCATCGTGCGCGTGGTGCACGTTCTCGGCGACCGCCGCGACCATTTCGAAACCTTCAAGGACGTCTGGGAAATTTTCCGCACCGTATCGGAAGAGCGCAAGCGTCGCGAGATCGATCCCACTCTGCGTGTCCTCGGCGAATGCGTCCAGGAACTCAAGAGCAGCGCGCCCGCCGAGGCGTACACGCGCGCGCGCCTAGAAAGCATGCTGGAATTTCTCACCATCATGACCGGCCTCTTTGACGAAGTTCTGCACATGCCCGTCGGCGCTCTCAAAGGTGTAGGCAAACTCCGCGGCAAAGTCATCACCCTCCTGGGCACCGACAAAAAGAAGGTAGGCTAGCCGTGTCCCGTGTTTCGTGTCTCGTGACCCGTGTCGCATGTCCCGCGCTTCACGGTCATTCCGAACGGAGTCCGCGGAGTGAGGAATCCCTCCGACGACGTGAGGGCACGATTAGTGCGCTCGGCTCTGCGGCAAGTCCGAAGATTAGAGGGTCGGAGCTTCAGCTCTGACATAACCGCCAGGCAAGGTCGGTGCTTAGCCCCTGAGGAATCTCCTCACGCCAGAAACAGGAGCGACTCCATGATTTCTCTCGCGAACGAATACACCGACACAAAAGGCCGCCACGCCAAAGGCTGGCTCTTCTTCGACGCCGACTGCAATTTCTGCACCCGCCTTACCCGTTGGCTAGCCCCGATCCTCGCCCGCCGCGGTTTCGCCGTAGCGCCGCTGCAAGATCCCCGCGTAAGCGCCCTGCTCGGCTTATCGCAACCGGAACTCTTGCGCGAACTCCATTTTCTCCTCTCCGATGGCACGCACTCCGGCGGAGCTGACGCCGTCCTAGCTGTAGCCCGCCAGATTTGGTGGGGACGCCCGCTGGTGTGGCTCTCGACAATCCCAGGAATGATGAATCTGCTCCACGCCGGCTACCGCTGGATCGCTGCGCGGCGAAGTTGCGCAGCTGGAAATGCCGCGTGCCCAATGTCGAGGTAATCTCATGATTCCAGCGAACACTCTCGAGGGTTGCGAAAAAAGTTGGCCACCTCCTCAACTTATTCGAATCGCCAAATCCGTCAAACGGGACTCCAATTTTCTCGCGTGGCTTCCTCTTCTAATCTTGCCCTCGGTGCCATTTGCGTTCCGTGCATTCTTACCGCCTTGGGTCTCGATGTGGGCCCTGGCAATCTCCATTTACTTCGGATTGAAATGGCTGACGTTGTGCAGAGTTCAAAATTCAATCCATCGTTCCTCCTGGCGTTCCGCAGCCTATCTCCTCGCGTGGCCAGGAATGGACGCGGAATCTTTCCTGGACGAAACAAATCGTCCCCCGATGCCTCGATTCCGCGAATGGTTTTGGGCAATTTTCAAAACCGCCCTTGGCGCGTTTCTTCTCTGGATCGTCGCAGCAACTCTTCCGGCCGCACTGTTGTTGCTACGCGGCTGGGTCGGGATGTTAGGACTGATTCTTCTACTCCACTTCGGCACGTTTCAAATGCTCTCGCTCTTTTGGCAATCTTTTGGCGTACAGGCGCAACCGATCATGATGGCTCCACTCCGCTCCCAGTCCCTCAGCGAATTTTGGGGCAAACGCTGGAATCTGGGCTTCCGCCAACTCGCGCATGAACTGATTTTTCTTCCGTCCGGCAAATATCTTCCCGTCGGCGTGGCCGGCCTGTTGGTTTTCTTCGTCTCTGGACTGCTTCACGATGCTGTGATCTCCGTGCCAGCGCAAGCAGGATATGGCCTGCCAACAGGCTATTTCCTCCTTCAAGGACTTGGCGTGATTGCCGAACGCTCGTCATTCGGGAAACAACTCGGGCTCGGCCGTGGCACGCGAGGCTGGTTGTTCATGGCCCTGGTTGCTGCAGGCCCGGTATTTTGGCTTTTTCATTCTGCGTTTGTGACTCGGGTATTCATCCCTTTTATGGAGGCGATCCACGCCGTATGAACGCACACCTACTGAACATTGAATAATATAGTGACATTACCGAATTCTTATGCTATCTTCCAAGCATGGGAAATCCAAAAGGTGTTCGACGAGACTTCGAAAAACTGGAACGGCGGCGCTGGCTCGCCGCGGGGCTGTTGCGGCAGGGCGTTCCTCAGGCGGAAGTGGCCCGGCAGGTGGGCGTGCATCGGCAATCCGTGAGTCGCTGGGCCCAGCAACTGGCCGAGGGCGGACGAAAGGCGCTGCAGAAGGCCGGGCGCGCCGGGCGCAAGCCGCGCCTGAAGACAGCCGACCTGCGGCGCATCGAACGCGGACTGCAGCGCGGGCCGGAAGCGCTGGGATACGAAACCAGTTTGTGGTCGGCTTGGCGCGTGGCCGACCTGATCGAACAGGAATGTGGCGTACGTTACAATCCTTCGCAGGCTTGGCGCATCCTGCGGCAACTGGGCTGGAGTTGCCAGCGTCCCGTGGGACGGGCCCTCGAGCGGGACGAGGCCAAGATTCGGGAGTGGAAAGCGAAGCGCTGGGTGGAGATTAAAAAAAAGCCCAAAAAGAAAGGCGAACCATCGTCTTCGCCGACGAAAGTGGACTGAGCGAGCGTCCCCACCGCACACGCA
This sequence comes from Candidatus Acidiferrales bacterium, assembly GCA_963709705.1. GTDB lineage: Bacteria > Acidobacteriota > Terriglobia > Acidiferrales > UBA7541 > Acidiferrum. Next base: position 138,017 of record CAVPXU010000001.1, read on the forward strand.
CCTGGGCGCCGAAAGGACAGACGCCGGTGCTGCAATATCACTTCACTTGGAAGACTCTATCGGCGATCGCCGGAATCACCTTTTGGAATTTTTACTTCCGGCTCTTTCCCGGAGCCATTCGCAGCCAGCAGATCATCGCGTTTCTCACGCACCTGCGGCGGCATATTCCCGGCAAGCTGTTGATCGTTTGGGACGGCTTGCCCGCGCATCGCAGCCGTGCCGTCTGGGATTTCGTGCGCCAACAGCGAGGACGCATCTGGTTAGAATTTCTTCCTGCTTATGCCCCGGAACTGAATCCGACCGAATACATCTGGGGCCATCTGAAGCAACATGAGATCGCTAATCTCTGCCCCAAGAACCTCAGCGAGTTGAGCCTGCAAGCGGTCCGCGCCCTCAAACGCATGCGTCGCCGTCCAACCCTAGTTATGGCCTTCTGGCAACAGGCCGAGCTCTTTCCTGTGTAACTATATTATGCAATTCTCAATAATAAAGGAATTTTTTAACGTCGACCTCTGGATAATAGGCGCCGGTCATTTCCTCGTCTTGTTGGCAAGTTTTCAGGTCCCTTATCAATTGCGTTGGAAACACGATCTGCAATCGCTCATGCCGTTCAACCGTAAGCTCCTGTGGGTGCAGAGCGGTTTCACAGTTCTGACCATCGTCGCGTTTGGCGCGCTTACATTGGCGCTGCATTCAGAGCTTCTGCGGGGCGATCGCGCCGCGCTCGGTCTGGCCGGATTCATTGGAAGCTACTGGACGATACGCATCTTCGTCGACGCCTTCTACTTCTCTCATTCCGACTGGCCCAAAGGAAAAAAGCTTGTAGCCGGGCACTTTCTCCTGACCTCGCTCTTCGCCGGCCTGGCCGCCAGCTATCTCGGATTGTTTGCCTGGCATGTCTGGTTCGGTAGTCGCGGATAAACACGCACGACAACGGAGCGGGGAATGGCCGAAAAAGTCGTCATCACCGGCGCCTTCAGCTACAGCGGCAAATACGCCACGCGCTTATTGCTGAGTCGCGGTTATACCGTTCGTACAATCACCAATCATCCCGAACGCGAAAATGAATTTGGCGACGATGTGGAGGTGTTCCACTTCAATTTCCAGAAGCCCGAAGAACTCGCGCAGTCGCTGCACGGCGCCTCCTGCTTAATCAACACATATTGGATTCGATTCCCACATGGCCACGCCACCTTTGACGCCGCCGTACGAAATACCATCACGCTCATCCAAGCCGCAAAGAAAGCAGGCATCCGCCGCATCGTGCATGTAAGTATTGCGAATCCTTCGATCGAATCGCCACTAGCGTATTACCGGGGCAAAGCCCAGCTTGAGCAAGCGGTGATCAATTCTGGCCTCGCATACACGATCCTGCGGCCCACAGTCATCTTCGGACCCGAGGATATTTTGATCAACAATATTGCGTGGTTCGCGCGCCATCTTCCGGTGTTTGGTATACCCGGTGACGGCCGCTACGGCATCCGGCCCATTTACGTTAAGGACATGGCGAAGCTGATCGTCGGTTCGATCGAAAAGCAACGCAACGAAGTTATCAACGCGGTCGGGCCGGAAACTTTCACCTTTGAGGAACTTGTGCGCAGGATTGCCTCAGCATTGGACAGGCCGGCCCGCGTCGTTCACGTGCCAACACTCGTGGCCTATCTCTCCACGCGCATCGCAGGATTGTTCCTTTACGATGTTGTTCTGACTTGGGAAGAATACAGAGGTCTGATGGCTAACCTGTTAGCGCCCGAAGGACCGGCAACGGGGGAAATTCGCCTGACTCAATGGCTTTCCCAAAACCGCGAACGCCTTGGTCTCCACTACGCCTCCGAACTAGCCCGCCATTACTAGCCAGTGGCACAGGCACTCATGCCTGTGTTATTCAGCCGCTACCCCTTCACCGACATTCCCACCGCCATATCCTGATAGCCCAGCACCCGCTCGTAATACTGTTCGTACATCGGAATCACATCATTCGCGCAGAATTTCTTGCGCGCATCGATACGCGCGCGCTGTCCCATCTCTCGTCCGCGATCCGCCCGCGACAATAAATCAATCGCATATTTTGCCGCCAGCTTCACGTCGCCCGGCTCTACCAAATATCCGTCCACACCGTTCTCCACCACCTCTGGCACGCCGCCGGCATTCGTAGCGATCACCGGCACTTCACAAGCCATCGCCTCCAGCGCCGCCAATCCAAACGACTCCAACTGCGAAGGCAGCAAAAACAAATCCGCTTGCCCCAGTTTTTCCCGGATGCCGTTCTGCTTCCCCAGAAAAAGTACGTCTTTCTCCACGCCCCGGGTGCGCGCCAGTTCTTCCGCGGGCTCCCGGTCCGGCCCATCCCCAATCATTACCAGCTTGGCCTTCATCTTCTCTCGCACCATCGCAAAAATCTCCACCGCGTCCAGGATGCGCTTCACCGGGCGGAAATTCGAGAGGTGCATCAGGATCGGTTCTCCATCCGGAGCCCATTGCGCCCGCAGTTCCGGATTCGGCATGCGGCAATACAAGTCGCAGTTCACAAAATTGGGAATCACTTCGATTGGCCGCTTGATCCCAAACTCTTCAAGCGTGCGCCGATACAAATACTCCGAAATGGATGTGACCCCATCGCTCTGCTCGATCGAGTATCGCGTAATCGGTAAAAAGTTGGGGTTATTTCCCACCAGCGTGATGTCCGTCCCATGCAGCGTGGTAATAAACGGTAAGCGTCGTGGCGCAGCCATCTGCCGTGCCAGCAGCGCGCTCACCGAATGCGGAATCGCATAATGCACATGCAGAATATCCAGCGATTCCGTTTCGAATACTTCCAGCATCTTCACGGCAAGCGAAAGCGTGTATGGAGAATGATCAAAAAGAGGGTATTGCACCACCGCGGCCTGGTGGAAGTGAATGTGCGGATCATCCGTTTTCATCCGGATCGGTGGCGCATAGGTGATGAAGTGTACGTCATGCCCGCGCGCGGCCAGCTCCTGGCCCAATTCCGTCGCTACCACTCCCGAGCCGCCGTACGTCGGATATCCGGTTATGCCGATGCGCATCTTGAACCTCTGTTCTGAGCTTGCCTGTCCTAAACCTAAACTAGTTGTGATGGCCTCGCTTGCGGGATGGCGAGCCCGGATGCTAGAGTCGCGCGAACCGCAGGTCGCATTGCCTGCCAGCGGTGAATGGTACACCGATTAGACGCAAAGGTGGCGCTCCGCGTGACACGTCTCCAAGGGAAAGTCGCGATTATAACCGGAGGAGTCACCGGCATCGGTCGCGCGATCGCCCTGGCCTTCGGGCGTGAGGGCGCAAAGGTTGCCGTTTTGGGCCGCCGACAGGAAGCCCTCGCCAGCGTCGTGGCCGAGTTGGCCCAAATTGGCGCGAATGCTAGGGCTATCGTCTGCGATGTTACCCGGAGCAGCGGTACCGTCAAGGCCGTAGATGAAGTCGAGCGCGCCTTCGGTCGCCTGAACGTGCTGGTGAACAACGCTGGCACGCTGAGCGTCTCCACAATCGAGACCATCTCCGAGCAGGACTGGGATCAGGTGATCGAAACCAACCTGAAAGGACCCTTCCTGATGTCCCGCGCCGCGCTTCCCGCCTTTCGCCGCGCCGGCGGAGGTGCCATGGTCAATATTGGTTCCGTTTTGGGCCTGATCGCCATGAAGGACCGCGCCGCTTATTGCGCCTCCAAGGGAGGCCTCACCCTGCTTACCAAAGCCATAGCCTTGGACCATGCCCACGAAAATGTCCGCGCCAACTGTATTTGTCCCGCGATCGTAGAGACCGAACTTGTGAAGGACTTGTTCAATGACAGCTCCGAAGGCCAGAAGGCGCGAGCCGCCAGAATCGCCACGCTGCCCGCTGGAAGGTTTGGAAAGCCCGAAGATATCGCCGAAATGGCAGTTTTCCTCGCCTCGGACGAGTCTTCCTGGATCACTGGAACTGCCGTACCCGTCGACGGAGGTCTGTCGGCTTATTGAAATTGGTACAAAGAGGGGGCGAGCGGGATGCGACGAAAACTGACCAAAGAAGAGAAACGGGTCACCGAAATGGTTCGCCAGCGCATGAAGGAGAGCAACTCGACCGAACTCTTCGGTTTCGATGTCGAGAGCGTCCATGACGGGCGCGCTATCTTCCGCTTGGAGGTCCGCCCGCGCCACAAGCAGATTCACAATGTGGTCCACGGAGGAATCTTGGCTGCCTTGGCTGACACCACCGCGGCCATCGCTGCCTACACGGTGGTGCCTCGCGGCGTGGAATTAGCGACGCTGGAGCTCAAGATCAATTATCTGGAACCCGTTCCCGGAGGCACAATCAAAGCAGACGCCCGCGTCCTGCGCGGCGGCCGAAATTTTATTGTGACTGAGTGCGAGATTTTCAACGAATCCGGCTCTTTAGCGGCCAAAGCCCTGCTAACCTTCTCTGCCGCCGCCGGCCACAACCTGCGACCGTGACCGACTAACGCAGGTGCATGGCTTCAGCCATGCCAGCCTGCTGTATCGGCAACTACTCGTCGCCCTTTTCCCCGTCTTCATCCTCTTTATGTACATAGCGGATATGCCGCTTGAACACCATCAGATTCGGCGCACCCTCGCGGGTCAGCTTGATGCAATCGCGGTCATACCACTCGATGATTCCACGCAGCACTTCGCCGGAGTCCAGCACCACCGACATCGGCGTTCGGCTCTGCATCTGCTTCACCCAATAAAAATTTTCCGCGTGGGTAATCTCGGGAGGGGCGGGTTTTTTGCTCGGCAAGGGGCCGCCATTGTGCTGAGGCCGGGGACTGGCCTGCTCCTTGGCTTCCGCGAAGCTGGGACGAAACATGCGGCGATTCACCATGACTGCTCCTTATGTGAATGAAGGTACGATCCTGTCCTTGAGATGCGGCTAGCCCGCCTGGGGTTTCGCTTATTATGTAGCAGAGGATTGCTGTAGGCAGCAAATCTATTGATGCGCCTGGGGGTTCCTGTCATTCGAGGCCAGCGAGAGCGCCAGGGAATCCAGTCCCAGTTGCCGGTTCAAGTTGCGCCGCAGACCGCCCGCCAGCCGGTCCATCCCGGCGATCGCTTGCCGGATCCATGCCGAATCCACGGTACGAGCCAGTGCCTCCAACTCCTTGGTAAGGTGCGGATTCCTCATCAATTGCGACCGCACACCCGCATTGAGCTCCAATAAGTCCGACAGCAAACCGTAAAATACGCCAAGCAAGTCTTCAAACGACGATTCGCGATCCTTCGCGAGGGCCGCCGTGTCCGCAAATAACTGGGCAAATCCCTGGCCGCGCGCCGCGCGCTCCAGCACCCGCAAAGCGGTTCGCCTTTTCTCCACCGCGTCTTCCAGGTCCAGTTCCAGAGCCAACCCCGGGCTGCCTTCAGACAATTGCGCGGCTAATTTGATCTCTGCAGGCTTGCGGTCGGAGTGCATGCTCAGAATTTGCTCGACTTCGGCCACGGGCAGCGGCGCAAAATGAAACTGCATGCAGCGCGACAGGATAGTGGGCAGCAGGCTGAACGGCGATGTAGCCGTCAATATTAATGTCGCGGATTCGGGTGGTTCTTCCAGGATTTTCAGGAAAACGTTGGCCACATCGGCGCGCATCGTGTCCGCGCCGTCCAGGATAAACACTCTGCGCCGCCCGCTCGGATGAAAATATGCTGCTCGCCGCACAGCTCGCACTTGCCCGATGCGCAACATGGGCCGGGCGACTGGGCTCTTCAGCCGCACCGGATCGGGCACCAGAGCCCAGACGTCTGGGTGGCTCTGCAAAATCAATGGTACGCGCTCGACGGTGGCGGCGTCGGCGCTCTCGCCGCGTTCCGCCAGCCCCTGCTCCATCAGTTTTTGAGGATCGGCCAGCTGCGAGATTTGCAGGCAAGTTGCGCATTCGCCGCAGAAATCATCCGTCATGCGCTCGCAGTTTGCGGCCTGTGCGAACATCCTTGCCAGCGTGTATTTGCCTACGCCTCTCGACCCGGTAAACAGCAGTGCGTGCGGCACACGCGAAGCGCGAAACGCTCCACGCAACGCCGCCACAATTTTCTCGTTACCCAGGAACTCCGAAAATCCCATGCCTCACGCCTTCTTTGCGGGTTCCAGCATCGGCACCACGGCCGACATGACCTCCGCGGCGATATCTTCCGGCAGTCGCAGGGTATTGTTCTGCGCGTCGTAGCACTGAATCGTGGCCCACGGCCGGCTGCGCGAAAGCATATCGTACATTTCCGCCGCGTCTTCCAGGTGCCGCAAGCTCTTCTCTTGAATGTCATGCGTCGCCTGCGTGTATTTCCGTTCCGATTTCCGCGACACCAGCATTTGCGACTGGCTCGGTGGCACGCGCAGATACAGGATCAGGTCTTCGCGCGGCATCCCGTAGATGGAATATTCCAGGTGCTCGATCCAGCGCAAAAATTCAGACCGCTTCTCCGCGCTTGCTCGCGCCACCTGGTGCGCCAGGTTCGAAGCCACGTAGCGGTCCACCAGCACGATCTTTCCTTCGTTCAACACAGTCTCAATCCGCACCTTGGACTCGAAGCGGTCTCCCGCATACAGCAGCGCGGAGAAATGCGGGTCCACTTCCTCCAGCGGCCCGTAATCTCCGTTCAGGAATTTGCCCACCATGCTGCCAAACCAGGAATCGTATTGCGGGAATCCCGTTGCATACACCGGGAATCCCTTGGCTGAAAGTGAGTGTTCGAGGAGTCTGGCCTGCGTGTGTTTGCCGCTGCCATCGATTCCCTCGATGGCGATAAGTATTCCGCGTGTCATCATTTAGTGCGGTGGGGGGCGCCACTCGTGTCAGTCAGTGTACCCGGAGAAGCCATGCCCTGCAACGAAAGGAATCATCGCCCTGTACCGACCAGAGACGGGCTGGCGACTCTGACATGTTACGATTTTAGAGTCGAAACTTCCGGCATGGCACAAACTACGATCGCCGAAAATTTGCTGCGTGTAAACGAACGCATTGCCGCTGCCGCGAACCGCGCGGGCCGGCGCGCCGAGGAAACCACCTTAATCGGCGTTTCTAAAACTCATTCCGCCGAAGCCATTCGCGAAGCCTTCGACGCCGGCCTCCGCCATTTCGGCGAGAATCGCGTGCAGGAATGGGAAGGGAAGCGCTCAAGCATTGCCGAACTTCCTGCCACATGGCACCTCATCGGCCATTTGCAAAGCAACAAAGCCGCAAAAGCCGCAAATTTATTCCAAAGTATTGACGCCGTGGATAATTTCGCACTGGCGCAAAAGTTGGACCGAGCCTCCAGCGCACTTCCACACGGCAAATCGCTCCGCATCCTCATCGAAGTCCACCTCGGCGGCGAAGCAACAAAAATCGGTGTGTCCGAAGACAACTTGCCCGCGTTGGCCGAGCAGGTGGTGGCACTGCAACATCTCGATTTCGCCGGCCTGATGTGCATTCCGCCTTACCTGGAAAATCCCGACGAAGTTCGCCCCTACTTTGCTCGCCTGCGAAACTTGCGCGATCAACTGGAATCGCAACTGCTCCGCAAGCTACCGGTGCTCTCCATGGGCATGTCGCACGATTTCGAAGCAGCCATTCTCGAGGGTGCCACCGAACTCCGCGTCGGCACCGCTTTATTTGGTACCCGAGCCGCTCCGCAGTGAATCCAATGGCAGCGAAAGTGAGTCTCTGTCAATCAAAATGAATCTCTTCGAACCATTTCGTCTACGCGGCACCGAACTCAAGAACCGCATCGTTGTTTCGCCCATGTGCGAGTACTCTGCGAAAGACGGCCACCCCACCAGCTGGCACATGGTCCATCTGGGCAGCCGCGCCGTCGGCGGTGCTGCGCTCGTATTCACGGAAGCCACTGGCGTCAGCGCCATCGGGCGAATTTCCCCGGACGACACCGGAATCTATCTCGATTCGCACGTCGATGCGTGGCGCCCCATCGTTCAATTCATTAACGAGCAAGGAGCGCTCTCCGGCATCCAGTTGGCACACGCCGGGCGCAAGGCCAGCACTGCCGCGCCCTGGTTAGGCGGCGCGCCAATTCCTCCAAGCGAAGGCGGTTGGACGCCGGTCGCGCCCAGCGCGTTGCCTTTCGACACCGGCTATAACTTGCCGAAAGGACTCTCCGTCGCGGAGATCGATCAAGTCGTCGGCGATTTTGCCGCCGCTGCGCGCCGTGCACTCCAGGCCGGTTTCCACGTCGCGGAAATTCACTCCGCCCATGGCTATCTGTTACACGAATTCCTCTCGCCCTTCAGCAATCAGCGCACAGACGACTACGGCGGCAGCTTCGAGAATCGCGTTCGCCTGCTTCTGCGAGTCGCCAGCACCCTACGCGAAATCTGGCCGGAGCAGCAACCAGTCTTCGTACGCATCTCCGCTACAGACTGGAAAGAAGGCGGCTGGGATCTGGCGCAAAGTATCGAATTGTCGCGACAGTTACGGCACGTCGGTGTCGACCTCATCGATGTTTCGAGCGGCGGCGCGATTCCCAACGTGCGTATTCCCTTTGGTCCCGGCTATCAGGTCGGCTTTGCGGAGGCTATCCGCCGCGAAGCAGGCATTCCCACCGGCGCCGTCGGCATGATCTCCGAGCCCACGCAAGCGGAAACCATTCTGCGTAGTGGTCAAGCCGATATCGTGCTCCTTGCCCGTGAACTTCTTCGCGATCCTTACTGGCCCAGGCGCGCCGCGCAAATCCTCGGCGTAAAAATCAAGCCACCGGTACAATACGAAAGAGCGTGGTGATCGCATGAGCAGGGTGACAAGGTGACGCGTTGAGCTTCGTCGATTTTGCCGTCGACCCCGCGCGCGGCACCGTCACATTTTCCGTGCGCGTGCAACCCCGCGCCAGCCGCGACGAAATCGCCGGCGTCATCGATGGCGCCATGAAAATTCGCCTCTGCGCTCCCGCCGTCGAAAATCGCGCCAATGAAGCCCTTATCCAATTCCTCGCCGCCGTTTTGAAAACCTCGAAATCGGCTGTTAGAATCCGGAGCGGTGAACAAAGCCGCACCAAGCGCGTCGAAATCATTGGCGTCACTCGGCAACAGATTGAAAACCTGCTTCAAACGGAAGCATGAGCTGCGCGCTCTGGGAAGGGAACTGCTCTCATGAAGGTCGCCATCAGTGAATTGCAAAAGGATCTGCGCGCCGCAAAAGTAGACGGCTGGCTCTTCTACGATTTTCGCGGCCGCGATCCCATCGCCCAGCGCATCCTCGATCTTCCGCCCGGCATGCGCACCCGCCGCTGGTATTATTTTGTTCCCGCCAAGGGCACTCCCAAAAAACTCGTTCACAAAATTGAAGCCGGTTCGCTCGCCGCCGTTCCCGGAGACACGCTTTACTACGCCGGCCAAAAAGAGCTGCGAGACAATCTCAAAAAAGCCCTGGGCAAATCCAAAAGAGTGGCCATGCAGTACTCCCCGAAAAATGCCATTCCCTATGTCGCCATGGTCGATGCCGGAACCGTCGAACTCGTGCGCAGTCTCGGTCCCAAAGTCGTCACCTCCGCCGATCTCGTGCAGAAATATGAAGCCTGTTGGACCAGCGCGCAGCTCGAATCTCACTCCGCCGCAGGCCGCGCCATCGATCGCATCGTCCGGGAGGCCTTCGAACACGCCGCCAACGCCGTCAAGCAAAAGCAGCCCATCACCGAATACGATCTGCAGCAATTTATGCTGCGCAAATTCGACGAAGCCGGAATCGTCACCGAAGAAGGCCCGGACGTAGCCGTCAATCAAAACGCCAGCGACCCGCATTACGGTCCCAGGAAGGAAAAATCCTCGCCCATCCGCGAGGGCGATTTGCTGCTCCTGGACGTTTGGGGCAAGCAGAAATCGCCGGATAGCGTGTATTACGACATTACCTGGATGGGTTATCTCGGCTCCGCAGTTCCCGAAAAGTACGCGAAAGTTTTCCGCGTTCTCCGCGAAGCCCGCGATCGCGCCGTGGAACTGATTCGCTCCAGTGTGAAAGCAGGCAAGCCGCTGCAGGGCTGGCAAGTGGACAAGGCCGCGCGCGCCGTCGTGGAAAAAGCGGGCTATGGCAAATATTTTTTCCACCGCACCGGACACAATATCGGCGCTTCCGTCCACGGTAACGGCGTCAACATGGACGGCCTGGAAACGCAGGACGAGCGCCACCTGATTCCGCGCACTTGCAATTCCATCGAGCCGGGGATTTATTTGCCGGAGTTTGGCATGCGCACCGAAGTTGATGTCTATGTTGACGACAAGGAAGCGCGCGTAACCGGCGCGGTGCAAACGGAAATTTTGCCACTCTTGGCCTAAAATGAGATCACGCCAAATCGCATGAGCCAGGAACCTAACGAACCAACGCCTCTCGATCCGCTGCAATCCGCCGTGTCCGTCGCGGAACCTGTGTCGCTTCACCCTCCGCGCAAAACTTATTCGGAAGCCAAAGCCTGGGCCATCGCCATTGCCGGCTGGCTTGTTCCTGGCCTGGGCCACGCTCTGCAGCGCATGTGGGGCCGTGCTGTCGTCATCTTTCTCGCGGTTGGCCTGCTCGTTCTCGCGGGTGCTTCCATGCGCGGTAATTTATTTACTTCGGACGGCACCGACGCGTTTGACACTCTGGGTTACGTCGCCGATCTGGGCGCCGGTAGTTTTTATTTTCTGGCGCACGCCGTCGAAGTTCAGGGCGCGGACGTTTCTCACGCCGTCGGAGATTACGGCACGCGTTTCCTTGCCACGGCCGGCGTTTTGAATCTTCTGGCCGCCTTGCATGCTTTTGAAGCCGCGCGGGGCCGCAAGGCATGATGCCCTGGCGACAGCTGACTCCCACGCATTTTCAGGCCTTCGTTTTTTTCGCCGCCGTCATTTCCATCGCGTTCGGATTCCTCGGCCGCCGCCAGCCCAAAGATCGCATCAAGTACATCCTCTGGTGCTTCTTTCTCTTCCTGCTCATCGGCATTGGCATAGGCTGGGCCATGTACCCCTTTTCCCACTAAACTCGTGTACCGCAGCCAGCCACAAATTCTTCGTTGAAATTGCGCACACCTTCCCTCGCACTAAATTGACAGCCATTTTCAGCGGATGCTATCGTGAACAAGTGGGCCGAGGTAGCTCAGTGGTAGAGCAGCCGATTCGTAATCGGCAGGTCGTGGGTTCAACTCCCACTCTCGGCTCCAGAAATCTTCTCTAGAATCAGCCGTCTATCGTCGGCTACTTCCGCTTTATTGATCGCTGCATAAATAATGCAATGCTCTAACACAAAAAAGAAGGTAGCTCAGATTGCAGGATGCATCCGCGTAGTTTCTCGGGCGAGACTTTGATCCGTTCGATCGAACGGAGTATGTCTTCCATCAACTCATCGACATTCTTAGGGCAGCTGTTGGCAAGGTCCCTCTTGGCTAGGGACCACACTCCTTCATCGGGGTTGCGTTGCGGGGCGTAGGAGGGAAAATATTCGATCGAGAGACGCGGGTGTTGATGCAGGAGCTTCTGGAGCGGTTCTCCCTTATGGGTGGAGGAGTTATCCAGCAAAACAATGACTGGGCCGCGCAGGTGCCGCAGCAGCTCCCGCAGAAAAACGCAGACCTCCTGCTGTCCGATGTTGTCAAAGAAGAGTAGATAGTAAAGGCCCAGTTGCTGTCGCTTGGGGCTCAGCGAAATTCCGGAAATGACGGAGATCTTGTCCCGTCGCCCCTGGCGATGACGATGAATGGGAGTTTGCCCTTCCGGCGCCCAGGTTCTGACCACCAAGGGGATCAAAAGGAAGCCGGATTCGTCGGCAAATACGATATGGGCACCCAGCCGCGCAGCGTTTTTTTTACCCGGGGCCAGTCCCTTTGTTTCCAGCGTTTGATCTTCCCTTCATCCTGCTCCAACGCGCGTCGCTCGGGTTTCTGAGGGGTCCATTTCAAGCTGTGCATCAAGCGACCTACGTGGGCGCGGTGATATCGGATTCCGAACTTCCGCTGGACTACCTCAGCAATGCGGACCGTGGTCCAGAGATTCGTCCGGTAACCCTGCGCGATCGGTCCTCGAAGAAGAAAACGCACCAAGCGTCTTCGTTGCGCCGCGTTCAGCTTCCAAGGACGGCCTGGAGAGAAACGTACTCGCAATGCTTCCGCTCCGCCACGCCGCCTGGCATCTCGCCAGCGCATCACCGAACTCGGATTGCATCCAACACGCCGTCCCACTTCATTGAGAGAGTGACCGGCATCCAGCAACGCCAAAGCCCGCTTGCGCCGGTCTTCCAACAGATCGGCGCTCCCCTTCGGTCTGGGCATAGGTGTTCTGCCTCCTGAACGCATATTATACTTGTATTGCATTATTTATGCACAGATCAATAGTTGCTGATCTGGTGCACCTTGGTGCATATTCGCGATTTGGAATGCTTGTGGAGGGAGGAATGGGCACTAGGCCAATCTGGATTCCCGACACCAGTGCAGTGAACGCCTTGGCCGATGATCCCGATTCGGAGTCGTTTATAGCCGGTCTGAGATCAGGGTACTTCGTTCGGTTCCCATTCACAGTTGTGTCAGAGGTCATTGCCAACTCTTCCGGTGAGCGCAGGAGACAACTTCTCCGCCTGTGCAGAAGGCTTCTGTCGTCGGCAGGAAACTGCATCGAGCCACACCACGAAATTCTGCGTGTTATGGTCGCACGATTTGAGAAATCTCTGACGCTCGATTTGGGGCATGTCAATCTGAGAATGACAGAAGCGGAAAGTGAAATCATGCGAGCGGAAGACTTCGACGATGCTCTCGCAACCCAGGAGCGAGAAGAAGGTCGAACCTGTGACAAGACTTTCACAAGCGTGTACTCGGATGCAAAGCCAGCATTCGACGAGATCGCTTCCCGTGGAGAACGGATGCCGGAAAGTGTCCAGGAACTGATCATCTGTTTGCAGAGAGGTGGCGCATTCTGGAAGCTCGCACAAAATCTCTACAACCGCGTTGCATCGAAGCCCGCTGACGACGGAACGATTCAAAGGTTTTATTCACTCACAGTGCGAGCCCTTCCGGGCATTGGTGGTCGCTGTTTTCGCGGCTCAATATGATCGGTGCATCAGATTCAAATCTCAACCATCGCTCAAATCGGGACGGAATGATACTTTCATGGCTGCGTGCCTTCCATATTGTGACCAGTTCGTTTCCAATGACAATGGGCAACTAGCGTGCTACAGAGAGGTGAGCTCAATCTTAGGGCTCAAGGTGACTGTCCGTTCATACCAAGAGTTTCGCGGCAGTTTTACGCTGATTCCCGGAGCTGTCGTCTAGCTGATCATCCGATAGATTCACGGCTCGTCACCTTGTCTCCTCCCCGGTCGTTCTGCCTGAGCCAGGAATCCGCGAATAGTGCCAACCCCACTGATATTTGTTCGCCTCTCGCAACGTAATAGAGGCAGGGCTGATCGGAGGCAACATGCCAGCGCAAACCCCAATTTCAGCCGCGGATGCTATAAATCCTGCCTTCCAGCACGCAAAGCAGCAGCTCTTTGAGCCGTTTAGCTTCGCCCAATGGGCACGCTTGGCTTTCGTCGGACTTCTGGCAGGAGAAATGAGTTCCGGCGGCGGATGCCACTCTGGCTTCCATCCGGGCCCGCATCACCACGCCGGAGCGGCGCCGTTTCTCGCCTCGGGTTTCCCTTGGCACTTGGCGCATCATCCCGCGCTGCCCGCTGGACTAATCGCATTTCTGGCTGTGTCTGGACTTGCCCTGTTTCTGGTCTTCACCTACATCAACAGCGTGATGCGCTTCATCCTGTTCGACAGCATCGTTGCCAAGCAATGCCACATCCGCCAGGGATGGGTTCGCAACACGGGTCGCGGCCTCCGTCTTTTCGTCTGGCAACTGTTGCTGACGCTGGCGGCCTTCTCGGCTTTCTTCGTCCTTATCGGAGTTCCTGTCGCGGGCGCCTGGTCGGCCGGCTGGTTCGCGCATCCGCGTGAACACGTGCTGCCCCTTGTGCTCGGCGGCGTGGGCCTGTTTCTGCTCCTCATCGTCTTCGTGGCGCTGTTGGCTGTCGTCCACGTAATGACTAAAGATTTCGTCGTTCCGCAAATGGCGTTGGAAAACATCAGCGCCATCGAGGGCTGGCAAAGATTATGGTCGTGGCTCAAAGCGGAAAAACTTGGCTATGCCGGCTACATCGGCATGAAAATTGTGATGGCCATGGGCGCGGGTATCGCCATTGGCATCGTCACGCTGTTCGTGCTCTTGGTGCTGCTCGTGCCCGTCGGCGGCGTGGGCGTCATCGCTGTCCTCGCCGCCAAAGCAGCCGGCTTAACCTGGGATTTCCAGACCATCGCGCTAGCCGTGATCGCCGGCCTCATGGCCCTCCTGATCGTTATGTTCGTGGTTTCATTAATCGCCGTGCCCGCCATCGTCTTTTTTCCGGCGTACTCTATTTATTTCCTGGCCCCGCGCTACGCACCTCTGGCATCGCTACTGTGGCCCCAACCGGCCTCACCTTCACCGCAATCGCCGCCTCTGCCTGCGTGAGCAACGTCGCGCTCCCGGCAAATTCCTCGACCTCCAAATGATGATTTTCCCCAGCGGCTGCGAACGCACGGAAAAACAATTCCGCAACCTCTTCGCCGCTTCCGGCTGGCAGCTTAGCCGCATCATCCACACCGCAGCCTCCGATTCCATAGTCGAAGGCGTTCCCGCATAACGGCCACACCTCAACCCTTCAAGCTAGCGCCCAGCCAATGCATCTGATCCACCCTATACCGCTCGATGATTCAAAACTTGGGCTGGGCCGCACTGCTGTACCAAACTGCACAGCAGCATCGCCTGACTTCATGACACCATGCCCGCCCCGATCGCTTTTGGCCTACCAAATAGAATGAAAGCGCTGATCCGGCGGTTGGGTTAGCGTTCAGGGTTGACAGTGACGGCGTGAAACACTTTGGCCCCGGTCCGCGTATATAGCTCAGAGAAAGACGTGCCCCGTGCCCTATTCGCCCATACTTGTTCTTCACATTTGTGCTGGAACCATTGGTTTGCTTTCCGGCACTGCCGCGATGTCCTTCCGCAAAGGTTCCCCCCGCCATGTACAGGCCGGAAAGGTGTTTGTCGCATCGATGCTGATCATGGCCCTCGGCGCGGTGTATTTAGGAATTGTGAAGAATCAACCAAGTAACATCGGTGGCGGAATTATAACCTTCTACCTGATTGGAACAGGGTGGATGACCGCAAGGCGCAGGGAAGGTGAAATGAGCCGTCTGGACTGGGTTGCGCTGCTCTTTCCTCTATCGCTCGGTATCCTCATCTGGGTGAATGGTATTCAAGTCCTTCGCAGCGGGGCCACTTCACAAAACGGGGTCCCGGTTGGAATGAGTTTTTTTATGGGCTCCATCTGTCTGCTTGCGGCCGGGGGCGACATTCGTATGCTCCTGCGCGGCGGCGTTTTTGGAGTGAAGCGCATCGCCCGGCATCTTTGGCGGATGTGCTTTGGGCTGTTCATCGCAGCAGGGTCATTTTTCATGGGACCTTCGAACCGCCCATTGAGATTGCTATCGACAGTGGGGCTCGTGCAACACCTTCCCGCCGCGCTTTTTAGCACTGGCCTGTATTTATTTCTCAGCATCCTTCCGCTGCTTTTGCTGATTTTCTGGCTAGTGCGAGTTCGCTTCACAAGTGCATTCAAGGGAAACCCGATTTCGCTCAGCGGCGGTGTTTACTCACTACCGACCTAGCCGCCGACAAATGGGAGTTTGCTCTGCCGGGTTTACCGGAAAAAGTCTGTACTACAGTAGCGCTCCTGGCATGAGAGGCAACATATGTTGCCTCAGTTGGAACTGGAGAAGGCGTCCTTCCGTTAAGATGACAATAACGGAGAGGATGCATGCGAAAAGAACGAAAGCATTACACCTCGGAAGAGAAGGTCGCGATCCTGAGGCGGCAATTGTTGGATCAGGTGCCAGTGTCAAAGTACCCGTTCAGAGTCGCAGGTGAAGTGGATAACTTCCGGATGGCCGACAATTCACCCGAAACCGTGCGACCTACGTGTGGGAAGCGCTCGTGCTGGTTGTCCAAGGAGAGCAACGCGTGCTACGGACCGAAGCCGCGGTTCATGTCCCAGAGCGGATAATGCGGCAGAGTGCCAGCCGGATCGCGCACGAATGCTTCCGTCTGAATTACCAAACCCCGCCTGCGTTGGCGTGCCGCAGGTCCAATGTCGACGCGGCCTGGGCCGGTATTTGGGCACCGGCGCGGGTCGTTCCGGGAGGCGGTTTCAGGCCGTCAGACAGTTCGCCTGTTTTCAGCAGAGTCGTCAGCGATTCCCGAATTTCTTTCGTTGCGGTGCGAAAGCACTTCTTCCACTTTTCCTCAATATCGCGCGTGCGACTGTAATACTCTTGCTGCGCCTTGATGCCCGCTTCGGACAAGCGCACGAACTTGCCGCGTCCGCGCGCAGGGTCTCTTTCAACGATGATGTACGGCTTGTGCTGCCAGCCAATGCCTGCGGTCTCTTCCGAACAGCCGGTTCGTTTGGGAATCTCCGTTTCAGGGATCGGCTCGTCACTGAGAACGCGGATCGCGTTTGCGCATAGCGAAATCGGCGTTTGGGACTCACGTTCGAAATCGAGCGCGAACGCGAGCAGAACTCGGGAAAGCAGCACCGGCAGCGGCAGGCCGTCTTCCGCAGCCGATTTCCGGGGCCCGAACTCCGGCAGCTTCAGAATCGCAACGGGCAAGCCCTGCGGCAATTCGAGGTCGATCTGGTACTCGATTGCTTCTAACGAGCGGCGCAACCTCGTCGCGTCGTCGCCGAAGCGTTTCGACCAGCGGGCCTCGATTTCCGGGATCAGGTCGGGCCAGATTCTGACGGCTGTTTCACCGCTGGCCGTGAGCCGAACCGGCCAATCGGCGCGGATGCCTCGGCCGCTACCGAAACCGGCGCGCTTTCCGGGCTGCAGCGCAACGACGCCCCATCGTTCGAGGCAACCAAGCCCGGCTGTGGCGCCAGCCTCGGCTGTGAGCGCGCGCGAAGCGAGCGTTCGAGCCGAGATTGGTCCATCGGCCAAAAACTGCAGCACATTAAGCCAAATGACCAGCGAGAGGCGCGCGCTACGGCTCTGCGTTTGCAGCATGCGGCGCTCGAATTCGCAATCGAGCTCCACACTATAGGCGACCAGAATTTGCGAGAGAAGGGCCGAAAGCGGCTTGTGCGGCGCCGACATCATTCCATAGCGAAGTCTATCACGGGCCGGACCTGCGAATCGCGAGGAGATGGCTCAAGCGGAAAGTGATTTTGACCGGAGAACAGTATCAAGCAGTGGATTTTCGCGACGTTCTGCGAGGTAGCCCCGATCCGTTCCGTGCGAGTGATGCGCCACTCAGAAGTTGGCCCGGCAAGCCGGTTGCGGCGCTACAATGATTTTGCCGGGCGAAACGGAAGCGGCACTGCGGGGACGCAACCATGCTGAGGGATAGTCCGATGGGGGGAGCTGCCGTAACTCTCGCCGAGCGCACAAGCTCAACCCAGAGCAGGAACATCATTCCGATTCAGGCTGGGAACGAAACGCGCAACGACGAAATGAATACTGCCGAAAACGACGAAGGATACAGCGAACAAAAACGACCTGAGACGGTCGCTTTATCCAACACACTTTGCCATCGCGAACTGGTGCGTGGCAGGGATTGCACTCACGTCCAAGCCGAAACGCCCAAGGCCAATGCTTCAAAGAGGACCCTGCGCACGAAGCTTTTTCTTGTCGGTGCAACGGTAGCGGGTATTCTTCCGTGTGAAACTGCCGATTTAACGAGACTCTGGGACGCTAGTGCTTCAGGGCTGCGCCTGAGCGCGCATTGAGCGCTTTCGTGTCAATTTTGGCAAAACGAACTCTTGAAGGACACCGGCCAGAGACGTTTCTCCAAGTCTGATCAACGCCGTTGAGAGTATGAAGCTGGATCCCTGCCGATCGTTGGCGGGGTAGTAAAGATTCGCGAGTCCTGCGGCGGCGAAACTTCCTAGGACATTTGAATAATTGGGCTGCCATTTTCCGTTATCTCCTTTGCAGATAACGGAGTTGCCCATCGCATAGAGAATCCGCGACACCTTACTGCCACTCCCTTTGTAGAAATAACGCGGATCCTGTTTGAGAAGCGAAGGGAGTACGGCGCCACCGATAATCGTGCCAGAAAAAATATTGACGTAGGTGGCTCCGTAGCGTTTTCCGTAGCCTTGCGCACCTTGTCCATAGGCACCCCAACGATCCGCCGCCTGCTCGACACCAGCTAGCACGCCAACCCCGGCAAGTGTGACTGGGTCAGTAGCCGATCTCCAGGCAAGCTCGAACTTGTGTTTGGGCGCGAGCGGCGCTGCATTGGGAACGTAGCTGACGTAAAAATTCGGAATGATGCCGAGCACGCGCTGATGCTCTTGCTCCTTGATCTGCACGTCCGCAAGATCATCCGTCGACAGTCCCACGTGCACCTCGGTCACTTGGGTGGCAATCGTCAACATGATCAGCGGGGCTTCATAGGCCTCTCCAGGGTTCACGGTTCCGGAGAACTCCAGCGAGGCGAGACCCTCGGACGTGATTGTCAGCTGGAAGGATCCCGGAGTAACTTTTGAAAAGTAGAATTGTCCACCGTCGTCGGAGAAAGTCTCTGTGTCCGAGGTTTGGCCTTCTCGCTTGAGTCTCACCAGGACTCCGGAGATGGTGGCTCCGGATTGATCAACAACTCTCCCAGTGATGCTTCCAGAAGGTTGCTGATCGGTTTGCTGTCCAGGGGTGGAAGCCTCGGTGCTCGCTGAGTCAGGTGAAGTACTTTTCGCTGTGTGGACGATCGGGGCCTGCTGGGCGCGGCACGGGAAGCCGCAAAGCAGCGCACACAGGCCTACCCAAGCCATCCCTTCAAGGTAGAAACGCAATCTCTTCTTCGTGGAAGCCACGGCCGTTCCTAGCTTTACCTCCTTAGATGCTTCTGGTTGCTGCTTGAGTTGCGCTCGCTAACCGAATGTGTATCGCTTCGAGGCATTGGAGGCATTGGATGCGCGGGACGTTGATTTGGATCTAATGAATTAGCAAGGCTCAGTGAGAGGGCATCCTCGTACTAAAACCCATGTTCGATTTCGTCTGCCAGCTTAACCGGTCGATGCAACACCATCTAATCGCTTTTTCCGACAATCGTACTTGGTCACAACCCAGCCAGGGTAGCGTCCGACTAATATAACGCTAGTGAGTGATTTAAGCCTTTGTTTTCATTGCAAGTTGGGTTTGGACTGAGTGTTTCGTCGACCCATTGAGACCACCCCGTTTCAGCGTTGCGTTCTTTTCCCGTACAGTCTTGCAATTGCCGCTAATAATTTATCCCGTGCGACTGAGGCTCCACCTCCACAGCCTAAAATAACTGCTATTTTTTGCCGGTCATGGGAGGCAGTTCCCCTGGACGATCCGGAAAAAAGATCCGGAGCAGAAGAAAAATCACGAAGGCGTAACCCAAAACATTCAAGACGAAAAACAAAAGCACTTCAGAGATGAAGTTGTCCGCATACTTCCACGGAATCCATTCGAGAAATCTCTGAAAAAAAGTCTGCATCAGGTAAGCTCCCGAATACGTCAGATAGGGAACTGGCCGGTTGATTCCGGCTGATCGCAGCGCGATCGCGAGAAGCGTGATGAAAACTCCGCCAAAAATGGAATACCAGATAAGTTTGCGGCGCACGTGGGAATCCAGCCGAACAGCCTTTAGTGACACCAAAGCATTCGCTGAATTTTGAGCTTATCTGGAATTTGCCGCCTGCGCGAGTCACTTCCCAGCAACGCCAATTACAACTCGTTGAATCCCTATTCCCACTCCCAGGCCTTGCGGCGTGCCATCCGGTCCCCTCATCCAGTTACGCTTGTATCCCTCAGAGGCAAACTGTGTGATTGACAGTCCCCTAAGCTGGACGGGTAGGGACATTGTTGCCATGGCAATCGGCGCATTTGCTGGGGGAATTTTTGTAGATGACAATTTGCTTGCCTGTGGAGGCGATTGTGGGAACGTGGCACTTGGCGCAGGGAACGTTGGCGTGGCCGCCAGCTAGAGGGAAGTGCATTTTGGTTTCGTGGTCGAAAGTGGAGGGAGCCCAGCGCTGGGTATTGTGACAATCGGCGCAATGGGTTTGGTTGTCTTTGGCTTGGAACTGATTGGCGTGGGGATCCTGGTGGCAGGCCTGGCATTTGGCTGGAGTGCCTTGAAAGCGTGACGCGGAATTTGTGGTGGGCTTGTGGCAAGCGGCGCAAGCAACCGTGCGGTGAGCGCCTAGCAAAGGATATTTTGTTTTTGAGTGGTCGAAGCCGGTGATGTCTCCCCAGGATTTGATGCTGTGGCAGGATTCGCAACCGGATGGCGAACCGTCGGTACGTCTTCGCGCCATCTGCTCGGAGAATTCGCCTCTGTGAGGATCGCTGTGGCACGCGGTGCAGCGGAAATCGGCGAAGTGGAAAGGCAGAATCTTGTCTGAACGTCCGCCAAGGCCGGCCTTGTGACATTCGGAGCAAGGAACTGCCGCGTGGGCACCGAGGAGAGGGAAGCGGGAGTTGCTGTGTTTGGCGATGGTGTAGGTGGTGCGGTGCCAGTCCTGGACGGTGTGGCAGGATTCGCAGCGATTGTCGTACGGAGCTGCGGCGAATTGATTTTCGTGAGGATCTTTGTGGCAATCGGAGCATTGCGCGAAGGGCAGTCTGTAATTTGTGTCTTTGGCTGCGGGAGTGTGGCAACTGTTGCAGGCGACCTGGATGTGTTTTCCCTTTAGCGGATATTGCGAAGTCTTGTGCTGTCCGACCCCGAAGAGCGAGGGCTTCCACCCATCGACGGTGTGGCACTCGGCGCATTCGCCTTTCTGGGGGCGCGCGGCGAATTGGCCCTTGTGGGGATCGGGGTTGTGGCAATCCTTGCAGGCGGCGAACGGAACTGGCTTCTTGAAGTCGTCCTTGACGTGACATGCCGAGCAGGCGACTTGGGCATGCTTGCCCAGAAGAGGATATTTTGTTTTGGAGTGATCGAAATCAAAGCCTGCGATGAGCGTTTTCCAACCGCCGGTAGTGTGGCAAGAGTCGCAGGCCTTTTTGAATTCGCCGCGATGCGGATCGCTATGACAGGCCGAGCAGGTGGCGAAATTCATGTTCTGGTAACGGGGCTGGCCGCCGGGTGAATCTGGTTTATGGCATTGCTCGCAGGGGACTTTGGCGTGGAGACCGGTCAGCGGGTAGCGCGTTCGCGAGTGATCGAATTGTTTTGCGGCTTTCCAGTTTTCGACGTTGTGGCATTTCGTGCAATCGTTGCCGAGTTGACCCTTGTGCGGATCGGAATGGCAGGGCGTGCACGCGGGCGACTGGCCGAAGAAGGATTTCGAGGGATCGGTGTATTTGATCAGCGCTTTGCGCGCGGGAAGCATGTGCGCCGGGGTGTGGCACTGCTGACAGGTTACGGTGGCGTGCTTGCCTTCGAGGGCGTAACCGGTGAGGCGATGGTCGAAGTTCTTCTCCGAAGGCTCCCAGTGAACCAGGCTGAAATTTTCGCCGTTGTGCTCCAGGTGGCAGCGCACACAATCTTTGCCATTGGGATTCTGCATTTGCAGGCGGAAGTGGTAGCCGTGCTTGGTGGCGAGGGCCTCGGCGACTTCTTTGTGGCAATCGAGACATTTGAACGTGGGAGCGTTTGCGCCAAAGACGTGGCAGGAGTTGCACTGCGTGGTGCCGGAAAGAGACGAGTGCGCTTTGGAGAGCGGCCCGGGGGAAATTTGCGCGTGCGAGTGAGCAGGGAAGAGCAGAGCAATGCCGGCGAGCAACAATGCGAGGGCTATTGTTCGGGCGCGCAGGAGCGGAATTACCCCTGACGCCAGACTGCCGGGCATGTCTGGATGCACCAGTCCCTCCGTTTCGGACGGCGAAGCGTGGTTCTGTTTCCGGTGGCTGGGTGCCTTGCGCCTGCAAGTTGGGCTGAATAAGAGATAGCAGGGAAGGTGGTATCGCGAAAGCTGTCCAAGAGTGCAGTGTTTTGCGTACTAGTTAGGGGCTGGATTGATGGGTGCAGGCCGATCTGAAGTTCGGCCACTACATGGAATCGGCCTTGAAGCTAAAAAGGGCTTGACAGGGAGAGGAGTTGGGGGTATTTAACCAGTGGGTTAAATATGCTGGCCGATTCACTCAGCTCCACTTTGGCAGCACTGGCGGACCCGACCCGCCGGGCGATCCTGGCGCGGCTCTCACTGGGGGCGCTGTCGGTCACCGAACTTGCGGAGCCATTCGAGATGAGCCTTCCCGCGGTGTCCAAGCACCTGAAAGTTCTGGAACACGCAGGGTTGATTACGCGCGGGCGATCGGCGCAATGGCGGCCATGCCAGTTGCACGCCAGGCCGTTGAAGGAAGTTGCCGAGTGGGTGGAAGAGTACCGGCGGTTCTGGTCGGAAAGCTTCGATCGCCTGGACGATTACCTGCAGGAATTACAAGCCGAAGAAAAGAAAAAGGAGAAGAAAGATGTCCGGAAAAAATAGCGCTGCTATGGCTACAGCCGGCGGGAAGACTGTGCTGATTGCGGAGCCGGGGAAGCCGACGACGATTCTTTCGCGGGTGTTTGATGCGCCAAGGCGGCTGGTTTATGAGGCATATACAAATCCGTGTCACATCGAGAAATGGTGGGGGCGGCGGCGACTGAAGACGGTGGTGGACAAACTGGATGTGAAGCCCGGAGGGTTGTGGCGATTTGTGCAGCACGCAGCGGATGGGAAGAAGTTCGCGTTCAGCGGCGAATTCCGCGAGATCGTGCCGGGTGAGCGAATCGTGTCTACATTCGAATATGAGGCCATGCCGGGCCACGTGGTCCTGAACACGACGCTGTTTGAGGAATACGACGGGAAGACCAAGGTGACGGTGAGTTCCATTTATCAAAGCGTGGAAGACCGCGGAGGAATGCTGCGCGCGGGGATGGAAATTGGAGCGAACGAAGCGTGGGATATGTTGGACGAATTGTTGACGGGGGAAGGGAAGGATGGAGCCCGGCCGGATTTGGTGCTTACGCGGGAATTGAATGCGCCGCGCGAACTGGTGTGGAAGGCCTGGACCAATGCGAAGCATCTGGCGCAATGGTGGGGACCGAAGGGATTCACAAATCCAGTGTGTGAAGTGGATGTACGGCCGGGCGGCGCGATTTTGATTCACATGCGTGCGCCGGATGGAAGAGTGTATCCGATGAAGGGGGAATTCGAGGAAATCGTTGCGCCGGAACAGTTGGTGTTCCTGAGCGGGGCGATGGATGAAGCGGGGAATGTGTTGTTTGAGATCAGAAACACAGTGACGTTTGCCGAGGTAGGGGGCAAAACGAGAGTTACCTTGCGAGCTCACGTTGTTTCCGAGACCGCCGCCGCGCCGGCTTATCTGGCCGGCATGGAGATGGGGTGGACGCAGAGCCTGGAACGGCTGGAGGCGTTCGTGGCGAAGGATTGATGTGATAGAGTTTCGCGAACAGGGAGGAAGAGAATATGAAAATCGCGGTGCTGATCGTTCGGATTCTTATGGGCCTGATTTTTCTCGTGTTCGGCGCAAATGGATTGCACCCGTTTCTTCCCATGCCGCCGATGCCTCCGAGTCTAGCGAAGGATTACGTCACGGCGCTGTTTTTGTCGCACTACGCAGTAGTGCTTTTTGGAGTGCAGTTCATTGGCGGAATTCTCTTGCTGGTGAACCGCTACGTACCGCTGGCGCTGACGATACTGGGACCGGTGGTCGTGAATATTCTGTGCTTCCACACTTTCATGGATCCTTCGGGATTGCCGCGAGCTTTTTTCGTAACGATTTTGTGGTTTGTCCTTTTTTATCATTACCGGCGATCGTTTGCCGGGATTTTCGAGCAGAAGCCGGCAGGGTGACGAATTCGATTTAGAAACTTTGACTAGCCCGGGATTTTCGCACGTAAAGATGGGTGCACGTGTTCGGGGCGGAAGCCCAGTCCGAAGATGCGCGGAGGTATGCGTCCCAGGAACGTGAGATGGCGCATGATCTTCAGCGCAAGAGGCAAATCCTTTTTCTCCGTAGGCTTCGAAATAGAACGAGCCAGAATATTGTTTTGAATGAAGACCTGGACGGCTTGGGTCATTCTGGTGGGCCATTCCCGGCGCTTCTGAATCGTTTGAAGTTGGGAAAGTGAAGGAGCGCCGGATTGCAATGACGAAAAGAGAAGGTTTGCCGCTGCGACGGCGTCCTGAACGGCGAGGTTGATGCCAACGCCCCCGACGGGAGACATCGCGTGGGCCGCATCGCCAATAAAAAGAAGGCCAGGTTTCGCCCAGTGGCGGAGGCGATTGACCTGCACCGTCAGTAGCTTGACCTTGTCCCAATCATCGAGTTCGTGGATGCGATCCTGAAGGAAGGGCGCGACTTCGAGAATTCCTTTTTGGAATTTGGGCAGACCTTCGGCACGCAAACGGTCGGAAGAATCCTTGGAAACGACGTAGGCGCATTGCCAGTAGTCACCGCGATTGATCATCACAAAAATTTGGCCGTCGGCGAAACGTCCACCGGTTGCGTCGGGATCATCGGCGCGGCGGGAGATGCGCATCCAGAGGACATCGATGGGAGATTTCAGATCGATCACTTCCATTGCGGCGGCCTTGCGCAAATCGGAGCTGCGACCGTCTGCGCCTATCACCAAATCCGCACGAATCTCAGAAGGGCCGTTTTTATTTTCGATTGCGAGACCGGTAACGCGACCATTTTCCTGCAGAACGCCGGTGGCTCGAGTCTCCATTTGCAATTGAAAGGCGGGAAACTTTTTTGCTTCCGTGGCAAGAAAATTGAGGAAGTCCCACTGCGGCATGAGGGCGATGAATTTGCAGTGCGCCGGCAGGTGGGAAAAGTCCGCGACGGCGACGGACTGGCCATTGACGACGCCGGAAAGGTGCGCGATGACTTGGTGCGGCATCTTGAGGAACGATTCGAGCAGGCCAAGCTCGTACATGATTTCGAGCGTGGAGGGATGAACTGTGTCTCCACGGAAATCACGGAAGAAATCGGCGTGCTTCTCGAGGACAATCACGGGGACGCCCGCGCGCGCCAGAAGATAGCCCAAGACCATGCCGGCGGGGCCACCACCGGCGATGCAACAGCGCGTTTTGAGCGGTTCCTGGGGAGCGGGCAAGGAGTCACCAAAATTGCGAAGAGCTAGTTTTGCATAGGACGGCTAACCGCGCCCGCTATTTCTGACTTTAGCGGCCTGTTTCCCGAGGGCCGTGCGCGTGGCTTTGGGAAGATGGGCGATGGTGCGTTTCTTTCTGGCGGCGTTTGCAGCTTTCTTGATGTTCTTGCGTGCGGCGCTTCTCTGTTTTTGCGTGGCCATGGGGTGCTCCTTTATGTTGTTGTGAGTTGCCGCTTGGGATCGTTGGGAGGATCTAATCGAGCGGAACGTTCTGGAGTCAGACTGACAAGCGCCAAGGGTTGTTGCAATACGCGAAAGAATGTATGGAATTTGCTCGGTAGTGTAAGTGCGCCGATTCTAGTTCGGCCACAAGCCGAGCGAACGCAAAAAAAGTAGTTTCAAGCGCGATGTCAGGCGATTGCGATTCACTCGGTGTTCGCTGATGTAGGCGTCGTCGACAGCGGCGTGCAGGCCGTTGAATAAAAACACCGCGGTGAAACGAGGATTTTCGACGCGCCAAGCTTTCTCCAGCGCGCCC
Organism: Candidatus Acidiferrales bacterium; assembly: GCA_963709705.1. Classification (GTDB taxonomy): domain Bacteria; phylum Acidobacteriota; class Terriglobia; order Acidiferrales; family UBA7541; genus Acidiferrum. Next base: position 163,623 of record CAVPXU010000001.1, read on the forward strand.
TCCTGAAGCAACTCGATGAGGTGATTGATGAGGATGTTGTCCACGAGGCCTTTGCGAGTGGGACGGCGAGAACTAAGAAACGCAATGTCGTGGAGTTGGATAGAGTCGAGATACCCAATGGCGCAACTGGTGGACCATGCTTGCAACTTTGCTTTCCAATTGTGTTGCGGAGTTTCGGCGATTGCGGATTTGATTTTACTTAGCACGGTTTCGGCGAAACGATCGCCCAGGGCGGCGAGAATGTCTTCTTTGGAGGAGAAATAAAGATAAAAAGTGCCTTTGGCGACTTTAGCCCCGGAGGTGATTTGCTCGACGGTCGTTGCTGCCACGCCGTGTTTGAGGAAAAGGCGCTGGGCAGAGTCCATGAGCTCGTCGCGGCGCACTTCGGGAGGCTTTGTCCTTGTGTGAGCTGTGGAAGTGGCGTGCATCAAATTTGTTCACCTGGCCAGTCAGATGACCACGAAACGTAACACAATGCGGCGCAGGTTCGAAGAGAGGTAGTTCGCGGAGCATTCACGATATCTGAACCACCCGGTTTGTTTCTGTAGAGACAAGTGTGCCTGCGCTGCGCAATTCAGGGAAGATTAACGACCACAGCCCGACGACGGCTAGCGTGCCCAAACCGCCCAACAGCGCTGCTGGGACGGTGCCGAAGAGCGCGGCGGTGGCCCCGGATTCGAATTCTCCCAACTCGCTGGATGCGCCGATGAATACCCAATTGACGGCACTGACGCGACCGCGCATGGCGTCTGGCGTAGAGAGCTGCACCATGGTTTGGCGAATGACCATGCTGACCATATCAAATCCGCCGGCCACTGCCAGAGCGAATAGCGACAACACGAAGCTGCGAGAGATGGCGAAGACGGCGGTTGCGAGGCCGAAGCCTGCGACGCAACTGAGCATCAGTTTTCCGGAGCGGCCGTTCACCGTGCGGTGCGCCAGGAAGAGTCCGATGAGTGCGGCGCCGATGCCGGGAGCGCAGCGAAGGCAGCCGAGGCCGAAGGGGCCGACGGTGAGAATGTCTCTGGCATAAATCGGCAGTAGAGCGGTGACGCCGCCGAGAAGAACGGCGAAAAGATCGAGGGACAACAGGGAAAGCAGGAGGCGATTCGAACGGATGTAGCGAACACCGGCAAGAATGTCTTTCTCTACGAGTTCGAGTTCTGGGCCGTCAGTCGGTTGATGAGCGATCACAAGGCTGCGCGTTTGCTGGCTGGCGAAGAAATACAGCACGGCAGTGAATGCAAACATTGCCGGACCGCTGAACGCGTAAATGAGGCCGCCCAGCGCGGGGCCAATCATCGTGCAAAGCTGGAAGACGGAAGAGGTGGCAGCGACGGCCCGGGGAAATTCGTCGCCGGTCACAAAGCGCGGCAGGATAGCGGACATTGCAGGAGAAGAAAAAGCACGCGCCGAGCCCATGATTAGCAGGAGAAGATAGACGGGGCGCGCGGAAGGGCGGGCGGTGAGCGACCATGCGGTGAACGACGCGAGAGCAAGCGATTGGAGAAGCAACGAGAATCCGATGATCTTGCGGCGGTTGAAACGGTCCGCGGCGTGACCGGCAAAGGGAAGCATGGAGACGTTTGGGATGAACTGGGCCAAGCCCACATAGGCGAGACTCATGGGATTGTGCGTGGCGGAATAAACGTACCAGCCGATCGCCACGTTGAGCATCTGGGAACTAAGTTCGTCGGCGACGCGGATTGCGGTGAAACTGCGAAGGGCGGGGTTGTGATGGAAGAAGCGGAGAAGGGAAGGATTGCTGGATACCGAGGAATCCATGGCTCAGGATACTGTATTGACTGGTGGTCAGTCAATAATGCGACGTTATAAAAGCTGCCTGAAGATAATTGGGTTTGTGATGACTCGGGCACGGCTGAAGCCGTGCGCCTACATTGGCGCTGGCGGTTTTGTGGCTGGGCAGGCTAGAAGTCGCGGTCTGCTGGTTGTTCCAGTTCCGTGTCCGGGGTTTCGATGGCGGTGCCGTCGGCGATGGCCTGATCCTTGGCGCGCTTCTCAAGCTTCTTCTGGGCGCGGCGTTCTTCCTTCGCGCGCTGTTTTTCCAGCCGCTTCATTTCTTTTTGGCGCTTCTGAAACGTAATTGCCATATGGCCTCCTTAAGAAGGAACGCTTCTGCCTGGTTCACCTAAGCCCGAAGAACAGCTCAGTAGGAACTCTGCACAAATGCCCGAAACTTGCTTGATCGCGAAGGATGCCGCAGCTTGCGTAGGGCTTTGGCTTCGATCTGCCGGATACGCTCGCGCGTTACGGAAAATGTCTGTCCAACTTCCTCGAGCGTGTGCTCGCTGCCATCTTCCATGCCGAAACGCATACGAATAATTTTTTCCTCACGCGGGGTAAGAGTCTTGAGCGCGTTGGCCAGCTGTTCCCGCATGTTCAGCAGAATGGCCGCTTCCGATGGCGAGACCAGGTTTTTGTCTTCGACGAAATCGCCCAAACGCGCTTCCTCGTCGTCGCCAACGGGGGTTTCAAAGGAGACGGGCAATTGCGCGACTTTCTTTGCTTTGCGGACCTGTTCGACGGGGATGTCCATGCGCTTGGCGATTTCTTCAACGGTCGGCTCGCGGCCGAGTTCCTGCACAAGCTGGCGGCTCGTGCGCATTTGCTTGTTGATGGCTTCGACCATGTGTACGGGGACGCGAATCGTTCTGGCCTGATCCGCGATGGCGCGAGTGATCGCCTGGCGGATCCACCACGTGGCATACGTAGAGAACTTGTAGCCGCGGCGCCATTCAAATTTGTCTGTGCCGCGCATCAGGCCGATGTTGCCCTCTTGAATCAAATCGAGGAAATGCAGTCCGCGGTTCGTGTACTTTTTGGCGATGGATACGACCAGGCGAAGATTGGCTTCGGTCAATTCGCGCTTCGCTTGTTCGGCCAGGGCTTCACCGCGAGTGATCAGCGAAAGTGTGCGCTTCAAAACGGCTCCGTCGACCTCGGTGGATTGTTCGAGGTGGGTGCGGTGCGAACGTTGCGCATGCAGTTCTTTGCGAACAGTGGCGGCCGCTTCCCCGGTGGCAGAGCCGGAGCGGCGTTTCAACCTGGCGATCTCATCTTCGACCGATTGAAACTGCCTTGAAGTGCTGCGCAACAAAGCGATGAGGCGTTTTTTTTCGCGTTCATGGAAATCAATCGAACGAGTGAGCTGCGACATTGCAATCCGTGTTCGACCCAACTGCATGGCGTGACGAAAATGGATGCGGCGACTCGACCTGGCCTCTTGCTGCAGACGCGCAGCCTGATCGACCGCGGTCTCCCGTAATTTCTCGATCTTATCGATGATGCGCAGAGTCCGGCGGGTCTTCTCTTCGATTTTTCGTTCCGTCAGCTCTTCTTCATCAAAGTGGAGGAGAGACTTGATAGTTATGGCGCCGCTGCGCAATTCCGAGCCGGCGGCAATTACTTCTTTCAGCACGAGCGGAGAACGGGAGATGGTCTTCATGACCAACATCTGGCCGCGCTCCATACGCTTGGCGATCTCGACTTCGAGTTCGCGCGTTAACAAAGGGACAGTGCCCATCTCGCGCAAGTAGGTGCGCACGGGATCGCTGGACTGTTCAGAAGGTTGCGTGGAAAGATCGAGAGCGGGGGAATCGTGGGAAGACTCGTCTTCAACCAAGTTGTGCTGCGTTCCGTTTTCCGGGCGCGCGCTTGAGGCATGCGCTTCGGCGGCATCGGCGTAGACTTCGACGCCATCCCGTTCGAGAACGGAAAACAGTTCGTCCAGTTCCTCGGTGGTTTCCTCCGAAGCGGGAAGAACCTTATCCAATTCGTTGACGAGCAGGTAGCCGCGTTCTCTGGCGACTTGCAAGAGATCGCGCATCTGAGTCTGATTTTCCAGATTCGACAAGAAAGTCTCCCCTTAAGCCACTGCCAGAACTGGCCGGCCTTCCTCCAATCCGTTCGGCGCCTTATGCGGGTACACAAGGGCCACACGGTAGCAGGAAAGACAAGTCTGGGGTCTCAGCCGTGACGTCCGATGCGTCCGGTTGTTCACGACTGTCCCGCCGTTACGTTGCTCTAATCGGAGTTTTTCTGGATTCGACGATTCCAGAATCAACCATTGATATTATACACCCTGCAGCAATTCCTTTTAGGAACGATGGACTTGACCAGCGTGCACCTGTGGAATATTCGCGCTCAGGAGCGTCGCGTACCGCCAAAAATCAAGAAAACCCGAAACTCTAGAAGCCCACACGCAAGTTCGGCGTGTGGGGCACCCAGATTGGGAAATGCGGATTAATTCTCCACCTGTGCTTGCAGGAACTCGCCCGGCAAGCGGATGAGTGTGGACCGGGACGCGGCTGCGGCCAGGTTCTGCTCTTTAGAAGCGGGAGCGCTTTCTTTCTTCTCGAAGCGTTCGCCATGGGCCGACAGGCGTTCCATGCGAATTCCCAGAGTGCGCTCGAGCTGAAACAGCTCTGTGCGCTGATCGCGCAGGAAGAGAGTGGAAGCGACGCCGGTTTCGCCTGCGCGGCCGGTGCGGCCGATGCGATGAATGAAGTTTTCGGCGACGTCCGGAAGGTCATAGTTGATGACGTGGGCGATGTCTTGCACGTGGATACCGCGCGCAGCCACATCCGTGGCCACGAGCACCCGATATTGCCCGCGTTGAAAGCCGGTGAGTGCGGAGGTACGCTGCGATTGCGAGCGATCCCCGTGGATCATGGCCGCGTTGATGCCCTGACGATTCAGGTTTTTTGCAATGCGCTCTGTGCCGCGCTTGGTGCGCGAGAAAATGAGGCAGCGCCCGCTTTCCTTATTCAGGAGCTTGTAAAGCATGTCGGGCTTGCCGTCGTCGGATACTTCGAACGCTTGAAGGCGGACGCTCTCCGATGGCTTCAACGTGGAACCAAAGGTGAGGCGGACGGAGTTTTTTGTGTAGTCTTTCACCAGTTGGGCTACGCCGGCTTCCATGGTTGCGGAGAAGCACAGCGTCTGACGATCCTTCGGTAAATTGGAAACAATTCGCCGGATGGCTGGGAGAAATCCCATATCCAGCATGCGATCGGCTTCATCGAGCACGAGCGTCTTCACGCCGCTGAGGTTGACGAGCCTGCGATCGAGATAATCTTCCAAGCGGCCAGGAGTGGCCACAACGAGCCGCGCGCCCTTGCGGATGGCGTTGAGCTGCTTGCCTTCCGGGAGGCCGCCAACGACTAACGCCGCGGGCTGCTCGTGCTTGGAACGCAGCGCGTCATATTGGGCGATCACCTGCATGGCCAGTTCACGAGTTGGAACAAGCACGAGCGCCGCGATTCCGGCGGTCTTGTGCTGCGCCAACTTTTCGATCACCGGGATCAGGAACGCGAGCGTTTTGCCAGTTCCTGTCTGCGCGGTGGCGATTACATCTGTTCCGGATAAAGCTTGCGGGATTGCCGCAGCCTGCACCGGGGTCGGCGTCGAGAAACGAGCCGCCTGGAGTTTCTCCTTCAAGGAAGGAGATATAGAGAGTTCTGAAAAACTTAGCATTTTGCTTTCTTGCTGGCGGGACTGCCGAGGCACACGTAGCTTCCGGTGAGCGAGACAATCTGGACTGCCAGACTTATTTTTAATTACGCTGAAGACCTACGGAGGATACGGAGGCGGGTATTCTCAGATCAAGTCACTAAACCAGAGGGACCGCACAACACAACCGAATGCATTAAGCGCAAAAACATCATAGCACAGGACAGGAGATTCTGCTCGCAAGAAAAATAGTGGCTGTTTCCTGGGTAGCTGTCCCCACAATTGAGTCGGCGGAAAAAAGATGAGTGTCCTCATGGGCTAAAACCCGGTTCTCGGGTCTAAATGCCGGAACTGAAGCTCCGGCCCCTCAAACTGAATTTGGGGCTTCTCTTTGTTGCAGCGCTTCTAGTTGGTTCTCTTGTTGGGGTTCAGGATGTTTTTTCCCCAGCGGCCCATGGCTTTTTTTCGGGAAGCGATTTGATTGCGCTTCTCGGCGTTGTTCGCGTCGCCGCGCTTGTGGAGATGCAGGAGCGCGCCATCCCGAAAATGGAGGGGATCGCGAAGGTTCTGAAGTTCGCGATAATAGAACACGGCGGTAGGCCGGCGGCTTTTGAACCGCAGATTTCGGAGAAAGTCGAGTTCTTCCTCCGTTGCGTCTCCACTTAAATCGCGCAGATCCAGAAACTCCTGAAACCCGGGCTCGGTTTGCGGGACCTCTGTATCGTCGCGCTCCACAAATTGAAAATGCACTACCTCGACGGGAGAGAGAAGGCGATTCAAGACAACCTGGATAGCAAAAGTGGTCAAGTCAATATCCCAGGACTCGATCATGGGGGCGAGGAAAGTGGCGCAGTGGGCGGCGGAAATATTGAACATGTCCGTGTCCAGAAATTCCAGAATGACGGTGCGGGCTTCGGCATAGGATTGATCGCGCAGCTTCGCGACTTTACGCAGCCACTGTTCGTTTTCCAGTTCGTCCCGGGCGATTTTCTTGGTGACATCCAGCAGTTTCTGGGTCACCAGACGCTCCAATTCGCCGAAAGCTTGCTTCTCGAAGATTTCGCGGACCTGTTTCTGGCGTTCGGGCTGGCATTTGCCGATGACAAGTTCGCGGACTTCCTGGTAAAGAGGCGTCGGCGGGTCGGCGAGCTTTCTTTTCCATTGCTCGCGGCGTTGTTCTTCCACCATCGCAGAAAGCTGGCCCTTAGGTAATTTAAGGAAAGCGTTCATCTTCTCGTAGATGTCCGTGCGGTTGGCGGCGGGAGGCGCTTTTTTTCGTGTGAGGAGTTGAGAAATGTAAGACTCTGTGACCTGGGCGGCCGCGGCGAGATCGCGCTGCTCCAGGCCCAATTCTTTTAGCCTCTGTTGAATGACCAAGCACACATCCATACGGCCTCCCGCTGCTTAACCAAGTCGGTAAACCACATAGTACAGGTGGGGCTGAAACTTGACAATACAGGTAAAGCAAGGCATTCTTATCTTACGATCAAGGCTGCTTTCAGGTCTTTCCGACCAGTCGCTCTCCCCTGACGACTCCCTTGGTCTCCACAAGGAGAGTCTATGTTCGCTCGCAAGGTCTCGGTACGCCTGAAGTCCGACGCAGCCGGCCAGTTTATTCAGAAAATGGAAAGCGAAATCATCCCGTTACTGCGCAAGCAGAAGGGCTTTCTGGATGAACTGACCCTGATTTCCCAGAGCGGGAGAGAGGTTTACGCCTATAGTTTCTGGGAAAGCAGCGAAGATGCGGAGAGCTATGACCGGAAAGGGTTTGGGGAAGTGACCAAGCTGGTTACCGGTCTGCTTGACGGCGCCGTGCGGGTGCACACCTACATGGTTGCCAACTCCACGTTTCACAAGCTGGCTGCCGCTGTTGCTTCCTGAGAGTGACGGAATCGCGCTGAACCGGAGTTTCGATTCGCGCCCATCCGAGCCTAACCATTGAGCCACATCCTTCCAAAGTCGAATACCAACGAATCCACGATGCTGCTCGTTCGAGAGGGCGCGGTGCTGCCTCCGGATCTGACGACAGAAAACGAGACGTTTCTTCCCGGTTGGCGAATCGTGAAAGACTTCGACAGCTATGCAATTCGCCAAAAAATACGAGAGACGAACTGGAATCTACTTCAACTGCGCGGCGGCAAGGAAACGCGAGTTATGGGCCGAGTGCGACAGGTGATCCTGCGAAAAGGCGTGGCCCAGTTATTGGGCGAACTTCGGGGACGGAAATTCAACTCGCTGGAAATCAGAGTGCCGGTTTCGAAAAGATTTCTGGGATTGTTGTTCCTGAACATTTCGGTGAGTCTCAGGCATTTTCAGTGCAACACCGCGATCTGATGGCGGGCAGTGGGGGAATCAGAACAAAGGAAGCATTATGACAAAGCTATACGTAGGGAATCTGGCGTTCAGCATGACGGATGAAAGCTTGCTGCAGTTGTTCAGCGGCAAGGGATACAAGGTGGGATCGGCGCGCATCATTACCGACCGGGAAACCGGGCGCTCGCGCGGATTCGGATTCGTGGAACTGGCGCCGGAAGATGACGCGACCAAGGCCATCGGGGAATTCAACGGCATGGACATCGAAGGCCGCGCACTGCAGGTCAACGAAGCGCGCCCGCAAGAATTTCGCGGCGGCGGCGGGGATCGTGGCGGTGGTGGTGGCGGACGCGGATTTTCGGGTGGGCGTGGCGGATCTGGATCCGGATCTGGACGCGGTGGCCGCCGGAGTTATTAACCGCCCCCGTGCGCGACGCTGCACAAGGCAATTTTTTCTGAATAATCTGATGAGGAGGATTCTTGTCGAATCTTGAAACAGGCCAATACATCAAGCATTTTCAGTATGGTTGCGGAGTAATCGTCAAACGGGACTTTGATCGTACGACCATTGATTTTGACACCCACGGGGTTAAGATTTTTGTCACCAGCCTGATGACCATCGAGCCCGCCGAAGGGGTTCCACCCAAGCGACGCCGCGCCAAGCGCGTGAAGGCCGTGAAACCAGAGCCAACACTCGCAGCGCGGGTGTTCGTGCCTGGTGCCAAATGACGCCGGGGCTGATCGTGCAGTACCGCGGCTTCCAGGCGAAGCTCCTCATGCGTGAATACACGTTTCAAGTGCGCGAAGCGGGCGCGGAGCGCGAGTTCACACTAAACATTGCGAACGAAGCGTTCCTTTCGCACCGCGTTCGCTATCAGGATGCGCCGGACATCTGCGCGCAAAGACTGCAGGCGGAATTGGCGGCGCACGAAAACCATCCGTTGGAAACAGCGTATGTGATTACTTCTGCCGAGTTGGACGGTTACCGGACATTACGAGCAGAAAAGCCCAGCCGTTATCCTTCGCGGCATTCCCAATCGTGAACTTCTCTGTGATCGCCTAAGGCGTTCGGACAGAAGAGTCTTCAACTATCTACGCGGCCCAAGCTCAGGCTTGGGCTGTGCTTTATCTAGCCAAGAGTAAGCCATCGCAAATCATCTCGATTTCAGTGTCTCCCGACCGTTCGAGCACGCCTTGACGGCCCGTCGCGCGAAAACCGGACCGTTCGTAGCATCGCCTGGCGCGAGTGTTGCCCTCGTCGACATTTAGGCGGACCTGCGTTGCGCCTACTTCGCTGGCCCAGGCCTTCACAGAAGAGACCAAGGCGTCAGCCGCGCCGCTGCCACGAAGGTCTCGGTGCACCCACATCGCCATCAAGTGAACCGCGGAAGCTTCATTTGGATCGCGAACGCCGGCGACGAGCCCACGAGGTTCGCCAGATGCCTCCAGAATGAATGTGACACCCGGAGCTAGCCAGCGGCGCCAGTCCTCCATTGTCCGGGCCAGCTCCCGCTCATAGGTCGAACCGACTGCGCTCGGCGAATCGGTGAGCGCCTGAAGACGCAAAGTCCTCAGCACTGGCTCATCGCCGATCGCGGCGCGTCAGATACTAAATTGCATGTCGCTCTCATGCACCGGCATCATATAGATGGAATTACTTTCTTGGCCGGAACAATTTGAGGATATCAAGAACTCACGCCCGCCGTTCTTTCAACAGCTTCAGCACGTTCGTGGTTGTATCCGTTTCCCCAAAACGAGGAAAGACTCTTTCCACGCTGTGACGATGGGCATCGGGGTCGCGGTCTGTCATTGCATCGATGACGAGAACGACATTGTAGCCGTGATCGTACGCGCTGCGAGCTGTGGATTCCACGCCGGCGCTTGTCGAGATACCCGCCAAGAAAACTTGCGTTACGCCGCGCTGGCGCAAGTGATCATTCAAGGATGTGCCGATGAATGCGCCCACGCGTTGCTTGGTGACAAGGTAGTCGTCAGGTTGCTGCTCCAGTTCAGGGACAAGTTCAGTCCAATCGGGAGAAAACGAAAGGTTGCGAGGCCCGGCGTCAGTGCGGCCCGGAGCTGGGGCAGTTACGTTCACGAGAACGACGGGCAGCCCTCGTTCTCGGAACACACGCGCGAGTTGGGCAGCGCGAGCGACGATCTCGCTGGTTGGGTGAACGGTTGGTATACCAACAATTCCCTTTTTGCAGGTCGATCAAGATTAAGGCAGAGACATCATCGAGTTTTGAGAGCGGCATAGTTTTTCCTTTCGCATAGGCTGGTAGAGATCGTGAGGAGATTGTGCGGGGGCTTTATTTGAAATGTTTTTCTTGAAATCGCACGCTGGCCATGATGCTTAACGCAGCGATTCCCGCGAAGAAAACAATGAGGGCGGAGTAACTTCCGCTCGAGACTTTTCCCACGCGAAACAAGATGTATCCGACGGCCGCATTCAAGAGTGCCCAAAGGACGTTCACCGTTGGCGACGATAGTCCTTTTCCCGGAGGCTTCGCGAAGGGCGTGGGGAAAGGCTCGCCAGAAATGCCCTGGACGAAATGAGGCACGACATTGGCGAGAAGCATTCCAGCGAAGAAACAAGCGATGTAGTCATGCCAGTTCATTGTGATTTTTCCTTTCGGGGGAAGGGAACTCATTGCAAATGCTATGTTGGCGTTTCGCCAGGAATCATGTCTGTGTCGCGTGCGGGCAACAACCCCAGCTGTTCGTAGATTGGCCGCATGACCGCTCGAAGTTTTGGCCGTTCGAACGCGAACCACAGCGAACCACCGAGACAAGACGCCCCAGTGAGCATGACAGTATGTGGCGCGCCGATGCGATGAGCCAGAACGCCAGCCAGCAGGCTGCCAAACGGCGACGCTCCGAAGAATGCCATCATGTAATAGCTCATGACCCGGGCGCGTTTGTCCTCCGGCACCAACGACTGGATGATCGTGTTGCTGACGGACGCGGTCTGGATCATGCCGAAGCCGACGAAAACCATCAGCACAAGCGATAACCACAATGTATGCGACATGCCGAAGAAAATCAGCGCTGCGCCCAGCATCGCGGTGGCGATTTGAAGCATGCGCGTCAGCCCGACGACCGACTTGCGGATCGCGAGCGAAAGCGCGGATACAAATGCGCCGATGCCTGAAGCGCCCGTGAGCCAGCCAAGAGTGGCTGCGCCGCCATGCAGGACCTGGCCAGCGAAGAGCGGCAGCAGAACGGAGTACGAATAGCCCATCAGGCTGATCAGCGCAAAGAGCAGAAGGATGGTGCGAATGGGAGCAAATGTGCGGACGTAGTCCCAGCCTTCGCGCACCTGTTCGAGCATGCTGCTAGCGCTGCGGCGGATATTCCAAGGCTTGATGCGCATCATTAGCAATGATGCGATCACGGCTAAATAGCTGACGCCGTCAATCAGGAAGCACCAGCCTTCGCCAAAAGCTGCGATGACCAAGCCGGCGAGAGCGGGGCCGATCAGTCGCGCGCCGTTGGCCATTGAGGAGTTGATGGCGATCGCGTTGCTGAGGTCGTTGCGATCCTCGACCATTTGCACTAGGAAGGACTGCCGTCCGGGCATGTCGAAAGAGTTGATCAAGCCCTGCAAAGCAGTGAGCGCGATGATTTCCCAGAGGTTGATGACGTGCGCGAGAGTGAGGGATGCCAGTGCCAGCGATTGCACGGCAGCGAGCGCTTGTGTCCACACCAGCAGTTTGCGGCGATTTAGCCGTTCGACCCAGACGCCGGCAAAGGGGCCCAGGAGAAAAGCAACAATCTGTCCCGAGAAACTGACGACGCCGAGCAGCAGCGCCGAATGGGTCATGCGATAGACCAGCCAACTTGTGGCCAGCTTTGTCATCCAGGTGCCGATTACCGAGATGGTTTGACCCGCGAAGAAGAGCTTAAAGTTGCGGTGCCGCAGGGCCCGCCACGCGTGCGAAATTGAACTCGCAGGGGACGACGTTTCCCGCGCATTGGAACGAATTACGGGATTGTTCAAAAGCTGCGCGCGTGCTTCACTGCTCGTCACTTTTCCGCCAGGCGTTTGATAATGTCGCCGGCCTTGAAGAGTGTTTCTCGCTCTTCTTCGTCGAGTTGAGCGATGGCCTGCGCCAGCCAAGTCCGCCTTGCTTCCCGGGCGGTTTTGTGGACGGATGCGCCTTTGGCGGTGAGTGCGATGTTCACCTGGCGGCCGTCGGTCGGATGAGGCTTGCGCTCAACCATACCCATTTCCTCAAGCGCCGCAATGGTGGCGCCCATCGATTGCGGCTTCACGCTTTCCGCGCGCGCGAGATCGGCCGTTGTTGCAGCACCGTCTGTGCCCAGGCGCTTCATGACGGCAGATTCGGTTAAGGAGAGCTCATGCGAGGCGGCGGCAGCGCGCATGCGGCGGATCACCAGTCCAATGGCGTGGGCAAGATCGGCTACGGCGAGTTCGAGGTGCTTCCGCGGCATGGCAATTCCAAGGATAGAGGAAGCCAGTCTAACTGGCAAGGTAAACTTGCAAGATTAGCTGTTTAGTGAAAAGGGATGAACTAACGAACTCCGGCTGCAGTGGTGTCAGGCGGACACAGGCGCTTCGATTTTTGCTTCCCTCAATGCTCGGGATTCCTGCGATGCTTCTTTTGTCAGGTCGCGGTCGCCGAAGCGGACACCGATTTTCTGAAGGAACGCTGTGGGTGGCTGCCCGCCGGCGAAAATCCAGACAAAATCGTTGGGCAGAGTTTGGCGTGTGCCGTTCACGTCCAACACGACGGTGTTTGGGTTGAATTCCAATGGGTAAGAGTTGAACAACACTTTCAGCTTACCTTTGCGGACGGATTCTTCTATGCGCTGGGCGTTTCGATCCTTGATCCGCGTGAATGTTGCCTGGCGGTAGGACAGTGTCACAACGTTTCCGGCCTGGTGCGCGAGGCCCAGCGCCGCTTCCACTGCCGAATCGCCCCCTCCGACGATCAGGATTTTTTTGTTTATGTAATGATCCGCTTCAATCAGGCGATACATCACTTTTGGAAGTTCTTCGCCCTTCACGCCCAGCTTCCTCGGGCTGCTGGTTTTGCCGAGTGCCAGAATCACATGGCGGGCGCGGTATTGGTTCTTGGTTGTGGCGACGGTGAAAATGCCGTCTGCGCCTTTTTCAATGTTCTCTACTTTTTCGCCAGTGCGGCATTTGAAGTCCGCACGCTTCATTACCTTCGTCCAAAACTCCAGTAGGTGCTCCTTCGGAAGCTCCATTTTCTTGAATTTCCCGTACATCGGAAACTCTACGGGGCTGGTCATGACCAGTTTTTGCCGCGGATATTTCGCCACTGTTCCGCCGATCTGGGATTCTTCCAATGTAATGTAATTCAGTTTTCGTTCGATAGCGCGCAATGAAGCGGTCAGGCCGGCGGGACCTGCCCCAACGATCAGCACGTCGGAGACATCCGGAGTGAATGCGGAGGCTGTGTTAGCTGCCAAGCGCGCGGCAATAATGTCGATGCAGGCACGCCCCTGGTTCACGGCGTTCTTGATCAACGCCAGGCCTCCCAGTTCGCCAATGATGAACATGTTTTTTATAGAAGTCTCGTATTGCGCGGAGAGCAAGGGCAGGTTCGCGCCTACGCTGGGGCTTGCCAATACCATGGTGATCGCGCCCACGGGACAAGAGTCCGTGCAAATGCCATGGCCTATACATTTATAGCCGTTGATGATCATGGCTTTCCCACCCACCATTCCGAGGACATCGCCTTCGGGACAAACCATCGTGCAAGTGGCGCAACCGATACAAGTGGTGTTGTCCACATGCGGATGTTGCGATTGCGGACCATCGGAGCGCAACTTGCCTTTTTCGGCGGCAGCTAGGGTCTTGGCCGCCTTTTTCTTTTCCTGCTTCAGGTAATAAAGAAGGAACGCGCCGATGATGGCAGAAGCGATGAGGAAGGAGATCAAGTTGTCCATAGCGCTCCGCCGAGAGGTAGATAGAATTCAGTACAAGGTTATGGCGGCGCGTGGCTAGACTGATGCGCAGCGCGCGCCATGAGGCTGGATTGCTCTTGAAACTGAGGCTAACCGATTCGAACTCGCCTGTCTCCGGGGTGGACGACCGGTGTTTTCAATATGGCAACAATCAGGAAGGACGAACCTGGAGCGGCTTCTCGTCGATGGCGCACTGGCCCGCACTCGTACCTTGCCTGCCCGAATGAGTAGACCGATGTTTTTAATCAGTGTTCCAGGAAAACTCGTGCTGCTTATTACAGACCGGTCATTCGCTGCAGGTGTTCCGGATACCGCGCGCCCTCGAACGTGATTTTCGAGGCGGCGCTGTCGATTTCGCTCAGGTCGTCCGGTGTGAGGTTGATGGCGACCGAACCAATATTCTCGTCGATGCGAGACAACTTGGTCGTACCCGGTATCGGAACAATCCACGGCTTTTGCGCGAGGAGCCAGGCGAGGGCGATCTGCGCGGGTGTGGCGCCTTTCTGCTTAGCGATACGGCCGAGCAAATCGACGACTGCCTGATTTGCCTTGCGAGCCTCTGGCGTAAAGCGAGGGACGATGTTGCGGAAGTCGGAACTGTCGAACGTGGTGTTCTCGTCGATCTTCCCGGTGAGGAAACCCTTACCCAAAGGGCTATAGGGAACTAAACCAATTCCAAGTTCCTCCAGGGCGGGCAGCACTTCCTCTTCCGGCTTCCTCCACCATAGGGAGTATTCGCTTTGCAGCGCAGTCACAGGTTGAACGGCGTGTGCTCGACGGATAGTTTTCACCCCGGCTTCGGAAAGTCCAAAGTGTTTGACCTTACCGGCATGGATCAGTTCTTTCACCGCGCCAGCGACATCTTCGATTGGCACGTTAGGATCAACGCGGTGTTGATACAGCAGATCAATGACGTCAATTTTTAATCGCTTGAGTGACCCTTCGACGGCCCGCTTGATATGCTCGGGGCGACTGCTCACAGGTGCCGCTCCAGGCCGATTATCGCTGCCGCTGAGATCGAACCCGAACTTGGTGGCGATTACCACTTTACTGTGAAAAGGCGCGAGTGCCTCGCCCACAAGTTCTTCGTTGGTGAAGGGGCCGTACACTTCCGCAGTGTCAAAGAAGGTGATGCCGCGGTCAACTGCGGCGTGGAGAAGATCGGTCATCTCCTTCTTATCTTTGGGTGGGCCATAGGAAAAGCTCATGCCCATGCAGCCGAGGCCGAGGGCGGAGACTTCAAGATTGCTTTCTCCGAGTTTGCGCTTCTGCATTGTTGCTCCTTGCGAGTCGTTTGTCTCATCCCGAGAGTAGAAGCAAACGGCAGGGAAGCGGTAGCCCGATCCTTCCGACTTATTGCCTATTCCTCTTGTTGCGTGAAAAGGTGCTGGTGTATCCAGAGGGGAGCGGCTATCTTAGGCAAAGACAGAAGAGAGTCAAAAAGATGAAAAGCACCAGCAAAAACGGTTCTCCACCATCAAATCGAGCACGAGAATTGCGTAGCGAGCTAGCCCGCAAGATTGCCTCTTATATTGGACTGAAAGAGAAATTGATAACCGAGGTTCCCGGCTTGTTGCTGACCCGCCGGACCGCCCCCACGGCGCCGGCGACGGCAACGTACGAGCCGAGCCTGGCGGTGGTCGCGCAGGGAAGGAAACGGGCAACGCTTGCCGGAACCACATTCATCTTCGACGAATCGCGGTACCTGCTGACGTCGCTCGATTTGCCTGTGATTTGCAATGTGTTCGAGGCGAGTGAAGAAGTGCCTTATCTTTGTTTCGTGCTCAAGCTCGAAATGCCGGTGGTCCGGGATCTGTTGAGCCGGGAGGAAATTCAGTCACTTGAGACGCAATCCAATCGCCCTGCGATGGCTACTGGTGAGACTACCGCGGAGTTGCTCGACGCATGCTGCCGCCTCTTGGACCTGCTGAACACGCCGCAGGACATTCCGTTTTTGAGCGGACTGATTCAGCGCGAGATCATCTACCGAATTCTTCGCGGGCCTGAGGGGGCGCGCCTCCGCGAAATTGCAACGCTGGGAGATCAGAGCCACCGGACCGCAAAAGCCATCGCGTGGGTCAGGACGAATTACGCGAAGCCACTACGGGTGGAAAATCTGGCGAGACTCGCGGGCATGGGCGTCTCCACGCTGCACCATCATTTCCGCGCGCTGACCGCCATGAGTCCTCTGCAGTATCAAAAGCAACTTCGCTTGCACGCGGCGCGGGAACGCATGCTCATCGATGGTCTGGATGCAGCCAGTGCGGCCTTCGAAGTGGGATACGAAAGCGCGAGCCAATTCAATCGCGAATATAGCCGGTTCTTTGGCCAACCGCCCATGCGGGATATTCGGACGCTGCGCTCCCCAGACGCGCCCGCGTTGGAAGCAATCAGTGAAAGGGCGCGAACAAGGATTCAGGGCGGATTTGCGATGGCGACAGAACGACAGGATTAGGCAAAATTTCGACAGGATCGTAATACGCAAACCAGCCGGCGATCGGTATAGTCATTCAATTTACTTGTCGGGACTGTCGAATGGGATTCGGGGAAGGAGTGACCTATGGCGACGATTACGGTGAACGGAGTTCGGCATGAGGTTCAGACGACGGACGACACTCCGCTACTCTATGTCTTGCGAAATGATTTACGGCTTAGTGGCCCGCAGTTCGGATGCGGACTTGCTCAGTGCGGCGCTTGTTCCGTTCTGATCGATGGCAAGGAAACGCGTTCGTGTGTCACACCGGTCTCGGCTGTTGCTAACCAGGAAATCACCACGCTAGAAGGCCTGCCCGCGAGATGGGCAAAGCAAAAGGGCCTGACGGCAGAGGAAGCGAAAAATACGCTACACCCGGTACAGCAAGCCTGGATAGAGGAGCAGACTCCTCTTTGCGGTTATTGCCAGAACGGGATGATGATCACGGCAATTGAACTCCTTGAAAGCAATCCGAGTCCTACGACGGCGCAAATCAAAGCGGCTTTCACCATCTCCGGGCCATCTCCCCATCTGTGCCGCTGTGGAAGCTACGTAGCGATTATTGATGCCGTAAAGCATGCCGCCGAAATCATGGCGGGGAGGGGGTGAGCGATGGCGACCACAAGCGAAATGCAGGAAAATGTTTTTGGAGCGACGCTATCGCGCCGTCAATTTGTGAAAACGGGAGGCGCCTTGGTCGTGGGCGTTAGCCTGGTCGGTTCGAAACTACTGACGGCCAAGACCGCGAATGCGGCGAAGTTCGCGAACTCGCTTGATCCAACTCTTCCCAGTTCGTGGATCGAGATTCACCCCGACAGTACGATTCTGATTCGCACTGGAAAGAGCGATTTCGGACAAGGCACAACGTTCACAGCCTATCGCCAGATTGTGGCTGAAGAGTTGAGCGTGCCATTCGAAGCGATCACCACAGTCGTAGCAGGGGACACTGATCGTACGCCAGATGGTAGTGGCGCCTTCGATTTCCTCGGCCGCGGAACGCCAAACATTCGCAAAGCGGCCGCATACACGCACCAAGCGCTCCTCGATCTCGCGTCGGAACGTCTGGGTGTGCCGAAGGAGCAGCTTTCTGTCAAAGAAGGCATCGTGTCTGGAGGCGGCAAGAGCATTTCCTACGGAGAACTCGTCAAGGGCCAGCAGTTGAAGCTGACGATTCCGGTTAGCGGTGACCTGACGAGCATCTTTGGGCTGAGAGTCGAAGGCAATCCACCGATGAAGCCAGTTAACGAGTACACGGTCATCGGAAAGTCCGTACCTAATTCCATCATTCGTTCGAAGGTGACCGCGAAAGAAACGTGGGCGACCGATGTGCGCTTGCCGGAGATGCTGCATGCTCGAATGGTGCATCCGAAGACACTCGGTTCGACGCTCATTTCTGCCGGTGAGTTGGATAAAACCAAGTTTCCGAATTCGCAGGTCGTCGTAAAGGGGAATTTTATTGGAGTGGTGGCGCCTACCGAATGGGAAGCCATCCAGGCATCCCGGCAGGTTGCCAGCGGCACGAAGTGGACGGAGTGGAAAGGTCTTCCCGGCAGCGCGAAGCTCTACGAGTACCTGAGGCACGAGGCCGATTGGACGACAGCGCCCGTTGCGAAAAGTGACGCCACAAACGGTGACGTGGGTCCCGCTCTTGCGTCGGCTCACAAGAAGCTTTCCGCCACATATCAATTCTCGTACATGAAGCACGCACCGATCGGCCCAACGATGGCCGTTGCCGACGTCAAGCCAGACGGCGCGGTGCACATCTATACTCACAACCAGAATCCGCAGGCGCTTCGCGGGGAGATAGCCATGATGTTGGGCACCACGCCCGATCATGTGGTCGTGCATACGTATCCCGGCGCGGGCCACTATGGAAGATCGAATGGGGGAAATGCCGGCGCGGAAGACGAGGCTGTGATTTTGTCGCAGGCAGTTGGCAAGCCGGT
Organism: Candidatus Acidiferrales bacterium; assembly: GCA_963709705.1. GTDB lineage: Bacteria > Acidobacteriota > Terriglobia > Acidiferrales > UBA7541 > Acidiferrum. Next base: position 181,788 of record CAVPXU010000001.1, read on the forward strand.
GCGCGTCCAGTGGATGCGCGCCGAGGATTTGCAATGGTCCACGCAATCGGCGGCGGCCTTTTCCGACGTGCAACTCGCGTTGGATGAAAAGGGCAAGCTCGTTGGCTATCAGATCGATCACTACATGCCCGCCATGCAGGATGATCGGCCTATAGGTGCGGTCATCGCGGGACTTCCAACGATGCCGGCACCTGAAGTTGAGTCCAAATCTGTAACTTCCACCGTGAACAGGATTGCCGATCCCTGGATATACGGTCACATTCCGAATGTGATTGAGCGCGGGCACGGAACGTTTCAGGTGGGGCAAAAAGCTTCGCCGCTCGCTGTCGGCATCCGGGACCACAGCATGCGTACTCCCATACAGTTCCAGCAAAATTTCCCACGCGAACTGGCTGTGAGCGAGGCAGCCGCTCTCGCCGGAGCGGACGCCATCCAGTTTCGAATCGACCACGCAAAGGAAGAGCGCGTTATCGGAGTGCTAAAGGCAGTCCGCGATGCTTCCGCTTGGGACACGCGACCTTCACCTCGACCTCACCCTGTATCCGCCGGGTCAAAACCCGTGCACGGACGCGGAGTTTCATTGATGTTCCGCTCGGGAACCTACTGGGCGTGCGTTTGCCAGATCGCCGTCACTCCGAGCACCGGCGCCATCGTTGTGGAGAAATATACGATTGCGGTGGATCCCGGAGTTGTTGTGAACCCGATGCAGCTGAAGCGGCAGGTCGAAGGCGGGGCAGTCATGGGAATAAGTCAGGCGTTGCTGGAAGAGGCGATGTTTGATGAGAGCGGCATTACATCAAGGGACTGGAACACTTATCCCATCCTCAAAATGGCGGACATTCCCGAAATCAAAGTTGTGCTGCTGAATAATCCGAAAGTTGGCGCTTACGGCGGGGGTTCGGAAGCGGCGAATGCGCTCGCAGCGCCGGCGATCGCCGCCGCTCTCCACGACGCTACCGGGAAGATCAATCGGCGGCTCCCACTGAAACGTGCCTACGTGCAAGCATTTCTGAAGGCCTAACACAAGCATCCCGGCTTAAAAACTGTGGTTTGATTACTTTTTGCTTTTGCGCGGTTTCGCTCGAGTGCCCGCCGCTTTGCTCTTCAATTTGATCTGGTTGTGATCAACGGCGGCACGGATGAGATTTTTTAGAGCACGCTCATTAATCTTATCGCCCTCGAACAAATCGATGGCACGCCATGCGTTGCCTTGGAGGCCTGCGTTGAAGAGCTTGTCAGGATCTGGGAGCCTCGCCCCGTGCGAAAAGGTAAGCTTCACCTTATCCTTGTGGGCATTGCCGACAGCGATTATTCCGTCGCGAGACCACACTGGGCTTCCCATCCATTTCCATTCCTCGATTATCCCGCGATCGGCCTCAAGGATCGTCTTGCGGACGCCGGCCAACGTTTTGCCACGCCAGTCTGTGAGTCCCGCGATCAGCTCGTCAATACGTTTCGATGGATTCATTGGATCTTTATGCCTCGATTTCTTGTGCCGTTTTCTTCGAAAGAAGTCGTCGAACAACGTGGCCCTTCCACATCCACAATCCTGAAATCAGCAATACGGGGAGAAGGATATAGCGAATAGACCAAGCGTAGTTTGGCGTATCCGTCGGCGAATCATAAATGTAACCGATCATCGGAATGCCACAGATAATGTGAATCCATCGAAAAATCGAACGTTTGGTGACTTCTTTCATGATTAGTTTGTCCTCCTTTATCGGCGGTAGCGCGTCATTTACTCTGGCCTAGCCTTTGTTGTTTCGATACCGAACTGCTTGGCATACTCCGCGTGCAGCCGCTGCCAGCCGCCGAACTTTATGGCCTCGGGGCCAACCATGCGGCCGATGGGAGTTCCGCTGAGAAGGTAATCCAGAACATCGAAACAAATGTGCCACCCGGCAGCACCCATTGCGATGAAGCGGTGACCGATGTTGGTCCACAGCGTCAGGCGCGTGCCGCCACCAGAGGCCTGGAGTTCCCACCGCATATCGAAGTCACCCCAGTTGTACTCAAGCACCTCGGGAGATTCGGCGCGCTTTACTGTTGTTTCGGTAACGCGTGGCATTGGCGCTCCCACCGTCGTGAGCTTCACTTTGGTTCCAACCGTGCCCAGGGTTCCATCGGCGTCAAAGGGCGCCCACTCGCGCAGATGTGCCGGGTCGGTAAGCGCCTGCCAGACTTTTTCCGGGGAGTGACGCAGCTCTCTGACGAGAATGAGCGTCCACTTCTCTCCGTCCTTTCGTATCTGCGCCCCGTTGGCGGGGCCCGGTCTGTACTGCTCGCGATTGGTCACCTTGTTCTCCTTAGCGTCAATAGCGTGCCAGTTGGGTGAGCTGAATAAGGTTGCCGCAGGTGTCGTTCAGCATGGCGATGGTCGAAGCGGTGACATCGGTAGGCGGCATCGTGAATTTGGCGCCACGGCCCTTGATTCGCTCGTAGTCGCCTTTAATGTCGTCGGTGAAAAACATGGCCGCGGGCTGGCCCTGTTGAAACATCGCCTCCTGATAGGCTTTGGCTGTGGGGTTGCTATTCAGTGCCAGCTGCAGCTCAGTGCCGTCCGGCTGTTCGGGAGATGCCACGGTCAGCCAGCGATAGGGCCCCTGACTGAAATCGACCTTCTTGGCAAAGCCAAGCACCTCCGTATAGAAACTCAGGGCTTTGTCCTGATCGTCCACATATACGCTGGTCACTTTGATTTTCATTTCGTTTCTCCTTTGTTACGTCTGCGGTTTGGGCCGCGGTGTCTTCGCCTTGACTTGCTTTTCATTATTGTTGATTGATCCATGCGGTCGAGGTGGCGTTCGAGAGCATCTACGTGAGCGGACCAGAACCGTCGGAACGGAGCTAGCCATGCATCGACCTCCTGAAATGGTTCAGGTTTCAGTTTGTAGAGACGGCGCTGCGCGTCCACAGTGGATTCCACGAAACCGGCCTCTCGCAGGACACGCAGGTGCTTTGATACGGTCGGCTGCGGCATGCGAAGCTGACGCTCGATCTCTCCGACCGACTGTTGCGACGAGACCAGGAGGCTGAGGATCGCGCGGCGGTTCGGCTCGGCAATGATTTCGAACACGGATTCCATTCCCTTGGTATACGCTACAGAGCATATACGTGTCAAGGCATATAAAAGGAATCGCACAATTAATTGCCGCAAGCGGAAGAATCGGCCAGGGCTTGCGGGCTATATAACGGTGAACAGGTTTCAGACCTTGATGCTGGTTGTGGCGAAGTTCATTTCAGGAATGAATGGGGGACGTGATTGGCGCGAACAAGCTTCCTTTCTAAAGTCCGGAGACGGTTCTAAATATTGGAAAGCTCGCACCGAGCAATGACCTTCGACGAATTGCAGCGCCAAGCCGCCGATCCAGCCCTAAACTAACAAATCGCCATCCTCTCCCCAATTCTTTTCACCTTCGCGGGCACACCGTGCCCTCGAAGCACCCGGGTGTTAACATCATCTTCACTGGGATACTCAATGCCCAACACCTTCAGCGCGTCCACAGTCGCGCCGGGATGATTCAGCCAGATTTCCTTGGCATATCCATCGTGATAGAGCCGCGCTGCCTCTAATGCGCGAAGTGGCGTGTTTCCGCTGAGTACCGCAATGGCGTGGCCTGTTCCAGCGCGTCTTCTCTGACTAGCCATTTTCCAACGCCGAGCCAAATTACCAAACTGGCCGTCACTCCCAGCAGAGTTAAACCGCCCAAAATCCAGATGAAAATACGCAATGGTAGCCCGATGATTGTCTGCGGTTTCGCCTGTGTGGAACCCATCTCTGTATTTTGGAGCTTTTCATGACGGATTACTGTTCACTCCGGTACGTGAATCCGTTGGAGGGTTCCGACGCCGTGTCCACATTGGGACAGACGAATGCACTCGGACCTACTACGGTTGGTTCTTGATAGACTTATTCGTTGTGAAAAAGACGGTTATAAATGTGTGGCAGAGAAATTGTCCAGTTTGTCGCCGCCCGTTGGAAAAGAAACAACCCGTGGAAACGATCCTCTGCCCGTGCGGTAAGTACCTCTGGAAGGGGTAGCTTACCCTATTGATCACTCAACATCTAGTCGCTTGGTTGCTTCTCACTGCGATGCGCAGTGTGAGGCGCTGGCTATTTCACCTCGGTGGCGTGGGCCTGATTCCACTTGGGCTCCTAGATAACTCCCCGATTCCACTTCCGGGCATCATGGATGTGGCGACGATAGTCTTGTCTGCACGCCAGCAACAGTTGTGGCTGTACTACGCCTTGATGGCAACTGCCGGCTCGATAATCGGCGGCTTCGTCTCCTACCGGCTCGCTCGCAAAGGTGGGAAAGAAGCGCTCGAGCGCAGGTTCTCCCGCCGAAAAATGGACAAGGTCACCAAAATCTTCGGGCGGTGGGGTTTCGGCGCTATTGCCATTCCGGCTTTGCTGCCCCCGCCAGTGCCTATGGTTCCATTTCTGTTTGCCGCGGGCGCTATGCAATATCCGGTAAGAAAATTCCTTCTTGCGCTCTCGCTTGGCAGGCTCTCCCGATACTTGATCTTGGCGTTCTTGGCCGCGCGTTACGGACGACAAATCATTGGCTTCATCACCGGACACGGACATCCCGTGACTGTGGCGATCGTCCTGGTTGTGGCGGCTACGGCTGCGGCAGTTTTCTATTTCTGGGGTGGATCACGAGCAAAGAGTGGCAAAAGAGATTAGCGACGGACGCCCTTGGCAGCTGAAGTTTCTGTGTGAATACTCGTATCGCCAGCTCAGAGTAGCGAAATCCCCCGTGTGCCAGTCGAATTTGTCTCCTTTATCGTCAACCCATCTCTCATCGTTGGGCGCGATACGCACCATCGTGGAGATTGTCGGTAGAGAGATTTTGTGGGAGTTACCGAAGGCGGAAGAGACGGACGAGACGGAAACTCCGAAGGCAGCAATCGTGGTCAACTGATAACGATGAATGCGAGCCGGACGACGAACTCATCGAGCGTTGTCGCGTTCCTTGCCTTCGAACTTGTAATTATTCTGAGTACAGGTATCGGTCACGGCCCGTTCCCCACCATACGGAGTGAAATCCGCGTCATAGCAGACCGCTCCTGCATTCGTTGTCACGACTCGTGAGGTACCGAGAGAGTCTTCAACGTAAAACTGTGCCGTACTTCCTGAAGGGAGCATGGCGACGCGCTTACCGTCAAAGAAGATATATTCGTTCAACGTGCCACCGGAAGTATTCGTTTCCGCCAGGATTTCGCCACCAATGCCATACCAATACAGTTTGCTTCCCACTTTCGCGACGCGGCGACCATCTCCATCGTACGTATAATTAGCTCCAGCGGCATTTGCACCCTGTCGAGACTCTTCTCATAAACGACGCCGGTGCCAATGCTCTCCTGGATTCGACTCACAATACCGATTTCCGCAACTCGATTCGAGAGGAAAATTTGCGTCCCAGCAACTTTGGCTGGCAAAGTGGCATCCACATAAAGGTAAGTCCGGGTGGCGACAGGAAAACACGTCATCATAATCTACTTTGAGATTACACAGAGCGGGAGAAGGGGAAAGTCGTGAAATTTGCACACCTGATCTGCGCAATCTGGCTTACTTGTTCCTGCGGTGGCTTGGCGGTGGCGCAAGAGGCGAATCCTCCAGGGAGCTCCTCAACGAATCCCGATGCAAATCCAAAGCTGAAGCATAGGCCGGCGGAGAGTCCGGAAAGTTCCAAGCCCAAGATCAAGGAAAGCATTACTTTGACGGTTCCAAAGGAAACTGCGTTGCAAGTTGTGGTTGATCGTGAGATTCGCATACAGAAAGTGGGGCAGCCGATCCACGGGCATCTCGTCGAGCCGGTATATACGTTCGATAAATTGGTTTTGCCAGTAGGAACGGAGGTTAACGGCCAGATTACGAAAATTGAAGGCGTTTCCGCGAGCCGGCGGACGCTTGCAGCGCTGGATGCCGATCTAACTCCCGCGAGGAAAATCGCTGTTGAGTTTACCGAGTTGTCCTTGGCAGACGGAGAGCATATTCCGATTCAAACAAGCGTGGCCCCCGGATCAGGGCAAGTGATTCGGTTCGCGACGGCTGCGGAGAATCAGAAAAAGAAAGGCGTCAAAGACGCCGTGACCGAAAAAGAAAGGCAAGCAAAAGAAGAAGCGCGAAGGCAATTTGATTCTGCAATGCAACAAGTGAAGGAGCCAGGCAAGCTGCGGCGTGCGGAGAAATACGCCGTGGCGCAATTGCCGGTCCATCCACAATACATCGACGCGGGCACAATGTACTTTGCAGAACTGAGCACAGCGCTGGAATTTGGAAGTGAGCCGCTCACGCCGGAAACCGCTGAGTCCATGAACTCAGAGATACCTGAAGGAACAATAGTGCACGCGCACCTGATGACGCCGCTGAATTCCGCGAGCACGCGGAAGGGGGCGGAAGTGGAAGCGGTTCTTTCCCGGCCACTGATCAATGACGGCAAATTGATTATTCCGCAAGGGAGTGTGCTGAAGGGAAGCGTGGTGCAAGTCCAGCCGGCGCGCCATTGGAAACGCAACGGGCAACTTCGATTCGTGTTCCGTGATCTGCTGCTGCCCAACGGGGTCGAGTCAAAAGTGGAGGCGATGCTGCAAGGTGTCCAATCAGGCGCAGCGGATAACTTGCAACTGGATTCCGAAGGCGGGGCGCAAACCAAGACATCTAAGACGCGGTACTTGAGGACCGGGATTGCCATCGCTCTGGCAACGGCCGCGCACGAAGATGAAGTTCGAAACAGAGCCGAAGGAGGCGCAGGCGGATTCAAGGTGGTTGGCATCGTACTCGGGGCGGCTGTACATTCGCAGCCATTGGCGATTGCCATGGGCGCCTATGGGGCAGGCCGATCGATTTACAACAACTTCATATCGCGCGGGACCGATGTTGTGTTTGCGAAACATACAGCGTTGGAAATCGGTGTTGACACACGCGGTGCTGCGCCAGGGCAAACTGCGAGTCCTGCAAGCGGCAAAAGTTCTCACTGATTCAATTTGGACGAGCATTTATTTATTTTTGTTTGGGCTGAATGCAGAGAGCGCAAGCTCCCATCGCGGCACTGTGGCACGGATGACTCGTCTTCCAGGGCCCCATTGCTGGAGTCCTCGCGCTCCGGGTTCAGCGTGTAATTCACCACTCGAAGAGTGGGCCTGGCGAGCATTTCCGCAACAATTTATCGTAGGTTTAGGTTTCAGGTGATAGGTTCATGGGGCAATGGGCAGCTCTCAGGAATAAAGCAGGAGCGGAGCATTCAGAAATGAATCTGAGCACGGCTTCCATCGCAGGGGAGGCTCGCATGAAATATCACGCTCTGGGACGTATTGCGATCGCGTCGCTAACGATCGTGCTTGGAGGGTTCTCGCTTTTGTTGGCGGCACCGAGCGAATATCACCTTCTGAAGAAGTACACTTTTGGGGCGGCCGAGGGGAGCACTCGAGAATACTTCGACTACATCACCATCGATTCCGCTACCAGACGCGTGTACCTTTCGCACGGCACGGAAGTCAAGGTCATCGATGCCGACAGTGGCGCGCTGGTGGGCAACATTACAGGATTAAAGTTAGTTCACGGAGTCGCTGTGGCCAGTGAGTTTGGCCGCGGCTTCATCAGTGATGGAGCGCAAGGAAAGGTGATCATTTTCGATTTGAAGACCCTCCACGTGATCGGAGAGGCCAAGGCGGACGAGGACGCCGACTGCGTTGTCTACGATCCCTTTTCGAAGCGCGTTTTTGCCATGGATGGCGATCCCCACAATGCGACGGTGATTGATGCCAAGAGCGGCGATGTGGTCGGGACGATCGAGCTTGGCGGCGGACCGGAGTTTGCCGTCGCCGATGGCCAGGGCACGGTTTACATCAACCTGGAAGACAAGAACGAAATTGTCGCCGTTGATTCAGTCTCGCTAAAGATCAAATCGCGCTGGCCGGTCGCTCCCGCCGGAGGGCCGACGGCGCTCGCCATGGATGTTCAGCATCACCGGCTGTTCAGTGCTGGGCGCGAGCCCCAGATGGTAGTCGTGCTCGATTCCGACGATGGAAAAGTGTTGAAGTCTTTCCCTATTTCCGGCGGTGTGGACGCAGCGGCCTACGATCCGCAGACTGGTCTAATCTTCGCCTCTACGCGTGAAGGCATGGTTCACGTATTCCACGAAGATTCGCCTGACAAATTCAGCGAGGCCGGAACCATCAAGACCGAGATCGGGGCCAAAACTATGGGCCTCGATACCAAGACTCACAACCTATTCCTGGACACGGCAGACTTCGCGCCGCCCGCTGCCCCTACTGCAGAGCACCCGCATCCCCGGGGAGCGGCGATTCCGGGAACGTTTCGTGTGCTCGTTTACGGCCGCTAGCAGACTCCCCCAGAGGAGAGACGATGATGAAAAGAAGCCCGAGAAGCCCTAAAATCTGGCTGTTGGTTCTGAGTCTGACGCTTGCCAGCAGTGCTATTGGGCAAGAAAGAAAGATTAAACGTTGGGATCTTCCCGCCGCGGTTGAAAAAACCGTCGTGGAGCAGAGTAAGGGAGCAACCATTCGCGGGTTTAGCGAAGAAAAGGAAAACGGGCAGACTACGTATGAAGCGGAGATGCTCGTAAATGGCTGCACAAAAGACGTGGAGATGGATGCCAATGGAGCGCTCCTGGAGATCGAAGAACAAGTGGATCTGCAGAGTTTATCACCCGAGATCATAGCCGGGTTACAAGCGAAAGCCGCTAAAGGCAAGATCAGCAAGGTAGAATCGATTACAAAAAAGGGAACGCTCGTCGCCTATGAAGCGCAGGTCGTTACGGACGGAAAAAAATCCGAAGTGCAAGTAGGGCCCGACGGAAAGCCTCTGGATCACGAAGAATAGACTTCGCTTCGTTTGATTTTCAATCGTAGCGTGACGGCTGGGCACACAGACATGAACCAGGGCTGGAAGCCCGTGCAAAAAATCTAACGCTCAAGGCAACAGCCAACTATTGCCGCCCTCGAATATAAGCTACTCGAAGATGATCGTTTTATTTTTGTAGAGCAGAATTCTGTTTTCAATGTGCCAACGAACCGCGCGGGAAAGAACTATCTTTTCAAGATCTCGCCCTTTTTGCACCAGGTCTTCAATGGTATCGCGGTGAGATATCCGCGCGATATCCTGTTCAATGATGGGGCCCTCGTCGAGGATTTCTGTAACATAGTGCGCGGTGGCGCCAATCAATTTTACGCCGCGCTCATAAGCTTGGTGATGGGGTTTCGCCCCGATAAACGCGGGCAAGAATGAATGATGAATATTGATGATGGGCATCGGATATCGGGTGATGAAGTCGGTCGAGAGCACCTGCATGTAGCGGGCGAGTACGACCAAATCGATGTTGTTAGCGGCCAGGAGTTCGAGTTGATGCGCCTCGGCTTGCGCCTTGTTTTCCTTGGTCATGGGAATGAGATGGAAAGGCACGCCATAAAAATCGGCATGTCCCTTGGTGTCGGGATGATTGCTGATGATCAACGGAAAATCGCAGGCGAGTTCTCCGTCGCGCTGGCGATAGAGGAGATCGACGAGGCAATGATCGTATTTTGAGACGAAAATGGCCACGCGCGGACGGCGATTACCCTGTGCGATGCACCAGTTCATTCCGAACTTGTGGGCCACCGGACCAAACGCGCCTTCGAAGTCTTTCATGTCCAGGCGGAAACCATCCAGTTCCCACTCGACGCGCGCCAGGAAGTAACGCTCCGCGCCGGCCTGGTGCTGTTCGAAATGCAGAATGTTTCCGTCGTAACGATAGAGGAATTCGGCGATGGTGGCATTTAGGCCGTTGCGGGTGGGGCACTGCACCAGGAGCACGGCAGTATCTTTCATAAGAAATCCTCCTTCTGGCCGTTCAATTGTAAGCGATAGCATGCTGTGAAGAGGCTCGAAGATTTACAGCCGATTCGATTTTGTGCCATGGGAGGTCGCCACTTGCGCAGTCGCCGTTAGTCTGCGCGGCAGCGGAGCGGGCGCAAGAATATAGCACTTTAAACGTGTCCAGCGATTCAGGTCCAGTTCGTCTGTTGGGTTAGGGGATTCGTCACTCCGTCCACGCTTGTTTTCCCCCGAACCAAAAATTTCCGTCGAGAGAAACCCAGAGCCGCGGCTTGAAGTCGTAGCTCAAATGTCCTTCAATCGCTCCAATCGGGGCTTGTGATTGAGACCTTGTACCGGGAAAGTGGACGTGTGCGACCAAAATTCCGGATTCGTCGTAAAGAACCACACTCCAAAGTATCCATCGAGCACCCAATGTCCCCAGCGCTCGGAATAACCCAATTCGGGTTTGAAGATTAACTTCGTCGAATCGTACTGACCGGTCGGAGCGATTAGCTTCAGACTGGCGCCAAGCAAGATTTTCTGCCGCCATTTGAAGAATTCTTGCGCCGGCATCGCCGGGCCGCCCTTTAGGTTCACGGAGAAGCGATAAACAGAATCCAGAAGACCAGAGCGGTAAAAATGTTGTCCCGCGTCGAATGCAGTTCCCTGGAAGTTTCCTGCTCCGTAAGGCAACGAGGCAACGATATTGGCCGACCGGTCAAAGATGCCGAAGGAATGGTAGTAACTGAGGATTGGCACGCTGTACGTCCCTGTCGCGCCGCTCACCGGGAGCGCCCCATTGTAATTAATGTTGCCGTCGTAGTAGGACCAAGTCAGGTTGATTGCATTGAAATGCAGAGGAGTAATGACGTAGGCCCGCGGAGAAAGGTCCTGGCCATGAAGCGCTTGCAGGGGACACGCCGCAAACACCGCCGACAAGAGAAGTTTGAAAAAAGTTTGCATCCTTCGATGGCAACCGCAATCCGCAGAGGCTTAAGTACTGGCCGTAGAATGCTGGCTGCATACACCAACCCCTTCCCGATCTTCGAAAAAACGCGCGAATTGCAGCTTTCAATCGCACGTACCAGCATTTTAATCAGGATTTCCGATTTGGCTCACCTTCTTGGAATAATCGAGGTCGGTATTGGTTCCTTCTCGCAGGCTTGCTGATGATGTCTCCATTTCCTGTGACCGAGAAGATAGCCGTTGATTTTCGCCATGCGAACAGTCGGACTACGCTCGATCTGTACGCACAAGCCGGAATGACGGGGAATCGCGAAGCACAACGGAAGATTGTGGAGATGGTGTTAAAGAAGGGGAAGGCAGTGGCATAAGTGGGCCATATTGGACCATGACGGAAATTGCCAACTCTTCGCAAGTGCTTGAAAGATATGGCGGGGACGACGAGACTCGAACTCGCGACCTCTGCCGTGACAGAGTGGCAGTTAGCTGGAACTTAGTGAAACTTAACGGCGCTGACAGCCCGTCATAGGAATCCTAAGGAAGTCTTTGCCACGGCTTATCGGACCCTGATTGGACCCTGATTTCTGGAGCGGTCCCAAAGTGTTTTGCAGAAATCCTCAGCTATTCACATTACTTTCGATTTGCCGTCACCCGCCCCAATCCCTCGACGTATTGAACTTGCGATCACTTGAAATGTGTGGGGAAGCATCGGTCAGTTGATCAGAGAACGCATGATTGCCGTTCCAGCGTTTTTGTAGATTGCTGAACGGCATTCGGATCGGATTTGCTTCCCAAGTGGCATCGGAAAACCATGAAGCATTCGAATGGTTAGCTATTCGTATCTCAAAGCGACCATGGGATCAACTCTTGTCGCTCGCCGTGCAGGGACGTAGCTGGCTGTCAGTGCCACACCCCCCAACAGCAGGAAGACGCCAAAGAATGTCAAAGGATCGGTGGGACGGACCTCATACAGGAATCGCTGGACGACGCGCGTCAAGGCGAGCGCGCCTGCGATCCCAAGGATAGACCCAATCAACGTAAGACGAAAACCGTAGTTCAGCACGAGGCGGACGATTTCGCTGCCGGAAGCGCCTAGCGCCATACGTACGCCGATCTCATGCGTGCGTTGCGTGACCGAGTAAGTCAGAACGCCGTAGATGCCCATCGCGGCAAGCATGAGCGCGAGGGCAGCAAAAGAACCGAGCAGAAGCAGGTTGAAGCGGCGGTCGGCGGTGGAACGGCTGATCACTTCCGTCATGGTATTGACGCTGTCGAGAGCGAGCTGGCTGTCGATGCTGTGGACGATGCTCCGCAGGCTGGCTACGAGACTTGCTGGATCGCCTTCGCTCCGCATCGCCACACGCAGCCAAGCGACGTCACCGCCGAGCTGGACAAAAGGCTCGTAGGTGTGTGGAACAGTTGGGCTGTCGAGCGGACCCTGTTTCACGTCGCCAACCACACCGACTACCGTCAACCAGGGATCCGATGACTCCGGCGGACCCCACTTCAGACGTTTGCCGAGAGGATCTTGGCCGGGCCAATATCTTTTTGCGAGCGATTCGCTGACGATGAGCACACGCGTGGACTTGGAGGTGTCTTGCTCGGTGAAGTAGCGGCCGCGAAGGAGAGGAATCCCCATAGCCTGAAGGTAATCGCCGTAAATGACAGAGTGGAAGCTGGTATTGAAACCGGCCCCGTTAGGAGGCTGACCGTTTTCGAGCGTGAAAACGTGTGTCCAGCCACCCTGGAGCGGTAAGTCGCTGGATGCGCCAGAAGCCACCCTGCCAGGCATTTGGCGCAGACGATCGATCAACTGCTTGTAAAAAGCAACAACCTGCTCGGCGGAATTGTATTCCATGGTAGGCAAGTCGATGGACGCCGTCAAAACGTGCTCGGGGCGGAAGCCTGGGTTGGTGTCCAGGACACGCTGAAAGCTGTGCAGCAGAAGTCCGGCACCGACAAGCAGCATCGCGGAAAGCGATATTTCTACGACGACCAGCGTCGCTCGGAGGCGCTGATGGTCGCGGCCCAGCGAAGGAGAGCGGCCGCTATCTTTGAGCGAGTGATTGAGATTGGTTCGCGCGGATGAAAAAGCCGGGAGCGAGCCGAAAATGAGCGCTGTGACGGCGACGAGAATAAAGGTGAACAGCAGAACCGCGCCATCAAGTTCCATGGCGTGAAACCTGGGAATGTTCGTCGGCATCGCGGCGGCCAGCCCTCCTTTGATCCAAACCGCGACTAACAATCCCAGACCGCCACCACCCAGAGCCAGGAGCGTTCCCTCCACGAGCAATTGGCGCAGCAAACGTCCGCGTCCCGCGCCCATCGCCAATCGGACGGCCATTTCCCTTTGGCGGGTTGCTGCGCGAGCCAGCAGAAGGCTGCCGACATTGACGCAGGCGATGAGCAGAACGAATGCGACTGCACCGAGAAGCAACAAAAGCGCCGGCCTTACTGGGCCGCGCACGCTTTCCGCGAGCGGATCGGAGACCACACCTAGCTGAAAATCTCCCAAGGAGAAATGCGCGGCGCTCGCCCATTGTTCGTACACACGCAGAATGCTTTGCGCGGCGAGCTGCAAGTCCGCGTTCGCTTGCGCGAGTTGGAACCCCGGCTTGAGCCTCGCCACAACGCCAAAGCTGAAGTTGTCGCCGAAGTCTTCCTGCTCTGCCTTGGTGAGGGCGAGAGGCACGAAGAGCTCGACGGGGTTGCCCTGCGACATTCCGGGCAGAGGAAAAACAAAGCTCTGCGGCATGACGCCTACGACGGTGTACGGCTGCCGGTCGAGATATAGAGTCTGGCCAAGAATGTTGGGATTGCCCCCGAAGCGGTCCTGCCATAGTCCGTAGCCGAGAATCACAACCGGATGGCCAGGCTCCTCTTCCGCGGGCGTAAAGGCGCGGCCAAGGATCGGCTGTACGCCCAGCGTTTTGAAAAGATCGGCGCTGACACGATTTGCCGCGGTGCGCTCTGGCTCCGTGTTGCCGGAAAGCTCGTAGGTCCAGACACGGAATCCTGCTACGTAAGCGAAGGAATGATTGAATTTGCGGATTAGGGAAATATCTGGGCCGGAGATTCCCACAGGTTGGGAGTCCATCTTGGGCAAAACTTCCTTCACGAGCACAAGGTCATCAGCATCCTTGTAAGGAAGCGGTCTTAGGAGCACGGCGTTCACTACGCTGAAGATCGCTGTGTTCGCGCCGATGCCGAGGGCTAGAGTAAGGATGGCGACGGTGGTGAATCCCGGAGATTTGCGCAGCATACGCAAACCAAAGTGCAAATCTCGCATGAGGTCTTGAATCCAACTGACGCGGCGCGCGTCGCGACACTCCTCCTTTACCTTCTCCACGCCGCCCAGTGCTAACCGTGCCCGCCGCTGCGCTTCCTCCAGTGCCATCCCTTTTGCGAGGTACTCTCCGGTTGCTCGTTCGAGGTGGTCGCGCAACTCCTCGTCAAGTTCCTCGTCCACCTGCGACCGGCGAAAGAAGGATCGCAGCCGCAGAGGAATCGTGTAAATCCAATGCTCCGGTCTCATGTCCACCTCCGTTTCGCGCCGCGCGACGCTCACACCTCTTTAAGCTTGATCACCCGCGAAATGGCACTCGAAAGCCTGCCCCAGTTGTCTGCTTCTTTTTCGAGCTGTCGCTGTCCCAGCCGTGTCAGCGAATGGTATTTCGCGCGCCGTCCATACTCTGATGTTTTCCATTCGGCTGTAATCCAGCCCTCTAGCTCCAGCTTGTGCAGAGCCGGGTAGAGCGAGCCATCGCTGACCTGCAACACGTCGCCTGACACCTGCTTCAACCGCTGACTGACGGCAAAGCCGTTCATCGGCTCAAGCGCGAGAATTTTCAGCAGCAACATGTCCAAAGTGCCCTGCACCAGATCGGAAGGTTTGCTCATCCTTATGTCCTCGGTAACCGAGACTAGCACCCCTACCCTCGGTAAACAAGGGGAGAGATGCTGGTCGGGGCGACACTTTCGTTCCATCCAAGTTGCCCCCGGCCACGAACCGCCATTGCGGCCCTACTCGGCAGTTGGAAACTTGTAATGCCGGCAGTACCTGACCTCTGCACTTACAGAGCACCTTGATCTGGAATTTCAAGAACTTGCAGGCACGCGATGGAACGCAGAAGCACAACAAGTAAGGGAAGGGAACTGTTAGTGTTCCCGCGTTGTTCCCAGATTTGAGCGTCGGATTTCCGAAACCAATGAGGAGAAGCGAAGTACGACCAGACGTTTCGAACCAACCAATGACCCTCTACTTTGCGACGAGAGATCACTCAAGAACTTCGAGGACGCGTTTCGGTGTCGCAAAACGCCACCGATCGACTGACCTAACTCCCGATGCCGTTGCCAGTGCAATCATTCCAACCTTAGGTCAAAATCGCGTGCGGAGTGAGTTCCTATGGTCAAACGCTTGCCTGCCTTTAGTAATCGGAGAGCTTCCTCTCCCACGTACACGCCTCTAACATTTGTAAAGAATTTCCGTATCACGGTCCGGAATCGTCCCATGAGTAGCCGAGAGATCCTTGTGTCAGACGCAGTACTTAGCGATCCATGAATTACCATTTCGTCGCGCCATAAACCCCCCGGCCAAATTGTAATGGTATCGGGATTTAAGAGTTGATCGACATCGAAGGTTACTGTCGTCGGGGATTCTTCGACCGCGTCAAACTTAATCCTAAGATCTGGTTCGCACACCAAAAAGCAATTCGCGCGAACCGACGCGTCAGAAAATGCGGTGCCCAGATCAGGAATTTCGGAACCATGACTATAACAATCACAGTGTTGAGTCGGGTAGCGACTGGCCCGGATGTATTTGAGAGGGCGCTTCGCTTCGGCCGCTTCGAATACGCGCAGCAGGTCATTCTTCAATGCGTACAACTGTATCTGTGCCATGATTTTTGGCTTAGGATACATCCAAAGGATATCGTTAGGGAACACAGCTCTAATACGGACGGCGGCCTCTTTCGCCATAGGCGTGAAACCATCGGACAAGGTCGAATAAGCTTGAGCCGGATGTTCGTTGAGCCGTTAGTGCCGGTCATATTGATAAAAGTTCCGGCAGGTGGTCCGAGTGTCAAACGTTAAGAAAACAACCGAAGTTGTGCCGTCTCCTTCACAAAAACGTTCAGCGGGGTGGTGGCTGTTATTTCTTACCTTCGTTTTGATCCCGATTCGTTGGGGCCCATGGTGGTTAACAGTAGCGTCGCTCACAATCTGCGCTGCACTGGCGTGGCTACTTTTCTGGCGAAAAAAATAGGACTGGACCAGTACGAATTTTACCGGTTGATGTCATAACGAGGTCGGCCTCACGACGAGCCGAGTAGACTGTTCGGTGTTCAACCTACAGCGCTCGGAACGAAGGAGGCCGAATGCGAATTATAGGATGTGATTTGCACGCTCGCCAGCAGACTTTGGCGATGCTCGATACAGAGACCGGAGAAGTGGTGAATCGCACGCTGATGCACGAAGGCAACCAGGTGCGGGAGTTTTATTCCGAACTTCCGCGCCCGGTGCTGGTGGGCATCGAAGCCATTGGACCCATGCAGTGGTTTTTGGATCTGCTGGCGCAGTTGGGAATCGAATGCCGGGTGGGAGACGCCGCTAAGATTCGTGCGGCGGAACCCCGCAAGCAGAAACATGACCGGCGCGACGCCGAGTTGATTCTAAAACTGCTGGTAGAGAAGCGTTTCCCGGCCATTTGGATGCCCAGCAAGGAACTACTGGATCTGCGCGCGTTGTTGCTGCACCGTCATCAATGGGTGCGTCTACGCACGCAGGTACAGAATGCGCTGCAGGCCATCGCGCTCGCGAATGGATTGCGGCGCGGTCCTGGCTTGTGGAGTTATGACGGGCAAGCGACGATCGCGTTCTTGCCCTTGCCGCCGCACACCTCTTTGCGACGGAGCGCCTTGCAGGCGATGTATGGCCATATGGAAGAGGAAATCGAGAAGCTGACGGTGCAAGTTGCCGAACAAGTGGAGCATCGCTCGGGAGCCCAGTTGCTGATGACCCATCCAGGAGTGGGACCGGTCACGGCGCTGGCCACGGATGTGTTCTTGGGGGATGCGCAGCGGTTCGACGATGGTAAGTCGTTGGCCAGCTACGTGGGGCTGATTCCGGAGGAACGTTCCAGCGGGAGACGGCGGCGGCTCGGCAGAATCAGCAAACAAGGTAATCCGTTGTTGCGCTTTCTGTGGAATGAGGCGGGCGCTCACGCGGCACGCCGCGATCCGGAGTTGCGGCGTTTCTATCGGCGCAAACTGGTGCAAAAGGGGCTGGGAAAAGCACGCGTGGCCGTGGCCCGCAAGCTGGGAATCCGGCTGTGGATCATGCTGCGCGATCAGATCGATTACCAAGAGTTCTGTCGTCGTGGACAGAAGCAAAGCGGTGCCGCCTGTGCGGGGATGCCTGAAGTCGGGAATGGTGCGAATCGTCACCGTCCGGTTGAATAGGTTACCCGCCTCCCTTCGCAGGAAGGGAGTTCGCAGAAGTCATCATGGTCCGCAATGACCGAAGAGATGCTTGGTGGGCAGCACCGCAACGATGAAAGCGACACAGATCTGAGCGTCAGGGGTGAACACACGAATGCCAACGATCGATGCTCTTCAGCAGATATGCAACGGGTGTGCCCCGAGGAGGCCAACACCCCAGAAAAAAGCTCTTGCAACGGCCGACCTCGTTAGAGATATCCGACTTATCAAAACCTTAAGAGGCAGGTGGCCTGAGTGTGAAACGTTAGGATGGTGTTGGGCGGCCCAGGTTCGCTTCTAACCTGGGTCTTGGGTTTCCGTTTCTTCTCACTCCTCAACGTCTGCGCACTTCATCATTCTCTTTAAAGCTGTCTTAAGTCTTTTTGAAAAGAATAGCGGGGGATGACGACTTGCCCTGAGGCGCGAAGGGTACTCGAACTCGCAAACACAAGAAAGAATGGCGGGGACGACGAGACTCGAACTCGCGACCTCTGCCGTGACAGGGCAGCGTTCTAACCAACTGAACTACGTCCCCAACCGTGGAATCAATAACTTGCCGTAAAACCTTAAGGAATAAGGCTGTTGCAAGTTTTGCATATAGCGCACTGACCGCCTGCGGTGCTTGCAATGGCATCTGTCTCTGCCAAAACCGCCCATAAACCGCCCATAAAAATCAGTGCGTCCATGCAAGATTTATCCTAACACATATGCGCTTCCTCGTCATGCTCTCGGGCGGCATGGATCCGCGTTTCAACGTCAATGCGAGTGATGTTGGGCAGGGAATTGCCGCAGATGTGAAGGAGTTACTTGCGTTCAGCCACATCAACGAATAGCCGACTTTCCGCCCATGTGCCTTCCGCAGGCCATCTGAGTACTGAGACTAAGTTGTCCGGTAACCCCGGGCACGTCTACCGCAAAAAAGTATGGGCTATGGCAACAAAAAGAGAACGAAAGGATTAAGAGCATCCGTTGAGGTCGGTGCGCGCAACGCGTTCGTGATGAAAACTGGAAATTTCTACTTTACGAACCGACGGATTGTTGCCATGCGTCGTCTTGGGTGTGGGCCGCGCAGAACCATCTTTCGCAAGTCTCCCAGTGATTATGTTCCCGTGGTTCATCCATCGGAAGCACCGCGTGTCGTGTCCGGGGAGTATTGGGCCTTATTTAACGGGACCCAAGTATCGATCCAGCCAGTTGAGCGACTCCTTAATCATCTCACTTCGGGGTACGTCGTGCCCCGTATCGTAGACCACGCGGCGCTTGTGTTCTTTGGGTGTCCCTAATAGCCGGAACATCGGCTCTTGGGAGACGCCGGGCGGCCAGATGAAATCGAAACGGCCATTGAGCATCAAAACAGGTGTCTTCACGCGTGGCGCGAAGTTGACTTGATCTACTTCTGGCAATCGCTCTTGCAGAAAAAGTCCCGGTGCAATCAGAACTAGAGCCTTAAAGCGAGTTTCCACAGCCGGCAGAAGCGCTCCCATAGCCGCCCCCCAACTGTAACCCTCGTAGGCCAATTTGTCGGGATTTATGTCTGGCCGCGTTTCAAGGTAGTCGACCGACCGGCTAAGGTCCTTGGACCAGAATATGACATTATCCCGATAAGTACTGCTTGTGTTTGGCCAGTAGGTCGGCTTTGCTCCGCCTCCGCGTTCAAAAGTTCCCTTGTATATAGGAAACAGGACGGCCCGCCCGCTTTTGATAATGAAGTCGAAGTCTGGAAGATATTTTGAGAGCTCTTTCCCGCCAGAACGCAAGTGAACAGCGCTAGCCCCGGGGAAATGCACGACGGCTTGAAAAGGCGGTGACGCTCTCTGGGGTAGGAACAGGTACGCAACGACTCGTTCTCCGCCGTAAGCTGCGTCGAAGGTGACCTTCTCTTCCCTCCAATCCTCGGTTTGTTGGACGGACTCCACCTTTGCATTCAATGCTGCCTTGTCATAGGAGTATAGACCCCTGTATGCCCGGAAGAGGAGATCAGAGACTGGTTTTTCAGAGCCATAATTGCGGAATTGAACTTTGATCGGAACTCCTGCTTGTGCTTCTTGGCCAGTCAACACGTATTTGGCACAGCGAAAACCGAACTTGGGCGATCGGTCGAAGGGCGAGCGAGCCTCGGCAAGGTTGAACATATAGGTCGGGTCGTCCCATGCGCCGCCCATGATGTAGCGCTCCCCAGAGCTCGCTTCATTTGAGCACCACTCCCTCACGTTGCCTGCCATATCGTACGCGCCACACCAGCTCATACCATCGAATGCTCCGACCGGCGAAGGTCCCGTGCCACTAAAATTGCTGGCCGGTATCAGGCTGGGGCTGTCGGTAGGTGATGCGGCAGCGATCCAGTGATAAATAGTCGGAAGGGATTTGCCTACGAATTCGGCATAGGCTTCAGCCTCGAACCAACTCACACCCATGACGGGATATTCGTCCTCCCCTTGCGGATATTCACCTTGTATCCAGGTTGAGGGGCCCGGTCTGTCCGTCTTATCGACGAAGTGTTTCATCGCATCGGCCCAAGGCAGCACGCGTCCTTCCTTTCGGAATTCGTGTTTCCAGTACTCTTGCCTTTCATAACCTCTCTGGTCCATAAAGCGTTTGAACTCTGCATTGGTGACCTCGAACTTATCGATCCAATATGGGGCAACTGGAACAGCAGGCAACGCCTCAAAGCCTGCAATCCCCCAAAGGGCGATAGGCTGGCTCTGAACAGACCCTTCCTTTTCGAATTCAACAGGAACCATTCTGCTAGGAGTCTTCCCGTCTTCGTGTAGTGTCAGGACAATTGGGCCGGACGGGAACGTAGCGCGTTCTACGGTGGTATACCCTTGCAACTCGAATTTCCAACTCGAATCGACAGCAGGGAATCTCCCCTTGTGGATGGGTGAAAGTCCAACAAATTCCCATTTGCTGTTCGGAGCGTTGTAATTTCTACGGTAGACGGACGCCCCCGGAGGGTTAGTGACGATCGAATCGGACCAGGAAATATCAGGCCAAAACTTGGCAAGGATTGGGTCAGCCGGAATGTATCGCTCGGCCTGAACAGCAAGTGCGTAAGCTTCGCCAAGTTCGTCTCGTTCGATGAGCGTGCCAATCTGCGGTAATGCTTGGTCCCTAGCCCACCGGACTTTGGAACTATGGTGGATCCACCAGCCAACGAGGCTCATCAGCGCTAAAAGAATGACCAGCGCGGAGAAAGCGACACGAGGCTGCCTGCTTTGAAGGAACAGAACTCTTAGATTCACACCACTGAAAGGTTCCAAAGCCAGTTCGTAGCAGTCCTTGAGCTCTTGCTCAATCTCTGCCATGCCTGAATAGCGTTCTTCCGGGCGTTTGCGCAAACAGCGGCGAATAACCTTCTCCAACCCGCACGGAACATCCTTGACCTCGTGCAGCGGGCTCGGCTCTTCACTATCCACCGCCACCAACGTTTCTGTGTTGGACTTACGCTGGAAGGCTCTTTTCCCGGTGAGCATCTCATACAAAACGGCACCAAACGCGAAAATGTCACTCCGGGCGTCAACCTCTTGGCCATGCAACTGCTCCGGAGACATATACGGCAGCGTGCCAACTACTTGCGCGTCTCCAGTAGGGAGCGAGAGATTCTCCTCCGACGCCACGGGCCGTTCGTACTTCGCCAGTCCGAAGTCGAGCAGCATGGTCCCACTTTCGGTGAGCATGATGTTGCCCGGTTTAAGGTCGCGATGAACGATTCCCTTGCGATGCGCCGCGCCCAGTGCCCCTGCCACGGTTATCGCGATCTTCAGAGCTTCGATTGTTGAGAGCGGTCCCCTCTGGACCAGCGCAGAAAGTGTCTCGCCCTCAAGGTACTCCATCGCGATAAACGCTCTTCCGGCATCTTCCCCAAAGTCATATACCGTGCAGATGTTCGGATGATTCAAAGCGGAGGCGGCTTTCGCTTCGCGGAGAAACTGCTCCAACGATTCCTGATCCTCGGCCAGTTCCTTTGGCAAGAGTTTCAACGCAACAATTCGATCGAGAAGCGAGTCTTCTGCTTTGTAGACCTCGCCCATACCACCGGCCGCGATGAAACTCACTATGCGGAACCGGCTAGCTAACACTTCACCAGATGCCAGTCGTTCTGGGGGATTTGCACCAGTGCTCCGGAAGGCAACGAATGACGGGCTCGATAAAAGGGTGCCTAAACGGTCGTGGACGCCAACGAGTCGGTGCACTTCCGCGCGGACCATTTCGTCGCGCTCACTTTGTTCAAGGAAAGAACTTCGCTGTGTCGCGGTGCATTCCAGCGCGGCCTGGTATAGCTCTTTAACGCGTTCCCACTGTTTTGGCGTGATCCCCATTGCCAGGCCTCAATTCGCCGTATAACCAAACTTTTGCTAAAGCCCAATCCCGCTTTACGGTAATTGGCGAGACGCCCAGAAATTTGGAGGTTTCCTCCGCGCTCAGACCTCCAAAAAAACGCAACTCGACGATCCGGCTTTGGCGGGGATCGAGCTTCGACAAACGGTCGAGAGCTTCATCCAATTTCAGTAGGTCTTCGGCGGGTTCTGGGGAAAAGGCAAGTGCCTCATCCAAGGGCAGGACCGCCTGGGTTCCACCACGTTTCGCCCGCAAGTGGCGTCGGGCGTGATCGATCAGAATCCGTCTCATCAGCTGGGCGGCAATCCCAAAGAACTGAGCACGACCCTGCCAATTGGGAGACCGCTGACGAACCAGTTGGAGATAGGCTTCGTGAACCAGGGCAGTGGTCTGCAGGGTATGATCGGCCCGCTCACGCCGCATGTACCCGCGCGCCAGCTTTTTTAGGTGGTCATAGACCAACGTAACAAGCTGTTCCTGCGCAGCCTGGTTTCCATTCGCGACTTCCACAAGCAGGGCCGTCACGTCTGCTTCCGGGGGAATCAAAGGACTTCTCCCTAATCTATCCGATACAGAAATGGGTAGTTAGTATAACCCAAGTGTCAATGTTCTTCCTCGCTGCCTAAGGCATTTGCATATTTTCTCGATCGGTATGATCCCTTTTTCCTTCGGATATCGCGTTTATAGATAGAGCCGGATTTTACACATAGGCCTGGAGATCCTGGCGGATGAGTAGGTTCGGCCGGTTCTTAATGGCAATCACAAGGAGGGTACTACACCAATGCGAACTCTTGCGACGTACACACGCTTTGCGGCATTGCTCGCTGCGGGAACTGCCGCGGCCATCGGGGCTGCCCACGCAGGCGGCTGGGGCGACGATGCGGATCGGGTGGAGCAGCTAGCCCAAATGGCTGAACTGGAACAGCTTCACGCAACGTTTCACGCGGCAGTCAGCGTGCGAGATCCAGTGAATGGCGATTCGCCTACAGTGATAACTCAGCGAATCCGCGAGGCACTCGCGATCTGGACAAAAGACGCCGAACTCACGGTTGTCAACAGTACTGCCACGGCAGGAAATTATATTGGCAACGGCGATCCGGACGATCCTGCAAGTTGCCCTCCACCCTCGGGCGACACGTCCGCCACCGGTCAACAGGGCACGCTGTGCACGTTCTTCAAGTATGTTTCCGGCGCGCTGCAGCCAACCAATAAGTTTGTGTCCCTTTCCCCGGCATACAAAACCAAGTATGTGCCGGTAAGGAATGACTACGGTCAATGGACCTCATCGGTCTATTTCGAATGCCACTACTTCGACGTGTCACTGAATCCAGCCACCGGCCAGCCGTTTTGGACAGCCAAGAGCCATGTAGACCTTGACGGTGAAGCCAAAAAGATCGACGGACGGTGGTTATTGACGCGCGTCAGCTCATCCGCCGTTGGAGTTCCGGTTCCGTGAAGCAAAACATCCGATGCACGTGCTCGCCAAGCGCGCGGCGCGTGCCCCGCGCCGAACATTGTGCAGACATTGATCCCCATCCCGGACCCGAAAAGACTTCAAAACAAAGAAGAAAGAAGAAAAGGAGAGGTTCATGAAAGCCCTATCGTTAAGATCATTACCGCGTGGAAGCGGCGGACCCGGAGCGTGCGAAATGTTGGTGTCGTTGGTACTTGCAGGGTTCGGGGCGCTGACGTTCACCGTGCCCGCAAGAGCGCAGGATTATCAGGTGGTGAACATCAACGTGCCGGGGGCCGGCGGCACTTTTCTTGGGGGCACCAGCCCGTGGCATGTCAACAACCTGGGTGAGATTAGCGGATGGTATGGAGTAAACGACGGGATGATCGGAAGCTTTGTCCGCTATCAGGACGGCCGCATCGTAACCTTCAGTGCTCCAGGACAAGGGACTGGCCCCACCAGTGGAACCTGGGCCATGGGGTTGAACGACCAAGGTGACACGACTGGAGTGACTTTCCAGCAAACCTACGGCTTTTATCAAAACTTTATTCGCAAGGCCGACGGATCGTTCATTACCTTTCCGCAGCCAGGTCTGTGCGCAACGCAGGTAGACAATGGGTGTATGGGATGGGGCGCATCGCAGATCAACGACTTGGGCATGGTTGCTGGATCGTATCTGGACGACAACCGCGTGTACCGGTCCTTTATCCGCTACCCCGATGGCCGGATGGAAACATTTGCAGCCCCAGGAGCCACAAGCCTGGCCGGCAGCTACGGCGGCACGACGTTAGATATCGGAGTCGCCAGTGTATTGAATCAGCTTGGAGCTATAACCGGCACTTATTCGGACGACAATGGCGTCGCTCATGGATTTGTACGTTGGCCAAATCGCACCTTTTCAACCTTTGATGTTTCGGGCCCCGGCATTGCACAACCGGTCCAAGGCACGTTCCCCCAGAGCATCAACGATCTAGGTGTGGTGGTGGGATACTACATCGACGCGAACGGCCTGTTTCACGGATTTACACGCCAATTGAACGGCAAGATGACCAGTTTCGACGCGCCGGACGGCGGCACGGCAATGGGTTCTTATACGGGGACGCTTGCCGTCAATCTAAACATATTCGGTGAGATCGTTGGAATCTATTACGACGCCGAGAACCACGGTCACTGCTTTGTACGTTATCCCGACGGCAAGATATGGGAGTTCGATCCGCCAGATTACGTCAATGACGCTGAGGCGTTTGGGATTAATGCGGAAGGAGTGATCGTGGGAAATTCGGTTAACGACGATCTTGGTCTGGAGAGTGGGCGCAGTGGATTTGCGCTGGTGCCACGTCTATAAGAGGGTATGAACGTCCAGTGTGAATACAAGTTCGGGCGGCGAGGCCTAAGTAAGAGACGCCCGCCCGAAATTTTTAATGGCGTTTTTCCGTGGCGATGTTTTTTCTTCGATCCAATGACTTGACTTTGACGAGTTTAGTTTGTGAGGTGTGACATGGTTCGACTGTTAGTCGTAGTTGCCGCGAGAAACAGAAGCACAAAACGGGCGGAAGTTGCGCTTGGGATGCTAATTATGCTGGCCGTGAGTCTTGTGGCTAGAGCGCAGAGCGCTGCGACAAATGCGAATCGGTCGGACGAAGTCGCAGGTAATTCGACGAGCGAATCGACACCCAATTCGAAAAGCGTGGACCGACCAGTGGATCCCGCAGATTACACATTTCTGGTGGCGGCGGGAGTGGTGTGCGATTCGAGCGAGGGCGGAGGATGCCCGGCGGTGGTGAAGTCCACAAACGGCGACGGTTATCGACTCAGCGGCGTTGGCACGTTCAGTGTGCACCGTGGAAGCGCGGCGGGAGCGGGGACGTTTACACATGAATCTTCACTGGGCGTTGTGCTGGAGAGTGGGGTGTGGGTAGTGGAGAAGTTAATCAGTTTCGATGGTTACGGCCCGGGACCGAGTCTGATTCTTAAGGATCAAAAAGTTTTCGGACAGGCGCGAGTGGGTCCGCGGCGTACACCAGGGCCTACGCGGGTGGTGGCGGCGGGTGGCCGGGCGGTAATTCGAGTGAGGATGCTGCCCATTATTGGGCCGTCGCGGACGGCGACGCTGGAGATCAATTGCCCGGTCGGGCAGCCGCCCGCGGAACATCAGGTGGATGACATCAAATTGGCGATGGACGGAGGCGGCCTGCAGTTTGAAGAGCAAGGACCACTGCACAGCGTATTCGTCGTAGGCCCGACGATTATCTCTAAATAGAATCAGTTCGCAATCCGTGGCTTGAGAGCTCACCCATGCACCTGCTGCCGTTGTTGGAAAAGGTTGGATGCGAGGTATCGCCAATTCCTTGCGAATCGTCATCACCGTTCCCCTGGGACCGCAGCTCAGTAGAGCACGAACCATTAGAATCGTTAGTGAGTTGTCAGGATCCGAAAATATTCACTAGAAGTTATCTCATAAACACTTTCAACGCAGTGAGCGGTTGAAACTTATGGCCAATGGCGTAAATCAAGAGCATGGACCTGACCGACGCCCAATGGGCGACGCTCGAAGCACTGTTTCGTCCGAGACGGCGGGACGATGGGCGCGGTCGACCGTGGCAAGATACGCGAGCGGCGCTCAACGGTGTTTTCTGGATTTTGCGCACCGGCGCTCCTTGGCACGATCTGCCGCGTCGTTATCCTCCCTACCAGACCTGTCATCGCCGCTTCCAGCAATGGCAACGCTCTGGGTTGCTCACCCAACTGCTCCAGAAACTGGCCGAAGACTTACGCGATCGCGGGAAGCTGGATTTGAGCGAATCGTTCATCGATGCCAGCTTCAGTTCGGCGAAAAAAGGGGCGCTGCTATCAGCCCTACTCGCCGCGGCAAAGGCAGCAAAATCATGGCGATCAGCGACGGCCATGGTCTTCCTCTCGCCGTGTACGTGGCCAGCGCTTCGCCGCATGAAACAAAACTCGTCGAACCCACCCTCGAGCGACGCTTCCTCGCGGAAACTCCCGCGTGGCTGATCGGTGACCGTGCTTACGACAGTGATCCCCTGGATGTGCAGATTCGCGAACGCTTCGGCGTGCAGTTGGTTGCTCCGCACAACTCCACACGCACCCGGAAAGCCACGCAAGATGGTCGCGTGCTGCGCCGCTATCGCCGCCGTTGGAAAATCGAGCGCTTGTTCGCCTGGCTTCACAATTTTCGTCGCGTGGTTATCCGTTGGGAATACTACCCAGAGAATTTCCTGGGAATGGTGCAGCTTGCCTGCGCCGTCATCCTCCTAAGGTATTTATGAGATGGCTTCTAGTCACTAAGTGCTGATGAACGGGTACCCGACGCGCACTTGGCCGAAAAACGCGCTTTGCGTAGAAGTGCCGCACTCCAGGGGCGAAGGGGCAGGTTCGATTCGGACTGTTACAGAACGCTCTGCGAAATTTGAAAGGCATCCTTAATTATACGGCCTGGGGTGTGCCTTCTGGGATTGTTGACTAGCGAGGGGAAGGGAATTGGCCGTGACAGCGCCCATGGCTGATGTAACTGATTGATATCAAACGGTGTCGGCGGACATCTTTTGATCCCACAAGGTACCGTATGTCACTTCTTATCGTCCCCTTATTGTACCCAGATTTGGCCGAGTTACTGAATTTCTCAGGCCCCATTTCAGAATAACTCTCGGTTTGCCGACCACTCGGAATGTGGCCGACCACTCAATACAAGCG
>CAVPXU010000002.1:0-55877 GCA_963709705.1 Candidatus Acidiferrales bacterium
CACCCTTCGCAAAAGGCGCTTAGAGCGCGTCCCTCCGGAGGTTCAGAGTTCAGCCGAAGCGGAAGACGATTCCGGCCCCGAAACGGAAATTGTTCTGGCGGTTGCTGAGGCCGTCAGGGATTTTTGTCAGGAAGTACTCGGCTTGGACGGGGCGAAGCGAGAAGTGCTTCGAGAGTCGCACGTCAATTCCTCCGCCGGCAGTCATGGCGAAATGGGTTTGCCGGCCAGATTGCTCAATCCCAGAGCTTGTTGCGACGCCTCCGAAAAGAACCTGGACGAAGGGCGTAATATTGCCGTGGCGGAAGCTCGCTCTTGGCCCAAACAGATATGGGATTGCCGCACCTTGAGCGGTGGCGTTCGTGGCCCAGAGACCGCTGACGTCTCCCAAAACGCCGAGCCATGGTTTGATGTTGTACATTAATTCACCGCCGCCGCCATTTGCATTGAAGGTTTGCGAGGGCGGTTGGCCGACGACGTTGGCGTTTATATTGAATCGCACGTAGTCGTAACCGCCGTAGAGTTCGAGCTTTGTTGTGTCGTCCTGAGCGCGAAGTGCGGGAGCCGCGATCATTGCTGCAAACAGGAGCACAACCGGGAGCGTGATCCTCATTTCCATGTGCCTCCTTGGCATAAGAGATAAGTGGGCCTGCCGGCGAAATCCCCGGGATGCGCGGAATGAGGAGTAGGAGGTTGAGTATGGGGAATGCGTTGCCTTGATGGTGGCGGCTGATAACCCAAGACCCCACATGCAACGGCGGCGTGTGGGGCACCTGGGACCCAAGGTGTGGGCGGGGTGGGCCAAGGCGTTGGAGGTGGATGGTGCAGTGTGGTAGCCTTCCGGCCAAACGGTTTCAGGCGCGCCGCAGTGGCAGAGCATAGAGACGGGGGGCACTGTCCGATGCGAGTTTCATCTTTGAAAATTTTGTTTTTTGTTTTACCGCTGGCTAGCGTTATGGCGCAGACACCGAAGCCGGAAATGAATGTGATGTATGAGTGTCCGCCGCCTTACAGCTTTAAATTTCTGTCGTGTTCGGGGACGAATCCCAACGACTGGTGCGATGTGCAGTCGTACCGGGGAGGGCGGCCATTTCAACGGGGGAAATCGACGTATGCGCAAGTGATGGGCATTTTGCCGAAGTGCCACTTGCAGACTGCGGCGGAGGCAGCGGCGGACGCGCGCGCCGCGGCGGCGGCGCCGGCGGCGAATCCAGCAGTTGCGCAGGGCGGGACGGGACCGGGCGGATTCAAGGTTGGCGACAAGGTGCGCGTGATGTTTGACGGCTGGCAAGAGTCCACAGTTTTGCAGATTCACGGCAATTCTTATGTGGTGCGGCTGCCGAACGGAGTTGAAGTTTCGAAAATGTGGCCGATGGAGGTGCGGCGAGTGGGAAAGCTGACGGCTGAGGATCATGCAGCGGGGCAATACGATCTGCACGATCGCGTGCAAGTGCTGGTGAACGGCAAGTGGATGAATGGAGAAATTCGCGGACAGAATTTGAATATGTACGACATCAAGGTACCGGGAGTGGATACGGGCTTCGGGTCGGATATTGTGAACACGACTCCCGAGAATATTCGAATGTCGACTGCGCCGGCACCTCCGCCCCCTGCGCAACGTGCGGCGGGACAGGTGCCGAAGGCTGGGCTGGTCAGCTGCGCCGGGAAGTATGAAGGGCGTTGGGAGCACGTATCTGGCATGGGCGGGATGAAGGTGGTTTTCCGTTCAGGCAAAGCGACGATTACCGAAGGATTGGGCGGAGACATGGTGTTCGACTGCTTCACGGGCGGAGGCAAGGTGGTTTTTTACAAGGCGGGATCGTTCACGCCGTTCAGCTACGACTTCGACATCAACAATGACGGAACGCTGCAGACGCCGCTGGGCGCGATCAAGAAAATGGGGAACTGAGGGAAGTTGCAGGTAGCGTGGGCCTTCATTTGTTCCATCGCAATTCGTTTCTTTCGAAATCGAAGGCGATCTCTTTGGCTTCGAGTGCGGAAATCCCCAGGTATCCGGCGATGCCGCGCAAGGAGTCTGAGTCCGGGCGTTGGAGCAGGTATACTTCGCGATCCAAATCCTGAGTGCCCAGACGAAGGCGCGGCACAAGGACGCTTCTGGACTTGATGGCGCCGCCGATGCTGCGGCCAATGGCGTACGCCGTTGGTTTGTAGCTTTCGCGCATTTCGTGGACAGAGCCTTCGTAAAACGCCATTCCCAGCATGCCGGTGTCTGCAATCATCGACATCGGCCGGCCGTTCATATCCACTTGAACGGTCAAGAAAAGGGCATCGGGCCGCATTGGGGCCGCCCTTCCTTCGATTTTCTCCGTGGGACCGAAGGCGACGCATTTTCTGGCGAAGTCCAGGCGGAAGCTGCCTCTTCGCAATAGATCCCAACCGATCAGCCCGTCCAGGTGGACGCCCGTAGTCAGAAAGTAACGCATATCCTGGACGACCACTTGCACGTTGGAGAAGTGCTCCGGGCCATAGTCGAGCTCTGGAAGCTCGGACCATTCGACACGAACGGATTTGTCGAAGCTGATGACTTGGCCGGGACGCCTGGGCAATTGAAGCCTGTCGGCCAATTTGCGATCGATGGTGGTGGTTGTCGCGCCGGTGTCGAGGAGGAATCTGAGGCCATGGAGATCGCCGATGCTGCCCTGAACAACGACGAGGTAGCCTCCGTATAAATGTATAGGCAGCTCCTTGGAGGCTTCGCTGGGCTTGGGTTTTGGTTTCGCTTCGGAGGCGATGCCGCCGGACAGGAAAACGAATGCCGCAAGGAGTGCCTGGATTCTGCGTGGTTTCATGACGCCCTCTGAGCCGCGGTAGCGGTGGGGCGAAATTGGATCAGCTAGGGGCGCAGGTCCATAGTGGCGGTGTGACCGGGGACTGGAACCTGTCTGACAAGGCAAATTCCGAAGAAAGTTACGATTGCGGGAAGTTCTGACACCGGCTTATGTGAAATTTTTGGGCTGGTTGTTCGTCTTTATAGCTAGCAGGAGGGGCATGTCAGGCAACTCACAAACCGTACAGAGCGCGACGAGCCGGATAAGGTACCGTTTTGGCACTTTCGAGCTGGACGACCAATCCGGGGAGCTTCGGCGCAATGGTGCGAAGTTGCGCCTGCAAGAGCAGCCGTTTCTGGTACTTCGTAGGCTTCTTGAATCGGCGGGCACGCTTGTGACGCGGGAAGAACTGCACGGGGCACTGTGGCCGGCGGACACTTATGTGGACTTCGACAGCAGCTTGAATACAGTGATCAAGCGGCTGCGAGAGGTTTTGGGGGACTCGGCGGAAATACCGGTCTTTATAGAGACCATTCCGCGGAGGGGTTATCGCTTCCTTGCTCCTGTGCAAGTACTACATAACGGGGAGGTTGTTTCTTTTCCCGCGCAAGTTGCGGCTTCGGTTGAGCCCGCTCAGCGTATCCGCCTTGGGTTGCTGCTTTTTGGCGCTTTGGTTCTTGCTGCGATAGTTGGGGGAGTTGCCGTGGCGATGCGCTCTCCTCGCCCGATGCCGCACGTGACGGATTCCACACAGATTACGTTTGATGGGATCCCGAAGTACCGGCTGCACGCCCGTGGCGGGAATATTTATTTTAATGAGATGGGGGATGGGCGGGTGGAGCTTCTGCGGGTGCCGATGGCTGGCGGGCAGCCTACGGTGCTCGATGCTTCCAGCCCGGGGCTGTATGTGGGGGACGTGAGTGCGGACGGCAATAAGCTGCTGGTGGGGGCTCCGACGGAAAATTTGAAAGGGCCTTACCGGCTGAAGCTGATGGATATCGCATCTGGATCATTGCAGGACGTCGACAAGATTATTTGCAACGACGTTTCCTGGGCTCCGGGGGGAAAGATAGCATTTGCGTTGGGCTGGGACATTTTTTTGGCCGACGTTGACGGATCGCATCAACACAAGTTGCTTTCGGCCCCTGGCAGCATTTCCTTCATGCGCTACTCGCCGGATGGGAAACGTTTGCGATTCACGGTGCAAGGGAAGCTGATGACCGACCACACGATTTGGGAAGCGCGGGCGGATGGCAGCAACCTTCACGAAATTTTGACTGGCCTGACGGACTTTCCGGAACGGTGTTGCGGCGATTGGACGCCAGATGGAAAGTATTTTCTTTTCCAAACGAATCGAAATGGAGGAAGCAGGATCTGGGCGCAACTGGAACAGGTCTCGTTGTTTGACAGGTCTTCGACACAGCCCGTGCAACTGACGACGGTGCCGCCGAATTTCTATATGGGGATTCCGCTGCTCGACGGCAAAAAGCTGATTGTGAGCGCCGCGCAACCGCGAGCGGAGTTGGTGCGCTATGACATGTATTTGCAGCAATTCGTTCCTTATCTTTCGGGAATTTCCGCGGGAGACGTAGAAGCTTCGCGAGATTCCAGCGCGCTGGTGTATGTAAGGTATCCGGAACAGACGCTGTGGCGGGCGAAGACAGAAGGCACAGCAGCCGCGCAACTGACTGGTCCATCGCTTCGCGGCGCATTGCCGCATTGGTCGCCGGACGGCAAGCACATCGCATTCTCTGGTGCGCGGCCGGGAAAGTCGTGGAACATATTCATGGTGCCTTCGGCGGGCGGGCCCGCGGAGCAGTTGACGAATGGGGAAGTCTACGATCTCGATCCCTCGTGGTCACCGGATGGATCGAAGCTGGTATTCGGGCAAGTTCGCACGGAAGGGGACAAGCCGATTTATTCGATACAGTTTGTGGATGTGGCGTCGCGTCGCGTGACGCCGTTGCCTGATACGGATGGGATTTGCTGCCCACGGTGGTCTCCCGACGGGCGCTATCTGCTGGCTTCGCATGCCAACAACAGCGATTTGCTGCTTTATGAGTTTGCGAGCCGGAAGTGGACGCCGATCGCCAAGGGCATGGGAACTATCGGGTACTCGGAATGGTCCAGGGACAGCAAGAGCGTGTTGTTCGATACGCCGGGCGTGACCGATCCGGCGTTTTATCGTATCCGGATCTCGGATTTGCGCATGGAACTGGTGGTTAACACGCAGGACATACGGCGGTATCACGGGGAATTTGGGCCGTGGACGGGGATGGCGGCAGACGGTTCGCCGCTTTTGGTGCGAGACATTAGCGGGGAAGAAGTTTATTCGCTCGATCTTCGTTTGCCATAGGATTTCGCGCCTGACGGAAGTGGCGATCGATCGTCATTTATTTTCGCCGACAGAACCCAGACCCTCTTGCTTCATGACGCGGAGAATGGACAAGGCATCCTGCAGGGCGATCTTTTCTTCGCGATGGTCAGATCCGTGATCGAGTTGTTGCAGGCGCACCTGGACCAGAGCTTCCGCCTTTTGCAATTTTTCGGGAAGGCCGTGTAACGTAAACTCGACGATGAGTTCCTGAAAAGGAGCCTGCCATAGAGGGAATTTCAGCTCTGATTCGTTCATCGCTGATCGTCTCTTTTGCCCTGGCCGCCGATGAATTGCAGGTTGCCGTTTGCGCCATCAATCTCGAAGAACATCTGATTCCCTGTCTGCTGGTCGAAGAGGAGGAACCTACCATGGCCACGTCCGGCGAATTGGCGGAGTTTGCTCTGAGCGTCTTCGATGGTGCTGGCTGAGCCAATCCAGAGCATGCTGTCTAGAACTTGAAAAAGGTCGTAAGCAGGGATCGTCATTTCAGCTCCTCGATTCGCGCGCTAGTCATCGACCAGGACTTCTGCAGCAGAAGGGGCATGCAACTTTTTATTCGTGGAATCCCGCAACCGTTCCGCAGCCTGTTTTCGCTTCAATTCAGCAGCGAGGATCTTCTTGGCCAGCGCCACTGAAACCCGCTCGAACTGTGGTTTAGCTCTTAGCATTCAATTACCTCCCTACACATCTGGACGCTAACAGGTGTCAAATTATACGGGTTAAATCTTTAGGAACTTTATTCGTGAGCTTAGGCCGGGAAGGTCGTAACCATAACATGCGTGGGAATTTAGATAGGGAACCGGGTTATCTCCGAAGGCCAATTATACGCAATTATTTTTACTTGTAGACGTCTTTACGATTGGTTACGATAACGCCTCGTCTGGATAACGGGTTGATCTGGGAGGGCTGCCATGCCGACACGTGTGACGAAAAAATCACCGATGCACTTCAAAACGATGATTCAGGCGGACGTGCCTCAGGGCCGCAATGGAAAACACAAATCGATTGTGACGGCGATTTTGAGGGACCTGGAGCAACTGGATGAGGGGGCTGCGTTGAAGGTGCCGTTGGAGGAGTTGGCGGAATCGAAGGAAAAGGTGCGCTCGGCGCTGAATCGAGCGACGCGCAAGGCGGGGCTGAAAGTGGCGACCGCGACGGACACATCGTTTCTCTATATCTGGAACGCAAGGGACTGAAGTTATACCTTAATTATCGATGGTAGTGGGTGCGGGTGTGTTTGTTTCGTCCCTATATTGCGTTGTGGTGTGTTTTTGGGATGCGCGGATGGGCTGGCCGGTCTGAAGACCGGCGCCTACGAAGGCTTGCGGTACGATTGCGCGAAGGTTACCCCAAGATGCCGGCCTGAAGGCGTGGCGCTACAACCCCGAGCATCGGGATGGACATTTGAATATGGAAAAAGTGGGACGAAGATTGTTTTTGAAGAGGGGTTCGCTGGCTGGGGTGGGTGTGGCGGCCGGTGCGGTGGGGTTGAACGAAGTGTCGCCGGCAATCTGGCGTGAAGAACCATTTTTTGCGGCGAACTCGAGCTATTGGGCAAAAAGTCAGGCAGCCGCGAATCCCGCGCTGGCGGAAGATGTGGATGCGGATGTGGCGATCATCGGCGGCGGATTCACGGGGCTGTCTTCCGCTTATTACATTCGCAAAAATTCGCCCGCTAAACGGGCGGTAGTGCTGGAGGCGATGGGATGCGGCAACGGCGCATCGGGGCGGAACGGCGCGATGGTGCTGAATATGACGGCAGACCGTTATATGCAGTTCAGCTCCGATGCGGCGATGGACCGGAAGATTTACGAGCTGACGTCGGCGAACATGCGCGCCCTGGCGGCGCTCGCGTCGGAAATGGAATTGGATTGCGAGCTGGATTTGAATGGGACATTGGAGGTGTTGAACACGGCTTCGGATGTGGTGGATTGCAAGGCATATGTGGAGCGGGCGCGAGGGTTGGGAATGCCGGTGCAGTTCTGGAGCAAGGAGCAGACCGAAGCGGCGGTGGGAACGGCAGTGTATGAAGGGGCGTTTTACGATCCAAACAGCGGGCAGGTCCATCCGATGAAGTTGGTGGGGGTGTTGAAAGCGGCGGCAGAAAGGGAGGGCGCGCGGATTTTTGAGAACACGGTGGTGGAGAGCGTGGAAGAAGGGCAGGTGCACACGATACGGACCGTGGGAGGGAGGACGGTGCGCGCGAAGTCATTGGTGCTGGCGACGAACGCGTACACATCGAGGCTGGGGTATTTTCGCAGCGCAATTGTGCCGATTCACAATTATGTGGGGATTACGCCGGTATTGCCGGACGAGATGATCGCGCGAATCGGGTGGAAGAGCCGGATGCCATTTTCGGATAGCCGCACGCTTGTCTACTATTTGGGGCTGACGCGCGACAACCGGGTTCATATTGGCGGGGGACGGGCGGATTATTCGTTCAATGACGGAATTCGCGACACGGGCGATCGCGCGGCGCATTTTGCGGAATTGCAGCGGGAGCTGGCGCGGATTTTTCCGGCGCTCGCGGGAATTGAGTTTGAGACGACGTGGAGCGGGCTGGTGGATTGTTCGCTGGATTTTTCGCCGTCGGTGGGGCGCGGCGGAAAATTCGGGAATATTTATCACGGGCTGGGCTATTGCGGGCACGGCGTGAATTTGACTTCGTTGTTTGGACGAATCATTGCGGACCTGGAGCGCGGGGAAGACGAGCAGTGGAAGGATTTGCCGTTCGTGAATCACAAGCTGATGTATATACCGAACGAGCCGTTCCGGTCGATTGGGGTGGCGGCGGCGATGGCGTATTATGCGTCACCGCTTGCGCGGTGAAGAGCTGATGCGTTTTGTTATTTCGTGAGTAAAGCACCGGTCTAAAGACCGGCCACTACGAAGGCGACTCGGTCCGGCGGCTACGAAGGCGCGAAGATTACCCCAAGATGCCGGCCTGAAGGCGCGGCGCTACAGGGACTGCCCTCAGTTTGCGCGTTGACGAAATGGTGCGGTTTTTGGGAGAGCTCGGGCTGGCCGGTCTAAAGTCCGGCCACTACACAGGCGACGAAGGAACGCAATTTGCGGTAGACTGAAGGCTCCCCGTAGTACCTCTGCCTGTTCGGAACATTTTCCGCTGAATGAGGCATCAGACTGTTATGGATTCCGATACACAAATAGCGGCGCCAGGAGCTTTGGATTGGGCGCACCCGATTGTCCGGGAGTGGTTTCTGAGCAAGCTGGGAGCGCCGACGGAGCCGCAGGAGCAGGGCTGGCCGCACATTTTGCGCGGATCGACTACGTTGATTTCGGCGCCGACCGGGTCGGGAAAAACGCTGGCGGCATTTTTGGCGTGCATTGACCGGTTGGTGCGGAAGGCGCTGGCCGGTGAGCTACAGGACCGGACGGAAGTGCTGTATGTTTCGCCGTTGAAGGCGTTGAGCAACGACATCAAGGTGAACCTGGAAGTACCGCTGGGGGAAATTCAGCAGCTGGCGATGGAACGCGGATTGTTGATGCCGGAGATTCGAGCGGCGGTGCGTACGGGCGATACTTTAATGCCGGAGCGGCGCGCGATGCTACAGCGGCCGCCGCACATTCTGGTGACTACGCCGGAGTCGCTCTACATTTTGCTGACGGCGGAGAAGAGCCGAGAGGTCTTGAAGTCCGTGGATACGGTGATCGTGGATGAAATTCACGCGGTGGCCGACGACAAGCGCGGGACTCATCTGGCACTTTCGCTGGAGCGATTGGACGCGCTGACGGAGCGGCCGCTGCTGCGGATTGGATTGTCCGCTACGCAGAAACCGATTGAAGTGATAGCCCATTTTCTAACCGGTTGCGGGCGGCCGGACCCGGTGATTGTGCAGATTGGGCACCAGCGGCAAGTAGACCTGGCGGTGGAAGTGCCGGCGAGCGAATTGGGGCCGGTGACTACGCATGAGATGTGGGGCGAAATTTACGATCGCATCGCGGAGCTGGTGAGGCAGCATCGGTCGACGCTGGTGTTTGTGAATACGCGGCGGCTGGCAGAGCGCGTGGCGCATCATTTGGCGGAACGACTGGGCGAAGAGGCGGTGGCGACGCATCACGGAAGCTTGTCGCGAAAATTGCGGCTGGCGGCGGAGAAGAAGTTGAAGGCCGGGGAGATTCAGGCGCTGGTGGCGACGGCTTCGCTGGAACTGGGAATTGATATTGGAGCGGTGGATCTGGTGTGCCAGGTGGGATCGACGCGCGCGATTGCAGTGGCGTGGCAGCGGATTGGAAGAGCGGGACACTGGCATGGCGCGATTCCGAAAGGGCGGATTTTTGCGACGACTCGGGATGAGTT
The DNA here is from genome assembly GCA_963709705.1 of Candidatus Acidiferrales bacterium. Lineage (GTDB taxonomy): Bacteria > Acidobacteriota > Terriglobia > Acidiferrales > UBA7541 > Acidiferrum. The sequence goes on from CAVPXU010000002.1 coordinate 9,482, forward strand.
GGTGGAGAGCGCGGCACTGGTGCGGGCGATGCATGAAGGGGATCTGGACAAGATTGAAATTCCAGACGCGCCGATGGACGTGCTGGCACAGCAGATTGTGGCGATGTGCGCCTGCGAGGACTGGAAAGAAGATGAGTTGTTTGCGCGGGTGCGGCGAGCTTATCCGTATCGAGAGCTGGGAAGAAGCGCGTTTGATTCGATTGTGGAGATGTTGTCGGAAGGAATCACGGCGCGGCGCGGGAGATATGGCGCTTATCTGATGCGCGACCGCGTGAATGGGCGGCTGCACGGAAGGCGCGGGAGCCGGCTGGTGGCGATTACGAGCGGCGGGGCGATTCCGGACAACGCGCTGTACTCGGTTATTGCGGAACCGGAGGGAACGCTGGTCGGCACTGTGGACGAAGACTTCGCGGTGGAAAGCCTGGGCGGCGACATCATGCTGCTGGGGAATAGTTCATGGCGAATCCGGCGTGTGCAAGCGGGGCGCGTGATTGTGGAAGATGCGCATGGAGCGGCGCCGAATATTCCGTTTTGGAGGGGAGAAGCGCCGGCGCGGACGGCGGAGCTTTCGGCGCATGTGGCGCAGGTGCGCGAGAAGGTTGGGGAATTGACGCGCGGCATCGCGCCAGGAACGGATTTGCGCAGCACGGCGGCGGCGCTTGAGGCTGTGGAATGGTTGAAGAAGGAATGTGGGCTGGATCGCGCCGGTGCGGAGCAGGTGGTGGAGCATATTGTGGCGGGGCGGGCGGTTTTGGGCGCGGTGCCGACGCAGACTACGGTGATTGCCGAACGATTTTTTGATGAGAGCGGCGGGATGCAGTTGGTGATTCACGCGCCGTTCGGGGGACGGATCAATAAGGCCTGGGGATTGGCGCTGCGGAAGAGGTTTTGCCGGTCGTTCAATCTGGAGTTGCAGGCGGCGGCTACGGATGACGGGATCAATATTTCGTTGGCAGAGCAACACAGCTTCCCCCTGGCGGATGTGTTTCGATTTTTGCATCCGGCTTCGGTGGGCGAGGTGCTGGAACAGGCGGTGCTGACTTCACCGATTTTTACGGCGCGGTGGAGATGGGACGCGTCTCGGGCACTGGTGCTGCAACGATTTCAGGGCGGGAAGAAAGTGCCGCCGCCGATCCAGAGAATGCGAGCGGACGATTTGCTGGCGGCAGTTTTTCCAGATGCCGCGGCTTGCCCGGAGAATCTGGATAGCCAGCCGAAGATTCCGGAGCATCCACTGGTGCGGGAAGTGATGAAGGATGCGTTGACGGAAGCGATGGACGTAGAGGGGCTGAAGTTGGTGCTGGAACGCGTGCTGAATGGAAGCATCCAGTGCGTTGCCGTGGATACGCCGATACCGTCGCAATTTTCACACGAAATTCTGAACGCTAATCCGTTCGCGTATCTGGATGACGCGCCGCTGGAGGAACGGCGGGCGCGGGCCGTGGAGATGCGGCGGACGTTGCCGGAAACGGTGCTGGCAGAAGTAGGAAAGCTTGATCCGGAGGCGATAGCGGAGGTGCGCGCGGAGGCTTGGCCGGATGCGCGGGATGCGGATGAGCTGCACGATGTGCTGCAGACGCTGGTGGCGCTGCCGGCGATTGAAGCAAGTGGGGTGCCGCGGGAGGATGCGCTGGCGGCGCGTGTTGTGGAGGCCGTCGCCGGATGGCGCGCGTTTTTTGAGGAATTGAGGGAACAGAGACGGGCGGTGGTTGGCTTTGCCGCGGGGCGGAGTTATTGGGTGGCGGCGGAGCGGGCGAAGAGTTTTGTTGCGGCTTTTCCGGATGCGCGCTTTGAATCTGAGGTGGTGGATGTGGAGAGCGCGGTTGCGGACCGCGAGGAAGTGATCCGCGAGCTTGTGGCGGGTTGGATGGAGCACTGCGGGCCTGTGACGGTGCGAGGGCTGGCGGATTTGCTTGGAATGGCGCAAACGGAAATCGATAAGGCGTTGTTGAAGATTGAGGGAAGCGGCGCGGTGCTGCGAGGAAAGTTTACGGACCCGTCGGTTGCAGAAACGGAATGGTGCGGGCGACGGCTGCTGGCGCGGATTCACCGGCTGACACTGGGAAGACTCCGGCGAGTGATTGAGCCAGCGAACGCGGCGCAATTTATGCGCTGGCTGTTCCGGTGGCAACATGTGGCGCGCGGGACGCAACTAGCCGGTGAGCGCGGAACGTTGGAGGCTTTGCGGCAACTGCAGGGATATGAAGCGCCGGCGAATACCTGGGAGCACTCGATCCTGGGGCGACGCGTGATTGGATACGACCCAAAGAATCTGGACCAGTTGTGCTTGAGCGGGGCGGTGGGTTGGGGAAGGTTTTCGCCGCATCCGGCGATGCAAGGAGATTCTGCGGAGCGCGGGCGGAGGGTGACGCCGAGCAGCGTGGCGCCGATCACGTTTTTTGTGCGCGAGGATGCGGAGTGGATGTCTTATCCAAGGCGCGAGTGGGCGGCCGCGGAGCATCAGGGACTGAGCGGGGCGGCTCGGGAGGTTTTGCAATTTTTAAAACAGCATGGTGCATCGTTTTTTGCGGACATTGTGCGCGGGACAAAAAAGTTGAAGGCAGAGATTGAGACGGCGCTGTGGGAGTTGGTGGCGGTTGGATTCATCACGGCGGATGGATTTGATAATTTGCGGGCGTTGATTGATCCGAAGCGGAGGGCGGGGCAGGGAAGCGGGAGAAATACGCGTCCGCGGGACAGCGTGGGAAGGTGGTCGTTGCTTTCGGGTATTTCTGGAGTGGAGGGGGGCGAGCATGCAGCGGAGATGGAAGCGATTTGCTGGATGCTGCTGCGGCGGTATGGCGTGGTGTTCCGGGAATTGCTGACGCGAGAATCGATTTTGCCGCGGTGGAGAAAAGTTTTGATTGCGCTGCGGCGGATGGAGGACCGCGGAGAGATTCGCGGGGGAAGATTTGTGAGTGGATTTGTGGGTGAGCAGTTCGCGCTGCCGGTGGCGGTGGAATCGTTGCGGGCCAGCCGGGGCGAGGGCGCCGGCGGAGAAATTGTGACGATAGCGGCGGCTGACCCGTTGAATCTGGCGGGGATTGTGGTGCCAGGGGAGAAAGTGGCTGCGAATTCGCGGCAGGTGGTGAGTTTTCGGGATGGCGTGGTGGTGGAAGAGGAGGGTTGGGTGGCGATGGCGCAGGTGGGGTAGTGGTGGGGTGCCGTTGCGTGCATGTGGCAGGGGTTTGTGGTGGGGTTCGTTTCGTGCCCACGGGTGACATCGAAGAGGGATTCCTCACTGCGCGGACTCCGTTCGGAATGACGGCCTTTTTTTGTGGGCGATTACCAAGGATTAGTTGAAGTTGTAGCCAAGTTCCCAGAGGAATTGGTGATTGCCTTTGGTTACGTTGGCGTTGCCGACTTGATAGGCGCCGTAGAGGGTGAGTTTTTTGGTGAGCTTGTAGGTGAGCCCGGTGTTGACGTAGCCGTAGGCCTGGTTTCCGCTGTACCACTCGGCGGCCAAGGTGAGACGGGGAGTGAGGGGCTGTTCGAAGGTGAGTTGCGCGCCAGCGCGATTGGCAGTGGCGACGACATTGCGCGTGAAGTCGTAAGCGCCGACGGTGATGCGGGTGCCGCGTTTCCATTGTTTGGCGAAGGCCGCGTAAAAATAATTTCCAGCGTTGTAGGTGCGATCGCGGACGGGGAAGAAGAGTTCGTCGCCGATGAAGAAGGACCAGCCGGAAGCGTCGTTCTTCCAGGGACGCCATTTTATTGTGGGGGAGACTACCAGTTCGCCGATAGTCGGTGAGCTAAGGCCGTCGAAATTCACACCGGCTTCCATCTGATGGCCGATTCCAAAAACGACGCGAGGAGTGTAGGTGAATAAGGGATCGGCGGATTGAGCGGTGCCGTCTAGTTCGCCGTAGACTTTGCCTTTGTCGAGGACGTCGGCGCTAGGGACGTCGAAGACGGTTTGCTGGGCGTAGGCGGCGTGTGCGGCGAAGAGGGAGAGGAGTGCGAGAGCGAGGATTTGAGGGAGGCGTGACAAGGTTGGGAATTAGTTTACTTGACGAGGTGCGTTGTGGGAGAAGAAATTCGTGGGCGTGGGAGGAGGAAAGATTGTGGATGGATTTTTTGTTGAGATCCTTCGTCGGGGACTCCTCAGGATGACAATTTTATTTTTTTGTGGCGGGGATGGGGAACCCAAGACGCTGGCATAAAGCCAGCGCTACTGGGGCTGGCTCGCGGAGTCGCAGGGGTTTGATGGAGGTGTGACAAGGTGTGGGAGTTAGTTTACTTGACGAGGTGAGTTGTGGGAGAAGAAATTCGCGGGCGTGGGAGGAGGAAAGATTGTGGATGGATTTTTGGTTGAGATCCCTTCGTCGGGGACTCAGATGGGGCACCCAGGAGAGAGAGTTGGACGGAACTACTGGCCGATCTGAAGTTCGCCCACTACACGAGCTAAGAGAACGGCCCGCCTCGGAAGGCGGCTCCTGCAACGGCAAGAAAACCCAAGACGCTGGCATAAAGCCAGCGCTACTTGGGCTCGGGCACGATTTATCGCGCCCCTACGGGCTGAAGCTTATGCTACGTTGCGTTACGTTTCGATGCGGCTATTCGACTTGGGTTAGGGCGCGGACGTGGAGTTCGAGGGCTTGGTTGTACTGGCGCTCGATCTGGAGTTCGGTTTGGAGTTTTTTGATCAGGAGTTCGAGGCACGAGATTTCGGCGCGGAGTTTGTGAATGTCCGAAGCGGTTGCGCCTGGGCGATGAGCTTGCGGCGGGTTTTGTTGCTGTGGAGGCTGAGGCGCTTGCGCGTTGTTTTGTTGCGAGAAAGCTTCGGCCAGGGCGCGAGGCCAGATGGAGTCGGATGGCCTGTTTTCGGCGTGCGCGGATGGAGGAGCTGAAATGGGAGCCTGCGGAAGAGGTGTGGCAAAAATGGACGCGGGGCGCGACGGCGTCGCAGGCGGGGCGAAAAGGCTGTCCAGTGAGGCGGAAGAAACAGGTTGGTCGAGATGGAGAGGCTCGACGTGCTTGGAGGCGTTGAGCAGATTGCGGACGCGGCCAATTAGTTCCTGAGGCTGAAACGGTTTGCGCACGAGCTCGTCGGCTTGGACAGCGACGGCGCGATCGGCGACGGATTTGTTGACTACGCCGGACATGAGAATGACGGGAGTTTTGGCGAACTGCGGATTTTGTTTGATCTGGCTGCAGACGGAGTAGCCATCCTGATCGGGCATGATGACATCCGTGATGACGACATCCGGCGGATGCTGTTCAAACTGGCTGAGCGCGGAAGTGGCGTCGGCGCAGGTGATGACAAGAATATTTTCGCGGCGAAACGCGATCTTGATGACTTCGCGCATGGTGGCGCTGTCATCGATGAAATAGACGGTCGGGGCTTGTTTGGGCTCGGTAGAACCGAGCGGGGGCATCGCAGCGGTTTCGCTCATAGGGCCTCCTTATCGGCGAGCTGGTCGGAATGATCACGAGTGGTTTCGTCGAATTCGCGCATAGCATCGAGCATAAGATCGGTGGCGGAGCGCAGGACGGTGCGCTGTGCGGTGGCGGCGCCGTAGACAAATTTGTAAACGCCGGAGCCGCAGCGAACGCAGCTTTTGATGATGTCGATCACCGCTTCATCGCCGAAGAGCGAGCCGCATTCGGCGTGAATGATTTCGCCCGCATCGTAGAAAAGGACGGCGTCGGTTTCACCTGCATTGATGGTGAGGGCGCCGGTCTGGCGTGCCTGGCCGAGCATCTGCATAACACCGGTTAAATCGTGATGTGTGAGGTTGCCGCTGAGGCTGGTGTCCGCCTGGCCGAGCATTTGTGTGGGCTGAAAGCCTTCGACTTTGCTGATGAGAATATTTTTGACGTGATTGGCGATAGTCGCGGGAGAAAGATGGCGATCGATGTAGTCGTCACACCCGGCCTGGAAAGCTTCCATGAGAGCGCCCTGGCTGCCGTCGCCGGTGGCGATGATGGGGAGATTGGAGTTTTTTGGGTCGGCGTGAATGATCTTGGCGATTTCGTGCGCGCCCATCTCGCGCATGTTGGTGGCGCAGACGATGGCGGTGGGGGCGTCGTATTCGATGGCGGTGAGAGCGAAGGTGGCTTGGGTGGTGGTGGAAACTTCAAAGCCTTCACGCTTGAGCGCGTCGCCGAGACGCTTGGCGAACAGAACATTACTGTCGATAAGCAAAATGCGAGCGGGTTTGCCGGGCATCATGCGCGTGCCTCCGGCAAAACGGATTGCGGAATTTGCGATGGCCGGGGATCGATGCCGGGAGTGAGCGCGTACAGATTGAGAACTTCGATGACTTCGCCCTGATGCGAGAGCCAGGCCGCGACATGAGGCGAGTCTGACGGACTGGCAGGAGTGAGATCGGCGCGGATCAACTCGCATTCACCGCTGACGGGGAGAGCGACCCAGTCCAGGCCTTCGCGCTGATGACGCGTGGCGATGAGATAAAAGCGGCGATGGGTGAGCTTCTTGCCGATGAGTGTTTCGGCGATGTCGCAAACCGGAACGACGCGGCCACGACGAAGAATGACGCCGTCGATCTCCGGAGTTTTTTGGGCGAAACGAAAAATGCGACTAGGAGCGGCAAGCTCGGCGACCTGGTCGGCGGGTAAGGCGAAGCGGCGTTCGCCGAGGCGAAGGAGAACGCAAGAGCAAGTATCGAGTTGTTCCATCCAGGTCATTGGGTCAATTCCGGCAGCGTCGAGGTGCGCGCGTCTGGCAAAGTTTGCGGCGCGGTGACGGCGTCCAGCAGCGCAATTTCTTCCGCGGTGAGAAAACCGGCGGGATTGACGACGGGAATCACGTTTTGGTCCAAGACGGTGAGGCCGCGATACCAGGTGCGCTCTTCGTGGCAGAAAGCGCCGGGGAGGGCCTGGAGGCGGGTCATGGTGGTCATTTTCTCAATGCCATCGACGAGTATGGCGATGCGCGATTTGCGAAGAAGAAAGATGAGAGATGCGGGCGTGGGGCGCAAGCCAAAATGGAGGGGAGCGTTGACGACGTAGAGGTTCAAATCGCCGCGATGAATGGCGTGGCGGACTTTCGCCAGGCTGGATTCGTTGACGTCGACGGCGGCGCCGGCCAGGCTGTCTACGCTGCGGACTTCCTGAACGGACGCGGAAGAAATAGCAAAGAGCTGATTGCTGGCGCGGAAAAGAATAATTTGCTCCGTGCGAGCGGGAGCGATTTTTTGTGGGGTGGACATGCGCATCAACGTGCTCCCACGGGTGTGGCCTTGCTTAGCGCGAGAACACGTTTTTCGATGGCGGCGTAAATGTCGTCGATGCCGAGAACCTGATCGACTACGCCAGCTTTGATGGCTTCCGCAGGCATGCCGAAGATGACGGAGGTTGCTTCATCCTGAGCGAGGACGTAGCCGCCGGAATTTTTGATGGCGCGAGCACCGCGGGCACCGTCGCTGCCCATGCCGGTGAGGACGGCGCCGATGCTCATGGACCCGGCGAACGAGGCAACGGATTCCATGGTTACGTCGATATTCGGGAGATAGCCTTCGATGCGGCCGGAAGTGGCGTCAAGTTCGACGCGGCCTGTGGGCGTGAGTCGGAGATGCTGACCGCCGGGACAGATGTAGAGCGTGCCGGGCTGAAGAGCTTCGTTGGGCTCGGCTTCCTTGACGCGAATGCTGGTGAACTCCGACAACTGGAGCGCGTATTGCGTGGTGAAGGCGGCCGGCATGTGCTGCACGAGAACGACGGCAGCAGGAAAATCTCGCGTGAAGCCGGGAGCGAGACGCATGACCGTTGCCGGTCCACCGGTGGAAGCGCCGAGAACCACAATTGGGAAACGCATGTCGGAATTTTCTACGGCAGCGGGACGCGTGGGCTTAAATTCCGCGGCCAGAGCCGGGGCATTGTGTGACGGCGACTGAATGGCGTTGGCGAGGCGCGAGGCGGTACGGACGACGCGAACTTTGGCGGCCACACGGACCTTGCGCAAAAGCTCTTCCTTCACGCTGTTCATATCGAGATCGACGCCGCTGCTGGGCTTGGTAACGAAGTCGATGGCGCCGAGTTCGAGGGCCTTCAGGGTGCTGGAAGCGCCTTCCTTGCTTTCCGAGCTGACGATGACGATGGGCCGCGGATTGTTGGTCATTATATTGGCGGTGGCCTGGAGGCCGTCCATATGCGGCATGTTCAAGTCCATGGTGATGACGTCGGGCTTGAGCGATTCCGAGAGAGTGATGGCTTCGCGGCCATCCTTGGCGCGGCCAACGACCTGGAGCTGGCTGTCCGCGTTGAAAATAGTTTCGAGGACTTTGCACATGAAGGCAGAGTCGTCCACGACGAGCACGCGGAATTTTTTTGGGGCTGCGCTCACCATGACGTTAGCCGACCGGCACGGGAGGACGTGCCGCCTCCGTTCCGATAAGTTGTTCGATCGCCGCGAGGAGCTGATCTTCCTGCACGGGCTTTGTGAGGAAAGCGGAAGCGCCTTCTTTCATGGCGCGATCGCGATGCTTTGCGCCCGCGCGCGATGTGACGACCATGACGGGGATGCGCTTCGTTGTGGGGCTCTGGCGCAACTGGGCCATCAATTCATAGCCGGTCATGCGCGGCATTTCGAGGTCGGTGATCACCAGATGGCAGCCGACTTGAGAGATGAGTTCAGCGGCTTCCAGACCATCGGCGGCGAGTTTGGCGCGATAGCCATTCTTTTCGAGCATGCGGCCAACGAATTTGCGAACGCTGATGGAGTCGTCGGCAACGACGATGACGCGCTCTTGATCGACGCGATCGATGGCTTCCGTGGGGATAGTGCCGCGAGCGACGGCAGCGGAACCGGGGGCGAAAACGCGTGAGGCGCTGGCGTTGGCCTGGACGGCGCGGCGTTCGTTTGGCTCGTTGGCGACCATGCGATTCAAATCGATGAGCAGAATGAGGCTGCCATCGGGAGCGATGGTGGTGCCGGGGAAAAGTTTGACGCGGCGGAGATACTCGCCGAGGTTTTTGATGACGATTTCGTCTTTGCCGAGGACTTCTTCAACGACGAGGCCGACCTGGCGGTTGCCGGCATTGGCGACGACCATGCGGAAGTAGCCGTTGATAGGCTCGAGCGGGGGAAGGCCGAGATAGGAATCGAGGCGGACGACTTCGGTAACGATGTCGCGGACTTTTGTGAGGAGTTTGCCGCCGACGTCTTCGATTTCATCGGCGCGCAGGCGGCGAATTTCTTCGACGACGGCGAGAGGTAGAGCGAAATGGTTGGAGCCACAACGCACGAAGAGCGCGGGAGAAATGATGAGCGTGAGAGGAACTTTCAGGGTGAACTTTGTACCCTGGTCGGATTCGCTCTGGACTTCGATTTCGCCGTTGAGCGCGTTGAGATTGGAACGCACAACGTCCAAGCCAACGCCGCGGCCAGCCAATTCCGTTTTGACGGTGGCAGTGGAGAAGCCGGGATGGAAAAGCATTTCGCGAAGATCGCGCTCGGTGAGGCGATCGGCGGTTTCGGAGGAGACCAGGCCGCATTCCATCGCGCTTTGGCGGACACGGGCGTAGTCGATGCCGCGGCCGTCGTCTTCGACTTCGATGTAAATGTGGTTGCCGCGATGGTAGGCGCGGAGCATGACGTGGCCCTGTTCGGCCTTGCCTACCGCGAGGCGATCCGCGGGCGATTCGACACCGTGAGCCACGGAATTGCGGACAAGATGGACGAGGGGATCGGAAATTTGCTGGATGATGTTGTTGTCCAATTCGGTTTCGCTGCCAGAGAAATCGAGTTCGACGTTCTTTTTGGCGGATTTAGCGGCGTCGCGGACGGCGCGAGAGAGCAAGGAGTATAAAGTGCCGATGGGCACCATGCGCGCGGCGGTGATTTCGTCCTGGAGATGGTGGGCGAGTTTGGTGAACTCGTGGATATCGCCCTCGACGCGGTTGGTGTAGCTCTCGAGTTGTGAGAGGACCTCGTTGACGTCGGCGGAAATTTCAGTCATGGAGCGGGAGAGGATGTTGAAGTCGTCGTAGCGATCCATCTCCAGTTCGCTGAACTCGTCGAGGAAGCCACCTTCGCCTGCGGCGGCGCTGGCCAGCATTTTTTGGCGCTGATTGTTCGCCGTCCAGGGCAAGCCGATCTGCTGGCGGATGCGATTGTATTCGTACTTTTCCTGGAATTCGTTGACCTTGCCCTGCAGGCGCTCCTTGGAGAAGCTGAGGGTGTCGATCATTTTTTCAAGCTCGGCGACACGGCCGACCATTTTGGTGCGGCTGATGACGAGTTCGCCGACGGTGTTCATCATGCGATCGAGGCGGCCGAGAGCGATGCGGACAGACTTTGCGGCGGCGGCCTGCTTCAGCGTTGGAACGGATTGAGGTTTGGCAGCGGCCTTGGCGGTGACGGGGCGGTCGGCTTGCTGCGCGACTTCCGCGGGGGCGGATTCCGCAGAAGGTTCTTCTTCGCCTTCGGGCGGGGCATATTGGGCGACGCGGCCGAGCAGGGAATCGACCCCGGCACGCATTTCCACTTCACCAGGCCATTCGCGGCGCAGTGTTTTGCGGAGGACATCGACGGATTCGAGACAGATATCGACGATGGCGGGTGAAGGTTCGAGTTCGCCGTCGCGCAGACGGCCGATCAAATCTTCGACGCGATGGGCAATCGAGCCGAGCCTGCGAAGACCGACTTGCGCGGCGGAACCTTTGACAGTGTGAATGGCGCGGAAAAGGCGGTTGATTTCTTCAGGATTATTGTTGCCTTCGAGAGAAAGCAGGCAATCGCTGACGATCTGGAGATGCTCTTCGGCTTCAGGCTGGAAAAATTCAAGGATTTCATTGGGGACGTCATCGTCCAGGGGCAGGGCGTCAAAATAGGAACCGGTGAGACCGGTTTGCGGCGGAGCGGGATCTTGCGCTGCGGACGCGAGGTTGGAGAGCGGCTCCGGAGCGACGGGATCGGACATGCTGAGATTGAGCGGCGGCGGCTCTGGAGGAAACGCAAAGCGATAGCGTTCCTTGAAAGCGGAAATATCTTCACAATTTTCCTGGCCGGTGTCGCTGACCTCGATGAGGCTGGTTTCGAGGAGAGAGATGCCGTCGGACAGGAATTCGGTGATCGGGCCATGGAGATCGTCGCCAAGAGGGGCGTTGAGTGCGTATTGAAAGACGTGGGCGAGTTTGCCGGCAATTTCCGAGAAGCGGGGGAAGCCGTAACTGGCGGAGGTGCCTTTGAGAGTGTGCGCGGCGATGTAGAGGCGCTCGAGATCTTCGCGACGCGGAGCGACTTCTTGAAGCACGCCGACGTATTCCCGCAGATATTGCAGGTGCTCCGAGGCTTCCTGGAGGAACAATTCGACGGCTTCGCGATCAGGCATGCTCACGCGCGTCCCTCCGTAACGAGTTCAGGCTTCTGCAATTCTTCGGCGGTGGGCTTGCGATACATGATGCAGTCGCCGAGCACAATGGCCTGGAACTTCACGGGCATTTTGGAGATGGATTCGGAATGACCGAGGAAGAGATAGCCGCCCGGTTCCAAAGCGTCGTAAAAACGCTGGACCAGCGCACGGCGGCGCTCTTCAGAAAAATAGATGAGGACGTTCATGCAGAAAATCAGATCCATGCGGCCGACGTAGACGGGCGAAGCGAGATTCATTTGCGCGAAACTGACGATTTTGCGGAGGCGCGGCTTCACTTGATGGCCATCGCGGGCATGACCGGGAGAAAAATGGGCGGCCAGCTGGCGTTCACTGACACTGGCGATGCTGCGGCCGGAATAGATGCCGCGTTCGGCGGTTTTCAAGGCTAGACGGCCGATATCGGTGGCTAGGATTTCCACTTCCCAGGCATCGGCGAAAGAAAGCGTGTCTAGAACGGTGATAGCGATGGAGTAGGGCTCTTCGCCGGTGGAGCAGCCAGCGCTCCAGACGCGCAAGGTGCGGGGATTGCGCCAGAACTTTTTGACGTGCAGCTCGGGCAGAACATGCTTTTCGAAGGCTTCGAAGACCGCAGGGTACCGGAAGAACGTGGTTTCCTGAGTGAGCAGCTTTTCGAGGAGAGCTTCGTACTCAACGTTCGTTTTACGGGCGGCGCGCAAGAGATCTGTGCCACGCGCATAGCCGTGTTCACGCAGATGTTCGCGGACTCGCGTGGAGAAGAACCTCTCGCGCGAGGCATCGAAATGAATACCTGTCCGCTCTTCGATCAACATGCGGATCTCGCTCAATTCGTGTTCACTCAAACCGTGTTCCGGGCCGTGGCGCTCACTCATTGGTTATCCCGCTCTTGCCCCACGGGAAAGTGGGGGCAGAAGTTCACAATTAACGGACAGCGGCAACCGGCGCCAAACGATGATCCGTGTCTTCGGCCAAAGCGCCTTTGGCGTTGGCACGGAATTGGGCCAGTGCTTCGTTGAGCTGGTCAGAAAGTTTGACGAGCTGGCTGACGGTGGTGACGGTGCTGCGCGTACCTTGGGATGTTTGCCGGGTGATGTTGGAAATGATCTGCATGGCGTGGGCGACACCTTCCGTGCCGCGCACCTGCTGTTTGGACGCGAGAGAAATTTCCTGGACGAGTTCGGCGGACTGGCGAACGACGCTGGAGATCGCGTCCAAAGCGCGGCCGGCCTGATCGGCAAGTGTGGCGCCGGATTCGACTTCCTTGGTGCCGTCTTCCATGACGACGACGGCTTCGTTCGTCTCTGCTTGAATGGCTTTGATGAGCGCGGCGATGTCTTTCGTGGCGCTGCGAGAGTGTTCAGCGAGTTTCCGTACTTCGTCGGCGACGACGGCGAACCCGCGGCCCGCTTCACCGGCGCGCGCGGCTTCGATGGCGGCGTTGAGAGCGAGGAGGTTGGTCTGCTCGGTGATGTCGTTAATCACGTTGATGATTTCAGAAATTTCGAGTGAGCGATCGCCGAGAGATTTTATTTTCTTGGCGGTGGCCTGCACGGAAGAGCGGATGCGCTGCATACCGTCGAGGGTGTCGCGAACGGCGCGGTTGCCCTGTTCGGCGGCGTCAAGAGCGCGGCGAGCGGCTTCGGCGCTGGCTTCGGCGTTGTTGGAAACCTGTTTCATGGAAACGGTGAGTTCTTCAACGGCGCTGGAGGTGTTGGTGATTTCCTGGTCCTGCTGGGTGGCGCCGGCCTGCATTTCGTCGGCGGCGACGAGAATGTTGTTGGAGCAGGCGGTAACTTCCATGGCGGCTTTGCGGACGCGCTCGAGAACTTTGGTGAAGTTGTCGAGCATGTAGTTGATGGAATCCGCGACGTTGCCGAGAGCGTCATTGGTGACCTTGCCGCGCAGCGTCAAATCGCCTCGCGCTACCTGATTGATGACGGCGAGAAGATCGGTGATGCTGCGCTGCAGAGACTCGCTGGCTTCCTGGTTCAACGAGGCCTTGGATACTTTGGCAACAGCGCGGTTGAGGTTTTCCGCGATGTAGCCGAACTCGTCGTTGGAGGAGACATCGGCGCGAGCCTTGCCGTCACCTGCCGCGAGGCGCTCGGAGAAGTCCGCGAGTTCGCTGACGGGAGAAAGAATCCCGCCGCCGAGTTTCCACGCGAGAATGATGGTCGTCGAGAGCGCGACGACACCGGGGATGATGAGCCCGGTGGCATCGAATCCCGTGGAGTTCGCGGCGGCCTGGCGACCGGCGCTATAGGCCAGACCCAAGACGGCGAAGAGTGCGACGCCGTTCAAGATGATCAGCGTCCAGATGGTTGTGCTAATTCGCGATTTCATTTACTTCCTCCCCAAACTCTTTCGAAAACTTTTCAGATCCCAGGTCCCGGATACACTTCCAACAGCCGGCGAAGGTCGATGACCAGCGCGAGGCGGTCTTCGTGCCGCAACATTCCGACACAGTGCGGCACGTTTTCAGGTGCTTCATGCAACAAATCTTCAGCGTCATTTACGGAATAGGTGCCGACGACTTCATCGGCGGCGATACCTAAACGCAGATCGTCATGGTTGGCATCACCGCGTAGCGAGGCGACCACAACGTGCTTGGGAAGCAGGCCGGCGCGGCGGCCTTCCGTGAGCGCAATATCGATCAAAGGCACAATGGAACCACGAAGATTGAAAATCCCGAGCATGTAGCCGGGGGCCAACGGAATTTTGGTGACCAGCGGCCACTCGAGGACTTCCTCGACATCCAAAACAGGGAAGCAGAAACGTTCGCGGCCGCTGCGGAAGACGACGAACTGGGATTCCGGCGGGCGCTCGCCAACCGGAGCCAGAGCTTCCAGCATTTCGCCGAGTTCGGCGCTTGCGTGGATCGGAGTCAGTTGAAAATCTTCACTCACAAGTGTTCCTTGTACGGCATCAAACGAAACGACGAACGGCGCGCAAAAGCTCCTCGCGCGTGAAAGGCTTTGTGACGTAGCCATCAGCACCCTGCTGCTGGCCCCAATAACGGTCGCTGGCTGTGTCCTTGGAAGTCACGAGGATGACGGGAATGGCGTTGAACTTGATGTTGCCCTTCAACTCCCGGCAAACCTGAAAACCGTTGCGTTCAGGCATGACCACGTCCAAGAGAATGACGTTTGGTTTTTCGACAGCAATGGCTTCTTCGACCCGCTTGGGATCGCTGAGGCCAACGGGCCAATAACCCTCTGGTTCGAGGAGGCCCTGGATCAGCCGGACTTGCGCTGGTGAATCGTCGACGATTAGTACTTTTTTCTGCACGAGCGTGTACTCCGCGTGGTTCTCCACGATAGAAAATTGCACGTCAGCGGCCAGCTTGAGGATTTCGCAGGAGCGGTTGTCTATATTTTTAAGTAGCGTGGAATGAGAGAGATGGAGGAGGGGTAGCGGTGGCTAACGGCGGGGGAAGAGGGTTGCGGTGGCGTCTTCCGTCTCAGCTTGAGAAGGCGTCTCAACCTCCCGCATTTCCGACGCGAGGGATGAGAATCGTTGCATGATTTCGTTGATGCGTAAAGCCATGGTGTGGATGGTCTTGATTTGCAAGAGGGATTGGGAAGAAAGCTCGCCGGGTTCGAGAAGAAGAAGTTCGGCGTTGCCGAGCAGGGAAGTCATGGCGTTGTTGACGCTGTGCTTCATGTCCGTTATGTAGCGGCCAAGGACGGCGTCGTTGGCGTTTTGCGTGGCGCGCTGTTCGGCTTGCTTGGCGAGGCGCAATGCTTCGGTGCGGCGCAAGGATTCTCCGGCGACGAGGAGGACGACCTGCGCCCAGTCTTCGCGAAGAGGAACGTGCAACAAGCGAGGATAGCGTTTGCGAAGAGCGCCCAGTTCATTGGGATCGGAAGGCGCGCAGAGGATTACGGCGGTGCTGGGAGCGATGGAAGACAAAAGTTCGGAAGGGCGCTGTTCCTTGAGCGGGCCGACGACAATGAGATCGCACGCGACCGGATCACCGCTGTCCCAGAGTTCGCTGGTGACGACGGAAAGGCCGGGAAGCTGGCGCTCGAGTTGCCAGCAAGCGGTCAGCAGACGCGCGAAGTCGGCGTCATCGGTGACAATCAATGCATTGGTCGTTCGCAAAGAACTGTTCTCCCTGACTGTTCTTCCAACCTGCCTAACCGCACAGCAGGGAAACTAAAGTTTTTCGGCCTCGTCAAGCGCGGACAAAAGGCGCTTGGTGCTGATACCGAGATTCACGGCGGCTTCGGTGTCTTTGGCTTGTTTGGCCAACTCGACGCGCTCCTGCAAACGCGAAACTTCCACGCGAGCGACGGGAAGCACGCGATCGAGCGAAGTGGCTATGCCGGTTTCCTTGGCTTGTTCGAGCGCGGCGGTTACCAAGGCTCTGGCGACTACGGCGCGGCGAAGATCTTCGGCGGCGGGGCCGTCTTCGCTAACGAAGGCGGCGACTTCCCAGGAGGACATGAGCAAGCGAGCGGAGCCGACGCGCACGGTGGTCATGGAGCGGCCACGGGAAGGAGGCGCGGAGATTAATTGTTCCCAGACTTTTTCCATGCAAGTTTCGAAATCCAGGCCGGCTTCTATCTC
Organism: Candidatus Acidiferrales bacterium; assembly: GCA_963709705.1. Taxonomy (GTDB): domain Bacteria; phylum Acidobacteriota; class Terriglobia; order Acidiferrales; family UBA7541; genus Acidiferrum. The sequence continues at coordinate 25,372 of CAVPXU010000002.1, forward strand.
CACGGGCGGAGTCGCCGTGGTTTTTGCGGTTGTTGGTTTTGCGGATGGTGCGGAATTCGGTGCGCTGGAGAAGGCGGGCGCTGCCGGGGCCGAGGCTGCGGGCAACGCAGCGCTCTCCAAAGGCTTGCCCAAAACGCGTTCGACGTTTTTCTCGACATCGGCGCGCAACGCGAGAAGCTTCTCGAAGGCCTGATTTACAGTACGTTCGTTATATTCCTTTTGAAAAGGCTGTTTCCATTCGTCGGCGATCTGGCGAATCTTGTTGATCGGCTCCGTGGAGGTAAGGCCAAAAGATTCGCAGTTCAGGATCTTTACGTCGACGTTTTCGAGATGGTTGATCCCGGAACGAATGTAAATCAGGTCCGCGTGCATCAGTTCGATTAGAGTGCGGCGGAGAAGGAAGTTGAAGCGGACGAACGCAATCATGGCAGCGGGGTCGTAGAACATTCCTCCGGCGCCTTCCTTCACGCGACGACCTTGCTCGATGAAGTTGGTCTTCAGGATGTCGCGCAGGGTGCGGAAAGAGCGCAACGCCAGAATCATTTTTTCGAGGGGCTCACACCAGGAAAGTGGAGTGCAGTCCACGTCTCCAAGGACGGGCTTCATGACCTGGGCGACGTCCGCGAGCTCAATTTGTTTGTGATAAATCTTGGCCGGGGCGCACAAGGCGAAGTATTGAACGAGAAGGAAATCGATTTTATCCCGGTCCACATTATTTTTCGCAGGTTTGCGGAGGTGACGCATGATCAGCGCGCGCAAACCGCTTTCGCTGGCGTTCAGCGTGGTGGTTTGAAGGAGCTGGCGCAATTGGTGGACCTGGACCTTCTGATCCATGGTGTCCAACCAGGCTTGCACCTGCTTGGAAAACTCTTCCTCGGGCTTTTCCTGCAGAACGCGTTGATTTTGGGCAAAAGGAATTTCGATCTGCAGGTGCTTGGCGAGCGCGATGTAAATGGGGAAGACGGAACGAGCTTCTTCCCACTGCGCCAGCCGAGCGCTGTCGGGTCTTGGGGGGGCGGACAAATTCAAAGTTGTGATTGTTTTGTTCACGGGTGCATCATCCATTCGCAGGGGCAATCGAGAAACCGAACAGCAACGGCCTTACTGCCTTCTTGATATTGCAAAGCGATAACCGCTGCCTCTGCAGGACGTCCTCCTCCATCTCGGACAAGCCGGACACGATCGTCAAACTCCAACGCCAATTTCGACAGGAAGATGGCGAACTCCCCGGTACCGAATTCGACCACGGTTGCTTCCTGAACCCTGAGCTGCCCGGGCCTCAGCGGAGTGATGCGCACCGGAATGCGAACAGAAGGAAGCTTCGGAAAAAAACGAGCGAGCTGCTCGGTGCATTCTTGTTCGCGTGCGATGGTTGTCATTCGCGAGTGGCCCCATACCCAAAGGCAGCGCGCAATTTGCAAGACCTGGCTTGACCCGAGCGTCGAGACACACGGGCTGAAACCAAGGGCGCACTGTCCCACGAGAGGAGAAGCACGCTGGAAGCCAAATGAGGGGAATCGGGGAGGGGATTGGAAGGGTTTGAAAGGAAAAGGCTTAGGAATTTCCCGCGGTTCGAAGCGGGGCGGAGTGTCTCACGGTGAAACAGTTCGTCTCAGCCGGCGCGGGACGACTTGAGGCGGTGATTGAGACGGATCAGCGACCGGCAGCGTGAGCTTCGGTCTCCTTTGCTTGGTCTTTTTCTGAGCCTGGATGAAGGCCGATCTTGTAGCGCTTGAGCTTGCGGTAGAGGGTGGCGCGGCTGATGCCGAGCATTTTGCCAGCGAGGGCTTTGTCGCCGTGGGCTTGTTCGAAGACGCGAAGGATGGTCATGCGCTCCATTTCCGCGAGGGCGGTGGTGGAGAGCGAGGAAGCATCCTGCGCGCTGAACTCGCGAGCTACGGGTTGCTCGGTGCGAATGGCCGGCGGAAGATCCTGCACGTCGATGGTGCGTTGGTCGCCCAAAGTGACGGCGCGGGCGATGCAATTTTCGAGTTCGCGCACGTTGCCGGGCCAGTCGTATTGAAGAAGGCTTTTCATGGCGGCGGCGGTGACTTGCAGGGGCGCGGGAGTGTAACGGTTGAGGAAGTGGTGAACGAGCATGGGAATGTCCGAGCGGCGTTCGCGCAGGGGAGGCAAGTGAACGGTGACGACATTGAGGCGGAAGTATAAATCCTTGCGGAAGGTGCCGGCACGATAGGCGGCTTCGAGATCGCGATTGGTTGCGGCGACGACGCGAACATCTACATTGATTTTCTCGTTGCTTCCGACCGGGCGGACTTCTTTTTCCTGAAGGACGCGGAGAAGCTTTGCCTGCATTTCGAGAGGGAGTTCACCAATTTCATCGAGGAAGATAGTGCCGCCGTTGGCGGCCTGGAAGAGGCCGGCTTTGGTTTTGGTGGCGCCGGTGAAAGCGCCTTTCTCGTAGCCGAAGAGTTCGCTTTCCATGAGGGTGGGAACGAGCGCGCCGCAATCGACGGCAATGAACGCCGATTTCGCAAGCGGGCCGCGGAAATGAATGGCGCGGGCAACCAATTCCTTGCCGGTGCCGCTCTCGCCGGAAATGAGGACGGGAGTGCGCGTGTCTTTGAGGCGCGAGATCATGCGCATCACGTCTTGCATTCCGGCGGAAGAGCCGATGATGCCGTCGAGATTCTCGTCGGTATTCACTTTATCGCGCAGAAAGGCATTTTCGTTGACGAGGCGAACTTTTTCGGCCATGCGTTGGAGAAGCAGGCGCATTTTTTCGACGCGGAAGGGCTTTTCGATGTAGTCATACGCGCCGAGCTTCATGGCATCGACGGCGGATTCGATGGAGCCGTGACCGGTCATGATGGCGACTTCGGTGCGCGGAAGCACGGCTTTGATTTGTTTTAGGAGTTCCACACCGGACTGATTGGGCAGCTTGAAATCGGAGAGCACCAAATCGGGTGGATCGGTTTCCAGGCGCGTGGCGGCGGTTTCCGCGCTTTCCGCCTCGTCGCAAACGAAGCCGAGGGACGTACCGATGGTCATGCAGAGGCGGCGAATGCTTTGTTCGTCGTCGACTACTAACAGCTTAATTTTCATATCGTCGGTCATGGTTTTCCGAAAGTCTTCTCCACGGTGGAAATTAATTGCTGGACGCGAAATGGCTTTTCGATGCAGGGAGTGGACCCGCGGGACAAGAGCGATTGGGTTTCGCTGTTGGCGGTGTCTCCACTGATCAGGATTATGCGCGCGCCAAGTTCGGGGCGATTCCGCTGGATCCATTGGTGAACGTCGGCGCCATTGATGTCGCCGGGCATGCGAATGTCTGAAATGACGCCGCCATAAGTTTCGGTGGCGAGTTGATGGAGTCCTTCGGCGCCGCTGGAAGCTTGAACGACGCGATAGCCCTTGCGTTCGAGGGCGGTGCGAACGAAAGCGCTGACGGATGGTTCATCTTCGATGAGAAGAATGGGAGCTAATGCAGGATCGGTGCGCGCGGTCATCGGCCAGCCTCCATGGAGGCGGCGAGCGCCGTTTCCGTTGCGATAGGAAGACGAACAACGAAAGTGCTGCCGCTTTCGCCTTCATTGTTCCAGCAGAGAATCTCTCCGCCATGCGCGCGCACGATGCCGTAGCAGATGCTGAGGCCGAGGCCAGTGCCTTTGCCGGCGGGCTTGGTGGTGAAAAAAGGATCGAAGATGCGTTCGGTTTCGCTGACGCCGGTGCCGTTGTCGATGAAAGCGACCTCGACGAAATCCGTGGTCTGGCGAGTGCGAATGCGGATTTTGCCGTGATTGCCGGATTCCTGAATGGCGTCGTAGGCGTTATTGAGAATATTGAGGAAGACCTGCTGCAATTGCTGGGGATCGCCAACGGCCATCTGGAGGTTTTCGTTGAACTCTTCCGTGACCTCGACGCCATGACTGGAAAAGTCGTAGCTGCGAAGGCGGATGGTCTGGCGAAGGATGGCATTGATCTGCATGGGCTCGCGTTGAGCGGGGCGTTGGCGGGCGAAGCTGAGAAGGCCCTGCACGATTTCCTTGGTTCTTTGAGTTTCACGAAGAATGATCTGGAGTTCTTCCCTGGCGGACGCAGGAACCTGGGGATCTTCGAGCAGCAGGTCCGTAAATCCGAGGATGGCCGCGAGGGGATTGTTGACTTCGTGAGCGACGCCGGAAACCAGGCGGCCGATGGTGGCCATTTTTTCAGTGTGCGCGAGCTTGGCCTGGAGAAGAACGGCGTCGGTGATGTCAGTCATAACGACGACGACGCTGTTGACCTGATTCGACTCATCGCGGCTGGGGCTTAAGCTGACGGAGAAATAACCCATGGAGCCGTCGCTGCGCTTGACGCGAAGCTCGAGATTTTCCACTTGTTGGCCGTGAGCGGTGGTTTGCAAGGCGGCCTCAAAATCCTGCTGGTGTGAATTTTCGACCAGCCGGCCAAGGCGATGGCCGATCAATTCTTCCTGGCGATAGCCAGCTTCGAAGCAACGGCGATTGGCGTAGCTGATGAGGCCCGCGGTGTCCAGAACAAGGATCATGCTCTGCGTGGTGTTGAGGATTTTCTGGTTGAAATCGCGCTCGCGCTGCAATTGAGACTGGAACATCTTTTGTTCGGTGACATCGAGCATGAGACCGCGGATCTGGACGATGCGGCCTTGAGCATCGCGAACGGCGTTGATGTTCTGAAGCGTGTGCAAGAGGCTGCCATCCTTGCGGCGCAGCGTCTCTTCGTAATTGCGCAGGGCGCCGCGCTCGGCGATGGTTTGGACGAGGCGCTCTTTGGCCGCACGCGTCGGATATAAATGGGCGCTTACGTCGGCGCGCAGAAGTTCTTCGCGGGATTCGTAGCCGAGCATGCGGACCATGGCGTCGTTGACGTCGAGGAATTGACCTTCGGGAGTGGCGAAGAACAGGCCTTCCTGAATATTGTCGAAGAGCTCGCGATAACGGCGCTCGGCTTCACGGCGATCGCTGATGTCTTTCAGGACGTGAATGGTGCGACCGTCTTCTTCGCTGGCGCCGCGAGTGCGCGAAGTGGAAACGATAAAGGTGCGACCTTCGCCGGTGGCGATATATTCCTCGCGAGGTTCGACAGTGTTCTGGCAGAAGGGGCAGGGAAGCGCGCTGCCGGTTTCGGCGATGTGGCGCAAAGTCCGCATAGCTTCGCCAACGAGAGCGACGGGCGGAATGCCGAGGTGCGACGCGAGGGAACGATTCGTGCGAACGATATTCCAAGCCTGGTCGTGAACGACGATGTAATCGCTGATGGCGTCAATATCTTCGACCCATTGTTTCTTGGAGCGCTCCAGCTGGGAAAAGCGACGGACCTTCTCCATGACCAGAGCGGCATAACTGGCGAGAGCGGCAAGCAAGCGCTCTTCTTCAGCAGACATGGAAGGGGTGGAACGGCGCAGGCAGAGAGTGCCCATGAGTTCCTGGTCGCTGGCATATATAGGATAGAAAACACAGAAGGAATGCTGGCCTTGCCACGGCAAGACTTCTAAGCCGGGGCGGCGGAGTTTTACGTTCGCGGCAATCCAGTCGCGGTCCACTTCATTTTCAGGAATCCGCAGGTTGCGACGGTGAAGCTCTACCTTATGACCATGGATTTCGCCGACGGCACCCCAACTGGCTTTGAGGATTTCCGAGGCACGACAAGCGAGTCCGGCAAGAAACGTGGGCAGTTCGCGGCAGTGTGCAGCTTCCAGAGCAAGATCCATGAATTCGTGTGAGATATCGGTGGGAGAAGGCGCGGAAATGGAACTGGCCCTTCTGGGAGGAGTGAGCCGTTTTGGGAATGATTTGCGATCGCGCATAGGGGTGAAGGTGCAGTGCGTCTCAAAATAAGAAAGCGCACCGGAACTAGGCTACTGGTCAGTCTCAAACTGAGTCAACGTAGGTTCCAAATTGTGACACGCATGCGTTACCTGTCCGAAAGGCCAGTGCGAGCGAGAAATCTCAGGCTGAGACCCTAGATGAGGTTCAGGGGCTCGGATGAGACGAAGAGAGCCGCGCGTGAGGTGAGACGGCTTTTCGTGCTCGCCTTCTAACTAATTGAAACAGAGGGAATTAGTGTCCTGGATGGGGGTTAAGTAGCGACCTGGTACCGATTTGGGGCAGCTGGCCCTCGACTTGCCATGGTCTCTGTGGGTACGTATCCACCTTGGGAGGGCGTAGTGTCCATGCGAGCTTCATGGGGAAATCGATTTCTCGCAGCAGTGGGAGTAAGCGTTTTAGCAACAGGCATGGCGTTGGGGCAGCAGAGTTCGGTTGAGGACAGCAAGCGGAAGATCAAATTCAAAGTTAACCCTCAGTATTCCGATCTTGCACGCACCATGCACATTTCCGGGAAAGTGAAGATAGAGCTGGTGATCGCGCCAGACGGACATGTGAAGACGGCACGAGCGGTTGGTGGCCATCCTGTGTTAGTGCAGTCTTGCCTGGACGCCGTCCGGGACTGGAAATTTGAGGCGGCACCGGAAGAGACGACACAAATCATCGAGTTTGATTTCAAGGCTAGTTAAAACCGCGGCGGGGGCCGCGGCGAATACGCAGAAGAACGTGTAGGCGGAAGCAACGGGGAGTGGAGGAAGTGACGCAATGACGATCGGACGGCAACTCTACAAAGGATTCGGGATAGTTCTGGCGATTGTTGCGCTGCTGCTATTTGTCGACCTCGGAGCATTGTGGAAAGCGCGGTCGGCAAGCAACGAAGCGGCGGCGACGCTGGAGAGCGTACGGATGGCGGAAAATGTGCGCTACCAGATCATGCAAAACCGCTTGAATCTGAATAATTTCCTGCTGAGCGGCGACCCGCGAGACGAAGACAAGGTCAATCGCGGCTTCACGGACCTGAACGACATGGTTAAGCGCGGCCAGGCTCAAGCAACCAACGACATTTTGCGGACCGCTTTGCTGCAAGTGGAAGGCACAGAGGCGAGCTGGGCGGACAATTTTGCCAAGCCGCTGCTGGCCAAACGGCATCAAGTGGATTCGGGCGACGCGACGGTTTCCGATTTGCAGATTTTCTATTTGCAGAAGGATCCAGCTTCGTGGCTTACCAAATCGTCTTCCGTATTGGATCAAGCGAACAGCGACATCAGCAAGGCACTGACAGAGTCGCAGGCAATTGCACAGCGGGCGAGCATTTACAGCGTAGTGATTATCGTGGTTGGGACGCTGGTGGCACTCGGGATGGGAATTTGGGGTGCGTACCGCACGGCCAAGTCTATCACCGTGCCGCTGCAACATTTGATTACCGTGGCGCGTGACATTGGCGATTCCGGCGATCTGGACCAGAACATCGACATTCACCGAAACGACGAAATCGGGGCGTTGGCGACGACGTTCAACAATATGGTGGCGTACCTGAAGGAGATGGCGGCGGTGTCCATGGCGGTGGCGGAAGGCGACCTGACCATGGAAGTGGCGCCGCGATCGAAGCGGGATACGTTGGGGAATGCGTTTATGCGCATGTCTCACGGACTGCAAGAGATCGTACGCGCAACGAGAGACGGGGCATCGCAGGTATCGGCGGGCTCGAACCAGGTGGCAGGAGCCGCGGATGAATCGGCGAAGGTGAGCGTGCAGGCGTCTTCGGCGATTGAAGAAGTGACAAGCACGATGCACGAGATGAGCATTAACGTGCAGAACGTGGTGAAGAACACGCAGGTGCAGGCGTCGAGCGTGGCGGAAACGTCGGCATCGATCGACCAGATGGTGACGTCGATCCAGCGCGTGGCGGATACGGCAAAGGTGTTGCTGGATATTGCGAACCGTTCGCGAGAAGAAGTGGTGACGGGCATTCAGACGATGGAGAAGACGACGGACGGATTGAACCGGACAAACCGGGCGATCCAATCGTCGGCGGAAATCATCAACATCCTGGGACATCGCGCGGACGACATCGGAAAAATTATTGAAGTGATCGACGACCTTGCGGAGCAGACGAACCTGCTGGCGCTGAACGCAGCGATTGAAGCAGCGCGCGCGGGCGAGCACGGTTTGGGATTCGCAGTGGTTGCCGACGAGGTCCGCAAATTGGCGGAAAAGTCGACGCAATCCACGAAAGAAATCGCGGACTTGATCGAGAGCATCCAACGCGAAGCGCGGCAGGCCGTGGAAAACATGGAGCACAGCACGCGCATCGTGGAAGAAGGATTGAGCCTGGGCAATGATTTGGGATCGGCGCTGCACAAGATTTCCGACGTGGTGACAGAAGTTTACAAGTTCTCGCAGGAAATCGGAGCGGCGACGAACGAGCAGTCGGTGGGATCGTCGCAGATTGCCAAGGCTACCAACCGGCTGACGGAAATCACACAAGAGATCAATTCGGCGGTGGAAGAGCAGGCATCCGGGGCGCAGGCAGTTGTGCGCGCGATGGACAAGATGCGGGAACTGGTGCAGCAATCGGCGTCGAGTTCGACGGAGCTTTCCGCGGCGGCCGAACAGATGCTGAAGCTATCGCGCAACCTGCTGGACAACATGGACCGCTTCGTAATCGACCGGTCAGGCCAGACGAAGCATCGCCGCGAAGGAATGGCGCCACGGCGCTCGATGTCTTCGCATGATGCGCCGGAGTACGAGCTGGCGGAAGTGAGTCGTTCCTAACGGAGCGTTGCATGCAGAAAGACTGCCAGCTCGTTGGATTCCGGATCGGCGAAGAAACGTATGGAGTGCAGATCGGCTCCGTGCGTGAAATCGTGCGCGTACCGGAAATCACCATAGTGCCGAATGCCCCTGAAATGATCGAGGGAGTGATCAACCTGCGCGGGAAGATTATTCCGGTGATGGACCTGCGGAAGCGTTTCGGAAGCACGGCAACGCAATCCGACAAGAAAAACAGAATTTTGGTGGTGGAACTGGAAAACCGGCTGCTTGGGCTGATTGTGAGTTCCGCCTCCGAAGTGTTGAAGATACCGCCATCTGAAATCGAGCCACCGGGCACGGTGTTTGCCGAGGGCGAATCGAGCTATGTGACCGGAGTGGGAAAGTTGAAGGGGCGCCTGGTAATCCTGCTGGATATTGCGCGGCTGCTGCGTCAACCGGAATATAAAAAACTTGAGGAGGCGGCAGAGCCTGTCGGAGTCTCGAGATAGAAGCGCTTTAGAGTTGCGAGGCGCCGCTGAGATAACGAAGGGCCGCGATCATCCAGTATGGGAACGATAACTGCGCAGATTCAGCTAACGGAAGCAGAACTGAAACTCCTGCAGACGCTGGTTTACCAGGAATGCGGGATGTACTTCGATGAGCGTCGATCACACTTTCTGAAAGACCGGCTGCAACGGCGGTTGAAAGCGTGCCAGCTGGATTCCTTTTACAGTTACTACCGATTGCTGACGAGCCGGGAAGGGCGCAACGAACTTGCATTGCTGCTGGAAAATTTGACGGTCAACGAAACCAGTTTTTTCCGGAACCGGCCGCAGCTGGACCTGTTGCAGAAATCAGTGCTGGAAGAAATTCTGCACCACAAGCAGGAGCGCCGGGACTGGAATTTGCGCGTATGGAGCGCCGGATGTTCGGCGGGGCAGGAACCCTACTCCGTGGCGATTTTGATCTGCGACGCGCTGGCGTATTACTACCTGCGGAATCCACTGCCATTCGATATGCCTTCCCCGAAACCACTGATTCCGCCGCCATGGAAGCTGGAGATCGTGGCTTCGGACATCAGCTACGCGAGTTTGCGGTCGGGGCAGGAAGGGCAGTACACGGAAGTGCAGATGGAGCCGGTGGATTACACGACGCGGTTCCGCTACTTCGAAAAGTCCGGAGACAAGTACGCCGTCAAACAGCAGCTGAAAGACCTGGTGCAATTCGACTTTCACAACCTGAAGACAGAATTTTTGCCGCGGCGCAACGACATTATTTTGTGCCGCAACGTGATGATTTACTTCGACGAGGCGGAACAAAAGCGGCTGATCGACAAGTTCTGGCATTGCTTGAATCCCGGCGGCTTCCTGTTTGTGGGACATGCGGAGAGCCTGTTCGGGTTGACGCAGAAATTCAAGATGGTGCACGAAAATAACGGCACCGCGTACAAGCGGATTGAGGTGACGGCTTGAGTTTTTTGCCCGAGGATCGGGGAGCAGAACTCCGCGCGCTCTTTTTTGAGAGCTCCGCGGACGTGCTGCAAGTGATTAACGATGCCGGGTTGAAGCTGGAGAAACAGCCGGGCAACGAAGAACTGATCCGTAGTGTGCGCCGCGCGGTGCATACGCTGAAGGGCGACTCGGCGGCCTGCGGGTTTACGAAACTGAGCGAGATCAGCCACGAGCTCGAAGACGTGCTGACGGTACAGATTGCGCAGAAGTATGGATCTGAGGTGGCGGAGGTGGTGCTGGCTGCCGTCGATCTGTTCGAAGGCATGTTGAGCGCGTACCAGAAGAAGTTGGAGCCGCCGTCGACAGAAGCATTTCGTGGACTGATTCAACAGTTGTTGAAAGCGCCGGTGAGCACCCAGAAGTCTGGAGCGGGAGCGCCAGCCATTCCGGCAAAGTTTCGTTGGAACGAATACGAAGGGCTGATGATTTCCGAAGCGGTGCTGCGAGGAGAAGCGGTCTATAACGTGGCATTGCGAATCGATGCGAATAGCCCGATGCGCGCGGCGGCGTTTCAGCTGGTACGAAACGTCTTGCACGCTTGCGGGACGGTGATCGCGTTGCGGCCGGAAGACAACCTGGCGGCGGCAAACGTGGAGATTGTGGAAGCGGCGCTGGCCAGCACGCATCCTGTGGAACACATTGCTCATCGTTGTCGCATTCCGTCCGTTGTTTCCGATTTGCGAATTGAAGTGGTGGTGCAAGAGGACACAGCGGATCACCAGCTACTTGGTGATTTGCTGGAAGCACAGACGGCGCAACTGCACTCGCGGGTGGAAGAAGGGCACGACCCGGCTACAGCGAAACAGTCGGCCGGAGCTTCGGCGGTCGCCGCGGTAGCGGAGAGTTCGTTGCGCGTGGATTCCGCGCGGATCGATGCGGTGATGAACCTGGTGGGGGAGTTGATCATCGGAAAATCGATGCTGCACCGGACGCTTTCGGAGTTTGATCAGAAGTATGCGAAGGACCCGATGCGAGGGAAGTTTTCGGAGGCGCTGGCTTTTCAGTCGCGGGTGCTGGATGAACTGCACAAATGCGTGCTGAAGATCCGGATGGTGCCGGTGGAACAATTGTTCCGGCGATTCCCTCGGGTTGTACGGGACGTAGCGAAATTGTGCGGGAAAGATGTGGCGCTGGAAATTACCGGTGAACATACGGATCTGGACAAGGGGATCCTGGACGCACTGGCCGAACCGCTGACACACATCGTGAGAAATGCGGTCGATCACGGAATTGAGTCGGTGGATGACCGGCTTGCTGCCGGCAAACCGGCGCGGGGCACAATTTCGCTGAATGCTTTTCATCAGGGAACGCAGGTGGTGCTGGAGATTCGAGACGACGGACGCGGAATCGATCTCACTATGGTGCGCGACCAAGCGGTGCGGAGCGGGCTGGTGAAACGTGAAGACGCGGAGCGCCTGCTGGAGCAAGACGTCCTGAACATGATCTTCGAGCCGGGATTCAGCACGGCGACAGAGGTTACGGAAATTTCGGGCCGCGGCATCGGCATGGACGTGGTGCGAACGGTGCTCGACCGGTTGAAGGGAACCGTACACATTTCGACGGACAAGGGAAAGGGAACGATGATCCAGCTGCGGATGCCGCTGACGCTGGCGAGCATCCAGACGCTGCTGTTCCGCGTGTCCGGGAGATTGTTTGCGGTGCCGCTTTCTTCGGTGATTGAGATTACGCGGATCAACGAACTGGACATCCATCGAGTTGACCAAAGAGAAGTGTTGCGGCTGAGGGAACAAGTACTGACGCTGGTGAGACTCAGCAAGTTGAGCAAAATTCATGCGGTGGAAGCGCCAGGGCCGAAAAAGAAAAAGAGTTTTGTGGTGGTGATCGGGCAGGCGGAGAAGCGGTTCGGATTGCTTGTGGACAGCATGGTGGGCGAGGAAGAGCTGGTGATCAAGGCGCTGCCGGGAGAAATTGCGGCCAGCGATTTGGTGAGTGGAGCGTCGATTCTGGGAGACGGAACTGTAGTGCTGATCCTGAACGTGCCAACGATCCTGACGCGGTTATCTCGGTCAATGCCACTGGGAGCCATCGCATGATGAAAGAGCGAATTCGCGTGCTGGTTGTGGATGACTCCGCGCTGATGCGGAAACTGATTCCTTTGATATTGGAGAGGGACCCGGATATTGAGGTGGTCGGTACGGCGATGGATGGAGCGTTCGCACTGAAAAAGATTGCGGAGTTGCGGCCGGACGTGGTGACGCTTGACCTGGAAATGCCGCGGATGGATGGGATCGAGACGTTGCGGACGATCATGCGGAACGCGCCGCTGCCGGTGATTGTGTTCAGCACGCATTCACGCGAAGGAGCGTACTCGACGTTCAAAGCACTGGCATTGGGAGCGATCGATTTCGTAGCCAAACCGAAGGATGCGGCCGCGGGCAATCTGGATCCGGTGGCGTATCAATTGGCGGAAAAGATTAAGGTGGCGAAACGGGCCGGCGGACCGAAAGCGCTACCGAAACTGGAAGTAGAAGCGCCAGCACCGCGGAAAAACCGGGGACGTGTTGCGGTAGCGCCGAGCCGGATTATTGCGATCGGAATTTCCACGGGTGGCCCGAACGCACTGCAATATGTTTTGTCGCAAATACCGGGTGATTTTCCGGCGAGTTTCGTGATTGTGCAGCACATGCCGGAAGGGTTTACGGATATGTTCGCGCGGCGGCTGGACGAATGCTGCGCGCTGGATGTGCAGGAAGCCAAGTCCGGAGATTTGCTGGTGGCGGGGCGAGTGCTGATTTGCCCGGGAAACCGGCACATGATGGTGCGGAGAATGCCGCGCGGAGAAATGGCGGTGCTTTCCGATGGCGCGCCGATTAATGGCCACCGGCCTTCGGTGGATGTGCTGTTTCACTCTGTGGCGCAGGAATTTGCGTTGACCGCCGTGGGCATGCTGATGACCGGAATGGGCGACGACGGAGCGGAAGGATTGGGAGCTATCAAGGCGGCGGGCGGAATGACGATTGCGCAGAGCGAAGACACGTGCGTGGTGAGCGGAATGCCGCGCGCAGCGATCGTGAAAGGTTACGCCAATAAGGTGCTGGCGCTGGATGGGATGGCGGCATATCTGGTGAACCAGTACGGCAACAGCCAGCAAAACGGCGACAAAACGGATTCGTCAGAGAAGAACGAAAAGGTTCCAGTTTCAACTCCGCGTGCCTGAGCGGGCAAACGGAGCAAAGGAGAAGGCCATGCAACAGTTTTCAGCGCTACTTCGGAAAGACCAGCAGCCGGTCCGCTATCTGGTGGTGGACGACTCCGTCTTCGCCCGCAAAAACCTGATCAAGATGATCGAGCAGTTCGGCGGGGAAGTGGCCGGGGAAGCAGGCGATGGCTTGACGGCGATCGCGGAATATAACCGCAGCAAGCCGGACATCGTGCTCATGGACATCACCATGCCACAGATGGAAGGAATTGAGGCGGTGGAGCGGATCGTGCGGCAACACGCGGACGCGCGAATCGTGATGGTGTCGTCGGTGGGCTATCAGGAGAACATCCTGGCGGCGCTGCAGAAGGGCGCGAAACACTTCGTGCAGAAGCCGGTGAAGCCGGAAGTGTTGTATGAAATTCTTCGTTACGTTCTGGGAGACGATCCTAATGCCGTAGGCGCGCCCGTGGCGCTTGCGGGGGAGCATCAACTATGAGAATGGAGTTGATCCAGCCATTTATCAATGCGGCGGACGCGGTTTTCGCGGAATCGTTGCAGGCGCCGACGAAAATCGTGGATCTGTCGATGGACGAGAATATTTACCGACGCAAGGGCGTGGCAGCGCTGATCGCGATCAAGGGCGACATTGAAGGGCGAGTGATCCTGGATCTTGCGCCGGAAGTAGCCATGCGCGTGGCCGGCCATTTGGCGGGGAGTCCGATGCCGGAGAGCGAGCAGGTGGTGCGCGAAACGGTATGCGAACTGGCGAACATGGTCATCGGCAATTCGGTGACGCTTTTGAATGACCAGGGGTTCCGCTTCAAGGTGTTTCCGCCGGAAATCCATATGAACGAAGAAGGATTGGCGGGGAATGTCGATACCGAAGCGATGGTGCTGTGTATCGAGACACCTTGTGGAGCGATTTATTTGAATATTTCGATGCATTATTTGCACCGGCGGCGACGCGAGCAAGCCGCGGTGCCCGCGTTGGACTAAATTTTCCTCGCACTCCGGTCCGCCTGGCAGGGTGCAGAGTTTTGCATCCTGCCTCCCCTCTTTTTGGAAAATAGAAAATGGGAAATGGGAAATGGAAAGTAGATTGCGTCTGGCAGTTCTCTCGATGAGAGCCTTTGTATTGGTGCGGTGTAGCGTTTGACGGCGCTGGCATAAAGCCGGCGCTACATCGTGGGACGCTGTGTTTGGGTTAAGTTGGTTGAGGGTTGTAGTACACTCCTACGCGATTCGATTCCTTAGCTCAGCGTGATTTGATGTGGAGGCGCACATTGATGCGGTTCGTTGTGAGTTGTGGTTTGCTGCTGGGTTTGTCATTGCCGCTGCTTGGGCAGAGCGTCAGTTCGCCAGATACCCCTGAGACGGGATCAACCGAGGATATCGCGAAGGCAACGACCGAGGCGCGATTCTTGTCGCCGTGGGTTTCGTATGTGCCGGCATCGGCGAGCGTGCCTTCGCCGCGGGTCTTCTTTGGCCGGATTATGGGAGCGCCTGGGGAGTTGGTGGATTCGGCGAAAGCTTATGCATATTGTCGCGCGCTGGCGGCCGCGTCGCCGCGGGTTCGTGTGTTCACGATTGGGAAATCGGAGGAAGGGCGCGAAATTCTGCTGCTGGCGATTGCGGATGAAAAGGGAATTGCAGGTCTGGAGCAATTGAAGGCGGCGACAGAGGCCTTGGCCGACCCGCGCAAAACCGATCCCGCGGCCGCGGAAAAGCTGATCGCGAACGCGCGGCCAATGTATTACTTCAACGCGGCACTGCATTCCGACGAGACGGGGTCGACGGAATCTGTGCTGGAGCTTGCTTATCGGTTGGCGGTTTCCGGACAGCCGATGATCCAGCGCATCCGAGAGAACCTGGTGGTGCTGATCAATCCGGTGTCCAATCCGGATGGGCGGGACAAGCAGGTGGAATGGTTTTACCGCTACCTGAAAGGGAAGACGGACAGGGCGACGCTCCCGCGACAGTCGCCGCCCTATTGGGGAAAATACGTTTTTGTTGACATCAATCGGGACGCGCATCAGCTGACGCAGGAACCGACGAAGGCGGTTTCACGGATGTTTTTCGAATGGCATCCGACGGTGGTGCACGATCTGCACGAGGGAGTGCCGCTGTTGATGACGTGGAATGGAACGGGTCCGTACAATCCGCACGTCGATCCGATTACGTTCAGCGAGTTTCTGGCGCTGAGTTTCCACGAAGTACAGACGATGACCGGGCTGGGAATGCCCGGAGTGTCGACTTGGAATTTTGGAGAGGGGTTTTCGGAGCTGTATCTCGATTCGGTGGCCATGAACCACAACGCGATCGGGCGAGGATTCGAGACATTTGGAAATGGAACGGCGGAGACGCTGACACGTACGATTCCGGCGGACGGTGCTTCGAAAGAATGGTACCGGCCGATGCCGCTGCCGGCGGGCCAATTCAGCTGGTCGGCGCGGGACAACGTGAATTATAACGAAACGGGGATGCTCGCCGGGCTCGACTACGCTGCGCAAAATTCGCGCGAATTGCTACGAAACTTCTACACGAAAGGCCTGCACTCTTATCGCAAAGGACTGGAGGAAGCGCCGTATGCGTTTGTGATTCCGGCGGACCAGGGCGATCCGGAACGCGTGGCGCAGATGGTGGGCCGGTTGATGAGCCAGCACATTGAAGTGAGTCGGTCGAAGAATTCGCTGGTGCTGAAGGAAGGCACGTTTCCAGCGGGGACCTATGTGGTGCGGCTAGATCAGCCATATCGGAATTACGCGGTCGATTTGCTGACGCCGCAGAATTATCCGAAGGACGCGACGGAACCATACGATGATGTGTCGTGGGAATTGCCGGCGCACTACCATCTGCAGGCGATTGCGACGGCTGATCCCGCAGTGCGATCGGCCGATCTTGTGTTGCTCACGGAAGTGCCGCGGACCGAGGGAAAGATCGATCAAAACGGCGGCGGAATTTTTCTTTTGGACGATACGGGACAAGAAGGGTTGCTGGAAGCGCGTTACCGTCTGGCGGGATTTGACCTGCAGATTGCGGAACGGGGATTTACGGCGGGCGGAACGGCGTATCACGCAGGGTCGTGGATCATTTCACCTCAAGCGGGAAGTTACGAAGCGCTGCGGGATGTAGCGAAAACGCTGGGACTGAATTTTGTGGCGGCGAGTGCGATGCCGGATGTGCCTCATCATGCGGCCAAAGCTCCGAGGCTGGGTGTGTGGGTGCCGTGGGCGGACACGGATTCAATCGGATGGGTGCGCTATTCGCTGGACCAGCGCAAGGTGCCGTATGTCTATTTGCGGGACGAGGATATTCGCGCCGGAAAACTGAAGGGCAAGATCGATGTGCTGCTGTACGGGCATGTCGATCTGGAATTGGCCGAGCAGATTCAGGGGATACCGAAAAAGTGGAGCCCGATGGCGTTCAAGAAAACGGCGCAGACACCGAGCCTGGGAATGCCCGCGGAATCGGACGACATCACCGGGGGAATCGGGTATAGCGGGCTGGAGCAGATTCAGGAATTTGTGGAACAGGGAGGACTGCTGGTTACTCTCGGAAGCGGATCGATGCTTGCTCTGGAAGGAGGAATTGTACGCGGGGTGCGGCGCAGTGCGGGAGGAGTGCCGAGAAGTTCGCAGGGTGGCGGCTCGGAATCCTCGGCGGCGGCACAGCAAGCGGAGACGCGCACGCCTGGGGCGCATGTTCGCGTGACCTTCGACCGGCCGGAGCACCCGATTGCTTACGGCTATCCGGAGCGGACGTATGTGTTCCGGCAGAATTTTCCGTTGTATGCGCTGCCGCGACGATGGTTGCGCATGGCGTACTGCACAACGTGTTTGGATGGGCCGGTGGATGCGAGCAGCGTGGTGCTGGAATGGGGTGACCGCAAGGGAGCGCCGATTCTGGTGAGCGGCCAGGTTTGGGGAGAAGCGAATTTGAATGGGCGGCCAGCGATTCTGGATTCGCCGGTGGGGAAGGGTCACGTGGTGACGTTTAATTTTAATCCGTTGCACCGGGATATGAATCACGGGGACCAGCGAATGTTGTGGAATGCGGTTATTAATTGGGAGGCGATTGTGGAGGGAGTCGCGAAGTAAGGGCGGGTTCGTTAGAGGCGCTGGCATAAAGCCAGCGCTACATTGCTAGTCGGGGGGGCGGAGGTAGGCGGCGCCGTGGCGGAATAGGCCGGCGCTGGAAATGGGTTGGGAGAAGACGATGCGAATGGGGACGAAGATGGCGCCGGCTCCCGGAGTGTACGGAACAGCGACTTCTAGGCGGGTGCCCTCAGGATAGCGATTGCGGCTGCGGAAACTGATGCCGCCTTTGGATAAATCTTCGCAGACGGCTACTTCTTCCTGAAAGCCGCGGCGACGAATGCAGGCAAGAACGCGGGCTTTGACGCGGGTGCGATTGCGGCGAGGGATGACGCGCTCTTCCACAGCGCTGCGAGAGGGCAAAGCCTCTTCGACCGGGGATTCCGATTGCGCTTCAATCCAGATCGAAGGGGAATCGCAGAGCCTGCAGTGGCGCGCGACGCATTTGCGAATTTCGAAGGACTTCAGTTCCATTTCGTTGAGATAGACGACTTCGCGGCGCTGGCAGAAGCTGCATTCCATGAGGAGCCGGGCGAGAGCTTCTTCGCCTTTGTGAGGAGCGGGAAAATCGATGTCCCAGAAATCGACGCGCGGATCGAGGATGGCAATGGCGTAGATGAAGCCTTCCGCTTCTTTATCGATTTCAGCGACGATTCTGGCGCGCACGGTTTTGGTCTCGTCGCCTTCGAGCTTGCGGTGCAGCGTAAGTTCCTGACCGGTAAACAATTTCTCCTGGATGCGGAGAACGCCGCCGTTGCGGCTGACGAGAAGGGTCTGCGCGTTTTGGCGGACGGCCAAGCCAGAGGAGGCAAACCAGGACGCCTCAACCTGCAGTTGCAGGCTGACGCGGTCACTTTGACGGATGCCTTCGGCGATCATTGAATGAATGCGAACGTGGGATGCTTACCAGTTCAGGCTATCACGCGATTTGTGGAGGGCGACGGCAGGGCAAGGGACCTTTGTCGTACCAACTAATAGCAATGGCGCGGTGAACGCGGGACAGGACCTGTTACCCTTTCGCGCCTTTCGCAATTGGTTTGGTTTCCCTATTGGCTGGGACAGGTAAACTAAAGTGCATTGCGGCCTCCTCCGCTCAGGGCCAGGTCGTAATGGGGAAGAGCTCCTGAACGAAACTCATGAATAAGGTGATTTCCATGACCAGCCGAGCATCGGCCTGGCAAGCCCGTGTGAGCGGCGTGCGAGACCGCCGGTATACCATCCGCTATCCCTTCGCGGCGGACGCGGAATTGATCGATATGGAGAGCGGTACGCAA
The DNA here is from genome assembly GCA_963709705.1 of Candidatus Acidiferrales bacterium. GTDB lineage: Bacteria > Acidobacteriota > Terriglobia > Acidiferrales > UBA7541 > Acidiferrum. The sequence goes on from CAVPXU010000002.1 coordinate 43,975, forward strand.
GTGACCGGGGTGACCTCTGATATTTCGCTGGGGGGATGCTTCGTGTGCACGAGCAAGACTCTGCCGTCCAACGCTCGGGCTCGGATGCGACTGACACGCAAGGGCGAGAGCCTGGACCTGCTTGTTGTTGTGCGCATTGTAAAGCCGCGGATTGGGTTGGGGATTGAGTTTTTTGACCTGGAGCCGCCGAACGACCGGATTCTTACTAGCTGGATTGACGCGCTGCAGCGGTCGCGTTGAAGAATCGAAAATAGAAAATCGAAAACGGAAAATTGGGGATGCGGTTATTGGGGTGTGTCCAGCGGGTGGTTGCTGCGCTCGTAGAACTCGGTTTGTAGTTTCAGGCTTTCGTCGTCGGCTTTGATGGCTTTGATGGCACGGACGACGGTATTGATCCAGCTCTGAATATCGGCTTCGCCTTGCTCCTTGGTGGCGGCGCTGCCATCGCCCGAATAGTGATTGGGAAAGCGGGCATACCACCAAATTCCGGTATAAACATTTTCGGGAAGTTTCAGGCGCTTCTGATCCGCGCCGGATTCGCTCGCGGCGCGATCCATGTGCACTAGATCGGGATGCGTGACGAGGACGTTGGAAGTTTCTGTTTCGCCCGCATGGTAATCCGGGCCGGTTTTTTCGGCGCCTACTTTTTTGGTGGCTTCATGGCCCCATTGAACGTAGACAACGTAATCGTGAGGTTTGTAGAGCTGCGTCTGGGCGAAATAAGGCAGCAGGTCCTCGTTGCCGCCGTGGCCGTTGACGATGACGACTTTTTTGCAGCCATTACGAGCCATTTCGTCGGTGGTTTCCTGAAGCAGGCGCAACTGAAGATCGGGACTGTAGGCGATGGTGCCGGGCTGGTGCTTGGCTTCGAAAATTTGGCCGGCGTAGTAGGCGGGGAAAATTACGGCGTACTCCTGCTGGGCGGCGCGCTCGGCGACGTACCGGACGTTGAGCAGGTCGGTGCCAATCGGGAGATGAGGTCCGTGTTTTTCGAGGATGCCGAAGGGAAGCAGGCAGGTGCCTTGCGCTTTGGCGATGGCTTCCTTGAAGTCGCCGGCAGTGAGTTCCTCCCATTTGGGGGAGAGTTTTGTTTGGGCAGGGGCGGTTTGGGAGAGTAGCAGGATCGCCAGGATTAAAACGGTGTAATGACGCATGGTGGCTCCTTTGGTCTGGCGGCATTGTACATCAGGAGTTGCGGCCTGGCGTTTTAAGGCGCTGGCATAAAGCCAGCGCTACCTGAATTCTCGGCGCTACGGTTTTGCTTCGGCTCCGGGCATTACGTCTTTTAGGGGTTGTTGGAGTTGTTGTTCTAGTTCTGGGTGCGGGAAGGGTTTGCGGGGGAGCATTTGATCGCGCATGGCGGTGTTGTAGACGAAGATGGCTTCGACGAAGGCGGCCTGGGCCAAGTCATCGGGCTGGAGACGCTCGTAGGTGTCCATGTTGGAATGGTGAGTGCGTTCGCCGTAGTCCAGCGGGTCCTGGATGAATTGGAAGCCGGGAATGCCGACGGCGTCGAAACTGAGATGGTCGGTGCCGCCAGTGTTGCGCAGAGTGATCGCGGTTACGCCGACGTCCTTGAGAGGCTCCATCCATTGTTGGAAAATCGGGCCGACGGCGGCATTTTGCTGCAAGTAGATTCCACGAATCTTGCCGCTGCCGTTGTCCACGTTGAAATATCCTGAAATTTTTTCCTGCTCGGGCTTCACCTGGATCGGACCCGTAATTTTGCGCATCCACTCGCCGACTTTGAGTTGATCGGGATCGGTGGAGCGCGGAATGTCGCCGAAGTGTTGCTTCACGTAGCCTTGGGAACCGAAAAGCCCTTGTTCTTCGCCGGTCCAAAGAGCGACGCGGATGGTGCGGCGCGGTTTGATGTGAAGAGTGGTGAGAATGCGCATGACTTCCATGGCTACCACGGTGCCGGCGCCGTTGTCCGTGGCTCCTGTCGCGGAAATCCAGGAATCGAGATGGCCACCGAGCATCACTACTTCGTCTTTCAGCGCGGGATCGGTGCCGGGAATTTCGGCGATGGTGTCGAAGCCGTGTTCGTGATCGCCGGTGAATTGAGATTCGATGTTCACCTCGAGCGTGACGGGTACGTTGGCCTTAAGGAGGCGGTAGACGCGGCCATAATTTTCAATCGCGGTGACAGCGAGGGGAAGAGGATTGGCTTGATCGCGATGATAGACCTGGATGCCGAAGGCGGAGCCGTTGTCGTCGAAGATGGTGCCGCCGGAGCCGCCGTTGTTCTGGCCGTCGCGGCTGGGAAGAAGGACGGCGGCGGTTTGTTCGCTGGCGAGAAATTTGCCGACCTTTTCGCGAAATTCGGCGCGATGAATATATGCCGTGCGGTCGAACCCAGGTCCGACATGCACGGGATATTCCTCAATCTTTTTTAAGCCGTCGTCGTCGTAACGAGTGAAGAGAGGCTTGTCGACGGGCTTCACGTCCCGCATATCGCCAAGGAGGACAATTTTGCCCGCGAGCTTACCTTTATATTTGTCGAAATCCTTTTCGTCTTTCACATCGACCCAGATGGCGGAGCCGCTGACGGGACCTTTTGTTGCGGGAGACCATGGAGCGGCCTGAGCGATGAATACGGCGTGATCCGGAGAGGTCATGCGGACCCAGGTGTTCAGCTGCACCCAGCCCATGCCGAATTCGCCCCAGTCTTCAAGATGAGCGTTGGCGCAACCCATGGCGGTGAGCTGGTCGCGCGTCCATTCGTTGGCTTTTTTGAGATTGGGCGAGCCGGTCAGGCGCGGGCCGATGTCGTCGGTCAAAGCGGAAGCGTATTCCATGATGTGAGAATGACTGAGAGCTTCGGTGCGAATGCTGGCATAGGCAGAGTAGTCGAGAGTTTCGGTGGCGGGCTGTGGAAGTTCGTAGGAGGGCTTGGCTGGTTCTTTGGGTGATTGTTTCTTATCTTTGTCGGCGGCAAAAACGGAGAGGGAAAGTCCGGCGAGCACGCAGAAACTGGCAGCGAAGAATTTTCTGGATGGCATAGGGTTTCCTTTGCTGGAAATTAACGTGAGGAGCATAGCAAAGGAGGGAAAAATTACCAAGAAGGATGGTTACGTGGTTGAAGAATCCTGGCGGTGACAGTTTGTAGAGATGTTGAGGTCCTTCGTCGCAAACGGCGCTCCTTGGGATGGCAACGTTTGCTCCATGACGGCTCATGCGAATAGATGGTCTCTGTGAAATAGAAAGGGAACGGTCCGCCTCGGAAGGCGGGCCCTACGACGGCTGACCCAAGATGCCGGCCTGAAGGCGCGGCGCTACAAGAGTGACCCAAGAGCCCACATGCAAAGGCGGCATGGGGGGCACCCGGCAAAAAATTACAAGCTCTCAGGATGACAACGCGTGGGGGTCGGCGTGAGTGTTAGAGCCTGTAGCCCATGTAGAGCGCCAGGGCGATGTGGATCAAGGCCAGGAGGGCGAACGCGTAGCTGAAGGGGCGATGAACTACGTGCCACAAGCGGAATACCTGGCCGGTGCGGGAGAGGAAGAGGATGCGTTTGGAGAGTTTGGCTTGTGCGCGTGCTATTGCGATTACGTGTTCGAGACTCGCGTCTTTTGTACGGACAAAACCGCACAGCGCGGCTACCCATGCGCCAAAACCGGCGGAATGAAGACGGAGAAGTGAGAGGCGGAAAGGCCGGCGCAGATCGATCAGAATCATGTAGACGAGCGCGAGCAGCATGGGCATGTGCGCGACGTCCTGCGGCGAAGGCAAATCGTAGAGTTTGTCCAGCCGTTTGGTTTGGCCGAGATTTTGTGCGGAGAGTTCGTTGCGCAGGGAATCGGAAATGTCGGACATTTCTTTCATGGTGAGCTCGGCGTTTTTGAGGTTGCGCGGAATCTGCGCATAGAGATAGCGGCCGACAAAGCCGGAAAGCGTGACGGCCAGCATGCTCCAGAAAGCGAGTCCGGCAATATTCCCGAATTTAAAAGTGGCATGGAAGGCGACGATGATGGGGGCCAAAGTGCCGAGTACGACATGAAAATCGAGCCAGTGGCGCGAATTGCCCTGGCGCGCGAGCCAACCCCATTTTTTCCTGAGGGGATAGAGATAGATGAGGAAAAAGAGAAAGACTCCGAACATGCCGAGCTTGATGCCGATGGGGCCACTGGGGCGCAAGGCATCGTGTTTTGGCGAGAAGGGGCGGTCGGCGGCGCTCAGCGTATAGTAATTAAAACCGTAACCGGCGATAACGAGGACGATGGCGAGCGCCACTAGCCAAGCCAGGAGCAGGCGCGTGCGGTGCGCGCGTTCGGGATTTTCGCGGACGAAAATGGTAGTGCCGGCGGTTGCTCCGATGCTCATGGCTGTTTGTCTCCCAATTGAACCTGGATAGTGGCGCGGAACCGGCGGTAGGCGGAGAAGTGATGGACGTTGCGCCAATGTTGTTTTGGAGTCTGCACGTCGATGATGGCGGAGGCGGGCATCCAGTACGCCTCTTCTGGCGCATGGAATTGTACGAGGGAGTAATGAATTTCTGTCTGAATATCGCGAAGGCCAAGATCGGCGAGGCTGCCATCGAGCGAGGAAGCGAGTTTGGTGATTGCGCCGGTTTCTTCGTCGATCCAGATGTCGCCTTTGAGGGGGAGAGGATAATTGCGGCCGAGAAGTTGAATGGCCGCGGGGGAAGAGCCGCCGGGAACGGCCTTGAAATGCACGTGGAGGGCGGTGCGGTTGTCGGTGGTTTCCTCGGAGAGGGGGTCGAAAGTGTAGCTGGATTCGTAACGCTCGTGGAGGATGAGCAGAAGGCTGGCAAAGCCATTGGTGATGAGAAGAGTTTTATTAGGATCGCGGAAAGCGGCTTTGCGAGTTTCACGGGATTCGGTGAGGCGAAGCGAACCGCCGCGGTTATTGGTGGATTGCAATTGATATTCGAAGACGGATTCTTCGCGATACATGGGCTTATTGTTCTTGCCTACCAGGGTTTGTTCCACGTTTTCGGTGCAGACCACGTTGGAAGTTTGTTCGAAGAAGGCGTCGATCAACTTGCGGGAATGATCGATGGTGGCGTTGGCGCGTGCGAGGAAGGCGGGATCTGGCGCGCTAGCGGGCGAAACTGGCGTGGGTTGCTCGGCGGGGACGGATTGGGCGCCCGCTGGCGGGGTGCAAGCGAGGATAGCCGCGAGAGACAACACCGCAACGAGGTGACTCGGAGCGTGGAATTTCATCGCCCTACTCCTCCCCAGCGATAACCGAACAAGGCGGACCATTGGTTGTAGCTGAGGGCGTTTCCGTCATACCAACCGTAGAGGCCCTCGACGAAATAACGGCGGCCGATGGACCAATCGAGGGTGGCGTTGATAAATTTCGCGGCGGTGTTCGCGGTGACCGGGGAATCGAATTGTTGGTTGCCGGCGAGAATCTGGAGGCGAAGTTTTTCCGAGAGATTTCTGGAGAGAGAGAAAGATTCGTATTCGCCGCTGCCGAAAGTGCTGTCGAACTTGGAATAATGCAGGCCAAGCGAAAAGCCGCTGCGGAAAAGATTGCCGAAGGTTACGCCGAAAGCATCGTTGAGAGAGCTTTTCGTGTCCGTGGAAGCTTTGCTCTGGCCGATTCCAGCATAGAGGCTGACCTGCTTCGGAAGGTCTACGCGCACATCGCCACTGAAACCCTGGAAAAGATAATTGTCGACGAGGCCGGTGCCGATGAGCGTGGGATCGAAGGTGGGCAGATTGCGGAAGTAATTGTAATTGACGCCAAAGGTGAGGAGCTTGATGGGCTGAAAATGGACGGAGTTGTAGGTTTGCGAAATGCCGGTGGGATTGCTGCCGCCGCCGGGGAGTGGGGAAGTTCTGGCCGCGTCTACTTGCACGGAGCTGTAGACAGAAAGGTAGCGCTTCCAGTTGAAATTATTTTCGAAGAAGGCAAATTGGCGCGCGACTCTCCAGTCGATAGAGGTCATAGCGATGCCGGCGGTGCTCATGATGTGAAAGCTGTCGAAATCGCCGCGCTCCATGCTGACGAAGGTGCCGGCGATCTGCTGATCGGGGTTGTAGCTCCACGACGTGGGATTGGGGGTGGAACCGGCGAACACTCCAACGGTGAAGAAATTGCCGACGTGGCGGCCGAAATAGCCGCCGTCGATGGTGCTTAGGCTGGGCGCCCACGGAAGATAGAGGCGGCCGATGCCGATGGTGTCCGGCGAATACGGGCTGTTGTACGTGAAACCGATTTGATAGGTGCGATTGATGAGGTCGGTGAGTGTTTGCGCGCCTGCGCCGGGAATAGGATTGGAACTGGTGTTGTAATTGCCGCGCCAATAGCCGTTGAAATTCCAGTAGGAGCCGCCGATGTGGTTGAGGTCGGCGTCAATCATCGCGGTCATTTGCGTAGAAGTCGCGCCGGACTCGCTGATGTCACCATAACCAAAGGCGACGCGGGCGCGCATGACGCCGAGAGGCGATGCGGCCAGGTCGGGATTTTCGACTTTGCTGGAACGAAGTTCCTGATCGATAGGATCGCCTGAACTGAAGCTAACCGTGACGGGATAGTCTTCGGCTTCGCGGGCGTTTTCGGCGAGATGACGGTCTTCCACGCTGCCAGGCGTGAGGAAAGCCAATTGGCCCACTTTCAGTTCGCCGGTTACGGAAATCACATCGCAAATCGCGGAGGAATCCGCGAGCGAAACCAGATTGAGTTCGGCGACGTGAGGATAGCCGCGGAAGCGAATGCCGTCGTTGATCATGCCATCGGGAGGGGGATCGATTACGGAAAGCTTCATGCCTTCCTGAAGATCGGCGTTGCGTCCGGCGTCGATGTAGAGCGAGCCGTCGGAGACGTATTTCACATGGAAGATGGATGGCTTCTGGGTCGCGGAAATGTCCGTTGCAGATTGCGCGTGCAACGAAGCGGGAACGGCCACGACGAAGAGGCACGTGAACAGGAACAGTTCGAAGATAGTGGTGGCGCGCATGTCAGCCCCCACCACCGTTCTTGTGGCAGTTGTAGCAAGTGGTGGGACCGTAGACGAAATTCGCAACGCCGTTGTGCTGGTTGGTGGTGGGGACTTGCTGGTGAGCGGTGGTGGTGTGGCAGTTGATACAGGTAAAGCTGGAGTAGTCGGTGGAAACCTGGTGGCAGTCATTGCAAACGGAGTTGTGGTGCGGAACGGGGAAATAGGTGTGATCGAATGTGGCGTTGAGCCAGGTTGTAGTGGTGTGGCAGGTGTCGCAGGTGGTGGGGTAACCGGCAGCGAGATGGTTGGGGACGAGGCCGCCGAGGGTTTGCGTGCTGTTCCAGTCGGACTGGTGGCAGCCGTAGCAGGCGGTGTTCGCGGCAGTGAGGGAATAATTGTTGTTTACGTGGCAATTGGTGCAAGCAGTGATCGCGGAGCCTGGAGCAGGAGGCATCTGGTGCGCGCCGGTGAGAGGCCATCCGGTGGTGCTGTGGTCAAATTTGCCGTCGGCCCACGCAGTGGTGTCATGACATGTAGAGCAGAGAGAAGTGGGGAACTGCGCAGCAACGTGGTTGGGTACAAGGCCACCTAGAGTTTGCGTGCTAGTCCAATCGGAAGTGTGGCAGCTGTAGCAGTCGGTGTTGGCGGAAGTGAGATTGTAATTATTGTTGACGTGGCAGAGGGCGCAGGGCGTGGTGGCATGAGCGCCGGTGAGTGGGAAGCCGGTGACACTGTGATTGAAGGTTGCGGTGGTCCACGAGGTAGTGTTGTGGCACTGCGAGCAATTGGCGGCAGCGAATGGAGTGCCAGACTGCGGGTGCGGGGGGTTGTTGGTTTGCTGCCAGGTGGTGAGGTGGCAGCCGGCGTTGCCGCAGTCGGTGGGGGCAATTTGAAGATTGTAGTTGTTGTTGATGTGGCAACTGGCACAGGGGACGTTGGCGTGGCCCGCGGTGAGAGGAAAACCAGTGACGCTATGGTCAAAGGTGGCGGTAGTCCAAGAAGTGGTGTTGTGGCACTGCGAGCAATTGGCGACGGCAAATGAGGGTCCGGCTTTCGGATGCGGCGGATTGTTGGTTTGCTGCCATGTGGTGAGGTGGCAGCCGACGTTGCCGCAGTCGGTGGGGGCGATCTGAAGATTGTAGTTGTTGTTGATGTGGCAACTGGCGCAGGGAACATTGGCGTGGCCCGCGGTTAGAGGGAAGCCAGTGCTGGTGTGATCGAATTTGGCGTTGAGCCAGCTGTCAAAGTTGTGGCAACCCTGGCAATTGGAAGAGGCGAAGGCGGGCCCAGCACTCGGGTGAGGGGGATTCGTGGTGTTTTGCCAATCCTTGAGGTGGCAGGAGTTGCACTGCGTGGAGAGGCCATAGAAAATTCCGGTGGCGAGTTGCGTGTGGCACTGGTCGCACTGGATGGCAGAGTGCGCGCCGAGAAGTGGGAAGCGGTTCTGGTGATCTTTTACTTGCTGAACGGCGATGTTCCAACCCTTAACGGTGTGACACTGGGCGCAATCCGGACCCATTTGGCGGCGATGAATATCGGCGTGGCAATCCGCACAATTTTTACTGACATTTGTGAATGCCGGCTTGATATGGCACTGCGTGCATTTCACGTTTTCGTGCATGCCGCGGAGGGGGTAGCTGGTTTTGTTGTGGTCGAACTCGGGAACAGCGCGAATGGGGCGCCAGGCTGCGGCGGTGTGGCAATTTTCGCAGGGGATGGAAAGAGGGCCGTGGGGGCTTGTCGTGGTTTGCTTTTGCTGATCGCTGGCGGAGGAGGCGGAATGAGCCGGGATCCCCGTCGCACTGTTGGCGGAGGGGAAGGTGAGTAACGCCCAAAGTGCGACCTGGAGTAGCGTGAGCGTAAACTGCTCCCTACCCAAGACGAAGCTGGGGGTGCCTTGGGGACCGAGATGGAATGAGTTCTGAAGAAAGTATCGATGGGGGCGGGGAGGCTAAACAACTGTCCGAGGGGCCAGTTCCCGGCCAGTGAGTGCAGGTTTAGTTAGGTGAAGGGTCGCGCGGGTGAGCCGGACAAATTGATTGGGCGTCATTATGCGGCGGATGCGTGCGGAGAGAATACGCGAGCGAACCCATCTCTAACAATGTCGGCTCTGTCAAATATTTCTTGAGCGTACTTCTCCTTCCGCTCCGAAGAGTGGTCTTCGTTGTTCTTTTTCGACGTATGCAGCGGCGACCACGGCTCGTTGTTAATCTGGCGGCCGGTTTCAGTCCGACCCAACCATCTCTCCGATCAAAAACTTCTCGACCATGATTACGACTTCGATCTCCCTTTTCAGGGAGCGGGACGCCCAATCAAGACCACGGTGATCTACTGCCCACCAGGGGTTGCCTTGAGCTGTCCCGCGTGCGAACCGAACTCTACTAACTGCGAATAGTCCCAACCTTTGCGCCACATCCAGAACAAGCGAACGGCAAGTTTGCGTCCCATGGCCACTTTCGCGATGCGGCGATCTCGGCGCATCGCCAGGTGCAGATAGCGGCGCCGCCAGTCGGGATCGAAGCGCACCGCCACTTGCGCGGCTTCCACCAGCAGAAAGCGCAACAGCTTGTTGCCTTGCTTGCTGATGTGTCCCAGTCGTTGCCGGCCCGCGCTGGAGTTTTCGCATGGGACGAGCCCCACATAACTCCCGATCTGCTTGCCACGAGCAAAGCGGAACGGATCGCCGATGATCAGCACGAAAGCAAGTGCGGTGAGTGGACCCACGCCTGGATGGGTCATCAACCGCAAGACCTCGGGCCGTTTGTTGGCTTCCCGCTCGACGGCGGTGGTCAACTCGGCGATCACTGGGTTGAAGCGGTCCAGCAACTCCGATAAATCTTGCCGGCGCCGGCTAGCCCAAGGAGCCAACGGGAGATTCTCTAGCAGCGCCCGTCCCTGCTTGTTCCAAAGCCGCTTCTTCCAACGCTGGCCTTCATTCATGGCTACGGCCTGCAGCTGATTCAGGATGCGCGTGCGCATCTGTACCAGCCGATGCCGATGCCAAAGCAACTGCCGCAAATCGCGGTTCTCCGGGTTGGGTACCCACACTCGGGGAAAACGATCTTCCACCAGCAGCTTTAGCAAGAGTTTTGCATCCTCGCGATCGGTCTTGCGCTTCCGAACGCGCAACGTGCGGATCTCGGCTGCATCTCCAATCCACAGTTCGATGCCCAACTCTGCCAGTAGCCGCTCGAACCAGCGTGCATAGCCGGTGGCTTCGATACCTACGCGAGTGGGAACGCCTTGCGATTGTACGCAACGATAGAACTTCTCTACCTCTCCATCGCTGTGCTCCAACCGCTGCTCACCGCACTCTCCTGTCTCTTTATTCAAAAAAGCAATTTGCTGAAAGCTCGGGTGATAATCTACTCCTATAATGAACATGTTCGGCTCCTTCCTCCCGAGCCTTGGTCGTCACAAGCAACCACAGTGTACTCGGGTCGAGGGAGCCGACATTGTTATGAAATCAGGACCCACCCTTGCATGAACCAATCCCGCAAGGATGGGCCAGCCGAAAACATTTTAGTGCGTGAACGCCCCTTATATCCTCGCTACCGGTATTGGTAATTTAGGCCGTATAGCTGGTTTCATTGACACCAAAGACATGAGGAATGCTCTTCCGCCTGTATGCCCCGTTTGGCTTGCTTACTTTCTAACGTTTGTTTAATATGTCGCTTCTGAGGTGTCCATGGAATTCGTCTGCGACGCAACGTTTTCGTTTCGTGACCGGCTTGCAACGGGAATTTCTGAGAAACGGAAAGGCACATGAAGCTTCTGCGCTGTCTTGCGGTACTGTGCTTTCTGCCGGGGACCTGTCACGCCCAGTTGCCGGAATACTATCAAACGATTAACCGTGTCACGTGGCTCTCACAGGATATCGATGCGATTTTGCCCGCGTGGATTGCACTCGGAATGGCCGACATCCACAAGTACGCGAACATCAAGGCCGCGGGCACGGATCATGGCAAGGCCGCGGCCATTTATACCTTGCAGGTTACCGGACGCCTCGGCAACCTGACCGTCAATTTCGTTCAGCCGGCCGAAGGCCAGTCGAACTCCTACAATGACTTTCTGGAAAAGCATAAGGACGGCATTTTTTCCGTTGTCCATGAGGTTCCCACCAGGGAGGCGATGGACAAGGAGATTCAGCGCATGGCCGGCCTCGGCGTGAGTGTACTGCAGCAGGTTACGTTTGAAATCGACCACACGCCGGTGACTTACACCTACTTCGACACCGAGCCACAGGGCAAATACGTTCTTGGCCTTGTCTACTGGTCCGGCGGAGCGCCGAAACCCCTGGAGCAGAAAACCGTCTCGCACATCGCTCCTGTTGTTCGCGATGCGGTTGCGGTTAGGGGCTTCTGGCAGAAGCTTGGCTTCCCTGGTTTTGAGCTGGAGCATGCTACGCCACGCGACGATTCGCGCTATCGCGGCCAGCCGCTTTCGCTGGCGTTTGAAGTGGGCTTTCAACGGCTCGGCTCCATCAGTTATGAGTGGATTCAGCCACCATCCACTCCGGCCAATATTTATGAAGATTTCCTGAAGCGCCATGGCGAAGGCATCCAGCACATTGGCATGCCTGTAGCCGATCTCTCCAAAGCTACCGCCGCTTATGAAAAACTCGGCTTTCCGGTGTGGCAGGCCGGAGCATGGGGAGATGTCGGAAAGCCCGATTCCGGGCAGTACCACTATATGGACACGGACAAAATCGGAGGCGTAAGCGTTGAGCTGATCCGCGCCTATTAACCGCAGCAAACGGCTTTATCGAACGCGCGCGAAGGTCCTTGACCTGCGGTACACGACGCAACGGCATTCTCCGAAGTGCAGTACACGATTCGAGGCGGGGAAGCTCATCTATTCGGCAAAGTGAAATCCCAAAAAACTTACGAAAAATGCAATATTTGTCTCCGTTTGCCGGATCACGGGAAATCGGAAAGGTTGCGTATACCACAGGGAAAGTAACTCCGTTTCCCGGGAGTTGAACGT
>CAVPXU010000003.1:0-455198 GCA_963709705.1 Candidatus Acidiferrales bacterium
AACCGAAGGGTTGCTAGTTCGAATCTAGCCCGGGGAGCCAAATTCTCCTTCTTATTCAATTAGTTAGGGACGGCCTTTTGGGAGCCCTCCTCGCTTTCTGGCGAAACGTTGTAAAAACGTAGTAAATCGCCATCTCCATACGCAGACTTATTAGCCTTCTCGACGGCTTCACGCACCTGGTTCGCCATCCCTAATTGATAGCGGCGTTTTGTTTCTGGGCTGGTGTGTCGCATCGCACGCTGAACCACCGCGTCCGACGCGATCGCGCTCAAGCGTGTGCAGAAGACATGCCGCAGGTTGTATATCGGGAAGTGCGGTACGCCTGCCCTCTTGAGTGTGCTCGTCCAGATGGTTTTCACCGTACCAATTGGTCGGTCAGAGAAGCGAGGGCTCGGAAATACAAACGGAATACTTGAGCCTTGCTCCTTCTTCCATGCAAGCAAAGTGCTGCATGCAAGTTCGGAAAGTGGGACTGGTTCGGTGGAGCCAGCTGTAGTGCTCCCCACTAATTTAGACAGTCAGGGCCTCGTTTTTTAGTACACCTGCGAAAGCCAAGAAGGCCTCGTGCGGGGTGCGATTCGCGACTCCGCGATGAGGCCGGTCGTGATTGTACTCCTCGATCCAACGAGCGATCGATGCTCGCGCTTCTTCCAAGCTCCGATACTCCGCCGTCCAGACTTCCTCCTCTTTCAAGCTGCGATGGAACCGTTCGATGTAGCTGTTGCCTTCCGGGTGATGATACGCCGTCCGCCGATGGGGTGATGCCGAGCCGCCTCAACGTCTCCAAGAAGCGCAACGAAGTGAACTGCGTCCCGTTGTCGGTGGTCAGCGTCAAGTTTTCCTCGCGGCTGCCCGCGGGCAGCCTTTCCGTACAGCAGTCGATCACGCACACCAGGTACGCCCAGCCCACGGCAGGACCTGCCCAGATCTTCGTCATGTCCGACTGCCAGATCTGATTCGGCTCGGCTGCTTCCACGCGGCCCCATTCCTTCTTCCTTCGTGCTCGCAGACGACGCGAGCGCACCAGCAACCCGCGTTCGCGCATCACTCGCAGCACACGCTTGCGATTCACCGGAAGGTTTTCTTTTCTTCGCAACCACCACGCCACTCGGCGATATCCGTACGCGGGTTTTTCCCCGCACGCCACGACGATTTGCTCATCATAGGTTCGGTCAGCTCGGCTGCCTCGCGGCCGCTTCCGGTAGTACAAACTCGACCGGCTGATGGCCAGAGTCGCGGCGACCAGCGTCGTCGTGTAGCCCTGCGTCACCATCTCTCGCGCTTGGGAGTGAACCGCACCACAGCTCACTCCCCCACGACGTTTTTTAGGATTTCGATCTCCAGCGACTTCCGCCCCAGCGTTCGTTCCAACTGCCGGATGCGATGGTCCTTCTCGGTTTCCGCGGCGGCAGCGCTTCTCCCCCCAAGCGCTGCCTTCGCTCCCTGTTCCGCTTCATCCTTCCAGCGATAGAACAGATTTGGAGCGATCCCGTGACGCCGACACGTCTCCGAGACATTCCCGCTCTTGATGCCTTCCTGCACAATCTGCCACTTCTCTTCCGGGGATCGATCTACGCGTGGTTTCCTGCCCATGTTGCCTCCTGTTTGGAGGCCCTGATCTTACCTAACTTGAGGTGTCCAGTTTCAGTGGGGAGCACTACAAACAACTAAAACTTTGACCTCCGCAGCTGCCAATGCTTGTGTGACGTAATGGTAATTGTAATCAGGTACAAATATTGCGTTCGGTTCTGCTTGTGCCTGGTTTGTCGGATTACCGGAAACTTGATGGGTACCGGGACTTGGGTGGCGCTATACTCTGGTCGATGCCTGTTGGCCGTTGCCATGAATTCACCGCTATACGCAGTCTCTCGCTCTGCGTGCTCTTATTCATTCAGACAAATCTTGCGCAGATGCAACCAGAAGGAACAAAACGGGAGGCTCCGCAAGTGGTCGTATCGTGGTTGCAGCAGGCCGCTGTGCCCATTCAAAGTACAAACCCTGATGTAGGGACGGACGACCTTTCGCCACTCGAGTCCGCTATTGGCAGTGCACATGTCGTCGCTTTGGGAGAGGCCACGCATGGCACGCGAGAATTCTTCCAGATGAAACATCGGATACTTAGATTTCTCGTTGAGCGTATGGGTTTTACCGTGTTTGCTATTGAAGCCAATTGGCCCGAATCCCTGGCGGTTAACGACTACGTCTTGAACGGTACGGGCGACCCAGCACAATTGTTGGCGGGTCTATATTTTTGGACTTGGAACACCGAGGAAGTTCTGCAAATGATTCGTTGGATGCGTAGCTACAATCAGGACCCGAGGCATGTAAAGAAAATTAAGTTCTTTGGTTTTGATATGCAGGTCACCGGGCTTGCCGTGTCGAATGTCATTTCCTACTTTCAGAACGTTGACCCTAGCGAGGCCGCGGTTGCCTCTGAGATGCTCTCTCCCCTCAAGGATCTGCCGGCGGAGCGGGCGTATCCGCAGCGACCCGCGAAGTTGCGTCTCAAGACCGCCGAGTACATCGATGCGTTATTACGTAGATTCGATGAACGCGAGGCCGCCTACGTAAAGTTGTCAACAGTGGAAGCCTGGAAGATAGCCCGCCACAATCTAGAGATCGTTGGGCAGGGTGAAGCACTCTTGGTGAAAAACCCCGCGTTAGGTTTTGCCGCTCGCGACCCGGCAATGGCAGCTAATGTGAAATGGATTCTTGATAATGAACCGCCTGGAACAAAGATTATGCTGTGGGCCCACAACGGGCACATTGCGGCTCCTCCCGTTGTTGCTGACTCCAGTAACGAACCGATGGGTTTACAGCTAAGGAAGTTCTACGGAAACGATTTGGTTATCTGTGGTTTTTCTTTCGACAGCGGTTCGTTCCAGGCAAAGTCAATTCAGCAGCCCAAAGAGTTGCGCACGTTTGTGGTTGGTCCAGCCATTGCGGAGTCCTTCGATGCGACGTTGGCCGTGGCGGGTCTTCCACTCTTTGCCATTGACCTGAGGGCCGCTCCGGCTAGCGGTACTGTCGGCAACTGGCTCAACGCGACACATCGAATGCGTAATATTGGCGCCATGTATGACGAACACAAGCCAGATAGTTATTTCAAAAGTGTTTACCCTCACAGCTTTGACATGGTCTTCTTTGTACTGAGGACCACTGCTGCGCGTGCGAATCCCAAGCCATTTGAATTAGAACTGCGTGGTGGGTCTTGAAACGGATGTAATACGTCGTAAGGTAGAGTGCCGAACAATATCTCACACGTTAGGTCGGGCGGTGGAAGGAATTCGAATCGCGTTGCTAATCGTCTAAGTACGAGAGAACGGTGGTCGTACAATTCGCATTAGGAAAGATCGTGGCAAGAAAGAGGACCTGTAGTAGAAACGTAGTATCAATCGCAGAAAACCGTGCTAAACACGAATCAAAAGAGAACAAAGAAGGAGAAAGTGATTTTCTCGGCGCTGCTCAAACTTATTCATTTCCCTTGGTCTTAGCTTAGCTCCGGCTAATTATTAGTAAGTAAACAAAGCGGCTGTTAACCGATGGGTTGCTAGTTCGAATCTGGGCCTGCGTTGGGAACGCCCTCGACGGACAGCTTGTGCCGTGTTTTGCGCTCTCGTAAACTCGCTCACAATGCCCTCCGATAGGACACCTAGAGATGCGCCGGCGAGCCCACCAAGAAAACTGCGGCGCTCCAGCATTTCCTCCTCGCTCCAACTCCTAGCCTGTCCTATGCCTTGACTCGCGCCGGTCACGATGGCAACGGATTTGATTTCCATGAGACGAGCTCCTCGAAATATCCAGCTGGGCTAGGCTCGCGAAGGGCGTTCCGCGTTGTCGGGCTTTCAGCTTTCGCACTCGCTCCCGCGGCAACGGCGCTATTGCGCAAGAGTCTTTCGCGCAGCTTCCAGAATTATCTCGACCACGACTGCCGGCTCCGCATACATGGGCGTGTGGTCCACACGATGTGAGCGAACCGTGGCGTGCATACGATCCGCCATGAACTGCTCAGTCTTCGGATTGATCATGCGATCTTCTTCTGCGACCAGATACCAGGACGGTTTTGACTTCCAGAGCGGCACGGGCGCCGGCTCTTGAATGCACTGAACCGCGATGGGCCGTTGCACGGCAGCTGCGATCTTTGCTTGATCGCCAGACGCCTTGTGGGCAACCGCTCGGTGAAATCCGTCTTCCGACATCCATATAAAGCCATGGGAATCAGGAACCATCTTGGGCGCTTCCGGACTCTTTTCGTCGCGATAGAACACCTTGGCTACGGTCTCGCCCTCATCCGGCGCGAGCGCCGCGATATACACCAGAGATTTGACTCGGTCTTCTCGAACAGCGGCGATCACGGCGCCCGAGTAGGCGTGTCCCACCAGGACCACAGGGCCACTGGTCCGTTCCAGCGCCCAACTCAAAGCGGTAGCGTCGTTGGTTAGGGACGTGAGAGGGATCGGCGCGCAGATCACTTTAAGACCGCGTCGCTCCAGAGGGAGAATAATGTTGCTCCAACAAGAGCCGTCGGCCCACGCCGCATGTACCAAAACGATCGTCGAGTTCTCAGGAAATTCGCTCCTCTTGGCTGTCTGCCCAGGCGAACTTGCGTTAGCTCGTACAGCGTCTTGCGCTCGCCCAAATTCAGTGAGAGATCCCTCAAGCGCACCGCCTAGCGATGCAGCGGTCAGAGCACCGAGAAAGCTACGACGTTCCATATCTTCTCCCTCGTTCCGATCGCCTTTCACTGGCAGATGGACAGACAACAACACTTTCTCATTGACCTCTCAGCGATTGTCTCGTTCTGAGGAAAGGAACTCATCGTGTAACCGTACTTTCTCCGTTCTGACGCCTCACACCATTCGTCTCGAGGAAGTCCTTCATCGCAGATGCAATTTCAACGAAGTGGGTCTCTATCGCGAAATGTCCGGTATCGAGGAACTGGACCTTCGCGCCGGGTATATCTTTCCGAAACGCTTCTGCTCCCGCGGGAACGAAGAAAGGATCGTTCTTGCCCCAGATCGCAAGCAAAGGCGGTTTCGATTTGCGAAAATATTCCTGGAATTTCGGATAGAGCTTTACGTTCGAGGCATAATCTAGAAACAAGTCGAGCTGGATTTCTTTATTCCCTGCGCGTTCGAGCAGAGCCGTATCCAGTGTGTAGGACTCTGGCGCAACGCTTTCTGGATTCGTTACGCCGTGCGTGTACTGCCAACGCGTTCCTCCCGCGGTCAAAACACTTTGGCGGATTATGTCCCTGTTCTCTGCCGTGGATGAGGCCCAGTACTTTCGGATCGGACCCCAGGCATCGCCAAGGCCTTCTTCGTATGCGTTGCCATTCTGCGACACAATCGCTGTCACCCGTTCCGGGTGGGCCATCGCAAGGCGGAATCCGGTCGGCGCGCCATAGTCGAATACGTAGATTGCGTAGCGGTCGATTTTGATTGCCCGCGTGAAGGCCTCAATCGTGCCAGCCAATTGATCGAACGAGTACACATATTTTCGTTCACTCGGGACCTCGGTGAATCCGAAGCCCGGAAGATCGGGGGCGATCACCCGGTAATCGATGGCCAGACGCGGGATGAGTTCGCGAAACATGAAAGATGAGGCCGGGAATCCGTGCAGCAACAGAACGACTGGAGCGCTTGCTTCGCCTGCCGCACGGTAGAAAACCTGTACACCATCGGCATCGACCTTGTGGATGGATGTAAGAGGCACGCTGCATTGGGCAGCTCCCGTGCTTGGCGCAGGGCGCTTTGTAGCTGTTCGTGACGTCGCATCGCTCATAAAGTTTCCTCCTCACTCATTTCTCTTTATGGCAGGTGGGATGCCAAAGAACTCCAAGAGAGAACATTCAATGCAAATCATTCTGGAGGTTGAACTTTGCGGGCAAGGAACTCGGCAAATCGCAAACTGTAACTGACAAATCTCTGACGGATACTTGCCGGTGACGGGTTTCCGTCGGATTGACTGCCGTTGAGAGGGTCGTTCGTTACAACGACTTGGAAACTTAGTCGTCACTACCCGCGGCGCTTACGCTGCGCTTCTGAGGGACCGCAGCAGGCCGGCGAATACGAAGCTTCTTCATCCTGTAGGCCAATGACGTCCGCTTCAGCCCCAAGCGCGCGGCCGCGCCACTCTGTCCCCCTATCACCCAGTTACTCGCTTCCAGCGCACGAAGAATATGATCTCGCTCAACCTCTGCGAGACCGTTGATAGGAACATTGGATCCCTTGTGAGGTCGGAACGGCTCCAGTTCGGAGACTGGCGCGCGCAATATCGACTGCGGCGATAGAATTACCGCGCGTTCAATAAAGTTCTGCAATTCGCGGATGTTTCCGGGCCATGGGTATCGCGCCAAGGCGTCCATCGTGTCCGCAGGGATTACGTCAATTCGTTTATTCATGCGTTGCGCATAGAGTGCTGTGAAATGCCGGACCAATCTCGGAATATCCTCTGTGCGTTGTCGCAGCGCCGGAACCTGAATCGGAAATACCTTCAGGCGATAATAAAGGTCCTCGCGAAAAGTCCCTTGTTTCACCATTGCGGGCAAATCCCTATGCGTGGCGGCGATCATGCGCACGTCAACCTTATGCGTACGGTTGCTGCCGAGCCTCTCGAATTCCTGCTCCTGCAAGACGCGCAGCAGTTTCGCCTGAAGTTCCAGAGGGATATCGCCAACCTCGTCAAGAAACAGCGTGCCTTTGTCGGCGAGTTCGAACCGCCCCGTTTTTTGGGCGATGGCTCCAGTAAATGCTCCTTTTTCGTGTCCGAACAGCTCACTCTCGAGCAGTCCAAGGGGGATTGCGGCGCAATTCAGTTTCACGAATCCCTTCTCGCTGCGACTACCCAGCTTATGTATCGCACGCGCAACGAGTTCTTTGCCCGTTCCTGTCTCTCCCAGGATAAGCACGCTGGAATCCGTAGGGGCAACTACAGAGACCAGACTTAACGCGGTCTTTAATGCCGGGCTTTCCCCGACGATCTCGCCAAACTCAGCCCGAATTTCCTCTTCAAGATATCGCCTTTGTCTGGTCTCCTTGTCTTTGTCCCGCACGGCCGTTTCGTAATCCAACGCATTTTCAACCGCAATGGCTACCTGGCGGGACACTTGTTCAAGAAATTCCACGTCCTCTTTACCGAATGCCCTTTCCGACCGCTTGAGGGCGCCCAACACACCGAGCACTCCGCTTCTGCCAATCAGCGGGAGATCGCAACCCGACTTCAGACCTTCCGCCCTGATCCGTTCGTAGAAAAGGCAGCCCACGTCGTTACCGAGACTTTCGGGGTCGTCGCGTAACTCTTCCAAGCTGTTAAAGTGCTGGCTCTTGCCGGTGCGAAAAGTCTTGCCGCAGATTGAACCATGAATCGGTATGATCGCTCCGTCACAAATGGCCCCTTGCGATTCCGGGTTGTAGAGAATCGTTAGCCGCAATTTTCCGCTGTCTGCATCGGGTAAGAGCAAGGAGCAAAAATCCGATCGCGTTACTTTCAGCAGGTTTGTAGAAAGGACTGCCACCAAACGGCGAAGGTCCAGCTTGGAGGTCATGCTGTTGGTAATTTCGAGGAGCAAGCGGAGCCTGTCGCGCTCTCGCCGCAGCTCCTCTTCGTTCATGTGGCGCTCAATTGCGATCCCGGTGATGTGGCTGGCATTCTCAATCAACAGCAGGTCGTTGGCGCGGGGGCTGCGTGATTCACGATAATTGATCGAAAAAGTGCCGAGGACTTTCCCTTCGCTCGTGAACAATGGACGCGACCAAACGGAACGAATTCCATAAGGCAACATGCGCTCGCGATAATCGTCCCAAATAGGGTCGGTCAGGATGTCGGTCACATACACCGACTCCCTTCGATAAACCGCTGTGCCGCAGGATGCCCCTTTCGGACAAACAGCCATGGTCCCTACGTCAGCGCTAAATCCAGGAAGACTGGGGGCCGCCGCACAATGGAGTTCTTTTCCGTCTTCGTCGGGAATCCAAATCGTGCAACACATGCCTTCGGCTTGCGATTCAACCAGTTGGGCAATGTTCGTTAGGACTTCGGAAAGAGGAGAGCCGGCAAAAATCAATTTTTGCAGGTTGAGAACAGACTCGGTCGAAAACGGCACCGAGCCGCCCTTCGCCGGTGCGACCAGCGTTAAGACCCCTGTACTGGATTGTATTGTTGTCTCCATGGGTTGCCCCTTCTCTTAGGCATTAGATTCGGCTACTCCATTCTTGGTTCTGGTCATTCATTGGTCTTCGGGCGGACCAGGGTCCGGAACGCGCTCGGTGCGTCCCTAACGGTTCCCGGAGACCGTTGTGCCTGCGAGAGTGCATTTGGATACACCCCACGGTGAAAAAATACCTCTAGCCTTTCAGCGCGGATGATGCATCCAACCTGCGTCCGGTGCACACCCCCGCTTTCGCGGAATGGCCACTGTTTCGGTCATTCGTGGGCCTGTGGCTCTTCTTGCAGGCGGAGACGGAGTGTTACGCGATGCTAAAGCCGAAGTACAGCATTGCATGTATTCGCCTGCGAGGTTGCAACGGGCAAACTTCTCCTGCATCTGAATTGGGGTAGTTTCGCAATCTTGTGCGTCATTGGGGTCTTTATGCTTGCCGTTCCGAAAAAGGCGCCTGGCCTCCAGGTTCTGATTGATCGCCTGGCTGAAGCGAGAAACATCACGGACAAACTGTTTGAGTGTGTACGCGTGGATTCTCTTTACGAGCGGCCGATACCCGAACGGCATCGCATCGTCTTTTATATTGGTCACCTGGAAGCGTTTGATCTGAATCTGTTTCGCTCGCAAGTGCCGGCGTTAAGACCATTCGCGCCGGAATTCGACAAGCTCTTTGCTTTTGGTATCGACCCCGTCAATGGTGGATTGCCGACAGACCGGCCTGTGGATTGGCCTCGTCTATCGCAGATCGACACCTACAAGAAAGAGGTACGGCACTTGGTGGATGGGGCGATGCAAGCGGGAGATTTCCCCAGCTGCGATGCTTCGGCCAAGCATTCCGCCGAGACGCTGCTTAACGTAGCCATCGAGCATCGGTTGATGCACGCCGAAACGCTGGCCTATATGTTTCATCAATTGCCATTTGAGCGAAAGATCCCGCAACCACAGGCATCGCCAGGTGAAGTAGCGTTTACAGCGGAGATGCTTCGTGTTCCCGCAGGTACTGCATCACTAGGGTTGGAACTCGGGGGCACGCAGCAGTTCGGTTGGGACAACGAATTTGTGGCCTTTGAAACGGTAGTTCCCGCTTTCCGGATCGACAAGCACATGGTGACGAACGGGGAGTTCCTCGATTTCCTTCGATCTGGCGGTTACGAGAATCGCCAGTTTTGGTCGGAAGAGAACTGGCATTGGAGGCAGGAACGAAACATTCAGCATCCCGTGTTCTGGATTCGGGACAATGGCGATTGGCGCTACCGCGGCATGTTCGAAGAGCTGCCCTTCCCGTTCGATTGGCCGGTGTATGTCAGTTGGTCCGAAGCTAGCGCATACGCTAAGTGGGCGCACAAGTCGTTGCCGACCGAGGCCAAGTGGCATCGCGCTGCTTACGGTACACCACAAGGGAACGAGCGTGCGTATCCCTGGGGAAATGACGCACCGCGCTCTGGCCTCGGAAATTTTGATTTTTCACGGTGGGATCCCGCGCCGGTCGGTTCTTCCCCGTTGAACAAGAGCGCGTTTGGAGTTCAAGGACAGCTTGGAAATGGTTGGGAATGGACCGAATCATTGTTTGAACCCTTCGCGGGCTTTCAGCCTTTTTCCTTTTACCCCGGATACTCGGCCGACTTCTTTGACGGCAAACATTACGTAATGAAAGGCGGTTCGGCTCGAACGGCGGCCCCGATGTTGAGGCGCTCGTTTCGAAATTGGTTTCAGCCGCGCTATCAATACGCATATGCAGGCTTTCGCTGCGCTTCAAACGAAAGCGAAACGGCGGACTAACCCATGGCGATCGAACTGATCAAAAAGAGCACCCCGCAAAGCGAATTCGCAAAGGACGTGTGCGCTGGCCTGACCAAATCGCCACAGAAGGAGTTGCTTTCCAAGTACCTGTACGACGCCGTTGGCTCGGCGCTGTTTGAAGTGATTTGCGTGCTTCCGCAATACGGCGTGACCCGGGCAGAGGAGCGCATTCTGGGCCGGCACGCAACTGAAATTGTGTCTGAACTTCCCGCGCCGGCGATTGTGGCGGAATTGGGCAGTGGCGCGGGCAAGAAGACCCGTATGATTCTTGAAGCGCTGAGCCGCAAACGGCCAATCTCTTACTATCCAATCGAAATTTCTTCGGCGGCCCTGGCAATGTGCCAGCGCGAATTAAGCGATATCAATTCCATCAGCATCGTTGGCTTCGAGCGGGAGTATCTCGACGGTTTGCTGGAAGTGACGGCCACGCGGGGAGCGAACCAGCACCTCATGGTGCTCTTCCTTGGCAGCACGATCGGCAATTTCGACGGAACCGCGGGTGTGGAATTTCTCAATCGTTTGCGCGAACTTCTGAGAGAAGGCGATTCTCTACTGCTGGGCACCGATCTCCGAAAGCCGATCGCGACGTTGATAGCGGCGTATGACGACCCACTTGGCGTAACCGCAGCTTTTAACCGGAATCTGCTGGTTCGAATCAATCGCGAATTGGATGCGGACTTCGACATCGAACAGTTTGAACATCTGGCGATTTTCGACGACGAGAACCACAACATAGAAATGCACCTGCGAGCTCGCACGGATCAAACGGTGACTATTGCAAAGGCTGGTCTTACCTTCCGCATTCTGGGCGATGAAACCATCTGGACCGAAACCAGCCACAAGTATTCTCACAGCGAGTTGGTCAACATCGCGCAGCGAACCGGATTTCGCTGGCAAGGGCAGTGGATCGACCACGAGTGGGCCTTCGCCGACAATTTGTGGATCGCGTGCTAGCTATTTTCCAGGATTCCATTCTCTCGGCCATTCAAGAACCACGAAAAACATCCATGACGCCGAAACTCAAGCGATGGCAGCCGATTGATAGTCCCTGGCTGGAGAGAATCGCTATAGTCCCTTTGACGCACGAAACTCGCGCACAACGACAGCTGGATCTCGATGCAGTACGTCAACCGCATAGTTCATCTTGCGAATGTCGGATTCGGAGATCTTGCCGCCAAGTTCACCAAGGGCGGCGCGCAGCTGG
This sequence comes from Candidatus Acidiferrales bacterium, assembly GCA_963709705.1. Taxonomy (GTDB): domain Bacteria; phylum Acidobacteriota; class Terriglobia; order Acidiferrales; family UBA7541; genus Acidiferrum. The sequence goes on from CAVPXU010000003.1 coordinate 11,166, forward strand.
GGAAAGCGGTCGAGCGTGGATTTCCGGATGATGGGGACAGCATCATAGCGCGGAAAATAGTGGCGGTCATCTTCCAGCGCGACCAGGTCGAGTGCGTCGATGAGACCGTCAGTCGAATTACCGGCCACGAGATCGACCTGACGATCCACAAGCGCGCGGTAGATTAATCCAAGATCCATGACCCGCGGCGTCTGTGCGAAGTGAAGATTGTAGAAATCCGTCCAGCCGCGGAATCCGTCGGCACGCTCGAGAAATTCATAACCAACGCCAACACGCCACCGGGGCGCATAGGGAGCGATGTCCGAGATGGTCCGTAAATGAAGATCCTTCGCGTCCTGTTCTCGAATCACCATCGCAAACGTGTTTTCGAAACCAAGGGGCTCGGTGACTTCAAGATTGAAGCGTTGAGCGTAGAGTTGCTTCACTCGCTGATAGACCGTGTTCGAAAGGGTGTTGTCGCCAGCGGCGCTGGAACGGTCCGGTGGCTCGTTCAATACCGCGGTAAGAGCGGTCCCGGTGTATTCGACGTAAAGATCGATTTGTCCCGCGAGTAGCGCTTTGTGTACCAGAAGCGTGCCTCCCAGATTCGTTTTACGCTCAACTGGAATTCCTGTGCGTGCTTCGATGTGTTGCGCCAGGAGTTCCGCAAGGATTACCTGCTCCGTGAAAAACTTTGAGCCGATCACGATCCCAGATCGCTGTGGCTTCTTGCAGGCGGGAACCAGACAAACCATGCACAGTACAGAAAAGAGGTAGACGTTGCGCAGGAGTGTCCGATACATTCTTGGTCGCACGGTTTATGGGCGGGCACTGGAGTCTAGCACAAGTGTGCCGCAGCCTTCGATCAGGTGACGCGCAAGCGGCGCTCCAGTATTCCCAGTAGAAGATCCGCCAAGATGGCCAGGAGCGCCGCTGGAATGGCCCCCGCGAGAAGAAGGTCGTCGCTGACAAGAGCCACGCCTCGGAAGATGAAGGTGCCAAGTCCGCCAGCGCCGATGGCCGCAGCGATAGTGGCGACACCGATAGTAATGATCGTGGCAGTGCGAATGCCCGCAAGAATGAACGCAAGAGCCAGGGGGAAGCGCACCCGGAGAAGAATTTGCGCGCTGGTCATGCCCATGGCCTCGGCCGACTCCAGCACCCCAGGGTCAATACTGGTCAGGCCGACATAAGTATTGCGAAGAATCGGAAGCAGCGCGTAAAGAGCCAGGGCTACGATCGCAGTTCGCTTCCCGATTCCGCCGATGAACGGGATCGGAATCAGGAAACCGAATAGCGCAAGGCTCGGGATCGTTTGCAGGATGCTGGCAATGCCGAGCGCGATGGTGCGCAGAAATTTCCGGTGTACCAGCAACAGGCCTAGCGGCACGCCGATCAATATCGCCATGGCCATGGCGATGACCACGAGCTGAAGATGCTCGAGGGTGGCGGCGAAGATTTCACCGCGGTACTGAACGAAAAAGGCCCACAAGCTCATGCTGACGCTCCGCTGCTGACCACCAGCGAAGCAGCAAAGGCGCGGACTTCGGGATGGTCGATTTGCATGAAAGTCTGCGGTGATCCGCTGGCGACGACGCGGCCGGCCTCCAGAAGAACGATTCGCGAAGCAAGAAACAAGGCTTCGCGCAGATCGTGCGTGACGAACACGATCGTTTTACTCAACCGCCGAGCCAAGTCGCTGAACTCACGTTGCATCTCGGCGCGGGTAACTGGATCAAGAGCCCCGAAAGGCTCGTCCATCAGGAGTATCGGCGGGTTCGCGGCGAGGGCGCGAGCCACGCCCACCCGCTGGCGCTGGCCACCGGAGAGTTCGCTGGGACGGCGGCTCGCAAACTCCCGGGGGGCCAATCCAACCAGCTGCAACAGTTCCTCTACCCGGGCCGCTATGCGGCTGCTTTCCCATTTTTCGAGCGTGGGAACCAGGCCGACGTTTTCTGCGACGGTGAAGTGTGGGAAGAGCCCGGCGTCTTGAATCACGTAACCGATGCTTCGCCGTAGCTGGATGAGATTCCAATCTGTGGTTCGGCGCTGCTGAACCAGAACTTCTCCTCTCGTCGGAGCCACCAATCCGTTGATAAGCTTCAACAGCGTGGTCTTACCACTCCCGCTACGGCCAAGCAGGGCCATAGTTTCTCCGCGAGGAACCGTTAGTGAGACGCCGGAAATGATTTCTCGGCTCGAGCCGCCTTGGATCGAGAAAAAGACATCGCGGAACTCGATCAGATTCTCAGCAGCGGTAGTGAGCGCTTTCGTATTCATTGGATGAAAAGCACAAGAATGTGTGAGAACCATCTTAATGGAACTCGCCGCTGCGTGGCACCTGTCGACGCCTGAGGCTGGAACGGGACGTATAGTCCAATAATCCTTACCTTTTTTGGCCGGATGCGCATCGAATTTCAAGTGCGGTAAATTGTTCTTTGGCGAAAGGGAGCGGTGCCTGTCGCCTCCGAGGAAAAATGTCTTCTCTACCAATTCCCAGCGCACTTGACGCTCAGACCCAGGCTTTTCCCGTGCTGACGGAGGCACAAATCAACCGCGTTCGTTCGAGTAGCAAGCTGCGACAGGTGAAGAAAGGCGAAATCCTGTTCGAGCCCGGCGATACGAATGTGCCGTTTTTCGTGCTGCTTTCCGGGGGGATAGAAATCGTACAGTTGGACCTGGGGGGCGAGCACATGATCGCAACTCAGAGTCCCGGCCAGTTCACGGGAGAGATGACGATGATCTCAGGACGGAGGTGCTTGGTCCTGGGCCGCGTGACCGAAGAGGCGGAACTGTTGGAACTGAGTGGGGATGGCTTGCGGTCACTGGTGGCGAAGGATGCGGAGCTCAGTGAGATTTTCATGCGAGCGTTTATCCTGCGCCGTTTGGCCCTAATAAGTCACGGCTACGGCAACCTCATCCTGCTAGGTTCGCGACACTCGGCCAACACGTTGCGTCTGCGCGAGTTTCTTACGCGCAATGGGCATCCTCATACGTATGTCGATCTGGATGCGGACAAGAGTTCGCAAGAACTTCTGGACCGTTTTGAGCTGAAGTTGGATGAAATACCCGTGGTGATATGCCAGGCGCGTGCCGTGCTGCGGAATCCCTCGATTCAGGAACTGGCTGATTGCATAGGGTTAAACAGTGCCATCGATGAAACGCAGTTGCGCGATTTGATCATTGTCGGGGCCGGACCTTCAGGACTGGCAGCAGGTGTCTACGCCGCCTCGGAGGGCTTGAATGTACTGCTGATTGAGACTGCTTCACCCGGAGGGCAAGCAGGGTCCAGCTCCAAGATCGAGAACTATTTGGGCTTTCCTATGGGAGTTTCCGGTCAAGAGCTTGCGGCTCGCGCGATCGCGCAGGCAGAGAAATTTGGAGCGCGGATGATGGTAGCGCGCAGTGTTGCGGGGCTGGAGTGCGAAAAACGCCCGTACAAGATTCGACTCGACAACGGCGACCAACTCGCTGCGCGCGCGATTGTCATCGCTACAGGGGCGCAGTACAACAAACCGCATCTGGCGAATCTGGAAAAGTTTGAGGGCCAGGGCATCTACTACGGTGCGACCTTCATGGAGTCGCAGCTGTGCGAGCAAGAAGAGGTTGTGGTGGTGGGAGGAGGCAATTCCGCCGGACAAGCCGCGGTTTTCCTATCAGAAACGGCCCGCAAGGTGTACATGCTGGTACGCTCGAGTGAGTTGTCCAGCACGATGTCACGCTACTTGATCCAGCGAATCGAAGCGAACCCCGCCATCGAATTGCATTTCAAAACGGAAATCGTCGGCCTCGAAGGTGGGACGCACCTGGAGCGGATTACCTGGCAGGACAAACCTAGCGGCGAGACTTCGACCCATGAAATTCGCCATTTATTCATTATGGCGGGAGCTTCGCCGCGAACCGACTGGCTGCGGGGCTGCATCGCTCTCGATGAGAAGGGATTCATCCTGACCGGACGGGATTTGGAGGCAGGGAGAGGGCCATCGGGCTGGACCCAAGCCCGACCTCCGCACATGCTGGAAACGAGCCTGCCTGGAGTTTTTGCCGTCGGCGACGTTCGTTCGGGGAATGTGAAACGCGTGGCTTCAGCCGTGGGCGAAGGGGCGATTGCCATCCACCTGGTTCACCGCGCCCTGGCCGAGCTTTAGGAGGAATACATATGAAACAGTGCACGCACCAGGATCAAATTAAACACGTGAAACCGCCCGAGCGAGTATGCGGCGAGTGCGTCAAACTGGGAGACACTTGGGTTCATCTGAGGCAATGCCTGATCTGTGGCCATGTGGGCTGTTGCGATTCCTCGAAGAACAAGCACGCGACAAAACACTTCCACGCTGTGAAACACCCGGTCATGAAATCGATCGAGCCCGGCGAAAGCTGGGGCTGGTGTTATGTAGATGAGGTCGAGATTGATTTTGCCTGAGGGCCATCAGTATCTCCGGTAAGTGGCCAGATGCGTGAGCAGCCTTCGATGTTTCGTCATCTCCATCTGATTTTGCCGGAAAAGAGCGCGCTCTATCCGCAGGAACTTTCCTTTTCTGTCAAAAGTGGCCATTCGCTTGACCGGATCGCTGTGGCCAGTTGCTTACGAGCACGAAAAAGCCTGGCTCGAACGGTGCTTTGTGGAATGGACAGCGCCTTTCCAGCTTCTTCGGTTGAGTATTCCCAAAGGCCGCAGAGCGTAACTGCCGATCGCAGCGGGGCGCTAAGACGAGCAACCTCTCTTGTGAGAGCCTGGATGGACTCCTTTTTGACGAACACTTGTTCGGGATTAGGTCCGGGACTGGGCAAAAGGTCGAGTTCTTCGCTCTCTTCTTTACGCGAGACCCGCGCGTCGGAAAACTTTCGTGCGCTGCGCTTCTTGCGCAGCAGATCGATGGCTTCGTTGACCAGGATTCGCGACAGCCAGCTTCGGAACGCGCCGGCATTGTTGACTTGTTGAAGATTGCCCAGAGCCCGAATCAAACTGTTCTGCACAACATCCTCGGCATCTTCCCGGCCCCCGAGCACGTGGCAAGCGAGCGCGTGGAGAAAGGTGTAATAGCGCGAAAAAAGAGTGTTCAGGGCTTCCTGGTCTCCCTGTAACGCCTTGGCAATGAGAACGCTTTCGTCGAGCTGCAAATCAGCTAAGCACGTCATCGGGGTGCATCTCCCTTGCGACTTCTAGAAAAGACTTAACGCCCTGAGTGTGGACGTCACCAGTTCGTTGGCTGCCCTTGCTTCAGCTTCAAAACCTGGATTCCTGTTCCCGACAGTCTCTCCTGAAGCTGTTCTGGATGGCCCGTAAGTACGGGGAAAGTCCCATAGTGCATCGGAATGATTTGTTTCACGTTCAGCATGCGTCCCGCATAAGCGGCTTCCTCCGGACCCATGGTGAAGTGATCGCCAACGGGCAAGAACGCCAGCTCAGGCTGATAAATTTCCCCGTACAGTTTCAGCTCGGCGAAAATGGCTGTGTCTCCCGCAAAGTACGCGCGTCGGCCATCCTTGAATGTCAAAATAAACCCGGCGGCTTCACCTCCGTAGAGAGTGTTGTCCCCATCCTTGATGGAAGAGCTGTGCAAGGCGTGCGTCATTGTAAGCTTCACAAAACCCAGATCAACTGTGCCGCCCTTGTTCATGCCGATGGCGTTCTTCACGCCCTTGGAGCCAGCCCAACTGGCGATTTCAAAGATCGCAACAACCTTGGAATCGAACTTGTTCGCAAGTGGAACCAGGTCCGCCATGTGATCGAAGTGTGCGTGAGAGACGGCGATAGCATCCGCCCGTTTGATTTCGTGCCCCGCCGGGTAAGCCGGATTCCCCGTAATCCACGGATCCAGAACCAAAACTTCTCCCCCTTCGAATTCAATTTCAAAAGCGGCATGCCCCAGCCAGCTAATCTTGATCATTTTCGTTCCTCTCCGTTTTTGCCCGATGCCGCGAACGGAATAGCGAGTCGCTCTTAAGCATGCTCCGGGAAGCTCTACCCGATGATTATCTACGTGAACGCTCGATTTACCGATCTCCACCCAAATTCGATGCCCGGAACTTCAAACCTGTTTCTCTTTCTTACTTCCTTTTTCCTCCAGTAGTAATTCCATATTGGCTGGGTTCTGCTCGCCTGCGCGCAAATCGGCACTTTTCACAGTTCCATAGTCATGCCTGGTTTCACAAGGATTTTTCCAAAATAGAAAACACCAAAGGTAGGTAAGGCGGATCGTGGAAAGGGCTCACAGCAGTTCGAGTAAGAACGTCATCCGCACGCGGCCTGGTGCGTTACTTTCGACAGAAGACGAGCGCAACTGCCAGCCGCGTGCGTGGTTATTAGAAAGAACAAGACCAGCGTTTGCGGCTTACAGCTTAGGAGATAAAACAAGCACCTGCATGAAACCGTTTTCGCTTGTGGGGACGAAAAGATTGCCGGTCTTGGGGTCGAAGCCCATGGTCTTGGCGCAGGCCTTCGTGGTGATTTCCTGAGCCACGGAATATTCGTCCGGAGAATCCTGGTGAAAGACGAACACTCTACCGTCACCCGTGGAGAAATAGACCAGGCGGGTCTTGGCGTCAAATGCTCCCGCATCCACGTGATCGCCGATGGGAGCTGTGAAGACGATTTTCCCAGTGTCCGCATTGAGCGCGGCGAAGTGCTTGCTCCGGCATCCGACGAAGAGACGCCTATTTTCAATATCCATGGCAAGGCTGGTGGGTGTGGCGCAGGGAGCAAGCGGCCAACGGTCTTTTACTTTCAAGCTGTTCACGTCGATGTGTAAGGTCTCGTTTTGTTCTTCGAGGTTCACGTACAGATTTCCCTTGCCGTCGGAAACAGCAAACTCCGGTCCGCCACCCAGTGGAATCACACCGACTACACTTCCGTTGGCGGCATCCAGTACACTGATATTTTCGCTATCGCCGTTCATCACATAAATCCGCTTTGTGAACGGCTCATAGATGATGGCGTCCGGCTTCTTTCCAACTTTAATTTGGCCGATCGTCTTGAGCGTCTGCAAGTCAAACGCGATCACTGCGTCGGCCTTTCCCGCTGAGATATATCCGCGCCCGGCATCACGGGCGATGGCAATGCCGTGGACACCGGGCGTATTGGGAATGGTGCCGACAATGGCAAACGAATCGGCATCCAGCACGTCCACTTGCGTGGAATGGGATACATAGACCCGACGCGCGGCGGCATCCACGGTGACGTAGTCCCAACCACCCGCTCCCGGCACAGAAACTTTTTTCAACGGCTGATAGTTGACCGCTGCAAAGACCGCAGCAGCAAAAACTGGAACAGCGCAACAAAGAAGTACCAGAGACTTCTTCACATTTCCTCCTGACGCGTGAATCTTGATAACAGATCAAACTTAAACTGAACCTAAATCCTTGCCGAAAATCCTTTCACCGGTGCGGTCCAGAAGAACGGCCGGCACGCACGCTGGAATCCAGCTGCATACCGGCCGTGGGGTGTTGCAAACTCTCCGCTCGCGCCGATGCGAAAACTACTTCTCGTGCGGCAGCGACCAGCGCATGCCGAACGCAAACGTTGGTCCGTAATATTCGCGCTGGACCATGTATTGTGCCTGGCCGTTGTAGAAGCCAAATACTTCGTTGTTAAGGTTCATGCCGTAAGCCATGACCGTAAGCCCATGGTTCAGCCGGAAGCTCCCTTGCGCGTCGAGTTGAAAGTGCGGATAGAGATAGTTGTCGCCGAGCGGTCCGCGCAAGCCACCTGGTGTCGGCGTTGAGCCGCCAGTGCCGTCCTGATATTGGTAGGAGTAAATGCTCGCGCCGTTGTAGGTCATACCAACACGAATGGCAAGTCGTCCGTGGTCGAAGGTCGGGCTGATGTTCCAGGTATTCGGTGCCTGCCTCAATAGACTCGGGCTATCCGATCGTCCCGGCAAACCGCTCGCTGCCGAGGCGGTCCAGCTGTAGTTTGCGGAGAGTCCCAAGGCACCGAGAAGTCCCGGCAAAGAAGTGAAGTGCTGTAAGTAAGCGAACTCCACACCGGCCAGCCAACCGCTACCAGCATTGATGGGTTGAGAGACCATCCATTCCCCGACAGGATAGTGACTATCATTGGGTACCGGAGTGTAGTTTTGCTTCAACTCCGACTGCGTGACGATGGGATTGTAGAGTTGTTTGTAGAAGAAGCCGCCCTGAATAATGCCAACAGAGTTCAGATAATGTTCCACAAGTACGTCGTAGTTGTTGGCTGTTTCCGCTTTTAGATTGGGGTTGCCAAAGGAAGCGGACATGGGCGTCTGATTGAGCGTCACGCTTAGCGATTGAGCGATGTCCTGGGGATCGGGACGCGAAAGCGCGCGGCTGTAGACGACGCGTATATCAGTGTCGTGACCAAAGTCGTAGCGTACTGAAGCGCTCGGGAGTATGTTCAAATACGATCCGTTCATTATGGTATTGCCGATGAAGGCGTTGTTTTGGTCAAAGGCCGGAGTTGAGGTAAAAAGATTGGTGCCCTCGAAGCGCACTCCAGCCACCACGCGGACTTTACTGAAATCGATTGTGTCCATTACATAGCCGGCGGAAACCTTCTCAACCAGATCAAAATTGCCAGGGTTCACCCCTACGGTGGTGGGATCGAGAGTAAAAGCCGATTGATTGGCGTTCAGGTAATTGATCAGCTTGGACCAATCGGTTGTCTGGCCGAACTTGTAGTTTCCAGAGTAGTAGTTGGTATTGGTGAAGCGGCCGAGAAATTGAGTCATCGGCAGCGAGCCGTTCGGCGTATAGGTTGGCGTGTAGGAGTCATCGAACTTATGGGCATTGCGGAATTTTCCGCCGATCTCGATCGTGGAGAGATGCGATCCGATGTGATACCGCTTGCCTATCGCGCCGGTGAATTGCAAGTTTAACTGCGGCGACTTCCCGAAGGACGTGTTTATGTCTTCCAGGTCGTAGTTTGTGGGCGCATATGCCTCGGTAAAACAATTCTGGGTCCACTGTGGGATGTATTGCCTGGTGGTCAGGGCTGGACTGAACTGGCAAGAGCTGCCGTTCGGATAAAGACTGTTATAGGTGGCGTTTGTCGCGAAATCTACACCGTCGTCGCCTCCTGAGTGGATCTGCTCGGAGCGGGAGACAGAAACATCCCAAGAAATCCAAGAAGTCGCCAGAACATGTTTGCCGCCAAGGAGGAGGCTGCCGATATTGAAGATTGGCACACGATTCGATTCGCTGTATTGTGGGGTACCCGCTCCGCAAGTTTCATTGCCGGTGTTGTCGATACTGCAGCCGTTGGAATTCAAGAGTTGAATTCCGTTCGGATATTGTGGCGGGTTGTACAGCGGTGTGTTGTCCGTCAGCGTATAAACCCACTTGTCGCCAAAATCTCGGAAGCTGGAGTAAATGCCGCGAACGTAAATGTCCGAGCCTTCGCCTAATTTGTAATCCGCACTGCCGGTAAGCCCCCACCGGCTGCGCTTGTATTGGTAATCGCGAATGTCCTGCGTATCGAAATAGCGCGAGGAAGAACCATCGGCGAATGTCGCAAGGTCCGGGACCGGCTCGATGTCATTGATGCCACGGCCGTTCCAGTCGTAGGAACCACCGACAAGTACACCCCATCTCTTGTCTTCGCCGAAGCGATTGCCGATTGTTCCCCCAGTTTCCACAAGATTACGGTTGCCCATGATCGGGGTAGTACCGCCGCTGCCAAAAACATCAATCGTCGGACGTTCGCCGGCTGTTTTGGTTACGATGTTGACGGAACCACCGATCCCATCGCCATCCATATTAGCTTGGAGGGTTTTGTTGACTTCGACGGATTCGACAAGGTCCGCAGGCATGGCGTCAAACTTAATTTCACGGACGCCGGGCTCCGGCGAAGGGACGTTGACACCGTCAATTGTGGCATTCGTGAGACGCGGTTCAAGGCTGCGCACCTGAATGTACTTCCCCTCGCCTTCGTCACGCTCCAGGGTGACGCTAGGTAACCTGCCGACGGCATCGGCAATATTGGCGTTGGGCAATGACATGATGACTTCGTTGGACATAACCTGGAGAACGTTGTCGGCGGTTTTTTCGCGGTTAATCGCTTCCGCTTCACCAGAGACGCTCTCGGCAGTCACCAGAATCTGCTGGCTTTGCGAGGCGACGCCCATTTTCACATCGGCGGTCGTGGTCTGCCCTGCCTTAATATCTACCGTCATTGTGAAGGTGGCAAACCCCAAGTAGTTTACCGCGATCGTGTAACTGCCCGGCGCAAGATTGTTGATGAAATATCCGCCTTGTTGATTGCTCGCAACAGCTATTCCGCCAGGCTGAAGTGAAATTTGCGCTCCTTGCAGGATGCTACCGGAAGGGTCGGAAACGTGTCCGGTCACAGAGCCTTTCTCGTTTTGGGCCAAGGCCATTTGAGCGGAAAATATCAGAACGATCGTAAAGACGATCGTCAAAAAACGGCTGAAACTTTTCATAACAATGTTACCTCCGAGGGCGAGGACGAAGTGGTGTCCCCTGAAATTGGCCAGTTGCCTCTAACGTTTGCCACCGTACCGTCCCAAGAAGCTTCCACGGAATTCGGGGCGACACTCGAAAACTTGCTGGCACCGCACGACAGGCTGAATTGTCTGTTTCGATTTACTTCTTGCAGACCCTTCGCGAGCATTGCGAACGGTGTCGGCTGTTAGGATTATTAGACCCGGTACCCCTTAAACGCAGATGAACACCGATGAAGAAGTACTTGAAAAAGGGCTGAAAGATCTTTCATCTGAAAAATCTTTCAGGAAGGAGCGGATTGAGAATCAAGTACTTCCTGCACACCGTCCAGAACCGGCGAGTTTGCCGGCAGAAGCGGCAGAACAACGCGGAAGGTCGAGCCAGCACCCAGCTGGCTCTGCACTTCGATACGGCCGTTGTGGATTTCCGCGATCCATCGTGCGATGGACAATCCCAACCCGGACCCCGGGACTTCGCGCGAGCGTGCCTGATCCGCGCGGTAGAAACGATCGAAGATACGGGCAACATCGTTCGCGGCAATGCCCACGCCCGTGTCCTCCACTTCAATCAGAACTTTTTCTTGAAGCGCAACCGAACGGATTTGGACAACACCTCCCGCCGGGGTGTATTTGAGCGCATTGTCAAGAATGGCGAGGAAAAGACTTTCCAGTGCCGCGGGATCGCCACGCAAGAGCAGCGGGTCAGCAGTAACGTGAGACGTAAAGCAGAGCCCGGCGGGGTTTGCGAGAATTGATATCTGGCGGGAGATTTTCTGGAGCAGGGGAGTTACATCTATCTCCACAAAATGCAAATGGGCTGCGCCAGCGTCGGCGCGGGCCAGAGTCAGCAGCGCCTCGACGAGCTGCGTAGTTTCTTCGGACACACAGAGAATACGGCTAAGCGATTCGCGATATTCGGATTCCGTGCGCGTGCGTCGCAATGCCAGTTCCGCGTGGGTGCGAATAAGCGAGAGCGGCGTGCGCAAGTCATGCGAGGCATTGGCGGTAAACTGCCGGATGCGCTTGACCGAGGATTCGATGCGCTCGAGCATGGCGTTCAAGGTCACCGTCAGGCGCTGAAGTTCGTCCGCGGCTTTGGGCACTTCCAGCCGTTGCGACAGGTTTTGCAGGCCAATTTGCTCCGCGGATTGGATGATGCGATTCACGGGCGCCAGCGCCCTCCCGCTGAGCCAATAGCCCAGAAGAGAAGCAAGCACCACCAACAGCGGCAAGAAGCGCCTTTCCGTCAGACGAAACCGGTCCAAGGCTTGGTCAAAAGGTTCCGTGGGCACGGCAGCGCTCACATGAAACAGGTTGCCATCCACTAAAACATTTTTCTGCGCAATACGATACTGCTGGCTATCCAGATTACTGGTCAGCAAAGAAACGCCGGCTGCGGGTGCTGCGGGAAGGGGCGATTGCGGAAGCAGGAAGCGACGGGAGCGGAAGATCCACGAACCATCCGCGGCAGAGACCTGAAAAATGGCGCCATTGGCCCACAACTCGGAAAGTTCCGTCAACTCCTTTTGAATTTTGGGGGTTCCCTTTGACGCGGAAAGTGTGAGTACCCTCTGAACGATTTCCAGGTTGCTGCGCGAAGCGTCGTTGACTGTAGTGGCGATGCCGCGGCGAAATCCAAAATCGCAAATCCAGAAGAAGGCAACAAACGACGCGGCCAGAACCACCAGATACAAAAGGGTCAGACGAACCCGAATAGTGAGCTTCACAGAGGATTCACCGCACCAGCTGAATATCCGAAACCTCGATGAGTGTGGATTAACCTGCTTTCGTAGCCTTGGTCTATTTTCTTGCGAAGCAAACGTACGAAAGCGTCCAACGTGTTTTCTGAGACTTCACGGCCGCGCCCCCAGATGCTGGTCAGGATTTCGGGGCGGGAAACCACGCGTCCGGTATGGCGCACCAGGAGTTCCAAAAGGCGGTATTCGGTGTGCGAAAGATGAATTTCCTGCCCCTTGCGGAAGACCCGCAAGGACACAACATCCAGCACAAGGTCTTCCAGCTCCAGAACATTTCTTCGGCGAATGTCTCGTCGCCGCGCCAAGGCACGAATGCGCGCCAGCAATTCCAGGAATGAGAAAGGCTTCGTCAGGTAATCGTCCGCCCCTGCATTCAAGCCACTGATGATGTCGGGAACGGAGTCGCGGGCAGTCAACATCAAAACTGGCGTATCCTGCTCGCGGTGCCGAAGCCGTCGCGCCACCTCCAGGCCGTTCATCTGCGGAAGCATCACGTCGAGCAGGATTACGTCGAATGAAGTATCGGCGGACTTTTCCAGCGCCGTGCGCCCATCGCGCGCCAGGCTGATCTCAAATTGTTCTTCGCGAAGACCTTTGGCAAGAAGCTGGGCCATTTCCGGCTCGTCTTCAACGATCAGCACATGCATGGTGGGATTCCTTGAGTTGATCGTAATTTGCTGTATGTGAATGCTTCGTGAATCCGGGATTACAAACAGGTATCGAAGAGGCGGGCTCCGACATCATAATCAACCAGATTTGTAATTTCTTCGAGGTTAGACGGGTTGAGTTGCAGGGAGAGTGGCGGTAAAAACCGTGCCAGAACCGTCCGAGCGCGTCAGCACAAGCTGCCCCTGGTGGGCTTCGACAATCCAGCGGGCAATGGACAATCCCAGCCCGGCACCCCCTGTCTCGCCCTCAGAGCGTGAGCGTGCCTTGTCTGCGCGAAAAAAACGCTCAAAGATGCGCGGCTGTAATTCTGCGGGAATGCCCGGCCCATTATCGGAAACGGTCACCGTGTAGCGGCCGGAACCGCGTCGGCAGGCGAGCGTGACCGTACTTCCTGACGGTGAATATTTAATGGCGTTGTCCAGGAGATTGAGCAACATGCGGCCTAGCAATGCCTCGTCGGCACAAATGGGCAAATCCGGTTCGATTGCCGAAGTTAGCGTGATGTTTTTTGAGCTAGCGAGGGATCGCGCGCGCACCAGCGCTTCCGATGCCAGCTCGTCGAGATAACAGTCGCGGAGCGTCAAGGGATACTGACCGGCGTCGGCACGCGCCAGAGTAAAGAGGTCTTCGATGATGTGCGCCAGGCGCTGGGATTCTTCGCGGAGGATCGCCAGGGTTTCGCGGTATTCACCGGGAGTGCGTTCTGGTTGCGAAAGCGTGACTTCGGTTTCACCACGGAGGATCGCCACGGGAGTACGAAGTTCGTGCGATGCGTCCGCCATGAATCGCCGTTGTTGTTCGAACGACGCCTCCAGCCTCTCCAGCAGCTGATTGAAAGTCTGTGCCAATTGCCCCAATTCATCGCGTTCATTCGCCACCTCCAAACGACGGTGCAGGTTGGCCGCTCCCATGCCGCGAGCTTGGGAAGCCATCGCGGAAATCGGCGACAGGCTTTTGCGAGCCAGTAAATAGCCACCCAGACTGGCGAATAACAGCGCGATGGGGATCGCCAACAAAAACGTATTGCGAATATCCTCCAGCATTTCTTTCTGTGCGCGGAGCGATTGCAAAATTACCAGCGTGTAGGTGTGTCCGCCTACGCTAAGCGGCCAGACTAATCCACGAAAGCCATTTCTCCCGCCGCGTATGGTGTGCGGCACCCGCGGCTCTGAGCCAGCCAGCGATCGGAAGAAATCTGGAGAAAGGAAATCCGGAGGAGGAGATCCCTTGGGATCGGCCGCAGAGGATAAGTCGAATGAACTTTGTTGCACGTTTCCCGAGCCATCCAGAAGAACAAAAAAAGTTCCGCGAAACCGGTGTTCCAGCATGGCTACGCGCGCCGCGTTATCTACGGATTCCGGACCGGTCGAGTCCCCCAATTCCGCCTTGAACGTGGTGATAAAGGCCTCGGAGAGTTGCGTCAGGTCGCTGTCTGCGCGCTTGGAAATATTGTGCCAATACAAAAAGTAAGTGATTCCCGCCAGCCCGACGAGCGCGAAAGCCAGCACAAGGCTGTACCATAGCGTAAGACGCGACCGAACGGAGTCAAGCATGCGGCTTTCTCGAATTTCGCGACGGAGAATGTTCTGCCTTGCGTTCGGTGGCCAGCTCTGTTTCCGGTGGCGCGCTGAGGATGTAGCCGCTGCCACGACGTGTTTGCAGCAGCGGTTTGCCGTCTTGCTCCCCGAGCTTCCGCCGCAAACGGTTTACGTAAACCTCGATAAGATTTGAGAAAGGATCGAAGGACTCGTCCCAGACGTGTTCGGCAATCTCCGACCGCCCGATGACGCGATTGGCATTACGCGCCAGAAATTCCAGAAGCGCATATTCTTTGGCAGTGAGCGAAATGGAGCGATTGCCGCATTTCGCTGTCTGCGAACCTGTATCCAGTTCGAGATCACCCACACGAATCCGCGAAGGACGTAAATCCCTCGGACGTCGCAACAACGCACGGAGACGTGCAAGCAATTCGCCAAATTCGAAAGGCTTCGTCAGATAGTCGTCAGCGCCCGAATCAAGTCCACGAATACGGTCATCCACTGCGTCGCGGGCAGTAAGCATTAAGATCGGCATACGCTTGCCCAGCGATCGAATGCCTCGGCACGTCGCAAATCCATCCTTGCCGGGAATCATCACGTCGAGAATAATTACGTCGTAATCGTTGATTTCTACCTGGTAGAGAGCATCGTCGCCATTTGCGACCACATCGACGGCATACGCCTGTTCCTGCAAGCCGCGCGCCACAAAGTGCGCAATCCGCGAATCATCCTCGACGAGCAGCAGCCTCATGCCCGTATCATACGGCAATTTGTTTGTGATCCGCCAAGCGAGCGGTTCAGTCTGCAGCCGCGGGAACGGCAATGGGCGCAGTAATGGTGACAGAGTCCGGCATGCTCCAAAGCTCTTTTCCGTCTTTGATCTCGACCTTGTGCATGGTTACCGTAAGGCGATTGTGGTCCACCTCCGCGAGCAAATAGTGGTAGTTGACGCCGGAGTCTTTATAAAGGTCGTCGGCGTGTCGCTGGATTGGATATGCGTGCGCGCCTCCGCCGCCCGTCACGAAATACGTGATTCCGCCGTACTCGTGGCGCTCATAGTTATGCACGTGCCCGTTGAACGCCACAAAGCGAGCGCGAGTGTGCTGCTGGCGCTCTTCGAGAAATTTCGCCAGCGCTTGTTCGGAAGGGCGAGCCGAGTGGCCTCCTCCAAAAACCTTTTCATTGGAAGAACTGGTGTACGGTGGATGGTGAAACACCAAGAAAACGAAATCTGTGGACCCGGAAAGGTTATCGAGCTGGGCATGCAGCCAGTCGCCTTGCAGACCGGATAACTCATCCAACGCGCTATCAAGCACAAGCATTAACGTGTTTCCGATACGCACGGAGTAATAGCGGCTTTGCTTCAGCTCGGGGAAACGCACAAAGTAGTTTTCCAGGGCGCTTGGCACGTCGCCTTTCAGGTCATGATTGCCGATGGCCGGGAATATGGTGATTTTATGCTCGCGCCAAACTTCCGTTTCCGAGTCCCACACTTTCCAATCGTTGCCATCGGAGCCGTCATAGACTATGTCGCCTCCAATCGAAACAAACGCCGGATTTTCTTTGTCGATGGCTGCGACGAGAGCATGGCGTATAGCCGGATTCGCCGGCTCTGTATCCGATGGATCGTGGAATCGCGTGTCGCCGAAAGCCACGAATCGAAAACTCGGCGGCACCTTCAGTTCCAATTGCACGTGGTTTTCTGAAAATGCAGATTTCTTCTGCTTGTTTTGGCCTGAACAAGAAACGGTCAGCGCGGCCATAGCTAGAAGTGAAAATAATAGTTTTCTGGTTGAGAAGAACATGTCTTTTCCAGACTATCGCGACATTCCCGTCCCTGGGTTAATGAACTTTCAGATTAAGCAGGGGCGGCTCGATTTTTACTCGCAGGATCACGGATTGCTGCCCGGATTGTTGGGACTGGCGGGATTGCTTGTCTGGGCCGGCTGGTTCGGCGCCTCAATCTCCGATTTTGTAACTTTTTGCGAAACCTGCGCTGGGGTGGGCAGCTGCGATGTATCCCAACCTCCGCCCAACGCCTCTATCAGCTGAACGGAAGCGGTCATCGACTGTGTGTGAAGTGCTGCCAGTTGTTGCTGGTCGGAAAGCAGCGTTGTCTGCGCCACCAATACGTTTAGAAACTGATCCACTCCCGTCTCATAGCGCGCGAGAGCCAGCTCCAGATACTTCTGCGCCGACTGTACGGCGACCTGTTGTTGCTCAATTTCTTTAGACAAGATGCGCTCAGCGGCCAGATTATCTTCCACTTGTTGAAACGCAGTCAGCACCGTCTGGCGATAGCCGGCAACGTTCGCGTTATACAGAGCCACGTACTGGAGAACCGTGGCGCGGCGAAGTCCGGCATCAAAAATTGTTTCGGACACAGACGGCCCGACGGACCAGAAACGGCTGGGCCAAGTCAGAAGATTGCCTATTGTCGAGCTTTCAAAGCCTCCCTGGGCGCTGAGAGTCAAACTAGGATAATAGGCCGCCGTGGCTATTCCGATTTGCGCGTTCGCCGCGGCCATGTTGCGCTCGGAAGCAGCGATATCTGGCCGCCGTTCGAGCAATTGCGACGGCACCCCCACCGGGACTGGTGGGGCCGTTGCACTCAAGGGTTTCACGGGCACTGAAAAGCTGGAGGGCGTCGTTCCGATCAAGACCGCAATGGCGTGTTCATACTGAGCGCGGGCAATTCCAAGATTTGTGGCCGCGGCTTCCGCATTTTGCAGTGCGTTTTCCGCCTCGACGAGAGAGATAAGGTCATCCACACCCGTCTCATAGCGGTCGCGGGAGAGCTGTACGGTTTTCTTGTCGGCGTCAATCGTATCGTCATAAAGCTTCTGCAAGGCATCCTGGCCGCGCAGTTCGAAGAAAAATACAGCAAGGCTGGCCTGTTCCGTGAGCTTCTCGTTTTCCAGATCGGCGGCGCTCAATTGCGCACTGTATTGGTATTCGCGAATGGTGTTTCGGATTTTGCCCCACAGGTCCGGCTCCCAAGAAACACTCGCTGGTAGCTGGAAAAAGTTGACAGTTGACCCGTTGGTTGCGCCCGTGCTGCCGATCGACTTTCCGAGACTCGCGGAGCCGTGAGTACGCTCGTAGGATGGCGCCGTCCCTATCGTGGGATAAAGTTGCGCGCGGGCTTGCGCAATCAATGTGCGCGCCTCCATGAAATTCTCGAACGATTGCTTGATGTTCTGGTTGTTTACGTTGAGCTGTTCTTCCAGCGCGTTCAACTCCGGATCGTTGTAAATCTCCCACCATTTGCCGTGCAGAATCGCGTCCTGGGGTTGCGCCACTTTCCACGTGCCGGAGTCAGGCGATTGCGTGGGCACTTCCTTGTAAGCGGGCGGCGGCGCTTGCAGGGTCGCCGCTGGAGTGTGGTATTTCGGGCCAACTACGCAGCCCGTCAGCAGTAAGGCGACGATCGCTGGCCCCAGGATGAGTTGTCTTCGATTGTTGTTCATGGTGTTTTTCATCTTAGTCACTCGCCGTGGACGGGGCCGTAGCATCGCCCGCATGAAACGTATCTCGTTCTTTGCCCAGCACCCGAAGCCGCAGGCGATCGAGCATGAGATAGACGACCGGTGTCGTATACAGAGTCAGCAACTGGCTCATGATCAGGCCGCCAACAATCGAGATGCCTAGCGGGCGGCGCAATTCCGAACCAGTGCCCGTGCCAAACGCCAACGGCAGAGCGCCGAAGAGTGCGGCCATGGTGGTCATCAGAATCGGGCGGAAGCGCAGCATGCATGCCTCGAAGATGGCGTCTTTGGTACTCTTACCGCCTTCGCGTTCCGCCTGCAGCGCAAAATCAATCATCATGATGGCGTTCTTTTTAACGATACCGATCAGCAGGACAATCCCGATGATCGAGATGACGTTGAGATCTTCCTTGAAGAGGATTAGCGCGAGCATGGCACCGACGCTAGCCGACGGGAGCGAAGAAATAATCGTGAGCGGATGCACGAGACTTTCATACAGGATTCCAAGAATAATGTAGACAGCCAGGACCGCCGTCAAAGCTAGGATGAGTTCTCCATTGAGAGATTGTTGATAAGCCAGCGCCGTGCCCGCGAAGAAACCGCGGACTGTCGTCGGCACGCCCATACGTGCTTTCAACTGTTCGATCGCCAGAGTGGCGTCGCTCAAGGAGACACCGGGAGCCAAGTTGAACGAAATGGTGACAGAAGGAAACAAGCTGGTGTGATTGATCGCCAAGGGAATGGTGTTTGCCTGATTCGTCGACACCGTGCCGAGGGGAACGTTGCCGACGGCGGTCACGCTGCTGCTCCCGTTTGGATGAAAGTAGACGTTCTTCAACCCCTCCGGCGTCTGCGAATACTTTGGATCTACCTCCAGCACAACGTAATACTGGTTCAACTGTGTATAAATAATGGAAACCTCGGCTTGGCCGAAGGAGTTGTAGATTTCGCTGTCCAGCGAGCTCGAAGTCTGGCCTAATTGGGCCGCGGTTACTCGATTGTAATGGAGTAGAATGTCCAAGCCGCCATTCTGCTGGTCGGTGTTCACATCCTGCAGACCGGGAAGATGCTTCATCTCCGCCAGAAGTTTTGGACCCCAGGTCTGGAGATCCGTGACCGTGTCGGATTGAATGGTGTATTGGTAAAGCGCATTGGAGCTGCGTCCACCGATACGCAAATCTTGCGAGGCCTGCATAAACGCCGAAGCAGCAAGCAGTTTGTTCAATTTTGGGCGCAGCCGGTTAATGATTTGCGGCGCGCCGATTTTCCGTTCATTCAATGGCTTCAGCGCAATAAAAATAAACCCGGTATTCGTCGCGCCCTGGCCACCGGTGAACACGATCACGTTTTGAACCGCGGGATCAGCCTGAACCACCGCCGTAATCTTTTGGATGGAATCATTCATCGATGCGAAGGAAGCGTCTTGCGGTCCCTGCACGCCTCCCACAAGCACGCCCGTATCCTGCTGCGGGAAAAAGCCCTTGGGAATTTCATAGACGATGACGACGTTCAGAGCGATCGTCAGAATAAGAACGGTAAGTGTCAGAAGCGAGTTGTCCAGCACCCACTCCAGGGTATACCGGTATAAATTGAGGATCCTTTCGAACATTCTCTCCGTCGCCATGTACAGACGGCCGTGCTTCTCCGTGTGTTGCTGCTTCAGCAGGTGGGCGCACATCATCGGCGTTGTGCTAAGGGAAATGACCATCGAAACGATAATGGCCGTGGACAATGTAATGGCAAACTCCCGGAACAACCGCCCGACAATTCCTCCCATCAACAGCAGCGGAATGAAAACCGCGATCAGGGATATGCTGATAGAAAAGACCGTGAAACCAATTTCCTGGGCGCCTTTGAGAGCCGCCGCAAAGGGTTCCATTCCCGCTTCCAGGTGACGCGTTATGTTTTCCATCACCACAATTGCGTCGTCCACCACGAAACCTGTGGCGATGGTCAGGGCCATCAACGAAAGATTGTCCAGGCTGTATCCACAGAGATACATCACCGCGAATGTGCCGATGAGGGATACAGGAACAGCAACAGCGGGAATCAGCGTTGCGCGTCCATTGCGCAGGAAAACAAACACCACAATGATCACCAGGATGATCGAAAACGTCAGAGTGCGTTCAACGTCGCTCACGGACGCGCGAATCGTCGTAGTGCGGTCCAGCATTATGGTTGTTTTTATGCCCTGAGGAACGGAGGCCTCGATAGAAGGCAACTCCGCGCGGATGCGATCGACCGTATCGATAATATTGGCCCCAGGCTGCCGGAAGATAATAATCACGACGGCGCGCTTGCCATTCAAATAGCCAGCCACGCGAATGTTCTGAACGGAATCGATTACCTCGGCGATATCGGAAAGATGGACGGCGGCGCCTTTGTTATAGCCCACGATGATCGGCTTGTAGTCTTCGGCATGGGAAATTTGATCGTTTGCAACGATGTCGGCCGTGAAATTTCCGTCGGTAATCTGACCTTTGGCGAGATCGGAATTCTGCAGGCTAAGTACTGACTGCAAGTTGGCCATCGTCAGGCCCATGCTGTAGAGCTTGGTGGGATTTACTTCCACCCGGACTGACGGCAATGCGCCTCCGCCGACACTGACCTGGCCCACACCCGAAATCTGCGACAGCTTTTGCTCCATCACCGTGGAGGCTTCGTCGTAAAGCTTATCCGGCCCATACTTGTCGGACGTCAGCCCAAGAATCATGATCGGAGCGTCCGCGGGATTCACCTTGCGGTAGGTCGGATTCGAAGGAAGGTTTGACGGCAAATACGTGCGCGCCGCGTTGATGGCCGCTTCTACGTCTCGGGCTGCTCCATCAATGTTACGGCTCAGATCGAACTGAATGGTGATCCCCGTTGCGCCCAGGCTGCTCGCCGAAGTCATTTCCGTAACACCGGCAATGTGGCCGAATTGCCGCTCCAACGGCGTAGCAACCGAAGAGGCCATGATCTCGGCGCTGGCTCCTGGCAAGCTCGCACCCACGGAAATCGTGGGAAAGTCCACCTGTGGCAGCGGGGAAACCGGGAGCACCCTGAACGCAATCGCGCCGGCGATGGCGATCGCCACCGTCAACAACGTCGTTGCAACCGGCCGATGGATGAATGGCCTGGAGACGTTCATAACTGCCCCGAAGGTTGCGGCTCCGCGCCCGGGCTTTCTTTCCTCTTGGAATTTCCAGAGAATCGATGGGCCAGATTGTCAAAGAAGATATAAATGACCGGAGTGGTATAGAGCGTCAGTACTTGGCTTACCAGCAGCCCGCCAACCATCGCGATTCCCAACGGCCTGCGCAACTCCGAACCAAAGCCGCTGCCGAACGCCAGGGGCAAACCACCGAGTAACGCCGCCATCGTGGTCATCATAATGGGACGGAAACGCAGCAGGCACGCCTCATAAATCGCATCCTCAGCCTTTTTGCCCTGATTGCGCTCCGCATCAAGAGCAAAGTCCACCATCATGATTCCGTTTTTCTTCACGATACCGATCAGGAGCACGAGACCGATGATGGCTACGACGCTCAGATCCTGGTGGAACAAAATCAATGCCAGGAACGCGCCGACGCCTGCGGAGGGCAGCGTGGAAAGAATTGTGATGGGATGGATAAAGCTTTCGTACAACACGCCAAGAACAATGTAGACGGTCACAAGCGCCGCAAGAATCAGCAAAGGCATGTTGGAAAGTGAATTTCTGAAAGAGGCGGCTGTGCCTTGAAAATCCGCCTGCACACTCTTCGGCATCTTCAAATCTTTCTGGACTTTGGTCACCGCTGAGATCGCACCACCCAGCGCGGCGTTTGGGGCCAGGTTGAAAGAGACCGTAATAGCGGGAAATTGGCCTTGGTGGGCGATGGAAAGCACCTCGGTCTCCGTGCCAAAGTGCGAAATCGCGCCAAGCGGAACAGCATTGCTCGGCTGCGAGGTTGTGGTTCCAGCAGACGAGGGGCCCCTGCTGGATGTTGTTGTCGACGTGTTGGGAGTCAGAGCGCTGACCGGGGCAGATAAAGTATTTGGCGTGGGCGTGTACAGGGCCGAAGTCGTGAGAGCATTCGACCCGGCGGATGTGGAGCCATTACCCGAGGAACTCGCGGCTGCGCCAGTCGTACCCGCCGCCGAGTTCGCCTGAATGTACAGTTTGTTGAGCTTGTTGGGGTCCAGCTGAAACTGCGGCTGGGTCTCCAGGATCACGTGGTATTGATTCAACTGCGTGTACATGGTGTTGATCTGTCTCTGGCCAAAAGCGTCGTACAGCGTATTGTCAATCGTGGTCGGTGCGATACCCAGCCGCGAAGCTGTTGGGCGGTCAATGGTCAGGGAAACAGCCAGTCCGCCCGGTTGCTGGTCGGTGGCCACATCTTCCAGCTCTGGCAACTGTTTCAGTTTATCTACGAATTTATTCGCCCATAAGCTCAGTTCGTTCGCATCCGGATCTTCCAAGGTGTACTGATATTGCGTACGGCTGATGCGATCATCCACTGTGATGTTTTGAACCGGCTGCATGAAAAGCTGGATGCCCTGCACATTCACCAGCTTCGACTGCAATCTTCGAATCACGTCGGAAGCGTTCATACTCCGGTCTTCGAGCGGTTTCAGGTTGACGGACATACGGCCGCTGTTTGTTGTGGTGTTCAGCCCATCGGCGCCGATGAAGGATGACAGGCTTTCTACCGCCGGGTCTTGCAGAATGATGTCCGCCAATTCCTGCTGTTTTTCGGCCATGGCCTTCGAGCCGATGGTCGGCGTCGCCTGCGAAATGCCTTGAATGATCCCGGTGTCCTGAACGGGGAAAAATCCTTTGGGAATGATGATGTAAAGAAAGATCGTTAGAGCCAGTGTGGCGACAGCAACCAGCAGCGTGACATTTGCGTAGCTAAGCACGACCTTCAGCGTGCGCCCGTAGAAATTGATCATGCCGTTAAATACGCGCTCGGAGGCCTGATAGAACTTTCCCTGTTTTTCGGAAGGATTGTGTCTCAGGATCCGAGACGCCATCATCGGGGTCAGCGTCAGCGAAACAATCGCCGAGATCACAATCGTTACCGCCAAAGTCACCGCAAACTCACGGAACAGCCGCCCAACCACGTCTCCCATGAACAGCAGCGGAATCAACACGGCAATCAGCGAAACCGTCAAGGACACAATCGTAAATCCAATCTGTTCCGCGCCTTTCAACGCCGCCTGCATCGGCGGCTCGCCCTCCTCGATGTACCGCGAAATATTTTCGACCATGACGATAGCGTCATCGACCACGAACCCGGTCGAAATCGTCAGCGCCATCAGCGACAGATTGTCCAGGCTGTATCCCAGGGCGTACATCGCGGCAAACGTGCCAATCAGCGATAGCGGAACAGCGACGCTGGGGATGATCGTTGCGTACAGGTTGCGCAAGAACAGAAACATCACCATAACCACGAGACCAACCGTCAGGAACAGTTCAAATTCCACGTCGTCAACGGAAGCTTGAATCGGCGTAGTCAAGTCCGTCAGGGTCGTGACATCAATCCCCGTGGGAAGATTACTCTGCAGTTGCGGCAGCAGAGCCTTGATGCGCTTCACCACGTTGATCGTGTTTGCGCCTGGCTGGCGTTGCACGTTAAGAATCACCGCCGGCGTTTTGTTCATCCACGCGGCCTGGTTGTTGTTTTCTACACCGTCCACGATATTCGCAACATCCGTCAGCATCACCGGCGCGCCGTTCCGGTAAGCGACGACCACATTCCGGTAATCCTTACTTGTCACCAGCTGGTCGTTCGCATCGATCTGGTAGTCCTGCCGGTCTCCGTCGAAGTTTCCTTTGGCGGCGTTCACGCTGGCCTGCGTCACCGCGGTGCGCAGGTCTTCGAGATTGATGCCGTAAGAGGAAAGCGCAGCCGGGTTAGCTTGGATGCGTACCGCGGGCTTCTGCCCGCCGCTAATGGTGACCAAACCAACACCGGCCAACTGGGAGATTTTCGGTGAAAGTCTGGTGTCTACGTAGTCCTCCACCTGTGAAAGCGGTATGGATTTCGAAGTAATCCCCAGCGTAAGGACAGGAGCATCCGCTGGATTTGTCTTGTTATAAATCGGAGGCGCCGGAAGGTTGGCGGGCAAATAGGTTTGCGCCGCGTTGATGGCCGACTGAACTTCTTCTTCCGCAATATCAATATTCAGGCTCAGTGCGAACTGCAGCACGATCACCGAATTTCCGCCCGCGCTGGTAGAGGTCATCTGACTCAGGCCCTGGAGTTGGCCAAACTGCCGTTCCAGTGGGGCAGTCACAGTGGTGGCCACCACCAGCGGACTCGCCCCGGGATAAAACGTCAGCACCTGAATCGTTGGGTAGTCCACCTGTGGCAATGCGGAAACCGGCAACTGCGTGTAGCAAACTATTCCCACCAGCAGGATTGCAGCCATCAGTAGGGACGTCGCAACCGGTCTTTGAATAAAAGGAGTAGACGGACTCAAGGAGACGTGCTCCCGGCACTATTTGCTGGGGGCGGGTTCGCGGGAACCGAGATCGTGGAATTATCCTGCAATTTATCGAAGCTGCTGTTCGCCACCACATCTCCCGGATTAATCCCGCTGGTAACCTGCGTCGTGGCTCCGTCCGTTACGCCGGTCTGAATCGTCGTCATATGGGCAACGTTGTTCTGTATCTTGAAGACGAATGCGGTCTTGCCGTTGTGCTGAATTGCCGAAGTCGGAATCAGCGTGGCCCCTTGAATCATATTCACGAGCAGCTTGATGTTGACGAATTCATTCGGAAAAAGCGCCGCATCCTTGTTTTCGAATGAGGCGCGGGCCTTCACAGTTCCTGTTGTCGTATCGATCAAATTATCGAGTGTGAAGAATTTTCCAGTCGCGATTTTCTTGGTACTCGCGCGGTCGAACGCATCTACGGTGAGCTTGGCGTTCTGGCGAAGCCGCTGCTGCACTTCGCCCAAATTGTCCTCAGCGAGGGTAAAGATCACGGTAATTGGCTGGATCTGCGCAATCACTGCCAGCGTCAAGGTTCCTGTGGACTGTACTACGTTACCGGGATCCACCAGCCGCAGACCGACTTTCCCGTCAAACGGGGCGGTGATATGGCAAAAGCCAAGTTGCACCTGATCGTATTGCACACTGCCCTGGTCAAGCTTGACGGTGCCTTCGTTCTGCAAAACGATCTTTTCCTGATCGTCCAGAGTCTGCTTTGGGATGGCCCTGCGCGCCCATGCGTCTTTGTAGCGTTCCAAATCCATTTTTGCTTGCGCCAACAAGCCTTCATCCCGGTCCAGCGTGCCTTGCGCCTGCAGCAACGTCGCTTGATATGGTCGAGGGTCGATGTCAATTAATGGATCACCCTTGCGGACGATCTGGCCTTCCCGGTAATGCACCTCTGTGACGATTCCGTTTACCTGGCTGGTGATCGACGAAGTGTACACGGGCGTGACCGTGCCGATGGAATCGAGATAGTTGCCTATGTCGCCCTTCTTGGCGGTCGCCACCGTGGCCGTGACCGGTCCGAAGCCCCCTCGTGGCGATTTGGATGCGGTCTGTGCGGCGTCACGGTGGTGCAGCACAAGATAGAATCCAACCCCGAAGATTAGCAGCAACACGAGCCAGACTATGACTCGGACACCTTGGTGCTTGCTGGGAGGTTGAACAGGATGTTGATTTTCCGGCCCAGTGGCCGCGCGAGCATTTTCATTCGGCAATTGGATTTTTCCTCGGCATAAACTGTAAAGCCAGACCCGGAGCGCACGAATGTCCGTATATTATGGACGGATACTAACCCTGATTTGGATACATCCCCAGTTGTGATCTTTCGCCGCAACGTAACCCGGCCTGTCCGGCCAATTATAGTGCTTGCTCTGCCTTTGGAAAGCAGCATATGCAATGCTCGACAAGAGGGTCTTGCCGCTCAAACAGATTCAGCTTTTTTGTTTTCCAACCTAGAAGTGTAGTACCACGCCGCCCACGACTTGAACGCTGTTCTGGTTTTGGCTGAAGAAGTTGGTGTACAGCCAATCGGCTTCCCCGCGAAGCGACAGCCGCGAGTGAACGCGAAAGTCAACGCCGACTCCCGCTTGCGCCATCAACCCGTTTCGGCCCCCGCCCGCTGTCTGCGGCTGCAAGTGGCTTCCTCCCACTAACGCGTGTCCAAATGGCTCCCAGCGCGCTCGCCTGCCCCCGATTCGGAATCCGCCTGCTCCTGCAAACATCTTCGGTTCTGAGTTTGGAAAGACATTCGGGCCGAATGCCGTGATAACGTCGCCTTCCAACGCAAACCACGTGTTGGTGAAATACGTCAGCGAGGTATTTAGCCCGAACATGTTGGCGTTGAACTGGCTGGATTGGAAACGTATGTATTCGAAGCCTACTCCCAACTGCCACCGGTAATCGTCACGGTCTCCAAAAAATACGTATTTCGGCGTTGGTTCCGCAGCCGGCTCGGCCGGGATTGGGGTTGCCACAGGTGCCGCGCTAGCGTCGACCGCCGGAGTCGCCAATGCAAAATTCCCCGTGCCGCTTGTCGTATACAAAGTCACCTGCGACGCGGAAGTATCGCTGAAATTCGCCGCGGCATTCGTGCGCCCTTGCACAGTGCCGTCATCCTGTGCGCTCACCCCATAAGCCGTTCCCAACACCAGCAGCACTCCCAACCATGCCTTCTTCATACACTTCGTCTGCCTCTCTAGTCAGCGCCGTCGCGGTTCGCTGACCGTTTTTCTCAGGGTAACGAATCTTAACCCGTCTGAAGGAAATTTGTTCCCCAATAAAATGCCGAGGCGGCTAACGGCCCAGACAGGACACGCCATACTATATCCCATTTTCGGCTTACGGGAGCAGTATCTGAAGTATAGTCAGGTTCCGCGGTTCCAAAAAACTTCCGTGAATCGCGCCCTGGGGTGAACTCCATCAAAGCCTGTATGAACCGCTCGCACTGGACTCTGAAGGCTCACAACTTCGCCTTGTCCGTGGCGAAGTTCATGCCTCCCAGAAGGCGAACGTCGAGAAACAATGAAAACCGGCGGCTTCGGTCTGTTGGTTGTAGCTCGATAGCCCTCAGGTTGAAACAGCTCTTACTTCGCGATGGAGTAGTTGTGCATTCCGGCGCCAAAAGAAACGCTGGCGCTCGCCGCTTGCGGAATCCACCAGCCCTTGCGGATCCAGTTATGGCTGCTGCGCATCATGCGATGGCCGACATAATCCATAATTAATGGGGTGACTTGAGTGGTCGCGTAAATGGCGCCGGAGTTCGCGAAGGGGCGCTGCAGCGGATCGCCCTCAATGCCGTAACCTCCACCGATCGCTCTGCGGGTTGTCCACGCGTCAAACGCGGCGGCACCATGGCTCGCGAACATCAGTCCGTACCAAATCTTTCTATCTCGTGGGCTTTCGTAGGAGTCCGCGGTTGCAGGCTTCACCGGGCTGCTTATGGCCGGAAGCAGTGCTGGCGTAGCAGTTTCCGCCCCCGACGCTTCGAAGTCCGTCTTGGCATTTGAAGAAACCGCCGTTTTCGGTAGAGGAGCATCGGGCTTGGTCGATTCAACTTCCGCTGACCGGTCCGCGGAAGCACTCGCCGTTGCGTTTATCTCGACAGCGGAAGTTGCTGCAGGAATTGCGGGAGTCCGGGGAGCGTCGCCAGAAATCGTGTTGCAGCACATCAGAACGAGCGCGGTGAGAATCAAGGACCACCTCAGTTATTGCAGGCCGGGAGGAAGGGGTGCCGGGTTGACTGCAACTTTCTGTACTTTACTGTACCACCGGACAGGGTGTCACTGGCCCTTTGGTCATGGTCCTTGTAGTACTTATTACCACCCCTTCGTAGAACCGCATTTTGAGCCTTTCGTACCATTTGGCGACGACCGCTGCCTCCCTGTTCCCAGGAACCTGCTATAATCCCGCGCGAAAGCTATCTCCTGTTGGCAGAGGCAAAATGCCCGCTTCCGATTCTTCGGCGAAACGCGCACGTCAGCCACAGCCCGGCTCCAAACCCCCGCAATTCATTGTTATCGAAGGACCTTTGCGGGTCGGCAAGACCACCCTTGCCCGCATCCTGGCGGAACGCCTCCACGCCCGCCGCATTTATGATTGCGAAGACAACCCGTTCCTCGCCGATTTCTACGCCGAAAAGCCCGGTTCGGCCTTTCACGCTCAGCTCTATTTCCTGATGGAGCGCCAGAAGCGCATCCGGGAAGCTCTTTCTGGCGACGCTCCTGGACCCGTCATTTCCGATTACTTGATGGAAAAAGACCGCATCTTCGCCAACCTCAACCTCGACGACGCCGAACTGAAGCTCTATGAGCGCTATTACGAAGCCCTCACTTTTGAGCTCCCGGAACCCGATCTTGTCATCTATCTGCAGGCCAAACCGGAAGTGCTTCGCGCACGCATCGCCAAGAAAAAAGCGCCCGAGGAAAAGCAGATCTCGCCCGATTACATCGAGGAAGTCTCTCGCGCCTACGAACATTTTTTCTTTCGCTATGAGGGTGCCGACCTGCTGGTAATCGATACTTCCGAAATCGATTTCGTCGAACGAAGTGAAGATCTGCAGCAACTTCTCCGCCGCCTTCAGGAACCTGTCAAGGGCACGCAGTATTTCCTGCCACTGGGCGGGACCGACTGATTTTTCCGTTACTTCCAACCGGGAAATATTTCCTTTCCTGTTCAATCTGGACTAAAGTGCCCCACGGATTTGTTTCTTTCCTTCAGGAGACCATTCATGGATCGTTGGACTCGGCGGAAATTTTTTGCGACCACTCTGGCCGGTAGCGCACTTGCTGGCACGGCGAATCTTTTTGGCGAATCTTTCCCTCTCGCTCCTGCTCCCGCGGGTAAGCGTCCGCTCATCATTTCTTCAGCGAACGGTGTGCACGCGCTTGGCAAAGGCATGGACATTCTCAAGAGCGGCGGAGATACGCTCGACGCCGTCGTCGCCGCGGTCACCGTGGTCGAAGACGATCCCAACGACGATTCCGTCGGTTACGGCGGCCTGCCGAATGAAGAATGTGTAGTGGAGCTGGACGCCAGCGTCATGCACGGCCCCAGTCGTCGCGCTGGAAGTGTCGGTTCCGTGCAGCGCATCAAGAACGTCTCTCGCCTCGCAAAAACGGTGATGGAGCGCACGAATCACGTGATGATCGTGGGCGATGGAGCTCGTCGCTTTGCTGTCGACGAAGGCTTCGAGGAAATGAATCTTCTTACGGAACATTCCCGCAAAATCTGGCTGGCCTGGAAAGCGCGCACCAGCTTCAACTGGCGTCCCGGCACGGACAGTCCAGAGTGGAAAGCAAGCGTCGCGCAAATTTTCGACAATGATCAGGAACAGATGGCGTACGCGATGCGTGTGATCAAGTATCCTCCCACCGGCACGATCAATTGCCTCTCTGTAAACGAAAAGGGAGAAGTCAGTGGCACCACCACTACCTCCGGTCTTGCATGGAAAATTCAGGGTCGCGTGGGAGATTCTCCCATTATCGGCGCCGGGCTTTTCGTGGATGGCGATGTCGGCGGGGCCGGGTCCACAGGAAAGGGCGAGGAGAACATCAAAATTGCCGGCGGCCACACGATCGTCGAAATGATGCGCAAAGGCATGAAGCCGTCCGATGCCTGCCTGGAAGCGCTTAGCCGCGTCGTTCGCAATTACAATGGCGACAAGCAAAAACTGGGCACCTTCCACCTGTATTACTACGCGCTGAACAAAAACGGCGAGTATGGCAGCGCTTCCCTCTGGAAGAATGGCTACCAGGGGGCTAAAGGCGCCCAATTTGCCGTGCATGATGGCACTGAGGCTCACCTCGAACCCTGCAAAACCTTTTTTGACGAGGTCGGCCACGAGGAGGATTGATCTCCTCGCGCCTTTTCTGGCATATCCTATTGCGCCATGGACCAAGTCAATATTCTGATCATTGGCGGCGGTGTCGTTGGCTGCGCTATCGCCGAAGCTTTATCCCGCCGCTGGCAGGATATCTTCCTGGTCGAACAATTCCCGAAATTCGGCATGTCCACCAGCACGCGCAACAGCGGCGTCATTCATTCCGGTATCTACTATCCGACAAATTCCTGGAAGGCGCGCCACTGTGTGGAGGGAAATCGCCTGACGAAGGAATTTTGTGCCAAGCACGGCGTTCCTCACCGCACCACCGGAAAACTCGTCGTCGCAAAATCCAGGGAGGAAGAGCCGCAACTTCTAGCTCTGCTTAAGAAAGGTCAGGAAAACGGCGTCGAAGGACTGCAAATAATTGATGCTGAAGAGATCCGTGCTCGAGAGCCGCATGTCCGCGGGTATTCCGCTTTGGATGTGCCCTCGACAGGCATTTGCTCAGCGGAGGAACTGGTCCATGCTTACGCTCGGATCGCCGAGAGGCAAGGTGCCAACCTTCTGACCTACGCCAAAGTCGAATCGCTCGAACCGCACCAGGATTTGGTGCGAGTCACTCTTCGCATCGGTGATGAAGAACAATCGGAAACCGAATCTGTCGAAGCCCGTTGTGTGATCAACGCCGCCGGCCTTTTTTCGGATGAAGTTGCCAGGTTACTGGGACCGCGTCCGTGGACGATTTATCCCGTGCGCGGCGAATATTGCGAAATTCGCGGCCCACACGCTGAACTGATTCGCAATCTTGTTTATCCCTTGCCGCATGCCGACGGACTCTCGCTCGGCTTGCACTTCACCAAAACTCTCTGGGCTACATTGCTTCTTGGACCAACGGCGAAATACGTTGACGCCAAGGACAATTACGAAGGCGGCCGCATGACCATTCCCGAATTTGCCGCGGACGTAAAACAAATGGTCCCCGAAATTGAGGAGAGCGATCTGCAACTCGCTTACACCGGCATCCGCCCAAAGCTAGTTCCTCCAACAGGTAAAGGCATTGCGGATTTTGTGATTGAACCTGACCGCGAGTTCCCTCAGGTCATCCAACTGGTAGGCATCGACTCACCGGGGCTGACCGCAGCTCCCGCCATCGCCAAACACGTCTCTTCGCTAGTCGAAAATATTATGAATTGAAGCTACTCCACCACCACGCGGACAAACTTCTTCTTCCCCGCGCGCAATAAGAACCCCGTCGGCTTGCTCAAATCGATCTCTTTGCGCGGATCTTCAACACAAACGCCGTCGATTTCCACGCCGCGCTGCTTGATCAGCCGTTCCGCTTCGCTCTTCGACGGCGCCATTTTCAGTTCCATCAGCAGTGCCGTCAGTTTCTTCGCCGCTCCTCGCGAGATCTTCTGCTCCGGAGCTTCTTCCGGCGCCTGCCGGTCACGGAACACGCGCTGAAAATTCTCTGCGGCTTTCCGTCCAGCATCGGCACCTTGAAAATCGCTCACCACCTCTTCCGCCAGCTTCATCTTGGCATCCATCGGATGCAGCTTCCCGCTCTGCACTTCCTTCTTCAACTCTGTGATCTCATGTGGTGTGCGGTCCGTTACCAGTTCGTAGTAGGACCACATCAGATCGTCGGGAATCGACATCAACTTTCCGAACATCTCTCCCGGCGCTTCCGTTATCCCCACATAATTACCAAGGCTCTTGGACATCTTCCGCTCGCCATCGAGCCCCACAAGGATCGGCATCGTCATCACCACCTGCGGCGATAGCCCGTATTCCCGCTGGATTTCCCGGTGCACCAGAATATTGAATTTTTGCTCCGTCGCTCCCAACTCCACGTCCGACTGCAGCATCACCGCGTCATACGCCGTCAGCAGCGGGTACAGAAGCTCGTGTACGGCAATCGGCAAATTTTTCTCCAGCCGCGAACGAAAGTCCTCCCGCTCCAACATGCGTGCCAGGCGATAATGTCCACACAGGCGCACAACCTCAAAGCTGGTCATTTTCCCCAGCCATTCACTGTTGTAGCGGACTTCCGTCTTTTCTTTGTCGAGAATCTTATAGACCTGCGCCAGGTACGTCTTTGCGTTCACTTCCACCTGCTCGCGGCTGAGCGGCGGTCGCGTTTCCGATTGCCCCGTGGGATCGCCGATCATCGCGGAAAAATCGCCAATCAGGAAAATGGCCGTGTGGCCCATATCCTGAAAGTGCTTTAGCTTGCGCAAAACCACGGTGTGGCCCAGATGAATATCCGGCGCCGTCGGATCCACTCCCAGGTACACTCGGAGCGGTTTGCCGGTTTTCACCGAGTTCGCGAGCTTCTGCTTCAGCTCCTCCTCGGGGATCACTTCGGCC
The DNA here is from genome assembly GCA_963709705.1 of Candidatus Acidiferrales bacterium. Classification (GTDB taxonomy): domain Bacteria; phylum Acidobacteriota; class Terriglobia; order Acidiferrales; family UBA7541; genus Acidiferrum. The sequence goes on from CAVPXU010000003.1 coordinate 43,194, forward strand.
ACGCCCTTCTTCAGGTAAGCCAGTTGCTCTTCAACGCTTTTGAAAGTTGTCATCGCTCTTACGTTTCCGTACGGAGCACACGCCGCCCCGCGATCCGCCACTTTCCTTCCAGGATGAATTTCACCGCTTCGCTGTAGATGCGATGTTCTTCGTTCAAAATTCGCTGGGCCAGGGTCTGTTCGTCATCGCTGTCCAGCACAGGTACGACCGCTTGCTGAATAATCGGCCCCGCGTCCAGGTTTTCGTCCACAAAATGCACCGTGCAGCCCGCGAATCTCACGCCATGCTCCAGCGCTTGTTTCTGTGACTCCAGGCCCGGAAACGAGGGCAACAAAGATGGATGAATATTCAGAATCTTCTGCGGGAATGCTGCCACAAAATACGGCGAAAGCAGCCTCATGTATCCCGCCAGGCAGATCAGATCCACCCTGAATTCTTGCAGCACCGCTACCACTTGCCGGTCGTACGCTTCCCGCTGCAGCCCCCTTGACGGAATCATCCGCGTTTCGATGCCTCGTGCTTCTGCTCGTTTCAAGCCCAACGCGTCCGGCTGATTGCTGATCACGATCGCAATCTCGGCTTCGGGAATTCTGCCCGCGGCTACGCTGTTGGCCAGCGCTTCAAAATTCGACCCACGGCCGCTCAAGAGCACTGCAATTCGCTTCGTCATAAACAAAAAACGTTAGCACACCTGTCTACCGCATCAAAATGATCGCAACTCGCTGAAGCGATCCGCATGCTTCGCTCAAGCGGGGCCAGGTGCCGGTCTCACAATTGGGGCAAAGTTTCTTTACCCATGAGGGAGTGCCGCAGACCTGTTCTTCATTTGCCCTTCTTACCAGTAGTCAGGAACCAGTACCCCCTTCTATTCTTGCAATGCAGATTGATTTATTGAGCGGCCGATCCCACCCTTCCCCAGCTCCGACCCCGCTCCCAAAAAAACTTAATAAGGATTCTCCGCCCATGGGTAAAAAGGTGCTGGTGTGTCTGGCTGTGGTGTTTTTTCTCGCAGGTTCCGCAAGATTTGCAGTTCCGGCTCAGGTAGAAGTCGGTGTTTCCCCCAGTTCGATTTTCTTTGGCAATGTAACGCTGGATACCAGGTCTGCCGGACAAACCTTTGTAGTCACGAACGAAAGTTCCCACTCCCGTGAGATTCTCAGTGTGACCAGCACTCTCCCGCAGTTCGTGGTTACCGGGCCAGCGTTGCCCCTGACGCTCGCTGGTCATGGCACGGCTTCGTTTCAAGTAGTCTTTCTGCCGACGGTGGTCGAGAGCTATAGCGGCGACATTGTGATCAGCATGAAGTCCTCCAGAGGCGAAACGTATAAGGTTTCCCTGCCTGTGAACGGCAAAGGCAAAACGTCGACTACAGCCCTGACGTATCTGCTATCCAGCAGCACCGGAAGCCTCACCTTCGCTAATGCACTGCTCGGAACCTCCTCAACGCAATCCGTGTCGCTTACAAATAGCGGGACCGGCTCGGTCACGATTTCGCAGGCAACGGTATCCGGCACCGGATTCACCATGAGTGGATTCTCCGGCGCTGAGACTCTCGCTCCGGGTAAAACCACCACACTTACCGTGGGTTTTGCCCCAACCGCCGTAGGCAACGTGACGGGCCACCTTTCTGTTGTTAGCAACGCTTCCAATTCTCCCGCGACAATCGCCTTGTCCGGAACTGGCGTTCAAGCCCAGATGTCCGTGACTCCATCCAGCGTCAGCTTCTCTGGCGTTTCCGTCGGCGCCACCAACACGCAATCGGTCACCATCAGGAACACCGGCACTGCCACGCTGACCGTTTCGCAAGCGACTTTGGCCGGTACCACCTTCACTCTCTCCGGACTCGCAATGCCGCTCTCACTGGCACCGGGAGCTTCTTCGGCTTTTACTGTCGATTTCACGCCTGCTTCGGCCAGTAGTTTTTACGCGAATCTCTCGCTCGTAAACAATTCGCCTACGTCTCCTGTGGTCGTTGCCTTGGCGGGTACAAGCGTCGCTTCCGTTCTTCAACTTTCCGCTTCTCCCGCGTCCGTAACTTTCGGCAGCACCACCGAGAGCACCAGCAGCAGTCAAGCCGTGACTCTGACGAACACGGGCAACGCCGGCGTAACCGTCTCGAAGATCGCGGTAAGCGGCTCGGGCTTTTCCTCCTCCGGTATCAGTCTTCCCTTAACTCTTGCCGCAAAGCAGTCGGCCTCGTTCAATGTTGTGTTTGATCCCGCCAGCGCCGGCACCCTTTCCGGCACCGCAACAGTCACCAGCAATGCTTCCAATTCTCCCTTGGTCATCACTCTATCCGGTACCGGCGCGGCTTCCGCCAGCCACTCTGTAGCATTGAACTGGACTCCCGGCTCTTCTGCTGCCGTAGCTTTCAATCTTTATCGCGGATCCGCATCCGGCGGTCCTTACACGAAGATGAACTCGTCACCGCTTTCGACCACGGCATACACAGACACTAACGTTTCCGCAGGGCAAACCTACTATTACGTCGCAACCGATTTGAATTCAACGGGGGAAGAAAGCGCATATTCCAACCAGGTAACCGCAGCCATTCCCTGAGTTTCTTGGAGCGCGGATAATATAACGAACTCCAGAGGTTCTTACCTTCGATCAGGGTGGAACCTTTGGACGGCAAATCAAAGATTTGAAATGGTTTGTTTATCGCTTCCGTTTGAGGATACGTCTCGGACAGGCCTACTAGTACACTGAGTGACGTTGTTGCTTGGATCGATTTGATTTTACAAATTTAGCGCGCCGGAATATACCAGCCTCGCTTTTCCGGTATCTCCGCGCTCGATACGCCCTATCCGGAAGAATTTCTCGCGTCGCCGTTTCAGATCCGCTTCGGCATTCTTAACGTGTTCCGCGGGCACGATCACGATCATCCCGATGCCCATATTAAACGATTGCAACAATTCGTCTGTTTCAATTTCTCCCAATTTCGCCAGATATTTGAAAATCGAAGGGATCGGCCATGCGTCCAGATCGATGATGGCTTTCACTCCGCTTGGCAGCACCCGAGGCAAATTCCCAGGAATGCCTCCCCCCGTGATGTGCGCCATCGCGGAAACCCAACCCTTCGCCAGCAGATTTTTCACCGCCGGCGCGTAGCAAACGTGCGGCTTCAGCAATTCCGCACCAATCTTGTTTCCCACTTCCGCCACATATGTGTCCGGCTTCAGCTTCGCCACTTCGAACGCCAGTTTTCGCGCCAGCGAATATCCGTTCGTGTGCAGACCCGCCGACGGCAGTCCCAGTAGCGTGTCTCCGGGCTTCACCGCTTTCCCTGTCAGAATCTTCTTTCTCTCCACAGCGCCCACAATAAATCCCGCCAGGTCGTATTCGCCCGGCGGATAAAAACCTGGCATCTCCGCGGTCTCGCCACCGATTAGCGCGCATCCCGCTTTCCTGCACGCCCTGCTCATCCCGTCCACCAACTGTTCGACGACGTTCGCCTCCAACTTTCCCATCGCTAGATAATCCAGAAAGAACAGCGGTTCTGCGCCCTGCACCAGAATGTCGTTCACGCAGTGATTAACCAAGTCGCCGCCCACGGTCGAATGCACGCCCATCGCCATGGCTATTTTCAACTTTGTGCCAACGCCGTCGGCGCTCGACACCAGAACCGGCTCGCTCCAGCGCTTTCCGTCCAATGCAAACAGCGCACCGAATCCGCCAATTCCCCCCAGAACCGCAGGTGAAAATGTTTTGCTGGCCAAGTGCCGGATGCGCTGCTTCGCGTCGTCAGCGACAGCGATATTCACTCCTGCGTCGGCGTATTTCATCTTTAGCTGCCTCTATGATCTGTTCTTTCGCGCTACGACGAGTGTGCAGCTTGCTGGCTTGTGTCCACTGGGACTGGAGAGGCCACAAGGACGGACGATTCGTCACAAGTCACACGGGGGCGGTCATCTTCGTTTCTTTCGCAGCCCCGCCTCTGGGTGTGTCAGGGCAGCCTACAGCTTAAAACACATGGAACAGTCTGCGCCACCGCACAGTTCCAGGATGGATGAGTGCATTCAGGTACGCCTCGAATCTCGCTCCAATATCTCCATTCCACGCATCTCTCGGCGCGTCTAGAGACATATAGATAATCACAGGCGTTCCTAGAATGTCTTTTCGTGGCACGCAACCCCAGAATCGGCTGTCGTAGGAGTTGCCGCGGTTGTCTCCCATCGCGAAATAGCAATTATCCGGCACGCGATACGGGAACTTCGTGACTTCATAGCCTATTGGAGCTTGACCGGCGGGCGCGGGCTCGCTTGGTCCCGTTGTGTAGTTCTCCTGCAGCTTCTGCCCGTTGATCCACACGGCTCCATCGCGAACATCGACCACGTCACCAGGCAAGCCGATCACCCGTTTCACATAATCCGGCTGCGTTGGATCGAAAGGGGGCTTGAAAATAATGATTTGTTGCCGTTTCGGATTTCTCCAAAGTGGTACGTGAATATTCGTGAAAGGAATGCCTGCGTCGTAGCCGATTCGGCTCATGATCAGGTGGTCGCCGATCAGTAGCGTATTTTCCATTGATCCTGACGGAATCACCCGCGCTTGCCCCAGTGTTCCATTGATCAGCAGAAATGCCAGGATCACCCAGAACCAGGCGATGACCTCGCTCTTGACCCGCACGCTCAAGGGCACAGCTGCCTCTTCCTTCTTTACCTTTGTATTTATCGCGTCAGCTTTCACGATTCACCTTGACCAGTCACAAGACCACGAAGCATTCTTCCGCTTCGCGCACGGCGGCAGCGCTCAAAACGTTTCAAATAATCTTTTCCAACGGACTCTGCTGGGATGAATCAGGGCTTCCGCGTAGGCGAGAAAGCGGTCGCCGATATTGCCGTTCCACGCGTCTTCAGGGGCATCGACGGACATATAGATTGTTACCGGGGTCCCTATAATGTCTTCGCGTGGCACGCAACCCCAGAAACGGCTGTCATAGGAGTTGCCCCGATTGTCGCCCATCACGAAATACTGGTCCTTCGGGATCGTCATGGGCAAGCCGTGAAAACGCGCCAGCCATTCATATCGCTCTGGAACTTCCGTTGGCCCGGTGGTGTAGTTTTCTTCCAATTTCTTGCCATTAATCCACACATCGCCGTCGTGGATATCCAGCGTATCGCCCGGCAGGCCAATCACACGCTTGATTAAATCTGGCTTGTTGTGGCCGTAAGGTGGTCGAAAAATCACCATTTGCTGCCGGTGTGGATTCTTCCACAAAGACACATGCCAGTTGGTAAATGGCACTCCGGCGTCGTAGCCGATCCGGCTCATGATCAAGTGGTCTCCCACAAGCAAGGTGTTCTCCATTGATCCCGACGGAATTACTCTAGCCTGCCCCAGCGTCCCGTTGACCAGAAGAAAAACCAGCACCACCCAGAACCATGCGATCGCTTCCTGCTTTACCCGCGCGCCCAGTGGAAATTTGGCGTCTCCAACGGTTTTTTTCTTTGCTGGCTTCTTTGCGCTATCCTTCACGTTCCACCGTGACTTCTTCTTTGAATTTCGGTGTGATCTCTTCTTTCACTTCCAGCTGCACCAGGTCGGTCGGATACACGCCCGTATAACACGACGTGCAAAACTCCCCCTTATTGTCGTTTACCGCCTGCCGCAATCCCCCAAGCGATAAATAGCCCAGTGAGTCCGCTCCCAGGTACTTACAAATCTGCTCTGGCGAGTTCGACGAGGCGATCAGTTCCTCCTTCGTCGGTGTATCCACGCCGTAATAACATGGCGAAATCGTTGGCGGGCAACTAATCCGCATGTGCACTTCCTTCGCGCCCGCTTCACGCATCAACCGGACCAACTTCCGGCTGGTCGTTCCCCGCACGATCGAATCGTCTACCAATACGACGCGTTTCCCGGCCACTAAGTTCCGTACCGGGTTCAGTTTCAGCTTGACCCCAAAGTTCCGGATCGCCTGCGACGGCTCGATAAACGTTCGTCCAATGTAATGGTTGCGGATAAGTCCCATGCGAAAGGGAATCCCGGATTCCAGTGAGAATCCGATAGCCGCTGGCACCCCGGAGTCCGGAATCGGGACGATCATGTCCGCGTCAACCGGATGTTCCCGCGCCAGCAAACGCCCCAACATCTCCCTCGATTCATTCACCGAACGGCCGAACACGGTGCTATCCGGCCTGGAGAAATACACATGCTCAAAAATGCAGAACTGGTGCGGCTTCGCTGCGCTGAAGCGAATTGACTCGATCCCCGACCGTGAGATCCGCAGCATCTCTCCCGGTTCCACATCGCGCACATATTCGGCATTCATCAAATCGAAAGCGCACGTCTCGGACGCGACGGCCCAGGCTTCGCTTCCATCTACAGTCGGAATTTTTCCCAGCGCCAGCGGCCGGAATCCACGCGGATCCCTCACCGCATATAATTCCTCCGGCGTCAGCACCAGTAAAGAATACGCGCCTTCCACCTGATTCAGCGCGTCGCCCAGCGCTCCCGAAAAATTCCTCGCTTGCGAACGCGCGATCAAATGCACGATTACTTCCGTGTCGCTGTTGGTCTGAAAGATCGATCCCCGATGTTCCAGCCGCCGCCGGTGCTCCAGCGCGTTTGTCAGGTTGCCGTTGTGAGCCACGGCGATTTTGCCCTTGTTGCAATCAATCATGATCGGCTGGGCGTTCAGCAGCGCCTTGTCCCCCGCCGTGGAGTACCGCGTGTGTCCGATGGCGCTTGACCCCGGCAATTTCGCTAGCACGCTCGGCTGAAAAATCTCTTCCACTTCGCCCATCGCCCGGTGCAGATTGAGGTCGCTTCCGGTGCTCGCCACGATACCGGCCGATTCCTGCCCGCGATGCTGCAGCGCATACAACCCCAGATAAGTCAGGTTCGCCGCTTCCGGGTGTCCGAACACGCCGAACACTCCGCATTCGTCGTGAAATCGATCGTCCGGGTATGCCAGTTTGTTGGTCATTGGATCTTCAAGTTGCGTTCCAGCGAATGGGCCCAGGCCCCGCGCAACACGGGCACTGATGCAGACACCACTGCGTGTCCTTTATATTCGATGCGCAAGGTATTGTCGTTGGTCACTTTCCCGATTTCGTGCGCGCCCACCCCATATTGTCTCGCAGTATTCCGAACAGCGGCAAGCTTTTCCGGGGCAACCGATACCACCACCCGCGCCCCGCGCTCTCCGAACAGCGCGTACTCCGCCGCCACGTCCTCCGGCACCGCTACACTTGCGCCGACTCCATCCCCCGCAAAGCAAGACTCGGCCAGCGTAACCGCTACACCTCCATCGCTTACGTCGTGCGCCGAATGCAGCGTTCCTTCTCCCGCCAAGGCCACCATGCAATCAATCACCCATTTTTCCGCACCAAGTTCAATCGCCGGCGGCTCACCGGAGACAATTCCACCAATGCTCTTCGAATACTCCGAAGACGAAAACTCACGCCGTTTGCCGGCCCGCGGTGGCGCCTGCGGCCCCGCCTTGGAAGAATTGGATCCGTCGAGAAGCACGATGATGTCGCCCTCATTCCGGAATGCCACCTTCAGAACTTTCGACGCATCCTCAAGAATTCCCAATATCCCGATCACGGGCGTCGGATAAATCGATTTCCCCAACGTCTCGTTGTAGAAGCTCACGTTCCCGCCGGTAATCGGCGTTCCCAGCGCCACGCATGCTTCGCCTACGCCATCAATCGCCTGAGAAAACTGCCACATGACTTCCGGCTTTTCCGGGCTGCCAAAATTCAGGCAGTTTGTTGCTGCGATCGGGCGTGCGCCGCTGCTTGCCACGTTCCGCGCCGCCTCGGCCACCGCGTGCATCGCTCCTACCTTTGGATTCAGCTGGCACCACCGGCCGTTTCCATCCGTCGCCAAAGCCAGCGCGCGCTTTGTTTCCTTGATTCGCACAACAGCCGCATCGCTCGCGCCCGGCCCCGCCAGCGTGTTCGTGCGCACCATGCTGTCGTACTGCTCGGTGATCCACTTCTTTGACGCAATCGTCGGCGTCGCCAGCAACTTAGAGAAATTCGCGGTTAGGTCCGCAAGTTCCGCCGCGAACGCAAACCAGTCTTGCTCTGTTTCCTTTCGAGACGACGGCTCTACTATCCGCCGGTTGTACACCGGCCCTTCTTCCGCTAACGGGTGCGCCGGAATTTGCGCCGCCAATTGCCCGTGATCTTTCACCACCAGCAAGCCGCCGTCGGTTACCTCGCCCACAACCATCGCATCCAAACCCCACTTCTTGAACACCGCCAGCACTTCCTGCTCGCGGCCCCTTTCGGCCACCAGTAGCATGCGCTCCTGTGATTCACTTAGCATGATTTCATACGGCGTCATACCCGTTTCGCGTTGCGGCACTTCCGCCAGATCGATCTCAATTCCGGTCCCGCCGCGCGAAGCCATCTCGCACGTCGAACACGTCAGCCCCGCAGCGCCCATGTCCTGAATCGCCACCACCGCCCCGGTCTTCATCGTTTCCAGGCAAGCTTCCAGCAACAGTTTCTCCATGAACGGGTCGCCCACCTGCACGTTCGGCCGCTTCTGCTGCGATTCTTCCGTGAATTCCGCCGAGGCCAGCAGTGAAGCGCCATGAATACCATCGCGCCCGGTCTTCGCGCCCACATAAATCACGGGATTGCCGATGCCTTTCGCCTTCGCCAGAAAAATCTCCTCCTTGCGCGCAATTCCCAGCGCCAGCGCGTTCACCAATGGGTTTTGCGCATAGCAAGGTTCGAACACGACCTCGCCCCCCACAGTAGGCACGCCAAAACAATTTCCATAACTTCCCACGCCGCGCACGACGCCATCCAGAATCCGCCGGTTCTTCGCCGCCTCTTCCTCGCTTGTGCTCTTCGAAGGCATAATTTCGCCGAACCTCAGCGAATCCAGCACGGCAATCGGCCGCGCTCCCATCGTGAAAATATCCCGCAAAATTCCGCCGACCCCCGTCGTTGCGCCCTGGAAAGGCTCCACGTAACTCGGATGGTTGTGCGATTCAATCTTGAACGCCGCCACCAACCCGTCGCCGATGTCCACCACGCCGGCGTTCTCGCCGGGGCCCTGCACCACTAGCTTTCCGCGCGTCGGAAGGCGTTTCAGATGTACCTTGCTCGATTTATACGAGCAGTGCTCGCTCCACATCACGCTGAAAATTCCCAGTTCCGTGATGTTCGGGTCGCGTCCCAGAATTTTCTGGATTCGCGTGTACTCCTCGCGCGTCACTCCATGCTCGCCCGCAATTTCCGGAGTAACCTTGATTTCCGTTTGTACCGTAGCCATTCGCTTTGTGCCTTCTCGCTCCGCAAAAAACTATAGGGGCACGAAAAATCGTGCCCCTACGCAAATTCTGTTTCAGTTCCCTGACAGTTCACGCCGAGGCCTTCGCCGCGCCCACCAGCGCCTCGATCATCGACTTGAAAATCACCAGCCCATCGTTCGAATCCAGCACTTGCTCCACCGCACGCTCCGGATGCGGCATCAGCCCCGCCACATTCCTGGCGGCATTGCAGATTCCCGCAATATTCGCCGTCGATCCGTTCGGATTCCCTGCCGCGTCATCTTTTCCACCCGGCGTCGTGTAGCGGAACAGCACCTGATGATGCCTCTCAAGGTCCTTCAACGTCGTTTCATCGCACGTGTAATTCCCGTCGCTGTGCGCAATCGGAATCGTCAGAATTTGCCCCGGTTGTGCCGCGCAAGTGAACGGGCTATTCGTCTCTTCCACTCGAATGTGCACATGCTTGCAGATAAAGCGCAGCCCGGAGTTCCGCATCATCGCTCCCGGCAGCAAGCCCGCTTCCAGCAAGATCTGAAAGCCATTGCAGATACCCAGAACCAGTCCGCCGCTCTTCGCAAACGTCTCCACCGATTTCATCACCGGCGAAAAGCGAGCAATCGCCCCTGTACGCAGGTAATCTCCGTACGAGAATCCGCCAGGCAGGATAATCGCGTCGCACTGGCGCAAATCTTCGGATTGATGCCAGATGAATTCCACCGGCTTTTCCAAAACATGGCCGATGGCATGAAACGCGTCATGGTCACAGTTCGACCCGGGGAAGACTACCACTCCAAATTTCATGATTCACCTCCGGGTTTCCATCGGGGAACTATAATTTTATCACACCCGTCGATGCACCGACGAAGGACCGGGAACGGGAACAGGTTGGTAGCCAGGAACTACCGGCGCTTCTTGGAATGTTTCGCAGACTTTTCCGCGGCCGCCAATTCTCGACGCTTCTTGCTGGCCCAGCCCTTCTTGTTGGCTTGCCGTCCGCGCGCAATTCCCAGTGCATCCGCCGGCACATTTTCCGTGATGGTCGATCCCGCCGCTACGTAAGCGCCGTCCCCCACCTTCACCGGAGCTACCAGCGCCGAATCGCTCCCGATAAAAACTTTGTTCCCAATCGTGGTCGGGTGCTTATGGAATCCGTCGTAATTGCACGTGATCGTTCCCGCTCCAATATTCGTTTTGCTCCCGATCCGCGCGTCTCCCAGATACGTCAGGTGCATCGCCTTCGTGCCTTCGCCCACCACGCTCTTTTTCAACTCCACAAAATTCCCGATTCGCGATCCGCTCTTCAGGTGCGTTTCCATGCGCATACGCGCAAATGGCCCCACCACCACATCGGAGTCCAACCGGCTCGCGCTGATTACGCAGTGCGCTTCCACGACCACATCGTCCCCCAGCACTGAATCGTGTATCACGCTCCCCGTCTTCACCACGCACCGCGCACCGATTTTGGTCTTCCCGAGCAATTGCACGCATGGCTCAATCACCGTATCTTCACCCACCACCACGTCCGGATCGACCAGCACCGTCTCCGGCAGCTGAATGGTCACGCCATCGCGCATCAGTGCCTCGCGCTTCCAATCCCGAAACGTGTGATCCACTCCCGCCAGGTCCGCCCTCGTGTTGCAGCCCAGCATCTCCCGCGAATCCCCCGCGATCTCCGCCAACACGGTTTCGCCTTTTGCGTTCAGCACGCCAATCGCGTCTGTCAGATAAATCTCGCGGTGCTTATTGTCCGGCTTCACTTCGGCCAGTGCCGGCCAAAGCTTTGCGGTCGTGAAGCAGTACATACTGGAATTAATTTCGTTCAACTCCCGCTGCTCTTCTGTCAGTTGCGACTCCTCGATGATCGCCGCAACGGTATCTCCGCCCTTTCGCAAAATCCGGCCATATCCCGATGGGTCCGCCAGCACCGCGGTCAGAATCGTCGCTGCCGCCTGCCCCTTCTTGTGCTTCTGAATCAGCGCGCGCAGCGTTTCCGTACGCACCAGAGGGGCATCCCCCGGCAGCACCACAACGTACTTCGCATTGCCAATCGCTCGCCTCGATACCAGCAGTGCGTGCCCCGTCCCGTTCTGCGGTTGCTGCAAGACGGTCTCTGCCCCCAGCGGCTCAACGACAGCCTGCACTTTCTCTGCCTGGTGTCCTACGACCACGACAATTTTCTTGGGTCCAACTCCTACGCATGCACGCACCACGTGTTCCACCAACGGCCGTCCGCCTGCCGCGTGCAGCACTTTCGCCAAGCTTGATTTCAGCCGCGTTCCCTTACCCGCCGCTAAAATCAGAATTGCCACATCTTTGTTCTTTGCCATGACGAGAGCATTGTCCCGTGCTCGGCCGCGTTTGACAATCCGTCTCTTCACCCCTGTCCTTCGCCAAGCACTAGACGCACGGCCAAATCTGAGCTACATTCCCGGCAAATGCGGTTCGCTATTAACTTTTCTTCAATCTAAACTGAGGTGCAACACCGCCGCCATGAACTGCCCCTATTGCTCCGCGATCATCGCCGACGATGTTCAGTTCTGTCCCAAATGTGGCACCCAGATGGGTACTCCCCTGCCCGGTTCACCCGCCTATCGTGGGCCCCTGCCCTCCGGTTTTGACCCACCAACCAGCGGCAAAGCCATCGGCGGCCTCATCAGCGGTATCTTTTTTCTCTTCCTGCCCGTCTCCATAATTGCGGTGATCCTGGGCCATCTATCCCTTTCCGAAATCCGCAAGAGTGCCGGTCGCCTTAAAGGCAAGGGAATCGCCACGGCCGGACTGGTCCTTGGCTACATCGGCATCGGGGCGGTTCCGTTCATCATTTTGATCGTTGCCGCCATCGCCATTCCCAATCTGCTCCGTGCCAAGATGGCCGCTAACGAGTCTGTTGCAGTGGGCTCGCTGCGAACCTACAACACCGCCATCGTGACCTACGCCCAGCAGTGCCCCGAACAAGGCTTCCCTGCCTCCACAACCCAACTCGGCCCTGGCTTGGGCGATTGCAATCGGGCAGGCCTGGTCGTTCAGGGCTTGGCCAACCCGCGCTCCGTGAGATCCGGATACGTGTTCATTTATCAACCGATGGTTCACGATCGTCAGGGCCATGTCACGAAGTACGCGATCTCCGCCGATCCGCTGCAACGCGGAGTCTCTGGCAATCGGCATTTCTATATAGATGAAACCGGCATAATCCGATCCGACGCTGGAAATGGGGCAACTGCAGCGAGCGCTCCGCTCTAAGCGCCGTCTTGAGATATCCTGATGTTGTTGTGAAGCCTTGCCCCTATTGCGGCTCCGAACTCGAGAACGTGGCTGATCAATGTCCGTCTTGCAGTCGCTGGCTTGACCCCAATCTCGATTCCACGCTGAACGCCGATTCTCCCCCGATCGTTCTTCCCCCACGAACCACCAGCAGCCTCGCCATCGCCAGTCTCGTCTGCGCCATCTTCGCGCTCGGCCCTGGCTCGATCGCCGCCGTGATCCTCGGCTACCTCGCCCTTCGTCAGATTCGACGGGACCCACTTCGGATTAATGGCAGGCGCATGGCGATAGCCGGCCTTATCCTGGGATGGCTGGGAATTCTGGGAACTACGGTGGCGCTTCTGCTAGGAATTTATTTCTGGAAATCGCTGGATGGAACTCCGAAAAAACCGCAGGTCCGCGAAGTACATCTGATCTCTACCGCTCTTGTTTCCTCGCCCTTGCCGCCTCAGTCCGCCGCTCTTGCCGCCAACAGTCTTGCCCGAATTCCCGGCGCCGCGTGCTCCTGTGTGGTGATTTCCCAGCACGACGGATCGGCCAGCAACCGGCTCACCAGCTGCGTATGCAAAGCGTGTCCCGCCTTGCGAGCTTCCACCCTTCCCAGCAGCGGCAATCCCACCAGCGCCAGGTCTCCGATCAGGTCCAGCGCTTTATGCCTTCCAAATTCATCCGCATAACGGAGCGGCCCGTTTAACATTCCGTCCTTCGTCAGCACAATCGCGTTTTCCAGCGATCCGCCTCGAATCAGCCCCATCGCCCGCAGCGGCTCAATGTCGCTCTCAAAACAAAAGGTCCGCGCTCGCGCCAGCACTCTCCGGAAGCTGGCCGCATTCACCACCATTTCCACTTCCTGCTGGCCCACCAGCGGGTGCGGAAAATCCACATAGCAGCGCACCGCAAATTCTTCCGCGGGATAGATTCCGATTCGCCTGCCGTCTTCCACCACTTCCACCGGCTTCAGCAATTTCAGGTAGCGTCGCTTTCTCCGCAGCCGGCGCACGCCTGCGGCATCCAGCATCTGCATGAACGGCTCCGCGGACCCATCCAGGATCGGCAACTCGATCGCGTCAATGTCCACGAATACATTGTCGATACCGCAGGAATAAATAGCTGCCAGCAGATGCTCTGTAGTGGACAGCAACACTCCTTGCTTCATCAGGCTCGTGGCATAACTCACGCGCGCGACGTTGTGTCCGTGGGCTTCAATGGGGAATAAATCAAGATCGGTCCGGCGAAAAACAATTCCCGTGTCGACAGGTGCGGGGACAAGTCGCACGGTGCTCTGGACTCCTGTGTGGAGGCCGACGCCGTGAGTTCCTACTTCGTGCTGGATCGTCGTCTGATACATGGGCGAAATGCTGCTTAAAGCATAGCATAATGTCTGCAAATAACGCGCTTGCTTGTCTTGTGTTTTCAGTAAGTTATGGAAAATAAGCCACATAAACCCGCAAATGGTGTGGCTCTTATACAACAAATCTGACTTTTGCCATCAGTCACTCCCCTCAACCAGAAATCTACATGCAATTTCCCGTCGCTATCCAACTCTTCCTTGGCCCGTCCCATCGGAGTGTTATACTCATGTTTTGGCATTTTCCAAGGTGGTGCCGGATGAATCGTATCGCTCGCTACGGAATTCTAATCCTTTCGGTTCTCATCGTCGGCTGGGTAGGCGTGGGGCATGTTCTGGGCCGCACCGCCAATGACAAGGCCTACAAGTCTCTTCAGGTCTACAGCGAGGTCCTGCAAAAAATCCAGCAGGATTATGTCGACGACCCCAACATGCACCTTGTCACCGCAGGCTCTCTCCACGGCCTGCTGGAGTCGCTTGACTCGGAGTCCAGCTATCTGACTCCGCGCGAATACACCGAATATAAGGAAAAGACCGCCAATCCCGGCACTGGTGAATCCGGTCTGAATCTCAGCAAGCGCTCCGGCTACGTCGTGGTCACTTCGGTTCTGCCAGACAGCCCGGCGGAGAAGGCCGGCCTGCACAGCGGCGACTTCCTGGAATCCATCGCTGGTTTCACGACGCGCGAAATGTCCGTCGGTCAGGCCAAGAATCTTCTGGCGGGCCAGCCCGGCACTGCCGTGAAAGTTGGTGTCATCCGCCGCGGGCGGACCGATCCGGATGAGGTAGACATCGTGCGCCAAAAACTGGCCACGCCGAAGACCATCATTCAGAAAGTAGACAGCGACACACTGGCGTTCCGCTTCCCTACCCTTGATGCCGGCACCGCCGATGAAGTCCGTGCGCGCCTGCAAGAAGCCCAGAAGCAGGGAATCGCGCACATCATTCTCGATGTTCGCGATTGTGGCCGCGGTCAGGACTCGGAAGCCATCGCCATCGCGCGTCTTTTCATTGCCTCCGGTACACTCACCACCCTAAAAGGTCAGACCATTCCCGAGCAGGTTTTCGCGGCCGATCCTGCCAAAGTTGTTTGGAAGGGTCCCGTCTCCGTTCTTACCGACGTGACTACAACCGGTTCGGCCGAAGTGCTGGCCTCCGCGTTCGCCAATACCAAGCGCGGCAGCATCGTCGGCGAACGCACCTTTGGCCTGGGTTCCGAGCAGAAGCTGATTCCGCTCGAGGATGGCGCGGCCATCATTCTGACGGTTGCGAATTATTACAATGCCGACGGCAAGTCCATTCTCGAGGAAGGCGTCGCGCCCACGGAAGTGGTGCGTGCCGCGTCTTCGCTGAATGACGATGGTGACGACGGCGACGATTCCTCCTCCGCCGCTGGCCCCCAGAAAGAACCTGCGCCGGGACCAAAGCCCCTTTCCGCCGATGATCCGGTTCTGCGCAAAGCCCTTGATCTCTTTAAGGCTCCTGCAACCGCCAAGAAGGCTGCTTAATTTAATTCGTGAGTCCCCGGTCCCCCGGTAGCGGACGCAAATCCCTGTATGGATTTTGCGTAATTGTGGCAGGCTTCTGCCTTGCACTTGCCGGCTGCGGCAAAATCAAATCCGCCGTTCAATCGCTTCTTCATACGAACCGTTCTGCAAAATCACATCCCACTCCGCATCCCCCCGCCCACGCCGTCGTGTCTGGCCCTAGCCTCGCCATCATTCTGGATGATGTTGGCAGTGATCCTGCCGCCGTCGATGCCATCTTTGCTCTGCACTACCCCCTAACGCTATCCATTCTCCCGAATCATCCGCATTCTTCGCAGATTGCGCAGGAAGCTCATCGACGCGGTTATCAAGTAATGCTCCACTTGCCCATGGAGTCTGTCGTTAATGAAACACCGGAAATTCAGGAACTTCGCCCGGGCATGTCCTCGTCTGAAATATCGAACCGTTTGAATTCCATGCTGGAAAGCGTGCCCTACGCCGCCGGTGTCAACAATCATCAAGGCTCACTCGCAACTTCCAATCCTCATCTGATGAGCGAGCTCATGCCGCTGCTGCGCGCCCACCAGCTCTTCTTCATTGACAGCCGCACCACAGCCGCAACTGTTGCGTACGACTCCGCGCAGGCTGCCCATGTGCCTTGCGCTTTCCGCAACGTGCCCTTCCTCGATGATGTCCAGGATGTTGGCGCGATCCTCCGCCAACTGGAAATAGCTGCCAGGGATGCTCGCGAAAAAGGTCATGCGATTGCCATCGGCCATCCGCATCCGGCAACCTTGCGCGCCCTCGCCGATTTTCTGCCTCAGGCGGAAGGTCAGGGTATTCATCTGGTCCACGCTTCCGATCTCGTGCACTAAATTAATTGTGCAAAGTCGATATCTGCTCCAGCGGCTCACCGTTCTTCCGCGGGAAAAGCCACATCACTACCAAAAATTGCAGCGCTATCGTCAGAAAACAAAACACGCTGCCCTCCGGCCCCACCGTTCCTCCCGTCAACCATTTCGGCCCGGCTTGCAGCACTGCATTCGAAAGGTGCCCCTGCATGATCGCCCCGCTGTTCGGCACCGAATAGAGAAATGTTTCGCCCCAATCAAAACTGGCGTGCAATCCCACCGCGTACCACAGGTTCCCGGTTCTCTTCAGAGAGAAGCAGAAAAACAGCGCAATCATCACCACGCTAGCCGCTCCCACCCAGCCTTCCCCGGGATTCATCAGATGCGCGCTGCCAAACAGCAACGACAAAACCAGCGCCGCCGGCCAAAACCCAACTGCTTCCGCCAACGTATATTGCGTGTATCCACGAAATAGAAATTCCTCGATTAATCCGACAAACGTAAATCCCACCAGGTACAGCAGTCCCATCTTGAAGATTTCGCTCCCTTGCAGCGCTACCGTTCCGAAAGAATACCCACCAAACATCCGAATGACCCAGATCAGCACCGAAATCTCCACCAATCCGAATAAAAATCCCAGCCAGAATTTCTTTCCAAATACTTCACCCGCCGGCAGTCCGTATTTCCCGACCGGCCTGCGCTCGATCCGCGACATGATCACCGCGCCACCAAACACCAGCGCGAAACCGATCAGTTCTTCCCACAACAGGATCCAACCGGTCATCATCCCGCCCGGGTGCGAATGGAAAATCATGTGCGCTAATGTCGCAATAACCGCGCCGCCGCCCGTAACTATCACCGCATAAATCAGCAGCCGCCATCCCGCTCTCAGCCCGCTCTTGCCGATCAGAAAGTTCGTCTTATGCTCCACTAGGTCCGCCGCCTGCAAATTCTCGCCCTGTTCGTTCTCCATCCTCGCTCCTTCCAGCCAAACGACCCCACTATCAATGATCCGCTAGACACTACGGTTTTATTGGTTGATTGGTCTTCAAATCGCTTCAATCCATCCCTTGCACCTCGGCGCAATTCTGCTATAACCACCTTGGAGACCGTCACCGGTTATATGCTTACGCCTCAACCTTCTCACCATCTCGTCGCAGGTCGGCTCGCTCTCGATTTCGCCAATCTCTCTCCCACAGCCCACGACCTCTCCTGGGACGAATTTGTTTCCTTTCTTGTGGATGCGCGACTCATTTCGAACGATCGCGCCGCCCGGCTCCGGCCATTACTTTCCACCGAACCTCAGGCTGTCGATGCTGTCCTCCTCCGCATCCTGCGACTCCGCGAATCGCTCCGCGCCATTTTCGCATCGATTGTGAATGGTAACTCCTTTCCCGCCTCGTGGGTTGAGCCCATCAACGAAGTCCTCCGCGTCACCGAGGGCCACGATGAACTTGTTTCACATAAAGGGTCCTGGTCTCTTCAGTTTGTAGGGCGGGAAAGTGGGCTGGACTGGCTTCTTGCTGCGATTGCTCGTTCCGCCGCCGAGCTTCTGGTGGAAGGTTCAAGAGCGCCTATTCGCCGTTGTGCCAATCCCTCATGTCAGCTCTTCTTCTTCGACTCCTCTCGTACCCGCCGCCGCCGTTGGTGCTCGATGGCTGTATGTGGCAATCGTCACAAAGTCGCCGCCTTCCTGCGTCGTCGCTCTCCTCGCCTCCGCGAATAGCCGTCTTGTTCTCAGGAAAGTAGCCACGTCGAGCCGCGCCTGTCAATCGCATCTAACTGAGTCCGCAGCGCCCATTGCCTGTTTCGCTTCCCTTTTTTCTTCGCCGTTGAGCAGGGTCCTTCGCAGTCGTATCCTGTAATGGCACGCCATTGCTGACCCAGAACCGTCTCGGGACGTTCCCGAACGGCTACTTCCCGGCATGGCGACGCGCGGGAGGCTATGATGTCGCCTAAATTTGTTTTGCGCTCGCTTACGCTGCTTCTTGCGGCCTTCTCTTTATTTTCGATTCGGCTTGCCGCGCAAGATGACGCGCCCTCGGTTGCTGACGCGGCACGCCGGGCACGCCAGCAGAAACAGGACGCCGCCAAGCCCGCCCACGTCATAGATAACGACGAAATTCCTCCCTCTCCCTCGGCCTCCAGCTCGTCTTCTGACTCGAATGCCGCAGCCTCCGCTGACAACACTTCGGCCCCTCCCGCCGCCGCTAAACCAGAGGCGAACCCGGCTGACGAAGCCAAGAAAAAAGAAGAAACTGAAGCTCTGAAAAAGGAGATTGCGGACAAAAAGGAAAAAATCAATTTCCAGCAGAGAGAGATTGCGCTCGCCCAGGACACTTATTATTCCAACCCGGATCACGAGCACGACACAGCCGGCAGGGACAAGCTCAACTCCATGCAAGCCGATCTTACCCAGGCGCAGTCCGCACTCGCTGACCTCCAAGCCAAACTGGCCGCAGCGGAACCGCCTGCTGACGAAAAACCGGCAGAACCCGCCAAGCTTAAACCGTAATAACGTCGAATAGTCCGCGCTGAATTTTTCCACAACCTTTCAAACAATTCCGCCGACCTGTACTTGTTTCCCGTTGACTCCCGTTCACACTAGCGCAACAATTCATCCGTTCGTCCGGTTCGCTCATTCATTCATCGTTTGGCTGCTTAGGGGGCTCACATCCGCTCAGGAGCACGCAGCCACTGGGAGAGAGCGCTATGTCCCTGATGCCGGGCTCCACAGTTCAATGTGTCAATCCAGAATGTGAAGAGAGGGGCCGTTGGCTTCGTGCCGACATTGTCCGCTCCGAGAGTTGTCCGACCTGCGGCGAATCCCTTCGCCACGTTCCTCCGCCGCTCGCTCCACGACCGCATTTTCGACCGCGTCCGCTGGCGGGTCGCCCGTCCTTCCGCCCCCGCTGACCGCCCTGCCCAGCCACACGCTCCAGCCGTGGTGTCCGCGCGCGGCCGCTAATCGGTCTGTGAAACTGCGTTTTCATTCGGACTCGCGTCAGGGTACTTTTTCCCGCGGAGTTGTTTTCATTTTCGCGTTGTCGATCTCGACCTGCAGCTCGGCAATTCGTTTCTTGTACGCCCCTTCCAGGCAGTCGACCCACATCTTATAGACCACACAACTCTTGTCTCGTTCCTTTAGCCACGCCCGCTGCTCTTCCACGGCCTTCTTGCGTCCTTGATCGTCCAATTTTGCCAAATAGGCCTTGTAACGTTCCGCCAGCTCCACATCGAGATCGGCAAGCGACTCCACGTGGCAAATCGCCAGAGCGGTTTCGTCTCCTTGCTGTTCCGCTTTCGCACAGTCATAACTGGTCTTGTACTCCGGCGCGGCTTCCACACTGACAATTTCGAACATGTCCTTCGCGGGGTTCCATTTGAATTTCACGATCAGCGGGTCATCGCGCTCCGAAGTGTCGTGATAAACCTCCACAAGCACGCCATCGCGGATACGCAATTCCGCATTCGAATTGCCGAACAGAGCGGTGTGCGGCAATTTCACTTCTTGCATCTTCAGCTCTTTGATTTCTCCATCGCCATCGCGCGTAAAAACCGCGTGGAGGTCCGGCCCTGCCGTTCCCGTCATGCACGTCGATGCCACCACCACCGCCTGGTCGTACCCAAGCTTCAGAAGATCGGCCTGTTCCACGGTTGAAAAGTAAATCTGATCCCGCGGGCAGTCATTCTCTTTCGCAAGGTAAACCCTCAGATCGTCCTCATCAATTTTGTCAGACGGCTTATGTGCGTTTTGCGGCCCGGTCGACAGGAATAGCGAAAGCAGGAGGAATTGCAGCAGGCTCATCGTAAAATCCTCGCCTAGGCCAATCTTACTTCCACCTCCCGTCGCACAGCCGCCAAGAATTTCCCCATGTTCTCAATGAATTCCTTCCTGAACCGAACAGAGAACACCTGTAAAACAAAAAAAGACAGAAAGCCTTAGCTTCCTGCCCTTTGCCGTTTAATTTATTGCCTGACTTACGTCTCCACGAGGCCCTTTTCCAGGATTTCTTCATCGCTCAGCCACAGATCGGGAATGTTCGCCGACCCCAGCCGCAGTATGTCTTCCAGCGCGCCCCGCACCTCGCGCAGCCGGAAGTCTACGCCGATCTTTTCCAGCAGATCGATCAGTGCCTGAGCTCCCTCGGCCAGCATCGCTTTCGGACGCACGCCCGTTTTGTCCAGCCGGTGGTAAGTCACGATGTAGAAGGCGCTTAACGCGGCCCCGTGGCGCACGATGTGCAGAAACCCTCGTGCCTTCGGTTGGTTCGATGCCAGTTTTGCGGCTAGTGCAGATCCACTCGGGAGTGCGCTCATCGCATTCTCTCCTCGGCCTTCCGCATCAACTGCATCCGCTCGTGCTCCCGCAATTCTCGCACTTGTAGCACGCGCCGTTCGGCACCATCAGCATCCCGCACTCCGAACACGTGGGCGCTCCTTCATGCGCATCGCGCGGCGATGTGCTTACGGGTTCGGCCGTCCGTGGTGCTGTGTACGCTACATGCGCCACGTGCGTCGGCAGTGCCGCGCCGTTTGCCAGAGCTCCCGCAATCACCGTTCCTTCCGCTGGAGGCATGCCGTTCAGTTTCAGGTAGTCCGCGGAGATAAACCGCCCGCCCAGCCAGCGCGCAATGTAATCCAGCACCGATGTGGCGAAGCGGATGTTCGGATTCGCGGAGATTCCGCTGGGCTCAAACCGCGTGTTCAGCAGCTTGTCCACGAAAACCTTCAGTGGCACGCCGTATTGCAGGCCCAGTGAAATGGTCAACGCCAATCCGTCCATCACTCCCGAAAGTGTCGACCCTTCCTTGGACATTTTGATGAAGATTTCGCCGGCACGACCGTCGGGATACATCCCTACGGTGAGGTATCCCTCGTGCCCGCCTACGCTGAACTTGTGCGTCACGGAGTCGCGTTCCACCGGCATCTTTTCGCGCTGCGCCCGTGGGAACAGCTCGCGTTGTTCCGGCTGCGCCACCGCTCCCGCCTTCTTCTCTTCCTTCTTGTTATTCCCCGCGGCGTTCAGTGGCTGCGAACGCTTCGAATTGTCGCGGTAGATCGCCACGGCCTTCAGCCCCATCTTCCACGAATCAATGTACGCGTCCATGATGTCTTCAATCGTCGATTCTTCCGGCATGTTGATCGTCTTGCTGATCGCGCCGGAAAGAAATGGCTGAGCCGCCGCCATCATATTCACGTGGCCGCGCCAAGCAATCGATCGTCCGCCCGCTGTCGCCAAAGAGCAGTCGAAAACAGGCACATGCTCTGCCTTCAGGAAGGGCGCGCCATCAATCCGTCCATTTTTATCGATGTATGTCACTATTTCGCTGGTTTGTTCCGGCGTGTACCCGAGCTTCATCAGCGCTTGTGGCACGGTGTTGTTCACGATCTTGATCACGCCGCCGCCCACCAACTTCTTCATCTTCACCAGCGCCAGGTCCGGCTCGATTCCCGTCGTGTCGCAGTCCATCATGAAGCCGATCGTGCCCGTCGGCGCCAGCACCGTCACTTGCGAATTCTTGAATCCATGCTTTTCGCCCAGTTCCAGCGCCGCATCCCAGGCGCTCTGCGCGCCCATATACAGTTCGCTTTGCACGTTCTCCGGCTTGATCCCCCGCATCGCTTGCCGGTGCATACGGATCACATCCAGCATCGGCTCCCGGTTCTCTTCATAGCCCGGGAACGGTCCCAGGCGCTCCGCCACACGCGCGGATTGTGCGTAAGCTTCGCCGCACATCAGCGCGGTCACGGCCCCGGCCACATCGCGCCCTTCGACGGAGTCGTAGGGCAGCGCCATCGACATCAGCAGCGCGCCGAGGTTCGCGTACCCCAGCCCCAGCGGCCGGAAGTTGTGCGAATTCTCCGCGATCTTCGGTGTCGGATAGCTGGCGTTATCCACCAGGATTTCCTGCGCAGTGATCGTTACGTCCACCGCGTGCCGGAACGATTCCACATCAAACTGTCCGTTCGGCTCCAGATACTTCATCAGGTTCAACGAAGCGAGGTTGCACGCCGTGTCGTCCAGAAACATGTATTCGCTGCAGGGATTGCTGGCATTGATCCGCGCCGTGTTCTTGCAAGTGTGCCAGCGGTTCACCGTCGTGTCGTACTGCATCCCGGGATCGCCGCACTGCCAGGTCGATTCCGCAACTTTGTGCAGCAGCTCGCGCGCGCTCAGTTTTTCGTTAGGCTGCCCGTCGATAACGTTCTTCGTCCACCAATCCTTGTTGTCTTCCACGGCGCGCATGAAATCGTCGGTCACGCGCACGGAATGGTTGGCGTTCTGGAAGAAAATCGAGCTGTACGCTTCTCCATCGATTGACGAATCGTAGCCTTGCTGGATGAGCACGTGCGCCTTGCGCTCTTCCTTCATCTTGCATTCGATGAATTCCACGATGTCTGGATGGTCGATGTTCAGGATCACCATCTTTGCCGCGCGCCGCGTTTTCCCGCCGCTCTTGATCACGCCAGCGAACGCATCAAAACCCTTCATGAAGCTCACCGGGCCCGATGCAATTCCTCCGCCTGACAGCGTCTCCTTGCTCCCGCGTAGTGACGAAAAGTTCGTTCCCGTCCCAGAGCCCCATTTGAACAACATTCCCTCAGTACGCGTCAGCCCCATGATGGATTCCATGCTGTCGTGCACGGAATTTATGAAGCACGCCGAGCATTGCGGCTTCGCCTGCACGCCGACGTTGAACCATACCGGCGAATTGAAGCTCATCTTCTGTTCCACCAGCAGGTGCGTCAGTTCATCCTGAAACGCGTCCCGCGAAGCCTGGTCCGCAAAATAGCCGCCTTCTTCGCCCCAACGCACAATCGTGTTCACTACGCGGCTGATGAGTTGCCGCACGGACCCTTCCCGCTCCGGCGAACCGGGCTTTCCGTGGAAGTATTTGCTGGTCACGATATTTGTCGCCGTCTGTGACCAACTCTTCGGCACCTCGACGCCTTCCTGCTTGAAGATCGTCACGCCCTTTTCATTCCCGATTAGGGCTGTGCGCTTTTCCCATTCCACCTTATCGAACGGCGATTCTCTGCCATCCGTAAAATATCTTTCGAATACCAGGCCGCCGAACGCTCCAGCGCTCGTCGTCCCTTTTCCCACTGCTTTTCCATTCAACGCCGGTTTCACCGTGGCCATCCTTGATTCCTCCCCGCTGCAGGTTCCCATATCCAACGCGGGGAACCCTTATATTTTACTCCGCTGCTTCGCCGAGTGCAGGACTTACGACCTGCAAATCTTCGATTCCGGGATCCGTCCAGGCCGTCTGCTCGCTAAATACCCAAAAAAGCGAACGCACTGCCCTAGGCCGGCGATTTTGCACGGCTGAACAGCTGCTCTCCGCGTTTACTCAAAACTGCTGCGCGGAGCCTTCACTTCGCGCTCATTTTTTTGGTGATCACGGGCTGGTTACGTGGGCAACGTCGGTCCAAGCAAATCCCCGACTCGGACCGTCTGGCGCTTCCACGTCCCCCGAATCTGGATTCGCAGTATCAAGCTGTGTGAAGGTGGTGTCAAGAGAAAATCGCAAAATCTAGCTAACTTTTTCCGCACGCGCCCATATCTTGTGGTGTCGTTGCGCCAAATTCGTTTTCGCTTTCTGCTTTTTCTTTTCTTCTCTTCCTTCTAAACTCTTTCTTGACAGTTCTCTATGCGAATTTTTTATATTTTCCTGGTTCTCTCTTTTTCTTTTCTTTCTCCGGCCTCTCCTTCCGTTCCGTTTTGGCAATCTTCCCTTCTTCCTGCCTCTTCTGCTCCTGTTGTGGCTCAAAAAATCTCCCTGCACGGCGTTTCGAACGCCGGAAAAGTTTCTGATTCGCTTTTTCGCGGCGCACAGCCGGATCTTTCCAATCTCAACGAATTAAAAAAACTTGGCGTCACCACGATCGTCGATCTGCGCAGCGAATCGCGTCACACACGCGACCTCGAACAACTGCAGGCGGAATCTCTCGGCATTCATTTCATTTCTATTCCCGTCGGCGGTTTTTCTCCGCCCACTTCCGACCAGCTTGCGGAATTTTTCACCGTTCTTCGCCAGGCTCCTCTCCAGAAAGTTTTTGTTCACTGTCGGTATGGAGAAGACCGCACCGGCGTTTTCGTCGCTGCGTATCGCATCGCGTTCGATCGCTGGACATCCGATCAGGCCTTAACGGAAATGCTGTATTTTGGCTTCAATCGTCACTGGCATCCCGCCATGGTCAACTACGTGCGGTCTCTTCCCGACCGCGTTCACTCCGATCCAACATTGAAATCCGCTCTCGGAAATTAGCTGTTCCCCGTCGTGCAATTCATTAGAGTACTCTCACGTCCTTCTGCTCCAGTACTTTCGTACCTCTTGAACGTGACTCCTGCTTCATTCTCCGCCTCATCCCCTCTCGATATTCTCCCTTCCAGCAAAGGTCTCCAGGGATCGGTGCGCTGAGGAGTCTCTACACGTGCAAGTCGGCCGCTATCAGATCCACGAAACACTCGGCGTCGGCGCCCATAGCCGCGTCGTTCGCGGTCACGATCCGCTCATCGATCGTTCCGTCGCCATCAAGCTTTTCTCTCCTGCACTTGCCCGTGGCGACGCCCGCCACCGCTTTCTTCGCGAAGCCCGCGTAGTCGGCAAGCTTTCTCATCCTTGCGTCATCGCCGTTCACGACATGGGTATTGAAGAATCCACGCAGACTCCGTATATGGTTATGGAGTTGGTCGAAGGCCAGTCTCTCGAAAAAGTTATCGCGAAAGGCTGCCTGCCGTTTCCATCCGCGTGCGAATATGCCGCTCACGTCGCCACTGCTCTTGCGGTTGCTCATCGTCGCGCGGTGATTCATGGCGACATAAAGCCCGCCAACATTTTGATCACCAACGAAAATCGCGTGAAGCTCACGGACTTCGGTATGGCCCGCCTCGCCAGCCATCAAGTCGATTCTTCCGTCCACGGCACTCCCGCCTATTGGTGCCCAGAGCAGATTCTCGGTCGGGCCCAGGATGCGCGTTCCGATCTTTTCTCTCTCGGTGTCGTCCTTCACGAGATGCTAACCGGTTTAAATCCTTTTGCAGGTGACTCAATTCCAGCTGTCTGCAATCAGGTCTTGTCCACCACCCCCCTGCCGCCTTCGCGCTCTACACCTTCTGTCCCCGCCATTCTGGATGACATCGTCGCTTCCTGCCTGGCCAAGGAACCTCAGATGCGCATTGCGTCCGCCGATACGTTGGCAGAGCAACTGTTCCCTCTCGCGCGCCGTAACTCTCCTCCAATTCAGGCGGTTACCAGCCCCGAACCGTCGTTCCGATCGCGGGCCGCTCGACTCCTCCGCTCTGCCTGACGTCCTTCGGATTTCGCGTCAATCGCTTCAAACTTTTGCCCAAGTCATCTCGTCTATACCGGCTGGAGGCATTCGTCATGACTTCTCGCCGGGCACTCACCGTTTCTGCCATGGTTATCTGGGCGGCCGTCGCCGTGACCGCCGCTCCGCGCGCCCTGTCCCACCATCATTCCCCAACAATTTCGTCCAGCATGGACTTCCCCGCGGAGACGTGCGCCGATCTTCACATTCGCTTCGATCATCGCGACACCGTCTTACAATCTGAGGAACGCGCCATTACCAAAGCCGAAGCTCCCACGCTTCGGGTTCACGCGGAATCCAACGGCGGTGTCTATGTCGCCGGCTGGGACAAGGAAAACTATTCCGTAACGCTCTGCAAGGCCGCCGAGGCCGATTCGGACGCCAACTCGCTCCTCTCCCAGATTCACTTATCCTTTCAGAATGGCGATCTTCGCATTTCTACCCCGAATTCCAACGACCGCTGGGCTGCCCACCTCCTGATACACGCCCCTAAATCCTCCGCCCTCGACCTTCAAGTGAACAATGGCCCCATGACCCTCTACCACGTGGACGGCAATCTTCGGGTGCGGGCCGAAAATGGCCCCGTCACCGTGACGGGCTGCACCGGCGAACTCGACCTTGCTTCTCAGAATGGGCCGCTGACCCTGGAAGAGAACAGTGGCGAGCAGACAGTTCGCTCCGAAAACGGTCCACTGACCCTCGCCTTATCCGGCCATTCCTGGGAAGGCTCGGGACTAGACGCCCACAGCACCAATGGCCCTGTCACTCTGGAGGTCCCATCGGGGTACACTTCCGGCGTGGTGCTGAAATCGGAGGGCTACGGCCCGTTCCAGTGCAGCGCAAACGTCTGCTCGGAAGGCCGCAAGACCTGGGATGACGACCATAAGCGGGTCGAATTTGGATCGGGCCCCACGATCGTTCGCGTATCAACTGTGAACGGCCCCGTTTCGGTTCACTAGCTAACTAGGCGATTAACAGTAAGTTCTACTTAAATCTGGTACTTGCCGTTAGTACCGGCTTCCAAGAATTGCGCGTGCGCGTCCGACAATTCTCTTGCCGCCGCGCACTCTTTTGGGACACAATTTCCTCTGCGCTGGGCTTTGCGCACTTGGTTCCCCGTCCAATCCCCTGGACCGGTGTCCTTGGGATCGCCCGGCGTTTTCATATGTCAACTTTTCTCTTGATTGTTGTTGCAGCTGCCGTCGGTGCCTTGGTGCTCGGGCTTATTCTGAAGGTCCGCCTGCGCGATCAAGAGGTGTGGGAAGAGCTAGTCGATCCAAAGACTTCTTCCAACCCTTTTGATTCGGAATCTTCGCGGAATCCTGATGCGGGCGAGCGCTATGATATTGACGTGGATGAACTGGAAGGAAATCATGCTTTTCAGGATGAAGAAGAAATGACTACGAACCCACTCTCGCAGTCTCATCGTTCTGTACAAGATCCTGAGCTTCGCCGCAGCTCGCGCATCGAGCGGCCGGTCTCACTCGTCGTTCTTGGAACCAACCGCCGCGGCGAAATTTTCCAGGAAAGAACGTCCGCGGTCTCCATCAATCTTCACGGCTGCCGCTATTCCTCTCGCCACGAATACGCGCCCGAAGGTTGGGTCACTCTTCAGGTCACAGGAACGGATGGGGCCAACTCGCGCCCCGTGCGTGCCCGGGTTCGCTCCGTCTTCACTGCGCAAACGTCCCGCGAACTTTGCCAAGTTGGCGTCGAGCTGGAAACTCCCGGAAATATTTGGGGTATCCACACTGTGCCCGAAGACTGGCAGCGCCTCCTCGGAAGCAACAACTCTGCCGCCCGCAGCTCCGCGGCAGTGGCGCCAGCCCACGATTCTGCGACTGCTCCCGCTTCGTTCCACGACCGCCAGTCCGGTTCCAACGACCGGAGAGCGGAAGTCACCGTGTTTCCCGGACCGCCCACTACGCCATCAGCAACTTCGGATGAAGCCGCCGAAAAAGAGGGCTCTCCGACCAAGGCCGAACGCGTTGTCATCACTGCCGAACAACTTCTGCAGGCGCTGCAAGGCAAGCTCCAGCTTGCCGCCGAAAAGGCTGTGCAGGTCTCTCTTTCGTCGCAGCTCGACGACGCCGTTAAGGCTGCGCTGGGCCGCATCGAGGACGGCTGGAAAGACAACGTCCGCCAGACCGAGCAATTTTCGGCCGCGCGCATGGCCGAAGCCCATACTCTTTGGGACAAGGAACTGCACTCCTATCGCGATCGCGCCGAAGATGTTGCTCGCCGCATTGAGGCGCTGACCACGCTTTCTCAGCAAGCTCTCGCCGATTCTCAAAAATTCGTGGAACGTTTTGCCAATGAAACTGCTCCGCAGCTTCAGAACCAGCTGAACGACTCCATCTCCCGCGCTCATTCAGATTTCGAAGCACAAGCCGCCGAACTTTCTTCTCGCCACCTCGCCGGACTAAACGAAGATGCCCAGCGCGCCACTGGCGACGCCCGCGCAAAGATCGAAAGCGCCCTGGAGCAAGCCCGTTCCTTCACGCTTACAGCCGCTTCCCCTGCCGTCGATGCCGTTTCTCAGGATCGCCTGGATGCACAACTCAATTCTTTCCGGACCGAAGTTCTGGATCGTTTCGAAACGCGTCTGGCTGAACTGCACTCTGGCTTCGTTCAGCAACACGAAGTCGCGCAAAATCGCACCAACGATCTCGCTCACCAGCTTGAAGGACTCGCCAACGAATCCCGCCAGGCCCGTTCGCAAAACGAACAAAGTCTTACCGAAGTTCGCTCTCGGTTGGCCAATGCCAGCCAGGGAGTGCCTCAGGAGCAGCTGCATTCCTTGCGCGCCGAAGTTCTGGATCGTCTCGAAGCGCGTCTCGCCGAGCTTCACTCTGGATTTACACAGCAGACCGACGCCACTCGCAATCGCACCAATGATTTGGCCCGTCAGCTCGAAGGACTTGCGCTTGAATCTCGCCAGGCTCGTTCGCAAAGCGAGCAAAATCTCGCCGAAGTTCGTTCTCTGGTGTCCAATGCCAGTCAAGGCCTTCCCCAGGAGCAACTCAACTCCACGCTGAACTCTTCTCGCGACCACATATTCAGCCATCTCGAATGGCGTCTCGGCGAGGTTTCCGCTCATTACGAGAGACTTGTCGCCCAAGCTCAGGCTCGCGCCGACCAGCTCTCCCAGCAACTCGAAAAACTTTCCGCGGAAACCCGCGATCGCTTGGATGAAGCTCGCCAGCTTGCCGAACGCGCCCCGCGCGAGCTTAGCCCGCTGGATCTTGCTTCCATCGAGCAATCCGTCGGTCATGCCGCCAAGGAATTCGAAACGGTCGCCGCCCGTGTTTCCGACCGCCAACTCATTCGCCTGATGGAACAGAAGCAGGTGGTCTCGCAGGAAGTCACGCTGGAACTCGAAGCCCGCGCCAGTGAAGCTCGCGCGCTCCTGCAAAAAGCCTCCAACAGCACCATCGATGATTTCCGTCGCCGCGTCGAAGCGCAGGCCAACCACGTCCTCGCCGAAGCCACCGAGCGCGCCAGTTCTTCGCTCGCCTCTCTGGATGCGGAGAATCGCGCCGCAGTCGAAGCGCGTCGCCGCACCCTGGAGGCGGATGTCGCTCGCGCCGCCGAACAATCCACCGCGGAATTCCGTTCCGGCATAAAGGCGTTTCTTTATTCCTGCCTCGTCGCAGCCGTCAGCGCAGTCGACGAACATGCCCAGACAACTCTGGCCGGCCTTTCCAAAGAACCCAGCAATACCCAACGCGCACTGGAAGCGTTTTCGAAAGAAAATCCCACTCCAGATGACACGCAGTTTCCACCCAAAGCTGCGACTCCCTAAAATCCCTCACACTCTGTCGCTCGCGACAGAAAAAGCGGCACACTTGTGTGCCGCTTTTTCTGTCTGTCAATTATTTCCGTCTACTCGTATCTAAGTGCTTCTACCGGATCCAGTCTCGCCGCTTTCACCGCCGGCCAAACTCCGAAGATCAACCCAATGCTCACGCTCACCGCAATCCCTGTTGCCGCTGCCCAGAATGGCACCACTCCCGGCCAATCCAGCAGCCAGCGGACCAGGAACACCAGCATGAAAACCAGCACCAGCGCGAGCAGTCCACCCGCCCCTGTCAGCGTCATCGCCTCCAGCAAAAACTGCCAGGTGATGTCCTTTCGCTTCGCTCCAATTGCTTTGCGCACACCGATCTCGCGCGTCCGTTCCGTCACGCTCACCAGCATGATGTTCATCACGCCCACGCCACCGATCAACAATCCAATCGAACTCAACACGATCATCGACAGGTACACCATCATCATGATGCTGTGAAACTCCTGCACCTCTTGCTCTGCCGTATCGATCGAGAAATTGTCTTTACCGCCGTATGGCACATTTCGTCGCCGCTCCAGCACGTCACGGATCTGGTCCACGGCGTCAGTCAGCTTGCCCGGATATGCCTGCGCCCGCATGTCCACTTCGTCTGCCGTCGGATAAGTCTTCTGAAATGTGTTAAACGGAATCAGCACGCGCCGGTCTTCATCGCCCATGCCGAATCCGCCCTTTGGCTTCTCCACCACACCGATAACTTGGAAGTTCGACCCGTCGATCATCACTTCTTTGCCAATCGGGTGGCCTTCAGGGAACAAAACTGGCGCCACATTTTCGCCCAGCATCACCACTTTCTCTTTATGCAGGTCGTCCCCTTCGCTGATGAATCGCCCTTCCTCGGTCGATGCATTCGCATACACCAGCCCGAAGTTTGCTTGAACGCCGCGAAAATCGATGGCGGACACCGAGCCCGATTTGGTTCTTACCGTGTGCACGTGATCCCATTCCGTCTGCAGGAAGGTCGTCACACTTTTCACGGCCGGGCAACTCGCCTGAATGGCCTTCGCATCATCCAGCGTCAGCGGCTTACGCTGCCGCTCTTCCAGCGGCGGTGGTCCACCGTGCCGTCCCTGGTCCCACTTGGTAATGAAGGCGGTGTCCGCGCCGAACTGGTTGATGTTTTCCTGAATCTTCTGATCGAACCCGGTCAGCAGCGCCGCCACCAGCATGATCACGCTGACGCCCAGCACCACTCCAAACACCGTCAGCGCGCTGCGCATCTTGTGCGCTCGCAGCGTGTCCATCGCCTGCTTCAAATTTTCGCCGTACGCCTGCGCCATAGTTCGCCTTACCCGTCTGCCCGCAACGCTTCAATCGGATCCAGTTTCGCTGCCCGCATCGCCGGAAAAATTCCAAAAAATAATCCCACGCCCGTGGCCAGGCACAGCGACAGGATCACCGCCGTCAATGGCGTCTCCATGGGGAACGAAAATATAGCCTTCACCAGAAAGACAATGAAGTAGGCGCTCAATATCCCAATGAATCCACCGGTAGCCGCCAACACCGCCGACTCCGTCACGAACTGCAACAAAATATGCCTTTTCCGCGCACCCAGCGCTCGCCGCAAACCTATCTCACGCGTGCGTTCCGTCACGCTCGCCAGCATGATATTCATAATCACGATCCCACCCACCACTAGAAATATGCTCACCAGCGCCATGGCGACCACGGCGAGGTTGCCCGTCAGGTCGTGCCAAAGTTGCATGATCGAATCCGAACCCAGAATCGCGAAATTGTCCGGGGCGTCGTAGGGCAAGTGCCGCCACGCCCGGAACAGCATGCGCGCTTCATCTTCGCTTGCTTGCATCATTTCCTGGCTGGGCGCTTGCACGAAAATCGTGATCCAGTCGTTATTTGTGTGCCAACCCTTTCGAAATGTGTTCATCGGCATGATCATGTAATTGTCTTGCGATTGGCCAAAAGCGCTTCCGAGCGGCTCCGCCACACCGATCACTTCATAGCTGTGCGTCTGCACCTTGATGGTCTTGCCGATTGGATCCTCGGTCGGAAAAAATTTCGCCACCAGGTCCGGTCCGATGAACACCACATCCTGACGATGTTCATCGTCCGACTGTGTTATAAACCGTCCTTGCGCCACTTCCAGGTTGCGTATGTCGGCAAAATTCGCGGTCGTCCCCATCATTTGCGTATTTTCCATGATGGCGTTGCCGACTTTTGTCTGCACGTTGTGATCTTCCTCCGCGGCGACGGCCCGGGCCACTTTCATTCCATCGCGGAGCCGTGCGTAGTCCTCCATATCGATCATCGGTCGTTTTTGCGCTTTGATAAACGCGTCCTGGCTGGTGATGATTCCAAATCGGTCGATGATGAACACGTTGGCGCCAAGGTTTGCCACCCGCGTTGCTACATAGAGGTTCAGCCCGGCGATCACGCTCATAACCACGACAAGCGTCAGCACCGCGAGGATCACTCCCAGTAGCGTCAGGAAGCTTCTTAGCTTGTGGGCGCGCAGGGCATCCAGCGACAGCTTCAGCGTCTCCACGAACGTGCGCCAGCCACGGCGGTATCTCTCGATCCGCGTTAGCGAATCTCCCGCCGGCGTTGCCAGCTGAGTTGCCCTGAAACCCTCTAGAGGGACCACTCCCATGCTGTTGTCCACCTGTTGAAAATACGTACCTGCACCACGGTTTGTTTCCAATCGACCGAATTCTCTTTGCTTTAGACGTGCTCCGGGCTGCGATTGTTCTTGCCTTCGGCAGGTTTACTTTGATTTAGAGGGTACTTGCCCGCGTGGGAGATGTCTGTGACTCGACCACATCATCAGGCAGAAAGCGCCTTTACGTCTCGAAACAGCTCAACCCGTACCGCAAATCTCAGCAAGTCTATTATATCGAATAGTTTGACTCGAACAACGGCAAAGCTGTGCGACTTTGTTTCTATTCGTACCTTAGCGCTTCCACGGGATCGAGCTTCGCCGCCTTCGTTGCCGGCCAAACCCCAAAAATCAGCCCCACGCTCACGCTTACCGCCACCCCTGTGCCCGCCGCCCACACAGGCACCACCCCAGGCCAGTTCAGCTTCCATCGGATCAGCCATACCAGCCCATTCACCAGCACCAGAGCCAACAGGCCGCCAAGCCCCGTCAAAGTCATCGCTTCCAGCAGGAATTGCCACGTAATGTCGCTGCTCTTTGCGCCAATCGCCTTGCGTACTCCGATTTCCCTGGTCCGCTCTGTCACGCTCACAAGCATGATATTCATTACCCCGATGCCACCCACCAGTAACCCCACCGAGCTGAGCACCACCATCGCCAGCGCCACTTTGTCCACAATCTGGTGAAACTCCGCAACCTGTTCTTCCGCCGTCGATATAGAGAAATTATCCTTCCCTCCAAACGGCACATTCCTTCGACGTTCCATCACTTCGCGGATCTGGTCCACGGCTTGCGGCAGCATTCCTGGATACGCTTCCGCGCGGATGCTCACCTCGTCTGCCGCAGGATAAATCTTCATGAAAGTCTTGTAGGGAATCAGAACGCGCCGGTCTTCTTCGTCCGCCCCGAATCCCCCTTTTGGTTTCTCGAGCACTCCAATCACCTGAAACTCCGCGCCGTCGATCATCACGTCTTTGCCAATCACATGCCCGTTCGGAAAAAGCACCGGCGCAACATTTTCTCCAATTACCACAACTTTTTCCCGGTGCAGATCGTCGCCATCGCTGATGAATCGACCTTCTTTCATCGTCGCATTCGCGTACACCAATCCGAAGGCCGCCTGCACTCCCCGAAAATCGATCGCCGTCACTTCGCCACCACTGGTGCGAATTGCGTGCGTCGTGTCCCAGTGTGGTTCCACCCACGCACTTGCGCTTATTACGGCAGAGCAGCGCTCTTCGATCGCTGTCGCATCGTCCATCGTCAGCGGCTTCCGGAGCCGCTCCTCCAGCGCGGGCGGACCGTTGCGGCTCTGGTCCCACTTGCTGATGAACGCGGTGTTCGCGCCCACTTGATTGATTTCTTCCTCCACCTTATGGTTGAAGCCGGTGATCAGCGCGGACACCAGCATGATCACGCCCACACCCAGCACCACGCCAAACACCGTCAGAGCGCTACGCATCTTGTGCGTGCGCAGTGTGTCCAGCGCCTGCTTCAGATTTTCTCCGTACGCTTTTGCCATCTGGCCTTACCCGTCCGCCCTCAATGCTTCGATCGGATCCAGCTTCGCTGCCCGCATCGCCGGAAAAATCCCGAAAAACAGGCCGACGGATGTCGCCAGAACGAGCGAAAGAATGACGGCGCCGATCGGCATGTCCATAGGAAATGAAAACGCGTACTTCACGAAAAACACAATGGCCATCGCCGTAAAAATGCCGATCAGGCCTCCCGTCGCCGCCAACAGCGCGGATTCCGTCACAAATTGCAGCAAAATGTGATGTTTTCGCGCTCCCAGCGATCGACGCAATCCAATCTCTCTGGTCCTTTCCGTCACGCTCGCCAGCATGATGTTCATAATCACGATCCCGCCCACTACCAGAAACACGCTCACCAACGCCATCGCAACAAACGCTAGATTCCCCGTCAACTGGTGCCACACTGCCATAATCGAATCGGATCCCAGAATCGCGAAGTTATCGCTTCCGTTGTACGGAATATGCCTCCAGGCGCGGAATAGCATCCGCGCTTCTTCTTCTGCGGATTGCATGGACTCCGCATTCGGCGCTTGAACAAACACCGCAAGCGAATCATTCGCCTTGTGCCAGCCCTTCAGGTATGTTCCCAGCGGCAACAACAGGTAATTATCTTTTGATCTTCCCAACGCGCTGCCGATCCTGCCGCCAACCCCGATGACTTCGTAGGTATGCGTCTCCGCCCGCACCGTCTTTCCGATTGGATCCACGTTCGGAAAAAATTTCTCCGCCAGGTCCGCCCCGATAAATGCCACCTCGGAGCGGTGCTCCTCGTCCGCCGGCGTAATAAACCTTCCTTCGGCAATGACCAGGTTCTCGATCTCCGCGTAGTTCGAGGTGACGCCAATCACCTGCGTGTTTTCCATGATGGTGTCGCCGCTTCGTGTCTGGGAGTTTTGCCTGTCGTATCCAGCCACTTGCTTCGCCAATTGGCTGGTGTCCCGGAGGCGCTCAAATTCTTCAACGGTAATCAGCGGCCTTTTTTGTGCCTGAACCCAGGCGTCCTCGCTCGTGATAATTCCGATGCGATCGATGACGAAGACGTTCGCTCCAAGGTCCGCCACCTTGTCTGCGATATATTTGTTCAGCCCGGCAATCACGCTCATCACGGAAACGAGTGTGGCCACGGCCAGAATCACGCCCAGCAGCGTGAGGAAGCTGCGCAATTTGTGCGCGCGCAAAGAATCCATCGCCAATTTCAGCGTTTCGACAAACGTAATCCAGCCGCTGCGGCTCGTCACTGCGGGCTTCGTTGCCTCACTCCCAAAACTGGGCGCACTCGCCACGTTTTCAATCGGGCTAGATCCCAACCTTGTTTGACCTCAGGGCAATTGTATTGTTGAGACAATACACTTATTTTCTGTCTTGGCAAGATGACCCTGCGACCGTTTTACTTTCGGGCCCTTCCTATGCTTTCATGGTGTTTCGCAGTGTGCTGCCGCCCACCCTTACCGAACGCCCTGAGGGTCCGCATGAAGATGTACTATACACTTTAGTTTCTATAGGTTACATGATCGCAGCGAACTCAGCCTCGTTCCTCCGCAGCGCTCTTCGATTGGCCGGTGTTTTGGCTTGCCTCGTTTTCCCCGCTTCTCTCTCGATTGCCCAGGAATCTTCGAACCCAGCCGGGCCTTCCACCACGTCCGACTTGTTTAATCGTGTGATCGCCAACCAGAAAAAGGCGGAAGCCTTCCTGGACGAATACGAACGCACCCAGCGCATCGAGAAAAGAGCCACCGGTTCGGATCCCGACCCTGCCACTACTTGTTACCGGCTCTTTCCGGGTGGCCCCGCCGTAGACAAGCTGCCACTTTCGCCCGACGGAAAGCCCGCCGACTCGGACGGCTATCGCAATGACCTGGAAAAACTCGAGAAATACCTCGCTTGGGCCGCCGAAGACGGTTCCTCGCAAAAAGACGCTTATGCAAGGGCCCAGCACAAGCGCAAAGAGCGCTTTGACTTGATGGATGCCACCCACCACGCCTTTGTTTTCACACTGGAAGGCAAGGAAATGCGCGGTGATCGCACCCTGCTTCGCTACAGCATGACGCCGAACCCGGCGTATAAGCCCACTAGCCGCAACACGGTGATATTTACCAGGGTACGCGGCACGATCTGGATTGACGAGCAATCCTCCGAGATGGCCAAAATCGACGGTTCCGTCACCGGGGATTTTTCCATCGCCCTCTTCCTCGCCAAGGTTTACAAGGGAAGCAATTTCATGCAGGAGCGCTACGAAATCGCTCCCGGTGTCTGGGAACCTACCTTTGAGCAGTATGATTTTGAAGGCCGGAAATTCATGGTGCCGTTCTCCATTCACGAACGCACCTTCTACACCGATTACAAACATGTGGGACCGCCCACTGAATCCATAGCGGTCATACGTGCTGAATTGAGCAAACTCCAAGCCGACCCGCCTCAGCACTGAAACTTCTTGCTCTATACTAGGTTGAAGTACTGGTACCCACCCAGCCGGTCTGGAGGGTTCTGATGCGCGGTCGGCTTCTCACCTCGTTCTTCATTGTCGCTACTTTTTCTCTTCCCGTTTTGGCACGTCCACAGGAAGCTCCTACAGCGCAAAATGTTGCGCCCGCGGTGCCGCCCGATGCCACCGACGCTGCGCCTGCCCCCAAGAAGGTTTGGACCAACGAGAATCTCGCCGGAACGAAAGGTGGCATTTCCGTTGTCGGCGACAAGCGCAACCAGAACTACCACATGGGTTCGAACGCGCCTGCCGACCCTGCCACCGTTGCTCGCGTCAAGAAAAGCCTGGATAAGCTCCAGACTCAGCTCAACGACGTGAATAACAAATTGAAGTCCTATAAACAATTTCAGGATGGTGAGCCGGTTTCCACAGGGGAACGCGACGCCTCCAAAGGCTACAGCCGTACTCCCGTCGACCAGCAAATGAATCAGCTCCTAAACAAGAAAAAAGAACTGGAATCCCAGATCGGGGATTTGTTGGACGAGGCCCGCAAAAAGGGCATCGACCCGGGCCAACTGCGTTAACGAAACGGGAGAAGCATATGAAATTCCTCGCCGCCATCCTTGGCTCCTTCCTGCTCCTTACGGCACTGCCGGCACGAGCTCAATCGCCCAACTCTGCCGCCAAACCCGCGAACTCACCTGCCAAAGCTCCAGTCAGCGCGACACCGGAGAAGAAACCGAAAAAGGTCTGGACCAATGACGAGATCGGCTCCCTGAAAGGCGCCGTCTCCGTCGTCGGCGATAACAATTCCCCCTCTTCCTCGGCGAGTTCACCAGATTCACATCTCGTCTCTACCACCAACGGCGGTTCGGCTGACGCGCGCCAGAAGCAGATTGCGGACTATCGAGACCGCATCAAGGGCTACCAGAACCAGATCGACGCCATTGATAAACGAATCTCACAGCTCAAGGACTTCAAGGCCGAAAACACCAGTGGTATCAATCCAACTCAGGGCTATAACATGGTTCCCTTCGAGGATCAGGTAAAGCAGTTCGAAGATGAGAGAAAACGATTGCAAGCTAAATTGGACGACATCGAAAGCGAAGCCCGCAAAAACGGAATCGAGCCAGGCGATCTGCGTTAGTCGTTCCGTCGCAACATTTCGCTATCTTTTCTTACACACCAGAGTAGAATCCGCGCATTAGGCTGTGGTGGCCTCGCGATTTACGGAGGTGGTCGATGGGTCGGATCGACTTCTTCCTGGGTGTGTTTCTGCTTTCTCTCTTTCTTCCTGCACGTGCCCCAGGATTCGTGTTTCCTTCAGTTTTAGAACGCTCTACGTTTGCCTTGACCGGTATCGTCTTTACCGATGGAACCGACCAACGCATTCCTTCGGCGAATCTCACTCTCTGTGACGATGGGGGAACTCCCCTTCAGCAATCTTCCGCAAGTGATTCCGGCGAGTTTTCGTTTCAGGGCCTTCATCCCGGCCACTACATCCTGAAGGTTCAAGCCCCGGGTTTTCAGGATGCGGAACTGCACATCGATTTGAGTTTCACCTCGGATCGCGGGCTTTCCGTCTCGCTGCAACCAACTCGCAACATTTCCCTTCCGGCTTCCGGGCTTTCCACGATTTCAGCTCACGAATTGGTCATGCCCGAAGCCGCGCGTAATCTCTTCGCTTCTGGGAAAACAAAACTGTACACGCAGAAGAATCCCCAGGGCGCCCTTCACGATTTTCAGTCGGCAATGGCGCAAGCCCCCGCTTTCTACGAA
Organism: Candidatus Acidiferrales bacterium; assembly: GCA_963709705.1. Lineage (GTDB taxonomy): Bacteria > Acidobacteriota > Terriglobia > Acidiferrales > UBA7541 > Acidiferrum. Next base: position 80,918 of record CAVPXU010000003.1, read on the forward strand.
GCGTTCTACCAGTCCGGAATGGCTTACCTCGCGCTGCAGAATCCCGCCGAAGCCGAAAAACAATTTCGCAAATCGCTGGACCTCAGCCAGCAGAAATATGCGGACGCCAACATCGCCCTCGGCACAATCCTCATCCATCGCAATGAGGTCCGCGAAGGCGAACCGCTGCTCCGTCAAGGTTTGGCCTCAAATCCTCATTCCTGGCCGGGCCAATTTGAATTGGGAGAATTGGAGCTTTCGCGTGGCCACTTCGAATCCGCACTTGCCGCCGCGCAAACGGCCGCGCAACTGGCGCCACAGCAAGCCGTCATTTACCGCCTGCTGGCGGTGATTCACCTGCGCCAGAAAAATTATCCCGCGCTGATCACCGCTCTCGATTCATCCATTGAACTGGATCCAAATAGCCCGGCGGGATTGCGCGCAAAAGAACTTCGCATCCAGGCGGAAAAACAAATGGCCAACTCGCCCGATGCGGCAGTTGCCGTCAAATAAATTTCTCGCGTGAAGCGCGTAGCCGCTCAGTGTGGGCCGTAAGGGTCTTTGTCGTCCGATGCGTCGTACACGTACTGCACGTTCACCGGATGGTTCCCCTTGCTGTCGGTCACGTGCACGGTTTCAATCAGCTGCTTCCCGTCAGACGATAGCTCGTACGTCCGGCTCACCTTTCCGCCGTGCGCTGCCTTTTCGTCCGTCACCAGTTTCTTGTCGTCCCAACGCGCCGACACCTGCTTGTCATCCGGATCTTTGTCCTTTTCCAATTTGCGCCCGTCCGTGTAAAAAGACGTCCGGTGCTCGCGATCATCGGCCAGAACCACTTCCGGATCATTATCAAATTTCTGCGATATCTTCATCTCGTGCGGCGGATTCACCAGATCGCCCATGGTGTCGGAAATGTCTCCGCCTTGTGGACGCGGTCCGCCATATGGGCCTCCGCCCACCCCCGGAAATGGCCCGCTCATACGCGGTCCGCCGTAGCCACCGCCGCCGTTGCCTCGATTGGAGTTATCCCCCTGCTTGGACTGCTGCAGCTTCGCGCGCCCGTCGTCGCTCTCATCTTTGTTGAATTTCCAGAAACCCATAATGCTCTTCCGTGGCTGCACCTCGGGCGCTTTCGGCGGTGGTGGTGCCACAGGCGCGTTGGGATCCGGAGGCGGCGGCGTCAGCGGGCCCGGAGGGGCTTGTGCGCAAAGAAGTCCGCAAAACATCACGCATGCTCCGCTCAACATCAAAATCTTGTTAATCTGCTTCATGGTCTGCTACCTTCCTGCGCTTTGCCCGCCACGAGCCCAGTCCTGGAGGGCATTCCCGCGCCTCAACCGGAAAGTTCCCGCCGGCATCCTTCTTCCTCTGATTCCCTAGACGGCTCAAAAGGCTGCTTCGCCGCTCTCGGCATTATGGGTTGTTCCGCAACGTAATGTCTAAGGACAGCCACAGCCAGTCCGCTTACGCCAGCCAACCATCCAAATCTCGCGCCCGCTCAAGCAGCGCCAGCGCCCCCAACTCCCGAAACCGTTTCGCGCGCTGCCGGTAATCTCCTTCTTTCTTCGGCAGAATCGCCATGAATGGTACCCGCGCACTCTTCGCCGCCAGCGCATCGTCGATGTTATCGCCCAGGTACAACGCCGTCTTCGGATCGCGTCGTGCCAAAATGATTCGCAGCCCGTCCGGACTCGGTTTTTTCTGCGCGTCATCCATCGTGATAATCGTCCGAAACGATCGCGCCGCCGGCCACTTCTCGAACGTCCACGTAAACTCTTGCCGCGTTCTTCCCGTGAACAGGTTCAGCTCTCGCCGTTTCGCCCACCGCTCAATCAATTTCGGCGTCACCAACAGTTTTTCCTTCGCCACGTTTCCTGGCTTCCCATCCACGCCCCAATAAAACGGCGAAAACGCCAGCCTCGCTTCGTCATACGTCGTCGGCACTCCCAGCGCCGTGGCCCACCGCGACACCATCATCCAATCGTCATTGTTCCCCGGCATCCGCTTCCATTCGTGAAATTCTGCCCAGGTAGGCCGCTTTCCCGTGAGCTTCTGGATCGTTTGCAATCCCGAACGCCAGTACGTCTCGCGCACGTCCACCAGCACACCATCCACGTCAAAAATCAATATCTCAGGATCCAGCTTTTTCGCGCCAACACTTTTCCTGCCCGTTTTCCCCACTCTCGATATCCTTTCCTTTTTCCTCCAGTGTACCGCGCTCCTTGCTGCTTATCTCCCGCTCCATCCATTAGCAGACCGTCATCCTGATGCTACCCGGCAAGGATAGCCGAAGGATCTCAATCGATCCGCGATCTCCAAATCTCAATTTGCTGAAGTATCTTCTGCGCCAAGAAAAAAACGAATCCACTAAGAAATGCTGGCTGGATTGCCTGGCTTCGCGCGGCTCAACTGTTCGCTTTACAGTTCACCGCGTTCGTTTAAGGCGCCACTTGCTGCGAAGACATCTGCGGGCCCGCTTTTGTGAAATGAAACTGGATCACCCAATCGCTCGGCACCGTGCGTCCATTCACTTCCGGCGGAGTGAACACCCACTGCCGCGCCGCCTTTAGCGAAAGATCCGAAAAATACCTGCTTGGCCCGCCGTTTTCCAGCGTCGCATCAGACACATTGCCGGCCGCGTCCACATGCACTTTCACTCCTACGCGAACGGTTCCTGAAATTGTTGCGAGCGCTTTCGCGGAAGCCGCCGGCGCCACCTGATCCAATACTTCACCTTTGCCCACCGTGGCACTCGCATCGGTCGGCCTGATCCCCGCTGAGGATTTCGAATTGGCCAACGGGGAAGCTGCCGGATTGGACGCTGCGGGTTGCGGCCGCGCCGCGATTGGCGCCGGGGGCGGCGGTACAGACTTCACCAGCGGCAAGTTTGCAGTTGGTGGAACATTCGCCGCACTCGAATTTGCTTCACCCGCCGGCGCCCGCGTCACATTCGCAGATCCAGACGGAACAACCGAACTCGCCTGCGGCGATGCACGATGCCGCAGCGCGAACGGCAACAAGATCAGCGCGATCAGCACCAGCGCACCCGTGAATAGCGGTATTACATAGTTCGGTAGCACCACTGTTTCCCGTCGTTCGACTCCTTCCTCCCTCATCGGAGGACGCGGCATCTCTGGTCTGATTGCTGGTTCCGTCGGCAGCTTCGCCAACGGCACCGCCGGTTCTGGAGATAACGGTACATCCACCGCAGTCACCACGGGCGCCGCGACCGGGGAAGCCGGCATAGCCATAGCGCCGGCCGATGCGGACGCCACCGCGCCACTGGCGCTCGTTGCGCCCGCGCCCACGGCCACCGCCTTCGCCGTGGCCGCCGTGGGATTCAACTTTTCCGCAATGTCCGCGCTGCTCCAGCGTAATCTCGGCCTTCGCCGCAATGTATTTCGCGTAATCTCCAGAAACGGTTCGCGAATAATCGGTGGGATAATCGGATCGGCTTGTTCGTTGAACGGCAGGACCGCCGGTTGCTGCGTGAATGCTTCCACCAACGTCACGCCGAGAGACCAAACATCCGCCGCCGGTGTACTGGGCGAGTCCGGCAATTCCGGCGCATCATACGGGCTACGCTCCCGCCGCATTTCCCGTACTTCCCCCGCCGGATAAATCGTGTCGCTGGAAACTTTCAGCAGTTCGCCTATCGCCAGCACGTTCGAAGGCTTGATGTGTCCGTGCACCAGATCTTTCCCGTGCAGGTACACCAACACATCCACCACGGAATTCAACATCTCGCTGGTTTCTTCCGCCATCAGCGCGCGGTGCGGCAGAACTTGCGCCAGATTCTCCTCGGCGTACTCCATCGCCACATACATCAGCTCCATATCCTCGATCTTGCAAACGCCACCGCCATAGATTCGAAGCAGATGGGGATGGTTCAACTGCGCCGCGGTGCTCCAGCCTGCAAGCTGTTGCTCTCGTCCGGCGAAATCAGCAGAAATAAACTTCACGGCCACCTGGCGCGGCTCCGGATCGCGAAACTCCGCAAGGAATACTACGCTGTGATCGGTGCTCCCCACGTGCTTCAGCAGTTGATATTTATGATCGACAACCTGACCTTCCCATTTTTTCCAAGTTTCGCTCATCGCGCACCTCTTGCTTCAAATTGATGGGGCTGTGGCGGAACAGCGCACCTCTCCGCGGGGCACACTCTCACCCTGATCTCTGACAGGCGTCTGTGGGGCTGGTCGAACAGATGAAATTCACAGGCGCCAGGGGCTGGGCGCTTGTCGCCCTCATTCTCCCACGATTTCCCGAGCCCGCGTACATTTTGATGTTAATCCTTTGGACTCTCGAAGTACCAATCGAAGTACCACTCCTCAAGTCCAGTCGCGGGACGAGCAACCATTCCAGGAATGACGCAGTCTCATCGTTCGTCTGTATTTCCTTTGTTCTCATTCCGTTGGATGCTCTGCGATTCTTTATCGCCAGCAAGGAGAAATTATGTCTGCAATAAACGTTCTCCGCGTCGCTGCTGTCAGCCTGGCGTGCCTTGTGGGAACCATTGCCCTTCGACCGCAAAGTGCCACATCGCCCGCTTCCGCCGGAAAAATAGGGGTCGTCAACATCCAGGGCGCAAACCACAGTAACCCATTCGCATTGGCTTGATTCGTTGGAAGGGCTGTCAGCATCGCTGGCGACCGACCCTTTCGCCTTGCTACACTTTCCTCATCACTCGTACTTGCGCTCCGAAGGAAGCTTGCATGCCCTCATTCGCCGGTGTCGACTTCATCGATTTTGATTCCCAACTCAATGACGAAGAGAAACTGGTTCGCCAGACCGCGCGCCAGTTCGTCGACAACGAAGTTCTTCCCATCATCGAAAAGCACTGCCGCGAAGCCACCTTCCCCATGCACCTGGTTCCCCAGCTCGGTGAACTCGGCTTCTTCGGCGCCAACCTGGAAGGCTACGGTTGTGCCGGCATGTCCAACGTCGCCTACGGCCTCGTCACCCAGGAACTCGAGCGCGGCGATTCCGGCCTGCGCAGCTTCGTTTCTGTTCAGAGTGCGCTCGTCATGTATCCGATCTACTCGTTTGGCAGCGACGACCAAAAGAATAAATGGCTGCCTCGTTTGCGCGCCGGTGAAGCCATTGGCTGCTTCGGCCTCACCGAACCGCAGTTCGGCTCCAATCCCGGAGGTATGCTCACCCGCGCTGTGAAAAAAGGAAGCAATTACGTTCTTAACGGCGAAAAAATGTGGATCACCAACGGTTCGCTCGCCGATGTCGCCGTAGTCTGGGCCAAATGCGAAGACGAAAAAATTCGCGGCTTCCTCGTTGAAAAAGGCGCGCCCGGTTTCAAAGCCTGGGACGTCCACGGAAAATGGTCCCTGCGCGCTTCGGAAACGTCCGGCCTGGCGTTCACCGATTGCCAGGTCCCCGAAGAAAATCTTCTGCCCGGCGTCACCGGCCTCCGTGGCCCGCTAAGCTGCCTGAATCAGGCCCGCTATGGAATCGGCTGGGGCGCCATCGGCGCCGCCATGGCTTGCTACGACACGGCGCTGCAATACGCCAAAACCCGCAAGCAATTCGCCAACAAGCCCATCGCCTCTCATCAACTCGTTCAGGAAAAACTCGCCTGGATGATCACCGAAATTGTGAAAGCCCAATTGCTTGCTCTCCACGTAGGCCGGCGTAAGGATGCGGGCAAGGCCGATCCCAGCCACATCTCCATGCTGAAAATGAACAACGTCTCTGTTGCCCTCGAAACTGCGCGCAAGTCTCGCGATATTCTCGGCGCCAACGGCATCGTCGATGATTACTGCATCATGCGCCACATGAACAATCTCGAAAGCGTCTACACCTACGAAGGCACCAACGACATCCACAAACTAATCATCGGCGAAAAAATCACCGGCATTTCTGCCTTCATGTGAAAATGTTTTTGTAGGACCCTTGCAAAATCGAAGAACATTCGCTGTCATCCTGAGGAGCGCCATCTGCGACGAAGGATCTCAAACTCAACTACAAGCAAGGCCATAACGACCATGACCCGCTTTATTCATGGCCTGATCTGTGCACTCTTCCTGTGCCTTTCCGCCTCCGCCCAAAGCAAATCGCCCGAACCATCCAAAACCAAAATCCGTTGCATCACCGCCTTCGTGCGCCTCGATCGCGCCAGCTATCAACTGCAGATCGCCGATGCCGTGAAATTCCTCAAAATCGCCCAAACCACCTTCGAATCCCGCGACTTCACCGTGCAGACTCTTCGCATCGCCACTCAACCATTTCCCGAATACACCCAAGGCCTTTCGCACGACGAAGCCCTGCAATTCTTTAAAGATCTCGACGGCCTCGCGCAAATGCAAAATGTCGTCATTTCCGTCGGCCCCGCCTATCTTTCCGGCGATGATGGCGACGCGCAAGCCGATCTCCTCGCGGACATCTTGAAAGATTCGAAATCCCTCTATGGCTCGGTCAACGTCACAACAAACGCCGGTGTAAACTGGCCCGCGATCCACGCCGCCGCGCGCGTCATGAAAAAACTCTCCGACGGCACCCCACACGGCGATGGCAATTTCCATTTCGCCGCTCTCGCCAGCGTTCCCCAAACCACGCCTTTTTTTCCTGCTGCCTATCTCACCGGCCTCGGACACCAGTTTGCCATCGGCCTGGAATCCGCGAACGAAGTCGCCGCCGCTGTCCGCGACGCACCGGACGCGCCCACGGCCAATCGCCGCCTGATCGATCTGTTCTTCCAACTCGCTTCCAATGTTGAAAATGTTGCCTTGCGTATCGACAGCGAACGCGGCTGGACCTATCTCGGCCTCGATCTTTCTCCCGCTACCTCCCAAGACGCCTCCATCGTCACCGCCATCGAAAATATTTCCCACCAGCCTCTCGGTTCAAACGGCACCCTCTCCGCTGTAGGCGTGATCACTTCAGCCATAAAAGAAATAGGCCTGCGCAAAACGGGCTTCTCCGGCGTGATGTTGCCTGTCCTCGAAGACCCCGTGCTCGTGCAACGCTGGAGTGCCGGCCTCGTCTCGCTTGATTCTTTATTAAGTTATTCCTCCGTCTGCGGCACGGGTCTCGACACCGTGCCTCTCCCTGGAACGGTCACCGAAGAGCAACTCACCCGCATCATCGGCGATGTCGCCACTCTCTCTGTCAAATGGAACAAGCCTCTCACGGCCAGGTTGCTGCCCGTCCCCGGTAAAGCCGCCGGCCAGCAAACCGATTTCTCCGATCCGCATCTCCTTAACGCCACAATTCAGCCAATCTCCGGTCCCGAGCCCCACTAGCTATTTTTCCTAGGGAACATTCTTCCGCCCACGGTCTCGACTATAAGCACAACTTTGCCCTAACATAAGCGTCGCCGGAGGGGCATCCGTGGAAGAACGTCTCAGCTTGGAATTTTTGCGTGTAGTGGAAAACGCCGCCATCGCATCCGCGCGCACCATGGGCTTTGGTGACCGGCCCAAAGCCGACGAAGTCGCCGTCGAAGCCATGCGTAAAACCATGGATCAAGTTGAAATGGACGGCACCATCGTCATCGGCGAAGGCGAGCGCGACGAAGCCCCGATGCTCTACATCGGTGAAAAAGTCGGCCTCGCCACTCACGCGCCCAAAGCGCTTTTTCCCCAGGTCGATATCGCCGTGGATCCGCTCGAAGGCACCAACCTCTGTGCCACTGGCGCGCCCAACGCCATCACTGTCCTCGCCGCCAGTGAACGGGGTGGCCTTCTCCACGCTCCCGATCTCTACATGGAAAAAATTGTCGTCGGCCCGTCCTGCAAAGGCGCCGTGGATCTCGACGCTTCCGTCGCGGACAATCTGAAATCCGTAGCCAAGCGTCTCGATCGCGACGTCGATGATCTGGTGGTTATGGTTCTCGATCGCCCCCGTCACGAAAAATTAATCGCGGAAATCCGCGCAGTCGGTGCCCGCATCCGTCTGATCGGCGACGGCGACCTCTCCGCCGGCATTTCCGCCGCGGTAGTCGGCACGGGAGTTCATATGGTAATGGGCACGGGTGGCGCACCCGAAGGCGTCCTTACCGCCGCCGCGTTGCGTTGCCTCAACGGCCAAATCCTGGCGCGCCTCGTCATCAGCAAGCCCGAGCACCAGGAGCGCCTGGAGAAAATGGGCGTCAAGGATCCCCATCGCATCTATTCCACCGAAGATCTCGCGCCCGGCAAAAAAATTATTTTCGCTTGCACCGGCGTCACCGACGGCAATCTACTCAAGGGCGTGCGCTTCTTTGGCGAAGGCGTCCGTACCTCCTCAATGCTGCTCACTCTCGACGAGCGCCAGGTCCGCTTCGTCGAATCCGTTCACCTCGAAAAGCGCCCCGACATCAAAGTCCGCTTCAACTGAGGGAACTCCCGCAGACGCCAAGACTTTCTTCTCTCGCACGCCACGCGAACAGTTGCCCCGATTCTGGCCACTCGGCCAGTAGTTAGAATCGGTCAACACCCGTAACCTTCTTCAACCAGTCCCACCGCAGTTCAGGCTTCCTGTCGCGCATGCAAATGCACTGGCTGGGTGTATCTCCCTGCGTGTGCCGCGCTGCGACAGAGAACGGGAGAATCGCCGTGAAGCGCTCCGTGTTGCTCCTGCTGTCCGCCTTCGTCGTCCTCTTGGGGGGATGCGCCGAAGCGTTTATCCCCAATGGTGGCGCGGGTTATTCTGTCAACGTCACTCCCGCGAGCGCCACGCTGCCCGGACTCACCAACCAGCAATTCATAGCCACGGCGAACGATGGCTCAAGACCCACCTTGAATTGGTCGGTCAATGGCATCGCAGGTGGCAATTCCACCATCGGCACCATTTCCGCCACTGGACTGTACACCGCTCCCGAATTTCCTCCCGCTCCCAACGCCATCACCGTCAGCGCCACCGACACCGTAGACACTTCGAAGACCGGCAGCAGCGCCGTCACGTTGAACAATCCGATTCCGCAGCTCAGTAGCGTGTCCCCCCTAGTCATTCCCGTCGGTCCGTTCACTCTGTCCTTAACTGGCCTGCATTTCGCTCCGGGCGCCATCGCTTTTCTCGGCAACACCGCTCTCACAACCACGGTGGTTTCTTCCACGCAACTCACCGCCACTGGCACCGCCACCAGTGCCCAGGTCGGCAACGTTAATATCACCGTGCAAAATCCCGCCCCAGGGCCCATCGCTTCCGGCGCCATCACTGCTCAAGTGAAAGGCAGCCTCATCAACGTTCAGGTGACTCCTCCCACCGGCCTGATCCGCGCTGGCACACAGCAAGTTTTCGCCGCCACCGTTACCGGCACCTCAACTACCGGCGTGACTTGGTCCGTGAACGGCGTCCCGGGCGGCAACGACACGGTCGGCACCATCGTAGGCAACGGCAATTACCTCGCCCCCACAGTCATCCCGAATCCCAGCGCCATCACCGTTACTGCCACCAGCGTTGCGGACTCCACTGCATCCGGGAACGCCGCCGTCACTCTCGGCAATCCTGTTCCTATCCTCACCAGCGTCACTCCTACCGAGATGGTGGTCGGCATCGGCTTTCAGCTCACAATCACTGGTTCCGGTTTCATGCAGGGCTCAGTCGTGAATTTTGGCACGCAACAACTCGCCACCACGTTCATCTCTCCCACGGAATTGACCGCCACGGGTACCGCGACCGCCGCGCAGGTCGGCAACATCGCCATCACGGTCACCAATCCCAATCCCGTTTCCGCCACTTCTGCGGCCATCATGGCTCAGGTCGTCGCCACCTCGGATATCGTCGTTGTCGTCACGCCGAAAACCGTATCGATCGGTGCCGGCAACACCACGCAATTCCTGGCCACGGTCACTGGCACCACGGACCTCCAGGTCACTTGGGCTGTGAATAACATTCCTTATGGAAATGCCACAGTCGGCACGATCGACGGCAATGGCAATTACGTCGCGCCCAACAATATCGTCGGCCTGGGCAGCGTGACCATCACCGCTACCAGCGTCGTGGACACCACCAAATCCGGCAGCGCCGTCGTCACGCTCACAAATCCTGTTCCCACCCTTTCGGCGATCACACCAGGCACGCTGGCCCCCGGCGCTTTTCAAATTACGCTCTACGGTACCGGCTTCGTCAGCACGTCCACCGCTACTTTCGGCGGCCAGCCGTTGCAGGTCACGTACGTCACCGACGAAATGATCACCGCCATCGGCACGGCCACCTCCGCGCAAGCCGGTCAAGTCACCGTCATCGTCACAAATCCGGTCCCCGGCGGTGGCACCTCCAGCGGCCTGCCTGTCACCGTCACGACTTCCGGTTCGCCTGTCACTTCCGAGGCCGCCGTGCGTTTTCTGGAGCAAGGCTCCTTCGGTCCGGATATGGAGAACGTCGACCAGATTCAACAACTCGGTTTTGACGACTATCTACAGAATCAGTTCTCTTCTTATGTCACGCCCTATCCCGCTCCGCGCCCGAATGACAGCATCAGCAACGTCCAGCAATCCTTCTTCCTCAACGCCATTGCCGGCGGCGATCAACTTCGCGAGCGCGTGGCCCTGGCGTTGAACGAATTATGGGCGGTCGGCGCGGACACCATCAGCGATCCGCTGGGCTACACCAATTACATGAGCACTTTGGACGACGATGCGCTCACCAACTATCTCAACCTCATGACCGACGTCACGCTCACTCCGGCCATGGGCAACTATCTCAACATGGTCAACAACAATGCTCCGCCTCCCGGTCAGCATGCCAACGAAAATTTCGCTCGCGAGATCATGCAGCTCTTCACACTCGGCCTGAATCAGCTGAATCCGGATGGCACGCCCATGCTTGACGCCTCCGGCAATCCCATCCCCACCTATTCGCAAAACGATGTCATGAATCTGGGCCGCGCCTTCACTGGCTGGACTTTCCCCACTCAGCCGGGCATGTCGCAAAAAAATAACAATCCTCCATACTATGGCGGTCCCATGATCCCCATCAGTGCCGAGCACGACACCGGCGCGAAAACCATCCTCGGCCAGTCTATCCCCGCAGGACAGAGTGCCCAACAGGATCTAACCGCCGCTCTCGGCATCATTTTCAATCATCCGAACATCGGCCCCTTCGTCGCCACGCAACTCATCGAGAAACTTGTCACCAGCAACCCCAGCCCTGCTTATGTTCAGCGCGTCGCGCAGGCTTTCAACACCGGCACGTTCAATTCCTATGGTTCCGGTAAGCGCGGTGACATGCGGGCCACCATCGCCGCCATTCTTCTCGATCCCGAGGCGCGCCGTGGTGATGTTGACGCCACGGTTGTCGCCACCGACGGCAAGCTTCGCGAGCCGGTCGTCATGATCGCCAGCGTTTCGCGCGCCTTCCACGTGAAGACCGATGGCGCCGGTCTTTCCTACGAGGGCGATCAGATGTCTCAAAATATTTTTTACCCGCCCACGGTTTTCAATTTCTTCCCGCCGGTCAATCCGGTTCCGGGTACCACCCTCAACGGTCCGGAGTTCGGCATATTCAATACCAACACCAGCCTTGCCCGCGACAATGTCATCAATGACGCTGTTTACGGCGCCATGGGCTCTAACACCAAGCTTGATTTCACTCCCGTCATTAACGCTGGGACTCCCGACCAGATGGTCGCGTGGCTTGATACCATCTTTCTGCACAGCACCACCCCCGATCAGATGAAACAGATTATAGAAACCGCGGTGAGCGCCGGCGATCCGGCCGACACGCAGGGCCAGGCGCAAACAGCGATTTATCTGTACCTGACCTCTTCGATGTATCAGGTTCAGCATTAAAGGAACAGGAGCGAGAAATGTCCCTTCACACACGTAGAGATTTGCTGAGATTAGCTTGCTGTTCCGCAACGGGCGCCACTCTCATCGGCGGCCTCAGTAAGTTCGGCTTGATGAGCGCTCTCGCGCAGGGCGCCACGGACTATAAAGCGCTCGTGTGCATTTTCATGTTCGGCGGCAATGATTCGAACAACGTGCTCGTACCCATTGATTCTCGCTACGCCGCTTACCAGAGCGTGCGCTCCGTCCTGGCAATTCCTCAGGGACAACTTCTTCCCCTGCAATCCGGCGGGCAGGCCAACTACGGCTTGCATCCCAACATGCCGGAGATGCAGGGCTACTTTAACAATCAGAAAAATCTCGCTCTCGTCGCCAACGTGGGCACTCTCGTTCAACCCACCACGCAAGCCGCCTATCAAGCATCCCAGAATTTGCCGCAAAATCTTTATTCCCATTCCGACCAGCAAAACCAGTGGCAAAGCGCACAACTCACCGGCGTTCCCATGTCCGGCTGGGCCGGCAAAATTGCGGACTCGGTCCAGAGCAGTTACAACAGCGGTGCGTTGTTTCCTCCCATTCTTTCCATCAGTGGCAACGCCATTTTCTGCACCGGCATCACTTCTCAGCCCTTTACGATGAACCCCGGCCAGACCCCGGGTTTGCAGGGATTCGATCCCTCCGCGGCCTCACAAGCAAGGTACGCCGCCACGCAGCAGTTGCTCAGTTTCGATAGCGGCTTGAACCTGGTTCAGGCGGCGAGCTCCGTCACTGGACAGGCTCTGCAATATGCCCAGGTTCTTTCGCAAGCCCTGAAAAATATTCCTCCACTGCAAACGCAATTTCCCAATAATTATCTGGCGCAGCAGTTGCAACAGGTCGCGCAAGTCATCTCCGCTCGCGGCTCTCTCGGCGTCAACCGCCAGATTTTCTTTTGCTCCTACGGCGGATTTGACACGCACAGCGATCAGCTCACCCAGCAGGTTCAACTTTTGTCCACCGTCAGCCAGAGTATGTCCGCTTTCTATCAAGCCACGCAGGAACTCGGCGTCTCCAATTCCGTTACCTCTTTTACGTTGTCGGAATTCGGCCGCACTTTTCAGCCAGGCTCGAATGGCGGCTCAGACCACGCTTGGGGCAGCCATCACCTCGTCCTCGGTGGCGCCGTCCAGGGCAGCGCCATCTACGGCACCTTCCCAACTCTCGCGCTTGGCGGTCCCAACGACGCGGACCAGAACGGCCGCTGGATTCCCACCACCGCTCTCGATCAGTACGCCGCTACCCTCGCCACATGGTTTGGGGTCAGCGCTGCCAATCTGCCCTCAGTCTTCCCCAATCTCGCCAATTTCCCAACCAGCAATCTAGGTTTCATGGGCTGATGCCAATGCTCAGTACTCCTCGTCATTTCGCCACTCAGCAAGCGCGGCGCGTCATCCCGAGGAGAGCCTTTTGCGACGAAGGATCTCAACGCACGAATTCTGCAATTCCCATCCGCCGGATCCGAACCCCGGCGAAAAGTTTGCCTGAGAGAGAAGCGCAGTAAAAGAAAAAGGGCGCCCCAACCGGGGCGCCCTTTTTCTTTCCATCTGGCTAATTTACTTGCCCGCGCCGGGAATCGCCAACAGCACGCGGTCATCCACCGCCACCGTCGCAGTGAACATCGTCGAGCTTTTTCCGTCCGGCAGCGCCACTTGTTTCGCATAGCCCGCCAGCGCCGGTCCCGCTGCATTCATCGTCCCAGGTGGCACGTCGCCCGGCTGCAGTGAAATTCGCGTAGACTGCGGCGTGCAATTCGCCGTTGCCAAACAGGTGTCTCGCACAAATACCTGGCGCAATCCGCTGTTCGGCGCCGCGCTCCCAGCTTGGCTCGCGGTTACCGCCATAAACGCCACATAGCGCCCGGACGCGCTCACCGAAGGCAGAATTCCCTCGGTCCCCGCCAGTTTTCCTTCCGCGTCTGTCGATACCAGCATCGTCGTCGGCGTGCATGCCTCGTCCGTTCCCGCGCAGGTGTCTCGCAGATAGACTTGCCGCCCAAGCGGCGCATCTTCGATCAGGTTCGTGGCCGCGGAGCTGAACGCAATATAGCGCCCCTCTGCAGTCATAACTGCATTGTGGCTCGCCGCATTTCCTGCCGAACCATTCGGCGCGCTGGAGATAGTCCGCGTCGTCTGCGTGCACGCGCTCCCCGCTCCCACACAAGTGTCGCTCAACAGGATTTGCCAGCTGCCATTTTGCGAACCGGTATATGTCACGTATCGCCCGTCCTGGCTGATCGCTGGAGCTTCCTCCGCAACCAGTCCGGTTGCGTTCGAGGAATTTGCCCCCCTACTACCTGGCAAAACCGAAATTCGCGATGCTTTCGGTGTGCAATTCGCGGCTCCCAGGCAAGTGTCCCGCACAAAAATCTGCCGCAGCCCGTTGCTCGGAGTGGGCGCGAAGCTTGCACTCGCGCCGCTTGCCGAACTTGTAGCTGCACTCACCGTTTCCGCAACGAACACCACATATCTGCCGGTCGCGCTGATCGAAGGCAGCACCGCGGTCAAACCCGTCAGCTTGCCGGTTTCGTCGATGGACACCAGCTTCGTGCTCGCCCTGCAGGCTCCATTCGCGCCGTTGCACGTATCCCGCACATAGATTTGTGCTCCGGCTGGCGCGCCTTCCGCCAGATTGCTCGCCGCCGAACTGAACGCCACATATCGCCCGTCCGGTGTCATCGACACACCATGGCTATCCGCATTCGCGGCGGTTCCATCCACGGCCACCGATACCGTGCTGGTTCTGGGGACGCATCCCTTCGCCGCACCCAGGCAAGTATCCCTCAGCAAAATCTGTTTCGTTCCATTTTCTGCTGACGCATACGCCACGTATCGTCCATCCTGGCTGATTGCCGGCTTCTCCGCCGTCGTCGTCGTCCCAGGCGGAACATTCGCGGGACATGTGTTCGTTCCCGCAGTCCCTGTTATCGTAAATGTCTGCGTCGTCGCTTGCTGCCCGGTCGGCGGATTGTTGGTGTCTCCGCCCCCAAGGTTGGGACAGTTCAACAAACAGATCGCGCTCGGCGGATTCAGCACGTTGATTTGCGCTACTCCCGTCGCGCACAGCAACGTCCCCGGAATCGTCGCCTTTAACTGCGTCGAGCTGATGCTGTTTACCGTGATGGCAGTCTCTTGTCCATACGTCGAATCGCCCGTAAACGTCGCCGACGATCCGCCGTTCTGCGATGTCGGAATGAAATTTGTCCCATTCAGAGTCAACGGTATTCCCGCGCATGTCTTTGAGGTGGAATCGCAGTACGCCGCCGATGTTGGCGTAATGGACGAAAGCGCGGGATAAGGATTCGGATTCCCGTAGATCGTAAACGTCAACGCATTCGAAAGTCCGTTATATCCAGTACCTTGCCCGGTTGGCTGGTAAGTGTCGATCGACACCGTTCCTGGCTTCGCGACGTACTTATAAGGGACCTGCGCAGAAAGGTTAAGAGTATCGATGAAGGTAGTGGGAAGATTCGTGCCATTCCATCTTACTATGGGCAACGGTACGCCGGTGGCATTGCTGAATGGATTCGTCACGCTTGCGATCACGTACAGCGTGAAGCATGGATTGTTCTGGCCGTTGGCTGTGCCAGGGCACTGAATAATCGTGCCCGACGTTGGCGGCGCTTGCGCGGGCATCCCCGATGGAGAAAGATTTGTCAGCGTCGCGCCAGTATCGTACTGCACGGAATTGTTGTAATCGTTGCAGCCGGCAAACACGCCCACTGCGCAGAGGATGACAGCCATTGCTGTCCAGAACCGCTTCATTGATTCTCCTTCATTTACACACAAACGCTATACGCCCACTCCAACCATGGATCTCCCCACAAAGGAAGACGGCACATTGAATATAGGGTTGAGATGCAAGGAATCGCGCCCGCGTTGATCCGTACTCTGCGGAATACCCCAACGGGAGGCGCCCAAACCCACCCAGTATTATCCCCTATGCTGGGTGCTGCGGCAAAGCGATCCAGTTCGCCCCAGCCGGGTTCCGATCCCCCCGGCATGGTTACTGTCCGCAAATCACTTAACTTGCAAGGACGCCAGCGATTGCTGCGCCAACAACTTCATCTCGGCTCGGCATCCCGCCTCCGGAACCTCGTTCGCGGCTTCATCTGCCGCCCGGTAATAGATTTCGGCAACCTGCCTTCGTCCAAGCTTGGCGTTCAGATCACCTTCCATCAGCTGAAACAGCGGGTTCCCCGGATATTTCGCCGTCAACGGACCGATCACTCCCAGCGCTTCCTCGTACTTCTGATCGTAATTCAGCAGATTCATCGCCAGGTAAAACCGCGCCAGCGACGCGCTCATCTGCCCTTCCCGCATCCCTCGCTCCAATTGCCGGATTCCTTCCGCCTTGGTGCCTCCCGGAATCCCCATCAGGAACCGCAGGGCCTTCGCCACCGTGGAAAGCGCGTCCACATAATAATCATAAAGTCCCAGGCCGGTATAAGCGTCATAAAGAGTCGGATCCAGCTCCAGCGCCGCTTGAAAATTTCCCCGGGCGCGAACTCCCGCATGCGCGGCGGCCCGGTATTCCCCGCGCATCGCCAAGAGTCGCGCCGACAACGCGTCGGCCATCGCTTCATACAAGTGCATTTCGCCGCTGCTATTCTGCCGTAGCTTTGCCTGCGCCAGTGTATAAGCCTTTGCCGTTAGCTCCAGATAACGTTGATCGCTCGCTGCCTTTTCGTGGTGCCGCGCCATCGTCATTCCGTACTTAAACTCCGCCGAGTCGCACCAAATTCTCCACCACTCCGCTTCCGCCTCCAGCAAATAGCCCAGTGGATCGTCCGGGGCTTGCTCCTCGAGTTTGTGGATTTCCGGAAGCGCCAGATCGCGCCGCCCGGAGTAGATATGGTCCAGTATCGAACTTGTGTTGGCCGGAAGAGTCAGTTTGCCGGGCGGCTCCGAAAGTCCATAGCCAGGCAGAAGAAATAACAACACCACAGCGATCGCCAGCGATCGGAAGTTTAGCGACATGGAATCTTGCGGATGGACCTGCTCTTTAATCCTTCCGTGGCACGAGTTTAAGCTGTTCCGCCAAAGACACCAAACGAAATGGCTTCTGCAGAAATGCCGCTCCCATCGGCACCTGTGCGGCGGCCAGGTTTTTCGCATATCCCGATATATAGATCACGTGCACGTCCGGCCGGAGCTCCTGCACCTCCTGCGCAAGTTCCGTTCCCCGCAGTCCCGGCATGACCACATCCGTAAGCAACACATCAATCGCGCCCGCTTCGCACCTCGCCAGCTCCAACGCGTCGTGCGCGCTCTGCGACTCCAGTACGCGATGGCCCGCGCCTCGCAGATACTCCGCAATTGCCGCGCGCAGCGATGGCTCGTCGTCGGCCAATAAAATCGTCAACCGTTTTGTCGAATCGTTCGCTTGGCGCGCCAGGGATCCCGCTTGCATCTGCTCCGCGGGATCCTGCACCGGAAAATAAATCTGGAACCGCGTTCCTGCGCCAAGGCGCGAGTCCAAAGTGATGGTGCCGCCGAATTGGCTCACTATTCCATACACCGTCGACAAACCCAGCCCTGTACCCTTTCCTTCCGGCTTTGTCGTATAAAACGGTTCAAAAATATGCGCCTGCGTTTCTTCATCCATCCCGCACCCTGTATCGCTCACTTCCAGCACCACCCAGCCCGATGGCCTGTGCCCATTGCCATTTGTCGTTACTCCCGCCGGGAGCGAAAACACATTTCGCGTCGAAATCGTCAGCGCCCCGCCCGCTGGCATTGCATCCCTCGCATTGATCGCCAGGTTCGCGATCACCTGTTCGAGTTGTGCAGCGTCGGCCTGAATCCAGGAGTGCCCGGCCTGGGGCTGAAAGGTCAGCCGCACGTCCGATCCCAGCAGCCGCGGCAGCATGAATTCGCTGTCGGTCAACACTTCGTGCAAATCAATTGGCGCTATGTCCAGCACCTGCTTGCGGCTGAACGCCAGCAATTGTTTCGTGGTCATTGTCGCTCGTTCGATTGTCCGCTTGATCTGTTCCACGTACCGCGTCGAGGGCGAATGCGCCGGAAGAGTTTTCTCCAGCAACTCTGTGGAACCCGAAAGCACCATCAGCATGTTGTTAAAATCGTGCGCGATTCCCCCCGAAAGCTGTCCGAGTACTTCCATTTTTTGCGAGTGCCGGGATTTCCCCTCCGGGTGCGATTCATGTTCTTCCGACCGTGTTTGCTTCAGGCTCTTCCGGTCGCTGTCGTCCATCCGCTTTTGCTCGACGGCGTCTTCGATGGTCGGTGCGATGCCCGCGCTTTTTCCTGATTCATCGGACAATGCCGCGCCAGATTTGCCTGGCGGAATCCCCTTTCTTTGCCTATTCATTCGCATCGTCAACCAAACCATCACCGTCGCCATCAATAATAAAAACAATCCGATGGCCGCTTCGGAGGCTCTTCCACTCAAGATGCCAGGCAGCAATCCAACAGCCACCAATGGCCCTTTAGCCGATAGCAAGCCCAGACAGCAACACGGCATGCCCCGCGCTTCTTCTGGGCGTTTTTCCTGGATCTCGTTTCCCCTCATCGGAACAGTCCTTAATCCTCGACGGACCGGCCACGGTCCGCTGGATCGCCATGAAATAGGAAAGGGGAATTCGCGCGCCAAGAGGGAATTGCGGGCGCCTCGCTTACTGCATTTACACTTTCTCTCCGCTCGGCGCTCGCGTCAAGTCCCTGTTGTCCCGTCCGATACCGCACTCCTCCACTCGCATTTTCCCCGCGCTGCATCCTTTTGTTGCTCATCGCAAATCTTGTTATTCTCCCAGCGCATGGGAAATCCTGTCCCACTCGGCAGTTCTGCTTCACCACAACCTCAATTGGAGCGCGGCCTCGGCTTGAAAGAAGCCGTCGCGCTCAACATGATCGAAATCGTCGGCATCGGTCCCTTCGTCGTCAGCTCTCTCGTCATCAAAGCCATGGGCGGCCCGCAAGCCCTCATCGCCTGGCTCGCCGGTGCCCTTCTCGCCACTCTGGACGGATTCGTTTGGGCGGAACTTGGCGCTGCCATGCCCAAAGCAGGCGGCACATATGTCTTCCTGCGCGAAGCCTACGGTCCGCAAAAATGGGGTCGCCTCATGTCGTTCCTGTTCGTTTGGCAAACCCTGATTCAGGCGCCGCTCTCCGTCGCCTCCGCCGCCATCGGCTTCTCCGATTATGCCAAATTCATTTATCCCTTCAATTGGTGGCAGGCGAAGGCCATCTCCGGCGGCCTCGTGATTCTCCTGGTGATCCTTCTCTATCGCCGTATCACCACGATCGGCAAAATCTCCGTCTTGCTCTGGGTCGGCGTTGTAGGCACCATGCTCTGGCTTATCTGGGGTGGCGTCCGCCATTTTGACGCGAAGCTCGCCTTCGATTTTCCTCCCGGCGCTTTCCATCTTTCTTCCATCTGGTTCGCTGGACTCGGCGCCGCTATGGTCAGCACAATTTATAGCTATTTCGGCTACTACAACATTTGCCACCTGGGTGGAGAAATTCGCGATCCGGAAAAAAATATTCCCCGAGGCATTTTTCTTTCTATCCTCGGCATCACCGTTCTCTATCTCGCCATGCAGACCAGCGTTCTCGGCGTCATTCCCTGGCGCGAAGCGCAAAATTCCCCATTCCTCGCCAGTTTGTTCGTCGATCGTTTATACGGCCATGGCGCCGCTCGTTTGGCCACGATCATGGTTCTCTGGATCGCTATGGCCAGCGTGTTTTCTGTGCTTCTTGGCTATTCGCGCGTTCCCTATTCCGCCGCCCTCGACGGCAACTTCCTCAGCGTCTTCGCTCGCGTCCATCCCACCAAGCATTTTCCACATATTTCCCTGCTCTTCCTCGGCGCTCTCTCTTTCGCGTTCAGCCTTACGCTGAAACTAAAAACCGTGATCGCCGCGATCCTCGCCATGCGCTTGCTGGTCCAGTTCATCGGACAGGCCGTAGGCGTCATCCTCCTCCACAAGCGCTGGCCCCCGGAAAAGCTGCCATTTAAAATGTGGCTCTTTCCTGTTCCCGCTGTTCTCACCATGCTCGCCTGGGCGTGGCTGTTCTGGCACACCGGTCCGGTTCGCAAGTGGGGCCTGCTCGAAGTCGCCCTCGGCGTGATTGCATTTTTGGTTTGGACCCGCGAAATGCGACAATGGCCATTCGCTCTGCCGCCCGATCAACAGTCAGACTGACATTGGAGTGCGGCGGCTTGCCTCTTTTGCGATTGCGGCACCGCTGCGGGTTTCAAATCCGCAGATAACTTCGAACGACACCTTCGGAGGCCACGTGGGAATCTCGCGGTTCGTCATAGCCTTGTCCATTCTCGCCAGTTTCGTTTCTTCGCGGGCCAACGCCCAATTTCCTCCCGCTCCCGGGACCGGCCCTGGTCTCCCCGAAACCGTCGAAGCCATCGACAGCGCTCGCGTCACCACGCGCATCCTTTATATAACCGCGCACCCTGACGATGAATCCGCCGCCGTCCTCACTTATCTCGCTCGCGGCCTTCACGCCGACGTCGCGCTTCTCTCCGTCACTCGTGGCGAAGGCGGACAAAACGCTCTCGGTCCCGAACAAGCTCCGCAACTTGGCTTGATCCGCACACAGGAACTTCTCGCCGCCACACGAGGCTACGGCGTAAAACTTTATTTCACGCGCGCTCGCGATTTCGGCTTTTCCAAAACTCCCGAAGAAACCGAAAAAGTCTGGGATGGCCAGGTCCTCGAAGACATGGTCCGCGTCATCCGCGCCTTCCGCCCGGACATCGTCATCAATCACTGGGGCGGCGTTCACACCGGCCACGGCCACCATCAAGCTTCCGGTGTGCTCACCCCCAAAGCTGTCGAACTCGCCGGCGACTCCTCCTATAATCCCAGCGATCCCACCGGCAAGAAACCCATTCCTCTTGATGAAGCTCCATGGAAACCGTATTCACCCACTCCCGTTACGGGTAAATCGGAACCTTCCATTCTTATCCTGGACCTGGATCGCAGCGATTCTCCGAAGGGCTACATCCTTCCTTTGGACGACATCGATCCGCTCTACGGGAAAAGTTACCGCGAAATCGGCCTGGACGCTTTTGTGAATCACCACACCCAAGGTATTGCCGGCTTTCTGAACTCGCCTTTCCTGCGCCGGCCCATTGCCCTCGTCCCCGAAAAAGGTGGCACTGTCGATCCGGCAAAACTCGCCGAGCCTCTCACCACACTGTATCCCGGTTGTAAAGCATTTGCCGATGCCTATGATTTACTCGCGCAAGCCCGCGAGTCCGTGCTGCAGGAAAATTTCTCCGCCGCAACCCACCAACTGGCCGATGCCGCAAACGATTTCCACGACTGGACCGGCAAGTGTGGTTATGCCGTCGCGGCGAACAACTCAAGACAAGCTCAGTTTCTTTCCGACGTTGGCCGAAGCCAAGCAAGTGTCGAACACGCCCTCGCCATGGCTGCCGGCCTCCATCTCACCGCCGAAGCGGACACCGGCGATCTCGCGCCCGGCAACACGTTTCACGTTGCAGCTCATTCGAATTGCCGCAAGCAAGCAGACTGCACCTTCACACCCATTACGCTCGGCGTCCCACCTCTTTGGCAACAAACCGCGGTCGAAGGCGACATCTCTAAGGGATTCAAGTTCACCCTCACACTCACTCCCAAGTTGCCACCGCCCAACCCTAACAAATACCTACTGCCAAATCCGCCAGATAATCTGGCTCCTCTACTCCCTGAGCCTCCCCCTCTTCTCACCGCTCGCCAGGAAATTACCATCGCCGGATACAAGATGGCCCTCACCGAACCAGTCACCTACGTTCAAGCCACTTCAACAAACGTTCTCCGCGTTCCGCTGCGCATTGTCCCCGACTACACTCTCTCCGTCGATCCCTCGCAATTCGTTGCCGTCCTCAACGCCCCGCACAAACCGTTCGACGTCTTCCTCCGCGTCCACTCTTACTCGGAGAAACCTGCCAAAGTTTCCATCGGCCTCGATGTGCCCGACGGCATCACGGCCAGCGCCCCGGTCGCTCTCAACTTCACCGGCATCGGCGATCAATACGCCAAAATCACTGTCACTCCTCCCGCAAAACTCGACGCCGGCAATTTCTCCATCACTGCTTATGTCGATCGCGCCGGTGAAAAATTCTCCACTTCCCTGGAGCCCCTTCCCTCCATGCCCACAATTCTTTGGAGTGCGCCTGCGCAAACCGTCGTCCACGCGTTCGACATCAATGTCCCGCCGAATCTTCATGTCGGCTACATCTCTGCCGAAGGCGAACCCATTCCCGACGCCCTTCGCCGTCTAGGCATCAACGTCGAAATGCTGGACACCACCTCCCTCGAATTCGGCGATCTTTCTCATTACGATGCTATCGTCGTCGGCGTCCGTGCCTACGAACTACGTCCCGAACTTTCTGGCGCCAACCAGCGTCTTCTCAATTACGTCTCCGGCGGCGGCACGCTCGTCGTCCAGTACAATCGCGATTCCATCTGGGACAAACTCCTCCCCGCACCCTATCCCGCCAAAATCGGCACGCCCACTCCGCGCATCACCGACGAAAACGCCACCGTAAAATTCCTGCATCCAGAAGATCCCCTGCTCAACAAGCCCAACAAAATCACCGACGCCGATTTTCAAAATTGGGTGCAGGAACGTGGCCTCTATTATTGGAGCGATTTCGATTCCCGCTACACTGCGCTCCTCTCCATGCACGATCCTGGCGAAAAAGACCTAACCGGCGGCCTCGTCTACACCAAATTCGACAATGGCACCTACATCTACACCGGCCTCGCCTTCTTTCGCGAGCTCCCCGACGGAGTCCCCGGCGCCTACCGTCTCTTCGTCAATCTCCTCTGCGCCTCCAAACCAAATTGATTCTCCTCAATATCCTGGGTATTTCCTTCCTGGGTGCCCCACTCTGAGCGCTCTTTGCGAAGGGTGGGTCTTGGATTTTCGCGATAATGGCGCACGCCACTCCACTAGACCAACTAGGCACATCGTCCTGCTGAATCCGTCACACTGCGCTATCCTCGTTCTGTCCTTAACGTCTCACACAGTTGCGTTCCTATTCTCTGAGGGAGGGTCCGAGCGCAGAAATTTCCCCAGGAGCACATCAAGCATGAATAGCAAGATCGCAGGGAACAGCAGTTGGCCGGCTCGACGCGGTGTCAGCATTCTTTTTCTTCTCGCGCTTTGTCTGGCCTCCGCCGGCTCCGCCAACGCGCAAAAGAATAAGAAAAATCAGGATACTTCGCAGCCCCTTCCCCCTCCCAGCGTTGCCGCATCCGCACCGGACGAAACCAAAATCGATTACGTGATCGGGGAGTTTCTGGGAGCCTGGCAGCTCGGCGACATCGAAAAAATGCACAAGAATATCGCCGATGATGTTTCCGTTGTCGCCGGAACTTGGACTCCTCCAGCCATTGGTTGGCCGAACTACCTGGTGGCCTATCAAGCTCAGCGCGCTCGCATGCAGCAGGTCCGCATGGACCGCAGCAACACACTAATTCGTATCGCCCCTTCGCGGGAATTTGCCTGGGCTTGCTATCAATGGGATTTCAGCGCCACTGTAGACGGCACACCTATGGCCGCCGAGGGTCAGACTACACTTGTATTAGAAAAGAAGAATGATTCTTGGCTAATCGTGCACAACCACACTTCACTGGTTCAGGCTTCGCAATCCAGTGCACCAGCGAATCCTGCGCCGCAGCCGTCCACACCCACTCCCGCGAAGCCCTGACGCCGTGAACTCCCGAGCCTTTACGGCCCTAGAAGTTCTTCAAGCCGTGATAGACGAATATCCCGGCAATCAGCAACAGAAGCAGCCCCGACGTGATCCCGCTCGTCAGGATCGGGCGCGACAGTCCGTTGATCTTCGTGATCAACTCGCGCTGTTCCCTGGCCATATGCTCTTGCGCGGAATCGATAAAAATCTGATCGTCTTCGTGGCTGGATAGCAAGCTTCTCCAGGCGATCAGCAGAAGGAATATTGCCGTCACAACTCCCCAGGCAATCAACAAGTAAAGCAGCGGTCCCGCGAGTAATTGTCCAGGTTCCATAGCAACCTCCCGTTGGACTCGGTCCCATCCCAGGTACCTGCTCTCCGGGGGCAGGTAGTTCTTTCGGGCGGAGTATAGCACCATGCGCTAAGAATACTAGGGGGTACGGTAACCCAAGCACCAACCCCCGTAACCTTATGCAGCCACTGGCATTTAGGCCCGCTGGCGTCAACACCGGCCCGATTCCCTAAACCATTATTTTGCGCTCTTCGCGTTCGTTGGACTCGGCGCAAGATACCCGCGCCGCGCCGCCACTTTCAATCCATCCTTATCCACCTTCACTTTCAGCGGATGATAACTTCCGTCTGCCTTCACCTTCTGCAGCGACAGTTCCAGTAAGTACACATAGTCCGGCACGACGGTCAGCTCCTGCAGTTCACCCTGTAAGTCGTTGCTATTGTGAAAATACGTCCCGCCGGTTCCGTCCGCCAGCTCCGCCATCACGTCTTCGTTCAGCACTGCGGAGTACCCGCGGTATTGCGCCTCCGTTTGTTCCGCCCTGCTTCTTCCTCTGCCTTGATCGCTGGCTTCCATCGTCGCGGTAAACAGGCCTCGTGCATCCACGGCGTTGATGGTCACACTGGACTGCGCAGCCATGTCCAGAATCTGCGATTTCTCCACCATGGCATCCGGCGTCATGGTCAG
Organism: Candidatus Acidiferrales bacterium; assembly: GCA_963709705.1. GTDB lineage: Bacteria > Acidobacteriota > Terriglobia > Acidiferrales > UBA7541 > Acidiferrum. The sequence continues at coordinate 105,323 of CAVPXU010000003.1, forward strand.
GAAACCCGGCGAGATGATTACCAGTGTTCTCTGCCCCGGCATCGTTCCCATCTTCCCAACGAGTCCTCGGATAAACCCCAGCGTCATACGCACATCCTGATCGCCAATCTGCAACGATTCGGAAGCCGCATTGTCCACCAGGCCTTCGGCAACGTCTTTTGTGCATTCACAGCAACCCATGGTGTTTTGTATCGCCGTATCGAGGGCCATAAAATCGTGCTTGTTCAGAATCCGATCCGCCTCGTAATAACCGATATTCGGGCAGACTCTACCGATCCGGCGCGTAAGGCTCTGCGTCTTCAGGTTCATAATCGCGTCCTGCAGCTTCGCGCGGTCATTCGTTAGGCCGCTGCTGGTTCCGGACAAAGACACCACCGCCGCCATATCCGTATTCGTTAGCGACGACCCTGCAACCATCTTCGTCGCCGCCTTTTGCAGCGCCATCAAATCTCCGGAGCTCACGTGCAAGTCGTCGAACAGGTATACGATGAATCGCTCCGGCGCATTTTGCGCGCGGCCTGGCTCGGGCGCCGCGGCCGTCGCCTGCGCGGGATCCACGTTAGCAAGAACCGCTTCAGCCACATTAGCTCCATTTCCCTCAACTCTCGCCCGTTTCTGAATCGTGAATCCAGAGATCGCTTGTTGTTTGTTCTTGTCGAAAACCTGAAAATCTCCCTGCTTCAAATTTCCTACCGAACGCCCCTCCGCATCGCGCACCACCACCGGCACCAGCACCGCATTCACGGCGACAACTATTTTCCCCGGTCCCGCCTTTGCCGGAGCATCAGCGGTTTGCTGCCCCAACAAAATCCCGGCCATCGCGAACACACCACAGAGCGCGGCCACAACGCCCAGACGTTTCAGCTTTAGTTGCATATTAATTTCGTAATTCTATCGCCAAACTCTCATTTCGGCCGCCGAATCTGCCGCCTGCCCTGCACACCACGATTGACCCATTTGCGCCAGGTTCACGCCGCGCGCACACGCGCCTGCAATCTTCCGTGCACTGTAGTTTGCTTGGGGTTTGATCGATTCGCGGCAAAGCAAAAAAATTGAGGGCGCATGAACCTTGCGATTCTTGCGCCCTCTTTTAATTGTGCCGTAAAGTTTTTATGCTTCCCGGCTCAATCTGACGTCACTGTATTCTTCCCATTTCGCCTTGGCAAGTGGTTTCCCAATCTTTCCCTGTGCATATCTGTGGATGTCTGTGCAAAACAAATCCCCTCTTACTGAAAACACTTTACTTCAACTGCCGCAATCCAGACTGGCACACTCAAGTGCCTGCATTGTCCGCCGATTGCCCCACTAGCGGAGCGTTCGTTGACTTACAGAATCTCGCAACCTAAGATTGCCACCATGCCCGATTCTCCTTCTCTGGTCGGACAAACAATTTCACACTACCGAATCCTTGAAAAACTTGGCGGCGGAGGCATGGGCGTTGTCTATAAAGCGGAAGACACCGATCTCCGCCGTTTTGTCGCACTCAAATTTCTGCCCGACGAAGTCGCGCGTGATCCCGAAGCTTTGACCCGTTTCCAGCGCGAAGCGCAAGCCGCCTCCGCCCTCAACCATCCCAACATCTGCACTATTTATGAAGTCGGGCTCGAGAGTAGCGGCCCCTATCTCGCCATGGAATTTCTGGACGGCGTAACTCTCAAACAGGGAATCGCCGGCCAGCCCCTCCAAACCGATCTTCTTCTTTCTCTTGCCACGGAAATCGCCTACGCACTCGACGCCGCCCACACAGAAGGCATCATCCATCGCGACATCAAATCCGCCAACATCTTCATCACCAAACGCGGCCACGCCAAGATTCTCGATTTCGGCTTGGCCAAAGTCACGCCCGCGGATCGTTCCCAAGTGCGCCTCGAATCCGGCGATACTTTGACCAGCGTCCTGCTTGAGCCATACAACCTCACCAGTCCCGGCTCTACTCTTGGCACCGTCGCCTACATGTCTCCCGAGCAAGTCCGCGCCAAAGCTCTCGATGCGCGCACCGACCTCTTCTCGTTTGGCACGGTGCTCTACGAGATGGCCACCGGCACGCTTCCGTTTCGCGGCGAAAGCCTCGGCGTCATTCTCTCCGCCATTCTCAACGACGCTCCCGTTCCCGCATCGCAGTTGAATTCCAATGTGCCTTTCGAACTCGAACGCATCATCAACAAGGCCCTGGAGAAAGACCGCAACCTCCGCTACCAAAGTGCCGCCGAAATGCGCGCTGACCTCCAGCGCATGAGCCGCGATGTAGACTCCGGACGGTTTCCCGCAGTCACCGGCGCCTCCGGTATTTCCAACGCGAACATGTCACGCCAGCGACAGGCAGACTCGCGAATGATCAACGCCGCGAATCAGCCTCCAGCCAAGCCAACATCGCACCGCTGGTCATGGATCGCCGCTGCCGTCGCAAGCCTCCTCATTCTCGGTCTTCTCGCGCGCTGGCTCATATCGCCTCTTCCTCCACTCAAAGTTTCGGACTCCGCCCAGATCACCAACGATGGCCGCGCAAAGCTTCTCGAAGGCACGGACGGCGCGCGCCTGTACCTGCAGTACGAGTCCTCTATCGTCGCGGATTCCTCATCGATCGGCCAGGTCTCCAGCACCGGCGGTGAAGTATTCCCCATCTCCGCTCCGTCGATCAGCATGCACATCCTCAGTGTCTCCCCAGATGGTTCTTCGCTCCTCGTCTCCGACGAGCCCGGCACCGCCTTCGATGGGCCGCTCTGGGCTCTGCCCGTGCTTGGAGGCTTGCCCCGCCGTTTGGCTGACACCGTCGGCCACGCCGGCGCTTGGTCTCCCGATGGCCAGCGTCTGATCTATGCCAGGGGCAACGATCTCTTCCTCGCGAAAAGCGACGGCTCGGAATCGCACCTTTTGGTTTCCATGGCTGGTTGGCCTTCCTCTCTCAAATGGTCTACCGATGGCTCCGTCCTTCGCCTCACTCTTCGGGATTCAGGAACGAACGCCACTTCACTGTGGGAACTTTCCGCCGACGGCAAAAACGTTCACCCGTTGCTCTCCGGCTGGCATAATCCGCCCTCGGAATGCTGTGGCGCGTGGACTCCCGGCGGCAAACATTTCGTTTTCTCTTCCCAGGGCAGCATTTGGGAATTACAGGAAAAAACCAGTTTGCTGCTCAAGAAAACTTTTGAGCCCATCCAGCTGACCTCGGGACCGCTCGCCCTCTTTTCTCCATTGCCCAGCAAGGATGGCAAGAAACTTTTCGTCGTTGGCAGAAGGCCCCGTGGCGAACTTGTTCGCTTCGATTCCAAATCCGCCGGGTTCGTTCCCTTCCTATCCGGCATCTCCGCCGAACACGTCAGTTTTTCCAAAGATGGCCAGTGGGTCGCCTATGTCACTTTTCCCGAAGGCACATTGTGGCGCAGCAAAATCGATGGTACCGCGCGCCTCCAACTCACTTACCCTCCTTTATATGCTTCCATGCCGCGCTGGTCCCCGGATGGGAAGCAAATCGCCTTTTTCTCGACCACTTCAGGCAAGCCCGCAAAAATCTACGTTGTTTCACCGGATGGCGGTGACGTCCACGACTTACTTCCCGACGACAATCACGCCGAAGCCGATCCTTACTATTCCCCCGACGGTTCTTCTCTTGTCTTTGGCGGCCTCTATGGTTCCGCTATCACCGGAATTCGCATCGTGAATCTCAAAACCCACCAGGTCTCCACCGTCCCGGGCTCGGAACAACTCTTCTCTCCCCGCTGGTCTCCCGACGGCAGGTACATTGTCGCCGTCCGTTCCGATTCCCAAAGCCTGCTCATCTATGATCGTTCGAAGCAGAAGTGGTCCTCCGTCTTTCAAGAACGCAATGTCAGTTTTCCCGATTGGTCCAAAGACAGCCAATTCATTTACTTCCTCAGTTGGCCGGAAAATCCATCCGTCATGCGCCTCCGCCTGAGCGATTCCTCCGTCGAGCGCGTTGCCAGCTTGAAAGAATTTCGCCCCACCGGCTATTGGGACGATTGGATGGGCCTCGATCCCAACGATTCTCCCCTCCTACTCCGCGACACCGGCCTCCAGGACATCTACGCCTTCGACACCGAAACCCCTTAATAAAATGTAGTGGCCGAACTTCAGATCGGCCAGCTTTCTCCATTCCAAGAATAAAAATGGGCTCGACCCTCGCACAATTTCCGAGTCAGTCCAGCCCAACTCCTTTTTTTCCGATTCCCGTATCCGCCGTACCTCAGGGCTGCACCTTCGTTGACAAACCCCGACTCCAGCCTCAAACTGATCTCTGCCTCATTTATCCCCCTTGTGCCCAAGTGGCGGAACTGGCAGACGCGCTAGCTTCAGGAGCTAGTGGCCTTACGGTCGTGGAGGTTCGAGTCCTCTCTTGGGCACCACTTGTTTCTGTTTCCAACCCCGCCTAAGGTGAGCCACGCCGGAGCATCAATTAGGCCGGGCCGCAACCTCAAAACTCTAGTCGCAATTGGAACGCAATCATCCGCGGCGTGCTGTCACCGCCCAGCCCCACTCCAAGCAACCCAGAGGGCGGAGAAGTCGTATAGGTGAGCGCGCCAAACCCCGTTTGCGTCGCAGGTTTCCCCGGAACGCCCGCCAGCACCATGCTGGGCAAGCCAAAATTCGGATGATTGAACACGTTAAAGAACTGTGTGTCGAAACGCAGTTTCACGCTCTCCGATACACGGAACCATTTAGTCAGATACAAATCGCTCCACACAAAATCCGGTCCGCGCAAAGCATTTCGGCCCAGGTTTCCGAACTGGCAACTCGCAACACTGTCGCCCCCCTTGCACGCACCCGTGCTGGGATCAACCGCGGAAACAAATGCGTTTGGATTCAGCCATTGCACCGTGCCTGCTTGCGTAACGCCTGGGATCGGCTTGTGTTCGTAAAGTGGCACGCCGGGAACGACGCTCGCAAATTGCGGACCGCTACCGTTCACAATTCCATCGCCGTTCGCGGAATAGGGCGTGCTGAGAACCGAAAATGGAATGCCGCTGTGCCAGAACACCGTACCGGAAATTTGCCATCCGTTGAACGCAGCGCCAAGAGCGCGGCTCTTGAACTTTGAAGGCAATTCATACATGTATTGCGCATTGAGATTGTTGCGAATGTCATAGTCGCAAGGGCCGTAATCTCGCTTGAGGTCTCCCGGTAGCGGAGACAAAATCGCGCCAGCGGAAAATTGCAGGAATCCTCCGTTGGACACCGTGTCCATGCAGTGGCTCCACGTGTAATTGAACTGGCCCATAAATCCGTGCCCCAGCCGTTTGATCGCGGACAGTTGTAAACCGTCGTAATGGCTGCTGGCCCCGGTGGAAAATTGCGTCACTGCGGCGAAGCGTGCGTCCGTGGATTGTAAATAGGGAAACGGAGCGAAGCAACCGTCGCAAACCGTCTGATAGCCATTCACTTGCGTAAGATATGGTTGATTGACAGCGGCCGTCCCGACGTATTGCGCGTGCAAGCTGGCGGTTTGGCCAAACTGATGCTCTAGACCGAGACTCCACTGCATAAAGTAAGGCGCGTGAAGTTTGCCGCTGGGAACCGCTGTGATGTTCACAGGTGGAAGGCAGGTTGCTGGATTCGAAAGCCCTGAAGCACACGAGAGTTGCCCCGCAGGAAAACCAGAGGCGAACTCCTGATGCGCCGCGACAACCGCGTCGATCGCGCTATTGGGCACGCCGGGTGCAATCTCTGTACCGCCAACCGTCCCCAGCAAACCGCCCTGAAACGTCTGCACATATGGCGGATTGTTACCCACCACATCGGCGATCGTTCCAGGCAGAATATCGCTGAACAGTCCGAAGCCCGCGCGAAGCAGCGAGTTTGGCTCGAACTGCCACGCGACGGCCGTGCGCGGTTGCAAGATAGCCAAGGGCGTCGCGGAAAAAATATTTCCCAACGCCGTCTGAATTGTCGCGTTCAGCGGTTGGTTCACGTCGTGAGAAATAGAATCGAAAGAACCGGTCAGTCGAGCGATCTGGTCATGCGGGTTAAGCGGATTTGAATTCAGCGTATCCCGCAAGCCAAACGTCCACGTGAAATCCTTCGTCACCTTCCATGTATCTTGCGCGTACAAATCGAGGTTAAGAAAGCGAAAGGGCTCGTTGGCCGAAGTCGGAAAAGTCTGCGTAGCCGTCGACGCGACGCCGTAAATGAACTGCGGGAGTGTAGTGTATGTGACCGTCGGGACGGACCCCTCGCCAAAGTCGTAATCGTTCAAATGGAAAATCCGCGTGTTTGTGCCGAACCGGAATTCGTGCGCTCTGCGGTTCCACGCCAGATTGTCGTTGATGAAAAATCGCGAAGCACGCCGCCCTTGCACCCACGTATTGTCCAGCCCTCCAATCGTGGTGAAGGGAGCATTGGCGCCAATTCCTTGCAAAACAATCGGAAACGCGGAAAGTGTTTCTGCCAGATTCGCGGGGCCAAACAGGCTTTCGTACCAGGAGAACGCCGGATTGAAATAGTTCACCAGGTTTTGCGAAAACACATGCGTGTACCCCGCGGCAAAAGAATAGAGCGGCTGGGGAGACACTGCATTGAACACAGGATTGAGCGGGTCCGTATAAGCCGCCTGCACTCCCGTGTCCGCCTGCAACCGCAACCACGCGGTATTGTTCTCACTGATGTTGTAATCGATCCGTCCCGTTTGCACCTGTTCGTGATCGTCGCTCGAGTGCGAAATGCTCTGCCGGTTCGCGCAGCCGTTTCCGTCGTTGGGAATTGCCGCTGGCACGCCGCCCGTACCGAATGGACAACCAAGAACTGCAAGCGGCGTCCCGCTCGTATTCCCGTATAGCGAAAACATTTTCTGGTAAAACCGCACAGACTGCGGCGACGCCGGATAAACCGAGCCGGTAACCGTATCGACGCCTCCGAGCGGCAGTTGCTGCAACACATAATTCTGGAATTCCGCAGTGGGAACCGTCGTAGCCGTCACAATCGGCAGAGCAATCCGAACCCACTCCGTATCGAAGAAGAAAAATAGCTTATCGTGAATCACCGGGCCACCCAGGCTCCCCCCAAAGTGGTTCACCGTCGAGCGCGGCTTGTGATTCCCCGCGGTCGAATTGGTGAAAAAGTCGGCCGCATCGAAACGCGAACCATTCCACAGTTCATACAAATTCCCGTGAAACTGATTCGAGCCGCTCTTCGTAACGTAATTCACCTGCGAAGCCCCGTAACGCCCCTGGTCTACCGCGTACGACAGTGTGTTCACCGTCACTTCGGAAATCGAGTTCAGCCCCAGCACCAGATTAGTGGACAGCCCGCTGTTGAGATTTGTTAATGGATCGTTTGTTTCCAAACCGTCCACGATATAACCATTCGAGAGCGCCGGCAGCCCATTGAATTCCACGTTGCCGTAGCCATTCGAACCGCCGACGAAATCGTTGCCGCTTCCGGCCGTATTGATCAGCGCCCCCGCGGCAAACTGAAGCGGGTATGTGAGGTCGCCCCCTGGATTGGGAAGGTTCTCGAGCGCGGGCGCACTGAGATTTGTGGAAGTATTCGCGTTTCCCGGATTGAGCAACAGAGACTCCCCGCTGACTTCCACGGTGAGTTTCGACTGCGCCAGCTTCAACGTGAAATTCACGGTTTGCTTTTGCCCCAGCCCGGAAACCACGTTCCTGTTTTCCTGCGGATCGAAGCCATCCGCTTTCACTTTGACCGCATACACTCCCGGCTTTAGCTGAGGAAAATCAAACCGACCCTGCTCGTCGGTTGTGACCGTGCGCTGAAGGCCAATCTCCACATTGACCACAGTCACCACCGCACCCGGAACACCGGCATGCGTAACATCCGTCACCTGCCCGGCGATCGCGCTGGTCGTCTCTCCCTGAGAAAAACCCGCCGCCGGTGCAAACAAAACCAGGCACAAGATAGACACCACCGTCGGGAACGATTTGCGCAACTTGACCGGCTCCAACCGCCCGGGCATTAAGCATAGTTAATAGTTTTGATTAATGCAAGTGAATGCACGCCGAACACAAACTCCGCGCCTCGGGGTCGCGGAGCTCCTGTGCGATAACCTTTCCCCCACCCCCCTTTTCCAAGGTTATAATCACGCAACGTATGTCCTTCGCTCCAGGCACAAAACTCGGTCCTTACGAAATTCTTTCCCCACTCGGCGCCGGAGGCATGGGAGAAGTTTATCGCGCTCGAGACAGTCGCCTCGATCGCCTCGTCGCGATCAAGGTTTTGCCGGAGCATCTTTCCCAGGATCCCCATCTTCGCCATCGACTCGAGAACGAAGCTCGTGCCGTCTCCAAGCTCTCTCATCCCAATATCTGCACCTTGCACGACATCGGTCACCACAACGGTATAGATTTCCTGGTCCTCGAATTCATCGAAGGACAAACCCTGCGTCAACTCCTCTCCTCCGGCGTTCCTCCGGTCAGCAAGATCATATCCATCGCAGTGCAAATTGCCGATGGGCTTGCCAAAGCCCACCAAAGCGGCATTGTCCATCGCGATCTAAAACCGGAGAACATTATTGTCTCCCAGCAAGCCGTCAAGATTCTCGATTTCGGATTGGCCAAGCTCCATTTGCACAACGAAGACCTGAACGATACATGCGTGACCGGCGCCGTTCAAACCCAGCCCGGCATAATCACCGGCACTCCCCGCTACATGTCCCCGGAACAAGCCAACGGCCAGACCGTTGATTTTCGCTCCGATCAGTTTTCCTTCGGTCTCCTGCTATACGAAATGGTCACTGGAAAACATCCGTTCCGGAAAATGACGCAGGCGCAAACCCTCCTGGCCATCATTCAGGAGGATGCCCAGCCCATTGCCTCGCTGAACCCTCAGGTCCCACCTCCACTTTGCTGGGTCATTGAACGTTGCCTCGCGAAAGAACCTGAGAAGCGCTATTTCTCCACGCAAGATCTGCTGCGCGACCTCACTGCCATCCAGGATCGCCTGGCGGATCTGCAGTCCAGGCGCCAGGAAGCCCGTCCCAGTAATCTACCCGCCTCCACCACCGCCTTCGTCGGCCGCTCCAAGGAACTTGTCGCAGTGAATCAGCTCCTGCTCCGTCCGGATGTCCGCCTGGTCACCATCACCGGCCCGGGCGGAATCGGCAAATCCCGCCTTGCCATCGAGGTCGCTCGCGACGCCGCCACGCACTTCGCGTCTGGTGCCTACTTCGTTCCTCTCGCAGCGGTCACCAATTCCGGTTTAATTGTTCTCGCCATCGCGCAAACTCTTGGCCTTCGTGAGTCCGCCGGTCAATCGCCACTCGACGCTCTGAAAGAATACTTGCGCGGCGCGTCCGCGACGCCAATCCTGCTTCTGATCGACAATTTCGAACACGTCCTTGAATCCGCTCCCGTCCTGACCGATCTTCTCGCCCTCGCGCCTAGCCTGAAGCTTCTCGTCACCAGTCGCGCCGCGCTCCACGTCTCGAATGAACATGAGTTCCCGGTTCCTCCACTCGCGCTGCCCGATTCGAAATCGCTTCCTTCCCCTAGCGAACTCTCAAACTTCTCCGCGATTTCTCTTTTCCTGCAGCGTGCCGCGGCCGTCAAACCGGATTTCACGCTCACCGAAGAAAACGCCCCGCTTGTCGCGGAGATCTGCGCGCGCTTGGACGGCCTTCCCCTCGCCATCGAACTTGCCGCCGCACGCGTTAAGCTCCTCTCCCTTACCGCCATGCGCACAAGACTGGCCAGTCGCCTACAGTTGCTGACCGGCGGTGCACGGGATTTGCCCGCCAGGCAACAGACTCTCCGGCAAACTATCGATTGGAGTTACGATCTGCTCTCCGAGTCCGAGCAGAAACTTTTCCGCCGGCTCTCGGTTTTCCTCGGCGGCTGCACCCTTGAAGCTGTCGAGTCCGTCTGCGACGCGAAACAGGATCTGGGCTTGGATGTGCTTGATGGCATGTCTTCCATGGTGGACAAAAGTCTCGTTCGCCAGACTGAACAAGCCGACGGCGAGCCTCGTTTCTTCATGCTGGAAACGATTCGCGAATATGCATTCGTCAAAATGGCAGCCTGCGCTGAAGAGCCCCTGGCCAGGCGCGCCCACGCCGCCTACTGTCTCGTTCTCGCGGAAGAAGAGGCAGGCAAAGACGCGGTCACAAATAAAACCGCCTGGTTGGATCAATTCGAAATCGAAAATGACAATTTCCGTGTGGCTCTGGAGTGGCTCACAGAAACGGGCCAAGCCGAATGGGGGCTGCGTCTGGGTTTCGCTCTCTTCCGCTTTTGGGAGATGCGCGAACATCTCAGCGAAGGCCGCGATCGTCTCGGCAAGCTTCTCAAACTTCCGGCTGCATCGGCGCCCACCAACCCTCGTCTCCGTGCCCTCTTTGCTGCCGGAGTTCTCGCAACCGTACAGGGAGACTTTGACTCCTCTGAGACTCTTATTCTGGAAAGTTTGTCGATCGCCCGCGAATTGGGAGACAACCACAGCATCGCTGTTGCCTTGAACGCATTGGCCGTCAATGCAAGAGATCGCGGAAACTTGGCCGCAGCTCGCTCTCTTTTCGAAGAAAGCCTCGCAGTCTGGAGAAACTTGCACGATCTTGGGGCCATCGCACGCGCGCTCTCCAATCTAGCCAGCATCGTTTCGCTGGAGTCGGACTTTTCCTACGCTGGCCTTCTCTATCAGGAATCTCTCTCCATCTTTCGCGAACTCGGAGATCACACCGGCTTCGCCTGGGCTCTCAATCATCAGGGTGACGTGGCCCGCGACCAGGGCGACTCTGCGGCCGCGCGCTCCCTTTACGAACAAAGCTTGGCGGCCTTTCGCCAACTCGACGATCTCTGGGGAATTGCGGGCTCTCTCGCAGACTTGGGAAACCTCGCCAGAGAGCAACAGGATTATCGGACCGCCGATTCCCTCTACGGTGAGAGCCTTCGTATCTTTCGCGACCTCGAACACAAGCGCGGCATTGCCCGGCTCTTGGAATCCTTCGCTTGCTCCGCCGCCGCACAATTGCAATCGGAGCGCTCCTTGCGCTTCGCCGGCGCAGCCGCCGCCCTTCGCCAAAGCATCGGCGCTCCGCTTGTGCCTGCCGAACAAGCTAAATTGGAAAGAAGTCTTGATGCGGCCCGCCACGCGTTGCCCCTCGCTACGGGCAGAACCGCCTGGCTTGAAGGCTGGGTCATGCCCATCGAACAAGTCATCGAAGAGGTCCTTCGCACTTCGCCCAAAAAATAATTCACAACTCGGGTGCCCCACACGCCGATTTTGCGCGTGGCTCCCTGGGTCGCTCCGTGTAGCGCCGCGCCTTCAGGCCGGCATCTTGGGTCAGCCGTTGTGGGGCCAGCCTTGCGAGGCGGCCCGTTCTCTTTCTATTTCACAAAGACTCATCTACTCCCATGAGCCGCCATGCTCGCCTTACTCGGCAGTCGATGGGTCAATGAGCCGCCGCACGGCGGACACGCGATTCGCCGGCAGGCCCACGCGTCTCGCATGTTCCCGAATCATCGCCTCGTCGGGAGCAAGATACACGCAATAAACTTTGTCTCCGGTTACATAACTTTGCAGCCATTGGATCTCCGGACCCATCGCTCTCAGAACCTCCACGGATTTTCGCGAGATTTCTTTGATCTGCGCATCCGTCAAATTCCCCGCTCCCGGCACTTCCCGCTCGATCACAAACTTCGGCATATTGCACCCTCCATCATTCCGTCGCAAAAATGCTAGCAAGCCCGCAGCCTTGCTACAATACTGCATTGCTGCGCCCCTCTCGGCGCTCCCTCATTTCTGGGCACCATAATCGGAGGCCGTCGTGGATCTCAAGTCCGTTCAGAAACCTTTTAAAGACCAATATCGGAGCGATCCTTCCGCTTCCAGGATCACTCTCAAAGCCAAGGGTGGCCAAACCGAGACGCCCATAGCTTGCTCCGTTGCGATCGGGCGCGCCGTCTACAACGCGCAGGCCCACTCTGGGGTCGGCGGCTCGGGCACCGCGGCTTGTTCCGGCGATCTCCTGCTCGGCGCTTTGTCCGCGTGCGCACAACTCACCTGCCAGATGGTTGCCGCCGCCATGAGCATACCCACCGAACGGATTGAAGTCACCGTCGAGGGAGATTTGGATCTTCGCGGCACATTGGGCATTTCAAAAGACGTGCCCGTAGGCTTCGAGCGTATTCGCCTCCGCTTTGACATTGACGCTCCCAAAGCCACCCCGGAGCAGTTGAGCGCCTTGCGAGAAAAGACCGAACAATATTGCGTGGTCATGCAAACCCTTGTGCAACCCCCGCCCATCCAAACGGATTGGGGCACGGTCCGCTAGCCTTCTTGCAGTTCAGGGCCACTACTCCAGCCCAGCGGCCTTTGATCAAGCCACCATGCGCACCTTCGTTCAAATCGCTGATTCGGTCGGTGCCACCACTAAAAAGCTTGAAAAACTCCGATTGATCAGCGAATTCCTGCGATCTCTGCCAATCGCGGATGCCGCGCTAGCCGCCCGTTTTTTCTCCGCGCACGTCTTCGCCCAAAATGATGAGCGTACCTTGGGCGTTGGTGGCGCAAATCTCTCGCGCGTTATCGCAGAATCCGCTGGCAAAGCGGGTGAAAGCCTCGGCGCCGCTTACAGAAAACACGGAGACCTCGGCGACATGGCCGAAGAACTCTTGCCAAACACAAATCCTGACGGCGATTTGTCCTTCGAGGAGGTGGCTCGCCTTTTCGAAAACCTTGCTGCCGCTCGCGGGCCAGCGCAAAAATCCGAACTCCTTGCGAATGCCTTCCAACGCGCCAGTGCCGGCGATGTGAAATACATCGTGAAAATCATTACCGGTGATTTGCGAATCGGATCGAAAGAAACTCTCGTGGAAGAAGCCATCGCCAAGGCATTCGATCAGCCGCTCGCAGCGGTGCGCCGCGCAAACATGCTCACCGGTGACATCGGCGAAACCTTGACCATGGCGGCCGAAAATCAATTGACCCGCGCTACCCTGCGTTTATTCCATCCCCTGGGATTCATGCTGGCCGCCCCGGTGGAGACGCCCGCCGATCTCTTTGAGGAACTGGAATCGACCGTCGAAGTCCCCTATCTGCTGGTGGAAGAAAAATACGACGGCATTCGTGCACAAGTGCACAAAGATAAGTCCGGCAAAGTTCGCCTCTTTTCCCGAACACTCGATGAAATCACCGAATTCCCCGAACTCCTTCAGCCAATTGGCAGATTGACGGGAGAATTCATCCTGGACGGCGAAATTCTCGCCTGGCGCGACTCTCGACCTTTACCCTTCACCGAATTACAAAAACGCCTTGGCCGCAAGAACCTGGACATGTTCATTCAAAACGATATTCCCGTGATATATGTCGGCTTCGACCTGCTCTATCGCGACGGAGATTTGCTCCTCGACCAGCCTCTAACAAAACGCAAAACACTCCTCAGCGAAGTCTGTTCGCATGCCTCCGCAGCCGTGCGCGTCACCGCGCCCACCGCGTGCAACACTGCCGACGCCGTCCAGGTCGCCTTCCGCAATGCGCTGGCCGCCGGCCACGAAGGCATCGTCGCCAAGGCCGCCGATTCTCCCTACGCGCCGGGCCGCCGCGGTGGCTTCTGGTTCAAGCTGAAAGAACCTTTTGCCACTCTCGATGTCGTCGTCACCGCCGTCGAATACGGTCACGGAAAACGCCACAAAGTTCTTTCGGATTACACCTTCGCCGTTCGCGACGGAGATACGCTCTTGAACATCGGCAAAGCCTATTCCGGCCTTACGGATGCGAAAATCAACGAGTACACCGATTTTTTCTTACGGCATACCATCGAAGATCACGGCCATGTTCGAACCGTCGAACCGCTCGTCGTCCTGGAAGTCGCCTTCAACAACATCCAGAAATCCTCCCGCCACAATAGCGGATATGCTCTTCGCTTCCCAAGAATCGTCCGCATCCGCTCGGACAAAGTCCCGTCAGACATCGATACGCTGGAAACCGTAGCCAAATTATTCGCCAGCCAAACTCCCAACGCCGCCCCATCCCTGGGTGCCCCACTTTGAGCGCCTTCTGCGAAGGGTGGGTCTTGGGTTTTTCCGCTTTGTAGGCACTCACTTTTTTAATCAACGCCTCCGAATATTTTCTTCTCTCACTGCATTTTGCTGTAAAATTTTCGATCATACGTCACAATTCCGGTGACCTCATCCGCGTCTGAAGGAGCACTATGTCTTCTTATCTCTCCGATATGTCTCGCAGATCGTTTCTCGGCGCTTCCGCCGGCGCTCTACTCGCAAGCTCTCTTCCCGCAGCCGCCCCTTCCGCCGCATCTTCTTCGCCGCGCCGCATCATTCTTGATACCGACCCCGGCGTCGACGACGCCATGGCCTTCTTCCTCGCTCTCCGTTCCCCTGAACTGAAGGTTGAAGCCATCACACCCGTCAGCGGCAACGTTCCTCTTTCATTTACCCTTCCCAACGCTCTGCGCCTCGTTGAAATTGCCGGACGCACCGATGTGCCCGTCGCCGCTGGAGCAGACACGCCTCTCCTTCGCCGCCTCGTCACGGCCAGTTACGTCCACGGGAATAACGGCCTTGCCGGCGTGGATTTTCCCGAGCCAAAAATCAAACCCGTCGCCGAGCCCGCCGCCGAACTCATTCGCCGCATCGTGCGCGCTAATCCCGGTGAAATCACCATCGTCGCTGTCGGCCCTCTCACCAATATCGCCACCGTTCTCAAGTCCGATCCGGCTCTCGCTCCGCTAATCAAGGAAATCGTCATGATGGGCGGCTCTCTCAGCGGCGGCAACGTCACTCCTTCCGCCGAATTCAATTTCTATGTCGACCCGGAAGCCGCCCGCATCGTCTTTGATTCCGGCGTTCCCCTCACCATGGTCGGCCTCGATGTCACTCGCAAAGTTCTCTTCGGCGAACAGCAACTCAAGCAACTCGAAGCCGTGCAAAATTCCGTCAGCCAGGCTGCCTCGAAAATCATGCGCTCCACTCTGGAACGCATGCATACAGGCCGCGACGTTACCGTAGTCGCCATGCACGACCCGCTCACGGTCGCGCACCTGATCGACCCTTCGATCCTCACGCTCAAGGATTACTACGTGCAGATCGAAACTACCGGAGAATTCACCGCTGGCGAATCGGTCGGTTACGAATACGCCCCCGCTCGTACCTCGCCCCCGATGAACACCGGAGGCCCTGCTCCCGAATCGCGGCCCGCGGAATTCAAGCTAAATTGCAAAGTCGCCATAGGCGTCGACCCGGATAAATTCTTCCGCCTTTTCATTCCTCGCCTCACCGCGTCTGCCTGAGGCGACCATCCATGATCCGCTTCTTCAGTTTCGTCGCGTTCATCGTCATCGCCGCCCTAGCCGTTTCTTGCGCTGGCCAGTCTGCGCCCGATTCCACACTGTGGCATCTCACTCCGCAATCGGAAGCTCTGGTGTCCGATCCGGTCCTCCGCGCACAGATTTTTCGCGCCCTCTCCGCAGCGGAAAACGCCGGCACGGACCCTTCCATCTCCCATTTCAAAGTTCGCGCCGCCACTGTGATCGCAAAAGACGGCCAGGAACATGTCGTCCTCGGCGGCAACACCGAATATGCCGTCCCGGAAGCCATTCATGGCGAATCCTCGCTAATCAATCACGTCACAGCACTCTATGGGGCGGACACCACCCGTCACGACCTGCGTTTCGTCGCATTTTTCTCTCAGCGCTGCGGCCTCAGCGGAAGTTGCGGAGATTGTCGCGACTTTCAGAAAGCCACAACCGACTATTCCCATTTGCTCATCGTCTGCGGCCAATCTTCCGATCACTCTGTTCGCGTTACCCGCTTCAGTGAGCAACTCGTCGACGAAGACCAGTTCCCCGCCGCTTCTCCTTCGTCCCTCTCCATCACCCAGGCGGAACTGGCTCGTCTCCTCGCCGCCGCGGAAGAAGCCCGTCTTGGTGGCGTCACGCTTTTCACCTCCGATCGCCACACCGCTGCCGCCGCCCTGTCCTACTCCGGCAAGCTGTATCGCGCCGCCGGTGCCGATGATGCCGCCTTCCACTATCGCTATCCCATCGGCGGAGTCCTCCAGCAAGCCGCCACCGAACGCGACTATTTCCTTCGTGCCATTCTCGTCGTCGGAGAAAAAGGTCACTGGCCCGTCATCGACTATCGCGATCGCCAGTACGGGTACGAATCCAGCAGTTTCAATCGCGAAGCCGGCAAGCCTCCCATCGCACTAATCCTCTCGGATGGCCAAGGCAACTATCGCGCCACCACCTTCGAATCCGCTCTGCCCAACGCCTTCAGCACCGCCAACTTCATGCCCCAAGCCCTCAAAGATTTCCTACGCACCCACCAACCCCCCGCCACCAAATAACCGTCCTTCAACCAAATCTAATTCCGGAATTCTCCAAACCCGATCCTCACCTGCATCGTATTAATCCCTGGATTCGGATTTGTCATCCCCGCATTTGAAATATGCTGAAACCGCACTTCCGCGCTGAAATTGTGTTTCTTCCCCAAAAAATGCGCGCCAATTCCACCGCTCGTCGTGAAATTAATCTGCGACGTCCCCTCCGGCACTTTCGTGTTCGTGAACAATGCTCCGCCTTCAATCTGAAAATAGGGTTTCACCTTCTTCGCTGAGTCAAATATCCATTTGAACGCGAACGGGTCCACGCTCCCGCCATAAGCCGTATTCGTTTTCTGCGCGATCACCCACACCGGCACCACGTCCACCGCGTACTCCAGTTGTCCCTTCAAGATTCCCGGCCCGTGTGGGGCTGTCAGAATCAATCCATACCGCAATCCCAAATTCCACAGGCCATCGCCGGACTGGCTGCCATTGATCCCGTGTCCACCACCAGTCCAAATTTGCAATTCCCGCGACGAATTTTCCGGACTAGCCTCCTGCGCCCAAATCCTCGGCGCATCCACTAACGCCACCGTCACGAACACCAAAATCCCAACAAGCATCTTCTTCGTCATTAGTCCCCCAAACCCAAGCTCAGCACATTATCCGAATCCCTCGGCACACACAATCGCCACCTATTGAGAATTGCATAATATAGTTACACAGGAAAGAGCTCGGCCTGTTGCCAGAAGGCCATAACTAGGGTTGGACGGCGACGCATGCGTTTGAGGGCGCGGACCGCTTGCAGGCTCAACTCGCTGAGGTTCTTGGGGCAGAGATTAGCGATCTCATGTTGCTTCAGATGGCCCCAGATGTATTCGGTCGGATTCAGTTCCGGGGCATAAGCAGGAAGAAATTCTAACCAGATGCGTCCTCGCTGTTGGCGCACGAAATCCCAGACGGCACGGCTGCGATGCGCGGGCAAGCCGTCCCAAACGATCAACAGCTTGCCGGGAATATGCCGCCGCAGGTGCGTGAGAAACGCGATGATCTGCTGGCTGCGAATGGCTCCGGGAAAGAGCCGGAAGTAAAAATTCCAAAAGGTGATTCCGGCGATCACCGATAGAGTCTTCCAAGTGAAGTGATATTGCAGCACCGGCGTCTGTCCTTTCGGCGCCCAGGTGCGTGTGCGGTGGGGACGCTCGCTCAGTCCACTTTCGTCGGCGAAGACGATGGTTCGCCTTTCTTTTTGGGCTTTTTTTTAATCTCCACCCAGCGCTTCGCTTTCCACTCCCGAATCTTGGCCTCGTCCCGCTCGAGGGCCCGTCCCACGGGACGCTGGCAACTCCAGCCCAGTTGCCGCAGGATGCGCCAAGCCTGCGAAGGATTGTAACGTACGCCACATTCCTGTTCGATCAGGTCGGCCACGCGCCAAGCCGACCACAAACTGGTTTCGTATCCCAGCGCTTCCGGCCCGCGCTGCAGTCCGCGTTCGATGCGCCGCAGGTCGGCTGTCTTCAGGCGCGGCTTGCGCCCGGCGCGCCCGGCCTTCTGCAGCGCCTTTCGTCCGCCCTCGGCCAGTTGCTGGGCCCAGCGACTCACGGATTGCCGATGCACGCCCACCTGCCGGGCCACTTCCGCCTGAGGAACGCCCTGCCGCAACAGCCCCGCGGCGAGCCAGCGCCGCCGTTCCAGTTTTTCGAAGTCTCGTCGAACACCTTTTGGATTTCCCATGCTTGGAAGATAGCATAAGAATTCGGTAATGTCACTATATTATTCAATGTTCAGTAGTGCCGTGCCTTCAGGCCGGCATCCTGCGCTCATTTCCCTCTCGCCCACATCGCCCCAGCGGCAATCGCCGTCAACAACACCACCATCGGATCGATCGGATGCCGGTACCGCAGCGAAGTATGTGTCACATAATACAGAACTGGAAAAACTAGCGGGAACGCCGCCACTGGCGCCGCGTATACGCTCCTCCGCAGAAAGAGCACAACCATACCTGCTAGCGCGCCGACCGCACTCGCAAAATTCCCCAACAGTATCCCGCGAATCAACCACGAATCCGTTTCCCCAAACGTCCTCAACGGATCAGCCACGCCCATCCAGAAATCCACAAATCGCCACACGATCAGCTGCATCTCCACACGCGGATGCCCCTCCATAAACCTCAGCGCCTTCCGCCTCTCCTCTTGCATGAACGCCGTTTCCCCCATCCTCAAATAACGCAATGTCTCCATATCCTGCGTGATAACCACAGGCGATCCCCAATGTCGCTCGTCGTAATTCTCGTTGTTCCCAATGTACAGCTCATATCCAAAGTTAGACCGAAACGGAATGAATCGGTGGAACACTACAAAGTTCCGCACCGTCCACGGAACACAACTGATCAAAGCAACCGCAGCCGCGAGCGCTGGTTTCGTCAACCGGATTCGTCCGTCTCGATAACCGCGATAAGCCAGCCAGCCCAACAAAAACGGAAAAACCGCGCCCACACTCGGGTTCGTCATCAACGCCAAGCCCCACAGCAGCCCGTACCCGATCCAGTCGCGCCATCTACCGGATTCCGCCAGCTCCAGCGTCGCCCACAACAGCGTGGCCCCCAGCAGCGCCGCCAGCGACGTATCCCAAATCCACTCAAACGGAATCAGAATCGCATTCGGAAACAGCGCCCACAGCCACGCGCCTCCACTGCCCGCGCCTATCCCCGCGATCCGTTTTCCCGCATAGAAAATCGGCGCGCAGGTGGCCGAAGAAAAAATAATGTTCAGAAATATCGCTGCCAGGAAAGATCCGCGCGTGTACACCCCAAAAACCTTGAATATTCCGGTTACTATCAGCGGATACACCGGCGTCAACCACGCCGTAGGCCCGCTATCCCTCTGAAACGGTGACGAAAATCCTTTCCCTGTCGCCACCGAATACGCAATATGCCCCGTTTCCGTCTGAAACGGGATCGTCCCCACCACTTCCTCCGGTATCTTCGCTGCCTGATTCCACGCAAACGCCGCACGCACCCCAAATGCCACCACCGCAATCACCACAAGCGACGTAGCCACCTTTCGAATCATCTGCGACATATTTTTCTTGGAGTGCGGCAATCCCCTCCCGTTTTTACACTGCTGCCCACATTTACGTGCCTCTACAGATTCGTCTAACCCGCGGTACAGACTTGTCCGTATTCGTCCCTTCCCCCGCCACTGTTACCCTTCAGCAGTCCCATGTCACGGAGACCTTCTGATGAACCGTTCGAAACGTTTCAAATCATCAATGTCTGCCTGCGTAGTCTACGGTCCATACTACAGCGACTATCACATCGGGTATAACGACGAATTGGACCGCAATCACTGAAGGAGCCATCTCTAGGCGACGCGTGCACTTGCGCAGAACAGTCGCTCTGAGATGAATGGAAGATCCATTGACAAGCACACACCGCAAGCAGGCATGCAAAAACTGTGGCCACGGTAAATCCATTCACCACGCCACACGTGTCACTGTCGGGAACAAACAGGTGATTCGCAGCCATTGCAATCACCCCGGCTGCCTCTGCCGCGATTATGTTCCCGCAAAAAAGATATGAATCTCAGGCGGGACTCACGCTGTTAACAAAACATAAATTTCCTCGCGGGGCGGCGCCACGCGTGTTTGCGCCGAAATGGCGCACGCGCTAGCGGGCGGCTTCGAGTGATTTGAAAAAACGATTCGCTTCAGTTGGCCTTGGCCATCTGCGCCTTGATCAGCCCCACAATCGCCATCACGATCGCTCCACCCACGCCACCGCCGCCCACGCTGGACAGAATCGAAGACATGTTCAAACCTGAACCCGCGGCCGCCGACATCGCCGCGGCCGCTCCGCCCGACGTCAACATGCCCAGCAACTGTCCTCCAATTCCTCCACCGATCAACCCCGCAATCGAGTTTCCGATCGGCCCAAGATTGAAATTCTTCAATATCGCTCCCGCAATATTTCCACCAACCGCTCCGCTAACCAGCTGAATAATCAGAGCCACCATGATCGTTTTCTCCTTGTCCTGGTAAAGTTTTGCCTTTTTTTACTCAAACAAACGCTGGTGTTTTGTCTGGGCGGACAACAGAAGAAAAGAAAAACATCGCAGCTACAGAAAATCGATTCGGCCGCAGCCATTCAAAAAAAGATTGAATAACCTGAAACCTATCCAATGTCCGGTAACCGCGCAAGACTCTATTACACTCTTACTCCATACGTATACAGAAATCCTGGCTTTCTGCCGCGAAATTCGTCCCTTTTCACGGGAAATTTGCGCCAAATAGTACATTCCCCTACTTGTGATTCAGGGATTCCCTTTGGTTGCGGCGCGCCGCAGCCTCGCAAACCACCACGCAAATCTCGCCGCCCCCTACAAACGCTCATCCTGAGAGTTTCTGATTGTTTGCCGGGTGCCCCACCTGCCGCGTCTGCATGTGGGCTCTTGGGTCACTCTTGTAGCGCCGCGCCTTCAGGCCGGCATCTTGGGTCAGCCATTGTAGCCCCACCTTCCGAGGCGGCCCCTTCTCTATCTATTTCACAAAGTCCGTCCACTCGCGCGAGCCGTCATGGAAAAATCATTGTCATCTTGAGGAGCGCCTTTTGCGACGAAGGATCTCAACGCACAAACCATCGCAATCCGCTCCAAAATTGCAGAACGGAAACAAAGGAATGGAAAAATGCAGAAACTAATCGACTCTGAAGAAAAACGCCACAAATAAATAGAGAAGGGAGGCAGGCCAGGTCTTCCCGCCTCCCCTTTATTCCTCTTTCGAGGAATCCGACTAGCCTGACGGAGGGCGGCTAATCGGTCGTGTGTTGGCCTGTCTATGAAACTCCCGCGAGCCGAAAATGGTTACAAGAATTTTAAGAAAATGCATACAATGGCTCACGCACCCTGTCGCTCACGGAAAGGCTTCTCCAAGATGCCTCGCGCTTCCCAGCTTAGCCTCGATAACATCCTGCGTTTTCTACAACTTAGAAACGATCCCGTCTCCCTCAATGATCTTTCTCGCTCCCTGCGCTTGAAAAAAAATGATCGTCAACCGCTTCTTCATATGCTCGAAAAATTAAGAAAACGCGGCCTCGTCGAGGAACTCTCTCATGGCCGTTTTCTTCTCCGTCAAACGCGCAAGCCTCCCGTGCCTCCGGAAAATCAGAAACGCCCCACAGGCGAACCCGTCGACAAATTCTCGCAACACAAAGCCACTTCCCGCGACGAAATCAAAGGCCGCCTCGTTCTTCACCAGGATGGTTACGGCTTCGTCGTCCCCGATGTTGCACTACCCAACGTCGATGGCGACATTTTCATTCCACGCGATTACGTTGAAGACGCCATGCATGGCGATACCGTCATCGCCAGAATTGCTCGGCTCAGTGGTCTGCCTGGCGCCCGGCGTGCCGAAGGCCGCATCGTCCGCATTGTCGGCCGTGCTCATCCCACGGTTGTGGGCCTGTTCCGATACACGGCGCAAGGCTGTATCGTTACGCCATACGACACGCGCGTCCAGCACGACATCGAGTTAATTCCCGGCGAAGAACTCTCTCCGGCCCTTCGCGAGCAACTTCAACTCCCCAAAAAAGAACAGCCCGGCCGCGGCAAACGACTGCCGCACATTACCAAGCTCGACGGCGCCGTCGTCAATGCCGAACTTCTTCATTATGGTCGCGGTGGCACCGCTCCCGCCGGACGCGTCATTGAAATCGTTGGCCGTCCCGGCGATCTCGGTGTCGACACCGAAATCATCATCCGCAAGCATCACTTGCCCCACGCTTTTCCCGCCGACGTCCTTCTGGAAAGCGAACGCATGGCCCATCCGGTCAGTGATACCGAACGCGAAGGCCGCGAAGATTTTCGCGAACTCCCCATCGTCACTATCGACGGTGAAACGGCGCGCGATTTCGATGACGCTGTATACGTCGAGCGTCGCGACGATGGCGGCTGGCTCTTGCAAGTCCACATTGCCGACGTAGCCCACTACGTCACTCCCGAATCCCCTCTCGATCGCGAAGCCCGCCTCCGCGGCAATTCCGTTTACTTCATCGATCGCGCCGTTCCCATGCTTCCCGAAGCTCTTTCCAATGGCATGTGCTCTCTCAATCCTCGCGAAGAGCGCCTCGTCATGAGCGCCATCATGCATTTTGATTCTGCTGGCCGCCCGCTTACGGCCGTCATGGTTCCCGGGGTGATCCGTTCAACCGAGCGCATGACCTACACCAACGTCAACAAGGTGCTCAACGGCGATCCGGAAATGAGCGAGCGCTACGCTCACATGCACCACCATTTCCGCGCCATGAAAGGCCTCGCTCAGCTCCTGAACTCCCGCCGCGGCGAAAATGGTTCTATCGATTTCGATCTCCCCGAGCCCGTCATCGAATTCGACGCGCAGCAGAACATGATTAACATCGGCCGCAGCGAGCGCAACATCGCCCATCGCATCATTGAAGAGTTCATGCTCGCCGCCAACCGCGCCGTCGCACATTACCTTCTCGAACGCGGCCTTCACGCCCTCCACCGCGTCCACGAGAAGCCGGATGCCCGCAAAGTTCTCGAGTTTGAAGAACTCGCCCGCGCTTTCGGCTATTCACTCAGCGTCGAAAATCTCTATCAGCGCGAAGTGGCGGTTCGCCACGGCAAAGTTCCCTCGCCCGCAAAAGCCGGCAAGCCCGAATCCCGCGGCCAGGGTCGTGAGCGCCAGCAGCGCATCTCTCTCCCGGGCGCGGACATCAACATTACCCCGCGCCACTATCAGAAATTGGTCGCCAAGCTTTCCGGCCATCCCGAAGAACGCATCCTCTCCTACTTAATGCTGCGCTCCCTCAAGCAAGCCCGCTACTCCGCGGAATCTCTGGGTCATTTCGCTCTTGGCTTTGATGAGTACACGCATTTCACCTCGCCCATTCGCCGCTACCCCGATCTCGTCGTTCATCGCATCCTCAAATGGGCGTTAGCGAATCCTCAGGCAAAGGCTCCAGCGCACATCAAACCTGCCGTCGGCGTCGCAGCCACCCTCTATTCGCAACAGCACTTGGAAGAAATCGCCGCCGAAACTTCCGAAACCGAGCGCCGCGCCGCCACCGCCGAGCGCGAGCTCATTGCCTGGAAGACGGCGCAGTTCATGGAGCAGCACCTGGGCGACGAATACAATGCCCTCATCATCTCCGTGCAAAAATACGGCTGCTTCGTCGAACTCTTCGATGTCTTCGTCGAAGGCCTCGTCCCCATCAATGCCTTTGACGAAGTTGCCGGCACTCGCTGCCTTTATCGCGAGCGCGATCACGCCATAGTCGCCGTGCCCGGCAACGACAATCGCCGCGGCGGCAGCCGTCGCAAACAAATTCAACCCCTCGTCTGGAAACTAGGCGATCGCATCCGTGTCCGCGCCGAACGCATCGACCCCATGCGCCGCCGCGTCGAATTCGCCCTTCTCCCTGGCGCCGCCCAAAACCCTTAACCGCGGCACTTCACAACCGCCAGCCCAGCCTAAAAAAACAGCACCTCTTGGCCGATTTTCCATTTTCCGATTTCTATTTTCAAAACTTCACACTACTTTCACTCGCGCATCCGAGAAACTCACCTCATCCAACTCCGTTCGCGGCTTCTCCGGCCCGCCTGGCTTCAGACACAACTCCACCGCCTCTGCCATGCTCTCCGCTTCCTGCTGCTTCAATGTCAGCCAATTCCCAAATGTCGTCTTCTCTCGCGCCATCCCGTCCAGGTTTCGCCGCAATCGTTCCGTGTACCGCGCCTTTACCCTTTCCATCTCCGTCTGGATCTGCACATTTTCTTCCGCCTTCCGTGCCAGTTGCGCCTCAAACTGTTTTCGCTGGTCCGTTTCGTACGAATCAATCGCGTCTCGCCGCGCTTTCGCGTCCTGCAATATTTCCTCCACCGAAATTCCCGCCGCGTCCAGCGCCATCAGCACGGACGCCCGCTTCATTTCCTTGGACAATCCCCGCAAATGCTCGCTTTGCAGCATCTCCACGATCTTGTTGATGCTGTATCCTTTTCGCGGGTTCAAGATTCCCGCTAGCCGGTAAATGTCGTCCATCGACAGCAATTCCACCTGCGAACTCGGCCCGCTTTCCCGGTCCGCTTCCATCGCAAATGGCTCCGGCGCTGCGCTTTTCGTTGGCGCTCGATTCGGAGGCTCGTTTCGGTCCGCGGCATTTCCGCTCGCGCCTTCTTGTTTCTCATCCTTAAGTCCCATATCGAACCATTTCCTCCGCATATGTTTCCTTTCCTTAGCAGTTTCAGGTTCTCTGGAAGGCTTCTCCGTTCTCTCTACCCGCGTCGGAGCCCCCTCAAGTCTTTCTCCCTGCACATCGTTCCTTCTCTCTAAGCTCCATGTTTCTCGCAAACCGTCGCTGGGCATCAGCGAGACCGCTAAATGAGCAATGTTTGCAATCGACACATCTTGCGGTTTCTTTTCACCCTCAACAATCTCCGGAGCTTTCCTTTCTACCCGCTCCTCCTTCACTCGCTCCATCAGCGCTGCCACGTCCGGAAGCACGCTCGCCCCTTGGCCTTCTATGTTCGCTTCCACCTTGGCCAGCGGCCGTTTCGCGATCGGACGCTCCGTTCTATCTCGTTGAATGCCGATCAGATAATCTCGCCCGTCTTTCCTGCAGTATCGCGCCTCCCCTGTGAATTTTTCCCATTGCCCTTCAATCATCAGCAGGGTTCCCACATCAATCTTTTTGCTCAACCGGATGCACGCTCCGCCCGAGGATTTATTCTCGATTCGCGCGCTCGCATTCTGCACTGTTCCAGTCTGGTCCTCCCATGACGCCTTCACCATGATCATCACAGGCGTCCGTGGTTCCGGTGTGCCTTCATTCATGCCAATTCCCCGCCTGCGGGCCAGCACTGCGCCACACTGGTGCACTCACCCCTGCCTGCCCTCAGTATGTAGTGCAATAAAAGGGCCAACCTCAATCCGCACTCTTGGTAAGGGACACTGCCCGCAAACGGTCTTGGTGTTCCACCCGGAGACTCCGCGACAGCTATTCAATTTCATGTTGCATCTGCAACATACATATGTTGCAATAACAACATGGAGGCTGCCACCATGACCGCTCACTCTCTCGACGCCATCTTCCGACGTCGCGCCATCAAATCCTTCGACCCTGTCCAGATCGACCCCGAACTTCGCCGGCAAATCCTCGACGCTGCTCGCCTCGCTCCCTCCAGCTTCAACATGCAGCCCTATCGCCTCTTCTGGATCGAATCCCCTTCGCAACGCGACGTCGCCGCCCGCTTGTGCATGGCCCAGAATCCAGCCGTCACCGCTTCGGCCCTTGTCGTTGCCGTCGCTGACATTGGCTCACTGCAATCCACTTCACAGCTGCAATTGGACTGGATGCGGCAAACTGGTTTTCCGGAAGTCAAACTCCGCGATTACGAACGCACCTCGAAAATCGGCCGCATTCTTTTCATGCCAGGTCCGTTCGGAGTCTTCGGCGCTTTCAAGTGGTTGCTATTTCGTCTGCTCCATCCATGGAAAACGATCGGCCTGCCGCCGGTGACTCGCCACGATGTCTTCAAATGGGCGATAAAGGGCACTTCACTTGCTTGCCAAAACCTGATGATCGCCGCCGAAGCCCTCGGACTCAACACTTGTCCCATGGAAGGCTTCGATGCACTGCGCCTCTCCAAGTTTCTTGGGCTTTCGGCGCGTGCTCATGAAATTGTGATGGTCATCGCCATTGGCAAGAAATCGTCTGCGCATGTGGACCAGCCGCAATGGCGCCGCCCGCTGGAAGCCACGGTCACGATCCTATGATCCCCGCGAAGCCCATCCCCGAGAATATTCTGCGAGATTCTGTCCTAAATCACATCGCCGCCGCCTATTTCTCGGTAGGCAAGCAGCTCGAGCGCAAAACTCGTTGCTCTTCTACGCGCGGCTTCATTCTTTCCACGCTCCGCGGCGGCGCTTCTCTCAACCAGAATCAAATCGCCACGCTTCTCGGCTTCGATCGCACCGTCGTTCACCGCGCCATCAAATCCTTAGTCCAGGAAGGACTCGTCTCCGAGAGAAAAGCGCCAACTGGCAGAGCCATTCTCGTCTCGCTAACCGCCAAAGGAAACAAATACCGCGAGCATCTCATCCAGGCTCGCATCTCCGCCGACGAAAAGGTTCGCCAAGCCTTGACCGCCGACGATCGCTCCACGTTGATCCGCCTGCTGAAACAAATCGCCGAACTCTCCTTAACGTAGTGGCCGATACTCAGATCGGATGTATCGGCGATAACTTCCCAATTCTCGCGACGCTTCACGGCGCCTTCCCTGCGGGCGCGGATTCCGACCAATGCGCGTCCCGAAATTGCCACCTGCCGTTTCGCCGTTCCGCCACGGCCGTAAAATATCCGTTCTCCGTCACCGTCTGTCCCTGCGAGTCCACTTGAATCTCTTGATACGAACTTCCCACAACGGCTAAATCCGCGGTGAGAGGATCGACGCGCAAATCATCTCCCCATTTCAGGTCAATATGCGGAATGGCGCGCGCCACAGCTGGAATCGCTTGTGCCGCAGCTTCGCCGGTAGGGAACGCGACTTTCCCATTCACCGCCATGAAGAAGTTCGCGCCGCCTTCAAACTCTTTGCTCCATGCGGTTGGTCCTTCTTGCGTCACCGCTTGCGCGACGCTTGCCATAAATCGGCGCACACTTTGTTCAACAGCGCTTCTATCGGCTGGCGCGAGTTCTTCTACGTGCGAGGTGGTAACAACGCACGACTGACATCCGATCGCGGCAATCATCGGGATCAGCAGAATCCAGTATCGTAGATGCATGTTGCACCTCGACTAAACGAGTCGTCTGTGCCGAACTGACGAGACGAAGCTTAATCCCAATTACGCCTAACAACCAAGAAGTGTTGAGGCGGCGCCTATTTTGGAAGCCACCTTTTCGGGCCTTCTGGCTTCTGATTGTTCATCTCACGGGCAAGGTAGAATAAAGCATGACCTGGAAACGAGAAGCTTGTGCTTTGGCGATAGCCTTTCTCAGTTGCTCCGCTTCGCAATCTCCTACAACGCAGAATCCTGGCGCGCAAAACGGTTCTGCGACAGCGACGCAGCGGGCGCAAGAGAAAATCCGCGTGCAATCGAATCTTGTCGTTCTTTCGGTCACCGTGAAGGATGCGAATGACAATCTGGTTTCGGGATTGCGGCAGGACGATTTTCGCGTCTACGACGACGATGTGGAACAAAAAATTCTCACCTTCGCCGATGAAGGCCTGCCTCTTTCTTTGGTGATCCTTGTCGACAACGATATGAAGTGGAAAGAAGGAAACGCGATGACCCACAGCCTGCAAACCATCGCGGCCGGCTTGAGCGAAACCGACGAGGCCATGGTCTGCCGCTACGACATGCTTTTTTATCTCGGAGATAAATTCACGCATGTCTCCGGCGATCTGCTCGGCGATTTAAAATCCGCGCAAGTCGCGGCCAAGCCTTCGCCGCAATATATTCCGCAGCCTATGGTCACCGGCACAAGCTCCACGTCCGGACCGCCGGTGCAGGCCGCGCCGGTTTATACCAGCTCTCGGCCGAGCAAGGCGATCGACGACGCGCTCTATTCCGCCGCGGACCTGCTGCGCGATCGACCCAGAGATCGGCGTCGCGTGATCCTGATCGTTTCCGATGGCCAGAACGAGCCGAAACTGAATCGCAACACGCCAAAAGTTGTGCTGCAAGAATTGCTGCAGCAGAACATTTCGGTTTACGCCCTGGCGGTCGGCTCCGAAGGCAATCGCAAATTTTCCGGCCTGAACAACTATGCCACGCAAACCGGCGGCGACATTTTTTACGCCACAAAAAGCGCCGAGATGCAGAATCTGTATCCGCGCATCACAGAGCAGGCGCGCCACGATTACATCATCGCGTATGCCCCCGCGGGGAATAACACATCTTCCAACTACCACAACTTGCGCGTCACCATCGATGATCCCAGCCTGATCGCGTCCACCCGCAGCGGGTATTACACAGGGCCGGTGGAGGCGCCGAAGAATTAAGAGTTTTCTAATGCGTTCGGAGTCCTCAGGGGGCTGAAGCCCGCTTCCTGCCAGTGGTTAATGTCGGAGCTGAAGCTCCGACCCCCTAAGGCCGACGCCCGCATCGGCAGAAGCTTCGTCTGGGCACGGCTTCAGCCGTGCCGTAAGGGCCCACAGTAGTGGCGGGACTTTAGTCCCGTGCCTTCCCTAGCGAGACCACCCAAACGCCCTAGCGCCACCAAAAAAACCGTCATTCCGAGCGAAGTCTGCGCACCGAGGAACTCTCTGTACCATCGCACGCCCTTTGTGCCAGGAATCCCTCTCAGAGGCTCGGTGAAAACTGGACAGCTGCCCTCAGCGGCTAAAGTCGCTACGATTTCGCGGCGTTACGGCATGGCTGAAGCCATGCCCTGAAAACATGATCATTCCTCCTTTCTCCCGTGCTTCCGGTGTGTGCTCTTTCGTGAGCCGCAAGGCGAGTCCCCACGCCTCGCGGGTGCTTCGGAGTGATGCCGCGGTCAGGAATGTCGGCGCGCCGACCAAGTTCCCATTTAATTAGATAACTTGTTGAATAGCTTGAGCGGTTGTGGCCTGCGGCGGATCGGGGGATTGCATTAGCGGTCATTGTGGCTATACCCCCTCCCCCCTTGTTTTGTTGTACGGGTTGCAAAGGGGTGAAAGCGCTGGGGATGGGTGGGCAAAGTGTGTTGTACGTGTTGTACGGATGCGAGTCTGGAGTTGGTAGTCGGGAGTCAGTAGTTTCAGAGGTCTTGTTGGCTTGGGACTCGATGAGGCCCTGTGGGGGCTGCCCCCCCACCCCACGATTTTCGTATCAAGGGGAAACAAAGGAGTTACGGGCGAAAGCGTTGTATCAAGGGGAAAGAAAGGACTTAGCTCGGAGCAGGCGGAGAGAAAAGGGGAATGGAAGGAGAGAGCGCGGCTAGGCCGACGATTCACGAACCATTTTAACACGGCAAGTGTACTTAGTCAATAAATAACTATGTGGTTTCTATTCGAATGACGGCGGCTCATCCCGTTTTCGGGCAGGGAGCCCAAGACCCGCCCTCACAAACCGAGAGTGGGGCACCCAGGAAGGGCTAAGCCGTCTTTGTGTGGACGACTTCGGCGCTTTTGTATGGCTCGATGTCCTTGATGCGGCACTCCGGGCACATGTCGTTGCAGCAGCAGCTCCAGACGTCTGCCCATTCTGTTCCGTCGTTTGGGCAGCGATAGTAATTTATGAATTGTTTCTCAGACATTTGTTCCTCCGTGAGAAAAGTGCGCCCCCCTGCTACCTTGCAATAGAGGGTCCATGATCTAATTCCTGAATGAACCTTCGCATGCCCACCGAAGGCCTGGAGAACTACAGAAGCGCTTCCCAACGTGCCCGCATTTCCAGTGATTCCTGGGCTTCCCGCGAACTTTATTGTCCTCGTTGTACCGCCGACCGCCTCGACCAGCTTCCCGGCAATACTCCTGTGATCGACTTCCGTTGTCCTGGATGCGAATCCGGTTTCCAACTGAAAAGCGGCGCTAGCGCCTTCCGTAGCAAGTTAATAGATGGAGCCCACGCCCAAATGCGGGCTGCGATTCTGGGCGGCCGTACTCCGAACCTCTTTCTTCTTCACTACCAATTCAATCCGTTGGCGGTCACGTCGCTGACCTTTATCCCGGACTTTGCCTTCACCCTGTCCGCGCTGGAGTGTAGAAAACCGCTGGCCGCCACGGCCCGGCGCGCCGGTTGGGTTGGTTGCAACATCCTCTTGAATCGAATCCCGCCCGATGCGCGAATTCTTCTCGTGTACGACCATCGGCCAGTTCCCGCCGAGGACGCACGCCGCGCCTTCC
Organism: Candidatus Acidiferrales bacterium; assembly: GCA_963709705.1. Lineage (GTDB taxonomy): Bacteria > Acidobacteriota > Terriglobia > Acidiferrales > UBA7541 > Acidiferrum. The sequence goes on from CAVPXU010000003.1 coordinate 135,412, forward strand.
GCAAACTCAAACCGCTCGCTTCTCTTAAGGCCGAAAAACGCGGCTGGACTCTCGACGTACTCAACGCCGTGCGCTCCCTCAAGAAATCGGAGTTCACACTTGCCGAAGTCTACGCGCTGGATCGTTCCCTTGCTGAGCTTCACCCCAATAATTCCCATATCCGCCCCAAAATCCGCCAACAGCTGCAAGTTCTACGTGACCTGCGCCTGCTGATCTTTCTAGGCGACGGTTCCTACCGTCTGAGTTGATGAGAGACGAAACTAACCCGAAGAGGAAGAGCCCACCCTTTGCAAAAAGCGCAAAGGGTAGGCCACCCAAATTCGTTTCGGAAATCAAGGGTGCGCCACCCGCCGTGGTTGCGCAGCAAAGAGACAGTGGCTCGGTATGGCACCACGGTTGGTAGTGGCTGAGAAGGGGAAAAGTTGAGTGCTATGATGAGTGCGGTAGGGTGTTTTCTAATGGCAGGAGACTAGCTAATGTCTACGAATTTGGAACAATTTTTGGTTACGGTTCTCGTCGCGGGCATCGGCGCTTTTCTGGGTGCATATTTGAAAAAGAAGGGCGAGAACTTAGCCTCAAAAGAAAATGTGGACGAGGTGCTCAAGGAAGTCCGCGCGGTGACTGCGACCACGAAGAAAATCGAAGCTGAGATATCGAACGAAGTGTGGGACCGGCAAAAACGATGGAAGCTACGGCGGGATATTCTTTTCGAAGCGGCGAGGAAGGCGGGACATGAAATTCAAGCGTTAGCGGAGCTTCATGCAATCTACACGACCGAGAAACTGAATGAGCAAAATAAACTACCGCCGAGAGTTGAAAAGAGAGCCGAGGTGGGAGCCGCTTGGAATAGTGCAGCGGGTGATTTTGAAGGAATGCAGTTGGTGATAAACGCATCTTGCGGCTGGACCTAGTGAAAGCGGTGGGTGACTTCGGATTACTCACGAGAAATATATCCCTGGAAATTATGAATGGTAAGCCGATTGCATTCACGAATGCAGTGCCTGAGTTGGGACAGAAATCGCACGCTATCGCGATGGCGATACGCAAGGAATTGGAAATCCCCATTAAAAATTAGCGGGGTCCGGTATGGGTAATGGCGGTGGAAGAAAACGACGGGTGGAATATCTGCTGAGTTATGGGGTGGCAAAAGTGAAAAATACCCTTCGCTCCATATAATCCCGGCAATAAATGCTGCCGTTCAAAGCTGGAAGAGTGAGGAGGTCCTTCGGCACTTTAAACAACAACCACCCTCTTGCGGAGTGCGCGTGCTCGACGGGCGCGTCGTTTGTCACAGCCATTAGTGAGATGGCTTTCTTGCCAAGTTCGGAGTAACCTGCGGGGTCGAACGATTCTGCTTCGAACTCGACCGCTTTTCCGTGAGAGTCCACTAAACATAGTCCCCAGTCTTTAGCAACGCTCGATTCCCCTCTGTTGGTAATTTCTGTTTCAAAGAATAGATAATAAATCGGCTCGTCGTTGCCAGACTGAATTACAAACTTCGTGGGCAGGAGCACCATGTACGGTTTGCGCAAGTTGAGGCCACCGGGAAGTGTGGGCAAACCATCCAGCCCGCGACCTGTTGTGCGACCGTAGGAACAAGGCCACGCTGACTTCTCAATTCTGACTACGTTTCCCTTTTTCAGCGGCATCGGCGATATCATGGAACCCGTAAGACGCGCGGGGGGAAGCGGAGTAAGAAGACTTGGTCGGGTGTGTTGGCGGTGTATCCAAATTAAACATCCGCAAAATCCCAAGCAAAAAAGGAAAATTGCTGCTGTCCTTTTTCGCTTCGACAACCCGAAAGTTGGCGAAGCCCGACGCCCCTCGTGGTCCAAAATGTGGGGCTTCGTCTCCGATTTTGATTTGATTTGGCTGTAGAAATATTTCGCGACCCCAGCAAGGGCAAGAACCACGAGGCCCGCGATGATTGATTTTAGGATGTCCAACTAACCGCTCACGAATTCAGTATAAAATAACCAATGAATTAGAACTAGACACCCCTTCGAACGACGGAGGAAAATTGTCCTCACCCCGTAGGCTAGCTCCGCAATTTATTTTTCAAAGGATTCGAACACGAGGATGGAATGTGTTCAATGTGCACATATTAGGGTATTGACGTAATAGTATTGTTTCGCTATAGTTTTGCCATGACTAATGCGCGGGCGGGGGACCCTTACAATTTGTGCCAGTACACGTTCCGGAATGGACGGATGTGCGGGCTGCCGGCGCATCCGAAGCATGACGGGCTGTGCCTTAACCACGCGCGAGCGGAGAGCTACAAGAAAGAGCCGCGGGAGGAGGACATTTCGGCGGAGCTGTGCAGCGTGGATTCTTATGTGACGCAGATCGGCATCCACCACTCGCTGGGAAAGCTGTTTAACGCGCTGGCGGGGAACCGCATCTCTGTGAAGCGGGCGGCGAGCCTGGCGTATATCGCAGACCTGCTGCTGCGTTCACAGGCGGGGGCGAAGGAAGAGGCGCGGCGGTGGGAGGAGGATTTGCCGGTGCTGCAGAAGTGGCTGTGCTTGAAATATCGGGAGGGGCAACCGAAGTGTCCGGATGCGGCGAGGGAGTCCTCAGGGGCTGAAGCCCCGGATTTGGGCGAGGTGATTGTCGGAGTTGAGGCTCCGACCCCCTAAAGACCGGAAGCCCCGCAGCGGCTGAAGCCTTTTGGTGCTGCACGGTTGCGGCACGGCTGAAGCCGTGCCCTGGCGAGATCTGATTCCCCTCAGTGGGATTGGTTAGTGGGTCTGAACCCAGGAGAAAAACAGGTCCCTCACTTCGTTCGGGATGACAGGTGTATTTGTTGGGTGGCAAGACGCTGGGGTTGAAGAGGGATTCGTCGCACAAAGGGCGTGCGATGGCGCAGAGTTCCTCGGTGTGCAGACTTCGCTCGGAATGCTTTTTGGTGGCCCTAGGGCGTTTGGGTGGTCTGGCTGGGAAAGCACGGGACTAAAGTTCCGCCACTACTTCTTCGCGTCCAGCGTGGTACGAACCTCGCTGGAGTCGATCAATTCCCCGCGCTGCGCGGCGGCAAAACCCCGTTCAATCTTCGAGCTGATCTCGCTGGCGTGCGCGGCCAGCCAGGTTTCCTGTTCATGCAAAAGGGAAATCGCGTGCTCCACAAACTCATCGACACTCTTGTAAGGTCCACGCTGGACATCCTGCTTGATGAGTTGTTCCAGCTCGGGGCGCAATTCGATCTTGATGGGCCCAGTTTACCTCGACGTGCCGACATTCGCACGGTCGAATCACAATTTGAGATGGCCGCACGGGTTGAGATCGTGGGTGGTTGACTTGGAGGTGGGTCAGGGTTTGGGTGGTCTGGCTAGGGAAAGCACGGGACTAAAGTCCCGCCACTACTGTGGACCTTACGGCACGGCTGAAGCCGTCCCCAGACGAATTTGGCTGCCAACCCGCTGCGCTCGAAATGCTCTCAGACGTAGCCGTCGCCTGCAAGAACGTTTCCTTCAGGTGATCTGGTATCCTATATGGCGGTCCTTTCCCCGGCTTTTCCGCTTCGGACGCACCGCAAATTTTACCGAGAGGTTTTCCCAACGTGAGCACCAGTGCCCCTGCACGACCTGTGAAGCGCGCATTTAACTTCAACGCCGGACCGGCCGCATTGCCGCTGCCGGTGCTGGAGCGCATCCGCGAAGAATTGCTGGATTACCGCGGAACCGGCATGTCCGTGATGGAGATGTCTCACCGTTCGCCGGAGTTTGAGGCTATCAACAATGGCGCGGAGCAGAACCTGCGCAAGCTGCTGGCGATTCCGGACGATTATGCGGTGATTTTTGTGCAGGGCGGCGGAAGCATGCAATTTTCCAGCGTGCCGCAGAACCTGGCGCTGCCGGGCAAGCCGATCGACGTGCTGCACACCGGGGCGTGGACCGCGAAAGCCATCGGCGAACTGAAGAAAGGCTTCCTGCATCACATTGCGGCGAGCACGGAGGCGGAGAAATTCACGCGCGTGCCGCGGGCGGAAGAAATTAAATTGTCCGGCGACGCTTCGTACACTTATTTCTGCACGAACAACACGATTGAAGGCACGCAGTATCACGCGTTGCCGGCGAGCGCGGCGCCGCTGGTGGCGGATATGTCTTCGGACATCGCTTCGCGGCCGATCGATGTGAGCAAGTTCGGGCTGATTTTTGCCGGCGCGCAGAAAAACCTGGGGCCCAGCGGCGTGACGGTGGTGATCGTGCGCAAAGACCTGGCGGAACGCGCGGATAAAAACCTGCCGACGATTCTGCAGTACCGCACGCATATCAAGGAAAAGTCGCTGTACCACACGCCGCCGACCTTTGCGGTGTATATCCTTGGGCTGGTGACGGAATGGATCGCGGCGGAAGGCGGCCTTGCGGGGATTCAGAAGCGCAACGAGGCGAAGGCCAAGCTGCTGTACGATACGATCGACGGGAGCAGCGGATTTTACAACTGCCCGGTGGAGAAAACGTCGCGCTCGCTGATGAATGTGGTGTTTCGCGTTAAGGGCGGAGACGAAGCGGTGGAAAAAGATTTTGCGAAGGGCGCGGCGGCGGCGAACCTGGTGGGTACGCCTGGGCACCGGTCGGTGGGTGGGATGCGCATTTCGCTATACAACGCCGTGGGGCAAGACGCGGCGGAGGCGCTGGTGGCGCATATGCGGGAGTTTCAGCGCACGCGTGGATGACGGCGGCGGGCTGGCGAAGGCTAAATGAAAATTCCCGGCGCGCTGGCGAGGGAGTCCGCTGTACACTAGGCTCGCTATGAATCTGAATCCTTACGCGTTTGCGTTGTTCGCACATTTTTTGGGATTGGTTGGACTTTTTGTTGGATACGGCCTGGAATGGGCCGCCACTTCGCTGCTGCGGCGTTCGGCGAGTTCGGAGCAGGCGCGCTCCTGGCTGCGCATCTACAAACTTTCGCTGCCCGTTTCCGGGCCCGGCTTGTTGCTGCTGATTATCAGCGGCGGATACATGGCGTCGCTGACGGGCGCGATGAAGCAGGGCTGGATTTCGGCGTCGTTGCTGGCGATTGTGCTGGCGCTGGGAATTGGATTTGTGCTGGTGCTGCCGCGGGTGAAACGGATTCGCGCGGCGCTGCCGGAAGGAAATGTGGCGCTGCCGGAGTCGATCCTGGCGCGAGTGCAGGACCCGATGATCGTGACGCTGATCCGCGCGCGGTTCGTGCTGGCGCTGGGGATTGTGTACCTGATGACGGCGAAGCCGGAGGCGCTTTCTACTTCGCTGTTTATTTTGCTTGGCGCGATTGTGATTGGAATGCTGTGCGCGGTCACGGCGTGGAGTACGCAGCCTAAGGCGGCGTGAGCTTAGATTGGTTGCGCGTACGTGCGCAACTTTTTACGAACCAACATAGAGTTGGAATGGCGCCCAGTAAAACGGTTTGCGGAAAACGGTGTTTGCGTTTGATTTGAGGATGAGCAGTTTCGCGTCGCGCAACGCTGCGGCGGGATCTTCGCCGCGATCCAAACCTGCGTACAATGCATCCATCAACTGCGCCGTGGAAGATGCGTCGCTGACTTCCCACAGCGAAGCGATTACGTTGTGCGCGCCCGCTCGCAAAAACGCCCAGGACAATCCGACCAAACCTTCGCCGGCGTAAGCGCGAGTTCCGGCGCCGTTGCACGCGGAAATGGTTACGAGCTGCGCTTTCAACGGATGCGCGACGATGTCTCGCGCGTAAAGTTTGTAGGAATCGCCGTCGCGGCTGAGAATGACGGCGGATTCCAGAGGCCGCGTCTGGCTGGCGATTCCGTGCGTGACGAAATGCAGGTAGCTGTAGCGTTCGGGATTGCTGTGGAAATAGGCCGAAGCGGTGGCGTTTTTCCCCTGCAGCACTGTGCATTGCAGCTCGGGAAAATGGCTGGAGACTTTCTGGATTTCCGCGGGCGCTTGAACGAGAGCGGGAAGGCTGGAATCCGCCGAATCGGGATTGCCGACGAGGAGCAGGTTTTTCTGACGCGCCTCGGCGTTTTGGCTTGCGGCGGATAAAAGCGTGAGGGAAGCGGCTTCGGAGAGAATCGCGTCTTCGATCCAGAAATGCGGAGCCGGTTCAGGAACGATCAGCGTTTCAAAGTTCAGGGCATTGAGATTTTCCGCGGGCAGGAGGATTACGCGGGAATTTTTGGGAATGAGCTGGCGCGCGGGAGCAACGAGCATGTCATAGAGTTGCCGTGCGTTCGCGCTGTTTGCTGCCAAGACATCTTGCCCGTTTACGACGGACTGGCGATAGGTTTTCACGGCGCTATCGATTTCGGATTTAGCGGGCAGAGGAAACCAGGAAAGTTTTGCGGGCGTGATGAGCCACAGGTGGGATCGCTTTTCGCCCGACCAGTAAAACAAAAGAGTCGCATTCATGCGGCGCGCGATCTGCTGCGGTTGGAAATTATGCGACGAGAACGAAAAACTGTTCGAGCGCGCGCCTAAACCTTCCGCTAATGTCCGGGCGCGGCTCAGTTCGGCAACCTGCAGGGCGTCTTGCGTGCGCTGGTGAGCAATCAGGAATTCGATGTAGTCGTCATAAAAGGAAAGGACTGCCGTGGAGAGGAAGGACATTCGCAGCTCCACGTCTTGCACCGAAGAGCGAACCAGTTCGACGGTTTCCAGAGAATGGCGAAACTCGCTATCTGCTTGCGCATTTAGCCCTTGGTCCGCGTAAACCTGCGCCATCCGCGCTTCGGCCTGCCATTTTTGCGAAGAGTCCGCGGCGGAATTGGAAATTACACGCTGCAGGGTTTGCTGCGCACCGGCGTAATCGCGCTTCGCTTCTTCGAGGCGACTGCGGACAAGCAGCAGTTCAGGAGTATCGGCGGGATTGCTGTTTCCCTGCTTAATCTGAATCGCTTCGTTATAGTAGTTTTCCGCCGCGTCGATCTTACCGGTTTCCAAATCGATCTCGGAAAGATCGGTCAGGTACTCGGTGATGATGGATTTATCGTCGCTGCGCCGCGCAAGGTCCAGGGCCTGGCTCAGCACGGTTTCCGCTGGCTGATAATCCTGCTGTTCGTAATAGACATTCGAGATGCCGGCGAGCCAGTAGATTTGATCGGCCACGATACCCATTTGCTTGGATAGTTCTTCCGCCTTCTGATAGTTGGACAGAGCGTTCTCGTAGTCGCCGAGCTTTCTGTAACACCAAGCCAAGTTCCCGGAAACCTGGGCTTGGGAATAACGCGCGCCTATCGACTCGGCCAAACGCAAAGCCTCGCGATCCGCTTCAATGGATTCGTCGTAGCGCTCTTCTCTGGTGAGAGTTACGCCGAGGCCGCTGAGGGCCGCTGTTTCATAAAAGGGATCTTTCGACTGACGCGCGCGGGCCAAGGACTCTCGATAGGCGATTTCGGCTTCCTTGTAGTTGCTGGCAAGAAAACAGACCGTGCCTTTCCTTAAGGCGACCTCACCTAAAAGCTCTGGATGGTTTTGTTCGGCAGACGCGTGGGCGTCGGCAATGTCCTGAGCGGCTTCGGTAAAGTGATTCGCGTAGGCTTCGTCCAGCGCCAGGATTAGCTTGCGACGAACGGCAAAATCCGTTGTGCTGAATAAACCGGGAAGATCCGGCTTCAACAGTGCCTGAGATTCAGCGGTGTCCCCTTGCTGTTCGAGCACTTGGGCCTTGGTAACAGTGAAGCGCCAATGCCATTCCGTTTCTGGGGATGGATAGAGCTTCAGGGCGTCGTCGGCTTCCTTGCGCGCAGAGAGCAGGTCGCCGTGTTTGAGCGTCATCAAGCAGTGATCGTAGAGAGCTTGAGGATCGCTGTTGCGACGACAAGCTGAAGCGGTGAGGATTAGAGAGAGAAAAAAGTAGACTACTATGGCCCGCCGGGAGGACGGCCGTTGCTGTTGGCCTGGCCGGCAGTTACGCCGCCGCTGCTGGGGGAACCCAGATCGACGCGAAGCATGGTCAGAGTCTTGCACCCGTGCTGGAACACAACTTCTGCCAAAAAGATTTTGCCAAATTCCGGAACGACCAAAACGTGCCCATGGTGTCCGTGGCTGATGATGCCGGGACACTTGGCAGGTTTGACTTCCTTTACGATGGAGCAGCAAATTATCCCGTGGGGCTCAACCTTTGCCGGCAAGCTGACCGGGGCGAAGGGGTCCTCCGCCATTTTCCTGAATTCCTGGTTAGTTTCAAACTCTTTCCTCGTGGCTTCGAAGGTGTCCAGTTTCATGGTCCATTCGTGATCCAGGTCGACATTGATCTTGCACCCGGCGATGCAAAGGTTTTCAAACTTGCTGCCAATCAGGACAATGCGCGGTTCGTGGCTACCGGGCTCGTAGCTGGAAGCCAGGCGCGCCACAATGCGGTCCGCGGTTATGACGTCGAGGATATTCAGCCCTTCCACCACGGCCTGCGACAAGGTGGTGTGAATGACTTTGTCGCCTTTCATTTTTTCGCTACCGGAGACCAGGGAATAACCCGCTTTGAAGGACACCATAGTGTCGAATCGAAAGTTCTCGACGCGGGCGCTGCCGTGACCTCCGGTGGTTGGCAAAGTCGTTCCAGCCTGAACCTCAATGAGGTGATTCAGCGGACGAATGAAATGACCACTTAACGCAAGGGCACTGGCGTGATAAAGAAAGGATGTGCGTTCAGATGTAGCCATCGGGGGACGCTCCAGGACTACAGATTTGACTGCGCGATATTGGTTCTATTCTGGGCGAAATTCAACAGAAAAAGAGAGCCGTTGAACTTCGTTGGCTTTCTGGTCCGAATTTGGGTTCTCGTTTTCACCTATAAAAACGAGTTCATAATTCCCCGGATGAATTTTATCGCCTGGAACCGCCAAATGAAGTTCCTTGTTGGCCGCGCTCCCGGGTACGCCGAAAGTCAGAATGGTGTTTCCCGACGGATCGATCAGCATACCTTTATAACTCCGGAAAGATTGCTGGGGCGTGAAATCGAAATCCAGCGCAAAACTCTGGTTGGGACTTACTGTGACCTTGGAGCTGCCTTCACCCCTGGTGGCGCCTTGTACGCGAAACGACGATTCGTACACCTGGGCGACGCTTTGGCTCGCCGCGCGCTGTTTCAAACCAGGAATCGTGACGACGGCCTGAAAAACGATGACGGCCGCGAGGGCGGCCATCGCCGGCAGTGCCACCGCCGGGCGTAACCAGTGGAACCAGCCCTGGCGCTCGGTCTGACGTTCGCGAGGAGCGAGCTGCGTGACCGCTTCCTCTTTCAAGATCGTTCGGCTCGTCGCCATAAAGGTATGCAGTGCCGTAACATCGGCAGCGCATGTGGGACAATCGAAATAATGCTCTTCGAACTGGTCGCGCAGTTCCGGGGAAAGCTCCCCGAGCATGTACTTTTCAACGGCTTGTAGCCGCACTACTTCTGTGTGGTCCATATTCCCTGTCCTTAAGATAGTGCAGGCCAGATGGATTTCGTTTCATCCAAATCCAGAACCCCTACGGCTGTGGGCCGCCTCTTCGCGCTGGAAACCGGCACGAAAGCGTTCCTTGGCGCGATGGAGCAAGACCCGCAAGTAGCCCCGGTCAACGCCATATTCCTGGCAGACTTCGTCTTTGTCTTTTTCTTCCAAGAAGATAGCGGCAAGGAGGTCGCGGTCTCGCTGGTTCATGTCCGCCAGGATTTCGCGGACCTTTTTCTGGGTCTCTTCGGAAATCAGGGTCCGTTCCAGGTCGACAAGCTTGTCTGGGATCTCGAAATGATCAGGCTCAAGGGGCTGGTTCCTTTGCCAATCGCGCTGAAGCTCGTGTAACACATTCTTACAAATGGAGTTAACAAAAGCGCCAAAACGTTCTGGTTGACGAATTCCGCCATCGCGGCGCAACTTGGCGATCACGCGGGTGAGGGTTTCCTGGCGTACATCATCTATACGCTCTGGGGTGAGATAGCGGGCACGAAGCATGATCCCCAGAATCTGTCCAAAATAAGACACAAAATGGTGTTCGGTTGACGGATCTCCGTCCCGGAGACGATCGACGTAAAGCGCGTCAAAAGCAAAAAGTTCCAAAATGGCCCTCTGACTTTGTTGGCGGGAGTATAGCTTTGGCCCCGCGCCAGAGGCAATGAAACAATCCCGTTCCGGAATGAAACGAATTGCGAGGTTGCCACACTACATTGCAAGTGGGACCCAGTTTGATTGGGCTCCAAAAACGCCTGGGTGCCCGTCACCGACCCCAGGTGCCTTAGGGCGCGTTTGGCCCCTGACCTGACATAAGCGCGCCCTTCCTTTCCCCCATGGAAAGGAAACGAAGTTGACCAGTTATGGAGGATTCGTGGCTACCCAAGTTCAAACCGGAAATCTTCAGTCCATTATTTGCGCCAGCATGGCGGCGAATCCCAGTAAATATGGAGGAATGTCTTCGAAGGCCACTTTAGATGCGCCCGAGGAAGGGCCAGTATCCGCAAATTCCTCGGCGAAAGCCGCAGCGCCCCAGCTTTTCGCGCACATGGTGGAGTTTGTGGCTCTGCCCGGGCAAACGGAAAATCTGCAGACGAAAATTCCACTGGCCATCCGCCACACGAACGGCGAATCCGACGGCTTCTCCGGATGCATCGTATTATTCTCTGAATATGAAGCGCGACTGGTGACGGTGATTACGCTGTGGGCGGAAGAAAGCCGAGCCAGTCAATCGAATGGAAACGTAAACCGGCTGAAGAGATTGCTGGAACCTTATGTGGATCGTTGGATGCGCGCACGAAGTTTCGTAACACTTGTTTCCGCACCCTGACTCCCCGGGACCCCGCGGCTTGGCCGCAGAGCAAACCTGCCAACGAACTGCACCGTCGTTTGAATAAATCGCTAAGAAAATAAAAGCTGTCGTACCCGGGACCAAGGGGGGTTGGGAATGAGGGACGAGATCGCAGCAAGAACGGATTGCAAAGCGGGTGGCTGCACAAATTCGGCGGTTAGCGCTCTTGCCGGACGGGAGTTCTGTCTGAATCATTTTGTTCAGAATTGTTACGAACAGCTGGATATGCTGGAGCCCAAGCTTCGCCGGCGACCGCTGGAGGTGGGTGAAGTACGGGCCGCCAAAGACTTTCTGGAGGAGTGTTCGAACCGGACCCTGGTGGTTTGTCTGCGCACGGAACAGCTGACTAATGTGGAGCGTTCGCGGCTGCTGGATATTTTATTGTCGTGCGGAGATCTGCAATTGATGTTGCGCGGAGCTCACTTCGGAAACTCCGGTCTCGCGGCGCACAGTTCGCCGGGAAATGCTTCGTAAGAACGCGGAAAAGATTCCTCAGGGGCTGAAGCCCAAATCTACATGGTCCGAAAATGTCGGAGCTGAAGCTCCGACCCCCTAAAGAGATTCTCCCTAACGTGCGTTTTATAGACCCTGGCGCGCTATTGGCGTTTGTGGCGCTTCTGGCGAAACGAGTTGATGAATTGCGCGTCGCGGATTCTCAGTCACTTGCGGCGCGCGGCGCGGGCGGCATGGAATTCGGAAAGTAGCGCGCGGGCGGCGGCGAAGGGAGTGATTTTTCCGGCGTGGACTTGCTCTTCGATTCTTGGAAGCCTGGATGCGATCTCGGGATCGCGAAGGAACGATAATTCGAGGGCGCTGTTGATCATCTGGCGCATGGCAGCGAGAGATTGTTCGCGGCGAAGTTCGTCGCGCAAGCCTTTTTCTAATTGAAATTTTTCGTGCTTCAGGATGCATTCCCTCACTTCGGGGATGCCGGTGCCGGTTTGCGCGCTGCAAAGCAAAACGGGAGGGCTCCAACCGCCGGCGCCGGGAGCGAAAAGATGCAGAGCGCTTTCGTAGTCGGCCTTGGCCATTTGCGCGCGTTCGAGCTGTGAACCATCGGCTTTATTGATGGCGATGGCGTCTACCAGCTCCAGTATGCCGCGCTTGATGCCCTGAAGTTCGTCGCCGGCACCGGGCAAGAGCAGCAGCAGAACAAAATCCGTCATGGAACGGACGGCAATTTCGGACTGGCCGACCCCGACGGTTTCGATCCAGATATTGTTGAACCCCGCCGCTTCGCAGACGAGCATGGTTTCGCGGGTTCTGCCGGCTACACCGCCGAGGGCGCCGCGCGACGGTGAGGGGCGTATGAAGGCGTTCGGCTCCGTCGCCAGCTTTTCCATACGCGTTTTGTCGCCGAGGATGCTGCCGCCAGTCACCGGGCTCGATGGATCGATGCTGAGCACGGCCAGCTTTTCGCCGCGTTCGCGAAGAATGTGCATGCCCATTTTGTCGAGGAACGTGCTTTTGCCGACACCGGGCACGCCGGTGACGCCGATGCGGCGAGATTTTCCGGTGTGAGGAAGCAGCGCGTCTAGAATCTTGGCGGAAAGTTCGTTGTCGGAGGGAAGATCGCTCTCGATTACGGTGATGGTGCGCGCGAGCGTGGTGCGGTCTCCCGCCAGCACGCCGGAAACATATTGTTCAGCCGCCAGACGGCGTGTGCGCAATGATTACCCCTGCAATGCGTGCAGGACTTCCTGCGCGGAGAGCGGAATACGTGTTCCCGGCCCGAAGACTCCACCGGCACCCGCTTCGCGAAGGGCCTGGAAATCCTGGGGAGGAATCACGCCGCCCACGACAACCAGAATATCTGGACGGCCGAGTCTCTTCAATTCCCGAATGACTTCGGGGACAAGCGTCATGTGGCCGCCAGCGAGCGTGGAGACGCCGAGAACGTGAACGTCGCTCTCCACGGCCATGCGCGCCACTTCCTCGGGGGTCTGGAAGAGCGGGCCGAGATCGACGTCGAAACCCAAATCCGCGAAAGCAGTGGCGATTACTTTTGCGCCGCGATCGTGGCCGTCTTGCCCCATCTTGGCGACGAGGATGCGCGGGCGGCGGCCTTCGGTCTTCGAAAAAGATTCCACCAGGTTGCGGGCTTTGATGAATTCGGGATCCTGGCGGCTTTCGGAGGAGTACACGCCGGATATCGTATGATTTACGGCCTGGTAGCGGCCAAAAACTTTTTCGAGCGCGGTGGAAATTTCGCCGAGGGTGGCGCGCTTGCGGGCAGCATCTACGGCGAGCTCGAGGAGATTGCCTTCGCCGGTGCGGGCGCAATTGGTGAGGGCGGCAAGAGCGGCTTCTACGGCCGGGGCGTTGCGGTGGGCTTTCACGTTTTGCAGGCGCGCGAGCTGGTTCTCGCGAACGGCCGCGTTGTCTACGACCAAGACGTCGATGGGTTTTTCGTCGGCAACGATATATTTATTTACGCCGACGATGGTTTCGCGGCTGGAATCGATGCGGGCCTGGCGGCGGGCGGCGGCTTCTTCGATGCGCATCTTTGGCAAGCCTGATTCGATGGCTCGCGTCATGCCGCCGAGCTTCTCCACTTCCTGAATGAGCGTCCAGGCCTTTGCGGCTAAAGCGGCAGTAAGAGATTCGACGTAATAACTGCCGCCCCAGGGATCGACAACGTGAGTGATGCCAGTTTCTTCCTGCAAATAAATTTGCGTGTTGCGCGCGATGCGAGCGGAAAAATCGGTGGGGAGCGCAAGGGCTTCGTCGAGCGCATTGGTATGGAGGGATTGTGTTCCGCCCATCACCGCGGCCATGGCTTCGATGGTGGTGCGCATCACGTTGTTGAAGACGTCCTGCGCCGTGAGGCTCCAACCGGAAGTTTGCGAGTGCGTGCGGAGGGCCATCGATTTGGGATTCTTAGGATTAAATTGTTTGACGATTCTTGCCCAGAGAAGGCGCGCCGCGCGCATCTTGGCAATTTCCATGAAGTGGTTCATGCCGATGGCCCAGAAAAAACTTAGGCGCGGGGCAAATTCGTCGATGTCGAGGCCGGCGTGGAGACCGGTGCGCAGATACTCCAGGCCGTCGGCCAGCGTGTACGCGAGTTCGATGTCGGCGGTGGCGCCGGCTTCCTGCATGTGATAGCCGGAAATGGAAATGCAATTGAACTTCGGCATGTTGGCGGCGCAGTAGCGGAAAATATCGCCGACAAGGTGCATGGAATGGCCCGGAGGATAGATATACGTGTTGCGGACCATGAATTCCTTGAGGATATCGTTCTGGATGGTGCCGGTGAGTTTTTGCGTGGGGACGCCCTGCTCTTCGGCGGCAACGATATAGAAGGCCATGATCGGGAGGACGGCGCCGTTCATGGTCATGGAAACGGACATCTGGTCGAGAGGAATTTTGTCGAAGAGAATTTTCATGTCCTCGACGCTGTCGATGGCGACTCCGGCTTTTCCCACGTCGCCGGTGACGCGCGGGTGGTCGGAATCGTAACCGCGGTGCGTGGCGAGGTCGAAAGCGACGCTGAGTCCCTTTTGGCCAGCGGCGAGATTGCGGCGATAGAAGGCGTTGGAATCTTCGGCCGTGGAAAAGCCGGCGTACTGACGGACTGTCCATGGACGCAATGCGTACATGGAGGCGTATGGGCCGCGAAGGAATGGAGGAAAACCGGCGGGGTAGTCCAGATGTTCGATGGTTGCGAGATCGTCGGCGGTGTATAGAGGCTTGACTTCGATGCCTTCGGGAGTCATCCAGTTCTGGCGCGTCATGTGAGCGCCTCTTGCCATTGCGCGAGGAATTTCACGGCGTCCATGCCGAGATAGACGAAATCTTTCACGCCGGTGGCACGCAGCGCTTCGATTTGTTCCCTGGGATTTCCTGCGACGAGGACCGGGGATTTAGTTTGCTGGCAGGTTTCCTGGGCGAAGGCCTGATATTCGGGATCGGAGCTGCAGAGAACGACCAGGTCGGCGGGCTCTAGAGTTTCGGAGGTCTTCACTTCGAATCCGGCGCAGCCGAAAAGATTCAGGCAGAAGTTGGCGCGCGCCATCCTCATCTTCACGTCGCCGCGCTGCAGCAGAAGAACGCGCGGGCGTTTAACGGATTTTTCCACGCGCCGGCGAATCGCCTCGAAAGGTTGCGCCATGCGCCAAGGGCTTGGCGGAAGAGAGGCGTCTGGCGGAAGAGTTTCATTGAGATCGGGATAATTGTTCACTCCCACCAACGTGCGCTTGCGCTGGGCTACGGCTTTTTCTTTTGCGGTGCGGGCGGCGGCGATTGCAGCATCGCGGCCTTGCAATCCGGATTCGTAACTTTTCCAGGCTTCGTTGGCGATCGATGCGGTCAGAGATTCGATGTAATAGGAGCCACCGCCGGGATCGGAAACTTCTTCGAAGTGGGATTCCTCGCGGAGAATGCGGCCGAGGCTGCGGGCAAGATGCCCTGGAAACCGGGCGCTTTCGATCACCAGAAAATCGCAGCCGCCGAAGATCGCGCTCATGGCTTCCGTGGTGCAGCGCATCAGGTTCGCGGGCGGATCGTACAAACTTTTGTCGGCGAGGGACGTTCTCGACCAGATGATCATGGGACTGGAAGAGAGGCGAGCCCAGAGCTGGCGGGCGCCACGCAGCTTGGCGATTTCGAAGAAATAATTTGTGCCGACGGAGAATACGAAGGTGTTTCGTTTGCCCTGCGATTCCGCGAGCGCGTAGCCGACTTCCTGAACTGCGGTGGCTCCCTGTTCGTGCAACAGGTCGCCGCGCACTGCGTCTTTGGGAATGTCCGGCTCCGCCGCGATCTGCCAGGTTCCCTTGAAGCGGGCCTGTCCCGCTGTGGGCGGCAGATCTTCGGCGCGGTAGAAGGGGCGAACGGTGATGCCTTCGTCCGTGCGCCAGAGAAGCTTTTTGTCGTAATCCGCGCCCTTCAGATCAGCGCGGATGGCCGCTTCCCATTTGGCAGTCGGTACTGGGGGAAATTCATCCCACATTACTTTGCCCCCTCCTGGACGACCTCGATGAGGTAGCCGAGCGCGGCAGCGTCGGTGGTTTTGGGGTGCACGAAAAACACCGTGGTGCCACGCGAGCCGGGGCGGGGAGCAGCATCGATAATGTGGAACCCATTCTCCTGCAAATAGTGAAACGCTTTGTGAATGTCCGCAACACGCAGCGCGATATGGGCAAATCCACCGCGGCCGCCATTCTTTTCGATTTGTTTGGCGACGGGAGAATCGGGCGAGAGCGGCTCCAGCAACTGAATCAGGTTGGGGCCGTCGCCGATGCGCAGTAACACTTCACGCACCAGATCTTTGCCACGCACATCCTCGCGATGCAATTCGGAAAAGCCCATGAGCTTGTAGGCATTGACCTGGTTTTCCAGGTCGCCTTGTCTCACGGCGATTGCGACATGATCATAAAACAAAAATCCGGGAATCTGCGCGTCCATCCGTTGAGTAGCTATGCCCATGTCAACACCACCTGGCCGCTTTTGACGCTGTCGCCCACGCTTAGTTTTACTTCGGCGACTTTGCCTCCCACCGGAGCGGTGATCTCCGTCTCCATTTTCATGGACTCGAGCACAAACAGAAGATCGCCTGGCAGAATCGTTTGCCCGGGGCGGACGTTCGATTTCACGGCAATTCCGGCAACGGGGCTGCGACACACCTTGTCCTCGTCCACCGCGACATCCGCGGCTGCTGGAGCGGAGGCTGTTGGATTGGCGACGACAACCGCAGCACCGCTTTGAGCCAGAAACGTCGGGAGGGTGGGAGCGGGCTCCGGCGCGACTTCGACCTCTACCTCGTAGATTTTCCCATCTACCGTGACCTTCAGCTTCATGCCTCACCTGGTTTCGACACTAGCTTTCGATACTTTGCTTTCGACACTTCAACGAATGCCGCGAACGTATTCGATTCCGTGCGAAGCCTGAACGGTGGCACGGCCCTGCA
Organism: Candidatus Acidiferrales bacterium; assembly: GCA_963709705.1. Taxonomy (GTDB): domain Bacteria; phylum Acidobacteriota; class Terriglobia; order Acidiferrales; family UBA7541; genus Acidiferrum. Next base: position 152,053 of record CAVPXU010000003.1, read on the forward strand.
TCGCCCAGGGAGTTTCGCCAGTCAAGCGAATTTGGCGGATCGAAGCACGCTTGCCGAGAAACGCGGCCACGGCCGCGGAAATGGCCAGAATAATTTCCGGCGAAATTTCCTTCGAGACTGGATCCGTAACTTTGGCTCCGTTCGACCTCTCTTTTGCGGCAGCAAGAAGAGATTCCAGTTTATCGACGCGCTGCCGAAGTTCCTGAAGCTCTGATTCCAACTCCTTGATGTCGTGTTGTTTGGACATGAGCCGCCAGCCTCAGAGTGGGATCAAACCGTGCTTTTTCGGCGGACGCAATTCCCGCTTGGTGTGCAGAAATTCGAGGGCCTGCGCCAGAACCCTGCGCGTCAACGCCGGCTCGATTATGTCGTCGACCAGGCGGCGCCCCGCAGCCACATACGGCGTGGAAAACGCATCGCGATATTTCTCGATCATTTCCTTGCGTTTCGCCGTTTTGTCTTCGGCCGAATCTATTTCCTTCTTGAAGACGATTTCGGCGGCTCCTTCGGCGCCCATCACCGCGACTTCGGCGGTGGGCCAGGCGTAGACGCGATCCGCACCCATGTCCCGGCCACACATGGCGAGATACGCACCGCCAAAGGATTTGCGCAAAATGACGGTTACCTTTGGCACCGTCGCGGCGGAATACGCAAAAATCATTTTCGCGCCGTGGCGGATGATGCCGCTATATTCCTGATCGATTCCCGGCAGGAATCCGGGAACGTCGACGAACGTGACCAGGGGAATATTGAAAGCGTTGCAAAAGCGAATGAATCTTGACGCTTTGTCCGAAGCGTTGATATCGAGCACGCCAGCCATGGCCGCGGGCTGGTTGGCGACGATTCCGATCGTCCGACCAATGATGCGCGCAAAACCCACGACAATATTCGTGGCGTAACCCGACTGCACTTCCAGGAAGTCTCCGGCATCGATGACGTTTGCGATCACTTCGCGGACGTCGTAGGGCTGTTTGCCATCCACGGGAACAATGCTGGTGAGGCGCGAATTCAGATCCACGTTGCCGTCGCTGGGAAGTTCCGGCGGATCTTCCGCGTTGTTGGAGGGCAGAAAGCTCAGCAACTTCTTGCAAAGCAGAAGAGCGTGGCGATCGTCTTCGGCGATGAAGTGGATCACGCCGGACCTCGCCATGTGCGCGTCGGGGCCGCCCAACGATTCCGCGGTTACGTTTTCGCCGGTGACCTGCTTGATGACGTTCGGGCCGGTGATGAACATCTGCGCCTTGCGCGTCTGAATGATGAAATCTGTGAGGGCCGGCGAATACGCCGCACCACCAGCGCATGGGCCACAGATCACCGAAACTTGCGGGACCGCGCCGCTCAGCATGACGTTCTGATAAAACACTCTTCCGTAACCTGACAGCGAATCGATGCCTTCCTGAACGCGAGCGCCTCCCGAATCGTTGATGAAGACGAAAGGAGTGCCGGTCTTCATGGCCTGCTGCATGGTTTCGGCAACTTTCAGGGAGTGAACTTCGCCGGCGGAACCGCCCGCGACAGTGAAATCCTGGCTGGCGAGATGAACGCGGCGGCCGAGGACCGTAGCCGCGCCGGTTACGACGCCGTCAGCGGGGAAACTTTTGTCCTGCATACCGAAAAGAGTGGCGCGATGTTCGGCGAACATGCCGGATTCCTGAAAACTGTTTGGGTCACATAGCTCGGAGATGCGTTCGCGCGCAGTGAGTTTGCCGCCCTGGTGTTGCTTGTCGATGCGTTCTTTGCCGCCGCCGAGTTCGAGTTCGGCGCGACGGGTGCGCAGCTCCTCAACGCGCTGGTCCATTGTCTTAACAGATGGCGTTTTAGCGGCTGCTTTTGGAGGTGTTTTGTCGGGTGATGTTTTGACAGGTTCCGCTTTCATAGATCCGGTCCCCTATGCCGGAGAAACAGTGACGAGATGCTTTCTGCCGTCCAACTGAACTTCGTACTTGATGGTTTCGCGAACGGGGCTGCCTGGGCCATTGGTGGGGGAACTTGCTGCCGCAGCTCCAGCCTTTGACGGATCTTTCGCCACGCTTTTCGGCCCTTGCGCGCGCTCGGCAAAAAACTTCGGGGCCACTTTCGGAAACATGGCTGAGGTCAGAATATCCTCGTCGGAACCATCACAGCCATCGAGGGCGATTGCGGTTGTGCGCAGGTGATCCCATTCGGGCTTCAGCAGATCGGCGGGCCGCATCATGATGGGAGATTTCTTGGCCTGCTTTTCGCATCGCGCCATGACTTCAGGATCGCGCTCGCCGAGCGTGGAACCATAGTAGCCGAGCATCAGGTCCGCAAACTCCGCGGTGATGACTTTGTAGCGGCCCATAAGAACGTTGAAAACGGCTTGCGTTCCCACGATTTGACTGGAAGGAGTTACGAGCGGTGGATAGCCCGCGGTTTTGCGGACTTCAGGAACCTCGAGGAGCACTTCCCTGACCTTGTCCGCCGCGCCCTGCTGCTTCAGCTGGCTTTCCATGTTGGAGATCATGCCGCCGGGAATCTGGCTGTCGAAGATTTCGGTATCGACGCCAGTAATGTTGGAGAGGAATTCCGTGTAGCGCGGGCGAACAGTGGCGAAATGATCGCGAATTTTCAGCAGCCGTGTCATGTCGAGCTTTGTGGTGTAGCCGGTGCCGTCCAACATTTGCACGAGACTTTCGGTGGGATTGTGGCCCGGGCCGAGGCTGAGGGAGCTGATCGCGGTGTCGACCGCGTCGGCGCCTGCTTCGATCGCTTTCATGAGAGAAACCAGCGTTACTCCGGTCGTGGCGTGCACGTGCACATGGATGCGCACGGACTGTCCCAATCCGTCTTTGATTGCTTTCACGATGTCGTAGGCCGGCTGAGGCTTCAGAAGCGCGGCCATATCCTTGATGCAAAGCGAATCGCAACCCAGGTCCATCAACTGTTTCGCTTGTTCGACGTAGCCTTCGACAGTGTGCAGCGGGCTGACCGTGTAGCAAATGGTTCCTTGTGCGTGCTTGCCCGCCTTTTTGACGGCGGCGATAGCGCGCTTTACGTTGCGGACATCGTTCAACGCGTCAAACACGCGAAAGATGTCCATGCCGTTGTCCGCGGCGCGCGCCACGAAGCGGTCCACGACCGTGTCTTCATAGTGGCGATAGCCGAGCAGGTTCTGGCCGCGCAAAAGCATTTGCAGGCGGCTGTTCGGCAGCAATTTGCGGAAGGTGCGCAGGCGTTCCCAGGGATCTTCGTTGAGAAAACGGATGCAGGCATCGAAGGTGGCGCCGCCCCAACATTCCACGCTCCAGAAGCCGGCTTTATCGATGTCTTCACAAGCGGGAATCATGTCTTCCAGGGCCATCCGTGTGGCCAGCAGGCTCTGATGGGCATCTCTGAGGATGAGCTCAGTGACTTCGATGGTTCGCGGCATGGCACCAATCCTTATCATTGCAGCACGAGCCGGGTGGGAAGCTGGGGCGGCTGCCCGTGATTGAAGCTACTTTAGTTTAGCACCGCGAGGATTTGGGATGCGTGACGCAGAACACAAAGACGGCTTGCATAGTCTCAATCGTGCGACAGTGTAAGTTCCTGACGGGCCGTAGCATAGGCTTTGTTGCGTAAAGGGAACATGGCGATGCCGGATTCGGCACACGGTAATTCCCAACTTTGGAAAGCTGTGCTGAGATGAAAGTATGAGCGATCCAAGATTGAGCGACCGCCGGCGTACCCGGCGCGTGCGGATGAAGCAACCGCTGCGAGTGCGTCCTTCGAATGCGAAAGACGGGACATTTGAAGAAACTGGAATGACCACAAATGTTTCGCAGGACGGATTGTACTTCGTCACAAAACGCCAGGAGTATCGCGACGGCATGCGTTTGTTTGTAACCATGCCATTCCATGGGCCGAATAACGCGCAGAATTACGAATACCTAGGCCAGATAGCGCGCATCGACGACCTTGGGGAGAATGGAAAAGGGATAGCGGTGCGATTTTTATCGTCGACGAAGATGAAGGGGTAGAAGAGTGTCTTCAGGGGCTGAAGCCCCAAATTCCTCTAGCGCTTAATGTCGGAGCTGAAGCTCCGACTCCCTAGACTGCGTTAGAAGCGCCGGAAGGCCGCTTGAGTGCGAGGCTACTGCGCGTAGAAGGCGCTCATGGTGCGATAAAAGTCCCATACATCGGCTTTCGAAGACATTTCGAAGGGGGCGTGCATCGAGAGAAGCGTCACTCCTAGATCGATCACCTGCATGTCTTCACGCGACATGAATAATCCGATGGTGCCGCCACCGCCTTCGTCCACTTTGTAGGTGTGGGTCTGCCAGGGGATGTTGTTGCGATCCATCAGGCCGCGGATCTGCGCGGTGAACTCCGAAGGCGCATTGAAACCGGGGCGGTAGAGTTTGATGGCGACGCCGTAGCCCACGCGCGCGGCGTTGGTGCGCTCGCTGGTGTTGGGGAAAATGGGATTGATGCCGTCGTTGGTGTCCGCGGAAATTACCATGGAATTGTGCAGAGCCCGGCGGAGGTCCAAATCGTTGTAGGATTTGCCGCGCTGGGCTCCGACCAATTGTGCGAAAGCGGAGTTCAGAAACTCGGAACTAGCGCCGGTATTGTTGACCGATCCTACTTCTTCGAAGTTCGACAGGTAAGCCATCGCGGTGTAGCGCGGAGTGCCTTTCAGGTCCAGAATCGCGCGGACGGCACAGAATGAGGAAAGGCGATCGTCTTGTCCGTAGGCGCCGACCAGGCCGTGATCGAGGCCGACGTCAACGGGCGCTACCGACGGCACCAGCGACAATTCCGAACTGACGAGATCTTCTTCCTTAATTTTATATTTATCCATGAGCAGCTTGGTGACTTCCGTGGTCGCGGAAGTATTGTCTCCCGCAAGACTGCCGAAAACCGGCTCGAGTTCTTCACCTTTAAGGACCTCGGTATATTTGCGATCGCGCAGCTCGACATCGGAGTGCGGCGCGGCGTCGGGGATGACAAAGACGGGTTCGCCGGGCTGCAATCCGATCGAGACGTCGATGCTGCGGCCGTCGGTGGTGTCAATGCGGCCGATCAGCGCGAGAGGGCGATTGGCCCACTGATATTTTTTGATCCCGCCGTAATAGATGGTTTTGAAAAGCGCGAACTCTCCCGCGGCGAGAATGGGGCGGCCTTTGAGCTCGATGTGCGGGCTGTCATGGTGCGTGCCGACGACGTGCGAGCCATCCGTGATCGGGTCTGAGCCGATGACGGCGAGAATCAGGCTGCGATCTCGGTTGGGAATAATGAGGTGGGCGCCGGGCTTAACTTGTTCGGGCTTGGTGAATTCGACGAAGCCGCCGGCTTGCGCGCGCTTGATGACTTCGCGCGTGGAGGTGGAGGCGGAGCGGGCTACGTTCAAGTAGGATTTGTAATCCTCGGAAAAATCCTGCGTTTGCGTGCGCTCCGCCGGTGATAACAGCACCCACGCTGATTTCTTTTTCGCCCAGGCGTCGCCATTGTCCTGGGCGAGCGCCGTGGGCATGACGCTGAAGATGAGGAGCAGGCATCCGGCAAACGCGTAGTGCAACCGACGGGGCATGAGAAGGTTCCTTCCGGTACGGCGTGATTAAAAAACTCAGCGGTAAGATTACTCCATCTATATCGGGCTTTGAAACGGGAATCGCGAATTTGGCGCTGGTTTTTTGTCCAGACGCCCGGCGGGATTTTCGGAGCCATTTATTTAGGCGTAGTGGATTAGGGCCATGAAACCGAAATCCATGTGCAGCTGTTGATGGCAATGGAAGAGAGTGGCTCCGGGATTGTTGGCCACGAACTCGGCTTCGACGATTTTGCGCCGCGGAACGATCACCACGTCTTTTGTTACACCCGCTGTGTTTTTGCCGGCGAAATTACGCAGCTCGAAGGAGTGGCGGTGAAGATGGACCGGATGGTCGTCATCGCTTTGATTGTCGAAGCGCAGGCGATAACGGTGATTTTCGCGGACTACGATGGGATCGGTCTTCGGGTATTCCTTGCCGTTGATGGTCCAATGATCGACCCAATTGTTTCCGGCAAATTTTCTACGGAAAACCAGCGGGATAATTTCGACTTGATCCGCTGGCGTTGGCGCATTGTTCGAAGAAGGATCGTCGGCGGCGCCAAAGATAGTGTAATCCCACGCGCTTTCGGCAGGCGCCACCCAGCGCGGGGCTTCGTTGCGATTTTTGTACTCGATGACGGCGCCTAGACCTTGGTTTCTGATCTGATCGTTGAGTTCGCCGAGAATCCAGACGCCGGGGGAATTCATGGTGACGACGGCATCGACGCGTTCAGCGGGACCGAGCGTAAGAGTATCGACCGCGCGCGGCGTGGGCACGGGATTGCCGTCGAGGCCGATCACTTCGAACTTGTGACCGGCGAGAGCGAGTTGATGCGTAAGGGTGGCGTTGGCGTTGAGGATGCGGAACAACACTTTCTGCCCTTCGCGCACCCTGATTGGTTCGCCGGAGCCGAGTGCGCGACCATTGATTGAAAAATGTTCGTAAGCGGCCTCCAGAGTTCCTTCTCCGGCCGAGTTGCTCAGATATGGCTTCCAACCGTGGAGGCAAAGCATATTTTCCGCGTCGTAACGCGCGGGATCGATTTTTGGTTCGATGTAGAGCATCCCGAATTGGCCAGTGAAAGTGGAGCGGTTCAGGTTGCGGCCGGCGGAAACGTGCGTGTGATACCAGCGCGTGCCCGAGGGGCGAACGATAAAGGAGTAGCGCGCGGAACTTTTTGGAGGAATGAGCGGCGTGCCCTCTTCCACCGAGCCGTCCACGTCCGAAGGAATGAACAGGCCGTGCCAATGAACGATCTCGGGATCTTTCGTATCGTTGAAAACGTCAATGGTCACGCGCTGGCCTTCGCGAAAACGTAGGACCGGACCGGGAGCGGAACCGTTGTAGCCGATGGTCTTGATGATTTGATGCGGAGCAATTTCCAGTTCGATGGGAGAAATGCGCAGGGTCGCATCGGGTTTGACATCGTCTGGCGGAAGAAGCCGGCCTGCAAAATTCGGCAATGCGGTCAGACCAGCGCCGGTTCCCAGCAGTCCCAAAAATTCGCGGCGAAACATGGTCCTATTCTGCCACGTTCGAAAGTTGTTCGTGGCTGTTGGCGCGCTGCGTTTTACCAGAGCAACTTTAGATTTGGAGGAGGGACTTTACGGGCGCACCGTTCCTACAGCTTGGGAAGCAACATGCGAGGCGTTTGTGGTGTATTTTGTACTCAGAGAGCACGCACCGGACCACACCAATTGAAGCCCCGCGCAAATCGCAATCACAGCAACCACCATTTTCAGTTTTTTCGCCGGGACTTTAGGGGCAAGCACGCAGCCCAGAATCACTCCTGGAACTCCACCGAGGAGAAGTTGGACCAACACATGCGTGCTGATCGAGCCGGAGGTCCAGTGGATGGCGCTGCCGATCGCCGCCAGGACAAGACCGAACGTGAGATCGGTACCGATAACCTGCGCGGGAGTCATCTCCGAATAATTCAGAAGCAACACTGAACCCAAGACTCCGGCGCCGGCCGACGAAAATCCCGATTCCAGGCCGATCGGAAACGCCAACCAGGGCAGCCAGTGCGGATTTTTTCTGGCGAAACCGGGAACCTGCACGCGCGGGATGAACGTAATGCACGAAGAAATCGCCAGCAAAAGTCCGAGAGCGATGATGACGAGTGGGTTGCTGGCTTGCTTGGCGACGCTCCGCAACGCGAGCGCGCCGAGCAACAGGCCGGGCACCGCGCCCCAGAGCAAGAGGCGGAAGTAACGTGAATGAACCTGGCGCGAAGCCAGATAAAATGGCGCGGCAATCAGGCGCAACACACCGGAAAACACGAACGTGGTTCCTACCGCTTCCGCGGCAGGGAGTCCGACGATCAGAAGCAGAGCAGGCACAGTGAAGCTGCCGCCACCGATTCCGGTGAGCCCAACCGAGAGCGCAATGACGAAACCTAGAATGAAATGCATCATTGCGAGCGCTCCGAACATGTGTGAATCCCGCATTCAAGTTTTCGCCCGCCCCAACGGCCGGAGCGCGGATTTTTCGGATCTTCGGGAACCGCGGTGCAGGGTTCGCAGCCGATACTTAAGTAACCCTGATCGTACTGCGGCAGATATTTCAAATTGTGTGCGCCGGTGTATTCCCATACCTGGCCCCAGGTCCAATCGGCGAGTGGGCTCACCTTCGTGAGCGCTTTGCCTGAAGGAAGATGATGCAGCTCGGCCTTCTTCAAATTTTTACGTGTGACGGATTGTTCGCGGCGCAATCCGGTGAACCAGGTCTCGAACGGCTCGAGGGACTGCAGCAGCGGATCGACTTTGCGCAGTTGGCAGCATTTTGTGGGATCTTCGCGATACAGAATGCCGAACGCGGATTCCTGCGCCTGGACGGTCTGCTTCGGAATCACATTCACGAGGTTGAGATTCCAATCGCGGGTGAGTTCATCGCGAAATTCGTAGGTCTGTTGAAAGTGGTAGCCAGTTTCCAAGAAGAGTACGGGAATATTTGGCAAGCGCTTCCGAAGCAAGTGAAGCACAACGACGTCTTCGGCCTGGAAACTGCACGTAAAGCAGGCGCGCTGGTCCGTAAGTTCGTTCAGAATGAGATCGATGACCTCTTCGGGGGCGCGTGTTTCCAGGTAGTCCCAATTTGCTGACGAAGTCATTTCAGTTTGCCTTCCCTTCGCGCGGCTCGCGGATTACGCGGAGCGTTTCGGCGATTTTCACGGCGCTGCGGAGGTCGTTCGGGCCGTCGCTCGGCTGTTGGGCGACAGAAAGATTGAAATGAAATTCGCCGGCAATGGCGTCCAAGAACGCGCGGTCGCGCGGGCGAATGCTGGTCTCTTGCCAGGAAATAATCACCAGGCCCAGCGACCACAGCGTGTTGAAGAGAATGCGGCGAGAATGCGTGGGCACTTCGGTGAAATTGACAATGACCGTTTCGAAACCGCGGTCGAGCAGAACACGTTCCAATTCCTCGGCGCGCTCGCGTTCGCCTTCGAGAGAGAAAATGGCGGGTCGATACCCATGGTGTTGGATGCGATGTTCGAACGTGACCTTGCCCTCTTGAGTTTCGTCCGGGATGCCAGCGCCGTCGTCGCGGTCCTTTAGCTCTGGCGACAGATCCTCGCGGATCATGACGGCGCCGACCGTGGCGTTCGTCAGCGAGTCGATCAGAATCATGCTGCCAGTGGTGCGATTGCGCGCGTAGGAATCGAAAAAGAGCGGCTGGCTGGCTTCAAACTCCACCGCGGCGATTTCGTTCATTTCGAGATGGCTTGCGGGATGCTCTTCGAAGGTGTTGATGTTCACGCGAAAGCGGATGCGCGTGGCCTTGGCTTTCACGTGGCGCCCGGCGTGCTTCGCCACATAGAGGCGGTTCAATTCGAGCGGCATCGCGTGCAGCCATACGACCATCGCCAGAAAGCGCTTGGACGCAGAGGGTTGCGCATCGGGCGAGACCAGAATGTCGCCCCGGCTCAAATCGATTTCGTCGGCAAGTTTTACTACAACCGATTGCGGCGCACGCGCGGATTCGAGATCGCCGTCAAAGCTGACGATGGAATCGACTTTGGTGCGTTGTGCGGAGGGCAGCGCAAGAACCGCATCACCGGGGCGAAGGACGCCGCTGGCGACTCTACCCGCGAAACCACGAAAATTCGGGTCGGGGCGAATTACGGATTGAATCGGAAAACGAAGAGCGGCCATTTCCCTGGCTGGTTGAATGACGACGGTTTCGAGATGCTCGAGGAGCGTGGGACCGGCGTACCACGAAGTGTTGCCGCTGCGCGCGACGAGATTGTCTCCTTCCAGGGCGCTGATGGGAATGCACTGGACGGCAGAAATACCGAGGCGCGCGGCGAGGGCAGAAAAATCATTTTGCAAACGAGAGAAAACATCCTCACTGTAATCGACGATATCCATCTTGTTGATGGCCGCGACCACGTGCGAGATGCCAAGGAGCGAAGCGATGTAGGCGTGGCGGCGCGTTTGCGGCAGCAAGCCCTTCGAAGCGTCAACGAGAATGACCGCGAGATCGGCCGTGGACGCGCCTGTGGCCATATTCCGGGTGTACTGCTCGTGGCCTGGCGTGTCTGCGATGATGAATTTTCTGCGCGGCGTGCTGAAGTAACGGTAGGCGACGTCGATGGTGATGCCCTGTTCGCGCTCGGCGCGCAGGCCGTCGGTGAGCAGCGAAAAATCGATGGCCCGGCCAGAACGGTTGATGCGGCTTTTCTTTACGGAAGCGAGCTGGTCTTCGTAGACAGCTTTACAATCGTGCAGCAACCTGCCGATCAGGGTGGACTTGCCGTCATCGACGCTGCCCGCGGTGGTGAAGCGCAGCAATTCCTTATTCAGTTCCTGGTCGAGGAACTTGTCCAGATCGTCGCGGATTTCGAGTTCGCTGGCCGCCGGCATCAGAAGTAGCCTTCGCGTTTCTTGATTTCCATCGAGCCTTCCTCGTCGTGGTCGATGGCGCGGTTCTCGCGCTCGGAGCGGCGGAAGGAAATCATCTCCGCAATAATTTGGGGGACGGTGTCCGCGTCGGAGCGGATCGCGCCGGTGCAGGGGACACAACCAAGGGAACGCATGCGGCAATTCACGAGCTGGGTTTTTTCGCCGGGCAGCAGTTGGTCCTTGGAGTAAATCAGCACCAGCGAACCGCCGCGTTCGACAACTTCGCGGGGCTTGGCGTAATACAGGGGAACGATGGGAATTTTTTCGGCGTGGATATACAGCCAGATGTCCAGCTCCGTCCAGTTGGACAGCGGGAAAACGCGGATGCTTTCCCCTTTGTCGATTTTGGAGTTGAAGACGTTCCAGAGTTCAGGGCGCTGGTTCTTGGGATCCCACTGCCCGTGCGCGTCGCGGAAGGAATAAATGCGTTCCTTGGCGCGAGATTTTTCTTCGTCGCGGCGCGCGCCGCCGAACGCCGCCGTGAAACCGCCGGCTTCGAGCGCGTCGAGCAGGGACCGGGTCTTCAGCAAGCCGCAGCATTTTTGCGTGCCGAGTGCGAACGGGTTTGCTCCGGCCTGCAGTGCTTCGCGGTTCTGGTGGACGATCAACTCCGCGCCGAGTTCCTTGGTGTAGCGGTCGCGAAATTCGATCATTTCCGGAAATTTGTAGCTGGTGTCTACGTGCAATAGAGGAAAGGGAATCTTGCCGGGGAAAAAAGCCTTTTGCGCCAGCCGCAACATTACGGAGGAGTCTTTTCCGATGGAATAAAGCATCACAGGGCGGGCAAATTCCGCGGCCGCTTCGCGCAGGATGTAGATACTCTCGGTTTCCAGCGCGCGCAAATGATTCAATCGGGCGCGCTGCAAAGGAGAGGATTCCGGCCGCGCGGCTGGCGGTTCCTGCTGTTCCAGTTCTATTGCTACGTCTGCCATCTTGGTTCCTTTTCAGGATCGGCCCAGATAAAAAGTGGCCCAAAAACAAAAAAAACCCACCAGCTCGGCGATTCCGGCGGTGGGGTGGACTTCTTACAGCTCGAGTTCAGGAAGATCCTAGATCACGAGCCTCCCGGCGCCAGAGGACAGCATGCGACAACACAGACAACACGCCTGTTGTGCGCAGCTCTGGTTGAGGATTCGTGACATGGGCATGACTATAGCGGGTGAACGCGCTGAGGGCAATCACCCAGTCGAATCATTTTTCTGATAGCGTTCAACACTTTTTTGAGTTGATTGCCGCGGACGTGCCGGAATGGGCATAGAATGTGTGGCGTTATGCATAACTTATTGCGCATTTCGATTTTTGCTTTGATGGCGTTGCTTGCGGCTTCGGTGGGAGCAGCGCAGGTGGCCCCGCTGGTGGCCAATATTGGCGGGCGCACCACGACGAGCCTGGATGGCCAATGGCAAGTGATCGTGGATCCGTACGACGTGGGTTACGTGGATTATCGCGCGCAACCTCTGGCGGGGAAAAATGCGTTTTACAAAAACTACAAACCGCAATCGAAGTCGGAGCTTGTCGAATATGACTTCGACACCTCCGGCCACTTGAATGTGCCGGGAGATTGGAACACGCAGCGGCAGTCGTTGCTGTTTTATGAGGGAAGCGTGTGGTACAAGCGGTCGTTCAATTATGCGAAGACGCCGAAGACGCGGGTTTTCGTGCATTTTGGCGCGGCCAATTATCTTGCCAACGTGTACTTGAACGGAGAGGGACTTGGGGAGCACAAAGGGGGATTCACGCCGTTTGATTTTGAAATCACGGACCGGCTGAAGGCCGAGGGGAATTTCCTGGTGGCGCGCGTCAACGACACGCGAGGAAAAGATGAAGTGCCGACGGTGAACACGGACTGGTGGAACTATGGCGGGCTGACGCGGCCGGTGACGCTGGTGGAAGTGCCGGAAACGTTTGTTCAAGATTATTCCGTGCAACTGGAGAAAGGATCGACGAAGGAGATCAAGGGCTGGGTACAGCTGAACGGGCCGCAGCTTCAGCAGAAGGTCACCATACGCATTCTGGAAGTGGGGCTGAGCAAAACGTTTCAGACCGATGCCACTGGCCGGGCGGAATTTTCGTTTCCTGCGGATTTGACTCTGTGGTCGCCGGAGAGTCCCAAGCTGTACGCGGTGGAGATTTCGAGCGAGACGGATCAGGTGCGGGATCACATTGGATTTCGGTCGATAAGCGTCAACGGAACGGACATTCTGCTGAACGGCAAGCCGATTTTCCTGCGGGGCATCAGCATTCACGAAGAATCCGCATTGCACGCGAGCAGGGCATGGAGCGAAGACGACGCGCGCACGTTGTTGGGCTGGGCAAAGGAGTTGGGATGCAACTTTGTTCGGCTGGTGCACTATCCGCACAACGAAGCGATGCTGCGCATGGCCGACCAGATGGGCATTCTGGTGTGGGAAGAAGTTCCGGTTTACTGGACGATCCAGTGGGAAAATCCGGAAACGCTGCGCAATGCGGAAAACCAGTTGGGCGAGCTCATTACGCGGGATCACAATCGCGCGGCATTGATCATTTATTCCGTGGCGAACGAGACGCCCATCGGTGACGCGCGCAACCGGTTTCTGAGCCAATTGATCCAGGAAGCTCACATCAACGATCCCGCGCGACTGGTTTCCGCCGCTTTGCAGGCAAACGAAAGCCAGGAGGAAGGGCGGCTTACCATTCGAATCAACGATCCGATTGCGAAGGAACTGGACGTGATGGGCAACAACGAATACATCGGCTGGTACAGCCACACGATTGCCGATCTGGACGTGACGGACTTCGCGTCCGCGCATAACAAGCCGCTGATCATGAGCGAATTTGGCGGCGATGCGCAATTCGGGAATCATGGCGACGCGGAAACGCGGTGGACGGAGGAATATCAGGAGAGCCTGTACGAGCATCAGATCGCGATGCTGAAGCGCATTTCGTTTCTGCGAGGAACGACGCCGTGGGTACTGAAGGATTTTCGGAGCCCGCGGCGGACGCTTCCCGGGATTGAAGATTACTTCAACCGCAAAGGATTGGTGTCCGACCGCGGCGAGAAGAAGAGAGCGTTCTTTGTGCTGCAGGGATTTTACCGGGAATTGCAGAATCCGAAGAAGCCGCAGCCTTGAGATGTACCTCGCCGCAATGAATTTTCCGTCGAATGCAAAGGATACAGGCGTTATGCTGTCAAACGGTGGCGGGGCGAATCTTGCTGGCGGCGATGAGGAAAACATGTTTACAAGACGCGAGTTTCTGGATGCGGTGGCGGTGAGCACGGCTGGGCTGGCAGTGGGGAATGCGGTGGGCACTTCGGCGAAGAGTTACAGCCAGATCCTCGGCTCCAACGAGCGCCTGAATTTTGCGGTGATTGGCCTCAATGGCCGGGGTTATGCGCATCTTGCGGCGCTGAAGACCAACAAAAGCGCGGCGCGCATTGCTTACGTGTGCGATGTGGACAGCAACATCCTGGCGAAATTCTGCGATGCGACGAAGCATGAGATGGACGAAACGCCGGTGGCCGAAAAGGATTTTCGCAAGATCCTCGAGCAAAAAAATGTGGACGCCATCACGATTGCCACGCCGGACCACTGGCATACTCCGATAGCGATCCTGGGATTGCAGGCGGGCAAGCACGTATATGTCGAAAAGCCGTGCAGTCATAATCCGGCGGAAGGAGTAATGCTGGTTGAAGCGCAGAAGAAGTATGGAAAGCTGGTGCAGATGGGCAACCAGCAGCGCTCTTCGCCGTATACGAAAGAGGTTGTGGAGAAAATTCACGGCGGGCTGATCGGCAGGGCTTATTACGCGAAGGCGTGGTACAGCAACGTGAGGAAATCCATTGGCACCGGCAAGGAAGCACCCGTGCCGGCGCAACTGGATTGGGATTTGTGGCAGGGGCCGGCACCACGGCGTCCGTATAAGGACAACATTCAACCGTACAACTGGCACTGGTTCCGGATTTATGGGACCGGCGAAACGCTGAACAATGGCACGCATGAGGTAGACGTGTGCCGCTGGGCGCTGGGTGTGGATTTTCCGAAGCGGGTGACTTCTTCGGGAGGCAGGTACCATTTCAAAGACGATTGGCAATTTTATGACACGCTGATTACCAGCTTCGAATACGAAGACAAATTGCTTTCCTGGGAAGGCAAGTGTTGCCAGGGAATGAAATTTTATGGGCGCGACCGCGGCTCGGCCATCATGGGAACCACAGGCACCGTGGTGATGGATCGCGACGGGTACGAGATTTTCGATCTCAAGGGTAAAAAGACCAGCGAATTCAAGGTTGGCGACAGCACCACTTCTTCTTCCGACACGATCGGCCGCGATTCCATGACCGACGCGCACTTTGCGAATTTCATTGCCGCGATCCGCAAAGGCGAGAAGCTGAACGCTCCCGTGTCCGAGGGCAACGTGGCGGTGACGATGCTGCAGCTTTCCAACATCGCGTGGGAAGTGAACCGCGAGCTACATTTGGACGTGAAAAACGGGCGGATCCAGAACGACGCGGAAGCCATGAAACTGTGGGATCGCGAGTACGAGAAGGGCTGGGCGCCGCGCGTTTAGGGGTGGCTGGTACTGGTGAATGGGTCGGAGATAAGGATTCCCCAGGGGCTGAAGCCCGCACTTTCTTGGCTCTAATGTCGGAGCCGGAGAGTCTGTGTGGCAACTTGTTTTAGTACTCAATTTGTTGACATGCTGAAATTGAGCATCGCAATATGTTGCGGTCACTAACACCAAGAATCGAGTTTCAACACAGACTCTGGAGCTCCGACCCCGTAAAGAGGTTTTCCGCCGACGGTCCTTCGGAGGTCCAGCCGCGCTGGCGCTGCGACCTGCCAACGCTCTACAAATGCCCAAAATTGAGGCTTTATGCCGAAGCTGGCTGACCAAAAACGAGGTCGTGGCGTCTAATAAAAAGGGTGCATGAGCGGTCGAAGCGGCGTTTTTTTGCTGGTGGCACAACCCTTTTCTTTACTGTATTTTGGCTCTACAATAACAGAAGCAGTATGCCGTATACGGCCCAGCAGAGATGTGAGCAAACTGGAAAAGCGGCCAATCCAGAGCAGCCAGAAGCAAGTTGGCACCCACCTGCGAAACATTTGGCCTTACCTGGTCGTATTACAGATAGCCGCAAGTGCATAAATGACTTCCGATGTCCCCCGCGCGGGTGGTCCGTAGCGGAATGGCGAAAGGATTAGCATGAAGACGTGGCATAAGGTCGCAATTGGCGTTGGCGTAGCCGCGGCCATTGGCATAGTCGTCTGGGTAAGTATTAACCAGGCGAATAAAGGCGTGGTGACGGTGCAGACCGCCAAGGTGGCCAAGCTGGATTCCCTTGTTTCCCAGGTGACAGCCTCTGGCGAAATCAAGCCTACAACGTACACAAACATAACGGCTCAGGGGTTTGGCCGCATCACGGATATCCTGGTGAAAGAAGGCGACCACATCCAGAAGGGCGAGCGGCTGCTTCTTCAGGATAATGTGCAAGCCAACGCGGACGTGCAGGCGCAGGACGCGGCCATCAATTCCAGCGAATCGGGCGTGGAAGCGGCGGATGCCAGCTACAAGGCAACCCAGTCCGATTTGGCGATGCAGGAAGCAAATCTGGAGAAGGCCAAGCTGGATTACGACCGTGGGGTGGGATTGTACAAAGATGGGCTGGTTGCCAAGCAGGACTTCGACCAGCGCAAAACCGCCTATGACGCCGCCGTGGCTACCGTGGCTGCTTCCCGGGCGCGCATGCTGGCGCAAAAGGCGCAACTGGAACAGATGCGCTCAAACCTCGTCCAAGGCAAAGCTGTGCTGGTGCATACGAAGGACGTTCTGTCCAAAACGACGTATGTTTCCCCGATCAACGGAATCGTGAGCTATTTGCCCGTGCGCATGGGGGAATATGTCGTCCCCGGCATCCAGAACGCGACCGGAAGCTTTTTAATGACACTTTCGGATATGTCCACGGTGACTTCGGAAGTTAAAGTGGATGAGACGGACATCGTCAACGTGAAGATCGGGCAAGATGCAGACGTGACCATCGACGCCGTGCCGGGCAAAGTGTTTAAGGGCAAAGTGACGGAAATTGGGTCGCAAGCCGTGCTGCGCACCTCCGGCTTGGCCACCACGCAATCGACGACGAGCAACCAGGAAGCGAAGGACTTCAAGGTGGTGGTTACGCTGGAGAATCCACCGGATAACCTGCGGCCGGGCTTGTCCACGACCGCGAAGATCAAGACCGCGGAGCGCAAAGACGTAATCGGCATTCCGATTCAGGCGCTTGCCGTACGCTCTCGCAAAGATCTGGAAGACGCGGCGAAGAACGCGAAGAAAGACGGAAATGTGACTTTAGCCGCACCGCCACCGCCAGCCGCAAGCGATCCGAAGAAAGACGAAGTGCAAGGCGTTTTTGTGGTGAACGGGAAGAAGGCGTTTTTCCGCCCGGTGGAGACCGGGATTTCCGGAGTCACCAACATTGAAATCACCAAGGGATTGCAGTCGGGTGACGAGATTGTTGTGGGCAGCTACAAAGCCCTGCGAACGCTGAAGCCCGAGGCCATGGTCAAAGTGGACAATACCGCGCCGAAGAAAATGGACGATTCGCAACAATAAGGGAACAGGGAAACACGGAGAGAACATGCCCACTGAGACGACAACGCCGGAGTCTTATCGCCAGGATCTGGTGGATTCCGGGGTTGCGATTCGCACAGAAGGCTTGACCAAGGTGTACGAGATGGGCGCCGAGCAGGTGCACGCGCTGCAAGGCATTGACCTGGAGATCCGCAAGGGCGAATACGTGGCGATCATGGGGCCTTCGGGATCGGGAAAATCCACGCTGATGAACCTGATCGGCTGCCTGGATTCGCCGAGCGCCGGACGATACTGGCTGGCGGGCCGGCTGGTGAGCGAACTGGACGACGACGAGCTGGCGTATATCCGCAATCGCGAAATTGGGTTCGTATTTCAGACATTCAACCTGCTGCCGCGCGCGACGGCGCTGCACAACGTGGAATTGCCGCTGATTTATAACGGCACGCCCGCCGAGGAACGCGTTGAAAAAGCCAAGCAGGCGTTGCAGCGCGTGGACCTGACCACGCGCATGAACCACAAGCCCAACGAGCTATCCGGCGGCCAGCGGCAACGCGTGGCGATTGCTCGCGCACTGGTGAATGATCCGTCGATCGTGCTGGCGGACGAGCCCACGGGCAACCTGGACTCTAAAACCGGCGAAGAAATCATGAACCTGTTTGAAAATCTCCATCATCAGGGAAACACCATCATCCTGGTGACGCACGAAATGGACATTGCGCAACATGCGCACCGCGTGATTTTTATTCGCGACGGAAAAATTGCGTCGGATGAAAAAGTGGTGAAGAAGCAGCCGGCCGTGGCGGATTAAGGCGTCTCTCCTACCCTGGTCGATCCTGAAAAGTAGCAATTCATTTTTCGTTTACAACGTTTGGTGCGCCGTGACAACGTCGTTGGTTTAGCGTGCGGCGGCTGGGTGCGAGGCGTCTTCGTCCGCGAATGATTCGACGCGGGCCAGGTAGGTGTCCGAGAGGCGGTCGTGCCAGGTCAAACCATCCTCGTCCCACAGGACCCACAGAAAGCCCAGGAAACAGGTTCCTGCGGATAGAAGGTAACCGACGGCGCGCAACATGTGCTGCCGTGGCGTGGGCGTATCGCCGGTAAAGCTGGCAACCTGGATGCCGGAAACCATCATGCCCGGCGTGCTGCCGCCGAAAATAGTGAACAAGCCGAAGTATTGCAGGTAGACGAACGCGAAGGTAAAGAAGCACACCGTTGCGCTGAGCTTGCTCAGCGTGAAATGGCCGCCGAGAGATCCAAAGAGCGCGAGAAAGCCGCCATACGCGAACGCCAGGCACGCTATATCGATCAACAGGGCGTGGCGCCGGTCGTCCAGGGAGGCTGCGGGATATAAACCGTTTTGCGGCGGCTGGAGCGTTTCGGTCGCTGGTTCTTGCAGCGGTTCCAGCACGGGCGTCTCCGATTGCGGAGGACCGGAGACGTCGATGAGCAGCCGTGGATCGGAAAGCTCGGGTCTTTGGGCAACACGGCCGATGGCGATGGTAAAGGCGAAGTCGCCCGCGGAGGGCGGATGGTCTTGCTCCACGTTCTCAAAATTCTCTACATGCCCCACATGGTCTTCAACCGCGTAGTCGCCCACCATGTGATCTTCGACTTCGGTGGTGATGTTATTGGAAGCGCTACGAACGTGATCGTCGAAGGGCAACGCGGTTTGCGCTTCGCTGGAAGACGATTTGCGCCGCCGCGCGCGATACGCCAGCAAACGCTGGTTCAGTTCACCGCGCCACTGTTCGTGCGTGCGGGGATTAAGCGCCAGGTTGCCCTGCGATCGCGAAGAGGCATGCTCTTCCGGAAGTGGAATCACTTCCCTGGAGTCACAAAATTTACAGAGATGCTCGCCAGAGGCGAGCACCGAGCCACACTGCAAGCATATTGTATTCACCGGTGTTTTTGCGCTGCGGACGCTCTCACTCCGGTGAGGAGGAGCAATTTCAGACTACCACCATGGCGGAAGCGGAGGAATAGGGGAAATCGTGGAAGGAAGCGTAAGCGTAAATGACGGCCGGTGAGCGGGCTAGAATTCGCCTTGCTGGGCAAGGATTTCACGGCTGAACGCGATGCGGCGGTCCAGGAGCACTATCGCGAAATTAGCGCAGCCGGCGCGCTCCTGTTCCGTCCAGGTGCGTACCGAAGGCACAATGCGCGCTACCGTCTGCTCCAGCAGGTCGAGAATCCCGTAATAGGTTTCGACGGCGTGAAGACCGGTGCGATCGTCCGGGCGTTCCGGGCACAACTGCAGGAGCTGCATCACGCGAGCAAAGTCCCGGCCAGAGGCAGTCGCGGGAATTCCAGTGACATCGCGCACCTCTTTGGAGAGCGGGTGGCGCGACGAAGAAGCCATCAGGGAACGGCAGTAGGACACAAAGAACATCAGCAATGTGGCGAGTGAGAAAACGAAAATCAGGGCTGCCATCATCGGGGCACCGCCACCAACTGCGCAGGCACAAGGCGGCTTTCATCCGTGTGGCGCCACATGGTAAGCGTCCAGGCGAGAGGCAGGAAGCAACCGATGGCGGGCGCAAGGAAGACCAAAAAGGAATGTCTGCTGGCCAAACTACCCAGCGCATAACTGGCGGCATATGCACTGAAGTAAACACCAAGAGAAAGCACAAACTGCACGATGCGCGTACGTGTCTCTCGCAGCTTCAGCAGCGCGCCCCACAGGACGTAGGTCAGCACCAAACCAACGAAATAGAGGTTTTGCGATAGCTCGTAAGCAAAGTTGGTCGACAGCCGGTCGGCGGATTGGGCGACGACCGCATACGAAAACAGCGCAGTACCCAACAGCAGAAAAACCGCTGCCAGGCGTAGGTGTTTGCCGAATTGCAGCTCACCAAAAACGTGTGAATACAGGCTGATTAAAGCCACATACAGCGCCAAAGTGAGCAGCGCATCGGTATAGAAATAAGCGTAGCAATACTCAGTCGAGCTCACGCCGAACGTGCTGAGAGCAAAGTAGCGCGTTGCGCTGGAGCCAATGGTGAGCAGGAAATACAGGTTCAAAAAGAAATAGCGCAGGAACGAACGGCGCGCGATCGAACACACCACAAACGCCAGCTCAAAGGCCGTTCCCAACAGCAAGATAATTGAACCTAGGGAGCCAGGCAATCAGCCTCTTTTCACCTGGCCCTCCGGCATTGCCGGACGAACCAGATTACGGTCTCTGCGGGTTTGGCGTCGGGAACGGATCGGGTCCGTTCGCTACCACCACTCCGTTCGAATGATTGTTGCTGTTCAGGGCGGCCTTCAAGCCCATCGAGCCAACAAGAATGCCCAAAGCAAGAGCTAGCGCTCCCAGTTTCCTTGACATGGTGCCTCCGAGGGAATGAACGTTCGGAGACACTCTATCCTTAATACGGATAGTGTCAAGTGGGACACACTACGGCCCTGTTAAGAAAACGTTAACGCGCGGACGCCAGCCATTTTCGCCAAACGTTCGCTTGGCGTGCAGGCAGATGACCTCCAGCGCGAACAGCGTAGCGGCCCAGGCCGCCTGAGAACAACAGTACAGAAGTCCCATCAAATTGGTACTTTCGGACTACGAATTCCGTGCAGAATATTTTGATTTGAACTCCGGCTTTCATCACCACCTTTCGAGAGGAAGTGCGAGTTGGGTATGCTTGACACTGCCGCTGCTTCGTTCGTACGATGGAAAATTGCGTTATGCCGGCGTAGCTCAGTGGTAGAGCGAGGGTCTCATAATCCCTAGGCCGTGGGTTCGATTCCCCCCGCCGGCACCATTTACACGAAAAACTTTAGTCTGCCCTGGTTCCCGCCGCGCGTCTTCGTGTGCTTTGCCTAGGAAATCGCAGAGAAAGCGGATCGAGCGCTGCGTTTGATATGCCTCCCAGACGCGAATCCGTTCACTTGTTTCAAAACGAAGCTGGATTCGGCTTACGCTCGATAGGTAGTGTTGTGAGCTTGAGAATCGTTTCAAGGCTCCTGGTGGTAGGCTGCGAGCGCGGGAGAGAACTCACTTTGGCGAAAGATACTTCGCTAGGGGGACGGCGACGGAACCGACTTTTCCGGTTCTGCCATCGCAAAGTACCACACGCAATTGCGTCGCGTTTGGCAGGACATCTATTTCCTGCGTGAGTTCCACCTGCTGCTTCAAGAACTGCTGGTATTGGTCGCGCGAGAAATTCAGAGGGAACGCTTGCTGCGAAGCACCAAGGAGCTGGTTCCTGACGTCAAGCTGCGCGACGGCGATATTCGCGGTTCCCGTAAAATGCTCATCGCCTGAATCGCACTGGATAGCGCGAGGATCGAAGAAAATCATGGCGGCAAGCGCGGTTCCCTTATCGCCAGGCGAGGCCTTCACACGTACGGCCAAGCCCATCGCTGTGGACTCGAGAGGACTGGCGAGCGCGCTGGTGATAATGCCGCGCAGATCCTGAGGAGTGGGTTCGGGCAGGGGCAGCGCAAAGTATCCTCTGCGGGAACGAACGGCGACGTCAGGCTTCGCGACCTGCAAGGTGATGGAATGATAGCTGCCATCCCACTTTTCGTCCGATGGGTAGTAGTCAATCTCATAGGTCAAGCGAGAATCTTCCATCGCGCCGCGAAGCGAGGAGGTGATGTTGTTGGAGTTGTAGAAAGCTTTCCCGCCAGTGCCGACAGCCAGCGCGTCCATGGTTTCAAATGTGGTTTTGTCCAGATCCAGAATCGGATTGGAAGGAGCTTGCTTCAAGGGTGAACTTTGACCTGACCTGCTGGCCTTGGGGCCGTTGAGAAATCCGCCCCGACCTCCACCTCTGCCTCCGCCGCCGAGATTGCCGCTTTGTTGCCCGCTATTCATGGCGCCATAGCCAGGGGCCTTGCTCGTCCCTTTGGCGGTATTCATGTTGAGGCCGAGCAGACCGCGCGCGTCCACGGGATAAACGGCGATATTCGCGTCGTTCAGGGCACGCGCCGCTCTCTCGATGTCCTCGGCGAACATAAGTTGCTGACCGGTGATGTTCGCCTCGCGCTTCGGATCGTTGACCATCTGTGCGATGGTCTGCAGGTTGTCATACCCCACGCTGAATGGAAAGCTGCCACTGATCCACAACAAATTTTTGCGCCCGGGAAAAGCCGCGACATAATTTGCGACATCGATCAAGGCCGTCACGGTAATATGCATGCGGTCCTGGATGTACATATTCGCCTCGCGCTGAAAGGCATCTTGCAACAGCGCATCCATGGTCTGGTCTCCGGCCTGTACATCGGCCGGAGTGGACGCGTCGAGGTCCATCGTGGTTTGTCCGGAATATTTTCCGAGTGCCGCCACCAGCTTTGAGGAATCCCCGGTGAGGTCCTCCAGCACGCGCAAATCGCGCGCCAAGGTAAAAACAGCAAGGCGGTCCTGTGGACGAATCTGCTGCAGAAATTTGATGGCCTGCTGCCGTGCATAAGCCTGATCGCTGATGTCAGTGTTCAGGCCGTCCAGGAGAAGGATGGTAACGCTCGCCGGCACGCTGGCCGTCTGACGAATCTGGTTCGTGTAGGTGTCCGGTGGTAAAGGGCGTGGCGAATTGGCGGGGGGCTGATCGGTCTCTTTCCGGAAGAATTTGATGGTTTGCGGACGGCCGTTATCCAGAACAACAAAGTCCGCCGCCGTAAGATCCGAGACCGGCTCACCTTTTTTATCGGTGGCGATGACGTTGAGTTGAACGAGCCGCGTGGCGGTTCGCAGCACGGGCGTCGCGGGCTGCTTATCCCTGTCTTGTGGAGCGCCGCCGGTTAACGGCTGCAGGAAGGTAGGGGCGGATAGAGACGAGAGCAGCAGGACGGTCGACACAGTCCACGTTCGCAGCCCAATCGACATGCGCCACCCGGTTCGCATGGCCACAGATTCTACTCCTCATGTCGAAGCTGTTCCGCAGATAACAAAGGGCCGACGAAGCGGCCCTCGAAGAAAATGTGGCGTGGCCTAACCTAAAAGGTCAAGTGTAAGCCCAATTGCAAAAAGCGCGGGCTTCCAATTGTGTGCTGAATAACCCCCAGGCTGCCTTGAGGCGGATTCGCGGGGGGTCCCGTGTAATTGGGGAAGAAGTTCACGTTATTGTTCGGCGCGTCGAAATCGGGATGGTTGAAAATATTGAACGCATCGGCTTGAAAGCGCAGGTTGAAGCGCTCCGTGAGGGCAAACTGTTTCGCCAGGCTCATATCGAAGCGCACCTGGAAGGGACCACGAAATACATTGCGGCCGGTGCTGCCGTAGAGAGACTCGTAATAATCACACTGCGGCGGAGCGGGATCGCAGGGAGGAACACCGTTGGTGCCGGGCGCCACAAACTGCGGCTCGAAATCGAGAGCATTGAGCACCGGCTTACCCGCGTTCACTCCGGTGGTGCCTTGCAGCTGTGCCTGCTTTGGAGTCACACCGGGTTTGAGCGGCACGAGCGGGTTGCCAATATAGTTGCTGGTGCCGAAGTACAAGCTGCCCACCGAGCCAGAGAAATCGTAGACGCTGTACGGCTGGCCGCTTTCCGCCACGGTCTGGCCGGAGATGATCCAGCCGTTGACGAACTCGCCAAGCAGTTTGCTCTTGGTGGCGTTTGGAATCTGGTAGCTGTAGTTCACAAGGAACACATGGGTCTGATCGAAATCCGAGGACGCATAGTTCGATCTCGGCACCAAAGGATTATTTCCGGTGAAGAACAGACCCAGGCCGCTCTGCTCGTCGAGGGAGTGCGACCACGTGTAGGACGCGGTAAATTGCAGCCCGAAAGAGAGGCGCTTTCGCGCCTGAAGCAGCAGGGCATTGTAATTGGAGATGCCTTCGGCCTTGAACAGAACCGAATT
This sequence comes from Candidatus Acidiferrales bacterium, assembly GCA_963709705.1. Taxonomy (GTDB): domain Bacteria; phylum Acidobacteriota; class Terriglobia; order Acidiferrales; family UBA7541; genus Acidiferrum. The sequence continues at coordinate 175,862 of CAVPXU010000003.1, forward strand.
CATATCGTAGCCGGGATAGGGAACGCGGATCGGCGCATTGCCTGCGTATTGATTTGTGGACACCGGTTCATTAGGGAGATACAACGGGGTCGTACCGCCATAGGAATACATCTGGCCGTTCACGATGTTCGAAGGAGTGGCGATGAGCGGCTGGTTGAACGGAATCGGCAAGACCAAGTGGTTGCCATGGTTGCCTACATACCCGGCATCGAACAGCCAGCTGCTGGTGGGTTGATACTGGAGATCGAGCGTCCAGTTTTGCGTGTACGGCAATTTATTGTGGATGTCGTAACCGCCAAACAGGAAAGGACCAAACAGGTTGCCCGTCGGCCAGCATCCGGGATAACCGCACGCGGTTTGCTGCAGGTTCGGCAGCAGAGCCTGGAAACCGGCAGCACTGTCGGGGGGCGGCGGCGGTGGGGTGGTGCCGAAAGGCGCCGCTAAGGTTGCACCCTGCGCTGCCGAAAGCGGTTGAACGAAAGGCGGCGCCAGCGTTACGCCGAACGGGCCATTGAAACCGGAGCCCGCGCTCGGCGACAGATAGCTGAAAAGTTCGCCGCGATCGTAGTAAATGCCGTAGCCGGTGCGGACCGTTATTTTCGAAAACGGCGTCCAGGCAATGCCGATGCGCGGCGCAAAGCCCCATTGACGGCCATCCATCAGGGAACTGCTGGCGCCGGGCGTGCCCCCTTTGGGGTTATTGCCGGCGATCAGCAGGCCGGAATTGTTGATGACGTCCGTCCCGGGATCGCACGTATTCAGCGCGGGATCGCTCGGAACTCCGCCCACCTGGCATTGCACGTAGCTGTACTTCGCAGGATCGAACGCCGTCAGCTTGCCGTACTTTTCCGAGAGCGGCCCGTCGAAGTCCCAGCGCAGGCCGACGGTCAAAGTGAGGTTGCTGCGAAGCTTGAAGTTGTCGTTGCCGTAGACGCCTATGGTATCGGACCGGTAGTAGCGATTTGCCGAACCAGAGAATGCCGTTCCACTTCGCACATCCCCTTCCGCAAACGTGCCGAAATCCGTAAAGCTCAGCGTGTCGGTGTTGGTGTTGTTGTTGACGACGTTAAGTTGAGTGTGGTCCCACACCAAGCCGAAACTGATGGTGTGCCGGCCTTTCACCATGTTCATCGAGGTGCCGTATTCCCACTGGTTCTGGAACATGCCAGCGTCACCAAAGCTGGTGCTGGGGCCGAACTCCAGCCCATAGGTGATCTGCGCATCGGCCTGGTTGATTTGCATGTCGGGAAATGTGGGCGAACCGAGGAGACCGATTCCCATCTCACTCGCGGTAAAACCCTGTTGCGTGTTGGCGTAAGCTCTCAGCCGGGTGAACCCTATGCGCTGATCCCAAGTGACATTGGGCGATAGCACGACAGTATTAGTGAGAGAAAATACCTGGCTGCCCGCCGAAAGCTGCTGTTGGAATCCCAGCAGCGAACCGACTGCTCCAAACGGATTCGTTGTCGGATCGTTCTGGACGTAATACTTTCCAGACAAGCGATCCATGGGGCTGATCACATAATCGATGCTGGCGATTCCCTGGTCGACGTTAGACCTTGAGTTCGGCCCTTGTACCACCGCGTCGTAGCCCAGGGTGGTGGCGGTAGTTGGATTGGTGATTTGCGCGCTTGGAATCAGATATTGGCCGTTTGGAAGCTTGGCGTTCAATAGCTTCATTGCTTGCGAGCTGACCATGCTCGGTTGGAACGGGCAGTAAGGAGGAAGATTGGGATTCGTTGGATAGCAAAAGCTGGAGTTAATCGCGTTGGTGATGCCCTGCGCGCTACGATCATTGGTCAGGCCGAGCGGCACGGTTACGTCTTTCGTGGAAGTTTCCTGGTCGGCGACGCGAACTCCCTGGTATGAGAGAAAGTAGAAAAGTTTGTCCTTCTTGATCGGACCACCGAACGTGGCACCAAACTGGTTTCGATTCAGGAACGGTCTCGGGATGTCTGCTGCGTTATAGAAGAAAGGCGAGGCGTTCATTACGCTGTTCTGGAACTGCTCCCACGCGCTGCCGTGGATTGCGTTGGAGCCCGATTTGGTGAGCACGCTGATGTGCGCGCCGCTGTTATTGCCCTGCGACGCGTCGTACATCGACGCATTGACGGCGATTTCCTGGATGGCGTCCGGCGGGGGCGTGGGAAGAGCCTGTCCGATCGCGCCATAGACCGATGTGCTGGTCTGGATGGTGCCGCCCGAACCGAAGTTTTCCCCGGTATTGAGTACGAAGCGATTTTCTCCCACCTGGCTGGTGGAATTTCCGTTAAACAGGTTGTTCGTGCTGATGCCGTTCAGCGAGAAGCTGTTGCTGGTGTCCCGGTTGCCATTCGCGAAAATCGCCTGATTGCCCAGGCCGGAATTGGAGCCGGCGCCGCCAAGAAAGTCGGCGTGAACGCCCGGACTGAGAATCGCCAACTGCGTGAAGCTTCCGGTGCCCAGCGGCGTCTCCTGAATCGTTTGAGCATCTACCACGTAGCCATTCGTGGTATCCGTTTCATTCATCAGCGGCACCGCGGTCACTTCTACGATGGAGCTGACCGCGCCCACCGCCAGGCTGACATCCACTGTTGTCGTACGGTCAGCGTTCACAAGAACCTGCGTGTGTTCTTCGGTCTTGAAGCCATCCTTCAGGATCGTTAGCTTGTAGGTCCCTGCGGGAAGCTGCGGAATCACGTAGGAACCGTTCGATTTAGTGTGCGCGTCTACCTCCAGGTTAGTGGCAATGTTGACGGCCTTTACCGTGGCGTCCGGAATCGCCGCGCCCGACGGGTCGACGACTGTGCCGGTAATGGCTCCAAGGGTTTGCTGCGCGGACGAGTTTGAAAGAAGAATGGAGAGAGATAGACAGGCAACGAACGCCAGGCGGAAAAAACGTTTCATGGCACACTCCTGATTTTAAGCGGTCCCTGTTAGGGCCTGCTAAATACACGCACACCTGCGGGGCGCCTTGCTAAGTCCGACTTTCGACAACCGACTGTCTGAATTGGCGAAAATCTATATCACGAAACCATGGCGTGCGCCATGGCCAGTCCAGGCTTCTGGCGCGCGTTCACAGAAAAAGTGGCGCGGAACTGTGGAAAAGCGCTGAAAAACAATTACCCTGATGGCATGCATGCAAAATTCAACAGCAAAGAACCTGGAATCTGCCTGAGACTGTGCACCCAGCCCAGGACCACGGTTTCCTGGTTCGAGAAGTCACTTTATTCTTTTGCTTTAAACTGACGGTATAACGTTAACCGCAAATTACAGTATCTTGAAAAATCCCTAAAGTATTTTCATTTTCGGAACAAGTTCAGGCTGTTCGGTTCCTTGGGCAAACTCCGGAGTCAGATGGCGCCCACCTCCGGCTTGCCGCGGTCCATGTAGAAATTGATGGTGGGCGTAAGGATTAGCGAAAGAACAACGGAGCTGAGGAGGCCGCCGATCACGGCGATGGCGAGGGGCTTCAGCATTTCGGAGCCAGAGCCGAAGGCGAAGGCGAGCGGCAGCATTCCGGCAATGGTGGCGAGGGCGGTCATGGCGATGGGACGAAAGCGGCGGCGGCCGGCCTGAATCAGCGATTCTTCTGGAGTGAATCCCAGCTTGCGGAAACGTTGGTCGGCATCGAGGAGCAGGATACCGTTTTTGGCGACGATCCCAATCACCATGATCATGCCCATAAAGGAAGCGATGTTGAACGTGGTCTGGGTCACAAGTAAGGCGAGAAAGCCGCCAAAGGTGGAGAGCAACGCGGACACAAGGATGGCAACGGGCGCGGCGAAGGTGCGAAATTCGAACAGCAACACGATAAAGAGAAAAAGCAGAGCCAGCAGGAACACCATCGACAAATCGTGGAAGGATTTCTGTTGCTCCTCATACAGCCCGCCGTATTCGACACGGATCGACGAAGGCAGATGCAGCCCGGCGATTGCCTTTTTCACGGATTCCATCCCGGTGCCAAGGTCGACGCCTTCAAAACGCCCGGTCACTTCCACCAGGCGTTGAAGATTTTCGCGGCGAATCTCCGTCTGGCCCGGTTCGCTGGTGACCACGGCGAGGGAACCCAGAGTTGCGGTGTGCCCCGTACTGCTGGTGAGCAGCGTGTTGCTCATGCGGTCCAGCGAGGTGCGGTTTTGTTCCGGGAATCGCACGCGAATCGGATAAGCGCGGTCATTGATGACGACCAGGGTGGCCGCCGGTTCACCTTCGAGTACCGCGGACGCATCGGTGGCAATTTCTTCAGGAGTGAAACCCGAGCGAGCGGCGATGACGGGATCGACCTGGTACGTAACGGCCGGGCCGCTGACGGTGTTTTCGATTCCATCCAGCACGTCGACGACATGGGGAATCTTCTGGATAGCGTCGGCCACGCGCGGAGCGGTTGAGTTCAATAACTTGGCGTCCGGCGAAAACAGCTTGATGACGACCGGCTCCGGCTGGCTTGTCAGGTCGCCGATCATGTCCTGAAGAACCTGTACAAACTCGACGTCGGTGGCCGGCTCGGTCTTTTTTATTTCCGCGCGAATGTCCGAAATGATGTCGTCGATATCGCGCTTGCGATCCTTCCGGGGTTTGAGCTTGACGGTGAAATCGCCGCGATTGGCTTCGGTAACCGCGGCAAGTCCAAGCTGTAATCCGGTGCGACGGGATGTATTTACGACTTCCGGCTGAGAACGAACAATTTCTTCGATGTGTTGAAGAATGCGATCGGACTCCGCGAGGGAACTTCCCGGCGGCGTGTAGTAATCGAGAATAAAACCGCCCTCGTCCATGGAGGGCAGAAGATCAGTACCCAGGGATTGATAGCAGAAATAGGAGAGAACAAGAACGGCGGCCGAACCTAGGGCCAAAAGCAAAGGGCGGTGAAGCAGCTGGCGCATGACGCGGGTATAAAAAGCGACGACGCGGCCAAACAATCCAGAGTGAACTTCTTCTTCCTGAGCCAATTTCGACTCGCTCACGGGCGTGTCCCTTTGTTCTGCGGCGGGAATGGTGTCGCGACGGCGCACGAAATATTGGCTCAACGTCGGCGTCCAGGTGACGGCCAGCACCAATGAACTCAGCAGGGAAACAGTCATCGTGATAGCGAGCGCGCGAAAAAAGCTTCCGGTGACGCCAGTGGTAGAGATCAACGGCAGAAAAACGACGATAGGAGTAATGGTCGAGCCAATCAATGGCACGGTGATCTCCCGCAGCGCGCTTTGTATTGCCTGGAAACGTGACTCGCCCGCGTCGCGATGCAACACGATGTTTTCAAGGACCACGATGGCGTCGTCTATCACCAATCCGACCGCCGCCGCAAGACCGCCCAGGGTCATCAGGTTGAAACTTTGCCCGGTCAGTTTGAGCACAATAAACGTAATCAGCAGCGTCACCGGAATGACCATCGCGGCGACAAACGAAGAGCCCCAATCGCGCAAAAAGAGCACCAGAATTCCGGACGAAAGAATGATGCCGATCAGCACAGCGTCGCGCACGCTCGCGATGGAGGCGCTGACAATCGTGGATTGATCGTAGAAGGCTTCAAGATGCACGCTCGGCGGAAGCAACGAACGCAATTCCGCAACTTGTTTATGGACTTCATTGGCAACCTGGAGGGTATTGCTCTCCGGCTGGCGATTCACGCTGAGAAGGACCGCGGGCTTTCCGTTGGCAGTGACAATCGTGTACACGGGGGCTTCGGACGGTCCGACTTGGGCGATGTCACCGAGGCGAATGGGAACGCCGTTGGCGGGAGTCTTGACGACGATTTGCGCGATTTGTTCCGGCGAATGTACCTGGCCACTGACAAGGCCAAGCAGCAATTGGTGATCGTGTTCCAACAGGCCGGGGGAATCCACGAGATTGGTCCTGCGAATGGCATCGAGAATATCCGTGACGGTGATGCCGGCAGCCTGCAGCCGCGCCGGATCGGGCGTGACCTGGAATTCGGGAATGCGGCCACCTTCCACGAGGACCGAAGCGACACCATCGAGCCGGTTGATGCGCGGCTTCAGATCGTAGGTAGCGATCTCCCACAACTTACTTTGCGGGATGCTATTAGAAGTCAGGCTGTAGCCAATGATGGGAAAGGACGCGAAGGTCAGGCGATGCGTCTCTATTTTAACGGTGTTGGGTAGTTCGGTCTGCAGGCGGGCCATGACGCTGTCCACGCGCTGCAGCGTGAGAATCATATCCGAATTCCAGTCGAAGAACAGATCGACTTCAGCCGATCCGCGGCTGGTGATGGAATAGACTTTGCGCAGGCCCGGAACACTGTTCACGGCTTCTTCGATGGGGCGCGTGATGGTCACCAGCATCTGATCGATGGGCATTACTCCGTTATCCACGCCAACGACGATGCGGGGAAAATCCGTGCTGGGAAAAACGGCGATGGGAATGCTGAACGCCACATACGCGCCTACCAAGGCTAACGTGAGCGTGAGAAACAGAATCGGCCGGGACAGCCTGCGGAACCAAGGCTGATTATTTTCCGGTGGATTTTCGCCGGGCGCGGACTCCGAAGCGTCCAGGTTGGGCTTCTGATCCATCTTGCGTTACTCCTTGCCCTTGGCCGGCGAGGAGGCCGTACTTTTTTCGGCAGGAGCGGATTCCGATTTCTTGTCGTCGGCGGCGGAGTCTTTTTCGCCTTCGGGAGCCGGAGTCGCCTCGATAGTGATCTTCGTATTGTCAGGCAATGCGTAGCCCCCCACGGTGATGACGGAACTTCCTTCCTTGATGCCGGAGACAATCTCCGTGAGTTCCTTGTTGCGAATTCCCAGCTTCACGTTGGCCTGGTGAGCCTTTCCGTCCGGCCCGGCGAGCATCACATAGTCCACGCCTTCGGGAGACTTGAACACGGCCGCGGTGGGAACGACGAGAGCATCCTTGGCGCTCTTCGCGTTCACCTCAATCGAAACACTCATGCCGGGCTTCAGCGCGGGGCCGGGCTTGATCGCTTCGATCCACACTTCGATGGTCGTGCTCCCCGGATCGAGCGCGGGGCTGATGAGCGTCACGCGTCCCTTCACCGGTTCGTCCACGCCGGAAACCTCGATCTCGGCTTCGTCGCCGACTTTTAATTGCACAGCTTCGCTTTGCGAGATATGCGCCTTGGCGATCAGCTTCGAGGTGTTCATCACGGTCAGGATGGGCTGATTCGCCGTGGCTAGTTCGCCCTCGTAGAGAGGCCGGTCCGTTACCACTCCGTCGATCGGGCTGCGAATTTCCGAATAGCCGAGAAGAGCTTTGGCATTCAGGTATTTTCCTTTCGCTGCGGCAAGTTGCCCGGAGGCGGACTTGAGCGCCTGATCCTTGCCAACACGATTGAGATCGACGAGCTGCTTTTGCGCCTGCTCGTTCTGGCTGCGAGCTTGGGCTAATGCCACTTTCGCGGAATCCAGATCCCTCCGCGGCAGGGCGCCCTCTTCAAACAGTTGCTTACGCGCGTCATATACTTTTTTCTGCGCGTCAAAGGCGGATTTGGCCGTGGCGGCGTCGAGTTGGGCCTTCTGGATTTGCTGCGGCAGGCTCGCCTCCGTGGTGGTTGCGTAACCTGCTTCGGCTTGCTCGTATTCGCCTTTACTCTGCTGTTCCGCGCTGGCAAGGTCGGCGTTTTCGAGTTCCGCCAGAAGTTGACCCTGTTTTACGCGCGAACCCCGTTGCACATAAAACTTGCGAATTGTGGAAGTAATCTTCGGAGTGATGACGGCCTGCTGCAGAGAAGAGACTACCGCTTCGGCAGAGACGGTTTGTTCGATGGGACCGCGCTTTGCCGTCGCAACCTGCACGGCGACCATCGGCTCCGGCTCTTTCTCCTCGGTGCCGCAACCCTGCAGCAGCGCGATTCCACACAGCGCCAGAGGCGCGACGGAAAACTTGAACCATGCACGGTTCGCGAACAAATGCGTTCGGCATTTCATGGAGTTGGCATCACCCCCGTCAGTGTTTGGAGATTCGCCAGGGCCACGCGATAGCGAAGCGCGCCGTCCTGGTAATTGGCGCTAGCCGTGGCAAAAGTTGTCTGGGCGTCGACCACTTCGAGCACGGTGGCTTCACCGTCCTTGTAGCGCAGCGTGGTGAGGCGAAGGCTGTCCGCCGCCAATTCCGACGAGCGTTGAAGACCAGCCAATTCGTTCAAAGCGGTTTCGGCCTCGGAATAAAGCAAACGCATTTCCGCAAGCAAATTGCGTTGCGTGTAAGAGAGCTCGACTTTTGTTTGATCGCGGTTAAGCTCGGCCTGGCGAACGCGGCTTTGCGTTGCGCCCCAATTCCAGATGGGCAGAGTGAGCGAAGCGAATGCGGAAGAGCCAAGATTCTCAGTCCTGCCCACTTCGGGCGGCGGAAGCGGGCCATACGTCGCGTAGTGCGTGGCATCGATGCCATACCAGTAGTCCAACCCGATGGACGGAAGGTAGCCGGCACGGGCCGCCACAACGTCTTGACCGGCGGCCTGAACGGCGGCGAGCGCAGCGCGAACCTCCGGATTCTCGTGAGCCGCCTGGGCTTCGAATTCAGTGCGCAACGGCAATGGAATGTTGGCATGGAGATCGTCGGCAAGTTCGAAACTGTCGGTGAAGTCGCGAAAAATCAGGACGGAAAGATCGAGCCTTGCGTTGGACAGCGCCAACTGCGCTTCCATGAATTGGCGGTGACGGTCTTGCATCTGCAGTTCGGCCTTGATCACATCCGAATGCGCCACTTCGCCGCCCTTTTCCAGTTCCTTGGTAAGTTCCAGAAATTTATCGCCTTCGCCGGCAGTGCGGCGGGCGGCGTCCAGCTTTTGTTCCGCCGCGGCGACCGCGAAATAACTCTGGGTTACGGTGACCACAAGCCCGCGCGAAGCAATTTCTGCCTGCGCTTTGGCTATGGCGGCCTGTGCCGCGGCACGGCGATACGCCGCAAAGGTTGCAACATCCAACTGCTCGTGCACGTTGCCCTGGCTGACGTATTCACGTGGCGCGTTGTTGGCGATGTATCTGACGCCTCCGAAACTGTTCGGCTGCGTATAGAGGAGCGACGTATTGAAATTCACATTGGGCAGCAAAGCGTCGCGGGATCGCGCGCGGTCTTCGCGGGCGATGCCGGCCGCAGTGACGGCGGAATGATAGGTTGGTTCGTTTTTGCGCGCCAAGGCGAGGGCGTCTTGCAGCGTGATTCTTTGCGCCGTTCCCGCCGCAGCGGATGGCGCGGGTTGCGTCTGCGCCGTTTGGGTGGCGGAGGGCTGGGGCGCGGGAGTGTTGGGTTGCTGACCCGCAAAGGCATTCACCGAGGCAGACAAGAGAGACGCCAAGGTAAGAGATTGCGCGAAAATCAGGATTTTATTCTTCACGTTCATCGACTCAAGTTAAAAATCTCGACTTCGAAACGATCTGCGATTGGCTGCCGCAGGAGCGTTCTTCATTTGGTTTCGGGCTCGGCAACCCTTTTCGTCCTTCATCAGGCTAGTGATATGGACATGAACGCAGGATAAATCGCGCACGGCTCCGTGCCGAGATTGCGCAGCACTTCCGGGCGGCATAAAAAAGCCTTGGGGTGATTTATCTTCCGTTTATGTTCGAAGTGCCATGGTCTTACCTGGGCTTACAGCGCTTTTGGCACCGCAGGAGGATTTAATGTTGAAGAAAAATGGATTCGCACGCGTGGTACTGGGTTTTCTGGCGTGTTTTCTTTTGCCCGCGCATCAGGCTGTCCCTCAATCCAATGCCTCCGGTTATCACCTTGTGAAGAAAGTGAAGTTGGGAGGTTCCGGCGGCTGGGACTATCTCGAAGTCGATCCGGCCACGCACCGCGTGTTCATTACCCGAGGCACGCACGTGATCGTCGTCGATCCCGAACAAGGCAAGATCATCGGAGATATTCCGGACACGAAGGGCGCTCACGGCGTGGCGTTGGCGGATGAATTCAACAAGGGCTTCACCACCAACGGGCGCACCGGGGATTCCACCATGTTCGATCTCACCTCCCTGAAAACTCTGGGGAATATCAAAACCGACAAGGATTCGGACGCGATCATCTACGATCCTTTCTCCAAACGCGTGTTCACCTTCAATGGTGACGCTAACACCGCCTCGGCTATCGACGTCGCGTCTGGAAAACTCGTCGGCACGTTCCCGCTCGGAGGTGGTCCAGAGTTTGGCGCAACCGACGGCAAAGGAAAAATATTCGTGAATCTGGAGGACAAGAGTTCGCTGGTCCGGTTCGACGCGAAAACGTTGAAGATTGAGAACACGTGGCCGCTCGCGCCGTGCGAGTCTCCGTCGGGCCTGGCGATCGACGCCGCTCACGAAATATTGGTCGTGGGTTGCCACAACAAGCTCATGACGTTTGTGGACGGAAACTCTGGCAAAGTGCTCGGCACGGTTCCGATCGGCCAGGGCGTGGATGCCAACCGTTTCGATCCCGGCACCGGTTATGCCTTCGCTTCCTGCGGCGATGGCACGCTGACCATCGCGCACGAAGATTCACCCACAAACTTTTCGTTAGTCGAAATGATTCAGACGCAACGCGGCGCGCGCACCATGGCAGTGGATTACGGCACGCATGTCGTCTATCTTGTGACCGCGGATCTCGGCCCTGCTCCGGCGGCGACTAAAGATAATCCGCGTCCGCGCCCTGCCATCATTCCAGACACTTTTACTTTGCTCGTCTACGGTAAGTGACGCGACAGTTGAGCAGGCTTTAGGTGCTGTCAGGCAGATTAGAGATTTTGTAAAAAGGAGGCATTCTGAGGAAGCCTGACATTAAAGCCAAACGTAAAACTGCCGATAAAGCACTATGAGGATGCAATAGAAAGAGGCGTCTTATGGTTTCTTTAGCGGCACAAATCAATCAAGCACCCGCGGTTCCGGCGGTTACGACGCCCGCGGCATCGAAAGTACAGGAGCCGGTACCAGCGCAAGCTGCTCCCGTTACAGTTCCGCAAGACACAGTAACGATCTCACCGCAGGCCCAGTCCATCGTGGCCAGTGCGGCCCCCAGCATAGGATCGAACTTACCCGTAAGTTCGGTCTCGAACATTCGGCCAAGCTCCGTCGCCACCGTGTCCGTCCAGGTGCAAGTCCAGCAGATGGCCAGCCAGGGGTTGTCCGCAAATCAAATCGCGTCAAATCTCAACGTTTCCGTGAGCACGGTGGATCTGTACCTTACGACCGCGTCTCCGGTTGGAGCGAGCAGCGCAGCTCCAGCACTAGCGGCAAGCAACCGAATTTTGTACTAACCTCATCGCTTCCCTTGGCAATTCTTTTTGCCGCCATGATATCTTGTGGCTCGCATGATTTGTATTGCTGGGGGGTCCCCATTTTTGCCAAGAACACAGCGGTACGCTATTCGCTCGCGGTATCTCCGTGGACTGCAGCTTGCACCCGAATCACTCGAACTGGATTGCTCTTCGTCGCGGCGCTAGTGGGAGCTTTTTCGCTTCTTGCCGGCTCGACGCGCGCGCAATCTCCGCCGTCTTCGTTACCTGCGGCTTCCCCGTCATCCATCGTGGATAAATCGCCGGGATACGAAGTCATCGCCCAGCACAACGTGGCGATGAAGACGCGCGATGGAGTCATACTTCGTGCGGATATTTACCGGCCGAATTCGCCCGATAAGTTTCCGGTCATCCTGATCCGCACGCCGTACGACAAAAGCGTAGGAGGGACCGTTGCGCCCGCTTACACGATCGTTCCGCGCGGCTACGTGTTAATTATTCAGGACGTGCGCGGCCGCTATGCGTCGGAGGGAGAGTGGTATCCGTTCCGGCATGAACAAAACGATGGCTACGACACGGTCGAGTGGGCCGCGGCGCTTCCCTACGCAGACGGAAAAGTGGGGATGATGGGCGCGTCTTACGTAGGCGCCACGCAATTGCTGGCGGCGATCGCGCAGCCGCCGCACCTGACAGCCATCGCGCCAAACATGACCGCAAGCAATTATCATGACGGCTGGACGTATCAAAGCGGCGCTTTCGAGCAATGGTTCGATCAGAATTGGACGACGCAATTGGCGCAAAATACGCTGCAGCGTGAGATCAGCGACAATGCAAATGCGCTTGTTGGCGCTCCCACACTTCCGCTGGCGAATTTCCCCGTTTTTAATTTTGGCCAGCTACCGGCCGATGCGCAGCTCACCGCATCGATCGCACCCTATTATCTGGATTGGCTGGCGCATCCGGACTACGACGCATACTGGAAACAGTGGTCGATCGAGGAGAATTATTCGAAGATCGCTATTCCCATGCTCAACGTCGGCGGATGGTACGACATATTCAACGCGGGGACGCTGCGAAATTACATGGGCGCGAAGGCGCACGGATCGACGGAAGTGGCGCGCACGCAGCAGCATTTGTTGATCGAAATTGGCGGCCACGCGGGTTTCGGCAGGCATATCGGCGATGTGGATTTTGGCCCGCATGCCGTCGAAAACGTGTATACGGACGTGATTCTCGATTGGTACGATTTTCTGTTCAAGGGAATCAAAAACGAGTTTGCGACGGACAAGCCGGTGAAGCTTTTCGTAATGGGTGTAAACGAATACCGCTTCGAGGACGATTGGCCGCCGCCACAAGCGCAAGCAACGAAATATTTTCTGCATTCGGGCGGCAAAGCAAATTCACTGCGGGGCGATGGCTCTCTTTCGACGGCCGCGCCGGGCTCCGAGCCTGCCGACACGTACGCCTATGACCCCATGACTCCGACGCCCACGGTGGGCGGCCCGTTGTGTTGCGACGCCAAACATTTTGAGCCCGGCCCGCGCGACCAGCGCGCGGTTGAAAATCGTGATGATGTTCTCGTTTACTCTACCGGTCCGCTTGCCCACGACCTGGAAGTGACCGGTCCCGTCACGATGACCCTGTTCGTTAAATCGACCGCCGTCGATACGGACTTCACCGGGAAGCTGGTGGACGTGGGGCCCGATGGCTTCGCGAAGGATCTTACGGAAGGCATTCTGCGCATGCGCTATCGAGACTCGCAGGAACACGAGGGGCTGATGAATCCGGGACAGATCTATCAGATTACCGTGGATCTTTGGGCCACCAGCAACGTTTTCCTGAAGGGCCACTCGCTGCGCCTGGAAATTTCCAGCAGCAATTTCCCGCGGTTCGACCGCAATCTGAACACTGGAGAGCCAATCAAGTACGCGCGAAATTCCGTTTCCGCCGCGAATGCGATTCTCCACGATGCGCAGCATCCGTCGGCATTGGTGTTGCCGATCATCCCGGCAAAATAGAATCAAGGTGTAACGATTTACGCGCTTGCCTTGAATTTCTTGAGTTCCGGCGGGTCTTGACTGGTGCTGTCTGACAACGGAACACGTACGTGGATTCGCGTCCCGCGCGCAGGCTCCGATTCCACGACAACGTGTCCGCCGATCAACCGCAACCGTTCGCGCATGCTGATTAGGCCCAGGCCGCCTTTTCCGTGAGCCGATTCCGGATTAAATCCCGCCCCGGAATCCGAGATGCGGAGATCGATCCAATCGCCCTGGCCCGAAAGTTCCACGTTGGCGTCCGAAGTTTTTCCGTGTTTCACGACGTTTCGCAAAGCTTCTTGCACAATTCGAAACAGGCAAAGAGCCACATCCATCGGGATCTGAACGGGAACATCTTGGTGAACAAATTTGATGCACATTTCGTGCTGGCTGGTAACTTCCTTGCAGTAACTGTCCGTCGCCGCCACCAGGCCCTGCAGGTCCAACCTGGCCGGGTGAAGCTGATGAGACATGCTGTGAAGATCGCTGGATACTTCAGACGCCACGGCCGTGAGATTGTGCAGTTCATTCCGCTCATTTGGGGTGAGCCCATGAATGCTCTGTTCGAATTGATCCAGGCCGATCTGGAGGAACGCCATTCGCTGGCTGATATCGTCATGCAACTCACGGGCGATGCGGGCTCGTTCTTCTTCCTGTGCGTGGAGCAAGCGGCCGCTCAACTCGTGCAGCGACATCTCTGACATCTTGCGTTCAGTGATGTCGATGCAAGAACCGATGTAACCCCAGAAAACACCATTTGAACTAAATCGCGGCACACCATAGTCGACGATCCAGCGATATTCGCGGTCGTAGCGGCGCAGCCTGTACTCCATTTCGAACTTCGCGCGTGCATCGAATGCCGTGGTGTAAACGCCGATGCAGCGTTCCAGATCGTCCGGGTGAACGCCGGAGGCCCATCCGTTTCCGAGTTCCTGCTCGATCGGCCGGCCGGTAAAATCCAACCAGCCACGATTGAAAAAGGTGCACAGCTTGTTGGTGCCAGACATCCAGATCAGCGTGGGCGCAGTGTCTGCCATCAGGCGGAAGCGTTCCTCACTTTCGCGCAGAATCGATTCCTGCCGCTTGCGTTCCTCCACCAGGACCGAAAGGACCATGAACGGCACGGCGGTGAACCACAGAAAAAGCTGCAACAAGAAAATCCTGTTGATCGGATCTGTTTGCGTGAATGGCCCGCGGCCGTGGAGCGCGCCCCAAATCGACAGAAAGGCCACGATGCTCGCCGCCGTGCCCGCGCCCATCGAGCCGAAACGGAGCGCGGCCCAAACGAGAAACGGCACGAGAGAATAAAGCAGCGCGGGCGTGGCATGCAACGCATTTGTGCCGCGCGCTACGAAAACTGCGTAACTTAAGCCAATCAGTGCGGCGAAAAGTACGCCTGCTTCCAGGTGGCGCGCCCGCCGCGCGCGTAACCAGGCGCGCCCTTCTCCAAACCAGCCCAATATCGCGGGCGTGAGCGTGAGGAATGCCAACCCTTCCGACAGGAAATTACTTCGCCAACTTATCCAGCGGTCCCCGTTCAAAGCGTGAATGCCAATCGAAGCTGTAACAGCAGGGCCGAGGATAACCGTGAAGAACGAGTATTTCGCGAAGCCTTTCAAGCTGTCCAAGCGAGGCAAGCCATTCATGAAATAACACAGGCCCCCCGCAGTGACCATGATTTCGACGACATCCGTCAACATGAGCCAGGCGATCGCACCGAGCGGCACGCCGGCCTGCAAGTCGTAAAGAACAAATCCTGCCAGCCCGGCTGGAATCAGGAACGGCCAGATTTTGCGCGGCGTGACCAACAGAATGGCAACCAGCACAGCGCAGCCCGGCCACAGGGGCCAGAGCGTCTGCGGAACATTGATAATTAAGATCCCGCCCACTGCCGCAGCGAGGTAACACACCACGCCCACGACTCCTGCCAAGGCAATCATACGAAGTCGGCTAGTAAGTTTTTCGGTATCTTTCATCGTGCGGTCATCTTAGGTCGCGGTATGAGGTAAGTCAACGAATGCGTCCGCTTTTGGCGCTGAAATCACCTTATTACCGCCCATTGCCTGCTAAATACAGGAAATTCCTCAGCTGACCTCCGCATATCTCCCAGCAGACCGCTCCCTGTAATCCGTTCAACATCATGTTACTTCAAGGAAGGAAAAGCACAACGTATGCGCGAGTCTCCCTTTGAATCCGACTAAAATCGGTAGGAAGGAGCGCTAAATGCTCTCGCCTGCTTTTGCGCATACTCTGTTGGCGCTGATTGTCGTCGTGAGCATCGTGCTGATGCTGATTCGTCCCCGAAATATTCCTGAGGTGTATTGGGTTGGCGGCGGGGTTTTGCTGCTGGTTGTGTTGCGCCTGGTGCCGTTGTCGCTGGCGGGCCGGGCGATCGCCAAAGGCACGGACGTGTACCTGTTCCTGATAGGCATGATGTTGCTTTCAGAACTTGCCGGGGAACACGGCGTGTTCGATTGGCTTTCGTCGGCTGCGGTGCGCGGCGCAAAGGGTTCCTATTCGCGGTTGTTTCTTTTGGTTTATGCGGTGGGCACTGCCGTCACAATTTTCATGTCCAACGACGCAACGGCAGTCGTGCTGACGCCGGCAATTTTGGCCGCAGTGCGCAAAGCGAGAGTTGAACCGCTGCCGTATCTGTTTGCGTGCGCGTTTATCGCCAACGCCGCGTCGTTTGTGCTGCCCATTTCGAATCCGGCGAACCTGGTTGTGTTTCATAAAGACATGCCCGCGTTGGGCCGCTGGCTGCTGTGGTTCGGGCTGCCGTCGATTTTCTCCATCGTGGCGACATTTGCGGTGCTGCGCTGGATTTTCCGTAACGAACTGCGAGGCACGATCCAGTTTCAGGTCGAAGACCATTCCATGAATCACCACGGAAAACTGGTACTGGGTGGCTTGGCGGCGACGGCTGTGGTGTTGCTCGTGGCTTCGGCACTGGATTGGGATTTAGGTTTGCCCACATGCTTGACGGCTCTTGTCGTGACGCTGGTGGTATCGCTGAGGGCGCGCAACAATCCGCTCCCGCTGTTTAGCGAAATCAGTTGGAGGACGCTCGCCCTGGTGGCCGGGCTGTTTTTAATGGTGGATGCGGTCGAAAGCATCGGGGCCATGGCGTACACGAAGGCGTGGTTGTCCTGGGTCGAAACGCTGGCGCCATCGTTGGGCGCATTGCTCACCGCTTTCGTTGTGGGGATCGCCAATAATCTCTTGAACAATCTCCCACTGGGCCTGATTGCTGGCAGTACGTTGCAAGCCGCGCACGCGAAAGGATTGCTTGCCAGCGCCGTGCTTCTGGGCGTCGCTCTCGGGCCGAATCTTTCGATCACCGGTTCACTAGCGACAATTTTGTGGCTGATCGCATTGCGCCGCGAAAAACTGGACGTAAGTTTCTGGAGCTTCCTGAAAATTGGCGCAGTCGCCATGCCTGTGGCGCTTTTGTTGGCGGTGTGCAGCGCGATAGTGGTCCAGTTATCTCTCGGCGGGAATTGATTTAGTTCGGCTGAATGTCTGCGAGGCGAGACTGGATCAGGCTCGCGCCCAGTTTCCTGGCGCGTCGATAAAGGAAGAATCCAGCTCGCGCACGGAAGGACAGCCAAGCAGCCGCAATGTGCGTTCAAGGTCGGCCTTCAGAATCTCGACCGCGCGCGTGACCCCTGCTTCTCCCGCTGCGCCAAGTCCGTAGCCGTAAGCTCTCCCGACGAGAACCGCGCGAGCTCCCAGGCAGAGCGCCTTGACGACATCGCTGCCACGCCGCACGCCGCCATCCATCAACACTTCCACCTGTCCATCTACAGCCTTCACAACTTCCGGCAAGCACTTCAAAGTTGCGGACACGTAATCCAACTGGCGCCCGCCGTGATTGGAGACCACAATCGCATCCGCGCCATGATCGATAGCTCGCCGTGCATCATCTCCAGTGAGTACGCTTTTTGCAATGATCGGGCCGCCCCACACTTCTCGAATCCAGCGAAAATCCGCCCAGGTCACAACGGAACGGCCCAGCGCCGCGCCAACATCCATCAACGTCCCTGGTCCCTCGCCGGGCACAATGATATTTGGCAGACTTGGCACGCCTCCATCCGCAAGGAAGCCGGCAAGCCATCCAGGGCGCGCTAAGAATTGGCCGAGATGGGGAAGCTTGGCCAAAGTGCTACCCCCGAGCAACTCTTTCATTCCGTTCCGGAGATCGCGTTCGCGCATTCCGGCAACCGCGGTGTCGATGGTCACCACCAGCGCCGAAAAACCAGCAGCCTTCGCACGGCAGATCGATGCCTCCGCCGTTTCACGCCCGCCCACCAAATAAAGCTGATACCAAACGGGTCCGGTGGAAGCGGCCTTCACCTTTTCCAGCGCGTGCGCGGAAATCGTGGACAAAATGTACGCAGTCCCGTTCTGTCCCGCGACTCGAGCCGCGGCAATTTCGCCAAGCGGATGCATTAACCGGCTGTAGCCCACCGGGGCAAGAATGAAGGGAAGCGATAAATCCATACCCAGGACGCGCGTGCGCATGTCACATTCGGCGAAAGACACGGCGTGGCGTGGGCGAAACGTGACGTCGCCGAACACCTGGCTGTTCGCGCGCATCGTGATCTCGTCTTCCGCGCCGCCATCCAGATAATCAAAGACGACTCTTGGCAAACGGCGCTTCGCCAAAGTCCGAAGATCCTGGATATTGACGGCGCGCGAAAGCTTGCTCACAGCGAAACGCCCCGTTTCCAGGGAATGAAATCGTCTTGCGCCAGCAACTCCGCCGCTGTCCGGACTTCGCCGCTGGCAATCTGAAGGACGCGCTCCAGAATTTCGTCGCCCATTTGCTCGATGCTTTTTTCGCCGGCAATAATGCCACCGGTATCGATGTCAATGATGTCCGGCATTTTTGCGGCCAGCGGCGAATTCGTGGAAATTTTCACTACGGGTGCGATGGGGTTTCCCGTGGGAGTCCCCAGACCTGTGGTGAATAGAACAATATTCGCTCCTGCGCCGACCTGCGCCGTGACACACTCCACGTCATTTCCCGGAGTGCATTGCAGATTCAGTCCGGGCTCGCGGAGATACTCGGGATAATCCAGAACGGCGGTTACCGGTGAAGTGCCGCCCTTTTTCGCGGCGCCCGCGGACTTCATCGCGTCCGTAAGCAGACCATCGCGGATGTTGCCGGGCGACGGGTTCATGTCAAAGCCGGAGCCAACCGCTTTTGCCCGCGCGGAGTAGCTGCGCATGAGCTGCATGAACCGATCGGCAACTTCCGTGGAGACGCCGCGATTTACGAGCTCCTGTTCGACACCGCAGAGCTCGGGGAATTCACTCAAAATCGTCTTCCCGCCCAAAGCCACGACCAGATCTGAAACTCTCCCGATGGATGGATTCGCGGAAATGCCGGAAAAACCATCGGAGCCGCCGCACTTGAGCCCCACGGCAAGATTTCGCAATGGCGCCGGCGCGCGCCTGCACTTGTCGATTTCGATCAGCCCCAGAAATGTTTTCCGGATCGCTTCCGAGAGCATAGCGAATTCCTCGCCGCTGCGCTGCTGTTCGAAGATGTGAAGCGGCTTTGAAAAATCGGGATCCCTTTTTCTGATTTCGTCGCGCAGCACCACCGCCTGGGCATTCTGGCAGCCCAGGCTGAGCACCGTGACTCCGGCAATGTTGGGATGATGAATGTAGCCGGCGATCAGGGCGCAAAGATTATTAGAGTCTTCACGCGTGCCGCCGCAGCCGCCTTCATGAAGCAGAAACTTGATTCCGTCCACATTGGCAAAAAGCCGCGGACCTTCCGGCCATTTCGGTTTTGCGGTCGCCGCGTAAGCGGGGATCTGCCCGGCTTGGCCGGATTGATACAGTCGTGCAAGATCGGCAACCTGCTGGCGGTAAACCGGCGGCGGGGCAAATCCTAATTCCTGTTCGAACGCCTGCTTCAATACGCCGATGTTGCGGTTCTCGCAAAACACCAGTGGAACCACAAGCCAGTAATTCCGCGTGCCGACCTGGCCATCGGCGCGGTGATACCCGGCAAACATGCGTTCTTTCCAGCGCGACACATCCGGCGGATTCCACAGAAAGTTTTCAGTTTTTTCGTGAAAGGGAGCAGCTTCGTGGTGCACGTTCCGCGTCGTCAAGACTTCGCCCAACTGAATCGGTTGCGTGGCTTTGCCCACCTTTACGCCATACATTTTTACGATGCCGCCCACGGGTATCGGCTCAAGCGCAAGCTTCTGCTTTGCGGGAACCGCGCTTGTGGTGACGACGGCGCATCCCGGCAAGGAAATACGCGCGCCCGCCGCCAGATCCGCCAGGGCGACAGCCACGTTGTCTTCGGGGTGCAGCCGAACTGCCTCCTCCGTCGCCAATTCCTTAACTCCTCTCGCTTAAACTCGCGCCGCGCTTCAACGTTCGATGCGCGCGCCCGATCCCTTCATCAAGCGCGTCACTTCCGCCAGCGTTGCCATCGATGTGTCTCCGGGCGTGGTCATCGCCAGCGCTCCATGCGCCGCGCCGCATTCCACCGCCCACTGTGCGTCTTTGCCGGAAAGAAATCCATAGATCAAACCGGAGGCAAAGGAATCGCCGCCGCCCACGCGGTCCAGAATTTCCAGATCTTGCCGTTCCGTCGCCTGGAAAAACGTTCCACCGTGATAGCAAATCGCGCCCCAGTCGTTGCGCGTGGCGGTTTTGGCTTTTCGCAGCGTGGTGGCTACTACCTGGAACGGAAATTCCTTCGCGACTGTTTCGATCATCTTTTTAAAGCCTTCCACCTCGAACGTAGTCAGGTCTCTACCCATTCCGGGCACATTGAATCCAAGGGCGGCGGAAAAATCCTCTTCGTTGCCGATCATCACATCCACAAACGGCGCAATTTTTCGATTCACTTCCTGTGCGCGCTTTTGTCCTCCATTGGCTTTCCACAGCGATTCGCGATAATTCAAATCGTAGGAAACCACCACGCCATGCTTCCGCGCAGCTTGCATCGCCTCAATCGCCACTTCCGGCGTGCTGCCGGACAGAGCGCAGAAAATTCCCCCGGTGTGAAACCAGCGCACTCCCGATCGTCCAAAAATTTGCTCCCAATCGATTTCTCCGGGCTTTAGTTGCGAAATCGCGGTGTGCCCCCGGTCGGAACATCCCAGCGCCGGACGAACGCCGAAGCCCCGCTCCGTAAAATTAAGTCCGTTGCGCACCGCGCGTCCCACGCCATCGTATGGCACCCATTTCACCAGCGACTGATCCACACCGCCTTGATAAATCAAATCCTGCAAAAGCCGGCCAATCGGATTATCCGCGAAAACAGTGACCACCGCTGTGTCCAAACCAAAGCAGCGCTTCAATCCGCGCGCCACATTGTACTCGCCACCCCCTTCATACACTTCAAAACTGCGCGTCGTCCAGATGCGCTTCTCTCCCGGGTCCAGCCGGAGCATCACTTCGCCGAGGCTGAGCAAGTCCCATCGGCAATTTTCTTTCTGTCGAATTTTCAGGCTCATCGCAGAACTCCCGCCTTTCGAAACAACGCCATGTGACGCAAACTTTTTTCTCCTTACACAAACTCAACTGGCTTCAAGTTTGGAACGATCGCTTGCATCACCCCCAGCGCAATTAAATAAGCCGCGCCCGCCATCAGAAAGGGAACGAAGTAGCTCCCTGTCGCCTGCAGAATATGGCCAACGATGCTGGCGATCAGCATTCCGCCCACCGCGCCGGCTGCGCCGCCAATTCCCACTACCGAACCCACTGCGCGGCTCGGAAACATGTCCGAAGCGGTCGTATACAAATTGGCCGAAAATCCCTGATGCGCCGCGGCGGCTAGCCCGATCAACAGCGTTGGCGTCCACAAGCCTTGCGCGCGATACGCATACACGATCGGAATCACGCACAGAGCGCAAATAAGCATCGCCACCTTGCGCGCCGTGTTCACCGAATAGCCGCGATGAATAAACCGCGAAGACAACCAGCCCCCTGCAACGCTGCCGGCGTCGGAAATCAGATAGATCACGACAACCGGCAATCCGATCTGCGTCAAATTTAACCCATGTTGCTCCTGAAAAAAGCCTGGCACCCAAAATAAATAGAACCACCAGATGGGATCGGTCAGAAACTTTGCCAGCAGAAATGCCCATGTCTGGCGATATCCCAATAATCGGACCCACAGCAACGGAGCCGCCGGCTTTTCGCGATCGCTGCGGATATACGCGAGCTCCTCGGCGGAACATTGCGGGTGATCTTCCGGTTTTCTGTATACCGCCATCCACAACAAAAACCACAAAAATCCAAGCGCACCCGTAATCAGGAAAGCCCAGCGCCAACCGAAGCGGATGGTGATCCACGGCACGAAGAGCGGCGTAATGATCGCGCCCACATTCGTTCCCGCGTTGAAAATTCCCGTAGCCAGCGCTCGCTCCTTCCGCGGAAACCATTCCGTGACGGTTTTGATGCTGGCGGGAAACGCTCCCGCTTCTCCAAGACCCAAGGCGCCTCGTGCGATTTCAAAGCTGAAAAGTGAGCCGCACAAAGCATGCGCCATGGAGGCCACGCTCCAGAAGAGCATCGCCAATCCATATCCCATGCGCGTTCCCACACGATCGATGAAGCGCCCTACCACCAACATGCCAACGGCGTAAGCCGCCTGAAACACAAACACCAGATTGCTGTAATCGATTTCGTTCCATCCGAGGTCGTGCTGCAAAGTTACTTTCAGGACGCCCAAAACCTGGCGATCCATGTAGTTTTTGCTGATTCCCACGAAAAGCACCGCGCAGATGACCCAGCGGAACTTGCCAGAAAAGATTGTGGCGCGCGTGTTCGAATGATTGTCAGCGGACACTGGAGGGCTACGCCCTTTCGCTTCTTCGGCGATCTTGGTTATTCACGGCATTCTGTACCAGTCGCAATTTGCGACGTCACTGATTCACGCCGCTGGCCAGAAATCCTCCGTCCACCTGAACCAGCGTGCCGGTGACAAAGCTGGCCGCTTCCGAAGCCAGAAAAATGGCGCTTCCGACCAACTCCTCCACTTTTCCGAAGCGGCGCATTGGTGTGCGCAGCAACAATTCCTGGCCTCGCGGCGTGCCGTCCAAAAGCTTCTCGTTGAGCGCGGTGCGGAATACGCCGGGCATGATGGCATTCACGCACACGCCATATCGCGCCCACTCGATCGCCGTGGTGCGCGTCAGCGCCGCCAGGCCCGATTTACTTGCGGCGTAGGCCGCCACCTCGTGCATACCGACGAACGACGTAAGCGACGCAATGTGAATGATGCGACCATACTTTCGTTCCACCATGTGGCGGCCAAAAATCTGACTCACGCGATATGCGCCGGTCAGATTGGTATCCATAATGTCGTTCCATTCGCTCTCTTCCACTTCCAGGAAGGGAGTGCGCTTCGTGCGTCCGGCGGCGTAGACGAGAATGTCCACTTTGCCGAATTCTTTCACAGTTGCATTGAGCAATTTCTCGAGCGATGCGCGGTCCCGAACGTCCGAACACTGCCTCAGTGAGCGCCTGCCGAGCGACTCCACTCCTTTCGCCGCGCTATCGACCAGATCCCCGCGGCGTCCACTGGGAATTACGTCGGCTCCGGCATCGGCCAAGCCCAAGCCAATCGTCAGTCCGATTCCGGATGTTCCGCCAACAACCACGGCAACTCTTCCCTGTAAATCAAATCCCTTGTAAGCCATCGTTCCTCGATTCGCGTGGTTAGCGGAAATGCATTTGATACAGCTTAGACGAATTTAATTCGTTCGCTCGCGAAAATTTACAACAATTCGAACAACCATAAATTGACAGTTGGCCGCGGCTCCGTCAGCATAACCAACTTGTGGAACTCCCCTCTCGCGAAACTTCCGTCATACCCGATTTGCTTCTTGTGAATCCCGTGGCCGGGGGCGGCCGCGCCGCGGCAGTTGTTCATGAATTGCGCGAATTTGCCAACCGGCGGAGCTGGAACGTCGAAATCTGCGTCACCGCGAGCGCTGAAGAGTTAGTCGCACAGTCCCGGGAAGCAGTCGCGGCTGGCCGAAAACGCATTTTTGTCCTTGGAGGCGACGGAACGTTTCAATTGTTAATGAACGCAGTTTCGGACTATCCAGAGATTATTTTGGGCGTGATTCCAGCGGGTGGCGGAAATGATCTGGCCGCAGCTTTAGGTTTGCCAGCAGATCCGATCGCCGCCGCGGCGCTCTTGCTGGACGGCGAAACTTGCGAACTGGACGTCGTCAAGGTGCGCACAGCGGACGGCCGCGAGCGCCTTTACACCGGCGGCGGGGGAGTGGGGCTCGATGCAGAAGCGGCTCGCTACGCGAACGGAGCTTACCGCAATTTGCGCGGACGTTTGCGCTACGTTCTGGCCGCGCTTCGCGCTTTGTTTGGTTTTCACGGCATTCGCGTGCGTATTGTCGTCGGCTCTCCCGAAACAGAATCCGTTCAGGCTACTGTTCTGCTTGCCGGGGTGCTGAATACGCCGAGTTTTGGAGCGGGGATTCATCTTGCTCCCGGCGCGCAAATGGACGACGGAAAGCTGGAAGTGGTGTTAGTCGAGGATTTGAGCGTGTTCGAAATTCTCGCGCTGCTGCCGGCCTTCGCGTTGCGCGGTGAACTGAACACAAAGCGCGTGCGGCGATTCAGCACAACGTGCGTGAGAATTGAAACCGAAAGCCCTTGCTGGTTTCAGGGAGACGGCGAGCTTCTGGGGATGACTCCAGTGGAAATTTCCGTTGTACCGCGCGCGATCCGAATCCGGCGTCCGGCGCGAAAGATCAGGGGTTAGTGGCTATCGCCAAGTGGCGAGCGACTGTCTTGCATCTGTGTGGTTTTATTTTTCTTGGAGTGGCGCCGCAGGTAGGCCCCCAAATCAGGTGTGAATTCTTTTAATTGATTCCATCCGATGTTGTAGCCCTGGTTGATGGCCCAACCCGAAAGAACGCCCGCAAGCCTACGATCCTGCTGCGGATAATAAAGCATTGAAATAGAAGCTTGTCCGAGTTGCCCGAAAACCTGGGGGACATTGAAGGTGGACTTTCCGGCATCGGTGCGGGAAATCACCACGCGCGAAGCCGCATACGCGATTCTGGACCAGGTCCTGCCGCGCCCCTTGCGGAAATATCGCGGATCGTCGTGCAGCACACTCGGAAGGACGCCGTAAATCAGCATGCTGCCGGTGAACTGGTCGCCCTCTTGCGCGCAGTAGCGTTCACCGAATGCTCCCCATCCCTGGCCATAGTGCGGAAGTCCATTGGCGGCCTGGGAGATGGAAGCTTGAAGCAAGTTGCCGAAATGCGCGCTTAAGTCCCAAAACTGGTGCCAGGCAATATTGTATTTTTCCTTCACGGTCAGCGGTCCCTGATTTTCCGGCTGATCGTTGGCGGTCATAAAGTTTGGAATAATCCAGAAGATGCGTTTGGGGACTTCGTCCTTGGCTTCTTTATCCTGGGGATCGACGGCCGGTTGCGTCGCGGAGTCGGCCGGCACCTTTGGTTGCGGACTATCGGGCTTCTCCTGGGCGAACGCAGAGACGGACAGAAAGACGAGCGTGAGGAAGCCCACTCGCCATAAATGCCGGTAAAGGCGCAAGATTATTCCGTCCTCTGCACATCTCTCCTGAAATTGTCGCTGTGCCTTTAAAGCAGGACTGCTCCCAGGCGGACTTTCAGTGTACTTTTGGTCCCCTCACAGCCCCAATTTGCCACCTTGACTCTAGCGAGAGAGCTACCGCAAGTTAACCTTTTTTGCGGTCGACCTTCAGATTCAAGGTAATTTCCTTGCGGCTGTCGAGGGCGGAAACCGTTCGTGTGGGCGACTTCTGGCCGTCGAACTCCGCAAAGACCTCATAGTCCACGTTCGGATCGAGACCCGTGAACCGGTAGTTCCCCTCGTCGTCGCTAAAATGGCTGATAACCGTATTCGTCCGCAAACTCTTCAAAAAGACCACAGCGTTCGGGATGGGCTTTTCATCTTTATCGGCTACAACCCCACGGACGCTCCGGAGTTGGTTGTCTTTCTTCGATCCCTGCGCAGAAGCCACCGCATTAACGGCGAAGAACAACACAAGCAGCAAAGAAATCCCGTGATGCGATCTCACTGTTTCGCTCCCGCCTTAGCTTGGCCTTTGGGTTCCAGCTTGATCGAAAGGCGTTGTTGCACGTCTACCTTGCTGTCGACGTTCTCGATCTTATCGTCGTACTTCTTGACGTGGGTCACCACTTCATACTCGTACCCGGGCGGCACACGTACCGCAAATTCACCGCGGGAGTTGGTGTACGTCTGCTGAATAACTTTTTTCTCGCCGCTGCGGCGCACGCGGACCTGAACGCCGGGAAACGACAGCGCATTTTCGTTAAAGACCGTGCCAATGATCAAAAAGCTGGGAATGGCGCGGTTCTTCGTTTTGCTTGAGGAACTACCCGTTCCGGGGGTGGACTGCGGCGCGCTTGGAGTTGCCACGGGAGGGGACGGGGGAGGCTCCTGGGCCAAGAGGGAACTGGGGAAATACAGAATTGCCGCTAACAAGACTGGAGTTAATGTGGTCATCCTGCGGTGTGCGCTTCGAAAGAGTTCCCCACTGCTCTGATGTTCCGCGATGAGCGAGAGGATGCCCTCGGCCCGGCGAAGCTACTCGTCTTCGTCGTCCTCGTCGTCTTCATCCTCGTCCAGGAGGTCGCCATCTTCATCAAAATCTTCCTCGTCCTCGTCTTCTTCTTCCTCGACGTCATCGTCGTCATCTTCTTCGAGTTCATCGGAGATGGGATTCAGCGCCACAGGATGAGTCTGTGACACTTCCAGTTCGGTTTCGCACTCTGGGCAGCTCAAGATCTCGCCCTCCTCAACTTCGTCTTCGTCCACGTCAATCTCAGCGGAACATTCTGGGCAACGAAGCACGGTCCGTCCCTCCGATTTGGACTCTGGATGGCACGCCCCCCGTGACCCCCGCGGGCAGACCATCCGGCGTATTATATACCGCGGCGAGGAAAGTCAACCCCAACCATTCTCGCCAGGCGTCCAGTGTAACCTAACAACTTGGGCGAAAGAAAAAAGGAATGGCCAGAGAATACCCAGACAGGCCGGTGGTGGGAATCGGTGGCGTTGTGATTGAAGAGGGCCGGACGCTGCTGATACGCCGGGGGACGGAACCCTTGCTCGGCCACTGGTCCATCCCGGGTGGAACCTTGGAAATAGGCGAATCCCTGCAGCAGGGGGTGGCCCGCGAATTGTTGGAGGAAACCGGGCTGGAAGTGCGCGTGCTGGATGTGATTGAAGTTTTCGACCGCATCTTCCTGGCTGAAAAACCCGCTACCGGCAAGGCTCGCCCCGGCCCAAGATTTCATTACGTAATCGTGGATTACCTTTGCGAGCGAATCTCCGGCGAAGCCCGCGCCGGCAGCGACGTCACGGATGTGGCGTTCGCCCGAGAAGACGAACTTGAACAGTTCCACTTGACGGAAACCGCCACACGCATTTTGCGTAAGGCTTTCGCCATGGATCGCGAACGGCGCAAAGCGCAACCGGCCTGATCGTCGCCGATTCTTATCTCGCCTTCGCTATCTCAATATTGCCGTTGGAATTCGTCAACGACAGCGTGCATCCGCCATTGCCGATTTTTCCGTTCAGCGAATCGCCGCCAATGGTTCCGGTGGCCGTTACCGGCAGATCGCTGGAGATGTGGCCGAATGATGTGCGGGCGTTAACGTCGTAACTCGCGTCCGGAGCCAAACGCACCTGCATCGGCGCAAAGGAAGTCTTTAAGGAAATATTCCTGCACCCTGACGAGCCTCTGGCTGCGGACACCGTCACGGTGCCGTTTTGATTGTCCACGGTGATGGAGCCGCCAACATCCTCGAGCGTGACGGAGCCGAAGCTGGTTCTTGCCGAGGCGTCGCCCTTCACAGCGCTGGCGCTTACCGGGCCGTTGGAGTTCTCGATGGTCAGGTTGCCGTTCAAGCGGCGAATGTCCACGGCCCCAAAGCTTGTCTTGGCGTAGGCATCGCCGCCTACATCGCTCAAGGAAATGCGGCCATTGCCGGTGGTTGCACGAACACCCTTCGGCAATCCCGATGCCTCAATGCCTCCGAAAGAAGTATTGAAGCTGGCTTTGCCCTTGATGTCCCGCACGTTGATTCCGCCGTTGGAATCGTCCACTTCCACGCCGCCACCGATCTCCTCCAGCGCCACTTCTCCAAATGTCGTCTTCACGTAGACGTCGCCCGTGGTTCGCCGGCCGCTTACCCTTCCATTCGACGAAGTGCATCGCACGTTTCCAGAAACATTCGCGAAGCTGATCTCTCCAAAGCTGGTGTTCAATTCCGCGCCGCCAGCCACGGTGTCCGTATCGATGGCGCCGTTGTTGTTATTTATGACCAGTTGCCCATGAATATTGCGTGCCGTCACTCCGCCAAAGGAGTTGCCGACCCTCGCCGCGCCCGCATCGGTCAGTTCCACCGGGCCATTCCCAGCGGAGATGGTGACCGCGCCCGAAACATTACTCACGTTAATGGAAGCAAATCGATCCTTCACGTCCAGCGTGCCTTTTACGGAGGACACTGTGACCGCGCCGTTGTTGTTGGTTATTGTGACGTTGCCACTCGCTCGTGTTGCCTCCACTTCCCCGAATGAATCGGTCAACTTGGTCGCTCCGCCATCGCGAAACTTCAGCTGGCCATGGCTGTTCTCCAGATCGGCCCAGCCCTGCACTCCCTGAACTTCCACGTTGCCGAAACTGTTTTTCAGCCACAGCTTGGCGTCCACGGGCACGGTTACGTCGTAGTCCACGGAAAAGGAGGGCCCGCCGATGCGCACAACGAAGAACTTCGATTCGTCGCTGGGATAGATCGTCTGAATGCGGATTCCGCCTGAATCCTGCGCCACATCGATGCGCACCTGATCGGCATAGCGGTCCGCTTCGGCTTGCGAATGCGCCTGCACCCGGATGTTGGCGGAGATTTTCACGTCGCGGCCGTTGTCTCCGTGGATGTGTACGTCGCCATATTTGTTGGTCAGGCTCACGGTCTGGCCCGCGCCGAGAGTCAAGGTTTTCTGGAATTCCTTGGTAGCGGTGCTTTGCCCCAAGCTCTCGCCGACCAGAGGCAAAGCCGTCAGAAAGCCTGCCATCACAACGATTCCGAATTTTCGTGCAAGAACTGACCTGGTCGCACCATTCATCGCTTCGTCTCCAAAACTTCCTGCAGGGTTTCCTGCTTTTCCTGATACATCGCCAGCAACTCGTAGCGCAGGTGCGCATTCGAAGGGTTTCGTCCCGCCTCCATGCGCAACTCGTCGATGGCGCTGTCCAGCACGATCAGTTTTTCCTTGTAGCTGGCCATCAGCGGCGTTGATGGCGAATCCAGCTCGGGCTTCGCTTCGGTTGCCAGCTTATCGATGGCCTTCATGTAATCGCGCTCGGTCCGTTCCACTTCCGCGAGCGCGGAATTCTTCAGCAACCGGCTTTGCCCGGTCCCCTGTGAGTCTCGATAGCGGACTACGTAGATTCCAGAAACCGCAAGCACCAGAACCAAAGCAGCCGCGACTGCTGTTCGCCAACCGAGCGAAACGTCGCTCCAGCGCGCCAGCTTTTCCCAAAGCCCGAGTGCCGCGGGCCGTTGCTTTTCTTCTTGCAGCGCAGTTTCAATCTTTGTCCACAATGCAGGACTTTCCCGGTAGTCGCGCAACTCTTCTGCTGCCGTGCTCAAAGACTTCCACGCGCGAATCTCTTCGGCACACGCCGGGCAAGACGCCGCATGCGCTTCCATCGCCGCCCATTCTTCCACGGAGCCATCCAGAAATATGCGTTCGCGATCCTGGCAGGAAATTGTCATTGCGCACCTGCTTCCGCGCTGCGGGGAGGTTCCAGCATGACGCGCAGATTTTTCTTGGCCTGGAACAAAGTATTTTTGGAGGCAGTTTCGCTGATCTCCAGCATCGCCGCAATTTCCGCGTGGCGGAATCCTTCCACTTCATACAACAGAAACACATCGCGCTGGTGGCGCGTCAGTGCAGCCAGCGCTCGTTCGAGCGCCATGCGCAACGACGGGTGCGCGCCGGGAGCGCGGAACTCCGGCCGTGGCAAGGATTCGCGTGCATCTTCTTGCGCTTGTTCTTTACGACGCACCCGGCTGCGACGAACGTCATAGCAGGTGTTCACCAGAATTCGGAATGTCCAGGTAACGAACGAAGATTGCCCGCGAAAGCTTCTTATCCCTCGCTGGATTTTGATGAAAGTGTCTTGCACCGCATCTTCCGCGTCTGACAGCGAGCCCAGCAGGTTGCGGGCCAGGTTCCTCATGCGCGCGCCTTGCAGTTGGTACAGCCGCTCGTACGCGCTCATATCCCCGGCCAGACATCCCGCCGCCAGGGCCGCGTCATCCGGAAGGGCGCTATCACCGCGGTTCTGTCCGGCTGCGATTCCCGATGGTTCCACCCGCCGCCCTCCCTCGCTTGCCGCAGATGAGATTCTATCCTCCCACTGCAGCGTAAGTCCCACAGTTCCCATCACTTTCTCCTGTGGTATAGACGCTGGCAGGCAGGCAAACGTCAGGGCGCGAGGAATCGCATGATTCGACGGTAAGTTACAGAACAGAAGCTTGTTACGACCTCGCTAGCTGGCGTATTCCTGGGGCAGGGCGCCGCGGGTGCGCTCGCGCTTCACAAATTCCACCATGGCGTTGCGCAGGTCCTGCGGCGTGAAGTCGGGCCAGCGCTTCTCCAGGAATATAAATTCCGCGAAGGCGCATTCCCACAGCAGGAAATCGGAAAGCCGTTGCTCCCCGCCCGTGCGGATCAGCAAGTCCACATCCGTGGAGCCGCCTCGCTGCACTTCGGACAGCACGTGGCTGAACGCTTCGGTGGAAAGATTCGTGGCTTTATAAAACTTGCTGGCGGCCTGAAACAAACAATGGCGCGAGGAATAGTCCACGGCCAGGCGCAGGTGCAGATTCTTTCCCTTTGCGGTTATGGCTTCGGACTCCGCGATGGCTTCGCGCAACGTTGGATGGAAGCGGTCACGGCGGCCGATGATGCTCAGGCGGATGCCTTCGTCCAGGCAATGTTCGGTTTCCGCCAGCAGGTAGTCTTTCAGGATTTTCAGGATGGCTTCGACTTCGGCGGGCGGACGAATCCAATTCGAGGAAGAGAGAGTGAACAGCGTCAGCGTGTGTATACCGAGATGGGGTGCGCTGCGGATGGTACTGCGAGCCGCTTCGGCGCCTGCGCGGTGCCCGGCGCTGCGGGGCAGGCCTCGCGATGTGGCCCAGCGGCCGTTCCCGTCGCAAATGATGGCGACGTGAATGGCGGGCGCAGTGGTGGTTTGAAGAGCAGAAAGATGCTTCAAAAGGACAGATGGCATGAACATGATCGTCGATTCTCCGCCGCTACGTTTTGCAATGTACTTTGCATCGCAAAGTACAGGGACAAAAAAATTTACCGGTCGCGCGTCGCCCGGATCAACGCC
The DNA here is from genome assembly GCA_963709705.1 of Candidatus Acidiferrales bacterium. Taxonomy (GTDB): domain Bacteria; phylum Acidobacteriota; class Terriglobia; order Acidiferrales; family UBA7541; genus Acidiferrum. The sequence goes on from CAVPXU010000003.1 coordinate 206,502, forward strand.
TCCATGTGATCCAGGTAGTGTTCCAGAGCGCGCCTGCCCGCCGCCGTCAGACGGTATTCCGTCTTGGGCAAGCGCCCGTCAAACGATTTCGTGCACACGATGTAATCCGCTTCTTCCAGCTTGCGCGCGTGCACGCTGAGGTTTCCGTCGGTGGTTTTCAGCAGCGCCTTCAATTCATTGAAGGTCAGCGAACGGTTCACCGCCAGGGCGCTTACGATGCCCAAGCGGATGCGCTCGTGGATCAGCCGGTCCAGGTTCGCAGAAACCGGCTGCGGCGCAGTGGACTTCACTGCCGCCGGCCCCTCTTCGCGAGAGACCCTTTCTTGCCGCGCTGTCGATGACTTCGCCATACATCCTTTCGGCGCCGTTAGCGCCCGTCAGCCCCCATAACGTAAGGCAATCCAGATCCCAAACGCAATCTGGATCACGCCAAAACCGGCTGCCATAAATATATTGCCCCAGGCTGCAGGGGCAAACAGAGCCATCCCGCCCAACGCCATCAGGCACAAACCCATGATCGGCACCGCGCGCACGGAGAACGCGCCTCCGGTGACAATGGCGGTGCCATATAAAAGCAGCCAGACGCCGGGAAGCGCGGAGACCGCCCTCAATTGGAACATTGCCAGGGTCAATAGCCCGCCAACCACGATCGGGGGCGCAAAACTCAGCACAAACTTGCGGCCCGGCCCGGAAAACAACGAGGAATTGGCCCGCCGGGCTTTGGTGGCGGCGGCAGGCGCGGCAATCGCCACGGCGACAAAGGCTTCCGCCAGCCATACGGCTACCCACGCGCGTGGGGTGGCCTGACGGGCCGCCAGAAACGACGCCGCGAGCGCGGTAATCCCCATGGCCACGCCGCCCCAACCGGGCACCGCGGTGAATTCCGCTGCAGATTCCATGGTTTCGCGGATGTAGCGGAGGTGATCGGCCGCACGGGCATCTATGGGAATAGGATCGCGGAGAAGAGCGCGGTTGGAACCGGGAGCGGGCATGAAAGGGAAAATACGCGAAAGGGGAAGCTGTGTCAAGTACTTTATATCATAAAGTAGAAACGCTAGTGAGCCTTGCGGTAACGCCCCTGGATGCGATTCCAGCGAATAATAAATATGTCCACGAGCATCTGCACGCTATCTCGCATCATGCTTACCTTGGTGGCCGGGGAGTGCGCCCAGCGCACAGGCACTTCCCTGATGGAAAGCCCGTGGTGCCGCGCCAGGTACAGCAGTTCGGGGTCGAAGCCAAACCGCTCGATGGTCTGTTGCTCGAAAATGATGCGGCAGCGCTCTCTCCGAAATGCCTTAAACCCGCATTGCGTATCCACAAACGGCAACCACAGAATCACGCGCACGATCCGGTTGAAGACGATTCCCGCAAATTCCCGGAAAAGCGACTCATGTACCTCAATCAGATTGCGGTCCATGGCGCGGCTGCCGATGGCCACATCACAGGATTGCAACGCGTCAAAAAGTTTCTCCGCTTCCTCGATCGGTGCGGAAAGGTCTGCGTCCGTGAACAACACGAGATTTCCCTGCGCTTCCAGCGAACCGTGCCGCACGCTGAATCCCTTGCCGCGATTGCTTCCATTCGATATCACGCGCAGACCCGGAATGCGATCGCGCCAGGATTCGGCGACGGCGGCAGTGCGATCGGTGGATCCATCATCCACAACCAGCACTTCCGTGTTCGGCCGCTTATTTCGGATATAATCGGCGATTTTCTCAAGCGACGCGGGCAGCCGCTGCTCCTCATTGAACGAAGGAATGATGATGGAGAGTTCCGGGGCGGGGGTCACTGGATTCCCCACTCCTTCCAGCCGTAGCGGCCCAGCAGCGGCACGAAGCGGCATCGTTCGTGTTCTTCCGACGTATATTCGGATCCGTGACGCCTGACCAGCAACAAACGCTGCTGGTCTTCGCCGCCGATCGGCACAATCATGCGGCCGGTTTTTTCGTCCAATTGTTCGAGCAGCGGTTCGGGCAAAGTAGGGGCGGCCGCGGCCACCAGTATCGCATCATACGGCGCGAATTCCTTCAGCCCCAAAGTTCCATCGCCACAATGAACATGTACATTCGTGAATCCCAGCCGCTCCAGGCGTTCGGACGCCGTACGCGCCAGTTCCGGACGATATTCGATGCTAAAGACCTCTCGAGACAATAGGGAAAGCACGGCGGCTTGATAACCACAGCCAGTGCCGATTTCAAGAACCTTTTCGGAGCCGGTTAATCCCAATGCCGCAGTCATCGCCGCAACAATATAGGGCTGCGAAATCGTCTGGCCGCCGCCAATCGCCAATGGCTCATCGGCGTAAGCCAACCCGCGGGACTGGTCCGGCACAAATTCGTGGCGGGGAACAGCGGTCATCGCGCGCAACACTGCGGCATCGTTAATGCCGCGCTTGCGCAGTTGTGTTTCCACCATTTCGGCGCGTTGCTCTAGATAAGAGTCTTCCACCACAGTTCGCGCTCTTTCTTCCTTTTCATCCAGACCACCACTCGTGGCCGCGGAGATTCAGGCTGGTTCTAAAGCTAGTCTATCCGAAGATGCCGCCAAATCCTGCACCTCCGAACAGTGACCGACCCTGCAAAACTGTACCCCAGAGCAGGCGCGCTGGCACTTACCGGTCCGTAAAATTATTGGTGAACTGCGGAACTCGGACGTTCCCGATTTTCGCTCTTCTGCTTGGAGGCTGTGATGAAAGCGGCGTTAGCACTCATTGTGATTTATGTCGGGATGTTTTTTGTAGCCATTCAGGGCGGGCCGCCCAGTTCCGTGCAGGCCGCGGCGCAGTCCCCCGGCGAAAAGCAGAATGGCGCAAAGTCCGCCGCTTCCATTGACCCCATGAAAGATTCCGATATTCGCGCATTGCTCGAACTCGTCGGGGCACGCGACCAGGTTCAAGACTCCGTGCGGCAAACCGCCGAACAGTATCGCGAAAAGCTTCTGGCTACCGTGCCGAACAACGAAAGGGGCCAGGCCTTCGTGAACAGCACGATCAACGAATACGAAAAGCGCTACGACGTGGATCGCGTGACCGAGCAACTTGTCGCTCTTTACGATAAGCACTACACCGACGAAGAGATCAAAAGCCTGCTGCAGTTTTACGGATCGCCGCTCGGCCAGAAAGTAGCAGCGGAAAACCCCAAGATTTTCCGGGAGATTCAGGAAACCACGCGCACCGAAGCCGCCAAGGCCGGGCGAGACGCGCTGCAGCAAGCGAAGCAGGAAAATCCGGGCGTGGGCCAAAACGCGCGCCTGACCACTGGTAACCAGCGGCGGCCGCTGGCGCAGCGCGCTGCGCAACCGCAGGATGCCGGGCAGCAGACCGCCCAGCAGCAAGATCAGCCCTGATCCGAACCCATTATTCGTGCAAATTACGGGAAGCGCTTCTTGAATTTGACGTCGATGCCGAACGTGCCGTTCTGGTCGCGTAACCCCACAATAGAAATGGTTCGCGTTACGATGTATTCCACCTGAATCACCTGCTGCTGCGTGGAAGTTACGTTTGATACATAAGTGACTGTCAATTGTGGCGTTACTTGCTGCTCTACCGTGACGCGCGCGGCGGCGTTCTGCCCGGAACCGGCGGTTCCCAACGTGGTCAAACCTGGATCGACACGGAAGCGCGTGATTCCAAAAAGCCGCTCCACACGCCCGCCCAGCTGGCTGGAGATGGCCTCTGAGAGCAGAGCCGACGCGCCCGCCGAGCCCGGCTGCGCCACGCCGCCAGTGCGCGAGGCGACCTCCGTGTTGGTTTGCCCCATGGCCAGCAACGTAATGATGTCGCTAGCCGGTAGTGGGGGATCGGAGCGGTAAGACAGGCTCATTTTGCTGGCCTGCCCGTTGAAGTTCAGCGTGATTTCATACTGCTGGATGGTCGTGGTGGCTTCCACGTTGATTACCGGATCGAGCCGGAATGGATTCGCGAAATTCAGGTCGCCGCGGTTAACAAGATATTTGCTGTCGTGAAAATAAAGCTCTCCGGAAATTACGTGGATATGTCCGAGCAGAATCGGATGTTCGGCGTTTCCGCGAACGCGCAGGCTGGCGTCGGCCTCCAGATGCGCTCCCGGCCATTCCATCCGCGAATCCGGCGTGGACGTCGCCTCGATGTCAAACTGCAAATTCCGCAGAAAGCTGGAACCGCCCAGTCCGCCAGGACTCGAACTGGAGCTCAGAATGCCCGCGGATTCCAGCCCCTGGTTCAGGGTGACGCGTTGAATCATTACTTTCCCGGTCAGCAATCCTCCGTCCATCGTACCCGTCAGGCGCAGGGAACCGCCCATGAGCCAGCTCATACCTTCGGGATAGCGGATGCGCAGCCGGTCCGTTTTCGCGGAAATGTCGTAGCGAAGCGGCTTGTCTGAATAATTCACGGTGCCGGTGAGCGATATTTTCCCCCCGCCGGCTTCCCCGCTGACATTCTCGAAAAACAAACGGTTGGCATCGAATACCAGATCGCCTGAAAGATTGCTCAGGCCCGTGGGAAAATCCGAGGAACGCGCGGAAACGCTATTCAATTTCACGCGCCCGACGATCCTCGGCCTGTCCAGCGTACCTTCGAAAGAGGCGTTCATATCCGCATGCCCGGCCATACTCACATTGGGAATATAGCCATTGAGAAGCCGTAGATCGACCGAACCGTTCAGTTTCAGCGAAACGGAGCGCCGGCCCGTGAATTGAATCGATCCTGTAAGCATCGCATTCGTATCGGTGCCTTTCAGCGCCGCGCTTTTGATCTGCAAACTGTCTCGTGTGGAAGTCAGCTGAATGGGTTCCGAATTTTCCAGTTGGACTCCACCGTAGGTCAGAATCAGTCGCGAGAAATTCCCATCCACAACCAGGCTTTCCGGATGCTGCAGGTCGCCCTTCATGCTGATGTCGCCGTCGGCCGTGCCGTGTCCGTTGAAATTTTGCAGGTGCAGCGCGGAGACCAGGTATGGATCGAGGTTCATGTTTTTGATGGAAACTTTGCCATCCACCGCGAACGGGGCCACAAGCCCCAGAGAGATATTTCCGCCGATGGCACCTTCGCTCATGGCGGAGCTCAGCTTCAGTTCCGCTCTTTGCCCATCTGCGTTCAAATCGCCCTCAAAGCTCCCGATCACCTCCGATCCCACCTGGAGATCGACGACGCGGAAGTTTCCGTTTGCCTGCGGCTGGCGCACCGGTCCGCTTGACTTCAAACGGAACGAAAGTTGCCCCGCGAGAGGAAGACTATTGGCTTTGACCCTGCGAAAGTTTGCCAACGGCAGCGAAGCGCCGACAAGATCGGTGGTGAGAGTGCCGTCTGCAAATCGATAGGCCACATTGCCGGTGACGATTCCCGCGCCACCGGAGCCTTCCGTGCCCGGCGCGAAAAATCGCAGCTCCGCATTGTTCAAGCGTACTTCGTCGGGCATCACCGTGAGTTGTCCGCGCAGGCGATTGAACGGCACGGTATACGCTTCCGCATTAGCGACATCCATAACGCCGGTCAGCATTGGTTCCGCGCGTGTTCCCCGTCCATGAAATTGACCGGTGATATCCCCAGTGATCGGATAATTCATGCCCGCGATTTGCATCAGCGACGCCATCGGCACCTTTTCCAGATTCAGTTCGCTCGACCATTCATTTTCCCGACGAAATTCCCAGTCCGTCAGTTGCAACTGGCCATCGATATCCGCCTGCATCAATCCGTGCGCGGCGTGGCCTTGCGTGATGATCAGATGATCCGGGGCGTAACTCAGATCCCCTTCGATCGAGTCCATGTTCACGTCGGCGTAGCTGACTTTTTCTCCGTGAAAATGTCCTTGAAATTGAGGGCCACCGGAACGCCCGGTGATTTTGCCATTCCACTGCAGCGCGCCAGCGATGCGAACCGCGGCATCGGGTGTGCCAGGCTTGTCGCCGGCGATGGCGTGGATAAAGTCGTCCCAATCGAGCAACGATGCAATGTCCAGCTTCGCGTCCAGCGCCGTGTTTTTGGGCGCGAGTACGCCAGTGAAGTTCCCGCGCGCTGTGGGCGTTTCGAAATTACCCTGCGAGATGTCCAGCGTGCTGGTTAGATCGTGATAGTGCAGAGTCCAATCCCCCGTTAAGGGCATGTGACCTTCCATGACCTCTTCGGGCGCATCCCAATGCATGCGGGCGGCAATGTCGAAATCCAGGAAGTTAGCTTTCCAGGTCTCAACCGTGTCCGCGGAAATCACCGAATCCCAATGCAATTGGTCCACAGGAAATCCCGCGTGATCGATGGCAGGCATAACAGCGGAGAGGCGGACGTTCTGTACTTTTGTATCCGCGCGAAACACTAAGCCGTCGTAGCGCATCGTAATGCGCCCCTTCACGCTTCCGCCCAGGGCGTAAGCGGCAAAGTCCGGCAGAACCACTTGTTTGGGCTCCAGTGTGTAGCTCGAGCGGCTGCTGAGGTTAGCGGAATGGAAATCGCTGAATCCCAGGGTAATGTTGTCTCCAGCAAAGCTGCCTTTGCCTAGAAACGTGCCATTTTCGATCGTGCCTTCCCCTCGTAGATCAACCCTCCCCAGCGGCACTTCCGGCGTGCGGAGCGCTTCTCGAAGGTCCAGGAGGTCCAGCCATGCGCGATATTTGTAGGTCCATTTCGGATGTACCAAATCCTGCGTGGACGCTTGCAAGTCTACGTGCGATCGTGCGACGTCGACGACCGCCTGTTCTATCGCAAAACCATCGTGGTTCAGCGTGAATTTTGCGGACACGTTCGCGGGAACGGGCACGTCTCTCCGCCTTGCCAATTCGATGGATTGCCAATCCAGCGTTCCCAAATAAACCGGCTGTTCCAGCGAACCGCCTGAGTTCACAGTTAGCTGCAGTTCGCCGCCCTCAACTTCGAAAAGCGACTTCACATCGTTGTAGAGAATCCAGCCATCCTTGATGGCCAGATGGTGCACGTGCAGATCCAGCAGCTTTTGCAAAGCCGGTTCGTTCGATTTGCTGGCCGGCAGACTCGGCAGATTCGACGTGCCGTCTTTTTCGACGCGCACATGCAAGTGCGGCTGATCCAGCACGAGATCGTTCAGCCCGACGCGCCGGCCCCAAAAGGAATCGATGCGCAGGCCCACGTTCGCCTGCTCCACGCTGAACAGCGGCTCGGTGCTGGCCGGCTCTTTACCATGCATCACCAAGCCGTGAATCGTCACGTTCAGCGAAAACCAGCCAACGGAAACGGTGCGAATTTCCACGCGAGTGCCGGTCAGCGACTCCGCCCGGTTGATCAAAATCCGCCGCAGCACCGGATTTCCCAGCCCGCTCCCGAAGGCAATGATCGCCAGGGCAATCAGCAGCGCGGTCCACGTGCCGAGCACCCAAAGCAGGTGCTCGACCCACAAAATTTTACGCCAGCGGGACTCTTTGTTCATTTCGCGTTCTCGTCCAATAGTATCTCCACGCGCACCCGTGCACGGCTCTCTTTCAGCCAGCGATTGGACTGTTCGTTAATCGCGCGCTGCACCAGGACTTCCTGAATGTAACCACGCGCCGCGTCCAGGGTTGGCGGGGCCTGCCCGCGCGCTTCCGCTCTCGGGATGACTCTTGTTTTGTAAAAGTCTTTAATATCTTTTTCGTCTACCTGGATGGAGGCGCGAAATCGCGAATCGAGATAATTGCTCAAGTACAGCTGCGACCTCTGCATGCGCATGATGTCTTCATCCGTCAACCCGGCCTGCTTCTTGCGTTCCTCATATTCTTCCGGCGAAGAAAATAAACGTTTGAGCCGGGCCAAGCTCCTCTGAACCTCTTCATCGGATGGTTGCGGGAACAACGCCGCCTTCGCTTCGCTGCGCACAATCCATTGGTCGACCAGGCGATCGAGGATTTGCGAATCGCTTTCGGACTTATCGTCGACGAAATTCTGGTAGCGAGCTAGTTCGCGCATATCGCTTAGCAGAATAATGTCGTTATCCACGCGCGCCACGATACGGTCGACAACTTCCTGCGCACAGGCGAATGCCGCCGCGGCGAGAAAGCCCACGGCTAAGATCGCGATTTTCCCGCCAAGGCGCATCAGAAACTCGATCCTAAATTGAAAAATATCTGAAACTTGGGCAGCCGCGTTCCCTGCTGGCACAGCGCAACGTTATCCTTACAAGGAATCACGAATTGCGGCTGATTCAGTTCGTATCCAAAATCGATGCGGATGGGCCCGATCGGCGTGGCATAGCGCAAGCCAAACCCGACCGTGTTGGAAAAATAATTCAGCTCGTTCGTGCAATTGTACTCGCACAGGGTTGGGTTGAACCGGCCGGGCGGTAATCCGGGATAGGCTGGCTTGAAAACCGGTTCGGGCGACGACCAGCGCAATGTGATGCGGTCCAGCCTGCTATAAACGTTCCCGCCGTCATAGAAAAACGCGCCGCCCAAGCTGGTGCCGACGATGGGAAGCTTCAAAGGAAAGCGTAGCTCCTGGTTCAGGATCAGCATGGCCTGACCGCCAACCGGAAAGCCCGTGAGCGCATCGCGAGGACCGGCCTGGTTCAAAGCAAAGCCGCGCAGCGAAGTTCCGCCGCCGGCAAACAAGCGTTCCGGCAGGGGGATCAACTGGGGCGAGGGAGTTCCGGTTTGCGCGGGAAATCTCAGTGAGGTAGTGGAAGCGTATGGCTGAAGAATGCCCAGCCGGATGGAGCGCGCGAAACTCCAGTTGCGCGAAATCTTGTGATACGTGGAATTCTGCAGAAACAGGCGCAAGAAGCTGGCGCTGGAACCGAGCGCCGTTCCCGCCACGCTAAAATCCGCGGTGTTGAAGGAGCCTTTGCTGGCATCGGCCGGGTTGTCTCGCGTATCGCGAAACCAGGACGCGCTGAATTCGGAGACCAGCGTGGGCTGGTAGAACAGCGGTACTTCTTCCTCTGGAACATTCAAATTGCTGAGCGTCACTTTGCGGAACGCATAGCGAAGCAGAAGCGACGATCGCGGGGTGAGCCGGTCCGTGATTTGTATGTTGCCTTCGTAGCGCGTTTGCGTGAACGTGTTGATGTCCTGCGACTTTTCCACATAAGCGGTCACCTGCAAGCTCAGGTTGTCTTTGTTAAAGGTCTCCGGCGACGTGTACGCCAGCAGCGCTCGCCCTTGAATCGTGCTGCCGCGGATCTTCAAGCTCAGCGCATCGGCGCGACCGGTCAAATTCTCTTTTGAAATTTCAAAGATGCCCCGCGGCGCTGCCTCGACCTCCCCGCCGGTGGGATTCGTGGTGCTGGCCAGCCGCTGTACTTCGAAGCCTCCGCCGTAGGCGATAGTGTAACGCTTGGCTTCTTCCACCAGGACAACCACATCCTTATCCGGGTCCGTGCCGTTGGCATTTTGTGTATCGATGGTCACGCGATTGAAGATGCCAAGGTTGTAAAGCTTCTGCTGAGACTCCACCACATCGCCTTCGCGCAACGGCTCCCCTGCCACCACTTTTACCTGGCGCTTGATTACTCGCCGTCGCGTGTGCTTGTAACCGCTCAAAAGCACCTGGTGAACGATCACCCGCTCGCCTTCCTGGATCGTGTAGGTGAGTTTCACGGGCTCGGCGCGCTCAATGCCGTTCGCGCTGGTATCCACGGAAGATCCTTTGCCTTTTGCCGCGCTCTCTGGCTTTTTGGCTCCTTCGTCTTCCGGTTCTTTGGCGGTATCGGGCACTGCGGACCAGGTGAAGTTGGCATTCGGATATCCCTTGCTGAAATAAAGAGCAAGGATATTGTCGCGATCGGAGGCGATGCTGACCTCCGAATAGGGCTGGCCCGGCAGGGAACCCAGCACGCCGCGAAGCTCCTCTTCGGAGATCGCTTTCATGCCCTCCAGCTTCAAGCTGGAGACCAGCGTTTGCTTCCCTTCATTAATGTCGAACTGCACCAACAGTTCGCCGGACTTTTTCTTTTCTTCGGACGTCTTTGCCGTCACAATAGCGGCCAGGAACCCATTCGCGGCGTAGAGGTTCTTCATCGAAGTCACGTCGGAATCCAGCAGCCGCTGGCTGAAGCGGGGCCGTACAAACAGCGCGCTGGTGCTAATGGAAAGGCGGCTCAGCAGCAATTGCTTATTAAAGTAGCGATTTCCAGTGATCTCGATGCGCAGCCCCTTGTAGAGGATTCCGCGGTCCACCTTGTAGGTGATGGTCTCCTCCTGCATCTCCAGGTCGGAGTTTGTGCTTTTCATCGCGTTTTCAGACAAGGTGTAGTCCACGGTCGCGTCGAAGTAACCTTCGCGCTCCAATTTCTCCCGTAAATTGCGCTTGCCTTCTTCCAATAGGTCCGCATCCACGGAGGCTTCCTGATAGATGGGGATCAGCTTTCGCAAATCGCGCCGGGAAAACTTCGCGCCCTGAATCGCCAGCTGCACCATTGGTCCGGCGATCACATCAAGCGTCAGCGGGATGGAATTCGTGGCGGCGTCATATTCGCCGCGGCGCAGCGACACGCGGTCGCTCAAGTGGCCCTTCTTCTCCAGGAATTTGCGGATTCGGCTTGCCGCGGACTGCCCGCGCGCGATTGTCAGTGCGGCGCCGGGTTTGAGCTTGAATAATCTAAGCAACTCCGCGTCGCTATACTCCGTGTTGTTCTGCAATTCCACTTTGCTGAGGTGAACCCTTGGGCCCGGATCGACGTGGACGATCACGTCCATCTGGTGCGTCTCCGGATACGGCTTTGGTTCAACTGTGACCTTCGCCTGGTACAGCCCTTCGTCCTGGAGGGTATCCTTCAACCGAGCTATCGCCTCCTCCAGATCGGTTGGGTGATACGTTTGCCCCAAGGATAATTGCATGGCTCCGGCCGCCGATGCTTCCGTGGGAGGCGGCTTCAGGCCCTCGACCACAATTTGGTTGAAGAAGAGATTTTCGCGAATCACGAAATCCAGGCGCATTCCGTTTGCCACAGGAGTTTCGACCGCTTTTATATCGGAATAGTCGCCGGTCTTGTACAGCGTTCGTATACTGGCGGCAACCGCGTCCACGGTGAGAGGTGCGCCCGGCCTGGCCGCGATCCCCGGCGGATTTGTTTTCAGCACCTTGCCGCTTTCTTCGACGACTCGCACTTCCTGGACGATCGCCGCCGCGGCCGATTGGGTCTTTTCCCCAGCCACTTCCTGGGCACACGCAGACGTCCCTCCCAAAACCGTCACCAGGAGCATAAGAACCCGCAAACTATTGGCCCTCAGCAAGTTCATTCGTTCCATTAGTCAGACGAAGGGTAGCACACGGGCGTTGCTTCCTCGGATGCCATTAGCGCTATCATGAGAGGGATTCGTATGCTGGGACTATATTTTACGTGAATCACCCTCTGGACCAGAAATACTCAAGACAGATGCTGTTTCAGCCACTCGGCCCGGACGGCCAGGAGCGGCTGGTGACCGCGAGTGCAGTCCTGGTGGGGTGTGGCGCGATCGGCGCGGCAGCCGCAAATCTGCTTGTTCGTGCCGGTATTGGAAAGCTGTGCATCCTAGACCGGGATTTTGTGGAAGCTTCCAACCTGCAAAGGCAGTCTTTGTTCAACGAAGCCGATGCTCGCGAGGCCTTGCCGAAGGCCGTTGCAGCCGAGCGGAATCTTCGCGCCATTAATTCCGGCGTGCAGGTGGAAGGGATCGTCGCGGATCTGACTTCTGGCAACGCCGCGGAGTTGCTCTCTGGTTTTCCGCTGATCCTGGACGGCACGGATAATTTCGAAACGCGATTTCTCGTCAACGATTTTGCGGTTAAGACGGGAATCCCCTGGATCTATGCCGCTGCTGTCGCCAGCTACGGTCTATCGTTTACGATTCTTCCCGGCCAGACCGCGTGCCTTAAGTGTTTGATGGACTCTTCGTTGGGCTCAGGCCTTGAAGAAACCTGCGATACGATTGGGGTTCTTGGTCCAATCGTGAATCTGATCGCTTCTCTTGAAGTTGCCGAAGCCATGAAGATTCTCTCCGGCCGAGATTCCGCGTTGCACGGCCGCCTTTTTTCCTGCGATGTCTGGACCGGGCGATTCCAATCCATTCATCCCGAGCGCAATCCGCAATGTCCCGTTTGCGTCCAGCGGCGGTTTGCTCACTTGTCTGGCGACGCGCAGCCGCATATCACTATGTGCGGCCGGGATTCCGTGCAGATTCACGAGCGCAGCCGCTCACTGGACCTGAAAGCTTTGCAAGATCGCCTGGCTTCGGCGGGCTCCGACGCGCGCCAGAACGGATTCCTTCTGCGTTTTCGGATTCCACCTTATGAAATGACCGTGTTCAGCGATGGCCGCGCTATCCTGAAAGGCACGAAAGATCCCGCCGTGGCGCGCTCGCTGTACGCCAAATATATTGGTGCGTGATTGAAGTCTTATTTTTAGCGGAGGACGCCGCTGCGGCCGGGAGGGGTGCGCATCGCGGCGCGGTCCAGGTTTTCCCGCAGGTTCATTAAGGTTAGAAAAGTGCTAAGCACCCGCGCTTTCAGGTCATCCGTCAGGTGCAATCCACTGGTTGCCACGCGCGCCAGCCGCTCGCCGTTTTCTGTGATAAATCTCATGATTTCGCGTTGCCGTTCGTGGGGTGTATTGCCCAGCGCCGTCTCCCGGCGCATCTCCGCGCATCCCGCTTCCAGGGAAAGGGTGAAATGCAATACACAAAGTTTGTGTTCGGCCAGGGCGTATGGCACGTCGTGCTTGCATCCGGCAATGTGGCAAAGTTCACTCATCGGCGAGAATCCGCTGATTCTTGATAGGTAGCATCCCCAAGGCCGAAAATCCAGCAATCATCTGCGCTTTGCGCCCTATGATGCAGCGCCCCCACCTGTCCTTTGGACCAGATCGCGCTTAAGACGCGGTTCGTCGCCGCCGAAATGCCGGCCTGCCGCGCGTGGAACATCCAATTTTTTCTGGCTCGGCGCGAACTTCCACGAATATTTCGTTGTTTGCGGCGCCGCTCGCGTTTCGAAAAACAGCGTTTCAGCCAATGTTTTGGCGGGTTTCCGTGGTGTCGCGGTTTACGGATCGCTGCGAGGAGTCATCGACGCTCTTGAACGAACAGAAACTTGCGCGAAACATGAATTTTATTTGACACACCGTATGAGTGATTGTATAAATATACAGTCAAATGTATAATAGAACCGTATGAGCGCCACAAAAACATTCCGTCACGGACAAATCCTTCGCCTGGTCTCCGCCGAGTGCATCTCCAACCAGGAAGATTTGCGCCGCCGCCTCGCCCAACAGCGCATGCGCGTTACCCAGGCAACGCTCTCCCGCGACCTGCAGGAGCTCAAGCTGGTGAAAACCAGGGAGGGCTATCGCGCGCCTTCGGCCCTGCCTGAAGAATCCGCGTCCGTGCCTCCACTGACCCGCGCTCTTCGTGAATTTCTGCTCGATATTCGCCCCGCGGAAAATCTGCTGGTGCTGAAAACGCCTCCCAGCGGCGCGCAACCCCTTGCTGCGGCCGTCGACGGCGCAAAATTTCCCGAAATCGCCGGCACCATCGCCGGAGACGACACTGTTCTGATCATCACTCCCAACAAGAAAAGCCGCGAATCCCTTCAGAGAGAAATCGAGTCACACGTAAAATGAGGGATCCCCGGAATATTGCCGTCATTGGTGTCACTGGCTACACGGGTTTTGAGCTGGCCACGCTATTGCTCCGCCATCCGGCAATCGCCAAGCCCACCTTTTATGTGCGCGAGACCCATGGCTTCCACTGCCTTTCGCAACTTTTCCCGCAACTGCGTGCCCGTAGCGAAGCGCCTCTGCGCCCTCTTTCCGTCGATGCCATCACTTCCAGCGCCGCAGGCACCGCTTTTCTTGCCACGCCGCACGAAGTTTCCGCGGAGATCGCTCCGCAGATGCTCGACGCCGGGCTTCGCGTAGTCGATCTCAGCGGCGCATTCCGCTTTGCCTCGGCCGAAACGTTCACGTCGTGGTACAAACTCCCCGCGCCACACGCCGCGCGGCTGCCTGAAGCCGTTTACGGCCTGCCAGAGTTGTATGCGGACCGCATTTCGGCCGCTAAACTGGTCGCCAATCCCGGATGCTATGCCACCAGCGTGATCCTTGCGCTGCGGCCGTTGACGGATGCGGGCTTGGTCGCTCCGTCGCAATCCGTGATCTGCGATTGTAAGTCCGGCGCCACCGGAGCCGGCAAAGATCCACGCCGCGATTTGCATTTTGTGGAAGTGGACGAAAATTTCCGCGCCTATAACCTTTTCTCTCATCGCCACACCCCCGAAATTGTGGAACACACCGGCCTGCCCGAATCACAGGTGGTTTTCACCACGCACCTGCTTCCGGTGGCGCGCGGCATTCTTTCCACGATTTATGTTTCGCTCGCCGAGAAACAGACTGCCGACAGTATCCAGAAACTTTACCGGGAATATTTCACGGATAAGCCCCTCGTGCGTGTGTGGCCCGCGGGCAAATTGCCGGAATTGCAGCACGTGGCCAACACCAATTTCTGCGACATCGGCTTCGCACTGGACTCCGACGGCAAGCGCCTGATCGTGATTTCCTGCCTGGACAATCTGGGCAAAGGCGCCGCCGGGCAGGCCGTGCAAAATCTGAATCTTATGCTGGGCATCGAGGAGCAAACAGGGTTGCTATGAGAATCGTCATCAAATTTGCCGGAGCTTTGCTCGAAGATATGGCGACGATTCAGCCCCTGTCGCAGCACGTCGCGGGGCTCGCGCGGCACGGCCATGAAATCCTGGTCATCCACGGCGGCGGCCGGCTGTTCACAGCCACGCTGAAGCGCCTCGGCATCGAAAGCAAATTTGTAGCGGGTCTGCGCGTAACCGATCGCGAAACTCGCGACGTTGCCGTAATGGTTTTTGGCGGCCTTCTGAACAAGCGCCTTTCCGCTTCCATCACCGCCGCCGGCCAACCGGCCATTGGGATCTCCGCTGCGGATGCCGCCTGCTTCTCGGCGGCTCCGCTCGTTCACAACGACGTCGAGGGGCGCCTCGGTTTCGTCGGTTACCTCACGGGCGTGAAAACGTCTTTCCTCGAATCGCTCTGGCGCGAAAATTTGCTGCCGGTGGCGGCGTGCCTTGGACAGGGATCCGATGGCGAGCTCTACAATATCAATGCCGATCACATGGCTGCGGCATGCGCCGAGTTCATCGGCGCGGACCACCTTATTTATCTCACCGATGTTGCCGGCGTTTTGGACGGCGAAAATGTCATTTCCGCAATTTCCTGCGCGGAGGTCGAGCGTCTCGTCCAGGCGCGCGTGGTTTCCGGCGGCATGGTGCTCAAACTGGAAGCCGCCAAACGCGCTTTGGAAGGCGGCGTGAGTGAAGTTCACATTGTGGGCGGCGATTCCGCTGCTGCTGTTCTGGATCCGCAGCTCTTCGTGGAATCTTCTAACAAGAATTCTTTCTCAGGTTTACCTGGTACGCGAGTTTTGCGTGCATCATCGTCCGCGGGACTCGCATCTCAAGCATTTGCCTAGTTTTTGTTTATGGAGAATAAATAATGACCGCAACGTCCGTATCGCTCACCATCCCGATCGCCAAGGATCTTCTCACCGGCGCCGAATGGGGCCCCGCGGAGACCCGCGACCTGCTGCAACGCACCGCGGACATCAAGGCGCGCCCCTCGCGCTATGCCTCCGTGCTTCGCAACAAGCACATCGCGCTGATTTTTGAGAAGCCTTCGCTGCGCACGCGCGTCACTTTTGAAGTTGGCATTCAAAGCATGGGCGGCTTCGTGGTGTTTCTCGATCACACGCAGGCGCGCCTCGGCGAACGCGAATCCATTCCCGACGTGGCGCGAAACCTCGAGCAGTGGGTGCAAGGGATCGTCGCGCGCGTCTACGAGCAGCGCGTGCTGGAAGAAATGGCCGCCACCATCACGATTCCGGTGGTCAATGCGCTGTCGGATAAGTTTCATCCCTGCCAGGC
The DNA here is from genome assembly GCA_963709705.1 of Candidatus Acidiferrales bacterium. Taxonomy (GTDB): domain Bacteria; phylum Acidobacteriota; class Terriglobia; order Acidiferrales; family UBA7541; genus Acidiferrum. The sequence continues at coordinate 222,340 of CAVPXU010000003.1, forward strand.
GCTGGCCGATTTCTTCACGCTCGAAGAAAAGTTTGGCTCGCTGAAAGGGTTCAAGCTTGCCTACGTGGGCGATGGCAACAACGTCAGCCATTCTCTCGTTTACCTGGCAGCTCGCCTCGGCGTACACATTCGCATCGCCACTCCCGCGAATTATGCGCCGGATGCAGATGTTGTGGCCGACGCCAAGCGAGTTGCCAAGGAAACACGCGCCAAAATCGAGCTCTTCACCGATCCTCAGGAAGCCGTGAGTGGCTGCCAGGCTGTCTACACAGATTCGTGGACCAGCATGGGATTTGAAGCGGAAGAAAAGGTCCGCCGCCAGGTGTTCAAGGCTTACCAGGTGAATCGCAAACTCATGGAACAGGCCGCTCCGGGCGCCGTGTTCATGCATTGCCTTCCGGCGCATCGCGGCGCGGAAGTGACCGATGAAGTGCTTGACGCTCCCTATTCGGTGGTGCTGCAACAATCCGAAAATCGCATGTACGTGCAGAAGGCAATCCTTCACGCGCTGTACACCTGAAATTTTGCAGTTTATCGAGGAGAGAAAACGAAGTGAAACCGCACTTAGAGAAACCGAAGAAAGTTGTTCTGGCTTATTCAGGTGGACTCGATACGTCCATCATCATTCCATGGCTGCGTGAGACCTACGGCTGCGAAGTGATCGCCATGATTGGCGACGTTGGCCAGCAGGAAGATCTGGAAGCTGCCCGCAAGAAGGCTCTGGCCACGGGAGCGGTCTCGGCTCAAGTGGAAGATCTCCGCGAAGAATTCATTCGCGATTACATCTGGCCCACGCTGCGTGCCGGCGCGGTCTACGAGCACACCTATTTGCTGGGCACTTCGATGGCCCGACCGGTCATTGCCAAGCGTCAGGCGGAACTGGCGCTGCAACTTGGCGCCGATGGCCTTTCTCATGGCTGCACGGGCAAAGGCAACGATCAGGTGCGCTTCGAATTGGCATATAAAGCCGTCGCACCGAATGTTCAGATCATTGCGCCCTGGCGCGAGTGGGACATCGATTCGCGCGAAGACGCCATCGCTTACGCCGAAAAGCACAATGTGCCCGTCGAGCAGAGCAAAAAGAATATTTACAGCCGCGACCGCAATATCTGGCACCTCAGCCACGAAGGCGGCGAACTCGAAGATCCCGCCAATGCGCCGAACGAAGCCATGTGGCAATGGATTGTTTCGCCGGAGAAAGCGCCGGACAAACCCGAAGAGGTGGAGATCGGTTTTGAGGCCGGCAATCCGGTTTCGGTGAACGGCAAGAGGCTCGGGCCCATTGATTTGCTGAACACGCTCAACGATATCGCCGCAAGAAACGGTGTCGGCCGGACGGACCTCGTGGAAAATCGCCTGGTGGGCATGAAGTCCCGTGGCGCGTATGAAACTCCCGGTGGCACGCTCTTGATCACCGCGCATCGCGAACTCGAACGACTGACCGTCGATCGCGAAACCGCTCACTTTGCTCAGGCGCTCTCGGTGCGTTACGCCGAACTCGTCTACAACGGCGTATGGTTCTCGGCCCTGCGCGAATCGCTGGACGGCTTCTTCAACGTCGCCCAGCAGCACGTCACCGGCTCCGTCGGCCTGAAGCTCTGGAAGGGCACGCTCAACGTTACCAAGCGCCTCTCGCCCTATTCGCTCTATCGCGCGGATCTCGCCAGCTTCACCATGGGCCATTACAATCCCAAGGACGCCGAAGGCTTCATTAATCTGTTCGCGTTGCCGGTAACCGCGCGACCGAAACCCAAAGCCGAAAGCTCCAAAGCCTGACCGGTTTCGCGGCACAACACGCCGCCGCGGTCACGGTAAAAAAAGTTGTCATCCTGAGGGACGTGTAGTCTGCATCCCGAAGGATCTCAGCCGACACAAAGCCCAGGTTCCGGAACGAAGCATCACAATTGAACTTAAAACTGACTGCTGAAAACTTAAAACTTCTATGACCGAACGCAAAGATGACCGGCTCTGGGGTGGCCGCTTCGAAAAAGCGCCCGACGCGCTATTCGACGCGTTCCAGAACTCCTTCGCGTTCGATTGCCGGCTGCTGCCCTATGAAATCGCGGTCGATCGCGCCTGGGCGAAGGCCTTGCAGCCAGCCGGAATCCTGAATGAAGCCGAAGTGCAACAGACTGTCGCTGCCCTGGACAAAATCGCACAGCGCGCTGAAACCGATCCTGTCTGGCTGGCCTCTTCCTCTGCCGAAGACGTGCACCATTTCGTGGAAAAAGCGTTAGTGGAGGAACTTGGCCCGCTGGGATGGAAACTGCACACCGGCCGCAGCCGCAACGAACTGGTCGCCACCGATTTTCGCTTGTTCGTCATCGACGCCACTGGCGAAATTCGCGACGCGCTGCTTGCGCTGATTCGCGCCTTCGCAGGGCAAGCAAGAGCCAATCTGAAGACTCCCATGGCGGGCATGACGCACATGCAGCATGCCCAGCCGATTCTGCTTTCACATTTCCTGATGGCGCACGCGCAAGCCTTTTCCCGCGATCTGGCGCGCGTGCAAAACGCCGCGGTTTCCGCCGGTGCATGCCCCATGGGTTCGGGAGCTTTAGCCGGCTGTGCCTTTGCCATCGATCGCAACGCCTTGGCTCACGATCTGGGATTTTCCCGCATCACCGCGAACAGTCTGGACGCCGTCAGCGATCGCGATTTTGCTCTCGATTATCTTTTCGCGCTTTCCGGCATCGCTACGCACCTCTCGCGACTGGCTGAAGATTTTGTCTTGTTCGCCTCTCAGGAATTTTCCTATGCGATCCTGCCTGACGAATATTCCACCGGCAGCAGCCTGATGCCGCAAAAGAAAAATCCCGATTCGTGGGAGCTACTGCGCGGCAAGACAGGCCGCATCACCGGCGCGCTTTTTGCTCTGTTCACCACGCTGAAAGGGCTGCCCACCAGCTACCAGCGCGATTTGCAAGAAGACAAAGAAGCGCTGTTTGCCGCGCACGATCAGATCAATGACATGCTGGCCGTCGCCACTGGCGCTCTTTCGCTGACAAAGTTTCGTGAACCCCGGCTGCGCGCTGCCGCTTCCAACCCTTCGCTGCTCGCCACCGATGCCGCCGATTATCTGGTCCGTCGCGGCGTGCCCTTTCGCCAGGCGCACGATTTTATCGGACAGGTTTTACGCGAAGCGGAAAGACAGGAAAAGTCCTGGGTGCATCTTTCTCCCAGCGACTTTCGCAAAATTTCGCCTCAGTTCGGAGAGGATTTTCTGCAGAGCTTATCCGTGGACGCCGCCATTTCGTCCAAGTCAGTTCCCGGCGGCACCGCTGAAACTTCCGTTCTGGCTGCCATTGCGCAGTTGGAACAAAATCTCGCACAACAGGAGAAACAATCATGAGCGTCGGCTCCGTCGTATACATCGTCGAAACTGCCTCCTATCACGCGGAGGATCGGAGGTCCCTTCCGTGACGTTCGCGTTCGTCCCGCGGATCCCCCGCCCATGAAACAAGCCCCTTCCGAAGCGGCGCTGCCTCGCGGATTCCGATTCTCCGCCACCGCCTGCGGCCTGAAAAAAACCGGCGCTCTTGACCTGGCCCTGCTTTCCAGCGATGTGCCGGCGTCCGCCGCGGCTGTCTTCACGCAAAATCTTGTGGTCGCCGCGCCCGTGGTCGTCTCCAAAGCGCATTTGAAAGCTTCGAAGGGCCGCATGCGCGCGGTCATAGTTAATGCGGGCAATGCCAACTGCGCCACCGGTGCGGTCGGCTACGCTGCTTCGGTGAAGACGGTGCAGGAGACCGCACGCCATCTCCGTTGCCGGCCGGAGGAAGTCGCCGTATGCTCCACGGGCGTCATCGGCGTGCCTCTTCCGGTAGAAAAGATTCTTCGCGCGCTTGCCGGTATTACGAAAAATCGCCGTCCTTCCGCGCGCTCGTTTGCTGAATTCTCTTTGGCTATCTGCACGACGGACACTCGCCCGAAAACCGAGTCGGCCTCCTTCAAAATGGGGGGCAAGCGCATCCATCTGGTCGGCTGTTCCAAGGGCGCGGGCATGATTCACCCGAACATGGCCACCACGCTTGCGTTCGTCGCCACGGACGCCAACATTTCTCCGTCCCTATTGCAGAAGACGCTTCGCGACGTGACCACACGCACCTTCAACGCCATCAGCATCGACGGCGATACGTCCACGAACGACACGCTTCTGGTGCTGGCCAACGGCGCTGCCGGAGCGCCCGCCATCAAAGCGGGTTCTGCCGCGCACTGCGCTTTTGCAAAGGCCCTCGAGGAAGTCTGCCGGTCCCTGGCGCTGCAGATCGTGGCCGACGGCGAAGGCGCGCAACGCGTAATCGAAATCGAAGTGCGTGGCGCAAAGTCGGAAAGTGCCGCTCGCCGTATCGGCCAAACCATCGCCACTTCGCCGCTCGTCAAGACTGCTTTTGCCGGCGGCGATCCCAACTGGGGCCGCATCTTCGCCGCTGCCGGACGCGCCGGTGTGAAGTTCGATCCCGATCGTGTGGACATTCATATGGCGGGAATCCCCGTCCTTCGCCGGGGCCAACCGCTGGACTTTAACGAGCGCGCGGCAAGCAATCGCTTGCTGGAGAAAAGTGTCCATATCGTGATGAATCTCCATGCAGGCCGGGCCATGGCGCGTTACTGGACCTGCGACTTCACCGCCGAATATGTGCGCATCAATGCCAGTTACCGTACGTAACGCAAAAGCTCCTACAACGAAGACAGTAGCTGCGCCCGCGGAACCCTGTACCTTTGCGCGTACGTCCTCCTCTCGCTAACTCCTGCCGCCCTGGCGGTACAGTACCGGACCTTTTTTGTCCAGAATATTGGTTGCAAATCCTGTGATTTTTCGAGACCATTCACGGGACCACTGAGCCACCCCTGCCCGCTCCGGCACACCCCTCTCGGTTTGCCTTCTGGCGGAAAAGGTATCCCAGTGCGCTCCGCAACTCGTTGTTTTAGGTTCCGGGCAGAAGGAGTTCGCAGGTGAAGAAGCTTTACGTCGGTAATCTTCCGTTCAATGCATCCGAAGAACAATTACAAGAGTGGTTTGGACAGTTGGGAATTAGCCCATCGGCTATCAGCCTGATTCGTGATCGTTTCACCGGACAGTCGCGCGGGTTCGCGTTCATCGAAATTTCCAACGATGAAGAAGCGGATCGCGCCGTCACCAGTCTGAACGGTCAGAATTTTGGCGGCCGGAACCTTGTTGTCAACGAAGCGCGCCCGCAAACGGAACGCTCGGGTGGCGGCGGAGGTCGCGGCGGCGGTGGCGGCGGTTATGGCGGTGGACGCGGCGGAGATCGCGGCGGACGCGGCGGCGGTGGCCGTGGTGGTGATCGCGGAGACCGCGGAGATCGCGGAAACCGCTGGTAACGCGCCCACTCTTCTTCCTCAGTTCACAAGTTTTTGTGCTTCGGGACGGTTGCGTGTGCTCCCGAAGCGCGAGGTTCCGCCCAAAACTATACGATTAGTGTCAGGTGTGCCCCGTTTTTTAGTCCTAGGGTCTTACTAAGCTCACTCTGATTTTCACAGGCCACTGAAATTTCGCTGGCCATCGCCTCGCCTTTGCATGTACTATCCCGCCGAATTGAAGAGACCGAGCCCATCCGCAGAGCGGCCCTCCCCCGACTCCCGGCTCTTGGTTTCGGCACTTCGCTCCGATACAAAAAGAGTGACCGAAACATCTCACGAGTTGACGTGTTTGAAACACCAGGCGAAGAATTTCCTTCGCTCACTCTCGCCTGGAGACTATAAGAGGGACAGTTCGCACGCAGTTCCCCGCGCGGCGCACTGAACGGGATTCGGCTTTTGACAGGCATCGAACCTTGTCAGGCATTGGCCGCATCAAAGAAGGGCGAAGTAAACGAACGATGCACACTTGGCACAAACGCGATTGGAAGCAGTTTTACGAACTGGCGCGGCGTCCCTGGCAGCGTCACCGTCCGCCACGCCCCGTGTACCCATCGGGGATGAACCGCGTGCAGCCTGCCGCGGGTTTCAGTCTTTCAGAGCTGGACGACGCCGGAGTGGATTTGGATCTTGCCGAGCGCCTGGGGCTGCCCGTCGATGCCGGCCGTATCGGCGCCTATGGTCCCAACGTGACCACCCTCCGCGATTTCGTCCGCTCTTCGCGCCAACCTTTATAGCTCCGGCCTCTCCGTCCTTCACATATGCAGAGATATAACTATGCCTGCGGCAACCCCCACAGCGGTGATAAAATATTCATATGGCCCAGCAACAAGTCTCATTTACCACGATTAAAACTGTAAAGAGGCCACGCGACTGTCCAGTTCAAGACAAAAACGGGCAAGACAGTGTCTTTTAAGGCTGTCAAGGCTGCCGAGAAGAAAGTGGTTGTCAGGTTTCGCGCGAAAAAGAAATGAAGCGCATTTATCTGGACAGCAACATCCTCATTTCTTTCTACTCAGCTGATAGGGCGGAAGAAACCAGAACAGGCTTGTTAACGAGGCGCTCATCGTTTTCGCTCAACTCAAGGATTTGCAACTTTGTTCCTCAATTTGAGGCGATTACGGAAATGGTCAACATTTTAGTTTCTCGGAAAAGGATGCCGCTTGGAGAAGTTGCCGAAATTGAAAGTCAATTGATGAGTGAAAGGCGGCTCAAGAATCTCAAGATACAGCTTATAGAGGTTAGTCCTGACAAGGAGTATGATTTCGCCGAATTCTTTTATCATGTGCGCCAGAGCATCTTGATATCACTCCGGTGTTGGAGACAAAATTCACAGCGTTATTATGAAAAATAACGGCATCACCGATATTTTGACCTTTGACGAGAAAGACGATTTGAAGCAACTTCCTGGATTGACAGTCCTGCACCCGAAGGACATCAAGATCTAGCTTATGGCCTCACCCTTTAACATCATCTCCAACGGCACCGTACCTCCCGTCTCTGGGCCAGATATGCATCCGCGCCCGGAGTGGCTAAAAGTGAAATTTTTTGGCGGGGATCGTTATCAGAATCTGAAGCGCATCATGCGCACTCTCGATCTGCACACCGTGTGCGAGTCCGCGCGTTGCCCGAACATGGGCGAATGTTGGGAACATGGCACCGCCACCTTCATGATTCTCGGGGATATTTGCACGCGCGCCTGCGGCTTCTGCGCGGTGCCTTCAGGCAAACCCGTCGGCCCGCCGGATGAAGAGGAGCCCATTCGTGTCGCGGAAGCCGCCGCCCGCATGGGGCTGCGCTACGCGGTGGTCACCAGCGTGAATCGCGACGATCAACCCGATGGTGGCGCCGGGATCTTTGCGCGGACCATCCAGGAAATTCGCAACCGTGTTCCCGGCTGCAAGGTGGAAGTTCTGATTCCCGATTTTCGCGGTAACTGGAACGCCCTCGAAACCGTTCTGGCGGTGAAGCCCGATATCCTGAATCACAATACGGAAACGGTTCCCAGGCTGTATCGCCAGGTACGGAAGGGTGCTCTGTACGAACGCTCCCTCGAATTGCTGCGCCGCGCCAAGCAAGCGCACCCGGACGTCCCCACAAAGACGGGCATGATGCTGGGGTTAGGCGAAGAGAAAAGCGAAGTCCTCGCCACCATGCAGGATCTCGCCGCCCAAGGCACGGACATTCTCACTCTCGGGCAGTATCTGCAGCCCACGCGCGAACATCTGCCGGTAATTCGTTTTGTGCACCCGGACGAATTTTCGGAGTACAAACAACTGGGCGAAAAAATGGGTTTCAAGCACGTGGAATCGGGCCCGCTGGTGCGTTCCTCTTACCACGCCTTCGACCAGGCCGAATCCGCCATCCGCTAACTTGCGTTTTGTTCTTCGAAGTTCCGTGCGCTTCTATTTCTGCGCCACAACAGACCAGTCCGTGAAAGGCACCGCTCTCCCGCCTCGAACCACCGTCGGTATCACGTGGTCAAAACCTTTGTGCGACCGCGCGGAATAACTTAACTTCAGTTCCGGTCCCAATCCCATATCAACATCGTGCATTCCCTCGATCGCATGGATCAGGCCCTCGCGCGTCAGATCCTTCCCGGCACGCTTCAGTCCCTCCGCCAGCACCATGGCGTCTACAAATCCCTCCAGGCTCACAAAATTGGGCCGCGCATCTGGTGAATATTTCTGCAGCGCCCTGCGGTACATCGCCACGGTTTTCATATCCGTCAGGTAATACGGCGGCACCACTTGCGTGATCACCATTCCTTCGGCATCCGCGCCCGCATCTTGAATCAGTTCGTCCGTTCCCACGAAAGACACGGTCAGAAAGAGAGGCTTCCAGCCCTTGCCGTGAGCTTGTTTCAAGATCGGTCCCACGGTGTTCGATGGTCCCACGACGACAACCGCATCCGGGTTCGCGGCACGCACCTTATCGATTGCCTCGGCGACCTGCGCTGATTGCCTGGGGTAAGACGCAGTCGCTACGGCCTCCGAGCTACTGGCTTTGAGCGCCGCTTGCACTCCCTGAAGTACCGCGCTCCCGAAGGCATCATCGGGATAAATCACGCCAATTTTCCGGTAGTGCAGCGTATTCAGAAGACCGTCGACCTGTTCCTTGGTCTCATCAAAATAAGACGCGCGAACGTTGATGACCCATCGCCGCAAAGGCGTGTACAGCGTTTGCGCGCCGGTAAACAATCCCACCAGGGGAATCTCGTTAGAGTCTGCCAGCGGAACATATTTCGCCGCCGTAGGTGTGCCCACGAAAAAGCCCATGGCAAACACCTTTTGCGCCATCAGCTTGTCCCAACAGGCTTGGGCCTTTGCCGGATCGTAACTGTCGTCAAAGGAATACAGCCGCAGCTTGCGGCCATTTATGCCGCCGGCTTCATTCACCATTTGGAAGTAGGTTTCCGCGCCGATGACGGTCTCGCGGCCAAGAAATGCTGACGGACCTTCCAGTGCGGAGCAAGAGCCGATAGAAATTTCTTTATCCGTGACACCGGGCGCCTGCGCATTCAATCCCCCGGCACCAAGCAAAAACCAGAGAGACAACAAGGCCCACCAGCGATAAGCCCGATTCGGCAGCCTCTTCATTTGCGGTCTCCTCTTCTGTTAGGAAATTCAGATAGGAACGCTGGCCCGTTGAACTCAGTTTAGCTGGGGAGTTTATACTTTGAGGAAATCCTGCGGGCGGCGACGCGAATCGGTCAGCCACCTCTTGAATACATCTCCGGTTAAGCAGGACATGGGGAATGCGTTCAGACACACCCCTGCGCCATCTCTGGCGCTAATGAAGGGGTTTTCCTGCTTAAATTGAACTCCCGGGCGGTGCTTTACTTCGCGGCGGCGACTGCGGCGGCGGCTTTCTTGGCGGCCTTCGCTGCGGTCGAGGCTTTGCGGCGGCGCTTGGTCTTGGGCGGAGTGGCGGGCGCTTCGCCGATCAGTTCAGCGGACAACATGCTGGTGACGAACAGCTTCGATCCATGGTCATCGAAGTCAACGGCGGTGCGCTCGGGATCGGAAGCGGTTACGATTCCCAGGCCGAATAGGTCATGCTTGATGGTCTGTCCTTCCTGCATTACTTGCACAACTGCCTCCTTGGAACGTCTCGCGACTTGTCTCGTTTTACGTCGTGCTCTCTTCTCTAACTGAGAGGTCCCCGACCCCTCGGGGACCTCCCGATTTCACAGGCTAGAGGCTTGTAACGTTCTCCGCCTGAAGGCCCTTCGGGCCCTTCTTAACTTCAAACTCCACCGCCTGACCTTCATTCAGGGACTTGTAACCGTCCATCTGAATGGCGGAGAAGTGAACGAAAACATCTTCTCCAGTCTGACGTTGGATGAACCCGTAACCCTTCGAAGCATTGAACCACTTCACTGTTCCTTGTTCCTTCACTGCAGAACCTCGAAATTGAATTGCTTTGCCTCTCTTGGCCCCATGGCCCAGTTATCCCAGGCCCCGGGAAATGCCTCTAGCCCCGATAAAAAGGGGCTGCGAGTTTGTGTCTCACAGCCCCCTGAACGAGTCAAAAGGTAGTACAAGAGCAACAAACGCTATACCTAACACTATCACAGATAAGGGCTTACTGTCTATCTCGGAGTGGACACACCCGCAGCTTCCCGTTTCTTGTATCCTATTTATTTTAAATGAATTATTGGAGGCGAGGTACTTTCTACACTCGCCGGGCATGGCGCTACTCGTCCAGTGATTCCGGCTGTAAACTCAGGTCTTCTCCGCCATTTTCCTTCCTAACCCAATACTTTTTGACCCAGGCTTCCCAGCTTTTTCCCGCGGCGGTATCTCTGCCGCTAAACTCGAGCGCGGCGATGTCCGAGTACGTAATTTTCACCCGCTGGTTGGAATCTTTTGGCAAAACTCGCACAAAGGAATCCGCCAGGGTTTTGCCCATGGCGCGATCGAAAATGTAGCCTTCGACCTTAGAGCCATCTTTGCGCGTTACCTGCACATCTCCGCGATAATCAAACGCTTTTTCCAGGGCTTCGCGCAATTCCTCTTCACTTGCAAGCTCGGGAACCCAGCCTTGCAACGTTTCATGCGCCGTTCCCGGCGCAACTTCCAGTTCATCTGGATGTAGCAAGTGCTCGGGTCGATCGGCGTGGCGCGGTCCGGTCACGCGCGCGTCTCCTCAAGCTTGCCGCTCTTATTTTCGATTTGTACCAGCGGATTGTAAGAGTGCACCGGCGCGACCGGTTCATTCAGCAATGCGATCGCACCTTCATCGGTGTTGCGCGTAAAGAGTGTCGCTTTGGCGGCAGCCATCAATCCCTTGAACGATCCAAAGGTGTAATCCACGCCGGAGGCTTCATAGCCACTGTGCACCATGCAGTTCGCGCACTTGGGATTGCCGGATTCCGTGCCGTAATTCGCCCACTCGGTTGTTTCCATCAACTCGTTGAAGGTCTCCGCATAACCGTCCTGGAGCAAATAACACGGCTTCTGCCAGCCGAAGATCGAATACGTGGGCATTCCCCATGGGGTGCACTTGAAATCGCGCTTGCCCATCAGGAATTCCAAAAACAACATCGATTGGTTAAATTGCCACGACGCTTTTCGATTTGACAATATCGCGCGAAAAAGCCGCCGCGTCCGGGCTCGTCCCAAAAAGTGCTTCTGATCAGGCGCTTTATCGTAGGAATAGCCGGGCGAAAGCATCATCCCCTCCACGCCCAGTTCCATCATCTCGTCGAAGAAAGCGCGCACGCTGTTCGGATCGGCGCCGTCAAACAGCGTGGTATTCGTGGTGACGCGAAAGCCACGCTTCAGTGCTTCGCGAACGCCTTCCACGGCCAGTTCGTAGCCGCCTTCTCGGCACACGGAAAAGTCGTGGTGTTCTTTCTGGCCGTCCAGATGGACGGAAAATGTCAGGTATTTGCTGGGCTTGAAGAGGTGCAGCTTTTCTTTCAGAAGCAGCGCGTTCGTACAGAGATAAATGTATTTCTTCCGCGCTACCAACCCTTCCACAATTTTCTCGATCTGCGAATGCATCAGCGGCTCGCCGCCCGGGATGGAAACCATCGGTGTACCGCACTCATCTACTGCCTGAAAGCATTCTTCCGGCGAAAGCTCGCGCTTCAGCACATGCGCGGGATACTGAATTTTCCCGCAGCCGGCGCACGCCAGGTTGCAGCGATACAGCGGCTCCAGCATCAGCACCAGCGGATACTGTTTGCGGCCCTTAATCTTCTGTTTCAGGACGTAACTTGCAACCGTCCACGCTTGGGATATAGGTACAGGCATTCCTTCCCCTAATGACGCTTCACTTCAAACGTTAGATGCGGGAACCCGGCCCCCGAATCTCTAGTGTACCTGAGAAGCAACACTTCTCGGAACCCTAAGATATTAGCGTGCTTTCTCGCCAGCCCCTAATCGGATGCAGCGAAAGGTGCTTAGGTGGCACCCAGGCGCTCTTTTTGTGCATCAGGTCATCGATCGGGCCGGTTTCCGCGCTGTACCTCCTTCCGGGCGTATGATGAGGGCTTTCCCCTGGGAGACTGTCTAGCTGCTCATGGCGCGCGCTAACCTCTTATCTTTGTTCCACGAATTCCCCAAGCTTGGTGGAGACACGGCTGTTGTGCAGACACGCGGCTATCGGCGGCAACGCGTTAGTTATTCTGAGCTGCACGCACAAGCCATCTCCTTGAGCAATATTCTTGCTGCCCAAGGCATTAGTTCGGGCGATCGCATTCTTCTTTGGGGCCCGAATTCCTCTCACTGGATGGCATGCTTCTGGGCAATTCTTCTTCGCGGCGCGGTCGTGGTGCCCATGGACGCGGGCGCCAGCCGCGAATTCGTGGAGCGCGTCGTTCGCGATGCGCAAGTGAAGCTGATCCTTCGCGATTCGGCGCAAACTGACTTTGCGCTTGGCCAACCTTCGCTTGTTTACGACCTTCAACCTGCTGGTTTCGCGGCAGCCAGCGCAACAGAGGAGCCATCCATCGAGCCTGCGCGCGGCGACGTGGCGGAAATCCTGTTTACCTCGGGCACAACGAGCGAACCTCGCGGCGTTGTGCTTACCCACGGCAACTTCCTCGCGAACCTCGAACCTCTCGAGCAGAGCATCAACGAATATCGTAGTTACGAGCGCTGGGTGCATCCTCTGCGGTTTGTTTCCACGGTTCCACTCAGCCATGTGTTTGGCCAGTTTATGGCGCTTTTCGTTCCTTCTTTTCTTGGCGCGGCCATCGTGTTTGAAAATTCCGCGTTGCCCGCGGAAATACTTCGTTCCATCAGGCAGGAGCGCGCCACGATCGTGGTTGCCGTGCCGCGCATGCTGGATGCCCTGCGCAACGGCCTGGAACGCGAAATCGATTCGCGTGGCTGGCGCAGCTGGTTCAACTCCGCTTATGCCGCCGCGAAAGACGAGTGGTTTTGGTTTCGGCCCTGGCGTTTTCGCCGCTTGCATTCGCTCCTCGGATGGAAATTCTGGGCATTCATCTCCGGCGGCGCTTCTCTTTCTTCGGACACCGAGGATTTCTTCAAACGCATCGGCTACGCCGTGGTGCAGGGTTACGGCATGACGGAAACCGCTTCGCTGATCAGCTTGAACGATCCCTTTCACGCAACAGAAGGATCGGTCGGCAAAGTTCTTCCCGGGCGCGAATTCCGGATCGGGCCGGACGGCGAAATCCTGGTTCGCGGCGAAAATGTTTCCGCGGGTTATTGGGAGAAGGGCGCTCTTCGTCCGGTGGGCCAGGGAAACGAAGGATGGCTGCACACTGGGGATTTGGGCGAGATGGATGCCGAGGGCAACCTGCGTTTTCGTGGCCGTAAGAAAAACGTCATCGTCACGCCCGCTGGTTTGAATGTTTATCCCGAAGACCTGGAAGCGGCCCTGCGCAAACAGCCGGCGATCCGCGACGCGGTTGTGGTGCCACTTCAGATCAGCGGAAACGCCGAGGCATGTGCCGTGCTGCTTTTACAAAACGCCGCCAGCCAAAACGGCGAGCCGGAATCCGCAGTCGATGCCGCGAACACTTCTCTTGCCGAATACCAGCGCATTCGCCGTTGGCTCCTTTGGCCCGAGCCCGATTTCCCGCGCACTCCCACCGGCAAGCCGCGCCTTTCCGTAATCTCCTCACGTGCCGCAACCATGCTGAACGCAAGTGAGAATGTCATCCCGAGTGAAGCGCGGGATCTGCTGTCCTCCTTTGCATTTTCAACCTCCTTACCACCAGAAACTTCCCTCAAAGATCTCTCCTCGCTCGACCGCATCGAACTACTCTCCTCGCTCGAACATCGCTATAACGTGGAACTCAATGAAACGCAGTTTGCCAACGCGAAGTCCGTCGCCGAAATCCAGCAACTCCTTTCGCAGCCCTCCGCGCAGCGCACGGACTTTGTTTATCCGGTCTGGGCGCAACGCGCTCCCGTGCGTCTGTTTCGCATGCTCGTGTATTACGCGCTGAGCTGGCCTGCCACACTTCTGCTCGCTCATCCGCGTGTTGTTGGACGCGAAAATCTGGCAAGCCTGAAAGGTCCGGCCCTTATCGTCTGTAACCACACCACCCGCCGTGCAGACATTGGCCTGATTCTTTACGCCCTGCCTGCACGCTTCCGCGATCGCCTGGCCACCGCCATGGGCGGCGAAAATTTGCGATCCTTTCGTCACCCGCCAGACGATTGGTTTTTCGCGAAGCGCTGGCTCTGGCAGATCGGGTACTTCCTGCTGGTCGCTCTCTTCAATGTTTTCCCGCTCCCGCAGCTCTCCGGCTTCCGCGAAAGTTTTCGTTTCGCCGGAGAATCCGCCGACCGCGGCTACAGCGTACTCGTCTTCCCCGAAGGCGTGATCAACGATCGCGATAGTCCTGACATGGTGGCTTTTCAGCCCGGCGTTGGACTGCTGGCGCAAAATTTGAACCTACCGATCATTCCCCTACGCATCGATGGCCTCTGGAAGATGAAGCGCGAGCATCGTCGCCTCGCGTATCTCGGCGAACTCACCGTCCACTTCGGCGCCCCGGTCACCTTCCCGTCAGATACCCCTGTAGGTGAAATCGCCTCTCGCCTGCAATCCATCGTGCAGTCGCTCTAAACACCCACGCTCTTCCCGCCAAATCAACATTGAACTAAGCTCCCTAACCGTGCGTATCTTTTCTCGTCCATCCCATAGCGAGCCAAGGAGGCCCTGATGCGCTGCACCCTTTTGTTTGCCCTGCTCTGCGCCGGAATGCTTTTCACCGGCAGCGCTAAATCGCAGGATGCCCAAAAGCCGGCGCCTGCCGCGGAAGGCCCGCTCTCCGGCCGCTGGATCATAACTGCTGAATATCTGGGCAGTCCCGTGAATCTCTCCATGGAGTTCAAGCAGGACGGCAACAAGCTCATCGGGAATCTTGACGGCGACAAGCTCGAAGGCACGGTCACCGGCAACTCCGTCCATTTCCTCGCTAAAGACGATCAGGGGGGCTCCGAGGAAGGCACGGCCACGGTGCAAGGTGACACCATGTCCGGCACCATCATTTACATTGATGGCTCCAATCCCACTCACCCCATGAATACGCCCTTCACCGCAAAGCTTGCCGGAAGGCACCCCGCCGGCGCGCCTCAAACGCACGAATTTATTCCCACCGTTTTCTATCGCGAGTTTTCTCCCACCAACAAGCCTGTCCTCACCGTCAATCCCGGCGACACCATTCACACCACCACCGTGGATGCGGGCGGTAATGACGAAAGAGGGGTCCCACGTGTGATGGGCGGCAACCCCGAAACCGGCCCTTTCTACATTGAATCTGCCCAGCCGGGAGACACTCTGGTCGTTCATCTGGTGCGTTTGCGCCTGAATCGCGACTGGGCGATGAGCGACGACTTCATCGTCAGCCGAGCCGTCGACAGCGATCTCGCCGTCAAGATGAAGGACGGCGGCAAGACCATCCGCTGGCATCTGGACACGGAACACGGCCTGGCAACTCCGGAAAAGCCTGCCGAGCACCTGACGCACTATTCCATTCCGCTGAAACCAATGATGGGCTGCATCGCCGTCGCGCCCGGGTTGACCCACGCGCCTCCGCCGACCGGAGACTCCGGCAATTGGGGCGGCAACATGGACTTCAACGAAATCGTCGAAGGCGCCACAGTCTATCTTCCCGTCAGCGTTCCCGGCGCGCTTCTTTACGTCGGCGATGGACACGCGGTGCAGGGTGACGGCGAGTTGAACGGCAACGCGCTCGAGACCTCCATGGACGTAACCTTTACCGTCGACGTGATTTCCGGTAAGCGCATCCCTGGCATCCGGGTGGAATCGCCCACGCACATCATGGCTATGGGACTGGGCGGTTCCTTGGAGGATGCCCTGCGCGAAGCCACATCTAACATGGCGGAACTGCTGACCACCGATTACAAACTCACTCCTTCGGAAGTCGCCCAGGTTCTGGGCACCTCGTCGGAATACAAAGTCAGCGAACTCGCCGACCGCAACGCGGGCGTGGTCCTTAAAATCAACAAAGAGCGGCTGCAATCGTTGCCAACTCCAGCCAAATAACCCGGCTGCCCCGGCGCTTACTTTCTGGAAGCAACGCCATTACTCCAGGGAGCCGCTCCCGGCGTCCAGCTTCCATTTGTGGCAAAATAGTAGGTCTGTAGATACGACCTATGGCTAACCATGTAACGTTCGCTCCCGAAAAAACTGTCAAAAACGCGAAGAAGCCTCCCGCGCGCAATGGCGCCGGGCAAGCCGAACGCGAACGCATCTTTTATCTTTTCCGCCGCTGGGGCTTCTATGAAGCCACGCTGGACCCCCTCGGCTTCTTCACCCCGGTCAAAGTGCCCGACCTCGAAGGCCTCTCCGGAGAATATGCCGAGGAGGCACGCCGCTACTACTGCGGCACGATTGGCGTGGAATTCCTGCATATTCCCGAACTCGAACGACGCAATTGGATCGCCGAGCGCATGGAAGGCCCGGAATCCAAGGTAGACCAGCAAAAGGTCTTGGAACGCCTGGTCCGCGCCGACCTTTTCGAGCAAATTTTGCAGAGCCGTTACCTGGGCAGTAAGCGCTTCTCTCTGGAAGGCAACACCGCGCTCATTCCCCTGCTCGATTCCATGTTGAATACAGCTGGAGATTTAGGCGCCGTCGATTCCGTGCTGGCCATGAGCCACCGCGGCCGCCTGAACGTGATGGCGCACGTTGCCTGCAAACCCGTGCATGAAGTAGTTGCCGGCTTCGAAGACGTCGATCCCCGCAGCGTGCTTGGCGCGGGCGACGTGAAATATCACGTTGGTGCAACCGGCGTGTACACCACCGAATCGGGCCAGAAGATCAACGTTCACCTCGTGTCGAATCCGAGTCACCTGGAAGCCGTCGACCCTGTGGCCATGGGACGCACGCGCGCCAAGCAAACGCGCCACGGCGTTCACGGTGCGAATATCGATCGCTCTCCGGAAATTTTGAACAAAGTTTGGGGCATTGTGATGCACGGCGATGCGGCCTTTGCCGGCCAGGGCATCTGGGCGGAAACGCTGAACCTTGCCGACCTTGCCGCATACACCGTCGGCGGTTCGATCCACGTGGTCGTCAACAACCTGATCGGGTTCACCACGCGTCCGGTGCAGGAACACTCTTCTTATTTCGCTTCGAGCATCGCGCGCCGCCAAAGCGTGCCTATTTTCCACGTCAACGCGGAAGATCCGGATGCCGTGGTCCGCGTGGGCCGTCTGGCTGCGGAATATCGCGCCAAGTTTGGTTCCGACGTAGTTGTGGACCTGATCGGCTATCGCAGGCATGGCCACAGCGAAGTGGACGATCCCACCATCACGCAGCCGCGCCTGTACGAGCGCATCAAGAATCATGCGCAGCTCTGGAAGATTTATGCGGAGCACACCGGAATCGACGCCGCGCCCATAGCGGAAGCCGTCAAAAAGGAATACGAGGAAGCGCAGCGCAAAGCTGCCAAGCTCACGAAAAGTCCTCGTCTCCGCAAATTGCCGGATTACTGGGCGCCCTACAATTACGGGAAATACAATCCAGCGTTCGAAGTCGACACCGGGCTAACGCGGGAAAAAATTGCCGAAATCACGGCGGGATTGGTGCGCACTCCACCGGGCTTCAACGTTCATCCCAAAATTGTGAAATTGCTGGACCAGCGCGCGGAAATGGGCCAGGGCAAGCGTCCCTTCGATTACGGTTTCGCCGAGCTTCTTGCGTATGGCTCGCTCGTGCTTCAGGGCAATCCTGTGCGCCTCACCGGCCAGGACACCCAGCGCGGCACGTTCAACCAGCGCCACGCAGTGCTGGTCGACAACAAAACAGAAGAGGAATATCTACCCCTCGCGCATCTTTCTCCCGACCAGGCTTTTTGCGAAATTTATAATTCTTCGCTTTCGGAAGCGGCCTGTGTCGGATTTGAATACGGATTTTCCCGCGATTATCCCGAAGGCCTTGTCCTCTGGGAGGCGCAATTCGGCGACTTCGTGAATGGCGCGCAGGTCATCCTCGATCAATTCATCAGCGCCAGCGAAGACAAGTGGGGCTTGCCCACCGGCATGGTGCTGCTGCTCCCGCACGGCTACGAGGGCCAGGGACCCGAACATTCCAGCGCGCGCATCGAACGATTCATGCAGCTTGCCGCCGAAGGCAACATGAACATCTGCCAGCCTTCGACGGCCGCGCAGTACTTCCATTTGCTGCGGCGCCAGGCTCGCCGTTTGTGGCGCAAGCCGTTGATCGTTTTCACTCCCAAGAGCATGCTGCGCCACCCGGACGCGTCGTCTTCAATTGAAGAGTTCGAGCGGCCGCGCTTCCTGACGCTTGTGCCGGACAATGAAGTTACCGACGCGCAAAGCATCTTGATCGCAAGCGGAAAAGTGGGCCATGAACTTCGCGCCGAACGCCGCCGCCGCAAAGACACCACCACCGCAATCTTTTTCCTCGACCAGCTTTATCCGCTGCCGAAGGACGAAATCGCCGCGGCCGTCGCCGCGCATCCCAATGCCCGCGAAATTGTGTGGGTTCAGGAAGAACCGGCCAACATGGGTGCTCTCTTCTACGTGCTTCCGCGCCTCGAGCGCATCGCCCAGGCGGCCAATCTGCGAGTACGCTCCGTGAAGCGCTCCGCCAGCGCCAGCCCCGCCACCGGCTCCGCCAAGGCGCACGAACTGGAGCAAAAAACGCTCCTAACGCTGGCCTTCGCCACAACTCCCAACTCGTGAGCGACGCTAGAACTCCGGGAAGGCGCAGGCGTTTAAACCCTTCGCTGTTTCTCGATCATATCGAGTAGAAAGTTTTTGGCTTCTCGCGCCGCAGGCAGATCCTTTACCGCTCTGACTTCGAACCCCAGCGCAACTCCCAAACCTGCCAGGCTAGTCCCCAATCTGGTTTCCTTTACACGGACTTCTGCTGGAACGAAACGCGATGACTCCATGCTGGCCAATAATGCGCGACTTATCACCAGCGCGCGCGATTCCCCCGGCGATCCGAATTCACTGTGATACAGAAAACCCGTGTTCGCGTCGGTGACAATGCTGAGTTGCATGCAGGCCTTGCGCTCGTTCGCCTCACCGATGATTCCTGGAGCGAAGAAATGCTCCGCTTCCAGAATCGCTCCCGATTTCTTGCACTCGCTTGCCACCCGTCGAACCCTGACTTCATCAAGCTCATGTATCTCGATTGGCTCAACCTTTGGGACGGGCGCGGTCACCAGGCGCAGTTTGTATTCGCCTTTGTCTTCGGTTGTCATCAGCGGATAGACGTCCTGCGCCCGCCAGAACTTGTCGAGATCTTCGTCGCTGGTCTGGGCGCATAGAGCATTCACGGCGCCCAGACAGTGTCCCAGCAATTTCCCCTCCTCCTCCGTTACGTACCACGGCAGATAGCCAGGCCGCGCAGCCCGGAATTGCGGTGCCAAGAGTCCCTTGCTCAAAGGACGCCCCAAGGCTTTTAGCAGCTCCCGGTCGGCAGCACCCAAATCTCCCTGCTTCACGATTTCCACACTTACGCCCGTCTGCTGCTCATAAAATGCAAAGGGGTCCATCTGATCGCCGGTGGCCACCTTTCGATACAATCGGTAGCTTTCTTCTCCTCGATAGACGTACACCCCACACCAGTCTCCCGCGGCTCCCATCACGCAGCAGTAACAACGTTCTCCTCTTTCCGGATCATCCACCAGGATCAATTCCGAATCCGCCAAATATTCCCAGGGCCTCTCCGACACAAAAGCCGCAGCTTCATCGTAAAGTTTCTCCGCAGTCCGCCGCGACAGAGGTTTTTCTCCCTTCAGTTGTACCTGAAAGAAGCTTTCGTTCGTCTCAGTTGCGCTGATCTGGCGCTTTGGTTTCCGTGTCTGTCTCAAAGTCCGCCTCATTTCCTTCATGTGCCGGAAAAAGTGCCCGTTCCCGGGTCAGTCTGCAATTTACCATAGCCGTTTTGCCCTAGGTCACGCGCATTAGGACCAACGTCAGTTTGTTGGTCGCTATTCAGCTGGTTTTGAAAATCATCTGCCAGCTGGCTAGGTGATCTTGTTGCTTCATTCTCTACTACACATGAGCTACAACTGGAGTGCTCTACCGGAAAGTCCTCCAGGCCGTCACACTCAAATCTCATTGCGCCTCCGTGGCACCTCTGCTAACCTCCCTCGCATCGTGCTCCTCGGAGGAAACCTTCATGGCATTTTGTAAAGCGTGTGGTCAAGAAATTGGTACGGCAACTTTCTGTCCCAAGTGCGGCGCCAATCAATCGGCGGCCGCGGTTCCCGTTGCGGCTCCCGTGGCTTCTCCAACCGAAGGACTGCAGGAAAATGTCGCCGGCCTGCTTTGCTACGTTCTCGGTTGGGTTACCGGCATCATTTTTCTACTAATCGATAAGCGGCCGTTCGTGAGATTTCATGCTGCCCAATCCATTGTGGTCTTCGGTGGTCTTACCATCATCCGGATTGCGTTGATCTTCATGCATGGTATTTTGGGAGGCATTATTGGTTTTGGCTTGTTTGGATTAATAGGGATTCTGGGCTTCGTTTTGTGGGTCCTGCTGATGATCAAGGCGTATCAGCATCAAATGTTCCGCCTCCCCATCGCCGCGGATATTGCGGACAGCTTGGTGAAGTAAACCCCACGCGCGCTTCAGGCGTGCAAATGAAAATAGCCGCCTTCCTGGAACAGCTTCACCGGGACGGTAAACAGTTCGCTGAGATTTTCGCTGGTTAGCACTTTTTCTTTCGGCCCGTCCGCGAGCACCCTGCCTTTGCGCAGCAGCACCACGCGCTCGATCTCAGGGATGATCTCGGAAACATGGTGCGTCACCAACAATATCCCTAGCCCGCTTTGCGCAAGTTCCCTCATAGTGTCTCGCAAGCCCACTTGCCCGGCGATATCCAGGGCGTTTCCCGGCTCGTCGAACAACAGTGTTTGCGGCTTGTGCACCAGGGCCCGCGCAATCAATGTGCGTTTCGCCTCACCGGAAGACATTTCCGCCACCGCTCTCTTCGCCAGGTGCATGATTCCCAGGCGCTGCAAAGCGGCCTCCGCGCGCGCACAATGCTCCGGTTGCGGCGCGTGATGCGGAAAAATCCGCGTGCTGCTGAAAAATCCGGACAAGACCACATCCAGCCCGGTGGCGTCGCTGGTACACGCGGCCAGCAAGTCCGGCGACACGATTCCGAGCAAGTTTCGCAGTTCCGATACGTTCCACAGGCTTTGCCCCAGGATCGTCATCCAGACGTCTTCGCGAGCCAGCGGATAATTTTCCCGGGTGATCGTGCGGATCAGCGTGGACTTACCGCACCCGTTCGGACCCAGGATGCACACGTGTTCGCCCACGTTGATCCGCAAAGAGACGGCGTCAAGCGCCAGGTTTTCTCCGCGAACCACGGAAACATTTTTCATTTCCAACAAGGGAGTGCTGTTCATCTTTTAGAGCTTATCGTGCGCTGCGGGAGTCGCCAAATTCCCGGGGAATAAAAAAGGAGGCGAAAACACAAGGTTTCCGCCTCCCGGGGTGGGGTAGGGTGTTGCTTACAAGTATCCAGCGGTGTCAGGTGCTTTAAGGGCGGACCTGCAGTCTCCGTTGCCGGTTGCATTGCGCTGCCGTTTTCAGAGACGCACCGTGGGGACTTGCGTTTCCCGTTTTCTAACACCCTGCTATGGCGCTGTCAATTGAAATCCTTGTCAATCCGGCGCTTGCGGCGGCGTTTGCGGCCCCACTTTGGGGATGGGAGGATCGAGAATCTTCCGAACCGCGCGCCCTAGCGATGTAGGGCTATACGGCTTCTGAATGTAATAGGAGTTCTCCAGTTGGGAGGCGGCCACGCCCGTTGTCTCCGAGTAACCGCTCGTGAACAACACCGGCAACCCCGGAAAGCGACTGCGCAACTTCGTCGCCGTGGCGGTTCCTCCCAGTCGCGGCATCACCACGTCGAGTATCGCCAAGGCAGGAGTTTCATCGGGACACATCCGCGTGGCCTCTTCTCCATTCGAGGCGGCAAGCACCTTGTACCCAAGATTCACGAGCCATTGCCGGACCATTTCTCTCACGGAGTCATAATCCTCCGCGAGCAGAATGGTTTCCGAGCCGTCCAGGCTACCTGGAATCGAGAATTCCGTACTGCTGGTATTCGGCGGGGAGACGGAACCGCCACCGTCGAGCGCCGGCAAATAAACCCGGAACAGGGTGCCCTGCCACGGCTCGCTGTACACGTGAATGAATCCGCCGTGTTGCTTCGCGATTCCGTACGCTGTCGCCAGACCCATGCCGCTTCCGGTACCTCGTTCCTTCGTGGTGAAAAACGGCTCGAAGATGCGCTCGCGTATTTCCGGCGTCATGCCGATTCCGGTATCAGAGACGGCGAGCACCGCGTACCACCCGGGAGTCGCATACGGATAAAAGCGGCAGAACGCGTCGTCGATTTGCTCCATTTGTGTTTCGATCGCCAGTCGGCCGCCCTCCGGCATGGCGTCTCTGGCATTCAGGCAAAGATTCATCAGCACTTGTTCGATCTGCACGGGATCGGCTTGGATCGGTTGCAGGATTCCCGGGATCACTTTCATCTCGATGTCTCTCCCGATCACTTTATCGAGAAACGTGGCAAGGCTTCGCACTATGGTGTTCAGGTCCACAGGACGCGGCTGCAGTTCCTGGCAGCGGGCGAACGCAAGCAGCTCTCGTGTGAGGCTGGCCGCGCGATCGGCTTGCTCTCGAATTCGCGCGAAGCGCTCGGCGATCCGCGGAAACGCCCGGCCTTCTTCGTAACCCAGCTCGGCCCAGCCCAGAATTGCACCGACCACGTTATTGAAATCGTGAGCCACGCCTCCCGCAAGTTGCCCGATGCTCTCAAACTTCTGGGCTTGCAGCAGTTGGTGCTGCATGGACCGCAACTCGGTCACGTCTTCGACGATAGCCTCCATCTGGTCAGCGCCTCCCGGGACCGTCAGGTATCGCAGGTGCAGTTTGATGGCAAGCAGGCCGCCATCTTTGCGCCGCCATTCGGTGTCCGCGCTGTGAACCAGGCCATCCTTACGACACGAAGCGACTGCCCTGGAACAGTGCTCCGGGAAGCGAAAAACTTCCTTAAAAAGATTCATCGCCTGTAGAGCTTCCAACGAGGGACAGGCCAGCATTTGCAGCAGCGACCGGTTTCCAGAAATAAAAGCGCCGTCCAGCCCTACACGGCAAATCCCGTAAACCGAATTTTCGGTTAGCTCTTGGTTCCGGCTTTCGCTTTCTGCCAGCGCACGGCGCGTCTCGCGGTTCGCTTTGTGCAACCGCGCTTCTTCCAGCACGCGTCTTACTGTCGCGGGCAAGCGAGCCAACTGGCTTTTGAGCACGCAATCACTTACGCCGTGCCTTAGGCATTCTTCCATCTCGGCTTCATTAATTTCATCGCCGATAACGATGAAGGGAGCCTGCTTCCCCGCTTCCTGCAATGCCTGCAACGCTTCCAGCGCGCTCCAATCCCGCAGCCGGTACGCCGATACAATCAGGGAGAAGTTCTGGATCGCAATCGTGTCCAGAAATTCCCGGCAGCTTCGCGCTATCGTCGGCTCAATGGTCATTCCGGTAGCATGCAGTTCCTCCAGAATGTGCTGTGAGTCGGCCGGCGATTCCTCCAGCAGTAAAATCCTTATTGGCATTGGCGCGCTGTCCGTAGCGAATTCTTTCGCTATTGAGAGGCTGATCGCTTTCATTGCCTCACCCTCCAAAAGCCGCTGGGGATACGATATTTCAGACGGAGAACGCCCGAAGCGAAGGAACGATCAGATTGGGGCAGCGAAGGATTAGACTGGCCCGCATTGGAATCCTGCGGCGCACGCCACACTTCTTGCTTCGCATCCACATCGACGTGTTCCCATGACCGCACGGATCGGGAACAAGTCAATCGGTGCACAAATTTTATCGCGTTGAACTGTTTCTCTGTGGGAAGCGCTCTATGAAGTCCCGTCATGGCCCGGCCTTTCTTGAGCGACGGAATCCGCAAAATCCCCAAGGAAATGATCGACTATTAATGGGCTAAGCTTCTGAATCAGTAATCAGAGGACGAAGGGGAGGTTAGTGTGGGCCGAGGAATGAGGGCTGTCAAGAGCCTTTCGAACAAATCGGGCAACATTACGAGATTTGCACAGACGTTTCATTTCGGCGCAAACTCACAGCGCATCGACCCGCAATGAACAATCATCGAACTTCACAAACCTCCAGAGAAACAGAGGGCACAGAAGAATCATCACTGCTCCAAGCCAGAACAGTAATCCCGTCGCCGCTTACGCTGGGCGCCGCGGCTCAACTACCAAAAATCTCGTTAATTTTTTCCGCCAGCTGAAAATCCAGATTGCTGATGCCCTGGACGCTGTGCGTGTTCAAGTCGATTACCACTTTATTCCACACGTTAAACCATTCCGGGTGATGATTCATCCACTCCGCCACCAAGGCCACTTGCGTCATTCTTCCAAACGCGGTGACAAAATCCTTGCACTCGAATTCTTTGTGCAGTTTCCCTTGGACAAGTGTCCATCCCTTTACCGTTTGCAGGTTCTTCTGTATGTCCGCATCGCTGAGTTTTTCCGCGCGCATGAAGTTCCTCCCCCCGCTTCGGCTGGAGCACCCATTATGCGTTGCACGCCCAAATGCGGCAAGAAAAGCGTACGCCAACGATTGCCTGCGTTTCCGAATTCCAGTACGCTTGATAGTTCGCTCCCAGCGAAATTCCGCGCTGTGCGCTCTCTGCGCGAGATGGATCGGAGACAGCCGTGAAAAAGAAAATACGTGCCATTCAATATGGAATCGGGCCCATTGGCGCCTCGATCGTCAAACTACTAAGGGAAAAGGAATCCGTGGACATCGTCGGCGCCATCGATTCCGATCCCGCGAAGATCGGAAAGGATCTGGCTGAGGTCGTCGGCGCGTCCGACGGGCCATGGGGAGTGAAAGTTTCCGGCGATTCCAAGGGAGTGCTGGATCAATCGGCCGACGTGGTGATGCACACGACTTCGTCTTCGCTGCCTAAGGTGATGGACCAGTTGCTGGCCTGCCTGGATGTTGGTTCCTGCGTGGTTTCCACCTGCGAGGAACTTTCCTATCCCTATCGCACGCACCCGGAATTGGCCGCGAAGCTGGATAAAGCGGCGAAGGAATCGGGCGTGGCGCTGGTGGGAACGGGCGTGAATCCGGGATTTGTGATGGACAAGCTGGCGATTACGCTGTCGGCCGTTTCTCAGCGCGTCGACCACGTGAAAGTGCTGCGCATCGTTGACGCTTCAAAGCGCCGGCTACCGCTGCAGAAAAAGATTGGCGCGGGCATGACCGTCGAAGAATTTCGCGCCAGAGTGAAAGAAGGAATTATCAAGCACGTTGGCTTACCCGAATCGGTGGCCATGGTTGCGGACAGTCTGGGCCTGCGCGTCGATGAAATTACGGAGACTATCGAGCCCAAAGTGGCCACCGACCGCGTCCAAACGGAATTTATCACCGTGGAGGCCGGTCAGGCGGCAGGAGTTCACCAGATCGCTCGTGGACTTTCCGAGGGCAAAGAGTTGATTTACATGGAACTTCAGATGTACGTGGGCGCGAAAGATCCCGCGGACACGATCGAACTTGCGGGCCACCCAAACATCAGCCTGGTGATTCCCGGCGGATCGCATGGCGATATCGCCACGGCGTCCGTGGCTGTAAATTCCATTCCGGCGATTCTGGAAGCGCAATCCGGTCTTCGCACTTCGCGCGATCTGGCGATCGGCTTTTTCCCGGCCAAGCCCCTGAAGTAATCTGGAGTGCGGCGGCCCAGCCGCCGCTTTTACGGTTAAAGCGTTGCAGCCGAAACCAACATTAGGTGTTCAAGCCCGCAAGCCTACTTCTTATAAAACCGCATGACCGCGGAATAATCCACGTCCTCTTTCGCTTCGCCCTTCACGAAGTTATACACTTCCCGCACCGCCGCCGTCGTCGGCAGCGCCACACCCAGCTGGTTCGCAAGGTCCAGCGCCAATCCAAGATCCTTGTGCATCAGCCGCAACGGAAAGCTCGGCTTGAAGTCGCCTTTCAGCATCAGCGGCGTCTTCAAATCCAATAACCCGGACCTCCCCATACTCGCTTGCAACACTTCCAGCAGTTGTTCGCCTGCCAATCCAGCCCTCGTCACCAAACCGATGGCCTCCGCGACTGCGCCCACTTCTAGCGCCAAAATCGCGTTCATCGCCAGCTTGATGGTTTGCCCGGCTCCGTTCGGCCCCAAATGAAACCATTTCTTCCCCATCACTCCCAGGATTGGCTCCACTTCTTTTAACGTCTCCGCTTCTCCGCCGATCATGAAGACAAGATTTCCTTCGCGCGCTCCCCAATCCCCTCCGGTCACGGGAGCATCCAGAAAGCGAACGCCGCGCTCCTGGCAAGCCGCGGAAATCTTCTTCACCAGCGTGGGCGACACGGTGCTGGAGTCAATATAAACGCTGCCCTTTTTCAATCCGCCCAGCGCTCCATCCTGCTTTCCTTCCTGTCCCCACAACACGGATTCCAGCGCTGGCGGGTCGCTGACGATGCTGATCAGCGCATCGCTTTTTTCCGCCACTTCTCGTGGTGTTTTGGCTAACAATGCGCCCGCCGCCACCAGCTCTTCCGCGCGCGACGCCGTGCGATTCCAAATGGTCAGCGAATGGCCCGCCTTCAACAGGTTCATTGCCATCGGCCGGCCCATCAGCCCCAGTCCGATAAATCCAATCTTCCGCGGTACACCGGCAGTGCTCACAGACCCCTCCCACGCACGGAATTTCTGTCCATTGGATGCTTAACGCGGAATAATTGTAGCTGATTCTTTACGCTGGAGTGGTTTTAGAGAGCTCAATCAAGCGGTCTTCGGACGTTGTGGAAAAGGGATGACCGATGATCCGCCACTGGAAGCATCGCCGGCTCCAGCCGCTGCGGATTTACTCAATGACTCGCCGTAACTTTCTTCTTCATCGTCGCCGCGCATCGCGAATCTCTCTGCATCCTCGGCAGGCGTCTCGGCTGCAATCCTGTAGATGTAGGGGTAAGGAATTTCCCAACGAAAATATTTCCGCGTGCCGCGCTGGTCCAGATGCTGTTCCAGGAAGATGGACCGTCCGGAATCCGCCGAAAATGTTCCAGAGGCGGAGAGCAGCATTTCCCCGACACGATATCGAACCGTTACCTTGCAGCCCAGAAATTGCGAGTACTCTGCCACTGCATCGAGTTTCCGAGCGGGTCACTAACCGGTCAATAGTACCGACGGGCTGTTACTGTTAATTTTGACAACCGCGCTGCCGCAACCCTAGTGCGCTTCCGTGTGCGGCGGCCTCGGCTGCACCACCAGATCCGCGAGGAAATACAGCATCAGCGCCGACGCGATTCCGTATCCGACGATCGCAGACACCACGGGCAAAGCCCATCTGCCCTTTAGACTTAGGTCCCATACCGCGTGCGCCGCCACGAACGCGACAGCTAATCCGCAGGCCGCACCCAATACCCTGCTCGACCGCGACAACTCCAGCGGCGTACCGCACGACGGGCAAGTGAGTTCATCCCCGCGCGTCAGTACCAGGCTGCGCGGCACTTTTGTAAAACAAAGCGGGCATGCGCGATTCCACATGGCTGGTCCTTCCTTGTTCCGTGCCCCTGACGCTACTCCTACCGCGCCAAATCCGCCAGCACCGCTTCCCCCGCCCGGCGTCCGCTGGCCATGGCGCCCTGGATCGACGCATTATCGCGATGGTCGCCGCAAACATATACGCCCGGGCGAACGCGCACGGGACGCAGCGGCGGCTCCAGCGCGCCAGGAAATTGCTGAGGCTGCGCGTGCGTCAAATAATAGCCGCGCAGGAACTGCCACGTGCTGGCCACTTTCCCGAACCAGTTTTTCATCTGAGCGATGATGAAGCCGCTCAACTGCACGTCCGTCAGCTTGTGCGTGCCCAGCACCGTCGTCGACACCAGATGCTTGCCCTTCGGTGCGTAGCTTGGCGCCACATTCGAAATCACCACGAAATTATTCACCGGCCCGGCCCCATCGCCATTCAAGAATAGCAACGGTTCCGCCACCGGCGGTTCGTCCGCCGCATAGTAAAAGCACGTCACGCTTCGCGATGCCGGCTCCACTTCCCCGATCAGCCGCGCCGCGGACGGTCCATCGGCGGCAACCACGATCGCACGCGCCCGCATGACTTCGCCGCCGGCCAATTTCAATTCGTTTTCGTGCAGTTCTTCCACGCGCGTGTTCAGTTGCACGGCATCCGCGGGAAAATTCTCCGCAAGTTGCGCGGGAATCGCGCCCATGCCGCGCGAAGGCACCGCCGCGTCTCCCTCTGACATCATCTTGAACACGAATTCGCACATGCGGCTGGAGGATTTGAGCGCGCCGTCCAGAAGAATTCCTCCGAGGAATGGCCGGAAAAAGCGGTGAATCATCGGCTGCGAAAAATGGGCGGACTCCAAAGCTTCTTTCGTGGAGCGGTCCGGCCTGGAAAAAATCTCTTCGATGGAAGAATTGCGCAGCCTGCTTCGCAAACGCGCGATTCGCAGCTTATCTCCGAGAGTGCCAAAGTCCGACTGCAGGGCCTCTTTCCATGCCCCGTGCGTGCGCCATGGGTCGATGAGTTTGTTCATTTTCCCGGCGTACCAGGAAATCGCTCCCGGCGCGAAGCTCTTCAATTCCAACCGCGCGTAATCCAGCGCGCGTTTCGCTTCCGGATACGCCGTAAGCAGCACCTGGAATCCACGATCGAGCAAATATCCGTCGGCTTCATCGGTGCGCACACGGCCGCCTATGCCGTCGGAAGCTTCGAGTATCTGAAAGCTGATCCCTTTTTCCTGCAATGCGCGCGCGCAGCAGAGGCCTGCAAGGCCTCCTCCGACAATCAGAATATCTGGTTGAGTCGGCATGCGACAGATTCCCCGGACAGCCGTTCGTGAACGTTTAAGCTTTGTGGTTCAACACATATCCTGCGGTACTTGGGCAATTTTGCGCAAGTCTGGAGGCGTGCCGAAGTTAGGGTTTCCCTTGTTGTTTTCCTGCGGACAGGATTTCTGCAGTGGTTCTGTGCCGCCACTCGAACATTCGTTGCAGCCGCCGCCGTGTGTACCAACCGCCGAACAACTTTCCCAGCCAGCCCAATGGAAATTCATATTCCACGCGATCTTCCAGCCAGCTGGTTTCCGCACTTTCGGGCTGGAATTCGTGAGTATGTTCCCACCGGCGAAACGGCCCGGAGACCATTACATCGCGAAACATTTTTCCCGGCTCGCATACCGTATGTTCGGAAACCCAGTCCTGGGAAAACGCGCCGACCGAAACGCGCAGAGTGGTCCGCGAGCCTCTTTGTTCGATGCTGCCCGTCCGCGCAATCACCTGGACCTTCTCCCACGGCGGCCTCAAGCGCTCCAGAACATTCGGTTCGGCGTGAAAACGGTAAACCGCCTCGGCCGAAGCCGGCATCTTGCTGCGAAATTGAAACTTCTCACTCATAAGTAATCGCGTTGCACTGCCATGAAAAACCGAACCGTTCCTATTTCGAATCTGCCCCACTATACTTGCGTATGTATTCCTTCACCGAGACCTTCCGCGTCGTATTCTGCGAACTCATGTACCGGATCTTTCCAAAAATCGGCCGCTCCGGGCCCCACGGCCGGTCGTACCTTCCCAACACCCAGAAAATTCCGCTGTACGAATTGGGATTTCTTCCGTCCACCGCGTACTTGTTGTTCAACTGAATCATGATCTTTGCTGCTTCCTGCGGCGTCCGCGACCATTCCAGAATTTTCTTTCCCCACAGCATCCTTAAGTAATTGTGCATTCTTCCTTCGCGTACCAATTGCGTCTGGGCGGCGTTCCACAGCGAATCGTGCGTCTTGGCCGCTTCAAACTCTTCCAGCCTGTAAACCCATTCGCGCTCGTCTTTCGTGTGCTCCTTCAGCGTTCGTCGCGCCCACTCCGGCAGAGATTCGTATTGATCGTAATCCTTCCGGTGCGACGCGGAGTTGTAGCCTACCTCGCGCCACGTAATGAGCTCGTCCAGAAAGCCTTCTGCGGCAGGGCTCATGTTCCACCAGCCCTCCCGGCTGCCGTTCGCGCGCACTGCCAGCTTGTCCGGTTTCCATTTTTCGCGTTTCGCCAATTCCGTGAAAACTTCGTGGACGGACAAGTGCCCAAAGTGCAGGTATGGCGAAAATCCGCTGGCTACATCCATTTCCGGTTCATTTCTATGCTCGGCATATAATGCGAATTTCCTCGAGAAGAATTGTTGCATCTGTTTGCGCGCCGCTTCTTGCCCTCCACGCATTTCCGACGGGGCGACCGAATGATCGATCGGCAATCGCGCCAAAGCTTCTGGCTGCCCGGTAAGCAGCGCGTCTGAAGCCATCGGCCATTTCGTCAGCATTTTTCCGCAAAGTTCCGGCGTTTTTGGCAATTTGACTGCAGCCAGCGGTTCGGCGTACGGAAAATGCCCCAGATGCTTTGGCAATTCCTTTTGGAGATATCGCCGAAAGTCGAAAGCTCGATGCGCCACTTGGTCCGTCGCTCGCAGCGGCAACAGCCCGTTAGAATCGACCCCCTCGAGCAAAATCTTTAGCTGTTTCGTGGCGCTCGCCACCATCCTTGGCAAAAAGAAACACGGGAATTCATCCGTGACCACCATGCAAGCATCTTCCGCCAACCCGCGAAGCAGTCCTTTGCCAGCGCCTTCCGCCGGTTCAACGTAAGCCAAATAGCGAATCCCGCGCGATTCGCAATAACACGCATTCGCCGCCATGCCGTCCAAGACGAATCGGTGCAACCGGTCGCTGGCCCACGGATAGCCTACACGCAACGCTTCGAAAATCACCAATGGCTTACGAAGCGCGCGGCAATGGTCCAGCGCGCGGTCCAGCGCAAAGTTGTACCGCAAACGCCGGCTAGCGATCATCCAGTACAAAACATAATTCGCGCCCGGCCGCAGCGGCGCGTCATTGCATTTGCGAATCCGAATCGTGGGAACCGATTTCACGCTAGATTTGCTCCGTCATGCAGCCTGCCACAGCTTGACTTTTTTCCAGTCGGGATACAGTCTGCCATCGGCCGACACAACCACCTAAAGGGAAAGGGCTTCATGCGGACACGAATCCTGATGGCATTTCTCGTCAGTATAATTTTCGGCGCGCAGGTTTACGCGCAAGAACAAAAGCCCGCCACCAAAACTTATGTTCTGAAGGCCGCCGCCATGTTCGACGGCAAGAGCGACACGCTGATCACTCCCGGACTCGTGGTTGTGTCCGGCGGACGCATCGTTGGCGTCGGCACTGGCGCAACTGTCCCCGCGGGCGCGGAAATTATCGACTTGGGCGATGCCACGCTCCTTCCTGGATTCATCGACGCCCACACGCATCTCAGCTTTCCCTTTTCGGACAATTACGACCGCACCGAACTCGAGAGCTTGGAAAAGACTGTCGCCGAGCGCACCTTGGACGCGAGCGTCAACGCTCGTGTCACGCTCATGGCCGGTTTCACCACTGTTCGCGACGTCGGCTCCGCGGATTACATCGACGTCGGCCTTCGCAATGCTATCGCGCACGGCGATGTTCCCGGCCCTCGCATGCTCGTCAGTGTCCGCGCGCTCGGTGCCACCGGCGGCCACTGCGATGATCAGGACGGTTTTCGCGAAGGAATCTTCGGGCATGAGTCCGGGCCTCTCGACGGCGTGATCAACGGCCCGGATCAGGCTCGCTATGCGGTGCGCCTCAATCACAAGTATGGCGCGGACGTGATCAAGGTCTGCGCTTCTGGCGGCGTCCTCTCTCTCACCGACGATGTTGACACACCGCAACTCACGCAGGAGGAACTAAACGCGCTGGTCGACGAAGCTCACGCGCTTCACCGCAAGACCGCCGCGCACGCCCACGGAGCGGAAGCCGCCAAACGCGCCATCCGCGCCGGCATTGATTCCATCGAGCATGGCAGCTTCCTCGACGACGAGGATCTGGACATGAT
Source organism: Candidatus Acidiferrales bacterium (assembly GCA_963709705.1). Taxonomy (GTDB): domain Bacteria; phylum Acidobacteriota; class Terriglobia; order Acidiferrales; family UBA7541; genus Acidiferrum. The sequence goes on from CAVPXU010000003.1 coordinate 254,132, forward strand.
GAAGCAGCGCGGCACCTACCTTGTCCCCACTCTGATGGCCGCGCAGGGCCTTCAGGAAAAATTTGATCGCAACATTTATATGCCGCCTGCGATTGCCGCCAAGGCACACCTGGCGATTAACTCCATGCATTCCACATTTCAGCGCGCGCTGGCCAAAGGCGTAAAGATCGGGCTGGGCACGGACGCCGCCGTCTATCCTCACGGTCGCAACGCGGAAGAGTTTCACCAGATGGTCGACCTCGGCATGAAACCTGCCGCCGCGCTGAAGGCCGGAACGTCAGCCGATGCCGATTTGCTCGGCCTGGCGGACAAAGTCGGCACGCTGGAAGCGAATAAATTTGCCGATATCGTCGCGGTTCCCGGTAATCCGCTCGAGAACATTCGCCTGACGGAACACGTCTTCTTTGTGATGAAAGAGGGCGTAATCTACAAAAACGCCTCGACCGTAGCTTCGCACTGATTTGATGGGGGCACATCGATGAGTCAACTAACGCAGACTATTTCCGCCGGATTCGCTGGAGAATATCGCGCCCGAGCCGCCGATCTTCACAAATGGGCCGATCCGCTCTCGGAAGAACAGTTTTGGCGCAATCCTTTTTCGTACGGCAACAGCGTCGGCCACCTTATCCTGCATCTCACCGGCAATCTCAACTATTACATCGGCGCCAGAATCGCCGAAACCGGCTACATTCGAAATCGCGACCTGGAATTCACCGACTCGCGCCACCCTTCCAAAACGGACGTGCTGCGCAAATTCGACGACACCATCGCCATGGTCGTCGCGACCATCGAGAAGCAGACCGACGCTGACTGGACCAAGCCGTACTCCGCCGAGCGCGAACCCGAAGCGCATGACCGCTTTACAGCCGTGCTTCACTGCGCCACGCACCTGTACCATCACATCGGTCAGATTAATTTTTTGTCCAGGGAACTTACAAAATCCTGAAGCTCAGGATTCCAGCTTGAAGCGTGTCGACGCCAGGCGGTACATGCGGCGCCACACCAACCGGTTGATGAGCACAACGACTGTGGCCATGATCAGCGTTGCCGCCAGCAGCACTTGAAAATGTCCGGAGTCGCTCGCACGACTGATGGTGCTGCCCAGGCCCGGCGCTTCCACGATTCTGCCTTGAAAATGAAAATATTCCGCGATGATGCTGGCGTTCCACGCGCCTCCGGACGCGGTGACCAGGCCGGTCACGAGATACGGAAAAATTCCCGGCAGGATCAGCCTGCGCCAGCGGTCCAGCTCACTGAACCGGAAGACCTTTGCCGCTTCCTTCAAATCCGTGGGTATCGCCATCGCGCCGGCAATCACGTTGAACAGGATGTACCACTGCGTACCCAGCAGCATCAACGCCATCGCCGCGATTTCCACTCCGCCACGCATGCGGATCAGCACCAGCAACAACACCGGGAATAATGCCGTCGCCGGAATAGATGCCGCCAATTGCACCAGAGGCTGCGCCAATCGCGCGAACCGCGGGCTGAATCCGATCGCTACGCCAACCGGAATCGTCCACATCGCACCGATAATCAGCGCCAGGTTCACCCGTAAAAAGGTCAGCCCGGCACTTCGCAGCAACATAAAATATTCTTCGCGGCTCAACGAAGCCAGCGCGCTCGCGCTTCGGTACATGGCGTAAACCATGAAGCCCGCGCCTATCGCGGCAAACATCCAGCCGATCCACCACCGCGGCTGTTTCGATTGCGCGAAAGCAAAAGTGGCGGCGGCACGCTTCGCCCCGGTGGCAAACTTCAGCGTCAGCCAGTCCACGATAGGATGCAGCAAGCGCCGGTACCCGCGAATCAGAAACGATTCTTTTCGGATGAAATTCAGAATCGAATTCTGCGCGGTCTCACCGCTTTCCACCTGCTCAAACTTGAATTTGTCTGCCCACGCTATCACCGGCCGCCAGATCAATTGATCCATTAACACGATTACCGCGACCATCATCGCCAGGCCCCACAGCATTGCGCGCGTGTTTCCGTTGCTGGCCGCCGTCTGCAAAAATGATCCCAATCCCGGCAAGCGGAAATCCTTGTCGCCCAACACGAACATTTCGCAGGCCATCAGGAAAAACCATCCGCCCGCCACGCTCATCATCGAATTCCACACCAGCCCGATGGTGCTGAACGGCAGGTCCAGCTGCGTGAATCGCTGCCAGCGGCTGAAGCGGTAAATGATGGCCGCTTCCCGCAAGTCTCGCGGAATCGTTTTCAACGAAGAATAGAAACTGAACGCGATATTCCACACCTGCCCCGTGAAAATCAGGATGATCGATCCCAGCTCTACACCCAGCTGGCGGTTGGGAAACAGCGCCACCATGGCCAGCATCACTGCGGGAAGAAAACTGAGCACCGGGATCGATTGCAAAATGTCCAGCAGCGGAATCAGCACGATTTCCGCGCGCTTCGATTTCGCCGCGGCATATCCGTACGCCAGCGCAAATATCAGGCTGATAGCGTAAGCGATCAGGATCCGCACCAGCGAATACAACGCGTACGCCCATAAACTCCGCGGATCCTGCGAGATTTCCGCTTCCACTTTTACCGGACCGAGCCACGACCGCCCGATGGAATACACCGCAAAAATCACGCCAAATACCGCGAAAAACACGGCAATGTCGATCAAAAACGCATACGCCCAGCGCGATCCGATCGGCCGTCTTACCGCCGGCGGAATGGGCCCTGGTTGTTGAGACAAAGGGATGTCGGAGGGCACGGGATTTTCAGGTTTCCGTTAGCGTTAATTTCCCGCTAGCCGCGTCGTAATCAAAAATCTCCGCGTAACGGCCCCACTGAATTGCGGTTTCCAGTTGCCGGCTTGCTTCGTCTTGGCTGAAGTGCTCGTCCAGCAAGTCCTGAAAAAATTCAGCCGGCAGCGTGCGATCCGCCTTGGCCTTCAGCGATTGTTCCATCTGGCGCAACAGCGGAACGTTCGTCAGTACCGCTTTCCGGAAAATGGCCTTGCGCTCCTGAATGTCTCCTTGCGCGAACGCCTGTCCCACCGGCGTAATCAACGCATCTCCCTCCTCGAGCTTCAACATGCCGAGCAACACTGCGGTATCGACGCTCGGCAGCAACGAATCTACGTCCAGGCTCAATTCGTCCGCCAACACATGCAAATCCGCGCGCCCACCTTGGTCCACCAGAATCTCCAGAAGTCCCGCCAGCCCGCCGGGCCTGGTGTGCGGCAACATAATCTGCGTTTTTCGAATGGTCCCTTCCGTTCCGGGTACTCCGCTCGCGGTGTGTCCCGCGTGGTCCTGCCGCGTCAGCGCGCGATAGATCAAATCCACGAGCTCCACAAAACGCGGATCTTTGTGATCCCGCGGATGCGGCAGTTCCACGTTGAATTCCGCATGAATATGCGCCGGATTTCGTCCAAGCACGATGATCCGGTCCGCCAGAATCACTGCTTCTTCGATATTGTGCGTGACAATAAAAATTGCGCGCGTTGGAATTTTCTTCCCCTGCCAAAGCTCCATCAGTTCGCCGCGGAGTGTTTCCGCCGTCAGCACATCCAACGCGGAGAACGGCTCGTCCATGAACAACACTTCCGGTTCTACCACGAGCGCTCGCGCCACTCCCACGCGTTGCTTCATCCCGCCCGAAAGCTCCTTTGGATATGCGGACTCGAACCCGTCCAGCCCCACCGCGTCGATAATCCGCAGCGCCCGCTTGTGTCGCTCGAATTCCGCAAGACCGCGCGCCTCGAGTGGCGCTTCCACGTTTTCGATCACCGTAAGCCACGGAAACAATGCAAAGCTCTGGAACACGATCGACACGTTCGGCGTTTCATCCTTCACCGGTTGCCCGTGCCAGTACACTTCACCGCCAGAGGCGGGCGAAAGCCCCGTCAGCATCCGCAGCATGGTGGATTTTCCGCAGCCCGACGGCCCCAGCAATGCAATAATCTGTCCGGGATAAATAGCGATATCCGTGGGAGAAATCACCTGGATGCGGTTTCCATCCGGCTGGGGATAGAACTTCTCCAGCTTGCGTGCCTCGATGATGGGTTCGACTGCCGTTGTTGTGGTGGTTGCGCTCATGAGTGCCCGTATTATCGCTCAATTTTGAGCAGCAGAGAGCCTATTCCGCTGCATTCGGCATAATCGCGTTTCTCCGGTTACAATTCCGTGAATACTTGATGACTGATCTACGCACATCCCCTGCTAACGGCCATTCACGGCGCTTACCCCATTGGTTGCTGCCCTTTGGACTCTCGCTCTTACTCTCCGTTTTGATTGTGCTGCCTTTCTTCTGGCGCGGGACCGCTTCCGGCCATGATTTTGAGTTTCATGCCGCCTCCTGGCTCGACGTCGCGTCCCAGTGGAAGCAGGGTGTCCTCTTTCCCCGCTGGGCCACATGGATGAATCACGGATTCGGCGAGCCGCGCTACATTTTTTACCCGCCGCTCTCCTGGCTTCTTGGCGCAGCGCTGACGCTTGTGCTTCCGGATGTTGCCGTGCCCATCCTTTATATCGTGCTGGTGCAAACCTTCGCCGGACTTTCCGCCTATTTTCTGCTGCGCAAACTCGCTTCGCGCCGCGCCGCCATTCTCGCTGCCGGATTTTACGCCATTAATCCCAATGCGCTGCTGATGACCTATATCCGAAGCGATTTCGCCGAACAACTGGCCTGCGCTTTTTTTCCATTGCTGCTCTTGGGTGCCCTCCGCGTGACCGGCCTTCTCGAAGACGATTCTTCGCCGCGCAGCTCCATCGCGCTCTTCGCCATTCCGTTCGCCGCCGTTTGGCTTTGCAATGCCCCCGCCGGAGTCATCGCCAGTTATTCCATGGCTCTGCTATTTGCATGGGCCGCGCTTTCCCAGCGTTCCTGGCGACCGCTTCTGCGCGGCATTTCCGGGCTAGCCCTCGGCCTTGGCCTCACTTCGTTTTATCTTGTACCCGCCGCCTACGAACAGCGCTGGGTGAACATCGGCCAAGCCCTGTCCAGCGGCCTGCTTCCCGTGCAGAATTTCCTGTTCACTCGAATCGATGATGCGGAGCACACCTGGTTCAATTGGATCGCTTCGATTTGCGCCCTTTCCTTGATACTGCTCTTCGCGCTGGCGTCTCTGGCCTCCCGTCGCTTCGCTGCCTCGTCCACCGCGACGCGTAATCGCCAAGCATCTACAGCACTGTTGCTGCTCGGCACAGCGGCCACGCTGCTCACCCTGCGTTTCACTCTGCCGCTCTGGACTTACCTTCCTAAATTGCGCTTCGTGCAATTCCCCTGGCGCTGGATGTCCATCATTGCGCTGATGGCCGCCTGCTTTCTTGCCTTTGCGATGGAAAAGCGCCGCGGCTGGCTTTGGTTTGCCGCGCTTTGCCTGCTCAGCGCGCCTCTTGCCAATTTTCAGGTGCAAAACACGTGGTGGGATCCAGATGAGATGCCTACCATGCACGACGCCCTCGACAACGGCCCCGGTTTCGACGGCACCGATGAGTACGATCCCGTGGGCGACGATCACGTCGATCTGCCCGCCGAAGCTCCCGAGGTCAAAATTCTTTCTGCCGACACCGCCGATTCCACCGCACCGAAAGCCAACTTCCAGATCGAGCGCTGGTCTCCCGAGCAGAAACAAATTCGCGTCGACTCGCCCGGCCAAGCGCGCGTAGCGCTGCGACTGCTGAATTACCCAGCCTGGCGCGTGCAGCTGAACGGCAAACCGTTGACGCCCGATCGCATGGACAACGTCAACCAAATGGTCATTCCGGTAGAACCGGGCGCCTCTGAAATTAAAGTGGAATTTATCCGCACCGCCGACCGCAAGCTGGGCAACGCCATCTCCGCGATCAGCGCAATACTGGCCCTCTTCTTACTGTGGGGAAAGCCAAAGTAAATCCGCGAGCCCTCTTAATGTAGCGCTGGATTTTATGCCAGCGACGCACGCTTACCGCCGGTCAATCGAGGGATGCCTAATATCCAGCCCCTGCACAATGTAAATCACATCCTCCGCGATATTCGTCGCGTGATCCCCGATGCGCTCCAGATTCTTCGCCACCAGGATCAATTCGAAGGCCGGAAAAACCAGGCTGGAGTCACCCATCATGTAAGTCAGCAGCTCACGGAAAATCTGATCGCGGTAATGATCCACCTGATCGTCGGTGGCCATCACTTTTTGCGCCAGTTCCACATCGCGCCGAACCACGGCGTTCAATGCGCTGCGCACCTGTTCTTCCACCAGCTCGGTCATCCGCGGCAGATCGACGTACGGCTTCACACGCGGGTGCCGCAGAATCCGCAGCGCTCCCTGTGCCACGTTTACGGCCTGATCGCCGATTCGTTCCAGATCGTTGTTGATGCGCGAAACCGCCAGCACGAACCGCAGGTCTACGGCCATCAACTGGTGCAAGGCCAGTAGCTGCACGACGCGATCGTCGATCTCCAGTTGCAGTTCGTTGATCGCATCTTCTTCGTCCAGCACGCGCTTCGCCAGCTGTTCATCCGAATCCAGCACGGCGTGGACCGCCTGGTGCACGGCGCGCTCCGCCAGGCTGCCCATCCACAGCAGCCGTTCTTTCAGTTCGTTCAGGTCCTTCTCAAAATGGCGTTCCATGCATGCCTTCCCATTCGCATCTTAGCTGCAGTCCCGGGCTCGTCAAACCAAATTCGTGCAATCCGTCATCCAAAGCGCCCGGTGATATAGGCTTCCGTCTTCGGATCGCCTGGGGTCGTGAACAATTGCGGCGTCGGGCTGAACTCGATCAGCTGTCCGGTCAGCAGAAACGCGGTAAAGTCGCTGACGCGCGCGGCCTGCTGCATGTTGTGCGTTACGATCGCGATGGTGGTCAGGTTTTTCAGATCGACCAGCAGTTCCTCGATTTTCGCGGTGCTGATCGGGTCGAGCGCCGAGCATGGTTCGTCCAGCAGCAGGACTTCCGGCTCCACGGCCAGAGCGCGTGCGATGCACAACCGCTGTTGCTGGCCTCCGGAGAGCTCGTAGGCGGACTTGTGAAGGTGATCTTTCACTTCCTCCCACAGCGCCGCGTGACGCAGGCTTTTCTCTACAACATCGGCGATCGGCCCATTGAATCCGTTGATCCGCGGCCCGTAAGCCACATTTTCAAAAATGGACTTGGGAAACGGGTTTGGCCGCTGAAACACCATACCGATGCGGCGGCGCAGCGCGGTAACGTCTTGCGCCAGGATATTCTGCCGATCCAGCAGGATCTCGCCTTCCAGCCGGGAACTGTTTACGGTTTCGTGCATGCGGTTCAGCGTGCGCAGCAGCGTGGATTTTCCGCAACCGGATGGACCGATCAATGCGGTCACGCGCTTGTCGGCGATACCCATGTTGACGTCGAACAAAATCTGCTTGCTGCCGTAATAAAAATTCACCTTGCTGATGGTCATCCGCATCGGCGCGGCTGCGGCCTGTTCTTTGGCGCCGGGAAGTCCTGCTGTTGGTGTTATGTTCACGGTAGGCCCCGGCTTGGACGACGCTTGCATCCCTATCCCCTCGGCACCGCAATACCCCGCGACAGAATCGTTCGCGCTAATATGTTGATGATCAGGATCAACCCGAGTAGGACTAACCCCGCCGCCCACGCCTGACGATGCCAGTCCTCGTACGGTGCCACCGCGTAGTTGTAAATCACCACCGGGAGCGATGCTGTTGGGTGGTTCCACCCTTGGCTCCAGAAACGGTTCCCGAAGGCCGTAAACAGCAGCGGCGCCGTTTCCCCCGCCACCCGCGCCAGCGCCAGCAGGATCGCGGTAAGAATTCCGCGATAGGCCGCCGGTACGATAACTGTCTTGATTGTTTTCCATTTGCTCGCTCCCAATGCCATTGCGCCCTCACGCAACATCCGCGGCACTGCGCCCAGGAACTCTTCCGTGCTCCGCAGCGTGATCGGGATCATCATCAATCCCAAAGCGAAGGCGCCCGCCAGTGTGGAGAAATGCTTAAAGGGCAGCACCACCAGGCTGTATGCAAAAATCCCGATCACGATCGATGGCACGCCATTCAGCAAATCCGCGGCGTACCGCACTATGGACGCTACCGCGGGCCCACTGAATTCCGCCAAGTAAATTCCTCCCAGAAATCCGATGGGCACGCCAATTAGCGAGGCCGCCAGCAGCAGCTTAGCGCTTCCTACAATTGCGTTGGCCATTCCTCCGCCGACCTCCCCCACCGGCTTGGGAAGCTGGGTGAAAAAGGCCCAGTTGATGGACTTGCCGCCGTTGAATACCAGGTAGCCCAGAATCAGGAACAGGATCGCCACGGAAACAAACGCGCAAACTCCTGTCAAGGTCAGCATGAAGTTGCTGAGAAATTTCCGCCAACGGAGCCGCGCGCTCATTGGTTGCCCTTTCCGCTTCCCTTTTGCGTGGTCACCACAATCAGCAGCCGCGCCAGACCGTTAAGGACAAATGTCAGCAGGAACAGCACCAAGCCAAGTTCGATCAACGCCTGAAGATAAAGATCACCCGTGGCTTCCGTAAATTCATTGGCGATAACCGCCGCGATCGAGTAACCCGGCGCGAACAAAGAAGCGCTGATCTTCGGCGTGTTCCCGATCACCATCGTCACCGCCATCGTCTCCCCCAAGGCGCGCGCCAGCGCCAGGAAGATCGACCCCATAATGCCGGTCTTCGCGAACGGGACCACTACCTTCCACGTGGATTCCCAACGCGTCGATCCCAGCGCCAATGCCGCTTCTCGCTGATCTCTCGGAACAGAAAGCAGGACCTCTCGCGAAACTGAAATGATATAGGGGATCACCATAATGGCAAGCACGATCCCTGCCGTCAAGAATCCCACACCATAGGATGGGCCCTTGAAGATCGGAAGATAGCCAAATGGCTTGTTCAGCGCGGGGTAAATTACCGTGCGCACCAGCGGCACTACGATGAACACGCCAAGAAGTCCATAGATCACACTGGGCACTGCAGCCAGCAAGTCGATAAAAAATTGCAAGCTATCCGAGATTCGGGCGGGAGCCAGTTCCGCAAGGAAAATCGATGCCCCGATTCCAAGAGGCACGGCAATCAGTAAAGACACCACCGAAGTCACCAGGGTTCCGTAGATGAACGGCAAGGCCCCGAAATCGTCCATAACCGGGTCCCACACCTGCGTCACGAAGAAATACAGACCGAACTTGTGACGAGGTAGGACCGAGTTGATCCAGAGTTCGTACACCAAAAGAACGGTAATCAGGACAACTGAAGCCGCGAAAAGAAAGGTGACGAGCCTCGCGATCTCATCGCCTTCTTTCAGCTTCGACAAAAATGAGCGCGAGCCCAATAGCGGACCCGCGCTCGGCACCGTTGGATTTGCTGTCGCCACGTCTCTTTTCGGTTTCTATTGAACGTTGTTGATCGTTTTCAATTCCTTCTCAACAACTTCCTTCGGAAGTTTCGCGTAAGAAAGGGCTTCTGTGTAATTCTGCCCATCGGCCAGCATCCATTTCAGGAATCCCTTGATCGCATCTCGCTTTGCGGCGTCCTGAATCTTGGAAGGAATCAGCAGCCACGTGAAGCTGGAAATCGGATATGCCGTTTTGCCAGGGGCGTTCGTGATGCTTACGCGAAAATCGGCAGGCATATCTTTCGCTGCGCCCCCCGCCGCGGCCGTCACGCTCGCCAGATCGGCTTTGATGAAGCTTCCCGACGAATTCTTGACCGTGCCATATGGCATTTTGTTCTGGATCGCGTAAATGAGCTCCACATACCCGAATGCATTCGGAGTTTGTTTTACCAGCCCAGCCACACCTTCGTTGCCCTTGCCGCCAAGTCCCACGGGCCAATTCACAGAGGTGCCTTTGCCGACTTTGTTCTTCCATTCATCGCTAACCTTTGAGAGGTAATCGGTCCAGATATACGTCGTCCCGCTGCCATCCGAGCGATGAACCACCACGATGTCGTTCGCCGGTAGATTCACACCCTTGTTGGCGCCCGCGATTGCCGGATCATTCCACTTCGTGATTTTTCCAAGGAAAATCCCGGCAAGAGCATCCGGTGTGAAATTCAGTTCCGCACTTACACCTGGAATATTGTAGGCCGGCACGTCCGCTCCAAGCACAGTTGGAAAGTGTAGAATCGGAAACCCGTGTTTGTCCCGATAGGCCTTCAACTGCTCATCGTTCATTGGCCCGTCGGAAGCTCCAAAATCTACGGTGCCCTCGGTAACTTGCTTGATTCCCCCGCCGGACCCAATTGACTGGTAGTTGATCTCGACATTGGAAAACTTCTTGTGATACTCGTCAAACCATTTCGAGTACATCGGATACGGGAATGTGGCACCGGCCCCGTTAATCAATAGACCGCCCTGCGCCCAAGCCAACAGGCCGAACGCAAGGACAGCGGCGAGCATCATCGCTGGGCGTTTCATATCGGTTCTCTCCCTCGACTATTGCAATTTAACTTAGAGCTAATAAGTCTGAAGCCCGCAGGTTACAGAATTGTTACATCTGGACGTGAGTCTGTTAAATATTGGAAATGTCCTTGGGCACGACCTTAACATTCGCGTTTTCTTATGATTGAGCCCCTTCCAAAAACAAGAGGGCGGCTCCCTAAAGAGCTGCCCTCTGCGGTCCGCCCATCAGGACGGGTTAAGTGACCGCCACCCGCCTACGGCAGGTAATAGCGGAAGGAGGTGAACACCATGTTGTTGACGGCGTGCGGTGAGATGCTGTCCACGCCCGTCAAGCCGTTGGCTCCTGACCAGGTGTTCCGGTAGATATATGAATATTGAATACCCCACTGCACGCGGCCCTTTTCGCCCTGGTAAATCTTGTTCCAGAAGCCAAGCGTGCCTTCCATGATGTACCGCGTATCGCCTGCGCAGGTGCCGCCGGTTCCCGGCGCGCCCGTGCCGGCTGGTAGCGTCTCTGTGGAGCAACCTGTGTTGTTGGCGTAGGGTGAGCCATAGCCGCCGATGCCGTTCAACGTGATCGACGTTGTGGTCAGTGCTGGATAGTTGGGCTGGATGCCTCCGCCTGGGCACGGGATTTGTCCCACTGCTCCGCAGCCCGGAATGGCTGGAGTGTTGGTCACCTTCACCGATTGGTAGCCGACATACGCAGTCCGCGCGGCATACTCGCCGCCCACATAGCCGTAGAGGTCCCACTTCGGTGTCGCATGCCATTCGATTCTGCCAAGCCAAGCCGCATTGTGGACGAGAGCGATCGTGCCATCTGGTCGAAGCGTGCTGTCGGCCAACTGAGCGGACGCGTAACGGCCTTCACCATCGCCATACATCACCCTCAGGCCGACATCCATCTTCTTGCCGAGCAAAGGTGCTGTGGCGCTGGCGCCGATCGCGCCGCCGGTGCTCGCATTGTTGTATGCACCGATGCTGCTGGGCGTGAAGCTTCCGTTCACAGGGCAGCCTAATGTGACTGGCGTTGTAGGCGTCGGGAAATTCTTGGCGGTCGTGCCCACCACCGCGCAAGGATAAACGCGGTTCTGATAGGTGCTCACGATGCCGAAGATTTCGTAGTGACCAAAGCCGGGATCCAGCGCCAACTTGGCGATGAAATCGGGTGTCTTGTTAATGGAGTAGCCGGTGGTGTCCGAGAAGTTCTCGAGACCGCCGCCCGCACCTGGCGCGAAAACGAAGGAGTTCTGATAGGTTGTCACTGTACCCGTGGCTGACGTGTTGCTATAGGTGCTGAACCCGCGGCCTCCGACCGTGGCTTGCGGATCTTCCATGGAAACGGCGAACGTCACTTTGTTGTCAAACGACTTGGAAACGCGCAGACCGTATTGGCGCGCCCAGTTGAATCCCACCTGGTACTGTGGATCGATCGTCTGTGGGACCCACTCCGTCAGGTTCACTGTGCCGGTTCGGTTTTCCGTAGCCAAGGTCCACATCTGGCCGCCGGAGATCGCCCAACCATTCGCGAAATCCGCACGCGCAAACAGTTGCCGGTCGCGGAGTACGTACGAGTTGCTTTGCCGGTTGTTGGACGTAACGCCTGTGCCCAACCAATCCATCTCGTAGTACCCGTACACGCTGGTGTCGCCAATCTTTCCAGAAGCTTTCAAAGAGAGTCGTGACTGCCGGGCAGTCAGGTTCATTTCCGAAAGCTTGCCAACGGCGTTTCCGCTAAATGGAATGGCGTTGAATTGCGTGTTGATATCGTCGCTCATGGCACGTTGACGGTTTACCGTTTCAGCTGCCAGGAATCCACCCGGAGTAATGTCTATCCCCTTGAAACGAATCGTCAGTGGACCCTTGTTGTCGGTCTGTCCCGCCGTGGTAGCCACAGGATTGCCCGATGCTCCCGATGCACTCGAACCCGCCGCGCCGGCATTGCTAGCCGCAGCGTTGCTTGCGGCCAGGTTTGCCACGGACGTATTGAGCTCGGAAGTTGTGGTCTTCACTTCCGCGGAAGTTGCCGCCGCTTCGGTCGCCTTCACGTTGGCTTCCGCCGCCCGTGAATTTGCCGCGGCTGCCGCTTCCCGCGCTTCTTCAATCTGCCGGTCGCGCTTGGCCAGTTCTTCTTTCATCTGCTGAAGCTGTTCCTGCTGCGCCTGCAGAGCCTGCCGCAATTCTTCCATTTCCGCGGCGATCTCCGCATTCGTCTTTGCCGGAGCCGCTTTCGCAGCGGTTGCAGACTTAGCTGGCTGCGCGTCGGATTTCGGCGTGTCTTTCGGTGAATCTTTCGGTGAGTCAGCAAGCGCCGTTCCCATGGTCAGGAACAGCGAAAGTGTTAGTGCTGCAAGTTTTTTCATTGCCTCTCTCTTCTTCGAAACGAATTTCAGATATTTACCGGGAAAGCAAAACACCCCGGTCCAAAAGGTAGAGGCCGACTCTTACGGCTATGTCAATTGCATATGAATAATCCGTAACAATAGTGCCCGTTTTAGCATATCCTCATTCGTTTCAGCACTTTAACTTGTTACAGGATTCACCTTAAAGTGCTGCACTTCTCCGCAATCTCCAATTTTTGCGGGAGCGCGTCGGTTTTAGCTTTTTCCAAGCGAGGTGGTAATCGGCGATCTGTTTGTAGCCAGTGTTATGCGAGTTGTGCCTGACTTATCGAGTCAATCCCATCTCGTAGGCAAGCACGATCTGGGTGACCACATAGCGGTAGTGCGCGTCAGTGTCCTGAATGTCCGCGTCGGTCTTTTGTAATTCCGCCTGACTAAATTCGACGATCGTCGCCAGCCCGAGCTTGTAGCGCGCCTGCGCCAATTCCAACGCCAGGTCGGCTTGCTCGCGGAGCTGTTGCGTGACCGACAATCGTTCGTAAGCGTTGTACGTGTCCAACCAGCTGTTGCGCACATCGCGGGCAACATTGTCCTGCAAATCCTGGAGCCTTTTTTGTTGCGCTTGCGTGGCCAGGTCGGCGCTCTTCGCCCGCGCGTTGAACAAAAATCCGTTGAACACCGGAATGTTAACGTTCACGCCCGCCGCCCCATACCAACTCGTGATGTTGGGGTCGCGCACCGGAGCTCCTCCAACCACTCCTAATGCCGTAACTGTCGGCCACCACAAATCATGTTCGGCGCGGCCGAATTTCTCCGCCGCGGTTACTTCATCTCGCAGCGATCTCACTTCTGGCCGCAAATCCAGTGCCTGCTGAATCAATGGGGCGGCATCCTGCGCGGGCGGCGCAACCGGCACTGCCGGCTCGACAGGCGCAAAATCCTGGCGGTCCGAGTACCCAAGAATCGCGGAGAGCGTGGACAGTGAAGCCTGATAATTGTCGCGCGCGTCCAGCAACAACAGTTTGGCGCGGGCGAGGTCTACTTTGGCGAATGCCAGATCGACGTCCGATTTAAGTTTCGCCGTGGTGAGCGCTTGTACCTGATCGACCAATAGCTGCCGCTCTTTCACGGTCTCTTCCGCCACAAGCAAAAGCGCTTTGGTTTCCAGCGCGTTATAAAACGACTGGTCCACCGCCAGTATGATCTGCTGTTTTGTGGCAACGGCATTTTCATCCGCCGCTTTCGCCTGAAATTGAGAGTTTGCGATTAAGTTCGGAGTGCGCCCAAAATCCGTTATCAGCTGGCTGACCTGAACTCCGCCTGCCGCTCTCGGATACATTCTTCCGTTCGTCAAATATCCCGCGGAAAGCCGGCCTCCCGGATCGGCGCCGATGCCAGTTAAATTCAAATTCACCTGAGGCATCAGCACTGATCGCGTTTCCCGCACGGACTCATGGGCCTGCAATGCCACCAGCTTTCCCACAGTAATTTGCGGGTTGGCGCGCAGGCCCGTCACTTCCGCTTGCTCTAGAGTCAGTTCCTTGGCCGTGGAGGCTCCGGCTGTGCCCCGAGCCGCCATGGTCTGTTGTGATGGCGTCGCTGCCGGCTGCGGAGGCGTTCCTTGGCTTTTGCCAACAGCCGGCAAAGCGATTACACCCAGCACAACCGCGCCCAGTTTCATCATCTGCTTCACGACGCCACCTCCGCCGTGTTTTGTTTTCTTCTGCCGTGGATCACCAGATAGACCGCGGGCACCAGAAACACCGTAACGACCACGGAGACTCCCAGGCCGCCGATCACCGCGCGTGCCAGCGGCGCATACTGTTCGCTGCCTTCCTCGATTCCCAGCGCCATCGGCAGCAATCCCAACAGCGTCGCCAGAGAAGTCATCAGAATCGGCCGCAAGCGCACTTTGCACGCTTCGATGGTCGCCTCTTTCAGGCCCATTCCGCGCTCGTGCAGGATGCCCGAAAATTCCACGATCAAAATGCTGTTGGACACCACGATGCCGGTCATCATGATCACGCCCATAAGCGACATGATGTTCAGCGTCGTGTGCGTCATCCACAAAAACAGCACCACGCCCGCCAGTCCCGGCGGGATCGCCGTCAAAATAATGAAGGGATCGATGAACGACCGGAACTGCGCCATCAGGATCAGATACACCAGCATCACCGAGAGCAACAACCCAATGCCGAACCGGAAAAACGATTCGTGCATGCCCACCACCGCTCCATGCACGCTGACAATGGCGTTCTTGGGCAGCTTCAATTCGCCGATTAATTTGTTCACTTCGTTGCTGATGCCGCTCAGATCCTCGCTTTTCGGCATCACGTAGACGTCAATCACGCGACGGATTTGATAGTGATCCACTTCCGTCGGCGTATTGATGGGTCGGATCTCGGCCAGCGACTGCAGGGGCGTGTATTCCTTGGAATTCGCGGCGCGCAGCGGGATATTTTTGAAGTCGGACATGGTCATCGACTCAATTTGTTTATTGAAATATTGCACCGTGAGCATGTAGTTGTTTCCCGTTTTCGGATCGATCCAGTAACTTGGCGCGATCATGCCGTCGGAGGTCAGCGCGGTGATGACATTGTCCACCACGTTCTTTGGCGACAATCCCAACAGGCTGGCCTGCTCTCTATCGATATTCAGTTCCAATCCCGGATAATCGATGTCCTGCGGAATCAACACATCGCTTACCAGCTTCGAACCCTTCAATTGCAGCGCCATTCCGCGAGCGATTCCGTAGCCCTCCTTCAGGTCGTTGTCGCTCACCTGAACGTCGATAGGCGCAGGCAACCCCTGATTCACCACCGAATCCACCAAGCCGCCCGCCTGGAAGTAGGCGCTCAACTCCGGTAAATCGTTGGCCATCTTTCGCCGCACTCTTTCCATGTATTCGTAGCTGCCTATCTTGTGATCTTCCGCCAGGTTCACTTGCACGAACGCCGTATGCATGGCGGAGTTCGTCGTGTAAATCGCCGAGAGATCGGGTGTGATGCCGATGTTGGAAACGATCATTTGCAGATCTCTCTTTCCAACCACGGACCGGATGAGATCCTCGACTCGCGCGATGTATTTGTCGGTAACTTCAATGCGCGTCCCCGAAGGCGCCTTCACATAAATGACGAATTGCCCGGGGTCGGTACGCGGAAAGTAAGCTCGCCCCACGAACGGGAAGAACACCGCGATCAGCAAAGCAATGGCGCCTAGAATAACCAGCGCGGTGCGGCCTGGTTTCTCGAGCGCCCGGGTTACGTGCTTCTCGTAGAAACTAAGCAAGCGGTGAAATTGGTTATTGAATGCGGCGACCAGCTTTGGCAGCCATCCCTTTTGCCCGTGCGCCTCGCTGGCTTCCCCGTTGCCGTGTGCGTGCACGTCGATGCGAATGAACTGTGCGCAATACAGTGGCACCACCGTCATCGCGAAGATGTACGACGCGAAAATCGACAGCACCACTCCCAGCGCCAGGTCCGTGAACAGGTATTTGCTCACGCCGTAGAAAAACGTCACGGGGAAAAATACGATCGAAGTGGTCGATGTGGCCGCCAGCACGGCCAGCGCCACTTCCATTCCACCTTTTTCCGCCGCTTCCCGCGGCGCCACTCCCTGCTCCATGAACCGGAAGATGTTCTCCAGCACTACAACGGAGTCGTCAATCAATCGCGAAAACGCCAGCGCCAACCCGCCCAGCAGCATAGTGTTAATCGAGCCACCCAACGCGTTCTGCACCAGCAAGCACGTTAACGCCGAGAGTGGGATTGACAGCAATACCGCGAACGTCGCCCGCGGGCTGCCCAGGAACAACAGGATCATCAGTCCAGTCAGCACTAGCCCGATGCCACCTTCCTTGCCCAGATTCCAGAGCGCCGTTTTCACGAAAATGGACTGGTCAAACACCACCGCGGTTTTCAGAGAGGCCGGTATGTCCACCAGGTGCTTGGTCGCTTCTTTGATCCCGCTGACGATGGAAATAGTGTTGCTGCCGCCGCCCTGTTTTAGAATTGGGATATACACCGATCTTTGCCCGTCAATTCGGACGATGTTGGTCTGAATCGCTCCCGCATCTTCCGCTTTGCCCACATCCGCGACCACCACCGACCCCAGCCCCACGCTCTTCAGCGGAATCTGGTTGATGTCGTTCGGGTCATTGACCTGGCTGTTGGCGTAAATGTTGTAATCGCGTTTCCCAATGCGTACGTCGCCCGCCGGCAGAATCAGGTTTGAGTCGTTTATGGCGTGCACCACGTCCGTCAGGCTCAGTTGGTGCGCTTCCAGCTTTTGCGGATCCACATAGACCTGGATCTGCCGGTACGTGCCGCCAAATGGTTGCGGCACCGACGCTCCCGGCACACTGGCAATCTGGTTGCGTACCTGAAATTGCGCAAGATCCTTCAGTTGTGTCTCATTGAGTCCTTGGCCCTTGAGCGTGACCAGGCAGACCGGCAAGCTCGAAGCGTCGAACTTCAGTACCACCGGAGGCAGAGTTCCTGGCGGTAATCGCCGGAGGTCCGCCATTGCAAGCGTGGCTATGTTGCTGAGAGCCGCGTTTGCGTCCGTCCCTGGTGTGAAATAAATCTTGATCAGACTCACGCCTGTCAACGATCGCGATTCGGAATGGTCGTAGTTGCTCGCCAGTGTGAAAAAACGCTCGAACGTGTTTGTGATGTCCGCTTCAATCTGCTGTGGGGGCATGCCGGAATAAAACGTCGCCACGACCACGACCGGAATATTTACAGCGGGGAACAAGTCCACCGGCATGCGCACCATCGTCGTCACGCCGACCACCGCAACCACAAGACACAACATGATAATGAAATAGGGATACGCCAGCGCAAACTTCGGCATTACTTTCCTCCCGCCTCACTGGATGCGCCAGACTCAATCAGCTTCGGTTGTACCGTCATCCCGTTCCTAAATTCACTGCGGCTGCCCACCACCACTTCGTCTCCGTCTTGCAACCCAGAGGTGACTTCGATGCGCGTGCTCCCCTGCATTCCCAGGGTGACCTTGCGCTGTTCCAGCATGTTTTTTGGACCGACCAGCAACACCGTTCCCTCGTTACCTTTTTCACTGGTATCGACAGCCTCTAACGGTACGGTAAGCACGTTTGCTTTTCCCTGCTCGGGAACAATTGCCACCACGTACATTCCCGGCATCAGCCTTCCATCCACATTCTGAAAATCGATTTCCGTGTGCATCGTTCGCGTGTCTGGATTCAGTGCGTCCGCAAATCGCGCGACTTTGCCCACGTAATCCGTATTCAACGCTTGCACGTGCACCTTGATCGGATCGCCAAGACGGATCGTTGCCGCGATCGACTCCGGAATTGGCAACACCAGTCGCAGCACGGAAATCTGCGCCAGCCGCACCACCGGTTCCGCTTGCTTGCTTTCGGAAGTTCCAGCGGCGATCAGGGATCCCGTGTCCGCATAGCGAGTCGTCACTACGCCCGCATAGGGAGCGCTGATTCGTGTGTACGCGGACAGCGCCGTATATTGCTGTTGCGTGGCTTGTGCTACTTGCAACGCCTGCTCTGCCGCGCTCAATGCTGCTTCCGCGCTGGAGACCTGCGACTCGGTGCTTAAGTCCTTGGCTTGCGCATCGTCCACTTCTTGTTGCGCCACCAGTCCTGCTTTCTCTTCCGATGCCTGGCTCAGACGCGTGTACATGGCATGAACCGCGCTGTGCGTGGACTTGGCCCCCTGCAAATCGCTTTGCGCCCGGGTCACTTCCTCCTTTGCGCGCCGCACCGCGGCGTCCGCACCGACCAATTGCGCCTGCAGTTCGGGAACCTCGAGGACCGCCAGGGTCTGTCCCTCGGTCACGTGCGATCCAACGTCGACATAAATTGCCTTGATGTAGCCAGCCACCTTGGCATGGACATCCACGTCCTGGAATGGCTTGAATGCTCCGGCGAGCGTCAACGGCGCTCCCAACGTTCCGCGGGTGACTTTCACCACGCCCGCCACGGGCACAGCGGGTCCGAGCGAATGATTTCCGTCGTCCGCTTCCGTCTTCGCCCGGCGAATGGTCACCCAGGCCAATAAGGCCAACAATGCAACTGCCCCTGTGATTACTGCCTTCGTTTTAGTGCTCATTACTTATCCTCATCCGGCGGCGTGCACGGACATTAGATTCCACGTACTTGCAAAAAAGCGGAACTATCACG
Source organism: Candidatus Acidiferrales bacterium (assembly GCA_963709705.1). Classification (GTDB taxonomy): domain Bacteria; phylum Acidobacteriota; class Terriglobia; order Acidiferrales; family UBA7541; genus Acidiferrum. The sequence continues at coordinate 272,982 of CAVPXU010000003.1, forward strand.
AAAAATCCTGCGTCTCCGGCGTGCTTCTACCGGAACTTCTCAATTTTCGGGCCTGGAATGGGACTATATTACGATTTCGCCGCGGGAGGAGGGCGGAACCAAACACTTGCGATCAGTTCAACCGGTTGCGGCAATTTTGGGTCTTGCAGAATGCGCGTGGGGAATTCCTTCTTCTCTACTGTCAATCGTACGAAGATTTGTTCCACAATTGCTTCGAGTTGCGCGTTATCTCCCTGCACGGGCGTGAAACGATCCAGTTCCGATGCCCCCACCGTCGCGCGATGACGTGCCAATGCCTGGAAGGTGAGTCCGTCTGAGTGGCCCATCAACGCTAGAAACGGATTGTAGACCAGCAGTGCAATCAACAGCAGCGAGAGACATAACTGCCAGTAGAATTGCAGGCGCTTATATGCGTCACGGCTGGGCACTCAGGTTCTCCCCTCCTATTCACCTTAATTTGACTCGCCTCTCCGGTCAAGTGGATGCCGAGACCGGGTTTCTTGGGAGGGAGGAGAGGGGGCCGGTGCCAGGGGTGCGCCGGCCCCCAAGGTAGGACTTGGAGTGAAGAACAACGCGATCAGTGTCTCAGCCCGGAATCACTTGAGAATGAAGGTCATATGAATTCTTGGTGACCACTTCGGCGCTGCCCAAATCGTCTTGCCGCGCTTCGCCTCGCACCATCAGGCCGCGGCCGTGGCGCACGTCCAGCCCACGTACCCAGAAAATGATGTCTTCGGCAATGTTGGTGGCGTGGTCGGCGATGCGCTCCAGGTGGCGAGTGGCCAGCACGAACTGCATTCCAGGGGTGACCAGCGTCGCGTCTTGGGTCATGTTGTGGAGCAGCGTGTCAAAAATCTGGTCGCGATATTGATCGACAATATCGTCGCTCTCCAGCACCTGCGCGGCAAGCTCGGCGTTGCGGAAGATCAGCGCACCCAAACTCCGGCTGACCATCGAGCGCACCGCTTCCGTCATCGGCCCCAGTTGCTCCGGCATCTTTGCGTCTGGTGTTTCGCGCAGGGTGATGACGCGCTCCGCAAGGCTAACGGCGATATCCCCGATACGTTCCAGGTCGTTGGTGATCTTCAGAGCCGCTACAATCAGGCGCAGTTCGTCGTCGCTGAATCCGCCGCGGCGCAACAGCCGGATAGCGTGCTCGTCGATCATGATTTCCATCTCGTTGATGCGTGGCTCAAACAGAAATACTTCGCCGGGCAATCCCGCCGTGCGCGGGTTGTCGAAACCGGTGATAGCGTCCAGCGCGCGATTCATGGCGCTTTCCACTACGCGCGCCATCGAAACCAGGTAATTCACCAGCACATCGTAGAGAACCGCTTCGGTTAGTCCAGGAGCTGTGGCCATCGGCGAGCCTCCGCGCTGCGGCACACTTGCAACGGCCGCGCGCGACTTCTACCATGAAACAAAATTGTTACGGACCGTTAACGCGCAGGTAAATAAGTGAAGGAAATGGAATTAAGTCCCGGGGGCGGGATTGCCACGGTAGGCGCGAGAGATTCCACTGGCCGAGGATGTGCTGCGCGCTGCGGAGCGTTCCGGGTCGAAGATGGGGACAGCAAAATGAAATTTGGAGCCTACGCCAACCTCGCTTTCCACCCAGATGCGGCCGCCATGCGCTTCCACCAGATGTTTGGAGATGGATAGCCCTAAGCCGGTGCCGCCGGCTTCGCGTGAACGCGCCACGTCCACGCGGTAAAAGCGCTCGAAGATGCGCGGCTGATCCGCTTGCGGGATGCCGATGCCGGTGTCCGCAACGGTGAAGATCACTTCATCGCCGCGGGTTTCCGCGCTCAACAGGATTTTGCCGCCGGGTAGCGTGTACTGGATGGCATTGTCCAGCAAGTTTTGCAGCACTTCCTGAAGCCGGCGATTGTCCGCGGCCACGTCGGGCACGTGGCTGGGAAGGTTCAGCGAAAGTGTCAGACTCTTTTCGGAAGCGCGGCGCTGTGCGGTTTCGTAACACGATTCGATCAACAGTGGAACGCTGACGGCGCGGATTTCCAGTTCCATCTGCTCGGCGTCCATTTGGGAAAGCCGCAAAAGATCTTCCGTAAGCCGCGCCAGTCGCCGCGAGTGTTCCAGGATGATGGCCAGAAAGCGCCCCCGGTTCTGCGGGTCGTCGATGGCACCGCCGATCAGAGTTTCCGCGAATCCCTGAATCGCCGTAAGCGGTGTGCGGAATTCGTGGGAAACATTGGCCACGAAATCGCGCCGCACGCGCTCGAGTTTTCGCAGATCGGTAATGTCGTGCAGCACGATTACCGCGCCGGAAGTTTCCCCCGCGCGCACGGCCGCAACCGTTGCCGCGAAATAATGCTGCCGCAGCGTCCCCGTGACGATTTCCGCTTCCACGCGCGGTTCGCCCGCAAGCACGCGCCGCACGGCTCCAATCAATTCCGTCTGGCGCACCACTTCCAGCAAGGAACTGCCTGCGACCGGCGGAATATCCAAACCTAAAATGGAGGCGAAGCCCGGATTCGCAAACACCAGCCGCTCTCCTGCGTTTACGACGGCGACGCCTTCCACCATCGATCCCAGAATCGCCGCGGAGAGATTGCGTTCTTCTGTCAAAGTGCGGATCGTACGATCGAGCCGCGATGCGGTTTGGTTCAGCGAAGTTCCCAGCGCTTCCAGCGAATCGCCCGACCCGTCGGAAGCCAGCGGGCGAAAATCACCTTCCGCAACACGGCGCGAAAATTCTCGCAGCCGTTCGATGCGCCCCGTGTATGACTGCGACATCAGCATCGCGACGGCGCCAGCAAAAAAGTAAATCAACAGAGACCACAGCCACAGCCTGCGCCGGAAACTCCACAACTGGTCGCTGAATCCGTCCATAGGCAGCGCGAGGCGCAAGATAATCGGACCGCCGCCCGGCAAATCTTCGCGCACAGCGTAATACAACAAGCGCCTGCCTACGGAAACGCTTTGCCGCGTGGCTCGGCCTTCGCCGGTCTTCAACGCCTCCACCACTTCCGGGCGCTCAGCGTGATTTTCCATCGTGGCGGTTTCGGATTGCGAGTCCGCCAGAACGCGGCCATCCGCGGCGATGAGGGTGATACGCACGCCGCTCGTGGCATTCGCGGCAACCCATGTATTCAGCGCGGCGGTGTCTTCCGGAGTTTGCGGCGCGGCGTTGCTGAGGGGAAGCGGGTGCAGGCCCATCAGCCGGGCCAGCCCTTTCAGTTGCTGGTAGCCTTCGGTTTCATAGCTGTTGCGGAGGGCGCGCTCGGCAAGGAAATCCACGGCGAGCAGCACGCTCAGCAGCAGCGCGAGGAACGTCAGCGCCAGTTTCCCGAAGAATTTACGTTGCACGGGTCTCGAACAAATATCCCGCACCGCGCACGGTTTTCAGGTGCAGGGGATTTTCCGGATCGGCTTCGATTTTCTCGCGCAAACGGCGCACGTATACGTCCACGCTGCGTGGCGTCACAAAGCGGTCCGTGCCCCAGACGGCGTCGAGCAACTGATCGCGCGTGAAAACGCGATTGGGACGCGACGCCAAGTAATAGAGCAAACGAAATTCCAGGGTGCTGAGTGGCACAGGCTTACCGGCATGGCTGACGCGATACGAAGCGGGATCGATGGCCAATTTCCCGATTTCCAGAATGCGGGGTGCGTCCGCGGGAGGCTCCGCGCGCCTTAGTAGCGCTTTGACTCGCGCGATCAGTTCGCGTGGGCTGAAGGGCTTGGTGACGTAATCGTCGGCGCCCATTTCTAGGCCCACCACGCGGTCCGCTTCATCGCCGCGCGCCGTCAGCATCAGTACCGGCAGGCGATTCAGCGACTCTTCCTTGCGAATCTCGCGGCAAATCTCCAGTCCAGACATTTTCGGAAGCATCAGGTCCAGAAGCAGGAGATCGGGGGGAGTTTTCTTAATCGTGGCCAGGCCGCTGCTGCCATCAAACGCGGCGGCTACCTGAAAACCCTCATTGGCAAGGTTATAGCGAACGAGTTCGACGATATCGCGATCGTCCTCGATGATAAGGATGCGCTTCATATACAGCTCTCGGGCTGGCGATCGCATCGGTAGAAGTCTACCGTAGCGCGCCGGATTGCGATAGACATGGTCAGGTTGTGGCACCTCATGGCTCATAAAGGAGTCGAAAGCATTGTGACAAGGGAGTGAACGGGAGTGGTGACGCGAATATGACGGCATTGTGAATGGGTTGTAAAAGAAGAAGAGGTGTGGCGTTGTGAATAAGCTGTAACAAAGCCTGGGATTCGTCGGCGTATTTGGACGTACGATGAAGAGAAGCCCCACGCCTTGAGGGCCCTGCGGCAGGAGATGAACCCGTGGCCCGATGGAGAGCGTTGAAGTTCAGGGGCCCTTTTCGGAGAGTAACGTCAGCCATTACTTCTATATTTACTAGTACGTTAATTAGTCATATTAGAATACTGAGTGTTTTTGGTCGGCGCGCCGACCAAAATGGCGCATGGCGCCACCTCGAGTCCTCCAGTATCCCATAAATCGCCATATACCTCAGATACTAAAAGAGTTAGCAACCTTTAATCCGCTGGATGCGTTGCATGGAAGTTTTGACGCCGACAAGGAATGCCTTAGACGAAATTCTTGAGGTTACCGCCACGGCATTTTGCGTAAGTGCTGGAAATAACTATAGTTACAGGAGCTCAGATGGGAGTGAGTGAAATGGTTGGACTTAGCCCGTTGAATCTGGGTAGCGCGCCGTCCAGCAAGAGCGCAGGCCACGTGCGGCCAACTCGTTGCGACACCCTCACGATGTTAACTATATATTAGTATACCACAATAGGTAATGGACAGGCATTCGCGCCCGTCACGGGATCCACTCCAATTCTCTCCATGCGGATCAAACTTTTTGCACACTTGTTTCGTCTAGGTATATGGAGAACAAGGATAGGGTCCGACCAGAATAGGGTTAAAGATGAGCCCGAGACAACGGGAAGAGCGCGACCTGTTTCCCGGAGCGCTGGAGATGATGGTGCTGCAAACGCTGAAACGGCAGCCACTCCACGGGTATGCGTTGGCGCAGCACATTAAGCGTATGTCCAACGATCTGTTGCAGATTGAAGAAGGATCGCTGTATCCGGCGCTGCAACGGTTGCTGAAGGAAGAACTGGTGCGGGCGGAATGGGGCGTGTCTGCCACCAAGCGACGCATTCCGGATTTACAAGCTGACCCCGGCGGGCCGTAAACACTTGGAGCGGCAGGTTTCGAGTTTCGAGCAGATGCTCGAGGGGATCCAACGCGTGCTGGCGCCGGAGGAATCATGAACTGGCTGAAACAGCTTTTCTCCCGCAAACGGCTGTACAAAGACCTGGAGGAAGAAGTGGCGTTTCACCTGGAAGAACGCGTGGACGAGTTGGTATCTGCGGGTATGCCGAAAAAGCAGGCAGAAGCGCAGGCGAAGCGGGAGTTTGGCAATGTGTCGTTGCTGAAGGAGACGGCCCGCGAAGCCTGGGGATGGAAATGGCTGGACGACCTGCTGGTGGATTTGCGCTTCGGCGTGCGCATGCTGCGGAAGAATCCGGTGCTCACGCTGGCGGCGGTACTGACACTGGCGCTGGGAATTGGCGCGAACACCGCGATTTTCACGCTGCTCTACGGCCTGGTGCTGCGGAGCGTGCCGGCGCCCAACGCAACTCAGCTGGTAAGGGTGGGAATTGCAAGTAAAGCGGACCCGAACGACGAAGGCGGCTCCATCATGACTTTGCACATGCTGGAGGCATTCCGCGCAGAGCAATCCGCGTTTCGCGAGCTTTCGTCTTGGGACGACAGCGAAGTACTGCTGCAAGACACGCATGGGGTGATGCAGAGATACGAAGCGGGGATGGTAAGCGGGAATGCCTTTGGTTTGCTGGGACTGCAATCCTACCGCGGAAGATTGATCGAGCCATACGACGATGTGCCCGGAGGACCAAGCAACGGCTGGCCGGTGGTGCTGAGCTACGGTTTCTGGAAGGACTATTACGGCGGCACCGAAAACATCATCGGAAAAAAGATCACGATTTCCGATGTTCCGGTGACCGTAGTGGGCATTACACCGCCCGACTTTCAGGGAGTGTGGTCCGGCACGCAGATGAAAATGTATTTCCCTCTGCATTTTGAACCTGTGGCGCTGAAGATACCGGATTTATTGGAAGAAAAGGGCGATAACCTGTTTGGAGTTTCGGTAATCGGCAGGTTGAAACCACGGGTAAGTATAAGGCAGGCTAATGCGGAGTTAACGCAGTTACAGAAAGGCTTGTTCGACCGGTTTATTCCACTGCGATTGCAGCAAGACCCCTTTTTTCAGAAGGCGTACTTGCAGGCCGAACCAGCACGTGTGGGTCTGCCGACTTATATCACGCACACTTACAAAAAGCCGTTGTATTTGATGCAAGGGCTTGTGGGCATTGTGCTGTTGCTGTGCTGCGTGAATATTGGCGGGCTGATGATGTCCCGAATAGCGGCGCGGCAGCAGGAGTTTGCTGTGCGGACGGCCATGGGGGCGTCAGCGAAGCGGCTGGTGCTGCAATATCTGACGGAGAGTTTTGTGATCGCGCTTGCGGGAAGCGCGCTGGGAGCGGCGGCGGCGTGGTATGGAAGTGATTTGCTGCTGCGCTTCTTCCGCGATCCGATGATGGGCGAAGCGGTTTCTGTGCATCCAGACAGGGCGATGTTCTGGATGACGCTGCTGTTTGCGGTAGCAACCACGTTATTGTGCGGGACGTTGCCGGCGTGGCGCGCGTCGCGAACCGACCCGGCGGCGCTGCTGAAATCGCGGGGCACCATGGGAGGGCGGAAACAAATCGCGGGGCGGATGTTCGTGCCGGTGCAGGTGGGGCTGTCGCTCGTGCTGGTGATGCTGGCGTCGCTGCTGTCCGTGAGCGTGATCAAGCTGCGTGGCGAGCAGACGGGATTCGATCTGGACCACGTGACGATCCAGACCTCGCGTTTACACGTGCTGAAACTGAAAGGTGAAGCGAAGCTGAATCTGTATCAGCGAATGGTGGACCGGTTGATGGAAATGCCGGGGATCGACTCGGCCGCGGTCACTTCGCAGACGCCCATGACGGGGATAAAAATAACTGGCGATTTTCAGGCGGTGACGGAAGGGGCGAACCCGCCGGAAGACTCGCAGATGGCGTATAACGACGTGGGACCGGGATATTTCCGAACAATGAGGACACGGATTCTGGCGGGACGGGAATTTACAAGGACCGACCGGCAATTGAATGTGTGCATCTTGAATGAGTCGGCGGCGGAGTTCTTTTTTCCACACCAGGAGGCACTGGGAAGATACGTACGAAGCCGGGTAACTAACAATTTCCCCGATGAAGTGGCGTGCCAGGTGATCGGGCTGGCGGAAGACGCGAAGTTTTACGACGTGCGTCAGGGACCGCCGCGCACGATTTATCTGCCCCTTTCGACGAAGCGCATCGACACCAGCCTGGGGAACCTGGTGTTTCTGATTCACTCGCCGACGAAAGCCCAAGCAGTTTCCGCGTTTCGCACCACGCTTTCGGAGATTGCGCCGACGGTCCCACTGGTGATTTTCGTCACGATGCGGGAACAAATGGATGCGGCGCTGGGAAGCCAGGAACTGATCACGCTGCTGGCGAACTTTTTTGGCTTAGTGGCACTGTTGCTGAGCGCGCTGGGATTGTATGGCTTACTGTCCGCAAGCGTGACACAAAGACGCGGGGAGATTGGAGTGCGCGTGGCGCTAGGGGCGACGCCAGGCAGAGTGTTGCGAATGATCCTGACGGAAGCGTTGGGATTGCTGGCCTGGGGAATACTGCTGGGCGCCGTGGGTTTGTTCTTTGCGATGCGGTTTGTGGTGGCGATGTTGCATGATATCTCGGCGTACGATCCAATCACCCTGGCCAGCGTGACCGCAACGCTGGTGATGGTGACGATCATGGCGGCGCTGGTGCCAGCAGTGCGCGCGGCGAAGCTGGATCCGAATGAGACGCTACGCTCAGAGTAGAGAGATGCCGGGTTGCCTCGAGAGGGCCAAAGAGAGTTGGCCGCTGGATAGTTGCCCAAAGAGCAAACGGCGGCAGTACCCAAAGACCGCGGAATTTCCGTCATACCGTCAAGACAGCGCTGAAAGCAGGATGTTCGGCGCGGACTGCCCGGCGGACCAGTAGACCGGCGCCGGCAAATGACCTAATTTCGAATATAAATCCATCGAGCCGGCGTTTCGTGTTTGTTATCCCTTCGCATGGAAGCGGGGGCAAAGAGAAGCGCTGAGAGGCAAAAAGCCCATGAGTTGGCGGATGAACCTGGCATTGTTCGCGATGCTGGCGATTTCGGTCCCGATAATTTGCGCGCAGTCGCAGAAAACTTTGACGAATGCGGACATCGTGGAGATGACCAAGGAAGGATTCGACTCCAATCTGATCGTCCAGGAGATTCAGGCGAACGACGTGGACTTCGACATTTCTCCGCAGGCGCTAATCAATCTGAAGAATGCCGGCGTAACGCAGTCGGTGATGCAGGCGATGCTGTTGGCGCAGACGGCCAAGCCTTCGCCCTCGGTGGTGCCGGCTCATGCAACTGTGTCGCCACCTACGGATGGTGCTGCGGCAGATCCAACAAAACCGGTGTGCAACGCGAATTCCGGATGCCTGCTGCGCGATGGCACGGAAGTCACCCTGAAATTTGCCGCCGATCTCAGCTCGAAGACCGCGCACGAAGGCGACCCTGTGGAATTTCTTCTCGACGGCGATTTAAAGGTGGGAGAAACCGTGGTGGTACCCAAGGGCGCGCACGCTGTAGCAACGGTTTCGACGGCGAAGAAAGCCGGAATGATGGGAAAGCCGGGCGACCTGAGCGTGCAATTGCAATATTTGATCGCGGGCAACAATCATGTGCGCCTGCGCGGAACAAAGGGCAAGGAGGGCGAGAGCAAAACCGGCGCGACGGTGGCGCTAACTGTGATCTTCGGGCCGATTGGATTGATCAAGCACGGAAAAGATGTGGACATACCGGCAGGCACGCCGCTGACGGCGTATATCGATCAAGATGTCTGGTTGCCGGCGGTGAAGTGAGCGGCTACCGCCGGACTACCCTCACTTTTCGCGCAGTTCCTTGAATTGATTGTGGACGGGAAGAAAGTGCGCCCGCGCTTTCGCACTGGATTAAGGTTTACTCCGAGGAAGAACGGCAATAGGGAAGACGGGCAACTGAAGTGCAGCATGGTACTAGTTCCGGCTCACCGCACGAAAGATAAAGATGCGTGGCACCGCGAAATCGAGAGTAGAATGAGCGCGGTTCTGGCCAAGGATTGAACGAACACCGCCGACAACCGTCCGGGGCGGTAAATCAAAGACGAATGAACTGTGGAGGTGTGCAATGGCGACAGCGAATTCAATGGAAGGATTGCGGAGTCCCGCCGGATTGGCGAAGAAAGTCACGGGCTGGTACATCGCGGCGGCCGTGCTGTTCATCGTGCTGGGAATCTTTGGGATCGTGGAACCGGGCGTTGCCGGGCTCGGAGTGACGTTGCTAGTCGGTTGGCTGCTGGCGATTGGCGCGGTGTTCCATTTCATCGCGGCGTTCAAGGGCGGCGGCGCGAAGCAGGTGATCTTTCAGGTGCTGATCGGAATTGTGTATGCGATTGGCGCATTTTATTTCCTGACGCATACAATCATGGCGACTTCGACGCTGACGCTTTTGCTGGCGGGGATTATTTTGGCGGAGGGCGTGATCGAAGTGATTTCGTATTTCCGGATGAAGGGCGAAGGCGCGTCAGGCTGGTTGCTGCTGAATGGAATTATCACGCTGGCGCTGGGCGCGTTGATCTGGTTCCACTGGCCATCGAGCACGGTTTGGGCCATCGGCACGCTCGTGGGAGTGAACCTGCTGATGACCGGAATTACGCGGCTGATGTTCGGGCTCGCGGTGCGCAAGCTTGTCGGTTCCGCAGCGAAGTAAATAATTTTGACGAAAAGTTTAGGCTAGTTGGCGTCGAGAACCGGCGTGTCATCTTTCCAGCGGATTTGCTCCAGCTTTTCCGGGGGAACCGATTGCTGCATGGGGATGCGCAGGATGAGCTTATCGTTCTTGGTGAATGCTTCTCCGCCGTTGGCTAGGATCACGTTGAGCCCGACGAGCGCGGTGTCGCGGGAAAGTGCGTCAATTTCGTAAGAGTCGGGAAGTCCGGCGAGCGTCTTGTTCCAGTAGGTGTTGTGCAGCGGTTCGCGGTATTCCGTGGGGATAGCGTGAGCGCCTAAAAGCGCCCCAAGAATGCCGGCGGCGTTGGCGGGATTACAGTCCGCGTCCTGGCCGCAGCGCGTGGCGAAATTCATGGTCTTGTAGAAATCGCCGTTGCCGTAGAGCAAGCCGATAACGACGTAGCCGCCGTTGAGTTTCGCGTCGATGTTGAACGGTTGCTTGTACCCGTCGGGGCAATGATCCACTTCGCCCCATTTTGCTTGCACCAGATGCCAGGTTTTCAGCCAGTCGTTGGGATTTTCATCGTGCCAGCGGATCACGTCGCGGATCAGCTGCGCATACAGGCTCTGCGCGGGAATGGCCTTCAACCCATTTTCCACAACTTCGCGAATGTTGTTGGAGAAGAACGCTTGCGTGTACATGGCGGAAATGAACATGCCGCCGTAAACGCCGTCGCCGTAATTCATGATGTGGCCCATGCGGTCGTCAAAGCGGTTGGAAACTTGCGGCATGCCGGGCGAAATCATGCCGAACACGTCCGACTCGATCTGGAAATCGATGTCGTCGGCGTGCAGGTTATAGCGCGGATTTCCGGAGAGCGGCGGAAGGATGCCTTTGCGAATGTTGGCGAGGCCGGCGTCGTTAGCGTGCCAGACCTTGCGGATCTTGGCGTCCCATTCGTGGGCCACGGTGACGGGATCGACTTCGATGCCGTAGCGGCGCAGGCAATAGAGGAACAGAAGATTGATGTAGATGTCGTCGTTGTCGGGTGCCCCGAAGCTGGGATGTTCTTTCTCGGAAGTCTCCACGAAATCGTAATTGATGCGCACTTTCTGGTTGTCGGCTTCGCTGGTGACGGGCGGCATGTCGTCATCGTTGCGATTGTCGGTGCGCGCGCGGTAATCCTTCATGCGCGTCGGCGAAAGCGGCCAGTCGGTGATGTCAAAGCCGATGAAGGTGTTCTGGTATTGGAATTCCCACGGTTGGCCAAACGTGACACCGATCATCTTGCCCATCCACGCGCCTTGCACCTTGTCGACGTAAGTGTCCCAATCGAGTTCGCGCATCGCGGGCGCCGATTTTGCTTGCGGCGGAGCAGCGTTGTGGCGCGCGGGGCGTGGTTCGTGGGCGGAAACGGCAAAGCAGCACGAAAGCAGAACGGCGAGGACGGCGGGCAGGCGTCTCATGATTGAAAGATTTCTCCCAGAGAATGAACTGGAGCGCGGAGCGGCGCCGCACCTCGAGTGTAACTATGAGCCCCCTCCTACTCAATTAGAAAAACGCTCTCAAATTCGCAGTCCCAGCTTTCTAAAGAACTCGACAATCTCAATACAAGGAATTCCAAGGGCCTTACACACGTCTGGAATCTTGGGTTTCTCAATCCTACCTGTTCCTCGCTCGCCCGTGACTACCGTCAAGTTTCGCGCTTGAGCGAGTGCTATGACCCAAGGGTCACAACCAGACCTATTTTTCTTGGTGTCGACGAGACGGGGATGAGCTTTCATGATGGAGGCTAGTATTTGTTGAATATTCTCGTCGATTGGTACGACGATATGTTCGTGGTTCTTAACCCATTTGAATATTCCGTCATCCTTTCTAGCTAATTCGTCGGCCACCTCGTCGATAATGAGGATTTCCTCTTGCTTAGCCGCGACTTCCATATGTGCCCATACAGTTGGGAATACATCTGGTGGGTAATGCCTGACCCACGCGTCGAGCAGCCCACTTGTGTCCAAGCTGAACGGCATGAAATTCGCTTTACATCTCTCTCGAATATTCGCCTTGGAGGTTCTTGAGGTGCTTTAGCCGAATTTGAAGGTAGTCGCTTACGTCGCTGGCAGTTATTTGGTCCCGATTGAGACCTTCTATCACCAAGCTCGTGAAAAGGGGACCAGCGCTCGACAGAGCAATAACATGAGGGGGGGCAAAACCTTCCGCCTCCTGGCGCTGTTTTTGCTGTTGTTCGTAAATCTTGAGAAATCCTCCGTGTTTTCTATCGTAAAAGTGCTGTGTTGTAAGCTTAAGAGACAGTAAACGCACCAGCGCTGCTTCTCGGCTGCCACCAAAACGCCGTGATAAATCTCTCAGCTCCTCGTCGGTCCACGACGGCTCCCCCTTCTTGTGTGCCCTGACAACCGCACTGTTAAATAGTTCTGTCTTTGGAAACAACGCTGCCCCGGCGACACGGTTACAGAAGGCTTCCTCATCTGCATCATGCATGTCGCACACCCCGCCCTCTTTTAGCATGATATGCGTGGCCTCATGCAGGAGCGTAAAGATCCGTCCGCGCGGGGCATCTTTGATGTTAACGACGATGACGGGCAGCGGGCTGTCGCTAATCGAAAAACCACGTGCTTCGTTTAGCTGAATACCGGTAGCCTGCAATACCAAAATTCCCGCTTTTTCGAAAAGCGAACGCCACTGCCGGAAGGCTTCGTGGTCGTTTGTCCAGGCTGTTTGTTGCTCCGTAGTTACTCCTATCGCGATTCGCAGACGAGTTGCAACTGCTTCGACGGCTTCCTCGATAGATGCGGTAGCCTTGAATTCTGGAGGGCGCTCATCGAAGTTCTCCATCAGTTCCAAAGCCCAATCCCGCCGATCAAATGCGCGGCGAATTTCCAAGGCCAATTTAGGAGAGCCTTCGATAGGAGGCTCCTTGGAGGAAAGTCGTCGAAAGTCATGCATAGCTTCAAACCGCGTCGGTGGTGCCTCGAGATAGAACGTTGCTAGCGGGCGACGGTACAATTTAGCAAGTTTCCGAAGCTGTGGAAGGCTCGGACGCTCCGAGCCCAGCTCCCAGCTCGACAGCTGTTCGCGCTTCACGTGTGCTTTCTCAGCTGCAAACTCGATGGTCATTCCAGCGGTCCTCCTTGCCCAGAGAAGGACCGCTGGAGTTGGAGTGGCTTCAATGCGTTTCATGAATTTGTGCTTTCAGTATGGCTTTGCTCGCGCTATTGTCGCTCGCTCGGCCACTGATTACAACGAAGGGTGTGATCTTCCGTGTTGAATGTTTGCCTGAGGGCGGCTCTCCGCGTTCTTAGCGGTCACTCCGCCGCGCTCCACTCCCACCTGTTCTTCCTTTGCGAAGAAGGGATCTTAATCCCAAGAATGATCACGGCCGGGGTAGATCCAGCAGCACCACATTGGAACGCTCCTGCTCTCGTTCGAGTACAAGTTCACGGCCGTCTGGGGAGATGTCGAAGTCGCGAATATTGAAGTCGCCGGCAAAGTTCGTGAGCTGCCGCTCGGCGCCCGTGTCGAGATTGATTGACCAGAGATTCTTGTGTTGAATATCTCCTCGCAGGAGGACGAGTGTGCGCCCTCCCGGCAAGAATGCCAGGTGCCGTGCGCCGCGAGTCAAGGTGAGCGCGGGCAAAGAATACGCCGTGGCCTGGGGCGTGACGGCCTTGACGGAAAACGTGGTGCCAATGTCGGGTCCCGAATAGACAACGAAGTGCCCGTCGGGCACCCACACCGGATCGACGGAGTATTCCTTGACGAACGCAGCGGGAGACCGACCGTCGACCGGTACGCGGAAGAGGTGCGGTACGCCATGATCGGCCGCGGCCGACGTGAGCGATTGGCCGTCGGGAGCCCAAGCGGCAGAGCCCTGAAGATCGAGTGAATCGGCAACAATCCGCGCGTTCGCCCCGTCGGATTGCATTACGTATAAGAGCGTCTGGCCGTGCTGCCCGACCGAAAAAGCAATATTCCTTCCATCGGGAGAGATCGCGGGGCCGCCGAAGACGCGCGCCCCGGGAGCACTCCACAACTCTGTGTTCGTTCCGTTGGCAAGCTTCCAGATACTGTCGCTCGTGCCCGTTGCGGAAACGTACACAAGATAATCTGGACCAAGCCGGGGCGAGGACCCCGCGCTGGTCGCCAGCGAGATACGAGTGGCCGCCGAAACTTCCGCCGGTGAAGCCGCTGGCGAATCCGGAATCGGCAAACGCCACAACGTTTTTTTCGTGCTTGCGAGTGTCGCTACGAGGCGTCGTCCATCCGCGGCGGCGGACAGCGACGTGAACCGGTCAAGTCCGGAGGTCAGCCGATGGGGGATGCGGCGGTTGACGTCCATGCTATAGAGCCACGGCCCGGAACCATCGGGATTGCCGGCGAGGTACATCAGCGTTCGCGAGTCTAACAGGATGGGATAGCTCACGGGCGCATTGTGCGACGTGATCTGTTCAGGAGTGCCGCCGGCTGGAGTGATGCGCCAGATGTCCAATTTATTCGGGAGGGAACCCTGAACAAAATAGATGAAAGCCGCGTCTGGGGCCCAGGACGGAAAATGCGAGTGAAGCCCGGCGGGCGCAGTGAAGATGGGCCGTGCGTCCACGCGACGACTGCCGTCTGAGACGAAGAGCGGGTCGCCGGGGCCAGGGGTGTGGTAGGCGAGTCGCGAGCCGTCGCGAGACCAATCGAATTCGGCTACGCCCTCGAGGTATGGCTGCGGTTGGCCGCCCAGAGTGGGAACCGCCCAGACGCTGATGTCGCCGCCCTTCGAGCCGTCTTGTTTTCTGACCCAAAACGTGACGAGCGAACCGTTCGGCGAGAATCCCAGGGTACGAACCGAGGGATTGACGAGTTCCGGTGCGCTTCCGTGGGTGAGGTTGTGGAACTGCGCGGAACCCAGTTGCGTAACCCAGACGTCCATCGGTCCGTCGCGGTCGGACAGAAACGCCACGAAATGACCGTCGCGTGACACGGCGGCGGCCTGTGCCACTCCATCGAAGTCCGTGATGGCCTGAAACTGCGCGTCACCGATCGGGTTTCGCCAGAAGTATTCCGTCCTTTTGAGCCAGAGGCTTGCGCCAATCGCAATCGCGACTGCGGCCGCAGCCAACGGTACGACGAACTTCCACCTGGCTGACGTGGTTGAAGGGTTCACGATCGGCGAGGATGGCGGCTCTGAGGAGTTGGAGGAGAGGGAATTATTCCCGCTCTCTTGTTCTGCTCGAAGATTGCGGCTCTGCGCCCATGCGTCCAACTCCGCACGAGAGGCGTAGACCGAACCCATGCGGTCATGCAGGTGCCGGTGAACAGGCATGCCCTCCCGCTTCTCCCAGCGCTGTACGGTGGTCACATCGCGGTCGAGATAAGACGCGATTTCTTTCCAGGAATCCAGGCGGTCTTCGGGTGGTTTCTTGACTGGCGGCGTGCCAGAGGATGGTTCGCCCATCGCGCACTCCTGATTGGTTCGCGGTTGACGGGAACTGCCGGGATTGTAACGTGCACTACAAGGGACGGCAAGGCGCGGCATTCGACGGCAAATGACGGAATTGCCGTCATTCTGCGCATCGCCGTTTGACGATGGGGACCACGCTATCCGATGTTGTCCCATGTCTCAAGTGCTAAGTCGCCGAACTTCCAATTCTTGCGCGGCAAATCCCACCCGATACGCGTTGACGGTCCAGCCCGCACGAGGAGCTTTCGGCAAAACAAGCGCAAATCTCAAACTTGGAGGAATTTTATGAATCGCAGAACTCTGTGGTTGTCGATCCGCATTATCACGGTTTTGGCGCTGGCGGCAGTTGCCGGCGCTGTAGCGCAAGCTCCGGCACCGTTGTGCTTGAGTGGGGTAATCAATGATTATTCACCCGCAACGACCGTGACTCCCACGGGCCCGTGGGAAATTCGTGGCCCGTGGACGTTGAAGTTCAAGAAAGAAGGCGGGAAGGCCGATTTTTCGGCGGCCCTGACCATGGAACTGTCCGATTATTCGCGAAACCCGGGGAACGTCGATAGCACTTCCGGCACGACCTCCCGATCGCAGCACACCCACCACATCACGATTGAGAATGGCACAGTCACACCGATTCAAACGGGTGGATTCGAACTGAGCGGGCCGGTCACCATTACCAAGGATGGCGGTCCGGCACCGCTCGCGGCATCGATGTTGTATGTCGACATTACCGGGGGACCAGACGTGGAGTTTTCAAACATCACGATGAAGTTCGAAGGTGGTGCGACGGTACATTTCGGGTCTCAAACGATCCACGGGGTGGTTCGCAATCCGGACAAAGGAGATGGGGATCGAGACTAGAACGCTCTACAGGGACTCTGTTCGCAAAGACATCTCAAGACGTCTTCTCAGGAGGCTTCGATAGTGTCAGACGTGGGGCACAACGTGTTGTGCCCTACGAAGAAGGAAGGTTAACCCCAAGAACCCACACGCGACAGCGGCGTGCGGGGCACCCGGGAAGTGGCAGCTGGGCTGCCGCACTCCAGAGGAGTTGCGGGATCTGGAAATCGGGGCGGGAAAGCGTTGACCGGGTGGGACGGGGTTCTTACCATAGAGGGATGCGCCATCGGGCATCGCGGCGAGCGGCGGCATGGGCTGCTGGATTTGGTATGGTGGCAGTGGTGTGCCTGTGCTCGTGCGAGGACGCGGCGAAAAAGCCTGTGCAGGCGAAGGCTCCCGCTCTGCGGGCGGTGCCGCCGGATAAGCCGGAAGTGGCGGTGGTTGCGGAATTGCCCCAAAGGAAGCTGGCGCCGGGGGAGATGGTTTCGCTGCTGCCCGAACCGCCGGGCGGGATTCCCTACCTGATCGAACAGGTGAAAGCGAAGTTCGCTTCGGGCGAAGCCAATTACAAGGCCGGGCACCTGGAAGCGGCACGGCGGGATTTTGATGACGCGGTGGACTGGATGCTGGAGAGCGGGTACGACCCGAACAGCGATCCGCAGTTGCGCGAAACGTTCCACGAGGTAACCGACAAGGTCTACAGCTACGAACTGCAGGCGTTCCGCGCGGGAGACGGTTTTACGGAAGCGCCGGCGGTCCCCGCGCCGATCGACGAAGTGGCGGAAATGACGTTCCCGGTGGACCCGAAACTGAAAGAACGGGCCGAGGATGTGGCGAAAAACGTTTCCCACGACCTGCCGCTGACGGTGAACGACGTGGTGGTTTCCTACCTGAACTTTTTCCAGACGCCGCGCGGGCGGGCGATCGTGGAAAACGGGCTGCGGCGCAAGGGAAAATACCAGGACATGATCGCGCGGGTGTTGCGGCAGGAAGGCGTGCCGCAGGACCTGATCTACCTGGCGCAGGCGGAGAGCGCGTTTCAGCCGCTGGCGCTGTCGCGGGCGGGGGCGCGGGGTATGTGGCAGTTCGTGCAGTGGCGGGGCAACGAATACGGATTGAAGCGCAGCTGGTGGGTGGACGAGCGCTTGGATCCGGAAAAGGCCACGCGGGCGGCGGCGCAGCACCTGCGGGATTTGTACGGGCTGTACGGGGATTGGTACCTGGCCATGGCGGCGTATAACTGCGGTCCGGGCAACGTGCAGAAAGGTATTGAACGCACGGGATACGCGGATTTTTGGGAACTTTATAAACGGAACGTGCTGCCGACGGAGACCAAGAACTACGTGCCGATCATTCTGGCGCTGACGCTGATCGCCAAGGACGCGGCGCATTACGGGATATCCGTGGACTCCGACGAACCGGTGCCGACGGACACGGTGAAGCCCGGGAGGGCCATCGACCTGCGGCTGGTGGCGGAAACCATCGACGTGGACGTAGCCACGCTGCGCACGCTGAATCCTTCCCTGCTGCGCATGATTACGCCGGACGACCCGGAGTTTGAGCTGCACTTGCCGGTAGGGACATCGGAAAAGTTTTCGGCGGAGATTGCGGATATTCCGCCGGACAAGTGGGTGAGCTGGCGGCGGCACCGCGTGGAGGCGGGGGAGACGCTGACGTCGATTGCCAAGACCTACCGGGTGACAGCGGCGGCGGTTGCGGATGCCAACGACCTGGAGCGGGGCGCGCAGCTGGAGGCCGGAGAAAAGCTGATCATCCCGGCAACGCGGCCGCTGGAGGAAACCAAGCCGCGGCTGGTGCGCTACCGGGTGCGAAAGGGCGACACGCTGGGGGGGATTGCCGACCAGTTTAGTGTGACGTCCGACCAGGTGCGCAAATGGAACGGGCTGAAAACCGGGAAAGTCAGCCGGGGAATGGTTTTACGGATTTATACGGTGGGAGGGCCGCCAGAAACGCGTACGGTGCACCACACGAATAAAACCATTCCGCAGAAGAAGCCCACGGGAAGCACGGTGGCAACGAGAAACTAGAGAGGAAAGGCGGGAAGGCGCTTCGTAAAATTTATTTTGGCGCGGGGACGAGGAAGTACGCAGAACGCTTGACAAGCACGTTGGAGTGGGATAACAAAGCGCAAGGACGGAGCGCGTTCATCTCCGGCTGTAGCAGATTTTGAAAACGACGATTGCGGCTTCGCAAGAGCCCCCACGGGAGGAGAGCATGGATTTCGAGAAGGATCAGTTCGAAGAGGATGAGGAGCTGTCGCGGCTGGAGGAAGACGACGAGCTGGGCGGCGAGACCATAATCGAGGAAGAGGAAGACGTTCTGGCCGTGGAAGAGGAGCCCGCGGAAGAAGGCGAGGGGGAAGAGCCGGCGCGTCCGGCGCCCAAGGCCGCCGCCAAGAAACCTGCGGCGAAGGCAGCGGTCAAGACCGCGGCCAAAAAGCCGGCGAAAAAGGCCGCTCCCAAGAAGAAGGCCAAAGCCAAGGCCAAACCGAAAAAGGCGGCCAAGAAGCCCGCGAAGAAGGCGGCCAAGAAGCGCCGGCGGTAAGCATCAAGAACGAACTACGGAAAAGGCCCCTCGAAGGAACCGGGGGGCCTTTTCTTTTTTGGCGTTCGGCGCGTGCCATTTTCCAATGCCAGGGCGCAAGCAAAATGAGTGCCAGACAGGAAATGGGGCGTGCCCAAAGGGGCCAAAAGAGAAACGCTTGCCGGAAAAGGCAAGTACCGATAGGATTATCCGATCGATTATGTTGCGCGCCATGGAGCAGATACGGCGGATGCGCGGGGGAGCGCAGGCGCACCTGATGAGGTGCTCGGACGAGAATTATTACGTGGTGAAGTTCCAGAATAACCCGCAGCATCGCAGGGTGCTGGTGAACGAGATGCTGGGTACAAGGCTGGCGGGCCGGTTGGGGCTGCCGACGGCGCCGGTCAGCGTGGTAGAGGTTCCGGAGGAACTAATCCGGCTGACGGCGGAATTGTGCTTCGAAACACCGCGCACGAGGGTTCCCTGCGCGCCGGGGCTGCAGTTTGCCTCGCGGTACCCGGGAGACCCGCGGCGGGTGGCGCTGCATGATTTCCTGCCGGACGAAAAGCTTTGCGAGGTGGACAATCTGCACGATTTCGCGGGAATGCTGGTGTTCGACAAGTGGACTTGCAACACCAACGGCAGGCAGACGGTGTTTTTTGAGACGCGGCGGCACGCGGGAGGATTTTCGCCGGGGGCGACAGGAGACAGAGCCGCCGAGGGACTGCCCGGTGGCGGAGAGGAAGGCCGGGCCGCGTATCACACGGTGATGATCGACCAGGGATTCTGCTTCAACGCCGGGGAATGGAATTTTCCGGATGCGCCGCTGCGCGGATTGTACGCGCGGAACCGCGTGTACGAAGGCGTGATCGGGATGGAATCGTTCGCGCCGTGGCTGGAGCGCCTGGAAAGGCAGATCAGCGAAAGGGTGCTGGCGGAACTGTCCGAAGAAATTCCGCCGGCGTGGTATGAAGACGACTACGACGCCATGGTGCGGCTGTTGGAACAGGTGTATCGCAGAAAGCAACGGGTGCCGGAGCTTTTGCTCTCGGCGCAGAAGTCGAACCGTGTGCCGTTTGCGTATTGGAGGGCTTGAGGAAGTCGGGAGTGGGTAGTCGGGAGTTCGTAGTCGGGAGTCAGGAGTTTGTTGGTTGGGGCCGGTTCCCGGTTGACGGTGGTGGGCCGGGAGGTCGCGCGGAAGACCTGGCTGAGAGCCAGTACGTGGTAGCCCAGCGCGTTGCGAGCCTCGGTGTGCGAAAGAGCTGCTCCGAACTACAGACTACCGACTACGAACTTCTGACGGCCCTTCCTGAAAGGAAACAAAGCGATGGCCAGCGACACATCCGAAACCAGAGGCAACGAACGGGCGTGCGCGTACCGCGTGTTGCGGTATGCGCCGAACCTGGTGCGCGACGAGTGGGTGAATATCGGCGTGCTGGTGTTCGATCCGGCGAGCGGAGAACGGCGGCTGCGGCTTATCGAGGAACCGGAAGAATACGCCCGGGTGCGGCGGCTGCATCCGCGGGCCGACGAATCGCTGCTGCGCGCCTTACGGAACGACCTGGAGGACCGCTTCGCCACCGCTAGCGAATTGTTCGGCGGGAACGTTGAGGCGCACGCGGGAGGAAACGGGCGCGCGGACTGGCTAAAGCTGCTGGGCAAATGGGACGACACGCTGTCCAACACGCTGCAACTGGCGCCGCAGAAGGGCGTCTATACGCAGGACCTGGACCAGGAAACCGAGCGGCTGTACGCCGACCACGTGGCGCCGGAACGCGGGGCCGCGCGCGTGGGGGCGCCGGGGAGTCGCGGGCTGATCCGCTCCTATTGCGCGCAGGTGCTGCGGCAGGCGCGGCTGTGGGAGCGGCTGCAGAAGGGCGTGCGCGCGGAAGAGTTCACCTTTCCGGGCGATCCCATGCGCATCGACTACGGCTACCGGAGAAACGGAACACGGGGGTTTATCCAGACGCTGAGCGTCTCGCGGGCGCCGGCGGACGTGAAGTCGCTGGCGTATACCGTGGAGCGCATCCGCGAGAAGGTGAAAACCAGCGAGTTCACGGCGGTGACCGATGTGCATTTGATCGCCGAGAATGAGCGCCACCGCTTCGTGCAGGAAACCCTGCGCGATGCGGGCGTGGACGCGGTGGCCATGGAAGGGTTCGCGGTATGGGCGGCGAAGATGCGGCCGGTGATTCAGTGAAGATGGAAGTCGGGAGTTCGTAGTCGGTAGTTGATCAAAAGGAGATTTACGAGCAGTCGAGGAGCAGACATCCGCAACTCCCGTCTGCCGTTTAGCGATAAATCACCACCTCGCAGTCACCGATGCGTAGAACCAGGACTCACAGGCGATCGTCTTCGATTTTGCATATGAGGCGGAACGGCCCGGCGCGACACCGCCAGAATTATCCCAGGCGCGAACCCTTGCAGGAAGCGCCGGATTTTCTGATTCGCGGCGGAAGCCGAAGTCGCCCTACCAATAAAGCAGGCTTACACCGGACTTCAGCGCATGCGGTTTTAACTGATGACTTACAACTAATTCCTAAAAACTTCCTACAGCAGCGGTTCGGACCAGTTTTCCAGGGTTTCTTTTACCTTGTGGAGGAACTGGTGGGCGATGGCGCCGTCGACCACGCGGTGGTCGTAGCTCAGCGTGACGTAGCACATCGAGCGGATGGCGATGGAGTCGTTGATGACCACCGGGCGCTTTTCGATGGCACCGAGGCCAAGGATGCCGACGTTGGGCTGGCTGATGACCGGCAAGCCGAAGAGCCCGCCGAAGACGCCGGGGTTGGTGATGGAGAATGTTCCTTCCTGCACTTCTTCCGGCTTCAATTTTTTGGTGCGGGCGCGCTCGGCAAGGTCGTTGAGGTTGCGCTGGATGCCGAGAAGATTTTTCTCGTCGGCGTTCTTGATGATGGGAACGATCAGGCCCCAGTCGAGGGCCACGGCAATGCCGATATTCACTTCCTTGTGCAGCACGATGTTGGTGCCGTCGAGCGAAGCGTTCAGCGTGGGATAGGCGCGCAGGCCGGCCACGGCGGCCTTGACGAAGAAGGGCATGAAGGTGAGCTTGGTTTCGTAGCGCTTTTCGAATTCGTCCTTGGACTTGGCGCGCAGCGCGGCGATTTTGCTCATATCGATTTCGTCGACGGAGTAAACGTGCGGCGAAACGTGCTTGGACGCCACCATGTGCTCGGCGATTTTCTGGCGCATGACGCTGAGCGGCTGTACTTCGTAGCTGCCGAAATAAATGCGCTCGCGGGGAACGCCGAGCTGCAACGCGGGAATGAACTGCGCACCGTGGACAGCGGGCGCGCCGGGAGCGGCTGCGGGAGCCGGTGGCGGCGGAGCGGTGCGCGCGGGTGCCGGAGCGGAAGGCGCCAGGGAGGCGGGCGCTGAGGACTGCGCGGCAATCACCGCTTCGATGTCTTCCTTGGTGATGCGGCCGGCGGCGCCGGAGCCTTCGAGCGAGGCGAGATCGATGCCGTGTTCCTTGGCCATGCGGCGCACGAGCGGCGAAGAATGGATGCGCTCCGTGCCGGTGCCGGAGGCCGGGGCCGAGGAAACGGCTGCAGACGGCGCAGAAGCGGGAGCCGAAGCTGGTGACGCTGGCGGCGCAGCAGGTTTTGCAGGGGCAGCGGCTTGAACCGGTGGTGCGGGAGCGGGTTTGGCGGCGGGCGCGGGGGCCGGGGTTGGCGCGGAAGCGGCGGCTCCGCTGGCACCATCGATGACCGCGACAACGGTCTGGATCGGAACCGTCTGGCCTTCGGGGATCTTGATTTCTTTCAGCACGCCCGCGGAGGGAGAAGGAATTTCGGCGTCGACCTTGTCGGTGGAAATTTCAAAGAGCGGCTCGTCGCGCTCTACCTTGTCACCGGGCTTTTTCAGCCACTTGGTAATGGTGCCTTCGAAGATACTTTCGCCCATCTGGGGCATGACCACATCGACTGCCATGAGAGTTTTCTCCTTCGCGTGCGGGCCTGAATGGGGCCGGGTGAACCTGTGCGCACCGCGCCACTGGTGGCGTGGCCGCGGAACCTACCTAGTTTACCGCCAAAGGCGCAATGACGGAAAGCGCGAGTGAGCGGCAATGTTTCAACGCGGGAGTGCTGCGAAATGGATACCGATTGCCCAGCGGATCGGGCTTATCCGTACGATGGTTGCGCGTCGAAGGAAGCGGAAAGAGCGGATGTTGGTTACCCCTTGTGCATCGACAGGAGGGGTGGTATGGTCCTGTAGAAGTAAAAGGGGAGTGGGATGGGCGAGCAAATGGAAGGGGCGGGAATCGATCTGCCGCAAGGGACGCTGGATTTATTGATCCTGCGGACGCTGGCGCCGGGGCCGCAGCACGGATGGGCTATTTCGGAGCGCATTCACCAGGTTTCGAGCAAGATGCTGCAGGTGCGGCAAGGATCGCTGTACCCGGCGCTGCACCGGCTGGAGCGGCGCGGGTGGATCAAGGCGCGGTGGGGCGCCTCGGAGAACAATCGCAAGGCGAAATATTACGAGCTGACGAAGAGCGGGCGCAAGCAACTGGAAGCGGAGCAGGTCGAGTGGGCGAAGCTGGCGGCGGCGGTGGCGCAGGTGCTGGGAACGGCGTGAGGCGGAGTTTCCTCAGGGGCTGAAGCCCAGTTTGCATGGAGTTGAAATGTCGGAGCTGAAGCTCCGACCCCCTAAAGAGAAGACGAAAGAGAAGAGATGACGATGCGGGATTTATGGATGCGGTTGCGGGCGGTGTTGCGGCGCTCCGAAGTGGAGCGGGAGATGGAGGAGGAGCTGCGGTTTCATTTTGAGGCGCAGGTGGAGAAGTTGGTGGGGGAAGGCGTGGATCGGAGTGAAGCGCTGCGACTGGCGCGGCTGGCGATTGGTGGGACGGAACAGATTAAGGAGGAGTGCCGGGACGCACGCGGAGTGAGGTTGGTGGAGACAGTGTGGCAAGACGTGCGGAATGCATGGCGGTCGCTGCGGAAATCGCCGGGATTTACGGTGGTGGCGATCCTTACGCTGACGCTGGGAATCGGGGTGAACACGGCGCTGTTTACGATCGTGCATGGCGTGTTGCTGAACCCTCTGCCGATTCCGCGGCCGGAGCGGCTGGTGAGTTTGTGGGAGAAGAACGTACTCGATGATGGGCAATTCAACGTGGTTTCCGGAGGAGTGTTCGGGGACTGGCAAAAGCAGGCGAAAAGTTTTGAGCAGATGGCGCTGGTGGGCGAGGGCACCGCGAATCTTTCCGGCGATGGAGGATCGCTGCCGGAATCGATCGGGACGCGGCAATGCTCGTTCAATCTTTTTTCGATACTGGGCGTGCAGCCGGCGATGGGACGATTTTTTACAGAAGAAGACGACCGCCCGGGCGCGACGGCGACGGTGGTGTTGACGAATACGCTGTGGAAGCGGCGATACGGCAGCGATGCGGCGATCGTGGGGAAAACGATCCTGCTGGACGGGCAGAAATATACGGTGATTGGCGTGCTGCCTTCTTGGTTCGATTATCCGGACACGCGCGTGCAATTGTGGTTGCCGGTGCAGCACGAAGTTTCCGAAGCGGACATGCGCAACCGGGGAAACCACCGGTTTTTCGTGACGACGCGGCTGAAAGACGGAGTGAGCCTGGAGCAGGCTTCGAGTGAGCTGAACGGAATCCAGCAGCGAGACCATCAAGAATTTCCTGGCGAATTAATGGGGAAGGGCGCACATGCGGAGCTTTTATCCGAGAACCTTGTGCGCGACGTGAAGGAGCCGCTATACGTGCTGCTGGGCGCGGTGGGTTGCGTCTTGCTGATCGCGTGCCTGAACGTGGCGAATTTATTTATGGCGCGGGTGACGGCGCGGCGGAAGGAAATTGCGGTGCGCGCGGCGCTCGGCGGGAGCCGCTGGAGGATTGTCCAGGAACGCGTGACGGAAAGTCTGTTGCTGACGCTCGCGGGCGGAGGGCTAGGGACGTTGCTGGCATGGGCGACGCTGCGCTGGCTGGTGGCGCTGCGGGCGGATTTGCCGCATGCCGACGGCATTCACCTGGACCGTTTTGCGCTGGCGTTCACGTTTGCGATTACGATTTTTTGCGGCGTGGTGGCCGGGCTGCTGCCGGCGCTGGCGGTGACGCGCAACGAACTGGTGGGAGCGCTGAAGGAAGAATCGCGCTCGATGGCGGGAGGGCAGGGGCGGGCGCGGCTGCGCAAAGTGCTGCTGACGGCGGAAGTGGCATTGACAGTGGTGCTGTTGATCGGCGGCGGACTACTGCTGAAGAGTTTTTCGCAATTGCGGTCGGTGAACATGGGATGCAGGACAGACGGCGTGTTGACCATGGGATTTACTTTGCCGGAATCGAAATATGAAACGGACGCGCAGAGGGCGGAGTTTTTCGCGGAGTTGCTGCGGCGGGCGCGGGCGGTGCCAGGAGTGAAAGAGGCATCTATCGTGTCTGTGTTGCCCGGCGCGGGACATTTTTTTGACAACACGTTTCATATCGAAGGCGCGGCGCCGCTTCCGCCGGGGCAGTTCCGCAATGCGGTGATTCGCGGGGCGGACCCGGACTATTTCGCGGCGATGCATATTCCGCTGAAGCGCGGGCGGATTTTTACGGAAGAAGATCACCGGGCGGCGAACGATAACGCCATGGTGATCACCGAATCGATGGCAAGAAAGTTTTTCGACGGGGAGGATCCGATCGGCAAGCAATTGAAGATCGACTGGGAGGGCGCACCGCGATTCGAGATAGTGGGAATCGTGGGAGACGTGCTGTCTGACCTAGATCGTCCCTTGGAGCCGACGATGTATCTGCCGCTGAATTCGGGTCGGTTGGAGTATGGATCGCTGGTGGTGACGGCTAGCGCAGGCCGGGACGCGACGGCGCTGGCGCTGCCGGTGCAGAAAGCGATTGCGGGAATGGATCCGGACCTGGCGGTCTCCGACGTGCTAACGATGGACGAAAGAATTGGGAAGTCCACGGAGTCCGCGATGTTCGATGCGGTGCTGGTGCTGCTGTTTGCGTTGATGGGCCTGGTGCTGGCAGCGGTCGGATTGTATGGATTGCTGTCCTATCTGGTGACGGAACGGACGAACGAGATCGGGATACGAATGGCGCTGGGGGCGCAGCGCGGAGAAGTGATGCGGATCATGTTCGTGGACGGATTGCGGCCGACGGGGTTGGGATTGCTGGTGGGGTTGTTTGCCGGCGGCGTGTGCGCGCAGCTGATCCAGAGCTTGTTGTTTGGCGTGGAACCGCTGGACGCGAAGATTTTCGCGGTGGTGGCGGCGGTGGTGATGGGGATTTCGGTGGCGGCGTGTACGTATCCGGCGTGGCGGGCGGCGCGCGTGGATCCGATGACGGCGTTGCGATGCGAGTAGGGGGGGCTGGGCTGGAGGTTTGACGCGGATTCCTCAAGGGCTGAAGCCCAGTGTTGCCATGCTTGAATGTCGGAGCTGAAGCTCCGACCCCCTAAAGAGGGCAGAGAAAATAAGACGCTACTCTCGCTCTCAGTTCAGTTCGAGTCAAGTAGACTACTCAGGTTTTTGGGGTCAATATTGCACAACATGAAGCCCCCGCCGGATGACGAGCTGCCCATCGAATGGCCTCTTGCATTACTGATCCTGATTGTTGTGCTGACCCCGTTTATGGCTTTAGGTTGGGCATATTTGAAGGACAGCGCCCTTGCTAAGGGCTTCGATAAAATCACCGATGGCACTACGCAGCAGGATGTACTTCGATTGATGGGCAAGCCGAAAAAAGTCGAAAAGTGCGGGGAGTTTTTCGGGCCGATTCCAAAGTCTGAGATGGAGGGCTGCGTTACAGAATACGTATATGCTGCGACGTTTGCTCCATATACGCCTCAGTACTACGTTGTGAGATTTGATGAAAGCGGACGCGTCATTAGCAAGGACCCATTGTCCTCGCCTTGAAGCATTGGGGCGCTGTTCCGCTACGTTTGCCTTCAATTGAGAAAGTGACTTGTTTCCTAAGCCCCCTTCGCGGAAACCCAAGATGCCGGCCTGAAGGCGCGGCGCTACCAGAGAACCCAAGACCCACATGCAACACCGACATGTGGGGCGCCGAGAAGATACGGGCGTCGGCGACCATGGCGGCTAGACAAGGACCGGGATGTTGGAGACGCCGGCGGTGCCGAAGATGCGGCGGTAGCGCTCGATGTCGGCGGGGGCGCCCAAGGACTTTTGGAAATTGTCGGAGAGTTTGACGGCAGGGCGGCCATCGGCTTCGTTGAGCTTGCAGACTAGGCTGAGTGGATCGAAGGCTTCGTCGCCGTGAGGATTGCAATCGCGAAAATCGTTGGTGAGGAGCGTGCCCCAGCCGGCACTGAAGCGAATGCGGCGAACGGGCTGCCAGCGGCGAGGATCGAGAAAATCGCCTGCGTGGCGGAAATCGGAAGGGCTGGCGCCATTCTGTAAAGTGCCCGCGAAATAGGCGTGCAGGCCGAGGATGGAATCCACGTCCAGTCCATCGGAAGCGATGAACAGCTTTTGCTGCGGATCGCGGCCGTGCTTCTCCAAGAAGGCGATGTACTCGTCACCGGCGATGAATGGATCCTTACTGTCGGCGCGCTGGCCGGTCCAGCCGGCGACCCAGTCCGGAGCATTTTGAAGAAATTGCGTGGTGCCGAAAGTATCTGGAAGCAGGACAAGCAATTCGCCGCGATAGGCCTGCTGCCAGAGTTCGAGGAGGCGATACTGCGAGTTTTTTAGTTCCTCTTCATTCTCGGCGAGCGCGGCGAGGGCCATGGGGAGTTCGTGCGCGTTTGTGCCGATGGCTTCGAGGTCGTGTTTGTAGGCCAGGTAGGTGTTGGAAGTTCCCTTGAAGGAAGAGCCGAGTACATCGGTCATGGCCTTTACAACATATTCCTGCCACAAGAAACTGTGACGGCGGCGGGTGCCGAAGTCGCTGACACTGAGCCCGGGAACGCCACGAAGACGCGCCATTTTTTCCCAGAGTCGAGTTTTGGCGCGGGCGTAGAGAATGTCCAGTTCGAATTCGCTAAGGCGCTTGAGGCTGGCGCGGGTCTTCAGTTCGCTGACGATGGTGAGTGCGTAAATCTCCCACATGGTGGTTTCTGTCCAGAGGCCGTGAAAGGAGAGGTTGAACTGGCCATCGTGGACAGAAAGCTCGTAATCCGAAAGGCGGAAATCGTGTTCGAGCCATTCGAGGAAGGCCGGCTCGAAAATGCCCTGGTGGCCGTAGAAGGTGTTGCCGGCGAGCCAGATAAGTTCGGATTTGTGAAAACGGCGCTGGCGGGTTTGTTCGAGCTGTTCGCGGACTTCGGAAACGTCAACGAGATCTGCGAGACGAAGATCGGCAGAGCGGTTGATGAAGGAGAAGGACGCTTTGGTGCGGGAGAAATTTTTCCAGATAAATTGCAGCATGAGGAGTTTGTAGAAATCGGTGTCCAGCAGCGATCGCGTGATGGGATCGATTTCCCAGTTGTGGTCGTGAGCGCGGCGGGAAAGATTGATGATCATGGGGAGTGGATAGATTACCGCATGGAAGGTCAGGAAGGTGAGGAAGTATAGGAGGTACAGGAAGTACATGAAGTGAACGAGGGGACGCCCGCAGTAAGGTGGAGAGTAATGCCCCGTGGCGGGAGCAGGGCTCCCGCTGATCGCTTGGGAGATGGAGCGCGGGATGGGAAAAGCGACAGCTGGCTGTCGCACTCCAAATTAGTGGGTGAGTTGGCGGATCAGGTCTACTTCTTGTTGGCGGTAGGGTTGGCCGTTGGTTTGGAAGATCTCGTGGAACCATTCCTTGGGCGGATGGTCGATGTAAGGATGTGCCCAGGAATCCCAGGGGAGATAGGTTTGGGTTTTGCCGGCGACCAGGCCCCAGTTGATGGTGGCGACTTTATATTTTTTGGCGATGGGGAGAATGCCCTGGAAGGTGCTGTGCATCGGGCGGGCCATGTACTCGGTGCAGAGAATGGGGCGATGGAATTTCTGGAGTTCGTGGACGTGCTTGAGGAAATTGGCGGGCTTGCTGTAATTGTGGAAAGATAGCACGTCGGATTGCTCGAGCTGAATTTTCTGAATGGGATCCAGCTTATCGATGTGGTCCCAGTTGCCATCCCAGAGGCCGCTGGTGAGCGGCTGGGACGCGCCAGCTTCGCGTGCCCAGGCAAAAGCTTGCGGGAGCAGCGCGGCAACGAGAGCGCGCTTGTTGGGTAATTCCTGTTTTTCGTAACTGCCATCGTTCATGCCGCCGGGTTCGTTCCATACATCCCAGGCAAGAATTCGTGGATCGTTGGCGAAGGCGCCGACGACGCCTTTGACGTACGCCTCGAGGCGCGAAACTTGCGCGGGATCTTTCAACGCGGTGGCGCCGGGACTTTGCACCCAGCCGGAATTGTGAACGCCAGGACGGGGATCGCGTTGCTTGCCGAGTTGCGGGTAAGGATCCCAGCAGGAATCGAAGAGCACGAAGAGAATGCGGATGTGGTGTTTGTTGGCGATGGTGAGGAAGGTATCGATGCGTTTTTGGAAACCGGGGGCGTCTTGCTGCCAGAGAAGATCGTGGAGGAAAACGCGCATGGTGTTGAGGCCGATGGATTCGGCCCAGCCGAGTTCAAGATCGATGCGCTGTGGATCGAACGTGCCGGCTTGCCACATTTCCAGTTCGTTGATGGCGGTGGCGGGAATGTAATTGCTGCCGACAAGCCAGGGCTGCTGGGCGTACCAGTCGTTGGCGCGCTGTTCGGCCCAGCGGGTGGATTGTGCCAAGGAGATTGTGGCGGCGAGGAGGGAAAAGAGAAATACGGCGGCGATTTTTTTCATGGCAGGTTTTTGGTCCTGCATCGACTATAACAATTTTTGATTTGGAGAGGAGGAGGGGGGTCCTCAGGAGCTGAAGCCCGCGTTTGGGCGGGCTGAATGTCAGAGCTGAGGCTCTGACCCCCTAAGGAGAAGAGACTAGGGCCGTATTGCGATGCGGGAAGAATGGTTTGGGCTGGTGCCGGAATCGTGGCCGATCGCGAGGCCGCAGGATGTGACCCCAAGATGCCGGCCTGAAGGCACGGCGCTACAAAGGCAAGAAAAACCCAGGACCCACTCTTCGCGGACTCCGAGTGGGAGGTTAGTCTGGTTTTGCGATTACGCCGCAGGCTATGCGGGCGGGGGCGCCGCCTCCGGAGGCTACGGCGTGGATGATGATGGCGGTGCCACCGTTACTGAAGACGGAGTGATCATCGGTGCCAAGCGTGACGTATGGTGCGATGGCCGTGACGTGAGCGGTGCCGTTCGCGGAAACTATCAGGGAAAAATCTGGAATGTCTCCGGCAGGATGGCCACCGTGGGTATGGTTTTCGGCGTCGAAGTGCGAGCCTGCGGATTTGAAATCGGGAGGATCGCATTTCGCATACTGATGGATGTGAATGGAATGTTCGCCGGGAGGAAGATTTTTGATATCCAAAGAGATTTTGACGCCGGAGGGAGCGGGAGTCAGCAGAGCGGTGCCCACGCTCTGACCCTGAGCATTGATCAGATTCACCGTGACGGGTTTGCTGGCGGAATGCGAATGGACATCCTGCGAAAAAGTGACGGAAGAAGCGAGCAAGAGTATGGCGGCGTAGACGAGAGTCTTCATTTATTCAGATTCTCCTCGTGAAATGGAATAGGCCGATTCCCAGGATTCTGGGGACTCCGGGGGCGCCCCGGAAAGACGCTTGTACTTCTGGTCAGACAATAGCAAAACAGGCGGAGAGAGTTGTCACAGGTTTGTAAAGAAGGCGTCAGGGTTTCGCGGTGAAGGTGAAATTGAGAGAGAGGGATTCACCTTCGGAAACGGTAATTTCCTTAGTTTGCGAGCCGAAGGCCTCGTGCCAGGCGGTGACGACGTAATGGCCCGGAGGAAGATTCGGGAGCGAGAACTGGCCGTCTTCGTCGGTGACGGAAAAATGCCCGGTTTTCAGAACGACGAAATAGCCCTGCATCCAGGGGTGAATGTTGCACTTGATGGGAATGAATTCCTCATGGTCGTAGGCATAGGAAAACGCTGGAGTGCCCGGCAGCTGCATTTTGTTCCATTCGCGATTAATGCGGGCGAGCGGGTGGATGTTGTGAGAAAAGGGGTCGCTGTTGGAGACGCTGATCTCCTGGCCGACGCGGACGGCGAGGACGTGGGTGGTGTAATGGCAGTCGTGCTGGTCAAAGACGGCCGGTGTGCGAGTAGTTGGGGCAGTGTCGTTATCTCCGGCCGAAATGTAGACGACAACGTTACGAAGGGAGTTGCCGGGACCGGTGACGACGTTTTCCGGATACAGAGGATTGGAGGCGTGCAAGCGAACGCACTCCGGCTGCTTGGAAAGATCGAGCGGTTTGTATTTGGGGGCAGCGCCGGAAAGCGTGACTTTGCCGGTGACGGTGCCAGGCGCAGCGAATGCGCAAAAAGGAACAGAAAGACAGGCAAGCGCTAGCAAGCCCACTTTTGGTGCGTTCATCGTTCATCCTTTCCTAAGCTTAGCGAAGGATTCCAAGTGTTATGGGCCTTAAAACGGGACGCGGCCATGAGAAGAAGCAGGCGCGCCAAGCGTCGCAGGAACACCTGCAGGAACTGTTACAACAAATTCTACTGGTGGGACAGAAGGGGGAGCCCGGGAAAATCAACGCGCGCATCCAAAAAATTACTGGCGCTTTGGAGAAGTGGCGGACTCGTGGGGAGGATCAGAAAAAGTTGGCGGAGAGGGTGGGGCCGAGGAGAAGGCTGGCACCGAACTGGTCCAGAGAATGGGGAGTGTTGGCGAGGGCAACGATGGCGCGGCCATTTTTGAATTCGAGGCCTAGGAAAGAGCGTGAGCCGCCGGTGCCGCCGTTGTGCCAGGCAACTTGGTATTCGGGAGTGGCGCGCAGCATCCAGGCGAGGCCGACGCTGCGGTCGGTGCCGTCGGCCTTCGCGAGCGGATGGATCATGGAGGGGAATAGAGGCGGCGTTGCGGAGAGGGCCGCGGAGGCGAAACGCAGCATGTCTTGCATAGAGGAGAGGAGGCCGCCTGCGCCGGGGAGCGAGGCCATGGTCCAGATGGGAGTGGGACGAAGAGATTTGGTGTGAGGCTGGGCGACGAAGGGCTGCTCGGATTGCGGAACGTGGAGGAAGGTGCGGGACATTTGTAACGGGAGAGTGACGCGATGGGCGATCAGGCCGGCGTAGTCTGTGTTTTCATGGGCCGCCAAGACATTGCCAAGAACGCCGAAGCCCAAATTGGAATAGAGAAATTTGCCGCGGGGCAGCGAACTGCTTTTTAGCGTTTTGATGTACGCGTCCAAGTCACGGTGAGAGTAATTCGCGTAGGGATCGCGGGGATGGCGCAGGAGGTTCCACCACCATGCGAATCCGGAGGGTAAGCGGGGCAGACCGGAGGTGTGCGTGACGAGCTCTTTCAGCGTGCGGTCGCCGATACCACGGGCGGGGAGGGTTAGGAATTTTGAGAGTGGATCGTCGAGGGAGAAACTGCCGCGCGTGACGGCGTCGGCTAAGGCAGCGGCGGTGAAAATTTTTGTGATCGAGGCGATTTCGAAGACGGTACGCTCGTCGATCTCGGGGCGCGCGGGATTGCCCGAGGTTCCGGCGTAGACGAAGCGGCTGCCGCGTGATTCGAGCAGACCAATGATGAGGCCGACTCCATGTTTCTGGCGTAGGCGATCCTTCAGTAGGCCTTGGATGGCTTCGCTGGACGGGAACTCTGGCAGAACGTGCGGCAGCATCTTTCAGAAGCGGGCTAGTTCTTTGGCGGCGGCGAAAACTTTTTGGGCGTTGGGGAGGAAGGCTTCCTCTAGCGTGGGCGCGTAAGGGACGGGAGTGTCGAGAGAAGCGACGCGGACGAGCGGGCCATCGAGATCGTGGAAGGCTTTTTCGAAGAGGATGGCGGAGATTTCGCCGGCAATGCCGCCAGTTTTGGTGTCTTCGTGAACGACTAGGCATTTATTGGTTTTTTTGACGGAGGCAATAATGGTTTCTTCGTCGAGAGGGAGCAGCGTGCGCAGATCGATGACTTCGGCTTCGATGTCTTCCTTAGCAAGCGCTTCGGCGGCTTCCAGGGAAGTGTGCATCATGGCGGCATAGGAAAGGATGGTGAGGTGCTTTCCTTCGCGGCGGACAATGGCTTTGCCGAGAGGGACGGTGTAGTCGTCCGAGGGAATTTCTTCCTTGATGCGGCGGTAGAGGAATTTGTGTTCGAAGAAAAGGACGGGATTGTTGTCGCGGATGCTGGATTTCAGGAGACCCTTGGCGTCGTAGGGCGTAGAGGGATAGACGATTTTGAATCCGGGCGTGTGGAGGAAATACATTTCGGGATTCAGGGAGTGGAACGGGCCGCCGTGGACGCCGCCGCCGGAGGGCCCGCGAACGACGATGGGAGCGGGAGCGTTCCAGAGATAGTGACTCTTGGCGACAAAATTGGTGAGCTGGTTAAAACAGCAGGCGATGAAATCGATGAATTGCATTTCGGCGATGGGGCGCAGGCCAAGATAGCTCATGCCGCATGCAGCGCCGATGATGGCGCTTTCGCTGATGGGCGTATCGATGACGCGCTCCCAACCGAATTTTTCGAGCAGCCCTTCGCTGGTTTTAAAGGCGCCGCCATACACACCGACGTCTTCGCCGATGAGCACGACGCGGGGATCGGCGGCCATTTCTTCGAACATGGCCTGGCGGATGGCTTCGAGGAAAGTGATGGGAGCCATCAGCGGCCACCCTTCTTCACGGGCTTTGTGGATTTTTTCGACGCGACTTTTCTCGCTGATGGTGGCGGAGCGGATTTCGGGAGTGATTTGGCGGGCACCGACGCAGCAGCCTTTTCCGCAGCGACCGCGGGTGGAACGTCACCGAAGTGGATCGGTGCGTCGCCACCGGTGGAGGAAACGCCGCGGCCGAAGCCTTCGATGATCCACACGGGATCGACGCAGGATTTTGGCGGAAGGAGTTCCTCGATCGGGCGTTCCCACTTCGGTTGCAGGTCGTGGCATTCCGGGCCGGTGCAATAAACGCCCTGATCGGCGGTTTCCGGAGGAGGCATCGGGGAATTTTCGGCGAACTCGCGTTCCTTTTCGAGGAGCGCGGCGATTTTGCCTTCAATTTCTTTTTTGCCTTTGGCGTCGAGGAGCTTTTCTTCGGCGAGGAATTTTTCGCAGAGAGTGATGGGATCACGTTTTTCCCAGTAGGTGCGCTGGTCTTTGGGAACGTACTCGGCGGGATCGTGTTGGGCATGGCCGCGGCGGCGGAACGTTTTGGCTTCGATGAGGATGGGGCCTTCGCCGGCGCGAGCGCGTTCGACAGCTTCTTTGGCCGTGGTGTAAACGGCCACGACGTCGTTGCCATCGACGATGTAACTGGAGACGCCGTAGGCTTTGGCGCGATCGGCAAGATTTTCGATAGGGACCTGGCGGCGCACGGGCGTGGAATACGCCCACAAGTTATTTTCGAGAATGAGCACGAGCGCGGCTTTTTGGGAGGCGGCGAGATTGAGGCCTTCGTGGAAAACGCCGGTGGAGCTTCCGCCGTCGCCGATCCAGGTCATGGCGACGATTTTCTGGCCGAGATAGCGGCCGGCCATGGCTACGCCGGTCATGACGGGGATTAGATCGCCGAGCATTGAGATGGGCGAGACGATGTGAAGATTCTCGAGATCGCCGAAATGGCTGGTGCCATCTTTGCCTTTGGTGGGCGAAGTGTACTTAGCCATGTGCTGCGTGAAAATATCGCGCGGGGGGACGCCTTTAACGAGGAGAGCGCCGATGTTGCGGATCATCGGAGCCATCCAGTCGCGCTTTTCGAGCGCGTAGGCGGTACCGACGGATATGGCTTCCTGGCCCAGGCTGGCGTAGAGACCGCCGACGATTTTGTTCTGGCGGAAAAGGCGCGTCATGGCGTCTTCCACTTCGCGATTGAGGTGCATGTAGTAGTAGAGGTCGAGATATTGCTGGCGGGAAAGTTTTTTTGTCTTCGTGGGAGTTTCCGAGACAGGCATCGTGAGTGCTCTCCGAATGGTGGCAGCAGGCCGGGTTTCTATCTTAAGGCTAAGGCGGGTTCGGCGCTAATCGCTTGAGGGGCGGAGGGAGGAATTCGTCCGCGAAAACAAAGACAGAGGGATTCCTTTTGGAGGCAGCAAACTGAGGAGGCACGCATCGACGATGCTACTTTTTGCCGAGTTGGACGGTGCTGCAGGTGTCTGTGCCGGGCAGGTTCATCTGGACGACGATTGGCTTTTTTTGCGTGGAGTGGGAGTTGATGTCGATGATGGCATTGGCGGGGCAGAAGCCGAGAAGCTGGCCAATGAGGCGATATTCGCCGTCAGGCAGGCCTTTGGTGTCGAGAGAGAACGTGCCTTTGGCGTTGCTTTGGGCGTAGCAGACGAGCTCATGTTTTTGCGTTGAGAAAAGGCCGACACAGAGCCGCGCGACGGGAGCGCCATTCTGGTCGACGGCGGTTCCCTGGACATGGCTCAGTTCAATCGGCTCTGGATCAAATTTATTCTGATGCAGGTAAGGCATGTTGCTGCAGGCCTGGGCGGAGAGAGAGGTTGCGCCGAAGGCGAAAAATGAGGCAGCAAGCGCGGCCCGCAGTATCCAATTTGCTTTTTTCACGATGGTTTACCTCGCTTTGATGGCGGCTTGGAGCCGGAGCGGCTTGAAGATGGCGTGACGCGTTTGATGAGGGACTGGGCGTCGAAGGGGGCGCGGACCTTGGTGTCATTGTCGAAATAGACGAAGACGTCGCGGGTTTTGGCTTTGAGTGGTTTCTGTTTGAGGATTTTCTCTGTGGGAGGCTCGCTGCCGGCGGCCCAGGCTTGAACCCATTCGGCCCATTGATCGAGGGACTTGGCGTCGTAGCCGCTGGCGTAGAGAACTTCGGAGCCGTGCAAGCGGCAATAGAGGAAGTCCGAAGTAACATCGGTGATTTTGGGCCATTCGACGGTGTCCGCGCAAACGATGGCCACATCGTATTTCCGGAGAAGCTCCAGGAATTCGGGGATCGCGAAGGTGGCGTGACGAATTTCGATGGCGTGGCGCAGCTTGTGATGGTCATCCACATCCTCGAACGCAACGCGCTTGCTCATCCATTTGTCGTGGTTTGAGGCGAGGTACTTTGCCGCAGCGGTGTTGTGCGGGAGCATCTTCAGAAAGTTTCCCATTTTTTCAGCGTCGAGTTTGAAATTCGGCGGAAACTGCCAGAGAAACGGGCCGAGTTTTTCGCCGAGAAGCAACACGCCGGAGGCCAGGAAATTGGCGAGGGGCGCTTCCACTTCGCGAAGACGCTGAATGTGCGTGATATAACGCGGGCCTTTTACGGAGAATTTGAAATCGGACGGAGTGGCATCATGCCAGCTCTGGAAACTGGACGGGCGTTGCAGCGAATAGAAGGTACCGTTGATTTCTAGCGACGTGAGTTTGCTGGAGGCGAATTCGAGTTCCTGGCGTTGCGGCAGTTTTGGAGGATAAAAGACGCCGCGCCAGGGAGGATAGCGCCAACCAGAAATGCCGACACGAATTTGTCCAGTTTTGGGCATAGGCGATCCGCAAAGGGCATTGTCCCGGGAGCAGGATGAGCGCTCGGGCAGGGCAAAACAATACGGAAAATCCGTTACTGAGGCAAGTAGCAGTTGTGCGTTGGCCAAGGACACGTGATGAAACAAGTTCCTGAGTTGCAACGTCTCTAAGGCATCGGAGCGACGATGAAACAGTGAAGATCGGAACTTTGCTATTCGCTTGTTTCGTGGGGGCAGCGCCGCTGCAGGCGCAACAGAACGCGCAGTTGCCCGCAAACACGCAGGAAACGGCTGCTCCGGTCATTCGTGTGTCTTCGCGGTTGGTGGTTCTGGATGTACTTGTAAAGAACAAGAAGACGGGCGCCCCGATTGACCATTTGGAGGCAAAAGACTTTGCCGTGGAGGAAGATGGGCAGCCGCAACAGATCAGTACGTTCAGCCGCGATGTGTTACCACTGTCGGTAGTTCTTCTGTTTGATCTGACGGACACAGTGCGGCCGGTTTTGAAGCCGTTGGCCGGGGGAGCGTTCGAAATACTAGGGCATTTAAAGCCGCAGGATCACGTGGCAATTATGGTGTTTTCGTCGCACACCGGATTGCTGCAAGACTTCACGACGAACCGCGCGTTGGCAGCAGCCGCAATTGAAAAAGCGTCGAACATGAAAAGCAGCGACGGTACATTCATTCACGAGGATATGTACGAGGCGGTGAAGGAGGCTTTGCACGCGAAGCAAGCGGACAGCCGGCGCGTACTGGTGTGGTTGACGGATGGAACCGCGAATGTGGAGAACTCGTTTTCGCAAGAGATCATTGGAACCGAAGCGCCAGCGCGGCTGCACACAAAAGAAGAGGCCACCAGCAAGCTGATGAAGTCGGACGTGGTGGTGGCTGCGCTGATCGAGCGTTCGGCAGCAACCGATGCTGTTATAGCGGCAGCGGACGTGACCCCTTTCGGATTCATTGCGGGGGCTCGCTTGGGCGACATCAATCACTATGCGGACATAACTGGTGGGCCGGTGCTGAAGACGAGCAAGAAAGAAGTTGCCACGCGGCTGGCAGAATTGATCGACGAGCTTCGGGCGCGCTACACGTTGGGTTACGTTCCATTGGGTACGAAGCCGCCAGGAACATTTTGCAAAACGGAGGTGAAACTGCTGCCGGCTGCATACAAGGAACACCCGGAATTGCGAAAGTCCGATGTGGTGGTGCGAACCCGGCGCGGGTATTACCGAGGAGGGGAATAATATGCGGAAGCGGGGCACTATAGCGCAGCGGCAGTGAGTCGAGAGTCGAGTTGTTCGCTAGACGCGAACTGCGCATCGCGCGAAAGAAGCTCGGCGAGTTGGAGGGTGAGATGCGGTTTCACTTCGGACAGCGTAATAGTGCGCTGGAGTAATTTTTCGAGGGAGGTGGCTTTGCGGTCGGCGATACCGCAGGGGACGATGAGGTCGAAATAACGAAGATCGGTGGAGACGTTGTAGGCAAAGCCGTGGGAAGTGACCCAACGGCTGATGTGGACGCCGATGGCGGCGAGTTTTTCTTCCTGGGGAGTGGCGTTGACCCAAATGCCGGTTTTGCCGGGGACGCGGTAAGCGGTGATGTTGAAATCGGCAGAGGCGCGAATCATGGCTTCTTCGAGAGTACGAACGTACCAGCCGACGTCGCGCTTAATTTTGTCAAGATTGAGGATGGGATAACCGACGATCTGGCCGGGGCCGTGGTAGGTGATGTCTCCGCCGCGATTGGTAGAGTGGAGCTCTACATTTTTCTGGCGGAGAACGTGTTCGGAGGCGAGCAAGTTAGTGCGATTGGCATTGCGGCCGAGCGTGATTACGTGGGGATGTTCGCAAAGGAGCAGGACGTCTTCGATGGCGTTGGCTTTGCGCGCGGCGACAAGGCGTTGTTGGAGGGCGTAAGCATCGGTATAGGAGATGAGGCCGAGGTCGGTGATGAGGAGGTTGGGCATAGCAGTTACGATTTGGGCGCGCAGAGACCTTCAAAACAGTGCTTCGGCGGATCAGCTAGACGTTGATCTGCAGGCCGCGGACGGAGGCGAAGGCGTCGCCCATGGCTTCCCAAACTGTGGGGTGGGCGTGGACCATGGTCATCATATGGTCGATGGTGCCTTCGAGATTGAGCACGGCGGCGGCTTCCGAAAGAATCTCCGTGGCGAGCGGACCGATGATGTGGATGCCGAGTATCTCGCCATATTTTTCTTCGGAGACGACCTTGATGAAGCCACCATGATTGCCGAGGATGGTGGCTTTGCTGTTGCCGACGAAGGGAAACTTGCCGGTTTTGACGGCATAGCCGGCGTCTTTGGCCTGTTTTTCGGTGAGGCCGATCGAGCCAATCTGAGGCTCGCAATATGTGGCGTTGGGAATGCGGGTCTTGAGGAGCTTTTGCGTGGCTATGCCTTTGATGTGAGTGACGGCGATGATGCCTTCCATCATGGCGGCGTGAGCGAGTTGCGGCATGCCGGCGACGATGTCACCGACGGCGAAGAGGCCAGGCTCGGCAGTCTGGAAATGTTCATCGACGAGAACGAAGCCGCGCTCGATCTGGGCTTTGGATTTTTCGAAGCCGCAATTTTCGGTGAGCGGTTTGCGGCCAACCGCTAGCAGCAACTTTTCCGCCTGCAGCGTTTGCGCTTTGCCGTCTTTATCCTTGAAGGAAACGGTTACCCCTTTCGCGTCTTTCTTGACGCCATCGACGCTGCAGCTGGTGAAGATGTTAATGCCCTTTTTCTTGAAAGATTTGTCGAGTTCGGCGGAAATTTCCTCGTCTTCCACTGGGGTTACGCGAGGAAGGGCTTCGAGGATGGTGACCTGAGTGCCGAAAGAATTGTAGATGGAAGCGAACTCCACGCCGACAGCGCCGGCTCCGACGACAATCAAGGTTTTCGGGATGTCCGGCAACTCGAGAATCGAGCGATTGGTGAGAATCTGCTTGTGATCGGGTTCGATGCCGGGAAGCGACTTGGCTTCCGAGCCGCTGACGAGAAGAACGTTTCTGGCTTCAATGATGGATTTCTTGCCGTCTTTTTCGACGGAGACTTTTCCGGGCCCTTCGTAACGGCCCCAGCCCTGGACCCACTCGACCTTGTTCTTCTTGAAGAGAAACTCGATGCCCTTGGCGTGTTTAGTGACAATTTTATTTTTGCGCGCCAGGATATTGGGCCAATTGATTTTCAGGCCGGAAACTTCGAAGCCGAGCTCGGCGCCATTCTTGAAGTGGTCGTAGACGTCAGCGTGATGCAGAAGAACCTTGGTGGGAATGCAGCCCACGTGAAGACAAGTGCCACCGAGGAAAGGATCCTTTTCGACGACTACTGTTTTGAGGCCGAGTTCGCCGGCGCGGATGGCGGAAACATAGCCGCCCGGACCACTGCCAATGATTGCAACGTCATATTTCGCCACGCCAAATCTCCCTTCGCAATGAAAGCAAGCCGGATCACGACAAATGGCTGGAAAGCTTGTGAAAGCGCCTGCGAGATCCTTCAGGGACTAAAGCCCTTTTGTTGTGGGCTTTACGCCGGGGTTGAGCGCCCCCGGCTTCCTGAAACCTGGAGTCTTTCCGCGGTCCTGCACGAGAAGCAAAGTGGTTAGATGCTAAACGGCAGTGTACGGGTAGAACCAGAGTGGAACAAGGCAGAACCCAACCAAACAAGAATTGTAGCAGCGGGCTACGTGGGGCGGCAATGCGGGAAGCGGCGGAAAAGCAAGGGGTGTTCGATTCGGGAGGCAGTGAAAGGTACCGGGACTCCATCGATCTTACTGTAGAGTACTA
The DNA here is from genome assembly GCA_963709705.1 of Candidatus Acidiferrales bacterium. Lineage (GTDB taxonomy): Bacteria > Acidobacteriota > Terriglobia > Acidiferrales > UBA7541 > Acidiferrum. The sequence goes on from CAVPXU010000003.1 coordinate 312,976, forward strand.
TTTTACTCTTATTCTATTTTATTGTTGCAGGTATTACTTCTTAGGTATATATACGAAGAGCTTTATCCCCCAGGACTCCGGGTCGCTTCGTCAGAACAACTGCAAGGAGGTATAAATGCCGGCCAGTAGACGCATTCGCTGGCATTGTCCCAACCGGGATTGCAACTGGACCCTTGTAACAGCGGCACGAGAAGAGGATGCGGAACCTGAATGTGCTTGTGGGAGAAGGATGAAAAGAGAAGAGCTTGTGCCGGTGTTTCAGTATCTGGATTTTCTGAGAGAAGACGTAGGGGATGGAAAAGAAGTTGGAACGGATAAGGAGTGAAGACATGGCGTTCTCGAGAGTTGAAGTGATGCACGCGCGAAGCAATATGCCGTTGGTGGAGCGGGGGCGAACGGAACGGACGTTTATGGGATTGGGAGCGTTCGCCGCAGCGGTTCTATTGTTGGGGGGAGGGTACCTGATGACGGAGGCATTGCTGAATCCACTGAGCGCGTCGGATGTGGGAGTGCTGACAGCAGGATTCGCGCTGGCGTTGGCGAGTTTCCTTTCAGTGTACCTGCTTTCGCCCAGGAGAAGAATCGAAACGGCAATTTGCGAGAAGAATGCACGCAATGAAGAGAAATGGAACATGCCGGTGCTGACCGTATATGGGGAGACAGTCCAGAAGCGGATCGCGGCGAAACAGGTGTTGGGTGAAGGAAAGAACCTGCCGGGGCCGATGTGATTTGTGACGTCCTCAGGAGGGGGCGAGCGCGGGAAGGTAGCGCTCTTCGAGCAGGACGCGGTGATGGCGTTCGTGTCCTGCGATGACGAATGCAAGGGCAAGAACGCTGACTTCTTTCTGGCTGGCAGTGCCGCGACGGAGCCACGCGGCGTCATCGAGCGAACGAACCAGGGAAATGGTGGCTTCGCGCACGGTGGAGAACTCGTGGAGAGGGTCTGCGAGTTTGCGGGCTGAGAAGTTTCCATTCTGGATGTAGCCATTTTGTTCAAAGCTGGCGAGGGGAGTCTGGTCGCCGCGTGCGATACGCAGCATCCTGTAGGCGAAGATGCGTTCTGTGTCACTGATGTGGCCAAGAACTTCCTTGACGGACCATTTTCCAGGGGCATAGCGGAATTCGGCTTGTTCCTCCGTGAGTGGAGAGAGCAGGCGGACGAGATCGCGCTGCTGATTCAGGAGAATTTCCAAAAAATCACCACTGGGGACGAGGGCAACGTACTTTTCGTAGTAGAGGGCGTAGTCGCTCTGTTGCGGACGTTTCTGTGGCATGATGCCGTTACCTCCAGAAAGCTGGGGAAGAAATTATAACGCGGATGGCGTGCGGGTGGAGAACAAGAGGGGAGCGCGATAGGACGGATGGGGGAACTGAATTTCGAAACTATGCGCGTGGCGTTTCAGGGAGAGCCGGGAGCGTTTAGCGAAGCGGCCGCGGTGCAATTGCTGGGTGGCGGGATTCGGACGATCCCACGAACGACGTTTGACGCGACCTTTCGGGCGATTGCGGAAGACGCGGCGGATGCACTGCTGGTACCGGTGGAAAATACGCTGGCGGGATCGGTAGTGCGCGTGTACGACTTGCTGCTGGATAGCCCGCTGGAGATGTGTGGGGAGACCATTCTGCCGATCGAGCATCACTTGATGGCTTGTCCGGGAGCGACGTTTGCGGATCTGCGCGCGGTGGCTTCGCATCCGGTAGCGCTGGCACAGTGCGAGCGGTTTTTCGAAAGCAATCCCGGGCTGAAGCGCATTCCGGCGGAAGACACGGCCGGGAGCGTGCGAGAAATGATGGGCCGCGGAGACAAAAGTTGCGGGGCGATTGCGGGCAAGCCCGCGGCGGAGCGCTACAGAGCGATTATTCTGCGCGAAAGCATTCAGGACAATGCGGAGAATTTCACGCGGTTTGTGTTGCTGCTACGGCCGGAGGAAGCACGCCGCTATCGCGCCAGGGATGCGAAGAAAATGTCGCTGGCGATGCGGCTGGCGCACAAGCCGGGGGCGCTGCTGGCGTCACTGGAACCCTTTTCGAGACATGGCGTTAATTTGCTGAAGATCGAGAGCCGTCCGATCCATGGGAAGCCGTTCGAGTATCAGTTCTATGTGGACGTGGAAGCGACGGAACATGAGCGGTTGGAGAAGGCGCTGGAGGAAGTGCGCGGGGCAACGAGCGAGTTGCGCGTGTTGGGGTGGTATGCGGCGGCGCGGCGGTTAAATCTTCTGTGGTAAATTTTGTCCCACCGAACGCGAACAAAATCTCATCTACAGCAGATCTGCAGAATTGCTTGGCAAACCGCCGCACTACAGATTATTTGCTGGCGGTAGTGGTTTTGGATGGAATGAGGTCGGGCGGTGGACCTATGTTGTCTGGGAGCTTGCCGTTAAGTGCTTCGAGGAACTGAAGGAGATCGTCGCGTTCGTCGAAGCTCAGGCGGTCGAGCGAGTGGATTTCCTTGTCGAGATGAGGATTCCAGTTTCCGCCGCCGATGTAGTGGGCGAGCGCATCTTTGACGGAGGGGAAACTGCCGTCGTGCATGTACCGGCCGCGATTGGCGAGGTTGCGGAGGCTGGGAGTTTTAAAGCAGCCCATATCTGCATCTACTTTGGTTATGGCGTAGCGGCCTAGGTCGTTGAGTTCACCGCGCGTATCGGCGCCGACGCCGAGATTATGAAACTTATTGTCCGTAAACAGGGAATAGCCGCTGCCGATGGTGTGACACACAGCGCAGTTGCCCTTCTTGGCGCTGATGAAGATTTTGAGGCCGCGCTGAGCTTCAGGAGACATCGCCTTGGAATCGTGACCATAGTAGAAGCGATCGAAGGGAGAATCGCCCGCAATGACGGTGCGTTCGAACGAAGCAATGGATTTGGCAACCATATCAATGGTGATTTGATCGGTGCCCCAAGCTTTCTTGAAAAGGTCCTGGTATTGGGGGTTTGCCTGAAGCCTGTTCACTACGCCGTCGAGTGAATGGGCCATTTCGACGGGGTTGGCGATGGGGCCCTTGGCTTGTTCTTCGAGGCTGGGCGCGCGTCCATCCCAAAATTGCAGCGTGTAGTAAGCGGAATTGATCACCGTGGGGGCATGACGCGTGCCGGTCTTTTGGCCGACGCCTTCCGAGACCGGGCGATTATCAGAAAAAGCGAATTGTGGTGCATGGCAAGAAGTGCAAGAAATGGTGCCATCGATGGAGAGAGCTGGATCGTAATAAAGACGGCGGCCGAGAGCGATGGTGTCTTCCGTTGGCGGATTCTCCGCCGGAATCGGAACGGGAGGCAAACCAAGGGGAGTTTTAATCTGCACAGGTTTGCCCACGGGGATGACCGTGGAAGCGGGGTCTGACTGTGCATGCAGGGGAAGATACGCAAGCGCCCCGAGACAGATAGCACCCAGGACAAGCACGGCGAAAATAAGGACACGAGTAACAGGTTTCATGAGGAGGGGTCCTCCGATGACACAAAGAGTAGCAGCGGACGCCGGAGAAACTCTGTGACGAGAGACACAAAGGGCCCTGGCGGCTCCGGAGACAGATTTGGAACCACCAAGGCTCTGAGTAAGCGATCCTACTCGAACATCAGGGCTAGCAGTAGCTGCAGGCTTCGTCGCCGCCTATGTTGGTGGACATGTCGTCCTTGATGCGGCGGAGGCGGCGGCCGAGGCGGTCGGCCAGTTGATGACGAGCGCGCCAGAGACGAGCCTTTAGCGTGTTCTCGGTAACGCCGAGTTTTTTGGCGGCTTCACCGGTGGAATAGCCCTGAACTTCACGGAGTAGAAACGCAGAGCGCAGGAGCGGAGAAAGTTCGTCGAGATTTTCGTTGATCATCTCGCGAATCTCCGTGCCGGCGTAGAGTTGCTCCGGATTCGGGCTGTCGTCGGCGAAACGGTCGGCGGCGGGCAGTTCGTCTTCGTGATGAGTTTCATCCAGAGAGACGGCCGGGCGAGCCTTTGCGCTGCGACGTTTCATGAGAGCGGCGTTGATGACGATGCGCGTGAGCCAGGTGGAGAATTGCGAGCGGCCCTCGAAACGCTTGAGGTTGCGATAAGCCGAAAGCAGGCCATCCTGCAGAGCGTCTTCGGCATCCTCGGCATTACCCAGGACGCGAAGCGCGGTCTGGAACAGCGGGCGATGGTAACGGCGAAATAGAGTTTCAATCGCCTGAGCATCCCCCCGTTGCCCGGCGCGGATCAGCTTGTCTTCGCTAACCTGCGTGGTATTTATGACTTGCGTAGCCAGTTGCGTTGCCATTTGCTCCCCCCAATAGACCCCATAAGAGTCTTTAAGACGAAAAAAGTTACAAAATAGTTCCCCCGAAACTTTTGCTACATCAGTGCACCGGAACGTTTCCTCCACCCATCTTGGGCCGCTTCAACATGAAGAAAAGCGGGATGATGCAGAAGAAAACGATGCCGAGCAGCTTGAAATCGTCCAGGAACGACAGCATGGTGGCCTGGCGCTGGATCATGCCGTAGATCATTCCTTGAGCACGAGCGGCAGCATTGGCGGCCGAGGCGCCCGAAGCCTGGAAACTTGCCGTTAGCGCGGCCATCATGTTGCGGTAGGCGTCGCTGTAGGGATTCACATGCTCCCCGAGCTGCGACATGTGCATTTGCGTGCGGCGTTCGAGCAGCGTGGTGACGGAAGCGATGCCCACGCTGGCGCCGATGTTGCGCGCGAGATTAATGATGCCAGTGCCCATGTTGGTTTGTTCCCTGGGCACATAGGCAAAGGCGGAGACGTTGATGGGAATAAATAAAAAGGCCAAGCCAAAGCTTTGTAGCATGCGGCCGTAGACGGCGTGGCGGTAATCGAGCTGCAAGTTCCATCCGGCCATGACAAAGAGCGCGAGGGCGGAAACGATGCAGCCAAACGTGATGAGATAGCGCGGAGCGACCCTTGAGACCAACATGCCGACGACCGGCATCATGAGCATGATGACGGCGCCGCCGGGAGAGAGGGCCAGGCCAGCCATTTCCGCCGGATAACCGAGCAGTTCCTGAAGGAGCTGCGGGATCAGGACGGTACTGGAGTACAAAACGAAGCCAAGGAAAAACATGGCGGTGGTGGCAATCGCGAAGTTGCGATTTTTAAGCATGCGGAAATCGACGATGGGATCTTTTACGCGCAGTTCCCAGATCACGCCGGCAATCACACCGATGAGCATGAGGACAGCGAAGAAGCAAATGAAGTTCGAGGAGAACCAGTCTTCGCGCTGGCCCTTGTCCAGAATGATTTGCATGCTGCCGAGGCCGAGGCTGATGAGGCCGAGGCCAATGTAGTCGACGCGGAAGCCTTCCTTCAGGTTAACGCGCTTCATGTAGGGCGGATCAGAGACGAGGAAGTACGTGAGCGTCAGGGAAATCAGGCCGACTGGAACGTTGATGTAGAAGATCCAGCGCCAGGAATAATTGTCTGTGATGAAGCCGCCGAGCCAGGGACCGATGGTGGGCGCGACGACAACGGCGATTCCGTACACGGCGAAAGCCATGCCGCGTTTGGAGATGGGAAATGTGTCGTTGAGGATGGCTTGCTCGCTGGGTTGCAAGCCGCCACCACCGACACCTTGGAGGATGCGGAAAATCACCAGCATACCGAGACTGGCGGCGAATCCGCACAGGAAAGAGCTGATGGTGAAAATGGCGACGCAGATCATATAGAAGCGCTTGCGGCCAATCACCGAGGAAAGCCAGCCGGAAAGCGGCAAAATGATCGCGTTGGAAACGAGATACGAAGTCAGGACCCAGGTTGACTCATCGGCGCTGGCGGAAAGATTTCCCGCGATGTGAGGAAGCGCAACGTTGGCGATGGAAGTGTCCAGCACTTCCATGAACGTGGCGAGCGTGACGACGATGGCGATCACCCAAGGGTTGATCGAGCCATCCGGCATGCGCAGCTTCGATTTGAGTCTGTCAAACATTCTGGCGAATTGACCCCGTTTAGTTGGTGACTACAGTTGCTTCCACATTCATGCCCGGGCGAAGAATGGCTACGTCCGGGGAAATAGGATCGAGAACAATCTTCACGGGAATACGCTGAACAACCTTGACGTAATTGCCGGTGGCATTTTCCGGCGGGAGCAAGCTGAGCACAGCACCGGTAGCTCCTGCGATGGAATCGACATGGCCGGTGAAGGTTTTGCCGTAGGTGTCTGACTCAATGTAGGCCTTCTGGCCTGGCTTCATTTTTCGGAGTTGAGTTTCCTTGAAATTGGCGGTGACCCAGACGTTTTGGAGCGGCACGACAACGAGCAAGCCCTGGCCGGCTTGAACAATCTGGCCGGGTTCGACGGACTTGTGAGTAGCGACACCGTCAACGGGAGCGACGATGTCGCAGTAGCTGAGATTGAGTTGGGCGGCTTCGAGGGCGGCGCGGGCACGATCCACGCTGGCGAGTTTGGCCTGGGCATCGGCGGAGCGCATCTGAACGCTTTTCTCATTTGCGTGGGCGGAATTGACGCCGGCCTTGGCGCCATCTACACGGGCACGAGCGGCTTCGAGTTGAGCGTTGGTGATGTCGATATTGCGCTTGGCTTGATCGAGGCGCTGTTCGTCGGCGGTCAGCGCGCTAGCCGTAGCATCGGCATTGGCTTTGGCGGCGTCATATTGCTGCTTGGAAATTTCACCTTTTTCAAGGAGCGGACCGTAACGACCGAGGTCGGCTTTGGCAAGATCGGCGTTGGCGCGGCTGTGAGCGACGTTGGCTTCCGCAACGGCGAGATCGGCGGTGCGAGCCTGATCGTACATCGCTTGCGCGCGCAGAAGATCGGCCTGCGCACCAGCGAGCTGCGCATCGGCGTTGGACGTACCGCTGAGGGTTGTTTCACTGGTGCGCGGAACGTCGACACCGGCGGAGCGCGCTTCGTCTTCGGCAAGGGCCAGCGAGGCTTTGGCCTGGTCGACAGCGGCCTGGTAGTCTCTCGGATCGATCTTCACAAGAACTTGGCCGGCTTTTACGGACTGGTTGTCCAGCACGAGAACTTCTTGGACGCGACCATAAATTTTGGAGGCGATCGGAGTGATGTGGCCATCGACCTGGGCGTCATCCGTGGATTCGCGGTTGTGAAAATAAAGGAACAAGCCCAAGGCAATGAGGAAGAGCGCAGCGGCGCCGAACATCAGACCACGGCGCACCTTCGGGCTGGTCAAAGGCTTCGCCGGCGGCTTTTCCAGTTTGGGGGCCGGCTCGACAGGCGACACTTTTACGTTTGCCGCGTTTTCCAAACCAACATCGATCTCCACACTCATCGTGTCCTCACTTCGCGTAGGTCTTTTCCATCTGTCCGACGGCACGTGCATAATCCGCGCGCGCCTGGTTAAAGCGATACAGCGCGGCAATCTGGTTGTCGTTCGCCCGGGAGAGCGCGTCCTGAGCGGAAATAACTTCAATGTTGTTGGCCACGCCAGCCTTGAAGCGGTCGCGGGCCTGGTCAACTTCTTCGCGGGCAAGTTGCACCCCGAGGTTGGCGACCTGAACTTCGTTGCGGGCGGATTGCAAGTTCAGGAGCGAGGTTTTGACGTCGAGAGCGATCTGGTTGCGCAGATCGTCTTTTTGTTGCTCGAGCTTTTGCAGTTCGAGGTCGGACTTGGTGACTTCGGCCTTGATGCGGCCGCCGGTGAAGATGGGCACGTCGAACGAGGCGGTGTATTGATACGTGGGAATGCCGTTGTCGGGCCTGGTGCCGAGATAGGCCCAGTTGCCATCGACGCGCACGCTGGGCAGACGCTCGTATTGCGTGGCCTGCTTCTGGAGTTTTGTTACTTTTTCGCGGGCCTCGATGGCTTTCCATTCTTCGCGGCCGGCGAGGGCTTCGTCGATGCTGGAATTGACCTCGGGCTGCGGTGTGTCAAAGAAGCTGAGCGAATCGGCAAGCTCGAGCCTCTGGTGCGGATCGAGATTGAGAATTTTGTTTAAACCGAAGAGAGAGGCGTCGCGATCGTTTTCCGCCTGTATCAGAACTTGCTTTTCGTTTTGCAGTTCCACGTTGGCACGAAGCGTGTCAATTCCGGTGCCCACGCCTTCTTTCTGAAGATCGGCGGCCTGGTCGTAGAGCGCCTGAGCGAGTTCGACGCGAGAGCGCGAGGCTTGCACGTTGGCAACGGCGCGAAGCGTGCCAATGTATTGCGAAACAACGAGGAGGATCACCTGCTCACGCGTGGACAGGCTGTCCGCCTTGCTGGCGGTGACATTTTCACGCGACGCTTGATAGCGCTTCCAAAGAGAAAGGTCGATGACGGTTGTGCCAAACGTGGGACCCGCCTGGAAGACCTGGTACGGACCGATGTGGCCGGGCAGTCCAAAGCCGGGGACGAGAGGCTTGCCACCGAATTCGGCCTGCAAGTTGACGCGGTTCAGGGAATCGGAAGTCTTCAGGTCTGCTTGCGGCAGTAGTTGCGCGCGGGTGATGTTTTTGTCCTGAACGCTTTCGGCGGCGTTGATGAGGCCGATTTGCTCGGTGGGATTCTGTTTGATAGCGAGCGCGACCGCTTGTTCGAGAGTCAGGCGCTGCGCCGACGCGTCGACCGGTGCAGTCGCGGTTTTATCCTGCGCGCGCAAAAAACCGGGCACTGCAAGCGAGAGGCTAAGAAATGCGATATAGAAAATGATCGGAGCGCCCTTGGGTTTTTTCGGCGATTTCTCGGTGGATGCGGATTCTATTTCGTCGACGATGGCCTGGTTAAGGCAACCTTCGGCCTGGAAATCGGCGCCCAGGCGATGCATCTCTCGCAGCAGAACCTTTCCGGCGTTATCAATGAAGCTGACACCACAAAGATTGACCAGGAATTTCTGTTTGGGGGTGGCGGCGTAGAGTTCGCGCCAGCACTGCTCGACCGTGCCGACGGAGGGTCCTGCGATGCGGCCCTCGATGGTCAGGATGGTCTTGGTGCGCTTGGTTTCAGTGGTAATTCTAAGCATGGATGCCTTCTTGGAGCGAAATAGAAGGAGCACGGGACGGGCCAATAAACAATCGTTCACATGTCCACGTAACACTTTTATTTGCAATCAGTTATCACAATGAAACACGGTCTGCTTCGCATTGGCAATAGTCTATATATGGTCACATGGCATCATTTACGCAATGTTATAGTGCCCATATATGAGCATTCTGCCCGAATGCCCGCCGCCGGGTTCAGGGCGGAATCCTGGTTAGATATGGAAGTCTACGCAGGCTTAGCGGGAAGAGTTTCCCAGCTGACAGATAAGACCGGGGCCAGCGTTCTCGCAGACAAAGTTTGGAGCGTGCAGATCGGTTGAGAACGTTCGGCTACCCCGGTCGAATAGCCTCACGGGATGACAATCTTCTGTGGTTAGCTCAGGGTTGCCGGAGCGTTTAGTGGCGGACAGCAATAGCTTGCATTTCGAAATGGCCGCCGCCGAGGATGGAAGCTACGCCGATGAATTCGCGCGCGGGCAGATCCTTGGTGAAATAACTTTTATAGATGGCGTTGAATTTGTCGTAGTTGGAGAGATCGGTGCAAGAAATCTGGACATAGACGAGATCGTCCATGGTGAAGCCGGCCTGCGAGAGAAGGGTTTTATAAGACCCGAGAAGATTGCTGATTTCGTCTTCTATTTTTTCGGGCGGTTTGCCGGTTTTGGGGTCAAAGCCGATATTTCCGGAAATATACAAGGTGTCTCCGACGAGGATGGCGTTGCTGAAGGCGGCTTGCGGCGAGCGGGTGGGCAGGTTGATGACGCGGCGTTTGGACTGCGCGTCGGATTGCGAGAAGGCGTTGTGAACGGTGAAGAATCCAGCGATTGCTAGTGCGGCGGCTACAAAAAGGACGCGACGATTCATGGAACTCCCCCTTATGGCGAACGATGTGACGAGCCGATAGAGCCGGAGTGTAGTCCGCGAACGTGTGAAACGGCAAGGAGAAAGCGGTTCTGCTAAGATGCAGGCTTCTTCAAGGGAAAACCAATGAGAAAAATGTGGATGAGCTGGGGAATAGCGGTGATTGCTGTGATTGCGGCCGCAGTGCCGGTTGCGGCGCAGAGCGATCTGGACCAGAAGATCGACAGCAATATTGGAGACTGGGTGGGGACCTACCAACACTTTCACGCGAACCCGGAATTGTCGACGCAGGAGAAAGCGACCTCGGAGTTGATTGCCGGGACGCTACGGAAGCTGGGCTATGACGTGACAGATCACTTCGGAAAATACGAGGAACCGGATCTGGTGTCGTATGGCGTGGTGGCAGTGCTGAAGAATGGGCCAGGGCCTACGGTGTATGTGAGGACGGAGCTGGACGCGCTGCCGGTGCGGGAAAATACGGGATTGCCTTACGCCAGCAAAGTTACGGTGAAACGGGCGAACGATGAAGTGGGCGTGATGCACGCCTGCGGGCACGACCTGCACATGACGGTTTTTCTGGGCACGGCGAAAATGCTGGCGGAAGAAAAGAGCCATTGGAGCGGGACGGTGGTGATGATCGCGCAGCCCGCGGAAGAAATGGTGTCCGGGGCAGCGGCGATGCTGCGCGCGGGATTATTCGAGAAATTCCCGAAGCCGGATTACGTGCTGGCGCTGCACGACTTTGCGACGCTGCCCGCGGGGGTGGTGGCGTGGCACGAAGGGCCGATGCTGGCCGGCTCCGATTCGGTGGACATCACGATTCGCGGCTACGGAGGGCACGGCGCGGCGCCAAATACGACCAAGGATCCGATTGTGATTGCGTCGGAACTGGTTGTGTTTCTGCAGACGATCGTGAGCCGGGAAGAAGATCCTCTGCAGCCGACCGTAATCACGGTGGGATCGTTTCATGCAGGAACAAAACACAACATCATTCCGGACGAAGCGCATTTACAACTGACGGTACGAACGATGACGCCGGAACAGCGGGAGAAAACACTGGCGGCGATCACACGAGCTACGAACGGAATCGCGGCGGCAGCGGGAGTGCCGGCGGACCGCGCGCCGATCATTGCGGTGTCCAAGGTTTCGGTTCCGGCGACGATCAATGACGTGGCGTTGACGCGACGAGTGGCCGCTTCGCTGGAAAAAGCGTTGGGAAAAGATAATGTGGTGGCCGGAAAACCGGTGATGGGTAGCGAGGATTTCAGTTTGTTCGGGTTAAGCGATCCGAAGCCGCCGATCTGCATGTTTTGGTTGGGTGCGGTAGATCCGGCAAAGATAAAAGATGCAGAGGAAAAGGGGACGCGGCTGCCAAGTTTGCATTCCAGCGAATTTGCGCCGCTACCGGAACCCGCGATTCGCGCGGGGGTGAAGGCGATGACTACCGTGGTGATGGACCTGCTGCCGAAATAGCCTGGAGGCGTCGCGCGGGGAGAAGATAGAAACATAACGAGGCGAGAAGCTCAGGCCATCGCGGACAGGAGCTGGTGCGAGCGCGGGAGGAAGAGCGGATGCCTCAGGGGCTAAAGCCCGATCTTGCTGGCGTGCAATGTCGGACCTGAAGGTCCGACCCCCTACAGAGAAGAAAAGACCCTTCGGAGAAAAAGACCCAAGAGAATAAAGAACAATGAGGATAGAGAAGAGGACCCAAAGGAATCCTAGAGGATCAAAGTGGATCCTGGCGGATCAGGGTTGTGGCGGAGTTGCCGAGCTGGCGGAGTCGGCGTGGGTTCGGGTGTGGGTGGAGTCGAGGGTGTGGTTGGGGCCGACGGTTCGACGGGTGTTTGAGGCTTCGTTGTTGCGTTGGCAGTGGAAACTTCCTTCACGATGGCGGCCGTGCGATCCATGCTGACTTTGCAGGCGGGATCGTAGATGCGGCATTGCGCTAAAGTGAATTGGCATCCGCACGTACAGGCTTCGGCGTTGAATTTGTGGAGAGCGGCGGCGCGCTGTTCGGTGGTGAGTCCTTCTGTGTTGACGCCCGGGAGCATGGTGGCACGGTCGGCGTGTTTAAGAAAAATTTCGCCGGTGTCATTGAAGGTTTCGATTCTGGCGGAAATGGGGAGATTGAGAAGCGCGCGGACTTCGGTTTCGTAGAGCGCTGGATTATACAGACCGATGTGTTTTTGAACTACGCGGCCATCGGCATTGATGACGAATACCGTAGGCAGCGCGGTGATGCCGCCATAAGCCATGCGAACCGGATCCGTGGTGAGAGCGACAGGATAATTGATGGATTCGCTTTTGACGATATTGCGTAGCTCGGTGTCGTCATCTTCGTCAACGACCATGCCAATCACCTGAAGTTGGTCCTTATATTTATTCTGCAGCTCAATCAGGCCGGGAATTTCCGCGCGGCAAGGTCCGCACCAGGTGGCCCAGAAATTTAGAAGGATGACCTTCCCTTTGAACGCTTGCAGGCTGAGATCTTTGCCGTCGATATCCTTCACCTGAAAATCGGGAGCGGGATCGGGATCTTTAACGAAACGGATGACCGGAAGTTGCGCATCGGAAGCCACGGGAAGCAGTGCGACCGCGAAGGCAGCTAGCAAAGCGAGGGACAAAGCCAGGCGGAGAGGTTGCAGCAATGGTGTATGGCGAATCATGGCTACTCTATCAGGAGAACATAAAGGAGAGAGCGTGCCAAGTCGGTCAGTGAGAGGAGTAGCCGGAGAGAAACGGAGCCGGATTGGCGTCACTTGGCGGCTGGATTGCCGCGGGGAGCTGGCGAAGCAGACTACCCGGGAGAATTGGTTGCGGGCAGTTCCAGTTTGCTGATTTCGAAGCGGACAAACTCGTCGATTTGCGCGTCGGTGAGGTGACCGAGCCAAACAAATTTCACGTGGCGAAAAGCGGCTGCGGAATCATTGGAGGAAATTTGGCCTCGGTCATAGAGGTTCTTGATGTCGATGCGTGCCCGTGCTTCAAACCTGGCCTGTTTTTCGTCTGGCATTGCGACTCCTGTAAAAGGACTGGTTGGCGGGCCTGATATCACCCTACGCTCTTGCAGCGGTGAAGTCGATGAGTCGTTGGGTTCCGAGCCACGCGAAGATGAGCACTGCCAACGGCCCGCCTCGGGAGGGGGGCCCCCAAAAAGGCGTCGAGAAATCCAGGTTAGATGGGGCGCTTGATGCCGAGTTTGCGCATGCGGGCCTGGAGGGTGGTGCGCTTGATGCCAAGAATGGCGGCTGCGCCGTGGGGGCCGGAGATGCGCCATTGAGTCTGCTTGAGAACCTGGACAATGTGCTGACGTTGAGCGTCGTCCAGTGTGCCTGGCGACGATGGTGACGAATTGACCGCCTCGATTGGACGTGGAAGATCGCTGGGGCCGGCCGCGAAACTGGACGGCGCGGAATTTTCCTTAAATTCAGCAAGGGGAACGCGCAGCTCTTTTCCTGGGGAGAGCAGGACGGCGCGTTCGATCAGGTTTTCCAGTTCGCGGACGTTCCCCGGCCAGGAATAATTGACCATGGCCTCCATGACGGGGGCGGGGATGTATTCGACGGTTTTGTTCAGGCGGCGGCTGAACTTCTGCACGAAATAGCGCACGAGCAGAGGAACGTCTTCGGGACGCTCGCGAAGGGGCGGGATCTGGATGGGGAAGACATTGAGGCGATAGAAAAGATCGCTGCGGAATTTTTTCTCCGCGACCAGTTGGGTGAGATCGGAGTTGGTGGCAGCGACAACGCGGACATCGACGCGGATGGTGCGGTTGCCTCCGAGGCGTTCGAATTCCTGTTCCTGAAGCACACGCAGCAATTTGGGCTGAAGCTCGAGGGGGAGATCGCCGACTTCATCGAGAAAAAGTGTGCCGCGATCGGCAAATTCGAAGCGGCCAATTTTTTGCGCCAGCGCCCCCGTAAAAGCGCCACGTTCGTGGCCGAAGAGTTCGGATTCGAGCAAGCCCGCGGGAATGGCGGCGCAGTTGACCTTGACGAACGTTCGTTCGCGGCGGGGACTGAGGTTGTGAATCGCGCGCGCGATGATTTCCTTGCCGGTGCCGGTTTCGCCGAGGATCAAGACAGTGGTGCTCGCGGGCGCGGCGAGTTCCACCTGGGCGAGCGCTCGGCGCAGGACGGCGCTTTCGCCAACGATTTCGTCGAAGCTGAATTCAGTGCGGATTTCTTCCTCGAGATAAAGTTTTTCGACGGCGAGCTTGTCTTTGAGCGCGTCAATTTCCTTGAACGCAAAAGCATTTTCGATGGCGATGGCGACTTGCGAAGCGACCTGGCAAAGCAATTCGACGTCGGGCGTGGAAAAATTCTGCAGATTACGGCTGGCGAAATTGACGGTGCCGAAGGTGCGGCCGTGAGTGGTCAGCGGAACGCAACAGATAACCTGAACACCTTGCTCGCGGAGATAGCGCACGACGTCTGGGTGGAAGCGATCGATTTCCGCGCCGCGCGCAATGAGGACCTGGCCGCGAGCAATGGCCTGGCCGGCTGGGGAACCTTCGAGCGAGGTCGTGAATTCCTGTTTTGTTTCGGTGATCTGCACAGGCACGTCGAGCGCGTGGATCTTGAGAAGGCCGGAGGTCGGGTCAAGAAGCGCGAGGCTGGTGTAATCGTGCGGGATAACGGACCTGAGAGACGAAACGATGCCGCGAAAAAGGGCTTTGACATCGCGAGTGCTGACGAGGAGATTGTTGATTTCGAGCAGGACCTGCAAGCGATCGCGTTGAAGAGCAAGCTGTTTCTGGTAAGCCTGAGCGGCCTCAAAGTTGAGAGCATTGTCGACGGCGACAGCAACTTGCGCGGCAACGCGCTTCATGAATTCGACTTCGGCATCGCCCATGCCATGCGGAACGTAGCGGCCAAAACCGATGGCGCCGAGTCGATGCTGCGCGGTGGTGAGCGGAACACTGGCGAAGGAATGGACACCTTCGGCTTGCAGGCGCCGCATGAACTCGGGGTAGCGCGTTTCCTTGGAAGTGTCCAGGGTGACGAAGGGAAGTTGATTTTTCCAGACCCAGCCGGAGGGAGTGTCGTCGACGGGAGTTTCGCCGGAGGATTCCGTTTCGCGGGACCGGTCGTGAGTTTCAAGGATGTGCAGGCGCATGGCGTTCGTGGCGGGATTGTGTAGAACGAGCGCAAGAAAGTCGAATTGCAGGACGGCGTGAAGGCGTTCGGAAAGTTCGTGGAACAAGGCTTTGAGGTCGCGTTGCTGTGCGATAGCTTCGCTGACTTCAAGAAGCGCTTCAAACTGGCGGCCAGAATGTTCCAGGCCCGAGGCGCTAGAGGTGACGCCTGCGATTTTCTCCGCATCCTGCATGAATTTCAGAATAGCATCCGGTTCGGCGGGGTCACAACCGGAAGGGCGGTGCGCGAGACAAATGGATTGCGTATACTCGGCTGCGCAGCAGCTGAGATTGAACAAATTTAAGCGTTTGGCACGTGAAACCGTGAGAGGACCAACACGATCTGCGGGGTTGTGGCACTGGCTGACGCTGATGGTGGGCGCGGCGGCGTTGCTGCAATTTTCGGGATGCGGACAAGGAACTGGCCCCGGGCCCGCAGCGAACAACGGGACAGCACCGCCCAGAGAAGGGTCGTCACCCGTGGCGGTGGCGGCGCGCTACGACCTGGGACGCGACGAAGAACGCGGCGGGCATACGCTCAAAAAGCATGTGGGTAGAACCGACGAGGAATTGCGGGAACGTCTGCGCAAGGAACGCAACATTTCGGCGGCTTCGACGTGGACAGATCGCGAAACCGCGGAAGTGACGGTAGCGGAAGCTCTGCGAGCCGACCGGGACCGAATCGAAAAGTGGATGAGACGCGGTTATCCGCGCGCGAACCTGGCGCTGCATTACGATGCGGGACGCGCGATTGGACGAAGTTTGCGGCGGGGCGAAGAGCAAACCGTGAATTGCACGAGCGCGGTGATCGTGTTGCGCGCGGATGGGCCAGACAGTTTTTATGTGTTGACCACTTATCCGGAGGCGCGCGAATGAAGGACGAACACGCAGAACGAAAGAAATCGTTCGATCCGGCCGATTATCCGGCGTTAAGGGAATTTTTCCCGGGGTATCTGCACCAGGATTTCGGCGAGGAGTATGGCACGCCGGGCGAGGCTGTGAAAGGATTTCTGGTGGAAGCGAGCGGGGACGAAATTTTGCAGGTGAAGGAAGAGTGGAAGGCATTCCGGCGCGCGCTGCAGGGCTGGCCGTTTGAAGAGATTCAGGAAGCGCTGGACCGTTTGGGAAGCGCGTGGATGCCGGAAAATGAGGCGCACTTGAAGGAGTTCGACGAAATTCTGAGCCACGCCGAGGCGTGAAACTGCTGTGAGACTGGGTTCCCATTCCCGAGCCGCGAGGCTGTAACCTGCCTGCAACGCCGGCATGAAACCATCCAAGGTGACAGACGAAGAAATCCGGATGCAGATTTTTGCGCTGTCGGAAGAGATTGGCGCATCCAACCTTTGCCGCCACGATGGCATTGCCCGCTGGGAATCAGGAGAATGCGTATGAATGCCGAGAGCCTACCCGTTGTTTCGAAACGAATTGGCGTCGAAGCGTTGTCCAGACTGGCTTCGCAGTACGGAATGGAGACGAGCCAGTTCGCTGATTCACTTTACAAGCTTTATGAACGTCACCTGTTGTTCGACAACGGCCAGGACCCAGATGCCACCAACGCTCGTGAGCACTATCAAGCGTTCGCCCGTTCGGTGCGAGATATTCTTGCGCAGCGCTGGGTGCGCACGCGCAAAACTTATCACGACGTGAATCCGAAGCGCGTTTACTACTTATCGATGGAATTCCTGATTGGGCGCTCGCTTGCAAACAACGTGACGAATCTTTTGCTCGATCCACTGCTGGAAAATGTGATCGATCAAAAGAATGTGGACTGGCTTGCGCTGGTGGAGAAAGAGCCAGATGCGGGTTTGGGAAATGGTGGTTTGGGTCGCCTGGCCGCCTGCTTTCTGGATTCCCTGGCGACCATGCAGATTCCCGCGATGGGCTACGGACTTCGCTATGAATACGGAATGTTCAAACAGACGCTTCAAAACGGCTGGCAGCATGAGGTGCCCGACAATTGGTTGCGCTATCCAGACCCGTGGGAGGTGGCGCGTCCGTACGTGCGTGTAACGATTCCACTGAACTGCTCCTTCATTCTGCGCGACGGAGCTTTGCGCGCGATCGCGGGAAAGGATTCCTCACTTTATGGAATTCCGTTCGACCGGCCCGTGGTCGGCTATGGCGGAAAAACTATCAACACGCTCCGGTTGTGGGCCGCTTCCGCACCCGATTATTTTGATTTTCAGCAATTCAGCAGCGGCGATTTCGTTGGCGCCCTGGCGGAGACCCTGGCGGCGGAATCCATTACACGCGTGCTGTATCCCGACGATTCGACGGGTATGGGCCAGGCGCTGCGTTTCGTGCAGGAATATTTCCTGGTAGCGTGTTCGCTGGCGGACATCGTCAGGCGTTTTCGCCACAAGAATACGGATTGGAACACATTCCCGGAAAAAACGGCGATCCAGCTGAACGACACACATCCAACAATGGCGGTCGCGGAGTTGATGCGCATCCTGCTGGATGAAGCATACTTGGGCTGGGATCAGGCATGGAACATTACACAGAGAACGCTGGCGTACACGAATCATACGCTGCTGCCGGAAGCGCTGGAAAAGTGGCCGGTGGCCTGGTTTTCGACGGTCGTGCCGCGACTTCTGGAAATCATCTACGAAATCAACCGCAGATTTCTGGATGATGTGCGGAAGAAATTTCCGGGCGATGAGGGTCTTGTACAACGGGTGAGCCTGATTGAAGAAGGCGCGGTCCGCAAGGTGCGCATGGCGAACCTGGCGATTGTCGGTTCGCACAGCACTAACGGCGTGGCGAAAATTCATTCCGAGTTACTCTGCCAGACGACAGTAAAGGATCTGGCGATGATTTTCCCGGAGCGCTTCAACAACAAGACGAATGGCGTGACGCCACGGCGGTGGCTGCGCCTGTGCAACACGCCGCTGGCGAATGCGATTACAGAGGCGATCGGGGAAGGATGGATTACCGATCTGGGCCAGCTCTCGCGTTTGAAGCCGCTGGCGGATGATGCTGGCTTTCGCAGCGCATTTCTGAAGGCACAAACGGAGTGCAAAACACAGTTTGCGAATTGGGTGAAAACGACATCGGGGGTGACTGTCGATCCGCAAACGGTTTTTGATTCGCAGGTGAAACGCATTCACGAGTACAAGCGGCAGTTGCTGAATGCTCTGCGGATTGTGGTGCTGTATAACCGGTTGCGCGAAAATCCCAGCCTGGAGATCCCGCGGCGTACATTCTTTTTTGCGGGTAAAGCGGCGCCAGCCTACCAACTGGCGAAGTTGATCATTAAATTCATCAACAATCTGGCGGCGGTGATCGACAACGATCCCGCGGTGAAGGGCCGCTTGCAGGTTTTGTTTCTACCGGATTACCGGGTGACGTTGGCGGAGAAACTGATTCCGGCGAGCGACGTTTCCAACCAGATTTCCACCGCAGGCTATGAAGCCAGCGGCACAAGCAACATGAAATATATGATGAATGGCGCGCTGACGATCGGCACACGCGATGGCGCAACCATTGAAATGGCGGAGGCGGCAGGCGAAGACAATTTTTTCCTGTTCGGCCTTACTGCCCAACAGGTCGCGGACAGCCGAGGCTGGTACGACCCCCATTGGCACTACAATCATGAGCCGGAGACGCGCGCCGCACTGGATCTGATCTTCTCCGACTATTTCAGCCGCAATGAGCCTGGCGTTTTTGCGCCTCTGCGCGATACGCTTCTAACGCATGGGGATTTCTATATGCATCTGGCGGACCTGAAATCCTATCTCGAAACGGATGGACGGTTGTGCAAGCTGATTGCCGATCGCGATGCATGGGCGCGTAAGGCTATATTGAACGTGGCGAGTTCGGGTTTCTTTTCCAGCGACCGGACGATCGCGCAGTACAATGCGGAGATTTGGAAAGCGGCGCCTTGTCCGGTGCCGTAACGGAGTGATTCATGGGAAATGAAGAAAAGGGCGTATCGCCACTGGCGGGCAAACCGGCCACGAAAGATATGCTCATCGACGTGGGGAAATTGCAGCGCGATTATTTCGAGCGCAAACCGGATACAAACGATCCCAACCAGTTAGTCAGCTTCGGCACCAGCGGACATCGCGGGACTCCGTTCAAAGGCACGTTCACGGAAGCGCATATTCTGGCGATCACGCAGGCGATTTGCGAATACCGGCAATTCAAGGGCATTCATGGGCCGCTGTACATGGGGAAAGACACACACGCGATTTCCGGCCCGGCACAACGCACGGCGCTGGAAGTTCTGGCTGCAAATGATGTGGAAACGGTGATCCAGAGCGGTGACGGCGTCACGCCGACTCCGGTAATTTCACGCATCATCCTGGTCTACAATCGCGGGCGCAGAGATCATTTTGCGGATGGCATCGTGATCACGCCTTCTCACAATCCTCCCCGGGATGGCGGTTTCAAGTACAACCCGCCGAATGGAGGTCCGGCGGACACGGATGTGACTTCGTGGATTCAGAATCGCGCGAACGATCTGCTGCGCGGCGGAAATGCCGAGGTGAAGCGCGTGCCATTTGCTTCGGCGATGAAGGCCAGCACGACGCACGAGAAAGATTTCGTGCTTCCGTATGTGAATGATTTGCGGAACGTGGTGAACACCGAAGCTATCCGGGGAGCGCAGTTGAAGCTTGGCGTCGATCCGCTTGGCGGAGCCTCGAAACCTTACTGGGAGCCTATCAACTCGGTGTATGGGTTGAATGTGACTGTGGTCAACCCTGTAATTGATCCGACATTTTCGTTTATGACGGTGGATCATGATGGCGAAATTCGAATGGACTGTTCGAGTCCTTATGCCATGGCGCGTTTGGTGGGCATGAAGAACGACTATCGTTTGGCATTCGCGAACGATCCGGATGCGGACCGGCATGGGATCGTGACGCCTTCTGCGGGTTTGATGAACCCAAACCATTTTCTGGCGGTGGCGATCTGGTATTTGCTGACGCACCGGCCGCAATGGTCGGCGAATGTGATTGTAGGCAAAACGCTGGTCAGCAGCAGCTTGATCGATCGCGTGGTCAAGAAGCTGGGGCGCAGACTTTCTGAGGTTCCCGTGGGGTTCAAGTGGTTCGTGCCTGGCTTGTACGATGGTTCCTTTTGTTTTGGCGGAGAAGAAAGCGCGGGCGCCAGTTTTTTGCGTTTGGATGGAACCGTGTGGACCACGGACAAAGACGGGCCGATTATGGATTTGCTGGCGGCGGAAATTACCGCGGTTACGGGCAAGGATCCGGGTGAGCATTTCCGCGGATTTGTTTCGGAATTTGGAATGCCGTATTACACGCGCATCGACGCCGCGGCGACGCCGGAACAGAAAGCAAAACTATCGAAGCTGTCTTCCACGGACGTGAAAGAGTCCGATCTGGCCGGGGAACCGATTCTGGATAAATTGACGACAGCGCCGGGCAATGGAGCGCCGATCGGAGGATTAAAAGTTGTGACGAAAAGCGGGTGGTTCGCGGCGCGACCTTCGGGCACGGAAAATATTTATAAGATTTATGCGGAGAGCTTTAAGGGCGAGACGCATCTGAAAGCGATCGTGAGCGAGGCACAGGAGATTGTGAATAACACGCTTGGGTAGGAATATGCGCGGATATCTGGGCTGACACGACGGCCCAGCATCTCTCCTTCGAGAAAAACAGCCGGTTGGTTGGAACAATTGTGCATTAGCTGCGGCGTGCGCTAAACTGTGAATTGCCTAAATGGCCGATTTTGCAGCCGTAGGCCCGTAGCTCAGTTGGTTAGAGCGCTACCTTGACACGGTAGAGGTCTGGGGTTCGAGTCCCCACGGGCCTACCATATCTTTCAATAAGTTAGAGCAAAAGCCGAAAACGCTCCAACCCACAGTTCGACCCACAACTGCCATTATTGTGTCACTCCTGAATGCATTCCTAACGCTTTCAGGAACTCACCCTGCGCTCCCCGAGCTTCATCGCTGTCTTCCTGAGTGTAGAGATCGAGCGTCGTTTGGATTCTCGAATGACGCAGGATTCCCTGCACTGTCTTCGGTTCGACCTTCGCCTTGTTCACCAGCCAGTTGCTAAGCGAGTGACGAAGATTGTGAAGTCCGAACCGCTGACCATCCTGAATCTGCACTCCAGCTTTCTTCGCAGCCGGCCGGAGATGATCAGACACAAATATGGAAGAGGACAGCGGAACGCGACCGCGCGCCTTGAAGGACGGAAAGACAAAGTCCGTATCCTTCGTGTGAGGCGTCTGGCAGCGCCACTGCTGTAGATGATTCGCCAGGATCGGATGCAAGGGGACGTAGCCGTCCGATGCTTCCGTCTTGGTCTCACCATCTTTGCCGTTTGCCCAGCGTTTTGAAACCCGGATCCGTTCTTCCAGCCACAAGATGTCGGTCCAGCGCAGCGCCAGAATCTCCGAGGAACGGAGTGCGGTCGCCGCGCAGGTGAGCACGAGCGTGTGATGAAGATTGCTTTTCAGGGATTTCAGAATGTTGAATGTCTGGGTCGGGGTAATGACGATAGCCCGATAATTGGATTTGCATCGCGTCTCGACGTACATCACGGGGTTCTTCTTAACCTGCTCGTGCAGGATACCGACCTTGTAGATGCGGCTCATGACACCGCGCATCTTCGCCATCGTCGTCCATGCAAGTTTTGACTCGGTATTCAGCGCTTTAAGCCAGCGTTGAACCTCGAGCGGTCTGATGTCTTCCGCAATTTCCTCGCCCCAGCGAGGAATGAGGTAATCGCGGACGATATGCTCCGTAATGCACGTCGTATTTTCCGACTTCGGACGGACAGCATCCGAGCCAAAATCGGCCCTGAGGTAATGCTCCGCGAGGGAATTGAACCTGATGCGGCTCGAAGAGGTGTTGTCGTTAATGCGAATCAGGATTCCGAGACGATCGATCTCACGCCATACGTCTTCATCCTTTGGAAACTTCTGGACAAGTCCGATGGACGCATTGTGTTCGACCCGTCTTCCGTCCGCACTCGCCACCCGGTATCTGAGCACCCAGGTATCTCCTTCCCTGCGGCGTACTTTCTCGAGTGATCCTCGCTGATAAGCCATATTCCTCTTTTCAGCGGGGACTGCCAGGTCCGATGGTACACGGTTTTGGAGGATTTGAGTTCGGGGTCTCATCCTGCACAACGGAAGCAGCGAGCTCCGAGAGCCGAAACACCCAGACTTTGCGTTTGCTTCCAGTACCCAGCCCATAGGCTCCGGCCATTCCTCTGCGGGCAAGCTCGAGCAAATAGCGGCGCTTAATGCAGAGAAACTGCGCGGCCTTGTCGGCCGAGACGAACGGCTCGGGCGTTACACCCGGGAAAGAGCTCGCATTGTATGTGTCATTCATGGGCCGCTAACCTAAGAAATGTTCCACGACCCTTGAGGCAAGGGTTGAAGCCGTCCGTATGAAGTAAACCAACGTAAACCTCCACGTCTGAGCTTTTCTTGTGCACTCTGAAGTAAGGTCGTGGCCAATAGCCGTAAACCGCTTCCTGGCGAGCACAGAGACTTTGCGGCCGGCTAACTTGCGAATATTCAATGTGATTCGACGATTGTCAGCGCCGGTGCAAAAATCCCCATAGTGCCGGTTGAATTTTCCCCACCCCCTGATGTGGTACACCGTAGCCTACTCCGCATGGAGGAGGTTCCGAGACTTGTTAAGGGGGAAAGACGTGCAAGAACTAAAAGAACTGCAACGGCAAGGGATGAGCATCCAGGCGATCAGCAAGCTGACCGGCTGGGATCGCAAGACGATTCGAAAGTATATGCAAGCGGCGGGGGTGGCACCGGAGTACGGGCCGCGTACACCGCAACCAAGTAAGCTCGATGCGTTTAAGCCGTACTTGGAGGAGCGTCTGCGTGCTGGGGTGTGGAACGCGCGGGTGCTGCTGCGCGAACTGCGTGAACGGAACTACACGGGGAGCTACACGATTCTGACGGACTGGTTGCGGCCGCAACGCAGGTCGGCACGAGTGGTGGCGGTGCGGCGCTTCGAGACAGCTCCGGGCAAGCAGGCGCAGGTGGATTGGGGACATCTGGGCACGCTGGAGATGGCCGGGCAGGAGCAGAAGCTGCACGGATTCACCTTCACGTTGGGTTACAGCCGAAGAATGGTGGCGGAAGCAGCATTGGATCAAAAACTGGGCACGCTGCTGCGGCTGCACGAAGTGGCGTTCCAGCAGATCGGCGGAGTGCCGGAGGAGATTCTCTACGACCGCATGAAGACGGTGTGGCTGGGGACGGATGAACGAGGCGAGATCGTTTGGCACCCGGTGTTTAAGGACTTTGCGCACTACTGGGGCTTCACGCCGCGGCTGTGTCGGCCGTATCGGGCACAGACGAAAGGGAAAGTGGAAGCGGGCGTGAAGTATGTGCGGCGGAACTTTTTGTGTGGTTTGCAGGGGCGCGAGCCCAGCAGCCTGAGCGATCTGAACGCACAGTTGCGCGAGTGGGTTTGGGGAGTAGCGAACCAGCGGGTACACGGAACGACGCATGAGCAAGTGGCGGTGCGCTGGGATGTGGAGCAGTTCAGTTTACAGTCGCTGGCGGGGCAGCCGCCGTATCCATACGTGGATGGCGAACTGCGCAAAGTGGCGCGGGATGCCTACGTGGACTGGCAAGGTAGTCGGTATTCGGTGCCCTGGCAGTATGCGGGCCAGGAAGTGTGGGTGCAGGAGATCGCGGAGGAAGTGGATATCCGCACGGGCCGTGAGCGGATTGCCATGCACGGCAAGGCGCAACGGAAACACAGCGTGCTGACGTTCCCGCCACACCATCAGGGGATTCCGCTGGGAGCGCGAAGAGCGGAAAGCAAGATCCTGATTCATCTGCGGCAGAGCGCGCCGGTGGTGGAGAAGCGTTCGTTGGCAGCGTATGAGCGCGTGGCGAACGGAGGTGGGCGATGAACACTCCGATCGAGCGGTTACAGACGGCGCTGGAGGCGCTGGGATTGAAAGCGGTGCAAGCCCGGCTAGAGAACTTGCTGGAACAAGCGTCGAAGAAAGAGCCGAGCTATGCGGACTTTCTTGATGAGTTGCTGTGCTGCGAGGTGGAAGCACGAAGGACTCGGTACCTGCGTGCACGGCTGCAGCTGGCGCATTTCCCGTTCGTGAAAACCTTCGAGCAGTTCGATTTCGGCTTTCAGCCTTCGCTTGATGAGCGGCAGCTTCGAGAGTTGCGTTCGCTGCGGTTTATCCACGAAGCCAGCAACGTGATTTTTCTGGGGCCACCGGGCGTGGGGAAAACGCATTTGAGCGTGGCGCTGGCGGAAGAAGCGATCCGCTCGGGGATGGGAGCGTATTTCATCACCGCGCACGATCTGGCGGCGGACTTGGGGCGCGCGTATCGCGAAGGCCGGTTGGATCGGCGGATGCGCGTGTACCTGGCACCGAAAGTTCTGGTGATCGATGAAGTGGGCTATCTGCCGCTGGACGATCTGGGAGCCACGATTTTCTTCCAGTTGGTGAGCGCGCGATATGAACGTGGGAGCATCATCCTGACCTCGAACAAAAGCTACGGGGACTGGGGATCGATCTTCGGCGACTCAATCATCGCCACGGCGATCCTGGACCGACTGCTGCATCATTCGACGACCATCAACATTCGCGGCGAGAGCTACCGGCTGAAGGATCGCCGCAAGGCCGGCTTGGTGCCGCCTCGAGGGCAGGAAGGAGCGGAGGCCGCGGCTCGTTCCCTGGCCTCGGACTCCGTTGCGCCCAAAACGCGCCAAAAGACGGCGCTGGGCTCCACTCCGTCCGAGGCCAGGGAGGCCCATTCATGAAGTTCAGGGGTGGGGAATTTCCAACCGGTACAAAGGGGAATTTTCAACCGGAATTGACACGATTGACACCCACGGCGTGAAGGGTTCGCCCGAGTGGGTGTAGCGTCATCCTTTGTCACCCTGTTCCCTACATTCATCGCTGTGCACTCTGAGTTGCTTCGCGGGCAACGCGAATCACAACACGACGGTTTACGCCTACCTGCTTTGCAATGGCGGTCTTGCTCAGGCCCCGGCCAAGGAGATCCCGAATGAACTCTTCTATCTCTGCGGACTTTTGACTGTTAGCGCGGCGGCGGTAGGCAGTCTCTGTGCACTTTGATATGTGCACTCCGCGTTCGGCGAGCCATTTGAAAGTTGCTGAGGCGTCTATGCCATCTGCTTCCAAGGTTGCATATGCGGCGGAATGATCCTTGTGAAAAAGCTGTATTTAATGTCGAACTGACGGCCATGCTCTTCGTGGATCCCTTGTAGGATACTGATCCACGGTCCCAATGACGGCAGTCCTCCGCACGCGCTTCCCCGTCACATCGTTTTCCCGCCTGAGGTACTCCCAGCGGTCCGGTCCAGCCCTGCGTTTTGTGCGCCTGAGACAACCTCGTTGGTAACATTGCTGCATACTTGAGCCCTCCTCATCCAAGATGCCAGCGGGTGTCCTTACCAAGAACGTCGTTCTGTTTGGAGCGGATGAAACTGCAAAGCCGTGGAGTGCGGGCTGGTGCTGCCATAATCGGGTCTGTTCAACGCGGTTCGAGTCCGCACGGGCCAACCATATCTTTCAGTGGGTTAGCATCCACAACCTCACTTGGCAAATGGCTACATTAAGGGCGCCGTCCGCAGCCAATAGGAATTTGCAGAGTGAGCCATTGGAGGCTCACCTTTGCTAAGCCGCCGCCCAACTTCAAAACAAAGGAGACACAACCCTCCCAACTGAGCCTCAGGGATAAACAATAGTATTCACGTGTGCGTCGGCGCAGGTGCTGAGGTGTCCGCCCTGCTGATCCGATCGCCGTGGAAAGGGGCCTGGGATTTTGAAACGCTTCGGTTCTTTCTGATTGAGGCCCTTCGGTATTGAGAGGGTTTGGTTGCAAATGCGCATTATGCCACTGGACTAAACTGGGCCCCCCGTGATTAGATTCCGAACTGGACGGCCTTGCATTCCGAATTGGACGACCATATACTCCGAAGCAGACGCCGTTTAAGACCGAAGTGGACGAAGGATTGATTCCCGTTGACTGCTCCGACTGCAAAACTATTTCCAAGATTCGCGACAGACCGTGTGACAACCGCGCTCAAAGACACGCCTGTCGTAATGGTCAACGGCCCGCGTCAATGCGGCAAGACGACTCTGGTCCGCGAGTTCGCCAGCAGGAATCGAACCTACATTACGCTGGACGACGATACGGTACTGGAATCCGTTCGCAATGACCCGAGCGGGTTCGTGCGCGGCCTGGACATGGCCATAGTGGATGAGGTTCAACGAGCTCCAGAACTTCTGCGCGCCATCAAGAAGTCCGTCGACGCGGACCGTCGTCCGGGACGTTTCCTGCTAACCGGCTCAGCCAACGTGCTGGCGCTGCCCCAAGTGTCTGAGAGCCTTGCAGGGCGAATGGAAATCATCACACTGCTGCCGCTCGGCCGCTCCGAAATCCTGGGCAAGCCTCCTACGTTCCTGGAAAATGCGTTGGCGGGTAAGATCGCCAAGCCGTTTGAAATAATCATAGGCGATGATCTTGTAGGCACAGTGCTGGTTGGCGGTTATCCGGAGATGCTTCGGAGAAAAGATCAAAAGCGTCGCCGGGCTTGGGCACGCAACTACATCCAGGCGATTGTAGAACGGGACATTCGAGACATCGCTGACTTGGACAAACTCGCCCAGATGCCGCAATTGCTGCAGGTTCTTGCTCACCACTCCGGCCAACTGACCAACTTCTCGCAACTCGGCGGTCAGATCGGCCTCGATGACAAGACCACCAGAAAGTATGTGGCCATCATCGAGCAATTGTTCCTCGTGCATCGTGTCGAGCCCTGGTTTCGGAATCAGCTCAAGCGATTGGTGAAAACGCCCAAGCTTCACTTCATCGACTCAGGCTTGCTCGCGGTCACCGTAGGGGCGACCGAGGAGCGCGTTGCCAAGGACCGTTCCATCCTTGGCCCACTGCTTGAGACGTACCTCTTCTCTGAAGTCATGAAGCAGACGTCTTGGCTTGAGGAAACTTGTAGGCTCCACTACTACCGAGACAAGGACCAAGATGAGGTGGACATCGTTGTGGAGAGTGAGAGCGGGGCCATCGTGGGCCTTGAAATCAAGGCTGGAGCGACAGTTAACGCGGGCGACTTCCGCGGACTGCGGAAATTGTCGGAAGCGTCTGGTCGTAACTTCAAGCTGGGCTTGGTCCTCTACGACTCTGAGAACACCGTCCCATTCGGCGATAACCTGTTCGCTGCGCCAATCTCTTGTGTGTGGGGATAAACAGGCCAGCAACACTGAATTGATTTGGCAGCCGAATATTTTGCAATGAGGAACTCACACTTCAGAGTCGTTCACACTCACGCCCCTGCAGTTGGAAGCGACTGCGGCATTGTACTGGCCGCTTGCACTAATTATGGGTGATCCACGCGTAGATATGACGGACCAGAACGCCATTACAGAGCATCTGAAATCGGCACAGGAGGAATGCGACCGACTCCGCGCAGAAAATGCCCGTCTCCGAGCGATGCTCGGCATTGAGGATTCTGTATCGAAAGCTCCAGGTCCCACTGCAATTCCTATTGTTTCCGTATCCGACAGCAGCATCGCCGCGCCTTCGACGCCTGAGAAGAAGATTTCTCTTTTTCGAAGCCTGTTTCGCGGCCGAGAAGACGTCTATGCGATACGCTGGGAAGGAAAGGATGGCAAGTCTGGCTATTCGCCCGCTGGTGTCACGGACTGGCGCGCGATTCACACGGCAAGACCGGAAGAACGAAAGAGGGTTGCACGGAAGACTCGAACGCTTCAACCGCTCACCGACAGCGCAATCCGCGACCACCTCACTGGGAAGCAGACCGTCGGCGTCTACCCGCTACTTCCCGACGAAACCTGTTGGTTTCTTGCTGTGGATTTCGACAAGAAGTCCTGGATGGCAGATGCCGCGGCGCTTGCTTCTACATGTCAACGGTTTCAGATCCCCGCGGCAGTCGAGCGCTCGCGATCCGGAAACGGTGCGCACATCTGGTTTTTCTTCGACCGCCCAGTGCTCGCTACCAATGCCAGACAGCTTGGTTGTGCCTTGTTGACTCGGACGATGGAAAACCGCCATGAGATTGGATTGGGTTCTTATGATCGTCTCTTTCCTAGCCAAGACACGTTGCCAAAGGGCGGCTTTGGAAATTTGATAGCCCTTCCACTCCAAAAACGCTCCCGAGAGCAAGGCAACAGTGTATTCCTTGATGAACTCCTCCAGCCTCATCCGGACCAATGGAAATTCTTAGAGTCGGTTCAAAAAGTCCAGACGGATATGCTGGCTCGAATGATTCAGGAAATAGCGCCCGGCGGAAACACGGTTGGAGTGCATCTTAGTTTTCCCGAAGAAGGGCGGGGCGAGGTTCCCTGGCTGTGGAGCCCATCTCGCAAACGGAAAGATAGACGAATTGCAGGTCCATTGCCATCTACAGTCTGCGTGGTAGTGGGCAATCTTGTCTACATCGAAAAGAAAGATCTGCCGTCTGCCATGCTGGATCGCTTGATTCGCATCGCCGCATTTCAGAATCCTGAATTCTATCGAGCCCAGGGCATGCGACTCTCGACCTATGGTAAGCCTCGCGTCATATCCTGTAGTGAGGACTTCCCCGAGCACATTGGGCTTCCGAGAGGATGTATCGATGAAGTACTTGCAGAATTCAAATTCCACAGGGTGAACGTGGAGCTGCAGGACGAACGAACTATAGGTCGAGAAATTAGAGTCTCTTTCAATGCACAGTTGCGGCCTGAACAACAGGAAGCCGTCAATCAAGTGCTCCTTTACGACCAAGGCATACTCAGTGCTCCGACCGCATTCGGAAAGACGGTCGTCGGTGCAAATCTGATCGCCAGGAGGGCGGTCAATGCATTGATCCTGGTGCACCGGCGCCAGCTAATGGACCAGTAGCGTGAGCGATTGGCTGCCTTCCTGGATAAGCCAATTGGAGACATCGGCCACATTGGAGGCGGAAAGATCAAGCGAACTGGCGTGATTGATGTTGCCGTGATCCAGAGTTTGCAGCGCAAAGGAGATGTCGAAGATTTCGTCGCGGACTATGGCCACGTCATCGTGGACGAGTGCCATCATTTGTCCGCAGTGACTTTTGAACGAGTCCTCCGTCAGGTTAAAGCAAAGTATGTTTTGGGTTTGACCGCTACGCCGATTCGAAAAGACGGGCACCACCCAATCATTTATATGCAATGCGGCCCCATACGGTTCCACCTCTCAGCGAAGAAAGCAGCGCAGGCGTCGCTCCTCGAACACAAGGTCATCCCACGTTTTACTGAATTTGGTTGGGACCAAACAGATGACGAAACCACGATACAAGATCTGTACGCTGCACTCGTCGGAAACCAACACAGAAACGAGTTAATCATACGGGATCTTCAGAATCTCTTATCGGCTGGGAGGTCACCGCTCGTCCTGACGAGCCGGACAGAGCATCTTGACTTCTTGGCCGGAGCATTGCACGGGTCACGTTCGCACGTCTTCATCATGAAAGGTGGAATGGGCGCAAGACAAAGAAAGATACTGACCGAGTCTATTGCCGCCATTCCTCCCGAGGAGCCTCGTGTCATTCTTGCGACGGGAAGCTACCTTGGTGAAGGTTTCGATGATGCGCGCCTCGACACACTTCTTCTTGCGATGCCAGTTTCCTGGAAGGGAACTCTGCAACAGTACGTTGGCCGACTCCACCGTCCTCATGAGAATAAGAAGGAAGTCCAGGTTTACGATTACGCGGATGTGCTGGTGCCAATGCTAACTCGGATGTACAAGAAGAGGCTGGCAGGTTATGCCGCACTAGGTTACACCGTTGTGGAAAACTCGGATACATGAAGCCCTGATCTTCCTGATCGAACGTGGCATTCTCATCGGAAATGTTCACGCCACGCTGATTGATGGAGAACACCGGAAATCCATACGCGCGATTCCACGAAATCCCGCCCGCAAAAATCTTCGTCGAAATAAGGCCCATCTTGATGCACTCATCGCGGAAGCGATCGTGGACGCGTACAACGAATCCGAGCAAACTGTCGGATTTTATACAATGATGGAGCATAGTCTTGCCCTGCCATTTGCGACTGAGATTCTGGGGATAAAGGTAGCCGTGGAACAGATCGATTGGAATGATGAAAACGCAATCGTTGATATTTGCCGGCGTGGCGGCAAGCGGCAGAGAATTCTGGATCTTCCATTACCATTGCCAACGCCAAGAGGAGCTGAATGGATCGCAGCTTATCGTTACTGGCGAATGGGGCGCACGTGAGCGAGTATCTGTACTATGAATTTAGAGCCGTGGATCGCCCTTTAACCCACCGAGAAATCCGGGAGCTTCGAGCGCTGTCGACGCGCGCTGAAATCACCGCAACGAGTTTCGTAAACACGTATGAATGGGGAGATTTTAAAGGCGACCCCAATGTCCTGATGGAGAAATATTTCGATGCCTTTGTCTACACAGCAAACAGTTGCGTGTTCCAGTTGGTATTGCGGCTCCCAAGGCGAACGCTGGACACGAAGGACGTGGCGTCCTTTTGTGCGGGGGAAAGTTTGCATGTACGTAAGACAAAGAACTTCACGATTCTCGAATTCATCTCCGAAGGTGAGGGGCGCGATTGGGAGGATAGCGAAAGATGGATGGACTCATTGATACCGCTGCGCGCCGACTTGATGCGAGGTGACATGCGCGCCCTCTATCTGGGGTGGCTTTTCTGTTTGCAGAATCAGGAACTGAGCCCGCATGCAACCGAACCTCCTGTGCCTGCGGGTCTTGCCACGTTGCCGACCCCGCTTCAGAGCTTCGCTCACTTTCTGGGACTTGAGGGGGACTTGATCAGGGCCGCTGCAGAGCGCAGCCGTAATCCTTCTGCGCCGAGCCCCTCCCGAGCAAAGCTTGCTGCATGGATTGCGGCTATGCCAGAGGCGGAGAAAAACGCCCTCCTGCTCGGGATGGCCAAGGACAGTGATTCTTGCTCAAGGTTGGATCTGCTACGCAGTTTTAATCAGTCCTGCTTGCCGCCCATGTCGAGAGCCGACCGCGTGGATTCTCAACCGCGAACCGTTTCACAAATCATGGCTTTGGCTCAAGTGCACACTGACCAGAGAATCCGGCGCGAAGCCGAGCGCAAAGCTGTGGAACAGGAGAAGCAGGAGCGGGCGAGAGCAACCGCGCGAGTGAAATACCTGGACAAATTGGCCGGCCGGGAAGCACAAATCTGGGAACAGGTTGATGCGCTCGCCCAAACAAAACAGCCAAACAACTATGACCGGGCTCTCAGTCACATCCTTGATTTGCGCGATCTGGCTTCCCGTCGTAACCAGCAGGCGCATTTTGACTCTGCCCTCGAGCGGTTGCGATTGCGCCACCGTGCCAAACCAACATTTCTTCGCCGTCTTTCACAAGCCAACTTATAGACTTCGTCGCCGAAAAGAAGCATAGATAGATGCTACTTCGATGGCTATTTCCAACCCACACTCCAACCCACAGTGTGTGGTGACTTGTACGACTTCCGCGTATTTTGGCAGTCCCCGCGGTCTTGTAAGTTGTTGTAAAGCCTAATCACGACAGATTGACACGGTAGAGGTCTGGGGTTCGAGTCCCCACGGGCCTACCATTCTTTTCAACAATTTTAGCTGCCTCCGATATTCTTCCCTTTGCACATTCATTGCACAGACCAAGGCTGACGACAACGGAGCCGGTGAGGATAGCCCAACTGGAAAGCAGTGCCGTTTCGGTGGCCAGACGTTGGCGCGGAACTAAACGGCAGAACAGAAACTCCTAATTTGCTGTGCGAGAATCGTCAGCACAAAAAGAAATGCCGCAAAAGAAGCAAGATGCGCAAAGATTATGCCGTAGTGCACCGTGAGAGCCAACGAATTCGCAGAACATATAACTGCGATCACATACAGGATGCTCCAAAGCCTGTATTCGGGCTGACGAATCAGCAAGAACGCGAAAGGAAGCGTGGGAATCAGGAAGATGAGGCGATAGTCCCAGTTCGAACCGAGGGCAAAACAGAAGACATAAATTGCCCCAAAGATGGCGAACATCTCCGAATGCTTTGGTGATTTGCGGATGGCTTGCCCGAACGGGTTGGGCTTGAACCAAGCGAGAGCAACGAAAAGCGCGCCAATCAAATAGATGGCGGATATTACGCAGTAGCCGAACTGCTTGAGGTGATTCGCCGGGAAACCAAATCGAATAGCGTAGCTGACTGCCTGTAGCTTGATTGAAATCGCGCCGAAGGACTGCAAACTGGAAACAGGCGTCCCACGCCTGATTAGATTGATGTCGTGGAATTGCAGCGCAAGAGCCGCGATTACCAACACGCTCAACAGCACCGGCCATAGTTTTTCCCTTAGAGGTCTAAGAATCAGGTCGATCACCATCCCGGCAATCGGATAGATCTTCAATATGGCTGCAAAGGCGAAGATGGGCGATCTCAAGTTTTTTCTTCCGGTCACGCAGCCAATATACATGAGGGCAAAAATCAACAGGTCGATATTCCCTCGCTCAATGGCAAAGAGGGAAGACAGGGACAACGCGGCAATCAGGATGACTAGCGCCTCTATGTCATCGCGACTATCGACAATCAAGCCAGAGACGCACGCCAAGAAAAGGGCACACAAGGCGATTCCCACGAAAACCACGTTGTGATCGTTGACGCCCAATAAAGAAAAGAGCGCGAGCCATATTCGCGGGTAATTTAACGTGCGACCTAGAGGATCAAATGGATTTGAAACCATTGGATCGCCACCGTGGCTGCGGGTGATTAATCCACTCGTAATCACCCGAAGGTCCAAGAAACAGGGCGTAAATGAAGTTACGCCGAGAGCATCCCAGACCGGCTTCCAACCAAAGCTGAGCGTACACAAAAATATGATCGAGGGAATGAGCCACAGCAGCGCTAACATGACAGCTCTTGGCGCTGGCGCTCTAACGAAGCGCGACGATATTTCCTTTTCGGTGTTCGAAGAACCATCAAAACTTTCCATCGCTAAAGCATATTACACGGTAACCTGCTTCGCCGCGATTGCGCGCGATCTGAGATGGTTCAGCCCACGGCATTGCAAGAATTGAGCGGCCCCACTCTGCGGGGACGAAAAACTTCAGAGTGGTTTGGTTCCAGACGTGCCTGTTACGTGAATGCTGGATGAGGCAAACTCAGGCGTCCGGCGAAAGTCTGTTCTTGATGTTTTGTCAAACGGGGCGAATTCGTGGTTGAAGAGTAGAAGTTATCTCATAAACACGTTCAAAGCACTGGGCGGTTGAAGTTTATGGCCAATGGCGTAAATCAAGAATGTGGACCTCACCGACGCCCAGTGGGCAGTGCTTGAACCACTATTTCGTCCGAAACGCCGGGACGATGGGCGTGGCCGGCCGTGGCAAGATACGCGAGCGGTGCTGAACGGTGTCTTTTGGGTTTTGCGCACCGGCGCTCCTTGGCACGATCTGCCGCGTCGTTATCCTCCCTACCAAACCTGTCATCGCCGCTTCCAGCAGTGGCAGCGCTCTGGGCTGCTTACCCGGCTGCTGCAGAAACTGGCGGAAGACTTACGTGATCGAGGAAAGCTGGACCTGAGCGAATCGTTCATCGATGCCACCTTCAGTTCGGCGAAAAAAGGGGCTCTGCTGTCGGCCCTACTCGCCGCGGCAAAGGCAGCAAAATCATGGCGATCAGCGACGGCCATGGTCTTCCTCTCGCCATACACGTGGCCAGCGCTTCGCCCCATGAAACAAAACTCGTCGAACCCACGCTCCAGCGACGCTTCCTCGCGGAAACTCCCGAGCGCTTGATCGGCGATCGCGCTTACGACAGCGATCCGCTGGATGCGCAGATTCGTGAACGCTTCGGTGTGCAGTTAGTTGCTCCGCACAACCCCACACGCAGCCGGAAGGCCACGCAAGATGGCCGCGTACTGCGCCGCTATCGCCGCCGCTGGAAAATCGAGCGCTTGTTCGCCTGGCTTCATAATTTTCGTCGCGTGGTCATCCGCTGGGAATACTACCCAGAAAATTTCCTCGGCATGGTGCAGCTTGCTTGTGCCGTCATCCTCCTGAGGTATTTATGAGATGGCTTCTAGTCGCGAACCCTCAATAAAAACCTGACCTATCGATCGAAGTGTTGATCGTCTATGATGTCGTCCGGAGAACGCGCCAGGCGATATGAATTGGACGGACACGCTTTATGAAGGAATTAAACTGCTTGGGTCTTAGTGGCCGATCCGGATCTCCGAATCGCCAGAATTTTTTTCATCGAGCCGCAAATTTCCATGGTATGACCAGGTTGAACGGCTACAAGAAGTGTGGCCCGGGCGCCAGTATGCTATAGGAAGTGGCTCGCTCTGTTTGATCTGTACCGACGGAACCCGGGCCTTGTACATCGGAACATCGAACGGGTACGCGAGTCCCAAGACTTTGACACAGAAGCGAGAAGGGAAATTCTTTGGGGATCAGGGCGGTTGGGGATAAGGCAAAGATTTCGGTTCAGGGCGGCAAGCAGGGACGATGGAAATGGCTGTTGAATACGTTGCTGATCTGCTTTGTGCTCCTGGCAGCGCTGGTTTTGGCCGTCTGGCTGAGTTCGCGATCGCGGCTTAGCGGCTTCCTGAATTCTTTAGCCACGGTGCAAAATGCAAATGGCAGCATCGGACACCCTACACAGGGGGGGTGAATGGGGTCATTGCGCGATTGCCGTTTGTGGCCGGATTTTTCGCAATTTGCGCAATAACGGTTGCACTGTTCAAGGGCAGGCTGAACGAATTTCTGGGGTCGCTGCCGGGCGAGTGGCCGGAGATTCGCGAGTCAATTGGGTCCACACGGTCTTCGCCACAGCCAATTGCTTGGCGCTCAACGCTTCCCAAATTACGTCGGTATAGACGGTTTGGTTCGGAGGTAAAAGCTTCGCGAGGAGCTCATCAATATTGGGATTGGTGCGGTACGCGCGCGAAAATGCAGCGGCGGCGCGCTGCGGATCAGCTTCGATGGCGTGGCGCAATTCTTCATAAGCCGCCTCTTGTTCGCCTTGTCGCAGGAGAAAGTTTCCGTATCGCCAAGCGACATCCGCGGAAGTAGGATAACCTTTCTTCGCAGACAGATACGCGGCGCGCGCTTCGCCGGTCCTGCCATCCAACTCGTAGGCCGTGGCAAGATCCATCCACGCATCTGTGTCGTCAGGATTTAAGGCAATTGCTTTTCGATAGGATTCTTCCGCGAGGGTGGCGTTCGGCTGTTCGAGATTGTATTGCTGGTAGCGGCCCAGAATGTACCAATAATCTGGATTGCGCGGTTCCAGGCGGACTGCGAGTTGCAACCTCTTTGCCGTATCGCCTTCAGAATAATGGCGGGCGACTGCCGAGCGAATACCAAAAAAGGATAGCGACAGCCCGACCAGCAAGGCTGCCGCGACAACCAATCCGCGTGAGAGGGAATCCGAAAGCCGCAGGATCATGTGACGTTACTGTGCCTAGTCGCTGGAAGGGATGCAACATGAAATTGAACAATAGAATTTAATAACGGCGCGCGTGCCAAAATGGAACGGACCTACCGTCCATTTCCTCCGTGCGTGCTGTCTTCTCCCCGGCCTCGCCTCCGCACATCGATTCCCAAGCGCTTGATCTTCTGATTGAGAGTAGACAACGGAATCAAGAATCGCTCGGCGGCCTCGGTCTGGTTCCATCCGCAGCGTTCCAGCATGTCTACGATGATGCGGCGCTCGACTTCATCCATGATCTGGAACAGCGTGGGATTGGGATTATCCGCGGCGGTGCGCGCGCCGGCCTCACCGGGCAACGGGGGCAAAAATTCGGACATCTGCAATCGCACGCCGCGCACGATTTCCTTGCTGCGAATGGAGTCCGGCAGCAAGTCGACATCGACGCGTTCCTGCGTGGAAAGAACCACGGCGCGTTCGACGACGTTTTCCAGTTCGCGGACGTTGCCGGGCCAGTCGTAATCCATCAACAGTTTCATCGAGCCGGAGGTGAAGTGGCGCATGGGCTTGGTATTTTCCAGGCAGAAGCGTTCCAGAAAATGCGCCAACAAGAGCGGGATATCTTCGCGTCGTTCGCGAAGGGGCGGCAGACGAAGATGAATCACATTGAGCCGATGATACAAGTCTTCGCGGAAGCGGCCTTCCTTGACGAGGGAGA
This sequence comes from Candidatus Acidiferrales bacterium, assembly GCA_963709705.1. Classification (GTDB taxonomy): domain Bacteria; phylum Acidobacteriota; class Terriglobia; order Acidiferrales; family UBA7541; genus Acidiferrum. The sequence goes on from CAVPXU010000003.1 coordinate 349,015, forward strand.
GAAGATCGATATTCGAAGCGGCGACGATGCGTACGTCCACTTTGAGTTGCTCCGTGCCACCGAGGCGCATGAATTCGCGTTCCTGGATGACGCGCAGAAGTTTGGCTTGTGTTTCCGGGCTGACCGTGGCGATTTCGTCGAAGAAAATAGTTCCTTGATCGGCCACTTCAAAGAGTCCCTTTTTCGAAGAAACCGCGCTGGTGAACGCGCCTTTTACGTGTCCAAAGAGCTGCGATTCCAGCAAATCCACGGGAATCGATCCGGTGTTGACGGGAACGAAAGCCTTGTCCGCGCGCGGGGAAGCGGAATGAATGGCCTTGGCGATCAATTCTTTTCCGGTGCCGCTTTCGCCGCTGATGAGGATCGTGGAGCGAGACGGCGCCACCTGGGCGACCAGGTCCAGCAGCGCGAGCATTTTTTCGCCCTTGCCGATGATGTTGGGGAAATTGAAACGCTGCTTCAGGGCGCGCTTGAGCTGAACGTTTTCGTCGCGCAACCGCCGCGCTTCCACGGCTTGCGCCACCTGCGCCAGGAGTTCGTCGTTGGACCAGGGCTTGGTGATGTAATCCATGGCGCCGCTTTTGAAGGCAGCCCGTGCCATCTCGATTGAGCCATACGCGGTGATCAACACGATGGGGAGATGCGGATCCTGACGGTGGACGTCCTTTAGCATTTCGATGCCATTGCGATCGGGCAGGCTGACGTCCAGCAACATCAAGTCAAATGGGCGTTCCTCCAGCCGGGATAAACCCAACAGGGCGGTTTCCGCGCTGGAAACGGCGTAGCCTTCGGTCTTCAGCAAAAGTTCGAGGCCTTCGCGAATTTCCGATTCGTCGTCGACGACGAGGATTGAACCTTTAGACATGAACAGTTTTCCTGACTGCAGGGAACTCCACATGGAAGGAAGTTCCCCGGCCCGGTGTAGAGCGTACGTCGATCTTTCCGGCATGTTCCTTAATGATTCCGTAACTCACGCTGAGTCCAAGGCCGGTGCCGCGGCCACCGGGTTTCGTGGTGAAGAACGGATCAAAAATCTTATGGATGTGATCGCGGGGAATCCCGTTGCCTGTGTCCACAACTTCGATTTCCACGCTACCGTTGTGCGCCGCGGTGCGAACTTCCAGCATTCCGCCGGCCGGCATGGCGTCGCGAGCGTTCAAAAACAGATTCAAGAAAACCTGCTGCAATTTGTTCGCGGAACCACGGACCGGCGGCAGCGCCTGGGTCAGTTGCTTGACCACCTGAATCTGCGCGGTCTTCAGTGGATGCGAAACAAGCGACAGCGTCTCTTCCACGACATGGTTGACGTCCACATCGGCGAGTTCGCTGGGGCCGGTGCGCGAAAAATTCAGCAGATTGTTGACGATTTCGCTGGCACGGAAGGTCTGCTTCACGATTTTTTCGATGATGGCGTGCCGCGGATCGTCCTCTGGCATTTGCTTGGCCAGCATTTGAATGTAGTTGGAAATCACAGCGAGGGGAGTGTTCACCTCATGCGCCACGCCGGCTGCGAGCAAGCCCAGGGAGGTGAGCTTCTCCGTCTGAGACATTTGTTCTTCCATGTGCTCGCGCTGCGTTACATCGTCGAAGAGCAGAAGGCGGCCGATTTTTTCTCCCGACTTGCTGACCAGCGGCGTGATGGAAACATTGAGGACCACGGAGCGGCCCTGATACGCCAGGCGATGCTTGTAAATGCCTGTGACCTGCTCTTCATCGCCCCGCGCTTCGATCTCCATTACCAGATCCTGCGGCAGCAGCTGGCTGAAGGGCTTGCCGACGGCATCGCGCTGGCTTACGCCCATCAACTGCTCCATGCGGGTGTTCCAGGCGTCCACGGTGCCTAGGAGATCGACAGCGAAGACGCCGACGTTCAGCGATTCGACAATGTTTTCGCTGAAATCCTTCAGGCGTGCCACTTCGACGGCTTTTTGCTCCAGCGACGTATACAACTGCGAGTTGTCCAGCGCGATGGCTACATAGCCGGCGATGGTCTGCACAAGTTCCACGTCATCGCTGGAGAGATAGTCTCCGTCGACGGTCTTTCCGAGACCGAGAACAGCAACGGTATGGTCGCGAATCCGGCAGGGGATGAAATAATTCAGTTCCAATTGCTCCAGGGTGCGCCGCACGGAATCGCTAACGTCTCTCGCGCTCCGGGGAGATTCAAAAAAGAGCGGTCCACTTAGAAATTCCTGGCGTGACGGCGCAATGAAACTGAGATCCAGCGGCTCCACGAGCCGGACTCCCATGGAGCGCGCCAGGCGCATCTCGCCGGGACGGTTTGGATCTTCCACAAAAATCGCCAAACGATCCACGAGGAGCGTCTGGGAAACACGGTCCATCACTGAACCGAGCATGGGCTCCAGTCGCACTTCGTTCGTCAGCGTGCGGCCGAATTCGATCAGCGTGCGGCGGTAGTTCAGGCGGTCGCGGTAGAAAAAGCGGTCCAGACGAGCCTGGATGCCTTCGCGAAAAGGCTGGAACAAAAACGCCGCGATGACGATGGCGATCATGCCCGCCACCGGTCCGCTGGTTTGTGTGTGGAAAATTTCGGCAATCAACGCGACCAAGCCGAAATAGACCGCAGCGACAGCGGCGGTGGCGGCTGTGTACGCCAAACCGCGCTTGAAGATGATGTCCACGTCCATCAGGCGGTAGCGGATGATGGCGTAACCGAAACACAGCGGAATCAGGACCAGTGTGATGGTGGAATACTGCATCCACGAACGCGATTGCGGATCGACAAGATAGGGGAGAACGTAAAACAGCGTGAAGGGTAAGCTGCCCGCCAGCGTTCCGCCCGTGAGCCATTTCAACTGCTGGCGCAAGACACCCGAGCGTGTGCGACGGAAACTGATGTAAAACACCAGCGCGGCCGCCAGGAAGTAGACACCGAGAAAGCTATATTCGATCTGTTCGAGCACTACGCGCGAACGTATCGAAGGGACAAAACCGAGCGCATTGAAAGCCGTGAGCAGGTGGACCGTTAGCAACGCCGCCGGGATGGCATAGATCGCGCCAATTTTTAGAATGGATTTGCGATCGGCCGCCGAGCGATCCGGGAAAACCAGGGCGAAATGCAACAGCAGCGTGGGCGCGAGCATTTGCGCTACTACGCCGCTCCAATACACTTCCAGATCGAAGATATCTAGCTTGCCGCTGTAGTGGAATGAATACAGGATGAACGAAACCAGGCAGAACACGTAAAAGTGCACGGCGCGCGGCGCATTCCATCTGCGGATGAAAATGAACAGCCCGATGAATAGATACAGCAGGCCTACTATCCGCTCGTAGTTCTCCACGGCCAGCGGTTTCTGTGCCGGAGCAGTGATCAGGCGGGTTTCAAATTCTTCACCATTCCGGGACAGCTTGTAACGCAACTGTGTCCAAAGTCCGGCGCGAAAAAGGCGCTGCGCGACATGCTTTTCGTTTGGAAGGGCAACATCGTCGATGGCCAGCAAGTGATCGCCGGGCTGGATTCCGGCAGCGGCCGCGGGAGAGTTAGGAGTAACCTTCCAGGCTTCGATGCCGTTGGCGCTATCGGTCCAGGCAACGCCGTCGTCGACCAGGTCGTAACTGGAGCGCTGAAGGAAGTTCAGCCAAGCGAAAATGACTGCCGCCAGGGTCGCTAGCGCCAGTACAACCGCACCTACGCTGACACGTAGACTTTCCTTCATTCCTAAAGTCCCGTTACTCGTTACCCTGGTCATCTAGTGGAGCAAGTCCTGTTCCAATCTTCGGTATATCCTGATTCAAATAAACGCTGCAAGGACAATCGTTTGCGGGGAATGCGGGGAAGAAGGAAGCGCTACTTCCACTTTCTGGTAGGCGAGATACAGCTTTCCACAACCCCGTGGCCTCTTAAAACTGCAGGCTCAACCCACCTCTAAAGCTCCGAAATGCAGGCACTAAGAGCAGCTGCCCGTCACGGGTGTTGATCGGGACGTTGCCCTGCGCCAGCAAGTTGTCACACTCGGCGTTGGCTTCCCAGTGGCCCAAGGTCGACCACGGAAGCGGCTGGGTGATCCCGATCTGCAGGTACGGGTTCATATCGTAGATCGCCTCACCGTAGGGATCGACGCGAGACAACGCCATCCCGTTGATCCATTTGTACCCGACGGTCAGTTTCGTCCGCGTTGTGGGAATCTTACCGGTCAGCTTCATTGCCGCCGAATGCCGCTGAACCGTGGCAAGAGCATCCCGCAACGCGCCATCTGCCACGGTAACGGGCGCAAGCGCACCCGAGAAAGCGTAAATGGAGGTCAACTCCAGATCGTCCGTGAGCCTTTCCCGCAGCGCGACGCGCGCACCCCACGATACGGATGAGCCGCCATCGTAGGCAAAAGCATTCGAATAGTAATCCTGGAAATAATCTCCGGGCGGCAAGTCATTGCCCTTGCCAAATAGGGCTACATGGCTGTTGTCGTCGTGGAAGACCGCGATTTGGAAAACACCGTGGTCGTCGAGTTTCCGATCGGCAGCCACTTCCTCGTGACGGCCATTTTCCAGAACAGCTCTGCCATCGTGCCACAACAAGGCGGGGAAAGCGTCCAACTGGTTCATGCCTTGGGACAAGGGGTTCGGCGCGCTAGTCTCCGTCAAATAAGTGACGGCGTTATCGCCATTGGTGACCAAGGCGGGGATGGCTGCATAAATCGTATCCACATACCAGCGTTGAGAGACTCTGGTTTCCAATTCGAAGCGCGGGCGAATGCTCCACGCCGAAGGGCCAACGCCAACCAAAACATACTCGCCGCCGACACGCATGACAAAACGATCGCCAAACTTCATGGTTCCGTTTTGATCGATTCGCCCGCCGCGAAACGTCGGTCCTACGGGTCCAAGCTTCGCTTCGCGCAGCACGATCGTGCTGCGCGGCGAATCATCCTGCGAACCCATGGGCATCCAGACGGTGGCCAATGCGCCTGCGGGTGCGTCGCCGTCATAACTGACCTGGCCGGCAAAGACGAGGTGGTTATCGCGGTCGAACCGCTGGTCATAAGCGAACGCGGTGCCCGGCGCGCCATCGAAGTTCGAAACCGATCCCGGCCTGCGCGCGCCACCGGTGAATTCAACCGCTCCTGAGTGGCGGGGCGATCCCATGTCCGCTACGACTGCCGAAGTATCGTCGGTGTCGTCTTCATGCCACTGCAAAACGGGGCGCATTCCCGAAGCGGAGCGCAGCACCCACTTCCAGTCATCGGGCTCCGCTGTGCCGTTCAAAGGTGCGCGGCGCAATTCCTCGACGGAGGCAAAGAGCGATTCCAGTTGCACACGGACCACGGTGGTGAGATTGGAGGAAATCTGGATGTGCTTTTCGACGGCCGGCAGAAATCCCGCCAGCGATACGCGGACGGAGTAGAAACCCGGCGGCAAATTCTCTGCGTGGAAATATCCTTCGGTGTTGGTTAGAAGCTGATGGCTGAGAATGACGCCCGGCGCTTCCGCAAGAACTTCGACGGTGGCGCCAAGTTGGGGAATCCCGGCGGGATCGCGCACGATGCCGGAAACCGTGCCTGCAGTGGATTTGTGTCTGGCTTGCGCGGCTGCAGGAGGAGCGCCGGCACACACACCCAGTGCGAGTAACAAAAAACCGAAGCACAGGGACTGACCGTGCTTCACTCGACTACCTCCCTGGCGTAACGTTCGCCGCAGCCTTCTGCTCGACCGGTGCCTTGATCGAAAAATCCGCGGTGCGCGAGATCGTGGTCTGGGCCAATTTGTCGGTCGCGCTGATTTCGAGAGTATACTTCCCGGGCGTTAAAGTAGCCAGAGGCAAGAGGCGCTCGATGGTCACCTGCTCGCCCGTCTGCTTCATGTCCGTACTGTTCTCTTTGAACTGCATAACCTGCTGATCGCCGCGCTTCACGGTATAGGTGAAGGCCGCGTCGGATTTGTGCGTTTTCTCGTCCGGCTTCAGGTTATAGACTTGGAGATAGATGCCCATCTTGTCTGCCGTGGTGAAACTCGCATCCAGTTTGGGCCGGACTTTGGAGGAACCAAGCACGAATTGCCCGGTGCCGATTTGCTTGGCGGGGACGTGCTCGATCTGGTCGGCAAGAATCAAAGAGCTAGCTTCCAGCTTGTCTTCGTCGTAGCGCGGGACGGCCAAGCGTGTGTTGACGGCGCCGACGTTTCCACTGCTGACATCCTTGATCACAAGATCCAACCGGTATAAGCCGGGGCGCAGCGGCAAGGCCTTCTGGTAGATAGACTGTTGCTTGACGGCCATGGCAAATAAGGAGTCCGGGTAGTCCTTCATGACCGAATCTTCGAAGGTCTGCACGACTTTGCCGGTCAACGAGCTGACGCGGCCAAAAATATTCATTTCCGCGGAGTGCACGCCATCTTTGTCTTTGAAGGACAGCTGGTTGTTCGGAATCTGCACGGAGATCGGAACCAGCACGGTGTCGCTGGTGACCTTGAGGAAATCTGTGCGATATTCGAACTTCAGGGAATCGCGGACCATGCGCGAAGTGACGATCGCTTCCAGGTCCTTATATTTCACCTGCGGCGGGCGCTGCACCTTTGCGTACAATTCCAGGCGGTTAAATTCATCGAGGCTGGCTGGTGTTCCGCCTAAAGCAGTCGGCAAATTGGTTCCGTCCGAACGCGTGAAGCGGCATGTTTTGGAAGCCATACCCATCGATTCGAGAAGGCTCAAGCCCGCGCCAGGCACGTGCAGCAACGCGTCTTTTTCGGATGGATCCATGGTCAGGTGATACTCACCGCTGCTGGTGGGATCCACAAATTCCAAAATCACGTTTTCCTGAATTCCTTCCAGGTACCGATAGCGCCAGGTTTCCCATGGGTAAGTGGTTGTCGATCCGCCACCTTCTTCCATTGGCCGGTCGTACGTGCCGCCCGTGGGGTGCGATTCGATTTCATCGGGAGGTCCCCAAATGATGTAAATGCGGCCGCGATCCGTTTTCCATCCAGGGATACCGGAAGCAAAATGCTCGTTGGCGTAAGCAATGCGGCGATAGTGCTCTTCCTTAAAATCGTTATCCGGAAGATCGGGGTTGGTACTGCGGCGCAGCCAGAAGGCTTCAATGAATTGCTCGCGCTCTTCGTTGGTATTCAATTGCAAGAAAGCTGTACGTTCTTCCGGGGAAATAATGTAGACGACGTCTTCGTTCAACCAGGTTTTGTAGGGGCCCTCAAGTTCCTTGAGGGTTTTCTTCATTTTCTGCTTTTGTTCTTTGCTGAGCTTCTGATTCTGCGGAATGTCCGGGAGGGAATTGGGATCTTGCGGTTCCTGAGCGACGACAGGAAGAGAAAGGAAAGCGAGCGAAGTCAAAACGGCAGAAAATTTTCTGAGAAGGTTTTGCATAGCAGACACCCCTACGACGGTTTGATTCTAATCCTTGGCTTCGGCCCCGTCAATTCGGTGAATCTCTTTCATTCAAATACACTTCTCCCCGTTTAGCAGGTTAGACGGGAGGGATCGTAGGGGAGTTGCCTTCTTTTGGCCGAAATCGAGCGATGATGTCTTAAAGAAATCTCACGATGAGATTAGTAGTACTAGTATTCGGTCCGGCAGGAATTCTACTGAAGATGTCGATGCTTCGATTCGGAACCGACCAGCGTGTCGAAAATCGCAAGCACATGGCGCCGGTATTCCACCATGCGAGAGAACACACTACGAAGCTGCGGCTCGCGCTCGGCGTCTTTGTGCCACTTGGCCAAAACCGCGGCGGGAACCTCAATGTCTCGACGCAATTGTTCGGGGGAATGTCCGCGAAGGAACAGACCGTAAAAGAACGCGGCTTCGCGTTGCGGAAACGCGAGATCCGCAATCACTTCGGCCGACAGGATGGGAGCGATTGTCGCCATAGCAAAAACGCAGTTTACTCAAAACTTCGTCCGCGTCAAGTAGAACACTGGTTTTCGTGTCACGAGGCAGTCACGGGGATGGGCCCCGCGTCTGAAACCGCCATGCAACGTAACGGTGCTTGACCGGTTCTAACCGGACATAGGATGCTAGACGCGATGGCGAGGTTACCAAAGTCGGCGGCAGGGCGCGTAGTAGGCAAATTTCTGCGCTTCGGCGTGCTGCGCGGATTGCGTTCAGTGGAAATTGATCCGGAAGAGTTTCGGCGCAACCTGGCGGAAAAGCACGGGCTGTGGGTGCCGCATTTCGGGCGCATGAAAGACGCTCCGATGGAGAAGTTGGACGCGATCGCGGAGCGATTGATCCACGACGCGCAGCGGCTGGCGATGGCGCAGGGAGCTGGTTTCGGACTTGGCGGCATGATGACGGTTATCCCCGACACTGGATTTTTGACGATTATCACACTGCGACTGATCCAGAAACTCTGCCTGCTTTATGGCTTCGAGGAAAACGGCACAGAGCGGCGCACACAAATGTGGATGGCGGCGGCGACCGCGGCGGGAGTGGACTTCAGCAAGGATTTGGCCGAGAAGCAGATGATCGAGAAGCTGGCGCCGCGTATTGCTACGCGCCTTGCCGTACACCTGGGCGAAGAGAGCGCGGAAAAATGGGTTGGGCGGCTGGTGCCGCTGGCGAGTTCCGCGATTGGTGGCGCGCTGAATTATTCTTTTGTGAAAAGCTGGGGCCGCCGGGTGCACAAACATCTTCGGGAAAAACATCTGGCGGAGCGCGCTACCGCTGCAGCGAATGTAGCTGCCCTGAAGCCGGTGATCGTTCGATAGCCGTTGCCCTCCTCTCGATCCTTGCGCGCGAAACACCTTGGCAAAACGGAGTTTGATGGCCGCAGTCCACACGTCGCCGCAACACGCGCAAAATAAGTTCAGAATCAAACTCGAAGAGAAGAGTAAGCAGAAGGTTTACAGAGGGGCGTTCATGCGACAATTTTGTTTTGCTGCGATGATAATTATTTTCGCGTCGCACTGTTCGCTGCCCGGCAGCGTGGCCGCCGGTTCCCCTCGGGGAGCGAGCCATGACGAAGAGCAGGTCGGCAAAGTAAATTTCCCTACGAAATGTTCTCCGTCGGTGCAGGAGACGATGGAGAAAGGTTTGGCGCTACTGCACTCGTTTCAATACCTGGAAGCAGAACAGGCGTTTACGAACGCCGCGCAGCTTGATCCACAATGCGCGCTGGCGTATTGGGGACAGGCGATGGCGCTTTATGAGCCGCTGTGGGATTTCCCGAATGCCCAAACTCTGGCGCTCGGACGTGAGGGCATCCAGAAGGCGCAAAAACTGGACCCAACCGATGCGCGGATCCGAGGGTACGTCGAAGCGGCGGCTACGTTTTACCAGCTTGCTGAGTTGAGGCCGGCGGCGCGCGTGGCGGCGTATTCGTCGGCAATGGAGAAGCTGTATCGCGAGCATCCCGAGGACAACGAAGCCGGGGAGCTATATGCGCTTTCCTTGATTGCCCTGGCTCAGATGGGCGTGGACGATCTCGCGAACCGGAAGAAAGCGGTCGCGATTCTTAATCCGATTTTTGCGAAGTATCCCGATAATCCCGGCGCGGCACATTACCTGATTCACGCCACGGATGTTCGGGAACTTGCGCCGGAAGGACTGGCCGCGGCGCGGGTGTATGCAAAGATCGCGCCGCAGTCTGCGCACGCGTTGCATATGCCTTCGCACATTTTCCGGCGACTGGGAATGTGGCAAGAAATGATTGATTCAAATCTTGCGTCGGCGGCTGCAGCGGCAGGCGCCACCAGGGAGCATCATGGCGACGCTGGTTATCAATTTCACGCGCTGGATTTCCTGGACTATGCCTACTTGCAAAGCGGGCAGGAGGTGAAAGCGCGCGAGCTTGTGGCCGAGCTGAAGAAAGTGCCGCAAGCGAGCGAGTCTGACATAATCGACGCGCAAAACCGCTTTGCGGCGCGGAATGCGATGGAGCTGCACCGCTGGAAAGAGGCTGCGGCGCTGGAAATTCCCAAGGAGCGGCTCATGTGGCAGGACTATACCTATTGGACGCGGGCGATCGGAGCAGCGCGGGGCGGCGACGTGCAGGGCGCTCGTGATGGCGTGCAGAAGTTGGTGGAAATTGCCCAGGCGGTCAAGTCCGCGCAAATGCAGAAGACCGGCGGAGGGATGCCTTCTATGGGGATGGCTGTTGACCCAAGCGAAGCGGCGGGATGGTTGGCCTATGCCGAAGGGAAGCATGACGAAGCCGTGAGCATTATGCGTGGCGCCACCGAACGCGAAGACGCACGAGACGATCAGCCGTTCGCAACACCCGCGCGCGAGATGCTTGCGGATTTGCTGCTGGAGTTGCACCGGCCGGCGGAGGCGCTTGCCGCGTACAAAGAGGTATTGAAGAACTACCCGAATCGCTTCGACGCGTTATATGGCGCTGCACAGGCCGCCGATTCTTTGGGAGACGGCCATACCGCCGCGGATTTTTACGCGAAGCTCATCTCCATTTGCCCACCGAACGCGGACCGCCCGGAACTGCAGGAGGCCCACGCGTATGTTGCGGCGCATCGTAACTGATGTTTGTGCGCACCTAGCCCCGTCACGTAACTTGCCCACTGGCGGTTGATGCCGAAGGTGAATATGATTGAGCCAGGCAGCGGACGAGTATGCAGCCTTCAACGAACGCGCGTTTTTTCCTGGGCGTGAATTATCCCTGGCGGAATTATGGACAGGATTTTGGCCGCGTGGGCAGCGAGCATCTGGGGATCAGCCTGCCGGAAGCGCGAGTGGCGGTCGCACGGGACTTCGCGGAAATTCGCGGAACAGGCACGACGGTGGTGCGGTGGTTTTTATTTGGCGATGGCCGTGGCGGGTTCCTCTCGGAAAAAGGGATACCACAGAAACCAGATGACATGTTGTTCGCCGACGTGGCCGCGGCCCTCGAACTTGCGCGGGTTCATCAACTGCAACTTTGTTTTTCCCTGATCGACTTCCTTTGGCTGCAGGAACATGCCGGAAAACGCACAGCGCACTCTCACGAACACGTCTTGCACTTTGCCGCCGGGCGCGAAGCGTTTCTGGAAACTGTGCTGGTGCCGCTGTTCCGGGAATTTCGCGGCCACCCGGCGCTGCTTGCGTGGGAAATCGCGAACGAACCGGAATGGGCCATCCATCAATTCCATGCGGCACGCGAGGCAAAACTGAAATTCGCCGACTTTCGCGCGTATGCGGAGGAAATTGCGCGGGCGGTGCACGAATTCGCGAGAGTGCCGGTGACGCTTGGTTCGGCTCGCCTGATGTGGGTGCGCGCATGGAGCGAGATGGGTCTCGATTATTACCAGGCGCATTTTTATCCCGCGGGTGAAGCGGAAACGCGCCGCGACCTGGCGCAACAGCTCACCGCGCTTGCGCCGCTGGATAAACCGCTGTGGCTCGGCGAACTTCCCGCTCGCGATGTTTCGCGGCCGCACTATTCGTTGCTTGATGCCCTGGCAACATGCCGCAGTGCTGGGCTCTGCGGCGCGGCCGTTTGGCGCTGGACGGAGCCGCAATCGCACGGCGAGGATCATTCTATCGGCCGCGTGAACCCAGCCGACTTAATCTCGTGGAATACGCCAGAACGAACCGCGGGTCAAGGGATCTAAGCGCGAACAGGGGGGAGCTTTGCGCGAAATATTTTCTATACGCGATGCAACACTTCCTGTGCTCGCGGGACTGCTGCTTATTTTCCTGGCGGCACCATTTGCACTTTTCGCACAAGATCAGGAACAGATAAGAGGCGCGCCGGCCGAGCCCGCGGATGCACCCGAAATTCGCGCGCAAATGTCTATCGCGGAAAATCTCCTGGGAAAGACTCCGGACCGCGGCGCCATATTTTATTTTTTGGCGGTTTCGAAAGCTTCGCTTCGAGAGATACTTCCGGCGATCGAGGATCTGCAGAAATGCGTGGCGCTTAAAGAGGGCTTCGACCCTTCCGGGGACACCGCGTTCGCCGCCATCAAGACTTCTTCCGACTTTCGCCACATCGTTGAGCAGGTTCACAAGGATTTTCCAGCGGTGAACGAGTCGCACGTCGCGTTCACAAGCACGGAAAAGGACATTTTCCCAGAGGGATTGGAATACGACCCGCGCAATGACACGCTGTATATGAGCAGCATGTATCACCCGAAAATTCTGAAGGTCGGGCATGACGGCAAGATCGACGATTTTGTGCCCGCGTCGCGCGACCATCTGCTGCCGGTGTTCGGTATTCGGATCAGCCCTTTCGACGGCACGATCTGGAGCGCTTCGGCCGACGAAGATGCGGGAAAATCCGAACTTTTGCATTTCGATCGCAGCGGCACGCTTCTGGGCCGCTATCCCCCTGCGGACAATGAGAAACACATATTCAATGATCTTGTGGTGCTGCGAGACGGAAGCGTTTTTCTGACGGACTCGCTCGCAAATGTGGTCTATCGTTTTAGTTTGACGGACCAGAGCTTCACGCCACTGCGGGTTACGCGGCCGCTGCTGTCTCCAAACGGAATTGCGCTGACCGATGACGAAAGCGCTTTGTATGTGGCCGACCAATTGGGAGTTTTGCAAATTGATCTGAAAACCGGAGCCAGCGTGGACGTGGATCCCGGTGCGCACAATACGGTGGCGGGGATTGATGGTCTGTACTGGCACAAAGGCAGCCTGGTTGCCGTGCAGAATGGGATTGGTACGCCGCGCGTCGTGGAATTCCACTTGGCAACCGATGGGCTCCACGTGGTAAAGACCACTGTGTTTGCGAATTCGCTGACAACGCCAACGACCGGCGCGCTTCGTGGCGACGATTTCTACTTCATCGTGAACAGCCAGGGAGACAATTTGAATGGATCGCACATTATGGATGTCACCCGGCTGCAACCCGTGAAGATCGCGGTTGTCCATCTGCTTTGAAACGCTTGTTGCAGGTGTCCGATGCGGCACGGGAGTGGAATTCGCGGCGGGTTCGCCGTAAAGTGAATTGACAGGGAAAACGGTGCGGAAAGAGGATCAGATGAAAAACTCGGGTAAACTCGCAAGTGTTTTCGCGATTGCCGGTCTGTGCGCAACTTTGCTGATTCTGCCGCAATTCGCCGCCACGCAAACGAAGCAGCCCATGTCCGGCATGGATCACAGCGCCGCGGATCCTAGCGAACCCGTGCCGGCTTTTCACGCGCAGCCGCCAACAGGGGAATTGCCGCCCACGATGGAGGCATCGATTTACAGTGACAAGCTTGTTTTTAATGCGTATGTGGTGGCCGGCCGCGTGAAAAAAGTTTTGTATCAGGAGCCTTGCTATTGCCACTGCGACCGGAGCAACGGTCATGCCAGCTTGCTGGATTGTTTTGTCGGCAGCCATGGCTCCGGCTGCGACATCTGCCAGAAAGAAGTGTTTTACTCCTACGAGCAAAGCCGGCATGGCAAGACTGCCGCGCAGATTCGCGCAGGCATCATCCACGGCGAATGGCAAAACGTGAGCCTGGCAAAATATGAGAAGGATTACCTGCCGCCTCTGGCCACTCCCGCAAAATAAACGCCGCTTCCCGCATCCAGCGAATGAGCCGTAAGGAACATGCATCGGAAACACCGGCTACCACGTTCCTGCGCGGACATGGCGTGAATTTCACGGAACATCTTTACGATTACGTGGAGCATGGCGGCACCGCGGAATCTTCCAAACAACTGGGCGTGCCGGAACACGATGTGGTGAAGACGCTGGTGATGCAGGATCAGGACGCGAAGTCGCTGATCATCCTGATGCACGGCGATCGCCAGGTCAGCCTGAAAACTCTGGCGCGGCAAATCGGCGCCAAGCGCGTGGCACCCTGCAAGCCGGACATGGCGGAGCGCCACACCGGATATCAGGTGGGCGGCACTTCACCGTTTGGCATGCGCAAACCGCTGCCGGTTTTTGTGGAGCGCTCGATCCTGGCGCTGCCTTTGATTTACATTAATGGCGGACGCCGCGGTTTTCTGATGGGGATCGCTCCGCAAGTTCTGACGGAAGTGTTGAAAGCTCGCGCCGCCGACTGCGCTGCTCCTGACGAATAGCGGCGCGGCTGCGGCCGGTTGCATCTTCTGCTAGAATCCCGCTGGTTATTTTTTGCGCTGGCTCATGCCGGTTTCAAGCTCACGTTCTCCGCGCTCAAATCAACCTTGGAGTGAATCGTGAACAGTAAACGATTTCGAATCTTACTTGGATTTGGAACGGTCGTAGCTCTGGCGGTTGTGCTGCCTTTCTTCTCGCATGTGGCCGCCCGGGCTGCAGGCGACGCGCCTTCCTGGGGATTTTCGCTGAGCAACCTCGACCGCTCCTGCAAGCCGTGCGACAACTTTTATGAATTCGCCATGGGCAGCTGGATGAAAGCGAATCCCATTCCTCCGGAATATTCGTCGTGGGGCACGTTCATGCAGCTTCGCGACAATAATCTGACGGCTATGCGCTCGCTTCTGGAAACCGCCGCGCAAGCGCATGCCCCGGCCGGTTCGAACGAGCAGAAAATCGGCGACTTTTACGCAAGCTGCATGGACACAGCGGCGATTGAGGCTGCGGGACTGAAGCCCATCGCCGGCGAGCTCGATGTCATCGACGGGATTGACGACCGCAAGTCATTGGACGCCGCGATCGCCAATCTCCAGCAACGAGGCTCGGGCGTCTTGTTTCGTTTCTCCTCTGGCCAGGACATTAAAGCCAGCACGCGGATGATCGCGCAAGCCAGCCAGGGTGGCCTGGGCATGCCGGACCGCGATTATTATTTTCGCGACGACGAAAAGTCCAAACAATTGCGCGCGGACTACGAGCAGCACGTCACGAAAATGTTCGTGCTCGCGGGCGACGCTCCGGACAAGGCTGCCGACGAGGCCAAAACGACGATGAAGATTGAAACCGCGTTGGCGAAAGCTTCGCGGACCCGCGTGGAGTTGCGCGATCCCGAAAAGAACTACCATCCGATGCCGCTGGCGGAGATGAAGGCGCTCACCCCGGACTGGCCCTGGGAAACTTATCTGCAGGAAGTGGGCTCGCCCGTGGTCGAGCAGGTGAATATCCGTCAACCGGAATTCTTCAAAGCAATGAACGAGGAGCTTGCCAGCGTTTCTCTGCCCGATTGGAAGATTTATCTGCGCTGGCATGTGCTTCACGCGAATGCGCCGGGACTGCCCGAGCGATTTGTGAATGAGAATTTCGATTTCTACGACCGGAAGCTGACCGGCACGAAAGAAATCCTGCCGCGCTGGAAGCGTTGCGTGCAATCCACGGATCGCAATCTGGGGGAAGCGCTGGGCCAGGTATACGTGGACAAATATTTTCCTCCTGCGGCTAAGGCCCACGCAAAGGAAATGGTGAACAACCTGGTGGCGGCGCTGCGCGAGGACATTCCCACGCTCTCCTGGATGGGGCCGGAAACGAAAAAGGAAGCGCTGGCAAAACTCGAAGCATTCACAGTGAAAATCGGCTATCCGGATAGATGGCGGGACTATTCGAAACTGGACATTGATCGCACATCCTATGCCGGCAATGTGCGGCGCAGCGTGGAATTTGAATTTGCGCGGCAATTGGCGAAAATCGGCAAGCCCGTGGACCGCACCGAATGGGGCATGACTCCTCCCACAGTGAACGCGTATTACAGTTCGAATATGAATGAGATTGTTTTTCCCGCAGGAATTCTCCAGCCGCCCTTCTACAGCCCCACGGCCGATGACGCAGTGAATTATGGAGGCATGGGCGCGGTGATCGGGCACGAAATCAGCCACGGGTTCGACGACCAAGGGTCAAAGTTTGACGGCAAAGGCATTTTGCAGGAATGGTGGACGCCGGATGACCGCAAAAATTTTACCGAGCGCGGCGATTGCGTGGTGAACCAGTTCAACGGCTACGAAGTGGAGCCCGGCCTTCACCAGAACGGCAAGCTGGTGCTGGGCGAAAGCATTGGCGACCTGGGTGGGCTTTCCATCGCGTATGCCGCGTATGAAAAATCGATTGAGGGCAAGCGGCCGAAAAATATTGACGGGTTCACGCCGGAGCAGCGATTCTTCCTCGGTTGGGCGCAAGTGTGGGGCGCGAATCAACGCGCGGAGGCGGCGCGGCTGCAAACCAACACCGATCCGCACCCACTGGCAAGATTCCGGGCGAATGGTCCGCTTTCGAATATGGAAGTGTTCGCGAAGGCGTTTGGCTGCAAGAAGGGCGATGCGATGGTGCGCGAGCAATCGTGCAAGATCTGGTGACGACTGTCAGCGGTGGTGGTCGATTGCTTCGCGCGCGCTTCAACGGGCCGGCGGTATTGTGCTGGCTCTCGTTGTTGTTTCTGGCCGCACCATCGGCAAATGCCAAATGGAAATATCTGCGCGCGGGCAATACCGAGGATTCCACGGTGGTGCCGCGAGCCGGCTTCGCGCTCATGGGAGGAGGATCGAAGCAGGATGCCGCGTATCAATTTCTGTGCGAGCGCGCGAATGGCGGAGATTTTCTGGTGCTGAGCGCCAACGATGAGGACGACTACTTAAAGACGGAAGACACGAAAATCCGCACGATTTGCCCGCTGAATTCCGCGGCCACCCTTTCGTTTTTCAGCCGCAAGGACGCCAGCGATCCCGACGTCGTGAAAATCATCGAACAGGCGGAGAGCATTTTCATTGCCGGTGGCGATCAGTCGGATTACGTGCGCTACTGGCAGGACACGCCAGTAGAAGCGGCGTTGAATAGCCACATCGCGGCGGGCAAACCCATCGGCGGATCCAGCGCCGGGCTGGCGATTCTTGGTGAATTTTCGTTTTCTTCGATGATTGACACGATTCATTCGCCGGAAGCGCTCGCGAATCCTTATGGCAACAAGGTGACACTGACGCGCGATTTCCTGCGGATTCCCCTGCTCGCCAATACGATCACGGATACGCATTTCGTGAAACGCGATCGCATGGGCAGGCTGCTCGTGTTCATGGCTCGCGTGCTGCAGGATGGATGGGCGGCGCGCGTCCGGGCTATCGCGGTGGACGAGAATGCAGCGCTACTGGTTGAGCCTGACGGAAATTCGCGCGTCATCGGTGACGGCCCGGTCTATTTTCTGCAGGCCAGCAAGCTGCCTGCCGTATGCGCTTATGGTCAGCCGCTGACGTTCGAAGGCGTTGCTGTGCAGCGCGTGCAGCCGGGAAAAAGTTTTCAACTGAAGAAGTGGTCTGGCGAAGCCGACAGTTACGGTTTGAGCGTGGTCAAAGGAATCGTGGAACCCACCGGCAGTTCTCACGGCATCTACTGAGTCTTACTTTTGCGTTGCTTTGTAGTTCCAATCACAGATTGAGATCAATTCGTTCGTGTAAACTGAGGCTATTACGAACGCAACGGTTCGAAATTTCTCGGGCTACTTGACGCTCGGTTCGAGGTGGCACGATGACGCCGGCACAGCGGGAACTCCTGCAGGAGCTGGAGACTTTTGCGCAGTCCGCGCCCACGGCGCAGGCGCTCATGGAACGAGTCTGCAAGCGCCTGCATGAATCCATGACGCGGTACAACTGGGTCGGGTTTTATCTGGTCGATCCGGCCGATGCCGGATATTTGATCGTCGGGCCATTCGTTGGGAGCTTTACTCCCAATGCGCGTTTTACAGTAAACACGGGGCTCTGCGGCGCGGCGGCTACCAGCGGGCAGGTTGTGGTGGTGCATGACGTGACCAAGGATCCGCGCTATCTGGCGGGATCTTCGATGGTGAAATCCGAAATTGTGGTGCCCATTTCCGTGGAGAAACAGCTTGCGGCCGAACTCGATATCGAAAGCTATTTTACGGACACGTTTTCGAAGAGCGAGCAGGAATTTGTGGAGGCTTGCGCCAACGTAGTGGGCAAATATCTGGCAAAGTGATAGCGGCCCGCTATTTTCTGGGGATGCCCAGGCGCAGGTAATCGTCGGATTTGTTCAGCCAGTCTTCGCGGGGCGGATTGAACACATCGAGATCGAGCGTGTCTTCAATGGCCCACGCTTCGTGCGGCATGTTTGAAGGAATGCAGAGCACTTCGCCGGCGCGAACGACAATTTCCTGGCCGTCGATGGCGAATTTCAGCGCGCCTTCCAGGATGTAAGTGACCTGCTCATTGTGGTGATGGTGTTCCGGCACGTGCGCGCCTTTTTTCAGGAACACACGGGCCAGCATCAGATTGTCGCCGACCACCATTTCCCGGCCGATCAGGTCGTTGAGCTTTTCGTGCTCCACGCTACTCCAGGGAATGTATTTGCAAGCGGGTTTTGTCGTCATTTCTTCAGGTCTCCATAAAGCCGTGCGGCGTTGTCGTGCAGATAATTTCTCGCAAGCTCCAACGCTTTGCTTTCGGTGATTGCTCCTTCGTCCACGAGTTCCGCCAGCGCCGCGGCCAGCGCGGTGCGAGACGTGCGCGCTGCAAGCCAGAAACTTTCTTCCGCACCCAGCGCTTCGTTGAACGGGAATGCGTCCGAGCCGTACATCATCTTGTCGGGAAACAGCGTGAGCAGTTGCTTCAGCACGTCCTTGAACTGCGAGGGATAAAGCATTTCGGACTGGAAGGAAGTATCCAGGTAGACATTCTTGACCGCGGTGAGCAGTGCTGCTTCGCGCTCGTACGGCCAGCCGCCGTGAAGCAGGACAAACGTGACGTTCTTGTAGCGCGGATCGCGCAAAACGTTTTCCAGGTTGAGCACGTTGCCGTTGCGCAGGCTGAAATAATCTCCGATGCCGACAGCGGAATGGAAATGCATGGGGAGATGAAGCTTGCCGGCCTGATCGACCATTACGCGGAAAATATAATCCTGGAATTCGCGATACTCACCCGGAGTGGGGACGCCACCAGCCCGATATTTATTATAAATAGCTTCGGCGTGTTCGCGAGGCGGGTCGGAAAAGTGCAGCGTGCGAAAATACGCAGCTTCGAACTTGATTGCCACGCCGCCATGCTTCTGTTGATTGTCCGCCATGGTGCGGCGAACGAAATCCTCATAGCCGGCGAGATCGTTCGGCAGACCGTCGACGCCTTCCTGTTTTTTGTAGCGGCTGAGCATTTTCTCCTGCAGCGGAATGTAGACTCCCATATCCGGAGTGCTGGCGGTTTGCTGCGTGTTGTCGAACGGGAAGAAAAACGAATCGCCGAAGAACACCCAGTGGAACCGCTTAGGATCGAGGTAAGGCGCCATCATGGCGCGATTCGCGAGGCAGATGTCGACGTTGAGCTTGTTCAGGATCGTGTCGAAATACGCGACACCCCCGGCCTGCTCAGCCGCTTTCGCCTTGTCCGCGAGCCATTTCGCGTGTTGCGGCTGGAAGTCGTTGTAGGGATAGCCAAACAGCGCTTTGGCTGCGGCGACGAATTCGGGGTTGTCTTCGCGCAGCCGTAGCGTGGAGCTTTCGTCGGGCGGCGCGGCCATGGCGTCCACATCCGTATCGTCCGCGAAGCCGGGGTGCGAGTGATTGTCGTACATCGGCATCGCGTCAATTTGCTTCAGCAAACGTTCGTAGGTTTTCCTGACATCGCCCGAAGGATACGGCCGCGCCTGGCCAGCAGCGGAATATGCCATTCCTGCGGCCAAGGCCACGCCAAGTCCCACACGCAGCACACGATTCATAGCAACGATTCTCCCAAAACAAAATTTATTCGAATGATGGGTCAGCGCGGCGCCATCGCGCGCCAATGCACCGTGGCGCGTTGGATGCGATCCAGCGCTTCCTCCAGCAGGTTTGTGGCGCTGACAAGGGAAAAGCGCACGTAGTTCTTTCCTTCGGAGCCAAATGCCACGCCAGCTATAGCCGCCACGCCCACTTCTTCCAGCAGGATTTTTTGAACTTCTTCCGCGGACTTGCCGGTTTCTTCAATATTCACCCAGGCGTAGAACGCGCCCTCGGGCGCCTTGCACCGAAATCCGGGGATTTTGTTCAGCCTTTCGACGAAAACGTCGCAGCGGCGGCGGTATTCCTCCACCATGGCCGGGACTGCCTTCGTGGAATCTTCCAGCGCTTCGATAGCCGCGATTTGCGAAAATTCCGCCGTGCACGTGAAGGTGTTCAGCACCAGCATGTCCAGCGCATCGATCACATGCTTTTGCGCGACGGCGTACCCCAGGCGCCATCCGGTCATGGCAAACGATTTCGAGAATCCATCAATGATGACGGTGCGCTCGGCCATTCCGGGGAGCGTCCAAATGGATTTATATTCACCGCGGAAGAGGATGCGCGCATAAATTTCGTCGGCGATCACCCACAAGTCGTGCGTTGCGGCGAGTTCGGCGATTCCTGCCAGCGCCGCTTCGCTAAAAACTGTGCCCGTGGGATTGTTCGGTGAATTGAAAATCAGCACGCGGGTTTTCGGCGTGATTTTCGCGGCAATCTCCGCAACATCCGGCTGAAATTGGTTTTGTTCGCGTAGGGCGTACGAAACCGCTTTGGCGCCGAGGCCGCGTGTCAACGAAGGATAAATGGGAAAGCTAGGGTCGGGGTAAAGCACTTCATCGCCCGGCTCGATCAGCGCCATCATCGTCAGCGCCAACGCCATTTTGCAGCCGGGCGCGACCAGCACTTGTTCGGCTTCCACTTCCAATCTGCGCGTGCGCCGCAGGTATTCCGCGATGGCCGCGCGCAGCGACGGAATGCCTCGCGTGGCAACGTAGCGATCGTGGCCATTGGCTAAGGCCGCGCGAACGGCGTCCACTACGGGCGCGGCGGGATGAAAGTCCGGTTCGCCCAGCTCCAGGTGGATGATGGAGCGACCTTGTTTTTCCAGTTCCTTGGCGCGGGTGAAGACGGCAAGAGCGCCTTCGCCGGTCAGGAATGAAACGCGAGTTGCAATTTTTGCCATGAGTTGAAAATCATATCACTTTGGTTCGGGAAATTTGGGAGGCGGCAGCAGGGCTGCCGCTGCTGGTTCGTCGGTCCGGTCAGACTAGGAGAAGGCGGGAGCTGGGCTCCCGCACTCCAAATTTAGAACGCCCACCTGAGCGAAAATTGAATCAGGCGCGGCACGCCCTTGGTGCTGGTGATTACGCCGAAATTGCCGGGGCTTTCGACGTCCGTGGAAACAGGGTTAGCAAAGTTGGCGTGGTTCCACACGTTGAAGAAGTCCGCGGTGAAGCGCAGCGATTGCCGCTCTGTGATGTGGAAATTCTTGATGAGTGAGAAATCCCAGTTCTGCTGGGAAGGTCCACGGTAGACATTGCGGCCCAGATCGCCGAAGCCGGTGACACAGTAATTGGTGTTTCCGGAGTTGCATTCAGCCTGATTGGCCGCGAGCACGGGCACAGGCGTGAAATTATTGATGTTCACGTAGCCGTTCAGGCGGCTGGCAATGCTGCCGTGCGTATAGCCGTCGGCAATGGTTGCGCCGGAAGCAAGTTCCGCGCCGAGAAGCGGCGTGCTGCCTGCGCCGAGAAACGCTGTGCCGGCGCCGGAATCAAGGATCGAGAAGGGCAGGCCCGATTGGAAGATCGTGACGCCGCTGACTTCCCAGCCGTCCAGTGCCGCCCGCTTGAATCCGGTGGCATTGTGGAAAAATGGCAAGTCGTAAACGTAGCTGATCACCAGGCGTTGCGGAACATCAAAGTCCGACAGGCCGCGCGATGCATTGATGTTGCTCTGGTCGTTGTATGCGGTATTGAACGCGGTGTTGCCAGTGGAAGTGGCGTCTGTGGATTTGGACCAGGTGTACGCCGCCTGCAGATAGCCGTCTTTCCAGCGGCGCGACAGGGTTGTTTGCAGCGAGTTGTAGTGAGAATACGCGTTGTTGGCGAAGATCTGGTAGCCCGAGTAGCCGTTGAGTCCCGGCGTGGGAGTACGCGCGATGGCGTTCGAAAGTGTGTCGGACGTGATTTGATACTTCACGCCATTCACGTCAGTCACGTTGACGGGATTGGTGGGAGTGGCGTTGAGCGATTGGATCGCATCGCTGGTCTGGCGCAAATGCACGGAATGCGTTCCAACGTAGCCGACTTCGAGGATCCAGTTTTTCCCCAGGTCGCGTTGGATGGACAGGTTCCACTGCTGCGTACTGGGCACTTTGAAGTCTCTCGGCACCTCGAGCGCGAAGTCGTTCACCGAGGCAAGGCCGTTGCAGCCCGCCTGGTTGGCATACACGGGAGTTTGCGTGGTGTCCGCGGTCGGCATGCTGGTGCCGTTGGCGACGAAGCCCTGCAGCACAGACAGGCACGGCAAGAACGCGGAGCTGAGCACGCCAGCCGCAGGCAAAGCGTTGGGATTTCCGCCTCCCGGAGGATTCCCTCCCGTGACAGGATCGCAATAGGGACTATATGGTTTGGGGTTTGAGCCAGAGCACGGTGCGAAGAAATTGGTGAGGCCACCGGGAGCGCTGCCGGCAAACACGATAGGAAGGAACGGCGTCTGGAAAGACAACTGGTCGACGGCCCCGACGTCTTCGCGCACGTAATAGATGCCATAGCCGGCGCGAATCGTGGTCTTGTTGTCGCCCAAGAGGTTGTAAGCCAAACCGATGCGCGGTCCAAGACCAGTCGCATATTGGTTGTTAAACGTGCTGGCTTCGGCGTTTCCCGTGAAGCCCGGCACACCGAGATAATCCACGCAACCGGGATAGACAAACGGATTTTCGCCCTGCAGCGTCAGGCTGGATTGCACGTTGCCGATGTGGCAAGCGCCATCGATCCACGCGCCCATCATCTCCGTGCGCAGGCCGAGGTTCAAAGTAAGGTCTTTTGTGACCTTCCAGTCGTCCTGGAAAAACACGGCATAGTCGTTCTGCTTGTAGTTGTGGTTGTAGACGCCGCCGCCGCCGAAACTGAACTCCGGCGCGCCGACCAGGAAGTTCTGCCAGTCGGTGGAGGGGATAGAGGCGCCAAGTGGCCCGTTGTTGGCGGTGTTGGTAAAGAACACCTGGCCGTTGAACGTTTGCGGGAAGAGTTTGTCCAGGTTCACGAACGTGATTTCGCCGCCGAAACGGAAAACGTGCGCGCCATGGACCCAGGAGACCGTGTCCACTACGTCGTAATTGTTCTGGATATTCGAAGTGTTGGCCTGTGGCGTGGGGCCGATCTGGAAGCCGGAACTTTCCAGAGTAAATTTGTAGATGCTGTCGGTGATATTGCTCATCGGACGGTTAATCCCCGCGGTGTTCACGTTGAACGGCTGGCCATTTATGGTGGAGTCCGCCGGTTGTGAGTTGATGGCCGCGTTGTTGATGTGCACGATGCCGAACCGCACTTCGTTCACAATCGCGGGAGAAAACAGGTGCGTTTCCGTCAGCCCGAAGAATCGATCCCTCACCGGCAAGGTGTAGGGGAAGTTCAGGTCCGAAGCGGCGATGCTTCCGCCGAGAGAAGCTTGCAAGCCGCCGGCGCCGAATGGTTCGAAGGTTTGCGAGTTGGAGTAGAAAAACCGCGCGGAAATCTTGTCCACGCCGCCGTTTAATTCCTTATCCCAGTTGGTGGTGAACTGGTCGTCATCGAACGTGCCCGGGCGGCTGACCGCCAGTGACGCGAGGTTTACGGTGGGCTGGCAAAAACCTGGTGCGTTTGGCTGCGTGCTTTGCACGTAGGAAATACCGGGATTGGAACCGACGCTGGGGATGAGGTAACCGCCGGAGCTGCTGCCGAATTGCGTGCCCTTGGCGTTTAACAAATTCAGCACGACCGGATCGATCTGGCTGGGGCTGATCGTCAACGCCGGGCAAAGTCCTTGCGCGGGGCTGCTGAACGTGGACGCCAGCGTGGCCGCGTCTCTCGTAGTGGGCAACGACGGAATTTCCGTGCTGATAAAGGTTCCCGGCGAAAGGCCGCTGCTCTGACGCGTGCCTTGGTAGTTCACGAAGAAGAAGCCGAGCTTTTCCGGACCGAGCGGCCCGCCGAGGCTGCCGCCAAAAATATTCTGTTTCAACACAGGGCGGCTGGCATCCGCGGCGTTCAGGAAATAGTCGTTGGCATTCAACGCCGTGTTGCGGAAAAATTCGTAGGCGTCTCCATGAAATTGGCGGGTTCCGCTTTTCAGAATGGCGTTGATGTTGCCGCCGCCGTTGCGTCCCTGGGTGGCATCGTAAAGGGAAGTCTGCACTTTGAATTCCTGGATCACGTCCGGGTTGGGCAGGGGCGTGTTGGTCAGCTCGGCCACGTTGTAGTCCGTGGCGCTGATTCCCTCGATGAGGTAGTTGTTGTTGTCTTCGCGTTGGCCGTTGACCATGATGCGGACATCGCCGCGTCCCAGCTGCGTCGAATCGTTCAGGGCGCTCTGCACTCCTGCGGAAAGCGTCAACAACTGTTGAAAGTTCTGCGTAGCCAGCGGCAGGCTGCGGATGGTGTTTGACTCGATGGATTGGCCAGTAGTGGCGTTCGAAGTGTCCACAGACGTCACTTCCGCGGTAACTTCGATTTTTTCGCTGAGGGTTCCCGGTTTCATCGGAATAATCACGCGCGTGGTTTCGGTGACGCGAACGTCGATGTCATTGGCCTTGGCCTGCGCGAATCCGGATTTATTAACGACCACGAAATAGGTTCCAGGAGGAAGCAATGTCACCAGGAACTTTCCTTCAGGGCCGGTGGTCAAGTGGCGTGCGAGCTGATCCGTGGCGGTGCTGATGATCTGCACGTCCGCGTTCGGGACGCTTCCGCCGCTTACATCGGTTACGCTGCCGCTGATGGCGCCGGTGGCTCCGCCCTGGCCGTAAGCTCCCGGCAAGATCAAGAATGCCGCCAATAAAAAAGCGAGAACAACCGATCGAATGATGCCTTTCATTTCTAACCCCCTAGAAAATGAATTGCTATGAAACGCCCCAGTGCACCCCGCACTTCCGGGTTCCCCTGCCCACAATTTGTCGTGCGAATCGCTCGAAACGGACCCGGAGAGCTATAAATTGGAGAAGGAACTACACATCGAGAATCCCATGGACAAGGAAATTAGCGATTAACTCACCTGTTGTCAAGGACTTGCCGATGAATAATTCTTATAAGCGGCATCCGTCTGGCTAATCTTCGTTCGCTTGTGACGGTTAGCGGGCGGTGTCTTTGAGCCGGTCCTAAGGCACTTTTGTTTAACGCAACCCGCGGACATGCGCTATCGTCTAAGGTTGCAGGTCCTGCGCACCTTGAGGTGCTCCATGAAATCAGTGTCCTTAGTCTTCATTTTTCTTTTTATAGCTTCCCTTTCCGGTTTGACGACTCCGCCTGCGCTGGCCGATTCGAGCCATGCTCGGATTGTGCGGTTAAGCCTGGTCCAGGGCGACGTGCGCTTCACCCACGAATTTCATAAAGACTCGATGGACGATTCCAAGGCCGTTTGGGAAATTGCGCCGATGAATCTGCCGATCCGCGAGGGATATGCGATCGGGACGGATGCGAATGGCCGGGCGGAAGTGGAATTTGAGAATGGCGCCATGGCGTTCCTGAGCCCCAACACAGTGATTGAGTTTTACGATTTGTCGCTGGAGGACGGCGCGCGCATCACCCGCCTGATTCTGCGGCAGGGCAGTGCGATTTTCTATGTACATCCTGCGCAGGACGATTACTTCAGCGTGACCGGAGGCGATTTCAGCGTGGAAGCAAACGGGCGAACGCGCTTCCGCCTGGACAATTATGACGATGGCAGCAACGTGAACGTGGAGTTGGGCAAGATCAGCGTGCTGCGTAACAAAACTTCCAAAGCGCTGGAGAAGGGCCAATCCTATTCCGTCAACATCAACAATGGCGGCACACCGCTGGTCGCGCGTTCCGGCGAGTACGACGATTTCGATAAGTGGGTTTCCGGGAGAATCGACAGCGTTGCGACGGCGACCACGTACACCAGCCAGTATGTCAATTCGCCGGATTACACTTCGGGCTTCGCCGATTTGTACAATTACGGGTCCTTTTACAATGTAGCGGGTTATGGTTATGGCTGGCAGCCCTATGGCGCAGGCTTCGGTTGGAATCCGTTCGGATTCGGCGATTGGTATTTCGATACCTTCTACGGCTGGAATTTTATCGGTTCTGCGCCATGGGGCTGGTTGCCGTATCACTACGGCGGTTGGATTTTCAGTCCTTCCTACGGATGGTTGTGGACACCGACGGGCTTTGGCAGCGGCGGGCCGCTCTCCTATCACCCGATAACGGCGGTGTGGGTGCGCAACGGCACAACCACCGGCCTGGTGCCGCTGAATCCCGCTGATGGGCACGGGAAAACTCCGATCAACGTTGCGCACGGAATTTACGCCGTGCGCGGAAATACCCTTGAGGCAACGCCGACGACCACAGCCGCCGGAGAAAAATGGTCGGTGGTGAAGAATCCGCCGCGCGGCACTCTTTCGGCCGCTTCTCTGGAGCCGGCCACGCAGCCTGTGCGTGTGTCTCGCACGATTTTGTCTGGAAATTCCGGCAGCCGGTCAATCACATTTAGCCGCGACTCTTCGATCGTGTACGACGCGGCGCAGCACCGCTTCGTGAACGGCAACAGCACGCCGAAAACGGTGACGGAGGAAGCGAAAGAATCGGAGGCTGGCTCGGGAACCACGGGAACAGCCGGCAGAGCATCGGTTGCTGGCGTGCCCGACCGGAACACAAGAGTGCCAACGGCTTCGCACGGCGCAAACATGCCGTCGCGCCCGCACATTTCGCCGCCGTCGCCGCCAAGTTCCGGCTACGCGTCTCACACCTCTTCGAATCGCGCGGTCTGGGAGGGAAGCGCGGCCAATCCGGGAACCTCCATGAATTCCTCTCACACAAGCACAGCAGCCCCCAGCGGGCATTCCGGCGGAGGGCATCACTAACCGTTCGAGATCCATGGAATCAGAAACAGCTCGCGCAACACAGTAGCGAGCCGTTTCTTTTTGTGCGTCGCAAAACCAGCAGGAATGCTGCGCACGCCTTATCCGAAAATCATTCCTGCGTAGCCGACCACTTCCTGCCGGTTTCCGCTGACGTCGGCCGAGGTTGCATAGCGCACCAGTTCCGCCTTCGTTACACCGAGACGATTCATGGCCGTGAGCATCACGATGGCCGGGCCAAGGCCGCACATGGAAATCTCTTCGTTGCGGCAAACTTCGAATAGCGCCTTGGGGTCCAGATTCAACATGCAATCGATGGCTTTCCGGTCTTTGCGCCGAGTGGTTTCGTCGTCTTCGTAGTGATTCATATCGGAGGAGGTGACGATCAAAATGTCCTCGGATGATTCACCCAATGTCCTCGCAATGCCCTCGCCCGTTTCGCGCAGATCGTCATAGCGCAGGGTGCCAATCGCTATGGGAACAAATGAAAAGCCTGGGTCGAGCAGTTGTAAGAAGGGCAGCTCTACTTCCAGCGAATGTTCGCGGCTGTGCGCTACCGCATCTTCGCGCAGCGCGGGGCACGCAGCCCGCAAACGTGCCGCCAGGGATGCTTCAACGGGCACGTCGCCCAGCGGCGTTCGCCACACGCCTTCGGAAAGAATCGCCAGTGCTTCTCCACGGGGATAATGCCGCACGCCGAGCAGCAGGATTTTCGGAGGCAAAAAGATTCTTGCGAACACCGCTCCCGCCACCGCGCCCGAATACATGTAGCCTGCGTGCGGCACCAGGCACGCTTGAACCTTTAGCTTCTCCTGCGTTTCACTTTCTTTTGTGTATTCTTCGACCAGCGCGAAAAGTTCTTGCGGATTGCCGGGATAAAACTGACCGGCTACGGCGGGAAGGCGCAACATAGCTCCCTCCGATCTAGAGGGGCCGCGAAGGTTTACCTTTAATTTTTACAGCAGTGTGCGACGAGGGATCGTAATACACGATGATCTTGTCGCCATACTGGTAGCCGCCCTGGTCCACGATTTTCTGCATTTGCGCGGAGACGGCTTGATTCAGCGGGAAGGTCTGAATGCCCATGTCGTTGCCCTTGGCGCGGACCGTGACCTGCGCGATGTTCGCGTGAATAATGTAACCTTCGAACTTCTCCGTACCTGCTGGCGCTTTTGATTTCGGCGCCAAGGCCTTGACGACAATAGGCGCTACTTCGTTAACGACGATCGGCTCTATTTCGTTAACGATGATGGGCACCAGCATAGGATCCTGCGCCGCGGCACGAGGAGCTGCGAGCGTGCCCAGCACCGTCATTCCCAGCGCGCAAAGCGCCGCGATCGTGAAAACCTTTTTCATTCGATGTCGTCCGTGGCGATTCGCAATGACTTCAGGAAACGCACGTCCTGCTGAGTCATCGTAAGCCGCGATGGTTGCCTCTTATCCGATTCCTGGTCCAGCGATTCCTGGTCCACCTGGATCCGCAGAGATTCCAGAAAGCGGCGGTCCTGCGTGGTCATTTTTGGCATCTCGCTTCCATCCCTTCTAGCCAGGCCGATCGTAGCGTCCAGCTTCAGCACGATGTCGTAGCCATGCGCGCGCACCCCGGCTATCGCACCGGTGATGCGTTCGGACTCCGACACGGTGTCATTGATGGCGTGCCCAAGCTCGCGCAGAAGGTTCTTGAGGTGATCGTCAAGTTGCAAGGCCGGTTCCCCCAGTACCACTAAGCCTGATTTTAGGCCTACGCTTTATTTGATACAAGCTGACCTTTTGCCGTTGTCTTCAATCTATTCACAGCCCCTAACCCCCTGCCCGTTAGGACGGGAGGCTGTTCGCGGCAACGGGTCTGCTGCGTTAAGATTCCTCTATGTCCACGGCCTTCAATCCTCCCAGGGTGCGGGAACCGCGCGGATTCAAGCGGCTTTGGCGCGTGCTGAAACAGCTTTTTTACGAAGCTGTGGGTGCGATTTTTGCGATTCTGGCGTTTGGATGGCTGAATTCCGCCTTTCGCGCGTGGACCCGCGACGTCGCGCACTGGCTGATCGCGATTTCCGTCGCGGTATCTTTGTTATTTATCTTCTTCGCGATCAGTTCCTTTCGCCGCGCGCGTTCGCTTTAGACTCATTCCTACCGCATTTAAGTCTGCGAAGTGTATCGGCGTTACTCCTCGCTCTGGAACGGGAATCGCTGTATGTTTTTCCGTCTCCCATAAGCCTGCTCGACCGACATGCTCCATCTTCTGCTCTAAAGCACAGCTTACACTTCGGCGCGTGTGTAGTATTCTGGCCGCGAGCACAACTTCATGAAGCTGATTCTTGCCTCCGCGTCGCCGAGACGCGCGCAAATTCTGCGCGATGCCGGCATTTCGTTTTCCGTGCTTTCGTCGGCGGTGGATGAAACTCCGTACTCCGGCGAAACACCGCATCAGATGGTACAGCGTCTGGCGAACGCCAAAGCGGAGTTGGTCTCCGCGCGCGCTGTTGGACCCGCGATTCTGATTGCGGCGGACACGGTGGTAGTTGTCGACGGGCAGGTGCTTGGCAAGCCGCGTTCCACCGACGATGCGCGCCGCATGCTTCAACTTTTTTCCGGGCGCACGCACTCGGTCGTCACCGGCGTCTCTCTGATTCGCTTGCCGGAAATGGATCGGCGTCAGTTCGTGGAAACCACGCTGGTTACGTTTGCCCCGCTGACACGCGATGAAATTTCCCGCTATCTCACCACGGAAGAGCCCTTCGATAAGGCCGGCGCCTATGCGATTCAGGGCTATGCGGGGCGCTATATTCCTCGGATTGAGGGCTGTTATTTCAACGTGGTCGGTCTTCCCTTGGCGCGGCTCGTTAGCACGCTGCAGGAGCTTGGCTGGTCCGCGGAACACGAATCCTGATAACCGCGACGTCCGCGCGCGCCTTCACTAAAACAAAAAGCGCCCCTGGATTGGGGCGCTTCGTGTCTGAGCTGCTCTGATTGTTTTTTCTTACTTGCTGCCTTGCGTCTTCGCGTTGTGTTTCTTGTTGTAGATGTTCTTTGACGCGCCGTTCTGTTCCTTGTTGACCTGCTGCTTTTCGCCGGGCGTCAGCTTTCCGCCATTCGCCGAGCGATCGGCCTTCACTTGCTGGTTGATATTCTTTTGCTGATTTTCCAGCTTGGAGGTTTCCCCGGCAGTCAATTGGCCGCTCTTGACGCCTTGAGCGATGCGATCCTGCTGGTTCTCGCGGCGCTGTCCGACTTGATTGTTGCCGTAATGCGCGGTATTGGCGTTGTGCTTGTCATTGTAAATTTGATTGGAAAGATGGTTCTGCTGCCGGTTCACTTGCTGCTTTTCCGCTGCGGTGAGCTTGCCGCCGTTTGCCGCACGGTCCGCGCGCGTTTCGCCATTGATGGCCGCTTCCTTCGTTTCCAGGTTGGCGGTTTCGCCGGCGGTTAATTGGCCGCTCTTCACGCCGTTACCAATGCGGTCCTGCTGATTTTCCTTGCGCTGCGCGACTTCGCCTGGTTTCGCCGTTGTGCTTGCCGGCGTCCCGGAGCTGGACATAGAAGAACTGCTCGATGACGAATCTTGTGCTAAGGCCACAGTACCCAGCAACAGAACCGCTGCGGGCAGTATAGTCCACTTCGAAACTTTGAAGCTCATGACCTTTCTCCTTTTTCCTTCTGAACCTACTCCCGGGTTATCTGTAATACCCAAGTCTGGGCAAATAGTTGCGCGCCCTCAACTGGACGCAGGAACCGTTGTGCCGAAGGGTTGACGGAAGAAGATAACCCTTTGAGCACAATTCGGAGGTCGAGAAAATCAGGAAATATGCAGGGGGCCGAACACACCAAGGCTCGCATGCAGTTGCTCAATCGCTTGACTAAAATTTACCTGCGAGGAATTGTGGCTTACGCCGTCGTGGCGCTGACTTCGATGGAATGTGCGCTCTCGCCGTAAGGACCGACGGCCGCAACCACGTAGTAATACGTACCGTTCGCCAATCCTTCGTCGGAGTAGCTGACGGCGGCAGTGGAAGCGATTAGTGCATAGGGTCCGCCGCTGGTTCCGGAGCGCTTCACGTTATAGTTGCTGGCGCCGGTGCTGGGAATCCAGTTGATAGAAACCTGGCCATGCCCGGCCTTGGCCGTAACTCCCCCGGGGGCCGCGAGCGCCGTTGGCTGAGCCGGCGCGGGTGCCGTTGCGGTCGCGGTGCCGCCAGCGATGCCGTCCTTGAAACTGCGGATGCCTTCGCCCAAACCCTTCATGACTTCCGGGATGCGGCGGCCGCCAAAGAAAATCAGAATGATCGCCAGTACTACGAGCCAATGAAATACGCTAAATTCACCCATACAATCTCCGCTCCGTTTTCGATTATCCGGTTGCCCGGCAACTTGGGGCAATTTCGCGCGGTTTTCGACCGGAATCGATGTTCTTCAGTCCACTAGGATAACACGCTCATCGCCGACGCGCCGCGTCAACCGTTGGCGGTCCAGGTACTCCAGCAAGGGAATGGCGTATTTGCGGCTGATGCCTGCCAGGTCCTTGAATGTGGGTACGCCGATGCGTTCGCCTCTGGATTTTTTGTAATTTTGTAGCAGGGCGGGAAGCAGAGCGAGTGCATTGCGATGAAAAATGAGTTCGGGAGAGACGCGGACCAGCGCTTTTTCCCGCAGCAGAATCTGCAGAATTTTTTCCGCGCGGCGATTTTCGATAGCCAATTGGGTCAGGACTTCCTTTACCGATGGCACCGCTAATCCTGCTTTTGCGAAGGCCTGCTCGATCTGCTGTTTCGCGCGGGCTTCTTCCGGTGTCAACATGATTTCGGTTCCGGCTTTTTTTACCAGTTCGCCGTGCAAGCTTACTTTGTTTTGTTTGGCCAATTCCTCGAGCGCCGCACGAAATGTTTCCGTGCGCACGCGGCGGGCAGCGGATGTTCGTAGTTCTTCGCGCGGGACGCCGGGTAACAGTGGATTTTCCCTGTGGAATGCTTCGACGCGCGCGAGCAGTTTTTTTGCAGTTTCCTGGAACGTCGCCTCCGCGATAAGCAGTAGCGGCTGTGCGCTTACTGCGCGGATCATTCCCGACTTTGCGAGGCTTTCCGCGGTCGCTTGTACTTCGGACTCCATCCATCCGGTTCGCGCGATAATCACTTCTATCCCGATGCCGAGGATGTTGCGCTCGACCATGGCGCGAAGGATGTCCTCTCGCGATCCACGATCCAGTGTTTCCAGGAACTGTGTGCGGCCTGAATCTTTGCGCGCAGGGCGCTTTGCCAGCGGATCCAGAACTTGGCCTCCGCCAACTGTGATCACCGGAGAAAATTGGCGGACGATAAAGCGGTCGCCACGCACAACCACAACTTCGTCTGCGAGACGGAGTTGCGCCCAAGCAGCTTCGCCGGGGAGCAATTCGGGTTCTTCGAGCAGCAAAACTTCCGCGCCGGTTTCCGCGGTGCCAGCGTGAAAATGGACTTTTGCGCGGTGTTTCAGCGTGGGCGCGCCCGCCAGCAATTCGAGGCGTACATCGATGCGCCGTGTTTTGGCAAAGCGTCCGAGCGCAGCGATTACCATTCCGCGCCGCACGGCTGTGTGTTCGATGCCGGAAAGATTCACTGCCGTACGCTGTCCGGCTTGGGCGCGTTCGACGGTTTTTCCGCCGGTTTGTACGCCGCGAACACGCAAAAGCTTTTTCTCAGGCAACAGTTCCACTTCCTCGCCAGCAGCAATGTGGCCGGAGATTAGCGTCCCGGTCACCACCGTGCCAAAACCTTTCACCGCGAAAGAGCGGTCGATCGGCAGCCGGAAATAGCGATTCGTCTGTTTGTCCGCGATGGTGCGGGCCTGTTCTTGTAGCACCTTGTTCAACTCTGCCAGACCCGCGCCGTTTTTCGCGCTGACCGCTACAATCGGCGCGCCCTCGAGGAACGACCCTTTCACAAACTCTTCCAGTTCCATGCGGACCAATTCCTGGCTGTCGTTGTCGACGAGATCGGTTTTGGTGAGCGCGATTACCCCGCGGTTCACTCCCAGTAAGCGGCAAATATCGAAATGTTCCCGCGTTTGAGGTTTGATGGCTTCATCGGCGGCGACCACCAGCAACACCAGATCGATCCCTGAAGTGCCGGCAAGCATATTTTTGACAAAGCGCTCGTGACCAGGCACATCGACGAAGCCAAAGCGCACTCCGCCTGCTTCCAGAAACGCGAAGCCAAGATCAATCGTGATGCCCCGCCGCTTTTCTTCTTCCAGACGATCAGGATGCGTTCCTGTCAACGCTTCGATCAACGTAGATTTCCCGTGATCGATGTGTCCGGCGGTTCCGACAATGATGCTTTTGGTCATTGGATACGAGGGGGAACGCGCAAGATCAACGTCCCGCTATGGAAAGATGCGTGGGATGAATATTTGTCGCTCCGCGCAAGGAGTCTCGCACAGGAAGGAATGTTTGTGAAACGTTCAGCCCTTGGTAGCCGCGATTTCGTCGACAATTTCTTGTGCTGCGGCGCGGGGATCGGCCGCGGACAGGATCGGGCGTCCGACGACGATGAAATCGGCGCCCGCTTTAATCGCTTCGCGCGGCGTTGCCGTCCGCGACTGGTCATCTTTCTTGCCCACGCTCAAATCCTTGGGACGAACGCCTGGCGTTACAATCAGAAAATCCCGCCCGCACGCTTTGCGAATGGCTTTGGCTTCCTGCACCGAAGCGACCACGCCGTCCACGCCAGCGTTTTGCGCAAGTTTCGCGAGCTTCACGACACGCGCTTTCGGCGCACCGCCAATGCCGACTTCTCGCATGGCTTTTTGATCCATGCTGGTCAAGATGGTCACGGCCAGCAGCCGCGTGCGGTCCGCGCCCATGGGCACTCCTGCGCTCACGGCCTGTGTTGCAGCGCGCATCATAGCGGTGCCACCGAGCGCGTGTACATTGACGAGTTGCACGCCAGGCAAGGCCGCGGAGGCGAGCACCGCTCCGGCCACCGTGTTTGGTATGTCGTGAAATTTCAAGTCCAGGAAGATGCCCGTACCCAGTTGCGCCACCTGCCGCACCGCTTCCGGACCAGCGCTGGCGAACAGCTGGCTGCCGATCTTGAACATGCCGACAACGTCCGCCACCTGCTTGGCGAACTTCACCGCGGTTGTTAATGAATCAAAGTCTAGGGCTACGATCAGGCTGCTGCGTGGATGGGCGTCGAAGGTCAAGGTTCGGGCGTGCCCGAAATGTCTTAGTTTGGATCAGCGTCAGCTCGGGCGTGCTTCGGCGGCACTTGCAGCAGTTCCAGCCGCACCTGCGTTACTCCCGAATGGATCAGTCCAATCTTCCGGGCTACGCGATAGGATACATCAATTTCGCGCCCTTCTTGATAAGGACCGCGATCATTGATGCGCACAACCTCAAATTTGCCGTTTCTGGGGTTAACGATGCGTACCCAGGATCCGAATGGCAGGTTGGGATGGGCTGCGGTGAGGCTTTCGGCGTTGAATCGCTCGCCGTTGGCGGTCACTTTACCGTCAAACTCTGGTCCATACCAGCTGGCGTTGCCAGCCCAAGTCTTGATCGGCTTTATGGGGGCGCTCAGGTGAGCTACTAGAGGGGCTTCTATTCCCGGAGCGATCAGGAACATTAGGGGAACCCAACGGATGGCCGCCCAAATCATGAAGAGTGGTCGTCGCATAGTGTGTTCTTTTCGCTACGAAATATCGACAAAGTGTAGCACTAGTACCGCATTATGTCAACCGTTTTCGGTCCGGAAACGTTTCACGTACCTCTCTGAAAGATAATGCCTTAACTGCTTTGAGCGCTTTGGCCAGCTGTCCGACAATGTTTTCACTGGCCTTGGGGTCAGCAAAGCTCGCCGTTCCGACCTGTACCGCCGACGCTCCAACAGTCATATATTGGAGCACGTCTTCCGCCGTTTCCACTCCTCCTAAGGCCACGACGGGGATCTTCACCGACTTACAGACTTCCCAAACCAGGCGCAGGGTAATGGGTTTTATGGCTGGTCCGGATAAGCCGCCTGTGACATTCCCCAAAACAGACCTCCCGGTGCTAACATCAACGGCCATAGCGGGATACGTGTTCGCAACCGTGAGGGCGTCGGCTCCAGATTCCTCGGAAGCGTGGGCGATCAGGCTTATATCCGTAACCAAGGGACTTAGCTTTACCCATAACGGCCGCCGTGCTGCCGCCTTCCGAGCTGCGCCAACGACTTCCCGTACCAAATTGGGATCGCCTCCGAATTGCATCCCTCCCTTTTTTACGTTGGGACAGGAAATATTGAGCTCATAGGCGGAAATTCCTTCGGCATCTTCCAGCCGCCGGATGACCTCAACGTACTCATCCAAACAGTATCCGAAGACGTTCACTATCCGGTGAGTGTTGTATTTTAGCAACAGCGGTAGCTTATCTTTGACGAACGCTTCGACGCCAATGTTCTGCAGGCCGATGGCATTGAGCATTCCAGCGGCAGTTTCGTGGAGGCGTGGAGCGGGGGCACCTTCCAGTGGCTCTCTGGAGATACCTTTGGTGACGATTCCGCCCAAACGGTTCAAGTCCACGATATGGGCGAACTCGACGCCATAGCCGAAGGTTCCACCGGCGGTAATGATTGGATTAGCAAAGCGGAGAGCGCCCACCTGGACGCTGAGATCGACTTGATTGGGATTGGAATCCATGCGATTGGAAGGACTCACACTAGCTCCCGAGGATACCACGCGGCCCAGTTCCGGCAGTAAGCCCGCCTATTTGCGAGCGGTCGTTCTTAAAGCCTCGCTGAGCACCCGGCCATCATGCGTGGCCAATGTTACTCCGGTTAAGGCGCCAAGCGTCGGGGCGATATCCGCCGGCGTAGCGGCGTTGAAATACTCTCCCGGCTGAATGCCGAAGCCCATCATCAGGAGGGGCACGCGCTGATCATAGTAATACGGAGTGCCATGGCCGGTGCCGGTTTGCTTCGTTCCGCTCGGCGAGCCGTCCGTAAGCCAGTAAGGTTGCTGCAGAATATACATGTCGCCACTGCGAGCGGCGAAATAGCTCAGCTCCGCCGCGGTTCGAGTTTGCGAAACAGTTTTGAACCCGCCGCCCAATTCCCCCGCTTGAAATATTTCCGCCACTCCAGGTGTCGAGAGGGCAGCATCCAGCAAGGCTTTCATGGCCGCTGGATCGTGGCGCAATCGGCCGTAGAGTCCCTGCGCGAAGTAAATCTCATTCCCGGCGATCTTGGCGATCGACTGCTTGGCCAGATTAAACGGCTCCAATGCTTTTTCGAGCCGGACCTGAAGATCCGGCAGGCTCAGCACGCCGGCATCGACTCCGGTCTGCTGCATTTCAGCGGGGATCGGCGCCACGCCGTGATCGGCGGTGAGCGCCACTACATAATTGCCGCGGCCAACTTTTTGATCCAGGTGGGTGAATAACTCCGCCAGATCCTTGTCCAGCCGCACGAGCATGTCCTGGATTTCCCAGCTGCGGGGTCCAAAGGTGTGGCCCACGTAGTCTGTGGAGGAATAGCCGATCGCCAGATAATCCGTCACGGCTTTTCCCAATCCCAAGGAATCCACCGCTGATTCAGCGAGCTTGGTCAGGTACGTGTCGGCAAACGGGCTGGTGGCCCACTGCAGATAAAAACTTTCGTCCGGGGCGCTGCTTCCTTCCTTCCCGCGCAACACAAAGGGGAAGCTAGCTCCCCACCCAGTCACACTCGCCGCTCCTAAGGCGTCTTCGGCATACCAATATTGGCTTTTCGGTAAGGAGAGCGACCACGTTTTGCCATAATCCGCGGCCACCGGATGTTGCTTCACGTATTGCTCGATAAACGGCATGGTTGCGTACGGAGCTGAGGTCACCCACGCGCCTGTACTTGTGTCGAACCAGGTTGCCGCATCGGCTTTATGGCCGGCCATGGTGATCGCCGCTCGGGCTTTCAACGAAAACGTGACCACGCGGGTGCCACCGGTGCTTTGAAATTTCAGTTCCTCCGCGAAGGATGGCAGAAGCATGCGCCATGCTGAGTCACCGCCCTTTGTCGTGCCTCCCGCATACGCCGTGTTCTTTACGTTGGGGTCGCTCGTGCACGTGACCATTTTTTGCGCGTCGCGGTCCCACCAGGAATTTGCCACCATGCCGTGGTTCATGGGAAATGCGCCGGTGGAGATTGTGGAATGGCCCACGCAGGTTTCTGTAGAGGCGTAGGGATACGCGGTTGTGCGGAACCAGGCGCCTTCGTCAACCAGTCGTTTCAGGCCGCCGGTCCATTGGCTCCGGAATTTGTCGACATAATCCGCGCGCATCTGGTCGACTACGATTACTACAATCAGCTTGGGGCGGGAGGCGCGGAGGGGGGCTTTCGCGGGTGTGGTGGCTGGTGCGGGCTTCGGCGTTTGCGTCCAGCTTGGCACCGCGAACAGTAGCGCCACCGCGACTGCCGCTATGAATTTACTTCGCACGTTGCGCTGCGGGCTTCTGCTCGACGTCATCGCTTGGTCTCCAGATTCTTCGGGAGTTTAGCACGCTGGCGATTGTGACGGCGGCAGCTGGGCTGCCACTGATCGCGGGTTGCGTGGCTGTGAGTTGTGGAAAGCGAGAGCTCGGCTCCCGCACTCCAGAGTTGTGTTAGCATTTACGCCGATATGCGAATCATTGAGAAAAGTCAGCTGATGTCTGCGGCAGAGATTGACCGGACGCTGCAGCGCCTTGCGCATCAAATCGTGGAAAAGAGCGGAGGCACGCGGAATCTAGCGTTGATCGGGATCCGGCGCCGCGGCGTTCCCCTGGCCGAACGCATCGCGCGTGCCATGCGCGGCATCGATGGCGTGGAAGTGCCCGTTGGCACGCTCGATATCACCCTGTATCGCGACGATCTTTCGAAGGTTGCTCCGCAGGCAGTGCTGCAATCGTCGCACATCGCGTTTGGCGTCGATTCCCTGGATTTGGTGCTGGTGGACGATGTTCTTTACACCGGCCGCACCATCCGCGCCGCCATGAACGGGTTGTTCGACCTCGGGCGGCCAAAACGCGTTTCTCTTTGCGTGCTGATCGACCGCGGCCACCGCGAAATGCCCATCGAAGCGCAATACACGGGGCGCACGGTGCAGACCAGCGACACCGAAATTATCGAAGTGCGGCTACAGGAAATCGATAACGAAGAGCGCGTGGTGCTCGTCGATCGCGTGGATTCCTGATCTTTTTCTCTACAGCTTGTGCGGCCTGCGCGAAATTTTTGCGTCCCGGCGATTCTCCGCGTAAAATAAAGTCCGGTCCGGAGCGAGGCCCCTTTCGTCGTCCAAAGCCGCGCCTCAGCTTCTTACGAGAATAAAGTTGAACTACCGCTTTCGTGATTTACTCGCGATCGAACCTCTCAGTGCAGACGAAATCACATTTTTTCTCGACCAGTCCAAACCCTTCCAGGAAATTCAACGCAACCCGCTGAAGAAACTGGCGACGCTGCGTGGTAAAACCGTGGCTCTGGCATTCTTCGAAAATTCCACGCGCACACGCCTGAGCTTTGGCACCGCGGCTTCGCGACTGGGCGCCGATACCATGAATTTGCAGGCCGAAGCTTCCAGCCTGAAAAAAGGGGAAACCCTGCTGGACACGGCGAATAATTTGAACGCGATGAAGCCGGATTGCTTCGTGATGCGGCACTCCTCTTCCGGAGCCGCCGATTTTGTCGCGCGCCATCTGGAAATTCCGGTAGTCAATGCGGGAGACGGCACGCACGAGCATCCGTCGCAGGGGCTGCTGGACGCGCTGACCATTCGCGATCGCAAAGGATCGCTGAACAATCTAAATGTGACGATTCTTGGCGATATTGCACATTCTCGGGTGGCGCGTTCGAACATTCACCTGCTTGGCAAATTCGGCTGCCGTTTCACGCTGTGCGGCCCCGCGATGTGGGTTCCCCGCGAACTGGAGCATATCGGACCGCGGGGCACGCCGATTCGCTGCGTCTATCGCGTAGAAGAAGCGCTGGAAGACGCCGACGTCATCATCGTGCTTCGCGTTCAGACCGAGCGCCTGCATGAGCCTTCGCTCTCGCAGAACGATTACATCCTGCTCTACCAGCTCAATGCCGAGCGCATGAAACTCGCCAAGCCGGACGCGCTGATTCTTCATCCCGGTCCGATCAATCGCGGCACGGAAATTACGCCCGATGTTGCCGATGGTCCGCGCTCCGCAGTGCTCGAGCAAGTCACCAATGGCGTTTCGGTGCGCATGGCCATTCTGTACCTGTTGATGACCGGCGCGACCGAAGGTACGCATCCTGCGCTGGAAGGAAAGACCGCATCATGAGTGAAGGATCTGCCCATGCTTCTGATTAAGAATGGCCGCGTTATTGATCCCGCATCGAAGAGCGATGCTTCGCGAGACATTTTGCTGGACGGTGAACGCATCGCCGAAATCGCGGCGCCTGGAAAAATCGCACATGGCGACAGTGCGCAAGTCCTCGACGCTTCCGGCCTGGTCGTAGCTCCCGGCTTCATTGACATGCACGCGCACTTGCGCGAGCCAGGGCAGGAAAATTCGGAAACCATCGAGACGGGATCGCATGCCGCCGCTCGCGGCGGTTTCACGGCGATTTGCTGCATGCCGAACACCAAGCCGGTCAACGACAACGCTTCCATCACGCGCTTCATTGTCGATCGCGCCAAAGCGTTTGGCCATGTTCGCGTGTGGCCCATTGGCGCCGCCAGCATCGGCAGCAAGGGAGAATCCATCGCGGATATCGCGGCCATGCGCGACGCGGGAATTGTTGCGGTTTCCGACGACGGCAAGCCCATCGCCACCGCAAAGCTCGCGCGGCAGATTATGGATTATTGCCGTTCGCTTGATCTTCCAGTGATCGAACATGCCGAAGATGTTTCCCTCGCCGCAGGCGCGGTGATGCGCGAAGGCATTGCCTCCACGCGGCTGGGTCTTCCCGGCATGCCTGCTGCTGCCGAATCCGTCTGCGTCGCGCGAGACGTGCAAGTGGCAGAACTTACCGGCGCGCGGCTGCACATCGCGCACCTGTCCGCCAAGTCTTCCCTCGCTCAGGTGCGATTCGCCAAGCAGAATGGCCTGCGCGTAACGTGCGAAGTGACGCCGCACCATTTCACGCTGATCGATGAAGACGTAACCTACGATTCGCGCTACAAGATGAATCCGCCGCTAGCCGCACGCGAAGATCGCGAAGCGTTGCTCGAAGGCCTGGCCGACGGCACCGTTGATGCCATTGCCAGCGACCATGCCCCCCACGAGCCCGCGATCAAGGATGTGGAATTCGACAAAGCGCCCTTTGGCATCCTGGGATTTGAAACCGCGATCGGACTGGCCTTGGAGCAGCTTGTTCACTCTGGCCGCATTTCGTTGATGCGCATGGTCGAGCTTTTCACCACAGGGCCGGCGCGGGTATTAGGCAAAGAGCGGAAACTCGCGATTGGTGAACCGTCGGATATCACCGTGTTTTCGATCGATCGTCCGTGGACCTATAACGTGAAGGAATCCGCTAGTAAATCCCACAATTCGCCTTTTGACGGCCACGCCTTCAAGGGCGGTCCCGTCGCCACCATCGTCGGTGGCAAAATCGTTTACAAGCATTAGGGCGCGTCTTCGCAGCTGTTCCTGGCCCTCGCTATTGCGTTTTGGTGACGAGGCTTTGTACGTAAAAGCGGCGACGAGCCGCCGCACTCAAGCAAAGCCGATTATTCCATTTCGCCAATATCCATCTGGCGGCATTCAAATATTAAGCAGCGGCCGGCGGTTTAAACTGGGTTTAAGGAATACCATGCGCGCCCTATCCGCGATCAGGCTCCTGTTGTGTCTTCTGATGGTGCTCGTTTGCGCCTCGGCCGTGCCGCTGCAGACCGAGCAAATTCTGGATTTCCATAGCGATATCACACTGGAGGAGGACTCCTCTCTCCAGATCACCGAAACTATCACTGTTTTCGTCACGGGCAACCAGATCCACCATGGAATTTATCGTGAGCTGCCCACGCGTTATCGCGATGCATTCAACAATCGCTATGTGGTGGGCTTTCAAATGCTTTCCGCGACGCGCGATTCAGAGAATGAAACTTTTCGCGTTGAAGATGTTGCCAACGGCAAGCGCATTTACCTGGGCGATCCAAGCGCGATTGTGCCGCGAGGGCGCCACGTCTACACTATTTCTTACACCACCAACCGGCAACTCGGCTTCTTCAAAGATCACGACGAGCTTTTCTGGAACGCCACCGGTAACGGCTGGATCTTTCCGATACGGCACGCCTCCGCGACGGTGCATCTGCCCGCCAGCATTCCAGCAGATGAAGTGAAGCTTTCCGGGTACACCGGACTCCAGAATTCGCGCCAGGCGCAGCTGACAGCAACGGCTACCGGAGATTCTACTTTTCAGTTCGATGCGAATCGCCTGCTCGGGCCGCGCGAAGGCCTCAGCATCGTCTTGATGTGGCCAAAAGGATTTTTTGCGGAGCCCACATTCGCGGAGAAAATGGAATTCTTCTTCCGCGACAATCGCGACGCTTTGTATCTGGCCACCGGCTTCCTGGTGCTCGTGCTCTATTACCTGATTGCATGGTCCGCCGTCGGCCGCGATCCGGTGCGCGGCGTCATCATGCCTCTATACGAACCTCCGCAGAACCTTTCTCCTGCCGGGATGCGCTACCTTTTGCGCATGGGCTTCGACAATAAAACGTTTGCGGCTGCCATTCTGGATATGGCTGTGCGCGGATATCTCACGATCAAGGATCAGGCAGGCTCTTACACTCTTTATCTCACCGGCAAACCGAACGTTTCTCTGCCGGACGACGAGAGTCAACTCGCCGCAGTGCTCTTTCAGGGACGCAATGAAATCTGGCTGCACCAGGAGAATCACCAAACCATCCAGCTCGCAATAAAAGCGCTGAAGAAGTGGCTGGCAAGCACGGAACAGAAAACTTATTTCGTCACTAATTCGAAATACATGATTCCTCCCGCGATTCTTTCCGCCATCATCGTGATTTCTTATCTTGTGGTCCAAGGCATGCCTCAGGTCGTGGCTGGCGCGTTCCTGAGTATCTGGCTCACGGTCTGGACCCTTGCCGTCGCAGGTCTGGTCTTCACCGTTTTCAGCACCTGGCGCGGCATACTCCACCCGCACACCACGACCCTTGCCGAAGTTTCTGGCATCGGCAAGGCATTGTTCCTCACCGCATTTGCACTTCCATTCCTGTTTGGCGAAATGATGGGCTTCTGGTTTCTGCTGAAGATGACCTCGCTGGCGCTGGTTCTGTTCGTCTTTTTCGCCGGAGGATTGCATGTTCTGTTTCTGTACCTGATGAAAGCGCCGACTTTCGCCGGAAGGCGGCTTATGGACCAGGTGGAAGGCTTCAAGATGTTTCTCGGCGCGGTTGACGGCGATCGCCTCAATCGAGCTTTTCCTCCGCAGCAGACGCCCGCCGTGTTCGAAAAATTCCTTCCGTATGCTTTAGCGCTGGATGTGGAACAGGATTGGGCGGAAAAGTTTTCCGGACTGCTCGCCGGAGCAAGCAGCGCGCCGGCCCAAGCAGGTTCCAACGGGCTGTATTCCCCTTCGTTTTATTCTGGCTCGACCCTGGGAAACTTCACCGGAGCGAGCTTCGCCTCTTCGTTTGGCAGTTCGTTGACGTCCGCTATTTCCTCGTCAGCCACGGCTCCAGGGTCCGGAAGCGGAGGAGGGGGTGGAGGATCAGGAGGAGGAGGCGGCGGTGGTGGTGGTGGAGGCTGGTGATTTGCCAGGTGTCTCTATCGCGTTGCGATTCTCTGCACGCGAAAAGGATCACCTCGCGGCCAGTTCACTTTGTTTTTTGTTTTACAGTAAGGGCAAATGGCGATGCGTCCGACTTCTTTTCCCAGACCCGTGGAACCGACAACGCGCATGCCCCGTTGACACTTCCTGCAACGGAAAATTTTCTGCAACGATTCTCCTTGCTTGACCTGTTCAGCTCGGAGGTCCCCTCCTAGACCTGAAATTTATTACCAATTAGTTGAGGGGGCGGACCGGGAAACTATACCACCGTTGTCAAGGTCGGATCTCCATGGAGTCAAACGACGGCACTTTGCCGCGAATATCCGCCAGTGCGTCGTGCAGCGCG
This sequence comes from Candidatus Acidiferrales bacterium, assembly GCA_963709705.1. Classification (GTDB taxonomy): domain Bacteria; phylum Acidobacteriota; class Terriglobia; order Acidiferrales; family UBA7541; genus Acidiferrum. Next base: position 391,652 of record CAVPXU010000003.1, read on the forward strand.
TCAAAGATGCGCGCGGACCCGATTACTTCCGTCAGGTGATGGCGATCGAGATCGGGTCTTAAGTCGGATTGCACATGGGCGAAGACCACAGCGGTTCCGTGCAACCGAAGATCCTGCACAACTTGGCGCACCACGCGGGCAGCCGTGAAATCCACATTGGTGACCGCGCCTGCGTCGATGACCACCCAGTGCATGGGCGGAGCTGCGGTGGTGGCCAACATGTGCACTTCCTCGGAGAAATGATTCGCATTGGCATAGAAGAGCGGCGCGCCAAAACGATAAATCACCAGTCCGGGCTGCGTGGTTGCTCCCGGCACGACGGGCTTCATGCGCCAAATTCCGTCGCGACCCTGCTCCAGCACCGCCGTGTGCGGGCGGTAGCTGTGATGCACAATGCGAAACAGCGACAAGGCCATGGCAAGAACGATGCCTTGTTCCACGCCAACGAACACCACAACCAGCGCCGTGGTTGTTGCCAGGGCGAATTCTCCCGGGCTCTCTCGGCGTATTGCCTCTAAGGCGCGCAGGTCGATCAATCGCACCGCAATAGTGAAAACGACCGCGCCGAGCACACACTGTGGAAGAAACTGAAGTGGGCGCGTCAGGAAGAGCAAAACCAAGGCCACGACTGCCGCGGTGGTGATATGCGCGATCTGGTTTGTGCCGCCGGAGCTTTCCACCATTCCGGTTTGCGTGGGGCTGCCGTTGACCACAAACGTTCCGCTGAAGGCTGCCGCGGCGTTGGCTGCAGCAACGCCGACCAGGTCCGAATTTTCGTCATCCTCCTGGTGATGGCGCGTGGCATAGGCGCGCGAGGTTGCCGCGCTTTGCGCAACGATCATCACAAAGCACGAAAGCGCCACTGGCAACAATACTTCCAGGTCTTTCCAGCTCACATCAGGCAGGCCAAGATGCGGCAAGCCACCGGGCACGGGACCAAGAAGCTTTACGCCACGATCGCCCCAGTGAAACGCTGCGCTTGCCGCGATTGCTCCCGCAACGGCAAAGAGCGGCGTGGGGAATTTCGGCGCGAGCCAGCTGAGAATGAGAATGCCGGCTACAACGGCAAACGAGATTTCCAGCGTAAGAGGCGGAACCTGGCGAAGCGAACGCACAACTTCCAGAAATTGCGCCGGGGTGCGCCGGCTGTGTATTTCCAGGCCAAGCATGCCTCCGGATACCGCGATGCCAACCTGAAAACCTACGCCGGTGAGGAATCCGACGAGCACGGTTTGCGAGAGAAAATCGGCCAAGAAGCCGAGCTTCAGCATCCGCGCGATCAGCAGGAGTATTCCTGTCAGGAGCGCGACCAATCCCGCGAGCGCCACATACCGTTCGCTGCCCAGCGGCGCCATCCCCGAGAGGCCTCCAGCGAGTATGGCTGCCGTCGCGGAATCGGCCGCTACGACGAGGTAGCGCGAAGAACCGAATGTGGCGAACGCAATCAGTGGGAGTAGAAGTGTGTATAAACCGGTGATGACTGGAGTGCCCGCAATTTTCGTGTAACCAAGCGACTGCGGGATGTTCATCGCCGCCAGCGTGACTCCCGCCAGCAAATTTTTTGGAACTTCTGACCAGCGGAGCGGCCGTATGCCCTGGAACAGGGGAATGCGGCTTAAGGCATTCGACGGGCCGGCCGGATTTTCAGGCATGAAGAGCGTTCCCCCCGAACTTGCAGCGACGGACTACGCCCAGGCGTTTTGAAAATGTTTACTTACGTTGGGAAAGCCGCGCCCGGTCTGACGAAAGAGTAGCAATAGTCGGCAGCGGGCTCAATACTTGACCTGAGCCTTTGCTGGCGGTGGCTTAGTGCGCGGCCGGTTCCGCGGCGGGATGCAACCCATGTTGCGGAACTTCGTGGGTGCCGCGGGTCAAAGGTTCAATACGCATCCGGAAAAAATGATCGAGAGGCAACAGGCCCTTGCCAACCGGATATGCTTTCTCGATTGCCTTCATCACATAGGCCTTGGCCAACGTTGCGGCTTCCACGAGTCCGCGGCCGGCAGCCATTTGCGCCGTCAACGCCGATGCGAACGTGCAGCCCGTGCCATGTGTGTTTTCCAACTTCACTTTATCGCCGCCCAGTTGGTGCAAGTCTTTGCCGTCGAACACCACATCGGTGGCCTTTTCCATGTGGCCGCCCTTTACGATCACGGCCTTCGCGCCCATTTCCCCGAGCTTGCGCGCCGCTGCTTCCATGTCCGCGACATCCTTGATCGTTATGCCGGTCAAAATTTCCGCTTCAGGCACGTTCGGCGTTATTACGCTCGCGCGTTTCAGCAGCTCCGCCGCCACATATTTCACGCCCCCGGAATCCAACAATTCCGAATCGCTGGAAGACTTCATCACCGGGTCATGCACCACCAGGCTGAACTTGTGCGCGTCCAGGAATTCCGCCACCACCACGGCGTTTCCGCGGTTGCCCAACATTCCGATTTTCACTGCCGCAATTTCGCAATCCTTTACGAGCACTTCCAGCTGTTCGCGAAGCTCCGCGCTCGGAGTGTTATGGACGGCTTCCACTCCCTGCGTGTTCTGCACCGTCAGCGACGTGATGGCCGCCACTCCATAGCAACCGTGGGCCGCAAAAGTTTTTAGATCCGCCGCAACGCCCGCGCCGCAGCTGGGATCGAAGCCAGCGATCGTCAGCAAAATAGGAGGGACGGCGATGCCCTGTGCGTGAAGATGGCTCATGTTGGTCTGTCTTTTGCCTCGTTCCGTGAAGAAAATAGCCGGTCACGCTCGCCAGTGCGAAATCTTTTTGCGTTCGCACCGGAAAACGCCCGGCACTTGCGAATGTACGCGCACTGAATTTTCTCTGCAAGGAAATTCTCATTGCAAAAGCGAATCACCGCTTGAGTCTGAAAGAGGCTACCGGATGTGAAGATTGTTAAGAATCAAGGATTCACCCGAGCCGGGTGAATTCTTATTTTACGGGAACAGGCCGCGGACCAGTGTTGCTTCGGCTACGCGTCCTACGCCCACCGTCATTGCGGCGGTACGTGGCGGCACGTGGTACTTGCGCATGGCCTCGATCATGTCGTGGAACGAACGCACCATGATCTTTTGCAAGCGTACGTTCACCTCGTCGGAGTCCCAGAGCAAGCCTTCCTGGTTCTGGACCCATTCGAAGTAGCTGACGGTGACGCCGCCGGCGTTGGTCAGGATGTCCGGCAGCACGGTGATTCCGCGGCGCGCCAGGATTTCGTCCGCGTGCGGCGTGGTCGGTCCATTGGCCGCTTCCGCCACCACGCGTGCCTTCACCGATTCCGCGTTCTGCAGGGTGATTACATTTTCCAGGGCCGCAGGAATCAGGATGTCGCACTTCATGGCCAGCAAATCGTCATTCGAAATTCGCGAAGCGCCGGGCATGCCCACAACGGTCCCGGAGCGTTCCTTGTAGCGAATGGCCTTGATCGGATCGATGCCGCGGGAGTTCGTGACACCGCCGCGCGTATCGCTTAGAGCAATGATCTTGGCTTTCTTGTCCGCGAGCAGCCGCGCCGCAGTTGCCCCGGCATTGCCAAAGCCCTGCACTGCGACAGTGGCGCCGCGTAACGAGATTTTCTTCACCTTGCAGGCTTCTTCCACCACGTAAACCAAGCCTTGCGCCGTGGCTTCAGCTCTACCCAACGACCCGCCAATGGAAATTGGTTTGCCGGTGACGACGCCCGGCACAGTGTGGCCCCTCATCATGGAATAGGTGTCCATAATCCAGGCCATTGTCTGCGCGTCGGTGTAAACGTCTGGCGCGGGAATATCCTGGTCAGGACCTATCAGCGGCAATATCTCGCTGGCATACCGGCGCGTCAGGCGCTCCAGCTCGGACTTGGACATGCGCTTCGGATCGCAGATCACTCCGCCCTTGGCGCCGCCAAATGGCACATTCACCACCGCCGTCTTCCACGTCATCCAGGCGGCCAATGCTTTTACTTCGTCCAAGGTGACGTTGGGATGGAAGCGGATTCCACCCTTGCCTGGGCCGCGAGCAATGTTGTGCTGCACGCGAAAGCCGGTCAGCACCTTTACCTGCCCGTTGTCCATTTTCGTGGGCAGCGATACCTCCAGGACGCGCTTGGGCGTCCGCAGCACTTGCCGCAAGCCGGGATCGAGTTTCAGAACTTCCGCGGCGATATCAAACTGGATCTGCGCGATGCGGAACGGATTCAACTCCTCCCGCGGGGCGATTCGCGGCACTATCGGCGGTGCGTTTACGGTGCGGCTGGGGACTGGGGGTTTTGCGACCGTGGCCATTCGCTTCGGTCCTTTCCTTTGCGCTGAGTCTCTCTAACTCTGTGGAACCGAGCCTGACATCACTTCTTTCCGCTGCAGCACGCCAGCTGTTATGCGCTGGCGGAAATTTTCTGCGTTCCGTCCAAGAATTTGTCCCGGCATTCCGCGGAACAGAAGTGCACGATCTCTCCGCCCTGCTTTATCGACAGCGCGAGCCCCTCGGCCACGTGCATTCCGCAGACCGGATCGCGCACTAGTTTCTGGTTCACGGCATTGTTCGGGACGTCCAGGTCTGGTTTCGGTCCTGCGTCGCCCGTGGCCATGTTACCAACGATCTTTTGCAGCATGGCGACACTCCAGGACACGATCAAAAGCCAGAACAAGTACTTCAGCATACGAGCAATAAATGGCATCCTTGCGTCTCTTCCGCGGCAAGCATCTGAACCGCCCATAGAAACGGCCAAAACCGCGTTGAGCCGAGTGTATGCAGGGCTTCTCAGGGAGTCAAACGAAAAGCTGTACTTTCAAGGGGTTGCGCGGCGTATTGGTTCTAGGTTTGGAGCGTTGGCGCACCGTGCAGTGTTCATAACTATCAGATTATAAATGATTTACGTTGGCCGAACTCCCGAGACGCATGGATCTCAACCTCCCGCCGGAATGCGGTCAATTCCCATGTATGGGCGCAACACTTCTGGGATCTCGATCGACCCGTCGGCTTGCTGATAGTTCTCTACGATGGCAATCCAAGTGCGCCCCACAGCCAAGCCAGAGCCGTTTAGTGTGTGCACAAATTCGCTTTTGCCTCCGCCCTTCGGCTTGAAGCGAATACCCGCGCGCCGCGCCTGGAACGCTTCGCAATTCGAACACGACGAAATTTCGCGGAACTCGTTGCTCGAAGGCAGCCATACTTCCAGGTCGTAGGTCTTCGCGGACGCAAAGCCCATGTCGCCGGTACAAAGGAGGACCGTCCGGTAATGCAGGCCGAGTTTTTGCAGAATCGTTTCCGCATTGGCTACCAGGGCTTCGTGCTCCTCGTAGCTCTTATCAGGATGCGTGAATTTGAAGAGTTCCACTTTTTGAAATTGGTGTTGGCGCAGGATTCCCCGCGTGTCTTTCCCCGCGGCACCAGCTTCGGAACGGAAGCATGCTGTCCAGGCCGTGACGCGAATCGGAAGTTGGTCTTCGGTCAGTGTGGCGTCGCGGTAGAGGTTGTGTAACTCAACCTCCGATGTCGGTGTAAGCCAGAAATCCGTGTCCTGCACCCGGAAAAGATCGGCGGCGAACTTCGGCAATTGCCCCGCGCCCATCAAGGAGGCAGTGTTCACCAGGAATGGTGGCAGGATCTCCGTGTAGCCGTGCTCGCGGGTATGCACATCCAGAAAGAAATTCGCCAGCGCCCGCTCCAGCCGCGCTCCCCAGCTCTTATACACGGCGAAACGCGCGCCGGTGATTCGGGCGGCCGCTTCCAGATCGAGAATCCCCGCCTTTTCGCCCACTTCCCAGTGCGGCTTCGGTTGAAAATCAAATTTCGGAGCGCTGCCCCATCGCCGCACTTCCTGGTTTCCCTCGGCACCTTTGCCGTAGGGCACGCTCTTGTGAGGGATGTTCGGAATGGTGAGCAGAAAATCGCGCTGCTTCGTGTCCAGTTCGCTGATACGTTCGTCAACGAGTTTGATCTTTTCGGACAGCTGCTTCATTTCCGCTAGGAGCGCGTCCGCGCTTTCCTTTGCTTTTTTCAGGCGCGCGATTTCGTCGCTGGCCTTGTTGCGCTGGGCTTTGCGCTCTTCATTTTCGCGGATCAGCTCGCGCCGTTCTTTGTCGAGCGCGCGGAAGCCGTCCAGATCCAGCGTGGTGTTGCGCTTTTTCGCCATTTCGGCGAATTCGTCCAGATGATCACGGAAATAATTTAAATCATGCATGGTTCTAAGAGCATAGCGTAGGCGAGTAGGGAGTGGCCAGTGATGCATTACTTGCACCGTACGACGGCTCATTTCCTTGCGGCCGGCGCCTATTCCCTTTGGTACAGGTACGGAAGTGCCAGTGCGGAGTACTCCCCCAATTGAACCTTCCAGCCTAGTGACGCAATCCAGGGTGTCCGGCAGAATCGTTTACGTGATCGGGAGTTCGGTTCGGTATCGGGAGTGGCGGAATGATCCTAATGATCTTGCTCCTGTGTGTTGTTCTTCTGCTGGCGAGCGCAGTCGAACAACCTGCCACCCCTGAGAAAGATTGATCTTCCGATAGTAATCCCTCCATCCCCCACGCCCGAGCGGCCGGAACCCCCACCGGCCGCTCACTTTTTTTGGGCACACCACAAGCGACAATCGGTCCGGTAAGTGGTAACAAGAACGACAGGAACTTAATCACAATCAGGTGGAAAGTTAAGATGGATGGGAGAAATAAAAAAGGGGGCCGGTGCAAGCCCCCTATATTGATCTGACCCCCCAATAACCGGAATCTCAGTCGAGGTTGAGTTCCGGCCACCCCGGGAAGCCAAAGTCATGAATTGCCATCTATGAGTGCACGCCGTTTGCCAAGTGCGTGGAGCAACAGAGGTGCCCACCTATGTCATTGATAACAATTAATTTAACCGATTCAAGAGACTGCGGGTCGAACGAAGGATCGCAAGAATCTACAAAATCCCACAGACTCTTGCAAGTTTCCTACAGTCTTTGGAACTCGGTTCTGTGAAAACTGAATTTCTCATCATTCAGAATAACGTTATTCTCAGCTGCGTTTCAGGCACCTATCGCGCTGCGTAACGCTTCGGCGATCGATTTCGAAAATCGATCTACGTCCATCTGATGCTCCGCCTCGACCATCACCCGCGCCAGCGGCTCCGTACCCGAATATCGCAAGACTACTCGCCCATTGTCGCCTAGGGTCGTCTGGGCGTCTGCCAGCGCCTGCGCGACGGCCGGCAGGGATTCCAGCGGCGGTTTGGACTTCACCTTTACGTTGACGATCACCTGCGGATAATCTTTCAACCCCTCTACCAGCGGCTCCAGCGCACCCTTCATGGAAACCAGCGACGCGAGCTTTACCGCCGTGAGCAAGCCGTCTCCTGCTGGGCTGTCGTCGAGGAAAATGATGTGGCCCGATTGTTCCCCGCCGAGGTTGTTGTCTGACTTCAGCATTTCTTCCAGCACATAGCGATCACCAACTGCGGCGCGAGCCAGCGACATGCCATCTTTCGCCAGCGCCCGTTCCAGCCCCAGGTTGGACATGGACGTCGCCACCACCCGCTGTTGCTTCAAAGCGTTCTGAGATTTCAGATAGCGCGCCACGGCCAACAGCACTCCATCTCCGTTCACGATCTTCCCGCTGCCGCTGACAAACAACGCGCGATCCGCGTCGCCGTCAAACGCAACTCCCAATTGCGCCTCTTCTTGCTTCACGCGCGCTTGCAGCCCCTCCAGGTGCAGCGAACCGCAGCCGGCATTGATGTTGCGGCCGTCCGGCGTGACTCCCATGGCGACAACGTCCGCACCCAACGACCGGAACAGCTCCGGCCCCAATTGATAGGCCGCGCCATTCGCGCAATCCAAAACCATGCGATAGCCGGAAAGTTTTGCACCGTCGAGTACATGGCTCTTCAGGAATTCCAAATACTCCATGTGCAACGCATGGTTTGCCACCAACGCCTGACGTTCCACGGGCACGGGCTGGGTTCGCAAGCGAAAAATCTCGGCCTCAATTTTTTCTTCTTCTACATCAGGAAACTTCATGCCCGCGTGCGAGAAAAGTTTCACGCCGTTATCGTGGTACGGATTGTGCGAGGCGGAAATCACGGCGCCGGCCTGGTAGTCATTCTGCCGAACGAGGCAGGCGACCCCAGGGGTGGTGATCACACCCGCAAATTCGGCGGTGGCGCCCGCCTTCTTCAGCCCAGACGCTAGCAGTGCGGCAATGTGCGGACCGGATTCGCGCGTGTCCATTCCGATTAGGACGTGCGCGGCGCCATGCTCTTTTTTCAGGAATTCACCCAGCCCGCGGCCTGTGGCGTAAAGCGTGGCGTCGTCCAGAGGCGCAGTTCCAGGAACTCCACGGATTCCGTCTGTACCGAACAGTTCTTTGGCCATAGTTTCGAACAAGTCAGTGGAGCGAGCGACCTTCGAGGCAGTCTAACACAGCCTCCCGGAACCTTTTCAGGCGCTGATCGTCGCGCGGATTCTCTCCCCTCATCTCTCGCGTCTGCGTATCTATTTATTAAACGTGCGTGACAGTCTGCGGGCCTTTGTCCCGGCGAGCCTTGAATATGCTACCGTGTTCGGTAAGAGGGGTGTCGCTTGTCCACCACGGAAACACCGCCAGCAGCACTGCGTATCTCGGCGACGTCGACCAGCCTGCGCATTCTGGCGGGCGCGGTTGTGCTGCTGTTTTTCTATTACGCCGCCGGGGTGGTGATCACCTTGTTGCTGTCGGTTCTGCTCGCATATTTTCTCGATCCCGCCGTGGAACTTCTGGAACGCGTGCGCATTCCCAGGACGATTGGGGCGTTGATCATGGTTTTGCTGTTGATCGCGGCGATTGGAGCGATGGGTTACGGTTTATGGGTGCGCAGTTCGGACTTTGCCGCCAACTGGCCAAAATATCGCGACATTCTCCGCGAGGCGACCGGCGCGGTGCAAGGAAAAATCAGCGGCCTCGAAGGAAGCGTCAACGATCTGACCGCTCCAACCGGCGGTAAACCTGTGACCCCGCCTTCCGACACTACCGGCACCGTGCACAATTTGTTTCTGCGCGGTATCGGTTCGCTGTACGCACTGGTTCTCGAGGGCACGTTCGTGCCTTTCCTGGTCTTCTTTATGCTTGCCGGAAAGCGCGAAGCCTGGCATTCCACCTTGCAGCTTTTCCCCATTTCGCGCCGGACTCAGGTAAAAGAAACGCTGGACGACCTGCGCAATGTGCTTCGAGACTATCTGATCGGCATGTCCGTGGTTACGCTTGTGGTGATCGCGTGCAGCAGCATTTTCTTTCTCGCCATGGGCTTCGACTATCCGGTTTTGGCTGGCATTGCCTCTGGCCTGTTCAATATGGTTCCGTACATTGGCGCGGTGCTCGCGTGGATTCCGGGCTTCTTTTTGGCCGTTTTGAAATGGAAAGCGGTCAGCCATTTCGGGGTCATCGCGCTTGTGCTTACGGGTATCCACGTGGTGGCGCAGAACCTGATCGCGCCGCAACTTGTTGGCCGCCAGGTGCAGTTGAATGCGGTGGCTATCACCATTTCGTTGCTCTTCTGGGGCTGGGTGTGGGGAGGCATGGGGCTGATCCTGGGCATTCCTATCACCGCGGCTCTCCGGGTCATCTGCGATCATACGGAAGACTGGAAGCCCGTGGCACGCTGGCTCAGTGCCTGATCGTTGCATTTTTTTCATCGGAGGACGACACTCCCGTGAGATTAACTCGCTCGATCGTTGCTCGACTGCTCGTGTGGCTGGCATTCGCTCTTTTTCTGGTGTCCCATCCCTGCTGGGCCTGGGGATGCAAGGGCCACCAAACTGTTGCGCTCATCGCGGAAAAACAACTCACGCCCGAAGCGCGACAGTTTGTCGAAAAACTGTTGTCGGAAAATCCCGTCGATCCGCAGGTCAAACGATATTGCGGGAATACAACGCGCGATTTGATGGCGGGCGCTTCCACCTGGGCGGATGACGTCCGCGGCACCTTGAAGAATGGCCCGTGGCATTACATCGACATTCCGCGCGGCGCGTCCCACGGTCCATGGGCGGCATTCTGCGGCAGCAACGGCTGCGTGATTCAGGCGATCAGCGATCAACTTGCCATTCTGAAGGACAAGAACACCAATCCGCGCCTGCGCTCCGATGCCTTGCGGTATATCATCCATTTCGTCGGCGATCTGCACATGCCCTTGCACGCCACCACGAATAACGATGAAGGCGGCAACTGCGTACCGGTGCACTATTTGCGCCGCATTCCTCAGGTGAACAATAGTTACTTCACGCCCAATCTTCACGCGCTTTGGGACACCGCGATTCTGGAGCGGGACATGGAGGGCGCGGAACCTCCCGAGTATGCGGGATTCCTGGCGCAATTGTTCACGGCAGAGATTCCGAAGTGGCAGGCCGCGGGGATTCACGTCGACGCTTGGGCTTGGGAAAGCCACAATCTCGCGGAAACGGTCGTTTATGGCGAGCTCACTCCCAAAGTTCCGGTGGAAGTTCCGGCCGCTGTTCATTCCTGCACGGATGCCAATAACGTCGGCGAACGTATGATGCACTTGAATTTGTTTGCGGGCGAGAAGTATCAAAAGGCCGCGGCTCCTGTGGTGGAGGAGCGCATTGCGCAAGCCGGCGTGCGCCTGGCGATGATCCTGAACGAAGCTGTAGCGCAAAGTGGGTCCGCGAGCCCCACAGCTTTTCTGCTTGATCGCTCAGCGCAATCCTTGCAGTAAAATGTTGCTTCGATTCGCCGAGGGCACCATGAACAACGAAGCAATTCTACTTGCGCTTCTCGATGAAGCGTACTCAAAGAAAACCTGGCACGGCCCGAATCTTCGGCAAGCGCTCAAAGGTGTGTCTGCCAAGCAAGCGGCGTGGCGCCCCGCGCCCAATCGCCACAACATTTGGGAAGAAACTCTGCACGCTGCATATTGGAAGTATGCGGTGCGCCGCAAGCTTGAGGGCGGCAAACGCGGTTCGTTTATTTTGAAGGGCAGTAACTTCTTTGCGCGACCGGAAAAAGGAAAAGCCAGCGAAGCGGATTGGCGCGGCGATCGGGCCATCCTGGAAGGCGAACACCACGCGCTGGTTCACGCCATCGGCAAGATCCTGAAATCATCGGGCGCCAAGAAGCATGTCCGCATGCTATACGGCGTCGCCTTCCACGACGTCTATCACGCCGGCCAGATTCGCTTGCTACGGCGGCTGCAGGAGCGCTAGACGAATTCATCATCCGCGTAACGCGGCCAACACTGCTGCCAGATCAGGCGCGTCTTGAAACAAGCGAATGGCGGCAATTCCCGCCGCCCCCGCCGCCGCGCAATCCGAAGCATTTTGTACAGTGATCCCGCCAATCGCAATCACCGGGATCGAAACGCTGCGGCAGGTTTCCGCGAGCTGCTCTATTCCTTGCGGCGGCCCGAATGCCACCTTCGACGGCGTTTCGTAGACCGGCCCAAAAATCACATAACCGGCGCCATTTTTTTCGGCCGTCTGCACGGATTCGAGCGAATGCGCGGATACGCCAACCAAGAAATCGGCGTCCGGATTCTTTCCTTTCACGAATCGTTTCGCAGCTGCCACGGGGATGCTCTGCTCTCCCAAGTGCACGCCGCCGGTGCCGGCGGCAAACGCCACGTCCAGCCGGTCGTTCACCAGAATGCGGCAGGAGCGCGGAATTCGCCGCACTGCCTCTTGCACCAGCGCAAATAATTCACGCGCCGGAAGTTCCTTTTCGCGAATCTGGATCCAGTCGACACCCGCGCTTGCGGCGTTCTCCATTTTTTCCAGCAATAAGCGCACCTGTGCGTCGGCGGCGCCGGATAGCGCCTTGCGGTCCGTCACATAACACACTTTCATGTTACGAATTGGAGGGGGGAGAGACACGGGCGGCCGCCGGTCGCGGGCTGAACAGCCCAAACGCCACGAAGATATCCAACACGCCGATTCCACTGACGATCCCGCGCAAAGAAGGATTCAGGATGACGGGCATCAACCAGGGAAGGTGGCTCAAGAAATAGTTCTGTTCCCAGAAACTGGACCACGGCAGATACAACAAGAGCGCGCCCATTTCAAACAACAGCACAACCGTCAACGCACGCAGAATCCGGTTCATTATCCCTTGGATATTCCCTGGATGACTGTGGGCAGGTGCTCAGCGCGCCGGCTTTTGGAGCGAGGCAATTCGTTCCGCCACATCGCGGTAATCAATATTGACGGCGTAGACCTGAGAGAAACTCTTGAGTGCCGCTTCCAGATCGCCTGCCGACTCCTGTGCCACTCCCAAATCATACCGCAACGCCAGTTTACTTTCCGAATCGAGCCCCGGCGTGGTGAGCGCGCGCTCGTACCAGATGGCAGCGATGTCCGGCTGGCCTTTTTCCATGAACGCCAGGCCGAGCAGCGTGCTGCACTGCATGGCGTAGCGGAACGCCTTGCCGCGATCGTTGGCTTTGGCGACCTTCTGAAATTCTCCGATGGCCTCTTCCAGCAATCCCATTTCGCGGAAGGCAACACCGAGGTTGTAATGCGTCTCCAGATCTTCGTCCTCTGCACCCATTTCACCAAGCTCAGCGCGAAACTCGTCAAACACTTCCTTCAACGGGCCGGATTCGGTGATGGCCCCAACCGGTTCCTTCGACGGAGCCTCTGCCTGGACGGATTCATTCGGCTTGGACATGCCTGGCGTCAGCTCGTCCAGACCCAATTCGTCGATCTCTTTAGCCAGATCGGTAAGGAACTGATCCGAGGAAAACATATGGCTGGAAACCGGTTCGGGACGTTTCTCCTGCTTCGGTTGCGCAGGCTTTGCCGGCGCGGGCGGGGGAATCTGCGACAACATTTCATGCGCCGGAATTACTTCCTCCGGCTCCAGAACGAGTTCGAAGTCCTGGTCCAGCTCAAGTTCGGGTTGTGGAGGACGCGCTTCCGGAACCGCTGCTTGCGGTTCTTCCAGCGCAGGCTCGTGACCTTCGGCGGCAATTTCGGCGTGCTCTGGAATGGGCAGCGCGGTTGGTTCTTCTCCGGGCAACAGCTCTTGGTGATGCTGTCCGATTTCGTCTTCCACCGGCGCGGCTTCTTCCGCCGGGGTCGCTGGCACGCCTGCGTCTGCGAGCAGGGAGCTCCAATCGTCCGGTTCTTCCTCGGAGGCCGCCGGCACGGGAAATTCGGAGTGGCCCGTATCTTGATGCGCGGCCACAAGCGGCTCTGATGGTGTAGGTTCCGCCGGCAGGTCTTCCGCCTTGAACTCTTCCATGGTGAGTTCCGGAATCTCAAACTCTTGGACACTGTCTGCCGGAGCGGCATGAACCGGCGGCGCTTGCGGCGCAGAGACTTGTGGAACCACCGGAGTTGCTTCAGGCTCCTTGGTTTCTTCCAGCAGGGAAGCCCATTCCGCCGAAAGGTCAACCTCTTCCGCCTCAGCTTCCGCTGCAGGCTCGACGGGTGCTTCCGCTGAAACCTTCTCCACCATCTGAACTTCTGGAAGCTTCATCTCCACGGCGGCTTGCGGCGCTTCTTCCGTGTGTGCGACGGCTTCGACAGAAGGCACAGCTATTTCTGGTGGCGCTGCCGCGGCTTCTGAAATATGAAGTTCCTCGACCGGCACCGTTTCTACTGGCTGCGGCATGGCGGCCGCTACTGCTGCGGCGATTTCGTCATCGTTCAGCCCGGCCGCACGCTGGAATCGGCGGCGCAACTCTCCAAAACGTTCGCCGCTGCGGACATCGCCACGGCTCGCGTGAATGTGTTCCAATTGCGCGGCAAGTTCCGCCGTGCGTCGGTCGTCGCCGGCACCCAGCACGAAATCCAGCAATTTTTCCAGCGTCGGTGTGTGCGTGGGAGCGCGGCGCAGGATCGCTTCAAGCAGGCCGATGGCTTTCTGCGTCAACCCGTAGCTTGCGAAAAGGTCCACATCGGTCAAGGATTGCGCGATGAACTTTTGCGTGTCTTCGTCCAGCTCCGCTTCCGCGTGCGCGCTTTCCGCCGCTTCCGCCGCGACCGGCTTTTTCTCCGGCTCCATATCCGGCCGGATTTTCGGTGCTTCGGCTTTCTGCAGTTCCGGCTGCAGATCTTCGGTGACCACGACGATGTCCGCCGGCGGCGCTGCTTCCTCCACCACCATGCCCAGCTTCTTCAGGACGTCGTTAAGCTTACGCTTGGCCGGATCGCTTTCCGGCTCGCGGTCTACAAGCTGTTGGAAAATTTCCTTGGCGCGGTCCAGTTTCCCTGAGGCGACCAGCGCATCGCCCAGTTGGGCCAGTGCGTCTGGCATGCGGAAAGAATCGCTGGTTCGTCCGTAGGTATCGACCAGCCATTCCATGGGCTCCAGCCGGCCCGGCAAACGCGTGGACAGCTCGGTCAGAAGATGGGCCACCGCTTCATGCTCGCCCGCGTCAATCATGGGAATGCGGATGCGCGAGAGCATGCTCATGGCCCGCTCGGCCTGGCCGGACTCCATCAACACTTCCGTGACCTTTTGTGTGGCGCCAAAATTCTTTTCGTCGGAGGAGAAAATCTTCAGTGCCAGCGCCGTCGCTTCGTCCCACTTGGCGTTTTTCAGGTACAGGTCGAGCAGCAATTCGGCCGGCTCGCCACCCTTTTCGAGATCCGGAACTTTCTCCAGAATTTCCGAGGCTTTGGCGACATTGCCGACCGTGGAAAACGCACGCGCCTTAACGATAAGCGCATCGAGCTGTTTCGGATTGAGTTGCAGGGCTTTGTCTGCCAGCTTTTCACATTCCGCGTGGTCGCCTCGTGCCAGTGCCCGTTGCGCTGCGGAGACGTAAGTATCCAGCGCTTCCCCGGACTGGCCCATGGCCTGGTACAAATCCGCCAGCCGGATCTGGATTCGCAGATTGTCCGGTTCAGCGGACAGCAATTTCTTCAACAGGGAAACCGCTTCAGGTTGACGGTTGTTCTTCAGGTGCAGTTCGGCGAGCTGCAGGAACAGCGGCCGCGCCTCGCTCATCACTCCCTGTTGCACGTACAGGTCCGCCAGTTTTTCCAGCGGCCGGATTTCTTCGGGCGCAAGCTTGGCAATTCGTTTGTAGACCGCGATCGCCTTGGTGAGAAAGCCGTCGCTGACAAACAGTTGCGCGAGGCGTTCGAAATAATCGATGGCCTGGATGGTTTCGCCCTGGCGAATATACAGCTCGCCGATGGTCATCAAGGTGACCTGGTCGCGTGGCTCATACTTCAATATCTGCTGATACTCAGCGATGGCCTGCGCCACCTTCCCCTGATTCAGCAGTTTCTGTGCGGCTTCGACAAACTTGCTTTTGTTATAGGCCATGCGCTTTGGACGACAGCTCTCCCAGCAAAGCCGTCGTGACTTTCTCCTGGACGCAGTGCAGGCGCTGAGACGTCTGCGACTCTACTTTTTCACGCTACGCTCCGTGGGTTGGGGCGTCAATGAAAGCGCGGGTGATTGTGAGCAGGCAGTTATCCCCGTGGCAGATACGCCACTTTGGGCGAAGAAATGGCGAATGATGGTTTTCGGCAGCGATCGAAAATTTTGTGGCGAGGATGCGGTTCTAGAACTAACTCTCGCGTTCGGTGCGCGGCCAGATTTCCAGCGGCAGCGCCACTTGTACTGCGCCGGCAGCCCAGCAGCCCGCAACGCGCACGGGGGTGAAGGAATGGCGATGGAGCGGCGTGGGTCCGTGGGCCCTCAGCGCTTCGAGATGCTCTGGCGTGCTGTAGCCCTTGTGTTGTGCGAGGCCGTATTGAGGGTAGACCGTGTCCCATTCTTCCATGCGCATGTCCCGGTGGGTTTTTGCGAGGATCGAAGCGGCGGCAATCGAGACGCTTTTGGCGTCGCCTTTGATCAGGGATTTCTGCTCGATCAGAACATCCAGTTGCATGGCGTCAATCAACAGGTAATCCGGCACGATGGACAGTTGCTGCAGCGCCGCAGTCATCGCCTGGCGGCTGGCCTGATAAATATTCCAGGCATCGATGCGCTTCGCATCAATTTCCGCCACCGCCCAGGCTACTGCGTGTTCCCGTATGCGCACGGCCAATTCCGCGCGGCGGTCGGCGGTCAATTTTTTCGAGTCGTCCAGCCCGACGATTCTTCGCTTGGGATTCAGGATCACCGCTGCGGCGACAACCGGACCAAACAGCGCGCCGCGCCCGGCTTCATCGAGACCCGCGACGCGAGTCCAGCCGAGCTTGCGCGCCGCTCGCTCAAAACGGGAAGAGCAAAGTCGGCTCATAGAGAGTTATATGCGACTGGATTTTAGCACGCCCAATTGATCTTTACCGTATGGGTTGCGGGTTGATCGTGCTTTCGCCAATAAAAAAGACAGGCATTTCTGCCTGTCCTTTGCTGGATTTCTTTTGCTGCGGTTTACGCGCTGGCCGTAGTTGACGGTGTTTCTGCTTCTTCACGAGCGGCGCGCTTGATGCGGGCGGCCTTGCCGCGCAGGTTGCGCAGGTAATATAAGCGAGAGCGGCGCACGCTGCCCTTGCCGACGACGTCAATCGAGGAGATCGAAGGCGAGTGCAACGGGAAAATGCGTTCCACGCCGGTGCCGAAGCTGACGCGCCGCACGGTGAACGTGGCGCTGCTGGCCCGGCCCTTCTTCGAAATCACCACACCCTCAAACGACTGGATGCGTTCCTTGACCTTTTCCCCTTCGCCTTCCAATAGGCGCACATTCACCCGGACGGTATCACCAGGCCGAAATTCGGGGAGATCTTTGCGCAATTGCGCTTCATGCAACTTACGGATTACCGGATTCATTTTCTGTATTCCCTGCAGACCCACTCAGGCGGGGCCAGCACTTCTAAGGCAAACACTAATTATACTCAAAGGCTGATTTCTTGCCTAGCCGTTTTCGCCGTTTTCTCCAGAGAATTCGGGGCGATTCTGGTGGGTTTTCTCCAAAGCCTTCTCCCGGCGCCACTTGGCGACCTCGGCGTGGTTGCCGCCGATCAAGACTTCAGGCACCTTCCAGCCGCGATAGTCTGCGGGACGGGTGTAGTGAGGGAAATCGAGCAAGACTCCGGAGCTGCCCGCTGGCTTGCTGGAACGGCCTTCCATCTCGCTGAACGATTCGTTCTGGGTAGACGCTTCGTTGCCCAACGCTCCTGGGAGAAGTCGTGTCACGGCGTCAACGACAATTGCTGCAGGCAACTCGCCGCCGCTTAGAACGTAATCCCCTACACAAATTTCTTCCGTGGCCAGATGCTGGGCTACCCGTTCATCCACGCCTTCGTAACGCCCACAAATCAGGATCAGCCGGTCCAGCTTGGCGTACCGGCGCGCAGTCTCTTGCGTGAACAGGCGCCCGGCTGCCGACATTAACAGAATAGCCGTGCCGGGGTGCGGCTCGAATTTTTTTTGCGCGTCGCCCACTCCGTGCCCCAGAAGCTTTTCCACGGATTCGAACAGCGGCTCTGGCTTCAGCACCATGCCTTCACCGCCGCCAAACGGGCGATCGTCCACGGTGCGGTGGCGGTCTTTCGTAAACTCTCGCAAATCCTGCACGTGGATTTGTGCAATGCCTGCTTCTTTCGCGCGGCGGACAATGCCGTGGTCCAGCGGGCCGACAAAAAATTCCGGAAAAATGGTAATCAGGTCAAATCGCATTGTTCGCAGTGTAATGAAGATTGGCTTTCGCGGGTAGGCCCGCTTATTCGCGGTGGCTGTCCCGCTCGTTGATCTCGCCCAGGCCTTCCGGTAGGCGGACCTCAATCCTTCGAGCCGCCACATCGATGCGCGTGCAAATATCTTCAGCAAGCGGCACCAGCAGTTCGCCCTTGGGAGTTTGCACCTGCAAAATCGGCGTGCCCGCCAAGTTTTCTCCCGGGAAAAACACGTCGATTACGGTGCCTATTGTTTGCGGCGCTTCTGTAGTGGCGTCCGGCGGAACCGGAAACACCGCGCAACCGATCAAGTCCGTCACGAAATACTGACCCGCCGGCAACGCGACGCGCTCCTCAAACGGGAGCATCACATCCAGACCCCGCAGCTTTTCCGCTTCAGTGATCGAGGAGCAGCCGGCAAGATGGAAGACACCCATTCCCGGATGGTTCCGATCGATCCAAAAATGTTGCAACGCGGCGGACTCAGGCTCGCCGCCGTCTTTCGAAAGGTGGATTTGTTTGAACGTAGAAAATCGCTCGGGAAAATCCGTCAACAGTTCCGCAATGACTTCGCCCTTGTTTCCGCGCGGCCTCAGGATTCGGGCCACCAGGATCCACCGCTTTTGTTCGCCGGGATCGCTCAATCTTCCAGAATCTCAAGCGTAAATCGCTTGTGCAGTTTCATCCCGGCGGCGCCCAGCAACGTGCGGATAGCTTTCGCAGTTCGTCCCTGCCGCCCGATCACTTTACCCAGATCTTCCGGATGAACACGCAATTCCAACACGGTCACTTGTGAACCTTCCACCGCTCTCACTTGAACCCCCTCGGGATGGTCCACCAGCGCTCGAGCAATCTCCTCAACTAGTTCCTTCATACGGGCCCCCGCGTGCGTTCTTTGTCACATACTGACGCGCCCATACCCCATAAGGACGCGCTAATTCACTCCGCCACTGGGACCTGACCTGGAAGAATAAAGAGAACGGGAACGTGTGCTTAAGCGTCGGATTATTAAGCGATTTTTTGTTGCTTGATGAAGCTCCGAACGGTATCGCTCGGCTGTGCCCCTACGCCAAGCCAATATTTGATGCGCTCGGAATCTAACTTGATTTCCGCGGGCTTCTTAAGCGGATCGTATGTTCCCACTGCTTCGCGTACACGCCCATCGCGGGCTCGCGTCCTTTCAATCACTACCACGCGGTAGTACGGTTTCTTTTTCTTGCCAATCCTTGCCAGACGAATCGTTAACACTAAGTACGTCCTCCTAGAGATTTACTATTCTATCGCGACTATACGCTCCCCGGCAAACTATCCTGGACGCCCTCGGGGTCGCAATCCCTGCTATAATTTATGCGGCTTTTCGCACATTTTTACTATTTTTCCACGAGAGGAAGCTCAATGAAGCTTTCCTGGCCCGGAGCATGATACACGCGTTGCACGGCTTTTCGGTAATCTTCCGGCTTGGCCCAGAATATATTAGGGACGAACGTTTGCGGATTGCGGTCGTACAACGGGAACCAGCTGGACTGAATTTGCACCATGATGCGATGGCCCGGTAGGAAAACGTGGTTGGCGTTCGGCAGGGCAAAACGGTAGGGAAGTGGCTTGTCACTGGCGATGGGCTTGGCGGTCTCCAGACTTTCGCGATAGCGCCCGCGGAAAATATCCGCCGAACTCATCAGTTCATATCCGCCCATCCAGCTTTCGGCGGCAACCTCGTCCGGGTAAACGTCAATCAGCTTCACCACCCAATCGGAATCCGTGCCGCTTGTGGAAGCCACGAGATTGGCGACGGGCTGGCCGCTGATTTTTACTGGCTCGGTGAGAACGTCAGAAGTAAACGTCAGCACGTCGGTCCTTCCCGATGCCTCGCGCTGGTCGTCCACCAACCACAACTCCCACGTCAAGCGGCCGGTGTAGCCCATCGGCTGGCTGGGCCGCGCGCGATAAGGCACGGGCTTGGCTGGATCGGAAATGTACTCGTCAAACGCCGCGCCATTATCCTTCGGCGCCGTGAAACCTAATTTCTGACCCTGCTCAATGTACAGCGGCGTGGGCTTTACCGTGCACCCGCTCTCGCAGCCCGCCGGCCATCCGGGCAATCTCCGCCACTTATTTGTGCCTGTCTCATACGCGGTCACGGTGGCGACGTCCGCTTTCGGCGCTCCATCCTTCAGGTATTGCGCCAGGAATGGCCGCAAAATCTCCTGGCGGAAATAGAGTCCGGTGTCGCTGCCAAAGTGCAGCGCGCCGAGCGTGCTGGCGTCTTCAATCTGCTGTCCGTGAAACCACGGCCCGATGACCAGAAACACTTTGTCGTTTGCGGTGTCCTTCGGCTTGGTCGCTTTGTACACGGCGGTTGGGCCGTAAATGTCTTCCTGGTCCCACAATCCGGCTACGAGCATGGTGGGAACTTTCAGTGGTTGCGCGGCAAGGATCTGGTCCATCGCTTGTTGCTGCCAGAAAGAGTCGTAGCTCGGATGCTCCAGAATTTTGCGCCAAAAACCCATTTGCTCCATTCCGTGCTGCCGTCCCAACTCTCCGGCCGATCCCGCTCTCATATACAGGTCGTAGTCGTCATAGGTGTTCGTCCACCAGGAAACATCGTTCGACCGGGTCCCTTCCTGTTCGTAGATGTAGGACATGTTCTGCTGGCGAAACGCCCCGTTGTGGAACCAGTCGTCGCCCTTCCAGCCGTCCACCATCGGATTCATTGGCACAGCCACTTTCAGCGCGGGATGCGGATTCACCAGCGCCATCAGCGGCAAAAAGCCGTCGTAGGAGATCCCAAGAATTCCGACCTTGCCGTTGCTCTCGGGCAAATTTTTCACCAGCCAGTCGATGGTGTCGTACGTGTCGGTAGAATGATCGACTGGCGTGGGATTCAGCGGGCCGTGCAGCGGCCGGGTCATCACGTAATCGCCTTCGGATCCGTATTTTCCGCGAACGTCCTGGATCACTCGGATATAGCCGTCTTCGATGATCACGTCGGTCGCGTTGTCGTAGCCCTCGAGCGCCGGCCCAAGGTGAGCGCTGCCTTCATGGCTGATCATTCCTGTGGCGCCATAAGGTGTGCGCGTCAGCAGGATGGGCGCGTTCTTGTGCCTTTGAGCATCACGATCACGGTGTGAAGTTTCACGCCGTCGCGCATGGGAATCATCACGTCGCGCTTGACGTATTCGAAGCTGCTGGTGACCGGCACGATTTTGGCCGGAATTTCGCTAGGATAATCCCGATACTTGGGCGGCGCTTCCTGCGCGTTGGACAATTTGGAAAGTGACGCAAAGCTCAGGGCACAAACGAGGGCAAGCAAAGCCCTGGAAATTTTCGTGAAATTCATGAGAGATCCTTGGAATAGCGAGCCGCTTCGCACCCTGGAAATCGCGTGCGGACCAGCAAGCGCCCGCGATTATATGCCGCGCCACGTTCGGACGCTACTGCCTCTGGTTGCGTGGCGGAATCGTGGGTAGTGTCGTAGATCCAAAGTGTGAGAGCATTCTGAAGGCGTTGACAATGAGTCCTTCGAGCGACCTCCAAATTGATGAAATTATTCTCTCCGTTACTGACGCATCTTGGAGGAAAGTTGCATCTGTGATCATCAAAGTCGCAGACAAAATGGGCAGCGACCTACTGGAAGGCGATGCTGGCTACAATCTTGTCGCCAACCGTATCGAAATTCTTGTCCGAGGTGGCTGCTTATTGGCGCAAGGCGATATCAAGAGATGGCGGCACAGCGAGGTAAGAAAGCCACATTAGGACAACACCGAATTGTGATCCATTTTGCAGGCGCGCCAACGCGGGGTACACTAGGTCGCTGCCCGAAATCCACATACGAGAAAATTCGAGCGTCAATTCCTGACCATGCCTCGGCCTAACGAAAAGACAAAAATCGTCGACCACTACGACAAGATCAGCCCTCTCTACCACTCGCTTTGGGGCGAACACCTGCACCACGGCTACTGGATTCGCGGCAACGAATCCAAGGAAACGGCGCAAGTTCAGATGGTCGAGCACATCGCCAAGCTCGCGGGTATCAAGCGTGGCTCTCGCATGCTGGATATTGGTTGCGGTTATGGTGGCAGCAGCCTGCACCTTGCGAAACACTATGGAGTTGACGCCACCGGGGTCACCATTTCTTCCGTGCAAGTGGACATGGCCAATAAGGCGGCGGCAGAACAGCAGGTGGACGCGAAGTTCCTGCTGATGGACGCGGAAGCGTTGCGCTTCTCCGAGCCGTTTGACGTGCTCTGGTCCGTTGAATCCATTTCCCACTATGAAGACCTGGGGAAGTTTTTTGCCTCGGCGACAAAACTCCTGAAGCCTGGGGGAACGTTTGCGTTGACGGACTGGTTCCGCAAAGAGGATCTTTCGCGAGTGGAGAAAAAGAAGTTCATCGAGCCCATTGAAATAGGGATGTTCGTTGAACTTCACGAAATGCAGGAGTACGCCGGCTATCTCGAGGCCTGCGGATTACAAATCGTCCATCGCCAGGTGCTCAACGAGAATTGCGCGAAAACTTGGGACATCGGCGTGGATATCATCAAAGACAAGGCGTTTTGGTCGCTGGCCGCGAAATACGGCGCCGAGTTCGTCACCTACCTGAAAGCTTACCAAGCCGTGCGCGCTGGATTCGCGTCCGGTAATTTCGTGTACGGATTGTTCGTCGCGAAAATGCCAGAGGTTAGTTCCTGATTTTTTCTGTGTCTGGAAATCTTCTAGTTGAGTCGGTTCATCCCGTTAAATGCCGCCGCCTTGTAGCATTCCGCCAGCGTCGGATAGTTGAATACTGTGTGGATGAAATAGGTGATCTTGCCCTTCAGAAGCAGCACAGCCTGGCCGATGTGCAGCAGCTCCGCAGCGTCTTCGCCAAAAATGTGTACACCCAAAAGCTCCAGCGTCTCCCGGTGGAACAATAGTTTCAGCCGACCCTCGGTGTGTCCCGTGATTTGCCCGCGCGCGATTTCGCGGTAATAGGCCACGCCCACTTCGTACGGCACATCTTCGTCCGTCAGTTGCTCTTCCGTCTTTCCGATGAACGAGATTTGCGGAATGGTGTAAATCCCGTAAGGATAGCCTGCGGGGTCCGTTTCCGCTTGCAGCCCGAAGGCCTTCGCCGCCGCGATTCGACCCTGCTCCATGGAAACGGACGCCAGGCTGGGAAAGCCGATCACGTCACCCACTGCAAAAATATGTTTCTGCGAAGTGCGGTACTCCGCGTCTACCTTGATCCGGCCGCGGTCATCCGCTTCCACTCCCGCCACCTCCAGCTTCAGCCGGTCAATGTTGCCCTGGCGCCCAACCGCATAGAGGAGCGCATCGCCCAGAATCCGCTTTTTGCTGACAAGATTTGCCGCCACTTTGCCGTCCGGCATCTCTTCCACGCTTTCCACTTCTTCGCTCAGCCGCATGGTCGCGCGGCGGTCGCGCATGTGGTAGCTCAGCGCTTCCACCACTTCCGCGTCCGCAAACTCCAGAAGCCGCGGCCGCTTCTCCACGATGATGACGCGCACTCCGAGCGTGGTGAACATGCAGGCATACTCGACGCCAATCACGCCGCCACCAACCACGATCAATGTTTTCGGTATCTTCGGGATTCCCAGAATTTGGTCGCTGTTTACGATGTTCCGGCCGTTGATGGCCACTTTCGGATTCACGGAAGGTTTCGTTCCGGTGGCAATTACGATGAATTCCGCTTCCAGTTCGTTGAACCCGGTGCTGTTCTCCACGCGAATGTGGTTCGGATCCATGAAAGATCCAACGCCGTGATACAGGTCTACGTTATTTCGCTTCAATTGGTCTTGCAGCACCGCGGCTTCATTCTCAATCACGCGCGTGACGCGAAAATTGAGGTCGTTCATCGTGATGTTTTCTTTGACGTGATAGTTAGAGCCGTAAAACGCCTGGTCGTGAAATCCGGAAAGATGCAGCACCGCTTCGCGCATGGTCTTGCTGGGGATCGTGCCGGTGTTGATGCACACTCCCCCAATCATCGTTTGCTTTTCCACGACCGCGACACGCTTTTTTGCTTTTGCTGCCTGAATGGCGGCGCGCTGTCCGCCCGGTCCAGACCCAATCACCACCAGATCATACTGTTGCATTTGAGGAGTCCTGTACTTCCAGCTCTAAGGTTTGTGTGGGTTCAACGGGGACGTTCCCTGGCTCACCTTTAGTAGTATAAGCAACCCGGGCCGATTGACCGCGCGGGGTTCCTGATCCGTTAACAAAGCCGCCGGCGAGCTTCATCAAATGCTCCTGCACGGAAAATCGCTTGGTGCCGCTTGCCTGGCGGACAGCGGTGTATTTTCCTTCCGAACCGAGCACGCGCGCTTTCTGATTATCCGCCAGGTACGCGGGCAGAATCTCCTTGCAAATGCGGTCGCGCAGTTCCTGATCCTTCAGCGGAAACAGCACTTCCACCCGTTCGTAAAGATTGCGAGGCATCCAGTCCGCGCTGCCCAGGTATACTTCCGGAGAACCGCCATTCTCAAAATAATAAATGCGGCTGTGCTCCAGGAAACGACCCACGATGCTCCTGACGCGGATGCGGCGGCTGATTCCGCGCAGCCCCGGCACCAGCGTGCATTGTCCTCGAACGATCAGATCGATCTCTACCCCCGCTTGCGAGGCGCGGTACAGCGCCCGGATCACCGGCGGATCGACCACCGCGTTGCACTTCGCAATGATTCTGGCGGGCCTGCCGCGCCTCGCGTGGCGCGCTTCGCGATCGATCTGAGCGATCACCGTTTTGGCCATGTCCTTTGGCGCAACCTGCAGCGGACGATAATGCGCCTTCTCCGCGTATGCCGTCAGAAAATTAAAAACGTCATGCACGGCAGCGGTAATCGCAGGATCGGCGGTGAACAAACTGAAGTCGCTGTAGAAGCGAGCGGTAGACGGATTGTAATTCCCGGTGCCCAGATGCGCGTAGCGCCGGATTTTTCCATCCGGATCCTGGCGCAAAACAAGCGCCAGCTTCGCGTGTGTCTTCAGGTTGGCCAAACCGTAAGAAACTTGCACGCCGGCGTCTTCCAGGCTGCGCGCCCAGCGAATGTTGGAAGCTTCGTCGAAGCTGGCCTTCAACTCCACCACCACCGTCACTTCTTTCTTCCCGGCCGCTTCCAGCAGCGCCTCGGCCACCGGCGAATCCGAGTTTGTACGGTACAGCGTTTGCTTCATGGATAGGACGCGCGGATCATTCGCCGCCGTTTCCAGAAATTCCACCACTGGATCGTAGGATTCGTACGGATGGTGCAGAAGAACGTCCTGGTGTTGCAGGACTTCGAACATGGAATCCGCGTCGTGCCCGATATGTACCTGGCGGGGTACAAACTTCGTGTACTTCAAATCGGGACGCGGCGTTTCTTCATATAAGTGGAACAGGCGCTGCAGATTCACCGGGCCCGCGACGCGGAACACCAGGGATTCTTCCAGTTCGAAGGTGTTTACCAGGTGCGAAACGATTTCCGGGTGCGCGCCTATTTCGATTTCCAGCCGCACCGCTTGTCCTTTGCGCCGTTGCGCCACTTGAGAGTCCACTGCTTCCAGAAGCGTGCGCGATTCTTCCTCTTCGAGGTACAGATTACTGTTGCGTGTGATTCGGAAGGGCGCCGAGGCCAGGATTTCGTAGCCCCGGTAAAGTTTCTCCGCGTAACGGGAAATAATGTCCTGCAAAAATACGAAATGGATTCCTCCATTTCCCGTCGGCACGCGCAGCAATCTTGGCAACGCTCGTGGCACCGTCACCACTCCGAAGACCGGCTTCTCTCCGGACTTCTTGCGCTTGCGCAGCAGGAAGGCGATGCACAGCGCCTTGTTGAGAACGTGTGGGAACGGATGCGTCGGGTCCACGGTGACCGGCGTCAGCATCGGGTAGACATGGCGGTCATGGAATAGTTTCGCGAAGTGACCGGCCTTCGCGCTTAGCTGGTCCACCGGGAGCAGGCGAATCTGATGCCTGGCCAGAGTTGGCAGCAATTCGGCATTCCAGCATTTATATTGCGCCGTCACGAACTGATGCATGGCCTGCGAGACATGATCCAGCTCTTCAGCGGTGGTCAAGCCGTCGGGGCTGATATTCTGCGAGCCGTGTTCGATCTTTTGCAGGAAGCCCGACACGCGAATTTCGACGAACTCGTCCAAATTGTTCGCGGTGATGGCCAGAAATTTCACGCGTTCCAGGAGCGGATTGCGGCGGTCGCGCGCTTCCTCCAGCACGCGTTGGTTGAACGCCATCCACTGCAGGTGGCGGTTGAGGTAAAAGCGGTGATCGTGAAGGTCTATACGAGGCATAAGCCGTCCTGGGCGAGTGATCACAAGTATCTCAGATGTGTTACGCCCAGATAAACAGGCCCTCTGGATGTTATGCTTTCTGCGTTCCAGGGGAAGCCATGCGAAGTATTTCGTTGATCGGACTCGCGATTCTCGGCCTTGCCGCCACGCTGCTTTCTGCCCGCGCGTTGCCGGATAGGCCAGTTTCCACCCAAATCGATGCGATTTTTTCGAGCCGTATCCAGGCGGGAGAGCCGGGTGTTGCGGTGCTGGTTCAAAAGGACGGTAGGATTCTTTTCGAAGTGGGCTACGGCGTACGCGATCTGCACACTCATTCGAAGATCGATTCCGAAACCAATTTCCGTCTCGCCAGCGTCACCAAGCAATTCACGGCCATGGCCATTATGCTGCTGGTGCACGACGGGAAGCTTCATTATGAAGATCGCCTCGGCACGATTTTCCCTGAATTCCCCGCGTATGGGAAAGACATCACCATTCGCAATCTGCTGAATCACACGTCCGGCTTGCCAGACTACTCTGAAATCATGGAACAGCAGGAAAAGAATGGCGGGCCGAAGTGGAGCCCCGATCACCAGATTCAGGATGAAGAAGTTCTTGCGCTTCTGGAAGCTCAGCCGGTGGGAAAATTTGCGTCTGGCACGCGCTGGGAATACAGCAACTCGGGTTATGTCGTGTTGGGCTTGATCGTGGCAAAGGTTTCTGGCGCGCCTTATCGTGAGTTTCTGCGGCAGCGCATTTTCACGCCATTAAAAATGAATCACACCGTCGTCTATCAAAAGGGCAAAAACGAGATCAGCCGCCGCGCTTACGGCCACTCCAAAGAAAACGACAAGCTCTTGGAAACCGATCAGAGTGCTACGTCGGCAACACTCGGCGACGGCGGAATCTATTCGAATGTGGTGGATCTTGCGAAATGGGATGAAGGCCTCCGTAAACACACGCTGTTGAGCGAACAGGAAATGCTGCCGGCACTCACGCCGGTAAAACTCGCAGATGGAAGCACGCCGCGTTGGCCGCGCGATCCTCACGCCACCGATTCAACCGAGCCACCCCTGCTGCTGTACGGCTTCGGCTGGTTTCTCGATCCCTACAACGTACACGCGCGCAATTATCACGATGGCGGCACTATGGGCTTTCGCACCACGATCCAGCGCTTCGTCGACGACGACTTCACAGTCGTAGTCCTAAGCAACCGCACCGACCTAAATCCCAACGAGCTTGCACTGAAGGTCGCGGACATTCTTCTGCCAACTAAATAAGAAAAGAAGAGGAACTCAGCCCAAGCCCGCGAGCTTGCCGAGGCCTTTCATCTTGGCGCGGGCAGCCATGGCGCCGTACTGCTTCATCATGGTGCGCATCTGGAGATATTGCTTGACCACCTGGTTGACGTCTTGCACGGTGGTGCCACTGCCCTTCGCGATGCGCTTGCGCCGCTTGCCATCGAGTACGTTGTGGTCGCGCCGTTCTTCGTTGGTCATTGAATTAATGATGGCTTCCACCTGCTTCAGCTTGCCTTCGTCCACGGACGCGTCTTTCGGCAGATTTTGCAGCGGGCCAACCTTTGGCAGCATGTCCACCAACTGATCCAGTGGGCCCATCTTGCGGATTTGCCGCAACTGGTCGCGGAAATCCTCCAGCGTAAACTCTTCCTTGCGCAGCTTGCGTTCCAGCTCCAGCGCGGTCTTTTTGTCGAACGCCGACTCCGCGCGCTCGATCAGGGATAGCAGGTCGCCCATGCCCAGGATGCGAGAGACGATTCGCTCCGGATAAAATCCCTCCAGGGCATCGTATTTTTCGCCCAAGCCCACGAACTTTACCGGAGCGCCGGAAACTTTGCTGATGGAAAGCGCAGCGCCGCCTCTTGCATCGCCGTCCAGCTTCGTCAGGATCACCCCCGTAAGTCCCAGGCGCTTGTGAAATTCGCCGGCGGAGCGCACCGCGTCTTGACCGATCATGGCGTCGGCGATGAACAGCATTTCCGTGGGCTGCAATTCCTTCTTCAACGTGGATAGCTCGTTCATCAATTCGTCGTCGATGTGCAAACGGCCAGCCGTGTCCACGATGATGACGTCGCTGGCGGAAAGTTTTGCTTCCTTGATGGCGCCACGCACGATTTCCAGCGGCTTATCTGTTCCGGTGCCGGGCCAAAGCGAGATGCCAATGGATTTGGCCACCTGGCTCAACTGTTCCCGTGCGGCGGGGCGATACACGTCCGTGGAAACGACGATTGGCCGGTGCCCGTGCTGCGAAAGCCATTTGGCCAATTTGCCCGTGGTAGTGGTTTTACCAGAACCTTGCAAACCGACGATCATCCACACGGAAGGCGGCCGCGATGCAAACAGCGGCTTCGCATGTTTGCCCAGCAGATTCAGCAGTTCGTCGCGAACGATTTTTACCACTTGCTGGTCGGGAGAAAGCTGCAGCATCACTTCGCTGCCCAGCGCTTTTTTGCGGATGTTCGCCAGCAGCTCATCGGCAACGCCGACGTTGACGTCGCCTTCGAGCAACGCTTCGCGAATTTCCGCCAGCGCCACGTCCAGGTGCTCTTCGCTGAGCTTGCCCTGTCCGCGCAGGTTTTTGAATGTTCGTTGCAGCCGGTCTGTCAGGTTCTCAAACATGGTGTTTAACGCCCTTCACGCACTCCTCCATTGTACCGCCTTGAGCGAGAGGGTGTCTCCGACGGATACGGCTTTGTGTGTATTAGAAAGCGAATCAGACGTGTTGCAGGTGCGTATCCTTGAAAAATGTTGGATATTTCAGGCCAAATCCGAGCGCGCGATCAAATCCGATGTGGGCGAGCCAGATCAGGGCGTAAGGAATCCACCGCGGCCCGCCAAGGTCAAGCGCTCCCCCGAGCAACAGCAGCGGCAGCGTGAGTGTGTGAACCAGGTTGTAGATTGCCGAGCCCCACCTGGGGTCCTTCACGAACCCGATCATGGATATGTCCGGAACCAGGAACAGCGCAGCGAAGAACCACCAGGGATAATGGCCTTCGCGATAGAAATACAGCGCCACAACGAAAATTGCCGCACCTTCCAGATGCAGAATCCAACGCGGTTTTGTAAGCATGCGTTAGCCGCCGGCCTTTCTTTTCTATTGAATCTAAAACGCCACTTTAATCCCCAACTGCGCCGCGAACGGTATGCCCACGGTTGTGCCGGGACCAAAGAAATCTCCCAACGCCCCGGCCGGATAACGCAATTGATTCAGGCTGGTGATCGGCTCCGTTTGCGTGCAAGACGGATTCAAGCAAAACGCCGTGGCATCGGCGAGATTGTTTACCGGGATAGGCAGCGCTGCAAGATTGGTGATGTAGAACGCACCCGGATTATTGCGATTGAACAGGTTGAAAAACTCCACAAACGGCAACACCGACCAGCGCTCGCGAATCGTGAACGGCCGGCTGACGCGCATATCGAACTGGATATAGGGCCTTCCGCGAAATTCATCGAGAGTCGTTTCTACGCCGTTGATCACAGCGCGCGTGCCATCCGGTGTGGTCATCGTGAACGGGCGGGCACTCTCCGCCTGGCCCAGCATGGAAACTTCGAATCCCGCGGGCAAACGGAACCTGCCGACAAACACAAAACGGTTGTGCACATCTTCGCCGGATGGGCCGTAGTCCCCGGGAGCGAACGCGTTGTAGGGATTACAAACACCATTTACGTAGTCGAACAGCTCGCCCAAAACGCATCCCCATGTCTTTGCCGAGGAAAGCGTGTAATGCGCCGTGAGGTTCACCCTGCGAGACACGTTTCCTTGCACGCGCAGCGACAGCCCGTCGTAGGCGGAGCGATTGTCCGACCGGAACACGGCGGCATCAGGATAATCGTATCTGCGGTAAGCATGCATTCCCGTCTCGCGCGTATAGTCCGCGCTGATCATCCAGCTGGCGTTGAAGGCATGCTGAATTCCCGCCGTCGCTTGCAACGCGTAAGGCGTGTGATAGTTCGGATCGATCAGCGAGGGAGTGACCGGTCCGTTTTGCAAGCTGCCCGCGTTCACGGATTGAAACGCGGTGACCCACCCATTTTGCGCCAGATCGTTGAAGTACAGCCCCAGTCCCGCGCGAATCACGGTTTTCTGTGAAGCGCCCAAGGCCTGCGCGATACCCAGGCGGGGCGCGAAGGCTTTGCGGTAATCGTGAGGAATGCCATTGACCAGGCCAGCGCTCAACGCGGGGTTGAAGCTCTGGTCGCGGCCGGACGCGATGAATAGACCGAACGTAGTGTCATAGCGCAAGCCGTAATTCACGGTAAGCGACTGCGTGACGCGCCAGGAATCTTCCGCGTAGAGCCCGAGGCGCTGCACGTTCTGCGAGAAACTTCCGTCGTTGGCGGGCGTGGACACGCTTCCCGCGGCGTAATCGATCGGAAATTGCGCCTGATTTGCCAGATAGTACGTGGGATCTTGCGGAAACGTGACCAGTGTTTCGGGGTTGGCCGTGAGCGCACCGCTGAGAACCGGCTCGTGTATGAAATTCACACCAAAGCGCGCCGTATGGTGGCCCATGATGTGCGTGACGTCGTAGCGCACCTGGTATTTCTGTTGGTTTCGCAGCACCGGAAAGTCCGCGATCCCCGTGACAAACTGGTTGTCTCCATATGTTTCGAAACCCGTGATGGCGCTGGACGTGGTGGTGAATGGAAATGCAAGTGCGAAGCCTAAATCGGAATTGCGTGTTTGCGCTAAATGAAGGCCACTGAATTCCAGCACCAGCGAACCCATCCATTCCGGAGAAAATGTCAGCTGCTGGCCGATAACGGCATTGAAATAATTATTGTGAGAGGTCACGCCGGTGGAGGGAAGCGCACCTTGCTGCACCAAGGCATTTTTGGTTATGTAGCCGTCCACCGCGCCACGCAGAAACCAGCGCGAGCGTTCAGACTGCGCCCAATCAAATCTTATCGTGCCAAGATAATCGCGAAACGGCACCGGCACGTCGCTGGGCACGGCGATGGAACTCACTCCGGGAATCAGGCCCATCGCCGCGAGTTGCGCCAGGGCGTTGAACTGCGCCGCGCTTGCGTCGCTGTAGGCAATGCTGGCGTCTTCGTGCACATATTCCAACGAACTGAAGAACCAGACTTTGTCTCTCACGATCGGGCCGCCTAGCGTGCCCACATAATTCTGGCGAGAGAAAGGCTGCTTTGGATTCGGCGCAGGATTATCAATGGGAAATCGCGCATTGAGCGCCGCCGCGCGGTCATACAAGGAAAATTCCCCGTGCCAGGTATTCGTGCCGCTGCGCGTGGTGATCACCACGGAACCCGCCGTCGTGCGGCCCGTATCCGCATCCGCCTGCGCCGTGCGGAACGCGAATTCCTGAATCGCGTCGGGCGAAAAATTCTGCAGAAATCCGCCGATGTAGTCGTCAGAGTTGTCGCCGCCGTCGACGGAAAGTTCATTGTTCAATCCGGAACTGCCGCCAGTGGACACGGCGGTGATGCGCGCTTTGGTCGGATCGGAAGGCTCGACCGGTTCCGTGCCCGGCGCAAGGTAGGCGATATTCGCGAAGCTGCGCGCCGCAAGTGGAATCGTCTCCAGATCTTGCCGGTAAATCACGGCTTGATGCACGGCGCCCGCCGTATCCAGCGGCTCCGTGGTGATCGATTGCGCTACCGCATTCACCAGCACTTTCTCCGCAACCGATTTTGGCTGAAGGGTGACGTTCACGTCGTTCACGGTGCTGATCGCCACCACTACGGTCGAGCGCGCTTCTGTAAATCCGGTGGCGTTCACGCTCAACTGATACGGGCTGGGCGTGAGTTCTTCGATTAGAAATTCTCCGCGCAAATCCGCCTGCGTTTCGCGCATGATCGACAATTGCGGGCTGGTCAGTACAATCTTCGCGCCAACCACACGCGCGCCGCTGGCGTCCTGCACGGTGCCGCGCAAGGCTCCGCGCGGATTCTGCGCGAAAGCCGCGAGCACGACGACAGCGGACAGCGCCATCGCCTTGGCGAAAACACACGCCACATCGAAGCTACTACGAAGGATCATTCCCCACTCCGGTCCACTTTGATGTGTCAGTATAGCGCCCGTCCTACTATGCCTAAAGCGCGGGTGGTCTGTGAGTATTCCGCACGCGCCGGGCAAATTACCCGACCGCACCCTGTATGACACCGACGAGGAAGCATACTGGACCGAAATTCGTAAACTTTTTCTGATTCCGGAAGACGAAATCTATCTGAACAACGGCACGGTGGGCTCTTCTCCCACACCCGTTTTGAAGGCTGTTTTCGAAGGCTATCGCGATTCTGAGCGCCTGGCCCAGGCCGATCCCGAAGACTATCCGATCTGGGGCTACGCCGCCTGGAACGAATTTCGCGATCCACTTGCGGAATTCATCGGCTGCAAGCGCGATGAACTGGCACTGCTGCGAAACGCTACGGAAGCCAACAGCTATATTGCCAATGGAATCGACCTGAAAGCCGGCGACGAAGTGTTGATGACGGATCAGGAGCATCCCGGCGGGCAGCATCCGTGGGATCTTCGCGCAAAGCGTTACGGCATCGTGGTGAAGAAAGTTACGCTACCCAAGCCGGTGCCGGATGCAGCCACCGTGCTCACTCTTTTCGAAGACGCGATTACACCTCGCACACGCGTCATTTTCTTCAGCCACATCACGACCGTCACCGGCGTGGTGCTGCCCGCGAAACAACTTGCCGCGCTGGCTCGTTCCAAAGGCATCTTGTCGGCCGTCGATGGCGCGCACGTCCCCGGTATGATGAAGCTGGATGTTCACGACATCGGCTGCGACTTGTATTCCGCCAGCCCGCATAAATGGCTGCAATCGCCCAAGGGCAGCGGCTTTCTTTACGTGCGCGATGAAGTGATCGACCGGGTGTGGAGCACCATCGCCACCGAAGGCTGGGACGACACCAAAATCCGTGCCGAACGCTTTCAGCGAATCGGCAGTTCCAACGTGCCGGCGCTCTGTGGCCTGAAGGCTTCCATCGAATTGGCCAATCAGATCGGCATGGACCGCATCGAAAAGCGCCACCGCAAAATGGCGGACTATATCCTGGCACAAATGCAAGGACTGGGAGCGCAGTCCTGGACGTCGCCCGATCCGGCGCTGCGCTGCGCCATCGCCACAGTGACCATCGAACCGTATCAAATGCCCGATCCCGAAATTTGGATGTGGAAGGAAAAGAAAATTCGCATCCGAGGCGGTTTACCCTCCAAGCTGCGTCTGTCCACCCCTTACTATCTGCGAAAAAAGGATATCGATCGGTTCCTGCAGGCTTGTAACGAATATCGCGAAACGCATCCCGCCTGATCCGGGCGTGAAGCGGTTGGCCAGATACTCCGGCGCGTGCCATACTTTTTTGCGCTCGCGGCATCTCTAGTTTCAGCGGCAAAAGGACGGGCTCGCTCTCAACCATGGTTCGCAAGACTTTGCTTTTAGGCTCGTTCCTGGCACTTTTCTCGCTTGTGCTGGCGCATACTAGCCGTGGTCAAGACACTTCCACGCGATTTGAACTGGGCGCGCAATATTCCACCATCCGCGAGACCAATGCCTCGCTCGAAGGGAAAAATTTCTCTGGATTCGGCGGCCGTTTCGACTGGAACCTCAGCAGGCGGCTCGCCTTCGAATCACAGATCGATTACTTCCCGGAAAGTGGCCTGCCGCTCTCCCTGATTCAAGGCGGTCAAACGGTCCAGGCCGTTTTTGGCATTCGCGCCAAGGTGATCCAGACCCGGCGTCTCTCTGTCTTCGGGCTGGTGCGTCCGGGATTGCTGCACTTTTCCGGCGTGGAAGTGCTCGCGGGCGGCCCCAGCATTTCTTACGCCGTGCAGCCGGCAACGTATTTCGTCCTGAATCTCGGCGGTGGTATCGAATACTACGCTTCTCCGCGCTGGGTGTTGCGCGCCGATATTGAAGGCGATCCTTACCGCGTGCCTGCCTTTTTTTCTCCTGGCGGCAGCGCAGTGCTCCCCGGGAAGATAAATGACACAACGCGGCTGAGCTTCGGCGTTGCGTATCGGCCGGGCGCGCTGATCGAAAACGAGCCGGAAACCAACGTGCCGGGCAAATGGGAGTTTGGCCCGCTTTTCAGCGCGCTGATGATTTCGCGCGAAGGGCAGACGGATAATGTGCGGACCGAACCCGGTGTCGGCGGCTACGCTTCGTACCGCTTCTACGGCATTTTCTATCTGGATGGCGACCTGCTTTATTTTCCGCGCGGCACCGCCAATTCTTTCAGCCCGCAGGATGGCGGCACGATTCTGCAAGGGCTGTTCGGCCTGAAGGGCGGTATCCGGCGAAACCATTTCGGCTTTTTCGGTAAGGTGCGTCCGGGATTTAACAGCTATTCCGCTGCCTTGACCAGCACCACCAACACGGGAGGAACGCCCACCGATACTTATGGCCGCTCCACAAATTTTGTTCTCGACCTGGGCGGCATCGTCGAACTGTACCCAAATGAAAAAAGCACCTTGCGCGTTGAGATCGGCGATACGCACCTTTTCTTTGGCACGCGCGACTTGACGATTGACGGAGAGACCACCTCGGTTCCCGGCGGTAAGATGCAGCACGGTATTCAACTCATGCTCGGCTATGGCTGGCGCTTCTAACCCACGCGCCGTGCAATTGGAGAATTTTATGACGCAGGAACTCTGGACCGCCGTAGATCAATACATCAACGAAACGCTGATTCCCAGCGATCCCATCCTGGAAGCCGCGCTGCAGGCCAGCGAAAAGGCCGGGCTGCCTTCAATCCAGGTTTCTCCTTCACAGGGGAAAATGCTGCATATCCTGGCGCGGTCGATAAAGGCCCGACATATTCTGGAGATTGGCACGCTCGGCGGCTACAGCACGATCTGGATGGCGCGCGCGCTTCCCGAGGGCGGGCGCTTGCTCACGCTGGAAGCGGATGCCAAGCACGCGGAAGTGGCGCGGGCCAATGTGGCCCGGGCTGGGCTGGCGGAGATGGCGGAGCTGCGGCTGGGCTCGGCGCTGGACACTCTTCCACATGTAGCCGCAGAAAGCCGCGGCCCGTTCGATCTGATCTTCATCGATGCCAACAAATCCACGATGGCGGAGTATTTCGATTGGTCGCTGAAACTTTCGCGGCCGGGCACGATGATTATCGCGGACAACGTGATCCGTTCCGGC
Source organism: Candidatus Acidiferrales bacterium (assembly GCA_963709705.1). Classification (GTDB taxonomy): domain Bacteria; phylum Acidobacteriota; class Terriglobia; order Acidiferrales; family UBA7541; genus Acidiferrum. Next base: position 426,569 of record CAVPXU010000003.1, read on the forward strand.
GCGGTGGTGGACGCCGCAAGCAAAGACGCCGACGTGCAGGGTGTGCGCCGCTTCAACGAACGTGTGGCCGCGGAGCCGCGCGTGAGCGCCACGGAGATCCAGACCGTCGGCAGCAAGGGTTACGATGGATTTGCCCTCGTCCTCGTACTCGCCGACTAAAACCTCGTAGATCAAACGGAAAACTTCACTTTTTGTGATAGCAACTGTCGAATTCGCGGGCGCAAACTGAAAGTGTGCGGAAAGCTCAACTGAAGAGGGACTCTGCGCTAGTGGGCTTTGGATTTCGCGTGAGGGTGGCGGGTGCCCAGACCAATTTCCAGCGGTGCATTCTTTGGCAGCACCACTTCTCGTCCGCGCGACAGAAAATTTGAATAAATTGACGCTGAGGCTCCATACGCGGAAAAAGCAATCGTGACCGCATTGGATTTTGCGGCCAGTCCAATGAGCGTGCCTGCTAAACCGAATCCCGATGCGCCAGCGCCCGCTCGCACGGCCACATCGTCCGAAGGATCAACGGTGGTTCCGCGATCCATATCAGGATGCGCGGCTAGCGCGACCATCAACAGCGCCACGCCTGTGGACAGGTAACGCGTCTTGCTGTCCGTGGCATGCGCGCCGCCTTCTTCGTCGAGCTTCAAGTGCGCCCTTTTGTCCACTTCGATCCCTTCCAGCGTGCCTTGCACTTCCTGCAGATTGCCGCCCGGCAGTTCGATGTGCTCGAAAATCACGCGCAGTTCGCCGTTCCGGTGCAAGCGACGCGCTGGCCGGGCTTCCACCACTTGGCCGATTAACCGGCTGCCCGAAGGCAGCAGCAATCGATAGTCGCGCGAGTACACTGGCTGGGTTACTTCCGCGACCACCGGTGTTCCTCGCGTGGCCGTTGCCGAACTCACCTCCAGCAGCAATCGCGCGTGCAGGATGGTATCTGCAAGCGGAAGGTTCCCGAGTTGCGACAGTTGATCCTGCGTCTGCGTTTCCGCCCCAAAATCTAGCTCTTGATTCAACGATGCACTGAAACGTGTTCCAACCTCCACGTATTGCCGGCGGTAGGGCGACTGCTCCACCAGAAATTGCTTCACCCGGTGCCACTTCCCGGGTTTGCGAATTTCATCCGCGGCTTCGTGGGCGGAGGTGTTCGCTTCCTGCACCGTCTCTTTTACTCCCTGCTTGGCGGCGCCGACCGCTCTGGCAGCACCGCTTTTCTGTGTTTGATCCTGTTCGTCATTCCGATTTCGTTCCGGCTTGCTGACGACATGGACAGCTTCCGCGGCGCCCGGTGCGACAGTGGTCTCAATGGCAAGTTCCTGCCCATCGGCCAGCAACAGGCGATCAAAGGTCACCTCATATTGGCGGAAAGGAGAAAAATTTCCGTTGGCATAAGACTCCAGGAGACGCAGTTTCGCCACCGGAACAATCTTGGTGACATGGCCCGTGACCATCGTTCCCGCCGGTATCACCGCCTGGTCAAACGCATAGACCGTTTGCACCACATGTCCTTGCACGGCCTCGCCTACATGCGAAACGCGTGTGCGCTGGTCGATCTCGACGCGCAGCGCCGTTCCCTCGGGTAGTTTCAAGACAACGCGGATGGCTTGGTCGCTGGAATCGTCATCGTTTGCTTCCGCTTCGTCCGGCAAAAACGCGGGCGCGTGGCAAACGAAACGCAGCCGGTCTCCCGCGGGCGTTTCAGAACAGGTAGTCGTCGAATCTGGCGCATGGCTAGAAGGCTGCTGCTGCAGTTGCCGGTCGGGCTGCTGGCCGGCGGGCGATTGCGCGCAACTGGTCGCAGCGCCAAATACCAATACAATTGTAGCCAGCGCGGCGAGCGTGATTTTGCCCATCGGTCCCGCCTTCGGCGCGTTTTTCCTGTGAGGTGGGGACTGCCAATCGCGCCCGGAAAGAAAAACTTCAGAATCCGCACCATATCGCACTGACGTACAGGTGTCCATCGGAAATTGGACGTTTCGGCCGTTCCGTGTGTTTCCGTTGGCCGATTTCTTGTGCAGGCCCTGTGGTAGACTCCTGCTGGCAGTTTCGTTGGACCCGCGTCCATTTCGGTCGATACTGGTTTTGTTTCAAATTTATGGCGCGGCCACGGAACCTCTACCACGGATTCTACGTCTGAATAGACAGATCGACCCCTGTCCCCACGCGGGGTCAACCGTCCAACATGCAAAGCTCTCTTTCTCTTTGGAGGTCGTAATGACGAGAAGATCCACCTCGCCCATCTTCTTTTTGACTGCAGCGATTCTGCTCGGTGTGTTCTCTCTTCTGCTTAGCGCGCCGCAATCGGTGGCGCAGTCGAGCAATCAATACGCGCTGCTGCGCAAGCCCACCATCAGCAAGACGCATATCGCCTTCAGCTACGGCGGTGATTTGTGGGTGGTCGATCGCAACGGGGGAGATGCGCGGCGCCTGACCAGCGACGTTGGTATCGAGATCGATCCGATTTTTTCTCCCGACGGCTCGATGATCGCCTTCACGGGCGAATATGACGGCAACGAAGACGTGTACGTGATTCCCACGGGGGGCGGCATTCCGAAGCGCCTCACCTCCCATCCCGGCAGCGACCAGGTGGTGGGTTGGACCCGCGATGGCAAACGTATCCTGTTTCGCTCGCCGCGTGGCAGCTATGCCGGCTTCACGCAGCTTTACACTGTGGACGTTTCCGGTGGTTTACCGGAACCGCTGCCGCTGCCAATGGCATATGAAGGTTCCTATTCGCCGGATAGTTCGCACCTGGCCTATGTGCCGTTTACAAATTTCCGGGAGTCCTGGCAATTTCAGCGCGGATTGAAACATTATCGCGGCGGCACGGCTTCGCCGATCTGGATCGCGAAGCTTGCGGACTCCTCGGTCGAAAAAGTTCCTCGCACCAATTCGAACGATTCTGCGCCAATGTGGGTCGGCGATAAAGTTTATTTCCTTTCGGATCGCGACGGCCCAGTGTCTTTGTATGTCTACGATTCCAATACGAAAAAAGTGAGCCTGGCGCTGCAGAGCAACGGATTGGACATCAAGTCTGCCTCCGCGGGACCGGACGCCATCGTTTATGAACAGTTTGGCTCCCTTCATGTATTTGATCCGGCTTCAGGCAAACAGAACGCCGTCAATATTCGTGTGACCGGTGACTTTCCCGCCGTGCGCCCGCATTACATGGACGTTGGAGACCAGATCCAGGCCGCCGACATTTCTCCCAGCGGCGCGCGCGCAGTGTTTGAAGCGCACGGCGAGATCTTGACAGTTCCCGTGGAACATGGAGACGTACGCAACCTCACCAATTCCACCGGCGTTGCCGATCGCGACCCCGCATGGTCTCCCGACGGGAAGTGGATCGCTTATTTTTCCGATGAGACCGGCGAATACGCGCTGCATCTGAGCCCGCAAGACGGCATGGGCGAAGTGCGCAAGATTAGCCTCGGCGAGCCTCCTTCGTTTTTCTATTCGCCCACGTGGTCGCCAGACAGCAAGAAAATCGTGTTCAGCGATAAGCGGTTGAACCTGTGGTACCTGGATGTTGACGCTGGCAAGCCGATCCGAATCGACACCAATGCGTTCGACGGCGCGAATTTCAATCCCGTATGGTCGCCGGATAGCCGCTGGGTTGCATATACGCGCCAACTCGACAGCTCCGTACACGCAATTTTCATTTATGGTGTGGAAGATAAGACCGTTCATCAGGTCACGGATGGATTGAGCGACGCCGCGTCGGCAGCCTTCGATAAGAACGGAAAATATTTGTACTTTTTTGCGAGCACGGACTTTGGCCCCACGATCTCCAGCAGCATGGGCGCGTACAAGGTTCCGGTGACCCGCAGTGCGTACGTCGTGGTTTTGCGGAAGGATCTGAAATCGCCACTAGCTCCACAGAGCGATGAAGAGAAAATCGCGTCAGACAAATCCGCGCCCGTCGACGATTGCAAACCGGAAGGCGAAGGCAAGCCGGAAGAGAAACCCGCTGCCGACAAATCGGATAAAGCCGCCGACAAGTCCGCCGACAAGAAAGATGAAAAGAAGGACGAAAAGAAAACCGATCAGGCGGCCAAAGAAGGAGATAAGCCGGCCGAAGTGAAGATCGATTTCGACAATATTAACCAGCGCATCCTGGCCCTGCCGCTTCCGGCGAACAATTACGACACTTTGATCGCCGGAAAGACCCACGTGCTGTACCTGCTCGAAAGTCCGCTGGTCAATGACGGCAGTGCCAGCGGCCACATCGTCCACAAATTCGACGTGTGCACCCGGAAGACAGACAAGCTGCTCGACAACATCGGCGGGTTCGTTATTTCTTCAAACGGCGAAAAGGCTCTGTACGAACAATTGCCGCCACGGAATCCGATGGCGCCCGCAGGTGGTCCGCCACCGCATGGCCAGTGGTCCATCAAGCCCGTGGACGGTCTTGGAAAACCTTCGGACCCGGGCAAGCCGGATGGAACGCTGCATACCGAAGCGATGAAGATCTACGTCGATCCACGCGCCGAATGGAAGCAGATATTTCACGAAGTGGCGCGCATCGAGCGCGATTTCTTCTACGATCCCAACTTGCATGGCGCCAACCTGAGCGCGCTCATAGCTTTCTACCAGCCTTTTGTGGACAACGTGATGAGCCGCCCCGATTTGACCTACATCTTCAGCGACATGCTTGGCGAAATCACCGCGCAGCATGTGTACATTGTTGGCAGCGACCGCCCGGATGTGAAGCAAGTAAATGTGGGACTGTTGGGCGCGGATTATTCCATCGATCACGACCGTTACCGATTCGCTAAAGTATATTTCGGCGAAAACTGGAATCCCGACTTGCGCGCCCCGCTGACGGAACCGGGCGTGAACGTGCAAACCGGCGAATATCTTTTGGCTGTGGATGGCCGCGAACTGCATGGCAGTGACGATGTTTACAGCTTCTTCATCGAACGCGCCGGCAAGGAAGTGCAGTTGAAGGTGGGGCCGGATCCCACGGGAAAAAATGCGCGCGTGGTTACCGTGGTGCCCGTCGGCAGCGAGCGCAGTCTTCGCTTGCGCGACTGGATGGACGGCAATCGCCGCAAAGTGGACGAACTGAGCGACAACAAGCTCGCTTACGTCTATCTGCCGGATACTTTTATCGGCGGCTACACCAACTTCAACCGCTATTATTTCCCGCAAAACGACAAGCAGGGCGCGGTAATTGATGAGCGCTTCAATGGCGGAGGATGGCTGGCGGATTACATCATTGACTGGTTGAACCGGCCGTTGCTGATGGCCGCCATGACGCGCGAAGGCAAGGATGTGGTTCTGCCGCAAGTGATTTTTGGCCCCAAAGTCATGCTGATTAACCAGTACGCCGGGTCCGGCGGCGATGCGCTGCCATGGATGTTCAAGCAGCTCAACATCGGACCGCTGATCGGCACGCGCACCTGGGGTGGGCTGATCGGCATCGGCGGTTATCCCACCCTGATGGATGGCGGCGCGATCACCGCTCCGAGATTTGGTTTGTTCAATCCGAAGACCGGGCAGTTTGACGTGGAAAATATTGGCGTTTCGCCGGACATCGAGGTCGACCTCGATCCCGCGCTTTGGCGGCAAGGCCACGATCCGCAACTGGAAAAGGCCGTTTCCGTGGCTCTGACCGATTTAAAGGAACATCCGGTGGCACCAATCAAGCGGCCGAAGTATCCGGTGTACAACTGGCAAAAGGTACGTTCGGATGCGGCCAAGGAGAAGGCCGCGACGCAATAGGAACGTGCAGCGCAGAATATTTGTGGAACGCGTGGCGGTGGAAGCCACGTCAGATAGTCGTGTGCGTGGCGGAACAGGTCTGCATGGCGTTGCTTGCTCTTTGCGTTGCCCATTCGCTCGCGGCGCAAATGCAAGCTAAGGCCGCTCGGCAAGACTTTGTTGGCGATTCGGCTTGCAAAGAATGTCACAACATAATTGCGGAGACATATCTGCACACGACTCATCACCTGACCTCGCAACTTCCCACTCAAGTTTCCATCGCCGGTTGTTTTGCGCCGAATGGCAATGTGCTGAAGACCAGCAATCCCGATCTGCATTTCCTGATGGAAGCGCGCGCCGGCGGTTTTTACCAGACAGCCGTGTTCTGGCAGCCGCCGGATCAGAAAACGCGCTCGGAACGCATCAATTTCGTCACCGGTTCCGGGGAAAAGGGACAGACCTATTTGTACTGGCGCAGGAACCAGCTTTTTCAGTTGCCGGTTTCTTATTGGACCGACCTGCGCGCGTGGGTCAACAGCCCCGGTTTCACCGATGGCGTCGCGGACTTCAACAGGCCGATCGTGCCGCGCTGCCTGGAATGCCACGCAACGTATTTCGCTTCCGAGCCCTCGGAGAGAGCGGGGAATTTTTATCGCAGGAGCGGCTTCGTGCTGGGCATTTCCTGCGAGCGCTGCCATGGGCCGGGCGGCGAACACGTCCGGCAAAAACGGGTGGCTGCGGCTTCCGGTTCTGCCGGCGAAAGTGCGATTGTTAATCCCGCGTCGCTTACGCGCGAGCGGCAGATGGAAATTTGCGCGCAATGCCATGGCGGAATCGGCGAATCGCTGGCGCCGGCGTTTTCTTACGTGGCCGGCCACCCGCTGGAGAAGTACATCAAGCTGCAACGCCCCGATGAAGATGCGCGCGTGGATGTCCACGGCAATCAGGTCGCGCTGACGCAAAGAAGCCGCTGCTACCAATCCTCCCAGATGACCTGCACCACCTGCCACGATGTTCACGCCGCGGAACGGCCCGCCGCCGCATACTCCGAAAAATGTTTGCAATGCCACAAAGACAAAGACTGCGGCGAATTTGCGAAACTCGGCCCCAAAATCCGCGAAAACTGCATCGACTGCCACATGCCGGTGCAAGATTCCAACCTGATCATTTCCAACGTCGCGGAAAAACAAGTCAAAGCCAAAATGCGCAATCATTGGATTAAGGTTTATCCCTCCCCTTAGGCGAACTAACTATTCATGCGCCCTAACTGCCGACAAATTGGATAGGACGTGTAGAAGGTATAGGATTGAGGGAAGGGGCTCTCAGGTAGATTGTTCCTGGGGGATTTCCATGATCATTTTGGCGGCGATCAGGCGCGAAGAGAAAAAGATTAAAAACAATTGGCTAAGTTACAGCATGATTTGACTGGCTTGCAATCGGCAGCGAAGGCTCTGGGTAAGTCGGCAAGCCCGGCCTCACTACTGCCAAGAAGCGTGTGCTTTTAACTTCCGGGAGAGCAAAGATTTCAAAAGCTGCCAAGAAACGCCGGGCGAAGGTTAACGCTCAAGCAAAAAAGGCTGTCGCGTAACAGCGACTTAGTGAGGAGCCAACTATGAATGAAGATGACAAAGAGGTATTACATGTGGCCGCGATCTTACTTGCCGCAGCCGTAGGACAGACACACGAGCCGGCCAATCATAAACAAGTTGTCATCGCAGTTGACAATGCACGCAAGTTATACGCCGAGGTGAAGAGGCAGCACGACGAAGCCACCGCCACACGAGCGGCTGACTGAATGCTTGCTATCAGCCGCCACTTTTTCCGGTTACCGACTAACCGGGGATTTGTAGCTTAGAGAAAGCTACTCTCCGTGAAGTTTCGGCCAGCCAATCCAGGAATATTGCCAGGCCACAGAAACGCTTTGATAGTTGCCGCCGAAGCGGATGTAGGTTCCGTCGCTATAGCTGATCTTGATGGTCTGATGATTTCTCAACGGGAAAGCGATGGTCGCTCCGATGCGTGAGCTTGTCTGCCGGGTTGCGGCATTCGGGATGCCGTTCAAGCTGGTGGTGCCGCCGACCCAGAAATTTCCGTCCAGGGATGCCCAACAACGTTCCTTAGGGAAGTCGTAACTCAAGTGGCCCTCGAAGGAGCCGATAGGATTTTCCGTTTGAGGCAGCGGGCTGGGTACAGAGTAGAAAGCACTGTTCAGCGTGTAGAACCATACTCCGCCATAGCCGTCGACGAGCCAATGGCCCCACCGCCGCGAGTATCCCAATTCCGGCTTAAACGCCCAGCGATTGATGCCCCAGTTGACGAGATGATTCGGGTCATATTGACCAGTGGGAGCGAGAACGATCAAGCTGGCTCCGAGCAAAGTCTTTTGTTTCCACTTGGCGAATTGTGACGCGGTCATCGCCGGGCCACCTTTGAGGTTGATCGAGAAACGGAAAGCGGCGTCAAGGAGCCCAGAGCGATAAATTTCCCGATGATTGCCAAGAAGTGTTCCCTGGAAGGTGCCTACTCCGTAAGGCAAAAAAGCAGTAAAGTTTGCCGATCGCCCAAACAGGCCGAAGGAATGATAGTAACTGAGGATCGGCACACTGTATGCTCCTGTGGCCCCGGTAACGGGAATCGTGCCGTTGAGGTCGACGCCGCCATTGTAATAGGAATATGAGAAGGTGATGGCGTTGCCACTTTCAGGCGTGATGACATAGGCACGAGGAGCCATAGTCTGCGCCATCGCCACGTGTCCAATGCACAAGGCGGCACAGAGAAAAAGAAGGCGGCGGGCGTTCATAATTTGTGCGATTACTATGCCGACGAGTCTCTCACGGGCCAAAGGTTCCAGCAAATCACTTTGACAAATTGAAGCTCGTTGTCCTGTCCAAAGCTTGCAAATTGCGCTTCATGGTGACATTTTCGCATTTTGACAACACTGTCACTAATAACAATACGAGCGCTGCTTACATTCAACCACACTGCCAGAAGGTCACTTCATAAACGACTTAGAAACGTGAAAAAAATCCTTATGCAAAAACACTTGGAAGCAGACCAGCCGGTTCATCGCCGCTGCTCACGGCCACTGCTTTTCTCTTTTGTCGCCGGTTCCTTATTGCTTGGTTTGGTTTGTGGATGCGGCACTCGCAAACCAACCGCCGTCGCAGCCAACGATCCCGATCAATTGCTTCGGCAAATGTCGGAGAAGCTTGCTCAGGCAAAACAGCTTAGCTTCAAAGTAGACCGCAAGCTGGACGCGGCTTTGGTCGAGGGACGAAATATTCCCGAGAACGCACAGATCGAGATCTCTGTCTCTCGACCGGACAAGTTTCTCGCGAAGGCGGACAGTCCGGACAATGTTCGCGAGTTCGTTTTTGACGGCCGAAATCTTTCGGTCTACGACGCTACGATGAAGCTGTACGCCGCTGTGCCGGAGCCGGGCACGATCAATCAAGTGGTGGCGCAGATCGACGAAAAGTATGGATTCACACCGCCTTTGGCCGAGTTTATGCTGAGCGATCCGTATGGGGCGCTGAAGCCGCGAATCAAAAGCCAGGCTTACAAAGGCAAAGAGACAGTCGGCGGCGTGGAGTGCCATCACCTGAGTCTAAGCGGCGACGTGGCTGACACCGAACTCTGGATCGGCGTGGCAGATCTGCTGCCGCGCAAACTGGTGGCGACGTTCAAAAATCGCGAAGGTGGGCCGCAACTCCAGGCTAACTTTTCGGATTGGAATCTAGCTGCCACACTCCGCGACAACTTCTTCACCTTTGTGGCTCCGAAAGACGCCGAGAGCGTTGAGATGGTAACCGAGGCCCAGATGCAAGAAACCCCGGCCAAAGCGGCTGCGCGGCAAAAATGACCCGCCGCGGCTTCTCACAAAGCACGAGACGAAAGGAATATAACGAAATGAAACGAACAATGCGTCGATGCCGCGGGATGATCAGTGCCCGTGAACTAAGCAAATTCTTGGTCAGGGCCGCAGTTTTTGGCGCCGTGTTGCTGCTCTGTGTGTCCGTGACGCGGGCGCAGGTTTACGGGGTCGCAAAGAGCACGACGGTCGTGAAGGGCCCCAATGGGAATGTGGCCGCAGCCAGCAAAACCACGGTCGTCACCGGCGGAGGCACAGTCACCAAAACCACAGTCGTTGCGGGAGGAAGCACTTTGCCACATGGCTACATCGCTGTTCTGCCTGGCGGGTATCGCATGGTTACGGTTTCCGGCGTGCGCTACTACACAGTAGGCGGCGTTTACTACCGGCCGCAAATGTATCAGGGACGCACGGTGTATGTAGCAGTCCGCCTTTAGTTTGAGTTGAGCCGCCGATTTCTATGGTCATCGTGTTCGGCAATCAAGCCACGACTTATACCAATCGAACTCGTCAGCGCCTGTGGTCGACCCGTCCAAGCTTCTAGCTGGTACTCTCGTCGGTAGCCGATCTGTCGATTGCCTTGACGCTCGCGAATCGCGGGATCGCCATGGCGCCTCTGCCATTACTCGTCATGGGAGGAACGTTCGTGGCGGCAGTTGTCTTTGCATTCCTGGTGGACATCGCAAAAATCCTCGTATTCAATCGCCTGTCCATCTCGTAAGAGCGGGGATGCACGATTTGGGGAAACCGGCAGTGACTCGGCTCGTTAAGTTGCAAACCCACGTTAGTCAAAACCAAAATTTTGCATCCATTGGCCTGTGCTGTGAATCGAAAGGGAGACCGCGTGTGAATCAGCAAGGTTGCTTCGAGGAGGAAAGAATGGGCACATCACCAAGAATGTCCGAAGAGAAAAAGGTTGTGTACACCGCAAAAACGCACACCGTTGGCGGCCGTGAACATGGCGAAGGCCGCAGTTCGGATGGGCGGCTGGACGTCAAACTCTCGATCCCTGGCTCAGCAGGCACCGGCACGAATCCAGAACAGCTGTTTGCTGTGGGCTGGTCAGGCTGCTTCGAAGAGTCGATGAAAATCGCGGCTCGCAAGTTGAAGATCAGGCTTCCCGAGGAAACAGCTCTCGACGCCGAAGTAGATTTGTGCATGATCGGTGAAGATTACTTTCTGCAAGCTCGGCTGAACATCAGCGTGCCGGGTCTGGAGCGCAGCGTAGCTCAGGAGGTGGTGAACGCCGCGGAGCAGATTTGCACGTATTCCAAAGCGATTCGCGGGAACGTGGACGTGACGATCAAACTGCTGTGAGATGCGGCGGTGGGGCGCCCCTGCGCGGAAGACTGGAATGGGGCAACAGTGCAGTCTTCTTGGATTCACACGCGGCGGGCCGGCGCATCGGGGGAAACGCATGGAGGCCCTTCTGTTCTCGAGTTCCAATGGCCGACTCACCGTCCTGGAGCCAAATACCCTGTTTCGAGCATCCTCGGCCACACGAAAAAACATTAAGCTGTTTGTCGATTTCCGTCCAGCCCGTTCGACGCGTAAGTGGAGCCGCACCGCACCGGGTGCCTCGCAACTTTCCAGGCCCAGCGCGGTCCTAGCTCCTATATAGAAGTAGCGACCCTGATACGGCGTCGGCTCATCACTCAAGGAGAACACAATGCGCTTCATGATGATCATCTTTCCGAAAGACTACAAAAATGCAAAGCCCGGCTGGGTGCCCGACTTCAAAAGCATGGAGGTAATGGGCAAGTACAACGAGCAACTACAGAAAGCCGGCGTGCTGCTCGCGCTCGACGGGCTGACCCCACCCGCGACGATGAGCGCGCGCGTCACCTTCAAAGCTGGCAAATCGACAGTCACCGACGGCCCGTTTACCGAGGCTAAGGAAGTGGTCGGCGGCTACTGGATCATCCAGGTGAAGTCTCGCGAAGAGGCGCTCGAATGGGCCTCGCGCATCCCCGGCTCGGACAACGAAATGGTCGAGGTCCGCCGGATGTTTGACGTAACAGACTTCGATCCCGAGACGCAAAAAGAGATCCAAAAGAAGTTCGGCGACGCCGGCGCTGAGCTGGGCCAGCAATAGCTTTGTAACTCGCTGAGACTCACCTGCGAATACTAAGCGATACATGTCGATTTCAACGCACGTCATTCGACGTACATGTAGAAAGAGCCGCGCCCACACATTGCCGCGCGGCGTAAAAAATGTTGTGATGGGTGCCAGACATGTCCTCTGGCACTCACTCAACAAATCCGCAACCAGGCGCGCACGCCGACACGCACACCGCGATCGACGCCGTGTGGCGCATCGAGTCGCCTCGTCTGATCGCCAGCCTGATGCGCATCACGCGCGACATCGCCGCCGCCGAGGATCTTGCGCACGATGCGCTGGTCGCCGCTCTCGAACAGTGGCCGAAGGACGGCGTCCCGAATAATCCCGGCGCGTGGCTCATGGCCGCGGCAAAGCATCGGGCGATCGATCTCTTCCGCCGCCGCCCGCTTCTCGACCGCAAACACGGCGAACTCGGCCGCGAGCTCGAAGAGAAGCAGGAAAATTCCGTGCCCGACTACGCCTCCGCGCTCGACGATGACATCGGCGACGATCTTCTTCGCCTGATTTTCACGTCGTGCCATCCCGTGCTGAGCACCGAGGCGCAACTCGCGCTCACGCTGCGCCTGATCGGCGGCCTCACCACCGGCGAAATCGCCCGCGCGTTTCTCGTTCCCGAGCCTGCGATCGCGCAGCGCATCGTTCGCGCCAAACGCAGACTCGCCGACGCACACGTGCCCTACGAAGTCCCGCGCGGCGCTGAACTTTCTGAACGCCTCGCGAACGTGTTGCAAGTGATCTATCTGATTTTCAACGAAGGCTACTCGGCCACCGCGGGTGACGACTGGCATCGCCCCGCGCTCTGCGAAGACGCGCTGCGGCTCGGCCGCATTCTTGCCGAACTCGCGCCGAACGAGCCCGAAGTTCACGGCCTCGTCGCGCTCATGGAAATTCAAGCGAGTCGATCACGCGCTCGCGTCAGCGCAAGCGGTGAACCAATTCTGTTGCTCGAACAAAATCGCGCGCTGTGGGATCAACTTTTGATTCACCGCGGTCTCGCCGCTCTGGTGCGCGCAGAAGAATTGAGCGGCGCGCTCGGCAGCATCGGCACGTATACGCTGCAAGCCGCGATCGCCGCCTGCCATGCCCGCGCGCTCACCGCTGACGCAACCGACTGGCCGCGCATCGCCGCACTCTACTCCGCGCTAGCGCACGTCGCTCCATCGCCGATCGTCGAACTCAATCGCGCCGTCGCCGTAGGCATGGCCGAAGGACCCGCCGCCGGCCTCGCGATCATTGACGCCATCGCCAACGAGCCCGCACTGAAAAAGTACCACTTGCTCCCCAGCGTCCGCGCCGACCTACTCTACAAGCTAGGCCGCCACGACGAAGCCCGCGTCGAATTCCAGCGCGCCGCCTCACTAACGCAAAACTCCCGCGAGCGCAACTTCCTCCTCTCCCGCGCCTCCAACTGCGCCACGTCTCCGGATTAGTGTTTTGCGCGGAATTAGTCTTAGTGTGTTAAGGGTGCCCACCCAGAGTGAATGGCTGGCGCCAAATGAAGCGGCGAAAAGACTCGATTTCTCCCCGGCTCGGTCTGCGTGGACATACCTCAAAAGGCTATGGAGTTTCGGTTTGCTAGAACGGCGCTCCCGAGGCCGAGGAACTTTGGAATACCGTATCAGCGAACTAGGAAGATCGCGGCTTCTTTGGTTGCGCTCGCAAGCGATTCGTTGCGGCAGCTCGGTTGAAACGCGATAATCGTTAGACCTGTATGCGCGTCTACTACCTCACGGGAGCGGCGTTTGCATTGAGCAACCTTGCGCTCCGCAGAGTCAAGATAGCCCGCTTCTCTGACTTGAACGATCCATTTGAACTTTTAGCTGTTGACCTCGCTGATAAAGATCATCGCAAGGCCTTTCGAGCAACTAAGGACAAGATTAACGCGGCCCTCCGTGCCAACATCTCTGAGACAGGTTTAGTACTCTTAATTAATGAAGAGTAGGGCGAGAAAGAAGCAAGCAGAGATGAATGGGAATTCTCTTGGTGTTGTTCTTTCCTCTGGGGGTTTGGCTGCCGCGGAACGAAGCGAAGGCTCGCCTCCTGGCGAGCCGCAGCGGAGTGACGCGGCAGCCAAAGCAGGCGCCGATTCGGGGGCAGCTTCGCGGCCGGACCCTGAGGTGGTAGCCAAAGCCAAGCGTCGTACCTACACAGCTGAATATAAGCAACGCATTCTCGAGGAAGCCGATGCCGCTGCAGCGACACGCGGTGCTCTCGGTGCTCTTCTTCGCCGGGAAGGCTTGTACTACTCGTTGCTCACCACCTGGCGGCGAGAACGATCCAGCGGTATTCGCGAAGCGTTGACCGCACGACGGCGCGGACCGAAATCAAAGCACAACCCGTTCGGAGAAGAAGTTCAGCAGCTACGCCGTCAGGTCGGCCGATTGACGGAAAAACTCCGCAAAGCGGAGATCATCATCGACGTTCAAAAAAAAGTCGCTGCGCTGTTGGGGAACCCGCTTCCCGACGTGGACCCGGACGAGAAATCCTGATGTCTGCGGTCACCGAACTGGCGATCGACGTGGGCACCAGCGCGGCTTGCCAAGTTCTGTGGATGCCGCGGGCGTCTTACTACGGACAGCGCCGTAAGGCTGCTGCTCCCGCCGTAGCATCCCCGCGGCCTTCGCCGGCACGAGCACTCCACCCGGCGGAACGGGAAGCGGTCCTGGCTCGTCTACACGAAGAACGTTTCCAGGATCGTTCTCCAGCCGCTGTTTATGCGACGTTGCTCGATGAAGGCGAATATCACTGCTCGATTCGCACCATGTATCGCTTGCTCGACGAGCAAGGCGAGGTTCGCGAGCGCCGCGATCAGTTGACGCATCCGCCCTACCAGAAGCCGGAACTGTTGGCCACGGCTCCGAATCAACTTTGGAGCTGGGATATAACCAAACTACTCGGCCCAGCGAAATGGAGTTACTTCTACTTGTATGTCCTGCTGGATGTATTCAGTCGTTACGTCACCGGCTGGATGGTCGCTTATCGCGAAAGCTCTGAGCTGGCCAAGCGGCTGATCGAGGAAAGTTGCAAGAAACAAGACATCCAGCCCGGTCAACTCACCCTGCATGCCGACCGCGGCACCTCGATGAGGTCCAAACCGGTAGCTTTTTTACTCGCCGACCTGGGTGTCACGAAGACGCACAGTCGACCGCACGTCTCGGACGACAATCCCTTTTCCGAGAGCCAATTCCGAACCCTAAAGTATCGGCCGGAGTTCCCGGACCGCTTTGGGTGCATCCAGGACAGTCGCGCTTTCTGTCAGAGTTTTTTTCGGTGGTATAACGAAGAGCATCGTCACTCTGGCATCGGCTTGTTGACGCCAGCGATGGTTCACTATGGCCAAGCGGAAAGCGTCTTACGGCAACGGCAAGATGTGCTCGATGTTGCTTACCAACGTCACCCGGAGCGCTTCGTGCGAAGCGCCCCGAAACCACCCCAAATCCCCGCCGAAGTCTGGATCAATAAGCCGGCCCAGCACCCATGAATAGCTCACTAAATTCCGTGAGCACCTGTCTCAAGGTGGTTGACACGCGCCGCGGACAAAGGGCTCATCTGCCTCAGAAAGTCATGGAGAAATCCACTTCTCTGGGGTCATTACGCCGAGAAGCACTCGGGGATCGCTCTCGGGTTTGAGATACCGGAGAAGCTTCTCAATCCGGTCATCTATGCCCAGAGACCGCTGAAAATACCCATCGACAAGCGGACTGGGACTCCGAAGCTTGGCGAAACACTCGTGAATCAACTCCTTCGCACAAAATTTGCGGATTGGATATACGAGAGGGAAATGCGTCTTTTCGTCCAACTGGATCATTCGACGAAAGAATCAGGAATGTACTTCTACAACTTTTCCAAAAATCTGCAACTCCTAGAGGTTATTCTCGGCCCTAGATGCGAATTGCCAATTTCGAGAGTCAGACGCATAGTAGCCGACTGGACGCCCCACGTAGACGTAATAAAGGCGAGGATTGCTTTCAGCACCCTCCGTGCCAACATCTCTGAGACAGGTTTAGTACTCTTAATTAATGAAGAGTAGGGCGAGAAAGAAGCAAGCAGAGATGAATGGGAATTCTCTTGGTGTTGTTCTTTCCTCTGGGGGTTTGGCTGCCGCGGAACGAAGCGAAGGCTCGCCTCCTGGCGAGCCGCAGCGGAGTGACGCGGCAGCCAAAGCAGGCGCCGATTCGGGGGCAGCTTCGCGGCCGGACCCTGAGGTGGTAGCCAAAGCCAAGCGTCGTACCTACACAGCTGAATATAAGCAACGCATTCTCGAGGAAGCCGATGCCGCTGCAGCGACACGCGGTGCTCTCGGTGCTCTTCTTCGCCGGGAAGGCTTGTACTACTCGTTGCTCACCACCTGGCGGCGAGAACGATCCAGCGGTATTCGCGAAGCGTTGACCGCACGACGGCGCGGACCGAAATCAAAGCACAACCCGTTCGGAGAAGAAGTTCAGCAGCTACGCCGTCAGGTCGGCCGATTGACGGAAAAACTCCGCAAAGCGGAGATCATCATCGACGTTCAAAAAAAAGTCGCTGCGCTGTTGGGGAACCCGCTTCCCGACGTGGACCCGGACGAGAAATCCTGATGTCTGCGGTCACCGAACTGGCGATCGACGTGGGCACCAGCGCGGCTTGCCAAGTTCTGTGGATGCCGCGGGCGTCTTACTACGGACAGCGCCGTAAGGCTGCTGCTCCCGCCGTAGCATCCCCGCGGCCTTCGCCGGCACGAGCACTCCACCCGGCGGAACGGGAAGCGGTCCTGGCTCGTCTACACGAAGAACGTTTCCAGGATCGTTCTCCAGCCGCTGTTTATGCGACGTTGCTCGATGAAGGCGAATATCACTGCTCGATTCGCACCATGTATCGCTTGCTCGACGAGCAAGGCGAGGTTCGCGAGCGCCGCGATCAGTTGACGCATCCGCCCTACCAGAAGCCGGAACTGTTGGCCACGGCTCCGAATCAACTTTGGAGCTGGGATATAACCAAACTACTCGGCCCAGCGAAATGGAGTTACTTCTACTTGTATGTCCTGCTGGATGTATTCAGTCGTTACGTCACCGGCTGGATGGTCGCTTATCGCGAAAGCTCTGAGCTGGCCAAGCGGCTGATCGAGGAAAGTTGCAAGAAACAAGACATCCAGCCCGGTCAACTCACCCTGCATGCCGACCGCGGCACCTCGATGAGGTCCAAACCGGTAGCTTTTTTACTCGCCGACCTGGGTGTCACGAAGACGCACAGTCGACCGCACGTCTCGGACGACAATCCCTTTTCCGAGAGCCAATTCCGAACCCTAAAGTATCGGCCGGAGTTCCCGGACCGCTTTGGGTGCATCCAGGACAGTCGCGCTTTCTGTCAGAGTTTTTTTCGGTGGTATAACGAAGAGCATCGTCACTCTGGCATCGGCTTGTTGACGCCAGCGATGGTTCACTATGGCCAAGCGGAAAGCGTCTTACGGCAACGGCAAGATGTGCTCGATGTTGCTTACCAACGTCACCCGGAGCGCTTCGTGCGAAGCGCCCCGAAACCACCCCAAATCCCCGCCGAAGTCTGGATCAATAAGCCGGCCCAGCACCCATGAATAGCTCACTAAATTCCGTGAGCACCTGTCTCAAGGTGGTTGACACGCGCCGTCACCGTCATGGTCATTGGCCTGCTAGCGACGATCATTCAATATCACCGAAGCATATTGCTTTTGCTCAGCTCGGGAGCGGCGCGTTCAGCAGTCGCCTTAATACGAGACATCGTTGATGGCATGTACATCGGACTCTGGATAAATACTTGCGCAACTCCTGTGCAGATACAACGCATTAAAACAGAGGACCAGTTCCCGGTGAATTTGCCGGAGATCCTCAAAGCGGTCGACACCGCGTACAACGCGAATGCCTTCTTTGAAGACATGAAGAGTCGCTGCGGTACTCCCCTATATAAATCCAATCGCTCAGGAATCATCCAACTTGGCCACTGGTTGCTTGACTCAGATACCGGCCTGCGGCATGACGAACGAGAGCTTTGCGAGGTAACGACGACAGCCACTAATTGTATTTTGCTATTGGCGGGAGCACTTCTATCCAACCAAAACCATGCTGCGGAATGCAAGGTTGTGGAAGCTGTTTCGGCCACCTACGATAAGCGCGCTGAATCAGCGTTCCACTGAGTGCAGGTTTTCTACACAAACTCTTCGCCTTCAACCTATATATCCAAACTTACTGTCAGCGCGCTTCCGTTTCACAAGAGGTGCTTGTTTGGATTCGAGCACGTTGCGATGGTTCAGCTTCTGGATAGGGCGATTATCGTGTGGATAGAGCTTCATGATGGCGGCTAATTGTTCGTCGGAGAGGGTAGATGTGGACTTCAGAACATACCAGGTCACTCCCTCTGTGCAGGGCGGAGTGGTCAGCGAGCCGGTATAGGTGTAGTAACCGTGCTGCGACGGCAGGAGTTCTTTTACATTCACCGATACGGTGGAAATCTCAACGGTTTTGTCCCGCTCTGGCGGAATATTTTCCAAAGAGTCTCGAGAAGCGGATTGGCAGCGCCCTTCGTGAAAAGAATGGCCACGACAGCAAGATGGCCTTCTGAGCGGAGTGGACAAGGTGCGCCACCATGTCGAAACCCTTCCCATGGATGTGCTCCTCGCTGGGATGGTGGAAATGAAATTGCTTTAGAGCATAGGTCTTGTTGCCGATGGTAAGAGTGCTGCCGGGCGCGTAATTGATCATGATTGTGTGGCCGTTGTTGACGATGCTGAGTGGGACGAGTTCGTAAGCGAATTTGAGCTCAGGAAGATCGGCGATTTGTGCGTGGCTGATATCGATGGGCGACTGATTGTGACCCGTCTTGCAAGCGGAGAACGCAGGATCGATGGAACCCCAATGCTTTGGATCCTCCTTGCCTTCGTAACTCCAATGAGGAGCTTGCGATTGTTGGGCACGAGAAACCGCGGGAGCAAGCGCAAAACAGAATGCTAGGGCAAGACCCAACGTTTTTCTTGATGTTAAACGAAACGCCATTGGAAACCTCAAAGTGATGGTGTCCGGGCGGGTGGACGGGAGCATAACCAGATTACATTTCAAATTGAACTTTGAGCAATTTCGCCCTATTCAGGAATTTCTTAGGCGTCGAAAAACAGCACCAAGGTACACCCTTCTCATCAGCGACATATTGAAACCCGTCCCAAGGGTTAAACAGGGATAGCCGGACGCCAATCCTGAGTGTGATCTTAACTTTTGGACCCATATTAGGCAATTTGTATCCTTTTGTGTCGCTTAGCTTGCCGCGACTGAGAATCGTATTGCGGACTTTCTGACCAAGTGAGCAGCAATCACCACCTCTCTCCATCGGTAAATACTAGCGGACTTCCCGTTACTAATCCGCCTAAACCTCCTATAACCGGTTACTTGTGGCGAACGCGCGTAGGGCGGTGACGCGCTCGATTTGGTACTAAAGGGCAGCTCATGCTCGATGGCGAGACGCTTCATGATATCGGCGGATCACTGTTTCGCCTGGGCGAGGAGGACTGGATGTCAGACACGGCGGAGTTCCTCCGCGTCTTAGAAGGCAATCCGCGCATCCTGCGGATTGCCGGAATGGATTTCTGGCGTGTCGAGATCCACTGATCCCCTGTCAGCATGCTTTAAGCGGCGGCGGGCTTGGAGTTTTCTGCCAGACGTTGCTGCAGGTTCTCGCAAGACAATTCATTTTCCCAGCGGGCTACCACGATGGTGGCGACGCCGTTGCCGATCATATTTACGAGCGCGCGAAACATGCTCATGAAGCGGTCGATGCCGAGAATCAGTGCCATGCCTGCGACGGGAATCGTGGGAATCACCGTGAGCGTGGCGACCAGGGCGATGAATGCGGCGCCTTGTACGCCGCTTGCTCCTTTGGAGGTGAGTAATGCCACGGCAAAAATCGTGAGCTGCTGGCCCAGCGTAAGCGGAGTGCTGGTGGCCTGCGCGACAAAGAGCGCGGCGATGCTCATATATATGGCGGAACCGTCGGTGTTTAAGGTGTAGCCAGTGGGAACAACGAGGCCGACGAGCGCTTTTGAGCAGCCGAGTTTTTCAAGCTTGGCCATCAGAGTGGGAATCGCAGGTTCGGAAGAACTGATGGCCAGCACAAGGAGCAGTTCTTCCTTAATATAGATCAGAAATTTAATGATGTTGAAACCAGCGATCCAGGAAACCAAGCCGAGAACGACCAACACAAAAAAAGTCGATGTCAGATAAAAAGTGCCCACGAGCTTAGCGAGCGGTCCGAGCGAGGCAATGCCATATTTTCCGACGGTGAATGCCATGGCGCCAAAGGCACCGATGGGAGCGAAGCGCATGAGCATGTTGACGACACCGAACACGGCTTGCGTGAGGGAATCGATCAGGTGGACTAGCGGCTTGCAGCGGTCGCCCAGTGCGGAAAGCGCGAGTCCGAATAAAACCGCGACGAAGACAACCTGCAGGATGTCGCCTTTCGCGAATGCATCGACAACGGTCGTGGGGATAACGTGAAGAATAAATTCGGCGATGTTCTGGGATTTTGCCTGGCCCGCGTAGTCCGCAACCGCCTTGGCATCCAAATTCGCGGCGTTGACGTTGAAGCCCGCGCCGGGATGCACAAGGTTGCCGACCAACATTCCGATGATCAGCGCGAGCGTGGAGACAACTTCGAAATACAGCAAGGCCTTGCCACCGACGCGGCCCACCTTTTTCATGTCTTGCATGCTGGCGATACCGGAGACCACGGTGCAAAAGATGATCAGTGAAATGACCATGGTGATCAGGCGGATAAAGCCATCGCCGAGCGGCTTCATGGCGATGGCTTTGGCCGGATTGAGATAACCGAACACGACAGCTACAGCAATGGCGACAAGGACTTGAATCCAAAGGTTTGCGTATAGCGGCTTTTTACGCGCGGCAGGGACGTTGGTCATCAGGGGTTTAGCCACTTTTGTGGTTCGAGGATGGCGTCGACGAGATCGCGCAGGAATTCAGCGGCGCGTGCACCATCAATCACGCGATGATCGCTGGACAAAGTGATGGTCATCACCGGACGCACCTCTGGTTTTCCATCCACGGCAACAACTCGATCGCTGATTCCGCCAACAGCCAGAATCGCGGCTTGTGGTTGAGGAATGATGGCCGCGAACGCGTCTACCTTGAACATCCCCAGGTTGCTGATCGTAAATGTACCCCCGCTGATATCGGCTGGGCGCAATTTATTCGCGCGGGCGAGTTCGGTGAGTTCTTGACGCTTGACGCAAATTTCCGCGAGGGTTTTGCTTTGCGCGCTGTGAATTACGGCGCTGACAACTCCGTCTTTCACGGCCATCGCTACGCTGACGTTTACATCCTTGTTTGCCTTGATCGTGCCGTCGGCCCAGGAGGAGTTGATCTTCGGATGTTTCTGAAGAACGCGCGCCACCAAACCGACGAGCACATCCGTGATGGATAGTTTGCTGGCACCCTTCTTTTCCATCTGAGCCGCTTGGATTTTTTGAAATTCGGAAAGAGAAGCAGCGTCCACATCACGCGAAACGAAAAAGTGAGGCACTGTGGTCCAGCTTTGCGTCGTACGCTCAGCCATCAACCGGGCGACCGCGCTCAACGATTCCGGCCGAGTGGTCGCATCTGCCGCAGCGACGGTGTTAGCTTCCGCGAAGGCTTCCACATCTTCCGCAGAGATGACGCCACCGGCTCCAGTGCCTTTGATTTTGCTGAAGTCGACGCCAAGCTCCTTTGCCAAGCGGCGAGCTTTGGGCGAGATTTGTGGTGCGGCCACAGTGCTGACACTTTCGCCGGATGAGACAGCAGTAGCCGCGCGGTCCGGCGCGCTGGTCGCGCGAGCGGATGGCGATTTCTGCGCCACTTCCATGGTGGGAGCCATCTCTCCCGGTTTCAACAGCCACGCTATTGTTCTTCCCACCGGGATTTCATCACCAACCTTGGCGGTTACGGCAGCCAGCACTCCGTCTCCGGGGGCTTCGACTTCGACCACGGCTTTATCGGTTTCGATTTCCAGCAGCGGCTCACCTTTTGTGACCTGGTCGCCTTCGTTTTTCCGCCAAGCCAACAGTTTGCCGGTCTCCTGCGCCATTTCCAGCGCAGGCATCACCACGCTTATCGCCATAAGGATTTCCTTGGTAAGAGAAAAATCGGATAGGTCAGTCGGTGACTCCCACGCCTTCTTTTTTCGCGCTGGCTTCCACCATCTCCACCACGCGTTTGCTGGGGGCCTGTTCGTTCTCGCGCGCCGTAGGCAGCGGCCCGCTGACGGTGAAGTAGTGAGCTCCGGCGACCATGAGTTGATCCGCGGGAAAACGCGTAATCACTTCGTGGCCGGTTTCGGTGACGACGATCTCTTCCTCGATTCGCGCGGCGCTCCATCCATCCGTGGAGGGCCAGAAAGTTTCGAGAGCAAAAACCATGCCCGGTTTGATTTCGTGAGAGTGTTCAAGCGAAACCATGCGACTGATCACGGGCTTTTCCCAGATCGCCAGGCCGATGCCATGGCCAAACTGAAGTGCGAAGGCGGCTTCTTCATCGGGAAATCCGAACTCTTCCGCTTTCGGCCAGACGGAAGCGATTTCCGCAGTCGTCCTTCCAGGCTTCACCAGCGAAATGGCGGCGTCGAGATATTCCCTGCAGCGTTTGTAGGCGTCGATCATAGCGTGCGAGGCGTAGCCGATCGTAAAGCAGCGGTAATAGCAGGTGCGGTAGCCCATATAGGAATGCAAAATGTCGTAGTACACGGGATCGCCCGGGCGGAGCACGCGGTCTGAAAAAACGTGTGGGTGCGGGCTGCAGCGTTCGCCCGAAATCGCATTTACGGCTTCCACGTACTCGGATCCAAGGTCGTACAAAACTTTGCTGGCAAGCCCGACAGCCTGGCTTTCGCTCATGCCCGGTTTCATCGTGCGATAGAGTTCGTCGTAGGCGGCATCGACCATCATCGCGGAGTGATTTAAAAGAGAAATTTCATCCTGCGTCTTTATCACTCGGGCATCGGACATCAATTGCTGGCCGTCTACAACCGTGATGCCTTCCTTCTGCAAAGCGAAAAGGATCGGAGGCTCGATCACGTCGACGCCAAGCGGCTCCTTGTGCAAACCGCGCTGCTCGAGTTCGACCTTGATCTTGCGCGCTACATTTTCCGCGCGACCCATCTCCGGAGACATAGCACCGCGCAGAAGCGGAATACCTGAGCGCGATCTTTCGCCGAGCCACGGCAGTTGAGCTGGTGGTGGCGGGCGGCCGAGCCGAAGTCCCACAAAATCGGTTCGTCGTTCTGCGGCAAAAGGGTAAAGCGGCTGATCTTGTCCTGCGCCCAGCTCCCAATGTGGGTCGACGTGATGTAGCGGACATTATTCATGTCGAAGCAAAGGAGCGCGCCCATTTCGGATTTGGCCAGCAACGCTTTGGCGCGGGCGAGACGTTCTTTCCGCAGGCGGTCAAAATCGATGCGGTTTTCCCAATCCACCGCCATCGGTCCATATGTTTTTAGTGCCACGATGGTCCTCCCTTGACGCGAGCGCGTCAGCCCTTACCGCACAAGGCACGCGCTGCTTCGTAGACTGTTCGCTCGGTCGGCACGGTTACGTCTTCCAGCGGCGGTGAAAAAGGAATGGGCACGTGCATTGCTCCCATTCTTTTCACCGGAGCTTCCAGGCTGAAGAACGCGCCTTCCGAAATGACGGAGGCAAGTTCTCCGGTCACTCCGTACCGGCCGTACCCTTCGTCGATCACGATGGCCTTGGATGTTTTCTTCACCGATTCCACTAGTTTTTTTTCGTCCAGCGGCCAAGTGGTGCGCGGATCGATGACTTCGGCGCTGATGCCATCTTTTTCCAGCAGCGCGGCAGCTCCCAGCGCCACCTGTACCATGCTGCTGGTCGCGACCAAAGTAATATCTTTGCCCACGCGCTTGATGTCCGCGACACCCAGTGGGATTGTGTAGTCTTCCGCGGGTACGGGCCCTTTTTGGCGATACATCATTTTGTCTTCAAAGAAGACGACTGGATTGTCGTCTCGAATCGCACTCTTCAGCAAGCCTTTTGCGTCATATGGTGTGGACGGCAGAACTACTTTCAACCCTGGCACATGGCTGAGCCATGCGTGCAACGATTGTGAATGCTGCGCGGCCGATCTGCGGGTAGCGCCCAAAGTAGTCCGCAACACCATCGGTACTTTCCATTTCCCGCCGGACATGTAGTGAACTTTTGCGGCCTGATTCACCATTTGGTCCATGGTGAGCGTCAGGAAATCGCCAAACATGATGTCGATCACGGGGCGCATGCCAGTCATCGCGGCGCCGACGCCGACGCCGGTGAAACCCGCTTCCGAGATCGGTGTGTCGATCACGCGGTCTTTTCCGAATTCTTCCACCAGGCCGGAAAGTACCTTAAATGGCGTGCCAGCCTCGGCGACGTCTTCGCCCAGGATGCAAACTCGCGTGTCTCGCCGCATTTCCTCGGCAAGCGCCTCCTTGACGGCTTGCGCAAACGTAAGCTCCCGCACTTGGGTCTCAGGCATAAACGTCTTGCTCCGCTTCCTCCGGCTTCGGATAAGAAGCAGCGATCGCGAAATCAACCGCGGCTTGCATTTCCGCGCGAACCTCGGATTCAATTGCCGCCAAAGTTTTCGCGTCGCTGATTCCTTCGCCGGTCAGCCATGCGGAAAAAAGTAGGATGGGATCGCGCTTGGTTTTCCACTCCTGCTCTTCCTGCTTGGAGCGGTAATATTCGCGATTGATATCGCCAACGTGATGGCCCGTGTAGCGATACGTGTTGCAGAGCAGAAACGCCGGACCTTCGCCCTTTCGCGCGCGATCCACCAATCGGGACGCAGTTGCGTACACAGCGCGAACGTCCTGGCCGTCTACACTTTCCGAAGGAACCCCGAACGCTTCGCCGCGGGCAAGCACGTCCCCAGCGGTCGTCTCCGAGAAATGCGTGTATTCCGTGTAATAGTTGTTCTCGCAAGCGTAAATCACCGGCAATTTCCAGAGGGCGGCGAGGTTCATGACTTCATAGACGACGCCTTGCCCCAACGCGCCTTCACCAAAAAAGCATACGGCCACTTGCCCCTTGCAGGCATGTTTTGCGGAGAACGCCGCACCCGTTGCAATTCCCGCGCTGCCGGCAACGATAGCGTTGGCTCCAAGATTTCCCGTCGCCGGATCGGCGATGTGCATGGACCCGCCTTTGCCGCGGCAGTATCCGGATTCCTTACCCAGCAATTCCGCGAACATGCGGTCGGGCGCAGCGCCCTTGGCTACGCAGTGACCATGGCCACGATGCGTGCTGGTGATGTAATCGTCGTTGCGCAGAGCTTCGCAGATGCCCACCGCGACGGCTTCTTCTCCCACATAAAGATGAGCCAACCCGGGCATCAGCGCACGCGGGTAAAGTTCGTTGACCTGTTCTTCGAACAGTCGAATCATCTGCATGCGGCGGTACATCTGCAGCCACTTTTCGGCAGTCACTCCCGAGGGAGGTTGTAGCCATCCGCGGTCTTGCTCATCGTTTCACTCCGCAAAGTTTCGCCAGCACGTCAAACACTACGGCAAAATCTTCTTTTTCGAGGCCGACACCGCGCGCGGCGGTGAGGAACTCATTGGCGACAGCCGTCGATGGCATCGGTACATCGAGTTTTCGTCCGAGTTCCAGTGCCAACAGCATATCTTTCTGCATCATGTTGACGTTGAACCACGCTTCGTCCGGCAACTTAATCACGAACGGTCTGCGGTACTTCACCATCGGAGATCCAATCGCGCTATTGGTCAGCACATCGACGGCAATTTCCCGGGAGATGCCGCTTTTTTCGGCGAGCAACACGCCTTCTGAAAACGCCAGCATCTGCACGGCGAGACTCAGGTTGGAGGCAATTTTTAGCACCAGTGCCTGGCCGTTTCCGCCGACATGAGTCACTTTGGGGCCGATGTCCAACAGGATCGGTTTCACTTTTTCAAAGGTTTCTTTGCGGCCACCCACCATCACGGAAAGCTTTCTTCCTGCAGCGTAATCACGCTTCCGGAAACAGGCGAATCCAGCATGTCCGCGCCTTTCGCGCGCACTTTCTCCGCAACCGCACGGCTGTACTCCTGGGCTGACCGTGCTGATATCGACGTAAATTTCCCCCGGCGCCAATCCGGCGAGAATGCCATCGGGTCCTTCGACGATGGATTCCAACGCTGCAGAGTTAGTGACCATGGAAAATGTAATGTCCGCGGCGGCCGCAACCGCTCGCGGAGAATCTGCCCACTTCATCCCCGCTTTGATCAGCCATTCCGCTTTTGCCTTTGTGCGGTTGTAGCCCGTGACGGTGTGGCCCTTACTGATAAGGCGCTTGACCAATTCGCCGCCCATCACGCCCAGTCCGACGAAGCCCAGATTTGCCATGTTGGCTACTCTCCAATCTCAAGATTCTGCTTATTCGCTTTCGGCACCGGAGCTACGTGAATCGTCGCGGACTTGCCGGAGGTGCGCGCGCATCGCTTCGCGTGCTCCTAACGCATCGTGATTCTCGACCGCTTCCAAAATCCGTTTGTGGTGATACTGGCCACGCTCGGGTCCTCCATCGACCTGGAAAATGCGGAGCCGCTGTTCGCGCAAAACGCCAACGATGGAATCGATGAGCGACAATATCAGGGGATTCGCGGCTGCTTCGGCCAAAGCGAGATGGAAATCGAGATCGGCTTCAATGAAGGAATCGGGATCGCCCTTTGCGCCATCCATAATCGCAATGGCTTCGCGCAGTTCGTTCAGGCTTTCTTCCGTCACGCGCTTTCAGCCAGCGCAGCGATCGGCTCGAGGATTTCCCGCACCTCCACCAGGTGCAGGGTGCCCTCCCGCGGGCCAGACTTGATCATGCGGTCAAAGGTCAGTCCAATGGAGTTGGAGGGTTCATGGTAAAAAAGGCGCCGCGGCCGCACATGCTTCGACGATCCCTTCTCCCGCAAGGCTTCCACTGCTTCGCGGACGGCGGTGCGGCTGATGCCAAACTGAAGGGCGAGTTCGCGTTCCGCGGGTAGCGATCTTCCTCTTTGAGGTCGCCTCGCTCGATGGAATCTTCAATCCGTTCGACGATTTGTTCGTACAGCCGGGAACTTCGGACAACCCTATACATTCTCACTCCCGACTTCCTTAGCAAAAAGGGGAAAACCGGCCCGACGAGAGGCTCGAGAAGGGGCGCAAAACGATCTCACTGGGCCACTGGTTGGACCACCATACAACATACCGCTTCCCATCTAACGATTTTCTGACTTCACCCGCACCGCCTTGACATCCGAGAACTTGTGAATCTCAAAAACGCTTCATTCTCGTCCATATCTGTATCGTCTTACCGACAAAGGGTACCCGCGGATCCGATGCCACCATCGATTACTCAATACTATTCCTGCTTCGAGTTCGTTGATGAAACGCTCTTGCTCGTCCGGATCATTTGTCCAGGCGCTTGCGCCGAAGCCGAAGCGGCTGTCATTCGCCACGCGAATCGCCTCGTCCAGATCTTAACGTAAAACAGCGAAGCCACGGGACCGAAAGTTCCTCGCGATAGGCGGGCGAATTTGGGGCATATTCGTGCGCACGTGGAAAGGAGAAATTGCCGGCAAGTTTCGCCGGTTGCCCTCCAGTCAAAACTTTGGCTCCGGCGTTCACGCTCTTCTCGATGTCCGCCTGCAAGGACTCCACGGCGTCCGCGGTGCCCAGCGGTCCGACATCCGTTTTTCGTCGAACGGATCGCCCAGTTCAATGCTGCATTTCTCGACTCAGCTGTTCAAACTTGTCCGCAATTTCACTGCGATGATAAATCGCTTCGCAGCGATGAAGACTGGCCGTTGTTCAAGGCCCTGGCTTTGATGCCGGTGTCGACGGCGTTGTTGACGTCTCCGATTGGAATTACAATGAAGGGGTCGCTGACCGAGCTCCAGCACCACTTTCGGATCCGGCGAGCGGCTCCCGCGCCAACTTTCACTCCAGCCTCTTCGCTTCCCGTCAATGTGGCAGCGGCGATTCGTGGGTCGGCAAGGATGGCGTCCACCTTATTCGAACCGATCAGTAGCGACTGAAACGCGCCTTGAGGGAACCCCGCGCGCAGAAGCAAATCTTCCACTTTAAGCGCGCACTGCGGCACATTGGACGCGTGTTTCAATAATCCTACGTTTCCCGCCATCAGGCCCGGCGCGATAAATCGAAAGACCTGCCAGAAGGGATAGTTCCACGGCATGATCACAAGGATGATGCCCATCGGCTGGTAACGGATGTAGGTTTTCTTCGCCGAGGTCTCAATCACCTCTGTCGGCCAGAAATTTCTCCGCGTTCTCGGCGTAATATCTGCAAGCCCAAGCACACTTCACGGCTTCATCCACCGCCGAACGGTAGGTTTTCCCCATTTCCAGGGTCATCAATTTGGCCAATTCGTTCTTTTCCGCTTCCAAGAGGTCGGCGGCTTTCATCATCATTCTGGCCGCGCTCGGTGAAGGTGAGCGCGCGGAAATCCGGAAATCGCTGCTCAGCCGCCCGGATTTTTTCTTCAATTTGCGAATCGGTTAACGGCTCAAAACTCTTTACGAGCTCCCCCGTTGCCGGGTTAATAGTTGCAATCGCCAATGATGTTCCCCTTCATTTTCCGCAGTGAACCTGCAGTCGACTTGATGCGGCCCGTGCCCAAGTCACGCTTGCGCCACCATTCGCCGTCGCTTTCGGAGATTCGCACGCGGAGTAGAAACGCCAAAAACATCTTAAACCGGGTGTCGATCACCGTCTGGTATGACATCTATACCATAAATTCGATTTGGCTTATCGGAAATATTTCTTGACACCCCTAATTATCTGGTGGTAGTACCATCACACCACGTTGTCTTTCTGGCTCTTGAGCTATGGCAGATTGCAGTTCGTTTAGGGGGAGGGGTCCTCAATGAAGGTTTCTCTGCGTTCCTTGTTCCATTTAGGCCGCGGCCGC
>CAVPXU010000004.1:0-15781 GCA_963709705.1 Candidatus Acidiferrales bacterium
ATCCAGAGTCTGGAGTCCTACCAATTAGACGACCTCCCAGCCGATGGGAGACTGCAGGAAGTAGCAGAAGCAAGGACAGGATTCGCACCCGCAGTTCAACCTTTATAGAGTAAACGGGACTCCTCCCCCCGTCAACTTGCGCCACCCCTCTGCAATCCATCTGTAGATGCGTAAGCGCACTTCAATCTACGTGTGCGCACTCTGCGAAGTACTCACCCACTGATCTCTCTTGTAGGCAAGTGGCTCAAGATAGACAACGGGGGAACACCCAATTCCAACTCTACAAGCTAAGTCGCCTCTAACGCAGTACGTAAAACTCGTCAGCTTTTTCCGTACCGTTTGGATTCTGAACTGTCAGCACGGTGGTGAGCATTTTTCCCTGAGAGCCAAGCTTCATCACACGGCTCGTTACCACTGTGCCGCTCGCAGACGGCTGTTTGATGGTCAGTACCAATCGCGTGCCATCCACATCTCCCCAAGCTGCGCTGGCGGTAGAGCTTCCTCCGACTTGCTTCGCCTCGCTCCCGTCGGTGGTCAAATCGAACACCCGGTCTTGATTACCTTCCTTAGCTTCAGTCTTAATCTCTATGTGAAGTTTGGGCTCGTGATGCTCGATGATCAGCATCCTGCCCTTCGGAGCGGGAACTCCTTGGTCGAACCGGCTCATTAACGTGTCTAATTTCCAAGTTCCACTGAAGTCCGGCTTTTCCCCTGCCGCGAGCACAGCTCCGCCAAGCAATGCGACAATACAGATACCAAGAGTAATCTTCATGGCACCTCTTTTAGAACGAGACTCTGAATCCCGTTCCTGATTGTTCTTAGGGATGCGATTGTATATCCAAACTGGTTAACTTTGCGCGAAACTAATTAGCGCGTTTGTCTATGCGAAGGCGCACTGGAATCAGGGGAACACGGCCGCATTGGCATCCGTAGTCCCATCGAACGGACGAACCGGACTTTCAACGCAAAAAGCCGCTAAATGCCATGAAATTTGGCGGTTGCAGGATCACGGCGGCCATGGTATTTTCCCCGAACCCAGGAGTTCCGAGTGCCGCCGGATGGCAATTCGGATGGCTGATTCGCAGCTTGGACCTGACCCTAGCTTAAAAAAATGGGGCGCTGAACGTATCGTTTTCAGGCATGGAAATCTCTGAGGTTAGGAGAAAATTTGATTAAGTTGGGCAATTGTATGTATTTTTCCGGCAATCGAATCGGCCCGTCCCTGATACTCGGCGCATGTCTTCTGATCCCCTGTGCGGCTTTGGCGCAAGCGCCGGCGGGCGCAGGCACAGGAACCACGTCGGCTCGGGATTCGCCACAGCCTAAGGCGGCTGGAGGCTCGAATCCTGCCATGGACACAACCACCCGCTTCGTTGGCTACATGACCAACCGCTCGATCGTCTTCCCGGATATCGCCACCAGCGAGGGCCCGATGACCCCGGGCGAAAAATTCCGCCTGTTCGTGAACCAGAGTATTTCCCCTCCGTACATCTTGGCCTCGAGGATCAGCGCGGCCTCCAACCAAGCCAGAAATAGTCCTGAGGCTTACGGGCAGGGGTGGGACGCTTACGGCCAGCGATTCGGTGAATCGCTGGCACGGGCTTCCTCAAACGCCTTCTTCGGCAATTTCTTGTTCGCATCCATGCTGCACCAGGACCCGCGGTTTTATCCGCAAATCCGCCCCAGCTTTTGGGGCAGCGTGAAGTATTCAGCGCAACGGGTTTTTGTGACCCGCACCGATTCGGGAAGAAACACGTTCAACAGTTCCGGCATTTTGGGCACTACCGCGGCAGAGGGATTGGCCAACGCGTATTTGCCGGCCTCCGAACAAACGGCCGCGAAGAATGTCGAGCGCATCGGAACAGACCTGGCGTGGCGATTCGCCGGAAACATGTTCAAGAATTACTGGCCCACCATCTTTCACGATCTGGGATTGAACCGGCTGAAGGTGATTCCCGATCCAGGTTCGTCAGGGATTCAGTAACCGCGCCGAAAAGTTAAACGATCTACGCAAGCGCGCTGTGAACCGTATTCACTATTCCCTTTCCAGGTGTTTCCGGGCGACCTCTAATTCCTTAAGTTCCCGTGGCGTCAATTTCGGATACTCCAGGTCCATTCGGTCCAGCGTGTCCACGACTGTAGCCACTACCAGGAGCCGGCTGAACCATTTGTTGTCCGCCGGCACGATCATCCATGGCGCATGTTCCGTGGCCGTGTTGCGAATCATCTTTTCATACGCATCCTGGTAGTCGTTCCAGTATTCGCGTTCGTGCAAATCCGCCGCCGAAAACTTCCAGTATTTATCTTTGTTGTTCAGGCGCTCCAGAAAGCGCCGCTTTTGTTCTTTCTTCGAAAGATGAAGAAAGAATTTGCAGACCGCGATCCCGTTTCGCGTCAGATAGCGTTCGAAAGCGCAGATGTCCTCAAATCGGCCTCTCCAGAAGTGATCCCCCTGCACGGAGCCCGGCAAGCGTTCCTTTTCCAGATACTCCGGATGAACACGGACCACCAACACTTCTTCATAGTAAGAGCGATTGAAAATGCCGATTTTCCCGCGTGGCGGCATGCAACGATTGGTCCGCCACAGAAAATCATGCGCCAGTTCCTCGGTCGATGGAGACTTGAAGGAATGGACATCCACGCCCTGCGGATTCACGCCGGACATCACGTGTTTGATCGTGCTGTCTTTTCCGGCCGCGTCCATCGCTTGAAACACCAGCAATAATCCCCATTGGCCCTGCGCGTAGAGCACCTGCTGAAGATCGGCAAGCAGGGATACGCCCTGCTCCAGCCATTTCTTGGCCTCCGGCTTGTCTTCGGAATTGAGATGGTGCGTGTCATCCGCGCGATAATCCCTGAGGCGAAATTCTTTTCCGGAGGTGACGACGTACGGCTGGATGAATTTGTGGACGTTTTTCAGCTTGGGCTTTGCCATTATCGCTCCTGGTAAAAATTGCCTTTCTCGCGGAGAAAGACGGAGGTCGAAACCGTGCGAGGCCAGTCGAGGCTCAGCCCGCATGATGACATCGAAATCGCACCGGACACAAGAAGCGCGATTACCCCAGCATTCTTGTTTGACGGCGTGGCAAAAAAATTCTTACTTTTTCCTGGTAGTGAATCGTGATACGGTGTCGCTGGCTTATAAACCGCCAATCAAAAATCATCGGGTCCTTTATGAGTGAAGTTAAGCCTTGCGCTGAGTCGTTTTTTTTCACCTGCCCAATTCGGAAACATTGGCCCTTGGCGATGTTTCTTCTGGCTGGCACAGTTGTGTTCGCCACCGGCTGCGGAAAAGAAAATCCCGTCCAAGCCGCGCCACCGATCGTGGAGGTCGTCGAGGTCCAGCAGAAGGACGTGCCCATCAGCCGTGAGTGGGTCGCCACATTAACAGGCAAAGTGAATGCCCAGATTCGCGCCCAGGTTGCCGGCTATTTGTTGAAGCAGCTGTACACCAACGGCGCCTATGTGAAACAGGGGACGCCTCTCTTTCAGCTCGATTCTCGCACGTTCAAAGCGGCCGTCGATCAGGCGGCCGGCGTGCTCGCACAAGCCAAGGGCGATTTAGCGCGCGCTCAGGCGAACCAGGTGAAGACGCAGCAGGACGTTGACCGCTATACTCCCCTCGCGAAAAACGGCGCCATCAGCCAACAGGAACTGGACAACGCCACGCAGGCCAACCTGGCGGCTCAGGCGCAAGTGGAAACGGCTAAAGCTGCAATCGCGTCGGCGCAAGCGTCTCTGGAAACGACAAAGTTGAACCTGGGATTCAGCACCATCACATCGCCCATCGACGGTCTTGCGGGAATCGCGAATGCCCAGGTGGGCGACTTTATCGCTCCCCAGAATATAAACCCGCTGACCACGATTTCTACCGTGAACCCGATCCTTGCAAATTTCACGCCGAGCGAGCAGGAATATCTGAAGTCCATGCGGCAAATCGAAAAAAAGGGCGAGACCGACGTACAAGCACTCGGCAGAATGGACTGGTATCTGCAGCTCACCGACGGCAGCGTGTATCCGCTGAAGGGCAAATTCTACGCCTTGGATCGCCAGGTGGACATCAGCACTGGCGCTATCCTCGTGCAGGTTGAGTTTCAAAATCCCCAAAGGCTTTTGAGGCCAGGGGGATTCGGAAACATTCGCGCGACCGTCGACACGATGAAAGGTGCGCTCCTGGTGCCGCAGCGCGCCGTGACGGAAATCCAGGGAAAATACTTGATTGCCGTGCTGGATAAAGACAATAAAGTGACCATCCGCAATGTCGCGGCCGGGGAAAAAGTCGGTTCCCTTTGGGTGATCACTGACGGCTTAAATCCCGGTGAGCGCGTCGTGGCGGAAGGAACGCAAAAAATCAACGACGGCATGCACGTGAACCCCAAGCCTTATACCGGTGGGGCTGCTTCAGAAAATCCCAGCGGGAGCGCCTCTCAGTAACCGGGGACCATGTACAAATTCTTCATTGAACGTCCCATTGTTTCCATGGTGATCTCCATCATCATGGTGATTGTCGGTGCGGTGGCCGTATTGGGCCTGCCCACCGCGCAATTTCCGAACATTGCCGATCCGCAAGTGCAGGTAAACGCCACCTATGTGGGCGCCGATGCCCTGACCGTCGAGCAATCCGTGGCCACGCCGATCGAACAGCAGATGAGCGGCGTGGACAACATGGAGTACATGTATTCGCTGAACGCCAACAACGGCACGATGAAGCTGACCGTTGATTTCAACATTCAGACGGATCCCAATACCGACCAGATTCTGGCGCAAATGCGGCAAGGCCAGGCGGCTTCGCAATTGCCAACGGCCGTGAACAATTTCGGCGTGACCGTTCAAAAATCCACAGCTGCGCCGATGATGATTTTCGATTTGTACTCGCCCGATGGCACCTATGATTCGCAATTCCTCGCGAACTACGCCTACATCAATTTGGTCGACCGCCTGACGCAGGTTCCGGGCATCGCCAGCGTTTCGGTATTTGGCGCCGGACAGTACGCCATGCGCATCTGGATCAAGCCGGATCAACTGGCGAAGATGCAGATCACCGTGCCGGACATTTTGAACGCAGTGCAGGCACAGAACAATGTGAATCCTGCCGGGCAAATTGGTGGCGAACCCGTTCCGCCGGGACAAGAGTTCACTTATGCCGTGCGCGCACAAGGGCGCCTGATATCAGAGCAGGAATTCGGACAGATTGTCGTTCGCGCGCTGCCCAATGGCTCGCTCGTCCGGCTTAAGGATGTGGCCAGAATTGAACTGGGCGCTCAGATCTACAACGTCCTGGGCCGTTTGGATGGCAAGTCGTCCGCCGTGGTTGCCATATATCAACTTCCGGGATCGAACGCCATTGCCGCAGCAAAGGGCGCTACGGCATTCATGGAAAGAGCCAAAAAAAGTTTCCCGCCGGGTCTGTCTTATGTAACCGCGTTGGATACCACTCTGGCAGTAACCGAAGGTATCAAGGAAATCGAGCACACGCTGGTGGAAGCGCTCGTCCTCGTGATTTTGGTGGTGTACATCTTCTTGCAAGGGTGGAGAGCCACGCTGATCCCGCTATTGGCGGTGCCAGTGTCGCTCGTCGGCACGTTTATGGTTTCCCCGTTGCTGGGCTTCTCTGTGAACACCCTGTCGTTATTCGGGTTGGTGCTCGCGATTGGCTTGGTCGTCGACGACGCGATCGTGGTGGTCGAAGCAGTCGAACATTACATCGAAAAGGGATTAACACCGAAAGCAGCTGCGTTGCAAGCGATGGCCGATGTGGCCGCCCCGGTAATCGGCATCGCCGTGATTCTCGGCCGTGTTCATCCCCACCGCCTTTATTCCCGGCATCACCGGGCGCCTGTATCAACAGTTCGCCGTAACCATCGCGGTTTCGGTGATCCTTTCGGCCTTTAACGCGCTGACGCTCAGTCCCGCGCTCTCGGCATTGTTATTGCGTCCCAAAAAAGAAGCACGCGGGCCGCTTGGCAAGTTCTTCGGCTGGTTCAACCGCATGTTTAACGCCGCCACGAATGACTATGTGAAGGTTTGCCGTATGTTCATTCATAAGATGGCGTTCGCCGTAATCCTGCTGGCAGCTTTCGGCGTTTTGGCCGGTGTGATCGGAAGCAAGCTGCCCACCAGCTTTCTTCCCGATGAAGACCAGGGCTATGTTTTCGTTGCCCAGCAACTGCCCGATGCGGCTTCGTTGCAACGCACGGCGGCGAGCTCCGCAAAAGTGGAAGACATCCTGATGAAGACGCCGGGCATCGAGCACGTAACTTCTGTGATCGGCTTCAACATGTTGAGCGGCGTGCAGAACACTTACAGCACGTTTTTCTGGGTCACATTTAAACCCTGGAGCGAGCGCAAAGCCGAAGACGAACAGTACATCAACATGATTCTTCATATGAACGACGTTCTCGGCAAATTGCCGGAAGCGACTACGGTTGCGTTTCCCCCTCCCGCCATTCCCGGCGTCGGCGCTTCCGGCGGCGTCACCTATGTTCTGGAGGATCGCGGCGGCCACGACGTGGATTATCTGGCGAACAACACCGAGCGATTCTTGGAGGCAGCCAGAAAGCGTCCGGAAATCTCCAGAATCTTCACTACGCTTCTCCCATCGGTTCCACAGGTTTACGTCAATGTGGACCGGGACAAGGTGCTCGCCCAAGGCGTGCAACTGAAAGACGTTTACGGCACGCTGCAGGCATTCATGGGCGGAGCGTTCATCAATTATTTCAACCGCTTCGGCCGCCAGTGGCAGGTGTATACCCAGGCCGAGGGCAGCTACCGCACAAAAGCGCAAAATCTGGGGCAGTTTTACGTCAGAAACGCCAATGGAAGCATGGTGCCACTTTCCGCGGTAACGGCCATCGAGCAGAAGAATGGTCCGGAATTCACGATGCGCTACAACCTGCACCGCTGCGCGCAAATCAATGCGAGTGCGGCGCGGGGATACAGCACGGCGCAAGTGATGAAAGCCATGGAAGAAGTGCAGGCACAGACCATGCCACCGGACATGGGCTTTGATTACATGGGCATGTCTTATCAGGAACAGAAAGCGCAACAAGGCGTTTCGCCCTTCGCGATTTTTGGGCTGTCGGTTCTCTTTGCGTTCTTGATCCTGGCGGCGCTCTACGAAAGCTGGACTTTGCCATTCAGCGTGCTTCTCAGCGTGCCCATCGCGGTTTTTGGCGCGTTTGCCGCGCTGTTCGGGCGCCGCATCATCGACCTATTGGTCTTCAAGCAGTACACGGGACTGGGCCTGGAAAATAACGTGTACGCGCAAATCGGATTGGTGATGCTCATCGGCCTTGCAGCGAAAAACGCGATTCTGATCGTGGAATTTGCAAAGGCCGAATACGAAAAGGGCCGCTCACTTTCTGACGCCGCTCTGGAAGGCGCGAAACTGCGCCTGCGA
The DNA here is from genome assembly GCA_963709705.1 of Candidatus Acidiferrales bacterium. GTDB lineage: Bacteria > Acidobacteriota > Terriglobia > Acidiferrales > UBA7541 > Acidiferrum. The sequence continues at coordinate 7,400 of CAVPXU010000004.1, forward strand.
CCCATTTTGATGACGTCCTTCGCTTTCATTCTTGGCTGCGTGCCACTGTGGCGCGCGTCGGGTTCCGGTGCGGTTTCGCGCCAGGTGATGGGCACGGCAGTGATCGGTGGAATGCTAGCGGCCAGCGCCATCGCGATTTTCATTATTCCGGCCTTGTTCTACATGGTTGAACGCCTTGGCGGTGCAAAGGCGGAAGGCATTGGCGCCGTGGAACCGGGAGCGCCGGGACTGGCTCCGCCCAGCCCGGGGCACGCGGATTGACGCCAGAAATTCGAGACGGAGAAATGATTCACCTGCTATGCGCATGAGAAGATCCAATTCCCAGCGAGCACCTCGAGCCGGCAAGCGGCTCGAAATGCGCAGTTCCCTGCTGGCCGTGCTTCTGTCTTACGGATTAATTCTTTCTGGCTGCGCGGTGGGTCCAAATTATGTGCGCCCCAAGGTGAATGCCCCAGCAGATTTTCGTAGCGAGGAAGGCGCCGCGCAGCAAGCTTCTTACGCGGATTTACCCTGGTGGGTAGCTTTCAAGGACGACCAACTGAAAGCTCTCATCGATACGGCGCTGGCGAATAATTATGATCTCGCAATCGCCGTGTCGCGCGTGGAGCAAGCGCGCCAGCTCGCAGCTCTGGCGCATTCGCAGTACCTGCCGGCCGTGAATTATTCCGTCGGGGCCAGCGACGGTAAAAACGAATTCGCCGGTACCGTGGCTCCGGGCTCGTCAACCGTAAAAGGAGCTTTTATTGGCATCGGCAGCGTGGCGTGGGAAGCCGACATCTGGGGCCGCATTCGCCGCATGAATGAAGCCGCGCGGGCCCAGTATCTTTCCACGGAAGAAGCCCGCCGCGGCGTAATGCTCACACTCGTCAGCGAAGTCGCTCAAGATTATTTCCAGTTACTGGGGTTGGAACTGCAACTTCAGATCGCCAAAGAAACTGCGGATTCCTTTGGCCAGACGCTAAAACTTTTCACGCAAAGATACGAGGGCGGCGTCGCTTCCAAGCTGGATACTTCTCGAGCGGAAGCGGCGGAAGCAGCCGCGGCAGCCGCCGTGCCCGAATATGAGCGGCAGATCGTACTGCAGGAAAATCAGATCAGTGTCCTGCTCGGCAGCAACCCCGGACCGATTCTTCATACCGCAAAGTTGCTCGAGGAGGTCGTTCCCCCGGACATTCCGGTAGGCCTTCCATCGGCATTGCTCGAACGGCGGCCGGACGTGCTTGCGGCCGAACAGCAGGTGCGAGCCGCGAACGCACAGGTTGGCGTGGCGATCGCGAATTTCTTTCCGCAAATCGGCCTCACCGCGCTCCTTGGACAGGCAAGCACGCCGCTATCGCAGATCACCTCTGGCACCGGCAACGTATGGAGCATCGCCGCGAATCTTGCTGGTCCCATCTACACGGGCGGTGCGCTGACCGCGCAGAAGCGCCAGGCCATCGCCGCATGGGAGCAGACGAAGCTGCAGTATCAGGCGACCGCGCTCAACGCATTCACGGATGTTGCCAACGCGCTTATTTCCAGGCAGAAGTTCGATCTGATTCGAGACCAGCAAGCCCGCTCCGTTGACGCCTACCAGCGCTCGGTCAGCTTCTCGCTACAGCGCTATACGGCGGGAAAGGCCAGCTATTTCGAAGTGCTCGACGCCCAGATCCAGTTGTACCCTGAACAAAACGCGCTGGCGCAGACGGAGCTGAATCGCCGCCTGGTTGTCGTGCAGCTTTACCTGGCGCTTGGCGGCGGGTGGAATCTGACTGACGCCGATTGGCAGAAACACACCATAACTCCCGCAAGTACGAATCCCCCTGGCACGCATCCCTGATTTTGATTCTTCTTCCCCACGGCTAGCGCGGGATTTTCTTCATTTTGCCGCGATTGATAGCATACTCATCGCCGCCCCATTGCACACGGTTCGACCCAAAGCTAGCGAGCCACACCATAAAATGAATGGCATCGCGCAGCGGCACTAGCCACAACTTACGCCGCACAACGTCGTCACCAATCCCCCAAACGCCCACCATCCACGCAAGCGTCAGCCGCAACACAAGATACGCGCCTAGATAGGTGCCCGCAATCCATCCATTCGGCGCCACCAACGCCGCCGCAACAACCCACGGCAGACCATGGGTGACGATCAAACCGAAAAACGAAGCGGGACGCACCAACCGTACCGTCCGCGCCCAGCGCAACTGATGCTGCCAGAAATCCTGAAAGCGCTCCGCCGGGTACATCGTCCATACCGCTTCGCGCGACAACAACACCTTCCCGCCCGCTTTGTGGACGCGATTGCCGATTTCGTAGTCGTCGGCTAGATAATCCGCGAACCCCTCGTACCCACCGATTTTCCCCAGCCAACTCTTGCTCGTTGCCACGGAAGCGCCCAAAGCGAACGTCACGCCTTCCATCCAGTCGGCCACCAAGGCGCCCGCAAAAAAATCGCTCGCCGTACCCACAGCCTCAAGTTCCGCCGGCAAATTCGGCTGCGCGATCGCCCGATAAAAACAACTGACAACGCCGACAGACGGGTCGGCAAATGGCGCCAGCACTTCGCGCAAGTAATTGGGCCCGACGCGCACGTCGCCGTCGCTCTGAACCAGAAAATCGTGTTGCGCCTCTTTCGCCAGCAAGGCCAGATTGTTCACTTTGCGGTTTGTGCCAAGCTGCGGGGCTCCCGAGAGCACGCGAATGCGCCGTTGGGGAAACTCGGCAATAAGTTGCTGAATGACCGGTACTGCCGGGTCGGTCATTTCATTTACGCAAAACAGAATCTCGTAGTTTTCGTAGTCCTGAAGGCAGAAACTGCGGAAATTCTCATACGTCGCAAAATCGACTCCGCGCACGGGCTTCAATATGCTCACCGAAGGCCGGAAATCCGCAAGCGTCTTTTTTCTTTCCTTAGTGAAGAAGCGGGTCGCCGCGGCGATCGCCATAACATAATAGGCAAGCGGTGCAATCGCAAGCAGCAGGACGATCAGGCGCCAGATGGCGATATGCGGCATCATTTTTCGTTAGCGTACACTGTGGCATCACCCGAAACCAAACGCGAATAAACGCAGGCAACGCTCGGCCGATCGCTTAATTCCCGCCCGTAAGCAACACTAGCGTAACTCCGGCACACACCATCACCACTCCCAGCCATCGCTTCACGGAAATTTTCTCTTTCAACAGATACTTTGCCCCGAATGTTCCCACCACGTAGTTGAACGCCGACGCGGGAATCACCACGCTGAGCGGCGCCCAGGAGAACAAGATCAACAGCGAATAAAAGGACGCCCCCAGAAGCGGCACCGCAAACCAAACCCAGCCATTCCGCATGGCTTTGCCGATAAAACGCAGCAGCGCCATCGGCCGGAAGCTTTCCGGCTCTCCCACTTGTTTCATTCCGTAAGTCACGGCGATTTCGCCGCCGGTGCTGCAGCAAATAAAAAACACCAGCATCACACCGACTTTGATCACGGCGTCACCGCCGCCCTCTGTTCCGTGGTGCTCGGATGCGTCTGGCCCACCAGCAAAACACCAGTCACGATCAGAACTACCCCGATCCATCGCTGAGTATTCACAACTTCGTGGAGGATGGTGACGGCAAGCACCGTCTGCACCGCGTAGCCAAACGCGCCCGCTGGCATCACGTAGCTGTAGTCCGCCCAACTGACGGCGGTCATATAGCAGAGCGTAAAACCAATCAGAAAAAAAATGCCCAGCCAGATTGTTCCGTTATGAATGGTAGAGAGTAAGGCGTGCCAGATTCCCGGCCCCGAAATTTGCACCGCGCCAATTTGCAGCATGCCCCGCTTCAGCATGAGGTCGCCGGTATTGGCGCACACCACCATCAACAAGACCATCAAGAGGGTCTTGATTCTGAGCCTGTGCTCGTGACTCATTTTTTCTGGCTTAGTCGTTCCCGCTGGCTGAAGAAGTTCCTGATACTGCCGCCATGGTCTTCGGGGTGTCTCCGCCGTTTTGCACCCACTTCAGGCGTTCCGCGCGCAATTTCAGAAAATCCGTGGCTTCGTGGTACAAGCGCTTCCGCTCATGGCTGTCCCACAGCGCGTCCTTGACGATGCGCCACACGACCTTGGGACGGAAATAATATTCGTCGTAGAAGCGCGTCACTCCCGCCATCATGTCCGCCTTGGACAGGTGCGGAAACTCAATGTGCGGCAACTGGTGTCCGCTCTGGTCCGCCAACGCTTCAACGCGCAAAAAACCTTCCTTGGACATCTGCTCGTGAAGCTCCGTGCCGGGCATGGCGTGCGCAAGAGAAACCTGGATCGTTTCGCAATCCAGCTCCTTGGCAAAATCGATGGTCTTGTTGATGGTGTCTTTGGTTTCCCCAGGCAAGCCAATGATGAAGTCGCCGTGCACCTTGATGCCGACTTTCTTGCAGTTCTTCATGAACTCGCGCGCCATCTCAATGGTGGCGCCCTTCTTGATGTTCTTCAGAATCTGCGCGTCGCCAGACTCGAAGCCCACGATGAACAGGCGCGCGCCGCCATCGGCCATGGCCTTCAATTCTTCATATTTGCTGTGGCAACGGGCCGTGCAGGACCACTGGAATTTCAGCGGCTTGAACTTCCGGCTCATCTCGATGGCGCGATCCTTGCGAATATTAAAGGTATCGTCATCGAAGAAGATTTCTTTCATCTGCGGGAAGTAGCTCAGCGCGTTCTTCACTTCCTGAACCACGTTGTCCACCGAACGCACGCGCCAGGCATGTCCGGAGAGCGTCTGAGGCCACATACAGAAGGTACACAACGCCGGGCAGCCTCTCGTGCTATAGAAGGAAACGAAGGGATTCAGCAGGAACGGAACGTTGTAGCGTTCGATCTGCAAATCGCGCTTGTAAATGTCCGTGGCAAACGGCAGAGCATCCAGTTCTTCGGTATGTAGCTGCGGCCGCGGGGCGTTGTGGACGATCTTTCCATCTTTCTTATAGCTAGCGCCCAGAATCTCGCTCAGCGGCTTTCCGTGGGCAAATTCGGCCACAGCGTGGTCAAATTCACCGCGCACGATGAAGTCAATGTCCTCGCTCGCGTTCAAAGTCTCATCTGGCCGGATATGGCCGTGCGGCCCGACGAAGGCCACCTTCATCGACGGATTGGATTCCTTGATCTTGCGCAGCAGCTTGACGTCGCTTTCGAAGCCAACCGTGGAGGTGAATAGAATCAGGAACTCATAATCCTTGGCGATCTCAACGGTTTGCTGCCAATTGATCTTGTGCGGAGAAGCATCGAGCAGCCGGCTGCCGGGAATCAGTCCCGCGGGATAACTCAGCCAAACCGGAAACCAGTAAGATTCGATCTCGCGGGTAGCAGGCCACCGCGAACTCGCTCCGCCGTCGAAATTCTCAAAGCTCGGCGGATTCAGAAGCAATGTCTTTAATACATCAGGCATTCGTCACCCTCAGAGTGATCCAGTATTTCATCCAACACTTTTCCGGGCGGCCACACAATGGCCTGCGGCCCGGTTTCGAGACCCATCAGGTCTAGATAATAGTTTACCGGAGTTGGTTGCATCCGGTCACGCCTTTCTGCCAAAAGCGCCAAAGATGCATCCAACGGCTAAATCACGCATTAAGTGGCACTTGCGAAGATTTGCGTCAGCCTCAAATAGGCTAGGCCTTTTGAACGGAGTCCGTGGCATCCGACAAGATGGTCCAGATCCGATCCATCCAATCGCGGTGCTCGGGCTTCATCAAAACCGAGCGAAGGCATGTCAGACTTGTTCGGTCCTCATTCATCGCCCCGCCGCGTGCCGCAAAAAACTTCACCGGCAATTCCGCAACGGCAAGATGCAAATTCCTGCTCGCGGCGGCATCGAAGATCTTCCTGCTGAGTACAGACGATTGGCTGACGCTTTCGGCCCGCGGCGCAAAAATTACTATGTCCAGTTCCGGAGCGAAGCCTGCGACAAATCGATGGTCGTTCGAAATTCTCCGGTGAAAATCCAACGCCGCTTCCCGGCAACGCTCCAGCCCTTTCGCAAACTCTCCTCCTCGTTTCAGTGGCAATAGCGCCTGGGTCGCCCACAGCGCAACAGCCGCCGCACCGGGCCGCGAACATTCCAGGCTGATCTCGCCAAGGTGCAATTCCTTAGAGCTGAAATAGGTGTACGGCGAGTTGTGTCGGTAGAGTCGTCCGACGCTTGGATCGCGAAACAGCACGCACCCGCACCCATACGGCTGCAAACCGTGCTTGTGGGGATCGATCACGATCGAGTCCGCATCTCGCAGCCGATCGAACGCCGCGCGCCCCTCCGAGGCAAGATTACCGGCCAATCCAAAATATCCGCCGTACGCGGCATCGCAGTGCACGCGAAATCCGTGAATCTGGCGCAGCGCAAGAATTTCCTCGAGCGGATCGACGGAACCGGTTGCGGTCGTGCCCATGCTGACCACCACAGTTCCCACGCCACCTTTGCTTAAGCGTTTTTTCAGCGCGTCCAGATCCATTCGCGCGTAGGCATCGCACGGAATCGATTCGAACGGAAGTTTCAGCACGCCGCTGATCCGGCTGTGCGTGTAGTGCGCCTGCTCGCTGGCCAGGATAGTTTGTCCCGGCATCAGCTGCCCGGCCACCCAGAGCGCTTCCAGGTTGGCCATCGTGCCACCGCTCGTCAAGTGTCCAAGATGCTCGTTCCAGCCGAACATCTTCGCCAGAGCCTGCACCGCTTCCTTTTCCATCGCCGAAGAAGCGCGCCCCCCATCGAGCGCATGATTATTCGGATTGATGCACTGCGCCAAGGCGTAGGCTAAATGCGCCACAGGATGCGGCGGCTTCAGCATTTGCCCGGCATAGAGCGGATGAAAATAAGGATAGTTGTCCTGCAACCGCTCCGCGGTAGCGGCCAGCACGTCGGCGATTCGGGCATTCGCGGGTGTCGCCATACTTGCAGTTGGCAGCGAACCAAACCCGGCATCCAGCTTTTCCGCGGCGCGCCGAAGAAGCTCTAAACTATCTTTCTCGAGCATGCGTTTTTATTCCAGCGCCTTTTCCAGCTGGCCCGCTGTGCGCAAAAGTTCCAGCTGCGCTTGCTGGCGCTGGAAATTCGCGTCCAGAAACGCCATCCACTTTTCGTTTTCGTCCAGCCTGGCTCTTTCCACTTCGCGCAAATTCGCTTTGCCCTCGCCAAATTGCGATTGCAGCACCTGCAGGTTTTGCTGCGCCAACTGCAATTCCAGCCGCGCCACTTCCTTGGCCGCTTCCATTTCCTGCACTTTCTTCGAGCGCTGCCGCACTTCCGCGCTCACCTGCGTGCGCTTGCTGGCAAGATTGATTTTCGCCGCGTCCAGGCTGGCTTGGGCCAAAGCCACATTTGCGCGCGTCTTGGAGCTGAAGATCGGCACGTTAACGTTGATGCCCGCGTTCAGATTGTTGATCGTAAAATTGTTATAAATCTGCGAATATTCCGGAAATTATACTTTGCCAGGATGTCGTAGATCGCCACCAGCTGCAGCGTCGGCCAATAGCCTTTTCTCTCGCCTTCCAGCCGGAATTCCTTCGACTTCACGTCGGACTCCGCGAACGCCAGGCTGGTGTTTCCCTGCGAAGCGAGCGCAATCAGGTTAGCTCCTTCTTGTTCCGCGGAACCGGGCAAATCTTCCGGTGTCACTTCGAAGGCCTGGTCCGGCGCCAGCCCCAACTGGTCTCGCAGGTATACTTCCAATTCATCTTGCCGCCCTTCCAGTTGCAGAATGCGCTGCACAACTTGCGCCTTGGTCAGCTGCGCCTTGGTCACTTCGGTGGGCAGTTCAAAGCCTTCGCCCTGGCGCTCCTGCGTCACGTCCACAATTTTTTCCGCGCTGTCCTTTTCCTTGCGAAGCAAGTCGAGAGAGTGCCGCACTTTCACGAGTTCCAGATAAGAAGTCGCCACATGATCGATCACGTTGTTCCGCGTCTCTTCCAACCGGAAACGTTGCGCCTTCGCTTGTTCCTGCTGTTCTCTTGCCAAGCCACGCAACGGCCCGTTGAACACCTCTTCCGTGTATGTGAGGCTAAAAATCGAAGGAGGGCGCCCGCCCGGCGTTTCCGGCAAGCCATACGTATATCCCGCGCCGGAACCGGCGTAAAGATTCGGCAGAAACTCCGCCTTCGTAAGATTCGCGGACTTACTCGCCACCCGCGACTGGATCTTTGCCAGCTGAATATCCTTGCTGTTTTGCAGCGCCAGATCGAGGCTGCGCTTCAACGTCAGAATCATCGGCGCGGACGCGTCCCCGCTGTCCGCCGCGCTCTGCGCCCACAACGGCGCGCAGGCTCCCGCAAAACATAGAATTGCGCATGCCACACAACGTTTCCAAGGCATAAGTTTTCCTCCTGCTGCCCCCGCCCGCTATTCTGGCTTTTCCTACTCGTACCTGAGAGATTCCACTGGATCCAGCTTCGC
>CAVPXU010000005.1:0-1934545 GCA_963709705.1 Candidatus Acidiferrales bacterium
TTTCATAACAATGTCGGCTCCCTCGACCCGAGTACACTGTGGTTGCTTGTGACGACCAAGGCTCGGGAGGAAGGAGCCGAACATGTTCATTATAGGAGTAGATTATCACCCGAGCTTTCAGCAAATTGCTTTTTTGAATAAAGAGACAGGAGAGTGCGGTGAGCAGCGGTTGGAGCACAGCGATGGAGAGGTAGAGAAGTTCTATCGTTGCGTACAATCGCAAGGCGTTCCCACTCGCGTAGGTATCGAAGCCACCGGCTATGCACGCTGGTTCGAGCGGCTACTGGCAGAGTTGGGCATCGAACTGTGGATTGGAGATGCAGCCGAGATCCGCACGTTGCGCGTTCGGAAGCGCAAGACCGATCGCGAGGATGCAAAACTCTTGCTAAAGCTGCTGGTGGAAGATCGTTTTCCCCGAGTGTGGGTACCCAACCCGGAGAACCGCGATTTGCGGCAGTTGCTTTGGCATCGGCATCGGCTGGTACAGATGCGCACGCGCATCCTGAATCAGCTGCAGGCCGTAGCCATGAATGAAGGCCAGCGTTGGAAGAAGCGGCTTTGGAACAAGCAGGGACGGGCGCTGCTAGAGAATCTCCCGTTGGCTCCTTGGGCTAGCCGGCGCCGGCAAGATTTATCGGAGTTGCTGGACCGCTTCAACCCAGTGATCGCCGAGTTGACCACCGCCGTCGAGCGGGAAGCCAACAAACGGCCCGAGGTCTTGCGGTTGATGACCCATCCAGGCGTGGGTCCACTCACCGCACTTGCTTTCGTGCTGATCATCGGCGATCCGTTCCGCTTTGCTCGTGGCAAGCAGATCGGGAGTTATGTGGGGCTCGTCCCATGCGAAAACTCCAGCGCGGGCCGGCAACGACTGGGACACATCAGCAAGCAAGGCAACAAGCTGTTGCGCTTTCTGCTGGTGGAAGCCGCGCAAGTGGCGGTGCGCTTCGATCCCGACTGGCGGCGCCGCTATCTGCACCTGGCGATGCGCCGAGATCGCCGCATCGCGAAAGTGGCCATGGGACGCAAACTTGCCGTTCGCTTGTTCTGGATGTGGCGCAAAGGTTGGGACTATTCGCAGTTAGTAGAGTTCGGTTCGCACGCGGGACAGCTCGAGGCAACCCCTGGTGGGCAGTAGATCACCGTGGTCTTGATGGGGCGTCCCGCTCCCTGAAAAGGGAGATCGAAGTCGTAATCATGGTCGAGAAGTTTTTGATCGGAGAGATGGTTGGGTCGGACTGAAACCGGCCGCCAGATTAACAACGAGCCGTGGTCGCCGCTGCATACGTCGAAAAAGAACAACGAAGACCACTCTTCGGAGCGGAAGGAGAAGTACGCTCAAGAAATATTTGACAGAGCCGACATTGTTAGAGATGGGTTCGTAACTCGAATCACTTGGGTTGCCGTCTTACCGACGCGCGCCATACTCACTCGACATCCAAGCGCCAGAGGCGCAAAACAAACAAGCCCAGGGCGCAAGCCCTGGGTGCCATCCCAAAACGAACAAGCGCCGTAGGTGCGCCACATCTCTCCCGTTATCCAAAAAACAACCATGGTTGACGCCTCCCCCCGGATTGGATAGCCTCGCTTACGATTCATCTTCACCAAAGGATCGCCGTGAACCTCAAACCTGGCTCGTTACTTTCCCGCAGGCAATTTGCCCGTCGCGCCGCCGCCGTTTCCGCCACCGCGGCCCTCGCCCCCGCCGAAGCACTTCTGCCCCAAGCCACAACGCAACTCTCTCCCGAAGGCCAACTCGAAGCCGATTCCCGCTACCAGCAGATCCTCGCCCTCTACGGCAACCGCCTGGATGACACGCAAAAGGCCGCCATCAAGAAAGCCTGCGCCGATCTCCAACCCTCCCTCGAAAAAATCCGCAAATTCAATCTGCAAAACGGCAATGCGCCTGCTCTTTACCTAAAGCCTCTCGTCGAGCGCGATAAAAAGCCGCAAACCGCCGCCGCTCCCAGGAAATCCTGAGCCCGCGCATGCTCAAAGAATCCATCCTTTACTCTTCCGTTGGAGAACTGGCCAAACAAATTCAGGCTAAGCAGCTTTCTCCAGTCGAACTCACCGAAAGCTATCTCGAACGCAGCCAAAAACTCGGCCCTAAACTCAACGCCTACGCCCGCATTACCGATACCCTCGCTCTCGAGCAAGCCCAAACCGCCGAAAAAGAAATTCATCGCGGTCATTACCGCGGCCCGCTCCACGGCATCCCTTACGCCGCCAAGGATCTTCTCGCCGTCAAAGACATTCCCACCACCTGGGGCGCAAAACCTTTCGCCGATCAGGTTTTCCAATACAACGCCACCGTCATCGAACATCTGAATCACGCGGGCGCCATCCTCCTCGGCAAAGCCTCTATGATCGAACTTGCCGGCGGCTTTGGTTACATGTACGCCTCCGCTTCCCTGCAAGGAGAAACCCGCAATCCCTGGGACACTTCGTGCTGGACCTGCGGTTCGTCCTCCGGTTCGGGCGCCATCGTTGCCGCGGCGCTCGCCGGATTCGCGATCGGCACCGAAACCTGGGGCTCCATCATTTGTCCTTCTGCGTTCTGTGGCGTCAGCGGTTTTCGTCCCACCTACGGCCGCGTCAGCCGCTACGGCGCCATGGCTCTTTCCTATTCCATGGACAAAATCGGCCCGCTCGCGCGCAGCGCCGAGGATTGCACGCGCATTTTCGCCGCCATCGCCGGCCACGATTTTCTCGATCGCAGCACGCTTCCCATCGACAAAGCTGCCTTCACCTATTCACCCGCCGCCGACCTGAAGCCCCGTGCCTTGCGTATCGGCTGGCTCACCAACGCCTGGCAGGAAAAATCCTTCGATCCCTCCGTCGCCAAAGTCATCGACGCGGCCCACAAAACGCTTCGCACCCATTTTCCTGCAATGAAAAATGCCGCTCTTCCTGAAGGTCCCTGGGAAGATGCCGCCGGTCTCGTGCTCTCTTGCGAAGTCTCCTCCGCGTTTGGCGACTTGATCCGCTCCGGAAAAGTCAGTGAACTCACCGATCCGCTCGCCAAAATCGGCGGCTACCCCGGCCTCACCATCAGTGGCGCCGATTACACTTCCGCTCTTCGTATCCGGGAAATCCTTCAAGAGAAAATCACGAATCTCTTGGACGACTACGACGTTCTAGCCGCCGCGTCGCAACCCGTCCCCGCCACTCCTTTGAATCTGGATTTATCCAAGGGCTTGGCCTTCCCCGATCCCCTGGGCGGAATCGGCAATCTCTGCGGTCTTCCCGCGCTCTCCGTCCCCTGCGGCTTCACCGACAAAAAACTTCCCGTAGGCCTGCAATTCGTGGCCCGCGCGGGCGACGACGCAGCCGCTCTCCAAGCCGGCCGCACCTTCCAACAATTCACCGACTACCACCGCAAACACCCCAAACTAGAATCGTAGCCACAAAACACGCACACCCTTCGCATCCGTAGTTCCCCGGACGCTGTCATCCTGAGGAGCGCCTTTTGCGACGAAGGATCTCGACGCCGCCTTCAACAACAAATTGTCAATGGAATCCGAACCACAACCAACTCAACCCACCAACCCTACGCCTTCCCCACTCCCCGCAAACTCTCCCCCACCGTCCGCAATATCGCCGCCCTGCTGAACGGCTTCGTCAACAATCTCACCGACGGGTCCGCATTCGCCATTTCCGTTGCCGCATGCTCGCTATACCCCGACATGAACACCACGCACAATCCAGGATGTTCCGACTGCAGCCTCACCGCCAACTCCTGCCCCGTCATTCCCGGCATCACCATGTCCGTCACCAGCAGCTGAATCTTTCCCCGATGCTTCGCCGCCAACTGAATCGCTTCCGCCCCGTCCTTCGCCTCGATCACGCTGTATCCGCCAGATTCCAGAAATTCCCGCGCAATCTCCCGCACGTCCTGCTCGTCTTCCGTCAACAATACCGTCTCCGTCCCCATCGGCACTTCCACAGGGTTGTGCGGCGCTCCAATCTGATCTTCCACCTGGTCCAGCCTCGGCAAATAAATTTTGAAAGACGTTCCTTTTCCAAGCTCGCTGTAAACCCAGATGAACCCGCCGCTCTGTTTCACGATCCCGTACACCGTCGCCAGTCCCAGGCCCGTGCCCTTGCCTTTTTCCTTCGTCGTGAAAAATGGCTCAAAAATATGCGCCTTCGTTTCCGCGTCCATCCCCGTTCCGCTGTCCGTCACCACCAATTGGATATATGGACCCACTTTCATCAGCGGATGGCTCGCCATGTACGAGTGGTCCAGTTCCGCATTCGCCGTCTCAATCACCAATTTCCCGCCGTTTGGCATCGCGTCTCTCGCGTTCACCGCCAAATTCATAATCACTTGTTCCATCTGCGACGCGTCCGCCCGCACGGTTCCCAAATCCTCATCCGTGCGAATCAGCAATTCAATGTCTTCCCCAATCAGCCGCGGCAGCAGCTTACCCATCTCTTCGATGATTGCGTTCAGATTGATCACTTGCGGTTGCAACACCTGCATGCGGCTGAACGCCAGCAGTTGCCGCGTCAACGCCGTTGCCCGGTCCGCTGAGCGATCAATTTGTTCAATCTTCCGCGTAATCGGTTGCGCCGGTTCCAGCGCGCCCAGCAGCAATTCCGTGTGCCCCTTGATCACCATCAGCAAATTATTGAAGTCGTGCGCCACTCCTCCCGCCAGGCGTCCCACCGCTTCCATTTTCTGCGCCTGCCGTAGCTGCCCTTCCAATTGACGCCGCTCGCTGATGTCCTGTCCCACCACCAGCCGCACGCGTTTCCCCGCATATCTCAGTTCGTGCGAGATGATTTCCACTTCAAAAGTCCGTCCGTCCCTCGCTTGATGCAGCCAGAATTCGTGCTCTTCCGCATCCGCTCCCAGTTCCTTGATGTAGCTGAACGCCTTCTCCCGCTGTTCCACCGGGCGAATCTCCAGCACGCTCATGCGCTCGAATTCTTCCGCGCTGTACCCGTACAGGTCCGTCGCCGCCTGGTTCACCTTCAGGAATTTCAATGTGTCGATCTCATACAACCACGTGGGCAGCGGATTGTACTCGAACAGCAACCGCAGCATGGATTCATTCTTCCGCAGCTCTTCTTCCGCGCGCCTCCGCTCGATCGCCAGCGCGATGTGTCCGCCCACCGATTCCAGAAATTCCAGGTCGCGCCGGTCATACGCATTTTCGTTTTGATAATGCTGCACCACCAGCACGCCAATGGTCGCTGTCGGCGTCTTCAGTGGCACTCCCAGCCACGCCGGGGACGGCGATCCCACCAGTTCCACTTCCCCCGCTTCCGCCAACCGGTCAAACTCGCTCTGCGGGATCAGGCTGGCAATGCCCGTACGGAACACATACGCCGTACAACTCCGCCCCACCTTCTGGGGTGGCGGCACCGTGTCGTATTCATCCACCAGAAATGGAAAATAAAATGTGTCGTCGTCCGCGTTATGCAGCGCCACAAAGCAGTTTTCCGCAGGCAGAATCGTCTTCAACGATCCATGAATGCGCGTCAACAATTGGTCCAGATTCGACGTTTCGTTCAGCGCGTGCACAATCTCCGAATTCACCGACCGTTCCGACTCCATCCGTTGCAGGCCTGTCACATCGCTCGCGTGAAACAAAATCGCTTCGAGGCTCGGCTCTTCCAGCCGGTTTTTGCAAGTGAACTGGATCCATCGCCACGACCCGTCCCGGCAACGGAACCGGCACCGCTCCGTCACACTGTTGCCCGAAGCCGCCGCCACTTCCTTCAGCCGCTCCCGCACTTGCTCCACATCCAGCGCGTGTACAATCGCGTGAATGCTTCGCCCCAGCAGCTCTTCCTGCCGGTAGCCCAGCACATTTTGAAATGTTCGGTTTACAAACTGGACGGTTCCATCCGCGCCCAGAATCGCAATCAATTCCTGCGTGGAGTCCAGCAATATCGCAAGTTGTTGAGGCCCAAGTGAGATTCCTGGCTCTGTAACGGTTCGCTGTGCCATGAGATTTGCGCTTCGCGCCGGGCGGGCAAGCGTATTCCGCCTAGGGGACTTTCAGAAGCCTCCTGAGGTTACACGTGCTGTCTCAAGCGATCGTGCGAGCTAGATGACCCTGCTCACACAATAGTGACTTTCCCTCGTTCCGTAAATCCTCCGCCCCACTTCCGTTGCCAAAATATGACTGTCCTTCCGTACAGGTCCGCCCCCTCCTGCACCTGCGGGCTGGATGAAGATATGTCCCGCCCGCCATCCACAACCAAAATGTAGTGGCCTAACTTTAGATCGGCCATCTTGCCTTTTCTTCTCCTCTTCCGTGGTGCCCCACTTTGAACACTTTTCGCGAAGTGTGGGTCTTCGGTCTTTCCGCTTCAAACTACCACCACCACTACCGCAACAAAAACCCACTCCCAGTAACCACCAATCCCACCAACCCCAGCACAATCCCCGCAAACCAAAAAATCCTCTTCTTCGTCAACAGCGTCAACGAACACACGATCAACGCAATCTCCAAAATCACTTCCGCCGCGTCATACCGGTCCTCACGTCTTCCAGCCAGATCCCGCTCTGCCTCCAATTCCTTCGCCTGATCGCTGGTCTCATTCTTTTCCTTCTCGTAGCGTTCCGCGTCCTTCTGATATTTTTCCCGGAGAGCGTCCGCCTTTTCCTTCTCGACCACCGCAAGCGTCCCCAGCATGTCGGCTACGCTCTGCATCTCGTGCTGCCGGATATTTCGTGCCTGAAACAAGGCCCACTGATCGGTCGCCTTATTCTGCAATATCAATTCTTCCGTGGCCGACCGGTGCCCCAGCAACGTCGCAATCGCCACCAACACCGCCAGAATCGACATCGTCACCGCCACCGGCATCAGCAACGGATTGTCCTCGTGATGCTCCCCTTCAGGCGCTTCCATCACCTCATGCATACACGTGTCTCCTCAGTTTTATATTTTGGGACGGCTCAGGCGGAAATCGCGTGCAAGGCATCGCTCGCGGCAATGATCGTGCGGTCAATATCCCCGCTCGTATGCGCCGCGGACACAAACGCCGCCTCAAACTGCGACGGTGCCAGGAAGATTCCCCGGTTCAGCATTTCCCGGAAATAACGTGCGTACACTTTCGTATCGGAGCGCTTCGCATCGCTGTAATTGCTGACCGCGTGCGGCGTAAAGAAAATCGTGGACAACGACCCGATGCTGTTGATCTGCGCCGGAATCCCTGCATCGCTCAGCGCCTTCCGCAAACCGGCCACCAGCTTCTTCGCCAGTTCGTCGATCCCCTCATATACTCCCGGCCTGCTCAACTCATTCAGCGTCGCAATCCCCGCTCGCATCGCCAGCGGATTCCCCGCCAGTGTCCCCGCCTGATACACAGGCCCGAGCGGCGCCACATTGTTCATCAGTTCCGCGCGTCCCGCATACGCCGCCACCGGCACTCCCCCGCCGATAATTTTCCCCATGGTGGTCAAGTCGCCTTCGATTCCAAAAACGTCTTGCGCCGATCCATTCTTCAACCGGAATCCCGTAATCACCTCGTCGATGATCAGCAGCGCCCCATTTTTCCGCGTCAGATCCCGCAATCCTTTCAGGAATCCTTCTTTCGGCAGCACCACGCCCATGTTGGCGGCCACCGGTTCCACAATCACCGCCGCAATCTTATCCTTGTTCTCCGCGAACAGCCGCTCCACTCCCGCCAGATCGTTATACGGCACATTCAAAGTCAACGCCGCCAGCGCTTGCGGCACGCCCGGACACTCCGCAATTCCCAGCGTCGCCAACCCCGATCCCGCCTGCGATAAAAAGCTGTCCGCATGTCCGTGATAGCCGCCTTCAAACTTGATGATCAAATCTCTCTTGGTTACGCCTCGCGCCAGCCGTACCGCGCTCATCGTCGCTTCCGTCCCGCTGGAAACAAAACGCACTTTCTCCAAAAACGGAATCGCCTTCGTGATCAGCGTCGCCAGCTCCAACTCCAGTTCTGTCGTCACGCCAAAGCTCGTGCCTTTGGCCGCCTGATCCGCAATCGCCGCCGTCACCGCCGGATGCGCGTGCCCCAGCAGCATCGCTCCCCATGAGCAGACGTAGTCCAGCAATATATTTCCGTCCGCGTCGTACAAATGCTGCCCGCTTCCCTTCTCGATAATCAGCGGCTCCCCGCCCACGGAACGAAACGCCCGCACCGGACTGTTCACTCCGCCCACCAACACCTTCTCCGCCTTCTCAAAAATCTCCCGCGAACGCTTCCGTTCCGGGCTAACCATCGTCTTTGCCTGGCTCATTTCCTCACCTTGTACTCATCATTTTGAACTTCAGCCCCTCAGGAGGCCTCATGTAGCGCTGGCTTTATGCCAGCGCCCGGATGAAACCACAACAAAAAACCATCCCCAAAACGCAATCCACCGCAATCCCTCCGCCAACACCACCCCACTACCCCTTCAACCATCGCGCCGCATCCTTCGCATGGTACGTCAAAATAATTTCCGCCCCCGCCCTCTGAATCCCCGTCAATATTTCCAACACAATCCGCTTCTCATCGATCCACTTCTTCGCCGCCGCCGCCTTCACCATCGAATATTCGCCGCTCACGTTATAGGCTGCAACCGGAAGATCGAAATTGTCCCGCACTAGCCTGATCACGTCCAGATACGCCAGCGCCGGCTTCACCATCACGATGTCCGCGCCCTCCTCGATATCCATCGCCACTTCCCGCAAAGACTCCCGGCCATTCGCCGGATCCATCTGGTAACTTCGCCGGTCTCCCACCACTGGCGCGGAATGCGCTGCTTCGCGGAACGGCCCGTAAAACCCCGAACAATATTTCGCGGAGTACGCCATGATCGCCACATTCTCAAACTTGTTTTCGTCCAGCTTCTTCCGTAGCGCCCCCACTCGCCCGTCCATCATGTCCGATGGCGCCACCAGGTCCGCTCCCGCACGTGCGTGAGACAGTGCCTGCTCGCTCAAAATCTCCAGCGTCGCATCGTTCAAAATCTCGCCGTTCTCCACCACCCCGCAGTGCCCGTGATCCGTGTACTCGCACAAACACACATCCGTAATCACGAGCAGGTCCAGCTTCGCTTTCTTGATCGCTTCCACCGCCCGCTGGATCACCCCGTCCTTCGCCAGCGATCTTGTTCCCCGCGCATCTTTCGTTTCCGGCAATCCAAACAGCACCACTCCCGAAACTCCCAGCGCTTCCACTTCCCGGCATTCTTCCACGATCTGGTCCACCGACTGGTGGTAAATCCCCGGCATCGAGTTGATCTCTTCGTGTACCCCGCTTCCCGGGCAAACAAACATTGGGTACACAAATCCCGTTGCGCGCAGCCGATTTTCCCTGACCAGGTTTCGAAGTCTTTCCGTGCGACGCAAACGCCTTGGGCGTTGGATTGGAAAACTCACTCTGGGCTCGCTCCTGCCGGCAACTTCAACTGTTTCGCCATAAAATAATCCCGCAATACCGCGATCGCCGCGCCAACCGTTGTATCTCCGGCCATCGCCACGTGCTCTGCCTTCGCTTTGCGTAACGCCTCTTCCGTCACCGGACCGATCGCCGCGAACAGTGTGCGCCGCGAAAACTCCTGAAATTTCTCATCCTCCAGAATATCTTGCAAATGATGTATCGCAGAAGGGCTAAAAAACACCACCGCGTCCGCTCCCTCTCTTACCATCTTTTCCACCATACTCCGGCTGTGCTCATCTGGCCGCACCGTCTTGTATGCCACAATTTCCTTCACCCGCGCGCCCAAACCTTCCAGCTTCTCCACCAACTCTGGATTTGCCCGGTCGCTTCTCGGCAACAGGATCAGCTTGCCCGCAATTTTTTCCGAAAGTTCCTCGGCCAGCGCGGTCCCCTGATGCTTCACAGCCACATATTCCACAGTTAATCCCGCGTTTCGCGCAGCCTCTGCCGTCGCCGGTCCCACCGCTGCAATCCGAATCCCTTCCATAGCCTTCGCCAACGAAATCCCCAGCGCATCGCAGCGCTCCTGCAACGCTCGCACGGCATTCTGGCTAGTCAGCAGCATCCAATCGTAACGCCCAGCTCCCCGAATCTCCTCATCCACTACCCCAACATGATCCGGCGGTCCAAAAGCCACCAGCGGCACCAGCACCACGGCCGCGCCTTCCGCCTCCAACGCATGCACCAGCGATTCGCTTTGCTCTGCCGCGCGCGTCACCACCACGCGCTTTCCCGCCAGCGCCTTCGTCCGCCCCTCAGCCACGGGCGCGGTTTACCTCGTCCAGAATCGTTCGCGCTCCGCCCTCAATCAGCGATTGCGCCATTCTCTGTCCCAAGTCCACTGCCTCGCTCGGTGGCGCCATCGATTTCTGCCGCACGTATTGCACGCCATCCACGGAGCACACCATCGCTTCCATCACCAGCTCCCCGCGCTCCATCCGCGCCCATGCGCCCACCGGCACCTGGCAGCCTCCCTGCAACGCCGCCAACAAAGCCCGTTCCGCGATAATCACTGTCCGCGTTTCCTCGTCGTCCAACTTCCCCAAAATTTCCGTTGCTTCCAGGTCCTTCACGCGAGATTCAATCGCAATCGCTCCCTGTCCCACCGCCGGCAGCGAAATGTCCGTGGACAGCGCCTCCGTGATTTTCTGGCTCCATCCCAGCCGGTCCAATCCTGCCTTGGACAGCACGATCGCGTCGTATTCCCCGCTCTCCACTTTTCTCAGCCGCGTATCGACGTTCCCGCGCAATTCCCGGATATCCAGATCCGGCCGGTAATGCCGCAACTGCCCTTGCCTCCGCAAGCTGCCAGTCCCCACACGCGCGCCGGGCTTCAGGTTAGCCAGCAGCGTCCCCGTGTTCGACACCAGGCAATCTCTCACATCGTGCCGCCGGCACACTGCCGGAAAAAACAATCGTGACGGCGTCTCCGTCGGAATATCCTTCACGCTGTGTACTGCCAGGTCGACCGTTTCCTCCAGCAGCGCCTCTTCCAGTTCCTTGATAAAAATCCCCTTCCCGCCAATTTGCGTCAGCGGTGCTTGTTGCATTTTGTCGCCGGACGTCTTGATAATCACGATCTCCGCTTCCATCCCCGTTAGCTGGAACAAGCGCTTGCGCACATATTCCGCCTGCCAGCGCGCCAGGATGCTCCCACGGCTCCCAATGCGCAGCGGCCTCACATTCTCTCCTTATCCGACAAGTACAATTCCCGGATCGCTTCCAGGCTCTGAATCTTCTTGCGAAACTCTTTTTCCGCGCGTAAACGTTCCGCGGGCGCGATCAACAATTTTTCGATCAGTTCGTCCATCAGCAGCCCCAAGTGCTCGCGATCCTCCGCCGTGTACCGTTCCATCCCATTCAACTTCTCCTGCAAAAACGCCGCGCGCCGCGACTTCAGCCGGTCTCTCAACGTATCCAGCACTCCAATCAATTCCACGCTCGCCTGCCACGAAATGAATTTCCCCACGTGCTCTTCCACAAGCGCTTCCGCCTTCGGTACCTCGCTTTGCCGCGCGCTCCGGTTCTGCTGCACGATCTCCGTCAAGTCATCCATCGTATAGAGATATGTGTTGTACAGCTCGCTCACCGCAGGTGCAATATTCCGCGGCAATCCCAAATCCATCAGGAACAACGCCCGGTTCCCACGCGCCGCCATCGCCCGCTCGATCAACGCCCTCGTCAGCAGCGGCTCCTGCACTCCCACCGCGGACACGATCACGTCCGGCAGCTTCAGCGTCGTATCCCACTCGCCCCACTCAAGCACATTTCCCTTATAATCTTTCGCGAACTCTTCCGCCTTTTCCCGCGAGCGATTCGTCACATACAAATGCCCGATATTCCGGTCGCGCAATTGCGAAACCACTTGCTCGCTGATCGTTCCCGCTCCCAGCACCAGCGCGCTTCGATCGTTCAACTTTCCAAAAATTCTTTCCGCCAGCTTCATTCCCGCAGACGCCACTCCCATCGGCCGCGTCCCCAATTCCGTTTCTGCCCTAACGCGCTTGCCCACTTCCAGCGCTGCCTGGAACAACCGGTTCAGCACCGGCCCGGTCGCGTGCCCGTCATGTGCCCGCAAATACGCCTCGCGCACTTGCCCCAATATCTCCGCCTCCCCAAGCAGCATCGACTCCAGCCCAGCCGACACCCGGAACAAATGCCGCACAACATCGTGATCGTAGTGGTGATACAGCGAAGGATTCAGCAGGTCCGGCTTCAACTCATGAAACTTGCTCAGATATGAGGACAGCGCCGCCGCCGATTCTCGCGTCGCGTTCGCCTGCACTCCATACACTTCGCTGCGATTGCACGTCGAGAGCACCAGTGTCTCTTCCAGGATTCCGCTCGAACGCAATTCTTCTGACGCCCGCAGCGCCTGCTCGTGCGAAAAAGACACCTTCTCCCGCACCTCTACAGGCGCAGTCCGGAAATTCAGGCCAACCAGTACAATCTCCATGCCGCGTCTCGCCCGCTCCGTCTTTCCCAACCTAGGCGCACGGTTTCTGCCGTGCCCTGACTTAAAAATACCGGTGGTGCTGCGAAAAGTAGAGGTTCACCACGGTAAAACTCAATACCACCAGCACAAAATTAAATACGCACAGCATCGACGCTCTCGCCCCGCGCCATGCCGTGGTCCGCGCCAGCTGGAAATAAGCCACATACAGAAACAGCACCACCAGCGTCATCACATATTTCGGATCGAAATACGCCGGCTGCCCCGGTTGCCGGTCCACTGCCAAAAATCCCAACGCTGTTCCCACCGTAATCGCGATTAATCCCAACAACACGCTCGTATGGCTCATGCGCTCCAGCAATTCCAGCGGCGGCAATCGCCACACCACGTCCCCCAATTTCCGGATGCGCAGAAACCGCTCCTCCGCCAGGTACATCAGGCTAAGCACGCAGGACAGCGCAAACGCCGCATACGCCAGAATGCTCAATGTCACGTGTAGCGCGAACACCACCCCGTGCGCCGCCGCCGGAGGATGCGGGTGGTCCGGCACCACATACGCAATAAAGAAAAATGCCAGGATAATCGGTAGAACGAACGCTCCAACGGTTCGCTGCCGGTGGTAGATCTCCAGGCACAAATACGTCACCGCCAACAGCCACCCGAACAATGACATCGACCCCTGCAGGTCATGGTACGGCACCGTGTGCGTGCCCTTTGCCCGCATCAGCAGCGCCAGGTAATGCGCCAGCAAACCCATAAACATCAGCGCCGTAGCCAGCCGCCCCGTCAATTCTTTTCCCGTGTTAAGGAAACGCAGATAGAAACCCAGACTCGCCAGGTAGGCCAACACCGTAATCACTACAAATAAATGAGTCATCGGCTATGTCCACGCCGATCTGGGAGGTCGCGAAAGCCGAGAGCACGCTATTGCCCAGTTTGCGCGTTTATCGGCCGAGTATACCGCACTCCACCCCTTCCCGCAGTGCGCCACCGCACAGACAGCAGCCCGGCCCATCAGGTCAACTTGTCACGCAATCGATTTACCAGTCTGGGCGTTACAGGGACGCTGCCCGGACGTACTGGCAGGAGAGGAATGCCATTTCTCGTGCGGCTCGTATCCTTCAACGCCTGTCGTGCCAACTCGGAGATTATCTTGCCTACAACTTTGCCTTGTTTTGCAGCAAGTTCTTTGGCCGCAGCTACAAGTTCGTCGTCGATCTCGATGGTTATGCGCATGAGAGTCCACCCGCAATCGCTCCAGAACAACATAGTATCCTCAAAGTCGCCAAAAAAAACGCCCGTCATTCCGAACGGAGTCCGCGAAGTGAGGAATCCCTCTTCTCTCTGTCGTCCATTCGAAAGAGGAGTCCTCACAGCACGATTCCCTCCAATTTGCTATCCTGCTCCCATCTACCTATGACTTCCCAGGCCCCCACTCTAACCCGCAAAGAACTCTTCCTCCGCGCTTGCCGCTGCGAACCCGTTCCTCGCCTCCCCGTCTGGATGATGCGTCAAGCCGGCCGCTATCTGCCCGAATACCGCGAAATCCGCGCCAAGCACTCCTTCCTCGAGGTCTGCAAGACCCCCGACTTGGCGCTCGAGGTCTCCGTCCAGCCTTTCCGCCGCCTCGGCGTCGATGCCATCATCATCTTCTCGGACATTCTCATCCCCGCCGAAGCCATGGGCCTGCCCCTCGAGCTCGAAGACAAGGGCCCCAATCTTCCCGAACCCGTTCGCACCGCAGCCGATGTAAGAAAACTCCGCATCTTCGATCCAGAAGTCGAAACCGGCTTTCTCATGGAAGCGCTTCGCCGCACCGTTCGCTATGCGGGCCCGGACGTCCCCGTTCTCGGCTTCGCCGCTTCTCCTTGGACCCTCGCCTGTTACATGGTCGAAGGCCGCACCAAGGAAGGCTTCGCCACCGTAAAAAGCTTTCTCTACTCCCAGCCCAAAGTTTTCCGCGAACTCCTGCAAAAAATCGCCAAAGCCACAATTCTTTATCTCAAAGGCCAAATCGCCGCCGGCGTCACCGCCGTCCAACTCTTTGACACCTGGTGCGGTGAACTCGATCTCCACGACTACTCCGAATTCGTTCTCCCCGCCGTTCAGGAAGTCATCTCTGGCCTCGGCAACGTCGTCCCCGTGATTTATTACACAAAGGCCTCGCACCACCTTCTCCCGGCCATCGTCAAAGCCGGTGCCAATGTCCTCAGCGTTGATTGGCGCGTTCCACTCGGCGATCTTCGCGCGCTCGCCGGTCCGCGCGTCGCTATTCAGGGCAACCTCGATCCCGCGATTCTTTTCGGGCCGCAGCAGAAAATTCGCCAGTCCACTTTGGACATCGTCGCCGAACTCGGTGGCCACGGCCACATCTTGAATTTGGGCCATGGCATTCTGCAGCACACCCCCGTGGACAACGCTCAACTCTTCATCCTGACGGGCCAGCAAGCCGCGCTCGATAACACTGTCCCCGCATTGCGAACGGAGTCCGCAAAGTGACGCCCTCTTCAAATTCCTGCGCACCCCACTCGGACCGCCTTCCAGGCAGGGTAGCTCTTGGGTTTTCTTGTAGCGCCGTGCCTTCAGGCCGGCATCTTGGGTTTTCCTGACGCGTTCGAGGAGGTAGCTGTCGTGCCCATCATCAATCCCACCCTCCGCGAGATGCAGCAAGAGCTCTCTGTCGGTGAAGAATTCGTCAATCGCTACAATCGTCCCGGTCCGCGCTACACAAGCTATCCCACCGCGCCCGTCTGGGTGGACACCTTCGGCCCCGCCGAATACGAAGCCGCCATCGAAGAAGCCGACCGCAAAGCTTCGCCCGTTTCTCTGTACATGCATCTTCCCTTCTGCGAAAGTCTCTGCCTCTTCTGCGCCTGCAACGTCATCATCCAGAAAGATAAGCGCGTCACTCCTCCTTATCTCTCCACGCTGAAAAAAGAAATCGATCGCATCGCTCACGGCGTCTCCCGCAATCGCCCCGTCACCCAATTCCACTGGGGCGGCGGCACTCCCACTTATCTCTCTCCCGAACAGATCGAAGATCTCTTCACATACACCCGCGAGCGATTCACCTTCGCCCCAGACTCCGAAATCGGCATTGAAATCGATCCTCGCGTCACCACCCGTGATCACCTCGAAACCCTGCGCCGCATGGGTTTCAATCGCCTCTCGATGGGCATCCAGGATTTCAAGGAAGAAGTCCAGAAGGCCGTCCACCGCGTTCAGCCCTACGAACTGACCCGCGACCTGATCGCCATCGCTCGCGAGCTCGGCTTCGACAGTATCAACGTCGATCTCATCTACGGCCTCCCGCACCAAACAGGCGAGAGCTTTGCCCACACCGTCGAACAGATCGTCGGCCTTTCCCCCGATCGCATCGCCATGTTCAGCTATGCCCACGTTCCCTGGCTTAAAAAGCAGCAGGGCTCCTTCGTCAAATTCCTCCCCGAAGGCATGAACAAGTTCGACATCTTCCGCAACGGCTTATTAAAATTTCTGGAGTCCGGCTATCACTACATCGGCATGGATCACTTCGCCAAGGAAAACGACGAACTCGCCGTCTCCCAGCGCAACCGCACCCTCCATCGAAATTTCCAGGGTTACACCACTAAGGCCGGCGCCGATCTCTACGGCATGGGCATCACCGCCATCAGCGGCATCCAGCAGATCTACGCCCAGAACTTCCGCGATATTCCCACCTGGGAAAAGGCTGTCAACGACCGCGGCATCGCCACTATGCGCGGCTATCGTCTTTCCCAGGACGACGTCATCCGCCGCGAAGTCATCAGCCGCCTGCTCTGCCACACCGTCATCGTCAAGGACGAAATCTCCAAACAATTCGGCATCAACTTCGACGAATACTTCGCCCCCGAACTCGAACGCCTCAAACTGCCTCAGCAAGATGGCTTAGTCATAGTCAACGACAAGGAAATCCGCACCGCTTGGCTAGGTCGCATCTTCATCCGCAACCTCGCCATGACCTTCGACCCCTACCTGGAAAAACAACAACTAGCCGCCCGCCCCCTATTCTCCAAAACCCTATAACCGAGGCATTCGGGCTCCCCCACACGCCACCGTTGCGTGTGGGCTCTTGGCTTCCTCCCCGTAGGGGCACGACCACCTCTTACCTCTGCAGGGCTCACCTTCTGAGGCCCGACGTTGCCGACTGCCATGTAGCGCTGGCTTCATGCCAGCGCTCTTGGGTTTCCTCTCCTTAGGGGGTCGGAGCTTCAGCTCCGACATCAAGACCACCGACTACCGGGCTTCAGCCCCTGAGGAATCGAATCCTCGCCGTTCAACCCAACGAACCACAAAACGCCTCCCTTTTCCTTGCCTCTTCCAGATGAATCCCTCTTTCACCGCCAACCTCACGCACTTCTTTCCTTTGCCCTCCGAACTGAAAACTTATAACTTATAATTGAGAACTTTACCCATTCTATGTCCACCCAGGTCCAGGCTCTCGTTGTGGGCGCGGGAATTTCCGGCCTCACCGCCGCATACGCCCTCCAAAAATCCGGCATCTCCACGCTACTCGTCGAAGCTTGCTCTCGTCCTGGCGGCGTTATCCAGACGCTCCACCGCGATGGCTTCCTTGTCGAATGCGGCCCGCAAAGTTTCAGCGGCAACGCGGGCCTCCACGAGATCTGCGACGAACTCGGCCTTCTCGAACAGCGCCTCTTCGCCGATCCCAAAGCCCCGCGCTATGTCTTGCTCAATGGCAAACTCCAAAATGTGCCCATGGGTCCCGGCATACTGCTCTCGCCATTTTTCAGCGGTGGCACCCGCCTTGCCATCGTTCGTGATCTTCTCGGCACCAGCCAACCACCCGAGCCCGACGAATCCATCGCCGATTTCGTTCGCCGCAAACTCTCTCCCACGTTCCTGGATCGTCTCGTCGGCCCGTTCGTCTCCGGCATTTACGCGGGCGATCCAGAAAAACTCAGCCTGCGCGCCGCGTTTCCCATCCTGCATGAAGCGGAAACCGCAAAGGGCAGCTTGATTCGCGGCGGCGCGGCGCTCCTGAAAGCCAGGAAAATCAAGCGCGGCAATGCCCCAGCCGAAAAACCGACGCTCCAGACTTTTCGCGACGGCAACGAAATCCTGATCCGCGCCCTCGCCAAGAATCTCGGCGATCATCTGGCCTGCAATGTGGAGGTCACCAGCATCGCTCCCCTCGATCCCGGCCACGAAGCCAACGCTCCCCGCTTTCACGTCCGCCTTCACACCGTGCGCGGCGAAGAAGCCATCAATGCCGAGCGCATTGTGCTCGCAAATTCTCCCATCGGCGCGGCTCGCGTTCTTTCGCAGCTCAACCCCGAATTCGATTCCCAATTGAGCGCCATTGAATATGCCGCCGTCGCCGTCGTCTCTCTCGGCTATCGCAAATCCGATGTTGGTCACAACCTGGCAGGTTTTGGCTTCCTGATTCCCCGTTCGTCGGGATTGCACGGGCTCGGCTGCGTCTGGAATTCTTCCCTCTTCCCCGGCCGCGCCCCAGAAGGCTACGCGCTTCTCACCAGCTTCGTCGGCGGCGCCACTAATCCCGAGATCGTTCAGAAGTCTCCCGAAGAATTGGCCGCGCTCGTCCACGGCGAAATCGCGCCGCTGCTCTCTATTCGAAATCAGCCGGTCCTTTCGAATGTCACCGTCTGGCCTCGCGCCCTGCCTCAATACAACCTCGGCCACGTCGCGCGTCTCGCCGCCCTCGAAAAACTCCGCGCCGCCTTCCCCGGCCTCCACTTCGCCGGCAATTACCTCACCGGCCCAGCCATCGGCGCTTGCATCGAACACTCCCAAAAACTAGCCGACGAAATCCGCATCAGCTTCGCCAACTAATCGCGCTGACGGGCGGCACCGGGCGGCCATGCCGCCGTTGCATGTGGTGTCTTGGATTCTCTTCGCGTAGGGGCGCCGCCCGCGCCCATATCCGCAAAATTTCCAGCCCAAACGCAAAATTGTACTTGACAAGAAACTAACTATCCTATACACTTTCTTGCATAGAGAACCACGCCCGCAGCCTTCCTCGCGGGCGTTCCCTTTTACAACTTGTTTTTTCCGGGAGATTCCTATGTCCGACCTACTCGCCGATGACCGTGCGTCTTTGTGTACCTTCACGTTCGCCGATGGCCGCCATTGCCGCATGCTTCGCTCGCGCGACACCGATTATTGCCTGTACCACCTGCAGATAATTGAGGGCCAGCAAGCACCTGGCCTGCCCGTCTCTCCTATTTCCATGCCCGTCAGTGGTGAGTATGTCCCCGTCACCGCCCTCACCCAATCTCTGTCTCGCCTCTTTTGCGCCGTCGCCGAAGGCCGCATGGACCCCAAACGCGCCATTGCTCTCGCTCGCGTGGCTTCCACGCTACTCAAATGCATTGGCGGAGCCACCCAGGAATTCAAGGAAGTCTATGTTGACGACTTCTGGCGCCAGCTCATTTACAGTCATTACGAAGGTCTTCCCGATCTTGTGCCTGACGAAGAAACCGACGCCGCCGACAAGTCCTCCAAAGGCTCTAACGCTTCGGCGAACGGTTCCGCTAAGCCTCAAAATTCCCGGTCTTCCGAAAACGGCCGAGGAGCTCGCAACCAAGGTAAGTGATGCCCTCAAGCGCTAACTCCTTCGCAATGCGCAATTACAAAATCGCGCCCAATAACCCTTTTAGATTCCGCACTTACGCAACAATATCAAAACAAGCCACCTACAACTCCAACAGATTCCGCACTTACAACCCTCAAATCCCCTAAGCCCTTTCCCCCTAACACTTACTCAAATTTCATTTTTTCTATTTTCGCTTTTCCATTTTTCAGCTCTCGCCCCCTACCGCTTCTCCCTCAGCCGGTGCGCTAACCGTATCTCTCGCCGCTTCGCTGCCTCTCTCCACCGCCGCTTCTCCTCGGCCGTCTTCACGATCAGCGGCGGCACTAACTTCGGTTTTCGCGTGTGTTCGTCGATCGCCACAAACGTCACAAACGCCGACGTCGTGTGCTTCCTCTCCCCCGTCAAAATATCCTCCGACCATACGTCCACGCCAATCTCCAGCGAAGTATGAAACACCCGGTTTACGTGCGACTTCAGCAGCACGATCTCCCCCAGGCTCACCGGATTTCGAAAATCGATGTAGTCCACTGACGCCGTCACCATATAGCTGTTCGCGTGCCGGCTCGCCGCCATCGCCGCCACAATGTCCACCAGGTGCATCACGTGCCCGCCCAGCAATTTCCCCAACGCATTCGTCTGCGCCGGCAGCACCACTTCCGCCATCTCCGAAGCCGACGCCCTCACCGGCTTTCCCTTCATCGGCTCTTCCCGGAATTTCGCCATCATGTCTTTGCCTGATCGTGGCATGTCGCCCTCTTTTCGCTTCGCTTTGGTTGCCTTCGTCCTCCACGTATAATACGAGACGTCGCCATGACCGAACAAAAGAAAACCCGTCGCCAGAAGCTCGAGGAATTCCTCGCCAAAAACCCCACCGATGCTTTCACTCTCTATGGCCTCGCCCTCGAGTGCTTCAACACCGGCGATCTGCCAGCCGCCGAAACTCATTTCCGTGCTCTGCTCAGCTCCAACCCCGATTACGTCCCCGGCTACCAGATGTACGCCCAAGCACTTTCCCAAAACGCTCGCCCCGGCGAAGCCAAATCCATCCTCGCCCAAGGCATCGAAGCCGCCACTCGTTCTGGCAACCAGCATGCCCGCTCCGAAATGGAATCCTTCCTCTCCGAATTGGGTTAATCCATACCCCTAACCGTCGTTCCCCAACGGAGTCCGGGGGGTGAGAAATCCCTCCACCTCTTTGCGTTCAACCCGTCCCTTTCAAACCAACTCCCCTCCTGTGCTATCTTCTTCCGCCGGAGACTCTCGAATGCCCAATCAGGCCGCCCTGCAGGAACAAACTCACGCCGCCGAATCCCGCCTCGCGTGGACCATCGGTGCCATCGCCTTCCTCATTCAAATGGTTTTCAACGGCCGCTACGGCTATTTCCGCGACGAACTCTATTTCATCGCCTGCAGCAATCATCTCGCCTTCGGCTACGTCGATTTCGCTCCTCTCATCGCCTGGCTTACGCGTGGCTTCCGCATGGTCTTCGGCGATTCCCTGCACGCCATTCGCCTGCTCCCCGCGCTGGCCTTTGGCGCGGAAGTCGCTCTCACCGGCTTCATCACTCGCGAATTGGGCGGCAGGCGTTGGGCCATCTTCCTCGCGTGCGTCTCCGTTCTGGTCGCTCCCGTGATTCTAGCCAACGGCACCCGCCTGGCCATGAACCCCATCGAGCCGCTGTTCTGGATGGGCTGCATCTATGTTCTGCTTCTGGCAATCAATCGCGATCGACCCAAGCTGCTCGTGTGGTGTGGCATCCTGCTCGGCTTCGGCCTTCTCAACAAACATTCCACCGTCTTCTTCATCGCCGCTGTCGTGATCGGCCTGCTGCTATCTTCCGAACGCCGCCTGCTCTTCACCAAATGGTTCTGGCTCGCCGCCGCCATTGCCTTCTGCATCGCGTTGCCCAACGTCATCTGGCAATATGTCCACCACTTCCCCACTCTCGAAGATCTGCGCAACGTCAAAGCCACGCACAAAAATATTGAACTGCCACCCCTCGCCTTCCTGCAGCAACAAATGGGCATGCTCAATCCCTGGAGCGTCTTCGTCTGGCTCGGTGGCCTCTTCTATCTTCTGTTTCATCCCAGCGCCAGGCGCTTCCGCTTTCTCGCCTACACCTATCTCCTCTTCCTCGCGGTGATGATGTTCCTCAAGGGCAAGGATTATTACCTCGCTCCGATCTATCCCATGCTGTACGCCGCCGGCGCCGTCCTTTGGGAGACCGCGATCCAGACGTACTCACGGGTTCGCTGGCTACGCTTCGCCATTCCCGCATTCATCATCTTCTTTGGCCTTGTGGCCGCGCCGCTGGTCCTGCCCATTCTTCCGCCAGAAAAAATTCCCGTGTACATGAACGCTCTCGGCATCAAAATGACGCACACCGAAAACGGCATGGTCAGCGTCTTGCCCCAGCACTTCGCCGACGAATTCGGCTGGCCCGAAATGGTCGCCACAGTCGCAGGTGTCTACAATTCCCTTCCGCCCGGCGAGCGCGCCGAAACCGCCATCCTCGCCGGCAATTACGGCGGCGCCGGCGCCATCGATTTCTTCGGCCCGCGCTATGGCTTGCCGAAAGCAATCAGCGCTCATCAAAATTATTATTATTGGGGTCCACGTAATTACACGGGAGAAAGCGTCATCCTGCTCGAGTGGGATCTCGACGACGCCAAGTATTGGTGCGGCACCGTGGATGTCGGCCCAAAGATCGCGCCGCCGCTAGGCATGGGCTGGGAACACTACAACATCCTCCTCTGCCACAACTTCAAAGTCCCGCTATCCCAGGCCTGGCCCAGACTAAAAACCTGGAACTAAACTTGAAATTTAGAACTTATAACTGAGAACTTTATAGGCTTCGCTCAGTTTACGCTTCCTGTTCCCATCGCCGTAAACGCAGCGGCAGAACTCATCAACCCTATATCCTGTGCAATGCAACGCTCCGCAATGCGATTCACTTCGTCGGCAAGGATGTGCAAAAAGTCCGTCCCGCTGTTGCCAAGCGCCACTCCACAGCGTTTTTCAGTCTTCAGCAACGCCGGATTGGCCAATCTGTACACTCTTGTAAACAAGAGGTCACGCATTTCTGTATCAGGAACGTCTTCTGCGCAGCAAGCCATCACATAGCCCAATAAGGCTTTCTCAATCTCTAGTGCTCTAATCTCTTCGCGCAGCACTCGCCCAACATCTTGCACTGTCCTGTTCTTCCTTCGGCGATGTGCCCTACGAAACAGAATGTCAAGCCAACGGCGACGGTGCGGCACTCTCCTACCTCGCCCTCTCCGCCGTACAATAGCGAATCTGATTGTCGGCCAGCCCGACGAACAAGGTGCTCAAGTCTTCTTCCGTGGCTACATAGAACTCAGGCGCTTCATAAACCACGTGCATGGTCCGCTCTGTGGCCCGAGCATACCCGTCAGCAATGGCTCGCGCTTGGTTTAACGAACTAAACGAGCGTATGGCCATCAAGTGCTCCTTTACTTGACCTTATTTAGGATTTCACGCGATTGCTTGAGCCGTCGTTGCCCAAGCGCAATCACGAACTTGCCTGGCTCGTCTGCTGTATCGAAGCCCCGAAAATGGGCTGGAAAGGAAAGAGGCCCGTGGGCGTACGGGCCTCTCTACCACAGGGCATTCTCTACCAACGCTTCGATTGTGCCAAAGAACGCCGTAACAGACCTTGCGCTGGAGCAACTGCGATTGGTTTTGCGGAAGGCGGCACGAATTGATGAGGACCTGACCAGGAATAGTACTCGAGTGCCGGGACCTTCGAGGTAATGCGAGTGGTCTTTGACGGGTTCCCGGCCCGTCCCGCCCACTGTCTCCGCGATCCTTCGATATCTGTCACTTGTGACAATTGTATTCGGATCCGGCTCTGAGTAGTGTTCGCCACGGAGGTCTTAACCGCTTCCTGCATCGGGATCCCGTCGTCTAAGCAATAACCAGTAAAGGAGCAGACATGAAAGCGTTTATCACGATGTCCTTCATTCTGGCAGCACTTTTCGGCACTCTCGTCGCAGCGGGAGCCAGAGCGCAAGGCGGTCCGGCCTTGACCTTCAAGGTTTCCACGCCTTTTATCGCAGGCGATGCCAAATTCCCTGCGGGAACATACACGATTCGCCAGGAACCGGAATCCGATCAAGAGTTCGAGATTTCCAGTGACTCCAAAGCGCTCAGCGCATTCCTCGCCACCTATCAAGGAGACCCAATCGCACCCGGTGAAAAGATGGAAGTAACCTTCCAGAAATACGGAAACACACTTATTTTGAAGGGATTCGCGATTCCCGGACTTCCGAAAGCCTTCGTCGTGCAAGAAAGCTACGCCGAAAAGAAGGCGGCCAAAACCGGAACTCCGACGAAAGTAACCGCGCCCGCAGAAAAGAAGTAAGCTTAGCGATTGCCCTGGAACTCGCTTGACCCGCAGCGACTGGACCGCAGAATGCGATAGAATAAAGCCGCTGGGCCTGTGGCGGAACTGGCAGACGCGCATGACTTAGGATCATGTCCCGCAAGGGGTGAAGGTTCGAGTCCTTTCAGGCCCACCAGTTTTTCAGCCCCTCCGTTTCCGGAACATCTTCCGGGTCACATCGTTTGACCTGTTTACCTCAGCTTACCCAGCCATTTGCCATACCTCGGCCACACCGCCATCACAGCGCAATTACCTAAGGTTGGCGCTTGCGTAGCGGCCGCTGCCTGAAATCTTGCCAACCGGGCTGGGGTCCGATAGCGTCGAAGGATGCGGGGTGCCTCTCCACCTCGCGGACCTGACTCATGAGAACTCTCCGGGACGGAGAGGGAGACAGACTTGACCAATCCACTTATCACTTTGACGACCGACTATGGCACCAACGACCACCTCGTGGGCGTGCTAAAAGGCGTCATCCTGAAAATTAATCCGGACGCGAACATCATCGATATCACCCACGCGGTCGCTCCCTATGACCTGCTCGACGGCGCGCTACAGATCGCTTCGGCCTACTCCTATTTTCCTCCGCGCACCATTCATGTGGTGATCGTCGATCCCGGCGTGGGCACCGAGCGCCGGCCCATCCTGGTCAGCGGGCAAAACCAGTATTTCGTGGCCCCTGATAATGGCGTGCTCTCCGGCGTCTTTGAGAAAGAGCAGAACGTCACCGTTCGCCATCTGACCACCGAGCATTACTTCCTGCAGCCGGTCAGTAGAACCTTCCACGGGCGCGATATTTTTGCGCCGGTTGCCGCGTGGCTTTCCAAACATTGGCAGCCCGGCAGCATGGGAGATGTGATCGAGGATTTCAAGCGCTTCGCCTTGCCCAAGCCGAAAGAGTCGGACGGATTGCTCAAGGGCGTGATTCTGAAAGTCGACGGGTTCGGAAACCTGATCACCAATTTCCGCGCCGAAGATTTAGCACCCGAATCCCTGGAAAAGGGCGCGATCCGGCTGCAGGTGGGAAGCCATCCCGTCACGCGCATGGTACACATCTTTGCCAGCGGAAACGCAAACGAACCAGTAGCCTATATCGGCTCAACCGGCTACATAGAAATTGCCGTAAACAAGGGCAGCGCCGCAAAAACCCTGGGAATCGGCCGCGGTACCCCGGTCCTGTTGACGAAGTCCTAGATAGCGATCGGTCGCATGTAGCGCCGCGCCTTCAGGCCGGCATCTTGGGTTTTTCAACCGTTCAATCCATTCCAACCTAGCTCACCGCGACTGCTCCAGCGCTGTCATCTGCGACCGCGTGCGCGGGTCCAGCCAATCGCGCCACGCATCTCCCAACAAATTGAACGCCAGCACCGCCAGCAAGACCGCCAGCGCCGGAAAAACCACCATGTGGGGCGCATCGAACAGGTGATTGCGTGCGTCGTTCAACATCGCGCCCCAACTCGGCAGCGGCGCAAGCACTCCTAATCCAAGAAAACTCAGCGTCGCTTCCGCCAGAATCGCGCCCGCTATCCCGATGGTGGCCTGGATCAGCACGGGCTGCAGAATATTGGGCAACAGGTGCCGCAACATAATCCGGAAATGCGATGCCCCCAAAGAACGCGCCGCAAGCACAAATTCCAGTTCCTTTGCCTTCAGAACTTGCGCTCGGGCAAGGCGTGCGTAGCCAGCCCATCCCGTGATGATCAGCGCCAGAATCACTTTGCCGATCCCGGGACCAAAAAATGCGGCGAACGCGATAGCCAGCAAAACGCCGGGGAAAGACAGAAACGCGTTGATCAGCAGCAGATTCACTACGCGATCAAAGGTGCCGCCGTGATATCCGGCCAGCACACCCAGGGCAAGCCCGGTCAGCCCGCAGCCCAGCACCACGCAAACAGCAACAAACAGCGAGATGCGCGCGCCATACATCACGCGAGAAAGAATGTCCCTGCCAAGTTCGTCGGTGCCCATCCAGTGATGCAGCGAAGGCGCCTCCAGTCGCGCCGGAAGATTTTGCGAGGCCGGATCGGCGGGCGCAATCCAAGGCGCAAGCAGGGCCACGACGACCAACAAGCACACGATCGCGAACCCCGCCCGAGCCAGGAAACTTTGCCGTAGAAACTGCCGCAAAGGTCCGCTGGTCTTCATGACAAGCGCACCCGCGGATCGATGAACGCGTAAAACACGTCGGTCAGCAAATTCACCAGCACATACGACAGCGCAATCACCAAAATGCATCCCTGCAGCAGCGGATAATCGCGCGAAGAAATGGCCATCACGGTCAACCGTCCAATGCCCGGCCACGAAAAAATAGTTTCCGTCACGATCGTACCCGCCAGCAGCGTGCCAAACTGCAAACCCAGAATCGTGATGATCGGGATGAGCGCGTTTCGCAACGCATGGCGCAGCAGAACCGCCGAGGTAGAAAGTCCCTTGGCCCGCGCGGTGCGCACGTAATCACTGGAGAGTTCCTCCAGCATCGAACTGCGCACCATCCGCGTCAGAATCGCAGCCAGCGCGGCGCCCAGCGTTGCCGCGGGCAAGATGTAGTTAAGCGCCCCGCCTCGCCCCGAAACGGGCAGCCACCCAAGCTTGATGGAGAACAATGTAATCAACAGCGGACCCAACGCAAAATTTGGAACTGCAAGTCCAAGCAGCGTGAAGACTCCAATCGCGCGATCCTCATTTGAGCCTCGACGGTGCGCGGCAATCACTCCCGCAGGAATCGCGATGGCCGCACAAACGAGAAGCGCCAAAAACGCCAACTGCAGCGTGGCGGGATAACGCTCGAAAATCACGTGGCGCACCGGCGCTTGGAATTTGAACGATTGTCCCAGATCGCCACGAACCACATCCGCAAGGTATCGTCCATATTGCACATAGAGCGGCCGGTCCAGCCCCAGCGAATGGCGCAATTGCGCTGCCTGTCCCGGCGCGGCGCCTTCGCCCAGCATCTGCTCCACAGGGTCGCCCGGAACAATGTGAATCAGGAAAAACACCATCGTTAACACCAGCCAGATGGCCGGCAGCGTAAGAGCGAATCGACGGAGCAGATAGCGCGCCATAGCCGCCGCTCAACTCCTCTTATCGCTGGAATTTGGTTTGTAAACGCTAACCGCCGGACCCGTGCCAGCCGATTCACCCGCGGAGCTTTCCGGTTCCTTCGGTCGCAGCAACTGAATCTTTACGCGAGCCACGCGCCGGCCATCCATTTCGATCACGGTGAAGCGATAACCGCCATATTCAAAACTTTCGCCGCCGCGCGGAATGAAGCCCAACTGGTCCATCACGAATCCTCCCACGGTGGCATACGCCGGATCTTCAGGCAGCGCGATGTTGTACTGATTGTCCAGGTCGCGCACGTTCAGCGCGCCATCGAAAATCACAGCGCCGTCGGCGAGCGTGAGCGGCTTTTCTACCACGTCGAACTCGTCGTGAATTTCGCCCACCAACTGCTCCAGCAAATCTTCCAGCGTCACCAGTCCAAGGATGCTGCCAAACTCGTCCACTACCATAGCCATGCCAACGTGGCGCGAACGCAATTCCACCAGCAACTCGCTGGCAGGCTTGGTTTCCGGAACGATTAGAATTTCCCGCAGCACCCGCCGAAGATCGAACGGCGGCGGTGGAGGGAGTTTTTCTTCCATCCGGCGTTCACGATCCAACAACACCCACATCATGTCTTTGATATGCACGAATCCCAGGACATGATCCACGGATTCGCGATATACCGGAATGCGCGAACGCTGCGTGGTCGCGAACATGCTCAACACTTCGTCCATCGTCGCCTCGATCGGCAACGTGTGCATGTCCGGGCGCGACACCATGATCTCGCGGACTTGCAATTGACTAAGTTCGATAGCGCGCAAGATAAACTTCTCTTCACCGACCGCCAGCAGCCCACGTTCCCTCGCCTGTTGAATCTGTATCTGCAATTCCTCCGTCGAGTGCGCGACACCATGGCCCGTCGGCGACAAAATACCGAGAGCCTTCACGATCAGGCCAGAAGCGCCATCGAGCAAATCGATGGCCCAACGAAACGTGTTCAAAAACCATTGAAACGGTCGAGACACCATCAGCGCCACGCGTTCGGCGCGCGCCAGGCTGATTGTCTTCGGAACCAGTTCCCCCAGCACGACGTGAATGGCGCTCAAGAAAATGAATGAAACTGTCAGCGCGGCGGCGTGAATGATCAGCAGTGTGTGAATACTGGCTTGCGCGGGCATCAAGCTCTGTATCAGCGAGGAAAATGTCAATTCTCCGAGCGCGCCGATGGCCAGGCTCGTCAGCGTGATTCCAACCTGCACTCCGGAAACCACGCGGTGCAAATCTCCCAGCAGGTGTTCCACGATTTTGGCCTGCGCGCTCCCCCGCGCCACCAATTGCTGCACACGCGACAGGCGCACAGCCACCAGCGAAAACTCAACGGCAGCAAAAAAGCCATTGAGCGCCACGAGCACGATAACGCCGATAAGGCGCAACAGAAACATCCGCCGGATGATCCCCCAGCGGCATTGTAACAGCCCCGCGTGCCGCCAGTTCTGCCACTGCAGTCTCTGACGCGAGAGCAGCATGGGCTGGCTGTTTCCGCCACGCAGGTTGCGCGCCCAAGCAGCCTCCACTAGACTGGAATTTCCCGATGGAGCGACTTTCCTAGTGCGAACAGTCCTACGGCTACTGCTGTGGATCGCCGGCGTCGTGGCGGTGATTGTGGCCACAGCCATTTGGTGGTTCGTATACCGCCCACTGCCGCAGCTCGACGGTTCCGTGGTTGTGCCCGGCTTGCATAACCAGGTCACCGTGGAACGCGACAATTGGGGCGTGCCGCATATCCGCGCCGCCTCGGTCGAGGATTTAGCCGAAGCGCAGGGTTACGTCACCGCGCAGGATCGCCTCTGGCAGATGGACCTGCTCCGTCGCGCGTCGCGTGGCCAACTCTCCGAAGTTTTGGGCCCAGCCACTTTGAAAATCGACAAAGATTTCCGTTTACTGAATTTCAGCCGCGCCGCTGATCGCGATTACGCGATGAACAGCCCGGAAGTCCGCAAAGTGATGGAAGCCTACGCGCGCGGCGTGAACCTCTACATTCAACAGCACCTCACCCGTTTGCCGATTGAGTTCACGCTACTGAATTACAAGCCGCAGCCGTGGCAGCCCACCGATTCGCTGGTGATTGCCGGTTACATGTACCGCACACTGACCGACACGCGCGAAGAAGAAATGGGCCGCGCCATCGTCACGGCGAAGGTCGGTCCGGAATTAGCGAAAGATCTCTACAGTCCGGAAGCGTCAATGGACCACTTTGTGGTAGGCGATCCTCACGCGGAAAAAGATCCGCGCGCTCAGAGCGATCGCGATCCCGACGAAGACGACGATGAAATGGACCCGGAAGATGTGTTGAAGGCCCAACGGGAGCGCGATGCTAGTCCCGCGTCGGCATCTGCTCCAGATGTAACTTCAGCGCTGGCAAGTGAAGTACAGGTGTGGCTCCGCGAATCGCAGCAGGAGATTCGCCATTCCTTGGGAAGCAACAACTGGGTCGTCAACGGAGAACACACCGCATCCGGAAAGCCGCTCCTCGCCAATGACATGCACCTGGAGCTGTCGCTTCCGCCCATCTGGTATGAGGTACACCTGACCTCGCCCGACTGGAACGTCAAAGGATTCGCGCTTCCCGGCGCGCCGATGGTTGTCGTGGGACACAACGATCGAATTGCATGGGGATTCACCAATAACGGCGCCGACGTTCTGGATTTGTACATCGAAACCTTCAATCCGGCGAACCCGGACGAGTACCGCGTGAACGGCGAATGGAAAAAAGCCGACGTTTATGACGAAGTGATCAAAGTAAAAGGCGCGCCGGACGAACATTTGAAAATGCTGGTAACGCGCCACGGACCCGTCGTCCATCAAGACGGCGACAAAGGCTACGCGATGCGCTGGACGGTTTTGGAACCCGGCGCATTGTGCAATTTCTACAACTGGCTTGGTAAGGCGCAAAACTGGGGCGAATTTCGCGAAACGATGAAAGGAATCTGGGGTCCCGCACAGAATGTGGTCTATGCCGACGTAGATGGCAACATTGGCTACATCCTCGGAGCCCGCATACCCATTCGCAAAAAGGGGCACGGCGAAGTTCCTGTGCCTGGGGATACCGACGATTATGAATGGACCGGATACATTCCGTTCGATCAGCTTCCGCAAGTGTTCAATCCCGAGAGCGGATTGATCGTCACCGCAAACGCGCGCGTCACTGGGCCGAATTACAAGCCGTACATCACCGACCATTGGGAAGAGCCTTACCGAACCGCGCGGATCTTCGACTTGTTGCGAGACAAGCGCGACCTGCAGCCCGAGGACATGCTTAAAATTCAGACGGACACATACAGCTATCCGCACCTGTTTTTGGCTGAACAATTAGTGGCGGCCTCGAAGGTGGCGCCGCCTAAAGATCCACGCGCGCAAAAGTTGATTAAGGAAGCGAAAAACTGGAATGGCATGGCGGATGCCAATTCCCCGGTCGTCTCTTTCCTTGATGCCGCCTTGTTCCAGACTCTGGATCTGATTCTTGAACCGCACCTCGGAAAAGATACCGAGGATTATCACTGGCGGCGCGTGGCGTTTCTCCAGCGCGTCTTGACGGAACGCCCTGCGCGGTGGCTGCCCGCGGACTATAAAAATTACGACGAATTGCTGAGCGCGGCCGCCGACCAGGCCGTGAAGAAACTGGAAGAACGTACCGGTGATAAAGATCCGAACGACTGGGCGTGGAAGAAATTCAACTATCTGGACATGCTGCATCCCATTGGCCGCGACGGAATTCTGAAACGATTGCTGAGCATTACGGACCAGCCGCAATCGGGAACGGTATGGAGCCCGCGAGCCGCCAGCCGCCATCACGGTCCTTCCGAAAGATTCGTCGCCAACCTGGCGGACTGGGACAAATCCATCATGCTGATCACCGGTGGCGAATCCGGCCAGACGGGCAGCGAACATTATCGCGACCAGTTTCCTTACTGGTTTCAGGGCAAAGCAATCTACGGACCGTTCTCCGACGCGGCGGAAGCCAAGGTCAAACGCCACCTGCTGGCCCTGCAGCCAGGCTCCTGAGGAATTTTCTTCCATGCCCGAACTTCCTGAAGTAGAAGCCATCGCGCGAACACTGCGGCCCATCGTGCAGGCACAGCGCATCCGTTGCGTGCACGTGTTTCATCCCATCGTCACGCGGCCGCAATCCGCTACGCAATTGGTGAAGGATTGCGAGGGTCGGCGGGTG
This sequence comes from Candidatus Acidiferrales bacterium, assembly GCA_963709705.1. Classification (GTDB taxonomy): domain Bacteria; phylum Acidobacteriota; class Terriglobia; order Acidiferrales; family UBA7541; genus Acidiferrum. The sequence goes on from CAVPXU010000005.1 coordinate 30,648, forward strand.
CAGGACCTGCGACGGCATGGGAAATATCTGTTTTTAGAGCTTGATCGCGGCTTGCTCGAAATGCACTTTCGCTTTGATGGACACCTGATCTGGTTTCCCAACGCGAAGGATTTGTTGCGCCGCGCCAACGTCGAAACCGATAAAAGCGTTCATGTGGACGTGGCCTTAGAGTTCGCGAAAGGTGTGCTGGGTTTCGCCGATGGCCGTCACCTGGGCCGCATGCACATCTGGGAATCCACCGAATCCTGGGTTCCCTTACAGCAGATGGGCGTGGATGCGCTCTCGAAGAAATTCACGGCAGACTTGCTGAAGAACGAGCTCAACGCATCCCGCCGCCCGGTGAAGGAATTCTTGCTGGATCAAACGCGCGTGGCTGGCGTCGGCAATATTTATTCCTGCGAGGCGTTGTGGCACGCGCAGATCGCTCCGCTGCGGCCGGCAAATTCCCTGAGCGCGAAACAGTCCGCAAAACTTCATAAAGGAATTGTGTCCGTTCTCCGGCGTGCTTTAGAATGCTGTTTGGACCCGGCGCCCGACTTTCGCGATCCGGAGTGGTGGTTTCAGGGTATCGAGAAAATCCTGCGTGTATACCAGCGCGAAGGATCGCCTTGCAAACGTTGCGGCCGGTTGATCGTGCGTGTGGAACAGGGCGGGCGATCCACGTATTATTGTTCGCATTGCCAAAAATAGTCCCCGGCTCGCAGGATTTATGGGCATGTTTCCGGCGAAGCAAATGGAACTCGTAGTTCGATCGGTCTGAGAGGAATTGGCGTGAATCAACCTGTACCGAAAAAGCCTGACTTTGAACGCTCGCTGGCGCGACTGGAAGAGGTCGTCCGCAAGCTCGAAAGCCCGCAATTGTCGCTCGATGAAGCCATGAAACTGTTCGAGGAAGGCGTGGGACTTTCCAGAGAATGCCAGAAACAACTGGAGGAGGCGGAAGGCCGCGTGGAAATTTTATTGAAGAAGGCCGACGGAAAATTGGCGGCCGAAGCGTTTGAACCCGAAAGCGAGAACAAATCCTGATGCTTTCTCGCCACCACGAATGGGCGCGCAACTCGATCCGATGATACTTCCCCCGTTTTTTGAAGAAGACAGATTGGCCGTAGACGCTCATCTGGAGCGTTTGTTACCAGGCGAAAGCGTTCCACCGCCGTCGATTCATCAGGCCATGCGTTACTCCGTGTTTGCCGGCGGAAAACGGATTCGGCCGATTCTGTGCCTGGAAACGGCGCGCATTTTTGAAACCGATCCCGCGCACGCCCTCTATCCCGGCTGCGCGATTGAGTTCATTCATACCTACTCGCTGATCCACGATGACTTGCCCGCGCTGGACAATGACGATTTGCGGCGCGGCAAGCCCACGTCTCACAAACAATTTGGAGAGGCCACCGCCATACTTGCGGGCGACGGCCTTCTGACACTGGCGTTCGAGACCATTGCGGCGGCGCCTGTTTCCGCGGAGCGGCGCGTGGCCATGGTAAGAGAAATAGCCACGGCGGCGGGCACCGTGAATGGAATGGTCGGCGGCCAAGTGGCGGATCTGGAAAGCGAAGGAAAAAAAGTTGTACCAGACACGCTCGAGTACATTCACCGCTCCAAGACTGCGGCCTTGATTCGCGCGTCGGTCACGGCGGGCGCGCTTTGCGCCGGCGCCTCCGGCGAAGATGTGGCGCGGCTGCGACGTTTCGGAGAAACCATCGGCTGGGCGTTCCAGGTCACCGACGACATTCTGGACGTTGAGGAATCGTCGGCGGCCCTCGGCAAAACCGCGGGCAAAGACATTGCGCAACAAAAAGCCACGTATCCCGCGGTATTCGGCCTGGAACGGTCCCACGAAATCGCGGAAGAACTGTCCGCCAGGGCCATTGGGGAATTGCAGGTATACGGCGACCGTGCCGACCACTTGCGCGCAATTGCGGAATATCTCGTCGTCCGCCGCAAGTAGAAAATCATCCCATGAGTGGAAAATCCACGCGCAAGAGGCTGGACGTATCGCTGGTCGAGCGCGGCCTGGCGGAATCGCGCCAGAAAGCACAAGCCATGATCCTGGCAGGCGAAATCGCAGTCGATGGAAAGAAGGCGGACAAGGCAGGAGCAAATATCGCCGATTCATCGCGAATCGAAGTTCATAGCCGGCTGCAGAAATATGTAAGCCGCGGCGGATTTAAGCTGGAAGGCGCGCTGAAAGATTTTCAAGTGAATCCGCAAGGGCGCGTCTGCCTGGACGTCGGCGCATCAACCGGCGGATTCACGGATTGCTTGCTACAGATTGGAGCCACTCGTGTTTACGCCGTCGACGTGAACACCGATCAACTCGCCTGGAAACTACATGGAGATGCTCGCGTCATCCGCATCAAGAAAAACGCGCGCGAGTTGGCTGCTGGCGACCTGCCGGAACACGTGGAGCTTGTAGTGGCGGACGTGTCTTTTATTTCCGTGAAAAAGGTTCTGCCCGGGGCCTATGCTTGCGCGAAAGAGGGGGCGGACTTTTTAATTTTGGTCAAACCCCAATTTGAGCTGCAGCGTGAGGACGTAGGCAAAGGCGGCATCGTGCGGGATCCTAAGTTGCACGAATCCGCGATTTCCAGCGTGCGCACCGCGGCGGAGGCCTTGGGCCTGGCTGTTTTGGGCGTGTCCCCCAGCCACCTACCCGGAGCGGAAGGCAATCAGGAGTATTTTCTTCACGCCAGGAAAAGCGGCTAAGGTAGAATCCCAATAATCCATGCCCACCTCACCGCACTATAAAGCGATTGGCATTATTTCCCGGCCGCGGCGATCGATTCTGGCCGAGGTGCTGCCGAAATTATTGGCATGGCTGCAGGAACGCGGCGTGGCTGCGCTGATGGATCCGGAAACGTCAAGCGCCATAAATCAAAGTGATGCCGGCAAAACGCGCCATCAAATCGCAAAAGAAGCGGATCTGCTGCTGGTTTTGGGCGGAGATGGAACGCTCTTGGCCGCGGCGCGCGAAGCCGCTCCTCACGGCGTGCCCATTCTGCCGATCAACCTGGGCGGACTGGGATTTTTAGCGAGCTTTACCCTGGAAGAGCTGTATCCCGCGCTGGAGGAAGCGCTGGCCGGCTGCGCGCCCGTGAGCGAACGCGTGCTGCTGCTCGCGGAGCGCATGCACGACCGCAATCCGTTGACGCAGCAACGCGTGTTGAACGAAGCCGTCGTTCACAAAGGCACGCTGGCGCGCATGATCGAACTCGAGCTTTATATCGATGGCGGATTCGTCTGCCGCTACCGCGCGGACGGTTTGATCGTGGCCACGCCGACGGGCTCGACCGCGTATTCCATGTCGGCCGGCGGTCCAATCGTGCATCCAGCGGTGGAATCGATCCTGATTACGCCCATTTGCCCGCATACGTTGAGCGATCGGCCGATTGTTGTGCCGGATGCGTCCAAGATCGAACTGCGCATGGAAGAGAATTCAGATTCGATGTTTCTCACGCTGGATGGGCAAACCGGCGTGCCGTTGCAACCGGGCGACCGCGTACGCATCACGCGAGCGGTGGAGCGGTTGAAGCTGATCCATCCGCCAAGCAAAACTTATTTTGAGATTTTGCGCAGCAAACTGAAGTGGGGCGAAGTCTAGCTTCCGGCAAGCAGATCGGTGCGCAACACATCGGTTTGTGTTTCGCGGCGGCGAATCAGGCGCGCGCGCTTGCCATGCACGAGCACTTCGGCGGGACGGCAACGGCCATTGTAATTTGACGATTGCACCATGCCGTAGGCGCCGGCAGTCCAGATCGCGACCGTATCCCCGGGTTCCACTTCGCCCAGCGGCCATTCCTGCAGGAAGCAATCCCCTGTTTCGCAAACGGGTCCGACGATGTCCGCGCGGCCTGGAGAATGAACTTGCTTCGAGCCGGCTTGACGAATACGTGTGATCGCGTGTGGCGCGTCATACAACACCGGGCGCACAAGATCGTTCATGGCTGCATCGACAATCACAAACGACTTTGACGAATTTTTCTTGGTGTAAATCACATTGGAGAGCAGTACACCCGCAGGCGCGATGATCGAGCGGCCCGGCTCCAGCAGCAGCCCTACGCCAAGGGGGCGCACCATTTCCACAATCATCCGCGCATAGGCTTTCCGCGCCACGGGAGCTTCGTCCGTGTAGCGCACGCCCAAGCCGCCGCCAAAATCCAGATATTTCAGCGCGATGCCTTCCTTACGAAGATCCAACAAATAGCCGGCCAAGCGATTCAACGCTTCGCGAAATGGTCCAAGCCCAACGATCTGGGATCCAATGTGCGCGCTGATTCCCTGCCAGCGGATGTGCTTGGAATTGCGGTGCTGCAGATAAAGAACTCGCGCATCCACCCAGCTCACGCCAAATTTATGCAGCGAAAGGCCCGTGGAAATGTGTGGATGGCCGCCGGCCTTGACGTCGGGATTCACGCGCAAGGAAACGCCGGGAAGTTGGGCGCGGGCGTTGCGGCGGCGAGAAGATTCTTCCAGAAGAACCTCCAATTCCTCGGCGGATTCCACATTGAATTGCAGAATCCCTTCCGCGCTCTTCCCCTTGTGTTTGTACGCAAGTCCGGCGCGAATTTCTTCCCGGGTTTTACCCACGCCGCTGAACACGATGCGATTCCCCGGCACTCCGATCCGCGCGAGGTGCTCCAATTCCCCGCCGGACACGATGTCGAAACCGCCGCGACGCTTCGCGAGCAACTGCAGGATGGAGAGGTTGCCATTGGCCTTCACGGCAAAACACAACAAATGCGGCACGCGACGTAACCCGTGGTCCAGTTCGTCGAATGCATCTTCCATCGCGCGCTGGCTATATACGTACACGGGCGTGCCGTAACGCTGGGCGATCTCGCGCAGCGCTACGCCTTCGCAAAACACTTCGCGCCCGGAGCCTTTGCGTTCTTTCTTCCACGCGAACTGCGGCGTGAAGCTCGCGGGATCGACATACGGAAGATTTCTTCGGGACCCGGTGGCAGGACTCATTTTACTTTTAAAACCACGAGGGTGCGGTCGTCGGAGAGTGGAGCGTTCTGCGTAAACCAATCAACTTCGCGCAAAACCAAATCGGCAATTTCTGTCGCGGTCAATTCGTGATGTTGTTCGATCAGGCGCATCAGGCGGGTTGTGCCAAAGAATTGCCCTTCCGCATTCGCGGTTTCCGCGATGCCATCGGAATGGAACACCAGAATGTTTCCAATTTCTAGCGTGACACTCCAGTCGTCATACTGCACTTCTTCAAAAATGCCGAGTGGAAAGCCGGTCAACTCTATCTTGTCGCAGCGCCCGCCCTTGTAAAGAAGTGGCTGAGATTGCCCTGCGTTCGCCACGCGAAGTTTTTGGCGGCCCTTTTGCCAGGTGGCGAAGCACGCCGTCATGAAGCGGCCCTCGATGCGGCGTTCCCCGACCAATTGATTCATTTGCCGCAACATTTCCGCCGGCTGCAATTTTTGCGGCGCCAGGCTGCGCATGATGCCGATGGCCACGGCTCCATAAAGCGCGGCCGCCGTGCCTTTGCCGCTGACATCGCCGAGAGCGATACCCAATTGCTGTGGCCCGTAGCGCAGAAAATCATAAAGATCGCCGCAAACTTCGCGGGCAGAAACGTACCGCGCAGCCACGTCGAGACCGTAATCGTCAGTCGGCACCGGCCGCAGCAGCGCGCCCTGAATGCGCTTGGCAGCCTGCAAATCACGTTCCATGCGCGCTTCGCCTTGAGCCACTTGCTCGTACAGGCGCGCATTTTCGACGGACACCGCCAAATTCGCGGCAAGGATCGAAAGCGTCTGCACATGATCCTGCGTAAAGTAATTTAGCTGCGGACTTTCCAGATCCAGCACGCCGATCACTTTGCCTTTGTGCATCATGGGAATGGCCAGCTCAGAGCGCGTTTCGGGATTGATCATCAGATACCGCGGATCGGCGGTCACGTCTGGCACCACGACCGGCTCGCGCAGTGTCGCCGCGGCTCCCACAAGGCCTTCGGATGCGGCCGCTCGCAACTTTCCCTGCACTCTTTGGCCATGCTTCACGTCCAGGCGATGGCGAAACACTTTCTGCTCGTCGTCGTAAAGCATGATGCTGAGGATCTGATAATCGATCACTCGTTTCACAAGTTCGGCCGTTCGTCGCAGCAATTCCTCCACATCCAGGATCGAGCTGATTTCGCGGCTCACATCATTGAGGACGAGCAGAGTTTCGGCCTGAGTTCGCACCTGCTGGAACAACCGGGCGTTTTCGATAGCTATAGCAAGGCGGTTTGCCAGCACGGAAAGAATATTTTGCTGATTCTTGGTGAAGTAATCTACGTGGCGGCTTTGGATATCCAGCACGCCCACGCATTTGCCGCGAAACATCAACGGCACCGCAAGCTCCGAACGGACGCTCTCAATCGCGTTGATGTAGCGCGGATCCTGGGACACGTCGCTCACTCGCACAGGATGGCCCGTGCAGGCCGCCGTTCCCGTAATTCCCTGCCCAACCGGAACTTTAAGATTTTCCGCGAGCCCCGGCGGATACCCGATCGCGAAGCGGTGAGTCAGATAGGCGCCGTCGCTATCCACCATCAATACGCCGAACAGCTCATAATCGATATGCCGCTTGATCAGCACCGCGGCATGCGCCAGCACTTCGTCAAGGTCCAGCGACGCATTGACCTCGTCGCCGATTTCCGCAAGAGTGGACAAAACCTCCGGGCTGTTGTCTGTGGTCAAACTAGATTGTGTTTTAGGGTCAGTGGCTTCCATGAATCTTTCAATTATAACAGGCGTCTTGCCCGGCACCGCGATTTGCGATCAATTCCCTTTATTTATGCGGGTTTCGCTTTGCCCTTCGGCGCAAACTGCAGCACACAAACATCGGGCAGATTGCGATAGCGCTCGTCGAAATCCAGGCCGTAGCCCACGACGAACTCGTTGGGAATCACGAAACCGATGTAGTCCGCGCGCACGTCCGCGATGCGCCGTTCCACTTTATCCAGAAGAACGACCACGCGCAGGTGCTTCGGCTTCTTTTCCTCGAAGAATCGCAGCAGATATTTCAGCGTCAGCCCGGTGTCCAGAATGTCTTCCACCACAATCACGGTTTTCCCTTCAATGCTCACGTCCAGATCCTTGATCAGTTTCACTTCGCCGGTGGAGTCCGTGCCGTGGCCATAGCTGGAAACGGACAAAAAATCGAAAGAGACTTCGCCGCCCAACTCGCGCGCCAGGTCCGTCAAAAAGAAAACAGAACCCTTCAGGACGCCGATCAGATGGAGCGGTTCGGAAGGAAAATCCCGGCGAATCTCCTTCGCGAGTTGCTTGAGCCGCGTCTGCACACGCGCATCGGAAATAAGAACGCGAACGGATTCACCGGAGCGAAGGCCGGCAAAGGTTTTCGAGGAGCCTGCTGCACGCTTCTTGGTCACGCCTGGAGTTCCTCCTGAATCTATTCCACCCAATCGGCAATGAAGATATTTGTTTCGTGAGGGGCTTTGCCGTTGCGATTGGAAGCCCACACCAAACGTTTTCCGTCGGAACTGAACATGGGAAATCCGTCGAAATCAGGGTGATACGTGATGCGTTCCTGGCCGCTTCCGTCTTCGTTGATCACATAAAGATCGAAGTCACGGCCATTCTTCGGATCTGCCTGGTTGGATGCGAAGATGATTCGGCGGTTATCCGGCAACCAGTACGGAGCAAAATTCGCGGCGCCGTTGCGGGTCACCTGGTGTTTATCGGAGCCGTCCGCATTCATCACCCAGATTTCCAGGTTGCCCGGGCGAATCAATCCGGCAGCAAACAAATCCTTGTAATCCTTAATCTCTTCGGGCGTTTTGGGATGCTCCGCGCGGTATACGATTTTCTTGCCGTCGTAGGACCAGAACGGTCCGCCGTCGTAGCCAAGTTCGTTGGTCAATTGCTTCACGTTGCCGCCATCGGCGTCCATGGTGTAAATGTCCAGATCGCCGTCGCGCGTGGACGTGAAGACAATGTGTTTGCCATCGCGCGTAATGGTGGATTCCGCGTTGTAGCCGGCGGCGTGCGTTAACTGCTTTAGGTCGGTGCCATCCGGTTTCGCGGTGTAAATCTGGTACGAACTATAAATGGGCCAGACATAGCCGCGGGAATAATCGGGCTTGGGCGGGCACTCCGCGCTGGCAGCGTGCGTGGAAGAAAACAGGATGCGATCGCCCGAAGGAAAGAAATAACTGCATGTGGTGCGCCCCTTTCCGGTGCTCACCAGCTTTGGCACCGGCGGTTTCCCATCAGGCGTGTCCACCGCCATGGTGTAGATCTGGTCGCAGGGCACGTCTGTCCCCTGATGCTGAAAAATCAGTTGTTTGTCGTCGCTGGAGAAATAGGCTTCAGCGTTTTGTCCGCCAAACGTCAATTGACGAGCATTCCGCAGGTGTTTTTGCTCCGCGGGCAACAGAGGAGAATCCGTAGCGCTCGTCTGGGCGAATACAAACAGCTGGCGCGGACCATAGAGACACGCCGCCGTAAGGAGCAGCCCAATTGTAATTCCCACCCAACGGCTCTGTTTCAAGAGTTCCCCCGGCATTACGCTCGCGAATTTTGCAAGTCCTCGACGATTGCTACTTACGTTGCTCCAACTTCACTTCCACCTTCAGTTCTTTTCCATCGCGCAAAACCGTGACCGGAACCACGTCGCCCACTTTGCTGCGGCGAAGCGCGTCCGTGAAATCGTAAAGATTCTTGATGGGCTTGTCACCAAATTGAATCAACACATCCCCGCCCTTCAGCCCAGCCTTTGCCGCGGGGGATCCCGGCTTCACGTCCGAGAACTTTACGCCATTTTCTGTTTGTCCAAAATCGGGAATCGAACCGAAGTACGGCCCGTAGCCACCGCCACCGCCAGTCACACCAGAGTGGGGATTGTTTTCGGCCACCGTGATAAATTTCGGCCGCTCGGGATCGGAAGCCAGTGCCACGATTATGCGGCCGATCACGTTCAATAATGCCGCGGCAGAGTCCGGATTGATCTTTTCCCAGGTGTCCGAGGGCTTGTGATAATCCGCATGCAGTCCCGAGAAAAAGAACAGAACCGGAATGCGCTTGGTAACAAAGGATGTGTGATCGCTGGAAGAATAACCGCTGGAAGAAATCTCGAACTTCAACGTCGAATCGCCATGGGCTTCATCGAGGACTTTCAGAAATGTCGATCCAGTGCCCGCGCCGCCGATATAAACCTTGCTGTCTTTGATGCGGCCGATCATATCCATATTGAGCATGGCCACGGCCTTTTCCAGAGGCTTGGTAGGGTCTTTCACCCAGGCGGCCGAGCCGAGCAGGCCAAGTTCCTCGCCTGCGAAGCACATGAAAAGAATGCCGCGCTGCAATTGGCCCTTGTGGGGAGAAAGAAGGCGCGCGAGTTCCAGAACGCCCGCGGTCCCGGAAGCGTTGTCGTCCGCGCCGGGGTGAATCTGCCCGATCTGCGAAGGCGCGAGCGAGTCGAAAGTGCCGCGTCCAAGATGATCGTAGTGTGCGCCGACGATGACGTAGTTGTCGGTCTTGCCAGGCAGATAAGCGATGACGTTGTTGACCGTGGCGTGGAGCGTCTTGATATCGACAGTAAGGGTGGCATGTAGATTTTCCGGAAACACAAAAGAGCCCGGCTTGGAGCTGGAATTGACTTGCTCCTGAACTTCTTTCAAAGACTTGCCCGCGGCGCGAAACCACTCGTCGGCCACGGCATTTTTCACTTGAGCGAATAGCAGCCCGACATTTTCAGGACCACCGATACTGCCAAAACGTGTCAGCAAATCCTCTTCGACGTCTCCCAGCTTCCCGTTTACCAGGATCATACCCTTGGCGCCATGATTGCGGGCGTTGATGGCTTTGGTGATCAGTTGCGCGTGCGTCGTCAAGCCTTGATTCCCATTTTTCGCGGCAAAACCGCTTGGCTCGTAACGCAACACAACAACAATTTTGTCTTTAGCGTCGATTCCCGCGTAATCGTCATAGCCAAATTCCTGGGCAGTCGCGCCATAGCCGGCAAAAACCAGCGGCGCGGATGCGGTTCCCGAACCGGAAAAACTAAACGGCACGTAATCCTGATTCAGCTTCAACGCCGTTTTTGTTTCGCCATTTTGCACCAGCAGGTGATTCTTGCCTTTCAGCTTTGCGCCAGTGGTCACCGTGAAGGGCTGGAGGTAGCCTTTTGTTCCGGCAGGTTCCAGGCCAAGGCTCTTGTAGCACTCGACAAGAACATGCTCCGCTCGCGTCAATCCCTTCAAGCCGTCGCCGCGGCCCTCCATTTTCGGTTCGGTGAGAGTTTTAATGTCGTTCAAGAACCGCTGGGGATCAGCCGGGCTTAGCTGAGTTGAGGTCGGCGCCGCAAACAGCAAAGAAGCTGCAAGAAACAACGCCAGCGCCAATACGTGCGCAGGCTGGGAGATTTTTCTGATGTGAGACAACGTCCGGCTCCGAAGATTCTGTTGATTCTGCGTGCAAGTTTTCCCATCCTATGTTCTGCCTTCAAAGCTGTCAAATCACAGGGTCGCCAGGCGCGCGAAGAGGGAAAAATGGGCCAAAGTAAACCAGTTTTACCGGAACCGTGGCTTCGCGGGACGCTCACAGAAATACCTGCTGTGCCGCGCGCGGTGCTGCACGCTTTGGAGCTGGCGAAGCAAGATCTCTGGAAATGGTGCTTCCCCCTCTCCGGCCGGCAACTCAATGAACGCCCCGGAGGAATTGCGCCGGTTGCTTTTCACGTGCGGCATATTGCGCGAAGCCTGGACCGGCTGCTAACGTACGCCGAGGGCGGGGCGCTGGATGAAACGCAGTCAGCTCTGCTGAAATCGGAGCTCGATCGTGAAGCCGAACATGACGCGCTGTTCGCAGAGTTGCACGCAGCGCTAGATCGCAGCGCGAGCCGCATACGTCAACTCGCTTCGGCTGATGTGGAAACGCCAAGAACTGTGGGCAAGAAGCAATTGCCGACGACGATCGGCGGACTACTGGTGCATGTCGCCGATCACACGCTTCGGCACGTAGGCCAAGCGATCACCACGGCAAAACTCGTGGCAAAGCACTAAGAATTTATTATTCCAGCGAAGCTCGCAGTTATACTTATCCGGCTCGAACTATGGCGCAACTGCTCAAATCGACGTTTCTGATCCTGACGGCGCTCTTCCCTATCGTGAATCCGCTGGGAGGCGCGCCGCTGTTTCTTTCGTTGACGCATTACTATTCGCCCGACGAGCGAAAACTGCTTTCGCGGCGGATCGCGATGAACAGCGTGGTGCTGATCGTGGTTTCTTACTTCATCGGGACGCATATTCTGGCGTTTTTCGGAATCTCGCTGCCGGTGGTTCAAGTAGGCGGAGGGCTGGTATTGGCTTCAACGGGCTGGGCGCTGCTGAAACAAAAAGACGACGACAGCACGAAGGCGGATGTCCATCGCAGCGTGGGGGCACAAGACCTGTCCACCAAGGCTTTTTATCCGCTCACGTTGCCTCTTACGGTAGGACCCGGATCAATCTCCGTGGCCATCACGCTTGGCGCGAATGAGCCGCACAATGACAACCTGATTATTTTTTCCATCTTGGGAGCGGTGATCGGGGCAGTGCTTATCGCCGCATCGGTCTACCTTTGTTACGCATTCTCCGACCGGCTGGCCCGGGTTCTCGGGGAGACGGGAATGAGCGTGATCATGCGCCTCTCTTCGTTCCTGCTCGTTTGCATAGGCGTACAGATTATCTGGAATGGCGTGTCCACCCTTCTGAAATCAGTGACACACTAGCGGGCTTTGGCCTTTGTTGCTTTGTTCCACTGCGGCAACTTGCGTTTGCCGAGGAGCACTTCAGCAGCCCACGTTCCAAAATAAACGGATTGCGCCACGCCATGGCCAGAGAAACCGCCAACAACGATGGCATCCTTGCTTTCCGGATGAAGCTCGAACACCGGGACCCAACCTTCCGCGATGCAGATAGGACCGCCCCAACGATGCGTGAACTGCACGTTTTTGAGAGCCGGATGAAATCCCGCGATGCGCTTCTGCAACGCATCATATAGTTCGAGCGCTTCGCCCTCGTCGATGTCCAGTGTGTTCAGCCCCTCCGGATCGTCAAAGAAGACCAGGCCACAACCGAAAATAATCGCGTCTCCCAATAACCTCCCCCAGAGGTAAGGCAGATCGACGGTATAGAAGGGCTTACGTTCGCCGAGGCCGATCTTCTCGAGTACGTCTTCGCCAAGCGATTCGGTCATCATCGCGCTGGTAAACGCGGAATGGGAGCGATCTTTCATGCCATTCAAACCGGGAGCAAACGCGTTGGTGGCAAACAGAACGTTTTTGGCGCGCGTCGTTCCGGCAGTGGAGAGAATGGTAATTTGCTCCGAAAATTTCACTTCACGGACGGCGGCATGTTCAAACACTAAGGCTCCTGCACGCTCCGCCGAGCGTGCCAAACCGCTCACGACTTTTCCCGGATTGATAGTGCCGCCGGGGACTCTTGCGACCGCGCAAAGTTCGCCGGAATCCTTCCAACGAATCGGTGAGTTCTTCAAAGGTTTGGAGCGGCCCAATTCGTAAACGCCAGGCAAAGTCAAATCGCCATCGACGGCCAATTCTTTAAGAATCGATTGGTAGTGAGCCAGCACGTCACCGAGGAAGGGCAAATCCCCCACCGCCGATTCGCTTAATGCCATGCCCCCGGTATGACCGCTTGAACCAGCACCTATGGATTCCGATTCAAAAAGCACGACATGCTTTTTCGGCGCCAGCGCTTTCAGCCAAGCAGCCGCCGCGAGTCCCGTAAATCCGCCGCCAATGATGGCGACATCCACAGTGGCAGGCAATTCCTTGCGTGCAGGAACAAAATCAATTTCCCACGGTCGATTGCCCCAATTCTTGCGTGATCCCATTCCTTTTCCCTTAGGCGCGTACTACGTTGCATTGGATGGTTGGAGATACAACAAAGACTACATGGACGCGGGACGAATTGGCGCGGTGAACGGAACCGCGCTGGCTTTAGTCTAGGCCGAAGACAGCTACGCTGGAGGAGGTGCCAACGTAGACTTTGCCATTCGCCACCATGGGCGTGATGAACTTGTTGTTGCTGAAATGATCTTTGCCGCCTGAAGCCTGATCGGAATTGTAAAGTTCAGTAGCGAGATTTGTCGCGTCATACGCGTGAAGCACGGCGGGGCTGCTATTCTCCACCACCCACACGATGCCGTTGGAGGCGCCGCTGGCGGAGATGACAGGAGTCGCACCGGGGTAGCCGAAGGTGTGCGTGGAGCGCGTCGCCGGAGTAACCGCCAATTGACCATTGGTGATGGGGAAGGATTTGATCGCATCATTCACGGCACCGTAGTAGACGGTTCCGTTGAAGTAGCTGGGTTTGGAATAAACGCCACCGGCAAGCTGCCCAGAGATGAGCTGATAAATATTGTCGGCGTTGCCGTTAAATTTTCCCATGTTGTCGCGATTGACGACATAGATGTTGCCATCTTTGCCGGAGCCGACGGCGAGATGGTGCGTCGTGCCGCTGTTGTCGACGATGTCCGGAAGAAGAAGTTCCCCGCCGGAGCCAAAGTCGGTATCCGAATCGGATTCGGCTACCGTATTAAGCGGTGTGAAGTAGTCGAGTAGAGCGTGTGGAGTGGTCGAGCTGATTTTGGCGAAACAGTTGCCACAGTCGCCGTTGGTGGGAAAACCGCTCGCATTCAGCGTGGTATCAAAATCTCCATTGCCCAGGATGAAGTAAATATTCCCGGAAGCGTCGGCGCCGGGCGCTCCGCCAGCCATCCAGATAGCGCCTTCGCTTCCGTTGGGAACGAGATTGAGGACGCTGGCCTGCGCGAGAGTGCTGGCGCTATAGGCAATCACCCAACCGGTATAAGGGCGATCGTCGCAATGCGAGGCCCACGTGGTGTAGATGGTGCCGTTGAGCTCGAGGAGGCCGGCGCGTTCCTTGTATTGTTTCGGATCGAACACCACGTTGCCGCCCGAACTGTTGTCTCCGGTGCCGGGATAAGTGGCCTGGATCGTGGTGGGCCCGCCGAAGAGCTCCGCTCCCGTTGTTAAGTTGAGAGCGTGAATGCGCTGAAAGTAATTTCCGTTCGAATCTTTGGACATGGCGACGAAGTAGATGGCATTTCTCCCGCGATCGATGACCGGCGTGGAAGTGATGCCGATTTTTGGAGTGACCTGGCCGCAGCCGCGATTGTCGCTGGGAGTTTCCCCGCTGAGCAGCGCACTGACTTGCCACAATGCGGTTCCACCGCTGGTAGTGATGCTGTCGGCGTCAAAGGCGTAGATGGAATCATTCTCAGTAACCACATAGAGAACGTTCTTCGTGCCTTTGCCGGGAATGGCGAGGTTTGAGAGCAAGAGCGGCTGAGCGTCCACAAGGCCATCGACCGCAAATTCGCCCAATTTTCCAAACGAGTTGACGTTCACGTTTGCCGTGGTCAGCGTAATTTCGTTGACGTTCTGGCCGGTGCGGAGATTGTCGTAGTGATAGGTGACCACATCAATGGACGAACCGCCGGAGCTCGAGGGATTCACAGTTAACGTGGCGACTCGACTGGTAACGCTTCCCGCGCTGTTGCTGATCGACACGCGAAACTGTTCGCCGCTATCGGCGGTGGTGGTTAACGGCGTGGTGTACGAACTCGAAGTTGCTCCCGAAATGTTGATGGTGTTTTTCTGCCATTGATACGAGAGAGGCGCAGTGCCGGCGGCCACGACAGAAAATGTAGCGGCGGTGCCGGCCGTGACGGTCTGATCTGAAGGCTGCGTGGTGATCGTCGGAGCGGTGCCCGTAGCAGCATTGACGGTGAGCATCGCAGACTGGCTGGTGACCGTGCCCGCACTATTGGTGACGATAACGTCAAACATCGCACCGTTGTCGCCGGAGGTGGTTGAGGGCGTAGTGTAAGCAGCACCCGTAGCGCTGCTGATATTGCTGCTGTTTTTTTGCCATTGATATGAAAGTGGCGCGGTGCCCGAAGCTATGACGGAGAAGCTCGCGGTCTGGCCAACGGTGACAGACTGGGCCGCAGGCTGCGTGGTGATGGACGGAGCCGTGGGAGGAGGGTTTCCGCTGCCTGTGCCGCCGGAGCCGCTAGTCATGTGGGACGAAGAGCAAGCCATCAGGCCTGCGGCAACGAAAGTGGCAGCGAGAAACGCGATAGTTCGGGGCGCCAAGGGGCAGCTACTCACGGGATTCTCCCAAGTAAGCTAGACGTAAACCAGTGGCACGGGCCGGGCGCGGAACGTACTCAGCATACCTTGCCCGATTGCGACTTACATCTGGCCAAAAGGTCAGTTTCCAGGTAATGCACAATGCTTGGTTCGGGGACTGCCGGGGACACCGGGCTTACAGATATTTGATCAGCACAACTTCGTTGCGCGTTTCGTTGTAGACGAGCTCATCCACGAGCTGCTGCGTCAGCATCAATCCCAGGCCGCCGGGGCGCAGACCTTTGGCTTCCCGTTCCAACATGTGGGCCATGGGATTGTCTTGCGGATTATTGATGGCCGCATGTTTCAATTCTTCCAGTTTGAAGCCGGGGCCAGGATCGTCGAGGCGGTACATAAGCATGCGCTTGGTTCTGATGTAGGAGACGCGTACTTTTTGATTGGGATCGAGATGGCCGCCCCATTCGATGGCGTTGTTGAGCAGTTCGCGAAACGCGTAACCGACTTTCTCGATCACTTCCGGTGGCAAATCCATGTCCATGTGCATCAAGAAGCTTTGCACCCGGCTGACCACGGAGCGCTCGCAAGGCACCATCAACTCAACCCACTGCGAATTTGCAGAGAGCACTTCGATGGCGGGCACTTCCGGGCTGGTAGACAGCGCATTTTCCACGCTGGTGAGTATGGTGGTGGCATCCAGCGGTTTTTTCAGGAACTGATACACTCGGCCACGCAGAGCGGCGAGCAAGGTGTCCGAGGTCTGGTCCGAGGTCATAACGACGATTTTGGGAATATATTTTTCGCCGTGAAGATGGCCCAGGAAACCGAGCCCGGTCATTTTCGGCATCCAGATGTCCAGAAGAACCAAGTCAAATTTTTTCTTCTGAATGGCGCGCAGGGCCGCAACACCGTCGGAAGCGGTGGCGACAAAGTAGCCGGCCTTCTTCAGGATGCCGCGCAACATTTGCCGCGTTGTGGCATCGTCATCAACGACAAGGATGCTCGCCATGTCTACGCTCCGGGGGAATGAGTCTGCTCCGTCGTTTGAGGCGACAAACCTAGTGCGATTTCCGCTTAGGATCGAAACGCCGGTGCCTGGTTTTGGGACTCGCTCCCCGGCTGGGGGAACGCTTCTGTCCCGCGTATCCTCTCAAATTTGCTTCCAACTTCGCAATCTCTTCCTTCAGGCGGTCGTAGACGGCGGGGAGGCCGATGAAGTTATTGGCGCGAGCGGATTCTTGCAGCTTCTCGGCATGCTCGCGGGCCAAGTTTGCATCAAAGATGCTTACGGAGCCTTTCACCGCGTGAGCCAAGGAAGCGAGGCTTACGCCATTCTTTTGTTTTAGCGCTTTTTGCATGGCGAGTACGCGCTTCGGCGTGTCGCGCAGGAATGTGGCGATCATCTGCCGAGCCAACTTTTCGTCGCCGCCAACGCGGTGCAGCAGATTTTCGGAGGGCGTGCGCAGCGCTGCAGGCGAGGGCTTTTCTTCCGTAGCTGACGATGCAGGCGAAGGCGTTCCGCGCAGCAATGCGTCGAGAGAATCGAGCCGGAAGGGCTTGCCAATAACGGCATCGAAGCCCAATTGCAAGAGGCGTTCGCGATCCGGGTCGCTGTTGTATCCCGTGAGCGCAACAGCCATCACCGGCCCGAACCCTGTTGGACGTTCGCGAATCGCTTTAAGTACCTCAGGACCGGTCATCACGGGCATGTCTTCGTCCAATAATGCGACGTCGAACGCTTCGCGTTGCAGAGCTGCCAGCGCTTCCTGGCCATTGGCGACGGCGACCACGTGGTGTCCATTGCGCTGAAGCTGATCCGCCGTCAGCATGCGAATTTCGCTTTGGTCGTCCGCAAGGAGGACGCGTGCGGGAGATTTTCTTGGCGGAAGCGATTTGGCTTGATTCATCCTTACCTTTATTTTGCTCTTTTGCGGCTGAGCTTGCGACGACTTAGCCGCTGTTTGCGGCAGCCGGAACCAGAACCGTGAACCCTTCCGAGGCAAGTTTTCGCAGCCGATTGTGCCGCCCCAACGTTCCACGGTCAGCCGGCAAAAGTACAATCCCAAACCTGCCTTACCTCCATTCTCCTTTCCTTTCGAGAACAGCGCAAAGATCTGGCTGGTGGACAAATCGGCCGGGAGGCCAGGGCCTTCGTCGTCTACAAATGCGCGGACAAATCCGGCATCGTGCGCCAAGCCAATCGTGACGGCAGAGCCAGCCGGCGTATAGCGAAGCGCATTTTCCAGCAAGTTGGAGAAGATTCGTTCGATTCGGGTCGCTTCTCCGTTGACCCACCATTGTGCATGCTTATCCGTGCCTTCGCCTAACTGCAAACGCACACCCTTCGCGGCGTAAACAGGCGTAAACGCCTTCAGAACCGATTCTGCGCAGGCAAGAAGATCGGGCGCGGAGTTTGATTGGTTTTCTGCGTTGAGCGAAGCCTTCAGGTCGGCGGAAAAGACTTGCAGGATGTCCCTGATCATCGTGGACTGCTGGTCACCCGCCCTTTTGCCCAGTTCCAGCAAGCTTTTTCCGCGGCTGCTGATCTCCTCGCCGGTCATGCAATCGAACGCGACGCTCATAACGCTGAGGGGCTGCGACAGGTCGTGGATGATGCAGTGAAGCAAGATCTCCTTTTTCTGGATTTCGCGCTGAAGGCGTTCGTGGTCCAGAAAAGAATTGCGCGCCGTCTGAAGAAGCTGCACGCGTTCCTGAAACTGCCGTTCCGTGCTGTGAAGAGCCAGATAGCGCTTCCCTTCCCACTGCAGCGCAATCGCTTCTAAAGGAATTTCTCTGCCTGCGGGCGATTTCTCAACCCAGGTTTCCGATTGGCAGACGCCTTTGCGGTTGGAATCCCAAAACGCATCCGCTTCGAACAGAAAATTTTCCAGAAACGGCGATTTCTCCGCGATGGGGATTGGCAAATTGTGCGGAGGAAGTTCCCAGAGCTCCGTAAGCCACGTGGGTGCCGGGGAAAGCAGCTCAAACAGTCCATTCCCCTTGTGCTCAAGAAGCACGAATCCGAGTTCGCGAAGAAATTCAGGCAGGGGGCCGGCCATGGGTCAACCTACGATCTTCCGCGCCAGTTGAACAAATGCCTCATCGACGTGTTCACCTGTCTTCGCGCTGGTGCGGAGAACAGTCCAATTCTTAGCCGCGAGCTGCGCTTCGCTTTCGGAATCGATTTCCCACTCCTCGGCGAGATCGTTTTTGTTGATCAGGAAGATGAACGGCACGGGCCCGATTTCTTTGCGAGCGCGCTCCTCCAAAAACTCCGCCTTTTCAAGCGTGGCTCGCCGCGTTCCGTCAGCAACGAGCAGGTAGCCGGCAGTTCCATTAAAGTGCGACCAGCGGATTTTCTGAAAATCGTCGTCGCCATAGAGGTCCCAGAGCACCAGAATGATTTCCGTGCCGTTCAGCTGCACGACTTTTTTGTCGATTTTGACGCCGACCGTCGTTAGATAGGTGTCCGAGAAGAAGCCTTCCACAAAGCGGCGCACCAGACTGGTTTTGCCTACCGCAAAAGAGCCCAGCATGCAGATTTTCTTCTGGATCATGGCTGGGAAGCAGCACTCGTGAGCATGCGAAATGTAACGCTACGGTTGAACTGGCGATTTTCCTCGCTGTCTTCGGGGCGAACCGGTTCGGCAGTAGCAACGCCCTTCGCCTGGAGGCTTGCCGTGGGAATACCCAACTGAATCAACTGCGCCACGATGCGCTCCGCGCGGCGTTGGCTCAGATTCTGATTCGCGGATTCGGCGCCCGTGGAATCGCTGTGGCCCACAACTTCGATTTTGACCGTGCCACGTGAGAGCGTGGGTGCATTCAGCAATTCCTTGACAGAAGGAAGCATTTCACGCAAGTTGGAGCGCTCCGCGGAAGACAACTCAGAACTCGCCACGGGAAAACGAACTAGCGTCGATTGAACTTTGGTCTTGGCCTCATCAAACGCGACCTGCTCTGGCGTAGAGTGGCCGAAATCCAGCGCGCGAATACCGGGAATCAGCGGCGCGCGCGAACGCAGATCATTCAACCATTTGGCGGAGGGCCGCCCGTCCACATGCAGAACCCCATCGTTCACGGAAAGGGATACACCCGGAGGCGGCACAAACGCAAGAATCGCACGCTGCTGGATCAGCGGATCGTCGAGCGCATAATACGCGCCCCAGTGAAATTCCGCCTGCGAAGGATCAAGACGCGCGTCAGTCACAAATTTCATCGGATCGCTTGACAACGGATCGCGCAAGCCGTGAATGACGAAGCGGCCGTGTTCGCGCGCGAAAGAAGTAATCGTCAAACCCGGCTGAGTGCCAAGCGTGGCCACCAAATCATTCCAGCGGCGATACTGCCACGATCGCCACCCCAGCCAACCTCCGACGACAGCGAGCAACACAATCACCGCGCCCAAGGCATATCCGTAGCTGCTCGCAGACTGCGATTTTTCCTCTTTAAATTTGGATTCCAGGCAACGCGAAAGCTCTTTGTTCACGTTGACAAACGGCGCGCTGTCTCCATCAAACTGATCTAACTCTGCGGAATACTCCGCGTGTATTTTTTCCAGCGTTTCTGCCATTCGATCGTGCAGCCCTCGAGGAGCGACGCCGCGAATCACCGCTGCCAGGATGGCATACGGACCGTTTTCCACCCAGACGTCAAGATCGCCAATGTTCATGCGATTGACGGCTTGTCCCTGTCCGGTGTGAAACGAATCGCGCACAAAATCCTGAATTGCCGAGAGCATCCCGGAAACCAGGCTGGGATCCTGCATAGCCACCGCAGGGGCGACCGCATGCCCAATCGGAAGGCTAGTCCGTTTGTGGATGAGGAAAACTTGCTCGACACGAAACACCAGGCTGTGCAGTAACGCAACTTCCGTGAACGAACGGCCGGTGCGCAGCGCCTCCACCCGCCATTTCAATCCCTGCAACGAAAGGCTTTGGTCCAGCACTTGATTGAACGAGTCCAGGAAAGACCGCAGCGTCTCCAGGATAGACCGCCTGATCGCGGGGCCCATCACGGGAAACAACGCATCCGCAAGGGTGGCGGGATCTTTGCGCACGGATTCGCGCAAGGCAGTTTCGATAGTGGGCGCGAGCGCTTCGCTGAGGGCGTCGCTGCCGCCCTGATCGCGGCGCCGCTGAATGGCCTCCGCGACAACTCCGCTGACATCTTCCGTGCGCGATTCCGGGTTCTCGATGCGCTCGTGCAAACGCTCCAGAGCTTCCTGCTCCGGTGCCAGAATCAAATGGCGCAACTCCTCCAGGGAACCTGAGCCATTCGGAGAAGAGTCGTCTCCGGGCTCGTTTGCAGATCGATTTTTCGCAGCGTCCGCCATGAAGGAGCTTGTGCCGGAAGGTTCCGGAGTTCGTTGTGGGGCGAAACCCATACGGTGCCGATCCGGCTATTTCTCCGGCAGCTCTAATTCGTCCTTCAGGCGCATGGCCATCTCGGTGAAGAGGTCGGCGAGCGCAGCGCGATCCGTCTTATCATTGCGCAGACTCTCGGCTTCGGTCTCCAGTGCGCCTTCCAGTTCTTCCCGGGATTTCTGGATTTGATTGCCGAGCGCTTTCGATTGTTCCAGAATGCGGGAGCGCAGGTCGCCCTGAGCGCTCTCGAGCGAATCCTCAAGCTGCGAGAGTTTTTTCTCGAGAGCCTTGGAGGAATCGCGCGACTCCCGCGTCAATTCCTTGAGGGCTTCCGATCGTTCGCCTTTTTCGTTTTTCAGGCGCTGGCCGAGCGCTTCGATTTCCTCGCGCACATAGGATTCCAGCGTGTCGAAGCGCTTTTTCAGATCGTCGCGAAGCGCATCCGAAGATTTCGTCAAGCGCTCCTCGAGTCGTGCAAAGCGCTTCTCGTATTCGCGCATATTGGAGCCAAAAAGAATGTCCCGGATTTTGTCTACGTTTGCGCCCTCGCGCAGCTCGCCATTCGTGGCGTTTTTTTCCTCGTGATCGACTGACATGGCTTTGCGAACCCCCTTCTTCCGTCTTTGCGGCTTGGTGGCCATCCGGGGACAGTACTACGCCCAAATAGCCTTGGCAACATACTCTTTTGTACTCGATAGAGGCACACAACCCCTAGGAATACTGGGCCTGCCGCATCAACTGAGAGTGACTTTACCGGTGGCGAGATCGTAGACTCCAGCCTGGACTTTCAGCTTGCCGGACTTAATCGCCTCTTTGATTACGGGGGAAGAGGTGCGCAACAAATCGGCCTGATACCTGGCATTTTCCTCGATGGCTTTTTCCAGGCTGCCGCCGGATTTTTCCACGGCCGGGCGAAGATGCGAATATAAGGAACTGATCTGTCCGGGCACCGGATCGGCTTTCATGGCCGCTTTCACCGCGCCGCAGTTTGCATGCCCGAGCACGAGCAGCGCCTTGATTCCCAACACCGCAACTCCGTATTCGAGGCTGCCGGTGATTTCCGGCGTGATGATATTTCCGGCGACGCGTGTAACAAAGATGTGACCGATGGTCTGATCGAAGATCAATTCAACCGGCACGCGCGAGTCCGCGCAGGAAAGCACGCCGGCGAACGGCTCTTGTTTGTCCACCGTATGATCTTTCAACATGGCGAGATCATGGTCGATCGAAGTCATCTGATTCTTGCTGAATCGCTCATTACCGGCGACCAATTCTTGCAAGGCCGCGTCGGGCGTCAGATTCGTTTGAGCGCGAAGGGCCGCAGGACTTGTTAGTTCCAGACCGGTTTGCGCAACCGCCCCCACCAGCGCGGTAGAAAAAGCCTTTTGTAGGAATTCCCTTCTGCGAAACTCTGAGGAAGCTCTCTGATCTGCCATTGTATCTGTCCTCCTGGAGTGGAAATTTCAGCCTCAAGAGTAAACGACATTCGATGGGGAGTTGCAAAGGAAAAAATGACTGGCGGTGCAAGTGTTTTCGCAGCACCGATGCTAAGAACACATTGGCAAATTCATGGCAAAAAAACGTAACATACGACAGACGCGAAGGGTGTGACCGGACGTGAAATCGAAGCATGCCAAACAGCTTAGCGGATCGACACGGCAACTTTGCGATTTGTTGGCAGCAAACCGCCGTGGAAAAGGTTTGGGCATCTATTCCGTATGCTCGGCGAATCGCTTCGTGCTGGAAGCGGGGATGCTGCAGGCCAAGCAGGACAAAAGTCTTTTGCTGATCGAGTCGACCTCCAATCAAGTGAACCAGTTCGGGGGATACACAGGCCAGACGCCCGCGGACTTTGCGAAGTTTGTGCGAGAAGTAGCCACGGAAATGCGTTTCCCGCACGCTCAACTGATGCTGGGCGGCGATCACCTGGGCCCGCACGTCTGGCGCAAAGAACCCGCCGAGGCAGCGATGGAGAAGGCGCGAGAAATGGTTGCGGTGTATGTGCGCGCAGGCTTCCGCAAGATTCATCTGGACGCGAGCATGCCGTGCGCCGACGACAAGATTGAGCAGGGGCAATCGCTGCCCGACGAAATCGTTAGCGTGCGTGCCGCGGAATTATGCAAAGCGGCGGAAGAAGCGCATCGCACGCTGCCGGCTTGGACGCCGCCTCCGGTGTATGTGATCGGTACGGAAGTGCCAATTCCGGGCGGCGAGGAATTCGGCTCGCAGGCTCCGGAAGTGACGCGGCCCGCGGATCTGGCGCACACGCTGGATGTTTCCAAGAAGAGCTTTCTGGAGCGCGGACTGGCTGCCGCCTGGGAGCGAGTGATTGCGGTCGTCGTGCAGCCGGGCGTTGAGTTTGGCGATACCACCGTATTTCCGTACGACTCCAAAAAAGCGAAGCGGCTTTCGCAATTTCTGATACGCAAATGGACGGGCGTTTACGAAGCGCATTCGACCGATTACCAGTCGCCGTCCGCGTTGCGGCAAATGGTGTTGGACCATTTCGCAATCCTGAAAGTAGGCCCATGGCTAACTTTTGCGTTCCGGGAGGCTGTGTTTGCGCTGGCCGCCATCGAAAAGGAATTGTTGTCCGGCGAGACAGGAGTGGTACTCTCCGGCCTGCCAGAGCTTCTGGAAACCGCCATGGTAGAGGATCCCGTGCACTGGAAAGGCTATTATCGCGGGGAGGAAAGTGAGCTGCGCATCGCCAGGAGATACAGCTACAGCGACCGGGCGCGTTATTACTGGCCGCAGGCATCGCTGGTTGCCGGATTGAAGCAGCTTCTTCATAATCTGACCGCGTATCCAGCGCCGCATTCTTTGTTGAGCCAGCATCTTTGCCACCAATCCAATGCCGTGCGTGAAGGAAGCCTTTTGAATCAGCCCGGCGTGCTGATCCGCCATAAGATTCAAGAAGTGTTAGGGCATTACGCGTACGCGTGCGGCTTATATCCGTGAACAGTTCGCAGAGAAAGTTTGCATTCTTCGTTGAAGGAGAAATACCGCGTGGCCGCGGGAGCTTGGCCAGAGGAAGATATCGATGACAATTGAGAATTCGGGGCATACGGAGTCGCACACATGGAAGGAAATTCTTTCGCAGGGCGAAGTCTGGCGGTCGGTGCTGGACGGACTGCGAAAAAGCCGTGCGGTCGAAGAAATTCTTCAGTCCGGCGCTAGCAAAAGCGAATGGCTGTTCGTTGGCTGCGGCACCAGCTATTACCTTGCAGAGGCCGCGGCAATCTCCTGGACGCTCTTGACCGGTCAACGCGCGCGATCCCTGCCGGCTTCTGAAATTCTGCTGTTTCCAGACTTGCTGCGAGCCGAAGCGCCAAATTTGCAAGCCGTCGTGATTTCGCGCTCCGGGCGGACATCGGAAGCAGTTCGAGCGGCAACTGTTCTGCGAAGCGAATTGCATATTCCGACGGCCGGCATTACTTGTGCGCAAGATTCTGAGCTGGAGCGTGCTTGCGATGCTTCGATCGTGTTGCGCAACGCCGACGAACAGAGCACGGTGATGACGCGGTCGTTCACCAGTATGCTGCTGAGCCTGCAGGTGGTGGCCGCGCGAAGCAAGACCAACTCGCACTTTGTGGAAGCATTGAGCGCGATGGCGGAGCGATTTGCGCCGCGTATTGCCGTGCTTGCTGCACATATGGAAGCGTTCGTGGCGCGTCACTCGTTTGACGATTTTGTGTTTCTGGGACAAGGCCCATTTCATGGGATTGCCCGGGAAGCCGCGCTGAAGGTCATGGAAATGTCCTGTTCGTACAGCCAGGTTTTTCATGCGCTGGAATTTCGCCATGGACCAAAGGCAATTGTGAGCGAGAAGACTTGCCTGACGTTTTTCCTGAGCGACAGTGGAGGAAAAGCGGAAACCGAAGTGCTGGAAGAAATGAAAGCGCTTGGCGGCGTGATTATTTCCGTCTGCAACCATGGTAACGCCGAAGTTCGCCGCTCTTCGGATCTGGTGATGGAGATCGGTCTGGACGGCAACGAACTTGTCCGGCTCGCCCCCAGCGTTGTCCCATGCCAGCTTTTTGGTTATTTCACGGGCCTGAAGAAAGGTCTCAATCCCGACCAGCCCAAAAACCTCACGCGCGTCGTGCTATTGCAATAACGAACCAGGAGAACCGTCATTGACGACGTTTGACGTCAGCGTAATCGGCGAGTTGAATCTTGATTTGATCATGTCCGGACTGCCTCCTGAACTCACGTTGGAGCGGGAGCATCTGGGCACAGGTTTGAGTATTACGCTTGGAAGTTCGACCGCGATTTTTGCGCACAATTTGTCTTCGGTGGGAAACAAAGTTGGCTTCAGCTCTTCCATTGGTAGCGATCCACTGGGAGAGATTTGCCTGAAGCGCCTTGGCGAAAGCGGGGTAGATCTTTCGCGCGTGCAGCGCATGGGTGGCAAGACCACCGGATTGACGATCATTTTGCCGCAAGGGAAACAGCGCTACATTCTGACCTATCCGGGCACGATGTTTGAAATGAGTGGCAAGGATCTGGACCCCGATTACATTTTCAACGCGAAACATCTGCACGTTGCCTCCTATTTTCTGCAAAAAGGTCTGCAGGCTTCTCTGCCTGATGTTTTTCGCAGGGCAAAAGCGGCGGGGCTTAGCACTTCTCTCGATACTAACGACGATCCGGAAGACCGCTGGTCATCCGGAGTCCACGACCTGTTGAAGTATGTTGACGTGCTTCTCCCGAACGAGCGTGAAGCCTGCAAACTGGCGCAAGTGGACGATGTAGACCGCGCGGCGGACATACTTTCTAAAAAGGTCTCGATTGTCGTGATCAAGCGAGGGTCGCAGGGTGCACTGGCGAGGGTATCAAATGACATATTTGTCGCACCGTCGCTTAAAGTCCAGGCGATCGATCACGTCGGCGCGGGAGATAGTTTTGACGCCGGGTTTTTGCATGAATTCGTACGCGGGAAAACGATCGAGGATTGCCTGAAGTTTGGTAACGTTCTGGGCGCTCTCTCGGTGACACGGCCCGGAGGCACGGAGGCGTTTCGCGATGCGGAATATCGCGATTCGTTTTTGCGCGCACACGGCGCGGCCCACAACGAACAAGACGAGGCGCGAGCAAAAAAATAGGCCAGCGCTATTGTGTGGGGATCGCTTCCAGGTTTAACACTTCGAACGGCTGGAGTTGAAAAGTGTGCGGCTCGCCTGCAGCGAGAGAAATCGCTTTCGCCCCCTGATCCAGCTTCCATGGTGAATGCGCGCTGAAATCTTTGGGCGCGCTGGCCGGAAGTTCAAAGGCTTGGCCAACATCCAAAGAAAAACTCTGTGGTCGATTGCTTGGATTTCGCAACGTGATAATTCCCTTTTCTGCCGACCAGGCCGCCCAGCCATACACTTCCAGTTTTGCCGGATCTCCGCCGATCCAGTGCGTATCCGCCAGGATCGCGGCATTTTGGCGAGACCAATTGGCCGCTTCCGCCAGAACGTCCCAATTATCCGCCGACAACAGCGAGTGCGTGATGTACAACTCCTGTAATTGCGTGCCGGTGCCGAAGTAATCGTGGATTTCGTGCGTGAATGCGTGTTTCGGGTCTTTGTTCAAGTGTTGCGCGCGCCGCGCGTAGATGATTCCGTGGAGCATCAGCGAATTCAGCGGAAACAGCGGGCCCTTTTTCACGATTCCGGCGTACGTGTCGGCGTCGCGATACGTGATCCACCGTTCGCGCCAGAGACCAACGCCCGCAAAATTGCTATCATCTCCGCCGCGCCAGATGGAATCCGCGTAGGCCAACCAGAACGGCGACGGATACGTTCCGGTTGTAAGATTCACGAAAATGTCCGGTTTCATCCTGCGCCATTCACCAATCAGGCTGATGGCAGCATGGAAATCGCTGTCAAACGCGCTGCCGGGAAAAACGCTATTCACATTTCCCGTGCCATCGATTTTGAACTGGTTGATTCCATATTTTTGAATGAAATCGAGCGTGACATCGTGAAACCGCGCAAAATATTTCGGGCCGGAAAGCGCGAAGCCACCTTTGTTCATCTCGAAACCCTGCTTGGCACCGTACTTCATGCGTTGCACTTTGGCTTTGTCATATCCGCCCCAGGGCGAAAGCCAGATGCCGGGACCTGCTCCGTACCGCGCCGCGGCAGATTTGATCGGAGTGAACCCGTCGGGAAATCCAGAATCGAAGCTCCAGAGCGAGCGTGGATCGTCCCAGCCGTCGTCAAATAAAAACGAATCGAGTTTCACTCCGCGTTTGACGTGCAGCTCTTCGCCCATCGCGTTGATCGCATCGAGCGCCGCAGCCTGGCCGTAGCGATTTCCGTAGCCGATGTCGAACCACGAGTTGTAATGCAGGAAAGGCCGGTAAGGGTGCGCGCGCGCGCGTTCCACATAATTCAGAAACCCCCGGCGCATCTGCCCGGCCGGCACAACGCCGATGACGGAGGAATAGGTGAGGGACTGCCCGGCTTTTAGCGGCAATTCGCGTTTGATCGAACAGTGCACTTGCTCCTGCTCAGCTGTGCACTCGCTGAGGGGATGCTCAAATCCCAGGAAGAGATTCCCTGCGGTGACCGGCGAGCCTTTCACAGTTCCGATCACTTGCGCAGACGGAAGCTTGAAGTCGAAGAGCCGTACCTCTCGGATCGGCGCATCATTTGCCGAAGAAATGGAAATTTCCTGCCGGACATAGTTGTCGCCTTCGCGCAGCGTAGCCGACCATGTCACTGCCAGTTTTGAGGCGGGATCTTCCAGGCCAACAGTCACACGTTTCCCCGCGAAATGTTCTTCCAGTTGAGCCGCTTGCGCATCCGGCTGCAAATCGTCAACGCGCGGCGGTTGGACAATCTGCATCGACGAAGCGTTTACCGTGCTTTCATCCGCGAGAACCAGCGCGAACACGTCCGCCGGCAACGGAACAGGCGCAGGCATAGAATCACCAGCGAAAGACACCCCGCGCAATTTCCCGTCCGCGCTCGACCACGTCGCGGTTAACATGGCGTTTCTTAGAACGATAGTATTTTCCTGGATGCTGACGTCCGGTTTTCCCGGCTGCAGGCCGTAGAGATAGCTATTCTGCGCGACTGCCTGTGGCGCGGAGTGACCGAAGAGGGCGATCCACAAAACACAAAAGAACAACAGCCTGGTATTTTTCATTGAGTTTCTTTCAAGTCAAAGCGATTGTACTGGAAGCGTGGCAAAAGAACGCGCCATTTATTGATATGATTTCCGGTGATTCCACGAGGAGCATGCATGGGCGATCCGCAAGCAAGCAAAGATCCATTTGTGGCTATGGTAACAGCGCGCGCTGAAGTCGATCTTCGGCTCAGCGATTTTCATCCTCGCTCGATGCTCGCGACGCCCGAGCACGAAATTCGTAAGCCGAAATTCCCGGTGATCGATTATCACAATCACCTGGATGCGCAGGAACCCCGTGAAGTGCTGCGGGTGATGGACGAGTGCGGCATCGAACGCGTGGTGAATATCACCATGCATACCGGAGAGCAGGCGCTGGAGATGATTCGCAAATTCCACAGCGTGGCGCCGGATCGATTCGCCACGTATGGCTGGATGGACTGGGCGGATGTACAAACTGCGGGATTTTTTAGACGCAGCGTGGATCGATTGGAACAGCTGGTCGAACACGGCGCGTGCGGATTGAAGATCTGGAAGGATCTGGGGACCACGGTGCGCGACGCGGACGGCAGCCTGCTGCGCATCGATGACGAACGGCTCGATCCTGTTTACGAAAAAGCCGCGGAACTGGGCGTTCCGATCATGTATCACATTGCCGATCCGGATGCGTTTTTCTTGCCAATCGACGCGGCGAATGAACGTTACGAAGAATTGGCCGCGCATCCGGAATGGAGCTATTACGATTCACATTACGGCAAGCTGGAACTGCTGGCGCAGCGCGATCGCGTGATAGCGCGCCATCCAAAAGCCACCTTTGTGGGTGCGCATGTGGCGGAGCATCCCGAGGACCTCGCGCATGTGACAGCGCTACTGGATAAGAATCCGAATCTTCACCTGGACATTGGCGCTCGTTGCGCGGAACTTGGCCGCCAGCCTTATACGGCGCGCGAATTCTTCCTGAAATTCGCGGATCGCATTCTGTTTGGCACCGATCTGATTCCCGAAGTCAACATGTACCGGCTGCACTACCGCTTTTTGGAGACGCGCGACGAATATTTCGAATATCCTTCACATGCTTCCCGGCAAGGCCGGTGGAACATTTACGGTTTGTATTTGCCTGACGATGTTTTGCGCAAGGTATATCGCGAAAACGCGATTCGCCTGCTGGACAAGCGCTAGCTAGCGCGCCGCCATCGATAGCACGGCCACGCCATAATTCGCTAGATTCACCGAGCGTTTCGATCCGCCTTCCAGCACATCATTCATTTCGTGAGGAAGCGTAATTGCCTGCGGCTTACCTGAAAGATTGATCACGATGAAAACGGCGCCATGCTCTCCATATCGCGCCGACACTTCCACGCCTTCGGGCACCGGGCCAAAACCAGGCTTCACTCCACTCGTATCCGCCATCCATCTCGCGGCCTCCGCCATTGTTTTGGGATCGAGCCACGCACCGATATAGGTGATACGCCCGTTCCCAATTTTGCGGCTGATCGCAGCGGGTTGCCCATCCAACCAGCCATTGCTCTTTCCGTAGCGCATCAACACTTCCGTACCACTATCTTTCGTACTCAAAAGCTCAGCCCAAAGCTGTGATTCGCCCGTGCCCCAATTTCCTTGAACCGGGACGGGCTGCAGGAGCGCGTAATATTGCTCGACGCGCCCGCCAAGCAACGCGGCCAGCGGCCCTGGCTGGCGTTCGGGCTGCAGTGAATTGTCGTCATCCTTCATGGCTGAGCGCTGGCCCAAAACCAAGTGCCCCCCACCTTGCACATACGCGATCAGATTTTTTGCAGCCGTATCTGTAAGAACATTCAGCCCAGGCGCAACCACCAATTTGTACTGGCTGAGCGTCGCAGTCGGGGAAACGATGTCCACCGATTGCGCAATCACGCGCAAGGGACCGTAATAGCTGAGAATTTCTTCCACGGGATCGTACTTGTCGTTGTGTTTCTGCCACTGAATAGCCCAGCGGCTATCGTAGGAATGAAGAACGGCGACTTCGGATTTAAGAGAAGTGCCGGCGAGAACCGGTCCCGCCTTCGCAAACTCCTGGCCGACTTGCGCGACCTCTGCATATAAAGGAACCGGCGTGCCGTCGCTGCCCAGCAGCGTGCCGTGATATTGCTCCTGGCCATTCAGCGCGCTGCGCCACTGCCAGTAACTGACCACATCTGCGCCATGCCCCACATCGTGCCAGGCCATGGCGCGTACTTCGCCTTTATCCAACGAGTTGTTTATGGGCGCCCAATTCACGTTGCCGGGCTGCGTCTCCATCACCCAGAAATTCTTTTGCTTGAAGCCGCGTGTAAGGTCATGCGCAGCCCCATTGCGAATTGGATCGAGATGTCCCTCGCCGACGTAGTCATCCCAGGCCGCCATATCCAGATCCTGCTCGACGGTGTAGTGGTCGAACCCGTCGAAGGCGCCCATCGTGTTTGTGGTGATGAACTGGCGCTGATCGGAATTTGCGCGAATCACATCAAGCTGGTTCTTCTGATAACTGCGCCAGGTGTCGCTGACGAAGCGCATCCAACTGAGCAGGAGCCCGGGGTTGCCGTAGCCGACCTGTATCGGAATCTGGTCCCAGGCGGTGTAAGTCTCGCTCCAATACGCGGTGGTCCAGCGGGCATTCAAATTGTCCAGAGTGCCGTAGCGGGCTTTCAGCCACTGTTGAAATTGCGTTCTGGTTTGCGGGTCGAACGAGACATCGGAATATTCGTTGTCAATCTGCCATCCCAGCACGTTTGGATTGTGTCCAAAGCGCTTGGCCATTTCTTCCGCGATTCTTCTCGCCAGTTCGCGATACTTCGGATTCGCCCAGTTGAATTGCTGGCGATTGCCATGCTCGGCGCGGCGGCCCTGTTCATCGACACGCAAAGTTTCCGGATATTTTTGCGTGAGCCAAGCAGGAGGAGCCGCCGTCGGCGTGCCGATTACCGTATAAATGTTGTGTTTCGCGGCGGCAGCGATGGCGCGATCCAGCCAGTCCAGGTCGTAGCGATCTTCTTCCGGCTCCAGGCGGCTCCAGGCAAATTCTCCGACGCGCACCATGTGGATTCCGGCCTGCTGCATTAGAGCAAGGTCTGCTTCCCAACGCGATTCAGGCCATTGCTCGGGATACCACGCCGTGCCCAGCAAGAGCGGCGGCGCGGGAGATTGCGCGAGACTCGTGCCGTTGAACGGGAACAGCAAACAAATCAGAACCACCGCGAGCAATATGTATCCGCGAAAACAATTCATGTTAGTCATGAGAAACACTCCACGATGCCCGATTATAGCCATATCTGAAAACGGTGAGGGAATAACATAGTCGGAAATCGGTAATGCTACCGGCGCCCTCAGGCGGAAACTTCGCCGCACTCCGTTCTGGAATTTACACGGCGCTTGCTATAAAGTCTGACGCTCACTCCCGCTGGGCGAAGGACAAGGATGGAACTGACACAGGTCGATGCATCGCTTTACAATCCTGATTTAGCTCCGATTCCGCAGGAAAAGCGCTCCTTGGGCACGTATAACTACGCTTCGCTCTGGGTGGCCATGAGCGTTTGTATTCCCACATACATGCTTGCATCTGGTCTGATCGCGGGCGGCATGAACTGGATCCAGGCAGTGGGTACGATCCTGCTGGGAAATCTGATCGTGCTGATTCCGATGTTGTTGAACGCGCACGCGGGCGCGCGTTATGGAATACCGTTTCCTGTGTTTGTGCGCGCGTCCTTCGGCGTTCGCGGCGCGAATATTCCGGCAATCCTGCGCGCGCTGGTAGCTTGCGGTTGGTTCGGAATTCAGGCGTGGATCGGCGGGCAAGCGATTTACTCCATGCTGCGCATCGTGTGGCCTGGCGCGGCCAATCTCCCAGGCAGCCACTGGATCTGCTTTTTTCTATTTTGGGCCATTAATATGGCGGTGATCTGGCGTGGCATTGAAACCATCAAATTTCTCGAGGGGATTGGCGCGCCGTTCATGCTCGTGGTGGGATTGCTGCTGCTTTTCTGGATCACGCGCAAAGCCGGCGGATTCGGACCGGTTTTACATACGCCGAGCAAATTCAAGAGCACCACGGAATTCTTGCGGTTTTTTGTTCCCTCGCTTACAGGAATGGTCGGATTTTGGGCTACCGTCGCGCTGAATATTCCAGACTTCACGCGCTACGCCAAATCGCAGCGCGCGCAAATGGTGGGCCAGGCGCTCGGCTTGCCGACAGCGATGACGCTTTATTCGTTCATCGGCGTCGCGGTGACTTCGGCCTCCGCTGTAATTTTCGGGGAGGCAATCTGGGATCCGGTGGTGCTGCTGGAAAGGTTTAACCGGCCGGCCGTTGCGCTGATTGCGCTGATCGCTTTGCTGGTCGCGACGCTCAACACCAATGTGGCGGCGAATGTGGTTTCGCCTTCGAATGACTTTTCGAATCTTCGCCCGAGCCTGATCTCCTTTCGGACGGGCGGCTTGATCACCGGCGTCGTCGGCATTGCCCTGATGCCGTGGAAATTACTGAGTACGTTCAGCGCATACATTTTCGGTTGGCTGGTGGGATGTTCGGCGTTGCTTGGGCCGATCGCCGGAATTATGATTTGCGATTAC
Organism: Candidatus Acidiferrales bacterium; assembly: GCA_963709705.1. Taxonomy (GTDB): domain Bacteria; phylum Acidobacteriota; class Terriglobia; order Acidiferrales; family UBA7541; genus Acidiferrum. The sequence continues at coordinate 62,861 of CAVPXU010000005.1, forward strand.
TACCTGATGAGGAATCGCCAACTTGCCGTGGAAGATTTATATCGTCGCGGCGGCGCCTATGAATACCGGAATGGATTCAATGCACTGGCAATTGTGGCGCTGGCTATGGGCGTTGCGCTCGCGCTCGTTGGCCTGGTGGTTCCCGCGCTTCACTGGCTGTATGACTACGCGTGGTTCGTCGGCTTTTTTGTTTCCGGCGGTTTGTACTGCCTGCTGATGAGAGGACGAGTTGCCGCGGTGAAGTAAGTTCTCTCTCCGATAATGTCTATTGAAAAATCGCGCATTCGCTTTTAACTTCCTTCCTCCTGCACAATGGTTCTTTCAGAGGATGGGAAACCGGGAGGACGTGTTGACGGAGACCGTACAGAGCACGGCCAGCAAGAATCCTCTGGGCGAACTGCTGCTGCCGCTGACGCGCAACGAAGCAGCCGTGGAAGCGGCGCGATGTTTGATGTGTTATGACGCGCCTTGCACTCAAGCCTGCCCCACGCATATCGACATCCCGAAGTTCATCAAGAAAATCGGCACACATAATTTGCGGGGATCGGCGCGCACGATTTTGGAGTCAAATCTTCTCGGCGCCACCTGCGCGCGGGTTTGCCCGGTGCAGGAGTTATGCGAAGGCGCCTGCGTTCTCGGCTCAGAACACAAACCAATTGCGATTGGCCGCTTGCAGCGCTATGCCATGGATTTCGCCTATGGACAAAGCACTCCACTGTTTCAACCTGCGAAAAGCACGGGGAACAAAGTTGCCGTCATCGGCGCCGGTCCCGCCGGACTTTCTTGCGCCGGCGAGCTAGCAAAACGCGGCCATAGTGTGACGCTGTTCGAAAAACGCGAGCTGGCCGGCGGGCTTTCCACCTATGGAATTATCGGGCTGCGCGAACCAGTCGATGTGGCGCTGGCCGAAGTGGCCATGCTTAAGAAACTCGGCATGAAAATGGAAACTCAGAAGGAATTGGGAGCGAGTTTGAACCTGCAGGATCTGCAGGCGAACTTTAGCGCTGTATTTCTGAGCGTAGGCCTGGGCGCGACGAATACCTTAGGCATTCCCGGTGAAGAATTCATTCTGGACGGCCTGGAATATATCGAGCAAAGCAAGATGAACGTGGACAAACTCGTGGTTGGCCGAAATGTTCTGGTGATCGGCGCGGGAAACACGGCCATCGATTGCGCCACGATTGCCAAGCGGCTAGGCGCCGAACAGGTCACCATGGTGTACCGGCGCACCGAAAACGAAATGACCGCGTACCCGCACGAATATGAGTTCATCAAGCGCGAAGGAGTTCAATTCTTATTCCTCACGCAGCCTGTTCGCGTCATCGCGAGAAATAATTCCGTGGAATCGCTGGAGTGCGTGCGCATGGGCCTGGGTTCGCCCGACGCTTCCGGTCGCCCTTCGCCTCAGCCGGTGGCGGGATCGGAATTTCTTCTGGTGGCGGACCAGATCGTAAAGGCGACAGGGCAGGAAAAACCTTCTCTGGCTTCCCTGTTGAAACTGAAAACGGATAAAGGCTTTATTCAAGTGAGCGATCGTTTCGAAACGAGCTTGCCCGGAGTCTATGCCGGCGGCGATTGTGTCCGGGCGCGCGGAGCCGCCTCCACGGTGATGGCAGTGCAGGACGGAAAATTAGCGGCGCAATCGATTCACGAAAGGCTGGTGGCGCATGGCTGACCTTCGTATCAACTTCGCAGGCATTCGTTCGCCGAATCCGTTCTGGCTGGCGTCGGCTCCGCCAAGCAATTCTGGTCTGCAGGTGCATCGTGCGTTTGAAGCAGGCTGGGGCGGCGCGGTGTGGAAAACCATTGGTGCTCCGGTGCTGAATGTTTCGAACCGCTACGGCGCGTGGCACTATGGCGGGCAGAAAATGTTGGCAATCAATAACGTGGAATTGATTTCAGACCGCCCGCTGGAACTGAATCTGCAAGAGATTCGAGAAGTGAAACGCGCGTGGCCCGATCGCGCAGTAATTGTTTCCGCAATGGTGGAATCCAAGGCGGAAACCTGGCACGAGATCATCCGGAAAATCCAGGATACCGGCGCGGACGGCATCGAATTGAATTACGGCTGCCCGCACGGCATGAGCGAACGTGGCATGGGTAGCGCGGTCGGCCAGGTTCCGGAGTATTGCGAGCAAATCACGCGCTGGGTGATGGAAGTGGCGAAGATTCCCGTCATCGTGAAACTCACGCCGAATATTTCCGACATCGTGATGCCGGCGCGCGCGGCGGTTGCGGCAGGGGCCAGCGCTATTTCGCTGATTAATACGATCAACTCGATTATCGGCATCGATCTGGAAACGCTGGAAATCACGCCGAATATCGGCGGCAAAGGCGGTCACGGTGGCTACGCCGGACCGGCGGTGAAACCTATCGCATTGAATATGCTGGCGGCGCTGGGAAGAGATTCCGTTGTGAGTTCTTCGAAACTGCCGATTTCCGGAATGGGCGGAATTTCCACCTGGCAGGACGCCGCGGAATTTCTGCTGCTGGGCGCAAGCAGCCTGCAAGTGTGCACGGCCGTGATGCATTACGGATTTCGGATCGTCGAGGATTTGTGCGACGGCTTGTCCAATTGGATGGACGAAAAAGGGTTCTCTGGAATTTCCGACGTGGTTGGGAAAAGCATCCAGCGCGTTTCGGATTTTAACAATTTTGATCTGTCGTTTCGCGCCGTGGCGCGCATCGACCAGAAGAAATGCATCCGCTGCAATCTTTGTTACGTTGCGTGCAATGACACGGCGCACCAGTGCATTGACCTGATTGCCAAAGACGGCAGCGTGGTCCAGCCTTATTCACATGACGTTCGCGTGAATGGCAAGGAAGCGGCCATCAACACACGCCCCAGCGTGCATGTGCGCGAAGAGGATTGTGTGGGCTGCCGGCTTTGCTATAACGTTTGCCCAGTGGAAGACTGTATCAAAATGATCGAAGAGCCGTCTGGACGGCCGCCGGTGACCTGGAAGGAGATTTCCGATTCGCAACGGGATGTCACCGAAGATTGGGAGAAAATGAAGCAATATCGCGAGAAAATGGGGATTGAGATTCACTGAAGGCTTGCGGCGCGTGTTGCGGAGTGAACGATGGCTTTACTGATTCGAAATGGCGAGATTGTAAACGCGGGCTCGCGTCAAACGGCGGATATTTTTGTCGAGAATGAAACCATCACGCGCATCGGCAAGAATCTGGACGCGCCACCCAACACGGAAATCATAGATGCTACCGGGAAACTCATATTCCCGGGCTTCATCGATCCTCACGTACACATTTATCTCCCCTTCATGGCCACATTTGCCAAGGACACGCACGAAACCGGGAGCATCGCGGCGCTGGTTGGCGGCACTACAACGTACATCGAGATGTGTTGCCCAAATCGAAACGATGATGCACTCGAGGGCTACGAGCTTTGGAAGTCCAAGGCAGAGGGGAAAAGTGCCTGCGACTATGCGTTTCATATGTCGGTCACGAAGTTTGCAAAAGAGACCGAGTCGCAATTGAAGCAAATCGTTGCGGACGGCACTGCTTCCTTCAAGATTTTCCTGGCCTACAAGAATTTTTTCGGTGTCGATGACGGCGAAATGTATCAGACGCTTGAGCTGGCCAAACGGCTGGGCGTGATTGTAACCGCGCACTGCGAAAACGCCGAGCTTGTGGCGCGCCTGCAACAGAAACTGCTCGCCGAGGGCAAGACCGGCCCCGAATGGCACGAACCCAGCCGCCCCGAATCGGTGGAAGCGGAAGGTACCGGGCGATTCGCCACGTTTCTGGAGAACACGGGCGCCACCGGCTACGTTGTGCATTTGTCCTGCGAGAAAGCGCTCAACGTTGCGCTGGCTGCAAGAGCGCGCGGCGTGAAAATTTCCATCGAGTCGGTGCTGCCTCATTTTTTGCTGGACAAGAGTTTCGCCGAGCGCCCAGGTGTGGAAGGCATGAAGCACGTGATGTCGCCGCCTTTGCGCGCGAAACACAACCAGGCCGCGCTTTGGAGTGCGCTGGCGGCTGGTTCCATCGACACGGTGGGCACCGACCATTGCCCCTTCGACACGGAGCAGAAACTCCTTGGCAAAGATTCTTTCGTGAACATTCCCAACGGTATTCCGGGCATCGAAGATCGCGTCAATCTTCTTTATACCCAGGGAGTAAAGCGAGGGCGGCTGGATCTCGACCGTTTCGTCGATGCCGCCAGCACGCGCGCCGCGAAGCTGTTTGGACTTTTCCCACGGAAGGGCGCGATTGCCGTAGGCAGTGATGCGGACATCGTCGTGTATGACACCACGTACCGTGGAGCGCTTTCCGCCAAAACACATCACACTAACAACGATTATCATGGGTTCGAAGGCGTGGAGATTGAAGGGCGCCCCTCTGTCGTTACCGTGCGCGGCAAAGTGCAGGTTCGCGATGGTAAATTCGTAGGCGAGCGCGGCCGCGGCAAGTTGCTGAAGCGCGAACCAAGCTATTTCTAAAAGAGATTCTATGAGCTTGAATCCGAAACGCACTGTAGCGGAATTGAAAGAACTTCGCGGCCTCACGGCGGACGAAAACGGCGCGCAACGCGTGGCCTGGACGGACTTGTGGTTGAAGGCGCGCGCATGGTTTGCCTCCAAAATTAAGGATCTGCCGGTTGAGCATCATTTCGACGCCGCTGGAAATAACTGGATAACGCTACCGGGTGCAAGCGAAAAGGCTTTAATCCTGGGCGGTCATCTGGATTCCGTGCCGAATGGTGGTTGGCTTGATGGCCCGCTGGACGTCATGGCCGGACTGGAAATCCTGCGCCGCATCAACACCGAATATTCCGGCCGCCCTCCCGTTACCATTCGGGTTGTCGATTGGGCCGACGAAGAAGGAGCGCGCTTTGGCCGCAGCCTGCTGGGCTCTTCGGCGTTCGCCGGAACGCATTCCATCGAAGCCGATCGCGGACGCACCGATCGAGATGGCGTGAAACTCGAAGATGCGCTGCGGCGCTGCGGAGTGGAAATCAGCAAGTTCCCGGACGCCGCGAAAGAGCAGAAAAACGCCGCGGCATATCTGGAATTGCACATCGAACAAGGGCCGGTGCTGGAGCGCATGGAATTGCCTCTCGGCGTCGTTCTTGGCACAAAAGGAGTGGAGCGCCACATCATTAATTTTCACGGGCAAGAAGCGCATTCTGGCTCGACACCGATGGATGCCCGCAAAGACGCGCTGGCAGCTGCGGCAAAGCTGGCGCTGGAAATTCGCAACATCGCCAAGAAACACGAAGACGCGGTATGCACCATGGGCAGCGTGAAAACATATCCGGGAATTGTCACGGCGGTGGTGGGCCGGTGCGAAGTGACGCTGGACCAGCGCGACCTGAACGAGGAAATCCTGGCACAAATGTATCGCGAAGCGCAGGAAGCGAGTCGCCGATTCGCAGCGGAAGAAAATTGCACGGTGGACTGGTCTCGGCTGTGGAGCATCGAACCAGTGCCCTTCCATCCACACTTGCTGGATCTTTGCGATCAGGCCATTCGCGAAACCGCAGGCACTTCGCACCGCATGCCTTCCGGCCCTCTGCACGACGCGGCGGAGGTCTCGCGCGCGGGAATACCTACTGTTATGATGTTCGTGCAATCGCTGAAGGGCATAAGCCATAATAAAATCGAAGATACAAAGGAAGAGCACCTCGAAATGTCCGTCGCGGCGCTCGACCGGGTGGCCTCCAAAACGATGGCCTGGATTCAAAAGCAGCCCTGAAGACGGAAAGTAATTCGAGGAAGGACAAACAGCGTATGGATTCCCATTCCCGACAAATCGTAGAAGAAAATCGCGAGTACACCATGTTTTCGTGGGCTGTGCAGGGAGCATCTGCGCCGATCCACATGAAGCGCGGTCAGGGCGTTTGGTTTTGGGATGGCGACGACAATCGCTGGTTGGATTTCAGCTCCCAGCTCATCAATCTGAACGTCGGGCACCAGCATCCGAAAATGCTGGAAGCCATCAAAAAGCAGGTCGACGATTTGTGTTTTGCGGGACCAAGTTTCGCCACGGAACCGCGCGGCCTGCTCGGCAAAAAACTCGCCGAGGTCACGGGCCTGGCAAAAGCGTTCTTCACGCTGGGCGGCTCCGAGGCCAATGAAAACGCCATGAAAATGGCCAAGCTGTTTACGGGGCGAGAGAAAATCATCACGCGGTATCGTTCGTATCACGGCGCAACCATGGGTTCGATGACCGCTTCGGGTGATCCGCGGCGCTGGCCGGTTGAGCCGGGCCTTCCCGGAATCGTGCGCGCGTTTGATCCTTACTGCTATCGCTGTCCGTTCGGGCAAAAAGTGGAAACGTGCCATCGCGAATGCGTTTCGCACATTGAAGAAATCATTCAGATGGAGGGTCCGAACACAATTGCGGCGGTTATGACTGAAGGTATCACGGGTTCGAATGGCTTGCTTGTGCCGCCGGACGATTACTATCCGAAGCTGCGCGCGCTTTGCGACAAGTACGGCATATTGATGATTGATGACGAAGTGATGAGCGGATTCGGCCGCACGGGAAAATGGCTGGCCACGCAGCATTACGGAATTTGTCCGGACATCGTGACCTGCGCCAAGGGCCTGACCAGCGGCTACCTGCCTCTCGGCGCCGTAATTGTTTCCGACGCGATCGCGAATTATTTCGAGACGCACATGTTGTGGGGCGGACTCACCTACAGCGGCCATCCTGTTTGTTGTGCCGCGGCCGTAGCGAACCTCAATTTGTATGAGGAAGAACAGATCTTCGCCAACGTCGAGCGGCAAGGGCGTTATCTCGCCACCCGCCTGGAAGCCATGAAGCGGAAATATCGTTGCGTGGGAGACGTGCGCTACAAAGGCCTTTTCAGCGTGCTTGAACTCGTCAAAGACAAGTCCACGCGCGAGCCATTGGCACCGTTCAACGGCACTAGCCCGGAAATGGGCAAGCTCGCCGGCCACTTGAAGAGCAAACACCTGTACGCCTTTAGCCGCTTTAACATGCTGTGGGTTTGCCCGCCGCTGATTATCAACGAAGCAGAACTTGCTCAGGGACTGGACACGATTGAAGAGGCCCTCGCCCTCGTGGATGCGATGCTCGTACCTTCAGGCGAATCGCGACCCGCGGAAATGCTCGCTCGCAAATAACGCGAACCGTCGCACGGTTTTCACTGAAAAACGGCCACAGCTACCACGAATAGGGATAACCCGCGGCCAGCGCCTTCTCCAACTCCGCGTCATAACCATAAATGTCGTCGAAGAAGCGAACTTGATTTTCCTCATTTACCGTCGCTGTTCCGTACACGATCAGCACCGGGATGCGAGTGGTCAGGTTGACCTGAATATTCTCTTTATCACCAGTCATCGTGGCTTTCACACGGTCTAAATCCCAGCCTGGATTGTTACGCAGCACCCAGGCAACGAGGTTGGCGGGTTGTCCACGCGAATGCATCCATGGCTGAAATCCCGGACGTCTTGCGAGAACAGTTCCGGGACGTCTGTTCCATGCAGATAAACATTGTCCGGATTCGGAAAGATAATTTTCACGAGACCGAGAGAATTTGTTGGTCCGGGCTTCTGCCGCACCATCAGGCGAAGAGATTTTATTCCTTCGAGAACTTCGGGGCTGACTTCATTTTCCGTTACGACCTCGCCGTCCGGCGTGACCACCTGAAAATTGTGCTTGGCGATGTAATTGGGATCTTTCTGAATATGTGGCACGATTTCGCCGCGCTGAATGCTGGGCGTGACTTCCCAGTAAGGCCGGAAGATGACGTATTGAATCTCTTTCTCAAAAATCGGAGATTTGTGGCCATAGGCTTTTCCGATGATGACGTTCTTATAGAACGCGACCGTGCCATCCGGATTCATGGCCCGCAACCGATACTCGGGCAGATTCACGACCACGGGCGGCTGCGAGAAGGAGTGCGGAAGCCAGCGCCACCGTTCTAACGTGAGCTTGATCTGGCGAATGCGCGCGGGCCCGGGAGTGTTGAGTTCATTGATCGTGCGCGCATCTAGATTCCCGGTGGGACTCTCGCCATGGCGGTCCTGGTAATGCTTCACTCCATCTACGAACGCGCCGTCGTAGATCGTTGCGTTTGGATCCAACTGCGCGCCAGCAGGAATGTCGCCGATAATTTGGAGCAATCGCCCCAGGTGCGGCAGGTCGGGGTACGGCTGACCGGGGCGCACCGTCTTCGTCACTGTTTGCAGCGTCCCCCCGTCGTCTTTCTTCGCCATTTCCTCATACACCGGCAAAAGCGCCAGCAGCTTTCTGTAGCCCAAAAATGGCGGCTCCGTTTTCTGGATTTCCGCGGCCGGATCGCTGGCATTCGCCACCATGGTTTGAAGAAAATCCCTCAAATTTATCTGCTGCGCGTCGACGTCCAGTTGAAACTTGAATTCTTTGGGATTCACGCGGCCAACGTGCACGGCGCGGACGTAGCGCATGGTGGAAATGGTAAGCGCGGTGTCGAAGGTGACTAAATCCTGTTCGGAGGGATTCTGACTGAGCTTCGAAACGCGGTCGGGCCATCGCGGGCCGTCGTAATCTTCCGGCTCGAGTCCGCGGCTGTTGGCGTTCTCCAACAGTCCAATCACAGCGATGCCCTGCGGACTGATGTGGCCGTTCTGCACCCAGGCGAGAGTGTAACCGTTGCTGTCGTAAAATTTAGCGAATTCGCTCTTGTATGGCGTGAAGTCCGGCCAGCGCAGATCGGGATTGCGCGCGGAATCCGCGATGGCGTGAAGCGCCGAAACGCCGGCGGGCGTCAACATGTAACCCGCAGGAACAGTGGGTTGCTGCTTCACAGAAGGGGAAGCGGGCTTGGAGTCTTTGCAAGCAGCAATGATTCCAATGGCGGCGAGGCCGCATAGAACAATTACCGTAAGCCGATGCCAATGAATGTAACCCCTCATGGCCAAACCTCCCCGTGTTGCGCTTCGATTGAAGTTTTCAGAATGATCCCAGAGAAACGCCGTCCGAGAGGACGTGATCTGGAAGGCATGAAAATAGCACGGTTCGAAATGTCCGCCGAATCAATTTTCATTGTCGCTCCGACCTGTGTGAGTGCATCTAAACCACGGCTAGAGGCAATTTTCATTTGCTGGTAGACTCGCTATCTCGCTGTGGCTGGAAAGTCCCCCACAGCGAATGCCCGCCCAGGAAAGGGTGCAACCATGAGCGCTGTACGTTCAGATGCTTTGGCCTTCTTCGGAGCGACAGGAGATTTGGCCTACAAACAAATTTTTCCTTCACTGCAAGCCATGATAAAGAGGGGACATCTCAACGTTCCCGTAATTGGCGTGGCGAAAGCGGGATGGAATCTGGATCAGCTGAAAGCCAGGGCCAAAGATAGCCTGGAAAAGCATGGCGGCGTGGATGCGGCCGCGTGGGAAAAGCTTTCAGGATTGCTGCGCTACGTCGACGGCGACTACAAAGACCCCGCAACGTTTCAAAAGCTGCGCAAGGAATTGGGAAACGCCGAGCATCCGGCGCATTACATGGCCATTCCGCCGGTGCTGTTCGGCACGGTGGTGGAACAACTGGTGAAGTCCGGTTGTGCGAAGGGCGGGCGGATCATCGTGGAAAAACCGTTCGGCGATGACCTGGCCTCCGCGCAGGCACTTAACAAAATTCTCCTGAGCTCTTTTGATGAGCAAGACATTTTCCGCATCGACCATTTTCTGGGCAAGCGGCCGGTGAACAATTTAATGGTTTTCCGTTTTGCAAATACATTCGTCGAGCCCTTCTGGAATCGTTACTATATCGAAAGTGTGCAGCTCACCATGGCTGAGAATTTTGGCGTGCAGGGCCGCGGCGCGTTTTATGACGAAACCGGCGCCATCCGCGATGTGATCCAGAATCACCTTTTCCAGATTCTGTCCAACCTGGCCATGGAAGCCCCGGTGCGCACGGACAGCGAAACGGTCCGCGACGAAAAAGTGAAAGTCTTGAAGGCCATGCCCGCAATCAAGGAAGCGGATATTGTGCGCGGGCAATTCCGCGGCTATCTTGCGGAGCCGGGAGTGGCCAAGGATTCGAAAATGGAAACGTTTGCGGCGCTGCGACTGGAAGTGGACTCCTGGCGCTGGAAAGGTGTTCCTTTTTATATCCGCGCCGGCAAGAACTTACCGGTTACGTGCACAGAGGTAATGGCCAAATTCCGTTATCCTCCCACGGTGATTCCATGCAATAAATTGACGCAAAACCATTTGCGTTTTCGAGTCAGCCCGGATGTGGACATCGCTTTGGGCATGACGGTGATGGCGCCCGGCGAGCAAATGACGGGTGAGCCCGTGGAAATGCTGGCGCATCATCAGATAAAACCTGGTGAGATGGAGCCGTATGAAATCCTGCTCGGTGACGCCATGGCGGGTGACGCTACGCTCTTTGCGCGGCAAGACTACGTCGAAGAAGCCTGGCGCATTGTCGATCCTGTCCTCAAAGCGGCTACGCCCGTTTACCAGTACGAGCCGAATAGCTGGGGACCGAAAGAAGTGGTCGAACACGTTGTGCCGCCGGGCGGATGGGACAATCCTGTGATTACGAATCCCGCGAGTGCGGCGACAGCGAGCTCTTTTAAATAATCGCGGCCGGAAAATCGTCGATGATCTACGTCCAGGCGTGGGCGCACTGAAAACAAGATGAACGACTCCTCGACAATCTCCCTGAGCGCCGGAGATCTTCGCGCTGTCTTTTGGCCAGATGCAGGGATGCTGTGCGTTTCGCTGAGTTTCCGCGGAGAGGAACAGCTTCGACGCATCGACGACCTGGAATCGGCGAAACGAAGAGGAAGCACGGCAGGAATTCCGCTTTTGTATCCATGGGCGAATCGACTGGCAGGCCTGCATTATCGCGCGGCGGGGCGGGATGTGGATCTGGATCCGGCTTCTCCACTGCTGCATTTCGACGATCGCGGGCTGCCAATGCATGGCGTGCCGTGGGGCGCGCTCCATTGGGAAATTCTCAAAGCGAAAAGCGATTCAGTGCTGACTCAACTGGATTGGAAGCGGCCGGAACTGGTTGCGCTTTTCCCTTTTCCTCATCGGGTGCAGATTGCTGCCAATATCACTTCGGATTCTCTCAGTCTGCGAACCACCGTCTTTGCGGATACGGGATCCGCTGTACCGATCAGCTTCGGCTTTCACCCCTACTTTGGAATCTCTGGACTCCCGCGCGCCTATTGGCGATTGCAATTGCCGGGAATGCGTAAACTTCTGCTGGATGCACGCGGAATTCCAACCGGTGTCGAGGAATCCTTTGGCCCTGTCGATGGGCTGCTCGGCGAAACAAGCTATGACGATGGCTTTGCTTTGCTGAGTGAGCAATCGTCCTTTTCGATTTCCGGCGCGAAGCACAACATCACCGTGGCTTTTCTTGAGGGCTTCGCGTATGCGCAGGTATTTGCTCCCAAGGACAAGGATTTTGTGGCCTTGGAGCCGATGACCGCCCAGACTAGCGCGCTCACATCCGGCAAAGGCTTGCGCGTTACTGAACCTGGCCGCGAGTTTCGCGCATCGTTCCGCATCAAAATGGAAGCGGCCACGTAGCGCGGTTAAATTGGACGAAACAGCATGAACATTTATCAAACCCGCGAAGGCATCCGGCTGCAAATGGACCGCCAGCACGAAGGCCACTGGAACCGCTGGGGCCCGTATCTGGCCGAGCGAGCATGGGGCACCGTTCGCGAAGATTACAGCAAGGACGGCGACGCCTGGAGCTATTTCCCTCACGATCATGCGCGCTCCCGTGCCTACCGCTGGAATGAAGACGGCATTGCCGGCATCTGCGATCGTCACCAATATTTGTGTTTTGCGCTTGCGCTATGGAATACGCGCGATCCGATCCTGAAAGAGCGCATGTTCGGACTCAACGCGCACGAAGGCAATCATGGCGAGGATGTGAAGGAATATTACTTTTACCTCGACAACACGCCGACGCATTCGTACATGAAATGCGTCTACAAATATCCTCACGCGGCCTATCCTTACGAACAACTGCTGGAAGAAAACCGGCGCCGCAACAGGGATGACCGGGAATACGAGCTCGTGGACACAGGCATTTTTGATCAGGGACGCTATTTCGATGTCGAGGTGGAGTACGCGAAAGTTTCCCCCGAAGACATTCTGATTCGCATCAATATCTCGAATCGCGGTCCGGAAGCTGCCTCGCTGCACGTTCTTCCAACGTTATGGTTTCGGAACACATGGACGTGGGGACGCGACGATACTCATCCTCTTCTTTCTGTTCCGGCGCAGCCTTCATTCAAGGATGCAAAAGTGCGGTCGATTCTCGTCAAGCACTGGGAACTGGGCGAATATATGCTGTATTGTGCCGGCGCGAGCGAATTTCTTTTCACGGAGAATGAAACCAACAACGAGCGGCTGTTCAATTACCCTTCCCACTCACCTTATGTGAAGGATGCGTTTCATTCCTACGTCATCGGCGGCAATCGCAATGCCGTGAACCCCGCGCAAACCGGAACCAAAGCGGCTTGCCATTACCAGCTTAGCGTTCGTCCCGGCCAGACAACATCGCTTCAGTTACGGCTCGCTGCCTTGGTCAACAACCATCCTCACGAAGATCCTCTCGCCGATTTCGATGCCAACATCAGCCTGCGTCAGCAAGAGGCTGAGGAGTTCTACGGAGCGGTGCTGCCATCCGGCCTGTCTGTGGACGCGAAATTGATCGTTCGCCAGGCTTTTGCGGGCCTGCTCTGGTCCAAACAGTATTATCACTACGTCATGACTGACTGGTTGCAAGGCGATCCGACTGAGCCTCCGCCGCCGCCCGAACGGCTGCAAGGCCGCAACAGCGATTGGACGCACTTTTTTTCACGAGACGTGCTTTCCATGCCGGACAAATGGGAATTCCCGTGGTTTGCATCCTGGGATCTGGGTTTTCACTGCGTTGCGCTCGCCTATATCGACCCACAATTCGCCAAGGATCAAATTTTGCTGATGCTGCGGGAGTGGTACACGCACCCAAATGGCCAAATTCCCGCATATGAATGGGATTTTAAAGATGTGAATCCACCGGTTCTGTCGATGGCGGCGCAAGCTGTCTTTGAAATCGAGCGCCATCAATTCGGCGTTGCGGATTACGCGTTCCTGGAGCGCGTGTTTCAAAAAATGCTGCTGAATTTCACCTGGTGGGTAAATCGCAAAGACGCACTGGGGAAAAATATCTTCCAGGGCGGTTTTCTCGGCATGGACAACATTGGCGCCTTCGACCGAGACAATTTGCCGCCCGGCTATTTGCTCGGCCAGGCTGACGGCACAAGTTGGATGGCCGCGTTTGCCAAAAACATGCTTTCCATCGCGCTCATCCTCGCCAAACGTGATCCTGTCTACGAGGATCTCGCCAGCAAATTTTGGGAACACTACATTTACATCGCCCATTCCATGAATAGCCCTCACGACTCATCCATGTCTCTTTGGGATGAGCAGGACGGATTCTTCTACGACTATCTTTATTCCGATAAGAACAAGAGATTCCCGGTGCGCGCGCGGACCATGGTGGGATTTGTGCCTCTCTTTGGCGGCACCACGGTTCCGGCAGATACCTTCGATCGCTATCCCGATTTCAAACGCCGGCGCCAGTGGTTCATCTCGCATCGTCCCGATCTGGTGGAGAGCATTGGGCCGGGGATCACGCCCGGCGCGAACAACAATCTTCTTCTTGGATTTGTTCGCGAAGATCAATTGCGGCGAATATTGACGTACATGCTGGATGAGAAAGAGTTTCTCTCGCCCAACGGCGTGCGCGCGGTTTCGCGATTTCATCTCGACCATCCGCTGATCCTTCACCTTGGCGGCCAGGAACACCGCCTGGATTACGAGCCTGGAGAATCCACGACCGAGCTGTTTGGAGGCAATTCGAATTGGCGCGGGCCGGTGTGGCTGCCGGTGAATCACCTGATTTTGCTGGCGCTGCGGCAATACCATTTGTATTACGGTGACACTTTCAAGATCGAGTGCCCGACCGGATCGGGAAAACAGATGACGCTGGGCGAGGTTGCCCACGAGCTTGCCATACGGCTAGCCCGCCTGTTTCTGCGGGATAAGGATGGCAACCGCGCGGTTTTTGGCGGCAATTCCCTTTTTAACAATGATCCGCACTGGCGCGATCTGATCCCCTTCAACGAATATTTTCACGGCGACAACGGACGCGGCTGCGGCGCCAGTCATCAGACGGGCTGGACTGGGTTGATCGCACAGATCCTGATCGATATCCGCGAACTTTCTGAAGGAAACCCTGTAATTTCAGAAAAAGATAATCTCTGATTTCAGAAATATCCGGCGACTGCAGCCTTATTTTGTTGGATTGCTGCCCGTAATCTCCTGATGTTCGTTCAGTATTCCATCAGGAATCACCACCACCACCCACGGCGTTCCGGTAGCAATGATTTTGCCAGTTCTGCTGAAGTCCACATCACGGCCGGGGCGCAATTCGATTTTCTGTGTTCCCTGCTCTCCCAATTCCAAATTGCTGGTTCGGATTTCCAGTGTATGAGCGCCGCTGCCTTCCGCGTGCACGTGCAGCTTTATCTGATTCACGTCGGCAGTGTCCGCAGTGACCTGAAAATCAAACGCTTCGTTCTTCTGCAAATCGAGATGGTAGGTTCCTCCGGAAAGCGCGATCAGCGTTGTGTGCACGCTGCCGCGGCGAACCGTATATTTTCCCTGCGGCAATTGGGCGCGAAATTTACCGTCCGCGGAATTCACGGCGACCTGAGTGATACGGCCCGTCTTTTCGTCGCGAAACTCGATGGGTTCGCGCGAACTGCGGTCGGATTGTCCCTCAACGACCGGCGCGCCATGCAAGTCTTGCATCAGCCAGATCCACTCGCCTACCGGCTGCGTCCATACTTCTTTGTACGTCCAGCAAATCTGATTTGGCCAATAGGGCGCGTCGTTATATTCCCTGGTTTCGATCCCAACGGGCAGCGCGCCAACCATCTGGCCCGAGCGCACACTGTACAACGGCGTCCAGTCGTAACCCTCTCCATACATGACGCTGGCCGAGAATGGATTGCGACCGAGCAGCCACTCTGCCTGTTTTTGCGCCAGGTCCTCCGCGTCCAGATCGCCACGCAATTGCCCCGCGGCCGATAGCGCCTTGGCTTCTGAGAGCAGCACACTGGAATTTCCACGGAAATCAAACCATACCGGGAATCTCCGCAGATAAAATTCGCCTCCGAGGGGAACGCCGCGATGAACCTGTTCCATATACGCATCGCGGTCCGCGGCACGCAATGGCGTCCAATCCTTCGCTTGCGGAATCAGCCGCGCTTCGCTTTCTTTATATACCGCCGCGGGAAGCACTCCATACGGCTCGTCGACCTTTGCCGCGACCTGCTGGTAGTACTTTGAGTGCAAGACGATCGCGGAATACCACTTCATCCAATCCGCGTGATTGGGAAATGTTTCGCACAGGTGAGCCAATGCAACGATTGGTTCTTCCTCCTGGCCAATATGAAAACGGTGAAACAGGTTTTCGCGCTTGGGACTGGTGTAAAAGTAACCGGTCATCGGAATGGTCCAGGGTTGCAGAGTCTGCTCCTGGGACGCAAGGATGAGATTGGCGAGCTGAAAGGCTTCATCAGCATATTTCTGATCGCCGGTAACGCGATACAAGTCGATCGAAGCGATGGCGCCAAACGAAATTCTTTCCAGTTCATCCTGAGCGCCGTAGACTTCCGACAAAGGTGCAGCAGTCTTCAGGCCTTCGACCGCGTAGTTCCAGTCTTGCTCGGCAGTGCGAAGGCTGCGAATCGCGAGTTCAGGATTGCTTTCCTTCAAGACGCGCGCCGCCAGCGCTTCCACCGCGGCTACACGGAAATTCCACTCGGGATTGTTCACCGCTTGCCCAAAGCGATCGTCCGCATCACCGATAATTCCGTTGGTCCAATAGCTGATGAGCTGGCCGGTGGTGCGGTAACCATCGCCGAAATTAGTCTTGAGCACCCAACGCAATCCCCACGTTCCTTCTTCGATCAGGCGATCGCGCAATCGCGGATCGACGTCCTGTTGTTGGAGTCGCTCCGCGAGCGAAAATAGCGCGTAGGCCATCCCCGGCGTGTTGCCTGTCGCGCTCAAGTCACCTGCGTCGTGATAGCCGCCGTTTACGATGATGCGTTTATCGCCGTGAATACTGTAATCGTCGGTGTGGCAGATAGCGTGGATGCCGGGAATCACGGTTCCGCATCGTTCGCTATACATGAAATTGATCGCTTTCCAGATACTCTCGCGCCACGCCTCCGGCCCAATCTCAAAAGAACGAGTCGCGGCGTCGCCTGCACGCAAAGTATATGTTCCCGGCGTCTGCAGTTCGGAGAAGTCCAGCACCGCATAATCGCCGAGGGGGGCCTTTTCCTGTTTCACAGCTTTGGTCAAAACGACTTTGCTGGTGACTTGGTCGATCACGGAAAATTCGCGAGCGTTCAGGCCGCTGGCGATGGCGGTTTTAGTGGCCCCAGTGGTGTAGCCAGCATGGCTGAATGCAATTTTCCCTGCCGTGACGTCCCAGCCTTCGACATGGTCCGGATCGACGGTCTGCAATTCCAGTTGATCGATGTACAGAATTGTCTGATCGCCCGGGTCCGGCAACATTTTCGGCAGGCTATACGCAAATTCCAGCTCCGTGACTTTGTCGCGGGACAGCGGAGTGATTTCCCAGACGACGTGATTCCATTCATGATTTTTCAAAATGATGGATTCGTGGCGGCCTTCGTTGTAATGGTCAGGAAGGACGTGCGCGCCTTGGTTGTGCAGGACCAAAGATGCGGAAATTGCGGGCGCGCCGACGACGTCGGGATACACCCAGATGGAAATACGGTTGTAATGGGTCCAATCCTCCGAAGGAAATTTGCGGATAGCGATCAGATCTTCCCACTCGCCGGCGCCTCCTACTTTCCCGATGTTCTGGATCGAACGAATGCGCAACGAATGCTTTCCATCTTTCACGGGAGAATCCGCCAGCGTCATATCGCCGTCGCCCTGGAACGACCATGTGGACATGTCTTCCATGGAATCCAGTATGCGTGAATCGAGCACCTTTTTCTTCAGCCAGCGCGATTCCGCCCCATCTTCAAAAACGGCCTGCATTGGCATCTTTGGCGGAGCGTCCTGCGCCGTGAGCGACTTGCCGGCGCAGCAAAGCAGAATCGCCAAGCCCAGCCCGGCGCCAACCATTCGATTAGGCAGCATGCACTTCATAAGCATCTCCGGCCACACAATGTGTCAGCAGTGGACTTCCTAAGGAATCATTGCAAAGTATTATAGACCCAAGTCCGGACGGGAATCTGTGCGATTGGATTTTGGCGCGAAATGGGCGGCGGTGTAACGCCAACCGCGCATCTGGAATCTCACTCTCCAGGAGAAACAATGGACTATACCAATCTCGGGAAGACTGGTCTTAAAGTTTCACGGATTTGTCTCGGATGCATGACCTATGGGGAGCCCGCTACCGGGGAAACCAAGGGCGGCAGGCATGCCTGGGCTCTGAACGAGGAAGAAAGCCAGCCGTTCTTGCGGCAAGCGCTTGATCTCGGGATCAATTTCTTCGACACCGCCAATGTGTACTCCAGCGGGGCCAGCGAGGAAGTTCTGGGGCGCTTCCTGAAGGTCAACGCGCGGCGCGAAGCTGTGGTTATCGCCACGAAAGTGTTTGGCGTGATGCGAGACGAGCCCAACGGCCGCGGCCTGTCGCGTAAAGCCATCCTTTACGAATTCGAGCAGAGCCTTCGCCGCTTGCAGACGGATTATGTGGACCTCTATCAGATTCATCGTTGGGACTACGAAACTCCTATCGAGGAAACACTCGAAGCGCTGCACGATTTGGTGAAATCCGGAAAGGTTCGCTATATCGGCGCATCTTCGATGTACGCGTGGCAGTTCGCGAAGGCGCTTTATCTTGCGGACCTGCATGGTTGGACGCGATTCGTTTCCATGCAGAATCATTACAACCTGCTCTATCGCGAGGAAGAGCGCGAGATGTTGCCGCTTTGCCAGGCGGAGGGCGTCGGCGTAATCCCGTGGAGCCCGCTCGCGCGCGGCCGCCTGGCGCGTCCATGGCAGGCGGAACCGACCAAGCGATTCGAAACCGATCAGTTCGGCAAGACTCTTTATGCGCAGACGGAAGCCGCGGACCGTCAAGTGATCGATCGTTTGGGCCAGCTCGCGGAAAAGCGTGGCGTTGCGCGCGCGCAACTGGCGCTGGCATGGATGCTTTCAAAGGCAACAATCACCGCTCCGATTGTCGGCGCCACAAAACCGCATCATTTGCAGGACGCCGTGGCTTCGTTGTCGCTGCGGCTGACCCCGGAAGAAATCGGCGCGCTTGAGCAGCCGTACATACCTCATTCTGTACTGGGTTTCAGCTGAGGAGTCTGAAAAGCTGAATTCGGAAGCATTTACGCCGTTGTCGACATTAATGCAATTAATTTAGTTAGTGGCTGTTTCGAGCGCACGAACGGGTGTATTTCTTCATCGCAGCCTGGCGCCTGTACGATCGACAATGGGCGTAAGGAGAAAAACCTCTGATCACGCGAATTGCAGCGCTGTTCCTGGTTTGCGCTTCGCCGCTCTTCTGCCAGAGCAACACGGGAGAATTGCGCCTGAAGGTAAGCGATCCCGCGGGCCTGGGCGTGAAAACGGCGGTGCAGATCTCTAGCGACGCCAATCAGTATCGAAACACTCTGACAACCAGTGAGCAAGGAGAGCTGGACGTTTTGCGTCTACCCCTTGGAATCTATCAGCTGGAAATCAAGCGCGCAGGTTTTGCGGACGTATCCGAATCGGTGCAGATTCGTTCCTCGATCCCAACGAACTGCGCGATCCAGCTGCAGCTTCCGTCTGTGGTGCAATCAGTTTCGGTAAATGCCGTGGACACGCTGATCAATCCGGAACAAGCCGGGTCCGTCAACCAAATTGGTTCCGACACAATTCAGAATCGAATCAGTTCCGTGCCTGGGCGCTCGCTGCAGGATCTGGTCAATTCGCAACCTGGCTGGTTGTATGAGGGAAATGCCGTTCTGCACCCGCGCGGCTCCGAATATCAAACGCAATTCGTCGTTGACGGCGTTCCGCTGACTGATAATCGATCCCCAAGTTTTGGGCCGGAGATCGAGGCCGATGACGTGCAATCAATGACCATCTACACAGCGGGAATTCCCGCAGAGTATGGCAGAAAAATGGGCGGAGTAGTGGAAGTGAACACGCTTGAAGACGCGCAATCTGGATTCCATGGTCAGGCTGTGCTGTCCGGCGGAAGCTTCGACTCGGCGGGAGCGTTCGCGGCGGGCCAGTATGTTTGGGGAAAGAATACGTTTGGAGCAAGCGCCAGCGGCAGCATGACGGATCATTATTTGAATCCGGTGGTGCCGGAGAATTACTCGAACACCGGAACACTAGGCGATTTTTCCGCGCATTACCAAAGGGACCTGACAACGAAAGATCGCCTGAGTCTGAGCGTGCGGCATGAACTTGCGCGATACGATATTCCGAACGAGCTTGTGCAACAAGCGGCAGGGCAGCGGCAAAACGCGAACAATTTTGAAACCATGGGAACGGTATCTTACCAGCACACATTTTCCAGCAACGCCGTGGCCGATTTTCAAGGGATGGTGCGCGACAACGAGAATAATTTCTATTCGAATGCGAACTCCACGCCGATTCTCGTTTCCCAGCACAACTGGTTTCGCGAGGGATATTTCAAGGGCTCTGCCACGATCAGCCATGGCCACAGCGAATGGAAATTCGGAGTGGAATCCGACAACACATTCTTGAACGAGAATTTTGCCTACATTATTACGGGCTCAACGCAATTCGCGCCAAACACTCCAGCCACATTTCAGTTTGCGGCAAACCGGCCGGACCTGGAACAATCTGCCTTCGTGCAGGACCTGATCCGCTTTGGCAACTGGACGGTGAATGCGGGCCTGCGGTGGGATCATTATCAACTGCTGTTGAATCGGCAAGCGGTCGATCCGCGGTTCGCAGTTTCGCGCTACTTCCCTTCTGCCGCTTTGGTCCTGC
The DNA here is from genome assembly GCA_963709705.1 of Candidatus Acidiferrales bacterium. Classification (GTDB taxonomy): domain Bacteria; phylum Acidobacteriota; class Terriglobia; order Acidiferrales; family UBA7541; genus Acidiferrum. The sequence continues at coordinate 82,873 of CAVPXU010000005.1, forward strand.
ACTTCTCCTACGACCGCGTGTTTCAAACACCGTCGTTCGAAAACCTTTTGTTATCGAGTTCCACGGCGGCCACTTCGCTCAATCCCGTCTCTCTGCAGTTGCCAGTTGAGCCGTCTGAAGGAAATTATTATGAGGCAGGGCTGACCAAGACTGTGTTTCGAAAGTTCCTCCTCGACGCGAACTATTTTCGCCGGTTGCTCAACAACTATGCGGATGACGACCAGATCGAGAACACAACAATCAGCTTTCCGATTGCGTTTCGAAAGGCCGTGATCTACGGAGCGGAAGCAAAAATCGATTTGCCGGACTGGAATGGCTTTTCCGGGTTCGTCAGCTATTCCTATACGGTCGGCAACGCGTGGTTTCCGGTCACCGGAGGATTATTCCTGGGAGCCGACACGGTGCTTCCGACAACCGGCCACTTTCCCGATTCGCAGGACCAGCGAAACACGGTGCGCGGCCGCGTACGTTATCAAGTGGCGCGGCGCCTGTGGATCGCCGGCGGAATCCAGTACGACAGTGGACTGCCTTTCGACTTCCAGGGCACCTATGCCGAGGCGCTCGCCGAATACGGCCAGCAAGTTGTAAATCGAATCAATTTTCAACGCGGCCGGATTTATCCTGCCTTCCAAGTGAACGCCTCAGCCGGCGCCGACATTTACAAATCCGAGCACCTGACCATGCGGCTGCAAATCGACGGAGAAAATTTGAACAACGTCCTCAACGTAATCGATTTTAACGGCCTTTTCTCCGGCAACGCCATCGGCCCATCACGCAGTGTAGCTGTGCGCCTCTCAACCACCTTTTAGCTAAACCCCATCACACGCACGAATCCTTGTTTCCGTGCTCGCATCCCCACCACACAAGGTGGGTCGCCATCCAAGTTTCGCTTTCAGTTCCTCAAAAGCGTTGAACGCGAGCGGACAAATAGCAACATTGGCAATCACGCGCATCAGTCGTCTCGTGAATCTTGGTTGTTCCAAGTCAAACGTTAGAAACCGAACGCGTCACTCTATTGGCCGGTTTTCACTGTTTCGGACTTAGCTTCTTCACTCTTTTTCGAATAAAGCCGGGAAAACCAATGTTTTGCGCCGCCCGACGGCTGTACTTCAAAAGCGATACGGCTTGGAATCGACAATTCGACCTCGGTTCCCGCAGCCGCACGACTTAACAATCGCAACCTGGCCCCAATGCGATCGGCACGCTCGCGCATGCCGGGTAGTCCCCAGTGGCCATCACGACCGGAACGCAAAACGTCGGGGTTAATGCCAATGCCATTGTCCCGCACTAACACGTTTAATTGGTTCCCGGAATATTCTATTTCAACAATGATCTCGGTCGCCTTGGAATGGCGGCACGCATTAGTCAAGGCTTCGCGGCCAATGGAATAGATCTCGTCGCGAATCACCGGGCGCAAAGGCCGGGGCGTGCCCTCAATTAAAACGCGAAACTCTGCATGGCCGGAAGGCGCCAACTCTTGCTGAAGCCGAGTAAATGCCTCTTCCAGGTTTTGCTGTCCAGCATCACTGGAGCGCAACCCTCGTACGGTATTCCGCCCTTCCTCAATTACGCGTGTCATCAATTGAAGAGTGCGGGTCACCAGGGGTTTTGCCGGAGAATCCGCGGGCAAACAATCGTCAGCAACATGAAGATGCATCGAGGCACTCATAAATCCTTGCAACAGGGTGTCGTGTAGTTCTTGCGCGATCCGTGTACGTTCCGAAAGGCGTTCTTCAAATCGCATGTTCAATTGCGCTGCCAACTGCCTCATGCGCAATCGGAAAATCAGTAGAATGATCAGTGCTACGACCAGCGCCGCAGTGAGTCTAAACCACCAGGTCTGCCAATATTGCGGCGCAATTTGGAAAGCTACATCCGATTCTCCGCTATTCCATGCGCCCTCGCTGCTACTGGCCAACAGCCTGAAGCGATATGAACCTGAGTTGAGATTGTTGTAGATGGCCTCGCGCGCTGGGATAGGGTTGCTCCAACCCTCGTCAAAGCCTTCGAGCTTGTATTTGTACCGCACACGCTCAGGAACGGATAGACTCAGCGCTTTGTAGCTAAATGTAATTGTGCGATGCGGCCCCGTAAGGCGCAGCGAATCATGGATGTCAATCTTGTTGCCGTCCACCGTGACTCCATCAATGTGGACGAGTGCTGGCGCCGAATCAGGAGTTGCCCGGGTCGGATCGACAACGGAGAGCCCGCGATTCATGGAAAACCAGATATTCCCTTTCTTGTCCGCAATGACCGATTGAAACCGTTTTACACCCTCAGTTCCTTTCAATCCGTCTTCCAACCCATACTCGCGAATATCTGCGTCCGTTAACGTACCGCCGAGCAGTTTCTCGCGCTCAAGTCGCAACACGTGACTCGAAGTGGAGATCCAGAGCCATCCATTTCTATCCTCTGCAATTCCCAATATTTGCTCGTGCAGCGATGTGGGAAGTCCAACCGGGGTTTGCAGACGGCCTGAGCGCAGAAACGCGAGGCCCGAGGCGGTTCCGATCCAAAGTACACCAGATAAATCGGGCGAGAGACAATTCACACTGTCCTCCGGCAAGCCATCACTCACACGGAGCACACGCCAACGCCCTTTGTCGAACTCGCTTATCCCGTTCGGCGTAGCAAACCACATCGTGCCGTCCGCAGTTTCCGCAATCGCGGTCACAGTATTCGAGGACATGCCATCCGCAGTGGTATAGGTTTTGAAACGGCCGTCTTTATACTGGCTCACACCGCCGCTCAGGGTGCCCGCCCAGACGGTTCCGTCGCGGCTCTCATAGACGGCATAGACACTGTTTTGCGCCAGCCCATCCGCTTGCGTGTACGTTCTTGCGGACAGCGATCCGTTTGAAAAGCGCAGTCGCGTCAGGCCTCCTTGCTGCCTGCCAACCCACAGATCCCCTTCGTCACCGGCTATGGAGTAAACGACGTCTTGCGCAAGGCCAGCAGTGGTCACATCTCCATTCTTTTCGCCGGCCAACCACTGTAATCCACCTTCGTAAGGTGCGAACCAGACGCGGCCAGCCTGGTCGACATACACGGGCCCGCCGCTTTCCGAGGTCAGCCCGCTGACGGAATACGTGATGAACGCGCTGTCGCGCAGCCGGTCTATTCCTTGAGGACCTCCGGACCAAATATTCCCTTCTCGATCTTCAAAAAGGGCGTTCACCGGTCCACTCGAGCGCGGATTCGCAGTATCCAGCGCGACTCCCTCGGGACTCAACCGGATCAATCCCTTCGCTGTGCCGAACCAGATATTTGAATCCCGGTCGCGAATGGCGGAAAGAACTTGCACATGGGCGAGGGACGCGGCGACCCCCTCTGCCGTGATTTTTGTTCCGTTCCATCGCAGGAGGCCGCGATCCGTGCCAATCCATAACTCACCGTTTGGTGAAACCAACAAGCAGTTGATCTTGGTTTCGGGCGGCACGCCTGCCACAGAGGAAACCTTTCCCTGCCTCATGAGGAAAAGACCCTTGTCGCGTGTACCAAGCCACAGCGTGCCGTCCGAATATTCGGCCATGGAAGTGACGGCGGAGTTGGGCTCTGCAAAGCGATGCGGCACCACACCAGTAGCCCAACTAAGACGAGAGGACAGCTCGTCATTGGTGACGCTGGAAGCGGGGTTTGCGGATTCGGCAGGAGGACTGACAACTTCGAACCTTGCCGCACGGTAGGTCAAAGGACCGAGGGCCAGCGAGGACAAAAGAACTGAGCCATCCGTTCGCTTGATGACAGAGGTGAGGCCGAATTCTGCTTCCTCCCGGCCTAGATCGAATTTTCCGTCGTGGTAACGCAAAATTTTGGTGCTCTTCAAAAGAATCCAAAGATTTCCTTCAGCGTCCGCAACAAGCTGCTGAACAGCACCGATGGGAAACGTGGTGGGAGTTGCCTGCTGGAACAGACGAAAACTCAACCCATCGAAACGAATCAGTCCTTTCTCAGTACCGATCCATAGATAGCCGTCCGCGGTCTGAGCAAGGGCAGTCACGGATCCCCCCGTGAATCCTTTCTCGCTTCCCCAATGCTCGCGAATATATTGGGAGAGCAAACGGTTGGGATCGAGCGCCTGAGCCAGACTGGCACAACACACTATGGCAAACCCGACCACCAGGCTTCTGCGGAGCCATTGCCATTTCCGGCTAACGTCAAGGAAGGTATTCGAATTTCTCAACCACAACCTCATTTTCTTTTTGCAAGGGACTTTTTTCGCTGGCCACGACGTAAAACAAGAGTTGCAGATTTTCCTGGCCAGGCGAAGGCACACCAGAAGTAAAGACGTGTTCAGAAACCACGGGGGCTCCTGCTTGCCCTGACGATCCACGGACCGTCTTAAAGCTGGCGCGTCCCGACTCCCATCGTAAGGAATGAGTCAGCGTGCCGCTGGGCACTGTAAAGGGAGCCACATTACCTGGAACATAGAACGGCTGGATCCCATACTGTGCGTTATTTTTGCTGTGCGGGTCTCCCCAACGTCCGAACTCGATGTCCATTTCGCGGTAATGTTGGTCGCCTCCCCAGTCATCGAATGTATTCACGCTCAAGACTACGGCTGGATCCAGATGGGTGGTGTCTCGCACCACCACCACGTAGGTTCCGTACCCAAGACTGCGATTGAGCACCACCTCCGCACAAGACCACTTGTCAGACTTTTTGTGGATCCGGAGATGTAATGCCCCACTGGAGTCCGTCCATGCGTTATCACCGTCATACAGATTATTCAGTCCACCGCGATCGCCAGCAATCGTGCGCACGTTCCATTCGTACCCGCTGAAATTCAGCGATTTCACGGGCGCGATTTGCGGCGTTCCGGCGCCCTTCACCACGGTCACCGCTACAACCGAGCCACCCTGGGTTGGCGCCACGTCCATTGTCGGAGGCGGGCGATACGCGGGCTCGACCAACATTGCGGCATATTCAAACCCTAAATGAGTTTCCGTGCTCCAGGTAGAGTCCGGCCGGATGGAGATGAACGGTTTATCAGGCCACGGTTGAACCCACCATGGCCCGCTCCTGGCGTAGACAACAATCTGCTGGCCCGGCCGAGCACCTGTAACGCGCCCGGAGATAGTGTCTACTCTTTCCCTACCTCCCTGGGCGGCTGGCGGAATTTTGGTGAATTCGATTGCCGGGAGTTGAGAGGATTTTTGCGCCTGGCGACAGCCGCTTGAGAGAATGGCCAGGGTGAGGAACAGAACGGCAGTGAATACCCTGGAAACATGGTGGCAATTGCAGGTTCTGTGGAAGTAACCAAAACCAGGAGTTCTGGCGTTGAATTCGTTGTGGGTGGACTCTCGTGCGTCGATCACGCGACCTCCTCGCCGTTGAGCAGGCGGCTGGAAAATGTTCGGCGACAAAAGAGCCTAGCAGAAAAAAATTATTCTATCTCTTCTGGCGGGAAATAGCAGCCTTCACTCTCCGACGACGCTTTCCAGATAGTTGCAATTGCCCAACCGGGTCGCTGCCGCAAACCAGATGGGATGAGAAGGCCGGTCTCCTGGCAGGATGCGATACGCTCCCAAAGGTACTGCTGCGGTAATTCGAGATATACCAACCGCTCAGCGTCGGAGGTCAGAATGAGTTGTCTGGCATTCCCGCGTGCGCGACATGGTGCGCAACATTAGCGACGACGATACGAACTAATTTCTGCTTTCAAGAAATACGTTACTGAAAGTTGTAGGTAAGTGATTCAAATAAAAGGTGTTTGGTAGGGGCGGTGGGGATCGAACCCACGACCTTCGGCTTAAAAGGCCGCTGCTCTACCACTGAGCTACGCCCCTAAACTGATTACTGCACAGCACAAGCGGCTAGCCGGTCTTGGCCGACTGGAACACACGCCCTCTCCCGTCGCCCCGGTCATGCACGACCCTCAGGGCAGCCACCGCGGCATCATTTAACGGGACGTGTATGGGTTCTTCGTTCTTCGTCCACGGGATGTTCAACATCCAACCTCTAAAGTCTACCATGTCCCATGTCAAGTTCCATGCACCGCAGGGATTCTGGCCGCTGCTTGAAGTCAGCAACAGCCGTCTCGGGCGAGATTGCCAGCAACGGTACTGCATACTACGTAGTGTCGCGTGCTAGCCTTTGGCATTTCGGGGATTAAGTGCTCTGCGACTCAAAGCGACGAATACACCACCTTCACAAAAACATCGCCGTTGAAAAAGCCCTTGCCCCAAGTCGCCTCTAGGTCCGCAAACGGTTTGCTCGCCGCTATTTCGTCGGCCGATTTGCCGGCGGTCTTCATTTTTTGCACGCGATCGCGTGCCACAACCAGCATGTCCCGAAACTTGGTCAGATCGGCTTTGTTGCCCAGCGGGCCATGCCCCGGAACGATCTTGGTGTTGTTGTCGGCCAAGGGCAGAACTTTGCCGGCGGCGAGAATCATCCCGTCGATTTTTCCGCCGGTGCTGGCGTCGATGACCGGGTAAAAGCCGTTAAAAAAAGTATCGCCCATGTGAATCACATTGGCCTTCTGGAAGTGAATGTAGATGTCCGTGTCGGTATGCGCCGGCAGGAAATATTGCAGCATCACGATTTCACCGTTGGCCTGCAGTTGCCGACTGGTGCTGAAGGTCTGCTGCGGCAAAGCATCCGCAGGCGATGCCGGAAAGTGCAAACCGAAAAGCGCACTGTCGTGTGGCTCTGCCATGCGCGTCTTGGTGTTTTCGTGGGCCAGCACCGTGGCGCCTGCGGCGTGCAGATTGGCGTTATTGTCCGTGTGGTCGACATGCCAGTGCGTGTCGATCACCGTCTTCAGCGGCGCATTACCCAGCCCATCGAGCGTTTCTTTCAACTTCGGCCAGGCCGGCAGAAGAAACGTGTCGACCACGATCTTGCCATCGGGACCGTTCAACACGACAACATTTCCCCCAGGCCCGGAAAGCAAGGTGAGATTTTCCGCGAGTGTTTGCGATTGGATAGGTGCACTGCCCATCTGCGCGCGCATCGCCGCCAGAGAGTCAGTTGGAGTCGTTGCAGCCTGCTGCCGGAGGCCAGGAACGCCGGCGCTCAAAAGACTTGCCGGAAAAAGTTGCGCCAGCAACGCGCTTCCGGCAAACCCGGCGGAAGTTCGCAACATTTCGCGCCGGGTGCTTTGCTTCTCCAAAAACTTTGGGCTCATCTTTGTCCGCCTTTCAAATGGAATCACGTGGGCCTGATCATCTTACGAAGCTACCGTCGTCTCAACAAGATCGGTCGCGCATCTTCCCGTCATTGTTTCAAGTAACGAAGAGCAACGCTTCCTGATTTGGAAAGTTTAGACTCGACAAGCTTCAGGTGTCTATTTTCCGATAGGGTTACATCTTCAAACAGTCGCCGTCCTTTTCCGGCAAAGATCGGCGCAATGACAATCCGATATTCATCAATCAAGCCAAGCTGCATTAGTTGTGAAGGCAGATCGACACCACCGACAAGAATATTCTTGCCCGGTTGTTCCTTCAATTTAAGTATTTCCGCGCGAAGATCGCTGCGAACAATCCTCGTCTTTCCATCTTCAACCCGCTCTAACGATCGCGAAAAAACAACGATGTTGCAGGCGTCAAAGGCCTGAGCAAACTCTCTATCCGCTTTTGTCTCAGACGGGTTCTTTGCGATTTCGGGCCAATACGGAACCATCAATTGATAGGTCTTACGCCCGTAAACCAACAGGTCAGCCTCGCGTACGAGCTTTATGTAATATTCAAACAGCTCTTCGTCAGGAATTGACTTCGTGTGGTCGCAGCATCCGTCCAGCGTAATGTTGATTGCGTAGATCAGCTTTCTCATGGTTCTTTCTGCTCCCGTGTTGTCTTTCTTTCTCTTGCCGCGTACTCTAACTGGGTTTCGCTTGTTCTGCTAACGGGAAAGTGGCGAACTATGTCGGAAAAGGGTCAAGCTCGTAAATCCATGTTCTCCGTTCAGAATATGGAAGAACTGAGGCGTCTCTACGAGAGCGATACGCCCGTACTGGCATATGACTTCAAGAGGCGGATGGTCGAGGGCTGGACGCAAGAACACATTCACCACCGCGGGCAACTCGTCGCACTGACGCAGGGGCTGCTCATCGTGGAAACAGAAAACGAACGATGGCTGTTTCCCTCGCAGCGTTGCGCATGGACTCCACCAAATTGTAAGCACGCAGCGCGTTCTGTCGGGGGCGCTGCTGGCTCGATGGTCGACTTGTCTCCGGAGGTGTGCCGCGGACTGCCCAAGACGCCCTGCATCTTCAACTCATCGGAGCTATTGTTCGCCATAGTTCATCGTATGGTCGGCTGGGACCTCCGCCAACCGCTCAACCCGGCGAAGAAGCACTTACTCACAACGCTTCGTGATGAGATTCGACAGCCTGACCAGCAGCCCTTGCGTTTAACCATACCAACAGAAGAAAGACTGGCTAGAGTTGCAGATGCTCTGCTGGATGATGTTGCGGATGACCGCACGCTAGACGCTTGGGCAGATGTTGCCGGAATGGCCCGCCGTACTTTCATGCGTGCGTTTTCGGCTCAGGCAGGCATGTCATTTGGCCGTTGGCGACAGCAGGCACGGTTGTTTGCTGCCCTTGAGATGCTGGCACAAAAGAAATCTGTCACGGAGGTCGCTATCGCTGTCGGTTACGACAGCGTAAGTGCCTTCATTGAAATGTTTCGGACGATGCTGGGAACCACACCACAGATATACTTTCGAGACAGGCGTTCGTGGCCACGCGGTAGGCCACGGGTGTAACGGCGCGTCTTCCTTGACGCTGTCGCGATACCGCCAGGCACGAAGCAACGTCGGAATGCAAAAGATTGTGTCGCTCGCTTCTCAAAGAAAACGAGTTGCACCAAGGGCTGAGCCCGATGGAGCCCGAAGGAGCTTCCGTTAAACTCGGCGGAAAGTCATTCGAACGCAATAAACTCTCGCACTTCAACCTCGGTCTCCTGATCCGGACCGTTCGGTGCCACCGGAGATCGCTTCGCCCATTCGATCGCTTCTTCGAGCGACTTCGCCTCGATAATCCAGTAGCCGCCGACCAGCTCCTTCGATTCGGTGAATGGTCCATCGATCACCGTTTTCTTTCCGCCGGTTGAGAATCGGATTCGCGCGCCTTTGGAACTGGGGTACAGACCCGCCGCATCGATCAGAATTCCCGCTTTGGCCTGCTCTTGGTTGTACTTCACCATCGCGGCGATCGATTCCTCGCTCGGCATCTTGCCGGCTTCGGAGTCTTTGTTCGATTTTAGAATCAACATGAATCGCATCGTTGTTCTCCTGAATGAGTGTCCGTGGCCGGCGAAGCTCAATTCCCGGCCTCACTTCTACGTCGAACCGCAAACGCCAAAATCGACATCCACCGGAGGATTTCCCCGCCCGAAATCCAACAAGCGCCCTAATCCACAGTAAACGCGACGGTTAACGGAATTGCAATCACAGAAATCACGAGCGCGACTACCGACGGACAGGGGAAGGCGGAAGTGTAAGTGTTAGAGTGCCGGGAGTGGAGCGTTCGTTGACTTCGCGAAGTGCAAAACCTACCATTTCTTGCGATGCCGGATGCTTCTTCACTTATTGGACAGACTGTTTCGCACTACCGCATTGTGGAAAAACTGGGCGGCGGCGGGATGGGCGTCGTTTATAAGGCCGAAGATACGGAACTGCGGCGGTTTGTTGCCCTAAAATTTCTGCCGGATGACGTAGCGCGCGATGCGCTGGCGTTGACGCGATTTCAGCGGGAGGCGCAAGCGGCGTCTGCGCTGAATCATCCCAATATCTGCACAATTTATGAAGTGGGTGTGGAAGACCAACGGCCCTTCCTGGTGATGGAGTATCTCGACGGCGAGACGCTGAAGCACCGGATTGCGGGGCGACCGCTGGAACTGGAGCCGCTGCTTTCTGTTTCCATGGAAATTGCAGACGCGCTGGATGCCGCGCATGCGCAAGGGATCATTCACCGTGACATCAAGCCCGCGAACATTTTTATTACGAAGCGCGGGCACGCGAAGATTCTGGATTTCGGGTTGGCGAAGTTGGCGGCGCCTACGCGAGGGGCGTCGGGATCGGGTTCAGGCGCGGGATTCCCTTCACAGTTGGCGGAATCGGAGAACACGGTTACAGGGAGCACGGGCGACTACCATCTGACAAGTCCGGGGTCGACGTTGGGGACCGTGGCGTATATGTCGCCGGAGCAGGTGCGTGCGAAAGAACTGGATGCGCGAACGGATTTGTTTTCATTTGCCGCAGCGCTCTACGAAATGGCAACGGGAACACTTCCCTTTCGCGGGGAAAGCCCTGGAGTGATTTTTGAAGCGATTTTGAATCGCGCGCCTGTGCCGGTGGTGCGGCTCAATCCGGACTTGCCGCCGGAGCTGGAGCGGATCATCAACAAGGGGCTGGAGAAAGATCGAACGCTGCGGTACCAGCATGCCTCTGAGATGCATGCGGATCTGAAGCGGCTGCTACGGGATGCGAGCTCGGGACATATTTCGGGGGCGGGATCTTCGGCTTATGCGGCTGGCGGGTCCAGTTCTATGGCTGGCGTACCGACGATTCGTGGCAAAGGCACGTTGATCGGAATTGCCGCGGTGATTTTGGCGGCTGTTGTTGGGGGATATTTTTTCGCCAAGGGGAATAAGCACACGGATGCTGGTGCGTCAACTTCTTCAGAAGGAACCTCGACTGCACCGTCGACGCCTGCGACGGCGGGAAATCCGCGGCGTGCGATTGCGGTGTTGGGATTCAAGAATTTGTCGGAGAAGCCGGAGTATTCGTGGCTGTCAACGGCGCTTGCGGAAATGATGACGACGGAACTGGGTGAGGGAGACGAATTGCGCACGATTCCAGGGGAGAGCGTGGCACACATGAAGCTGAACCTAGCGATTCCGGATGCCGACAGCTTCGGCAAAGACACGCTGAACCGGATACGGAAAAATCTTGGAAGCGATGATGTGGTTGTGGGTTCGTATTTGCCACTAGGGAATGGTCAGATCCGGCTAGATTTGCGGCTGCAGGATACGGCAGCGGGCGAGACAGTGGCGACGGTTTCGGAAAAAGGAAAAGAGTCCGAGATTGACGACCTGGTGGAGCGCGCGGGTAGCGAGTTGCGCGCGAAGCTGGGAATTGGATCGCTGAGCGGACCGCAGTCGGTTGTTGTGAAGGCAACAATGCCGTCGAATGCGGAAGCGGCGCGGTTGTATTCGGAAGGATTACAGAAGTTGCGGATGTTTGATGCGCTGGCGGCGCGGGATTTGCTGCAGAAGGCTGTAGCGCTCGATCCGAATCACGCGCCGACGCGTTCGGCGCTGGCGGAAGCATGGTCCACGCTCGGTTATGACGACAAGGCGAAAGAACAGGCGCGGCGGGCGTTAGAGTTGTCCGCCAAGTTTTCTTCAGAAGAGCGACTGCTGATTGAAGGGCGGGCGAACGAACTTTTGCGCGAGGGCCCGAAGGCGGAAGATAGTTACCGCACGCTGTCTCAACTTTTCCCTGATCGCGTCGATTACGGATTACTTTTGTTGCGCGCACAGCTTTCTGGCGGGCAAAACGAAGATGCGACAGCGACACTTGCGAATTTGCGGAAACTTCCGGCGACGGAAGTGGAGGCGGCACGGTTGGACTTGATTGAAGCGAACCTTGGCGGATTGGGAGGAGACTTCAAGCTGGAACAGGTGTTCGCGGAGAAGGCGGTGGCCGGCGGAAGAGTCATCGGCGCGAAATTACTGGAGGCGGAAGCGCTACTGATGGAAGCGAATGCGCGGGAACGGATGGGGCAAAGCGATCAGGCAATCCCGCTGCTTAAGCAGGCGCGGGAGCTGTATACGTCGGCGGGGTACCGCGAAGGAGCGGCGCGGACTCTGCTGATCAATGGGGATATTTTGTATGATCAAGGGCATTACGAAGAGGCGAAGGAACTTTTCAATGATGCATTGGTGGTGTTTCAGGAAACGGGATCGCATGGAAGAATTCGCTCAACCTATGAGCGATTGGGAAATGTCGCGTATAGCCAGGGAAAACTGGTGGAAGCTAAGGCATATTACGAAAAGACGATGCGACTGGACGAGGAAGTACACAACGTGCGGGGGCTCTCCAGCGATTATGGAAATCTGGCGAATGCGCTGGATGGTTTGGGTGATTTGAAGGGATCGCTGAAGATGCAGCTGCAATCGCTGGCTGCGTTTAATGAAGTGGGCGATAAGCGCGGGGCGTCGGAGACGCTGAACAACCTAGGAAATTTGTACGTGGAGATTGGCAACTTTGATGAGGCGCGGAAGCAGTATGACCAGGCGCTCTCTATCGCCAAGGAAACAGCTTATCGTAGGGGTGAGCCATTTCCGATTTCCGGGATTGGTGACACGCTGCTGGCGAAGGGTGATATGACGGGGGCCGGGAAGAAGTATGCGGAAGCATTGGCGCTTTGCGAGGAGATGAAAGACGAGGATTTTGGAGCGCAAGTGCGCACGGCCATGTCGTTTGTGGCTTTGTTGGAGAAACGTTTCGGGGATGGAGAGGGCCTGGCGCGGCAGGCTGCGACGGCGTTCGATAAGAATAATTCGCCTGGGAATGGGGCATGGGCACACGCGATTCTGGCGAGGAATCTTTTGGGCGCGGGCAAGTTGGATGAAGCGCGAGCGGAGGCTTCGAAAGCTGTGACGCTTGCGCAGCAGACGTCGGGCAAGACGCCGCGGTTTGAGGCCGTGCTAGCGGATGCGAGAGTGAAGGCGAAATTTGGGCTGGCGCCAGAAGCCCGGAAGGAACTTGAAGCGGTGCTGGCAGAGGCGCGGAAGTATGGGTATCTGTCTTACGAATTGCAGACGCGGCTAGCGCTTTGTGAAGTGGAATTGGCGGCAGGCGATGCTATGGCACGTGCCCGATTGAGCGCGTTGGAGACTGAGGCTAAGGCGCATGGGCTACTGCTTGTGGCGAATCAGGCTCGCGTATTGGATCAGGGAAAATAGGTGTGAAGGCAGAGAAGGCTACCCGCCGCTGGCCTTTGATTCGAAGCACTCGCCGTCGAAGTGCCTGATTGACAGGGGAATCCCACCGTGATAATTACCGCAATTGAATAAAGCTTCCGTGGACGATCTCTTGGGGGTGACCTAACAGGGATATCGGTTCCGTGGCGCTTGTCTTGCCCGGTAAGAAAGGTTCTTCATTCCCTCAGGCGACGCAATCTTATTGTCTCTAAGCATAGCCCGTACAGTAAGGAGAACTGATGGCTCAGGTTGATGTTCCGTTGGTGCGTTCACAGTTCGCTCAAACGTCGCGGCGCGATAATTGGTGGATCCAACCACTCTCCGTTTTCCTCGGACTTTCTACCTTTATCATTTATTCGACCTGGGCGGCGATGCAAGGCCAGCATCATCGGTTCGGCCCATATCTTTCTCCATTTTATTCACCGGAGCTGTTTGGTGATCCGCTGCGATCCTGGTTCGGCATCAAACCGGCTTGGATTCCCGCGTGGGTTACAGCCGCGATGCTGATTCTCTGGGCGCCAGGCGGCTTCCGCGTCACGTGCTACTACTACCGCGGCGCATACTACAAGGCATTTTGGGCCGACCCTCCATCCTGTGCGGTTGGCGAGCCTCGCAAGAAATATCTTGGGGAACGCTCTTTTCCTCTTATCCTGCAAAATGTTCATCGGTATTTCCTCTACCTTGCACTGATATTTTTGGTTCTGCTGGCCCACGACGTGTGGAATGCGTTTTGGTTTGACGGCCACTTCGGCATCGGTGTTGGCACCTTGGTCCTGCTTGCCAACGTGATTTTGCTGAGTTCCTACACTCTTGGATGCCACTCCTTGCGCCACCTGATCGGCGGATTTCGAGACCGGCTTTCGGGTGCGCCGGTCCGAAAGCGGGCCTACGATTGCGTCAGTTGCCTCAACCGGCGCCATATGATGTTCGCCTGGTTCAGCCTTTTTTCGGTGGGATTCGCAGATCTGTACGTTCGCATGTGCTCAATGGGCATCTGGACAGATTGGAGAATTCTTTAGTGACCGAATATCTCACGCATGAGCACGACGTGCTGGTGATTGGAGCGGGCGGCGCCGGCTTGCGCGCCGCTGCGGAAGCCGCTACTGCCGGCGCCAGAGTCGCTGTGATTTCGAAGTCCCTGCTTGGAAAGGCTCATACCGTGATGGCGGAGGGAGGCATCGCAGCCGCTTTGGCCAATGTCGACGAACGCGACTCTTGGCGCGTTCACTTTGCGGACACCATGCGCGGCGGCCAATACCTAAACAGCTGGAGAATGGCCGAATTGCACGCCAAAGAGGCGCCAGCCTGCGTTCGAGAGTTGGAAGCATGGGGCGCGGTTTTCGACCGGACACCGGACGGCCGCATCCTGCAGCGGAATTTCGGCGGCCATCGTTATCCGCGGCTGGCGCACGTGGGTGACCGCACAGGTCTCGAGATGATTCGCACCTTGCAAGATCACGATATTCATCTAGGCATGGACGTCTTCATGGAATACACGGTTGTGACTCTATTAAAGGATGGGGGCCGCATAGCCGGTGCATTTGGGTATGATCGGGAACGGGGAAGATTCCACGTGTTCCGCGCCAAAGCCGTTGTGCTTGCGACAGGCGGAATTGGTCGGGCCTACAAAATCACCAGCAATAGTTGGGAATATACTGGCGATGGGCACTCCCTCGCATATCACGCGGGGGCAGCACTGATGGACATGGAGTTCGTGCAGTTCCATCCGACGGGAATGATATGGCCCCCTAGCGTCCGCGGAATTTTGGTTACCGAAGGAGTGCGGGGCGAGGGCGGCGTGCTGCGCAACAAGGACGGCCGTCGCTTCATGTTTGACGATATTCCGCCAGCGTACGCGAATCAAACGGCGGACACGGAAGGAGAAGGCTGGCGCTATACGCAAGGAGACAAGAACGCGCGCCGCCCACCGGAACTGCTCACCCGCGATCACGTGGCCCGTTGTATCCGACGAGAAGTGAAAGAAGGGCGCGGCAGCCCTCACGGTGGCGTGTTTCTGGACATAGCATGGATAAAAGAGCGGATTCCCAACGCCGCCGAACACATCAAAAGAAAACTTCCGAGCATGTACCATCAATTCAAACAACTGGCGGACATTGATATCACGCAAGAAGCGATGGAAGTCGGACCCACCACCCATTACATGATGGGCGGCGTTCGCGTTGATCCAGACTCGCAGATGTCCGATGTTCCGGGCCTGTTTGCCGCAGGGGAGTGCGGCGCTGGATTGCATGGAGCGAATCGCCTCGGAGGCAATTCTCTTTCCGATCTTTTGGTCTTTGGCAGACGCGCGGGTCAATACGCCGCACTCTATGCGAAAGAAAACTCGTTGGGCGTCGTTAATCCGGATGAAGTTGCATTAGCGGAAAAACACGCGCTGGCCCCGTTCGGACGCGATAACGGAGAAGGACCTTATGCGGTTCAGTATGCCCTGCAGGACATGATGCAAGACCTGGTCGGCATCGTCCGCCAGGAAAAAGAAATGTTACAGGCGCTCGACCTTGTCCAACAATTGAAAGTCCGCGCCGAACGTGTCGGCGTAACGGGGAATCGCGAATACAACCCCGGCTGGCACACCACCGTCGACCTGAATAATTTGCTGACTGTTTCCGAAATGGTGACGAAGGCCGCTTTAGAACGACGAGAGAGCCGTGGCGCGCATTTCCGCGACGACTATCCCTCCAAGGACAACAACTTCGGCTCATTCAACATTGTGATCCGCAAGGATCCTCGCGGCGAAATGCAAATCATGCACGAGCCTATTCCGCCGATGCCGCTGGAGCTGAAGCAAATCATCGAGGAGATGAAGTGATGACCACTGCGACGTTCCGAATCTGGCGCGGCGAAAAAGGTGTAGGAAAGTTTCAAGACTATACCGCCGTAGTCGCTCCCGGACTAGTGGTGCTTGATAGCGTTCATCACATCCAGGCTGAGCAGGCCAACGATCTCGCTGTCCGATGGAACTGTAAGGCCGGCAAGTGCGGCTCGTGCTCCGCCGAAATTAATGGAATGCCAAAGCTAATGTGCATGACCCGTTTGAACTCGCTTCCGCTTGATCAGCCTGTCACTATCGAGCCAATGAGAGCCTTTCCCCACGTTAAAGATCTGATTACCGATGTGTCTTGGAACTATCGTGTGAAAAAGAGCATTGCGAAATTCAAACCCCGCCGGCCGGATGCTGAGGACGGGACGTGGCGCATGGCACAAGCAGATGTCGATCGCGTCCAAGAGTTTCGCAAATGCATTGAATGTTATCTTTGCCAGGACGTCTGCCACGTGCTACGGGAACATCACATGCACGACCAATTCATCGGCCCGCGCTTTTTGGTCTATGCCGCCGCGCTGGAAATGCACCCGCTGGACGAGGCAGACCGACTCTCGGAACTGAGGACGCAGGACGGCATCGGGTTATGTAACATTACGAAATGTTGCACCAAGGTGTGCCCGGAAAACATCACCATCACAGACAACGCCATCATTCCCTTGAAAGAGCGCGTAGTCGATCGCTTCTTCGATCCATTGTCGAAGCTGTTCCGCATATTCCGTCCGAATGCCGGCTAGGAGGTGCTCATGCATTTCGACCTGAAGTCCATCTCAATCGAAGGCGTTCCCAAAGCCCTGGAGAAAGCCGAGCGTTACCGCCTTTTGAACGAACCAAGCCTTGCCGAGAGCATTTGTGTGGACATCCTGACGGTTTTGCCAGCACACCAGCAAGCGCTTATTTCGCTGCTGCTCGCGCGAACCGATCAACTAGACAGCGGCGTCACTATGAAATCGGCTCAAGAGGCCTTGCTTCGTGTCGAGGGCGAATATGAGCGCGCCTATTACGCTGGCATTATCTGGGAACGCCAGGCACACGCTTACTTACGTCGAGGCGGCCTTTGCAGCAACGCTAACACCTATCACGCCTTGCGCGAGGCGATGCAACATTACGAGCGAGCCGAAGCTCTGCGACCATCTGCCAACGATGACGCGATCCTGCGCTGGAACGCCTGTGCGCGCGTCATTATGCGCAATCCGGAGATCCGTCCATTGCCCGACGAGGAATTTCAGCCCATCATTGGCGAGTAATGGATTACAGATGTTCGCCTTTGGGCGTGCGCGAAGCCGAGGCCAACGGCCTGGACCGACACCGGTAACTAAGCAAGGGCATGTCGGAGATATTCTGCCACACCACTGATGAAGCGGTGAACGGATACCTCTGCGATCCGGTGTCCGACGATCGCATTCATGGCCTTTCCCACGGCGCCGAAAGGCGGTTCATATATGCCCCGGAAATCCAACTGCGTTTCCGTAGCGGTCAGTGGGTAAATGGCAAGCTCGGCCTTCATGACAGGGAACAGGCTTGGCATACTTGCGCCTTCCCATTCGAGTAGCAACCGTGTGACCGGAGTCGACTGCATTGGGTCAAGAAGTTTCTCCTCGATGTTCTTGACGGAAATTTTGATATCGCTCTTGACCCCAACCCCGCCGATGTCGACGTGTAGTTCAGCAGCGATCGATTGTGCCCGGGACGCAGCAGCCTTCGTAGCCGACTGGAACACGTTGAGCGCGTCCGTACTCAAGGCGTCGCGGACGCGTGCGTAGGGATGGTTCACGTAATCATAGCAATGAATCTCAGGGCCTTTACTCATCAGCATCGCTCCGACCAGAGACTGTCTTCGGACTAGCAGTCGCAGAACTGTACTATACAGCGATCTTAGGCTATCTGGAGCATGTGGCGCTTTCATAAATTTTACCTTGAAGGTCATGAACATCCCCGCCAAGCCCATCTCCTCCTCTCACATTCCGCCGAGCCCAACTAAGACATTATGAACTTATCGCTAGGGATGTTTATCAGGAAACCGCCACACCCGTTGTGCCTGCAATGGAAAATAGCGGCATTATCATGGTTAGTATGTCCGACCAAAAACTCAATAGCGCGAAACGATGGCCGAAAAACCGGCGCAGCCAGAGAATTGAATTGAACGTTCCAGTAGTCGTTTATAGAGCCACAGGGGAAGGCCGGCAGTTCTACGAAAGCACGCACACACTTGTCGTCAGTGCACATGGTGCGCTGATAGCCTTAACGGACATGGTAGTGCCCAGACAAAAGCTCCAAGTGCAAAACCAAAACAGTGGGCAACATTTGGAGTGTCGCGTGGTCTCCATGAAGAAGGGCCTGATTGGACCTCCCCAGGTCGCGGTGGAATTTACACAACCCGCAGCGAGCTTCTGGCACATTGCGTTTCCGCCGGCCGATTGGAATCCCGGTGTCTAGACCAGCCATCTGTCAGCGTCCAATTTAAGTCGCCCCGACTGCCTACCCACAAATGCGTTCACAGCGATTTGCCTTGAGGCTCTGGAGGTTCTCATGAGCAAGAACGAAATCTCTGCAGCTTTAGCAGGAACGATCAAACTTGGCGGCGAACTCCCGGTCCACCGCCTGGGCTTCGGTGCGATGC
Organism: Candidatus Acidiferrales bacterium; assembly: GCA_963709705.1. Taxonomy (GTDB): domain Bacteria; phylum Acidobacteriota; class Terriglobia; order Acidiferrales; family UBA7541; genus Acidiferrum. The sequence goes on from CAVPXU010000005.1 coordinate 101,273, forward strand.
GTCTGACGGGAGAGGGTATTTGGGGCCCTCCCAAAGATCGCAAAGGGGCGCTCGCGGTTCTACGACGCGCGGTGGAGCTGGGCGTCAACTTCATCGATACCGCTGATTCTTACGGCCCAAACGTAAGTGAAGAGTTGATTGCCGAAGCGTTGTATCCGTATCCCGCCGGCGTGGTGGTTGCCACGAAAGGCGGCTGGAACCGGCCTGGCCCGAACCAATGGACACACGACGCGACGCCATCACATCTTCGCAGCGCCGTTGAGGGCAGCCTGAAGCGTCTCCGGCTGGAAAGGATCGATGTCTATCAGCTGCATATTCCCGATCCGGTGGTGTCGTTCGACGATTCGGTCGGTACGTTGGCGCAGATGAAGGATGAAGGGAAGATTCGCCTGGTAGCTTTGTCCAATGTCACGCAAGAGCATATCGAGCGGGCGCGCCGAATCGTCCCGATCGTATCGGTGCAGAACCGCTACAGCTTCGCCGACCGTGAGTGGGACTATGTTGTGACTTATTGCGAACGCAATGGCATTGCTTTTATTCCGTGGTTCCCGCTCGGCGCAGGCAGAGTTGCCGGCGATATTCTCCAGCAAATTGCTCGCGCACGAAATGCAACGCCCATGCAGGTGGCGCTTGCGTGGCTGCTTAAGCGGTCCCCGATGATGTTGCCGATCCCCGGCACATCTTCGACGGAACATCTCCAGGAAAACATTACGGCGGCAAGCTTGCGCTTAACCGACGAAGAATTCAGCTCCCTTTCGCGCGTCCCCCAACTGGTAGCGAATCGCTAACCACAGCACGTTCCCGCTACCACCAAATGATGGATCACACCGCGGCTCCGTCGATTCGCTTGACGGAAAGAGCGAGACAGAAGATCATTTCGATGCCTTGCGCAACGTTCAGGGCTTCGCATGCGTCTATCGTTTCGTCTTGCTGAAAATCTCGCGCACCGGTTCCGGGAGCTGCAGTGACTCATTACAAAATCGCCGTAATTGAAGGAGACGGCATCGGACGTGAAGTGGTGCCCGAAGGTCTTCGCGTTCTGGAAGCCGCTGGGCGCCACTTCGGTATCACTTTTTCCTGGCAACATTTTGACTGGGGTTGCGAGACGTATCTGAAAACCGGGAAGATGATGCCCGCCGATGGTCTCAAACAGTTGCGCGCATTCGATGCAATCTATTTGGGCGCTGTAGGTTACCCTGGCGTCCCGGATCATATTTCGTTGTGGGGACTGCTGATTCCCGTCCGGCGCGCGTTTCAGCAATATGTCAACTTGCGCCCCGTTCGCTTGCTGCAAGGCATCGAGTCGCCCGTGAAGGGGTTTCCACCGGGGCGAATCGATTTCTGCATCGTCCGCGAAAATAATGAGGGCGAATATTCCGAAGTGGGTGGCCGCATGAACCACAACACGGATGCGGAGATGGCGCTGCAGGAAACCGTGTTTACGCGGCGTGGGTGCGACCGCATCATGCGCTACGCGTTCGAGCTGTCACGAACGCGAAAACGCCATGTCACTTCAGCCACCAAATCGAACGGGATTATTCACACCATGCCGTTCTGGGATGAACGCTTCTCCGCAATGGCACAGACTTTTCCCGACGTCCGCACCGACCAGTACCACATTGATATTCTGACCGCCCACTTTGTTCGTCATCCAGATTGGTTTGATGTGGTTGTCGGGTCGAATCTATTTGGCGATATTTTGTCCGACCTCGGTGCCGCGGTTGTTGGCTCCATCGGCCTGGCGCCATCCGCGAATCTGAATCCCGAACGAGAATTTCCTTCCATGTTCGAGCCCGTGCACGGTTCCGCGCCGGACATTGCTGGAAAAGGAATCGCCAATCCCATCGCGCAAATCTGGTCGGGCGCGATGATGTTGCAACATCTGGGTGAACCAAAGGCAGCGCGCGCCGTTGAAGAAGCGTTTACCGCTGTGCTGGCGAAGTCCGACGCTTTGACCCCGGATCTGGGAGGCACGGCGAGTACTCGCGACGTCGGTGACGCGGTCGCGCAAGAAATATCGGTGGTGGCAAAACCGTAATGGCCTTATCACCCGCGTTGGCCATTGAACACAGTGCCCGACGCCGGATCGCCATTCGCATACTTCCCTTCCTTTGGCTGCTCTACGTAGTTGCCTTCCTGGATCGCGTTAATGTCGCTTACGCTGCGCTGGAAATGTCTCACGACCTGGGATTCAGCGATCGGGTGTTCGGTCTGGGAGCGGGAATTTTCTTCGTTGGCTATGTTCTGCTGGAAATTCCCGGAGCGCTGATCGTCGAGCGGTGGAGCGCGCGATTGTGGATCACGCGCATCATGATTACTTGGGGAATCATCACCGTGTTTGTGGGCTTTGTGCACACGGCTCATCAGTTTTACCTGGCGAGATTTCTGCTGGGAGCCGCCGAGGCCGGCTTCTTCCCCGGCGTCATCGTCTATCTGACGCACTGGTTCACGCGTCGCGATCTTGCGAAAGCGGTCGCATCATTCATGGCCGCAATCCCACTTTCAAACTTACTGGGCTCACCGCTTGCGGGCAGGGTTTTGCGAATTCACTGGTACGGACTGCAAGGCTGGCGTTGGTTATTTATTCTTGAAGGAATTCCGGCTGTGGTTTTCGGTCTCGTCACATACTTCTATCTCACAGACAGGCCCGGCAAGGCTGCTTGGCTGCCGGAAAAAGAACGCGAGTGGATTGCGTGTGAATTGGAAGAGGAACGGAAGCACAAGGTCGCGGTGCGCTCGTACACAATCGGACAGGCGCTGCGGCAGCGAAATGTAATCTTGCTCACATTGGTGTATTTCACGGGCAACACCGGCTTCTACGGCTTCACCATGTGGTTCCCCACCATCCTGAAACGCGCGTCCGGCCTGGCCACCGGCACCGTCACGTTGCTGGTGACAATTCCCTACCTCGTCGCGCTGACCGCAACGTTGCTGAACAGCTGGCATTCCGACCGGACGCAAGAGCGACGCTGGCACGTCGCGGGACCTCTGTTCATCGGAGCAGTCGGCTTATGGTTGGCCATTGCTTCCGGCTCACACTTTTGGACGCAGCTGGCATTTTTCAGCATTTTTGCCGCATGCGTTCATGCATTTCAGCCCTGCTTCTGGGCGCTGCCAACACTGATGCTTGGTGAGTCCGCAGCTGCAGCCTCCATCGGTTTGATTAATGCGCTCGGAAATCTCGGCGGCTTCGTCGGCCCGTCAATTATGGGATACATGGTTGGTTTTACCGGCTCGTTCACGTCCGGATTAATTTGGCTGCTGGCCAATCTTGTGGCGGGTGGAATTCTGGTTTTGCTACTGCGAGGGTTTCGGCTGCAAAAAACTTGAACGTGCGCCGCTATGCAATACCATTTCAGAAGTTAGAACGAAATCTCGATCGGCTTGCCCTCAAATGCCACGCTCTGCGTTTTATCTCCCAACTTGACGTTGATCGTCCGTCGCTCCGGTCCAAGCATGCGCGACCCGGATGCCAATTGTAGATGGAGCTTTCGTGCAGTGTCGTTCCAGGCCATTTGAATGCCCATCCATTCGCCCTTGCGATAGTTGAAGGAACTGCCGTCGTCTTCGTAAAGCATGAATGACGCGTCGGCACCGCGATAAACCGACAGGGACAGCGGTTCGTCAACTTTCTCGTCCACGTACTGCTTCACTGGTCCGAGCGGGAGAAGCGATCCTGCGCGCACATAAAGTGGAATCGTCTCCAGGTCCACCGGCCGTTCAATCTGGCGTCCACCATCCACGCGTTCGCCCTTCCAGAAGTCGTACCAACTGCCGTGCGGGAGATAGATCTGGCGCGTCGTTGCTCCCTTCTCTACTACGGGAGCGACGAGCAAGTTTCCGCCCCACATATATTCGTCGCCGCACGCAACCGCTTTCGGATCGTCGGGGAAATGCAGCCACAAGGCGCGCATGATCGGCATCCCGGTGGTAGCGCATTCTCGAACCGCACTGTATAAATACGGCAGCATGCGATAACGCAATTCCAGATATTTCCGGCAAATCACTTCTACGCTTTCATCGTGCAACTGGCTGGCATCGGGTACCGCGGCGCCCTTGTAATTATTTATCTCCGTCGGCCCGGGATCTCCGGTGTTCCATCCCCAAGGTAATCGCAGTTTCCATGCACGCCCATGACAGCGAAACAGAGGGCAAAACGCACCGAACTGAAACCAACGCAGATAAAGCTCGGCCGTAAATTCAGGCGTGGGAACAAAACCGCCGATGTCCGTGCCCCAATAAGGAATTCCGGTCAGCCCAGTGTTCAGCGCGATCGGAACTTGCGTCTTCAAAGTTTCCCACGTGGAAAAAACATCGCCCGACCAGAGAAAGGAGGCATATCGCTGCATGCCGGCGTAACCGTTGCGATGCAGCGCATACGGACGCTCATTCGGCCGGTCGATCTGAGGCCCTTCCCAATACATGCGATTTCTCACCAACCGCGACGGGATATCCAGCGGGTCCCCCTCGTCCGGCCACCAACCGTCCACTCCCATCGCAAAATCCTTGCGATGCGCATCCCAGTAGCAACTTGCTTCCGTTTCGTCGAACCGCGAAAGCTCGCACGGATCGTGTACGGTGCCACGAAGTTTGTCCGACAGAATCACCACGTGCATCACGGGATGAAAATGTTCTTTACGCATCTCAGCGAGCATTTCCTTTGGATCGGGAAACACGCGCGAATTCCAGTCAAACGAGCCGTTCTCCGTGTTCCATCCCGATGGACAAAATCCGGTGCTCAAATAGATAAGCGCGTCACACGGCAGCTTTTTCTCACGAAAGGTTTTCGCTATGCCGAGTATCTCCTCGCGGCTGGCCAATGTGCGGTGAGATTGCTGGTAGCCGAAGCTCCACAGCGGAGGCATCTCGGCATGACCCGTGATTCGCGAGTATTCCGACAAAATCACAGCCGGATCGGGAGAACTGACGAAAAATAGATCAAGTGGAAGTGCCATGTCCGCATTTGCGGGCTGAAACCTTGCTTCCGGTCCGCTGAAGTCGAACGTCCCGAATGGATTGTGAATGAACATCGCCCATCCGGACGTACCGATGATCCACGGAATCCCGACTCGTGCGCCGTGAGTGGCAAGCTTATAACCGCCCTGCCCATTGCGCATCAGGTCCATGGAGCCGCGGCGATCAAATTGCGGCCCGCCTTCGCCGAGACCAAGCAGCGGCGAATTGCCGCTAAGAAAAGAAAGAGCGCCAATGCTATCGTCCCACGCAAGTTGCTGGAGAATAGTACCGGCTTCGTTCGTGATGCTGACTTTAACCGGGTGGAAAGAGATTTTAAGCCGGGCATTTCCTACAGCAATCGTTTGCTCAGATTCCTTGCGCACCTTGGCGACCGGAGCGCCCCAGGATTCCTGAACCAATGATCCGTTGGAAGGTATCGATCCGAGTGATCCACTGGAACCGAGCGCGAAAAGCGTCAGGCGGAAAGTGTGAGAACTGACAGGGGCGATTTGTATCTCAACCGGCCGCCCGCCGGCGCTTCCACCCTCCTGAATTGCACCCAACTTCGGTTGGACAATTATGGCGGTAGAGGCGGCAGCCAAGCCTTTCAGCACATCTCGACGGTTCCACCGTGGACTCATCGCATTTCCCCTTCCGAACCCCACTTCGCAATGCGTTTACGCACAGCAGTCTCCCCGACGAAAGCCTGTATCGCGGTTTCCCCTCGCATATTCCGGCCAACGGGCGAACGGCGGCCCGCACCGAGGGATTGTATCGGAACGCGGAAATGGAGTAAACGTTTTCTGCCTCGCCTGTGTATAATCCCCTTTTGCGTTTGTTTTGTCCGATTCGGACCGGGAGGAACCTGATTGCGGTGGCGCATCGCCATTCTCATCAGTGCCGCGATTGCCATCAGCTATCTGGATCGCCAGACACTTCCCGTTGCGATCAAAGCAATCAGCCGGGACATTCCGCTCACCAATGAACAGTTCTCCACGCTGCAGTCCGCCTTCCTGTTCGCTTACGCCTTCATGTATGCCGGCGGCGGAAAACTTGTGGACCTTCTGGGAACGCGGCTTGGTCTTACCGTGATTATGCTCTTCTGGTCATTTGCCTGTGCCAGCCACGCGCTCGCCACCGGATTCGTCATGCTGGCGGTCAGCCGGTTTCTCCTCGGCATGGGCGAGGGCGGAGGCTTCCCCGCCGCCACCCGAGCCGTCTCTGAATGGTTTCCGACGCAGGAACGCGCCACAGGCATGGGTATCATCAACGCGGGCACTGCGGTGGGAGCCGTGCTGGCACCGCCATTGATCGCGATTGTTCTCGGCTTCGCGAATTGGCGTTGGATCTTCTTGCTCACCGGTGCAGTCGGTCTGCTGTGGGTTGCGTGGTGGAGACGGTCATATTCCGCTCCGCCAGAAATTCCGGATCACGCAGTAGGCGATTCGAGCGCGAAGCCGACTCCAACCGGGGACTCTACGATGCGTTTCCCCTGGACGCACCTTTTTCGCATCCGCGAAACCTGGGGATTAATCACCGCCAAGTTTCTGAGCGATGCGGCGTGGTTTTTCTACCTCTTCTGGCTCCCCAAATATCTTTACGACGCGCGTGGCTTTGACATTAAATCCGTCGGCCTGTTTGCCTGGATGCCACACGCCGCTGCGGGAGTGGGCTGCCTCGTGGGCGGCGCATTCTCGAGCTATCTGTTGCGCCGGCATTTCTCTGTGGGACTCTCCCGCAAAATTGCACTGGGTGCGAGCGCGATTGTCATGCCGTTTGTCATCCTGGTGCCGCATGTTACCGTGACATGGGCCATGGCGATCTTCTGCCTGGCATATTTCGGGCAGCAATCCTGGTCGACGCTGGTGATGGTTTTGCCAACGGATCTCTTTCCGCAAAGTATTGTCGGATCAGTTGCCGGCCTGGTCGGTTTCGGAGGAGCGATGGGCGGAATCGTCTTCGGGCAACTGGTCGGCTACTTGTTAGACCACGGCTTTGGGTACAGCACGGTGTTTCGCATCGCGGGCACACTGCATATCGTGGCGTTTCTGATTATTCTCGCAGCCGTGCCCGTCGTTTTGCCTTTGCAGCTGAAACTGAATTTGAATTACGGGGTAGCTCAATGAAAATCACCGAAATCCGCACGCGCGTGTTGCGCTGGCGCGGCAAAACCGTCCCACTGCCTCCCCATTTCTGCACCAATCCCATGGATCTGCTGGAACTGCCTGAGGCGTCCATGCAGACGTTCACATTTCATGGCTGGTTGGTGGTGGAAGTGTTCACGGATGATGGCCACGTGGGCTTGGGCAACGCTGCTCTCGCGCCTCAAGCCACAAAACAGGTTATCGATCTCTATTTAAAACCATTGTTGATCGGTCAAGATCCATGGGATATCGAGCGCCTGTGGCAGCACATGTATCGCAAGACCATGGCGTTTGGACGCAAGGGCATCGGCATGGCGGCGATCAGCGCGTTGGATATTGCGCTGTGGGATCTGCTCGGCAAATCCGCGAAGCAGCCCGTTTTTCGTTTGCTCGGCGGCCGCACCAAAGCGCGCATTCCCGTTTACGCCTCTCGCCTCTACGCCACCGAACTGGGCGAACTCGCCGCGGAAGCCAAGCGCTACAAAGACGAAGGCTACCAAGCCATGAAATTGCGCTTCGGTTGGGGACCCGCCGACGGCGCTCGCGGCATGCAGCGCAACATCGAACTCGTTCGAAACGTGCGCGAAACCATTGGTGACGAGGTCGATCTCATGGCGGACGCCTACATGGGTTGGACCCTCGATTACGCCAAGAGGATGCTGCCGCTGCTCGAGCCTTTTCATTTGCGCTGGTTGGAAGAGCCAGTGATCCCGGACGACATCCACGGTTATGAGGAGCTGAAATCCTACGGACGTATTCCGATCGCCGGTGGTGAACATGAATTCACGTTGTTTGGATTTCGCGACCTACTGGAGGCTCGCGCGCTGGATTACATCCAGTTCGACACCAATCGAGTCGGCGGAATCACACAAGCGCGCAAGATCGCCGCGCTCGCAGAAGCTTACTCTGTCCCGGTAATTCCTCACGCCGGCCAGATGCACAACTATCACATCGTGATGGCCAGTCTTAATTCTCCGTTGGCGGAATATTTCCCGATCGTTGACGTGGAAGTGGGCAACGAATTGTTCTGGTACATTTTCGACGGTGAGCCGCGCGCGAACGGCGGGTACATCAATCTCGATGACAATACACCTGGCCTTGGATTGACCATCAACGAAGCCGGATTGGACAAATTCGAGGTATTCGAATAATCCTTCAACGACCAATCATCCGATGACACGACTCATTCAAATCAAAAATGGAAATATGCGCCGGGTAGCACTGGTGGAAGAGCCGAACGTACGTTTCCTGGACGGCTGCTCTGCGATTTACGAACTTGCGCAGATTGCGATTGACCAAGAGAAGAAGCTCAGTGAAGTTGCGTGCCAAAGAGCAGAACACGACAAGCACGACTACGAGGCGATCTACAACGGCCGCTCGGAATGGCGGCTGCTTCCGGCGATTGATCATCCAGAGGAGCCCGCCCGCTGCCTCGTTTCCGGCACTGGCCTCACGCATATGGGCAGCGCTCGCGGACGCCAGTCCATGCATGCCACCTCGACCGAGGCCCTCACCGACAGCATGAAAATATTTCGCTGGGGAGTGGAAGGCGGGCGCCCCGAAGCCGGACGCATCGGAACGCCTCCTGAGTGGTTTCATAAGGGCACTGGCAGCATTTTGCGCGCGCATGGTGAACCGCTCGATGTTCCGACTTACGCCAATGATGGCGGCGAAGAAGCGGAAATTGCCGGCGTCTATATCATTGCCCGTGACGGCCGTCCGTATCGCATCGGCATGGCCGCAGGCAACGAATTCTCTGATCACGAATTCGAGAAGAAAAATTATCTTTATTTAGCAGGCTCGAAGCTTCGCACATGCGCTCTCGGTCCGGAAATCGTGCTGGATTGCGAATTCAACTCTATTCCCGTCACGGCCACGATCCTGCGCGAAGGTGCAGTGCTATGGACCAAAACCTTTCGCACTGGCGAATCCGAAATGTGCCACAGCCTGCAAAACATTGAGCATCATCATTTCAAATTTCAGGCGCACCGCCGGCCGCGTGATATCCACGTGCATTTCTTTGGCACCGATTGCCTGAGCTTCAGCGATCACATCCGTTTGCAGGATGGCGATATCATGCAAGTGGACGCAAAAGGTTTCGGACGCGCTCTGATGAACCCCGTCCGTGTAGACAAATCCGCAGCGGAGCTTATTCAGGTCACTCCCTTATTGTGAGCACAGCTATGGCAAAACCTTCTGTCGCAATTCTTGGCCTAGGCATTATGGGCTCTGGCATGGCCATGCGCCTGCTCTCGGCAAACTTTCCGCTGGCTGTTTACAATCGCAGTCGCGAAAAAACGCAACCATTGGAAGCCGCGGGAGCCTTTGTGGCCGCTACTCCGCGCGAAGCCGCGTCCCGTGCACAAATCATCATCAGTATGGTGGCAGATGATAACGCCTCCCGCGATGTGTGGCTTGGCGAATCTGGCGCGCTGAGCGGCGCGTGTGCGAATTCGATCGTGATCGAGTCCAGCACAGTAAGCGTCGGCTGGGTGAAAACGCTCGCCGCAACGGCCGCCGAACGTGACTGCCATTTCCTGGATGCGCCCGTAACCGGCACGAAGCCTCACGCAGCGTCGGGCGAGCTGCTATTCCTCGTTGGCGGCAGTGCAGACGTCATCTATCTGGCGCGACCGGTGTTTGCCGTGCTTGGCCGCGACGTGATTCATCTCGGCCCGATTGGCAGCGGTGCGCTGATGAAACTCGTCAATAATTTTCTCTGTGGAGTGCAGGCTGCATCCTTCGCCGAGGCGCTGGCCTTTGTTGATGCTGGCGGTTTGGATCGCGCAAAAGCCATCTCCATTCTCACCGCGGGCGCTCCCGGAAGTGGAATCGTAAAAAGAGTTGCGGAGCGCGTCGCGTCCAATGAATTCACTCCGGCTTTTGCACTTCGATGGATGGCCAAGGATCTTACCTACGCTGTTGAGGGCGCTTCTGGCGCAGGGGTTCCTCTGCCCCTCGCCACTGCCGCATTGGGCGTATTTCAACAGGCAATTGCCGCAGGCCACGGCGATGAGGATTTCGCCGCGGTTACAAAATTGCCACAAGCGCAAAGGAAGCCTTAATTATGGGAATTTCGTTACTTGGGCAATCGCTGATTGGTTTCAAGCGTGGCGCGGAGAACGGCGATTCGTTCCGCGCTGTGAATCCAGCAACGCGAAAGGAATTAGATCCGCCTTTCTTTTCGGCCACCCAGAAGGATTTAGACAACGCGGTCGCGCTGGCGGAAACAGCATTTACTCCTTATGGCTCGCTATCGGGAGCGCACCGTGCCTCGTTTCTTCGCGCCATCGCCGTTGAGATGGAATCGACCGCCACCGAAATTATCGCGCGGGCTCACGAAGAAACAGCGCTGCTTCTCGCTCGCTTGCAGGGCGAACTGGGGCGAACCTGCGGCCAACTGCGGCTCTTCGCCTCCGTGGCAGAGGAAGGATCATGGGTATCCGCGCGAATCGATCGCAGTGATCCCGCACGTAAACCATGGCCAAAGCCAGGAATCCGGTCCCTGCTGAAGCCTCTCGGACCCGTTGCCGTTTTCGGCGCCAGCAATTTTCCGCTCGCGTTTTCCGTAGCGGGAGGCGACACCGCATCGGCCTTGGCCGCCGGCAATCCGGTAATCGTGAAAGCGAACCCTGCGCATCCGGGCACCAGCGGGTTGGCCGGGGATGCGATCTCGCGAGCTGTCCGCACCTGCAAATTGCCGGAAGGAACTTTTTCCCTTCTGTTCGATTCTGGTTTCGCCGTCGGCGCCGATCTGGTGAAACATCCGGGAATTCGCGCCGTCGGATTCACCGGCTCGTTGAAAGGCGGCAGAGTACTGTTCGATCTTGCGTGTGCCCGGCCAACTCCAATTCCCTTTTATGGCGAATTGGGGAGCTGCAATCCCGTTTTCATTTTGCCGGGAGCGATACGCGCCCGCGGTCCGCAGATAGCCCGCCAGCTCTTCGAATCTTTCACGCTGGGTGGCGGTCAGTTCTGCACAAAACCGGGAATTGTTTTTGTGCCGCCCCAGGATTCCATCGCTGAATTTTCCACGGCGCTCGACGCCGCCGTCGCACAATCGCAGAATTTCGTCCTGCTCACTCCTCGCATGGGCGCGGAATTTAATAATGCGATTCGTGGCCGTGAACACAAGACCCACCTTCGCGTCGCGGCCCGGTCGAGCACTTCACCGGACCCTTCTGGAGTAATTGGTCAACCGATCCTCTTCGATACCTCGGCGGAGTCGTTCCTCGCGAATCACGACCTGGAAAAGGAAATTTTCGGCCCCACGACTTTGCTCGTTCACTATGGCCGAAGGCAGGAACTTCTGGATGCCGCCAATGCACTGGAGGGACATCTGACCGTCACGGTCCATGCCGAAGACGAAGACTTGAAGGACTTTTCTGCGCTCCTCTCGATTCTGGAGAAAAAAGCAGGGCGGCTCGTCTTTAACGGCTTCCCGACAGGAGTAGAGGTTTGCCATGCGATGGTTCACGGCGGACCGTATCCAGCCAGCACAGATTCGCGCGCGACCTCCGTGGGTTCACTCGCCATCCTGCGATTTGCCAGGCCCGTGGCTTATCAAGATTTCCCTAACGCGACTCTCCCACCCGAACTTCAAGACGCGAACCCGCTTGGCATCTGGAGGCTCGTGGATGGCAAACTGACCAAGGATTCGGTTTGAGATGCGCTTGACCAAAAGCGATCTTCATGAGCCTTCGTCAACGCGACGAAGAATTCTGGCGCGAACGAAGCTATCCTCAGCGCTAGCATTGCTGTTGCTCGTAGTTTCGGGCGAGTCTGCGGTGCACGCGCAGGATCAAGTCGCAGTTCGAGTCGACGCTACACAAAAGATTGCCCCATTCAAACCCATCTACGCATTTTTTGGTTATGACGAGCCGAACTACACCTACACAGACAACGGCAGAAAACTCGTCGCTGAACTGGCGGCGCTGACTGATACCCCTGTTTCGTTGCGCACGCACTTTCTTCTGGCGACAGGAGATGGAACACCTGGTTTGAAATGGGGATCAACCAATGCTTACACCGAAGACGCCAAGGGCAACGCGGTGTATGACTGGACCGTGGTTGACCGCATTTTCGATACATATCTTCAGGCCCACGCAAAGCCCTTTGTGGAAATTGGATTTATGCCCCAGGCGCTCTCTTCCAAAGCGGATCCATATCACTCGCCTTGGATCCCCGGCGCTCCAAACAAAGACTATGCCGCTGGCTGGGCTTATCCGCCGAAAGATTATGGCAAATGGGGCGAGCTGGTGTACCAGTGGGCCCAACATTGCGCGCAAAAATATGGCAAGGAACGCGCGGAATCCTGGAATTGGGAAGTCTGGAATGAACCAAACATTTTTTACTGGCAAGGAACGCAGGAAGAATACTTCAAGCTATACGATTATGCGGTCGCCGCCGTCAAGCGCGCACTCCCCAACGCGCGTGTCGGAGGTCCTGCGTCCACAGGCCCGGCAAGCGAGAAGGCGGCCGATTTCCTGAAAAACTTTCTCACTCATTGTGCAGACGGAACGAATTACGCAACCGGGGGCAAGGGTGCTCCGCTGGATTTCGTGAGTTATCACGCCAAGGGCAGCCCGCAGACGATCGACGGTCACGTGCGCATGGGAATCGCGCGAAACCTTCAGGATGTCGATAGCGGATTGAAAATCGTTTACAGCTTTTCGAAATTCCGCAATCTCCCAGTAATTTTGAGCGAGTCCGATCCGGAAGGATGCGCCGCCTGCTCCGCCAGGCTTTACCCGCAGAATGCGTATCGCAACGGACCTCTTTATGCGTCCTATACCGCTGCTGCGTTGAAAGGCATCCTTGAACTAAGCGCCAAAGACCACGTCGACGTGGAAGGAATGCTCACATGGGCGTTCCAGTTCGAGGGGCAACCCTACTTCGATGGCCTGCGAACTCTTGCGACCAACGGCGTAGACAAGCCTGTTCTCAATCTGTTCCGCATGGCGGGTTTTCTGCGAGGCGACCGCGTTGCGGCTACAAGTAGCGCTGCGATTCCGCTTGAATCCATCCTCACTCACGGCGTCCGCGAAAATCCGGACGTGGACGTGCTCGCCACTCGCGACGATCACGGCTTCTCCATTCTGATTTGGAATTATCACGATGACGACGTCGCTGGTCCGAACGCCATGATCACGCTTTCCGTGCAAGGCCTGCCAACCGCCGCTCAACGCCTCCTGCTGACCCATTACCGCATCGATGCCACCCACAGTAATGCTTACTCCGCGTGGAAAAGCATGGGATCGCCGCAGCACCCAACGCCCGATCAACAGCAACAACTGGAAGCTGCAGGCCAGCTTCAACTATTAAATTCTCCAAGCTGGATATGGAATCAGCCAGGAGCCGCATCGATCCAGTTCGAGCTACCAAGACAAGCCGTCTCGCTGATCCGTTTCGAGTGGTGAGATGCACCGGCCCTCGGGCTAGCTTGCCGCTGAACTTCGCTGCTACTTGATTAAATGAGGTGCGGCAAGGCTGATAAATTCGCGAGTGGTTATGATCTTGGTTTTCTTCCAGAATTGCGGAAAATGCTTCTGATTTTCCGTCACCAAGTAATCCGCTCTTGCCGCATCGGCACACTCCAGAAATATGTTGTCATCGGGATCGCGCGTCACCTCGATCCGGCGTGCCGGAGCCACCGTGTGGCTATGGCTTTTGATGAGTTGCATTAATTGCTGCCGCAGCCCCTTGCGAATCCCCAACTCGCTGCACGCAAGCACTTCGCGATATTCCTCCAAAATGTAACGGGAAACATATAAACGCGCGGGCTTGGTGATGGCCACCAGCAGAACAGTGCGCTGCAATCCTGCCGGTTTCAAAGCTGCCGAAACCATCACGTTGGTGTCGATAACCACGCGGAGCGAAAGCATTTATTGCTTCTTCTTTTGTGTTCTGGACGCCTTGATGATTTGGTCGATCTGCCGCGATGTAAAGGCGCTGGCGCCGTTCCGCTCCGATTCTTCACCGATTACTTTCAGGACTTCGGGTTCCGGCGCGGCCAACTTAACGTAATCGCGAATGCTCAGCAGCACTGCCCTCGGCGTGCCACGCTTCTCGATAATCAGTGACCGGCGCTCGTCCTCCACGCGATTCAGCATCTTCCCGAAATTCGCTCGCGCCCGCAAAGCGGAAATCACTAAAGTACTATTTTTATCCCGTGTTGAGGTGCCAGCCATAAACTCTCCATTTCGTTAATTTGAACTGTACAGTGTAAGCAATGGTGCCGTCAACGACCTTGTCACTCAAGGTCGCACTGCATAGAATGTTGGCATCGTGTAGGAATGAACAGCTAAGGACAATAATGGCGACAATCACGGTGGTCGGCACGGGGCCTGGCCCGACGGCGTACTTAACGAAAGAGGCCGAAGCGGAACTGTTGAGCGCAAACAAGGTTTTTTTTCGAACGAAAGCGCATCCCGTGTACGACTGGCTGAACGGCCTCGGCAAGCATCTCCACAGCTTCGACGTCCTTTACACCATGCGGTGGGCCAATCCCGAAGACATTTACGAATTCATGGTAGCTGCGTTATTCAAAGAGGCGGAACTCACAGGTGCGGCCGTCTACGCCGTTCCCGGAAGCGCAGACGTGCTGGAAGACACCACGAATCTGATTCGCATCAAGGGCCGAAAAGAGGGAGTGTAGGTAAAGGTAATTTCCGGCGTGAGCTTCCTCGATCTGGCCCTTGCGGAGATCAACTTTGACTTCACGCTGGGGCTACAAGTTGTTCTGCCCCTGGCCCATCTTCAACGCGGCCTGTTCACAAAACACTTGGGAATGATCGTTTGCCAGATTGAAGCAGCGGGAAGCACCCAAGACGTCCCTCGTGTAGACTTAACAATGCAATTTCTGTTGAAGGCATACGAGCCAGATCATCCGGTCACACTGATCTGGACGGACGGTTTGCCCGAATACACCACGCATTCTAGAACCATCCCTCTGAAAGATCTGGTCCGCGAGTACGGCGAAACGAAATTCTTTTCCAGTCTCTATGTGCCTCCGGTCAAACAACGGGAAACATCTCCAACTCACTCGTGAACCGGCCGCTTGCGCTTCCATTCGTGCTCGCGGCGCAGCAGCGATTGGTGTTTTTTGATCTGCAATTCAATTTCACTGAATGCCTTCTTGCAACCAGCCAGGACATTTTTGCCATTTCCGGTGGCCCGCAACGTTCCAGTCGGCAACGAAAGGGTTAGCGCCAACGACTGTTCCTCCGTTCGCTGATTCTTCGAAAAGACGCCTTTAATCTGCACCAGGTCCGGCTGATAGGTTCGCAGCAGCCGTCCCAACTTGTCCAAACGACGCGTAACTTCCAATGCTACAGCTCGTTGCGAATCGACGTGCCTATAGCTGATTGAGACGTTCATGGTTGCACCTGTAGGTCTGAAGGAAAATGAGGCAGGAACGCGACGCAGTGATTCTGCACCGCATGACGTTTTCAGCCTAGCACTCTGCCCTACGCGGCGCAATGCCGCATGCGTTGACAGTCACCTTGGGAGTCCTTACTCTAACCTCGCCTGCGAATCGCCGCACTCGCATGCCTTCCATTCATGATGAAAAAATCCACAAATGCAAAAAGTCCCACGGAAGGCTGCCTGCGCATCGGCCCGGCCGGCTGGTCTTACAGCGATTGGGGCGGCTACGTCTACCCATCGAGGCGGCCCAAGGGGTTTCATGAGGCCACGTACCTCGCACAGTTCTTCGACACTATCGAGATCAACACTTCCTTCTATCAGCCGTTGCGACCGGACCACGCCGTACTCTGGCTGGAGCGTGTAGCCGTCAATCCTTCTTTCATTTTCACGGCAAAACTTTGGCAAAAATTCACGCACGACCCCTTCGGCACTCTTCAGGACGAGCGCGACGTACGCGCCGGTTTCGATCTGTTGCGAAAGGCTGAGAAGCTCGGCGCGGTACTCCTGCAGTTCCCTTTTTCGTTCCATCGCACTTCCGAAACCGTCGCGTACCTCACAGCAGCCCTCACTCGTTTTGCCGATTACCCGCTCGTCGTCGAGTTGCGTCATTCCTCCTGGCAAATCCCAGACACATTCGCGCTTCTCCGCGATCATCACGCCGGCTTCTGCAATATCGATCAGCCGATTATCGGGCGCTCCCTCGAGCCTTCCGCGAACGCCACATCACAAGTCGGCTACGTTCGCCTGCACGGCCGCCGCTATGACACGTGGTTCGACGACAATCCGGCCACACCGCCGCACGAACGCTACAACTATCTTTACTCGAAAGAGGAACTCGATCCCTGGGCAGCGCGCATCCAAAATGTGCGCGAGCACACCCAGGACACCTACGTGATCACCAATAATCACTATCAGGGCAAAGCCGTCGTCAACGCCCTGCAACTCCTCAGCATTTTGAAGGGAACAAAGGTGAAAGTGCCGGAACCACTTCGCCAACACTACCCGCAACTCGACCAGATCGCCGATGCCATGCCCGCGGCGCCTACACTTTTTCCCATGGGCTCACTTCCACCGGCAAAAAAATAACAAAGGGATCTACTTCTTGAAGAGGTTTTCGAACGCCTGGCGCGCATCCAATGGCCGCCCGGGAGTTGGCGACTCCACAGGAACCTGGGCAGGCTGCATGTAAGAAGTGGGCGCCGTATCTTTCTCCACCGTGGTTCGGAACTCGTAAAACGTGCAATCGTTTTTCGTGTCCTTCGGCGAAATCCTTGCGGGGATGGGTTGCGTACACTCGAATTGCGCGCCGCTGTCAAAGAATCGGCACTGCTTGCAACAATGCAGTTCGAAATTGCACTTCGGACATTTCCCGCCAGGATCGAAACCAGCTACGAGGACCGCGCCGCAGTTCGAACAACGCGCGCGTGTTACCGTCCCCACCATCCTCGGCGTGCGCGGGCCGAGGTGGTCCGTCGCTCCTCGAGGGCCGCCCTGCGGCGGCTTGCGATCTCTGTCTTTCTTTTCGTGTCTTTCTTGTTTCTCGGCATCACGATAGCCGCGGTGACCGTACTTGCGATCCACAAACGCCTCCGTCCGTCAGCCGCTCCGGACTGTAACTACAACTTGTTAACGACTGTTTTTAAACGTATCTATTCCCGATATGTATCCGATCGGAACGCTACAACCGCCAGCACACCAGTCTTCCCTTTTTATAGTTATTCTCTGGAATGCTGCTTAGCGAGAGCAGAAGATGGGACATCTATGTTTGTAATCCTCTGGGAGTTCGAAGTCAAGCCAGGAAGTGAAGAATGCTTTCAAAGAGCCTATGGACCCAATGGCCAGTGGGTACAGCTCTTCAAACGCGATCCCCATTTCCGCGGCACGCAACTCCAGCGGGATCCCGTCCGCCCTCTCTTTTATTTCACTATCGACTTCTGGGATTCCGAGAATGTCTACCAACAATTCCTCGACGCGAATCGGGCTTCCTATGTAGAACTGGACCGTAGTGGCGAAAATCTAACCCGCAACGAACGGCGAGTCCTGTCATTCACGATCCCATTCACCACAGATTTTCCCGCTTCCGTCCCAACCTAAATGAACATACCCACGAACCCATCGGGTTTCAAATCGGGTTGAACTATCATTTTTGGGGTACCTGCTACTCGCAACGCCGCTTCGGCAGCCAGATAGCCGCTTCGCACTGCACCTTCCATGGTCGCGGGCCAGCCGGTATCCGTCCAATCCCCGGCAAGGAACAATCGCTTCACCAAGGTCTGTTGCTTTGGACGCCAGCGATCCACTCCAGGTTGCGGAGAAAATGTGGCTGCCGCCTCTTTTATTACGGTGGCCTTCACCAGTTTTGCCTCCCGGGCTGCCGGTAGCGCCTGGCGTACCTCGGCCAGGCAAAGATCGATGATCTCTTGGCGTGGCTTCTGCAGCAGACCATAAGATGCGCTGATGACCAGTTGCAGATACTGTCCTTTGGCCCCGCCGCTGCCATTGCTGCCCGCATACAAAGCCGTCTTGTTGAAGATCCACTGCGTCGTCGTATCCAACAGGGTCACAAATGGCTCCCGCATTACTTCGCGGTCAAACCAGAAATGTACGCCGGTAATGGGCGAAGATTTGATGTTCTCCAAATGCGCCAGCGACGGCTCCTGCTGTTTCACCTCGTCCGGCAACAAATCCGCCAGAGCGTCGTGAGGAATGGCGAACACGTAAGCGTCGGCCGTCTCTAGCCGCCCCCCGTCAAACTCAACGCCGCTTACCCCGCCATCCTGAAAGTGAACCGCGCGTACTGGCATTCTTAAACTAACTTCGCCTCCGCGCCGCTCAATCTCCAGCTTGCAGCCGTCATATAACTTCGCCAGCGGCACTGCGGGAACACCCATCCGGTAGCCCGTCCGGTTCGACAGAAAACCCTTCCAAAACACATCGAGGCCAAACTTTGCGTCTGTCTTATCCAGCTCTTCGTCCAGGGCGCTCACCAGCACCACGCGCCAGAACCGCTCAATCGCGCCCGCCGTTTGCTTCCGTTTGCGCAGCCACTCCAACATCGAAATGCCGCCAGGCGTATCCAGATCGGCGGTATGCCCTTTGCCACGCAAAATCTCCAGCATCGCCCTGGCAATTGAGCGCTTATCAGCATGGCTCAGCGGGGCGAACATCAGAAATGATCCGGTCATATGCAGCGGGGCTGGCAACAATCCCGCCTGCATGATGCCCTGCCGTCCCTGCGGGTCCTGAAACAGCAGCCGGTCGAAATATTTGATCTTGTCCTGCGCCCCGACGCGGCGGTAAAAATCTTCCAGGTTTGTGCAGCAACCCAGCGTCACGTGCTGGCAGTTGTCCACATGTTCGCCGTCCGGCAAAACATAGGATGTGGCCCGGCCGCCAAGAAACGGCCGCTGCTCAAACAAGCGCACACGCCAGGCGGCTTCAGCCAGCGATACTCCCGCCGACAGCCCCGCGAGCCCGCCGCCGATCACGATCACGTTTGGCAAGGATATTCTCTTTCGTGTGGCGCCCGAACCGCGCCTTGGCTACCAACTTCAGCTTCTCCGCTTTCGTCAGCCGCACGCGCCCGGCGAAAACGGCAAAATCGACAGATTCAATGCGTGCCAGCAGTGCACTATACGTATGCACCAAAAGCCACAAAGTCGCGCGGCTATCTTCATCCACCATTCCGAGCAACTGCGCGCCATCCTCGTACAACTTCCACGCGCGGTCCGCCTCAGATCGGAGCAATTCCCGTATACCCAAGCTGGCCTCGCGCCGCCCTAAATCCTCGCGAGTCACCCGGTAATGTTCCAGGTCCTCCTCCGGTAGATAAACACGGCCGAGCCCATAATCTTCTTGCACGTCGCGAATAATGTTAGTCAGTTGAAACGCCAGGCCCAGCTTCTCCGCCAGCTCCAGCGCCCGGAAATCGTGGAAGCCGAAAATGTGCGTGCACGTCAGCCCAACCGTTCCTGCCACGCGATAGCAGTATTCCCTCAGCCGCTCGAAGGACGGATACGTCTGAATCGTCAGATCCATTTCCGCGCCTGAGATCAGATCGTGCAGATAGCGCGTCGGCATCTTGTAGCGCTCAATCGTATCCACCAGCGCGGGCAGAATCTCCGCCGCACCCTTCAAGGCGGTAAACGGTGACGCTATCGCCGCGGAGCCTTCCACCACTTGATCCTGCCTGGTGATCACTTGGTCCAGCGCTGCGCGCCACTTTGCCAGTCCGCGCTGCTTCGCCGCCAGGTCCACTCCCTCGTCGGACACGTCATCGATCAAGCGCATGAACGCATACAACGCCACAATGCCATCGCGCTTCGGCTTGGGCAGCAGAAAAAACGCAGGGTAAAAGCTGCTGTGCGCCTCGCGAGCCAGCCGGTGGCATTCATCGTACGACTCTGGCACGCTGAGCATCTCTGCTTCTTTCGCGTCCGGAGCGCTGTGGTGACTCGGGGCTTGCGTGATCAGCGTGGGAGCTGCTCCCCACACATGCGCCACCAGCGCGCGTCCCAGCAGCCGCACTTGCTTCCCTCTGCTTACTTCCGGCCGCCGGTTCAGCGTGTCGTAGCCGATCGATTCGATCGCGTCCAAGACCGCCATGCCGCCCTTGCTGAACATGGCCAGATCGACGCTCAACTTGCCTTCAACCATTTTCGAGAGCGGCATTCCTTTTTCGAAAAGCCCGCGCGTGTACTCGATCAATTCCTTCATCAACGCCACATAGCGCTGGTCGAATTTTCTCTCGACAATGTCCTGCTCGCTGACCCCATGCGCCGCCGCTCGGTCCAAAGGAATATAGATTCTTCCTTTTTCCAGGTCGCGCGAAACGTCTTGCCAGAAATTCGCCAGTTGCAGCGCGGTGCACGTCGCATCCGACAGCCGCTGCCGCTCTTCGTCTCTATACTCGCAAAGATATAGAACCAGCCGCCCCGCTGGATTTGCCGAGTACACGCAATAGTCCAGAACCGCTTCCCACGTCGGATATCGCTTCACCACCTGATCTTGCCGGAACGCCTTCAGCAAATCCGCGAACGGCTGCTTCGGAACATCCTTGGCAATCACCGTCTCGCGCAGCGCCACAAACACCGGATGCGACGGCCTGCCTTCGTAACACGCGTCCAATTCCGTTTCCCACCAGCTGAGAAGTTCCAGTGCGCGTTCCTTCGCGGAAATCTCGTCGCCCAAATCGTCCGCCCAGCGGCAATAGGCGTACACATTGTAAAAATGCTGGTGAAGTTCCTTCGGCAGCAGCCAGGAAACTACGTTGAAATTTTCGTAGTGATGCGTCGCCAGCCACTTCGTATATTGTTGCGCCGCCGCGGGGCTACACCCGTTCCCCGGCAACTTCTCCATCAGCGATAGCTCGCCTGGACGCAACATTACTCGGAAACTTCCTCTTTCGTGGATTTACAGCAAGTTGGGCCAGTTGAAGATCTGCTTGTCACCCGGCTCCAGCCACGTATCGCTTCTACGGCCGCACGGCCAGTTTGATCTCTCCGCTGCGCGCTTTCATGCGCTCGAACGCCTGCGGCAGATCTTCCAATCGAATCTCTTCGGTCACGAACTCTTCGGCGGAAACATCGCCACGCCGCACCGCCTCCAGCGCTTCTCGAATAAAGCGCGGTGTATGGTGGAACGGGGAAATCATCTTGATCTCGGAGTAGTGAATGGTCGCAGGCTCGATCTCGATGCGCGTCCCGGACGGCAACCCGCTGAAGAAGTTCACAACTCCGCCGCGGCACACCATTTTCAACGCCTGCTGCCACGTGGCTGGATTCCCTGCTGCTTCAACCACCGAATCCGGCCCGCGATGCTCTTCCGTCAATTCCCTCACCGCAGCGACCACATCCGGAACTTCCGTCACGTTGATGGTGACCGATGCTCCCAGCTTGCGCGCTACCGCCAGCGGCCCTTCCCGCCGCGCCAGTGCAATCACCCGCACTCCCCGCCGGGAAAGCATGCGCACATATTTCAGTCCGATTGGGCCGCAGCCAATCACCGCGGATGTATCCCCAGTCCGCACTTCCATCTCGTGAATTCCGCGCAGCACGCACGCCAGCGGTTCCACAAACGCCGCGCTGTGGTCGTCGACTGAATGCGGCACTTCCAGCATATTTTCCCGGACGATTCGTCCTGGAATCCGCATATATTCCGCGTAAGCGCCGTTATTGAAGAGCAGGTCGTCGCAAAGGTTTTCCTGGCCGCGCCGGCAATGGTAACAACGGAAGCAGGGCGCCGAATTTGCCGCGATCACTCGCGTACCCAACCGCCATTTCGCGTCAACGCGCTTTCCCATGGCCACAATTTCGCCGACCACTTCATGGCCAAACACTGCAGGCGGCTGAATCATCTTGGCGTGGTAGCCGCGCTTCCAAACTTTCAGGTCCGTGCCGTCGGTCAGCGCCAAGCGCACGCGCAGCAGAACTTCATCCGCGGCCAGCGAAGGCACTTCAATCTGCTCAATCCGCAGATCTTCGCTGCCATACAGCACCGCGGCGGTCATTCTCGATGGGACGGCAATCCGTGCGGGCGCAAGAATTTCTTCCAGTCCTGGTTCCGTCTTCTTTGTGGACGCTGCTCTCATGAGTGCGTTATCAGAATCTTCAGCGATTCTTCCGTCGGCCTGTTGGCCAGTTCCAGCCCTTCCTGGATTCTAGCTAAAGGGAACCGGTGCGTGACAATATCCATCACCGGCAGTTTCTTCTCCAGCACCAGCGCCGCCGCACTCTCTTGGATGTCCACAGCCGCACTGTAGCTGCCCAGGATCTCCTTCTCGTCGATCCCTACGGCAGCTGCTGGAAACTCTATCTTTGTCACAGGGTCATTCGCAGCGAATAACAGCACTCTACCCCCCGGTCTTGCCGCCGCCAACGCTTCCACCACCACCGCTGGATGCGCCACCGCGACCAGAACCGCATCTGCTCCGCGCCCCCCCGTCCGGGCCCGTATTTCATCCACCAGCTTACCACCGTTGGGGTCAAATGACTCTATGGCACAAAGTCTCAGGCTGGTTGCCCGCCGGGTGGCCATGGGATCACTGGTATAGATGCGCGCCCCGGTGGTTTGGGTAACCATTAGTAATTGCAATCCGATAGGGCCACATCCGATGATCAAGACCGTCTCTCCTGCCACCACGCGAGCCTTTTGCACAGCCTTTACAATTGTGTTGATGGGCTCGATAAATGTGGCTTCCTCAAAACTCACGTTGTCCGGCAAAGACACAATTCCGCGCTCCGCAACCCAAGGCATGGCCTTTACATATTCCCCGAATCCCCCGCCATTGGGCGTGAAACCGCCCGTCAACCCTGTGGTCTTGTACTGCTTGCACTGCGAAAATTGTCGGTTCTTGCAATAAAAGCAATCGCCGCACGGAGTATGGTGAAAGCTCATTACCCTGTCGCCCAGCTTCCATTTGCTGACGCCCCGCCCAATCGCCACCACCGTGCCTGCCAGCTCGTGCCCCAGAATCTGCGGTGGCTCCACGTAACGCTGAAAAATTTTCTTGATGTCCGTCCCGCAAATCCCGCAAGCCGCCACCTTGATGAGAACTTCCCCATCGCCCACTTCCGGCACCGGCACTTCCTCCACGCGCACCACACCCTTGTCGCGATACACCCCCGCGCGCATCGTCTCCGGTATCGGCCCAAAAGTCCTCAGCCCTTCCACGATTGTCCCTGTTCCGCTCATTGGCTCACGCTCTGTCCCGCGTGGACTCTTAATAGTTCCGGCGTGAGTGATTGAATGTATTCGTCCAAGAAACCTACCAATCTCTCGGCCGCAACTCTACTCTGCCGGCCAAACCGGATTAGCGCCGGGATTTTACCGGGTTCTCTCACCAGACCTTTCAGGAGCGGCATCACCTTAATGGATCCGTCGGCGGTCAGGCATTGTTCAAAGTCGATGGGCATTTCTTCTTCGCTACCGTCACTGATGGCCCGAATCACGGCAACAGGAATTTGCTTGTACTCAAATTGGCGAACTATGTGCATGGATTCCATGTCGACGGCATCCGCAAATTGTGACAGGCGAGCCTTCTCTTCGGCCGTATCGATGATGCGGTTTGCCGTGATTAGTGCGTCAATCAGATTTGCTCCTTTATTGCCAGCAAGTTCGAGTAAGGCCTTCGAGACGTTCGTTCCTGTTGCATCTCGCAAATCTCCTACCCGGCGTGGTGCAACAATCGAAAGGACGCCATATTTCGGATTCAATGACCCCGCGAGTCCCGAGGACAGCACTGCGTCGGCGCCGGCGGCCTTTACGCAACTGGCCAACGCAAAGTCAAAAGTTCTGATCCCCATACCTGTGAGATAAACCCATACCGTATGACCGTTAATTTGCGCTTCCTGAACGCGCCCACCCTTGCTCCAATGCGACTCGTTCAAGATTATTTCTCTGAATGCCCGCAGCTTGCGCCAGGGCGCAAACTCCGCATCCACCGCAAATGTCACCAGCACCCTCATCCCGCTTTTTCCTTTGCCTTATTCACTTACTTAGCTTCCTTTACTTCCTGGGGCCGCCTACGCCGCCATCTTCATCTTCTTCACTCTGCCCGCCTTCACATACCCGTTCGCCTGATACCACCGCACCGCGCGCTCCAGCGCTGCCGCGACCGGCCCCGGCTGAAATCCCAATTCCCTTTGCGCGCGCGAACAATCCACAAACATTTTATGCTGCGCAATCTTCACGCCCTCCACCGGGATCTGTGGCTCTTTTCCGATCAGCCGCGAAAACGCGCTCTCCACATACGCTACACCCAACGCCACTCCATGCGGGATTTTCATCCCCGGCGCTCGCAAACCGGTAATCCCCGCCAACAAATCCAACAAACCCTTCAGCGTCAGATTCTCAGCGCCCAGCAAATATCGCTCGCCAATCTTCCCGCGCTCGGACACCAGCAAATGGCCCGCGGCGCACTCTTCCACGCCCACGAAATTCAGGCCCGTCTCCACATATCCCGGCATCTTCCCATTCAGGAAATCCAGAATAATTTTCCCCGTCGGCGTTGGCTTCCAATCCCACGGCCCCACCGGAGTCGTCGGCATGGCCACAATCGCGGGAAACCCCGCATGCGCCGCCTGCAACACTTCCTGCTCCGCCATCCACTTAGAGCGCTTGTAGTGCCCGATCATCTCTTCCAGCTTCGCGTCCGTAGACTCGTTCGGCAACTCCGGCCGGTCCACAGCGATTGTCGCCACCGTGCTCGTATAAACCAATTGCTCGATCCCGGCGCTTTTCGCGGCGGCCAGTAAATTCTTCGTTCCGCCGACATTCGAATCGTAAATTTCCTGCGGATTCCTGGCCCACAACCGATAATCCGCCGCCACATGAAACACGCGCTTCATGCCGCTCATGGCCCGTTCGAGTGAAGCCGCGTCCCGCAAATCCCCCGTCACGTATTCCAGAGACAAGTCGCTAATCGCGCGATTATTGCTCGAGGGCCGCATCAATACGCGCACCGTATCTCCGCGCGCCACAAGTTGCCGCGTCACATGGCTGCCCAAAAATCCCGCCGCGCCGGTGACCAGCGTCGTCATGCCTTGCGCTTCCCTTCCCGCTTCTCTCCCAGATTTCCGCCCAGTTGCCACGCCAACATTTTCCAAAGGTCGCCGGCCTTCGGATTCATTCCCAGCAACGCAGCCGTCTCATACCCCGCGTGGCATTGGCAGTTTTCGCATCGCGGATTCAACCCGCGCCCATAATTTTCCCAAACCGTTTCTTCCAGCAATTTCTTGTAACTATGGGCGTAGCTGTTGTTCAAAAAACCGCAGGGGCCGGCCCAGCCCCGTGGCCCAACCACAGGTCCGCCCCATACGCTGCAATCCAGCTCGCGTTCGCCGCGCAAATATTCCAGATAAATCGGGGACACCATCAGGTTATAGCTGGCCAGTTGCTCACTCGCTTCGCGAAACCGTTGGTGCATCTTCTCATGAAACTTCGCGCTGCCATCGCGGCACATCTTTTGTTGCGGATAGTGTGGAGTCAGCAAATAACCATCCACGTGCATGGCGTGCAGCCGTTCGTACAACTCCGCCACATCGCCCATATCCGTGTCCGGGAAAATCGTGGTGGTTACCACCACAAAAAATCCCGCGTTCTTCGCGGCCTTCACGCCATCCAGCGCTTCCACAAACAGCCCCGTGCGGTTCGCGTGCGCGTCATGCACCGTTTGCGTTCCGTCCAGCTTCACGTTCCAGAAAAAATTCGTGTACGGCGGAATCATGTGCAGCCGCCGCCGGATCAGCATCCCGTCCGTGCACAGAAACAGGTGACGCCCGTGCTCCAGAATCGCCCGCGTCAGCGCCGCGATTTCCGGATACTCCAACGGTTCACCTCCACAGATGGAAACGATCGGCGCGCGGCACTCTTCGACGGCAGCCAGGCACTGCTCGACCGAGAGCATCGGCGATACTCTGGCCGATTCTCCGTTACCATTCCCTCCGCCGTATGCGGAATCAGCCCCGCCCAATGGATCGAGCGTCAGCATCACGGGAAACTTTCGGTTCCCGCGCAGTCTTCTACCCGCCACGTGTTTTAGGGAATCGAAAACCAGTCCGATGGGGTACCGCATCTGGTGCTTAGGAAGCGCGCCGTTCGCGCGCGGAATACAGGCCACTGCGCAACCGGAAATCACCCGGATTGAACTTCGCCGCGCAGTATTCGGCAGCCCGGCGCTCCTGATTGCGATAACGAGCCAGCGCATACACCGGGAAGGAATTCTTATACAGGTGATATTTCAGATAGAACACGCCGGGGAATCCCGTTCCCGTAAAATCTTCTTCGCTCCACGACCCGTTGGCGTGCTGCTGTCCGATCAGGTAAGCCGCGGCGCGAGTAATCGCTGGATCGTTTGGATCCGCGCCCGCCAGCAGCCCAATTAATCCCCACGCTGTTTGCGATGGCGTGCTGGCGCCTTGCCCCTTGCTGGACACGACTTCATAGCTGTTCAGTGATTCGCCAAAGCTGCCGTCTGCCTTCTGCACTTCGCGCAGCCAGTTCACGGCGCGCACGCAATAATCCTGCGCCGTCATCGAAACCGTTTCCAGCGCTCGCAACACGCCGCTCGTGCCATACACGTAATTCACGCCCCAGCGGCCGAACCACGATCCATCCTTGCTCTGATCCTGCGTCAGGAATCCCACGGCCTTGCGCACCACCGGATGCTCCGCGGGCCAGCCAAATCGCCCCAGGCATTCCAGCACTCTCGCTGTAACGTCCGCCGTCGAAGGATCGATCATCGCGTTATGGTCCGCGAACGGAATATTGCACAGCAATTGCCGGTCGTTATCGCGGTCGAACGCGCCCCAGCCGCCGTCGCGGTTCTGCATACTAAGCAGCCACTGAATCCCGCGCCGCATCGCGCCTTCCATGCGCTTTTCGTCCGGAAACTTCACGCGCTGCAACGCCATCAGCACAAACGCCGTGTCATCCACATCGGGATAAAAATCGTTGCGGAACTCAAACGCCCAGCCACCCGGCTCGGCATCCTTGTTCTTGATCTGCCAATCGCCGCCACCTAGAATCTGCTTGAACAACAACCAGTCCGCCGCCTTTACCAGCGCCGGATGATCCGCCGGCAATCCCGCTTCTTCCAGCGACACCATCGCGATGCACGTGTCCCACACCGGCGAAACACACGGTTGCAGGCGAATCGTGTCGCCGTCTTCAATTTCAAATCGCGCAAATTCCTTGATCTCGCGGAAGGTCAGCGGATCCTCGGGGCCATGCCCCAGCGCGATCAGCGCAAAAATCGAATTCATCATCGACGGATAAATCGCTGCCAGTCCCTCGGTGCGTTCCAGATGCTCCACCATCCACTGTTTCGCTTCGCGGATAGCTTTCTGCCGAAGCGGTTTCCACGGCAATTTTTCATACAGCTTGAATCCCCGGTCCAGCGCCAGAAACAAATTCTTCCAGGACAGGACCTGCTTGCTCCAATTGAACGCCGCGGTCTTCTGCGACGGGTCCTTGAACAGCTCGTCCACGCGCGCATGCTCCGGCAAGCGAAATTCCGGCCGAAGCGAAGACAGGATCGCCATCGGGATCACAATTCCGCGCGTCCAGGACGACATTTCATAAATATTGAAGTAGAACCAGTTCGGCAGGAGCATCAGCTCCGGCGGAATCGCAGGCACTAGCTCCCAGCCCACGGCTCCCACCAGCGCCAGGTAAAACCGCACGTAGGAATTAGTGTGCTCCAATCCGCCCAGGCGATGAATCGTTTCCCGCGCCGTCACCATGTGCGGCGCATCCGGCGAATCGCCCGCCAGCTTCAGCGCAAAGTATGCTTTTGTGGTTGCGTTCAGTTCGGAAGGGCCGCCGGGATAGATGGGCCAGCCGCCGGTGTCCAACTGTTTGCGGCGAACATAATTTGCGAGTTTGGCGATGCGTTCGGGCTCGGCTTGCCCCAGAACGTGCAGATAGTAAATATAATCCGATTCGAGGGTAGTATCCGCTTCCAGTTCGCCGAGCCAATATCCTTCTTCCGACTGCACAGACAACAGATATTCCGCGCCATTTTTTACCGCGGTTTCAACGCGTTCCGCCCAATCTTCCTGCCGCCACGGAGCTGGCGCAGGCGCGACCGGCAGTTGCTCTCCGACTCGGACAAACGACGCCATTCCTGCTCCCTTAAGAAAAACAAAAAATACGGTCCGGCTTACCTACACCTCAACCCATCACGTGAAAAATCGGGCTAACTTGCGTATTGCGTTACACTTCCATACGAAGTGCGAACCATGCGAGCTGGGGTACCCCCAGTACTTATTCATTATCGCCGCACCCCCAAAGAGGGTCAACGGTTAAGATGCAGAATCTATAACCAGGCGTTGTCGGGCACCCCTACAACGCGGAACCCGGTGGACCTTCCAAAGTTCGATGCACTAGCTCCCACAATGGTTCGGGCAATTTCTCGCCTTCCCGCTGCATCACCGACGGCTTTTCCCGCAGCAATTGCTCCGGCAATTTCATCCACAAGGGAGCCGGTGGTGCATCTCCTCCCACTTCCCCTCGCAGCACCAGCGCGTGAGCGCGATCGAGCGCCAATTGCGCGGACTCCTTGAAGTCCTCCTTCAAAGGATCGATCACCACAAAATAAAGTGATGGCTTCACGAATTGCATCAAAGAGTTGCTTTCCACAATCACCGCCGCGTTCGTCAGATCGGAATGCGCCGTCTTCTCGGCATTGTTCGCCACTCGCCACTCGCCGCTCGCCACTTCTCCCAGCGCCTGCCGCAGCAATGGCAAACCTTCCGCCAAATACCCCTGTTTGGTGCGCAACCAGAAAGACCTTTTCGCCCCCGCCTCCAGAAACCGCGAACTGTCCGTGCCGGTATCCGCCCGCGTCTCCCAATCGAGCGCGCAAACATGATCGGTGGGCGCGCAGTCGCAATTTTCGCCATTTTGCGCGCAGACGCCGTGGCCGTACTGCGTGATTTTCCCCGCAATCCATTGCGTTCGCGGAAATGCCCGTATCACGTCGCAAACGAGTTGGGTCTTGCCGATGCTGCGCGTGTGGCCGCCTACCACGATCAGCCTCCACAGCGCTTTTTCTTTTGCGATCCCGGCCGTCATTTCTGTTCCGCCTCTTCCAGCTTCTTAATTCGCTCGCCCAACTCCGGCAAACGCGCGAACCACACATACGCTTCTTTGAACTTGTCCAGCGGCCGTGCCGGCGTGCCCCAAACCGTTTGCCCGCTGCGAATCGTCTTGCCCGTAGGAATGCCCGCCTGAGCTCCGGCAATCGAGCAATCTTCCAGAGTGCAGTGATCGGCGACGCCCACTTGCCCGCCGCACACCACGTGATGCCCCAGCTTGCTCGATCCCGAAATGCCGGTCTGCGCTGCGATCACCGTGTGCGCGCCGATTTGCACGTTATGTCCAACGTGAACCAGATTATCGATCTTCACGCCGGTCGCAACGCGCGTATCGTCCAGCGAGCCCCGATCAATCGTCGTATTGGCTCCAATCTCCACGTCATCCCCAATCTCCACAATCCCCGCCTGCGGAAATTTCCAATACGCTTCGCCATCGAACGCGTAACCAAATCCGTCCGCCCCGATCACCGCGCCGGAATGAATCTCCACTAAATTCCCGATGCGCATGCCTGGGTAAAGTGTCACGCGCGGATGAATGAGGCAATTCTCACCAATCCAGCAGCCTTCGCCGATCACGCAATGTGCGCCGATTTGCGTGCCGTCGCCGATGTGCACATCGTCCCCAATCACCGCATAAGGTCCGATGCCAACGCATTCGCCGATGCGCATTTGCGCCGGCACGATGGCCGTGGGATGCACTCCGACGGCTATCGGCGCGGGTTCCAGCAACAGCGCCGCAGCCTTTGCGAACGCCACCTTTGGCTTTGCGCTCTTCAAAATTGTTTTGCCGGGCAACGAAACTCCTTCGCCCGCCACCACGCACAACGCCGCCGAGGCCGCCGCGCGTTCCAGATGTTTCGCCGCTTCCACATAAATGAGATGCTTCAACCCCGCCCTTTCCGGCGCCGCGACGCCAACCAATTCCAGATTGCCGTCGCCTTCCACAGTTGCTCCAACCTTGTCAGCCACCTGCTTCGCCGTCAGATTCATTGCCAAACTCCTCTTCCCACTACGTCCTCTGTGGCCACTATGATGAAATCTTGCTCGCTACGATAGAAATTTGTACAGCGGCGCTTCGCCCTTTGGCCGGGCCTTCCAGCGCGCGTGAATCCACACCCACTGTTCCGGATATCTGCGGACGATGTCCTCAATCACTTTGGTAAAGCGTTGCGTATTTTCCAGAATGTCGCGCTCCGTGTCGCCGGTCCGGATTAGTTCCACAGGCGGCTCAAAGCGAAGCCGGTATTTCCGCAAATTTTCATCCCAGAACGCATAACCCGGCACCACCGCCGCGTCCGTGTGCAGCGCCACGCGCGCAATTCCGGTTGTCGTGCACGCAGGAACGCCAAAAAAATCCACGAACACGCCTTCACCAGGCATTGTATTCTGGTCCGCCAAAATTCCCACGGTCCCGCCATCCTTCAGTACCCGCAACATCGTTCGCGCCGCTTCATTCTTGTAGATCGGCGTATTCCCGGACAGTCCCCGGTAGAGGTTCACCAGCGAGTCCAGCGGTTCGTTGTCCAGCGGCCGCGCCATGTAGTGCAGCGGAAATCCATACAACGCGTGCGCGTACGAAGAAAGCTCCCACGCGCCGATATGCCCCGTCAGGTACACCACGCCTTTGCCGCGGCTCTTCCCTGCCAGAAAGTTTTCGTGCCCGTCCAGCACCACCACGTTCTCAATATTTTTCGCGGAATATTGCGGCAGCCGCGCGAATTCCGCCGCCATCCATCCTAAATTCCGCGTCATTTGCTTCATCACCGCGTTCCGCTGCGCCTCCGTCCAATCGGGAAATGCCAACTTCAAATTGAACTCCGCCGTCTTCCGCAATTTCGGAAATAAAATCAGCAGCTGCCGCGTCGCCATCGCGGCAAACCATCGTGCCAGCGGGCGTGGCAAAATTCCCAGCATCTTCACAAATGTCCACGCCACCGCATATTGCAGCCGTTCAATCATTTTTGGAGTGCGGCAGCCCAGCTGCCGCTTTTACACTCACAGCTTATTTTCACCCAACACGACGATTCGCAATCCCCTCTCTTAGACCTGTCATCCCGGGCGAAGCGAGGGACCTGCTTTTTTCTTCCATTGCCGCCAAAATCGCCCACATCCACCATTCCAAGATACACTGACAATGCTAGACTCTTGCTTCCGTGACGCAAACCGACAACGCCACACCCGATACGCTCGCGAAATCTCCCGTGGCCCGCCTCGCCTCGGTCCTCCTGATCCTGGCCACTCTCTACATCTGCTATTTCCATAATCTCGGCGCCATCGGTCTCGTCGGTCCCGACGAACCGCGTTACGCCTGGATCGCCCGCGCCATGGCGGAGACCGGCGATTGGGTTACGCCGCGTCTTTACGGCCAGCCCTGGTTTGAAAAGCCCGTCCTCTATTATTGGGGCGCCGCGCTCAGCTTCAAACTCTTTGGTGTCAGCGAGACCACCGCGCGCCTTCCCAGCGCCATCTCCGCACTTCTGGCCACTCTTGCAATGGCGTGGCTTGCCTGGCGCGTCTACGGCGCCGAAACCGCGCGCTGGCTACTCCTTCTTCTCCCCACAACCGTAGGCATGATAGGCTTTTCCCACGCCGCCGCTACAGACATGCCTTTCGCTGGCATGCTTACCATTGCCATGGCGTTTGCCGCGCACCTCCTTGGCCTGGTCCCAAAATCCTCTACCTCCTTCACCTCCTCAATATCCTTCAACTCCTCCATCTTCGGCTTCTTCCTCGGCCTCGCGGTTCTCGCCAAAGGCCCCGCGGCGATCGTTCTCTCAGGCGGTGCTGTTCTTCTATGGGCCACATTCACGAAGCGCTGGCGAGAGGCCTTTCGCTGTCTTCATCCGGTTGCCATTGCCAGCTTCTGCCTCACCGCGCTTCCTTGGTACATCCTCTGCGCCCACCGCAATCCCACTTTCTTCCGTGTCTTCATCATCGAACACAATTTCAAACGCTACCTGACTCCCGAATTCCAGCATATCCAACCCTTCTGGTTTTACATCCCCATCGTGCTCATCGCATTCGTCCCGTGGACTCTAGTCCTGCTGTGGGCAATTGCCATCCGATTGTTTCATCGAGATCGCAAGTTCGCATTTTCTCCCCTCACAAATCTCTTGTTGTCATGGGCGATCTTCTGCCTAGTCTTCTTTTCCATCTCCAGGTCCAAATTACCGGGCTATATCCTTCCCGCAATTCCTGCGATTGGTGTGCTGCTTGCGAGATCGTTTGTGACCCTGTCCGATCAAAAAGAACGTTCCCTACGATGGTTGCTATCGGCTTGGGCCATTCTCACACTTCCCGCCGCTCTGCTGCTAATCGGTCTCGGCCGGCACTTTCACTCTTCACGCACGGGCGCGGAAGCAATGCTCGTTGCGGGATGTGTTTTACTCGCATTCGCTCTGGCTAACTTACTCCTCACCTTCAAAGGCCAAATCCATGGCATTGCCGTTGCCACCGCTGCCGTTTTTCCGGTACTCGGGCTTCTTCTGATGTTCCACGCGTTTTCCTATCCTTGGTTACGTTGGGATCCGTCTGGAAAAACACTGGCGGCGGAGCTAACTGCAGCCCAGATCCCGCCAAGCGAAACCTACACCGCCTCGATGAAAAGGGGCCAGCAGTACAGCTT
This sequence comes from Candidatus Acidiferrales bacterium, assembly GCA_963709705.1. Lineage (GTDB taxonomy): Bacteria > Acidobacteriota > Terriglobia > Acidiferrales > UBA7541 > Acidiferrum. The sequence goes on from CAVPXU010000005.1 coordinate 134,023, forward strand.
AAGTTTTTATTTGCATCATGAGGTTCAAGCTTGGGATCCCGATCAACCGAAGGAAGGATATTTGGTGCTCCCAGTGCGAAGCTGCAATGCTCTCGTGAAACTGCCAGCGGTTTGTGCAGGCGATCCTTTAGAACTTAGGAATAGTGGTTGGTTTGCCTATCGTGTTGTAAAAAAGTGAATCACTGAATCGGCTTGGCAGCCTTAGCAGGCTTCGTAGGAGCAACAGCGGCGGTCGCAGTAGTAACCGGCAGCCGCGTTAAGAAAAACGTCACCACGCGATTCTCGTACGTGCGTTTTTCTTCATCAGGCAGGTTCACGAAATTTCCGTGCGCGATGATGGCCTGTTCCCGCGGCTCCGGCGCCTTTAAGAACATATCCCGCGTAATCGAGCCCAACTCCGGATCATCCGTGGCCTGGATAAACAGCGTCGGCACATCCGTCAAAGTTTTCAGCTTCGAAGAAAGCGGCGGATCATCCTTGTATCCATAATTCAGCCACTCAAATGTGGTCTGCGCCGATTTTACCATCAGCGGGAATCCGCCCACGCCCGTCTTTTCCACGCCAATCTTCACCATCTGCTTCGGACGGTCGTACACCGAATCCAGCACCAGCGCGCGCACACGCGGATCTTTCTCTGCTTCCCGCAAAGCGGCATACGCGCCCAAGTTGTAACCCCACAAGCCGAAACGCGTGGGATCGATGTCGTTTCGCCTGGCGATCACGTCGATGGCCGCGCGCACCTCATCAGATTCCCGGTAACCGAAGGTGGTCAATCCTGCATTCGATCCGTGGGCCGCAAAGTCAAACACAAACACGTTGTACTGGTGATCCTGCAACGCGGAAACCAGCGTCAGTAATTCGCCACGGCTGGACTGGTAGCCATGGCACAGAATAATCGTGGGAGCGCCGCGCAGCCCAGGGAAGAACCACCCTTTGCGATCCGAAGGCGTCAACCCGCTGACCGTAAAATCCACCTCATCTGGCCGCCCCGGGAAGCTGGCCATATTGATCTCAGAACTGGTGCGCTGGGGCTTGATGATCCAATAGGTCAAAACGCCGGCGACCGCCGCCGTCGCCAGGGCGATAAAAATGATAAGCGTCAGCACAATCACCAGCAGCTTGGTGTACCAACGCCTCGGATAACGCAACTCATCCACTATCGACATGGGTTTTGGGCTCTTGTTCCAGCCAATTTGGCCGCGCTTTCCGCGACGGACCCTGAACTTTTTCCCTGGCTGGGACTCCCCTTAAGGCTAGCACGCGGGTTTACCATGGCTTACAGGCTTCTCCGCGTCATGTGCCCGATTTATATCTGCCTTTTTGGGAATTTGGCAGTCGCTGGCAGGAATCGGCTATGATGGCATTGGCATCAAAACCCGTAACACCCGATCTATGAACATCATCGACCTTCGCCAAGCGACTGTTCGGCAGATCGAGCCACTCCTCCATGAGGAGGCTAACCATTGGCGCGATGAGCTCCATTGGGACTACCGCAGCGCGCTGGAATTGATTAAGCGTTTCTTGGACGCTCATGCCCTGTCCGGCTGTGTGGCTCTGGACGGTGGCTCTGCCGTCGGCTACTCCTTCTATGTCCTGGAGGACCACAAAGGGCTAATTGGCGGAATGTACGTCTCGCCCAAGCAGAACCAGGGGCCAATTGGCCGTCGGCTGCTTGAGGAAATGCTTTACAGCATGCGCGCGCTGCCGCAAATGCAGCGCATCGAAGCGCAGCTCATGCCTTTTGGCGGCCCGGTGGACGAGGCTCTGCGCGCGCAGGGATTCCACCTGTACACCCGCCAATTCATGCTGCTGGATTTGGAGAAGCAGTCTGATCGCGCACCGAGCATCAACTCCGGTTTGCGCGTAGATCGCTGGAATGACCGTTACTTTGAGCCCTGCGCCAAGCTGATTTATCTTGCCTACGCCAACCACATAGACGGCGACATCAACGACCAATACCGCTCGCGGAATGGCGCGCTGAAATTTTTGAAGAACATCATCCTGCTACCCGGTTGTGGACAGTTTCAGCCCAGCGCTTCGTTTGTGTTGCGCCATCCGGGTAGCGATGAACTTGTCGGCGCAGTCTTGACCAGCGAAGTTGCCGATGGCGTCGGCCACACCACGCAAATCTGCGTCCAACCCGGCTTCCAGGGCCACGGCTTGGGCCGCATGCTGATGCACACCGCAGCCGACGCCCTGCGCAGCATGCACTTCAAGGAATTGTCGCTCACTGTAACCGCAGAGAATCGCACAGCCGTGCAGCTCTACGAACGCCTGGGATTCACCACCATCAAATCCTTCACCGCCGGTGTCTGGCCGCGTTAAACACCAATTGATTCTCTATTCGGTAGCCAGCCTTTTCTTCTGGGCAGTCTCAAATTCATCGCCGGGGATCCACGCGGGGGCCGTCGGCGCTATGGCCGCTTTTTGGCCAAGCGCGTAGCCAAATTCCGCCATCAGCGCGTCGCCGCTAAAATCCATATCGGGTGTGTAAATATCCGTCGGCTGGTGATAACGGTGCTCGACATACTCTTTCGCTTCCGCCAGTCCCCAGGCGGTGTCATGCCCCTGGTATTTCATTCCTTCGCTGACGGAGAACGCGGGAATGCCAACCCTTCCGAGGCTGAAATGGTCCGAACGGTAATAATGGCCGGCCTCGGGACGCGAGTCCGGACGGATCGTAAGATTGAACTCTTTTGCGGTTTCTTCCACGGCGGGATAAAAAGTCGTGCGTTCCGCCCCCACCACTTCCACTTCCTCCGGAATACCAATCGGCGGCAAGTCGTCGTAATTCAAATCGAGAATCGGCTGCGCGGGCAACTGTGCCGTATGTTTGCCAAGATATTCGGAGCCAAGCAATCCTTGCTCCTCAGCGGTAACCGCTGCGAGCAGAATCGAGCGCGCAGGTGCAGGCTTGGTGCCAGCCCAGACGCGGCCAAGCTCGAGCAAAATTCCACAGCCCGTAGCATTATCTGCCGCGCCGTGAAAAATATTTGCCCCCGCGGGCTTCGTCTTATCGATTCCGAAATGGTCGTAGTGCGCCGTGTAGAGAATCGCTTCCTTTCTTCTTGCCGGATCGGAGCCTCGCACCATGGCCAGCACATTGCGCGAAGTGTACGGGTGTACCGAACTGATAATGTGCGCCTTCAAATTCACCGGCACCGGGATCGGCTTGAAATCGCGCGATTGCGCTTGCTGGAATAGCTTGTCCAGGTCCAGTCCCACCATGCCCACAAGCTTCCGCGCCACGTCCTGCTGAATCCACGAAGCCGCCGCCAGCTTCGGCGTACCATCCAGCTTCAGGAACGATTTTTCTCCGCCCCACGAATTGCGCACCACTGTCCACGGATAGCTGGCCAAATCTTCGCGATGAATTATGAGCGTGGCAATCGCTCCACGCCGCGCGGTTTCTTCATACTTGTACGTCCAGCGTCCGTAGTAAGTGAGCGTCTTGCCCTTGAAAAACTTCGGATCGTCGGAAATGGGCTGGTTCACGAACAGCAGCGCCACCTTACCTTTCAGGTCGTAGCCCTTGTAATCGTCCCACTGGTATTCCGGCGCGGAAATCCCATAGCCAACAAAAACGATCGGCGCATCGATCTCCGCCGATTCCGTTTGCCTCTCGTTCGTGGCGACGTAATCGTCCAGCGCTTTCAATTCCACCGGCGCGCCGGAACTGGGAACAAACGAAAACGTCGTGTCCGGCAGCGTCTTCATCCCCACCATGGGCACTTGCTGAAAATAAGTGCCATTTTCCCCGGCAGGTTTCAGCCCGTAGCTCTTGAACTGCGCGGCAATATACTCTGCCGCCAGATCGCCCCCCTTCTGGTTCATGCCGCGGCCTTCCAGCTCGTCGCTGCTCAAATATTTCACGTGCGCGCGAATTCTTTCAGGGTCAATTTTCGGCGCGTTCGCCTTTGCCGCAAACACCGCCGAGACAAAAACGATTGTCATGGTTGCGATCCAGAATCTGCGCATGGAAGCTCCCTGAGGGAATAAATGGAAGATACGAGCAAAACTGTAACACGATTCCAAAATGCGCCGGACCGGCAGCGCGTTCCATCCATCTACGGGCCCTAAGTTAGCCCGGCGCGTAAGCGCTGGGACACAATCCAAAACGGGGAAGCGCCGTTGGTGCGCCACATTTGCACGCGCTTCCGAAGAAGCCGCGGATCAGGAGTGATAACCGCTCCTACGGACTCTTGATCGCCGCAGTCGTATCCGAGATGAGACGAAGCAAGCCTCGCATGTCGAAGCCATTGCTATGCGTCAACCCGAGCCGCACGATGACGAGGCCTTGCGAAGGAATAATCACCACGCGTTGCCCCAGATTGCCCGAGCCATAGAACGCATCCTCGGGCATGCCCGCTTCGATGCGGTCCGCGGCGTATCCATGCGCTCCGTGATTGGTCCAGAATCCGGCGCCGTAATCCTGATTCAGAGTGGGCGCGCTGGAATACTTCACCCAACCCTCAGGCAAAATGCGTCGCCCGTTCACAACGCCGTCGTTCAAATAAAGTTCGCCGAAACGCGCCCAATCGCGCGCGGAAGCGAACACATAGATCGAGCCAACAGGTGTGCCCGCGCTATCAAACTCGATGGTCGCCGTAGTGATGCGCAGCGGTTCAAACAATTCCTTGTGCGCAAACTCCCTCACATCTTCAGCGCGACCGCCAACCGCATCGCGAATGATGCGCGACAAAATCAGCGTGTTACCGCTGGTGTATTCCCACTGTGTGCCAGGAACGGCCTTCAGTCGCGCGCGTGCTGCGAAGCCCGCCATGTCCGGTTCCAGAAACAGCATCCTCGAAACCGGATCGAATCCCGTGTCCGATTCTTCAATCGCCAGTCCCGAACTCATGCGCATCAGTTGATCGATCGTGATGGCGTGCCGCGGGTCAGAAGGATTCTGCCATTCGGGCACCGGCGCAAGCTGCTCGACGGACAATTTCTTCTGCTGCACCAAAATCCCAATCAACGCATTCGTCACGGATTTCGCTAACGAATAGCCCAGTATCGGCGTCTCCGCCCTGTACCCGGGCGCATAACGTTCCGCGACAACTTTTCCGTCGTGCAAAATCACAATCGCTTTCACCCGGCGATACGGCGGCGCCGACGGTTCGGCGAACGCGCGATCCAACGCAGCTTCCAGCTTTGCCGATGGTGGCTCAACCTCCAACGCTGCCACAGGCGCCGCAACCGCTGAAGTCGCACGCGTGTCTCTGGCACCCAAGCCGTCCGGCGCACTCTTTGACTCGTCGCCATGCACGAGCACGCATCCAAGTCCTTCGCGATACACAGCGCGGCTCTCGAAACCGCCCCACCAGCTCGCCGTAACTTGCCGCCCCACTCTATCCACAGTGTATTTGAGCCGTTTCGCAAGTTGCGTTTGCCCCGGAATTGGCTTTACGGCCTCTGCATATAAAACGTCCGGATCAACGCCAGACACGAACACGCCAGAGCAAAGCGTTTTGCTGACCACCGCCGTGCCCACGCGAATCCCGCGCCCAGCACGCAGCACGAACCACCCGGCCGCGCCGAGCAACACCAAACCAACGAAAACTAAAATTCCACTTCGGGATTGTCGTGTCATTTCACCCTTGCGGAACCACGGACCAGCCATCCTTCAAAGCCCAAGCATGATACGCGATGCCAACACCATTAGTTCCGTCCCAATGTAGTGGCCGAACTTTAGATCGGCCAAAAGAAGTTCTCCAAACGATCTCTATCTATTTCGGCAGATCAGCGCAAACAAACTCGCCATCCACGGCCGTAAGCGTAATGTCGCGAATCTCCGCGCTTCGAATCATCTTCTGATGCAAATGCAAAGTCGTACTACTCGCTTCCCCAATCGTGGCAGTGAACACCTTTTGCTGATCCTCAACAACTCGCAACGTATCCGGCTGCGCCTTATCCACCGACCAAACCGCGATCCGGTACGTCTCCACGCAGGATGTCTCCAGCAAAGTGCCATTCGACAGAAAAATATAAATGGCGCCAGAAGCTGGCCCATAGGACGAATTGGAAACGCGCCATATGCGATTGAGCAGCGGCAACAATGGAGATTTAGAGGAGTTTCCAGCAGGTTGTTGGCGGATCCCGGCCGAATCCGTGCTCGCTGGAGTTACGCCACCCGTTCCATTTTTCGCGCAAGCTGCGAGACACACCGTAAGCAAGCAAAGACCAGCAACACTCAGCAATGGCCGGGACACTTTCACTCTTCCTTAGGCCCGCGGTAAATCCTGCCGCCCTTCATCACGAAAGACACATGCGTCAGCGCGCCGATATCGTCCACCGGATTGCCTGGCACCGCAATAATGTCAGCAAAATATCCAGGCTTGAGCGCTCCAATCTCATTCTGCCAGCCAAGAAGCTTTGCCCCGTTGAGCAGCCCGGCCTGTAACGCCTCAAGCGGCTTCATCCCGTATTGCACCATCAGCACATACTCGCGTGCCTGCGTCCCGTGTGGAAAAGGTCCAACGTCCGATCCCACAGCCATGGGCACGCCGGCGGCAAGCTGCTTGTGAAATTCCTGAACGTGAAGGTCGAGCATCTCATGCTCGCGCTTCGCCATCTCAGGCGTGGCGGCATGCTCCGCGAAATATTCGGCAATAGCGAACGTGGGCACGGCGAAAATTTGTTTTTGCTTCATCTGCCGCATGGTCTCATCGCTCAGCTGATACGCATGATCGATCGAAGCCACGCCCGCCTGCGCGGCGTAAAACGTGCCGGGCTCGCCGGTAGCATGAACCGCCACGCGTTTTCCGGTGCGCGCTGTTTCCGAAATCGCCACTGTAAGTTCCGCTTCCGTATATTGATATGGAGTAATGAGCCGTCCGTCTCGCACCGAATCCGGCCCCGTTTCGTAAATCTTGATGAAGTCAGCCCCTTCTTTCACTTCCTCGCGAATAGCTTTAATCAATTCTTCGGGCGAATTGGCGTAGGTCGCATTTGAGAGTACGCGCTGCTCCGGATTAAAGTGAATCGCGTCTTCGTGGCCACCCAGGATATCGATCGCATTTCCGCTGATACGCAGGCGCGGCCCCGGAATCGAGCGATCATTGATTGCATTGCGCACCGCCGTGTCGGCAGAGCCCGCGCCTTCCGTGCCCATATCGCGCTCAGCCGTGAACCCGGCCATTAGATCTTCGCGCGCCGCGAGCGTCGCCGTAATGGTGCGCTGCGGCACGGATTCCTCCACGGTTTGCAAATCCTCGGCACCAGGATGCAGGAACAGATGGACGTGCGCATCAATCAGCCCAGGCAACAGCGTCATATCGCCCAGATCAATGACTTGAGCCCCGGCCGGATGCTTCACCGTCGTCCCAACTTCAACGATGCGCTCTCCCTGCACCAGCACTTCGCCCGGCGCAACAATCTTGCCCGTCTCGATGTCGAGCAACCGAGCGGCGTGCAGGACGATGGAAGAACTTTGACCAGAACTTGTCTGCGCAGAGATGAAAACGGGAACAAGCAAAAGAACCAGAGCAATAAACGGTAGGCGGAACACAGAAACGCTTTTCGGTTTCGGCATGGCCGGAATCATATCACTGCCGTGCAAGCTTCCGTCAGTTCGCAAATCTTCCCGGCCTGCACGCAACCTTAATGCAAATAGCCCCATCGCACTGGGTGAAATTTTTCGCGAAGACGGCCGAAGGCAAGAGTCAGGGTACAATGCGCGGCGGAGGAACAATGGTCAGGAAAACACGAAGAGCGTTTTTGGGGGAAACCTCTTTGCAAGTAGTGGCGGGGGTGTTGGGCGTGGGCGCAACGATCGCCGCGGCGCGTGAGCAAGATCCATCGCAACAGGTTCCAGCGCAGCAGCAGCCGGCAGGCGCGCCACCGGCGTTTGGCACCGGCCCCGCCATGGGACCAGAAGTAACGCCGGAAACTTTCGTCGAAGCAGAAAAACTCGTGCAGGTGAAAATGAACGAAGCCGACCTCGCGCAGGCCGCCTCCAGCTGGCGTGGAAATATGGCCTCGCTTTACGAACGCCGCACAGGTCCGCGCAAAATCTCGCTCGAGCCAACCCTCGCTCCGTTCTCCCGATACCAAAGCCTGATGCCCGGCCAAAAAGTGGTGGCCACCCGAAATCAATTTGTGCGCAGCAAAAACGATCCTGGGCCATTGCCCACCAATGAGGAAGACATCGCGTTCGCACCGGTAACCAAGCTCTCGCGGTGGATCGAACACAAAAAGTTATCCTCGGAGCGCCTGACGCAAATTTATTTGCGGCGCATCGAGCAGTACAACCCCAAGCTGCGTTGCGTAATTACTTTGACCCGCGAATTGGCGCTGCAACAGGCCAAGGAAGCGGATGCGGAAATTGCCGCCGGGCGTTATCGCGGGTCGCTCCACGGCATTCCCTGGGGCGGAAAAGATCTCCTGGACACGGCGGGAATCCCCACAACCTATGGCGCCGAGCCGTATCGCAATCGCATCCCCGATCAAGACGCAGCGGTGGTAAAGCGCTTGAATGACGCAGGAGCGGTATTAATCGCAAAGCTAAGCCTCGGAGCGCTGGCGCTGAACGATATTTGGTTCGGCGGTCAAACCATGAATCCATGGCTGCTGGAAGAAGGTGCGTCCGGCTCCAGCGCGGGTCCGGGAGCGGCGACAGCGGCCGGCCTGGTGGGCTTCTCCATCGGCAGCGAAACCGGCGGCAGCATCGTTGGCCCCAGCATGCGTTGCGGTGTCACGGGATTGCGTCCCACGTATGGCCGCGTGCCTCGAACGGGTGCGATGACGCTGTGCTGGTCACTGGACAAACTTGGCGCGATGACCCGCGGCGTGGAAGATTCTCTTCTGGTGTTGAACGCCATCTCTGGCCCCGATCCCGGCGATGTCTCCAGCGTTCCGTGCACGCTGGATTTTGATGCGAACGCCAGCGTGAAGGGTCTGCGCGTAGGCTTTTTCCCTGCGTGGATGAAGCAAGCGCCCGCAACGAACGTGGATCGAAAAGCGCTCGAGACCGTCAAGAAAGTCGGCATGGAACCAGTGGAAGTAGAAATACCGGATTGGCCGTACGACTCGCTGAATCTCATTTTGTTCGCGGAAGGCGCCGCCTCATTCGAAGAACTCACGCTGAACGGCGGACTCGGTCAATTGCGCGAGCAAACTTACGATGCATGGCCCAACATTTTTCGGCAGGCGCGGTTTTTGTCCGCAGTGGATTTCGTACAGAGCGACCGCTTCCGCCGCAAAGTATGCGAAGAAATGGCGCGGGTCTTCGACAAAGTGGACTTGCTGCTCGTTCCCTCTCTGCGCGACGATATTCTGACCATCACCAACAACACCGGCCACCCATCCCTGACCATGCGCGCCGGTTTCGTGGAAGTGGCCGAGGCTCGCAGCGATTGGGCTCCCGACCCTTCACGGCCGTTGCCGAAGTTTTCGCCGCCACGGCGTGTGCCCCACGGCGTCACGTTGATCGGCAGGTTATTCGACGAAGGAACTGTCGGCCGGGCGGGTATTGCGCTTGAGAATGCATTCGGCGTTGTGCAGGAACGGCCTACGGGTTTTTAAACTCACGCCGATTTTTCCAACGCATCCGCCATCTCACGCAACTTGAGAACCGTGTTCCAGTTCCGTCCCGTGGACGGAGTATCCAGCGCCTTGTTGATGGCCGGCCATGGAAGCTTGCTTCTTCCCATTCCGTTCGGGAAATAAATGTAGAGCTCGCTTCCACGCGCGTGCAATTCTTCGCCCCGCATATCGAGTTTCGAAAGACTGTCGCGCGCGGCCTTCCCAGGATCGCCCGCAAGAAAAGCCACGAGCAGCTTCGCCGGCTCGATGCCATTCCTACCAGCAAACGGATTCATTGCAATCACGCGGCGCATTTCTGCGGTAGTCCGCAGAATCACGTCAGGCTGAAAACCCGCCTTCGCGTGAATCGCGCCGCTGATTCGCCGTGAGATACCATTCAGGTTTTTCTCCTTGGAAACGAACACCACGTTGCCGCTCGCCACATACGTTTGCACGCACTCGAGCTTAAGGGATTCGCACAATGATCGCAGCAACTCCATCGTGATCTTGTTGTGACCGGGCAGGTTGACCGCTCGCAGCATGCAGATAATCGCTGGCATATCGCCGTAAGTATAGCCTGGGATTGCAGCCTGCCGACGTCCCAGAATCTTGGCCGAAACGGCCTTTCACTACCACGCGGACCCGAGGCGCGTCTATACTTTCGTCTGTACTTTCAAGGTTAGCTGCGAGGAGTGTCCGCGTGACAGGGGAGCCGAGATGAACCTTTCCGAAAACTTTTCGAAATTTGTGTTGAGCAGCGCCGCAATTCTCGCGCTGGCAGGTGCTCTTGCCGTTGTCCGAGCGCAGGAAACCGCAACTGCGGACACTCACGGCATCCAACCCGCCAACATGGATCGCTCCGTGAAGCCTGGCGACGATTTTTATCTCTACGCAAACGGGGCATGGATCAGGCGCACGGAAATTCCGCCCGACCGCTCTCGCATCGGCGTATTCACGAAGCTCGATGAAGTCAGCACCAAACGCACCGCCGCGCTGATAGAGGAAGCCGCCAAGGCCAACGCCGCCCCCGGCACCGGCACCAGAAAAATTGCGGACCTCTATAACTCCTTTATGGACGAAGCGGGAATTGAAGCAAAGGGTTTGTCCCCGCTGAAGCCGCATCTCGAAACCATCGCCCAGATCAACGACAAGCGCGAACTCGCCTTCGCCCTCGGAAAAACGTTGCGCGCCGACGTCGACGCCCTTAACAACACGAATTTTCACACTCCAAATCTTTTCGGCCTCTGGGTAGCTCCCGGCTTCAACGACTCCGAACACTACGCGGCCTATTTTCTACAAGGCGGCCTGCAACTGCCCAACCGCGATTATTACCTGGCGGACAGCGAACACATGAAGCAACTCCGCGCCGCCTACGAAATTCACGTTTCGGCGATGCTGAAACTCGCCGGCTACACGGACACAGACGCGCGCGCCAAGCGCATTGTAGAACTGGAACACGCTATTGCCGAAAAACACCTCAGCCTGGCGGATAACGAAGACGTTCACAAAGCTAACAATACCTGGAGCCAGTCCGATTTCTCCACGAAGGCCCCGGGATTGGATTGGGCCCAATATTTTCGTGGCGCTGGATTAAGCAATCAGGCCAGCTTCATCGTGTGGCAACCGACAGCGTTCACGGGCGAATCCGCACTGGTGTCTTCGGAGCTGCTAGAAACCTGGAAGGATTGGCTGGCTTACCACGCCATCGAAGGGGCCGCAGGCGTGCTACCGAAAGCCCTGGCGGACGAGCAATTCGCGTTTTTTGGAAAGGCCATGACCGGCGCGCAACAGCAAAGTCCCCGCTGGCAGAGCGGGGTTCGTGTAGTCAACATATTCCTGGGCGACGATGTCGGCAAAATTTATGCGCAGCGCTATTTCCCTCCGGAAGCCAAAGCGCGAGCAGAGGCGATGGTCGCGAATCTGATCGCCGCATTCCGCAAGCGGATCGACGCCCTAACCTGGATGGATCCCGCAACGAAAGCAGAAGCGCAAGCGAAACTGACAACTCTCTACGTAGGCGTTGGCTACCCGGAAACCTGGAAAGACTATTCCGGCTACGAAGTGAAAGCCGACGACATTTTCGGAAATCTCTGGCGCGGCCGCATGTTCGACTATCAGATGGATGTGGCGCGCTTGGGCAAGCCAGTAAACCGCCACGAGTGGACCATGACGCCACAGACCGTGAACGCCGTGAATCTACCCTTGTACAATGCGTTGAGTTTCCCGGCAGCCATTCTTCAGCCGCCGTTTTTTGACGCGAAGGCGCCGGATGCAACGAATTATGGCGCGATTGGATCGGTCATCGGCCACGAAATCAGCCATACATTTGACACCGAAGGCAGTGCGTTCGATTCGAAAGGCCGCGTGCGCAATTGGTGGACCGATGCGGACCTGAAGCATTTCGAAGAAGCGACGGCGCAACTAGCGGCGCAGTATGACACCTACAAGCCCTTCCCTGATCTTTCTGTGAACGGAAAACAAACGCTCGCGGAAAATATTGCCGATGTCGCCGGTATCTCCGCCGCATACGACGGCTACCATGCCGCGCTCGCCGGCAAACCAGGCCCGGAGCAGGATGGATTCAACGGCGATCAGCAATTTTTTATTGCCTTCGCGCAGAACTGGGGATCGAAATCGCGCGAAGCCGCATTGCGCCAGCAAGTGGCCACCGATCCGCACGCCCCCGCGCAATACCGCGCCGACACCGTGCGCAACATCGACGGCTGGTACGGCGCCTTCGACGTGAAGCCGGGAGAAACCCTATACCTGGCTCCGCCCGACCGCGTCCGCATCTGGTAATTTTTTGGAGTGCGGCGGCCCAGCCGCCGCTTTTACCCAACAAAACAACGCCAACAAAATTAATTCGTCCGCGATCGATCCAAAGAGATGCTGTGGTTTTACTTGGGTGGCCGCGATGCTCTTTCGATTCTGGTTGAATACTCCCTTTTTCGTCAGGGCACGGCTTCAGCGCGCCGTAACCGCCTCAAAATCCGTGAGGCCTTAGCCGCTGAGGGTAGCCTTCAGCCAACAAGCTACTTCTTCACCGCGCGATCCTTCAGCAAATTCTTCAACTCCGACATAAACTCCTGCACATCCTTGAAGTCCATATACACGCTGGCGAATCGCACATACGCCACTTTGTCCAGCTTCTTCAGCCGGTGCATGATCATCTCGCCGATTTCCGTGGTGGTCAGTTCCCTTTCCGTTGCTTCGTGCACCACGCCTTCGATTTCGTCGACGATGGATTCCAGCTTCGGCGTGGGTACCGGCCGCTTTTCGCACGCTTTCAACAATCCCTGAAGAATCTTCTGCCGTTCAAAGCGTTCGCGCCGCCCGTCTTTCTTGATCACCATGTACGGAATTTCGTCGATGCGTTCGTAGGTCGTAAAACGCCGGGAACACTTCAGGCATTCGCGGCGCCGGCGAATCGTGTCGCCCGTGCGGCCTTCGCGAGAGTCAATTACCTTGTCATCCAGATGCGCACAGAAAGGACACTTCACGCTGGGGATTCTCCTGTTACTTACGGAAGAGAATAGCAGATTCCCAACGGCGGATGTTTGCGTGATCCAGTTAGACCGCCAAACATTGGCGAACCACCACGCTCTGGAGGGACTACGTGGGATTCGGCGGATGGTCCAGAATTTCGGCGTCGATTTCTTCGTTTTCGTGTTCCTGCATGCGCCGCACTTCGCCCAGCGACAATCCTTCGCGCAGCAACAGCGGCACGCCGGCCAGCGAGCACGACGCAAACGTAATCAGCCAAAGCACCATGGCTGCCGCCACCGCCGATTCCGGCCCCACTCCATACAATTTCGTGAACGCCACAATCGACAGCGCCTGCGAACCCCCGCCCACTCCCGGCAATTGCACCGCCGATCCCACCAGCGTGAATACCAGAACCAGCATCGCGTCGGAAAATGTCAGCGTTCCCAGCCGCCCACCAAAACTTTTTATGATCAGGAAATAGCAGAACACCACAAGGAACCAGTGCAGAAGCGAATAAAATACCGCCGCAAACACATCGCCCCAAGTGCGTATCGTCTGGACGCCGCGGGAAAACCCAATAAGGATGCGCGCCACTTTCGCCCGCCAGCCGTGCGCCGTCAGCCAGCCCTCCATCCGGCGCTCCAGCACCGCCGAACCATGCAGTCGCAAATAAACGAGCCCGGCAATCGCCACGATCGCGCCAATGGAAAATGCCGTGCCCGCCGTGCGCGCGGCTTTTTCAAACGCCGAACCGGTCCCTTCCGCCGTAAGATGCCCGGAAGATTCAAACACCAGCAATCCCACCGCGGCTAACACCGCAGTCGAAGCCGCATCCAGAATGCGCTCCAGCGCATAAATGCCAAAAGTATCGGCAATCGGAATTTTGTCTTTGCGCGCGATCAGCAGCGGCCTGACGGGTTCCGCAGGGCGGCCAAGCAAAAAAATCGCGCTGAACCCCGCCAGGTTCATCGCATAAATATTCCAGAACTTCGTGGGCCCCACGTGCGCCTGGAACCGTTGCCATCGCAAAGAGCGCACCGCATAGCACGCGTAGATGACGATCAACGCCAGGAAAAGGTAGACGTAGTTCGCGCTGCGAATCGCGTCCCACAACTTGGCGCCACTGAATTGGCTCAGGTGCAACAGGCCGCGCGATCGATACAACAAAAACCCCACAACGAGCGCGGCAATACCAGCCAGCCACCACTTCCTCGACGTAAAGGACATATAAAAGCAGCGTAGCCAGATTCTCCCGAAGATGCAAACGCCTGTGTGCTCCACTCTCAGCGTAGTTTGCGAAGGGTGGAGCTTGGGTTTGTCTCAAGTCATTGCTCATCCGCGCGACATGACTACGAAATCCTTCGTCGTTTTCCTCCAACTCCCGTGGCCTCAGGTAAGCAATTCAATCGCAATGGCTTGTACCTACACGCAGACAAAGGTAAGATGCCGCTCAGGTTGGTCGGTTGGGGTCGCCTGTGCAGGGGAACTTTTGCGGGGCAATTTACGTTCCATTACATGACAGGCCGAGTAGCTCTAGTAAAGAGTTACGCCTGAGCAGGTTACTGGAGAATGGGGCTAAGAAAGCTTGGAGCAGCAGGATGCCCAACTGGTCCAGCGTTGCCTCCAGGGCGATGGCTCGGCCTGGGAGGAACTTGTGCGTCGCCACTCGCGCCGCATTTTCAATGTGTGCTATCGCTTCGTCGGCAACCGCACCGAGGCCGAGGATATTTCCCAGGAAGTTTTCCTGCGGGTATACCGGACTCTCGGCAGTTACCGCTCGGCACACGGAGGATTTGCCACGTGGATGACCAGTGTCACAAGGAATTTGCTGATCGACCATTACCGCCGTACCAAGCGCGACCGGCAAACCGATTCTCTCGACGATGCCATGCCCGTCGTGGAGAACAAGGAATCGCTGGGGCGGCGGCCGGATCAGCAGGCGTTGTTGAACGAATTGAGCGGGCAAGTACAATCGGCGCTTACACGGCTTTCGCCGGAATTGCGCGAGGCGGTTATTTTGCGGGACCTGCAACAACTCGACTATGCGGAGATCCAGCATGTGCTGGAGGTACCGGAAGGCACGGTAAAGTCTCGCATCAATCGCGGGCGCATCGAGTTGGCAAAGATTTTGCAACAAATGGGAGTGAGGCCGTCATGACGGCGCGGGTAAACACAACGGATTTTGTATTTCTAGGGACAGGGGAAACTCTGTCTATGGGGGTCGAACGATGACCTGGACATGCGACCAAATTGAAGCACAGTTGAGCGATTATCTCGAAGGGCTGTTGCAGGCTCCCGAGCGCGCGGCCTTTGAAGCCCACGCAAATAGCTGTCCGGAGTGTGCCCCGCTGTTAGCTGAAGTTCGTAGCCTGATGAACCAATTGCATTCCATGGAAGAAGTGGAAGCGCCTCCCCGGTTGGTGTACTCGATTCTGGATAAGACCCTTGGCCCGCGTGAAACAGTAAGCAGTTGGCAGACGTTCCGGAAATTCCTGGCCGGCTTTGCAACACCGAAATTCACCTATGGCGTCGCCAGTGTGATGGCCACTTTGATCATCGTGTTGAGCGCTTCGGGAATTTCTCTGCGCAAGCCGAAGCTCGCCGATTTACATCCTGTCAGCGTGTACCGCAACATAGATCGCCGCTACCATCTCGCCTATGCCGGCACCGTGAAGTACGTCAGCGACTTGCGAGTCGTGTACGAGATTCAGTCTCGCCTGCGCCAGGATCAGAACGAATTGCAGGTTGCGCCGGAAGATAATACGCCTAAGGCTGCGCCGGAAAAGCCGAATGACGATCACACACGCGTGCAGCCAAAGCAGCAGAATCGCGCCAATGAGCTTGCCCATCAGGTCGAAATGCTGGCGGCGGAAGGTCCCCTGGTGTTTGAGAGGAGCTTTCGATGAAATGTGCGGTGCATCCAGATGTGGAGGCATCGGGCTATTGCCGGAACTGCGGGAAACCGCTTTGTCCGGCATGTGTAAGACAAGTGCGTGATGTTTTCTATTGCGAAGATTGCCTGGCGAAGGTGGTTGGATTGCCGTCGACGCCGCCCGCGAACACAGCGGCCCCGGTTGTCTCCGCGGAAGGCGTAATAACGTCGCAAGTGCCGCCCGTCGGTGTGCCTGCCCCCGGTGCAACTCCCGCGGGACAGCCGGTACTCGCTTTCCTCCTTGGATTGATTCCAGGCCTGGGCGCGATCTACAACGGGGAATATAACAAAGCGCTTCTGCACATCGTGATTTTCGCGGGCATCATTCTTGGTATTAGCCTGGATTTGGGAGACGGCGCGGAAGCCGTTTTGATCTGTGCGCTGGTGGTGTTCCCCTTCTATATGGCGATCGATGCGGTACGCACGCTGAAATCCAAGCAAACTGGCGTCACCTACCAGGATCCGGTCGAGAACTGGACCAAGCAACGTTCCTTCGGCCCGATTTTGTTGATTGGCCTCGGTGCGCTTTTTCTTCTGAAAAATTTTGGAGTGTTCGATTTTTTCCGCATGCGCGAGCTGATTTTCCCCTTGATCCTGATCGGGATTGGCGTGTTACTGCTCAGGAATCGCGTGGGCGGGCAGAGTTAAAGAAAGGAATCGTATGAGCGGGCAAACACGATGCCGGTGCCAAAGCTGCACGATCCGCGGAATGATGGGTCCCGCGATTCTCATCACGCTCGGCATTCTTTTCTTGCTACATCAGGTGCATGGCGGACGCTTTGATTTCAGCAATACCTGGCCGGTGATCCTGATGGTGATCGGCGTGTTACTACTGGCGTCTTCCGTGGCCCCGCGCGACGGCCACATGGAGCCTCCGCCACCCATCGCGCCGCAGCCGCCTCAGGCGATGCCGCCCAGCGTTCCTCCACAGACTCCGTATAGCGGTCAGGGGCAATAAGAAAACTATGGCGGGCACCCGGTCGCGCAGCAGCGGTCTCTTCTCCGGTTTGGTGCTGATCTCGGTAGGAATTCTCCTCCTGCTGCACAATTACGGACATTTAAATTTGCACGTGTTTTTCACGCGCTGGTGGCCGCTGCTGATCGTGTTCTGGGGCGTCGTGAAACTGTATGAGCGCACTGCGGGACAGCGCTTCGGTGGCGGTAGCGGCGGAATCACCGGCAACGAAATCCTGCTTGTGCTGGGCATGCTGGTTCTGATGGGCATTGTCGTCGCCGTGGATGTAGGCAAGGAAAAACTCGGCGGCCTGGTGGAAGTCCCCGGCGACAATTTCGAATTCGACGTGGACGTCACGCCAAAGACGATTCCCCCAAACGCCCCAGTGAGCGTGCGCAACGTCCGCGGCGATATCACCGTGCGAGCTTCGGACGACAACCAAATTGAAGTTTCCGTCAAGAAAAATGTGCGCGCGTGGAGTGATAATGACGCCGAACGCGTCGCCAAGCCCGTTGCCGTCGAGATCAGCCAGAATGGCGACAGTTTCGAGGTGCATCCCACCGGCTACGACACGTCCGACGCGCGAATCAGTGTGGACCTGGACGTCGCCGTGCCGAAAAAGTCACCGCTCACCGTGAAAACCGATAAAGGCGATGTGACCATCTCGGACTTCGCCTCCGACGTGAGCGTCACCGATCAAAACGGCGATGTGGACGTCCGCGGAACCACTGGCGCGGTCCTGGCAGAGATGCGCAAAGGCGACGTGAAAATTAACGACACCACCGGCGACGTGAAAATCTCCGGCAAGGGCGGCGAGATTGAAGTGAATGACACTTCCGGCAGCTTGACGGTCGAAGGCGATTTCTACGGCCCCGTGCGCGCCGACAAAGTCACCAAAGGCGTGCGCATGGTCTCACCGCGCACCGATCTTACCGCCTCCGCCCTGGCGGGCCACATGGAAGCTGGCAGCGGTAACCTGGACTTGATCGATGTCCCTGGAATCGTAAACCTGCGTACCAGAGATACGGAAGTCAACGTGGAGAATCCCGGCGGTAAAGTGAACATTGATAATCGCAACGCGCAAACCACAGTCCGCTTCACGTCCGCGCCAAAAGACGACGTCACCATCACCAATTCTTCTTCGGGAATTTCTCTCTCGATTCCGGGCAGTTCCAGCTTTGAAGTGGTTGCCGATTGCCGCAATTGCGATATTGAATCTGAATTTTCCGGCCTGGATCAAACCAAATCCGAATCGGGCGATTCGCACCTGGCCGGCAAATACGGCTCCGGCAAAGGCCCCAAGATCACACTCAAAACCAGCTACGGCAACATCGAACTGCGCCGAACATCCATCGAACCAAGGCCCATGCCCACACCGAAGCCCATGCCGATGCCCAAACCCTTCTCCGTGCCTGCTCCACCTAATCCGCCCGTCCCCCCTGCGACAGAGCAATAAAGGACAACTGCCGGCGCACTGCAACACCAATCAGTAAGCAGTCTCAGGATTTAGGCGTTTACTCGCGCGAGGTAAGTGCCAGCCGCAACGGTGATTTCTCCGCCGCGCTCGCCAAGAACATCAATCTCGGCTCCATGCCAAACATCCGCGCGACCAACGCATCCGGCATTTGCTGCAGGCGCGTGTTAAACACAGTGATCGAATCGTTGTAGAACTCCCGGCGATCCGCAATCTGGCTTTCCAGTTCGGAAATGCGTTTCTGAATCTCCAGAAATGATGTATTAGCTTGCAGCGTGGGATAATTTTCCGCTACCGCCAACACTTTTCCCACGGAGGCGGACACACTCTCGCTGGCTTGCACTTTCTGATCGAGCGTGGCGGCCGAACCGTACCGCGTCCTCGCCTCGATCAGCGTTTGCAGCGTTTCGCGCTCGTACTGCATGTAGCCCTTGCAGACATCCACCAGTCGTGGCACCTCATCATGCCGTTGCTTCAGCAGCACATCGATGTTCGCCCACGATTTATCGATGTCGTTGCGCATCGCCACCATGCCGTTGTAAATCAAACCCAGATAAAGCAGCGCGCCCGCCACGGCGAACAAGGTCATCAGAGCGGGAATCAATCCCATACGCGCGCCTCCACGCGACTAACTAATCAATCGCAAATAGAGCATCAAAAGATACAAGCACAGCAGGGCCACCACCGGGCCGCCCCAGATGTATGCCACGGACTTCCACGCCAGCGTGCCCACCAATTCCCTCTGGCTGTGCCCGGAAATCGCGAAGGGTTCGTTGCGCTCGCCCTTGCCGATGGCCACGCTTGGATGCGGATCAAAATCGCCAAACGAGGATTTATCCGAGGATTGCGTGGCGACACGGGAAGGAGCGTTCGGTGCAACGGCGACACTCCCACGCGTTTGCGAATCCTCAGTCAATGCTCGTAACGGAGCAACGGCGGTCTGCACCCGCACTCCCGGCACGTGGGCCAGTACTTCGGCGATCGTGGAGGCGGCACCAACTGGCATGTTCGTCGCCACAGTTCCGCCAAACGAAAGGTCACCCATCACTCCGGGGAACTGGATAGATACGCTCTCCGGGGCACTCACCTGCGATGGCGCAAAGCCGCGATTCCGCTGCACATTTTCTCCCAAAGTCCCAAACACAAACAGCGGCATGCCCTGCGGGATAATGCGTTCCTCCAACTTCAATTTTTCATACGGAATCAGCCCGCGCTTCAGCAGGAAATTTTGTAAATGGGGCGGCAAAAGATCGCGCGTGCGAAAAAACGAAGCGCTGATTTCGTCCGAAAAACTTCGGTGCACATCCAACTCCGCGCCTTTCGGATCGATCAGAACTCGTCCGGTGCTGTCCTCCAGATAAAACGGCACGAACAAGCTTTCGTCCAGCACCGATTTCCACGAATGTTCCTTTCCGGTGTCCACCCATTGCCAAGCTTGCACGCGATAGTAGTAGCAAAGCTCACCGGTGACCGGCGCGGTAAGCAGATGAGGACCGACAGGCGTTCCCATCACTTCCACCAGTCCAACGGAGGCGCTGTGAATCCGCGAAAGTGGCGTATTCAGAATCATTCGCTTAAACCGCAGCATGCGGAAGCCCTGATAGAAGGCTACGGGGCCGCCAACAAGCCCAATCAGGCAGACCAGCGGGAACCAAACGCTCAGGGAGTTTGCGTTGAGGAGTGAGCAAAGGGATAGCGGCCACATGAGAATCACAACCCTGAACCGATTCGGGTCGACTTAGTCTTAGTGTATAACGCGAGGAGATACGGCCGGAGAAAGTGTCAATCGTGGGTGGCTTAGTAGCAACGAGCGTTTATGCGGCTACGCCCGTTTCACTGGCCAGTCGTCGAAGCTCCTGGAAAAAATTAGGATACGAAACGCCCGCGCAATCCGAATCAAGAATCCGCGTTTCGCCCGACGCTGCCAGTCCCGCCACCGCGAACGCCATCGCGATCCGGTGATCGCCGCGCGGATCAATTTCCGCGCCATGTAACTGGCCCGCGGTGCGCCCTTCAACGCGCAGGCCATCGGGACGTTCCTCCACCTTTGCGCCCATGCGCTTCAGATTTTCCGCCAGCGCGGCGATGCGATCGCTTTCCTTCACGCGCAATTCCCCGGCGTCGCGTATCTCAATTCCCTGCTCGGTATACGGCCCAAGCGCCGCCAGCATCGGCAATTCGTCAATCAGCAGCGGCACCAGGTCGCCGGAAATAAGTCCGCCCTTCAGTTGCGCGCCTTTAATCGAAAGATCGCCGATCAGTTCGCCCTGCTTTGTCTGCAGATTCACCACCGTCACCGCCGCGCTCATTTGCGTGAACAAATCAAGGATGGCGGAGCGCGTGGGATTCAGCCCAACATTGGCAATGTACAAATTCGATTCCGCCAGCAACGACGCAGCGGCAATAAAAAACACCGCCGAAGAAAGATCACCCGGAATATCCGCCGAAATGGGCCGCAGCGCCGGATTCCCGTTCGCGCCGTACGCCAATCCCTGAATGGAGACCGTACGACCTTGTTTGCGTATGGGCGCATCAAACTCCAGGAGCGCTAATTCCGTGTGATCGCGGGTGGCTGCGGGCTCCGTAACCGAAGTTTCGCCCTCGGCGTACAGCCCCGCGAGCAGCACGGCTGATTTCACCTGCGCGCTGGCCATGGGCATTTGATACTGAATGGCCCGCAGTTTGCCGCCGCGAATTTCCAGTGGCGGAAAATTTTCGTCGCGCCCGCGAATGTCCGCGCCCATTTCGCGCAGCGGGGTCATCACGCGCTTCATCGGCCGCTTTTGCAGCGACGAATCGCCAGTAATTTTCGTGGTGAACGATTGCCCGCTGAGTATTCCGGAGAGCAAGCGGATGGTCGTCCCGGAATTTTCTGCGTCCAGCGTGCGCCACGAACTTTTCAATCCGCGCAGGCCGTGCCCGGTGATCTGCACAGTTGTGCCGTCCACTTTCACGCCGGCACCGAGCGACTTCATGCAGCCAAGCGTGCTATGGCAATCGCGCGCCGCTGCAAAATTGCGCAACTCGCTCGTGCCATTCGCCAAGGCCGATAACATGGCGTAACGGTGCGAAATGGATTTATCGCCGGGCAGTCCAAGCGCTCCAGAAAGTGCTTTGATGGGCTGAATGGTTTCGGATTTCACGGTGGTTTCCAGTTTAGCATGCGCCATTCGGCTGGCGGCGTTGCTAGTGACCCAGCGATCGCCGGCCCAGTCCGAGTCCAGAAAACTTCCCTGTACTGCTGGCCAGTTTTCCACGGGGAACTTATCGGCAATTCCTGCGTTAGTTATCTAGAGCGCAGTCCGTATCATGAAATGGAAGGCCTAACGTAGCAGGGCGAGTCCTGCGGCCTTTCTGACGAACGCAACACAAGCAACGAAACGAGGATGAATGTTCGCCCGTAAGACGTTACGCCAACTCTTCGCCAACGCCGCGATCGGCATTGCAGCCCTCTTCCTGGTGGGAGTATTGCTGGCCGCAATTCCCAATCACCACGCCCCTGACGTGGCTCTGACAAATCCGCAGTCCGCACAAGATTCGCAAAGCGGCGCCGATCACACCAGCATGCCCGGAATGACCATGGACGCTGACGACGCCTCCGTCGGTGAACACAATGCCATGGTCGACATGCAGCACATGCACTCCGGCGACACGCCGCACATGCACATGACCAAGCCGCGCCCCGCCACTGTCGAGGATCAGAGGCGCGCCAACGAAATTGTCGAAGAACTTCGCGCCGGCATCGAGAAATACAAGGATTACCAGGTGGCTTTGAACGACGGCTACAAAATCTTCATGCCCAATATTCCGCAGCCGGAATATCACTTCACGAATTACGAAAACGGTTTTCTGGAAGCGTTCACCTTTAATCCCGCGCGCCCCACTTCCCTGCTCTACAGAAAAACTTCCAGCGGCTACGAACTCGTCGGCGCCATGTACACCATGCCCAAGCGCGCCACCGAAGAACAATTGAACGAGCGCGTGCCGCTGAGCGTGGCCACCTGGCATCTACACACAAATCTGTGCATGCCACCCAAGGGCGATCGCCGCCATGCCGACTGGATGAAATTCGGTCTGCGCGGCTCCATCACCACCGAATCAGCGTGCCACGCCGCCGGCGGCACCTTTTACCCCGTCATCTTCGGCTGGATGGTCCACGTCTACCCCTACGAAGACAGCACCGCCAAAATCTTCGCGATGCATCATCACGAATGATTTCCGGGTTTACTTACTGCCTCTTTTAAAGACGGCGCGCTAAGGTATCTGCTTCCGATTCGTAAAAGCCAGCGGTGACGACCAAACAGGAAAATTAAGTTGAAACTCGACGCAAGAAAACTCGGAAGGCGGGTGCTCTGGGCTGGCTTGGTCCTGTTCTTGCTTGGCGGTTCGTTCGAAATTGCAAATTACTCGTGGTATCGGACGCGAACATGGCGGGTAGTCAACGTGCCGGTCACCCTAGCAGAAGGCCAGGTTGACTCTCAAGAGTTTAGAGTCAACATCAACGAGAACTTCGTGATCCTCCTCGAGGTTGATAGGCAAATACCGATAGAAATCGCCGAAAATGTCCTGGGTATCCAAGACCCCGGCTCTGAACGTAGAAGCGAACCTCACGGCTTCAAGTTGAAGTGGATTGTATTCGAAGACGGCAAGGTGCTTAAGAGTGGCGTTAGCGACGGAAGTGGTGAAGGGTACTGGAGTCGAAAGGAGGGGCGGGCGCTTGGTTTCTTCCCCGGGAAAAGAGGCCATAGATATCGAGTTGTGATGGACATCTTGGAGGATGGTGGCGCATTACAACCGTATCACCCCTATTTGAAAGTCGAAGTCGACCTATTTGCGTTAGATGGCTATGCCATTAGCGAAGCTCTCTATGAATTCGCGGGATTTGTAATTTGCATGGGCGGACTCGTGCTAGTAGCCGCATCAATTGGATTGTGGGCTTGGGTCGTCTCGCGCAAGCGACCGCAGGATGCATAAAACCTAGGTAAACCCTATTCTTTCAGCTTCAGCCGGTGCTTATTCTCTTCCAGAAATGCGCGCAAGTCATTCGCCACATCCAGCAGCCGTATCCACTGTTCGTAATACAGCGTGACCGGGAAGCGCCCCAGGCCATAGACGCTGACGCCGCCTTTTTCCCCCACGCGAAACTCCAGCGTGCCCTTCTTCGGCCGCTCGGCTTTCTTCTCCAACTCGGCAATTCTGGCCAACAACTCTTCTTTGGTTGGTTCGGACATGGCGAATCTCCTGTGCCCAACATCCTCGCATAGTCCAGTTATCGCGCGCCACCTCCTGAGTGCCCCTTCCGGTTCAGTCGCCCATGGAAAGAAGGACTGCTTGACGTATAACGCGGCGCGTAGTATCCTTCACGTGTGATCCTGAGCTCCCACTCAAGGGAAACCGAGGAGCTTTTTCGTTACCAGCATAGTAAGCGTTTTCGTGCTATCGAGCGCGTCGCGTTACGGAAGTTGCTCCAGCTTCACGCCGCCACAGAACTACACATCTTAGCGTCGCCGCCTGGAAATCAATTAGAAGCGCTGCGAGGCGATAGGAAAGGGCAGCATTCGATTCGGGTCAACGATCAATGGCGAATCTGTTTTGTTTGGCGTGAGGGGCATTGTTATGAAGTGGAAATCGTCGATTATCACTAGAGCGCTTTGCAGAACCAGTTTTCGTGACTGGTTCCATCGGCTCGAATGGGTCTGCGTGAGCTTTTAAGAGGGGAGCAGAATGATGAGCAAGTCGGAAGCATTGATGTCTCCTGTCCATCCGGGTGAAGTCCTGCGAGAGGACTTCATGAAGCCGCTTGGCCTGACAGTTAACAAGCTGGCGCTTGAACTGCATGTACCTGCGACCCGCATTGGTGAAATCGTGCACGAACGCCGCCGGATTACGGCGGAGACGGCCCTGCGGCTAGCCCGATACTTCAATACGAACGCTGAGTTCTGGCTTAATTTGCAGAACTTCTACGATCTAGAAGTCTCAAGGCGCTCCGGTAAGGCCTCTGAAATAGAGCGTCAGGTTCACCCTCCGCCGGAGCTTACTTCGCGCTAGCGGCAATACTCTTCCGATTGTTTCGCTTGATTCCCACGGGAGGAGAATTTCGGAAACCCTGGGCTCGAGTTTCACCGCACCCGTTGTAATTTGAGTGAGCAGGCGTCCGGTAATTCCAAGACAATCATCCGATAGCAGTCCGGACCTAATTTAAGTGGTGCGCCCGGGGGGACTCGAACTCCCGACCTTCTGGTTCGTAGCCAGACGCTCTATCCAACTGAGCTACGGGCGCACTGTGATTTAAATATCGTAGCATAACCGGCAGGAAGCCTTCCAGAGTGGCAGGAGATTATGGCGGGGCAATTTGCTGATGAACTTTTTCCTGATGAAGTTCTCGGACGAAACTCTTGCCGTGGGCTTCCGCGCCCCACCATAACAACAGAACCAGCGAAAGAATGGTGACGGTTTGAAAGCCGGCCAGGGCCCAACTGTAGCCGAAGCGCTCTTGCAAAGCGTATTGAATCGAGTTTGTGGGCGAAGCGATCAGAATGCCGAGTTGATAGGTCAGTCCGGGCATCAGGCCGCGCGCGGAATCGGCGGCTAGCTCATTCAAATGCACGGGAATCACTCCCCATGCGCCTTGCGTGGCCATTTGCATCAGCACCGGGGCAACCAGGAAGCCCAGCACGCCGGTACCGAACGCCCACAAAGGAAGGACCAGCAGACACATGGCCAGGGCCGCGAGCATGCCGAATCGCCTGCCGATTTTTTGCGAAAGCGCGCCGAACAAAATTGCGCCGACCATCGCACCACAGTTGTAAAGGATGGCGATGTTGGCCACTTGCTTCTGGCTCAACTTGTGCACTTCCTTTAAAAAGTCTGGATACAAATCCTGCGTGCCGTGAGAGAGAAACATCATGAAGGTCATGAGGAGGACGAGATACACAAAACGCTTCCAATGGGATGCGACGACGCGCAACACCGCGGTCATGCTGGCGGCACGGTGCTGTGCCCAGGCTTCGGATTCCGGCACTTTGGCGCGAATGTACAGCGCCAATAACGCGGGGAGAGCGCCAAGCCAGAACATCCAGCGCCAGCCAAGAGTTGGCAGAACGAAACGCGCGGCAATGGAGGCCAGCAAATAGCCCATGGGGTATCCGCCCTGCAAGATGCCGCTGAGGACGCCGCGCCAGCGCTTTGGCGCCGCTTCCATGGCCAGCGAAGCGCCCACACCCCATTCACCGCCCATGCCGATACCGAATAATGCGCGCAGAACGAAGAACGCCGTGTAATTTGGCGCGAACCCGCAGAGGAGCTCGATCACTGAAAAATAAATAACGTTGGCCATGAGGGGTATGCGGCGACCATAGCGATCTGCAAGCAGGCCAAACAGCAGTGCGCCGACCGGGCGAAGGGCCAGGGTCGCAGCGGTGGTGAGAACGATGGCTTTTTTGGTGACGCTGAATTCGCGCGCGAGGGTGTCGTACAGAAAAACGATGACGAAGAAATCGAAAGCGTCCAGCGTCCAACCGAGGAAGCCGGCCAGTAGCGCGTGGCGCGCCGATGGATTACCAGGCGAGCCGGTCATTTTGAGTGGGAAGCACAGGGAGTTGCAAAGCGCATGAGCCGTTACAATGCCACAGTTTAGCGGAAGAACACCATCTCACAAATGAATGGGCAGGAAAGAGAAGAGCGTCCTCAGTAGCTGAAGCTCCGACCCCCTAATCTGTAATTATGAGTATCCTTGGGAAGATATTGGGGATCTCGATAAACGGATCAGTCATCGCAAGGCCATGACGGTGAGATCCTTCGACTCAGCAAAAGGCGCTGAGCCTCAGGATGACAGCGGTTCGTGGTGTCATGGGGGGCTCGAAGTTGTGAAAAACGCGACTACGCTTTCGCGCCTTCGAAATGAGCCTCGATTTCTTCCAGGGTTTTGCCCTTGGTTTCGGGCAGGAAGAATGCGGCGGTCACGAAATAAATGACGGTGAATGCCGCGAACGCGAAGAACATCGTGGCGTAGCCATATTTGCCAACCGTGGGCAAAAAGATGGCGGCAAGCGTGGTGGAAACTCCCTGGTTGATCAACAGCGCTATGCTCATGCCATTCGAGCGGATGCGCGTGGGCATGAGCTCCGAGAGGGCCAGCCAGACGCACACGCCGGGACCCGAGGCGTAAAACGCGACAAAAAGATACAGCGTGATCGCGACCAGCCACCCGTTCTGCGTGCTCGGCATGGGAGTAATCCAGGCATTATCGATCTTGAGCGGCGCCGTGCGCGCGGCTTCCAGGTTGCCAAATGGGTTTGAAAAAAACGCGATGACCCCGTTCGCGGGGATCGTGCTGTCCCGGGTGATCTCGACGGGCTTCGCGGATGGATCGTCTGAACGCACCACTTTGGAGGCGGCACGGAAATCGCCGTAAGAATAAATGATGCTCAAAGAAGTTGCCCCGGTGTTGGCTGCCGTAGCGGGGATCATATTGTTGCTTAACAATGCGCCGGCAACCTTCGCGTCGTATGACACAGAGAGATTCTGGTCCGGCCCGACCATAGCCTGCACAGCGTCTCTGGCATCTATGCGCAGCTTCTCGGTTTTGTGAAATAGCAAAGCTGTACACACCAAGGCAAAAATGACTCCGAGAGTTCCCAGCGAAAGAAGGAATTTTCTTCCTTTGCGGTCCACCAGCAAGACGCCGACGATCGTGAACAGGAAATTCATCAGGGTGAAGATCACATAGCCCCAATGAGACTGGACGTCGGAAAGGCCGCTTTGCAGAAGAATGTTGGTGTTGTAGCCGATGATAGAATTGATGCCTGTGGCCGTGTTACAGGCCAGGATGACGCACGCGAGAATGAACGGGATAACATATTTACGACGCAGCAGCGATTCTTTGACGCGTCCGCCCATTGCGCCCATGGTCTTTTCGGCAGCGGAGGTTTCCTCCATTTCGCGCAGTTCGGATTGCGCTTGCTCCGTGCTGCGAGAACGCAGCAGCGCGTTCAAGGCTCCTTCCTTGTTGCCGCGACGGAACAACCAGCGGGGCGATTCTGCCACCAGAAAACTGCCGATTACGAACAAAATGCCCGGCGGGAGGGAAACCCAGAAAATGCCGCGCCATGCGTGATCTTTAAACTGGAAAAGTTTGGCCGGATCGCCGAGTTTGGCCACTTCGTCCACGCGGATGCTGAAGTACATGCCCACCAGGGCCGCCGACACAATGCCCAGCGTCAGCAGCCACTGGAACATGGCGGTTCCCTTTCCACGACTTGCCGCCGACAAGCACTCGGCCAAGTACAGCGGTACAACAACACCGATCAATCCGGCGCTAACGCCTTGCAACAAGCGCCCCATCACCAAGGGGCCGTAGCCCTGCGATAGAGCAATCACGGGTATGCTCACGATGAAGAGCACGCCGCTGAGGATCATCAGCCACTTGCGGCCCATCCAATCGGCGAGAAGTCCGGCGAATAGTGTGGAAATCACGGAGCCCAGCAGAACCGCGGCTACCACGATGGAAAGCTGTCCGGCGTTCAGGCGGGAAGTTGCCTCGAGATAAGGCAACGCTCCGGCGACAATGCCGACGTCGACTCCGTAGAGGAGGCCACCGAGGCCGGCGACCAGTAACAGGAACCGGTTGTAGCCGACTTTGCTCTTGTCCAACACGACCGCGCCGCCATCCGTCATGATCCCGCCTTGGCTCTGATTTTCGAGCTGAGCCTATCGTAGTGCTGCGTCTGGTGCGCGCACTGAATTGCGCATGGCTATTCTCCACGAATAGCCGGACGCGCACCACGTCCACACCGCTTGCAGATCGAAATGTGTGGGTCGGGGTCAGTTTCCTCGGGATTCCAGCGGAAGTCAAAGGCTTTCTAAACCGTTTCAATAGGTGGAATTCGGCGTTCGCACGCAGGTCCTTCGCGAATTATGGTCGATCCAGAAATCAGAGGTAAGAAAAACCCGGTCCAAGATCCCATAAAACCGCGGTTCCAAAGTCATCTAAAGGACGTTCCCCGCGCGGCAGAGGAAAAATACAGCAGGCCGCATTTATGATGTTCTAATGAAGGATTTTAGCGGCATTTACCGGCTCTCTAATGAGCGCGCGTGTGTTTGCTAGATCGCCAACAGGTAATGATCATCGCACACGCGATCAGAGATTTCCTTCGCGATTCACAACGAACTCGCTTGACACTTGCTTTGGGCCGCTTGATACTTCGAGGAAGTTAGGCGACTCGTAGCTCAGATGGAACCATAGAAGTTTGGCCTTCGCTAATCCGGCCCCTGCCCTGAACAAGTGGGAGCCTCTTAGCCCTGAGAGCGCGGGAAACGAATCCCGAGGTGGGGAGTTCGAATCTCTCCGAGCCGCCTAACAAAACTGACGAGCCTATCGTATGTCAAGTGAAGCTTGACAGACAAGCCAAACCTAAATCCGAATTTCCTCAATAGTCTTTCGTTTTAGATTCGCTGCCGTGATTTGGGCCAATGTCGAGAGCGTCGCATCACTTTTTCCTGATCTGTCGCTCGTGGATCAGCGCGGTTTCATCGTGCCGTAATCGACTTGCAGTTTTACTCCCTCCGTGGAATCGATCGCGGCCCTGATCTTAGCTTCGACGATGCGCCCGTAATTCAATCGGACGATCAGTGGGTCGCCGACTTTGTATTCCTTAGCCATTCGTTGGGTATCGCCTTCGCCACTCCGAGGTTGTGATAGAAATAGCATACTCGCGTTATAATCTCCGCCGCCCATGCCAGTGATTATCAATATCGTCTTATTCCTAGTTGCGCATCTCCGAGCTGTTCGACAGATCGTTGACATATTTCCTGATATCGCAGGCTTCATCCTCGTGCTCATCGGAATTGAGCTGTCCTTTGAAAAGTCAGCAGAAAGGTACACCGGACCCCATGGCTGAGATGGTCCGTGGCAGCTTTGTGTTTAATGTTGGGCGTCGTAGCCATTTACATCGGCCAGAATCAGAGGAGAGAGGCCAACGAACAACTAACCCATCTCGTTCGAGATATGCAGAGCACTCTGAACAACACAAATGACTTACTAGCAAAAGTAAGTTTAGTTCAAGGGGCGTACGCCGATCTTCAACTGGAGTACGCAGAACTTCAAAAGGCTATCAAGAATGGTGCAAGTTTACCGGCAGTCGCCGCACAGCAAAAGAAATTAGATCAGGCGCGACAGCGCTACGACAGAGCCACCAGGCAGGCTCTGCTTGGGGTGGGTAAGAAAAACCCGGCTCGCTGGGGGGAGCGAGCCGGGCGGGGGGTACAGCCTGAGGGGGGCCTGAGGGAAAGCCAAACTTATTTAGTGCGTGGTGACCGCAACCTGTGTGGCAAGCACGCAAATCTTCTGAAGCTCCTCGTAAGTAAAGAACCATTCTTCTTTATTTCCGGCGCGCTCCATGTGGCCAATGCCGGACTCATGGGAAATCCGGGAAAGCTCATCCACCGGCAATCCCAGCAAATACGACGCACGAGCCTGGGTCACATACTTCGGTATCTGATCGTCCATGGTTCCTCCCTCAAGCCGGAATTAGGGCCAGACCGTCTTGCTCTACGCGAAGGATCATATTCTTGTAGATATCGACGTCCCAGCCGTCTCCGATCCTCATCCTAACCGTGTCGCCACCCTCTTTAAGGAGCCTGCCGCGCAACGGAACCTGGATATCGCCCAGAGCTACCTGCAGAACCACTGCCTGCCCCAGCCACGCGTTATAGCCCGTTTGCATGTCCGCCCCTCGAAAAGATGTCGTGTGTTTCGAGTGCTAGTTTCGTGTGCAGGGGTGGTTCCCACAATGGTACAGCGAGGGTACTACGCTAGTATTTCGGTACTGCGGGAACTGATTTTCCCCTCTTGCAGCAGCAAATTACGGAAGTACGAACGTACTGTTTCATCGGCCCGGCCGTTCCATCGCGCGAAGACATACACTTTTACAAAGTTAGCTTTGTGACAGGGGACTCCTATTTACGCTTTCAGCCTGCTGAAGAGCCTCGTCTGAGGCCAGGGATCGGCCTGGCGCTCGGCGGCGGGTTTGCGCGGGGCTACGCGCATCTGGGAGTGCTGCGCGTCATGGAAGAGCAGCAGATCCCGATCTCTTGCATCAGCGGAAGCAGCATTGGCAGCATCCTGGGCGCGGCATACGCGAGCGGAGTTCCGCTTGCGCGCATCGTTGAAAAATGCAGAGAGATTCGTTTTCGCGATTTTGCGAGGTGGCGCGTTTCACGGTTTGGGCTGGCGAGCAATGAGCGGCTTGGCTCACTGGTGCAACGGTTCTTTGACTCCCGCCAGTTCGAAGACTTGTTGATTCCCGCCGCGATTGTGGCCACCGATCTCGGCACGGGCGATCCAGTTGTATTCAAGCGAGGGAGTCTGGCCGACGCCATTCGCGCCAGTTGCGCTTTTCCGGGATTGTTTGAGCCCATCCAGATCGGCACGCGCCATTTGGCGGATGGCGGGCTGGTGGCGCCAGTGCCGACTCGAGCGGCGCGTGAGTTGGGCGCTGAGATCGTGGTTGGAATTTCTGTGGGTATGCATGACGGACAGGCAGGGCCGCCGTCGAACATTTTCCAGGTCGTCAGCCGCGCCGTGAGCGCCGCGCAAAAACACCAACTCGAGGGCTGGGAGCGTCACGCCGACATTGTCCTGCGCCCCTCGGTGCAGGGCCTGGCATGGGACGATTTCGAACGCATCGACGAAGCGATGGAAGCGGGCGCTGCGTCGGCGCGCTCGGCCCTTCCGCAAATCAAGAAACTGCTTGCCGCGCATCAGGAAGAACCATTCGATCCCGGCCGGCAGGGTGAATTCCTGTTTGCCCAAGCCCTCCGATGACGGACAGTATTTTGTAACAATCTGAACCAGCCTATTTCACAGGGAGATAACGAGAATAATCTGTCTTCTGTTACCTTATTAGTTGGGACAATTCTTACGTGCTACGATTCCAGGTCTGCCTGATCCCCAACTCTGCGAGGCTTGAAACCGCTTGCTGCACTCGATCCTTCACTTTCTTCAATCGCTTTATAGCCCCGAGGGCCTGCGAGAGCTGATTCGCTGGGGAGGGCCGCCACTCGTTTGCTTGATCATCTTCGTGGAGACCGGGCTGTTCGTCGGGTTCTTCCTGCCGGGCGATTCCCTTCTGGTGACCGCTGGCATCTTCGCGGGACAGAATGTGCTCCCGCTGCGTTGGCTGCTGATTCCGGGAATACTTTGCGCCATTGTCGGCGACCAACTCGGCTATTGGATTGGGAGGTCGGCTGGCCCGGCGTTGTATCGCCGTGAAGATTCTTTGTTTTTTCGCCGCAGCCACCTGCAGCGCGCGCACGAATTCTATGAAAAGTATGGGGGGCGCGCGGTAATACTGGCGCGCTTCGTGCCGATCGTGCGCACGTTTTGCCCACCGGTTGCGGGTGCTGCGCGCATGCGCTATTCAACCTATTTGATCTATGACATTTTCGGCGGAACGCTGTGGATCAGCAGCATGCTGCTTGGCGGCTACATCGCGGGTTCGCGCATTCCGAACATCAGCCAATACCTGCACTACATCATCGGAGTAATCATCCTGCTGTCGATCTTGCCGCCGATCATCGGCATCCTGAGGTCGCGGCGCGGCGCCGGCCAACCAAACGCGCCCGCGGCTTCCGCCGTAGTGCCAGAGGCAGAGAGCAAGTGAGGGGTTCCCGGAAAGTCCGAGCCATCATTTTCGATATCGGCCGGGTGCTGGTCAGCTTGGACATACGTAAGGCGCAGCTGGGCTTGACGCAAGGGTTGTCGCTGACTCCCGAAGAGCTTTGGTCTGCAATCGAAAAGGATCCCCATTGGCCAGACTGGCAAGAAGGCCGCATGTCCGCGCGCGATTGGCACCTGAACTTGAGCAAGCGGCTGGGAATTTCGCTGGAGTTTGAGCAATTCAAAAAAGTTTGGAATTCGGCGTTGAATCCAGAGCCAATCCTGCCCGATAGCTTGTTCGAGCAGCTTTCCAAGTCTTACCGACTGGGGCTGCTTTCCAATACAGACCCGATTCACGTCGCTCACCTGGAGTCCACTTACAGTTTCTTTCGGTATTTTGCCAAGCCCGTGCGGATCTACTCCTGTGAGGTGGGTGCCAGCAAGCCAAAACCGCTAATCTTTCGGGAAGCTCTGAGGGCCTGCAAGGTCAAAGCGGACGAAGCGGTCTATATCGACGACATTGCGGAGAATGCAGAGGTAGCGAGCGCCTTGGGATTAGCGGGAATTCAGTTTCGCGGGCGCGAAGAACTATACTCGGAATTTGGGGTACTGGGAATAAGCGTTAGGTAGTATAGGACTACGTAGGAATCATTCATATCCGCGTAAAGATTGCCGGAACTAGTACTGCCGCGGCTTTCCACACGCGTCCACAACTTGTCGTTCTACAGTAACTTACCAGCAACTCTCTACACTTTCCCCGCGGCCTCTAGCGTGCACTTTTCCAGATCAGCTACTACGCGAGGCAGCCGCTCCGCAGCGGCGCCAGATTTCAAGTTATGAATACCCTTCGGGGTGAGGAGAACAGTTTCACCATGGCAGACGAATACTCAGTCCAAGAAACAAAGAGTAGTCCTTCCTGGCAATTGCCGGCAATCGTCATTTTGGCGTTGTTGGCATTGGGCGGACTTGTTTACGGTTGGAGCAATTCCACAAAGGTCGACGAGGCCAAGCAGGCTGTTGCCGACCAGATGAAGACCCTCCAGGCATCGGTACAGCAAGATATGACCGGCCTGAAGGACCGTTTGACCGTTGCAGAGAAGGCCAACACGGACTTCCAGGGCGATCTGAAGGTGGTCACCGACAAGCTGAAAATTACCCAAGGCCAGCTGAAGAAGGCCCGGTTGGAAGCGGAGCAGAACAACACGCAGACCACCGAGATGGTCAAGACTCTTGACACTTCCGTACACACCGAACTGGCCACGAAGGCCTCCACGGACGACGTGAAGACCGTTGACACCAAGGTCGCCAAGGTCAGCACCGACCTCGACAAGACCACTAGCGACCTCAACATGACGCGGAGCGAACTGGGCACCCTGATCGCCCGCAACCATGATGAGATCGACGTGCTCCGCCGCCAGGGCGAGCGCGACTACACGGAGTTCACTATCACTGGCAAGAACCAGCCGCAGAAGGTTGGCAACGTTACCGTGGTGCTCAAGGGCGTAAACGAGAAGCGCAATCGCTCCAACATCGTCTACACCGTCGAAGACAAGAGCTACGAAGCGAAGAATGCCAACATCAACACGCCTCTGTTCTTCTACATGTCCGGCTCGCACCAGCCGGAAGAACTCGTGATCAACAAGGTGGGCAAGAACACCATCAGCGGCTACCTGAGCGTTCCTAAGGCGAACTCCCAGGCGCCGGCGACAGCAGCGGCTACCACAAAGTCCGGCCGTTAATTCACAATCAGTTCAATCAGGCGGCGGAAGGTTTCGACCTTCCGCCGTTTCGTTTTTTGTGTGGCGCGATTTTCGATACAATTGCCCTTCCCACTGGGGGCAACTAGTTGCGCTCTTCTAATACTGTCGTCTTCTGCGCCATCGATGATCTGATTCCCGTTTCTGGCCGGCCGCTAACAGGATTCCCGGAGTTTCTGGAATCGCTCAGCGAAGCCGGTATTCCATGCATCTGGGCGACCTCTCGCAATCGGCTTCAACTGGACGCAACATTCCGCAAGTTGGGCCATAGCGAGCCGTTCATCGCGGAGGGCGGCTGCTGCGTTTATATCGCGGAGGATTATTTCCACCTGAAGCCCGCACGCACAGTTCGCTTGGGCCGGTTTATCGCGATCCCCGTGGCGAAAACTCAGCCCGCCGCCGCGGAAGCGCTGGAACTTTTGTCTGAGCAGACTGGTATCACTGTGGTGCCGCTGCGCTCCCTCTCGCCTCGCGAGCTGATCCAAAACACCGGTCTACCACGGAACGAAGCCGATGCAATCCAGCACCGCGACTTTGACGAACTGTTTTTTTTCGCGGGAGCGTCGGAGCAGGACATCCAGCGATTTCGCCAACACGCCGCACATCTGAAGTGCGCAGTGCGGCCGCACGGAGCGTTTTGGTCCGTAGCAGTTAATCCGAGCGTGGGCACGTGCGTCCGCGAATTGCGCAAGCTGTTTGACCGCGCCTTTCACAAAGGTGCCTTCGCCGTCGCCTTGGCTACTGCTGACGATAAAGCGGAGTTGTTCCCTTCCTGCGATCGCGCGATCCTGCTGACAGATCGCGGACACGAAGAAGCCGAAACGAAACGAACCGCCGGGCCTGCACCCAAGTCTTTGCCGCTGTTCCATCGCAGTTCCTGGGAAGAAGCGCTGGAAGTCATTCAAACCAGAAGCTTTTGAAGAAGGGAAATTTCGATCCTAATGTGTGCGTTTCCTTTCACACGGTGACAAAAAGTGGAAGCGTTCCGAAATGAGAAACAAGCAAAAAGCCTTGGAAAATGAGGTACTGATGGTTCTACAACTAGCTCAAATTTCTGGTTACTGAATTGCCCTTACTTCACTTGCTTTCACCCTTATCGGGCCACTGGGAGGTCAGTTATGGAATGGGTTCGACGCGTGTTTCATGTTCCCGCCACGGAAACGCAAACCGGCGTTGTTCTGGCGGTTTGTATCTTTGCGATGAGCATCATGTCCATAGTTCTGGTATGGCAGGCGCAGGTGATTGCCAGGCAGAACGCGGTTATCCATATGTTTGAATCCCGCTTTGGGAGCTGATTGCCGCAGTATTCGTTTCGCCACCCGCCTTCTGCCTTCTACTTTGTTTCTCCTTCTTTATTCGTCGCGGCGTGCTTCAATCCTGTTGTCTAGACGTTTTTTTTTCTTAACCAGGAGACAGCCAGCCGTGATTCGTTTAATCGCAGTCTTCGCACTTGCATTTACGTTTGCGCTCACATGCGCCGGCCAAAAAGGATCCGCACCGCCGGCCACCCACCACTCCAGCAGCAGTCATCATCATACATCGCACCACCACGGAAAACGGCACCATGGAAAGCACCATCACTCTGCGCACGCGGCTAATCCGCAATAAAAAAGTTCCCCGCTGGAAATAGTCGCGTTCGATTTCCGGCGTGCCGAGAATTCAAAGGGATAAAAGAAAAGAGCCCTGACGGTGTCGGGGCTCTTTTTTTCTTTTTTGCTGTGTCGCGTGGCGAGCAGTTATTACAGCCACAACCCGTTCGCCGGCGACTCGCACCGCGTGCGCGGTGTGTTCAGCTTTGTTGCGCTTCTAAGCCCGGTGGAGTCATCAAAAATCCCCTCCGGAGCTCTGGGAGCTCACGATTTGGTTGTACGCCTCGGGGATGTTGACTGCAAGGCATTTCTGGCGAAATGGTTAGAGCACACTTATCCCCTGCGGCAGCAAAGGATTGTCTTGTGAATATTGCGGATTACTTGATGAACAGGCTCTCGCGAAGCTGGTCGCGTCCCACGAAAGACTTCATAGTGCGGAAACGTCCGAACAATTCCTGAATTTCGCGGTTTTGCAAGGGCTTCTGTGCCGGCAAAATCGGCTTGGTGCTGAGCACTTGCAGCGTATTGGTATCCATCACGCGATAGCGCTGAAAGCCTTCTGGCTTCTTACTGTGGAACAGCCCCAGCACTACGCCACCGGGACGAAGCATTTCCGTTAAGTGGCCGACCAGGCTTTTCACGAGCACGGGATCCAGATAGTCGAGGGAATCCCAAAGCAACAAGGCATCGAACGAAGCTGCCGAATACTGGAGATTTTCTTCCAGGAATTTTTTCGCGAGCGCTTCCGGGGTGCGTTGGGCGTATTCTTCCGGGGTCAAGCGCTCCTTCGCGCTTGCGGATTCCTGTGACTGAAACTCCGACCAGTCTCGCAAAATATCATCAGAAGTTACCCGGAATCCCCGCTCGATAAAGAAATTGAGCGTCGTTTGCCACGCAGGACCGAGATCGAGAAGCGTGCCGCGCCCAAGGCCGTCCAGGTTCCACAGAAATTCCTTGAGGCCGTTGGAGACCCGCGTAATTTCCTGCATCTGAGGTTCGCGGTGGGGTCCTGCCGCTACCACGGCAGTGTGCCCGTTGCCGCCACTTCTTCCTTTGGGGGCTTGCGGCCTGGCGCTTTCCCGCGGGGCTTGTCCACCGATGGCAATTCCAAGTTTGTTTAAAAGACCCATTTGTTAATCCGCCCCGGCCGTCGCCGCGCCAGGCACCGCGTTTGCGTCCTTGGCCGTCGGGTCCGTCGTTTTATTTGGTTCAAGCTTTTTGCCGCGAGAGGAAGGGTCGCTCGTGGCTACTTTGCCGGTGGATTTGCCGGCTTCCACTTTGCCGCGCAGTTCCGCGCCGTCCTCAATGGATATTCTCTCGGACTTCAGTTCGCCCTGGACGCGAGCCGTGCTCCAGATCTGTATCCGCTCCTCGGCCGTGAACTTCCCTTCGGCCAGGCCGCGCAGAACGATCTCCCGCGCCGAAATATCAGCCTTGACCGTTCCGTTGGGTCCAACGGTAATCGCCGAGTTTGTGAGAGTGATCTTGCCTTCAATGGTCCCGTCGATGAAGAGGTCCTCAGTGCCAGCCACTTCGCCTTTAATCTTGATTCCCTGGCTAATGCATGCGGGAGCTTTCTGGGATACAGGGGGAGCTGTACTAGAAGAACTTGAATTTGTTTTCCCGGTCACAGTACTGCTGGATTGCGGAGAAACTTCAGGAGAAGCCTGCGGATTCCCATCTTCCTTGCGCCACATGGGGACACCTCTAGAGGAATATTCTTATTTCAAAGTCGCCTGTCGTGGCTGGAGTTCGTATGCGACTCAGAATCGTTATGATATTACAGCACTTAGTCCGTGTAAAGCGCAAGTGCCCTATTTTGCACAGGGGTTGTGACCAGATTGTGCATAACTTTTCCTGTTATGTTCGTTTTAAGTTCGATCGTCGCAGCGCCGTTTGCGCTTCGGTTTACGTCGCGTAATTCCCAAATCGCCTCGGCCATCCCGGCAAGTTCTCTGGTGAAAAGTTTGATGGACTTTCGCTTCTCCCACCAGCGCTCAGGATCAAAATCGCCGTCACGCGCGCTTGCCACGCTTACTGTGATTCCTGTAGGCATCACCTTGCCGTAGATATAGCGAGTGCGGCGCGTGTGGTAATTGGAGGTGACGATGACCAGGCTTTTCCAGTGCCGATCCATCGCGAGATTTGCGACCGCTTCCGCTTCTTCCCTCGTGCTGTCGGTGTCTTGCGTGAACCGCACGATTTTGTCCTTGGGTACCCCGCGCTCGATGAGATCGTGCTCCATCAATTCCGCGATGCCCGCGTCCGGGCGTAGCCGCCGACCACTGGCGACAACCACTGGCGCCACACCTTGCCGGAACAATTCGGCGGCGTGAGTGGCGCGATCAGCGTAGAAATTGTCGTCGCCCAAGACGACTAGTGCATCTGCATGCGGCGCAGGCTCGTCAATCACCCAGGATTCCGCGGCGAAGCGCAGGATGGGATGGCGCGCAAAATAAACCAGCGCGCACAAGACCAACACGAATAAAAGCGCCACGAGGTTGGTCACGATTCCTCCGTGCTCGCTTTTGCGTCTGGTGCAGCAGGGCTTCATGCGTTTGGATCGATGGAGCGAAGTTGCTCCGCAGCTTGTTCCGGCAGGATGGCGTTAAAATAAATTTCTTTGATGCTGTAAGATTTGCTGCGTTTCTCCACGATGGGCATGATTTCGATATGCCAGTGATAATCGTCCGCCAACGTCTTCCAGTAGCCAGCCAATTCGCCCTTTTTGTTTCGCGTGTTGGGTGCGGTGTGAACAACAAGATGAAACGCAGGTGCAAACTTTTCCAGCCTTCGCAAAACGCGTCCGAGGAGCGCCGCCAATTGCCTACGATTGGAGCCGGGCCGTGCCTGCTCGAAAAGATGGTTGTGCCGCCGGTGCATCACCCAGATTTCGAACGGGACACGGGAGGCATATGGGCACAGTGCGTAATAGTCACCCTGTACGTCCACGATACGCTTGCCCTGCTTTTCTTCCTGGCGCACGATGTCGCAGAATACGCATCGCTCGCGATCCTTGTACCATTCGTGCGCGGAGCTTAATTCATATTTGATCCGCCGGGGAACGAAAATTGTGGCGGTGACTTCGGAATGGGCGTGCACCCATTCTTCTCCCGCCATAGCACCTTGATTCTTGAACACGCTGACGTATTTGAATCGCGCGTCCTTCTTTAGATCCGCGATGCGGGATCCCCACACCCAAAGCACGCGATCGATTTCGTCATCGGATAACTGCGAAAGCCGTTTGTCATGCTGGCGCGTCTCGACGACTACTTCATGTGCTCCGAGAGGACCCATTTTGTCATAAATCCCTTCGGCTACCCGCGCGGGATCATTCTCCACACGGTAGAGCGGATTTGGATGCGGGATGACGCGGACCTGCCACGTGCCTTCCGGGGGCCACGTCAGGATGCTGTTAGTTTGTTCGACGACACTGGGATCAAACGGGCAAGGTAATTCGACGTCTTCGACGCGCTCGCGCTGCCCACTGACCACCCAACTTTGAGAGACTGGATCTCGTCGGATTTCCATGAATCCATTATCGCGTGTAGCGCGTTGGCGTGGGGCCTTCTTCGAGCCGGTGGCGGTCCCATATCGCACCTTCGCGGCTATAATAAGCCATCTCGAAATCCTGAGTGAGCTCTAGCGCGTCGGTGGGACAAGCATCTTCGCACAAGCCACAGAACATGCAGCGCGAAGTATCGTAGGTAAAAAACGTCAAAACTTTTCGCCGCGTGGCGTCGTCTCGCTCCCAGCCAACCACGATCAGGTTTTCGGGGCACGCGAGTGCACACAAATTGCATGCGATGCACAGCGTCTCTCCAGTTTCCGGGTTTTTGTTCAACCGAGGCGCGCCACGGTAACGTTCCGCCACCATGGGCCGTTCAAGCGGGTATTGCTCGGTGTAAACGTTGCTGGGAAATTGCGTCCTGAACGTGACGCCCATACCCCGCAAAAAATCTGCCTGGAATATCCTGGAGACCAATTCCTTCATGTTCTCAGTCTCTTGCCTCAGTGTGCCGTTGTCAAGGACTCCTGCCACGCGATTGCAAGCTATCGGCACGACTCAACACAATAGCTGTGCGTCAGAGGGCATCCTCAGAGCACGACATGTTATTCTCTTGCTCTCTTATGCCGGACGATCTGCATTTCATGCAACTCGCCCTTGAGGAAGCTCGCGCTTCCGCTGAAGCAGGCGAAGTCCCCATCGGAGCCGTTCTCGTCCAGAATGAAACCATCTTGGCCCGAGCCGGGAATCGCACCATCCGTGATAATGATCCTACAGCGCATGCAGAGATCGTCGTCATTCGCGAGTCCGCGCGGGTACTCGGCAACTACCGCCTAATTGATAGCACGCTATACGTCACGCTCGAGCCCTGCGCCATGTGTGCCGGCGCGATCATCCAGGCGCGTATCTCCCGACTGGTCTACGCGGCGGATGACCCCAAAGGCGGCGCATTCCGCTCCTGCTTCGAAGTTCTCACATCGCCCAAACTCAACCACAGAGTCGAGGTAGTTTCCGGGATGCTCGCTCCAGAGTCCACTTCCCTTCTGCAATCCTTCTTTTCCTCACGCCGCTAATCGGTGGGTCGCGTCGTAACTCGCGAAATACTTGTCGAGCAAACATGGATGCGGCGGCAATGGCCTTACCAAGCACAGGTCTGCTAAAATGCAATTTGCGACCACTGCGGAGAGGTGACTGAGCGGTTGAAAGTACTCGCCTCGAAAGCGAGCGTGCGGGAAACCGTACCGTGGGTTCGAATCCCACCCTCTCCGCCATACTAAAAAACACGCATAAATAGCGAATTTTGACAATCTTGCTACACCATGCTACACTTGACGTGTGATTTGGGAGGCTTAGATGAGCCTAGGCATCTCGGTACGGGAGAAGGTCCCAGGCAAGGGCTGGCGCTATCAGCGAATCGAGGAAAAGCGCGGCGTCAAGACTAGCAGCCGAAAGGCGCCGTTCTACATTCGCCGCAACGGTAACTGGCACACCCTGTCGGCCCAGACGTTCGCCGACGCCCAGGCCGAGCGCGACGAGATCGAGAACGGCAAGAACGCGATCCTAAGCAGCGACCGCGTCACTCTCAAAAGCGCCGTTGCGCAATTCCTCGAGATGAAAAAGCGCAAGAACGAGTCGACGGTTCAAAACTACACGTACATCCTCAACGAGTTCCTCGAAAAGACCTCCGCGAAATTTGTCGACGAATTCAACGACCAGAAGAACGGTCGCCGCATGTTCGACGAATTCATCAGCGTTCTTGAGGAAGGCGGCGCAGCACCGAAAACGATCCAGAACAAAGTTATGGTCATTGTGTTCATGCTGCGCGAGGCAGGTGTCGACAAGCCGTTCCGCATGACCAAGGACCTTTTGCCAACAATCGAGGAGGAGGTCGCAGAGGCTTACACCGAAGAAGAACTCAAGAAAATCTTTGCCGCAATCGACGATGATCGCGAGTACACCGCGTTCATGTTCTTCCTCGTAACCGCGTGCCGCGAGAAGGAGGTTGCCTTCGCCCAGTGGGATGACCTCGTGATGAT
The DNA here is from genome assembly GCA_963709705.1 of Candidatus Acidiferrales bacterium. GTDB lineage: Bacteria > Acidobacteriota > Terriglobia > Acidiferrales > UBA7541 > Acidiferrum. The sequence continues at coordinate 174,942 of CAVPXU010000005.1, forward strand.
CGACGGCAAACCCCACTTCCGCGTTCAGTCAAAGACAGGCTTCACCACGAAGAACCACAAGAAGCGCGACGTGCAAATCAATCAGGAACTCGTCGACCTCCTGGCGGCGCACAAAAAGACCGTGAACGGCAGCGAGTGGATTTTCCCGAATCAAGACGGCAAGCCAGAGGGACACTTCCTCCGCAAGTTCAAGAAGGTTTGTTTTAAGGCTGGTTTGAACTGCGGGAAGTGCAAGACGACTCGGATGGAAGGACGCTACACAAAGGTGGAGGTCGAGAAGTGCTGCAAGGACTACTCGGAGGGTTGCGAGAAACACTACCTTCACCGCCTCCGCAAGACTCGCGCAACGTTCTGGCATGAGCACGGCGTTTCACTCCGCACGATCCAGACGTGGCTGGCGCACGAATCTTTGGAGACTACTCAAAAATACCTGGGGATTCAAAAGCCGAAGGAGACGGAGCGGGTGGTGGCGAAACCAATGTTCTAACTAGACGCCACCATAACCAATCTTACGCGACAGGTCGGGAGACATCCCGCCTTTCGCTTTTAGCGCGGCGGAAATCTTCTGCATAATCTTCTCTTGCGCCGCGTCTGCAGGAAGGAGAAAGCGGTACCAGCGCGCAAGCTGCTCAGCGTCGGCCTTCTCAACCTCGGCAATCGTCGGAAATTCGCTCATAAAGTCGACTCAAATCAAGATGATATCACGGCTCACAAAGGGGTTGGCGCTGACAGCCGACTAAACAGACGTACTGTACGCCACTTCTCCGGTTACGGCGTTAATCGGGACCTAAAGCCGGAACTAGCTCTCAGTGCAGCGAAAAGGCTCCGTTTGTTGCTCCTGCATGGCACACGGACTTAGACCCTCTGCTAGATCACAGGATAAAATGGAATAGGTTAGCCAAAAATTTAAGAAGGTCGCACAAGTGCACTGCAGATTCTTGATCGGTCGCGGTCTTAAGCCCGTCATCCGGGCGGAGTAAAGCAGTTGGAGTATTATGGTCGGGAATAATCAGGGTGGCCCTTGCGCGAGATGTCGCAAGTGCGAACTGTCAAGGGATGAGTAGCCAATTCCCAACGGGAATATGAGTTGTGAACGTCTACAAATCGTGGCGCTAAAACCAGCTATACTCGCGTGCGTTTTGTTTGCGGTTGCTCCGATCGAACTAGAAGCGCAGACTGCCACGATTCACGTTCGTGTACTTGATGGACGTACAGGGAAAAACCTGTCTGGAATGGACCTAGCGTTTGTGGACTACCGTACTGATCAGGATGGGAGCACACATGCTGATCTCAACGGGAGAATGACTGTTAAGACCTCAGCGGATGGCGATTCATACATTGCGAATCCAGAACCTCATGGAGTTTTGGTTTTTAACGGGTTGGGTAATGGGGTCTGGACACCGTGTACCGGGCAAAAGCTTTACGATAGCGATACGCGGACATACGGAAGCGAACATCTCTATCCGGTTTCTACAATCGTCGCTTCTGGCTTAGTAGCTAGTAATAATTGCAGCAAAAGAACCGCTAAAGCAAAGCCTGGTGAACTCATTATTTTTGTTCGCCCTGCAACTTGGTGGGAAAAGTTTATCTGGGGTATGAAGTCGTAGCTCCTGATTTGTCCGGAAACCGGTAACTTGGAATCCCAGTACTTCAAGTTACCGGTTTTGCCGGGACCTTGGAGTGAGTTTGTTCACGCCGAGGGGCATTAGTTTTATGAGTTCGTCGGGGTTGTAGAAGAAAGGGTTAGAATCCCGGTCGGAAACTTTTTCTGGATTGGCCTGGTCCGTTATGGGATCTCCTCCCATGGTCGAAGCTCTTCTCTGGAGTTCGGCCATGTAGTCCTTGTCCAAGAAAATCTCCGCTGGCGTTGATTCATTGAGCAGCAAATCCCTGGGACCCAGATACAGGTAGGCATCCGCCATTTCGGAGAACTTACTTGTCGCTTCGGCAGGTATTTCTGAGAACGTACCTTTTTCCTTGACCGGACCTGCCGGAAGCTTGCCGCCATCTGTCACCCCAAAGGTCACGTTTCCTGTGGAGTAGGTCAAGTCCAACAAGTCCGCCAGCCAAGTGCCTTTCATATCTTGTACAAGCGATGGAACCGGCCAGGAGGCCATTCGCATTTCAAATTCATTATTGTACTTATCGAGAGGCGACCAATTTCCGAATCCCTCATGATCAGCAATCACTAAGGTCAGACCGGGATAGTCTTTCTCGTAGAGCCCGACCGCGGTACTACCGACATGAAAAAGATGCGCCGTGCCAAAAAGCATCAGCGCCGTGCGATGTTTCGCCAGTACTTCTTTTTTCATCACAGAAGCGATGCTAACGTCCCTTCCCATTAAGAATTGCCCGTGCGCGAAGTCCCGGCCACTCTTCACCTTGCTCCAATCAATCGGAGGGTCGCCCGCCAACACCCGGAGTTTCTTTTCCGGTGCGAGCGTTTGGTTAATCCTGCGAACCAAAGGGAAAAGTACTTCGTAGAAGCCGGACACGCCGCACATGGGTTGAGTGGTGTTTCGCCAAACTTGACGAACCTCAGACATCGGCACATCGTCGCCAGCGATGTATCGGTCAAGTGTGGTCTGGTATAACGAATTGCCGCACTCGACAACGACATCATTTACCTTATTTGGAAATGCAGGATTACGTATAAGGTTAAGAATGAAATCGTCGAGGTCCTTATTACCGTGCGCGGCGCTCATTCCGACGACTTCGTACCTATCGAACGCCGCAAGAACTGCCCTTTCTGCCTCCTTTGGTTTCGGGTCGCTCCCCTTGAGATGCGGAGCTTGTATCTCGAGTGCCCCATGAATGGGCATGGAGCTTCGGGAAAGTTCTTGTGCAGGAACTGTCGCACCGCAAAACATTTTCAAGGAGAGGACAAATACAAGCAGAGTTCCGTGCGGAGGCATTCTCATAATTCCTCTTATTCGTTATTTCTTGAGCAAATGGAATGGCTAGTCTGAATTATAGACGCCGATTTGCCGATATAGGTTGGCGCGACTTTGATTCAATTGTAACTTCTGTACCCAACCTCCCGCCTAACTCCCGTGAAGTCGCGAAATCGTCTACATGGCATATAGACGATAATGTCGTTTAGCGAGCACTTGGACTTGGATTGTTGCTGAGCAGGGCTCTTGGCAGGATAATTACTTCCAGCTAACTGAACGTGGGGTACCGATGCGACGTCTACGAGCACTCTCCTTTTTTTTCCTCCTCGCTCACTTTTTCACTTCTGGCCTAAATGCCGAAATTGGAGAAGGAGTAATACGAGGTGTGGTCTTGAACGACGTGGGGAATCCGCTTCCGGGGGCCAAAGTCCACGCAGAATTGAATGGGGTCGCAATGGCGAAAGCGATTCGCTTCGTCGAGTCGGACCAAAACGGTTTTTTCGTAATCGACCCCCTTGAATTTGGCAGTTACTACGTAGAGGCTATGAAAGAGGGCGACGGCTACGGAGGAATGTCCTGGTCATTCTTTAATGACAAGCCGCTCCCAACCGCTCAAATTTCTGCTCAAACGAGAATCGCCGATGTCGTTGTCAGCCTTGGGCCAAGAGCTGGAGCCCTCACTGGAACGATTCGTGACGCCGCGACGGGCAAACCCATTTCGGCAGGTTTTGACTTGGTTCAGGTGAAAGACCGGACCAAGTGGATAAGCACGGGGACCGCACCATACTTTCGAATTTTAATTCCATCCTCAAAAGACATAGAACTGAAAGTCTCGGCACCCGGGTACGATACTTGGGTTTATCCTGGCCCGAATCTTGCCCCGCAGCCGCTGCGGATGGAACAAGGTTCGGAAGCAAATCTCGACATCCGCTTGAGCCGTACAGAAAACACCGGTCTCCCGATTTCCAAGTTTTTTATTCCCGATGGATATGTGGGCTGGATGCGCGTGGAACACGATGTGGAGTGCGCTTCTCCTGTTCCGATTGAAGGTGGAATAACTATTTTTCGCTTTACCGGTACCAATGCGCTGGAGACTTCTTCCCCGATGCCTGAGTCCGCAGCCGAACGGCGGTACGTTTACTACTCGGCAAGCGGTTCTGAGCGAGATTTGGCGGTGGATTATCGAGACGGTAACGGGATGATTTGGCGCGAGACGCCTGGTTCTCGTGGTGGCAAAATGCGGATGTTCATGTTTTTCGTTGGTACTGAGGAGCAGTCGAAGAGTCAACCACTGCCAGGATTTCCGGCTCCTGTGTGTCCGTGAATCTCATTCACGAGTGAACTTTTCGCAGTTAAGTGCCTGTGTAGTCCGGAATCTCTAACGAGGTCGGCCGTTGCAAGAGCTTTTTTCTGGGGTGTTGGCCTCCTCGGGGCACACCCGTTGCATATCTGCTGAAGAGCATCGATCGTTGGCATTCGTGTGTTCACCCCTGACGCTCAGATCTGTGTCGCTTTCATCGTTGCGGTGCTGCCCACCAAGCATCTCTTCGGTCATTGCGGACCATGATGACTTCTGCGAACTCCCTTCCTGCGAAGGGAGGCGGGTAACCTATTCAACCGGACGGTGACGATTCGCACCATTCCCGACTTCAGGCATCCCCGCACAGGCGGCACCGCTTTGCTTCTGTCCACGACGACAGAACTCTTGGTAATCGATCTGATCGCGCAGCATGATCCACAGCCGGATTCCCAGCTTGCGGGCCACGGCCACGCGTGCTTTTCCCAGCCCCTTTTGCACCAGTTTGCGCCGATAGAAACGCCGCAACTCCGGATCGCGGCGTGCCGCGTGAGCGCCCGCCTCATTCCACAGAAAGCGCAACAACGGATTACCTTGTTTGCTGATTCTGCCGAGCCGCCGCCGTCTCCCGCTGGAACGTTCCTCCGGAATCAGCCCCACGTAGCTGGCCAACGACTTACCATCGTCGAACCGCTGCGCATCCCCCAAGAACACATCCGTGGCCAGCGCCGTGACCGGTCCCACTCCTGGATGGGTCATCAGCAACTGGGCTCCCGAGCGATGCTCCACTTGTTCGGCAACTTGCACCGTCAGCTTCTCGATTTCCTCTTCCATATGGCCATACATCGCCTGCAAGGCGCTCCGTCGCAAAGAGGTGTGCGGCGGCAAGGGCAAGAACGCGATCGTCGCTTGCCCGTCATAACTCCACAAGCCAGGACCGCGCCGCAATCCATTCGCGAGCGCGATGGCCTGCAGCGCATTCTGTACCTGCGTGCGTAGACGCACCCATTGATGACGGTGCAGCAACAACGCGCGCAGATCCAGTAGTTCCTTGCTGGGCATCCAAATGGCCGGGAAACGCTTCTCTACCAGCAGTTTTAGAATCAACTCGGCGTCGCGCCGGTCATGTTTCTGCTTGCGGGGTTCCGCCGCACGAATCTTAGCGGCGTCTCCCACCCGGCATTCGATTCCCAACTGCGCCAGCAGATCCAAAAACCACTGCATGGGTCCAATGGCTTCGATGCCCACCAGCACCGGGCGCGGAAGTTCGGAATAAAACTCCCGCACCTGGTTGCCTTCGTGCATCAGCGTGCGATTCACCACTTCTCCGGTCTCTGTATCGAGCATCGCCAAAGTCTGCTGGCGAGCGTGCAAATCACATCCTATAATTCGCATTCGGCCTCCTTCGTTCCGAGCGCTGTAGGTTGAACACCGAACAGTCTACTCGGCTCGTCGTGAGGCCGACCTCGTTATGACATCAATCGGAAAGGTTCCTCCCAGTACTCCAAGTTTCCGATTTGCGCGTTAACCAGGAGCTGATCAGGAGTTGATATAGAGACCGGAACAAATTCGGGTTGATTCTGAACGTTTCATTCCATTGCTGGGTTCCGCAGAGGGAGAATTTTTCCGTAGGTCGAATGATTCAGCTTCTCAATTTGTTCACTGAGGGGCTTCCGAATGAGCTGGTCGTTGGGCGCATACGTCAGCGCTTGTGTATAGGCCTGCAAAGCCTGATCGCGGGCACCACGCTTGAGTAGAAGATTCCCGAGGTCGATGTACACAAAATAGGTCCGTGCGTCCAACTCCGCGGATTTACGAAACAGCGCTTCCGCTCCAGCCTCGTCCGGTTTCTCTGCATACAATTTTTTGGTTGCCTCCCAATAGATAGAGCTCGCGGCCAGCCCTGGGACGTGGAAACTACCATTCAGCACAAACAAATTCCCGAATCGCGCAGCCGGTGTCGCTTCTCGCAGGGCCGGGCAATCCCACCAAGGCGACGGAGAAACCAAAGTCGGACTAACGAAGATCGTACCCGACCTCTCTGGCTGGCTAATTCGTTCAATATCTCTTTTCATGTCGCGCCCCAGGTATTCGACATCGCGTCCTTTCAGCTCCTCCTCGGAAGTGAAGTAAACTGCATCTACCATCTCGCCTGACGGTTTTAGATAACGCCGATAATACTGCACCATTTCCTTACTGCGCTGTCCGAGATCCACTCCTTCGTCACTGAAATACTTGTATGCATTGTTAGATCCGCCGATAACCTCGTTGAAGTATTCCCAAGGCCGCAGTACCGGTAGCGCCGAAACACAAGCCAGCGCATACGCCAGAACTGTCACGACCTTCCAACCTCTCGCCTCGGCCCTCAGCGCCCTCTCCGCGAATAGGCCTGCGAAAATCGATAGCAACACCACAACCGGAAGCGCATGACGGATGCCCGCATAGGTGGACCCCGCAGCAAGAACCACCAGAAACAAGCATGCCGCTGCAAATATCACGCCCGCTGGAAAATTCCACTCCACAGGCAAGCGTCGCCCGAAGAAAAGAATTAGCCCCAACATCCACAGCACGCTTAACCCAATCGGCAGTTTCAACAGAATCATCGCCGGAAAGAAATATTTGGGCCCCTTCCTGAGGTAGACCCGGCCAAAAATCAGTTGTGGAAACGGTCGGCCCTCCATTCCCGCGTGCACAGTGTCCGCAAATCCCCAGAGATATGCCCGGGGCACGATGCGCGTTTTGTCCATACTCACCAATATTGCGTGGTAGTACGGAGTCTCTACATCTTTGATCTTGTCTGTCAGCGCACGATTGAACGCTTCCGCTCGGGTTCGCGTCTCGCCATAGCGAAAAAGGTAGAACCCCCACAAAATCGTCAGCGCACCTGCCAGAACGCACACAATCTTCATCAATCTTCCGACTCGCGAATCGCTGCCTGCCTGCAGCGGACGCTGGAGCGCCAACCACATTCCAATCACAGTCACAATCAGCAACACCGCCGGTGCCGAGTGCTTCGCCGCTAGGTCCAACCCCAGAAAGAACGAACAGGCCGCCAGGTCATTCCAAATCCAGTCACGGAATGCTCGTGTCGCCAAAACGATGGCTGTCGCCGATAGCAGGGCTACTGGTAGATCCGTCATTACTACTGGCCAATGTGCTGCCACCGTAGGATCGATCACTAGAAATAACAGCGTACCGATTGCTACCCATGCGTTGAACACCCGCTCCAGCGCGAATGCCAGCGCAATTACTGAACATTGAATAATATAGTGACATTACCGAATTCTTATGCTATCTTCCAAGCATGGGAAATCCAAAAGGTGTTCGACGAGACTTCGAAAAACTGGAACGGCGGCGCTGGCTCGCCGCGGGGCTGTTGCGGCAGGGCGTTCCTCAGGCGGAAGTGGCCCGGCAGGTGGGCGTGCATCGGCAATCCGTGAGTCGCTGGGCCCAGCAACTGGCCGAGGGCGGACGAAAGGCGCTGCAGAAGGCCGGGCGCGCCGGGCGCAAGCCGCGCCTGAAGACAGCCGACCTGCGGCGCATCGAACGCGGACTGCAGCGCGGGCCGGAAGCGCTGGGATACGAAACCAGTTTGTGGTCGGCTTGGCGCGTGGCCGACCTGATCGAACAGGAATGTGGCGTACGTTACAATCCTTCGCAGGCTTGGCGCATCCTGCGGCAACTGGGCTGGAGTTGCCAGCGTCCCGTGGGACGGGCCCTCGAGCGGGACGAGGCCAAGATTCGGGAGTGGAAAGCGAAGCGCTGGGTGGAGATTAAAAAAAAGCCCAAAAAGAAAGGCGAACCATCGTCTTCGCCGACGAAAGTGGACTGAGCGAGCGTCCCCACCGCACACGCACCTGGGCGCCGAAAGGACAGACGCCGGTGCTGCAATATCACTTCACTTGGAAGACTCTATCGGTGATCGCCGGAATCACCTTTTGGAATTTTTACTTCCGGCTCTTTCCCGGAGCCATTCGCAGCCAGCAGATCATCGCGTTTCTCACGCACCTGCGGCGGCATATTCCCGGCAAGCTGTTGATCGTTTGGGACGGCTTGCCCGCGCATCGCAGCCGTGCCGTCTGGGATTTCGTGCGCCAACAGCGAGGACGCATCTGGTTAGAATTTCTTCCTGCTTATGCCCCGGAACTGAATCCGACCGAATACATCTGGGGCCATCTGAAGCAACATGAGATCGCTAATCTCTGCCCCAAGAACCTCAGCGAGTTGAGCCTGCAAGCGGTCCGCGCCCTCAAACGCATGCGTCGCCGTCCAACCCTAGTTATGGCCTTCTGGCAACAGGCCGAGCTCTTTCCTGTGTAACTATATTATGCAATTCTCAATAGCTGCAGTGCGTTTAGGGCGGCGCGTGTCAACCACCTTGAGACAGGTGCTCACGGAATTTAGTGAGCTATTCATGGGTGCTGGGCCGGCTTATTGATCCAGACTTCGGCGGGGATTTGGGGTGGTTTCGGGGCGCTTCGCACGAAGCGCTCCGGGTGACGTTGGTAAGCAACATCGAGCACATCTTGCCGTTGCCGTAAGACGCTTTCCGCTTGGCCATAGTGAACCATCGCTGGCGTCAACAAGCCGATGCCAGAGTGACGATGCTCTTCGTTATACCACCGAAAAAAACTCTGACAGAAAGCGCGACTGTCCTGGATGCACCCAAAGCGGTCCGGGAACTCCGGCCGATACTTTAGGGTTCGGAATTGGCTCTCGGAAAAGGGATTGTCGTCCGAGACGTGCGGTCGACTGTGCGTCTTCGTGACACCCAGGTCGGCGAGTAAAAAAGCTACCGGTTTGGACCTCATCGAGGTGCCGCGGTCGGCATGCAGGGTGAGTTGACCGGGCTGGATGTCTTGTTTCTTGCAACTTTCCTCGATCAGCCGCTTGGCCAGCTCAGAGCTTTCGCGATAAGCGACCATCCAGCCGGTGACGTAACGACTGAATACATCCAGCAGGACATACAAGTAGAAGTAACTCCATTTCGCTGGGCCGAGTAGTTTGGTTATATCCCAGCTCCAAAGTTGATTCGGAGCCGTGGCCAACAGTTCCGGCTTCTGGTAGGGCGGATGCGTCAACTGATCGCGGCGCTCGCGAACCTCGCCTTGCTCGTCGAGCAAGCGATACATGGTGCGAATCGAGCAGTGATATTCGCCTTCATCGAGCAACGTCGCATAAACAGCGGCTGGAGAACGATCCTGGAAACGTTCTTCGTGTAGACGAGCCAGGACCGCTTCCCGTTCCGCCGGGTGGAGTGCTCGTGCCGGCGAAGGCCGCGGGGATGCTACGGCGGGAGCAGCAGCCTTACGGCGCTGTCCGTAGTAAGACGCCCGCGGCATCCACAGAACTTGGCAAGCCGCGCTGGTGCCCACGTCGATCGCCAGTTCGGTGACCGCAGACATCAGGATTTCTCGTCCGGGTCCACGTCGGGAAGCGGGTTCCCCAACAGCGCAGCGACTTTTTTTTGAACGTCGATGATGATCTCCGCTTTGCGGAGTTTTTCCGTCAATCGGCCGACCTGACGGCGTAGCTGCTGAACTTCTTCTCCGAACGGGTTGTGCTTTGATTTCGGTCCGCGCCGTCGTGCGGTCAACGCTTCGCGAATACCGCTGGATCGTTCTCGCCGCCAGGTGGTGAGCAACGAGTAGTACAAGCCTTCCCGGCGAAGAAGAGCACCGAGAGCACCGCGTGTCGCTGCAGCGGCATCGGCTTCCTCGAGAATGCGTTGCTTATATTCAGCTGTGTAGGTACGACGCTTGGCTTTGGCTACCACCTCAGGGTCCGGCCGCGAAGCTGCCCCCGAATCGGCGCCTGCTTTGGCTGCCGCGTCACTCCGCTGCGGCTCGCCAGGAGGCGAGCCTTCGCTTCGTTCCGCGGCAGCCAAACCCCCAGAGGAAAGAACAACACCAAGAGAATTCCCATTCATCTCTGCTTGCTTCTTTCTCGCCCTACTCTTCATTAATTAAGAGTACTAAACCTGTCTCAGAGATGTTGGCACGGAGGGGGGCAAACATCGCCACACGCGCCCGTCTCTGCACCGAATCCGGATCGTTTCTCTGATATACCAGCTCCTGAGTGAAGCGCCGTTCGTCCGGCTTGTCAGCAAATTGCCGCAACGATTCGGAATGAAACCCGCTAGTGTTGCTGCTGGTCGGACTTGGGATCCTTCGTTCAGCAATCGCCACCCGATTCGACAGCTTCACGCTCGATGAGGCTTATCACATTGCATCTGGAGTTTCGTATGTGCGGTACCGAGATTTTCGATTGAATCCGGAGCATCCTCCGCTGGTGAAACTGTGGGTGGGGAGCGTAATTGCGGCGACTGGTGTCCGAAGGCAAGGCAAATGAGAAACGGCCGGGGACAAGCCGAGGGAACCAAGTTCACCAGCCGCCAGTTATGGATAGGCACTCGTCGGGCAGCAAATCAGAACAACAAACGAGGAACCTAAACTTGGGTATGAAGCTCGTGGGTTCAGACCCGCATGCCACGGTAAGCGGAGTGGATGAACTGTCTAGCAAGAGCAATTTCTTCATTGGCAGCGATCCGAAGAAGTGGCAGACGAATCTAACCAATTACGCCAAGGTGAAGTACGTAGGTGTCTATCCCGGTGTGGACCTAATCTATTACGGGAATCAGGACAAATTGGAATACGACTTTGTAGTCGCGCCGGGCGCAGACCTACGTCGTATACAATTTGACCTTCGCGGGACAAAGCGGATCCACCTGGACAAGCACGGAGACTTAGTCCTAAAGATGGAAACGGGTGAGGATGAAATTCGCTGGCTCAGGCCGGTTGTGTATCAGAAGAAGAATGGGACCAAACAGTTGGTTGCGGCACATTACGCCATCACAGACGGGAATCGCGTGGGATTCGAGGTCGCGGAATATGACGCAAGCAGGACACTGTACATAGATCCGGTAATTTACTCAACCTATCTCGGTGGTACCGGGGGTGACGATAGCTACGCGATCGCTGTGGACAGCTCAGGCAACGCTTACGTCACGGGAGAAACCGGCTCAACCGACTTCCCGACCACTTCCGGTGCGTTCCAGACGGTCTGCAGCGACTGTTCCACAGGGTCTGCCTTCGTGACCAAGCTCAACCCCACGGGATCGGCTTTGGTTTACTCCACCTATCTGGGCGGTAGCGGGGGCGGCAGTGGAAACCCGGGCGACTCTGGCTCCGGCATCGCCGTCGATAGCTCAGGCAATGCTTATGTCACCGGCGAAACCGCCTCAAGCAACTTCCCGACTACGCCTGGCGCCTTCCAGACAGTCTGCAACGGTGGCAGCGGCTGCGCCCAATATGTTGACGGCTTCGTGACCAAACTCAACCCCACCGGATCAGCTTTGGTTTACTCCACCTATCTGGGTGGCAACAGCTATGATGTAGCACAAGGTATCGCCGTCGATAGCTCAGGCAACGCTTACATCACAGGTTTCACCCAATCAACCGACTTTCCCACGAAGAATGCCGTGCAGCCTCAGTACGGCGGCGACCTTAACGCCTTCGTGACAAAGCTCAACCCAACGGGATCGGCTTTGGTTTACTCCACCTATCTGGGTGGCAGCGGGGGCGGCAGCGGACAGGACTATGGCTATGGCATCGCCGTCGACAGCTCAGGCAATGCTTACGTCACGGGATCCACCGGCTCAAGCAACTTCCCGACTACGCCTGGCGCCTTCCAGACAGCCTGCAACGGCTGCCCCACCTCGCACGCCTTCGTAACTAAGTACAATCTCACGGGATCGGCTTTGGTTTACTCCACCTATCTGGGTGGCAGCACCAGTGACGGTGCCGGCGGCATCGCCGTCGACAGTTCAGGCAACGCTTACGTCACTGGATTCACCAGTTCAACCGACTTTCCGACCACGCCCGGTGCCTTTCAAACAGTATGCAACGGTGGCAGCGGCTGTGCCCAATATGGTGACGCCTTCGTGACCGAGTTCAACCCCGAGGGATCGGCTTTGGTTTACTCCACCTATCTGGGTGGCAGCACCAGTGACGGTGCCGGCGGCATCGCCGTCGACAGTTCAGGCAACGCTTACGTCACTGGATTCACCAGTTCAACCGACTTTCCGACCACGCCCGGTGCCTTTCAAACAGTATGCAACGGTGGCAGCGGCTGTGCCCAATATGGTGACGCCTTCGTGACCGAGTTCAACCCCGAGGGATCGGCTTTGGTTTACTCTACCTATTTGGGTGGCAGCAACTATGAACAGAACCCGGGCATCGCGGTGGACAGCTCAGGCAACGCTTACGTCACAGGAACGACGGGTTCGACCGATTTTCCGACTACGCCTGGTGCCTTCCAGACAACCTGTAACGGCTGTTCCGGAATAGTTTTTGTGGCCAAATTCGGGATTGGCTCGACTCAAGGTCCTGCCGCCAACGTGACACCTTCGACTCTAGGTTTTGGGTCCTTGCTGATCGGAACCACGAGCGGCTCTCAACCTATAGTCGTCAGCAACGCTGGTAGCGCTGCACTGACGATTTCGAGTATCGAGCTCAGCGGCACGAATGAGAGTGACTTCAGTCAGACGAATAATTGCGGAGCAAGCGTTGCTGCTAACGCCAGCTGCACGATCAGCGTGACATTAACGCCCTCCGCGGCAGGTGCCCAAAGTGCTTCCTTAATCATCACGGACAGCGCCTCCAATAGCCCTCAAACAGTGCCCCTAACAGGATCGGGAACAGATTTCTCAATCGTCGTCGCAAACGGGGGATCGAGTACGGCCACCGTGACTGCTGGAAAACCCGCGACCTATAATCTCCAGGTGAACCCACTGAGCGGTTTCAATGGAACCGCAAATCTAACATGCAGTGGGGCCCCAGCCGAGGCAACCTGCACCGTTTCCCCGTCTTCGGCGACGCCTAATGGTGCGGCTGTGCCGTTCGCTGTGAGTGTGTCTACCACGGCGTCGTCGATTGTGATACCGCAGTTCAGACCGGACCGCTGGCATGGGCCAAAAGCGGCGCCCTTATACTTGCTCTTGTTCCTTGTGACGTTCTTGATTTTAATGGGTTTCAGAAATTCAACAAATGGTCTCCGGAAACGCTTTGCCTATGTCCCGGCGCTTGGCGCCCTGATCGCCTTGGCGTTGGTAGGTGGTTGCAGTGGGACTAACACCGTCCATACTCAGATTGCTGGTACACCAGCAGGAACATACAATCTGACCATTACTGGGACCTCAAGCGGGGTCACACGAACTCAGAGCCTGACTCTCACAGTGCAATAAAGTCCCTGCGTAACAGAAGACTCCGAGAGAGAAGACAAGAAGCCGGGTTGGCCACCCGGTCTTTTTGTTTGTGCTTAAGTAGCGCGTCTTCTCGTCTTCTTCAGTAAATGTCTATTTATTTCGAGGGATTCAGACTCCCAAAAGCCCTTTTCCTGCAACGAGTCCCGCTGAATCATTTTCGTGCCTCTGCGAGCTTTAGATTTCGCAACAGATACAAACGCTTATAAACCATTCCTCACGCTTCCTCACTTGGGTTTAATCCCACCCTCTACGCCATTTTTCGCTGCACGGTTTCGCAGTTTTGCTACGCTTGCTACATTCGACCGCTGATTTCGGCATCAAAACTCCCCGCTTGTTTCCGCGTGTTTTCGCGTAATCAAATAACCCCTTTATTTTCGTAGCGTGCCAACGGCTGTTTTGTCGATTTCAACGGATTCCTACGAGAGTCCGAATCCCACCCTCTCCGCCACTTCCTGATTTTCTTGTTTTTACAAGCTTTAGTGTCTATCGCTGCCTTTTTTAGCGCAGTTTTCCCCTACTATCCGGCGCAAACAGGGGCTTGGAAACAGGTCCAAACGCGGCAACAATTATAGCTGCGAGAAATATCTTCAATGAAGCCAAAGCCAGCAAAAGCTGGAATCTCTAGTCCGCCGTCGTCAAGCCAAACGGAAAACTCCGCGTCAAGATTCGTGTCCGCGGCAAAGTCGAAACCCATCAGTAGGGATATTTCTACGTCGAATGGGAGCAGGACGGCCATATCACGGGAGGCATGCGCGCCGCTTTCGTGAAATGCTTACTACTGAATTATTGCTCGCAGGCGTTCCCTTGGAACGTGTTGTTTGCGCCTCGCAATCTCACCGTGGCGGCAAGCCTGTTGGCTTCCGCACTCTCCGTTTCTGGCGCGATCTTTCCCACTCTGCAAATGTACTCCCCGTACGGCGGCCTCATTCACGTTTCCCCGCTCATCTTCGTGAGGCCATGAATTATCTTGACCAAGATTCTGCCGCACGGTCAGTAACGCATCGTCGTTCTTGCCCTCCCCGCGTATTGTTACTTTTGACGATTCCATCCCCCCTCCATCTCCATCACTATCGCCCAACAAATTGCGGTCCCTCATGCCACACCCGCGGGAATCAGCCCGCACAGGTCCTTCGGTCAGGTGAGAAAAAGAGGAATGAAAACGATGAATTGGTTTGAAAAGAATACCCTTGGTGCGGCGGCGCTTCTCGCAGTCCTGGGACTCACTTCATCTCCACCGGCCGCCGCCCAGCAAGTTACGGGCACGCCCGGCTCGCCAAGCGCCACAACCACCATTGATGGCAAGCAAATCCCACCACCTCCGCCCAAATTTGGTGGCGTGATCAAGGATGAAGCCAAGGACTCCACGCCCTGGTGGCCTCCTCGCGTCGTGCCTCCCAAAGGCGCACCCAATATTCTCCTCATCATGACCGACGATCAGGGGTACGGCGTCTCTGGCACGTTCGGTGGCGTCATCCCCACCCCCGCGCTCGACCGCATCGCCAAGGCAGGCTTGCGTTACACGCAATTCCACTCCACCGCTCTTTGCTCGCCGACGCGCGCCGCGCTCATCACCGGCCGAAATCACCACTCCGTCGGCTTCGGTGTCATCGGCGAGTTGTCCACCGGCTACCCCGGCTACGATTCCATCATCGGTCCGCAGAGCGCCACCATCGGTGAAATCCTCAAAGAGAACGGCTACGCCACCTCTTGGTTCGGCAAGAATCACAACACCCCAAGCTTCCAATACAGCAGCGCCGCCGGTCCTTTTGAACAATGGCCCTCAGGCATGGGCTTTCAGTATTTCTACGGCTTCATGGGCGGAGAAACCGATCAGTGGACGCCCTATCTTTTCCGTGATCACACACAGATATTTCCGTGGGTTGGAAAGAAAGATTACAACCTAATCACCGATATGGCCGACGATGCCATCCGTTACATGAATGAGCTGAATGCGGCCGCCCCGGACAAGCCCTTCTTCATTTATTACGTTCCCGGCGGAAGCCACTCCCCGCACCAACCCAAGCCGGAGTGGGCCGACAAGTTCAAGGGCAAGTTCGACATGGGCTGGGAAAAGTTGCGCGATCAGATCTTTGAAAACCAAAAGCGCCTCGGCGTAATTCCCGCGAACACCACGCTGACACCGTGGCCGGACGGACAAGCCGACTACGGAGGAGCCAAGCTGCCAAGGTGGGACTCGCTCACCGCATTGGAAAAGAAAATGTATGCCCGCGAAGCAGAAGTGTTTGCGGGATACACCGCCTACACCGACTACGAGATTGGCCGCGTCATCCAGAATGTCGAAGACATGGGCAAGCTCGACAACACCCTGATCATCTACATCGTCGGCGATAACGGCACCAGCGCCGAAGGCAGTTTGTACGGCACCTTCAACCAGATGACCGCCTACAATGGCATCCTCAATGACCCCGCCGTCAAAGCCGTCAAGGCCATGGACATGTTGCACTATTCAGATTGGGGATCTGACAAAACTTATCCGCACATGTCCGTCGCCTGGTCCTGGGCATTCGATACCCCTTTCAAGTGGACCAAGCAGGTCGCCTCGCACTTCGGCGGTACCCGCCAGGGCCTCGCTATTTCCTGGCCCGGCCATATAAAGGATGTTGGCGCGATTCGCACTCAGTTCCACCACATGATTGACATTGTTCCAACCATCCTGGAAGCCACCGGCATCCAGGCCCCGGACACCGTCAACGGCATCAAGCAGAAACCAATCGAAGGCATCAGCATGCTCTACACCTTCGATCAGGCAAATGCCAACGCACCGTCAAAGCGCGACACGCAGTATTTCGAAATGGTCGGCAACCGCGCCATCTATCACGACGGCTGGATTGCCGCCACCACTCCGCCGTCCCCATCCTGGGAGCTGGGCACCGGCACCATGCCCGCCCTCAACGACTACCACTGGGAACTCTACAACATCGCCGAAGACTACTCCGAATTCAACAACCTCGCAGCCAGCAATCCCGCCAAATTGAAAGAGCTTCAAGCATTATTCCTCAGCGAGGCCGCCAAATACCAAGTGCTCCCGTTGGATAATTCCGGCTTTGTCCGCCTTCTCGCTCCCAAACCCAGCGCCGTCGCCGGGCGAACCGAGTTCACCTACACGGGCGTAAACGTCGGCATTCCTGTAGGCAATGCTCCCAGCATTCTCGATCGCGACTACACCATCACTGCCAACATCACCGTCCCCGACGGCGGTGCGGAGGGCGTCATTGCAACAATAGGTGGCCGCTTCGGCGGCTATGCGCTCCTTCTGAGTCACAGCTTCAATTGGTGGCTCAAATCCGAGCTCTTCAAAAAAATCGGAATGGCGTTGCTGATTGTAGGACTCCTCCTCATCTGGCTCGGCAAGAACGGCAGGTGGAGAAAACGTTTCGGCTACGCCTTCTTGCTAATCGCCGCGCTTGGACTCTTTGCCGTATTTGCCACCGAGTTGTTTGGTATCGGCAGAGGCAGACCCGTATTCGTTTACAACTTCCTGGACTTGGAGCGTTTCCGATGGACAGGACTCTCCGGTCTTAGTGCTGGGAAGCACACCATTGTCTTCGACTTCAAATACGACGGACCCGGCCCCGCCAAAGGCGGCACCGGCGTGCTCTCGGTGGATGGCCACGAAGTCGCGCGCAAAACCATCGAGCACACGATCCCGTTACTCATGTCCATCGACGAGACCTTCGACGTCGGACTCGATACCCGAACGCCAGTCGATTTTACCTACGACATTCCATTCCCCTTCACCGGCACCATCGACAAGCTGAACTACAAGCTCGGCCCAGAGCAGATGTCGGCCGAGGATAAACAAAAGGCGGCGGAAATTCTCGCCAGGGCCAGAGATTAAGCGCTTTCACCAAAGGAGATGACCCAATGAGCCAGAATCATTTCACACTCGCTTTCCCGCTCAAGTCCCCCGCGGACGCCAAAGCTTTATCCGAGCAGCTTCCTCCGCTCATGCCCGCAATGTTCAAAGCCGAAGACGCCATCGGCACCATCCACTACTCGCGCTTCACCGTCCTCAGCGACAAAACTCTCCTCTTCCTCGGCGATTTCGACGGCGAGTTCGCTCAGCTTATGGCCGATCTCGCCAGAGTCACCGGACCAGTCTTCGACGCCATCTTCCAGCACGTCACCGACGCGCCGCCTTCTCCCGTCGCTTCCAATTCCGAAGCCTTCGTCGAATGGGCCGCCGCGCATCTTCTCAGCGCGGTCAATCTCTACACCGCCTATCCCGACGTCACCGCCAAAGAAATCAAAGCCCTCGCCGCAGCCGCGGACATCAATGGTGCCGGCGAACTCCATCCCTTCCTCGTCATACTTCCCATGAAATCAAGACTCGCCTACATCGAAGTCGAGCTCATCCTTCGCGCACGTGGCAGCGGCACCACCAAAGATCTCGACAAGGTCGGCACGCCTCACTTCGCCCAGTTCGTCAAGCTCGAAGACAATCAAATAGGTTTCTTCACCGTATACGACGGCTCCTTCGATAAATACATCGCCGATTTCACTAAAAATATCGGTCCCATCTTCGATCTCCTCTTCAAGTTCACGAAAGGCGCGCCGCCTTCGCCTTGCCGCAAATATCTTCAGGAGTTCATCGATTTCGCGGCTGGCGCCAATCGCACTCCCATTGGCTTCTATCAGGCGTATCCAGGCCTCAGCGTTCAAGACATTCACGCCCTCATCGCCGACAGCAAATCGCAAGCAGCCACGGGTGCATAAAAAAATCCTCGCTCGCAGTTGGATTTTCAAGAACGCGCATCAATCAGGAGTCACGCAGTGAGTCAGGACAACAAGACATCAACCGCGCCGCCGAAACAAGGCAGAGGCTTCCTCGACCGGTTCTTCCCGCGACCGGGCCATGACACCGCGCAGCAGGACGCTCCCCCGCCAATAGTGCAAAAGTCCACGCTCAACCTTCCTGACATTCAGGGCTTCATCCTCCGCGGCTATCGCATGCCTCTGGTACGCCATTTCTTGCTCACCGTGAACGACCCCGCACAAGCACGCAAACTCCTCGGCAGACTCGTAAGCGGCGACGAATCCGACGCGCCTCAAATCACCACCGCGGAAAATTGGCACGTAGGCTTCGAGCCCGGCCCCGGCGACAATTCAGCCGAAGCTCCTCGTCGCAAGCCCGACTATTGCCTCAACGTCGGCATCACCTGGCCCGGAATGCTCGCGCTGGAAATAAAACAACGCGTGCCCAACATTTCCTTCAAATCCTTCGACGCCTTCACACAAGGCGCAGCCGGGCGCGCAAAATTAGTAGGCGACACCGGGCCGTCCGCCCCCGAACACTGGATCGATGCCTTCCAAAAATCCAACGACCACGTGATGCTCACTCTTCACGCCATCAGTCCGGATGCGATGAACTCCTACACCGCGCACCTCGTCGCTCTGTTCGCCGAAAATGGCGCATTCCAGGAAATCTGGCGTCAGGACGGCGCCGCCCTCATCGAAATCCAGAACGGCCAGCCCGTCCCAACCGCCAGAGTGCACTTCGGCTACACGGACGGCGTCAGCATGACCATCATTCGCGGCGGCCCGGAAAAATATCATCCCGATCACCAGCAGCCCTGCGACTCCTGGCTCTTCGTCTTGCAGGAAGAAGCCGAAAATTACATCGTCCCGGAACCTAAAGAACTAGGCCTCAACGGCAGCTTCGCTGTCTTCAAAATGATCGAGACCGATGTAGTCGCTTTCGAAAATTTCCTTCAATCCAACAAAGACAAAATCGATCCCGAACTCCTCGCCGCAAAGATGTGTGGACGATGGCGCAACGGTGTTCCCCTCGCGCTGTCCCCGGACACGGATAAACCCGCCAACCTCACTCCCGATCAAATGAACAATTTCGAATATGTAAACGCCGACGGCTCCGGCGATCCCAAAGGCCTGCGCTGTCCCGTGGGTGCGCACATGCGCCGCATCAATCCACGTGGCCAGCCAGTCACCGGTCAGGGTGTTCCCGGAGGCAGCAACAACACGCACCGCCTCATTCGTCGCGGCCTGCCTTACGGTCCCACCTACGACCCAACGAAGCCCTACGACGGCGTCGAACGCGGCCTCCTCGGTTACTTCATCAACTCCAACATCGAGAACCAATACGAATTCGTCCTCGGCCACTGGGTCAACGACAGCGAATTCGCCGGCGCCGTCCGTCTCAATCCCAAATCCAAAGATCCCATGATCGCCACTCAGGATCCCGCCGAAAGCATTTTCGTAATCCCGCAGCCCAATGGCGCTCCTCCCATCAAAGTCACCGGCCTCTCCACCTTTGTAAAAACAAGAGCCGCCGCCTACTGTTTTCTTCCCAGCGTCACCGCGCTCAAATTTATCGCCAACTTGGGAGCCCGGCCGTGATTCTCCGTCGCTCAGGAGCCTCCTCATGCTCTTCCTAACCAAATGGTTCGGCGTAACCGCCACCGACGCGGACCGCAGTCTCCTCTCGGAAAAAGTCATCATCGACCAGATCGTCGAAAAAGTTCTATTGCTGCAAAAGAATTCCGCCTCGCAACAAAAGCGTCCCCTCGCCCGTGGCACTCACGCAAAAGGCACCTCCGCCCGCGCCCACTTTGAAGTCTTCGACGTCACCGCCGGACGCGATCGCAAACTGGGCGAGCGCCTCGCTAAAGGAATTTTCGCCAAGCCCGGCGTCTATCCGGCAATCGTCCGCTTCGCCAATGCCGATCCAAAGGTCAATTCCGATTTCAAAGCCGATGTCCGGTCCTTGTCTTTCTCCGTCGACCTCACCCGCGATGGCGCCGTCGTTCCCGACGCAAACATCCCACGCCAGGATTTCTCGCTGCAAAACACCACCACTCTCCCCATTAACGATGCGCCCGGCTTCCTCGCCATCATGAATCTTCTCACCGCTTCGAATCCCGCCGCTGGCCTTTTGTCTCTCTCCTTCAAAGACAAATTGCGCGTGCTGAGAATTCTCACCCTCGTCCAAATCCAAGCCCACCAGAAAATCGGCCCCTATCAGAAGCTTCGCTACGGCAGCAACACGCCCTTCCGTCACGGTTCCACCGACGTCGTCAAATATTCAGCGACTCCCTTCACGGATAATCCAGCGCGTCCTTTACAAACGGACAACCCCAACGCCTTGCAAGACGAACTCGCCCGCCATCTCCGCGAAGACGGCAAAATGAGCGGCTTCGAGTTCGGAATCCAGTTCCTCGACCCCGCCAACATGACCTACTGGGGCAAGTCCCACGACGCAAATTTCTGGACCGAAAACGCCAGCATCAATTGGAAAGAATCCGAAGCGCCCTTCCATCCCGTCGCGCGCCTCACACTGCTCGCCAATTCCCAACTCACGAAAGATGCCGCCGATGCTGTCTATTTCGATGTCACCGGCCACTGCACTCCCGACAGCATTCCCGTCGGCAGCATCAATCGCGCCCGGTGGCAGGGCGAAGTCGCCAGCAAGAAAGCCCGCACCCCGATTGATGCGCGAACCAAAAAAGTCCTCGAGAGGTCCGCATGATCCGCCGGGACTAAACGCGGCACACCAAAGTTTTGTTGACTCGCGATACGAATCAAAATCTTAGGAGGAAGTTATGATGAAACGTTTCTTGCCACTAATAGTCATGTTCGCGTTGTTCTCTCTCTCGTTCCTTGGCCTTACACTACTCCGCATCACGAACGTCACCGCCAAAGCCGCCCCAGCCCAGCAGTATCCGATGATGGATAAAGTCGCCGACAAGGTCATCATGAAATACACCCAATCCACCTGCGAACAACTCTGGGTCAAAAAATCCGAGAAAGCCCCGCCTACCGCGGAAGAACAGCGAGCCATTGCATTTCTAAAGAGCGATCCTCAAATGCGCGCCGCATTCATAAACAAAATCGCTCCCCCCATCGCTAATAAAATGTTCGATTGCGGAATGATCCCCTGAAAATCACAAGCCAAACTATTCGTCTGATGGAATCGAGGAAAGTATGAACGTTCGAAGCAAATTATCTGGAGCGGCGCTGTTGCTGTCTTTGGCAGCGCTCTCCCTCGGCGCTGTCACCGCTCACGCACAGACCGCAGCGCCGCCCGCCAAGTCGAAAGCCGTAACGCACAAGACCGCGCCTGCGCCTCCTCCTCTCGAGCTCGAGCCCAAGGCCATTGAAATCCTCAAGGCCACCAGCAGCAAGCTGGCCGCCGCCCACACGTTGTCCTTCACTGCGGTGGAGACATTCGAGAGTCTCAGCCGTCAAGGCGCACCTCTCGTTTACGGTAATAAATTCGAAACGGTTTTGCAGCGGCCCAATAAGCTTCGCGTCCTTCTGGAGGGTGATGGCCCTACCTCAGAGTTTTACTACGACGGCAAAATCGTTATGGCCTACGCGCCGGTCGAGAATCTTGTCGCCGTTGCTGACGCCCCCGCCACAATCGATAAGACCCTGGAAGCGGTTTTCCATTCCGCGGGAATCTACTTTCCATTTACCGACATAATCGTCGCCGATCCGTATGGCGACATGGCTCCCGGTTTGAAACATGCCTACTACGTCGGCCAATCGAAAATCGTCGGAGGCACTACCACGGACATCGTGGCTTTTGCTGGTAACGGAATCTTTGCGGAGATGTGGGTCGGCACGGAAGACAAATTGCCCCGCGTAATCCACGCGATTTATCTCGATGACCCTGATCATCTGCGCCACAACCTGATACTCTCTGACTGGAAGCTTGACCCTTCCGTTTCCGATGATTTCTTTACATCATCTGCCGCCTCTTCCGCAAAGCATATGCCCTTCGCCCATCCTCATCCGGAAACAGGCCCCGGCGCCAAGCCAACAACAAAAACGCCATCAGAAAAAACCAATCCGGCACAACCGCAGCAATAGTGAGTGAGGAGAACACATTATGAAAAAAATTATGATCGGGCTCTCGGCTTTACTGTTCACGTTGTTTACCTGCAGTTCGGCCTCAGCCTACGGGCACGCGAATGCCTGGGGCGGCGGATCGACCACCCACTCTGGAAACACCACCACGCGCACCAACGCGTATGGCGGCAATGCCACCCATACCGCGGGGCAGGGGACTTCGGCTTCCAATGCCTATGGCGGCTCGGCCTATCACGCTGAGGGTTCAGGCAAGACCACTGCCAGCAATGGCTACGGTGGCACTGCGACTCACACCGCGGGGGAGGGCACCACAGCTTCCAACGGCTACGGCGGCTCGGCCTATCACGCGGAAGGTACAGGCACGACTACCGCAACCAATGGCTACGGTGGCAGCGCCACTCACTATGCGGGCGTAGGAACCGTCGGTACCAGTTCTTCCGGCCAGACCGTGTATGCGAGCGACCACTACGCCGCACCAACTGCCTACTACGGCTATCATCCACCCACGACCGTGGCTGTCTACGGATCTTCTTGCTATAACTGCTCCAGTGGTTGGGGTGCAGCCGGCGCCGCTGTGGCAGGAGCTGTGGTTGGCGCGACGGTAGCTACTGCGGTGGCTAATTCGAATAATGCCGCTGCCGCGAACAATGCTTATGCCCAGGGCTACAATGCAGGCGCGACCACCGCTAACGCCAACGTGGCCGCTGCAAATGCCAACGCAGCCGCTGTCGCCGGTTACTACACCGTGGGCCAGATGACCGCCGTTCTTCCTGCGGGCTGTATCACACCCAACGTGAACGGTCAGGCCTACTACCTCTGCGGCAACACCTGGTTCAGCGCGGCCTACGGCGCCAACGGCGTGTATTATCGCGTCGTCCCAGCTCCGTAAAAACCAACAACTCGCGTCACGCAGTTTCGAAAACTTTCGACTCGTACCAAGGAGAAATAAATGAACAGGGCTCACAGCATCACGAAAAGAATTTTCATTGGCACTGCGGCTTTCGCTCTCTGTCTTCCAGCCGTTGCGCAGAATCCCCAACTGCAGGAAAAACTCGCGGCAGTAAAAGCCGTCGCCGCCGAAAATAAACAGCAACTCCACCAATATCAGTGGACCGAAACCATTCAGCTCACCTTAAAAGGAGACGCCAAAGAACCCCAGAACAGCCTCTGCCAGTACGGGCCCGATGGCCAGATCCAAAAAACTCCCATCGGTCCTCCCCCGCAGGAGCCCAGCGGCGGCCGCCTGAAGCAACGAATCATCGAAAAGAAGAAAGCCGAAATTAAGGGCTACATGGGCCAGGTGAAAGGCCTTCTCTCTCTCTACGTCCCGCCCGACGCGCAACGCATGCAAGACGCCTATGCAGCCGGCAACTTCGCGCTGAATCCAACACCCGGCGCGATGAATCTCGTCTTCACCAATTACGCCCAGCCCGGCGATCGCATGACCATCAAGTTCGACACCGCCGCCAAGAAAATCATTTCCGTAGACGTCAACACCTACCTCGACGAAGCCAAAGACGCCGTCACTCTCCACGTAATAATGGCCACCCTACCCAACGGCCCCAACTACGCCCAACAAACCGTGATCAACGCAAAAGCCAAAAGCCTGGTAGTAACCACAACAAACTCCAATTACCAGAAGCTTTGAACCAGCTGTTCGCAAGCTGTCTGGAGTGCTCGCCCACAATTCAGCACGAGATCAGACAACTTACTAGGTAATGTAGCGATTCTGGCTGGCAAAGCGAGTGCCTATAAATCGTGCGTTTCTGGGCAGCGTAGATTGGTGAATCTCGATGTCCTGGAACGAGTGAGTTACACGCGGAAACACAGGGAGGTTTTTGGGCAGCAAAAATATCTCCGGCTTCCGAGCTTCCCTTCCAATCTTGCGTACCATTCCTTACTTCCGAAACCCATATCTGGACTAGATAGGCGCGTGCCCGATGTCCGCTTCCGATTCGTCGCTACTTTCCGTTCCAGACTAAATTATAGGGAACGACGGTCTGAGCCTGTTCTCCAAGTCCTTCAATACCGAGCCTGATTCTGTTGCCGGGGCGGAGATACACGGGCGGTTTCTGGCCGAGACCTACACCGGGAGGCGTTCCCGTCGAGATAATGTCACCCGGCTGGAGGCTCATGAATCGACTCAGATAGCTCACAAGGTACGCCACACCAAATACCATCGTTCGGGTTGTTCCGTCCTGATATTTATGGCCATCGACCTCAAGCCAGAGGCGCAGATTCTGCGGGTCAGGAATTTCATCCGGAGTCACCAGCCAGGGTCCGATCGGTCCGAAGGTGTCTGCGCTCTTTCCTTTCACCCATTGGCCGGTACCTTCGAGTTGAAAGGCACGTTCGGACAGATCGTTGACTACACAATATCCGGCAACATACGAGAGCGCATCTGACTCTTCGACGTACTTTGCTTCCTTGCCGAGCACGACGCCGAGTTCCACTTCCCAGTCTGTCTTGAGAGCATTTTTTGGGATCATCACGTCGTCATTGGGTCCGATGATGGCCGAAGTTGCCTTCATGAAAACCACCGGCTCTTTTGGTACCGCCATTCCCGACTCAGCCGCATGATCCGAGTAGTTGAGACCGATGCAAACGAACTTGCCCACGGAGCCAACGCATGGACCGATTCGATGAGAATCACTGACTTCAGGAAGAGTCTCTGGATTAAGGCCGCGCAACTTGGCCAAGGCATCAGGAGAGAGTGAGAGGCCGGCGAGATCGGGAATCACTTCGGACAGGTCGCGGACATTTCCTTTCCTGTCTAATAGTGCTGGACGTTCTGCACCCTTTGGTCCGTAGCGAAGTAGCTTCATGCTCTTTTCCTTTTCTTCAATAGGTTGCTCGTCCACCACTGAGATCGAAAACAGCGCCGGTCGTAAAAGAATTTTCTTCGGATACCAGCCATGCGACCATCGAGCTCACTTCATCCACTTCCAGAAAGCGTCCGCGCGGAATGCGGGACAGCATGAAGTCAATGTGCTCCTGAGTCAATTGCTCGAATATGCGCGTGCGCGCGGCTGCGGGAGTGATGCAGTTGACCGCGATGTTCTTGTTCGCAGTTTCTTTCCCCAATGATTTCGTGAACGCGATCACTCCGGCCTTTGATGCGCTATAGGCCGACGCGTTTGCATTCCCTTCTTTGCCTGCAATGGAGGCCACATTCACAATGCGGCCATAGCCCTGCTCTAATAAATGCGGAACGATGGCGCTACAGCAGAGAAAAACACCCGTCAAATTTATGTCGATCACCTGTTTCCATGCTTCCAGCGGATACTCCCAAGACTTGAGGTTTGGACCTGCGATACCAGCGTTCGCGACAAGGATATCGATCCTGCCGTGTTTTTCCAAAGTGGACCTCGTGGCCTTTTTCACGCCCTCGGCGGAAGCTACGTCCACAACCTCGATAGACACTTCGCTTTTATTGCCGAGATCGGTTTGCGCTTTTTTCAAGAGAACTTCATCCCGGTCCCAGAGCGAGACTGTCGCACCCGAAGCCATTAAACGGGAAGCAATGGAGAAGCCAATGCCTTGCGCTCCTCCCGTGACCACGGCTTTACGTCCCTTTAGATCAATCTGATTCATGATTCCTCGCTGAAGTTATTGGCTGGGCATGCCAACGTTTGAACAAAATTCAGCTGCTCCGCGCGCCTGGTTCCTGACGCGAAACAGTCCCTGTCGTTGTCATGTAAAGATTCCGATGAATTATCTTGATATCCCGGCGGCATAGAAGTCACCACCTTTTTATTTCAGCCAGGTGTCCAGGTTTGCGCGGACAAAGTAATCGTCGTTGAGGTGGGGATAGTTGCGATAGACGCGGTCAATTTCCTCGAGTTGACCTGGGCTGAGGGTTTCGTCTGGATTCAGGCACCAGATTCCTTCCAGCAGGCCTTGTCTGCGCAACACTTCGTGAAGGCCCGCTATACATCCGGCAAAATGGTTTGCGGCGTCGAAAAATGCCGCATTGCAAT
Organism: Candidatus Acidiferrales bacterium; assembly: GCA_963709705.1. Classification (GTDB taxonomy): domain Bacteria; phylum Acidobacteriota; class Terriglobia; order Acidiferrales; family UBA7541; genus Acidiferrum. Next base: position 201,231 of record CAVPXU010000005.1, read on the forward strand.
CGGTTACCTCGCCATTGCGCTGCAAAACCTCCTTCGGAATCTCTCTCGAGCCGGCTGCTACGGCATGGCACTCTTTCAGAAGTGCCGTTGCGGTTTTGGTCCAAACAGCCCAGTGGCCCAGCAAGCCACCCACGATTCGCCTGTCGCGGGAATGTCCGTCGACTTTGAAAACGAAAGGAGTGACCAGGTCGACGAGGATGTTGTCATCATTGCCCGTATAAAGCGCGATATCATGGCCGGATTCTGCCACGGCGCGCACCACATCCAGCGTTTGATATCGATTGAACGGGGCGATCTTGATCGCAATGACGTTTTCAATTTCCGCAAACTGACGCCAAAATTTGTACGATAGCACCCGGCCGCCTACGGCAGGTTGCAAGTAAAACCCGATGATCGGCAAAACATTTGCGACTTCCCGGCAATGAGCAAGGAGCGCCTGCTCATCGAGATGCTTCACGGCAGCTAGGCTGAGAAGGCCGGCACTGTATTTCAAATCTGCCAGCAGGCTTGCTTCCTGCAACGCCTGGCGGATTTCCCCGCAAATGCCTCCGATGCGAACGATTGGTTCTGGTCGGTCGTTGTCGGCCCGATCCATTTCCTCCGTGGCCAATCTCAAGACCGGCTCAAACAGGCCGACGCGGGGATCGCGAATCGCAAATTGAGTGGTGTGTACGCCGATGGCCAAGCCGCCTGCTCCGGCAGCCACATAATAGCGAGTCAGAGCGCGCTGCCTGCGTTCATCCAGCCGGCGCCCTGCGTTAAGAGCGAGCGGGTGAGCGGCAATCACCGTGCCGGTCTTGAGAACCTGCCGAATTCTCGCGTCCATCTTTGCAGCCATTTGCCTCTCCGGTATTGCCGGTGATTTCGCTCCTCAAAAACGCCCCGCGCGTTCTTCAAAGTGCGTGGGCTTCGCGAGGGTGTCACCGCCCTTGCCCACCCACTCCGCGATCCAGTCGATCATTTGTTGCGCACTCACGCGAGGCGGTCCGAAGAGCTGATGCGATTTCTCGGCATTACTCAGGAGTGCGTCGCTCGATTCCGTTTCCTTAAACGTTACGGGTTTGTTCAGCTTTTTGCCAAATTCTTCGGCAACCGACCGCACGCTCAGTAGTTCCGGCCCGGTTATATTGATCACGTTCGGCGGCGAGGTTGCCTGCGCAAGTGACTGCAGGCTCATGGCCGCGGCGTCCGCTTGCCAAATCGCGTTCAAGTATCCCATCGAAATTGGCACGGCCCGTCCGGCATGCACGTTTAGGGCGATATCGAGCAGCACACCGTAGCGAAGTTCGGCCGCGTAATTCAGGCGAAGAATCGTTATCTTTGTGCCGTGTGCTCGACTGAAGTGCTCGAACATCCGCTCTCGCCCGACGCAACTCATCGCGTATTCGCCGGAGGGATTTAAATCGTCTTGCTCGCGAGAACCGCCTTTGGAAACGGGAGAAAGGCCGTAAACATTTCCCGTGGAAAAAACAACGATGCGGCTGTGCCGGTAGCAATTGGCAACGAGCCCGGGCAGGAAGCTGTTGATAGCCCACGTCAGCGGTTCCTGACCGGTGGTGCCGAATTTCATACCAGCCATGAAAATCACGTTGGGCGCATCAGGTAGTTCGGCGCGCGATTTCTCGTGCAGCAAATCGCAGCGCACGGTGTCCACGTCCCACGCGCGCAATTGCCGCTCCAACCGCGAATTCGAAAATCGAGCCACTCCAATGACACGCCGCTTCACTCCCGCCTTCTCGGAAGCTCTTTTTGCCATTCGCGCAAGGGTCGGTCCCATCTTTCCGCCCACGCCAAGCACCACAATGTCGCCTTCAAGCGAGCCCACGGCCTGAATTGCCCCTGGAGGGGGCGTGCTGAGAAGCTCTTCTAGCTGCTCTACATCCCGAATCGAATTCGGATCATTTGCCATAATGATTTTCGATCTTCTATTTTACTTTTTCTATTTTCTAGTTGCGTCGCTGCCGCGCGATGCCATTCGAATTGATTGGCGACAGTCCCGAAGGTTCGGATATGCTCCCTGGAGTTTACAATTCTTCAGGAAATTATGGGCATGTACCTTCGTGTGATGACGAAAGCTGACGTTCCCGCTGGTCTTCGCCTGAATGAGCTTGCGGGGTGGAATCAGACCGCTGACGACTGGCACCGCTTCCTTGAAGCCAGCCCGGACGGGTGCTTTGTCGCTGAAGAACAAGGAGAGGTTCGCGGCACCGCGACAACGATTTCTTATGAGAACCGGTTTGCATGGATCGGAATGGTTTTGGTCGATCCCGAATATCGGAAGCAAGGCTTTGGGACTCAGCTCTTGCACAGGACCATCGAATATCTCGACGGGCGAAAAATTCCCACGATGAAGCTGGACGCCACTCCTCTGGGACAGCCGCTCTACCGCAAGTTAGGATTCGTAACCGAATATGAGATTGAGCGATGGATTTTGAAGAGACCACCTCACGCAATCGCGAATCGGAGCAATTCCCGCAAGCTAACGTTGACCGAGACCCAACTAGAGCCTGTTCTTCGATTCGATCAGGAAACTTTCGGCGCGGATCGCGGTCCGTTGCTGAATTCCCTGCGGGACATGTCGCCTTATCTTGCCATGAGCGTTTGGAGCGGCGGCGCGCCACAGGGCTATTCATTCGGCCGGAGCGGATTATTTGCCGATCATCTTGGGCCCTGGGTGGCCAAGAGTCGAGCAGCAGCCGAACAAACGCTTCAGGAATTCTTGGACAACTCTTCGCGCGAGTCTCTTATTGTGGACTGCTTGACCGCCAATGTGATGGCAACGGAACTGTTACGCTCTTACGGCTTCGCTCCAGCCCGGCACTTGACGCGGATGTTTCGCGGACCGAATGCGCATCCCGGCAATCGCGAATCTCAATGTGCGATCGTTGGCCCCGAATTTGGATGAAATCCGCTTGCCATTCAAGTTAAGCTTCGCATCCGTATTCCGGCCGGGCACGAACATAGGAGATAAATGACCGTTAGCGCGTCAGACGATTCCTCAACTCGCGTGTATTACGGCTGGTGGATTGTTCTGGGCGCCTTTTTGAATCTTTTCTTCGTTGTGGGAATCATCTTCTATGGTTTCCCGGTTTTTTATCCCTATTTCGTGGAATCGCTCGGCTTCACCCGGGCCCAGGTCACCCAGGGATTTTTTCTCGGATTCCTGTTCGCCGGGCTTCCATTTGGTATTTTGGCGGGAACTCTGATCGACCGGATCGGCGCGCGATCCGTGATTCTTGTCGGAGTTGGACTTGTCGGCTTTCCCCTGTTGCTGATGGGTTGGATGACGCGTTTTTGGCAGTTCGAAATTTTGTGCGTCGTGGAAGTGTTGGGCTATGTGCTCGCCGGGCCGATCCCGAACCAGGTGCTGGTCTCGCGATGGTTTTCCAGGCGTCGCGGCCGGGCAATGGGATATGCGTACCTTGGCCTTGGGCTGGGAGGAGTGGCTGCGCCGTTGCTGATCAACTATCTCGCGCACACATTGGGTTGGCGCCATGCCCTTCAATTGCTGGGCGCGGTGATTCTTCTTGTGCTTTTTCCAGTGGCAGTGTGGGTGACGCGTTCCGCTCCGGAGGAACTTGGCATGGATTCCGGACCAATCGCTGAAATGGAATTGGTGCACAAAGATTCCTCACTTCAGGGGTCATCTTCCGTCGGAGTGGCTCGAGCGGCGCGATCCGTAAGCTTTTGGCTCATACTTGCTGGATCGACTTTGGTGATTGGCGCGATCGGCGCCGTAATTCAGCACTTCATTCTTTTTCTGAAGGACGCGGGATATTCGGCCACGGTCGCCGCGCGGTTTTCCACAATATTGCTTGCATCAAGCCTGGGAGGACGCGTGATTGTAGGTTACCTGGCCGATCGATTTCGAAAAACACACCTCATGGCGTTTTTCTATTTTCTGATTGGAGCGTCTGTATTTCTTCTTGCGAATGCGCCAACATCCGCCGTCTTGTGGACTTTCGCGGTCATTTTTGGGTTTTCAATGGGTGCCGACTATATGCTGATTCCGCTTGTGACCGCGGAATGTTTCGGCACCGCGGCCTTGGGGAAGCTCCTGGCGCTCATTATCATGGGCTACTCTATAGGTCAGTGGGCAGCTCCGTGGTTGGTCGGTAGAATCTTCGATGCGCGGCATAGTTATGACCTGGCATGGAAGATCATCGCGACCGCCGGAATACTTGGAGCGGCTGCCATTTATGCGGTGCCATCGCCAACCCGTTTGGCGAAGACGACATGATCCTACGACTCGGTGCGGTGAAAGACGTGCAACGGCTGCAGGAACATTTGCACGCCCTCGGCCTGAACATTCCTTGCGATCCTGAATTGGTTGCCGGACCGGAATCTCCTCTGCGCTTGCCGCTAGAGCGCGACGGATTCAAGTTCGACAATCGCATCGCGGTACAACCAATGGAAGGTTGGGACGGGCTGCCGGACGGCAATCCCAGCGAATACACTTTGCGCCGTTGGCGGCGATTCGGGAGCAGCGGCGCCAGCCTTATTTGGGGAGGCGAAGCAGTCGCCGTTTCCCACGAAGGCAGGGCGAATCCGAATCAACTGGTGATCGCGCCGCACACGCATGCGGGTTTGGCGAAGTTGCGGTCGGCTTTGCTCGAGTCTTATCGAGAGGTTACCGGGAGGGACGAACGGCCGCTTGTTGGATTGCAGCTCACCCATTCAGGCCGCTATTGCCGTCCCAACGCCCATGATCGGCCGGAGCCGAAGATTCTTTATCACCATCCTATCCTCGACGCCAAGCTTGGCCTTTCTTCGGATTCACCTTTACTTACGGACGAACAGATCGCAAGCATCGTGGAGGACTTTCATCGAGCGGCGCGAGCTGCCCGCGATTTAGGGTTTGATTTCGTCGATGTCAAGCACTGCCATGGCTATCTTGGCCACGAATTTCTCAGCGCGCATACTCGGCCCGGAAAATATGGGGGATCTTTCGAAAATCGCACACGCTTCTTACGCGAGGTTGTGGAAGTCATTCGCTCGACCGCAGCAGAGCTTCAGATTGCCGTGCGTCTCTCCGCCTTTGATACGGTACCTTTCCAGCCTGATCCCGCGACGTCTTCGCCCGGAAAAATGGGCGTCGGAATCCCCGAGCCGCATGCGCATTTGATCCCGTATCGTTGGGGTTTTGGCGTGAACCCGCTGACTCCCACCGAAATGGATTTGTCCGAGACGAAGCAATTCTTAGCTCTGCTCGAGGAGCTGGATATCCGGCTGGTCAACCTTACTGCCGGCAGTCCCTACTACAATCCTCACATCCAGCGCCCGGCTTTTTATCCACCCTCTGACGGCTACCAACCGCCCGAGGATCCTCTCGCCGGCGTCGCTCGACAGATGGAGATGGCGCGAGAGCTTAAATCCCGATTTCCGCAGTTGATTATTGTGGGAACGGCGTACAGTTATCTTCAGGATTTTCTTCCGCACGTTGCACAAGCGGCTCTGCGCGAAGGGTGGGTGGACTTCATCGGACTGGGCAGGATGATTTTGTCTTATCCCCAGCTTTTGCACGATGCGTCGGAAGGGCGCGCGATTCAGCACCGGTTGGTGTGCCGAACTTTCAGTGACTGCACAACCGCACCGCGCAAAGGCTTGCCTTCCGGTTGCTATCCCTTGGACGAGTACTACAAACAATCGGAACTTGCCAAAAAACTGAAGTCAGCGAAGGCGGGGCAATCATGAACGCAGCATCTCCGTTCGATCGGCCCAGGAAACCTCGCAAAGTGAAGGGGATCGCGGCCGCACTGCTCCCATTTGAGACCGACGGTCGCGTTGCCGTAGAGACATTTCAGAAGCATCTTCGCGCGACGCAACAGGTGGGATTAGAAAACGCCGTGAACATGGACACGGGCTACGTTAATTTTCTGTCGGAAGCAGAGAAAATGAGCGTCCTGGAGTGGACCAAGGAAGCCCTTGGAAACGATGTGCCCTTCGTTGCGGGCGCTTATATCGAGGGACATACAGGCGACATTGTTGGGCTTTATCGTAAACAGATGGACGCGATCGTTGGATTCGGCGGCACGCCTATCCTGTTTCAGACCAGCCGCCTTCATGGGAAATCGGCTAAGGAAAAAGCTGAGATTTACCGGGAAACGTGCGACGGCTATCCCGGTGTCATCACGTTCGAACTGGGGCAAATGTTCGCTCCGAACGGAGAGATTTTTGACTCCGAAACATTTCAACGATTGCTGGAGATTCCGGAAATCCTGGGCATCAAACATTCTTCCCTCGATCGCCTGGTCGAACTCGAGCGTCTGGAGCTCCGTGATATCCACAGGCCAGACTTCCGGATTTATACCGGCAACGATCTGGGAATCAACATGATCGAATACGGGTCTGACTATCTGCTGGGCCTTGCGACCTTCGCGCCCGAAAAATTCGCGGAGCGGGACCGGCTTTGGGAGACAGCCGACCCCCGGTATTTTGCTCTCGCGGATTCGCTTCAACATTTGGGGAATGTGGCGTTTCGCGAACCCGTGCCCGCTTACAAACATTCGGCTGCCGTCTTCCTCCATCTGACCGGGAGAATCCCCAGCAATAGGACTCATCCGAAAAACCCGCAACGCGCTGTCTGGGAGGAAGAAATGATCCGCGACTGCATGCGACGCCTCGGGTTGTAAACGAACCGGCCACTCAGAAGAGACTAGAGTCGATGGGGTGGGTAGCCAACACTTCGTCGGACCGGCAATTCTTTTCAAATCGTGGGGAACTACCCTGGCCAGAAATGCGTACCATATGGCATTGGGGGTGTGCATGAAAGACTTCGCCGGCAACCTTCGTTACGCGCTGCGGCAGTTCCGCCTTGCTCCGGTATTTACCGCGACAGCCATTCTCACGCTAGCTCTAGGCATCGGGGGAACTACCGCCATCTTCTCCTTGATCCACGCGGTGATGTTGAAGTCTTTGCCGGTGTCTGATCCGGGCCGGCTCTACCGTGTTGGGGACGGCGACAACTGTTGCGTCGAAGGTGGTCCCCAGGATACGTGGGGCATGTTTTCCCTGCCGCTATTCGAACGTCTCAAGCAAGAAACGCCAGAGTTTGAGGAAGTCACCGCATTTCAGGCCGGGCGTGGCCGAATGAGCGTAAGGCGCCAGGGCAAGGAAAGCGCCGCACGTCCACTGCGTTCGGAGTTCGTTGACGGCCATTATTTCTCCACTTTGGGCGTCGGAGCGTTCTACGGACGCGTGCTAACTCCGGACGACGATCGGCCGGGCGCTCCACCAGCGCTGGTGCTAAGCCACCGTGCCTGGCAGATCACTTATGGCGCCGATCCCTCCATCGTCGGGTCCACACTGGTCGTCGAAGGCCATCCATTCACGGTGATCGGGATCGCGCCCGCGGGTTTTTTTGGAGAAACATTGGAAAGCGATCCCCCTGATATTTGGGTTCCCGTGCAACAGGAACCCATGATCGTCGCTGAGGGCAGCCTACTGCACCAGCCCATCTCCGCATGGCTGCGGATGATCGGGCGCTTGCGGCCTGGGGCGTCGACGGCGGGAATGTCGCCACGCCTTACAGGAGTTTTGCGCCAATGGATGCAATACGATTCCGGCTATCCTGCGAACTGGATGCCGCAGGTAGTCCAATTGCTCCCGAAGCAAGTGCTAAACGTGGTGCCGGCTGGCGCGGGAGTGGCCGTGATGAAGGAAGAGTATGGCCAAAGTCTGCGAATCCTGTTGGCGGTATGCGGTCTGGTGCTGCTCATCGCGTGCTCTAACGTTGCGAACTTGCTGCTGGCCCGCGGGGTGACGCGGCGAGCCCAAACAGCAGTGCGCATGGCCGTGGGAGCCACGCCGATGCAAATCGTGTGGCAGGCTTTGCTGGAGAGTGTGCTGCTTGCGATCGGGGGAGCGGTGGTCGGGCTGCTCGTGGCAATGGCAGCGGCGCGATTGCTGTTGGCACTGGCCTTCCACAGCGCCCATTTTCTGCCGATCAGCTCGGCACCTTCGTTCGCGATGCTTGGATTTGCATTTTTGCTGGCGCTGGTGACGGGAATTATCTTCGGGGCGGCTCCCGCTTGGCTTGCCACACGCACCGATCCAGCCGAAGCGCTGCACGGATCGGGGCGTGGAAACAGCGACCGATCGTCGTTCGCCCGCAAAGCATTGCTGGTCGTGCAAGCCACGCTCTCGGTTGTGCTGGTAGCCGGCGCGACGATGCTCGGCCGTAGCTTGAACAAGCTGCAACACCAGGATTTTGGCTATGCGGTGCAAGGCCGCGTCATTGTGGACATGAACAGCCCATCGGCCAGTTACACTCAGCCGCAGTTAATCGCCATGTATCGCCGACTGGAAGATGAACTTAATCGAATTCCGGGAGTGCAGGGCTCTGGCCTGGCGATGTATAACCCGCTCACGGATAACTGGGGTGAACTCATCTTCGTCGCGGGACATCCGCCGGCTAAGCTGAATGAAGAAAGCGGCGCGTCCTGGGACCGCGTGAGTGCCAATTATCTTCAGAATTTCGACATATCGATCGTGCGCGGGCGAGCTTTCACCGCCGCCGACAATGAAACCACCGCGCCCGTGGCCATCGTTAACGAAACTTTCGTGAAGCGTTTCTTCAAGGCAGGCGAAGATCCGGTCGAGCAGCACTTTGGATTGGACTATCCGGAGAACGCATCGAACTTCCGTATCGTGGGCGTTGCCCGCGATGCAAAGTTTGCCGGCTTTGCTTTGGATAAGCCGGCGCGTCCCATGTTCTTCGTACCGTTGACGCAAACGGTCGATTATCCCCAAGAGTTGATGAAGAAGATTGAACTACGCTCGCATTTCATCGGCGGCATCATGCTGAAAACCAATCTGCGCCCCGGCGCACTGGAGCACTTGCTCACGCAGAAGCTCGCGGAGATGGATCCTAACCTTACCTTCAATAGCATCCGCACTATGCAACAGCAGGTGGAACTTTCCTTCGATCAGGAGCGCGCCGTTGCGAGTCTGGCGGCACTGTTCGGAATTGTGGCGTTATTGCTGGCTGCGGTGGGACTTTACGGCGTCACGGCATACTCTGTGGCGCAAAAAACGAACGAGATCGGCATTCGCATGGCCCTTGGTGCGGATCGCGCCAGTGTGGTGCGCCTCGTCCTGGGTGGCGCCTTCATTCGTGTGGTAGTTGGATTAATCCTCGGGATACCTCTGGCGATTGGCGCGGGAAAATTGTTGTCTGCCCAGTTGTACGGGGTGTCCTGGTGGGACCCGCCGGCACTGACTGTCGCGACCTGCGCGCTGGTCATGTGTTCGTTTGTCGCGGCAATGATTCCAGCAAACCGTGCCGCATCGATTTCACCAATGAGCGCGCTGAGAATCGAATGAACGCGATGCAGATGCCAATGTGGCTCACGTTCCGTGGCCGCTGCCGTGCGGGTTCGCGCTTATTCACACGGGTCTGTGATGGCTGTTGCCTGACGCGGTTTCTCCGGTCACAATAGTGACTCCTGTTCCCCTCCGCCCTCGAGGGTTTATGTTCTTTCGTTCGATCGATCAGGTTCGACGCTTCTTCAAAATTTTGGGCGGCTTCACGCTCTTGCTTCTCGGGGCAGTGATGGTGTTCACACCGGGCCCGGGATGGCCGGTGATTTTTCTTGGCCTGACCTTGTTGGCGGCGGAGTTTGTGTGGGCCAAGCGGTTGATGGACCGGATGAAGCACGAAGGCAACCGGCTAAAAGACACGGTCCTGAAGTTTGGCAAAACCGATTCGGCCTGAGAAAATCTCTCCATGCAAACCGAATGGCAGGGGAAGTGGGCTCTGGTGACCGGAGCCAGCGCCGGCATTGGTCTGGAGCTCGCGACGCAATTGGCCGCGGGCGGCACGCATCTCGTTCTGACGGCGCGGCGGCGCGACCGGCTTGAAGCGCTCGCCGTCAAACTGAAAACGTCGCACAACATCCAGGTTGAAATTTTTGTTGCGGACCTGACGCAGACGGATGCGCCGGAAAAGATCTACGCCTTCACAAAGGAAAAGGGGCTGGCGATTGATCTGCTGATCAACAATGCCGGCTTCGGCCAATATGGCGAGTTGCCGCAAGTGGAGACACAACGACTTCTGGACATGGTGCAGGTCAACTGCGCCGCCGTTGTCCACCTAACCCGTCTCTTTCTACCCGACATGATCGCCAGTGGCCATGGGGACGTGCTCATCCTCGCTTCGACCGCATCCTTCCAGGCCGTTCCTTATATCAGCACCTACGCGGCAACCAAGGCCTTCGATCTTTTGTTCGCCGAGGGCCTCGCCGAGGAGATGAAACCACACGGCATCCGAGTGTGCGCCCTGTGTCCAGGATCTACCGAATCCGAGTTTCACGCTGTGGCCGGACAAGAGCAATTTAGTGCCAAACACGCGCAGGAAACTGCTGAGAAAGTCGCCCGAACCGGCCTGGAAGCGCTGGCGGCGGGTAAGAGCTACGTGATTTCCGGCCTGGGGAACTATCTTGGGGCGCAGTCCCAGCGCATCGTCCCGCGCCGTCTGGTTACCCGGATCGCCGCGAGCATGTTTCGGCCGGGTAAACGGCATTGACCCCTGGGGCTAGCAGCGAGATTCTTGAAACTCTTACCAAGTCTTCCGTGTTCCATGTACAGGCCTCCGGGGGTCCAAGACCGCCTATACCCGGGAACTTTTTCGCGCGGTCCAGGGAAATACCCTAGAAAGCGGGCGTCATACCAGGAGCGATGCAGATCGATTCACAGGACAGGGATGACGCGCTGCTGAAGCGCTCGGCCAAGGGGGACGAACGTGCCTTCGCCGAGCTCTACCGCCGCCACCAGGCGCCGCTCTTTCGCTTTGCGGTGCGTATGACCGGCAGCACCTGGGCAGCGGAAGAGATTGTGCAGGATGTTTTTATGATGCTGGTACGAGAGCCAAAGAAGTATGACGTCACCCGGGGAACGCTTGGCGCGTTTCTCTACGGCGTGGCGCGCAACCGCATCATGAAGCATCTGGAACGAGCGCCCAGGGACTTTTCGCTCGATGAAGCGGGCGGGTCTGGTCGTGATGTGCATCCGCAGCTCCAAGAACAGATGACGCCTGCGCGGTGGGCGGAACTTCGCGAACGCCGGGAACAAGTTCGCTCGGCAGTTCTGGAATTGCCTCCGGAGTTTCGGGAAGCTGTGGTTCTTTGCGAACTGGAAGAAATGAGTTACGACGAGGCCGCGCGCACGCTGGATTGTCCGGTAGGAACGATTCGTTCCCGCCTGCATCGTGGCCGCGCGTTGCTGCTTGCGAAGCTGGAAATATTGCGCGAAGTGCCGAAACGCGCTAACGCAGGCCGCGGATGAATTTTGCCGGAGAGATACGAATGAATTGTGAAGAATTTGCGACCGCGGGGCTCGATCTCGGTTCAGACGGAATAGACAGCGTAGTACAAAAGGCCGCTCGCGAGCATTTGCGCGAATGTCCCCATTGCGCGGCGCTGCACGAAAACTGGTTATCTTTGCGCGAAGATCTGCGAGTGCTTGGCGCGGAGACAGCGGAACTGGAAGCTCCCGCGCGCGTGGAAATGCGCTTGCGCCAGGAATTTCGCACCAAACACAAAACCGTCAAGACGCAGCGAGCTGCACTGGTTCTGGGCTGGAGCGTGGCGGCCGCTGTCGCGCTCTTCTTCGCCGTGACCTGGGCGAATTGGTACATACACCGTGGGCCGAGCTTTGCGAACAAAACTCAACCTGCGCTGGTACATACGCCCGCTGCCAAGGAAAATACGGGACCATCGTCAGAAGTCAGCGCACCTGCAGGATCGGAACTGAATGATGTGATCGTGGCGTCGAACGGCTCTGGTGACTTCACTCTTCTGCCGGGCAGCATGCCCCCGGCGCCGGAAGACGCAACGGTAGTGCGCGTCCAGATGCAGTGCGCTGCATTGGGGGCGCTTGGTTTGACGGTGAACGAAGAACATGCCGGCGATTGGATTCAGGTGGATTTACTGGTTGGCGATGACGGGCTGCCGCAGGCCGTGCGCTTGCCGCAGCCTTCCGCGGAGACCAGCAATTGATTTACGCAGCGGGCCGGCAGAGCGGAAATGGGGAAAACGGCAATGAGAAATAAACGAAATCGTCTTTTGGCGAGTGCGGCGCTCCTGTTGAGCGCGTTCGCGTTGCATGCGCAGGAACCAGCCGCGGCGCCGCCTCCGCCGCCGGATGAATTTCCGGGTGGTCCCGTCGGGCCGCGCATGGAGATTCTGGGATTCGGCGAAATGCACGCGGGCAAAGTTGTGACGGGCGCTCCGTATAGCGCGGTGGCCGTTACAGAATCTAAGCAGACTCTCGCGGATGGCAATGTCATTGACCGTAAGGTTCAGTCGAATGTTTATCGCGATAGCCAAGGGCGTACGCGCCGCGAAACTACTTTTACCGGCGTCGGGCCATTAGCTGCTTCACCGCGTTCCATGGTGACCATTCACGACCCGATAGCCTCTGCCGCTTACGTGCTGCACGCAGACACAAAAGTTGCCGAGCAACTGCCGGTGCCGCCAGCCAAGGCCAACAACTCCGGAAACTTGCAGAGCAGATTTGAAGCTCATTTCCAGCAGGAAATTGCCGACGGCACGCTGAAGAAAGAAGACTTGGGGACGCAGACGATCAACGGCATCAGCGCACAGGGTACTCGGTATACGCGCATCATTCCTGCCGGGCAGATTGGCAACTCCAATGCCATCACCGTGGTGAATGAGCAGTGGTATTCGCCCGAGTTGCAACTGGCGGTGAAAATCGTGCGCAACGATCCCCGGCTTGGGCAAGTCACTTATACCCTGACTAATATTCAGCGCACCGAGCCGGCGGCTTCGCTTTTCACAGTGCCGTCGGACTATACGGTAAAACAGGCTACAATGCGGCCTCACGCCCGGCGTGGTACAGGAGGCCCACCGCCCGCGAGTGCGGATACGACACCTCCGCCTCCAGGCGACTAGTTTTTAGTTACGACGATCTTCTCTCCTGAAGACGGCGCGCCCTTTCTGCAGCAACCCCCATTTCTGCAGGGAGGGCGTTGTCGTGTCTGGACGATGAGATTCCCGAAGAGACCGGACTGCGCTAGAATCCCGGTGATGACCGAGAATGAACTGATCGCGCAACTTCGCGGCGAGGGTTTTTCGCACACGTATGTCTGGGAAGATGGACCTCACGCGCGTTATGGCGGCCATACGCACGTTGTCGAAACCGCTCACTTCATTCTCAGCGGTGAATTGACGCTCACGATGGACGGAGAATCAAAAACATATCATGCCGGTGATCGCTGTGATGTTCCGGCAAATGCGGTTCACTCGGCAAAAATGGGACCGCGCGGTTGCCGCTATCTTATCGGCGAGCGCTGAGGGGAGTTGCCGGGAGGTCAGTTGGACTAGGAATTCTCGATCGCGCGATCGAGAAGTTCAACTACGTGCAGCACTTCTTGACCGGTCTTGTGTATTTCGGCCCCTGCTCGCAGTTGCAGCAAACATCCGGGGTTCGCGGTTACGATCACGCTGGCGCCCGTCTTCCTCACATACTCCATCTTTTCGTCCAGCAGTTCCAGCGATGCTTCGGTTTGTGTGACGTTGTAGACGCCTGCCGATCCGCAACAAATATCCGAAAAGGGCAATTCCACAAATTCCAGACCTGGAATAGCCTGTAACAACTGGCGCGGTGCTTCTCTCACTTTCTGGCCGTGAAGCAGATGGCAGGAATCCTGGTAGGTCACGCGCTGGGGCAGGCGCTTCAACCGCGCCGACAGTCCCAATTGCGCGAGGAATTCGGTGACATCCTTGACCTTGGATTGAAATGCTGCTGCCAACGCATGTTCCCGCTCCTCTGGGGAAAATAGCTGGTCGCACTCTTTCAATGTTGAACCGCAGCCCGCCGCATTTGTGACAATCGCGTCAAATTCCTGAATGGCGAATGCTTGGAGATTCTTTCGCGCCAGTTCTCTTGCCGCTTCCCGCATGCCCGCGTGAGCTGCGAGCGCCCCGCAGCAAAATTGCCCGTCGGGCACCACAACTTCGCAACCATTTGCCGTGAGCACGCGGATAGTCGCTTCATTGAGTTTGCTGAGGGTGACGTTCGCAATGCATCCCGCAAAAAATGCAACGCGCGTCCGTCGCGGTCCTCGTGTAGGGAAAGTTTTGCCCAATTCGCCAAAAAAGAATCGGTCATCAATTCGCGGCAGCAACCGTTCCCGTTGCGCCATGCCTAACACCTTCAACAAACCGGTACCGCGTGCGATCGACTGCAGGCCCGAGTGTTGATAGAAACGCAGCAGCTTCGCCACTGTCGCAATGCGTTTCGGAAATGGCAGCAACCTTTCGAAAACAAAGTGGCGCGCTGTACGCGCGAACCACGGTCTCTGGTATTCCAGTTCGATTCGCGCCCGCGCATGCTCCACCAATTTTCCATATTCGACGCCTGAAGGGCATGCAGTTTCGCACGAGCGGCAATCCAGGCATTTATCGATGTGATCCACGAATCCGCTCGAAAGGGGCGATTGTCCTTCATTCACCAGAATCATCTGGCGGATACGCCCGCGTGGGGAATCGGCTTCCAACTGCCACAAGCGGTACGTCGGGCAATGGTTCAAGCAAAGCCCGCAGTGCACGCATCGCGTGTAATCCTCGTAGACTGGAATTGTTCCGGGAATAGTTTTCGCGACCGCCAAGCCTAAATTCCTCCCACCACGCGGCCGGGTGCAAAGATGCCGGATGGATCGAACGCCTGCTTCACGCGTTGCTGCATGGCGAGATCAATCTCGATCGCGCCAGGTTCGGCCACCAACATCTGTTTGATTGCCAGCGGTGCATGCAACAACGTGGCGTGACCTTTCTCCGCATATGCAATGGCTCTTACTCCTGCCGCGATTTTCGCCAAGGCTGCGATGGCCGTCTCGTCGGCGTCCTGCGCAAGCGCGGTGAAATAAACAATGCCGGTGCTCCGCACCAGAAGTGCAGCATTCAACTCCGCTTCTTCCGCCATTTGAGACAATGCGTCCACAAATTGCGTGTTTAACTTCGGCAGCGCCAGCCGGCAAATCACATTTGCCGCGGAGGCCCAGCGCAGCCATTCGAAAGATTCGCGCAGCATCCCGCCGAGGGCTTCTTCTTCCGGATTTTCCATCGGCCGGCTGAGCCCCGCCTCCAAACCTCGCGTGATTCTCTCCAGCTCTCCTGAGATCCTCCGTACCACTTCCGCACTTCCTTCGAACGAGGCATAGACGAACCACTGCTCGCGTTCCAGTTCCGGTGGCGAGGCCTCTCCGGACCTTTGCAGGATCGCCCGAATCATCACGGCAGCTCTTGGATTCAACACTTCCAGGTTCGCCAGGGGTAACCCGGCTTTTTCGATGGCGCTTCTGTATCCCAGCGCAGCTTGTGGCTTCTCAAAACCGGCAAGATGGCCCCCAAATGCCGGCGCCAACGGAAATGTCCTGAAGTTCAATCGTGTGATGATACCCAGCGTTCCTTGAGACCCGATCAGCAATTTATGCAGGTCGTATCCTGTGACGTTTTTCACTACGCGCCCGCCGCTCTTACAAAGCTGCCCGGTTCCATCCACGAATTCCGCGCCAATCAGGAAATCGCGAGCGGAACCGTATTGCAGACGTAGCGCCGAATCAATTCCGGAGGCGATTGTTCCACCGACCGTCGCGCTTTCGAAGCAAGGAACCGCCAGGGGTAAGAATTGCCCCCGCTGCTTCAAATGCATTTCCAATTCGCGCAAGGGCATTCCCGCGTCGACGCTCAGCGTCAAATCACCTGCGTCGAAATGCGCGATGCCGTGCAAGCCAGTCATATCGACCGCGATGTCGTAGCGCTCCGGCGGTACACCTAATTCGGATTTGCTCCGCGAGCTAAGCGGCAGGACAGCGAGTTTCTCCGCCAAAGCAAAGCGCACTACCTCCGCGGCTTCTTCCGGCGAAGCCGGCCGCACGATCGCGCTGGGCAGCAGGCCATCGACCGCGTAGCCCTCCAGCTCTTCCGCTGCAGATACAACGCGCTTCGGTCCGATGGCTTCGGCTAAGCGTCCCGCCACATCGGCCGTCGCCGTCATAGCGTTGCGCCCACCGCTTGCTTTTTCCTGATGCGAATCTCGCCGCAGCCTTTGCTCAGCGGAAAAATCTTTCCTGGATTCAGCGAAGAATTCGGATTGAACGCGTCATGCACCCGGCGCATCAGCGCAAAATCCGCATTGCTGAACAATAGCCCCATCAGCTCGTTCTTCTCCATGCCAACCCCGTGCTCTCCGGTAAGCGCGCCGCCCATCTCCACGCATGCGCGAATGATTTCCCTGGCAGCGTTGATTGCATTTTCAAATTGCTCCGCGTCTCTGGGGTCGTACAGAACGATTGGATGCAAATTTCCATCGCCAGCATGAAAAATATTGCCGATGTTGAAGCCATATTTCTTTCCGATTTCCTTGATTCGCTCCAGGGCCAGCGGCAATTTCGATCGCGGAATCACCCCGTCCAGGACGTAGTTGCTCGGCGCTACTCTTCCCAGTGCGCCGAATGCATTTTTGCGCCCCTTCCACAGCAAATCTCGTTCGCGGTCGTCTTTCGCCAGCCGCACTTCCCGCGAATGGCACTGTTTGCACACGGATTCAATCGCAGCCGCCTGCCCTTCCACCGCTTCGCGCAATCCTTCCACTTCCAGCAGCAACACCGCGCCGCTGTCGCGCGGATAACCGGCATGGACATAATCTTCCACAACGCGCAGGGTCCATCCGTCCAACATTTCGCAGGCTGCCGGCGTGATTCCTCTCGCGGTGATTTCCGCCACGGCTTGGCAGGCATCCTCAATCGTTTCGAAAATCGCGAGCAACGTTTTCACGGCTTCCGGCCTGCGCGCCAGCTTCACGGTAATTTCCGTCACTAGGGCCAGCGTCCCTTCGCTTCCTACGAACAACCCACATAGGTCGTATCCGAGGGAATCGCCATGTTTACTGCCGACGCGCACAATCTCGCCATCCGGCAGCACCAATTCCAGCGCTGCAATGTGGCTCGTGGTCACTCCGTAGGCCAGCGTGTGCGGCCCACCCGCATTCTCTGCCACATTGCCGCCGATGGTGCACGATTTCGCGCTGGAAGGATCTGGCGCGAAGTACAAGCCCGCGTGTTCCACCGCCCGTGTAATATCCAGATTAACCATTCCCGGCTGTACCACGGCTCGCCGGCCATCCAAATCAACATCAAGAATCTTGTTCATGCGCGCGAAGACGATCATCACTCCGCCCCCGCGCGCCAGCGCCCCGCCCGAAAGGCCCGTGCCCGCGCCACGACCAACCACCGGAACTTCGTGGCGCGCAGCCAGTTTCACAATCGCCGATACTTCCTCCGTTGTATGAGGAAAGACCACGAGGTCCGGCCGGGCCTTCTCAACTGAACCGTCGAACTCGTACAGCAACAGATCTTCGGGCTGGTCCAAGACATTCTTCGCGCCCAAAAGCGATGTCATTTGACGGAGCAAAGCGGGATGAATTGATGCTGTGGAAGGGTTCACAACTTCACTATAGTGACGTGAGCCACAACGTGGCAAGGCCTCAGGCCGATTCGTTCTTTAGCTATGTTAGTGTAGAGTCCCAGCACAAGTCAGAGGCCAGCGAATGCCGAAACCGAAAGTCTATGCTACGCATCCCTTATTCGAAGACGCGAGAAAAATTCTGGAAGCAAATTGCGATATCCAGTATTGGGCCGACGCCGAGAGGCCGCCACGGGATGAAGTTTTGCGCCGCGTGAAAGACAGGGAGGGTCTGATTTGCCTGCTTACCGAAAAAATCAACGAGGAATTTCTCCGCGGCGCGCCCAAGCTTCGTATCGTGTCCAACGTTGCCGTGGGATTCGACAATATTGATTTGGAGGCTTGCACCAAGCGCGGTGTCGTCGCCACCAACACTCCGGGCGTCCTTGATGAAACCACCGCCGATTTTGCATGGACGTTGCTCATGGCTGTCGCTCGGCGTTTGGGCGAGGGAGAACTTCTCGCGCGTTCT
Organism: Candidatus Acidiferrales bacterium; assembly: GCA_963709705.1. Classification (GTDB taxonomy): domain Bacteria; phylum Acidobacteriota; class Terriglobia; order Acidiferrales; family UBA7541; genus Acidiferrum. The sequence continues at coordinate 219,186 of CAVPXU010000005.1, forward strand.
GGCAACTGGAAAGGCTGGAATCTGGACCAGCTCTGTGGTGCGGATGTGTGGGGGAAAACACTCGGCATTGTGGGTTTCGGCCGCATTGGCCGAGCCGTGGCGCGCCGCGCCTCCGGTTTCCAGATGAAGGTGATTTATACGGATGCGGTTCGCGCTTCAGAGGAAGCTGAAAAATCCGTGAACGCGGAATTTCGCGACATGAACAGCCTTCTTGCCGATTCCGATTTCATCAGCCTCCACGTGCCGCTGCTGCCAGACACGCGCGGCTTGTTCGACGCGCCAAAATTCTATCGCATGAAGCCGACTTCGTTTCTGATCAATACATCTCGCGGTCCAGTGGTCGATGAGGCCGCGCTGGTCGCGGCTCTCGAGGCCAAGAAAATCGCCGGCGCCGCTCTTGACGTGTATGAAAACGAGCCATTCATCCATCCCGGCCTCAAGCGTCCCAACGTGGTACTCGCGCCACATCTGGCCTCTGCCTCTTTGGAAACGCGTTCGAAGATGGCGGCGATGGCGGCAGACAATATGGTTGCGCTGTTTAAGGGCCAACGCCCGCCAAACATGTTGAACCCGGACATCTTTAAGAAGTAATGACATTGGCGGTAGTCGCCGTTTCGAATAGAAGATTTTCTGCCATGGCATCCACAAAACAGATTGCCCGCGAAATGTTCCGCCAAACACTCGCGTCCATTGATATCCCCGCGGTCATGGAACGAAAACTGGTGATTGACCGTTCCCGGCTGGTTCTGTCGTCCACCACAATTGAGTTGTCCGCGATTTCCCGCGTCGTCGTCATTGCCATTGGTAAAGCTGCCCATGCGATGGCGAATGGCCTCTGCTCAATTCTTCCCGATGGCACTTCGTTTACGGGTGTGGTCGCTGCTCCCACCCCTTCCGCGGCCCCGATTCCGGGTATGCAATATTTCGTTTCCGGACATCCCCTGCCCGACATCGAAAGCTTACGTGCAGCGGAAGCCATCCTCAACGTTCTACGCACCTGCGACAAACACACCTTGGTATTTTTTCTTCTTTCCGGCGGCGGATCCGCTCTCGTCGAACTTCCTCTCCATTCCGCTCTCAGCCTGGAAGAAGTTCAGGCCGTTCACCGCGCTCTGGTTACTTGCGGCGCGCCCATTGATGCGATGAACACAGTGCGCCGTCATCTTTCGGCTGTAAAAGGTGGGCGCCTGTCGCTGGCTGCCTCATCCGCACAGAAAATCACCCTGGCTGTTACCGACGTTCCGCTGGGAAAAGAAGCCGCGCTCGCTTCGGGTCCCACGCTCCCCGATCCCACGGGCGTCGCGGACGTCCAACGCATTCTTAAAGAGTACGATTTGCCGAGGCGTTTTCCCGGGCCACTGCAACGTTGGCTTGAGGCTGGCCTGATGCCCGAGACCCCAAAGCCTGGGCATGAGGCCTTCGCGAACGCTTGCTTCGAAGTTCTACTCGGGCTGGACGATCTATTCCACGCCGCGCATCACTCCGTGGAAGCCCACGGCTACTGCTGCTTTTGCGATAATTCCAGCGACGATTGGCCGGTGGAAGAAGCAGCTGAATATTTGCTGGCTCAACTGGAAGCTTGGCAGAGTGAAAATCCGGGACAACGTGTTGCCGTTGTCGCCGACGGAGAGGTGAGTTCTCCTGTGACCGGGAACGGCGTTGGCGGCCGAAATTCCGCCTTCGTCCTGGCCTGCGTGGAGAAAATTGCCGGCCGTAGAATCACCGTGCTCAGCGCGGGCACGGATGGTATCGACGGCAACAGCCTGGCCGCAGGCGCCGTAGCCGACAGCGAAACACTTGCTCGCGCGAGCGATCTAGGTCTGGATCCACGCGCCAGCTTTCGCGAGAGCGACGCTTACACTTTTTTCGCCAAGCTCGGCGACGCCGTCATCACCGGCCCAACGGGCAACAACTTGCGCGACCTGCGTATCCTTCTCGCTGAACCCTAGCCCTTACGGCTTTGCGGCGGCGGGAAGTCGAGATTCAATCGTTTTCAGTCGCTCGTTCATTTCCTCTACCAACTGTTCGAGGTGGCTGAGCCGCTGGTCTTCTCCGCCTTTCGCTGCGGCAGCCTGCTGTGGACCTTCGTCGCCCATTGCCATCCGCCCACCTGGGCCGCCCTTTCCAGGATTCTTCAGATGTTCGATCTGCGTCTTGATCATTGGCGCCATTTCAATGCTCAAGTCGTTGCTCTTCAGCAATGCTTCCAGAGCCGGTACGGCGGTGGCATCACCGCGCGAACCGAGAGCGAAGATCGACGCCATTCGAATCGGAAAATGCGGCTCGTCCAGATAGCCGGCGATCTGATTGGTAATGTCCTTATTATCTTTCTGCAGCCGCGCAAGGCTGGCGATGGCCGCTTGTCGCGAAGGAATTTCCTTCCCGGGCGCTGCCCATTCCCGTAGCAGAGGCACTGCTTTGTCGTCTCCCAGCGGACCGAGTCCACGCAAGGCTGCATTTCGCAGGAAGCCGTCCGGAGAATCGCCATTGACGGCTGCGGTCAAAATCTCATATGCATGCGGCGTCTTCATCCGGCCAAGTGCTCCCAGCGCCGCTGCGCGGGCACGATACGAAGAATCGTCTTTCGCGACCGATTCCAGCTTCGCGGTGATTTCTAGAGTCTCCTTGAACGAACCGAGTGCCTGCACGACAGCCGCCCGCAGCTCCGGTCCTTTTACGTCGTCGAGCGCGCCCAGCAACTGCTTTGCTGCCGCCGGGCTATTTAATTCGCCCAGCGATTCCGCGGCAACTTGCCGTACACCGCGCGCCTTATCGCTGCGCAGCGCCTCGCCCAGAGCGGCGGCTGCATCGTCGTCTGCCTTAAGCTTGCCCAGGTCCACCGCCGCATCCGCGCGATCCGCCAGTTCTCCTGCGTTTTTGAGCTGGTAGAGCAGCTCCTTTTTGTCTTTCTTGAACTCCATAGACTTCAGGACCTGATTGCCCTTATCAAAGAGCACCATTTGTGGCGTGGATTCCGACGGCAACGTAAATGTTTCCTCTGCCTTCGACACCACGACGGAATACAGTTTAGGCCCGGTACCATTCGTAATTTCCACGTCCACCGGCACACGGAACGATCCCACGCGCCCCTCCACCTGCTGAGTCTGCTTCACTGTCAAAGCCACCTGCTTCTTCGCCGCATCGTAGCTGTAGCTGACATCGAACTTCGGCGCGCCGGCTCCGTATACCCACTGATCGAAAAACTGATCGACGTTGGTATGCGAGGATTCCTCGATCGCCTTGATCAAATCCGCGGTCACTACGTTTTTTCCGCGATTCACTTCCAGATAATGCTTCAAGCCCGCGTAGAACGCATCTTCTCCCAACTGGTGCCGCAGCATGTACAACACCCAACCGCCCTTGTTGTATACGTTTTGATCAAACTCGCTCGAGTCATCAAAATCGCGGCGCACGATCGGTCGAGGATATAAGTTCCGTTGCTGAAACCAGCTCCGCGAGGCGTTCCAGCGATCGTAATCCGCTTCGTCCTTCCCGTAATGCGCTTCTGTCCACACCGTCTCCATGAACGTGGCAAAACCTTCGTTCAGCCAGATGTTTCCCCAGTCCTTCGTGGTTACCATGTCGCCGAACCACTGGTGTCCCAGTTCATGCGAGATCAATCCGTCTTCATCCGTGGGATATTCCGGCACCAGCTTCGGGTTTCGCAGCGAACTCGCCGTGTTTGTGGTCGCGCTGGAGTTTTCCATTCCGCCGGCCACGAAATCATCCACCATAGCCTGCGAGTATTTTTCCCACGGATAATCCACACCCAGTTTCTTGCTGAATAATTCGATCATTGCCGGCGTCCGTCCGTAGTTTACGGTCAAGCGGTCCCCGCGGTCCTTCGGCGCGTAATAGGTCACCGGCATGTTCCGCCAACTATCTTTCACTTCCGTGAATTCACCGGCCACGACAGTAAACAGATAAGTGGAACTCAGCTGAGATTCACGCCAGGTCCACGTCTTCATGCCGTTGCCCGCATCGGTGGTGCTGATCAGCTTGCCATTCGAAACCGTTTGCCAATCGGCGGGGACCGTCAGAATTGTTTCCGTGGTCAGGCGGTCGTTCGGATAATCATAGGTCGGAAGGTAGTAGCGCGTGTCTTCCGATTCTCCCTGAGACCACACCTGTTTCGGCCGGTTGGGATAATCCTTGTCCGGCAAAATGAAGTACAGACCCTTAGTCGGTTTGCCTTCGTATTTGATTTCAATTTCGTACTTTTCGCCGATCTTGCCAGGCTTCGGCAAATCCACGATCAACTTGGTGTCCGTAGTGGAGAATTTTGCTTCGCCCTTGTTGATCTTCACGCTTTGGATCTGCAAGCCCACGGAATCGAAGGATATCTTTTCGAGGCCTTCGCGGAGGGGCGAAACCGTGTGGGTCACGTCGCCGATCACCTTTTTCTGATCAAGATCGAAACGCAACGACACTTTCGAATGCTGCAGATCATAGTCTTTGCTCGGCGCGTATGGTTCGTCAGCGCGCAGAACGAGCGCGCCGCAGAACAGCAGCGCCGCACAAAGAACAAGCTTCAAGAACACCGCCAGACGCCATCCCACCGTTACGTTGCTCACTCGTTCCTCTCTTTTTCCCATCTGATAGAAAATCTGGTCCTGGATGTACTGTTCCAAGCGCAAGCTACAACAAACTCCGCGTCGTTCCCCCGTCCACCGTCAACGAAACTCCATTCACATAACCGGCGCGCTCCGAGGCCAGAAACGCCACCACACTCGCAAACTCTTCCGGCGTTCCCAAGCGCCCCGCTGGAATCAGTTTTTTCCATCCCGCGAACACCTCTTCGGCGCTTGCACCGCTTCGTGCCCCCATCATCGCCGCCAGGTCATCCAGCCGTTCTGTCCGCGTGTAACCGGGACACACATTGTTCACGGTAATTCCATAAGCCGCATACTCGTTGGCCAAAGTCCGCACCAGGCCCGTCACTCCCGCACGCAACGCATTGGAAAGCAGCAATCCCTCAACCGGCTGTTTTACGGAGTACGAGGTGATTGTCAGAAAACGGCCCCAACTGTTCTTCTGCATTCGCGGCAACACCGCCTGCGCAAAATACACCGCGCTCATCAGCAGTTGTTCCGTCCAGACTTGCCAATCTTCATTGGTTGTGGCCGCAAATAGCTTAGACGGAGGTCCACCGGTATTCGTAACGCAAATGTCCACCCTACCAAAGCGATCTTCTACCGCCGATACGAATTCTGTAACCGCCGCCGAATCACCAACATTCAATGCGCGCAAGAAGACCTCGCGTCCGCCCGCTTTGCGAATTTGTGCCGCCGCCTTTTCGAGCTCCGCCGCATTCCGCGAGCAAATCGCCACCTCGCGCCTTCGAGGGCCAACTCTTCGGCAACCGCCCGGCCCAGTCCCTTGCTTGCCGCAGCCACAATCGCCACGCGCCCACGCAGCCCTAGATCCATCAAGCCTCCGCTTCAAACTGTCGATAATCTCGCGCCGAGCCACATCAGGTCAAATTCGCCGGTGCGAACGATGCTCCGCGGTATTCGCAAGTAAAATAGTTTGCACGCCGAGCCCCGCCGCACTAAGATTTGCGGTTAAGAGGCCCTCGTTCCACTATTCGAAAAACCTCGGGAGGTAAGTATGACGTCCACACGGATTCTTACTGCCTTGTTGTTGCTCCTTGCTTTTTTCGCACCCGCTTGCCAGGCACAACTCGGTAAGAACGTCTCGATTCCAGCCGGATCGGATGCGGATCACCAATTGAGCGCGATTAGCGCCGCCGACCCTTCGCAGAAACTCGCTCTCATCGACGATTTTTCCAAAGCGAACCCGACTGGCGATTTTCAGATTGTTGCGGACGAACAGTACGTGAATTACTACATCAACGCCAAACAATACGACAAAGCCTTCGAATACGGCGACAAGCTTTTCGCCATCGATCCTGACAACTATACCAACGCGATCAACATGGTACGCGCCGCCTCCGAAAAGGGCGACGGTGACAAGCTGTACGCCTACGGGGAAAAGGCCAACTCGATTTTCCAGAACTACAAGAATTCTGCTGCGCCTGCGGGCGCAAACGCCGACGATTGGGCTCGCGAGAAGGCGGACAAGCTGGCATCTCTCAAAGAGGATCAGGATTATGTGGAAAAAGCACTGCTGAACGGTGCCTACAGCGCGAAAGATCCGGCCAAGAAGGCGGACTATTTTGTGCGCTTTGCGAAGATGTATCCTGGGACACCCGAAGGCGAGCAGGCACTCACGATGGCCGCATCCGCCTACCAACAGTCGCAAAATCGCGCCAAAATGCAGGAAGTAGCCAACGCAGCGCTGGCGAAGGATCCCAACGACATCGGCATGCTATTACTTCTCGCGGATGACTATAGCGAAAAAGGCGACCATCTCGATCAGGCCGCAGCTTACGCCAAGAAGGCATCATCTCTAGTCGATGCGGCCAAGAAGCCGGACAATCTTTCCGACGACCAATGGAAGGAGCAAACCTCCGTTCAAAAAGGTGTGGCGCTCAGCACCCTCGGACAGATCAGTCTTCAGAAAAAGCTGAACGCCCAGGCCGTAGAGAGCTTTTCGAAAGCAGCCCCACTCCTGAAGTCCAACGCGGCGCTCTACGCCCGCAATGAATACCGCCTCGGCTATGCCTATCTCAACCTGAAAAGAAATGCGGATGCCACGAAAGCATTTACGGAAGCTGCGTCCGTCGATAGTCCTTATAAGGCACCGGCGCAACAGAAGCTTGCCGAAATCGGCAGTGCGAAGACCGCGGCGCATAAGAAACCTTCATAGTGCGACTTTTCCGTTGCGCACCGCGATGTGCCGCCCGCGCATCTAAGCCCGTGTATACTCAAAAATCGAAGGGAGCATCCCATGTCTGAAATTGCTACGTTTGGTGCCGGCTGCTTCTGGGGCGTGGAAGCCAACTTCCGGCGCATCCCCGGCGTCATTGAGGCGATCTCCGGTTATTCCGGCGGCCACACAGAAAATCCCACGTACAAGGACGTTTGTACCGACACCACCGGCCACGCCGAAGTGGTTCAAGTTGCGTTTGATCCGGCCAAAGTCAGCTACGAACAACTGCTTGATGCGTTTTGGAAAATGCACGACCCAACACAGGTGAATCGCCAGGGTCCTGACTTCGGAAAGCAATATCGCACCGCCGTTTTTTACCATTCCCCGGAACAAGAGGCCACGGCCAAGAAGGTCAAGCAGGCCTTGGACGCCAGCGGCAAATTCCACAAACCGATCGCCACTGAAATCACTCCAGCTGGACCCTTTTGGCCCGCCGAAGAGTATCACCAACGCTACCTGGAGAAGCGCGGCGCCACGAACTGCCACATCTAAACTTTTGAAATGAAGGCTGTTTGTAGGGGCGCAGGACTTCTGCGCCCCATGTCCGCAAAATTAAGCCAAGCGACCTTGCCTCTCCTTTCTTCCGTCGACCATGCTCGGCAATTCGCACACCTCACCGAGCCGCTGCGATCGCCGCAGCGCGGGCGAAACCTTTTCTTTCCCTCAGCTCAATCGCGCCGAATCAATGCGTTTGTCGTGAAATCGCGGGGGTATCCACGGACTGCACTTCCGCCGTCATCTCCGACGTTTTCAGCCAATCCACGTCCTTCACCTGAAGCGAACCCGTGCGGCCTTGTGTGTCCTCGATCATCAGGTAGTCTCCATCGCGGTGATACTTCATCACCTCGACCACCTGATTCGATTTCAGCACTAGGATTGTGTACCGCTCGCTGGCTTGCGGCGGCTCCGATGCTTGGGTCGTCACAGGGACACTTGGGGTCCGATCCACCGCCAAATGCATCGCACTTGCCGGTGCGGAGGCAGAAGCGAGGGCAGGAGCCAGCTCGGTAAACGAACTTGGCCTCGTGATGATCGCCGTCGGTGGACGATCCGGATGTTCGACTTGCGCCAAATGCTGCGGAATCATGATGTCGTCCATCAACCTCAGCTCTAGCGGCTCTTCGCCCTTCAGCGTCGGCCTCGGCCCACGGAAAGGCAGACTGACCACCTTCCACGGCCACAATGGCGGAATCATCCACTCCACCACGTCCCGGGTGGCGTGCCCGTTGCCATCGATCGCCCCTTGCTTGTCCACCTTGAAGCCGCGCGCCTGAATCACCTTCGCCGGAACAGGCAGGTCTCCGTTGGGTAGGATCACGCGGTCAAACGTGACCTTTAAGTAGCCCTTCCCCACGAAATGGCCTGGTTCCTTATCCGCTTCCAGGTGCCCGCCCAACATGCTGCCTCTTGGGAACAGCGGCCTGCCGAACTCCTGTTGCGTCCGCAAGTGACACAACACGGGATCGCCCACCGCGGCCGTCGCCGAAGAGAAGTTAGGTTCGTCCAACGTACATTGCAGCAATGTTCCGGCAGGTACCAGCAGGTCCTGGCCATGGACCGCCGCTGCGCACACCAGTAACATCACCGCGCTCACCAACAAAACGATGAGTCGTTTCATTTCGTCCTCCAGATTGTCGTCTTCGATCAGCAGCCGGGGCGAGTTGGCCGCTTTCACCGACGGGGACGCCCGAGGCGCGTCAAAACTGGACACACCCAGGCAACACCCGCGGTTCCCGACCACAACCCAAGGTCCATACAAAAGTTGCTGCAGACGAGAAAATTTCGGAATTTTTCTGGTGAGTTCTATTACCGCCGATAACTTTCGCTACGCTTGGCCGTGTAATAATTTCTCGCAGTAGTGGCTTGCCGCTCGAGCGTTACACCTTCAAAAGGTTTGTCACGTATTCAGGCGTCAACGGAATCCTTCTCGCTTGTACGCCTGTGGCGTCAAAAATCGCAGCCGCCACTGCTGGCGGCACCACCGCGTTCGCCGCCTCGGAGCCGCCGCCGAATCCTTTGTCATCCCGTGAGATCTGCACCACTTTGATTTCCGGCAGCTCTTCCATGGTCAAAATCTTGTAGCGGCTCCAATTTGTGCTGGTCACTTTGCGGCGGTCGAACGTAACTTCCTCCTTCAGAGCTTCGCTTAATCCCATGGCCACGCCGCTCTTCATGCACAAGCCGAGCTGCCGCGGATTGAGCACCTTTCCAGGATCAGCGCCGATCGTGAATTTTGTGACCTTCACAATTCCCGTCGAGGGCGTCACTTCCACTTCCGCGATTCCCGCCCAATAGGAATTCTCGCGCAACATGATGCACATACCGCTGCCTTCGCGGTCGCATCCAACAATTCCAGCAGTCTCGGCTCGGTTGTATGGTCCTTTCGAAACTGAATTGGATCGGCCTTGGCCATCGCCGCTGCCTCGTTCATTAATCCTTCGAGCGCAAAATTCTGCTGCCGCTGCCCCGGCGTGCGCATGATGTTTCCGCGCAAGCCCCCAGACGCGGAGTCCGCCCCGATGTTCGGCATGCCATACACTTCTTCCAGCTTGGTTTGAATTTTCTCGTACGGCCATTCCGTGGCAATCCACATTCCTGGTTTTGAAGCGGTGGTGGGCATCCCGGCGAGAATTGCGCCGAGCAGCCGCGCATCGCTCTCGTGCGGCGAGTAGAACGCGCTCTGTATCGCGGTTATCCGGCCGTTCGCGTCCAGCCCGGCCTTGATGTCCGACACCCATCCAGGCGAAGCGGTCGACCATTCCAGATCTTCCTCCATGGTCCATTGCACGCGCACCGGCTTGCCAGTCAATTGCGACAGAATCGCTGCGTCCGCTTCTGCGCCGTCTCCGCCGAACGTTGTGCGACCGTACTGTCCGGATTGTTCCAGCCAGCGCACCACGACTTTGTCTACGGGCACGCTAAGTGTGTATGCGATTCGCGCTCGCAATCCTTGCGATTGCGCCGAATGCGTCCACACTGTCACGCTGCCATCGCGGCGCACATCGGCCACAGCGAGGAACGGCCCGATCGGAGCGTGCCTCATGTACGGCTGTTCATAACTCGAACTGATCGTGTGCGTCGCGCTCACCAGCGCTGTCTTTACGTCGTCAGGCTTGCCCCTGGTCTCTGATGGCGCGCCCCAATGGTATTCGCGCAAGGTTTTGGTAAGGTTCTCGCTGCCCGTCAGTCCGCCCCATTCCGTCCATTTCGTGGTCGCCGCTACGGCCCGCGCGGCGCTGATCGCCTCCCACTCGTCGGGCGAAACCACTGCCACCAAATTTGCTTTCCGTATCACTTCCGCTGTCGGGAACTGTTTCTTATCGATTTCGCCAACCGAAATCAGCGTCGAGCCCAATGTCGCCGGCCGCACCATTCGTGCATGTAGCATACCGGGCAGTGCGACGTCGCAACTCCATTTCGTTTTGGCCGTGACCTTGTCGGGAATGCTCGGCACGGGATAAGACGTGCCCAACACCTTGAACTGCCTCGCCGTCTTCATCGGCGGTTCTCCGGTCACGGTGATGCCATCGAGGCCTGCGACTCCCACCCACTCCGCCGAATCGACTTTCGGCAGCTTGCCTTCAACAGGAATTTTCAAATCCAAATGCTGCCCCTGCACCAGTTGTCCGTAGCTGATGCTCTTCCCACCGCCCGAAACAACACCGTCTGTCACTGTAAGATCGCTAACTGCAACACTGAGCTGCGCCACCGCCAAACCTAGCAGCGCCTGATGTGTGTACGCGGCCACTTTGCGCACGTTGCTCATCCCGGACAAGAATCCCGCGGAATAGCCGCCATCCGGCGTCTTGTCCGTGTCGCCCATGATCAGCGAGATCGTTTCCGGCCGCACATTCAATTCTTCCGCAATCGCCTGCGCGTAATATCCGCTCGCTCCAGTGCCGGTTTCTGTGCGTCCCGTGCGCATCACGATGGTATTGTCGCTCCGTATCTCCAGCCAGGATGCCAATGCAGTCGGGTCCAGCGAAGTTCCGCCTTCAGCAGCCATGGCGGAAAAGCCCGGCGGCAACAGCGCCGAAACGAATAGTGCCCCGCCAATTTTGACGAAACCTCGCCGTGTGACCTTCATGGAGGTTGGAGAATTTTCAGCCGTTTCCGTGATCAGGCTCATGGCATCTCCCTCACGCCTTCATCGCTTTTGCCGCACGTCGAACGGCGTCAATAATCGCTGCATACGTCCCGCACCGGCACAGATGTGGCGAAGGTGGCGTGTTTGTGAATGCATCCTTGATCTGGGCCACCGTTGGATTCGGGTTCTGTGCCAGTAATTGCACCGCGGCGATCATCATTCCGCTTTGGCAGTAACCACACTGCGGCACCTGCTCGTCAATCCATGCCTGCTGCACGGGGTGTAAGGTTTTCGCGGCTTCGGCATCGCTCAGGCCCTTCTTCGCCGCCCAGACCGCCGGTAATCCCTCAATCGTCGCTACCTGCTTACCTTCCGCGTAAGAAACCGGCGTAATGCACGTCCGCACTTCTTCACCATCCAGCAAAACCGCGCACGCTCCGCACTGTGCAATCCCGCATCCCATATGTGGGCTGGTCAATTTGAGCTCATTGCGCAGCACGAACAGCAATGGCATGTCGGGTGACACAGACACGACCTGCTTGGCTCCGTTTACAGTGAGAGTGAATTCCCTGGCCATATTTCCCTCAATCCCAACTTCCTCTCGAGATTAATTTCGAACAGCAATTCCTTCGGGCCTTCGGGACGTCGCAACGAGGAACCATGCCGGCAAGCTCAGCGCCCAATCTAGATTCAATCGCGGCGCGCTCCACAAATGTTGGCCGTCACTGCCCGAAGCAACGAACGTCAGCGCGGTTACCGCCAGCGCCAAAACCAATGCCGTATGCAGTCTCATCCTCGAACTTCGTAAACCCTGGCGCACTCCCCAGATTGCTGGCACCAAGAACAGCAGCAGGCAATATCGCGATAGAGACTCCACCCGGAATCGCGACAGGCAAAACAAACAGGGTGAATAACACAGCAGCGCACTCGCCCACAGCGTCCGCCGCGATGCAGCGCCCACTACGTATCCACCGGTCCACGACCAGCCAATCAGCAATACTACCTGGCATAGCAGCACCAAAAGCCCAGACCCCTTTGTAAGCGAAGCCGCTTTCAGAAGCTCTGGGCAAAGCAGCCGCTGGTAGCTCCAACTCACCGAAAGCGACGCTCCCATCAGCAGAAAGCTGCTCGGAAGCGCCACGGCAAATCCCGCCATCCACGGCCGCCAACTTTTCCAAAGCAGCGCCTGACGCCGCACCACCAACCCCATCACGCCAAACAATCCGTTCCACGCATTCTCTTGCGCTTCCGCCAAGTCGCCGAGCACCGCCTCGCGTTCCTCGCGCTCCAGCAGCCGCGACGCAACTTCCACAAGCGACCACTGCAAGCTGCTCATGACGCGCTCCCCGTCCGGCCCGTTGCCCAGGAGGCGCCCCTACTCACGCGGACGACAGCATCATAAAAATCCTTCGCGGCCTGCACGCCTTTGGGCGTCACACGCACCATTCGCTTTGCACGGCCGCCCCGTTGCGGCGTCGCGTCCCCCATCCAGGTCCTCAACAGTCCTTTTTTCTCTAACCGTTCAATGGTTGTGTACAGTGCTCCAATCGAGCACTTGCGTCCCGCGGTTGACTCCAGTTCTTCGCGGATAGCGGCGCCGTAAGCCTCGTCGCCAAGGCCGGCGGCGGTGGTGATGAGTAAGTATTCGAATTCACCTAACATGATTAGGACCACATTGTGATACTAATGGATTTGCCTGTCAATCCGAATTCACTCATCACGCGGTATCATCTCCCGGGCTAATGGAATCAAATAAAATGAGGGGCGACCTGCCAACGTTCCGCTATGCATGATCTGACTGTTCTCTACGACGGTTCCTGCAGCCTGTGCCGTGCCAGCATTGTCCGGCTGCGGCGTTTTGACACGCGAGGACGAATTGAAACTCTAGATTTGCACGATCCGACTGCGGTATCGCGGTTCCCGCAGATCGATCGCGAACAAGCAATGCGCTGGATGCAAGCAGTCGACACGCGCGGCCGCGTCTGGAGTGGAGTTAACGCCTGGGCCCGTATTGGCAGCCTTCTTCCTGGCTGGAATTTGCTCGCGTGGATTCTCTTGGTTCCAGGAATCCACTGGCTTGCGGCGAAAGCGTACAGTTGGGTGGCCCGCAATCGCTATCGCTGGAATTCTTCGCTTTGCGAAGACGGTACCTGCTCGTTGCACATTCCCGGCGCGCCCAAACCGTAGTCCTGTCGTGCGCATCACGTGGACACGTCTGGGACGAGCCGTCAGGCGTTATTATCAGAATCAATGAATCCCTGGACGCCATCCTTCCTTCGCTGGTTTGCCGGTCCGCGCCCGCCTGGAGCACCGGGCCACCTGATACCGCGCTGGATGTTTCTGCGCTCGCTGGGCATAATCTATTTCTCCGCGTTCTATTCATTGTTGTTCCAGATTCGTGGCCTGCTCGGACCGGATGGGCTTCTTCCCGCCGGGATGTACCTGAAAGTGGTCGCGCAAGATGTGGGCTCGTCCCGATATTGGTACGCGCCGACGCTGCTTTGGCTGAACAGCAGCGACCGGGCACTGATGGTGCTTTGCTGGATTGGCTTGATTGCTTCGCTTTTGCTGGTGCTGAACATTTGGCCGCGCGCCATGCTGCTGATTTGTTTCGTAATGTTTCTGTCGTTCGTAACCTCGGCCCAGGATTTTTCCGGCTACCAGTCGGACGGCATGCTGCTCTCCGCCGGTTTTATCTCCGTGTTTTTCGCGCCGCGCGGATTCCGGCCGGGGTGGGGCGCTGAAGAACCACCTTCGCGCGCCAGCCTTTTCCTTTTTCAATTGTTATGGTTCAGCATTTATTTCGAATCGGGCATGGCCAAGTACTTCGGCGGCGATCCTTCCTGGCGCGATTTCACGGCCATGGATCAGTATTATCAAAACGGCCCGTTGCCCACCTGGCTCGGGTGGTACGTTTCGCAGATGCCACACTGGTTCCACGCGAGTGCGGCGGTTTTCACGGTTGGCGCCGAACTTATATTGGTGTGGATGGTTTTCCTTCCACGCAAGTTCCGGATTGCCTGCTTTTTCATCGTCACGTTTCTTCAGATCAACATCATTCTTACCGCGAACTATGCGTTCCTGAACTATCTCGTGCTTGCCCTCGGGTTCTTACTTCTCGACGATCGCTTCGTGGTGAATTTCCTGCCGCAACATTGGGCGGCACCGGTGCGCGCGAATCTGAAACACAATATTTCTCCGCCCGAAAAGGAAGCCATCATTGATCTGCATCTTTCGCCCGAAGCCGTCGCGAGTTCGGAAACCGCGGCTGTATCTCAACCAGAACCGCAAGCGGGCGCCGTACAGCCAAGGACCATCACAGCGCGCCAACTGGCCTCCATGGCATACCTCTGGATCGCGGCGTTTTTTCTGGCTTGGGTGCTCTACGCCAACGCCTTTCTCATTCTCGAGCAGGTCTTCCGCGCGCTTCCCCTGCCGTCAAAGCCAATCGTCGCGCTGCAACCGTTCCGCATTGCGGATCAGTATGGACTCTTCGGGCGTATGACCTGGCGGCGCTACGAAATCGAATTTCAAGGTTCGGATGATGGCGTTCACTGGACGGACTACCCGTTTCGCTACAAACCGCAGAATCCAGCCGTAGCTCCGGGTATCTACGCGCCTTACCAGCCGCGTTTCGAATGGAATTTGTGGTTTGCTTCGCTGGGTGGATGGCGCGAAAACACCTGGGTCCTTCGCGCGGAGCAGTTGCTTTTGTCGAATGATCGCGACGTTCTTTCTCTATTTGCTTCGAACCCGTTTCCCAACCATCCGCCGAAGCAAGTCCGCGCGGTGCTTTGGCAATATTGGTTCACAGACATTGCCACCAAGCGCGCTACCGGCATGTGGTGGCGCCGGCAACTGCTGGGGCTCTACGCTCCGTCTTTGGAAACTGCTCCGAATGGTAAATACATGGTCACCGGTTTCCCGGATTCTTACCCTGCACCCTGATCGGGCTGTGTTCCGACAGCGGCCGATTACTTCGGCGCGCTCGCCGCACGTCCTTTCACTTCGTCTACGGACGACTGGCACGCGGCCTGCATTCCTCCGGGCATCGCGGCGCATTTTGTGTAGGCAGCCAAGGCGGCATCAAAATGCGATGCGCCTTCGTTGGATTTCCCAAGAATGTAATAGTCCACCGGGTCCTTGCCGCCGCCCAGTTTCACTGCTTGTTCCATATCCGGAATCGCGTCCGCATACTTGCCTTTGCGGAATGACACCACACCGAGTCCGCTATAAGCCACGCCGGAAGTCTCGTTCTTCGCCTGCGTGAATTGTTCTTCCGTCAGGTTCGCTGGCTTTTGAGCGGTCGCAAGAAGTTCCAGCGACTTCTTGCAAAATTGCTCCGCTTCGTCCAGGTGCTTTTGCAGGTCGGGCGTATTTGCATTCACCGCGCGAGACAGATTCGAGCCGAGCACAGCCAGTGAGAGCGGGTTGGCCGGTGTGAGGGACAATTCTTTATCTCCCTCAGCCTGCAGCTTATCCGCCTGCCCTTTGACCAGATACGCCCGCGCCAGCCAGGTCACTACTTCTGCCCGATAGCGGCTTTGCGGATACTTCTCGATGAAGTCTTCGCCCAGTTGTGCCTTCTTGTCGGCGTCAGTAACGGGTGCGTCGCGAAACGCCTTGATGGCCTTGTTTTCTTGTTTGCTCACTGATTGCTGTTGCCCGGTATCACTCGATCCGGACGCCGTGTCTTTCGTGGACGGTTCCGGCATGTTGGCCGGTGGCGCTGGTGTTGGTGACGTGCCCCGCTGCGCATATACGGCTTTGCCTGCCAGCAGCATCGCCGGCAATAACGCGATCGCAATGAAACGCTTTCTTCCTGCCATGGATCCTTTCTCCTTTTCCCACGGGCGCTTCTCATTGCGCCCAATTCCAAATCATCTAGGCCACTCACCTATCATGTCGCGGACGGCCTCCCCTGACAAGCACCCTCAAAGACCCGCCAACGCGACAGGACGCAAGCTCCAGGTCTGCCTCCGCAATCCTTTTTGCAACATCTCAAACTCTAAAAAGTCTTGCTGGAGTCCCGGCGCACAAACTATTATCGCTGCCTGTGTTCGGAGATGAGGTGAGTCATGAAGCGATTCGCAGGAATGATGCTCGTGGGATTCGGAATGGCGCTAGCCGCACAAATGGCTACCGCGCAGGAATGGTCACAACCTTGGGCACGCGAGAGAATTGACAAATCTCCGCGTCATAGCGAATGGGTTAGCGTGAAGCACGATGGCCGCAACGTGGAGACTCTAATCGTCTACCCCGAATCGAAAGACAAGCGGCCAGTGGTTCTCGTGATTCACGAGATTTTTGGTTTGAGCGACTGGGCGCAGGAACTTGCGGACGAAGTTGCCGCAGCCGGATACATTGCTGTGGCACCAGACCTGTTGAGCGGCATGGCGCCGAATGGCGGAAGGACGAAAGATTTTGCCGCAGGCACGGTGACTGAGGCTGTCAGCAAGTTGAATCCAGACCAGGTGACGGCAGACTTGAACGCCGTAGCCGACTACGGTTTGAAGCTGCCTGCTTCGAACGGCAAGCTTTATGTGGCGGGATTTTGCTGGGGAGGCGGTCAGAGCTTCCGGTTTGCGACAAATCGCGGCGATCTTTCCGCGGCGTTTGTTTTTTACGGGCCGCCGCCGGCCGTTGACGCAATGCCTCGGATCAAGGCGCCCGTTTATGGATTTTACGCCGGGAACGATGCGCGCATCGACGCCACGATTCCGGACACAATCGCCGCGATGAAAGCCGCGGGGAAGACGTACGATCCGGTCACTTATGACGGCGCGGGGCACGGCTTCATGCGTGCTGGCGAAGCCCCAGACGCCAATGACGCTAACAAAAAAGCTCGCGAAGACGCATGGAAACGATGGAAGAGTTTGTTAGCACAGTAAGCCGCCACGAACTGTAGCTAGTTCTCAGGTCCTCCCCTGTAGTAGCCAGGGCGAGATCTCACCTGCAGGTTCGCTTTGTCCACTTCCACTTTGATTTCGTGGTAGCCCCCGGCATCCGTGCCCGTGGGCGTGTATATCAGAAGATATTGAGAGTGTAGCTCGCCTCCAATCGCATCGATGGCGCTTTGAATCGAGCGATCTGTCCAGGTTGCGATATGTGTTCCTCCGGTTGCCGCCGCGGCGATTTGCAGACCGTTGCCCGAAATCTCGTCTCTGATGTTCGTAACCGCCCAAACCGCTACGGGTATCAAGTTGTTGTCTCCCCAGCCAGGGTCGGTCGGCTTCATTTTGGCCCTGTTCAGCAATGTCGCGTGTACAGTGGAAAGTCCGACGCTCCAAATCGTCACGTTTTGCAACTGAGCTTGTCGTAGGACCGCGCCGAGTTTTGCTTCGCTTCCTTTGTCATCTGCTTGCGCCAGCACCAGCATCACGCGGCGGCGCCCTGACTGTATCGCTGTGGGCTTAGGTCGTCCACTCAGCATTTCTACTCCCAAGGCCATTGCGTCATACAGTCGCGATCCTGACGTTCCATCTTGCAAATGCGCCATCGTCTTCTCGATCGAATCCGCGCTGGTCGTAAAGTCCTGCAGTTTGTCCACGGAGTCGTTGAAGCCCACAATCGCCGCTTCCGCGTTTGGACCCATGACCGCCTGGCTCAACAAAATCCCACTCTTGCGCAAGTCCGGCAAAACAGAATCAATGCGCAAACTCGTTTCCACCAAGACCACCAGCGATATCGCGTCACCGCCCAGGTCAAAATGCGTGATTTTTTGTTCGACGCCATTGTCCGTGATTCGAAAATCGCCGGCTTCCAGGTTGTGGACCATTTGGCCTTTCGAATCGCGCACCGTCACTGGCTCATTGACCAGGATGCTCTGTATCCGGATCTTCCCGTCTGATTGAAGAGCACTATCGTCCCGGTTCTGCGCAGGAACGGCACACACCACGACGCCGGCAATCAGCAAGCATCCAAAAGCAAGGCTCAAGTAGTGCCACATCCTTCATCGGTAGATGCCTCTGACAACATTAAGGTTTGGTCATCGCTAGAGGCCAGGTTTGGCCACAGATACTACAAGCCCGCAGCCCCACTCGATTTGCCGTTGAACAGCCTCAACCGTGAGGCGACTACCTGCTCTACTGCATCGACGACGAACGGCAGAATCTTGTACGGCACGACCTCGTTTGGCTGTTTGGCCAACCCCTGTTCCAAACCGCGTCTCCATGCGACCCGCAATTCTGTATTGATGTGGATAATGTTGATTCCCGCCGCGATGGCTTTGCGAAAGTCCGCATCGTCGGTCCCTGATCCGCCATGGAGCGTTAAGAAGACGCCTGTCGCCCGCTTGATGCCCGCTATTCTCTCTATATCCAGGTGCTTCTTGGTTTCTCCCATTACCATGCTCTCCAGCATGCCGTGCATATTTCCCACTGCAGGAGCCAGGATATCCGCGCCGGTGCGCTCAACAAACTCTTTCGCTTGTTCCGGGGTCGAGAGCCCTTTCGTCAGATCGGGAGATGATTCATGAATTTCCGAGCCGGTTCCAATGTCCCCAATTTCCCCTTCTACCAGCATGGATGGATTGATCGCTTTCAGCGCCTCCACAGCCTGCCTGGTTTGGCGCACGTTTTCTTCAAACGGCAAGGCCGACAAATCAAAGACGATGGAATCGAATCCGGCCTTCGCGGCTTCCACTCCCTTCGCGAGTGAGTGTGTATGATCCGCGTTAAGAAAAATGGGGTAATCGAATTCCTCCCGCAAACTTCGCACGAAAGCCGCAATCTGACGCGTTCCCACAAACTCACGCTCGCCTTCGGACAAACCAACCAATACCGGTACCTTTAATTGCCGTGCAGCCCCAAACACCGCCTTCAATAAAGCCAGGTCAGAAATATTGAAATGGCCTATCGCGACGCCAGTTTCTTGTGATTCCTTCAGGAGATCCCGCAACGAACGCATGTGATCAAGATCCTCCTCCCGTGGATGTTTCGGGACGGCTATAAGGCGCCTCGCTAAGTTGGACCTCGATTAGTACGGCGAACATATACAAACAAAGCCGCTTAGCACTCCCCATTATTATTCGAAGAGCCACAGCTGGCCTCGAGGCGATAATTCGTTCACATTAATTAGATGGGTGTCAGAAAGAAAGGATGTAGCGTTTCTTTAGTACACATTCATCGCAAGTATGCGAAACGCGGTCAGCGGTCGAGCACATAGCCGCTTTGCCCCGACGGTCTGCTGTATGAGGCACAGAGCCTTCTCGTCCGTCTGAATAGAACAAGAAGCGCACAGTGGAAAAGGTATGGACGTGTCTCCGATCTGGCGATTGTGGACGGGGCACGTTTCTTCGCTGATGGCCTCCAGCTTGCAGTTTGTGGATGTAGCGTTGCTTCTTCCGCCTGTCTTGAGTTGGAGTTCGCCAGAGGTTTGCCTTCGCTATTCGGAGAGGCCTGGGGGCTTAACGATGCACTTAGTCTGGTTGGCACCGTTGATCTTGGGTTCGGGTTTCGCTATCGCCGGTGGACAGAGCATGAAATGGAAGCTATGCAATTTGGTTGGATGTGTGCAAAAAGCGAACGAATGGTGTGAAAATATCGAACGGCGATAACACTCCAATGATTGAGGCAGGGAGAGGTCCCATGGGGTTTTCAAGGTAGATTAAAGAGCGAGAGGCAAGCCGCTGATTCCGCCGCGAGTGATAATTCTTTAAAATTCATCTTTTTCCTGAGGCGAGGCTCCGCCAGCAAGAATGTTGTGGTAACGGAGTGTTAATTGCCTCAATGATTGACCAGACTGCCGAGTCTCAAACGGGGGATCCCGCTTGGCGGAACAGAGGTTCAGCCGGTGCAGCGGATCTTCCGGGCTCGCAGGATCGATCGTAGCCCAGTTTGCCCTGGGTTAGTCCGGGGAGAAAACCGAAGCATTGAGCCAGGAGGTGAGCGGATATGAACAACACGACATTTTGGAGAGAGTTGCCCGGAGCGCGGACCGGCATGATTGTGCTTGCCCTGTCCTCATTGCTCCTGGCTGGGTCTGTTCTTGCTCAAGGAATAAGCCCTGTCAATTTCCCGGTTTTCTTGTTCTCCGCTTCTGCATCTGGGGACCAAGCTCAATCAGCAAGTGCCGGGATTCCTTCGGCAGATCGGATTCCGAGCGGAACGATTCTGCCAGTAGTTCTAGACACTTCTGTGTCGTTTGAGAAGTGCAAGGCGGGCCAGATTCTTCGCGGAAAACTTGCGCAAGACGTCCCTTTGAAGAACGGTTCAAAGATCCGCAAGGGATCGGTGGTGGAAGGACACATTGTGAGCGTCACCCCGAACTCGAACGCGACTGGTTCGCAAGTGACCATGCAATTCGACAAAGTTTATGTGGCAGGGCAGTGGGTTCCTGTGACTACAAATTTGCGGGCGATTGCCGGTTTCATGGCGATACAAGTGGCGCAAACTCCCGAGGAAGCACCTAACGAGGGCACGCCTTACAACTGGTTGCCAACGACGCAGATCGGAGGAGACTCCGTCTACGGCGTAGGAGGAAAAGTGATGAGCGCGGACGACCCCTCGTAAGGTGCCCGATTCCGTAGGTTCCACACGCGCCGCTTGAGAAGACCCACATTGCCTGCAGACTGTCATTGCCATCCATCTCGCCACGGCATTTTGTACCCTCTTTTGCGCTGACCGGTACAAGTGTCAGCGCCGGTGCAAAAATCCCCATAGTGCCGGTTGAATTTTCCCCACCCCCTGATGTGGTACACCGTAGCCTACTCCGCATGGAGGAGGTTCCGAGACTTGTTAAGGGGGAAAGACGTGCAAGAACTAAAAGAACTGCAACGGCAAGGGATGAGCATCCAGGCGATCAGCAAGCTGACCGGCTGGGATCGCAAGACGATTCGAAAGTATATGCAAGCGGCGGGGGTGGCACCGGAGTACGGGCCGCGTACACCGCAACCAAGTAAGCTCGATGCGTTTAAGCCGTACTTGGAGGAGCGTCTGCGTGCTGGGGTGTGGAACGCGCGGGTGCTGCTGCGCGAACTGCGTGAACGGAACTACACGGGGAGCTACACGATTCTGACGGACTGGTTGCGGCCGCAACGCAGGTCGGCACGAGTGGTGGCGGTGCGGCGCTTCGAGACAGCTCCGGGCAAGCAGGCGCAGGTGGATTGGGGACATCTGGGCACGCTGGAGATGGCCGGGCAGGAGCAGAAGCTGCACGGATTCACCTTCACGTTGGGTTACAGCCGAAGAATGGTGGCGGAAGCAGCATTGGATCAAAAACTGGGCACGCTGCTGCGGCTGCACGAAGTGGCGTTCCAGCAGATCGGCGGAGTGCCGGAGGAGATTCTCTACGACCGCATGAAGACGGTGTGGCTGGGGACGGATGAACGAGGCGAGATCGTTTGGCACCCGGTGTTTAAGGACTTTGCGCACTACTGGGGCTTCACGCCGCGGCTGTGTCGGCCGTATCGGGCACAGACGAAAGGGAAAGTGGAAGCGGGCGTGAAGTATGTGCGGCGGAACTTTTTGTGTGGTTTGCAGGGGCGCGAGCCCAGCAGCCTGAGCGATCTGAACGCACAGTTGCGCGAGTGGGTTTGGGGAGTAGCGAACCAGCGGGTACACGGAACGACGCATGAGCAAGTGGCGGTGCGCTGGGATGTGGAGCAGTTCAGTTTACAGTCGCTGGCGGGGCAGCCGCCGTATCCATACGTGGATGGCGAACTGCGCAAAGTGGCGCGGGATGCCTACGTGGACTGGCAAGGTAGTCGGTATTCGGTGCCCTGGCAGTATGCGGGCCAGGAAGTGTGGGTGCAGGAGATCGCGGAGGAAGTGGATATCCGCACGGGCCGTGAGCGGATTGCCATGCACGGCAAGGCGCAACGGAAACACAGCGTGCTGACGTTCCCGCCACACCATCAGGGGATTCCGCTGGGAGCGCGAAGAGCGGAAAGCAAGATCCTGATTCATCTGCGGCAGAGCGCGCCGGTGGTGGAGAAGCGTTCGTTGGCAGCGTATGAGCGCGTGGCGAACGGAGGTGGGCGATGAACACTCCGATCGAGCGGTTACAGACGGCGCTGGAGGCGCTGGGATTGAAAGCGGTGCAAGCCCGGCTAGAGAACTTGCTGGAACAAGCGTCGAAGAAAGAGCCGAGCTATGCGGACTTTCTTGATGAGTTGCTGTGCTGCGAGGTGGAAGCACGAAGGACTCGGTACCTGCGTGCACGGCTGCAGCTGGCGCATTTCCCGTTCGTGAAAACCTTCGAGCAGTTCGATTTCGGCTTTCAGCCTTCGCTTGATGAGCGGCAGCTTCGAGAGTTGCGTTCGCTGCGGTTTATCCACGAAGCCAGCAACGTGATTTTTCTGGGGCCACCGGGCGTGGGGAAAACGCATTTGAGCGTGGCGCTGGCGGAAGAAGCGATCCGCTCGGGGATGGGAGCGTATTTCATCACCGCGCACGATCTGGCGGCGGACTTGGGGCGCGCGTATCGCGAAGGCCGGTTGGATCGGCGGATGCGCGTGTACCTGGCACCGAAAGTTCTGGTGATCGATGAAGTGGGCTATCTGCCGCTGGACGATCTGGGAGCCACGATTTTCTTCCAGTTGGTGAGCGCGCGATATGAACGTGGGAGCATCATCCTGACCTCGAACAAAAGCTACGGGGACTGGGGATCGATCTTCGGCGACTCAATCATCGCCACGGCGATCCTGGACCGACTGCTGCATCATTCGACGACCATCAACATTCGCGGCGAGAGCTACCGGCTGAAGGATCGCCGCAAGGCCGGCTTGGTGCCGCCTCGAGGGCAGGAAGGAGCGGAGGCCGCGGCTCGTTCCCTGGCCTCGGACTCCGTTGCGCCCAAAACGCGCCAAAAGACGGCGCTGGGCTCCACTCCGTCCGAGGCCAGGGAGGCCCATTCATGAAGTTCAGGGGTGGGGAATTTCCAACCGGTACAAAGGGGAATTTTCAACCGGAATTGACACAAGGACGCCATCGCCCACCGATTTTCCTATCACTTTCGATTATCCACTCCGGCAGGACAGATCCGAAGGGAAGAATTGCCCTGGCCTCAAATGTCGAGAAGCTGTCTCTGAGGAATGGTGACGCGCTTCTTCTGCGAGTGAATTAAGAGCGGTTTTTCTCAGCTTCTGGCTTCATTGGGAGAGGAAGCTAGGCGGGGAAGGGGCGGCAGTGATGGGCTGTCCCTTTTCTGCAGTTTGTTCGATTCATGATCGCGGCTACCTTTCAGTTGTAAATACCTCCTTGGGACAATCTGCGAGTTGCAAGATTTCGTGCTGCGTCTATGGAGTCGCCGCGGGCATGGAGTCTGGCGGACGTCGATGTTACCTGTGGAGTTGGCGTTTCCCTTGCCGGTGCGGCGTCGATTGTCTTGCGTCAAGATCAGCGGAGCCCATCCGACCGCCGTCTCGATCTTCCACCACCACGCGCACGATCTGGGTTTTTCGCGGAACTCGAATCGTCAACGGGAAACGTGACAGCACCTGCGGCAACTGGGTCGGATCCGATTGGCTGTCACCAGAGATACGATTCATTACCAATTACCATCAATTCTGTGGGGGAGGCCAAGTGCGACGGTTGTGCCATCAGAAACTGCCGCACCTCGTAACGTATGTATGCAAAGTCATCAAAGCTTGAATTCAACAGATCGAGAACCAGGATCGTGACTGGAGCCTTTCCCTCCGGGTTGCTATCCGCGGCATTCGGTCCCAGGACGTGGGGTCCCAGGCGGTTCGAAGGAGAAAATGCTCTGTGCGGTCTTGTCTTCCGTTATGGTGAAGTCATCCTGTGTTAACCCGCTTACTACCGGATGGCCCTTTTTGTCGAGCACGGTCACATCCAGAAATACCAAGGCTGAAGTCACCTGAATTTTCGGCGCGCCGGAGGAAGGCTGCTGCGCCTGCGCTTTCAGTTCACGAACAGTTCACGAACGGGTATGACCGTCAACAGAATCACTGCAGACCCAAGCACTTGAATCAGCTTCATGAGTAGCTCGTAAGAAATTCACTTTGAACACGCACCCGAGGGCCCATACGTTTTATGCGCGTTTGGCGCTGAAAATGTGAAGAAAGAACGCGTTTGAGACAGCTGAATGAGTTATTGAAGAAAATAGCCCGGCTATTTTCCAAAGCGATAGATCAATCCGATATTCACCTGACCCTGTTCCGCTTTGTTTGCGACGGTAGCCGGATAGCAACCATAGAAAGGATCGCAATACTCCGTCTCTCCCGAAGTAGTGTGCGAAGGGCGGCGCGTGTCAACCACCTTGAGACAGGTGCTCACGGAATTTAGTGAGCTATTCATGGGTGCTGGGCCGGCTTATTGATCCAGACTTCGGCGGGGATTTGGGGTGGTTTCGGGGCGCTTCGCACGAAGCGCTCCGGTGACGTTGGTAAGCAACATCGAGCACATCTTGCCGTTGCCGTAAGACGCTTTCCGCTTGGCCATAGTGAACCATCGCTGGCGTCAACAAGCCGATGCCAGAGTGACGATGCTCTTCGTTATACCACCGAAAAAAACTCTGACAGAAAGCGCGACTGTCCTGGATGCACCCAAAGCGGTCCGGGAACTCCGGCCGATACTTTAGGGTTCGGAATTGGCTCTCGGAAAAGGGATTGTCGTCCGAGACGTGCGGTCGACTGTGCGTCTTCGTGACACCCAGGTCGGCGAGTAAAAAAGCTACCGGTTTGGACCTCATCGAGGTGCCGCGGTCGGCATGCAGGGTGAGTTGACCGGGCTGGATGTCTTGTTTCTTGCAACTTTCCTCGATCAGCCGCTTGGCCAGCTCAGAGCTTTCGCGATAAGCGACCATCCAGCCGGTGACGTAACGACTGAATACATCCAGCAGGACATACAAGTAGAAGTAACTCCATTTCGCTGGGCCGAGTAGTTTGGTTATATCCCAGCTCCAAAGTTGATTCGGAGCCGTGGCCAACAGTTCCGGCTTCTGGTAGGGCGGATGCGCCAACTGATCGCGGCGCTCGCGAACCTCGCCTTGCTCGTCGAGCAAGCGATACATGGTGCGAATCGAGCAGTGATATTCGCCTTCATCGAGCAACGTCGCATAAACAGCGGCTGGAGAACGATCCTGGAAACGTTCTTCGTGTAGACGAGCCAGGACCGCTTCCCGTTCCGCCGGGTGGAGTGCTCGTGCCGGCGAAGGCCGCGGGGATGCTACGGCGGGAGCAGCAGCCTTACGGCGCTGTCCGTAGTAAGACGCCCGCGGCATCCACAGAACTTGGCAAGCCGCGCTGGTGCCCACGTCGATCGCCAGTTCGGTGACCGCAGACATCAGGATTTCTCGTCCGGGTCCACGTCGGGAAGCGGGTTCCCCAACAGCGCAGCGACTTTTTTTTGAACGTCGATGATGATCTCCGCTTTGCGGAGTTTTTCCGTCAATCGGCCGACCTGACGGCGTAGCTGCTGAACTTCTTCTCCGAACGGGTTGTGCTTTGATTTCGGTCCGCGCCGTCGTGCGGTCAACGCTTCGCGAATACCGCTGGATCGTTCTCGCCGCCAGGTGGTGAGCAACGAGTAGTACAAGCCTTCCCGGCGAAGAAGAGCACCGAGAGCACCGCGTGTCGCTGCAGCGGCATCGGCTTCCTCGAGAATGCGTTGCTTATATTCAGCTGTGTAGGTACGACGCTTGGCTTTGGCTACCACCTCAGGGTCCGGCCGCGAAGCTGCCCCCGAATCGGCGCCTGCTTTGGCTGCCGCGTCACTCCGCTGCGGCTCGCCAGGAGGCGAGCCTTCGCTTCGTTCCGCGGCAGCCAAACCCCCAGAGGAAAGAACAACACCAAGAGAATTCCCATTCATCTCTGCTTGCTTCTTTCTCGCCCTACTCTTCATTAATTAAGAGTACTAAACCTGTCTCAGAGATGTTGGCACGGAGGGGGGGACCAACGCGCCTCTAACCTTGCGCCCCAGTGAGCGTTGAAGAAATACTTCACGCCTCCTCCCAGGTCGTACGAAAATCGATTGCTGAAGCCCAAAACCGACTGGCCATCGACAGGCGCGGTGCCGAAGTGCGAAAAACCGAGACCCGCGACTGCGTAGGGACGAAGTTTGCGTTCTGGTGAAAGGAATTGATAGAGGACGCTAAACTGGTACATATCGAAATTCATATTCGATACCGGAGAAAACGTGTTGTCGGTGGGATTGTGAGAAGTCAGGGAAGTAGGCTGACGATTCCACATAAATTCGCCCTGGAAGTTCTGCCAAAAAGTGATGTCGCCCATAATGCCGTAGTCCATGCTGTTTTTTATCTTGAGGTAGTCAACGTTGGGATTGCCTTGCTGACTGAGGTCAATGGTTCCCCCGAAACGAGAACCAAAGAACGGCGTGACTTCGTAGCGCCCGTAATTATAGTCAGACTGTGCGTGCAAGCCGGACGCAGCGCACGCGAGAAATAACACCACCAGCCATGATCTCCAGTTGAGCATTTTGCCTCCCGTAGTCGTTCGTGGTTAGACCTGCGAAAGAAGCACATGAGACGAGGCCGCCCCGGCCGCCTTGCAGACTTCGAGGGTTACAGCAAGGTCGATGCCACGAGGAAGAGGCATTTGGGATGCTTAAGTATTTATCTGTCAGTAGTTTGCAACTTCACCAAGAGAGAGAGCCGCAGATCCGCGAACAGATGTGGCGAACACGCACATACCGTGTAAACAAAATGCACAGGTTCATCAGTTTGAAAATTGTTTCGAGCCAGACTTTTCCGCTTAGCTCAACTATCCAGCGTCCGGTGCACCTTGACGAACTTTTCTCCCTGGAGCACCTGGACGTCATCCAGATAAGCGATCATGGCGTACTTCTCAAAATAATGCGTTGCAACATGCTCGAGAATTTTATGCGCGACTTCGGGTGTGGCAATGATCTCGATTTTGGTATTTCCAGACTCCGCATGCCTTGGCCGGATACCTCTTTCCCCTTGACCACGGGCGTCACAACTGGTGTACCCGGTAGCTCCGAGAACCTGAACCTCTTTCACCAGGCGATACTCGACATCGATATCTCCGATGATCACGATGCGCTTCATCACAACAGTGTGCATGATTGGCTTCTCCCCGTTACTCGTCGATTTTGTGCTCTTCCATCTTGTTGTACAACAAGCGGCGATTAATTTGAAGACGGTTAGCAGCCTCTGATTTGTTACCGTTGGACTCCCGGAGAGCTCGAGCGATCAGGCGCTTCTCCAGTTCGGCGATAGATTTGTGAAAGGGCAGGTCCAGTAAATCAATCTCGAATTGATGTGACTCTCCATTCGCATTCGAATTGCTTTTGGCGGGGAAATGTTCTGGCATGATGACGCGGCCGCGCGCCATCAGCACGGCGCGTTCGATCATGTTTTCGAGTTCACGCACGTTTCCCGGATAAGAATAATTCTGCAGCATAAGAATGGCCTCGTCGGAAAAGCCGACTACATCGAAGCTATTTTTCTCGCTGTACTGGCGCAGAAAATGTTCGGCGAGAGGGACAATATCGGAGCGGCGTTCCCGGAGAGAAGGAATCTGAATGCGCACCACATTGAGGCGATAGTACAAATCCTCGCGGAACACTTTTTCCCGGACGGAGGCTTCGAGATCGCGATTGGTGGCCGCCAGTACGCGGAAATTGCCGACGATTGTTTCCGTGCCGCCGACGCGCTCAAACGTGCGTTCCTGCAGGACGCGCAGAAGTTTGGATTGAAGCGCAGGAGACAGCTCACCAATCTCATCAAGAAAAATCGTTCCGCCCTCTGCCATTTCGAAGCGGCCGGTCTTGCGTCCTATGGCACCAGTGAAAGCGCCCCGCTCGTGGCCGAATAGCTCGGTTTCCAAAAGGTTTTCCGGCAATGCCGCACAGTTGACGACGACGAAGGGTTTGCTTTTGCGTTGGCTGTAATTGTGAATGGCTTCTGCAACCAGTTCCTTCCCGGTTCCCGATTCGCCGCAGATCAAAACCGTGGAGTCGGTTTCCGCCACTTTGCCGACCATGATGAACACATCCAGCATGGGGCCGCTGGCGCCGATCAGCCGTCCGGTGGCGGAAGAGTAGCCCTGAACCGATTGGGAATGTAAACGGATCACCTCTCGATTCAGGGAAGAATGATCCAAGGCGCGCTCCGCGGTCACCACGATTTCGTCCAGATCGAACGGCTTGGTGACAAAGTCATAGGCGCCCAAACGGATCGCTTCAATGGCGCTATGGCTGGAACCGTAGGCGGTAATGACGATCACAGGCACGGACGTCAACCGGGGATGGCTGTGAACATACTTAAGAACCTCCTCTCCGCCCACCTTGGGCATTTTCCAATCGCTAAAAATCAGGTCCGGCACGGTGGTATTCAACAAGTCGATCGCCGTGGAGCCGTCATCGGCTTCCAGAGTCTGGTAACCGCGCGCGCGCAGAATTTCCGCCAGCGTTCTACGCAGGTTCGCTTCATCGTCAACAATAAGAATCGTTGTGGCCATTGGAGAGAGTAAGTGGAGCGCCCGCTGCCTAAGGCGCAAGCGAATTTGGAATCGTCACCCGGACACTCGTGCCGCGTCCCTCTACGCTTTCGATCATTATGTCGCCTCCGTGTGCGCGAACCAATTCGTGAGAAATGGACAATCCAAGGCCGGTGCCCGACGGCTTGGTCGTGAAGAATGGGTCAAACACATGGCCAACGACAGTGGAAGGCATGCCCCTGCCCGTGTCCTGAAACTCCACGCAAACACCGGAAGTTTCTTCATTCTTGTTATGAGATGCCAAAGTGACGGAAAGCGTTCCACCATGCTCAGACATGGCTTCAAGCGCATTCTGGATGATGTTGTCGAACACTTGCGCCATGCGATCTTTGTCGACAAGAGTAAGAAGGTTACGGCCGGGAAGGTTGGTCATCAATTGAACGTGGTGGCTTTGCGCAAAATCTTCAAAGAAACGGACGCGCTCCCGCACCAGCACCCGCAAATCGATCGGTTCCAGTTCAAGTTGAATCGGCCGGGCAAAGTTCAGGAGGCGGTTGACGATGCCATTGAGGCGCTCGATTTCTTCCAAAGCAATCATGCACGACTCCTTGACCTTAACGTCGGCGGCGTCGCGCCTGCACATCTGAACACGCAGGCGGATGGTTGCCAGGGGATTGCGAACTTCGTGGGCCACCCCGGCGACAAGGCGGCCGAGGCTGGCCAGGCGCTCAGCGTGACGCAACTGCCCCTCCATCTGCTTCTCATAGTCGATTTTTTCCTTCAACGTTTTACCCAGGCGGTTGATGGCCTGGACAATATGCTGGATCTCCGCCGGCTCGTCGGTCGTGTTGACCCGGGAAGACAGGTTGCCTTCGAGAGCCTGCAAGCCATTTTCAATTTTTCGCACGCCGCCTTGAAGGTTTCGAATGACCAGCAACGTCAGCAACACGCTGGCTAAAGCGGCGAAAGCCAGGCTGGCCGTGATCAGGTATGCCCGAAAGCGATTTGCTCCTGGAATATCCGGCAGACGTTTGACAGCCCAGGCGCTCCCGACCACCGAATACCCTTCGCGAATAGGAATTGCGCTGACGAGCAGAACGCCCGAAGGAGTCACAATGACTTGATCGGTGCTTTCACGAGCAGATGCCGCCGTGCGCGCCAGTTGCAGGACGGACTGATGTTCCGCATCAGGAATGTCACCATTTTCCGCGCGCGCCAGGGAAGCTTGCCCGGTGGGATAGAAGTTTCCCACCAGTGTATCCGCTGATGAAGAATAGAAGCCACCGCCTACTCCATCGAGATTCTGAAGGACGATACGGCTGACGAGTGCCATGACCTCCCGGGAACCCGCGTCATTTGGGCTATCCAACGGCGCTTGTTGATGATTGCGACGAGCCGAGTCTGCCCGGTCTTCATATTCCTGTGCAAGGTTTCTGGCGGATTCGGTGAGGCGTTTTTTTTCTGCATTCAGGACGGCGGACTTCGTGTAGCGGAGAGTGGCGATAATGGCGAGCAGCACCGCGAGGGACAAAACAACAACGAGCGTGCCCAGAAGGCCCACTTGCCAGCGAAAACTCATTCTGGAGAGCGAAAATTTGGAGGGCAGAGTGCCGCCTCTCTCCCCGTCACCAATGACAGTATGATAGCAATTATCCAGTAGCCGGGGAGCATCCCTAGTTTGAGAATCCAACCTCCCTCGGATTTGAAATCCAACGGGCGGCCGCATCTATCAGGAAGATGCTGGATGATTTGCGTACCACTTCCGGCATACGTGTTCCGCCGAATACGCCCCTGCGAGAGCCGCCTGCGCAAATTCGGAAGCATCTTCCAGGACAGAATTGCGATAGGTGTGCTGGGCTTGTTTGTAAAATGCATCTCCCCAGGAAGCTATCTTGCGAACTTGTGCCCGGTCTTCCGACGGAAGCGTGCCATGCTCCAGAACCCAGTGGATTCTGGCAAGGACGGACTCGGCATGCGCCAAATCTTCCTCCACATGAACTGACTCCGGAGATGCGGAAATATGGTCGGGCGGGGGCGGAACAAGCGACGGCAGAGTGCTGTCTGAACGCAGGGTTCGCGCCATAACGATTTCTACAATCCGCGACAGGCTTCCGGAGGCCTTCGCGAATTCCTTGGCTCCGAGGAAGTCGGTGGCCGAAAAGCGGGCGAGCGCCTGGACGTAGGTATGCTTTGCTTCGTCCAGGAATTGGCTGATGCCGGGAACGCTGTGTTTCATAATGTGCAGGTAAGCCAGGATCGCCTGTATGCGGTGCAGGTTGTCATAGGCCTGACCAATGCTCCGCGCGGAATCATTGCGTGCGAAGTTTATCCCGCTCGCATCGGTTTGCTGAAGCATCGAACGGAAAAAAGAGGGAGGGCGCAGGGGCGCAGCATCGCCATTTTCGATTTCTGTACTGTCAGAGCGATCGTCAAGCTTGGGCAGGGGGACCGGACCGCACTCTTCTCTAAGCTGCGAACTTAATGGGGCCAGGGATGCAGAGTCAACTGGGGTGTTGGTGAGCTGCATCCCTGGTTTGCCTTTGTGTTTGAGGGCAGGCAAAGTCGCAGACTGTTGCGAATCCATGTTTGTGACGCGAGTTGCAAGAAGGTATCCCTCCGGAAAATCGCCCGTTCGAGCAACCCCCTCGACTGCCACAGAGCACCCTTCCGTGACGATAGGCGAAACACATTCCCTCAGCGCCCCGGGGAAGCGAACCTCTCGGCCGCCTTCCAGGAGCAAGCCTTTGAGTTCACCGTCCCGATCTCGAATAAACTCCGCAACGCGACCAAAAACAAAATTCATGTCATCCTCGGATACTCCGCCACATTGCGAAGCAGGCATTGAGTCACCAAGTCAGGCCTATCACGCAGCATGCCGCTGCAAGTGCGAAGAGAAGCAGGAACCGGAGTACACCAGCGATGGCGTCGTAAACACCGCGTGTGTCCCACATCGTTCGCACTTAGCACCTTCTTTCGCCGTCCTGCCACCGGGCAATGAAGCAGCACGTCCCCTTCCAGACTGCGAAACCGGAAATACGTGAATAAATCCGAATAAAACATTGATTACAGGCTGACTGGCTGGTTTGCAGGTCAACGCGGGGCGCAACGTGTTGTAAAGAAAAAGAACGACCTTGTGAAGAAACCGAACAAAAGAAACTCGATATGGCAAGTGCCGAAGGTTGGCTGCAGCGCGATCGGGGCAATAAATTGGGCGGAATCGTGGGGGGCAAATCGCAGACAGCGTGTGTCTATCGCAGCGCTTAGCGCGAGTACCTGCGACGCACCGGTCGATCAGAAACGGAGAGCCTGGAGAAGACCGACAACCATCCGGCCGTGGAACCATATTTGCTAGAGGAAGCACTGTGATCAAACGTTGATATTCATTTCAGGGCATGGGAGGGAATTTGTCTCAATCGAGGAACACTACAGTCTCCGGGCCGGAGATGGGCCACGAATGCCTTCCAATTCACATGAGCGAGGCGGAGATCAACGACTTGTTCGCAGCCTGCCTCCCAAAATTGAAGAAGGCTACGAGAAAAATGTTGGGTAATCCACAAGATTGCGAGGACGCGCTGCAAGAAGGGCTGCTCTTGGCTTTTCGAAAGCTGCATCAGTTTGAAGGGCGCTCCTCATTTTCTACCTGGTTGCACAGTATTGTTAGGAACACATCACGTTCGCACTACCGCAAGACTGCCGGACGACAGACAGTATCCCTGGAGTCAGACATTTCGGACACGGCCGAGAGTTTCCCTAAGCCCGGATTGGCGGAAACGCGGCCTTCCCCAGAAGAGATTTGCATTCAGAACGAGCGCTCAGAAATCCTCCGAAGGACGGCGCGAACCATGCCCGCTCGATACCGGCCGGCGATTCAGCATTTTCACATCGAAGGGCTGGGGGAGGAAGAAACTGCTCGAAGGTTGCATATGACAGTGAGCGCGTTAAAGTCACAACTTCACCGCTCGCGTCGCGTACTTATCTTGAGAATGCGTGGTTCGCATCTTGCGGCGAGATCAAAAAGGTGGGCGTCAGCGAGTTAGGCCGGCAGGCGGTGCTACCTTACTTACGTGAGGCTTGAAACGGAGCCACCGGGTCGCTGGCACCGGAGGATTAAGTACGCTGAGAAGTACTCCGTCGTTCAATTCCGTCGGTTATTGCGCGAATCTTTCCGGTTCTTGCTTAGTTGCAAATCTCCTTTCCGATTAATTCCTGGTATATCACTTCGCTCGGATAGTATCATCGCGGGAACGTCGAACGCGCCGTTCGCCGCGCACTGTTCCTGTAAGAATCTTTTTCTAAAAATCTTAGACGCACGGAAGGGAAAGCCCGATGCTGCGTCTTACGAACAGGCACGCATGACGGTCTTTCCCTTCGCCGGGGAGCCATCCATCGCCCAATTGCACGTGGATGCCTGCCAATCAAGAAGACGATACTCCTTGCAAGTTTGCGGGCGTGTTCCAGATGCAAGTGCTCTTGCGGTTGAACGAGTCAAGTTGCGCTGTGAAGCGACCCTTCATGGGAAACGAGTTGGCATTGTGGGCTCGGCTCGGATCGCGGATCGCAGCGCTAAGGAAAGAGAGGCCCGTTATGTTTCAGCCTATCGCCCCAAAAAAGATCTCTCCGAATTTGTGCCGTATATCGCGCTCTGCGCTCTTTACAGCAGTTGTCTGGCTTGGGTGCGGGCACGCGGCATTGGGCCAGGAGCGCCCGACCGAGGAATTGCGCAAAGTAAATGAATCGGTGCAATCCCTCATCAAGAGCGTGTCTCCCAGCGTGGTGCAGATTCTTGTGACCGGCTTTGGGACAGTTGGGGAAAGTGGAAACAGGAATACGGGAGAGGTGGTTGGCAGACAAAGCGCGATCGGCAGCGGGTTCGTCGTCGACTCCAGCGGATACATCATCACAAATGCGCACGTAGTGAGCGGTGCGCAGCGCATCCAGGTGGTCCTTCCCGAGGTGGATTCGGATAGTTCGGCACGCAGCGTCCTAGCGGCGAAGGGGAGGGTAGTACCGGCGCAGATTGTCGGCGTGACGCGGGAGATGGATCTTGCTCTGTTGAAGGTCGAAGTAGATGGTCTGCAGGCTTTATCCGT
The DNA here is from genome assembly GCA_963709705.1 of Candidatus Acidiferrales bacterium. GTDB lineage: Bacteria > Acidobacteriota > Terriglobia > Acidiferrales > UBA7541 > Acidiferrum. The sequence goes on from CAVPXU010000005.1 coordinate 252,580, forward strand.
GGCTGCGTATCGGGACCTGCGCCAAGGAGAATTGGTATTTGCATTCGGTAGTCCCGAGGGCTTGCGCAATTCGGTCACCATGGGCGTAGTCAGTTCAACCGCGAGGCAGACCGACCCGGATTCACCGTTGGTATACGTCCAAACCGATGCTCCGATCAATCCCGGAAATAGCGGGGGCCCGCTGGTCAACGTGAATGGTGAAGTGGTGGGAGTGAATACATTCATTCTGTCGCAAAGCGGTGGAAATGAAGGGCTCGGATTTGCCATTCCATCGACGGCCGTTAGTCTGGCATACGCGCAGCTTCGAAAATACGGTCACATGCACAAAAGTGAGATCGGAATCGGACTGCAGACGATCACGCTGACGCTTGCGGCGGCATTGGGCTTACCGCGGAATACGGGCGTGATCATCTCTGACGTGTTGCCCGGAGGACCGGCGGAAGCGGCGGGGTTACGCATCGGAGATGTGATGCTAAGCATTGATGGCCGACCGGCGGAGTCTCTCCCCTTCGTGGTATTCCATTTCTGGGGGAGACAAGAAGGAGAGAAGGTGCACCTGGTGGTGCAGCGTCAACAATACCAACTTCCGTTTGATGTGCCGGTGGCGGAAGAGAAGCGCGACATCGACCAAGTTACGGCGATGGCAGACCCCTCGAAGAATCTCGTCCGGCGGTTGGGCATCATTGGCCTTGAAATCGACAAAAGAATAGCGTCTATGTTGCCTGCATTGCGCGATCCGTACGGGATCGTGGTTGCAGCGCGCACGGCCGACAGCGGCGTGGGAGTGCCGCTGGAAACGGGTGACGTCATTCGGACTTTGAATGGTGATCCCATGACGACGCTCGACCGATTGCGAGAGACTTTGGCAAAGCTGGGGCCGAGCAGCAGCGTGGCATTGCAGATTCAGCGGGACGACCAACTGATGTTTGTGGCATTCACAATGGAGTAGTCCTTAAGGGAGAACAAAATCGGGCGAAAATCATGAGCAAACAAACTCGCGTCAGCCATCCGATATACAGCCTTCTGCCCACGGATGTCGAAGGGTTCGATTCCTTGGCCGGACTCGCACTGGACATGCGCTGGTCGTGGAACCATGCCACCGACGGAGTGTGGCGCACCCTCGATCCGGCACTCTGGGGACTCACACAAAATCCCTGGGTGGTCCTACAGACGGTCTCGCGGGAGCGTCTGGAGCGCGCCCTGGGCGATCCCGCTTTTCGCAAGAACGTTGACGACTTGCTGCGAGCCAGACGTCAAGCGTCTGATGCCCCCGCGTGGTTCCAGCAAACGTATCCGCAAGCTCCGTTGACCTGTGTCGCGTATTTCAGCATGGAATTCATGTTGAGCGAAGCGCTCCCGATCTATTTGGGAGGACTTGGCAATGTGGCTGGCGATCAGCTCAAATCTGCCAGCGTTCAGGGCCTGCCGGTCACCGGAGTGGCCGACGGAATCAACGGTGGTGACCCGGTGCGGATTGAGATGAAGTGCACACCACCACATTCTGACGATTCGCACCGCTGCGTGTATCGCGCAGCGGCATCTACTGCACGCCCATCGAACGACTACACAACCCGAGTGCTACCTCATCGCTCCGGTGTGGCGGTTCCGTTGGAATCCGCTCGAATCCTGTGGCAACGATGATGAAAACGTGCCGGCGCGCGTTATCAGGTTGACCACATAACTGGCCCTTGTGACGCAGCGGGAGAAATATCTGCGCGCTTTTCGCTGTTTCTTGTTTCCTAATGGAGTTGGCCGACTGTCTGAGGCAGATTTCCGGACTTCGCTTCCGCAGTCATCTCAGAGGTTTTCCGCCAATCCACTTCAGTTAAGTCCACGGCACCCTTGCTGCCGTCGGGTTGCTCGAACGTCAGCACACCAGCATCGATCTGATATTTGGTTACCTGGAAGACGTCCTTCGACTTCAGCACCAGTATTGTTACCCATGGCGTACCCGCCGGGGCAGCGGCTGCTCGCTTTCTTTACACTCCCCCTGCATCAAACCAGCACAAAACAAAGTAATAGAACTCCTAAACCAATTCCAATTTTTCCCTAATAATTCGTGTCGGCCGAAGAAAATAAAGCAATTACCGGTGGCATTAATTTACAAATTGCAAAGGCATGCGAATTGCCCTTTCCATCTGCGTTCTTAAAGAAAGCCGCGCAATTGGGCAGGAGCGCGACATGAAAAATTCACTGAAATTCGCAATCTTTGTTTTGAGCGGTTCCCTGTTTTCTGCAGTTCCGCTTCGAGCCGACATTCCAACTTCGGCACGCCCTGGAACATTAAATTATGTCGAAGGGCAGGCCTACCTTGGACAGCAAAGCTTGGACAATAAATCCGTAGGAAAAGTGGAAGTCGCGCCCGGAGAAACTCTGTCCACCGATAACGGTAAAGCAGAAATTCTGCTGACTCCTGGAGTTTTCGTGCGATTGGGCGACCACAGTTCGGCCAAGATGATCTCCTCCGGATTGACCAACACGCAATTGGCCCTCGATCAAGGGGAAGCCATGGTCGAAGTTGTCGAACTCCACCCGGAAAATTCCTTGGGCGTTGTCGAAGACGGCAGGCAGACGCAACTGTTGAAGACGGGGCTCTACGACTTTAACGAGAATCTTCACGTGGTTCGTGTGCTCGACGGCGAGGCGGTGGTGAAAGACGGCCCCAATGACGTCAAAGTGAAAGCCGGCCACCTGGTCGATTTGAGTTCCACCGAGCCAGTCAAAGCACGGAAATTCGACAAAAAGGAAGTCGAAGCAGGGGATCTATATCACTGGACAAGTTTGCGTTCCTCGTATCTTGCGGAAGCTAACGCCGATTACGCGCCCACGTATGCCAATGGCGGTCCCGGCTGGTATGGCGACGGTTGGTATTGGGATCCCTGGTTTGATGCGTATACATTCATGCCTTGGGACGGAATTTTCTACAGCCCCTTTGGTTGGGGCTTCTATTCCCCGTGGTGCGCCTTCGGTGCGCCACTTTTCTGGGGCGGCGGCTACTATGGCGGTTATGGTGGATACGGCTACGGTCACTACCCGCATCGCTTCGGTCCAGAGCCGGCGCGTTGGGGCCCGGGAAATCATTATGGAAATCCTGTCAACTACGGTCACGGGGTCCACTACGCTTCACGGTCTGAGGGTGGTGTCGCACTTGGCTCCAGAGGCGCCTTTGGCGGCGGTTACCACGGCGGCGGTTTTCATGGAGGCGGTTACCACGGAGCGAGTGGTTTCCACGGAAGCAGCAGCGGTAGCTTCCACGGCGGTGGCGGCGGTTTCCATGGTGGTGGATTCGGCGGTGGAGGATTCCACGGCGGCGGTGGTGGCGGATTCGGTGGTGGTGGCGGCCATCACTAACCGTGAATTTCTTTAGCACCCACATGCCCCATAAAAGAACGGACCGCCTCCGGTAAATGGAAGGCGGTCCGCCTTGCAGGCGCATGTGCTTCACATCCGTAAGGGTCAGCGGCTGCCGGCAGCATTGTCGTAGAGATAAAACCATAGCTCCTAACCCGGCTGGTCACGACGACTGGTCTGGTGTCGTGAGGCAAATGTGAACGATGTTTACTACCTGTAAATAAACGTCTCACAGCCAGCCAGGCGGGGCTCACATGCAGGCGGGCCTTCTACAGTGATTGGCCCAGTTTTGCGTGGGAGCTTACTGCGAACGCGACGTCGTAGTGATAGATAGGAGCACGGGAATTCTCTCAGTCATCCAAAACAGACGAAGTCGATTTTTGGAATTGGCAATAGTCGTGCTTGTTGTAAGGAGGGCTCTGCTGCTGCGATTTTCGTTTGCGGCGGCACACCTGGCCACAAAACGGAAGTGGTTGTGGGAGGCATGGAAGTATGTATCGATCCGCAATCATGATTTTGATCGGAAGTTTGTCTATCGGAAGTGCTGTAGCTCGGTCCAACAAAAATGCGCCGACCCCGGCGCCGCCGGCGGTTGCAGTGAATGGTTCACTGGCCAATGGCTCAGCCATCGGTGTAGCACTCACAAAATCAATTGACTCGCAAAAAATGAAGGAAGGCGATGTAATTATCGCGCGTGCCATGGAGTCCAGCAAAGTCGACGGGAAGACCCTGATTCCCGAAGACGCCAAACTCGAGGGGCACGTGACACGCGCCTTGGCCCACGCCAATGGAGATTCTTATTCCGCTGTGGAGTTTGTCTTCGACAAAGCGGTCCTGAAACACGGCGAAGAGATTCCCGTGAATATGAAAGTGCGCGCCATTGCTTTGCCGCAAAGCGAAGTGATGGGTCCGCCTAGTCCGGGAAGGGACACCGCGCCCTTGGGTTACGGCCCACCACAAGGAGGAGTCGACATCCAGGCCGGTAGGGATGCGGTGATGCCGCCCTCTCCACAGGCCATGCCAGACACGATCGGTTCCGCTCAAGTGAAAGATGGAGCGTCTTTCGCGAAACCGGTCGGTGGCCTGAACGACAACGGAGCCTTGATGTCCAATAGCCGGGGAGTTTATGGGTTGCACGGGATCGGGCTAGTGGACTGTAACAGCTGAACGGGGAGTAATGCGACGTGTAGGGTCAAAGTAGCGCCACTTCACAGTCTTGGGCGCGTTGTTGTAGTGCCGGATGTACTTCATGAGCTTTCTCCGCAAGTCGGGCACCGAGGTGAATACACCGCGCGCAATGACGTCGCGCTCGATCTTGGAAAACCAGAGTTCGATCTGGTTGAGCCAGGAGGAATAGGTCGGAGTGAAATGCAGGTGAACCTTCGGATGTCGAACGAGAAAGTCGTCGACCTGCCCCGTCTTATGGGCGGAGAGGTTGTCGGCAATCACGTGGATCTCTTTGCCGCGCGGCTGGTTGACGACGATGTCCGCCAGGAAGGCGACGAACTCCGCAGAAGTGTGACGCACGGCCGTTTTGCCGAGCACCTCGCCGGTCTTGGTGTCGAACGCCGCGTACAGGGACAGCGTGCCGTGCCGGAAGTACTCAAAGCCATGCCGCTCGGCGCGTCCCGGCGAGGGTGGCAACACCGGATCCTTGCGGTCGAGTGCCTGAATCGCCGTCTTTTCATCCACACAGAACACCGCCGCATGCGCTGGCGGGTTCAGATACAGCCCAATGATGTCGGCGGCCTTCTGCTCAAAGTCCGGATCGTTGGTGGCCATGTAGCGGTCCAGTCGCTGGGGCTTGAGTCCGTGCTTGGCCCACACCCGCGCCACCATCATGTGACTGACCTTGAGCTGCGTTCCCAGCCTGCGCGTGCTCCACTGAGTCGTCCCGTCCGGCGGCGTACGCTTGAGCGTCCATTGCAAAATGCGCGCCTCCAGGGCAGGAGTCAGCGTGGTGGCCTCTTGGCCAGCGTGCCTGCTGAACAGCCCGGCCAGCCGCTCTTCCCGAAATCGCTTGCTCCAGCGATTGATAAACGCATCATTGCAGTCCAGTTTGTCGCGAATCGCGGCCCAGGTATGGTTTGCCTCCAGCAACAACATCAGCCGCGCCCGCCGCGCGTCATCGGCACGCCCACTACGGCTCGCCGCTCGCTGGTTGAGTTCCAGACGTTCCGAATCCGTCAGCACGATGGTGTTCTCCATGTACACAATCATACTGCCGTTTCAGCTGTTACAGTACACTAGGAACAGTGATGGTGGGTAATCAACCCGCTGCACTCATTACATCCATGGGCAAGGAAGTGCATCTGGATGGCGACACTCAGTTATTGCTGGTGGCGCAGAGCAAGCCCGTGCAGATGCCCGCGAATTAATGTATGAATCGGAATCGGCGCCGCGAGAGAAGACGAGTAGCATGATGGCAGGGCGAAGCCGGTGAAGCTTCGCCCTCTGTTATCGTTGCGCGGAAGCGAAGAAGCAACTATTTCCGGTGGACGTGATGCTGCACGTCTACCGTGCATTTTAAAGTAGCTGCCCTGGTTCAGCAGCGGTCTCAAATGCAGCACCGTCGAAGGTTGTGAGCTACGACTCTCTTAGCGGCTACGCTCTTGCTCCAACGCCGATCTTTCGAAGGATGTCTTCCATCAAGCACCACTTGGTAAAGCCGGACTGCATCAAATTGGCTCCAACAAAGGCGGTAAACCAGTACCAGTTGTGATTGACCCAAGTCCCCAGGGCCAGGGACACGAGAATGAATGTCCCGGCGATGATGCGGATGTATCGTTCAAGTTTCATTGCCCACCTCGTTCGCTCATGTAGTAGAGAACCGGAACCGCCATGCGAGAAAGAAGTGTGGAGGCAACTTCTCCGGCCATCAAGGAAATAGCTAACCCTTGAAAAATCGGATCAAACAGGATCACACCCGCTCCCACGACCACTGCGGCGGCGGTTAACAACATCGGACGGAACCTCACGGCGCCAGCATCCACAACCGCATCTTCCAGGGTCATTCCCTGTTCGCGGCGCAATTTGATGAAATCCACAAGGATAATGGAATTGCGGACGATGATGCCCGCTCCCGCGATGAAACCGATCATGGAAGTGGCGGTGAAGAACGCGCCCATGGCCGCATGAGCCGGCAGTATGCCCACGAGCGTCAACGGGATTGGCGCCATGATCACCAGCGGCGTTTTGAAGGATTGAAACCAACCGACCACAAGAATGTAGATCAATACCAGAACCGCGGCGAAAGCCAAGCCCAAGTCACGGAATACTTCATACGTAATGTGCCATTCCCCGTCCCACTTGATGGCGATTTTTTTGGAATCAGGCGGCTGAATCGCGGTGAACTGTTCAATCTTGTAACCTTCAGGAATGTTCAGAGCAGCGATCTTGTCGCCCAGGTTGCCGATGGCGTAAACGGGGCTTTCTTCCGCCCCTGCAACGTCGGCTGTCACGTAGACCACTTCCCGCATGTTCTTGCGATAGATGTTTTTGCCCAGCGTACCTTCTTCAACTTTTGCGAGTTGGCCCAGCGGCACCATGGCGCCATCCGGCGCATTTATGTAGATTCCACGCAAACCATCGGCACTCGAGCGGCTCGCGCGGGACATCTGCACGTGAATCGGCACGTCTTCGCGTTCGCCTGACACGTGCATCAGACCAACGTCTTTTCCGGCTAAAGCGATCGCCAGGGTCTGCGAGACGTCAGCCGCGGTGATTCCCTGGGCGCCCGCTTTGTCCTGCTCAACCTGGAAATCAAGCTTTTTCTGGTCAGCAACTACGTACCAGTCGGCGTCGACTACTCCGGGAGTCTTCTCGAAAATATCGCGAATTTGCCGCGCAACTTCGATCTGCCGCTTGTAGTCGGCGCCATAGACTTCAGCGACTAAGGTGGAGACGACGGGTGGCCCTGGAGGAACTTCCGCAACTTTGATTCGCGCATTCCATTTTTTCGCGATTTCCTGAATCGGGCCGCGCATTTCCTTGGCCAGTTCGTGGCTTTGCCGGCTGCGTTCCTCCACCGACCGCAAATTGACCTGGATATCACCCTGGTTCGCACCGTGGCGCAGATAGTAATGCCTCACCAAGCCGTTGAAATTGTAAGGGCCCGAGGTTCCGGCGTAGAGCTGGTAGTTTACGACCTCTGGCTGTGTGCCGAGATACGTTCCGATTTCCTGTTCCACCGACAAAGTGCGTTCAAGTGGCGTGCCTTCCGGCATATCGACGACAATTTGAAATTCACTTTTATTGTCGAACGGGAGCATCTTAACGCGAACCAATTTGAAGGCCACCAGTGAACAGGCCATGAGAAAAAGGATGACCACAGTGGCCAGGAACGTCCAGCGTTCATGCGCACTGCGGATCAAACCCGACATCACTCGGCGGTAGAGCCGCGTGGCCTTGCCTTCCGGTTCGCCCTCGGCGTGCTTTCCGGCATGTCCACGCAATAAACGCAGCGCCGCCCACGGAGAAACCACGAACGCGATGATGAGAGAGAACATCATTGCAGCAGACGCGCCCACGGGAATTGGCCGCATGTACGGCCCCATCAAGCCGCGCACGAACGCCATCGGCAGAATTGCAGCGATCACCGCGAACGTGGCCAGGATGGTTGGATTACCAACTTCGTCAACGGCTTCCACGGCGACATCACTCCACGCCCGGCCTTTATTTTCCGTCAGCCGAAAATGGCGCACGATGTTTTCGACAACAACTATGGCGTCATCGACCAGGATGCCGATGGAGAAGATCAACGCGAACAACGTGACTCGGTTCAGCGTGTAGCCATAGGCGTAAAAGATGAAGAGAGTCAGCGAAAGCGTTACGGGAATGGCCAGCAGCACGACGCCGGATTCACGCCATCCCAAGGCCAAAGCGACGAGCAAGGTCACGGAGAGTGTCGCAAGAAAAAGGTGTTTGAGAAGTTCGTCGGACTTGTGTTTTGCGGTCTGACCGTAATTGCGCGTCACTGTGACTTGTACATCGGTTGGCAGAACGTAACCACGCAACGCATCGATTTTTGCCAGCACTGCCTGCGACACATCCGTGGCGTTGGCGCCCTTGCGCTTGGCCACTGCAAGGGTCACTGCTGGATACGTCCCAGGTTGTGATGCCGAGGCTCCGCCCGTTCCGAAATAGACGTAGTCCGCCGGCTCCTCGGGCCCATCTGTCACGCTGCTAACATCTCCCAAGTAAACTGGCCGCCCGTTTTGCACGTTCACAATAACTCTTCGCGCTTCTTCCGCGCTGTGCAAAAAGGCTCCGCCCTCCACAGTCAACTCCTGATTGCCTTCTGCAAACGAACCCGCCTGCAGGCGCTGATTATTCAACTGCAGGGCGCGCGCGATTAGGAGCGGGCTGGCGTGATACGCCGAGAGCTTTTGCGGATCCAGCGTGACCTTAAGTTCGCGCCGCTGCCCGCCCAGCAGGGTGGTCTCCGAAACATTTTCCACTTGCTTCACGGCTTGCTGAACTTCCGCGGCGACGCGTCGCAACGCAAAGCCGTCATAGTTCTTGCCCCAAAACGTCACGGCAAGAACTGGCACATCGTCAATCGAACGCGCCTTGATCAGAGGTTGGCTTGCTCCCTGAGGAATCTGATCAAAGTTGGAGTAAAGCTTGTTGTATGTGCGAACAATCGCGTCCTCTTCCTTGATCCCGACGTAATAGCGCACGATGACCAAGGCGCCACCCGGTTGGCTAGTGGAATAAAGATACTCGACGCCAGGCACGTCTCGCAGCAAGCGCTCCATGGGAATCGTGACGCGTTGCTCCACTTCCTGTGCGGAGGCTCCGGGCATGCTCACATACACGTCGAGCATGGGCACCACGATCTGAGGCTCCTCTTCACGCGGCGTCTGCAAAATACTGAACAGCCCGAGCAAGAGCGAGGAAAGGATGACGAGTGGCGTTAACCTCGAGTCGATAAAAGCGTGCGCTATTTTCCCGGCGAGTCCACGTTTCACGGACGCTTCTCCCCGCCTTGCACGCTGGCGCTCGTGATTTTCTTGCCATCCAGTTGCTGCGTTCCGGGATTCACTACGACGGCCTCGCCCTCGTTGAGGCCTGACAGCACTTCGTACTGGTCTCCAAGCATTTTGCCGAGCGTCACCACGCGCCAGTGGGCCACACCGTTGGAGTCCGCCACATACAGACCGTTCAACTGGCCGCGGACGACCACTGCTTCATTGGCCACCGTCAGCGCGCGCGTTTGTCCCTGTGTGAAGAACGCTCGTCCGAACATGCCAGACTGCACTCCCGCTTCTTTGGCCAGATCGACGCGTGCGCGGACCGTGTGCGACGCCGGATCGGCGCCCGCTTCGATCTCAACGAGCTTTCCTGCGATGGTTTTGTCGGCCAGCGCATCCAGTTGCACGCGTGCCGCGGTTCCCTTGCGAACCTTCATCAGGATGTCCGCCGGCAAAGTTACTTCAAGCTGGTATTGCGACGCATCTTCAATGATGAACAGGGGGATTCCCGGCAACACGAGTGATCCGGGCTCTACTTCTCGGCGGACGACGCGTCCGTCGAATGGCGCGACCACTCGCGCATAACTCGCCACGCTTGAGGCAGCCTGCGCTTCCGACTTCGCTTGGGCGGCTTCCGCTTCCGCTTGATGCAAGCCCGCGACGGCTTGCTCCAAGCTGGCTTGTGCCGCTTGGTATTTCGCTAACACTTCATCAAATTCCTGTGGGCTGACGGATTTCTGTTCGTTCAGGTAGGCATACCGGTCATAGGTTTTCTTTGTGACGTTGGCTTGCGCTTGCGCAACAGAGACTGCTTTTGCCGCTTGGTCGAGCGCTGCGGCTGACACCTGCTCGCCCGCCTGGGCAGAACCCCGGCGCGCGGCGAGCTCCCGTTCGTCGAGCTGCGCCAGCAGTTGCCCGCGCTTCACAAAGTCTCCTTCGCGCACCGGCACTTGCAAAACCGTTCCCATAGCTCGCGAAGCTACCTGGGCCGTGCTGATTGCAATTACAGATCCGGGAGCCTCGATTTCATCAGGCACGGTTTGCATCTGAATTTTCTGCGTGCGAATTCCCTGGACGCTTTCCACCCTCTGAGCGGAGCCAGCGTCGTTGCTGGTGCACCCCGCCGCCAGCAGCGCAATTCCTATCCCAAGTGTCCAGGTTTCTCGCCTTATCATTTTTCCTGCGATCTTCGTCCCGTTCATGGATTGTCTTCTCCCGCCACCAGTGTGGACTCCGGCGTCAGCACGCCCGCGGCCCGCTCCAATTGCGCCCTGGCTGCTTGCCAGTCCTGAAGCGCGGACAAATACTCGGTGGTGGCTTCCAGTAGCGCGGTCTCTGTGCGAAAGAGTTCCGTGACCGTAGTGAGCCCGGCTTCGTAGCGGTTTTGCACGATACGCATGCTTTCTTTTGCTTGGTCGGACGCACCTCGGGCGGTTGCCGCGCGCTGTGCCGCTGCGTCCGAGTCCAAATACGCTTTTCTTACTTCCATCTGGACCCCGGAGCGGAACCATTCCATGCCGTGTTTCGCCTTGCTGGCGTTCGCTGTGGCTTCGGCAAGTTTCGCTTTCTGCGCGCCGCCGGCAAAAAGGTTGAAGTCCAGTTCAACTCCTGCCGTCCAGTTCGTCCCCGACGGTCCTGCCAGGGTCATTGCATCGCGTTCCGTGCTGCCAAACAGACCGATCTTGGGGCCAAACTCCGCTTTGGCTGCTTTTCTTTCCTGCTCGATCGCGTCCTGTTGCAATTGCGCGGCGCGGAGCGCTGGCCGGTGATCAAGCGCCGTTTTGATCCAGTCTTCAATGGTATTTTGCGAGGTCCCTGGCTCCGTTAAGGTCTGCGAAAGCTGCGTCGGTGCATCCACAGGAAGTCCCATTCCGCGAGCCAATCGCATGTTGGCCAGGGCCAAATCGTTTTGCGCGCGAATCTGCCGGTCTTTCATCTGCGCCAGAAAAACGTTCGCGCTCAACAGGTCGGAATCGACAATGATCCCGGCCTTGTGCATGGTCCCCATCCGCTGGACGCTTGCCTCAGCCGTCTTCACCGCTTCGTCCGCCGCGCGCAAGTTCTCTTGCAACACCAGCACGCCATAATAGCTGCGAACCACCTCGAGAATTAGATCTTGCCGCGCCTGCTCGGTCTCAAAGTCAGCGGCCGTTACGAGTTTTCTGGCGCTTCGTTGGTGAAATAAGGTCTCACCCGAATCGAACAACCTCCACCGCCCATCGAAACGCGTCTGAAAGTTGTCCAGCGGCAGAGGCGTGTTCAGTGAGTTCAATTGGAAATCGTTGGCGGAGAATTGCCTTTGCGTCAGCTTGGTTCCAAACACGTACACCGGATTGTTGCCGCGCGTGAAGTTCTGGTGAAAATCGAACCGCGGGTACCACGCGGACTGCACCAGTTTCAATCGCGCGTGCGCCGCGTCGGCTTCGTCGGCGCTCTCCTGAAAGTCAGGATTCTGTTTCAGCGCCGAGCGTACCGCCTGTTCTAACGTGAGAGGTTGTGTCGCGGCCTCTTGCCCAGGAGCCAGTTGGGCAACCGACGTTAACAAAATCGCGGCGCCAACCAACATCCGGACCCCGTGTGACATTCGTCCTTGAATCATCGTTCGCCTCACGCGGAGATCCGCTCCGCGGTGGGCGCCGACAGGATCCAACTGGTCGGTTCCTCGTGAATTTCGTATACGGTCTCCAGCTTGGCGTTTTCTTTGAGCATCGCTCCAACCGAACAGTATTTCTCTTCGGACATTTGAATCGCCTGTTGCACCGCCGTCTCGTCGATTCCAAAACCCGTTAGCACGTGGCGCAAACGAATTGCAGTGAAAACCTGAGGTGGGCGCTCCGCTTGATCTGCCTCCACATGCACCTCATAAGCGGTCACCTTTTGGTGGTGTTTCTGGCGTAGCATGGTGACTACATCGAAGGCGGTGCAACCTGCCAGGGCAACAGCAACAAGTTCAATCGGTTTTGCGCCGGTGGCCCCGGCGGCGTCATCAAGAATGAGGTGGTGGCCGCTGCCGGTTTCCGCAATGAACTGTCGTTGCGATTTCAGCGCTTGCGTAAGACTCACTTTTGCCGAGATCATCTTCACTCCTTGCACTGCGGTTCCTAATTAGTCTCGGATGACCCTTTCCGGTACCTGTGCACCAGAACAAATGCAATCCCAAGAGATTTGTTACAGACAAAAGCGCGTTGGCGGTTCCTAGGAATCACCGACAAGCGGCACTCCTTCTAACACGTTTTGTGGCAGCGGGTTATGACCGATCACCGGGTGGAACAAGATTGGTGTGCTATGGTTAGAAACGATGCGAAAAGAGATTGAGCAAGCCGTGGCGTTGCTGGAAGAGAGCAATCCTCAGGCCATCGAACAGGCTCTGGAACTGCTGCAGGGAACAGTCTTTTCCTTTAGCATGAAGGTCTGCGCACAGCGGGAAGACGCAGAAGACACGATGCAGGAAGTCCTGCTTAAAGCTCTCCCACACTTTCCCAAATTTGCAAGCCCACGCGCACTGCTTGTCTGGCTCTATAAAGTTGCCAAGAACCGTTGCTTGATGAGCCGCCGCAAGAGCAAATTCGCTCCCAAGCAGGAGCTTTCTCTCGACGAACTCATGCCCGATCGCCACGAACTTGCGCAACTCGCCAGGGACGGGCCGATTAATCCGGAGTTATTGGCCATCCGCAGTCAGCAAGCGAAACGGCTGCGCAACGTAATTCAGGAATTGCCGCCGCAGTACCGCATTATTCTTGTGTTGCGGGACATGGAAGGGCTCACCGATGAGGAAGTCGGAGACATCACCGGCATTCGCCCTGGAACTGTTCGCGTGCGACTTCACCGCGCCCGGCTCTTCGTTCGTCAAAAACTGACCCGTCAGCATCAGCGGCCCTCAGTTCAAAAGCGCGTTCTTAGCGGGTCTCGCTCGTTAACCTCCAAGCGTCCCCGCTCCTGTAAAGCCCTCTTCGCTCAACTTTCGGACTATCTTGATGAACGCCTGGATGATTCGCTCTGCGAAAGACTGGAAGAGCATCTCGGTGGCTGCGAGCCCTGTAAAGCCTTCCTTGCCAGCCTGGAATCCACCGTCCGGCAACTCCACGATGCGCCTTTCGACTCACTAACGAAAGCCGCATCCGTGAGAATCCGCCGCGACCTGCTGAAGCGGTATGAATCTGCCTTGTCGTCAAGCTCCGGACGCTAAACAGAGGCAGTTCAAAGTTGCGTGAACGCCCTCTCCGGATTCGAAAACTGTCTTCCGAAAGGCCCACGGGCCATGAATGATCTTTTCGTGGATAATCGTTGCATGGCGCAACTCGAAAATTTTCGACTGAAGGTCTTCCGCGCGGTGGCCGAGAATTTGAATTTCCGCAAAGCCGCCGAGGGTCTTTTCATTACACAGCCGGCCGTTACGCATCAGATCAAGGCACTTGAGGATGACCTGGGTGTACGTCTCTTTGACCGCGCCGCGAATAGAGTGACCTTGACGGCGCAAGGGTTAGTGCTGCTCCGAGCAGCCAAGCAAATTGCCGCGATTGTCTCCAAGGTCGAACAGGAACTTGACGCTAAAGGAGGAAAACTGTCCGGGGATTTTGCCTTAGGTGTCTCCACGACGATAGCCCAGTATGTGCTTCCCCGGCTGATTGGAGCCTTCGCCAGTGAGCATCCACACGTCCGGTTGTCGCTCCAAAGTGGAAATACGGCAGAGATGGTGCAACTCGTCCTCAAGGGCAAAGTGTCGATCAGCCTCATCGAAGGACCTGCCCGGCATCGAGAGGTTCGCGTCGAGAAGTTCATGGAAGATGAAATGGTGTTAATCGCAAACGCAGAGTTGGAATGCGACAACATCTCAGCCAGCCAATTTCTTGCGTCGACGCTTCTTTTGCGCGAGCCCGGTTCCGGTTCGCGGCATGTTGTCCAAACTGCCCTTGCCAAGGCCGGGTTCAAGACGAAATCCTTTGAAAAGTTGATATATCTCGATTCCACGGAGGCAATCAAATCCGCGGTTGAGGCGGGGCTTGGGATCGGATTCGTTTCGCGGTGGGCCATTGCCAAAGAGCTGGAACTGCAGCTCCTGAAGGTTGTCGAAGTCAAAGGCCTGCGCATCGCGCGCAATTTTTCACTTCTTTCCCGAAGTGGCCCGGTGCCGCTGGGTGCGGCGGGAGCTTTCCGCAGATTTGCGTTGGAGCGCGCGGAGCTACTGTCACGTGCCCCAGCGAAAAACAGGGTAGTCGCCGTAAGGCCCAATAAGTCACGCTAATCGCCAATTAGAATTGCGGCTTGGACGGCTGGCATTCCCATGGGCAACACTTGATCCGTGAGCAAAAATATCTTTTTTGTCGGCCTTATACTGGCGGCAAGCGGTTTCGTTTCACCACCCGTGGCATTGCTGGGTGGCCTCGCCTACGGGCTCACTCTGGCGCACCCATTTCATATGGAAAGCAGGCACCTGGCGAAATTCCTCCTGCAGGCGTCGGTCATAGCCCTTGGATTCGGCATGAATTTGCACGAAGTGTTAAAGGCAGGCCGCAGCGGTTTTCTCTATACGGCATTGAGCATCGCTTTCGCTCTTCTTGTCGGACTTTCTCTGGGCAAATTACTTCGTGTATTCGGGAATTCTTCCTACCTCATCACGATCGGTACCGCGATCTGCGGTGGCAGCGCCATTGCCGCGATCGCGCCCATTGTGGAAGCAAATGAGGAAGAGATGGCGGTGTCTCTCGGAACCGTGTTCATTCTCAACTCGGCCGCGTTGCTGATATTCCCTCCGCTTGGCCACTTACTCCATCTCTCGCAGACGCAGTTCGGCTTGTGGGCGGCACTGGCCATTCACGACACAAGCTCCGTTGTGGGTGCTGCCGCGCGTTACGGTGGCCAAGCCCTGATTATCGGAACCACGGTGAAACTCGCTCGTGCACTGTGGATTGTGCCCTTCGCTTTGGCTACTGCAACCATCACTCGCAGTAAATCGAAGATCCATTTTCCTTATTTCATCCTGTTGTTCTGCCTCGCGGCGGTCGCGAACACTTATCTCCCGGCGATATCACACTATTCTCAATCCCTGTTCCAGCTTGGACGGATTGGTCTGACGGCCACACTCTTTCTGATCGGCACGGGCATCTCGCGCTCTACTCTTCGCAACGTTGGGTGGCGACCGCTGGCACAGGGTTTACTGCTCTGGATAGCCGTCGGTCTGACCTCGCTCTACTTCATCCGTAACGGCTCAATTGGTATGTGACTCGCTCATCTCCATCACTTCTCCCTTCGGCAAAAGTCCGCTCATCTCAACTGTTCTTATCTCGGTTTCTTAATCACGACGGACCCAGCCATCCTTCCATTCGCACTCTTTTGTGAGCGATTTTCGCCCGAAATGCGAGGTGGATGTTCTCGTTCAATAGATTGTGCTACCAGAATTGGGCGCGAGGACTTAGCCACAGTTACCTCGACCCGGCGGTTGAGCTCATCTTTTCGGATCAAAACTCCCCAGGTCGCTACCCGCATCGTCCGTTGGCTATTGCCAATGATTCGTACTATTTATGCCGGGTTGTAGCGGACAAGTAGCGACACCAAAGCTTGTAAAAACAAGAAAATCAGGAAGTGGCGGAGAGGGTGGGATACTCACCCAGCCGTTTTGGACATCCTCCCTTGTTTTCAGAGATATGCGCGAATACCCCATGGATACTGACGATTTCTACGATCCCGCCTGCTTCAACCGTTTCGCCCATTTCAACTGTTTAGATCAAATTTTGGACTTAAACAGACACCAAAGACACCAAGAAGTATCGGGCCCAGAAAAGGCATGGTTCACTTGATCCTGTCTTACGCTCGCACTCGTTCGTACCGGGACCCACTTGGGAGGTTACCCCGTTCTATAAAAGGCAGAGTCAAGAGAAAAAACTCCCCCGCGACTGGAAGGAGCAAAGATTTGTGCCCGACTCTCCAGCCCATGTAATGTGGAGCGGCTCTTGGGGTTCGCTTTTTTCGCGGATTCATGTTGCTGTCGTGACGACGGCTTCGGTTTCTGATGCGACAAGCAGCTGGGTGGCAGCAAGAATGCCAACCATAGTTCTATCTGAGGCTCGAGGCCTATAGCTTTTTCTGGTTGTCCGAGGGGGCATATAGTTAACCAAGAGACTGGGGGTGCTCGAAGCACACTCTCCGCCCGTAACGGGGTAATGGATACTCACCCTCGAACCAGAGCGCCAGAAGAACCGACAGATCCGCCGCCAGACATGAACCCAGCGAAGGAAAGAGTTCTTACCAGTCGCTCAAGCTGCTTGTTGCTTTAACTGTTTAGCGTCGAAACAAACTCCTTTCTTCCAAACGAGCAAAGTGATGGCCGCGATCTTGCGCGCCAGGGTCAGCCGCGCCATCGCTGGTTTCATACCGCTGGCAATGCGGGCATCGTAAAATTCCTGAAAAGGTCCGGCGGTGGCCGCCGCTCGCGTAGCTGCTCCCTTGAAGATATTTTTCAAATCGTGATTATGATTTTTGTTGAGTCCGCGAATAGCCACAGCCTTCTTAGAGCGTTTCAGTTGACCGCCAACGAAGCGGTACTCCCCACTGGTATACGTTTTGAGCGCCAGTCCGCAGTAGGCCCATAGTTGCCGCTTGGTACGGAAGCGATGTGGTGTCTGCATCAGCGCAATCAACAGGGCGGCGCGGATGGGGCCGATCGCAGGAATCCGTCGCAGTAATCTGGTGGCGAAGTGTTTTCTCCCTTCGGCTAATAACTCTCGGCGTGTTTCCTGACGCAATCTCGCTAAGACGTCAAACTGCTGATAGTAGATCTCGGCGCGACGGCGCACGCCGGCTTCCGCGATCTTCGCGAGCCATTCCGCACGGTAGCGCGGTGCGTAGACCTGCTGGCCGGCACAAGGAATCCCCCAACCTCGATAGATGGCCTTCAGGCGATTCATCACCCGCGTCAGATCGCGAGTGATCGTCAAATAGCTACGGGCCAGTTCCCGCAGAGTGCGAATTCCTGTTTCCCCATGAAAGACCGGGCTGAGCCTGTTCAGATACAACAACTCCGACAGCTTGCGTGCATCTTCACGGTCGTTGTGGTTTCCAACTTTCAACAGGGGAGTTTTACGCGGATCACAAACCAACACTCTCGTGACGTGGGGTTTCAGAAGATCGTACAACCAAGCGGCCGACGTTCTTTCTTCAAAGGTCACATGCAAACTGCCGCCCAAGCCACGAATAAACTGGAGAATGGTTTCTGTCTTCGTTTCGAGAATGGCCTCCATCACCAGGTTTCCACGTGAATCCCGAACCGCGACTGAGATCGTTGCCTGATGCACATCCATCCCAATATACTTGGCGTCATTCATGAGGGCGCTCCTTGTTGTAGGTAGTGATGCGAACGATCAAAACCTACTCCACTCGGGCGCCCTTTTATAATGCGTTAATCGGGACCTGACGGTCGTAACTCAAAAGTCCGGAACAAAACCAAGCCTCGCGCACCGTAGGATGCATTTATTTCCAAAAGCTGAAATCCTTGCTCACGCTTCGTCCTCAATAAATCTGCGGCCTGCAGCGCATCGGCATCCACACTATACAACTCCGCCATGTCAAAGCTGCTTAGGTCCGCACTGCTGCGGAAAACCAAGTCAAAAATGATGTTTCCTTGCTTGATTTCGGAAAGTGCCAGGGCATCCACTTCTTGGAGCACCAAGGTGAACGCTTGCCCGTCTTGTGTTTTCAGGAAGAGACTCACTAGTTTGCTTAGACCAATCCGCAGTCCGTCGAAATGGCCGTCGTGGAAATTTGGAATATTCATCGGAGAGGTTCTCGGCGCAAATTTTACTATAGTCTTGGCTATGCCCTGATTGTCGCTTTGCCGTCCGCGTCGGTACTATGAGCCACTTCG
This sequence comes from Candidatus Acidiferrales bacterium, assembly GCA_963709705.1. Classification (GTDB taxonomy): domain Bacteria; phylum Acidobacteriota; class Terriglobia; order Acidiferrales; family UBA7541; genus Acidiferrum. Next base: position 270,763 of record CAVPXU010000005.1, read on the forward strand.
GCGGTTACCCCTTTAACCAGGACGTGGCTAAATTTCGCATCTGTTGACTATGCAAGTAAGATAAGCACACGCCAGGAGGCATCGGACCAAAGGTGAAATCGCGCACTGGAGCCTTGCTAGGGATTTGGTGGATTAGCTGGCTCGGAATTATTGGCGGATTTCTTTCGGTTGGTGTTTTCGAGTACAGGATTGCCCGCTCTCTTCGACATGGGGCCTCTTCTTTTTGTCTCGCGCTACTTTTCATCACCAGTCTTATGTGGGCGATTTTTTTCCTTGCCGACCACAAGGCTCGTAAGAAAATTGATGGAGAAGATAGCAGGCAAGTCGTTGTTACCCTTCTGACTTTAACTGGAAGCATTCTTGCCGTCTTCACACTATTGGGAATATGCTTTTTTACCTACATCGCGCCGCGCATCAAATGATGGTCGCGTCCCATTACCCACTTGGACGGTTTCTCCGTTAATCAGGACTTTGGAGGTATGATTATTTCCTTGTGGAAGGCGGGCACGTTCGCGTGGAAATACAAGACAATAAGGAGCGCATTGATAGATTCATAGAGGCTTTCGAGAAACTCTACGGAAGGAAGCCCAATGCGGAAGATGCAGACGGCGATTTCAAAATTCAAGTTGCCAGGGACATGCAGATGAGTGTGGGAGGGGCACGCTACTACCTTCGCCTTGCCGCTGGTTACAACCAGATAGAATCATAACCAGAAATTGCAGCTCCTGCCTTGGACCCGCACAAAGAAAAGCCCCAGGAGGATCGCCCCTGGGGCTGAATTTCCGAGCGCGAATCCACTAGAGTCGGGCGTTAGTGCCCTCCGAAAAGGTCCGACATCACTGAAACACCTGGATCGCACGCGTGGTTCAAGCACGGCAATCCGAAACCAGCTTCCAGCGAACGCAGGAGCGAGAAGCTGTTGTAATACTTGCTACTCTGCACGCCCATCTTGTCGCAGTTCGTTTCCACGGTCAGCACGACTGTGTTTTGATTCTGCGGCGGGAAAAGGCCCTGCGACTGTGTGGCGGAGCCACTGTAATCGTTTTCGTCCCAGACGATCACGATGGCGGTGCGCCCTTCGTGCCAGACAGGAGAGTGCTTGATGGACTCGACCAGCTTTTGAATCGTGACATCCCCCTGTTGAATCAGGCCGGGATTCAGGTTCAGCTGTGTCCCGTCCGTATTTCCGTCATAGGCACAGAAAGCATCGCCATTCTGACGGCCATGATCGTCGTGGCACTGGCTGGGCGCGATAAACGCCAGCGAGGGCACGTCGCCGCTGCCGAGATCCGCGTACAATCCTAGCGGCCCGTCAAAGCCGACGGTATTTTGCAGGCTGTTGTTCCATTGATTGCCTTCCTGAACATTCTGAAAGTATGCAAATGGGTTGTGCTTAACGGCGTAAGTCTGGACAACGCTGGAAGAAGTGATCGGCGCCAGATCGGTAAAGTCTGTTAGGTTGCTCACCGTGCCATTTTCACTGGCCCAATTCACACCATTGGCGCCAGAGACCGGCAGGTCTTCCTGGTAGCTCTTCCAGCTCAACCCGTTGTGTACCAACTGGTCCGCGATGGTTTTGCCTTGGATATTGTCGGAGGCAGGCACAGATTTTATGCCGTTAATATCCGCCAGGAAATTGAACTCTGGTGGATTGACTTCATTCCAGTTGTCCACGGCCGGTGTATCGGCATCCATACCACTGCCTGCGATCGGGCAAATCGGCCCGCTCTCTACGGTGATGTTGGAAGGCGGATTGCCGCCGTAGTTGTCCGCATTCACGGCATGGCTCTGGAGATTCGGCGTGCAGGATGTACTGCCCCAGTTGGGGTTATTGTCGCTGCGGATGCCGAAGTTCGAGCCGCCCACGATTTCCAGGTAGTTTGTGAGGCTGGGGTGCCCAACGGCGAAGTAGTTTGTGGCCAGATTCACCTGCTTGTTGCTGATTAGGCTGTTCAGATAGGCGGCGTTGGGATTTTTGTAAATCTGCTGGTAGCCATGGTTCTCCATCATGATGACGAAAACGTGGTCCAAATGAGGGACGCCTTGGGGTTTGTCCTTCTCTTGCGCGCCTGATGCGCCGGCTAGAGCGGCCAGCAACACAACGAGGATTGAGGATTTTCTGATCATAACAATGGCCTTTCTTTGAAAGAGATCGGGATCGGAACATCGGCGGGGGCGGTTCCGGCGCGGTGATTATTAAAGATTTATGAACAAACTGTCAAGCTACTGTAATAGTTGGGGCAGGTCAGTGCCTGGTTTGTCGGGTTTCTCTAACGAGGTCGGCCGTTGCAAGAGCTTTTTTCTGGGGTGTTGGCCTCCTCGGGGCACACCCGTTGCATATCTGCTGAAGAGCATCGATCGTTGGCATTCGTGTGTTCACCCCTGACGCTCAGATCTGTGTCGCTTTCATCGTTGCGGTGCTGCCCACCAAGCATCTCTTCGGTCATTGCGGACCATGATGACTTCTGCGAACTCCCTTCCTGCGAAGGGAGGCGGGTAACCTATTCAACCGGACGGTGACGATTCGCACCATTCCCGACTTCAGGCATCCCCGCACAGGCGGCACCGCTTTGCTTCTGTCCACGACGACAGAACTCTTGGTAATCGATCTGATCGCGCAGCATGATCCACAGCCGGATTCCCAGCTTGCGGGCCACGGCCACGCGTGCTTTTCCCAGCCCCTTTTGCACCAGTTTGCGCCGATAGAAACGCCGCAACTCCGGATCGCGGCGTGCCGCGTGAGCGCCCGCCTCATTCCACAGAAAGCGCAACAACGGATTACCTTGTTTGCTGATTCTGCCGAGCCGCCGCCGTCTCCCGCTGGAACGTTCCTCCGGAATCAGCCCCACGTAGCTGGCCAACGACTTACCATCGTCGAACCGCTGCGCATCCCCCAAGAACACATCCGTGGCCAGCGCCGTGACCGGTCCCACTCCTGGATGGGTCATCAGCAACTGGGCTCCCGAGCGATGCTCCACTTGTTCGGCAACTTGCACCGTCAGCTTCTCGATTTCCTCTTCCATATGGCCATACATCGCCTGCAAGGCGCTCCGTCGCAAAGAGGTGTGCGGCGGCAAGGGCAAGAACGCGATCGTCGCTTGCCCGTCATAACTCCACAAGCCAGGACCGCGCCGCAATCCATTCGCGAGCGCGATGGCCTGCAGCGCATTCTGTACCTGCGTGCGTAGACGCACCCATTGATGACGGTGCAGCAACAACGCGCGCAGATCCAGTAGTTCCTTGCTGGGCATCCAAATGGCCGGGAAACGCTTCTCTACCAGCAGTTTTAGAATCAACTCGGCGTCGCGCCGGTCATGTTTCTGCTTGCGGGGTTCCGCCGCACGAATCTTAGCGGCGTCTCCCACCCGGCATTCGATTCCCAACTGCGCCAGCAGATCCAAAAACCACTGCATGGGTCCAATGGCTTCGATGCCCACCAGCACCGGGCGCGGAAGTTCGGAATAAAACTCCCGCACCTGGTTGCCTTCGTGCATCAGCGTGCGATTCACCACTTCTCCGGTCTCTGTATCGAGCATCGCCAAAGTCTGCTGGCGAGCGTGCAAATCACATCCTATAATTCGCATTCGGCCTCCTTCGTTCCGAGCGCTGTAGGGTGAACACCGAACAGTCTACTCGGCTCGTCGTGAGGCCGACCTCGTTATGACATCAACCGTCGAGGTGGGTACTGGGCGAGGTCGCACGGAATCATTTGCTAAGCTCGATTCAGTTCAGCAAGATGAATCCATGACATTTCCATATTTCACTAGCCGTCGGGTCTTTCGTTCCGCGCTTCTTTTCTTCTCTTTGGTGGTTGTTCTCAGTGCCAGTAGCGGCAAGTCCGTCAAGATGATCACGAGTTGGTTCAATCCAAATTACGAAGGACAGACGTTCCACAAAATCCTAGTCATCGGCGTCAGTCAAAACCCAGAGGTTCGCGCCGACTTCGAAGATGAAATGGCCGCGCAGATTGCACGTGCAGGCATCGAGACCATTCCCGGCAACCATATCCTCTTGCGCCCAGACCCTAACGTGAAACTTGACCTCGACTACTTACGTGGGCAGATCAGCGACAATCACATTGACGCTATAGTCGTGTCGCGTCTGCTGAACGTCGATAAGAAAGTGACCATCGTCCCAAGCTCGACCTATATTGCCCCGTTCCCGTACTACTACTCTTTCTACGGTTACCTTGGCGCTGTGTATCCTATGGTCTACGACCCTGGATATACGCGGGAAGATACGACCTTTAGTGTCGAGACCAACGTCTATGCCACAAGCAAGCCAGACGGTGACCTGGTGTGGAACGGCGTCAGCAAGTCGTTCAATCCGAAGTCAGCGAAGAAAATCGTCGACGGCCTTGTCAAAGAAGTTCCAAAGCAGATGGAGAAAGACGGGCTGCTACCGAAAAAAGTCTCCGCGAGCTAACCACGGCGATCCGCGATTAAGGCTACACGCCCTGGCAAATGCCCGACTTATCGAGAGTTGACGAAAGACTGTGCGGTCAACGCTCTGTCTTTCATGCGTGCCGAAGCATGCTCTCTGGCGTTTTCTTAGATCATTCTTCCCGCAATGCCACCATCGGGTCCGTGCGCATGGCACGACGCGCGGGCACAATGCATGCCGCGAGGGCTACGATTCCCAACAGCAGGGTGACGCCTCCCACGACCAGCGGGTCCAAGGGGTACACGTCGTAAAGCTGCGTGGCGATTAGTTTTCTGATTGCAACGGCGCCCGCCAACCCCAGTGACAGCCCAACGGCTACCAGCACCAGACATTCGCGGAGTACGAATCTCACGATCCCGGCGGGAGTGCTGCCGAGCGCTACGCGGATTCCAATTTCGCGCCTGCGCTGCGTTACCAAATACGCTAGAACTCCGTAGATACCGATGGTCGAAAGAAACAGCGCAAAGCCGCCGTAGATTGTCGCCAGCGTCATGGAGGTTCGGCGCGAGGACATGGAGAGTTCAGCCCTTTCCTCCATCGTCTTGATGTCGAAAAGCGCGAGTTCCGGATCGATCTGCGCAACTGCTTGGCGCACCGCTCGTGTTACTCCGCTCCTATCGCCATCGTGATCCGTTCTGATAGCGAACGTGTATGCGCGGGAAGGATCCTCCGCATAGGGAAAGTAATAGGCGCCAAACGCATTCCGCGCCCCTGCGAGATCTTCGAGCCGGACGGAACGCACCACTCCAACAACGGTGTACCAGCGCGTGTTGGCATCGGCCACCATCGGGTGCGCCGGATTGTCCGGCTGGAACATGCGCCGTCCGACCGGATCTTCGTTGGGCCAATAATGGCGTGCCAGGGCTTCATCGACGATTACAACGCCCGGGGCGCTTTCGGTGTCGCGCTCCTCGAAATACCGCCCGCGGATCAGCGCGATCTTCATCGTTTCAAAGTAACCGGGGGTAACAGCCAGACGCCGCGGAGAAATCAAGGATTCGCCCGGTTTGGTTCTATAAAGGGAGAAGTCAAGAAAAAACACCACTGCAACGGCCGGCGTTTTTCTTGCTTCACAGCCCACTTGATTGAGCAAGATCTCTTCTGACCTGCCGCCCCATGGTCTCGGTTGCTATGTTCTGTTGCACAGCGGTTTGGATTTTCTATCTCAGCGGTTTTCATTGCTTGTTCGCAACGAAGCCTGGCAGTTCCGAAACCAGCAAAGCAGAACGACGGTCAAGTTGGCGACCATGGTTCTATTTGGGACTCGTGGCCCATCGCTTTTTCAGGTTATCCGAGAGGGCCTAGGGTCGACTGAGAGACTGCGCGACCGAGGTGCGCTGCGCCTAGCAAACCGGTTGAGACTCGCTCTCGAACCTGAGTGTCTCGAGAACTCCACGGCACCGCCAGAGAAGATCTCCAGGGTGGAGCGGACGCGATCAGAGACACTCAAACTGTTTGTGGTTTCAGATATTGGGCGTCGAAGTTTACTCCTCTCTTCCACACAATCCAGACAACTGTGGCAATCTTTCTCGCCAGGGTTAGACGTGCCATCTCCGGCCTCATGCCCTTGGCCAATAACGCTGCGTAGAACTCTTGGAACGGGCCAGGCTTCGTCGAGGCAAGCACTGCCGCTCCCTTAAATAGGTTCTTTAGATCGTGATTGTGGTTCTGGTTCAGGCCGCGAACCGATACTCGCTTCTTCACCTTTCGCAGCTGGCCGTTGACATTGCGGTGATCGGCACTGCTGCGGGTCTCGATCGCAAAACCACTCAGGCTCCATAACTGCCGCTTGGTGCGAAAACGATGCGGAGTCTGCAGAATGCCAAGCGCCACGGATGCTCGGATCGGGCCGATCGAGGGAATCCGGCAGAGCCGTTTCCAGACCTGGTGCTTCTTGCTTTCTGCCAACAGCTCCTGCCGTACTTCCTGGCGTAACTCCCTCAGGGCATCGAGTTGCTGAAAGTAGAACGCTGCCCTGTCAATTCCGGTTGAAAATTCCCCTTTGTACCGGTTGGAAATTCCCCACCCCTGAACTTCATGAATGGGCCTCCCTGGCCTCGGACGGAGTGGAGCCCAGCGCCGTCTTTTGGCGCGTTTTGGGCGCAACGGAGTCCGAGGCCAGGGAACGAGCCGCGGCCTCCGCTCCTTCCTGCCCTCGAGGCGGCACCAAGCCGGCCTTGCGGCGATCCTTCAGCCGGTAGCTCTCGCCGCGAATGTTGATGGTCGTCGAATGATGCAGCAGTCGGTCCAGGATCGCCGTGGCGATGATTGAGTCGCCGAAGATCGATCCCCAGTCCCCGTAGCTTTTGTTCGAGGTCAGGATGATGCTCCCACGTTCATATCGCGCGCTCACCAACTGGAAGAAAATCGTGGCTCCCAGATCGTCCAGCGGCAGATAGCCCACTTCATCGATCACCAGAACTTTCGGTGCCAGGTACACGCGCATCCGCCGATCCAACCGGCCTTCGCGATACGCGCGCCCCAAGTCCGCCGCCAGATCGTGCGCGGTGATGAAATACGCTCCCATCCCCGAGCGGATCGCTTCTTCCGCCAGCGCCACGCTCAAATGCGTTTTCCCCACGCCCGGTGGCCCCAGAAAAATCACGTTGCTGGCTTCGTGGATAAACCGCAGCGAACGCAACTCTCGAAGCTGCCGCTCATCAAGCGAAGGCTGAAAGCCGAAATCGAACTGCTCGAAGGTTTTCACGAACGGGAAATGCGCCAGCTGCAGCCGTGCACGCAGGTACCGAGTCCTTCGTGCTTCCACCTCGCAGCACAGCAACTCATCAAGAAAGTCCGCATAGCTCGGCTCTCTCTTCGACGCTTGTTCCAGCAAGTTCTCTAGCCGGGCTTGCACCGCTTTCAATCCCAGCGCCTCCAGCGCCGTCTGTAACCGCTCGATCGGAGTGTTCATCGCCCACCTCCGTTCGCCACGCGCTCATACGCTGCCAACGAACGCTTCTCCACCACCGGCGCGCTCTGCCGCAGATGAATCAGGATCTTGCTTTCCGCTCTTCGCGCTCCCAGCGGAATCCCCTGATGGTGTGGCGGGAACGTCAGCACGCTGTGTTTCCGTTGCGCCTTGCCGTGCATGGCAATCCGCTCACGGCCCGTGCGGATATCCACTTCCTCCGCGATCTCCTGCACCCACACTTCCTGGCCCGCATACTGCCAGGGCACCGAATACCGACTACCTTGCCAGTCCACGTAGGCATCCCGCGCCACTTTGCGCAGTTCGCCATCCACGTATGGATACGGCGGCTGCCCCGCCAGCGACTGTAAACTGAACTGCTCCACATCCCAGCGCACCGCCACTTGCTCATGCGTCGTTCCGTGTACCCGCTGGTTCGCTACTCCCCAAACCCACTCGCGCAACTGTGCGTTCAGATCGCTCAGGCTGCTGGGCTCGCGCCCCTGCAAACCACACAAAAAGTTCCGCCGCACATACTTCACGCCCGCTTCCACTTTCCCTTTCGTCTGTGCCCGATACGGCCGACACAGCCGCGGCGTGAAGCCCCAGTAGTGCGCAAAGTCCTTAAACACCGGGTGCCAAACGATCTCGCCTCGTTCATCCGTCCCCAGCCACACCGTCTTCATGCGGTCGTAGAGAATCTCCTCCGGCACTCCGCCGATCTGCTGGAACGCCACTTCGTGCAGCCGCAGCAGCGTGCCCAGTTTTTGATCCAATGCTGCTTCCGCCACCATTCTTCGGCTGTAACCCAACGTGAAGGTGAATCCGTGCAGCTTCTGCTCCTGCCCGGCCATCTCCAGCGTGCCCAGATGTCCCCAATCCACCTGCGCCTGCTTGCCCGGAGCTGTCTCGAAGCGCCGCACCGCCACCACTCGTGCCGACCTGCGTTGCGGCCGCAACCAGTCCGTCAGAATCGTGTAGCTCCCCGTGTAGTTCCGTTCACGCAGTTCGCGCAGCAGCACCCGCGCGTTCCACACCCCAGCACGCAGACGCTCCTCCAAGTACGGCTTAAACGCATCGAGCTTACTTGGTTGCGGTGTACGCGGCCCGTACTCCGGTGCCACCCCCGCCGCTTGCATATACTTTCGAATCGTCTTGCGATCCCAGCCGGTCAGCTTGCTGATCGCCTGGATGCTCATCCCTTGCCGTTGCAGTTCTTTTAGTTCTTGCACGTCTTTCCCCCTTAACAAGTCTCGGAACCTCCTCCATGCGGAGTAGGCTACGGTGTACCACATCAGGGGGTGGGGAAAATTCAACCGGCACTATGGGGATTTTTGCACCGGCGCTGACAGCCCGGAGACGGGCACCTGGTTCGGCGAGCTTGCTGAGCCACGTTACTCGATACAACCGCGAGTACACCTGTGTGCCAGCACAAGGAATGCCCCAACTGTGGTACACCGCTTTCACGCGGGTCATGACCCGCGCGAGGTCTTTGCTGACCGTCAGATAACTGCGCACCAGCTCCTTCAGAGTGCGCAGCCCGTGCTCTCCGTGATAGACCGGCTGGAGCTGATTTCCGCGCAGCAGTTCAGCCAATTTCCGTGCGTCGATGCGGTCATTCTTGTTGCCGACCTTCAACAATGCATTCCGGCGTGGATTGCACACCACCAAGCGCGCGACGTGCGGTTTCAGCAGGTCATACAGCCAGGCAGCCGCGGTTCCTTCCTCAAACGTGACGTGCAAATCGCCACGCAGCCCCTCGATAAACTGCAGAATCACGCTGGCTTTCGTTTCGATGACGCATTCCATCACCACCTTGCCGACCGAGTTCATCACCGCGATCGAAATACTTTCCTTGTGCACGTCCATGCCGATATATTTAACGCTGCTAGTCATAAAGGGCGTTCCTTTCTGGATGGTTTGAGCAAGCACCCAAACCCTACTCCAAAAGGGGCGTCCTTTATATTGCGTCGACGTAGCCTTCCGCGAGAATTAAACTGTCAGCATATTCTCCACCGAAGGGAATGCACGACGTGACCCCGGCGGAGGCCACACCCGATACCGCGCGGATCGCTTGTAATGACCGGGTCACGACTTCCCGCAACGCCGCGTCCGAAGAGTAGTTGGAAGAAGGCACGTTCGCTGTCGCTGTGATTACGCCGCGGCTTGTGAATCCCGGATCGACGGCAAGAAGATGGCGAAAACTTGTCAGCAGCAAACCCGTGCCCACAAGCAGCACGAACGCGAATCCGACTTCCGCGCCAACCAGCGCCTGGCGGAGCCTGCGCGCCGGAACTCCTGTCTCACCCGTGCGCGCGCCGTTGCGAAGCATCGAGTTCACGTCCACTTTGAAGACATTCACCAAGGACGCGAGAGCCACAAACACGTCCAATCGCCGTTGTACCAGCGCTTGACGGCCTCCAACTGCTCCTTCCTGTCCGGGTCAACGCTGGTGGAGCCATGGTCGCATTGGACGGTTGGTTCTACGGCCAACTTCTGGAGGGCTTCTCTTGCTTGGGCAGAATCTGCCACGCGATACGTGTGACCGGTCTCATCGGCTTCGAAGCCGATCGTCGCAAGCTCCGGGGCATGTTGCTCGAAGAGTTCCCTTGCGACGCCAAGGAAGGATTTGCCGAGGACGTTCTGTTCGGCCTCTTTGATCTTCCTTTCAAGGACTTCGGACGAGATGGCTGACTCGTAGACGTCAAACAGGGTAACGTAACCAAAACCAACCTTGTGCAGGATGATGATGAATTTGATGAGGTTGGTGTACGCCTGCTGCCAGAACGGTTCCTTACCCTTGCCAAATAGGTTGTTTAATAAGGATGCGATTCCGTAGGCCAGTGCATACCCGTCCAGGTCATTATAGAGGGGATTATAGGCCCACTCGGAGTCCAGACTAATTTCAATGTAATCCTGCTCGCGATCTCGCTGCTTCAGAATCTCTCTGACTTTGTGGCAGAAGTCGCCTTTGACTTCAAGGACGAGCCCACTCGCTTTCGCACAGGGGTCTGCTGCCCGATATCCCAACAACTGATCGGTGAACGGATACATACAGCAACTGGTCTTGCCGCTGCCGACAGCGCCGATGATGATGGTGCCGGTGAACAACCCGCGTTCAGGTATGACGAGCCAACGCGGCTTCTCTGCGGGGATCGGCAGGCGTGGGTTGTGAATCTCACCTAAGACCAGAGTCAACCCCGTTCGCGTTTCTACCAGCGGATAAGGCGGCAGAGGCTGCGGCTTGCCGGGGCGACGCGGCCGCAACGTAAAGATGTAGAGCGCAGAGAACAGAAAGGAATACCCGATGTAGGGTGTTGTGAATAGCATGACATGATAGGAAGCCTTCAGGCCCGCATAGGTCCAGGGATCTTGCAGGGCGATTAAGCGAAGGAAGTATTCATTCCAACTCTGGGACACCAGGGCCACACCCGCGGGCCACGGCATCTTGAAATACAACAGAGTGCCTGTCAGCATCGCCAGCAACACGGCGAGGAAGTTTTTCGAATTGAGAATGCGTTGCATCACGCTGCCGTGGGAGCTGTCCGTGCTGTGTTCTTAAGAGTCGGGCTCGCGGATTGAGGAGTTTCGGCACTTGCCGCCGAGCCTGCATGATTTTTCTCAAGCCACTCGTTGAACTCTTTATCTCGCCGAAAGAGACGCTTTAGGGATTCGCCGATGATGTACTCGTGTGTGGCGCCTCCAAGGAACGCCGCATAGCGCTGAAGCATGGTGTGGGCTTCCTCGTCTAGGCGTGCGGAGACCACTTTCTTTTCTTGCTTGGGTTTGACCTTCGGAATGAGAGCCATACGTTGTTCTCCTGTCCCTGGTGTGATTCAGAATTCCCGACTGCTTCTCCTGCAACTCTGCCGGCGACCGAGCGAGGAGGTCTGCTATATTTGGCGCAGGAGGTTCTCTCGAGAGCTTTCTAGGTCACTCACTGGAACAAAATACAGGTTGATCCTTTTTCTTTTGTTTCCTTTCATTCAGTGGTCAGGACATCGAGGCGATTTTGTGAATTGTCGCCGTAAGGCCGTGGTGTGGCTGGACGAGTTATTTTACGTCAGTCGGTTTTAAATTCGATGTAAGGCTGAGAATTAGAGGAGGGTTTGTGTTCACGAGAATGTTAGTAGCGACGGGTGTTTTGATCCTGTTAGTCCTCGTCCTGAGTCCAAGCAGCTTGGCTCAGACCAGCAATCCTTGCCTGGTATTGGAGATGTGGACTTCGTGGCCCTATGCTCCTCTTCCGCCTGGTTGGTTTTACACCGGCAACATTTACAACTGGGGTCTACCCGAAATCGGAATCTGGTTGGCCTCGTGCGCGCCGCCGGTCCCGTGCCCTTGCACTGCCTCAGCGGGTGGAGCACCACCGTCCGGCTCCGGATCGACAGGGGGATCGCCGTCGTCGGGCTCTGGATCGCCTGGAGGAGCGGCGCCTAATTCGCCCCCCGGTGCGGCAAGCGGTCCCACATCTATGGCGACCGGTAACACTTCCATTGCTCAGCAGGACGCCAGTGTTGCTGGTTTAGGCGGCGGACTCAGTCTGACGCGAACGTGGAACAGTCAATGGCCTTCATCGTTAGCTGCGTATTCTGTAGGAATCTTCGGACCCAACTGGCGGTCAACTTATGAAGAGAGGATCTTCATGGGACCGGACAATTACCTGAAATATGGTAAGGCTGACGGAACATTTTGGTCGTTTGGATTGGGAACGAATGGGACATTGGTTCCTGCTGCACCTGCGAGAGCCGTTGCTCTTGCGGTGCGTCTTGATAGGATTGACGTGCCGCCAGTTCAATCGAGAAAGCGGGGAAAGTGCATGTCTCGACGAACTGGACAGAATCCGAAGGTGCGCGTCAAAAAGCGCTCCAACGGACAAAAGGTCTTCTATTTCCAGTAGTTCTCAAATTGAGACCGGCTTCTTTCCGATCAACGTCTTTTGCGATGACAATAGGTTCGCGAAAGAGCCAAAAGTCTAATGGAAACCATTTACTCCATTCGGACGACTCTTTAATCATTAACGATTTTTTCTTCGATCATTCAAAAAAGAACTTGCTTCCGCGTTCGCGTTACTTTACGCTTTGCGTCGTTTCCAACCGCCCTGTTTTTCCCAGCCCCGTTTGACCAACGCCTTGAAACTCGCTTTCGCCCAATTGAAGTACTGACCAAATTTTGAAACCGCTGCAGCTAGCCGGAGTCTCAATTTGGCGGAAGCAGCCGGTCACTTCGATTTCGGAGCGACATTCTGGCTTGGTTAATCGCACTCTCTCGAAGCAGCAGCAATCGGACGGACCCTGGGGTGGCTTCGCACTATCGGACCTGAATGGAGTTAGCCTAAACGCTTAGTCAATAAGATGGTCGAGGACAACCCGGTCGTTCCGGTGCAGGAAAGCGGAAAACCATGAATGTGAATGGAAATAGGCAAATCAAGCAGTCGATTATTCCAAATTCATCTCAAGATTATTCAGGACGGAGCTTCGTGCCTGCGGTGGAAGATCCACCATCGCCCACTCCCCATAGTTCGGAGGGCTTTGTGCTCCTGAGTTCAGCAATGATTCCCATGTTTATCAATCGCGTGGCCGCGGAAATCCTGGCCTACCCTCAAAAACCAGAAGACTTCGGGGAACACATTCAAGAAGTCCTCGCAAAGAGGGTTCGCGATCTACTGTTATGCAGGGGCTCGTCCAAGGTGACCACGCTTGTTACGGAATTTTCATCAGGCAGAAGAGTCTATCGCTGCCGCTCTTACCGGATAGGCGCGCCTAGCCAAGGAGATTCACAGGCAGGTTTTGCGGCGATTTTCGAGCGGGGGGCTTCGGGATCGTTTTCGATCTCGCAGGTTTCTGAAAAGTTTCATCTGACTATCCGGGAGCGGGAAGTGATGCAATATCTGCTCACCGGGTTAACAACCAAAGAGATAGCCAACGGAATGGCTATCAGTCCAAACACGGTCAAGGCTTTTTTGCGAATGATCATGGTGAAAATGGGCGTTTCAACGAGATCTGCCATCGTCGGCAAAGCATTCACGGCTTGATGAAGAACTTCCTGCTTCTTGCTTTTCTGGTTCTGAAAAGACTAGCCCATTCGCAGGATTGACCACGTTGATGCAAATCTCGACAATACGCACCTTGTGTATTTCCAGACTGAATGGGAAAACGAAGAACGCAGAAAGTCTCCACGCTTTGCTTGGGCTGCCAAGGTTGCGTTTACAGGTTTGCCAACGGTCGAGTTGGAAGGGCAGCCAATAACGCAACTCCTGGGCATGACCGAGAACATAGGCCGGGGCGGTATAGCGATCGTCAGTAGTCAATGTCCCTGTTCTGAACCCCTGGTCCGTTGTGAAATTCCCGTCCCTGGCATTCCCACTCCTATTCCTACCTTGCTAAGAATTCGCTGGTCAGAGAAAACTCAACCTGGCGGTGCGTACAGATTGGGTTTTCAGTTTATGCTGTGAGCTTGCGCTCGACAAAACAATTCCGTCGTACACCAAAAGAACTACTTCGGCCGACTACGCTCAAAAGCTAAACCCACAAGGGCAATTGCGAAGCATTAATACTCGCGTAACCTACGGCTTGTCCACCCAGTAAAAAACGGCCGACTTGTCACTACGGAGTCCGCCGCACGAATGGGACCAAAAATAGCGGAGCTCTGCCTTGTTAACGCCTGAGGTTGCACTTGAATTGCCGTTCCGTGGTTTAGCCTGTCAATTGTTTCCGTCCATGTGGTTTGCCGCCCGAACGCGATCGAATTTCGAGAAGAAGGTGGCGTCGCAGTTACAAGAGAAATGCGTCCAGACATTTCTGCCACTTCAATCAACGAGGCGGAAGTGGAGCGATCGACAGTGTTGGGTGGATCAGCCGCTATTCTCCGGCTATGTATTCGTGCGCATCGATCCCACGCAAGAGATGCGCGTTGCGGTGCTACGAACAATGGGCGTGACCGAATTTGTGGGCAGCCGGGGTGTGGGGACTCCGATCCCCGACTCGGAGATCCATGCGATAAGAACACTGCTGAGCCAGCGTATTGAGTTTCAACTTTGTCCTTACCTGAGAATTGGCCACCGCGTCCGCATTCGCGGGGGATGCCTGGATGGAATCGAAGGGATTTTGACGGCGGTCAACGGGGATAAGAGCCTGGTGATTTCCGTGCAATCGATTGAAAAATCCTTGGCCATTCGAATTCAGGGCTACGAAATTGAGTGAGCGGGATAGTCATGTTTGATGAAACGGACAAAAAGCCTCGCAGTATTGAACAGATGTATGCAATGGTGCGGCGAGGGCGTTGGTGGGTATTGGTGCCGCTGTTTGTCTGCTGGATTACAGTTTGGGGAATCAGCTGGATTCTGCCTACGGTTTACGAATCAGAGGCGCTCATTCTCGTGGAGCAACAGAAAGTTCCTGAGCAATATGTCGTTTCCAACGTAACCGTGGATCTTCAGGAACGCTTGCAAAGCATGACGCAGCAGATCCTGAGCCGCACGCGGCTGCAATCCACGATCGACCGGTTCCATTTGTATTCGCGGCCCACGGGAATAAGCCGGTTTACGCAAGCCGCGGACCCAGTGGATGAAATGCGCAAGGACATCAAAATCGAATTGGTACAGGCGTCGGGACGACCAGGGGATCTGACGGCATTCAAGATTTACTATTCTGCGGGCACGGCGAACCTGGCGCAGCAGGTTAACAGCGAGCTGACGTCGCTCTTCATCAACGAAAGCCTGAAATCACAAGAGCAACTTTCCGAGAGCACGACGAGTTTTCTTGCCAATCAACTGACGGAAGCACGGCTAAAGCTGGAGGAGCAGGAAGCAAAAGTCCGTGCGTTCAAGGCCGAGCATCTTGGAGATCTTCCGAGCCAACTGCAGAGCAACGTGGAAATACTCTCTAGCCTGCAGGTGCAGTTGCAAAACAATCAACGAGCGCTGGATGGGGCGAACCAACAGAGACTTTACCTGGAGTCGCAGTTGCAGCAATCCCAGTTGGCACAGCCGAAGACCACAGATGGGGACTCCGGGCCAATGTCGGAGGAATCGTTGGAGAATGATTTACTGGAATTGCGCAACCGGCTGGTTGATGAGCGTGCACGCTACAAGGATGAGTATCCCGATATCATTGCGACGAAACGCAAAATTGCGGAAACCGAGAAGCAACTAGCCGATCTTGGGGCACCGAGCACGGGCAACGCAGCGACGACTGCGGAATCCGTACCGCCTCGCACTCTGACTTCTTCGCAGAAGGAGGTCTGGAGCCAGCTGAAAGCGAACGACCTGGAAATTCGCAACTATAGGCGCCAAGAAGCAAGTATCACCAGGCAAATCGCCGCCTACCAATCGCGTTTGAATATGACCCCAGAAACGGAACAGGAATTAGCGGATATTTCGCGGGGCTACGAAGAATCAAAATCCAATTACAACTCGCTGCTGCAGAAACAAAACCAGTCGCAATTGGCAACGAACCTTGAGCAGCGCCAGCAGGGCGAGCAGTTTCGCGTTCTCGATCCGCCAAGCCTGCCGGAGAAACCAAAATCGCCTAATCATCTGTTGTTGAGCCTGTCCGGGCTGGTATTGGGATGTTTGGCGGGAATGGGTTTGTTTGCGGTACATGAATTAATAAACGTGCGAATCCGGCAAGAAGACGACCTGAATGGAATTTTGGAAAGCCGGGTTCTAGTGCGAATTCCGCATTTGAATACACCGTCGGAAGGCAGGCGGCGAACGCGCTCTCGACATTTGGAAATCGCGGTCGGGTCGGTGATGGGGATTTTGATTTTGATTGGGAACTTTTATGCCTTCTATAGAGGTTGAGCGGGGTGTTCAGGGTTTTTGCTGAATTGCAGGGGCAAACGATTTATGAGCCGACTATGTGAAGCTCTTCGAAGGATGGAAGCCGAACGGCGGACGTCGCGCGCTGCACAGGTGGAACCGATAGGACCGATGGAGCTGATCGACGGGAGTGACTCCCTGCAGGTCGACCTGCGACAAGTACCATCCGCCAGGGTAGCCGTTTCCGTGGAATCACGATTGGCCGCTTTGACCGACCCGCAAGGACTGGGTGCAGAGAAATTCCGTGCGCTGGCAACTCGGTTGGAACATTTACGCCATCACCAAGAGCTACGGTCTTTCCAGGTTACGAGTGGCCTGGCGCACGAGGGGAAGACACTGGTGGCCGCGAACCTGGCTGTGACGTTTGCACAAAGTTTGGGAACACGGGTGCTTTTGATAGACGGCGACATGCACCGGCCCTCTCTCTCGCCGCTGTTGGGATTGAGCAAAACAAAAGGGATCAGCCATTGGTGGTTGACGCGGGACGCGGAGATTTCGTCATACCTGACGAGACTTGGGCACATGCCATTGTGGTTTTTGAGCGCAGGAAGCGACTGCGAGCAGCCTTCCTATATTTTGCAATCCGCTCGTTTTGCAGAAGCGTTATTCAGGATCATGGGTTCGTTCGATTGGATCATCGTCGATTCAACGCCAATGCTGCCGTTTGCGGATTCTAATTTGTGGTCACGACTTCTTGACGGGACGCTGCTGGTGGTTCGCGAGGGCGTGGCTTCCGGCAAGGCGCTAAAGAAAGGATTGGAGGCGATCGACAATCCCAACGTGTTCGGTGTGGTGCTGAACGACGCGCCGGACATAGATCACATCAATTACGAAGATCAGTATTACGCCCTCCCTAAGCCAGGGAAAATAAAAACAGTTTAGAACGAACCGCTCCGAGAACCCGCCGTGATCCGGCTCTTACACGCTTCTTTTCCAACGCGCACGATTTTCCTGGGAGTTACGGAAGCAGGAGTAGTGTTGTTTGCCTTCATAGTCGCGACGATGGCGCGGCTCGGGACAAGCGATACTTTCCTGATGCTGAATTATGAGCAGGGCTTCCGGAAGATTATTGTGGTGGCGGCGGCATTTCTGGTGTGCATGTATTATTTCGACCTGTACGATTTCCCGATTCTGAGCAACCACCGGGAAGCGCTGACGCGTTTGATCCAAGTGTTCGGCACCGTGTGCATACTGCTGGCGGCCCTGTATTACGTCTATCCTCGGCTGGAGCTTGAACGAGGAATTTCTGTAATCGGCTTTCTGCTGGTGTCCATATCCTTGCTGGCGTGGCGGCGGCTGTTTCTGAAAGTCAGCGCTCTGCCGCAGTTTTCCGAACGAGTGTTGATCCTTGGCCAGAGCTCCCTGGCGGAAGCGTTAGTGTCCGAACTGCAATCGCGCAGCGAACTTGGTCTTCGAGTAATCGGGCACATAGAAGACACAGTGAGGCGCGCAGACAATTGTAATCAGCCGCCGGGCAAGGAAGTCAGTCCTGACGAGCTTTTTTGTTCGATTGAAAGATATAAGCCAGACCGAATTATCGTGGCCATGGACGACCGAAGAGGCAAATTGCCAGTTGAATCCTTGCTTCGATTGAAGAGCCGCGGAGTCAGCATACAGGACGGTTCAGAATTGTACGAGGCGGTGACCGGGAAACTTTCCATTGGTTCTTTGCGTTTGGGTTGGCTGTTGTTCTCTCCGGGCTTCCGGGTGGCGCGCGCGCTGGTGATGTACAAACGAATCTGCTCGATTATTTTCTCTGCGATTTGTCTCATTGTGACCTTGCCACTAATGGCATTGATCGCTCTGGCGATTCTAATTGACTCCGGCGGCCCGGCCATTTTTCTCCAGGAGCGCATTGGACAGGATGGCAAGGTTTTCACCCTCTACAAGTTTCGCAGCATGATCAACGGCGCCGACCAGGACGGCAATCAACGTCCGGCGGAGAAAATGGATAGCCGCTTCACGCGGGTCGGAAGGCTTCTGCGGCGCACGCGCATGGACGAGTTGCCGCAGCTCTTCAATATTCTTCGCGGCGACATGCATTTCGTAGGGCCGCGCCCTTTCGTACCCAGTCAAGAGCAGGAATGCCTGGAGCACATTCCCTTTTACCGGCAACGTTGGGTAGTCAAGCCGGGAGCCACCGGTTGGGCACAGGTGAACCGCGGGTACAACGTGACGCTCGAGGATAACGAAGAGAAATTGTCTTACGATCTTTTCTATATCAAAAACATTTCGGTTGGCCTGGACCTCTTGATCCTTTTCAAAACCGCGAAAATCCTTCTGCTGGGGCGAGGCAGCCAATGATGCATCTGGTATTTTGGGGCGGCGTCGGGTGGCTGACTTATGTGTTCGTTAGCTATCCGCTGGTGCTGGCCATCCTCGGAATGTTTCGCAAATCGCGCGAGGGCCTTGCCGCAGTCCAACCGCCACCTCGCGTCTCCGTTCTTGTCGCTGCCAGAAACGAGGAAAAAGACATTGACTGGAAGATTCGCGAGACTCTCGGTTGGGATTATCCACCGGATCGACTGCAAGTGTTGGTTGCGTCCGACGCTTCCGAAGATCGCACCGATGAGATCGTTCAGAGCATCTGCGACCCACGCTTGCTCTTTGTGCGTATGCCGCGGCGTTCCGGAAAAATCGTTGCTCTCAACCATCTCGCGGCTTTGGCGCAGGGCGATGTGCTCTTCTTCACAGATGCCAACACTTCGATTGGCCCGTTGTGCGTGCAAAAGATGGTACGTCACTTTGCCGATCCCAAGGTCGGCTGTGTGACGGGATGGGAAGGAGGCGGTTCGGACGAAAATCAATCGTTGACTGTGGCCGGTTTGGCGTCGCTTGGATACGAGGCTTCTCTGAATGCGCTCGAGAGCAGGCTAGGATCAGTGCTGATCTGCGACGGGTCTATTTTCTGCATCCGCGCGTGCCTCTACCGGCAGCTTCATGCAGACCTTGCCAACGACTTAGAGCTTCCCTTGTGGATTGGCTCTCAGGGCTACGCGCTTTTGTATGAATCCGCAGCCAGGTCAACGGAAAACGCCACTTCATCACCCGGCGAAGAGTTCGCGCGCCGCAGGCGAATCTGCGCGCAAGGACTTTTGGGGCTGTGGACTTTGAAAAACCTTCTCAGAGGGATGCGCGCATGGCAATTTTTCTCGCGGAAATTCCTGCGTTGGCTGACCATGGTGCCGCTCGCGATGATTCTGTTGTCGACACTGTTCCTGCATAGCAACCCGAATTTTCGATTCTTGCTTGTCGCGCAGATAGTTTTCTACGGGCTTGCCGCGATCGGTTGGTTATACGCGGCATGGGGCAGAAAAGGCAGTCGCGTGTTCTCCATGCCTTTTTATTTTTTGCTGCTTAGCTCGGCGGCCTTTGTCGGGGTGATCGAAGCATGTTTGGGCCGGCGCTTCTCGGTTTGGAATATCGCTTCCCTATCGCGCGGTCACGAACAAGGCGCGTGAAGAGATCGCAGCGGATATCTGAAACTTCCTTAACTAACGTGATGAAACGCTTTCTCGCACCCGCTGGAGTGCCGTTAACTGGCCGCCAACTATGCAGCATGTTCTCTGCGTTTCGCGCGACGGGGCAGTCCTCCGCACAATCCTTGGAAGACTTCGTGAGCGACCTTGGGGTTAAGTTTGTTTTCGGTGTGTCTTCCGCTCGAGCCGCGCTCTACCTTGCGCTAAAAACACTTCACCGGCTCGCGCCTGAGCGCAATGTCGTCGCCATGCCGGCGTACACCTGCTTTTCCGTCGCTGCCGCGGTGGCCCGCGCGGGTTTAAAGATCTATCCTGTCGAAATGTTTCCAGCTTCGCTGGATTTCGACTACCGGCAAATGGCGCAACTGCCTTCCGAACGATTGCTCTGCATCATCACCGCGAACCTATTCGGCTTGGTCAACGATGTCGCCCGCATCTCGCGCATCGCTCATTCGAAGGGTGCTTTTGTTGTAGACGATGCCGCCCAATCGCTGGGGTCTTTTCGCGATGGGCGGGCGTCCGGGACTGCCGCCGATATTGGGATTTTCAGTCTTGGCCGGGGCAAACCTTTGCCAGCCGGCGAGGGCGGCGTCATCTTGACGGATTCCTCTATGCTCGCAAACGCCCTGCAGACGGAAGTTCAATGTCTCCCACCCTACACGAAGACCCTTGAATTGGAACTATTCTTAAAGAATGTCCTCGGTTCGGTTTTTCTGTCTCCCCGTCTTTATTCGATTCCGAATTCCATGAAGTTTTTAAAGCTCGGAGTGACCGAGTTCAATCCGAATTTCCCGGTGCGCAGGATGAGCAAAATCGCGCAAGCGTTATTTTTGCAAACGGCGCGGAACTTGCCCGGCTTAGCGCGGTCCCGTACGGTGAATGCAAACGACCTGCGTGCTGCGGTCAGGCAAATCCCGCGATTCTCCACTCCTGTTCCCTCTGTGAGCTGCCTCCCGGGCTTTGTCCGTTTTCCGCTCATGGCTCACGAACAAAACCAGCGGGACCAGGCGGTGCGCGATCTTTGGCGCGTGGGCATCGGCGCGACCCCTTTCTATCCCAGTGCGATTTGCGACATCACCGGCATCGATGCGCACATGGCGATTGCCGACTTCCACCGTCCAGGCGCCGAAGAAATATCGCGCCGCCTCCTGACACTGCCCACTCATTCGTTCTTGCAACCATCTGACATCGAGCGCATCGCCAGCACCTTGGGGCAGACACCTGCAAACCGAGGTGGGTTTCTTGCAGCGCCCGCGAACGCAAGTGTGAGTTCATGAGCTGGTCACCCAACATTTCGGAACTAATTCCGTGCTGCCAACCCAACGCAGCGTCGGTGGCGCCTTTCGTGCGCTCGGCGATTGAACCCAGGATTATCTTTTCCATCGATGTGGAGGACTGGTTTCACATCCTGGAGGTAGAATCCGTGCAGTCAACGTCAGTTTGGGAGCAGTTGCCTTCGCGTGTTGAGCACAACTTTCATCTATTGCTGGATCTGCTCGCCGAAAGAAACGCGCACGTGACTTGCTTCTTCCTCGGATGGATCGGCGAACGCTTCCCGCATCTCGTGCGTGAAGCTGTTCGCCGGGGGCACGAGATTGCGTCGCACGGCTTTGCTCACCGGTTGGTTTGGCAAATGAGCGAGGAGGAGTTTTATCAGGACGCCGTGCGTTCGAAAAAACTGCTCGAAGATATTTCCGGAACAGCAGTTGTCGGTTATCGATCCCCTGGATTTTCGCTGACGCGAAAAACGCCATGGTTCTTTCCGCGGCTTACCTCCGCCGGTTATCACTACGATAGCTCCATTTTTCCGGCGCCGAGAGCCCACGGCGGAGTGCCCGATGGCTGCCAAATTCCTTACGCCATCGGGAAAGAATCCAGCCGAATCGTAGAATTCCCAGTTTCGGTGGCACACATTGGAAGCAAATCATTTTGCTTTTTCGGCGGGGGATATCTGCGGCTTTCCCCGTACTGGCTGATCCAGCGCATGGCTAAACAAGTGGTCGATTCCGGGCGCCCGCTGATCTTCTACATCCACCCACGCGAAATCGATCCCAATCATCCGCGCCTGCAGATGAATTGGGTGCGGCAATTCAAGTCCTATGTGAACTTGCGCGGAACGGAAAGCAAGCTTCGTCAAATTCTGAACGATTTCCCTGCAACCACCTTCCAGAAGTATCTGGAGTACCATGATTTCCACAACCTGCGATCCGCAGCCTAGCCAAGCCGTTCCCCTTGTCAAAAGACAGGGTCCACCTTCGACCATCGCGTTGTTTGTGCTTATTGATGCGCTCGGGTGGACCTACCTGCAAGACCAGGAATTTCTGAACGACTGGCTGCCTTATCGCACGCCGCTGCGCACCGTTCTCGGCTTTAGTTCCGGCGCAATCCCAACAATTCTGACAGGCGAGGATCCCGCAAAGACCGGCCACTGGAATCTTTTCTACTATGATCCTCGCCATTCTCCGTTTCAGTGGATGCGCCGGCTCGATTTTCTGCCCGATCAGATTCTGGATACCCGAATCTTCCGCAAAGTGATGCAGCAAACCGGGCGGCGTTTTCTGGGACTCGGGCAGCTTTTCGATTGCGCGGTAAGCCCGCGGTTGCTTCCCTGGTTCAACTGGGTGGAGCGGCGCAATATTTATGGCCAGCGCGGCATTACCGGCGCGCCTTCGATCTTCGACCGCCTGGCCGACCGCCGCATTCCTTTTCGTGTTTATACGTATCACAAAGGAACCGACGCACAACTTCTGCGGATGGCAGAACGCGACTTGTCTTCGGGACCAGCGTCTTTCTTTTTTGTTTATCTCAGTGAGATCGACAACTTTCTACACATGCACTGCAAGGAGCCGGAAGCGATTGCCGCGCGGCTGCGCTGGTATGACAGCGAACTGCGCAGACTCTTCACACTCGCGCGCAATCTGGCACCGAACATTTCGCTGAGCATCATGTCCGACCACGGCATGACCCCTGTGAACAAAACGTACGACATCTTGCGCGACATCGCGAGGCTGCAACTGCGAATGCCGGAGGACCATCTTTCGGTTTATGACTCCACCATGGCCCGTTTCTGGTTTTTCAACGAACGCGCGCGATCGGCGGTTCACGACGCGTTGAGAAAGATTCCCTGCGGCCATGTTCTAAGCGACGAGGAATTACAGCGCTTCGGAGCACTTTTTGAAGACCGGCGATTTGGAGAAATCATTTTCCTGCTCGATCCCGGCTGGCTTTTTTCGCGCAGCGATTTTAATGGCAGCGGCTGGCATCCTTCAGGAATGCATGGCTATCATCCGGACAACGATCGCTATTCCGACGCAATTTTCCTGAGTAACGAGCAACCTTCCTCTTCCATGCAAACCATCAAGGACATCTACCCGTTTATGTCTGAAGTAGCGCTTCGCTTGCAATGAACATTGAATCGCCCATTCCGCTGATGCTTTTCTCCAACGCTACCGTCCGGGCGGGGGCCGAAGAAGTAGTGCTGCATCTTCTGCGCGGCCTGGACCGTAATCTTTTTCGTTTGCATCTGGCCTGCCCTCCTCCATTGGCGCGGCTGTTGGAGGCCGATCTTCCCCGCGACGTGGAACTGTCGCGCTTGTCGCTGGATTATCTTTCCGATGTGCGCGGCGCCTGGACGCTGGGGCGATGCCTCCGGCGTCACAAGATCCAAATTCTTCATTCGCATATGTTCCGCGCCAGTTTGTTCGCTTCGCCGATTGCTCGCGTAGTTGGTGTGCCGGTCATCCTTGACACGGCGCATGGGCGCGAATTCTGGCGCACGGGATGGAAAGCATCGTTTGCGATTGATCGTTTTGTTGCACGTCAGGTGCATTACAGCATTGCTGTCTCAGAGGCTACGGCACGCTACTTGACCGATCAAAAACACATTCCTGCTGACAAGGTAAAAGTGATCCGCAACGGAGTGGAATTGCGATCCCGGCCGCGAACTCCGGAGATGCAGCCGGCGTTGAAACGTTCACTTGGCGTCCGCGAGGACTGTTCGTTGGTCCTTGTGATCGGCCGGCTGGAGCCACAGAAGGGCCACCGCTATTTGTTGGAAGCGATGCCATCGATCCGTCAGCAATTCCCCGCTGTTCAATTAGTTTGTGTGGGCGAAGGCAGCCTGCGATCGGAACTCGATCAGATGGTTAGGAACTTGCAGTTGGAAGGTTTTGTTCGCTTCATCGGCTATGAGCCGGATGTATCGCGTTGGTTCGCTGCCGCAGATTTGAGCATTTTGCCATCGCTCTGCGAGGGCCTGCCCA
This sequence comes from Candidatus Acidiferrales bacterium, assembly GCA_963709705.1. GTDB lineage: Bacteria > Acidobacteriota > Terriglobia > Acidiferrales > UBA7541 > Acidiferrum. Next base: position 294,679 of record CAVPXU010000005.1, read on the forward strand.
TGGCCGCGCTGGAGTCTCTTGCCGCAGAGTGTCCCATCGTGGCCACCGCCGTTGATGGAACGCCTGAAATTGTGGTGCATGAAAAGACCGGGCTACTTGTACCGCCGCGCGATCCACAACAACTTGCGGGCACGGTTTTGCTGATGCTTCATCACCCTGAGCGAGCGCGAAAAATGGCTGAACGGGGCCGACAGCATGTGCTCGAGCAATTCAGTGTGCGGCAAATGGTTCATCGCACAGAACTTCTGTATCTGCAGGCGTGGCGCGAGTGCCTCCAAAAAGAGCGTGTCCGCCAAGCCGTCGCTTATGCACCTCAGACTCCGTCCAAGTCCGGTTCATCCGCGGATTCTGTTCTACCGCAAACTCAACGCGGATTTAAATCGAGCGCGTGGTGATGACTTACGCCGCTACAAACGTCGTCTATGAAAACCCGGACGACTTAGGTTCCTACGAACTGAGGTCGTTGATATGCGCCGCTGCCGTACAAGTGTGCGCAGCAGTGCTGGGTTCTCATCTTCGGGCTATCGTTTTGACAGGAAGCCTTGCTCGGAACGAAGCTACCTTCGCGGCAAGCCGGAGCGGATTCACCTTTCTCAGTGACGCGGACTTTCTTCTGGTCTTGGACGAGGGACAGAAGGATCCGAATTGCGCGGAACTGCGCAATCTAGAACAGCTTGTGGAAACCAGACTTCTGGAGGAAACCGCAATCTCCGTGCACGTCGGGTTCGCTACTGTGTATCCCGACTATTTTCTTAATCTTCTGCCTACAACCTTCGCCTATGAACTGAAAGCGAACCGCATGGTGATCTGGGGCGACGCGCAGATTCTTGACCTTATTCCCGATTTCCCGAAGGCCGCACTTTCCAAGGAAGATGCATGGCGCACGCTGAATCATCGGATCATTGAACTCATAGCAACCATTGCTGAATGCAATCTCGTCGCTCGGCGCTCTACTCCGCAATTCGAATACGCTGTGATCAAACTTTACCTGGATATGGCCACTTCCTTTTTGTTGTTTCTGGATCGTTACCAGGCGACCTATAGCACCCGGCTGGCCGAGTTGCGTAAACCAATTGTGGAGCACCGGGGACCGCCGCGCTTCGACCAAAAGGCTTTTTGTGACCGCGTTTCCAAATGCACAATGCGAAAACTGGGGCACGGTCCGTTCAAGCCCGAAGAAACCGCAATTCTCCTTGAAGACGCAATCGGTTATGCGCGCGAATTGTGGTTTTGGGAAACCAATCTTCTTTGCGGGTCTCCCCGAAATGTTCCGGTGGCCGAAATCATTGCCGCCATGGGGCGTCGCCAGACTTATACAGAAAAACAACGAGCCTGGATTTCGCTTGTCCGGCGTAGTGGAGTTGCCGCGACAGCTAAACACGGGCTGCGATGGACAAAGCTTTGCCAGGTTGCCACTCCTCGTTATCTGGTCTACGGCGCCTCGTTCCAGCTATTTTGCGCGGTTCCCGAGTTCCTCGCAGCCCGCCAGTCTCCGGCGGATTTTTTGGACCTTGGCGACATTTGCGCCTTGCTGCCGGTACAACCTGAAGAGCCGACTCACACACGCGACTGGACTTCCCTCGCTGCGCACACGAATTGGTGTTATCAGACACTTCTGATCGGCACCGTATCTTGAGGGGCGCATAACCATGCCGGAACAGAAAAAGAGCAAAGTTATCCTTCGTGGAGTAACGAAAGACAATCTCCTCGCCGTCGTGCAGGAGTGCATGGAGCTTTGTAACTGGCAGACGTGGGTGCCGCGCGGAGGATTTGTTGTGGTGAAACCGAATCTCTGCACTGCCGTGCCAAGCATTATCCGCGCCGCCAATACAGATCTTGCGGTGACGGAAGCTGCATGCCGCGTGCTCCTTACTCGCGCCAATCGCGTTGTCGTATGCGAAGCGGATCACATGCGCCAGAAAACGCAGGAGGTCTATGAAGCCACCGGTTATGCGGAACTTAAAAAACTGGGCGTCGAACTGGTCAATTTGTCCGACTTGCCCGTGACTCGGGTCGATTGCCCGCCGGCCGGGCAAATCGAGCTTCCTCGGTTGTTGTTCGACGCTGACGCGTTCATTACTTTGCCCAAACTCAAAACGCATGCGCTGACTTACTTCACCGCTTCACTGAAGAATCAGTGGGGCTGCGTGCCGCATTATGACGATCGCATCCGGCATCACCGGCTGATCAACGAAATGCTGTCTTCTATCCATGAACTTCTCCGGCCCAAAATGTCTTTGGTGGATGGCATCGTGTGCATGGAAGGACGCGGGCCCGTGGCGGGTCCGGCGCGGGAACTTAACGTGATTCTCGCCAGCGAAGATTCCATTGCGATGGACGCGACGGCCATGCGCCTGGTAGGCCTGCAACCAAAGCGTTCCAAGCACGTGATGATTGCGGCGCGCCGGGGCTTGGGGCACGTTAAGGCGGAGGATATCGTTGTTGACGGCGACTGGTCTCGCCACGCGACGAAGTTTCAGCCGCCGCCGAAGGACTGGGCCAACACGCTGTGCTTCAAATTCACCAAATATGATTGGTTCACGAAAAACATCCTTGGCAACGATTCGATCTATTACCCCATCAGCTACTGCGTCCAATTTATTCGCAGGATCGGCCTCCTGGGCGGCTGACTTGCTGGATGCCCGCATGACTCTGCCAATGCAAACCGGCGAATTAACGAACGGCGACGCCAGCATTCCCGTCGTCAGCGTGATTATCCTTTATTACAAGCGGGCGGAAACCATCCGCGAAACCTTGGATTCCGTTTTGCGGCAGGACTTTGCACCTTTCGAAGTCATTGTCGTCGATAATCACTCGGAGGATGGACTCGCGGACCTTATCCACACGAAATATCCCCGGTGCCATTACATCGAACTGCCCAAGAATGTCGGCGCGTGTGCAGGACGCAACGTTGGCCTGCGCGCCGCCGTTGGAGAATTTCTTGTTTTTCTGGAGGACGATGTCAGCTTCGCCTCCCCTTTTGAACTTTCGAAGATGGTGGCCGCATGGCGCGATCATCCGGAAGTGCAGGTACTCGCTTTTCAAGTATGCGACCCGGACACCGGAAAACTTCGATTGCGCGAATGGTGCCATCCACGCTACTGGCGAGACTTCAGCGAATCGGAATTCGAGACGTGGTGGTTTGGCGAGGGAGCCGCGGCTTTTCGCCGAGAGGTCTTCGAGGTTTGTGACCCTTACTACGAACCACTTTTCTATGGGGCTGAAGGCGATGATCTGGTTATCCGGCTGTTCAACGAGGGCTTCCGCATCCTGCATACGCCGCACGTGCGCGTTGGACACCGCGCGTCCGAGCAGGGGCGAAGCTCAGAACGCCAGTATTACTATTTCACTCGAAATTATTTTTGGATTGCGTACAAGGATTTCCGCTTTTTTGACTCGATAGTCTATCTGCTTCCCAAGCTGATGATGATGTCTTACTTCACCGTGCGCACGAAGGCCTTTCGTCCCTTTCTCCGTGGGATCAGAGACGGGATCACGGGGCTCAGGCACATCCGAAATCATCGCACGCCGGCAACTCCAGCCGCTGTGGCGTACCTGCACGATCTGGGAAAGTGGCGGCCGAATCTGTTTGTGAGGCTGGCTCGCCACAAAACCGCGCCACAACTGTAACAGGCACACAATTTCATGATTCTGTTCTACTTTGTCATTTTGTTTTCCGCAGTGCCAAATCATCCCTGGTTTGGTTATGAGCACGCTGGCTTAAACCTGATTAAGGTCGTCGGACTACTCTGTCTTTTCTATGCGTTGTTCCATTCGACTTTGCAGGGCAGATTCCCGGCCTTCTTTGCCACCTGGCCAAGCCGTTTATTCGCATTGCTGATCTTCCTTGCGTGCCTGTCGTATGCGTTGAAAGGCAGTGTAGAGGACCCCTCTTCCTCAAGAACCGCGCTCGTTGTGTACCTGGAATATTTCACTTTATTCCTGATTACCGTTGCCGTCGTAGATTCGTCCGAGCGTCTACGATACTCGCTATATGCCTTCATTGGCGCATTCGCGCTTGGATCTCTCTACACTCTGCGCGAGTTTCAGAATGCGGGATTCGCCGCGGGATATCGACCCGGGTTTGTGGTGCTAGACGGCAACTACTTTTCGGCTTCAGCGCTGTTGGCCATTCCTCTCGCTTATTCACTGGCAAAGGTCCGTCTCGTGCTCTGGGAAAGATGTTTTTGTCTGGTGTCCTTGGTAATCACGCTCCTAGCTGTCGTCGTCATAGCGTCTCGTGGCGGCTTCCTGGGCCTTTGTGCTTGTATGCTTTTCCTGCTGATTCATTCGAAGCACCGCGTGGGAGTCGCGTTGCTGGCTTTCGCTTTGATTCCGATTTTGATTTATGCGCCAAGCTCGCCTATCCACAGGATCCTGACCCCTAACTACGGGGATCAGGCTTCAACGCGGATCCACCTAATGGTGTGGAAGGAAGGATTGAGTTTGATCGCTGCGCATCCTATTTCCGGAATTGGTTTGGGAACATTCTGGTCAGCTGTTGAGCGTCAGAATTTGTTTGGCATCAACAGAGGACTGCTGGCGCATAACACCTACCTGGAATATGCGGCAGAACTGGGTATTTTGGGCCTTGTCGCCTATCTGGGAATTCTAATCTCTACCTATCGTCTTCTTGAGCGCGTTAAGCAAAAAGCAGTCGCGGTGGAGGACAAGTTTTCGTATGCCGCGGCCACCGGCATACAGGCGGGCATCCCGGGATTTGTGGTGGCAGCGTTTTTCTTTTCCGCAGAATACGAAAAGCCTTTGTGGATCATTTTCTCGCTGTCTATCTGCCTTTTGAACGTGACTCATTCCAAATACGTTGCAAAACAAAAAGCAACAAGTGCGCACTCAACCGGGTTAGTAAGTGCCAAACTAAAAACCGCTTAGCATTAAAGCGGAGCGATTTTGTTGCTCCCTAACTCCACTTCCCCATACAACCTTTACAAATGATTCTCCGAGACTGGGTTTTCGAACCTGACAAACCTGTAACCGGCCAGACTGCAACCATGAGCGGCGCTGGCATTCGCGTCGTGTCCGGCTTCATCGCAATTCTCGCTTACTTTGTTGTTGCGATCGTCCTTCAGACCATGAGCGGGGCGTACAGGACCGAATATGCGGGGTACCCGGATTCGGCCGCACACCAAGTGACGTCCATCATGCTGACTCAGTACATCAGGTCAGGAATATTCCGATCACCTCTAGAGTTTGCGGAGCATTTCTATTTGCACTACCCAAAGGTAGCCATTGGCCATTGGCCTCCTTTTTATTATTTGTGCGCGGGTATCTGGGGACTGCTTTTTGGAGTAGGGCATGTATCGTTTTTGGTATTCATGGCCTTTTTGTCAGCCTTACTGGCGTTCCTTGTCCGGTTAGTGATCGCAGGCGAGCTTGGACCATGGCTCGGCACTGCGGCTGGAATGTTACTGCTGCTATTACCCCCTGTTCGCGAAGGGTCGCAACTGGTAATGCTCGACACCATGGTTGCGCTACTAAGCCTTCTGGCGGGTTATGCGTTTGTGCGATTTCTTCTTGAGCCGACAATAGCCCGCAGCGTGGTGTTTGGACTTGTGGCCTCCTGCACCATTATGACCAAGATATCGGGAGTATCGTTGGCGTTGCTGCCGCTATTTAGCATGTGGCTCATGAAAGAATGGAGCGCCATTAGGAGACGCGCGTTCTGGCTGTCCGCGTTAGTTGTGGCACTCGTGGCCGGTCCCTGGACCCTGTACTTCATGCGCTCCGAGAAAAATGGCCTCGGAAGTGAAATCTCGTGGTCCTACACGCTTATCGCTACGAAGGCATTCGCATGGTTTTTGATTGACGCGATGGGCCCGTTGCTGTTTGTAGCAGCTATTTATGGAATTTGGCGAATGGTTGTTAAACCTTTCTGTTCCGACGGCGCATCGCCTGTTTGGGCCATGCTATTTGCTCTGCTTTGCGCGACCTTGCTGCTGCAAGCGATCATTCCCACTGGGATTGAACAACGTTATCTGATGACCGCTTTTCCCAGCTTGGCGGCTTTTGCCATTGCGGGCACTGTGGAGTTTGCCGAGCAACTGCGTACGCACGGATCTCCGACAACTGTTCAATTCGCAGCAGTGGTTGTAATTTTGGTTGTGGGCGCGGCGACGCTGCGCAGCACGCATATCCTACCGGCGACCGGATTCAGCAAGGCTGTCGAGTATGTCGTCGATCAGTATTCCGAATATCCGAAAGTGGCGATCCTGGTATGTTCCGACGCGATTGGTGAAGGTGAAGTGATTTCTGAATTGGCCGCTCGCGAACCCAAACCGGATCGCTACTTCGTTCTGCGAGCCTCCAAGCAACTCTCGAGTGCCGACTGGATCGGGGGAAACTATCACGTTTTATTTAACGATCCTCAGCGGTTGCAGCAGTATCTGGAATCGGTACCCATCACCTTGATTCTTGTCGACCGCAGTGTGGAAAACGACCCAGCCATGACACACATCTTGCAAGTGGAATCAATCCTCGCGAAACGGCAAACCATGTGGGCGCTTGATAATGGTTTTTCCCCGATGCAAGGCCGTTCACTACGCAACATCGAAGTATTTGCAATTAAACAACAGGATTACCGTGTTCCAACGCACATCAGTGTCGATATGCAACTGGCGCTGGGACGAATCTTAGAGTCAACCAATTAGGCTTCCCGGCAGAAAAAGGTTAAATTCCCAGAGCGGAGAATCGCAATGAATAACATAGCTCGTCCACCATATACTTTGTCGGCGATCATCCCAACTAAGAATCGACCGAGTGATCTGGTGAACGCTGTGCTCAGCATCTTGCTGCAGACGATTGGGCCTGACGAGTTGGTGATTGTGGACCAAACGCCGGGCAACGAGAGCCGAACGGCGGTTTATGAATTGTTTGCGAACGCGGCGTTACCGCTTCCCCGGTTGATCTATTTGCACGAACCCGAAATCTCGGGCGTGTCCATGGCTAGAAATCGCGCCATGGAATGCTGCTCGGCGAATATCCTATTGTTTCTGGATGACGACGTGATTCTTGAGCCGGAATTTATGGAGGCTTTGATTGAGACGTACCAGAAATACCCGTCCGCAAAAGGCGTGTCGGGTGTTATCACGAATTACCAGCGTTCCAACGTTTGGTTGCGTGCATGGTTCTGGCTCTTTGCCCGCGGGCCGTTCCACGACGAACGTCAAGCGATCTACTGGCAGGCCAATGAAATGGCAGATACCGATGTCATTGCGGTACAGAAGTTCGGCGCAGGATTGATGAGTTTTCGCGCCGATGCTATTGCGCACGTCAGGTTCGATCTCAATCCTTGCGTTTTTCCAGCAGAGGACATCGATTTCTGCGCTCAGCTTGCGCCCGGTTCATTGCTCTTGATTGCGCCCGGCGCTCGCCTGGCGCACATGAAAACGCCCACTGCGCGCCCCTCCGAACATTGGTTGCAGCGGGAAGTGCGGATCTCCCGCTATATGTATAAGCGCCATTGGCATCGCAGCTTCAAAGACCGCGCCTGCTTTTGGTGGCTGCAGCTCGGCTACGCTCTTGCAGCCGCGGCCGCCAGTGTGCGCCGTTTTTCGTTGGACCCCTGGTCCGCGATGTTTTCCGGTATTGCGATCACTCGAACCGTTCAGATCGTTAAAACCACAGGTCCTGCGAAAACATAATCGATCCAGCGATGGCTTGAAGTGACCCGCGCATTCTGCCATGCGATTTCGCCCGCACATCCTTTTTTTCGCCGCCCTCGGAGGCGTCCTCACTGGTCACCCGGTGCCTTCCGGCTGGTCCTCTAATTCGCACGAGCGCCTGGACCGGTATGGCGGACTCAAAGAAATCTCTTCTGCGCATCAGGCCACGCCACAAAGATGGCGAGTGGAAAAATTCGCCGACAAATGGCTATTTGTCGATCCGGATAATCACGGTTATTTCATGATAGGCATGTACGTCCTCAACCAGGACCAGTCCCGCGATGCCCAGGGGCAAAGTTACTATTCCCGTTCGATTCAAAAGTATGGCGACGCCGGTACCGGCTGGGCTGAGCAACAAGTCGCTCGCATCAAATCCTGGGGCTTCAATGGACTTGGTGTTGCCTATTCGTGGTACGCGCTTCCGACGACGTTGCCAGAAAAGATTCCGTTTTGGGGTTGGGTGCGGCCTGCCTACTATGCGATGGCCAACACCGACCACTACGCTCCGGCCCCCATCAAGAACATTATTTTTGGCGCCAGCACTTATTACACCGGCTACCGTCCCGGCGAGGGAGTGGGCGATTACTACGACCAGAATCTCGATGTCTATTTGCAGGAACTTTTGAGCCAGCACCCGTTAAATCGTCAAATCAAAAATTCCCGCTATAGCGATTACATGATGGGCGTGGCCGCCGACGATGGCGATGAGATGTCCGGTTTTGGTGCCGGCCCAGATTTCGCCACCGTTCCTCCAGGCCACAACAACGCCCACTTGGGATGGTTGGTGCTGACGATGTCTCCCTCGCAAACGGCCAACCGGTCCAAACAAGCGCTTTACAGCGACACCACGGTCTATTGCAAGAAGGCGTTCCGCGACCAACTCATGCAGAAATATCGAACCATCATGGCGTTGAACTCCGCTTGGGGATCGCATTACACCACATTTGAGTCCAGTGGTGTTCCAATTCAACGTGAGGTAGTAGCACGGGCCGACGGTACTTCACTTACGTTCACGAAAACCTTGGCCGCTTCCACTGTTACCAAATTCACTCTCCAGATTTTTGCCGGAGAGAACCTCATTGCGGGCGATTTGGGCGACGGGACGATCTGGGGGCCGTCAGTGACCGGATCAATCAACTACCAAACGGGAGCCTTGACCTTAGAATTCCCCGCTGGCCACACTGCTGCACCAGGAACGACGATCACCGTCAATTACATCCAAAATGGCTGGGGCATCGGTACCGGACTGCTCGATGAAGACGGGCGCCCTTCTCACCAAGGCTGGGTCGGCACGGACTTCACCTACCTGAAAGATGTGCCGACCGAAGTGAAGGAAGACCTGAACAACTATCTCTACGAGGTGGCGTCGCACTATTTTTCGGTGTGCAAATCGAAAATCCAAGCGTGGATGCCGGGAGCTTTGTTTCTGGGCCCGGATTCCTTGGGAAGCTGGGGCGCTCCCCCGGCGGCTCAAGTTCTGCAGGCCGCATCGCACTACTTAGACGTGTTGATTCTCGGCGGCGGTGCCCCTGTGAGCCAAACGGCGTTGGACTTTATTTACCAAAATTTCGGCGATAAGCCGCTTCTCATGGGCACATTTCAAACTGCAAACGCGGATTCCGCATTTTACCAGAATCATGCGTCGATCGCCCTTTATGATTTTCCGTCGCAAAGCGCTCGTGGAGCACATTACGAAGAATTGGCGCGCAGTTTTTCCACCGCGGCCTACTCCGAAAATGGCAGCCGGCCTTTTGTTGGCATCCTTTGGTGGCAGTATCTCGATAATCCCGGGGAAAAGAATAACTGGGGTCTTGTCTCGTTCCTGGATAATGCTTACGACGGCCACGAAGCAGTACATGGCGGCGTGCCGTGTTCGCCTCCGCTTCAACGCTACCGGTGTGGCGGCGAGGAACGCGATTACGGCGATGTCATTAGTCTTGTCAGAGCCGCAAACCAGCAAATTCTGGATTCGCTACAGCGTTTTTAGCCCTCATTCCACTACCATGGCCGACCAACCCGTCGCCGTCTCCCGCATGTTTCTCCCCAACCCGTCCGAACTCCGGACGCGCATTTTCGTTGGCATGCGTTGGACCGTATGGCTGTCCATCCTGGCGCTTCCTTTCAGCTTCGGAACGAATGTCATACTGGCGCGCATCGGTCCCGAGGCCATTGGCACCTTTGGATTGTTAGCGGTCTACATCAGCATAGTTGCGGCCTTTCTTTATCTCGGCGGCGATTCCGTCATCATCAAATTCATCCCCGAGCTGGCGGCCGAGAGGCGCGTGTCCTTCCTGCTCACCTATCTGTTGATTGTCGGCGCTGCCCTGTGCCTTTGGTTGGCGTTGTTCTTCAAGTGGCCGGAACAACTTCGCTATCTCTTCGGAAACAAGGGCAGTTCTTCCTTCTACCTGTTGGTCTTGTACTTGTCCCCTATTTACATCGTGTTTTCCATGATTGTTGCGGCTTTGAAAGGCCTCTTGGAGATTCGCGCCGCGCAAAGTTTAACGCGCGGTATCAATATCGGCTCGTTTTGTATCTACGCCGTTTTGTTTCTCTTCGCGCATCAATCCTTGACAGCGAACTACACCACTTGGGTGTGGACTATCTACTTGGGCATTACAGCGGTTCTTGCTGCCGTTGGACTGCAGCGGCTTTTCTCGGTGCCTTCCTTCGATTGGCGTACTTCTCGGTGGCAATTCTTTCTGCCCCGCGGCTTTTGGAAGTACCTGTTTGCCACGCAGCAACTCAGCATTCTCGGTTTCTTTGTCGGCCGGTTGGATTACGTGTTGGTCCTTCGCTTTGGCAATTTGAGAACCTTGGGTCAATACGCGGCCATCACCACGGTTGCCTTGCTGATTCCGCAAGTAAACATGTACTTCCTGGACAGCCTGTTGCCTTCTCTCACGAACCTGTTCGCCAGCTCCGACCTTTCGGCTGCTTCCGAGATATTCAGCGTTTACATGCGCATTTCCTTCATTGTGAATGCCGCGACGACTTGCGCTTTGCTACTGCTTAGCAGCGTGGTTCTCAAGATTCTCGGTCCCGAATACGCTTCCCTACGGGTTCCTTTGATTGTGACGATTTTGCTGACCGGCATTGCGAACCCTGGCGCCGTCGGCAATATCCTGCTTTCCAGCGTCGGCAAACAACAGCGCGCCGTCTACATTGCAATCGTCCAGTTTGCGCTGTATTGCACTTTATTTTATCTGCTGTGGCCTTCATGGCATCTGCTCGGTGCCATCATCGCCTATGGCTCTGCGATCTGTATCTCCTACATGGCGTCTCTCGTCGTAGCCGGGCGCTGTGTGCCCATCAAGATCTCCGTCGCCAGGGAATATGCAGTGTTCACTCTGTTGGCCATCTTTACGGCTGCCGCGGGATTCTTTCTGAAATCGTCATTGAGTCTACTCGCCGCGCCTTTATGGATCTTCTCCATGGCCTTGTTTCTTCTGTTCTCGGGATATCGCGGCGCCGAGATTCGCATCCTGATTCGCTGTTTTTTGCCGGCTTTTCAGACCGGCAATGCATAACCGGAACCCTGTAATCGAAGCACATTCCCTGGAGTTCCAATCCTTATGAACATCATCTATGCCGACGCGGACCACAATGTGAAGTGGACGGAGTTTGTCAAGACCCACGGCGACTGCGCCAATCATCACCAATGGGAGTGGAAAGACATTATTGAATCTAACTTTCACTGGCAGAGTCTTTATCTGATGGCGGAAGACAAGCAAAAGATCGTTGGCATCCTGCCGCTCTTCGTCCAAAACAGTTGGCTGCTCGGCAAGTGGGTCTCCTCCATGCCACTTCTTCAGGGCGGGGGTATCATCGCGGATAATCAGGAAGCTGCGGAATTGCTCCTACGCGAAGCCTTTTCCGTTACGGATAGGAGTGGCGCAAAATATCTCGAATTGCGAGGCACTTCCGGCAATGCTCCCAGACTCACTCCGAGAACCGACAAAGTCCGCGCTGTTCTGCACATCTCAACCGACACTCCGGGTATGTTGCGCAACCTCGATCCAAAAGTCCGCACTTCCATTCGCAAAGCCGAAAAATCCGGCTTCACCATAGAGTTCGGAGGCATGGAACTTCTGGACAACTTCTACTCTGTTTTCTGCGAGAACATGCGCGACCTTGGAACACCGGTCTATGAGCGACGGTTCTTCCAAAGCATTCTGACGCGTTTTCCACACGAATCCTTCATTGCGATCGTTCGACTGCAGGAAACGCCCATCGCTTGCTGTTTCCTGCTCGGCTTTCGTCACACGATCGAATCCGTGTGGGCTGCTTCCGTTCGAAAATATCTTCCCCTGAAACCCAACGTTTTCCTGCACTGGAACGCGTTTTCCTTTGCGGCCCAGCGTGGCTACACGGTGTTCGATTTCGGCCGCTCCACCAAGGGATCTGGCGTTCACCAATACAAAATGCAATGGGGTTCCGAGGAGATTCCCCTTGACTGGACCTATTGGTCCCCAAAGAACAAACAAGTCACCGGGCTGGACCGTCACAATCCCAAGCTGCAATTCGCCGTTAACGCGTGGCGTCGCTTGCCGCTTCCAATTGCAAACCGCATTGGTCCGGTTCTCGTAAGGCATCTACCTTCCTGAAGGCCACCTTCTCGGTAATTTTGACAGGGAGCGTCGCGCACAAAATGAAATCACAAGTCCTGGCCACACCATCGCCGGTCTCGCCTCCCGTGATATTGGCCGAATCTTCGGCAGAACAGACCAATTGGCGAGTTTGGTCTGTCGTCCTGTTCCTGCTCAGTCTGTTGCTGTACTGGGCGGTACTCAAGGCGCTCGCGGAGGATTGGTGGAGCGATCCAGACTATGGTCACGGAGTATTCGTGCCGCTTTTTTCCGCCTACATTCTTTGGCATGATCGCCAGCGCTGGCTGAAAACTGCAATTCGTCCCAGCAATTTTGGGCTTTTGATCATGCTCGCGGCGATTAGCCTTCTGCTGATCGGCGATTTGGGCGCTGAATTGTTCACGGCGCGTTTTTCGTTCCTGGTCATCCTTGCCGGCATGATTGTTTTCTTGGCCGGCTGGAAGATGCTGCGTAGCGTCCTCTTTCCTCTCGCCTTCCTCGTCTTCATGATTCCAATCCCGGAAATTGTTTACAACCAAATCACTTTTCCTCTTCAATTGCTAGCCTCGCGGCTAGCCACGTTCTGCCTGCAACTCCTGCAAATTCCGGTGTTGCGCGACGGCAACATTTTGGTGACCTCGAACTACTCTCTGGCAGTGGTAGAGGCCTGCAGCGGAATACGGTCGTTGATGAGTCTATTGGCCCTGGCGGCGGCTTATGGATACCTCGCCGAGCCAAGCCGCCGAGTGCGCTTGGTGCTGGCGTTCTTGATGATTCCTATTGCTCTTATAACGAATGCGATTCGTATCACGGTAGCTGGAGTTATGGCGCATCTTTTTGGTCCCAGCGCAGCAGAAGGATTCCTGCATGAATTCTCAGGTTGGATAATTTTCTTGTCCGCGATCTTGCTCATGTTTCTGTGCCACCGGATGCTTCGGCTATTCGTAGCGCCGCTGAATCGAGAAACCGTTGCGTAAGATGACCTTATCGATGCGTTTGTGGATCACGGCGGGTTTACTGCTCGGATCGGCTGGGCTTCTTCACGCGTTGAGTCACGGAGAAGAAATAATTCCGAGGGAGCCTCTGAGTGAACTGCCATACTCTGTCGGAGTTTGGAAAGGCGAGGACCTTCCACTTTCCCCGGCGATTGTGGCGGCACTGAACGTAACAGACCACGCCAATCGCGCATATCTTGATTCAGCTGGTGTTCCGGTCCAGCTCTACATCGGTTACTACGCCAGCCAAAGAACGGGGGACACAATCCATTCCCCCAAGAATTGCTTGCCCGGAAGCGGATGGGAACCTATCCGATCCGGAACCATCCCGATCAAGGTTGAGGGACGGCAGATCACCGTCAACGAGTATGTGATTCAGAAAGAGCAAGACCGGGAGATTGTTTTTTACTGGTACCAGGATGGCGGCCGCGTGATAGCGAGTGAATATGCCGCTAAGTTTTGGATGATATCCGATGCGATTTCGCGAAACCGGACGGACGGAGCTTTGGTGCGAGTCGTCACGGCGAGCAATGACGGAGAAACGAACGCGCGGCGCCGCCTGATTCGCTTCACGCAGGTCCTCTTTCCGCGATTGAGCGACATTCTTCCGAATTGACCTCACAGGAACGAAGGTAAATAAACATGACGATCAATACGAAACGCATTGCATTCTCTTGCGCTCTGCTTGTTTTGGCCTGCCTGGTGGCCGCCTGCGCCGATGACCCGCAGAAGGCAAAGGTCAAATACCTTGCCTCGGGTGAGAATTATATGCAAAAAGGCAAGTACGGCGATGCAGTCATCCAGTTCAAAAATGCGCTGAGGTTTGACCCCCAGTTCGTCAACGCCCACTACCAGTTAGCCCAGGCGCAATTGGCTCAGCATGATTGGCAAGCGGCTTATGCGTCACTGAATACGGTGATCACACTTGACCCGCATCGCCTCGACGCGCGGCTAGCTCGCGGTCGCTTGTATCTCTCCGCCAGAGATTTTCACAACGCAGAACTCGACGCCGAAGATATTCTCCATGGCGATCGCAAAAGCGTGGCTGGCCACCAATTGCTTGGAGCTGCCTATCTCGGACAGCTGAAACCGGAACAAGCGCTCCCACTCTTTGAGCAGGTGACGCAGTTGCGTCCAGACGATGCGAGCGCCTACGTTGATCTGGCATTGGTTGAAATTAGTCTGCGCGATTCATCAGACAACAGCAATGGTTACTCGGACGCCGCCGAAGCCCACCTGAAGAAAGCCATCTCGCTTAACGCAAAGTTTGTGCCAGCGTATACGAATCTGTCCAATCTATATCAGCTGAACAAACAGCCACCGCAAGCCGAACAAGTCCTGCGCCAAGGAATTTCAAACATCCCCAATGGAAGACTGCTCTATCTGGATTTGGCGGCTGTGTTGTCGAGCCAAGACAGGAGCCATGATGGCGACGCGATTATCGACAATCTACGCAAGCAAGATCCGGAATCCGCGGAGACGGCGCAAGCCATCGGTGACTTCTACCTTGCACAAAAAGAAACGGATCGCGGCATTGCCGAATATCGACGGGGCCTGGCAATCTCCGCGAACAATACGGCAATCGAGAAACGACTCGAGGATGTCTATCTGACCACCGGCCAAGCGAAAGCGGCCGCCGAGCTGGATAAAAAGCTGATGAAGGATTCGCAAGACGATCCGGTGGTGCGCATTAATCACGGCCGCTTGTTAACGGTGCAGGGAGAATTCTCGAATGCCATCCTCTATCTCCAGAAGATCGTGACCGATGGAGCGGACCCGGAGCCGGAACGTGCCCGATATTATCTTGCGATGGCCTACTGGCAGGATGGCGACATGACGCAGGCTCGCGCATCCTTGCTGGATGCGCTACAAAGCGCGCGGAACTCTCCTGATGCGAAGGCGGCTTCAAACTTGCACACTACTCTAGTGGCTCTCGCGCGCCTTAGTACCACGCAGGGAAACGCAAAAGACGCCGAGGTTTATGCCAAGGAACTGGTTGATCGGTTTCCTGCTGATCCAGACGGCCGCCAGTTACTGTGGGAAGCATTGGCGCGTCAAGGGGAGTTCAAGTCGGCGGAAGTGGAAATCCTCAAAGCCAAAGAACTATCGCCGAATGACCCCAACATTCGCGTAAGTTTGGCACAAACGTACGCTGCAGAGAAGAAATGGCCGGACGCTCAGAAGGAATTCGTGGCAGCGCTGCAACTGGGCCCGCACGACACCGTTGTGCTCGGACACTATTCCGACTATCTGATTGACCGCGGTCAGTTGGCAGAGGCCATGGTTCTGGCCCAGGAATACGTAGACGCCAATCCAAATGATGCAAACGGATATGTTCTTCTGGGAGCGCTCCATGACAAGTCGAGAGATTACGCGTCTGCTCAGACGGAATTCGAGCGCGCGATCACACTCGACCCTGCAAGTAACCAGGGCTATATCCGACTTGCCGCGGTTCTCAAAGAACAAGGCAAAACGGATGCGGCAATCGCAAATTACCAGAAGGCCTTGGAACTCCAGCCAAAATCCGCGGCTTTGGCCACCATGATCGGGAATCTTTACTTGGATGAAGGAGATCTGGGAACGGCTCAGCAGTATTACGCACGTGCTCTCGAAGCCGATCCTAACTTTGCGATCGCTCTTGCGAATACGGCCTGGGTATATGCGCAAGAAGACAAGAACCTCGATCTCGCGTTAGGCATGGCGCAAAAAGCCAAGTCTCTGATGCCAGAGGTAGCTTCTATCACGGACACGCTAGGTTGGGTGATGTACAAGAGGGGTAGTTACGAAAGCGCTGTCCCGCTATTAGAAGAATGCGTTCAGAAAGCCCAGGATTCGGCGAAGTTTCGTTTACATCTGGGGCTGACCTTGCTGATGGCCGGACAGAAAGCCAAGGCAAAACAGCAACTCCAGGCCGCGTTGCGCATGAATCTGGATGCTATCGATGCCCAGCAGGCTCATCAGGCACTGACCGAGATCAACTGACTGACTAATTCCGATGATAAGCGCCGAATCAAGATGTCGTGGACTCGCCAAAGGCGCGCTGACGCCGAGTCAGAACCATGCTGAGATGTTGGCGACGCATAACACTAAATCGAAATGCTTAGCCCTTTTGGCTAACACGGTCGAATAGCACCAGATGGGGAATTGCATGTTTGTTTTGGTGCCTTTACAAATACAGATGTTTAGCTGCAGCTCCGCCCTATTTGTCTCACGCGTTTACTTGCACCAAGGTTGCACAGGGAAGGTGGGCAGGAAACACGTCACGGGAGTGAATTATTATGATAACTCAACGCACGCAGTCCAGTAACAACCGTGGTTCACAATCACAATCCACGTTCAGGCGGTCGTCTATGTGGATTGTGGTGCTTGCTTCGGTGCTCCTGATCGCCCCGGGAGTTTTCGCTCAGACGAACGTCGACTTCTTTTGCAGTTTAGGAGGCGGTACCGCCTGCACAGGAAGCGTCGCCCATGCCGGAACGAACTTCAGCACCTCTGGTATCAGCGTCTTCAATGACAGTGGGCCATTTACGTCCAGTGTGCCTTTCACTCTGGCTTTCAATACCGCTGCCAGTTCGATCAGCATAGACGGAACCGGGATGTACGCGGGCATGAATCTGATCGGGAAGATTATTTCCTTCGCGTCTTCCTTCGGCGGATCGAGCACAGACTTCTCGCTCGTCGCAGACTGGCCTACGCTCCCCGCGGCTGTGCAGTCGCAGTTGGGTACATCGACCGGAATGGACTCCGGTTTTGTGATCTACCTTACTAGCACAGGTGCTGCACAGAGCGTCGACGTTCTTATCACCCCTCGCAGTATATCTCCGACTCCAGAGCCTGCCAGCATGTTGCTTGTGGGCAGCGGACTACTGGCCATCGGCGGTCTGCTCCGCCGGCGTCGAGCGGCCGCTTGATTTAACAGTTTCGCTGGCACCTCTTGTCCGCCCCTTCGCCTAAACGGAAGCGGGGGGAGTTTCTGGGGCCCTAGTAAGACTGAGGTTGGACGTGTTGTTGCCATCAAAAGCTATCTTGCTTCCTGTTCTCCTGATTGTGGCCGGCTTTGCGACGGCAAACGCCGAAGCGCAAACGACGTTCACGTTTGGAACACCCGCGGGCGCTGCCTCTCGCGGGGAGCCCGTGGATGCTCTTGCGACGTTCACAATTCAGGGGGACACCGTCACTGTTTCCATCACCGATATGGAGGCGAATCCAACCAGCATCGCCCAAGCATTAAGTGGGATCGATTTCGACTTAAACTCCGGGCAGAAGTGGGGAGTACTGACGTCAAGCTCGGCTCAGCGGATCAAAATTCTGCAGAACGGTGCTTTCGTTATGGGCAACAGCGGAGCTACGGGCTGGCGGCTCGACGATGGCTTCCAGGGCGGCCTGCAGCTAACTGCTCTCGATTTCAGGGGAGGCGA
The DNA here is from genome assembly GCA_963709705.1 of Candidatus Acidiferrales bacterium. Taxonomy (GTDB): domain Bacteria; phylum Acidobacteriota; class Terriglobia; order Acidiferrales; family UBA7541; genus Acidiferrum. The sequence goes on from CAVPXU010000005.1 coordinate 312,360, forward strand.
CGCTCTGCTAATCGGTCCTCCAGCCGGAGGCACCTATAGCGACGCCAACCGTTCCATCGCCGGAAATGGACATCACCGCACGTTTCTCGACCAAACCGCGACATTTGTGCTGACGATTCCGTGTCTAAAAGGTTTGCCGACCATCACTGACGTGACATTCCTGTTTGCCAACGTTGGGTCGCACAGCGAGTGTGCCTCTGGCACAAAAATTCAAGGCGACCCTTCGGTGACACCCGAGCCGGCCACGATGTTGCTATTTGGCTCAGGCCTTGCCGCATTAGGCGCGTTTCGTCGCAAGCACCGGGCCGCCGCTTGAAACCAGATTAACTGGGTCCGATTCATCCCGCTTTACAGCCGTCCGCCAATTCCACGGCGGACGGCTTCTTTTTTGTCTGGAGCCACAGTGGCACCTGAAAGAGCGTCTTCCATTCAAGAAACGACACGCCACTCATCGCAAATTTTCTCAAGGACGAATCCAATATCGAGATTGTTGGACCTCTGGCACTTGCCGAGGAGCAAGAACGAAAGAGTCCATTGGGGTATCCTAACCCAGCGGTGGAAGTGGTTGATCCGCGGTTCGCAAAATACAGAGTCGTCAACGCCGCGGTCGAGCGCTTATACACCGGCACACGGTGGGCGGAAGGGCCAGTGTGGTTCGCGGATGGGCGGTATCTTCTTTTCAGCGACATCCCTAACAACCGGATGCTGCGGTGGCTATCGGAATGGCGGCCTTGAGCAGACGCATCAAAGAATGGTTTTCCTGTCGAACTCATAGGAAGCTCCGTAGGAGGCCAGTTCTTGAGGCGTTAACTTTGATCGTTCCTCCTGCCAGAGCTTGTCCAGCAATTCGTAAAGCGTAGCGAATTCGCCTTTTTTTTATCCGAGCGCCTTGCAAACCAGTCCCAGACCTTTCGGGTGGATGCGGGGGAGCACGACGACACTCTAACATCCGTCATGGCGCGACACCTGGGCGTAACGAGGACGGCTCCGCAAAATATATGCCTGCCGGGCTGCGTGTACTCGAAAAGTCACTGCTACGCGAATACCTCGCGGACGACGTGGTGGCCTGCTTCCCAGACGATCTGGATAAATTCATCGGGCCCAACACTCGCGTTGTGGCCGTTTCCACGCACAACCCGTTGGGTGTCACGTTTGCCGCAGGCGTATACACCTCTGTTTTCGGCTCGTCGAAAGAGCCGCTCAATTCGATCTACTCCCGGGCAATGTTTGAAAAGATTAGTTCCAGCCGATACCGCAAGAATTTTAAGGCAGTGGTGGGCGGATCAGGCGGCTGCACGACACGCGCATGCAGCACCAAACAGGCGTCACTCACACCCGCCAGCTAAGTCCCCTCCAATGGCAACTCCTCATGAAGTGTTGGAAACACAACTTGCGCCCCGGCCAGTATAGTTGGTGGGGCCCGATCGCTTGGCGAGTAGGGTCTTTGTTCATGTGGCTCTACCGCCTCCGCAAATTGAACGGACCCAATTTCACTTGGCCACTTATGATGTTTGCGGGTGTGGCACCAGAAAGAATCCTCCGAAGCATCGGAAAAATTCATATCGGTAAGCCGCTTGCGCCCAAGAGTCGCCGGGAACTGATTGCCTCGCTGCGGCCAAGCTTCCTAAAGCACTTGCGGGCCGATAACGGCGACCTGCCTGAGAGTTCCGACCGAAGTGCGGAAGGCCGCCCAGATCAGAGCCACTTCGAGACAGAGGTACCAACTCTTAAAGTCCTCTCTTAATCTTCGGTGATTGGGTTCTCCAAGGCGCGATTCACAACGAACCGGTTTTCTGATTAGCGCCGGGTCGTCCACATCGTGTCTGCGGGAGGTCGGTTAATGTCCTCACCCCCACTGAAATATCCTTACACCGTTGTGACTGTATCCTGTGGTCGCTGCAAACAGGAGCAAGTCGTCCAGATTCTGGCCCGCAGTGGATTTTGGTTGAGGGTACGGCAATCGGTGAAATGCTTGAAGTGCAGCCAGGAGTTTGAGGTAATGCTTCCGGACGCTATCATCGGCGGTCCATTCCTCCCACAGCGCCCTGCTTAAGAGCTATTGAGAATTGCATAATATAGTTACACAGGAAAGAGCTCGGCCTGTTGCCAGAAGGCCATAACTAGGGTTGGACGGCGACGCATGCGTTTGAGGGCGCGGACCGCTTGCAGGCTCAACTCGCTGAGGTTCTTGGGGCAGAGATTAGCGATCTCATGTTGCTTCAGATGGCCCCAGATGTATTCGGTCGGATTCAGTTCCGGGGCATAAGCAGGAAGAAATTCTAACCAGATGCGTCCTCGCTGTTGGCGCACGAAATCCCAGACGGCACGGCTGCGATGCGCGGGCAAGCCGTCCCAAACGATCAACAGCTTGCCGGGAATATGCCGCCGCAGGTGCGTGAGAAACGCGATGATCTGCTGGCTGCGAATGGCTCCGGGAAAGAGCCGGAAGTAAAAATTCCAAAAGGTGATTCCGGCGATCACCGATAGAGTCTTCCAAGTGAAGTGATATTGCAGCACCGGCGTCTGTCCTTTCGGCGCCCAGGTGCGTGTGCGGTGGGGACGCTCGCTCAGTCCACTTTCGTCGGCGAAGACGATGGTTCGCCTTTCTTTTTGGGCTTTTTTTTAATCTCCACCCAGCGCTTCGCTTTCCACTCCCGAATCTTGGCCTCGTCCCGCTCGAGGGCCCGTCCCACGGGACGCTGGCAACTCCAGCCCAGTTGCCGCAGGATGCGCCAAGCCTGCGAAGGATTGTAACGTACGCCACATTCCTGTTCGATCAGGTCGGCCACGCGCCAAGCCGACCACAAACTGGTTTCGTATCCCAGCGCTTCCGGCCCGCGCTGCAGTCCGCGTTCGATGCGCCGCAGGTCGGCTGTCTTCAGGCGCGGCTTGCGCCCGGCGCGCCCGGCCTTCTGCAGCGCCTTTCGTCCGCCCTCGGCCAGTTGCTGGGCCCAGCGACTCACGGATTGCCGATGCACGCCCACCTGCCGGGCCACTTCCGCCTGAGGAACGCCCTGCCGCAACAGCCCCGCGGCGAGCCAGCGCCGCCGTTCCAGTTTTTCGAAGTCTCGTCGAACACCTTTTGGATTTCCCATGCTTGGAAGATAGCATAAGAATTCGGTAATGTCACTATATTATTCAATGTTCAGTAAGTCCCGATTAACACTGCTACTAGTGCTCAACCTCGCGGCACCGTTTGCAAATTCATAACACAGCTCTGAATAACCGCTAACTTCAATCGGGAACGGCGTACTGTGGGGAGTGACCGACGATTTGCTTCGAATCGTCTGATTAGAACGCGAAATAAGGCGGTCTTATGTACTCACTTCTTTCAATAGGGCTGGCCGCAATCCTGCTTGCGGTTTTGGTGGTTAGACTAAGGAAACCAAAACGTCGTGAAAGATGGATGCCTGATATCCGACGCGTAGTTTAGTAGCCCTGCCCTCCAGAAACAGAATAGTCCGGTTCAGTAGAGGGTGCTATTTCGCCTTCGTCATCATCTCGTGCCGCCCTTCCGCAAAACCTAGGTAATGGCGCGTCAATACCGTATTTATACGGACATGAACGGGAACCACCGCGCCTCTGAAATGTACAATTTTGGACAGACACAATTTCCGCACAGCCATATCGTGTTGCAATGAAGCTCCTGAATGTTATTCCGGCGCTGGTCGTCGTTGTTGTTGTGGCGGTCCTGAGTTTGAAAAGAGGGATATGCTTTCTCCCATAAGTTCTACGACCAATCGTCCGTTCGCGAAGAGTTTAGACTCTTACTTGCTGCGACGCTTATTACCCACCATCTTTTCCGGCTGTAAAAAGCAGAACAGCGCGGTCCTTTTCGGACATCTTTGACAAGGCATTTCTGAACCGCGTTAACACCCTCTCTCCTCTGCCTACGGACGCCCAATCAGAGGTTTCATCTGCACTTGGTCTAGATTCGCCGTTCGCATCGTCACTGTCGAAGAAAAATTGATACATCGACACTTCAAGGGCGCGAGACATCTTCTCCAGAGTCTCGATTGACGGCACGGTGTGTCCGTTTTCAACCCGTGAGATGTAGCAACGAAGCAAACCTGTCCGTTTTTCGATGTCGCCTTGTGACAGATGTCTCCATTCCCGAAGTTGTCGGAGTCTGTATGCTACGTCCATCTTGACCTCCTTTACTGCAGATGTAACACCGACGTTATTCCGCATTAGTATACAGAACCACACCATAACATAACACTTAAGGAATACAACTGTTTTCCACTGTTTTGCACACAGGACCGATTGACACCCAGAGGGACTGGGTGTTTACTCCCTGCCGAACGGACTGTCATTGTAGGAGACTGGCGCATGTTTAGGTTCCGTCGCGGTTGCAACCGTCGCTGGGAACTTGCACGAGTCTCGGCAGCGGTGATTCGCCAACAAATGGTACATGCATCGGCAAGCATGACTGCTCACTACACAGGTGAAATTCCGATTGAAGTGGTAAAGAATTTCCTTCAATTGGATTCAAATGGAGCAGCGAAAGCGGCTTGATGCGTCCGTAAGTTGTTGATTTAGTTGGAGCGGGCGATGGGAATCGAACGCGTATCCAAAGCTTGGGACGCTTCAAACTGCCAACGCCGCAAGTCCACTCGAATTCACTCGTGCCATCACGTCTTTATTTCGAACTGCCTTCAGGTAAACCATCGTCGAAGCCAGGTCTTTGTGCCCCATCCAACTCTGCAGGGTCTTGATGTCGCAGACATGATCCTGCAGGTTGCGGGTCGCAAACGTATGCCTGAATTTGTGCAGGAAGAAATTCGAGCAGTAAGGCCCCTCCGAGCATTTGTTGCCGTGTTTCGAAACGCACTGTCCGCAATTCATTTTCGCGTGGAACGCGATGCGTTTCAATTTGAACTCGTGGCGCTTGTCTGGCCTGCCGGATTCATTCGGGAACACCAGGGCCTCGGCATTCAGCTTTTTCGAGCCCTTGTACTTCTTAAGCGCTGAGATGAGTGACGCCGGCACCGGCACTTCGCGCTCTTCTTTGTTCTTGGGCTTAAATCCATAGAGCGGCTTTCGTGTTACGCGAATTACCTGCGTTCGGAAATCAATGTCGCGCCAGGTCAAATAGCGCATTTCTTTGTCGCGAAGTCCCGTCAGTAGGTAGCAGAGGTATAGAACGCGCTCTTGGTCGTTGCATGCTTTCAGGAGCCCTTGGATTTCTTCTTCTTCATACATCGGGCGGATTGGTTCAACGTATTCGGGCCAGTCTCGGTTGTGGAGCAGCTTGGTTATCCCGTTCGCTTTGAGAAGCTGGGAAACAATCACGGCCCGGTTGTAGGCCGTACGCGGACCGCAATTCAGTTCATAGAGCTTGCGAATGAAGGCCAGCAGATCTTCGCGCTTCACATCCTGGATGAAGCGCTTTGCGCAGTGGCTGGCGAACAGTTCCAAGCAATACTTGTAAGCCATGTAGGTCTTGGGTTCGCGCTGGGGCGGCTCCATGTCTTTGAGATAGGAGGCCACCGCTTCGTTTACGGTGAAGCCTTTGCCGCTTCCGATTTCCTGCACGGTTTCGATGCCCGCGCGATTGGCTTCAAGTTCGAGGGCCTTGCGACGCGCGCGCTCGATGACCTCGACGCGATCTTTGATTTGCTCGCGCTTTCTGCCGTCCTGCCACCATTCGATGTAGTAATATCCTTCAGCGTGGACTTCGATCTTCCCGCGGACGCGAACCTTGTCTCGGAGCTTCCCGTTTGGCTCGACGACGGCGGGGTAGAGATTCCAGTTTTTGCCGACTTTGACTTTTTTGAGGATATTGACGCGATTTTCGCTGCCGTAGCCGTTGCCGCGTTTTGACATGGTGGGAAGCCTCTGTTTACGCCAGGTGTTAGGGAAGAAGTGGCGTTAAACAGACACCATGATAGACACCAAGGATTGTAAGTACAAGAAAATAAAGGAAGTGGCGGAGAGGGTGGGATTCGAACCCACGGTAGGGGTTAGCCTACACACGCTTTCCAAGCGTGCGCCTTAAACCGCTCGGCCACCTCTCCGGAGGTGTGATTAACCTTTGGATTCTAGCAAAAACGAAGACACTGTGCAGGGACGAAAGACAGAATCGTCCATGACACAGGCAGTCGACGGGAGCCGCGATTACAACTTCTTTGCTGGGGTGGGATTTGCCAGTTGGAGCGTATCAAGTAAACTAGTTGGGTTACCCCACGACTCCGGGGTCGTCTAATTGGTAGGACATCAGCCTTTGGAGCTGATTATTCTGGTTCGAGTCCAGGCCCCGGAGCCAAAAATCTGGCGATTGCAAGAAAGGCTAAAACCGGCCGAAACGCCAGAAGCGAGGGATGACGATGAAGCGGTTGCAACTCCACAGAAAATTTTCACGTAGAACGCGCTCTCGCGAAGCCGGCACAACTCTGCTCGAGCTGATTATTGCCTGCACGGTGCTGATGATCCTGGCAAGCGCGGCGGAACCTCTGATCCGGCTCACTATTGTGCGCAGCCGTGAAGCGGAGCTGCATCGGTGCTTGCGCGAAATTCGCAATGCCATCGATCATTACAAAGATATGGCAGACACGGGGGCGTTCCGCACCGAGATAACCAGCAACGGCTATCCTCCCGATCTGGATACGCTGGTCACCGGCGTAACACTTGCTGGCAACAAAAAAGTGCGTTTTCTGCGGAGAATTCCTGTGGACCCCATGACCGGCCAGCGCGATTGGGATCTCCGCTCCATTCAGGACGATCCAGACTCCACAGGCTGGGGAGGGGACAACGTGTTCGACGTGCACTCGAAATCGCAGGGCACGGCGCTGGACGGCTCAAAATATTCAGACTGGTAGCCGTAAGCACACACAGTTCCCTGCCCTGGCATTTCCTTCAAATCAAAATTTTGATTCGAATTATTCTTCGGACGCCTGTTTGGCAACAATCAGATTGCTCGTCGTAGCCACGCATAGCCAGGAGCCGTCGGTCTTCACCCAGGTATCGACGAAACGCTCACGGTGTGTAAACGGCTTGCCTTTATCTGTTCCCTTGACGCGAAGGACGCCCACCACCACCGCCGAATCTCCATAGACCTGGACGGTGGTGTGTTCGGTGACGGCTTGAGCGAGCTGATAGTCCGGCGCTTTGATACCGGCCAGAAATTCACTTTTTGATTCGAGGCTGCCGTCGGTTTCGACCGACACCATGGTGCTGGCAAGGAGCTGCTCCAGTGCCTTTGTATCCTTTTGTTCGAGCGCACGATTCCACACTTTTTCCAGTGCAAGAACTCGCCCTGCTTCGTCACTATCGGTATTTTGGTGCGCTGTGGCAAAGGCGACACCCAGCAGAAGTACAATTCCAGCCACCATGAAATTTTTCATGGAAACATCCCCTGATTGAGTTGAAGCGTAGCCCATTGATGGGCTCATTTAGCTTAGGCTGAAAATTCCAAAAAGGAATTCAGATTCAGGAACAAAGGTTGTCAAAGAAATACATTGTTCCAACCTCAAGAGCGGGAAGCCAGTAACTCATTCACTGCACGATAGGCCTGATCTATGGCCACGTCCGTGTACGCGCTGGCGCCAGCATCCGAATTTGCGATCGTAATGCGGCCAAATGGTTGGCGGCCGCGCACCCAAGGCTCCTCGCCGGCTTTCCAGTCCGGAGTATCGAGGCCAAAAGGAGTGTAAGCGTACCCATGAGCCCAGCGATTGACGGTGATGCCCGCGATGTCAGTGGCAGGATCAAAGCCCGCTCCACCTAGCATGCGGCCCAGTTGGTCACGAATATTGCGTTCAAACGTGGGGAATGGAGTCTGGAGAAGCTCAAAGCGTCCCGCACGATTCTGATCGCGAACCGGCAGACCAGGCTTGCATGGGGTTCTGAGCATGAAGAGCACCGCAGGTTCTTCCGGCTTGCTAGGAAATTCGTACGCGCCAATGCTGACGGGGAAATCGAGAGCGGTGTACGTGTGATAGCTACCAGGAGAAACAATTTGATGCACGCCCAATTTTGAGAAGGATGTCCAATTGCGGATGGCCACGTGCGTATAGACCAGCGGGGCCTTCACCAAGTACGAAAGCGCTTCCTTCTGCCCGTCCGGTAATTCCGGGCAGATGTAAGGAATCATCACGTTGTAGCAGGCGAGCACGCAATAATTCCCTTTCACGACGAAGGGTTTCCCTGAACGGGTGTAGGTGATCTGAACTTCCCTCGCCGTCGCGTCTTTTGCCGGTCCGTGCTTCACGTTCACCACCGTGCTGTTCAGCCGCAGCCGTATGGCATTCTCCGCGTGATCCAGGTGGCTGTAATCCGCTCGCGCCGTCACCACGTCATCCATGGTGCTGCCGGGAATCGCGGCGGGAATCATGGAGCGCACCAGGAGCCGGGCGATGGAAGCGTTTCCGTCGGGGAAATGAAAAATGTACGGTTCTTCTTTTTCGCGCGCCGGCAAGCCCAGGCCATCGAAGCCCGCATAGGTGAAAGAGCCGTAGTCGTCTCCGGCTTCGTAGCATTCGTAAGCCGGCACTGCCTCGATACCCACGCAATAGAGATCATGGGTAAAGGCTTGAAAGAAGGGCAGGGCTTGGGGCGAAAGCTTGCAGTATTTCGTCAGAAACTCGGCGTAACTCATTTTTCTCAGCTGAGCTATCTTCTGTTCCTGCGACAGGCCCTTCAAATAATCCACTTTTTCGGTATATACGCGCGCGATATCTTTCTGCACAGAATCCGGCAATGGACTTTCCGCCAAAAATTCGTGCCAAGGCGTGGTGTTCATACCGGTGAGAAGGCGGTCTTCGCCAAATGTTTCCTTGTCGAAAAAGGCAGCGGTGCCAAGCTTGACGTAAAGCTTCCGGTTGTACGCCTTGTAAAATTCTTGCGTGTCGATCCCGAGTTCGTTCAGCAAGCCCTTGGCTTCCGCGCTGTACTTACCCGGGCTTTCGATAGACTGCGTCCCACCATTACTGAGCAACATGCGGCCACCGGCCTGGAATTCGTTGCGCTTGGCGTGGCCGCCGAAGTCGTCATGATTGTCCAGAATCAAAATCTTCGCGCTGTTGCCGGTTTTTTGGCGGAAACGGTAGGCCGCCGCCAACCCACTGATGCCGCCGCCGACGACGACGAGGTCGTAGGCTTCTCCCGTTTGCGTGGGCTCGCCAAGCGCATCGGCATTTTCGCCGTCACGCATACGATGAGCCATTGTGAAACTGCCATCGTGATTGCCGCGCATGCCGAGTTTCGCGGGAGGGTAATAATCCGGCGCTTTTTCCGGCGACGGTTCATCCAGGATGCCCACTGCCAGTAGCCGGTCCGTTCCGAGCGATCCCGTAAGCAAAGTGGCACCGGCACCAATCGCGACGCCATTCAAGAAATCGCGCCGCGAAATTTCTCGATCCATACCCAAGTTCCCATCTTTTTTCCGTTTGCCCATCGTCCTGCCCCGTGGATGCACAAGCAGCGTAGTATACCGCCAGCGCCCGCATCCTTACACATTTTCAGCAAGCTTTCAGGGAACAGAAAAATCTGGACCGGCAGGATGTTTAGAACGGCATATTCTTCGAATTCCTAGCCAAGACTGCTACTCTTTAGGGCTGCATTCGGGGATGAGCAATGCAACAACCAGTCGCAGCAGCACATGAAGAAAAGGAAACGGGACGGCTGGAAGCGTTCAGCGACGGAGTGTTCGCCATCGCCATCACTCTGCTCGTTCTGGACCTGAAGGCCCCGCAACTGGCCGAAGGCGCCTCCGCGGCGCAACTCGGCAAAGCATTGCTGCACCAATGGCCAAACTACATTGGGCTGGTGACGAGTTTCTTCACGGTTTTGATCATGTGGGTGCACCACCATGCCATCCTGCGTAATGTCTGCAAAACCGATGCATGGCTTCATTTTGCGAACGGCTGTTTGCTGTTTGGCGTGACCTTTGTTCCCTACCCTACTTCCATTCTGACGACGTATTTGCAAACGCCCGCGGCCAAGATGGCGGCAGCCTTCTATTCCGGAACATTTGTGTTTATGGCTTTGTGCTTCTACCTGCTCATCCGAGCTGCATTCCGCAAACCGCTGCTTTCCGCCAGCGCTTCGGAAGAATTTATCAACAAGACTTGCCACGATTATATGTTTGGGCCGCCGGCGTATTTGCTGGCGACATTGGCCGCGATTCTGGACGTGCGCCTCTCACTGGCGATTTGTACCATTCTGTGGATTTTCTGGGCCACGACGATTACGCGAAATACGCGCGCCTAGGCACTGGCAAATTTAGTGATAGTTCGCGACAAGCTGTCCATTTTCGATGTGCATGTCCGCAATATCGGGAGGCAACTTCAGCTTCTCGCGATTTTCCGGCGAATCCATCAGCCGCTGCACAGCCGATTCCAGCGTGGACTGGGGGATCGGCAATGAACCGATTTGACCGCTGACCGGCACAAACTTCAGATAGCCATCTTGCGATCCGAGCTTCCCGACCAAATCCAGGGTCATGTCTTTGCCGTGGACATCGAACACCACATAGGCGTGCACTTGGTCGCCCTCCATTTGGACTTTTACATCGCGCACGGACGATCGCGCTTGCTCGATATCAGCGGCGGTGGGTGCATCGGGCCCGCCATCGGTGAATGTTGACGCATCCGGCGCTGATGCGTTTGGTGCTGAAGAGGAAGAAGCAGGCGCGTTTTTCGCCAGATCCAAATGCGATGCCAGATAGGAATTAAGTTCGCTTTCGTCCAGAATCAGGGTGGCTTTCTGACCTTGAGAGACAGAGTCCTGCACTAGCTGGAGCTTCTGCTCAGCGCGCGCTTCGGCCTGAGGCGAAGATTGCACCGCGGGGGGTGAAGTTTTGTGAAGCAACAAGATCAGAGTGATAAGGGCCGCAAGATAGGTGGACCAACGAAGGAAGCGGAACGCCCAGCCCCAGACGCTGACAGGTTTTTCCGCGGGCGCAACCGGGTTGGGAACGTTTGCGATGGGCATAATTTTACCTCGCGAGGTTGGCCACACCTCGGCCCAGCCCTCGGCTTACTTTAACCCTAGCCCCCAGAAAAGGTTGCGGCAATGGAACCGATGGACTATGCGGCCAATTCGGCACCTGTAGGGCCGCACCCCGTGTGGGATACTTTTGCGGCAAGGAAACGGGGAATCAAGTGCAAACAGAGGCGGAACTTGCACCAGTGATCAAGCCCGGAGCGCGGGTGTTACGGGCGTACCTGGCGATGGTGGCCGGGATTGTATGCATCGCGTGGTCGGCAATCTTTGTTCGCTGGACAGACATTCCGGGACCAGCGTCGGCGTTCTACCGCATGCTGATTCCAGCGGTGGTCCTGCTGCCAACGTTCTTGTTCGATCGGTCCGGCATTCGATTGAATTGGCGCATGCTGGGGATCATTGCCTTGGGCGGTTTATTCTTCGCGCTCGATCTGGCGCTGTACAACACCTCTATCCTGAAAACGAGTGCGGCCAACGCGACGCTGCTCGGAAATAACACACCGATTGTAGTAGGCCTGCTGAGTTGGCTGATCTTGCGGAAGCGGCCTTCGGCAGCATTCTGGCTGGGATTGCTACTGGCGCTTACCGGCACGATGGTGATTTTGTGGGCAGACCTGGGCAAGCTTACACGCCTTGGCGTGGGCGACGTGATGGCGCTAGGAGCCGCGGCATGTTTTGCGGTGTATTTGCTCGCCACGGAGCGAGTGAGAACATCCACCAGCACGCTAGGATTCTTACGTTTGGCGATGATTTCCAGTACCGTGGCGCTGTTCCTGATCAATCTGGTGATGGGCATCTCGCTGCGTGTACCGCAAGGCCGCACATTGTGGGCAGTCCTTGGCTTGGGGTTGGTCTCACAACTTGGCGGTTATCTGGCATTGACCTATGCCCTGGGACATTTACCGGCAACCATCACATCAGTGAGCCTGCTGACGCAAGGCCCCTTGACCGCTGTGATGGCTGCGCTTCTTCTAGCCGAGCCGCTGACCTGGCCGCAAATTCTGGGCGGAATGTTGGTGCTCTCTGGAGTTGGCTTGGCGCATCGCCAGCGGCACCCGGAAGAAGAAGCAAATATTTAGAACGCTAGAGCGCGCGGAATTTTATTCCAGCGCTAGAATTTCCACGTTATTTCCGGCGGAATCCTGCACGTAGATGGATCTTGTCCCGTCGCGATGCGTTAGCGGGTCGCCATACGCAGCCGGATCGCCGACGGATGCTGTTCCGGGATGACAAAGGCCAGGCTGGCGTTCGCGAACTGTACCAGAGCCCAAGTGGCATCTTGATGCGCGACGCGCCAATCGAAATGCCGCGTGTACCAATCCACGGTTTCCTTCACGTTGCTGAGTGCCACTGCAACGTGATGCAACTATCCAACTTTGGAACTGCCTGCGCTTCCGCCATTTTGCCCAACCCACTTTCTTCAAAAGCAACTCACTTCTGGTTCGATGCTGCCTGCACTGATCAGGTCACCTAATCAGTCTATGGCATGGCCCGCACTGCAAAGTTTTGCTTGAGGAACAACCTTGCCTGCAGTGCGAAGCTGAGTAAAACTGTTTGCGCTTTCGAACCGCCGCCCCGTCCAAATCTCACAAGGAACAACCATGCGCGCAATCAAATACGTTCTACTCGTCTTGGTGGTATCTGTGGGCCTGCCGTGCGGTGCGCAGCAGAAGCCCGAACAACCGCTCACCACCACGCCAGTGAATCCGAATGTCAAGCCTGTGCCTAAAACGCGCCCAACTATCGGCGTGGCCCTGGAAGGCGGTGGAGCATTGGGGGAAGCACACATCGGCGTGTTGAAATGGTTTGAGGAACACCACATCCCCATCGATTATCTGGCCGGAACTAGCATGGGCGGATTGGTTGGCGGCCTCTACGCCACGGGAAAGTCCTCCGACCAACTGCGCGAAATCGTCAAAACAGCAAATTGGAATCTTCTGCTCGGCGGCGAAACCCCGTATCAAGATCTGTCCTTCCGGCGCAAGGAAGATGCGCGCGAAATCCCGAATTCCATTCAGGTTGGTCTGAAGCACGGCGCGACACTTCCGCCGGCCTTGAACAGCGGTCAACAGGTGACCCTCCTGATCGACCGGGAAACTTTGCCGTATTCCACAATCCAGACCTTCGACGACTTGCCGATTCCCTTTCGCTGCGTTTCCACGGAGATAGTTTCGGGGAAAGCCTACGTTTTCCAGCAAGGCTCGCTGTCCGAGGCCATGCGCGCCACCATGTCCATTCCCGGCCTGTTCGCTCCGGTGCGGCGAGACAATCAGATCTTCGTCGATGGCGGCTTGGTCGACAATCTTCCCACCGATGTTGTGCGCAAGATGGGCGCCGATGTGGTCATCGGAGTCCACTTGCAAATCGCGCCGGTTGCCGCCAAAGAAATCCAGTCCGCGTTCAGCATTCTAGGGCGCTCGGTCGAGCTGGTCATCGCAGAAACGGAAATTCGCGGAATGGCCGGCGCCGATCTGATCGTCAGAGCCAACGTTGAAAAATATTCGACGATGGACTACGAGAAGGCCGACGAATTGATGAAGGTTGGATATGAAGCCGCCGAGGAAAAGGCGCAAATCCTGAAAGCCTATGAGCTTGATGACCAGGCCTGGGCAGCTTACGTGAAGCAGAAAGATTCGCGCGTCCGTACAAGAATTGGCGTGCCTCAATTTTTGCGGATCGATGGCGTGACCGGCGAAGCGGCGATCAACATACAGAAATTTCTCTCTCCTCTGATTGGGAAGCCGGTTGACGAGCCGGCTCTGGAGCAATTGCTCACGCGTCTTTCGGGCATCGGCCTCTACGACAGCGTCTCCTATGACCTCATTCATGAAGACGACAAGGAAGGGCTCGTCATCCACGTACATGAAAAAAGCTACGCGCCGCCAACGCTGCGACCCGGAATTGTGGTTGATGGCAGCCAAACGGACGATGTGACCTTCACTGCTGGCGCCCGGCTAACGTTTATCGATGTAGCCGGCTACCGCTCCGAATGGCGGACCGATTTTCAGTTCGGGCAAACCTATGGGATCGCTTCCGACCTTTACCGGCCGTTTCAGCCCCTGGGCAGATGGTTCATCGATCCATTCGTAAACGCTCGTCAGTACACGTTTTTGATCTACAAGAAGAACAATCCACGTGCGGACTACCGCATCGACAATGCGTCAGGAGGCGCTGATATTGGCTACGCGATCAGTCACTTCAGCGAAATTCGCGCGGGCTATGGCATTGGCTATACCAATGAATATTTGCGGCTCGGGACGCCCGATTTCGCATCCGTAAACGGCCGAATCGGCGCTTTCCATATGCGCTACGTCCTGGATCACACCAACGAGGCTGTCATTCCGACTCGCGGCTACTACGTCCAATCCAACTTCTACTACTACGACACTTATCCTGACGCCACGGAAGCTTTCCCCTCTATGACCGCCACCCTTCAATACTTCCAGCCGATCCACAATGATTCCATTTTCATCATCGGCTCCGGGGGCTCCACATTTGGCTATCGCAACACCGGCGATCCCCAATTCTTCCTTGGCGGGGTCGGGCGGCTCACTGCCTACGGCCTGAACGAACTGCTCGGTAACCAGTTTTTTGTGGGACGAGTGGGTTACCTCCGGCAGGTCGCCACTCTGCCAACTTTCGTGGGGAAAAACGTCTACATCGTGGGCTACGGCGAGGTCGGAAAAATGTACGGCGATCCGTTCGGAGCTCCCCGGCTTTCCGGAGACGGCGCAGCTGGTGTCATCGCCGATACCTTCCTCGGACCGGTGTTTATTGGGGGAAGCGCCGGCGACACGGGCCATTACAAATGGTTTTTCCAGTTAGGCCGCGTTTTCTAAACGTTCATCCGCGAGTAACAATTTACAACTATAACGGTGGCTCCAAACCCGCTTCAGCCCATTGTTGAAAGGATGATCATGGCCACTGCCACCACAGCCACTACGCCTGCTTCGTCGCATATTGCCGAAAAAATGAAAAAGGGCCCAGGCCGTATCGGAACGCTTGTCTTCGGGCTGGTGCTGATTGGCGGGTTGGTCTTCATCGGCACGAGTATCTCGCATGACCTTACGGACGTCGTCTTGGGATCGGCGTGGCCATATATATTGCTGGGCCTTGCGTTGCTGGTGGCTCTGGGTTTCGAGTTTGTGAACGGCTTTCACGACACGGCAAACGCGGTGGCAACCGTTATCTATACACATTCGTTGGATCCTAATATCGCCGTGGTGTGGTCGGGTTTCTGGAATTTCTTGGGTGTGGTGACGTCAACAGGCGCAGTGGCGTTTGGCATCGTCTCCTTGTTGCCGGTGGAATTGATCCTGCAAGTAGGCGGAAACGGCGGCTTTGCGATGGTCTTCGCGCTGCTGATCGCGGCCATCGTGTGGAACCTGGGAACCTGGTGGTTTGGGCTGCCCGCTTCGAGTTCGCACACGTTGATCGGTTCAATCATCGGCGTGGGGATTGCCAACCAGTTGATGAGTACGAAAACAGGCACCAGCGGCGTCGATTGGGCGCAGGCCGCCAACATCGGAAAATCTTTGCTGCTTTCGCCAATTTTCGGTTTCCTTCTTGCCTCGCTGCTGTTTGTCGTCATGAAGGCGGTCATAAAGGACAAGCGGCTGTACGAATCGCCGCAAGGCACCGAGCCTCCGCCATTCTGGATTCGCGGCATGCTCATTCTGACGTGCACTGGTGTGAGCTTCTTCCACGGCTCAAACGACGGGCAAAAAGGTATGGGCCTGATCATGCTGATTCTGATTGGAACCGTGCCGACCACGTACGCGTTGAACCACGCAGTAACCGCACGCCAGTCCCAGGATTTCATTGCTGTCTCCCGGCAAGCGGCGGACACCGTTGGCAAATACGTGGAAGGCTCCGCGGTAATCGGAGATCCGCGTGAAGAAGTGACCGATTACGTACGTACGAAAGAATTCACGCCTTCAACCATGCTGGCGTTGCGCACCATGATTAACGACATCGGCACGGAATTGGCACAGTTCAAGGAACTGTCGAAGGTCCCGCAGACACAAGTGCGGAACTTCCGCAACGATATGTACCTCGTCAGTGAGGCGCTGCGCCTGATGCAGAAGTCCGGTAAGCCTGCTCTGGCCGCAGCAGATGTCGCTGTGCTGAAGAATTACAAGAGCCACGTGGATAGGTCCACGCGTTTTATCCCGCTTTGGGTAAAGGTTGCGGTGGCGCTCGCTTTGGGGCTCGGCACCATGGTTGGATGGAAGCGCATCGTCGTGACCGTCGGCGAAAAAATCGGTAAGACCCATCTGACATATGCCCAAGGAGCCGCGGCGGAGATCACCGCAATGGCCACCATTGGGGCGGCGGATGGATTGGGCTTACCTGTCAGTACAACGCACGTGCTGTCGTCCGGCGTGGCTGGGACGATGATGGCGAACCATTCGGGCTTGCAAATAAGCACGGTGCGCAATCTGGCGTTGGCGTGGATTTTGACCTTGCCGGTCGCCATGATGCTTTCCGGCTTGCTGTTCTATGCTCTGCGCACGCTGGTATTCAAAGGTTAGTTTCCCTAATCAGAAACCCAACAACTGGAACAGGCTGGAGTCCACGCTGATTACATACGTTCGCCCGATGATTCGTTGGACCGCACGTGAACCGGCAAGGGCGCATGGCGGGGCATGATAACGATGAACACCGTGGAATCGCAATCGGCGCCAGCGCGCTTCCCGGGAACAAATTGCCATTGGCGAACCGCCGGAATAACTGACGAGGCGAGGGACTCCTCGTCATCCAAAACGTCGATCGACATCAACTCGCTCTGTGCGTTGACGTGAGCTGCAAGAATTATATTGGGCGCGGAAAGAGCTCTGACGTTCAATTGCGGTTCGATCGTTACCTTAGGTAAGGCGGAGCGCTCTTCACTTTCTGTCGCCGGTATATCGTAACGCCGCAGCGGCGATTTACCAGGCATCACGCCAGGCGAAGCAAACTGAAACACGATCCCGATTCGTTTTGCCTCATTCCCTTGGTGCGCAGCAGGCATGAAGCTCCAGGTGTGCACTGCGCTCAGGACTTTGTCCACGAAGGCTTGCTGGCCTTGCACCACTTTGACGTCTTCCAGTTGTCCGTCGCCATCCACTGCCGCGTCCAGCACCACTTCTCCGCCTTCGAGCGCTTCCGGAGGATGAGGTGCGGCGATCAAGGAAAGCGGTACAGGGGTGGCCGATTTCGCCAGCGCGGCATTCTCCGCTCCAACTTTATTCGCTCCTTCGCCAGGGGAGTGCCATGCAACTCCATGTTGCTGCAATAGAGGAATGGCGTAATGAATCGGCACGGCGGCCCCGACACCGCTGTTGGGTTGCGCTGTGGCTGCGGCGACCGACGCCGCCTGCGCACGTAGCCAGCGTCCCTCGACCAATCCCACCACGGCTTGCGATTCGGCAGAAACAACCGGAGCGCCGCTGTCGCCGAGCAGGACGTCATGATTGAACAGCAGTAGTTCGGTGTCGCCGTGGCCCCGGTCAAGCTGTGAAAATTGATATTCCAGCACCTGGCCGGAAGGATGATCTTCCGAAAAGGCGTCGTAGGTGTGCGGATCCCTTAATCGCGAGGGACGCAGCGCTGCCGCGAGCACGCCTTGCGCGGGAGCAGGCCGCACCACCGCCAGGGACAGAAATCGCACTTGATACCTGCCCGCGAAGGGGTTGGGTGTGGCGCGCAACAGTGCCACATCATGGTCTCGGTCGATGGCGATGACCTCTGCCTTCAGCAGCCGCGGGGGCGCCATCGGCAGGCGCAAAACAATATACGGCTGCACGTCGCTTAATTGGCTGAGGACGTGCGCCGCAGTCAGCAAATATCCGTCCTGGTTGATGAAAAAACCATTGCCGTAAAACAGATACTGGAAGCCGCGGTCGGAAGGCGATTGGTCCACTGGATAAACGATCGGACAAATCGCGAAGGACAGGTCCGCTGATTCGCTAGCCGGAGTAGGCCGTGCGCTAACTGGCGTAAATAGGCGGCACGGCACCACGAGGGCCGCTAGCACTCCCAGAAGCGCGTTGCGCAGGTGTTTCATCCTATCGCTTAGGATAGCGCCACCAGAGTGCTGCGCAATGGACCGTGGGGCCAGTTGGCGAAGGAAATTGAAGCCGGTCATAGACCGGTCCTTGGAGTTTTGTGAGGCGAGAAAGAAAGGATGAAAAATCGAGAGAAAGCTCAAAAAAGCCTGTTGACTTTCGCTTTTTATTCGCCTATATTCGCCCCCGGTAGAGGAAACGGGAAACGGGTGGCTTCGGCTCCATTGCCTTCGGGCTCTCCCGAGCGGGATGCCACCCGTTAAAACTACCGCAACACTCGCTTCCCTGCCAGGAGCTTCCATGACCGCCTGTGTCGAAAACGTAGCGCCCGTAACCGCGGTACAGCCTGCAGCGCAGGGCGAGTCTGCAAGCCCTGCAGCAGCCCCCAGTAACATGTCGGTGCCCGACGAGAAGCCGATCGAGGCCCTGCCGGAGACCGCGCTCTCCGCGAAAGCCACCGTAACCGCGGAAAAGCGTTCCTGGTTTTCCACCAGTTGGCTGCCCTCGGGTAAAGCCCGTCCGGCGAAAGAAATGCCGCACATCGTGCACGTCGATGTGGACGCATTCTTCGCGTCCGTCGAGCAACTGCTGAATCCAAAACTGCGTGGCAAACCTGTGCTGGTAGGCCGTGGCGTGGTGGCTTCGGCGAGCTACGAAGCTAAATTCCGTGGCGTGAAAACGGCTATGACGTTTCGGGACGCCCTGCGGATTTGCCCGAAGGCAATCGTGGTTCCGGGACAGTATGAGCATTACGCTGATTTCGCCGAACGAGTGCGCGGCATCCTGGAAACCTACACACCCGCAGTTGAAACGGCGGCACTGGACGACTTTTATCTGGACTTTGCAGGAACGGAGCGTTTGTATCCAGACTTCGAGGTGACGCTGCGGCGGTTGCAGGCGGAGATTCTGGGTCGAACGGGCTTGAGTGTGTCCGTGGGCGCGGGCAGAACAAAAGTTGTAGCTTCGATTGCCTCGCGGCTCCAGCGGCCGCGTGGATTCCGCATCGTCGCACCGGGCACGGAAGAGGCGTTTCTGGCTCCCTTGGCCGTGGAGAAACTGCACGGTATTGGGCATACCCATGCCGAAGCCTTGGCGGAACGCGGCGTCTCCACGATCGCCCAGCTGCGCCTGATCCCGAAGCCCGTATTGCAAGCGGCATTCGGCGAGGGGATTGGCCAGCAAATCTGGGAAAGAGCGCGCGGGCTGGATGGACGCGAGGTGCTGCTGCCATCTACGCCCAAATCTATTTCGCGCGAAACAACCATCGAAGGCGGCACCATCGACACCGAATTCCTCGGAGGCTTGCTGGAATATTTGAGCGAGCGCATCGCCAAGGCATTGCGCGAACATGGCAAGCAGGCGCGCACGATCGGAGTGCGGCTGCGTTATGTGGACCATTATTCCGCAAACCAGACGCTGCGCCTGGCACGACCCAGCAATGACGAGCGTGAGTTGCTTGCGGCGGCGAAGGACCTGTTCGCAAAATTGTTCGCGCGCCGGGTGGCTGTTCGCCTGGTCGGTGTAAACGTGACGAACCTGGATGCCGATCGCCGGCAGAATGAACTGTTCGATGCGGACGCGAACCGCCGTTGGTTCCTGAATCGCGAAGTGGACCGGGTGCGCGGCCGCTATGGCTGGAACGCCGTGTTCTACGGCAAAGGATTGGAGCTTCGCGAGCACTATGCCACGAAGGAAAACGGCCTGGTGCTGTCCACTCCGTGCTTGTCCAGATAAGCTTGGGCTGAATTTTTCTCAGGGCGCTTCAGCTGTAAAACAAGTGACGCGTGATCCGTAACTCGTAACGGGTGCAAAAACCCGGTGCGAGTGCCTCCCTTCCCTCACACCGTCATCATTAACAAATTCGCGGATCGCGTCTCGATCCGGCTGTCCCGTGCGGATACGGAGCAGTCCTGATCGCTGCTCGCGGATCGCCAGGTTCTGTCATGTTCGTGCACTTGCATTGTCACAGCCATTATTCGTTTCTGCGAGGCGTCAATCCTCCGGAAGAGATCATCGCCGCGGCGGCCGAACAGAAGATGCCGGCCGTGGCCCTGACGGACACCAACGGAATGTACGCCGCAGTCCCGTTTTACCAGAAGGCGAAAGCGGCAGGCATAAAGCCCATCGTGGGCGTGGCGCTGGACGTTGCCCTCGCAGCAGAAATCCCGAGACAAAACGTTCAGACTGTGCCGTTGGTGCTGCTGGCAGCGGATTCTTCGGGCTATAGCAATTTGTGCCAGTTGACCACGATTCGCCATTTGGGCGAGCTGCGCCCAAACCAGAAAACATTTGCGCAAGAAGCGGGCCGCCCAGTCACAATCGACGAATTAGCGGCCCACAGTGATGGCGTGATCGCGCTATACCCCTGCGCCCTGTCATTCCGAGCGGAGTCAGAGAAGCGCAATTCCAATATCTCCGCGCGACTGAAAGATATCTTCACTGACCGGGTGTACCTCGAGGTGCAACATGTCTCGCCAGGAGATGGGCGAACCCTCCGGGAGGCAGAGCGACTTGGCCGCGAGCTGAGCATCCCACTGGTGGCTACAAATAATGTGCACTTCCTTAAGCCGGAAGAGCATCTCCACCATCGTGCCGTGAACGCCATCCGTACAAATTCCCTACTGACCACAGTCGTGTCGCCAGAGATCACTACCAGCGAAGCGTGGTTCAAACCGGGCGCCGCAATGCAAAAACTTTTTCCGGATCACGCGGAACTGCTACGCAACACGTTGCAGATCGCCGACCGCTGCAACTTAGAACTCCAATTGGGCAAACTCATCTTTCCGCAATTCCCTGTGCCCGAAGGGGAGTCTCCGTTCTCCTATTTGTGGAAACTGAGTTTCGAAGGCGCGCAAAAACGCTACCGCCCACTGCGCCCTGATGTGCTCGCCCGGCTGACACGCGAACTGGAAGTGATCGAGAAACTCAACCTGGCGCCCTATTTCCTGCTGGTATGGGACATCGTTGAAGAAGCGCGGCGGCGCGGTATTCCCGCGGTGGCGCGCGGCTCAGCGGCCAGCTCCATGGTGACGTATGTTCTTGGCATTTCCTGCGTATGCCCTTTGCGCTGGGGTTTGTATTTCGAACGCTTCCTGAACGTGCAGCGCGGCGATTGCCCGGACATCGACATCGATATCTGCGGTGCGCGCCGGGACGAACTGCTCGATTACGTTTACGAGCGCTGGGGCGCGGAACACGTGGCGATGATTGGCAGCTTCATTACCATGCACGCGCGGCTGGCAATAGGCGAAGTGGCCAAAGTGTTTGGCGTTCCGCCCGGCGAAGTGAATACCTTCACCAAGCGGTTGCCGCATCGCCCCGTGCGAGAAATCCTGGGCGCGATTGCGAGTCTGCCGCAATGCCGCAACCTGCCGATGAACGACGAACCATGGAAAACGATTCTTCAGGTGGCCTTGCG
Source organism: Candidatus Acidiferrales bacterium (assembly GCA_963709705.1). GTDB lineage: Bacteria > Acidobacteriota > Terriglobia > Acidiferrales > UBA7541 > Acidiferrum. Next base: position 333,774 of record CAVPXU010000005.1, read on the forward strand.
GCTGGATGACGCTCCGCGGCACCTCGGCATTCACCCGTGCGGCACCGTGATTTCCGCGCAGCCGCTGACACATCTCGTGCCTCTCGAGCGGGCAACAAAAGGAATCGTGGTGACGCAGTACGACATGAACGCGATCGAGGCGCTCGGACTCATCAAGATGGATTTGCTCGGGCAGCGCGGGCTGACCACCATGGCGCTGGCCCTCGACAACATCGAAAACAAAACAGCGGAGAGCAGCGCCGTGGCGGCAGATGGCGCAACGCCCTGCCCGCAGGCGCGATCAATCGATTTCGCGGCAATCCCGGAAAACGATCCGGCAACACAAGACGTGATCGCCGCGGGTCGCACCATGGGAATTTTTCAGATTGAGTCACCCGGCATGCGTGGATTGCTACGCACGATGAAGGCTCGCACGCTGGAAGAAATCGCGGTGGCGCTCGCGCTGATCCGGCCAGGCGCTTCCGAGTATGGTTCCAAGGAGCTGTTCCTGAAACGGCTGCGCGGGAAAGAACCAGTGGTGTACGCGCATGAATCGCTGATGGGCATTTTGGGAGAGACGCTGGGTGTGTGCATCTATCAGGAACAGGTCATGCGTATCGCTCAGACTGTGGGCAGCATGTCTCTGGCGGAAGCGGACGTCGTTCGAAGGTCCGCGGCCAAATTCTCTGGCCAGCGCGAACGCGAGCGCCTGCGCGGTAAATTCCTGAAAGCGGCGGAGCAAATGGGATTGAAGGACGCCGAGCGCGAAGAAACCTGGATGATGGTGGAAAAATTCGCGGGCTTCGGTTTCTGCAAAGCACACGCTGCGACCTACGCAGATATTTCTTACCGCATGACCTACCTCAAAACCCACCACACCGCGGAATTTCTGGCCGCGATGTGCAGCGCGGGCGCCGGCTTTTATCACGTGTCGGCGTATGTTGAGGAAGCCAAACGGTGGGGGATCGAAGTGCGGCTGCCGTCCGTAAATCATTCCAGGATGGAATATTCCTCCGAAGCATTGGTAGATGGCAAGAAAGCTTTGCGCGTGGGGCTGATGCAGGTGAAAGGATTGCGCGTAGAAACTATTCTGGCGCTGTTGCATTCGCGCAAGGCGCAAGGGCTGTTTCGTTCGCTGCAGGATTTCCTGGCGCGGGTACCAGCAGGGCGCGATGAAGTGGAAGCATTGATCAAGTGCGGCGCATTCGACGAAGTGTGCCATGGCACGCGTCCGGCGATGCTCTGGCAATGGAATCTGCTCCAGGCAAAGGGACAGCACACGCCACGGGAAGTGCGAGCGGCCTGCGCGGCAATGGCAGTGGCCGGCACATCGGCGAAGCTGTTCGTCGAGATGGATCAACACGACTCCATCGGGCTGGCGCTGCCGGAATTCGACACGGCCGATTACACGCCGCAACAGAAATTGAGGTACGAGCGGGAAATCCTGGAGGTCTGCGTCAGCGGCCACCCGTTGGACTTTTTGCCCCGAAATGGCGAGATCTGGAGCGACGAACTGCCGCACTTGCAGGGCAAGCGAGTCACACTGTGCGGCTGGGTGGTGACTTATCGGCACGTTGGCACAAAAAATCATCGCAACATGATGTTTGTCACGCTGGAAGACCAGCGCGGGCTGTTTGAAGTTATTCTGTTCCCCGATACCTACGACAAATATGGCGGCTTGGTTTACGAAACACGCGCGATGCGAGTCACTGGTACGGTGCAGGAAGGCGAGCACATTAACGGAGAAATGTTGGAGAGGTTGAAGGATTGATAGTTGGGAGTCAGTCGTCGAAGGCCCAGAGTCAGGAGTCGCAAAACGGTAATGATTCGGCAAACATACAAGACGGAGACAACCGCTGAGCCGCAAACGGCCCAGCCCGCGCAAAGCGGCGAGGCCTGGCTGGGGCGCAATCGCAGCGATAAACGCCGCTTGTGGCAACGGCTGAATCCGAGGCATCGCAAAGAGCTGCGAATGCTGGCGGAAGCGCTCGCGTTGCAGCAAAATCACGCGCGTCTGCCCGAGGCGGCCCGGCTGCGGCTGGGCGCGGCATTAGGCGAGTTGGAGCGGGTAATGCGCCGAATCGCGGCCGTCCTCGCAGAGGTGGCTGGCCGGACACCGCCTCCCCGCTGAATCTTGCGGCCACCGCGCTCCGGACGCATACTGGCCCCATGAGCGCCGTGAGCCGCCAAAGACTACTCCTGGGCCTATCGATGTTGGCCATCTTAGGTCTCTGCGCCAGCGCTGCCCGCGCCGATGAAATCCGGCTGAAAGACGGCAAGAAACTATACGGCGTGATCGTCGGCTACGAAGACAATATGTTCAAGGTTAAAACCGACTATGGCTATGTCCTGGTCGAAAAAGACAAGATCGCCTCCATCATTCCCGATTCGCCTGGCCAACCTGCTCCCGCAAAAACCGATCCGGCTCCGAAGCCGGCCGCAGCGAGTGAGGCTAAGGCGGCGCAGCCAGAACCAACGCAAAAAGAGAAAGCAGCCGCCATCCTGACCAACTCCAGCGGACGGCCGGAACTACCCGCAGCTAACAAAGTATCGACGGACGTAAAAGTGCCAACCGTAAAAACGACGCCTGCAGGACCAAAGGCAACGCTGGTCACCGCAGCCGCTCCACCGCCTCCGCCAAAGGAAGATCCGCCGGAGAGCCACGAAGAAATTCAGGGAAATTTGTACATCAACCATCAATTCGCTTTTCGTATGTATAAGGCGCCCAGTTGGCAGATCATCGACGGAGCAGGACAAACGCTGCCGAATGCGATTGTCGCGATGGGGACGTCCAACGAATCCACGCTGCTGGTGATCGGACACGAAAAATCCAAAGAGGCATTAGAGCCGACCGCGCAAATCGTAGAAAAGCGCCTCCACGACGTGTACGACAATTACCGGCTGATCTCGCAAAGGAAAACGGTCATTGGCGGACAGCCGGCGATCGAATACCGCTACCAGGGCATGGCGGACGACCACGACTGGTCGGGAACGCTGTCCGTGGTCGCACACGGCGGGGAATTTCTGACAGTGATGGGAATGACGTTCGCGGATACGGATCTGATCCAGATTCAGGAGAACGTGATTGCGCGCTCGATAGCCAGCCTCGACTTCAACGTGAAGTGACGCACATCCGCGAACCTTCCGACGCAACTTTAGTTAATTATTAAATGGGTGAAAACGCAGTTCGAGTTTAGCTCGCCGCGGATTCTTGCAACTTGCGGCTTTCACGAATCATCGCGATCAGCGCCTGAACCGCGCGCGGCAGGCTGCGGTCACGCCGATATACGAGCGCTAGCTCACGATACAGGTCCACGCCTTCAACATTCAGCAGCTTCACGTCACCCGTTTTCACCTGATCGCGCGCGAAGCTTTCACTAATGATAGATATGCCTACATCCGCAGCCACAAACGTCTTGATCATCCCGATACTCGGCAATTCCATGGTGATGCGCAGGCGCGAGCGATGTGGCCGGAACAGCTTATCCAGTACCTGGCGCGTGTAACCCGTCTTCGGAAAGATCAGCGGAGCCGCCGCAATTTCGTCGAGCGTCACGTGGCTGCGTTGGGCCAGCGGGTTCTTGCTGCTCACAAAGAAACGCAGCCGGTCCCGATTGATAATGTGCATCTTCAAGTTCGGCGATTTCAGCGGCAGTGTCACAATGCCAAGATCCAACGAGCCGTCCTCCAGCCGCTGGAGAATCTTGTGGCTAAAGTTGCGGTAGATGCTGATATGCACCAGGGGATAGCGGCGCTGAAACTCTGAAAGAATATCCGGCAATAGGTAAAGACAGGTAGCTTCGTTCGCGCCAAACGTGACCGGGCCCTGCACCACATTGCCGCGATCGGCCACCACCTGCATGGATTCGTCTCGCAGGCGCAACAGCCGCTCCGCAAATTCGAACAACACTTCTCCCGCGGGCGTCAGTTCCACGGATTTCGCCGAGCGATCCAGGAGCTTGGCATGGTAAGCCTGCTCCAACTGGCGGATTTGCGCGCTCACGGCGGATTGCGAACGGAACACTTTTTGCCCCGCCTTGGAAAAGCTTTTCAGTTTGGCCACTTGCACAAACGTAGTTAGTTGGTCGAAGTCCATAGCCTCAACTCTCGCTTACGCGTAAGAGTATAACGGAATTGGTATAAGGAAAAAGTGGTGTTCCTGCCGGGCTCAGGCATAGTGCGGAGCGGCGCTCTCGGAAAGCCGCAAGTAATTCCCTGCTTCCACCGGTATGGGTTCCAACACAGCGCCAGGAACCGCCTTCCACGTATCCTGCAAGGTTCCCTGGAAATGGATCGGCTGAACGCGCACAAACGGCAAGGAAGTCCTTCGCGCCAGCAGCCGCAGAGCGACAGGGCTATCCGTCAACGCAACATGCGATTCAAGCATACGGCGCAAATTGCTCTCTTCCGCTTCGTCGAGTTCGTGCGCCTGCACAAATTCCAGATTCAGAACGTGATCCATCTCGCTCCGCAAAATGTACGCAAGCCCTCCGGTCATCCCGGATCCAAAATTCAACCCGATGGGGCCGAGAACCGTCACGACGCCCCCGGTCATATATTCGCAGCCGTGTTGTCCCAGTCCTTCGACGACGGCAACGGCGCCGCTATTGCGCACGGCGAAACGTTCACCCGCCTGCCCTGCCACATAAAGCTGCCCGGACGTCGCGCCATACAGCACGGTGTTCCCGGCAAGAACATCTCCTCGTTTGGAGGCGTTGTGGCCCGCCCGAATGATGATCGTGCCTCCGGAAAGACCCTTGCCCACGTAATCGTTGGCCTCTCCCGCAAGTTTCAACGTAAGTCCGGAAGTGAGGAACGCGCCAAAACTTTGTCCGGCGGTGCCGCGAAATTCGCGCGTAGCGACTGGAGCTTCCTTTTGTTGCAGGCGCTGGCTCATGCGCTCACCGCTGAAGTGCGCGCCAATGCTGCGATGATAATTGTGGATTATCGACGATGCCGCACCGGGCAACTGCGTGTGCTCGAAAGACAATTCCGTTTCTTCCACGCCGCCATCGAGCACTGATGTTTGCTGCGGAAGTACGCGCCGCGGCTTGGACACGGGAATAACCAGCAACGCATCAAGACCGGACTGCGTTGTCAGCCGATCGTACCAGCCGCGCAGTTCTGTCAGCGAATGCACGCCAAGTTGTGAGAGTCCTTTGCGAATTTCCTCTGCCAGCGCGCGGAAATAAGCGATGACCATTTCCGGCTTGCCATTGAAACGCGTCCGCAGGGTTTCGTCCTGTGTCGCGATGCCCACCGGGCAAGTATTCAAATGGCACTGGCGCGCCATCACGCAGCCGATGGCAATCAAAGAAGCGGTGCCAAAGCCAAATTCGTCTGCGCCAAGCGTCGCGCCGATAAGCACATCGCGGGAAAAGCGCAAGCCGCCGTCCACGCGAAGTTTCACGCGAGAGCGCAAGCCAGCCCGCAACAAAGTCTCATGCGTTTCGCGAAGGCCGATTTCCCAAGGAAGACCCGTGTTCTTGATCGAGGTCAACGGCGAAGAACCCGTTCCGCCATTGTGGCCGCTGACGGTGATTACATCCGCACCAGCTTTTGCCACTCCAGCCGCAATCACGCCAACGCCTGTGCCGGAAACCAGCTTCACGCCGATGCGCGCCTGTGGATTCACCGCGCGCAAATCGTGAATCAGTTGCGCAAGATCTTCGATGCTGTAGATGTCGTGATGCGGCGGCGGCGAAATCAACGGTGTTCCCGGCGTCGCATGCCGGATTCGCGCAATGTATTCCGTAACTTTGCGCGCAGGAAGCTGGCCGCCTTCGCCGGGCTTCGAGCCCTGTGCCATCTTGATTTCAAGCTCTTCGGCGCGCACCAGATATTCGGCGGTCACCCCGAACCGGCCGGAAGCCACCTGCTTGATCTTATTCGACGAGCCGGGCGTACGATACAAATCGCTGTCTTCGCCACCTTCACCGGTATTACTCCGGCCGCCCAGTTGATTCATGGCAATCGAGAGCGTCTTGTGCGCTTCCGGGCTCAGGGAACCAAGCGACATTGCTTGCGTGCTGAAACGCGCGAGGATCGATTCCAGCGGCTCGACTTCTTCAATCGCAACCGGCTGCTCGGGCAGCATCTCAAGCAGGTCACGAAGGAATGTCGGTCCATCGGCCTTCGCTAATTGCTCATATGCGTTGTAATGGCCATCGTCCGGCTTACGTACGTGCGCATGCATGCGGCGAACAAGATCGGGCGAAGTGGCATGAAGCTCCGCGCCTTTGCGGAAGCGATACAGGCCATGATCCGCCATATCGTCCGTTGCTCCGCCGTAACCTGCGGCGTGCATGTGGAGATAATCCTGCAGCAGCGAATCGAGCGTCTTCGTGCCGGGATAACAGGCGGCATCCTCGAAATATTCGCGGCAAATATCTTCATCCAAGCCAAGCAACTCAAACAGGTGGCTGTTGCGGTAACTGGCCAACGTCGAAATGCCCATGCGCGCCAGTACTTTGCGCAGCCCGGCCAAAATGCCTTTGCGAACTTTGCCGAACGCGCCTGCCTCTTCCGTTTCGGCGAATTCTTCCGCGAGGTACGGCACCACCGCGCTGGCTCCAGCAGCAAGCAGCATGGCCACGTGATGCGTCTCAAAAACCTGCGCGCTTTCCACCACCAGAGGCAAGTCCGCCAATTCTCGATTGACCAGAGTTTTCCAGGCATTAGCGGCAGCCAGCAAAGCTGGCAAAGCCGCGCGTTCCGGCCCAATACCCCGATCGGAAAGGAGGAGGAGCCCCGGGCGATCGCCGCTACTCAGAGGGGTAGTCTTGCACTGAGTAAGACAGCGGCGCGCACCCGGGACTCCCAGGGTGGAAGAGAATGTAAAGTCGATGGTCTGCACGGGAGCCAGTTCGCTGCACAGCGAAGCCAACTCCGCGGCACTCAAGATAGGGCTCGCCAGAAAGTGGCCATGGCCCAGCGGCACTTCCAAGGACATCACGTGAGATTCGCGCAGCGGGTCGATCGGTGGATTCGTCACCTGCGCGAAACGCTGCTTGCAATAATCCCAGAGTGGCCGGTGAATCATCGAAAGAAACGCTGGCGGCGCATCATCGCCCATGCTCCAGTCCGCTTCTTTTCCGGCAAGGAGCGGGCGGAACATAATTTTATATTGATCGTCGGACCAGCCCGCCGCGGAGGCGACGCGCTTCGGATGAAGGATCGCCGGGCGCTCCGAAGAATCATCCAGCCTCAGAACACTCGAGCGTGTAAGAGCCTTGCGTGGAATCTCGGCGGTGACGCTCTTCAAGAGTTCGCGCCAGCGCAGCAATGAACCGGTATGCGGCGTGGCAAGCAGAACTTCTCCCGGCCCAAGGCGATGCCGTTCGGCGATGCGTGATTCCTCCAGATCCAGCAATCCCGTCTCCGACCCGGCAATCACCAAACCATCATGGGTCAACGTATAGCGCATCGGCCGCAAACCATTGCGATCCAGTTTTACGCCCACGGAAAGCCCGTCGCTAAACACCAGAGCGGCCGGGCCGTCCCACGGTTCACCCTCGCGAGACAGCGCTTCCAGCGCCGCGCGCACGTCAGGGGAAATAAACGGATCCTGAGAAAACGCGGGGGGCACCAGCGCCAGCATCGCTGCTTCCACGCTTTTCCCTTCGAGCAACTTCAATTCGAGAGCGTTGTCAAAGCTGGCGGAATCGCTGACGTTTTCTTCCAGCAACCGGAACCACTTCCCTACTCCAATGCGTTTGCGAACCTCTCGTTCCCGCGCACGCAACCACCGGCGATTGCTGATCACTGTGTTGATTTCGCCGTTGTGCGCCACGTAGCGGAACGGCTGCGCAAGTTGCCAGGATGGTTCGGTGTTCGTCGAATAGCGCTGGTGAAACACCGCAAACCGCGTTGCGAACTCGGTGCTGCGCAAATCTTCATAAAAACGCGGGAATTGCCAGGGAGTCAGCAACCCTTTATATACAACCGTGCGCGATGAAAGCGAGCAAAGGTAACAACGCTCCGGCAGAACGCGTTCCGCGCGCTTCCGCAACAGCCAAAGGCTGCGCTCGAATTTTTGGACAAAGCCAGGACCGGAGTTGCGCGCGCCCGCAGGTTCGATAAAGAACTGCCAGATCTCGGGCATGGTTTCCAGCGCCCGCTGGCCGAGCGAATTTGAGTTTGTCGGTACGCGGCGCCATCCAACCAGCCGCAGCTTACTTCTTCCGATGGAATCTTCGATAGCGACACGCGCATCGGCGAGGCGAGTCGGCAGGGCAAAAAGCATCCCGACGCCAAAAACCTCGTCCAGGGAAATCTTGTCCTCGGCGGCGCGAGCACGAAAGAAATCGATCGGCAAGCTCGTGAGCAATCCTGCACCGTCGCCACTGGCGCCATCCGCGTCAACACCGCCGCGATGCGACAGGCGCTCCAGTGCTTGCAACGAATAGGTCAGGATGTCGTGGGTGGGCGGACCGCCCAGTTGGGCGATAAAACCAGTGCCGCAAGCGTCATGATCAGGGTGTCCCCAGTTGGGATGGCGCGGCCTGGATGTCCGGTTGGGACAACTACACATACTAGTGTAATAGTGTCCAAACCGCCGAATGTACAATGCAGAATTTTGCTACCATGCATCTGTTTTGCAGTGGCGGCCGAAGGCATAACTACATTAAAACTTCGTGACTTCGCTGAAGTGAAAATTGCGGATTTTCATTGGCGGAACCACCATTTCGAACGCTTCTTCCCCGGTCGCGCGCCGTGCCGGGCCCAGAGATTCGACGTTCCTTAACATTTCCAGGACCGATTGATTGAATCGGAAATTCCTCGCAGCCTGGGAAATTTTGCCCTGTTCAATCTGGAACAAGCCATCGCGGGTCATTCCCGTCATGATCTTCTCGTACGGGTCCACCTCACGTATGTACCACAGCCTCGTGACCAGCAAACCCCTCTCTGTCGAGGCAATCATCTCCTCCAGCGAGGTTTTCCCGCCTTCGACCACCAAATTGAGGGGAGCTTCCCCATATTCGTTCGGCAGCGGAAAGCCATGCCCGGTGGGCTTCTTGCCAGCCTGCTTGGCCAAACGCCGCGAATAAACAAGATTCTTGACCACACCGCCGTCCACGAGCGCAACTCGTTGACGAGGCATTCCCTCGCCGTCAAAAGGCGCGCCAAGTTGCAGCGGATGATATGCATCGTCCGTGATCGTGATGTTCTTGCCAAAAATGGCTTTCCCGACGCGGCCAGAGAGGCAGGAGCGTTGATCCGCCACGGCGGTAGCCGCAAAATCGTAGAAAAGGAAGCCCACAAGGTCCAGAACTGCCGCAGCCTCCAGCACTACAGTGTATTTTCCTGGCTCGCACTCGACGGGATTCTGCGCCCGGGTCGCCTTTTCGCTGGCTATTTTCGCAAGCGCCGGCGGATCTACCTGGCGGACGTCCCCAGAATTAGCCTTGGCCCAACTCGCCGCAGAGCCTTGCTGCATGGTCACTGAGAAAGTCGAATGTGTTTGCCGGTAGGCGGCCGACAATCCGCGTGAATTGACAAGGATGCTTTGGCTCTGGCCGCTGGAGAAAATTCCTGCGGCAACCTGTCCACGTTTTTCCGCAAACTGGCAGGCATTTTTGACGGCGCGGGCGCGATCGTCCGCCGTGAGAGTCGCCGTGGCCGGAGAAAAGTGCCGAACGGCGCGATACTTCTGTTTTCCCGGCATCGGCAAAAATCGGGGATCCTTCGGCTGATGCGAAGCCAGGGACAGACAACTGTCGATAGCCGAGCGCAGAGAATCTTCGTCAACCCGGTTTGTCGTGACGCGTGCGGTACGCCCCTCAACCGCGGTTCGAATGGAGACCACCAGTCCCTGCTCGGCAACGTTCTGGTGAATGGTGTTGTTCGCAAAGCGCGTGAGAGCCTGAATGGTCTCGTCGATGTGTACTTCCGTTTCCGGAACGCCGCGCTCTTTCGCCAGTCGCAAAACCCTGGCGCCAATCTGGTGTAGTTCTCGCTCCGCACGTAATGCCACCGTGGGCATGCGCTTCGAATCGGATTGTTTTTTGAGCGCGCTCATTGGTTCGAAAAGGCCGTGCCGATTTTCACGTTGCGAAAACGCGCCGGAGAAGCGCCGTGGCCCGTGCCCATCACTTGCATTGGCTGGCCCTTGCCGCAGTTCGGAGTGCCCCATAGCACCCAATTCTCCGCATTCGTCACGGCGTCACAGCTGTTCCAGAATTCCGTGGTAATCCCGCTGTAACTGGGATTCTTCAGCATGCGCCCCTTCTTGCCGCCTTTGATTTCCCAACCGATTTCCGTGGAAAACTGAAACTGGTAGCGGCGATCGTCGATCGACCAAGAGCGATTTGTGTCCATCAGGATGCCGACGTCGGTGTCGGCAATCAGATTCTCAAACGTCCAGGGTCCGGGAAGGATACTGATGTTCGTCATGCGGATCATCGGCAAGCGATTCCATCCTTCGGTACGCATGGTACCGCCGGAACGCGGCAAGCCGATCAGATGAGCGGTTTCGCGGCTGGAAAGATAGCCGTGGAATTCGCCGTCCTTGATCACGTCGATGCGCTGCGCGGGGACGCCCTCGTCATCATACGCAAAAGTGCCAAGGCCAGCGCCATGCGCCATCCTCGCATCAGCCACTACGTTGACGATTGGCGAAGCGTAACGCAAATTATGCAGCTTATCGAGCGTAAGAAAACTCGTGCCGGCAAAGTTGGCTTCCTGACCGAGGACACGGTCTAGTTCGATGGGATGACCCACCGATTCGTGGATCTGTAATCCAAGCTGGCTGCCGCAAAGAATCAGTGTCCCGGTTTTCTCCGGACATTGCGGCGCGGAATGCAGCGCAACCGCCTCTTCCGCAACTCGCGGAGCATGGCGAAGCAGTTCCATCGCTTCGATCAGTTCGTAGCCGCCAAGAACGTGTTGACCGCCAAAACTATTTGGATACGAGCGCTTCTGGATCTCGCCGCCCTGAAACGCCGTGGCCACGATGCCGCAACCCGAAGTCACTCGCCGTTGATGTATCTGAGAGCCGCTGCTCGAGGCGAACCATGTGTCTATCTTTCGAAACTGCATATCCGTCTCTGACAGCGTGACGCCCTTGACCTGTCGCATCGCGGCATCCACGGCGAGCAACAGATCGAGCTGGCTTTGCAGTGGAAGCTCGAAGGGATCCTTGACACATGGTCCCTGCCAACTATCGATGTACGTGCCTTCCGGGGCCAGCCGCACGTTTTCTTTCTTTGCCTGCGCCGAGGATCGCGCGATGGCCACTGCCTGCGCCGCACACGCAGCCACGCCGTCTCGCGTCAACTGGTCGGTTGAGGCAAATCCCCACGCTCCATTTGCCACCACGCGTATTCCCAGTCCGATCGATTCGCTCTGTCCCAGCGTGCCCACTCGCCCGCTCTTCGTGGTCAGGTCGCGCTGCCGGTGGTGCATCACGCGCACGTCGGCATACGTTGCGCCGCGCAACCGTGCTACCTCAAGCGAATGTCCGCAATAATCCCACATGATCCCACCAAAACTTTGGGGCGCCCCGATACTTCGAGACGCCCCAAGTAAGATAACACGCTCTGGAAGTTGCTTCGCCCGCTTACGTGCCTTCCTGCCACGAGGCAAGATACTGTTCCTGCTCGGCGGTCAGCTTGTCCAGACGATGCCCCATGGACTCCAGCTTCAGCCGCGCGATCTCGCGATCCAGATCCTCGGGAACCACATACACCTGAGGCTTCAGTTCCTTGTGATGCTTCACAAGGTATTCCGCGGATAGTGATTGATTCGCGAAGCTCATATCCATCACCGAGGCAGGATGCCCTTCGGCCGTGGCCAGGTTCACCAGGCGCCCCTCAGCGATCAGGTAAACCTTCCGCCCATCCTTCAACAGGAACTCATCCACCAGCGGCCGAACTTCCCGCTTGCTCGAAGACAGCGCCTGAAGAGCCGGAATTTCAATTTCGACGTTGAAGTGGCCGGAATTGCAAACGATGGCCCCGCTCTTCATCACTTCGAAATGTTCGCGGCGGACAACGTTTTTGTTGCCGGTAACGGTAATAAAAATATCGCCTTCCTTGGCGGCATCGGCCATGGGCATCACGCGGAAGCCGTCCATCACGGCCTCAATGCCCTTCACCGGGTCAACTTCCGTTACGATGACGTCCGCACCCAAGCCCTTGGCGCGCATGGCAGCGCCGCGGCCGCACCAACCGTATCCGGCGATGACCACCTTTAATCCGGCGATGAGCACGTTGGTGGCGCGAATCACGCCGTCCAGCGTGGATTGCCCTGTTCCGTAACGATTGTCGAAGAAGTGCTTGGTCATCGCATCGTTGACGGCAATGATCGGATACTTCAACGTGCCGTCCTTGGCCATGGCCCGCAAACGAATCACGCCGGTGGTTGTCTCTTCGGTGCCTGCAATGACGTTGGCAACCAAATCCTGGCGCTTGGTGAGCAACATAGTCACGAGATCGCAACCGTCATCCATGGTGAATTGCGGCTTGTGTTCGAGAGCCGCCTTCATATGCTGGTAGTACGTGTCGTTGTCCTCGCCTTTGATCGCGTAGGTCGGAATGTTGAAGTCGCGGTTGAGCGACGCAGCCACTTCGTCCTGCGTGGAGAGCGGGTTCGAAGCGCAAAGCACGGTGTCCGCGCCACCGTCACGCAGCGCGATCATCAGGTTGGCGGTTTCGCTGGTCACGTGCAGACAAGCGGAAACACGCAACCCCTTAAGCGGCTGTTCCTTAATAAAACGCTTGCGGATATGTTGCAGAACAGGCATCTGCTGCTGCGCCCACTCGATCTTGCGCTTACCCGCATCGGCCAGGCCGATATCCTTGACGTCACCCTTTTTCAGTTCTGCCGTCGCCATTCTCGCTCTCCTCACTCAGTGTCTGAAAACTTAGACTTGGAACATCTCTCTGACTTCCAGGTTCACCTACAGCAAGCCGGGGACACTTGCTCGTGTAAAGCCTCTCGCTTTGAAGTGCGGCCTGCAATAGCATTATCGGCGTTTAGCGGCGAGCTGCGACTTCCGCGACTGCTGACGAGCCTGCGGCCTTGCGCAATGCGTCAGCGCGGTCCGTGCGTTCCCAAGTGAAACCTGGTCCAGTCCTGCCGAAGTGGCCGTAGGCTGCTGTCGGCTTATAGATTGGCCGGCGAAGATCCAGCGTTTCGATTATAGCTTTTGGCGTCAACGAGAAATTCTCGCGCACCAACCGCGTGATTTTTTCTTCCGGGATGGTGGCTGTTCCAAAAGTATCCACCATGACCGAAACGGGCTCGGCCACTCCGATGGCATACGCCAACTGCACTTCCGCACGCGAAGCCAGGCCCGCCGCCACGATATTTTTGGCGATATAGCGAGCCATGTAGCACGCCGAACGGTCCACCTTGGAAGGATCCTTACCTGAGAATGCTCCACCGCCGTGACGGCTGTAACCGCCGTAGCTGTCCACGATAATCTTCCGCCCGGTCAATCCGGCATCGCCCATCGGGCCACCGATGACGAAACGTCCCGTGGGGTTGATATGGAATTTGGTCTTTGCGTCCAGCATAGTGGCAGGCACGATGGGCTTGATCACGTGCTCCATCACGTCGCTGCGCAATTGCTCATTCGAAACGTCGTCGCTGTGCTGAGTGGAAATCACCACGCATTCAACACGCGCTGGTTTTCCGTCGCGATACTCGATGGTGACTTGGGATTTTCCATCAGGACGGAGGAAGGGGAGTTTCTTACTCTTGCGGACTTCCGAGAGGCGTTGCGTCAAGCGGTGTGCCAACTGAATCGGCATGGGCATCAATTCTTCGGTCTCGTCGCAGGCATAGCCGAACATCAAGCCCTGATCGCCCGCGCCGCCGGTGTCCACGCCCATGGCGATGTCCGGCGACTGGCGCTTTACCGTGCACATGACCGCGCAAGTATTGGAATCGAATCCGTAAAGCGCATCATTGTAGCCGACCTGATCGACGGTCTTGCGAATCAGTTCATCGTAGTCGACATGCGCGCTGGTTGTAATTTCTCCCGCCACCACCACCAATCCGGTGGTGACCAAAGTTTCGCAGGCTACGCGTCCCTTGGGATCCTGGCGCATCACTTCATCAAGTACCGCATCCGAAATCTGGTCGGCAATCTTGTCTGGGTGGCCTTCGGTCACGGATTCGGATGTAAACAGGAAATTCCTCTTTGCTTCGCTCAAAACATCTCTCCTATCTTACGTTTCAACGTTGGAGGGAGGGTCAGACACTCACCCCATCTCCCGCCCATCTTTAAAGAGGGCAGAGTCTATCTTTTTCAGGCTAACATTCCAAGCACCGGGAATCAACGTATTGATTTCACTCGGGTTAGGGTTGCACTAAATGGTGCATTTCCAGCACCGAATGGCATTCCAGCACATTTTTCAGTGGTCGAAGTGCACCCGCCGTCAGGACTCCGCCCAGTACTTTCCCGCGGCGGCGTTTAGCTCAATGGCCGAACTCCCACCAACAAAGCCAGTTCCCGCCATTTCCAATGGCAATCCACATCCTCAAACCCGATCTTCCGCAGCCAATTCAGTTGCGTATGCAAATCCATGAGCTTGTTCGAAGGATCTTCTTTGTCCGGCAAAATATCCAGCTTCTCCAAGAATTGGTTGTGCAGCCGCAGAGTCGGAGACGCAACGTGGTCCAAATTGCAAAACACACCGCCTTGAACCAGGCTCTCGAAAATTTCCGAATACAGCGCGCGCTTCCGTTCGTGGACCAAATGATGAATCGCAAAGCAAGAGACAACCGCGGAAAATTTCCCCAAATCCGGCAGTGGCTCCGACAGATCGTGAGCGGCCACGCTCACCTTCTCGTCTTTTGCAAAACGACCTCGCAGTGCATCCAGCATCGTCGGCGAAAAATCCAACGCCACAAACTCCGCGTCGTGCCGCGCTGCTTTCACCAGTCCCAGAAGCCTACCTCCTCCGCTTCCCAGGTCTAGAATGCGTTCGGGTTTGGGCGGCAGAAATTCCAGCAGCGTAGCCTCGCCTTCCACGCGATGCGGGATAGAATCGGCGCGCTCAAGATAATCCAGCGCGTGTTGGGGGGACGACCAAAGATTGACGTTAGCTGTGGATGACATACTCAGCATTTTGCATACGCGATCACCCGAGAACAAATCCTTAATTCTTATGTTCAATGTGCAGTACTGCTTATCCCAATTGCCAGGCTTGGAAGACGCTACGCTGCGTCGTCCGTGTCGTCCGCCTGAATCTCCAATTTGCCTTTCGTCTTCTTGGCCATCAGGTAGGAACGAATGAATGGATCGAGATCGCCGTCGAGCACGCGGTCTACATCGCCCACCGAAAATTTCGTGCGATGATCCTTAATCAGCCGGTACGGCTGCATGATGTACGAACGAATCTGGCTACCAAAAGAAATATCCAGTTTCGATTCATCCAGGCGATCGGTTTCATCGCGCCGCTTCTGCATTTCCAGATCGTACAGTTTTGAACGCAACATCTTCATCGCCATTTCGCGGTTCTTGTGCTGGCTGCGGCCCATCTGGCAGGCAACGATTACGCCCGTGGGAATGTGCGTCAATCGAACGGCGGTTTCCACTTTGTTGACGTTTTGGCCGCCCTTGCCGCCGGAACGAAACGTGTCCAGCTTGATGTCCTCCGGGCGAATGTTTACCTCGATGCGGTCATCCACTTCCGGAATCACGAAAACGGACGCGAATGAAGTGTGCCTCCGCGCCGCCTGGTCGAAGGGCGAGATACGCACCAGGCGATGCACCCCCGTTTCACCCGAGAGCAGCCCGTAAGCGTTCTCGCCGGTGAATTGGATGGTAGCGTTCTTGATTCCCGCTTCTTCGCCGGGCGTTTCGTCGAGCACATCCGCGCCAAAACCTTTGCGCTCCGCCCATCGCAAGTACATGCGCAACAAAATCGAAGCCCAGTCCTGGGATTCCGTGCCCCCAGCCCCGGGCTTGATGGTCATAATGCCGTTGAGGTGATCGTTCTCGCCGGAAAGCAGCGTCTGCGTTTCCAGTTCACCAAGATAAGAATCCGCGGACGTCAACTCGCGGCTAAGGTCCTTGAGCAGTTCTTCCTTTTGTGCGGCGTTGGTTTCGCCCTTGGCCAATTCGATGTACGTTTCCACATCGCCAGAGATGGCGGCAAGCTTCTCGTCCGCGGCGAGATTGGCCTCCGCTCGTTTACGGTCGCGCAGCACCAACTGCGCTTGTTCCTGATTGTTCCAGAAATTGGGATCGGCGGTACGCTGGTCGAGAGCTTTCACTTGCGCGCGATTGTGCTCGACGTCAAAGATAACTCCGCACAAGTTCGATGCGCTGCTTCAGTCCTTCATATTGATGCTGCAGGTCTTCCAGGATCATGGTGGCGTACATTTACCCGTATCAACTAACGGGTTCGCTTATCCTTTCGAAAAGTGATACCCACAAGAATAGCGGAAACCAACACGCACATCCAGGCGAACCAGTCGTCCAGAATGACGTAGAGCGTTCGGTCGGTGCGAAAATCGTAAGGTAAATCCGCGGAACCACGCTCGTCGCGGTGCAGCACGCGCATTACGTTGCCGTAAGGATCGATCGACGCGCTGATGCCGCTGTTTGTGTCGCGCAGGATCCAGCGCCGGTTCTCCACGGCACGCACGCGGGCCATCCGCAAGTGCTGCTCGGCGGCGGCCGAAGTGCCAAACCATCCGTCGTTCGAAATGTTGACGAGCAGTTGCGCGCCCCGATCGGTAAACTCCCGCACTTCGCCCGGATAAATCGCCTCGTAACAAATGAAAACCGAAAACTTGTAACCATTTGCAAACAGGCCGACGCTGCGCTCTTTCCCCTTATGGAAGCCGCCCACTTCCTCGGACACGCTCATCACCACCTGGTGTATGAACGGGAACGGCTCGTATTCGCCAAACGGCACAAGGTGAATCTTGTAGTAAGAAAACACCCGCTGGCCAAATTCGTCGAGCATCGCCGCGCTGTTATAAGGCACCAACGTCCGGCGTCGCGCGCCATTCACGATGTCGGTCTCTGGCTTCCACTCAATCACGCCGACAATCACGGGATTATGAAACTCCGTGGCCAGGTGCGCAATGTACGGGGCAAAATGCCGATCCTGAAACGAAAATGGCGCGGGCGCTTCGGGCCAGATCAGCAAGTCCGGCTTCACTCCGCTCGAAGACGGCCGAAGACTTAGCGTTTCAAGATCAACCAAATCGGCCTTGTGATCGGCGTACCAATCGCCGACATATTGCATGTTTTCGGGAAAATTGGGTTGCACCACGCGCGCCCAATGATGCGCTTCCGCTTTCGGAACGAATCGAGGACCGATGGCCATCACCAGTAGCAGCACCACCAGAACCGCGCCGAAAATTCCAACTCTTCGCTTTGTCTGTTCCGCCGGCCCACAATCGGTCCACAGTAACAACGCGTTGAAGGCCGCCGCCAAGAACGATAAACCATATACGCCGGTAATCGTCGCCAGTTGCAACAAGGCGGGATTCTCCGCCGGCGCGTAACCCAGCAAGCTCCAGGGAAAACTGATCTCCGGCAAATAAGCGCGAAAGACTTCCGTCGAGATCCAAAGAAATGGCGCTCCTGCCAGTGCCAGCGTGTAGCTGCGCAGGGACAAGCGCTGCACCGACCAGGCGAATACTCCGATTGCAGCGGCCCACACCGACCCGATCAGCAGCAGCACGCCCCAACCCGCTGCCGCGGACATTCCGCCGTGAATTGAAAGAGTATCCGCAATCCACGGCACGCACGTAAACACGAAAATCAACCCATGGGCGAATCCGCAAAAAAACGCTACCCGCGCGCGCGCGCCCAGGATGCTCGCGAACAATAGGGCAAGGCAAAACCAGGAATAAATGCTGGGAAACGAGCCGTGGTAGGACAACGAGAGAATCGCTCCGCTCAACGCCGCAAGCAGTAAACGGAAAATTGCGGGCGTTTCCCGCAGGCGATGCGGCCGCAGCCAGGAATACCAGGCCGGAGACGCCATCAGTGTTTTACGTAGAACGCCTTAAAGCCCTCGCCCTCGAGGCCTTTCTTGGCGGCGTCGGCGCTTTTCTGGTCCTTGAACGGGCCGACTTGCACTCGGTAATACTTGTCTTTTTGCGGCGTTTGCACGTAAACCGCGTAATGCTTCTTCTGCAAGCCGCCGGCAATCGCAAGCGCGTCGTCCTGCTTCAATAGCGCCGCCACTTGAATCACGTACGCCCCACTGGGAATCAACGGAGTGTTCATCGCGCTCTTGTTGTTCTTTGACGAAGCACGCGCCGATACAGGCTGCGTCTTCGCTTCGCTCTTCGCGCTGGCAGGCTTCGAGGGCGGTGTTACCGTCTTGGAGACGGTTGGCGCGTCCAAGTGCGGATCCGCATACGAGTTGCTATGGGTCGCAGGGAAAGTCCAAGCAGGCGTGGAGGAATTTGTCGAAGGATCGGAATCGGCCGCGGAATTAGCGTCTTCCGTGGATGATCTTTTCGGAGCCGGATCGTTTTTCGGCATGTAGACAGGTTCTGGCTTGCCCGCCCCGTTCATCGCTGCGCGCACCTGCCCGTCATATTGATTCCGGCCCATGACGTACCCCAACGTGAAAAACACGCCGGAGAACAGTAGCATCAGCAGAAATAGACCTATGACGTGCTTGCTTTCGAGCACACGATCACTTGCCCCGCGTTTTCCCCCGGAAGCCATCCTTATTTTGTCGACCCCCCGATCGACTTTACCCAGCTATTAATAATATCGATTGGCAGGGGGAAAACAATCGTTGTGTTCTTTTCGACACCTATCTCTGTCAAGGTCTGTAAGTACCGTAACTGTATCGCCGAGGGCTCCGTCTCCAGAACCTTGGCGGCGTCGGCAAGCTTTTGAGAGGCTTCGAACTCGCCCTGGGCATGAATGACCTTGGCGCGCCGTTCGCGTTCTGCTTCCGCCTGCTTCGCAATGGCGCGTTGCATCTGCTCGGGAATATCCACCTGCTTCACTTCCACTTTGCTCACTTTGATGCCCCAGGGCTCGGTGTCTTGATCGAGAATCACCTGAAGTTTGGCGTTCACCTTATCGCGTTGCGACAAAATCTCGTCCAGTTCGAACTGGCCAACCACGCTGCGAAGCGTCGTCTGCGCGAGTTGCGAGGTCGCATACTGATAATTCTGCACCTGCGACAGCGCAAGGTTGGCATCCACAACACGAAAATAACAAACCGCGTTTACTTTCACCGAAACGTTGTCGCGCGTGATGATGTCCTGCGGCGGCACATCCAGCGTCTCTAGCCGCATGCTGATGCGATACAGTGTTTCGATCGGCCAGAAAACCAATCGCAAACCTGCGCCCTTGGCCTCGGGCAAAAGCCGTCCCAGGCGCAACACTACGCCGCGCTCCCATTCTTTAATGATGTTGATGGAGTTCCAAATCCAAAGCAGAAAAAAGAATCCGATAATGAGTATGCCAATCCCGCCAACTTGTAACATCCTGACCTCCTCTGTTTGCCGCTCGATTCACTTCTCGATGGGTGTTCCCGCGGGCAGAGGCTCAACGTCGAGCTTCAACCCCTCAACCTGGAGCACCCGAACTTTTGCGCCTACTGGAACGTCGGCTTTGGAGCGCGCGCGCCACAATTCACCGTGGACACGAATCATGCCCTCTCCTCCGCCGGGAAGCGCGATGGTGACTACTCCTTCTTCACCAAGCAGTTCTTCCTTTCCCGTGGCCGTTTTCCATTTGCGGGATTTCAGCACCAGCCGCATCAGAAACACTGTTAGAAACGCGAACGGTAGCGTCGCCGCCAGGGCAACGCCAAAACTAACGCCACCGGGCGTGAGCGGCGAGCGAATCAGAAACATCGCTCCCAAGAGCATCGACACGATGCCTCCCAGCAGCAAGACTCCATGGCTCGTGAATTTCGCTTCCATCACAAACAGCGCCAGCCCCAGCAAAATCAGCAACACGCCCGCAAGATTCACAGGCAGAAGTTGCATCGCGTACAACGCCAGAAGCATGCAGATACCGCCCACGACGCCCGGGGCAACGACACCAGGGTGAGTGAATTCTGTATAGAGCCCGAGCGCGCCGACTAACAGCAACAGGAAAAACACATCCGGCTCCACGATGCGCGCCAGGAATCGTTGGCGCGCCGAAAGTTGAAACTCGACGGTCCTGTAATTTTGTAGCGCTAGTGCTTCTTTTTTCCCGTTGAATCGCGTGATTTCCCGGCCGTTCAACTCGCCCAGCAATTCCTCTTTGCTGCTTGCCACATAATCAATTAAGTGTCCATCTAACGCTTCCTGCTCCGTGAACGCGCGCGCGTCTGTGATCGCTGTCTCCGCCAGCTTCGGGTTGCGCCCGCGCTTCTCCGAAAAGCTGCGTAAAAACGCTGTGGCGTCGTTATTAATTTTCTTTCGCAGCACTTCGTCCATCGGCATCGTCACCCAACTGGGCATCAAGATCGGCGTGGCCGCACCCGTTCGTGTCCCCGGAGCCATCGCCGCAATGTCCGCCGAAAGCAGGATCAGAAATCCCGCCGAAGCCCCTCGCGCGCCATCCGGACTTACATAAACCACTACGGGAACGGGCGAGTCCAGAATGTGATGGATGATATCAGTCATTGAATCGCTCAGGCCGCCCGGCGTGTCCATGGTGATGAGCACCAGCGACGCATGGCGCTGCGCCGCATCCGCTAAACCTTCATCGATATAGGTCGCCAGAACGGGCTCGACTTCCCCATTCAGTTTCAATTCGAGCACAAGCGGATTTGCGTTCGAGTCCGCTGCGGATGCCTTCACGGCTAACGCCGGCAAAAACAGCGCAACCAACGCAGCTACAAAAATAATCTTCGACAAGTAGCGGAACTTTCGTGGATCTTCAGGAGCGCTCATGGTGTGCCTCCCGCGGGATTGCTCTTTTGCAAGTGATCGAGCAATTCCTTTGCTTCGGGATAATTAGGAGCGAGCTTGATGGCTTTCTCGGCCTCGGCGCGGGCCAGGTCATTCTTTTTTTGTTCCAGGTATATACGCGCAAGCATGGTTCGGGCCGCCGCCGAGTCGCGTGCCTCTAGTGACAACTGAAGTTCATGGGCCGCTTCATCTAGTTTACCCCGGCGCCGGTAAATTTCCGCCAACTCCCGGTGCGCGCTCGCGTTATTCGGCTCCGCCGCCAGCGCCGCGCGAAATTCCGCTTCGGCGGCATCCAGGCGACCCGCTCGCGCCTCTTGCTCACCGCGACGGATGTGCGCCACCGCGCCATTCGCGGGGACAACCGGATCGGCTCCCGCCCTCTGTTGCATCTGCGGACCTTCCAGTTCCAGGCGAAGCGAAGTCATGTCCAGTTCGCGCTTGATTCTTTCGTATTTCGTCAGCGAATCGGAGTTCTTCACGTCAAACTTCAACGACGTCAACCCTTTCTCGCCAAACGCTTCTTCAGCAGCCTCTCGTTGTTCCATGGCCTCCTGTTTCTTTCCTAATTTATCCAGCGTGTAGATCAGAAAAGCCATATCTTCGGCGTTCTCTGGTTCTCGTTCCACCGCATCCCTAAAATGCGTCTCTGCCGCGGCCAGATCCTTCTGCTGCAGTGCAAACAGGCCAAGGTTAAAAGGGTAATCGTCTTCATCCGGATCGATATCGCGCGCACGGCCGAGCGCCGTCAGCGCCGGAGGCAGATCGCCCTGACGCGCCCGCGCAATGGCCAGATTGTTCAAAATCTCCGGCAGGTCCGCACCGGTGACCAGGTTGCGGTGGAGGTCTTGCTCCAACGTATTGAAAACTTCTTCCGCTTTGTCCGGCTGTCCCAGGCGCAGGCGGCAAACTCCCGTGGCAAACGCGGCTTCCACCGCACGCGCATGCGTGGCAGGAACTTTCGCGTACCAGGGCAAAGCGGCGTTGCAATCATTTTTCTGGAAATACACTTCCGCGATCGCATAAGCGGGCTCAGGCCAATCCGGTTCGAGGCGTGCAGCTTCTTTCAAGTCTTTCAGCTTCATCTCGTCTTCATTCGCCAACAGACCGCGAATGTATTGTTCGAAAGCCGCAAGGCTTAGCGATTGCTGCAGCCGGGTAAATTCGGAAAAGCTCAGCGGGTAGCCATGGTTGCAGGTTCCCAATAGCCGCCACGTCAGTTTCGTCTGTAACTCCATCAGAGAGGTCAGCGCATCGCTCTGTTCGATCACCGGCAGCAGCGCAACGGGATTGATGCGAAGCAACCGCGCGTTGATCGTGATCGTCTTTCCGTCAGACGTATAGTTCCCGAAAACGATGTAGTCGACATCCATCTCTTGCCCAATGTGCAGCATCGTCGACCGGCTTAGCTTCCCGGAAGAAGGCAGGCCATAGCGGTCCATTTCGCTCAGCCTGCCGGCATGCGAATAAACCTGTTGACCGGCTGCGGAAAGCTGTTGGATAGCTAACTCTTCCAGTCCCTCTCCAATCCAATCGAGTCGCGCGCTGGAGCCTACGTTTTCAAAGGGAAATACCAGGAAGATACCTTCTTGAGGAAGTGAGGAACGCTTGACGGGAGAAGTGTTACCGGACTGTCCGGCAAAAAGCTCTCCCGCCCCTCCCAAAAGACAAATGCCTACAAGGAGCGAGCGGAAATTGCGCATACGGAGGGGGCGCGCTCTCATTCTGCGCCCATTGTAGCAGAGCCGGACCCGTCCACTCGGCAGAAACCGGTCAGGTATCTCGCCTGTGCACAACCGGATGGTCGCGTAGCCTTCCGTGTCGTTTCTGATTTCACTTCCGCGGGTCTACTGCTGGATGATGTCGGGTGCCTTGTTTTCCAGAAAATCCTGCACCGCCGGATCCTTGATCACTAGCGCGAACGAAGGATCGGACTTCACCTTATCGATCTCTTGATAGCCTTCGTCGCGTGCCTTCTTCAGGTAGATAACGCAACGCTCCACATTTCCGGATTCCGCGAACGATTTCGCCAGCAGAAAATAAAACTGTGCACGTTCGCTGCCGATGGAACGGTCCTGCACCACAGTCCCGGACCGCGACCGCGCTGACTCAAACGTGTCCGGATCAAGTTGCAAGGCTTTGCGAAACGCGGCGATCGAGTTTTCGTAGTTCTTCTCTCCGAAGTACGCGTAACCCATGTTGAGATAGAACGCCGCGAAATCCTGGCGCAGCAAGATTGCCTTCTTGTAGGAGCGGATCGCCTTGGCATATTTCTTGCGCTCGTAATAAATCGTGCCGACATTGTTCTGCGCGTCCGCGTAATGAGAATCGAGTTTGGCGGACTTTTGGTAGCACTTCAGCGCCAGGTCCAGTTCCGCCTGGTTGTGAAGGCTGATGCCAAGTTCGTTCCAGTAAACGGCGTTCTTCGGTTGTTCCACCGTCAACTTGTGAAACAGGTCTTGCGCCTCTCGAAATTGTTTTCGGATGAGGTACAGACGAGCAAGATCTTCTTCGGATAATTTTGGCTTCTGGTCGGTCGCCACGGCAGCAGCTGTCTGAACTTGAGCTTGCGGATTGTCTATATTGGTCTGAGCACAGGCGGGCAGCAGCAGTGTAACCAAGAGGAAAGAACCAGCCGGAATCGCCAAGTAGCTTCGAGTCATGGCGAGTCTCCTTTGTCCCGATCAGGCTTGTCGGGATCTTTCTTCTTCTTGCCCCCAAAGATACCAAAAATCTTCTGTAAAGGCCCCTTTTTCTTTTCGGTTGTCGTGGCCGGTTGGACACCGTTCGGATCGTTGCCGTTTTGCCCATTTTGCGCTTGCTGGCCCGGAGCACCATTGGCTCCGGCGGGTTGCGACGGCTTGGGCGTCCCGCCTCCAAAAATGTGCGAAAGAAAGGATCCTACTCCTCCGCCCGGGCCGTGCCCACCATGGAGTTCGCACAACTGCGTTGGTTGCGAGCCCGCGATATAAACCTCTTCGCGCGTCACCGGACAAGTGGGCGTGGCAATTTCCAAAGTGTCTGAATCGATCAGGATGGAATCCACGCCATCGGGTTTCTCGAAGGGCTTCACATCCCGATAACCGGGCAACGATGTGGCCTTGATCATGAAATCTGCCCAAATCGGTGCCGCTGTCGTGCCGCCCTGCAATCCAAGATCGTGATTATCGTCGAAGCCGATCCAGATCACGCATACCAGGTTGTTCGTGAATCCAGCAAACCAACCGTCTCGCGACGTGCCCGTCTTTCCCGCCGCGGGCAGAGTGAATCCTTTCGCCCGGACTTGCGCGCCCGTGCCCTTGTTGATCACATCCACCAAAATGCTGTCCACCAGATACGCCACGCGGGGATCGAGGACCTGCTTGTTCGAAGGGGTATTTCTCTCCAGCACATTGCCGTTTGCGCCGGCCACGCTCTGGACGTACATGGGTTCGGCTCGAGTGCCCATTGTCGCGAACGCCGTATACGCTCCGGCTACATCCACGGGCGTGAGTTCATAGGCCCCGAGTGCCACTGCCGGAGTCGGCTTAATATTGGGCGTAAGTCCCATCTGCCGCGCGATCTGCACAACGCGCCCGTATCCCACCATCTCCGCCACTTTCACCGTAGCCACGTTCAGGGAGTTCGTCAGCGCCTGGCGAACCGTAACTTTGCCCATAAACTTCTCGCCGTAGTTGTTGGGCGTATATTCCTGGCCATCAAACTCGAAGACTGTGGGCTCGTCGTCAACGGTCGTGGCGGGTGTAACGATCGGTTGGGCGCCATCCACCGCATTGTTAAACGCCGCGGCATAAACGAATGGCTTAAACACCGAACCTGGCTGGCGATGCGCAAGCGCATGGTTCAACTGGCTCTGACCGTAATCGCGCCCGCCGATCATCGCTTTGATCTCGCCAGTACGCGGATCCAATGCCACCAGTGCCACCTGTGCTTGCGGTGGAGGCGGCTCGACTTCCGTTGCCTTCTTTCCCTTCGCTCTGCGCGCCTTCTCGTATTTCTTGGCCAGCAGCGCGTCAACGTTTTTCATCCCGCTCTCAATCGCCACTGCGGCTGCCCGTTGCAACTGCGGATCGAGCGTGGTGTACACCCGGTAGTTCGTACTCAGCAGTTCTTGCTCCGAATATTTCTCCAGCAAGTGATCCTTCACCATGTCCACGAAGTATGGAGCTTCGTTACCGGTGACGGACGCTCTCGCCAACTTCAGCGGCGTCCTTTTTGCGTCCTGCACATCCGCTTCTGTGATGTATTTGTTCTCCACCATCTGAGCCAGGACGCGATCTCGTGCTTGCACCGCGCGTTCCGGATGGCGATCCGCCACCGAATAATAATTCGGAGCGCGGATAAGTCCGGCGAGGAACGCGCACTCGGGTAGTGTCAGCTGTCGCAAGTCCTTGCCGAAATACGCCACACTGGCTTCGGCAAATCCGCGTATCCCGAAGCTGCCGCGATTGCCCAGATATACCTCGTTCGCGTACATCTCGAAAATCTGCTTCTTGGTGAAGCGCTGCTCCAGCTCGAACGAAAGCATGGCTTCGGCCGTTTTCCGCTTCCAGGTGCGGTCCGTGGAAAGAAAATAAGTGCGCGCCACTTGCATGGTGATAGTGCTGGCGCCCTGCAACCCATGCTGGCCGTGGCGAATATCCGCCCAAGCCGCGCCAAAGATGCGAATGAAGTCAAACCCTGGATGTTCGAAGAATCGTTTGTCTTCAGCGGACAAAATGGCTTGCACCAGCACCGGCGGAAGATCGTCGTAACGTACTGCCCTGCGTTTCTCGCGCGCGCTGTCAAATAGATTAGTGATTAACTCCGGCTCAATCTCCGCCGTGCCCATTTCCGGCCCACCCGACAGCGGCCGGATCGCTTTTATCATTCGCCCATTAAACTGGACCGTAAGATCGTTCGTCCCTCCAAAATAGGAGAGCTTCGATGGACGGATATCAACCACGTTGCCGTTGACGGTATATTCTCCGAGCGAATTATCGTCGGGTTCCGGCCGGTAACCCGAGCGCTGAAGATAGGTCACCAAATCCTCTGTTCCCCAGGCTTGGCCGGTCGATATGTGCTCGGGAGCTGAGAAAATCTGTGTGGTGTTCTGCAGGATATGGCCGGACAACCGGGCATCGATCATCCGGGAGTACTTGACGTAATAGACCGTGAAGACAGTGGCGGAGATTAGGACGCAGAGGGCTACGAAACCGAGCAGGCTCAGTCCAAAGGCAGACGTCCAGAAACCCTTTTGAAGGCGAAATCGCAAAGAAGTCCCCCAGAGCTGGCCAGTTCCTATTGTCTCGCACTATCGAAGCGGAACAAAATCGGGCTCGGCAAACGAAGGTTTGAGCAAGGCGTGCGCAACTCGGAGTGTTGCCAACCGGCCTACTTCATGTAGTCCCGGCCTTCGGATGAAGTATCGAAATTCAGGTCGGTCTTGTACACCAGAAAATCGACGGGAACGGAGTAGGTAACGGTGATTTCTATGCCGTGATTGGTGTTTGTCACCTTAACGTCGTCGCGCGTCGCGGGAATGTCCAAATCCTGGATCGTACGGAAAATATTGTCTTTAATCTGATCTTCTGTGTAACGATTCACGATCGCAAATTTGGCTTGTTCTGTCATTTTGTCTTTTAACTGGTAATTGGCGACATAGGCGGGCACAGCCTTGAACGCCACAAAGACCGCAATGATCAGAAAGGCCAGATAAAGCAGCGCCTTCAGCCCGCCTTCGCCTCGCTCTGCTCGACGAGAAGATTCCCAGTTCCGGTTCTCCAAAGGATACCTCGTAGGCCAGGACCGCCGTCCGCCCGATCGGCCAGAAATTTTGTCCCAATAAAATTACGCTAGCACTCCGTCGGTCCCGCTGTCGAGTGTGGGCGTGGATAGGTGTTCCTAGTGCGCAATGGGTGAGGTGATCAGTAAGCGCGGGCGAAAATGGCGCGTGCTTTCGCAGGATTGTTGCAATAAACGCAGGTGCCCGAGCCCGCGCCGCCGCCATTTCCCAAAACCGCCGCTTGCTCCAAAGGTATGCAGCGCATGGTCGCGCGAGTCTCTTCCTTCACCTTTTCCTCGCACTCCCCGCTGCCACACCAATGCGCGTAAGCAAACCCGGTCTCGACGGCCTCTTTGAATTCATCGTAAGTTGTGGCTTCATGTGTATTTGCGCGCCGGAACGCCAGAGCTTTGTCATAAAGGGACTGGTGAATGTCGATCAGCAGTTTCTCAATGGTGCCGGCCAAATCCGCCAGCGGAGCGCTGACTTTTCCTTCCCTGCCGGGCTTGTCACGCCGGGCCAACATGGCCGCCTGTTTGGCCACGTCCTTGGGGCCGAGTTCCACACGCACGGGGACGCCACGCATTTCCCAATCGTTGAACTTCCAACCGGGACTGAAACCTTCGCGCTCATCCAGGGTCACGCGCAGATTGGCCTTGAGCAGTTGCGCCTTCAAGTCCTTGGCGGTCTTCAGGACGTTCGCCTTCTCCTCGTCTGTCTTGAATATGGGCACGATCACTACCTGTATGGGCGCCAGCCGCGGCGGCATCACCAACCCCTGATCGTCGCCGTGTACCATGATGATCGCGCCGATGAATCGCGTCGAAAGCCCCCAGGATGTCGTCCAGCAGAACTGTTGCACCCCGGTGTGATCCAGATATTTCACGTCGAAGGCCTGCGCGAAATTTTGGCCGAGGAAGTGCGACGTGCCCGATTGCAGCGCTTTACCATCGCCCATCATTGCCTCGATCGAATAGGTGACGTCAGCGCCGGCGAATTTCTCGGCGTCCGATTTCGCACCAGGGATCACCGGAATGGCTGCTTCGTTCACGGCAAAATCCGTGTATACATCCAGCATCTGCCGTGTTTCTTCGACGGCCTCCTCGCGCGTTGCGTGCGCCGTGTGGCCCTCCTGCCAATAAAATTCCAGCGTGCGCAAGAATAGTTTCGTGCGCAGTTCCCATCGCACCACACTGTTCCACTGGTTCATCAGCACCGGCAAATCGCGATACGATTGGATCCACTTAGCCCACATATGCCCAATGATGGTTTCCGATGTCGGCCGTACGATCAGGGGTTCCGCGAGCTCTTCCCCTCCGCCGATCGTCACCACCGCGAGTTCCGGCGAAAAACCTTCCACGTGATGCTTCTCTTTTTCAATGAAACTCTTCGGAATGAGCAGAGGAAACGCCACATTCTGGTGGCCCGTGGCTTTAAACCGACGGTCCAGCGCCCCTTGAATGTTTTCCCATAAGGCCCAGCCATAGGGTCGCACAATCATGCAGCCGCGCACCGGCGCGTAATCCGCCAGTTGCGCTTTCAAAACCAGTTGGTTGTACCACTCCGAAAAATCTTCCGCCCGTGTCGGCAGCTTCTCGTCAGCCATGCGTCTCCCTGTCCATTTCCCAAACAACAGCCAAGCATGCGAGCGTAACGGACACCCTCTCCCACTGTCAACGCGCCTACCGCGTCGTGACTTGCCAGGCTTCGGCTTATATGGATTGGTATGCTAAATCGAACTCCCCAAAAACCATTCCCAGTCGGAATCTTTCGCGTTTGTGCGGATTACCAGCTCAGGCTCACGCATAGCCACCCGGCTGTACGGCGCCACCGAATGCGTCAACCATACGTTTCCGCCGATGATGCTGTGGTGACCAATCCGTGTGTCCCCGCCGATGATCGTGGCACCGGCGTAAACCGTCACATGGTCCTCAATATCCGGATGCCGCTTGTTCGCCAGCCCTCGAACCAGTTCGCCGCCCGTATCGCGACGTCCTGTAGGATTGAACGCTCCCAGTGTGACGCCGTGATAGAGCGTGACGTGCTTCCCGATGGTCGCCGTCTCTCCGATCACTACACCCGTGCCGTGGTCGATGAAAAATGAATCTTCAATGGTTGCCCCGGGATGAATATCAATCCCGGTCCGGCTGTGCGCCAGTTCCGTCAGGATCCGCGGCAGGTACGGCACCTTCAACTTGTATAACTCATTGGCGAACCGCTGTACCGTGATCGCTTCCACTCCCGGGTAACTCAGCAAAATTTCTTCCAGCCCACTGGCCGCGGGATCATTTTTCATCGCCGCTTGCAGATCTGTCGCCAGCAAGTGCGCGAGGTGCGGCAACCTGTTCCAGATTGCCTTCACTACGCCATCCGCGGATTGCTGTACATTTTCGGGCGCTTTCTTCCCTTGGCAAGTAGAGTCAAAATGCATCGCGCGCACGATTTGTTCCCGTAACCGGGATTCCAGATCTTCCACGAAATGCGCCAGCATCGGCTCCAATGTTTGAGTGGGCGCGTAATACAACGGGAACAGCGCTTCCAGGTAGCGGCGGCAAAATTCGTTTACTCCATCTTTGCCAGCCAGACGGTATTGGTCATTGGTATCGCCGGAAAGCCGTGCCTCCAGCGCGCAACGGAATTCCTTGGCCAGCGAGCCTAATTCATTGTTCGGCGTTGTCATGGGATTCACGCTTCTTTGGATGCGCGATCGCGGGACAGGGGCGCTGCACATGTTCCCCGCCCCGCATCGCATTCTGTTTCGTACGTCGGTTGTCTTAGCCGATCCCTTCGAACAGGATCGTGGAGAGATACCGTTCGCCGCCATCCGGCAGCACGGTTACGATGGTCTTGCCGGCAAACTCCGGCAGCTTAGCCAGCCGGACCGCCGCAACTGTGGCGGCTCCACAGGAGATGCCGCTCAGAATGCCCTCTTCGCGCGCCAGTCGCCGCGCCATTTCCACGGACTCCTCATTGGTCACCTGTTCCACGCGGTCAACCAAGCTAAGGTCCAGGTTTTTCGGCACGAACCCCGCGCCGAGTCCCTGGATCTTGTGCGGTCCCGGCACCAGCGGTTGTCCCGCGAGTGTCTGCGTGATCACCGGGCTGGCATTCGGCTCCACGGCCACCGAAATGATCTTCTTGCCCTTGGTGTTTTTGATGTAGCGCGAAACGCCGGTGATCGTTCCACCTGTGCCCACACCACTCACGAGCACGTCAACGCTTCCGTCCGTGTCGTTCCAGATTTCCGGTCCGGTGGTTTTCTCGTGAATCTCTGGGTTCGCCGGATTGTCAAACTGCTGCGGCAGGAAATAGTGGCTCTTGTCCGATTCGTAGATTTCCGTCGCTTTCTTGATGGCACCTTTCATGCCTTCCGGGCCCGGCGTCAGCACCAGCTTTGCACCAAACGCTGCCAGCACTCTGCGCCTTTCCAGAGACATCGTTTCCGGCATGGTCAAGGTAATTGCATATCCTCGGGCCGCCGCCACAAACGCCAGCGCAATTCCGGTGTTCCCGCTGGTCGGCTCCACAATTTCGATTCCCTGCTTCAGCACGCCACGTTTCTCCGCGTCCCAGATCATCGCAGCCCCGATACGACACTTCACCGAGTACGCAGGATTTCTCCCCTCGATCTTCGCGAGTACCGTGGCCTTCGCGCCTTCGGTTACGCGGTTCAGTTTGATCAGAGGGGTTCTTCCAATGCTTAACGAGTTGTCTGCGTAAATGTTCGCCATAACTTAACCTCAATGAAGTAGATTTGCTGTATCGGGACAGCACTTCAAGTATAGGACTCCTTTGCCAAAAAAACGCCAGTCCGCGCCAACGAAGCTGGCTACCGGGCATTTATTTTCCTTATGCGCCTGATAGGCTAGCCAATACGCCCGATTGCGGTTGTTTGCGCACTCCGTTAAAATCGCAAATCAAGACGGAGTTGACGGGTTGACAGTCCAGTCAGGAGTAGCGATGACTACAGAAGCGAACGAACGCATGAAGCGGCCTTTGGAAACGGTTGATCTTCAGATCGACACCTTGTTGGCCGAAGAAGCTCGCCGGCAAGCCACCGGCCTGGAATTGATCCCATCGGAAAACCTTGTCTCCGAAGCCGTCTTGGAAGCGATGGGCTCGATCTTCACCAACAAATACGCCGAGGGCTATCCCGGCAGACGCTATTACGGCGGCTGCGAATTCGCCGACAAAGTCGAACAACTGGCCATCGACCGCGCCAAGGAACTATTCGGCGCCGATCACGCTAACGTTCAGGCGCACTCCGGCACATCCGCAAACGTAGCCGTTTACATGTCCATGTTGCAGCCCGGCGACACGGTTCTGGGCATGGCGCTCGCCCACGGAGGCCACTTGACGCATGGCCATCCGCTGAATTTTTCAGGCCGCATGTACAAATTTATTGAATACCACGTCCGCCGCGACACTGAACAGATCGACTATAGCGAAATCGAAGAACTTGCCCACCAGCACAAGCCCAAAATGATCGTCGCCGGTGCCAGCGCGTATTCCCGCATCATCGATTTCGAACGTATCGGCAAGATCGCCAAATCCGTCGACGCGCTGTTCTTCGTGGATATGGCCCATATCGCGGGCCTCGTCGCAGCTGGCGTTCATCCGAGCCCCGTGCCACATGCCGATGTTGTGTCCACCACCACGCACAAAACTCTTCGCGGACCTCGTGGCGGCTTGGTTCTTTGCCGCGCGGCCTTTGCGAAGGAACTCGACAAACTCACCTTCCCCGGCACCCAGGGCGGCCCGCTCGTACACACTATCGCGGCGAAAGCGGTCTGCTTGAAAGAAGCCATGGAGCCTTCCTTCAAGGACTACCAGAAGCAAGTGGCGGCCAACGCCAAGGCCATGGCCGCTGCCGTTGCTGGCCAGGGATTTCGCATCGTCACCGGAGGCACGGACAACCACTTATTCCTGATTGAAGTTCATTCTCGCGGCATCACCGGTAACGACGCGGAAAAGGCCCTCGATCGCGCCGGCATCACCGTCAACAAAAATTCCATTCCGTTCGATCCCCTGCCTCCGATGAAAGCAGGCGGCGTTCGCCTCGGTAGCCCTTCGGTCACAACGCGAGGAATGAAGGAACCGGAAATGCAACTGATCGGCGCCTGGGTGGCGGAAGTCCTCCTCCATGTAGGCGATTCCGCAGTCGAGCAAAAAGTGCGTCAGCAAGTCGCCGATTTAGCCGCGCGTTTCCCGATCTACGAATCGCGCCTGCGATCGGCCGTAGCCCACGCGCGCGTCTAACCAAACTGTTTTTCTTCGAGAAACCACAGGCACGCCGCGCAGGTCGGTGGCTCGACAAGGCGGCCAAGACCATGTTTAAGAATCTCCATAGATGATTGGGGAGTGTGGCGCCCCAATGGGCAGCGCCGTTCCGCCTCGAAATGTGCGTCAAAAATGACTTTTTTTCATTCAGCCTGCTGATTCCCCGAAACTTTTACTCTCAACGTGAAAAAATTCCCTAGAACGCAGAGTCCTTGACCGAAGACTGGCCCTCCGGTCAGTAGATTCTTCGCCATAGAAGCCGTAGCTTAACCACTAACCGAGAAATGCGAACTCTGGCATCAGCACCGCGTGATGTTTTCTCTCAGCGCCGGCTGATCTTTTGTGCTGCGGATCGCCGCACTCCCAGGAGTTCGAAGCTTCCCGGTAACGTCCTCGGCCCCAAGTGAGGTGGAATCAATGATGGATACGGAAGCATTCCGTGAGTTCAAGACCGGCTTGACCTTCCTGCGGGATAATTATGCCAACCGCGCCTTCGAACACATCAAGCGCGCCGCCGACATGGAAAAGAACAACCCTTACTACATGTCTTATCTGGGAGTCGCTCTCGCCCGCACCCAGCAAAAATGGGCCGATGCCGAGCGCCTCTGTGATACCGCTGTGCGCATGAAGCGTAATCAGGCTCAGCTTTACTTGAATCTTGCCGAAGTCTATATGGCCGCCGGCCGCAAGGAAGACGCGCGCGAAGCGCTGATTGCCGGCATGAAATATGCCCGCCGCGATATCCGCTTGAACATCGCCATGGCCAAACTCACTCCGCGTCGCTCGCCGGTCTTTACTTTCCTGGAGCGGAAACACCCTCTGAATCGCCATTTCGGAATGCTGCGGCACCGCGCGTTTCAGGCCTTAGGCCGTACTTAAGCGCTCGATTTTCCCCACCCCCCAAACGCAAAAAGGGCGGTTGGCTTCGCAGCCATCCGCCTTTTTTGTTTTCCTAATTTCGTTTTT
Organism: Candidatus Acidiferrales bacterium; assembly: GCA_963709705.1. GTDB lineage: Bacteria > Acidobacteriota > Terriglobia > Acidiferrales > UBA7541 > Acidiferrum. The sequence goes on from CAVPXU010000005.1 coordinate 366,613, forward strand.
CTATTTCGGGCAGATTACTTCCGTTGGCCGTAGCTGTAGCCGCCATAGCCGCCTTGCATCCCCATCTCCATGAGGATTTTGAAGCCAACGCCGAACAATCCATTGGGCAGGTTCTCGCGCCGCACTACTTCCGCTAAATATTCTCGCGTCATCGCGGCCGGCTCTTTCGAGTACGGCATGGAAACGAACAGCCGCATCCCCACCTCGTATGCGGGCTCGCTCGATTGAAAATAAACTCCGTTCCGCGAAACACTCATTGAGCCGCGAATGTCGTCAAAAGGATCGCGTTCTGGATCGGATGGACGGATGCGCATAAGCTGATTGATCTTGCAGCGCCGGCTCGATCGCCGTTCCGTGTGCGATGTTCGTGCCGGGGTTCCCCCGGGCGTTGAATTCTGTTTACCCATAAATTCGAGAGCCGACGACATTGCCTTTCACCTCTCCCAAGCCTGCTAACTCTTTGTAGGGATAAGGTTAGTGGGGTTGCGTTAGAAAACCTATAGTGGGGACGTACTTGGACGCGAGTAGCCTTCCCATTCGCGATGATAGTACGAAAGTACCATCCCGGCAATTCCAGTTCTGAGGAAATCCCGGGAATTTAACGCCCCTCCGGGTGACTTCCCTGGTGCTTTTATGCCATTCTCTTCCCGGGAGAGTGCCCGTATAAACCGAGTATGCTCAAGAAATTCAAGGATTTGACAGAACGAGAGATTCTGGCGCTGGCCATCAGCAACGAGGAAGAGGACGGCCGCATCTATGCCGAGTTCGCCGACGCCCTTCGGGAGTCCTACCCTAGTACCGCCGAAATTTTCGAAGAAATGCGCGTCGAGGAAGCCGGCCATCGCGACCGCCTCCTTGCCATGTTTCGCCAGCGCTTTGGGGATCATATTCCGCCTATTCGCCGAGAGGATGTCCGCGGCTTCTTGCAGCGCCGCCCGGTCTGGATGATGCGCCCCTTGGGCGTGAAAGTGGCGCGTCGTCAGGCCGAAATCATGGAGATGGAAGCTAGCCGGTTTTACATGCGGGCCGCCGGCCGTGTTTCGGATGTTGCGACGCGCGAATTGCTTAACTTGCTCGCAGATGAGGAACGAAAACACAGACGCGCTGCGAGCGAGTACGAAGAAAAGCATCTGACCGAGAAAGCTAAGTCCGACGAAGAGGAATCGCACAAACGGCTTTTCATGCTGCAGTTCATTCAGCCTGGTCTGGCCGGCCTGATGGATGGATCGGTTTCCACGCTAGCTCCACTCTTCGCGGCAGCCTTCGCCACGCATAAGAGCTGGGACGCCTTTCTCGTCGGCATGGCCGCAAGCTTGGGCGCGGGGATTTCCATGGGCTTCGCGGAATCGCTTTCCGATGATGGCTCGCTCACGGGACGGGGCTCGCCGTGGATTCGCGGCACCGTCACCGGCCTGATGACCACCGCCGGCGGCCTTGGGCACACGCTTCCCTTTCTCATTCCACAATTCCGCTTGGCCACCGGCATCGCCATCATCGTCGTCGCCGTCGAGCTCGGCGTTATCAGCTATATTCGCCACCGCTATATGGACACGCCGTTCCTTCAAGCCGCCTTCCAGGTCATCGTCGGCGGCGTCCTCGTATTCCTAACCGGCTGGCTCATCGGCAGCTCCTGATCCTCATTCACGTCTTTTTTAAATAGGGTTGCAGATATACGCTGTATACTATACACTGTATAGGTGAACACAAGCCCCACCGCTGAGCGCATCGCCAAAGTAGCTCTTTCTATCCTCGAAAAAGAGGGGCCCGAAGCCGTCAGCATGCGCCGTGTCGCCCAGGCTGTCGGCATCACCCCCATGGCCATCTATCACCACTTCCCCAGCCGCGAAGCGCTTCTCAACACCATCACCGATCGCGAATTCGCCAAACTTCTTTCGCATATTCAGGCTCACCCGCTGCGTGGCTCCGTTGAGGACCGTCTCCTCGCCGTGATGGAAGGCTACGTCGATTACGCTTTCGTGCAACCCCGCGTCTTCGATTTCGTGTTCTCCCGAGTACGTCCCGGCGCCCGCCAGTTCCCCAGAGATTTTCGCGCGCGCAAGTCTCCCACGCTCAACCCAGTGGCGGACATGCTCGCGGCAGAAATGGAAAAGGGCAACCTGAAGAAAGACGATGTCTGGGAAGTGGCTTTTGCGCTTTGGGCCCATGTCCACGGCTACGTGCTGCTCAATCGCGGTGGGCGCATCTCTCTGTCCGAAAAAGATTTTCGAAAGCTGTTACATCGCTCCCTTCGGAGATTTCTACATGGCCTTAAAGCTTGACCGTCCCAATCTCGCCATCACCTTCGCTTTGCCCGTCGCCTCGGCGCTGGCGTTTTACTTCGGCACCGGCTTGCATCCCATCTGGTGGCTCGCTTGGCTTGCCCCTCTTCCCGTTCTCTGGCTCGCCACGCGCCTGCCGCTTTGGCAAGCCTTTGCCGGTTCCTTGCTCGCCTCGTTCGCCGGTTGGCTGAATCTTTGGAATTATCTCCGCAGCGTTCTGGGAGTTCCGTCGCTCGCGATTCTAGTTTCGCTCTTTCTGCCCGCGATTATTTTCGCCCTCGGTGTCTTGCTGTTCCGTTGGTTCGTCCGCCGCGGTGCTCCCCTGCAGGCTGCGCTGGCGTTTCCGGCATTCTGGGTTTGCAGTGAATTCCTCAATGCTGCGACGTCGGTCCACAGCACTGCCGGCAACCTCGCCTATTCGCAAATGAATTTTCTTCCCATCCTGCAAATCGCTTCTGTCACGGGAATCTGGGGAATCAGCTTCTTCGTGCTTTTGTTATCGGCCACCATCGCCGCAATTCCCTGCACTCCCGGTTATACCAGGGAGAAGAAACTGCTCATTACAACCGCTGCTCTGCTGCTTGGCGGAACGCTCGCTCTTGGCACCTGGCGCCTGCACACCGCAAAACCCTCGTCTGTGGCAACCGTAGCTTTGATCGCTTCCGATCTTCCGCAAAACGAATTGCCGTCAAAGCAGGAAGATGCTCTTCGCCTTTTCCGCGACTACGCCGCGCAAGTGGACGCGCTCTCTGGCCAACACGTCCAGGCCATCGTTATTCCCGAGAAGATTGCCGTCGCCCTCCCCGCATATATTTCGGAAGTCGACTCTCTGTTTTCCGGCGCTGCGGCTCGAACCGGCGCTGTCGTAATCGTCGGCATGGTCCGCCGCGATTCCAACGGACTGTGGAACGAAGCCAGAATCTACACCCCCGACGGCGCGCCCCCGCTCACTTACGAAAAACACCACATGCTTCCGCCGTTTGAATCCAAGTTCATCATCGGCACCAAGCGCGAAGTCTTCACGGAGCCATCCGGACTCTGGGGCGTGGCCATCTGCAAAGACATGGATTTTCCACGCCTTAGCCGCGAATACGGACTCGCCGGCGCAGGGTTGCTCCTGGTGCCCGCGTGGGATTTCGATGCGGATGGTTGGTTGCACGGGCGCATGTCCTTTCTGCGCGCAGTCGAGGACGGCTTCAGCATCGCTCGCGCCCCTCGCCACGGCATCCTTACGGTCACCGACGACCGTGGTCGCGTCCTGGCGGAACGCAACACAAAGGCTCAACCGTTCACGGTCTTGGTTGCACAAGTCCCCGTTCGCCATGACGCCACGCTCTATCTAAGTTGGGGAAATTGGTTTCCCTGGTGCTGTGTCTTAACTCTTCTCGTCTCTGTCGTTACCGTCGTGAAATCGCGGTACTGATTCGCGTTCGGCCCGAGTTGGATCCGAGGGGCAGCGCACCGGCGAGGCCGGAATTGCGTCTCGAGCATTCGCATGACGCTCCCGCGTCACAATGCCGGCACAGATGTCATCCTCCTCTTCTAACTCAACCGCGAAGCACATAGGTTTTGTAGCGCTGGGCCTTCAGGCCAGCATCTTCGGTTTTCCGTCATTTCTAAATCTTGGGGTTTCAATCCGAATGTGCGGGCGCATGGCTTGGTATGGTGCCGCGCCGAAAAGTTCGCCTCAAGAAACTTTGCAACCGGTCCATATAGATGTACACCACCGGTGTCGTAAACAGCGTAAGCATCTGGCACAGAATCAATCCGCCCACGATCGCCACGCCCAGCGGACGCCGAATTTCCGAACCTACGCCCGTACCCAGCGCCAAAGGCATGGCTCCCAGCAACGCCGCCATCGTCGTCATGATAATTGGCCTGAATCGCAGCAAACACGCTTTGTAAATCGCCTCTTCCGGCAGTTTGTTTTCTTCTCGCTCGGTTTGCACCGCGAAGTCGATCATCAGAATCGCATTTTTTTTCACGATGCCGATCAGCAGGATAATTCCAATCAACGCGATGATGCTCAAGTCCATATTAAAAAAATCCAGAGCAAGCAAAGCTCCGATGCCCGCCGACGGAATCGTGGACAGAATCGTGATCGGATGAATGTAGCTCTCGTACAGAATCCCCAACACGATATACACCGCTCCCAATGCCGTCAGGATCAGGACGATCTGGTTTGAAAGCGAGTCTTGAAACGCTTGCGCAGTTCCCTGGAAAGACGCGTGCACAGTGTTCGGCACTCCCGATGCGTACCGGGCTTCCTCCACATGTTGCACTGCCGGACCGAGCGACGCTCCCGGGGTTAAATTGAACGAGATCGTAATCGCCGGAAAAATTCCCTGGTGGTTCACGCTGAGGGCGGTATTGGAATGCTCGTAATGCGAAAACGCGCTTAACGGCACGAGCTTTCCGGTATTCGAAGGCACATAAATATATTTCAACCCCTCCGGATTCTCTTGAAACTCCGGCGCAACTTCCATCACCACATGATATTGGTTCAGCCCTTTATAGATATTCGAGACTTGCCGCTGGCCGAATGCATCGCCCAAGGCGTTGTCCACATCCTGCAGCGAAATGCCAAGCCTTCCAGCGGTATCGCGGTCTACTGCCAGATAAGTTTGCAGGCCGCCGTTCTGCTCGTCCGAATTGATATCCCGAAGTTCCGGGATCTGCTGCATTCGCTCCATAATAATCGGCGCCCAGTGATACAGGTCCGCCAAATTGTCGGCCTGCAGCGTATATTGGTATTGCGCGCCGCCGAATCGTCCGCCGACGTTCACGTCCTGCACCGCCTGCAAAAAAATAGCCGCTCCCGGAATGTTTGCAGTCTTTTCGCGCAACCGGTCAATCACGTGGTCCGCGTCAATCTTCCGTTCCGCCAACGGCTTCAGTTGCGCGAACATCCGCGCGGTGCTCGTGCCGTTTCCGCCGCCCGTAAAAGACGCAACCGTATCGATTGCCGGGTCGGCCCTCACGATATCGGTAAACACGCGCATCTTTTTGGACATCTCCTCAAACGAAGTGTCCTGGTCCGCCTGGATGAATCCATTAATGCGCCCGGTATCCTGCTGCGGGAAAAAACCCTTATTTACATGTTTAAACATGTAAACGCTAAGTGCCGCCGTGAAAATCGTCACGCACAGGATCAGAAACTGGTGTCGCAACACCCAGCGCAGCATGATGTCGTATCCATGCAGCATATGATTGAACCCGCCTTCGGATAGCCGGTAGAAAAATCCATGCTTCTTCTTGTAATCGTGCCTGAGGAATCGCGCGCACATCATCGGCGTCGCCGTCAGCGACACGAACAAAGACACCACGATGGCCGCGCTCAGCGTCACCGCGAATTCCCGGAACAGCCGTCCTACCAAACCGCTCATCATCAAAATCGGAATAAATACTGCCACCAGCGACGCGCTCATCGACAGCACCGTAAATCCGATCTCGCTCGCGCCTTTCATCGCTGCTGCATACCCCGGCATCCCGTTTTCCATGTGCCGCGCAATGTTTTCGATCACTACAATCGCGTCGTCCACCACGAATCCCGTCGAGATCGTCAGCGCCATCAGCGACAGATTATCCAGCGAGTAGCCGCACAGGTACATAACCCCGAACGTTCCTACCAGCGAGAGGGGCACGGCCACGCTGGGAATCACTGTCGCCCAGTAATTCCTCAAGAACGCAAAAACCACGAACACCACGAGGACGATGGAGATCACCATGGCGCGTTCCACGTCGTGTACCGACGAACGGATCACAAGCGTGCGGTCCATGATTACATTCAGATTTAATGCCGGAGAGATTGACGCGCGCAGCCAAGGCAACGTCGCCTTCACGCGGTCAGCCGTGTCGATCATGTTGGCGCCGGGCTGCCTGAAAATCGCAATGATCACTCCGCGCTTTCCGCCAAACAATCCAAGGTTGCGAATGTCCTCCACAGAATCGGTCACTTTGGCGATGTCCGCCAGCCGAACCGGCGCGCCCGCGTGTCCCGCCACGATTAGCGGCTCGTATTCGTGTGCCTTGAATAGTTGATCGGTATCGGAAAGCGCCCACGCGCGATCCGCATTCGAAATCGATCCTTTGGCCAGGTTCGAATTGGCGGATTGCAGCGCTTTCCGCACCGTCTCCAGGCTGATCCCATAGCTGTTCAGTTGCTGCGGATTCACCTGAACGCGAACGGCGGGCTTGGACGATCCCCATGTAAACACCTGGCCCACGCCCTGGATTTGCGCAATTTTCTGCGCCAGGATCGAGTCGGATGCATCGTAGATTTGCCCGATCGGCAACGTATCGGAGGTCAGCGACAGAAACAGCACCGGAGAGTCCGCTGTATTGACCTTGCGATAATCCGGCTGCGACGGAAGGTCCGCCGGCAATTGGCTGCGCGCGGCGTTGATGGCCGCTTCCACGTCTCGCGCGGCCGCATTGATGTCTCGATTCAAATCGAACTGCAGTGCAATTCCCGTGTTGCCAAGCGTTGAACTCGAGGTCATCTGCGTAACGCCGGCGATGCGCCCAAACTGGCGTTCCAACGGTGTCGCCACCGCCGATGCCATCGTCTCTGGGCTGGCTCCCGGCAAAGAAGCGCCCACGCCGATAGTCGGCAAGTCAACTTGAGGCAGTGGCGCTACAGGCAAATATCGAAAGGCGATCACTCCGGAAAGGAAAATCGCAATGGTCACCAGCGAAGTTGCCACCGGCCTTCGGATAAACGGAGCGGAGAAATTGGATTGAAAATTCATCCCTAATCTCCGGTAGCAGGTTCCTCAACAAAGTCGCTTGTTCCGAGGTGCAAACGCCGCGCCAGCCAGTCGAATGCCAGATACACCACCGGTGTCGTATAGAGCGTCAGCAACTGGCTGAGAATCAATCCACCAACGATGGTGATGCCTAGAGGACGCCGCAACTCTGAACCCACTCCGCGTCCCAGCGCCAGCGGCAATCCGCCCAACAGCGCCGCCATTGTCGTCATCATGATCGGCCGGAATCGTAACAAGCAGGCCTCATAAATCGCGTCCAGCGGGCTCTTCCCTTCTTTCCTTTCCGCTTCCAGCGCGAAGTCAATCATCATGATGGCGTTTTTCTTCACGATTCCGATCAAAAGGATGATCCCGATCAGCGAAATAATGCTGAAATCTGTGCGGCACAGCAGCAGCGCCAGAATCGCCCCCACTCCCGCGGATGGCAACGTCGACAAAATCGTGATCGGATGGATGTAGCTCTCGTACAAAATTCCCAGCACGATGTACACCGTAACCACCGCCGCCAAAATCAAAAGTGGCTCATTGCTGATCGACCGCAAAAACGCAGCGGCCGTTCCTTGGAACGTTGCTTGAATGCTCGCTGGCAAGCCCACTTCCTGCCGAGCTTTCTCAATCGCGTCTGTCGCTTCGCCCAGCGAACCGCGTGACGCAAGATTGAACGAAATCGTCACCACGGGAAATTGCCCTTGATGGTTTATCGCCAGCGGCGTGCTTCCAGGTTCGAATCGCGTGAAGGCGCTCAGCGGAATCTGTGGCCCGTTTGCCGAGTGCACGTAAATATTTTTCAACGCGTCAGGGTTTTGCTGGAAGCTCGGGTCCACTTCCATTACTACGTGGTATTGATTGAGCTGCGTGAATATTGTGGACACTTGGCGCTGGCCAAACGCGTCGTACAGCGTATTGTCAATGTCCGCCGGGAAAATGCCTAGCCGCGAGGCAGTGTCGCGGTCGATCGTCAGCGTCGCCAGCAAACCGTCATTTAGTTGGTCTGTCGCCACATCGCGCAATTGCGGCAAAGTTTTGAGTTTGGCCACGAAGATCGGCACCCAATGTGCCAATTCCTTCGGGTCCACATCTTCCAGCGAGTACTGATATTGCGTTCGAGACACGCGGTCTTCCACCGTCAGGTCTTGCACCGGCTGCAGGTATAAGGTGATTCCACTCACCTTTGCCAGTTCCGGTTGCAACCGCCGGATCACGTCCGAAGCGCTGATCTTTCTGTCCGCCAGCGGTTTCAAATTGATCTGGATTCGCCCGCTGTTCATAGTCGTATTCGTTCCATCGATACCTATGAACGACGACAAGCTCTCCACTGCCGGATCACGCAAGATCACGTCTGCCAGCAATTGTTGCCGGGTCGACATGGCTTGGAACGAAACGTTTTGCGGCGCTTCCGAGACGCCCAGAAGCACACCCGTGTCCTGCACCGGGAAAAAACCCTTCGGAACGTAAATATAGAGAAGAATCGTGCCAACCAGCGTCCCGACCGTCACTAACAACGTAACCGTGCGGAACCGCAGCACTACCTGCAGCGTCCGTCCATAAAACGCGATCACGTCTTCGAACAGCTTTTCGGATTTTCGGTAGAACCAAGTTTGCTGCGCTTCCGGCTGGTGCTTTAGCAGCTTCGCGCACATCATCGGCGTCAGTGTGAGCGATACCACCGCGGACACCAAAATCGTAACCGACAGCGTCACCGCGAATTCCCGGAACAGCCGTCCAACAATGTCGCCCATGAACAGCAGCGGGATCAGCACCGCGATCAAAGAAACCGTCAGCGACACGATGGTGAACCCGATCTGCTCCGACCCTTTCAGCGCTGCCTGCAACGGCGAATCACCCTGCTCGATGTAGCGGCTGATGTTCTCGATCATCACGATGGCATCGTCCACCACGAATCCCGTGGAAATCGTCAGCGCCATCAGCGAAAGATTGTTCAACGAGTAGCCCAGGAGGTACATCACGCCAAACGTGCCCACAATCGAAAGCGGCACGGCAAAACTGGGGATGATGGTTGCGCGCACGCTGCGCAAGAACAAAAAGATCACCATCACCACCAGCGCGATGGTCAGCAGCAACGTGAATTTCACGTCGTCCACGGACGCCCGGATCGTCGCGGTCCGGTCCGTCAGAATCTCTACGTGCACCGATCCCGGCAGCGCCGCCTGGAGTTGCGGCAAAATTTTCTTCACGCGATCGACCACGCTGATGATGTTCGCGCCGGGTTGCCGCTGAATATTCAAAATGACCGCCGGCCGCTTGTTCGCCCACGCCGCTTGCCGGACATTTTCCGCGCCGTCCGTCGCCACCGCCACGTCAGACACGCGCACTGGTCCGCCGTTACGGTAAGCAATGATGATGGGGTTGTAGCCTGAACTGGACAGAAGCTGGTCGTTGGCGCCAATCGTAAAGGCTTGGTGCACGCCATCGAACGTGCCTTTCGCCTGGTCCACGTTCGCATTCCCGAGCGCTGTTCGCAGATCCTCCAAACTTAGTCCGTACGAAGCGAGCGCCGTCGGGTTCGCCTGCACCCGCACAGCTGGCCGCCGGCCGCCGCTAATGCTCACCAGTCCAACGCCGGAAAGCTGCGAAATCTTCTGCGCCAGCGTGGTATCCGCCAGATCCTCAACCTTTTCCAACGGCAATGTATCGGAAGTCAGCGCCAGTGTCAGGATTGGCGCGTCAGCAGGATTGATTTTGCTGTAGATAGGGGGATTCGGCAGGTCTTTGGGTAGCAACTGAGAAGCGCTGTTGATTTCTGCCTGTACTTCCTGTTCCGCTACGTCGATGTTCAAATCCAAAACGAACTGCAGCGTGATCACCGAGCATCCAAAGGAGCTCGTCGACGTCATCTGCTGCAGCCCTGGAATTTCCCCGAAGTTTCGCTCCAGCGGCGACGTAACCGACGAAGCCATCACGTCCGGGCTTCCTCCGGGATAAAACGTGGTCACCTGGATTGTGGGGTAATCAACCTGCGGCAGCGCGGAAACCGGCAACTGCCGGTAAGCCACGTAGCCCACCAACAGCACTCCCACCATCATCAACGTGGTGGCAACCGGCCGCAGAATAAACGGCCGCGAGGGATTCATCGAACCGGTCCTCCGGTTGGAGCGCCCGGTGTGGAACCGTCCGGCAAAAACGAACTCTGTGAGGCGCTGCCTCCGCCCGGCCTTTGTGTGTGCGGATCCACCACAATGCCGTCTTTCAATTTGTCCTGGCCATCGATCACTACCACGTCGCCATCGTTCAAACCCGTCGCGATCCCCGCCACATTTCCGGCTGTGTTCGCTACCTTCACCGTCTTTACAGAAACGGCGTTGCCCGCGTTTACGCCAAACACATACGCGCCATTCGGACCTCGCAAGATCGCGGTCGTTGGCACTAGCACAACATTCTTTTTCGTGTCGACCAGCAGATGAACGTTCACAAATTGATTCGGAAACAACTCGTTCTTCGCGTTATCGAACACGGCCTTCAACTTGTACGTCCCGGTCGTGGTATCGATCTGATTGTCAATCGTCAGCAGTTTCCCCGTGGTGATTTTTTCGGTGTTGTCGCGGTCATACGCCTCTACGGATAACTGCTTTGCGCCGTGCATCTTGGCAATGACATCCGGCAGTTGATCCTGCGGAAGGCTGAACAGCACGGCGATGGGCTGTAGCTGCGTAATCACCAGCAGGCCGTTGGTGTCCGTGGCATGCACGATGTTTCCCATGTCCACCAGTCGCAATCCCACCCGGCCGCTGATCGGCGCGGTGATGTGCGAATACGTGATCTGCAGTTTGGCGTTGTCGATCGTGGCCATGTCCGCTTTGATGGCGCCTTCATACGTCCCCACCTGCGCCTGCTGCGTGTCCAGTTGCTGTTTCGGAATCACACCTTCCTTGAAGAGCAACTGGTACCGGTCATAATCCACCTGCATGTCCTTTAATTGCGCCTGGTCTTTTGCAAGCTGCCCCTCGGCCTGCTCCAGTTGCACCTGATACGGACGCGGATCGATTTCAATCAGCGCGTCTCCCTCTTTCACGTACTGGCCTTCGGTAAAATTAATTTTTACGATTTGTCCGTCTACCCGGCTTCGTACCGTCACCGTATTGAATGCTGTTACCGTCCCCAGTCCATCAAAATAGACGGGCAAATCCCCGAGATGCGCCGTCGCTACCACCACCGGCAGCGCCGCGCCCGCTGGCCGTCCCCCATTTTCGCCGCTAATTCCGCCGTTTGTTGTCGCACCGTTTGCCTGAGCGCCACGCGAATGGAAATACCACCAGCCGCCCGCGACAACCGCCACGAGCAAGAGCACAATCCACCATTGATTACGAGAAGAGCCTTCGTGGCTCAGGGAAACTCTTGCGGGAACACTACTTCGGTCTGCGCTTGGCGCATTGACCTCATCGATTCGGGCCATTCTGAGAACTCCTCTTTTCTCCGGTCCTGATCTTCTACCGCGGGGCGCACGGCGCGGGATTGAATGCGAGCCTGGCGGAAATACACTTAAAGTGTACCCCATTCAAACAAAAAGGCTCTTTAATACATGGACGCCTCAGCCCATGAATTGGTTACGCTTTTGGAGTGTTCTCTAACCCCTTTTTACAATTCTCTTTACGACTCTTTACCGATTCCATCGTGCAGAATTTCCCGACCCGTCGTACACTATCGGCGCCTAGCTAAAACCAACCGAGCGCGTTTGTGCCCCATCGCAGGGGAGGAGAGAATCAATGCTGAAGGGCGTCATTTTGGGAATCTTGCTAGGCTTTTTGCTCGTCTTTTTCGGCGTTTATTATTACTTCTCCAGCGGCCGCGCACCGGTTGCCACCAAGGGTCCGGAAATGCCCTTCGAGCATAAGTTGGCTCACATAGCCCAGCACGCCTATCTCGATAAACTTCCACATACCCCATCCCCGGTGCCCGAAGATGAGAAGAATTTCATTGAAGGCGCAAGAGTCTATAAAGAGCACTGCGCTGTCTGCCACGGCCTTCCCGGCGAACCGAAGACCGCCGTCGCCGATGGGATGTTTCCAGGTCCACCCCAACTCTTTCGTGGCACAGGAGTTACTGACGACGAAGCGTGGGAAACGTACTGGAAAGTTGCCAACGGCATACGCATGACCGGCATGCCTGCTTTCAGCGATCATCTCGGCGAGACCAAGATGTGGCAGGTCAGCGTCCTTGTGAAAAACGCTGACAAAATCTCTCCCGCGGTGAAAGCAGAATTGGCGAGCCCAGTTGTGCCCGCCGCAGCCCCAACATCCACACTACCTCAAGCTGCGACACCCAATCCCTCAGTTCCAGCACCCACGCAAAGCACGCCGCCAGCGCACAACTAACTTTTGGAGTGCGGCGTTTCCCCGCCGTTTTTACGAACAAAGCCCGTCCACGAAAAATTCAATGCGCCACAGGCGCTCCGTGAGAATTCTAGCGACGACCGGCCTTTCACCCCCGAGTCCCCGCCAACTTGTCGGCTCTTCGTATCTCCGGAAACATCCACGCCCACAGTACCGTTACCAGAATTGTGCCTACGCCACCCAGCACCACCGCAGGCACCGCTCCCAGCCATTGCGCCGCCAGTCCAGACTCAAATTCTCCCAGCTCATTCGAAGCCCCAATGAAAATCATATCCACCGCGTTGACACGGCCTCTCATCTCGTCCGGCGTCTCAATCTGAATCAGCACGCCCCGCACGACAACACTGACCATATCCGCCGCGCCTACAAAACACAGAGAAATCAACGATAGCGGCAAGCTTCGCGAAAATCCAAACACCATGGTGAATACGCCGAATCCTCCTACGCACCACAACATGGTCGCTCCGGCGCGCTTTCGAATCGGCTTGAACGCAATCAGCAGTGCCATTACTCCTGCGCCGATTCCCGGAGCGCTGCGCAACAGTCCCAGTCCCCATGGCCCCGTGCGCAGAATTTCTTTCGCGTACACCGGAAGGAGCGCCACCGCTCCTCCTAACAAGACAGCGAAAAGGTCCAGCGAAATGGAGCCCAGCACCAATTTGTGCGACCAGATGTAACGAAACCCCGCCAACACCGTCTGCGGCGTGAACGGCTCTCGCGGCCGCGGGCGGCTCTCAATGCGGATTTTCATGGTCGTGAGCACGGACAAAAAGCCGGCGAAGAATGCCACTGCGTAAACCAGCGCAGGCCCCCGTGAAAAGGCGTATAGCAGGCCGCCGAGCGCGGGGCCCAAAATTGTGGCGCATTGAAAAATTCCGGAGTTCCACGCCACCGCCCCCTGGAATTGTTCTTCCGGCACCAGTTGCGGCAATAACGCCCGGCTTGCCGGCATGCTAAAGCTGCGCACCACTCCCACCAGCAGCAGGATCGCAAAAATCGGCGCCACGGTTTCCACGCGGTGCAGCGCGTTGAACCACACCGTCACCACAAGCAGCAGCGCCGAGGAAAGTGCGTAGCCCGCGTAACACACGGTCAACAGCTTTCGCCTGTCGAAGCGATCCGCCGCGTGTCCCGCCAACAAGAACAGGAAAACCCCTGGCAGGAACTGCACCAGCCCCGTCAGACCTAAATCCAGCGGACGCTTCGTAATTTCATACACTTGCCAGCCTACGGCGACGGACTGCATTTCCGTGCAGAACACGATGCAAAAACGCGCGATCTGATAGAGCCGGAAACCGGAAAACTGGAAAGCCGCCGTGCCGGAAGTGAGCCCTTGGTCGGTTGTCCCCATCCCTCATTAGCATGCCATAGAATTTCGCCGTTCCACCGTCGCAAGTCGCTTGCCCGCCAGTTCCATGCGAAACCGCACAACGTGCGCCTGCTCCAAATTGTTTCCATCCGCCACTTGAAACTCCCCTCACCCACTTCACAAATTCGCTTTACCGTTGTAGAAGTAGAAGTCTCCTCTCACGTGCAATTTTTCTTCCCACGCTGAGTGGCCATTTCAGGAGTCAATTTCGTTGTTCTTGCGACCTCGTACTCTCGACGAAGCGCTGCACACGCTTTCCCGCACGCATGCCACTATCCTTTCCGGTGGCACCGATCTGTTCCCTGCCTTCACCGGCGGCCAGTTGAAGGGTCCGATCCTCGACATCTCTGGCATCAACGAACTCAAAGGAATTCGCGCTTCGCAGGACTTCTTTCACATAGGCGCCCGCACCACTTGGAGCGAATTCCTCGCTGCGCCCTTGCCCTCCGGCTTTGACGGCCTTCGCGCCGCTGCCCGCGAAATCGGTTCGATCCAGATTCAGAATCAGGCCACCGTCGCCGGTAATATCTGCAATGCTTCTCCTGCGGCGGATGGCGTTGCCGCCCTGCTGGCTCTAGACACCGAAATCACTTTGGCTTCGCAAGCTGGAATGCGTAACCTTCCCCTCGCCGAATTTGTGCAAGGCAATCGCAAAACCGTCCGCCGGCCCGATGAAATTCTTACTTCGATCCGTATACCGCGCCGCTGGCAAGACGCAGCGTCGAGTTTCTTGAAGTTGGGCGCGCGACGCTATCTCGTCATTTCCATCGTCATAGTTGCCGCCAATTTATTGACCGACGAGGATGGTCGCGTTCGCGAAGCGGCCATCTGCGTTGGATCGTGCTCGGCCAAAGCGCTTCGCCTCACGGAACTGGAAAATGCCCTCGTCGGCGCAGCCATTGATTCGCCGATTCTGAATATTGTCAGCGCCGAACATTTTTCCGCGATCTCGCCAATTGACGATATTCGCGCCACCGCAACCTATCGCCAAGAAGCCGCGCAAACACTGGTCTGCCGCGTACTCGCCGATTGCGCTGGCAAGGTTCTCTGACGATGGAGACCACCCTCACCAAACTGTCGATCGCGTTGAACGGCAAGACCGTCCCCGTGCAGTCCGATCCGCGCACGCGCCTCTCCACGGTTTTGCGCGAAGAGTTTCGCCTCACTGGGACCAAGGTCGGCTGTGATGCCGGCGATTGCGGCGCGTGCACGGTACTCGTCAATGGCAAAGCCGTGTGCTCCTGCCTTACCGCTGTCGGCCAACTCCCGGACGCCGAAATCCTTACCATTGAAGGTCTCCGCGAATCATCCACGCAGTTCGATCGTCTCCAGAAATCTTTCCTTCAACACGGAGCGGCGCAGTGCGGCATCTGCACTCCCGGCATGCTAGTCACCGCCGTTTCGTTGTTGGAGGAAAATCCCGCGCCGACAGAAACCGAAGTCAAAGATGCCCTCGGCGGAGTCCTTTGTCGCTGCACCGGCTACCGCAAAATTATTCGCGCGGTGATGGAAGCGAACACTGAGCCTGTCTCTGCATTCGCTGGCGACCCGTTGAGTCCAGTCGGCCAACGTCTTGTGCGCCTCGACGGCCATCGCAAAGTCACCGGCCGGGATATTTACGGTGCGGACGATTGGCCCGAAGATTCTCTGGTCCTGTGCGTCATCCGCTCGCCCTACGCTCACGCGAAATTCTCTTTCGGGGATCTGCAACAATTTGTTCGGGAAACGCATGGCCTCCAGGCTGTCTTCACCGCCCGCGATGTCCCGGGCAAAAATTGTTTTGGTGTGCATCCCGATTTTGCCGATCAACCTGTTTTTGCCGAAAACATGACGCGCTACCGCGGTGAAGCCGTAGCAGCCGTTGTTGGCGATGCTCCAACCATGGCAACTTTCGATCCCATGACATTCCCTGTGACGTGGACGCAGCTCCCGGCCCTGCTGACACCCGCCGAAGCGCAACTTCCCGGCGCGCAGGCCGTTCACGAATTTCGGCCTGACAACATTCTCGTGCGCGGTCACGTCGTCCATGGCGATGTGGAAAGCGCATTCCGCGAAGCGGCCGTTGTCGTCGAAGCCGAATATGAAACCGGGTTTATCGAACACGCTTACATCGAGCCCGAAGCAGGTTTTGCTCGTCGCGTCGGCGATCGCATCGAAATCCAGTCGTGCACGCAATCTCCTTACATGTCGCGCAAGGATGTCGCCGCGATCCTTGGCCTCGACGTAAGCGCCGTGCGCATCGTTCCCACTGCTGTGGGCGGTGGTTTCGGCTCCAAGCTCGATCTCTCCACGCAACCGTTCCTCGCCGTGGCCGCGTGGCATCTTCGCAAGCCTGTAAGAATCGTTTATTCGCGCCCTGAATCCATCCGCAGCACCACCAAGCGCCATCCCTCAAGAATTTATTGCCGGGCTGGCGCCACCGCCGACGGAAAATTGCTGGCCATGGATTTACAAGGCGAATTCAACACTGGCGCGTATGCTTCCTGGGGGCCAACCGTCGCCGCGCGCGTTCCGCTGCACGGTTCTGGACCGTACAAAGTTCCTAACTATCGCGCAGATACTCACGCCGTCCACACCCACATCGTTCCCGCCGGAGCCTTCCGCGGTTTCGGTGTGCCGCAGGGCACGATTGCGCAAGAGCAGCTTTACGATGCTCTCGCCGATAAACTCGGCGTAGACAAACTCGAGTTTCGAATCTTGAATGCTCTTGAGGACAACAGCCCGACCATAACCGGCCAAGTCCTGGGAGCGGGCGTCGGTATTCGGGCCTGCTTCGAAGCTCTGCGACCGCGTTGGAATTTTGCGCATCAGGAAGCCACCGCATTCAACCGGGAACACGGAACCAGGCGTCGTCGCGGCGTCGGCATCGCCGGCATGTGGTACGGCTGCGGCAACACTTCCCTGGCGAATCCATCCACCATGCGCATAGGCCTGCAACGCAACGGGCGCATCGCCATTCACATGGGCGCGGTCGACATTGGACAAGGCTCCTTCACTGTCGTCACCCAAATCTGCGCCGAATCTCTCGGTGTGCCCGTCGATCGCTTCGATCTTCTCCCCGCAGACACCGACGTTTCTCCCGACTGCGGCAAGACCTCCGCTTCCCGTCAAACCTTTGTCAGCGGAAACGCCGCCATGCTCGCAGGCAAACAATTGCGCGCCGCAATTCTCAAAATGTTTGGAGGCAACTGCGCCGATACCACAACAATCGTGCTAATGGACGGTGCAGTTCTGTTGATGTTGGGAAATGTTCGCAGATACGAGCAACTGGATAAATTCCCCCTCGACGAGCGCGGGTACGTCGTCAGCGCCGAAGCCACCTACGATCCTCCCACCCAGCCGCTCGACAAAAACGGCCAAGGCATTCCCTATGCCGTCTACGGTTTCGGCGCACATCTCGCCGAACTCGAAGTCGATCTCGAACTCGGCACCATCACGATCCAGAAAATCACCGCTGCCCATGACGTCGGCCGCGCCATCAATCCCACTCTGATCGAAGGCCAGATCGAAGGCGGCATTGCGCAAGGCCTCGGCATGGCGCTCATGGAAGTATTTCTTCCCGGCAAAGGCGAAAATCTCCACGATTATTTGATTCCCACCATTGGCGATGTTCCACCCATCGAATCCATTCTCATTGAAGACTCTTCGCCCGTGGGTCCTTTCGGCGCCAAAGGCATTGGCGAACAAGCCCTCATTCCCACCGCACCCGCCATTCTCAACGCGCTTTACGACGCTGCCGGCGTGCGCATCTACAAACTCCCCGCCACTCCCGACAAAGTACGCGCCGCCATCATCGCCAGTAACAATTCGCGGCAGGGAAATTCGCATGGCTGAAGTCCTGCCCAAAGATACGATTCGCTGCGACGCCTGCCCGGTCTTGTGTTACATAAAACTCGGCCAAACCGGCGCCTGCGATCGCTACGGCAATTTCCAAGGCCAACTTGTCCGCGTCGATCCGCACATCCTCCTCGATCGCGCGAAATCTCAGGGCACTCCGCTGGTGCGGTTCCTCGAACGCGAAGGCGAATGGGACGGCAAGCTCACGAAGTCCAAAGACATGTTCGTCACCGCTATCGGCGCCGGCACAACTTACCCCGATTACAAACCCGCTCCGTTCATTGTTTCCTCCGAAGTCGATGGCGTGGACATGGTCACCGTCGTTACGGAGGGAATTTTCAGTTATTGCGGCGTGAAGCTGAAAATCGATACGGACCGCCATCTCGGCCCCGAACGTAGTCTCGTTCGCGCGCAGGGTGAACCTGTCGGCCACGTCACCACCGCCGAGTACGGATCGCAAATGCTTTCCATCGGCGGCGTACATCATCTTACCGGCGGCACCAAGAGCGAAGGCCGCGTCACCTGTGAAACTCTTCTCGACCTTTGCAACGGCAACGAAGTCGCGCTCACCATCGATGAAGGTGCCACCATCGCTGTCGCCGCCGGAAAAGCTCCCGTCGTCAATGGCCAGCAGGAAGAACGCATGCGCGTCGGCTGCGGTTCCGCCACGATCGGCATGTTTGCGAAGCAGTGGTTTGGCAAGGTGGACGAAGTCGTCGTAGTCGACGATCACATTACCGGCGTTCTCTCCGAGCATCAAGCCGGCAAAATGCTTGGCGTCCGTGAAACCGGCATCGCTATTCAGGGCCGGCGTTCCACTCCCGGCCGCTATTTTCAGGTGGCGCAGCCCGGCACTGGCTGGGGCGGCACAAACATTTCCGATCCGCTCGCCATTCTCAGACCATTTAAGACCAAATTCGCGTGGCCGCATTTGCGCCTGCTCATGGTCAGCACAACCGGCGAGCATTTTGCTTACTACGAACTCGACGACAACTTACGTCCAATTGAAAAGGAATTGCCGCCGCAATTGGAGGAATCCGTTGCGCGCATCCGGGAAAACTGCGAGCCCGCCCTCACCACTGTCCTTTTTATGGCCGGAGCAGGTGGCTCCCTTCGCGCCGGAGCCACGGAGAATCCCGTCAAGCTGACCGATTCCGTCAAACACAGTTTCACTCGCGTCACTTCCGGCGGTGCTCCCGTCTATGTCTGGCCCGGCGGCGGCATCACCTTCATGGTCGACGTTTCGCGCATGCCGCAAAATGCTTTTGGCTACGTTCCCACACCCGCGCTGGTTGCGCCCATCGAGTTCACGCTAAAAGAATCGGAATATGCCGCGCTAGGCGGACACATGGATTACGTACGTCCCCTCGAAGACGTCCTGCAGGAAAAACAACGCCAGCGTAAACTCAATTCCCTCCCGGAAAATCCGTGGCCACTCAATCCGCCGGCCGAAAATGATTCCCACAAATGAAACAGCGCGCCACTATTCGCCTGCTTCCCGACGGACGCCGACTACACCTGAATGACGGCCCCATCGATCTCATTATTGACGCCGACGCCGAACCCATCGAAATTCGCCGCGCCTACGAAGCTGCCGCGGATCGGTTTGTCACCATCCTCGACGAACTCTGCGCCGAGCTATCGCTCTTGCGCAGTGATATTTCTGTAATCTCGTCGCCGACTGGCCCCATCGCCCGCTGCATGTTGGCAGCCGTCTCGCCTTATCGCCATCGCTGCTTCATGACTCCCATGGCCGCTGTCGCCGGCGCCATCGCCGAAGCCGTTCTCGCCGCAATGACCAACGCCGCGCAACTCCGTCGCGCCTACGTAAACAACGGTGGTGACATCGCGCTGCATCTCGCGCCAAGCCAGACTTACACCATCGGTATGGTCGAGCGCCCGGAAACTCCCTCGCTCTTCTGCTCCATAGAAATTTTCGCAGCAACTCGCATCCGCGGAGTCGCCACCAGCGGCTGGCGCGGCCGCAGCTTCTCGCTCGGCATCGCCGACGCGGTCACGGTCTTAGCCGAAACCGCCGCCCAAGCCGACGCCGCCGCCACCGTCATCGCCAACGCTGTGGACCTTCCTAGCCACCCCAGCATCATGCGGATCCCAGCCCGCGAAATTGCGCCAGACTCGGACCTCCTCGATCTCCCAGTCACTCGAAATGTCGGCTCACTCTCTCCTCAGGAGATTTCTCAAGCACTGGGCGCAGGCGAAGCCGTGGCCGAACAACTTCGCGCCCAAGGCCTGATTTACGCCGCCGCCCTCTGCCTTCAAAGCCAAGTTCGCTCGATCTCGGAAATCTCAACCGGATCGCAAAGCATATGTAGGGCCGCCCTTTCGAGGCTGGCTGTTGTCGAACTTGAATCATCGCCACTGGAGCGTGCCAAATGCCTGAAGTGAAAGTCCGCAAGCGCACCCTCACCGTCGAAGAAATCTTTCACGAAGGCGGCCCCGTCGCCGCAACGCCACTCCGCCGCGCCGCGGCTCTCGCCGTAATCCACAATCCGTTCTCCGGCAAATACAACGAAGAAATCTCTGGCTTCATGGAAGATCTAAAACCACTCGGCCTCCAAATGGCCAATTCCCTCGTCACCGCGCTCGGCGGCGATCCCAAAATCGTGGAAGGCTATGGCAAGGGTGCGATCGTCGGCCAGGCTGGCGAACTCGAACACGGCGCGCTCTGGCACGTCCCGGGCGGCTACGCCATGCGGGAAATTCTCGGCGGCGCAAAAGCGATCGTCGCCTCCACAAAAAAAGTTGGCGGACCAGGCACGCGCCTCGATGTCCCCATAACGCACATAAACGCCTCGTACGTGCGCAGCCATTTCGACTCCATGGAAGTAGGCATCCCCGATGCCCCACGTGCTGACGAAATTCTTCTGGCCCTGGTCATGGCCACCGGCCCTCGCATCCACGCCCGCGTAGGCGGCCTGAAAGCTTCGGAAATCAAAGGTGAGGACGGCCTCCGATGAAATCCAAAATCCGCAAGATTGTTGTCTTCCTGGAAGAAACCCACACCGAGATGGGCCAACCGGTCCAGCCGCCCACGCGCCGCGCGGCTGCGGCAGCCGTAATCGAAAATCCCTTCGCTGGAAAATACGTGCAGGACTTAACCGAACTCTCGGAAATCGGCGAAGAACTTGGCACGCTGCTTACCGAGCGCGCTGTCGCCGCTCTCGGCATCCCTGGCCCATCCGCCGAAAGCTACGGCAAAGCAGCCGCCGTTGGCGAAAATGGCGAACTCGAACATGCCGCCGCGATTCTCCATCCCAGACTCGGCACACCCGTGCGAAAAGTCCTCGGCAAAGGCGCGGCGCTGATTCCCTCGTCCAAAAAACGCGGAGGCCCCGGCGTCACGCTCGACATTCCGCTCGGCCACAAAGACGCCGCATTCGTCCGCAGCCATTTCGATGGTATGGAAATTCGCGTGAACGACGCCCCGCGCGCCAACGAAATCCTGGTCGCCATCGCGGTAACCGATAGTGGCCGCCCCCTCCCACGCGTAGGTGGGCTAACCAAAGACCAGATCAAAGGCGAAGACGGCCTCCGCTAATTTGGAGTGTGGCGGCCCGCCCCCGCTTTTACGCAGAAACAAAACCATCCCAACAAGCTCGAACGCGTCGATTCCTTATTCAACTTTCGCCACCTGCAATCCTCACTTCACCACCACCGGCACCCGCCCAGCTGGCGGCGTATTCCGGCTCCTTTCACTCCTCACAACCCCATCAATCACCGTCATTCCAATTCCCGGCAAATCCCCTAGCCGCACACTCTCAAGCAAACTCTTTCCCGCCGAATGCTGCGGCGCATCCATAAACACAAAATCCGCGGCCCAACCCACCTCCATCAATCCGCAGTCCAATTCCCTCATCCTCGCCGTATTCCCGGTGGCGAAGCAAAACACAATCTCCGCGGGAATTTCTCCCAACGAAGAAAGCGCCGCAATCACGCGCAGAATTCCCAGCGGCTGTACTCCCGAACCTGCCGGCGAATCTGTCCCTAAAATCACGCGTTGCAATTTCTTCAACTCCTTCGCTGTTCGCAGAGTGAACAACGCCGCGCGCTCGTTTCCGTTGTGTACAATTTCCAACGCCCGCGGAGATTCCTCGCACAATGCCCTGATCTGCGCATCCGGCAATGCCGTGTGTCCGCCATTGACATGCCCGATCACGTCCGCGTCCGCAGCCAGCACCACATCCTTATCAATCAAATTCGATCCTGGAATCGACGGTCCGCCGGTATGAATTGTGCTCTGGATCCCGTGCTTTCTCGCCCATCCCACCATTTGCCGCGCAGTCGGCCCGTCTTTCACGCTGCCGAGTCCCACTTCGCCCAGCAACTTCACTCCCGCCTCCGCTAAAGACCGAAAGTCCTCCTCCACCATTCCTTGTTCAATCACCGGCGCCCCTGCCAACACTTTCACGCCGCTCGGCCGCAGCGCCGCAAATGTCCGCTGCGCGGTAATCGCCAGCGCCTTCAGGCCCACCACATCCTTTGGCCGCCCCGGCATGTGTACTTCTCCCGCCGAAATCATGGTGGTAACTCCGCCATGCAAACAGCTATCAATCCATCCCAACTGATTCTGCCGCGGCGTCCAATCGCCCGCGACAGGATGCACGTGGCTATCAATCAAGCCAGGCACCAGCGCCGTTCCATTTGCGTCAATAATCCCCGTCACACCTTCGCAATCCAACTCTTTCTCTTTTCCGATGGCACTGATTCGACCGTCCTTCACCACCACCGTGTCCGCCGCAAGGATTGGTTTTTCCAAATCGCCGCTCAGCAGCAAACCGATATTGCGAATCACAAGTTTCGCGCCGGTGCTCGTTTTTGCCACTGGTTCAGCCGACATATCGCGCCGCCTCCGTAATTAATCCGCAGTATCCGAAACGGCCTTCAACAAATTCGGCCGCTCTTCGCTCAACTTCATAATTAATTCCCCAAACAACGTGTTCGCCCATGCGAACCAGGCACGCGTATAGTTCGAGGGATCATCTTTTTCAAACGATTCGTGCATGAACCCCGTCCCCGCATGTGTCGTCTTCAGCCAACGTAGACACTGCCGAATTTCGGCTTCGTCGTTGCTCGTCATCGCCTGAGCAATCAGCGCCATCGGCCAGATCATGTTCAACCCTTCATGCGGCCCTCCGATTCCGTTCGCCGCGCTCCCTTTGAAAAAATAGGGATTGTCATCGCTCAACACGCGCCGTCTCGTTCGCTGATAAACCGCGTCTGCCGCCGCACAACATCCCAGATAGGGCAGGCTCAGCAATCCCGGAATATTCGCATCGTCCATGAACAATTGATTGCCGTATCCGTCCACCTCGAACGCCCAGATCTCTCCGTCGCTCGTTTTGATTCGACCGTACTTCGCCAGCGCCTCTTCCACTTCTCCGGCCAGCCCCCAGCAATCCGCCGCAAGTCCCTCATCTTTCAAAATTTCCGCGGCCATCTCCGCCAATTGTTTCAGGGAAACTACCGCAAACAAATTTGACGGTACGTAGAAAGAATACAGGCACGCATCGTCCGACGGCCGGAACATCGTATAAATCATTCCCACGGGCCTCGCCGGATTCCCAAACCCTCCCAGCGCCTGCGTGTCCGTGGGCGTTTCCGTCTTGCGCTGAAAATGATACGGCCCCCGTCCATTTTTTCTTTGCTGTTCCCGGAATGTCTGCACCACCGCCCGCATCGCCGCCGCCCACTCCGGATTGAATGGCGTCGTATCGCCCGTTGCCTTCCAATATCCATGCGCCAGCCGGATGCAGTAGCACAGAGAATCCACTTCCCATTTCCGCTCCGCCACCCCCGGCCGCATCTCGGTCAGATCGCCCACTGCCCATTCCAGCGCTTTCGTACTGTTGGGGTCCGGCAAAAATGCATTCGCGTAGGGATCGATCAGGATGCACCGCGCCTGCCTCCCAATCAGGCCCTGAAACATCCTTCGCAAATTGCCATCGCTCTTCGCCTGCGCAACGTACGGCCACACCTGGCACGCCGAATCGCGCAACCACATTGCATCGATATCTCCGGTAATGATGAAGGTGTCGGGCTTTCCACCCGCCGACGAAAATTCCACGGTGGTGTCCAATGTGTTCGGGTAGCAGTTCGCAAACATCCATGCCAATTCCGGATCGCCGATCCTGCCATTAACCCGCACAATCGTTTCCTCAACCGCGCGCGAAACAAACTTCCTCTGTCCCACAGGTGGCCGCTTCGAAATAAAAGTTTCCGCCGCAGCACCTCTGCACACTCTAGGCACCGCCATCGCCGCGGCTCCATACACCGCTGCTTTTATCATTTCGCGTCGACTGTGTTTGATCGGTTCCCAGCGCGCAGTACCCATCAAGGTTTCCCGCCCATCACATCGGTTGAGGTTCTTTATCCCGGTCCTTCTTTGTATCTCCCCAATGCTTTTCCAGAAACCGGCGCGCCAGGTCCTGGCCGCCTAACCCGAACGCGATCGCCAGCCCCAGCATCGTTGCTCCAAACACAATCGAAAACGCCGAGATTACCGTCTGCTTTGCCAATCCCACTTCTTCCAGCGTCATGGTTATCGCCAGAATCCAGATCACAAAACGGATTGCCCAACTGATGATCCTCGCCGACGGAAGTCCGGCATTGACGGCGGCAAGCAGTGCTGCTCGCGACAGAAAATTCGCAATTGCTACGCCCAGGAACAATATCAGGATCGCGATAAACACTTCGGGCAGAAACTGCAGTAACCGCGAAATCTGTGTCTGCAGGCTCGCCACTCCCAGCACGCTCAGCCCCACCAGAATGAACCCGAACCATGTCACCCAAAATAAAGAGCGGCTCAATAACTCCGACATCGCCGGAAGGTGCGCCATGCGCAATACTCGTGACGCTCCCGCTTCTTCGGACACCCGGTCAAGTCTCGTAAGCCTCAGAACGGCCCGCAAACAATACCGGAGCACGAACGCCACAAGAAGTCCGACCACAATGATGATCAGCATCACCACGAAATGCGGAAGGAACTCGGCAATCATGTGGACAAAATTCCAATAGGCCTGCTCTAGCCCTTGCAGGATGGTCTCTCTCATGATTTCACCTCAATTTTCGCTTTCCATCTCTCCCTCAAATAGGACTTTTGCAATTCGAACTCGGAGCAAAGCATCTCATTCGCCGCCTCGATCTCCGACGGAGACGAGTCGGCATGTTCGACCAGAAAGGAATGAGTCATGCCGCGATACAGCGGCGCCAGAGCTTGCACCAGGTGATCCCGGTTAATCACGGCGTGGTGATACGACGCCGCAAAGTCGTACAGCGTCCTCACCCACAGATCGGATCTGAATCGAAACTTCCCTTCCTCCAATGCCACCATGTTCTTGATTTCAGCATGCGTTTCCGGGTCGAGGATTGAGCTCAAAATTGGTTCCAGATCGCTGACGCCCGTACGGAACATCTCAAATATTCTGTGGCGATCCATCTCCGTCGCGTCGGATGTGAGCTCTGGGGTCGGTCCGAAGGTTGGCACAGACACCGATTTGTCGATATCAAGCCAAAAATCCTGTTCGTTCTCCAGGCACCAGAACAATCCTCCCACCGTCTGCCGCAGGATTTCGACGATATCCGTTCCCGCGGCGCCCGCCGGTGACGTTTTTTCGCCAAGGTACGCTTGGCAGCAGGAAAAATCGGAACCAATCGCGGAGATTGCCATCCATGCTTCCGGCCGTGCCCGGATCGCCTCCTCTTGCCAAACTCGCTGGTTCAGGCAATGTGTGGCCAGGCGCCCGGAAAATCCCCATTCCGACGGAAAAATTTCACGGATCCCACTGCCAAACACGGCCCGGCTCATCGGATACAAAAGATTCCGAACCAACAGGCCCTGATATTTGTGCCGCGTGTACAGCGGCGCCACAAAATCAAATTTTTCCCGATATACCGGGCCCAGCAATTTCGCAATCGAATCCGCACTCAGGTTGGTGCTCGTCGATGACACCACCGCACAAGCCCTTGCTCTGAGCAGGTCGGCCACCGCCAGAATCGTCCGTAACGCAACCCCCGGCAGCGGCGGAGTGGAAAAACTGGCCGTCACGCGATGGATCGTGCGCAGCGAAGTGATCCCGGGCACGCGGACATTCCTTTTTCCCGCGGTAACCGGTGCCGCTTCCGACGGGCCGTCTCCGTCCTTATCCTCAGAACCGTCCATGAGGACGATCACCACCCGCTGGCGGATGAATTGTTGCTGATAACTCTGTTCGATTGCCTGTACGGCTTGGCGAACGGGATTGGCGGCGTTGTGCGTGGAAATGCCCACAAGAAGATCCACTTCGCCAACGCTCATCAATTGGCGAAGCAAATCATCCGCTAAAAAAGTGTCTTCAACCAAGACGCCTCAACTTTCATTCCAATTAATCGTAGGCGCCGGTCGTCAAACTGGCCAGCACCACAAGGGCGGATGCAGACTCTTGCCTCTCGATCAAATCCGGCGCAGCTGAAACCAGTAAAATTGATACGGTCCCAGCGTCAGTAAGTATGGCAAATTCCCAAATCGCGGAAACAAGCTTCTTCCAAACATTTCGATTGGCACGTATCCCTTATATCGTTGCACATCCAGCTCCACCGCCTGCGCGGTACTGGAGAGGTTGTTCACCACCAGCACGATGTCATCGCCAAATTGCCGTGTGTACGCCAGAACACGGTGATTCGACGGATTCAGAAACTGCATCGATCCCCGGCTGAATACGCGGAACATATTCCGCACCTCAATCAGGGATTTCATCCACAAAAGCAGCGAATGCTCGGACCGCTCCTGCGCATCCACATTCACCGCCTGGTATCCATATACCGGATTCGAAATCACCGGGGCATACAAACGCTCCGGGTCAGCCGTTGAGAAACCTGCATTTACCGTGCTGTTCCATTGCATCGGCGTCCGCACTCCATTCCGGTCGCCAAGATAAATATTGTCGCCCATCCCGATCTCGTCTCCGTAATAAACAATCGGAGTTCCCGGCATGGACATGAGCAACCCGTTCAACAGTTCCACGCGCCGGCGATCGTTGTTCATCAGCGGAGCCAACCGCCGCCGGATTCCACGATTGATCCGCATGCTCTTGTCCATCGCGTACTCGTCGTACATATAGTCGCGTTCGACTTCCGTCACCATCTCCAGCGTCAACTCGTCGTGATTGCGCAGAAAAATAAACCACTGGCAACTTTCGGGAATTTCCGGCGTCTGCTCCAGAATTTCGATGATTGGCTTACGATCTTCCAGTTTCACCGCCATGAACATTCTTGGCATCAATGGAAAATGAAATGCCGCGTGAAATTCGTTGGATTCCCCAAAGTAAGCCCGCACGTCTGCCGGCCACTGGTTTGCCTCCGCCAGCAACATCGTTCCCGGGTAAGCTGCGTCCAAACGCTTGCGAATCTCGCGGATGATCGCATGCGTTTCAGGCAAGTTTTCGCACAGTGTCCCTTCGCGCTCCACCAGAAACGCCACCGCATCCAAACGGAATCCGTCCACGCCCAGGTTCAGCCAGAACTTCATTACTTCCCACACCGTCTCAAAGACTTCGGGATTGTCGAAATTCAGGTCGGGTTGGTGGCTGAAAAATCGATGCCAGTAATAGGATTTGGAAATCGGGTCCCATGCCCAATTCGAAGTTTCCGTGTCCACAAAAACGATCGGCACTCCCTGGTAGCGCGTGTCGGTGTCGCTCCACACGTACCAGTCTCGTTTGGGATTGTCTCGGGAACTGCGCGCTTCCTTGAACCAGGGATGCTGGTCCGAAGTGTGGTTCACCACCAGTTCGATAATCACGCGTATTCCACGGCTATGCGCCGCCGTGAGGAACGCCTGGAAATCCTGCAGCGATCCGTAACTAGAGTGAACCGAGGTGTAATCCGCGATGTCATACCCATCGTCCCGCAGTGGCGACGGATAAAAAGGCAGCAGCCATATCGCGGTAATTCCAAGCTCCTGTAAATAGGGGAGCCGTTGCGTAAGCCCTACGAAATCCCCGATGCCGTCGCCATTGCTGTCGCAAAAGGTGCGCACATGAAGCTGATAAATGACGGCGTCTTTATACCAGAGGTTGTCCCTTTGCAGCCCCAACAGTCCCTTCTCCTTTTGGTCCGCAGGATCATCGTGCAACGATCCCGGCCAGCACTCTTATCGCGCTCCAGTCCATTTAACGCAAGCGTCAACGCGCTCGGTTGACCCAAATTTCCGACTCCGCTTCAAAGATATCTTGTATCCCGTGGCAAGTCATCCCCGTTCGCAGTTGCAAAGATTTCGATGCAGGTGACTTTCATATCGCAACGGCGGCGAATAAGGGATGGAGCTTTAATGGGGCGAATTACTGGAGCGGATGTTAGTCTTGCGGGTCCCAATCGGTCCCCGGCAAGCTGTTAAGATGAAGGGGCGGTCGGTCAGCCCCCGAGTTTAACGCGGAGATGCTCCAAAGGAAGGCATGAAGACCCAGTAAACGCGTCAGTACCCGGCGCCCACCAACTCCATATGCGTTTCAATCAAAGAGTCGGGCCGAACCCACGCATCATACCGAATCAAAATACGCGTTCCACCGCGGCTAACGAGTAGCCACAAACCGTGCATGTATCCGAGTTTCGCGAACAGCCGCACAAACTTCTCGATATCGTACGTATTCGGCGCGGTCAACTCGTCGTATTGCTTGCCGAGCAATTCTTCGCGCTCGTATCCAACCAGTTGGCAAAAATTATCCGAAACCTCAACGAACTCTCGATCCTGGTTTACAACAGTTACGTAGTCGGACTCTGCACGGCGCTGACGAAACCCGCCCTCTGCTTCCGTACTCGATTCCAGACTTCTGGTTATCCATGCAAGGTATTCGTTCCCGAATCCGTGTCGCATAACGCCTGGTGCCGGATACGGCTTCCTGTATGACATTGGAATCTGGCCCCTTTCGTCCCAACACAAAGTGAGCTTTTCGACGCGAGCCCGTGCCAAATTCGCCAGACTGTAAGGGAAGCACTGCGTGTTCGGGCTGGAAATCGTTTTCTTGCTTGGAATACCAAACACCGCAGTTCTTCCACAGGTTGTCACACACAAAGCTCTGTGCGCTCACACCTGCACGAGCCCCGATGTACTGATCCGGCCGATCTCAGCGCCTCGCAAGTCATTGTGAGTAAGTCAGCTAAGCAGTCGTGCCTTTCGCGCTTTCCGGCGCTTCGCCTTCCTTATCGGCAACTCGCGCCGCCTCAATGTGCAGTCCTTTATTAGCATCGAACCGCTGCTTTCGGTCCAGGCCCTTGATGAACTCCCGCGCGGCTTTCGCAATCGCCCCGGCGATGGTCGTCGCATCCACCTTCACGGTTTTTTCGTCACTTCCCTTTTCACGATCCTCGTACCGCAGTTTCACGCTATATGTGTTCATCGTCTCTCCCTCAATCTTTGCTACTTCAGCACAGTTAGATGTTTCTTCCTCTATCCCAGCACCGATGAATCTTTGAGTCAAATCGCTTTGGCTAGTTTGGAGTTGCTTACCATTCCAAGCACTCCTAACAGCCCATTCTGCATAGCTGGAGGTACCCACAGCCATCGGTTTGGTGCATGTTAGACGGAATCTTCGCCAGATATGGCGATTGGACAGTCACGAAGTCCCTTGCTAGTCATTGAAAAATGGCGGATGAGCCTGTAAGCCGGATTCTGTACGGTGCGGCTCTCGCGAGCCTCCTCCGTGACGATCATTCCTCTAGCCCCGGCCTCGCGACCGGGATCCAGCGACCTACCCGAGGGTTCATCCTTCCATGCGGCTTGCGCCGCACGAAAGGGAAAGCGCTTTTTCAAACGCTCTCAACGAGCCGGGCCAGCTCTCCCCTCCTATTTGGTCTTGCACCACGCGGGGTTTTCCTTGCCTCCGTCATTGCTGCCGGAGCGGTGGGCTCTTACCCCACCTTTTCACCCTTACCTGCGTCGCGTTCCATTCGAAGACCTCCCGAAGGTTTTCCTTCGGTCTGTCACCGGGATACGCTCCGCCGGCGGTATATTCTCTGTGGCACTTTCCGTGAACAGCAGCGCAGGCTTCAGCCCGTGATTTTTTTCCGCCAGCACGTCAAAACGAACCGCGAAAGGCGCACAAACTCAAGTCTGCGCTACTGCTCCCCTGGCGTTACCAGGCGCGTTGCCCTTCACCCTCAAGCCTTGCGGCCCAAGAGTTTCCTTTGCTCTCGCAAAGGGGTGTCCGGACTTTCCTCCCGCCCAGCCGCTTGCGCAACCAAGCCAGCGATCATCCAGCCCACCCGCCGAATTCATTATAGCGCGCCATGAGAAGGTGCCGTCAGGTTTCGTCTCAATGGTAGACACTTCGTGCTCAGCAGCTGTTGTTGTAGCATTTGATAATGACCGATCTTGAAGCTAAGGACTTCCTCGTCCATCAAGCTGTTGAGCAAGCGGGCCTGGAAGGCGTCCCGTTCTCCGACTTGGAGAGACGCATGATGTATTTCACGGAAAGTGGTGAAATGCCGGAGGATCTATTTGAGCTGTATGCGGCCTTCGACACTGAGTACGAATCCGCAGAATACGAGAACAAAGTTGCCAAGCTGATGCGGCACGCCCACACCTGACTCAAAAAGGAAAACCCCACCTTCGCTCGCGACTGGGAAGAGGCTGTTGATCAACTCAATAAAGGCGATCACTATCTGCTTCTTCTAATTGGTCATGCCCCAACTGGTTATACTCCAAGCCAAAAGCTATTCGGCTGGAGTTTCTGGAAACTCTTGGGCATTGGCATTCTTATTCTTGTAGTTGTAATTGTCGTGTGCGTTGCCATTGTCCATAATGCAGAGTCGGGGACCACCGCAATAGGTCAGCCGCGCAGTTAGACCGAAGTTCGTAACCCTATTTCAACCCAATGAGCTTTTCAAAGGCGCCTTCCGTCAGAATCGCCACGCCCAATTCCTTCGCTTTGTCGTACTTCGACCCCGGGTCCGTCCCCACAACCACATAATCCGTTTTCTTGCTCACCGAACCGCCCAATTTCCCTCCATGTTGCTGCACTAATTCGCCGGCTTCCTCCCGTGAACGATTGGCCAACCCGCCGGTAAACACGAACGACTTCCCCGCCAGCTTCTGGCTCTTCATTTCACGTTTCTCTGCTGTCGGACGCACGCCCGCCTTGCTTAATTTTTTGATGACGTTTCGATTCGCCGCTTCGGCAAAGAAATCCGTTATGCTCGCTGCCACTTTCGGCCCCACTTCTGAAACGTTCTCCAACTCCTCCGTGTTCGCCGCCGCCAGATCATCCAGCGACGAAAAATGTTCCGCCAGCAATTGCCCGGTGCGCTCGCCCACAAACTGGATCCCCAGCGCGTAAATCAGCCGCGAAAGCGGATTCTTCTTGCTCGCCTCAATTTCGTCCACCAGGTTCTGCGCGGACTTTTCCCCCATGCGCTCCAGTTCCGCCACATCTGCCATTTTCAGCGCATATAAATCCGCAACGTCTTTCACCATCTTCTTTTCCACCAACTGGTCCACAATCTTTTCACCCAGCCCGTCGATATTCATCGCATGCCGCCCCGCGAAGTGCTGAACGGATTCCTTCAACTTCGCCGGGCAAGCCGAATTCACGCACCGGTATGCCACTTCCCCTTCTACTTTATGAATCGCGCTTCCGCACACCGGGCATTTTTTCGGCATCTGAAACGGCCGGCGATTCTTGCCTTCCTTCACCACCTTCAACACGTGCGGAATCACTTCGCCCGCGCGCTCCACCAGCACCATGTCGCCGATTTGCAGCCCCAGACGATCGATCTCGTCCATGTTGTGCAGCGTCGACCGGCTCACCGTCACCCCGCCCACCTGCACCGGTTCCAGCATCGCCACGGGCGTCAGCGTTCCCGTCCGTCCCACCTGCACGATAATGTCGTTCACCACCGTCTGTTCCTGCCGTGCTGGATACTTGTACGCAATCGCCCACCGCGGAGCCTTCGCCGTGAATCCCAGTTCGTTCTGTAGCGCTGTGGAATTCAGCTTGATCACTACGCCGTCGATTGCGTAGGGCAGCTTCTCGCGTTTCGTGTCCCAGCCTTCGCAATACGCGATCACCGCGTCGATCCCGGCACACAGCTTCCAGTCGTCGGACGCGCGGAATTGCATCTGCTTCAGCGCCAACAGCGAATCCGAATGTTTCGCGAACGGCACTTGCCCGTCCACGTACAGGTAATACGCGAAGAAATCCAGCTTCCGCTGCGCCGTGATCGCCGGGTCCAGCACGCGCACCGCTCCCGCGGCCGCATTTCGTGGGTTCACGAAAATTTTCCCGCCAATTTCTTCCTGCTGCCGGTTCAACGCCTCAAACGACTTCCGCGTCATCATGATTTCGCCGCGCACTTCAAAACTCTTCGGCAGCTTCGCCTTCTTCAGTATCGCCGCGTCCACCCGCAGTGGAATCGACCGGATCGTCTTTACATTCGGCGTAACGTCTTCGCCGGTGCTGCCGTCGCCGCGCGTCACGCCGCGCACCAGCAAACCGTCTTCGTACTGCAACGAAATACTCAGCCCGTCAAATTTGTGCTCGGCAATATATTCGTTCACCAGGCGCCCGGTGCCTTCTCTCACTCGCCGGTCCCAATCCTTCAGCGCGTCAAAGGAGAATGCGTTGTCCAAGCTCAGCATCGGCCGCGCATGCCGCACGGTTGTAAATCCCTCGCGTGGCGGGCCACCCACGCGCACCGTCGGGGAGTCCGGTGTCGTCAATTCCGGATGCGCGGCTTCCAGCTCCTTCAGCCGATTCATCAACTTGTCGAATGCCGCATCCGAGATTTCCGGCTCGTCCATCACGTGATACAAATATTCGTGCCGCCGGATCTCCTCGCGCAGCTTCTCCGCTTCCTTCTTCACTTTTCCATTGGCCTTCGCCATTTGTGCCTTCGCCATGCGCGCCTCGTCTTCACCAGCGTCTAAACCGCTAGGTATTATAGGCGACCTCCGGGGCCGTGCGTCTCAACACTCCGCAGCCTCGCCTTATCGCTTATTGGGGAGCCACGATCCTGGTGGACACGCGATAGCGGCGGTAATCCGTATAGTGGTGCACGTTCCGGAACTCCAGTGGAAAAGGCCGGTCCACATATTTACCCAGTTTTACGTCCACGCTCACATCGCGCGGAAGCCATAAGGGCGTGGCAACATCCACAAACTGCACTTCATCGAAATTTACCTTGGTGGTCTGCGCTTGCAGCCCGATCTCCGGATGTGGCGCCAGCAGATCGGTCCGCATGCGGACAACATGGAAGTTTTCCTTATCCACCCAGGCAATCCCCTGCGTCAGCATGTGCACGACGTCCCCGCTTGGGCCCGCCATGGTTTCCACCAGATTCGCGTTACTGGAACGCTGTGCGAACACCACGACGTATGTTTCTCGCGCGCCAACCTTCTCCTCGCCGAGAATCCGGAACGTCGAATCCGGCTGAAACGCCGTGGACAAATGCGCGCAGATCAATGCGAATCCGGACGTAACCAGAAACCCCCGGTGTATTCCCAACTGATCCAGCCGGTTTCCGTCTTCGTCGGTGCGAAATTCGTCGAAGTCCGCTCGCGTGCCGTTGCCTTCGCGGAGGATCAAATAATTGTCTCGCACAGACTCACCCGCAACGGCAACCCCGAAACTGCCCAGCCTCTGCTGCTGAATCTCCTCGTTCGCCACCAGATCGATCGCGTTGTCGAAGAACTCGTCCACTTCATCGCCTGTCTTTTTCAGGATCATCGCTAAGTCTTGCTGATCCTCGGCGGCCCGGATCCCCTTCAACTCCGGAATTTGCTTTACGAGCAGTTTCAGCGGCTCTTCCAGGTACGGTTGCGGCTCCGCCTTTTGTTGGGCCTGTCCGGTTTGCTGGCCGAACGCAAAATCGGTTCCGTTTGTGGCAGCATAAGTGCCAAGCCCCTCAATGGTTGCTGGGACAACAAAAATGAGGAATAGAACTGCCCGCAGTGGCAGCGAAAGAAATCGATGCGACGTGTAAGTTGTCGCACGCAAGCCGATAGACATGACCCCTGCCTGAAGCCCGCAACTTCACTCGTGTTTCGCTAACCCCACGCTTCAAAAGCAATCGTTAACATAGCATATCGTTTCGTTCCTGATAATGCGCACACAGGGAGCACGTCAGGCATGCCATCTTTCCCACACTCCTGACGTTCCGAGAATCGTGATATAACCTATGCTTCCAGGCGGGAAGGAGTCATTTGAAAAGGGCCAAATGTTTGGGCTTTACCGCC
Source organism: Candidatus Acidiferrales bacterium (assembly GCA_963709705.1). GTDB lineage: Bacteria > Acidobacteriota > Terriglobia > Acidiferrales > UBA7541 > Acidiferrum. The sequence continues at coordinate 400,440 of CAVPXU010000005.1, forward strand.
GTTCCTGCCATCATCCAATCCTGTCTCGTCTTACTCCTCCCGTGCTACCTTTCGGCGCAGCAGGCGGCACAACCATCCGCGCCTGATTCTCCCGTCATCAAAACCAACGTGAATGAAGTGTTGGTTCCCGTCGTAGTGCGCGACGCTCACGGTGTGCCCTTGGGTAATCTGGAGAAAGATAACTTTCAGGTCTTCGACAACGGCAAGCAGCACGCGATCACCGGATTCTCAGTTCTAAAGCGCTCCACTGAGGCCGCTGCCGCCCCCACTCCCAATGCTGCTAGTGTTTCCCCTCGGCCTGCCTTCCCGGCGCAACGCTTCGTCGTTTTCCTTTTCGACGATTTGGACTTGAGCACCACCGATCTTTCTCAAGCTCAACAGGCCGCCACAAAACTACTTGAAACTTCTCTGCCTGCTTCAGACGTGGCCGCCGTGCTTTCCACTTCCGGCACCAACAGTGGCTTGACCCGCGACCGCGCGAAACTCCAGCAAAGCATTCAAGCTCTAAGAGTCAGGGCTATCTATCAACACAGCTCGGCCGAATGTCCGAACATCGATTACTACCAGGGCGACCTGATCGTGAACAAAAACGATGGCATGGCGCTCCAGGCCGCCGCGCAGGATACGTTGAGCTGCGCGAACCTGCCGAACGATGCAGCCAGCATGCAAATCGCCATGCGTTTGGCGCAACAGGCTGCCCAGCGCGCCGTGTCCATCGGCGACCAGAATTTCCGCACAAACCTCGACTTCATCAAAGTAGTGGTCAGCAAAATGGGCCCTCTACCGGGTCAACACGTTGTCATTCTGATTTCCCCTGGTTTTTTAACTCCCACCGCGGATGCCATGACCCTTAAGTCTCAGGTCCTGGATGTGGCCGCACAAGCTAATGTGGTCATCAACACTATCGATGCGCGCGGCCTTTACACCACTATGATGGACGCCTCGCAACGCGGAGGTGGTTCTCCGCTCGCCACACGACTCGACAACCAATATCTACAGGACTCTATGATTTCGAGCGAAGACGTCTTATCGGAATTGGCGGATGGCACCGGGGGCACCTTCTTTCACCACAACAATGACATCGAAACCGGATTGAGCGCCCTGTTCTCCGGGCCCGAATATGTCTACCTCCTGGCGTTTTCCACTGCTGATGTGAAACCCAATGGCTCTTATCACAGCCTGAAAGTGAAAGTGAATCAGCCGGGCCTTAACCTTCAAGCCCGCCGCGGCTATGTCGCGCCCGCGTCGGAGAAAAACAAGAAATAGTCCCCGCTTGCCGCTCGCTTCTGACGGCCTCTTGACACACCGGCGCAATTTACTTTCATTTGCGTTTCACGGGCCCCGATCTTTTTCAGTTACAATGAACCTTTGGCTACAGCTCAAAATTTATGGACGCGCTCATCCAAAACGCTCTGCTGATTCACAACCCCAACGCCGGTAACGGCGGCAACGGCCGGCGCAAACTGATCGATCAGGCGCGCCAGATCCTCGCATCCAGCGGAATCCACGCCGATCTCGCCGAGACTACCGGTCCCGGCCACGCTACCGAAATCGCTCAGCAGGCTGTTCGTGACCGCCGTCAACTCGTGATCGCTTGCGGCGGCGATGGCACCCTCAACGAAGTCGTGAACGGCCTCGCGCAATCTTCCAATGGAAACCGCGTTCCCCTCGCGCTTCTCCCCGGCGGCACCGCTAACATTCTTGCCAAGGAACTCGATCTTCCGTGGGACATTCCCCGCGCCGCCCGCCGTCTCGTCCACGGCGACGTTCGCGAAATTGCGCTCGGGCTTGCCACGCCACTCGAACAACCTGAACGCAGACGTTTTTTCCTTTCCGTTTCGGGCGCCGGCCCGGACGGCATGATTGTTTATTCTGTCGACCTTGGCCTGAAAGCCCGCGTTGGCATACTCGCCTACTGGTGGCAAGGCGCGCGCGAAGTCTTGCGCTACACGTTTCCGCGCTTTCGCGTGCGCGCAGGCGATCGGCAACTCGAAGCCACGCTCGCAATCGTGGGCCGCACAAAAAATTATGGCGGACCTTTCAAAATTACCGACCAGGCCGATTTATTCGAAGACTGTTTCGAAGTGATGGCGCTCACCACGCAGAGCGGCCTTCGCTATCTCAGTTACATTCCCACTTTGTGGATGGGCAATCTACGAAAAGAAGAAGATGTGCACTTTTGGAAGGCCGATTCCCTCATCTGTGAACCGCTCGATGCCAACCCCGTCTACGCGCAAGTCGATGGCGAGCCACTCACCCGTCTTCCCGTCAAATTCTCAATCGTTCCGCGCGCGTTAAAGCTGCTGGTGCCTCGCGATTCCGCGACGTCTAACGGCGGCGCCGTTGAACCATAAGCGGCACCATTTTGTGAGATAGTTTCTATTCGTGGACATCGCCACACACGCCCTTGCATCCTACATCCTAGCGCGCGGATTTTTTCCTCGTCGTCGCTGGTCCGTTTTAGCCGGCATCGTTTTCGCCGGAACGATTGCCGACGTCGATCTCATTAGCGCTCTCCTCGGCCCTAAAGCGTATTTCGCAGATCGTCGTACTTACACTCACTCCCTGCTCGGCACCCTCGTCATCGTTCTCCTGTCCGCTTTGCTCGTCCGCTATCTCAGCAGGAAACAACCCGAAGCAATCGCTTCGCTTCTGGCGCCTCTCGCTTTGGCCGCTGTCGTTCACGTTGTTCTGGATCTTTTCCAGTCTGAAGGCATTGCGCTTCTATGGCCTTTTCGCCCAACTCGCTATGCCACGGATTGGCTTCCGCCCATCGATCCGTGGATTCTTGCGATCCTCATCGCCGGAATTTTGTTGCCAGAGGTCCTTCGGCTGGTCACTTCTGAAATTGGCGCTAAAAGCAAATCGCCTCGCGGACGCAATGGTGCGATCGTCGCGCTGCTCGTCGTCGTTGCCTACGTGGGAGCGCGCGGGCTTCTTCACTCTGGCAGCATCGCCACGCTCGAACCCCACTCCTATCACGGTGAATCCGCTCGCGTGGTCGGCGCTTTCCCGGACGCACTTTCGCTTTTCACCTGGCATGGCGTGGTGGAAACCACTTCGCTCCTATGTCAGGCGGAAGTTCCCGTTGGTCCCGGCAGAACTTTTGATCCGGAAAGCGCTGAATGCCTCTATAAACCAGAACCTTCTCCCGAACTGACCGCCGCTCAAAACACGCATGCAGCGCAAGAATTCATCCGTGCTGTTCCGTTTCCCCGCGCGGTCGTCGCCAAAACGCAAACAGGCTATGAAGTTGTCATTCGCTCCATGCGCGATCTTGTCGAAGGCGAGACCCGCCACCGCGTGGCCGCTCTCATCCAAGTCGATTCCAATTTTTCAGTTTCCGGCCAATCCCTGGTCTGGTCCACCGAAATCCATCTTCGCTGACGTCGCATATTGCGGTGGTGTCATCCTTCAGTGCGGTGCAGTTCCGCGCTGAAGGATCTCAAAGTCCACTTCAACTCATACCTTCCGTGAAATCTCAAAAGTCGCCTTCTACGCGGTTCTTCCCGCTTCCACCTTGTCCCTCAGAATCAATCGCGACAATCCGTAACTCACGGCCACAAACACCACAACCCCCACCGCCACTTGAATCTTATGTTGCGCGATAAACGGCATCGCCTGTTCCCCGTAACGCGTCGCAAGATACCCGATTCCGAAATAACGAATCGCCCGTGCCAGCGCGATCGCGGAAGCGAAACTGCTCAGCGGCACTTCAAATACACCCGCAGCAAACACAAAAATCTTGAACGGCGTCGGCGGAGGCAGCAATGCCGCAGCCAGCATTCCCCCGAATCCGTTCTTCTGCACCCAATGACGGATTGCGTGCCCGCGCTCACCCGCCTTCTTATGAAAAAATGCTTCCCCGCCCTTTTTCGCGATGAAATACAGCAACACGCACCCCAGCACGGAACCCGTCATCGCCATCGCCGCATACAGCGGCATCCGCAGCGGTTTTTGTATGCAAAGCTCGATCAACAGCAGGTCGTTGATCACCGGGAACGTCAGTATCGAAGAATCAAGGAATGAAATCAGGAACAATCCGGGCGCGCCCAGAGCCCCGGCAAACATCACTATTTTCTGCCGCCAACCGCTCAATTGTCCTGGCAATGAAAATTCCTCCGTCAAACGCAATTCAGGAGTTTAACAGAGGAACCAGGAGCCACAGGCTGTCTCCGCGATACTAAAGAAGCGTCTCGATCGCTTCCACGATCACGTCGTACACGCGATGCAATTCCTCCGGTTCGATCACATACGGCGGCATGACATATACGACGTTTCCCAACGGCCGCAGCAACACGCCCCGCTGCAGAAAAAACGCGTACAGTTTTGGCCGCAGCGCTGAAAGATATCCCGCATCGTCCGCTACAAATTCCATCGCGCCAATCGCGCCAATCTGCCGCACATCCCCCACTTGGTGCATCCCGCGCAAATCGCCCAAGCGCTCTCCGTGAATCTTCGCAATGGTGGCGATGCGGTCAAACACCGGCTCATCCTGAAAAATCCGCAGGTTTTCATTTGCCGCTGCGCAAGCTAGCGCATTTCCCGTGTACGAGTGCCCGTGATAAAACGTGTGCATCCGGTTTTCGCTGCGAAACGCCGATTCCACCCGGTCCGTGCACAGTGTCACGCCCATCGTCAAAAATCCGCCGGTAATTCCCTTCGACACGCACATTAGATCCGGCACAACGTTCGCCGAATCGCAGGAGAACATTTTCCCCGTCCGCCCGAATCCTGTCAGCACTTCGTCCGCAATCAGCAGCACATCATGCTTCGTGCAAAGCGCCCGCACCTTCTGCAGAAATTCCACCGGATGCACAATCATCCCGCCAGCGCCCTGAAGCAACGGTTCCACAATTACCGCTGCGATCCGCTCGCTCCGGGCTTCCAGCAACCTTTCGAGTTGCTCCACGCACTCAATGTGGCAGTTCTCCCTCTTCAGGCCCACAGGGCATCGATAGCAATAAGCCGAATGGACGCGATGCACCGGGTAACGCATCGATTGAAATGGCTGTGTGAACGGCGATTCGTCGCTGACGGACATCGCCCCCGCTGTGTCTCCGTGATACCCATGCGCCAGCGCCACAATTTCCGTTTTTTCCGGGCGCGACAAATTCACAAAATGCTGGACCGCCAGCTTCAGCGCCACTTCGACTGCCGTCGAGCCGTCGTCCGAGAAAAACATGTGCCGCAGTTCGCCCGGCAGCCACTTGCCGAGCCGCACCGCCAATTCCTCCGCGGCCTCATGCGTAAATCCCGCCAGGATCACGTGCTCGAGTTTTTTCCCCTGCTCTGCAATCGCAGCGGTGATGCGCGGATTTGCATGGCCGTGCAGATTCACCCACCACGACGAAATCGCGTCAATAATTTTTCGTCCGTCCGCCAAATGCAGATACACACCCTCGGCCCGGGTCACGAGCAACGGCGCGGGATCGAGCGCGCCATTTGTAAATGGGTGCCAAATCTGCAGCGAAGACTTCATTGTGCAAAAGCGGATCGGTCGAAGTGGTTCAGGAAGACTTGCATCAAAGCGGTGCGGTGCAAATTCGGAAGCTTGGGAATCTCGCCGATTACCCGGACATGTCCGAATTTCTCGATGGTCTCGCGGTTCTCCCGGTTCTGGTCGCCAATCAGCACCACGCCATGCACGGGCAACTCCGCCGCGTGCAATGCCGCAAGCGTCAACAGCGTGTGATTGATCGTGCCCACACCACTGCGCGCCGCCAGGATTACCGGCAGCTTGAACTTCACCATCATGTCCAACATAAACTGCTTCCCATTGATCGGCACCAGCACTCCGCCGGCCCCCTCCACGATCAACCAATCATTCAACAAGCTCGTCGGCGGATTGATGCGGTTCAAATCGATTTCCACGCCCGCCCACCGCGCCGCCAAATCCGGGGAAACCGGCGGCACAAATTTGTACACCTCTTCCAGCGTGCGATCCGTTCCGATTCCCGCCAGGCGCATCACCGTTACCCGGTCTGAACCTTCCAGCGTCCCCGTCTGGATCGGCTTCCAATACACCGCATCCAGTGCCGCGCAGAGCAGCGCCGCCAATGTCGTCTTCCCGACGCCCGTGTCCGTCCCGGTTATAAAAAAATGGCTTCTCATGCGTATCTCGCTGTCATTCCCGTCGTTTTCCCTTCGCGCCAATCTACCAGGCACTGCACCAGTCGCTTCAGCTCTTCTTCGGTGATTCGCGTCGTAAGTGAAAGCCGCAACCGCGACTTCCCTGTCGGCACGGTCGGGGGCCGAATCGCTCGTACGGCAAATCCCGCTTGCTGCAACATCTCCGCTGCCTGCAGCGCATCTTCATTGCTTCCCAAAACCACCGGCACAATCTGGCTGGCGCTTCCAGCCGTTTTGAATCCCGCCTTGCGAACCGCAGCATTAAATCCACTGGCCCGTTTCAGAAGTGTGTGCCGCTCCGCATCCATCTCCATCGCCAGCTTCAATGCCGCTCCAATTTGTTCCGCGAAGTACGGCGGCAGCGCCGTGCTGAAGATAAATGTGCGCGCGTGGTTAATCAGGTGATCTTTAACCACCGCCGGTCCGCATACAAATGCTCCCGCCGAACCCAGCGCCTTCCCGCACGTGTGAATCGTCGCCAGAACCTGCGGCAAAATCCCCGCTTCGGCTGCCACCCCACATCCGCCCTTACCCTGCACTCCCGTTGCATGTGCCTCGTCCACAATCATCGCCGCGCCATACTTCTCCGCCAGAGCTGCCATCTCCTTCAACGGAGCGACATCCCCGTTCATGCTGAATACGCTTTCCGTTACGATGATTCTCCGCCAGGGCGCGCCGGTCTCCCGGCGCAATTCGTCTTCCAATACACTCAGGTCGAGGTGAGGATAGATGAGTTTTCGTGCTCCCGACAAGCGCATTCCGTCGATAAGACTTGCATGATTCAACTCGTCCGAATACACCACATCATCCTTGCAAACCAGCGACGACACCAATCCCATATTTGCCGCGTAGCCACTGCCGAAAAAAAGCGCTGCCTCAGTCCCCGCAAATTTCGCGAACTCGTCTTCCAGCTTCCGCCACCCCTCCGTATGGCCGGACAGCAATCGCGAAGCTGTTCCTCCCACTCTCGTGGAGTTTTCCACCGCTCGCAGCACCGCTTCCCGCAGCAACGGATGCTCGGCTAGCCCCAAATAATCATTCGAACAAAAATCCACGCCTCGGATTTCCGCAAGGCGCCGCCGCTGGTGCTGGTGGTCCAGCGCTCGCAGTCCCTCTCGGAGCGTTGCCTTCCACGAAGATACGACGTCATCCGGCATGAGATTCCAGTGGCTTCATTCCCAGGCTCTGCAATAACTGTTCATCCTCATCGGGGCCTGGATTTGGTGTGGTTAACAATTTTTCGCCAACAAAAATCGAATTCGCGCCCGCCAAAAAGCACAGCGTCACTGCCTCTGGCGACAATTGCTTGCGCCCGGCCGCCAAACGCACGCGCGAACCTGGCATCAGGATGCGCGCCGTAGCAATCGCTCGCACCATTTCCAGTGGATCGAGCGCTGGCATCGACGCCAGTGGCGTTCCTTCCACTCTCACCAGCATATTGATTGGCACGCTCTCGGGATGTGGCTGCAACGTGGCAAGCTGGTAGAGTAAACCAACTCGGTCGCTCGCCTTTTCTCCCATCCCCAGAATTCCGCCGCAGCACACTGTGATCCCCGCGCGGCGCACCGACGCCAATGTTTTCAACCGTTCCTCGTACACTCGCGTCGTAATAATCGACCCATAAAATTCGGGCGACGTATCCAGGTTGTGGTTGTACGCCGTCAATCCCGCTTCTTTCAACCGCACCGCCTGCGCATCCGTCAACATCCCCAGCGTGCAGCACACTTCCAGGCCCAGTGCCGACACTCCGCGCACCATTTCCAGCACTTTCTCGAATTCCTTGCCTTGCGGAGCCTCGCGCCACGCCGCGCCCATGCACATGCGCGTCACACCTCGGCTCACTGCCTCTCGTGCCACGCTCACCACATGCTCGGGATCGAGCAGCCCTTGTCGTTCCACGTCCGCATCATAGTGCGCGCTCTGCGGACAATACGCGCAGTCCTCCGGACAGCCGCCTGTTTTGATGGAAATGAGTTGGCACGTTTGCACGCGATCCGGTTTATGAAACTCCCGATGCACCGTCTGCGCCCGGTACACCAGTTCCGGAAGCGGCATCTCATAAATCGCCCGCACTTCGCTCTTCTTCCAGTCATACCTTAATGCACTGGTATTGTTCGTCTGCGCCAGCACTTCTGTTTCCCTCTTCATTTTATTTATTCACCTGGCCCGGCAGTTCGAAGAATGCACTCTGTAGCTCTTCATACTATCACTAGCGCTTCCCCGCAGACCATTTCCGGCAATGGATCGTTCCTCCTTTTCGTGGTGCTTGCCGCAATCTCTATCACCATATTTCTTCCCATTCTTTACCGCTCGTTGGCGGAAGCGTTGCCAAGCTCCTGAATTCAAGTGTTTGAGGACCATGAATCAAATAGACGCTGATTCGATAATCGCTCCTTAACTCTCTTGCCCCGCGTTGTATAAAATAAGTGTTGGAGCCCCATACCCCATGATTGATGAGAGGACCAAACGTGCGGCACAGGAATAACTTGCGGTCAGACTCTCCGAAGATGGCTTGACCCATGAACAACGGTTGAATCGGGACGCCGCCGTTGCGCTTCCCCCGGTGGTCTGGAAGCGAGTCAAGGACACCGTGGTCACAAAGTGCGTTGAGTGGAACGCGATCACACAGGAAGAGACTTTAACGTGTAAAGAAACTGTCCTCGGCGATCTGCGCGTCCGATGCGCCGGTAGGCCCTATCAGATGATGGTGCACTTCGATTCCCCACGGCGTTTAATCATGGTCGAGAATACCGCCCGCCAGGAACATGAGCCGAAGGTGATTCTCTGCATCGAGGGTTATGTGACACAGTCCGGAAGGGACGCTCATCTGGTGCGCAACAACGAACCTGTGGACCTCGATATGCTCTTCCTCGGCCAGCTTCGCGTTTTGGCGGGCCTGAGCCGAAAAATGAACGGTTAACCGCGACCTTCGCTCCATCAGGACGATGGACTACTTCCCGCGCAGCGTATCTTTTTATATACAGTACCAATCTATGGATTCTTGTCACCTGCGCCAATTTGCGTTTGGATAAGAAGTGTAGTTGCAACTACTCCATCGGGTGGTCTATGAAACGCTTCGTGTTGGCCGTTTGCCTTCTCCTTCCTCTGTCCGCCTGTGCTCAAAATACAGGCCGTATCGACTGCCCTCGTAATGACCGGGCCGATTACGTCTATCTCTACAGCTCCTTAACAACCATGGAAATCCGCTCCACTCTGGACTGTGGCGCAGTCGTCACCATCACCGGCCGCTTTGACGCTTTCTTCGCCGTTCGCACCGCCAAAGGTGAAACCGGTTTTGTTCCATTGGGCAAGGTCATCGTGCTCACGGACCAGGTCGGCCCCGCCACGCAGGCGCCCTCCGGGCCGCCCGCACGGGAACGCATGTACTACGACGAAGCTCCTCGCGAAGCGCCCGCTACCGCCGCTAACCCCACCGCCGCGCCGTTTATTCTCTTGAACGACACGACCATTCACCTGAAGTTGATGAAATCCATTTCCTCTAAAACGGCCCACGTCAACGATCCCGTCGAGTTCGAAACCCTAGATGACATTTTGATTCAGGGCGTCCCGATCATCAGGAAAGGCACCAATGTCACCGGTGTTATCGTCGACGCCGAACCTAAAAGGCATTTCGGCCACGGAGGCAAGCTTGCCTTCAACATCACCACCATCCGTCTGGCCAACGGCGAAATCGCCCCAGTACGCTGTTACCAGCAATTCCAAGGTTCTTCCAACAATTCTTCAGAATCCGTTGTCCCGCTCTACGCTGGAAAAGACACCGAGGTTCCCAAGGATTCCACATTCACTGCCTTTGTCGACGGCGATGTTCATCTCACGCTCGACACCTTCGTAGCACCCAAAGTTGGCGCTACCTCTACTCCTGCCGAGTCAATCGCCCACTCGACGCAACCATAGCTGCCATTTCATTCAAGTTTCCCGTTTCATTCTGAAACAGTCGCTTTTTCCACTTTTTCAGCCCAAATGGTTTGACCCCGCCATCGGCGAAATGCTATAAATCAACGTTATCCGTTCGCTCCCCCTGCGACACAGGGTATTGTCGGGGTAGACTTGCCCCCTCCTAGGGGTCAGAGGAAAATCGCGGGCAATGCGATGGATTCCTGTCCCGTTCAGAACTGTGGGACTCTTGCCCTTGCAAGCGAGACGCTCCCGGTTGTTTGTGGATAACGATGTTGCAGGTTCAATGGACTCCGCTCCCCGTTGAGCCATTCGTGTGTGCTCGAAATGCAGTTCGGGGCCTCAACGGGCAATCCGCTCGGACGCTCTGCCCCACAAATTGATTGGTCAAGGTTCTGGAGGATTTTCCATGCTCATCTCGATTGTCCCTGCCTGGCGGAAAGTCAGAAGCCTGTCTTCCCGCCTTTCTGTAGGTCTTGCGCTCACGCTTTTCTCCGCGGTAGCTCTGTTTGCCGGTTCCGCTCCGGAAGTGGGAGGCGAAGCAAACCTTAAGCTGCCGGATCTCTCATCGGTCTCCTTTCTCGGCATTGATGGACATAAGCTCCTTCTGTTTGGTATCGGCATCTGTATTCTGGGCCTGCTGTTCGGGATGACCATTTTCAACCGCCTCAAGAACATGCCCGTGCATCGTTCCATGCGAGAGATTTCCGAGCTTATCTATGAGACCTGCAAGACCTATCTCGTCACACAGGGCAAGTTTCTTCTTCTCCTATGGGTTTTCATCGCCATCGTCATCGTTCTCTATTTCGGCGTGCTCTCCCCGGTTCCTGGCAAGCCTGTTTTTGTCACTCTCCCCGTTATCTTGATCTTTAGCTTGATCGGCATGGGCGGCAGCTTTAGCGTGGCATGGTTCGGAATTCGCGTGAACACCTTCGCCAATTCCCGTACCGCCTTCGCCGGCCTGCGCGGCATTCCGTTTCCCATCAACAAGATTCCCTTGGAAGCGGGTATGAGCGTCGGCATGATGCTTATTAGCGTTGAGCTCCTGATGATGCTCATCATTCTCCTGTTCATCCCAGGTGACTACGCAGGAGCCTGCTTTATCGGCTTTGCTATCGGCGAATCTCTTGGCGCGGCCGCACTCCGTATCGCCGGTGGCATTTTCACCAAAATTGCCGACATCGGCTCCGACCTGATGAAGATCGTCTTCAAGATTAAGGAAGACGATGCGCGCAACCCCGGCGTTATCGCCGACTGCACGGGTGACAATGCGGGAGACTCCGTTGGTCCCACCGCGGATGGCTTCGAAACCTACGGCGTTACGGGCGTCGCGCTCATCACATTTATTCTTTTGGCCGTTAAGAGCCCCACCATCCAGGTTCAACTGCTCGTCTGGATTTTCGTGATGCGCATTATTATGCTCGTCGCCAGCGCCATCGCCTATTTCATTAACAGCATCATCCAAAAAGCTCGCTTCGGCACAGCTAAGGAGATGAACTTTGAGACCCCGCTCACCTGGCTGGTCTGGATCACTTCGCTGGTTTCCATCGCGCTCACCTATGTCGTTTCCGTCTTGATCATCCCCATTCTCGGCGGTGACAGCACGCAATGGTGGAAGCTTGCCACGATCATTTCCTGCGGCACTCTTGCGGGCGCAGTGATTCCGGAATTAGTCAAGGTCTTCACTTCCACCGAATCGCGGCACGTCAAGGAAGTCGTCGCTTCCGCTCAGGAAGGTGGCGCGTCTCTCGGCATCCTCTCTGGTTTCGTTGCCGGGAACTTCTCGGCTTATTACCTGGGTCTCGCGATGGTTGGTCTCATGTCCGCCGGATATATGATGAGCCGCCTCGGCTTGAGCGAGCTTATGGTCGCCGCTCCCGTGTTTGCCTTCGGTCTTGTCGCCTTTGGCTTCCTCGGCATGGGTCCCGTCACGATCGCTGTCGATTCTTACGGCCCCGTAACGGATAACGCGCAATCGGTTTACGAACTCTCGCTGATCGAGCAGATCCCCAACATCGCCCAGGAGCTGAAAAAGGACTACAACATCGATGTGGACTTCGAACGCGCCAAGCATCTCCTCGAGGCCAACGACGGCGCCGGCAACACTTTCAAAGCCACCGCAAAACCTGTGCTGATCGGCACCGCCGTCGTCGGCGCGACCACCATGATCTTTTCCATCATCATGGCGCTCACGAACGGCCTCACTTCCGGTGTCAACAACCTTTCACTTCTTCACGCACCATTCGTGCTCGGCCTGATCACCGGCGGCGCCATGATTTATTGGTTCACCGGCGCTTCCACGCAGGCAGTCACCACCGGTGCCTATCGTGCTGTCGAATTCATCAAGGCGCACATCAAGCTGGAAGGCAGTGAGAAGGCCAGCGTTTCGGACTCCAAGAAAGTGGTCGCCATCTGCACGAAGTATGCGCAGAAAGGCATGCTGAACATTTTCATCGCCGTGTTCTTCGCTACGCTTGCCTTCGCCTTCGTCGAGCCCTTCTTCTTCATCGGCTATCTCTTCTCCATCGCCATTTTCGGCCTCTATCAGGCCATTTTCATGGCTAATGCCGGCGGTGCATGGGACAACGCTAAGAAAATTGTCGAAGTCGAACTCAAGCAAAAGGGCACTCCACTGCACGACGCCACTGTCATTGGCGACACCGTCGGCGACCCTTTCAAGGACACTTCCTCCGTCGCGCTCAACCCGGTCATCAAGTTCACCACCCTCTTCGGCCTGCTCGCCGTGGAGCTCGCTGTGAAACTCACTTCTGACACCGGTGGCGGCCTTTCGCACCTCCTCGCTGCCGTCTTCTTCGTCATCTCGTTTATTTTCGTCTACCGCTCCTTCTATGGCATGCGCATCAGAGGCGCCCAAGCGGAATAACGACGAACATAACGCACCACTATTCCTTCCCGCAGGCGCCCGTATTCAAGGCGCCTGCTTTTTTTGGAGTTCACCAAAGTGCTAGAATGCGCATTATGAAAAGAATCTTCTTCGTTGTCACAAGCAGCTTGTTTCTGATGATTTGCGCAAACAGCGCTCATGCGCAGACTGGCACCACATGGAAAATCCATGATCTCGATCGTCCCGTGCCCACGGTTATCACTCCCGGAACCTCCAGCACTCCGGATTCTCCAGGCAAAGCTCCATCCGACGCCATCATCCTGTTCGACGGCAGAGATCTTTCGCAGTGGCTCGCTGAAGACAATGGTCCAGCGAAGTGGAAAGTGGAGAACGGCTACGCTGAGGTTGTAGCTAAGACCGGCTACATCCACACGAAAAAGCCATTCGGCGATTGCCAACTGCACGTGGAGTTTTATGAGCCCGTTCCGCCAAAAGGGGAAAGCCAGGAGCGCGGCAATAGTGGCGTGTTCCTGATGGGACTTTACGAAATTCAGGTACTCGATTCTTACCAGAACAAAACTTATGCCGACGGCCAGGCCGCCGCCGTCTATGGCCAGTATCCGCCGCTCGTGAACGCTTCGCGTCCGCCAGGACAATGGCAGTCTTACGACATCGTCTTCCACGCTCCGCACTTCAACGCTTCGGGCAAATTACTTAAGACGGCGCGCGTTACCGTCTTCCAGAATGGTGTTCTGGTGCAAGACAACGTGGAAATCAAGGGCCGGACCGCCATCGGGGATATCCCCACCTACGTGCCTGGCCCAGATAAAGCCCCGCTGGCTCTCCAGGATCACGGCAATCCCGTGCGTTACCGCAACATCTGGATTCGCGAATTGTAATTCGGAGTGCGGCGGCTGGCCGCCGCCTTTACGGTCGTAGAAGCAAATTAACAAAGTGCGAGAGCGTGTGCATGCGTCGAGGTCTTCTTACGCCCGCACCAATCCCACAAACTTCCTGGGATTATTCTCAAACCCCGGAAATACGGGCGCCAAATCCTTCACACCCAGGTGCTTCGTCAAAATTTCTCCCACCACAGAGCGAAAGTCCGTCGTTAGCGCCAGATCGCGCCCCTCGTTTAATTGATGGTCGTTCAAACCAGGCCATTTCCCATACACTCGCCCACCCTGCACATCGCCGCCCATCACAAACATGCAGTTCGCATGCCCGTGATCAGTTCCACGGTTTCCATTCTCTTTCGCGGTGCGTCCGAATTCACTCATGGTGACCACCACAATTTCCCCCATCCGGTCGCCCATGTCTTGATGAAACGCCGCCAGCGATTGCCCCAGATCCTTCAGCAAATTCGCCAGCTGTCCTTGCGTGCCGCCTTCGTTCACGTGATTGTCCCAGCCGCCGCAATCCAGGAACAACACTTCCACGCCGATATTCGCTTTGATCATCACGCCGATCTGCTGTAAGCGCTGGCCCACCGCGGTTTTCGGATAATCCGCTCCATTGTCCGGCGGATATTTCGTGGTGTCGATCTTTCGCAGCATATCGATAGCTTCAAACGTTTCCGCGCCGGTGCCGTGCAGCACGTGATCCACCGACTGCGAGTACATGGCTTCGAACCCGCCCTCCGCGACGTTGGCCATCGCTGCCGATTGTGGTTGCACCTTGAATTGCCGCAAATCCGGAATCGCAATCGCTCCCGTACTTCCCTGCAGCATCCGCGGCAAATTCGGCCCGATGGCCACCGCGCGAAATGGCGACGCATTTTCTTCCGGCACCGTTCCAATTGCGCGATCCAGCCATCCGTCTTCTGTAGCTTTGACGCCCGGAGTCCCGGACTCCATATAATCCTGCGCATCGAAGTGCGACCGCGTCGGATCGGGCGAGCCCGCCGCATGCACAATCGCCAACTGGTTCTTCTGAAACAGCGGCGTTAAGGCCGCCAATCCCGGGTGCAATCCAAAAAAACCATCCAGGTCCAACACCGTATCCGCGCCGCCACGCTTTGGCGCGGGAATCGCGATCGTCGGGCGCATCCGGTAATAATTTGGTTCCGCGAACGGCACCACAATGTTCAATCCATCCGCCGCTCCGCGCTGAAACAACACGACAAGCCGCTTCTTCCCTGCTCCGGCCGTCGACGCAATCGCGCGCTGCAAAAACGCAGGCATGGTGCTCAAACCCACCAGCCCAATCCCGCCCAGCTTCAGGAAATACCGCCGCGTAAATTTCGCCCGCCTGGCTCCCTCGCAGCATTCGTCACTCATGGTTCCTCGCTTCAATCAACGATCTTCTCTAATTTCGCTCTTCTAATTTCCACCGTTCCATTTCAGCTTTCAATCTCTTCAGCGTCTCTGAAATTCCGGCGCGCCCAGCACCAACCCCGTCACCACTCCCAAATCCACTTGCTTCACCGGATCATCCAGCTTCGCTTGCACCACTTGCGGATTCTCCAATTGCCGCTGCAGCGTATCCACCGTTCCCGGCGCTGCTTCCCCTAAAAGCACCTGGACTGCCCGGTCCAAAGTAACTTTGGCATCCCCCTCGCTGTCGCTTCCCAGCAGCGCCGCGACATCGCTTCGTGATCCACGCACTTTGTTTCCTGCAAGCGCAAGCGAAAAATTCAGCCGGTTCAGCAGCGCTCCCGAATTCACCCACGTTTCCGCCTTATCCGAATACCCAGTCGGTGGCTGGCACTGGTACAAAGGCTCTCCTATTCGTCCTACCCACTGCACCAACGGCATCGGTGTATCCACGTCCGTGCCCAGCGCTCGCACCGAAGACACTACCAATTCGTATGGCGTCTTCACCTTCGCACGGTACGTGTCGCGCGACCAGAATTCCGGCGAATAAATCATCGTCCGCATCACTTCCCGGATATCTCCGCCGGACTTCTGAAAACTCTTCGCCATCCGATCCACAAGCTCCGGCGGAGGCGTGTCGGAAACGAATCTCCTGGCCAGCTTGGTGGAAATAAATTTCGCGGTGTTTGGATTTTTCGACAGCAGGTCGATCACTTCTTCGCCGTCCTTCATCCCGCCCGCATGAATCTTCTTTCCCAGCACCACTTTCGGGTCCGGATCGTGCACTTTCTCATCAAACTTGAATTGCGCTACTTCCCTCGGCTTTTCAATCGTCCAGCCGGTAAAGCAACGCGCTACTTCCGTCACATCTTTCTGCGTGTAACCGCCATCCACGCCCAGCGTGTGCAATTCCATTAATTCACGCCCGTAATTTTCGTTCAAGCCTCGCTGCTGTCTTTTTTGCGCCTGCTGCGGCCGTGTAGGATAACCACGCCGTTGTTGCCGCATCGCGCGTTCCATCGCCAGGCGCTGCGCGGCCTTGGGATCGGCGCTCAAAAAATTATCCAGATAAAACAGCATCGCCGGACTCTGCGCCGTCGCCGTCAGCAAATCCTTGAACTTTCCCAACGCATTTGGCTGGATCACGTCCCGCTCGTAGGACGTAAGGTACCATTTCACTTCGCCCTTGCCCGCAAACACGTTGAAGTGATTCAGCCAGAAATCATCCATCACCTGCTGCAGTTGCCGGTCGCTGTAAATCGCTCGCGTCATCTTGGCCATGGCCAGTTCTTCCACCACGCGTTGCGGCCGTTTGCTGTCGTCGGAAATCGCTCGAGGCACGGCGTTCGGGTCTACGCCCAAGACATCTTTTTTCCCACCGGCTCCCCGTGTAGCCGGATTCAATTTCATCGGTGACGGCGTATCCGCGTCGGGCCCGGCGTTCGCCATCATTCCACTGTTTTCTGCCGCTTCATTTCCTCCCCCGCTGCCCGCGTTCATGTCCCGCGCCATCGCCGTAATGGCGCCGTCCGCCTGTTTCTGCGCCATTTGCTCTTGCGTCGGTGGCTGTTTCGCCTGCTCCGCTTGCTTCGCTGCCTGCTTCGGGTTCGGATATTCTGCCATCAACTGCGCCGACGTCATCGTCAGCGTGGGATAAATGTTCAGGCGCGCTTCCACGGCCTTGTCGTCGATCTCTTTCGGGTTGAGCTGCAGGTCAATCCATTTCGCCAGGCCCATCTGCTTCACCCGTTCCACATCTCCCGGCCGCGGCCCGTAGGCCAAGCGATTCAGCGCGTGCTGGATCGCCTCACCCGTACTGAGCTCCGTCACGGGCAGACCCTTCAGCACGGGGTCCTGATTCTTTTTCTTGTTGTTCTTTGTGGTAGCGGCAGCCAGCGCCGGCGCGTCCAGAACCAGCGTAAACAGGCAGGATAAGGTCAGCAGAATTGCCAGCAGCGACTGCGGCCTGTACGAAATCCACCGCGCAGCGGCCTTTGGGACGCGTCTGGTACGCTCGACACACGTAAGGACAAGGCATCCGCGCATATCCCTCAGACTAACCCTGTCGCCCCCAGAAAGTTGCTGCCCCTGAGGGCAGGTGTTACCTATGCATAGCTGGGTTTTCGCGCCTATTTAGCAAGCACTTCGCGCCCTAAATCAGCCATCCGAGGCCCGCGCTTCTCAATTGCTCACGCTAAATTCCACCGGCCTTTGCGGTGCCTGATTATTTCTTCCATCCACCGCCAGCAGCACCAGGCGGTACGACCCCGCGGGCAATTTGCTGGCATCCACCTTCAGCGCAAAAGGCACCACTGGATTCCCTTTCTCCACGAAAGCGTCCAGCGGAATTGCTCCCGTGAACAGCACATCTTTATTCGCACTGTCATAAATCCGGTAACCCGCCGCAACCCGTGTCGTCGGGTCCGTCTTCAACAACGGCTCGTACAATTCGGAGTACAGGGTGATGGCATCCGTCTTCTTGAATTGGTAGCTCGCCGCCGGCGTAATTTGCATACCCTTCACGATCAACGGCTTGCGATCTTCAAGCAACGTCGCATCCACTTCCGTTGGGATTTCATCCACGCGCTGCAAGCTCGACGACAGCACCACACCGCCCAATGTGAACTTGTTTCCGTCGTACGCGTCGATCTCCAACGGCTTCTCCATCTTGGCAAATCCTTCTCCGCCCGAACTCAGCACCACCGCCAGCTTGTAAGTCCCCGGCGCGGCGTCGAACTGGTTCTGATAGCGGTACGGCGCCTTGGTGAACTCTTTCCACTCATCCTTTTCCATATCCATGCTCAAGGTGTCGCTGAACCGCGCTCCGACGCTTCCATCGGGCTTATACGCAATCCCGAGAATATTCACGTTCGCGTGATATTTTCCTTTGTCCTTATTAAACACCAGCGCGTCTCCGGGGATTTCCATGGTCAGGTTCACGCGTGCCACGTTCGGGGCTGCGTAAAAGTAGGGCGCTTCCATGCTCGCGTGGATCGTTCCCGCCGTTGCGCCGCTGGCCTGCGCCTCCATCTGTTTCTCCACCGGCTTCCCGTCCAACGGGTTCGTTGCCCGCACATTGCAATATCCGGAGCGCGAGCGCACTTCCATGCCGCCCTTGTTCAACTTCACTCTTAACGTGTGGCAACTTCCCTCTTCCGTGTCGCGCGGCACGTAACCCAGCACATAGAATTGGTTCATCTCCGCCGCGATGCGCTGCAACCCTCCCAATAGGTCGTTGGTGTTGTAAATCGCGAATCCACCTGTGCCTTCCGCCAGCATCTGCATCACTTGTTGATTGGTCGACGCCATGTTCGGAATCTTTGGCAACAATACTTGTGGCTGATTCATAGGATTGTTGTAGTAACTCGAATACGGCGAACCCACGGTCCCCGAGGTACCACCAGCCCTTCCGCCTCCCGCGGTACCCGTTCCCGTGCCGCCCTTCCCACCTCCACCAGTGCCTGTTCCCGTGCCGCCTTTTCCGCCTCCGCCACCCGTACCGCCGCCTGTACCTCCCGTCCCGCCCGCACCTGTGCCCCCGCCACCATGACCTCCGCCACCGCCTGTGCCACCACCAGTGCCACCTCCGCCTGCATGTTGCGGGTCCGGCATTAATTCCAAGTTGTAGCTGGCCAGCACCAGTTGTGGCACGCCGGTTCTTGCTGCACTCCTGTTTCCCTTTTGAGCCGGCGTCATGAGCTTGACGCTGGGTGGAGTCAGTCCCCGTACATCGAGCGGATAAATCGCCACGTTCGCCTTGTTGCAGGCGTCAATCGTTGCCGTCAGCTCGGTCATATTCTCTGTGTTCAGCGGAAACCCTGCCGTAAACAGGATCAGCATCTTTCGTCCAGGCACTCCGCGCAGATTCTTGGCCAGGCTGCGGATGGCCAGCAGCATCGTGCGCACCCCGAAATCCGCTTCCGCATTGCTCAACGTCGGTTGGCCGTTCATGGCCACCTGCATTGGCGGAGAAGACTGCCCTGTGGAGTCAATGTTCGGTGATTTTGTTCCACTAACCGCCGCCTGTAATAGTTTTGTATTCGACGTGAAGTTCTGCTGGATTACCAGGCTGCCGGTAAAATTCACGATCGCCATCAATTGATCCGGCCCGGCATTGTTCTCGACGAACTTAGCGGCTGTATTTCGAGCCTGGGCCTGATCGCCCGTCTCCATGGTGGTCGTGTCAAAGAAAAGGATCATGTAGTGCTTCTGCCCCGCCGTCTGCCGCGCCGAATCGGACTCAGACGAAAAGCTCGTGACCGCCTGCTCTTTGTTGTCCTCGAAAACCTTGAAGTCTCCTTGCGTCAGGTCCGTGACGTAGTGCCCCTTCTTGTCCGTCACCACCGTATCGACCAGCACGATCTTCGACTCCGTGCGGATCACTTCGTTCGTCGGCACCGCTTGCGGCGCCCTTCCTGCCGCCGGTTTCCCCGCGTCCTGCGCTGGCGGCGTGGACTGCACCTGGGCCCGCGCTCCCTGCGCTGCCAGCAACATAGCCGACAGCGCCACCGCTGCCGTGCATTTTCCAGAGAAACCGTGCATATTCGCTCTTCTCATCTCGTCCCCCATCCAACTCTCAATACGGTATGACCACCGCGCCATTCTTGGCCGCCATCTGCGCCCCTTCCGAATCCCGAACCACTTGCCTAACCATGTATTTTCCTGGTTTCACTTCAAAGCTCGACTTCATCACCAGTCCCGTATGCGCCAACCTGTCGAACGTTTTGTCCAGCAGCCGCATTTCCAGAATTTTCTCACCGCCCGTCACAAAATTCCCGTTCTCGTCGAAGATCACAGTCGCAACCGTCAGATCGTCGAAATTTCGCCCGTCCGCCTTGCGAAAGTGGATCCCCTTCACGTCGATTCTGGAAACCACGCTCAAGTGCGCCCCGGCGTCGCCCGTCTTGAAGTATTGCGTCTGAAAATCCAAGGGCAATTCCTGAATCTCGTCCTGCGAAAAAACTGCTTCCTGGATCTCCGCCTTCGCCTGCTCGGTCGGGTCATTCACTTTTCTCGGCGCGTAATATCCCCGCCTCGCCTGGATGTTGTACTTCCGCTTGTCTGTCAACGCCACCTTGATCGTGTGGTATTTGCCATCCATCTTCTGGTTCTGCGGAGAAAATCCCAGCACGTAGGAGACTTCCGGCGCAGCGCCTGCCCGGCTTAGCCCGGTTGCCAAATCATTCGAATTTTGAAAAAACGTGCCGCCGGTGCCGTTCGCAAAATCCCCCAGAACGAACGCATCGTTGAATTGTTCCTGCGTCCGGAACTGCGCCTTCATGCTCGCCGTCTGCGGCGTGTCCGTGATGGTTTGTGAAATGTCGCCGAGAATGTCCGGCGTGTACAATCCTCGCGCATCCACGGTATTGATCACGATGCTGGCGTGGTTGGCCCGGTCGATAATCCCCATTTCGTCCAGAAACTGCATGCTTAGCAAGAATCCCGGCGACGCCAGCACCATCACCCGTTCTCCCGGCATCCCGCCCAATCGCCGTATCACGTCCTCCAGCGCTCGGTAGGTATACTCGTTGTCCTCATCGCCGGCAACCAATGCCTCTTGCAGCGCCGATTGCGCGATCGCCTGCGCCTGCTGCACCATCTGCGGGTTTCCCTGGAACATGCATTGCAGCGTCTCCGACGCAACCACCGGCAGGACCGTCGGATCGCTCTTATTGATGGCTTGATCGGCCATGTAATGCGTCACGTCTGGGCAATTCGTCGTGGAATTGATCTTTCCCATCTTTGGCCGCGGCAACACCTGGTCCAGCGTCTTTATCAGCGCCGCTTTGTCGCTCGTGTATTCCAGTTTCAATTGCTCGGACGTGCAAAAAATCCCGATGCGGTCCGACGGCGTCATGCCCTCAATCAACTTTCTCGCGCTGTTTCTCACAAACATCGCATCCTGCATCTGCAAATGAATATCGTCGAACACCAGCGCCACAAATCGCTCCGGCAGCGCCACTTTATCTCCCTCCGTTTGTTCCTCTGCGCCCTGCTGCGTCTTTGCCGCTTCCTCCATACGTTTCTTGCGTGTCTCCGCAGTTTCCACGTCAAACGTGCTGATCGCTTGCAGCTTTCCCTGGTCGAAAACCTGAAAATCCTCGCGCTTTAGATCGCGTACCAGTTCTCCCTTGCTGTCGCGCACAATCACTTTCACCTGGACGAGGTTCACCCGCAGCTTGAACGTTGTGCTCGTATCCTTGCTGCTAAGTTCCGCCTTCGGTTCCGCTGCTTTTGGTTGTTGAGCATCAGGTGATGCGGCAGGTTGTGCGGTAGACGCTGCTGTGGGCGATGCAGCAGGTTGACCGGCTTGCGGTGAAGCTGGGTTCTGGCTCGTCGGCGCTGTTCCGCTCGGCTGGCCGCTTGCAGGCGTCCCTCCGGTTTGCTGTGCCCACGCTGCCGTCGTCCCCACTAGCACGAACGTAAGCGAAGCAAACCACCTCATGCGATGGTGGTGCCACTTCTCATAGGCAGGCCCAGGCGTACTCCCCTCCCTTGCCCCCATTCGCAACCCCTGACGTTGCACTCCGCCAGGCCGGTCACTCCGAGCGGATGGGACTCCCCGACTATAGGCTCAGCCATTTTTCATGTCAACGCAGCCACGGGGTGTTAGACGAGCACCGCGAAAGTACCCCCACGCTAGGAACCGAAATTCGATTCCTTAGGCTTCAATCCGGGTAAATTCATAGAGAATCTATCCGAATTAATTCGGTTTGACATAACGTTACGAACCATATTGAATTGTTATGTTTTGGGGTCATTGTCCGGAATTCGAGCATCCAATCAGCCTGCAGATACTTGCAAATAAAGGAGTCACAATTATGAGTTCGCTCGTGAAGTCTGGTGCTGTCCCCAATTCCGCCAATCCACCTCAACTGGCACTTCAACCACATTTTAGACGGCATGGCTGGTTCGTGGCCGCGCTCTTTTTTCTGTTGACATGGCAACAGCCGGCCCAAGCGCAAATATCGGCCAGCATCTCAGGGGTGGTGACCGATCCCTCAGGCGCGAGTGCACCATCCGCGAACGTGACGGCAAGAAACGTGGATACTGACGTGTCGCGCACGACGACGAGTGACAGCGATGGGCGTTATTTGATACTGGCGTTGCCCTTAGGTCTTTATGAGGTAAAGGTGTCCAAATCCGGCTTCCAAGACTCCATGCGGAACGGCATTCAGCTAAATATCGGTCAGGAGGCGACCGTCGACCTCCGGCTGGAGCTGAGTTCGGTGAAAGAAGCGGTCAACGTCTCAGAGGATGCACCCATCGTAAATACCTCAACCAGCGATATCTCTGGACTGGTCAGTGCAGAACAGATCAAGCAGCTTCCACTGAATGGCCGCAGTTACGATTTGTTGCTGCCCCTGAATCCGGGCATTGTGAATTTCTCGTCCCAGAAAACGGGTGGTACAGGAATTTCGAATTCTTCGACCGGGAACAATTTCGCGGTTTCCGGGAACCGGCCGCAGCAAAATTTGTTTCTTCTAAACGGAGTGGAATATACGGGCGCGGCAGAGAACAACATGACCCCAGGCGGCGCGAGCGGGATGTTGCTGGGAGTGGACGGAGTACGCGAATTCGACGTGCAGCGCGATTCGTATGGAGCGGAATTCGGGAAGCATCCCGGAGGCCAGGTAGTTATCGTGACGCAATCCGGAAGCAACGCATGGCACGGCGCGCTGTACGAATTTGTGCGAAACAATGCGCTTGACGCGGCCAATTATTTTGACCAGGGCTCGGCGCCGCCGTTCGTGCGAAACCAGTTCGGAGCGTCTTCCGGCGGCGCGATCGTGAAAAACAAGACCTTTGTCTTCGCCAATTATGAAGGGTTTCGCCAGGACTTAAACCAGACGTCTGTTGCTTTCGTTCCCGGGCTGGCCGCGCGTGCGGCTGCGGCACCGAGTGTCCAACCCTTGCTGAATTTGTGGCCCACTCCGGCCGCGGGCACGCCAGAACTCGACGTCACGGGCCAGACATTTGGTATTTCTCAGGTGTTCAGCAGCCCATTGCAGACAATTCGAGAGGATTTTGGCACCATACGCCTGGATCAGACTTTTAGCACGACTGATTCTTTGGCGGCGATCTATACCATCGATGACGGTGCCGATGTTACGGCGACTTCGGCGAACCCCTACAGCACGGATATTTTGAATCTTCGAGAGCAGGTGTTGAGCCTCGAAGAGACGCATATTTTCTCCCCATCAATTTTGAACACTGCGCGATTCGGCTTTTCCCGCGCAGGATATTACTTCGCGGGCGAGCCCACACCGGGAACACCCGCGGCCAGTGTCCCTGGCTTTCTGGAAGGGCTTCCGGTTGGCGCCGTGGTAGTGGGTGGCAGCGCGGCTTCCAATCCCCAAGCGCAAATCGGGCTTGCGGGAAGCAATAACGGCAGCGATCTCCCAATCAAAAGGAATATTTTCACCTATGAGGATCGAGTGACGGTGACTCGGGGCCGTCACGAGTTGAGTCTCGGATTGTGGTTCCAGCAATTTCAATCCAACGAAAAACTTGCGCTAAGCCAATATGGCCAAGCGACGTTTCCCAGTCTGGCGCAATTCATCACGACCGGAGTAACTAGCTCCTTTTTGTATGACCCCGCACCGACAGAAATGAACTGGCGGTCGCTGTTTGGAGCGTTCTACGCGGAAGACGTGATTCGATTCAAACCAAGTTTGACGCTCTCGCTGGGATTCCGCGGGGAGTGGTCCACCGGTTGGAACGAGGCACATGGGCAAGCGGCAAACTATACGTTCACGGATGGTGTCATTTCCGCTGAGCCTCACATCGGCGACAGCTTTTTAACTACGAACAACGCCACGTTCCTGCCTGAACCACGCATTGCGCTGGCTTGGAATCCCGTCGACCCAAAGACGGTAATTCGCGGCGCGTTCGGAATATATAACGACCTACAGGACGCACTGGGCTACCGCGCCGATCAGAACGCGCCATTCAATCCGACCTACAGTATCGCTTCGTTTCCGGTTTCGAAATTTCCCATTGACCCCACCGCGCCCGTGCCGACCGCCGCAAAACTCGTGCCTGGCGGGGTGCAGCCGAATATGCAGACACCCACGCTAATTTCCTGGTCATTGCGGGTGGAGCGCGAACTTTCGCCCAACACGGTAGTGACGGTCGGCTACGTTGGCTCTCACGGTTATCATGAACTGATCGGCGTCGATGCGAACGAACCAGTGCCAGTCATTTGTCCTGCGTCGCCTTGCCCGGCAGTCTACCCGACCTGGAATCCCAACCTGCCGACAACCCCGACAAATTCCCCAACTGTCGGCTTCCCGATTGGCTCACCGCTGGCGGGCACCCCTGTGCCCGCAGGCACGTTCTACATTCCCACCGGAACGCCGAAAGCGAATCCTGCCCTTGCCAACGCGTGGACATGGTTTTCAGAGGGCACGAGTTCTTACAACGCGCTGCAGGTGGATGTGACCCGGCGGTTCAGCCATGGGTTCTCGTTTCGGGGAGTGTACACGTTTTCGAAAGTGTTGGACGACGGAGATTCGTTAAACCAAACGACAGCCGGGAATGCACCCGGACTTGTTTCCAATCCGTACGACCTGCGCGCCGACAAGGGACTGGGAACGTTTAACGTGAAGAATCTCGCGGTGCTTAACGCTCTTTACGAATTGCCGTTTGGGCATGGGCAAATGTATGCGAACGATCTGGAAGGTTGGAAGGGGCATCTGGTGAGTGGATGGTCGCTCGCCAGCATCGTTACTCTACAATCAGGCTTTCCACTGACCCCGCAACTGAGCTACAACCCCTCGAATAACGGGGACACTCGCAATCCCGTGCGGCCATTTGTGAATCCCGCGTTCCGCGGCCCGATGGTATTGGGGAAGCCGAACGAGTGGTTTAACCCGGCCGCGTTCATCGCGCCACCTTCAGCCAGCGGCTTCTATGGCAACGCCGGCCGCGACACGATTATTGGCCCAGGCCTTGGCACTTGGGACTTTTCCGTGCTCAAGGACACGACCCTCACCGAGAGAATGAAGCTGCAATTCCGCTTGGAAATTTTCAATCTATTGAATCGCGCGAATTTCAATACGCCGAACCTGATTGTCTTCACCCCGCCGACGGCGACAAACCCGACAGGAGTGTCAGGTACGGCGGCAGCGATCACGAGCACAGCGACAACTGCACGGCAGGTGCAATTCGCGCTCAAACTACTTTGGTGAAGGGGTTATGCTTCATTCCCCCTCAACATACCCATGGACCTGTTACCGGACGCCAAACGCCGGAAAACGCAACGGATCTACGGCTCGGTCTTCGGTGTGGCGATTTTTTCTTTCTCGTCGACGGCGAATAGCAGGTAATTCCCAAAGCGCATTCTTTGATGGACGCGAATCCCCTTCAAATCGAGATAGTGTTCTGCGGTATGGGGAACCCACATTTCCTCGTCCTTGCGGCTGAAATGTACTGGGCCATAGTCGACAACTGTGTGATCGGCGGTCAGCCGTATCTCGGGAACCGGGTTGATCAAGTCTGTCTGCAGTCTCACGATTTGATAGCTATCCGCGGTGAACCACGCGCGGCCTTTCAACGCAACCAGATACGACGGGTGGTTGGGCCCGAATGAATAAGACAGTGTTGTGTTCGGTTTATCCGGCCTCTGCCGAAAATAGATCTGCCACAGGCGATGGCCATTCACCGTGACCATTCCCTCGCATTTCATGTAAAAAGCGCCGCTGTCGTATGGATGGAACATGAGCAACAGCGCGGGCAATCCCTTGGTAATGACTCCCCCAGGCGAATCGGCCGGAGTCGGATCGCTGTTCAAATATTCCTTCACGTTCAGGACCCCCGGCCGGCTCTCTTTGATAGACACGATGTAGTCATAGGTCCAATGACCCTCGCTGGTCACGTCTCCCACTTTATTGAGCGTCTCCTGAGATATCGACTGTGTCGACGTATATTGCTCGACGTCATCCACGAATTTCTGAATTCTATGTCCGACCCTTGGCAGCACCTCGTCCAGATTACAGGCGGTCCCCGGCTCGACGGGCGCAGCAACATCGTCAACGTCGGGTGGCAACCAACGCTCGCCTCGCGCGCGTGTCGCGCCAGTACTGATTGTGCCCGGGTGTCCTGAATCGGACGTGCGATGTCCGGGCGATGGGAGCGCGCTGAGTGCGTTCAAGGTTTCATCTGAACTCTGCCTATCGGAATCTCCGGCAACGGCGTTTTCATTGCCGGACGTTGACATCACTTTTTCGATTTGCGCGATCTGACGTTTCACGAGCTCATAATTCGGACCCGGCGGGAAATAAGTCAGACAGTTGCGCAAATGCGGAAGGGCACCGGCCAAATCGGGCTTTGCCACTAGGATCACCGCCAGAAGTTGCTCGGTGTCGGGTTGCACATGAAGAGGGTCCATGGAAAGGGATCTTGCGGCGCTGGCCTCGGCGACATCCAGCTTTTTGAGATGGTAGTTGGCGAGAGCTTTGTAATACCAGAGGTCCAGCGTGCCACGCGGATTCAGTTCCAAAGCGCGGTTCATTTCGTCGTCCAGCTCTGTCCACTTCGCGGCCTGAGCAGACAGCGGGGCCATCTGCTCGTAGGGCATCGCAAATTTGGGATCAGCGGCGACGGCTTTCGAGAATGAACTAAAGGCAGCTTCGGACTTGGAACTCGCTTGAATCTTCCCGAGCTGATACCACGCCTCGGCGAATTGAGGATAGATGTCGACGGCCTTCTGGAGTTCGCGCTGAGCACGGTCGGGCTTATTCTCGAGCCACTCTTCGCGCGCTTTCTCGAACGCTCTCATGGCATTCTTGGGAGCAGATGCCGTGGTTACGCTCACCGCGCTGCCGGCTGACCCTTCTTCGCGCTTCAGCGTGATGGTGCCGATGTTTAGATGATCCAGCACTCCGCGATCCGCAATGGTGAGTTCGGAAGAGTCAAAACCGGGCAACACCGCTGAGACCTTGCAACCCTCATATCGCGTAAGCAGTGACTTCTCTGTACCTACCCTGGTTGAAGGATTAAGGGCTTGGGCTAGGCTAATTTCAAAAATGCCGCGAGAATCGGTTTTCGTCGTGTAGCGGGCTTCTCCGCTGCAAGTCACCGTCACCGCGATCGGGTCCCAGATAAGCGCGTTATTCGGCACCGTCACGTTACCTAGGAGGCGATCTCCGGTACGTTCCAGCGCGTAAGTTTTGTCCCAATCCCGATTCAGGTATGCGCTTGGATCACCATTGCTCATGGGATTAGCCGCCGGCTGAGACTGCGGTTTTGAACCTTGCGCGAAACAGCAAACCTGAGGCACAAGAAGGCCGGCGACAAACAGCGCGAGTGTCGCATTTCTCATAACATTACCTGGTAACTGGAATTATGATCCTTTTAACGGTCCGTCGAAAGAATAATTTCCTTTGACGTGAACTGATTCGGCGCTTGGCATTTAATGAGGACAGCAACTGCCTTGGACTAGATACTCACTTTAGGACAAGCCCGTTACTCGTCCCAGTCTTCCACGTAGTGCCTTTTCGCGGTGATGCATGTGGCTTCGGAGGAACAGCCGCATTGGCCGCACGAGATGGGTAGTGATTCACCGTCGATTTCTTCCTGGTTCTTTTCGGACGTGACGCGACAGATCACGATTGGGGAATGGCAGTCGGGACAAGCGAACAGCAGCGTGTGCGCGAATTGCGTAAGCACTATCCCGTCTCCCGATGCAGCTGTCATTGTGAAACATCCCGCAACGACACCTTACTCGGATGCGGTTATTATTGCAATTGTGGATATCATTTGATATCCATGTCGGGTGGCGAATCGCACGGCACTTCTCATCAGCTGCTCGAAACAGGACGCGGAGATGATTCGCGCCCGCGCACACCGTGAGCGCCGCTCGGTCAGCGGTTATATGTTGCATATCCTCGTTCGCGCGGTCCGGTTCGAGGAGCTCATTTTTTCGCAACTCAATCGGCTGGCAGGTTTGAACAGCAATGCCTCGCAACGCTTGGTTCCTGCCCTCGAAGCCAAAACAAAGATTCTCCTGCGTTGCTCCGCAGAAGAAGGCGAACGAATACGAACCGCCGCTAAGCGCAGGGATGCGACCATCAGCAAATTTGTGATGCATTGCCTTTCACGTTCCTGGAATGTGGAAAACAGGCCGCCGCAAGATCTGCACGCCTAAATGAGCAGCGCTCCGCAGCTCGAGCAGATGATCGTTGCCCTTCGTGCTGCATATGCTGCGTTCAATCGCGGCGATATTGACGCCGCCTTGACACCCTTCGATCCGCAGATTGAGTGGACGGAACCGCCGGAATTTCCTGGTGGCGGCACCTACCATGGTCGCGAAAACGTAAAACAATACCTAACACAGTCCAGAGACGCTTGGGCCGAGGGCAGCAGTGATCCCGAGCGTTTCATTACGGCCGGTGACCGCATCGTTGTGTTTGTTCATGCAAGGGTTCGACCCAAAGGCAGCGACGAGTGGCACGATGTCTACCTCGCGGACGTCTACACATTCCACAGCGGCAAGGCCATACAGATGCGGGCCTTCTCCAATCGTCAAGAAGCGCTACGTTGGGCAGGAGTTGAGGACTCGAATCCTTGACGTGAAACTGCGCCGCCGTTCTTCTCCCATCCGTTTATCCCTGCAGGAATCGCCGTATTGTTATTGCGTACCAGCGACGGGACACTGCCGTTGTCTTATAGTTTCGGCAAGACAAGAAAGGATCTTCCATGAACAATCAAATCGGCGATAGTTCCACGGCGCTACCAGATCGTCTGGTAGTGAGAATATTTCAACCGTTGGCGATTTTGGCTCGCAAGGAGCATCAGGTGAGGGTCTTTATGGCACCACCGGTTCGGGACGCAGCGCCACCACCAGCGGGCGATATGACAGCACCACTAGCATCCCGAACGAACCGCGCCGTATCTCCGGGGAACCAACGCAGGAACGTTCTCTCACTTGCTTCTGCGGAAGCCGGATACGACTCTCGACTCAAAGCTTCAGAGCGGCTAGCGCGCGATAATCATCGCCGCTTCACACTTCGAACCGTCTCGCTTGTGTACCCTTCCAACCTCCACACGTCTTGCGCATCGACGTGCCCGAGCACATAACGGTCGCCGCCTTTGACGCGCACGCGGAAATAAGTCTTTCCGGGCGCATACCAGCGGTCTTCCACTTCATCAACCTCAAGCGTCTGCTCTCCCAGTTTCAACCGCGTCGGCCGTTCGTCGGCTTTGTAACCAGAATAGCTCTCCACCTTGACGCTGAGGAGTGACACGTTTCGCGTTTGCCGCTCATCATCTGCCATTGTTCTTGATGACCGCCCTTTCCGCGTTCCATGCGGCGCCAAAAAAAACGATGACCGCCGAAAGTTGCATCCACACCAACAATCCAATCACCGCCGCCAGGCCGCCATAAACCACGTTGGCCGGCATCTTCCTCACATAAAACCCAAACAGCGCGTTCGCCAGCCACCACAGCAGTGTCGCCATCGCCGCTCCCGGCAATACATGGCTCAAATGCTTTTCAAGTGGCCGCGCCACCCAGTAAATCACTGTCAGCGCGAGCATCGCCAACACCATCGCCGCTAACGGGAAAAATATTAGCCACATTCCATGCACGGGCGCGTTCTTTCCCAACTCGCCCGTAAGCCAATGCCGCAACGGCCTGCCAAATACTCCCAAAATTCCAGCCGCCACGATCGGCGCCATCGTGATCAACAGCAACAGCAACCCGCGCAACTGCCGGTGTAGGAACCCGATTCGCTCTTCGTCGCCATATATCCGGTGAATCCCCTCCATCAGCAGCTTCATCACCTGCGTTCCGCCGATCAACGTCCCGGCCGCTCCCGCCAGCGCATACTTCCACACGTCCGGCCCGCGGCGGTCCAGAAAGTCCCCTACAATTCCCTGGCTGCCGGGTGGCAAAAAGTCCGTGAAATTCCGGAACGCCTCCAGGGTTCCGCTTTTATTTCCGATCCACGTGGACGCAAATCCCACCACTAACAGCATCGTCGGGAAAAATGCCAGAAACACGTTGTACGCGATCGCCTGCGTAATCGTGCTGCACTGCGGGTACACTCGCCCCACCATTCGCCACAATCGATTCGCCAAATCGCCCCCTCACCTTACCCGCATTATAGCCATTCGCTGCGCTTTTTTGCTTACCACTCCTGCATTTCCTGGCATTTCCGATCCATCCTCACAAATCTGCACGAAGCATTGTACCCTCGCGATCCAACGTTCTATTCTTCCGTATTCTCCGCTCGGGAAATATCCTGTCCTGGCATGGTATGCTCGCAATTTCCGCCCTGCATAGCGGCTGGTCTTCCGACCGCCGTCCAGCCCCTTTTTTCAGGACCAGAGGCCACATGATGAAAGCTCTGCGTTTTTCCGCGTTTGCTGACAAACTTCAGAATCTTTCTGTCGAGCAGCTGCCGGACCCACCCGTCCATCCGGGCGAAGCCAAGATCAAAATCGTCGCCGCTTGCGTCAATCCCAGTGATGTCAAAAATGTTCAGGGCCACATTCCCGCCACCACCCTCCCGCGCACGCCCGGACGCGACTTCGCCGGTATCGTCATCGAAGGCCCCGAGAACCTCCTCAATACACAGGTTTGGGGCAGCGGCGGTGATATTGGATTCACTCGCGACGGCAGCCACGCTGAATTCCTGGTCATTCCCGCCGAAGCCGTTTCTCCCAAACCTCGTAATCTCTCCTTTGAACAGGCGTCTTGCGTCGGTGTCAATTTCCTCACCGCTTACCAGGGACTTTTCCGCTGCGCCAATTTAAAGCAAGGTGAAACTCTTCTCGTTACTGGCGCGCAAGGTGGTGTCGGCTCCGCGGTCATGCAACTCGGACAAACTCATGATGCCAAGCTTGTCGCCGTGGACCGTAAGCCACTTCAGCCGGGTCAGTTCGATGGGCTCGATTTGATTGGTTATGTGGACACGTCGGAGTCCAATCTCAAGGAAGCCGTGGACGAAATTACCAAGGGTCTAGGCGTGAATGTCACTTTCGATTGCGTTGGCGGTGAACTGTTCGAACCCGTGCTCTCCACTCTTGGGCAACTGGGACGTCACGTTGCCATCACTTCCGGGGGCACAACGCGCGTCAGCTTCGATCTTGCGAATTTTTATCATCGCCGCCTTACTCTCTTTGGCGTCGACTCCGTCGCTCTTACCGTCGCTGATGGGGCTAGCCTTCTCTCTTCCCTTACTCCACTTTTTGAAGCAGGCCTCCTGAAGCCTTCACCTATCGCCAAACACGGCTCGCTCGACGATGCGTTGCAGCTCTATTCCCACGTCGCCTCCGGCAAACCCGGTAAAGCCGTCTTCGTACTTCCCTCCGCAAGCTGACCTTCTCTTGCTATCTGCTCCGTGCGTTTCCCGTTCTGGCGGGAGGAGTACACACACCAGATCCACTCGCATTACTTAAATGCGGGTGGATTTCTTGCATGCTCGCGGCAGCAATCGTATTCGGCACCCATCATCTTTACCAGGGCTCCAAAGGAGCTGTGTCGACCAGCATCGGCGGACTCATTTTCACGGCTATCCTGATCGTCACCGGCAGCCTCTGGGCCGGGATGCTCTATCATGCCGCTTCGGACATGAGCATCCTGCTCTATTGGCGGCCAAAGCCGGCCGTTGCTTGATTCCTTTTCGGATTTGCACAGGTTTGCACAAAATGCACAGCAAAAGTGTTAGAGACCACTTGCCAACCACAAATGAGAAGAATAAAGTGACGCCAGATTGAGCCGGTAAGCCTCAAAAACTTCCCAGCACAATCAAAAGAGGGCGCAAGAGCCGCAAGGTTCCTGTGCCCTCAATTTTTTGTGCTGAAATTTGCCCACACCCGGCCGCGTGGTCCCTCATTCTTCGATGGTGCTGCGGGAGACGCCGACCGCTTCCACTTCTTCGCAAGAGACTTCATTATCGGGTATGTTCATAGACTTCAACCTGTAATACATCACGTACAAATTCTCGATTTGTCTTCTCTGCTGGAAGATTGCCGCTGAAACAATCATCGCCATAATGCTGTACGCCAAAATGTATCCCGCCACCAGCAATGGAGCGGTCGCGGTATTTGCGTAAGGGCCGTAGCCGCGCAGAGAACCCCAGACAGCAAATCCGCTCATCAGGAGGCACGCTCCGGATACCTCCAGCGGACAAAAGCGAATGGCGGCCCAAAACAGAAACGGAACGCTAAAAAATAGCTTGGGGACCCAGGATACGATGGGCGGCCCGAAATTCAAAACGCAGATCGCGGTGAGCCCAGCGAGCAGGATGGTTGCTTCACACCATTCCGTCCAGCTCAGCGAATGATGCCGATGCACCAATAACAGCACCAGGAACGGCGCCAATATCACGGAGCCCAGAAGGTCCCCCACCCACCAGACAGACCAGACATTCCAGAACGCAGACCATTTCACCATGCCACCCAAACAGAGTAAGCCAACGCCCATGGTCGCGCAGAAAGTGGTCGGCACGATCCCCGCCAGGACAAAAAAGCGCAGCACACCTTTCGGGGTAAAAAAAGCATCCACTCCATTTGCAAATTTCTTCACCAAAAATACCGCGATCATCACCTCCAACATATTTCCAAAGGCGATGCCCAATGCAATTAAGGGCATTCCTGTCGTTGTCAGATTGACCAGAAACCCTCCGGCGAAGATCCCCGGGAGCGCCTTGTTGCCCTTGATAAAGAGCGCAGCCAGCGCGATACCCGCGGGAGGCCAGAAGGCCGTTGCGTCAGGATTCGGTATAGCCAACTGCTGTCCGAATTTTCCCGACACGAAGTAGGCAATTGTGATGACAAGAAAAAGCAGAATATTCTGAGGGTTGGTTGCGGACGCCGTTACCCTTCGGATGGACTCAGCTTGTCTGGCAACGAAACTCTTCCCGCCGGACGTTGAAATCATGGAGACTTCCTCCTGCCCGTTTATATGCTTCAACGGGATGAGCTTCGCACTGATCTTGTCACAAGATGGCAATCTTCGGGTCGCAAGGTCTGAGATTGGGAAGTGGTGGGAATTACCGGGCGCGAAGTCGTGATGGTGTCTCCTCTCCATAGCCAGAACCTGTTAGTTCCTATTTGCAAATGGAGAATGCTTACGAGAAACGGCGGCTACCGCTTTACGCAACAACTCACCGTCTCTCCCGAAGTGCTACAGTATATGCTTATCCGCGATTAGCCAAATCGTGTCAAGTACCGCGACAGGCACCATTTAACGTTTGTATGACTGCCGAGTAATAAGAATAAAGAGAAGTCTGCATTTAAACAGCCCCGCAAGTTCTAGTTGTATAAAAAGGGCAGAATGAGGTAGTTTGTGCCGCACGGAGATAGAACATGAACCTCGGATCACGAATTCGCATTGTGAGAGAAGAAAGAAAGCTTTCTCAAGGCGACCTGGAGAAACGGACTGGCCTGCTGCGCTGTTACATTTCGCGCGTGGAGAATGGGCATACCGTACCGTCCATCGAAACGCTAGAGAAAATTGCCGGCGCTCTGGAAATGAAGCTCTATCAACTGCTTTACGATGGCGACGAACCTCCCAAGGAGCTGGAGCCAAAAAGCGATCTTTGGGGAAGCTCGGGAAAAGAAGCAAGATTTCTCGGAAAGTTTCGACAAATATTGCCGAGCATCACCGAAAGCAACCGAAAGTTATTGCTTTTCGCGGCATCGCGGCTCGCAACTGCGAAAAGATCTCGTTCCTAGAGTTTTTTATAGCGGGATTAACTTAGTATTTATCCTACGGCCTCGGCGAACTACAGCGTTTGGGTTTGCGCTGTAGGGTTTGCCCTGATTGCCTTTACCTTATCTTGCGTCACAATTTATCTGATGCGTCATCGAAAAAGAAATGCGATTGCGGTCTTTGTGGTGGCATTGCTGTTGTACGCGGTTCAAGCGGGATTATGGGTGCAATCTACAAGTCACGCACGGTCGGAAACGGACAAGCAGAATATAGAAGGCCACCATCGGCCCAACGAAATGGCCGGAATGGCGGCCACGCTCCTACTTGTTGTGGCGGGAGCGATTGCGACGATTCCGACACGAGCGATGGCCAGCAAGCGAGCCAGATAAGCGGTCAGAAGAACCACGCTACCTTTCCTCAGCAGTTCCCTGCTCACATTTATGCCTCTGACTGAGGTGCTTGCCATTTAAACTTGCGAGTTAGCGCCGCCTTTTCCCAAACCCTCACAAAGATGAAGCTATTTTCAGGGAAGCGGTGCCGATGGAGAACGGAACACGAATGCCGCGACAATGTGGGATTGGACCGGCGTTCCATCGTATGTTGCCGCACTGAAATTCCAATTCTTCAAGGCGCTGGTAGCCGACGCCGTCAACGGCGGAACGTCGTGCAGAGTCGCGACATTGGCGACGTTGCCATTCGTATCCAACTGAACGTCCAGGACCACCGCTCCCTGGGTTTTCGCCTTGGCAGGATATGGCGCAAAATGGGCCGTGTTCAGTTGCGGTGGAAGAAAGGCCGGGTCCTTCTTAGAGATGGGCTGAACCTGCGCCGGCGGCGGCAGCGGAATATTGTCCGCTCCAAGAAAGCCGGGGTTGTACACGATATTGATCGTAAGCGTGGATGCCACTGGCTTTCCATCCAGCATAGCCGGCGAATACGTCCACGAGCGCACCGCCGTCGCGGCCTGCGCTGACACCGAGGAGATGTTCCTCAGAATTTCAACCCCCGTCACTTGACCTGTCTTGTCCAACTCTACCGAAAGCGTCACCACGCCCGCGTCGAGACTGCTTGTTGGGTAGGGAATGTCTCCAGCCTTGCTCAAGTTTGCCGGAACGAAATGCGCAGGCTCTTTTGCCTCACATGTTATTGCGCATGTCATAACAAGCATCGCCAGCAGCACACTTGCGGAAAGATTGAAAATTCGCTTCATCGGTTATACCCGCCGTTCTTCGCTCGAGAGTTTGCCCTCTACACACTATCCGGCTACTGGCCGATGGGTATTGTCAAAAGTAACAGACAACTTTAAACGAGCCATCTCAAACTCCCGGAAAGCGCCACATATATCAGGCACCAGATGTGCACAAAGCGCGATTCACGTTATAGAAACCTCGCGGTATTTTTCTAATGGCTTGTCCCAGTCGGGGAACGTAAGCTAAGAGCAGGGTGCTCGAGCAAAAAATCAATGAATTCTTTGGCGATGCCGACTCTACTGGCCTTGGGACGGGCTGGTGGAGTGGGATATTGTCCGCTTTTTTTGGATTTCTTTCCTTCGGGGGAGTTTTGTGCCTGCATTTTCCCGAACTGCTGAGCTCTCCTGAACTGCGCCCGCATTATCCAATGCACACGATGCGTGTTTTAATCCAATGCCTGATAGTTGGGGCAATTCTATTCGGAATCATTTCTTCGATTAAGCGCAAGAAAAAGATTTTGGCATTGAGCGGAATGCTGCTCGCCATCGCGGCAACGGCTTTGGGCGGCTCAAGCGTTCAAATCAATGGTAGTTTGCACAATGGGCCCGCCATTGGCCTGGACTGGTTTTTGCTTGATCTGTTTTTGATGGCGCTCATCTACGTGCCACTCGAAAGACTCTGGCCGCAGTATCCGCAACAAGGAACATTCAGGAAGGAGTGGACTTTGGATGTGGTTTATTTCATGTCCACCCATCTTCCCCTGCAAATTTTGTCTTTTCTGGTTTTATTGCCCGCTACCCAGGCCACTAAATATCTGGGCGTTCCGGTTCTTCAGCAATTTATCGCGCGAATTCCCTGGTTATTGCAATTTTTTCTTGCCGTTGTGGTTGCGGACATTGCCGAATATTTTATTCATCTGGCTTTGCATAAAGTGCCTTTTCTATGGCGTTTTCATGCCGTTCACCATTCCTCGAAAGCGCTCGATTGGATCGCAGGCTCACGGTCCCACTTTGTGGACGACACACTGGTGCGCGGATTTATCCTTGTTCCTCTGATGCTTGGCTTTTCGCAATCGATCATCCTGGCGTATTTGATCTTCGTCACCCTTCACGCCACCTGGACTCATTGCAACTTCGGTCCCAATGCAAAATGGCTGGAAAAGTTTCTGGTTATGCCCAGATATCATCACTGGCACCATACTTCTCAAAAAGAGGGCATCGACAAAAACTTTGCGATTCATTTTCCGTGGATTGATAGACTTTTTGGAACCTATTACTATCCGGATGAATGGCCGCAACAGTATGGTCTGGACGGCGAAGAGATTGCCCTTGACTTTTTCAGGCAGACGATCGATCCATTTACGAAGAAGAGGAAGAGCGCCTAGAAATTCAGTGCGTCCAACGGAACGTCCTTCGGCAACTCCGCGCCCCTTGCCGTTGCCTTCACCAAGCCAAAAACTTTCATGACTTTGACAGTTACAAATCCAAAGTCATACTCGGATTTGTCGTGGCTCAGCCGCAAAAGACCCGGATAGTGGTGATGATTATTCTGCAAGCAAGCGCTAAAGGTTGCCGTTACCGGCAGCCACTCGCCAATATTCATGGCGTTGTCTTCCTCATCGTTATACCGCCGGTATCCAAATTCTCGAGTGTGAGTCCAATAGTTTTGAATCATATTGACCCACAGCGCGAAAATGCGCATTCCAAACCACATCACGAGCGCAAACTTCAGGTCTCCCACCAACTTCCATAAGAGAAAAAAACTAAAGGCTTGTGCAAGTATTGCAAAAAACGGGTTTGCAACGATCCGAAAAACCGGGGACTTCAAGATCTTGTCGGTGGCCACATTCTCAATACATTGATATGGCATTACACAGAGATATAGAGTTCGCCAAAAGCCGTCGCTTGAAAGTTTATTGGGATCCCCAGGATGGTCCGCATGTGTATGATGCAATCGATGACGGTTCACCCAGGCGATAGGATCCACATAGATCCCGAAAAAGTTATTCACTACAGTGACGGTTTTTATAAACCATTCCTTGTAGTTGACCAGCCCGAGTTTTTGTACCACGGCGAATGAGAGAGTTTACATCACAACCTCATCAGTCAAGGGTGCAAATGGCGGCTCGCAGGGAGCCGTAGGCGACCGGAGAGCCGCCATTTGTGGCGCGAACGCTGCCGGCGCCGGCGGCCTGTAGCCCAGCGCCGAGTGCGGACGCAGCGTGTTATACACCACCCGCCACTTCTCGATCACCACCTGTGCCTCTCTCAGCGAATAGAAAATCTCTCCGTTCAAGCATTCGTCCCGCAACTTCCCGTTGAAACTTTCGCAGTAGCCGTTCTCCCAGGGACTCCCCGGTTGGATATACAGCGTCCCCGTGCCCACTTTGGCCAGCCATTCCCGCAGCTCTTTTGCTACGAACTCCGGACCATTGTCCGAGCGAATGTTCTCCGGGATTCCCCGGTACAGCATCACGTCCGCCAGCGCTTCGATCACTTCGTACCTTCCCAGTCTTCTGGCCACCCGAATCGCCAAACACTCCCGCGTGTACTCGTCGATCAGCGTCAGCATGCGCAGCGTCCTGCCGTCATGCGTCATCGCGCTCACGAAATCGTAACTCCACACATGGTTCGCTCGCTCCGGCCGCAACCGAAGGCACGATCCGTCGTTCAACCACAACCTGCCTCGCGGCCTTTGTTTCTGCGGCACTTTCAACCCCTCGCGTCGCCAGATCCGTTGCACGCGATCCTTGCCTACATGCCAACCGCGATCCCGCAACAGCGCCGTGATCCGCCGGTAGCCGTAGCGCCCGTATTCGCTGGCCAGCGTCACGATCTCTCGCGTCAAAGCATCTTCGTCGGTTCGGTAGATTACCTCGTAGCGTTGTGTCCCTCTCCACTGCCCCAGCAGCCGGCAGGCATGCCGCTCGGACACCTGGTAGTCCTCGCGTGCATGCCTGACCGCGCCACGTCGCCGCTCAGGGCTTAGAAGTTTCCCTCTGCCACATCCTTCAGAATTTGCTTCTCCAAAGACAGCTCTGCCACCAGCCGCTTCAGCTTGGCGTTCTCCCGCTCCAGCTCCTTGAGGCGTTTGGCTTGATCGAGTTTTAATCCGCCGAATTCCTTCCGCCAGCGGTAGTAGGTCTGGGCGGTGATCTCGGCTTCCTTGCAGGCTTGTGGCGTGGTTTTTCCGTTCGCGATTCCGACTTCAACCTGCCGCAGCAGTGTCACGATCTGCTCCGGCTTGTATTTCCTCATCGGCATACCAGCTTCCCTCCAGAGTGAATTCTCTCTCACTCCCGCTGGTACAAAAAACCCCGGTCAGGTCATAGTCGAGAGCGCGATGAGCGATTCCCATATGAAGCACATCGGCCAAATACAATCCGGCAAGAAACCAACAAAAGACAAAATAAACTGCGCCGATCAACATTCCCGTCCAAGGTCCCAAATGATCTGGGGCGAAATACATGCAAGCCAGCAAGTACAACAAAATAATCAGATAGTCGCTGACATTGTATATTTTCATGGAGACTCCGTTGGGTTATTCAAACAGAAATGGAAGCTCCTTTCAAATAACAAGTTAAAGTAGACCTCGAAAGTGTCATGATGCCCTCCAAACACAGGCAGCGGAATACGAATAAATACTTTATGGAAGTGTTTTGGCCGCCTTTGCGCGAAGCGCGAGAAGCTCCAGCACCACCTGGTTCTCCGCCTGAGCGAGCTGCTCGACCGATTGGCCGTTTGCTTCCTTCAGCACGCCGTCGATCACCGTCTGCATCAGTGCCGGCGTGACGTCGGGCATTTCGAGTTTCTTCATTTGGCCCACGAAGCCATCCATGAAATGCTCGACAAAGTGATGGATTCCGCCGGGGCCGCCGCCCAAATGCCACTGCAGGCTCGGGCCCATCACACCCCAGCGAAGCCCCGGCCCATAGCACACGGCCATGTCTGCGTCCTCCACGCTGACGACGCCTTGCTGAATGAGATAGAGGACCTCTCTGTAGAGTGCGGCCTGAAGCCGGTTCCCGACGTGACCCGGGAGCGCCTTACGCAGACGGATCGGCTTCTTGCCGATAGACGCGTAGAATGCCATCGCTCGTTCAATCACAGCCTCGGACGTTTTCGCGCCGCCTACTACTTCAACCAGGGGAATCACGTGGGGAGGATTAAAGGGATGGCCAATCACGCAGCGCTCGGGATGCTTACAGCCGGACTGAATAATATCCATGGTGATGCCGGATGCACTGGAAGCGAGGATCGTTTCCGGAGGAGTAAGTTCGTCCATCTGCGCGAACACCTTGGCTTTCAGGACGATTCGTTCCGGGACGCTCTCCTGGACAAAGTCGGCGTTCGACAACGCCTGCTTCATGTCGGGCGTGAAGGTCAGGCGGTCGCGGCTTGCACCCGAAGCGAGGCCAATGACCGTGAGTAACTTCCATGCCTCGTCGACGCACTTGCGTAAATTGGCCTCGGCGTTTGGCGCGGGATCCGTCGCGATGACGTCAAAACCGCTTGCCAGGTACTGCGCCGCCCAGCTCGCGCCGATCAAGCCGGTACCGACGATCGCCACATTCCGAATCTGCGTATTTGCCATATCGTTCTCCGTGAAAAATAGTGTTTTCTCGAAACGTTTAGTTGCTCGCAACTCGCGCTTTGATGGCGGTGTGTGCCGTTGGCGTCCCAGTGGGGCGTGCAGGAGCGCGCGATCGTGACGTCATGTTAGGGGCGCGGCCGGAGGCAAGTCAACGAGGAGGGGTCTGCTAGTAATCGTGTTCGGGAAGGTGCAGGATAGTAGTCACATCTGAGCCGCAAGCAGGCTATACTTCCGCCCATGCAACGGGACCAAGAGGTTATCGACCGATGGACGGGCTCTGCGCCGTACTGGGAAAAGCACCGCGAAATCATCAAACAGATGTTCGCGCCGGTAACGGAGGCACTTGTCGAAGACGGGCAAATTGGCAGCGGGCAGACGGTTCTGGATATAGCTACCGGTCCGGGCGAACCTGCGTTGACGATTGCGTCGTTGGTCGGCCCACAAGGCAAAATCTGCGGAGTTGATCCCATTCCTGGGATGGTCGCAGCGGCTCGACGGGAGGCAAGCCGTCTTGAGTTAGGAAACACACAGTTTGACGTGGCTTTTGCAGACCGCCTGCCGTTCCCAGACAATACTTTCGATGCGGTGGTCAGCCGATTCGGCGCGATGTTCTTTCCGTCTCCTCTCGACGCGGTGCGGGAGATGTTGAGAGTACTCAAGCCGGGACAAAAGCTGGTGTTGGCCGCCTGGCATTTTGCCGAAAGAAATCCATTCCACTTTTCGCTGTCGCGCGTGATCGACCGTTATGTGTATTCGCCAGCACCCAAGCCGGATGCGCTGGATGCTTTCCGGTTCGCTGCTCCGGGCAGTTTAAGAGAGATTCTGGGCGTGGCCGGGGTGACAGCGGTAACCGAACGCCTGCTGCGATTCAAAATACACGCGCCAATGACTGTTGAGGATTATTTGGCACTACGCCTCGAGATATCCGAGAAGCTTCGCGAAAAGATGAGCACGCTCTCGCAGAAGCAGATGACGGAAGTGAAGCGTGAAGCGCTCGAATCTATCCGCGAATACTCCACGGACCGTGGGATCAGTTTCCCCGCTGAAGTCCTTATCGTGAGCGGAAGAAAAGGCCGCTTCTCGCAGTGACTGCGTAATCACCGCACAAATTGGAAAAGTGACGGCTAGTACCCGAGTCTCCGCTAAGTTGACCTTCCGAGGAAATCGTTGGGCAGTTGCGGGTCACGTTGCCTATATTTCCTCGTTGAGCGAGATTAATGGATTTATTTATTAGCAACTGGAAATAGCCATATACGCGGTACGCTCAAAGGTATATTGTCCGCCGACAAGGCCCCCCATTTTGTCCTTCATACATGAAGAAAGTTGAGGAAACTGGCCATGACACAAAACAGTTTTTTGAAGACTGCGGGAATCATCACAGCATTCGCCACGATCATCGTCGCGGGAATGATGAACGGTTCCAGACACGTCAAAGCCCATGACGACGATCAAGACGGAGAGGACGCAAGGATTCAGCGAGGGTTTGCCATCGCACCTGTCCACCTGAATTTTGATGAAAAGGACCGGAGGTTGGTCGGGTTGGGTAGCTACATTGTTAACGCTGTGGGCGACTGTAACGGCTGCCACTCCGCGGGTCCAACCACCGAATTTGCACCGGCAGGCAACCCCTATTTCCTTTCTCCGCCGTTTAATGGGAAAAAAGAAATCAATACGGCGACCTATCTAGGAGGAGGGCGCGATTTTGGCCCGGTCGGCTCAGTTGCGCACCTCTACTCCCGCAATTTGACGCCGGATAAAACCGGCCTGCCGGAAGGCGGGCGCACGTATGAACAGTTCGTCGAGATTATGAGGCGTGGGACCGATCTCGATCACATACACCCAAATTGCACTGCCCCCGGCACACCTGCAAATTGTTTTGAACCGCCTTTCAACGGCGATCTTCTGCAGGTGATGCGATGGCCATCCTTTACGAACATAACCGACCATGAGCTGCGGGCAATCTACGAGTATTTGAAAGCGGTTCCCTGCAACCCCGGCCAGGTGATTGCAGGCGCACCTTACTTGCAGAATGCTTGTGAATAACGCCGATTCCTGACGCCTCAGGTCAATTCGTTGGTTAACCTTACTGCTGGT
The DNA here is from genome assembly GCA_963709705.1 of Candidatus Acidiferrales bacterium. Lineage (GTDB taxonomy): Bacteria > Acidobacteriota > Terriglobia > Acidiferrales > UBA7541 > Acidiferrum. Next base: position 442,188 of record CAVPXU010000005.1, read on the forward strand.
AAGTGAGAAGGCGCGGTTCGCGGATGGGTGGCGGGGATAAGTTTTTGCACAAGTTTGCACAGAAATGCACAGGGAATTGGTTCGAGACCACTTGCCAAGGACCCGTGGGAAGAATAGAGTGACCGCAGATTGAGCCGGGAAGCCTTAAAAACTTGCCAGCACAATCAAAAGAGGGCGCAAGAGCCGCAAGGTTTCTGCGCCCTCAATTTTTTGTGTGGGCGGCACTTGCGAGGGGTTGGAGGCTCCGCTCGGACATGGACTTTTCTCCTGACAATTGTCTTCGAACGGTTTACCCTTTGCCATTTGCTTATGACAGCGATTTCAACCCGCCCCAGAGGTGTTTCCGATTGCTCCGTCGGATGCGATGCCGATTAGTACAAAATCCGTTGCGGATCGATCTGCCTGAAGGGGACGTGTGGGACGGGAATGGAGAGTGGAACGGGAGTAGAGTAAAGAGAACGGAGGAATGAGATGAAGAAAGAATGGATTTGGGCGGCAATGGCGGCCGCAGTGGGAATCGCGGCACTGGCGTCTGGACAGGGATTGCCGCCCGGGCCAATGACGACGCCAACGATGAATGTGGGACCGGCAGCGGCGGCGAAGGCAGCAAATCCCACGCCGAGTCCGGCGGCAAAAAATCAGGGTCAAAAAACGGCGATAGGAGTTGGGGCGGCGCAGGTGAAAGCCTCCGGACCTTCGGCGTACTGGACAGACCTGGTGGACATCGACGGCGACGGCGTGGAAGAAGACACTCAGTTTCTGTTCGATAAGCAGCGGGGAATGCTGTACACGTATAAGCGGGATGCTTACCAGTGTGGGAACGGAACCTCGCAAAATGGGGACGTGCTGATGGGAATTTACACTCAGGGAAATAACGCGGGAAGGCCATTGGGGTCAGGATGGTACGTGGTTGCGGTGAAGGCGGGGCAATGCGGCGAGAAAAAAGCTGGGCTGTTCGGGTGCCGTTTTGATACGAGCGGAAAGCCGACGGCCTGCGGGGCGGCGAAGGTGAAAGAAGAGTCAGGCGAGGTGGTGGTGCTGGTTAAGAAGTAGAGGAAAGTTCAGATGTATTGATGCAAACTTAGGGTCTCGGAAGACCCGGAGCCTGTTCAGTTGGAACTCAACGCTTCCGTCTTCGCCAGGGACTTTGTATGGCCTTAATTCCAGCCCGATTTATGGCGAGGGTAGCTTCTGTAGGTGTATTGCTGTTCGGTTTACTTTGCCCCGCATTCGGCCAGCGGCCAAACAACCACACCGTTGGCGATATTCCCACCCCCCAAACTAATCCAATCACGGTGAAGATCTGCGTTCGGGACTCGAGAGGACTCCCGTTGGAATTCCCCGCGTTTGTCAGGTTGTATTCCGTTGTTTCGCGCTACGACGTGAAAAGCGCGACAGGCGAGGGCTCCACCGCAAGTTTCCCAAACGTTCCGCCCGGCGAGTACCAAGTCGAAATTCGCGCTCAGGGATACCAGATAGCCTCCGAAGAGGTAAACGTGGTCAGTTTTGGCGGGGATGTTTCTGTGTATCTGTACCTGCAAAATGAGACTGGTGATGCAACGAATAACCTCCCCGGCAAGAAAGTGGTGATGGCTCCAAAGCTGCGAAACGAGGTGGAAAAAGGGCTCAGCCTGATGCAGAAAAAGGACTATGCTGGGGCGCGAACCCATTTCCTGAAAGCTTCCCAAATGGCGCCTGCTGACCCGGATGTACTTTATCTTTTGGGGACGGCCGAACTCGGATTGAAAAATATAGGCGCCGCCAAAACTGATTTCGACAATGCACTGAGACTTGAACCTTCCAACCAACGGACACTTCTGGCTCTGGGAGATGTCGAGTTGCAATCTGGGGATGTTTCTTCCGCGATCCTCAGCCTGGAAAAAGCGTTTGATCTGAACGGGGCGGATTGGCGCATTCATTATCTTCTCGCGTCTGCCTATTTCCATGCGGGACGGCTGTCAGAAGCAGAAACGCATGCATCGAGAGGAGCGGCGCTGGCAAAAGAGAGGGGCGCCGCGATCCTCTATCTTCTAGGCGAAATTCAGTCCGCGGAGGGCAAAACATCCGAAGCCAAGGAAACATGGGAACGAGTCCTGGTTAAATTTCCAAACGACCCCATCGTTCAGGAAACCAAAGGCAAACTGCAAGGGGCCGCAGGAGTTTCATCGGTCGCCAGGCAATCCACGAATGCGATCGCAAAACCGCCAGCACCTCAGGTAACGCCCGCGGGGCTGATTCCGGTTGAGGAACATCCCTGGTCTCCCCCAGACATCGACGCCAAGGAATACCGGATTGCCAGCAATGCCGCTTGCAACATCGACGAAGTTCTTGCGCGCGCGGACCTTCGATTAAAATCTCAATTAATGAATTTTGAAAAATTTACCGCCACCGAGCGCATTGAACATCAACAGGTGGATCGCTATGGCGTCCCCGGCCCAGTTTTCAGCAAAGAATTCTCCTACATTGTGTTCGTTCGCAAAATCCCACCGGATACGTTTTATCTTGACGAAAACCGCGCGGAAGGAAACGATCTCTCCGCTTTCCCAACACCCCTTGCGACTACAGGCTTAAATTCGCTGGGGATTTCGGTGCTCAAGGCTTCCTCAGCCAAAAATTATGAGTATCGATGCGAGGGGCTGACAAATCTCCGAGGGGAAGCTACCTGGCAAATTCACTTTGAGGAACGAAAAGGTTCAAACAGTTCCACGCGTCAGTGGAGGAAGAAGGGACAGATCGTGAATATCCCCTTGAAGGGCCGCTTCTGGCTGACGGCAAGCAATTATGACCTGCTGCGAATTGAAACTGATTTGGTAAAACCTTTACCAGAACTGGAACTGAGTTTGGACCATTTGATCGTGGACTACGGGCCTGTGAGCTTCGAGAACGGCAATGTGAAGCTCTGGCTGCCGTGGTCAGCGGAAATGTTCATGCAATTGCATGGCAACCGCTACCATCACAAACACTACCTCACGGATTATTATTTATTTTCGGTGGACACCGCTCACAAGATCGATGCGCCGAAAAACGGTGCGGGCGTTAAGACCCAGCCGTCACCCGAAGCCGAGGCAACTCCCTGATACGCAAAAACAAAATGAAATGCCTCTGTAGTGAAACGGTCGTCGGGAGTTGAGACTCAATTGTGGTTAGAAACAGAAAGATTTAACACAAAGGACGCGGAGAGCTGTGGTTGCTGAGTAGGCACTGTTCGCGTTGGAGGGCGAGCTAAGACTGCATAATGAATCATGGCCTCAACGGTTTTGGCGAACAGTGGACGCGGCGGGCAGCGTCTTGATGGAGTGGATTTGCTGCGAGGCCTGGCGATCTTTTTTGTGTTGATGAACCACGTTAACATGCGGCTGTTGATTGTGAAGGTGCCCTATACAGCCGGCCTGCCCCACCAGTTGGTATCTTCACTGGTGTGGAACGGCCAGCGAGGGGTGCAGATTTTTTTCGCGGTATCGGGATTCCTGATCACATCCACTTCCCTTCGGCGGTGGGGCTCACTACCTAGAGTGAGCCTTAGTGGTTTTTATTTGATGCGTTTCGCTCGAATCGCGCCATTGCTTCTGCTGCTTTTGGGCCTGTTGAGCGTGCTGCACTTTGCTGGCCTGCAACATTTCGTTGTGTCCGCGAAAACAGGTGGGCTTGGCCGGGCGCTGTTTGCCGCGCTCACGTTTCACGTCAACGTGCTGGAGGCGCGGCGAGGATACCTGCCCGGGAATTGGGATATTTTGTGGTCGCTATCCGTGGAAGAGATGTTTTATCTGTTCTTCCCGGTGGTGGCGCGTTTATTCGGCCGTGGGAAGCTGTTCATCGCGCTGTTGCTCAGTTTCGTTGTGCTCGGGCCGTTTGCGCGCACGGTGTTCACTCACGGTAATGAGGTGTGGAAGGAATATTCCTACCTGGGAGGCGTGGATGCGATTGCGTTGGGATGCCTGACGGCGCTACTGGTGAAGCGATTCCAGTTCTCTCGCGTCGTTTTATGGACGCTGGGCATCGTCGGTACGGTTCTTTTGGTCTTCAGTTTGTGTTTTTCACTGCGGGCAGAAGCTTGGGGCTTGAGCCGCGTTGGGCTGGATATGACGGTCCTTGCGCTGGGCGCGTGCATGATTATTGCGACGGTTGCCCAGACAAAGTGGAAGGGCCCGCGAGCGATCAGTCCTCTTCTAAATCTTGGCCAATGTAGTTACGAGGTTTATCTCACACACATGTTCGTCGTGTTTGGGTTGTTTCAACTTTTTGTGTTGTATGGGAAACCGATGAAGAGCGTAGCCACGCTTTTCATCGTGACGATTGTTGCTGCCGGCCTGTTGGGGGAATTGGTGGCCAGATTCTATTCAGAGCCTTTGAATCGATTGATTCGTGGGCGGTGGCGAGGCGGGAAAAGTGGGGCGGTTGCTTCGCTGGACCTCGAGCCCGCTGTGCGGGAGGCCGGTGCAAAAGGCTGAAGCCGGGGCGTGAAGCTCCACGCTTGCGAGTACCTTCTTCTTAAGGACAGTTTAAGACGATTTTTAACAATTACTATTTTTAGTTGCTCTAGCGCAACGACGGGCAGCTGCCATCCATGAAACTCTCTTCGCAATTGGCCTAATTCCGAATCTCTGCCGTAACCGGATAGGGTTGTATGCCACCTTCGAACAGGTAGTGTTCATGAAACTGAGAGTTTGCCCGGCTGTTCGCGAAGATTTATTGGAATTGACCGTAAGAGCTATCTCACGCTTTGCCACAGTACATGTCCCCATGCACTGAGCCCAGCAACAAATTCCTTCCCTGGTTACTCGCCGAAATCGCTGTGCCTTGACAGAACGTTCCGTCAGTCGTGTGTGTGGAATCAACTTTCAGGAGGATTTACCCGTGTTTATTACTGCCCGGACCAAGCACTTCATCCATACTCTCTCTCTCGCTGTACTCATCTTGTCTGCAACTGCCGTTCGGGCACAGACTCAGGTCGCTGCCCGCATCGTCTCTTCCGTCAAAAATGAAGAGCGCACCACCATCAATGGCTCTGTTTCGCCGTTGGTTAAGGCCAGCGTTGAAACCGGGCGCATGCCGGGTGGCCAGAATTTGGGACGCATGCTCTTGATGCTCTCGCCTACCGCGGAGCAGGAGCAGGCTGCCGCCGATTTGATCGCGGCGCTGCACGATTCTTCCTCGCCCTCTTACCGCAAGTGGCTCACTCCCGCGCAATACGGCCAGCAATTCGGCATTTCCGCTGACGACGCCGCGCAAGTGCAGCAGTGGCTGCAAACTCAAGGCCTTACAGTGCATGAAGTTTCCCAGAGCCGCCACTTCATTGTTTTCAGCGGCACGGTTGGGCAGGTGGAGCAAGCATTTTCCACCGAGATGCACACGTACGCCTATAACAACAAATCATTCGTGGCCAATTCCACCGACGTACAGATCCCCGCTGCGCTCGCTCCGGTTGTAAAAGGAGTTGTTCGCTTGCACAGCGATCCGCGCAAGCCTGCTCTGAAGATTGGCCAGAAAATTGCCGTCAACAAAAAGACCGGAAAAATCGAAGGGCCCTATGGCCTGCACTTTCTCGGGCCTGCCGATTTCGCAACCATCTATAACGTAAAGCCGCTGTACGCCGCAGGCATTGATGGTACGGGAGAAACCATCGCCATCGTTAGCCGCAGCAGTTTGGTCGACTCGAACTACGGCATCGACGGGGTCCAGGATATTCGCGACTTCCGCAATGCCATGGGACTGAAGCCCAACGATCCTCAAATCATCGTCAACGGCGATGACCCGGGAATTCAATCTTACGACGACACCCTCGAAGCGCTGTTGGACGTGACATGGGCGGGTGCTGTGGCTCCCGGCGCACAAGTGATCGCTGTTGCCTCTCAGAGTAACTTTGCCGACGGTGTCGATATTTCCGCGGCGTACATCGTGGATCACAACCTGGCGCCGATCATGAGCACCAGTTTCGGCAATTGCGAACAGAATATCGGCTCTGTCGAGTCCGCGTTCTACAATTCCCTGTGGCAGCAAGCCGCCGCGCAGGGCATCACTTCGTTTGTTTCCGCAGGCGACAACGGCGGAGCCGGCTGCGACTCCCAGAGCAGCGGCCAGCTCGCAGCGCATGGTGTCGCGGTGAACGGCTTGGCTTCCACTCCGTACAACGTTGCGGTCGGCGGGACGCAGTTCGACGACGTCGCTAACAACGACGCCTATTGGTCCGTTATCACGGACCCCACTACCCTTCAATCGGCCATCAGTTACATACCGGAAATTGTTTGGAATGAGAGCAGCAACGACCCCTTCTTCACTTCGCTTTGGGCCGGCAGCGGCGGTGTCAGTACTATCTACCCCAAACCCAACTGGCAGACAGCTACGGGTGTTCCGCAAGACGGCAAGCGTGATTTGCCCGACATCTCTCTGGCTGCCGCCGGACACACCGGTTATGCCCTTTGCTTCGAATCCAGTTGCAGTGATCCTACGGAGATCTACGTCTACACGGTGGGAGGGACCTCGGCCTCCAGCCCTGCTGCCGCGGGCGTGATGGCGCTGGTGCTTCAGCAGTTGGGCGGCCAGCCGCAAGGCTTGGCCAACTATGTCTTTTACAAATTGGCATCAACGCCGGGCATCTATCACGACATCGTAAAGGGCGACAACAAAGTGCCAGATACCAGTGGCCAATTCACCGTTGGCTATTCCGCGGGACCTGGCTATGACCTGGCCAGCGGGCTTGGCTCTTTCGACGTCAACGCCCTGGTCACCAAGTGGGCCACCGCATCAGCCACGGCAGGTTCGTCCACAACGCTTGCGCTTGGGAATGGCCAAGCAACGAATGTGGTTCACGGTACTCCCATCACTTTCAATGCGAAAGTTACATGCACCGGCTCCGGTTGTTCGACGCCTACGGGCGCGGTTTCATTGTTCTCTACTTCAGCCACGAATGACGTGCTCGGTGTCGGCGCTTCCCCCCTCACGGCTTCCGGCTCCAATGGTGTTGCCTCGATCGTGACGCCAAGCGTTCCCGGCGGCACATACGGCATCACGGCCCGCTACAGTGGCGACGGAAAATATTATTCCAGCACCTCCAACTCTCTAAACGTGACGGTGACGCCCGAACCCAGTCAGATGCAGATGGGCGGCCTCGCCGCATACGGTTCGCAATTCATCACGGCCCCGCTTTCGGTGGGTTATGGCGAACCTGTCACTCTTTGGATTGCCGTTGCGGGAAAGTCCGGAGTCGGCCATCCCACCGGCCCGATTTCTCTTCTCGTGGATGGCAGCCCAGCGAACACGGTCACCAGTAATTTCCTCACTCCAGCCTCGCTCGTCCTGAATTACGGGGAGAGCTCGACTTTATTCGGTAATGGCACGGCACTCACCGGCCAATCCAGCGTCCTTCCCAACCTGTCATCCGGTCTGGCGGCAGGAACGCATCAACTCCAGGCATCCTATCCCGGCGACAACAGCTTTAACAACAGCCAGGCCACCTACAGCGTCAATATCACCAAGGAAGATTCGATCATTGCGGACGTCTTCCTGGTTGGCACCGCCGTTCCTAATGTACCGGTGGACATCTCCGGGCAAATTGTTCTGGCCAACAATGGCTGTGCCCCCTACGGTGGCAACATCTCCATCGCGGATTACACCACCGGAACGCCGATATCTTTAGGGCCTCCGGTCGCCGTCAGTTCGCTCTATTGCGACTCGTTCACATTGACCACGACGTTCAAAACCGCTGGCAATCATCTCGTTCGAGCTAGCTTCACCGGTGACACTAACGTAAACGCTTCCACCGCCACTGGCACGCTTACCGTCAACCCAAACACGTCCCCTTCTGTGAACTTGTCTGCCGACACTGCAAGCATCGTAGCGGGCGGAACCGTTCACCTGACGGCACAAGTAACCTCCGACGTCCGGCAATACACACCCACGGGCAGCGTCGTTTTTGTCGATGGCGCCGCCAGCATTGGCAGCGTGAAACTCGACTCCACGGGGACTGCTACTCTCGCGGTCAGCACGTTGGCCCCGGGTGTTCACGCGCTTTCCGCCAACTACGCAGGCGATAACGTTCTGACCGCCTCTTCAGGCGGCCCAATTACGGAGAATGTTGCGGATTACACAATGCAAGCCGCACCGCCGACTCTGTCTATTCCCGCGGGACAATCCGGCACAGCCAGCCTGAGCGTCATTCCACTTGGTGGTTCCACCCAGACCGTATCGTTCACATGCGGCTCTACGTCCTCAAACATCAACTGCACCTTTAGCCCAATGTCCGTCACTCTTGACAGTGTAAATCCCGGCATCGTCAAAATAACTGTGAACACGAAGTTGGTTGCGGCGAATGCTTTGATGAAGAACCGCATCGTTGGGTTCACGTCGGCGGTGGCCTTTGCCGGGATGCTCTTGCCCTTTGGCCGTCGCAAGCGTTTCAAGAGCTTGTTGGGATTGGTCGCACTACTTATGATGGGCGTTTACGCAGCCGGTTGCGGTGGAGGTTCCGGCAGTTCCAATAGCGCTTCCAGTGGAACTTATGTTGTGAACGTTACCGCTTCTGCCGGAGCCGGCAGCACTGCCAAGGTTCTTCCATTGGTGGTGACCGTCGGCCATTGAATCACTTCATTCGAGCGCGGCGGCGAAGGGGAAATACGGGGCAACTCCTTCGCCTCAGGGCTTGAAGGTTTCCTTCACGACGCAGTATTTCGAAGCCGGCTCCTTTAAACCAATTCATTTCTGCCGGTCTGGCGGAGGTTGCAAGGGGGCGTGGCTGTCTCAATCGCGCGGATGGAAGAGTGCGATGCGATTTGGGCCGGGCGTTGTTGCGGATTTTAACCATGGCTCTTTCGCGATTACGGATGCGCATGGGCCATAGGAGCAGATTCGGATTGGACGAGCGGCGGCTTCGTGCTTCAGACGGTGGAGGACTGCGTTGAGGATGGAGCCCGTAAAAGGAGAGTAAAGGTAGAAGACTGTGCCGGCGGAGAAATCGGCCAAGCGCGCATCCTGGTGGATAAACGTAACTTTATCATGCAGGTTCAACCGCTGTGCGCATTGGCGGGCGCAGCCAATGTATGCGGATTCGGACTCGATGCCAACGCTGCTCGCGTGGGTACAAATAGAGGCGAGCAAGGAGACGTGGCCCAAGCCGGAGCCAAGATCAACCAGCACATCGGCTGCGGTGAGCGCGGTCATTTTGAGCAGAGTGAAGATGTGGCGGGCAGGGGTGGGTTGATAAAAGACTTTTTCGGAATCCCTGGAAATTTGTCCAACGGCGGGTTCTTCGAATTGAAACACTCCGGAGATCAGCTCATCAAGGTAGTCGTAGCCCATGCCGTTGGCGCAGGCCTCGTCATCTTCCATGTGTGGCAATGGATGGATCCAGCGAAGCAAGGTATCAGGCTGAGGCCCGCGCTGAATTTCACCGCGGATGGATTCGTAGAGTTCGCAATTTGCAGCTTCCAACCTGGCGCAAATTGCTCTGGCGCGCCGACAGAGTTCGGGCTCGATCGAGTCAGCCGCGAATGCCGCTTGCGCGTTGATGCGTGGGGAGTAGACGTCGAGTTGGTCGAGCGCTTCTAGCCGCCGGCGAAACTGATTCGGCTCGAAGAGCGAACGGTCATTGTCCAACTGCTCGACGAGGCGCCGAAGTGCATCGGTCAAATGTTGTGAACTCCGTTCATCAGGCGATCCAGATTTTCTGCGGTTTCAATTCAGAGTACAGCATCGATCTGACGGGAGTCGACCCTTGTCACGCGCCGGCGGTTCGCGTCTCACTGGCAGCCACGGGAACGTAGGGAAATGTTTTTGATGGTTTCGAGGTGACGGACTCTTTGCCGATGCCGAGACGAATGGGAGTGTTAGCCGCCAGGGAGAACATGACATCGGGCGCGTTATCTGTAAGCGTGCGACCGTTCCACTTGGCGAAACCGAACGCGGCAGGAGTTCCCACTTCGTACGGAAGAATGTTGGGGCAAAATCGCCGTGCGACTTTTTCGCCGTAAGCGCGGGGATCTTCAGCAGTTCCATAAGCAGCGACAACACCGGCAATTGCTTTGGCGACGGACGGTCCGTGAGTGGCGAGATCGTCGGTGGGCGAGCCTGCGTTAAGGCGATTGCCGAGATCTTCGTTGTACTGGGTGAAAAGCGGATGGATCATGGGCAGGCCAACGCGGTTGATCGAGCGCCAACCGCCGGCGTCGGTCGCTAAAGTGGACACCGCCCATACGCCGACACAACGATTCCCGCCTGCCTCGGCGAGCAACTCCTTGTCTGGGACTTCCAGAACGATGGAGTACACCGTGTGGCCAGCGAATAGATTTTTTGCGCGAGATGGGTCCCATCCCGAAAGGTTGACTGTGGTGCCATCCTGAAAAGCGTGGCCGACGGCGTGCAACACATCGGGCTCGATCCAAAAGGGATCGCCCGCTTTGCCGGCCCAAACGCGCAGCCCGGTTGCGGTGTTGAGAAATTCGCCGGTTGTGCCTTGTGCGATCACCGTGCCAGCCGCGTGCGGATCAGCGGCGTCCGCACCTGTCAAACGTGATACGGAGTAGGTCTGCCTCCCTTGCCTATCCCGTTCGTTGAATTTAAAGCGGTAGGTGAGATCTTCGGTCGCGTCGCCGTTCAAATCAATTTTGAATTCGTACATTCCCTCCGGGTGGTAGCCGGGGGCAGGGATAGGGCCAAAAATGGAATGACAGAGATTGATTACGAACACGGTGCCTGTCTCGCCACGAAAGACATAGAGATCCGTGATGTCGAGGCGGATGTCTTGACGAGCGATGGGTGAATCGAGGTGATGGGACATGGGCTCCTCCTTTGTTTATCGGGCTGGGCATCCGCCGTGGACGAGATCGGGGCTGCCTTCTCCGGCGCAATCCAGGTGATGACCGCGTTCTTAGTCTGATGCAGGCGGCTGGAAATCGATGCAGTGTTTTATCGGTTGGTCGAATTGCGGACGGGAAATTGATTTGGGACCAATATGGGGCTTGGCAATGGACGGGCAGATTTTTAGCATCGTTGGCTATGGACACACGTTCTGACGTCTTGGCGGCTGGCAATGCGATTCTTGCGTGGTTGCAGGAACGCGAAGCAGAGATGGCGGCGTTGCTGGCAGAGTTGGTTGCGATTCCCACGGAAAATCCGCCGGGCAGACATTATCGTCCTTGCGTGAACCTGCTGGAGGCGCGTTTGCGAGTCGCTGGCCTGGATTGTGAACGGGTTGGGCCGCGTGTTTCGAAAGATGGCGGCGAGTATTCCCCTGAAAGTTTGCTGGCAACTTATGGAGGTGGCGAGCGGACAATTTATTTTCATGGGCATTACGACGTTGTTCCGGCGCAGAACCCGGCACAATTTCAGCCGCGCCGGAAAGAACACTTTTTGTTTGGGCGCGGGTCGTCCGACATGAAGGGCGGAATCGTGGCGATGCTGTATGCGATTTGCGCGCTGAGAGAAACCGGAGCGGAACTGAAAGGGAAAATTGGACTAACACTGGTTCCGAATGAAGAAACGGGTGGCAGGGATGGCACGGCGTGGCTGGCGGAACAAGGATTGCTGGGGCGCAATGGGATAGGAATGCTTTTGGCGGAACCTACGAACGGGATGGTGTGGAACGCCAATCGTGGCGCGATTTCGCTGCGGGTGCGGTTATTGGGCAAGCCTGCGCACGTCGGATTGCAACATCAGGGTGAAAACGCTTTTGAGCGGATGCACACGGTTGTGGGAAAACTGCAGGAGCTGAAGCACGAAGTGGAACGGCGAACCACGGGATTCAATGTTGGGTCGGAGCAAGCGCGTAATTCGATATTGATGTTGGGCGGGGAGAGCGGTGGCGGAACAAACTTCAACGTTGTGCCCGGAGAATGCTGGTTCACCATAGACCGCCGGTTTAATCCTGAAGAGGACCTGGCGACGGAAAAAAACAGATTGCTGGGAATTTTGGAGGGCTGCAAGCAGGATGGCATTCTCTTGGAATGGGAAATATTTCAGGAGGGTTCATCCTCGACCTGCGACGGAGATGGGTCGCTTGGCGAGGCCTTGTCCAGAAGCGTCCGGGTGGTAACCGGGGAAGCGCCGCGATTTGAGATGTGCCCAGGATTACTGGAGACGCGTTTCTACGCGACGCAGGGGATACCGGCCGTGGCATATGGTCCTGGGTTGCTGACGGTATCGCATGGGCCGAATGAATATGTGGACTTGAGGCGAATCGTGGCCACGGCCGCGATTTATGCACTGACGGCGATGGAAATGCTGAACGCGAATGACTCGACGTTGCCGAGGATAGTTCAGGGGCGGGCATCGAGGTCGGATTCGGCTACGGGGAGCGGGGCGGGCGCGTTTCCTGCCAGACCCAACCGCTGGCGCGAGCTGAACATGGCGCCTCGCGCTTCGCGCTGCGGAGCGAAGGCAGACAAACCAAGCGGCTGGTGGATGTCGTCGTAGATCGCCTCGATGCCGCCGCGCAGAAAATAGGTTTCGTGCCAGAAACCGGTTCCGCCAGAATCGCGCAGAAATTGCTTCCACCAGGCACGGTGCGGCTCCGAACGCGCCCAAGCTTCCAAGGATTGAAAATCGCGCCAGTATTGACGCATGGCGAGATGCGGAGGAAAAAGCGAAACCATTAGATATTCATGCAGCAACAAACCTTCGGGCTTGGCGTTCACAGAATTCTGTATTTTGGGTCCGAAGCCGAGCAGCGCCTTGAGCCCGCTCAGCATATTCACGCGCATGCCAAGATAGACCACCACCAGATCGGGATAGCCGCTCAGATCGACCGTGATGCGCTTAACGCCTCCAGCCATGACAAGCCCCTCTGCTTAATTCGGGTTTCGGATTTCCATTTGTTACTCGTGCGCATAGTACGCTGCCGATGCGCTCGTTACAACGGAATTGCCATTCGCGCACCCCTTAGTACTGATGCTGCTCAATCATCGAGCGCAAACATGATCTGGCGTTGCGGTCATCCGGTGTGCCTTGTCAACTCTTCTTCGGGTTCGACGTGGACAAGGACATGCACTACCTGCGGCAACGCTTGGAGAACCTGGTCTTCGACATTGTGTGATATGTGATGTCCTTCGCGGACGCTGATTTCGCCCTGCACAACAATGTGAAGATCTACGTAATACGTGAATCCCATCTTGCGAACGAAGCACTTGTCCAAGCCAAGGACCCCGGAGACCTGCCCGGCTATCTCCCTCACCTGGACTTCCAGAGTCTTGTCTGGGGCAATGTCACCAAGTTCAAGGACCGCAGGCCGGAGTTGCTTCCAGGCGTTGTAGAGAATTACCAGTGCCGCACCGAGGGCTGCCCAACCATCGGCCGCTTCCCAACCGGGGCCGCCAAGTATCGCGATGGAAATGCCAACGAAAGCGAAGGCGGACGTGAGGGCATCACTTTTGTGGTGCCACGCATCGCTCTTGATGGCGAGGCTTCCGATTGATTCGCCGACGGATTGGACGTGCCGGAACAAGAATCCCTTGATGATCAGAACACCCGCGAGCACCACAAGGGTGTATGGCGCAGGCGCAGGGTGCGGGGAAGTGATTTCGCGAACACCTTCGTAAATGATGGCGAATGCAGCCGCCACTAGGGCGAGACTGACAATTACCGCTGCAATGGGTTCCGCTTTTCCATGACCATAGGGATGGTCTGCGTCCGGCGGTTTAACCGCGATCTTCAGGCTGAAGTAAACGACTAAACCGCCAAGGACATCCGTGATCGATTCGAGGCCGTCGGCAACGAGCGCAAAAGAATTCCCCAGCAGACCGGCAGTGCATTTGGCCAAGCCTAATCCCAGATTTGCGGAGATGCCGAGAAGCGTGGACTTTGTACCCTGTTCGACACTCTTTTGGGGATTATCGTCGCGCTTCATGAGGAGCCATGAAAAACGCAATCACTGCGCTTTCTCTTTGTTTGCGAGTTGCGTGGGCTCGCTGAAAGGCAGGTCGATTGTCATGGGGCTATGATCGGCGATCGGCTCCGGCGGACAGTTGTTAAGGTTGACGAGCGTTCGGGAAAAGTGCGGAGCAAACAGGTACGGCCCTTTCACGTCGCGAGGCGAATCGATACCGTCTTTCACGAAGAACCAATCGAGCTTGAATTTCGCGAGCTTCACGTTCCCCCAAATGAGTTCGGCGTTGAACGTCGGCTTGAATCCCGCGCCTTGCCTTTGATTGGAGTCAGCGAGCGTACCAGAAGTTCCGTTGACGGTGCGCTGCGGAATACCGCGAAAATCGATGGCCTTACCATCGGCGAACCGGAATTTCTCCAACGAGTTGAAAAAAGCGCGCTCCAGATTGGCAGAAGCTCCGGGAATGTTTGCGGAAGTCGGATCAATGCGGTACTGGATACCGGAAAGACTCATTGCGGCTTTAGCTCCACTGTAAATGATGCCGACCCCGGTAGCCCATTGAACGCCTTTGGTGGTCCAGAAATCGAGGCTGCCATAGCGCTTGTACAGCATGTTTTCAACGCTGGTTGGTGTCGAATCCGATCCAGTGGTGTTCATGTCACCGGCCACGATGACGGGGTTGGCGTTATCGCGCACTTCGTTCAGGAGTTCCGCCATTTGTTGGCGACGGACTTTCGGCTTGGCGCGGTTTTCCAGATGCGTGCACGCAATTGTGACAATGTGACCGGGTGCGTCGGGAATGTCCAGGTCGACGAACAGCGTTGTTCGCTGGCCGCGGCGCACTTCCCTCAGTAGATCTTCGCCGATCAACAAAGCCGCCTTGCGTTTTGCTTTCTCCAAGGGGCGAATCTTGCTCTCTTTGAACCAATCGTAGCCAACGGTGAAAGGAACCAACCGCGCACTGCGAATCGGATAGCGCGAGAGGACCGCATTTCCGTGCAAGGCTTTTAGCCGATCTTTGTCGACCGCAAACACTTGCTCGAGTTGTTGCTGTTGCTCCTTCGTTTCACCGTCGTCAAATGTGTCCGTGCCCAATTGTTTCGGATCGATCTCCAGAAACTCCACTCCGTAGGCCCAATTCATGTTCAGGGTCTTACCCAGTTCGCGCACTACTTCACGGTATTCTGTGCGCTTTACTCCCCAATCGACCTCATTCAGTATCCAGACGTCGGCAGATTTGAGAATTTCGATTTCCGCGGGTATTTTTTCCAGATCCACAGACCGGACTCTTTTCTTGTGCTCCTGTGCCTCTTTGCGCTCCTCTTCCACCTTGGCCATGAAGGCATCCTTGTTGGTGAGAAACAGTTCGATGTAATCAAGCTCGAGGCCGCGCTCGATGTTCCACAAGGCCACGCGCAAGGAAGGCCCCAGCTTAGGAATTTCCAGCGGTTGCGCGCGCACCCCGCTTAAATAAGCTTCATTGTTGATGAAGGGAGTGGTGGTGATCACCCGAAGCTTTTCCGACAACTCGGGGCTCATCTCCTGATCCAGGCTGAGCTGAACCAGTTCCTCATAAGAGAGGAGTTTGGGCTCTGAATCCCGCACGTACTCTTGTGCGAGCGATGCGCTGGTGCAAAGGCAACCGAGAGCAATGGCAATCAGGATGTGCAGGCATGTCACGCGGGCGGGCGTTTTCATTGAGGCGGAACAACCTCCGGGCCGCGCACATTTTAGGTTGTGCGAGAAGCTAAGTCAACGGAGAGAAAAGTGAGAGAAAATGATTTCGACTTAACCGCGGTAGCGGCTGCGAGCGAGTACCGTATAATAAAAACCTTGTTAGGTGGGAATCGCGGGGGATACGACGGGGTGCTGTCTCGACGGCGAGCGATCAGGGCGTTGACAGCGGTTGGTGTCAGTGCGGCTGCCATTGGACTTTATACTTGGCGCGTTGAGCCTCACTGGCTTGAATTCACTCACTCCTTTTTGAGAATTCGCGGTCTCCCCATAGAAATTGAGGGATGCACGCTGGTGCAGATCAGCGACCTGCATATCGGTCCACAGGTTGACGATGACTACATCATCGAATCCTTCCGCAGAGTGAAAGAGATCAGGCCGGACTTCGTTGTTTACACCGGGGACTGGATCACCTATAGCGGGCCGCGGCAGTTTGGTCAGCTGCAGCGCGTTTTAGTCGAAATGCCACATGGCCGGCTGGGAACTGTGGGCATTCTGGGAAATCACGATTATGGTTTCAACTGGCGAATGTTGGATGTTGCGAGGCGGGTTTCGGAAATTGTCCGCGCCGCGGGAGTGACCTTGCTGCGCAACGAGGCCGCGGCTGTTGGTGGGGTACAGTTCGTGGGAATCGATGACTTGTGGAGCCCGTGCTTCGATCCAGGAAAGATTCTTGGAGCGAAGGGCGGTGACGATTCTACGCTTGTGCTCTGTCATAACCCGGATGCGGCCGACCGGCCAGTCTGGGGAAATTACCAGGGTTGGATTCTGGCTGGCCACACGCACGGAGGCCAGTGCAAGCCGCCGTTTTTGCCTCCGCCACTGCTGCCGGTGAAGAACCGGCGGTATGTGGCTGGCGAAATCGAATTAAGCGAGAACCGTCGAATGTACATCAGCCGTGGAGTGGGGCACCTGCTGCGCGTGCGATTTAATGCACGGCCTGAGATCGCGACCTTTCGGTTGGAGAGTGGGGGATAGTCGGAGTCGGGAGTTAAGAGTTAAAAAGTTAGGGGAGATCCATGTTGAAATCGGATGTGAATCGGCGAGACTTTTTAAAGATTGCCGCTGGAGCCGGGGCTGCCTTTGCGCTGCCGGCTGCGGGATATGCCGCGGCAACTTCTAAAATGATCGGGATTCAAGTTGGAGCGGTTTCGTTTGTAGATGAAGGTACGGAGAAAGTGCTGGATGTGCTGCAGGAACGCGCGCGCGTGAATACGCTTTTTCTTGCGGTGTTCACCTACGGTCGAGGGATTGCTGGAAGACAGATACCGGGACAGCCGCTACCCGATCATGGCAAGCAGGAGTACGACCTGAATTTTCACGGCGGAAATTTCGCGACGCCGCATGCGCAGTATTACCAGAACACGGTTCTCAAGGACACACGCGCGCCCGATCATGGCGATTTGGATATCCTCGCCGAAGTGCTGCCCGCCGCGAAAAAGCGCGGCATGAAGGTGGTTTGCTGGCTTGAGGACGTGTTTCGCGGTGACTTGCCGAACATTGAAAAATTGCAGGAACGCGATTTGTACGGGCGGAATGCGGAGACGCTGTGCGTGAACAATCCGGACTATCGAAATTTCCTGACCGGCCTGGTCGAGGATTACTCGCGTTCCTATGACATTGACGGACTTATGTGGGGATCCGAGAGGCAGGGAGCGCTTTGCGACAGTCTGGGAGCGACGCATGATGTGCCGCCGGTCGATCCGGGCCACGTGACTTGCTTCTGCGCGTTTTGTCAGAGCAAGGCGAAAGAGCGCGGCATCAATGTGGAGCGCGCGCGGCAAGGTTTTCTGGAGTTGGAAAAATACGTTCGTGCTTCGCGCAGCGGCAACCGGCCCATGGACGGCTACTACGTTGAATTCTGGAGGTTGCTGTTGCGATATCCGGAACTGGCCGCGTGGGAAATGCTGTGGACGGACAGCCTGCGCGAGACCTATGCCGCGATTTACGAAACGGTGAAAACAGCCAAGCCGAACGTGCCGGTTGGTTGGCACATCTGGCACAACAATTCCTTCAATCCCATCTACCGCGCGGAACAGGACCTTCATGAGCTTTCGAACTATTCGGATTTCATCAAGGTGGTGATGTACAACAACGTAGGCGGCGAGCGCATGGCGTTCTATGTGGACAATATTGGCTCGACACTTTATGGAGATTTGTCCAAGCAGGGGCTGCTCGATTTTGATTATGCGGTGATGAATTTTAAGGAAGGCAGCTACGAGCAGATTCCGCATACAGGGCTTTCGGCGGATTACGTTTTCCGCGAGACAAAGCGCGCGCTTGCGGGAGTGGCAGGCACGAAAACACTGATCTGGCCGGGCATTGACATCGATATCCCGACGGAGCCGGGTAATAGCAAGTGCACGCCGCAGAGTGTAAAGGAAGCGGTAATGGCGGCGTTCCGCGCTGGCGCGCCGGGAGTGTTGCTATCGCGCAAGTACTCGGAGATGCGGCTGGCGGACCTTAGCGGCGCGGGAGATGCGGTGCGGGAGTTAAAACTGGCCAGCTAAGAACATTGCGTTGCGAAGTACTTTATGATATGAAGCATAGATTGTGAACGTGTTCGACCTGCTGTTTATTGTTTTGTTCTTTGTGGCGGCCTTTTCGTTCTTTGCCGCCGTGTGGTTTGCCCTGCGGCATCAAGTTCGTCGAGCCCTCGGCATACTTACGAGAATTCTTTTGGGAGCCGCTGTATATTTCACAGTTGTGGTTGCAGTGTCTTTGATCGGACCGCGACGGATTTTAAAGGTGGGCGACCGCCAGTGCTTCGATGACATGTGTGTTTCCGTTAGTGGTTATCAACGAGTGCCGGAGAAAACAGGTTTACTCTATCGTGTGGACATGGGGCTTTTCAACAGTGGGCGCGGCGTGAGCCAAAGGGAGAATAACCTGGTCATGTATCTGACGGACGACCACGGGCGACGCTACGACCCGGTCTCCGATAATTCTTATGATCCATTCAATGTCAAGTTGAGGCCGCAGGAGTCAACGGTTGTGAGCCGCACATTCCTGATTCCAGAAAATGCGAAAGGCATCGGAGCTGTAATTACGCACGAAGGCGGATTTCCAATCGGTTGGTTCATCATTGACTATGACACCTGGTTTCGAAGGCCTCCGCTGGCGCCCCTGTCTTGATTGAGCTTGCGGAAATGGGGCGCAGCAGTGCTGCGCCCCTGCACGGAAGTGGACAATCAGGAGGCTGGGAGGGGAGATTGGGCGGGTTGGGCCCGCGCGGTTTGTTATCGCCACTACGGCTGCGATTGCTCGCGGGACATTTGGATTCTGCGTCGTCGTGTTCGGGCTTGTCCACCTGACTGGTGTTGAGTTTGCGGCGCCAATGGTGCCGGAGTGGATGCCACTCGGAGGAAATTTCTGGACAGTGTTTACGGGAATGGCCTTCGTGCTTGGGGGGTTGGCAATCGTCGCCGGAATCCTGGGCGTTCTGGCGGCGTGGCTGGTTGGTTTGATGTTGTTTAGCTTTAACGCGCTGGCTTTACTGCCTTTGATTCTTGCTTCTCCGCACGACCATGTGGCGTGGGGAGCAAACGCGTACAACCTGGCCGCGGTGGGAGCCGCGTGGATCGTCGCGGAATGGCTGGCAACACGGAAGCGGCAGGCGGTTCCGAATGAGTTAAGCGTGCAGCCAGCAAGGACATCGCTGGCGTAGGTTTGCGGCAGGATTATTGCTATTGCTCGCGCAGTTCGAGCGCGGCTTCCCAGCGCCGAGGGGTTTCACTTGGGAGTTCGCAGCAGCAAGCCAAGCCGGCGAAGCGGCCTCCGAATTGCCGTTCACCGAAGGCCTGGAACGACGCGCGCGCATCGAACGGCAAGCCTGGCCTGAGTACAGTGAGGATTTCCTCGTCGGCGCGAACCCATTCCATTAGGGTTTTGCTTTCTTTGTTGGCTGTGGTCATTGCGCAGAACCTCCGTCTGAGTGTAAGGGTATGTTCTGCGATTGGGGGATGCGACTGGACATTAGGACAGAAGGAGGACAAGGCCAAAACCTGGCGGGGGTGCAGGTATAAAACTGCCGGGAGCTCTTCGTCACCAGGTGCCGATCGATCGGTAAAGGCCGTGCAAACTCTGCCTTTCTTGGTGTCCGTCAACTCAGGGAACAGGCCCCACCCCGAGAGCCGTCGCCATGGTTGTGGGTCTTAAATCAAGTTGGATTGTAAGTTTTGACAATGGGAGACGATAAAAATTCGATGCAGGATGGCCCGTTCGGGAGTAGATAGGAATAAGACGGGCGAACTCGACGCGCTGGCAGCGAAGGAATGAGGCTAACCGTGGACAAACAAAAGTCGTGGGAAAAAATAGACATGGTCTTATCATGGCTCGGAATCGGCGTTGTCGCGCTGGCGGGCGTTATGGTGGCGCCGCGTCGAGCAGAAAGCCAGGAGATGCAGCAGCGCTTGGCCGAAGTGAAGCAATCGCTGGCGTTCAATAAACAGGTGCTCGCGCAATACACCTGGATGGAGCAACAAATTATTAGCGTCAAAGGCGAGCAGAAGAAAGAAGAGCTGTTTAACGTTCAGATGGGTCCCGACGGGAAGCCTCAGAAGACCCCGGTCGATCCCAGTTCGGTTTCGGACAGCGACCGGAAGATGCGCGGTCTGCGAGGGCGGATTAAGGAGAGGAAGATCGACGAGTACAAGGAATATGGCGAATCGATTAAAACTCTGATCGAGCAGTACGTTCCGCCAGACAAAGATATGCTGCAGCAGTCCTATCAGCAAGGCAATGTGATGATTGGTCCGATGGCAGGGCAGCCGAACCAGTATCGAGTCGTGGTCAGCAACTACATCAAGCAGGGCGACAATATGACCATCGTGATGGACAAGGCCACGATGTCAATCACCAGCTTGACGATCTCCACCTACCTCAGCGATCCGAGCGATGCCGTGAATGTAAACGTCCAGTTAGCCCGCGTACCGAATGGCGGCCCGTTCCATGCCGCCACGGAGGTAATCAACGGGGTCAGCAAACAGCTTACGATAGAAATCCAAAACATCGATTACCACCACATGTAGGCGGTTAAGCTGGGCGCTGCAGGCTGCCTTTGCCGCGCGGTTCTTGCCGCAAAACGAGTTTGCGGCTCGCTTGGCGTGGCCCGTGTAAAATAGCAACTGTGCAGTGAGATCGTTCTTTCGGCGATGATGCTACAAGGCTATTTTCGGGTCCTGAACCTCTTTGACATCGCCGAGGCGATTGAACTGGACAAATTGCGCGCCCTTCTCGGACCGGAGGCCGTTCCGCTACCACCTGCATTCCGTCACCGCACGCCCGAATATTCTCAAGTGCAGCAAGCCCCTATCGTTGAATCGGTAGGATCGATCACACTTCTCACAGGCGAGAAATTGGACGCCCGGATTAAATATTATTGGTTTGGCGTTGCCGCAGTCGAGCTTACGACGGTTTTTGAATGCGACTTTGATGGCCTGTGCGGGCTTTCGTCTCGTTGGATGAACGCGTCCGAAGTCGAGGAAGCCGCGGAAAAACTGCTGCACGATCAGTTAGATCGTTTCGGCCCGGCGCTCGTCAGGCCATCGACAAAATGGCTCGATGAAGATTATTTGATCATCGACGTCGAATCAGCGAAACATCCGGACGGACGGCCAGCAAGCGGCGGAGAGCTGCTTGAGTCGTACTCCGATCAGATCAGCAGACTGGTCCGGGGAGAAGTTGTTTCGCTCTCGACTACCGAGCGTGACGAGATCGTGCGTTCCGCGCTTTCTTATTACCCGAACGATCTCGTGGTTGTCGGCTGGGCGGCGGCCCTCGTCTACGATCATCCGGAGGCCACGCCGGCGGTTATAGAAATCCTCGAGTACGCAAATACGCAATTGCTCGAATTCCGGTATTACGACGACCTGCTGACCAACTTGCTGTCCCAGGTGTACAGTTCGCTCGAAGGCCACGAAAGTTTCTGGTCTCGTTGGCGATTGTCGCGGCGCGCAGGCCGCTTAAATCGAATTCGTCTGGACATCATGGACCTGGCGGAGAGAACGGAATACGCGGTGAAATTCATCAGCGACACGTATTACGCCCGCGTCTACAACATTGGAGCGGCAAAAATTGGCGTTACCGATTACAGGACGCTCGTCGGCGAGAAACTGAAAACCGCGGGAGAGCTTTACGAGTTCATGGTGGATCAATTCAACGAACGGCGTATGTTCGCGCTGGAGGTGGTTGTTGCCATACTGGTGCTGCTCGACGTAATAGCGCTGCTACGAGGTAAGTGAGAATGGCGGCTTTTGTCAACGTTTCGCAGACTGAAAAGAGACGCTGGCGAAGGAATTATAAAAAAGGCGGCCCGAGGATGAACCGCCTTGGAACTGTTGCTTATGTTGGATGGTAGCTTTTTTCGCTATTGCTTGTCGTAGACCTGGACGTCGTGCGTTTTTACGCCCGCCGCGGAAACACCGCTTGAATCGACGGTCGTGACTTTTCCGTCCTTTGAAACTGTCACTTTAGATGTACCAAGGAGTTTGTCGCCCTTTTTGAGGGTTGCGACAAAGTGATTGGAGTCCGTGCGCTTGGCGGAAATGGTGTCTGCGCCGCTGGGAATCGAACCTGCGATGGGGTTGTCTTTGCCGTCAAATTTAACCGAGAAACTGTAGGTAATGGGCTTTCCGTCGGTGGCAACTCCTTCAAAGGAATATTTCACGCCATCAACTTGTGCTTCGACAGTGCGCGTGAGGCTTTTTGGTGCCGGGCCGGGATCGAACTTGGACTTGGTGACATCGAGTTTCCAGGTTCCGACAAGCGGATTGCTTTGAGCTCGCAGAGTGGTGCAAGCAGCGACAGTCAACAGAGCGATCGTGACAAACCGTAAGACATGCTTCATGGGTGGTCCTCCTTGGGACCGATACTTCCTACTGAACATTGAATAATATAGTGACATTACCGAATTCTTATGCTATCTTCCAAGCATGGGAAATCCAAAAGGTGTTCGACGAGACTTCGAAAAACTGGAACGGCGGCGCTGGCTCGCCGCGGGGCTGTTGCGGCAGGGCGTTCCTCAGGCGGAAGTGGCCCGGCAGGTGGGCGTGCATCGGCAATCCGTGAGTCGCTGGGCCCAGCAACTGGCCGAGGGCGGACGAAAGGCGCTGCAGAAGGCCGGGCGCGCCGGGCGCAAGCCGCGCCTGAAGACAGCCGACCTGCGGCGCATCGAACGCGGACTGCAGCGCGGGCCGGAAGCGCTGGGATACGAAACCAGTTTGTGGTCGGCTTGGCGCGTGGCCGACCTGATCGAACAGGAATGTGGCGTACGTTACAATCCTTCGCAGGCTTGGCGCATCCTGCGGCAACTGGGCTGGAGTTGCCAGCGTCCCGTGGGACGGGCCCTCGAGCGGGACGAGGCCAAGATTCGGGAGTGGAAAGCGAAGCGCTGGGTGGAGATTAAAAAAAAGCCCAAAAAGAAAGGCGAACCATCGTCTTCGCCGACGAAAGTGGACTGAGCGAGCGTCCCCACCGCACACGCACCTGGGCGCCGAAAGGACAGACGCCGGTGCTGCAATATCACTTCACTTGGAAGACTCTATCGGCGATCGCCGGAATCACCTTTTGGAATTTTTACTTCCGGCTCTTTCCCGGAGCCATTCGCAGCCAGCAGATCATCGCGTTTCTCACGCACCTGCGGCGGCATATTCCCGGCAAGCTGTTGATCGTTTGGGACGGCTTGCCCGCGCATCGCAGCCGTGCCGTCTGGGATTTCGTGCGCCAACAGCGAGGACGCATCTGGTTAGAATTTCTTCCTGCTTATGCCCCGGAACTGAATCCGACCGAATACATCTGGGGCCATCTGAAGCAACATGAGATCGCTAATCTCTGCCCCAAGAACCTCAGCGAGTTGAGCCTGCAAGCGGTCCGCGCCCTCAAACGCATGCGTCGCCGTCCAACCCTAGTTATGGCCTTCTGGCAACAGGCCGAGCTCTTTCCTGTGTAACTATATTATGCAATTCTCAATAGTTCGGTTGGTGGAGCCTATTGCTTGGGGAAATTTCTCTGGATTGCAGGCCTTTAGAAATGACTATCGCGACGATATGACGCATCACGCAGCAAGTCAATGATTATCGCAGGCGAAACCCCGCCAAGGCTGCGACATTTTCTTGGATGCTTCTTGCGTAGAGGTGTAACGATGTCCGTTCGTTTCTCACTATCACACGGGTTCGTTTTTTCAGAAGACAACCGCAGACCGGTTGCCGCGAACCCCATCGAAAGCAGGACGGAGTCCTGGAGACTCGGAAATTTGAATAGAAAGTGAGAAACATCAATGTCAAACGCAACCAGCATAGTCGGCACCTGGAACGGTTTTGTTGCTTGGGGCTGTTCTGGTCCGCCGGTGAGTAATTCTTCTACAGTGTGGACCTTCCACGCTAATGGAGCCTGGACCTACGCCTTCGGCGGAGGCCGATGGATTCAGGTAGAGGGCCTGGTGTTATGGAATTTCAGCGCCGATAAAGAGGAGCCTCTTGCGCAGAAAAGCTTGGTCTATGCGGCCAACGTAACACGGAATGCGTTGGACGGCATCATGGGGTACCCGGTCGCCGGATCGAGTCCGGGCACGGGATGTTTCTATGCCGTGAGAGAAAAGGAACCGGGAGCGGCAGCAGCAGAGGTGGTCGCTGCCAGCCATGATTTGACAAAGGGCCCACATAAGTAGGAATCCGTGAATGGCAAGGGGAGCGCCGGCGCAAGCCGGGCTCCCCATTTTGGAGACCAGGACGCATTCAGTGCGTGTGGAGTGATCTATGGGGTGACGACTGTTAGCGTCAATGTTTGAGTGTGCGAGGGCGCGTTGGTGGCAGTGGCGGTTACAGTGATGGTGTAGTTGGTGGAATGGCCGGCTGGAGTCGAGGAACTGGAGGTAGCGCAGCCATTGATAATCAGGGGAATCGCTAGCGCTGTTGCAAGCGCCAGAGTGCGGAGAAATTTTCGGGTTGGCACCAGTTGCCGCTTGTTGGTTGTTTGGAAGAACAACGCGATCAGTGCGAATGCCAGCAGGTAGATTGAGCCGAACCTGGCCGTAGGGATTCGCGCGTCGCGGAACGCTGCGAATAAATTTGCGGAAGAGTTGGTTGTTGATGCAGCTGCGCTTGCCATCGCCGCTGCGGGCGCTTGAACGGAGAGCGTGGCTGTTACCGGGGCGGCCGCGGGTGTGACAGATTGTGGACTGAAGCCGCAGCTAGCGCCGGTGGGAAGGCCGGAGCAGGCGAAGCTGACGGATTGCTTGAATCCGTTCGCGGGCGTAACGGTGAGGGTCATCGTGCCGATAGTGCCGGACTTGACGGTGAGAGCCGGGCCGCTGATCGACAGCGAATAGTCCGGTGGAGCGGCCGCGGTCGTGACAGTGATGGTGGCGACCGCGGAAGTCGATGGCTGGAAATTCGAGTCTCCGGAATATGCGGCGGTAATGGAATGCGAACCGGCGGAAAGATTCGCGGCGGTGAATTGCGCCGATCCCGCGCTAAGTGTCGCGGTGCTAAGTGAGGATTGGGAATCGAGGAACGAGACTGTTCCGGTGGGCGCGGCCGAGCCGCTGGCAGGAGCGACGTTGGCGCTGAACGTGACGCTGGTGCCGGAAGTTATTTGCGTAGCCGAAGCGGAGAGCAGCGTGTTGGTAGTGACCTTGCCCGGGACCGAGACGACGACGGGAATCACGGCCGAAGTGGACGCAGTGAAATTGGTATCGCCGGAATAGTTGATGGTGATCGAGTGGCTCCCCACCGTCAGCGTGCTTGTGCTGAAGGAGGCGAAACCGCCCGCCAACGTTGGCGCCGCCAGTTGCGTTTGGCCGTCGAGGATGCTGACAGTGCCCGTAGGCGTGACGATGCCGGATTGCGGCACAACGAAGATAGTCAAGTTCAGGGTTTGACCGGTGGTAAGCTGCGCGCTGGGCGGAGTGACGGAAATAGTTGTTGCGACTTTTGGTAGCGCCGTGACGACGACCGACACCGGGGATGAGGTAGACTCCCCGAAACTGGAATCACCCGAATAGGTGGCAATGACGTTGTACGAACCGGCCGCGAGAGAGGAGGTCATGCAGGTGGCGATGCCTTGGGCGTTGAGCGTGCCGACGCCAACTATGGTTGAGCCACTGCTGAAGGTGACCAAGCCTGTGGGAGAGCCGCTGCCGGACGTGGGCGCCACAGTGGATGTGAAGGTGACACTTTGCCCCGCGTTCAGCTGCGTGGTCGACGCCGTGAGAGAGGTTGTGGTCGGGCCCGAGGTCGTGGGCGCGGGAGTGAACACAAACACGGTGACCGAATATGCGGGGAAGGTGTAGTCCACCGCGTTCGAAACCACCGCGACGGGCGTTCCCGCGACGATTTGCGTGAGGTTCGCGTTGCTGTAGGTGTAGACAGCGGCGGTCGAGGCGGGCTTGAAATTTGTAAGCGTCAAGGAAGTCTGGATGGCACCGGTGGTTTTGTTGATAGCGACCACGGTGAGCGCGCCATCGGAAGAACGCAGGGCGCCGTAAACGGAAAGTTGGCTCTGATCGGTGCTCGTGGAATTCACGGAGGTGTCGCCGAACTGGCTGCCGGCGCCGTCGTAATTGCGATAGATGCGGAAACTGTAGGCCAGGGGAGTGGTGGCCGCCGGAACGTTCCACATATTGGCAAAATCAAGGGCCTGCGTGCCGAATATTCCAAGCACATCGGTTTCCGTGAGCATGTCGACGAGGGGGTTCGTGCCGCTGGCGAAACTATATTCGGAAATGGAAAGTTTGGTGCCCGGGTAGTAGGTTTGAATCCAGCCCTGAAATCGCGGAATCAACTGCATGGGTCCGTCAAAATAATATTGTTCCACCCAACTGCCGGAGTTGAAGGTGGGATCCCATAGGGCGCGAGTGGATTCGAGTTCGGCCGCATCCGTGGAGCCGCCTCCATAATAATGTTCATCGAAATAGTCGAGGATGCGCTGGTTATTGGTTTGTTGGTAGGCGGCCATCTGCTGCAAGTAATATTGTCCGGCGTAGAGACCGCCTTGCTGCGACGGCGTGCCAATCCAGCCGCCTAGCGTGAAATCGACAGGACCGAAAACTTTTGCTGAAGGATCGGTCTGTTTGATCATCGCGGCGTATTGCTGGCCGAGGCTGATGATGGTGTCGTAATCGGGCTGGACGGGTTCCACGTCGCGATGCGTGTTGCTCCAGCCGCCGGGTTCGTTGTCCAGCTGATAGTACGGAACGCCGCCGTTGGCTGCCGTGCCGAAGGTGGAGATGAGGTGCTGGATCCAGCCTTGCTGGAGCGCAATGGTGTTGTCGATGTGGTTCGCGTAGATATTTGAGTCGAGGAGTTGCGTGCCATCTGTGGCGATGCTGTTGCCGCAATCGTCCCCGTTAGGATGGACGTAGGGATTCGTGGATTGCTGCGCGCCGTAAACGGAAACGGGAAAACTGCAGCTCCACGCGGCGGATTTGTTGACATAAGGAATGATGGGAATGGTGAGGAGCGTGTGTGCGTTGGACGCGGCCTTGTAGGTGCTGATCATCAGGTCGGCCGAGGCGCTGGGCGTGACCGTTGTTTCGCCGTTGCCGCCCATGAAATACCAATCGAAACCGGAGTTGCTGGAGTCGACTTGCCAGTTGTAACGGGTGGTGCCGTCGCCGCCCCAGCGAATGTTGGGGACTTGAATTTCCTTGGCGTAGGTGGCGTCGAGGCCGTAGTTCGCCAGGCCGTAAATATCGGGATTGATGGGATGCGTATTGCCGTCGGCGTCGACGGTGAGTGTGGGCGTCGTTTGCGCAGCAGTTTGTGGCGCCAGCGTGAGCATGAGCATGAACGCGGCGAGTACGCAGAATGCGCCGCGGTTCGCGGTGGAACGCATAACAGCTCCCAAATCCTCTGGGAAGGATTTTTTTTGATTTGAATGGATGAGATTAAGGAGCGGGGTGCGAAGTGACAATGGTACGGGAGGACAGTGGACGTGGAGACGGGGTTGGGCGGGTGACGCGGAGTGGGGATGGAGTTCGGAGAACGGCCCGCCTCGGAAGGCGGGACCTACAACGGCTAGGAAAACCCAAGAACCCACATGCAACGGCGGCATGTTGGCACTCCTGAGGAGGACTCATTACGCGGGGCGGTCGGGATAGATTGCGTCGGGGAAGCGGAGGTGGATGAGTAGCGCGCAGAGGAAAAGGACAAGGAGCGCGAGTATGCTGCCTTCGGGGCCGGCCGAACCTCCGGTCAGCCAGCTGGGACCTTGGACAGAAGTGTTGAGGTAGCGGCCAACGCCGAGCAATCCGCTGTCGGGCGTGCCGTAGAAGAAAGTTTCCGCCCAATCCCAGGCGGCGTGGAAGCCGAGCGCAAACCAGAGCGTGCCGGTGCGCCGAATGGTGAAGCAGAAAAGCAAGCCCGTGGCGACAACCTGGAGAATGCCGAGAACGTTTTCTCCATGATTTGGGATATGCGCTGCACCGAAGATGCAAGAGAGGAACACGGCTGCACGCCAGAAAGTGATGCGGCGGCTTAATGTAAACAGCCAGTAGCCGCGAAACCCAAGTTCTTCGCTAACGGACACGGCGAGAAAGGTAACGGCCCACCCGAGGGCGTAAGAGTAGAGCGCGCTGCCGGTGAGAGCGACGGAATCGACGCGAAAGTGACCGGAGAGATAAAGGATAAGCAGAATCAGGGAAAGCATCGCAAAACCCCAGAGCGCGCCTTCCCAAAATCTTTTGCCGAAGGTCTGACGGGGAGGGAGACCGTAGTCGTCGAGCGGACGGTTTTCCATGCGGGAAACGATCCAGGTGGCGAGAACGATGAAGAAGCCCATGATGGCTTTGGTGGGGAGTTCGCGTTGGACCGTGAAGACGGAGCTGTTACCGCCGATTGCGTGCATCAAGGCGAGGACACCAACGCCGGGAAGAAGGAAGCCGATAGTGACGAAGATGAGAAGGCGGTTCCGATCGGTGCGACCCCAGCGGCTTGGAGGTGCCGAGGCTGTGGCGTTTTGGCGATTTGCGATGTCGGCTACTGCGGGCGCGTCTTGCAATCCCCCGCTGGGGTTGGGATTGGCTTTGTCGGTCAGAAATTTGGCTCCCGGTCATTGATTCTACGCGAACTCGCCCTGTGAGGCAGGCATTTACGGTGCGGCGCGCTTTGGTGGTGTGGCTTTGGCGAACCATTCCTCGAACCAGTCGAAGGTGCGCACGGTGTAGTCACGGGAGTCGGCGGGTTTGCCGATGGCGTGGCCTTCGTCGGGATAGACGACCAGCTTTACGGGCACGTGGAAAGTTTCGAGGGCGTGCCACCATTCGACCGATTGTTCCATGGGGACTTCGCCGTCGCGGTCACCGACCAGGATAAGCGTTGGAGTCTTCACGGATTTCACGAAGTGCATCGGATCGCTTTTGGCGTAAACCGCCGGATCGTCGTAGACGGATGCGCCGAAGAACGGAATCATCCACTGGTCGATGTCGTTGAGGCCGTAATAGCTGAGCCAGTCAGAGAGGCCGGCGCCCGCCACCGCCGCCGCGAAACGTTGCGTGTGCGTTTCGGCCCACATCGTCATGTAGCCGCCGTAACTGTGACCTCGAATGCCGAGGCGATGGGTGTCGATCGGATACTTCTTCGAAATTTCGTCGACGCCGGCCATGATGTCCCGGAAATCGCCGCCGCCGAAATCTTTCACGTTTGCCTGCGTGAAACGCTCACCCTGGCCGTAACTGCCACGCGGATTGGGACACAGAGCAAAGTAACCGAGCGCCGACGCGAGTCCCATGAAACGCGCATCCCAACTGGACCTGCACGCAGCGGACGGGCCACCATGCACGCTGACGATAAGAGGATATGTTTTTGCTGGATCGTAATCCTTGGGCAGCATCAACCAGCCTTGCACGCGCGTGGGACCGTTCATCCAATGGACGTTGCGCATTTCTCCCCATGCGGGCTTGAGGCCGGCGTTCAGATGCGTAAGTTGCTTCCAAGCGCCGATCGGGCCAGCCCAAAGTTCCGGCGCAGCGCTGGCAGATTGGCGCACGACGGCGGTGATTGGCTGGCTGCACGGCGAGGAGCTCGTGGCGGTCCAGACTGCGCCCGCCGGTGAAGCTATTTCTTCGCCAGTCCAGAGTGATTGGACCGCGCCACCTTGCAGGCCGACGCTGCCGAAACCGGCGTTTCCGTCCACGTTTTGCGCGAAGGTGATACGGTCGGGCGCAGTCCAAGCGATGGCGGACGGAGACGACTTGATGTTGGGCGTGAGATTTCGCACGCCGCCTCCGGTGATCGGGACGACATAGATATCGCCTCCGGTGGAACCCTCGTCGCTCATCAATCCTTCGATGAAGGCCACGTTTTTACCATCGGGGGAAACGCGTTGGCCGGCCATTTGTAGCTTGGGCTTATAAATTTCGCGCATCTCGCCGGTTTGCGCTTGCACGAGATAAAGGCGCGCGATGTACCAGTTGGCATCGCCGGAGCCGTGCGCGGCTGTGGCGACCCAGGATTGGCCATCGGGAGTCCAGTCGTATTCGTAGACATACACGTCAGCGGACGTGAGTTGCGCGAGGTGGCCGGTGGCGAGATCGATTGTGGCGATGCGTTGCTCGTAGTTTTTTTCGTCGATGACACCCGAAAGCGGCGTCATGGGTTCCAGTGGCCCGGCGATGCGAGGTATTCCCTCGATAAAGAGAATGGCCAGTTTCGAACCATCGGGAGAAAAGCGCGGGGATTCGACGTAGCCTTTCAACTCCGCGTGTTTCGTGAGCCCGGTGCCATCGGGCGCGGCGCTCCAGACTTGCGCCGCCGGAACGTCACCGGGAAGATCGGCGATGAAGGCCAGACGCTTGCTGTCGGCGGACCAGGCGACATCGCGGAGAGAAAGATTGCCTTCCACGAAGATGGATTGCGAAGTTCCTCCAGCAACGGGAGTGACCATGAGTTTTCGTCCGGCGAGGTAGGCGATTTGCAGGCCATCGGGAGAAAGGGCTGCGCGGCCGACACGTTTTGCGCGGGGCATGGAGTCCAGGACAGTGGCGGCGCGGGAGGGCGCGGCGCTTTTTTCTTGGGCGCCGAGGGGCGAGATGACGAACAGCGATACGATGGCGCAGAGAATCGCGAAATAATGTGGTGCGCAGGGGCACGGATCGGCTGAGGTGATCGAGTTCATCGCAGCAGCTCCTGAAGTGAAAAACGGCATTGGTAATATACATGAAGTGGCGGGGAGCTTTGATTGAAGGTCGCAGATGGGTGGTGGCGGAAAGAGAGATCCGTCTCCGCGGACTCCGTTCGGAGTTGGTGTCTGGTTCTTACGTTGGTTGTTTCCAGGTCGCTGCTTTTTGACGTACAAATCAGCGGTTAGCGTAGAGCACTGGATAAACGGCCACGGGGGCCCGCGAAATTGTGGACATGGAGCGCCCCTTCAATCATTCCAGAAAGGAGTTTAGTTAACGCCGGCAGAGTTGTGCAGTCGTGCTTTTCAGCGTCTTCGCTGTTTTGCCAGAAGCTATAGACATAGACGGTTTTTCCGCTATTCGGAAAGACGATAAGTTGGTCCAGAAAACCCTTCTGCTTGCGGAGCAGAGGGATCACTTCGTGTTCGACTTTTTGCAGGAATTGTGCGGCGGCTTCCAGCTTCAAAGACAGAGAAACCTTGCGAGCGTACATAGGACTCTCTTTCTATCGACGAAGAGAGAACGGTTCAGGGGACGGCCATCCGTTGTCGAAAGCCTGAGCGCGGCCTCGAATCGTAAAATGCGAAAACCTCCGTGCACCAGCCTCGACCTTCGAGATGGCCGGAGTAGTTGCAGACTCTACATGCGAAGCAAAGCGAAGTCTGTTCAATATTAGACAGTTTTAGCCACTGGGCTGGCGCGCACGTTGCTGTGTGCTTAGCTTCGCATGCTCGTCAGGCAGGATGTGTATGCACGCGCCGATGATGTTCCGAACCGTCGAACGCGGGGGTCTGGGCAAGCCATCGGGCTTCCACTCTTTTTAACGCTGCCTGCAAGTCTATTTTGTCTTTGCGCGCGTGGCGAATAGCGACGCGCAAACGGTAGACTTGTTGCGAGGAAAGAAAGGACCTTCCGCGCTTGACTATTGGCTCCAGAAGCCCGTCCCGCTGCAATTCCGAAAGGGTGGTCTCGGGGACTCCGCAAATCTGGATGACTTGCTGAAAATTGTAATAATCCGCCATGGCTGTGTATGTTCTCCTCTCAAGGTTGCGAGAGGGGGCAAAACTGCACCCCCTCTCGACTCGACCTAAAAACCGGGGCTATGCCAATGCAGCGAAGGCCACCTTGTGGAATGTGGAATATTCCGTGTCCAGATTTCTGACGATGGGCTTCCCCTCGGCGTATTTCTCAACGATCTTTTCGACTTTGGGATACAGTTGGCGAACGTAAGCTTCCGCGTATTCCTGGTTTTCCCACAAGCTGATGGCCACAACTTCCTTTCTTTCATGGGTGACGAGAACCAGTTCGTCCACAAATCCGTGGCGGTGCTTCAACAAGGGCAGGATTTCATTTTCGAACAGGACCGGGAATTCCTTGGCGAGATTTTCTTTTAGCCGCAAGGTGATATGACGTGCAAACATGAGTTTCTCCCTTTTTGTTTTTCCTGGGTGGGCGGGGGCTGCTGAGTCACCTACGCTTCCATCGGAAGGCATAGGATCGGGAGTTCATTCCCCGGTTAAAGTTAGCCTGAAAGGGGCAAGAGGCGATACACCGGTGGTCACAAGGCGGTGTTCGCGTGACCGTAATTCTCGGAACTGCAGCTCCGACCCCCTAAGCGGCTTCGGCTGTTGCATCAGGGTGCCGATTCTCACTTCGTGCGTTTTTTTCGTTCGTAGGCCCGCTCGCGGGCACGGAAGGTGACTTCAATGGTTTTGGCGACGCGGCGTTCGCGAGTATGCGGATGAGCGGCTTCGTCGATCCATTGGATAATGTGATTCTGCTTCCCTGCTGGAAATCGCGAGAAAGTTTCCTGCAGATCATTTTCCTTTAGGGCAGATTCCAATTCTTTGGGCATGGCAAGGACTGGCGGCTTTTCCGGCACCCTTAGAGCTACGCGCACGAGATCGCCGGGAGTGATGTCCAACTCGCTGCGTGTGCGCTGGTTTAATTGGAGCCTGTGCCGCCCGCCGCCCATGGGAACCAGGCTGGCCTGGATTTCCACGGCGTTGTTCAGCGTGGCGACGATTGGAACGGGGCCGCGACGGCCGATGGAGGCGCTGACGCCCTGCGGAATTTCGAGTATGTAGATGGGAGCGACCCGGGATTTCATCAGGGAAACGGAGAATAGGAATCTGCGTGTAGCGGTCTCGCTGGGCATACGGGATTGTACATTGGAGACGCGCGATTGGCGGGAGGGATAGGTGGGGACATGCCGGGGAGAGCGGGGTTGTCGTACACTTTCGGTATGCGGGATTTGTGAGGGGTGAAAATGACGCCCACTGCTGCGGCTGGAACAAAATCGGGTGCCGTGGATTTCAGGAAATCTTTAGTGGAAACATTTGCGATCAATGAGAAGGCGAATCAACTGTTGTTGAGCCACGTTGCGGATGCTGCATGGCAAGCGCCGCCGCCTTCCGGCAAAGGCCGTTCGATTGGCGCGATTGCGGCGCATATCCACCACGTGCGGCTGATGTGGCTTTCGGCGGCGGACAAAAATGGAAAGCATCCGGGGAAACTCGATCCCGATAAAGCGACGCGCATACAGGTGCAATCGTCATTGAAGGCGAGCGCGGACGCGATTCGCGGGCTGATTGAAAAAGCGTTGGACGATCCAGCGGGGAAAGTGCCGCACTTCAAGCCAGACGTGGTGGCGTTTGTGGGCTACCTGATCGCGCACGATTCCCACCATCGCGGGCAAATCACGATGCTGGCGCGGCTGGTGGGCCACGCGGTGCCAACGCAAACGGGATTTGGGCTGTGGGAGTGGGGCAGCTTGTGGCGCGATTGCGGTTTCGGCAGATGAACAATCATTCCCGGGGGAACGTTCGCGTTGGTGTGGTCGTTCTGCTTCTGTTGGCGTTTGCAAGCTTGGCGCGCGGACAGGCGCAGGCTCCGGCGGAGGGTGGGAAGAAGCTCACCTGGCACACGCTGGAATTTGCGATCGTAAAATTCAACGACAACGCGCCGAATTCATGGAACATTTATCATTCGGAGAAAAAAGGCGTGCTGCTGGTGCGCTTGTGGAAACGCTTCCTGCTGGTGAACGTGCAGGACCAGGAAGTGTTCGACATTGATCCGCAAAAAATCAAAGTGTCGGGCGACAGCGCGGAATGGTCGATGGCGGATGTGCCGGACAAGCCCATCGATACGCCGGATTTTCTGGAAAGAAACGTGGGATCCATGGAGCGCATCCGCTTCCGGCTTGGGAAAGACGGCCACTTCCTGGAATTGCAGATTCCGCTGGGGATGAACGGGCGACCGCTTTATTGATCGGGCGGATGAGTTGATTTTTGCGCCGGCGTTTCTAGCGGCGTTTCGGGCTTCGCCGGCTTCAGATGCGTTTCGGGCGGCATCGGCACGTTCGCCTGGCCCACGCGATAGACCCCGTAGAACCATGGAATTCCCAAAGCTCCAGACTCGACACCGACATTGATGCGGTCGCCTTCGTGGAAACGATCGTAATCGTCGGAATCGACGGCGAGGCGTTCGTACCTTCGCCCTTCGCGCCAGGAATACACGAACAGGCGCCGGGTGCCACGCACGATTCCTTTCATCAAGTAGCGGCCTTCAACGGTGGTCTGGTGGTACTCGACCTTGCTGGGCGAATCGAACTTCCCATTAATAAAGAGCGCGGCTGAAAGAAGGAACGGAATCGGAAGCAGGCCGGTAAACAAGTGCCGCAAGAACTCAATGTCTTTTCGCGCGCGCGCCTGACGATCGAGAAAAATCGCCAGGGTGAGAGCGGCGAAAAACACGAGGCCATAAAAAACGAGCATGGCGTCAAGGTCCAGCGGGGGATAAACTTGGCTGAGATAAGGAAAAAGCAGCGAGCCAGCCAGGAAGGTGGCCATCTGGCGGAGAAGGCGGCGACGGAAAACCAATTCCGCGGCAGCTGAGGTCAGCCCACAATTGGGACATTGATCACTGGTGCGCGGAGACCCACAATCCAGGCAACGTGTCATCTAATGTAGTATACGGCGGCACGAACTAACTCCCCGCGAGTTTCGCGAGGAGATCCCGATAGTGACGTTGGGCTTGATCTTCGCGAAGTTCAACGGTAACGCCCATCCCGAGGCCGGGCTCAACACGGCGGACCGAACATTCCAACCACACGGGCCGATCGACGGCCAAGCGCGCGCGAAAGCCCGCGCCGACCCAAAGTACATCGTCGGCCTCAATAAACATCCCTCCTTCGCTGATATCGCGTGTACGGGCGCGCAAACGAGCAGAACCCCATTCGATCTCCACGACAGCCTGATAGCGGTAGCGAGGCGCTCTCCGACGGTCAGAGCTGCTTCCTTCCGATTCTCGCATGTTCATGGACGCGGCACCCTCAGGGTGATCAAATGGCGCGCAAAGGTCGAACCCAGTCAGCGTGCCTCTGCCATGAAGATACGACGGGAAGAGCTACGATGTTTCAGACACCGAAGGAGGATGTTTTGTTCCCGCCATTTGCGAGTTGGGCACATGCCCCAGGAACACAGGCTGAAGCCTATGCTACTGGGAATGTGAGATAGAATTTGGCGATGGAAAATGGATTGCTGCGGCACTTGATTGCGGACACTTATACTCCCGAGAGCCTGGGGCAAATCAAGCAGGTGTTGGCGGAATACCGGACGCACCAGATATTGCCGGTGGCGAATGGGTTGTTTGCTGCGAGTTCGAGCCAGGCGGTGGATTCGGCGACGGGTTATCAGAATGTGTGGATTCGGGACAACGTGATGGTGGCCGATTCGCTGCGGCGGCGGGGGGAATTGGCTCCAGCGATCGCGTGCATGCAGGGCTTGACACGGTTTTTCCAGAAACAAATGCCGCGGTTTCGCGAAATCATCGATGATCCGGTCCGTGTGTTGCGGGAAGACGCGAACCGGCGGCCGCATATTCGTTTTACCGCCCAGACGCTTGGGGAATTACCGGAAAAATGGCCGCATGCGCAAAATGACGCGCTGGGGCACGCGCTGTGGTTTCGCTATGTCCTGGCCAACTCGGGCGCACTGCCCATGAGCGCGGCCGATTACGAAATTTATGGGATTTTCCCGGCGTATTTCGGAGCCATTGAATATTGGCAGGACCGGGACAGCGGCGCGTGGGAAGAAGGGCGCAAGATCAACAACTCGAGCGTGGGCGCGGTGGTGGCGGGGCTGGAGGAAATGCAGAAGCATCATGCGGCGGCGGGTTGCGGCGGCGCAGGGGATCTTGTTTGCCTGGAGCAACTGATCACGAAAGGGCGCGATCGTTTGGACCCCATGCTGCCATTTGAATCGCCACCGGAGCGGCTAGCGGATTCCGCGCTGCTGTTCCTGATTCACCCGCTGAATGTGGTGCGCACGAGGGTGATGGAAGACGCCATCCTTAATCTGGTGCAGGCGCGATTGAAAGGAGAGATCGGGATCAAGCGCTATGCGGACGATTCCTATTTCTGCCAGGACTATGACGAGTGGTTCGCACCGGGGCAGATGAGCACGGACTTCAGCGAGCGCCTGGATTTTCGAGACGAGCATCTGCAACCCAATTGCGAAGCGCAATGGTGCATCTTCGATCCGGTGCTTTCCATTATTTATGGGCAGAGGTTTCTGGCTAATCGAGCGGACAGGCCTAGCTTTGAGAAGCAGGTGCACTATTTCAATCGCTCACTGGCGCAGGTCACGCAGGAAGGGGCGTGCCCGGAGCTTTATTTCCTGAAGCACGGAAGATATATTGCAAACGTCCATACACCGCTGGCATGGACACAGGCAAACCAGGCGCTGGCGCTCTACCTGATGGAAAAGTCCGTTGGAGAAATCATATGAATTGGAATAGGAAGGCCGGGGTAAGACTGGGCTTGGCTGTATTGTCGAGCGTTCTCCTTGTGAGCGCGGTATCCGCGCAGGTGGAACGGAATTCACTGGCGCAGACGCCGCCGATGGGCTGGAACAGCTGGAACAAATTTGCGTGCAACGTCAGCGAGGATCTGATCAAGTCCGCGGCGGATGCGATCGCCACGAACGGCATGAAGGACGCAGGCTATCAGTATGTGGTGATCGACGATTGCTGGCAGGTGAGCCGGGACGAAAATGGATTTATCGTGGCCGACCCGCAGCGCTTCCCTTCCGGGATAAAGGCGCTGGCGGATTATGTGCACTCGAAGGGACTGAAGTTTGGACTTTACTCGGACGCAGGCGCGAAGACGTGCGCGGGAAGAATGGGCAGCCAGGGGCATGAGTATCAGGACGCCATACAATATGCCCGCTGGGGCGTGGACTATCTGAAATACGACTGGTGCAGCACATTCACACGGAATGCCGAGGAAGCGTATTCGACCATGAGCAATGCGCTGTTGGCCACGGGCAGGCCGATCGTTTTCAGCATGTGCGAATGGGGCACAGCGAAGCCATGGCTGTGGGGAAAAGGCATCGGCAATTTGTGGCGGACCACGGGCGACATCAGCGACGTGTGGAACAGCAAAAAGAAATGGCCCGATGGGAGTTGCTGCCAACTGGGCATGGTGGACATAGTGGATTTGCAGGTTGGATTGGAGTCCTTTGCGGGGCCCGGGCACTGGAATGATCCAGACATGCTGGAAGTGGGCAACGGAGGGATGACGAACACGGAGTATCGCGCGCATTTTAGTTTGTGGGCTTTGCTGGCCGCGCCGCTGATTGCGGGAAATGATGTGCGCTCGATGACGCCGGAGATCAAGGAGATTCTGACGAACAAGGAAGTGATCGCGGTGAACCAGGACAAGTTGGGACGCGAAGGCCGGCGCGTGGCGAAAAATGGCGACGTAGAAGTTTGGGCTAAGGAGATGAGCGATGGGAGCCGCGCGGTGATTTTGTTTAATCGCGGCGCGTCGGAGAGCGAAGTCGGCGTGACGTGGGAGGAGATGGGGTATCCGAGTCACCTTTCTGCGAAGGTGCGGGATCTTTGGGAGCACAAGGATGTGGGGTCGTTCACCGAGAGTTATTCGGCGAAGGTGGGTTCGCACGCGGTGGTGATGGTGAGGATTGCGCCGTAAGGGCGGGGCGGAGCGCGATGGAAGATGGGTATTGGACGAAGAGGGATTCATCGCACGAAACCCGTGCGATGGCGCAGAGTTCCTCACTTCGCGGACTCCGTTCGAAATGACGGAATTTAGAATAGGAGAATAGGACGGACAATATCCTGATGGAACAGAGCGAAAAGTATCGGGCGGGGCCATCGGATTTTTTGGCGGTGGAGCGGACTTTTCTGGCGTGGGTGAGGACCGGACTCGCGTTGATGGCGCTGGGATTTGTGCTGGCGCGCTTCGGATTTTTTCTTCAGGAGTTCAGTGTGATACAGCCAGATGCGCATATCGCTTCCTATGGCTACTCCCTGTGGTTCGGAACAACATTGATACTTCTGGGAGTGTTAGTTTCGGTGCTGTCGCTGGTACGCTACCTGCGACTGGTTGGCGATCTGAGAAAGGGAGCAAATTCTTTTGGAAACACGTCATCGCTTGCGGTGGCAGTTGCGATTTTCCTCGGTGTGCTTGGACTCGCCATGAGCTATTATCTTGTCGCCACGAGACACGCGCCCGTTCAGAATCATTCCTCAGCGAAGGAGACTTCCATGGCCACAACTCCCGAAAATGGCATTGTGAAAATCGCCAGCCAGCATTCCGTTGCCGATACGGTGGCGAAACTGGAGTCGATTTTGCAGGCGAAGAACGTGAAGTTGTTCGCGACCATAGATCACAGCGGCGAAGCGGAAAAAGCCGGGCTGAGCATGCCTAACACAAAGCTGCTCATTTTTGGCAATCCCAAGGGTGGAACGCCGTTGATGCTGGTCTCGCCGAGCGTTGCACTGGATTTGCCGCTGAAGATTCTGGTGGCGGAAGATGAGACCGGGAAGGTATGGGTTTCGTACAACGCGCCGGGCTATTTGCAGCAACGGCACGGGCTGCCCGCCAATCTTGTACCGAATATTGCGGTGATTGAAGCGCTGGCGGCTAACGCGGGGCAGTAGAGCTTGACCAGTCGAAGAAAAAGCAGGTTCTTCTCTTGTTTCTAATTCTTCCCCTAATCTAAAGTCTTTCCCGGAAAACAATTCGCTATTTTTTGGTTTTGTCTGATGGGCTAGAAGGCGGCGGCGTGTTTTGCGTGGGTTGCCATGAAGTGCTCAATTTGGGCTACGGGCTGGATGCCGCCGCGGGCGCCCACGGCCGTGCAGTTGAGGGCGGCGGCGGCGCAGGCGAATTCGAGTTGGCGCTGCAGTGGCCAACCTTGCAGAAAACCAAAAATAAAACCTGCGTGAAAAGTATCTCCCGCCCCGGTGGTGTCGACAGGATCGACGCGATAGGCAGGAGCGTAGTGAAACTGCCGGCCATCCCATGCAAGGACGCCATGTTGCCCGAGCGTGGCTGCGGTGAGGAAGCAAGCGTAGCGTTGGTGGACTTGTGGAAGCGATTGGTGAAGGTGGGAGTTCCCAGTCAGGCGAGTGGGAATGTCGCGGCTGGTTATGAGGAAATCGATGTTAGGTAAAAGGGATTCGTAGCCGGGATAAAGATCGTCGAGATCGGCGACGACGGGGATGTTTTCTTCGTGTGCCCATTGCGCGGCTTGCGCGGCAGCGGCGGTGTCGTGGCCGTCGAGGTGAAGTATGCGGGCGTTGACGATCCATTCGCGCTGAACTTCCTCAGGGAGAAGCGTCAGGCGAGGATCGCGCTTCCAGAGCACGGTACGTTCGCCGCTGGGATCGACGAGGATGAAGGCCTGCTGGCTGTGACATTTGGGCGCAGTAAAGAGATGCGTTTCCACGCCCAGGCGCTCGAATTCCGCGCGGTGAAGCGACGCCGCATGATCCTCGCCGAGTTTTCCGACGTAACGCGTGCGCAGACCCCATTGCTGACAGGCGGCCATGGCGGAAGCGACTTGTCCGCCGAGGAGCGCCTTGGCGGAATGAATTTCTACTTTTGAGCCGCGTTCGGGGAAATGCGGTACGGGGATGAGGGTGTCGGTGGCGTTTAAGCCGACGCCGACTACGTCTACTTTGGGCGTGTTGATCATTAGTGGTGGCTTAAGTTTGCGTTGCAGCCAGCGAGTGAATCGGACATGTTAGATGAAGTTTACGTTGAGATCCTTCGTCGCACAAAACGGTCCTCGCGATGACAAGGTTGGTGGTGGGTCCGCACAAGGCGCTGGCATAAAAGCCAGCGCTACATGGACTGCTAGTGAAAGCGGGTGGTGCGCCAAAGATGGCGGCCGCAGAGTAGGAAGAGGAGAAGAATGGCGGCGGTCAGGATTAGTGCCGGTCCCCAGCGGAAAGAAAGATGCGGAATGCGCGCGATGGCGGCGAATGCGACGAGAATCGCGGTGGCGGTGGCGACTAACAGCCAATCAAGCAGCGTGCGGCGCGGCGGGGCTTCGTCTGTGGCTTGGCGGCCTTCAAAGCGGGCAGCTACGTAGTCGGCAGAGACGTTGTAGCGGGCGCTTTCGCGGCCAGCGGCTGCTTTCCAGTGTTTTTGTTCCTGGCCGGTGGCGGAGGAAAGGGCGATGGCGCCAACGCCCAGCATCATTAATAAGGAACCGCCGATGACCTGGAGGTACGTGG
The DNA here is from genome assembly GCA_963709705.1 of Candidatus Acidiferrales bacterium. Classification (GTDB taxonomy): domain Bacteria; phylum Acidobacteriota; class Terriglobia; order Acidiferrales; family UBA7541; genus Acidiferrum. The sequence continues at coordinate 482,396 of CAVPXU010000005.1, forward strand.
CGTGGCTCTTACCTTGCAACTCGCCAAAAACGAAAATTCCCCAGAGCAACCCCCAAAGCTGGTTGGTGTTGGAGAGCGGAATGCCCCGGCCAATCCCGACATATTTCGCGGCATATTGTTGGAACAGATCGCCAATCACCCAAATGAATCCGCCTAGCATGAGCCAGAAGATCATCCTGCGCGCAAGGACGAGTTCGTGCCACAGAGGAGCGAGGCCGTTGTAAGTAACGGCCAGCGCGGCCATCATGCCTAATTCGCCGAAAGTGAAAAACGTGACGAACGAAAGCGGGTTCATGCCGGTGAGATAAGCCTTGCGATAGGGAATGTACATGGTGCCCCAGAGAACTCCGGCACCGAGGGCAGCCCAGACTCCATTGAGCGAGTGCGTCGAGGAAGATTGCGACGACGAAGCGATGGCCAGGATTGCGGCACCGATGCACATGACCAGCGCTCCGCCGAGGACCCCAGCCCAGCGGCGCCATCCCGCTTGGCGGAGTTCGTTGAAGAAGAGAAAACCCCAGAGGATGCCGAGAAGACTGTTGGAATTCCACAGCGGGAAGGCGATGCTGAGGCCGACGTCGCGGATGGCGAAAATCGTAAGCGTGTTGGCGACGGCCCACAGGCAGCCGGCGAGAAGCGCCCAGATGATCAAATGCGGGGCGCGAGCTACGTCGGCGCGAACGGAAGTGGTGCCGAGGACGAGGGCGGGGACGCTCCAGCGCGCGAGAAACACGCCGACGACCATGATCAATGAAATGATTATTGGAGAGATGCCGATGGTGACGAGTTTGGTGGGCGCTTCGGCAGCGCCGAGCCAGGCTCCAGCGGTAAAACCGCAGAAAATGCCGAGAAGTTGCAGGCTGCGATGGCGGGCTTGAGTTGAAGTTGCAGATGCGGGCGCCGAATCGGCTGGCATGATTCTCCGGAAGGAATTCAGTGAAGGAATTTGAGCAGCAATAATCCGCCGAGAAGCACGGCGGCAGGGACCCAAAAATGGACGTCGGTGAGAATACTGGCCGTACGGCTGCGCCTGGGTTCTGGCATTTATGTTCTCCGCGATCGCATTGAGTCAAAGATCGCCGGGGATTATGGCAGATCGGAAGAGTTTCCACACAGGACAAAATTTGTGGGTTGCAGCGGGTGGGACGGCGTGCTAGCCTGAGCGAACAAAAGGCGAATAACTGGAGGTGCGCTCTATGCCCGATTCTCTTGCTGTACGCTTGGCTTCGGTCACTCCTATCGAGAGTGGGCGGATGGAGAGTGCGCGGAATTCTACTTCGCTGGAGCGGGTGTCGGCGGTGCTGGATACGTTTGCGGCGCGCGACGCGAACGGAGAGCTGCTGACGGCGGTGCGGCATTATCCATCGCGGGCGGCGCAATGGGCGGAGTTTCCTGAGTGGGTGCATGCAGATTTGCGGGCGGCGTATCAGGCCAAAGGAATCAAGCAGCTTTATTCGCATCAGGCCGCGGCGGCGGAGGCGGTGCACGCGGGGAAAAATGTGGTGATTGTCACGCCGACGGCCAGCGGGAAGACGTTGTGTTACAACCTACCGGTGCTGGACGCGATTCTGGGGGATGCGGATGCGCGGGCACTGTACCTTTTTCCGACAAAGGCTTTGGCGCAGGATCAGCTGGCGGAATTGTACGATTTGAATTTGCGGTTGGATGAAGTGGAGGCGAGGAAAATCGAAGAGTGCCGGCCCGAAGGCACAGCGCTACAAGGCGGAGTACGGGCGAGCCAGTTTGGCGTGTTCACTTACGATGGCGACACGCCATCGGATGCGCGGAAGGCGATTCGCGAGAAGAGCCACATTGTTCTGACTAATCCGGACATGCTGCATACCGGGATTTTGCCGCACCACACTCGCTGGACGCGGCTGTTTGAGAATTTGCGGTACATCGTGATCGATGAGCTGCACACGTATCGCGGGGTATTTGGGAGTCATTTGTGTAACGTGCTGCGGCGATTGCGAAGGATTGCGCGGTTTTATGGGCGCACGCCGCAGATTATCTGTTGCTCGGCGACAATAGCGAATCCGGGGGAGTTGGCATCGCGGCTGATTGAAGATGAGGTGGAAGTGCGGTCGGAGAATGGTGCGCCTGCGGCGGAAAAGACTTTTGTCTTTTACAACCCGCCGGTGGTGAATCGCGCTTTGGGAATCCGGCGGAGTTACATCAATGAGGCTTCGCGGGTTTCGCAGGAATTCCTGAAGCACGATTTGCAGACGATGGTGTTTGCCAATTCGCGACTGCACACGGAACTAATTTTGACATATCTGCAGCAAGCCAACCCGCAATTTCCGGGCAAGCCGGAAACGATTCGCGGATATCGCGGCGGGTATCTGCCGACGGAGCGGCGCGAGATCGAGCGTGGATTGCGCGACGGGCGCATCCGTGGTGTGGTGACAACTTCTGCTATGGAATTGGGCATCGATGTTGGGGCTCTGGACGCGGTGGTGATGGCCGGCTATCCGGGCACGATTGCGGCGACATGGCAACGGGCGGGGCGCGCCGGACGACGCACCGGAGGTTCCTGCGCGGTGCTGGTGGCTTCTTCGGCGCCGCTGGATCAATACATTGTGCGGCATCCGGATTATTTCTTCGGGAACACGCCGGAACACGCGTTCATTCAGCCGGACAACCTGGAAATCCTGATCAATCATTTGAAATGCGCGGCGTTTGAGCTGCCGATTGCGCCGGTAGAAAAATTCGGCGGCGTGGACGTGCAGGATTTGTGCGCGCGGCTGGCGGACGCGGGCTATCTGCACCGCGCGGGCGAAAATTATCATTGGACGAATGAGGCGTATCCGGCGGACACGATCAGCTTGCGGTCGGTGACCAGCGACAACTTCATCATTATCGATATTACGGGCGCGCCGGAGGTCATCGGCGAGGTGGACTTCGTGAGCGCGCTGACGACTGTGCATGAAAAGGCGATTTACCTGCACGGGGCGCAGCAATATCACGTGGAGTATCTGGATTTTAAGGAACGCAAGGCGTACGTGAAAAAGGTGGATGTGGATTATTACACGGACGCGATCCGTTACACGCAGGTGCGGGTATTGGAAATTGCGGAAACGGAGCGCGCGAATGAGGATAAGCCCGAACTTGCGGCTTCGCGTTCGTATGGCGAAGTGCTGGTGAGATCGCAGGTCGTGGGATTCAAGAAGATTAAATTTTTCACCAACGAGAATATTGGCGCGGGGAAGCTGGAACTTCCGGAAAACGAGATGCACACGACGTCTTACTGGATGACGTTGGAACGCGCGCTACTGGAATCACTGCCGTATTCGATCAGCGAGCGCCAATCGGGAATGTTTGGCCTGCTGCACGCGATGGAATCGGTGGCCACGCTGCTGCTGATGTGCGATGGGCGCGATCTGGGGACGGCGATCGGGGAGCGGCCGCCTGTGCCGGATATGGATTCAGATGAGGCGGTAATTGCAGGCAACGCCCAGGACATAAGTGGGAGCGCCGTGGAACCGTGGATAAACGGGCAGAAGGAATTTTTTGAGCCGAATCTCTATTTGTACGACGCCTATCCGGGCGGGATCGGATTTTCGGAGCCGTTGTTCCGGGCGCATGGAATATTGATTCGCAAGACGCGCGAGTTGATTCAGGCGTGCCCGTGCGATGCGGGGTGTCCGTCGTGCGTGGGACCAGCGGGAGATTTGGTGCCGCGGGCGAAGGAGGCGGCGCTGGCGATTCTAGATCGTTTGTGCGCCTAAGAAATTGACATGGGAAACCTGGCGGATAAATTTTCGCGATTGGTGGCGCTGAAACCGGTGCGGGCAACTCCTGCGCGTCCGCCGGAATTGCGTTTGCCGAATGACACTGATCCGATCAGCCTGTTGCTGGGCGGCGGGATTGCCCGCAACCAATATGGCGAGCACCTGGCGATCCGGAATTGGTTTTCTACGCCGGAATTTGTGCAGCCTTCGGCGATTGCGTTGGAACTGTTGACCAAAGCATCGGGTTCGAGCGGCAACCGTTCCAAAAATCGCGCGAAGGATACTGCCGCGACACGGCGGATGCGTGGACTCCTGGAAGATCCGGAAAAGTGGCTTTTTCTCGATACGGAAACGACCGGGCTGGCCGGCGGAACGGGCACATATGCGTTTCTCGTTGGACTGGCCTGGTGGGACGCGGGCGGACTGCAGGTCGAACAGCTTTTTCTGCGCGACCTGCACGAAGAATATTCCTTGCTTCAGGAGCTTGCCCAGCGCATTGCGGACCGGCCCGTGCTGGTGACGTTCAATGGGAAGACATTCGATTGGCCATTATTGGAAAACCGTTTCACGATGACGCGGGCGATTCGCGTGCCGCAACTGGCAGCGCATCTGGACTTGCTGCATCCGGCGCGTTCGTTGTGGAGGTTGCGATTGGGATCGGTGCGGCTGGTGGAACTGGAGCGGCACGTGTTAGACGCGGAGCGGCTGGGCTGGCGGCGCGAGGATGATGTCGCGTCCGCGCTGATTCCCGAATATTACTTTGAATATTTGCGAGGCGGGACGGGACAACCGCTGGCCTCCGTTGTGCGGCACAACCAGATGGACCTGCGCGGGCTGGCGGCACTTTTCGGAAAAATTAATTCCCTGCTGGAATCGCGCGAAGACGGATTTGGCGAGACGGATTCTCTGGACCTTTTTGGATTGTCTCGATTCCTGCATCGCAAGGGCGAAAAGGAACTGGCGCACTCCGCATGCGCTTACGCGCTGAATGCGGGGCTGCCGGCGGAATTCCGGCCGCAAGCGACGCGGGAATTGGCGTTGATGGCGAAGCGGCGCGGCGACCGCGAACGATCTGCGTCCCTGTTACATGAATTGGTGGCCAATCCGCAAGAAACCGTGTTTGCTTGCGAGCAGCTGGCGATGCACTACGAACGCCACGCGCGGGACCTTGCGCGCGCCGTGGAATTCGCGCAGCTCGGATTGAAGACGCTGCAGCGCCAATTTGGCAGTTTTCGTGACCCGTATGCGAGCACGCGGCACCGGCGGATGGAAGAGAAATTCGTGTGCCGCCTGGAGCGTTTGCGGCATCGCATTAAGAGCGCGGATGGAGCCCCGCTGTTGGCCCGAACCACGGCAGCAAGCAGCGACAGGCATCGTACTCATTGAACTTCCGCAACCTCTGCAGTCCCGCTGGAATTTGGAGGTACAAACCGGATGGATTCCCCAGGAACAGCTCGGCAAACTGATGGTGGAGGAGTTATGGCCACTACGGAGACGAATTATCTGCGAACGGAACTGGAACTTCGGCGCGAACGGCTACTTGCCGCTTCGGCGACGGAAACCAGCGACGGCACCCTGCATCAGCTGCTAGCTAGCGTGGACGCGGCGCTTTCGCGGTTGCAGGCTGGCACATTCGGAATCTGCGAAACATGCCACGACACGATCGAGGCCGACCGGCTGCTCTGCAATCCGTTGCTGCGATTTTGCCTGGATCATCTTTCGTCGGAGGAACAGCGGGCGCTGGAGAAGGACCTGGTGCTCGCCGCGGGCATTCAGAAAGCGCTGCTACCGCCGCAAGATTGGGCGGTGGATGGTTGGCACGCGCGCTATCATTACCAGCCCGCGAATCTTGTCAGCGGGGATTATTGCGACTTGATCGAGAACGATGACGGATTTTTGTTCTTGCTGGGCGATGTTTCCGGGAAGGGCGTGGCGGCTTCCATGCTGATGAGCCATCTGCACGCCACTTTCCGGACGCTGGCCGGGCAGAACCTTTCGCTGCAGCACATGGTCGAGCATGCGAACCGGTTGTTCTCTGAAAGCACAACGGCGGGACAATTTGCGACGATGATTGTGGGCTCGGCGAAGCCGAACGGGAAAGTGACGTATGTGAGCGCCGGGCACCTGCCGCTGTTCCATATTTCCGCGGCGGGCGTGCGCGCGCGAGAAGCTACGGGCGTTCCATTAGGAATGTTTTGCACCACGAATTTTCCTGTGTGCGAACTGACCCTGCTGCCGGGGGACAAGTTGCTGCTTTATACCGATGGATTAACAGAGATGTTCAATGCCGCCGGGGACGAGTTCGGGATTGCGCGGGTGCATTCCTTGGCGAAAAAGCATGGGGCTACGACGCCGCAGGGGATTTTGAGCGCGTGTTTAGCTGAGATTCGGAATTTTTCGGCGACGGCAAAGCAGACGGATGATTTGACGATGATGGTGTTGCATCGGGAGCACTAGGGAAACCTCAGAGGTCAAAGCCCCGTTGAATGTAGTAGATGAAGTTCCTACACCTTAGAATCCGCGTGGACAGATTGAGGCCGGTTGAGAGGCGCTGGCACAAAAGCCAGCGCTACATGGGCCACGATAGTTTTTTAAGCCATTGGGAGTAGATCTTTTGGTCGGCGCCTTCGGCGGTGATGCAGTCCTGGGATTGGCAACGGAAGAAGACAGCACCGGACTGGGTGGTGAATTCCAGATCGTTTTTTGCGTCGGCGATCGCGGTGCGGTCGGAATATTTTTTCAGCAGGGCCTGGCGGTAGGCGTCAAAGAAGGCGGATGCTTTTTCGGGAGTGTCGAACCGTACGCGAGTGAAAAGCATCAGGCGCTGCTTATCGTCTTTTTTCTCGTATGTGGCGTAATCGTCGCCGTTCCATCCTGCGGCAACTTTCTTAGCGACATCGTCATCCAGAAATTGCTTGAGAACTTCCTTCCAACCGAATTCGCCCATGGCATTTTCTTCCAACTTGTTCCAATCGCTGCCGGGTCCGCCATCGGGTAAATCCACTTTTACCACCGCGGGAACTTTGTCGGCGCGATACAAGTCGGGATGCATGATTTGCTGCGTACCGGCCGGGGGGCGGGCGAAAATAGCGTCAAAGCCGCCCCAGCCTCCCGTCCGTAGGACAGCCATGGAGAAGCGCAGTCCGTCGAAATAAGGAAACATCAAGGAGTCCTTGATGAACGGCGGGGCTTTCTTGAGCATGGGAGTATCGCTCAGATCCCCCACGAAGATCGAAGGGTCGACGTCGGGGATATCGCGCAACGTCAGGCCTTTGTCCTTGAGCATATATTCCAGCATGCCGGCCATGGCACTGCCTTCGAGGACGGCTTCGCGGGCGAGTTCAGCGTCATCGTTGGGCTTGGCGGCGCGGGACCAGGCCTCAATGTGAAAGTACTGATCCTGCAGGGCGTGGGTGAGCTCGTGAGACATGACCATGCGCTGCTCGTCGGGCTGAATCCAATCGGCGATGTAAAACTCATGCTGTTTGGGATCGTAGAGACCGGCGATTTGTTCGGTCAACAGATCCACCAGGAAGCTATCCAGATTGAAATTCTTGGGGAGGAGACCGAAGGCTTCCGCGCTGCGGGCCGATGCATAGCGTTCTTTGGCGTCTTTTTCATCATCCATTTCCGCCAGGATATACGCGTGGATTTGTTCTCGGGTCCGAATGGATTTTTTGAGAGGCGACTTGAGCTTCCAACCGGTGATTTCGCTCATTTCGTTCATTACTTCGTCGGCGGTAGCGAGGAATTCCGGGTTTGTGGGGGTGGTGGCGGTAGCGGGAGCCGAGGGTGCGGGAGCGGGTTGTTGGGCCTGGGCAGGAACAAGCGCTAGAAGGGTGAACAGGCAATACGCCGGGAAAGAGGAAAAACGAGGCAATCTACTTGGCCATTGCATACGGTGTCAGGATAACAGATTCCAGTCCTAGGACTGGCAAAGCGGGCGGAAAGCGTGATAAAGAGCGCATGCAGAGGCGAGTGAGGCGGGCGGAAGAGCGGAAGTTCCGATTTGAACCAGCACCCTAGAAGCCATCTCATAAATACCTCAGGAGGATGACGGCACAAGCAAGCTGCACCATGCCGAGGAAATTTTCTGGGTAGTATTCCCAGCGGATGACCACGCGACGAAAATTATGAAGCCAGGCGAACAAGCGCTCGATTTTCCAGCGGCGGCGATAGCGGCGCAGTACGCGGCCATCTTGCGTGGCCTTCCGGCTGCGTGTGGGGTTGTGCGGAGCAACTAACTGCACACCGAAGCGTTCACGAATCTGCGCATCCAGCGGATCGCTGTCGTAAGCGCGATCGCCGATCAAGCGCTCGGGAGTTTCCGCGAGGAAGCGTCGCTGGAGCGTGGGTTCGACGAGTTTTGTTTCATGGGGCGAAGCGCTGGCCACGTGTATGGCGAGAGGATGGGAGGAAGACCATGGCCGTCGCTGATCGCCATGATTTTGCTGCCTTTGCCGCGGCGAGTAGGGCCGACAGCAGAGCCCCTTTTTTCGCCGAACTGAAGGTGGCATCGATGAACGATTCGCTCAGGTCCAGCTTTCCTCGATCACGTAAGTCTTCCGCCAGTTTCTGCAGCAGCCGGGTAAGCAGCCCAGAGCGCTGCCACTGCTGGAAGCGGCGATGACAGGTTTGGTAGGGAGGATAACGACGCGGCAGATCGTGCCAAGGAGCGCCGGTGCGCAAAACCCAAAAGACACCGTTCAGCACCGCTCGCGTATCTTGCCACGGCCGGCCACGCCCATCGTCCCGGCGTTTCGGACGAAATAGTGGTTCAAGCACTGCCCACTGGGCGTCGGTGAGGTCCACATTCTTGATTTACGCCATTGGCCATAAACTTCAACCGCCCAGTGCTTTGAACGTGTTTATGAGATAACTTCTAGTGGGATATCAAGAAATCCACAGGCTCAAACCTTGTTCCGCGTTCGTAACATAATGGTAACGATTTATAATGTGTATAGAACAGGTGACTTCCCCGAAAGGAGGCACGCATGTATCCTCCCGGACTGCGGCTGCGGCAAACCAGAGAATCGCTGGGGCTGACGTATCGCGACGTCGAGCGCGCCAGCTATCAGATTGCCGTCAATCGTGGCCGTCCGGACTTCATCCTGCACATCAGCCGCTTGGCAGACATCGAGAATCGCGGCGTGGTGCCAAGTTTGCACAAACTCTATTCGCTGGCGGCCATTTTGCATCTCGATCCCGCGGAGATTTCGAGTTGGTATGACGTACCGCTGAGCCAGACATTTCGCGAGTGTGCTTATTTCCCTCCGCCGCGGACGCACTTGAGCGCGTCGCAAGCTACCTCTGCGTTTACCGATCCCCTGGAGAATCCGGTGCGGCCGGAAAATACGGAACTATTGTTGAAGAGGCCGGCGGGAGTGGTTCCCGTGGCGGAGCCGGAAAATTGCGCGCAGAGCAAGCACCGTTATGGATTCGTTGGGTTGTCTGACCGGCGGATGATGCCTTTGCTGCGACCGGGCAGCACGGTGCTGATTGACACGACGCTGCGGCGGATTGAGGACGCGGACTGGTCGAATGAATATGACCGGCCGATGTATTTCGTGGAAATACGCAACGGCTATCGGTGCGGCTGGTTCCAGAAAGATAAATCGCGGCTGATCATGCAGCCGCATACGCTTTCGCGATGCGCGCCGGAGTCGTGGCTGACGCCCCATGAGGCCGAAGTTCTGGGCCAAGTGGTAGGAGTGGTCAGCTACTTGGGCGAGCCGTGGACGTATCGTCCTGCAGTAATTCCAGAAGGACGGCCAGATTGGAACGGTAAAGCTCTTTGAGATAGCTAGGAGCCCGAGGCGGCACCCACTGCGAGCAAGTTTCGCGGCAACGCAGCACATTTCCCTCAAGCTTGCCGGTCAAAGAAGCCAGATACATCTGCAAATCCTCTCTTTGCGCATTCAGTGGCATTTCGAGCAACCGTTCGAAGACTTCCTCGTGGCACTGCGCGATGACCTGATCCACAGCCTCCGCGCCGTAAAGACTCGCCAGAGTTTCATGGACATATTTTTCGGTGGCGGCATCGCGCAAGCTGAAAAGGTAGGCCAATCGCTGATAAGCGCCGTTGAGCGGCTCCAGGTAATTTGCGGTCAGGTCGAAGAGGATCTGTTGGTACTTGCGCAGATGATCGAGCATGTAGAGTAGCGAACCCGAGCCGTTCCGTCGGCAGAACTTTTTTCAGCACCAAACACGAATCGAGAGAAGTGGCGACACCCTCCAGCGCAGGAGGGTGTTCATGCAAAAACGAATCTCGACGCTGTTCCTGCTTTCCGTAAGTTTACTCCTAGTCTGTTTGGTAATCCCCAGCAATTCTTCCTCGCTTTCCGCTGTTCCGCGGGGCCCGGCGGTAGTGGCAGATGGGGTGCCGCTGCCGCCTCCAGGGCCGCTGCCGCCGAAGGTGCAGGACCAGCCGCAGCTGGTTGCGATAGATGGCGTGCCTTTGCCTCCACCGGGGCCGATGCCGCCACCAAAAGCCTGGAATGTTCGCGTATTTTCCAGCTAGAAGGTCCGGTCAGAAAGCGCAAGAACGCGCAGAAAAGTTAAGAATCCTGCCATACTGGCGCCCAGGAGTGGCGTCAGATCAGGGAGCTACTTATTTACCTGCGAGTAAAGTGATGATACTCTGCAGGCAATGGCCGCGGCTCTGATCTTGCGTAACCTCTCCTGGGCGCTCAGCACGCTGCTGGAATTGGTGTTACTGTACTTTCTGGTGCGGCGAAAAGTGTACCGGTCGCATTCCGCCTTTTTCTCATACATCTTGATTGCGCTACTGCAGAGCGCGGTGGTAGCCACAGCCTACAGGCTCTTCGGTCCGGCTAGTGCGGCATCCTACAACATTGGGTGGGGATCGCAGGTGGTGGTGATTTGCGCGCGGTGGCTGGCAATCACCGAAATCGCCAAGAAGGCATTGGGCGAGTTCAGCGGAATTTGGGCGATGGTCAGCCGGATTTTGTTTGTGCTGGGCATGGGCGTGCTGGTTTATGCGATTGCAGGGTCGCAAGACCAGTGGACGCTGGCAGTGTTGACCGCGGACCGCGCCGTGGAAATGTGCATCGCGAGCTTTATCGTGGCAATGTTCGTGTTCGTGAAATATTATCGCGTGGAAATGAACCAAATGGACCGCATGCTGGCCATCGGTTTCTGCCTGTATTCATGTTTTTTCGTGATTAACGATTCGATATATCAGGCCTGGATCCGCACGGCGGGCCCGTTATGGAATTATCTGGAGACCGTGACATATTTAGCCACACTGCTGCTGTGGATTGGGGCAGTCATGCGGCATTCCGAATCGCCGATTGCGGCAAGCGCGCCGCCGTTGACTCCGGAAGATTACCTGGAGCTTTCCAGGAAGTTGAATTCCCGCTTGCACGTGCTCAATAACCGCTTGGACAAACTATTCCATTCCGGGGACTCCCGCTCATGACTGGGACCGTGACCCTGTTCATCGCTCTTGCCATCATTCTGGTAGTTCTGCTGGCTTGGGCGGTGCGGCCGCCGAAGAAAACGCTTTTGTCGGTGGACGATGTGTTCGACGCGCTGGCCGAAAAACGGCACTACGCCAGGCTACCGCAAATCCTGCAATCGTTGCGCCACGAAGATACGGATTTTCTATATACACGAGGCCACGACCACCTTGCAGGACGCATCCGTCGCGAGCGAAAGCAAATTGCACTTCGTTATTTGAATTATCTGGAAGATGAATACCAGTTACTGCTGGAGGCATCGCGAATCCTGGCCAGGATCGCGCCGGAAATTTCCCCGATGGACGAGTTTGCGCACTTCCGGTTGAACATGCGATTCGTACTGCTGTGCCGTTATCTGCGCTGGCGGCTGCGGCTGGGGCTGGAACCGTGGAGCGTGTTTGGCATCCTGTCCGATATGGAAGGCGATATGACGCTGCAGTTGGAGGCCGCGACTACTCGCATCGGCGAACGGGCCGCAATTGCCGCGGAATTCCCGCTATTCCTGGAGAATCGGCGCCGCGACTCCAAATAGCTTAGCCTCGACGGCAGCGTACAACTCCCCCGGCTGAAACGGCTTTTGCAAAATCGAGGCATCCGGCGTAAGGAATCGCGCCGGCACTTTTTCCATGGCGGAAACGGAACTGGTCCAGAGCACGCGCGGCCCCAGGCCGTGGTCGGCTTGAAGCTGGTCCGGCTTTGCGTGGCTGGTTTCGCCGTGGTAGAGCAGTTGCCAATCCGCGACTACTAGATCAAATTCCTTTGCGACCAGTAGTCGCCGCGCTTCTTCGACTGAAGTCGATGTGGTCACCACGTGCTCGATTCCGGTGAGCAACTCCGCGACCGCTTCGAGGACGGATTCGTTCGCATCGATCACGAGGATGCGGCCGTTGCGCATAGCCCGTGGCGCCTCGACTTCGGCGTTCTTTTGTGCGGCGACGTTTGAACGCATGGGCAAGTCTATGCGGAAAGCCGCGCCGCGTTGCGGCAAATTCCTGACGCGTATAGTGCCGCCATGTTCGGTGACGATGCCGTAACAGATGCTCAGGCCGAGTCCAGTTCCCTTTCCGACCGGCTTGGTGGTGTAAAAGGGATCAAAGACACGGGACGAATCCTTCACGCCGGGTCCACTATCAATGAGTTCCACGAAAACCTGGCCTTCCTGGACGCCGGTGCGAACCCAGAGATCGCCTTCGGCGCCAGCTTCGAGGATAGCGTCAATGGCGTTATTAATGAGATTGAGAAAGACCTGCTGGAGTTGATGGGGATCGGCGGGAACCTCCGGCAATTCGGCGGCGAGTTCGAGATGAACGCGAATCTGGCTCATGCGCAAATCGTAATCGCGAAGGGCGAGAGTGTCTTCGAGAATGGAATTCAGGCGGACGGGGACGCGCTCGGGCTTGTGCTGGCGCGCAAAGCTCAGCAGGTTTTGCACGATGCGGTGAGTGCGCATGGCCTGCTTATAAAGCTTCTCGCTGTATCCCAACGCCTGCGGACCAACTTCTCCGCTGGCGGATAAGAGTTGACTATAGCCGAGGATCGCGGTTAGCGGATTATTCAATTCGTGCGCGACGCCGGATATGAGCTGGCCGACGGCGGCAAGTTTTTCGCTGTGGACCAATTGTTCCTGGGTGCGCCGCAAGTGCTCGTAGGCCTGGCGTGTTTCCTCGTACAGGCGGCTATGGTCGACGGCGCTGGCGACCTGGCTGCCGACAGCAGTGAGTAAACTGATATCGGCGTTGGAAAATTCCCGCACGTGGTGGCTGCCTACAACCAATCCACCTATGATTTTTTCCTTGGCCCAAAGCATGACCACGTAAGCGGACTTGATGCCTTCTTTCCGCTGCATTTCGCGGACCATGGGCGGCAGAGGAAGTCCCTGGACGGAGAGGAATGTCGCATGAGTGGAACGGAGTTGCTGCATCAAGCCGCTGGGGAGGGCGAATACGGGAAAGGTCTTGCCGAACTCTGAACGGTGCCCAACGGCGGCTACGCGACGGACGGTCACATCATCCTTGTCGAGGAGATACAAGGATGCGGCATCGAGATCGAAAAGCTCCAGCATTTGACGCAGCGTGCGCTGGACTGATTCGCTGAGATCAAGCGTGTATGAAAGAGTTTCCGCGATGGAATTGAGGATCATCAGTTCGCGATTGCGGCGGCGAATCTGCTGCTCCGCGCGGCGGCGCTCGCTCACGTCCAGCAAAAAGCCCTGGTAGGCAATGACATTGCCCGCGGAATCGCGCACGGCAGTGGAGGATTCGCTGACTGTACGGATTTCGCCATCTTTGCGGCGGATATCGAACTCAAAATCGTTTACGGAGCCGTGTTCGTGCAAGAGTTTACGCAGGCGCTCGTATTCGGAGGAATTTACGTAGAGTTGTTGGCCGATTTCGACCGACAATAGTTCGTCGCGATTCTCATGGCCAGTGATGCGCATCATGGCGTCGTTGAAATCGAGAAAGCGGCCGTTTACGGTGGCAATGAAGACGCCTTCCTGAACGCTGGCCACGAGCGTGCGATATTTTTCCTCCGCCCTTTTGCGTTCGGTGATGTCTTTCAGGACGTGGATGGTGCCGAGTTGGCGGCCGGCGGGATCGATGAACTGGGAATTCGATGCAAGAAAATAACCCTGCAGCCAGGGATCGGGCTCGTCGCCTTCGCCGGAAACGCCTTCGCAATAGGGGCAAACCTTGAAGGAATCGCCGCGAACATTGAAGAGCTCGCTGACAGAACGTCCGAAAATGGATTGGCTCTTGCGCCCGAGGAGATCGGCGAGGCGCGCATTGGAGCGGAGAATGCGCCCTTCGCGATCGTGCACCAGGATGGGATCGCCGATGGAATCGAAGGTATAGACCCACTGCTGTTGGACGGACTTGATCTGTTCGAAAAGGTTCACGTTCTCGATGGTGGTGCCCAGAAAATTGGCGACGTTGACGAGATAGGTCAGCTCGTCTTCCTGCAGGCGCTTGCCGGGGAGCGTGCCGACATTCAGCATGCCGACCGGGCCTTCTTTACCGCAGAGCGGAACGGTGACGAGTTGCGTGATGCCCGCTTCGGCCATACTGCGACGGACGTTGGCATCTTTTTCGTCTTCGAAGCAGGCGATGCGGTATTCGCCTTGCAAAAGCTCTTGAATCCACTCTCGATTTAAAGGAATTCGCGGATGGTGTTTCAGGTAGGTTTGCGAAAATCCGACGGACGCGCAGGTGACGAATTCGCCGGTGTCACCTTTTCCTTCAAGGAGCCGGATGGTGCCATGACTGGCATTCACGCTTCCTGTAATTTGCGTGAGGACTTTTTGCAGAAGCTCCGGAATGGAGACGGATTGGCTGCTGGAGGCCGTCAGCATGGTGAACTGGCGCATCTTTTCGCTGATTTCCTCGGAGCGCGTGCGCGCGGACTCCAGGAGCATAACGATCATGCCGATGCCCAAGCCTGCATTCAGAAAATGATCGAAGGCAAAACGCAGGAGGTGAACGTCTTCTTGCGTCCAGATCTTGCGATCGATGTTGTTCAAACCCAGCAGCAGGAAGGCTCCGGCAAGTAGTTTGCCGCCGTGACCAGTCACGGGAGTGGAAGCGCGCCAAAGGATCCAGCCGGCGCAGATGCAGATAGCGCTATAAAGGATTGCGGTTTCCCAGCGAGTTTCGCCCCAGCGCGGCACATTGCGCTGGTAATAGCCAACGGTGAGCGTAATTAAAACGGTAAGCCACCACATGGGCCAATACAGGCGATTGGGGGCCGTGGCATATTGAAGGATGGATGCGAGGAAGAGCGCTAACGCCGCGGCACCGCCAGCAGAAAAAATGATTTGGAGAAAACGTTGTGGCTGATAGAAAAGCGCGAGTTCCGCGAATGAAGATAGCGTGAGACAGACCCAGCCGCAGAGCCACAGACGATAGAAAATCGTGGGATTATCGCGGCGAAGGTGCAGGAACAAAACCAGCAGGGTGAGGCACACTGTCGCCTCAAAGAAGGCAATACCCTGGAGGCCTTGATTCGGCGCCACAGCGGAACCTCCCAAATGGTGGTACGAGTTGAAAAACAGAACGGGACTAGGGACCTGCCCGTTAGGACAGGCGAACTCCACGTTCTTCTGACGCTAACACGCTATTTTCTGACTGGGCAAGGGTACCCAAAAGGAGGTGTGCCGTCCCGTATAATGCTGTTTGGGAGAACAACGTGGACGCTGACCATATCCTGGTAGTGGATGACGAAGAGGCGATTCGCGAAGTAGTTTCAACAATGCTGGAGTCGCGCGGATATCGCTGCACGGCCGTGAGCAACGGGCGATCGGCGCAGGACTATGTGCGAAAGCAAACTCCCGACCTGGTTCTGAGCGACATGATCATGCCGGAGATGGACGGGATCAAGTTGCTGGACTGGTTGCACGGGTTCGATCCGGAAGTGCCGGTGATCATGGTGACGGCAATCCACGATATTTCGACGGCCCTGGAAGCTATTCGCCGCGGTGCTTATGACTACATCTTGAAGCCGTTTGAGAAGGATCAGCTGTATCACGGCGTTGAGCGGGCTTTGCAACACCGGCGGCTGGTAGTAGAGATTCGCAATTACCAGGCGGACCTGGAGCGCAAGGTCGAACAACGCACGGCCGAGCTGATGGCGAAGCACCTGGAGCTGGAGCAGTCTTACGACGACACTTTGGAAGCGCTCGGCAGCGCGTTGGACTTGAAGGACGCGGAGACCGAGGGCCACTGCCAGCGCGTGACGGCCTTTACGATTTCCATCGCCAAGTGCGTTCCTGTTCCGATGACGTATCTGCCGATTCTGGCGCGAGCTGCCTTTCTGCACGACATCGGGAAAATGGCGATTCCGGATTCGATCCTGCGCAAGCCTGGGCCGCTGGATAACGACGAGAAGCAAATCATGCGTACACATTGCGAGATCGGCTATAACGTGTTGACGCGCATTCCGTTTCTGCGGGATGCCGCTGAGATCGTCCTGGCACACCAGGAATTCTTTGACGGCTCCGGCTATCCGCGGGGATTGCGCGGAGAACAGATTCCGCTCGGAGCAAGGATATTCTCCATTGCCGACGCCTTGGACGCCATGATCAGCGACAGACCTTATCGAAAGGCCCTCCCCATGGGGCATTCGCGCGAGGAAATCCGGCGCTGTTCGGGCACGCAATTTGACCCGAAAATCGTGGAAGTGTTTATGTCAATTCCGGAGCAGCATTGGCTGGAGCTGCGGGAAAACCTGGGATCTCCGTTCCGTTTGACCCAATTGAAAAATCTGAAGCCGTAAGTCGCCTACAAATTTTTGGCGCGTGCGTCGCTGCGTGCTATGTTTGTTCGAGAGCTTCCATGGCCTTGATACCAATCAAAACAGCTTCTGAAACCGGCTATTGCGACTGCGTCTGCGGCTGCTACGAACTGGCAAGCCAGCGGGACGAAGACAGCGGCAAAGGCTATTGCCCCGCCTGCGCGAAGGAACACCTGGAGCGGAACGCAGGCGTGGGATTGGCGCAGCCTGCGCCAGTAAAAGTTGAAGCTCACAGCGCGACGAATGCGCAAATCAAATCGCTGCCACCGGGTGCTGACCCGCCGGCTCGATTGCGCTAGATTCTCCTTTCTCCATAAGCGACACCGTTAAAACGAAAGTGCACCTCCGTTGCGATACTGGTGCTAAACTGTGCCCCATCTGTAACGGCGGAGGCCGGCGTTCCCTTCCTGAAGTACCTTGGGACCTCTTTGCAGTTTCCTTGAGCGAGGTCAGAAACTCTATTCGGGGGATTCTCGATGAAGCGCTTCGTTTACCTCATCTCCATGTTGGTATGCCTTTTCTCGTTTAACTTGCTTCTGCCATCGCTAGCGCATGCGCAAACCGCCAGCGTCGGGGGAGTGATTCGCGATCCGACTGAAAAAGTGGTGAGCGGTGCAAAAATCACGCTGCTGAATACGCAGACCGGAACTTCCCGCGATGTCTCAACGAATGAGGAAGGCATCTTCTGGTTCACCAACGTGGCTCCAGGAGCGTATGCGATAACCGTGGAGCGCGATGGGTTCAAGGAGATCCACATTCCGGACCTGACGCTGACGATCAACCAATCTTTTACGTTTGAAGCCCATCTGGAGCTAGGCCCGGTGGCGACAACGATGGAAGTGAAGGCGTCGGAGCTGCCGCTGATCGATCTGGATAACGCGCAAATCAGCAACCTGGTCGATTCGAAACGCATCCTGGACCTGCCGCTGCTGACACGTGACCCGTACTCGCTAGTGCTGCTGAGCCCCGGCGTGATTCAAAGCAACAGTTCGCTGGGCGGCTTTTCGATAAATGGCACAAATGAACGGAACAACAATTTTCTGCTGGATGGCGTGGACAATAACGACACGGATGTTCCGGGCAGTCCGGGAGGATTAAACGCGCTGAATCCGGATTCAGCCCAGGAATTCCGAGTGATCACCAATAATTACGCGCCGGAATATGGCCGCAATAATGGCTCGGTGATCCAGATTTTGACGCGCAGCGGTTCGAACGATCTGCACGGCGATGCTTACTGGTTTGGGCGCTACAACGCTTTGGGTGCGCGCGATTTTTTCAATCCTGCTTCCACCGGGCCGCAAAACCCGTATACGCGCAATGATTTTGGCGCATCGGCGGGCGGACCGTTTGTGAAGGACAAGGCGTTCTGGTTCGTCAATTACGAAGGGCAGCGCTTCATCACCACGCTGACGAACACGAGCGTTGTGCCGACTCCGGAGTTCAAGACAGGGCAATTTACGGCGCCAGATCCCAATACTGGCGCGCCGGTTCCGGTCGATGTAAGCACGCCGACCAGCCCCGACAATGCTTTGGGGCTCCCACTTGATCCCACGATGCAGAAGATTTTAGCGATGTATCCCAACCCAAACGGCCCTGCCGTGATTCCGGGCCTTTCCGGAACGCTGTTTTATCCGAGCGCTTCCAGGCTGCAGTCCGATGCATTTACGACTAAAGTGGATTACAACCTGACGAAGCAACATGTGCTGAGCGTGCGGTATACATTCAACCAGCAGAACGATCCCAATTTTGACCACAGCGATTTTCTTCCCAACAATCTCGGAGGCACGAGTTTGTACCTGCGCGACCAGAATGCCGCCATCGGACTTACTTCGACCTTCACGGACCGGCTGATTAACGAATTCCGGTTCGGCGCCAACCGTTCGCACCAGGAATATGGTTGCGATGGCGCGAAACTTTTCGACAGTTTCGGGCAGATCGATTCGCAAGGAGTGGGTGCGGATTATTATCTGCCGTTCGGCCAGCAAAATGTGAGCGGGTACGACGGCTTCGGCTGCATTTATCTGGGCGACGCGAATTCGCAGGCGCGATTCACAGGGACTTACCAGACGCTGGACAGTTTGTCCTATTCGCGCGGACGGCATTTGTTCAAGTGGGGTGGAGAGTTTCGCGATGTGTACTCCAATTCGTATGACGATTTTGGCGTGCGCACATTCCTGAATCTTGAGGGCTACACAACCTCGGGAGTGCAGGCGCTTCCTTCCACTTCACCGCTGGCGATGGATCCAAACACGGAAGATGCGGTGCTGGCGTTGCTCGGCTATGTGGACACGCAGACGCAATCGCAGTATTTCGATAAGAATGCGAACCGGGCGTCAACAGATTTGCGCGGATTCCGGCAGCGGGAGTGGGCAGGCTTTGCGCAGGACACGTGGAAGCTGACGTCGAACTTTACACTGACATACGGATTGCGCTGGGAATACTATGGCGTGCCGTTCGAAGCGCACAACAATCTTTCCACGATTTTCACCGATCCCAGCGGACCCGCGCCTTTCACGTTCCAACTCGTCGGGCCCGGGACCGGGCGCACGTTGTATAAAAATCAGTACGACAATTTTGAGCCGCGGGTGGGCTTCGCGTGGGATGTGTTCAAGGACGGAAAAACTTCGCTGCGCGGCGGTTACGGCATATTTCACGACCGCGCATTTGGAAATTTGATTGGGAATACGCGCGCAAACCCTCCCTTTGCGTTGACGGCCTTCAACGCGCCGGGGCTGCCGCTTTCGCAGGTTACGCCGCCCTCGCAGGTATCCGTGCCCAATCCGTATGTTGTGGAAGATGGGTATGATTATTACGTGAACACGGTCGATCCGTTCTTCAAGACGCCGTATAGCCAGAACTGGAACTTTGGCGTGCAACACGCGATCACGCCAACACTGACGCTGGAAGTGAACTATGTTGGCGTGAAAGGAACGCGTGTTTTCCGCACCGTGGATGGAAATCCGCCGCAGAGTTACACGCTGGTGCCGCAATTGGTGGCGTATTGCTCGGTGCCCAATGCTTATAACTGCACGACGGCGACTTTGCAGTTCGATACTCTTTGGAACGGGGCTGAGAATGGCGTTCTGCCGTTCGATGCGACCAACAACAACGCTTTCGATACCGGGACGGGCACGGGTGAATATGCATTCAAGTCGATCGGCAGCTCCATTTATAACGGCATGCAGGTGAATTTGCAGAAGCAGTTCACCCATGGACTGCAATTTCAGGCGGCATACACTTATGCGCACACGCTGAGCAACGTAAACGATCCACTGACTCCGGCCGCGGGCAACGGCAACTTGCCACGCAATTCGCTGGACCTGCAAGCCGAGTGGGGGAATTCCGATTTCGATATCCGGCACCGCGGCGTGGTGAATTTCATTTACGAACCGAATATCGGCCGCGGGCACGACCATCTGAGCAATGGATTCGTAGGGCGGATATTGGAAGGATGGTCGCTGACCGGAATTATCACCGCACAGACGGGACACCCGATTGATTTGTACGATTACGTGGACAGCAACCACACCGGGCAATACGCGCGTCTGACGCAAATCAGCCCGGGCGCGGGCCAGCCGCCTGGTACGGATAAAACCTTCACCGGGCCAGCGGCCAGCGCGTTTATCACCACGCCGTTCGATGTGCTGCCCAACGTGGCGAAAAATAAATTCTATGGGCCGGGATTGGTAAACATAGATATGGCGGTGCTCAAGAATACGTCGATTACGGAACGGGTGAAATTGCAATTTCGCCTGGAGACGTACAACTTGTTCAACCATCCGCAATTCGGGCAGTTCGACAATTTTCTGTCGGACAGCACGTTTGGGCAATCGCTGTCGACGATCACGCGGCCGGATGGCACGACGAGCGCGCGGCAGTTGCAGGTCGCGTTGAAGCTGCTTTTCTGAGCAGGGGCCGGACGGGCGAGGACACGCCGGTAGTTGCGATGGTCTAGGTTGAGATCCTCGTCGCGAAGGCGCTCCTCGGGATGACAGTCGTTTCGGTAGTGGTGAGCGGGTTTGCGGCTACTTGCCCAGGTACATCAGCGCTAGAAGGAAGAGCCAGAGAGCGTCCATGAAGTGCCAGTAGTAGGAGGTCACTTCGGCGGCGACGCTGCGGGTGATTTTTGCAGAATCATAATTTCGCCGGGCCACGTAAATCAAGGCGGCTACGCCTCCGAGAAGATGCACGCCGTGGGCGCCGGTGAAAATGTAGAAAAAGCTGCTGGCAGGATTGCTGGCCAGATAAATTCCCTGTTGCACCAGAACGCGCCACGCCACCACCTGGCCAATCAGGAAAACAACGCCCAAAACGGTGGTGATGAGCCAGAAGCGTTTGAAGCCGGCAACATCGGAGTGCGACAGTCGGGTTCGCGCGAGTTCCAGAGTGCCGCTGCTGGCCAGCAACACGATGGTGTTGACCCACAGCAGCCAGGGAATGTGCACAGGGATCCAATCGGAACCGCCCTTGCGCACAAGAAATGCGCTGGCCAGGGCCATGAAAAACATCAAAACAGAAACGATGCCAATGGCAATTCCCGTGTAATACCGCGCCGGGGAGATCGGACGATTGGGATGCTTTTTTCCGTCGTCGCCACCGCCGCCGTTACCTCCAGCGGGAGGAATATCCCCGCGCCCGCCACCACCTTTTTTTTCAATGATGAGTTCGATATCTGGAGGTGAAATTGTGCCCGGCATGCTGTTCCTTCCGTCGGCTCAACGAGCTTTCTGTGCCAGCAGCTCGGGCGAGAGATACTGCGGTACAAATTCCTGCGCCGCTGTTCCCGCAAGCTCGTAGGCTCCGCGGTAAACAACAGGCGTGCGGCCATCGAAGTTGCGCGCCGGGGCGGGTGAGCCGACACTCCATTCGAGTGTGGTGGCGCGCCAAGGGTTATCCGCTTCCGCTTTTTTCCGGTGCAATACACTGCCAAAGAAATTAATGACGAAGAGGAGTTGGGCGCCGACGGTCCAGATAGTGGCAACGGTGATCAGCGTACGAATCGACGCGCCGGCAGAGGCGAGCGCGGCGCGCTGGGCGTCCGGCAACAAGGTCGATTGTGTCAACAGGCCCATCCAGTGCATAGGCATGAAGATGCAGTAGACACCTGCGAAGGTCAACCAAAAATGTGCTTTGCCGAGGGTTTCATTCAGGCGGCAGCCGAACAGCTTCGGGAACCAGAAGAAGAGTCCGGCAAGAATGGCGAACGTGGCGGCGACACCCATCACCAGGTGAAAGTGGCCAATGACGAAATCCTCGCTGACGGCCGCCCGTGAAAGATCATGCCGCGCGAGAAAAATACCGGAGAGGCCGCCGGCGATGAAGAGCGAAATGAAGCCGATGGCAAAAAGGACGGACGTGGCGAACTGGATTCGCGCATCCCAGAGCGTGCCGAGCCAACTGGCCAACAGGATCGCGGCGGGAATCCCGAGAGAGGAAGCGAGCACGGCAAACACTAAAGGCGCGTAGGGATTCATGCCGGTGGCGAACATGTGATAGCCCCAAACACAAAATCCAACGACGCCGACAGCGCAGATCGCAAGCACGACGAGACGCTCTTTCCAGACAGGCTTGCGCGAAAATGTGGCAACCAAGTGCGTAATGATTCCGAAACACGGGAGCATCGCCACATAGACTTCCGCCTGCGCGAAATACCAGAACAAGCGCTGCCAAAGGACCGGGAGGCTGCCCTGGCGCACCAGATTCTGTGGCTGCTGCGCCAGAAACGCGGCGGAGCTGAAGAAGTCAGAACCGAGCAGCCGGTCGGAAAGAATTACGGTGCAGCCGGCCAGGAGCACGCTGAAGATGAGCATGCTGAGGATGGCGTTCACGAACCAGGCCCATGCGGTGACGGGCATACGGGGCAAGGTCATGCCGGTCGTACGGAGCGAAATTGTGGTTACACAGAAATTCAGGGCGCTGAGAAGAGCGGCTAGCGAGAAAATTGCAGCGCTGATGAGCCACAGGTCGATACCCTCGCTGAGTGGGCGGAAAAACGAGGCGGTCATGCCCGCAAGAGACGCAACGGTAAGCCAGAGCGAAAGACAATTTAATACGGGGAAAGCCATTTCGTCGGCGCCGATTTGCAGGGGCAGAAGGAAATTGCCGAACCCGAGTTGTGGCGCGGCGGTCAAGACGAAAAACACCATCAGCGAGCCATGGAGCAGGCGCACGGCGGCAAAGCGTTCCGGCGTGCTTTCGAAGCCGTTTAGAAATGGAATCGAGGCGTCTGGCCAGGAGGTATGGACGCGCAGGAGAGCGGAGAGAACCATGCCTACGAGAACACTGGCTAGGGAAAGCCAGAGGTATTGCAAGCCGATGGTCTTGTGGTGCGTGGAGAAAATGCGTCGGAGCAGGCCGGAGCCCGTAGATGGGGAGGCGTTGCCTCCTTCGTCGTAAGTAACCATTTTCGAGGCAGTTCGCTCGCTGCGGTACACTAAACCAGTTTGTATATTACCGCCTGGTCATAAAATTGGGAAGCAGGCGGTTGGCTTGGATCGGAGGCTCAAGAAGATCGCGGGGAAAGCTCGCGTGATCCAGGACGACCTGCAAAATTCTTACCAGTTGATGTAATAGCGGTTTGAGAGGCGCTGGCATAAAAGCCAGCGCTACAATGTTTTGCCGTGGCTTTTTTGTGGAGGGTGCGGGAACGTGGCGGAAGATAAGTGGGCAAACCCGGAGAAAATGTGGGACGAGCGGTTTTCGCAGGCGGAGCCTGTATACGGCGATCGGCCCAATGCGTTTCTTGCGACGCATACGTCTCGATTCCAACGAGGAATGAAACTGCTGGTGCCCGCCGACGGTTACGGGCGCAACGGAATTTGGCTGGCGCGGCAGGGATTTTCCGTTCACACCGTGGATTTATCACCGGTGGGCGTGGCGCGGGCCCGCAAGACGGCCGAGGCCGCGGGCTTGGCAATGACGATCGAGCAAGCCGATCTTGCGATGTGGAAGTGGCCGGAAGCGGAGTTTGATGGAGTGTTCGCGATTTTTCTGCATCTGCCGCCGGAAGTGCGCGCGAAAGTGCATGGAGCGATGCTACGGTGCGTCAAGCCAGGCGGACTTGTGATTCTGGAGGCGTTTTCGCCAATGCAACTGAAATATTCCTCGGGCGGCCCGAAGCGCGTGGAATTGCTATATACGGCGGAGATGTTGCGGAAGGATTTCGCCGGGGCAGAGGCGGTTGTGCTGGAGGAAAAGGAAGCCCAGATTAGCGAAGGGACAATGCATAGCGGGGCTGCGGCGGTAGTGAATGGAGTTTTTCGGCGGTGAGTTCGCTCAGCGGCAACTGGGTTGCCGCTAAGCGTTGGGTGATGGGTTGCAATTGCGGAAAGCAGGAGCCGGGCTCCCGCACTCCAAGGTCTACTGAAATTGTTTTTGGAAGGTAGCGAACTGCTCGCGCAGGGTTTCCAGTTCGCGACGCAGGTTATTTACTTCGTCTTCAAGATTGCTGATGCGTTCGGCATCCGCTGCGGACGTGTGTCCGCTGGATTCGTGGGCGTCTTCGCTCTGTGATGCGAAGGATTCCTGCGGGGCCACGTCGCCCGAGAGCAGATGCATGTAACGCGATTCCTTGGTGCCGGGCTGGCGCGGCAGGACTTTCACGAGCGGTGGTTCGCGCCGCTGGAGCAGGTTGAGCGCGGCATGCACGGCGTCCAGATCTTCGAAGGCGTGCATGCGCTCGGACCGTGTGCGAAGTTCCCCCGGCGTTTGCGGACCACGCAGCATCAACACACACAGAACCGCGATTTCGTGGCGATGAAAATTGTACAGTTCGTTCAGGCGATGCTCGAATTTCGGCACGCGGGAATCTCCGCCGGCCGAGCGTGCCATGGCCTGTTCAGTCAGTGAGCGCAGCGCTTTCCTGACCGCCTCTTCGTCGAGAGTCATCACCGGATCGCGATTCGATTTCTGGTTGCAGGCATTGATGAGGGCGTTGACGGAAAGTGGGTAATATTCCGGCGTGGTCGTTTCCTTTTCCACGAGCGCGCCCAGGACTCGTACCTCTGTGGCGGATAGTTCCAGTGTCATGAAGAAATGATAACAGCAGTGCGCAGATAGCCGCGTTTCCAACCAGAAAGAACAGGTTCGGACGGAGGCGCGATGTATCGAGTGCCTTAGGGTTGCGACCAGGCAGTTAAGCTGTAAGGAGGGTGTCTAGGTGGAGCTGCAGGCGGCATAGATCTTCTTTGGCCACAACGGCGGTGACACCGGCAGCCAAGGCTTGTTCGGGCCTGATCAGTTCGGCGGAGACGGTGAAAAGGATGATTGGAGCGCTGATCTTCATGGCGCGGAGTTCACGGGCGGTCTGAAAGCCGTTCATGCGCGGCATGGTCAGGTCCAGGATGATCAAGTCTGGCATGAGAAAGCGCGCTTTTTCCAAAGCGTCGAGGCCATCGACAGCTTCGCCACAGACGTCAAAACCCGATTGGCCTTCCAGGAAATGACGGACAGCGGTACGAACGAAATCACTGTCATCGACGATAAGAATATGTTTGGTCAAGGGCCACCACCTCCTCCGGAGGTGACAGCCTGAAGCTGGAGAGCACCTTGGTCATAAACCGTACCGTACCAAGCAGATGAGGCAGGTTCAAGACGGCTGTTCGTGTAGGTATTTCATGGACTCCGTCGCCGCGAACACGCGTGTACAGAACAGATAGCCGGTGCCCCTTGACGATGCGCGTGTTTAAAAACGAAAAGGATGGCATGCTGTTAGTTCCTAGCGCCTCAAAGGAGATTTGCTATGCGGAAATGGATGGCAGTCCTGGCGTTTGTAGTTGTTGGGCTGATTTCTGGACTGGTTCCTGGAGCTGCGCTCGCCGCAGCGGGTGAAACTCCGACGCCGGCGACACTCGTTTCGGAAACCTCGGTTGCGTGCGGGAGCAAGCAGCAGGGCAAGAAGCAATCGACGAGCTTGTTGTGCCAGCAGTACACGGTGCGAACGTCCACTACGGAATACCAGGTCCGGCAGGAGAAGCCGTCGGACAAGGACATTTTGCCTCCAAATACGCCGATCGAGTTCACGTTGAGCAAAAACAAAATGAAGTTCAAGGTGAATGGGAAGAAGTATGAGTTTTTGGTGGTGGGAACGTCGGCCGTGGGAGCGCAAACGCGATAGGGATTAGAGGCCAACAACTGCGGCGCCCGCGACTACTCTGATTAAGGCCGCCCGTGGTGGTAAGTGCGCGTAGAATGAACATAGCTAGTTATGAAAGCCAGGAAATCACAATCGCCGGGAATACCCCGTAAGATCGTGGGCTTCCATCAAGATGAACGCTTTGACTGGGTCGCGGACCTGGCTTGCGGGCATCGTCAACACGTTCGGCATAACCCGCCCTTCACCTCCAGACATTGGGTTACGACTCCAGAAGGAAGGAAGGAGCACATCGGCCGGGAATTGCCGTGCTCGCTGTGCGCGTCTACCTCTTCCAGTCGCAGAAATTAGTTCAAGATGAATGCTTTGTCTCCCCGCCCGTTCGCGCGCCTCAACTTTTTGTCATAGAAATCAGGTATCTGACGAGTTGCCGTCATTGAAAAGGGATTGAAACGCTTTGCTCCCTTTCCTCACTAACTCTACGGGGGCCTTCATTTGGTTGTGACCAGAGGTGTTTATGCTCCTTAACATCACAACCAGCAGGATAGCTGGAGTCGATGTCGTGTATCTCTGCGGAGCCATCCCGTTTGGCCAAGAGTCGGCGTCTTTGCTGATTCAGGTGAAGGAATTGTTGAATGAATCCCGCCAGATCGTGCTCGATTTGGGGAATGTGACCCAGTTCGATAGTGGCAGCGTGGGCATTCTCGTGGCGGTGTATGACGCGGCCCGGAAGGTTGGCGGTGAGATCAAGCTTGCCAACCTTGGCGATCACACAAGAGAAGTGCTTCAGATTACGAAGTTCTTGACCGTGTTTGAGATATTCAGCAGAACCGAAGATGCAATCGCATCCTTCCATAGGCGTGAGCAGACAGCGTAGACCCCCACGCACCCATCCTTCGCAAAAGACGCTCGGAGCGTTTTTAGTCGGAGCGTCGGCCGAGAATGAAGTAGGCAAACTTTAGTTCGTCTTTGAGCTTTAATGTGCCGCCGGCGACAGAGGCGATTTTCAAGCCAAAGTCGGACTGTGTGATGGAAAAAGAGCCCTGGGCCCTGATTGTGTCTTCGCCGACGACCACCTGCGGATCTAACGCGACGCCTCGGGTGATGCCGTGGAGTGTCAAATCACCCATTACTTTCACTCGATACATATTTTCGCTGATCTTTGACGTGGTGACATTCGAACTGGTGTACTCCGCCTTTTGATAATGGCTGCGTTCCAGGACTTCATCAAACATGACGCGCTCGATTTCACGTCGGTCCGCGCTACTCACTTCGTCCATAATATCCAGCGAACCGATGGTAATGGTTGCGCGTACCGACGCATTTTGCAGCGTGTCCGGGACGAAGGCTATATTCCCAACGATATCCCGAATCGCAAATTTTGGACTGTGCGCGACCACCGCCGCCATGCCCGCCGCAAACGCCTGCACCGTAAACAGACTCTTAGTTGCATCGATCGTGAAATGGGTCAAGCCTTCTTTTACCGTCGTCATGCAATTCTCCATTCTCAGCCATGGCAGTGGGCGTTGCCAGCGGCTTGCAAGCCAGGCGCGCGGGGCCTATCTACCTGCGGCTGTGGTCCGGAAGCAAATGCTAGGCAGAGTACCCGTTGTTTGTCCGATAACTCTTGGGAGGCTTTGCGGTGCTTGGAATTGCAAGCAAGTAACCGATTCCGTCCTGGAACGCTCCTTCGATCCCGTAAAGTCCCATGGAAATAAAGGAATTCCACATGGCACTTTCTCCGAGGGAGTGAGCGAATGTTCAGCCGGGATAAATTACTGATGGCGATCACTGAGGATATCGAAGCGTGCGTGAAGGCGAAAGACGCTTGCAATCCTTCCGACACGCGGGCACAGAATCAATTTGAATACGAATTGCTAACATTGAAAAAGCACCTCCAAATGACGGGAGATGCCGGGGACGATCAAGCCGCGCTGGAACGTGTTGTACGATCACTGGAAAGTAGCATGGGTGCCGAATACCAACATTGGCGCGAAGTGGCGGCGGAATAGCCGCCGAGATGAAGCAAGTCACTTCCCTGCCGCGCTCGACTCCCCTATTCGCGCTTGCTATTGCGTCTGAACCTCCTGATGAAGTACAGTCCCGCGGTCGCCCGCCACGGCAGGCCGTTACCGCGCCGAACAAGGAGGCAGTGATGCGCTTCGGATACAGGCAGTGGGCCCTTGGTGCGGTTTTATCTCTGGGATTTGCCGGTTGTGGGTTGTGGAGGGGCAGGATCCGAACCTTCGGAAACACAGATGAAAGAAGCCATGGAGTACGCGATGAATCACCCGCCGGGCGAGACGGTCAGCGATCCGATCAAGATCGTCTTTTTCAAGAAGAAAGCTTGCGATAATCCGACTCCCCAGGGTTTCCGATGCACGTTCGATGTAAAGGTATCGTCAAGGAATATCGGCGCGTCGATGTATAACAACATCTCGTTCGCGGTGTTCTATAAGGATAAGGATTCGGGCAAGTGGGCAATGCGTCCACCGTTCTGAGCGAACGTGAGACGGCTCCTTGAAGCGCTATGGAAGATCACTTCCGCGACTTCTTCGCCTTCTTCGCCACTCCATGAGGAACGGCCGTAAGCGCGTCTTCTGCTTGACACATCGCCGCCCGGGAATAATATTCCATTGCCGGGACCCGTTGAAGTAACCATGCGAGTGGTCTTTGATGGGTTTCCGGCCTTCCACCCACGCACACGAATCGTCGTCGGTTTAACGGGAATATGATTTCAACGAGAATGCCGGGACTGGTGAGGCCCCCCCAGGGTCGGAGGAGGGGCCTCGCGTCGTTGGCCGCGCGAACCACGGGCGCTACTGCTCAGGTTGGGGTTGAGGATATTGCTCAGGCAGGGTTTGAGGCTCCGGTTGGGGTTCAGAGATAGCTTGATTGTCCACAATTCGGGATTCGGAGTAGCCCGAGTAAATGAAGTCGCGTCCGTCGTTGCTACCAGCGAAGAACCAGCTCACGATTGCAGGTGGAAATCCCTCCTCAGTTCCGCTCATATCAAGGACGAAATATGGATCCCCGGATGGATTTGGGTAAGAATCCCCAATCGTTATCAGCGTGGCTAGCAGTTGGGATTCGCCCTGACTCCATACTTGCACAACAGAACGGTCCGAATTGCTGCGGAGCAGTTTGAAAACATAGGTTCCCGCTGGCAATACCTGGCCCGGAATTTCTACATCTTGATCGAAGGTCACAACAGTTTTCTTGTCCCAACCGTCTGCTTTTGCGCCGCAACTGAGCGATAGCGTCAGAAAGACTGCGGCGAGTCCCTCCGTGCCAACATCTCTGAGACAGGTTTAGTACTCTTAATTAATGAAGAGTAGGGCGAGAAAGAAGCAAGCAGAGATGAATGGGAATTCTCTTGGTGTTGTTCTTTCCTCTGGGGGTTTGGCTGCCGCGGAACGAAGCGAAGGCTCGCCTCCTGGCGAGCCGCAGCGGAGTGACGCGGCAGCCAAAGCAGGCGCCGATTCGGGGGCAGCTTCGCGGCCGGACCCTGAGGTGGTAGCCAAAGCCAAGCGTCGTACCTACACAGCTGAATATAAGCAACGCATTCTCGAGGAAGCCGATGCCGCTGCAGCGACACGCGGTGCTCTCGGTGCTCTTCTTCGCCGGGAAGGCTTGTACTACTCGTTGCTCACCACCTGGCGGCGAGAACGATCCAGCGGTATTCGCGAAGCGTTGACCGCACGACGGCGCGGACCGAAATCAAAGCACAACCCGTTCGGAGAAGAAGTTCAGCAGCTACGCCGTCAGGTCGGCCGATTGACGGAAAAACTCCGCAAAGCGGAGATCATCATCGACGTTCAAAAAAAAGTCGCTGCGCTGTTGGGGAACCCGCTTCCCGACGTGGACCCGGACGAGAAATCCTGATGTCTGCGGTCACCGAACTGGCGATCGACGTGGGCACCAGCGCGGCTTGCCAAGTTCTGTGGATGCCGCGGGCGTCTTACTACGGACAGCGCCGTAAGGCTGCTGCTCCCGCCGTAGCATCCCCGCGGCCTTCGCCGGCACGAGCACTCCACCCGGCGGAACGGGAAGCGGTCCTGGCTCGTCTACACGAAGAACGTTTCCAGGATCGTTCTCCAGCCGCTGTTTATGCGACGTTGCTCGATGAAGGCGAATATCACTGCTCGATTCGCACCATGTATCGCTTGCTCGACGAGCAAGGCGAGGTTCGCGAGCGCCGCGATCAGTTGACGCATCCGCCCTACCAGAAGCCGGAACTGTTGGCCACGGCTCCGAATCAACTTTGGAGCTGGGATATAACCAAACTACTCGGCCCAGCGAAATGGAGTTACTTCTACTTGTATGTCCTGCTGGATGTATTCAGTCGTTACGTCACCGGCTGGATGGTCGCTTATCGCGAAAGCTCTGAGCTGGCCAAGCGGCTGATCGAGGAAAGTTGCAAGAAACAAGACATCCAGCCCGGTCAACTCACCCTGCATGCCGACCGCGGCACCTCGATGAGGTCCAAACCGGTAGCTTTTTTACTCGCCGACCTGGGTGTCACGAAGACGCACAGTCGACCGCACGTCTCGGACGACAATCCCTTTTCCGAGAGCCAATTCCGAACCCTAAAGTATCGGCCGGAGTTCCCGGACCGCTTTGGGTGCATCCAGGACAGTCGCGCTTTCTGTCAGAGTTTTTTTCGGTGGTATAACGAAGAGCATCGTCACTCTGGCATCGGCTTGTTGACGCCAGCGATGGTTCACTATGGCCAAGCGGAAAGCGTCTTACGGCAACGGCAAGATGTGCTCGATGTTGCTTACCAACGTCACCCGGAGCGCTTCGTGCGAAGCGCCCCGAAACCACCCCAAATCCCCGCCGAAGTCTGGATCAATAAGCCGGCCCAGCACCCATGAATAGCTCACTAAATTCCGTGAGCACCTGTCTCAAGGTGGTTGACACGCGCCGAGTGCCAGCGGAATGATGCTTAGTCTTTTCATTGGAGGCCTCCAGATTGAATTTGGCCGGGGGCATGCCGGGAAGAGGCTGGATCGAGGGCAAAGTATGGATACTCCACCCATATTTATTAGACGCCTTTAGACAGTCGAGTGCTACCAGCTTGGAACTCTAGTACCCCTCTCAAAATGCTGTATGGAGACCGTCACTCGCCTCCTCCGCAAATTTCCCTTTTGTGCCTGACAAATAAGCCGGTTAGAAGATTATTTTGGACGGGATTGGCGAGAAGCGGCCGTTACGTTTGACCTGTAAGAATTAGAATTATTCACAGTCCGAAAAGCGGCACAAAATGAGGATGAGGGCGAAAAGAAGTTGGTGCGGTCGAGTGGATTCGAACCACCACGGTATTGCTACCGCCAGCCCCTCAAGCTGGTGCGTCTGCCAGTTCCGCCACGACCGCACAGAAGAAAACCGTAAGTTATTGTAGCCGCGCTGCAACAAACGGGCAAGGCGCTGGACCCATTAATGTACGACGATAGAACTCCCGGTATTGCTTGCCGATGAAGAAGGCTTCTTCTCTCCGCGGACTCCGTTCGCAATGAGGCTCTATCTCTACCGAATACTGATCGCCTGGCGCAAAGCTACTTCTTAACCGGCGTGGATGGCGCTGGCGTTTGCGGCGTCGAAGATTGCGGCGTGGACTGCGTTGGCGCTGGAGTTACTGGCGCGGACTTGGCTGGCGCGGGCTTGGAGTATTGCTGGAGTATGGAGCCGTTGGAATCGACGCCGCGGTCCACGCGGACGACCAGGGCTAGCGCGCAAACCATGAACATCACCGCGCACCACGTGGTGGCCTGCGACAGGACGCTGGCAGCGCCGCGCGGGCCAAAGGCCGTCTGGCTGCCTGCGCCGCCGAAGGCACCGGCAAGATCGGCCGCCTTGCCACTCTGCAGCAGGACGACGATGATGAGCACGAGGCAGTTCATCACAAAAAACGTAGTGAGCAGCCAAGGCGCCCAACGGAACCCGACGGTAATGATCGCGAAGCCGACGAGCAGCGCGACTGTCCACTTCATCCAAGCTGGCATTTCCTATACCTCAATCCTGAAAGTTCGTGAGAAACCATTACGGCACGACTGAAGCCGCGTGCCCTGACGTTCCTATTACCGGAGCCAATCCTTTACCAGGCTGGCGAAGGACTTTGGGTCCAGGCTTGCGCCGCCCACGAGCGCGCCATCCAGCTCTTCCTGCGCCATCAATCCCTGAATGTTGTCAGGCTTGACGCTGCCGCCATAGAGAATCCGCAATGCGGAAGCATGGCTCGGGGAAAACTGCGTGGCCGCACACTGGCGAACAAACTTGTGCACAGCGGCCGCAATTTCCGGTGTAGCTGTGCGGCCAGTGCCAATCGCCCAGACCGGCTCGTAAGCTATCAGGATACGAGAGAATTCCTCTGGGGTCAACGAGCCGACGCTGCCCTGGAATTGCTGTTCGATGACCTTCTCCGTGTTGCCGGCTTCGCGGTCAGCGAGCATTTCCCCAATGCAGACGATGGGCATAAGTCCCGCGGCAAGAGCAGCTTTGGTCTTTTTGAAGACGGTTTCATTGGTTTCGCCGAAGAATTGGCGACGCTCGGAATGGCCTATGATGCAATACCCGCAACCGGCTTCCACCAACATGCCGGTGGAGATTTGGCCCGTGAACGCACCTTCCTTCTCCCAAAAAACGTCCTGAGAGGAGATGCCGATTGTGGTGCCTTTGGCGGCTTTGACGGCGGCAGGAATATCGGTAAAGGGCGGAGCGATGACAATGTCGCAGTCGGTGATTTCGATCACCAGGGGCTTGAAGGCGCGGAAAAAGGCGCGGGTTTGCTTCTGATTCTTATACATCTTCCAATTGCCGGCGATTACGCGGCGACGTTTGGTTTCGCTCATTTGCTGGTTAGTGCCTCCACGCCGGGGAGTTTGCGGCCGCCGAGAAATTCCAGGGACGCGCCACCGCCGGTTGAAATGTGAGAAATCTGTTTTGCCAGGCCGGATTGATGAACCGCTGCGACGGAATCGCCGCCACCGATAATGGAAATCGCGCCGGCAGTTGTGGCGGCGGCCACGGCTTTTGCAATTTCGAGGGTGCCTTTGGCGAAGGCCGGCATTTCAAACACGCCCATGGGGCCGTTCCAGACGATGGTTTTTGCCTTGGCAATCTCGGCCTTGTAGGCTTCGACGGTCTTGGGTCCGATGTCCAAACCCATCTGGTCCGCGGGCATGGAGCTGGAGTCCACGATCTTTGTAGGAGCATCGGCTTTGAATTCAGGAGCGATCACGTTGTCCAGCGGAAGCAGCAATTTGAAGTTCTTCTGTTTGGCGTCGGCAAGGATTTTTTTCGCCAGCTCGATTTTGTCTTCCTCAACGAGAGATTTTCCGATGCCGTTACCCTGCGCCTTCAGGAAGGTGTAGGCCATTCCGCCGCCGATCAGCATGGCGTCGGCGATCTTCATCAGGTTTTCGACCACTTCAATTTTGTCGCTGACTTTTGCGCCGCCGAGGATAGCCACAAACGGCCGTGTAGGGTTGCTGACGGCTTTGCCGATATAGGCGAGTTCTTTTTCCATCAGCAGGCCTGCGGCGGACTGCTTCACGAATTTGGTGATACCCACGACAGAAGCGTGCGCGCGATGCGCGGAGCCGAACGCGTCGCACACAAACACGCCGTCGCAGAGAGCGGCCAGCTGTTTCGAGAAGCCTTCATCGTTCTTCTCTTCTTCGGGGTGGAAGCGCACGTTTTCGAGGACGAGCACATCACCATCCTTCAGCGCTTTGCTCTTGGCTTCAGCTTC
Source organism: Candidatus Acidiferrales bacterium (assembly GCA_963709705.1). Classification (GTDB taxonomy): domain Bacteria; phylum Acidobacteriota; class Terriglobia; order Acidiferrales; family UBA7541; genus Acidiferrum. Next base: position 515,738 of record CAVPXU010000005.1, read on the forward strand.
CGGGCCAACGCAATCGGCGGCGAAGGCCACGGGCTTGCCGAGGAGCTCTTCGAGCTTCTTGGCGGCGGGCTTCACGGAGTATTTTGGATCCGGGCCGCCCTTGGGTCGGCCAAGGTGGGAGGCGAGCACGAGCCTGCCGCCCTTTTCGATGGCCAGCCTCAGCGTGGGAAGGGTTTCGCGGATGCGCGTGTCGTCGGTGACCACCCCGTCTTTCAGCGGTACGTTGAAGTCCACGCGAATAAAAACGCGCTTGCCACGCAAATCGAGATCTTGAATCGTGAGCTTGTTCATTTTGTTCTTCCATTTTTAGTTTTTCTGCAAAGACGGTTTTGGATTATCAGCCCTCACGGCGTAAGTCGAACGGCTCGCCTCGGAAGGCTTGCCTTGCAAAGGCAAGCCCTTGCTTCGGAGCGTTAGGTTTCCGGCGCTTCTGATGGAAAAGCGGCGGCGAGCCGCCGCACTCCAAAGTTAGTTAGAACTTTGACGCCAGGAGCTTGATCAGGTCACGCACACGGCAGGAGTAGCCCCACTCGTTGTCGTACCAGGATAGAACCTTGACGCACTTGTCGCCTACAACCTTGGTGTAACCCGCATCCACGATCGAAGAGTTCGAATTGCCCTTGAAGTCGCAGGAAACCAGTTCTTCTTCGGTATAGGCCAGGATTCCCTTCAGTGGTCCCTCCGCAGCGGCCTTGAGCGCCGCGTTGACGCTTGCTACCGTCGCGGGCTTTTCTACGAATACGGTCACGTCCACGACGCTGACATTGGGCGTGGGCACGCGCATGGAGTAGCCGTCCAGCTTGCCATCCAATTCTGGAATGACCAGCTTCAGGGCTTTGGCCGCTCCAGTGGTGCTGGGAATCATGTTGATAGCCGCCGCGCGGGAACGCCGCAAATCCTTGTGCGGCAAATCAAGCAGCTTCTGATCGTTCGTGTAGGAGTGGATAGTGGTCATCGTGCCGGCCACGATCTTGAATGTGTCCTGGAGAACCTTGGCGACGGGCGCAAGACAGTTCGTGGTGCAAGAAGCATTCGAAACCACATGATGCTTCGCCGGGTCGTAGGTCTTCTCATTTACGCCCAACACAAACGTGGCATCCGGATCGGTCGCCGGTGCGGAAATAATCACTTTCTTCACGGAACCGTGAATGTGCTTGCGTGCGTCGGCGCCCTTGGTGAACAAACCCGTGGACTCAACAACAATGTCCGCGCCCACTCCGGCCCAATCGATTTCGGCGGGATCCTTGGTCTTGAAAACCTTGAAGCTCTTGCCGTCCACGCTGATGGTGTCGTCGGTATGCGTAATGTTATTCGTGAGATTGCCAAGGACGGAGTCGTAGTTCAGCAGGTGCGCGAGGGTCTTGGCGTCCGTGATGTCGTTCACGGCCACGAACTGGATGTCTTTGTCACCCAGAGCTGTGCGCATGATATTGCGACCGATTCGGCCGAAGCCGTTGATTCCAACCTTGATAGGCATTACTTCCTCCGGTGCGGGGTGTAGTGTGCGGCCTCAGATAGAGCGAAACAGCGCCGCAGGTAGAACAGAAAATGCTATGGGTAGTGTAGCGAAAAGTCAACGCGCGCCGTGTGTCGCGCATCACGCGGGTTTGGTACGGGTTCGCGGGGCAGGTGGGAGTTCAAAGTGAAACGCACGGGCAAGGGCGGGTACACCCCACGTTTGAAAAAGGTGCTTCGCGAAGCAAATACTGAAGAGCCTGGGGGAGAAAGAGCGCAAGGAACAGGAAAAAAGACCGGAAGCCTGAACTTCAGGCCTCCGGTGTTGTGATTGTTAGCGCGTTACTTGCCGGATGGCGAAGTGCCGGGATTTTCGTTGGACGAGTAATAAATGAATTGCTGTCCGGTCAAGCGTCCTGGATAAAACCAATCCTTAATTGCTTCCGGTGTAGCCGGACCGCGGGATTCGAAGCTGACTTTAGTATGGTTCGTGGGTCGGTCGCGGATCACGGGGTCGGTCAAAACGATGGCGACTACTTTTTGGCTGTCTGTAGAGCTGATTTCAACGATGTTGCGTTCCCCGCCTGAATTCATGAGCTTAAAAGTGTAGGTTCCGGGAAGCAACACATGGCCGGGAATTTCCACGGGCTGATGGAAAGTGAGAATGGTTTTCTCGTTCCAGTTGGTGGCCTTTGCGACGGGACTGAAGACGCACAAGAGCAGGGCCGCGCAAAAGGCCAAAAGAATCGTTGAAGATATTCGCATGGGTATAGCCTCCTGATATCCCCGCACCGGGCCGGGAAATGCGACTTTCGCTAGTCGCATTCGGGTGCGGTCTGCGTGGGGAGGAGCGAGGTGAGGAAGGGCTGAGCGGAACTTCAGAAGAACGATTGCGGAAATCCTCCCACGTGTATTCGACGAACTGCCTTGAAGCGAGGTTGCGCAAAAAGCATACAGGCTTCACTCGATTTTTACGGCGATGCCGCGTGCGGTGATATGTGTATATGTTTTGCGGCTCAAAGGAGGACGTTTCCCTTGCTGACAGAGAGGAGGGCATGATACGCTGCGCTCGGTTACCGAGGTGAAGCGGATGAGCAAACCGGCAGACCTGGTGCAAGGTACGTTGGACATGCTGCTGCTGAAGATTCTGGCGCTGCAGCCGTTGAACGGTTTTTCAATCAGCCAGCGCTTGCGGCAAGTGTCCGGAGACGTTCTTCAGGTGAGCGACGGGTCGTTGTATCCGGCATTGCACAAGCTGGAGGAGGAAGGCTGGATCAAGTCCGAATGGAAAATGACCGAGAACAAGCGCCGCGCAAAGTTTTATGCGTTGACCCGGCTGGGCCACAAGCAACTCGAAAAAGAAGCGCAGAATTGGAGCCGACTTGCAACCGCGATTTCCGGCGTAGTGAGTTTGCGAAAAACCTAAGCGCGAGGGCAGCGATGCGGGCAGCAAACTGGATATACACATTGCCATTGAAGTTGCGCTCGTTGTTCCGGCGGCGGCAAGCCGACCGGGAACTCGATGAGGAGCTTCGCTATCACATCGCGTGCAAAACGGAAGAAAACGTGGCCAAAGGCATGACCGTGGAGGCTGCCCGACGTGCAGCGCTGCTGGAACTGGGAGGCATGGAACAAACTAAGGAAGCCTGCCGCGACCAACGCAGCCTGTCGTTTGTGGACGAACTCTCGCAGGACTTGCGGTATGCGGCGCGTACGCTGGCGATGCGGCCCGGCTTCGCTACGATCGCGATCCTCACACTCGCCTTGGGCATTGGCGCGACCACGGCGGTGTTTAGCCTAGTCGACCGCGTGCTCTTTCGCAGCCTTCCTTATCCGCAAGACGACCGCCTGGTCTCTTTTGGCGTGAAAGCCCCGTTCGAAGGCATCGAATTCATGCTGGCTCCCGAATATTTGGTGCTGCGGAAACAGGCCGGGCCGTTTGTATCGATGACGTCGTTGACGCCCGGCCGAGCGGATTGCGATATCACGGAGCAGAATCCTGCACGGCTCACCTGCGCTTTGGTGGAATCAAACTTCCTTTCAACTTTCGAGATTCATGCCATCGCTGGCCGCGATTTCACACACGAAGACGATTTGCCAAATGCGCCCCGCGTGGCATTGCTTTCGTATGGATTGTGGCGGTCGCGGTTCGGGGCGGACCCGAAGGCCGTGGGCAAAATAATCTCGGTGGATGCCAAGCCGGTGGAAATCGTAGGTGTGTTGCCGGCAAGTTTCGAAATGCCGAATCTGGCTACGCCTGACATGTTGCTGCCGCAGGCGCTGGACGAAGCGGCCCAGGATCGTACGCATCCACAGCTGATCCTGAGGACGTTCGCGCGATTGAAGCCAGAAATCACGATCGCGCAGGCGACGGCCGCGCTGCAACCATGGTTCCAGGATTCGCTGCGATTTGTGCCTCCGCAATTTCGCGCGGAGGTTTCGCTGCGTGTGCGTTCGCTGCGCGATCGGCAGATCGAGGATTCGCGAGTCGGTGCCTGGGTGCTGTTTGGTGCGGTGATCGCCGTGCTCTTGCTGGCTTGCACCAACGTGGCAAATTTGCTGCTGGTTCGCGCAGTCGGAAGGCAGCGTGAACTTGCGGTACGGGCCGCGCTGGGTGCGAGCCGCGCGCGGTTGGCCCGGCAGACGCTCACCGAAAGCTTGCTGCTGGCGCTGGCGGGGGGACTCGCGGGGTGCGCGCTGGCGTATGTGCTGCTGCGAATTTTCATTTTTATCGCGCCGCAGGGCATCGTGCGACTGCAGCAAGCGTCGCTCGATCTGCGGGTCCTCACGTTCTGTTTTGGCGTTTCTGTGCTCTGTGGGATTTTGTTCGGCGTTGCGCCGGCGCTTGCGAAACCTGTGCCGGAATCGCTAGTGGGAAGATCGGGGCGTGCGACCGCGCGAGGATTTCTTCGCCATGCGTTGGTCACCGCACAAATTGCGGGATCGTTGATCCTTTTGACCAGCGCGGGATTGCTGCTGCGCAGCCTCTGGAAGATTCAGCACGTCCCCACCGGGTTGGATGCGCAGCATGTGGTAACCGCGCAAATATCGCTGGCGGAGCATCGCTATCCGGGCGCTGCGCAGCAACTCGCTTTCTACCGCGAAGTGGAAAGCAGGCTTTGGCGCATCCCGGGAGTGGAGTTTGTGGCGCTGAGCAATTCCCTTCCTCCTTCGGGCAGCATGCAGGCTACTTTTTTCGCAACCATCGATGTGCCGGGACGGCCGCGTCCGGCGGAAGGCACCGGTGGGATGGTTGGGTACCGCATGGTAACGCCAAATTATTTTCGGGCACTGGGAATATCAATCGTTCGTGGGCGCTCATTTACGGATGCGGACCGGGCGCCCGCGGAAAATCCGGTGATCCTCAGTGAAACTCTTGCATCGAAACTGTTCCCAAACGAAAATCCGATTGGAAAAATGATGCGTTTCAGTTCGACCGCCGAAAAAGCGCCGTGGCGAACGATTGTGGGGACTGCGGCGAACGTAAAGAATAACGGACTGACCGCAGATGCCGATCCCGAGTTCTACATCCCCTGGAAGGACGATCCCGCAGCGTACGTGCTCCATTCTTATGTGACTTTTGTGACTTCGCTGAATTCCGCAACGGTGTTGCCGTGGGCGCGCACCGAAATTGCCAGCCTCGATCCCACTGTGCCGGTCGAGTTTGGGACGATGACCACAAGAATCGGCAAGCTGACCGAGCGACCCCGGTTTGACGCGGTGTTGCTATCAATGTTCGCCGGGATTGCGGTATTGCTCGCGGCGCTCGGATTGTATGGAGTGGTGAGCTTCTTCGTCTCACAGCGCACGCAGGAAATCGGGGTTCGTATGGCGCTGGGAGCAACCCCGCGCGTAATTTCCGCGATGGTGCTCGCAAATGTAGCGCGCTGGACGGCCGCAGGCGCGGCGCTGGGCCTGCTCGGCGCGTGGTTCTGCACGCGGTTGCTGCAATCGCTGCTCTTCGAAGTGCGGGCGCACGACCCGCTCCTGCTAGCAATTGCGCTTGTGATGCTGCTGGCAGTAGCGCTCGTAGCCGCGTGGATTCCGGCACGCCGTGCGGCCCGTGTCGATCCGGTAGTGGCGCTGCGCTACGAGTAGTATTCCATTTCCCTTAAAAAGAAATTCTGCAAATTAAGTTGGTGGTACTCTTTCGGACGTGACGTCCAGCGAGAACGCAGAGCAGCTACCCGCGCCTGACTTCTACGCCAAGCGCTCGGATGAGTTGCGTGCAGCATCAAACAGGAGCGCGGAGCGCTATTCTTCGTACACGCAAACTTTGATCGTTGTCGCGCTGTTCGGTTGCGCAGCCTTCTATCTCTCCCTTGTTCCGAAGCGATTGCCACTTTGGGCCGCCTTCCTTGTGATTCCGGTGGGCGCATCGGTCGTCCAGCGCCGTCACCGGTGTCACCTGCATTTCGTGCAACTGTGCAACCTTCTCGAGTACTACAACAAGGGCACTGCGCGACTGACACATCAGTGGGACCTGCTAGATGGCGGCGACAAATTTCTCGACCAGGATCATTTCTATGCGAAGGACCTGGATCTTTTTGGCCACGGATCGATGTACCAGTTGCTTTGCTCAGCCCGCACACAGATAGGCCGAGAAACGTTGGCCAATTGGATGCAGGCGCCGGCGAAGTCGGAAGAAATACGCGCGCGACAAGAAGCAGTCTTGGAACTTCGCACGCGTCGAGCGTTGCCGGAATTGGTGGCAGCTGCCGGTCCCATGAAGGTCGCCGACTTTCGACCGGATTTCCTCCGATCGTGGGTCGCTTCATCTTCAGGCGCATATCCTGCTTGGGCTCCGCCATTGGCATTTCTGTTGCCTCTGGCGCTCATCTCGGTTCCGCTGCTGTATTGGGCCGGACTCGTCACTCTTCACACTCTGTGGGTGAGTATCGTCGCCTTTTTGGGTCTTGAGGCTTTGTTCGCGGGGGCTTTTCGAAGGCACATCAAATCTGTGCGGGAGTCGCTGGAGTCGTTTTACATCGAACTTCCGATCATCTGGGAACTCCTGCGAATTTTGGAACGCGAGAACTTTTCCTCACAGAAGCTCCGAGCCCTCGCGGGCAGCCTAAAGGAAGGCAACACTACCGCTTCCCGCGAAATCCGTCGTTTGCAGCACCTTATCGGGTTGGCCAAAGCACGCGAGCTGGAGTGGTTTGCGTACCCCTCGTTTTGTCTGATGTGGGGAACGCAGTTTGGCATGGCGATCGAGCGCTGGAGGCGCCAGCAGGGCAACAAAATGCTGGAATGGGCAGCGACTCTGGGGAAATTTGAGGCGCTGCTTTCGCTCTCCACCTATTCCTACGAACATCCCGGGGACCATTTTCCCGAGATCGTAGAAGGGGCATCCGTGTTTGAGGCGGAAGGAATGGGACACCCGCTCGTACGTGAAGCTGTCTGCGTCCGGAACGATCTTCTGCTGGACCAGACTGTGCGATTTCTGATCGTGAGCGGTTCGAACATGTCGGGTAAGAGCACGTTTCTTCGCGCGATTGGAGTGAACGCTGTCCTGGCGTTCACTGGCGCCCCAGTGTGCTGTACAAAGCTGCGTTTGTCTCCGAATGGCTGTCGGAGCAGCCATTCGAGTTCAGGACTCCGTGGTCGACGGCCGTTCGCATTTTCTTGCGGAGATGCAAAGATTGCGCCGCATGATCGAAGCGGCGGATCGTGGCCCGTTTCTTTTTTTGGCGGACGAGATTATGAGCGGTACAAATTCACAGGACCGCCGGATCGCGACCGAATGGGTGATTCGGGCGCTCGTTCTTCGCGGGGCGATTGGCGCGATCACCACACACGATCTCGCCTTAACCGAGATCGCGGCGAACGGTCTGCCGGGCAGCAACGTGCACTTTCAAGACGCGGGTGAATTTGGCAGCCTTCGCTTTGACTATAAGCTGCGCCCGGGCGTGCTGACGCACTCAAATGCTTTGAACATCGCGCATCTCCTCGGCATCGACGCCGCGGCGCGCGAGAGTTGAAGGTGAAAGCGAGACTGGGACTTGCCTTGTGAATGGATCTACAGGAAGAGATGAGGTCCTCAGGGGCCAAGCCCAAATCTTCTGGCTTTCAATGTCGGAGCCGAAGAGTCTGCAAAAACTGAAGAAGACCGCCCAATGTCGCTCCGCAAAAAAACAAAAACCCCACTCCCGGCAAAACGAGAGTGGGGCGCGGGGTGACGCAGAAGAGGAGAATGCGGATCTAAAACATGTTCCACAGGAACTGGTTGTATACCTCGTGGTGGTACTGCACTTCCGGGGCTTTCACAAACGTGCCGAGGTCGTGAGCACAGCGGTCCGCGGCGGCTTTCTTCAAATCGGCGTAGCGGCCCTTGACGTCAGCGCCAAGGAGCTTGCTGGTCCATTCCGCCTTATTGAAATTTTCCAGCGCGGTATAGATGTTGTCCGGCAAGTAGCGTTCCGCCTGACGCAGATTTTTGATCTTGGCGGTGTCGCCGTCGACTCCAGTTTTGAAGATGGAGTACAGCGCGAGGTAAGGGTTGGCGTCCGGCGCGACCGAGCGCACTTCAACGCGCATGCTCTTTTCGTTGCCGATGGGGATGCGGATCATCGAACCGCGATCAACGGGCGACGCCTTAATTTGGTTCGGCGCTTCAAAATGCGGGTCGAGGCGGCGGTAAGCATTCACGCTGGGATTCAGAATCAGGCAAATATCGTTGCCGTGAGTCAGAATGCGATCCACGAAGGACCAGCCGAGCTTGCTGAGCTTTTCCTCGCCCTTGGGATCCCAGAATAGATTCTTGCCATCCTTGGAGATGGAGACGTTGGTGTGCATGCCGCTGCCGTTGACGCCGACGACGGGTTTCGGCAGGAAGCTGGCGGTAAGGCCCATCTTGTTCGCGACCTGGCGGCAAATCAGCTTGTACAGCTGGATTTGATCGGCGGCGGCGACGACTTCACCATAGCCGTAATTGATTTCAAATTGCGACGGCGCGACTTCCGGGTGATCCTTCTCGTTCTGGAATCCCATGCAGCGCTGCACTTCAGCCGCGGTATCGATGAACGTGCGCAGAGGATCGCCGGGCAACGAGTGGTAATACCCGCCAGTGTTCACGTACTCGAACTTTTGCGTTTCGTGGTAGTGGCGCTCGGCATCCGGACCCTTGAACAGGAAGCCCTCGATTTCGTTGGCGGCGTTGAGTGTGTAGCCTTCCTTTTTGTGCAAGCTTTCCGCATACGTCTTGAGGACGCCGCGAACGTCGCCGCTGTAGGAAGTGCCATCCTTATCGATGACTTCGCCGAAGACCAGCACTTTGCCACTGCCAAAGAAATCCGCGGGCGCCCAGTAGAACGAGGCCCAATCCATACCCAAGCGAAGATCGCTCTCACGCTGCGCCGTGAAGCCACGGATGGAAGAACCGTCAAAGGTGAGATTGTCCCAGCTCTTCACCAGGAATTTCTTGTCGTAATCGAGCATGTGCAGTCGGCCCTCGAGGTCGCTGAACAGGACAGTTACCGCTTTAATGCGCTTTTCGTCGGTGAGGTACTTGATGCGTTCTTCCTGGATTTTGTGGATGGGGGTGCGTTTCCTGCGTTGTTCTTTTGCTTTCAGATTGAGCTCTTCGAGCTCGTCATACGGGAGGGCTAGAAAATTACGCAAATCAGTCGACATGAATCTCCTCGAAGAAATTTTTTGGAAATGGAATATGGCAAGTGCGGAAGCGGCATGCCTGACCTTTCGGTAGTTAAAGTATCGCGGCGGTCAGGCAAGGGTCAAATGGAAAACGGTGGAAAACGGAAAGGAAAAATGAATGGAGCGGATAGAAAAAGTGGATGGATCGAGAGTTGTGCCGAAACAGGACAGCGCGAGCGTCGCGATGCAGGATCGGGGCGTGAGAATTTTCCTAACAACTGTGTTTACAGCAAATTTGGAATGGCAGGCCGCCTGCACTGGAGGATGTGACGTTTGGACAAGCCCGAATCCCAGCCAATCAACGTATGCAGTAGGGCGCTGGAAATTCGAGTGGAAGTGACCCTCCAAGGATCCTACTGCACCAGCCTGCCAGAACCCCCACCGGGCGCCGAAGGTCTACCCCCAAGTTACATTCGGCGCCCGAACCTCCCGGGAGTCGCTGATTCGCAAGAAATACAAGCAACAATCTCCTAGGTGCCCACTCTGAGCGCCTTCTGCGAACGGTGGGTCTTGATTTCATAACAATGTCGGCTCCCTCGACCCGAGTACACTGTGGTTGCTTGTGACGACCAAGGCTCGGGAGGAAGGAGCCGAACATGTTCATTATAGGAGTAGATTATCACCCGAGCTTTCAGCAAATTGCTTTTTTGAATAAAGAGACAGGAGAGTGCGGTGAGCAGCGGTTGGAGCACAGCGATGGAGAGGTAGAGAAGTTCTATCGTTGCGTACAATCGCAAGGCGTTCCCACTCGCGTAGGTATCGAAGCCACCGGCTATGCACGCTGGTTCGAGCGGCTACTGGCAGAGTTGGGCATCGAACTGTGGATTGGAGATGCAGCCGAGATCCGCACGTTGCGCGTTCGGAAGCGCAAGACCGATCGCGAGGATGCAAAACTCTTGCTAAAGCTGCTGGTGGAAGATCGTTTTCCCCGAGTGTGGGTACCCAACCCGGAGAACCGCGATTTGCGGCAGTTGCTTTGGCATCGGCATCGGCTGGTACAGATGCGCACGCGCATCCTGAATCAGCTGCAGGCCGTAGCCATGAATGAAGGCCAGCGTTGGAAGAAGCGGCTTTGGAACAAGCAGGGACGGGCGCTGCTAGAGAATCTCCCGTTGGCTCCTTGGGCTAGCCGGCGCCGGCAAGATTTATCGGAGTTGCTGGACCGCTTCAACCCAGTGATCGCCGAGTTGACCACCGCCGTCGAGCGGGAAGCCAACAAACGGCCCGAGGTCTTGCGGTTGATGACCCATCCAGGCGTGGGTCCACTCACCGCACTTGCTTTCGTGCTGATCATCGGCGATCCGTTCCGCTTTGCTCGTGGCAAGCAGATCGGGAGTTATGTGGGGCTCGTCCCATGCGAAAACTCCAGCGCGGGCCGGCAACGACTGGGACACATCAGCAAGCAAGGCAACAAGCTGTTGCGCTTTCTGCTGGTGGAAGCCGCGCAAGTGGCGGTGCGCTTCGATCCCGACTGGCGGCGCCGCTATCTGCACCTGGCGATGCGCCGAGATCGCCGCATCGCGAAAGTGGCCATGGGACGCAAACTTGCCGTTCGCTTGTTCTGGATGTGGCGCAAAGGTTGGGACTATTCGCAGTTAGTAGAGTTCGGTTCGCACGCGGGACAGCTCGAGGCAACCCCTGGTGGGCAGTAGATCACCGTGGTCTTGATGGGGCGTCCCGCTCCCTGAAAAGGGAGATCGAAGTCGTAATCATGGTCGAGAAGTTTTTGATCGGAGAGATGGTTGGGTCGGACTGAAACCGGCCGCCAGATTAACAACGAGCCGTGGTCGCCGCTGCATACGTCGAAAAAGAACAACGAAGACCACTCTTCGGAGCGGAAGGAGAAGTACGCTCAAGAAATATTTGACAGAGCCGACATTGTTAGAGATGGGGTTGTAGCGCCGCGCCTTCAGGCCGGCATCTTGGGTTCGTTCCTTCGCCATCAAGAGACCCGTCATTCCAAACGGAGTCCGCGCAGTGAGGAATCCCTCTGGTTCTTCAGCGGAGCGCGGGAGCCCACTCCCGCTTTTCGCACACTCGCATCCCGACCTCTCAAAACGCCCAGCGGTAGCCCTGCTGCCGCCATCCACCCAACTTACCCAAATACAAACCGCCCGGCCTATAGCAGCACCGGGCGGTGGAAGGGTGAAAATTGTTTCGCGCTATGGCTGGCTCGGTGTTTCGGCGGTAGCAGGCGGGTTGCTGGCCGCCGCTATGAACGGGACGTCGATGGTGTTGTCCATGCGCGTGAGCATGCCGCTGTTGGCGGGCAGATCGATTTCCTTGCCTTTGCGGGCGACCACGTAGATCGCGCCTGCGGCAAAACCCAGGCCGACGCCGCGCCCGACGTTGCTGAAAATCACGCCGAGCAGTGAGCCGCCACCGCCGCCTACGGCCATGCCGATCGCGTCGCCCTTGTAGTCGTGCTTTTCTTCCAGGACTTCGCCTTCGGTGATCTTCATGTCTTTGCGCGGCTTGCTGTAGTTATCGATGCGCGGCTGGCCCACAGCGAGAATACTCATCTGGATGGGGATGAGGCGGCTATCGAGTTCGATGGTTTTAAAAGTGAGATTCATATACGCCTGCCCGCGGAAAATCGAAAAAGCTTTAGCTTTCTGAATGGTGCCGATGACGCCGTTGACGTGCGTGCCGGCGGGAAGAATGATGCGGCTGTCGAGTGCAACGGGCTGGGCGAGTACGGCCACGAAGGGATCGCCTTCCTTCGAATGCGTAGAGCTGATCGGGGTAATAAGCGTGAGATGAATTTCGGTCCCTTGCAATACCTGACGCGCGGGTTCGGCGAAGGTCGGCGGGGCGGCCGTGCACACCAGGGCCAACGCGAGAATGAGCGATAGAAAAACTTTCATGAACTTCCTCCTGCTTGCACAGTCGTGCAGCGAATCCCCGTGACGTGGGGTGTCGGTCCCGGCGGTGGACCAGCGCTGGCGCGCGGACCTTGCCACTGTTTGCGGACAGCGCAAGGCGGTTGAGGAGGAACTCCAACCGGAAGTTAGTTTAGGACAGGGCGCAAAGAAAAGGGGAAGAGGAAGCGCGGCTGTGTCCAGTTGAGCAAGGCGGTGACTTTGATGTTTTATGGGCGAGGCCTCTAGCGCATGGCGAGTCCGCGAGCTATGCGGTTTCCCCCGACACGAAGCGCAATCGCAAACATTCATTCTTCGGCGGGCCGGTGTGTTAAACTTTTGATTGCAGTCGCGAATGCGTGCGACTGCCAAGACGTGGAACTTCGGGCTCCGTGCAACGAGGTCCCGCGAACCCCGCCAGGCCCGGAAGGGAGCAACGGTACCGGGTAAGCCAAGTGTGCCGCGGAGTCTCCGAAGTTCCTCGTATTGAAGATAGCGATTAGTTTCCCGTGATCAGTTAAGTAAAGCTGTTAGTTGCCTGGCTTACAGCCTTGCTTTCCACCTCCTGTATCTTCAGGGATAAATATACTCAGCGTGAGCAGTTCCCTCTCCATATACGTCAACCCAACGTAAACTAGCAACCATTCTGTCCATGGTGGAAGGATGACTCGTTTCCTCTTTTTCTCCTCGTTCGTGCTTTGCACGCTCCTAGCGGGCTGCGACGACGCAGAAATAATGAAGCAATACGCGCCGCTGCAAGATGAACCGGTCGCTCGAAAATATCTTGACCTGCTGATCACCGCCGTACAGTCCGTGGATCATTTCAGCGTATCTGCCTTTAGGAGCGCTCATGTTTCTAAATGAGCGCTGGCGAGAAAAAGTACGAGGTTTATCGGGCCGCGATTGCCAGCTCAACGTTACAGTGGACGCTGCAAAGTGAAGATGCAAGCAAAGGCGCACACACAGGTTTTGACTTTTTGTTTGCGGGCGCAGAAAATGCAAGACACGTATGACCTACCAAGTGATCGCGCGCAAATGGCGCCCGCAGACTTTTGCGGACCTCGTTGGACAAACCCACGTAACCGAAACTTTACAGAACGCGATTCGCAATAATCGCGTGGCGCACGCCTACATTTTTTCCGGCGCGCGCGGCGTGGGGAAAACCACGGCGGCGCGCATCCTGGCGAAGGCGCTGAACTGCGTGAAGGGGCCGACGCCGGAGCCATGCGGGAAATGCGACTCTTGCCGGGAAATCGCGGCGGGAACTTCGCTGGACGTGATTGAGATTGACGCGGCTTCGAATCGCGGCATCGACCAGATTCGCGAGCTTCGTGAAATGGTCCGCTACGCGCCAGCGGCGTCGCGCCACAAAGTCGTAATCCTGGACGAAGCGCACATGCTGACCGGCGAAGCTTCGAACGCGCTGCTGAAAACGTTGGAAGAACCGCCGGACCGCGTCATCTTCGTGCTGGCAACGACAGAGCCGGAAAACTTGGAAGATACGATCCGTTCCCGGTCGCAACATTTCCATTTTCGCGCGCTGACTTTCCTGGAAATCACAGATCGCCTGAAGTACATCGCCAAGGAAGAAAAACTGAAGATCGACGACGGCGCGCTGAGCGTGATCGCGCGGATGGCGGAAGGCAGTATGCGCGATGCTCTTTCACTGCTGGAACAAGCTCGCGCCTATTGCGGAGACGATATTAAGGACAAGGAGGTGCGCGAACTCCTGGGCGTTGTGCCCGAAGATGCGCTGCAGGAATTGGTGGAGGCAATTGCGGAACGTTCGGCGGAACGCGCGTTGGGATTGGTACATCGCTTCCAAAGAGAAGGGCGCAACCTGCAGCACTTCTGCCGTGAAGCGATCCGGCACATGAGGAATTTGTTGATTGCGCGCGTGTGCGGCGCCGATTCGGATTTGATCGCGGCGACACCCGAACAACGGCCGGGGCTAGCGAAGGCTGCTGCGCTTTTTACGGAAGAAGATCTGACGCGCTATTTCCAGATTTTGCTGCAAACGGATAATGAAGTGCGGCGCGAGATGGATCCGCGGGTGCATTTGGAAATGGGATTGTTGCGGCTGGTGAATGCGTCGCGCCTGGCTCCGCTGGAAGAGTTGCTGGCGGAAGTTGGCGGCGGGGCGAGTGGAAGAACGGGTGGCGGATCGGCGCCGCGAAGTTCTTCGGCGAGTCCGGCGACGCCGCAGTTCCCTTCGCGCACGGCTACGGTGTCGGCACAATCGCCGGTTAGCACGGGTATTGCGACGACTGCACCGGTGAAGAGTGCGGAAGATTTGGAAGTGCGGAGCACGGAACGTCCCGCCCCGGAAAGCGCGCCCTACAAAACCAGCGCACCGCCGGCTGCCGCGCCCGCAGTTACGGCAACTGCGTTTGGTTCGGGAGGTTCGGCCGCTGCGGTGGCGCCCGCTAAAGAGTCTGCGGAACGCGTTGTGCCTTCGCGCAACGCGGTGAAGTCAGAGGTTGCGGCGGCGGGATTGACCACGGAACAAGTTGCGCAAATCAAAGCCGCGATTCAGGCGCAGCAGAAATTCATCGGCGAATTGCTGGAACACTCTTCGCGCTGGGAACTGGAAGGAGCGGAATTGCGAATTTATTTTTTGCCGGAAGAGAGCGCCTTCGCGGGATTGATCGAAGGGAGAGAAACTTTAGAGAAGATCCGTGCCGCATCGGGCAAGGTATTGGGGCGCATGGTGCGCGTCTGTGCTAAGCTTGAAAGTGCCGCAGCCAAGGAAGGAAACGGTTCGCGCGCGGCGAGCACGCAGGAGATGCGAGCGCAGTTTGAGAACGATCCGATGGTGAAGTCGATGTTGCAAAGATTTGGCGGCAGAATTTCCGAAGTGCGTCGGCGCACGGGCGAGTAAGCAAAGGGAGGGAAAAAACATGAACATGGAAGTCAGCGCTCTCCAACAAATGCTCTCGCGTCTGCGGCAAGTGCAGGAAGACCTGCAGCGCCAGGTGAATTCGGTGGCTGTGGAAGCGTCGGCCGGCGGCGGCATGGTCACCGTGAAGATGAACGGTCAGAAACAAGTGCTGGATGTGAAGATCGAACCGGATGTGTTTGCCAGCAAAGACCAGGAAATGTTGCAGGATTTGTTTCGCGCCGCGGTGAACGAAGCGTCGCGGCGTGTGGATGAAGAACTGGCGAATCAGATGAAGAGCCTTGCGGGCGGCCTGCCGGGATTGTCCGGCCTAAAAATCCCAGGATTGTTTTAGCCTTTCACGAAATTCGAAGACTCTACTTATTAACTTTCTCTCCCGGCATTCCAATTCCTCACGGGTCCACTTCTTAGTCACTGAATGGTTTTACGTTCTTGTGCCGGCATGAACGCGCAGCACGGCAATGGCAGGAAACCCGAGACTAAGGTGGTGGTTTGCTTAGGTTGGTGGGCTTGTGCTACACAAGGGACATGCCTGACTTTGCCGCGCCTGTCGAACGTTTGATTGATGAGTTGAAACACCTGCCTGGAATCGGGCAGAAGACCGCACAGAGGTTGGCGTTTTACCTTTTGCGGATCCCGGCTGAGGACGCGCTGGGACTTGCGGACGCGATACGCGACGCGAAGGAAAAGATCCGCACCTGCACGACTTGCCACAATATTACGGATAGCGATCCGTGCCTCTACTGTGTGGGCCCGACGCGAAACAAGCGCACGATTTGCGTGGTGGAAGAACCGCACAACATTCTGGCCATTGAAAAAACTCGCACGTACAGCGGGATGTACCACGTGCTGGGCGGCTCTCTCTCTCCTCTGCAAGGACGCGGCCCGGAACAATTGAATATCAAGAGTTTGATCGAGCGCTTGAAGGGGGGTGGCGTGGAAGAAATCATTATTGCCACGAATCCCACGGCGGAAGGCGAAGCAACAGCCGTGTATATGTCGAAATTACTGAAGCCGCTGGGCGTGCGGGTCACCCGAATTGGCGTGGGAATTCCCGTTGGCGCCGATCTGGAATACGCGGACGAAGTGACGATGTTGAAAGCGATGGAGGGACGGCGGGATTTGTAGTGGAAATTAAATTGGCGACGCCGAGCTTCGGAACGGTGCAAACAGTACCAAAAAACCCGGTGAAAGGTTGGCCCCGAAGCGGATTTTCGGGGCTTTTTCGCAAAAAGAGTACCGGGGACGGCGTGGGTAAACTGGGCTAGTACGTACAGAATGATTGTCTCTCTAGGCAAAAACTACGAATCAGGTTACAGTCCAGTTCCACGGTGGACGTCCCCGCCAATCGTCGCCAGTTCCCGCAGGAGCTGGATAGGAGGTGCGCTTTGCCGGGATTAGCGCACTACATGAGTCAGTACGACCACGAACACAGTTCAGGATGGAACAAACTGCTGCACGGGATCGGAATCCCGCTCATTTTCGCGGGAATCATCCTTCTGGCGCTGCTGCGCTGGAAAGCAGGAGCGGCTTGCTTCGTAGGAGGCTGGGTGCTCTTGTTCCTCGGACATCGGATCGAAGGAAATAAACCGGCGTTTTTTCAGGGACCAGTTTATTTGCTGGTTGGGCCAGTGTGGGTCGCCAAGGAACTGTGGTCGTTCCTGACCGGAACACATCACGGTGCGAGCTCTGAGGGCATGCCTCTGAAGAAATCGTAGAGGCGCGAACGCAAGGCTACATAGCTAAGGTACGGCGACGATGCTGAATGACGACGAGAGCCCCGACTTGGCGGACGAGAGTGCCGATATGTCAACAACCGAAGGTGCGGTGAACGCAAGCACAGAGCTGCGCAAGCGGCGGAGCACGCGCATCGTGCAGGCAGTGCCTCTGGTGGTGACGGGCGTGGACGCGCTGGGCAGGCCCTTCGCCGAGCGCACGTCAACCTTGATCATTAATTGCCACGGCTGCCGCTACCAATCCAAACATTACGTGCTGAAAAACATGTGGGTGAACCTGGAAGTGCCGCATTCGGAGCCGGGACATGCCCCACGCCGCGTGCGCGGGAAAGTGGCGTGGATACAACGGCCACGGACGGTGCGGCAATTGTTCCAGGTTGCGCTGGAACTGGAAGCTCCCGGAAATGTTTGGGGGATTGGATTTCCGCCCGAGGATTGGTTTTCCTTCCCGGAAGAGACTTCCTTTTTGCCGAACGCCTTGGCGCCCGCGGACGCCACCGGATCGCCTCTGCCACCATTGCCGGCGGGAACGCAACTGCCGATTGAAGAAGTGGAACCCGGCGTGGCGACGCCTGACAACATTCGCGTGTTCCCTGCCCCAGCGAGCGCAACGGACGCTTCGATGCAGCTGGCGCGGCAAGTGGCGAGATTGCTGGCGGAAGCGCGCCAACAGATTCATGCGGCGGCGAGGGAAGCGGCGGCGCAAGCGGTGAATGCCGAGCGGCGCTTGGCGTTCGAACAGTGGGAACAAAAGTTTGCGACGTTCCGCGAAGAAGTAGCGCGAGAAACGGCTCATGCCGTGGGGACGATTCACGAAGAGACAGAAACACACGCGCGCACCGCACAGGCGGCCGCAGCCGAAGCGTTGAAGAACGAATTGCCGCGTTGGCTGGCGCCGCAACTGGAGCAACTGACGCATCAATTGACCGCGCAACTGGCGAGAGAAGGCGCGATCCAGCGTGACCAGCACGAAAAGCAATTGTCTGGCGCTCAGGAAGTGTTGCAGACATTGTGCGCACAAGCGGATGAAGCAGCAGCGAAATTGCGGATGCAGGCGGAAATGGCGGAGACCCAGGTGTCCGCGCGGCTGCAGGCGGCGGTGAACGAAGCCCTGGAAGCAACACGCCTGCGGGAAGAATCGGCGGGAACCTATCGCGAGACGCTGACTGGCGCGATCACGGAGATGAAGCAGCAGGCAGCGGAAACGCAAAATGCCGCGCAGAACGCGTTGCGCGAACAATTGACGCAGGAAGTGCAGGCAGCGCAATCGCGTTGGCAAGAGCAGATGGAACAAGGCTTGCGCACGGCGCAGGAGCAGGCGGGGGAGGCTCTGAAACAGCGCGCCGAGGAAGTTCGAAAGCAGGTTGAGGAAGAAGGCGCGAAGCAGAGCGGCGCGGTTCGAGAATCTCTGGAAAGCCAATCGCAGCGACTGGAACAATCTCTGGCGCAGGCGAAGGAAGCTACCGAGCGGCTGGAGCAGTTGCCAACGCGCATTGAAACTGTGCAGCAGCAGGCCGTGACAGGATTCCAATCGCAACTGGACGACGTGCTGAGCCTGCACCGCAACGAATTGCACCGGCGGTCGGAAACGCTGTTCGAAGAAATTCATGCGCGGATCCGCAGCAGCTTCGAAGCGGCCAACAGCGAAACGCTGGCGAAATTCGATCAGCAGATCCAGTCCATTGTGACGCCACAAATCCAACAAACCGATGAAGCGATCCAACGCCTGGCTGGTGGACGCTCGTTGCTCGACGCAGCCATGACCATGCAACAGGATCGCATTCGCAATTCCGCGGATGACGCGTTTGCCGAATCGTTGGCGCGCTTCCGGGAGAATCTGGGCAGCGTGGAGCAGTTGCTGAACGAATCGGCGCACACCATCACCTCTCGCCATCTGGAAGACATGGAGACCAAGGCCGCCGACCTGAAGCATCACTCGGTGGAGGAATTGTACAAATCGGCGGAGTGGTATGAGAAGAAAACGCAGACGCAGCTGCAGAACTTGACGGAAAAATTAGTGGAAGATTCCGGAAAGCAACTGCGAGAGAAAGCGGGTGAAGTTTCCGGCGTGTTTGCGAACGAATTGAACAACACCAGCCGAAGCTTCCTGATGCAGACCAGGCAGCAACTGGAAGATGGCGTGCAACAATCGTTCAAGCGCGTGCAGTTGTTGTTTGCGGAAGCCGCGGACACGACATCGGCAGCGTTCACGGACGAAATCCAGCGCAACGCGCGGCAGGAACTCGAAGGATTTACGCAGCTGACGACGCGTTCCCTGGAAGAGTCTCGGGAGCAGCTTGATGCCGCTCGAGCGGACTTCAGCAACAAGCTGACGGCTCAGCAGGAGGAATTCCTGCGGCGATTCCAGGCAGAGATGAATGAAGCGGTCGGCAGCGGCGTGGTGGACGCACGCGAAAAGGTGGAGGCGGGTTTTTCGTCTTTGTGGGATTCGTGGAAGAAGATGAACGAAGCGAACATGGCGGAAATGCAGGGCGCTCTTGGAAAGCTGAGCAACGAGGGCGCGGAGCAGTATCGCGCGCGTTTGGAAAATATCTCTAACTCCTGGATGGTGGCCACCGTGGCGACACTTGATCATCAATCGCGAGACGTGATTGCGAAGATTGCAGCGACGGCAGAAGCGCAATTGAGGGAAGCGACCAGCGAGGTGTTTGCGCGGTTCGGCGACACTCTGCGCGAGCGGCTGCAGCAGATTGCGATGGGATTCGATAAACCGGGGCAGGTCAAGCAGTAGTCAGTTATAAGTTGTAAGTAATAAGCTTCGGAAAAACCCGGTGCCTGGCGTTAACGCCCTCACCTGAAGGCGAGAGCAGATCCCTCACCCCGCAAAAAGCGCGGGGATTCGGGATGACAACTCTGGACTTAAACTTAAGAGGGACGACTGTCCCGAGCTCGCCTTTTACTTAATACTTCGAACTTAAAACTTACAACTTAAGACTCGCTCCGCGTTAGTCGATAGCGCCTGCTGGCCTGTATAATCGAAAGGTTCACCCATGGCGAACCGAGCGTATTTGCGCGTATGGACGCGCGACTTTTCCGAGCAGACCATGATCGCGGAGTTTGCGCGATTCCTCACTACCGCTCCACTCACCGAGGGCCAGGGAAATTTTCAGCAACTTACCGTGCAGCCCCTGGGCACCAGCGAAACCCCCGTTGAAGAGTGGGACCTGAAGGAAGGCGTGTTCGGTCCCGCGGAAGTTGCGGCGCTGGCTGCACAACACATTAACGAAGACACCGCGTACATCGTGCAAGCCCAGTGGGACTTGTGGAGTTTCGACATGGAATCCCTGAAGTGGAGCTACGGTCCGCAACCGCTAGTCCTGGTTTGCCAGGGCAAAGCGTACGATGGCGGACTGGCGGCTACCGAAGGCCATTTTCACGCCGACCTTGGATTTGAGCACTTTTTCACGGGACACGCGGGATTGCTGGCACCGGGGGCGGCGAAGAATCCGTTCGAAAGCTCCGACCACCCGCTGGAGAAAACCTTTCGCATCTGGATGTCTACTCCTGAGAATTTGAAGCAGTATCACCAGAAGACACGAGAGAACATCCAAAAACTGTTCGGCTGGGTGGAGAGCGTGGAAGCAGCGCTGCCGGTTGAGCGGAGCGAATTGTGGAGCGAGGGCGAAGAGAATTTTGAGGCGCGGCTGGATGCGATTTTGGCGCAGCGCTGAGGGGCAAGTTTTAAATTATGAGTAATCAGTTTTAAGTTTTCACAGGAGAAAGGATGGGGCGATGGCGGGTTGGCGGGGTAGCCGGCGCCTTTTGTGGCTGGGGACTTGCTCAGTGGCATTGGCCGCTGCTTTTGCTGGCGCGCAGACTCCGCAGCCCGTGGCGAAGAAGACGGCAGCGCATCGCGCAAATGAGTTTACGCTGGCTGGGCTGAGGCCGGGCACAGACAAGCTCGCACGAGCGGTGCAGCTGTATCGGACCATTGACCCTAAAAGTTCAACGAACGATCTCCAAACTGTTTGGAAGGACCCGTGTCGCAAGCAGATACTGGCAGTCGATTTCGACACTCAAAAGAAAATCCAGGTGATTCGAACTGGATCTGTCGCGCTGACCGGCGATTGCACCGCGTTGCCGCCGAGCCCCTGGAGAACTGGCCGAGGCTTAGCGGTAAACGATCCGGCGACGAAAGTGGTGCAACTCTATGGGGAGCCGGATTCGAAGAGCCCTAGCACGCGAGACGGGCAGCCGTTAGAATTGTGGTATTACGCGTTTGACTGGGCGGGGCCGGACGTGCCCCAGGTGATGGAAGTGCTGTGCACCCTGGAGAAGGAAGGGCAACCGGGGCGAGTGGTGGAGATAACGCTGGCGGCGCCTAGTTTGTAAGACTCGGTAGCTCGAATGGAGAGTGGCACGTTTCGCAGTCCAGCGCGTCTCGTTTGGAAAGGACCTGGATGACTCGTTTCCTTATGACTTCACTACAGCCGTCGAAAAGGATGCCGCTTCACGCAAGTAAGCCTGTAGTGGACCGCGTGCCTGTCGCGCGCAGATGTTGTAGCGCCGCATTCCTCGCGGTAACCTTGCTTTTCTCTGGCTGTAGTTCCGCACCGCCTAAACCCGCCGAAGAAACCGCGAAGAAGCCTGTCGAGCCTGCTGTTCCCGAAGACATTCAGGATGCGGCCCACGCGCTACTGGGAAGCGACGCGCAAGTGCTGCTTTTCGGCGATTTGGCGAAGACCGGAACAGAACAATTTCTTGCGGCCAACGTCGTACCTAATACGCCGAAGAGCACGGTGGCGGGCACTGTTGTGACCAGAGCGGTGGTTGCGGAAAACGTGAACGGACAATGGACGGAACTGGTGCGAGCGGACGAATACCTCAAGAACCAGAAGGGCTACCTGGCGCTGACGCCTCTGCAGGCCGTGCAGGGCTGGAAACTGCAATACGAAAATAGCCCGGAGCAGGGAATGTCGCTCTATTTCACACCGATCAAGCAAGGTGCCGCTGAGAAAACCCTCCCCATCGCGGTGCGGTGGAATCCGGAGACGAAGCGGTACGAATCAATGGATATGACTTACCAGCATTTCCTGGGCGAATCCCCATCGCTCGGCAGCCCGAGGTCCTCATTACGATGAGTTCGCCGGCCACAACCGGGTCCGCAGGAAACACCGCGAAGAAGGTGCCGAAGACTTCAGCGGCGAAGAACCTGCGCGGGTTGTTGCCGTATCTGGGACGGTATAAAGGCGCGATTGCGTTCGGGCTGTTTACGCTGGTGTTGATGGGACTGATCGGCAGCGTCGTGCCGCTAACCACCGGAATCATTACGGATACGCTGGCGGGAAGCACAAGGCCGTTCGAATTTGTGACGCATGGAGCAAAGGACGTTACGCCGCTGAATTGGCTGAGCAACCTGGTGCCTTATTACCAGCCGCACAGCCGGCATACACTGTTCATTTACGTGCTGATCCTGGTTGGGTGCATCGCGATTAAAGGCGTGATGTCATTCGGCACGCGGTGGATCCTGATTGGAATTTCGCGCGACATCGAATTCGATATTCGAAACGATCTGCTGGACCGCTTGCTGGTGATGGAGCCGGAGTTTTATGTGCGCAATCGCACCGGCGAACTGATGTCTCGCGCGACCAACGATCTAAATTCCGTGCGCATGGTGCTGGGGCCGGGAATCATGTATAGCGGCACCACCATCGTGACCATGGTGGTCTCGATTTCGGTAATGGTGATTTTGTCCAAATCCCTGACGCTGTGGGTGCTGCTGCCCGCGCCAATCGTGGCCGTGGTGGTCTGGTACTTCGGAAAAATCATCCACGAGTTGTACGAGATTATTCAGGCGGCGCTGGCAACTCTTTCGGCCAAGGTGCAGGAAAACCTGTCCGGCGTGCGCGTGATTCGCGCCTACACGCAGGAAGAAGCGGAAATTGAAGGATTCGACGAACCGAACCGGGATTACGTGGCCAAGAACGTGAAGCTGATCCGCACGTGGAGTATGTTCATGCCTTCGCTGCAGGCCATGATCGGCGTAACGTTCCTGATTGTCTTGTGGCAGGGCGGCTATCGCTTTCTGAACGGCCAGATGTCGCTGGGTTCGTTGATTACGTTTAACACCTACCTGGGTTTTCTTGTATGGCCGATGATCGCGCTGGGTTGGGTGACGAATATCTTCCAGCGCGGCGCGGCCTCGATGGGACGGTTGAACTATATTTTGACGGCCAAACCGCAGATAGACGACAAGTTCGCGAAAGTTCCCCAAGGCACGCGCATCGAAGGCGAAATTGAGTTTCGTAATTTGACGTTTGCGTATCCCACAACCATTTCAGGTAATGGCACCAACAACGCCAGTTCGAATGGCCATGGCGCAGCGGAATCGCGTCCGGTGCTGCGGAACATAAATCTCAAAATTCCACCGGGATCGACCCTGGCCATCGTTGGGCCGACTGGAAGCGGGAAGACCACGCTGGCAGCACTGATTGCGCGGCTTTGGGAAGCTCCGGATGGACAAATTCTGATCGATGGCCGGCCGATCCGGGAGTGGCCGCTGGAAACGCTGCGGCGGGCGATTGGTTACGTGCCCCAGGATACCTACCTGTTCAGCGAGACCGTGGGCGAAAACATAGCGTTTGGGTTGGACCAGCACGAAGAGCCGCAAATCCTGCAAGCCGCGCAAATCGCCAGCTTGCATTCAGAAGTGGAAGAGTTTGCCGAAGGCTACAAGACCATGGTGGGCGAGCGCGGAATCACATTGTCCGGTGGGCAGAAACAGCGGTCGGCGATCGCGCGCGCGGTAATTCGCGACCCGCGCATCCTGATCCTGGACGATTCTCTTTCCTCCGTGGATACGCAGACGGAAGAAAAAATTCTTGAGCGGCTGCGCGGGATCATGCGCGGGCGGACCACGGTGTTGATCGCACACCGCACGTCGACGGTGCGGGATGCGGACCAGATCGTGGTGGTGAAGGACGGCGAAATTATCGAATCCGGGACGCATGAAGAATTGCTGGCGCATGGCGGGTACTACGCCGATTTGTACCAGAAGCAGTTGCTGGAAGAAGAGCTCGAACGGGCATGAGCAACATTCACGAAGAAGAGGCGCTCGGCAAGGCGTACGACTCGCACTTGATGAAGCGGCTGCTGGAGTATATGCGGCCGTACAAGTGGCGGGTAATCTTCGCCTTGGCGCTGGTCGCGGTGGTTACGCCGCTGGAGCTGGCGCCACCGGCGCTTTTCGGGAAGGCCATCGACAAATACCTGGTTCCAGGCGCAGGACATCACGTCAGCTTGCAGAACGCGCGGCATGGGCTGGTGCTGGTCAGCGCGATCTGGCTGCTGGTGATCGCGTTTGATTTTCTGGCGCAGTACATCCAGATCCGCATCATGCAGCGTGTGGGCCAGCAGACGATGTACGACATGCGCGCGGAAATTTTTGGCCGGTTGCAGCGGCTGCCTATGTCTTATTTCGACCGTAACCCGGTGGGGCGGCTGATGACACGCGTCACCACGGACGTGGACGCCTTGAACGATCTGTTTGCCGCTGGCGTTGTCACCATGATCAACGATTTCTTCTTGCTCGTGGTTATGGCCGCCGTTCTCTTCGTGATCGATGCCAGGCTCGCATTGGCCGCACTTGCGGTCCTGCCGTTCATTTTTGTGGTAACGATCGTCTTCCGGAAATATGTGCGCGACGCGAACCGCAAAATCCGCACGGCGATTGCGCGCATTAACGCGTTTTTGCAGGAATACATTTCCGGAATGAGCGTGGTGCAACTATTCAATCGCGAACGCAAAGCGCGAGAGGAATTCACCAGACGGAATAAAGACAACATGCTGGCGTGGCGCGACGCCATCCTGGCTTATGCCGTTTTTTATCCCGCCGTGGAATTCCTCAGCTTCGCCACGATCGCCTTGATTTACTGGACTGGCGGAATTCGCATCCTGCACGGCGCTTTGACATTGGGCATTTTGACGGCGTTCACCATGTACGCGCAGCGGTTTTTCCGGCCCATTCAGGACTTGAGCGAAAAATTCAACATTTTGCAGTCGGCGATGGCCGCGTCTGAGCGCATCTTCAAGCTGCTGGACGAACCTATTACCATCGAATCGAACCCCAATGCGGAAAAATTGATTTCGCCACGCGGGGAAATTGAGTTTCGCAATGTGTGGTTCAACTACAAGCAAGACGAGAAACTTGCCGACGAGGATTGGGTGCTGCGCGACGTCTCGTTCCGCATTTCTCCGGGCCAGACTTTCGCGATTGTCGGCCACACGGGCGCCGGAAAAACGACGCTGATCTCCCTGCTGTTGCGCTTTTACGATATTCAGCGCGGGCAAATCCTGCTGGACGGAGTCGATATTCGTCTGCTCGATCTGCAGGAACTGCGGCGGCAATTCGGAATTGTGCTGCAGGATCCGTTCCTCTTCACGGGCACGATCGAGAGCAACGTGCGGCTCGGTACCGCAGGAATTACCCGGGCAAACGTGGAGCATGCGCTGGACGAAGTTGGCCTGGGCGACTATGTACGATCGCTTCCCCAGGGCGCGTCGACGGAAGTGAACGAGCGCGGTTCCACTCTTTCCGTGGGCCAGCGGCAACTGATCAGTTTCGCGCGGGCGCTGGCGCACAATCCGCGCTTCCTGATTCTGGACGAAGCCACTTCCAGCGTGGACACGAAAACGGAATTGTTGATTCGCGAAGCGCTGGGCCGTTTGTTGTCCGGCCGTACAGCCCTGGTGATCGCGCATCGCCTCAGCACCATCCAACACGCCGACCGCATCCTGGTGTTCCACAAAGGACGGTTGCGCGAAGAAGGCGCGCACCAGGAATTGCTGGCCCAACGCGGCATTTATTACCGGCTGTACCAGTTGCAATACAAAGAGCAGGAGTTGCACAACGGCAATGGCGTTCACCCTGCGCCGGGCACTCCCGCATTGCCGGCTCCTTTGCCTGCCAGCGACTGAACGAATCCTTTTCGATGACGCCCATTCCCTTACTTCTTTCCGCCGGTGAAGCTTCCGGAGACATGTACGCCGCCCAATTGGCAACCGCGCTGAAGTCTCGCCTGGATGTGCAGCTTTTCGGCATGGGCGGACCGCAGATGCAGTCAGCCGGCGTGGAACTGGTAACCAACTACGAAGAAATCGCCGTTGTCGGCATCACCGAAATCGTGAAACACCTGCCGTCGTTGCTGAAGGCAATGGAACGCATCGTCACCGAAGCCGAGAAACGCAAGCCTGCTTTGGCGATCCTGACGGATTTTCCCGGTTTTCACCTGCGCCTGGCGCGAAAGCTGAAACCTAAAGGCATTCGCAATGTGTATTACATCTGCCCGCAATTTTGGGCGTGGCGGCCGTGGCGTGCGAATCTGATCCGGCGGCGCTTCGAAAAAGCGCTCTGCATCTTTCCGTTTGAAAAGGAGTTTTTCAGCAAAGCGGGAATTCCCACCGAATTTATCGGGCACCCGCTCGTTGGCGCTGTGCAGGCAACGAAGGACCGCCGCCAATTCTGCGAATCGCACGCGCTGGTGGCCGGGCGGCCGGTGGTCACGGTGCTCCCGGGTAGCCGCAGCGCTGAACTGGCGCATCATTTGCCTGTGCTGCAGGAAGCCTGCGCGCGGATTCACGCCAAAATGCCCGTGCAGATTGTAGTAGCCGCGGCGCACGCGAAAGACACGGCCCTGTTGAAGACCGGCTGGTCACAGGGGCTAAAGCCTTGCGTGGTGGAAGGCGAGACTTACAACGCGCTGGCGGCAGCCGATGCGGCTATCGTATCCAGCGGGACGGCTACCGTGGAGGCGGCGCTGCTGGATGCGCCCATGGTGGTGGTCTACCGGGTGTCTCCACTGACAGCTACGCTGGCGAAGCCGCTGGTGCGCACGCCTTATTTTGCGATGGTCAACCTGATTGCGGAGAAAAAGGTAGTGCCGGAGCTGGTGCAAAACGACTTCACGCCGGATCGCGTGGCTGGTGAGGTCCTACAGCTTTTGCAGGACCCCAACGCACGCCGGACGATGAGGGCGGGTTTGGCGGAAATTCGGACGCGCCTGGGACCACCGGGGGCGGTGGTCCGGGCAGCGGATGCCATTGCGGATTTATTGGGGCGGAGCGCTGGCAACGCTTCTTGAGCCCTTGTTATCCTATATAGGGATTCCCTGTGTGTGAACCTGAAAGGACGTCGATGACCTTTCGCCGATGGACCTGGGCCTGGTGTGCGGCCTCCATATTCTCTTTGTGCGCAGTGGTGAACGGCGCCGCGCAGGCTCCGCTGCAGTCCGTACAAATTCAGCAAGGCCCCCAACCACAGCAAGTACCGAGCTTCCTTGCGGACAAATACGACGTATCGGCGTACCTGGACACCGTGGCGCAGGGGATCAACGCGGTGGCAAAGGTGGAATTTCGCGCGCAGGAAGTCTCGCAGATCATAAGGGTAGAGCTGCACGAAAACCTGGAAGTGCGCGACGTAAAAGGGGCGGACGGGAAAACACTGCCATTTCAGCGCGAGCCGCAAAACCCGTTGTATCTGGTGGTGACGCTGCCATCGCCGGTGCCTAACGGGCAAACGGTGTCGCTCACCTTTACGTATGGCGGATTGCTGGCCAATGAAGAAAACAGCCCAGTACCGAACATACGGATGGCGTCGGTCAACAAGGACTGGTCGTACCTGCTTCTACCGGGGCGTTGGTTTCCACTGACGAACTTTCCATCGAACCGCTACAGCGCCACATTTAAGTTGAATGTGCCGGATACCGTGGCCGTGGCGGGAACTGGAAAGGCGGAAGCACCCCAGCCGATGCCGATGCGCTCCCCAGCAGAAGGCAAACGGTTGATGTACACGTTTCACGGGGATAAACCGGAGCCGTACGGGTCGTTCGTGATCGGGCCGCTGCAACTGAATCCCAAAGAGGCGGAAAATATAAATGTGGCTGTGTATGCGCAGCCCGCGCAATCGGGGAAGGCCCAGGAATTCGCCAATGAAGTGGCGCACCAGGAAGTCATTTTCTCCGACATGTTCGGAGAGTTGCCGGAACAGGATTTGACCGTGGTGCAATTGCCGGACGGAACCCTGCGGGACTTTGCCGGGCCGGGCGTGGTGATGCTGTCGCATCGCATCTGGGATCCAAAAATAAGCGACCGGATATTAAGCCAGTTGGTGGCTGCGCAATGGTGGGGGGTTGGCGTTTTGCCCGCGAGCACGGCCGATGTGTGGATCACCGATGGGCTGGCGCGTTATTCCGAGGAGCTTTACGCGGAACAAGCCATCGGCAAAGAGGCTGGCTTGCGGGCGATTGACGAGTTCGCGGTGGGCGCGCTCATGTTTGACAATTCGGCGCCAGTGGCGCAATCGGCGCGGCTGGTTCCTTACTCACCAGAGTATCGCTCCGTAGTGATGAACAAGGGAGCAATGCTTTTTCATATGCTGCGAGCGCAGATGGGAGATTCCGGATTCAAAGATGTGTTGCACCAGTTTTACGCAAAGTATCAGGGAAAGACAGCTACGATCGCGGACTTTGAAGCCATGGCCGTTGCGCGTGCCATTGCGAGCACGAAGCAGGGAGCCGATCCACCGAACCTGCAGGGCTTCTTTGCCCAATGGCTGAACTCCACTGGAATTCCGGAATTCTCGCTGGATTATGTGGTTTACCGCACGCGTAAAGGATTCCGCGTGATCGGTAAAATCAAGCAGCCGATCGACACATTCAGCATGCCAATGCAAATCCGCATCGACACGGAAGGAAATCCCGAAACCAAGACGGTCGAAGTGGCGGGCACGGAGTCGCCGTTCGAGGTGGAGACATTCGGCAGGCCGAAGCCGGGCGGGATTCACGTCGATCCTAACAACACGATTCTGAAGAGCACGCCGGCGCTGCGGGCGCGGGCTGCGATTGCGCGCGGTGAAGAACTGGCTGAAGTGGGCAAGTATTACGATGCCGTGCAGCAATATCAGCGGGCCTTGAGCATCCAGCCGAATCGTTCACTCGCCAATTTCCGAATGGGCGAAGCGTTTTTCTACCAAAAGAATTACCAGGCGTCCGCGAATGCCTTCCGCGCAGCTTTGGAGACTGTGCCGGAGCCATCGGAGAAGTGGACCGAGGTTTGGAGCCACATTTATCTTGGCAAGATTTTCGACTTGCTGGGGCAGCGGGAACGTGCGTTGCATGAATACGACAAAGCGCGACAGACCAACGACAACACAGGTGGCGCGCAGCAATATGTGGAAGCGTTAATCAAGAAGCCGTATACCGAAGGCGCGCAGGTACAAGTGAGCGCCCCTGCGACCGGGACTCCGGCGGATTCCAAGGGCGGCAATACAGATATTCCCCAGCCCGCTTCGGGTGACAAGCCGGTACTGAAGAAGCCGTCATCGAATTAATAAACCAGCCAGAGCTGGCCTAAAACAAATGTAAAAACTGGACCGCTGCGCTCGCTACCCAGGAACAAATCGCCTGCGAACTGCGTAGTAGTGGTAGTGAGAGAGAAGCCTGAGATGTGTGTCCGCTAGCCCGGAGATGCTCGGCTTCTCGACCAGGGGTGATCCATCATGAGTTCATGGCGCAGGCTGCATAGTTTGGCGTTTGTTTCGCTGAGCGCGATTTTGTTCGGGTGCGTTGTGCGGGCGGACACCCCGTCGAACACGAAGGCGGCGGCGCTTCATAAACCGGACAAGTCAACAATTGCGGAACTGGAGCAGAAAGTGCCGGTTCTTTTGAAAGAAGGCACGGTGCCAGGGGCTTCGCTCGCCTTGATTCGCAGCGGGAAAACATATTGGGTACATGGCTTTGGCGTGAAGGATGCAAAAAGCGGCCAGCCGGTGGTGGAAGAAACGATTTTTGAGGCCGCGTCGTTGAGCAAGCCCGTATTTGCGTACGCAGTTCTCAAACTAGTAGATCAGGGGAAGCTGGACCTGGACGCTCCGCTCTCCAAATATTTGCCAAAGCCGTATATCGAAGGCGATCCGCGGTTGGACAAGATTACCGCGCGCTATGTGCTGAGCCACAGAACGGGGTTTCCCAATTGGCGTCCCGATTCTGGGTTGACGATTCACTTCACACCCGGAGAACGCTTCAGCTATTCGGGCGAAGGATTTGTTTACCTGCAGAAAGTGGTCGAGCAGATCACCGGAGAACCTTTGAACCAGTACATGACGGAAGCGGTCTTCGCGCCTTTGGGAATGCGCAACAGCAGTTACGTGTGGCGCCCCGAGTTTGACGCCGTTACAGCGATGCCTCATAACGCGGCCGGACAAGTGGGCGACAAATACAAACCTAAAGATGTAAATGCCGCGTCCAGCCTGCAGACCACGGCCGGGGATTATGCGTTGTTTGTGGAAGCGTTGCTGGATGGAAAAGGATTGAAGCCGGAGACGCTGCGAGAAATGGAGAAGCCGCAGATTGCCGTCGATCCGGAATGCACGAATTGCACGGAGACCACGCCGAAGGAACTTTCGAAGAGCGTGTTTTGGGGTCTGGGCATCGGCATCCAGGAAACGGCGCAGGGAGAATCGCTGTGGCACTGGGGCGACAACGGGCAGTTCAAGGCCTACGTGGTGGCTTATCCCAAGCAGAAAATTGGACTGGTTATATTCCTGGATGGCGAGAATGGGCTGTCGATTATCGCCGACCTCTTGCAAACGGCGATTGGAGGCCAGCAACCGGCGCTGGGCTGGGTAAAGTACGACAGGTACGATTCGCCATCGATGCTGTTCGCGAAAACTGCGCGAGAAAAGGGTGCAACGGAGGCCATCAACCGGTTCCGGCCGGAACTGATGCGTGGCGACATCTCCGAAAATTCCATCAATTCGGCGGGTTATCAATTATTCGCGGCGAAGAAATTGCAGGACTCGATCCGGATTTTTCAGCTGAATGTGGAATTGCATCCGCTTTCCTGGAATGTGTACGACAGTTTGGGTGAAGCATATATGAATGACGGCGAAAAGGTATTGGCGATTCAGAATTATAAGAAATCGTTGGAGCTGAACCCGAAGAACAGCAACGCGACGGAGATGTTGAAGAAGTTGCAAGCGAATTAATCATTTCAGGTTCAAAAGGATCAATAATGATGAAATGCCGCTTAGGGGATCGGAGCTTCAACTCCGACAATTCTTTCTTACTGGACTAGCTTGCCTTCTGTGTCGCGGATTTCTATTTTGCCCAGGTTTAGTTTTTTCATGTCGGCCTCGATCTTGGCGCGGTCGCCTACGGCGAGGACTGTGATTTTGTCGGGCTGAATGTACTTCTGGGCGGCGGCCTGGGCTTGTTCGGCGGTGACAGCATAAATCTGCGCGGGCAGCAGCGAAAAATAATCCAGTGGCAGATCGTAAACGTAGATTTCGGAAAACACGCCAACGGTTTCCGCGGCGTGTTCGAAACGCCCGGGAAGCGATTGCGCCACGGCGTCCTTGGAAGACTTGAGTTCCTCGGGGGTCATGGGCGTGTCGCGCATGCGGCGCAATTCCTTGAAGACTTCCGTAGTGGCCGGCGCAGTCGCGTCGGTGCGCACGTCGGAATAAACGATGAAGGGTCCCGGTGCGATGTGGTAATTGAAGAAAGAGCCTGCGCCATAAGTGTAGCCGTGCTCTTCGCGCAGGTTCATGTTGATGCGGCTGGAGAAAAGGCCACCGAGGGCCGAATTCATCACTTCGAGTTGCGGATAATCCGGCGCCGAGCGCGCTGGACCGAGAGAGAAAAAGACCAGCGTGGTCTGAGGAGCTTCCGGGCGGTCCACAAGGATGAGCTTGGCGTCAGAGGCTTGCAGCGTGCCCCGGTTTGCTTCCGGCGCGCCGCCGCCCTTCCACTGGCCGAATTGCTTTTCAAGCAACGGCTTCAGCTCCGCCAAGTTCATATTGCCGGTGACGATGAGCGCCGCGTCGCCGGGAAGATAGTTTTGCCGCCAAAACGCGGCCAATTCTTCGCGTTTAACGGATTTCAGAGAATCCGCGGTGCCAATGTCCGGATAGCCGTAGGTATATTTCGGCCCGTACAACGCGATCGAGTAAACGCGCGTGGCGACCGAAAACGGATCGTCCTTCTCCTGCACCAGCGCCGCTTCCCGCTCGGAGCGAACGCGATCGATTTCGGTCTGTGGGAAAGTGGGATGAAGAACAACGTCGGCGAGCAATTCCAGAAGAGCAGGGAAATTTCGCGTTAGAGATTCCGATCCGACGCGCGAGGAATCCATCAATGCGTGCGTGTCCACCGTTGTGCCGAGATCGGCGGCGCGATCGGCAATCTGCAAGGCAGAGCGCGTTTCAGTGCCCTGCTGCAGCATGCGTGCGGCAAAACTGGCGAGTCCGGGATCGTCAACGGGATTGGCTCCGGTGCCGCGGCGAAATACCAGGCTGGCTGCGACGAGTGGCAGGCCCGGTCGTTCGCTATAAAGAACCGTAAGGCCATTCGAAAGCTGAAATTTTTCTGGGACTGGAAGATGCGGCACCACCGCCGGACCGGAAGTTGGCGGCTTGTCGCGCCAGGCGGCATCGGCATTCACCGCTTCTCCGCCTGCTTGCGCGGTGCCCTTGGCTTCCGCCGGTGGCGTAGGCACTTCGGGGCCAAGATCCTGCTTGCCGGGCACGGCGTAAACAACCACGCGCTGGTTCGGATTCAACTGAGTTTTGGCAAAAAACTGCACGGCATCCGGCGTGGCGTTTTCGTAGCGCGCCAGATCGGCGGCCAGAAAATCCGGCGTGCCGAGATAATGGTTGTAGCTGCTCAGCAGATCGGCGACGCCATTCAAAATTTCCAGGCCGGAGATGGTGCGCGTCTCAATTCCGTTTCGCGCGCGCTCCATTTCTTCCGCGGTCGGCCCGGAGGTGCGGAACGCTTCGATCTCGTCGTTGATGGCTTTTTCCAGAACTTCAGGCTTCACGCCGGGGCGGGCGGTGGCTTGAATCTGGAACACGGAGTTTAGCGTCAAGGATTGCTGGTAGGCCTGCACATCCAGCGCGAGTTGCTTTTCGTAGACGAGCTTCTTGTAGAGGCGGCTGGCTTTCCCTCCGCCGAGCGCGTTGGCGGTGATGTCGGCTTCGGCATCGCCAGGTTTGAAGATTGGCGATGTGAGCCACGCGAGATAGACGCGCGGAAGCTGGACGTTGTCCTGGACCACGGTGCGGCGCTCGGTGGTGATCGGCGGCGTGACCACTTTCACCCGAGGCACTTCTGGGCCGCTCTTCAACGGTCCGAAATATTTTTCGACCAGTTGGCGGACCTTGGCGGGATCAAAATCCCCAACAATCGTGAGGCTGGCATTATTGGGCGCGTAATACAGTTTGAAGAAATTGCGCACGTCTTCGAGTTTGGCGGCCTGAATATCCGCGTGCGAGCCGATCACCATCGGGTAATACGGATGCTCCTTGGGAAACAATTCGTGGAACACGGTTTCCTGGGCAATGCCGTACGGAGCGTTTTCGTAGCTCTGGCGGCGTTCATTGCGAACCACATCCTGCTGATTGGAGAGATTAGCCTGGTCCAACTTGTCCGGGAGGTAACCCATGCGATCGGATTCCAGCCACAGCGCGAGCTCAAGCTGATTGGAAGGCAAAGTTTCGTAATAGTTCGTGCGATCGAAGCTGGTAGTGCCGTTGAAATCGGAAGCGCCCGCGGCTTCCAGATAGTGGGCGTGCGAACTGCCCGGAACGTGCTTCGAACCTTCAAACATCATGTGTTCGAAAAGATGTGCGAAGCCGGTGTGGCCGGCAGTTTCGTTGGCCGCGCCTACGTGATACCAAAGATCGACCGCGACCAGCGGCAGGCGGTGATCTTCGGAAAGAATCACCTCGAGGCCGTTGTCGAGCTCATAGCGCTGAAATTTCACCTCCGGGACTTGCAGTGGCGCGGGCTTGGCGGCGGGAATTTGCGCGGGCAAAGGAGCGATCGAAACTATGGCGAGACAAACTAGCGCACAAAATCGCATGGTTATTTTCATGGGAGAAATTATCTCAGAAACCTCGGCAGGATGATAATTCCAGGCATTTCGCGGGGAGTTTGCTCGTGGGTCGGTTGTGTGTAACAGCGGCGGCGAGTCACCGCAGTCCAAAGGACGGCTAGATTCCGAATAGCCCTGTGAGACCGGCGCGAGGCTGGCCCTTTTGCTGGATCAGGACGCGGAAGCGTTCGCCCATGCCCTCGGGGAAGATTAGGGTTTTTAGCTGGAGGCGGGCGCGAACGCGATCGGATTCGCTTGCGTCATCCTCATAGAGATCAGCGAATTCGTTTTTTTTGCCCAAGGCGAGAAGAAAGGCGGTCTGAGAGACCACTCCTAGCGTCGAGAGTTCTGCTCGCTCGCCCCACAGGCGCATGGCCGTTAAATTTACATGGGCGGTCAGATCCTGCTCTCCCGGGGCCGTGAAATATTCTTCGCTGGCGCGATGATTGGCGTAGGCGAGCACGGTTCCGGCCATGTGATGCGCATCGAAAAGTTCAGAAGCTTCGTGACCGTAGTCGACGGAGAGAACGAATCCGCGTTCCAGGCGTCGGCCAATCTCCATGATCCAGTCGCAAGCTTCCAAGGCGGCTTCGGCATGCTGTCCATCGATCAGCTTAATGCCCTGAGCGGCAAAATATTCGGAAACGGCGCAAGTGGAGAGCGGCAAGCGTACTTCCGAAAATGTTGCGCCATCGCTGGCTACAAAGATTTCCTGGAGCTGGCCGTCTTGTTGAATAACGCGGTGAACCGGGAGCGCGTCCAGCAACTCATTCGAAAAAACGCAGCCGACGGGAATTTTCGCGGGCATCTCGATAGTGGATTGGCAGCGCCCCTGGGCGATGTGCGGAGCGAGGCGTGCGGCAAGCTGGGTGCAACGTGCCGGCGATCTTTCGACCGCTACATAGTAGACCGCTTGGTAAAAATCCGGCAGCTTCGTCTGGGCAAAATCCAGAATGTGCCCGGCGAGGCGGCCTGTGCTTGCGGCGCCTTCGACGAGATGAAACTTCGTGGGACGTCCTAGTTGTTCCCACATTTCGGCGAATTGACGCGCGAGCAAACGGCCGAAAATCGTATGAATATCAACGCTCGTGTAGTAATCGGCAAAGCGGCGCGCTTCCGCCTGGCTGTAGTAGCCATGCAGCGGATGATAGAGACACTCGCGCATATATTCCGCAAAGGTGATGGGGCCGTAGCGGCGAATGCGCTCGGCAAGTAGCGTGGCAAGCGGCGTCACGCGCCTGTAGCTCCGGCGGCGAGATCGTTTTGCAATTTGTCCCAGGTGCGCTGGAGGGTGTCGCGAGAGCGTTCGTCGAATAGGACAAAATAAATTGTTTCGAGCGAGGTGTCGCCCTTGAGGTGCCCCGCGGCTTCGGCGAGCATGATTTGCGCGCACTCGTCGATGGGAAACCCGGAAACGCCCGTGCCGACGGCGGGAAACGCGATGCTTTTCAGTTTGCGCTCCGCGGCCAGACGAAGGGAGTGCGCTGTCGAAGTGCGCAAGGATTTGGCGGTGGTACGCTCGCCGCCCAGGCTCATGCTGGCGGCATGAATCACATAGCGAGTTTTGAGTTTGCCTGCCCCGGTGATCACCGCATAGCCGACGGGGATGCTGCCAATTTCGTCGCATTCTTTTTGTATCGAATCGCCGCCTTTGCGCAGGATCGCTCCGGCAACTCCGGCGCCCAGCATCAAGTCGTTGTTGGCGGCGTTCACGATGGCATCGGTTTCCATTTCCGTGATGTCGCCTTTCTGGATGACGATGCGTTCGCTGATGGGCTTCATGATTCGCTTTCTGACCCGGGCACTTTAGGATTTACCGTGGTGCTGGTCATGCTGCGTGTAATCATACACGCCGCGTCCTGATTTCCGGCCGAGGCGGCCTTCAGCGACATATTGCTTGAGAAGCGGACTGGGGCGATATTTTTCGCCAAGCGTTTGATGCAGATATTCCAGGATTTTCAGCCGCACATCGAGGCCGACCAGATCGACCATTTCGAATGGACCCATTGGATGATTCAGGCCGAGCTTGAGGGCCTTATCGATGTCGGCCGCGGAGGCCACACCAGCTTCGAGCATGGCGAAGGCTTCATTGCCGATGAGCGCGTTGATGCGCGAGGTGATGAAGCCGGGCGACTCGTGAACGATGACTGTTTCTTTTTGCATGCGATGCGCAATACGGACGGCGGTGGCTACCGTTTCGCTCGAAGTGTGCGAGGTGCGGATAATTTCCACCAGGCGCATCTTGGGCACGGGATTAAAAAAGTGCATGCCTATGCAGCGATCGCGCGAATTTAAGTTACCGGTGAAGTCGCTAATGGAGAGCGAGGAAGTGTTGCTGGCAAAAATAGCGCCGCGCTTGGCGACACGATCGAGCAGGGCGAACAGTTGTACCTTTATTTCCAACTCTTCAGGGACGGCCTCGATGATCAACTCGGCATCGCGAACGGCTTCCTCTACGGCGGAGGAGGTGCGGATGTGCCCAACTGCGACATCGCGCGCGGCGCCTTCGACTTTGCCGCGCTTCACTCCTTCGTCCAGCGCATCTCGAATCCATGCGGTTGCTTTGGCCAACGCGGTTTCGTTCACATCCTGCAGCAGCGTTTCGAACCCCCCAAGCGCGGCAGCATAGGCAATGCCGCGGCCCATCGTGCCCGCACCAACCACGGCGATGGTTTTCACTTCCACGCGATTCTCCTGAAGGGGAGGATCATTATTTGCGCAATTTGCGGTAGGCGGCCTCGTCGAAGCCGACAATGATCTGCGAGCCGGACGCAAGAAGAGGCCGGCGAATCAGGTTGGGCTCTTTGGCCATGAGCTTCAGAGCTTCCGTACGCGCGGGCGTGTGTTCGGCCATGTTGCGCGTGCGGTACAGCTCGTTGCGCGTGTTCAGAAAACCTTTATAGTCCCGGGCGCCAATCAATTGATCGAGTTCGGATTCGCTGAGACGATCGGTGTCCAGGTCGCGCGCCGTGAAATCGATTTTCAATTCCTGCAACAGTGCTTTTGCTTTGCGGCAGGTGGTACAAGAGGGCTTTTGGTAGAACGTAATTTTAGAAGCAGCCATGTTCTTCTCTCAGTGGATTGAAATCAGTAGCGGGGAACCTTGGGATCGATTTCCAGCGACCAGCGATCGATGCCTCCGGCCATGGATTTGGCGGACTTGACGCCCTGGGCGCGCAGCCAGTTGGCCACATCCATGCTCCTCATTCCGTGATGGCAGAAACAAATCACATCCTCGTCGGTGTCGAGTTTCTGAAGATTCGCGGGAATCGTTCCCATGGGAATAAGTACGGCGCCCTCAATGTGGCAGATGGCGTACTCGTGCGGCTCGCGCACATCGATAAGCATCATTTTTTCGCCACGGTCCAGCCGCTGCTTCACGTCGCTCGGCAGAATTTCAAGATCGTTCATTCACGCTCCTTCGTTTACATATCAATCTTACACAAGCCCCCGAATTACTTATCGCCGGATAGCATGCCACTCAAAACGGCGATCATCATGAACAACATTACGCCGACAACCAGGCAACCGAAGATGAGACCAATCAGCCTGGCTGCGCGATGCGGTGCCATAAGAGCAACCCGCGAGCGGTTATTGAATCGAACCCTTGGGCGAAATCCACCGCTTCTCGATGGCCTGGATTTCGTTGACCATAGCCAGATCCTCGGGCTGCGGCAGCATTTCGTGCAGATGCTGGCGATAGTCTTCTTCGCTCAGCAATTCGCCGGTGACACTATACGGTTGACGCGCGTGTTCGCCTATATAGCGATTGAATTTCACGTCGGGCACATAAAGCTTGCTCTGGCCTGTGAGGACATTCTTGTTGATCATGTCCACAAGCTTTACGCACTCCTGGCGATAGAGCTCGCGACTGTGTTCGTTCATGCGCTCCAGGTTGGCTTCGGCCTGCGCCGTGGGTTCGTCGTAGCGGCCCTTCAAGCCCCACACATAAAACCAATGCGCTGAGCTGGAGCGATCGACGCCAAATAGATCGAGGCTCACCGGGATCCACTTGTTGATGTATTTCTGAATAATCTGCTGCGGCACGACGCCGGCTTTGACGATGCGCTTGATCCCGTCCTGCCCGGTGCCCAGATGGAAGGATTCTTCCTTGAGCATGGGAATCATGGATTGTGCAAGCGGCGCGAAGCCGGAAAAGCTGAGCATGGTGAGCTGGTACTTGCCATCGCGATCGACAAAATCCGTGTACACGAAAAAGTCCAGCCAGTTGTTGACGTCCTGGTTGAAGGCGCCGAGCAAGCGCTTCTGATCGAAGGCGCGGCGCTCCAGCATTTTTTGCGCTTCGACGCGGCCGCTGTAGCCGAAATGATTCATCAGCAGGTAGCACATCTGCCAGCCATGGCGCATTTCTTCGGTGACCACGCGGCAAAGCGACTGCCGATCGTGTTCGCTGGGAGCGGTTTCGAAAAGGCGGCGTTGCTGCTCGACGGAAGCAAATTCCGTATCGCCCTGGTAGACGATCAGATTCAGCAACGCGTCGCGCATGCGCTGGTCCGGAATCTGCATCACCTTTTCCCACTTCGGACGGCCCTTGTACGCGCCAAATTCGATTTCGTTCGAACGCGTGGGGCCAAATTTGGCTCCAAACTGGTAGTTGGCGATTTCCGGATAAGCGACGCCGATGTCCTTTTGCCAAACGCGGAACAGGTCGACCCAATCGTCGAATGTGGATAAGCGAGTTGCCGGCATACTTCAACCTCCTGGGAGCGCAAATTTTCTGCCGCGCAGGCCTGCTGCGCGGCACAGCGAGTCAACAGAACTACTCCGTCAGTTTCCGCGAAAAATAGGCGGGCGTTTTTCGTGGAACGCGCGAATCCCTTCCATGCAGTCGTGTGAATGGAAGCATTTGAGCTGGTGCTCCACTTCCCTCTCGAGGGCTTCCCGCAGAGCTTGTTCATCACGCACGAAAATTGTTTGTTTCACGGCGCGAATGGAAAGTTGCGGACCAGTGGCAATCTTTGCCGCCAGACTCTGCACTTCCGCTTCAAAGCGATCCATGGGAAAAACATGATTTAGGATGCCGAGCTGCAACGCTGTTTTGGCGTCGATCATGTCGCCGGTGTAGAAAAGTTCGGCAGCTTTCGCTGGGCCAATCAATTGCGGAAGGAAGTATGTGCCGCCATAATCCGGAAACAAACCAACCTTCGAAAAATTTTGGCCCAGGACGGCATCTTCGACGGCAACGCGTATATCCGCTGCCAGCGCCAGATTCATGCCCGCACCCGCTGCAGGACCGTTCACGGCGGCGATGACGGGCTGCGGCATCGTGCGCAATTTCAAGACGGCTTGCATGCCGGAGCGCAGGATGGGACCGATCTCTGTGTCGTCCCCCTTGGCTCGGCCTTCGCCGATTACTGCGAGATCGCCGCCAGCGCAAAAGGCACGACCGGCGCCGGTGAGAACCACAACGTGGACGCTCGAATCGGTGGAAATGCGCGTTAGCGCCTCATTGAGAGCGACCGACAGATGATCATTCAGGGCGTTGAGGCGATTCGGGCGATTCATCGCCAGGGTCACGATGGAGTGATCGCGCGATTCTAGAAGAACCGGTGCGGGAGCGGAAGAATGGCTACCTTGGCTCATTTTGTTTCTCCGCGCTTAAATGTTCAAACCCGTTCTGCTTCCTTGGCTTCCATCGCTTGTTCCACCAAACGCGCCAGTCCTCGAAAATACTTCAAGCGATCGGACTTGCTGGGCGCGTGTTGCGCGTTGATGGCGGGCAGCACGTAAACTCGCGCGCCATAGAGCAGTTCTTTCTGCAAGCCAAACTTGCACTTGCGCTGCGCAAACTGCTCGTAAGTCATTTTGCCGTTGAAGGCCACCACGCGAGGGCCAAATTCCTCTAGCTTTTGGGAAAGCATGATGCGGCCCTCGGCGAAATCCTCGCGTTTCAGTTCCTCCACTTCTTTGGTTGGCCGCTTCACCAGGTCCGTCAGGCCGATGCCAAATTCGATGATCCGCCGGTCGTCGGGATAATCGAACGGTTCGGGAACCACGCCGCTTTCGAAGAGTGTGGGCCAAAACAGATTATTGCGCCCGGCGTAGTAATGGCCGGCGCGCACGGAAGACTCTGTGGGATTGCAGCCCACGATGACCAGCTTCATTCCTTTTCGGAGATAGTCAGGCAGCGTTTTCATTCGTCCTTCAGTCAAATCAAAATCTTAATGGCGAACCGCTCCAAAGAGTTTACTTCCCTTTGAAGTTTGCGGCGCGTTTTTCGACATAGGCGGCCAGGCCTTCCTTGGCATCCTCACTGGTGAACAACAATTGCTGCAATTCGCGCTCAAGGCCCAGAGCCTCCGCGAATGGAATTTCCATGCCGGTAACCACGGAACGCTTGATGCGGCCAACGGCGCGGGATGCCTTGTTCGGCGGGCAGAACTGGCGGGCATAGGCCATCACGTCTTCCCAATATGATTCTTGTTCGTAGATATAATTAATCAGACCCATCTCCAGAGCCTCTTCGAAGCTGAACGTGCGGCCCGTCGCCATCAGCTCAATTGCGTGAGCTCGGCCAACGGTACGGGCAAAGCGCTGCGTGCCACCGGTGCCGGGCAGCACGCCGAGGTTCACCTCTGGCAAGCCAATTTTCCCCCCTTCTTTTTTCGCGATGCGGATGTCGCACGCAAGAGCAATCTCCAGCCCGCCGCCCACGGTGTGTCCATTCAAAGCGGCAATTACCAGCTTTGGCGTTTGCTCCAGGCGGCAGAGAGTTTCGTTGGCGTGCAGGCAGAAGTAATACTTAAACTGCGGATCGACCTTGGCGAGCATGGGAATGCTGGCGCCCGCGGAGAAAAATTTCTCGCCGCCTCCGCGAATCACAATGACGTGGACGGATTCGTCCATACGCGCGGTGAGAATCGCGGTGTCGAGCTGCTGCATCATCTCGTAGGTGTAAGTGTTGGCCGGCGGATCGTCCATTTCAAAAATCGCCACGCCCTCTTCCACGCGGTACTTCACGAGTTCTTTCGTCGCAACGCTGCTGGTGGCCATAAGCTATCTCCTCGTTTCTCTCCGTCAGAATCCCTTGGTGTAACTGTGGCGCTCAGTCTGAACTGGCGACAGGGGAACCCGCTTGCGATAGCGCGTTCTCCTCCGCCGGAGCCTTCCGGACACCGTGAAGAAATATGCCGA
Source organism: Candidatus Acidiferrales bacterium (assembly GCA_963709705.1). Taxonomy (GTDB): domain Bacteria; phylum Acidobacteriota; class Terriglobia; order Acidiferrales; family UBA7541; genus Acidiferrum. The sequence continues at coordinate 556,393 of CAVPXU010000005.1, forward strand.
CGATCGTGTCCGTCAGCTCGACTGCACTGGGGTCAACCTTCGGGTTATGCCATTTGTAGACCCAGTTCATCATGCCAAACAGGCTTAAGACGGCAACCCGGGGATTAAACTCCCGAGCTTGGGCGTCGGCGTCCAGCCCGACAAAAATCTCACGCGCCAAGGCGTAGTAGCGCCGCTTAATAGCGTCCACTCCCTCGCGATAAGGAGGCTCCAGGGCCTCTTCCTCGTGCGACAGGACCTTCATCTCGTTGGGATGAGAGAGGAAGTACTCGATATGGTTCTGGACTAACGTCCTGAGGCGGGACTCGGGTTCATCCACCAGCTTGAGGCGAGACTGCAGACGCTCCAAAATGAATGTAAACGATGTATTTTGTATGAGATATAGCAGTTTCTGCTTACTTTCGAAGTAATAATACAGGCCGGAGAGGGAGATCCCAGTAGCACGGCTGATATCCCGGATGGATGTGCCCTCAAAGCCGTGCTCCGCGAAGATCTGGGCGGAATGCCGCAGGATGTGCCGGAGCTTGGCCTCGGAGTCGCGAGCGATGGCAGGTGGGGGCAAGTGAGACATGATTCTTTTCGAACGTTCGTTCAAGTACTCTAAATTCCTGCCGCACACCTGTCAAGCAGCTTCATCGCGGCGCCGTGCCTGGGAGTGCTACCCACGCAAGACTGGCTCAACGAGCTTACGTGAACAGCGGTAATTCCCTGCCAATGTGCTTCTCTAGGGCAAGCGCGTACACCTTCTCGGCGACCGCAAGGTCCCAGGCGGCGATGCCGTTGGACTTGAATAGGGTGATCTGCGCATCGTTAGCACGACCGGGAGCTTTCCCTGCTACGAGATCGGACAATTCTCGGACACCGCTCCAGCGCTGCGGCTGCTTGGTAAAGGGGATGATCAAGTCGCCGGCTTCCTGCTGCGATTGCGCCAGCGAATCCACGAAGATGAGGTTGGCTTTCGCCACGGCGGCTTCGTCCAGCTCCTGTTTGTGGGCATGATTCGCGCCAATGGCGTTGATGTGGACACCTTGAGCTAAGTCTTCGCCGTGCAGCACGGGCTGGGCAGAGGTGGTTGCGGTACAGATAATTTCTGCGGTGCGCACTGCGGCTTCGGCCGATTCCGCTGGGTAAACGTTGATCGCCAGGCGCTCGGACATTTCCTCGCTGAATTGATTCCTGCGCTGGGCATCGCGTCCATACACGAACACAGACTCAAGCATGCGGACGTTGTGAATGGCTTCAAGTTGCGTGCGCGCTTGGCCGCCTGTTCCAAGGATGGCGGCGATTTTGGCCAGCTTGCGAGCAAGATATTTTGTGGCTACACCGGAGGCCGCACCCGTGCGCAATTGCCCCATGTAGTCTGCTTCGATCAGAGCGAGCAGTTCGCCGGTGGATGTCGCGTACAGCGGCACAAGAAAACACAGTTTCCCTTTCACGTACGTGTACTGCTTCATGGCCACAAAGCCTGCCGCGGTGTCGAGCGCGGCCATGTAGTGGAAGAATCCATGCCCCGGAAGTTCGAAGCGGCGGCGCGGGTGGACGGTCACTGTGCCGTCGGCTTGCTTGCGCGAAATTTCCTCGACAGCCGCAATGGCCATCGGCATGGTCAAAAGCTGGCGCACTTCCGCTTCATTGATATGCAGCGTCATGGCTTGGGTCCTTGGACATCGTGGCCGGGGACATCGGAACTTTCTGGCGCGGGATGAAATTCGACAAGCTGCAGTTCGGTATCAGCCACTGAGCCGTGGTGGTGATACTGATAACTGAGAATGCCGAGACCGGGAACAACTTCGGCAGTGGTATCGTCGGGAAGCGTTCGGAAATGCAGCACGAACACTGCCTGCTCACCAGCGGGTCCCCCCTTCACCGAATCCAGTTTTCTTCCGGCCGTTTGTTCCACGACCCAGCAATACATGCCGTCTTCTCTGCCCTTCGCTTCCTCGCCGCAGAATTTGGCGTCCTGGCGCAGCGGCCACTGAAAAAACAAATTGTCCTGAACCATGAATTTGTCGAAGACGTGATCGTCGCCATTGAGCTTCGAAACATCGAAGTCCGGGCCAAGATTCTCGTAGTAGACCTCGTGCTTGTCATTCTCGATCATCAGCCAGGGCTTGGCCTCGGTGGTGCCAGCCGTCCAGTCGAGGTCCGAAGGAAAACCTCTGACAACGGCGGCTACCACGCCATTCTTGCGGATTACTTTTTCCACCGACATTTTCCAGGTGACATCTTGGCTCGCCGGCTTATCGTTGTCGTAGTCGTACCAACCCACCGTGCCTTTGTAGACCCAATACGTTCCAGCATGAAAAGGAAAGAACTCGCCGGGCGCGGGCGCGATCTGCTTATGCGGCAACGCGAACCCGGTGATGCACAGCACAATGGCGCAAATAAATCGGTTCATATGCGGAAAGCTCAGCGCTTTCCTTTGGCTTTCTTCCCCGCGCCCGCGGAGCCTTTGGCAGGTTCTTCGCGGACTCGGCGGACAACGGTTTGCACCAGATGATAGACGCGTTCTCCCCTGGCGCCTCCCATCTCATGGAAACGGAATTCCGGCTCGCCCTTGGGTCCTTTGCCAACACTCACGGGCAGCGCGCCGCAAAGATCATTTTCGATATAGGCGGTTTCGTAGCGGGATTTCTTGGCATTCCAGGTGTAAACGCGCAGGGTGGTGAAGTCGCAAGGCTGGCCTTCCGGACTGCGCGTTCCCGCGACGAGATATTGCGGGTGCTCGCCGGAATCGTCTGTGACGCGATTCAATTCAAACCAGGCCACCGCACGCACATTGGCGGAACTCGTGCCCTCCTGCACAGGATCTGGAAGATCGAGCGAAATAAATCGTGCCACCACCCAACCCGCGATCGGCACGGTCTGATCGCCGGGTTGCGTCGTGGTCATGACCGCGGAGTTTCGAATGGCGCCTTCGCCGGGGGGCCGGGTGGCAATGCCGCGCACCAGGTACCAATCCTCTTTCTTGTTGGGCTCACCCTCGGTGGCTTCTTTCTCCTTTTCGTCGGTCACCTGTACCCAGTCGGCCACCGCGCGCCCGAAAATTTCCACTTCGGTGCCGCGGGCAAACTGGTAGAGCCGTGGCTCGGTTCGCCCGGGAGCGATGCGCAAATTCGTCGTGGTTTTGGTGCGGCCGCGCGCCTGCACGGGCATTCCTTTGGACTGATCCAGAAGCTTTTCGCTGCGCTGCCACAGGGCGGGATCCATCAGGTAGCGGCCATCCACCCATCCTTCAAGGCCCGCGGCGGTGCGCACTTTCGCGTAGTCATTGCGATGCGCCAGCACGTCCACGCGTTCGCCGTAGTAAAGCACCGCAACCTGCTCGCGAACTTGCGCCATGCTGCTGAACAGCGTCACACTGCGCTCACTGATATACGCGGAGCCGACGGATTCGTGTTTGGGACGGAAAAACCAGGCCAACAACACCACCACGCAAAGCAGCGGCACGGCCACCAACATTTTTCGCTTCATGCAGAGTCCCCGAAGGTGGCTAAGGCGGCGCGCGCCGCCGGAATAATCTCGCCGTTGGGATCGATGTGCTTCATGGTTTCCAAAGTCTCGTTATGTGATGCCAATTCCATTTTGCCAGTTTTCCAGGACGCGATGCGGGCCAATTGCGGAGTTGCTACCAAATCGTCGCCGCTATTTCGAAAATGCATGCTGCATTTACCCAGGGAACGCATCTAATTGCCGCGCAGATGAGTGTAACCGATTTGCAGACGTTGCCGGGATGATACGAGGCCCAAGCGAACGACTGGAAGCGGAGCCGATTCTTGCATATGGTGACAAGCAGGAGATAGCCGATGAAATTCATGAAGAGCCTGGAGCCGCTGGGACTCCTGGCATTGCGCCTTGTTCTGGGATTGATTTTTCTGACTCACGGCTTTCCGAAGTTGGCGCACCCCACGGAAGCCATGCACGAGTTTTTCGTCGCCCACGGCCTGCCTGCGTATTTCGTATCGGTCGCCGGGGTCCTCGAGTGCTTTGGCTCTGTGCTGCTGTTTGTGGGGCTGTTTACGCGGCCGGCGGCTTTGCTTCTGATGATTGAGATGAGCGTGGCAATCTGGAAAGTTCACAGCGTGCACGGAATCATGTCCGTGAAAGACTACGAATTTCCTTTAGCGCTGGCCGCGGGATGTTTCGTGTTGGCCACCGTCGGCGCCGGACTGATTTCCGCGGATCATGTGCTTCTCGGGGAGAACGGCAAGACGCGCCGAACTTCCAAGAGCAGCAGAGAGTAAGCTCCCGGAGCGACGTCAGACTCGCGCAGGTGTGCTGGGCACAACAACCACCGGAGTCGAGGGCGCGAGCGGCAGTGCGATCCACAGGATCAGGTATAGCAACAGCCCTGTCCCCCCCAGGAAAATCGCAAGCAACCAAACGATGCGCACGATCGTTGGATCGAGGTCGAAATAATCAGCCAGACCCGCGCAAACGCCGCCAAGCTTTTTATCACGGCTGGAACGCATCAGGCGCTTTGGCGGGGCGGCGTATGTGGGAGCGGGAGCAGGAGCTCCTGCACCGAGCTTGGCGCCGCAGTTGTAGCAGAAATTCGATCCGTCAGCGATTTCTTTCTGGCAAGTTGGGCAAAGCATAGAGCACCCCCAAGAATTAGTGTTCCCTAGCGATTCTAAACGGAAGTACGAAGGAATGAAGCGAAAAGTTTCCAGGCGAACGGGCGCGAGCTCGCGTAGGGTAATTTCGAGCACTTTTGTTACGCAAACATAGCAGTCCGCAATAATGGATTTACCGGATGTACTTTGCGCGTGCGAGGCTTGCGTCAGTATTTGAGAAGCTGCTGCACCGCGGCGGTGATGTCGTCCGTCTGCGGCAAGATGGCGTCTTCCAATTTCGGGTGATAAGCGCAGAACGTGTCCATGGCCGCAACGCGCTTGACCGGCGCGTCCAGTTCGTCGAAAAGTTCTTCGGCGATGCGCGCGGCAATTTCGGCGCCGTAGCCCCAGCTCATCATGTCTTCGTAAGCCACGATTACTCGGTGAGTCTTGCAAACGGTAGCGGCAATGGCCTCCCAGTCGTAGGGAGAAAGGGAGCGCAGGTCGATAATTTCTACAGCAATTCCTTCGCGTTCGAGCGCCGCCGCGGCCACTTCCGCGCGATGCACCACGGCGCCGTACGTAATGATGGAGACCTGGCTGCCTTCTCGCACCACCCGCGCTTTGCCAAAAGGAATGGTGAAATCCGCGCCGGGATATTCCGCGCGATTGTACGGCTGGCGGTAGAGATGTTTGTGTTCGAGGAACATCACCGGATCGTCGCAGCGGATCGACGTGCGCAGCAGTCCCGCCACATCCAGTGCGGTTGACGGCATTACGACTCTGAGGCCGGGGCAATGCGTAAAGATCGATTCGCCGCTCTGGCTGTGATACACAGCGCCACCGGTGAGATAGCCGCCGATCGCCACACGCAAAACAGCGGGCGACTTAAAGGTGCCGTTGGAGCGCCACCGCATGACGCAGAGTTCGTCTCGAATCTGCATCATCGCAGGCCAGATGTAGTCGAAGAACTGAATTTCCGCTACTGGCTTCAAGCCTCGGGTAGCCATACCAATGGCTCGCCCCACGATGCTGGCCTCCGCTAGCGGCGTGTTGAAGACGCGATCGGCTCCGTACTTTCGCTGCAATCCCGCGGTAGCCTTGAAAACGCCCCCTTTGCCTTTTACTTCGCGCAGATTTTCTTCGCGGCTGGCGTCGGCGACATCTTCGCCAAAAACGGTGATCCGGTCATCGCGGCCCATTTCGTCGAAAAGCGTGGCGGCCACCATTTCCACCATGGTCTTCGGAGTGCCATGCGGTTCCGGCTGCGCAGCGAAGACTTGCGATGTGGGATCAATTTCCGGCGAGTATACGTTCACAAGAATCGAGGGGACTTCCGGCGACTCGGCGGCTAGCGCCTGATCGGCGGCTTCGCGGACTTCGCGATCCACTTCCGCTTCCAGCAATTCAATTTCCTTTTGATCCATCAGGCCTTCGCGGATCAGGAAAAGCGAAAATTTTGAGAGCGGATCGCGCCGCGCTTCCGTCTCTCGCTCTTCTGGCGTCTTGTACAATTTTTCATCGTCGGAAAGCGAATGCGAGTATGGGCGCGTCACATGCGCGTGAATCAACGCAGGCCCGCGGCGTTCCCGCACGTAGCGGATCGCTTCCTTGCAGGTCGCATAGCTTTCCAGAGGATCGGTACCATCGCATTCGGCGACGTGCAGCCCCGGGAAGCCTTTCACCAGGCGCGAAATGCTGCCCCCGGCGGTCTGTATTTCCACGGGAACAGAAATCGCGTAGCCGTTGTCTTCGACAAGATAGAAGAGCGGCAGCTTTTTCGCGCACGCGGCGTTCAGAGATTCCCAGAATTCACCTTCACTCGTAGCCCCATCGCCGGAGGACACATACACAATTTCTTCCGGTTCGTGATTCACGAATTGGCCGAGGGGAGCGCGCTTGGCCTGCTCCAGCGCTTTGGGATGATGCTCGTAATAAAGTGTGGCTTCCGCGGCGCCAACCGCCTGCACATATTGGGTGCCGGTACAGCTGGATTTACTGACGATATTCCACTTGGGATGGCCCCAGTGCGATGGCATCTGGCGCCCACCGGAAGCTGGGTCGTCTTTGGCTCCCACGCCTTGCAACAGCGTTTCCAACGGCGTGACGCCAAGAGTCAGGCACAACGCGCGGTCGCGGTAGTAGGGATAGATCCAATCTACGCCGGGACGAAGAAGTAACCCCGCAGCCACGGTAATGGCTTCATGTCCTGCGCTGGAAATCTGAAAATAAATTTTATTTTGCCGCTTGAGTTGGATTTCCCGGTCGTCCAACCGCCGCGAGAGAAACATCGTGCGGTACATGCGAATCAGGGTTTCGCGGTCGAGACCCTGATATTTTTGCGATTCCGCTTTGGCTGTCTTCAAGCGCGTTTGCACTGCCATTCGGTCTTACCTCGTCGGAGAAATGGGAGTGATTCGGGCCGCGAACCTGGATTATACCGGAGGGTTCTGGCGAGGCAACAGAACCTCTGTCGCCTTGTGCAAAACCAGAGTACTAGGCCAAATCTTCGAACTGCTTTTCCGTGTCCGAAAATTTTGCTTCCCCCGGTTTTACGACCACCGGAGAAGCCTCACGAAAAGGCTCCTCGGTGGGAATGCGATCTACCCAACGCTGCTCGGAAAGCTTTTCGTGTCCGGAAAAACCGAGGCGAACAATCAGGCGAATGTCTTCGTTGGCGTCGGGCGCGGTTTCGGTTTCCGTTTCTGTGCCGGCTTTGGCCGCCGATTTTACTTTGCCCTTGGCTTTCGTGGCCTTGGCTGGTTTTGCGTCGTCGCCATCGTCCGAGCCAGCTCCAGCAATCTCGGCTACAGGAGTCCGCTCCAGTTTGTAAATGAGCTTTTTGTCCAGGCGGAAGGCTTGCTTCCAGGTCTCTAGCTTGTGCCGAGCCAGCTGCGCCTTTTCTTCGTCCTTGGCAAACTCAAACAACATGTAAATGTGGGCCATTTAAAGAGTGTGCGACCGGGCCGCAGGCAAGTCAAGAAACTGGCCACCTGTCAAATATGTCAAATATAGCCAAATTGGCGGGTCACCCGCCCAAAGACAAAATTGACATGAAAAAGACACCCCGGCAGCGAAACTGCGGTAAGATTCGGAGTCTGGAATGAAGAATTTGCATCCATTCCCTATCGCTCCGGGAAGAAAAATGGGCGCATGGGTGTGCCTGATTGCGGCAGTGCTGCTATGGTCTCCACTCTGGGCCGTGGCGTGGCAATCGGCGCAGATGAGTTGCTGCAGCGGCGGAATTTGTTTGGCGGCTGACCATGCGAAGCAGCACCAGCTTTCGGCGGCAGGCGCTTCGGAAAAACCGGTGACCTGCGAGCACCAGGGCGGCATTGAAATGAGCCAGTGCGCCATGTCCTGCTGCCAGACGGAGTCCCACGTTTTCGTGGCTTCGCTTGTATTCGTACTGCCGGTAGCGCCAGTTCTGGCGCGCTCGCCTTATTTTGTCACGCCGGTGACTGCGAGTGTCCAACGCCAGGTTCTTCCTTCTCTCGCACCTCCTGATCGCCCTCCGCGGTTGATTCCCTCCTGATTGCATCTACGCGTCTGGCCGATTCACATATTCGCGGATCATCGCATCCGCCGCGGCTCTTGCCGCCACACATTCAGGAGGATTTCGTGTTTCACAGGATGCTGCTTTTTCTGACGTTTTTCGTGGTTTGCGGCACAGTAGCATTTGCCACCGTTTTCGGCAACGTTCATGGAGTAGTGCATGATCCGCAGCACAGGCCGGTTGCCACCGCTACAGTAAAGATCAAGTCAGCTACTTCGGACTGGAACGAAACGGTCCAATCGGATCAACAGGGCTTGTTTTCATTCAACGCGCTGCCTGTGGGCGATTATGTCGTGACCGTAACCAAAACCGGCTTTGCGGACGAACAGCAATCCGTGACCGTGGTGGCGGATTCTTCACCAACCCTTCATTTTCAGCTCAGCATTGGAACCGTTAACCAGACGACGACCGTCATCGCAGCTTCGCCATTACAGGTGGAGGGCATCGATTCGGTAACGCCTACGACCCTCGTCGATCGCCTGGACATTGTGCAGACGCCCGGAGCCGATCGCACCAACAGCATGGCCATGATCACCGATTACGTGCCCGCGACGTATGTCACTCACGACATGCTGCACATGCGCGGCGGGCACCAAGTGAATTGGCTGATTGACGGCGTGCCTATTCCAAACACCAACATCGCCACGAACCTCGGACCGCAAATCGATCCGAAAGACATCGACTATCTGGAAGTTCTAAGGGGCAGTTATGAGCCGGATTACGGCGACCGCACGTATGGAATGTTCAACGTTGTGCCGCGTACCGGCTTTGCAAGCAATAATGAAGGGGAACTGGTATTGAGTATGGGTAATTGGTGGCAAACCAATGACCAAATCAATTTCGGAAGCCACACGGACCGCTTCGCTTACTATGCCAGCTTGAACGGCAACCGCAGCAACTACGGCCTGCAAACTCCTATCGGAGAAGTGGTCCATGACGCGGAAAATGGGTTTGGCGGATTCGCCTCGTCTATTTTCAACATGAATCCAAGCAACCAGCTTCGCCTGGTCACCTCTTTGCGCCAGGATTATTACCAGATTCCGATCGACCCGAATCCCAACTCATCGGGAAACCAGGTCTATCCCAGTTACGGTCTCCGTGACGGCGAGCACGAAACCGATGGCTATATCGCGTTTTCCTGGGTTCACACTCTCAACTCCAATTTCTACTTTACGATCTCTCCCTTTTATCATTACTCCGACGCTCACTACCAAGCCTCACCAAACGACGTTCCTGTAATTAGCAACGTAAACCAAACTTCTAATTACGGCGGTCTGCAGGCCTCCTTCAACGCCACGGTCTGGAAAAATGAAATCGAAGGGGGCTTGTACGGCTTCGCCCAAAATCAGAGCAACTACTTCTTTAACTCTTTTCAACCTTGTGTATTGCCCTGCTCGCCGGCGAACAACCCCTCGATTTCCGCTGCGGCGATCACCGGGGGCGTTGAAGAGACATTTGTCGGCGATAAATTCAAGGTAACACCCTGGCTGACTCTGATCGCCGGATTTCGCCAAACGCACTTTACCGCCGATATCGTCGAGAATGCCGTCGATCCGCGCTTTGGCGTTGCCGTCCAGGTACCTAAACTGAAATGGATATTCCACGCCTTCTACGGCAAGTATTACCAGCCGCCGCCATTATTAACCATTACCGGTCCTCTGCTAGAGTTGGCAGCCGGTCAGAGTTTTACCTTCGCTCCTCTTCACGGTGAGAGAGACGAAGAACACCAGTTTGGTGTCACCATTCCCTTTCGGGGATGGGCTCTCGATGCCGACAATTACCAAACACTGGCATCCAACTGGCTCGACCATAACAATATCGGCGAATCCAATATTTTCTGGCCGATCACCTGGTATTCGGCGTTGATTCAGGGTTGGGAACTCACACTACGTTCGCCCCGGCTTTGGCATCGCGGTCAGTTTCACCTCGCCTACGCCAACCAGATTGCTAAGGCCACGTCTCCCATTACGGGAGGATTGATTTGCCCTCCACCCGTTTCGCCAACCTGCGGACTCGATATTCCGCCAGGATACTCGCCCGTCGACCACGATCAGCGCAACACCCTTAACTTCGGCTTCAATAGCAACCTTCCATGGCAATCGTTCGCTTCGTTCAATGTCTACTACGGCTCTGGCTTCACAAATGGAATGCCAGGCGCCCAATATCCTGGCGCTTATTTGCCCCAGCACACAACTTTTGACATTGCCCTCGGCAAATCGTTCGGCGAGAAATACAGCCTTTCCGTCGATGCGGTGAACGTAGCAAACCGTCGCATCTTGCTGGACAACAGTTTGACGTTCGGCGGATTTCACTACAACGATCCGCGCCAAATTTACGCGGAATTCCGTTACCGTTTCCACTATTGAGGAGATTTTGATGAACAGAATTGTTTTATTCGTTGGCTTTGTGCTCGCGTTCGAGCTAGCCAGCTGTTCCTCTTCGCCAGAGAAACGTTATCCGTTGCAGGCCGAAGTAATTTCGGTTGAGGCGCCGCGGGGATTGATCGTCGTGAAACATGGAGAAATTCCCGGCCTGATGCCGGCGATGACCATGCAGTACTCGGTCGCGGATCCAAAACAGATTGAGAATCTGCAGCCGGGAGACAAAATCACGGCCGAGCTTGTCGTGAGTGAGAGCAAAGGCCGCCTGGAGAACATCGTGCTCGTCAGCAAGGGCGACGGCAAGCCATCGGCCGGAACGTCCCAGCACATTCCCGATAAGGGCGATGCCGTACCGGACTTCGCCCTGGTGAACCAGGACGGCAAAACGATTCATCTCCGCGATTACCGTGGAAGAGTTTTGCTGGTGACGTTTATTTACACGCGCTGCCCCCTTCCGGATTTTTGTCCACGCATGAACGAAAACTTCCGCGAAGTGCAAAACGATTTGCAGACGACGGACGGGGCGCAGGCTCGCGCCGCGTTTTTGTGCATCAGTTTCGATCCGGAGCACGACACACCGGCGGTGCTGAAGCATTACGCTTCCATCTACGACAAACAGCCGAAGGGCAAACGCAGCTTTGATTGGCAGTTTGCCGTGCCCGCCGCCAAAGACTTGCCGGAAATAGCGAATTTCTTTGGCCTCGTGACGCAACCCGCGAACGCGCAAATCGTTCATTCTCTCAGCACCACCGTCGTCGGTCCCGATGGCAAGGTCCAGCAGTGGTACGACAGCAACGACTGGAAGCCCGCAGACGTGGCGCAAATCATGGTCCAGCTTTTCCCGAAACCATAATGCAACTCATCGCAGAAACCGCCAATTTTTACCGCCTCACCAGGTTCGACATGTTCAACTGCTTCCTGGTAAAAGAAGGCTCCGAGCTTACGCTGATCGATACCAACCTTCCGGGTTCTTGCGATGCCATCCTTCGTGCCGCCGCTTCCCTGCACTCTCCGATAACCACCATCGCTCTCACCCACGCGCACTTCGATCATGTGGGATCCCTCGACGCGCTCGCCAAGGCCTTGCCGGAGGCACAAATCGTGATGGGTGAAAGAGAGTCCCGACTGTTGCGCGGCGATTTTTCTCTGGATGCTGACGAGAGTGGAAAACCGTTGCTAGGTTTCAAACGCTCGGGTGCGCCGATCCATAAATTGCTCCGCGAGCGAGATCAAATTGGATCCTTAAGAGTTGTCGCATCCCCGGGCCACTCTCCTGGACATATCTCCTTCCTGGATGTTCGCGACAATTCCCTGATGGCGGGCGACTCGTTCATCACCCAGAAGGGTGTGATCGCCGCCGGGGTTTACAACTTTTTCTTTCCCATGCCCGCCTGGTTCTCTTGGAATTGCGGCCTCGCCGCTATCAGCGCGGCAAAACTCGCGGCGCTGAAACCAAGTCTGCTTGCTGTCGGACACGGCCCCACACTCATGTCCCCGTCCGCGAAAATGGATCGAGCCGTGGAGATCGCCTTCCAACAACACCCACCGCAAATTCAAAAATAGTTCTAGCGAGGAGTTGGGTTGCACGCCGCTGCCGTTATCGCACGTGCAGCCGCTTCTTTTGTTGCGTGTCTGATTCGGTGTCCTTTAGACTGGAATAGATATTCGAATAGGCGATGGAGTTCGCCATAACCGCCTCGCTTTCGCTTCGAGGCTGATGACTCCTGGCTGCCGCGCGGCACCAGGAGTTTTTTTGTATACTGCGCCGCAGCCGGACTGGAGATGCCTTGCGTATTTTGCTGATTGCCTTGTTTGGAGCGGTAGGAACGTTAGCGCGATATAGCTTGCAGGGCCTGGTTCAAATCAAAATGGCCAGCACGTTTCCGTATGGAACCTTAGTCATCAACCTCACTGGCTGCTTTTTTCTTGGACTCATCGGCCAACTGACTTTGAATCGCATCATCGTTCCTCCGGAATGGCGCATGGCCATCGCCGTGGGATTTTTTGGCGGCTACACCACCTTCTCCAGCTTCGGCTGGGAAACTGCGAAGATGTTTGAAGCCGGCGAATGGCTTCGCGCTTCCACCTACGTCGCTGCCAGCGTAGTGTTGGGCCTGCTTCTCTCTGTGGCCGGGATACGCCTGGCCAATCGCTTCTAGGAGCACCGCAATGACTCACGAAAAATTCGAAGGTGAACGCACGCTGATGCGCATCCACATCGGCGAGTCCGACAAATGGCATGGCAAACCGCTGCATGAAGCCATCGTGATGATGTTGCGCAAAGAAGGCTTTTCCGGCGCAACCGTATTGCGCGGTGTTGGCGGCTACGGCGGTTCCAGCATTTATCACACGGATAAATTATTGCGGCTCTCGCAGGACCTGCCGATTGTTGTGGAAGTGGTCGAGATGCAGGAGCGCATCGATCAAATCTTGCCGCGACTGGATGAAATGGTGGAAGGCGGCCTGCTTACGCTGGAGAAAGTGCGCGTAATTCTCTACCGCTCCGCCAAGAAATAGTATTTGAACCGGCGGCCTTTTTGAGAGTTTGCGCGCGCCGGAAACCGCCGCCTCAGAATAGGCTTTGGGAATCATGTTTTTCGTCAGGGCATGGCTTCAGCCATGCCGCACTTCCGCAAAATCAACGCGGCTTGTTTAGCCGCTGGAGGGCAATCTTTTTTAATTCTCAGACAGATTCCAGAACGCGCCCTACATAGACTCGGCAACACGGTACACTCTTCCCCATGTCTGAACCCGCACAATCCCAAAAATGGCTGACGCGCACGGTGCTTGGCGTTGGACTGACAAGCTTGTTTAGCGATTGGAGCCACGAAATTGCTACGGCGGTGCTGCCGGCATTTTTGGCGGCGATTGGCGCGGGGCCTGGGTGGCTAGGTGCGATTGAGGGCATTGCCGATGGGCTTTCCAGCTTTGCGAAACTTGGCGCGGGGCATTACACGGATCAACTGAAGAAGCGCAAACCTCTGGCTGTATTTGGCTATGCGTTTACTGCGCTGGCTACCGCTTCGTTCGCTTTTGCCACGCACGCTTACCAGATTCTGATTGGCCGGTCCGCGGCGTGGCTGGGCCGCGGTGTGCGTTCGCCGGCAAAGAAGGCGTTGCTTGCGGCGGACGTTCCGCCATCGGCTTATGGGCGCGCATTTGGTCTGGAGCGTTTGATGGACACGATCGGCGCCGTCGTGGGCCCGCTGACGGCCCTCTGGCTGCTCCAAGCTACGCACCATAACTATCGCGCCGTGTTTTTGTGGACGCTGCTTCCCGGGATGGTAGCGGTGGCGAGTTTCTGGCTGCTGGTGCGGGAAAGGCCGATCGAGGCGCGAAAAAAGCAGTCGTTCCTCGCCGGTTTGCGTGCGCTGCCGAAAACATTTCGCCAGTTTCTGCTTGGCGTGGGCGTGTTCGGTGCGGGAGATTTTTCGCACACGCTCCTGATTCTCTACGCCACGCGCATGCTTGCTCCGTCAAAGGGAATGGCAGCCGCGGCAAGCATCGCAGTCGGACTCTACACCTTGCATAACGTTTTTTACGCGGCCTCCGCTTACTTGAGCGGTTGGGTCAGTGACCATGTGCCACACCGCAAGCTCGTGCTCGCGGCCGGTTATGCGCTTGCCGGCGCAACCGCGATTCTGTTGACAGCGGCACCGCATCAGCTTTGGCTCCTCGCCGGGATGTTTGTACTTGCGGGCCTGTACGTCGGCACGGAGGAAGCGCTGGAAGATTCCCTGGCCGCGGAATTGATTCCCAAGGAGCAACATGGGATGGCATTCGGCACGCTGGCCGCCGTGAATGCCGTGGGCGATTTCCTTTCAAGCGTCGTTGTCGGGTTCTTGTGGTCCGCGGTCTCCATACGCGCGGCTTTCTCGTTCTCCGCCATCTTGTTCTTTCTCGGCGCTTTCATCGTTCTGCGTTTGCGGAGATAACGCGGGCATCTGATCGGCCAGATGCTTCTGCGCTTGCCTTTGCGACACCACCATGCGGCGCCGCACCTCTGCCAGCAAATATTTCCGCAGATTTTCGGCGACTACTCCCGGCTCCGCGAGCACGCGCAAATCGTTCACCGTAAGCTGCGGCAAAAATCCCAAAATAATCGAAATCGGCGTGGACGAATTCCGCACGATCGCCAGGCGGATGTTGTAACACTGCGACCATTTGCGATGATTCGCCAGTGCCTGCACCACCGCGACCGGCACTTTTTCCCGCGCCAGCGCCTTCAACACCTGTGCTTCCGTCAAATATGGATTTTCGAGCGCGATCGGCATCACTTGCGCGTGGCCGTCGGCGACCAGCGCCCCGGCCACACGGCTTGGCCCACGCCTGGCCAGCGTGATTTTCTGCCCAAGCGGCATTTGCGGCAGGCGCGCGACAATCTGTTCCTGCGCGTAGCGCTTCAGCTCTTCGGATACCGCCGGAGAAAGCGTGAACTGCACCAGATCCATCAGATAAAGATCTTTTAGCAGGCGTAGCCCCACTAGCCTGGGCGTGCGCGGATGGAGCACCAGACTTTTCTTCACCACATAACTTTTCAGGAGGGCTTTTCGCCTGCCGATTTCTTCCAGTACTTCATTGGGCAGATCTTTGCGTGACAATAGCAGTGTCAGCTTGGTTTCGTCGAACGCCGGATTATCCAGCACCGCTATCAGAACCGCAGGCACAGGGTGATAGATCAAGGCGTTGAGATCTTCGCCCGTGGCCATCCGCGCGCGCGCTGCTTCCTTTTCTACCTCCACCGCTTACGCCCCTTCTTCGGCCGGCGCCAAAAGAACACGCAAGGCCAGCCGCGCGGCGGCCTGCGCTGCGGTCACCACTAGCGCGCCGAATTCCGCTTTGGGTGCGGCAGCGCGCAACCGGTCATCCAGCAATTTGTCAAAATACTCCGAGCGCCCCACCATGCCACCGCTCTTTACCAGCAGGTACGCCTGATCGTCCAGTTGCAACCGTTCACTTAAATCCAGCACCAACCCGGCAAGTTCCTCGGCGGCATCCTTCAACAGCGCCCGGGCTTCGCCATCTCCTTCATCCGCCGCGGCGGTGACCACGGGAAAAATCCTCGGAAACACTTCATCGGGCACGCGGTAAACGCGGAGCTGCAAATCTTCCCAATCCGTGGCCCGCATGTCTTGCAAAATGCGCGCCGCTAAAGGCGAATCAGGCATGCCGCGATCTGCCGCGCGTAATGCAGCAATCGCCGCGCGCCGTCCCACGTCATAAGCGCTGCCTTCGTCGCCGAGCAATGGCCCGTGGCCGCCGACGCGAATCACCTGGCCGCTCAGATCGCGCCCAACCGCAGCGGACCCGGTGCCCGCAATCAACACGATGGCGCGGCCTTCCCCGGTAGCTTCGAGCGTCAAGTCCAGATCCGTGCAGACGTGCACTGCCTGCGCGGGAAATTCCTCCGCCAGCAGCTTCTTCATTTTGCGCTGCGATTCTGGCTGCGCTGTGCCCGCCAGACCCGCGCACACGGCGTGAATATCGTTTAGCGAAAGCTTGGCGTTCTGGATCGCGGTGCGGCCTGCTTCACATACCGCTGCCAGCGCCCCGCCGAATCCGACACGCATGGGATTCGAAGGACCGCTGCGCCCTTCGGCTCGCACCAGGCCCGCCTCATCCATCAACACACACTCCGTCTTCGTGCCTCCACCGTCAAATCCGAGCACAAATCGCATACCCAAAGGATACTTGAGTTGGGGTGCTGAAGCGTAATGGCGCAAGCCGGGGTGCTGAATCAGTTCGAATTTCACGGCATCGCCTGGCTTGGCTCCTTGACGCTCTTTGCTTCCGACACTATCCTCAACTGGCTTCGCTGCGAGCGCTCGCAACTTTGCGAAGCCGGAGCTTGATGCGCATTCATCCGGTCGACCTGATCATCGTCATTGCTTATCTTCTGGGCGTCACACTTCTCGGCCTTCGCTTCCGCCAGCAACAACACACCGTAAACGACTATTTCCTGGGAGGCCGCAGCACTCCCTGGTGGGCTCTGGCGCTCTCGATTGTGGCCACGGAAACTTCCACGCTGACGATTATCGGTACTCCCGCGATTGCTTATGCGACTAATCTCACTTTCCTGCAACTGGTGTTTGGTTATATCGTTGGCCGCTTTCTGATTTCGCTGTTGTTCCTTCCCGGATACTTTCGTGGTGAATACCTTACGGCTTACGCGCTCATCGAAAAGCGCTTCGGCGAAAAAATGCGGGCGGTCGCCGCCTTGACGTTCCTTATTACTCGCACTTTAGCGGAAGGCGTGCGTGTTTCCGCTATCGCGTTGGTGATCAGCGTGGCGCTGGGAACTTCCGAACGGCTGGCGGTGTTCATCGTAATTGCGCTCACGATTCTGTACACATTCGAAGGAGGCATGAAGGCGGTGATCTGGACGGACGTGGCGCAATTCTTGCTCTACCTTGCCGGAAGCCTGGTTACGCTGGCGCTGTTGCTGCACAGAATTCCCGGAGGCTGGCATGAAGTCACGCAGGTTGCCGCGCTCAATGGAAACAAATTGCAGTTCCTCGATTTTCGTTGGAACCTGGCCAGCAACTATACGTTTTGGTCCGGCGTGATTGGCGGCGCATTTCTCACCATGGCTACACACGGCACAGACCAGACGATCGTGCAACGGCTGCTTGCCGCCCGCAACCAGCGCGACAGCAGCCGCGCCATTATCGCCAGCGGCTTCATCGTCCTTTTCCAGTTCACCGTCTTCCTCCTCGTTGGCGTGTTGCTCTTTGTATTTGCGCAGCACACTCCCCTTCTTGCACCTGGCGATCGCACCGATCGCATTTTGCCGCTCTTCCTGGTTCGCGAGATGCCGATCGGCTTAGCCGGCCTGCTGCTCGCTTCGATTCTCGCTGTCGCCATGTCCAACGCCAGCGGCTCGCTTAACTCTCTCGCCGCCTCCAGCGTGATGGACTTGAATGCCTTGCGTGGCAGGCCCATCGATCCCGCAAAATTCCTGAAAATTTCCCGCCGTATGACGCTTGTTTGGGGGGTGATCCTGATATTTTTCGGACTGGTGCGTTGGCAACACTCGCTGCTCGAAACCGGGTTGGCCATCGCTTCGTTGCCCTTCGGCAGCCTGTTGGGTCTATTCCTCCTCGGCACGCTCGATTCCCGCGCAAATTCGAAAGGCTGCCTGGTCGGGATGTTCGCGGGACTCACGGTGGTTCTGTCTGTGTATTTCGGCACCACCGTGGCCTACACGTGGAATTTTCTAATTGGCTCGTGCGTTACCTTCGCGGTGGGTTCCTTAATCAGCCGCGTCTTTCCTGAACAACATGCCCACGCTTGATGCTTATCCATTCCGCGATGGTCTACACTCATTTGCAGTGAACTTGCCTGGAGACGGATTCGCATGAGCGAAAAGCGCCTGGAACTTGTGCGCGGCCTGGGGCCGTGGGCATCGGCGGCCATCGTGGTGGGCACGATGGTTGGCACCGGCATTTTCTTGAAGCCCGCCGAGATGGCGCGAGAGGGCCGCTTCGTTTCCATCGTGTTTGCCGCGTGGATTATTGGCGCGCTCCTCTCGCTTTTTGGCGCGCTGGCCTTTGCGGAACTGGGCGCCGCAATTCCTGAAGCCGGCGGCGAATATGCTTACCTGCGGCGCGGACTCGGCCCTGCCTGGGGTTTTATGTTTGGCTGGATGCACTCGATTGTGGGACGGCCTTCGTCCACTGCGTCCATTGCCGCCGGGATGATGCGCTTCCTTGGCTTCTTCTTGCCTGCCGTGGCCGCCCCCCTTTTCACAGTACATATCGGGATTCCTGGGCTGACCAGCTGGATTCATCCTTACGATTTTGTTTTCACCTGGGCGCAACCGTTCGCCGTTTTCTGGCTGCTGGCGATGACCGGCGTGAATTATCTCGGCGTGCGCCTGGGCGGCGAAGTGCAAGTTTTGCTGACGAGCATCAAGGTGCTGAGCATCGCGCTGATCATTGGCGTTGCGTTTCTTCTGCCGAGCCGTGGCCCGCACCCTGCCGATCCTGTATGGCCGGTTTCCGCCAGTGGCGGCTTGCTCACTGCATTTCTCGCGACGCTGGCTGCGGCGCTGTGGGCTTACGACGGTTGGGAGGATCTGAACCTGGTTGGATCGGAGGTGAAAGATCCCCAACGCAATTTTCCGCGCGCACTGGTGGGAGGAGTTTCGTTTGTCGCGCTGATGTATTTGCTGTTCAATGCCGCGTGCCTGAAAGTTTTGCCATTTGGCACCGTGGCGAATTCGCAGCATGTTGCGTCGGATGTAGTCGAACATCTTGTCGGCCATGGCGCGGCTTTGTGGATCACGCTGGCCATGGTGCTCTCCGCGCTTGGATCGATGAATTCCTCCATCCTAAGCGGCGCCCGTGTTCCCTACGCGATGGCGCGCGATGGAATTTTCTTCAAAATTGCCGATGGCATTCATCCCAAATACCGCACGCCCGGACGCGCTCTGATTTTTCAGGTCGGGCTCACGAGCATCATGGCGCTGACCGGAACATTCGAAGAGCTGACGAACCTTTTTATTTTTGCCGGTTGGATTTTTTATGGGCTAGCGGTGGTGGCGCTGTTCCGCTTGCGCAAATCCGAACCCGGCCTGGAGCGGCCGTATCGTTGCTGGGGCTATCCGTGGGTGCCGGGGTTGTTCCTGATCGGGGCACTGGTGCTGACGGTGAATCTGTGGTGGGTTCGGCCTGGCAGATCGACGATCGGACTGGTTCTGATCCTCGCAGGGTTGCCGTTTTACCGGTATTGGACTAGAAGCCATCTCATAAATACCTCAGGAGGATGACGGCACAAGCAAGCTGCACCATGCCGAGGAAATTTTCTGGGTAGTATTCCCAGCGGATGACCACGCGACGAAAATTATGAAGCCAGGCGAACAAGCGCTCGATTTTCCAGCGGCGGCGATAGCGGCGCAGTACGCGGCCATCTTGCGTGGCCTTCCGGCTGCGTGTGGGGTTGTGCGGAGCAACTAACTGCACACCGAAGCGTTCACGAATCTGCGCATCCAGCGGATCGCTGTCGTAAGCGCGATCGCCGATCAAGCGCTCGGGAGTTTCCGCGAGGAAGCGTCGCTGGAGCGTGGGTTCGACGAGTTTTGTTTCATGGGGCGAAGCGCTGGCCACGTGTATGGCGAGAGGAAGACCATGGCCGTCGCTGATCGCCATGATTTTGCTGCCTTTGCCGCGGCGAGTAGGGCCGACAGCAGAGCCCCTTTTTTCGCCGAACTGAAGGTGGCATCGATGAACGATTCGCTCAGGTCCAGCTTTCCTCGATCACGTAAGTCTTCCGCCAGTTTCTGCAGCAGCCGGGTAAGCAGCCCAGAGCGCTGCCACTGCTGGAAGCGGCGATGACAGGTTTGGTAGGGAGGATAACGACGCGGCAGATCGTGCCAAGGAGCGCCGGTGCGCAAAACCCAAAAGACACCGTTCAGCACCGCTCGCGTATCTTGCCACGGCCGGCCACGCCCATCGTCCCGGCGTTTCGGACGAAATAGTGGTTCAAGCACCGCCCACTGGGCGTCGGTGAGGTCCACATTCTTGATTTACGCCATTGGCCATAAACTTCAACCGCCCAGTGCTTTGAACGTGTTTATGAGATAACTTCTAGCCGTCGCGTTGCGTAAGAAAGCCGGTTCCTATAAACGCAGGACCTTTCTGGGTGCCCCACTCTGAGCGTTTTTCGCGAAGGGTGGATCTGGGGTTACCTGATTCAGGAGCCTAGGCCGCCGGCGGCCGTAGATCTTGTGCTTGTGTTCGGAGAAACTTCGCTGATTGGCAGTAGGACGGATTGCACTTTCTTGCGCACGCGCACGCCCGGGTGCATCGCTTTGGCCATCGCCTCGATTCCCGTTATGAGCCGCCCTGCCGGACGGGAGACAACTCCGTTAGCGTCCAACGTAAAGATGCGGCCATCGCGTACCGCCGGAATGCTCTTCCACGTTTCCGAGAATTGCATGGACAAGTATTCATTGCGCGCTTGCTGCGCTGTGTAACCGCAGGGACCGATAAAAATAACGTCGGGCTCCGCGTTCACAATTTCCTCCAACATTACGCGGCGCGACGGCACTTTCACTTTACCCAGTGCGTCGATTCCACCCGCGTGCGAAATCATTTCGGGCACCCAATGGCCGCCGATGTAGAAAGGATCGAGCCATTCCAGCAACACCACACGGGGACGGTGCGTTATCTGCGCCACGGCCGCATCGATTTGCGCCAGGCGCTCTCCGATTTTTTCGACAAACGACTGTGCGCGTTCCCGCCTGCCGGTGGCTTCGCCAATCCACAAAATATCTCGCCACACATCGCCCAGATCCAGAGGGTCGAGACTCAACACTTCCGGACGCTTGGAAATGTGTGCGAGCGCGGCCGCCAATTCATCCGGCGTGGCGGCGCAAACGTGGCACAGATCCTGGGTGATGATCAGATCGGGCGCAAGCGATTCCAGAATATCCTTATCAACGTCGTAGATCGATTCGCCGCGCTCGACATGTTCGCGCACCAGACGATCGGTTTCCGCGGGACTTATATCCTTCGGCAAGCGTGAGTGCACAACGCAAGTCTTTGTTTTGGCGCGCGGCGGAAAATCGCATTCGTGGCTGACGCCGATGATTTCTTCGTCAAACCCCAATGCAAACAGGGTTTCCGTGGCGGAAGGCAGCAAAGAGACTATGCGCATCCCGCGACTCTAACACAAACCCCGCTTCCGATTCTTCGTTTTGATTACGTAGTACCGGCTCTTACCGGCAACTCCGGCTTGTGCCTGTTTACGAAAGCCACTCCGGCGCAAAGAGCGATTCCAGGAGGCGCGGTCAGCACACGTTCTGTGCGAACCAAGTCTTCAGTGGTAAGAACTTCAGCTTACTTATACAAGAAATACTTGCGCCGTATTTGGTCGAAGGCTTCCAGGGCCGGGGCCCAGCTTGCAATGATTTGTTCCGGCGGTGTGCCCGCCTTTAGCTGCTCGACGGTGGCGTCGTTCCCCAGCAGGACGATCGTTTTGCTTACGTCGAAATGGTCCGGATACATTTTCTGCAGCAGCGCGGCGATTTCCAACCCCACGCGCATGCTGCGGACCTCTTCGCGATCGGTAACGCGAATGCCCACGCCGCCACAATGCTGTCCCGCGTACAACCCGCTGACGGGAATGTAGGGCTGGTTGGCAAACCGCACGCCCGGCAGATTCCGCGCGTTCAAAGCTTCCGCCACTTCATCGCCATTGATCCACGGCGCGCCAAACTCTTCGAAGGGCGCTTCCGTCCCGCGGCCAACGGATATTCCTGCGTTCTGAAGAATCTCCAAACCCGGATAAAGAATCGCGCCCTTCAAGGTGCGCAAATTGGGCGACGGCGGAAGCCAGCGAATGCCGGTATTTTCGTAAAAATAATTGCGATGCCAGTTTTTCATAGCGATCACGTGGAGTTCGCACTGGATGTGGTTCTCCGCGTTGAACAATTGCGCCAGTTCGCCGATCGTCAGCCCGTAGCGCACCGGCAGCGCATAATAGGCCACGAAGCTGATCTTGTCCGGATCGAGCATCGGGCCTTCTACAATTTCGCCATTGATCGGGTTTGGCCGGTCCAGCACATAAAACGGGATGCCTTTCTTCGCAGCTTCCTCCATGCAGTAGCCCATAGTCGCGGTATACGTGTAGAAGCGCACGCCCGCGTCTTGGACATCAAAGACCAACGCATCAATTCCCTCGAGCATGTCGTCGGTTGGCCGCAAATGTTCTCCATACAGGCTGAAAATCGGCAACCCCGTCGAGGCGTCCTTGGAGGAGGCGACTTTTTCGTCCGCGTGTCCGGCGATGCCGTGTTCGGGGCTGAACAGCGCCACGAGTTGCACACCCGAAGCGTGCGCTAAAAGTTCGATCGTGGTCCGGCCCTGAAAATCCTGGCCCGTGTGGTTGGTGATCAATCCGACGCGTTTGCCGCGCAACGGCGCGAATTTCTCAGCCTCGAGCACGTCCAGGCCAGTTTGCACGCGACCGGCATAGTGTCTCCCCGCGCTCTTCTTCTTCTGTGCGCCGAGAGTGTGAGGAGCCAAAGCCGCGCTCAGCCCGCACCCGATCAGTAGCCCCAGAGCCATCAAAACTTTCTTTCGATCATTACCCAAACTCGACAATGTTTTCATAGTTCCCAATGATATTCTGGAACGTGCCGTTCGCACCTTGATTGTGAGCGTGCAGTGCGCGTGCTATATACAGTCAGGGCACAGGCGAGCGGCCGGGGGAATCATCCAACAATGAACAGGCGCTACGCCGCACTTTTGCTTTTGCCCATCTCGTTCCTATCGATTATGACAGCCAAGGCTCTTAGTCGCACTCATTCTCCAAACTCGTCGACCCTCACGCAGACGGGCCCGGAATCCACTTCGCCGCTGACACCGCTCACCCACGAACAAAATAAATGGGTGGAAGCTTCGCTGCACCAGATGAGCCTGGAAGAAAAAGTCGGCCAACTGCTCCTTACCACGTATCACGGCAGCTTCACCGCGATCGATTCTGATACGTACGCGCAGATGATGCACGACATCAACGACCTCCACGTCGGCGGCTTTATAACAATCACGCACGGTTCGCCGCTGGGGATTGTGAAGGATCAAGCGTATCCCACCGCGGTGCTGGCGAATCAACTGCAGGCTAAATCCAAGCTGCCGCTGTTGATTGGGGCCGACTACGAACGCGGCACGGCCATGCGCCAGGATGAAGGCACTTCCTTCCCCACCGCGATGGCGCTGGCCGCCGCGGGAAATCCCAAAGACGCCTACACCATGGGCAAAATCACCGCGCTGGAAGCGCGCGCCGTCGGCGTGCAGTGGATTTACGCGCCGGTTTGCGATGTGAACAATAATCCCGGCAATCCGATCATCAATACGCGCTCGTTTGGGGAAGATCCCGCGAGCGTTGCCGAGTTTGCGAGCGAGTTCATTCGCGGCGTGGAAGAAAACGGCGCACTGGCCACGGCAAAACATTTTCCCGGCCATGGCGACACCGCCACCGACTCGCACATTGATCTGCCCACGATCAAAGCCGACCGCGAACGTCTGGAGCATCTGGAACTGGTTCCCTTTCGCGCCGCGATTGCCGCGGGAGTTGGCAGCATCATGACCGGGCATCTGAATGTCCCCGCGTTCGAACCTGATCCCAACACGCCGGCGACGCTTTCTTCCAACATTTTGACAGACCTGCTGCGCAAACAGCTTGGCTTTCAGGGCCTGGTGATCACCGATGCGCTGGATATGGGCGGAATCACGGTACGCTATGCCCCGGGCGAAGCCGCAGTGCGCGCGTTCCTCGCCGGCTCCGATGCGCTGCTGATGCCGCCGGTGCCGGACGCCGCGTACCAAGCTGTGCTAGCCGCTGTGAAATCCGGACGCATCCCGCAAGAGCGGCTGGATGCTTCTCTTCGGCGCATTCTGCAAGCGAAGGCGCGGCTCGGGCTGAATAAAGATCGCTTTGTCGACGTTGCTGCGTTGAATGAGAAGTTCGGCAAGACCGCATGGCAGGAAACCGCTCAGGAAATTTCGGATCGCGGCGTAACTCTTTTGCGCGACCAGCATCACCTTCTTCCTCTCGATGGAACGAAGCCTACGCGCGGTTTGCTTGTGAGCCTGTATTCCGACCCGGAGCCGTATCCGGGAGAAGATCTTGAGGCTCAACTCCGAACGCGGTTTGATTCGCTTGTCTCCCTGCGCGCGGATACAAAATTTGTGCATGCGGACACATTGAAGTTGCCGCCCCCCGATTCCTACGACGTCGTAGTTCTTGCGCTGTTTGTGCGGGTAAGCGATCGCAAGGGCGATATCGATATTCCCGCCGATCAGGTCCCGCTTGTCGATCAAATTTATAAATCCGGCAGGCCCGTGGTGACGCTCGGCTTCGGCAGTCCTTATCTCATCGAGCGTTTTCCGCAGGCGCAGACGTGGCTCGCTGCATTTGGCATCAGCGATGTGGCGCAGACCGCGATGGCGCGCGCGCTGTTCGGCGAAATTCCGGTTCGCGGCCACTTGCCCGTCACCATTCCCGGCGTCGATCTGAAGGCCGGCTTTGGCATCGAGCTGCCCGCCGATCCCATGAAGCTGCAGCCCATGGATGTGCGTGGTGAAGCGCAATTGCAACCCGCGTTTACCGTGATCGAAAACGCTATCGCGGACAAGGCTTTTCCGGGCGCCACCGTGGCCATCGGATATCGCGGCAAAGTTTCCTATCACGCGTTCGGCAAGCTGAGCTACGACAAGGATTCGCCCGCAGTGAAGCTGGACACCATGTACGATCTCGCATCCCTCACCAAAGTGGTGGTCACTACCACGCTGGTGGAAAAGCTGGTCGAAGGCGATTTCGCTTCGCCGCTCGACCTGAATGCTCCCGTCGAACGCTACCTTCCGGAATGGGCAAGCGGTCCGCAACCGGAATGGCGGCACAGAGTCACAGTGATGAATCTGATGACGCACACTTCGGGCTTGCCCCCATTCAAGGAATATTGGCGCACGTCAACGGGCAAGCAGGATACGCTCAGCAGGATTTTTGTGGAACCGTTGGAGTATGAGCCGGGCACGAAGGTGATTTATTCCGATCT
Source organism: Candidatus Acidiferrales bacterium (assembly GCA_963709705.1). Taxonomy (GTDB): domain Bacteria; phylum Acidobacteriota; class Terriglobia; order Acidiferrales; family UBA7541; genus Acidiferrum. Next base: position 581,446 of record CAVPXU010000005.1, read on the forward strand.
CGGCATTATCCTGATGGCGGAAATTATCCAGCGCCTGACCGGCAAGTCCCTCGATCAGCTGGCCAACGAATATATCTTCGGGCCGCTGGGCATGAAGGATTCAATGTACAACCCGCCGAAAAAGCTTTGGCCGGAAATTGCGCCCACGGAGATTGACGATCGTTTTCGCCACAGGCTGATTCAGGGCGAGGTGCATGACGAAAATGCGTATGCGATTGGCGGCGTTTCCGGACACGCGGGAGTCTTCAGCACTTCGCCGGACCTGGCGGCCTTTTGCCAGATGTATCTGAACGGCGGCGTGTACGCGCACAATCGCATCGTCAAACGCTCGACCATCGAGGGATTTATTTTGCCGCAAGCGCTGGCGAAAAACACGCGAACGATTGGGTGGGTGGCTCACTCTGAAAACGGATTCGCCGGCCACTATTTTTCCGCGCACAGTTTCGGACACACCGGTTTCACGGGCACGTCTCTGTGGATCGATCCGGACCGGCAAGTATTCGTTGTGCTGCTGACGAATCGCGTTAATCCTACACGCGAGAACATGAAGATCGCGCAGGTGCGCCCGGCGTTCCATGATGCGGTCATGAAGGCGCTCGGCTTCAGCGGAGAGGCAAGTCATTAATTTTTGAGGTTGTCGCGGAACGGCCGGCTCCGTAGGCCGCCCTACAAGAACCGCTTTTGCCTGTAATCTTCCTCCGCTTGTTGGACCTGGTCGAGTTTGCCCAGGTCCCGCCAGTAATATTTATCTGCGCGAAAGCTTTGAATTTTTTCTTCCTGGCCGGCCAGGCGCAAATACAGGTCGATGATGGAAAACACGCCGTTCTCTTTCATCATTCCCAGCAGCTGAGGACTGATCATGTGAATCCCCGTGAATGCCCATGCCTCCGGTTTTTCGACGGCGCGCACCAATTCCTCTCTCTTTTCGCGCACGATTCGCCGGCCGCACAGTTGCTCTTGTTCGTCGAACAGCAGATAGCGCGATGTTTCCCGTTCCTGCACGGCCAGCGTGCACAGGGCGTTGTTCTCCTTGTGCCGCTTCAGCATTTCGCCAAAATCGATGGTGCTGACCACATCCACGTTGTGCAGCAAAAACGGCTCTTTGTCTTCCAGGAAGAACCAGCCGGCCTTTTTTAATCCGCCCCCAGTATCGAGCAACACGTCTTCCTTGGAAATTTCGATCCTCATTCCAAAATTGTTCTTCGCTTTCAGAAAATCCAGAATCGCGCCGGCAAAGTGATGCACATTTACGATCACTTCTTCGATACCGGATGATTTCAGCCGCGTAAGAGTAATCTCCAGCAGCGTCCGGCCGCCGATTTCCACCAGTGCTTTCGGTTTGTGATCGGTCAACGGGCGCAGGCGCGTGCCCAGTCCGGCCGCCAGCACCATGGCCTTCATTGGCCGAGTTGCTCCAGCCCCAAGTGGCGCAACTCTACTTCCACTTCGTTTCTTCCGCGCAGCCGTTTCGCCAATTGCTCGGCCAGGTACACCGAGCGGTGCTGCCCGCCGGTGCAGCCAAACGACACCATCAAGCTTTTAAATCCGCGCTGTTGATAATTACTGATACTTGCGTCCACCAACGACAAAACGCTGGCCAGAAATTGATGCACGCTCTCTTGCTGGTTCAGATATTCAATCACCGGCGCGTCTTTCCCGGTCAGCGCCTTAAAGCGCTCCTCGCGCCCGGGATTCGGCAAGCTCCGCCCGTCAAAAACAAATCCACCGCCGTTGCCGCTTTCGTCCTTGGGCAGCCCGCGGTGAAAGGAAAAGCTATAAACGCGTACGACAAGGCTTTGCGCTTCCGCGGCCAGCCCGAGCAATTTTTCCGACGCCAGCATGCTCTGGAACGCGTCGGTCAGCGTAGGCAATTCAATCGGCAGTTTCGCGTTATGCAGCAGCCAGCGCAAGTTCTTCAGCGCGTACGGCACGCTTTGCAGGAAATGGGCTTTGCGTTCGTAGAAGCCTCGAAACCCGTAGGCGCCCAGAGCTTGCAGAATTCGCACGTAGACATACGCGTAGTAGTAGCGTTGAAATTCTTCCCGGTCCAAGTCGATGAAGGTTTCTAGCGAATCCAGATAATCTTCAAGGAGCTGCTGGCGAAGCGCTGGAGGCAAATCGGCCTTGGCGTCATACAGCAGCGAAGCAATGTCATATTGCAGCGCGCCTTTGCGGCCGCCTTGATAATCGACGAACCAGGGCTTGCCATCGCGCAGCATAATGTTGCGGGACTGAAAATCGCGATAAAGAAAATAATCGCTGGGCGCGGTAAGCAGAAAATCCGTCAAGCGCCCAAAATCGTCTTCCAACGCCTGTTCGCTGAACGGAATGGCCGCAAGCCGCAGAAAATAATATTTGAAATAGTTTAAATCCCAGGCGATCGACTGGCGATCGAAGCTTGCGCGCGGGTAGCACACGCTGTAATCCAGATCGCGCGCGGCCTCCACCTGAAACCGCGGCAGCACGGCCACGGCTTTCCGGTACGCCTCGCTCACTTCTGGAGCAATGGCTTCCCCGGAGCGGTTATCGGACAACAGATCGAACAGCGTCGTGTCGCCCAGGTCCTCCTCGAGATACGCGCCCTGGCGCAAATCTTCAGCGTAAATTTCCGGCACGGGCAATCCGTGCTTTCGGAAATGCCGCGAAAACGATAGAAACGCGACATTTTCTTCGCGCACGCCGTAGAGAATGCCCACCGCGCTGGTTTTGCCCGCGGAAAGGCGCAAGATCTTGCGGCCCGAAGCGCTGAGCGCCCCTTGCAGAGCCTGGATGCGCTCCACCGGCTGGTGGAAATATTCTTCAAACAGTTTTTCGAGCACGTCCATGAATGTTCCGCGCTTTCTTACATTTTATGTGAGACGGAGCCTGATTCAGTTCTACCACAGCTATTTCCCCGGCCAGAATTTCCTTCCGGCAGAGTTGCTCTATTCGCCGTTATTTCCTAACGGCCTCGCGGCACAGCTATAATTTGAAAATGCCCTTTTCGAACAAGCATGCCCAACCTAAAAAACAATTGCGCAAAGAACAGCGCCGCACGGAACAACGTAACCAGGCTTCCAAAAATCTCGATCACATGTCCTCAAAGGAAATCGTGCTGCTGATGAGCCGCGAAGACCACAAGGTGGCGCCGGCCGTCGCGCGCGAAATTCCCGCAATCGCTCGCGCCGTGGATGGCATCGTCTCGCGCATGCAGAACGGTGGGCGCTTGCTTTATGTGGGCGCAGGAACCAGCGGCCGGCTGGGCGTTCTGGATGCATCCGAATGTCCTCCCACGTTCGGCGTCTCGCCCGAACTGGTGCGCGCTCTGATTGCCGGCGGAAGCAGAGCGATCACCCATCCCGTGGAAGGCGCGGAGGACAGCAAAGCGAACGCGCGCCGCGAACTAAAAAAAATGGGCCTGAAGAAAACCGATTCATTAGTGGGGCTTGCGGCCAGTGGCACCACGCCGTACGTTCTGGCAGCGATTGCATATGCAAAGCGCTGCGGAGCGTTGACTATCGCCGTGACCGCGAATCGTAAATCACCCCTCGCCAAAGCCGCGCACATCGCCATTACGCCCGATGTAGGTCCCGAAGTTCTTACTGGTTCCACGCGCCTCAAAGCTGGAACCGCGCAGAAAATGGTCCTGAACATGCTCTCCACGGCTACGATGGTGCGGCTCGGTCACGCCTACGAGAATCTGATGATCGACCTCACCAAGACAAATCGTAAGCTTCGGGACCGCGCCAAGCGAATCTTGATAGAGGCAACGGGCAAAAATGTGTCTGACGTGGAACACGCTTTGCGTCAAAGCAAACACAATTTGCGCGTCGCGCTGATCATCCTGAAACGCCGCATTTCCGCTGAACGGGCCCTGAAGGAACTGGAAGCCGCCGATGGGGATCTGCGTCGAGCTCTGCGCGAGTGAACTAGCAACTCAAATGGACAAATTTCGCATTCGCGGCGGCAAACCTCTTCACGGCACGGTGCACATTGCCGGCGCCAAGAATTCCGCGCTGCCTTTGATGGCGGCGGCCCTTCTCACTGCCGAGCCAGTCACGCTGCACAACATTCCGATCGTGCGGGACATCGTGACCATGGCGAAGTTGCTGGCGTTCATGTCAGCGAAAGTTTCCACCGCGGAAATTCCCGCGAGCACGTACACCATCCAGTCCGAATCGCTCAACGATGCGGTTGCCCCCTACGACCTGGTGAAGACGATGCGCGCGTCGATCCTGACGCTAGGCCCGGCCATCGCGCGCTCTGGCGTGGCGCATGTTTCTTTGCCCGGAGGTTGCGCGATCGGCGCGCGCCCCGTAGATTTGCATCTGGCGGCGCTCGAGAAAATGGGCGCGGTCATTGCCACCGAGCACGGCTACATTCAGGCGCGGGTACCGCACGGCGGCCGCCTGACCGGCGCGCACATCGTGTTCGAAAAAATCACCGTCACCGGCACGGAAAATATTTTGATGGCCGCGGCGCTGGCCGATGGCGTAACAACGCTGGAAAACTGTGCCTGTGAGCCGGAAATTACGGACCTGATCCACCTGCTGCGCAAAATGGGAGCCCACATTGAGGGCGACGACACCAGCACTCTGAAAATTCGCGGCGTTGAAAAGCTTCATGGCGCCTCCCATTCCGTGATTCCCGATCGCATCGAAGCCGGAACTTTTCTAATCGCCGGAGCCATCACGAACGGCCATCTCACCATCGCCAATTGCAACCCCGCTCATCTTGGCGCGGTGATCGCAAAGCTGGAATCCACCGGCGTGCATGTGGAAATTCCAGACGCTTCGACGCTGCGTGTGCATGATGGACACAAGCTCATTGCCGCCGACGTCATCACCGAGGAATATCCCGGCTTCGCCACAGACATGCAGGCACAATATATGGCCCTGGCAACGCAGGCCGAAGGCACTTCCGTGATCACCGAAACCATCTTCGAGAACAGATTTCTTCACGCCAGCGAAATGGCTCGCATGGGCGCGCACATCACGATTGATGGACGCCGCGCCGTCGTTCGCGGCCCCGCGTCCCTATCCGGCACGATCGTGCAAGCCTCCGATCTGCGTGCCAGCGCCGGCCTGGTGCTGGCCGCCCTCGTCGCTTCCGGCGAAACGCTGATCGACCGCGTCTATCACATCGATCGCGGCTATGAACGCATCGTTGAAAAGCTCTCCGCCGTGGGCGCAGACGTCGAACGCCTGCATGGTTCAGGGCAGTAACACCCGGAAAAGTCCTGTCGAATCAATACGCGCGCTAGCGATGGCCATTACGCGACACGTAACACGGCAAAATTTCGCAAACTCTGATAGAATCCCGCAGTTGCGCCGGAAGCGGACCAGCGGATGGTCAGCGCCGAGCCGCGCACTGACCACGGGAGGGATGAAATGCGAAACGCCCAACTTCTCGAAAAGATTGACGCCGCCATCGCCGAAAAAAGCCTGCTGAAGCATCCGTTCTACCAGGATTGGCAGATGGGCAAGCTGAGCCGCCAGGATCTGCAGCTTTATGCCGCGCAGTATTATCGCCACGTGGAAGCCTTCCCGAAACATCTTCGCGTCCTTGCCGCCCGCTCCGAAGGGCCGATCCGCGACATCGTTCTGGAAAATCTGGCGGAGGAAGAGAACCCGCAGCGCCCGCATCCCAAACTGTGGCGCGATTTCGCCGCCACCCTTGGCGTAAATGAGGAAGATATCACGTGCTGCCCCGCGCTTCCCGGTACGCAGGCTGTGGTGGAAACGTTCCGGGAGATTGTGGGCGATCGTCCGGTGGCCGAAGCGGTTGCGGCGCTCTACGCCTACGAAGCGCAAGTGCCGGAAATTTCGACGACGAAGATTGAAGGCTTGCAGAAATTCTACGGCGTGCAATCGCCCAAGGGTTTGGCGTACTTCACCGTGCACGAACAGGCGGACAAGGCGCATCGCGAAGCGTGGCGCGGCTGGTTGGAAGAGCACGCTCACGGCGATGAAGAGGAAATCCTGGCCACCACGAACGAGGCGCTGGACGCGCTTTGGGGCGCGCTCGACGCCGTCCACTGCGCCCACGCTTAACTGCTACTTACTCTTCACCCGGCTGATGAACAGTTGGATGAAGCGCTCCGCATCCGAGCTTAAACACACACGCGCGTTATTCTGCACCGGCACGACGCCGTCAATTTCGTAGTGATCGCCATGCAGCACGTTGTTTTCGTATGAACCCATGCGGTTCGCAACGGTTTCGCCGCGCGTATATTCTCCCCTGGTCTCAACGTCCACGTGCATATCCTTGGTTTTGACCAGCGTCGGATCGATCACCACTCCCACGGCCAAAGGATCGTACATCGCCGCGCCGTCCCAACCATTTTTCTCTGATCGCTCGATGTAAAATCTCACGATTTTCGAAGCCACATCGTTTTCGGGGCCGTGGCCCGCTTCCAATTGCGCCAGATGCTTGCGTTCAATCAAGGTGCGCTCGCCTACGTCGGAGCCGACCATGGTCACCATCCAACCGGCATTGAACACGATCTGCGCGGCTTCTGGATCGCCAAAAATATTCGCTTCGGCCGCGCCGTTCACGTTTCCGCCATTCAGTGAACCGCCCATAATCACGATGTTTTTCACCAGCCCAACGATGGAAGGATCCTTCGAAACCGCCAGCGCTATGTTGGTCAGCGGGCCAACGGGAATCAGCGTGATTTCGTGCGGGTATTTGTGCACCAACTCGATAATCAGGTCGGGACCGAAACGCGGGTCGGCCTTGCACTTCGGCGCCGGCAGCTCAATATCCGCCAGTCCATTCTTGCCGTGCCAGTACAAAGCCGTGTAGGTCTTCTGCATCAGCGGCTGGTGCGCGCCTCCAGCCACGGGAATATCGCAGCGTCCCGCCAGGCTGACGAGCTTCAGGGCATTCTCCAGCCCTTGTTTAGCAACCACGTTTCCCGGCACCACCGTGAGCGCTTCCACCTGCAGTTCCGGCGAATTCAGCGCCAGCAAAATGGCCAAGGCATCGTCGGTTCCAGGGTCCGTATCAATAATCACCCGTTGCTTCTGCGCCTGTGCAGCAGCGGGCATCAAGCTAATGCAGACTATTCCGATAACAACCAAAAGGCGCTTTACCATTGTTGAAGACCCTCTCCATCTGAGTTTTCGAATTCTTCTTTCCACGGCAAACAAAAGAAAAGGCCCCCAGGATCAGGGGCCTCTCTTTTCAGATTTTTCGAAGACTAGCTGCCTTCGCTGGTGGTTGCCGTTGTAGCCGGAGCGGGAGCGCCCGGCGCGCCGCCCTGGCTCTTCAGCGCCTGCTTTTCGCGGGCTTCCTTGATGAGCGCCTTGCGCGAAAGCCGGATTTTGTTGCCTTCGATCGCCAGGACCTTCACCAACACCTGGTCGCCAAGTTTCAGTTCGTCGCGCACGTCGCGGATGCGGTGCTCGGAAATTTCGCTGATGTGCAGCAAGCCGTCGGTGCCCGGGAACAATTCCACAAAGGCGCCAAATTCCGCCAGCCGCACAACTTTGCCGAGATAGGTCTTGCCCACTTCCGCGCTCGCGGTGACGTCGCGAACCATCTGCAATGCCTGGTCGCCGCCCGCGCCGCTGGTGGAGAAGATGTGTACGGTGCCGTCTTCCAGCACGTCAATCTTCACGCCAGTCTGCTCGATGATGGACTTGATCTTCTTGCCGCCCGGACCGATCAGGTCGCGGATCTTGTCCGTCGGGATGCTCAGCTTGTAGAGCCGCGGAGCGTACGCCGAAATAGTCTCGCGATGCGCGCTCAGCGTCTTTTCCATGATGTCCAGAATTTCCAGCCGGGCCTTCTTGGCCTGCGCCAGAGCTTCCCGCATCATGGCAATGCTGATGCTGGTCACCTTGATGTCCATTTGCAGTGCCGTGATGCCCTCGCGGGTTCCGGCGACCTTGAAGTCCATGTCGCCGTAGTGATCTTCGGCACCGGCAATGTCCGTTAGGATCGAGTACTTGCCGTCGTCGCTTACCACCAGGCCCATGGCGATGCCCGCGCACGGCGCCTTCATGGGCACGCCCGCATCCATCAACGCAAGCGAACCGCCGCACACTGTGGCCATGGAAGAGGAGCCGTTGGACTCCAGAATGTCGCTGACCACACGCATGGCGTAAGGAAACTCAACTTCAGGCGGAAGCAGGTTAGCCAGCGCGCGTTCTGCCAGCGCACCGTGTCCGATTTCACGCCGGCCCGCTCCACGCAGTGGCTTTACCTCTCCAACGCTGAAGGGCGGAAAATTGTAGTGCAGCATGAAGCGTTTGAACTGGTCTTGTTCGAATAGCAGATCCAGCCGCTGCATGTCTTCCTTGGTGCCCAGCGTCAACGTTGCCAGCGCCTGTGTTTCACCGCGGGTGAACAGCGCCGAACCGTGCACGCGTGGCAGCAGCCCTGCTTCGCAAGTAATCTGGCGAACCTGGTCAAACGCGCGGCCATCCGGACGCCGCTTGGCCTTCAACACTTCCTCCCGGAAGATATCTTCGCGCAGGCGTTCCAGGGCTCGCTTCGTCAATTTGATTTTGTCTTCGTCGTCTTCGGGAATGGTCTTCAGGATTTCGTCCTGCAACGCATCCACCAGGTGATAGCTTTCCTTTTTCGGATGCTTCTCGGTGTTCAATGCATCCTTCAGGCGCGCGCCATATTTTGTCTTGAGGCCGTCGTAGATGGCCTGGTCAAACGGGAATGGCTCGATCACGATCTTGGTCGGCTTGATTTGTCCGTGCAGCTGCTTGATGCCCGCAACGATCTTCTTGATCTGTTCGTGGCCAAATTCCAGGGCTTCCGCAACTTTTTCCTCGGAAACTTCGAAGGCCCCGGATTCCACCATCACGATGCCTTTTTCCGTTGCGGCAACGACAATATTCAGTTTGCTGGTCTTCTGTTCGGCCACAGTCGGATTGGCCACCAGATTTCCATCCACTAAACCCACGCGAACCGCGGCGATGGGATCCGTGAATGGCAGGTCGGAACAGTAGGCCGCCGCGGAAGCTGCGGTCATTGCAATGACATCCGGGTCGTTCGCGCTGTCTGCGGACAGCACCAGGGCAATAATCTGTGTTTCGTTCCTCAGCGATTCGGGAAACAGCGGCCGCATCGGCCGGTCAATCTGCCGGGATACCAGAATTTCCTTCTCCGTCGGTCTTCCTTCTCTCTTGAAGAAGCCTCCGGGAATCTTTCCGGCGGAATACGTGTTTTCGCGGTAGTCCACGGTCAGGGGCAAAAAGTCGCGGTCACTTGCTTTGGGGGCGATGCAGGCAGTTACCAAAACCACGGTGTCACCATAACGCGCGGTGACGGCTCCATTTGCTTGCTTGGCGATCTTTCCTGTCTCCAGGACAAGGGCGCGCCCTCCCACTTCGATGGATACCTGGTGAGGCGCAGGGATATGATTATTCTCAGACATGTTTTCTTCCTTTGGCTCCTGCTCATGAGGAGTCCGTTCAAGGTGTCATTCAAAGAAAAAAGGAAGATTTGCCGGGGAGGGGACTGCTCCACGAGCATCTACACCAATACAAACGCCGTGCAATCTGCCGTCACAGACTGGGCTTGTTCACGTCCAACCAACCGCTGGCTGGCGTACAGACTCCAATGGGAATTTGTGCGTTCGTGAAGTTGCAAGTTGTATCGCGTACCGCCTCGCGATTCTTACTTGCGCAGGCTAAGGCGTTCAACAATCTGGTGATACCGATCCGGGTCTCGCCGGTTGAGATAATCCAGCAAGCGCCGCCGCTTGTTTACCATCATGATCAGGCCCCGGCGCGATGCATGGTCTTTTACGTGCGACTTGAGGTGCGTCGTCAAGTAGTTGATGCGCTCGCTCAACAGTGCTATTTGCACTTCGGGCGATCCCGTATCTTTCACGTGTGTGCGGAATTGTTCGATCAACATAACTTTGGCGTCGCTCAAGTGCCCCCCACCGTCGTCCCTTGAATTTTCCTCTTTTCTTCGACTCATTAAAAGTAGCACAGTTTTGTTTAAAGTGTAAAGGCCAGTAAACACGGGTTGGAGTTCGCATGGGCCGGTCGCCCGCGCTGATTTTGCGGCAACTCCTTGCAACGCGGCCCCAAATCTTGTTCAATGCTAGCGGTAAGCCCTCAGACTTACCGGCACGCTCTCGCCCGTCGAGCTCCGGCCATCCACAGGAGAAATTCATGCGCAAAGTAATCGCGTTAGTTTCGGTGTTATGTCTCGCTCTGGCCCTGTTTGTGTTCGTCTCTCATGCCCGGCAAGATAAAGCGAATCGTCCCAGCCCACCCGCTAGCGCTTCTCTGGACCTCGGCGGCGGCAAATCGGTCACCATTGATTACTCCAGCCCGCGGCTGAAGGGCCGCAAATTTGGCAAGGACCTCGCGCCGTATGGACAAGTGTGGCGTACGGGCGCGAATGAAGCCACCACGTTTGTCACTACCGCTGATATCACCGTTGGCGGCACACCTGTTCCCGCCGGGAATTACACCATCTTCACCATTCCCAACCCGGACAAGTGGACTCTGATCATCAGCAAGAAAACCGGCGAATGGGGAACCAATTATGCCGGGCCGTCCAACGACCTTGCCCGGATCGACATGAAAGTCTCCGCGCTTCCCTCCCCGGTCGAAAATTTCACGATTTCATTCGAAAAGGCCGGGAATGGCGGCACCTTGAATATGGATTGGGAAACCACCCGCGCTTCGGTAGCTATCGCCAAGAAGTAACAACCCGTAACGCACACTTTACCCACGACCACTCCGAAGGACTCCTCCGAGTGAGGAGTCTCCTCGTTGAATACGCAGGACCCGTCTTCCGAGAGTCTGTGTGAAGACTCGTGTTTTTCGTCAGGGCATGGCTTCAGCCGTGCCGTAACTGCCGCAAAGCCAGCGTGGCTTTAGCCGCTGAGGGCAGTCTTTTTCAGTTTTCATACAGGCTCTTCCGAGGCGGGCCGTTTCCTGGCTGAGACCGAAGAAATAAAACCTCGCCGACAAATTAACTTGACAACTAGTTACCTATATCGTATACTTTGGCCGTGAAGACTCGCGCCCGCAGCCATCTTGCGGGCGTTTCCATTTTAGAACTGCCTTCGGGAGCTTAGTCAGTGTCACTAAGTCATTCAAATTGCGCACTTGCAAAAATCGCCCCAATAAGTCCTTTAGAATGCGCACTTACGCAACAATATCAAAATAAACGACTTACAAACCCCGTGGAATCCGCACTTGCAGGCTTCAAATCCCGTAACCGCTTCAGAATTAGCAACCTACGAAAAATCGCATTTTTTAGCCGGTCCGAAGGATCCGACCAAACCGGCTCAAATTGCTGTCGCCCCCTTCCCGCTCGTCAATATGTTTGCGTCTTTCATTTCGCTTGCGCTTGGCCTCGTGCCAGCGCCCGCCACGTACAGGATCGATTCGCTCACTCCGTCGATCCCTAGCCACTCTTCCCACTTTGAATCTTGCAACGCCATGGTGCAGAACGGCGCTATTCCCAGCCAGGTTGCCATCAGGCAAAAGGTTTGACAGAGGTGGCCGGCTTCGGCCAACACCACCCGGTACGTACGCGGGAAGTCATACTTCCATTGCGTGCGCGGGAAGACCGCAGTCATGATTACCAGAAATGCGCCACGCGCAAACCACCACTGCCCCGCCAGATTCTTTTCCAGCAAGCGCGTTGTCATCCCTTCGCGCAGCCACTCCAGTTCGTGACGCGCCGCGTTGTAATGATAAATTCCCTTTTTCAGACCCTTCACGCGCCGCGCCAGAACGTAGGCCTCGATGGGATGCAAGCTTCCGCCCGAGGGCGACGTTTTTATCGCGGCTTTTCCCAAGCCTGGCACATCGATCCATTGCTGAATGCCAAAGGTAAGTTCCAACGTCTGCGCCAAAATGCCCAGGGTCACGGGCGTGCGGCCGAATTTTCTCCAGGTGCGCCGGCTCCTCAGAATTTCCGGGAATTCGCCTGCGATCGGTTCGCGGGGAAGTTTCTTACGCGGCCCCTTGGGGTAGCTCTTTAACGGGCGCGGCATCGGATCATGCCTGGCACGCCGCTTCAGCTCCTCGAAAGCGCCAAGCTGATCATCCGCAAACTTCGTGTCCTTAGTGGAAAAATGGAAAAATCCCGCCGCCGGATTCCACGCGGCCCAACTTTCCATGGCCGCAACACGCGGATCGCGCTGCTGGTCCGAGCGCTCCAGCACGCCATGTTCGCAAAGCCTGTGGAGAATCCTGCGAACAGATCTTTCCTCATAATCGCCAAGGTGGGAATTGATCTTGCGAAACGACCGCCACTCGCCGCAATAATCGAGAATAGAGCAAACCAGAGGCTCCGCGCTGATCCGCGTGCGCAGCGCGTAATTCTCAAAGACTAGCGCGCCATCTTTCCAGTACAGCACCAGTGGCATGCTGCGGCGGTACTTCGCCGGACCGCGTCCTGGCTTGGCGCGCAAGAAATTCTTCGTTCGTGCGGCGGGCCTTTTCTTTAATGCGGAAGGGATAGCGTATTCCCAGTTGGCTATTTCACAAGCGCTTTAATTCCATACGAAGGCTTGCCTTTGGGACAATTCAGGATTACCTCTGACTTGATTTTTTTCAGATTCTGAATCTTAACTCCCAACTGCTGTTTTTCTACGGCCGTAACCGCATCCGTCTTGGCTTTCGTTAGCTTTTTAGTCGCCGCATCAATCTGGTTGACGATTCCATGGAGCGAGATAGTGACTTTCTTCGGCATGTGCTTTCCTCCTGTGCGGCGCTCTTGCCTCGAACGCGAAGATTCCGACTGCGCGTCTTGCCGGAGACCGCCGGGCGTGCGCAGTCTATGTCAGCCCTTCGTTACCGTCAAGAAAAGATCGCCCGCGGACTCGCGATAACTTATCCGTTCCGTATTACGGCGTGGGATTGCCGATCAACTTTACGCCCCACATTTTGTCGACCAGGTTCTGGAACCGAGGTTCCTTGCGCAGAAACGCAAATTGCGGGTGCACACCCAGATTCGCCATTTTGCCACTGCGTTCGATATACGCCTTTTCCAGCCATTCCAACGTTTTGTCGGTGTCGTGAAAGCCCGCGTACACAACCGCGAAATCGTAAGCGGAGACGCCGCTTTTCCTTTGTGCCGTTTGCAATTCCTCTAAAATTTCTTGCGCTTCGCTCTTTTTCCCGGAGATGGCATAGGCATAGGCGAGGTACACCTGCGGTTCAGGATCGCCGGGGGAAAGCGCCATCGCGGTGTGAAATTCGTCGATCGCTTCCTTATATCGCTTTTGTTCCACATGAATCTGGCCGAGATAGATATGCGCGGGCACGAAGCTGGGATCCATCTGAATGGTGGTCTTTTCCGCCTCTTCTGCGCGATTGTCCTCGCCCGCCAGGTATTCGATGAAGCCCAGATTGGCGTTGATGATCAGGGACTTTGGATCGATCTCACGCGCCAGCTTGATTTCCCGGATGGATTCCTCCCGCCGTCCGATGGCCGCCAGATACAACGCGTACCAGTGAATTCCCTGCGCGTAGCTGGGATCGAGAGCAATCGCTCTTTGGAATTCCGGTTCAATATCGCCGCCTTCGAGAAGCCAAAAACGAACGGCCGCAAGCGACGTGTGTGCCTGCGCCAGCCGGTCATCCAGTTGCAATGCTTGTTCCGCTGCCTTTTTCGCCTTGGGAATCAGCGTTTGATCCGGTATCGAACGATTCGTCAGCATCAGAATGTATGTGTCCGCCAATCCCGCATAGGCCGCGGCAAATGTTGCATCCTTGTCGATCGCCTTTTGAAAATAGCTTGCGGCGTCCTGGAATCCTTCGGGCGTGCGTTTTTCGAATTCATACTTCCCTCTTAGATACGCTTCATACGCTTCCGGCACCACGCTCCGGCTGCGCGCCAACTGGCTTTGCTCAGTGGCGGACAGTTCCACCTGAATGCCGCGGGCAATCGCGGTGGCCACATCGCTCTGCAGCGCGAGCACGTCCGTGAAATCGCGCTCGAAATTTCCGGCCCACAAAGCTCCTTCGATGTTCGTCTGGAAAAGTTTCGCGGAGATCCGCACGCGGTCTCCGGCGCGCACCACCGATCCTTCGACAATGGCATCCACGTTCAATTCCTGCGCGATCTGGTCCAACGATTTCTGCGTGTGCCGGTACTGCATCACCGACGTTCGGGAAATCACACGCAACTTGCGGATTTGCGAAAGCTCCGTGATGAGAGCATCGGTCATTCCATCCGCAAAATAATCCTGCGAAGGGTCGCCAGAGAGATTTTCCAGCGGCAGCACGGCAATGGATTGAATAGCGCCCGGCAGAGGCAAGCCCGGTTTCTTCTGAATGGTCCGGCCGTTCAGCCAATACAAAACTCCGCCCGTCAACGCGGCCAGCACGCAGAACACCAGGATGTTCCTGGCGGAAAGAACCCGAGGCGGCTCCATCGCCTTCATTCGCGCGGTCGCGAAACTATGAGTGCGCGAAGCGGTGCTGGCCGCTTCCAGGGCCGCGCGCACTTCTCCCGCGCTCTGGTACCTTTGCCCCGGATCCTTGTCTAGAGACTTCTCGATGACACTGTTCAGCACCGGAGGCAGGGGCGGGGAAATCTCCGGCGCGCGTTCCCTCAAAATCGCCGCACTTAGTTCAAACGCAGTGTTGCCGCGGAACGGCCGTTGCCCCGCCGCCATTTCGTACAGCAGCACGCCAAGCGACCAGATGTCGCTGCGCACATCGGCTTCTTCGCCTTTTAGAATTTCCGGCGCGATGTAGGGCAATGTTCCGGTGAAGGTGTGTTGCGAATCCCACGACTGATCCAGCACCGTGGTTCCATCGCTCATGCGCCCGGGCTCAAACCGCTGCGAAATGCCAAAATCGAGGACTTTCAGCCGGCCGCTGGGAGTGACCATCACGTTCGCGGCTTTCAGGTCGCGATGAATCACGCCGCGGCTGTGCGCATGCTGCAAGGCATCAGCCAATTGAAAGCCATAGCGTTCCACCTGGTCCAGAGCCAGCCCAGTGGAGGGGATTTCCAAGCTGAGTTGTCTCCCTTCCACATATTCCATCGCGATATACGGCCGGCCTTCCACTTCGCCGACTTCATAGACCGTGCAAATATTGGGATGATTCAATGCGGAAATGGCGCGAGCTTCCTGCAGCGCGCGTTCGTGGCTGGCGGAGTTACCGGCGGGCAACGTTTCGAGAAATTTCAGCGCCACATTGCGCTGCAGCTTCTCGTCGCGCGCGCGGTACACGACGCCCATGCCACCTTCACCGAGCTTTTGTTCAATTAGGTAGTGGCCCAGTCTCTGCCCTAACATGGCGATTCGTAAAGGAAAGTTCACCACACCCATCGCCGTGTAGCAAGCAAAAGTCTATTTATTTGTAAGATTTACGGAAAGATAACGCTGGTTGGCGAAGCTGGTTCGTCCTGCGGTTCACCAGCACTGCTGCCAGAATCACCAGCGCCGCCGCGATGCCCACTCGGATCGTGAGGTTTTAGTTCCTGGTTTTGCGGAAGAGGACGCAGTAATCGTCGGCGGGCCAATCATTCATAATTTTGTCCACGGTGAAGCCGGCGGCTTTCATTTCTTCGATCAAGATCTTCTGCGGTATGCCATGGCCTCCGCGATTGGCGGGAACACCCGGCACCGGATCGCTTTCGGTGAGCCACTTCCGCGGGGGAAAATCGATGACGGCAAGCTCGCCGCCCGGCTTCAAGGACCGTAGCAGGCTTGCATCCATTTCCTGTGGCATGGTGAAGTGATGGTAAACGCGACGGAGAACAATTTCGTCGCAACAGTTGTCCGGCAAATTGGTCTGTTTCTCCGCGGCCTGGACAACTACAACATTCTTCAGACCACGCTTCTGGACCGTTTCTTCCAGCGCTTTACGTTTCTTTTCGTCCAACTCAGTCAAATAAACTTTTCCAGTTTCGCCCAGCACCGCCGCCGCCGCGATGCCAATTTCTCCTTCACCGGCGCCGACGTCTGCAAGCGTCTGCCCAGTTTTCCAACCCATCAGAGTGCGCAGTCGCGCGATTTCGCCGCTGGACGCCGCGCCTAAACATAGAATCAGAGACAGGATGGCGATGGCGGTGAATATCCGGGATCGTTTGTTCATTGAGGGCACTCTACGATGTGACTTTCGCTGTGCGCTCGCTGTCCAACATGGCCATTTGCCGTTCATCGTAGCGCGTGCCCACGACGCTTTCGGCTGGAATAGCTTCCGCGATTCGCCTCAAGTCGTCCGACGACAAATTCAGAAGCAACGCTCCCATGGCTTCGCGAAGTTGCTCGCGCGTCCGCGATCCGAGGAGAGGCACGATGTCCGCGCCTTGATGCAGAACCCAGGCGATGGCCAGTTGCGTTCCGGTGACGTTGTGTTCTTTCGCGATGCGGTTGAGAGTTTCCACCAGCTTGGTGTTTTTTTGAAGGTTGTCGCCGACAAAGCGCGGGAAATGCGAACGCAGATCGCCGGGTGACACCGGTTTCGATCCACTCAATAAGCCGCGAGAGAGCAGCCCGTACGCAGTGACTCCGATTCCCAATTCGCGCAGGGCGGGCAGAATCTGGCGCTCAATTCCCCGCGACACCAGCGAATACTCGAATTGCAAATCCACAATCGGATGAATCGCAACGGCTCGTCGCACAGTTTCGGCCGACATTTCAGAAAGACCGATATGACGGACGTAGCCTTCCTTCACGAGTTCCGCAATCGCGCCGATGGTATCTTCGATAGGCACCGTCGCATCGAGTCTCGCCGGGCGATAAATGTCGATGTAGTCCACGCCCAAACGGCGCAGGCTGTAGGAAAGAAAATTCTTTACCGCGGCGGGCCTCCCATCAAATCCGATGAAGGCGCCCTTCGGCGTCCGCATGGGTCCGAATTTGATGGAGAGCAAAACTTTATCGCGGCGTCCGTGAATCGCGCGGCCGATCAGCATTTCGTTGTGACCCATGCCGTAGAAATCCCCGGTATCCAGGAGATTGATGCCTTGATCGATCGCTTCCTGAATCGCGCAGACAGACTCCGCATCATCCTGGGAACCGTAAACTCCGGACATGGCCATACAGCCAAGCCCGAGTTGCGAAACTACCGGGCCAGTAGCTCCAAGCTTTCTGCTGTTCACGAAGGCACCTTTCCGGCTGGACTGTTATTTGGGATTGCTTTAGCTTTTTTGCGCGCGAACGAGCGACAAAAATTCGTCGCGCGTCTGCTTGTTGTGGCGGAAAGAGCCAAGCATTGCGCTGGTGACCGCCTGGCCATGCTGCTTTTCCACTCCACGCATCTGCATGCACAGGTGGCGCGCTTCGATGATGACGCCCACGCCTTCCGGACTGATTTTTTCGCAGATGGCGTCCGCGATCTGGCTGGTCATACGCTCCTGAATCTGCAAGCGGCGCGCGAACATGTTGACGAGCCGCGCGATTTTGCTGAGCCCGAGAACCTTTTTACTGGGCAGGTAGGCCACGTGCGCCTTCCCGAAGAATGGCAGCAGGTGGTGTTCGCACAGGCTGAAGAATTCGATGTCTTTCACGACCACCATTTCATCGTAGTGCACGCTGAACGTGGCGCCATTCAGCACCGATTCCAGATTCTGGTTGTAGCCGCTGGTTAGGAACTTCAGCGCTTTCTCGAAACGTTCCGGCGTCTTCCGTAATCCTTCGCGGTTCGGATCTTCGCCGAGAAGCACGATCATTTTGCGCACCAGATCGGCGATGCTCTCCCTCGGCATTTCCACGTTCGCTTCGTGCAGCAGTATCTCTGTCGGCTTTGTCACTGGCATATTCCCCTCTTAGCGGACTGCCACGCGATCCTGGATTTCTTCCCCGTAATACTCGAAAGCGTTGTTGGACGTTTCTTCAATCCGTACGCGTTCGAGTTTGGCCAGCGGGAAGTGTTTCAGGCGCTGGTAAATCTCCTCGCAAAGGTTCTCTGTCGTTGGCACGTTCGCGCGAAAGATCTCGACATCTTCGTTCAGCGATTTATGATCGAAAGCTTCGATCACTTCGCTTTCCACGAAGCGGTCCAGATCCGTCAGGTTCACGATCATGCCTGTGGCGGGGTCCACCGTCCCGGACACGCTGACTTCCACCACATAGTTATGGCCGTGTCCGTAAGGATTGTTGCATTTCCCGTAGACTCGGCAATTCTCTTCTTCGCTGAGCTGCGCGCTGTGCAGCCGGTGCGAGGCTGCAAACCGGTAGCGGCGCCCAAACACGACCTTGAGCCCATCCATCATGCGTTGGTCGCCCCGTTGCGATAGCACTCGGCAAAAATGTCCGCCGATTCGTAAAGCCGCACTTTGTGCAGGTGTCCCTGGGTGATTCTCGGCTCCAGAAGATTCCAGATCACGCGGACGATATTTTCGGTCGTGGGAATCTGACCCTGCAGTTCCGGCACTTCGTAATTCAGGAAGCGGTGATCCATGCGTTCGGTGATTTCGCGTTCCAAAATCGCTTTCAGATCTTTCAGGTCCAGCACCATTCCGGTTACTGGATCGGGTTCTCCCGCCACCGTCACTTCCAGGATGTAATTGTGCCCATGGCCGTGCGGATTATTGCACTTGCCAAAAATCCGCCGGTTCTCTTCCGCGCTGAGCGCCGGATTGTGATACAGGTGCGAGGCGGAAAATTCAATTTTGCGAGTCAGGTAGACCATCAGTTCCGATTGCCTCTATTTCGATGCACCAGGGGTACCCACTGGATACTCCCTGCCTTTCCATTCCAGCTTACCCCGGCGATGGCTGCGGTACGAGGCCCATAGCACGCCCGCGAACAGCAGGCGGCCGGCAATTGCATGCAACGTGAGGCTGGGCGAAAAGCGGTTGCGTCGCAATTCCATGCCATCGCCAACCAAAATAACGATGGTGCCGATCAATACAACGATTAACGCAGACGAGGCTGAGGCAATAATTCCCCAGACGGCGAAAGTAATTATCAAGGCGGCTACGATCGGAAACAGAGCTCGGAAGAATTCCTTCCCAGCAGCCTCGGAGCTGCTGCCCATAAGCGGATACAAATTTTTCTTCCAGCCTTCCCACATTGCGCTAAACGTACGATACATGCGCACGCGTACAATTCCTTTCCCGGTCCCGAACCAGATGCGATGGCCCGCAGCTTTTACGCGTCTCGCCAGCGCTACGTCTTCCAGTATGTCGCCTGCGACGCTGGCGTGGCCGTCAACGGCTTGATAAACGTCTCTGCGGATCAGCAGGAACTGGCCGTTTGCCCCGGCTGCGGGTTTTGCCGGATCGTTCACCTCGTCGAATGAAAATTTGTGCGCCAGCCGGCAATATACATACGGAATCAGGGATTTTTCGTACCACGTTTTCATCACTTGCTCTGGAGAGAAAGAAACCATCGCGGCATTTTCCTGAGAAGCAATCGCCAGGGCCCGCGCGGCCGAATCTTTCTCGTGTACTGCGTCCGCATCGGTGAACAAAAGCCAATCGTTTCTTGCTTCGCGCGCCCCAAGCCAGACTGCATTGTTCTTCCCCACCCAACCGGCGGGGAGTTCTTTCGTTTCCAGCAGGCGTAATTTGGGAATGGACTGTGCGAGATTGCCGACGATGGCCGCTGTCGAATCCGTTGACTGGTCGTTGATCACCAGGATTTCGCTGATTTCTGCTTGCCCCGCGAGGGAATTCACACACGCAGCAATTACGGCTTCTTCGTTTCGCGCGGGGACGATTGCCGTCACCTGGGCCGTGCTTTGGAGGGAAACGCTCATGACTGTGGATTGTTTTCTCGGGCTTTTCGGACGTGGCTACTCTGCGTTATTATAGCGACATATGAGTACCCTCCTGCGGAAAATCATGGCGTGGGGAAGCATGGGCTTTGCCTTCGCGGTTCTTGCTTTCTTCACACTTCCCCACTACCGGCAGGGCGAATCGTCCGTCGCCGGAAAGACAGCCGAAAATTTCTCGATGGACCTCGACGGCAAGCCCGCGCATCTCTCGGACCTGCGGAATAAAGTTGTGGTGCTGAATTTCTGGGCCAGCTGGTGCGGGCCATGCGTCGAAGAAACTCCCAGCCTCATCGCTCTGCAGCAGCGCATCGCTTCGCGCAATGGCGTGGTTCTCGGCATCAGCGTGGACGAGGATCCCGCGGCCTACCAAAAATTTATCCGCGAACAGCACCTGAATTATCCGACGTACCTCGATCCATCCAAGAAGATCGCCACGGATTACGGCACTTCGATGTGGCCGGAGACTTACATCATCGATCGCAAGGGCGTGATTGTTCGCAAGATTATCGGGCCGCAGGATTGGAACTCACCCGAACTGCTGGCTTATTTTGACGCAATCCTCGGCCAGACTTAGTCGGGTTCGTTCGGGCCTACAAACTCTTCAGCCACTCCGCTGATGTGGACATTTTCGCTCCAGCCTTCTTCAATTCTTCCAGCACCTTTGGCGTTTCCGACGGCTGGACCGCGCGGATCAGATTGGTCAAAACCACAGTGTCAAAGCCGGATTGCAGGCCGTCCAGCGCGGTGGCCCGCACGCAATATTCGGTGGCAATACCGCTGACCGCGACACGATCTACGTTTACTTTCCTCAGGCAATTTTCCAGGCCCGTCAACTCGAAGCCCGAATAGCCCGCGCCGTCTGCTTGAACACCCTTGTGCACCACGATTTCGTCCGCGCCACCGTGGAGCGGAGGCATGAGTTCAGCACCGAAAGTGCCGCCCACGCAATGGACCGGCCACGGGCCGCCGTTGCGCTGGAATGAGCTGTGATCTTGCGGGTGCCAATCTTGCGTGTAGACAATGACGGCATTTGCCCGGCGTGCCGCTTCGATGCACTGCTTCAGCGGCGCGAGCAGAGAAAGGGTGTCCGCAGCGGCCAATGCTCCGCCTTCGCAGAAGTCTCGCTGTACGTCCACCACGATCAGCGCCGCTTTCGCCATAGTTTCCTTTTCGATTTAGCTTTCGTGGTAATCCATCAGAATCAAGCCAATGATGATGAAGCACACCGGCCAGACCCACGCCAAATATTTGCGCGTGTGATTCTCTTCCGGCAGGCGCAATTCCAGCCAGCGTGACCATCCTGCCACGATTCCGAATACCGCCAGCGGCGTGTGGCTCAATTCCGCGAGTAATTCCTCTTTGATATTTGTGACCGCGTGCGTGTGCGTCAGCAGGACGACCCCGCCCAACGCGCAGACCGCGGGAAACACCAGCGCAGCGGCCATGGACTGTACGCGTTTGGTCTCCACGCGATACTGAAATACCGCGAAAACAACGATCAGGATCACCGCCAGGCGATGCTGCAGCACGTCCGTCTGCGCGAAGCTCTCCCAGAATCCATTCGGGCCGAGCGGCCAGTTTTCAGGATCGGCCCTGAGAAACAGAAACACGGCCAGCAGCAAGAACGACAACGGCCAGATTTTAGCCCACGAAAAATAGCGGCTGCGGGAAAGCAGCGCCAGAATTCCCATCAGGAAAACCACCAGGCCAGACCAATTGTGATTGTATTCGGACCAGGCAATATCGGCAGGAGTGTTGGTGTCGAACCCGGAATCTCCGGGAACGAAGGACGCCGCCACTTTGTGTCCCGACGCGACGGCTTGTTTCGTCAACTGTTCGGTTGACTCAGAAATCTGCGCCAGTGGCGGGCTAGAGAAACGCGGCATGCGCGGGCCAAAGCGTTCCGCAATTTCATGGAGACTCACCCGGTCTTCGGGTAGGTCCACACTTGGCGGTTGCGCTGTCATGGAGGCGGCGGTGAGAATCACCGTGAGACCAATGCCAATTTCCGCTTCGCCGAAGCGCAACAAACTCCGCGCGCCCGTGCCTTCATCGTTTTCAATTCCACGAACGATGAAATAATTCGCTGCGCCCAAAAGCAGCAGCACCAGGAACATGGCGATCTTTGCACCCAGCATCACGCCATACGCGGTGCCATACATCGCATTCCATGAGCCGACGTACACCCAGGCCATCGCAAATCCCGCCAGGAAGAGCACGGCTACGCTGATCTGCGCCAGGCGCGAAAAGTTGCGCATGATCTGACTTTTGACTTCGGCATCGATCGAGCGTTTCGCCGATAGCAAGAGGTAGGGCAGTCCGCCGATCCAGGTTGCGGTCGCAAGGTAATGCAGAGCAGTCATGCTGACCAGCATCACCCGCCCGTCCATGCGCGACGCGGAATGGCTGGTCATTACCGTGGAAGCCAGAATCAGCGCCGCGGGCACCATCACCAGGGGATGAACACTTTTCTTCAGCGCTGCTGGCCACACAACCAGCGCCAGCGACGCCAGCATGGCCACGATGCCAGCCCAGACAAAGTTCGCGCTGATGACTGCTTGCAGTGGAATATCCGTGGAAGAGGTGAGCACCAGCGAATTGGCGATCACGAAAAACAGTTGCGATACGGCCAACGCCAGCGCGGCGCCGCGAATCAGCTTCCAGGCCGAGCGCAATAGTTCTTCCCTGCGCAGTTCGGCAGAAGGCGTGACGATGGTTAAAAATAAAATTCCACCGATGGCCACGGTCTGAAAACACAAGATCGCGGCCCGCAGCAACACCACCAAAAACCCAAACATGCCTAGCAGTTGAACCATGCGTCTCGCTTAAGAAGCTGTCACAGTGAACGGAACCGCGCCCCGGGTAATGTGCCCGTCCGGCGCCAGCACTTGCCAGCGTATCGTGTATGCCCCCGGTTTCAAGCCCGTGGCCGTCGCGTTCACAGTGTCCGGCGAACTTTGCGCTTCGATCTTCAGGTCGCTGACGGAGTTGTCTGGATTCAGCAACTGGATTTTGGATAGCTTGGCGTCAATGCGCACGTTGTACTTCAACATGATGGGCACATCCGGCCCTTTTACCTTGCTGTTCGCCGCCGGGTTTGATTCCTTCAAAACCGCGTGCCCTTCGATGATTCCGGCAACCAAGAAAAGCATTCCGAATATGGCGATGCCGGAAAGAACGCGAAAAGTTGTCAGCCTGCTCTGCTTCATTGTTCCTCTCGATCACAGGAATTCTGCTCCGCGCTACGAAGCATTCCTACAAATATAGCAGGATGGCCGCGAAGAAGCAGAAATTGCGGGGATGCGCGGGAAAATCTAGCTGTCGGGACGGCTTCGCCTCACTCGTAGCGCAGCGCTTCGACGGGATCGAGTTTCGCGGCTTGCATGGCCGGTAGCCAGCCGCTGATCACCCCAACGACGATCAGGATCAGGGTCGACAAGACAAGCGTGGTCGTGGAAAGCGCCAGGTGAATGTCCACTTTGCCGCTGTCATCTTCATAGGCAGGGCCGAGGAACGGCAGCGTGCCGATCGCGGAGGTCAAGCACCAGGAAATGAGCATTCCGATTGCGCCGGCAGCCAATGTAAGCACCAGAGCTTCCATCAGGAATTGCCAGCGGATATGCCACTTGCGCGCTCCGAGCGCTCTACGCAGGCCGATTTCGCGCACGCGCTCTTCCACGGACACCAGCATGATATTCATCACGCCGACGCCGCCGATTCCCAGCGTCATGGCGCCGATGATAAAGAGCAAGCCTTCGATTCCCAAGGTGATGCCGTCGTAGATCGGCTTGAATTCCTGGCGGCCGAACATCGTGATGGCTCGCTTGTCGTTTGGCGAGAAATGCTGGCGGTTAGCCACGGCCGTACGGAACTGCTGCATGGACTGCGCTTCGAATTGCGGCGCCACCGGCTCGTAGACCATCACGCTGGCGTAGCGCGCATCCCAGATTTCCGCGGCCGCGGTGTAAGGGATGAAGGCGGACTCATCGTCACAGTTGAAATAGCAACTATCGGAGAATTTCATGTCCATGGTGCCGATAACGGTGAAACGGACGCCGTTGATTCGGACGGTTTCGTCGACCGCAGGTTCTCCGCTAAAGAGTTTTTTCTTAAGTCGCGCGCCCAGCACCACGACGCGGCGGCGTTCCTCCACATCTTCAGGCGAAATCCAGCGGCCCTCGGACGGAACTTCGTTGCGCATTTCGCCGTATTCGGGGAACACGCCGCGAGTTGCAGACTCCGAGAGCCGCTCATCATGGGCTATTCCCTCAAAACGCACAGTTTCTAGCGTGACGCGTTTGATCAACGGTGACTGCGCCTTAACCCAATCGGCATCTTCCTGCTCGAAGTGCACTTCCTTGCCTGCGCGCTCGCCACCGGCCTGTTCGCTAGTAGTTCCGGGCCAGCAAATCACCGCAGCTTTGCCAAATACCTCGAACGTATAGAGCAGAACACTGCGGAAGCCAGCGCCATAACTCAGGAGCAAGGTAACAGCGACAATGCCCCACGAAATTCCAGTCATGGTCAACAGAGAGCGAACGCGATTGCGTCCCAGAGCCACCCACGCCTCTTTGAAGACTTCAATTAACATGGGAACCCCGCGATTTCAGTTCACAGTTATTAGTATTAAGTTTTAAGTAACTGCAAGAGAGTGTTGCCGGGGAACAGCGATGCAAGACTTTCGGAAACTCGATGTGTGGCGTCGCAGCCACAACTTCGTTTTGCGCGTTTACAGAATTTCGGGACAATTGCCCAAGGATGAGCGTTTTGGTCTGACCAGTCAGATCCGCCGGGCGGCTGGATCCATTCCGGCGAACATTGCCGATGGCTGTGGGCGTAAGAGCAGAGTGGAGCTTCGGCAATTCCTTTATATATCTATGGGATCCGCTAGTGAGCTCGAATACCATCTTCTTTTGGCGCGCGACTTGCATATGATCGACGCCAACGACTATCGCGAAGCCGAAGCCGAACTCTTGGAAATAAAGAGAATGCTCTCCGGATTGCTCCAGAAGCTTCTCCAATGAATGTATAAAAGTGCAACGCACGGTCGGGGCTTCTCTTTCTTGAAACTTAAAACTTATTACTTAAAACTAAAAACTCATGACTCCCATCAGCCACCTGCCTCGAAGCGTAGGGCCTCTATCGGATCGACGGAGGCGGCGCGATTCGCGGGGTACAGCGCGGAAAGGACCGCGATGAGTCCGAGCAGGCTGATCGTTAGAGCCGCGAGTTTCCAGCTTGCGTCCAAGCCGTCGAAGTAAGGGATTTTGGGCAGCAGGTTGACCAGGCCGCACAGGCCGTAGGAAATGATCAAGCCCACGCCGCCGCTGATGAAGACGACGAATATGGTTTCCAAGAAAAATTGCCGCAGGATGGATTCCCTGGTTGCGCCCAAAGCCTTGCGCACTCCAATCTCGCGCGTGCGTTCGCGAACGCTGACAAGCATTACGTTCATCACCCCGAGTCCACCAAGAAAAATCGTCGCCACACCCACCGCACCCATGAAAACTTCCATGCCCACAAAGATCATGCGGTTCGCCTGAGCATTTTTCACCGTGTCCCAGATGCTGGCGGCTTCCTCATCGCGAGGATCAAAGTTGTGCAGTCGTCCAAGAGTGTGGCGGATCTGGCGCACGCAATCAGGATGAGTTTCGAGCGACCAGGGCGCGGCGAGGATGCGGTCCACGGAATGCTCCACTGCCGGCGGCTTGTTCGGAAAATCCCGCTTCATGGAATTGAATGGGAGGAAAATTTTGCGGATGTCGACGCCGTCGTAGCTGGAATTCTGGTCCTTGGTCTTCATCACGCCGATCACCGTGTAGGGAATGCTGTTCAATTCGATCGTCTGGCCCAAAGCTTCGCGGTCAGCAAACAGCTGTTTTTTGGCGTCGCTGCCCAGAAAAGCTACGCGGCGGCCCTCTTCATTGTCTTCGTAATTGTAGAAGCGCCCTTGAGCGATGGTGATGCTGCGAATTTCGGTGAACGGGGGGAGAGAACCGACCGTATCGAGGTCGCCGCTATTGAATGCGCTGTGAACCTTAACGTTGTTGCCCAGTTCCGGCATTACATATTTGCAAGCCGGCGATTCCTTGGCAACTTCTTTGTAGTCGTCTTCCATCCAGTGCACGGCGCGGCCGGAGCGGGTGCCTCCCGCTTGCATGCTGGTGCGGCCGGCAAAAATGATCATCACGTCTTTGCCGAAATTTTCCTGTTGCTTCTGGATGCCGCGGCCAAGGCCCTCGCCGGCAGCCACCATCAGGGTGATCGAGATAATGCCCCAGGCAATGCCGAACATGGTCAGCATGGTGCGCCGCTTGTGCGCCCAGAGCGTCGCGATGGTATCGCGCAAGAGATCGCGAAAAGTCATAAGGCTCCGTTATTGGAGGACAACCTGCTGTTTTTCGTTCAGCCCGGAAACGATTTCGGTTTTTACGCCGTTGGAGATTCCCAGCTTCACGGGAATTTTCTTCCGGCCGTTCTCCGCTTTGGGATCGGGCAATTCCACGGAGGCGTTGCGATCCTTGTCATAGATCAACGACGCCTCCGGCACCATCAACACGTTCTTCTTTTCCTCCAGAATAATTTCGGCGTTCGCGGTCATGTTGGCTTTAAGTTCGCCGGAGGGATTGGAGATGGACACGCGCACTTCGAACGTGGTGACGTTGTCCTTTTCCTTGCCAAAGGGCGAAATGCGCGTAACCTTGCCGGTAAACTTTTTGTCCTTGAAAGATTCCACCACAATGCGCGCGGGCTGGCCCAGATAGACCTTGCCGATGTCCGCCTCGTCTACTTTTCCCTGAACGTAAACTTCGCTGGTGTCGCCGAGAGTCATAACCAAGGTGGCTTGCGAGCCCAAAATCAGAATCGAGCTAACGCCGTCCCCCACGCTAACGTCGCGGGAAAGGACCAGGCCGTCGATGGGACTGACAATCGTGGAATTCCGCAAATCTTCTTCCGCGTTATCGAGCGCGGCCTTGGCCTGCGCGACCTGCGCATTGGCCTTGGCAATTTCTGCCTGGGATACGATCAGGTTTCGCTGCGAGCTCACCTGCTTGTTCAGAGCCAGTTGATAATTCTTTTCCGCATCTTCGACGAAGCTCTTGGACATCACCTTGTCCGTGTACATTTGCTGGGCGCGCTCCATATTGAGCTTGAGGAACGGCACATCCGGACCTTCGGCGTCCACCTTGTTCCTCTCAAGTTGCGCTTTGGCGGATTCGAGAGCGGCTTGCGCGGCCTGATAATTGGCCTGCTCTTCCCGGACCACCGCTTCCAACTGCACTTTGTCGAGTTCCACTAGAGTTTGACCCGGCTTGACCTTGTCGTCATAGTCGACGTAGAGCTTCTTGACCATGCCGCTGGCTTTGGATTTCACTTCAACTTTGGATTTGGGCTGAATTTTTCCCGTGGCCACAACCACGCGAGCGAGATCGCCGCGTTCCACGGAAGCCAATTTTGAAGGATCAATGTCGTGGCTGGGACGCAGTGCCGCGTAGACGCCATATCCTCCGCCCACCAGGACCACTGCGGCCACGGAAGCGATGATGATTCTCCGGCGGCGTTTCTTGGCCTTGCCGTTTGTTAAGCCATTTCCGTTACTGGACATACTCGACCCCCGCGTTCATCACGGATTCGCACACTCACCATTTGATACGAACCTCGTCGTTACAAAGTTCCCACGCCACCTGCCGTAATAGACGATATAGAGGGGGCAACGGTCAGGTAAGTGACGAGCGAGAGTTAGAGTTGTGCGCGGCGCAGACGGAGGGCGTTGGCGATCACCGAAACTGAACTGAAGCTCATGGCCGCGCTGGCGATCATCGGGCTGAGCAGCCAGCCGAAAATCGGGTAAAAAATACCCGCGGCAATGGGAATACCGAGGAGATTGTAAACGAACGCGAAGGCCAGGTTCTGTTTAATGTTGCCCACGGTCGCTTGCGAGAGGCGCCGGGCACGGACCAAGCCTCGCAAGTCGCCCTTGACCAGAGTGATTCCAGCGTTCTCGATAGCCACATCGGTTCCAGTGCCCATGGCGATACCCACATCGGCGGCGGCAAGCGCGGGCGCGTCGTTGATGCCATCGCCAGCCATGGCGACGATGCGGCCTTCACTTCGCAGCTTTTTCACAACTTCGCCTTTTTCCTGCGGGAGGACTTCGGCTCTCACTTCGTCGATTCCTAATTCGGCGGCTACTTTTTGGGCGGCATCGCGCCGGTCGCCGGTCAACATAACAACGCGCAGGCCTTGCGCGCGGAGTTCACGAATGGCTTCCGGAGTGGAGCGCTTTATTTCGTCGGTGAGCGTGATGGCTCCCGCCAGTTCGTTGTTGATCGCCACAAAAATTACCGTGACAACCTGAGTGCGCGGCATGTCCGCGGAGAAGGCGAGCACCTCCTCCGAGGCGGTTCCCTGCTGATGCAGGAAAAGAGCTGTGCCTGCAATGACGAGTTTGCCTTGCACCTGGCCGCGCACTCCTCCGCCGGGGCTGGCCTGGAAGTTTGTGACAGGGTCCAGGTGCAGGCGGCGTTGTTCCGCGGCGCGAACGATGGCGCGCGCCAGGGGATGCTCACTGGAACGCTCGAGGCTTGCGGCGATGGTGAGAAGTGCGTTCTGTGAAAGCGTAGAACCAGGGGTGACCTGGACCTCGTGAACAAAGGGCTTGCCTTCGGTGAGCGTGCCGGTCTTGTCCACCACGAGCGTGTCTACGCGCGCCAACGTTTCCAGTGCTTCCGCATTTCGCACCAGCACTCCCGCGGAGGCACCACGTCCGACTGCGACCATGATCGACATGGGTGTGGCGAGGCCGAGGGCGCAGGGGCACGCGATGATCAGCACACAGACGGCGGCGAGCAGTGCATGCGCGAATCGCGGCTCTGGTCCCCAAATGGCCCAGCCGATGAATGCCAGGATCGCCGCGATGACCACGCCGGGGACAAAGTAACCCGCGACGCGATCGGCCAGGCGCTGCATGGGAGCCCGGCTGCGCTGGGCTTCGCTGACGATTTTTACGATTTGCGCTAGAAGCGTGTCGCTTCCGATTCGCTCCGCCAGCATGACGAAACTGCCGTTGGAGTTGAGTGTGCCGCCGGTCACTTTGTCGCCCACATTCTTGTCTACAGGCAGTGGCTCGCCGGTGATCATGGATTCATCGACGGCGCTGGCGCCTTCCTGCAGTGTGCCGTCGACGGGTACGCGTTCGCCGGGGCGCACGCGCAACAAATCGCCCTGGCGCACCTGATCCAACGCTACTTCGGTTTCGCCATTGCGATCGGGAGATACACGGTGCGCGGTCTGTGGTGTGAGGTGTAACAATTCGCGGATGGCTCCGCTGGTGCGCTGGCGCGCGCGTATTTCCAGAACTTGGCCGAGCAGGACCAGCGTGGTGATTACGGCCGCGGCTTCGAAATAAACCGCAACTCCACCGTGCATATCGCGGAACGACGGCGGGAAGAATTGCGGGAACAATGTGGCCGCCACGCTGTAAAGGTAGGCCGCGCCGGTGCCGAGACCAATCAGCGTGAACATGTTCGGGCTGCGATTGACGAGCGAAGCCCAGAAGCGCTGGAAGAACGGCCAGCCGCCCCAGAGCACCACCGGCGTTGCGAGCAAAAACTCAACGGCGTTCCTGGTGCCACTTTGCCAACGTAGGCCAAGTGCATCGCCGAGCATGGACAAGATCAGCAGGGGCAGGGACAGAGCAACGCTTACCCAGAAACGCTTGCGCATGGAATCGTATTCGGGATCGGGCTGCTCTTCGGCAATGATGTCCATAGGCTCCAGGGCCATTCCACAAATCGGGCACGAGCCTGGTCCTATCTGGACGATTTCGGGATGCATCGGGCATGTGTAGCGGACATTTTTTGGCTGTGGCGCAGCGGGCGTAGCAGGTTGTTGCGAGTGGGGAGACTGTTCCATCCCTGCACTACCGGGGGAGGACAGAAATTTTTCGGGTTCGTTGCGGAAGCGCTCGGCGCATCGAGGCGAGCAGAAATGATAAGTCTTGCCCGCGTGTGCCACTTCGCCGGCCGACTTTCGCGGATCGACCATCATTCCGCAAACGGGATCTTTCTCCTTCGGCGCGTCGGGCAAAATGGGCAGACTGGATAGTTGAGGGTTCGGCATAAAGTTTCGTTTGGATAGCTTACTACGTTAGATGTTTGGTAGTTACATTCTGGCACGCTGCGGCGGTAGGGAAGACTGCTATAATCGTTGTTATGACACTCCTCGAAATCACTTACGAACTGCAATCACCCTTGAGCATGGCGCAATTAAGCCGGCTTGGTGATTTCGCGAATACCTATGGCTTGCGCAAATTCCGCGTGGACAGCCAGAACCGGCTCACGTTTGAATATGACGCGTCGCGTTTGCGAGACACGCAGGTCGCTCATGTGCTTGGGCAGGCCGGCATCGCCGTGACGCGCAAGATAAATTAAAATTCTCCGCTTTGACCCACAGCAGGAGAGAAGCTGGCTTTAGAATTCCCCTGCTCACTGCGTTTCTCCTCGTACTTCCGTAATCCCCGGACATAATTTGCGTTCTGCGCCACAGGCAACCGCTTTGCTGGGGCGCTCATCCACTCAAAGACAAAAGATTGATATGGCGTTTTGGGAGAAATGCATACTTGCGGAAAGATAGTTTGCGACGGTGCGGTTTATTTAGTTGGCTGGTTTCATTGGTGATGTTTGCTGTGGTTTCGCAACCACTGGGAGCGACGGACAAAACTGTCACGTTCAAGATTCCGCCGGTGAAGATTCCGGTGAGCGTGAAAGATCAGCGCATCACGATGGTGGCATCTGGATTGATCACTTTGACTTCGAAAACGCAGGGACTGAACATTTTGAACCTGCAACTGACCGCCGACATGTCTGACCTGCAACAAAACATGACGGAACT
Organism: Candidatus Acidiferrales bacterium; assembly: GCA_963709705.1. Taxonomy (GTDB): domain Bacteria; phylum Acidobacteriota; class Terriglobia; order Acidiferrales; family UBA7541; genus Acidiferrum. Next base: position 612,003 of record CAVPXU010000005.1, read on the forward strand.
GCTCGGCGCGCAACTGGATAAAGACGATCACTGCGGCGACCGCGTCACCATTCAGCACGCCACGTTGACTCCCGCCGAGCCTGCGAGCCTGGCGGTCGTGCAACTTCACTATGAACGTTGGGCATGCGCGAAAGTGTTCGGGAAGGAGCAGGCGAAACGCGTGGTTGGCGGAAACGCTGTCATCCAGATGACGCTCACCCCCGCGGTGGAGGAAGACAGCACGGAACTTCGCCTGGTGCCAGAGGTCGGCCCGATTCAGGCGGATGGATCGTTGGGGGAGCTGCTGCGCTCGGGGACGTTGGGCGATATGCTGCGGGAGAAAATCCGGAACGCGATCCTGTCCGCCATGCAAAAAGGAACGGACCTCCGCGCAACGCTGCCGCCCGCGGTGCAGGGTTACGCGAAGATCAAGGATGCGCGATTCAAGGATGGCGGTGGCGGGCGTTTGCTGGTGCTGCTTGATGGCGAAATCAAAATCTCGAACGAGCAAATACAGGCGCTGTCGAAACAGGTGAAGGAACGAGTGGCGGCACAGTAGGCTTCCGCGTAAGCAAGGACTGGGATTAAGAATTTTGGCGAGGAGCGCCTGAAAAAAAGAGGGGCCCCCGCTTGGGATCGGGAGCCCCGGAAGGCGCGTCTCAATTGCCAGTGTCGTTTTCACACCGGCGCGTGGGGTCATCCATCCTAGCTTCCCTCTCAGAGGCAGGTGGTTACGAGTCCCCGGAAACCGCAAGCAAGCCCCTTCCCCCTCGCTTGTGGCAACCTGAAACCCGTTTCTGAAACGCGCCCAACGCCTAGGCTTTATGCACGCACAGAGCCAGCCCTTGGATCGCCTGACAGTTCGCTAACTTATTTGCAATCTATGCTTTGCTTGGAATGGCGAGGCCGCGCCCTTGGTCCAAATCAGTCCGGAAGATTCATTTCGGAACCCCGCGAAGTTTCATGGTCGCTCGAACTTTGTCTAGTACCCTCAGAACCCAGGTAACAAAGAGAATTGGTAAGCCAGCGCTATCGGTTTTTTCTTGTTTCCGGATGAAACTTGGTCGTATGAAAGTTTCCTTCCTTCTGCGACTCCGCCGTTTCACTCTTTGGCTCGTCTTTGACCTCGTGCTAGCCACTGGGTTGTTGGCCTTCGCCGCGTGGGCGGACACTTCGTCTCGCCTCCACCAGCCTGCCGTCGGCGGTTGCTACTGCGGATGCGCGATGGCAAAAACCTCCGCCGGGTGCGGGAAGATGTGCGACCTGCCGAAATTTGCTTCGCGGCGCTGGGCGGTGACGTGTTCAAAACCACACCCCACGGCTAACATGGAAGCGCCGGAGGCTCAGCCGCACTTGCCACATCCGCCGCATCCGGAACGCGCCAGCAACTGAGCGTAAGACTTCCCTGCGAATGCCTTGGCAGGAGCTTTTTATTCGTTTAACAGTTTTGCGAAGATTTCCGGGATTTCGAAGACGGCACGGTTGTTGAGGCGCTGGGTGTTGTAGCGAAATTCGGCGAGCTTCCCGGGCTGCATTAGTTGTTGCACGCCGCTGACAATTTCCCTGAAGTTGTGCAGCACGATTCCGACTTTCTTTTCCTTCACCCACTCGGTGTTGTAGCGCTCCTGCGGCAGCGTCCAGGCATTGCATTCGAGAATCACGGGCAGTTTGCGCACCATGGCTTCCGCGACGCTGCCTGGGCCGGGCTTGCCTATAAGGAAGTCCGCGGCGCGCATCAACCGGTGAACTTCTTTCGTGAATCCAACGATGTGCAGGGGAATTTTCCAGGCGCGCGCGCGGAATTTTTCAGCGAGCTTCTCGTTGCGACCGCAGATGACAATCAATTGGAGCGGCAATGCGGCGGCTTCCAGGCGTTCGACGATGTCATACATGACTTTTGAGCCGAAGCCGCCAAAGAGTAACATGCCAGTGGGCAGGTCCGGGCGCAGGTTCAGTTCCTGGCGCAGCGCGACTGCATCAACCGAGTCCTCCTGGTAGAAGTCTGGCCGAAGGATCATTCCGGAGGTAGCGAAAATGTGGGCTGGATCTTTCCCTAATTGCCGAGCCTGCTCGACGGCCTTTTCGGTCCCGCAAATCACATATTGCTGGTTGCCCGGCTCAATCCAGAAGCGCGGAGGAAAATCGGCCAAGTCCGTTATGATGGTGACAAAAGGCCGGCCGGGGTAACAGCCACTCCAGGCCTCTGCAATCTCTCGATTGAAATGGGGAATGACGGAAACCATCAGATCCGCGGGCTGTTTCTCAAAATGTCTGGCCAGAAGCTTGACCATCGGACCGTGGAAGATGCGAGTGGTCGTTTGCAACACGCGCAATAGTTGGGTGGCGCCGAGGGTCCAGCCGTTTCTAAGGAGCACATTGTACTGCTCTTGTATGCGAATACCCGTGAGTTTACGCAGAACGTCCAAATGATCGGTAAGGTCCTGAAACTGGACCAAATCCACTTGCCAAGGCCGATTTTGTTGAGCAATCACGGTTTGCAGGGCGACGGCGGCGTTGCGGTGACCGCCACCCGCATCGTGGAAGAGGATCTGAATTTTTTTCATGGAGGCATTCTCGCACAGTCGAATGTGCGTGCAAGAGCACTCACCATGCCATGTGGAAAACTCTTAAACCCATTTGTGTTCAAAGAGTTACACTCGATTTTTCATTCATATTTCGCCCTCTCTTCATGGTTTGTTCATATCTTTCGACTAGTCTTTTTACATGCGATGCGACCTCCACGTCCACACCACTGGATCTGGGATGTGCAACACCCCGGGTCTCACACGCATTTGCCGCGAGTCCTATAACCAACCAGAGGATGTCTACAACCGCTGCAAGCAGCGGGGGATGTCCATTGTGACGGTAACCGACCACGATTCTATCGAAGCCGCGGAAGCGCTGCGCAAATACAGCGATTTCTTCCTGAGCGAAGAGGTGACGGTGCGGATGCCCAGCGGTACGGAGATGCACCTGGGTGTATACGGCATCAGCGAGAAAGACCACACGGAAATTCAGCGGCGACGCAGCGATTTTATCGCATTGCTGATGTACCTGACCGAGCGCAAACTTTTCTTCAGCGTGAACCACGTTTTCTCCGGGCTGACCGGAAAACGGGAGATGGAAGACTTCAACTGGTTTGCGTCGTATGTACCGGCATTTGAGGTGCGCAACGGGCAAATGTGGAGAGAGGCCAATCAGAGTGCGGAGTTGCTGGCGAAACGGCTGGACAAGATCGGCGTGGCGGGAAGCGATTCGCACACGCTGAGCGGGGTTGGCATGACGTTTACGCAGGTTCCGGGATCGCGGACAGTGGACGAATTCTTCATGGGCTTGCGCGCCGGACGAGGAGTAGTACACGGCGCACATGGGGCTTACACGAAACTGACTTTGGATGTGTGGGGCTTTGCCACTTCCTTGATCAAGGAAAAACTGCTGGCGGCGGCAATTCTTCCCTTCACCGTGTTCGTACCTGCGATTACCGCGGGGCACTGGCTGAACGAGATTCGTTTCTGCAAGAAGTGGGCGGCGCAGCTTTTGGGAGAAGCCCGGCCGCGCATGCTTTGGGACGTGGATTCGAACTTCGGGACCAACTGGGCCCGCTGAGAGATGGGCATGGCAGTAGCCAAAACGGTGTGGGGATTCATCGAGAATCGCGACCACCGCGTCATGCGGCGGGTGAACAGCTGGAGCGCGCCGCGGTGGATCCGATTCTGGATGCTGACGGCCACACGCATGGGCGACGGCTGGCTATGGTACAGCTTGGGCGGATTGCTGCTGGCGTTTGGGGGTTTGCGGGGTTACGCGGCTTTTGGAGCGGCCGGCGCGGCAGCCATTGTGGGCATCTTCGTTTTCAAAGTATTGAAGAGGTTGAGTCATCGGCCGAGGCCCTGCCAGTTTCAGCCGCACTGCTGGTCCAAGGTGCTTCCTCCGGACCAGTTTTCGTTTCCTTCCGGCCACACGATGACGGCGTTTTCGATCGCGCTTGTGGTGAGTTATTTTTATCCGGGACTGGAATGGCCCCTGTATTTCCTGGCCGTGAGCATCGGGCTTTCCCGGATCGTGCTGGGGATGCATTTCCTCAGCGACGTGCTGGCAGGCGCGGTTCTAGGGTCCGCGCTGGGTGTGGGCACAATCGTCACGTTTGCGGCGTACGGGCTCGCCTAACTTTCTTTCACTCTAAAGTACGGACTTAGGATGTTCGGCCAGAGCTTTTTGGAAGGCAGCCAGGTTGCTCGAGTCGATGACGGCTGTGCCGGTGTCAACGAAAGTAGGCAGCGGAGCGGCAGGCGCGGTGGCCCAGTCTTTAAACTCGTGCACGACGTTATGGTGCAGGTCGTCCAGGAATCTTACGCCGTAATACGCCATGACGTAGGGCTTCTGGACTACCGTTGCAGTAATCCATTTTCGTTCAATTCCCTCTAGCGTTTGCGGATCCTTGTCGAATGCGACGATCCTGATTTTTTCGGTCATGTCCAAGCGGTGCAGAGCGTCGGCCGCGCCTTCTCCTCCGGAAGCTTCCAGGCAGATGATGCCATCGATTTTTTCCTTCTTCGTGAGGAGCGCGGCAATCGCATCTTCGGCGACGCGCGCGTCTCCTTTGTCGTCAATCGTTTGAATAACCTGGACGCCCGGATATTTCTTCAACGCGTCGGTGACGCCTCGAACGCGCTCTTCGCTGTTGCGTTGCCCGATCAAGGTGACGATTACCACCCGGCCTTGCCCACCGAGGAGCGTGGCCATGCGATTTCCACTGTCCTGGCCGGCGCGGAAATTATCCGTGCCGATAAAAAGAACGCGCCTCGATTCGGGTGCGTCGGCGTCAATGCAAATAACGGGGATGCCCTGCAGAATGGCATTATCGATGGGTTCCTTGAACAATTTCGGATCCGCGACGGAAACCATGATGCCCGCGGGATGCTGCGCGACTGTTTGCTGGAAGGCAGCGAGTTCCTCGCTTGGAGAAAACGTTGTGGGCCCGACGAGATCCACTTTTACGCCGGTGTTCTTCCCGATGTCCGTTAGGCCGGCGGCAGCTTCCTGCCAGTAAGGCAGATTGATATTCGTGGCCACCAGCACGTAACGTTCGTTTGGATCGTGGTACGGCTTTTGACAGCCGACAGCAGTGACCGCCAAGAGAACGATGCTGCATCCGAAAATAATTCGATTCAGTTTCATTTCGGTCTCCTTTTCAGAGGCTCCCCGCTGAGGTAGTTCGTGGGAAGAGACCAGTTGAGATGACGCAAGCCTAACACAAGCACGGCGCGACGGCGATGCGACACTTTCGTTCTTCTGGTACTTAGCGGATAGGTATACGTTGAAGTTGCGTCCCGCACGCTTCGCGGAGTATATAGAACGAGTTCCCTTTCTTGCGAAGAGGCCGAGCCGGTGTCCGAAGCAATCCTTGAAATCACGGTGGAATCTCTGGACACGGCATTGGCTGCCGAGCGCGGAGGCGCGGACCGCATTGAATTGTGCGCGGAGCTGATTCACGGTGGGCTTACCCCTTCGGTGGATGCGATGCGCACTGTGCACGAAGAGCTGGCGGTCGCGGTTTTTCCGATCATTCGTCCACGCGCGGGCAATTTTGTTTACACGGACAAGGAATTTGTTGCTATGAAGCGGGATATTTCCGTGATTCGCGATTTCGGAATGGACGGAGTGGTTTTTGGGCTGCTCCGCGCCGATGGCTCGATCGACATCGAACGCACAACAGAACTGGTGGAATGGTCGCGGCCACTGGAAGTGACGTTTCACCGCGCATTCGATGCGACGCCAGATTTGCTGCAAGCGCTGGAAGACGTGATTGCAACGGGTGCAGCGCGCATTCTGACGGCGGGCGGAGCGGCGGCTGTACCGGCGGGTGTGGAGACTCTGCGTGAGCTTGTGCGATTGTCCGGGGACCGGGTTGTGATCATGCCAGGCGGGGGCCTGGACGCAACAAACATTGGCAAGATGGCCGAGCAGACGCTGGCGCGGGAATTTCACTCAGGGCTGGGGAGTGTGCTGCCTTATGGCAGCAGCAATTTGCAGAGGTTTGAGACGGAGATTCATGCGATGAAGCGGAGGTTGACGGAGTGCTCGTCGCTGGGCTAGGTTCGTTGAAATACCTTTGGGACGTTTGGTGGAGCGGCTTTGTCTGCAAAACGGGGCGAGCCCCTGCACTCCAAATAACTCAACCCAGGATGCCGGCCTGAAGGCACGGCGCTACGAGAACAGCGCGTTTCTTTTAGCGGGCTGCGTCAGGCTTTTTGGGCTTGGCGGCGTAGGAATGTTGGGACGTCGAGGTCGTCTTTGGCTACTTCGGGAGTTACGTCGCGGACGTTTTGTTTGACCTGATTGACGACGCTGGGAGGAGTGACCGGTAGTTCGGCCTGCTCCGGCATTTCGCGGCCAGCCTTCCAAGTGCGGGGCAGAAACGATTGCTTCTGCGGAATCTGTTTTTTCGCCGTTTCCTTGAAGCCGGCGGCAATCACGGTGATTTTCACCATGTCCTTCATGGCTTCGTCCATCACCGCGCCAAAAATGATGTTGGCGTTTTCATGCGCAGCTTTTTGAATCACGCTGGAGGCTTCGTGGACCTCTTGCAAGGAGAGCGAAGAGCTGCCGCAAATATTGATGAGGATTCCCTGCGCGCCCTGAATGGAGTTGTCTTCGAGTAATGGACTGGAAATGGCGCGATTCGCCGCGTCAACCGCACGATTTGAACCGCTGGCGACCGCCGTGCCCATCACGGCGTAGCCTTGGCCGTGCATGATGGTGCGAACGTCGGCAAAGTCTCGATTGATGATGCCCGGTACGGTGATGATGTCAGAGATACCCTGCACAGCCTGGCGGAGAATGTCGTCGGCGATGCGGAAGGCGTCGAAGAAGCTGGTGCCCGGTTCGACGGTTTCCATCAAGCGCTCGTTGGGGATCACGATGACGGTGTCTACGACGCCGACCAGTTCCTGCAGCGCTTGCTCGGCTTGCAGCATGCGGCGCTTTCCTTCAAAGGCGAATGGCTTGGTGACGACGGCCACGCTTAGCGCGCCCAGTTCGCTGGCCAGCGAAGCGACGACGGGAGCCGCACCGCTGCCGGTGCCGCCGCCGAGGCCGGACGTGATGAAAATCATGTCCGAACCTTCCAGCGCTTCAATAATTTTTTCGGTGTCTTCGAGCGCGGCTTTGCGGCCGACCTCTGGATTCGCGCCCGCGCCAAGCCCTTTGGTGAGCTTTGCGCCGAGCTGCAATTTCACGGGCGCCTGAGACATTTTCAGCGCTTGCAGATCCGTGTTGGCGGTGATGAACTCCACGCCTTCCACCTTGGCGCGGATCATGCGGTTCACCGCATTGCAGCCACCGCCACCGACACCAATCACCTTGAGCTTCGCGGGCTGCAACTCCTCGCTAAAGCTCATCCGGATACCTGCGTCTTTCGCTGTCATGCTGTTCCCCCCGTTCCGGCTGGTGAAAGTCCTTTATAAATCCCGTGTAAATGCGTTTCCACAGCCAGTTTTCCGCGCCTGTGGAAAAAGTCTTCCCGCGGTCTGCGCAGGGCCTCAAGCCCCGGCAAACATCGCTCGCAATTTGGACACCAAACCGCCCGGCTTAGCCGAGCCGGCTTTTTTTGCTTTTGCCGCGCAGAGCACCAAACCTACGACTGTCGCATATTCCGGCTGAGCGACCTGCTCGGGCAGATCGGCGATACCGCGTGGTTGCCCCATGCGCACCGGCAAATGGAAACTGTGCTCGGCCAGATCCTGCAAACCATTCAGACGCGCGCCGCCACCAGCCAGCACGAATCCGGCGGGGATCTGCTTCATCAAGCCTGCGCGGTGCAAGTCGTCGGCGAGGAGCGCGAGCAATTCCTGGGCGCGCGGTTCGATGATCTCTGTGAGCATGTGCGCAAAGATTGTTCGGGGCGGACGATCGCCTACGCTGGCGATTTCGATTGAGCCATCGTTGCGAAGCAATGCCGCGGCCGCACAGCCATGATGGCGCTTGATGCGTTCTGCTTCCGGAATTGGCGTGCGCAGACCGACTGCCAGATCGTTGGTGAAATGATCGCCGCCAATGGCCACGGCGCCGGTATGGCGAACTACACCGCCGCCATAGACGATGAGTTCGGTTGTGCCGCCGCCGATGTCCAGCAGGCAGCAGCCCAAATCGCGCTCATCCTGGGTGAGGCAGGCTTCCGCGGAGGCGAGAGGCTCGAGCACGGTGTCGTTGATCAAAATTCCGGCTTTGTTTGCGGCAGTGACCAGGTTCTGTGTAGCGGAACTGGACGACGTAACGATGTGCACGTTCGCCTGCAGCCGTTGACCGACCATGCCGATGGGATCGCGGATGCCATCCTGCGCGTCCACGCGAAATTCATGAGGGAGAACGTGGAGAACTTCACGATCTTCAGGCAGAGAGATGTTCCGCGCGGTATCGATGGCGCGGCGCACGTCTTCGCGCTCGATATCGCGAGGCCGCGGACCTAAGGAGGCTCCGCCCTGACAATTCACGCCGCGCACATGGCTGCCGGCTACGCCGATGACGGCAGACTCCACGGGAACGTTGGCGACGCTTTCTGCCTCTTCCACCGCGCGCCGGATGGAGCTGACGGTGGAATCGAGGTTCACAATTAACCCTTTGCGCAGCCCTTTGGATTCCGCCGCGCCAAGAGCGAGAAAGCGCACCTGCTCGTCTTCCATCTCCGCGAGCAGCGCGCAGGTTTTGGTGCTGCCGATGTCCAGGCCGACCAGATATTTGTCTTTCTTTGCCAAAATCGTCTCCTGCCGAATCGTTATCTGCTCTTCGCGGCAGTTGTGCTGGTGTCGGGGTTCACCACCACTTGCCGGGAATACTGAAGATCAATGGAATGCACGGTTCCGGAATTGGCCTGCCACTGCGCAAAATTTTCCACCAGCATCCGGAATTTACCGGTGAAATCGCTTTGGCCAAAGTGCACGGTGACGGCGTGCGCGTCGGTGTTGCCGCCCAAACCAGCCATTACAACACGCAGATCGCGCGGATTGCTTAAATCCAATTCGCTGATTTGGTCAGATGATCCGGGCTTCACGAGGTCGACATCTTTCATAAATTCCTGGTAGGTCTGCATGCGCCTTTCGCGCTCTTCCCTTGGCAGGCTTTCGGATAATCCGGTGACGATGGGGAAATGGAAATCTTCGCCCTCGGGGCGGTCGAGCAATACGCCATGAGCGTCAACTAGAGTCAATTCGGTGCCATTTCGAAAAAACGCAATGGGAGTACGTTCCGTAATGAAAACGCGCACACGGTTCGGCAAGATTCGCTGCGCACTCGCCTCTTCCACCCAAGGAAGTTCTTCGATTTCCATCCGCCGCTTATCCAGCGGGATTTTCAACAAGCTAAGGCCGCGATCGCGGGAGAAGAGCTTCTGAACATCTTCACGCGCGACGATGTGGCTGCCGTTGACCTCAATCTGATCCGGCTTCACCAGCAACATCTGCGGAGAGTAGAGCAAGTAGCGTACCGAAAAGACGGTAGCGCCCAAGGCAGCGGCGCCCACGAGCGTCCAAACAATCACCTGGCGATAGTAAGTGCCGGTCTTGCCGCTGAATTTCTTGCGGCGAATCTCCACCGGCTTCTGGCGGCGTAGGTAGCGCGGCTCGTCTTCAGAGACAAGCTCGGGGCGGTACGGCTCATGTTCGGCCGCCGCGGAAGAAGCGTTTCGCTGGATGGGCTTTACGCGTTCCAAACGACCACCTCGTTTTCGAGAGTGACTCCATAAACTTTTCGGACGCGCTCGCGCACGTCGGAGATCAGGCCAAGCATATCTGCGGCGGAAGCGCGGCCGGCATTGACGAAGAAGTTGGCGTGGCGGTCGCTGACGCGCGCGTCACCCAAGGTGAGGCTTTTCAGGCCGAGTTCATCGATCATGCGTCCGGCGGAGGCGCCCGGGGGATTCTTGAAAATGCAGCCGGCGCTCTTTTGGCCCAAGGGCTGGCTGGCGCGCCGCTTTTCGTTACAGATACGAATGCCTTGAATGATTTCCGCGAACGCCTTGGAGGGAAGTCGGAGCTTCACTGACAGCATCATATCATCGGGTGCAAATGAAGTGTGCCGGTATTCAAAGGAAATTTGATCGCCTGTGAGAGTTTCTATTTTGCGCGCGGCCGCCCGGTAGACTTTTACTTCGCGGACGTAGGAACCGATCTGTATGCCGTACGCCCCTGCGTTCATGCGCAGTGCGCCGCCGACTGTGCCGGGCACGCCGATCAAGCCCTCCATGCCGCCCAGATTGTTTTTGGCGCAAAGTGTGACGGTTTTGCCCAGATCGGCGGCAGCATCCACGCTGGCTACGTCGCCGTCGATCACTACGTCTGGATTGGGCTGGCCCAATTGCAGAATGACGAAGGGAAGTTCGCCATCCATCACGAGGAGATTGGAGCCGCCACCGAGGAATTTGTGGGGGACGGCGGCGTCTTCGAGAAGAGTCAGCAGATCCGGGATGGAATCGTGGCGATTGATGCGCAGCAAATCCGTAGTCCCGCCGATGCCGAGCGAGGTCAACTCTGCCAGCGATACACCGCGCAGCAGATCTACCTGCAGCTTCGGCAGCGCTTCCAGGATTTTGGCGCTCTCAACCCGCATCTCTTACTCCATCATTTAGCCGCAACTCGGAGCCAAGCAGCACCGCCAATTCATTGCTGGCGCGGCTAACGTTTCCGGCGCCGATGGTCAGGATCGCATCGCCGGGCCGAGCCTCGCGCAGCAGAAATTCAATAGCGGTCTGCATGGACTGGAAGTAGTACACGTTTTTGTGGCCGGCTTCGCGAATGCTGTTGGCCAGGGCTTCGCTGGTGATACCGGGAATCGGGGCTTCGCTGGCGGCGTAAACGTCGAGCAGCGCCAAAATATCGGCTTGATTGAAAGCGCGCGAAAAATCGTCCCAAAGATGCTGCGTGCGCGTGTAGCGGTGCGGCTGGAACAGCACGAGCAGGCGACTGAATTTGCAGCCGCGCGCGGCTTCGAGGGTGGCACGGATTTCCGCGGGGTGGTGGCCGTAATCGTCCACAACGGTGATGCCATTCACTGTGCCTTTGATGTCGAAGCGCCGGCCGACACCAGCGAATTTCGCCAATCCTTCTCGAATTAAATCCGAGGCAACGTTGAGGTAAAGCGCAACAGCCGCGGCCGCTGCGGCATTTCTAACATTGTGGATGCCGGGAGGGTGCGGCAACTCAAACACGCCCAGGTCTTCGCCTTTGTAAGTGAGGCGGAATTGGATGCCAAATCCATTGCTACTGATATCGCTGATTACGAGATCGGCCTGGCTGGATGTGCCATAGGTGATGATGGGGCGCTTGACGTTGGGAATAATGGCCTGGACATTGGGCTCGTCGAGACAGAGGACGGCGGCGCCATAAAAGGGAACGCGGTTGACGAACTGCAGGAACGCGCTCTGAATGTCTTCGAGCGAGGCGTATTGATCGAGATGTTCGCGATCGATGGTGGTTACGACTGCCACTACCGGCGCAAACATGAGGAAGCTGCGATCGCTCTCGTCGGCTTCCACGACGAAATATTCGCCCTTGCCGACCCGCGCGGTAGTGCCTGCCTGGTTGACGCGGCCACCGATGACGAAAGTTGGATCGAGGTGAGCCGCTGCCAGGATAGAGGCGACCATGGACGTGGTGGTGGTTTTTCCGTGTGCGCCGGCAACCGCAATGCCGTATTTCAGGCGCATCAGTTCGGCAAGCATTTCCGCGCGGGGAATCACGGGGATTTTGCGTTTGTGCGCTTCGAGCACTTCCGGATTGTCGGCTTTCACCGCCGACGAAATTACGAGGACGTGCGCGCCTTCCACGTTTTCGGCTTTGTGGCCTTCGTAAATCGTGGCGCCCAGATCCTGCAGGCGCTCCGTGATTGTGGAGGGCTTTGTGTCCGAGCCAGAGACGGAATACCCGAGGGTGAGCAGGACTTCGGCGATTCCGCTCATGCCGATGCCACCGATTCCTACCATGTGAATTCTTTGAAAATTGCGAAACGACACCATCATGTGCCTCTTGGTTCTTTCCGGCTCGGCCGCCGCTCGGCCTCTTCGATCAAATCTACGATTTCGCGCACCGCGTTAGGGTGGGCAAGGCTGCGCGCGTTCGCCGCAAGCTTTTCCATCTCTCCGGGCTGGTCCAGGAGGGAGAAAATTCCCTTGGTCAAGCGTTCTGCGGTCAATTCCGGTTCGGCAATCAACCGGCCCGCGCTGGCGTTGACCATTTCCTGGGCGTTGCGCAACTGATGGCTGTCCGTCGCTTTCCCAAAGGGAATAAAAATCGCTGCGCGGCCCGCCGCTGCCACTTCCGCGGCGGTGATCGCTCCTGCCCGGCAGACGATCATGTCGGCCCAAGCAAAGCGTTCCGCCATGTTGGAAAGGAAAGGCGCGACTTCCACCTGCATTTCGTGTCGCGCGTATGCGGCCCGGACATTATTATAATCGCGCTCGCCGGTTTGATGCACAATCTGCATCTCCGTTTTCCGTTTCGCCAGAAATTCTGCCGCCTCCATAAAAGTGCGATTGATCGGGAGCGCCCCTTGGCTGCCACCGGTTACCAGCAGGCGGAAGGGTTTTTCCGGCTTTCGCGGTGCGATCGCGAAGAATTCCGGACGCACGGGGCATCCTGTTACCACCGCGCGAGATCCCCATGCTTGGGCGGAAACTTCGTAGCCCGTGGCAATTCTCTTTGCCAATCGGGCCAGCAGCTTATTGGTCAGACCCGGCTCGGCATTGGGTTCAAAAATTACGTTGGGAATTCCGCGAAGCCATGTGGCCAGCAGCATCGGCCCGGCGGCATAACCACCGACACCGAAGGCGACAACGGGATTGTTCCGCTTGAGCACGTTCATGGCGTCCGAGAGTCCTGTTCCAAGCATTCCCAAGTTTTTCAGAAGCGTTGTGCCGCCTTTTCCTTTCAATCCGGCCACGCGAATGGTTTCCAAGGGCAAACCGGCAGCGGGCACCAGTTTCATCTCAATCCCGCGTTGTGTGCCTACTAAAACCACTTCCCGCTCCTTGCCTCGCGACAGCCACTCTTGCGCAATGGCGATCGCCGGAAACACGTGCCCGCCGGTGCCGCCTCCTGCGATCAGCAGTTTCACCGTCGGCCTCTCAAGCCTGCAGGCCTGCGTCGCTGCTGCCCTGCTGCGCCACATTCAAGAGCACACCTGTGGCAAGCAGCATGACCAGCAAACTCGATCCGCCGTAACTCACGAAGGGGAGCGGAATGCCTTTTGTGGGCATCATGCCGAGCACCACGGCGAAATTGATAAGCGCCTGAAACAGCACCATGGCTGTGGCGCCGAGGGCAAGCATGCGTCCGAATCCGTCCGGCGCGTTGAACGAGGCGCGCAGACCACGCCAGGCATAGGCGGCAAATAAGGCGATGATGATCGCGGCGCCGATGAAGCCCAATTCTTCACAAATCACAGCGTAAATAAAATCCGTGTGCGCTTCCGGCAAATAGAACAGCTTTTGTTTGCTTTCCATCAGGCCAACGCCGGTGAAGCCGCCGGAGCCGACAGCGATCAAAGATTGCAACAACTGGAATCCCGCGCCTTGTGGATCGCTCTCCGGGTGCAGGAACGCGGTAAGTCTGGCATTGCGGTAGGAAACGTGAGTAATCAAGAAGAAGAGCACCGGGGCAGCCGCCGTGATTCCAACGGCGAGCCATTTCCAGGAGAGGCCAGCGACATACAAAATCGCGGTCATGATCAGAACAATGTCCACGGAAGTGCCCAGATCCGGTTGCAGGACGATCAAGGCAACGCAAATCAGAATGGGAGCTACGGCAGGAAGAATGGTGTGCAACAAGTCTTCCTTGCGAAATTCCAGACTGGTGGCGGCGCGGCGCTTCAGATCCAGAAACCATGCCAGATACAGAATGACGGCCAGCTTGGCGAGCTCCGATGGCTGAATCTGCGCCGGACCTAACTTGATCCAACGGTGGGTGGCATGAGACTTGTCCAGGAAAAACGTGCCGACGAGCAATATGACGACCACGCAGAGAACGGAGTACACCACTGCCGGCTCGCGCAGTTTGTGGTAATCGAGTTTCATCAGCGCAAACATTCCGAGCAGGCCGACTACCAGCCACATGATCTGGCGGAGAACAAAATGGTAGGAATGACCGAATTGCTGTTGCGCGGTGACCGCGGAGGCGCTGAAAATCATCACCGCGCCCACCAGGCAAAGCATTACGGTGACTCCAAACAACCACCGGTCGGTATCTGAACGTCTGGCCACGTGGATTATCCCTTTCCCGCAGATTGCCCGGATGAATTTTGAGCGAGTGCGCGAACCAGTTCCTTGAAGACGCGGCCGCGATGCTCGTAATTCTGAAACTGATCGAAACTGGCGCAGGCTGGAGCAAGCAGAACGATGTCTCCTGGTTGCGCGGCGTGAGAGGCGATGGCCACAGCGTTGTCGAGCGTGCCTGCGCGTTCGATGGCCACGCTGCCTGCGATCTGCTTGTCGATTTTGTCGGCGGCTGCGCCGATCAGCAGAGCGAGAAGGGCTTTATCGCGAAGGGGCTTTTGCAGGACGGTGTAATCGCTGCCTTTGTCTTTGCCGCCGAGAATGATCAGGATTCTTCCGGGAAACGCATCGAGCGCTTTCAGAGTGGCGTCCACGTTTGTGGCTTTGGAATCGTTGTAATAACGCACGCCGGAAATTTCGGCGACGAATTCCAAGCGGTGCTCAACGCCTGCGAAACTTTTTACCGCTTTCGCGATGGTTGGCGCGTCAACACCTGCCAGGCGTGCGGCGGTTGCCGCTGCCAGAACATTTTCGAGGTTGTGCGCGCCGGGAAGCGGAATTTCGGCGATCTTCATCACGAATTCTTCCTTGTCGTGGTGGACGATCACAATGTCTTCGCCGAGGGCACAGGCGCCTTGCTTAACGCGTTGCTTGCGGCTGAACCAAAACAACTGCTGCTTGCGTGGCGCCAATTCCACCGTGGGCGCGTCGTCGGCATTCAGGACAGCGGCGTCCAGTTCGGTCTGCTTCCTGAAAATGCGCGCTTTCGCAGCAGCGTAGGCTTCGAGGGTTTTGTGGCGGTCGAGATGGTCGGGGGTGAGATTCAGAAACACAGCGATGTCCGGCCGAAACCTGTCCGTCAATTCCAATTGAAAACTGCTCAGTTCGACGACCGAGACCGTTTCCGCGTTCATCTGATCGACACAGGCAATCAGTGGCGTACCAACATTTCCAGCGAGGATAGCCTTTTCCCCGGCCGTTTTCAGAATGTGGTGGAGCAAAGTGGTTGTCGTTGTTTTTCCGTTGGAACCGGTGATGCCGATCATTTCGCCTTCGAGAAAACGGTAGGCAAGCTCGATCTCGCTCCAGATGGTGATGCCCTTCGAGCGAGCTTTCATCAAGAGTGGATCGTCGGCACGCACACCCGGGCTGGGAACGATCAGGTCCTGGGCCAGATAGGTTTTCTCCACGTGGCCGCCCAGTTCGAGGGTCACTCCGGCACTGCGCAGCTTCGCCGGCACGTCGCCAAGCTCGCTTTCCGGCCGCGTGTCCGTGGCGGTCACGATCGCATTGTGTTTTGCGCAAAACAAAGCCGTTGCCACTCCCGTCCGCGCCAGCCCCACGGCCAGCACGCGCATCTTCCGCAACTCAATCGATCCCGGCATCCCTATCAGCGTTCGTTCCCATGTGCAAAATTCATCGCAATTTCAGAGTTGTGAGCGCAAACAGCGCAAACACCAGCGCAACAATCCAAAAGCGGACGATCACTTTACTTTCGCTCCAGCCCAGCAATTCAAAATGGTGGTGAATGGGCGCCATGCGAAAGATACGCTTGCCGCGCAGTTTGAAGGAGCCGACCTGTAGAATTACGGAAAGCGCTTCGACTACGAAAATGCCGCCGACAAAGACCAGAAGCACTTCCTGCTTGATGATCACGGCGATGGTGCCAAGCGTTCCGCCCAATGACAGCGAGCCGACGTCTCCCATGAACACTTCCGCCGGATGCGCGTTGTACCAGAGAAAGCCGAGTGATGCTCCCACCAAAGCGCCGCAAAACACGGTGAGTTCGCCAACGCGCGGGATGTATTGAATTTCAAGATAGGTTGCCCAGCGGAAGTTGCTGCTGACATAGGTCAGCACCGTAAGCGCGCCGGCGGCAATCACGGTGCAGCCAATCGCCAAGCCGTCCAAACCATCGGTGAGATTCACGGCGTTGGAACTGCCGGTGATCACAAGCGCGACGAACAGAAGAAACGGCAGGAAGGCAAGCGGCCACAAATGCCCGGAACCCAAGAGGCTGTGAATCACCAGGTCCGGGCGGAATCGTTTCACGAACGGAAAAATCAATTGGGTCGAGTACGCGCTATGCGTTGCCAGCACCAGCAATACGAAACCTACAAAGGAACTGACCGCAATCTGCAGCACGATTTTGTTTTTGCCGGTTAAGCCCAGGTTGCGGCGCTTGGCAACCTTGGCGTAGTCGTCCATGAAGCCGATAGCGGCAAAGGCCAGCAAGGCGAAGAGCGCAAGCATCACGTAGGGATTGGACAGGTCCGCCCACATCAGTACGGGAACCGCGGTGGAAATTACGATGAGCACGCCGCCCATTGTTGGTGTGCCGGCTTTTTTCTTGTGCTCCTGCGGACCTTCCTCGCGAATATATTGGCCGATCTGCAACTCGCGTAGCTTGCGAATCAGCCAGGGCCCAAATACCAAAGCGAGAAACATGGCGGTCAGGCTTGCGTACACGGTACGGACGGTGATGTAGCGAAAAACGTTGAGTGGGCTGAAATATTTCTGGAGGACGTGGTAGAGGAGGTAGTAGAGCATGTCAGTGGCCCCCACCGGAGAGCGAAGGCGCGTCGACGGGCGCGAATCTACCCAGTAGGGCTTCGACGATCTTCTCCATCTTGACGCTTCGCGAACCCTTAACCAGCAGCAAGTCGCCGGACTTGACGAAGTCAGCTAAAAAGTCGGCGGCTTCCGTGGGTGTCACGAAAAATTTTGTGTGTTCGCGGGGAAGGCCTGAAGCGACTGCACCTTCGACAATTTGCGCGGCATCGCCTTGTACGCCGATGACGAAATCAATCTTCCCGGATTTCGCGGCTTGTTCGCCCGCTTCGCGATGCAATTTCTGTGAGCTGGGGCCGAGTTCGCGCATTTCGCCGGCTGCTAAAATGCGCCGGGCGTAACCGGGAGTGGCGCCGAGCAGGTTGATCATCGCCTGCAGCGCCGCCGGGCTCGAGTTGTACGAATCGTTGATCAATGCAAATCCATTTGTGAAGCGAATCAGTTCACCGCGCATGGCTGGCGTGTGCAAACCGCGGAGCACAGCCTGCGCTTCGACCGCGCCGATATTCCAGACGCTGGCCGCGGCAATCGCCGCAAGCGCGTTCCACACCACGTGGCGACCCGGCAACGGCAATTCCATGCGCGTGCGTTTTCCCCGATGTACCAATGTGAACGAACTCCCCAGCGCGCCGCGGTCTTCGATTTCTTCGGCGGCAAATTCCGCGGGCTTCTCCACGCCGTAAAAAATGACGCGGCCCGGCGCCACTTCCGCCATCGCGGCGACGCGCGGATCGTCGGCATTCAGCACGGCTACGGAATTCCCGCCGCGCAGGCCTTCGATGAGTTCACGCTTGGCCAGCGCAATGTCGTCCACCGACGTGAAGTTAAGAAGGTGGGCGGGGCTGACCCTGGTCTCAATGGCAACGTCGGGAAGGGCGATGGCTGCCAGGCGCTTGAGTTCGCCGGGAAAAGACATGCCCATTTCCAGCACGGCCACGTCGTCCGTTTCTTCCAGGCGAAACAGGGTCAGCGGCAGCCCGTACTCATTATTGAAATTACCTTCGCTCTTCAGCACCCGTAGCTGCGAACCAAGCAGTGCCGCCACGATCTCTTTCGTTGTGGTCTTACCGACCGAGCCAGTGATGCCGCAGACTTTTTTGCCCCAATCTTTTCGTACGGCGCGGGCCAGCCGGTGCAGGGCCTCGAGCGTGTCCGGAACGGTGATGCAGCGGTCCTGCAGCCACCCGGGATAGCGCGAGACGAGCGGCCCCGCCACCACGCACGCCAGCGCTCCGCTCTCCATAGCTGCGGCCACGTGGTCGTGTCCATCGTGAGTCGGACCGTGAATGGCGATGAACAGCTCTCCGGCACGTATCGTGCGAGAATCAATCGAGACGCCGGCCAGCCGGGCCATGGGGTCAAGTCCATGCCCGCATTGGCCCGCCACCGCATCAGCCACTTGTGCAACCGTCCACCGCATAGTTTCCTCAAAAGGTTGGCTTTCTCATTGGTTCGGCCGAGGTATTGGCCTCGTCCGTACAACGGAACTGCTCTGTCCGTTCTCACCGGTTGAGGGCTCCTCCTTTATCTGCGAGTCACTGCTCTGGCTCGCCGGCCCTCGCCTCTCGTACAGACGAGACGTGAGCGCTACGTGCCAAACCCTGCGAGTTCGCTGGGCGCTTCCGTGTATCCACGTTCGTTGAGCGCCGCGCCCGCTACTTCGCGATCGTCAAAGTGAATCGTGTGATCCGCAAAAATCTGGTAGTCTTCGTGGCCCTTGCCTGCGAGCAAGACAATGTCTCCGGCGCGCGCTTCTTCGATGGCAAGACGGATGGCCTTGGCGCGGTCCGGTTCGATCATGTATTTGCCGCCGGACTTCTGCATGCCGACGACGATATCGCTGATGATTTTCAGCGGATCTTCCTGGCGCGGATTGTCGCTGGTGAGGATGGAGAGATCGCTGAGGCGGCCGGAGAGTTCGCCCATGATGGGGCGTTTGGTGCGGTCGCGCGATCCGCCGCAACCAAACGCGGTGATAATTCTTCCCTTGGGATTGAGTTCGCGGGCGGTGCGGATCAGGTTCTCCAGCGCGTCGTCAGTATGCGCGTAGTCGACGATGACCAGGAAGGGCTGGCCAAAATCCACGCGTTCAAACCTGCCAGGCACGGCGCGGAGATTACGGATGCCGGCTTCGATCACTTCGTTCGGGAGTTCCAAACCGATTCCCGCGCCGATGGCGGCAAGGATGTTGTACACATTGATGCGGCCGACGAGAGACGATTCAACCTGGATTGCTCCGGTGGGCGTTTGTGCGATGAAGTTCAAACCTTTAAAGCTTAATTGAAATTTTCGCGCCTTCAAATCCGTGCCATTCTGCAGTCCGTAGGTCAGGGTCTTTTTCCCAAGTCCCGCGAGCTTCTTTCCCCATTCGTCATCGGTGTTGATGACCGAAACGTCAGGCGCGCCGGAGCCGGTGCCTTCGAAGAGCATACGTTTTGCGGCGAAATAATTTTCGAAGGTTTTATGATAATCGATGTGGTCTCGCGTGAGATTTGTGAACACAGCCACGGCAAAGTGACAGCCCCACAAGCGATCCATCGCGAGTGCGTGCGAACTTGCTTCCATGGTGGCGTAGGCGCCGCCTGCGTCGCGAATCTCCGCGAAAAATTCCTGGAGGTCGAGGGATTCCGGCGTGGTGTTCGGCGCGGGGCGTTCGCCGAGAGGCGTGTGGTAGGCGATCGTGCCGAACAAGCCAGTTTTAGCGCCCGAGGCGCGCAGGATGGAATCGATCAGGGAAGTGGTGGTGGTTTTTCCGTTGGTTCCGGTGACGCCAACCAACTTCAGCGCGTTCGCCGGCTGGCCGTAAAAATTAGCCGCTGCCGTGGCAAGAGCCTTTCGGCCTTCGCTCACGTGGATCCAGGGAATTTCACTTGGCCAATCCTGCGGCGCCGGATCTTCGCTCATTACGGCAGCAGCGCCACGAGTGACGGCGTCCTTGGCAAAAAGGTTGCCGTCGGTGGCAACGCCATGAATCGCCACGAACAGCGCTCCGGGGCGGACTTTTCGCGAATCATTCGCGACCTGACGAATCTGAAGTTCACCTTGGGGCAACTGCGAACGCAAGGACACGCCATCGAGCAAGGCGCGCATGGTGATTCCGCCGGTCTGTTCCCGCTCAGCCACAGTGTGTTCCCGTTCAGCCTCTCCCGTTTGTCCCGCGCGCTTCTCCATCTCTGAAGTGCTACTGATTCCCGTTGCCATCGGCGTTTGTAAGCCCTTTTCCTATTTTGACTTGCGCGAATGTGCCGGAGTGTCGCCGAATTCCACGGTCACTTTCGCGCCCCGGCGTACTTTAGCTCCTGCCACCGGTGTCTGTTGAATTGCAACATTCGTGCCAATCAAAACCGGGTCGAGGCCCAGACGCATGCAGGCTTCGGTTACATCTCGCATGGTTTTTCCCGAGAAATCCGGCACCGCGATGTCACCGCCTTCATCCGCGGACATCAGCACTTCGGGGGATTTCGGCAGATTCATTTTCGCCGCTTCGGGCTTGGCAGATTCTTCGGCGACTTCAGGTTGCGCGTTGAAATCGACCGCCGACAAATCGTCGAGCGAGCCGTCTTCGGTCTCATTATTGTTTTTTCGATAGCTGGTCTGGATCAACTGCGGGTTCACGGGGATGTCCTGCGGGACATCCAGATAAGGCAGAATTTGTTCCGCGATTCTTTTGAATACCGGCGCAGCTACTTCTCCTCCGCCGTGGGGATAGCCGCCGGGGGAATCGATGGAGACAAGGATGGTGACGGCCGGATTGTTGATGGGCGCGAAGCCGGTGAAAGACGCGATCACATTTTTTGGCGAATATCTTCCGGTGTTGGGATCAATCTTTTGTGCTGTTCCGGTCTTGCCGGCGACGGACCAGCC
Source organism: Candidatus Acidiferrales bacterium (assembly GCA_963709705.1). Classification (GTDB taxonomy): domain Bacteria; phylum Acidobacteriota; class Terriglobia; order Acidiferrales; family UBA7541; genus Acidiferrum. The sequence continues at coordinate 632,677 of CAVPXU010000005.1, forward strand.
GTCCAGGCGAGCCTTCGGTCCGGTGCCATGCAAAACCACGCCTTCCATCAGCCGGCGGAGGGTGGCAGCAGTTTCTGGACGAATGATGCGCTTTGGATCGGTGATTGCGGACGGGCCTTCGAGGGGGAGCGGTGTATCGCCGCGCTTCATTTCGTCGACGATGTGTGGCTTGTAGAGCAAGCCGCCATTGGCGATTGCTGATACCGCCGTGATCATCTGGAGCGGCGTGACGCCAACTTCCTGCCCCATGGAAACAGACGCAATGGAATAAGAGCCCCAGTGCTCGAGGCGGTTGACCAATCCACGGCTTTCGTCGGGCAGGTTGACACCGGTACGGTTGCCGAAGCCGAAGGCGCGAATATAGTCGTAGAATTTCGGTGAGCCCAGGCGCAGAGCAATTTTAATCGCGCCCACGTCGCTGGAATTCGCCAAAATGTCAGCGACGGTGAGCATGCCGTACTTCTTGTGATCGTGGATCAAGTGGCCGGCAACGGTTACCGCACCATTCTCGCAGTTGAAGACTTCGTCGGCGCGGATCAGGTTCTGATCGAAAGCCGCCGCCAGGGTGATCAGCTTGAACGTGGAGCCTGGCTCGTAAATCTGGCTGATGGCGCGATCTTCTTTCCTTTCTCCGGACACGTCGAACGCTGCGTTGGGATTGAACTTCGGCCAATTCGCGAGAGCCAGAATGGCGCCGCTGTTGGGATCCTGCACGATAACTGTGCCTGCGGGGGCGTGGGTTTTTTCGATGGCGACGGCCAATTCCCGCTCGGCGATGTACTGGATTTTTTCGTCCAACGTAAGAACGACGTTGACGCCGCGGTCGCGTTCCGCTTCGCCGCCATCAAACCAGCGCTGGCGCGCGTCGGCCATAACCACAACTTTTTCTTCTTTACCGCGAATCAGGTTGTCGTATTCGCGTTCGATGCCGCCCAAACCCTTTTCATCGACGTCCACAAAACCCAGAACGTGCGCGCCTAACTCCCGCTTGGGGTAATAGCGCTGATTTTCTTCCTGAAGGTAAATGCCCTTGAGGTTGGCGGACTCCACCTCTTCCGATTTTGCGGGCGTCAGCTTGCGTTTGATCCAGACAAAGGGACTGCCCGAATCCAATTTCTCTCGAATCTCTTCGGCCGGCATACCCAACGGGACGGAAAGCAGCCGAGCCACCATGGCGCGATCCTTGATTTCCGCGGGAATGGCGAACGCGGATTGCACCGGGACGCTCATCGCCAGGGGGTGCATGTTGCGATCGTAGATGACGCCGCGCTTGGGATAAATGTCTATGGTGTGGCGTTGCTGTCGAGCGGCACGGGTAAGGTAATCACCGTGAAGAAATAACTGCAGGTAGGCCACGCGACCGAAAACAGCGGTCATCCAGAAGAGTACGAAGCCAGCAAGAATCAGCAAACGAACGTGAACTTTTTCTTGCTCCATGGTTCCTGGTTTCCGGCTCGCGCTCCGTGCGGATGTCGATGTTGCTTCAGAACTCGTATTTATTCGGCGCTCGCGGATCCTCAGGCGAGCTTAGGGCACGCGATTGGGCCGCACGTACTGGACAGCCGCGACTTCCGAACCATCCGGATTCGCGTATTCGCGAACTTGGCTGGCAGTGGGCTGCGTCAAACCCAACTCACGCCGCGCAATCACATCGATGCGATGGGGATCGCGCAGGTACGCAATCTCCAGCTTCAACTTGCCGTTGAGTTTCTGGGCCTGCTGCGTCTTGGATTTCAGATCTTCGAGTTGGAAGCCCAGGTCGATGCAGCGGAAGTGCTGGTAGACATACAGCATGCAAAAGGCGGCGATGATGCTGCCGAGGGCCACGGTTTTGTACAGATTACGCATTTTGACGGGTTCGATGTGGCGCACCAGGCGTGAGTTATCAATCTTCTTTACGGTGTAAAATTCGACGATCTGCTGGCGGTTTCCGCGATTCTTCACGACTGCTTCGTGACTAGCGCGGGAAACAAGTCTAGGTTTCAACCGCGCTGATTCCGTGCTTTGCCCAGCCGCAAGAACTTCTTCGTTGCCTGGCCCACCCCACTGATACGCTGTCGCCATGTTCACACCTTCTCTGCGCACCGGAGTTTCGCGCTACGCGATCTCGGGTTCGCTCTCTGCTCGTCTTCGCTGGGCACAATCACGTGTTTGGTGAGCACCTTCAGCGTTCCCTCTCGCTGGCCTTGCTGGAACGCGTGCTTCACCGGGCGGTCTTCGCGGGAGTGGTACGTGAGCACCACCCAACGGCCGCCAGAATTTAAAGTGGCAGGGGTCCGGGAAAGAAACTGCCCGAGTTCCTCCAACTCTCGATTCACCGCTATCCGCAGCGCCAGAAACGTTTTTGTCGCGGGATGCAGTTTCTGCCTTCCCCATTGCTTCCGGGCGCCTGCCACAACCGTTGCCAGGTGCGCGGTGTCCCGTAGGGGCCGCGCTTTCACGATCGCCCTGGCGATCCTTCTGGAATCGTGCTCTTCCGCTTCGCGGTAGAGGAGGTCGGCGAGTTCTTTCTCCGGCCAGCGATTCACAATTTCGTCGGCGGTCAGCGTGTCTTCCTCCGCTTCCCCGCTACTCATTCTCATGTCCAACGGTCCCGCTTCCCGAAACGAAAAGCCGCGCTCCGGACGATCAAGCTGCATGCTCGAAACTCCCAAGTCGGCCAAGACCCCGTCCACCGTCGCTATCCCCAACGCGCGCACGGCCTCCGAAATCCTGGAGAACGCCGTTTGAACGAAGCTCACTTTGCTCGAGAACTCTTTCAGCCGCTCCCGCGCGATCTGCAGCGCCAGTGCGTCCCGGTCCAGGCTGATCAACCGGCCCGAGGACAATCGGGCGGCGATGGCTGCCGAATGGCCTGCTGCCCCGAGCGTGGCGTCTACGTAGATCCCGTCGGGTTTTACGTTCAGCCATTCCAACACCTCTTCCAACATCACCGGCGTGTGTAATGCGCCCAATTCCGTTTGCCTGCCTGCCCGACTCGCCCGATGCCCACTAAAAAACAGCCAGCAGCCCCAAACTCGTCAAATCCCCAGATCGCCCAAAACCTTGTCGTCTTCGTCGGTGTACGGTTCCTTCTCCATCTGATCCACCGCGCGAGCGTCGTTCATCACTTCCAGATAGTCCAAGGTGCCCAAGACCGCTACATCGCCCTTCAATAGCGCCTTCTCTCTCAAAATCGACGGCAAGAGCACTCGTCCCTGTCCATCCAACTCTGCCACTTGTCCGAAGTAGCTCGTTCTCATCAACAGCTTGCGCTTCGACTTGTTCGTGCTGGGCAACTTCGCCAGCCTGTCCTCAATCTCACTCCACACCTTCATCGGGTAGATGCGTGCCGATTCGCCCGTCGGACTGGTGATGTAAAACTGGTTGCCATACTCCGTCAATTCGCCTAAAAAGGAGGCGGGGATCTTCAGACGACCCTTCTCGTCGACTTTGGCCGGAGAATTTCCCCTGAGTTTCATGAATCCCGTCTCGTTGGAGGACCAGTTTGCCCACTAGAACCACTGCCCCCTAGGAAGATCTACTTTGCTCCACTGCCTGCCACTTCGCCCCACTTTTCACCACAGCCTACCTTGTTTCTGGCGCATGTCAAGGAAAATTCGCGTTTGATGTGGATAATTTGTTGATTTTAACGTGACGGAAAATTTGCTTTTCGCGCCACGACGGGCAGTGCTCAGGCAAAAGTGGATTCACAACAGGTTGTGGCACGATTGCGGGGGATTGCGTTTCCCGTTTTGGGACGGTTTGCAGGCTTCGGCTTGCGTTCCTTGACCGGGAGCAGGCATATTCATTTTGTAGGACAACGATGGAAAAACCCGAGCTCACTGCACTACCTAAATTGGCCGCTGGCGTCCGCCTGAATGACAAGAGCCAACTGCCGCGGAAACTGCTGGCGGAAGGGCGAGAGATCCGGCTAAGCGGACCGAGCCTGGAGATCGTGAATCTCTGCGACGGCAGGCATACGGTGCAGCAGATTGCGGAAAAGCTCCATGTGCTCTACTCCAAGGCGGAACCAGAGCGGATCACACAGGATTTATTGAATTATCTGGCGCTGTTGCATGATCAGCGGGCCATTGAGTTTTGAGTTTCCTCAGGGGCTGAAGCCCGAATTTTCTTGCCTCTGAATGTCGGAGTTGAAGAAGAGTCTGTATGAGAACTGAAAAAGACTGCCCTCAGCGGCTAAAGCCGATTGATTTTGCGGCAGTTACGGCATGGCTGAAGCCATGCCCTGACGAAAGACACGAGTTCTCGCACAGACTCTGAAGCTCTGCTCCCCTAATCAGCGTGGATGAAACTGCTTCTAAGTCAGGACTGTGGCGATTTTCTCGGTTTCTACTTTCATTACTACTCGCGCGAAGAAGATCACGCAGGCGATCAACACGGCTGCACCAAAAATAAGCAATGTGTATGGCGCGCCGATGTGCTTGGCCACGACACCGGCGATTAGAGCGCCGATTGGCATTACGCCCATGAACATGGTGGCGTAAACGGCCATGAGGCGACTACGCATTTCGTCTGGCACGCGCTGCTGAATGATGGTGTTGGTGGCCGCCATCTGGGAAGTGGCGGCGAAGCCGACGATGAAGAGCACAGCCGCGCAGAGCCAGAAGGACGTGGCAAAGGCGAACACTAGCAATCCCAGGGCGCAAGCTGTACAGGTGGCGCCGATCCAGCGCGCCAGCCCTTTGTATTCGGTGCGAGCGGCGAACTGCAACGCGCCGAGTACAGCACCTACGCCTGCAGCGCTCATGAGCAGTCCTAGCGTTTTTGCTCCGCCGTGGAGAATATCGCTGGCGTAAATAGGCAGGAAAACGGAGTACTGCAGACCGAAGAAGCTGAGAGCGCTGAGCAGGAGCAACGCGGAACGGATAGGAGTGTCGCTCATGGCGAAGCGAAAACCCTCAATGAAGCTGCGCACTGGGGATTCGCCCGTCGATCTGGACTCAATCCGCGGAATGCGCATCATCAGCAGGGCGATGAGCACGGCGACGAAGCTGAGGGCATTGAGAAAAAAGCACCAGCCTTCGCCGATCAGCACGATGGTGAACCCGGCGATGGCGGGACCGATGACGCGCGCGCCGTTGAAGATGGAGGAATTCAACGCAATGGCATTGGGCAAGTCATCTTTGCCGACCATGTGAACGAAGAAGGCCTGGCGAATGGGCACATCGAAGGCGTTGACGATGCCGACAAGGAACGCGATGAGGATCAAATGCCAGGTCTTGATGAGGTGAGTCAAGGTGAGTCCGGCGAGCAGGAACGCCAGAATCATGGAAATGGTTTGCGTGGTGATGACGCCGCGATGACGGTTGTAGCGGTCGCCGACGTAGCCGCCCATCCAGGCGAGGCCGAGCATGGGCAATTGGCTGGCAAATCCGAAGAGGCCGAGGAGCGCGGCGGAACCGGTCAGTTTGTAGACGAGCCACTGCTGCGCCGTGTTTTGCATCCACGTGCCGATCAGGGAGATCAGTTGCCCGATGACAAACAGCTGAAAGTTCCGATGTTTCAGCGCCCGGAACCGCGTGGCCAAATCGAAAATCTCATTCACCATTTTCTTAGATGATTTTAGCGCTAAAAGGTCGCGGCGGAGGGGATTCCGGGAGGTGATGTGGAGGGGTGGGAGAGCCAAAGAACACAGGCAGGAGTGCCTGTGCCACAAGCGTGACTGAAAACTTGGAACTAACCACTGTTTTACTCGTTGGGAGAATCGGGGGCGCCGACGTGGGTGTGGCTTAGATCGTGGAGCATGGATTTTTCGTCATCGCTCATGCCACGGGTGAAGTTGGGATCGTTCAGACGCTGATTACGTGCGGATTCCGGCATGTTCTGGAGCACGCCGAGTTTCTGCTTCAGGACCTGTTGGCGGTCCCAAGGCATCTGGCGCCATTTAGGAAGCACATCATTCTTGATGTGGTCGCGCTGCTCGGGCGTCAAGTGGGTCCAGATTGCCTCTTTGGACCGCAAGTCCTGGCGCTGTTGCGGGGTCATGTGGTCCCACTGGTTGAACTGCTGGCGGATCCTGTTCTGCTTATCGGGCGAAAGATTCTGGAAGGCGCGGCTGTTCTGCAGGACGCGCTCGCGCTGCGCCGGCGACAGATCGCGCATGGTGTCGACCCACGGGCGAGCCGCACCCACGCCAAGCTGTTGCCGCGGATTCAGATTCGCGCCGCCATTTGGCCGATACGCGTTGTTGTAATTTGCCTGCGGAGCCACATGCGATTGCGGGACGTGGTTATTCGGGTTCGCCGGGGGATGATTGGGATTTGCGGGCGGCCGGTCGGCATTGTGATTTTGATTTTGCGGATGCGCGGGAGCAGGCGCGGGCGCAGGAGCCGGATGGCTTTGCGGCGGACGATCGGGATGAGCCTTCTGCGCAGACGCGTAACCGGGGACAGCGGCACAAGCGGCCACAGCCAGAACGACCATCCCGAATTTTAGTTTCGTGCGCATCTCCGTCTGATTCCCTGGTTCCCTTCCGGCCTGTAGACCGGCGTTACAAACCTTACATCGGCTGCTGCGTGTCTGAAGCCTGGTCTGCCTGCACTGGCGCCGGCAGTTCCTTCAATGGCTCAAAGTTGGAGATAACGTCGTGATCTTCCAGGACCGGCAAATCCTCCATCATCTGTTCATCGGCCACTTGCTGATCATTTCCCCAAGGCAACACGGGTGCGTGCTGCCGTTGAGAGAAACCCAGCCAGAGAGCGGCAACCAAAAGCGCGGAAGCGGCAAAGGCCACGCGCGGCGAAATCCGCAACCACGCCCACCAGCTTTGCTTGACTGGCTCCGCGGCTACAAGCGCATGGACACGCGCATCGAACGCAGGCGAAGGTTCGATCACCGGCAACTCATCCAAGAGCCCGGAGACGGCGCGGAATTCCTGCACGCGCAGTTGGCACGTTGTACATGCCGCCAGATGCTTTTCGACATCCAGCCGTTCGCTTTCCTTTAACCGGCCATCGATGAAACTGAGGATCCGGTTTTCCATTTTTTCGCAACTCATAACAGCCTACTTTCCCTGCCCATGGTTCTTGACTTGCTGCGCGACGAGCGGGGCTAGTTCCACTCGAAGCGACTCATAGGCTCGGAAGAGCAGCGATTTTAGCGCGCTCTCCGAGCAACTGAGAATCTTGGCAATCTCCGCGTAATCGAGCTCCTGATACTTGTGGAGCAGGACCGCGGCGCGCTGCTTTTCCGGCAACTTGTCGATGGCGTGCCGAATCATGTTCTTTCGCGCGTCTTCGACGAGATGCTGCTCGATATTCGGATGTTTTTCCGGAATATCCAGCGGCCGTTCGTCGCCGTCTTCGGCATCCACGGTGACCGGTGCATCAATGGAAACCTCCAACTTCTGGTAGCGGTTATCGCGGACCGAGTTGAGCGCCAGGTTAGTGGCGATCCGGAAGAGCCAAGTGGTGAACTTGGCGCTCGGTACGTAATCTTCGCGGGCGCGATAAACGCGCAGGAAAACATCTTGGGCGAGATCTTCCGCCTGCTCCCTATTGCGCACCATGCGGAACAGGAAGTTGACGAGTGGAGTGCGATAGCGGTGCAATAGAAGCTCAAAAGAAGCTTCGTCACCAGCTTTCACGTCCAGCATTAGTTGGACGTCGGTCCTGGCCATAGCACCCACACTTTAGCAAACACATTTGTTCTCAGAAAGTTGCGGCTTTGAGGCGAGGCGCAAGGAAGGTACGGGCGGTGGGTGAGGCACGCTTAGACGTTAAATAAAAGCTTTAAAATCAGCATGCTAGCTACACCGATGAAAACGAGCAAAGCCATTCTCCAATTGGGCTCGCGATTGACTTCGGGGAGCAGGTCTGTGGCAGCGACATAGATGGTTACACCACCGGAAAGCGGGAGGGCATATTTGAGCTGGCTCTCGAGGAGACTGGTAAGAAGTACGCCCGCTAGTGTGGCTGCGCCCAGAAGGGCTGCGGCGCGGATAGCATTGCGTTTTCCTTGGCCGCTGGCGAGGACTACCGACGCAATGGTGAAACCTTCCGGCAGTTTGTGGAGGAAGACGGCAACGAAAATGACCATACCTAGCCAGGTGGAAACTAGGAATCCTGCGGCGATCGCGACGCCGTCGAAGAAGGTATGGATGGCCATGCCGAGGAGAACGGTGCGGCGCGCGTGGTGGCCGTGCATCTCTGCGGTGTGCGTTTCTTCGCCGAAGTGAAAATGAGGCGCGATGGTGTGTTCGAAAAGATGAATGAGGAAATAGCCGATGAGGACGAAGAGTAAGGCATTTTCGCCCGCGAGGTGGACGGATTCAGGAATAACCTCGACAAAGGCCACGCTGAGCATGTAGCCCGCGCCCAACGCCAGAAAATATTGCAGGTACTTGCGCGGCCATTCGCGTCGGACCACGAAATAGCCGCCGAGCACGTTGCCTGCGGCGGCGATCAAGCCGAGGAGAGCCGCGAGCGCGATTCGAAATGGAAGTTCGTGGGACACGAAGAGAGTTATTAGTTCGAAGTAATAAGTTTTAAGTAAGGCTCAAGAGAAAGCCATTCGTTATTCGTTCGATCCAAGTTCTAAGTAGACTTGGAACTCCGAACTCAAAACTTCGAACTTATCACCTGGAACTGTCTCATCCACTGTGGCGGAAAAGGATAACATCACCTTCCTGGACGATGTAGTCTTTCCCTTCGAGGCGGACCTGGGCCTTTTCTTTTGCGGAGGCGATGCTGCCAGCGGCGAGTAAATCCTGGCAACGAACAACTTCGGCGCGGATGAAACCCTTTTCGATGTCGCTGTGAATTTCGCCGGCCGCCTTGACGGCCGTGGAACCCTTGCGAATGGTCCAGGCACGCACTTCAGGTTCGCCCGCGGTGAAGAAGGGGAACAGGCCCATCAGATCATAGGTCGCGCGGATCATGCGATTGAGCCCGGGTTCCTTCAGACCGTAGGAGGCTAGAAGCTCCGCGGCTTCCTTCTCGTCCATCTCGGCGAGTTCGGCTTCCAGGCGTCCACAGACAGCGACGACCGCGGTGTTGGGGCGGCCTTGCAGCGCAGACAGTTTGTGCTTCTCGACGGCCTTGTCCATTTCTGCGGCTTCGTCGTCGCCGAGATTCAGGACGTACAACATTGGACGCTGGGACAAAAAGAGGAAGCCGCCGATGGGCTTGCGCTCTTCGGGAGTAAGTTCGAGCTCACGGAGAGGCTTTTCCGCTTCGAGGTGGGCCTTGCACTTTTCCAGAACCACTTTTTCGAGTTCAAACTGAGGATCTTTCTTTTTCTTCAGATCTTTTTCGAGGCGCTCCAGGCGCTTGGTGATCTGCTCGTGGTCGGAGAGGATGAGCTCAAGGTCCAGGTTAGTGGCGTCTCGGAGCGGATCGATAGTGCCCTCGGAGTGGGGCACGCTGGGGTCGTCGAAAACGCGGATAACATGGGCGATGGCGTCGACATCACGGAGGGTGGCGAGGCTTTCGCGCATTCGCTCTTTTTGGACGCCTGGAAGATCGACGTACTGCACGGAGGCGTAGGTGATTTTCTTGGGATTATAAAGTTTTGCGAGCTCCAGAAGGCGCGGCTCGGGAACTTTTGCTACACCCACATGGGCGGTCTGCGCGCCCTTGGCATCAACATTCGCCTTGGTCAAGATGCGGAATAGCGTGGTTTTTCCTACCTGGGGCAATCCAATAATGCCTGTTTGCATGAATCTAAGGATCCTTCACTGGCGATGCGTTGTCAGGAGACTGGTTCAGGAAGAGAACCACCGGTGACAGTGCGCGAATTCCGATCAAGCAATCTTTTAATTTTAGCATATTGATTCGCCGTGCCGTTCGTGCAGGATAGCCCGGGGGCCGTTTTTGTGCTTACCAAATCGAGACGCGTGTATTATCTTTATCCGCCGCTGGGTATTGTCCACTGATGACGGTAAACACTCCACCCATGAAGATTGCTTTTGATCTTGAAGAAGCGCTGCGGCATTTGTGCGAACGCGACGAACAGCTGAAACGGCTGGCGGCGGAGACAGCGGCGTTCCAAATCGATGTGGAAGAAGGACAATCGCCCTACGAAGTGCTGCTGGAAGCCATCGCGTATCAATCCATTTCCGGCAAGGCAGCGGCAACGATCTATGGACGGATCAAGGCGCTGGGAGTAAATGGACGGCCGCCCACGGCAGAAAAGATGCTGAAGATTCCGACGGCGAAACTGCGCAAGGCGGGTTTGTCTGGCTCAAAGGCCGCGTCGATGAAGGACCTGGCGAAGAAGGCGCTGGCAGGAGTTGTGCCGACTCATGACGAGGCGTTGAAACTTTCCGACGAAGAATTAGTTGAGCGGCTAGTGTCTGTGCGAGGCATTGGGGCATGGACCGTAGAAATGTTCCTGATTTTCCGGTTGGGGCGGCCGGACGTGTTGCCCATTCACGACCTGGGCGTGAAAAAAGGTTGGTCGGTGGCGTATGGGAAGAAGTACATGCCGACGCCGAAAGAATTGTTGAAATTTGGCGAGCGCTGGCGGCCGTACCGGACGGTGGCGAGCTGGTACATGTGGCGCGCATTTGAAAAGGCGGGTTACGCCTTCACAAACAAAATTCGTCCGCGGAAACCGCGGCGCAAGAAGGGTAAAACGAGCCAGAAGCGCAAAAGTAGTTGAGTCAAGCCCTGGCGAGCGTTTCCCTGACGAGCAGGAATAATCCCGCGAAACCGAGGAGGAGGACGGCGCCTTCGTAAGCTACGGAAATGTGGTGCAGGCGGTTGAACTCGACGCGGCGAGGATCGTCGTCTGGGGTGTTTTGCACGGAGACCATTTGTTTTTTCAGGCGCTCCATGCGGTTGCTGACTGTGAACTGGGATGCCGTAGTCAAGATGACCATGAGCACCACGCAAAGAGCAGCGGCGGTTGTAAAACTGGCAAAGTCGCGAGTGCGCAAGAGCCGCGCAACCAGGAACAGCAGGCCCAGGAAAATGCCCGCAAAATGAAGACGGGCAAGAGAATAGCCAACCATCATGCCGGCGGCATCACGGTTGCCGAGAATAGAAAACGCGCCGGGAGCCACTACAAAACTCAAAAACGCATCGCCGCCGAGCCAGATTCCGAGACTTAAGAACTCAATTCCGCGCAGAAATGTCTGCATGCGGCCACTATACAAGAGGCCTGCCCCAGCGACCAAATAGCAAAAAGGTCACAAAAGCCGCAGGATCGTGGCACAGTTGAGCAGAAGTATGTGGGAGAATTCAAAGGAATGGTGGGCGATAAAGGATTTGAACCTTTGACCTCTCGCGTGTGAGGCGAGCGCTCTAACCGCTGAGCTAATCGCCCGTCTGAAACGGGTGGGATGTTGCGATTAGCGCGAAACGCGGAAGCAACACCCTTCATCTATTTGTAACAGGAAGACTAAGGGTTTTCAACCGATGCCGACCGTCACCTCTCAAGTGGTCACACAGCTGCAAAGATCGATCGCGCGCGCGATTTTTGGGAAGGAAGACGTCATTCAGCTGGCGCTGATCACGCTGTTGGCGCGCGGGCATCTGTTGATCGAAGACGTTCCGGGTGTGGGCAAAACGACCCTGGCGCAGGCGCTGGCGAAATCGTTTCACTGCACATTTCAGCGCATCCAATTTACTTCGGATTTGTTGCCGAGCGACGTGCTTGGCGTGAGCGTTTATAACCCGGAGTCTCGCGATTTCGAGTTTCGCTCGGGCCCGATTTTCGCAAACGTGGTTCTGGCGGATGAGATTAACCGCACCACACCGCGCACGCAGTCGGCGCTTCTGGAAGCGATGAATGAAGCGCAGGTGACCGTGGATGGGCGCACGTTGCCATTGCCACAACCATTTTTAGTGATTGCTACGCAGAATCCCGTGGAACATCACGGCACGTATCCCTTGCCGGAGTCGCAGCTGGATCGTTTTCTGATGCGTATCAAGATGGGTTATCCGTCGCACGAGACAGAACGGCAGATTTTGCGCAGCCGGACGACGGACAATCCGATCGTGGACCTGGAGCCGATCGCGGATGTTTCCGATGTGCTGACGATGCAGGAATCGGTGACGCGCGTGAAGGTGGACAGCAGCTTGCACGATTACGCGCTGGAAATTGTGAATCGGACACGCAAATCGGACCAGCTGGCGTTGGGCGTGAGCCCGCGAGGGACACTGATGCTGCAGCGCGCCGCACAAGCACGGGCGTTTCTGGAAGGCCGGGAATATTGCTTGCCTGACGACTTCAAGCAGCTGGCGGTGGCGGTTTTTTCGCACCGCGTTGTGGCCAGCACGCGTCACGCTTCGTTGCAAAAAAAATCGGAGACCACGGAAACGGTGCTCCGCGAGATTGTCGAGTCCGTCCGCGTACCCCTGTGAACCTGCGCGCATCGCTCGCGAACATCTGGGAAAAATCCGATCGGCCGGGAGTGCGCGCGTTTTTTCTTTCGATGGCCGCGCTGGCTGTGGCGTTCGTGCTGGCGCTGTATTCAGGGGCCGCGGCGCGCATCGGCAATCTGGCGCTGGCCAGCGCGACGGCCATGTCCGCGCTGTTGGTGGCGGGATGGGTTGGGGTCACATTGGTGCCGGTGCTGGCAAAGCGCACACCGCTGCGCTGGATCGGCTACCGGATGGAGTACCGGCTTCCGCGGGAAGGCTGGATCTATATCGGCGGAATCGTGTTGGTGGCGCTGGCGGCCATCAATACCGGGAACAATCTTTTGTTCCTGATTCTTGCTTGCCTGATCGCGAGCATTCTGATGTCCGGGATACTCTCGTCGATCACGCTGGTTGGCCTGGAATTGAACCTGGAGCTGCCGGAACATATTTTTGCGCGGCAAACGGTGCGCGGCGTGGTGGAGCTGCGGAACGAAAAAGAAACGCTGCCGTCCTTTTCATTGCGAGTGGAAGGAACGAAGAAAAAAGATGCACCAGCGGCGGTGCTGCTGGCGACACCGGTTTATTTTCCGTACGTTCCGCGGCGCGAGACCGTAAAACAGATTGTGCCGCTGCGATTCGCGCAGCGCGGATTATACCGGCAAGAGGCATTCCGGATCGTTACACGTTTTCCCTTTGGATTTTTGCAAAAAGCGCGAAGGCTGGACAGCGCTTCCGAGGCGCTGGTGTATCCGTCCGTGGAAGCTACGCCCGAATTTCTGGAAGTGCTACCGGGCATTCAGGGCGCGATCGAGAGCCTGGCGAAAGGGCGCGGGCAGGATTTGTACGCGTTACGCAACTATTTGCCGAACGACAGCGCGCGGCATGTCCACTGGAAAGCTTCGGCGCGATCGGGCTCGCTGATGGTGCGGGAATTTGCGCGTGAGGACGACACGCGGGTGGTTCTGGTGCTTGATCCACATAGTGAAGCGGCGCGGCCGGGCGCCAGTGCTGACGAAAAGGAACGATTCGAACGAACGGTGGAATTGTGCGCGGCAATCGCGTGGAGCTTCCACGAAGGCGGCGCGTTGATGGAATTTCGCAGTGCTTCGTCCACTGTTCCCATGGCTCCTGCCACGGAGAATATCTTTGCGGTGTTGCGGCAACTGGCGGTTGTGGAGGCGCTTCCCGTCGATGCAAAGCAGCACCGGCTGACAGAACTGGCCGCCGAAGCGGAATCGTTCAAGATCATCGTGACATCGCAGCCGCGAGGATCGATTCCCGCGGAAGTGTGGAATTCTTCGTATGTGGTGTTCGCGGAAGAATTTGCCGAGTAAGTTTATTTGTTGAAAACCGGCCAACTATGCGTTGTTCGCCCGCTTCTGTGCGAAACTATGCTGACACTATGGCGATTGGTCCGGCACGGTCGCGTTTTCGGAAGAAATTGCTCGCGTGGTTTGCTGAGTTTCAGCGCGATCTGCCGTGGCGGCGAACGAAAGATCCCTATCGAATCTGGCTATCGGAAATTATGCTGCAGCAGACGCGCGTGGCCGCGGCAATCCCCTACTATGAGCGATTTCTGGAACGCTTTCCCGACGTTGGAGCCTTGGCGGACGCGCCGGAAGAGGAAGTGCTGAGGCACTGGGCCGGGCTGGGCTATTACTCTCGCGCGCGGAATCTGCAGAAGGCGGCGCGTCAGATCGCGGCGGAACACGGCTCGAGATTTCCCGACGCTGCGGAAAAGGCGCTGGCGCTTTCGGGAATCGGCGCGTATACGGCGGCGGCAATTCTGAGCATCGCATACGGAAAAAGGTTGGCGGTGCTTGATGGGAATGTCGCGCGGGTGATTGCGCGGCTTGGCGCCATTCCCGGCGATTTGCGAACTGGCTCCCGCTGGAAGCAATTGCAGAAGGGCGCGGATGAGTTGCTGGCGCCGGATGCGCCGGGCGACTGGAACCAGGCGATGATGGAACTGGGCGCCACGATATGCACGCCGCAGTCGCCACAATGTTTGCTTTGCCCCGTGGCTGAATTTTGCGAAGCGCGGAAGTTGGGTTTGACCGACGTGATTCCAGAGAAGCGCGGCAAGCGGGCCGCGGTGGAAATTACGCTTGCGGCTCTGGTGACGGTCGATCCGCAGGGACGCACGTTGCTTCTTCCGCCTCCCTCGACGGGCGCAAAATCGGCGACGGCAGAGGACGTGACCGTTCTGCTTTCGCGGATGTGGCACTTCCCTACCATTCAGGTGAAAGAGGACGCCGCGCGGGAGCTACGCGCCTTTGTGAAGAAGCTTTCGCTTTCGGGACATAAGTCAGGAGGCAAGTTGCTGGCGCTTCGGAAAGTACGTCACGCGGTGACTTACCGGCAAATCACGCTGCTGCCTTTTCGCGCGGATGTTTCGAAATTGCCGGTGGTGGCGGGGGCCAAGACGCTACCGCTGTCAGATCTGTCCGCGGTGCCGGTGTCAAATTTGACGCGCAAGGTGGCGCGGGCGGCGCTTTCGCCTGACGAACGCACTCGGAAGAAACTAAACGCGCTGTCGATTTCGCTGCATTTCTGACGCAAGAACTACATGCAGCTCCGGAGCGTCGAGCACCCGGGGATAACCCGAGCGGGACCAGCCCATTCGTACGGTTATCCTTTGGGCCGGGCGCAGCGGGTAATCGTTGCCAGGATGATATTCTGAAAATCGAACCATGGCCTCTTCGATAGCCACCCCGACCAGTTCCCTGCCGGCGGACCGCTTTTACCGCACGGCGTTGTTTTTTTTGGTGCTGACCTCCGTGATGACGCTGGTGGGCACCGGCAAACTGGATCTGGTTACCACGATCCTTGCGCCCGCGCTGGTGTTGTACAAAGGAGTGCGTTGGTGGCGAGGGCACCCGCCGGAATTGAAGCAGTCGTTGGCCACGCGGTTGGGCATCGCGTACGTTTTCGTTTTTCCCATCGACCTGTTGTTTGTGTCGCGCATGCTGGCTTCAGATGCGCCAAATCCAGGGTTATACGCCGGGCTGCTCGCGGTGGTGCATTTCCTCCTCTTTGTGACGATCGTGCGGCTGTACAGCGCAGCCACCGATCGCGATGCGTTGTTCCTTTCGATGCTGGCATTCGCCAGTGTGCTGGCGTCGGCGATTTTCACGGTGGACACGTCTTTCTTGATGTTCTTCGTGGTTTTCCTGGTGTTTGCGGTGGCGGTGTTTGTGGGCCTGGAAATCCGGCGAGGCGCAGCAGGGGCGGTGTTTCCGCCGCTGGGTGTCGACCTTGGCCGCGAGCGGAAATTTCATCGAGCGCTGTTTCTGGCGGCGCTAAGCGTATCGGTTGGAGCGGTAGTGATCGGGACCGTGCTGTTTTTTGTGTTTCCGCGGTTCAGCGCGGGCTATTTCGCGCGTACCGGGCTGCAACCATCGCTGATGAGCGGCTTCACGGACGATGTTGAACTGGGGCAGATCGGCGAGATCAAGAAGAACAGCACCGTGGTGATGCGCGTGCAAACGCGTGCGCCGGTCAATTATCCACTGCTACGGTGGCGGGGAATCGCGCTGACGAATTTCGACGGGCGGCGGTGGTCGTCGCCGGAAGCGAAATTGAAAACACACCAACCCGAACCAAGTGGCTGGATCTCGCTGGCGAGCCGGTCACAGTTGGAGAGGCGTCCGGCGGTTCAGGTAGAATTCGTGATTTTGTTGCAACCCCTGGCAAGCGACACTTTGTTCGCACCCGCGCGGGTGATGGTGCTTCGCGGAAACTTCTCCGGCGAAGCGGGAACGTATTATGGCGCAGTGCGGCACAGCTTTGTAAACGTGGACTCCAACGGATCGATCTCCAATCCATTCCACAATTTTTCGCAAGTTCGCTATGAGGGGCTGTCGTTGCTGCCGGTTGCTCGCCCGGCCCAGGCTCGTTTTGCGGGAACGAATTATCCGGACGACATTCGGCAGACTTATTTGCAATTGCCGGCCAAACTCGATCCGCGCGTACCGGAACTTGCGCGAAAAATCGTGGGCAACGCCGACAACCCCTACGACCAGTCGCTGGCGATGGAAAGTTATCTGCGCACGAATTTCGCCTACACCCTGAACCTGACCGGGAAACCTGGCGTTGATCCACTGGCGCACTTTTTGTTTGAGACCAAGGCCGGGCACTGCGAGTATTTCGCGACGGCCATGGCGGTGATGCTGCGCACGCTGGGGATTCCTTCGCGCGAAGTGAACGGTTTTTTGCCGGGGGAATACAATGACGTCGGCGGAGATTATATTGTGCGCGCCAGCGATGCGCACAGCTGGGTGGAAGCGTATTTTCCTGGCAGCGGGTGGGTGACGTTCGACCCGACGCCACCTTCGAACGATGTGGCTACCGGGCTGTTGTCGCGGCTGGCGTTATACGTCGACTGGTTTCAGCTGACCTGGAACGAATGGGTGATCAACTACGATTTCTCACATCAGATCACGCTGGCGAGAAACGTGGGACAAGCTTCAGCAGACTGGAAAGAGCAGTTGCGGAGGAAGTTCCAGCGGCTGCAAGACCACAGCATGGAGCGTTTGACCGAGTGGCAGCGATCACACGATTTACTGCGCTTCGCGTTTCCAGTCTTGCTGCTGCTTTCGCTCGTGCTTCTGAGGCTGGGTTGGGTGCGGGCGTTGCTCCGTTGGTTGAGTCTGGCTTGGTTGGCGCGGATGCCGGAAGCTCAGCGAAACAATCCTGTGATCGCATCGCGGCTTTATTCGGAATTGTTGCGGCTGCTGGAGAAGCGAGGATTCCCCAGGAAAGAGACAGCGACTCCGTTGGAGTTTGCCGCTTCGATTGGCTTGCAGGGGGGATTGGCTTCGGTGGTGCAGGAGTTCACGGATTTGTATGCGCGGTCGCGGTTTGGTGGTTTGCCTTGCGATACGTTCCGGTTGCGGGCGTTGTTGGAGCGGGTGCGGTCGGCGCCGCGGTAGAGCGATGGATTTTTTTGCGATTGTTTTGACTCGACGGTTCGCTTCGGGTAGCAGGCGCCTATAAGGGCCGAAACCCAAGATCCCACATGCACTAGCGGCATATGGGGCACCCCGGAAAACCCAAGATGCCGGCCTGAAGGCACGGCGATACATGTCAAGAAAGCCTAAGACGCAGCGCTCGCGAAGAACGCTCTGAGCGGGAGCGTTGAATCTAGTGGAAATTGGGCGGGGGCGGTGTAGACTGTGGCGGAGTTTCGATCTTTCCTGATTAATTTGTGGCATGCGGAATTAGGAGTGGCATCGGTATAGGTGTATCGGCCCGGGGAAGGTCTCGGGAAATGGTTTTCCCATTCAATAAAACGGAGTTTGCACATGTCCTTGGGCAAGTCTTTTGCATTTCGTTTGGCGCAGCTAGCGGGAATCCTGCTCTGCGCTGGTTCGTGCTTCGCGCAAACTGCACAGCATCCGCTGGATGCGCTGCGGACCGAGGAATACTGGACTGTGTATGACGTTTTACAGTCGAGCGGGCACATGGATGCGGATACGCACTATGCGAGCGTGCTGCTTCACGAACCAGCGAAGGATGTCGTGTTGAGTTGGAAGCCCGGCCAGGATGTAGTGCGCGAAGCGGACGTAACTTTGATGCGAAAAGGGATGACGATTGAGGCTCGGGTTGATATTGCCGGCCGGAAGCTGGAATCGTGGAAAGAGGTTCCGGGCGCACAGGCTGCGTTTTTTGTGAGCGAGATTCTGGGCATGTCGGACATGCTGCTAGACGACGCGCGGGTAAAGGAAGCTCTGGCGAAGCGGGGGATCAAGGATCTGAATCAGGTGGAGTGCGCGTCCGTGCCTATCGGATTTTTTGCGTTTCCAGAGCAGGAAGGCCATCGCGTCGGCATGGCTGAATGTACCTATGTGCACGGCGTCTATCACAGCTGGGGACGAACGGTCAGCGGGCTGGAGATTTTGGTGGACTTCACGGACAAGAAAATATTGCGCGTGATGGATTCGGGCGCTGCGCCGGTGCCGAACAGCCCCATCAATTTTGAAGAAGCGCCAGAAGTGTCGCGGCCGGGAACGAAGCCCGGGATTATTTCGCAGCCGCTGGGGCCTAGCTTCGAAATTAAGGACGGCGAGGTAGCCTGGCAAAACTGGCGTTTCCGGTTTCGGCTGGATTCACGAAATGGAGTGATTGTGAATCTGGCGCGCGTCAATGATCACGGGCGGCTGCGGTCGGTTCTGTATGAGGGCATGGTGTCCGAGCTGTTTGTTCCGTACATGGATGAGACCAATGGATGGGCGACGCGGGTTTTTATCGATACCGGGGAGTTTTATCCGGGAGGAATCCTGCAGAGTATGCGGGCAGGGCTGGATTGCCCTTCGAACGCGGTGTACTTCGACGGATTATCGAGCAACGAGAAAGGCGCGCCGATACTGCACCCGCAGCAGGCTTGCCTGTTCGAAAAATTTGACGGCGACGTGGCGTGGAGGCACGGCGATGACACAGGCGTGTGGGGCAGGCCGAAGCGGAGCCTGGTGCTGCGTTCCGCGGCGCTGATCGGCAACTACGATTACTTGTTCGATTGGATCTTCGAGCAGGACGGCAGCATCCGCGTGGCCGCTGGCGCAACGGGAATTATAGAGACGCGAGGAGTGGCGGCAGAAACGGTGAGCGGGGGTCATGGTGCCGACAGTGTGGAAACTTACGGGCACCTGGTGGCAAAAAATACGCTGGGCGTCGATCACGATCACTTTTTCTCTTACCGGCTGGATCTGGACGTGGATGGGCAGAACAACAGTTTCATGGTGCACCGGCTGGTGCAGAAAAAATTGCCGGAAGGAAGCGCGCGAAAAACAGTATGGGTACCGGAGCCTTTTCTGGCCACCAAAGAGAGCGCGGCCATGATGGATATTCGAATGGACAGACCGAGCATGTGGCTTTTCGTGAATCCGAATGTGAAGGGACCGCTTGGTCATCCGACCGGATATGAAATTATGGCGGGACCGACGGCTGCGTCGCTGCTCGACCCAGACGATCCGGCGCAGAAGGCGGGCGCGTTTTCTGCGCATCAACTTTGGGTGACGCCGTACAACGCGAACGAACGATTCGCGGGAGGAACTTATCCCGTTTCCAGTAAGGGCACAGATGGCCTGGCAGTGTGGACGAAAGAAAATCGCAATATTGAGAATACCGATATCGTGGCCTGGTACACGATGGGCTTTCACCATGTTCCGCGCGAGGAAGACTGGCCGGTGATGCCCACGATGTGGCACGAATTCATCATTCGACCGTTTGACTTCTTCCCGGAGAACCCGGTTTTGGACCTTCCGCACACGCCTTGAGCGGTGACCCTGAGCAAATGCAGCAGATTAGGGGCGAATCTGCGGCGCGTGCTAAAATTGGAGGGTTACGCCAAGGTAGATAATCGCTCCATGCCAAAGGTTGGATTCATATCATTGGGATGTCCGAAGAACCTCGTTGATAGCGAGGTGATGATGGGAATACTGTCGCGCGAAGGCTACGAACTGACGCCACGCGCGGACGAAGCGGAAATTCTGGTTGTCAACACCTGCAGCTTCATTGAACCCGCACAAAAGGAATCGGTGGACGCCATCCTGGAGATGGCGGAGCACAAGAGATTTGGAGCGGCGAAAAAGTTGATCGTGGCCGGCTGCCTGGTGGAACGCTACCGCGACCAGATCCTCGAGCAGGTGCCAGAAGTGGATGCTGTCGTCGGCACGGGCGAGGTGGAGCGAATCCTGGAAGCGGTGGAAGGGCAAATGAAGGTTTTGCCAGCGGAGCCGTCTTCGTTCCTGTATCACGATCTGACGCCGCGCATTATCACCACGCCAAAGCATCAGGCTTACATCAAAATTGCGGAAGGCTGCGATCATCCGTGTTCGTTCTGCATTATTCCGCAATTGCGCGGGGCGTTTCGCAGCCGGCGGTTTGAATCCGTGGTGCGCGAAGCGGAAAACCTGGCCGCGGCGGGTGCGCGGGAAGTAACGCTGATCGGGCAAGACACGACTTCCTATGGCGAGGATCTGGGCTTGCGCGACGGGCTGCCGCAATTACTGGAGAAGCTCGCGGGAATTGATGAACTGTTGTGGGTGCGTTTTCTGTACGCGTATCCGAATCGCGTGACACAAAAGTTGCTGGATACGCTGGCGACGCATCCGCGACTGGCAAAATATTTCGATATGCCGCTGCAGCATGCGAGCCGCAACGTACTGGCACGGATGAAGCGCGGATCGAACGGCGACGCGTTTCTGAAGCTGCTGGAGCGCGTTCGCAAAACCATCCCGGGCGTGACGTTGCGCACCAGTTTTATCGTCGGTTTTCCGGGCGAAACCAAGGACGATTTTGAGGAACTCTATCAATTCGTGGCCGCCGCGAAAATCGATTGGATGGGCGTGTTTGAATATTCCGATGTGGACAACGCAGCCAGTTTTCCTCTCGATGGAAAAGTGGATGCGGAAACGATTGCGGAACGGCGCGCGCGACTGATGGCGTTGCAGCAGAAAACTTCGCGGAAAAATTTGCGCGCGCACAAGGGGCGAACGGAAACCGCGCTGGTAGAAGGGCCGTCTAAGGATAATCCGATGGTGTGGGAAGCGCGCCTGGAAGGAATGGCGCCGGACATCGACGGAAAGCTGTATCTGACGGACATCGAGACGGCCAACGGCGAACTGGCGGCTACCGGTGACGCCGTGAAAGTGGAAATTACGAAGACCGATGCATACGATTTGATCGGGCGCGTGGTGGAGATTCTGCCGCGGCCTGAGATCCGGCCGATGGCTGTGGTACCCGCTATGCCCCCTGCGGAAAAACTGACCCGGATTTCCACGGGTGCAGCGCTACGCGTGATTGGATAATTCCGCACCGGGATTTGATTTGTGCATACTGGAAATTCTTCGCTCTGTGCTCCCCGTGCGCTCTGTGGTAAAACACTTCCTTCGCCATGACATACCATTGCCCCATCTGCAAAAAACCCACGGATTCGGAAAAGGACTCCGAGTTTCCGTTCTGCTCGGAGCGCTGCCGACTACTGGATCTGGGCGCGTGGTCGTCAGAAAAGTACGTGGTGTCTGACCCGATCTTCAACGAGGAAGAAATTCCTGAGACGGACGGGCGCGCGTTGCACGAACGCAAACGGGATAACGATGAAACAATCCACTGAGGAAGTTAGCGCGGCCGGCAGCGAAAAGCCGCGGGTGGCGTATGCCGTTGCGACGGTGCTCGGCATCGGTTATTTGAAGCCGGGACCGGGGACGTGGGGCTCGCTGGCAGGGTTGATCATTGCCGTATTTTCGCACCCTCTGACTTGGTTTTTATTGTTAGGCAAAGGCATTCAGGTAGGCATGGGGAGGACGGAGCCCCTGCTGAGCGGGCCGATGGGCGCGTTGATGCTGTTGGTGCCATCGATCGCGATCTGGCTGGTGATGGCTTATCTTGGGGTTCACTACAGTAGCCAGGTGGCGAGGTTCGCTGGCGTCAAGGATCCTCAGTATGTGGTGATCGATGAAGTTTCCGGGGTGCATCTGGCCCTGATTCTGGGGCTCGCGCCCTTGGCCACTACGTTTATGCACGTATCCGATGCGAGCATGTTCGCGCTGTATGCGGGCATGAGCCTCCTGAACTGGAAATATTTGCTTGCCGCGTTTGTGATGTTCCGGATCTTCGATATTGTGAAGCCTTTCCCGTGCCGCCGGCTGGAACGCCTGCCTGGAGGCTGGGGAATTATGGCGGACGACTGGATGGCGGGTGTGTACGCTGCCATTTGCCTTCGTCTCGCGCTACACTTTTATGTGTTATGAAATTCGGGTTCGGAAGCACGCACGAAAAGAACGGTATTCCACACATTGACCGCATCTCGCCTTCGGCGGCGCTGCCTGGCGGTGAAATCACTATTTATGGAAGCGGGTTCCTCTCTCGTCATGGAGCGCGGCCCGTGGTGCGTTTCGGCGAGGCAGAAGCTGCGCTGGGACTGGCCAGCGGAAACCGCTTGATTGCGCGGGTACCGGAGAATGTGACGGCGGGAACCATTCAAGTGGTGAACTCGAAACACGAAAGCCAGCCGTATCCCGTTGCGCTTGCGTATCAAATCGCGGACAACCTGCATCCTGTCGCCAATCCAGCGGTGGACGCGATGGGAAATATGTATGTGACGTTCAGCGGGCCGCGCGGTCAACGGGTGCCGGTGTCGCTTTATAAGATCGGGCCGAACTACGCGGTGAAACCCTATGTGACGTCGCTGACCAATCCCACTGGGCTGGCGATCGGGCCGACGGGCGATCTGTTCGTTTCCTGCCGGCATGACGGCACGATTCATCGCGTGACGCCGAATGGTCAGGCGGAAGAATGGATCGAAGGCATGGGGATCGCCACAGGACTGGCATTTGACCGCGTTGGGAATTTATTTGTGGGAGACCGCAGCGGAACGATTTTCAAAATCAGCCCGCAGCGGGAAATCTTCGTGTTCGCCACGCTAGAGCCTTCCGTGGCCGCATACCATCTGGCGTTTCACCCCAGCGGGGAACTCTATGTGACCGGGCCGACTACTTCGAGTTATGACCGCGTGTACCGGATCACGCAAGGCGGCGAAGTGCATGTGTTCTACCGCGGACTGGGCCGGCCGCAAGGGTTGGCGTTCGACCGGGAGTTGAATCTATATATCGCCGCGTCTTTTGCCGGGCGGCGTGGGATTGTGCGCATTTCGCCCGAGGGCCACGCGGAGCATGTGCTGAGCGGATCAGCGCTTGTGGGCATGGCGCTTTTGCCCAGCGGCCGCGCGATCCTTGCGGCGAATAGTGCGCTGTTTACGCTGGATTGGAACGTCCACGGATTGCCCCTTCTCGTCTAGACGCAACTCCTCCATTTGAAAAGTATCGCGGCTGTGACGGCTTACGTTGGGGCCTGCGCTACAATGTTGTCCATGAAAGCGGAAATCATTGCGGTGGGATCGGAGCTTTTGACTCCGGACAGGATTGATACGAATTCGCTGTTTCTTACCGAAGAGCTGAACAAGCTGGGGATTGAGGTGTTGCGCAAGACGATTGTTGGCGACAACCGCGAACTGCTGGCGGAAGCGTTTCGCGACGCACTCAAACGCGTGCCGGTGGTGATCGCAAGCGGCGGGCTGGGGCCGACCGAGGATGATCTGACGCGGGAAACCGTTGCGGAGCTTCTGGGGCGCAGGCTGCAGCGGAATGATGGGGTTGTACGCGCAATCGAAGCGCGCTTTCGCAGCTTCAAACGGGAAATGCCGGCCGTGAATCTTCGCCAGGCGATGGTGCCGGAAGGGGCGGAGGTGCTGGAGAATCCGCGAGGCACAGCGCCAGGCTTGTGGCTGGAGGATAACGGGCGGATGGTGGCGTTGCTGCCTGGTCCGCCGCGCGAACTGAAACCGCTGTTTCTGGAGCAAGTGTTGCCGCGTCTGCAGCGGCATGCTAGCGCTGTGCGGATGTTTCAGCGCGAGCTGCGGGTGACGGGGCTGGGCGAATCGCATGTGGAAGAGCGCATACGGCCGATCTACACGCGATACAAGGACGTGAACACGACGATCCTGGCAGCGCCCGGAGAAGTACAGATTCATTTGCGGCGTTGGAGCGACGACGCGGTCGAAGCAAACGCCACGCTGAATGAAATCGTGCGCAGCTTCGAACTGGCGTTGGGAGACAGGATTTTTGCGCATGCGGGAACACCGCTCGAAGAAGTGGTCGCGCACTTGCTGATGGAGAATCGGGCGACGATTGCGGCGGCGGAAAGCTGCACGGGCGGATTGCTGGCGGAGCGGTTGACACGGATTCCGGGCAGTTCGAATTATTTTCTTGGCGGAGTGGTCTGCTACAGCAACGAAATGAAGACGGCATGGGCGGGCGTTCCGGCGGAAATGATTGCGGCAAAGGGCGCGGTGAGCAGCGAAGTGGCGATTGCGCTGGCGGAAGGAATCCGGCGGAACGTGGGGAGCACATTGGGAGTGGGGATTACAGGGGTGGCCGGGCCAGGCGGCGGCAGCGAGGAAAAACCCGTGGGCACTGTGCATATCGCAGTGGCGGGGCCGGGAGGAGTGAAAGAAAGATTGGTGCATTTGCCCGGAGACCGTGAGGCGATTCGCTTCTACGCTTCGCAGCTTGGACTGGACATGTTGCGCATGCATTTTCTGTTTAACGGCCACACGCCGGCGCGCCGCGGCTCAGGCTGCTGAGCGGGACGTTTTCTTTGCGCCTATTCGTTGCCATTGCAATTCCAAGCGAAGTTCGCGATTCGCTGTCTGTGCTTTTGAAGGATTTGCGCGGGACTGCGCCCAAAGCGAAATGGGTGCGGGCGGAGAATCTTCACGTGACGTTGAAATTTTTGGGGAACACCGATCCGCAGAAGCTGGAACAGATTGAGAGCGCGCTGAAAACGGTTCGGAGTTCGCAACCCGTCACTCTGGACTTCCGTGGACTTGGATTTTTCCCCAATGAAAAGCGCCCACGCGTTTTCTGGGGCGGGATGGAAGCATCGGCGAACTTGCGGCCACTGGCGGAGAGTATCGATCGCTGTATGCACCAGCTTGGTTTCCCACTTGAAGAACGGCCATTCACGCCGCATCTGACTCTGGCGCGTTTTGATCCTCCGGGGCTTCCAGCGGCCCTGGCCGACGCTGTGAAACGACACTCCTCCGACAATTTTGGCGACGTAATCGCCCGTGAATTTCATTTAATCGAAAGCAAACTGAAATCCACGGGAGCGGAGTACACTACGATTCAGTCGTTTCCCTTTGTGGCGGAGAGCTAGCGTCTGATGTCTGGAACTTCCGAGAGAATTGCGATTGTTGTGCTTGCCGGATACCTGCTGGGATCCATTCCGTTTGGGCTGATTGTGGCGAAACTTTTCGGCAGGAAAGATGTGCGGGAACATGGCAGCGGCAACATCGGGGCGACGAATGTCTCGCGCGTAGCGGGACCGCTCGCCGGGATTCTCACATTGCTGCTGGACGCAGCGAAGGGCGCGGCGGCAGTGTGGTTCGCGGCGCGTTTCACGGAGCAAGCGGCGGGCGCCATGATGCTGGCGGGGATCGCGGCGCTATTGGGCCATTGTTTTCCAGTGTGGCTGAAGTTCCGTGGCGGCAAAGGAGTGGCCACGGCGCTGGGCGTATTCATGGCGTTGTGCCCGCTGGCGATGACTGTAGGGTTGATCCTGTTTCTGCTGGTTGTAGTGTTTTGGCGCTATGTGTCGCTGGGCTCGCTTTCGGCGGCAGCCGCGATGCCCCTTTTGATCTATTTCCTTTGGGCGCCAGGTCATGCGCCGCCACTGGTGATTACGCTGGGCACATTATTTTCCGCTGCTCTGCTCTTCTACAAACACGACGCCAATTTGCAACGACTGGTGGACGGCACCGAACCGAAATTTTCGTTTGGCAAATCGGAAAGCGACCACGCATGAGCCGGATCGCGATTCTGGGCGGAGGAAGCTGGGGGACAGGGCTTTCCGTCGTGCTGGCGCACAGCCGCAGGAAACACGAAATCCGAATCTGGGTGCGGGAAGCTTCACTCGTTCAATCGATGCAGGAAGAGCGGAAGAACCCGGCTTATTTGCCCGGCATTCCCATCCCCGCGTGCGTTCAGGCTTCGAACAATTTGGGTGAAGTGATGCGCGAAGCACAGATCTTGATTGGCGCAGTGCCCTCCGCGCACGCTCGCAGCGTTTATCTGAAGGCGGCTCCATATCTTTCCGCGAACACGGTCATCGTGAGCGCGACAAAAGGACTGGAACCGTCAACCCACCTGCGCATGAGCGAAGTAATCGGTCAGGTGTTCGCTCTGCAATTTATTCCGCGGACTGCGGTGCTCTCCGGACCTTCCTTCGCGTTGGAAGCAGCACGAGGAGACCCGACAGCCGTGGTGTTGGCGTCGCACGATCGAGCGCTGGCGGCATTTCTTCAGGAAGAATTTGCGGGCTCCACGTTTCGCTTGTACACGAATGAAGACGTGCTGGGAGTGGAGTTGGCCGGGGCGATGAAGAACGTGATGGCGATTGCCGCAGGAGCCTGCCAGGGGTTGGGCTTGGGCGCAAATGCTCTGGCGGCGCTGATCACGCGCGGGCTGGCAGAAATGACGCGACTGACGGTGGCGCTTGGAGGCAAAGCGGAAACGCTCAGCGGGCTGGCGGGAATTGGCGACCTGACGCTGACCTGCCATGGAGAATTGAGCAGGAACCGTCACGTGGGATTTGAATTGGGCCAAGGGAAATCACTCCAGGAAATTCTTGGCCAAATGAACATGGTAGCGGAGGGCGTGGAAACGACCGCGGCCCTGCTTGCGTTGGCGCGGGAACGAAACGTGGAATTGCCGATTACCGAACAGGTGCATAGCATCCTGCATTTGGAAAATTCGCCGCGGGACGCCATTCGCGCCATCATGGAGCGGCCGCTGAAGCGGGAGTAGCAAGCTAAGTGCTTGCCTGTTAGTACCTTAGTTCCAGTGGCATTTGCGCGTCGCCTGTCCTTTGGACCAGCCCTGTCGCAGCGCATTAGTCCCTTAAAATCTATATGTTGCGATGGCGGTCTCACTCCCATCCCTGTTGACGCGCCTCCGTTCGGGCCGGGTGCGCATCTTGTGGCTCATGCTCGGTGCGCTCCTGCTTGTCAGCGCGCTCCCTATCGGTTTGTATCATCGCCAGGTTCTGGAGTTGAGCCAGGAAAAGCTGGTGGACATGGAGCGCGTGCAGCAAACGGAGCTGACGCGTTCGCTGGCGCAGGAAGTTCAATTCTTCGAATCGAATTTGACGCAACAATTGATCAGCCAGCGGCAGATCCTTGCCTTGACTGGGCTGATCGATAACGTCACCGACCCGGCGGCCGAACCAAAAGTGACGCGACTGCTGGAAAACTTCGTGGACTCCAACCGCAATACATTTATTTACCTGACCGCCGTGGGCCGCGACGGGAAAGGCACGAGCGCTTCGCAGGGAAATTTCCGGGCGGAGCAGGATCCGTTTGTGGCGAAGGCGTTGCAGCGTGCGTTTGTGAGCTCGGTGCAGTCCGTGAAATTTCGCAGCGATCCTCTGGCACTGGCACCCGACAACCGGCCGGCGTTCGTGATCGCGGTGCCGCTGACGGACGGGCAGAACAATTTTACTGGGATGCTGGCAGCGGTGGTCTCCCTGGATCCGATCTTGCGCCGGCTGCAGGATGCGAGCGTGCGCGGACGAACTGTTTTCGTTGTGGATCACTTTGGGCACATCGTGGCGCATCCGGAGACGAAACACTTCGTGCCCGGCGAAGATTTGAGCGAGAAGTCGCATCTGGTCCAGCAAATCAAGGAACTGCCACGGGAGCTGCGCACTACCGAGACGGTGCGCTTCACGGAAAAAGAAAACAACCATGATGTGGAGATGGTGGGGACGTACAGCACGTTTCCAGAAGTGAACTGGGCGGTGATCGCACAACGCAGCGTGAAAGAAGCGCGGGCCGATGCCGGAGTGACGGAATTGAACCGGCAGGCGTTGGCGTTCGTGAGCGTGGTGGTGTTGATCGCGGTGTTGTTCGGATACTTTTTCGCGGTGGGTATCAGCGGGCCGATCCGCAGCCTGGCGGCGTCCACGCGCGCTATCAGCCGAGGAGAATTTCACCAGCGCACGCCTGTGCGCGGAGCCGCGGAAATCAGCGAACTGGCCGAAAACTTCAACCTGATGGCCAGCGACATCGAAGAGTACATCGAACGGCTGAAAGAAGCGGCAGAAGAAAATCGCGAGTTGTTTATCGGCTCGATCCGCATGCTGGCGGCGGCAATCGACGAAAAGGATCCGTATACGCGTGGTCACTCCGGGCGCGTGGCCAAGTATTCGACAGTGATTGCGCAGGAATTGAAATTGACTCCTGAGGACCTGGACAAACTGAAGATTTCCGCGTTGCTGCATGATGTCGGCAAAATTGGCGTGGATGACCGTGTATTGAAGAAGCCGGGATCGCTAACGCCGGAAGAATTCGAAATCATGAAGACGCATACGACCAAGGGCGCAAATATCATGCGTCCGGTGTCGCAGTTGAAAGACATGCTGCCCGGCATCGAGTTGCACCACGAGCATCTGGATGGGCGTGGCTATCCTTACGGTTTGTCTGGGCCGCAGATCCCGTTGATGGCGCGGATTATCGCGGTGGCGGATACGTTGGACGCGATGACCACGAACCGGCCGTACCAGTCGGCGATGGATTTGGAATACGCGCTGGGTCGCATCAAGGCGCTGACAGGATCGAAGTTCGATCAGTCGGTGGTGAATGCGCTGGAATCCGCGGTGAAAGCGGGTAAGCTGCGGTTGTCCGCGGTTGAAGTTCACGTCTAGCTCTTCCCTTCTCTCCCATCTGTTACAATTTTGTGTTGCGCCTCTGGATGCGCTTCGAACTGTATGATTACCCTGTTTGGAAAACCCGAACCGACGCTGTTGGAGCGCCTGAAGGAATCCGTCAGCAAGACCAAGAATGCGCTTGCGGATACACTGGATAATGTCACCAAAGGCGGGCGGCAGATCGATCCATCGGTGCTCAAGGAGGTGGAAACGGCGCTGCTTTCCGCCGATCTGGGAGTGAAAACGACGCGGGAAATCCTGGATTCGGTAAAGGAACAGATTGCCCGAAATGCGCTGTCCGATGGCGAACAGTTGAAGAAAGAGATCAAGGCGCATGTGTTTCGGGCGCTGAATGTTTATGGGAACACGCCGACATTGGTTGGGGCCGCGAATGGGAACGATCCCCGCGTGATTTTTATTGTGGGCGTGAACGGCGCGGGAAAAACTACCAGCATCGGCAAGCTGGCGAGCCGTTTGCGCCAGGATGGGCGAAGCGTGGTGCTGTGCGCGGCGGATACGTTTCGCGCCGCGGCTATCGAACAACTGGAAATTTGGGCGCAACGCAATGGCGTGGAAGTGATCAAGCAAAAATCGGGGTCCGATCCCGCCGCGGTTGTGTATGACGCGATGGCAGCGGCAAAGGCGCGGAACGTGGATGCGGTGATCGTGGACACGGCGGGGCGGTTGCACACGAAATCAAACTTGATGACCGAGCTGGAAAAAATGAAGCGAACCGCCGCAAAGGTGATTCCCGGCGCGCCCCATGATGTGTTGCTGGTGCTAGACGCGACTACGGGGCAGAACGGGCTGGCGCAGGCTCGGGAATTTACGACTTCGGTTGGCGTTACGGGGATCATTTTGACGAAGCTGGACGGCACGGCAAAGGGCGGAATTGTTGTGGCCATCTCCCGGGAATTGGGATTGCCGATTCGCTTTATCGGCACTGGTGAAAAGATCAACGATCTTGTGCCGTTCGATGCACAGACTTACGCGGATTCTCTGTTCGACTAAATACAGTGGACAATCACGATTTGCATTTCATGGAGCACGCCCTCGATCTGGCGCGCAAAGGCGTAGGACTCGCCAGCCCGAATCCTACGGTTGGTTGCGTCATCGTGAAGGACGGCGCGATTGTTGGTGAGGGCTTTCATCAGTATGACGCACGCGATCATGCGGAGATCGTGGCGCTGCAGCAGGCTGGACAACGGGCGCGTGGGGCAACTTTGTACGTCACTTTGGAACCGTGCAATCACTCTGGCCGGACTGGGCCGTGCACCGGAGCTATCGTGAATGCGGGAATTTCGCGCGTGGTCGCTGCCATGGAGGATCCCAATCCTAAGACGAATGGCAGAGGTTTCGCTAAGCTAGGCGCAGCCGGGATTGATGTGGCGAGCGGAGTGCTGGAAGCGGAAGCGGAAAAATTGAATGAAGCATTTGCGTATTGGATTACGACGCACAAACCGTTTGTAACGCTGAAGTCGGCGCTGACGCTGGATGGCCAGTTGGCTATACCGGCACTGCGAGGAAGCAAGAAGCGCATGTGGATTACGAGCGAAGAATCACGCGCGGAAGTGCAACGGATGCGGCACGCGTCGGATGCCCTGCTGACGGGGATTGGCACGATTTTGGCTGATGATCCGCTGTTGACGGATCGCAGCGGATTGCCGCGGCGGCGCAGGCTGCTGCGCGTAATTCTGGATACAAAGTTACGCTTATCACCCACGGCCCGCGTCGTGAAAACTGTGGAGGATGATCTGCTGGTGTTCACAGCGGCTTCTTTGAAATCACCGAGAGCGCGGAAATTGCAGGATGCCGGAGTTGCATTGATCCCCGCGAAGGCGCGTGGCGGAAGAATTGATTTGCAGACGGTGCTGAAGGAATTGAGCAAGCGGGATATTTTGAGCGTGCTGCTCGAAGCTGGTCCGAAGCTGAATGGAGCGGCGTTCACGGCGGGCATCGTGCGTAAACTTGTACTTTTTTACGCGCCGAAGGTGGCGGGGAGCGGGCGCGTTCCGTTTTTGCACATCGCAAATCCGTTGATGCTTCGCCTGGATATACGGTCCATCCAACAATTTGGCCCGGACTTCGCGATTGAGGCAAGTTTCCATAGCGAAGCCTGACGCAGTTTTCCGAAACGCATAAGCACGCTACATTGATCCCAGAATCTTGTACTCAATCGACGGAAACTCTGCGACCATTTGGCATCACTTTGCTGGCCGTAAACGCTCTCCGCCGGAGGTCCTTCGCGAATGGCTGATACTCCGCGTTCCTGGCGCCTCGGTTTCTGGAGCCTGATCGCCACACAATTTCAGGGCGCCTTCAACGACAACGGCCTGAAATTCCTTGTCCTCTACCTGATTATCGGGACAAACCTCACGCCCGATGAGGAAGAGACCAAGGTACTTTTTGTGGGCGCACTTTTTGCTCTGCCCTTCATCCTGTTTTCCATGACCGGCGGCTATCTTGCCGACCGCTTCAGCAAGCGAGCAGTGACCATCGGGACGAAGA
The DNA here is from genome assembly GCA_963709705.1 of Candidatus Acidiferrales bacterium. Lineage (GTDB taxonomy): Bacteria > Acidobacteriota > Terriglobia > Acidiferrales > UBA7541 > Acidiferrum. Next base: position 663,762 of record CAVPXU010000005.1, read on the forward strand.
TTTTCGAAATTGGCGTGATGGTGTTTGCGATTTTTGGATTCGCGTTGCACAACATGCCCATGTCGCTGGCGGCGCTATTTCTGGCCAGCACGCAGGGCGCGCTTTTCGGGCCGTCCAAATACGGATTGCTGCCGGAAATTCTTCCCGAAAATCGATTGTCTTGGGGCAATGGCGTCATCGAGCTGGGCACTTTTCTGGCGGCGATTGTGGGAACCGTGGTTGCGGGACAACTTCCGGGCCGGTTCGGAAATCACCAGGCATATTCGGGCGTATTTTTTCTGGCCTGTTCTGTCGTGGGGCTTATCACGAGCCTCGGAATTACGAAAGTCCGCGCGGCCGATACGTCGAAGAAATTCCAAATCAACTTTCTGGGCGACCTGTGGACGAACGGGGAACGCATCCGGAAAGATCGCGTGTTGTGGCTCGCGGTCGCGGGAAACACATACTTTTTCTTTCTTGGAGCGCTGCTGCAGTTTGACATCGTCTTTTATGGACGCGATGTATTGGCCGTTCCCTCTTCGCGCGGCAGTTTGCTACAAGCCGCGATCGCGATCGGCATCGGCCTGGGCAGCTTGGCCGCGGGGTATCTCTCGGGCGGCAAAATCGAATACGGTCTGATTCCGCTGGGCGCAACGGGAATCACCGTTTTTGGATTTCTGCTCGCGCTCCCTGGCTTGTCGTTCACCACTGTTCTGGTTTTGCTGGCTGCGCTGGGCTTTTTTGGCGGGTTTTTCATCGTACCGATTAGCGCGCTGCTGCAACACAGGCCGGAGGAACAACATCGCGGGGGCGTGCTGGCCAGCGCGAATCTGTTGTCGTTTGTGGGGATTTTGGGCGCTTCAGTTGTCTATTACATCTGCAAACATTTCCTTCATTTGGGCCCGGCAGGAATTTTCTTGTGGGCCTCGGTCGGCACATTGGGCGCGTTGGCTTATGTGCTGTGGCTGTTGCCGGATTCTTTGGTGCGCCTGTTGCTGTGGATCGCCGCGCATACCATTTACCGCCTTGATCTGAAGGGGCAGGAGATGATTCCGCCGCGCGGTGGCGCTTTGCTTACGCCGAATCACGCCTCCTGGGTGGACGCGGTGCTGCTGATCGCCGCTACGGACCGGCCGATTCGCTTCCTGATGTTCAAAGGCGTTTACGACAACCCGGTGATCAAACCGTTCGCGAAAATGCTGAAAATTATTCCCATCGCGTCCGATCAGGGACCGCGCGAAATGATTCATTCGTTGCGAGAAGCTTCCGAAGCTTTGCGCAACGGGGAAGTTGTGTGCATTTTCCCGGAGGGAGAGATCACACGCATCGGGCAAATGCTGCCGTTCCGGCGCGGCTTCGAACGCATCATCAAGGGGATCGATGTTCCGATTATTCCCGTGAACATCGACGGCATTTGGGGATCGATTTTCAGCTTTTCCGGCGGGCACTTTTTGTGGAAATGGCCGCGAACGATTCCCTACCCCGTACGAATCACGTTCGGCAAGCCGCTGCCGCCGACCTCCACCGCGCCCGAAGTGCGCAAAGCGGTACAGGAACTTGGTATGGAGGCGTTTCAGCGCCGGCGGCGGTACATGAAACCGTTGACGCGTTCGTTTATGCAAGCCGCGCGCCGCCATCCCCGGCGTTTTGCGATGGCCGACGGGCGCACACCGAAGCTGACATTTGGCGATTCGCTGATCAAGGCCGTGTTCCTGGCCAGGCGACTGCAACCGCTGTGGCGAGAACAGAAAATGGTCGGGATTCTTTTGCCGCCGTCCATTCCCGGAGCGTTGGTGAATTGGGCCGCGCTGCTGTCTGGAAAAGTGCCGATCAATCTGAATTACACTTCGTCGAATGAATCGATCGCCTCTTGCGCGAAGCAATGTGAGTTAAAAACCGTAGTTACGTCCCGGCAATTTCTGGAAAAAGTGCCGATCCAGCCTCCCGGCGAATTGATTTATGCGGAGGACCTGGCGCTAAATCCCGGCTTGGGAGAAAAGATCGCGTCTCTGCTTGCCGGCAAACTGCTTCCTGCACGGCTTCTAGAACTATTCTTGGGAGTATCGCGCCCCCCTTCGCTGGATGACACGGCAACGGTGATTTTCTCCAGCGGTTCCACGGGAGAACCGAAAGGCGTGGTGCTCTCGCATTTCAATCTGGCTTCGAACGTGGAACAACTGGAGCAGATTTTTCATTTGAATGAGCGTGACCGCATTCTTGGGATTCTTCCCTTCTTTCATTCGTTCGGGTTTACGGGCACGCTTTGCCTGCCGCCTCTTGCGGGGATGGGCGTGGTGTTTCACGTGAGCCCGCTGGATGCGCAGGCGATTGGCGCATTGGTAGCCAAATATTCGGTTACGATGCTGTTGTCAACTCCAACTTTTCTGAATACTTATGCGCGGCGCATTCCGCCGGAAGCGTTTGGAAGTTTGCGCATCGTGATGGCGGGGGCGGAGAAACTCCCGGACCGCATCGCGCAGGGATTCGAAGATCATTTCGGGCTTCGGCCGCTGGAAGGATACGGCTGCACGGAGTGTTCGCCCGTGGTTGCGGTGAATACGTACGATTTTCGCGCGGCGTATTTCCGGCAAGTCGGTGCAAAGCGCGGGACGATCGGGCATCCCTTGCCCGGCATCGCGATCCGCATCATCGATCCGGAGACGGGAGAGTGGTTGCCGGTGGACAGGCCTGGCTTGCTGCTGGTGAAGGGTCCAAACGTGATGGTGGGTTACCTGAACCAACCGACAAAAACCGCGGAAGTTTTGCAGGATGGCTGGTACAACACGGGCGACATCGCCACGGTGGATGAAGACGGATTCCTACGCATCACCGATCGCCTGAGCCGCTTCAGCAAAATAGGCGGAGAGATGGTGCCGCACATCCGCGTTGAGGAAAAGCTGCACGAATTGATTGGGGCTGAAGGGCAAGTGCTGGCGGTGACAGCGATCCCCGATGAGAAAAAAGGCGAGCGTCTCGTGGTGGTCCACACGTTGAAAGAAGATGCTTTGAAAGAGTGCCTGGAAAAATTGGCGAAGAGCGATTTGCCGGCGCTCTGGAAGCCGCGGCCGGACCAATTTATCTACGTTGAAAAATTGCCATATCTGGGGACGGGGAAGCTGGATCTGCGGAAATTGCGGGAGATTGCGCAGGTGGGAAGTCAATCGTAAGTCGCGAGTTGTCAGTTTTAGGTTTTAAGTACAGGCAGTTTATAGTTAGAAGTTAAGGCTTCTTGAGGTTTTTATGTTTACCGGGATTATCGAGCATCTTGGCACCATCCATTCACTCAAACTAAACAGCGACGGCGGGCGGCTCACGATTCACGCTCCAACAGTCGCGCCACATCTGGCTGTTGCCAACAGCATCGCAGTCGACGGGTGTTGCCTGACGGTGGTGGCGCTCGAGGGTGTGGAATTTTCTGCCGACCTTTCCACGGAAACGATTCGGAAAACCTCCATGGGTGAATGGAAAAGCGGGATGCGCGTGAATCTGGAACAGCCCATGACCGCGGGAAAAGAATTTGGCGGGCACTTCGTGCTTGGCCATGTGGATACGACGGGACGGGTGACGCGCCTCGAACCGGAGGGCGAAAATTGGTGGTATGGAGTGGAAGTGCCGGAATCGTTCGCCAAGTACATCGTGCCGCAGGGATCGATCACTATTGACGGGATCAGCCTGACAGTGGCGCGTTGGAACGGACGCGTGGCGGAAATCGCGGTGATTCCGTTCACTTATGAGCATACGAACATCAAGAACAAGAAAATCGGGGACGCCGTGAATCTTGAAGGCGACGTGCTGGGAAAATATGTGGAACGCTACCTGGAAGCGCGAAGCGGAACGAAGCCGTCGAGTAAGCTCAGTATCGAACAATTGGTCAGCCAGGGCTTTTGAAGCCTCAAGCGGATTTCTTCGATAGCGCGCCACGCCAGTAAAGAATTAGTCCGATGAAAATCGAGGCGAGGGTTCCGCCAACCAGCCGTATCTCAAAGCTCAATTTATCGGCGCTTTCACCCGGCGGCACGAGAGAAACGAAAATGCCGACCAGAACCACCAGGAAACCCAGGATGCCGCTGAGCCACAATCCGATTTTGCCTCCTGGAACGAGCACGGCGTGGGAATTTTCCGTGCGGTCTTTGCGGCCGGACAGTTTGATGACGGCGGCGAACATATAAAGAAATGGAATGAAGTAAAGAATAATGGCGGCGTCGATCAGCATTTGATACGCGGATTGCACGGTTTCGCTCTGGATTTGGCTGAGCAGCAGAATCGCGCCGGAAATACCCGCCTGCACCAGGATCGAAATGTAGGGCGTCTTCCACTTGGAATGAATTTTTCCAAACGCCGCGGGCAGATAGCGATCGATACCAACCACAAACGGCACGCGCGCAATGCCCGCGACTGTGCTGCCAACTCCGCCGGCGTTCCCCACAGAAACCAGCAGCGCTGCCAGGATTCCGAGAAAGCCGACTTTCAGTGCGACGGAGCCCAAGGTGATCGCGTGGAACACACCGCTCTTGGGATCGAGATCGGCGGCGGGCACGAGCGTCAGAATCGCAAACGTCCCCGCAATATACATGAAGGCAATCATCGCGCCGGCACCAAACACGGCTCGTGGCAATGTGCGACGAGGGTCGCGCACTTCTTCGCTCATGGCCGAAACCAGTTCCAGGCCTGTGAAGGCGAATGCGATCTGCGACCAGAAATTTACGGTGTCCCAATTCCACGTGGGCATCATGTTCGCCCAGGTGAAGTGCGTCACCGAGCCATGCTTGAAATAAACCAGCAACGCAATCCCCGCGAGCATCAACAGCGGCAGATACGTTCCGACACCGCCTGCGTTCTGCAACCACTTGCCTATATTCAAGCCGATGATGTTCAGCAAAACCGCAACGAAAAGAAGAATCAGGGAGACGACCAGCAGAAATGTGCGGTCTTGCGAAAGCGTCGCGCCTTTTTCGCCGATGACGTACGCGCTCATGGAAGCGCTGGCCAGCAACAAGCCGGGGAAATAAAACACGGTGTAAATCCAGTACGTCCAGCCGGCAACAAAACCGTGAAAATCTCCAAAAGCTTCCTTTGCCCACACGTATAAGCCGCCTTCATCCGGAAAACGCGAGGACAATTCATTGATTACAAAAGCGCCGGGAACGAAAAAGAAAAGCGCGGCGATGACCCAGAGGCTGATGGAAGATGTGCCGTTGTGCCCTGCGGCGGCGATCCAACGCGGGCCGAGGACAGTGGCGATGTTGAAGAGAAGCACGTCCCAGAAACCCATGCTTTTTCGAAGCTGCGCCTTGGGATCCTTTGGCGCAACGGTGGCAGTGGTCACAGGGTCACGTCCAGAGCGGGGATGAGCTCATCCTGCAGGAGAAAATCATGAAGGAAGGGATCCTGCGAACTTTCAAATTCCTTCCAGGAGCCGAAGTTCTGCGCTTTGCCATCCTGTAAGAAAACGATGGTGTCGGCGAGGCGCCTGGCAAGGTGGGTGTCGTGAGTGACGACGATAGAAGTCTTGTGAAAGGTTTCCTTCAAACGCAGAATCAGGTCTCCCATGTGCCCGGCCATGATGGGATCGACCATCGTTGTGGGTTCATCGTACAGAATGGCTTCCGGATTCTGCGCGAGGGCGCGGGCGATGGCTACGGCGCGTTTCATTCCCGTAGAAAGCTCGCTGGGGACTTTCTCCATCACTTCTTCCACTTCCAGCATTTTTGCCAACTTCCCCACGTAAGCGGCAATGTCCTCGTCGGTCAGGCCGAGTTGGCCTTCAAGCGGGAAAGCGATATTTTCCGCAACAGTGAGAGAATCGAAAAGCGCGCCGGACTGAAAAACCATGGTGACTTTGCGGCGGATTTCCTCAAACTGGCGCTCAGTGTGATCGGTAACGTCCACGCCGTCGATGAAAACGCGCCCGGAGTCCGCACGAAGGAAACCCATGATGTGTTTCAAGGAAACGGATTTGCCCACACCGCTGCGCCCCATGATGACGCAGGTTTCGCCGCGCTTGACCTGGAAACTGACATCGTTGAGCACGACGCGGTCGTCGAAGGCTTTGTTGACGCCGCGAAACTCGAAATAGTACTCGGAGGCGTTCCGGCCAGACTGCGCCGACGTCAATCCAGCTTGTTGGAACGGTTCACTCATCGATTTTCTGTCTCCAGAATGCGGCGCGCGGCCTCATAGTCGTCTGGGGTGTTCATGTTCCAGAATAGCCGGTTATCGCTATCAAATCGTTTCCAGACCGGCTCGTCAAGCACTTCCATGGGCAGGCGTTTCATGGCTTCGGTGACCTTGCGCGTGCCTGCGTCGAAAGAGTTGCGAATGGCGGCGGCAGCGTCCGCTCGCCAGCACGCACATAGCGGCTCCAAGCCAACACTGGAGCGTGGCGCGACCACATGGGCGGAACTTTGCAAAGCGCAATCCCGCAAAAAAACCAAAAATTCCTGCGTAAGGAATGGCATATCGCAGCTGACGATGAGCGCCCAAGCCGTTGCGGAAGCGAAATTTTGGATTGTGTCTAACGCGCTGAGAATTCCCCCTAACGGACCTTCGCCGGGCCACTGATCGGCGATGACCGGCCAAGCTTCATTGCCATATTTAGCGGCTGGTGCGACGATGCGCACTTCTTCGCAGACGCCACTTAGAAGCTCGCCAGTACGCTGCAGCATGGTCTTGCCGCCGAGCCTCACGAGCGCCTTGTCTGTTCCGAAGCGCGTGCTGCCGCCGCCTGCTTGAAGGAATCCGTGGAACATTACGCTTCGTCGTCCTCCGCGGCAATTTCCTGGCCCGGACGGCGAATGCCGAGTTCACGCAGGCGCTCCTGCAAGCTTTGGCGATGCAAGCCAATGGTGACGGCCGTGCGAGAAATGTTCCAGCGATGCGCCGCAAGTTGCCGGCGCAGGTAGGCAATCTCAAATTTGCGCTTGGCTTCACGAAAGTCAGATTCATTCAAGCCCAGATCCGCGCCGTCTCCACCGCTTTTCGGCAGCAATGGCGTACCTTTGGCGACTTCTTCCGGAAGATCCTGCGCTCCTATTTCTTCGCCGCGGTGCAGCACCATGGCGCGCTCGATGGCATTTTTCAATTCGCGCACATTGCCGGGCCAGTCGTAGCGCTCGAGAGTCGCCAGCGCGTCTTTGGCGAGGCGTCCTGGGCGTCCGAGCCGTGTGCCGTGAATCTGAAGAAAGGCTTCGGCGAGCGCGACGATGTCTTCCTTGTGAGACCGCAGGGGCGGCAGTTCAATGGTGACGACGCGCAGGCGGTAGAAAAGATCTTCGCGGAATTTGCCATCGCGAATCGCAAGGGGAAGATTGCGATGCGTGGCGCTGATTACGCGCACGTCCACGGGAATGGATTGCATGCCGCCCAGCCGCTCGATCGTGCGATTCTCAAGTGCCCGCAAAACTTTGGACTGCGTGACCGGATTCATATCGCCAATTTCGTCGAGGAAAAGCGTGCCGCCATGGGCTTGTTCGAAGCGGCCTTTTTTCTGTTGCGCGGCACCGGTAAATGCGCCTCTTTCGTAGCCGAATAGCTCCGATTCGATCAGCGTTTCGGGGAGGGCCGCGCAATTCACGGCAACGTACGCTTTTCCATTGCGCGGGGAGCGCGAGTGAATTTCCTGCGCGAGCAAATCCTTGCCGGTGCCGCTTTCTCCCAGAATCAGCACGGTGGAATCGGTGGCGGCCACGCGGTCGGCCAGTTCGAAGGCCCGGCGCATTGCCGCGGAACGGCCGATCATTTGGCCGAATTGGCCTTCAGTGGCCAAACGGCGGCGCAAGGAATCGTTTTCTTGTTCCAGTGAAGCGAGCTTCAAGAGGTTGCCTACGCGCGTGCGCAACTCCTCGAGCTCGAATCCCTTCACCAAATAATCCGAGGCACCGAATTGCAGTGCTTCCACGGCAGGCTTCGCAGTATCCAGAGCCGAAACCATCAGCACCGGCAACTGGTTGCCTTCGCCGCGCAGCCACTTGAGAAAAGCCAAGCCATCTTCGCCTGGCATAACCACATCAAGCAACAGCAGCTCTGGATTCTCCGTTGCCAAAGCCGAGCGCGCCGCAGCGCTGGAATCCGCTTCGACGATGCGGTAGCGGCCCTCGAGAGCGCGCTTAAGGGCGTAGCGAGAAGCGGGTTCGTCATCCACGATGAGTATGGTTTTCATGAAAGTGTCCCAGCACACGGCCTAACACGCAGTGTCAAAAAACGAGAAGCAAAACTGGAGCGGCTTCAACCGGCCGGTTGAGAACCGCGACAATTGGCGGCTTCTCCCCACAGAACGGATGCTAGATAGATACCGAGCAAGAGCAACTCTGGTTCGATGGCGTAGCGATACCTGGCATGAGGATATGCCAGATAATATGGCATCGGATAGACCACGAGCGCGGCGGCGAAGAAAAGCCAGCCAGGTGGCCTCTTTGTCAGCACAAAGAGTAATCCGAGCCAGCCCACCAGCGAGAGCGGCCAAAATTCCCATGGCTGCCACCATTCGTTGGCCTGGTAGAGGACCGGAGTGCCATCCCAAAACCATAAAACGCGGTGCAGCGTAAGGCTGATGAATTCGCGCGGGTATTGGCGTATAAACGCGAAGGCTTCTTTTTTGCGGAACTCGATGAACGGAAGTTCGCCGAGCTTCAATACCTGTTCGTGGACCAACGGATTGTCGTCGGGATGCTTGCCAGCCCAGCCCATGCCGTTGCTGTAGTGATAGTTGCCGAGAGAGAACTCGAACCAGTAATTGTCGCGCAAGAATACGGGGTGCCCGAAGGCCATGGCGTTTCGCACCAGCCATGGCGCAATGATCGCGAGGAAAAGAATCACCGCGAACGTTAGCGCACGAAGATACGGAATGCCGGCTTTGCGATTTTCCGAGCCGGCTTGAAATAGGCTGAATGGCAGCAGACTGAGCAATGCAGGATTGGTGAGCGCGATCAGCCCCCAGATTGCGGATAACCACAGCCAGTTCCCGCGTGTACCTTTTTCCCCGGTGTCGAGTGTCATGACGAAAGCAACGGTCAAAAGCAAAGCGCTGGCGGCAAAATCCCAGATCAGAGAAGTTGGCCAGCGGAAGAAAATCGGGCTCAACGTCCAGATGCATGCCGCCAATAATCCAATTCGTTCGCCCAAGCTCCGTAGGCCGAGCGCGAAGATGGCAACGCCTGTTGCAGCGGCCATCATGCACTGCAAAGCAAGAAGGATGAGCGCCGACGCGGGAGAATAGCTGCCAAACAGGCGAAACACCGCGGCCACCAGATAGGGATAGACGGGCGCGACCCACGCGGTGGGTCCGGTATTGGCGTCGTGAAAGGGCGATTGGAATCCTTGTCCCGCGGCGATGTGCGCAGCGATGCGGCAAACCTCCGCGCCGAAGGGATGGTTCGTGTTCGCGGAGCCTACGTATGTGCGCGCCCAGATTACAAAAGCAAAACGCAGAGCGAAGCCCACGATGAAGATCAGGACGTATAGTCTTCGCCGGGAAAGGCCGCCGTAAACAGTGTCTCGGCCTGCAGAGTGAAACGCGACGCCGCTGGTCATTTCCACCAGTTTCCGTCAGGGGAAGCTGCAGCTGCAAGGACGGCCCCGAGGAAGCGTGTTCATAGCAGCATGCCAGTGGGATGCGGCTGCTCAGGCTGTGTTCGCGGCTTTTCGTTCGGCGCGGTTTCATTTGGTCTCCGTTTCGCGCGCCATGCCGTTGAGCGTTGGAAAGCTCAACTGTAATCGAGTGCCACGGCCATTTGCGATGGGACTTTGCCAAGCAAGCGAACCACCCAGTTCTTTTAGGCGGGACGCAACAATGGCCAAGCCCAAGCCAGTTCCCTGTGCTTTCGTCGTGAAGAAGGGCTGGACAACTTTGTCTTTAAGCGCGGACGGGATTCCGGGCCCATCGTCTTCCACAAGCACGGTGCAGACTTGCTTGTCGGGGTGCAATTCAAGGCGCACGCTGCCACCGTTGCCAACCGCTTCGATGGCGTTCAACAAAACGTTGGAGAGGATATCGTTGGCCGCTTCCGCAGTGGCCGTAACTTCGCACGGACAATTGGCGGCCTTAAATTCTAAGGAAATTCCGGCAGGTTCGGCTTCGTGACGGAGCATGTCGACGACCGTGGCCGCAACGCTCGCCAGATTGCAGCACTCTGCCGTCTTCTCGATGCGCGCGCCAGGGCGGCTGAATTGCAATAGTTGATTGAGCTTCGCCGAGAGGCGATTGATTTCGTCCAGGACCATTTGCGTCTCTGAGCGTAGCGAAGCGGGCAGGTCGGGACTTTCCAGTTGAACCTGCAAAATTGTCTTGATGGAACCCAGCGGATTCTTGAGGTTGTGCGAAATGCTTGCCGCCATCTGGCCTACCAGTGCAAGGCGTTCGCGTTCGGCCAATTCTCTTTCGAGCTGCAACTTTTCTTCAATCAGGCGGCAGAGATCGAACGCCGCCGGCAATTGTTCGCAAAGAAATTCCAATGCTGCGTAGGTTTCTCCAGAAATCATGGCGCCGTGCGGGCGAACTTGCAGACAGCCAAGGCGCTGTTTTCCCCGATGAATCGCAAACGACTCTTCTGTGCCACTACGGCGGGTTTCACTCGCGTGGGGCGCGGTGCCATGGAGATCGAGCGAAAGATGAACCTCAGCCAGTTGCAGTTGTTCGGCGAGCCAGCGTTCGGTGAAGAGTCGGAGTTGGTCGATATCGCCCAGGCGCGCTACTTCATTAATAGGGCTCATTAGTTTTTGCGCGCGGTCTACTTCGGTCTGCGCCGTCTGGCGCAACAGGCGGCGGATCAGGCGTTGAAGGGGCTCGAAAAATACCACCGGTAGGAAAAGAAGAAGCGCGGCGGTGGCTTCCGGAGGCAAATACGGTTCGAACCAGACGCTCGCGCGGCGCACAAAGCTGAGGTAGAGGAGAGCCAGGAAAATGCCAAAGACTGCAAAGATAAGATTCCGTTGCCGGCCAATCTGCAGGACGTTGTCTCTCCGCACATCCCTGAGGAGAACGATCAATGGGCCGATTACTCCCCAGAGAGCGATCCATTCCAAAAAGCCAGTGTGTTCTCTGGATGCGAGATCGCCCCGTTCGAGGAAGAAGAAGAGCAAGACCGCAATCCCGAGCAAAACAAAATCCCCGCACAGCCATCTGTGAAGCTTCTTCTGTTCGTCAATCGTGGACGCCGACAAGAATCGCGACTGCCAGTAAGCGGCGACGCTGATCGAAAGGAATAGCCAGAGTTGGAAGTAACCACCCAACTGGAGCGAAGGCGTCGAAAAGCCGAAGTCTTGCCTGCGCTGAAGAGCATTCAGTAGCTGAGGCAACAGCACGAAAACAGGCAGGTACGCTGCCGCCAGCCACGCATATTTCGCAGGAGAACCTCCGATCAGATTTTGCAGCGAGGCGTACTCGACGTGGAGATGGACGACGAGCGCGGGAAGAAACCAAAGTCCGAGGCACAGAAATGTCCAGGCAAATGCGAGCAAAGCATTAGGAGGAACGCTGTAATAAAGCTCAGCATTTAGCGCGAGCAGGCTGCTGCCGCAAAACAGTGTCAATGCGAGACAAAGAAAAAAGAATATGCGCTCGAAGTTACGCTGGCGGCGATGGCCGAGTATCACAACCATCCAGAAAAAAGGCAGGAGAGTGCCAGCGGTTAAAGTGATCAGGCGGGCGTAAGGAAACCAGTGCATGAGGGCGATGGCGCGAGTCTACCGCCGAATTGAAGGGCACGGCAATGCCCAAGTGCAAGGAAAATCTGGCAGCAGCATCTGATTGATAATTAAAGGTTTATCGTAGGAAATATCCACATTAAATCTGCATGAACGCGCTGGAATCGTCGGGAAAAGACTTGACTGGAGGGTGAAAACTGATATATTGGCACTCGGTAGCGAGGAGTGCTAAACACCCTTTCAGCCCCCGCCACCACAGTTACCAGTCGCACCGTAAGTTCACCTAAATGGAGGTTTTTCGAAGATGGCAGTCAATCTGACACCGCTGCACGACCGTGTCATCGTGAAGCGCATTGAAGAGAAGGAAACCGTCAAGGGCGGGATCATCATCCCCGACTCCGCAAAAGAAAAACCGCAAGAGGGCGAAGTAATCGCCGTCGGCGCGGGCAAGCGAGAGAAGGGCGAGCGGGTTCCGTTAGACGTCAACGTAGGCGATCGCGTGCTGTTCGGCAAGTACAGCGGCAGCGAGATCAAGATCGATGGCGAAGAGCTCCTGATTCTGCGCGAAGAAGAAATTCTCGCGAAGTTAGGTGGAGCGGCGAAAGCGGCCAAGAAGTAAAGAAGTTCCCAGTTGTTCATTGTAAGTTCCGGATCTAGCTGACTTCTGCGCATGGATCTGGAAACCCTAGCCCAAACCCTTCGGGCCGGGACGTTGGAAAAAAATCAGGAGGAATGAAGAAATGGCGAAGCAGATTGTTACCGGAGAGAATTCCCGCCAGGCGATTCTACGTGGCGTGAATGCCCTTGCGGACGCAGTAAAGATCACCCTCGGCCCCAAGGGCCGCAATGCGGTGATTGAGAAGAAGTTCGGCGCGCCGATCATCACCAAGGACGGCGTGACCGTGGCTAAGGAAATCGAACTGCGCGATCCGCTCGAGAACATGGGCGCGCAGATGGTCCGCGAAGTCGCCAGCAAGACCAGCGACGTCGCCGGCGATGGCACCACCACCGCCACCGTTCTGGCCCAGGCCATCTTCCGCGAAGGCGTGAAGACAGTTGCGGCCGGCGCGAGCCCCACGGCTCTCAAGCGCGGTATTGACCGCGCCGTCGAAGTGGCCGTCGAGGAAATCAAGAAGCTTCACAAAGACGTGAAAGGCGACATGATCGCCCAGGTCGGCACCATTTCCGCCAACAACGACAAGCAAATTGGCGGAATCATTGCCGAAGCGATGAAAAAGGTCGGCAAGGACGGCGTGATTACCGTGGAAGAATCCAAGACCATGGACACCACGCTGGAAGTCGTGGAAGGCATGCAGTTCGACCGCGGCTACCTGTCGCCCTACTTCGTCACCGATCCAGAGCGCATGGAATGCGTGCTGGAAAACGCGCTGATCCTGATCCATGAGAAGAAGATCAGCTCGATGAAGGACCTGCTTCCATTGCTGGAGCAGATTGCCAAGCTCGGCAAGCCCCTGTTGATCATCGCGGAGGAAGTGGAAGGCGAAGCGCTTGCCACTCTCGTGGTGAACAAGCTGCGCGGCACGCTGCAGTGCAGCGCCGTCAAGGCCCCTGGCTTTGGCGATCGCCGCAAGGCCATGCTGGAGGATATCGCGGTGTTGACCGGCGGTAAGGCCATCACCGAAGACCTCGGCATCAAGCTCGAGAACGTGAAGATCGAGGACTTGGGCAAGGCCAAGAAGGTCACCATCGACAAGGACAACACCACTCTCGTGGAAGGCGGAGGCAAGGCCAGCGAAATCGAAGGCCGTGTGAAGCAGATCCGTCAGCAGATCGAGAACACTACCTCCGACTACGACCGCGAGAAGCTCCAGGAACGCCTGGCGAAGCTCGTGGGCGGCGTTGCGGTCATCAAGGTTGGCGCGGCCACCGAAACCGAGCTGAAGGAGAAGAAGGCTCGCGTTGAGGACGCCATGCATGCCACCCGTGCGGCCGTTGAGGAAGGGATCGTTCCCGGCGGAGGCGCGGCCCTGCTGCGCTGCTTGAACGCCATTGACAAGCTGAAGCTGCACGACGACGAAGCGGTCGGACTGGGCATCGTGAAGCGCGCGCTCGAAGAGCCGTGCCGTCAGATCGCCCACAACGCCGGCTTTGAAGGCGCGGTGGTGATCGGCAAAATCCGCGAGTCCAAGGACGAAAACTTCGGATTCAACGCGGACACCGGCGAATACGTCGACCTCGTGAAGGCTGGCGTGATTGATCCGGCGAAGGTCACCCGTTTGGCGCTGCAGAACGCGGCGTCCATCGCGGGCCTGATGCTCACCACGGAAGCGCTCGTGGCCGAGTTGAAGGAAGACGACAAGAAGGCTGCTGCTGCCGGTGGTCCTGGTGGCCCGGGCGGCATGGGCGGGATGTACTAAGTTTGTCCAGCTAGCCCAGAAAACTCAATCCAACAAAAGGGCGGCCGATCTTCGGCCGCCCTTTTTCTTTGTTTTCCGTCGAGCGATTCTTCGCTCAATCGTTGCGCCCACCTTTGCACCTGTACTGAATCTGTACTCAAGTCGCGATTGACCGTTTTCGGCTTCAGACATAGAGTCTCGGTCAATCTCCCCAGCTATTCTGTTTTGCGGTTGAACGCGGAAACAGTTTTTAGTTTCGCGTTCACGGCGCTTGCCAGGTCATTCTCTCTATGGGACTCGCCAGAGGCCATAGGTTGCGCCGTGGTTTGAAAAAAGGAGGGAATCGGGTCCCAGGTCAACACCTACCGCCGCGGTAATTCGTGGCAATTTATCCGTCCTGCATGAATCGCTGAAATGCGGTTCGCAGATTTATACCATCGGCAGCCCCAGACCCCCACCGATTAACCCAAGTCCAGCCAAAACTTGGGGTGTGTCTTGCCCCCAGTTGCATCTCTGACTGGAGGATTGTAGAAATGAAACCGAAAATCAAAGTTGTAAGTTCAGCCGTTTCCGCGCTTTTGTGCCTTTGTGTCGCTGTTGCCGTTCGCGCTCAACAGAATGGTCGTGGCTCCGGAGGAGCAGGTAGTTCCACGGCGGCAAAAGATCCCGGTGTGAGGGCGGGCGCGGTGGATGCCGGCCCGCCGTTAACCAGCCTTACGAGCGAGCAGTTGCAATATTTTCAGGATGGGCAAAGCCGGTTCCAGGAAGTAGATCAAGTCGCAAACGGACTTGGTCCCACATTCAATTCCAACAGCTGCGGAAGTTGCCACGCGCAACCCTCGGTCGGCGGCTCCAGCCCATCGGCATCGCAATATCCCAACATTGGACCTAATCCGCAAGTGGAAGTGGCCACGGCAAATGGCGCCACCAACACGATTCCGTTCTTTATCACGGCGGAAGGGCCTGTTCGCGAAGCTCGTTTTCCGTTCGTGGTTTCGAATGGCGGGCTCACGCACACGCCTGACGGCGGTGTCCACGCATTATTCACCATCACGGGCCGTTCTGATTCTACAGCCTGCAGCATGGCACAACCGAACTTCGAACAAATGCAACAGATGAACAACCTCATTTTTCGAATTCCGACGCCGCTGTACGGCGCAGGCCTGCTCGAAAGCATTTCCGATGAAGCCATCCTGACGAATATGCGGGCGAATGCCAGCTTGAAACAACAATTGGGGATTATGGGTCACCCGAATTACAGCGCCAACGACGGCTCCATCACGCGTTTTGGCTGGAAGGCCCAGAACAAATCGCTGGAGATGTTTTCCGGCGAAGCCTATAACGTCGAGATCGGCGTGACCAACGAACTATTTCCAAACGAACGCGCCGATGCCCCCGTATCTTGCCTGATGAATCCCACACCGGAAGATGAGACCAATTTTTCGCAGAGCGGCGCTCAAATTCCCAGCGACATCGTCGCGTTTTCCAACTTCATGCGTTTTCTTGCGCCGCCTGTACAGACCATGACGGGTATCCCAGGGAATCCTCCAACCAGCTCGATTCAAGTGGGACAGGCCATCTTCAACCAGGTTCATTGCAACATGTGCCATACAACGTCGTTGCAAACCTCTCCTTCCGCCATGACGCCCGGCCTCAGTAACCAGACTGCGGCTTTATTTTCTGACTTGCTGGTTCACCATATGGGTTCCGGGCTCGCCGACAACGTGTCTCAAGGCTCGGCGGCGAATGACGAATTCCGCACGGCGCCCTTGTGGGGCGTGGGACAGCGGATTTTCTTTTTGCACGATGGCCGCTCCGGGCCGGCAAACGGAGGACTGATGAACGCGATTCAACAACACGCGAGTAATGGTTCGGAGGCAAACGGCGTTGTTACTTTGTTCAACCGCCTGTCTCCCCAACAGCAGCAGGATCTTTTGAACTTCCTGCGTTCGCTCTAATCCATCCGCGCACGGACAGCGCGTGCGGGCGACACCAATCGCCGGCACGCGCTCCGTTATTTTGCGGCGGGATAATCAAATTTCACGCTGGACAAATCTTCCAGCATGATGGGGTGGACTTCGACGATCAGGTGGCCGGATTGCACCAGGGGATCGCCGTTGGCAATGCGCTGAGCTTCCTCAAGCGAATCTGCCTTTATGATGGCGATGCCGCGAATACGGTTCTGCTCGGCCAAGGGTCCAACGAGAACGAATTTTCCCGCCTCCACCTGAGAACGAATATACGCGAGATGCTTCTGCATCCGTTCCGTTTCTGGCATGGCGGTATCCGCGCTGTCCTTCAACATCAGGATGTCGAGGTAATAAGGCTTTATGTTCTTGGGGATGTAAGCTGTCAGTGAATCGTCCGCCGGCCGTTGCGCCGAACACAATCCGGCAACTCCCAGGAACGATAAAAGAGCAAGACGCACGATCGATAGGTTTCGCATGATGATCTCCTTACTTGGTCGCTGCAACGTACAGAGCCAAAATCGCCGGCCACCCACCTTCGGCCCCAACCTGTTCGCGCATCTTCTCCCAACCTGCGCCGTGCCGCTCCAGGTGGCGGTGCTCAAATTCCACTCGCGTGGCTTCCGGCCCTTCGGCCACAAATTCCAGCGCGACTTCACTGGCTCGGGCCAAGTCTGCGTTGAAAGTCCAATCCGGCTGTAAGTGCCAGGAGAGCACCACTTTTTTCGGCGGCTCCCAAGCCACCACCGTGCCCCAAATGCACTCGGCGCCTTCAACGTTGATTTCGTACCATCGGCCACCCGCGCGCGGATCGATCAAAATATCCTTGAACGGAGTGCCGCCGACATGGTGGCTTGCCGGCCACCACTGTCCCATGCGTTCCGTGAACACCTGAAACGCCCTCTCAATGGGCACTTTCACGTGCAGGGTTCTTCTTACGACCGCGTTTAGAGCCGTTTCGGACGTCATGTTGCTTCTCCCTCCTGTATTCGTCTTCCGCAAACTTTTGAAAGGCGGCCAACGCCTCATCCCAAAGATGTGCAAAGTGGTCGCGCAGCAGGGCGATGCCCTCGGGATTCAGTTCGTAAATGCGCCGCGTACCCGCGCGGCGATCGCGCACCAGGCGAGCGTGCTTCAGAACACGCAGATGCTGGGAGACTGCCGGGCGCGAAACCGGCAGGCCAGCGGCGAGTTCGTTCACCGCGCGCGGATGGCTCCCGATCATTTCGAAGATGGCCAGGCGGGTGGGATCGCCAAGAGCAGCAAGGCCGTTTTGTATGTAAGTACTCACTTACGGTAAGTTACTACTTACGGATTCCGGCGTCAAACCCTTTTTTCGCTTATTCGAATCGCTCGCTGTGGCAAGGTCAGGCCATCGTGACGCGCTTCCTTGCCTGTCCTTGCGGGCTCCGCTAGACTTCCAGTGCCACACTTCGCTCCTCAGGGGGGAGCAAAGTACCATGCCGGGATTTTTGCAACGATTCATGCCACATGATGGGGATTTCTTCGTTCTGTTTCAGAAGCAGGCGGAGAATGTCGTCGTGGGAGCAAACGCGTTCGTACAAATGCTTGAACACTACACGGGCGTGCCGGAACAAGTGCAGCGCATCAAGGCCATCGAGCATAACGGCGACGAGATTACGCACCAGATTTTCCGGAAACTAAATCAGACGTTCATCACGCCGTTCGACCGCGAAGATATCCACCAACTTTGCAGCACCATGGACGATGTGATCGACCTGATCGATGCGGCCGCCAGCCGTTTTGTACTCTACCGGGTCGCGGAAGTTCGCCGCGGCACACTCGAACTTTGTAAAGTGCTGGCCGCGGCTGCCGTGGAGCTCAAAGAAGCGATCCACGCGATGGAATCGCCGGACAAGGCTTTGCACCGGGTGATCGAAATCAACCGCCTGGAAAACGAAAGCGACCGCATCTGCCGCACTTTGATCGCGCAGCTGTTCGAAGAAGAAAAGAATCCGGTGGAAATCATCAAATGGAAAGAGATTTTTGAAGTGATCGAAACCGCTGTCGACAAGTGCGAAGACGTGTCAAACGTGATTGAAAGCGTCATTTTAAAGAACGCCTGATCCCTGTGAACACATTTCAACTGGTGCTACTCACCGTATTCCTTACGCTGGCGTTCGAGTTTTCCAATGGCTGGCATGACGCGGCTAACTCGATCGCGACGGTGGTTTCCACGCGGGTGCTCACTCCCTTTCGCGCCGTACTGTGGGCAGCCTTCTGGAATTTTGTTGCGGCCTTTCTGTTCGGCACCGCGGTAGCGCAGACAATTGGCAAGGGCATGGTGCACCTGGAATTGGTCAACGAAAAGGTGCTGCTTGCCGGCCTGCTTGGCGCCATTACCTGGAATCTCATTACGTTAACGCTGGGATTGCCCACCAGTTCCTCGCATGCATTGATGGGCGGATATGGGGGCGCGGCAGTGGCCTATGCTGGTTTTAAGACGCTCGTCCCCGGCGGATGGACCAAGCCCGTTCTGTTCATTTTTCTTTCGCCGATGATCGGAATGCTCGTGGCGCTTGTGGTCAGCATCGTGACCACCTGGATCGTACGGAATCAACGGCCGCAGAAAGTGGACCGTTGGTTCCGCAGGCTGCAGTTGTTGTCCGCAGCAGCATATAGCCTGGGGCATGGGACGAACGACGCCCAGAAGGGCATGGGAATCATCACCGCCGCAATGGTGGCCGGCGGTTTGATGAAGACTTACCAGGTGCATTATTGGGTGATCGTTTGTTGCCATCTGGCGATGGCTGGAGGCACGATGGCAGGCGGTTGGCGCATCATCAAAACGATGGGGCAGCGCATCACAAAGCTGACGCCCTTTGGCGGATTCGCAGCGGAAACGGCAGGCGCCGTGACGCTTCTTGCCACCGCACATTTTGGAATTCCCGTAAGCACCACACACACCATTACTGGCGCGATTGTGGGTGTCGGGGCATCGCGCAGGCTCACGGCGGTGCGTTGGGGCGTGACCCACCGCATTGTGTGGGCTTGGCTGCTGACCATTCCGGGCGCGGCGATCATTGGCGCGGGACTTTTCCGTATTTTGTCGCCGTTATTGAAGTAGTCCGTCCACGAGAGATCGCTAATTATGAGCGCCCTGTTTTTGTCCGTCCGTCAGATGTGCCTTTGCGGCTAAAACCTCAATCTTGTGAATCTCGGGATCCTTGGCAAACAACTCCTTTGCTTTTGCCATTAGCGCCTTAGCGATATCGCCGGTAAGGTGAGCTTCGCGGCCGCTCTCGTTAGCAAATGTGTCGAAGATCGCGTACTTCGAAGGAGCAATCTTCACCGCGTACCAAGTGAGTGTGCCCCCTTCCTTCTCGGCAAGCGGTTGCGCCGACTTCAGAAATTCTTCTACTTCCCTCTCTTTGCCGGGTTTGCTTTCGACCACTGCCCAAATTGCGAGTTTTGCCATGGTGAGACCCTCCCAGCACATCTGATGCCTGGGGAAGTTCATTCGGCTCAGCCGTTCATGTATCAGTTTTGTAACTATTATAAATCCGAAATAATTCGGACCGTTTGGATATACACATTTGCGCGTAGGTGTCGCTTTTTCCACATGTTGGCTGGATTTACATGGCTATAGTACTACCCTTTGGCGGTCGCGCCGGGAGCAGGATTAGAGCGTCGGAAAGGCTAGTGAATGAGCAGTATAGGGTTGCTCCTTGCGACAACGAGAGGAGGGATCCAAGAATCGTTTGGCCAATGAATTGCTGCACGTGCCTTTGACCAGCAAACGAGCGAGTTACCTCTAGGAAGATGATGGGTACATGGATTCTACAAACGGCATTTCGGGCAAAAGTACGGCGCGGCGGTTGCGTTTTTTTCTCGGGATTTTTGGCGCCTTAATTTTGCTGGCGGCAACCACCGGCCTCGTAATTTTGTGCGGAGTCGGCAAGTGGCTCGTCCGGGAAGACCCATTGCAACAAACAACGGCAATTGCAGTGCTGAGTGGCAACATTCCCACTCGCGCGTTGGAAGCGGCGGCTCTCTATCATGAGGGATACGCCAAAGAAATCTGGCTTACGCACCCTGATGTACACGCGGACGCCCTGAAGGAACTTGGTATTACCTATCCCAGCGAAGACGCATTCAACATACGGGTACTGCGCAGGGCGGGCGTTCCGGCGAAAGCGATTCGCGTCCTGGATACTCCAATTGTGAATACTGAAGAAGAGCTGGACGCAATCAGTACTACGCTGAAAAGCAGGGGCGGACAAACCGTTATCATCGTTACGAATAAGGCCCACACGCGCCGGGTGCATATTCTATGGGCGAAGTATTTCGGGACGCGTGGCGAGGCCATCGTTCATGGCCTTCCCGACGATGATTTTGTGGCGAACCGGTGGTGGCGAGACCCGGGAAGCATGACGCAGGTGTCCCACGAGGTTTTGGGAATCGTTAACGCGTGGGCCGGGCTGCCTGTGAAGCGCGCGCCGAGACCGACGCCGGAGGTTGTGGCCGAAGGTTCGAGCAAACCCGAACCTTCGGCCGCGGATTAGCGTATTAGATCGCGACGGAAACGGGCCGACTTCGAAGGCGCACCTTACATAGCCTCAGACAGACCTACGTCAGCACCGGACTTCCCGACATAGCAAATTGCCTTATAATGTGGGTATGACTTCTCCTGCGGCAAATGCGTTTTGTACCGTCGAAGAAGCGGTCGAAGAAATCCGTCAAGGGCGAATGATTGTCCTTGTAGACGATGAAGATCGCGAAAACGAAGGCGATCTGACGCTGGCCGCGGAAAAAATCACGCCCGAAGCCATCAACTACATGGCGAAATTCGGGCGTGGACTGATCTGTCTGGCGCTGACCGAGCTGCGCTGCGACGAGCTGAACTTGCCGCTGATGTCTCCCATCAATACTTCCGTTCATGGAACCGCATTTTGCGAAGCCATCGATGCTAAACTTGGGGTTACCACCGGGATTAGTGCTTCCGACCGCGCCATTACGATTCTGACCGCGATTGATCCAAAGACCCGTCCGCAGGACCTGGCTCGGCCGGGCCACATGTTTCCATTGCGCGCGCGGAATGGCGGCGTGCTGGTGCGCGCGGGCCAGACGGAAGCTTCCGTGGACCTGGCGCGCATTGCCGGGCTGAACGCTTCCGGCGTGATCTGCGAAATCATGAATGAAGATGGCACCATGGCGCGGGTGCCGCAATTAATCGAATTCTGCCGCGAGCATAAGCTGAAGATGGTGACGGTGGCGGACTTGATCCGCTACCGCATGCAACATGAGCGGTACGTGCGGCGCATCGCCGAAGCCACGTTGCCGACGCAATATGGCGATTTCCGCATGATCGCGTATTCCAGCGACGTGGACCACGACCAGCATATCGCACTGGTCCGGGGCGACCTGGAAGGGCCGACTCCACCGCTTGTCCGGGTTCATTCGCATTGCCTCACCGGCGACGTGTTCGGCTCTGTTGCGTGCGACTGCAGTCAGCTTGTGGCGAAATCGCTTGAATTGATTGCCAAGGAAAATCGCGGCGTCTTTTTATACCTGCACCATACTGGCCGCGGATTCACGATCGACACGCCGGAAACTCCAGGCGCATTGCCGAAGATTCATTTTCATAGCCGCGGTCAACTGGATCGAGAAGTGGCGCGGCAGCGTATGGTGCAACACGAAAGCGGCACCGGCGCGCAGATACTGATCGACCTGGGATTGAAAGATATTCGCGTGGTCACCAATCATCCGAAAAAGGTTGTGGCTCTGGAAGGCTATGGCATTCGCATCGCCGACCAGGTTCCCCTGGATTTGAACCCCTCAAAACCTACGCATCAGTGGAGCTGAAGTAGAGCTCCATTTTCACGCAAGATCGATGGCCTTAAGGTTCTTCCTCTTCGCTGGCGGGAGGCGGAGGGCTGGTTGCGGGTGCGGGTGTCTTGCCGGCGGATTTTTTTGCGGTAGGAGGCTTCGCCGGGCCGGCTACTTGCGTGGCGGCGGTCTTGCTTTGTGGCGCGGTTCCGACCGTGAGGTACTTGCGCATTTTTTCCAGCTTCTTTGGGCCGATGCCGCGGATCGCTTGCAGGTCGTTCACACTTTTGAATCTGCCGTAGTTTTTCCGTGCCTGGACAATTTTGTCGGCCGTTGCTGGCCCAATTCCGGGAACCAGCTGAAGTTCCTCGGCGCTGGCGGTATTGAGGTTGACGGGGTGCAGTGGCGGTTTCTTCTTCGCACATAAGCCCTGCGTCACCCAGAGCACAAGGATCGTCAGGAAGAGGAAACAAGTACATCGCGCCGTGTTGCTCCGGCACCCCGTCATCGCGTAATACTAATAGAGTAATATATCTAATGCAATAAATATTTTTGCCCAGCAATCGAGACCTGCGCGCTACGATTGCACGAGGTTGCCCCGCGCGTCGAAAACGGTGGGCTCGCCGAAGAGCGCGGCTTGCTCTTCGATCTGCGCGCGGTCGCCCACGACTACGATTTGCATGTTGGCGGAATCGAAATATTTCCTGGCCGTTGTAAGCAGATCGGAGGACGTCAAGGCGCGCACTTTATCGCGATAGGTTTCCAGGTAGTCGGAAGGCAATTGATTGAGCTCGACCGTGGAGAATTGGGACAACAATCCTTCCTGGGTCGCCAACCCCATCGAAAATAGTCCCGTCAGATAATTCTGCGCGTCGGCCAATTCAGCGGATGGCACTGGCAAAGAGCGCAATTTGTCTAGTTCGTAGAAGATTTCCGTGAGCGATGCGGCTACCACGTCGTTGCGAACCGCCGCCGACACCGAAAAATAACCATGCTGCTTCAGGGGCGTGACGCCACTGCGCGGGCTATAAGTATAGCCCTTGTCCTCTCGAATGTTCATCACCAAGCGGGAATTGAATGCGCCACCATACAGGCTGTTGCACAGGCCGAGACGGATCCAATCTGGATGCTTGCGCGTGATCGCGTGGCAGCCGGCCAGGATCTGCGTCTGAACGGAACCTGGATTGTGTACCAGATACACGCGCCGGCCGCCGAGTTTCGGCAGGCCAGGAGCTTCCTTCGCGGCTGGTTTCTTCCCATCCCAATTGCCAAAAATCTTTTCCGCGGTTTTCAGCATGGCTTGCGAATCAAAATCGCCGACGAGCACCAACAACGCATTTTCCGGAGTGTAGATTTCGCGATAGACCTGCTGCAAATCCTCGCGCTTGTAGGCGGCGACCTGCGCTTCGGTCGGCGAAATGCGCGCGTAGGGATGCGTACCAAAAAGAACTTTGCGCAATCGCTCGCCCGCCAGGAACCCCGGCGAGGTGCGCTCGAGTTTTACTTCTTCCAGCTTCTGGCGGCGTTCCCGTTCGAATTCGGGCTCCGGGAAGGAAGCGTCGCGGGACAATTCATTGACCAATTGCAAAAGTGGCTCGGCAAATTCGCTGAGTCCCGCGAAGGAGATGGCGCTGGTATCTTGCCCGGCCGTGGTACCCAGGTCGGCGCCCAAACGCCGCAGGTCTTCCTCAATTTGGCGGCTGGTGCGTTTCCCAGTGCCTGTACGCAAAACCGTGGCGGTCATCTCCGCGAGACCGACGGAGCGGTCCGATACGAGCGCTTCGCCCGAGCGGAAGAAAAGCTCGGCGTGAAATTTGGGAATGGAATGGGCTTCGGCCAGCACTATTTCCAATCCGTTCGAAAGCCGCGCACGCGTGCGCTTCGGCCAGGTTACTGGGCGCTCTGGCGCGAGGGCCGGGGCTGCGATTGCCGCTTCCGGGGCTCGAGTCACCATTACGCGGCCTCCTTTGCATCTTTGTTGATCGGGGTCCGGAAAACGATAGCGCGATTTCCCGGACGCAGATATTTCTTCGCCACTGCCTGAATTTCTTCGCGCTTCACAGCCAAGAATCCGTCCAGAATCGTATTCACCAATTGCGGATCATTGTCGAAGAGCGTGAAGCAGGCCAGGAGATGCATAAGCCCATAGCGCGGCATGTATCCACCTCGGCCGCCTTCGAGTGTCGAGTAATAGTCCGAACGCCATTTCACTTTCAGCTGATCCAGTTCTTCCTGTGAGATTCCCTTTTCCTGCACTTCGCGAAGAACGGCATCGAACGCCATTAGCGTTTCCTCGGCGGAATATTCCGGCTTATGCAGAATGCGCGTGGACATCTGCGACGGGCCGTTGTAACCGAATACATCATCGACGCCACCGTCGGCTTCTACGGCGATTTGTTTTTCCAGCACCAACTCCCGATGAATCCGTCCGGCCCGGCCCCCGTGCAGCGCCTGGTCCAATAAAACCATGGCATACCAATCGGACGTGCGACGCGCCGGCATCACGTAGCCGATGGCCATTGCCGGCAGCGTGCCGAATTTTTCTTCCACGTGACCGCGACGCTCTTCGGTCTGCGGGGGCTCGGTGGGATCGGCGAATGGCGGTGCGGCCCCTGCCGGAATCGGCCCAAAATATTTTTCTGCGAGCGCCAACCCTTCCTGTGGATTCACGTCTCCCAGCAAAAGAAGCACGGCGTTATTCGGAACGTAGTATGTGCGGAAAAATTTCTGGACGTCGGCTAGACTTGCGGCGTCGAGATCGGCAAAATCACCATAGAAATTATGGGAGTTGGCCCAGTTGCGAAATGCTACTGCCGGCATGTCTAGCCAGGGGAATCCGCCATACGGCTGGTTCAACACGTTGACCCGCACTTCTTCCTTGACGACGTCGCGCTGGTTGGTGAGGTTTTCTTCATCCACTTTGAGGGCGCGCATGCGGTCGGCCTCCAGCCAAAGCACGCGTTCGAGGGCATTCGAGGGCACGGCCTCGTAATAATTTGTTACGTCGTACATGGTCGAACCGTTCAAGACGCCGCCGCTCGAATTGATCAGCTTGATGTGCTGCATTTTCGGGGCATTCTCTGAACCCTGGAACATCATGTGTTCGAACAAATGCGCAAATCCGCTGCGGCCCTGCGGTTCCAGGCGAAAGCCGATCTTGTAGTACACGCCAACGGTCACCACCGGCGCCGTGGCATCTGGCACGATCACCACGCGCAAACCGTTTTTCAGCGTATCGCTGTGGATTGGAGTTTGTAGTCGCGTCACTCGTAGCCCCCTTTGGCTTTTGCAGCAACCTTCACAGTTCCTGAAATCGCGTCCAACTCCCGCAACACAGCCGCCGGTTCGTGAGAGAGAACCTGAGCTGCCAAGCGGCTGACTGCGCGGTAGGCGTCCAGATATTCCGCCGGAAGTTCGCCCAACGCATTCTCGTGTGCGGCCACGACTCCGAAATCGCCACGAGAGAGCGGTCCGGTCCACGCTTTCTGTGGCCCTAGCTTCTCGTAATGATCGAGCACCTGGCGCGTCAACGATAAAAGCGCACGCTGTGCTTCGCGCCGTTTGAGCCCCGTGGTCATCAGCATGCGGACTCCCGCTTCTTCCAGCGCGAGGCTTAATCCCGCAGCGAATGCGCCTGCTGCGTGGTACAGCGGATTTTTCGCCGCCGAAATTCCCACGGGCACGCCACCAAGCGAGCGAGCAATTTTCCGTGCGGCGCGCGCCGCCAGTTCGTCGCCTTCGATCGCAAAAACTTTGCCCTCCAACGGAGGCACACTCACGCCATTGAAAGATTGCAGCGGGTGCATGGAGCCCACGGCCGCGCCGCACAGCTGAAGCGGCTCAAGTACGGAAGCTCCGACCGCGCCGCTGGTGTGCAACGCTACTTTGCCACGCAGGCTATCTCCCGCAACTCGCGCCAGCTCGACTGCGACGAACCCGATCACATCATCCGGCACAGCGATAAGAATGATGGATGCGGCCGCCAGCGTTGCGGGAACGCCAGCTGCGGGCCTGCCGGCACCTATAAATCGCGTCCCCTTTTTTGCGCTGGCTTCGGTTCTGCCGGCCACTACGGTAATTTTCCAGCCCGTCTCCCGCAGGCGCCGCCCGAGCGCACGTCCTACTCGTCCGGGGCCAACGATGGCGAGGCTCTTTGTCATCCATGCTAGGATACCCTGAGGCTGGCTCACGACTCCAATCGGCATGCATTTCTTCTGGATATTCTTCTTCGGGTTTATCGCTTTTTTCTGGATCACCTATGGCCTGAAAGTGGCTTATGGCGCTGTGCGGCTGCCCTGGGTGGCGCACTATGCGCCGGCCGAAAACGCGGCCTGCCCCCGGATTTCGCTGATCCTGGCTGCGCGCGACGAGCAAGAAAAACTGCCGGCAGCCCTGGCCACGCTGGTTGCCATCGATTATCCCGGTTTGGAGATTATCGCGGTGGACGACCGGTCGACGGATGCCACGGAAACAATCCTGGATGCGTTTGCCGCAAACCATCCGCAACTGAAAGTCGTTCACGTGCGGGAATTACCAAAGGGTTGGCTGGGAAAACCGCATGCACTGCAAAGTGGATACGAAATTTCCAGCGGCGAACTGATTGTATTCACGGATGCGGATGTGAAGTTCCGGCCTGATTCGTTGCGCCGTATTGTTTCCTTGTTTCGCGAGCGCGGCTTGGATCACCTGTCGTTACTTGGCGACGTTGAGCGCAGCGGTTTTTGGGACACCGTGCTCATTTCATTTTTTGGCATGGGGTTTCAATTGGCTACCGATCCTTACAACGTAAGCAATCCCGGCTCGCGTTCGTATGTGGGCGTGGGCGCGTTTCAAATGCTGAGCCGCATAGCTTACGAAGGAAGCGGCACACACCGTCGATTGGCTATGGAAGTGGTTGACGATATGAAGCTGGGAAAAATTGTGAAGCTCGCTGGATTTCGCTCTGGCGTGGCCGTGGCGCAGAGCTATGTTTCCGTGGCGTGGCACCTGGGGTTGGGCAATCTTGTTCGCGGCGTGGAAAAAAACTTCTTCGCAGGGGCGCAATTTCGTATTCCTGTTGTGGCCATGCAGATCTTTGGGCTGATTGTGATGAATGTGCTTCCCTTTGCAGGATTGTTTTTCGGCCATGGCTGGGTTCGCGCGCTCGCGGCCATGTCCGTACTGATCGCCATGTCCTTCCATCTCGGCGTGGACATCGTAATGTGTGTTTCGCCGCTGTATTGCCTGACACTGCCGCTGGGGGCCATGATTTTCTCGTACATGATTTTGCGATCGACGATCGTTACGCTGCGTCAGGGTGGCATCGTCTGGCGCGACACGTTTTATCCACTTGATGAATTGCGCCGCGGCCTGGTCTAGCCTGGCGGAAATGGGTTTCAGGTGCTGGCCGGCGGCGCTTCTGAAGGTTCTTTTCCAAACAACCCGGCAAGATCCTGCTGCTTGAGAGACTTGATGCGGTCGCGGTACTGCGCGGCCTTTTCGAATTCAAATTTTTTCGCCGCTTCACGCATCTGACCTTCGAGTTGCGCCAGAACCTCGGCAAGTTGCTGTTCGGACTTGATGGAAGCCGCCGCGGCATCCAATGCGGCGGTATCCAACGGAATATTCACATAGTCGGCTTCCACGATGTGGGCCAGTTCCATGTCCACACCCTTGATGATCGATTGCGGGGTGATATTGTTTTCCGTGTTGTACTCGATTTGCTTGGCACGCCTGCGGTTGGTCTCGCTGATAGCCTCATTCATAGACTTAGTCCGCACATCCGCATAAAGAATCGAGCGGCCCTCCACATGGCGGGCACACCTGCCCATGGTTTGGATCAAGGAAGTTGTACTGCGCAGGAATCCTTCCTTGTCCGCATCCAGAATAGCTACGAGCGAAACTTCCGGAAGATCCAGGCCTTCTCGAAGAAGATTGATGCCTATCAATACGTCAAATTCGCCTTTGCGCAGGTCGCGCAGGATCTTGATGCGATCGAGCGTTTCCACTTCCGAATGCAGATAACGGCAGCGCACGCCGATTTCACTGAAATACTCGGTCAAATCTTCCGCCATGCGTTTCGTCAGCGTAGTCACAAGCACGCGTTCGTTTTTCTCCGCGCGGATACGAATTTCTTCAAGCAGATCGTCGACCTGGCCCTTCACAGGACGGATTTCGACTTCTGGATCGATCAGCCCGGTGGGCCGAATCACCTGTTCCACGAACAAGCCACCCGATTTTGTTAGTTCGTACGGCCCTGGCGTGGCAGAGACGTAGATCACCTGGTTCATGCGGTGTTCAAATTCCTCGAAGGTCAGCGGACGGTTGTCTAGCGCGGATGGCATGCGAAAGCCATAATCCACCAATGTTTGCTTGCGCGAGCGGTCACCGTGAAACATGCCGCGCACCTGGGGGATGGTGGCGTGAGACTCATCTACAAACAGGAGAAAGTCTTGCGGCACATAATCCAGCAGTGTCGGCGGCGCTTCACCTGGTAAACGTCCGCTCAAATGGCGGGAATAGTTCTCAATGCCGTGACAATAGCCGATCGTGCGCATCATCTCCATGTCAAACATGGTGCGCTGCACGACGCGCTGCGCTTCCACGTATTTTCCCTGCTTCTCCAACTCTTTCTTCCACCAGCCCAACTCTTCCTGAATTCCAATGATCGCGCGATCGCGTTGATCCTGGGGCATCACGTAGTGCGTCTTGGGATAGATGGGCACACGCGTCAGATCTTCCTGGCCGGTACGAATTTCACCGGTGACTGGATCGAACTGGCGAATCATGTCGATCTGATCGCCCCACATTTCGAAGCGGTAGCCCTGATCCTCGTATGTGGGATAGATTTCGATGATGTCTCCGCGCACGCGAAATGTGCCGCGTTTCAGATCTTCGCTGCGCTCGTATTGCACATCGACGAACCTGCGTAGCAGCGCTTCTCGCGAGGTTTGCTGCCCTTTTTCGACCATGACCAGCATTCCGTAATACGCTTCGGGGGAACCGATGCCGTAAATGCAGGAAACCGAGGCGACCACCACGACGTCGCGCCGTTCGAAGAGAGAGCGCGTCGCGCTCATCCGCAATTTATCCAGCTCGTCGTTGATGGTTGCTTCCTTGTCGATGTACAGATCCGCGGAAGGCACGTACGCTTCGGGCTGGTAAAAATCGTAATAGCTGACGAAATATTCGACGGCGTTGTCCGGGAAAAAACCTTTGAACTCATGGTAGAGCTGCGCGGCCAACGTTTTGTTGTGAGCCAGGACCAGAGCAGGACGGTTTGCCGCCGCGATGACCTTGGCCATCGTGAAGGTCTTGCCCGAACCGGTGACGCCCAGCAGGACCTGGTTCTTGTCTCCCGCTTCCAGTCCACGAGTGAGTTGGTCGATTGCGGCGGGTTGATCGCCGCGAGGTTGATAATTGCTGCGCAGCTTGAAATTCATTTGCCAGGTCTCCTGCGGCCTCGTCGGCCCCTGTCGAAACCTACATTATAGCAAGGCTGGCAAATCCTGGTTTTGCGTAGGGTGAGGTGGCGTGGCGCGGAACCCCGATACCTCATCGTGCGGCGGACAGAGCGGGCGGAACAAATACGGTCTCAAAATGACTGGTCACATCGACAAGATACTGCACCTGATTGCTGCCGTCTGACTTTGCGATAGTGACGTCCAGCGATTGCTGGATGTCTTCGGTGGCGCGCACCAGCAAACCAGTTTTCCGGGAGATATAGACCGCGCCTTGATTGCTGCCCTTGGCGGTTCCTGAAGTTTTCAGTTGATTCAGCTTGTAATCTTCTGGAGTCGTGTCCTGAGGATTGGATTTTTGCTTGAGGGTCGCGGTAACCAGAAACACGGCACATTGCTGGTCCGGGACAATGGGGCATTTTTCATTCTGGACGTAGGTGGTTTCACGCTCCCAGACGAGCTTTGCGATCGGCATGGGCGCAGTTTCCACTTCGGTGGTTTTCCATTTCTCTCCAGGCTTTGCGCCGGAAGAGGGAAGCGTCCAGCCAAACGCAAACTGCGCAACCCAAAATTGCCATGCCATCCGCAGTTGCGGCTCAAGATTGTCCAGACCGTCGGCGAGAGACAGATTGCCATCTCCGCCGATCATAAAGTCGATCTTTGTGGGGTGCGACGGGGCGGTGCTTGTCGCCGACGCAGAAGAATCCTCAGAGAATAATTGCGCTTCCGCCGCCATCATGGGGCGGTGATCCATCTCATGAAAATCGTGCACGGAAAGCTGCAAGTTCATGGAAATGTCGGCTTGCACGGGAGTGGGTTCGAACATCGTGGCCACATTACTTTTGGTTTTCACGTAACGATTCAGGCGCGCGCGGCTTTCGTACTGCAAGGTTTCGCCGCCGTGAAGACGCGGAAACAATTGGACGCGCTCGTCACACCAAGCGCCAACGGCGAACAAGAAGACTCCGAACACGGCAAGCCAGAGCGCCGCGCGTGGACCGGCTCCGCGTTGACGGAATACACGCGTCATTTTTGCGGGGGTCCCAGTTTGTGGTCGAAGAAGTCGCTGGTAGCTTCATAACCCTTGAGCCAGTCTCGATAGAGCAGGAAATCGTGGACTTCGTCCGGGAATATCAATTGTTCGATAGAAACCCCTTGCGCGCGCAGTCGAGCGACAAGATCGACGGTTTGCGAAAACATTACGTTGCGATCGTCGTCGCCATGAATGAAAAGCACCGGCGATTTCCATGTACTCACCGAAGCTACCGGTGAAGAAGCATGTGCCAGCTTTACCAGATCTTCCGGAATGTGCTTCCCTTCCCAATTATCGGCCGGCCAATCGTGCACGCCGTGGAAATCTGCCCCGGCGGCAAACAAATCCGAATTTCGGCCCAGGCCCAACGCCGTTAGATATCCGCCGTAACTACCGCCCCAGAGTCCAATGCGTTGAGCATCAACATCGCTACGGCCTTGTAGATATTTTCCCGCCGCCACTACGTCTTGATACTCCGAAGCGCCACGCCCTGCCCTACCCGGCGCTTCCCGGAACGCGCGTCCATAGCCGATGCCGCTGCGATAATTGATTGCCAGCACGATGTAACCGTGGTTCGTCAGATACTGATTCAACGCGTAGGCATTCGCGTAGTAGTACATGTAATGCCAGCCCAATAGCATTTGACGCATCGGGCCGCCGTGAAGAAAAATCAGCGCTTCGCGTTTCTCTCCCGGCTTCAAATTTGTTGGCAGAAACAATTGGCCGTGAATTTTCAGACCATCGGCGGAATTAAAAATGATTGGCTGCGGCGCGACCAGCCGGGCCGCGGGAAACGTTTGTTCCCAAGTCTTCGAGGAGATTTCCGTGGTTGACGTGTCTCCGGAGAGTGTCGTGTGAAACACGCGGCTGGGGTGTGTGCCATCGGAGCCGAGATAAAAAAGGTCGCGATCGTTGCTGAGTACGACGGGATTCCACTCAACACCGGTGGCGCCTTTTAATCCGGTCCATTGCTCCAAGGCGCTGCCGTCTACTCCGACGCTCCACAAATGCCGGCGGTCTATGTCACCACAATTTGAGTTGAGAAATAAGATTTTGTTGTCAGAAGAGAATGACCACTGCTCCACTTCGCAATTTCCTGGAGTTAGGAGCTTGGCGGCGCCACCCCCGGTGGAAATCGAATATAGATGCTGCCATCCGTCGGCTTCGCTGGCGAACACCAGGCGGTCGCCGCTCTCCCAGTTGATCACGCCGCCGCCCGTGTCTTCCGCCATATACGGAAACGAGTCCTGCAGCGCCGTTCCGCTATGCCAGACTTCGTGCGCACTGCCGTTCTCCACATCCGCCACCCAGATGGACCATGGATGCGGACGGTCCGGTTCAATGAAATAGCCATCCGGAGTGTCTCGCGGCACTGCGGGCTGGCGCACAAATGCTACGCGCTTGCCATCGAGAGACCACACCGGGTCGCGATCCGAGTCCACCGAAGGCGCCAGAAATTTCACGTCCTGCGTATCCACGTCGTAAATCCCCACGAAACTGTGATCGCCGCGATCGGTCACGAATAGCAAGCGAGTACCGCCTTGTGACCATTCCAAAGGATGGTTCTTTCCGCGCACCACAACTTGTCTGGGTTTTTCGTCCCCTTTCAGAGACGACATCCACAGCTCGCCACCGCGCCCATAAGCAACACGGCCTTGTTTCGAAACAGCCGGTGAATTCCCCGCGTCGATCTTCACGGGCGCGCCACCATTCCAGGAAACTGCCCAGACGGCTTGTTCTTCTCCCGCTGGATTGCTGGTCGGATTCGCATAGTCGCCCGCGGAATCTTTCCCTTCGCCGCGGACATATACGATGGTGTTGCCGTCCGAGGAAAATCGCAGGTCGGACAATTCGCCGCCATCGTCCTGCTGATACGAAGTCAACTGGCGCGCAGCAAAATTGGGGCCTTCAGCGACCCAGATGTTATGCTTTCCATGTTGATTAGACGTCCAGGCAATGCGATTGACGCTTTTGGCCGCCACCAAGTTTGAATTGAATGGCACACTCAGGATTTGTTCCAGGGTGAACGAGTCTTGGGCTGAGATTCCCTGCGCACAAAAGAGCATGAGCGCCACTGCCGCCAGTCGAAATCGAATCATGGTTATCCCCTGAGTCTGGATATTTCGTTTCTCTTTCTGTTACGGTCGAGCTTGTTCTGAACCCGCGGGAAGCACGGCGACCGCTGGGTTTTCCAACTGTCCGGTCACACGTAATTCGCGCGCCTGGGAAATGGTACGCGATCCGGATGCGGTTCGCGGCCTGGGAGTAAACGTGAGGTTGCCATCCATGCCAAACGAAATGGTCCCAGCCAATTCGGTTCGCTGATGCGGGGCTTCCAGGCGGAATCCGTCGAGATGGAGCTTCTGATCCTTCAGCTGAAATTCCCCTTCCCCGCTCGTCCAACGAGAAGCACCGACGGAAGGGCCGCCCGATTCCGCGCTCAGTTCCACGTCCCAGCCTCGAAATTCAACCTTGGCCAGCTTCAAGTCGCCCTCACCCGCCAATTGTTTCAGCAAATCTTCTTTTCCTACACCAGCAGTGGTTAGGTGAATCTTGCCCGCAGCCAGGCCACTCCAACGTTCGCCCCAACGCGGCGGCCAAGGCAACTGTGTCATGTTCACATTTTCGATCTGCGCATTCATCTCATACTTCGGCAGCGGCGAGAATTGCGCCTGCATCCCGCCACGAACGGTTCCGCCCGCCCATTGCGCTTCCCCGTCGCGCACTTCGAGATGCAACGAATGAAGCGTCAAATGCGCATGAGCCTTGGACAATTTGATCTTCTCGATAGTCAGCGTGTCCGCGGTCAAATCGCCCTCCGCAGAGACGCGGCGCAACAATTCGCTGGCGTGGGCCGTGTTTGCGTCGCCTAAAAGCGATGGCAGCAGCCGCTGCAGCCAGTTTGGACGCGACCGCGGCCCGACCCAGCGGTCCAGTTCGGTTGCATCCAGATGATCGGCATGAAGCTGAAAATTCCAAGGATTGTCCTCGGTCACAACGATTTCATTTTGCTGAGAAATTGTTCCCGACCAGGCCGCTCCGAACGCATCCACTTTGCCAATCACGGCGCTGCGCCCTGCATCGTTCCATTCCAGGCGGGCGTCTTCCAGTCTTAATGGCTGGTTTAGCCCAGCTACCTGCAACCGCGCTTTCGCCAATTCAATCGAACCGCTGCGGCGCGCGCCCTTCAAGCTGCTCCCCCAATTCCACGCCAGGAAACCGGAGGCGCCTCCGGCGTACTCCCATCCTTTATTCAAGGGATAACCGAATGCGGCAGTCAGCTTGAACACAGGCGCGGCTTCGAGTAGATGCAAATTGAATCGCAGGCTACCCTGATGAACCACCGAATCCTGCGTCAACGCGGCGTCAATACTATTTTCCGCGACTGCTTTGCTTCGCGGCTTTGCAGCGTTTTTCTCCGCCTTCTCGTTTGCCGATACAGCCGCTTCTGTCGGGAGCCTCATGCGAAATCCTTCCGCGTCAAACTTTCCGTTCCGCACGGTGGCGTGAAACGGATCGAGGTGCGCCACAATCTGTCCCGGTAAGTGCAGCGATCCCAGGTCGCTCTCGATGGTGCCCGTATCCCATCGCAACGGCCAACCACTGGCACTGACCGAACCGGTGATGAGATCGCTCAACGCTACTTCCTCGGAAACTCCGGGCTGAAAGGCGCGGTACCACGCCAGCAAATCCTCACCCTGAACGGCCATGCGCAAAAAG
Source organism: Candidatus Acidiferrales bacterium (assembly GCA_963709705.1). Lineage (GTDB taxonomy): Bacteria > Acidobacteriota > Terriglobia > Acidiferrales > UBA7541 > Acidiferrum. The sequence goes on from CAVPXU010000005.1 coordinate 697,687, forward strand.
TGAGCGTTCCATGCGGCCGGTCCGGTCGTTTTCAAAACCGCGGTGCCGATCAAATTCGATTTGGGAAGCTCCACGAGTAGTTCTTCCGCGCGCGCTTCGCCGGCCGCCAGATTCCACAGGCCGCGCAGATTCACGTTTACGCGTGGATTGTCGTCGCGCTCCGTCAAATCCCAGCGGTGAATATTCGTTGCGCGCGCCTGCAATCCAAATCGCCAGGTGCTGGCAACGGCGGTTGCCGCCGTCGGCTCCATTCCAATGCTGGCGTTTCCATCCAACGCAAATTCGCCGCGAACGCCGGAATCATTCCCGGTGATCAGGCGGAACAAATCGGCCAGCGACACTTTTCCCCAGTGCAAACGGATTTGCGCGGGCTGCAAGCGAGCGGATGTTCCAGCTACATATCCGGCCACCTGCAAAGTGCCGGTGGATTGCAGCGGCACACCGCTGCGCCATGGCTGCGCCTCCAACTGCAACTGCCAGCGGCCGGACGAAACCTGCTCCACGCTCCCGGAAACGTCCGTGAAAGCGAATGGACGCTTTTCGTCGCCGAGCTTGAAATTAATTCGGCCTTCGTCGAAATCAACTTTCTGCAAGTGGTAAGTGGATTCCGCGCGCGATTGCGAAGCCGTAGCGGCAGAAGACCCGCGGGTAGCCCGTGCCGGCGGCAGCCAGCCTTCCAGATTCCAATGGCCAGCGGCATTCCTTACCAGGATCAAGCAGGGGCGGGTGAAGGACATCGTCCCAAACTCGAAATGGCCGTGAAGCAGTCCCAGCCAGCGAAAACGCGCGGTCATCTGGTCGGCGCGCAGGAAATATTCATTCCCAAATGCCGGATCTTCGCCAATGGTGACGGCGTCCACATCCAGCTCCGGGATGGGCAGTATCTGTACGGAGAATCGGCCGGCCTGCACCGGGCGTCCAAACGCGCTCTCAAGATGCTCGATCAGGTATTCCCGCATGCGATGCGTGCGCACCAGAAGCGAGACGCCCGCTTGAGCGGCAAGTATCGCCGCCATAAGCAGCACAGCGATTCCCCCGTATTTGCGGAAACGAATCATCTTGAAGGGAGTCTCTCAGACCCGGCAAGAAAAGTGTAGTACCGCGGGAGCAAGCCGAGCTCAGTGAACGGTGTGCAGCATGCGGTTCCACCGCGTGCGTGAGGGAAGATGGACCAGAGTGTCGAAGATGCCCAGGACCCGCTGCGCAAAGGTAGTGTTGCCGTAATCCGCACTGCTTGCATTGATCGACCAATAGATCAGGAACGGCCGGCCCATGATGGCGTCCCGGTCCACAAAGCCCCAGTAGCGGCTGTCCAGGCTGTGATCGCGGTTGTCGCCCATGGCGAAGTATTTTCCAGGCGGCACCACGAGCTCGTCGCCCTGGATATGTTTGCGAATATCGTGAGCCCACTCCGGCTGAAGCGACGACAAGTACATCTGTGTCCCAACCGGCGGAAAATTGTAGTTGAGCGGATCCCCATAGCCCGCGGCGGGATCGTGCACCGCATACGGCTCATCCAGAGGTTTGCCATTTACATAGACCTGCTGGTCCACAATTTTCAAACGGTCTCCCGGCAAACCGATCACTCGCTTTACGAAGTGCGGATGATCCTGATACGGAAACTTGAAGACGATGATGTCGCCCCGTTGCAGCTCTCGATACGGAAGGAACCGATCGTACCACGCGGCGCGACCGCCAAAAATAAACTTGTTCACGAGCAAGTGATCGCCCACGAGCAGCGTGCGCTCCATGGATTGGGATGGAATTTTGAAGGCTTGGACAACGAAGCTGGTACCAAAAAGCGCGAGAATCACGGTCACGAGCAGCGACTCCAGATATTCGGAGAGGGTCGTCTGGTTCGTGTGTGTATAGCTCTCCGGCTCCGTCTTTACGGGTGCCGGAAGTTCCTGGCCGGGAGGCTCTTCGGGCGTCACGCTTTCCGGTGTCAACGTCTCATCCGGCATTCGGCCTGACCTCTTCCTTCGCCTTCACTTCCGCTTGCCGCAGCTTTTCCAGCGCCTGCCGCGCCGCTTTCTGCTCCGCTTCTTTTTTTGTGCTTCCCTCGGCACTGGACATGCACTCACCTTTAACCCACACCTGAACTAGAAATGTCTTCTGATGATCCGGCCCGCTCTCTCCTGCAAGACGATATTCGGCAAGCTGGCCGCCCCGGCCCTGCAAGAATTCTTGCAACGCGCTCTTGCGGTCAGATTCGGAGATGCGATCGCCATCCTCGCTGGCCTGTACAAGAACCGTTTTCATCAGCAGCGCTCGAGCCGGCACCAGGCCACCGTCCAGATAAATTGCCGCTATGACGGCTTCGAACGCGTCGGCAAGAAGCGCAGGCTTATCGCGTCCACCGGTTTTTTCTTCTCCGCGCCCCAGCCGCAAATAATCGCCGAGCCCAAGCCCGCGGGCAGCGATTTCCAGCGAATGTGCGTTCACGATGCGGGCGCGGCTTTTGGAGAGTTGGCCTTCCGTCCATTCCGGAAAATGAGACAACAGATATTCGCTGGTCAGCAGTTCCAGCACGGCATCGCCCAAAAACTCCAGGCGCTCATTGTCCTGAACGGCCGATCCGGTAAAGGCGATATCCTCGCCGCGTGCGGCCCGCAATTCCGGTACCGCCGAACTGTGCGTCAAGGCGCGGTCCAGCAGGCTTGGGTCACGGAACTCGTAACCCAGCCGTTGCATCAGATGTTCGTCTTCACCGCGGACCATGGTTTCCGCTCCTGCTTACTACTACCGCGGCACGGCTGGCGTTATTTCGGCGCGCTCAGCTGTGTCGCACCCAGCTTCTTGGCTTCGTCAATATTTGTCTTGCATGTTGCTTGCAGTCCACCGGGCAGTTCCGAGCACTTGGTGAAGTCCGTCACTGCCATATCGAAGTGCGAGGTTTTTTCGTTGCAGATGCCCAGCAGGTAGAAATTCACCGGATCTGGTTGCGGATCCAGTTGCACGGACTTTTCGAAGTTAGGAATGGCGTCCGCGAATTTGCCTCTCCGGAAGGCCACTAACCCGAGTCCGCTATAAGCCATCGACGCAACCATGTCTTTTCCCTTTACAAATACGTCATCCGGCATGTTCGGGGGTTTCGGAAGAGTCGGAAGCAAATCCAGCGCCTTCTGGGAATATTGTTCCGCCTTGGCCAGCCGCTTTGCAGGTTCAGGAGTATTGGCATTCATGGCGCGGGGCAGCGCTGAGCCAACAATCGCCAGTGTTTGCGCGTCGTTTGGCACAAGCTCGAGTTCCTTGTCAGCCGCTGCTTCCATTTGGTCGATCTTTCCCACGCTGAAGTAATACTTTACCTGCCAGTTATAGACTTCGGCACGATAGCGGCTCTGCGGGTACTTCTGGATGAAATCAATCGACGACTGTTCCTTCTTCGCCGCGTCATCATTCGGCATAGCAGAGAAAGCCTTGTACGCTGCTTCCTCTTCCGCATTCACGGGCGGGGGCGAACCTTCCAGCGTGAGCGGCGCGGCTTTGTCCTGGCCCGCGGCTGGAGGCGTCTGCCCCTGGGGAGCCTGCGCTGGCGGTGTTTGCGCAGGGGGAGTTTGTGCAAACGCCACCGAACCGGCGAGCAATGCTGCCGCCAGGAAGAGACCCATCCTCAACTGAGTACTGCTTGCTTTCATAACCCGTTCTCCTTTTGTCATTCGTATCATGGCCGTTCTGACGGCTTTCTCAGATCCAGATCGCCCAATCCTTTTTGCGCCGCTTGCTGCGCTCGCTCCGGGGCTCCCTGGACTGCCAGCACCGCTTGGTATTCCGACTTTGCTCGATCCAACTGTCCTTCATCCTCGAAAATTCGTGCCAGATAAATATGAGACCACGCCATCACCAGTGGATCCTGACTCGCGGCGCTTTGCCCGGATGTCAGCCGGCCAAACACTTCTTTGGCCCGCTCTGCATCGTGATCCAACACGGCAACCATGCCCAGTCCATACCAGGCGCGCGGCTGGTCGGGATACTTCGCGAGAACGCTCTTGAAAGAAGCTTCCGCGGCGCGTGGATTTTTCTGGGACAGCTCTTTTTCGCCGTCGGTCAAGGCCGCAATGGCCTCGGGATCATCAGGCAGCGTAGAGACGTGCACCCGCTTGCGAGCAAGGTCTTCGCCGTTTAAACCCTTCGCTTGCGTCACTTCCTGCGCCGGGGCAAAGTGAATCGCAGCAACCCGTGTTTGTTCCGCCTTCAGGTCAATTCCGCGAACAAGGTCCGGAAAGTAATTGCGAAACGCAGGTTCCGACTTTTCATAGCCCGTCAAACCCAGAAAAATCGGCCTAACCAGAACGTAACCGTCTTCATCATTGCTCTGCAGTGCGGCTTCCTTTTCACTGGGAGACATTTTTTTGAGCTTAATTTCCACGGCCCTGACGGTGCACTCTTCAAACCAGGAGGGAAAGTCGTCCTTCAGCCCGGACTCCAACCGCGGCGCTTTGGCTGCGACCTCATAAAGTGGGCGCTTCACTGCAACGATGTGGGGATATTGCAGCGGAAGGCCGTCCAGCAGGAAATGTAGATACGCGTGGCGCACTACGTCGGTCGGGATTTCGTCGTTGCCGCTCAAGATAATTGCGTAGTGATCCGTAAAGCTTCGAACGTTCGTGATACGCCCAACCAGCGGCTCGACGATCACACTGAACGTCTTTGGCATTGCTGGATCGACAAGCGCCCGAAGATAGGTGGTGGACTGGAAGAGGATATCCGCGATCGGATCGTGCAGCCTCTCAATTTCCCGGTCATACAACGGCTGCACATTTCGGAATAACTCCGCGATGTTTTGCTCCGTGTAGTAATTGGAAAGAATGTCGCTGAATCCTTCCAAGTCCAGAACGTCAGGGGGAAGTTCGTCGCGCCGCAGGATGGGACGGAATTTCGGTGCTGGACCCGAAACAAGGCCGAACCACACGAAGCGGGACAGCATTGCAGCCGGATCACGAAATTGATGGCCTTTGTAGAACTCTTTCAACGCATCGACAGCCGGTCCCTTTTGCGCACGTAACTTTTCGCGCATCTGCGACCGGTAGGCACTCCAGTTGTCCGGATTCATGTCGCCCTCGAAGCCCGCGGCGTAAAGTGCGCACATAGTTGCGAACATGGCTTCACTGGTGTCTACGGTGGCGGCGGTCGCCGGAGCGGCCTTCGGTTTCGGCCTGGTGATGGGCGCCTGGCCACGGCAGACGCCGGCGGAGAAGGCTACGACCAGAAGGATCACACAAATCTTATCGCTGATTTTCTTTGGCATCTCTCGTTTGCATCAGTGCGAACGTTCCCTGAAATAGCTCGCACGCCCCGGGGCAGGTTCATGAGGCTTGGATGGCGGTATCAAAGGATGATACGGACATTCAGGAATCACGCTGCCGCGTCCTGTAGCCAATGTACAGGCGCCCTTTCTATGAGTCAAGGAAGCGTCTTTGGCGGGCCGAACTCGATTGGGGCGACCTGGAGCGCTCTGCTGTACTCTAAATTTAATGGATGACCCTGGCGGGATATTCGTTGTCCGCTGCTCGTGACAGCTTCGCGGGATGGGTGGAGTGCTTGCAAGCCCAGAGTCATTTTGTTACGAATATTAAGCCGCCCAGCAAGGACGACCGCGTATGAAGCGTAGCCACAGCTTCTTCCTCCCTTTCCAGTTGTTTTTCCTGGCCGCCATTTTCGGGCTGAGCATACCTGGCCTTTTTGCCGGCCAGTCCATTGCCGTGCCCTCAACAAAACAAATCCTGTCCAAGAGCTTCACACTGGAGGGCGGGAAGGTTTGGACTGATACGGACATCACGCTGGAACCGGGCCAACGCGTGGTGTTCGCGGCGGAAGGGACGTTGCACTATTCCGATGCGAAGGTGGATAACGGCCCGGAAGGATTGACCCGCGGATTTAAAGATTTAATCCGCATCCTTCCATTTAATGACGCGGGACGCGGGGCGGTGATTGGCAAGATTGGCGATCCCGATATCGCGCAGCCATTCCTGATTGGAGCGAGCAAAGATGTTACGTCGCCCATCAGCGGCAAACTTGCCATCGGGATCAATCAGGCAAACAGCGACACGGGCGACGGTTCCTACACCGTAAAACTAACGGTGTATGCCGCGGACAGCAACACGACCTTCGAGGTGTCTCGCCAGGTCTCATCCATCCCTGGAATCGACAACGCGCTCTTCGCGAAAATTCCCCGGCGCATTGGCGACAAGGAAGGCAATCCGGGAGATATGGTGAACTTCCTGATTATCGGCAACGAAGATGAGATGAAGAAGGTTTTCACTACAGCCGGATGGGTGAAAGTGGACGCGGATGTGACAACGACGGTGCTCGCGGGAGCGCTCGCGAGTTTTTCCAAGGAGTCTTATCTGACCATGCCGATGAGCCCACTGTATCTGTTCGACCGGCAACAGGATTATGGATGGGCGCATGCGGAGCCAATCACGGTGGTTGCGTCTCGCAATCACCTGCGCATCTGGAAAGCGCCGTTCACGGTGAATGGACAAACGCTGTGGGTCGGCGCGGCCACGCACGATATCGGATTTGAAAAGGATCAGCGTAACAACGGGCTGACACACAAAATCGATCCGGACATTGACCTGGAACGCGATTACGTGGAAAAAACGCTATCGAGTACCGGCCTGGTCGCCGAAGTGACGCACTTTTTGCCGAAGAATCCCCTGCAGGAGGCCAAGACGGCGACTGGAGGAAGTTTCCACTCGAACGGCCAGGTCTTGGTTTTGAGGCTGTCCAATGCCAGCAACGCTTCGTCCTCCACTGCCAGAAAATAGAAGTGTTTGCTTTAGAGATTGAGTTTAGCGCCGCGTTCCCGCTTCAGGGATTTGCGGCCGAGCAGCGCCGTTCTGCCATAGTGCTCGCCCTCGAGCACACGTACTTCGCACCACCCCCCACTGCCTTCCAGCGCTAGCAATCTTACGCTCTTGCCGGCCTCCAGCAGCAGCAGACGCTTCTCCGTGATCATCATGGAAACACCAACGTCATCATCCAGCGCGAGCAGGCGTTGCCATTCTTCCAGCGATTTTCCGTCGATGGGAGCAAGTACACATTCCGTGCCTTCTTCGGCGACCAGCGTGAATACCTTGCCTTCCATGGGACTGGCCGCGCTTCGAACTGCTGGAATGGGCGCGCTCGCTTCCACTTTGGCCAGAAAGCGATAGCCTCGCCTCGGCAGCGTCTCCACAAATTTGGAATTGGTGGCGCGGTCGCCCAGGGCCAGCCGCAATTTCTTGATTGCGGTGTTCAAGCTGTGCTCGAAATCCACGAACGTGTCCGCCGACCAGATTTTCTGGCGCAACTCTTCGCGGGTCACGATCTGGCCGGGCTTTTCGAGCAAGGCCACGAGGACCTGCATGGGCTGGTGTTGCAAGGTGATTTTTTTGCCGCGGCGGAACAGTTCCCCTGCGCGAGGGTCCACCACGAAATCGGCAAACTTCTGCGTACTGCTTGCGTTGGCTGGCGAATCCATACCCTGTACCGGAGCCAGAAAATATAGCAGAGTTTCCGGCTGTTCTGTAGTCGTGTATGTCAGGAAGGCGGATGATGTTTTCGAGGGTGGCGGAGAGAGTTATAACGTACACGTTGCACGGAGATCGAGCGGGCTTGCACCAGCCAGGTCCGCGTTTTAATTAACCTACGATCAATCACTTACGCAATCACTTGAATTCACCTTTGGTGCATCCATGGTTCACCTGGCGTGCATTGTCGTTTCTTTATGCTTGGTGCAAAGTGCGGCATGTCATTCAGCAATCTTCATTGCGAAGGACGCCGCAACACAGCCGAGCCGTTGCGGCTTTTGGGAGGCCCGATGTCGAAGGTGATTACATTTCGCGGAACGGACTGCTTGACCCTGCCGGTGCCGGATGTGCGCATGAAGCGAAATGGACAGGGATTGTCGACCGCGGATTTCCGGCGGCTCTTGTCGGAGTTGAAGCATCGGCCTCCCTCGCAACGAGCCTTTTTGCGCAAGCTTTTGAGCCGCGCCATCGTCACCGGCGCGCCTATCGGATTCCCCGCAGTAAACCACGCTGTTCGTGACCCCGTTAGTCCTTCCTAAATTCACCCACCACCGGAGGCGGCGTTCTATCCCTGGCGCAACCTTCGGAACCCTGAACCAGACGAAGCTCGGGAGCGATCCCGGGCTTCGCTCTTTCTGGAGGGGTTCATAGTTGTTAGTTCGTTAGGTCAGATGCCAGGCAAAGAGGGTTAGTAGGAGGAAGAGGGCTAGGGTGGACAGGCTGATTAGGGAGAGGGTTTTGCCTTGGCCCAGGAGGCGGTCACGAGTGTCGGTTTTGAGGCAGAGGACGATGGCGACCAGCAGTACGCCGCCCCAGGAGACGGCGCAGGGTAGGCCGGGATAGCGTGCCAGGGCGGCCAAGGTGCGGTCGGAAGGCTGGTTGGCGGGCAGCCACCAGGGAAGTATGGGGGCGAAGCCAGCGGCCAGGACGAAAGTGAGAATTTTGCGGCTGACCCAGCCTTTCACTTTGGTTACGGGCTGGGTTTTGCGCAGGCTGCGGAGTTTACGCCACACGAAAAATTCCCAGAGCAGGAGAGCGGCGGCGAGGGGCATCCAGCCGTAGAGCGAACCTTCGCGGTCTGCCCAGAGCCAGCCACGGAAGAAAAAGACGGACGGGTGCGTTGCGGTCAGCTTGGGCAGGAGATACAGGCCGACGACGGAATTGCCGAGGACGGCTAGGAGCAGGACCGCCAGGCTGAATAGCTGAAGGAAGTGGCGGGCGGGAGCGCGGCCACAGCGAGTGCACACAGGGCGCTCGGGAAAGATTTTGATTCCACAATGCTCGCAATACACGGCGACCTCACTTATCCGCAGTGACGACACCGCCCAAGGTGGGAAAGCGTAACGCAACGGCTGGGCGGGGCCTACTGGTCTGAGGTGTAACGGTGGGCCGATGGCCTGGCGTGGGAGAGATAGAAGGTCGCAGGGCTTGTGACCCAGGCTACAGCAGATGCACGACCTAAGACCGGGCTCACGGACTCGCCGGGGGCCCGGCATATTGTGCCTTTGCGAGTGATTGCGCGATGGATCCTTTTGGAGGGGCCGCTTGTGTGGTTAAAAGCGGGAGCGAGGCTCCCGCACTCCAAATTAGTGCCCGATAGCGGCTAGTTCTTTGGCGCGCGATTGCTTCCACAACGCAATGTAGGGTTGCAGGTCTTCCATCATGCGGGCGAATTGGCCTAACTCGAGGGATTGGGCGCCGTCGCTGATGGCTTTTTCGGGGGCGGGGTGCGCTTCAATGATCAGCCCGTCGGCGCCGATGGCTACACCGGCTCGGGCTACAGCGGGGACGAGGCTGCGCCTGCCAGTAGCGTGGCTGGGATCGAGGATGACTGGAAGGTGGGTCAACTCATTGAGGACCGGGATTGCGGAAATATCACAGGTGTTGCGGGTGGCGGTTTCGAAGGTACGGATGCCGCGCTCGCAGAGGATCACATCGGGATTGCCGTGAGCGGTGATGTACTCCGCGCTCATAAGCAGTTCTTTGATGCTGCTGCTGAGGCCGCGCTTGAGAAGCACCGGGCGCCCACACTTGCCCAGGGCTTTGAGGAGCATGAAATTCTGCATGTTGCGCGCGCCGACCTGCATCACGTCGGCGTAGTGCGCAACGAGATCGACGTCGCGATCGCCCATAACCTCGGTGACGATGGCCAAGCCGGTGGCCTGTTTAGCCTTTAGCAGCAATTTCAGGCCTTCTTCCTCCATGCCCTGGAAATCGTACGGTGAAGTGCGCGGCTTGAATGCGCCGCCACGCAAAAGCTTGGCTCCCGCTTTGGCGACGGCTTCGGCGGAGCGCATGATCTGGTCTTCGCTTTCGACGGAGCACGGACCGGCGATGACGATAAATTGGTCGCCGCCGATTTCGGTGCCGTTCACCTTGATGCGGGTTTTGCCCTTGCGAAATTCCTTGCTGACGAATTTGTAGGGCGCGCTGATGCGCATGACGTTTTCGACTTGCGGCATAGCCTCGACAGATTCGAGGCACGGAGTGACGTCGCCGACACCGACTACGCCAATGACGACACGCTCTTCGCCTTCGATGGAGTGCACTTTGTAGCCGAAGTTTTTCACGATGCCGCAAACTTCGTCGATCTCCTGACGGGTGGCATGGAGCTTCATTGAGATGATCATGTCCTTTTCCTTCTTCCCCCTCTGCGCAAGCAGGCAGACACAAAATAAAAAAGCCCACTCGCTGCGAGTGGGCCGAATATCGGTGAATTCGACTTGCCTAGACGACGGCCCCTCGCTTCCGGTAGGTACGGTACGTAAATCGCCACGAATACGAGTAGGGCCTGAAATTCATGGAGGCTAGTTTAGCGGGTTCGGTGGAAAAGGCAAATGGGAAATGGTTATGGGGGGTATTAGTGGAGGGAATGAGGCCGAGGGAAATGGGTCAGGAGGGTTGAAAAATTTAGTAGAGGAGTATGGCCACGCGGAAGCGGGTGAATTCGGAGGTGCCGGCGGAATGGCAGGCGCCTACCGCGACGGAATGATATTTGCCGGAGTTCAGTTTTTGCGTGACTTCGCCGGGGAGGTGGGTGATGTCGGACATTTCGTAGCGGAGGACGGTGGTTGGTTTGGGGCCGGCCCAGCCGCGATCGAGTTCGCAAGTTTTGCGCGCATCTGCGGAGCCGGTGGTGACGTGAAGATCGTGTCCGGAGAGCTGCGAGGCGACTTGCTGCTCTTGTTCATCCAAAGAGAGCGAAGGAACCGAAGTGGAGAAATCCTCGACGGCGAAAAGCATATTGCCGGACTGGACGACGGAGATGCCAACGGCGTTCAGATCCGGGTCGAGAAGGTTGGCGCGGTGCGGCGGCGAGTTCATCCATTGAGAATGGATGCTGATGACTGTGGGACCCTGGGCGACATTTTCGGCGATGGTGCTGAAGCGTGCTCCGGCCTGGCGCGCGCGGTCCTGCATGGGGGGCTCGCCGGGAAACTGGTGCGAGAGCTGGTTCATCTGGGCCATACGTAAGGCGTGTTGATGGGCCGCGGTGGCCAACGCGGGATCCCAACGTAGAGCGGGCAATCCAGCGGCGGCGCGATCGCGATTGGCGGCGTTTAGCAAAGTTTGGTCGGCGGAACTGGTTTGCAGAGGCGCTGCATACAAGGAAGGAGTGAGAAATAACGCCAAGACGACAATGGCGAGGACGATTGTGAGACAACGCAAAGCAGTAGCCATGGGAAGCTCCTGCTTTTATTGAACACCGGGGAACGAAAAATGGCGCGGGGAAATTCGGACAGGGCTGTGGGAAAAGTCAGCTGGCCTCGTGAACAGGAATGCGGGGGTTGCCAGTCAGTCCGCTAACGAGGTGGGTTTTGCGAGAGGTCCTTCGTCGCCAAAAGCGCTCCTCAGGATGACAGCGTTTTTTTGTTGCTGAGTTCCCTTGAGTGTTTCCGCGCAGGATTAGCCGCGTACGTGGACGGCGCTGAAGCTGAGGACGACGTGGCCACCGGCTGTGGGACGGCCAAAACTCAGCATCGGACGGAAGCGCGAGAAGATCAGAACCTGATCGAGTTGGTGGCGGACATCCGGCGAATTCGAGCCGGAGAGGATGTCGTAAGTCGACATCTGGCCGTTGGCGCTCACAGTGACGTCGACGAGAAGATCATCGTTTTGCAATTCCAGATCGGGATGCTGCATTTGGGCCACGACCGATTCTGGATAATCCGAAAGCGCGATGAGTTCCGCGGGCTGTAGCAAGCCGGTGGGAATGTCATTGGGATCGGCACGCACAGTGATGCCGGGAACGATCATGTGCAGCACGAAAACAAAAATGATGAAGGCGGAGAACAGGCCGCCGGTTGCGGGCACGGTCAATGGACGAAACACGTTGTCTAGAAGGATTTCCGCGCGATCCTTGATGCGCTGCCAACGCTTCTCCCAGCCCTGGGTTTCCTGTGCCTGCGCTGCAGCCACGCGGATGCGCACGGCCAAATCTGAAGGAGGCACCGCGCGTGGCACGCGCGAGAGCAATACAGACAAGCGGCGATAGCGTTGCAGTTCTTCACGGCAACCCTCGCAAAGGTCCAAATGTTTTCCAATCGTACGGCGTTCCTCGAGTCCCGGAGCGTTCACCAGGGCATCATCGAGATACCCTGCGAGCCGGGTTCGTACCGTCTTGCAGCTCATGATAGGTCCTCTCGCGTCCGTTCAGAACGCAGCGTTTCATCGGCCCCTGACCAATTGGAGGCACGTACATAGGCCGCTTGCAAACCAATCTGGGCGGCGAATCCAGTTGCTGGAGAAGCGTGCTGGCGCGATTCGGGCGTCGCTTCGTAGTGAGCCGCGTGGCGCTCGCCGAGGAGCGGCTCCAGAATTTCCCTGAGCGCGCGGCGGCCGCGAAGAATGCGGGACTTCACGGTGCCCACGCTGACTTCCAGAACTTCGGCCACTTCTTCGTAGCTCAAGCCTTCCAGATCGCGCAGGATGACCGCGCTGCGAAAAACGTCAGGGACTTGCTGGAGGGCGCCCTGCACCGCTAACTGAATTTCCTGCGCTGCCAGTTGATCGAAGGGAGTGGCGCTCAAATCTTCGACATCGATCTGGGCATATCCTTCTTCGGGCTCCGCATCGATCGAGATATTTTTCTGCAGGTGGCGCTTGAACCAGCGGCGGTGATTCAGCGCTTCGCGTATGGCGATCCGGTACAGCCAGGTCTTCAAGGAGCTGCCTTGACGGAAATGGCGAATGCCCTTGAATGCCTTCAAGAAAACTTCCTGGGCGGCATCGGCGGAATCGGCGGTGTCACCGAGCATGCCGAGAATCAGGTTGAAAACGGGACCATGGTAGTGAGTGACCAACCAGTCGAAGGCCGTTTCCGAACCTGCCTGCAGTTCGGTGACAAGTTCGGCTTCATCTCTGCCCCACGAGAGGGCACTGGCCCAATCGGACACGGTGTGCCTTTCTTCGCCCTGGCCGAAACTGGCTGCGGCGAACCGGCTTGCTCTGGCTGGGCGGGAATCCCAACCTCTGTCCGCTCAGAATATTAGACACCGGAGGACGCGGAATGTTTCCGCCGGTGGTTGGCCCTGAAGTGGGACCTAGAAAATGATTGTGGCACCAGGGGTTTGGCAATGCAATGGCCGGAAGGTAATGGGCGTGGGGGCGTTGCTTGGTGCTTTGTTTTATGCACAGGTGGTTGGCGTTAGGTTATTGAGATTGGGAGGGTTGTTAAGGGTATGGCGGAGGTCAGACGCTGACGGCCTGCCTCGGAAGGTGGGCACTACAAAGGAGCGAGAACCCCACATGCAACAACGGCGTTGGGGCGCCTGTGAAGACTTAGAGCTGAAAATGGTAGAGACTCGTGCTTCGGCTGGCCCGTGAAGGCGGGTGACGACATAAGGCTAGCTGGGAATGGGGCGGTAGTCGCGACACTTGCAGTCAGGAAAAAAGCAGGGGTGGCGGAGTTTGCCTTTGGAATCGCGGAGGACACGGTGAATCGATTTACCATGAGAGCATTTGCAAGGCTGCTTCTTTTTGGGGTTGGTCATAGTCTTAGTGGCCAGCATTTTACTATCTGCGGACAAAATCCACGAGAGAAATTCAGAGAATTCCTGTCCCGGCTCCTCTGTAAGATTTTCTTAATTTTTCTCGCCCTGAATTGAATTCTAGCGCTTAAGGTGGGCGAGGTCGGCGGAGCGAAAGGCTTCATTTACGGTGCGGAGGAGGACTTCGCGAGTGAAAGGTTTTTCGAGAAAGAAACTATCGACTGGTTTGTGACCCTCCATCTGTTCGATGTAGCCGGACATGAAGATGACTTTCAGATCGGGAATCAGAGCGCTGAGCCGCGCGGAGAGTTCCGTGCCGCGCATCCGGGGCATCACGATGTCCGTCAACAGAGCATCGATTTCTGAACCGCGTTCGGTGGCGAACTGCAAGGCTTCGACGCCATCTTTCGCGGCGAGCACGCGGAATCCCGCAGTCTCCAGAAAACGACCGGCCAGTTCGCGAACGGAGGCGTCATCCTCTACAACGAGGACCGTTTGCGCTTCCGCAAGACGCGTAAGAACTACGGACTTTGCGATGGCGGGGTCGCACGCCTCTTGCACCTGCGGGAGGTAAACCTCGAAGCAACTTCCCTTCCCCGGCGCCGATTTCACCCAGATAAAACCGCCGCTTTGCTTGACGATGCCGTAAACCGTGGAGAGGCCGAGCCCGGTGCCTTTGCCGACTTCCTTGGTGGTGAAAAATGGCTCAAAGATGCGCGCCAGCGTTTTTTCGTCCATGCCATGCCCAGTGTCGGTGACGGAAAGAAGAACATAAGAGCCGGGCAGCAGGCCAGGACGCACCTGGGCATGGGCGGAATCGACAGAAACGTTGCGGGTTTCGATGATGAGATTGCCGCCCTGCGGCATGGCATCCGAAGCGTTGACGGTCAAATTCATCAAGACCTGCTCGAGCTGGCCGGGATCGGCTTTCACGTTTTTCAAGTCCGCGCCCGGGAGAAAAACAAATTCAACGTCTTCGCGAATCAGGCGATGCAGCAACTTCTGCATTTCGCCAACGAGATGATTCAGATCCAGCACCTTGGGTTGGAGAATCTGGCGCCGGCTGAAGACGAGCAGTTGGCGCGTGAGGGCCGAAGCGCGGTCCGCAGCTTTGTGAATCTGCTCGCCGCTTTTGTAGGAAGCATCGAAGACGCCCAGGCGATCAAGGAGCAATTCGCTGTGGCCCTTGATGATGGTGAGGAGATTGTTGAAGTCGTGAGCCACGCCCCCGGCGAGCCGGCCCAATGCTTCCATTTTCTGGGACTGGCGCAGCTGCTCTTCGAGTTGGTGGCGCTCGGTTTGGTTGCGCTGCAAAGTGCGGCGCATGCGGTCAAATGCGCGAGTGACTTCAGCCACTTCCCCCCCACCGCGCAGATGTAAACGAAACTCGTAGTCGCCTTCCTCCAGCGCTTTCACGCCTTGCACGAGCCAGGCAAGAGGCTCGGTGATGGTGCTGGAAATAAGGAAGGCCAGAAGACCGCCGGCGACGACCGCAAACAAGCCGAGGCGCAGGAGAAGATGATTGATCCGCTGGAGAAAGGCCATGGCATCCGCATCCGAGCGGAAGACGATGAGGCTGGCGCCTTCGGGCTGGCCAGGAATGAGCGCGACCGAGCTGGCAAAATAACGCTGGTCGCCGAGAATAATCTGATCGGGAGAACCGCGGCCGCGCAATTGGGAATTGAGCTCGGAAGCACGGTAGGAATCCAGAGTGCTGACTACGGTTTGACCGTTGTAACGTAGGGCAACTTCGCTGGAGAGCAAATGGCCTAAGTCGCGGAGGCTGCGCTCGTCCAGCTCCTGACCGACGATGACGGTGGAAGACGGTGCATGGGCATCGCTGGCGAGCGGGCCGATGGGCTGGAGTTCGACCTGATAGAGGCGGTGCTGGGCGAACCACCAGTCTGAGGTCCGTTTGTGAGCCAGAGAGGTACGCAGCATCGATTCCACGGATTCGGAGGAAAAATCGGGGTGAACGGTGTGGAGTGCAACAACCTTGCCGCTGGCGTCGGCCAGAGCCATAAGGTCGCTGCTCGAGGTATCCAGGGGATTATTCGTGGAATCTATGAAGGAACTGGCATCGTCATCAGAAAGGAAGGCGGAAGTGGCCAGCAGGTCGGCTTTACGAGACATGAGGACCTGGCGCTGATGCTGCAGTACTTCAAAAATAACAAGGGAGTTATGGGCGCTGGTGGCCAATTCCTGGCGGGCTTGTTGCTGGACGGTCTGGCGCACGACGAGGAGTGTCACGCCAGTGAGTCCAGCAATGACCAGAACCATCGAGAGCAAGAACTTGGTCTGTAAGCGAAGATTGGCCAGTAATCTTGCCATGCGTGACGAAGACCTCAGATGCCTTTAGACTTGCGCTTAGGAAAAGTGATATTGGCATTTGTTAATGGTAGGGGGAATGGGACTCCGGTACTTTGGCGGTAGCCGAAGGTACCAGGCGATCGATGTGGCGGTGTACATAACGTGAGATAAACTGCGCTGAACTAGGGGTATGGCGAAGGCATGCAAAGAGAGATCGCAGAAAAGGCATGGACCCTGTGGGGCCTGATCGGCGCTTACGTAGGAGCGGATGTGTTGTTCCTGCTGGCGGGGCTGTACCCGGGACACGTGCCAGTAGTGGTGTCGGTGGCGCTGCACATTTTGCCGCCACTGGCGTTTGCGCTGGTTCATGGAGCGAGGATTTATGGGTGGCGGGGGGTTCTGGCGTTCGCGGGACTTTATGTGGTTGTGGGAAATGTGCTGGAAAATTTGAGTATCGCCACAGGATTTCCGTTTGGGCATTACGTTTTCACGGAGCGAATGGGACCGAAGATATTGCAGGTGCCGATTCTGTTGGGGCTGGCTTATGTAGGTATGGGCTATTTGTCGTGGACGGTGGCACGCGCGATCTTGCAAGAACGGGTTGGTGAACTTTCGGGATGGCGGGTGGCGGCACTGCCGGTATTGGCGAGCGTGGTGATGACGGCATGGGATTTGGCTATGGATCCGATTTGGTCCACGGTGGGACGGCTGTGGATCTGGCAGCAAGGCGGAGGATACTTTGGCGTGCCTTCCTGCAATTACGTGGGATGGCTGGTGACGAATTATGTGATCTACCAGTCATTCGTGTTGGTGGTAATGCGCGGGGGTTCGGGAATTGCCCAGAATAGAGCGGAAAGTGTGCCGCTGAGTTACTGGCGAATGGCCGTGATTTTCTATGCCCTAGCGGGTATTGGGAATTTGTTGCTTGCGGTGCCGACACCGCGGCACCCGGTGGTAACAGACGCTTCGGGATCGGCTTGGCGGGTGAGCGATATTACGTTGGCGTGCGGGGTCATTTCCGTTTTGGTGATGGGAGGGTTTGCGTTGTGTGCATGGGTGCGGTTGGGAGAGGAGGCGCGGGAGGATGAGCGGAGCGTTAGTGGATAGGTGGGGAAGGCACGCCGCGAAGGCACGAGGAGGCAACGAGGGTTTCCTCACTCCGAGGACTCCGTTCGGAATGACGACGCTTTTTTTTTGAAGAAGAAAAGCAAGCTACCTAGCTTGGCGGGCCGTAGAAGAGATAGTCGGCGGAGTAGGGGACGCGAATTTCCTGTCCAGCGTGGGTGGAATCGCAACCAGAAGTGGGAGGCTTGCCGCCTCTGGTGTTGATGCGTTGGATGCTGGTGGCGCGAGACAGAACGCCGTTTCCTTCATGACCGACGACCTGGACCAGGAGCCATGGGACGGAGCCGGGATCGGGAGAAGGAGCATTGGCGACGGCTTTGCCGGTGACACGACTGCCATCGTTCGCTTCCCAGGTGGGGCCGGCGAAATGCTTGCCAAATGGTTTGCCATCCTTGCCAAAAAGCTGGGCGTCGGGAGCTTTCAGGACCCAGTCGAATTGTGTGACCCCTTCCTTGCAGGAGTAGACCTGATCACCCTTAGCGTGCACGGTTAAGAAGAGTTGTTCGCCGGCAGGCGGCCGAAGCTGCGGCGGGACGTTCTGAGCCAGCACTGGAAAAATGACAAGGAGCGCGAGCGTGAGTTGTGTGCGGATTTGCCGGCGCATGGAGAGCCCTCCTGTGGCGATAGAGCGGGAGAGAAATATAACTCAAGTGATGGGCGAGCGTGATGAAGAAATGGCGCGGGCGCTAAAGAGAGCGTGCGGCAGCGGCGGCGGAAGCCCAAGCCCATTGGAAATTGAAACCGCCTAAGTGGCCGGTGACGTCGACGACTTCACCGATGAAGAAAAGACCGGGGACGAAACGCGATTCCATGGACTTGCTGGAAAGTTCGCGAGTGTCGACCCCGCCGGCGGTGACTTCCGCCTTTTCGTAACCTTCGCTGGATGCCGGAGTGAGAGACCAATCGTGTAGCTGCTTTTCGAATGCAGCGAGCGCCGGATTGGTGTAGCTGGAGGGTGCGTTAAATTCGAGCCAGCGCTCAGCGAGGCGATTGGGAAGAAATTGCTGCAGGGCTTTGCGCGTG
Organism: Candidatus Acidiferrales bacterium; assembly: GCA_963709705.1. Lineage (GTDB taxonomy): Bacteria > Acidobacteriota > Terriglobia > Acidiferrales > UBA7541 > Acidiferrum. The sequence goes on from CAVPXU010000005.1 coordinate 715,649, forward strand.
GCGGCCAGGTCGCGGCGGCTGGAGGCGCGGAGGGAAGCCGTGGCGTCGCGCTCCGGAGCCAGGTCGAGATGGATGGATTGGGATCCGTTCCAGTAAGAAGAGATTTGGAGGATGGCGGGTCCGCTAAGACCGCGATGAGTGAACAGCATCTTTTCGCGAAATGAATTTTTTCCGGCGGTGGCGAGGACTTCGATGGAGACTCCTGCCAGTTCGGAATAGCGATGATGATCGTTGCGATTGAAAACGAGAGGGACGAGAGCGGGGCGCGTGGGAACGATATTGTGGCCGAACTGGCGAGCGATGTCGTAGCCGAAGGAAGTGGCGCCCATTTTGGGGATGGAGAGGCCACCGGTGGCGAGGATGAGGATAGGGGCGCGGAATTCGGCGGATTCGGAACGGAGGACGAATTCGGTGGCGCGTTGAACTTCAGTGATGCGGGTGTCGAGGAAGATTTGGACTTGGGCGGCGCGACATTCGGCTTCGAGGAGGTTGGTGATGTCCGTGGCGGAATTGTCGCAGAAGAGTTGGCCGAGCGTTTTTTCGTGGTAGGCGATGCGATGTTGTTTGACGAGGGCGATGAAATCTGTGGGAGTGAAGCGGGCAAGTGCGGATTTGGCGAAGTGAGGATTCGCAGAAAGAAAATTCTCGGGAGTGGTGTGGAGATTCGTGAAGTTGCAGCGGCCACCACCGGAAATGAGGATTTTCTTGCCGATGCGGTCCGCGTGCTCGAGTAAGGCTACGCGGCGGCCGCGCTTGGCGGCTTCGGAGGCGCAGAAGAGGCCGGCGGCGCCGGCACCGAGGATCAGGACGTCGAAGGAACGCGGCAGAGGGACCTCACGGTATGTGAAGGTCAGTTTAAGACAGAGTGAGAGTGGAGGGAAGTTGACGAGGCGTACATGGCCGTGTGGATCGAAGAGGGGTTCCTCACTTCCCCGACTCCGTTCGGAATAACGGGATTTTTTTATTACAACGAGCGGAGACGACGGTAGTTACTTAGTGGTTAGTCGAAGGAGGTGGGGAGTTCGGGGTGGCGGAGGTGGTGGAAGAGGTGAGCAATTTGGGAGGGGGTGACGCGAGTGAGGGAGAGCGGAGGAAGATTGTTTTCTGGGAAAAATTGGGCGCCGGCGGTTTCGTGGCTATCGGCTGGAGCGCCACCGACTAAGTCGGCCAGGAAGAAAAGTTTGTAGGTGTGGAAAGCGTATGGTGGGTGGTCGTGTAGATTGCGATCGAAAATCGCGGCGAATTTTGTGATGCGAACTTCGTAGCCGGATTCTTCGCGCACTTCGCGGACGGCGGCGAGTGAGGGTGGTTCGCCAACATCGGCCCAGCCACCCGGAAGTGTCCAGCAGCCGTCTTCGAGTTCGCGGACGAGCAGGATGCCGCCATCTTTGAATACGGCGATGCGCACATCGATTTTGGGGGTTGCGTAACCGGTTTGCTCGGCGAAGATCTTTTCAATCTGTTCCGCACCGGGATTGTCGGAGCCAGCGGCCATCATTTCCGCGGCAATGCTGCGAATTTCGTGGTAGCGCTGAATATCGAATTTGTCTTTGCAATAGGTAAGGCCGGATTGAGAGATGGCTTGCAGCCGGCGCGCCCAGGCAAGCCATTGAGAGATGGACATGGAAGTATTTTGGCAGCGAGGCGGACGGCGGACAAGTCAGGCGGTTGAGAATGCGGATGCGTTCTCGTGGGGGTTCTTGGGAGGGGTGGCGACCGCAAAAGCAGCGGCTGGGCCGCCGCACTCCAAGGCAATCCGAGTGGGTGTGAAATGGCGTACTATGACAACGAACACGGGACCTGAGGTGCACTGACGCCGCTACCAGGGACAGAAGAGACCACCTCCGATTGGTCATTGCTGGCGCGCATAGGAAAGAAAGACGAAGAGGCTCTGTCCGCGCTGTATGACCGTTATAGCGGATTGGTGTTTTCAGAAGCGAGACGGATTTTGCGCGATACGGGCGCGGCGGAAGAAATTTTGCAGGATCTGTTTTTCCAGGTGTGGCGCACTGCGGAACGGTTTGATCCGGCGCGAGGATCGCTGGCAGGATGGCTGCTGGTGGCGGCGCGCAACCGCGCCATTTCGAAATTGCGGAAGAAGAGCAGGCAGACGGAAGAACTGAACGAAAACAGTGTGTCGTTCAGCGTGAAAGTGGAATCGCACGCGGCACAGAACCTGCTTTTGGATAAAGTACGAACGGTGATGGGAACCCTGCCGGAGAGCCAGCGGGAAGCGCTGGAGTGCGCCTATTTCGAAGGAATGTCTCACTCGGAAATTGCGGAGAAGACGGGCCAGCCGCTGGGAACGATCAAGACGCGGATTCGAAGCGCGATGGAGACTTTGAAGAAGGTGCTGAGTTGAGTAACGCAGAGCACATTCGATTGGAAGAGCTGGAGCTGCTTGCTCTGGGCGCTTTGCCGGCGGAAGAGGCGGCGGCGATCGAGGCGCACGTGTCTGGCTGCGCAGAGTGCGCGCTGAAGCTGGCGCAGGCGCGAGGAAACGCGGCGCTGCTGAATTTTGCGGTGAAGCAGGAGCGGCCCGCGGGAACGGTGAAAGCGGAATTGATGGCGCGAATCCGGGCGAATCGCGAGGCGCAGCAAAGAAATGCGTGGCCGCAAAAAGCTTCAGGTACGCCGAGCATTTCAAAACCGAAGGCGCGGGCTTCGTGGTGGAACTGGGCGTTGGCAACGGCAGCGATGGCGTTGGCGCTGGTGAGTTTTGGATTGTCTTGGCAAAACCGGAGAATCGCCGCGGAACTGCAGAAAGAACACCAAGCGGCCGAAACGTTGATTCAAGACCGCGAACGGATTGAGAAGCTGGTGGGCGTGCTGGGGGCGCCGGACACGGTGACGGTGAAACTGACGGGTACGAGCGATGCCGCAAACCTTAGCGGGCTGGTGAAGTTTAATGCGAAGACGGGTGTGGTTTTGTATGCCGCGGATTTGCCGGGACTGCCCGCGGACAAGAGTTATCAGATGTGGCTGGTGCCCGTGAACGGCGCTCCGATCAGCGCAGGATTACTGGGACCGGGCGGGCATGCGTGGGGCAATATGTGGACGGGAGAAGTGCCGCCGAATACGCAGCCGAAAGCGTTTGCGGTGACGGTTGAGCCGGTGGGCGGGATGCCGCAGCCAAGCGGGCCGAAAGTGTTGCTTGGCGCGGCCTGAGACGGGCAACTGAGAGGTTAGTGAAATACAGGAGAGGTTCTACATGGGGATGGGGTCGTTGGCGTGGCGGACCATGTACCAGCAGGGGCGATCGCCGGCGTGGGGGAAAATGGAGTGGCTGCAGGGGACGTCTTCTTGAGGATGGACCGCGTCGATTTCATATTCCACTTTGTTGCCTCTGGAGGAGATGGCGAGCAAGCGGATGCGATGAACGGAGCCGGTGCTTTGCCCCAATTGGGGAACGAAAACACGGAGTTCATACCAGGCGAAGTCCACGAGATAGAGAAGAACGAAGAGTGCCACGAGGCCGAGGAGAACGCGGCGGGCGGAAAAATCTTTTGTGCGCGGCGAAGCAGGTGTTATGGCCATCAGATTATGTGAACCTCCGGGGCTAACGGCATTCTACACGGGTTGCCCGAACGAAAACGGTGATGATGGCGCACGTGACGCGAAAGAGAATTTTGCCGAAAAGTGCGCGCGAATCGAACGAATGGTCTGAGAAGACGCATAAAAAGGGAAGAATAGCCCAGTGGCAAGGCGCCGCGCTAAAGGGGGCGTTCAGGACAATAGAGTTAGGGAGTGCGGGATTGGCGCATCGGGTGCAGCAGTTAATTATGGACAAGCGCGGCATGGGGTTAACCTCCACCACAAATTCGTCCCACTCCAACTCACGCCAAACCCCACGCCTCTTCCCTTCCCAATCCAAAAAAAGTGAACTGGTAGTAGAGTAGGTCCGATTGGGGCCCTCGAGTAACGGACCGATTACTTTAGGGCTATCGGTCTGCTAAGGTAAGTTGGCGACCGTTTGAAATCGCAATACTACGTCGGGTTTTGCGCGAGGGCAGAGGATATCTGAGATGAAAGTCCTGGTGGCAGTGGATGGATCGGGCTCTTCGGGCGGAGTGATTCGTGAAGTGACGCGGCAGCCATGGCCGGCGGGCACGGAATTTACGGTGGTGCAGGTGGTGGACCCGTTCTTTTTCACGAAGGCGCCGTTGCCGATGGAAGAAGCAAAACAGGCCGCGCGAAGGTCAGTGGAGGAATTGTCAAAGCCCCTGCTGGATGCCGGATGGAGCGTGTCTCCCAACGTGATCCTGGATAATCCACGGCATGCGTTGTCGCGGGCGGCGAGCGAGTGGAGGGTGGATCTGATTGTGATGGGGTCGCACGGACGCGGCGCGGTGGGAAGGCTACTGCTGGGAAGCACGGCGCAGGCAGTGCTGCGACATGCGGAATGTTCCGTGGAAATTGTGCGTGTTGTTGGAGAAGGTGGCAGCGGCGAAGGCATGCGTGTGCTGGTGCCAACGGATGGTTCCGCGCATGCAGAAGTAGCGCTGCGAAGCATCGTCGAGCGGCCATGGCCACCGAGAAGCGAGTTTAAAGTACTGACCAGCCCTGAATACCCGGTGCTGGTGGGCGAATACCCTTACTATGCGCCGGAACAACTGGCGGATCTGACGAAACAAAGCCTGGAACACGCGAAATCGGCGGTCAAGACCGGCACGGAATTGTTGGAGAAAGCGGGATTGCGTGTGACGGGCGAAGTGATGCAGCCAAAAGACACGCCCTCGCAATCCATCCTGGACGCCGCCGAGGAGTGGAAGACCGACCTGATCGTGATGGGTTCGCACGGACGCAGAGGCTTCGACCGGCTGGTGCTCGGTAGCGTGTCAGAAACTGTGGCGCTGCACGCGAAGTGCTCGGTGGAAGTAGTGCGGCTGCCCGTAGCGATGAAAGCAGATCAAGCGGCGGAATGAGCCATGCGGCCGGTGTCTGGCGCCGGAGTAAACGTGCAATCCACAATTTGATCGATGGCGTAAATCGATTCCCTTTCACAAGAACGGCAGCGAAGAACAAAGACGCGAGAGATGAGCTGGAAATGAGTGTCGTCGACGGGGGGATGGCCGTGATTCTCACTATCCTTTAGTAAAACGATTTTGGGGACACGAACAGGCTTGCCACAGTGGCGGCAGTGCACTCCGCGGAACTGTTGTGATGGCAATTCGAGAGGCATGGAGACTGCTCCTTAGACAGGTTTCGGCCGAGTCAGGAAGCTGGAGAATACAAATGACCGGGGGATTTGTCCATGCCGAAGATAGCAGTTGGCTGAGGAAAAGGAAAGTGATGGGGGTCACAGGGGTTTAATATGTTAAATGGTTTGTTATCCACGGCATAGAACGAAAAAGGGGGCATTATTGCAGGCAAAAAAGTGTTCGGTTGTGGAAGAAAAATCGTTATTTTAACACTGCTGTAACATAGCGGAAGGTGGCTGTTCAGTAGGTCAGAAATTCGCACGGCTCGTGGCCGCACTGGGGTCGAGAGCAGTTGGAAGTTACTGCGGAGTTTGTGCACAGTGCGGCTGTGCGCGATTGTGGTAAACTGAAAAAAGTTGACGGTGGGGCCGTGGCGCAGTTGGGAGCGCGCCTCGATGGCATCGAGGAGGTCGTGGGTTCGAATCCCATCGGCTCCACCATTTTAAGAATCCAAAGAGCTTACCTACCTTTAAGCACTGCTAACCGTTACCAAGTACCGTTGCCACCTCGGCCTTTTCCTCTTGCATTCAAGCATGAAACCGGCGATGGCTCGTTCCACTATCTGAGCAATGTGATTTATGAATCCAAAGCCAGACTATCGACTTTTGTATCCTGTATCCTGCTCCGCGAAGCGTTTTCTGCGTTCGTCGTCGCCTGCAAGCAGAAAGGCTGCATGATAATTGCCGTATGGAACCACGTGCGCTCCGCCATCGATCATTTCCCGTTTCAGGTGAATGTGAAGTTCCGGGAGTTCCGACCAGTGGACCCTGGGATGCTCATGGTGCTCGAGATGAAAACCTATATTGAACATCGTGAGGTTGAAGAAGTTCGACACAAATACAGTAGAGTGGCTTACCGGTTTAGCGGGAGTCTTCGTCAACACACCCCGAATGCTGTACATACATGCCCGAACCCATAATGAACGTGTTGGCGATCCAGTGTGGCAGTGCCCAGAGCCAGAGAGCCATTACCGGATCGATCCAAAACGGAATCGACCAAAGCGCAAGGAAGATGGTTAGTTCACGAAGCGCTTTGCCGCGGATGCTTCGTCGTGCGGTCAGATCTCTCCAGAGATGAGGCGTTAAGCGCCACGGCCAATGCGTAAACAGGTATCGCTGAAAGTTCTCAAACGATCCGTCCGAGCGTTTTTTAGGTAAAGTCCAATCCTCGGTCGTCAGCAGTTTCGCATGGTGAACGGTAACGTGGCAGTACTCCCAAAAGAACGAGGGCCACGCGCCCGAAAATGTCCACAGTCGACCGAACCAGCGGTTGACGAAGTGCGAGACGAAGATGGGGCGATGGGAGTGGTTGTGGAAGTTAACTCCAACGTCTATTCCGGAGATCCATCCAAGCAGGGTTGCCGAAGTTGCGACGAAGGCCACACGCGACCACGGGCCAGTGACGCCCGCTAGTTTAGGGTGGCGGTAAAGCCAGAAGGCGCAAGCATATGCTGCGAGGCAAACGCAATGGAAAATTACACAGTGCCAATCCTGAGGATTAGCCAGAATGCGCCGGCGATTCGCGATCGGTGCCTGGGCCGCCGTAGCGCTCAAATAAGCCTCAATACGGCCGCGACCGCCAGGACTGTGACAGCCAAGCTCACCCACGGCCCCCAAAGCATCGTGCCGGCAATCACAGCGATTGCAAAAAGAGGAAAGAATGATCTTCCGACCAAGAGTGTGGTCTTTGAAAGAGACTCGTGCCACAGACGCCCCATGTTGCGCTCTCCTGAAATTCAGCTCTACATCTATCCAGAGCAGCGAACCGATGCCGTCCGGCACACCCAGACCGACATCCTATGTGTTGACAAAACCTGTGCGCTGTACAATTTTTGCACAGTTTATAAGAAAGGTATATTATTTAGATGTTAACAACGGTAAGTCGCCCCCAGTTTGAAACGACGCCTTTCAAACCGTCAGCACAATTCAACAATTTAAGCGCCGCGTTACTTTTTGCCCAACCCTGATTTGAGTGGTGGCGCAGCGCTCCAAAAAAATACAAGGTACGATCTAATAGGGGATTACACATGCCGCTGCCTTCGTTCGTTTGCCTGTTCGGAATGGCCATTGGCGTCCAGCCACGCCAGTAGGCAACGGATGCTGCCGCGGGCTAGCGCGATGCTGGAATCCGCCGCGCCGTAGTAGAGATTGATAGTGTCTCCGTCCGCGTCTATTGTGTAACCACAAGGAAAGACCACGTCCTGAACGTCGCCGTGGCGTTCGTAATCCGCTTCGGGCGCGAACATCCAAGAGTCTCCACGGATCAAACATTTTTCGGGCTGGTTCAGATCGAATAGCGCCAGACCAAGGCGATAGATGGAGCTGGATGGCGTCCTGCGCACGCCGTGATAGATCATTAGCCAGCCTCTGGGCGTTTCGATGGGTGGCGGTGAGATGCCAATTTTGTTAGCGTCCCACCAGGCGCCTCGGCGCGCTTCCAGCATGAGCTTGTGACTACCCCAGTGGCGCAGGTCGGGTGAGTAAGAAATCCAGATGTGCGCGCCCAGTGGCGTCATGGGGCGATGGATCAAGGCCCAGAATCCGTTGATCCGGCGCGGCAGGAGGGCCGCATCCTTATCGTCTGGCGTCATGATTACGCCAAATCTTTCAAAGTTGCGAAAGTCTTTTGTAAGAGCCAGCGAGACGCCCGGGCCACCGCGTGAATAGGAAGTGAAAGCGACCGCATATTGTTTGAGTTCGGGGACGAAGGTGATACGAGGGTCCTCGATGCCCCACAATTCCTCGGGATAGCGATCGGGGTCGGACGCGAGCGTCGGTTCACGGTCGATCTGCCAACCGTCAACACCGTTCACGGAACGCGCAGCGCATAGGTGAGAAAGCCCGCGAAGATCTTCGACGCGGCACAGAAGAAGCGTGGAACCGTCGGGCAAACGCGCGGCGCCAGCGTTGAAAACGCTGTTCATCCGGTAGGGCCAATCCTTTGCGGACAGGATCGGATTACCGGCGTACCGGACAAACAATGGGTCGTGTGGAAGCATCATTTTTCTCTCAAGGAAAATTCAACAGCAAGAAATTTAGGTCACGCGCAGCCAGGAAAGTGCAAGGGGCAACTGCGGTAGTCAGGCCTGCGGATCGGTTGAGTCCGTTTCTTCCAGTTTGCGCATTTCGAGAAGCGCCATCAGGAAGGAGAGCGTCGATTCGGCGCCCTGGTTCTCGTTGGCGCGGTCAGGATGCAAGCCATCTCGGCAGCCGCCTGTTGTGGGATCATATAAAGCAACCTGAAGATCGTTGTCGCCGAGAAACCAATTGAAGGCAGTCCACGCTTCTTTGCGCCAGCGTCCTTTTCCTGTGGTGCGGTAGGCTTGCAGAAAAGCGGAAACGGCGGCGCAGGCTTCGACAGGTTGCTGGTCGAAACGAGCCTTTTCGGTTTTCTTGGAGTAGAAGCCATGTGACCCGATGGGCACAAAGTGGCCTTTTGTTTCGCAGCGCTGGACAGTGGCCAGCCAGTCCAATGCTTCGAGTCCGGCGGAAACCATGGCATCGTTTGCGCTGCGCGTTCCGGCTCGTATCAGAGCTTGCGGCAGTCGGGCATTGGAGTACGCAAGTCCATTCTCGTACCATTTCCAGTCTGTCGATCGGTGGGCTAGATAGGAATCCAACAAGCGATTCGCCAACGCGTCCGCGGCATTCAGCGCGGCGCGATCGCCGGGAAACGACTCAAGATATTCCAGCAATCCTAGCAAAGCGAATGCACAAGCCCGGGGACTCTTGAACTCCACTGCGGCGGGAATCGCCAATTCGAACAGGCGTCCGGCTGCTCCTCTTAAGCCAGCGTTCTTGGTTCTGCCAAGAACGGTGCCCAATCCCCACAACGCACGCCCGTGGCTGTCTTCGGAGCCTTCCGGCTCTTGCCACTGGCGTTCATAGCTCAAACAATTTCTGAACCTTGCAGTTGCAGGGTCGAAAGCGAGCCATAGAAAAGCGAGATAGCGCGAGGCAAGATCCTGCGAGACTGCAGGAGCGCCACTGCCGAATTCTTGGAGAAGAACTGCGATGATGAGCGCCCTGGCGTTGTCGTCGGTGGAGTAGCCTTCAGGGTAATTCGGGACCACGAAGATGGCGTGCTCGACGATTCCGGTGGTGTCGGTCATACGAAGCAAATGATCGAGTTTTACGGCCGGGAGGCGATCGAGATTCTTTTCCGTGTGTTGGGCGGAAAATGTGGCGCGCGGATTTCGCAAACGCTCGTTGTACACGCGTTCAAAGCTTCCCATATATTGCTGTGCCACGCGATTCCAAACCATATCCCTGGTATAGAGATAGGCACGCTTGCGCATGGCGTGGCGCGCGGTTCCGTTGTTCAGGAGCTCGAGTGTTTTTTCGGCGATGGCCTGCGGATCGTCGAATGGAACGAGAACACCGCGCTCTTCGTCCAATAATTCAATCGCGTGCAAATACGGCGTGGAAATGATGGCTTTTCCAGCGCTTAAGGCATAGGCAAGCGTTCCAGAAACGACCTGGCCCTTGTGTTTGTAGGGCGTGATGTAAATATCAGCAGCGCCGATCAATTCAACCAACTCTTGCGGACTCACAAAGCGGTTACGGAAGATGACGCTGGCTTCAACACCCAGATCCTTCGCCAGTTTCTGGAGTGACTGGCGGTATTTTTCGCCTTCATGGCGCAGGATATGCGGGTGGGTGACGCCAGAAACCATATAGACGACATTGCTGTGGCGCGACAGAATATTCGGTAGGGCTTTGATGACGTTCTCTATGCCCTTGTTTGGTGAGAGCAAACCGAAAGTAAGCAGGACTTCCTTGCCTTCGGTTCCGAACGCGTCCTTGTAGAAAGTTGGATCCGTAAACGCTAAATCGGGGATACCGTGCGGAATCAAATCAATCTTTGCGGGCGAGACGTGGAACACGTCCTGAAGGATTTCCGAGGACTGCCGGCTCATGACAATCAAGCGATCGGACAGGGCCGCTAGTTCCGTCATTACTGCGCGCTGATCGACATTCGGTTCTCGCAATACGGTATGCAATGTGGTGACGACCGGCATTTGAAGGCGGCGCAGGAGGCCGAGAATATGAGAACCGGCCGGTCCGCCGAAAATTCCATATTCGTGCTGGAGACAAACCAAATCAATGTTGCTGAAATTCAGGAAATCCGCGGCCTGCCTATAGGAGGCCACATCATCCTGGGAGAGTTCGAAGCGGATGCGCGCGGGGTAGCTGTAGCCTTCGTCTGTGTCATTGACCGGCAAGGCCAACAGCTCGGTGGCGCCGTATTCCGCATGGATCGCGTCACATAGATCCGTGGTAAAAGTGGCAATCCCGCATTTCCTGGGAAGGTAATTTCCGATGATGGCGACCCTGGCGGGCAGGATCGGCCGTGGATGTAGCGGCCTGACCGAGACTGATTCTTCGCTTACGTCTAAAGTGACCACCTGTTGAAGAGTGGAGATTTCAATTGCCTTCCCATCATCACGGATATCGATAACGGTCGCTCTTTCTATTGGAGAGATTGTCTTTGGCCCCGACATTTTTTCCTATCCTTAAACCGAACGTGGGTCTTCTGTGGCGGTGATCGAACTTATCGGTCAGTAGAACGCCTAATAGGACCCGCCCATGCCTCCCCCATAACCCGCTCCAGCCGAAGCCGACTTTTCGTCTCCCTTAATCTCGGCGATCAGCACTTCCGTGGTGAGCATCAAGGAAACGATGGATGCGGCGTTCTGCAGGGCCAGGCGAGTCACCTTTGCCGGATCGATCACACCGGCTTTAACGAGGTCGCCAAACTCGGCAGTCTCCGCGTTGAAACCGAAATTCTCTTCTTTCGATTCGCGGACGCGTCCGACAATGACGGCACCTTCATGGCCAGCGTTCAGGGCGATCTGCCGCACAGGCTCTTCGAGCGCACGCTTCACGATGTTGACGCCAACGGCCTCGTCACCGTCGAGCTTCAGCTTTTCCAGGGCCGGCAAACAACGCAGGAGAGCAGTGCCGCCGCCGGCAACGATGCCTTCTTCCACAGCTGCGCGAGTGGCATGCATGGCGTCCTCAACGCGAGCCTTCTTTTCTTTCAATTCGGTTTCGGTGGCTGCGCCAACCTTGATGATAGCGACGCCACCAACGAGCTTGGCCAGGCGCTCCTGGAGCTTTTCCTTGTCGTAGTCCGAGGTGGTGTCTTCGATCTGCGCACGGAGTTGTTTGATGCGGCCTTCAATTTCGGTGGTCTTGCCGGCGCCCGCGACTATGGTGGTGTTGTCCTTGTCGATGGTCACCTTTTTGGCGCTGCCGAGTTCCTCGAGTTTGACATTCTCGAGCTTGAGGCCAAGTTCCTCGGTGATGGCCTTTCCTCCGGTGAGAACGGCAATATCTTCGAGCATGGCTTTGCGGCGATCGCCAAAGCCGGGGGCTTTTACGGCAGCACACTGCAGCGTGCCGCGGAGTTTGTTGACCACCAGGGTTGCCAGGGCTTCGCCCTCAATGTCCTCAGCGATGATCATTAGGGGCTTGCCCATTTTGGCTGTCTGCTCCAGTAACGGGAGCAGGTCTTTCATCGAGCTGATCTTCTTTTCGTGGATCAAAATGCGGACGTCCTCAAGAACGCATTCCATGCGGTCCGGATCGGTGACGAAATACGGCGAGAGGTAGCCGCGGTCGAATTGCATGCCCTCGACGATTTCAAGAGTGGTATCCATTGTTTTGGATTCTTCGATGGTGATGACGCCATCCTTGCCGACCTTTTTCATGGCCTCGGCAATGATGTTGCCAACCTGCTTGTCGGTGTTGGCGCTGATGGAGCCAACCTGCGCGATCATGTCGCCTTTAACTTCGCGGGAGAGCCGCTTGATCTCTCCCACGGCAACTTCTACTGCCTTGTCGATGCCGCGCTTCAGGGCCATCGGGCTGGCGCCCGCGGCCACTGTGCGTACACCTTCACGGAAGATTGCCTGCGCCAGCACGGTTGCTGTGGTGGTGCCGTCGCCGGCTACATCGGACGTTTTGGACGCGACCTCGCGCACCATTTGCGCTCCCATGTTCTCCAGCGGGTCCTGCAGGTCGATCTCTTTCGCCACGGTCACGCCATCTTTAGTGATGATGGGTGCTCCAAACTTCTTTTCGATCACCGCGTTGCGCCCCTTCGGGCCGAGCGTGATTTTCACCGCGTCCGCCAGAATATTGACACCGCGCAAAATCGCTTGCCGTGAATTTTCACCAGTTACAATTTGTTTTGACATGAGACTGCACCCTCCCGGGTGATCGAACACTTCTGTTCGGTTGAAATCTTTAATTTGCCGTTAATTACCGCTTGCCCGCTGCTTTGGCGATGCCGCCAACCTTCGCCAGAATGTCTTCCTCGCGAAGAATCAGGTATTCCTGGTCCTCGATCTTGATTTCGTTGCCGGTGTACTTGCCGAACAGGATCCGGTCACCAACCTTGACGTCGAGCGGTACGCGATGGCCCTTTTCCATTTTGCCGGCGCCGACGGCGATCACTTCGCCCTCGTGCGGTTTTTCTTTAGCCGTGTCGGGGATAATGATTCCGCCCTTGGCGGTTTCCTGCTCTTCCAACCTGCGAACCAGAACCCGGTCGTGCAGAGGAGTAATATTTACTGACATTTCTTTGACCCCCATTCGATTTATTCAAAAAACACAAACTATTACTTTTAGTGGACAACAACAGGCGCTACGGGCGAAAACTCTTTTGGTTTTTCTCTCGTGCCGTTTCCAGATCGTCCGCTACTTTTTTCTTCTCGTCGGCTTCTTTTTCGGGGCGCTGCTGTTCTTCCAGTTTCACTGCTGCCGCAGTAGCGGCTTCCGCTTCCGCATTGATTTCCTTCGAGTAAATGACGAGGCCGAAGTGATCGCTAAAAGAAGTACGCACAAGATCAAAGGAATACTGGGGATCTTGCCAAGACGCGAGAGGCCCTGGCTTCAATTCATAAAGCGTGTCCATGGCCGGGTCAATTTCTGATTCAACTCTAGTGGCTGGGCCGTATTTCGTCGAAATGGACTTGACCATATCGGATGCGGTCAGCCCTTCCGTGGAACTCCGGTCGTATGTGACAAATATCTTATAGAGCTGGCCATTAGAGAAAGAGAAGAGGATCTGTTCCACGTCGTCAGGCTGGGAATGTTCGAGAGTGCTTGGTGGCCACCAGGAAAGTTCCTGAATCAGCATTGGTTGAGTGTGAATAGTTTTCACGTCCAGTAATTTCTCACCGCTGAGTTTCAAAACATTGGCCAGACTCGATCCGATTGAAAAACCACGATACTTGGAAAGCTGCTGTGCCTGGAGCAAAGAGGCCGTCAGGAGTAAAGCGCTGACACAAAGAATCGAGCTGCGAATCGTTTTCATTTTGGTATCTCCACAGATCACTAGAAACTTCCGATCGGGGCCACATCCGGTTTTGGAAATACTGATCCCTGATGCGCCGTTTCGTCGCTATCCAATTTGGCGGCAGGGAAAGGGGCCGCGGCCATCCCTACGGTGACAGCAGCTAAGGGGACCAGATAAACGCTTTCCTGTATGTGTCGGGAATTGGCGGAAACAGTTACGAACGGAAAACCGAGAAAGCTCTTCTGAACAATCGACGTGATCTCCAGGCAATTAAGCTGCTTCCCTTTCAATTTGCCGACAATCCGTTTCACTGCCTGGAGCCGCGTTTTTTGCCCTTTGTGACCGAAGGCGATAGCGCGAATCTCTCCGGCAAGATAAAAGAAGTTCCAGTTGGCCTTGTGGATTGCCCGGCCGAGTTCGTAGCCATCGAGATTTCGGACGGCTTTCCAGCCGGAGAATGCAGGTTCAGTGTCCACGGCTAAGCCGGCGGGTAAGACTGTGTTCTCTTGGATAAGGACAGTTTCGAATTTGTTGATGTCTTCCATTTAAACTTCCTTGAGGCTTTCAGAATGCGTGCGGTGGTTTAGCGGCGGAGCTCTTACGATTGGCGGGCGAAAATTCGTCGGCCGTTGACGAGATTGTCCAGCGCCGTTAGAAGTGCTGCGCCAATCACCGCAACCATCGTTGTGACGATCGTGTCTCCAAAACTCCTGCTTACGGCAGAGCGAACCGCTGCGTCAGTAAACGGACCATAGCTATTATCCTCAAGCATCCTTCGTGCTCCCCATCCAACCAAGAGCGCGGCGAAAATCCATGCAAGTAAATACATACGTCCCTCGTTGCCCCTCGGTTTCGATACACTCGGACAGACTGGACCTGCCCTCCAACGAACCCGGCGTGAACTCCTATCTACCTGCAGTGGCGTGATCTTCTGGAAAGGTCGACTACACGAACTTGCAAGTGTCGTCCATGGACGTTCCTTAAGCGAGAACTGCCAGCATCTGGTGCTGGGATACGGTGTATCCCGGCAGACTGCTAGTAGCGCTCTGGCTCACCGTCCGACAACAGATGTTATAGACAGCTGGACGAAAGCGCTGTTCTGTTTTGTACAGTCCTGCAGAGAACTTCATGCCACACTACGACCCCCTCCTAAAATCCACAAATCCACAGTTTTTGCTCAGCTTGGAAGGAAAGGGAGTCTTCCAGGGTTCTAATGAATAGGACGATGGGGTGAGCAAAATTGCCCGACCCGCCCAGACCGGTCAATGTGGCTCACGCCGACCGTCCAGTAGGCATAGTACAGATTCTAGAGGGGGCAAACTGTTCCCTTTTGCACAGTTTTGCGGAAGGCCGACTGATAAGCTAAACATCGCTGCGGAAGGCCTGTATGCAGGCGGTGTTTAATATGTATATGAAACCAAAGAAACCCAAAAACAACCATAAAATCGAATCTTTCGATGCGCAAAAGTTCCTCGACACCGCCGGGGTAGCCAGAAAAGTAAGCGAATACCACCGGAACGAATCCATATATTCTCAAGGCGACGCTGCAGAGACGGTGATGTACGTACAGAAGGGCGGCGTGAAATTGTCGGTTGTGAATGGCTCGGGAAAAGAAGCGGTGGTTGCCATGTTTGGCCCGACGGACTTCTTCGGCGAGGGCTGCATGGCCGGCCAGACGCTGCGGATGGGCACGACAACGGCTGTCACGCCTACTACCCTGCTCGTCATTCAGAAAGAAGAATTGTTGCGCGTACTTCACGCAGAGCATAAGTTATCCGACCATTTCATCGCTTATATGCTCGAGCACAACATCCGGGTCGAAGAAGATCTGGTGGATCAACTGTTCAACTCCAGTGAAAAGCGCCTGGCACGCACGCTTCTGCTCCTGGCGCGTTATGGGAAGCAGGACCAACCGGACCGCATCTTGCCGAAAGTCTCACAGGAAACTTTGGCGAGCATGGTGGGAACCACGCGTTCGCGGGTAAATTTCTTCATGAACAAATTCCGCAAGCTGGGTTTTATCGAATACAACGGGAAAATCAAGATCAACAAATCGTTGCTGACCGTTGTCCTCCACGAGTGAACCTATTTCAATGAAAAAGCTCATTGGTCACTTGGCTGGGCCGACGGCTGCTGCCAACTCAGGCCGCTGATTCAATTGCAGAAAAAGGATTCTGCTGTCGGAATAGTAGGCCTGTCCGGTAGCTGTTTGCCCGTTGAACACTGGCGCGGTGCAAGTCACGAAGTGCTCGCGCGTGAGTTGAGAGGTCTTAGCCAGATCCGTTGCGATGAAGTCGCGCTCCGCGTCCACGTCCGGATCGATCTTGTGAAAGAGGCGAAACTTATGCTTCACAAATTCAATGGCGACGTCGTGGGTCGCGGCAGCGACCCAAACGGGAACGTCGTCCACCACCCGATCCGTTTTCCAAATGCGCAGGTGGTGCCGCCGCGCAACGATAGAGGCGGGGTCGGGCAGCGCGTAGGAATAGTCCTGCGACCTGCCAAAGACATAAAGCTTATCCATGGGCAGCTTCGTGTAGTGTTTCCGCTTCCATATTAAGTGCCAAATGATCTGGGGCGTGGATTTTTCCACTTTTACCCAGCCGGCGCGCGCGAAAGCTTCCTGCAAGTCGTCTTCTTTGGCCGCGAAAATCAGATTCAGCATATCGCCCTCGCGACCTTCGCCATTCAACACCCGAGGCGGCAGCAGTTTGATCATTTCCTCCAGGTCGGAAACATTTCCATGAGCAAGCGGCAGAGCTTTTGCGTCTAGAAGTTATCTCATAAACACTTTCAAAGCAGTGAGCGGTTGAAACTTATGGCCAATGGCGTAAATCAAGAGCATGGACCTGACCGACGCCCAATGGGCGACGCTCGAAGCACTGTTTCGTCCGAGACGGCGGGACGATGGGCGCGGTCGACCGTGGCAAGATACGCGAGCGGCGCTCAACGGTGTTTTCTGGATTTTGCGCACCGGCGCTCCTTGGCACGATCTGCCGCGTCGTTATCCTCCCTACCAGACCTGTCATCGCCGCTTCCAGCAATGGCAACGCTCTGGGTTGCTCACCCAACTGCTCCAGAAACTGGCCGAAGACTTACGCGATCGCGGGAAGCTGGATTTGAGCGAATCGTTCATCGATGCCAGCTTCAGTTCGGCGAAAAAAGGGGCGCTGCTATCGGCCCTACTCGCCGCGGCAAAGGCAGCAAAATCATGGTGATCAGCGACGGCCATGGTCTTCCTCTCGCCGTGTACGTGGCCAGCGCTTCGCCGCATGAAACAAAACTCGTCGAACCCACCCTCTAGCGACGCTTCCTCGCGGAAACTCCCGCGCGGCTGATCGGTGACCGTGCTTACGACAGTGATCCACTGGATGTGCAGATTCGCGAACGCTTCGGCGTGCAGTTGGTTGCTCCGCACAACTCCACACGCACCCGGAAAGCCACGCAAGATGGTCGCGTGCTGCGCCGCTATCGCCGCCGTTGGAAAATCGAGCGCTTGTTCGCCTGGCTTCACAATTTTCGTCGCGTGGTTATCCGTTGGGAATACTACCCAGAGAATTTCCTCGGAATGGTGCAGCTTGCTTGCGCCGTCATCCTCCTAAGGTATTTATGAGATGGCTTCTAGTGGATGATCCGTCTTCGTGTATGCCGTCACTTCCGTGCCCTGCAAAATTGTTCTGTCACGGGCGGGCGTCAGCAGGAACGCCGGCGCAGCTGGAAAATAGATGGCTGCCGCTACCGCCATTCCTACAGCCATGCGAACTGTGCGAGATTTGCCTTTGAATTCCTTCCGTGCAGTCAATTCCACGTGCTCGCCCGTAGTGAGTTCCACGGAGTCTAGATTGATGATTACGTTTCCGCCTATTCCCAATGGGCGTTTTCCTTTCACTCTGACTACCGAACCTTCGGCCTTAGCCCCAGCGCTGATCACGGTGAAGCCACCGACCTCCACATCTTCATCGACTACGAACTCAAGCCGATCATTCTTATGTGCGCGTCCGGAAGAAATCGTCTGCGCCAGTTGCAGTTTTACGGGAGTACCACTTTCCATGACTGGATTGGGGGACTTGAGGATAGATGCCTGGCCAAAAAGCCCACAAGGCAATAGTAGGAGGAGTGCGCAGAGCGGCAGGAGCGGACGTTTCGCGCGAAACAACTGGCACTGCCTCTCAGTCAAGATAAACCTGCTCACTCGCGAGCCAGAGGCCATCCAGTTGTCGCGATACGTCTTTGCTGATTTGAATTAAATGCTGAATGTGGGGAAAAATCTGTCCAGAAGTGGACACAATCCATAGTTCCGTTTCGAGTAACGAAGGGTTTTCTTGAAGGACTGAGAGCTTGCCGGGATAGTGGTATCCCGGCAGGCTCTTGAATCACCTACTTGATCGAAGCCGCTTCCTTCGAATCGTTATGCGGCGCACTCTTCTCCAGCACGTCGACCAACTGACGGCCGGTTTCGGGCACGAGCATCTTTTCGCCTCTTACGATTTCCTTTGCTTTGATTGGGCGGCCATAGACCTGCGCATTCGCATCGTCATCGGGACGAAGCGTAGTTCCCTCAAGGGAGACTCCAGCAAACAGTCCGCGTGACCGGGAGTAGCTGAGGATTTCGGCTCGCATCCAAGCGTCGGTGTCTGCGGAAGCGTCGCGACCGACGGGGCCTCCGGCAACTGAGGCATCCGCCCCCAGTTTGACCTTGCTGCTGAGAATCGACTCCATCCCTCTGTCATTCATGACCAGCAGGATCAAGTCCGTGGCTTCAGCCCCGATCTGGAAACCGAAACTACCGCCTTCCAGCGCGTACATGGCTGGAGCTCCCCACGGTCCCCGGAATTTATCGCCAGTGCGGCAAACCATCGCTCCCCGTCCATATTCGGCGCCAACTACAAACGCCGCTTTCATTACAGACGGAAACACGATGACGCATTCCGCCTTCTCCAATAGATCGTGAGGAATGTCGTCGGGAATGTTGAGCACTTCCTTCATGACCACGCCACTTTCTTCAAGGCGTTTTTGCTCCTTATTCAAGTCCTGGGCATATAAAGCGCCCGCTGCGAGCGTAAGACATGCTGCGGCAAACAAGTATTTCTTCATTGCTGACCTCCACGGTCAAAAACTTTCCATTATCGATTTAGTTTCACTAAAGATTTGTAGTCGAAATCTTTCAACATACCTACAGCGCGAGAGGGTTATGCGTTACCCGACTCTCAGGCGGGCTATTTTTCATAATCGCGAGCTAAGATTTTTGCCGGAGTCCGGCGACGAGCATAAATACTCCGCCAACCAGCGCCAACCCGCCAAGCACTGGCGAAATATCAACGTGCTCATGTTTATCCGCAGTGGCGTGGATCGGCCCGACATCGAGCACTTTATCTTCGTGCGTATAGTTGAACCCGCGATAGGCGAGGGCAAAACCGCCCAGTACGATAAAGAGAATGCCGCCCCAAATCAGAGGTTTCATGGTGATTACGCCGGCGGCTAAACCGACCGTCTCCCTTGGAACAAATTGATCACAAAAATAATCAGCGCCAGGACCAGGAGTATGTGGATGAGTCCCCCCATCGTGTAGGACGTGACCATTCCGAGGAGCCAAAGGACGCACAGAACGATAAATATTGTCCAAAGCATTGCATTTCCAATTCTCACAAGTGAACGGTATGAAGAGCGCTTGTGCCGCACCAGGAGACCATCTCTGATCTGTTCCTGGCAAAACTCATCTTAGGCGAGTCCAAATGATTGTTCTGTTCACTAGCGGACACATTTGCATTTTGTTTTCGATGACTAGCAAAAATATTCGGCACCGGTTTGATTCCGACTTAGTGCTGCGATGCAGGGCTGGCGGCGAGAATGGGATTTCGATCGGCAATCTTCAACTTATCAAGAGAGGACAATACGCTTTGCCAGCGAGCCGGATCCTTTTTGGTTTCAAGAGGAAGAGAGAGGTCAGAATAAAAGTTGAGAATATTGTCGCGCAGCTCCAGTGACGTGCCATCGAACTTTCGCTGGGTGAGCTGACCCAAGAGCTTTGCGTAGGTTTCGTCGGTCAGAGGATACTCGGCCGCCTTGGTCAACTTGCCGGTGTCAAAATCCGCGTTGGCCAGTTGCAGAGAGCCGCCACGAACTTGCTGGAGATAGATGCGGTACTGGTCGACGCTGCTATTGATGCTCTTGAAGTAGAGATCTTCGGTCTGAGGGGTGGGATTGTTAAAGGCCATAGCCTTGAAGGGTCCAATTTTCGGCATGTATCGCAAGAGCCAGGAGGCCAGGCGCGTCCCGAAGCTGGGCTTCGAGTAGTCTTTTCCCCATTCTTTTTCATACTCCGAACGCGACAGCCGGAAGAGGAACTCTTTTTTCGCGAAATCCGGCTTTTCCTTCATGATGTCCTTCTTGTGAGTCCGAAGTGCGATCTGCGTCATTTGCGGAATCATCTGGCTGACCGCAAAGCGATACGAACCGATGGAAAGGTCCTCATGCGTCAGTACGTCTTTCAACTCCACTCCGTAAACGATGGGAAACGTGCGCTCCAATAGAGGTTTGGACACCTGGAACCCGATGAAATCGTGATACTGCTGCGACGCATAACGGTTTTTGGCGACTTGCACCATGTCAAATCCGAACTCCGTTTTCAGATGCGCGGTGTGGTCCTCAGCGTATCTGACGGACTTACCGTACTTGGCTCGCAGCTTAGGATATTGAATGGAAACAGAAAGATTGACCGCGGGATGTCCGGCGATGTCGGAGGCATAATGTGCGAGCGCGCCCAGGGCAAACGCGTATTCGTTCGCGTTCTGGCTCTGCACAAGCAACTCTCGAACGAAGTCACCGCTGCGAACGTAATGCACCAAGTCGCTGAATTCCACGCTGCCAAAAGGATAGTAACCAAGGTCCTGGATGACCGCGCCGCCATAGGCGTAAGCGTGTGCTTCTTTGAGTTGATCTTCGGTCAGAGATGGAAATCTCTGTAGCAGCAGCGGCCGGAGTTCGTCGCTCCACACCAAGTCTATGATTTCCTCGTGGGTGAGCACGGAGTATGCTAACGAATCCCCGGAGCACAGAAGGGCAGCCAGGAGGCAAACGACAAGGCGAATACACCATCGGCCGCAGCCCCCGGACGTTACACATCGAGAGAACACGATTCTAATCCGGTTTTTTGAGATCGGAGACAAGCTTCTTTGCTTCTTTCATTCTCTCTCTGTAGAACAAGGGGCTGAGCAGTACGGTTGACGCACCCACCCGCACATGCTGCTTGATGCCCTTCTTCGACAGGAATAGAGATAGAGCCGTGTACGTCTTGATTTCCTTCTCAAGAAAGTTAACCGCACGCCGTTTGGACTCATCCATCACTCACCTCCGACTTGGCAATCACAGAGCCTGCCCGAAAGACGAGAATCGCCCGTTACGATCCGCTTCCGACATCAAACCGTCGCAAAAGTCGGTGTCATGGCAAGCGAACCATCAGCGGAAACCACTAAATACGCCCGATGAGGACGAGGATGACCACGACGAAAAGAACGAGTCCGATACCGCCGGTCGGGACATAGCCCCAATCGCGGCTGTGTGACCACCGCGGAAATACTCCCAAAAGTGCCAAAATCAAAATGACGATGAGTACGGTTCCGAGCATGTTTTCTTTCCTCCACTAAAGCGAGACTTGTACGGTGTTTCTTGATCCCTCGGGCCCGGCGTGCTTCCCTTTGTGGAAAAATGATCGTGCCAGGCCAGAGTTGTGTTCATTCAGCGAGCCGGATTTCGACGTTAGATAATGACGGTGATGGCGAAGCGAGCGCCCGGATAGTACGGGTTGTACATGTAATAGCCGCCGTCGACGTAATCGATGTAGAACTGGTCGGTGTAAAACCAACCTTCTGGCCAAGGTTGAACGTATCCGAACCAATAGCCGCCATACTGGAAGCGAGAATATCCGCTGACCATAACTGGATTGCCCATGCGGAATTCGTGGCCGCGGCCAAAATTAGAGCGAAAGCGTTCTTCGGGAATTCGACCGCTGCCCCTGGAGCTCAAGCGAAGTGCCGGTTGCGCGTGCTGCGTGGCCGTTTCTTCTTGTGTGCGTTGCGGACCCTTTGAGGATGCGGTCTGCTTCTGATCCGACTGCTTCGCGCTTACTGGCTGCGCGTGCTGAGCCTGTTGTTGTTGTTTAGTGGATTTCGCCTGTTCCTGCTGCTTTTGTTGTGGCTCCTCCTGTCCCTTGGCTTGCTGCGGTTGTTTTTCGGGCTTGGCTTGTGACTCCTGCTTCGGAGCCTTAGCCTGCTGCTGCTTCTCTGGCTTGGCTTGCGGTTCCTGTTTCGGGGCCTTCGCCTCTTGCTGTTGCTTTTCGGGCTTCGCCTGTTGCTCCTGCTTGGAAGCTTTAGCCTGCTGTTGTTTTTCGGGCTTTGCTTGTGGTTCCTGCTTCGGAGCCTTAGCCTCTTGCTGCTGCTTTTCCGGCTTCGCCGGCTGCTCCTGCTTGGGGGCGCTGGGTTTGTCTTCTTGTTTCTCAGGCTTATCCTGTCGTCCGTAACCAGGAACCGTTAATCCCAGAAGCAAAAACAGTGCTGTGGTACTCAATACACCGATTGATTTCTTCATGTGCTCTCCGCTACCGCGTATTCTCGCGCGCGGCGTTTAGGACGCCGGTCGCGTTGTTTCTTGACGATTGAAACTTATTGATCCGCGAATGTGGCCCTCGACGGAGCCGTTTATCGGTATTCAGCTACGTTCCGATGCGTATGTGCGCAAAGGAATGAAACAATCCGAAGATGTTTAGCAGCCATAGCACTACCGCAATGACTACGACGCCGTTCAGAATCGACTTGATGGTCCCCTGCATGGGAATGAAGCGATTTACCAACCACAACAAAACGCCCACGACGATCAGGGCTATCAAAACTTGCATGAGAGGCATACTCTTTGTTCCTTTCTTTCGCATTAAGAGACACTTCCAGACTGGCCGGAATAGCTCCGTGCGATTTCTCGCTCGGAGAACCCGCTGGAACGCCCTGGCTGTGCAAAACTTGAATCGTCGCTTGCGCCAGGGCCCTTGATTAAGCTGGTTCGATATCCTTGAATCTTCTAACTGCCGCGGGGAATAAGTTTCGGGGATGGACTGCCCAGTAAAACAGTCCTTTTACGGCAAGGCCATACTACGCTTTGGTACCACACATATCTGTTCACTTGTGAACATGTTCAAGGTTTTTCAGGCGGGCCGCGTTTGCCTTGCATGTCCAACCGCGGTGATATAATTCGAGGCATTGCCATTCATTTTCTGGACTGTTTGGTTGGCAGAACCCAGTCGCTCGCACGGGACACGCCATATGCCCAAGGCAACCGTTAAAAAGATCCGCCAAAGCCGTTCGAGGCAGTTTTCGTTCGATTTGCAAGTTTTTCTGGATACGGCCGGCGCGAAACGGCGCCTTCTGAAGTTTCGGCGAGCGGAGAAGATTTACAATCAAGGTGATCCGGCGAAAAGTGTGAAATACATCCGGGAGGGTGGTGTCCGGCTTTCTGTTATCAACGAAAACGGTAAAGAGGCGGTCGTAGCGGTACTCGGCCCGGGTGATTTTTTCGGCGAGGGGTGCCTGGCGGGACAGCCTGTTTGCATGGGAACAGCCACCGCGATCTTGCCGACATCCGTGCTATCCATCGATAAAGAAGAGATGATGCGGGTGCTGCGCACGGAACACGCACTCTCGGACCGCTTTATCGCTCATATTCTAACGCGCAACATTCGAATCGAAGAGGACCTTGTCGATCAACTCTTTAACTCCAGCGAAAAGCGTCTGGCTCGAGCGCTTCTGTTGCTGGCACGCTACGGCAAGGACGACCAGCCACATGGCGTGCTTCCCAAAATATCTCAGGAGATGCTGGCAGAAACGATCGGCTCAACCCGCTCGCGCGTGAATTTTTTCATGAACAAGTTCCGGAAATTGGGCTTCATTAAATATAACGGCGGTCTGCAGATCAACAGTTCGCTCTTGAGCGTAGTGCTGCACGACTGATGTAATTCACCAGGAACCGCACACCGGCAGATACGCAACAGAAGGTCCGAGGGCGGGTCGGACCTTTCTGTTTGTAGCTATTCGCTAAGGCGCGACGGCTACCTTGCGGCGACGTGCGCTTTGCCAACTTCGGCAACCGCACCCAACTGCCGCATCAATCCGAGAGCGTCCCAGTTGACCCAGCCTTCGACCATTTTCCCACCGGCGAAACGGGCAACACTGATCCCGGTGATGGAGATTTGCTTACCGGTCGGCGCAATTCCGTTGAGTTCCCCTTTGTGGGTGCCTCGGCAGCTCCAACGGGCCATGGTGGTTTCTCCGTCGGAAAGCACTTCTTCCACCGTTAGGCGGAAATCCTGGAAGGCGTTGCGATACAAAGTTGCTCTCTTCTTCTCACCCTCGGGCCCGCGCCCAAGATCCGGCGTGGAAGCGTCGTGGTGGGTGTAGCTGGGCCCGAAAAGTTCGTCTGCGACTTGCAGATTGCCCTTGTTCCAAACCTCTTCGAACAAACGACGAACGACATTTTTATTTGATTCAGACATATTTTACTCTTTCCCAAGAAATTCGCTTTTATTCTCGCATCAGGCGAGTTGTTGACCTGGCGTGGTCTGGAGTCGCTGCGGTCTTGCGCGTGCAGTCCTGTACGTCGAACAGGAAGTTTGTTCACCGCGCGTGCGGAGAACAACCAGCCGAGGAGGTACTCCCCTCTTAACGCTCGATTGTGGAGCTTGGCTCTTAAAGAAAATGCACTCGGACTTCGAAGCGGGAGTCTCGCAATAATTGGCGAAACCGCATAATCATCCTGTTCCCCGTGGGTGTTGGTGTCAAGGACAATCGAAACATTCTTTTGCGCAAAGGACGATCGTACCGTATTGGACAAGACACTTGAGGAATTTGCGTGGCGGCCTTCACAGAAGGTTGTGCTGAATGAGACAGACAGCAACGATGAGAGCCTGCTATTTCATAGCTAGAGGTTCTCATGCTCTTTGACGAAATCGACCCTGAATGTAGAGCGTCCGTGACATGTGACACCGTGGATTTTGTCAACTCCGCACCCGCACATAACGGTGGAATTGCGACCGAGTTGCAGGCAAGCACCAAACACAACGCTGTCTCCTACGTGGATTTCGTTAAGCATCACATGGGTCTCTCCGCCCCCGGCCCATTCAGAACCACGGGCATTCTGACTTCTCAGAAATGGCATCAGCCCTACGCCGAGGTGTTAATGGAAGCTGAGCCGGCCAAGCGGGCTCCGCTCATCGCCAAGGCAGAACGTGCAATTTTTGGCCGCTATCTGGAGTTGTGCGTCACACCGGCAGCAGTCGAGCACAGCATCGACCTGCAAAATGCCGTCCACTACTTATCGCAAATGAAGAAAACCAACTCACGGTGATCGAAATGATCTTCAGTTTCTTTAGAGGAGTACACCAACGTGGTTGATACTCAGACGAACGAGCAGGCAAAACTGGAAGAATTGAGAGCAAAAAGAAATTTGTTATTTGAACGATTCGCGAAACATCCGTCGAATATCCATTTGGCGATAGAAATCAAGTCCATTGACGATCAGATAGCGGAAAGTGTCTTTAATTTAATTGCAGCAGGCAAAGGATCCACGAGAATAAGCGAATCGCCGCGCAAAATGTACAAAAGTGAACAGCATGAACAGGCGACGAACCTTAAGATTTGCCAATGAATAGCGGGAAGAGCGATTTGTCCGGTCTGGGGGTCGGACAGCATCGCTCATCCCGCCGTTCCTTTCATCGCGGACCTGTAGCCACCCATTCTTAGCGCGCACAGTAACCTGACAAGGAAAAAAGACTATGACGACTACCACAGAAAACAACGTAATTTCAGCCGAGGGTTACTACCAGGCTTTGCAGCAAAGAGACTTTGCGGAAGCCGCACGGCACCTGAATCCTGACGTCAAGTTTGTTGGCCCTCTTTCAGACCTGGCTGGGAAGGAAGCGGTACTTAAGGCCGCCAAGCAATTTCTGACTCTCCTTAAGGGTCTGACGATGCATACGACGTTCGGCTCCAAAGTACGATACTCCGCCGTCCAGATTTCCTCTTCTTTCAAGCTGCGATGGAACCGTTCAATGTAGCTGTTGCCCTCTGGGTGATGATATGCCGTCCGCCGATGTGTGATGCCTTGCCGCCCCAGTGTCTCCAGGAAGCGCGATGAAGTGAACTGCGTTCCGTTGTCCGTAGTCAGTGTCGGGGTGCACTACAAAGGTTTCGGAGGCGATTAGTCGAAATCTTTAGCGGCGGTTTTATGTTAGGGCATGTATGGCACACGCTATTGACGAATAAAGTGTTTTATTGATAGCGTGTGCCGATGAAGTCGAAGATTAAACGTCTGTTCCATCAGGTGTTCCTTATCTTCGTGACTGTGTGGGTTGGCGGCTGGCTGTTTTTGTTACCGTGGGGGATACAAAACTCCGATGAGTGGGTCCATGCCGAGAATATTCACCGTGAATGCTTCGTTGACGGTAACTCGGCTACAGAAGCACAAGACTGCGTGAAGTTTGAAAATGCGGAGCATCGTTGGGGCGAGGATAATTTGGAAATTCCCGAACTTCTATCGGTATATCTGGAAGCCCATCCTTGTCTGGGGCATTTTCCTCCCGATTGATCTCTACGTGCTCATCCGAGGACTCGCCATCTATTTTGTGTGGGCGCATCCGTACATCGATTTTGATGGAGTACTCGTGCCGAACTTGGGGATGTCGGTAGCGCTCGTAGTGCTAGCGGTTCTGGGTACGGCAGTGTTTCGAGTTTTTCTCATGTTCCACGGCTTTTTTGTCGGCCTAGCCCTTGCCGCTGCGTTAGCCATTGTTTGGTGGCGGCTATCACCCCGAAGATGAGACTACGAATATTTCCCCCCATCTTATCGTTTCGCCTTCGTCATCAACTCTTGACGCCCTTCCGACTGCGAATCCCTAAAGTAAATGCTAGAATGGCCGTAGGCAACTGCGATGCTCAGAAAGGTTCGCCTGCTACTTTTGCTGTTTCTCCTGCCGACTGCTGCGTTTTCTCAAAGATACGGGCGGCCTTACAGCCTTGTGAATGACCAGCAGGTACTTCTCCAAGTGAGAGTTGATAATAAGAGCCGTTACTTTCGTGCAGCAGACCTGCGCAAAATGCAACCGTCCGTGGTGACGCAGAGCGACCTTGCGACGAAGGCTACGCACATCTATGAGGGAGTTACTTTGGAACAGTTGGTCCCTGCCAACGCCTTGGCTTCGCCAGGGGAGCGGCTCCGAATCGAATTTGGTTCTCACCGAATCAGCACCATTTCCGGCACGGACTTGGATTTTCAAGTGAAGCCAATGGTTGTTTATCTGGTAGATGGGAAACCGATTTCAGGTGCTGTCCCCTATTACTTGGTCATAAAATTCCGAGGCAAACCTGTCGAAACAATGGTCGGCGTGGATTGCATCACCGTGGAAGCATCCAGATGAAGGACTCTACTTCGCCCTCGTCATTAACTCGTGACGCCCGTCCGCCTGCGAATACTTCGGGTTTTTGATTTTTGAAACCCGGGGGCAGACGGGACGTTTTCTGGCGGGTGGCGCACCGTTGACGCGCTAAGACAATTTCGGGTGGCCTACCCTTTGTGGTTTTTGCAAAGGGTGGGCTCTTGCTCCTCAGCTTTTATCTTGCCTCTGCTCCCACTCCCTCACAGGGCATCGACCTTCAGTAATCCTGCTCCCGTTGCGTAGTACGACCAACTGCTCCAAGGCCAGTGCCTCGGGTGCTCCACCTGATTTCAAGCAACGGCTTTCCCGGCGGATGGCGCACTCTTAATTTTCAGAACCGAATTTGGGCGGCCTGCACTTCGCGCTTTTTGCAAACGGCGTGCCGTTCCTCTTCAGACTCCAGTTTCGAACACTCCGCTGTCGATTCACTATCTCTACATTCGAATGGAATACTTATAAGTACTTATTGACATACTAATTATTTCGCCCTACGATCTCCCGATGGTTCATCGGCACAGGTGCGCCCGGATTCGCTTCCAAACCTGCTCTGTCCTCGCCTTCCGCGCTCAATTTCAACAGCCGTTTGCGCTCTCTTCGCCGGATCTCCCGCTAAGTCCAATGCTTCCCCTTGATACAGCGATTCCGCCCGTAAGTCCTTTATTTCCCCTTGATACGAAAAACAGCGGGTGGGGGGTATCTCCCGTCGGCGTGGTCGCGTCAGCGCTCCAACTCCTTCGCTCTTCTCTGCACCTGCCACGGAACACGGGCCGCGAGTCACGTCGCGCTCCTCATACAATACGTACAACACACTTTGCCAACCTATCCCCCTCTCTTTCAGCCGCTTGCCGGCCATACAACAAAACAAGGGGGGAGAGGGGTACCCGCAATATGACCCATAAATCCACCCCGTAGTCGCCGCTCGTTCCCGCATGCATTACATTAACAGTAATATAACTAAGTTTGGACGGCGCGCCGACATTTTCCCAGTAACCCCAACCCTGCGCTATGCTCCAGAAATGAGGAACTTGGAAAAACTGCGGCGCTCCGGAGCTCTCCAGGGCGCTCTCCGTTAACCAGTTGATTTTCTCACCCGTTTAGCAGCGGGGGCCGAGCTCGCGGCCACATAGCCGAGAGCAGCGAATGAGCATCCAACCTCATTTCAGGGGGCGTGTTAGTCCCGGTTATCCCATTAAGAGAAGCGCCCCATATGGACAGAGTTGGGTGTACATTATTCGTCGCCAGAGAAGTCACAAAAACTCTGGTGCATAGGTGGGAATCGTGAACCGTCGCCATTTTCTGCAATCAGGAGGCATTGTGTCAGCAAGCCTCGCCTTTGCGAAGGCTAGGCGCTTGTTTTCCCAGGTCCCCGCGGTCGACCGTTGGCGCACATTTCAAGTTACGACCCGCGTCGAAGTTCTGAAACCTTCGGGGACGACGCGCCTCTGGGTGCCGGCGGCGCTCATAAGTGAAGCACCTTTTCAGAGGACGCTCGCGAATACCTTCCACTGCGAGGGAGGTACCGCAAAGATGATCGAGAGCGAGGCCGATGCGCTCGGAATCATCGCCGCGGAATTTCCGCCTGAGGTATCGCCGATCCTCACGGTGACAAACCAGATCGCCACGAAGGATTGTGCGGTCGATCTCGCCGCAAGGGGCAAAGCACGGAAGGAGAGCCGCGAGGAATTAGCGCATTTCCTGCGGCCCACAACGCTCCTGCCCACCGACGGCATCGTGAAAGCGACAGCCACCGAAATCACGAAGGGCGCGAAGACGGATCTCGAGAAGGCGCAGGCGATCTACGAATGGATCGTTGACAACACGTTTCGCAATCCGAGGACGCGCGGCTGCGGCGTTGGCGACATTCGCTTCATGCTGGGGTCCAAAGACCTGGGCGGCAAGTGCGCAGATCTGAACGCGCTCTACGTTGGCCTCGCCCGCGCGGCCGGGCTTCCGGCGCGCGACGTTTATGGCATCCGCGTTGCCAAGTCCGAACTGGGATACAAGAGCCTTGGGGCTTCGTCCGAGAACGTGACGAAGGCGCAACATTGCCGCGCTGAGGTCTATCTCAACGACTACGGCTGGGTACCCGTTGACCCCGCGGATGTGCGGAAGGTCGTGCTCGAGGAACCACCTGGAAATCGCTCCCTGGACGACACCATGGTGAAGAACGCCCGCGCGCGTCTATTCGGGTCATGGGAGATGAATTGGATGGCATACAACTTCGCGCACGATGTTGCTCTACCCGGGTCGAAGGGCGCGCCAGTCGGCTTCCTGATGTACCCGCAGGCAGAAACGAGGGAAGGCCGGCTCGACAGCCTCGATCCCGATGATTTCAAGTATGAGATCACGTCGAGGGAGACCACCTCTACGAACAGTTGACTCGGCTGCGCGAAATCACATCGGTCAGTTGCTGCGGGGATTCGTAGCGCGCTGTACCAGCAGACGGCTGGAGTGTTTCTGGTCGAATATGGACAAGCTCATCTTCCATGGAACACTTGGCGTCGTCCAGAGCCCGTGTGCAAAGGGAATAAGAGCGAAACTCAAGTAGGTTTTGATACGTCACATATGAAGTTGGTATCGAGCCCGAGAGATCGTGCGGAGAGTTGCCATGCGTCACTTGGGGTATCTCGCTTCTTCGGTGGTGCTAGCTGTATTTTTGCTGAGCGGTTGCGCAGGAAACAGTCAGCCCGGAGCTGGTTTCGTTAGCTCCGGCGGCGGGCTTGGTTCAGGAACTTCGGGAGGCACTTCCGGTGGCACTTCTGGAGGCGCGCCGGGTGGTGGCACTTCTGGCGGGACGTCAGGCGGGACTTCGGGAGGTACCTCGGGAGGTTCCGGCGGATCCGGGGGCTCGGGGGGATCGGGAGGCGTGGTAAGACCGGTTTCCGAAGATTCCACCTTGGATTCTGAGAGTTCCTATCCTAAGACATTTCCAGCTGTTCCATACCAGGGCGTAGTGAATGGTGGTCAAGCCCGTGCCATCGTTGGTGCTCGGGTGTATGTACTTCAAGTTAATTCGGGCGCGTATAGCAACTCCTCGGTATCCCTGCTTAGCTCCGCAACAAACAATCAAGCCGATTCGATCGGTTATTACGTGCTCAGCGGGGAATACGGAGGGTTCTCAATTGCTGGGGATTACACCTGTAGTGCCGGCCACCAGGTGTATGTTTACGCGCGAGGCGGCAACAGCGGCGACGACGGGCCGAACTCCGCCATCGGCTTGATGGCTTCGCTCGGTGCATGCCCGGAAGCCGGAAATTTCGACACTGCCGCGCCTTTCGTGTTCGTGAACGAAGTGACAACGGTTGCGGCGGCCTATGCGATGGCCGGAATTGCCACGGACGCGACACACGCCGTCAGTTCCCATGCTGCATCGATGGGCATGGCCAACGCCGCCGACCTTGCGAATATTGCCACGGGAGTGGCCAACGCCGCTTTGCCTTCCAGGCCCGAAATCCAACTTCCACAGACTAAGATTCATACCCTCGCGAACATCCTGTCCGCGTGCATCAACTCCAGTTCGCCCAACTCAAGTAGTTGCGCCGCTCTGTTCAGCAACGCGCGGAGCAATGGTACGTCTGGAACGACCCCTGACGACACGGCGACTGCCGCGATAAATATCGCGCGCAATCCGCACGCAAACATCGCTGGTCTATACAGACTCCAACCAAGGCTGGCGGCTCCATTCCTTCCCGCGCTGGAGTCTGCACCAGAGGATTTCGACCTCTCGTTCGCCGCGGAGGAATCGACGAACTCCATCGCGGCGCGATCGCTGCGTGAGGCATGCCTGTCACGCAGCTTGTGCGGAAAAGGCATGCTGCAAGAACAGGCGGATCTAAAAGATGCTCCGTTCTAATTGCTCATTTGTTCTGAGTCGGCACGCACTTCAGGGCGACCGGTCGAAAATGCCGGATACGTGCGTCGATTCTGTCGGTGGTGTCTGTGTCCATGAGATTTGCGACACGATGTGGCCGGACATTGTCTCTAAAGTAGTGGTGGGGTACTTACGAAGTCCCAGGGAGTGTACATATGCGTGCCTCTAGCCTGCTCGGTCTTTCCCTCTGTTTTGTGTTTACCACCGCGCCAGCAATCTCGCAGGAAATTTCGGTTGGCAGCGTTCGTACCAATATCGAAGGCATTGAAATTCCGCCGGTCCCCAACGTGCCATTCACAGCCAAAGTAGTGGTCACCTGGAACCAACCACTTGTGGGAGGGGGCATTGCATCGCGAAAGTATTACACGATGGTGGCACGCGACTCTCAAGGACGTGTGCGCCGCGAAACGCGCGTATTCGTTAATGCGAATTCCGGTGAAGACCCTCCGCTGAGAAGCTTCACGATATTCGATCCTGTCTCCGGCACGCGCACGATTTGTACCAAGGCTTCGATGACTTGCGCTACCAGCCCCTTTGATGTACACGCGATGTTGACGGAAAATACTGGCGATAATGGTAACGGAAAGCGCGAGAACCTTGGCCAGCAGACCATGCAGGGTTTGCCGGTGACCGGCACGCGGGAGACGGTGTCGAATGCCTCGGGCACGCGGGTGGGCCTACGTCGCACGGATGTCTGGTATTCTTCCGACCTGCACATGGCCCTCTCCGTGATTCGGAGCGATCAGCAGTTAGGGGAAGTAACACTCAACGTGACAAATCTTGTGCGGGGAGAGCCCGAGGCAATGTGGATGGAAATCCCGGCTGGATACCGGGTAATGGGCGCCAGCACGCCGTAGTGGGGTGGTAAGACGCAGAGGTTGAGATCCTTCGTCACAAAAGACGCTCCTCAGGAAGACAGCGCGGTGTTCTTAAGGAGAGTGGGACAGTATGTGGCGACACAGGACTGAGTGTTTATTGCTGCTTGCCACGCTGTTCATTCTTGGGTTCATGGCCGTGGATGCGAATGCACAGGCAAGCGACGCAGGTCACGGTGCGCAGCGATTCATGGAGTATTGCGCCGGTTGTCACGGTGCCGATGCCAAGGGTGGGGACAAAGCTCCCGCGCTCATTTCTGCGGCGAACCCCGTCAAGCGCTCCGACTCAGAACTTTTTGGAATTGTGCACGATGGGACCAAGGGCGGGATGCCAGCCTTCTCCCAGATTGGGGATGCGAACATCAAAGCCTTGGTGCAATTCCTCAGGAGGCTCGAAAACAACAGCGTCTCGAAGTCCGGCTCGGCAGAGATAGCCGCCACGGGAGACGTGGATGCGGGCCGTGCATTATATTTTGGCAAGGCGCAATGCTCCAATTGCCACCTGATGCAAGGAAAGGGCGGGTTCATCGCGCAAAGTCTGACAGACTACGGCCGGAACCACGCCGCCGATGAAATCCTGCACGCCATCACGACTCCGGATTCTCCGCTGGTGCCTTCATCGCAAGTAGTGACGGTGACGACCAAGACTGGGCAGAAGCTGGCTGGCGTGCTGCGCAACGAAGACAACTTTAACCTGGAACTGCAGAGCGAAGACGGTCGCTATCATTCTATGGCCAGGAGCGATGTCACGGAGGTGCACTACACGGGACACTCGCTCATGCCGGTTGATTACGGTAAGCGGCTTTCGCCAAAGGAACTCAATGACGTTGTGAGTTTTCTGATGGCCGCGGACAAAAATACGCGCTAGGACAAGGTGGACAGTCGATGACTTGCCCGGAACTGGGAAGCACTGAAAACCACAAAACAGCCTACGAGCAAAATGCCATCCGCTAGTTGTCTTCTCAGAGTCTTGACAGCCATGTGCCTGCTGCTGGCGATGCGCTCAGGGATTGCGTTCGCACAAGCGAAGAAAACTCACACCGATTTCGCAGGCCGGGACAGGTCTGCCGGGAATGGCGATGGCATTATCAACGTTCAGCAAGGTGACTTACTCAAGAAGCCTGTTGCAGAAAACTGGCCCTCATACAATGGCGATTACACCGGCGCCCGCTACAGTAGCTTGACGCAGATCACACCGGGCAATGCAGACCGGCTGACAGCCCAGTGGGTGTTTCACATGCATGTGGTCAGCCCCCTCGAAGTCACTCCTGTGGTTGTGGCGGGGATTATGTTCGTTACCAGCGCAAATGATGCCTATGCGCTGGACGCGAAAACGGGCAAGGTGCTGTGGCATCACGTGCGAGCCGTGTCACCGGGGCTCATCGACGACCCTGGACAACATCACAATCGCGGTGTGGCCATACTAGGGGCACACGTTTACATGGAAACGGACAACGCACATTTGTTATGTCTAGATGCGCGGTCGGGCCACTTGATTTGGGAGGTGCCCTACGCGACCGGCAACAAGAACTACGGTGCAACTAGCGCCCCGTTGATCGTGAAAGACAAGGTGTTGGTGGGCGTTTCAGGCGGCGATGACGGTGTCCGCGGCTTTCTGGCTGCTTTCGATGCGGAAACGGGCGAAGAAAAGTGGCGTTTCTGGACCATCCCTGGGCCGGGGGAGACAGGCAATGAAAGTTGGCCGGGCGACAGTTACCTGCATGGAGGAGGGACGACGTGGATGCCAGGCACTTACGATCCAGAGCTGAACACGCTTTACTGGGGAACGGGCAATCCCGCTCCGGACTATGACGGCAGCATCCGTCCTGGAGACGATCTGTACACAAGCTGCTTGCTGGCCTTGAATCCCGATACCGGTACGCTGAAGTGGTATTTCCAGTTCAGCCCCCATGATTTGTATGACTACGATGCTGTGCAAACTCCTGTCCTCGTGAATGCAGCGTTCAAAGGCCTCCCGCGCAAATTGATCGTCACGGCGAACCGAAACGGGTTCCTCTACATCCTGGATCGCACGAATGGAAAATTCCTCTTCGGCAAATCCTTTATGGACACGCAGAATTGGGCCAAAGGCTTGGACGAGAATGGTCGGCCTATTTCCGCCGGGCTAATCCCCGACGAGAAAGGCGTGCGCGTCTGTCCAGCTAATGGGGGAGGCACGAACTGGTATTCGTCCAGTTACAACTCAGCCACGCATATGTTTTACTTCCGCTCTTTCGAAGCTTGCGCGGTGCTTCAGTCGCACCCAAGAGCTTTCATGGAGGGCAGGGCGTACTATGCAACCGGTATGGAGACTTTGGGCGAGACTGGCAAGGGTTACATCAATGCGTTTGATCTTGATACGCTGGATTTCACCTGGCGAGATGTGCAGTACGGAAGGAACAAGGGTTGGGGTGGCGTCTTGTCCACGGCCGCAGGCCTGGTAGCGTTTGGAGACGACGCACAGAATTTCGTGGTCGCTGATGGGCGCACCGGTAAGCCTCTATGGCACTTCCATGTGGGGCAATTGGTCCACGCATCTCCCATGAGTTATGCCGTGGATGGCAAGCAGTATTTCGCGATTGCGGCAGGAAGCGATGTATTCTCATTTGCGCTTCTCTGAGGTTAATCCACCCAGTCAATTGGCGCGAACCGCTAGAATTGGAATTTTAGCGCCAGTTGGACAATGCGGCCCGGTTGCGCGGCGACGATTTGGCCAAAGTTTGGCGAATTGATGTCGTTGTTCGGCAGCGCGAAATTCACGTTGTTGAAGATATTGAAGATTTCCGCGCGAAATTGCAGGTTCATGCTCTCACGGATCGGAATCGTTTTGATCGCCGAGAAGTCCCACTGCTGGAACGCGGGTCCGTCCATGGTGTTGCGTCCGACGTCTCCAAATTGCCCGGTTGCCGCATGTGCAAACGCATTTGTGTTGAACCAGCATCCCGCCGTTCTCACTGCCACACCTCCGGGACAGGCGCCGGCGTTTGGATTGCCCACGATGTTCGGTCGGCTGCTGAAGAATCCGGATATTTCCGGAGCACTTCCCTGTAAGGAAGGGTTGCTCGAATCGTACACGGTAAACGGCGTGTTGCTCATCAACGTCGTGATTCCGTTCACCTGCCAATTGCCCAAAATATGGCCGTACCAGTTTTCAGGATGCTTGAACCACGGCAAATCCCACTGGTAACTCAACACCAGCCGGTGCCGCGCGTCGAACATGGATCGGCCCCACTCCGATTTCACATCGAATGGATTCTGCGCAAGGTCGTTTTCGCCCGCGACGCTTTGCGAAGCCGATCCTGTTATGTTGAAGGACGACACGTCGTCCAGGGTCTTCGAAAGCGTGAACGACGCCAACATCGAGAACCCGTGCGCGAATCGCCGCTTCAGGCTGACTTGGAGTGCGTTATACGAGGAGTCCGCAATTCCTGCGATCTCGCCTACCGAGGAATAGGTGCACGTCGGGTTGGTTTCGGTGACCGTGCATCCTGAATACAAGCGCCTCTGGTCGGCGTTGTTTTGCGTCGATTCTCCAGGAATGTATACCGCCGGATTCGCCTCGATAAACCGCGGCAGTTTCGTTCCTTTTGTTCCGATGTACCCAACCTCCAGCAGCCAGTCGTTGCCTAGCGCGCGCTCGATATTCAAATTCCAGTCCTGCGCGTACGGCAAGCGAAGATGGGGGTTCAGCACGAGCAGCGTCATGTCTGGAGAAAAGGTTCCATTGAATGGATTCTGTCCATTGAACGGATCGCCAAAGTTGGGGGTGCTCACCTGCGGCGTCTGCAAATAAGGTGGCGCGCTGATCGGGTCCTGTAATGGGCCGCCCTGACCCGTGTAGTAAGGATCGTAGAAGATTCCGTACGCTGCCGTCACCAGCCACTTCCCGTCGCCTCGGACGTCCCACGCCAATCCCAGGCGCGGCGCAAACCCAGCCCGATCCGTGGGAATCAATCCGCGCGGCACGCCGGGATCTCCGGGGTATAGCAGACCTTCCGGTGCGCTGGGAAACACCACCGATTGCCTGCCCGGAACCCACAAATTCTGGTAATTGTGAATCTCCGTGTACGGCGAGGGCACTTCGTACCTTAGTCCGTAATTCACGGTCAGGCGCGGAGTCAACTTCCAGGTGTCTTGCCCGTACAGATTAAATGCATGCCCGCGCAATCCGCGATAAAAATTCCCTCCGCCTTGCAAAAATACCACCGGTTGCCCAAACAGAAAGCTCGCAAAGGAGTTGTTCACGGGAAAGTTCGAAAAGACGAAAAACCCGTTGGTGGCGATGCCTTGCAATACGTTGATCTGGTCGTACTGATAGCCGCCGCCAAACTTGAATTGATGGGGCCCTTTAACCCAGGTCAGCGAACCCGAAAAGTCATACGTGTTTTGATAGGTGTTCCGCGGACCAGTAATAGGATCGCCGATCGAGGCATAGCCGCCCACCTGGATGAACGGCGGCCCGATCGCCGCCTCCAGAGTTGGCTCGTATTGAAAGCCCAGGCTCGCGGGGTCTGTATGGTTGATATTATTCCCCAGCAGAAACTTGTTTCGCAGGTAGGAAGCCCTCAAGATGCCCACAACGGTCGGGGAAAAAGTGTGGGTTTCCTGCGCCACAAAATTCTGGTCGCGTTGATTTTCTCCCACGGGAAATCCCGGCACGTTTGCGCCTCCGGTGGGAAGCGGATCAATTTGGCTCAATTGCCCATAGCTGTAGCGGAAATTCAACGTGTCGCGGCTCGTCAAGTAGTGATCCACGCGCACGCCGAACTGGTCGGTATTGCTCGATAGCGACTGTGTCCCGACGTAGGTAAACGGCCCGGAATTCGCCAGCGGATAATACGAGAGAAGAGTCTGCGATATTGCATTGATGAAGGGCAGTTGATTGTAAGGAATGGGCTGCCCGCTGAATTCGTTGATAAGTTGGCCGTTCGGGCTCAGCTGTCCAGTGGAATTGTCTATGCACAACCCCAGCGCATTGAATGCGCCGTTGTTCAGCGGGCATTGATCCGCAAAACTTCCCGTGCGCTCGGCATCCGATGGCACGGTACCTCGCGTCGTTTCTCCTTGCGTGTCGCGGACACCTTCGTAGTACAAGAAAAAGAACGTCTTGTCCTTTTTGATAGGGCCACCGAACACGCCCCCAAACTGATTCCGGTGCAGCGGCTCCACGCTGTCTGCAAAAAAACTTTTTGCGTCCATCGCATTGTTCCGGAAAAAGTCCCAAACTGTGCCGTGATAGTCGTTCGTTCCCGAACGCGTGACGATGTTCGTCGTCGATCCTGTACTGTGCCCAAACTCCGCATTTGCCGTGTGCGTTAAAATGCGAAATTCCGCAATCGCATCTACCGGCGGTTTCATCACCAATCCGCCGTCCACCGTGTCGAAATTGTTTGCGCCATCGATCAGGAAATTATTCGATTCGGGGCGCTGTCCGTTCACTGCGTATGCCTGTCCCGCACGCGCCGGACCGCCCGATTCCAGCAAACCTGGTGTAAGGGGCACCACACCCGTCTGCAAAAGCCCAAGTTGGGTGAAATCCCGTCCATTCAAAGGCAGGTCCAGAATTTCCCGCTCTCCGACAGTCTGTCCCAGGTTCGTCGATGTGGTCTCGATGATCGGCGCGTCGGAGGTCACCTGGATTTGCTGCGTCTCCGTTCCTACCACCAGATGGACGGCCACCGTGGCCTGCTGGTTCACGTCCAGTGAAATTCCTTCCTGAATGTACTTCTTAAATCCGGGCGCCTCCGCTTCCACGCGGTAACGGCCCACTGGCAATTCCACAAGCACATAGGTCCCTTGCGAATTGGTCACCGCCGTCCGCTGGAAGCCTGTATCAGTGTTGATCGCCGTCACTTTCGTTCCATTCACGGCCCCGCCGCTTCCATCCGTCACCGTTCCGCGGATGCTTGCCGAAATCTCCTGCGCGCGAACGCCACCCGCGCACAAAATTGCGAACACCATCATAAAAGCCCATCTCGAACAAATGTTCATCGGAGCGGATGACATGAGCGGTTCACCTCAGAATTCGGTTAGTTAGAATTGGCTCTGGCAACAGTGAACGCACACCCGGGTTGCAGCCTGTGCGAAACGCGTTCGCAGGCTCACTCGTTCCATCGTTGACCAGAGATTCGCGGCCCTAAGCCGCAAAACACACCCGTAAAACTCGCGCGAGCATACTTGGCGCTGCTTTTCCTGACAATAATTGAAAAGAATTAGAAAACGAAAATGGACGAAGCGAAGCTCTCGAGCGAGTCCGCCCCATAGTATTTTCGTAGTATTGTGCGCAGCCCTGCGATCCTTAAGACTCCTCGGAATCTTTTTTAATAAACATGAGGAGATGCGATGGCTCACATCCAACTGCTTGAATTGGCAGAAGTCTACCTCCGCCCACCGAATACGGTGACTTCCCCGGAGCGCGAAATGATTGCCGGGCACGCGTCCTATCGCAGCCAGTGCGACTTCTGCCAGATTGCGCACCAGGGTTACTTATGCGATCGAGTCCCTGCCGAGAGAGTCGCCGGCTCGTGATCGTCGACGAGCAATCGAAAGAAAACGCCGAACTGGTTTCGGGCCAGAGCGAATCGAATCCCAGTTATTACGGCTGGCGCGTAGTGCTGGCGGCCTGTCTTGGCGTTATGGCTGGGTTTGGCTCGCTGTTCGTTTATACCTTCACAGTCTTTGTTAAACCGTTGGGCGCGGCATTCGGATGGAATCGCGAATCGGTTTCGCTGGGCTTTGCGATCACCGCCATGACGGTGGGACTGTCTTCGCCGTTGATCGGCCGCCTGATCGATCGCTTTGGCCCGCGCCGCATCATTCTTCCCTGCATGACGGTGTTCGGTTGCGGCATTGCTTCGCTGGCGTTGCTAGGCTCGGGGCTGTGGCAATTTTATCTGACCTGCTTTGTTATCGGCGTGGTTGGCAATGGTGCGGCGCACCTGGCGTACGCGCGGTCGATCTCGACATGGTTTCAGCGCCGATTGGGCAT
Organism: Candidatus Acidiferrales bacterium; assembly: GCA_963709705.1. GTDB lineage: Bacteria > Acidobacteriota > Terriglobia > Acidiferrales > UBA7541 > Acidiferrum. The sequence continues at coordinate 754,362 of CAVPXU010000005.1, forward strand.
GGCTCTGGCTTTCGTAATGGTCGGAGCAGGGTTGGGCGCGATGATCCTGCCGGTGGTTGCGCAATCCGTTGTCACTCGATTTGGTTGGAGGGCGGCGTTCCTTTCGCTTGGCGCGATTTCCCTGTTGTTGGGATTGCCGCTCAGTTGGCGGTACATCGTCGATCGTGGGCCAAAGCAAGAAAAATCCGTGCCGATTGTTCATTCTGGACTGACCTGGCAGCAAGGCACTCGCTCGCTTGCTTTCTGGATCATCGTTGCCGTTCTTTTTGTGAGTTCGATCAGCATGAACGGCGCGATCACGCACCTGTCGGCGTTACTGACCGATCGCGGAATCACGCCTGGGGATGCGGCATTGTGTGCGTCCATCCTTGGCGGTTTGAGCGTGCTTGGCAGAATCGGCACGGGCTGGTTGCTCGACCGGTTTTTCGGAGCGCGCGTCGCTGTGGTGGTGAATTTAATTACTGCAGCGGGAGTTGTAGTTCTGGCGCGAGCGAATAGTTTCGCGGCCGGCGCGCTGGCGGCTGCGCTTCTTGGTATCGGAGCTGGCGGAGAAGCCGCGATCACTCCTTACTTGCTGACCCGCTACTTTGGGCTGCGGGCATTTTCCACACTGTACGGTTTCACATGGACTTTTTATGCCGCCGCAGGCGCGGCCGGCCCGGTGATACTGGGCCGCGCGTTTGACAAAACTGGATCTTATTCCTCTTTGCTGATTTCGCTAGCTATTGCGCTATTCGTCGCGGCGGCACTTAACTTTTTACTTCCGAGATATCCTGACGCACACAGGGCGAGTTAATTTCTTGGCGATGCAGCGGCCCTTCGTTAAGAATGGCGCACTGTGCAATTGTGGACAGACGGATGGTCGATGTGAGCGATAAGCTAGCTTACAGGTTCAACCTGCTTGGCAGGATTTGACGAAATTCTGACTTTACAATGGGGCAGCTCTCGAACGAGCTGCCCTTTCCATTTAGCGAAGATCTCGATCCTGCCAATTGCTGATTCGCGCGCGCCATTTAGCCAGTTACGAGCTACAGGCATTCGGAGCATTTTTTGATGAGCGAGTGAACCAATATCTGGGACTATCCCTAGACCTAGAGCGCGGACAAGTCGTCTACCATTTCGCAATAGAGTACCCGGTTCCCCATCCGCGCCTGGAGGCTTGAATTAAATGGTCGGCATCCTGGTTCATGGAAACAACCACTTCATTCTGTCAGGACCATCCCCTGACGATGTCACCGCCTTGGCGTTGGCACGGCACTGGTCCGTCATCCAAATCGGTGCGTCGAAATCGTCGTCCTTCGAGCAGTGGGAGCTCCGGTCGAAGGAATTTCGCGAAAACCTGGAGTGGGCGGTAATCGTACCGGGCGACCGCGAAACTTCTCCGGGAGTGGTGGAACTACTGGACGAACTTTGCGCGCGCGGAGTGGCTATCCGGAGATTGAGCACTGGTTGCTGGTAACGGGTAAAGGGAGGGCAAGGCCCGGCGGTCCGGAGCATGTGGTTGGCGTGCGATAAGGGCTGAATTGCCTTACTCCGAAAATGGATGTATAATACTCCGTATATGGAATATGGCTCCGCGAGGTGATATTTGGCTACCCTCAATCGACTTGGGGCGGGCGTGGTTTGGGAGAAGCCGGCTGATCTGTCGAACCGGGAGGTACAGCGACGGCTGGGGCCTGCTGCTGTGCGGGCGTTCTTGAGAATCCATGAACTTTGGGACTTGCGTGATGAAGACGCCCGGCAACTGCTCGGTGGCATGTCCAACGGCGCGTTTTACGAATTGAAGCGAAAAGGGCGCGGCGCGCTGGACCAGGACCGCTTGACGAGAATTTCCATCCTGACCGGAATCTTTAAAGCCCTGAACATTTTATACGGCAAAAAGCTGGCGGACCGGTGGGTACAACTGCCAAATGACAACCCTGTCTTCGGCGGGGAGGCTCCGATTGCATACATGATTAAGGGCGGCCAACCGGCCATGTTGCGAGTACGGCAACTTCTGGACGCTCGCCGGGGCGGACGCTAAGTGCTACCTGGACTTTCCGAAGTATTGCAAGACGATACGCATCGATTGATTCCCGCGCGATATACGGACCGCGACGAAAGTGTTCTGACGCGCCTCAGCGATGATTCCGGTGAACTGCAGGCGCTCTTCGAACTGGAAGGCGCGACCAATGACCGCCTTCTCGGAGAGGCCGGGCTGCTTCCCGGCATCAGTGTTCGCGAGCTGGTGTTTGGTATTCCCTACGCACACATTATCAATGCGGCCTTTTCGCACGCGAATCCTCTGGGAAGCCGCTTCAATGAATCTACACGAGGGGCATGGTACGCGGGATTCCTGCGGGCGACTTCAGAACGCGAAGTGGCTTACCACAAGGGTAAAGAACTGCAGGAAGTTCGTTGGGAAGAGCCCGAGAGTTTCTCATATGTTGATTTCCTTGCCGATTTCCGAGGTGAGTTTCACGACATCCGCGGTAACAAGTGCTTTGTGGATTGCTTAGACAAGGATAGCTACCAGGCATCACAGCGCCTGGCGAGTGAACTGCTCGATGAAGGGTCGGCCGGCGTCGTCTACCCAAGCGTGCGACATAGAGGCGGAATTTGTATCGCCTGTTTCCGGCCGGCACTGGTTAACAACGTCAGAAAAGGTTCGACGATCTCCGTCAGTTTCGCGAGCGCGTTCGCGGCACCGGAAATTCGAGAAGTGCCGTAAGGACGACCGCGGAACGTTAGTCCCTGCCTGTCCAAGGTCCTTGACAGCACCTTGCTACCATGGTACATAGTTACCTTGGTTGGCGTTCCGGGAGGCAATCATGATTGAGGTGGAACGGGTACAAACGGGCGTGCGGATGGAAAAGCGGCTGTTGAAGGTATTGAAGGCGTTTGCGGAGCTGAAAGATATTTCGCTCGGCGACTTGCTGGAAGGCATCGTGCTGCATGCGTTCGAAGGCAAGGCGCCATTTGGGAAAGAGTCGCTCGGCCAGATCGGGGAGTTGAAGAAAATTTATGGAATGACGCTGCGCGCGACGGATAGCCACAAGCTGAGGGAGAAAGCATCGTGAAGGGGGCGTTGTTGTTCGTGCTGGGAGCAGTTTGCGGGTTAGCGGTGATGGCTGGCCCCAGAGTTTTCGCGCACTTGCATGGCGCTCTTCATGCTGCAAAGGATAGCGGCGAATATGGCGCGGGGCGAGCGCACACGGAAGAAAAATTCGAGTTCGCGGCAAAAGCACCGATGGAGATCGTTGCACCCTTGTTTGGCGCGGAGAAGGAACGGGTGTGGTCTCCGGGATGGAATCCGCAGTTTATCCACCCGGTTCCGGCGGCGGATGAAGCGGGGATGGTGTTCACGGTAGCGCACAGTCATCTGCGGGCGGCATGGGTGAACACGGAATTCGATTTGAAAAATGGCCGGATTCAGTATGTGTACGCGATTCCGGATGCGCTGGTGACAGTGATTACTTTGCGATTGACGCCGGACGGAAAGCAGACGCGCGTTGAGGTGGAATATGACCGAACGGCGTTGAGCCCAGAAGCCGATTCGCATGTACGGCACATGGCGGAGGGGGACCGGGCGTCAGGGCCAGATTGGGAGAAGCAGGTGAATGAGTATTTGGAGCGGTTGGGCATCGTTAATCAGTAGCCGGCAGTTTGAACGCAAGCGGAGCGAACACATCTGGTTGATTCGGATGCACCTGGGGAGGAGTTTAGGATAAGGTGGGAACGGCGATTTTAGGGTCAGGTGAGAGAGTCCATGGCGAAACTTACGTTTCTAGGGGCAGCAGGGTGTGTGACGGGATCGAAATATCTAGTGGAAGCGGCGGGAAAAAAGCTGCTGGTGGATTGCGGATTGTTTCAGGGTACGGACGACCTGAAGGACAGAAACTGGAAGCCGTTGCCGGTGGATCCAAAGACCATCGATTACCTGGTGTTGACACACGCGCACCTGGACCACACCGGCTGGCTGCCGGTGCTGGTGCGCGACGGATATAACAAGACGATTTTCGCGAATCCCGCGACCATCGATCTGGTCGGATTATTGCTGAAAGACTCCGGCCACCTGCAAGAGGAAGAAACGCAGGACGCGCAAAAGCACAAGTGGAGCAAGCACGCGAATCCGCAGGCTCTGTATACGTCGGAAGATATCGACCCAGTGTTGCGGCTGTTGAAGCCGATGCCGCGCAGCGGCGGATTCGACATTTCTCCGGAATTTCACGTGAACTCCTATGACGCGGGCCACATCGTCGGATCTTCAAGCCTGGCGCTGACGATCACGGAAAATGGCAAGAAGAGCGTGGTGATATTTTCGGGAGACGTAGGAAGGTACGGCCAGCCGATCCTGAATGATCCGAAAACGCCAGACTCGAAGCAGATCGACATGGTGCTGTGCGAATCGACGTACGGCGACCGGGAGCACGAGTCCAGCGATCCGTTGCAGGTACTGGGCGACATCGTGAACCGGGTGGTGAAACGCGGCGGATCCATTGTGATTCCCGCGTTTGCGATTGGACGGACACAAACGTTCATGTATTACCTGAGGCAGCTGGAAAATCTGCAGCGCATTCCCAAGGTTCCGGTGTATGTGGACAGCCCGATGGCGCTGAGTGCGACGGATCTCTATCTGAAGTATAAAGAGGATCACGATCCGCTGTTTGCCCGTGACGAGCGGAATGGCGGAGACCCGCTGAGTGTGCATGAATTCCACTTGGCGCGCAGTGTACAAGAGTCGAAGCAGATCAATGGCGTGAAGACGCCGTGTATCATCGTTTCGGCGAGCGGCATGGTGACCGGCGGGCGGGTGCTGCATCACCTGGCGGAGCGGCTGGGGGACGCGAGGAATTGCGTGATCTTGGGCGGGTTCCAGGCAGAGGGAACGCGTGGGCGCGCGCTGGAAGAAGGAGCGAAGACGTTGAGCCTGTTCGGCAAGCCGGTCCCGGTGATGGCAGAAATTGTCGAGATGGGACAATTTTCCGCACATGCTGGCAAGAGTGAGCTGCTGCGCTGGCTCACGGGCCTGCAGGTACGGCCGAAACAAGTGTACTTAACGCATGGGGAGCCAGTCGCAGCCCAATCATTGCAACAGGCAATCGTGCAGAACTTCAAATGGAATGCGGCGGTGGCACGGTATCTGGATACTGTGGAGATATGAGAGATAGGATACGAAAAATGGAATTTAGGGAAAACCTAGGGCGGCCATATTGGTCCACTAAATGGATTTAAATAAGTAAAATCTTTGAGGAACTAAGAAACATTTCGTAAGCGATTCTCGTCTATACAGGCAAGACCACTCGCGGGGTAGGAGGCTGACCACCACAGGGCAACCGACCAACAGTCTCCTACCCCTTTCCTAAGAAAAAACTCGGCGCAGAAAGAACCGCAAGCCCGGAATCAGGACTGTATTGCAGGGACGGCTTGGGCTGACCCCAAATCCCGCGACATAGGGGGAATTTCTGTTAGGTCCAATGCTGCCACAAACATGGGCATGGGCGCAACGCGGCCCCAACGATTCAATTCCCACTTTGCGCGCAGGAACTTTACTTCCGTGCGAACGGAAATGTCCAGTACCATTTTCGTTATGCCGCAATAAAACTGCTGTGGAATTTTGAGGAGCGGTTTTTTACCGAAATTTTGGCCGTCAGCGGAGCCCCAGATGGAAACGTCCAAGGACTCTTGTTCGATCTGCTCGGTGACAGTCAGCCGACACAGGAACGTACGAGTCTCACTGGCGGAGACATCAATGGACGGGCCATCGGCGCTCGATTCAAGTTTACTGCCGGTAGGAATTAGCGAAAGCTCGAGGGGCATAGGGAAGTTCCTTTCCTGCAATAATTTCCCGCTGGCAGTTCCGTCGCGGTAAATTCGATTTTCATCGGAGTGTAACACATCAAGTGTTGTAGGTCGGTGATGCTCGGCGCTACTTTCAGGAAATTAGTGAAGCCAGACGCGGTAGATATTGCGTTGGGTGGTGATGTGGGGATACGCGTATTCGGAGGGGTTTACACCACCGAAGGCACGCGGCGCTGGGATTAGCTGGGCTCCCGGCACGGCTGCGGCTTGCTCTGCGCCGTCTATTCCCTGCTCCGGCAGATTGGGGGTGGGTTTTCCTGGCGCAAGGGCGAATGCGAACGTCTGCTGGTGCGGCCTGGGGAAATGAAGATAGAGAAACTTCTGATCCGGTGACCAACTGACCATAGGCGGGGTGACGCCGCGATTTTCTTCTCCGGCGGTGGCGCAAAATTTGCAGATCACGATGGGTTTTCCGCCGTTCACGGGCTGAAGAAGTACGGACGTGTCCACCCAGATGGCTGTCCATTTCTCGTCGGGAGAGATGCTGTAAAAGTGTGGTCAGGGATGACCTTGGATAAGCCGGTGCCGTCCTGCTTGATTCGATAAAGGTAAAATTCCCCGCGTTCGCCTCCCACAAACAAAACGTCACCGCCCGGGCCGAATAGGGCGCGCATGGACTTGAGCGCAGTTAACTGCCGCGGTGAGGAACTGCCGTCAAGCGCGGCGAGCCAAATGGGCGAATGGCCTTCCGGGTCCGGCGTGATAAAGAGGATGGTTTTGCCGTCGGAAGACACGTCGTAATGCTCCATATGGAAGCCAGGCAGCAACTGCTGGTGCAGGCCGCTTTGCAAATCGACGGACCAAAGATCGCCGGTGACAAAGTGAGGGCTGGAGGCGTTGCGCACAAGATAGAAAAGCTTTTTGTGGTCTCGCGAAAAGGACGGCAGGAACGCATATCCTTCGGAAGTGATCTGGCGTTCTCCCTGCGAATCATGAATCCAGAGCGTGCTTTGCGTGGTACCGACGGCGGTGATGAAAGACTGCCCATCGGGAGCGAAGGCAATGCCCTGCTCTTCCGCTACGCCTGAAGTGATCTGCTCGGGCGTGCCATCCGGAAATGCTTGGCGCCAAATGTGAAAACCGCTTCCGGAGTTTGCGGAGAAGTACATCCACTTGCCATCCGGTGACCAAGTCGCGGAGGTGCATTGCGCGGGGGCAGGACCAACGGTCTTATCACCGTCATTGCCTTGAAAGGCTACCAGGCGGCAGGGCAACCAGCCGCTTAAATCCATTTCTACGACGAGCACCCATTTCCCGTCGGGAGAAATGTACGATCGGTGCGCCATCCCGTTGGGATCGGCGGGCAAATAGACCATACGCTCGCCGGATCGATTCTCACGCGACGCAACAATTCCCATATGAATTCCTTCATGCACGCCTTCGGAAAAGAGGATTTGGGCGGGTGCGGAAGTGCTGGAGAGCCAGGTCAGGCCGGAGGCGTTCACCATCATGGGAGTGGCCTGGCCACCCAGCGACGGAACGGCCCACGTGTCCATGTTCTGTCCCCTGTTCTCGGCAGTGTAAGTGATGCGATCCGCCATGGGCGAAAACGTGGGGCTCATCTTGCGTATGCCATCGTGGGTCAACTGCACGGGTTCGCCTTTGGGCAGGAGTTTGACGTAGATTTCGCCGGGACCGAGGAAAGTATTTTCGCCACGGATAAAAGTAAGCATGTGCCCATCGCGCGAGAGCGCGGGCGACGTGGCGGAGTCGGCGAAGTTCGTGATTTGCTCGTAGCGGAGAGGCGCTGACGAGGAACTGGCTTGGTGGCGAAATTTATTGAGGACAAATGCGCCGCCAAGAAGAAGGAGCACAATTGCGGCGATGGAGCCGATCACCAGCGCGGCATTTTTCTTTCGTGGGTTGCTTGCGGGAATTGCCAACGATCCAGAACTCGACTGCAGTTCTAACCGGCGCAGGTCCGCGGCCAGATCCTTGGAGGACTGATAGCGAAGATCGGGATCTTTCTCGAGGCACTTCATGGTGATGCGCTCGAACTCCGAGGAGATTTTGCGGTTCAGTGAGCTTGGGGGGCCGGATTGCGATGGAGAATCGCATCTGTAAGTTTAGTTACCAGCGAATCGTTGAAGGGAATCTGGCCGGTGGCGAGTTCGTAGAAGACGACACCGACAGAATAGATGTCGCTGCGCGCGTCGACTTCGTTGCCGAGCAATTGCTCGGGCGACATGTACGGAAGCGTGCCGGCAATTCCGGAGGGAACGTCAGCGACGCTCAGCGTCTGGCTCATCTGGGAGATGGCTTCGCTCGAAAGCGTGGCCAATCCGAAATCGAGAATTTTCAAATGGCCGTCCGCAGTGACGCGCAGGTTGGAAGGCTTCAGATCGCGGTGGAGCACTCCGGCTGCGTGCGCGGCGGCGAGGCCCTGAGCGAGTTGGATTCCGTTTCTGACAATCTCCTTCTCGGGCATTGGCCCGGACTGGAGGCGATGATTCAGCGATACGCCTGAGACCAGTTCGGAGACGAGGAAGTCCGTACCATCGATTTCGTCGAAATCGTGGATGATCTGGATGGCGGGATGATTCAGTTTGGAAAGCATGAGCGCTTCGTTGCGAAAGCGCTTGCGGGAGACGGGAGATTCGAGGAGACCGTGGCGCAACACCTTGACGGCAAGATCGCGGTTGAGGCGCTGGTCGTACGCGCGATACACCACGCCCATGCCGCCAGAGCCGATCTCTTCTTCAATTCGGTAGCGGCCGAGCATCTGGCCGATTTGCAGCGGCATTTAGCCTTCACCCGTGCGAATGGTCGAGTTGATCTTGCTGATGGTATTGAGCAGGGGGATGAAATGCAAGACGAGAAGAGTAGAGAGTTGGCGATGTACCTGGGAGTTAGATATGGAGATTCGCGAAGCGGGCTTCGGCGGCGGCGAGGGTTTCTTCTTTCTTGCAAAAGGTGAAACGGACCTGGGAGGCGCCGTCCTGGGCGTTGTTGTAGAAGCTGGAGCCTGGGACGCAGGCCACGCCGATATTCTCTACGAGATATTTCGCGAAAGAGACATCGCGGGACTCGGCGGGGTATTTGGCCTCGTCGAAATGGAAGCGGGAAATGTCCGTCATGATGTAGTAGGCGCCGCGCGGTTTGTACACGGTGAATCCGGAATTCTCTAGGATGCTCAGCAGGCGAGCGCGCTTCTTTTCATACGTGGCGGCGAGATTATCATAATAAGTCTGCGGAAGTTTGAGGGCGAGCGATCCGGCCTGCTGCAGCGGGGCGGCGGCGCCGACAGTAAGAAAATCGTGGACCTTACGGATGGACTGCGTGGCTTCCGCGGGAGCGATAGCCCAGCCCACGCGCCAGCCAGTGACGCTATACGTTTTAGACATGCCGTTGATCACGATGGTGCGATCGCGCATACCGTCAATGCGCGCCATGGAAATGTGTTCGGTGCCGTCGTACAGAATGTGTTCGTAAATTTCGTCGGTGATGCAGTAGCAGTTCCAGCGGACACAGAGATCGCGAATGAATTCGAATTCTGCGCGAGTGAAGACTTTGCCGGTGGGATTGTTGGGCGTGTTCAGGATGATAGCTTTGGTGTGCGGCCCGAAGGCAGCGGCTAATTCCCTTTCGTCAAAGCTCCAGACATCGTTTTCGTTTTGCGGCGGACGCATTTTCACGAAACGCGGCCGGGCGCCAGAGAGGATTGCGTCGGGGCCGTAGTTTTCGTAGAAGGGTTCGAAGACGACGATTTCGTCACCGGGATTGATGATGGCCATCATGGACGACATCATGGCTTCGGTAGAGCCACAGCAAATGGTGAGTTCGCGCTCAGGATCGACGGTGACACCCTGGGTGCGGGCGAATTTCTCGACGATGGCGTCGCGCAAAGGCTTGGCGCCCCAGGTGATTGCGTACTGATTGATGTCGTCGGCGATGGCCTGACGCGCGGCTTCCTTCACTTCGTTGGGAGCGGCGAAATCGGGAAAGCCCTGGGAAAGATTGACGGCGTTGTGCTTCAGGGCGAGGCGGGTCATTTCGCGGATGACCGATTCGGTGAATTGCTCGGCCTTGGCGGAGAGCATGCGTCGCGCAATCTGCGTCATGTTGGTTTCGGGTGTGGACATGGAGGAAATATTGTAGCGCACGAGCGTGCGAAAGCCGCAGTGCCTCCCTTCTGACACCCCTTTTTGCTCTCGGTCGATCTAGCTTTTCTGTAGTGCGGTGACAGCAATAAAGAAAAAACCTATTCAGTGTTGAGCAAATGATAAGATGCCGTGGTATAGACAGTCTTCGGTGACTGGCGCGGAGGAGACAATAAATGGGACGGTATCTTGTAGCAGCAGGGGGGGGTATTTCTCTCGCGACGCTAGCTCTTCCGGCATCAGTTCGCGCTCAAAGCGACGCGGATAAACTTTTTGAAACGCACTGCACCCTCTGCCACGCTGCCGATGGCAGCGGCAGCGCTCCCACGGGCAAGGCACTTCACGCCAAAGATTTGAGGTCCGCTGAAGTGCAGAGCCAATCGGATGCGGATCTTATGACCGTAATTAGTACAGGTAAAGGCAAGATGCCTGCGTTCAACAAAAAACTCAAGCCCGAGGAGATCAAGGCGTTAGTTGCTTACGTCCGTGGTCTGGCGAAGAAATAATTCCTTCTCTGAACGCTTCATGATTGATGAAGGGCAGCTGCTCCAAACGTTGTCCGAGGAGACCGCGATGTGTGCATGGCGGCGAGATTCCGCAATGGCGCCTGTCAAGACTGAGGCAGACGGCTCGCCCGTCCAAAGCAGACGTTCTTTTCTCGAGGTGTGGGTTGGAGTCGGTTCGGCGCTGGTTGGTTCGCTGCTTGCGGTGCCGCTCATTCGCTTCGCGGTGTTCCCGCTGCTGCGCCGCACAACAGAGCTAAGAAGATCGCCCTTAGGTGAGCTTGCCGAGTTCTCCACTTTGACTGAACCGGTGATCCGCACGATTCAGATCGAACAGGTGGATGGTTGGCGAAAGGCCATCTCGGAAAAGGCAGTGTATATAACTAAGGACCCGCAGGGAGAGTTGCGAGTGCTAACCTCAGTCTGTCCGCACTTGGGTTGTACCGTGCCGTGGAATAAGGAGCGCAAAGAATTTGTCTGCCCGTGCCATGGCGGCACGTACAAGGCGGATGGGTCTTACGTCAGTGGTCCCGCATTGCGGGGCATGGACTCGCTGGAAACCTCCGTCGAAGACGGACAGCTCATGGTGCGTTTCCAATATTTTCGCCAACTCATATCCAATAAAGAAGTCATTGGCTGAGGAAGGACATTTTCCGGGATGCAGTACTCGCGCGAAGATCGAAACAATCGCTCTGCTGTTCCTGAGAAGGGGATATGGGGTTGGATAAATCACCGTACCGGAATCGACGCCGTCTTACGCACCGCTCTGTATGAACCGATTCCTGGAGGGGCGCGTTTTGCTTACATTTTCGGCTCTGGCCTGCTGTTCATTTTTATTTCTCAGATAATCACAGGCGTTTTTCTGGCGCTGTACTACGTGCCCTCCGCCGATCACGCGCATACCACCGTTGCCTACATTACCAAGGCGGTTACTGCCGGTTCGTTTTTACGCAGTTTGCATTCTTACGGGGCAAGCGCCATGGTCGTGGTTTTGGTCATGCATCTTTCGCAGACCTATATTTATGGAGCTTACAAAGGGCATCGCGAGCTACTCTGGTTTTCCGGTTGCGTGCTCTTCGCGCTCATTTTGGGGATGGCTTTCACTGGATATTTGCTCCCATGGGATCAGCGCGCATATTTCGCTACCGCGGTTGGCACCAGCGCCGCCAGCGAAGTTCCGCTGATCGGCGAAGGTATTAAACTCATGATGCGGGGTGGCGCGGACATGGGCACGCTGACCATCTCGCGTTTTTTCGTCGCGCACGTTTTCATGATTCCCGCATGTATTTTTTCGCTGCTGGCTTCGCACGTCTTTCTGTTCCGAAAGGCCGGAGCTGCGGGCCCGACCGATGAAGATCCCTACCAGCCTAAACAAAAAGTGGAACTCTTTTATCCACGCCAGGTATTGATGGATCTTTCACTGACAGCACTCCTGATTATCGCGTTGGGAGTGCTCGCTTTTTTTGTGCCGGTGCAACTCGGTCCTGCTGCCAATCCCGCGGACGCCCAATACATCCCGCGCCCTGAATGGTATTACCTGCCGATTTTTCAATATTTGAAATATTGGCATGGCTCGCTTTCCGTGGTCGGTATCATGGTCATCCCAGGCATTCTCGTGGCCGCCATCATCGCCCTGCCTTTTCTCGATCGCGGCACTGAGCGGCGCCCGTGGAAGCGCCCCGTCGCCATGACCTCTTATGCGTTCGTTATGTTCACGCTGGTGGGACTCGCGCTACGCAGCCAATATTTGGATAAGCATGATGTTGGCGTTGCCCAACAACTCGCAAAACAAAAAACCGAAGAAAGGGAGTTCATGAGCAAGCCGTTTGAACCCGAGCTCTCTTCCGCTTCGCTCGCCGCCGCGAACGTTCAGTTAGCCGATCCCGAAGCTGCTAAGGGCAAAGCAATTTTCGAAGATCACTACTGCAATGCCTGCCACGGTGATGGAGGCATAGGAACCGCCGCCGCCCCCCGGCTGATCGGCGAACGCGCCAAGCGTTCAACGGACCAACTGAAGGATCTATTCGCCCACCCAACCGCAATGATGACTGCCGGCGGCATGCCTCCAATCGACCTGCCGCCGGACGATCTAAAGGCGCTGATCTCCTATGTCGAAAGTTTGAAATAACGGAATAATATTCTCGAACAAGAAAGCGCGCACCAGCCCGAGGGTATTGCCCGTTTATTGGGCGTTCATGAAGTTGGTCAGGTCGATGATGTCTTGCGCGCTCAACCCGATGTTGAAGCGGTTGTTATAAAACACGATCACGGCGGTCATGTTGGGCGCCTCTCCGCCATGGAAGAACGGCGGACGCGCTCCGATACCTCGCAGGGAAGAAACCTTGAATTTGCCAAGGTCGTTACAACTGCCAGTGATCCAGCCAACGCCGGGGTCCGAGGTCTGATACTCGTCGTAGGTCACGCCGTTCACAACCACCGGATTGCTGAAGTAGTGGATCGAACCCACCGGGCAAAGGAACGTGAACACTGGCTGATCGGGCGTCATGGGGAGTGTCGACAATCCGTTTTCCGAAGTCTGGCCGGCGCTGCTATAGCTGTTGTCGCCGACACCAATGTGCTTGGGATCGTTAAAGGTATCGTTCCCCACGTTGGCGTTGTTGTGGCACGTCGAACAAGTGCCAACCTGCGAGGCGGCGACGGTCCTGCCGATGTCGGTCAGGCCGGTGACGCCATTAATAGTGAAGCTGCGGGTGTTGAAGATCACTTCACCGCGGGAAATCGAAGCGCGCATCGCTTCTGCTGCAGTTGTATTCCCGCCATTGTAGGTGCTATAGGCCGACATTTCCTGGAATCCAGGTACACCCGGAGCGTTGGCAATCGTGGAGCCCGGGCAAGGCAACTCGGCCACCGCGCATCCTACGCCGAAGCCCCTAGTCCCAGGGGGAGGAGGAAGGGTCGTGTTGGAATAGTTGTACAAAGCCACCGGGCCACCGGACGCGCCACTGCCGTCAGCGCCAGTCAAATCTCCGGCGATGAAGTTAGAGGTCTGTGCGGTGAAGCTGCCGCTTTGAAAGGCCACGCCATCTGCGATCTGGTCTGCAGTTGGAGGCATAGCTGCCTGCGCGTGTGTTAGCGTGGCATCCATGAACTGGCTGGAAAGGCTGCCTTCGCGAGTATCCCACATGATGTTCGGAATCAGAGTGCCGTCCGGATTCTTGCGCTGCCCGGGCGTCGTATAAATCACATTCGTCGCGGGAAGCGGGCGGCGGTAAAACGACAATCCACCGGAAGGCAAGCCGTAAGTGGGATTCAGTTCACAACCTGTCGGGTCGCTGCTGACGGCGACGGAAACCCACTGCGGATTTGCCGGGGCCGTAAGGAAGATACGGAAATTGCCCTTCGTGAAGAGCTGTATACGCGACTGTATGAACTTGAGCCCGAAGGTGTTCGCCGCGGCGCCTGAAGTCGGGCAATCCGCTCCGTCAACGGGTGCGAAAACCGGGTCCTTGCCCAAGGTAGCGACATAGGTAGTAAGTAGCGTCGTCGGCGTGATTGACCAATTGTTTTGCGGCTGATGACAGCTGAAGCAAGTGCGCCCGTTGGATCCCAAGGACTGGAAGAACGACCGGTTCGCCGTGGTGACCGCGCCGCCCGGAAAATAGGTGGTGGTCTGGCCAATCAGGTTGAGTGTGGTAGTCATCTGCGGAAACGTCGCAGGCACTTTCCCCGAAAGAATCGTAGGCAGAAGCGGCACACTCAGCGCCTGTTGCCATGCGGCAGTTAACCAGGACGGGAAGGAGGGGGAACTTGGAGATTGAGCCAGCGCGAGGGGTAGGATAGCGCCTGTGGCGAAAAGGAGGAGGGCTCCCAGAACATGTTTCTGTCGCATAGATCGGTGAATCCTTTCTTTCGTTTGCCTTGGCGGAGATCCTTAGCACACAGACCCGCACCCAGCCGCGTAGAAGGCGCAGCAGAGCGACAAATTGCTGGGTTTAACCCCCGCCAAAGAACAGAGTTACCAGCTTCGGATGCAAGGCGGATGCCAAACCATTTGTGCGGTATCAATTTTGGAACGTACAGAAAATCAAGCAGATATTTTGCCGTCTAGAAACAGGCAATTAGAAGCGCACTATTTGTGCACAACTCGGGAAAATAACGGCAACGCTCACGCCGGAAATGTGCAGAACTCTTTCCTGCAGAGATTTCGAGGCGTTAGTTTGCAGAGTCCGCCCCGACAAATCTGAGGTGCGGCGCCTCAAATTCATTTTTGGGGGACATGACACGTAAAGATCGACAGCCCCTTTTGTCCACTGGGCCGCCTATTAGTTAGTGGCTTTCCGCCTCTTTCGTTGCCGGCGGGTTAGCGTAATAGCCTTTGCGGGCGTAGACCCTGTAGGATTTTTCTCCGGCTGAAATCTGGATGGTGCGAAACTTTCCGTCCCAATGCTTGTTTTCGGGATAATATCCCAGGCTGTACTGGTGGTGGAGTTCGTCCGAGATCTCGTCGAGCGCGGCTTCGAGCTTATCGATGCCACGAACCTCCAGCATGCGCCCGCCGGTGGCTTCGGCAAGTTTCTTGAGCAGCGGTTCACCGTGGCTGTCCTTGCCAAAAATGTGCAGCACGTCGCAATTGTCGTGCTTTGAGCCATCGTAAATCTGCAGAACGTAAGCGATCACATCGTTTTGCAGCAGGGCTTCTAGTGCGTCTGCCATTGTGGATTCGCTGTGGGCGTCGCCGGACAGGGCGACAATTACCACGGCTTTGCGTCCCACCTCGCCCTGAAGGTAACGGTGCGTGGAAACGCGGATGGCATCGTAGAGGTGGGCTTCGCGATTGTCATTAACGCGCCGCCCATTGATGCCGACCGTTCCGCCGCCGGGGATTGTCGGTCCAGAATCAGCGCCTTCATCTCCCAATCCAATCGCCGCTCGCCCGCTGCCAATGCTTGCGGTTGCCTCCCTGAGTAGCCCGATGTCCGAGGTAGGCAACTGCACGGCTTCTACTCGCGAAGCGTAGCTGACAACGAAACCGAGGTCCGTGGGCCGCACCACATGTTTGAGGAACAACGCGGAGGCCTGCGCCTCTTCGCCGAGAATCCAGGACATTCTTGTGCCGGTGTCCAGGAGCACGCCTACGTTGAGGACCACGTCACTGTGGTGGGCAAAGAATTTGATGGTTTGCGGTTGGCCGTCTTCCGTGACGTTGAAACTGTCTTGCGCCAGATCGCTGACCAAGCGTTTCTTGTCGTCGCGCACGGTGAAGTAGACGGAGACCAAGTCCACCTGGCTTTGGAAACCGCTTCCCTTGGAACTTTTATCCTGTGCAAACGACGAGCGGGGGGAGCCCAGACCGGCTAATGCCAAAATCAGAATCACCGCGTGGAACCGGATAGGCATAGGCACGCTCCTGGCGCACGGCAATGGATGCGCCCAGTGTGACGCGAACGGGCCGCGGCAGAGGTGTCGCGCGAACGCTCTCAAGTTGAGAGACGTATGGGTGAGCGCGAAAGTTACCATCGTTGTGGCGTCGCAACCAAGTTTCTTGGGTCAGGCGAGCATTGCGGAACCCCAAGAGCCCTGGCAGGAAAGCCAGCACTACATGAAAAACGAACAAAAACGTTTAGCGGCTGGGGTGGGCGCCGGATTGGATGGCGGCAGAGACCGTGTTTTTGTTGGTTGGGCCGTAGAGTTTGCGGTACATGTCGGCGTTGCGAAGAACGATCTGGACGTATTCTCGGGTTTCGCTGAAGGGGATGGATTCCACGAATTCGGGAATTTCATCGTAGGTGCGTTCGGCTCTCCAGAGCGTGAGGCGATCCTCGCCTGCGTTGTAGGCAGCGGCGGCATATTCCGGCGCGCCGGTGCTACGCGTGAGTTCGGAAATGTAAAGCATGCCCAGTTCGATGTTGATGTTGGGATCGAAAAGAGTGGCTTTCGTGTAGCGGACTTTGCGCTCGCGAGCGAGGCGACGGCCTTCCTTCGGCAAAATCTGCATCAGGCCGATGGCGTTGGCATGAGAGACGACGTCGGATTGGAAAGTAGATTCCTGGCGAATCAGACCCGCGGCGAACATGGGATCAAAGTCGTTGCGCTCGGCTTCACGGCGGAGTTGAGATTCGTAGGGCAGCGGGAAGAGCACTTTCCAGACATTTGGCGGGACTTCGGCAAACTTGCGCGAGTCAAAGCTGGAGACGGCCTGGCGGCCATAGTTCATGCCCGCCGCGAAGTGGCCCTGATCGAACGCGGCTTGCGCGGCCTCCACCAGGAAACGCGGAGAGGCCGTAGCGGCGTAGGCGGATTTGAGTTCGAGTTCGGCGGAAGCATCAAAGGCGATGGTGCGTAAAGCTTGCGCGCGATTCCAGCGATCGAGCACGTTGGGGGCGATAGGCTCGTCGAATGGGTGCAGTGGCGGGGCCGGCGGAAGCTGCGCCAGGAAATCGGGAGCTTCTTCGGTGCCCGGCCCGAGTTTGTCCAGATGAACCTGAGCCGCGTCGGCAAAATAGCTTGTGGGAAAACGATCGACAGTTTTTTCGAAATAGGCGCGAGCGTGCGCGGGATTGCCGCTGCGCTCGGCATTGCGGCCCAGCCAGTACAGAGCATTCACGGCGCCGCCGGACACGGGATATTTGCGGAGGAAAACACTCATCTTGTCGTCGGCGTACGGCTGGCGGTCGAGATACGCAACCCAGGCGATGCGCCACTCGGCGTTGTAGGCGTTCTTGCCGCTCGGGAAATTCTCGAGGACGCGCTCGTAATAATGCGCAGCTTTGGTGCGATCGAGAAGCACCCAATAATAATTGCCCGCGGCCATCAGCGATTCCTCGGTCCAATGGCTCTGCGGATATTTTTCGGCCACCTTTTCGATGTTTGTGAGCATCTCCGTTTCTTTTTTCTCGGAACGGTAGGCCTGGGAAAGGTGAAAGAGGCGCTCGGCATCGGCCTCGGAATCACTGGTCTTCAAATTTGCGAGGAGATAAGGCGCGGCTTTCGGATGCTGGCGGCTTTCGGCGGCGCGTACAAGGGCGCGCTGGCGCGTGGGATTGGCGGGATCCTTGAGCATGGCCGCGAGCTTTTCGTATTCCACGCGCGCTTCTTTCCATTTGTGGGCATCGTAAAAAATTTCAGCGCGGCCGTCCTGAAGATCAGCTGCGGCGTACGGGAATTCCTTGCCGAGTTGTTTGTTGAGGCGCGGAAGCGCGAGCGCGGCATCCTTGGATTCGTCGGACAGAGGAAACTTGTAGTAAAGAGTCTGGTAATCCTTAACGGCATCCGACAACTTGCGAGCGGATTCGTGCGCGCGCGCGCGATCAAGAATCAGCGCCGGCTTCGAAGAAGCGGCAGGATACGCGGCGAGAGCTTCCAGCCCTTCCTGCGGGCGGCCAATATCGACAGTCGTGGGAACGTAGGCTTCGAGCACCTGTTCCTTTATGACTGTGCCAGGATAATCCTGCAGCAAAGCTGCGAATTCCTGCGCGGCTTCGCCATTCTTGCGCAGGGCACGATCGGTTTGCGCGGTCCAGAAGAGCGTGTACTCGCGCAGCAGGGGATCGGCCTTGGCCTTTTCAAACCAGGCGAGCGCTTGCGGGAAGCGCGCCTTCGAATAATCGTCATAGCCCAGCGCGAGAGCAGCGCGCTGCCCCCAAACGCTGGCGGCATGTTTATTCGCGAAGGCGGCGAGCTTGTCGTAGTCGGCGGTAGCGCCGTGATGAAGATTGCGCGCGAGCGGCGCCAATTCCTGTTGAGCAGCGGCGTCCTCAGGCGTCGAGGAATCCAGAGCGGGCGCGGACGTATCCGGTTTGCATCCGGTCTGGCACGCGGGCGAGTGCGGGCGCGTCGTCTTTTTCTTATGCGTGGAAGTCTGCGCGTTAACCGTCGAGGCGGCCAGAGACAGCAGCGCGGCGCAAACGAGGAAGGTCAGCGCGCGAGAAAAAATATTGTGCGAGCTAGCGCGATTTTCCTGCCGCGGCGTAGGGATAATCGCCGAGCGCAGCAGCATCTCCGTCGGCGAGAATTTCCACCGCCCAGCGATAGAAGTAATCCACTGGGTGGTCCATGATGGGTTTAAATCTGCGGTCGTATTCTCTGTGAGCCTTCTCAATGTCGTCTTTCAATCTGGTGCAGATATCTTTCTGTTCGCGGCCAAGCTTGACCTGCTCCGGCCGTAACATTTTAATATCCTGCATCGAAACTTTGGCCACGCGATTTGCACGACGGTGAAGCTCCTGTTCTTCAGGAGTTAACCGGTTGATGTCAAATTCGGCGTCGGCGGCAACGGAGATTTCCGCTTGTTCCAATTCTACCGGAATCTTCGGCGACTCCGTGGGCGAAAAGTCCTGGACCTCGGGCTCCACAGGTACTGATGGCGCAGGAGTGGAAGCGGCTGCCTGCAGCGCGGGCGCTTGGGGAACGGGCCGGACCGGAGCGGCAGGGGCTTCGGGCGCCTGGAGGCCGATGGCCTGGGTGATCTTCTCTTCGAGCGGGCTACGCGGGCCGGGCTGCAGAGACAAAGCAACGAAGCGGGAAAGGACATCGAGCGCCGCGGACAGCGACGCGGCAAAAGTCTGTGCGCGCAACAGCGGGGGCAGGGCGTTCGTGGGCCTGCTGCTGGAGCAAGCCGCGATGACGTCATTGATGGCCTGCTGCAGTTCGACGCCGGAGCGCTGGATACCTTCAAGATTGTCTCGAAGCGCTCGGGCAACCGCTTGTTCAACTGCGTTCGGTTCTGGTGGCATACCTGTTTTAGGGGTCTTTTGCCGCAATTTCCCCTGTTTTGCCATTTTGGGGGGTGGGGGATGGGGCGTCAACGGTCTGCGGGTGGTGCTGTGCCCAATCCGTGCTCAGAGGGTCCCCCGGGAGGCCGCAAATTGCCCTAAGAGTAGCTAGTTGAGCCCAGTTTGCGATGGATTCCGTGCAAAGTGCAAACACGATAGGATGAGGCGGTCATGCTTACTATAACCCAGGACGTCGTAATTATTGTTACCTGCATTTTGCTGTCGCTAATTTTCGCGTGGATCCTTCAGCGGGTTTGGCCTGCTGCGAACCGGCGCCTCCACAACGACATCATCGGCTGGCAAGTCAGTGTGCTGGGCACGACCTATGCGGTGATCATGGGATTCATGTTGTACGCGGTGTGGACTACGTTCCAGGCGGCCGAAATCAATGCGGACAACGAGGCGAACTGCCTGGTGAATGTGTTCCGGTTGGCGGATGGGCTGCCCGTAGCGCAGCAGGAACAGGTCCATCGACTGGCACGCGACTATGCAGACGTGGTCGTCGATCAGGAATGGCCGGCGATGCATCGAGGGGAGATAAGCGTGGCAGGCCATGTAATTCTTGAAAAATTGTGGGCTACAGTGGTGCAGGCGAAGCCGGTGACCTTTGCGGAAGAAACGAGCATGAACCTTACGTTGACGGAAATTTCTCGAATGACACAATACCGGCGTCTGCGGCAACTGGAGAGCGAATCGAAACTGCCAGGGATTCTGTGGTTGGTGATGATCCTGGGAGGCGGGATCACGATTTTCTCGGCGTCTTTATTTGGCACTGACAACTTCAGGCTGCACCTGGTGCAGGTGTTCTTGTTGACCTTGCTTGTCTCCTTAACGCTGGTAGCGATTGGGGACATCGCCCGGCCCTTTCAAGGTTCGGTGCACGTGAAGCCTTTGGGATTCGAACGCGCTCGCGATACGTTTGCCCAATTTCCAGTTGAAGCGAAATAGTTTGCGAGTTTGCAGCTAGTTCTGCCGTTGCCAGATTATGCGCTAGGGATTCAGCGGCTTGGTCATGAGATAGCGGTTGTGGTCGACGAAGCCGCGGCGGCGGTAGAGTTCGTTGGCGCGATTGCCGTGGGTTACTTCCAGGTGAAGAAATTCGGCGCCGCTTTCGCGCGAGGCGCTTTCAGCTAGATCGAGAAGCTGTGTGCCAATTCCCTGCCCCCGGTGTGACGACTCGACGAAAAGCTCATCGATCCAAGCGCCTTTGCCCCGATATTCCAGGCTGAAGTCGAAACAGACAACCAGGTAACCGATAGCGGCTTGCTGGTCGCGAACCAGATAAACGAGGCCATATAGGGAATTATCGAGAAGCTCGGCGAGATTCCTGCGGACCATGGTCAAGTCAAAAGGTTCGGACCAGGGATCATCAGCCTGCATGTGGCTCATCAGAAGAAGAACCGTGTCGAGGTCGGTGGCGGTCGTGCGTTCGATGGAAATAGGCATAACAAGATTGTATGCCGACCAAACTCGTTGGGAACTGCTGCTGGGTTGAAAACGTCAGTTGAGAAAGGGATTTGTGATAAGGGACCGACGATAACGCTCGAGGGCTGGGGGCGTGTTAAAATACAAGCTTCAGGGGGCGACACGGTTTCGACGGAAGCTGTCGCGTCTCGGAGGCATGCCGGGGGCCAACCGCCCGTAACTGGTCGGAAACTAGAACTGCCAACAACAACTTGGCACTTGCTGCTTAATTAATTAAGCACACGCTTCCCCGGGCTTTGCTCATGGGCCCGGCAAGAAGCGTCATACAGTGAGCTGGCCCAAGCCTTTCGGTCCGTAAGGCTTGGGCGAGAACCATCGGACTAGCCGGCGGCGTTTCTTGCTCGTTCCAAGCGCGGCTGGCGAACCAAACGAACTGAGATAAGCATGTAGGCTCCGTGGCGTAGCGCTTTTCGGACGGGGGTTCGACTCCCCCCGCCTCCACCAACTATTTCCCTGGTTGCGGGATTCGGCGTTAGTCAGCGGCCGATAACACGGATATCGTCTTCGGTGAGGAATTCGTTTCGATCTTCGGCGAAGTGCGCTCTCAAAGTCATACGCGCTCGGTCTCCGAATTCCTGCTGTTCGCGGGCAACCGTCAAGTCCCTTAGATGTTTGTCCACTGCTGCGCGAATCAGGGCATCAAAACTGATGTTCTGAGCTCTCGCTTCCAATTCCGCCCTATAAAGCAACTCTGGCGGGAAATTCAGCAACTTCAAGAAAATGTTTTGGAGTCGCTTGCTAACCTTCGCCATACTACCCCACGCGCGCCGATTATAATCCAAACACGATACCGGAACTACGACGTAGTGGGTTGCGAACGCTGATAGCCGCTGGCCTAATCTTCCGTTCGGGAATCTCCCTGCTCCAGAAGTTCCGGGTTGTACTAAGACTGGCTTGAATTGTCCAAAAATGGCAGGAGTTTTCACTCCCCGCGAGGCTCTCCTGCAAGACAGTTCGTTAACACAAACAACTCTTTTATTATCAATAGATACAGACTGAATCGGGGGCACCTGGACGGCCAGTTTGGGCCTTCGGTTGCCTAGACTAGAGCCTACGGGCTCTGGCCCCGTTGCGTAAGTGTGTCGTTGTACCGTTCCCCACCGGGTCGTTTAACCAGAGAAGGAATGCTGAGGATTGAGTCTAAAGCCCCAAAACGTTGTCGTCTCCGATGCGCCGCATGAAAGGTCGCAAGCCCTGGCGGCAGACGCTTCTGCCGCAAATGTAGCGGTATCCGGGGAGCATAGGGCGGCGGGCGTTTCCCTTTCGGCTGAGGCTGATTTTCCTTCGCGTTCGGTGACCTTGGTGTTGCCGCCCCGCCGCACTTCCCAGCGGCATGCGGTGCGAGCGCGAAACACTTTCGGGTCCAACAAGCCGCTTCGTGTAATGAAGTTCGGTGGCACATCGGTGGGCGATGCCCGCTGCATAGAAAAAACAATCGAAATTATCCGGGGATCGTTGGGCGATTACAGGGTGCTGGTGGTTGTCTCCGCGATGGCGGGCGTAACTGATCTTCTGCTGGAAGCGGCCATGTGCGCCGCGGCCGGAGATTCCGAGGCGGTCGGCCGAATCTTTAAGAGCTTGAAAGAAAGACACCGGTCGGCGGCGAATGCGCTGGTTGCCTCCGCTGCAAAGCGCGGGCGGCTCAATAAACAATTGAAGGAATGTTTCGTTGAAGGCGCTCGCATTTGCCAGGAAATTTTGTTGACGCGCAACTTGACGGCGGCCGCGCGCGATTTGATTTCCAGCCTCGGTGAAAGGCTAAGCGCGCCGCTGGTTGCGACGGCGCTGACGGAATTTGGCCCGAAAAGCGAGGCGGTCGATGCGCGGGAATGCTTGGTAACCGATTCCCACCACGGAGCGGCGAATCCGTCTTTCGAGTTGACGCGCGGGCGCTGCGAGACGCGACTGCGGCCGTTACTGCAAAAAGAGATCGTGCCTGTGGTGACGGGTTTCCTGGGCGCAACCGCAGAGGGGGCGCTTACAACCCTGGGCCGCGGTGGTTCGGATTACTCCGCGTCCATTCTGGGCGCCGTTCTGGATGCACAGGAAGTGATCATCTGGACGGACGTGAACGGTTTTCTTACTTCCGATCCCCGTTTGGTGCCGGAAGCCTCCACGATTCCGCAGATTTCTTATCAGCATGCAGCCGCGCTTGCCTACTTCGGCGCGAAAGTGCTGCATCCGAAAACGCTGCAACCTGTGATCCAACGAGGTATCCCTGTCTGGATCCGCAACACGTTTGCGCCAGAGCACGCGGGAACGAAAATTACTTTGCATGGCCCTCACAGCGACGTTAGCGTGAAAGCGCTGGCTGCAATGAGCGATATCCAGATGATTGCTGTGACTGTTTCCGGGATGGAAGAGTCTTCGAGCGTGACGCACCGGGCGTTCGCGGCCGTGGCTGCAGCGCGAACGGACATCCTGATGACAGCGCAGACGCGTTCTACCTGCGAACTGGGCTTCGTAGTTCGGTCACCACTTGCGGAACGGACGATGGAAGCGCTGCAGACAGAATTTGGGTCGGACGCGGATCGCCGGTACATTCGCGAAATCGGGGTGAAGAATGGCGTGGCGCTGGTCACCGTGGTGGGTCAGCACCTGCGCGATTTGCCGGGGATTGCTGAGCAGGCATTCGCGGTGCTGTGCCGGGAGAAGCTCCAAGTGATTGCGAGCTCGCAGGGCGCGTCGGACTGCAACCTGTCGTTTGTCGTAGCGGCAGAGGATATGGAGAGAACGCTTGGCGTGCTGCATAAAGAGTTCCAACTGGACGCTGTGAGCAACTGTCGATAAATATTCTGCATGCTGCTAGCCACGAGTCGGGCCGCCTGAACGCTAAACCTTTCTGAACTCGTCGGTTTTTTGAGACGATAAATGCGCAAAGCCGGTTGCAATGGAGGATGCGATGCCCGAACAGCAGGACTTTCCACTGCCCTCTAATCTGCCGGCGCCGGTGGATGATGGAGCTGCCCGGCATCTGCGAGGGATGCGCGTGCCGAATATTTTATTGAGCTCCACATCGGGCGGGCTCGTTGACCTAAGCGACGCCGGTGGTGTTCGCACGGTGGTGTATTGTTATCCGATGACAGGAGTGCCGGGGAAAGCGCTTCCAGAGGGCTGGGACCTGATTCCCGGGGCGCGCGGGTGCACGCCGCAAACGTGTGGATTCCGCGACCGTTTTGGCGAGTTTTCAACATTGAAGACGAAGGTATTCGGGCTGAGCACGCAGACGACTGAGTATCAAACGGAGATGGTGCGAAGATTGAAAGTGCCGTTTGAGGTGCTGAGCGACGCGGAGTACAAATTCTGCGACGCGCTGCGGCTGCCGACGTTTGACGTGGACGGAATGAGGTTGCTAAAGCGGCTGACTTTAATCCTTCGCGATGGAAAGGTCGAAGAGGTGTTCTATCCTGTGTTCCCGCCAAACGAGAGTGCGCAGCAGGCGTTGGATTGGTTGAAGAAGCATCTTGCTTGAAACGCGGTCATGACCCTCATACCATCCAAGTGCACTGGGCGCATCGAAATTTATCCGATCTCCACGCAGACACTTTCCGATCACCAGTTTTTGTCTGGAAATAAAAACGGGCCTGCGGCAGTGATTGCCGGGGAGTTGCGGCAGCCCGTTGGCGATGGGCCATTCCCTGTTGTGGTGCTTGTGCATGGCTCCGGCGGAGTTAGCGGAAATGTCGATCGTTGGGCGGTGGAACTAAACCGCCTCGGTGTGGCCGCGTTTATCCTCGATTGCTTTTCGGGTCGTGGCATCCGTTCAACGATTCCGGACCAGTCCCGGCTCGGCAGCCTGGCGATGATTTT
Organism: Candidatus Acidiferrales bacterium; assembly: GCA_963709705.1. GTDB lineage: Bacteria > Acidobacteriota > Terriglobia > Acidiferrales > UBA7541 > Acidiferrum. Next base: position 778,833 of record CAVPXU010000005.1, read on the forward strand.
TGACGCGTACCGCGCGCTGGAATTCCTGACGAAACAACCGAGCTTTGATGCAAATCGAATTGCACTGATGGGCTTTTCCAGAGGTGGATTCGCGACCTTATACGCCAGTATGAAACGCTTTCAGGCTTATTTCGCGCCTCCTGGTGCTGAATTCGCGGCCTACCTTCCGTTCTATCCACGGTGTGACATCACTTTTTCCCAAGATGAAGATGTTGCGGACCGGCCCATTCGCATTTTCCATGGCGAGGCCGACGATTGGGTTCCTGTCGAGCCTGTCCGGCGATACGTAGCTCGCCTGCAAGCTGCGGGCAAAGATGTTTCGTTGACGACCTACCCTGGGGCTCGCCATGCGTTTGACTCGACGACGTATCCGCCGTTATTCACGTTTGGCGACGCAGAAATTTCCAGCCATTGCCGGCTGGCCGAGAAGGACGCGCAGATCATCAATCTCGACACCGGCAAGCCTTTCACGAATCAAGACGCATGCGTGACGCGCGGCGCTTCGGTCGGTTCGAATGAGGGGGCCTACCAAAAAGCTCATGCGGACGTGAAGAAGTTTCTGAGCGCATTATTTCATCTGACCTGAGCTGCTAAAATTTGGCCTTCGCAGAAATTTAGGCGGGTGGCGGGGCGTAGCCGAAGATTGCTTTCAGCTCCAGAAATTCTTCCAGGCCCGATTCGCCCCACTCTCGTCCATTTCCAGATTGCTTGTAGCCGCCAAAACAGCCGGCGAAATCGATGCGCGCGCCATTTAAGCGAACGTTGCCGGAACGAAGCCGCTTGCCCACCTCGCGCGCATGGTCGAGATCTCCCGACGTGACGTAACCCGAGAGACCATAAGGGGTGTCATTGGCGATGCGGACGGCGTCTTCTTCATCTAGATAAGGAATTATGCAGAGCACCGGTCCGAAAATTTCTTCGCGAGCGATGGTCATGTCATTCCGAACGTTGGAGAAGATCGTGGGCTTGACGAAATAGCCGCGATCGACTCCATCCGGCCGACCGAGACCACCGGCGACCAACTTTGCGCCTTCTTCGATGCCTTTCAGAATGAGTTTCTGCACTTTGTCGAACTGTGCCTGGCTGATCAGCGGGCCGATGCTTCCTTTTGCTGACGCGTCTGCGACTATGGTGGCGTCTGCCGCTTCTTTCGCCGCAGCGGCGGCCGCGTCCATTTTTGCGCGCGGAACGAGCATGCGGGTGGGCGCATCGCACGACTGGCCGCTGTTGCGGAAGCAGGTCTGCACTCCGTCCTTGACGGCGCTGACGAGGTCGGCGTCGTCCAGAATAATGTTGGCGGATTTTCCGCCGAGCTCTTGCGTTACGCGCTTTACGGTCGGAGCCGCTGCCACTGCAACGGCGACGCCGGCTCGCGTCGATCCAGTAAAAGAAACCATATCGATATCAGGATGCGAAGAAAGCGCGGTGCCGACGGTGGCGCCCTCGCCGTTCACCAGGTTAAAGACACCCGGGGGCACGCCTGCTTCGTCGAGAATTTTCGCGAAAAGATACGCGGAGAGCGGAGCGATTTCACTGGGCTTGAGCACCATAGTGCAGCCAGCGGCGAGCGCGGGTGCCACTTTGCAAACGACTTGGTTCATCGGCCAATTCCACGGAGTGATTAGGCCGCAGACACCGATGGGCTCTTTGCGCATTAAGGTCGCGCCCTTGTGTTCTTCAAACTGAAACGTTTTCAGAACTCTTACGATTTCCAGCAAATGCGCCAGGCCTGCGGGCGCTTGTGCCGCTTTAGCCAGCCACTGTGGAGCGCCCATTTCGATCGAAATGGTTTCCGCCATCTCCTCCATTTTTGCGCGGTAGATCTCGATGATTTTTTCAAGCAGCGCCAATCGCTCGGCCACGGTCGATTCGGAATAAAATGCAAAAGCTTTTTTCGCAGCGGCAACGGCATCATCGACATCAGTAGAGGATCCCAGAGAAATCTTCGCAATGGGCTGTTCCGTGGCCGGTTCGATGACCTCAAAATCTCGCGCCTTGACGGGATTGACCCATTTCCCATTGATATAAAATTGACGACAGTCTTTCATACGCAACTCCGATGATGTGTTCCAGGACACTATCTTACTGGGGATGACCAGCGGAGACATACCAGCGATATGTTTGCTCGAGGCCTTCCCGCAGGGGAATGCTCGCTTGCCAGCCTAGGTCCGTTAGACGAGAAACATTCAGCAATTTGCGAGGTGTGCCGTCGGGTTTGGACGTGTCGAAGATAAGGCGGCCGCGATAGCCGGTCACTTCGCCCACTAATTCAGCTAACTCTCGAATCGAAATGTCTTTTCCCACACCAACATTGACGATTGGCTCGTCGTCATAGTTGAGCATCAGGAAGAGCGCAGCGTCAGCGAGATCATCCACGTGCAGAAATTCCCTGCGGGGCGTCCCGGTGCCCCAGATCGTCACTTCCTGCGCTTCGCGTTTCACTGCATCATGAAATTTGTTGATTAGCGCCGGAAGCACATGGGAAGAGGCTGGATCGAAGTTGTCCCCTGGACCGTAGAGGTTCGTTGGCATTAAGCAGATCGCATGAAAACCATATTGCCGCCGGTATGCCTGGGCCATTTTCAACCCCGCGATTTTCGCCACGGCATAGGCTTCGTTTGTTGGTTCAAGGCTCCCGGTAAGCAGCGCGTCTTCGTGGATCGGCTGAGGAGCAAGCTTGGGATAGATGCATGAGGAGCCAAGGAACTGCAATTTCTGCACTCCGTGACGATACGCTGAATCGATCACGTTGGTTTGGATCAAAAGGTTTTCGCGGAGAAATTCGGCGGGCTGATTTGCGTTGGCGAGAATTCCCCCCACTTTGGCGGCTGCGAGAAAAACGTATTCGGGCCGCTTAGAGGCAAAAAACCGTTCCACGCCGGCCTGGTTGGATAAATCCAGCTCCGAGCGATTTCGCACTATCAGATTGTTGTAACCCGCGGAATCGAGTTTGCGATGTATCGCCGAACCGACGAGGCCCTTATGGCCAGCTAAGTAAATTCGGCTGTTTTTGTTCATGACGTTTATCGTTGCGACGAGCCACGCTGCACAACTTGGTGTCCCGCCCTTGCGAGGGTTCTTTCTTGTTCTGCCAGCTCAAGATCGTGTTCTACCATCATCTTGACGAGCTCGGGAAAAGTTACCTTCGGGGTCCACCCAAGTTTCTTGCGGGCCTTGCTTGCGTCGCCACATAAAAAATTGACCTCCGTCGGGCGAAGGTAGCGAGGATCTTTCTCCACAAACTTTTTCCAATCGACGTCGCAGCAGGATGCCGCCAAATCCAAGAATTCCTGCACGGAGTGCGATTCCCCGGTTGCAACGATATAGTCATCCGCATCCGACTGTTGAAGCATCAACCACATTGCCTCGACATAGTCTCCGGCGTAACCCCAGTCGCGCTTGGCCTCCAAGTTGCCAAGATACAGTTTATTCTGCAAGCCCAGCTTGATACGGGTCAGTGCCCGCGTGATCTTGCGCGTAACGAATGTTTCTCCTCTTCGTGGGGATTCGTGGTTGAACAATATGCCGTTCGTTACGTGCAGGCCGTACGCTTCGCGGTAGTTTGTGGCATACCAATGTGCCGCAACCTTACTTACGGCGTACGGACTGCGCGGGTAAAACGGTGTATTTTCATGCTGTGGAGGCGGCGCGGCCCCAAACATCTCCGAGGAACCGGCCTGGTAGAGGCGCACGTTTCTTTTTGTGAGAGCGAACTCGCGCATCGCCTCCAGCAGTCGTAAGGTGCCGGTCGCGACCGCGTCAGCGGTGTATTCCGCCTGATCAAAACTCACGCGCACGTGAGATTGGGCGGCAAGATTATAAATCTCGTCCGGCGCTACTTCTGCGAGAATGCGGTGCAGTCCAGCACCGTCCGTAATATCCCCGTAATGCAAAAATAGCCGCACACCTTTTCCGTGCGGGTCAACGTAGATGTGGTCCAACCGCTCCGTTGTAAACGTGGAAGCGCGCCGAACGATCCCGTGAACTTCATAACCCCGGTTCAACAGGAATTCAGCAAGAAAAGATCCATCCTGTCCTGTGATGCCAGTGATAAGCGCCTTGGGAGCACTCGGTCGGTTTGGACGATTCGTCGCTTCGGTCATAGAAATTCAATTCTGTGGGCCACCAGCAAAACTCCAGTAAAACTATAACAAAGCAACTTCCCTTCTGTAAGCTCTTAAACCCCCTTATCTCGGGAGGGATGGAAATGCGAAGTAACTGAATCTTAAGAGTTTGGCCGAGTTCGTTTTGCAATTTTCGTGTCTCGTGGGATGGATCTGGTCGCGCATGACGCCCTTTGCACTAAACCATTTTATGGTAATTATATAATTACTTAATGATGTGTTACTATTTCGCTGGAGGGACGTCGGCTACTGAGTCCGTTCTCAATTATTGCTTTCCGGATTTCTTGTTTCGTGCAAAATACTCCAACGCGTCGACTCCGTCCGGCGGCCTGGGATCGCGAGCGATGTGGGTGTTATCTGGAGGTTGGACTTCCTGCTGCTTGGGGATTTGGGGGGCGGCCACATTGGGAACTTGGGCACCTGCCAGGGGTGGTGGGTCCGCTATGATGCGCTGAACCCGGTCTCCCTCCTTAAGCTTACGCGCCTTTCGAGCTTTCGGTGGATAGGCACCTAGCAGCCGCAGGGCGTCATCAACCGCGCTCAGTCGGGTCTTACCGTCAGGCACTTCCATTACCTGAGTGATCTCTCCTTTATATCGGACAAACATTTTCTTCGTAGCACTGAGTCTGGGAATTAGGCGATACCTGATGAAATCTTCTACGTTCATGCCATAGTTATTCATTCGATCTGAGCTTGCTGACGGAGTAGGCTTGCCATCACACTGGTCTAGCTGCCTGAGATCACCCTCGGAATAACCCGCGATCAGGGCAGCATCCCTGAGAGATACACCCCCCATAATATACTCAGCGAATTTGATCTGCCGGGGCTTCAACTTCATGGCGCTTGGCTTCGCTGACTTGTGGCTCATGGTTTTCCCTCGCTTCGGTCGCCAGACTGCAGTAGATCGACATTCCCTTTGCGACGGATTTTTCGAAATTCCTTTTCCAGGAGCATGACCCGCCATCACCGGAATTAAGTCAATTGGACAGCTTTACATTCAGCGTCGGTGGTACAGGCATCCCCTTGCGGATGCGTTGGGCTCGTTCAAGTTGGTTCAGGGTTTGGTCGAACGCTCGATCCACGCTAGTTCCGTACCGGAGTAATAGCTCAGACTTTGGCGTGTATGGAACCAGCCCGCAGAGCTGTTCGATTTCCATCTTCTTCGATTCGCTACGGGCCAATTTAGCTTTGTAGCGAGTGAGTCGATGTATCTCGTCGTTCAGTCGCCGATGAAAGATTAACTTACATACCTCGATCTGCTCGGTCCTCTCGGTATCTTCGTGCTCACCGCCGCCATCATTGGACTGATACCAGCAGCAAAGCTCTTGATAGTCATGGAAGAGTGAACTTTCAGAAACGACCGCTCCATAATCACCGTATATTCTCGCTAGGATGGGTTTGTCTAACTTCGGATCAATACCTGTCTTGTCGATTCTGAGCCTCAGCTGTTTCAGCTTCTGTAAGCATATCTCCAAGACCTTGGGATGTGAGATCTCCTGAATCAAGCCACCTGGTGTTGTCTTGAAATGTTGAAACCTAGCGGCCTCAACCTCCTCGCGACGTTTCCTGTCTTCTTCGAAAAGCTCGGTTGCCCTTCGAATCTCGGCCGCCTCCGCGATATCCCGTCGATGCTGGCGCAAACAGTTCTTCACCAACTTCTCGACGAGAAACTCCTCGTAGGCTCCCTCCGGCTTAAAGCTATTCCGCAGGCCCCTCAGCAAGGAATTGTACCCGGCTTGCGATTCACCCTTCGCCAAAACAACCTCAGCGCAGAGTCCATCCTTTACTGCGTTCTGCCTCGACCTCTGCTTGCCCAACTCAGTCCTTGGGCCTCCGCCTCTTTGGGTGCGTTTGGCCGAGGCTTCTTCCTTGACGGTTGGCGAACTGCGATCAGCCTTCCGACTGTTTGGAGCGGTCGCTTCCTGTCGGGTCGAGGTTTCCGATCCATTGTTTGCTGATTTGATCTCTGGCATAGCCTCCGGTTGGAGGGTCGTTCCTTTCCGTGAACTTGATTCACGCATAATTTCCTCCCAAAATAAAAAAGGGCCAAGCGCTTTGCGCCTGACCCGAGCCCTTTTTATACCACAAAAAGCTGTGGTTTGGTCAACTTTTAAACTGGGCTAGCTCCAGTTTTGCTTTCTGATTCTCTTATTTGGAGGTGTGCAACCAGGTTGCACGAATCATGGATTCCCCGAGCACCTAAAATCAGCGCTGACTTTCACATTGGAATTTTGATTTGTCAAGGGACATTAGGACATTTCTTATTGATCGCCCGTGAGAAGCCATTCTATTGACTTGCCGAATTCTCGACTTATAGCTAGCAAAACCTCAGCGCCGACTTCGTTGCGTCCGTGCTCAACTGCAGACAAATAGCTCTGGCTAACACCAATCCGCGAGGCAAAATCACTCTGAGTCATCTCGAATCCTCGGAGTGCTCTTATCCTTCTGCCAACCGCAGTCCAATCGACACGGGATCCTTTTGCCTTGAAATGTCCGGTTGACATTATATTTGTATACAGCTAAAATAGTTATATGGCGCTACGCGGAATCGCATCATAATCTTTAGACCGACAGGTCCTCATCTCCTTTTACCTTCCGTGAGGAGCAGAAGGCAATGGGAGAAACGAGCGCTAGGTCCTTTTCAATACTGGATGGGATACATCGTCCGAGAATTCGGGAGGAAATTTAATGAGAAAAATTGATGTTAGTTTTCAATCGAATGCAAACGTTGCGCGCCGATTGTGGGGCGAGCCCTCCCGCATAGCTCTGCGGACACTCCGCGAGCTTACCGTTAGGCACTCTTTATCGATAGCCGCTGGCGATCTCCAGTTCTTGGACGGCCGTTGGTACGTAACACACGCTGGCCTTTTGCGGATTAGTCAGCGCAAGCGTTGTGCTGGGATCCAAACGGATTTGCAGAAAGATCTCTCGGATCCTTCTTTAGGCCGCTGGGTCTTTAGAGCCACCGTTTATAGGTCCAGAGGCTCTCGAGGTTTCGTTGGTTACGGCGATGCCGATCCCTCAAACGTCTCTTCCATTGTTCAGGGGGCCGAGTTGCGGATTGCCGAAACTCGAGCGGTGAACCGCGTGCTCCGCAAAGCGTACGGGATCGGTCTCTGTTCAGTCGAAGAGTTGGGAGCATTCTCCAGTTCAGTGAAATCAGGCGGCCCCACTCAGTCGTCGAACGGTTCACATTCCTCCAGCTGTTCGACCAACGGCCAGCCGCGGCTCCGTGATCAACTTTGCCTGCTGATCCGCCAGTACAACTTGGACGCGAATCTCGTAAAAGCTTATGCGGCGGACTTCTGTGGTACGCAGACCTTGAGCGGCGCCAGCCGTGAACTGGTCGAGTCCTTCATCTCCCACCTCGCTGCTACCGCGAAACAAAACAGAGATGCGTTGGTCTGCAAGCTGAATTCGTATTCTCAACCGGCGGAGGCAAGATCATGAGGCGCCATCTTCCCGGCCTGCACTCAGGGAATTCCGATCTTGTTAGCAACCTCGAAGGCCTATTTTTGGTCAAGGTCGAGCGGGCGTCATACCGCTGGCATCCGCAGAAGCCTTACCTCTCACTCCGATTCAGCATCCTGGAGCCGGTCTCCTTTGAGGCGATCTCCTTCTCGGGCCGCCTCTATTGCACGGAACGCGCGCTCTGGAAACTGGGGTGGTTTCTTCGTGATTTCGGGTATGACGCCGAACTCCTGACGCGAGATCAGATCGACGAAAAAGCTCTTCTCAATCTTCGCGGCGTTATCCGCACGAGCTTTACCAGCATCAACGGGCATTCCTACCAAAATCTTGATTCCTTCGCCTCTGAGGCGGAATGGGAGGTCCTGTCGAACGCCAATAGCGACCGACGAGACCAGGAGTTGCCGGGGTGATCTTTAGTTACACGCAAATCGCGCAATACCTCCGCTGTCCCCGCAGCTACCGCCACCGATACCTAGATGGTTGGCGGGAAAAAGATACACGTGCGTCCATGGTCTTTGGGCGTTGTTTCGAAAGGGCTCTCGAGTCGTACTTTCGTCGCGAGGATTCTGTGGCGACACTGTACCGAGAGTGGGGCGCGTTCGGGGGAGCTGCGTTTGAGTTTAAACGCGGAGAGACCTGGGACCGGATCCTCCATCAGGGTGTCCATCTGTTGGAACGGTTTGCCCAAGACGATCGAGTCCGGATTCCGCACCCGAGCGAGAATCTCCAGATCAAAGTAGTGCGCGAGCTTCCTAATGCGAATCAATTTATTTCCTATATCGACGCAATTGGAAGCCTTGACGGCGTTCGTTGTCTCATGGACTGGAAGACAACAACGAGCCGCTACTCTGAAGAACCGAACGGCTTGTTATCGCTCGATCCCCAATTGATCTGCTACTCCTGGGCTACCGGGATCTCCGAAGTGGCCATGATCGTATTCGTGAGAAAGCATCAACCGGAGATTCAGTACCTGAGAACGTCGATCTCGGAGGAGCAACGAGCGGAATTCGGTTGCCTCGTTGCATCGACGATCCATCAGATCGAGACCGTTCAGTTTCCCCCGCATAGCGGGATCCGGTTTCCACAAAACGGCTGCGTGAGTTGTCCTCACCTCGGTCTCTGCCTAGACGATCAAAGGCTGATTGATTCCACTCTCATCCGCGCCGTGGGAGCGAGCGACCTTGCCTGGCTTGACGAACTTATGGATTAACAGGGGACCGATTTTGACTCCCGAGATCAATCGGCGCCGGGCCATGCTTGTCCTTGGCAAAATTGACGAGATTCTATCGTGGGAACGGAAAAAGGAACAAGAAAAGGATGTGCGGTTCGTGGAGTTGGGTGAATACCTGTGCGAGGTACGGGCCAAGCAATACTGGAAATTGGAAAATCTGAAGTCCTTTGATGAATTTTTGGAGAAGCGCTTTGCCGACTCGAGGCGGAAGGCCTATTACCTAATGGCGATTCACGAAAACCTGACGAAAATCCCCAAACTAGACTTGCAGCAGGTGGGCTGGAGCAAGGCAACCGAACTTGTAAAGGTCGCGCGGAGGGATGGAGGAGAGTTTGACTGTGCAACCTGGTTGCACAAAGCCAAAGAGATGCCGAAGGACGGATTTAAAGTCGAAGTGGAACGACACCTCACCGGTAAGGAGACCGAATCGTGGGACATTATCTATTTCAAGCTCTACAAGAGTCAGTTGCCGGTGGTTGAGAAGGCCCTCGAAACGGCCGGCTTGATGCTGGGAACCGATAAGTCGAGGGGATACTGCCTCGAGATGATCTGTGCGGACTTTCTGGCAGGAGCAAATCTCCAAGAAGATCGCACGTAGATTTTCGGAGACTCAAGAATGGATCCGCTGCGTCCCAAGCGACCCCGACTGGCCCTCGATGCCTCCGGATACGAAGTACTCAGATACCAGGTGCTGGATCGCGACGGCTGGCGTTGCCAAAGTTGTGGGGCTACAAATAATCTGCAGGTCCATCATCTGTCGGCTCGGAGCAAACTCGGGGATGATTCTTTGGAGAACCTAATCACTCTATGTGCCCGCTGTCACTCACAACAACATAGGAACCCATAAAATCCGATTTTGAAGATGCGACTCGCGTGCACTTTCGTCGCATAGGGGTACCCCGCGAGATTTTTGCGAGCAGCTATCCATAATATACCTATCTTATCGGTTACAACTAACGTTGGTAGGAAATGCGATACACCGCTCCTGCATAATCATCCGATACCAGCAATGCACCATCGGGCATCACCAGAACATCCACGGGTGTCCCCAATAGAATTGGCCTTGCAGCGAGCCGCTGGCGAATACTTCATAGCTCACCACATTGTTTTCGTTTAAGTGGATGAGGCTGATTCGGTAACCGGTCCGGTTGGTACGATTCCACGAGCCGTGTTCCGCAACGAATATCTGATTCTGGTACGAAGGCGGGAACATGGTTCCTGTATAAAAGCGCATTCCAAGCGCGGCCACATGCGCTGGAAGTGTCAAAGCCGGAGGAACGAATTCCACACATAGCTGTTCGTGGCCAAACTCGGGGTCGGAGATATCTTTGCCATGACAGTAAGGAAAACCGAAGTGCATTCCACTTCGAGGCGCATAATTTAGCTCGTCGGGTGGAATTTCATCGCCCATCATGTCGCGCCCGTTATCGGTGAACCACAGTTCGCTGGTACGCGGATACAATCGAAGCCGACTGAATTGCGAATGCCTCGCGCAAACACCTGTAGATTCGAGCCATCAGGCCGCATGCGCATAATCGTGGCGTAACGCGAATCCTTGGGCTCGCAAATATTACAGGGCGCGCCAACGGGGACATAGAGCCGGCCATCGGGCCCGAAGCGGATGAACTTCCAGCCATGGTCACGATCGCTCGGAAAGTCCGCATTCACAATCACGGGAGTCGGCCGCGAGTTCAACCGAGCCTCTATGTCGTCATAGCGAAGGACACGTTCTCAGCGACAAAAAGCGCGCCGTCATGAAAAGCAATACCATTGGGCGTATTTAGGTGACGGGCAATGATGACCACTTCATCGGCTCTGTTTCGATGATCGTGGTCCAGGAGTGCGTAGACCTTTCCGGCCTTGCGCGATCCTACGAAGACTATGCCGTCGGGTCCGAGAGCTAAAGACCGGGCATTCGGAATTCCAGAGGCGTACAGCTCAAGCTTAAAGTGCGGTGGCAGTGCGATGCGGTGGAGTAGTACCTTGACGAGAATGCCCGGAAGTTGTCCCGTCCTCCGATCATATGCCGCCAGCAAGAGAACCAGGAAAACTGCAGCGCATGCGACAGGGACGGCTCGGTAAAAGGGCAGTCTGGTCATTCACCGACCCGGAAACGCAGAAATGGGGAGTTCACAGTCGGAACATTACTACAAATGCGGAGAACCGAGTATCCTGCGAGACAGGTTTCGAGGCAAGAGTGAGCATCGAGTGCTGATAGTAACGAATATCGATCGTTTTCCCGTCACTTGGACATCTGCGGATGGACACACGGGAAGAAGCATCATCGCGAGTTCTGCTCCTGAATTTCTCCGACAGCCGGGAAAGCCAGGGGTTGTTTTCCTCGTAAATTGTGATCCTCAGTTGAGTTTCAAGCTGGCCAGCGCATTGTGGCTTCGGAAAACGCCTGACCTTATCTCGCTCGATCTTGTGCTGCGAAGACCGCACAACTTGCGAAGCGGGATTGCCATGATCAGCAGACGGCTGCTGTTGCGAAGATTCAACCACCACATCCATTATTTTCGTGATGTTGCGGCTTATGGACGGGTGTATGGAATTACCGCAGAGAAAAGTTCGTATGTGCCGTTCAAGCCTAATCTGAAATTGGTCGAAGAACTTCCCCCGGATGGAAATGGGAAATATATATTGTGTTTTGGACAATCGATGCGAGATTTCGATCTCTTCTTCAACGTAATGGAACAGCTGGGTTATCCCGCGGCAATTCCCGAACCTGATTTTGTCTTGTTGCGAAAAAATGGATCACAGTTCACCCGTCCGCTGAACAAATTGCCGGCAAACGTGTCGGTGTTGCACGACGATAAGCGGGGCGACGCCCAGAAGCAAATGATTCGCGATGCTCGTCTGGTAGTTTTGCCTATTCTGAAGACGAGCATGGTGGCATCCGGAATTGGAACTTCCCTCAATTCCATGTTGGCTGGGAAATGTGTAATTGGAACCGAGGGACCGGGCATGTCTGATATTTTCGGAGAGGAAATGTTGTTTGCGCCGGCTAGCAATCCAGAAAAGCTGGCGCAAGTGATTCGCCGAGCTTGGGAAGACGACGAGTTACGGCAGCGAACCGCCGCAGCGGGGCAACGGTTGGCAAAATCCCTTGGCGGTGAGAAGGAGTTGTACCAACGGATTGTTGATGCCGTCGTGGAATGGTTCCATTCACCCGCCAAAGGTCTTTAGCTTTGCGACGCCGCTAAAAACCTTCCCTTAACGCCACTTAGATCTCCTGATCGCCCGATGAAATGCACCGAGAAGCGTGCCAAACGGCGTGCTGCAGACAAGTGCGGGAAAGCAAAACGGCAATTTCCAATATTCCGCTGCATAAAACGCCCTTGCCAAAGATCCAGCTCTTTGCCATTGGCCCCAATAGCCCAACATGCAGGCTGTTTTGAAGGCGCGAATCGCCAGCATCTTCGATAAAAGGCTTCGCAATTCTGCCGGACAAGCAGTTTCAATGCCAGATGGGTCGAGTAGAAAGGGCTCTACCGGGTGAGCGCCTCGATAGTTCTTAGCCAACTCCGAAGCCTCGCAATGATAATTAACAGCGGGAGTTAGTCGAAACGACACCGCTTCGTTCAACAAGAATTTCAGCCAAAGATAAGCGTCCTCAGCGAATAGGCATCGATCTCGATCATAGAAGCCGCCCCATTTCCGTAGCACATTTGCACGCACGACAGTCGACCATGGAGACATGTATGCAAGCCCATGGATCGCTAACATAGGATCTGTCCTCCGGGTAAGGCGAAACGGTCCTTCCTTGATTCCACGGGCTTCCCACATCGGTCTTCTGGAAACACCAGCCGGATACTCAATGTAACCGGACGAAACCGACACCACGTTTTCATCGAGTTCATCGAGGAACCGAAGGCTACCCTCAAGATAATCTGGAAGCCATTCATCATCCGCGTCGAGAAAGGCCAGAATCTCGCCATGAGCTTCTGCAATACCTCGGTTTCGGGCCGAACCGGGGCCGGCGTTTGGCTGGTGGACCAGTCTTAATCTAGGGTCATTGTAAGCAGCTACGATATGCGGTCCTTGATCTGTTGAGCCGTCATCGACAATGATGATTTCGAAATCTGCAAAAGTTTGTTTGGCAATTGAATCCAACGCGCGCTCTATCCAACGCTCCTTGTTGTAGAGCGGAACTATGACGGACACTCTCATGTCGATTCAGCCCCGGACGTTGAGCATTCGAATTCTGGTTGTGACACGATCAATGCGAAAATACACGATCTTGGGGCAACGAGATTTCTCCCGTTTACCTGGCCGCATTGGCGTTATTATCAGCCAAGCAGCTGTTATACAACGACAGAACCGATTCACAGTAGGCCTCAGGGGAGTAGGCCAGGATGCGCTGTCGAGCAGCTTGGGACAGGCGATCTCTGAGTTCTGCATCTGCCAAAAGTCGCCTAATGGCCGCGACAAGTGCCGCTGGATTTTCTTTTTCTATTAGTAAGGCCTCTTTGCCGTCAGTCGCAATCTCTGGGACGCCACCGACCGCGGTTGCGACGATCGGAAGTCCCGCGGCCATGGCTTCAAGAAGAACATTCGGCGAGCCCTCGGTATGCGAGGGCATGACCATAAGATCCGCAAAGCTATAATAGGGTCGAAGATCGGAAACGAGGCCGGTGAAAATGACCCAGTCTTCCACCTGAAGAGACTTTGCCAAGTCCTTCAACATTTGATAATCAGGGCCTTCGCCAGCGAGTATGAATCTAATCCTGCACTGGCTGTCCTCTTTCTTGAGGAGAGCGACTGCTTGGATCAAATCGGTTTGAGCTTTCTCGCGAGACAACCGGCCGACGCAAAGGACCACTTTCGTGTCGTCGCTTATATGAAGGGTCCGACGAACCACCAGAACTTGCTCGTTTGAAGCTGGCTGGAACGGCTTCACGGAATTGTGTTGAACAACGATTCGGTCGGGCCTAACACCAACCTTTTCCAATGCGTCAGCAAAAGGGCGACATACCGCTACAACTTTCGTGGCTGCCGGTAATGACCAGCGGTCCAGACGGTTATAAATCTTAGTTCTGGTGCTTGTCCAGGTATATCCATGCTGAAAAGCAATCCACGGACGACCTTGATTCACTTGAGTCAGACGAATCAGGAAATGTGATTTCACTGCATGGGTCTGGATGATATCCGGTTTGCAGCGAGCTACCAACTTGCGGATGGCAGGGAGAATAGCTGCGTCATATAAGAACCGCTCACGAATTACGTGCACCTCCAATCCTGCCGCCGCGCAGCTGTCTGCGAAGGCGTTGGAAATAGGTCCTTTACCACGATGAAAAGTGGCAACTGCGATTTCCGCTCGCATAGCAGTTCGCGTGCCGCGCGCCGCGCGCTGCGCAAACTCCAAGAGATTTTTAGCAGGCCCGATGGTCGGCCAAAGAGCTTCCACAAAAGCCAGTACGCGGATTGACTTTTGTGTTGAGCCAGAGCTTCCAGACACCGGAAGGCTGATATTTGGCTCTTCCGCGGGATGTGAGCCGCTTGACAAACCTGGGTTCCTCGATGAAATGGTCGAAACATCCTAGAGCTAAATGACCAATTCTCACAAGCTGCTAGACCTTGGTACAAGAGCCGAGCATCGAAAGTATAGCAAGACTGTATGAATGTTAGTTAAGGCGCGGGCTATAAGTTGAAAAGATCGCAGGTCTGGCAAAGCCGGAGGCAGTTAAGCTTCTTGCGATGGTCGTCGGCATTCTACGAAAGCATGATTGCCTTGAACACATCTTCGTACAGATTGACAACGCGTTCAGTAGAGTAGTGTTCGAGGATGTGTTCGCGCGCAGCTTGGGACAAGTGCCGGCGCAAGACAGGGTCGTGAAGCAAGAGGACAATGGAGTCGGCTATTTTCCTTGTGTCGCCGACAGCGGTCAAAATAGAGTGCACTCCATTTGTGACGAGTTGGCGATTACCTGGGATATCAGTCGCTACGCTCGCAAGACCGGTGGACATCGCCTCTTCCAACGCGCAGGGAAAACCCTCGGAGGGAGACACAAGAGTAAACAATGTGGCAATTTTCAGCCATTGAGACACATCTTGCGGATTTACACGTCCCGTAAATCGGACATTCCGCTCCGACAGTCCCAGCTGTTTTGCTTGCTCGGCGAGTGCTGGCCTCGCAGAACCATCGCCGACGAGGACCAGAATAGCGTCGGGGACCGTCCGGCGTACCTGCGCGAACGCGTCCAACAACGTTGGCAGTCCTTTTTCTGGAGCGAGCCGGCCGGAGTACATCACGACAGGCGCCGTTTGCGGGATCTCGAATCGGTCGCGTAGCTGCTGTTCTTCCTCACGTGACGCCGGTGAAAACTCATTTGTGTCTACGGGATTTGGCATCAAGAGTAACTGCTCGGGCGAAACGCCATAGTCGATGGCCTCCTGCCGCATACCTTCGTTCAGGATTAGAATTTTCTTCGCCCACCGCTTCAGCCAGGCGAGTTCCTGGCGCCCTATTCTGGATTTGGACATGCGCGGCACTTCGCCGCTACCTGCAATTTTCATGAGAATTGGCTTCTTTAGCAGTCGCGCTACTGGCAGCCCAACAGCCAGATGCAGTCCTTGCATTAAGAAATATACAAACTGGTAGTTCTCCCGCTCGCGAACGAGCATGCCTGCAACGCGCAGAGCGTAGATAACGTTCTTGAGCGTTCCGTCTGGGCGCCTAGCATAGATGCGTACAGGCACGCCTTGAGGGTCAATCCAATCTTGAACTGGGGGCATGGGCTCGCCGCCCGCGCAGACAACAGTTACGCGGTGCCCATGGCGAACCAGCGCGCTGCATATGCGCTGCGCTTCGATTTCAGACCCGCCTAGGACCGGGAAGTAAGTCTGGCAAATTAGGAGAAAAGAATAGGTAGGAGTCGCTGGGGATTCGGTCATCGATTGTCGTTCCGCTGGCCATTACCGTCGGCTGTGACTAGCATCTCGATTTCGGACCCATTGCCAATTCTCTCCAGCACTTGCCAGCCTTTGTCAGTTCGCCGGAAGAAGGTAACGTGGTTCTTTGAATCTTCCTCATGAGTTCGGCCGACAATCCAGAGTCCGCCTGGCTTTACACTCTGGAACGCCGCTTGGATCCCGTCGATTAGTTGTTCCGTCGGAAAGTAGGCAAGATTCAGTATATTCATCGTTCGAACTACATCCACACCAGGGCTTCGATCGAACACGGAACGCGTCCGAATTGTGAATCTGGGATCATTCTTGCTAAGCACACCCGCTTCCGGGTGGACACAAGAAATTTCGCCGATACGATACTCTTTGTTGCCTTGAGAAACAGACAGGTTCTTTGGAAGCGCTAGCGAACGAAACATTTTTCTGGCACGCACCAGGACGAGATGGTTCAGCAGGTAGCGCAAAGGTTCACGGGGGCAGAGACAAACAGCAAAGGGAGAGGCGATATACTGAAGTGGCTGGCCGCCGGGCTCGACGATAAAGGTCTGTCCACCCGCGACCGAGATGCGAAGGAGGTGCAATAGGGCATCCGAGGCTTCAAATTGTGTTTTTGGGTAGGCGGATAGCAACTGGCGCGCCCATTCCGTGGATGTGAGGCAGGTTGACGCGGCGCGATCCTGCACGATAAGCTCGGCGTAGGGCCGATAAGACCCACGAATAAGTTTCAGAGCCACTTCATTTACGTCAGGCATCCGGTTCCGGAAAGTCATTCGGGTAGTGCCGTTCGAAGTGCGCAGGCTGTAGCTGATTTCCTCGAATCGCTGAACTTCGTCCTGGGTAGGTGGATCGCTGGTCTCCAACAATGTAAAAGCTACACCCGAGCCAGCCATGCGACGCTTCATCGTCGCACGCGCATATTGCTCTGAAGTGAGGATCCCGAATTGCAGCATGCTGCTTTGCCTCCGAATCGTGCCCGTATTAAATTAGGCGCGGAACATCCAATACTCTTGTTGCGTGAAGCGTCCGGATCAACTCCAGGACTGAACTGGAGAACGAACCGGACTCCGGCTTTCTTTCGCCTTTAGGTCGATCACCAGCTGTTTGCTCGAAGCCGCGATAGCGATCGTAATGCCTGCCAAAGCGGGCAGGTAGAAGAAATAACCAAAATTCAGAAAAAATATAGTCACGCAAAAACTAATCAACGCAATGCGCACACACAGAACGGCAGAAGCAGCATCTTTCACGCCAGATTTTCTGGACAAAAACCGACCGGTTTTGTTCAACAGAATCAAAGAAGAAAGAACACCGCCAAGGTAAAAGATAAATCCGGGGAATCCGTTTTCGCTGGCGACCTGCGTAAATGAATTGTGCGCTCCGTACCAAAGCCTTTGCCCCGACTGGGCTGTTTGCTGCCCTTCGGTATTAGCGAATTGGCCGGTACCGACACCGAACAGCGGGTGGCGAAACACGGTCGCGATGCTATCCCTAAGCAGTTGTGCTCGATCGTGCGAGGATTCGAGCGCTTCGGACGAAGCGTCTGCATCGTCTGAGGAAAACGCGAAGATACGATGGCTTACGCTACGGGGCAGAAGTGCAATAACCAACATAGCCAAAACAGGTGCGGTCACCAACACGATGCGACGGACCTTTGGCGTCGTTGTAAGTGCAAAGACAATGATTGCAGTGGCAAGACCGATCATCGCGCCCCTCGAGCCCGCCGCTAGAATTTCATACAAGGCCAAAACAAGGACCAGGAAACCGACGATGCGGACAATCGTTAACCTTGTTACGAGAATAACCCATAACAAAAAAGGTAGAACAAAGATCAAATGGCCCGAGTAGTCATTTGAGTTTGCAACCGTCCCAAACGCTAAGCTGGTTCTGCCGTGAATATCAATCCTTCGAAAAAGGAGCACCGTAATTATGTTAACGACCGCAGCCCAGGAGATCGTGTACATCAACCATCGACATTCCTGGAACGTCGTTACCAGACCAGCAATCGCAAATAGAAGGACCAATTCAGTTCGATAATAACCCATGACAATGTTAAGTGAACCAGCCTTCCAGCTACTGAATGCGGATGTTGGCAACAACCACAGCGCAAACGCGGCCCAATACCAAGCTGGCTGATATTTAAACGCACGCTGGAAACCGCCCGTCGTAGGAATCGCAATCAGGACCGGAATTGCCACAAAATAGAGAAGATATGTATCAGTACCTAGCAAATACTCCAACAGTTGATGAATCATGCTGAGGCGCACAAACACCAAGCCCAAGGCAAAATAAAGCGATATTCTGCGCCATTTTTCGAACTTTTCGACAGTTTTGGCCGCACGCGGAGTCTTACCTGACCTGCTCAACACCGGTGCCAATGCGGAAGGTTCGTCGGCCTCCGGGCCAGGATCTGACCACGAGTACCTGTGGCTTTTGGATTGCTTTTTCAGGCTTGTTGAACTCATTTAATTAACTTCGGCTTCTCAACAATGGGGTAAACTTATCGTCACGTCAAATACTACCACTGAAGACTTCGCGAACGACTAATGCCGACTGGAACAACTCATGAAGCACTGACGCCCGTACGAAAGATTATGGACCGGCACGGAGTGCATTGCAGCCTGGAAGAATTCCATGAGGCCGTTAACGTAACCTTTCACAACTTTGAAGCCGCGGTTTACGACCAGGAACATTCCGACATGTGGCAAAGCTTGCCGCAGGAGTTCAACCGGCTGGCGGATGATTGTGGGGAAGCCGCGAAAGGTCACGAAGAGCTGCACCTGCTCGATATCGGGTGCGGCACGGGGCTCGCCACGGATTGCCTGCTGAAGACGCCTCTAGGGAGGAAAATCAAGAGCGTCGACCTGCTAGACACCTCCCGAATCATGTTGAAGCAAGTCGCTGAAAGATCTCGCGGATGGAATATTCCCGTGACTATCAACGAGGGACTCGTCGATTCTGTTCCAAAAGGCAAGACATATTCTCTGATTGTTACCTGCTCCGTCTTGCACCATGTGCCGGATTTGCCCGATTTCCTGTCTAGCATTCGACGCCTTCAGACCAACGGTGGAATCTATCTCCACCTGCAAGATCCGAACGGGGCATACCTAACCGATCCAGAGTATCTAAGGCGCGTGAAAGAGGGAGAGCCCCGAAAACTACTTCCGGACAACCTCGCGCGTTTTGCGCCGAGAAGAGTTTTCGGGCGAATTTACAGGGAGCTGACTGGAAAGCAGCGCGAGTCCTACTGTGACAAAACGAATCGTGAGCTGCTGGAAAAAGGAATCATCCAAAGCCCGTTGACTGTGGCCGAAATCTATTCAATCACGGATATCCACGTGGTTGACGGGGCGGGAATTTCCGTCGATAAAATGATGAGCTGGATGCCGGATTACGATTTGATTTCCACGCGATCCTATGCGTTTTTTGGCAGGCTTTGGAGCGATTTGCCTCCGCACTTCAGGAAATTAGAGGAAGAGCTCGCGGCACAAAAAGTTTTGAATGGACTGCACGTGGGCGCTGCATGGAAACAGCGATAGCCACCTCTCCTGTTTCTGGCTGTAAAGAATGCTCATCGAATTAGCTTGTTTTGACAACAAAGCGATCGGTCCTGGTGTTTTTCAGGACTAGATTTGGATACGAGGCACGATTTGAATGTCGACCGAAGCTAAACCTCCAAATCTAGACAGATCTCTGGCCCGCGCGGTGGCGTGGAACGCTGCGGCTAGATGGATCTCGCAGATCCTGAGTTGGGTATCGACGATCATAGTTGCGCGACTTCTGACGCCGTATGACTACGGGATCATCGGCATGGCCAGCTTGTATCTGAACCTTGCGTTGTACGTAAGCCAAGCCGGGATCGGTGACGCAATTATTACGTTTCGTGATCTTACGCGCCAGCAAATCGCCGAATTTAATACGCTCGCGATCCTTATAGGGATGGGGGCGCTCGGTTTGTCTTGCGCGTTGGCGAAGCCCATTGCGCTTTTCTTTTCCGCGCCCCCTCTTACTATGGTTTTGTTAGTCTCCAGCCTGATATACGCCTTCAATTCAACGCAGGTTGTGCCGCGGGCTCTGCTGCAAAAAGAATTGCGTTTCAAGCTGATTGCAGGAATTGAAACGACACGTACGGTTCTTCAAATTCTGGCCATAGTTATATTCGCATTGCTGAAATTTCGCTATTGGAGTCTGGTGATCGGCTACCTTGTTGCCAGTGTGTCGACGAGTCTGCTCACTCTGTATTGGAAACGTCACAAATTTGCCCTGCCTAGGTTCGATGACATGAAGAGAGAACTAACGTTCAGCAGGCAAATCATTCTTTCTCGTGTGGCATGGTATGCCTATGAAAACGCGGACTTCGGCGTCGCAGGGAAAGTGCTGGGTGAAGTGCCACTTGGAAACTATACGGTCGCATGGAACATTTCCTCGGCACCACTGGAGAAGATCGCCAATTTGGTAACAGGTGTAACGCCTGCTTACTTTTCGGCTGTGCAGACTGACAAAAACGAACTGCGCCGCTATCTTTTGAGACTCACGGAAATCCTGTCGTTCGTTACCGTGCCTGCGAGCATCGGGTTGGCGATAGTCGCTGACTATGCAGTGCCGGCTCTTCTGGGGCCGAAATGGATCGGAGTGGTCGCTCCACTTCGATTGCTTGGACTATTTGTAGCGACTCGTTCCCTTACTACATTTCTTCCTAATCTACTGACGGCAATCGGTGATTCCGCATTCGTCATGTGGACGATGGTTGGCTCAGCAATAGCCATGCCCTTTGCCTTTCTGATCGGCAGTAGGTGGGGAACAACGGGTATCGCTGCGGCATGGTTGCTGGCTTATCCCATTATCATAACGCCAGTCTATTACAGAACATTCCAGAAAACGGGCACGACCGCGAAGGAATATCTGCGAATACTCCTGCCTTCCGTGAACGCTTCTATCGTGATGGCAATTGTCCTGTTCGGGGTGCGTGCCATAATTTCCATAAAACTGCGCGCCTTATGGGCCCTTTTTCTGCTGACGACCATCGGCTCAGCAACCTATTGTGGCGTTTTGTTTGTATTTTATCGGGAACGCGTCGGCCATTTGATGAGAACGATCAAGGGCATGCTGGGGAAACGTTAGGTCAAACAACGTCACTGAAGAAAACTTGGGAACACAGCCTAAGACATAGAGGATATATACCAGCGATATGCTTGTTGGAGGCCTTCACGTAGCGGGATGTTCGCTTGCCAGCCAAGGTTCGTTAAGCGTGAAACGTCGAGCAATTTGCGAGGTGTGCCGTCGGGCTTAGACGTCTCGAAAATCAGTCGGCCGCGATAGCCGGTCACTTCTCCTATTAATTCGACTAGCTCTCGAATCGAAATGTCTTTTCCTACTCCGACGTTGACGATCGCTTCTTCGTTGTAGTTGAGCATCAGGAAAAGCGCAGCGTCGGCCAGATCATCCACATGCAGAAATTCTCTGCGCGGCGTGCCGGTGCCCCAGATCGTCACTTCTGGCGCTCCGCGTTTCAACGCATCATGGAATTTGTTAATTAGCGCCGGAACTACATGCGAAGAGGCTGGATCGAAGTTATCACCTGGGCCGTAGAGATTCGTGGGCATCAGGCAGATTGCATGAAAACCATATTGCCGCCGATACGCCTGGGCCATTTTCAGCCCCGCGATTTTCGCCACGGCATAGGCTTCGTTTGTTGGTTCGAGGCTGCCGGTAAGCAGGGCGTCTTCGTGGATCGGCTGAGGAGCGAGCTTGGGATAGATGCATGACGAACCAAGAAACTGCAATTTCTGCACGCCGTGACGATACGCCGAATCGATCACGTTGGTTTGGATCAAAAGGTTTCGCGGAGAAAGTCGGCGGGACAATTTGCGTTGGCAAGGATTCCACCCACTTTGGCGGCTGCGAGAAAGACATATTCGGGCCGCTCAGACGCAAAAAAACGTTCCACTGCTGCTTGATTGGACAAATCCAACTCCGAGCGATTTCGCACGATCAGGTTGTTGTAACCCGCGGAAGCGAGTTTGCGATATACCGCTGAACCGACGAGGCCTGTATGGCCAGCTAAGAAAATTCGGCTGTTTTTGTTCATGACGGTTATCGTTGCGATGAACCACGCTGGACGACGTGGTGTCCCGCTCTTGCCAGGGTTCTTTCTTGTTCTGCCAGCTCAAGATCGTGTTCTACCATCATCTTGACGAGCTGGGGAAATGTGACTTTAGGAGTCCAACCGAGTTTCTTGCCGGCTTTGCTCGCGTCCCCACACAAACAGTCAACCTCGGTTGGACGAAGGTATCGAGGATCTTTCTCGACAAACTTTCTCCAATCGACATCGCAGTAGGATGCGGCTAAATCCAAAAATTCCTGCACGGAGTGCGATTCCCCGGTGGCCACAATATAATCATCCGGATCAGGTTGTTGCAGCATCAACCACATTGCCTCCACATAGTCCCCGGCATAACCCCAGTCACGCTTGGCCTCCAAGTTGCCAAGATACAGTTTATTCTGCAAGCCCAGCTTGATACGGGTCAGTGCCCGCGTGATTTTGCGGGTGACAAAGGTCTCTCCCCTGCGCGGGGATTCGTGGTTGAACAAAATGCCGTTCGTTACGTGCAGGCCATACGCTTCGCGGTAGTTTGTGGCGTACCAATGTGCCGCGACCTTGCTAACCGCATACGGACTGCGCGGGTAAAACGGCGTATTTTCATGCTGCGGAGGTGGCGCGGCCCCAAACATCTCCGAAGATCCGGCCTGGTAGAGGCGCACGTTCTTTTTTGTGAGAGCGAACTCGCGCATTGCCTCCAGCAGCCGCAGAGTGCCTGTGGCGACTGCGTCGGCAGTATATTCTGCTTGATCAAAGCTCACGCGAACGTGGGATTGCGCCGCTAAATTATAAATTTCGTCGGGCCCTACTTCCGAGAGAATGCGGTGCAGTCCGGCAGCGTCCGTAATGTCGCCGTAATGCAAAAATAGTCTAACGCCTTGGCCGTGTGGGTCGGTGTAAATGGGATCCAGCCGCTCCGTCGTGAAGGTGGAGGCACGGCGGACAATCCCGTGAACTTCATAACCGCGGTTCAACAGGAATTCAGCGAGAAAAGATCCGTCCTGGCCCGTGATGCCAGTGATGAGCGCCCTGGGGGAGCTGGGTTGACCTGCGCGGTTCGTTGTTTGGATCATAAATGTAAACTCGGTGGATCGGTAAGAGCATTATTCTATAACAACACTTCAGTAAGCCATGACAAACCAGTCTTAAACGGCTTCGGACGCCAAAACGGTTTCCCGACTGCTCTTTCCTTTTCTGAGGATCTCCAGCAAAGACGTGCATGCCATTCCAAACAGAAGCAGAAAGAACCCATCAATGGGGACTCGATAACGGTTATTCTCAAAGCAAGAAAGGAAATTAACGATTCCAGTAATCATAAGTATGTGAAAAAGTACAAAACCGAGGAATGCCGTTTGCTCGCGTCGGAAAATTTTATTGCGTAGGCGTGTGAAAAAGACCCCGCAGCCATAAATGAATAATGCCGGCAATCCGATCATGAGGAAGACGCCAGTGTAAAGCGCCAGATAAAGCGGTGACGCACCAGCGGACTCCAATTTACGCAGGTCTTTTCTGTCGGAGGCTTCCCGTAATTGGCCAAACGCGACGACGTTGACAAAGCGATCGAACCTGTAAATGTGAGGACGTGTTTCTTTAAAAAAGATGAAGTCCGTGGCCGGCAGAAAGTACGCGAACCACGCTTTGACGCAGGAACGCACATACGACTTAGGGTAATGCAAAAGCAGAAACTTTCCGTCTTTGAGATAGATTCTCTGCAATTGAAGGTAGCCCAGTTGATTGAAATTGGGCCGGCCGGTGGAATCCCGCTGCTGGTCGAGAATCGGAATGCCGGTCGGAGGAGGTATGGTGACAAAATCACGATACTGCGAGAGTGGTCCCAAGGTCTCCAACGCTTCCACCGGCGAAATCTTGCCTTCGCGAATAAATGCTTCCATCTCGGCGTTGGTTAACTGGTGCGTGGTAATCGTGTAAATGTTGAATCCCATCCAAGAACTGCTGGTAAATTGCCCATAGAGTTTCCAGTTTTTCGCGTACGTCGCGGATGCCAGCAGAAACGGGACGATTGCTGCCAGTGTCAGCATCTTTCGATGGCCAGGAAGAAGAAAAATGACTGCGGCCGCCACGAGCACAAAGTAAAAGAGGTGAAATATAGAACGAAAAAAGACGAGCCAGGCCACCAGGAAAAAGAATGCGTTGGCCAGAAGCACGCGTGGGCGCTGAAGCAGACGGTAAAACCAGAGGGCGGCCACGCAGAGCATTGCCAACATTGGGTATTCGTAGGCCAGAAAATTTTCGTAAAGGATGCATTCCGGACTGATGATGAACAAAGAAGCGAGTACGGCCGACAAAACTGGTCCCACTCCCACGGCTTGGAGTGACTCGTATAGCGAGAAAAGCAGCGCGACGCCGAACATCATGTACAAAACGTGAAACGCCGTTACGAAATGGTTCGGAAATAGTTTCAGCACAACTCCAAGCATGATGTTGTAGCCCGGCGGATACGTGTGCGCGTAGTACGAGGTCTCCAGCAAACGCGTACGCAGCAGGACGGGATCGAAAACCTGGAAGAATGTGTCCAGAGGCCTGGCATCAAACCTGATACCAGCTGCAAAGTAAGCCAACCGCGAAAATACGAAAACGGTTAGCAGCCAGAAACGCGGGGAGCTTAACCATTGGAATAGGGAGCCAGAATGGCCCAGCGCGACGCGGGGTTGCTGAATAGCGGCGGACATGAACTCTCTAAACGAACTTGATTCGGCGCATGGCCAGCAGAGCCATCCGTAGCAGAATCATACCGTGACTCCAGCGCTGAATATTGGTATCGCCGTAAGTGCGTTCGGCGTAGCGGATGGGCAAATCCATGATTTTGAGGTTGTACTTGGCGGCACCAAAAAGCAAGTCAAAATCTCCAAACGGGTCGAAATCGCCGAAATACGAGCGGTTTGCCGCAATGAGCTCATAATCTTTCTTGCTCAGAACTTTCGTGCCGCACAACGTGTCCTTGATGCGTTGATTCAACAACCATGTGAAAGCCGTGCTGAAAAATCGGTTTCCAAGCAGATTGAAGAATCGCATCGCGCGGTTCTCCATGGGATACACGAGACGAACCCCATTGACGAAGTCCGCTTTGCCAGATCTCCAAGCTTCATAGAAACGCGGAAGGTCTTCAGGGGCGACAGTCATATCTGCATCGAGAATCATCAGGACGTCACCGGTGGCCTGCTGGAAGCCGGTACGAACCGCATCCCCCTTTCCCTTTCCTGGCTGTTTGTATAGGCTCGCATCCACATCCGGACGCCGCGCGATTTCGGTTTCAATGGCTTGGTACGTGTTGTCGCTGGAATTGCCTTCCACAAAGATAAGCTCGGTGCCCGAACCCATTTGAGGAACCCGGTCAAAGATACCCGGGATATTGCCGGCCTCGTTGCGAGCGGCAACGACAACACTCACCTTTGTGTCTGGGCGTTCTCCCGTGGGCCTTGGACGCGCCACCAGGATGCTGGTCAACGCGAGTTGATCAAAAGGCCAGAATTTGACGACAACCTTGTTGAAAAATCTACTTATCAAAGGCGTGGGGATTGGCCAGAGAATCTCGCCGCCAACACGGATCATCTCGAAGTTGGTAAGATCAAGCAGGTTCACGACGTCGGACATCATGAGCCAGTTCTGGGTCAACATTTTTTTTGCCAAGCCCAGTTTTTCGGCAAGCCGTCGGGGCAACTCCCACACACGACTATAAGTATTTAGAACGACTCGCGTGGACTGCCCACTGTGCCGGCGGAGATTGTTGAAGAGCGTTTCGACATCCCATACATCGTTGACCAAATCCGAACAGATGATGTAATCAAATTCAGTGCCGAGATCGACGCTAAGTGCATCTCCTTCGATGAAGTGCAACTCCGGATACTTCGCCTTAGCTGCGGCAACCATCTCCGGCGATAAATCGATTCCCACCCCATAAGAAGGCCGGACGGCTGCGAGAAGATCTCCACGCGAGCAACCAACTTCCAGCACTCGCTTGCACGGAGGAATCAGAAACCGATAAATCTCCGCCAACCTTCGCTGGTAGGAAGTTCGTAACGGCTCCCACCCACCGGTGCCACTAGCAACCTGGTCCCAATAGAGTCGACGCTTTTCGGTATACTCCTGCTTCTTCCGGGACTGGGGAATACTGTATGGTTGAGTTTCTTCCAACAGTTCGCGCCTCATTCTTCGCTCTTATCCATGATTCATCCTGATTTCGTCAGTTCGATATACGATGAACACAACTTCGCCGAACATTGGCAACGGGCGATAGACTTGAAGTGCTCCCGCGTAGGACCAGAATCCACAGTCAGTGTATGCCTCCACTCGCACTGAGTTCCTCTAGAACCTCTCTGTATGTCGAAGCGGAGGGGACCATCCGGGATGTTCAATTTCAACTAATCTGCGCAGAATCGTATGCTCAGTAGCTGATTATGTCAACCTCGCCATGGTTAGGCGCAGGCACAACAAATCCTTGTTATCATGCTATCACTGCCCTCAGATTGGGCTATGAGAGATTTGTGTGACGATGCTTTCGAAGCGCAATCGCGTGGCTGCCTTGGCGGATCGATTCGGCCTGACTGCTGTGCTCCGGCTCCTTCCGGAACAGCCCTCGCTTGTGGTGCTTAACTACCATCGTATTGGTGACGCAAAGGCGTCTCCCTGGGATTCCGGCGTATTTTCCGCGGACGTGGACCAATTCCGAGATCAGATTGCATATCTGAAGTCCAGGCACCCGATACTGAATCTGGAACAAGCCCTGGCATTCGTAGAAGGGCGCGCGAAGCTCAATGGTACCTCCGTCTTGATCACCTTCGACGACGGTTACCTGGATAACTATGAACTGGCATTCCCAATACTCCGCAACTTTCAGGTTCCTGCGACATTCTTTCTGCCCACCAGTTTCATCGGTACGAGTCGGATTCCGTGGTGGGATACGATCGCCTATCTCTTGAAGCGCTGCCAAAAAACATCGATCTCCTTAGAATACCCAACGCGTCGCACGTTTAATCTCGATCGGGCGTCTATTGCCTCGACGATTGTTCAAATTCTTGACCTCTATAAGTCACCGGCAACAGCCGATGGAGAGAGACTCCTTAGCGAATTGGAATCCGTGACTGGTGAACAACGACCTGGAAAATCTACGCGTTGTTTCCTCGACTGGGAAGAAGCGCGCGAAATGTTAGCCGGCGGTATGTCAGTGGCATCTCACACGGACACTCACGACGTCCTATCTAAAAAGCCTCTGGCTGATCAGGCGGCAGACCTCATCCGCGCAAGAGATATTCTGACAGAGCGATTACAGGCGACGGGCGATGTGCTTGCTTATCCGATTGGCTCACGCGATGCTTTTAACGACGATACAATTCGAGCGCTAGAAAATGCGGGTTACCGGGCGGCCTTTTCCTTTTATGGGGGATTTAATCTTCCCGGGCGCACGCAACGCTACGATATTCGGCGTTTCTCTGTAAATCGAGATACCACCCTGCACCGTCTCCATATCCAGATGTCGGTGGCCGCAACTACAGCTCGCGTTTGGTTCTAGCAATAGCTATTTCAATTACAGAGCGAATGTGCGCAAAGCAAGATTTAAAAAGTCCCGGATCCTGCCCGTATGGGTCATGAATTTCCAGCGGACAAGACTTGTTGAGCGCTCCCAAATAATGCACTTTGTCCTTAAATCGCGGGAATTGAGAGTTAAAGGTCTTTTCGTGAGAGCTGTCGAAAATAAATACGACGTCTGCCCACTGGACCAACCGTTCGTTAATCGTGGCGGATCGATGCGCCTCGAGTGGAACTCCCACTTCCATAGCAGCGTTGACTGCCAGCGGTGGACTTGGACGTGAATCGATAGGGTGAAAACCAGCGGAACGGTATTCCCGAGCATTCGCTCCATCTTTTCTCATGAGAGCTTCCGCAAAGGGACTGCGGCAGATGTTGCCATAGCAGACAAAGAGAACGTTTCTCGCGTTTGTCAGTGCAAGTGTTGCTCGCTTCTCGAGCAGGTAACGCGGGATCGACAGCTTTCGGTAACGTTGTCGCAAACGATCCGTTATTTCGAGCCATATTTCCGCCAATCCGGGAACCGGGTCGTAAAGCTTGAGGGTGTCGTTGCTTTCCCGGAAAAGCAGCAGATTGCCGAATTCGTGGACAATCCGCGAATTCGCAACGGTAATTAAAGTAGGGTCCGCGTGGTCGGCGCGCATATTAGCACGAAACCAATAGGCATCGATCAACCAGTTACGCGCGTAGCGATCATAGTGATATGAAGCGGGAAATTGACGGGTTCCCAGGCACAGCATCTGGTACAGGTAACTTGGAAAATCGATTCCTGCGGCCACCGATAAAGGTAGCGATCCCCAAAATCGAGCATTAATTTCTATGAGTACCCAGTCACCGCTGCAGGGATTGCGCTTGAACTCGATCATGCAAACGCCGGTGTAGCGCACTGACGATACTAGAAGACGGGCAGCATCAAGCAACTCTGGGTCGAGCGGAACGCTTTTGCGATAGCCGCTAATCCCTCCGGTCGGTGCTTCGTGAACACGTTCATGCTGAAAAGCTGTGAGGATCTCGCCTTGCAAAGCAAGGAGTTCCACTCCTACGCCAATTCCGACGAAGTTCTCCTGCGCTGCGAAATCTGACCCAAGATCTTCCTCTGACAAGTCGCAGATCTCATCCAGATTTCGAAACTTACGTACTTCACGGCGCAAAGCCGGAGAATCTCCCTTAACCGAAGAAGGTGGCTTCAAGACTAAGGGAAATCCCAATTCGGACGCGACGTCTTGCAGCTCTCGTTTCGAGTTTATGACCCGTTGGCGTGGTACCCGGACGGCAAGCTTGTTGGCAAGGCCGTACGTCTTGATTTTGTCGAAAAAAACCTCGAAGGCTTCGTCTGAGACTAGATAAAAACGTTCGGGTTTCTCCAGACGCCGGCGGTTGGATTGAAGCGGCACAATGGAAGAATCGTGACAAGGGATGACAAGATCGAAGTCCCACATCTTCACCAACTCATTCAATTTATCAATCCAGGCGGTTTCCCCTGCATGATATAGTGGCAACTCATGCGCGTATTTTATATATCGCGACCGCAGTGAAGGGCTTTCGGGGGGCGCATTCCCAACGTGGACATCCAGACCCGATCTGCCGAGCGATCGCACCACCGCCAGAAAACTGCGCGTATCTTCGCCAAGAATGAGGACACGACCACTCGGTAGTCTCCTATTAGATGCGATCATTGGGTCTTTGCCACCTGTGCTCGCGCCTCGAAATTTAGACTCAGCATTCTACCGCGTATCGCAGGATCACACCGTTCAACATCCCTTTAGTATGATTCTTCAGCGCGCGGGACGGCGGCTATAAAACAAAAATGGGGAGAACCTTGCGGCTCTCCCCCGTGACATGACCCCGCATGGAGTTCGAGTGCCTTTTGACTACTGAACTGAACCCGTCAAGCTGGGCGGTGGCAACAAGGTAGTTGGATAGCTTAGTTGATGCAGCGCTGTGCCGATGTTCGTGCGAGCCGTTTGCAAACCCGTCCCAGTATATTCGTAGCTGTCCAGATTCGTAATCCAGCTATTGATCTGCGAAGTGACGTAACTTCCCTGGCCTGCGGTCGTCAGGGCCTTCAGATATTCATAATCCTGAAAGCCGTCGCGCTTTAGTTTGAGGCGCATGGAAGGAACCGGGATCGGCGTGGTCAACTGGGTGCCATTGGGTTGGGTAACCCATAACTTTGAGGCGTAGGGACAATTTGTCGAAGGATAGGTTTGGCCGGAACCGCAAGTGTAATTGCTAGGATAGACCAAAGTCCCGTCTCCGTTGTTTCCAAAGGTATAGACGGTTACCCAGGGATCGACCGGACTGCTGCTACCAAAATAGCAACCTGATCCCGGCCAAGCACAAGTCACAGCGAAGGACAGCTCCCCCTTTTGACCATTTAAGAAGCTCATCCACTCCATCGCGCGATTTGAAGCTGGACGGCCATCAATATTGTCGTTCGGGTAGTTGAAGTCGTTCGGCCCTACTGTGCCGTTTCCACAGGTTCCCCCAGTGCTGCAAGACTCGTAGACCCACAGTTGCCGCTTAATGCCATCAGGATTTGTTGTAGCCTGCCATGCTTGATAATTCGCAAGCTGGCTGCCGCTTCCTCCATTAGTCGCGTTTAAGTACATCGTGGCCTGTTCCACAACGAAATAATCAATCGAATTAAGGCCACCCCCTGCCGTGGCGTTCGCGAGAGTGGTTGGAATAAGTACAGGTAGAGGAGGAGTTAAAGCGTGATCGGCAGCGGCTCCAGAATTACAACTACTAAAGCCTGACGATGTTGGCTCATCGCAGACGTAATCGAACGGCTTCATGCTTGGCCAGGCCGGCGCTTCCGTTACCTGAAACAGCGTGCTGAATTGCTGTCGGGTGTCCATGGCGGAGTACCACTTGATTCCCGTCGCCGCCGTTCCGGGGATGATGGGTGGATAGGCCGAGTTTCCTACGCCGTTGAACAGATTCTCCCATGTACTATTGAGGTTTTGAACCGGGTCCATGACGCTGATTCTATGATCCAGAAACATGGTCAGCGCGTAAGTATTCGTGATATCCAACCCCGTGTTAGTGTTTCCTCCGGCGCCCGTCATGGCACCGGCGTTGTTATACGACCCGAAAAACTGGTCCACAAAATCAGCCCAGTCAAAAGCAAACTCGGTGGATAACGAAGAGGTAGCTGGCATGTGACTGCCCTGAGCAGAGGGCCACTGCCAAACGCCAATGATGATCGGCAACGTGGCAAGGGTTGTTCCGCTATTTGACACCGTGATCGTGCCCAAGTAATAGCCTGATGGAGCGTTTTGCGGGATGAATACGTCAATCCAGGCCGATTGGTTGTAGTTGGCCGTAACCGCAACGGGAAACGCATTCGTGGTCTGGTTGAAGTATGGGTCGACCGCGGGAATGAGCGCATCCGGATACCAGCCCGTAGCGTTGTAGTAAGCGGGCGACGTATTCGTCACCTTCGTGATGTCGTGATAAAACTCGCGATAGACTACGACGTTCTTTGATGAAGCCGAAATTGTAAAGCTCGATGGAGAGGATTGTACAAAATTGCTGGCGGAAACAGAAAGCGCTGAATAGCCCCCACTCGGAGCTTGAATGTGCACTTGAAAGTCCACGAACTCGCCTTGGGTACCATAGAATGTGCCCCAGTGGACGCTGCCTGGTGAACCAGTTTGCTGCTGCACTTTTTGCATTGTATCTGTGACCCAAATGTTGCTGGGATAGTCCGCCGCGTTCGTGTCGATCGTGGGCATGTAGGACGGACTCAACGGATTTTGTGCCGGCGCCAAGGCTGGTATGGCCAGACACAGAACAATGAGCAGCAGAAGTTTATTCATGATGACGACTCGCCCTCCTGAGACGGCGGGCAAAAATTTCGTTGCTTTCATTTCCCAAACTCCCCGGTTAATTGGCCTTCTACGGCATACTGCAATTGGGCTGAACTCGTTTCACATTGCATTTGCGACTCTTGCGCGCAATGTTCCTGCACGATCATTCGTGGCACAGCCTACGGAATGACCGCCTGGAATACTTCGGAATATCCACTTTCGTCTCCGGCGGCGTCAACCGCGGTGGTCACATAATAGTACGTCTGGCTGGCGGCCACAGTCCCGTCAGTGTAGGTCAATCCCGCCACGGGCGAGGGATTAATCTTGGCGTACCCGCTGCCGTTTACCGTACTGCG
This sequence comes from Candidatus Acidiferrales bacterium, assembly GCA_963709705.1. Classification (GTDB taxonomy): domain Bacteria; phylum Acidobacteriota; class Terriglobia; order Acidiferrales; family UBA7541; genus Acidiferrum. Next base: position 810,377 of record CAVPXU010000005.1, read on the forward strand.
ATAGACGTTGTATCCCGTTACTCCGGAGGATGGGCTGGCTGTCCAGTTCAACGTCACGGAGTGGCCAGAGCCCGCAGATACTGTGATGCTGAAACTCGCGGTGGCGCTGGTCGCGGGCGAGCCAGAGTCCGTTACCTTCACGGTGAAGCTGGAAGATCCCGTCGCCGTCGGCGTTCCGGAGATTGTGCCCCCGGACGAAAGCGTCAAGCCTGCGGGCAGCGATCCAGAAGAGATGCTCCACGTGTAAGGCGTCGTGCCTTCCGTGGCTTGCAAAGTCGTCGAATAAGCCACGCTCACTTGGCCGGCCGGAACAGAGATCGTCGTGATTTGCACTGGGCCGTTCGCAGCGGCTGCGGTGAATGTCAACGACTTTGTGGCCGTCTGCGCAGTCGGCGTGGTGGAGTCGGTGACTTTAATCGTGAATGTGAATGAACCGGCGGTGGTCGGCGTTCCAGAAAGCGTGCCGCCTGTCGACAGGCTCAAACCTGCTGGCAGTATGCCCGAGCTGAGGCTCCAGCTGTAGGGCGTCGTCCCGCCACTTGCTGCAAGCGTAGTTGAATACGCTACGCCGACCTGCCCAGCCGTAAGCGTCGAGGTCGTGATCGTTACCGGCGAGACTGCCGCTGCGACCGTAAGAGTGAACGACTTGGTCGCGGTCTGTGCCGTCGGTGTCGTGGAGTCCGTGACCTTCGCGGTGAACGTGAATGAGCCAGATGCTGTTGGCGTTCCGGAAATCGTTCCGCCTGACGAAAGTGTCAAGCCGCCAGGCAGTGCACCAGTACTGACGCTCCAGGTGTACGGCGTCGTGCCACCGCTAGCAGCCAGCGTCGTCGAATATGCAGTGCCCACTTGTCCGGAAGGAACCGAACCGGTCGAGATCGTCACCGGCGTGACTGCAGCTGCAATCGTCAGAGTGAACGACTTAGTCGCGGTCTGCGCTGTAGGTGTAGTGGAATCTGTCACCTTTGCGGTGAACGTGAACGAGCCAGACGCGGTCGGCGTTCCGGAAATCGTTCCGCCCGACGAAAGTGTCAAGCCGCCAGGCAGTGCGCCTGAACTGACGCTCCAGGTGTACGGCGTCGTGCCACCGCTAGCAGCCAGCGTCGTCGAATATGCAGTGCCCACTTGTCCGGAAGGAACCGAACCGGTCGAGATCGTCACCGGCGTGACTGCAGCTGCAATCGTCAGAGTGAACGACTTAGTCGCGGTCTGCGCTGTAGGTGTAGTGGAATCTGTCACCTTTGCGGTGAACGTGAACGAGCCAGACGCGGTCGGCGTTCCGGAAATCGTTCCGCCCGACGAAAGTGTCAAGCCGCCAGGCAGTGCGCCTGAACTGACGCTCCAGCTGTAAGGCGTGGTGCCACCGCTCGCTGTCAGCGTCGTCGAATATGCAGTGCCCACTTGCCCGGCGGGTACTGAGCTAGTCGAGATCGTTACTGGCGTGACGGCGGCAGCGACTGTAATGGTGAATGATTTTGACGCCGTCTGCGCCGTCGGTGTCGTCGAGTCCGTGACTTTCACCGTGAAGCTGAACGAGCCGGACGCAGTGGGTGTGCCGGAAATCGTTCCGCCAGTCGAAAGCGTCACCCCGCCAGGCAACGCGCCTGAACTGACGTTCCAGGTGTATGGCGTTGTACCGCCGCTCGCGGCCAGCGTCGTCGAATATGCCGTTCCCACTTGGCCGGAGGGAACAGAACTGGTCGAGATCGTTACGGGCGTGACCGCGGCCGTCACGGTTATAGTGAGAGACTTTGTAGCTGTCTGTTGTGGCGAAGAGGAATCCTTGACCTGAACGGCAAAGGTCGAGGTGCCTGCGGCTGTGGGCGTTCCACTGATTTGGCCCGTAGAGGCTGCAAGTGTAAGCCCCGCAGGCAAAGTCCCGGAACTGAGCGACCAAGTGTATGGCGTGGTCCCACCTGATGCGGCAAGCGTAGCGGCGTAACTTGAACTGACTTGGCCGCCGCTTAGCGAACCCGTTGTGACTGAGACCGCTACCACTGCCGAGGAAATTGTGACGGTGAACGATTTCGTCGCCGTCTGCGGCGTTGCGCTTGAGTCTTTCACCTGCAGAGTGAATGTAAAGCTGCCGGAGGCCGTTGGCGTCCCACTGATCATTGAAGAGGAATTGTTCACGGCCAGTCCGCCCGGAAGCGTTCCGGAGGATACGGACCATGCATAGGGTTGAACGCCACCGACGGCGGTGACTGGGGACGTATACGCAACACCGACCTGTCCATTCGCCAGCGAAACCGTGGTGACCTGCAGCGTGCCACCTTTCAGGGCGATAGAAATTGTAAAGCTCTTTGATGCGGATTGCGCGGGTGCGCCAGAGTCTTTCACCTGCGCAGTGAATGTGGAACTTCCGCTGGTCGTAGGCGTGCCCGTGATTTGCCCTGACGCGGACAGCGTCAAACCCCCGGGGAGCGAGCCCGACAATACGCTCCAGGTGTAGGGCGCGGTGCCGCCAGTGGCCGCCAAAACTGCGTCGTAGGCGGTGGAAGTCGCGCCTGCAGGCAGCGTGGTCGTTGAGACCTGGAGCGTGGTGGCCTCGATCACGATGCTCAGATTCGCTGAAGCAGTGGCCGCAGGCGAACCGGAATCGATTACCTTTGCGGTGAAGTAGAAAGTGCCGGATTGCGTTGGAGTGCCGCTCAAGGCGCCAGACGCGGAATTCAAGCTAATGCCGGAAGGCAGCGCGCCAGAGGAGATTGACCAAGTGTAGGGAGTTGTGCCGCCCTTGGCGCTCAGCGTCGCACTATAGGCCACGCCTTGCTGTCCATTGGAAACCGAAGCGCTTGTAATCGACAAAGGTGTGCCGGCTGCGGCAATCGTTGCGCTCAACGACTGGGTGGCGGAAAGCGCCGGATTTGAGGCATCCTTCACTTGGACAATGAACGCGAACGTGCCCGATTGCGTCGGGGTTCCACCAAGCTGCCCGGTTGCGGCATTGAGCGTCATACCGGCAGGTAGAGTGCCCGAGCTAACGGTCCAGGAGTACGGCGTCGTGCCGCCACTTGCCAATAGAGTTGTGGCATAGGCCACGCCAACTTGTCCCGATGGAATCGAGGTGGTGCCGATTTGCAACTGCGCGGTCGCTGCGGCGACGGTAATGCTCAACGGTTGCATGGCGGTTTTTGCTGGAGAAGACGAATCCATTACTTGAACGGTGAAAGAAGAATTTCCCACCTGCGTTGGCATACCGCTGATCGTGCCGCTGGCCGCGAGAGCCAAGCCTGTCGGCAACGTTCCGGAAGTCATGGACCAGGTGTAGGGCGCGGTTCCTCCAGTCGCTGTCAACGTGGCTGAATAGGCCGTCTGTGCCTTCGCGGTTGGTACGGTGCTACTGGTGACCGATAGCGCTGAGGTGCTCGCTTTATTCGGAGTGACGATACCCGAACATCCGGCAACGAACTGAACCATCATGAAAACGACAAGGGCCCAAATGGAGTCAGTTTTGGTCAGACTCCGTTGTGAACTACCTTTCGTCAACCTGGTCATTGGCGGGGCTCTCCAAAATCAAGTTAACAGGGAGTAAAATTCACTTCCTACTGTCTCAAAGGTCGGTTTTGGGATAGGTGAGGAACAGGCAATGAACCTGTACCATGGTCCATGGCCCATAAATACATGTATTGGAATAACTTACAGACTGCTTGAAGTACGAATCGTGGATTTCGTAGGACCAAAAAGTCAACACCTTCAACTTGGAAGCTACATCCAATCAGTCTTGCCATTGCGGGGAGCAAAAGTTTGATCCAAATGTGGAAAAGAAATTCCTACTTCCCTTGAGGGTTTCCCCGTATTGAAGAGAAAAAAAGACACTTAGTACTTGTCCGGAAGGTCCCCTAATTGCCATACCTTCTAAGCGAGATTTAAGCACCGGTTTCGCGTCGTAAGTACTGGTATCTTCAACCAAGTTTTAAATCGATATAAAAAGGACCTAGTTCGCCTACCATGCTTGAAACTGCCATTGTCGGGACTGGCCCCTACGGGCTATCTATCGCCGCTCATCTTCGCCGCATGGGAATTCCTTACCGCATTTTCGGCCGCCCTATGGACAGCTGGATTTCGCATATGCCCAAGGGCATGCTGCTGAAGTCTGACGGTTTCGCGTCCAATATTTACGCGCCGGATGAGCAGTTTACTTTGAAACAATTCTGCGCCCAACGCGGCATTGCGTATGCCGACATGGGATCTCCGGTGCAACTGGACACATTCTCGGATTATGGCGTCGCGTTCCGGAATCGCATGGTTCCGGACTTAGAGGAAAAGCTCGTTATTCGGGTTGAGGCTCACCCGGACGGTTTTCTTTTGGGGCTGGACAATGGCGAAACTCTGACCGCCAAGCAGGTGATCCTCGCCGTGGGGATCACACATTTTGCTTACACCCCGGCCTCGCTGGAGAAGTTGCCTGCGGAGTTCGCCTCGCACAGTTTTCAGCATTCTGATCCGGAATCGCTTCGTGGACGCAGCGTGGCTGTGATCGGTGCGGGTTCTTCCGCGATCGATCTTGCCGGCTTATTACACGAGGCTGGATCGGAAGTGCAGCTCGTCGCGCGCGATGAAGCATTGAAGTTCCATAGCAGGATGCAGACCGACAAGCCTCGCTCACTTTGGCAACAGGTCCGTTCGCCGATTTCTGGCCTGGGACCAGGGTTGAGTTCCCGCTTCTACGCGAATTTCCCCCATGTGTTTCATCGTTTGCCAGAGAGCTATCGAGTGGAAACCGTTCGCACCTTTTTGGGCCCTGCGGGCGGATGGTTCGCCAAAGATAAAGTGATGGGGAAGGTGCCGTTGTCGCTCGGCTATTCGATCGAGAGCGCAGAGATTTCGGATAATCGCGTGTGCTTGAATTTGCGTTCCGAGAATGGCAACCAACGAACCTTGCGCGTGGACCATGTCATCGCCGCAACGGGTTACCGACCAGACCTGGATCGATTGACGTTCCTGAGCGCCGACCTGCGCTCGAAGATCAAGACCTCGCAACGCTCGCCGATTCTCTCTCGTGCATTCGAATCTTCGGTTGCGGGCTTGTACTTCACCGGATTAGCGGCTGCGAACAGTTTCGGTCCCGTGATGCGGTTCGCGTTTGGCGCTGGGTACACGTCGCGCCATTTGACGGAGAAAATTGCTAAAGTGGCGGCGCGTGGCCGGGCATGGACTCCGGTTTCCGAAGTCAGCACAGGTCAAGGCTAGTCGCACCAGAATGGAAACACTGCGCTATCCCGGCATTGTGAGGAATACCTGTCTATGAGATTAGAGACGATCGCCATTCATGAAGGCTACGATGGCGACCCCACCACCCACGCGGTGGCTGTTCCTCTGTATCAGACTGTTGCATTCGAGTTTGATAGCGCCGAACATGGCGCAGCCCTGTTCAATTTGGAAGTCCAGGGGAACATTTACACGCGCATCGGAAATCCCACCAGCACAGTGTTGGAAAAACGCGTGGCGGCCCTTGAAGGTGGAGTCGAAGCTCTGACCGTAAGCTCGGGGATGTCCGCGATCCATTACGCGCTGGCAAATATCACGGAAATGGGCAACAACATCGTTTCCGTTCCGCAGCTTTATGGCGCCACGTACACGCTGCTGGCGCACATTTTCCGCAAACAGGGAGTCATAACCCATTTCGCGGAAACGGATCATCCCGACGCCGTCGAAAAGCTGATTAACGAAAATACGCGCGCCGTCTTTTGCGAAAGCATTGGCAATCCGGACGGCAATGTGGCGGATATCGAAGGGCTCGCGCGGGTTGCGCACAAGCATGGTGTTCCGCTGATTGTGGACAATACGGTGGCCACGCCCATCTTGCTGCGCCCGATCGAATATGGCGCCGACGTTGTGGTCCACGCGATGACCAAGTTTATGGGAGGTCACGGCACAACGCTGGGCGGAATCATCGTCGACAGCGGAAAATTTCCCTGGCTGAAGTATCCGGATCGTTATTACATGCTGACGAAGCCAGAAATCGCTTATCACGATGTTGTGTATACCGACCATTACGGGCCTGCCGCGTTTGTGGCCCGGTGCCGCACGGTTTGCCAGCGCAACACTGGGGCCACGCTGTCACCGTTCAACAGTTTTCTGATTCTTCAAGGCATCCAAACGATGGCTCTGCGCATGGAGCGTCACGTGGAAAATGCCCGAAAGGTAGCGGAGTTCCTGCGTGACCACGAGCTGGTTGAATGGGTGAACTATGCTGGATTCCCCGATAATCCGCGCTATGCCATCGCGCAAAAATATCTAGGCTCGGCGCGCTCTTCTCTTTTGACGTTCGGCGTGAAGGGGGGCCTTCCTGCCGGCATTAAATGCTTCAATTCGTTCCGTCTGTTCAAGCGCATGGTGAACATGGGCGACACCAAATCGCTCACTTGCCACCCTGCCTCGACCACGCATCGCCAACTCACTCCCGAAGAACAACAAAAAGTCGGAGTGACGCCGGAAATGATCCGGCTCAGCGTCGGCATCGAGCACATTGACGATATTCTTGAAGACCTCGACCAGGCACTTACAAAGGCCTCGAGTTGAAGTTCACGATTTCTCCAAGTCTCCGGCTAGCGATGGAGGCAAATTCTCATGGCGCTTGAATTCAGGACTCGCGACTTGTTACCTGCATTAAACGCAGAGGATTCCACGCGTGCGAATGCGTTGGACCGCGAATCGAGCGCAGACAATCTCCTGCGGATCGCGCTCGTCAACAATATGCCGGACTCCGCACTCGAGGATACAGAGGCGCAGTTTGTCGAACTTCTCGGCGCTGCTTCGTCTGAAGTCAACGCGGAGCTATCGCTTTATTCGATTCCGTCGGTGCCACGCGGAGAACGCGCACAGAAACGGCTGAATGAATTTTATTTCAGGCTGCCGGAACTGTTGAACGCTCGTTTCGATGGCGTGATCATCACGGGAACGGAGCCGAAACAGCCCGATCTGCGAAATGAACCATATTGGAATGAACTTGCCGCGGTGATGGAATGGGCAGAGGAGTCTTCTCATTCGGCGATTCTTTCCTGTCTTGCAGCTCACGCCGGTGTACTTCACAGTGACGGAATATCGCGCCGCCGGCTGGAAGACAAGCGATTCGGTGTTTTTCCAGAAGCGAAGATTGCGGACCATGCTTTGACAGACTCTGTCAGCACGCCGATCTGCTTCCCGCATTCCCGTTGGAACGATTTGCCGACGGAAGAACTGACCGCTGCGGGATACACCATCCTCACACAGGCCGACAATGTTGGCGTTGGGCTATTCGTGAAAGAGAAGCAGGACTGTCTGTTTGTGCATTTTCAAGGGCATCCGGAATATGGCGAGCGAACCTTGTTTAAGGAATATCGCCGCGACGTACGACGCTTTCTCGTCAAAGAACGCGAAACCTACCCTTCCCTACCGCACGGTTACTTCGACGCAGAGGCTGAGGGTCTCCTGAACGCATTTCGCGCGGAAGCGCTTCAGAATCGTAGCGAAGAAATGATCCAGATGTTTCCGGGCAATGGCATCGGAGCAGCGCTGCAGAAAACGTGGCATTCTTCGTCCGTAGCAATCTACAAGAACTGGCTACACTACATCGCCATCAAGCGTTCGCAGCCTGACGCCAAACACCTTTCCGTTCAAGCCGCTGGTGGCTAGGTTCGAAGGGGCGAGCGAATGAATGGGCACGTTCCGCCAACCTTGTTTCTAGGTTCTTTGCGACTGGAAACAGATAGCGTTTGAACAGTCCGAGGTTTTAGCTGATGGACGAGGTCCGAGCCAAAATACTCACCGATTTGCCGCCGCGGTTGTACGACGCGGTCCGCTGTTGGAGTTTGCGCACTCCCGACCAGCTCGCCATCGCCGATCCCGATGGAAAATGGACATACAGGCAACTTGATCTTGTTGTGGAACGGACCGGTGCCTGGTTGATCGCTTCCGGCGTCCGCGCGGGCGATCGCGTGATGATCGTGAGCGAAAATTGCATCGCGTTTGCCCCCCTTTTTTTTGCACTACTTGAAATCAACGCTATACCTGTTCCTTTGAACGCTCGCCTTTCCGCAAGAGAACTCGATGTGATCCGTCAGCATTGTGGTGCCCGCCGCGTGATCTATTTGACCGGCGCTTCTGCTTACGCCCTGGAGCATGCGGAGCGTGCTGGCGCGACAATCGAAACCGCCCTTGATCTCGGGTCGATCGGACTCGGCTCGTTGGATGAAAATGCGATGCAGGATCCTGTTGACCCGGACCCTACAAACGCTGTGGCAGCGATTGTTTACACGTCCGGTACCACCGGCAGCCCTCGGGGCGTAATGCTGACTCACAGGAATTTGCTATTTTCGTCGATGGCCTCAGCGACGGTCCGCATGGTAACCGCCGAAGACAAACTTTTGGGCGTTCTGCCCATGTCCCACGCAACCGGCCTCTCCATGCAATTCCTCGGGATTCTGATGAGTGGAGCAACCCTTTATCTGCTGCCGCGGTTTGACCCGATGAAAGTGCGGGCGGTTCTGGAAAAAGAGCAGCTGACGCTACTTTACGGAGTGCCGTTTCTGTTCACGCAGTTTCTGGAATATGCCAGACTCCGTAGACTAAAGTCACTGCAGTTTCCCTATCTCAGGCTCATGAGTTCGTCGGGCGCCCCTCTCTTGCCGTCCGTCAAATCGGCCGTTGAAGAACTGTTCGGTTTAGTTCTGCACAACGGCTACGGCGTGACCGAGTGTTCGCCGGTTATCTCGGTTACCAGGATGGGGACTCCTCCACGGGCTGGTTCCGCGGGCCCTCCTTATCCCGGCGTTGAAGTAAAACTTATGGGAAACGATCAAAAGGAAGTGTCCGAAGGAGAGGTTGGAGAAGTGTGGGTGCGCGGGCCAAACGTGATGAAAGGTTACTACCGCGCCCCGGAAGAAACAGCAAAGGTAATCAACGACGAAGGGTGGTTCAACACGCAAGACCTCGCGCGGATGGAAGATGGAAACCTAATCATTATAGGAAGAACGAAAGAGCTGATTATTCGTTTTGGATTCAACGTGTATCCGGTCGAGGTTGAGGGCGTACTAAATATGTTTCCTGGAGTCGTCCGCTCAGCGGTAATCGGCCGCACCGTGGAAGCGACCGGCGAACAGGAAGTCATTGCGTTCATTCAGTTGGCTCCCGACTGCGCTGCCACGACTTCAGAGTTGGCGAAGCATGCTGCTCAGCACCTCGCGGCTTACAAGCGGCCGGGGGAGATCCGCTTTGTGTCAGAGATGCCGTTAACGGTTTCTGGAAAAGTGATCAAAGATCAGCTGGCGAAGAAGCTCATCAACGAAACTGCCGTCCTCTAGCAAATGCCGCGAGACCTTCACACCAACACTTCTATAAGGCTTGGCCCATCGTTCTTGAGGCCTTGTTGCAATCGCGAGGCAAATTCCTCCAGCGAATGAACACGAGTGCCCGGTATTCCCATTCCCTTTGCCAGCGTTACCCAATCAAGATCCGGCCGGCCGATGCTGAATAAACTAGACGCGATCTCTCCCGGCTCACCAGCGCCAAGATTAGCGAACTCTCGTTTTAAGATTCCATAGGCGCGATTGGCCAGAATTATGGTCGTGATATTAAGGCTCTCGCGTGCCATGGTCCATAGCCCTTGCAAGGTATACATACCGCTGCCGTCGGCGGACAGGCAAAGGACACGCCGGTTCTTGCACGCGATCGCGGCTCCAACCGCGAGGGGCATAGCAATGCCGATCGATCCGCCGGTGTTGGCTAACCAGTCGTGCGGCGCCGCGCCTCTCGCGGCTGCCATAATGCCCCGGCCTGCCGTCATGGATTCATCCACGACAATTGCGTTTTCTGGAAGACACGCAGCGATGGCTGCCGCCAAACCGTCCAGCGTGATCTCGCCCGTGGGCAGCGGCGGCAGCTTGGCGGGTTGAACCAGTTCTCGTGATTTCTTAAACTCGCCTGTTGAAAGAATCGCCTCCAGCGCGCCCGCACAATCCTCCCCCGGTTGTGACAGTTGATGGATCTCGCAGTCAGTCGGAACCAACTCTGCGTTCCTCTTCGGGGATGCAAAATACGCCAGTGGCTCGCCTGTTCCAACGAGGATCAGTTGACGAAATTCCTTCAGCAGCTCGATCGCTTGCTGAGGAACATAGGGAATGCGATCGACGATGGGCCGCCCCGCACCTCGCTCCAAACGTGGAAATGGGTAAGGAACAAGTAGCCTCGCGTTCGTTGCTGCCGCGACGCGCCCGGCGGCCTCTAGCCCTCGACCCCGAAGCGCATTTCCTGATAGCAAAATCGCTGTACGCGATCCGGAGCGCAACATCTTCGCCGCTCGTTCGATCGCTTCTGGCGACGGCAGCACCGCGGCAGGGACAGCCGGAATCGCCACGACTTGGCCGCCTGGGTCCCAAGCCACATCAGCGGGCACGATCAGCGTCGCGATCTGGCCCGGTGGCGTGCGAGATGCAACTAAAGACTCCGCTGCGTCACGGCCTACTTCGGAAACAGAACGTGATGTTCGCAACCAATTCGAATAGGGCCTCGCAATGCCCTCAATGTCTGAGTTCAGAGGTGTGTCCTTCGCCAGATGGAACAGGGCATGCTGGCCGATCAGGTTGATCATCGGAGTGCGAGCACGCCACGCGTTGTGAAGATTGGCGATTCCGTTCGCGAACCCGGGCCCAAGATGAAGCAAAGTGCAAGCGGGTTTTCCGGCCATTCGCGCGTAGCCGTCCGCCGCCGCCGTGACGACTCCTTCAAACAGTCCAAGCACGCACCGGATTTTCTTTTGCCGGTCGAGCGCTGCCACCAAATGCATCTCGGATGTTCCGGGATTCGTGAAACAAACCTCAACTCCGCCCGCGCTCAGTGTCTCGACCAGGCTCTCGGCTCCATTCATCGATACAATGATCCTGTCTGTTCCTCGCCCAGAGTTTCAGCCAGGTAACGTGAAATGACAGCTGCTAAAGGCTCGTAGTAGGTTGTCAGCAATTCTTGATGATTTCCGGCCACAGTTTGTACCACCATTTGCTCTACGAACTTCGCCCATACTCTCGCGGGATCATCGGGAAAATGCAAGGGGTCGCTAGCCCTGACAAACTTAATTTTGCCGGGATAAAGACGAGGCTGGTATTCCGCGAGAGCTTTCCGGGCCGCTACTTGTACCTTCAGCATGGGAGGCGTAAAAACCCTCCCCAAATTATTTCCAGATTGCTCGGGCGATTCCGGTCTAAAAATCCTCCGCCCACGGTTCGTCGCCTTCCGGGCGTATACACGAAGCCGCTGTATCGGCGGAGCATATCGGATCGGCGGATACGAATCGATCATGACCAGCAGCGCGACCTCTTCATTAAACCCAATGAGACGTCGTGCCATCTCGATTGCGACCAGTCCACCAAGGGAATATCCGACGAGCAGATAAGGACCATGTGGCTTCAGTTCCTTGATTGCATCGACATAAAACTGGGCCATTTGCTCGATGCTCGACAAGGGCTCTTCCAGTCCATCCGTGCCACGCGCCTGCAGTCCGTAGACAGCACGAGACTCTTGCAGATGCTTCACCATATTGAAAAACTCCATAATGTTGCCACCGAGTCCATGCATCAGGAACACTGACGGCTCAGTGTTTCCCGGTTTCAGCAAGATGCATTTAGGAAGCGGCGGAGGTTGGGAGGACTCCAGAAACGCCGAAAGCGAAGCAATCGTCGGGGCCTGATAAATCACCATGGGTGAAAACAAACGGCCGGTGGCTTTCTCGATCTCAGCGAAGAGTTGGATGGCCATCCAGGGATCGCCACCAAGGCTAAAAAAGTTTTCGTCGAAACGTATTTCTGTTCGCTGGAATATCCGCTGCCAAATTTGAGAAACCTTTTCGACCAAGCTTCCACCTGGGCCCTGTTTCACAATATATTTGACGTCAGGATTCAATGGCTCTCGCTCTGGGGCGCATGGTTCATGACTTTTTCAGCAAACACACCCCGGTCCACGGGTAGCGCCGAAAACTCCCTTTTGGCTCCGGCAACAGTGGCAACAGCTCCGCTGGAGCGCGATTCAGTATCGCCGCGTTCTTTAACAGTCCCTCCACTCGTTTCGCCTCCCACCCGTAAGGCACAAAAAACCCTACTCCTTCGGCAGGACCGAACTTGAAAGCGGCGCCCGATTCCGCCAGTTCACGGCCCATGCCCCCCTGGATCAAGGTCCACTGTCCCGGCGAAATAAGATCAATCACCCAACTATCAAAGTTCAAAAACGAGGACAAGTCCTTGGTCAAGGATGCCACCTCCTCGGCGGTTAAATAGGGCAGCAGCCCTTCTGTAACAACAGTAATTTTATGGGCGCGGCCGTTCAACTCGCCTAGCAATTTGCGCCGTGCCGGGACGTCGAGTAGATCCAAGGCGATTCGCTGCACCTGACATCTGGGCTCTTCACCAGCCAGTACGTCCTCTTTGTAGGCCAGGACTTCCGCAAAATCTATTTCCACCCACTGAAGGCTCTCGGAAAGATTCATGCGATACGGCCGAGCGTCAAGCCCAGCGGCAAGGCATAGCACAAGATCTGTTCCCTCTTGAAGTTCTTCCGTGATGAATTTGTCAAATAAATATGTACGCGTGACCCATGCCCACTCATGCTTGTTGCCATCGGTTAATTGGCGGACAATCTGAAAACCGTGCTCGCCCGCCAACCGTCCCGCGTAGGGATCGCGGAACAAAGCGTCGGGTCGTTCAGTTTCTTTCGCTCGGAAGTAGGCAACCCAACTGGCTGTATCCGCGACATTGCGAAGCGGCGGGCGTACTGGATCCATCGATTCCATCCTTTATGATCGTCGATCTCGCTCAGAAGCAATGGAACGCTGCATGAAGCGCCTGACCCATTCGATTACAATGTAGCTTCCTGTATCATCGAGCCGCTTGGTGGGTTGGCAGCTGCGAATGCGCAAACGCCCAATATAGCTCGCGCGCCCGAGTGTATATCGGCCCCATCGGCAGTGTTCGGTCATCAATGCGCGTGACCGGTACCACCTTCGAATAATTTCCGGTGGCGAAAATTTCATCTGCCGCTTGAAACTCCGCGTACTGCATTGTTTTTTCCACCACGGCCACACCGTCTCCTCGTAACAGGCCAATCACTCGCTGGCGCGTAATTCCCGCCAGGAACGTCCCATTGATTGCGGGCGTGTAGACCACTCCGTTTTTCGCCATGAAAATATTCGAAGTCGAAAGCTCGGCGACATTCCCGAGCAAGTCACACATGACCGCGTTGTCGAAACCGCGCGCCCGCGCTTCAAAAATAGCCCGCGCATTGTTTGGGTAGAGACAGCCAGCCTTGGCGTTGACGGGCATCGACTCAAGCGTTGGACGACGAAAGTGCGAAAGCGTGATCGAGAAGCCGGCTGGCTTGCGCATCGGCGCTTCAAAGATGCACAAGCACCACCGAGTCGACTCCGTGTCTGGCTCCTGAATCCACGGACCACCCTGCTCCGCCCAGTACATGGGGCGAATGTAAAGCGATGCATCTTTATCGAAGCGCGCGATGCCTTCCTTGGCGAGCCTCACCCAATCTTCGACGGATACCATCGGTTTCAGAAAAAGCTTCTCTGCGGACTGATTCACTCTGCCGCAATGTAATTCCAGGTCCGGGGTCACACCTTCAAACGCGCGAGCGCCGTCGAACACCACAGAACAAAGCCACGCCGCATGGGTACGAACTCCCATAATAGGTAGGTTGCCCTCATGCCACTCGTTCTCAAAATACGTCCACGTTTTTGACCAGGTTTTTTCGTCCGGCATTTGAATGCTCCCAGTGTCTTCAGGACTTTCGAAGAAGAATCTCGCTGGTTGGAGTCCCTCCGAGATTGACCAGCGAGGAAATCTCATCGTTCGAGGAACTCAGACCTATATGAAGACACACATACTTGGCATACGCGAGGGGCAATTTGTCTGCCAAAGGACACAAGCAATCCCGCAACGACATTGCCTTATCACATTCATAATGAAACGCTTAGCCCGCACGCCACTCTGGCGTGACCAGCGCACACAAACAGATCGCCAGGGCAATCTCAATTAAGGGAAGAGCTTTGCACAATCGGATCAGCGAAGCAGCGCGCTGCAGGGCAAGGCACTACGACCCCTTTTCGCTCAATGCGAGCACGGCGAAGGCGGTGGCTGCATCGGACATGAATCGGCCAACATTGGTAGATGGATCAAGCTTCAGGTTGAGCGAATACGCTGTCCAATATCCCTCCGCCTGATTCTGGTTGCGAATCAGCCACGCTATCGCGCCCTTGAGCTGAGGATTATCGCGGGGCACTCCCGCTTGCTCAAGGACGAACGTCAAGTACCCCGTCGCCAGCCCATCGCTTTTCGTCTCCTGCGGAGTCCAGTCATTCCGGCGGCGCGTGGTCAACAATGACGGTATTCCGAAATAACGGGAGGACCAGATCAGTGACGACAAGCTCCAACCTCCGTCGTCTTGCTGCTTCGCGTAGATTTCCTTTACGATGGACTCTCGCTGTTCGGCGGTCAGCAAGCCTGGCCACTTTATCGATGCCCAAAGCAGCCCTGCACGGTTCAGCAACGATTCGTCGGAATAGCCTCGTTCGAGATACCCGCGCAGCTCAGTCAAATTGTTTTGAATATCTGGACTCGAACGATAATTCCCTGGAGCGACGCCCACAGCCAACGCGGCCAGTGTCGCCCCAAAATATGGCGATGCGCTGGATTCCCAAGGGCTCAAGCGGAACTTCTGCCACAACCACGCGCCTTCCTGGCTTCCTGACGTTTGCTGCAGCGCCCACATATTCTTGAAGGCCAGTCGCGTGTCGTCGGTGAGTTCGCCGGTTTGCGAGTCGTGGAAGGCAAGTATGACCGCGCTCAGAACCGCTTCCGTACCTCGAGAACCGGGACCATTGCCCGACGCATCGTCCTTATCTCCGTAATAAGATTCGACGGAATTCCAAAGCCTCACCCGCTTGGTTACGTTCTCGACAATCTCATTCTCGGCGGCTGAGGTCTGCGCGTCTGTCGGTAAACCACGAAGCACCGATTGGGCGAACACAAACGGAAGGTTGGTGTGGCAGGAAACGCAGAAAGTATTGTTGTCGCGTTTGGCATCATTCCACTGCAACCACCAAGCTTCTCGCTGGTCGAGATACGCTGCAGCCGAGGCCGGGTTCCACGTGGACGCTGGCGCTCCCGTAGTATGAGGAGCCGGCTTAGCATTTGTGGACGCTTCCTCGGCAGAATCGTCAGAATAGGTGCCCTTGCCGTTCGAACAGGCGCAGACCATCATGGCTACCGCAAGAAGCGCGGCTGCCGTCAAACGCTGTGGCCCGGTGACGCTCCGCATGGGAAATCCTGTCTCCGAATTCTGCGCGAAATTAGAGCCAAACCTTGCCATAAGCTCGGGAAATGCGCAATCTCAGATATTTTAACGCCGGATGTTTCGAGGCAACCCTATTAGCGTAAAATGTGCAAACCGATTCTCCGGGATCTACGCGACCTATGCCCACCATTCTATTGTTTGTTACAAGCTTGGCCCTGGGGTTCTACATTGTTGCGGGCTACCCTCTTCTGCTTGGCCTGCAGGCCCGGCTGCGACCAAAGCCTATGCTCAAGACACAGCAACAAAAATCGGTATCGGTGGTTATCGCTGTCCACAACGGGGAGCAGTTTGTAGCCGAGAAACTCGAGTCTGTCCTGCAGCTCGACTATCCTCCTGATCTCATTGAGACCATCGTGGTATCAGACGGATCCACCGACCGAACGGCCTCCATCGTGCAATCGCTCGTGTCTGACAGCCTGCGATTGTTCGAATTGCCGCGCGGAGGCAAGTGCGCGGCCCTCAACGCAGCTATCTCTCACGCCAACAATGAAATACTGCTCTTGACGGATGTGCGGCAAAGGCTGGCCCCAGACAGCCTCCAATTGCTGGTCGACTGCTTTAGCGATCCCTCGGTTGGGGTGGCTAGTGGGGAGCTCAAGATTCGCGCGGGGAAAGATTCCGGTGAAGCAAGCACCGGCCTGTACTGGCGCTACGAAAGTTGGATCCGGACACAGCTGAGCAAAATCGACTCGATGTTTGGCGCGACCGGCCCCTTTTATGCGATGCGACGAGAGCTGGCGGTTCCCATCCCTGTGGACATCCTGCTGGACGATATGTATCTTCCGCTTTCCGCATTTTTCAAGGGATACCGCCTGGTCCAGGAGCCGCGAGCGGAGGCGCTCGATTACCCTACGTCGCGAAGCGTCGAATTCAAACGGAAAGTGCGCACGCTTGGAGGGAATTACCAAATCCTGCTTGCCTATCCGGCACTTCTCGGACCACGCAATCGCATGTGGTTTCATTTTATGTCCTACAAATTTGCGCGGCTGCTTCTGCCATGGATTTTCATCTTGCTCTTCGTGAGTAGTTGCTTCTTGCCCGGCCGTTGGAGGTGGCTAGCCATTGGCAGCCAGGCGCTTTTCTATCTGTTGGCTTTGGTCGACCCCTGGGTAGCCGACAGCATGATTGTGAAGCGGCTCACCGCAATGGCTCGGACAGTTGTAGCGATGTTGATCGCTACCCTGTGGGGTCTGTCGGTCTTGTTTGTTCCGCCGAAAAGCTTGTGGAAGGAAACAAAGATTGAAACACGCCATTTATAATAATGTACTTATTGTAATGGTATAGTAAATACATTAAACCTAGTAGGCGACACTGAATTCCATTGAATTTAGTTGCTTGCAAAAAGGAAGCCAATCATCAAACCTTAACCGTCTTCTCTTAGAACGTGAACCGCCCTGTAACCGCCCTTGTCGTCTACTTAGTCTTGCATCCCACGCCAGCATTTGAATCTTGAGTGCTTCGCATCAGAATCCTGCGGGCTAGCCACAGGATCGAGTTGGTAGAATAAGAGGGAAATTTAAGGAAGAAAACCCCGAACGTAAGCATGTATGACATCCCAAAACTTTCGATTACTTCTACGCCAGCGGCTGGTGTCGTGTTCTGACCGAATCTTATTGCGTCTGATGGTGTCAACAAAAGCAGGCGCCGTGGTGGAGTTGACGGGCGCGGAATTGCTCGCCAAAAGCGTTGCATTGGCCGAGAAATATTGCTCGGCTCCCCTCTCCAGCGTCGTACTGTTGCTGCTGCCGCACTCGCCAGAGCTGTTCTTACTTCATCTCGGGCTTATCTTGACCGACCGGTTGCCTGCGATTTTGGCGTGGCCGACAAGTCGCATCGATCCCGCGAAGTACCAGCGCAATCTTGTGCATCAGTTGCGGAATCTTCCTGCGGCTCAGCTGTTGACCCTGCCCAAACTGGCGCAAAATCTGGATCCTGGTGTGCCATTCACGGTCACCGGCTGCCCGATCCACCAGTATGAAAAGTTTGAATCGCTCTTCTCAGCGAAATTGCATTTCGCGCCGGTGGAAAAGAAAAGTGCGTCGAAAAATGGCGCCCCCGACGACGCTCTGTTTTTGCAGTTTTCCGGCGGCACAACAGGCGATCAGAAATGCGTGATCGTAACCGCTCCTATGCTTGTGAATCAGCTGGAGCGGCTAGGAATGACGCTGCAATTTGACGGGCAAGACGGCGTGGTCAGTTGGTTGCCGATGTACCACGACATGGGGCTGATCGCCTGCTTCTGGCTGTCTCTCTGGAATGGCGCGCCTTCCATACAATTTGCTGCGATCGACTGGCTGATGCACCCCGGTCTTTTGTTCGAGTTCCTGCACAAATACCATGCAACTTTTTGCTGGCTTCCCAATTTTGCGTTCAGCTATCTAGCCGCACAGAAGGCAAGGGTCGACCGGGAAATCGATCTTGGGCACGTCAGAGCGTTCATCAATTGCAGCGAACCCGTAAGACAGAGTTCCATCGAGGCATTTGCGGAAGCCTTCTCATTCCAAGGAGTCAGGCCGGACCAATGTCAGGCGTCCTATGCGATGGCAGAGAACGTTTTCGCGGTCACACAGACTGCCCTCGGGACGGAGCCAGCCATGTTTTCCCGGCAAGCCGTGGGGACGAGGGATGCGGACCCGACCTCTTATGACCTGCTGGATAAGTCTTACATTTCTAGCGGTAATCCGTTGCCTGACACCTCAATCCGCATTAGAAATACCGACGGCAACTTGTGTGGAGACGATGTGCCTGGCGCGATAGAAATCCGTGGCGAGAGCTTGTTCTGTGGTTATTGGGGAAGTCATGGATTTCAGACACAATCGCTGACCGAAGATGGATGGTACGCGACCGGGGATTATGGATTCACACACGACAGCGACTTGTTCGTCATCGGCCGGCTGAAGGACATTATAATCGTCAGTGGCGTCAATATTTTCCCTGAGGACATCGAAGCTCTCGTGAACAAGGTGAAAGGCATCTACCCAGGGCGCATTGTGGCTTTTGGTGTGGATGACCACAGGCGCGGCACGGAAAGTCTTGCTATCGTTGCGGAAATGCGCGGAGAATTCGACAGCATCGCGGCATTAGTGCTGGAGCATAAAATTCGACACCTGGTTACTTCCGTTCTCGGCATTGCCGCTCGCTATGTCCGCGTGACCCCGGAGCGTTGGATCGTGAAGAGCACCGCAGGAAAAATCTCTCGCCGTGAAACGCGTTTGCGCTTCCTGGAAGAACTCGAAGCCCATGGCGCTCCGGTAAGGGTAGACGCTTGAGCTCACTACGTTCCCGTCTTGCGATCTCCGACCATTCTCTGGCTCGCATGACTCGATCCATTTACCGCTTTTTTCGCAACTTTACCCTCCCCGCTCCGCGATGGATATTTCGATCCATCTTGGTTCTGTTTCTGTTCTTGCGCCAGGTCTATTACTTTTGTTGCAGAGTTTTTTTCTGCGAGCCTCTTTTCAAGGCATATTGCACCGAATATGGGCGTAATGTGCATACCGGTCCATTCCTTCACTGGGTTATGGGCAGCGGGCGCCTTATCCTTGGGGACAACGTCACCATCGACGGCAAATGCAGTTTCATATTCGCGATTCGATACACCGACCACCCCACGCTTCGAATCGGCAACAACGTGGCCATCGGGCACAATTGCACTTTCACGATCGGGCGTGAGATCACCATCGGCAACAATGTTATGATGGGAGGAAGCATCGAGATATTTGACAGCCCTGGACATCCCACGGACCCAGCCTTGCGTCTTGAGGGGTCGATACGCCTAACAGGGGCGGCGGCCTTGCCAGAAGACGTTAAAGCGATTCACATCGAGGACAACGTTTGGGTGGGCAGCGGAACAATCATCTATCCCGGAGTTACACTGGGCGAAGGCTCTGTCGTTGCTCGCGGAGCGGTCGTCATGAGCAGCGTTCCGCCCTGCGTAGTTGTGGCGGGCAACCCTGCGCGTCAAATATTGCGTTTGAGCAATCCGAAGGAGAAGAGTTGATGCAGCGATACGACGAACAGGTCTTGAGCAAGATCAAAGAAATACTCAATCAATTATTGAGCCAAGAAACGATCGGAGATGATGAAAACATCTACGAAGCGGGAGTTACCTCTATTATGGTGCTGCCGCTGCTATCTGAAATTGAAGACAAGTTTGGGGTAACTATCCCGGATACTGAGTTTCTGGACGCAAAGACGCCACGTGCGTTGGCGCAAGTGGTACAGAAGTTGCGTGGTAACTAGGAGCTATCTGAGGATTTCTCTTCTCTAGCCGCGGCTCAATGCAGTTCGAGCGGCCTTTTCACATAATTACGGAAAGACTCTTCAAACCTCTTAGTCCAAACGTAGGAGCCCACTCCGGCTGCGGGCCTGAGAGCTTCATCTCCGGGAAGCGCTGCACAAGATTCAGAATCGCAACCTGTCCTTCTAACCGGGCCAGTTGGCTTCCAATACAGAAGTGCGGACCGGCGCTGAACGCCAAATGTTGGTTGTTCAGCCTTTTAAGGTTTAGTTGATTCGGTTCCTTAAACTGCTTTGGATCGCGGTTGGCGGCACCGAGCATGCAAAGGATCGTCCCGCGCTTCGGTACACTCTGGCCACAAACCTCCATGTCTTCCTTAAGCACGCGAGCGGTGAATTGTACGGGACTCTCAAAACGTAGAAGTTCCTCCACAGCCGAACGGATCATCTCCGGTTTTTCGCGCAACTCCGCCGTCTCTTGCGGATGCTGCAGAAGCGTGTACATCCCGTTGCCGATCAGATTTCGCGTGGTCTCGTGTCCTGCGAAAAGTAGCGCGATACATTGTGCATAGAGTTCTTCTTCAGTCAACACTTCTCCGTCTTCTTCAATATCAATGAGAAGGCTGATCAGGTCGTTGCCCTTATTGCGCCGGCGTTCCGCTACCGTTTCCCTAAAGAAATTGGTCAATTCGATTAAAGCATTTTGCGCCCCGGTTGCCTGTTCAACCGTCGGTCCTGGACTGCCTCGAAATAACGCGATGGCCCGGGACCAATTGAGGAATTTTTCATGGAGTATTTGTGGGACGCCGAGCATTTCCGAAATGATGCGCACAGGCATGGGGTTGGCAAACTCGCGCATGAGTTCGACTTCGGAGCTATGCTTCAGCGGTTCCAGCATGCGGTGAACCATGGCCTCCACTTGCGGACGCAATGCTTCGATCGCTGCAGGCGAAAAACCCTTGTTTAGAAGCTTGCGCAAACGGGTGTGCTCCGGGGGATCCATGAAAATCAGCCACAATCCTAGCATTCGCGTCAGCTCAGCAAATTCAGCCTGACGGCTGAATGGCAGAGGCAGTATCATGTGCTGCGCCCGTTTTGCTGAAAGCCTGGGGTCCTTTGCGATCGAGGAGCATTCCGAATGGCTGAAAATCGACCAGACCGCCCACTTGCCGCCTACATCAAGGTAATGCAGAGGACCTTCTTCGTGCAGACGAGCGTATGTCGGATACGGGTCTTGCAGAACCTCCTGGCTAAAAATGGCTTTTTTTGGGGGAGCGGTAAACTTAGACAACCTTCGTCTCCTGGCAAGTCGGGAATTTCACTCAGGGGATACCGGAATTGACGCCGAGTTTAGCATAGAACTGTTCACGGAAATTTCGCGGCGCCTGGGCATTCTGCGAGCAAATATGCCATCAGATGCCTCCCGGGAGCCGCTGCCAAATCAATTCGACGGTCTGGATTTTTCCATTCACCGGCGTCGGCGGCGTAACCAGGGTAATTCGATCGCCGTCGAACTTGACGCTGCGGACGAGTTCCTTGCCTACATAGCTTTGGATCGATGAGATCTCGACGTGATGACTTACCGTCTCGCCGCTAACCTTGTACCATCCGGCATAAGCAAGAAATGTCTTGAATGCCTCAGCTTGTTCTTCCAGCATCGTCGCATTCCCGCTGCCAAAAGAGATTGGTT
Organism: Candidatus Acidiferrales bacterium; assembly: GCA_963709705.1. Classification (GTDB taxonomy): domain Bacteria; phylum Acidobacteriota; class Terriglobia; order Acidiferrales; family UBA7541; genus Acidiferrum. The sequence goes on from CAVPXU010000005.1 coordinate 831,633, forward strand.
TTCGTCCACCGTAACTGATCAATGCGCTGACTCTGCCATCTTCGGTATAAGTGAGAAATCCGGAGGGGTTGGTACCATAGGGGATTTCGTTTCGCTCTCCCTTGGCTGTTGTACTCGAAGCAGACATCAGCTTCCACGTGCCCACAAGTGCGGACCGTTCGAATGCTTCGCTAGTAGTTCCCATCCTGATGCTCCTTTCGAGTCTTTGTCCGCAAATTGCGAGTAAGGGACAGCAACGCAACTGAGGCTACGACAACTGTGGCAAATGATAGAGCGATCTTCAGAGGAGGGAATCGGGCTAGTGATGCAAAACTTCGGCGCTGCCTTCGTTTGAATCATGGCCCGCTGCGAGAGGAAGCCAAAGCTGAGCAGGGGAAGGGACATCCTTATTGCTCACCTCACGTTGCGGATTCCACGCCGGGATAGTGACAGGATAAGCCCGGTGCTGGGACCGAGTGGCCACCGGCGAGGTTATCTTCGCAATTTCGGCCGGAGACGGTTCAGCGACCTCGATGGAACGGTTTCGCCTTGCGCGCTGACGAATTACGTCGCCGGTCAGAATGAGCAGAGCTCCAATCATAGCCAAAAGGAAAGGCTCGGAGACTACTCCATTCCTGACTGAGGTCATGAGGATGTTTGCTTCGGTGCTGAAAGGCAAGAGCATGGGTTCCCTTAAAGTGAAGAGACAAAACTACTTCGAAAGGTGAAGCAATTCTCGTACCAGCTTCCTTGTAGGGGGTAATCCGGACAACTCGTATGTTATTGTTTTCTAAAGAGATAGAAAAGGATTATGATGCCTCAAAATGCTTTTGCCAACGCTACAATAAACTTTGCAAAGTGTTTCCACTCTTGCCTACTATTGTTCCTGTATTCTCCTAAGCCTATTCGCTTCAGTTATCAAGGCCATTTTTCGTTCTTGCAAAGCAATTCCGCATTGGGACGAACTTAGGAACAGTTTTTCCCGAATGAGGAATTGCACAGCGGGTACTAGAATCAAATTTGACGATGCATCTCCGCATGCGCCTGTAGGTCCTTTGTGCAGAGTGCCTTGGGCACCTCAATTTTATTGACTTATTCACAGGGAGTGGAATAGAGTTTGCCTCACCACCATCGGGTGATAAAGGTCTCGAAGCAATTGTGCTAACCGCGATTGCGTGTCCTAGGCAGTAGTTGTCGAGCGAACAAGGGGGTTGCGTTCGTCTCGACGGTCCCCATCGGTTCGATCGCTCTGGAGAACCGAACTTAACAAAACATTGATTCTCTAGTGTTGGCAATCGCCAATAATTTTCTGGAGTCGTCGAAAGAATCAGAGTTCTAACGCGCTGAAAGTCGAAGGTAAATTCGGTGAGTCAATTCTTTCGTCTCTATTTTCCGAACCGGATGATCCTGCTGCTCGCGGGCGAGCTGGCCGCGATTGTTGCGTCCTTTTCCTTGGCGGTATTGATTCGTTTTCACACCGGCTCGATGGTCGTTCTGACCGGTTCGTTTTGGAAAATCATTGCGATCGCAAGCTTCACGCTGTTATGCGCTTATTACATGGAGTTGTATGACCTGCGAGGTTTGACGGCATCGCGTGAAGTCTATTCCAGAGTATTCAAGTTGATCGGAATCGTGGCACTGTGCTTCGCGGCGTTTGCCGTGATATTCCCTAAGTTCCTGCAAGGACATGTTCTGGTGGTTGGCCTGTTAATTCTGACACCTGTATGGATTATTTGGCGGGCGGCGCACGAACGTCTGATTCTCAATCCCAGCTTTAGGCAGAGGGTGTACTTGATCGGAGAAGGAAATCTGGCAAGGCGTGTGCGAGACACGATCGAGTCAAGACCCGAGTTGGGTATGGATATCGTCGGATGGGCAAAATACGCAAGAGTTGAAGGGGAAACCGAACAATCGCTCCAGCAAGAGCTGCGCGAACTTGGCGCCAAACACGAGATCGAGCAGGTGATCGTCGCGTTGTCTGACCGCAGGCTGCGTATGCCGGTCAAGGAGCTCCTTGAACTCCGGCTAAGCGGCGTCATGGTAGAGGAAGGTACGACTCTTCTTGAAAAGGTATCCGGCCAGATTGAGGTGGAAGAACTTCGGCCTTCCTGGCTTATTTTTGGCAACGGCTTCCGGTTGAAGCCCAAGCATTGGGTTGCCCGCCGCGTAGTTTCCACGATGTCGGCTTTGATTTTGACGACCGTTACGCTTATCTTCGTTCCTCTGATTGCTCTACTGATCAAACTGACATCGCGTGGCCCAGTGCTCTACAGCCAGAAGCGCGTCGGCCTGAACGGCAGAATATTCCAGTGCTATAAATTTCGCACCATGCGAAGTGATGCAGAGGCCGATACAGGCCCCACATGGGCCTGCGACGACGATCCACGCATAACCAAAATAGGCAAGTTCTTACGCGCTTGCCGATTGGATGAAATCCCTCAACTCTGGAACGTGCTGAAAGGCGACATGGCCTTCGTCGGCCCCCGCCCTGAGCGCCCCGAATTCGTCGAAAAGTTAAGCGAGGTGATCCCCTACTACAATCTGCGCCATGCCACTCGTCCGGGCATCACAGGTTGGGCTCAAACGCTGTACAAGTATGGCAACACCATTGAAGATTCAACGGAAAAGCTGCGCTACGATCTCTACTACATCAAGAACTGTTCTCCCGCGTTCGACCTTTGGATTGTTTTCAACACCATTCGAACAGTCGTGCTGGGCAAAGGCGCCAAATAAGTAGTGCAGATTGGGCCGGAGGGCCAACCGGCAATCAGGGCCTCCAGCCAGAACTCAGTTGCAAGTAAACCCGGATTCTCTGAGAATTGAGGTGCCGAAGACTGATCTCGGCGCGCCCTTCGACATTCGTCCCACACCGAAGATAGGTCGCGTATAATCACATGGCTTTGACGGCGTATAGTTGGGTTCAAATAATCTGAAAAAGCCGCGAGCGGCACAAGGAAGCACATCGAAATGACCGAAATTGCTGTGCCCAGGACATCGGTCGAAAGGCTCTGGTCCGATTGAATCCGACCTTCCTTATCGCGACGTCTTCCTACTGGATGCCGACCGCCCGACTTGGCATAGCGTTTTCGCATGCTGGCGCTCAGATTGATGCGATTTGTCCCGCCCGTCATGTCATTCGCAAGGCTGCCGAACTCCGGAACGCTTATACCTATAAGGCATTGTCGCCGCTGGAATCTCTCCGTGCAGCAATTTCGTCTTCGCAACCTGACTTGATCGTCTCCGCAGACGATTTGACCACCCAGCACTTGATCGACCTGCACGCGCTGGAGAAAACCAACGGTAATTCGGGTTCTGTGATTTGCGAATTGATCGAGCGATCCATCGGCCCGCACGGGAGTTTTTCCTTCATGACCGCGCGCGCCCGCTTTATGGAGCTTGCGAACGAAGAAGGCGTTCGTATACCCAAGACCGGTGCCATTAGAGACTTGGCTGATCTAGAGGCTTGGGCGGCAGAATCTGGTTTTCCCATCGTTTTGAAGGCGGACGGAAGTTCGAGCGGCGAGGGCACAAAGATTGTGCAATCTCTTCCGCAAGCGGAACATGCCCTGAAATCTCTGCAAGAACCCGTCGAGTTGATTCGCGTGGTTAAGCGTGCGGTCGTGAATCGAGATTTGCGTTCTGTCCGGGCGAAACTCCAGCACCGCCGCGCGGCTGTCATTGCCCAAAAGTACATTCCCGGACGGGACGCAACGACCCTGGTTGCTTGCTGGAAAGGCGCGGTACTCGGAGCGCTTCATTTTGAAGTGGTCGAGAAGCAATATAAGTTGGGCCCGGCGAGCGTCATGCGCCTGATCGAAAACCCTGAGATAGAATGGTTCGTCGCTAAGATAGTCGGCAGGCTAAAGCTTTCAGGGTTGCACGGATTTGACTTCTTGCTCGACGAACAAACGGGATTGCCGTACATGATCGAGTTCAACCCTCGTGCCACCCAAGTGGGACACATTACTCTGGGCAAAGAGCGCGATCTACCAGGAGCTTTATTTGCGGCAGTGACAGGAACAACGCCGCGCAAGGCGCCCAAACTCACCGACAGCTCGACCATCGCTCTTTTTCCCCAGGAGTCCATTCGGGATCCGGATAGCTCTTTCTTGAAGACTGGCTATCATGATATTCCAAGCAATGAGCCGGAACTCATGCGTGCTTGTCTCCGCCAAGCACACAAAGGTGCCACCCAACATCTCGTTGGGGTTTACTACCGGCTCTTTTCTGCTGATCGTCATTGGCTGTGGTAAAAAATCTCCGAACCGATGAAGATCTTGCCCATTCTTCGACACACTCTAGTAGTAAGCGTTCTGGTCGCAGGGTTTTTCGTGCTCGCTTTCCCTGGAGTTTCTAATCTTCCGTTCTCTTACGATGAAGCGGACTATGCGTACGCAAGCCATCAAGGGTTCTTCGCCAACTGGGTGGATCATCCCGCGTTAAATATAGTGCAGTTCGTCCGTCTCGGCATGAGTTCGGGCCGGGACCACAATCGCCGGGTTGATTTATCTCAGACTATCCGCAATTTCGGTGACATCCATTTTTACCGGCACTGGCACGGACCGCTGTTTTATCAATGGCTGGGATTCATCGGACACTGGACATCGCGTGAATACAATTTGCGCCTGCTTTCTTTATTGATCCCAGCGGTCGGTGTGATCCTGGTTTATTTCGGTTGTCTCTGGGTTATGCCTTCATGGCCGTTGATCGCTATTCTTGCCGCTGCGTTTTATGGCTTCGGGTATTCGGTTGTTGCTTCGCCGGAGCTCGCGCCTCACCAGCTCTTCGTTGTAGTATCGCTGGCCGGATTGTTTAGTCTGGCTAAGCTGGAAGCAAGCGGCGACCTGAAGTGGTGGTGGTGGGCCTGCGTCTGGACGGCCATTAGCTTCGCAACAATCGAAGTAGCCTTCGTCAATATTGCCGTTGCGCTTTACATAGGTTGGCGCTGCAGACCTGTATTATTCCAGGTTAGATATATTTGGCTGCGCTCCCTTGGCCTGTTCCTGGCCACTACCCTTGTCTTCTGGCCCGCGGGTATCTTGAAGCTGGAGCCGGCTCGCTCTTATATTTTCATGGCGTACCTGGCCATATTCAGAAAGGGCGCTTGGGGAAATACCACGCTTGCAGAGACATGGCTCTTTCGGCTACGCTCAGAGCCCTTTGAATGGATCTTTGTTGCGATTGCCTTGGTTGTTTGGTGGTTCCTGCCTAAGAAAACCGAAAAATGCGCCGCGCTCCCGTTCTTAACCTACGGTGTCCTTATGTTAATCGTGATGTTTAAGGTTAATGCCGTGGTGGCACATTACTCCCTCCCTTACCTGGCACCTCTCGCCGTATTCGCCGGAATCACTTTGGGCGCGGCCCTGCAGAACTGGCCGAAATTGGCTCAAGGAGCTGCGGCCACGGCGATGATCGTCCTGGTAGCTGCCGGAACCTATCGATTCGTACATAAGCACCTCCTCGGCACCACTTCTCGGACGCTGCAAATTCTGGAATCGGCGCAATCGCGGCCGCTGGACGGCAGGACTCTTTTGGCTCCTCAGGTCGATGTGAGCGTCCTCCACTACTATTTTCCGCATGCAAAGTTAGTTTTGTATCTGGACGAAAACGATAAACAACGTGCCATTACGTCGGGTCAACCGATCAACGTAATTTTGAGCGGCGAGGACGAGCCATTTAGCATCGACTACGTTGGCGACCACGCTCAATAGCAGTGGCCCAGAGGGACCTATTTAGCTCGGTCCAGCCCGTAGTATTGGTCGGTGTAATTAATGCGGTCGAACTCGGAGGCTTCGTTGAGGACGATGCCAATCAGTTTCGGATTGTCCAGATTCTCGAGGGCCCGCTTCAGGCCGTGAATTGGCGTGACTCCCTCACGTACGACAAGGAGTGTGCCGTCCACCAGGCGCGACCACAGGTTTGTGTCCACAACCGGCAGGATCGGAGTGGAATCGACGACGACCCAGTCGAACCAACTCACCAGACGGGCGAAGGTTTCGGCGAATCGCGCCGACTGGAGGATCTGGGACGGGTGATCCATGCTGATTCCAGCGCCCAAAAACCACACAGGTATCCCCTTCAAACGGAAAACGTAATTCGAAATCCGCTCCTTCTCTTCTCGAGCGCTCCACCAGTGACCAATCCCCTGTAATTTGCCTAGTCCAAGCAATGTTGCGAGAGTTGGGCGATGGAAATCCCCTTCAACGATGAGAACACGGGAGCCGGTATGCTGCGCCAGTGTTATCGCCAGATTTCCGGTCACTAGCGTCTTTCCTTCTTTGCTCACTGTGCTGGTAACTTGCAACGACCTCAGGTCATGTTCTTTCCGATAATTCTCGAGGCGCGTAACCAAGGCACGGAACTTTTCCGCCGCCAGCCCTCGTGGATCGGTCACGGCAACCAAGCGAGTTCGCTGTGTGATTTCAACGTCGGCCGTGGGCGCGGAGGCCATCTCGTCGGGCTGCGCCATCACGCTGTTCACCAACTCCACAGGTTGCAGAGAGGCGATCTGCAACGGGTCCGATTTGCCGCGCTGCATTTCCATGCGCTTCAAAGTTTCGTAAAGTCGGCTCATTCGGATTTCATCCCGAACTGAACGTGCGTTTTCTGAGCCGAGTTAGCAGAAGAAAGGCTCACTTCTTCTCTGGTTTTACGATGCAGAAGCTTCAGGCCCATCGTCGGCCCTTCGCTACCCTCGGTACTGTTGCTGCTCGAAGACGGAACGGGAACCGGGGCAACCTGATCCAAACGAAAATCCGAGGCCACTTCCTTGATGATCGCAGGCGTAATCTGCCTCGCCTGCAAGCCATATCCCAGCATGAGGGCGTTCTCGCACAACGTATTCACCAAGCGGGGAATCCCTTTGGATACGTGGCAGATCGCCTCAATCGTCCCCTTCGGGAAAAGCGCCTTTTCCGTACCTTTTGCGCCAGCCAACTCCAGCCGCCGGTAAATGTAGCCTTCCACCTCCGTCAGTTCCAGAGGGAGAAGATGGCAACGCAAACCGACTCGCTGCTTCAGCTGCCGGAGCTGATGAGAATCCAGTTTGCGATCGAGCTCAGGCTGCCCCGCCAATACGATCTGCAGCAACTTGTGTTGCGCGGTTTCGAGATTGGTCAGCAACCGGATTTCTTCCAACAACTCCCAGCTGAGCAATTGCGCTTCGTCCACGATAAGCGCAGTCGTAAGTTCATCGCGCGAGCGCGTCATCAGATAATTGTTCAATCGCGCCAGCGCTTCATTCTTTGAACGCGAAGCAACAGGGAGACCGAGGTCGGCAAGCACCTGTTCCAGGAAATTCTGCACCGTGAGAATGGGATTGTAGACATATGCGAAGGCCACTTTGTGCATCGCCAAGGAGTCCAAGAGGCAACGCACGAGCAAGGTTTTCCCCGTACCCACTTCTCCGGTGACCACAACGAATCCTTTGCGCCGAAGCACGCCGTAGTTCAGCAATGCCAGCGCTTCGTTATGGCGGGGCGTGGGAAAAAAGAAATAGGGATCCGGGCTAAGCTCGAAGGGATTGCAAGTCAGATTGTAGAATTTTCTATACATTTGCGTTTAACTTTTGTGAAAGGCGTAAAAGTTCCCTGCCAATATCAACACTGCCATCAAAGACACTGCCGCAATTTCCAGCCAGCGGAAGGTCGCGTTGAATTTATCTTCTCCGGGCTCATTCAGGTGGGGAATTCCTACCAGAATGCGCGCCGGTATCAATCCTTCGAGATCGTCTTCTGTCCGAACTAAATCATTTTTCAACTCAAGCAAAACCGCCAGTGCCAATCCCAATACGGCGCCGGCCATCAGGCCTCCCACACTGAGCAGCAACCGGTTGGGCGCCGATGGCTTGAACGGATAACTCGGAGGATCGAGCAAACGAAACTGCTGGCCCTGCTGCCGTTGTTGCAAACTGGTGGCCAGTTGAGATTGATTTTGTTTTTGCAGCAAGGAATTGTAGTTAGCCTTCGACTCTTCATATCCGCGCGAAACATCGGCCAACTCTTGCTCAGTCTGTGGCGTCATATTGAGCCGAGTGCGATAAGAAGCGATCTCAGATTCCAGCTCCTTCACATGTTGCTCAGAATTCTGAATTTCGAACGTCACAGCTTTCAGCTGGCTCTGCACCTGCATCATGGGCGTCGTTGCGCCATGTTGCACCATGCTCGTCACTCCGAGGTCAACGTTCTTGGCCGGCTTCGAAGATTCTGCACGAGAAGCATTTTCTGCCGCAAGGTCGTTCTTCAGCTTTTCCGTTTTGGCAATCTTGTCCTTAAGCGCAATTACATCCGGATGTTCATCCGTCAACCGTCCCCGCATATCAGCCAACTCAAGGCGGAGCTCAATCAGCTCTTTCGTGAGTGCCGGCACTGTAGGACCTGAAGTACCTTCGGTCCCCAATTCCGCTTGTGCCGCTTGATACTGTTGCTGCAGGGATTCCAAGTATAACTTTTGCTGCCGCGCTGCATCCAGATCTCGCTGCGTGCCTTCCAACTGACCTTGCAAACCGGAAAGAATAGACACGTTCGTTTCCGCCTGGCTTGGCAAATCTCCAAAATGCCTGGCCTTGAAGGCGCGGACCTTTGCTTCCTGCTCTTCCAGCTTTTCTTTCGCATCGGTTAGCTGGCTCTGCAGAAATTCCGTCGTGCCTTCCGAGAGCTCCTTTTGTGCCCTCATATCCTCAGCAATAAAAAGAGAAGTCAGTTCCTTATTGATTTGTTGAGCAAGCTCTGGTGATCGAGCCGAATAATCAATTTTAAAAGCCGTCAGTTCTCCGGGATGCGCGGCGGAATCCACGGGTTCAATCTTGATGTCCTTACGCATTTGGGCCACAGGATCCCCGACTGGCATCACCTTACCGGTCCCCCTCTTAACTCGGTACAGGCCGTATCTGTCTATTGTTTCCTGCAGTCGGGTACGGCTCAGAATCTGTTCCGTCATGCTCTGCAAACGGTCCTGCAGGCTTTCGGTTACGTTCGGAACCACGTATTGTTCAGGGATCTTCTGCTGCTCTACGAGGACCAACGCCTCAGACGTGTATGTGGATGGGATGAACCAGCTGGCAGTCCAAACGACCACCCAGCAAAAAAACAGCGGCAGAAGAATCGTCCACCGGCGATGAACCGCGATGGCCCAATAATCCCGTAAACCCCTGCCAGAAGATCGACCCTCTAACTCATCCATCTCATCGTACATGCTAACTCCCGGCCCACTTCAATCTGCCCCGCCGGACACACTCCTGCACCTGAGCTAAGTATGGTTGCACGTGAGAACCCATCCGCTCAAGGTATTTCTACCATGCTTAGAGAGCGCCTAACTGCTTCTTGCTGCTAAGGTTAGCTATTCTCAAGCCGGCGAAATTTCGCCCGCCGTTCTGAGCCTCCCCCAATAGCAGAATGAGAGCCAAAGAGCCTCCAGTCACCATAATGGGAAAACATTTGCACATTTTGACTTTCAAAGAGAGAGCCTGCATTTTGCTTCCCGGCTCAAGTGCGGTTTTTCGGGGCGCCTTTCGAGGAGTGGCTCCTTAAGCGACACAAATCCCAAATACTTGGACGTGACAGACGCGGTCACGTACTGGACAACAAGCGTGAGCGGACAAACGAACGTTACCGGCTGATCCGGAGAACTGTCTTCGCCCGACCAGCCGGCTTTTTTACGAGTCTCGTTGTTACTGGTATGAAAAATCGCTAGCGGCGGTGGTCTGCGAATTCCGCGGCGGCCTTCAACTCCTGGTCGGCGGCCTCGATGTGCTCCTTGGCTTTTCCTGCATGACCTCCCAGTTCATCCTTGTTTTCGCGCTGCGCTTCGTCCGCTTTTCCCCAAGCTTCCTGCAAGTGTTTCTGCGCTTCGGCAAGATTCGGATGCCGTTGCGGATTGATATTCATCACCGGCCTTTGCGCGAACAGTGCGCCGCCACAAACCAATCCTGCGCAAAATACAGTGCTAAGAACAATGCTCTTTTTTGCTGTCATGAAAACTCGCTCCGAAAGGAATTTACCCGGCTGGGCAAGACTATGGGCAGAGGTTATTAGCTTAACCTGATTCCCGTGGACAGAAAACCTGTTCCAGTGTCTAGGTAGCAGACCTGGCGTGTTGGACATTGAGGCGGTGCCGTGCATACGCCGACCACGGCCCCACGGGATCGAGCCTGATGTAGGCCTGCCAGTGTTCGCGCGCTTCAGCAAAGGCACGTAGCTTTTCGCACACGAACGCCAGGTTATAGTGGGCATCGCAGTAATCTGGATCGATGAGCAGGGCTTGGCGTAAGTGGCGGCGGGATTCTTCCAGTTCCCCCATTTCCTCCAGTACGCTGCCAAGATTAAAATGCGCCAAGGGATTTTGCGGTTGCGCGTTCAGCGCGCGCCGGAAATAATCTGCGGCCTTTTCGAAGTTGCCGTCTTCGTAGTACAGCGTCCCACAGTTCAGCAGCGCGTCGGCATTATGGGGATCGGCATCCACGCACCGGTCGTAGGCATCGAATGCCTGCGCCCGGGTCTCTTTGTCGGCTTCGTAGGACAAGGCCATGGCCAGCCAATCGCTCGCGCTGCGACGCGCGATGAAGCGGATGCTTTCATCCAGTTCGCGTGTCTCAAAATTCAAAACAAATTGGCCAGATAGCGGTTCCAGGCGCGCGCTCCCCTGCTCCACCAGCACGTCTTTGCCATCGGAAAGAATGCGCAGCTGAGAGAGCGGCGTCTTGACCTGGGAGAGTTTTTCGTTGAGAGCGGAAAGTGCCCGCTGCAAACGGTTCGCGGACACGCCTTTTTCCAGCAATTGCTTGATCGTGCGAAGTCCTATCAGATCGCGAAAATCGTAATAGCGCGCCCCTTGCTCGTTTTGCGGCGATACCAGGCGCAGTTTGTCCCAATAGTCCAACTGTTTGCGGGTCAGACCGACAATCCGTTGCACGTCTTCGCAGCTGAATCTATCCGTGGCACCCATCCGAAATCAGCCGGCCGCTTTCTTCCCCCGTTTTTGCGCTGCGGGCGCCGGCTGAACGGCGCGGGCAGGCGGTTTTTTGCCGGAGGGCACGGCAACCGGGCCCGCTTGTGCTGCTGCCGGAGCTTTCGGTGCGACAGAAGCCGGGGCATGTTTCTCCGCCAAACTCTTTTTCAAAGCGTCCATCAAGTCGATCACCGGAGCCAGATGCGGCTGCGGCGCTTCGGCAACTTCCTGGCCCTGGAGCTTCGCCGCAATCATGGCGCGAACGTTATCGCTGTATTCGTCGCGGTATTTGTCCGGCTGGAAGGGCACGGCCAGGCTCTCGATCAACTGCTCGGCCAGCTTCTTCTCCTGATCTTTCACTTCGATCTTGTCCGTGGGCACCGCTTCAGCCGCGCGAATTTCGTTGGAATAAAACATAGTGTGCAGCGTCATGGTCTTGGCGCCAGGACGAATGATCACAATATGTTCGCGCTGGTGCATGGTGATCTTGGCAATAGCCCCATACCCGGTTTCCTGCATGGCTTTCATCAACAACATGTACGCCTTCAATCCAGGATCTTCCGGCGTGATGTAATACGAGGCGTCGAAATAAAGCGGATCCATCTCATCGAGTTTCACGAACTCGATAATTTCCATCACCCGCGCCGACGGTGGCTCGATCTTGTCCAGATCTTCTTCGCTGAACAGCACGTATTGGTCTTTGTCGTATTCGTAGCCCTTCACCACCTCGGACCGCTCTACGTTGCGGTTGCAGACCGGGCAAAACAGCGGTTGCTTCAGGCGCGAATGGCAGACGTTATGAAGTTGGTTGAAACTGACGCGCTCGCCGCGTGCGGCCGCGAACATGCGCACCGGGATCGAGATCAACCCGAAGGTCAGGTGGCCTTTCCAGACCGTGGTCGCCATGATGAGTGTCCTCCCTGCAGCGAATGGGCGGCGAATGAGTCTCTAAGGTTAGCGAGCAGCCCGGCCGGATGCAAGCCGAAAACCTATGCAAAAACTCCAAAAAGTACATGTAAAAGCCGTAGAAAGGCCTGCGATAGAATGCGTCCATGGCGAAACCGCGCAAGCTGGAAGAGTATCGAAAAAAACGGCAGTTTGACCGTACACCTGAGCCCACCGGCGCGGAAAGTCCAGGGAAAACAGAAAACACATTTGTTGTACAAAAACACGCCGCGCGCCGACTCCACTACGACTTTCGCCTGGCCATCGACGGCACGTTGAAATCATGGGCCGTCCCTAAAGGTCCTTCGCTGAATCCCGATGACAAGCGCCTGGCGGTGCGAACCGAAGACCATCCGCTCGATTACGCCAATTTCGAAGGCAACATTCCCGAGGGCAGTTACGGTGCGGGAACCGTGATGGTCTGGGATCGCGGAACATTCCAGGTGGAAGGCAAAGCGGACGCCGCAACACAAGTCGATCAGGACGAGATCAAATTTTCGCTGAATGGAGAAAAGTTGCGCGGCAGTTTCGTAATCGTGAAGTTGAAGAACAGCGAGAAGGGCAACGAGTGGCTGATGATCAAGCACAAAGACGCCGCCGTGGATCCCAACTGGAACATCGACGAGCACGACGGATCCGTCCTGACTGGCCGCATTCTCGAAGAAATCAAAGCGCAGGAACCGCCAAAACGGGATGCAACACCGTTGCACGCCGCGGATTTGGAAGATGCCCGCAAGAGCCCAATGCCGGTGCGACTCGCGCCCATGTTGGCCACGCTTTCGGAGCGTCCTTTTTCCGATCCTAGCTGGTTATTCGAAATTAAGTGGGACGGCGTACGCGCGCTCGCATGGATCAAGGAGGGCAAGTTGACGCTGCATGCGCGGTCGGGCTCGGACATCACCACGCAATATCCCGAACTGGCTGGCCTTCCGGCTTCCTTCAGTGGACAAAACGCCATCCTCGACGGAGAAATCGCTGTTCTGGACGCGCGTGGTCGCAGCGATTTCGAAAAGCTCCAAGAACGCATGCATGTGCGCGCTCCCGGGCAAAAGCTGCTTTCTGAATTCCCCGTGGTTTATTTTGCGTTTGATCTTCCGTATTGCGATGGCTATGACCTTCGCGCCGCACCCTTGCTGCAACGCAAACAACTCTTGCAGCGGCTCCTCCACTCATCCGAACGAATTCGCTTTTCGGACCATCAATTGGAAAAGGGTAAAGAATTATTTGAGCTGGCAAAACAGAACGAACTGGAAGGGATCATTGCAAAGCGCATCGACAGCCGCTACGTCAGCGAGCGCAGCGCCAACTGGTTGAAATTGAAAACCTCCAAGACCCTCGATGCTGTTGTCGGCGGCTGGACTGCCGCCCGCGGTGCCGGCATGTCGTTTGGTTCGCTGCTGCTGGGATTGTGCGAAGGCAAGAAACTCCGTTTCATCGGGCACGCGGGAAGCGGATTCAACGCGGAGACGCACAAGAGTGTCGCGGCGAAACTCAACAAGCTGGAAACCAGCAAATGTCCGTTCGACAAGGTTCCGGAAACGAATGAGAAAGCCAGTTGGGTTACTCCCAACCTCGTGGCGCATGTGCGCTTCAGTGGATGGACCCAAGAAGGAAGGCTGCGGCATCCTGTATTTCTGGGGCTGCGCGAAAACGCGAAACCGCAAGACTGTCGCCGGGAAAACGAGGTTGCAGCCCCTGAACCGCCTCCGGAAAATCCCCACCTCGTGCACGCTCCGCCCATCGTTGGCAAAGTTTTAAGCTCGAAAGCACAAATTGAAGCAGAACTTTTCAAGGGCCGCGCGGAAAATGCCACTTTGGAGGTGGACGGCAAGCGCTTCCGCTTGAGCAATCTCAACAAAGTGTATTTCCCGGAATCGGGCTACACCAAGCGCGACTTGGTTGCGTACTACTATCGCATGGCGGATTATCTGCTGCCCTTTTTGAAGGATCGCCCGCTGGTTTTGCGGCGTTATCCCGATGGCATCAAGGGCCAGATGTTTTTCCAGAAAGACATGCGTGAGGGCCTGGGCCTCCCGGACTGGTTCCAGACGGTGGCCATCGATTCCGAAACCAGGGGAGAGCAGATTCACTACGCCCTCGCGAATGATCGCGCTTCCCTGCTCTACCTGACCGGGCTCGGGTGCATCGACCACAATCCCTGGAGCAGCCGCGTTGCCGACCTGGAGCATCCAGACTATTTTTTCTTCGATCTGGATCCCTCGGAGGGCACGGAATTCTCTGTAGTAGTGAAGATCGCCAAGGCCCTCCACCAGAAGCTGGAAGAATTAAAACTCAATGTTTTCGTGAAGACTTCCGGCGCCACTGGGATGCATTTATATCTTCCCGTCGAGCCCGTCTACACCTACGAGCAACTGCGCACCTTTGCGGAAATCGTGGCGCGGATGGTGACTGCGGAGCACCCTGGCCTGGTAACCAATGAGCGCAGCGTCGCGAAACGGCCCGCTGGCCGCGTGCTAATTGATGTTCAGCAAAATGCGCAGGGCCGGCCCCTCGCTGCCGCCTATGTGGTGCGCGCCTTCCCGAAAGCTCCGGTTTCCACTCCGCTGCAACCTAGCGAACTCCGCACCAGCCTCAAACCGGAAAAATTGAATATCAAGTCGCTACCGCAGCGCCTGGAAAAGACGGGCGATTTATGGGCCGATTTCTGGAAGCGCAGCCAACGATTGGAAGAGGCCATCCAGCGGCTGAGCGGCGACCTTGAGCCCAAACCAAAAAAGGCGCCGTAGATCACCTTGATCGCGTTTCTGAATTGACAATAAGACCCTACTTTTAGAGAGCTCGCGATCGTTTTTCGCCGGTAGCAAACTGGCGTTCGCCGATTTGAGCGGTGGATTGGCCGAATCCCTCTACAGCGAGGTTTTTCATCACGCTACGATTTCTCCAGAAAAGGAGGATCGCATGTCCACATACGTATCCACTGCTACAAAAGGCTGTAAAGGAATGGGAATGGAGGGCGCCGTCGCCAGATGGTATGCCCGCATGACCCAAAAATCTCTGGAACGATTCAAGGACTTGGCTCGCCGCACCGCCGAACAGGTTCCGCCACCGGCCCGAATCCTGGAAGTCGCTCCGGGCCCAGGATATTTCGCCATCGAACTCGCTAAACTCGGCGATTATGAAATTACCGGGCTGGACATCAGCAAGACTTTCGTTGAAATCGCAACCGCTAATGCCGCCAAAGCTGGCGTAAGGGTAGACTTTCGCCGCGGCAACGCTTCCAGTATGCCCTTTGCGGACGAAAGCTTCGATTCTCTCGTTTGCAGCGCGGCGTTCAAAAATTTCACGGAGCCAAGGCGCGCACTGGAAGAAATGCATCGCGTTCTCCGCCCCGGCGGTCGCGCCCTGATCGTCGACCTGCGGGGCGATGCGCCACAGGAAGCTATCAACCAGGCGGTCAAAAGCATGCATGTTGGACCCGTGAACGCTATCATCACTAAGCTCACGTTTCGATTCATGCTGCTGAAACGCGCTTACACACGCAGCAGCTTTGAACAACTGATTGCAGAGACGAAGTTTGGTGACGTTCAGATTCGAGAGGACCAGATCGCTCTGGAAATCCTGCTCACCAAAAATGGCAAAGGCCCCGGTTTTCTGTATTTTTGAATTTTATTCCAGTTAGGATTTGCTCAGTTCGTCGAGAGCCGCGAGCACTTCGTCGCTATGCTTCTTGACGTCCACGTCGGTCCAGACCTTGCGCACTTTACCGGTGGGATCGATCAGAAAAGTGTGCCGCGCGGAAAGTTTCGCCACACCGTAATTTGTCAGCGAATCGTATTTTTCCGAAACGTCGTGATTCGTGTCGGCCAGCAGCTTGAAGTTCAAGCCTTCCTTCGCGCAAAACTCCTGGTGCGATTTTTCGTCCTGGACGCTGACGCCGATGATTACCGCGTTCTTCGCCTCATACTTGGCCATGTCCCGCTGAAAATTGTGCGCTTCGATCGTGCATCCGGTGGTCATGTCCTTTGGGTAGAAATACAGCACCACCCATTTTCCCCGAAAATCGTGCAGGCTGATCGGCTTGCCTTCCTGCGAATTCAGCGTGAAATCCGGCGCTTCCGTGCCGACCGCCGGAGCCTTATCGCCCGCACGCAGATTTTTCGCCAGCATCGCCAGCCCTGCCACCACAACTACCGCCGCGCCTAAAACGAACCACATACGTAGTTTCCTCATACTGCACCCCCGCAGACAATACCAGACTTTGGCAGGCTTTTACACTGGGGTTGGATGCTTCGACGGCGAGCTGCGGCCACACATGACTGTCAGGCTAACGAATGGTAAGTCGTGCTATTTTTTGACCATCACCGGCTTTGCCGCGTTGTTGGTGATCGAAGACACGCGTTTCGCCTCCGGGCTTCGCGGGGTCCAATCTTCCGGCGGAAATGACACGCGCCAAAAACTGGGAGAGGGTTTGGCGAAGGCTATTCCAACCTC
Source organism: Candidatus Acidiferrales bacterium (assembly GCA_963709705.1). Taxonomy (GTDB): domain Bacteria; phylum Acidobacteriota; class Terriglobia; order Acidiferrales; family UBA7541; genus Acidiferrum. Next base: position 847,953 of record CAVPXU010000005.1, read on the forward strand.
TGGAATGTCTGTGGTTCCGGGATTGATGTCCGCAACGGTACAAATCACTTCTTCGTTGGTTGCCAGATGCTTGATGCGAACCTTCTGCCCGGCAAGTACCGGCTCCCGAAGTTCGATCAGCGCGCCGTGCGCGTTAACTACATGCGTCTTTGTTCGCTCTGAAAATGGAGAACCGTTCGCGTGCTGTCCTGAGACCAGAATCGAAATGGACAGCAAGATACGCTGGCTTCGCCGTTGCTGCACGTGAGGTGTACTCAATCTTCTGCCTCCTGCCATGGTTCTTCACATGCATGAACACAGCCATAAGAAATGGAGAAACATGTTCCCCTCCAACACGCCGTGAGAACAACACCGCACGGACCAATGCTGCGAAAGCGTCCAGTCCCCGTGGACGCAATTCCAGTTCTTTCTCTATATGGTTGAGATCAGGGGCTTTGTGGAGTGCACTCTGATTCCCGACTGCTTTGATCGCAGGGCAGAAAGAGTGACGAGTGGCGAGGATTTCCAAGTCGACGAAGGGCAAGCAGAGCAGCGAGCCAAAGGAGGAGTGCGAGATCGGCACGCACTGTTCCAGATTGGAGATTTCGCCGCGCTCGCTCCATTTTTTCGATTGCTGCTATGTATTTCGTAGGGAGATTTTGTGAAGCTTGGTCAAAGGATGCTGCTCGTTTTTGCCGCGACCGTCTTCGCTGGTATGGTCGCTCTCTATTTTCTTTCGCGAGTTTTGCTGCTTTCCAATTTCCGACAACTCGAAGCGGAACAAACAAAACAGACCGTGGAATTTGCAGTGACGGCGTTGTACGAGTCTTATCATTCCTTGGGAACCGTTGCGAGCGACTACGCCTATTGGGATCGCACCTACGACTTCATGGCCAATCCTATCAAAAACGATATTTCCCGGGAATTTCAGAACGGGGGAATGGAGGGCCTTGGGATCAACTTGATCGTCATTCGCGACCTCACGGGCAAAACCGTCTTTGCCAAGGCCTATGACACGCAGACTCAATGCACAGATACAAGTTCCCGCACAGTTCCTGGATGTCATCTTTGCAAAGCCCGAAATGCAACCTGCAACCGTGGCGTCCATGCCTTTGGACGGCATCGTGGAATTCCCCGATGGCCCTTACCTCATTTCCAGTCGCCCCATCCTCACCTCCGAGCGTGGTGGAGACTCACGCGGAGTTCTCCTGCTGGGACGTGGTTTCGACGAAGATCGAAAAACCCAGCTCAGTGATCTCACGCGCCAACCAATCACATTCGCGCAAATCGGCGGCAAGCCGATGCCGCCGGATTTTCAAGCCGCCCTGGAATCTTTGCACCGGGATCCTGCAGAGGTCGCCGTGAGGCCGATGAGCCAAAACAGAATCGGAGGTTACGTCCTGGTTCCCGACCTGTTTGGCGCGCCCCTCTTCATTCTTCGCGTGGACACACCCAGGCCAATCTATTTCCGGGGAATTCTTAGCCAGCGATACATGTTCGGGGCGGTTTTCTGCGGCGCCATTCTGTCTTCGATGGTAATCCTGTTTTTCCTTCAGACTTACGTCGTTTCCCGCGTGAGTAGTCTGGGTCGGGAAGTGAAGAGCATAGGCGACCGCAACGCCATCACTGAACGCGTCAAACGCAATGGCAGTGACGAGCTTTCCGTTCTCGCGCAAAGTATCAATGGCATGTTGGAACAGTTGGAGAAAAGCCAGGGGCAATTTCTTTTTCTTACCGAAAACATCCACCAAGTCTACTGGATCAAGGATGCCAAATCGGGCGCCTTCGAATACATCAGTCGCGCTTTTGAAACCATCTGGGGCCGTTCTCGCCTGAGTCTCTCTCAAGATCCGAATTCCTGGCAGGAACTGCTTCATCCAGAAGACCGTGAACTCGCGCGGCGCATGAGGCGCGAACAGTCCGAAGGCAAACCTACAGAAACTTACTATCGCATCATCTCAGAGGACGGAACGCTGCGCTGGCTCTGGGAGCGGGCCTTCCCTTCACGCGGTCCGGATGGCCGGTTGAAGCAGATTACCGGCTTGACCGAAGACATCACGGACTTCAAACGCAACGAGGAAGCTCTGTTGCAGGCCCATCAGGAATTGGAGGAACGCGTTGCCCAGCGCACCGCGGAAGTTGCCGAACGCAGCGAACTCATCAAACTGCTCGTCGATTCCACACCTGGTGCGATCTATGGTGTCGACGCCGACGGACGATGCACCTTCTGCAATCCAGAATCGCTTCGATTGCTGGGATATGCGAAGGCCGAGGAACTTTTGGGCCACAATATTCACGCCATTGTTCATCACAGCCACGCTGACGGCTCTCCCTACCCCGACGACGAGTGTCCCATCTTTGCCAGTTTCAGAAATGGCCAGGATGCCTACTCAGCGGACGAAGTCTTCTGGAAAAAAGATGGCTCGAGTTTTCCCGCGGAATACAGTTCGCGCCAGATCCGCAGGCACGGACAAATTGTGGGCGCGGTGGTGTCATTTCTGGATATTACCGATCGCAAACGCAAAGAGATGGAATTGCGTCACGGCCAGAAACTGGAAGCCGTTGGTCGCCTGGCTGCCGGGATCGCCCATGAAATCAATACGCCCATTCAGTTCATCGGAGACAACACGCGTTTCCTGCAAAATGCCTTCCAGGATGAATTGAAACTTATTCACAAATATCAGGAATTACAGGATGCCGCCGCCAGCGGAGAAGTTTCACCGCAACTCCTTGGGGATCTTGGACAAATTCGTAAGGAAACGGACTGGGATTACCTGGAGCAGGAAATCCCCCGTGCGATGGAGCAGATGCTCGAAGGCCTGGGCCGCGTCGCTACTATCGTGCGCGGCATGAAGGAATTTTCTCACGTCGATCGCACCAATGAAAAAATGCCCGGCGATTTGAACCGCGCCCTGGAAAGCACCTTGGTCGTTGCACGCAATGAATTGAAATATGTAGCCGACGTAGAAACCGATTTTTGTCAACTGCCCGCGCTCGTTTGTCACCTTGGGGATTTGAACCAGGTGTTTTTGAATCTTCTGGTCAACGCGGCCCACGCGATCGAAGACTCCAACAAAATCACCGGCGGCAAAGGCAAAATCACGGTACGCACACGCCGCGACGGGGATTGGGTGGAAGTCAGCATCTCCGATTCCGGCACAGGTATCCCCGAGGAAGCGCGCGAAAAAATCTTTGACCCTTTCTTTACCACCAAGGAAGTTGGCAAGGGCACCGGGCAAGGACTGGCGCTGGCACGGGCCATCGTCGTCGAAAAACACGGCGGCACCGTCACCTTTGAAACCGAAATGGGCAAAGGAACAACTTTTTTCGTCAGGCTGCCGTTGAGCGGAAACCCGATGCGCGAGGAGGCGCTTGTTTCATGAAACGAATTATTTTTGTGGACGACGAGGTTAGCATTCTGGATGGTCTGAAACGCATGCTCCGTCCGATGCGCTCCGAGTGGGAAATGGCCTTTGCCCCTGGCGCGGACGCGGCGCTTTCTATCCTCGAAGCCGCGCCCTATGACGTAATTGTTACAGACATGCGCATGCCGGGCATGGACGGCGCTTCGCTGCTCGAAATTGTTCGCGAAAAATATCCCAGCATGTTGCGAATCATTCTTTCCGGCTATACGGAATTGCAGGCATCTCTTCGCGCGGTTCCCGTGGCCCACCAGTTTCTGCTGAAACCATGCGATCCGGAAATGCTGCGCGCAGGCATCGCCCGCGCCACCAGCCTTGGCGAAGTTCTGGACAGCAAAATGCTGACCAGCCTGGTCGGCGCCCTGCGTGAGCTCCCTTCCCTTCCGCGCGTATTCGCCGAATTAAAGTTGGCCCTGGAACGTCCGACCACAACCATCGAGCAGGTTGCCCAGATTGTGGAACAGGACGTGGCCGTCAGCGCCAAAATCCTGCAGCTCGTCAATTCCGCTTTCTTTGGTTTGGCGCACGAAGTCAACGATTTGAAGACCGCCGTCAGTTGCCTGGGCATCAGCGTGTTGCACGACCTGGTGATCACCCTGGAAGTGTTTCGTTCCTTGGTACCCAACGAATATGTCTCTGAGGAATACCTGGAGGACTTCCACAGGCATGCGCAGTTGACGGCCCGCATCTGCGCCGGAGTTGCTCAGGATGCGCATTTATCACCAGCGGTCGTGCTCGCTGCCTTGATGCACGATGTCGGTAAGCTGGTCATCGCTGAGCGCACGCCTGTGCATTTCGCGCGCTCGCTCGCGCAGGCGGAGCACGAAGGCGTACCTCTCTTTGAGGTCGAAGAAAAACTTATTCACGTTTCTCACGCGGAGGTCGGAGCCTACTTGCTAAGCTTGTGGGGTCTGCCTTACGCCATCGTCGAAGCCGTTGCTCACCACCATCATCCCCGGCGCGTCCCCACCAAAGGTATGGACATGATCCTGGCTGTATATGCTTCCAACATCCTGGCTCATGAAGTCTGTGCCACGGAAAAACATGTCACACCACCGAAGTTCGACATGGAATTCCTGCAACTAGCTGGCGCAGTGGATTTGTTGCCCAAGTGGCGCGACATTGCCGAGGCGGCTCTCGCAAGTGAGAGCCGGCTGGTGAATTAGGGTACCGGCAGCACATGAAGCGTCTTACGGTTCGTCGTCTCCGTCCGATGCTCCGCCGAGTTCTTCTTCGAGCGGTTTCTTGGGATCGATCGGAGAAAGGCCCTCTTTCGTCAATCCCTTATTCAACTCGGGTATGTCCTTTTCGCGGATCGCGCTCCAGCGGCGTCGTAGACCGGTTTCACTCTGCTCCAAATCCTGATAAGCCGCCTCGGCCTGAGTGGTCGGCGCCGCATCCGCGCTATCGGCTACAGCCAGGATCGCCGCGAAGTGCTGATTCAGCGTCGAGAAATTTTCAGGCGTCTTGCCGCTGGCTGGCACACCATAGAAACTATGCTGCGTGCCTCCCTCCAATTCGGCGCACTGGTTGTCCAGCGCCGCAAGCTCCTTGGCCAGCTTCTCCTTTCCGTTCACCTTCTTTGACACTTCCTTGATCTGGTCGCGCGCCGATTTCACCTGCTCCAATGATTCGTAGCTGTCGTCCACTCCTTCCACCGCGCCGATCTCCATTTCCTGTTGTTTGCGCAGATCTTCGAGCGGTGTGTGGATGCGCGGATCCATTTTCAGCGTAAGCGGTTGGGTATAACTCTGCCCGTTCACGGTCAGCTTCACCGTGTATGAACCGGGCAGCGCCCACGCACCAAGCGGTAGCAGCGGTGTATCGTGCAAAATTGCCGAGATCGGAAATTCCCTCTCGAGCGCGTCCGGCGCCGGATAATGCACGTCCCACACAAAGCGATGCATGCCCGCCTCCGCGGAAAGAATTTGCGCCGGGCGAACCCAATACATCGGAATGGGATATTCCGCCGCCAATTTTTCCATTGCCAACGGCTTGTCCGTGCTGCTGTAGCGGCGAACCAGCGCTCCGCTGGAGTCCAGAACTTCCAGGGTTACCGGTCCTTCCGCATTTGCCGCCAGATAATAATCAAGGATCGCGCCGTCCGGCGGATTCTTCCCTGCCGGAACTTCGGGCGGCAACGGTGTGTCGGTATTCCGGTTCCAGCGCCACCGCAAAGCCTCTTGCGGGGCAAACAGAACAACAGATTGCTGCGCCACCTTGTCGGTCAACTGCCGAAGCGGCGTGATGTCATCCAGAATCCAGAACGACCGGCCATGCGTGCCGACAATCAGGTCGTCGCCATGGATCGTCAGGTCGCGCATGGATGTGTGCGGCAGGTTGAGCTGCAGCGGCTGCCACACATCGCCGTCATTGAAGGAAACGTAGACGGCATTTTCCGTCCCGGCGAAAAGTAATCCCTTGCGCGCAGGATCCTCGCGCACCACATTCGTCGGAGAAGTAGCCGGCAATCCCGAGACAATTTCCTGCCAACTCGCTCCATAATCGCGCGTGCGGAAAATATGCGGACGCAAATCGTCCAGCCGGAAAGTGTTGATGGCGGCATACACGGTGCCCGCGTCGAAATGCGAAGCTTCCAGTATGGATACTTTCGCCCAGGGCGCAAACGCCGGCGGCGTCACGTTCTTCCAGGTCTTGCCGCCATCGCGGGTGATTTGAATCAGGCCATCATCCGTTCCGGCCCAAATCGTGTCCGCTTCCTTGCGCGAAGGCGCTACGGCATAAATCGTTCCGCGATGCTTGCCATTTTCAGGATCGCCAGCTGAGAAGACGCCCAGATTTGCTGGCACCGTATAAGACTCGCGGGTCAGGTCTGGGCTGATAACCGACCAACTGCGCCCCTGGTCCGTCGTTTTAAACAAAACGTTGGCAGCGAAGTACAACACCTTGGGATCGAGCGGCGAAAATATCAACGGCAGCGTGCGATTGTAGCGATACTCGCCACTGCGAATGGGTTCTGGCGCAACATCGGCCACCTCACCAATGTCTTGCTGCGTGCGCGTAAGCTTCGCCCCAAAAACAACATTCGGATCCTTGGGATCGACCGCTACTTTGCCGTATTCGAACACGCCCGGCAAAGTCCAATCGCGAAACGTAATCTCCCCGTAATCGCTGCGGCTTTTCGTGGCCACGCTTCCCGATTCCTGCTGCCCGCCATAAACCCAATAGGGGAAGCGATTGTCTGTGGTCACGTCATAAAACTGCGCGGTGGGTTGGTTGTACCAACTGCTCCACGTTGTGCCGCCGTTCACGCTAATCGCCGCGCCCTGATCCGCTGAGATTGCGATGATCTGTTGATTTTCCGCGCTGATCCAGATGCGCTGGTAATCGTCTCCGCCCGGCGCTCCCTTCCATCCAGTAAATGTTTTACCGGCATCGGTGGATTTCCAGGAAGCGGTGTTGGCTACGTAAATCACATCGGGATTGTCCGGCGCGACCGCGATGCCCATGGCGCCGGGCCCGCGCCCTCCGATGCGATGATCGGAATTAACCAGTTGCCACGATTCGCCCGCGTCGTCGGAGCGATAGATTCCACCTTTGTCTTTCTTTGTTTCCACGTTCAGGTACACGCGCTTCGAATTGCTGGGCGCGATGGCGATGCCAATGCGAGAGAGCCGGTCTTCCTCCGTTGGCAAGCCCTGCGTGATAGGCCTCCACGTGCTCCCGCCGTCCGTGGACTTGTACAATCCGCTGCCGGGAATGACGAAATATTCGCCGCTGCGCACTTCCCAAGGAGCCACGCGCGCAGCCCAGAGAGCTGCGTATAGAACTTGCGGGTCGCTCGGGTCCATCACCACATCCGCGGCGCCGATGTTTTCATCTTTATATAGAACCTTTTCGAACGTTTTCCCTCCATCCGTGGAACGAAACACGCCGCGCACCGGGTTCGGTCCGTACGGATGCCCCTCCGCGGAAACGAACACGCGATCCGGATCCTTTGGATCCACCACGATCGCTGTAATCTGCTGCGCATCGCTCAAATCCAGGCGCGTCCATGTGTTTCCTGCGTCCGTCGATTTATAAATTCCGTCGCCCACGGAAAGATCGGGCCGTTGCAGTCCTTCGCCACTTCCCACATAAACGATGTTCGGATTCGACGGTGCTACGGCGATAGCCCCGACAGAGCCCGTCGGCTGGTCATCAAAGATGGGTTTCCACGTATTTCCAAAATCGTCCGTCTTCCAAACGCCGCCATTCACCGGAGCCATGTAAAAAACATTGGGCTCGTGAGGCACACCGGTAATCGCCACCGTGCGTCCGCCGCGGAACGGCCCGATGCAGCGCCAGCGCATCTCCGAAAAAAGTTTCTGATCATATTGTTGCGCGCACAGCGGCATCGTCGCCGCCGCAACCAGGCTTACAAACACGATCCAGCGTGCAAATTTCAACAAACGCATCGATTCCTCCACAGACCCAATGGAGAATAACTCCTGGTCTGTCTAAGGGCAAACCTGTAGAAAGCACGCCCCGCAAGTGATGCCCTGCCAGAAACAGGTATCGAGTAAAGCGCATGTGTTATAGGCTTTTTGTTATGCGCTGCCAAAAAAATTCACTCTCCCTCAACAGATAATTCTTTCCCATGGCCGACGAAAATCAACTACTCCATTCGAAAGGAACTGGGCCGCGCAAACCACTCGCGCTCGCGTTTCTCTCTCTTGTGGTGGGGGCGGTGGCCGGTCTTGTCGGAGCGTTCTTTCGAATTGGACTCCGTTACCTGGATCTCTTGCGTACGTTGCTCATCGGGAAAGCGCACGCGTTGGGCTGGGGAGGAATTATCGTTGTAGTTTCCGTCACCGCGCTGCTTGCCGCTCTCGCCGCCTGGATGGTTCGCCGCATCGCTCCGGAATCCTCGGGAAGCGGCATTCCGTATGTGGAAACAGAGTTGCGCGAAGGCTGGGCCGGCAATCCCCTTCGCATTATCGCCGTCAAATTTGTTGGTGGGCTCATGGCCATCGGCGGCGGCTTAGCGTTAGGCCGAGAGGGTCCAACCGTTCAGATCGGCGCCGTAATCGGCCACTTCCTAGGCGAAACATTTCGTAGAGATAACAATGACCGCCGCGTTTTGCTGGCCGCTGGAGCCGGCGCAGGCCTGGCCACGGCATTTAATGCGCCAATCGCAGGCGCCGTGTTCGTATTGGAAGAATTGGTCGGCGAATTCGACGTCACCATTTCCATCGCCACCCTCGGCACTTCGGTCGGTGCAATCGGTGTCGCGCGATTGCTGCTGGGTCGCGAACCCGATTTTGCCGTTCCCATGCTCGCGCACCTGGATGTGGGCAATCTGTGGTCGCATCTTGTTTTGGGAATCGTTTTAGGGGTTTTGGGCGTCGCGTATTCTCGCGCGATCCTGGGTATGATCGCGCTGCAAACTCGCCTGAACCGAATCGCCGTGGAATGGCGCGCGGCCGCCGTCGGCGCCATTATCGGTTTGGTGGGATGGTTTGCTCCGAACCTTATCGGCGGGGGCGGAATCCTCACTCAACAGGCCCTGAGCGGCAACATCCTCTTTAGAGCCATCGCCGTCATCTTTCTGATTCGTTTCGCTCTCGGCCCCCTCTCTTACTCGGCGCAGACTCCCGGGGGCTTGTTTGCGCCGATGCTGACGATCGGCTCGCAAGCGGGCTTGTTGATGGGCTGGCTTTGGATTCGCCTGTTTCACAGCAGCACGTTTCTGCCGCAGGAGTTCGCCATTGTCGGCATGGCGGCGTTTTTTACTTCGGTCGTGCGCGCACCCGTTACCGGCATCATTCTTGTAATTGAGCTGACGGGAAGTTCCTCCTTGCTGCTTCCGATGCTGGCCGCGGCCTTCGCAGCGATGAGCGTGGCCACGTTCCTGAAACAGCCTCCGATCTACAGTTCGTTGCGCGTGATGCCCTAGCCGGCTCCACTGCGCAATCCTATCGTGGCTACAACAAGCAAGTAGGAGCACACTAGCTCCATAGGATGATTCCATGAGCCTGAAATCCAGAATCATTGTTCAAGGAGGCTTAACGTTCGCCGCTGCGTTCGCACTTCTGTTCCTTCCGGCTGGCACGCTGGATTTTTGGGAAGCCTGGGTCTACCTGGGCATTCTTTTTATTCCCATGGTGATTTTCTCGGTTTATTACTACAAGCATGATCCCGCCCTCGTGCAGCGCCGCATGCAGATGCGCGAAAAAGTCAAAGCGCAGCAATGGATCATCCGCACAGCTACACTGCTTTTTGTTTTGGGCCTGCTTATGCCGGGACTGGACCATCGCTTTGGGTGGACGCGCCGGCTGACCGGTGGTGTCCCGTTGTGGGTGGAAATCGTTGCGCAACTTCTGGTTTTGGCCGGATATCTGGGAACGATGTGGGTGATCCACGTCAATCGCTTCGCGGCGCGCACCGTCCAGGTAGAAGAAGGCCAGAAAGTAATTTCCACGGGACCCTACGCCGTAGTTCGCCATCCTATGTATTCCTTCGCCACACTAATGTGCTTGGCCATCGCGCCTTCGCTCGGTTCGTATGTGTCTCTGCCTTTTTTCGCTTTGCTGATTCCTATCTTCGCTGCACGCTTGTTGAACGAGGAAGAAGTGTTGCGCCGGGACTTGCCGGGCTACGCCGAATATTGCCAGGGAACCAGGCACCACCTGATTCCGTATATCTGGTAGCGGATCGCCGAATGTGCGCGCTGCGGGTGTGCTAACCTTCCGGCGTTTCCCAAAATCCATTGTGATACCGCATGAAGGGAGTTCCCAATGTCTTTCGCAAGAATCAGAAAGACGCTCTTGCTCATCGCCAGCGTGCTTTGTATCGCCTCGCAAGCATGGTCCCAGTCGAAACCGGCGGACCAGCAGGCTCACATCCAGAAACTGGAGGACACCGCCGTCGATGTGTCGCTTGGTCCGAACGAACCGCCCTTGCAATTGAGCCTGCAAAAGCTAATGGAGCTCTACAAAATCCCCGCATTCAGCATAGCGGTGATCGACAATTACCAGATCGTCTGGGCAAAAGCCTACGGCGTGACCGATGCCGGCTCAAACAAGCCCATCACCACCAAGACGCTGTTCCAGGCGGGCTCCATCAGCAAACCGGTTGCGGCCACCGGCGCGTTGTACCTGGTCGAGAAAGGCAAACTCTCCCTCGACGAAGACGTGAATCAAGAGTTGAAAACCTGGAAAGTGCCTGAGAACGAATTCACAAAAACGCAAAGGGTAACGCTTCGCCGCCTGATGTCTCACACCGCTGGCCTGACGGTCCATGGCTTCCCTGGCTACGACGTGGACGCGCCCCGGCCAACGCTGGTGAAAATCTTCAATGGCGAAAAGCCCGCCAACACCGAAGCGATCCGCGTCGATGTCATCCCCGGCACGCTGGAACGCTATTCCGGCGGCGGGGTCACCATCGAACAGCAGCTCATGATTGACGTAACCGGCAAGCCGTTCCCGGAATTCATGCACGACGCCGTGCTCGAAAAAATTGGCATGACCGACAGCAGTTACGCCCAACCCCTCCCCGCTGACTGGGCGGCGCGCACCGCCGCAGGCACGTACGCCGACGGAAAGCCCGTTCATGGGCGCTGGCACATTTATCCCGAAATGGCTGCGGCAGGATTGTGGACGACTCCCACGGATCTGGCGAAGTTTGCGATCGAAATTGCGCTGTCCAAGCAGGGCAAAGCCAACCATGTACTCTCGGAAAAAATGACGAACGAGATGCTCACACCGGTAATGGACGAAGCCGGGCTCGGATTCTTTCTGGACAAAAATAATCCTGGCCAGTTTGGTCACGACGGTGCCGACGAAGGTTTTCAAGCGCTTCTGACCATGAACGCAAATACTGGAAAAGGTGTCGCCATCATGGCCGATTCCGACCGTGGCATCTTCGCGGGACAACTGGTTATGCTCAGCATAGCCAAAGAATATGGCTGGAATTACAAAGCGGCTCCTGACCCTGTTTCCACTCTTCTGTTGCTGGCGAAGATGAAAGGCCCCGCGGCGGCCCTGCAGCATTACACCGAATTGAAAACCTCGGATGCGAAAAGCGTCAACGAAGAAACTCTCAACAATCTCGGCTATCTGCTGCTGCAGGAAAGCCAAGCGCCCGCCGCCATCACCGTGTTCCAACGAAACGTCCAGGAATATCCGCAATCCTGGAACGTTTACGACAGCCTCGGCGAGGCTTACATGGATGCAGGCCAAAAATATCTAGCCATCTCTAACTATGAAAAATCCTTGCAACTCAATCCAAAGAACGGGAACGGCATCCAGAAGCTGAAACAATTGAAAGAATCCAAATAACCGAGGGTCAGGCCCAAGTCCGCCCGATGGATGTGCACCGGCTGAACAACAAGTTCCAGCAGGGCGCGGAAACTTGCGAAGAAGCCGCCAATCCCCCCAGATAGGGCGTTCGTGGACCTGTTACAAATGACAATGCCCACGCCTGTCGTCCGAATATAAGATACAATTCGTGCGTCGCCGAACACTCCGCCCACCCTATGGGCGACACGACCCGATCAGGAGAGTTGCAATGAATCGTCTTTCGAAGTTACTTCTGCCCATTCTGTGTGTGTGCTTTGCCGCCGGACCGGCCGCTGCCCAGAACAAGAAGGAAATCCCCGCGGCGGATGTGATCAGCAGATCCATCAAAGCAGTGGGATACGAAGTTGGCGGAGGCGCCACCAAGGTCATCTTTCTCGGCACGAGCGCCGCACCGCAGGCCAGCGGTGAAGCCAAGGTCGACGCCAAACGAGCCGGCACGGATATCGATCTGAAAGTGAAAGGGATGCCTCAACCCACCTCTCTGGGAGCGGAATTCCTCACCTACGTCCTTTGGACCATCACACCCGACGGTTCAACCACCAACCTCGGCGAAATTCCCATCGATAAGACGGGCAATGGCAAACTCAGCGTGACCGCGCAATCCCAGACTTTCGCCATGATCGTAACGGCCGAACCGTATTTCGCTGTGCAGTTGCCCAGCGAAGTGGTCGTGCTCGAAAACGACACCAAGAAAAATACCAAGGGCAAGATTTTTCCGGACAACGACTACAAGCTGATGAAGCGCAGCCAGTACGCCAAGCTCGGCAATCCTCTGGCACTCACGCCCGACCTCAAGAAAGTTCCGCTGGATATGTACGAGGCGCGCAATGCCGTCGACATCGCGAAATCGCAAAAGGCGGAGCAGTACGCGCCCGAAATTTACTCCAAGGCCACAAGCAGCTTGCAAATGGCAGAGAACGCCTTGTCCTCCAATGCCGACAAGTCCCAGATCATCACCAACGCGCGCCAGACTATCCAATTCGCCGAGGATGCCCGGGCACTTTCCGCAGAGCGCCAGGAAGCGCAGCGCATCCAGCAGGAAAAAGATGCCGCCGCAGCTGCAGCCGCCGCCAAAGCCAATGCTGCGGCAGCAGCCGAGGCACAGCGGCAGGCCGAACTAACCGCCGCGAAAGAAGCCCAAATGAAGGCCGAAGCAGCCGCGCAGGCCGCGCAGCAACAAGCCGCAGCCGCTGAGGCTGCACAGAAAGCGGCGGCAGAACAAGCTGCCTTGCAAGCGAAGGAACAAGCCGCGAGAGACGAGGCTGCGCGAGCACAAGCCGCCACCGCCGCGCTCCGCGCTCAGTTACTCAAGCAACTCAACGACGTGTTGCAGACGACCGACACGCCCCGAGGCCTGGTTGTGAATATGGCCGACGTGTTGTTCGAAACGAATCGCTATGCATTGAGCCAGGACGCCCAGCTCAAGCTGGCCAAGCTTTCCGGCATCATTCAAGCGCATCCCGGCTTGAACCTTGCGATTGAAGGTTACACTGACACGACCGGCACGCCGGACTACAACCTTAAGCTTTCGCAACAGCGCGCTGACGCCGTCCGCGATTTCCTAATTTCCCAAGGGATGTCCGCAGACACGATCACGTCCAAAGGGCTAGGCCAGGCGGATCCGGTTGCAGACAACGCCACGGCGGCAGGGCGCAAGATGAACCGCCGCGTGGAAATCATCGTCTCTGGTGAAGTCATCGGCGTAAAAGTGGGACGCTAGAATCGCTACAAAATACAAAGGGCCGGTCTCCGCGTGAGGCCGGCCCTTTTTGTATCAGCGTTTAGCTTGAAGTGTCTGCCATAATTTCGGCGCTGGCTAATCCGCCGCTTTAGGTTGAACCGCTGGCTTCTCCAGAGGCCGCGCCGGAGTTCCATCCGCTTTCACGTAATGCGCGTACCACGCAAGATAGCGCTCGTCCAAATCCTTGATGTGACTTGGCGTCTTGAACTCGTGGTATTCATCCGGATAAACCACCAGCAACGTGTCGCGCCCCAGCGCTTTCAGCGATTCATACATCTGCTCTCCGCCTAATACCGGCACGTTCCAATCGATGTTCCCGCCCACGAACATGGTCGGTGTTTGGATGTCTTTCACATGCCAGAACGGCGCCACGCTGTCCCACACCTCGCGATGCTCCCAGGGCAGCCCGAGTTCAGCCACGTAGTCCCGCACATACTCGTCATGGCCCCACAAGCTGGTAAACTCCGCCGCACCCGCCCCGGAAATCGCCGCCTTGAACCGATTCGTGTGCCCGATGATGAAGTCCGTGGAAATACCGCCATAAGACCAGCCGCCGACTCCAAGCCTGGCCGGGTCTGCGATTCCCTGCGCGATCGCATAATCCACAATCGCCATGTCGTCCTGATAGTCCTTGTTACCCCATTCCGCAAAGATGGCTTTGCAGTAGTCTTGTCCGTAGCCTGACGAACCCCGCGGGTTTGGCAAAAGCACAACGTATCCATTCGCGGCCAACAACTGCGCCAAGTCCTGAAATTCCGCATAGTAGGCCCACACCGGTCCGCCGTGCGGCCGCACAATCGTCGGATACTTCATCCCGGCCACATAGCCCAGCGGCTTGTAGATGTAACCGTGAACCACCGTACCGTCCTTGGACTTGAAGGACACATATTCTCCCGGCGAAAGCTTAAAGGTTGAGAGCCACGCATCGTTGACGTGCGTCAGCCGCGTCAGCTTTCCGCCAGGGGCGGTGAACAGCTCAAACGGGCGGTCCATCGTAGAGATAGCTGCGGCAACGCTGCCGTCTTTCGCCAGACTGTAGCCATCCACGAACATGCGCCCGCCGATGGGCCGCGTGACCGCGCTATCCGCCACACTCACCTGCGCCAGAGTTTGCGTCCCGTCGTCATCAACCAGGAGGAAGATGGACTTGCCATCGGGGGCAAAGCGCGGAGTAACGCTGTTCCGGTCCAGAGCCAGGGTCAGCACTTTATCCTGCCCGCCAGTCGCGGGCGCCACCGCAATGTGCTTTGTGCCGTATTCGAATAGCTTGGGATCGAGCTGTGTCGAGAACGCGATCCACTTTCCGTCCGGAGACCACGCCGGATCGTGATCGCCAGCCAATCCCGTCGTCACCTGTGTCGCCGTCGCGCCTTTGTCTGTGTTGTCCGCGGCCACTACCCAAATGTTCATGGCATAGGTTGCGTCTGGATCAGGCTTGGAGCGATTGCTGGCGAACGCGAGCGCCTTGCCGTCGGGCGACCAAGCCGGTTCGGTGTCCTCGTAGTCTCCAGACGTAACTTGCTTCATCGACTTTGTCGCGATATCGAAGACGTACAGGTGCGTGCGCCGCCGCTCCAGATACCCGACCGTGTCTTCCTTGAAATAAAGCCGGTCAATCACCCAAGGCCGCTGCGACTTCGACTTTTTCCCGGCGGGCTTCTCCGCGCCGTCCTCGTCCTTGCCTTTCGCGCCGGCGGCCTCGATCTCCTCCGGCGACGGATCGCGCAGAATCAGCACCAGCCGCTTGCCGTCGGACGACCAGGCGAAGTCGTCCACATCCTGGATCGTCTCGGTCAGGCGCTGAGCTTCTCCGCCCTGCCGGTTCAGCAGGTACACCTGCGTTTTCCCGTCGTCGCCGTCCGCGTCCTTGCGCGAAGACAAAAACGCCAGAAATTTCCCATCGGGAGACCATCGCGGATGATCGGAGACCGTGTCCTCGGAAGTCAGCGGCAGTGCTTCACCGCCTGAAGTAGGCACCATCCAGATCTGCGTGCCGTTCTTGTCGTCCTTGAGCGACGTTGAGCTGACGGTGTACGCGATCACTTGCCCGTCCGCCGTAATCTGCGGATCGTGCACCTCGCGCACTCCGAACAAATCGTCGATGCCAACTGGACGCGGTGCCGGAGCCTGCTGTGCGTAAGTAATGGAACTAGTTAAGGCCAGGGCGAACAGAACAAACATTGGGCGGAGCTTCATGCGGATGATTCCCCCGAAAAATGAAGAATAAATGCGAATGAATCGAGTGTAGCATGGCCCGCCGACTGCGTTTCTGAAGTGCAAGCAAAGTCCGCTAGGCATGCTTTCCTGACCCAATCCAGTACCCACATGCTGGCCTTCTCACCGCTTTTGCTCGATCACTTCCTGTAGCAGCGACGCTCTGATTCCACAAGCTTCCTTGCATCGCCAAAAACCCGCCCTCGCGTACAGTTTCCTCCTCCAAACTTTTTTTCATTTTCTTCATTTTTTTCTTGCACGCACATACAGAACTTGTATTCTTCAAAAAGTGCGCTTGCTTTGCATAAACGGATAGCGACGCGCACTTTTAGGAGGACGAGAGAAAAAATTGAGCACTATATCGCTCCCGCAAGTTCCCTCCCAAGTATTTCCCACAACAAGAAAGGCAGTCGCAAAACTGACTCTCTGGCCGCTTGTTGCCGCCACGTTTTTCATGGTGTCCGGTGGCACCTACGGCACGGAATCCATCATCGCGGGCGCGGGATATGGTCGTGGCATTCTGGTTTTACTTTTCCTTCCGGTGCTTTGGTGCCTGCCGACAGCTTTCATGATCGGCGAACTCTCCAGTGCTCTGCCTGAAGAAGGCGGTTATTACGCCTGGGTCCGCCGAGGTCTCGGCAATTTCTGGGGATTCCAGGAAGCCTGGCTATCTTTGGCCGCCAGCATCTTCGATATGGCGATCTACCCCACACTCTTCGTGTTTTATCTAAAGCAGATGGCTCCGTGGTTCGCCGTCGGCCATCATGATATTTACGCCAGCTTGTTTGTTGTGGTGACGTGTGCGGCACTGAACCTGGCGGGTATCCGCGTCGTAGGGATTACTTCGCTCTGGCTGTTCTTCCTTCTGTCGCTTCCGTTCGGACTTATCGTGCTGCTCTCGCCGGTCCACGCAGGGGCGTTCGCCGAGCCGCAGGCAACCTCGACCGGAGCCAGTATCGGGCTTCTCGGCGCCGTACTCGTCGCCATGTGGAATTACATGGGCTGGGACAACGCTTCCACGATCGCTCAGGAAGTCGAAAGGCCGCAGCGAACCTATCCCAAGGCCATGATCGCCGCCGTGATCCTGGTTTCGCTTACGTACATTCTTCCTTTTGTGGCCGTGTACTTCACCGGCACCCCAGCCTCGGCGTTCGCTGAAGACGGTTCCTGGGCTTCGGTCGCCGGCCGCCTGGGCGGCACCATTCTTGGCATCCAGTGGCTCCGCTTCCTCGTCACCATTGGCGGCATGATGAGCGCTTTCGGCATGTTCAACGCCCTGGTGATGAGCTATTCGCGCCTGCCACTGGCCATGGCACGTGACGGCATGTTGCCGAAGGTATTCGGCAAAGTGACTAAGAAAAACGAAACCCCGTGGGTAGCGATCGTGGTTCTGGCAAGCTGCTGGGCCTTGTGCCTTGGCCTCGGCTTCAAGCGCCTTGTGACGCTGGACATCATGTTGTACGGTGGTTCGCTGATGCTGGAATTTGTCACCCTGGTGGCGCTGCGCATTCGCGAACCGAAGCTGCGCCGCTCCTTCCGCGTGCCCGGCGGCATGGCTGGTGCCGTGAGCTGCGGCATTTTCCCGCTTTGCCTGCTGATCCTGGCGATGGTGGAAAGCGAGCAGGAATCGATTCTCAACATGAACGGCCTGCTCTTCGGCGTTCTCATCATCATGACCGGCTTTGCGCTCTACCTGGCCACCGGCAAGCTGCGCGCTCGCTACACCGCCGAATTGGCCGCCCAACCCACGCAAGCCGACTAACCTTGGAGTGCGGGAGCCCAGCTCCCGCTTTTCCCTGACGTGGCACAAGCGCCCTATCGACCAGCGGCAGCCCTGCTGCCGCCACACCCAACCGAGCCCCTTCCCTTTTTCGCCCCGCACACCAACGTCCCTCCACGGCAACTCACCAGATTTGATATTCTTCTCTTCGTGACCCTCTTCCGCGGACAACGCAAACTTATTTTCGCGGCCATGACCGCCACTCTGGCGCTCACTGCGCCATTCCTTCTCGCCAGATGGCGCGCCAACTCACAAGCTCCCTCCAATCCGCAAACTCCTTCTGCAACTGCGACAACTTCCCAGGCCGCGCCTGCCACGCCACCGCCAGCGCCAATCCGCGAAGCCCCCAGCGTCGGCCTGAACATCGTGATCCTCGATCCAGCTCACGGTGGAACTGACTTAGGAGCACGCGGCACCGAAGGTATCCGCGAAAGTGAAGTGGTCCTGCAATTCGCAGCGCAGGTTCGCCGCGCGTTGGAGGGCCAGGGTTTTCAGGTGATTCAAACCCGTGAAGGCAATGAAAACCCGTCCTTCGACGATCGCTCCGCGCGCGCAAATGCCCAACGTGGCGCCGTCTTCATCACCCTTCACATCGCTTCCACCGGCCTGGCCGGCACGGTCCGCACCTACGTCATGCCAGAGAGCCCCGCATTGCGCGACCCTTCCGGCCTGATCCCATGGGATCAGGCGCAGATTCCGTTCGAGCCACTTAGTCATAAGCTGGGCGACATGGTGCAGGCCGAGCTTGCCAGGCGCTTCAAAGGCTCGCCGGAGGTCGCACAAATGGCGCCCATTCGCCAGTTGCGCACCACCGCCGCACCCGCAATCGCCGTGGAAATTTCCAGCGTCTCCGTAGAAAATCGCGCCGACTTGGACCGCATGATTCCCGGAGTCGCGGATGCCATCGCTCACGGCGTGGCCGCTTTCCGTCCTTCCTATGTCGTTCCCGTCATGCCCGGTACACCTCTGGCGGTGCAGCCATGAATCCGAAATGGCCGTATTGGTTGGCGGGTGGACTCCTCGTTGCGGTGATTTCCGCCGCGATCTACTTCCCTGCACTGCGACGGCAAGTCTATAAAGCGAAAACCATCACGGAAAAGACGGCGGAGCAGGCTCGACGTGAACTTTTGCCAATCGCTCCTGTAGCGAGCGGCGAACCCCGGGTGAAGGCCAGCATGTACTGGGGATCAGCCTCGAGCGATGGCACCCTCGTGCCCGTCACCATCGAGCTGCCTCTTTCCAGCGATCCAACGCTGCGCGCCAAGGAACTGCTCAACACCCTTCTTGCCGGCCCCGTGGACCCCGAAGCTCGTACGCTGCCGCCGGATGCCGCGCTTCTGGCTTTCTACATTCTTCCTGACGGCACCGCCGTCGCGGATTTTTCCGAAGCCCTGGCGACTTCCATCCCCTCAGGAATTCAAAGTGAACAACTCGCTGTGGATTCGATCACGCGTACGCTCGAAGCCAACGTGCCCCAGGTTCAGCGTTTGCGAATCTTGATACATGGCCAGGAAGTGGACACCCTTGCCGGCCACTTGGATCTAACGCAAACCTTTCAGGTCAGCATGAGCACGGCGGGCAACGCGCCTTCTCGCTCTGGAGTTTCCGTTCTGACCGCCCCCATACAAAAAGCCATCGACAAGGTAAAGCGCGCCACCAAGAAGCAATAAGAACTCCACAGACCCATAGCCGCGCAAGCATTTCCGGACTATCCTAGGCAGTCATCGCCAGGAGGCCATTTGCGAAGCGACGGCCGCACCTCAGACCAAATACGCCAGCTGAAGATCATCCCCGATTTTATTTCCCAAGCCGAAGGCAGCGTCCTGATCGAACTCGGCAAAACGCGCGTCATCTGCACGGCCACCGTGGACGACGGCGTACCCTCCTTCCTGAAAGGCACCGGCAAAGGTTGGGTGACCAGCGAGTACGGTATGTTGCCTCGCGCCACTGAAGTTCGCACGCAACGCGAAGCGGCTCGCGGCAAACAATCTGGCCGGACTCTGGAGATTCAGCGCCTGATCGGACGCTCGTTGCGCGCCATTATCGACCAGGAGGCCCTGGGCGAGAAAACAGTCTGGATCGATTGCGACGTGATTGAAGCCGATGGCGGCACGCGCACTGCTTCCATCACCGGTGCGTTTGTTGCCCTGGCGTTGGCCATGGAGCGCATGGTCGCCGCCGGCATGCTGCGCTCTTCTCCGTTGATAGACACCGTGGCGGCCACAAGCGTCGGCATCGTCGACGACGTATCTGTGCTGGACCTGTGCTACGAAGAAGATTCGCGCGCGGAAGTGGACATGAACGTGGTGATGACCGGCAGCGGCGATTTTGTCGAAATTCAAGCCACCGCCGAGGGCCGCCCCTTCACCGGTGGAGAGATGCATGACCTGCTGGCACTCGCCGCGGCCGGCATTCACCGCCTGACCGAAGAGCAACGCACCATACTACCCGCAAAATTTCTGGGCGGCCGATGACCGAGCTTCACTCCCGGCAAAAGCTCATCCTCGCCTCCGGCAATCCTGGCAAGTTGCGGGAATATCAGGTGCTGGCCGCGGGCCACCCGGAACTGGAACTGGAGTTGCTCCCCGCTTTTTCGGCTATTCCGGAATTTCCCGAGGATGCGCCGACGTTTGCCGAAAATGCCGCCGGCAAAGCCCTCTATTATTCGAAACATTCCGATGGCTTGGTCTTTGCCGATGATTCCGGCCTGGTCGTCCCCTCGCTCGGTGGAGCACCGGGCGTGCTCTCCGCTCGCTATGCCGGCCCCGGTGCCAGCAGTGAACAACGCAACACAAAATTATTGGCAGAGCTGCAGGGCAAAACGGGCGCGGAGCGTGTCGCATATTTCGTCTGCGTCATTGCTCTCGCAAAAGGGGGCCAATGTTTGGCCGTGGTTTCCGGCAAAGTCGACGGCGAAATCCTGCCGCAGCCACGCGGCACAGGCGGGTTCGGCTACGACCCCATCTTCTATTTCCCCCAGCTCGGAAAATCCTTCGCCGAATTAAACGCCGGAGAAAAAAACCAGCACAGCCACAGGGGCAAAGCCTTCGGCCGCCTGATGGAAATTCTGAAGTGAACAAGCATAGACGACTACCCAGCATGCGTCCTCGCAAGCCGCATTCATCTCGCCTTCACGATATACCAGACGCGATGTCATCCTGAGAGCTTGTGATTCTTTGCAAGGTGCCCCACATGCCGCCTCTGCATATGGGCTCTTGGGTCACTCTGTGTAGCGCCGCGCCTTCAGGCCGGCATCTTCGGTCTTTGCGACGAAGGATCTCAACGCCCACTTCAAGCACCACCGACGTTCGCCTAACCCCCTCCAACTCGCGTAACATATCGTTCCGAAGTCGCATTCTCGGAGAACCCATGCCCGCCAAGAAAAAAGCCAAGCCCGCAAAGAAGCAATCCGGCAAAAAGCCCGCCCGCGCCAGGGGCACCGACCCCAAGCGTGTCGCCGCCATCCTCGCCAAGCTCGACGAAGCCTATCCCGCCGCCACCTGCGAGCTGAAACACGAAAATGCCTTCCAACTGCTCATTGCTACGATTCTCTCCGCGCAATGCACGGACGTCCGCGTGAATCAAGTGACCCTGGAACTTTTCAAGAAATACAAAACGCCAAAAGATTTCTCCTATGCCAACCCCGCCGAACTGGAAAATGAAATTCGTCCCACGGGATTCTTTCGCAATAAAACTAAATCGATCATCGGCGCCAGCAAAGGAATCCTCGATAAATTCGGCGGCGAAGTCCCGCGCACCATGGACGAAATCCTTACCCTCCCCGGGGTTGCCCGCAAAACCGCCAACGTCGTCCTCGGCACCGCCTTCGGAATCACCAGCGGCGTTGTGGTTGACACGCACGTAATGCGGCTTTCGCAGCGACTGGATCTGACGCGCCACCAGGACCCCAAGAAAATCGAACATGATCTGATGACCGTGATCCCTCAAAATAAATGCATCATCTTCTCCCACCAGCTCATCTGGCACGGCCGCCGCGTCTGCGTCGCTCGCAAACCTAAATGCATCGACTGCAACCTCGAACGCCTCTGCTACTCCAAAGACAAAACCGTCTGATTCCGCAGTCGGAGCCGCTATCTGACTGTTCTATAGTATTTTTTGAAAGACTATTGCTAACGCGGTTCAACTTTATGGTTTGTAGCTGCTTGAAGGCTGCTGCGCCGGCTGCTGGCCACTCGATGGCTGCTGCGTCTGCGCCGGAGGCTGCGCGCTGTTCATGATGGCATTAAAGTCCGGATGATCCGCCGGCATTTGTCCGCTGGCGCCGTTCGTTGATGGATGGCCGGGCGGCAAATTGCCTTGCGGCGGCGGCATCTCCCCTGCCGTGGGATGTTGCATTCCACCGGTCGCCTGGCCTTTCAACACCACCCATTCGTTCCCTTGTTTCTGCAGTTCATAGCTCAGCTGCATTGCAGGCGCGGCCGGATCGCCGCTCTTTGCGCGAATATCCACGTCAGCCTGCACCTTATCTCCATCCATCGTGACTTTCGTCACCGTGATCGTCATGTTGTTTACGTTCAGCCCATTCATGCCCGCAATGTGTTTGATCACGCCGTCACGAATCGCCGCCTTCTCGTCCGTTTTGGCTTTGCAGCCACCCGCCACGAGCAGCAATCCCGCCAATAGCGCCGCCCAGAATGCCCGGTTCATCAAAATTTCCTTTCACGATCGAAGGATGGAGCTGTAGTCCTGACCTGCTTCCTTCATGGTAGCGCAACCCTGAAAGAACGCGAAGGACGGGCGTGCCCTGCAAACTCGTTTGAGCAACAACGGGTCGTCACGCCACCGGATCTCTGTAACTCTTCGCCGCCTCGCGACTCTAACGGAGCGAGCGGCAATTGACTGGCCACGGGAGTTCCACCCATGAATCGCTTACTGAAAATCACTTCGGCTTTGTTGCTCGTCGCCCTGTTATGGCTTGCGCATACTTCATGGACTGCCGCGAGCAGCGGGCCAACTGCCATCCCCGACCCCAAAGTGGACGATACCCTCGCCGCAAAAACAGGCCATTCGACAGTTGTGCTCGCCGGTGGCTGTTTCTGGGGACTGCAAGCGGTCTTCGAGCACGTCAAAGGCGTGGACCATGTCACTGCTGGCTACTCGGGTGGAACCGTGAAAAATCCCGGTTATGAAGAAGTCAGCAGCGGCAGCACAGGCCACGCGGAATCGGTGGAAATTGTTTACGATCCTTCGAAGATCTCCCTGGGCCAGCTACTTAAGGTATTTTTCTCCGTCGCCCACGATCCCACAGAACTGAATCGCCAGGGGCCAGACCAAGGCACGCAATATCGCTCCGCCATTTTCTTCGCGAGTCCGGATCAACAACGCATCGCCCAAGCCTATGTCGATCAGCTCAATCAGGCGAAGCTTTTTACCCGTGCCATCGTCACGGAGATCACCCCGTTCAAGGCTTTCTACCGCGCGGAAGATTACCACCAGGACTATGCAACATTGCATCCGGACAATCCCTATATCGCAATGTTCGACCTCCCCAAAGTAAAAAACCTTCAGCACGAATTTCCAACTCTCTATCGCTAAGTTCCTCCTCCGGTGTTGTCTCCAGTCGGATTGAACAACTTTTATGCTAATGGTCATGCTATAATGACCATGGTCAACTGGAGATTATATGAAACAAATGCCAGCAGGTATCTTCAAGGCGCGTTGCCTTTCAGTCATGAACAGAGTTCAAGCGACGGGTGAGCCTGTCATCGTAACCAAGCGTGGGACACCTGTGGTCAAGGTCGTGCCCGTCGAGCCGGAGAAGAACGACATCTTTGGGTTCATGGTTGGCAAAGTCAGAATCGTGGGGGATATCGAGGCTCCGATCCCCGTTGAATGGGAAGTCGAAAAAAAGTGATCCTGCTCGATACCCATGTACTCGTTTGGGTTTCCGGTGAACCCTCGAGGCTGTCGAAGCAAGCGGCCTCTGCCATCCGCCGAGCGAACCGGGCCGGCGGAATGGCCGTTTCCGCGATTACACTGTGGGAATTGGCATGGCTCGCAAGTCACGGCCGCCTGCTGGTTACGGGGACGGTGGAAGCATATCTCGAGGAAGTCTCTTCGCTCGTTGCTATTCGTCCTATCACTAGCAAGATCGCAGCCTTGGCCAACCAATTTCCGACAGAATATTCGAGCGACCAATGTGATCGCTTGATCGGTGCGACCGCGTTAGCCGAGGGCATGGTCCTAGTCACCAAAGACACGAAAATTCGCGATTGCAAACAACTCCGCACCGTTTGGTAATCTTTTGGTCGGGTGCTCGGTGTCGAGCTCACTGAAAAGTTAGATAATGGCGATTAAAGATCGCTCGATGGATTTACGTTGGCGGCCGGATCTGAGCGAAAAACGAGAGCTCGAAACTTGTCCTCGCCCAACACCCGGCGCAGTTCCCGGAAGGCAAATAACGGAATAAAAGTGCAAAAAATGATGACCGTGCGTGAAAGCAGGTCGTCGAGGCGAACGTCGTGAAGCGCCCCAGCGAATCCCTGCCCATGCACCAGGCGTTTGATCACCTCCTCAAGAATATGGAACGCAAAGACGAGCAACCCAAACACGAACGCCTTCCAGATAGCGGAATAAATGATCGCCTTCGCCTCGAATTTCGTGCCGACTCTCACTGCTTCTCCGATCAGAATCACCTTGGCTACCACCAGTGCGTTGATCAGGGCAGCGCCATAATTAAAATAGGAGATGTCAAACTTATCCAGCAAAAGCATGCTGTACGTCGCCAGGGCGCAAAAGAAGAAGGCTAGGTACAAAGTGAGGATGGCCAGTTCTTCAAACTCGTGGGCAACTTTCTGTTTAACGGTTTTTTTCTCGGAATTTTCAGCATGCATCGAATTACCCTCTCAATCCGCAGGGGGCGACCGGCTTTGCGTTCATCAATAACGTCTTCTATGAATTTGCCGATTGCCGGAAGCAGGTGCACCGAGTATATGCTAATGCTCGCACGTGGAGTTGGCTGAAACCCTTTGCGCGTCCGGAGAGGGCTGTTTCGCCCAGGACCCCAATTCAGTTAGGATGTGCGCATGAATTCCACGAATAGATTTATCGCCTTCATTTGTCTGATACTGAGCATTGGATTTGTTCCCCGCCTCCCTGCCGCGCCAAACGAACCTTGCGAGAGGCTGGCCCAACTGGCTCTGCCCAACACACAGATCACCTCCGCACAAACCGTCGCGGCCGGTGCATTTCAGCCGCCTTCGGGAGGAGCGGAGTGGATGGCCGCGCCTGCATCCTTTTATAAACAACTGCCGGCATTTTGCCATGTGACGGCCGTCGCTAAGCCCACAACGGATTCGGACATCAGGATCGAAGTGTGGATGCCCGCGGCGGGATGGAACGGCAAATTCCGCGGACAGGGTAATGGTGGATTCGCGGGAGAAATTGATTATCGCGCGCTCGGAGTGGCGATCCTTCAAGGCTACGCATCCGCGGCCACGGACACCGGCCACGCGGGAGAGAGTGGCGATGCGCGGTGGGCGCTAGGACATCCGGAGAAAATCGTTGATTTCGCATATCGCGCGATTCACCAGATGACCGTGGTAGGCAAAGCGACGGCCACAGCATTCTACGGCGACACCCCGAAACAATCCTATTTTTCAAACTGTTCTAATGGAGGGCGCCAGGCGTTGATGGAAGCGCAACGTTTCCCCGACGATTACAACGGCATCCTGGCGGGCGCTCCCGCAAATTATTGGACGCACCTTTTGTCCAGCGCGCTGTGGGACGCGCAGGCCACTACGCTGGACCCAGCCAGCTATATTCCCAGCAGCAAAGTTCCCGCGATTGCGGACGCCGTACTGGCCGCGTGCGACACAAAAGACGGCGTGAAAGATGGCATCTTGAATGATCCGCGCCGATGCCACTTCGATCCAGCCACGATCCTCTGCAAAGCCAGTGACTCCGATTCTTGCCTCACGCAGCCTCAGGTTACTGCCCTTAAGAAATTATATGAAGGGGCGCACGACTCCAACGGCAAACAGATTTTTCCCGGATTCGTGCCGGGAGGCGAGAATGGGGACGGCGGCTGGCCACTGTGGATCACAGGTCCTGCGCCGGAGAAAGCGCTGCTGTTCGTATTCGAGTACGGATATTTTGCGGATATGGTTTATGGCAAGGCCGATTGGGATTATAAGAAGGCTAATCTCGAGGATGCAGTCAAGGCTTCACAAGAGAAGTTTGGCAACGTGCTGAACGCAGTCGAAACCGATATGAAAGCGTTCCAGGCCCGGGGCGGCAAACTGATCATTTATCACGGTTGGAGCGACGCCGCGATATCGCCGCTCAACTCGATCGACTATTACAAAAACGTCGTGGAAAAAATGGGCAAGCCTCAGGCCGACTCTTTCGTCCGCTTGTATATGGTGCCAGGCATGCAACACTGCGGCGGTGGCCCCGGACCCGATGTGTTTGGCCAGTACGGAATCAGCCCGGTCCACGATCCGCAGCATGACCTTTATATGGCACTGGAACAATGGGTGGAGACCGGCGTCGCTCCAACCACTGTCATCGCGTCAAAATTGGAAGGCATGGAACCCGCGGCAAAGGTCAAGATGACGCGGCCACTTTGCCCCTATCCACAGCAGGCCAAGTACAAAGGCAGCGGCGATACCAACGATGCCGCGAACTTTGTCTGCTCAAGCGGGAACTGATCAAACACGGAAATGGAAGAACAATTTCTGTCCTTGGTAAGCGGCCGCCACGGTCATTTCGAACTTGAGTCAGGTCATCACGGAGACCTGTGGTTCCAGCTCGAGACTTTGTGCCAGCACTCGCGCAAAATTCAGCCGTTCGCTTCGCAACTTGCAGCCAAGCTCTTGCAGTATCAAGTTGAAGTAGTATGCGGGCCTCTCGTCGAGGGCGCGTTCATTGCCTTGCTGGTCTCTCTCGAAATAGGCTGCGATTTCGTCTACGCCGAGCGTTCCCCAAACACTACGCGCCAGGGTTTGTACACAGTCGAATATCGCCTCCCACCGGCGCTGCGATCGGTCGTCAAAGGCAAACGCGTTGCCATCGTGAACGACGTCATCAACGCCGGATCGGCTGTGATCGGAACATTTACAAATTTGCAGTCGATTGGCGTCAACGTCGTTGCCATCGGCGCGCTTCTCGCGTTGGGTGATACCATCCACGCGTTCGCTGCCGATCACCATCTTCCTCTCGAACTTCTGAAGCAGATGCCCAACAATTTGTGGACGCCTTCCCAATGTCCGCTCTGTGCCGCGGGGCAACCGCTCGAAATCGTCGGCACATCCTAAGGGTCGTGCGCGGTAAATCGCCCGGCATCCACAATTCCTGTGTCTTTGATTCCGGCGATACGCTTGTACAATGATTCTGCTCTCAAGGCCAAAAAGGAGAACTTGATGCGCCCTGTTGCTGCACGCATTTCGCTTATTTGCGCTTTGGCAATGTTCGCCACACACAGCGCGGTTGAGGTTAAGGCAATCCCTTCAGCAGTTGCTGCCTCTCAATCCCCGATGGACGTGCTTCCCGAAGGCGGCGTGGTTATCGTCGCTCCGGTTGCCGAATACTCCTGGCGTGTTTGGCCCGGCGGCAAGATCGAATATAGTTTCGACAACAGCCGCACTTGGCAGACGCAGAAAAGCGGCGTCACCGCCGATCTCACCGGAGGCTCCGCGCCTTCCGGCAAGGTCTGCTGGGTAGTAGGCAAGGCCGGTACGATCCTGCTGACCACCGATCGCGGCAAGCATTGGAAGCAACTCTCTTCCCCGATCAAAGGGAATGTCGAAGGAGTGTTTGCGCAAGATGCCAAGCGCGCGTCGATCTGGACCGCATCTCACAAGCAAAGCTTCGAAACCAACGACGGAGGCGTCACCTGGACCACCAACGACAATAAGTAATCGCCGGCGCAAGATTTACTACCGGCGGCTACTCCCCTTGACATTCTACTGGAGGCCCGCTAGCATCACCTAGAATGTCTACCAAAGAACAGAAGGAACGCATCGAACTCCTGCAAGGCACCCTGGATTTACTGATCCTGCGCACGCTCCTGCTCGGTCCGGCTCACGGCCATGCCATCGCCAAAGCCATCGAATTTAAGTCCGACGGCGTGCTACAGGTCGAGCAAGGCTCGCTGTACCCTGCCCTTCACCGCCTCATCAAGCGCGGATGGATTTCCGTGGAAGACGGCACCTCTGAAAACAATCGCCGCGCCAAGTTCTACCGTCTTACCGCAAAAGGGCGCAAGCAACTCGCGCTGGAAACGAGCAAGTGGGACAAACTGACGGGCGCCATCGCACGGATTCTCCGTCCGACCGGGGAGCGCGAATCATGAGCCGTCGCAAACGCATGCTGCAAGATCTCGATCAGGAGATCCGCGAACACATCGACATCGCCACTCGCGAGAACATCGATCGGGGCATGTCCCCCGAACAAGCCCGTTACGCCGCCCTACGCAAATTCGGAAACGTAACCATTGCCAAGGAAGACACGCGCGAAGTGTGGAGTTTGCTTTGGCTCGAACAGTTGCTGCAAGATATTCGCTTCGGCCTGCGCGTACTTGCTAAATCCCCGGGCTTCACCGCCGTCGCTGCTCTTACTCTAGCTCTCGGTATCGGCGCAACCACGGCAATCTTCAGCGTCGTTTACGGCGTTCTGCTTCGTCCGCTACCATACCGCGATCCAGAACAACTCGTGCGCCTATGGGAGCAGAATGAAACCGGCGGCCGCATGAATTTCGCGGATGCCAATTTCGCAGACGTGCGTGCCCAAGCCCATTCGTTAAGCGGATTGGCGGTATATCACAACGGAATCGCGACCGTTACAGGCCACGGTGAGCCGACGCGAACCGCGATGGCCTCCGTCTCTCGCGATTTCTTTTCCGTCATGAGCGTTCAGCCTGTCTTTGGTCGAGGCTTCGCTCCCGAAGAGAAGCGCCCCAACGCCCCCACCCTTGCTCTGGTGAGTTACGCCTACTGGAAACAAACTCTTGGCAGCACTCCGGACCTTTCTTCAATCCGCCTGAAGATTGACGGCCAGCCTGTCTCCGTCATCGGCGTTTTGCCTCCGGGATTCCGCTTTCCGGATAACTCGGACATCTGGACGTCGAGCGAGCTCTCCGAGCCACTGCCAAGCCGCTCCGCCCACAACGACCGACTGATTGGCCGCCTTCGAGATGGCTTCAGCCTGCCACAGGCGCGCGCCGAACTAACCTCTATCGCACAAAAATTAAAGCAGCAATACGGTCAGGACACTGCCATGGTTGCCGTCGCCGTGGATCCCCTGCGCGAAGCGATGACTAGCGACGTGCGCCCGGCGTTTATCCTTTTGCTAGGCGCCTCTGGCTTCCTGCTTCTGATTGCGTGTGCCAATGTCGTGAACCTGATGTTGGCCCATGCCGCTGGACGCGAAAAGGAACTGTCCATGCGGGCTGCGCTCGGCGCACAGCGTTCACGCCTCATTCGCCAATTCCTCACCGAATCTTTTCTCCTGTCTTTGCTGGGCGGTGCACTTGGAATCTTGCTCGCCTATTGGGGATTGAACGGACTGCTTGCGCTCGCGCCGGACGACTTGCCGCGCCTCGAAAATGTCTCCATGAATTCTGCCGTGCTTTTGTTCTCGCTCGGAACCGTCTTGGTAGTGTCACTTGCCATGGGCCTGTTCACTGCCCTTCGGTCGATTTCCAGAGACGCTCACGCATCTCTCAATGAGGGAATCAGGGCAGGCACCGGAAACCTCAGCAAACAGAGGGTGGGCCGCTTGATCGCCGCGGGCCAACTCGCCATGGCACTCGTGCTGCTGGTCGGCGCCACACTTCTGGGTAGAAGCCTGTTGCGCGTGTTGGCGATGAACTCCGGCTTTCGCACCGAGGGCATAGTTACGATGGACCTGGCCTTGCCCTACGACGCCAATCTGACGAGCCGCGTGGAATTCTTTAACGACTTGCTCGCGAAACTCCGTGAAATCCCCGGCGTCACGCAGGTGGGTGGCACCAGTGACTTGCCGCTTACCGGTTCCGGTTTTTCCGACGGTTCCTATATTCTGATGAGCCCCGACCAGATTTCTCCCCACATGCAGGACCTGTTCCAGCGCGCCGCAAAGGGCAACCTTGAGAAAGATCCCGCGTTGCTCGCCGAAATGTCGAGCTTCTTTGATCAACTCTTTCACGATAAATCCCACTTGGGAGACGCGGACTTCGTCGTGGCCTCTGGTGGCTATTTCAAAGCCCTGGACATCCCTATACTTCGCGGCCGCGTGTTTGACGA
Source organism: Candidatus Acidiferrales bacterium (assembly GCA_963709705.1). Lineage (GTDB taxonomy): Bacteria > Acidobacteriota > Terriglobia > Acidiferrales > UBA7541 > Acidiferrum. The sequence continues at coordinate 877,637 of CAVPXU010000005.1, forward strand.
GCGTGACACGGCGGATTCACCTCCGGTCGCTCTCATCAGTCAATCTCTCGCGAACGAAAAGTGGCCGAACCAGGATCCCATCGGCCATACGTTGGAATTTGGAAATATGGACGGCGATCCTCGCCTTCTCACCATCGTTGGTGTTGTGGGTGATGTGCGAGATCACAGTCTAGAGGCCGTTCCCTCCCCAACCGTGTACGTCGACTATCGTCAGCGCCCCAAGAAAACCTGGAGTTTCACCTTTGTCATGCGCACCTCAAATAAGCCCGGCGCGGTTTTCGCTGCCGCACGAGGCATTCTCCATGATCTTGATCCGAATATTCCTCCCCACTTTCTCACTTTCCCCCAGGTTTACTCCGCTTCGGTGGGCGCGCGCCAATTCAGTGTCACTCTCGTCACAATTTTCTCTCTCGCGGCTCTTTTGCTGGCCCTGGCGGGGATTTACGGTGTGTTTTCTTATTTCGTAGCTCAGCGCACACGTGAAATTGGTGTGCGCATGGCTCTCGGCGCCACAACGCGCCAGGTCGTCGGCATGATCCTGCGCCAAGGCGCCTTCACCGCGGCCATCGGAATCGCCGCAGGTTTGCTGGGTTCGTTTGCGGTAAGCCGCTGGCTGCAATCCCAACTCTTCGAACTCAGTCCCACCGATCCGGCCACTCTATCCGCCGTCTCTTTGTTGCTGGTTTTGGTTTCCCTCGCCGCTTGCTGCGTTCCGGCTCTCCGCGCCACTCGCATCGACCCGGTTATCGCTCTAAGATGTGAATAAGCAAACCACACGCACACACGAAGCGCATCGGGCATCGGATGCTCTTATCGGGCCACTCTCAGCTTTCGTGGGGATGTGTCAGGTAGTGTTGCCGCAGCAAATCCTTCCCATAATCATTTCCGTTCGGAGTGCGCACCACGCAATGAATGTGCTGCTGCGTCGGCATTTTAGGATCTTTCGCAAACTTCGCCAGGTTTGCAGGCCGCTGGTGATCAAATTCCACCAGAATCACCGGGCTCTGAATGCGGTAATAGAACACGCTGTCCTCTTGCGTGCCGCCAACCCATGCGAACCACGTATTCTCGATGTGCTTCTCTACTTCGCTCATCTTGACGCGCGCGTGCCCATCGTCCATGTTGCTCACGTACAATCCCGCCAGATCCCGCAACTGTTTGCGCACCGGGCCTTCCAGATCCTTCCCCTGAATACCTGCATAGTCCAGCACAACGTTGTCCTTGAACGCCTCCGTCAAATTGTTGTTCCCGGATTTGGAGAAATCGATAATCGCTTTCTTCTGTTGTGCCGCTGGCAACGCCCTGACCAACTCCAATCCATCCTTCTGTTCTTCTTGAAGAATCACCACGCCTTTGTATTTTCCTGACGTGGCCCGCACCGGCTCCGAACCCACAAACAGCGGCGTCATCACCACCTGATCGCCCAACACGAAAAAATTGATAATCGCGTGGTGCCCGCTGAACTGCCAGCCCCACGGCTCCGTTGCTGATGGCCTTCCCATGATCGTGATGAAATATAGCCATTCGCCAAGGAAAATTGGATCGTTGGCCAGTTCCGCGAGTGTCTCGTTCAATCGCATCACGTTACGCGTCAGCTCGAAACCTCGCGTGCTCAACGACGTGCGCATCAGTCCGAACGCCAGTTCGCGCTGCGCTTCCGTTATCTCCTGCATGCTGATGCCTTGGCGCAAATAAAAATGCTGGTTCATCCATTTTCGCCATTGCACATCGTCGATCGGGAACATCGTCTTCGACAGTTGTACGTTGTCCAGCGACGCAATGAACTTCTCGGCGGCATTTCGCACCGCTTCCGTAGAAACTCCGCTCGGACCGATTTGAAACAGGTCAGGCACAATGCCGGAGGTCGTGGTGATGCCCCGAAACGGCGCCGCCAATCCCTCCTTTTCGTACTCTTCGGACATTCGGCGGAATTGCTCCGCCATTTCGACCGGAGTTTTTTCTTGCCCATAGGCGAACGGTAGAAATACGAACGCCGATACCAGCGAGGAGAGAAATGCGCGGCGGGAAGCTGCATCGCGTTTGTCGTGCGTATGCGTCTGGCCAGGCTGGTGGATCTTCTCACACACGGTTCACCTTCATTCCCAACGTCTGCACCGTACCACACCCTTCCCGCACTGCAAAGTGTGTGTCACCGTGCGGCGACAGGCGGTGTAACAAGATCGCGGGGGATTTTGCCGGCGAACACGGCATCGAGATTATCCAGGGCGCGCATGCCCATCTTGATTCGCGTTTCGACTGTGGCACTGCCCATGTGCGGTAGAGGAAAAACGTTGGACAGCGTGCCATATTCCTTCCGGAGATGCGGCTCACCGCTATAGACATCTAGCCCCGCGGCCGCAATCCGCCGTGTGCGAAGCGCCTCGATCAACGCATCATCGTCCACAAGGCTGCCTCGAGCGGCATTCACTACAATAGCATTCGGCGGCAACAAGGCGATCGTTTCCGCGTTCAGGAATTGCGCGGTCTGCTTCGTTCCCGGCGCATGCAGCGTCAAGAACTGGCTCACACGCAAAAGATCTCGCGCGTCCGGATGAAACACGGCGCCCCTTTCCAGTTCCGGATTCAATCGCCGCAAACTTGTATAGTGAATGTTCATTCCGAATGCTCGAGCGCGATCCGCCACGGCTCGGCCTATGCGGCCCATTCCATAAATCCCGAGGATTTTCCCAGTTAACTCTGTTCCCAGCAATTCCGTTGGACGCGGATCGCGCCATTTCCCATTGCGCAGCAGCGCTAATCCCTCACTCGCCCGGCGCGACGCGGCCAACAGCAAAAGAATCGTGAGGTCAGCGGTCGCGTCGGTCAGTACGTCTGGTGTATTGGTAACCTGGATTCCCCGGGCAGCGGCCGCCGCAAGATCAATATGATCGACGCCCACAGATAATGTGGCAATTACCCGCACGGACGATGGCAAGCGTAAGAGAGTCTGCGCGTCCAACAGATCCTGAGAGGTAACCAGAAGTGCATCGGCCCTGGCCGCCGCTTGGATCAGCTCATCGCTGCTGTAAAGTTTGTCCTCGGCGTTAAATCGCGCGTCATAGTCGCGTGCCATGCGCGACTCGACTTCCTGCACCATGCGCCGCGTCACCAGCAGCCGCTTCTTACTCATTCCTCGGTTTGCCTCACGTCGTTCTTATCGCAGGCTTGCTTCCTTTGGCAACTCGGAAACGTTCCAGCCTCCTCCGAGGGCTTTGATCAACAATACGCTGGCATCCATGCGGCGTCGAAGAATGTCCACGTTATTGCGTTCGTTCGACAGCTCAACCGTCTGCGCGTTGATCACTTGCAGATATGTATCCACGCCACCTTTATAGCGGTTCGTAAATATCTGCAGCGATGATCCATCACCCACTGCTATCCCGTTCACCGCAAATTTGAATCTGCCCTTGCCAAACTTTTCCTGCATTTGACACTGTCATCTCTTCCTACGCGTTGGATGTGAACCGCAACAGAAGTTATCCCCCAAAATGGGTAAACGCCAGCGCCAGCCCTAAGTGGAAAGCAGCGAATTCCTTTTAGGTTCGGGCCACATCAGCGAACGAGGGACAGGACTTTCAAAGAGGATTACGGCGATACCCGGCGCTTTCAGAAACTCGCAACAGCGGCGGCTTCGGTTGGGCACGTCTCAAAAATAGGCAGCAGCCGGGCGATATCCAATGCTTGCTTCAACTTCGGGCCAAGATGACAAAGCATCAGCCGTCCGCCTTTGGCTTTTGTCTTTCGATGCATCTCGATGAGTGCGCCAAGCCCCGCGCTGTCGACATAATCCACGTGTTCGAGATTAATGACTATTCGCGTAGCCCCGGATGTCAGGAGATTGTCGATCATTGTACCCAGCCCGGTGCTCTCTTGGCCGAGCGCAAGACGGCCTTGCAGCGCCAGAAGGTAGATTCCATTCATTTCACGTTGTGTTATTTCCAATGCCACCGGTTGCCTCCCTCATGTGCCGACACGTGAATTTGCGATTTCATCATAATAGCTTCTGAACCTCGGATACCAAAGCCCACTCCAGAATATTCGCCCCTGGCAATGGCTGAACGACAGGTTCTTGGCTATATTCCTCGCGTGAACCCGTCGACTGTTCTCACAATATGGAGTAAAGTTGCGAAGTGCTTTAGAATGATTCCAACAGTCAATGTCGGGGCGTAGCGCAGCCTGGTAGCGCGCCTGCCTTGGGCGCAGGAGGCCCCCGGTTCAAATCCGGGCGCCCCGACCATTTACTTCTTTGTTTTCAATTCACTCTACCTGACGCGGTCTGTGTCGGAGCCTGAATTTGGGTCCATTTGGGTCCAAATACGAGCCGCTCGTCTTCCGGGATCGCATGCAAATAAATCTCGCGCGTGATGTCCGGTGTGGAATGGCGTGCGGGTTCATTCAGCACCGCAGCTATGTCTCGCACCTGGATCGGAGTGAGGACAATTCGCTCCGTTCCACGCTGCCGTCGTGGGAGTTTCGTTTTCTGAGCTACGTTCTCGGCTATGTGGCCCCATTCTTCGGCTGCTCCGAGAATCTTGCTCATACCACACTTGAAGTGGTGAACGGTTTCCCACGGTAGCCCGTTGCTGAGTTTTCGGCTGAGGAAGCTTTGCAGCTCTTCTCTCGTGAGTTCACGAAGCTGTCTCTGGCCGAAAGCTGGATTGAGATGCACGTCGAGCATGTTCTTCGTCGCTTTTCAGTGTAGTCCGCATGTCAAGCCGCTTCGCGAGCTCTCCTCTGGCGCTGCACCCAGGCCATTACTTCGTCTGCGCGGAAACGCCAATACTTCCCAAGGCGATATCCCGGCGGGCGATCTGTCGAGCGTTTTCTGGTGTGCCCGTACACCCAAGAAACCGGCCCCTTCAGAACCCTGGCGATCTCATGCACGGTCAAGAGCTCGGTGTTGTTTTCATCTCCGTTGTTCATCACTGTGGCTCCCTGCTGTGGAATGCTGCGCGGACAAAGTGATTGTCATGCCATGCGCAACTTCTTCTGTTTTGGACTCTTCTAGAAATTCTCAGGTGAACCGAAGAGTGAACGACCGGGTGAACTGTGCGTTTCATGCACGGTTCACCCTCAAGGACTGCTAGTTGCGCGGGAAGTGGGCTGCCTTTGCGGTGAAAATCCATTTGAGAATCCAATCTGCAAGACTCTCCTACTATATAGAGGGGGAAAATTCGGAAAACCTCACCGGAAAAATGATAGGAACCGGAGAAAGATCCCTCTACCCACTAATGGGGCAGAAAAAACGAAAAACCCGAGGGGCAAATCGTGGTTCTTGGGGGCGAGTCGCGAAACTGAATCGTTGACTGTAGTATAGCAAATATGCGATAATCCACTCGATGAGGCAGTCTCGGAATTGAGCGGCGAATTCACGATTGAGTATGTAGAGTTGCCCAACGGGCGGGCACCGGCCCGAGAGTTCGTGGATTCGCTAGATGACAAAGCCGCCGCACGGATAGACGCCTTTATCGAGCGCCTGCGCATCTATGGCAACCGGATGCAAGGAAAGTTCGTGAAGAAGCTTACGGGTGACTTATTCGAGCTGCGGGTTAAGCAATTCGACCGGATTTTCCGGGTTCTGTTCTTCTTCCAGCCAGGAATGCTGATCGTGATTACGTCGGGATTCCAGAAGAAGACGGAGCAGGCCCCGCCGGGCGAGATTGCAAGGGCAGAGCAGCTAAAAAAGCTCTGGATGAAGTACAGAAACCGTTACACGGGATCGCAGAAAGAAAAAGAAGCTATCCTGAAGGAGTTGGGCATATGAAACGCGATAAGCATAGCGAATTTGTTGAGCAGCGCGCACGCAAGAGCGCTACCTATCGTAAGACCTTCGGGCGCACCTTGCACCAGGTTGATCTGGCTTTACTGGTGCGCGAGATGCGTGAGGATGCGGAGTTGACTCAGGCCGAGCTCGCTAGGAAGGTTGGGACAACACAGTCGGTGATCGCCCGCCTGGAAGACGCTGAATACACTGGGCATTCGCTTACTATGCTAGAACGCGTCGCTGCGGTTTGCGGCGTAGCCTTAAAGCTCCACGCCGAAAAGAAGCCAAATTTCGACCGCGAAGTGGCATTGGTATAGTCGTAGACAACAAATGGAATGCCGATGAAACCAGATAAAAAGCGGAAACGAGCGGACCACAGTGGGTCAACCTTCGATAGTTTCCTCGAAGAGGAGGCAATCCGAGAGGAAGTCGAGGCGGTCGCCATCAAGCGGGTGCTTGCGTGGCAATTGGAACAGGCCACCCGGAAACATGGCACACGGAGCTAGTTCCTGTGTGCTAATACATCAGACTGCCGAGAGGTGGGCCGTATGTGGAGTGAATTTGGGATCTGAGTTCGGCGATGTTCGCAGCAGGTGCTGGTAGCGCCTTTCCCCACATGAACGTCGCCTCGGATGGTCCTCCCGAAAAAACGACGACGTAAAACGAGTGTCCTCTACCACCCATTTCGTACTGGATGAAGCAATCTCTGTTAGAAATGCACGCGAAGATCAACCTTCGTCGAGGGAGCCCTTCGTGCGTAATAACGTCGGTGACTTGGAAGTCGCGACCAGGGTCAGCCATTTCGAATTGAGACTGATGTGTTCAGTGCCGCGAATGCCGTCTTCAGTGACTCTGGCAACTGCTCAACGCCGGAGAGAATCTTGAAGTCGCCGTCAAGATTGGGACCATTTTCTATTCCGGCGACTTGCGAACCGGACGTCGGAGGCAAGAGCGCAAGGAAAGTGCTCACCTCATCGGAAGTAGCGTCTTGTGAATAGAAGCCGCCGTCTCTTTGAGTCTCCAGGAAAGTCTTACCAACACCGAAGCTGCCCTTGAACTCTGTGCCCTCGTAGAACTCAATCGAAACACGTGGCACCGGTACGCCGTACCATGGTGTATACCAACCTATTCGGTGAGAGTCCGCAAAGGCTACGATCTGAGAAATTCTCGCGGAGTCCGTGATCTTCGCGGACAGATTGGACGCGTCGCTCCCCCTCACGGTAATGGCAGTGACCTGGCCCAAGGCAGGAAAATTACAAGTGCGATGGAAACCGCAGCCCGCCAACCCGATTAACAGGAACAAACACGAGAGCCGAATTTTCACTCCACTATACTATACGGGTAAGGGCTAGCCTCCAAATAGGCCCTAGGTTGGCGTTCCGCACCGGTTAAGGGGCAGTATCTAACCCCGCAGCACCTGCCTACCGTCTGCCTGATCGCAACGAAAAACTTGAGTCCAACTTAGGTCCAACAACTGCCAAATTAGGTCCAAAACCGTGTACCATGACGTAGAACAAAGCTAGACGGACCAACAAGATAGATTTTTTGCAACTGCCTTGGGCGCAGGAGGCCCCCGGTTCAAATCCGGGCGCCCCGACCAAAACATCTCCTGCATTTGCTTTAGTTTATGGAAGGCTCTCTTCACTCAAAACCGGCCTGTGGAATTCCGCCAGGCAGGAGGTCTGAACTCCGCAAGTCATTTGGTTTCCGAGAGTTCGCCACATGACGAATTTGCAAAAACATGGGGAGACAGGAGTGCTATCCAGAAATTATGAACGGAGGCACCTTAAGCACACCCCATCTGGCGGGGGGAATGCAGGGGATCTGTGCATTGAATTGGCCATATCATATGAAGAAAAAAGTGTTGAGTGTGTTTTCCGCGCTGCTGGTCGTCTTCACAACGCTTGCGATTCTCGCTAGCAGGCAAGTCCGCGCAACTCCTGCCGAGCGGGCCCGGACTCTTCCTGGAGACGATCTGATTCCTCGCCCCTTAGGAGCGGTCAACCACGCCATCACGATTCGTCGGCCTCCTCATGATGTCTGGCCGTGGCTGGCTCAGATGGGCTCCGGTCGCGCGGGATGGTATGCCTACGATTTCATCGATAATGGCGGTCAGCACAGCGCTGAGCGCATTCTGCCCAATTATCAAAACATCGGCGTGGGAAGCGTACTCCCTGCACTCCCTGGAGTTACCGACGTGTTCCTGGTCGTGCAGTGCGCGCAGGACCACAGCCTTGTTCTCGCATGGAAATTGCCGAGCGGAAAGTATCAGACCACATGGGCGTTCGTCCTGGAACAACCCGAGCCCGGCCAAACGCGCCTAATCGCACGGGGCCGGGTCGCACCTGACTATCGTCCCTATGGTCTGCCGCAATGGTTGGCCGCGTGCACCGGCCGTTTGGCGCATTTCATCATGGAACGCAAACAGCTCTTGGGCATCGCACGCCGCGCCGAAGCGTACAATCGCAGGTGACGCGCCTGCGGACGCCGCACGACTCCTCCGGCGACTCGGCTTGGTCTCTACCTCTCCACCCATGTCGCACGAACTCTTTCCCTCGTGGTAGTTTCCCGCTCGTTATCGAGTGGTTGGCCCCGTTTCCGCTTCCAACCTAACAGCCACCTCGAATCGGCGTTTCCCTGGATTCTTCTATTCGCTCAAGCTGCGATTATTTTCTTATTGTTTCTTTTCCTTTCGTTTGGGTACACTCTTTTCGTCCTGGGGTACCCACTAAAATGATCAATCTCCGCCAAATTCCTGAAGAAGAACCTTCCCAACCAGCAAAGCACTGGAAGGGCGAAGCGTTTCTTTCAATCAGCTTTTGCATTGCTGCTGTCGTCGCTCTGGCGCTCGTGGCTTGCCGCAAGCAAGAAACATCGCCAGCATCGGCTCCTCAGCCCGTCGCGGTTTCCGCCGTGCAGGTCAAAACTTCTCCCGACGCGATCGAAGTTCTCACGCCCAAAGCGAAGTTCACACTCACCGCAGCCGGTGCGCTTACATCTTCCCTTCAGAAAGACGGCACGTCCACGACGTTGGAAGCCAAATCGATCGGCGCCGCGCAAATTCTGACGCTGGCAAAAAAGGATTATCCTGGCGTGCTTCTGGACACCGCCAACGCCAGCGTGGGCCCAGCTATGGGGAAACTCGGGAGCCTCGGGAAGCAAGTCGTCGTCAACGGAAAAGTTCCCGGAACCGATCTGGAAGAAACCGTCACGCTGGAGGTGTACGACAGCTTTCCTAATCTCGCGCTGCTCTCGCTGCGTCTGCGTAACTCTGGTCAGAAAGATATATCACTCGATAGCGTGGTTCTCCAGCGCCACAGCTTTGCCTCCGACGCGCCCGCGAGAGAAGCTCCACTCTGGACATTCGAAGGCTCAAGTTTGAATTGGGGCAAAGATGAAACCTTCCCCGTGCCCGCAAAGTTCTCGCAAGAAAATCCGTTCGGTGCGCCCGTAGCGGTCAAGGGAGATCTCGGCCACGTTGGCGGAGGAATTCCGGTTGTCGCCTTTTGGTCTCATGATGTTGGCGAGGCCATCGGACATATCGAAACGCTTCCCCTCGTGATTTCTGTCCCGGTGCAAACCACCAAAGATGGGCGAGTGGAAGCGGGTGTGAGCGTCCCCGCCAAAACCGTTCTCAAACCTGGCGATGTCTATTCCACTCCGCGCACGTTTCTGTCCGTATATTCCGGCGATTTCTACGAACCTCTGAAGCTATGGTCCGATGCAATCGCCAAAGAAGGATTGACCAAGCCAGAAAATAACGACGAGAACTACGCGGTCGCCTGGTGCGGCTGGGGCTACGAGTTCGCCGTTACGCCGAAACAGATGCTGGATACAGTTCCGAAACTAAAGGAATTGGGAATCCACTGGGCCACATTGGATGACGGCTGGTTTAACAACTACGGTGACTGGCAACCGCGGCAACCTGCTTTTGCCGGCACGGCTATTCAAGACATGGTCAAGAAATTTCACGATCAGGGTATCAAAGTCCAGCTTTGGTGGTTGCCACTCGCCGTGGAGGATGGCAAGAATGGTTACGGCGGCAGAAAATTTGAAGTATCTGATGTAGTGAAGCAACATCCCGGCTGGCTGGTCCTCGATCAACAAGGTCATCCCGCGCGAATGGCGCGCAATCTGGCAACCTTGTGCCCCGCGCTGCCGGAAGTACAGGCCTACTACAAACAACTCACCGAACGTTTCATCCGCGATTGGGGATTCGACGGCAGCAAGCTCGACAATATTTACGCTCCTCCTCTCTGTTACAACCCGAAGCACCATCACAAGTCGCCCTACGATTCCGTCTACGCCATGGCCGACGTGTACAAAACCATCTTCGAAACCACGCGTGCTCTCAAACCGGACAGCGTTACGCAAAGCTGCCCCTGCGGCACGCCGCCGAATTTGGCATGGTTCCGTTATATGGATCAGGCTGTGACCGCCGATCCCGTGGGTTCGATTCAAGTACGACGCCGCGTCAAAATGTACAAGGCGCTTCTCGGCCCACGTGCCGCGATCTACGGTGATCACGTGGAATTGACGCGCATCAGGAACGCCGACAGCAACGACGAGCAAGACGTGGGTAGCGACTTTGCCTCTACTCTCGGCACTGGCGGTGTCTTAGGGACGAAATTCACCTGGCCGGATTACGGACCGAAATTCAAGAACGTTTATCTTTCTCCGGACAAAGAAGCGCACTGGAAAGAATGGATCAGCCTGTACAACGAGAAAATGCTTTCGAAGGGGAATTTCCTGAACTTGTACGTCTACGGATTCGACGTACCGGAAGCGTACGCCATCGAGAAAGACGGCCACATGTATTACGCGTTTTATGCCCCCACGCAAACCGGCACTCCAAACAAAACTGCCTCGTCCTCACACTGGAGCGGAGAAGTCGAGCTGCGCGGGCTTGCGGCAAAAACTTATCACGTGGCTGATTATGTCCACCACAAGGATTTTGGAACCGTCACAGGACCCACCGCAAAACTAAACGTGGATTTCACAAACAATTTGTTGCTGGAAGCCGCCCCCGCCCAGTAAAGACGGGCGGCTTCCCACTCCGGGCTTAACCGTACTTCTGTTCTAAACGAGCGTGACTTCCACCTTCGCGTCGCGCAGCGCCTTCAGATCCTGCTTCGGAATATTTTTGTCGGTGATAGTTTCGTGGACCGCGGAGGTCGGCAAAATCAGCGAAAGGCTACGTCGGCCAAACTTACTGGAGTCGCACACCACCACGGTCCGGCGCGCAGACTCGGCCATCGCGCGATTCACCCGCGCCTCCAGCAAATTGGGAGTAGTCAACCCGTAACGTACGTCGAACCCGTCCACCGCCAGGAACAGCAGATCGGCGCTTAACTTTCGCAGGGATTCTTCCGCTAACGGGCCCACCAGCGAATACGAATTTCTTCGCAACACGCCTCCGGTCAGGATCACCTCCACCGGAGAGTCCGCGAGTTCTATCGCGATATTCGTGGCGTTGGTGATGATTGTCAGGTTTTTTATCTGCCGGCAGGCTCTGGCGATCGCCATCGTGGTAGTCCCCGAATCCAGGATCACTACCTGGTCCTTGCCGATCATGCGCGCGGCGGCGGCCGCGATCTGGATCTTTTCTTGCCGGTGTTGCCGCTCTTTTTCCTGCAGCGAATGATCCATCACCGCGCCGGTCTTTACCGGAAGCGCTCCGCCATGCGTGCGTTCCAATTGGCCCTGATGATGCAGAAACTCCAGGTCCTTGCGGATGGTGATCAGCGAGGTGCGGAAGTGCTTTGCAAGATCGCCAACCAGCACGCGACCGTCGTCTTGCAGCATCTCAACTATGGCGCGACGCCGTTCTTCACTCAACATAAGTGTTCACATTGCTCTTTCGTTTTGTCTGAATCCGAAGAATTCGCGAACCCGTTTACTTGCTTCCCGCGGCCCAGACCACCGCGCCACGCTCGACTGGTGGCAACGCAAACTCCACTTGGCCGCCTTTCTGCTCGCCTTTCACTACTTGCGTTTCCCCCAGAAAAGGAAGAAATGTCAGCGTATCTCCCATCGCTTTGGGCATTTTTACCACAATTCCCCGCGCTGGTTCCTGGACGGCAACCTTGTTGGGAACCAACCCGCCAAAATTCGCAATAAAAATATGCGCTGCGCCATCCACGATTCCGAAGTTCGCAGCCACAGTCGCCGGTGCGCTGAGTTCGATATCCGCCTTTGCATCCGCAGCCTTCAGAAACTCCGCCGGTGGATTCGCGGAAGCCGCAGCAAAGTCACGCAACAGCGCGTTGTAAAATGCGGCCGCGGGATCGGAAGAGAGTACCGATACATTTGGCGATGCGGGCAAACCTGTCGTGTCGACTCCCAGAATCACGAGATACCCACCATGCTCCGCGAAACTCCTCACATACATTTTTTCCGTATCGTCCAACACGCTGACGTTCGGCAAAACTAACACCGGCCCACGAAACTTCGCTAGCGTTCTGGGTGTCACCACTTGCAATTCCCGATGCGCTTGCAGCAACGATACCAACGCGCCCCGGTACGATGGCAGAAAACTCTTCGCCGCATAATCCCGGCTCTTTGGCGAAAAATACACCCCCACAGGACGTATCGGCGTTCGCGGCAGGTAAAGCGTCTTCTCGTTCTTTTCGATCCATTCGAAAATCTGTTTTCGCGTGGCGGGATCGTTGGATCGCGCCATTTCGTGCCCCTGCGCATCCCAGAAATTCGCCCCCGCCATGGTGATAGACATGGCCAGGTTCTTCATCGCGTCGCTCTTCTCAACGCCCTTATTGCCATCCCATGAATAATTCAAAATCCACGTGGCTTTGCCTTCGGCGAACGCCCGGAACGAAAGCATCCCCGCCTGATAAAGGAACCAGTCCGCCTGCGTACGCGAAGCGGCCATATGTTCGCCATTCCCAAATTCATATTCGTGCGCGATCGCATCCACCACGGCATACATTTCGTAGACGTCCGCACCCACCCGCGTCGCTTCCTCTTCAATGCCCGGATAAATCTCGGGAATCACCATGATTTGCGGGTTCACGCTCCGCGCGTTGTCTCGGATCTCTCGCATGAAATCCGTTAACGTTGCGATGCGAAAATCCACCCATTTCCGGAAATTCGCGTCCTGGAAATCGCCCAATTTCAAATCTGTTTTCGCGTTTAGTCCCGTCTTATCACGAAATGCGTTCACAGTTGCATCGTCAAAACTCGCCCAGGTATCCTCCCAGCCTTCGAAGTGCGTCATCCAATAAGGAATGTCCACGTAAATCCCATCAATCCCCGTTCCGGCAATCTGCCTAACATGTTCCATATAAATCTTGCGCCACGGGTTTGCATACGGACTGATCCAGACATCTTCATCCCCGGCGTGAATCCAGAATGCTGCCCCTGAATTGAACGACGCAGGCTCTCCCGTAATCTTTCGCTGCACCCAATCCGGGTGATCCTTCATCACGGAGTGCGCAGCTTTATCCGCATTCGCCGTGATGCATTCCGTCCCCGCGATGTACACGAAAGCCTTATTCCCTGCCTTGTGCGCGGCGTCCGCCACCGCATGAATCGCCTTCAGCTTTTCCGTCGGATCCAGGAAGCTCTCGTATCGTCCCTCGATGTCGTTGTCCACTTCGATGCCGTAGACGTGAGCCATTTGCGCGTCACGCACAATCGCTTCCGCATGCCCCGGTTCCAGCCCATACGCGGCAATACGCACGTAATGCGTCCAATTCTGCTTCAGTTCTTCGCCCGCTACGCCGATCAATATCGCGATACTCAGCAATGCCGCACTTACAACGATGATTCGTTTCATCGGCCTGTTCCTCCGGGCGCTTCGGAAACATCCAGCCCTGCGGTGGGACGCACCGTCAAACTGCCGTCATCATTCAGCTTTTGATGGCAAGCCCACCGAACCGCGCGGCGTTGCCCTTTCACTTCAATCTCTGCCTTTAGCCGCAGCCCACGCCAGGAAGTTCCTTTGGGCAACGGCAAAAGTGCCTGGCGGACATGGCCGGGCAACGGATAACCAGGGTCAAGGTAACCGGCGCAGAGTTCTTGCCCGCCGGGCGATAGCACGCTGATTCGCAGCGCTCCCGGCACGCCTGCAATTCCATCATTCACAAATCCTACGATCAGTCCCGGCTCGCCTCGCTCTTCATACGTCCAAACCCAGGACGGCCGCACGCGATAACCGATCCTTCGCGCCAGATCATCCAAAGCATGCGGGTATGCTTGGTAATAACGCTGCAATCCCGCTGCGGAAATGTGGTGCCAGTTCCATAGCGAAAAATAAGACGCGCCCACATCCTTCACGTGCGAAATCGCGTTGTCGGAGTAAGTCACACCTTCATCAACACGCAGGGTTGCCGGATTGCCATCGGAAATCCCCACTTCGATGGACGCCGCAGTCCACGGCGGCCGGTTGCTCAGCGCTTCAATCTGCTCGTTTTCGATGAAAATCGTATCGGTCCGGAGCCATTCCCCGGCTCGTATCGTCCGATCCACCAACTCCGAATTTCCCACTTTGCTGAAATCCGGCTGCGTGTTCGTCACCAGCGGCGTTTTCTTCCAATGATCGGTCTGGATTTGAAACATCTTCACAAATGTGTTTTCTGCAGTGCTGTAATCGGGATACGGATTTTTTTCAAATGGCCAGGTGTGCCCTTCGCCCCAGAATCCGTACATGCATGTGTCCACGTACTCGACGTCAGCGTGTCCATCATATTCCGCAGCCAACAACCCGATAAGTTCCTGGAATGCTCCCTGAAAGTAGGGATCGTCGCACCTCGGCTCTTCCCTTTCGCGCTTCTGCCAGTTGCCGAGTTTCACCATCGGCACCTTTTCCCGAATAAAATCGGGCAGAGCATAGCCTTCAATGTCCGGGTTGCTGATCATCACCCTGAACCCGACTCTCTTTCCGTACTGTTTCGCAAGCGCGAATGAAGTCTTCCAGATTTCGCTCGGATCCAGGCGTCCCGGCCTCTGCTGAATATCCTTCCAGTTCACCCGAATATATAAATTCGTCCCGAGCGGGAATCGCGCCAGGTCTTCAAGCGCCGCTTCCAGGCTCATTCCGTTTGGCCGCAGCAAACCCACCTCATCGCAAAGATAGGTCACTAATCCCATGCCGCGGTTGGGCACCACTTCCAGAGATGGTGTCAGCGCCATCACCACCGTCCAACTTGGATACAGATCAGCGGGAAAGGGTCCTTGATTCAGCCGGTCCTTGATTGCGGGGCCGCTGCCGAAATCGTATTTGTCGAAATTGTGCGCTGGGACGTACGCCGCAGCGGCGCCCCACACACCTGTCTTCATGAATGTGCGACGTAGCACAGGACCCGCCTTTCTGTTTAGAACTGGCAGCGCAAGCCAAATTGCATAACGCGAGGCATGAAGCCCGGGGCGGACGAAGTTACTTCTCCAAAGGTGCCGCTGCCCACTCCGACGTCGGGAAATCCGAATCGTTCCGTGTTTGTGAAGTTAAAGAACTCGCCCCGCAGCTGTAGCGTAAACCGCTCCTTTATAGCGAATTCCTTGGTGAAGGAAAGATCGGTATTTCGGATACCATCGCCCCTCAAGTTCGAAAAATACCGCGGAGCATTACCCGGTACCTGGTCGCCAGGATCGCCAAAACAGGCTGCATTGAACAAAGATGCGTTGGAAAGCCCATTGAGGGCGTTGGCGGCCGCCTGATGGTAGCTCAGCCCGCTGGATAATTGGTTGCAAAGCACATTTGGTCGCTGGTTGCCATCCTGCAGCCGTGGCGCGGCCATGGCGATGGGAAGTGGCTGGCCGCTTTGCAGCGTAATAACGGCTGCAATCTGCCATCCGCCAATCACTCCATCCGCAATGCGATTCATGTCTCGCCCAATCCATCGGCCTCGTCCCAAGGGAAGCTCGACAATCGCTGCAAGAACAAACCGGTTCGGCACGTCGTTGGCGCTGATGGCCCATTCGTTCTTCAAACGATCGAGTTGTTGCGGATTTCCCACCGTGTACCCGTTCACCGTATTCAGATTTCCCACGAACGCGTTGTACCCGATCGAGGAATCATCCTCCGATTTGGCGCGCGTGTAGTTCCCTTCAAAGCTCACATAGTGATTCATCCGCTTCTGAAAACGGATTTGCAGCGAGTTGTACCAGGAATTCGCGCCAAAATTCGGCAATCCCTGAAATGTCCCGGCAAACTGCGGATAAGGTCGCAACAGGTAATTCAGCGGGATTGGAAGTGGATTTCCGTTCTGATCGACCTGGCTATACGCCGACGCTGGCTCATTGAATATCGCACCCGGACCGATGAAGAGCGACGCAAACGGGTTGGGAACCAACTGCTGCAGATAATTGCTCACACAACTGTCCACATCGCAGTTCGGATCCTGAGCGTGCAACGTCGACGAGATTTGCGCCAGCTCGCTGGAAGGAATGAAATTGCGATTTCGCGTACTGGAATAGCCGCCCCAAGGCAGATGCGTGCTGCGGTTCGCCGAATAGTCCACGCCGATGGTGATTTCACCGGGGAAGAGGTGCTCTATCCCCAAATTCCACTGATAAATGTCCGCGTTGCGTGCCTCCTCAGTCCCCAGGTTATTCTCATTGTCGTATCCCCACATAGCCAGCTGTCCATATTTCTGGCCCTGCGGCGCCGAGATCCCGGCGGGAAATGGATTTTCCAGCGTGGCATTCTGCGTTACATAGTTGTTTGTCGAAAACAGAACGGGATCCGATGCGCTGAAAGCCGTTCCCGGATATTGATAATTGGTGGCAGTGCTTAGGCCGTAATAAACGCCGGCACCGCCGCGCAACACACTGTTTGGCATGAAGGACCATGCGAAGCCCACACGCGGCGCAACGTTATTGCGGTCGGTCGGAACGCTCCGGCCCAAACCGCCTTGTTCTGGAAATAGCGTAGTGCCCAGCAACTCCGTGGCAGAGCCCAGGTTCGGCGGTGCCACCCCAAGCTGTGGGTTTGACACATTTGGCAAAAGGACAGAAACCCCGGAATTCCCGCTGAAATCGCTGTACTGCTGCCGGTTGAATCTTTCCGTGTACGGGGAACTCCACTCGTAACGCAATCCGAGGTTAATAGTCAGTTTCGCTGTGACCTTCCAGTCGTCTTGCAGGTAAAACGCGGTTTCCCATGATTTATCCGCCACCGATGGCTGCACATTGATGAAGCTCGATCCTTGCGCTCCGGAATTTGCGCCGTACCCGAGAAGAAGGCTGGCGAAGGAGTTGCCCTGTGTCGTATCCGTAGTGATAGGCGTGGAAGCCGTTACGCTTTGCGGAAAGTAGAAATTGCCGGTTGGATAATTCGGCTGCCAGAAGTTATTGAAGAATTGCCTCTGTTCGAATCCAACCTTGATCGTGTGCTCGCGCTTCACCCAGGTTATCGCGGAAGAGTAGCTGTACAACGTGTGCGCAAAACTCGTGTCCGTGCAGCACTGCGTGAACATCGAAAGCCAATCGTTCGTGCCATCCAGCTGAATACTCGGCATGCGATTCAGTCCATTTGCCGCCAGACTCGACGGAAATCCCACGCTCTGCAGGTTCGGGAACGCAGAGTTCACCGGTGCCGACACCCGGTCCACCGCGAACCGGTTGGTCCATACGGTGTTGGGCGTCAACGTCCAGTTATATTCCAGGCCTATGTTGTGCACCGTGGTCGAAGACGTGAAGCCGTCATTGAAATTCGCGTTCGCCAGCACAAATGGAACGTTGTATTCCCCATAGCTCTGGCTGTACCGCATCGCGACCCGTTGCTTGTCGTTGAAATAATGGTCCACCTTTACGTCAAACTGGTGGGCAGGCGCGTTCGTCAGAATCGATGTCCGGTAATTATCCAGCCCGAATTGATCGCCCGAAACATTGGGTTCGGGATACAACTTCAGAAGCGCCTGGCCGATCGGATTGAAGTCCTGCTGCGGAATGACATTTCCCTGGAATTGCGGCCTCACGCACGTCCCGTTTTGCGGCGCACATTGCAGCGGATTATAAATCGCCTGCACCACCGGATTCCCGTTCGCGTCCCCGGTAATCGTCTGAGAGAAATCGCCGTTTCGCTGCGCGTCTGTGGGCACCGTTCCCGTAATGTTTACAGGGTCGTGCTCCCGGGTAAATTCCGCGTCAACAAAGAAAAAGGTTTTTTGTTTTCGGATGGGCCCGCCAAGGGAAAATCCATACTGGTCTCGCACGTGGTCCGGCCTCGGAACCCCGCTGGCGTTATTGAAGAAATCGTTCGCATCCAGTGCCGAGCGCTGTCCAAACCACCAACCGCTCCCGTGAAAATCATTCCCACCTTGCTTTAGAACCATGTTTACCACGGTCCCACCGTTGTTTCCGTACTCCGCGGAAAAGCTGTTGTTCTCGACCTTAAACTCCTGCACGATTTCAACCGAAGGCTGGTAATACACGTTCGTAGTGCCGCCTTCTCCCTGTTCCGGTGCGCTGGTCAGTGCTCCATCCAGCCGCACTTCCGCGGTCGCATTGCGCTGTCCATTTGAAACGAAGTTCGTCCCCGAAGGATAAGAGTCCTGTGTGCCCGATCCCGTCGTTTCCGTAACGCCACCGGCAAGGAACACCAGCCCAAACATGCTGCGGTTGATCAATGGAATATCGCGTACGTATTCGTTGGTTACGTCCGTGCCCAACGCCGCGTTGCCCGTGTCCAGCAACGGCGCCTGCTCGGTCACCGTAATAGTCTCCGCGACCGTACCGGTCTTCAGCGTAAAGTCCAGCGTGGCTTGCTGGCTCACCGCCAGCGTCACTCCTTTGCGCTCCTGCGACGCCAGATTTGCCGCTTCCACCCGAATCGTGTACGTGCTCGGCCGCACTCCGGTAAACACGTAAACGCCTCGAGGATCCGTGGTCGTTGTTGAGCCCACGTCCGTGGCTTCATCCGTTAGCGTGACCTTCGCCCCGGGAATCACCGCACCACTCGCGTCCGTAACCGTTCCGGTCAACTGCGCTGTATACGTCGACTGCGCATAGCCCGCCGAGCCCACCAGTAAGCTCAAGCACAGCACTCCGCAAAGGACGCAAAGGAATCTCAGACACCTGCACGTGGAAACTTGCATTTCACCCCCTAGGACTGACAACCGTACGGGTTGAGAACCGTACCCCCTACCTTCGTTTTGTTTCTTTTACTTTCTTTTTGCTTTCCTGTCAATCTCCTTTCCACTGATGTCCGGCGCGCTCAATGTCACACAAGGTCATAAAACACACAGAAACGGAGTCCTGCAGCAGCGGCCAGAACCAAACTCAGATAGCCGGGCAACTACCGTCAGACTACCGGGGATGGACCGAACAGTCTGTGATTTCGGCCGTACAATCGCCGCAATGCGCCTCTGAACCCAAAAACCTAGCCATTCGATGAGACAGGGTTGATATACGACCAATTATGTCCTAATTTGTACATGCAAGTGATTTGCAACAGTGCCGCCGACTTTGCATTCCTTGTCGCGTTTTCCCCATGGCTTGGCTTCATTTCCCGGCTCCTGTGCCTAGCCATGATTCCAAAAATTCGGGAGGAGTTTTCGGTGCCTTCGATTCCGGGTCCATTTCTCAAGTCCGCATCCAGTAATCACCACTCCATGTCTTCCACCAGCGCGCGCTGTCTGGCGCTACTGCTCCTCGCGGTCCTTGCTTCGCTCCTCGCCTATCCACTTCGGGCAGGGGATGGAGGGCGCATTTCGGGCACCGTCCAAGACGCCACCGGCGCTGTGATCGTCGGCGCGCGCGTGACGGTCTCCAACAGCGACACAGGCGCTGTTCGCACCGCCGTAACAGACGCCAGCGGCACGTACGCCTTCGCCGATCTGCCGGTAGGCCGTTATGACATTTCCATCGAGAATCCTGGCTTCCGTCCCTATCGCCGCACCGGCGTGATCCTTTATGTCGATAGCGTCTTTCTGATCGACGCCAAATTGCAGCTTGGCAAGGAAACCGAGGCCGTAGCCGTCGAAGAAGGTGCCATTCACGTGGAAACCTCCGACACTCAACTCGGCGACGTAATCACCGGCACGAAGATGACCGCGGTTCCGCTCAACGGCCGCAGCTACACGGACCTGCTCTCCCTCCAGCCCGGCGTGGCCCCCGTCACTTCCCTGACTTCAGATACTCAGCAAGACGTAGGCGTGAGCGCCCTATCTCCCTCGGGCGGTTTGAATCCCGGAACCATTTCCATCAATGGCCAGCGCGAATTTGCCAACGCATTTATCGTCAATGGAAGCGACACCGAAGAAGACGTAAACTCCGGCACAGCGATCATCCCCAATCTGGACTCTATCGCCGAGTTCCGCATCCTCACCGGCAACGTCAATGCCGAATCCGGCGAATATAGTGGCGGCCAGATCAACGTAGTCACCAAATCCGGTACCAATGAATTTCACGGCAATGCTTTCGAATTCTTCAGAAACACGGATCTGGACGCCAGGAATTTCTTTTCTCCAACGCGCGGAATCTTTCAACAGAATCAATTCGGAGGCACCTTCGGCGGACCCATCGTTCGCAAGAAATTGTTTTTCTTCGCGGATTATCAGGGAACGCGTATGAAACAGGGCGTCGACACTGGCTTGATCGCGGTGCCTTCGACGCAAGACCATTCTGGCAATCTTTCCGATCTGGCCAGCTCATTAACCGGTGTAGTCAACGGGCAATACTGGGCCTCGCTGTTGTCACAGAAACTCGGCTATGCAGTTACACCCGGCGAATCGTATTACAGCTCTGGCTGCACCAGTTCTGCGCAGTGCGTCTTTCCCAACGCTGTCATCCCTGCCACCGCATGGTCAGCTCCGGCCAAAAATCTTGTGCAATACATTCCGCAGCCTAATACGGGCGCGAACACTTTTTCCACTTCCACGCAAAATGAAATTCTCGGAGACGACAAGGGCGCCTCGCGCATCGATTATCAAAGCCAGTGGGGCCTGCTCTCCCTCTACTATTTCCTCGATCAATATTCCTTGAACAATCCTTATCCCGTGGCTCAGAGCGGCGCCAGCGTGCCCGGTTTCAACGCGCTCAGCACCGGCCGCGCGCAGTTGTTCAGCCTCGGCGACACCAAAACGCTGGGCTCTTCGATGGTCAACGAATTTCACGCCAGCTTTATGCGCGCGAACAATGATCTGGGCCAGCCCGAGGGCGGCAAGGGCATCTCTCTCGCTTCCCAGGGATTTGTCACCGGAACAGGCACTCCCGGAATCGTTCCACTCAATCCATCGGGAGAGGGCGTGGAAAATATCGTCTTCAACGCCTTTTCCATCGGCACCAATGCCAACGAACTGAAGCAGGTCAATAACACCTATCAGGTACTCGACAATTTCTCCAAAATCCTCCACGATCACACGCTGCGGTTCGGCGTCGAATTCCATTACGACGAAATCAACACCCACGCCGTCGCTCAATTCAATGGCAACTTTCTATTCACCGGCAGCGAAACTGGTTCGGATTTTGCCGATTTTCTCCTCGGCATTCCCAGCCAATACAATCAAAGCCAGCTCAATCCCTTTTACGGCCGGAACAAATACATCGGCGTCTTCGCGCAAGACACCTGGCGCATTCGCCCAGATCTAACCCTGACCTACGGCCTTCGTTGGGATCGCATCCAGCCCTGGTATGAAAAGAACAATGGAATTTCCACCTTTATTCCTGGGACGCAGTCCGTCGTGTTCCCCGGCGCACCCGAAGGGATCCTGTTCCCGGGAGATCCCGGCGTGTCGGACACAATCGCGCCGCCGGGCAATCACGATTTTTCGCCGCGCATTGGGCTCGCCTGGTCTCCCTCCGCGAGCGGCGACGGAATCCTCGGCAAAATCATTGGCGGTTCCGGCAGGACCAGCATTCGCGCCGGCTTCGGCACTTACTACACAGCGATCGAAGCTCTCACGATCGGCATACTTGCCGGCAACCCTCCCTTTGGATTCACGTATTCAAGTCCCGCGCCGCCCCTCTTTGCCACGCCGTTCGTCACCGCATCGAACGGACAATTCGCGGGCCAGCCATTCCCGGTTGTTCTGGCCAATCAGAAAGTGTCCGCGCAGAATCCCGATTCAAATATCGACTGGTCGCAATTTCTTCCCGTCTCCGGCGTCCCGGGATACTCCACCACCAACCGCATTCCCTACGCCGAAGAGTACACGCTCTCCATCGAGCGGCAGCTCGGCTCCAGCACCCTGGTCAGCGCCAGTTACATCGGCACACAAGCGCATCACCTTCTTGTCCTTCAGGAAGCGAACCCCGGTGATCCCGCATTGTGCCTCAGCCTAAGCCAACCAAGCCAGGTTGCCCCAGGCTCCGCCACCTGCGGCCCCTTCGGCGAAAACAACGTCTTCACCAGCGCCTCCGGTCAAATCATCAATGGCACACGTGGACCGCTCGGCCCGAACTTTGGCAGCAACACTTATCAAACCACGATCGGCAATTCCAATTACAATGCCTTGCAGCTCAGCCTGCGCCACAACTCCAAAACCCTGGAAATTTTCGCCGCCTACACCTACAGCAAATCCCTCGACAACGCTTCCAATCTCGGCGAAGAAGTGAATCCTTTCGATCCTTCCCTCAGCAAAGCCTTGTCCGCCTTTGATCTCACTCACAACTTTGTCGTCAGCTATGAATATCAGCTTCCCGTGGACAAACTGCTGCCTTCCAATCGCTGGACCAGAGGCTGGTCCTTGTCTGGCATTTCCCGCTTCAGCACCGGATTTCCGGTCACGTTATTCAGCCTGGGCGATAATTCCCTTCTCGGCGCCGAACCCAACGGAATCAATAATTTCGGCATCGATCTGCCGGACTACACTCCAGGCCCGCTCGATCTCAGCAGCAATCCGCGCAAAAATGGCCAGCTCTATTTCAATACCTCTTTGTTCAGCCTCAACGCCCTCGGCACCCCCGGAAATGCCAGCCGCCGTTTTTTTCACGGGCCTGGCATCGACAATTACGATATGGCCTTAGCCAAATCCCTGCCTCTCACAGAATCAAAATCACTTTTGTTCCGCATCGAGACTTTCAACACTTTCAATCACGCGCAGTTCTACGGTCCATCTTCCGTCGATGGAAACATCAGCGACCTCGGCACCACCTTCGGCCATGTTGTCAGCTCCGCCCCCGGCCGCGTAATGCAAGTCACCGCCAAATTCAATTTCTAGCTCCTGTAAGATCCGCCTTCTGAGGCGGGCCGTGCAACCAATGTGCGCCCTTAATAGAAAGAGGCCGGTCCCCAGGGACCGGCCTTTTACAACTCGATTTGTCTCCACGTAAATTACTTGCTCTTGTTCACCGGCGAAGCCTTCTGCAGCGTAGCCAGCAACGTCTTCGCGCTGTCCGGCACCGGCACCGCCTTGTCGAACACGATCGCCGACGCACTCACTTCCTTGCCATACAGATTCTTGTTCGCTCCGTTATCCGGACGCAGCGTCGATCCTTCCAGCGAAACGCCTGCGAACAATCCCCGCGCGCGCGAATACGACAGGATCTCTGCCCGCAGGGTAGCATCGGTTTCCGCGGAAGCGGTCCGGCCCACCGGTCCAGCGGCAGCCGATGCATCCGCACCGAGCTTCACTTTGCTCTTCAGAATGTTCTGCGCGGAACGTGGCGACATCAGTAGCAAAATAAAGTCCGTGGCATTTCCGCCGAGCTGCAATCCCGCGCTGCCTCCTTCAAGCGCCATCATCGTCGGCGCTCCCCACGCGCCGTGGAAGTTTTTCCCGCCACGGCAGGTCATCACCCCGCGGCCGTAACTTCCTCCGAAGCCAATCGCGAACTTCAGCACCGAAGGCAGAATCACCACGCAATCCGCTTTGTCCAGCACGCTCTGCGGTATGCCGTCCGGCGCGTTAAGAATTTCCTGCATCACCTTCCCTGCGTTCTCCACGCGATCCGATTCCTTGTCCTGTGCGAACAAGGGAAGAGCCAATGCCAAAGCCAGGCTAAGACCAATCAGTGTTTTTTTCATAGTTCATCCTCAGATTTTTCCATACGTCCATAGGGCGGTCCATTAGCGAAATGGTAGGTCGTTGGATTCGGCTAGTGCAGTTGGATAATACTCTTTCGCCGGGCAATCTTCCAGACCCAGCGCCTTTTTCGGCGCCTCAACCCTTCAGCAGCCCTCCGATTTCCTGCGAACTAGCCGCCTGCTCCGCGAAAGTGAATGTGCCACGTTCTTTCATTTCCCTCGCCGCTCGCAAAAATGCGCCAAGCGCGGCCCGGTAAAGCCCGCTGCCCACGCTCACGCGCCGCACCCCAAGTTCGGAGAGCTCCTCAATCGTCAGGCTCATTCCGCGCAATCCCACCAACACATTCACGGGCCGATTCACCGACTTCACCACGGCCCGGATGTCCTCTCTGCTCGTGAGTCCGGGAGCATAAAGAACATCCGCCCCCGCCTCCTGATAAAGTTGCAAGCGTCTGATCGTGTCCTTCAGATCTGGCCTGCCGTTCAAATAATTTTCCGCACGCGCCGTCAATGTGAACGGGAAGGGCAGGTTCCGCGCCGCCTCCGCCGCCGCTTTCACTCGTTCGCCAGCCTGCGTAAGTTCGTAAATTGCATGGTCCGCGCGCCCAGTGGCGTCTTCAATCGACCCTCCCACCACTCCCGCGTCCGCAGCCATGCGGATCGCTGCCGCGGCAATTTCCGGCGCATCTCCAAATCCATTCCCCAAGTCCGCGCTCACCGGCAAGTCCGTGGCGGCCGAAATCTGTGCCAGATGCTGCATCACTTCCAAACGATCTGGAGTGTTGTCTTGTTTCCCCACGGAGAACGCATAGCCCGCACTGGTTGTAGCCAGTGCCTCAAAGCCCAATCGCTCCAGCATCTGCGCCGTTCCCAGATCCCACGGATTCGGAATGACAAAGGCCCCGCTCCGTGCATGCAGCGCGCGAAATGCTTCCCCTTTTTCTTTTTGCGTTTTCATATAGGTCCAGTCGCCTCCGGTGCCTATTTTGCTGGCACGCCAAACGTGCCGTCTACAATCTCCACGAATTTCCCCCCTTCGCAAAGAATTGGCGGCTTTTTCAGAATATCTCTACTGTAAAAAAGTAAGGTTTGCGTTAAACTACCTCCCCGAGTTCACCGTGAAGCAAACGAGTTCTCGGACGGAGTATCCTTCATGGCCATTGCCACCATCAATCCCGCCACTGGCGAAGTCATCAAGAAATTTGACGCCCTCACCGATGCGCAGGTCGACGAAAAAATCGCCAAAGCCGCCAAAACCTTCCAAAGTTTCCGCAACACTCCGCTGGCCGATCGCGCCCGCTGGATGTTCAAGGCCGCGGAAATTCTCGAAGCCGAAAAAGAACCAATCGGCCGCCTCATGACCCTCGAAATGGGCAAGACTCTCGGCTCCGCCATCGCCGAAGCCGAAAAGTGCGCCCTGGGCTGCCGCTATTACTCCGAGCACGCCGCAAAATTTATTGCCGACGAAGTCATTCCCACCGCCGCTTCCAAAAGCTTCATCCGTTACCAACCGCTCGGCATCGTTCTCGCCGTCATGCCTTGGAACTTCCCTTTCTGGCAGGTCTTCCGCTTCATCGCTCCGGGCCTGATGGCCGGCAACGTTGGCCTGCTGAAACACTCGTCCAACGTGCCGCAATGCGCCCTGAAAATTGAAGACATTCTCCTCCGCGCCGGTTTTCCCGAAGGCGTATTCCAAACTCTTCTCATTGGCGCGGCGCAGGTCGATCGCATCCTCAACGATCCGCGCGTGGCCGCCGCCACTCTGACCGGAAGCGAGCAGGCCGGCATTCAGGTTGGCATCTCCGCCGCAAAGCGCATCAAAAAAGTGGTCCTCGAACTCGGCGGCAGCGATCCCTTCATCGTCATGCCCAGCGCAAATCTTCAGGAAGCCACCACCACCGCTGTGAAAGCGCGCGTCATCAACAATGGTCAATCCTGCATCGCTGCCAAGCGCTTTATCGTTCATGAACAAATCGCCGGTGCCTTCGAAAAGGAATTCGTCCGCCAGATGCAATCCCTCAAACTCGGGGATCCCTTCGACGCCAAAACCGATGTCGGCCCTCTGGCCACTCCCGACGCAGTAAAGGATATCGACACCGACGTCCGCAAAACCATTCAGGCCGGCGCAAAACTCCTCACCGGTGGAAAGCCCGTGGCAGGCCCCGGCAATTTCTACGAGCCCACCGTTCTCACTTCCATTCCTAAAGATTCCCCCGCTTATCGCGAGGAATTCTTCG
Organism: Candidatus Acidiferrales bacterium; assembly: GCA_963709705.1. Classification (GTDB taxonomy): domain Bacteria; phylum Acidobacteriota; class Terriglobia; order Acidiferrales; family UBA7541; genus Acidiferrum. Next base: position 903,564 of record CAVPXU010000005.1, read on the forward strand.
GCCCCGTCGCCAGTATTTTCCGCGTCAAAAATATCGATGAGGCTTTGGCCATCGCCAATGACAGCCGCTTCGGCCTTGGTGCCAGCGCCTGGACCAACGATCCCTCCGAGCGCGAGCGCTTCATCAACGAACTCGAATCCGGCCTGGTCTTCATCAATTCCATGGTCGCCTCCGACCCCCGTCTCCCTTTCGGTGGCGTGAAAGCCTCCGGCCACGGCCGCGAACTCGGCCCCTACGGCATTCGCGAATTCACCAACGCCAAAACCGTCTGGATCCGAGACCTGTAGCGCACGGCGAGTCCACGAGCCCTGGCTTTTCTGAATCGCCACCACCAGATCAAATTGTCATCCCGAGGAACGCCTTCAGCAACAAAGGATCTCAACCTGAGCCTCACCACCGCTCAACCACAAAGCTCGCGTCCTCCCCGTCCCAATTGACGCCACATCTCTCGCCATAGGATGATTCTCACTCTGGCCTTGGACCGGCGCTGGTCCCTCGGCGTCTTGTCCGTTACCGAACAAGCGCCATTCCCCGCGCACTGTGCTGGGCTTGACGACTTCCTCAATCTTCATTGGAGAGAGTGCCGTGCCGAGATCCCTCGAGAAAAAACAGCCTGAACGGAAGTCGCGCCCCAAGAAGGAAGGTTTAAACGAGGCCCAGATTGCTGTTCACTGGAAGGAAGAAGAGTACGTTCGCCCTCCCGCTCGTTTCATTGCCCAGGCCAACTTGAACGATCCCCGCATCGTCGAACGCTTCAGTGAAAAGAATTTCCCCGAATGTTTTCGCGAATATGCCGAACTCCTCCACTGGGACCAGTATTGGCACACCACGCTGGACACCGAACATCCTCCCTTCTGGAAATGGTTTGTCGGTGGCCGCCTGAACGCTTCCTACAACTGCGTCGACCGCCATCTGGCCAAGTGGAAGAACAAGGCCGCCTTCATCTTCGTTCCCGAACCCGAAGACGAGTCTCATGTCGTCATCACCTTCCAGGAACTCTATCGCCGCGTCAATGAACTTGCAGCTCTCCTCCGCGATTTTGCCGGCCTGCAAAAAGGCGATCGCGTCACCATTCACATGCCCATGATTCCCGAGTTGCCCATCACCATGCTGGCCTGTGCGCGCCTCGGCGTCATCCATTCTGTCGTCTTCGGCGGCTTTTCTGGGGAAGCCTGCGGCCTGCGCGCCGCCGATTCTGGCAGCAGCGTTTTAATCTACGCCGACGGTTACCATCGCAACGGCCGTTGGGTTGATCACAAAGGCGGCGCTGACATCGCCGTCGAAACCGCAAAAAAAGAGGGCCAGGCTATCGACAAGGTCCTCGTCTGGAAGCGTTATCACCACAAGTACACTTCCGATTCCCCGATGGTCATGCAGCGCGATTATTTCATCGACGATCTCCTCAAGGATTATCGCAATCGCGTCGTCGAGCCGGTCTCCATGGATGCCGAAGATCCTCTCTTCCTCATGTACACCAGCGGCACTACCGGCAAGCCCAAAGGCTGCCAGCATCGCACCGGTGGTTATCTCGCCTACGTCGCCGGCACTTCCAATTTTTATCAAGATATTCACCCGGAAGATGTTTACTGGTGCATGGCCGACATCGGTTGGATCACTGGCCACTCCTACATCGTCTATGGACCGCTGGCTCTCGCCGCCACCAGCGTTCTCTACGAAGGTGTGCCGCAATTTCCCGACGCCGGCCGTCCCTGGCGCATTGCCGAGCGCCTCGACGTAAATATCTTCCACACTTCGCCCACCGCCATTCGCATGCTCCGCAAAGCCGGCGCCGACGAGCCCAAAAAGCACAACTACCGGTTCAAGCACATGACCACGGTCGGCGAACCCATCGAGCCTGAAGTCTGGCGTTGGTATCACCAGGTTGTTGGTAAAGGTGAAGCCGTAATCGTGGACACTTGGTGGCAAACGGAAACCGGCGGCTTTCTCTGCACCACCAAACCCGCTCTTGATGCCATGAAGCCCGGAAGCGCTGGTCCCGCTTGTCTTGGGATTTATCCCGCCATCCGCGATGAGGAAGGCCAGGAAGTTTCTTTGGAATCCCACGCCGCCGGCAACATTTGCATTCGCAATCCCTGGCCCGGCATCATGCAAACCATTTGGGGAGATCCTCACCGCTTCGTCAGCAATTACTACAAAAAGTATAATTCCAATCCACACAGCAAAGACTGGCGCGATTGGCCCTACTACGCCGCCGATGGCGCGGTCCTGCCTGCCGATGGGTATTACCGCATCCTCGGCCGCGTCGATGACGTCATCAACGTCGCCGGCCACCGCCTCGGCACCAAGGAACTCGAGTCCGCCTGCCTCACCATCAGCGAAATTGCCGAAGCCGCCGTCGTTCCGGTGGTCGACGAGGTGAAAGGCCGCGTCCCGGAAATTTATATTTCATTGAAGCCCGGTGTTCTTCCAAGAAAGGCTGTGCTCGAAAAGGTGACCGCCACCATCGAAACCATGATCGGCAAGATCGCTCGCCCCAAGCGCATCCACATCGTTCCCGATATGCCCAAAACGCGCTCCGGCAAAATCATGCGCCGCGTCCTAGCCGCCATTTCCAACAACATGGATACCGGCGACATCACCACGCTCGCCAATCCGGATATCGTCGGCCAGATCCGCCAACTCGTCCAGGGCCGCGACATCATGCCACTCAACGAAGGCCCCGAAGACATAAAGCGCTTCGGCGAAGAGGGCTAGCTGACTCACATGCCGCCCCTGCATATGGGCCCTTGCGTCACTCTAGTAGCGCCGCGCCTTCAGGCCGGCATCTTGGGTTATTTTGTGGGGCCCGCCTTCCGAGGCGGACCGTTCTCTTTTTATTTCACAAAGTCCAACCACACTCGCGAGCCGTCATGGAACAAACGTTGTCATCCTGAAGGAGCGCCTTTTGCGACGATGGATCTCAACCGCAACATCACCCGAAACGTACTGAGCTCCGCCCTACTCGCGCCCACTCACTTCAATACCCCTCCCGCATCCACCGCTGCCGCTTCCGTCTCATACCCCTCCGCGCGCAGCGCCTTCACCAGTTGCGGCTCCATCTCCGGCCGCAACTCCAGCAATTCCCGGTACTCTCGTACTGCCTCCGGTTAACGCTGCGCCATCAAGTATGTATTTCCCAGCGCCAACAAAATCTCCGCCCGATTCGGCGCGAGTTCTTTCGCCTTCTTCCATTTCTCAATCGCTTTGTCCGTATATCCCTCCGTCTGATAAAGCTGTGCAATGTCGCAAAAATATTCCGCTTCCCCGCCGTCCAGTCGGATCGCTTCGTCGAACGCCTTCAAGGCCTTTTCGAACGCGCCCTCGCGCCCGTACACCCTGCCAAATCCCGCGAAGATTTCCGCATACCCGGCGTTCAGCCGTTTCGCCTCTGCATACGCCAGCAACGCTTCGTCGTCGTAACCCTGCAATTCCCTGGCGTGCCCCAACACGACGTGCGCCACGGCATCTTTCGGCCGCATCTTGACCATCGTCATCGCCTCTGCCACTGCACACTCCGGGAGCCGCGAGTGATAACAGATCGTCGAGCGCTCCGCGTGCCCGTACGACGAATCCGGCGCCAATCTCACCGCTATCGTCGCTTCCCCATACGCTGCTATCCAGTCTTCGGACGCCGCCAGCAAATGCGCGTAGATCAGGTGTACATCCGCGTTCCCCGGCTGCTTCATCGTCTCCGCCTGCATCGTTTGCAACGCATATCCACAGTCGTTCCACATCAACGCGCCCGCGATTTCGTACAGATAGTCCGTCGGCCGCGGCAACTGCAGTCCCAACTTCCAGACCCTGCATGGCGCTTTCGCGTGGCGAACTACCTGCACCGTTTCCACATCCGCCCGCGCCGCCGCGAGTGCATTCAGCAACGGCTGTTCTGCACATTCGGTCAGACCGCGGCTCCCCACTTCTTCCCGCAACTCTTCCGGTGTCAATCCTTCCAGCTGCCACGCCAGCACTTGTTCCGGCGGAACCGGGGCCTTCGTTTCCGGTACTGCGTTGCTTTGTTGTGGTGGAAGCGCCAATGCTGCCAACAGAACCAGGAGGATCACGTGGCCGCCTCGCAGGCGAAACGCACAATTCGCCTTACACTCCGCTTATCGGCAGCTCCAGGTTAATTCTTTAGTCTTCATTCTGTGGATGTTCGGGAGGGATCGGCGGCCAGGCCCAGGTCACCAATTCCAGTCCTGCCCACTTACGCCGGCATGAAACACTACGGCCGGGCTCTTTGGGTTTTCACCCAACGATTACCCGGCCTCACTTCTCAATCTTTTTCTACAGCGCTCGCCCCACCATGGCGGAATACGAAATCCAGCTCATGATGATGGCCCCCAGCGACCCAAAAATTAAAAACAACGCCAACGCCTTCCTGCTGATGATTTCTTGTGTGCTTGTATCAGGCATGTATTCCGCTCCAGGTCAGAATTGTCTTCTAACGGGGTACCCCAACCAATCGTCGGGGATTATACACACTCCTGCACTTCTCGCGAAACAGTACTTTGGGCCCACCCAACATCCCGGCCCAATGGCCGACTGTCACAATTCGCCCGCTTTAGGCGTATAACCTTCAGACAGGGGGAAACAACCGTGCTGGAAGGCGTCATCGAACCATTGCCGAAGGCCCTGCGCCCCATGTCTACCTCTGACACTGACCCACTGCCTCCCCAGTCCTTCGACGAACTCTTTCTGTCTACTTATCCTCGCCTCGTCTCCCTTCTCCGCCGCATGTTGGGCGATTCCGGCCGTGCGGAAGAACTGGCCAACGAAGCCTTTTTGAAGTTGCACAGCAGCATCCTGCCACCAATCGCCCGCGCCAACATTCCCGGGTGGCTTTATCGCACCGCCATGAATCTGGGCATCGATGATCTGCGCGCTCGAACTCGTCACGTGAAAGTTGCTCGCCAGGTTTTTCACGAAGCTTCCTCTTCCAATCGGCCCCAAGACGGTTTGCAAATCCTTCTTCGTGCGGAAACGCAGCAACGCGTCCGTCTCGCTCTGTCGAAGCTCAAACCAGAGTGGTCGCAAATTCTTCTGCTGCGCGCTTCCGGCTATTCCTATAAGGAAATCGCTTCTCATCTCGACATTCCTGCAACTTCCGTCGGCACCTTGCTGATCCGCGCGGAAGCCGGCTTCGAGAAATGCTATTTGGATCTTTTTGGTGAAAAGGATTAGGAGGTTCTATGAACTGCCCCACCGATAACACGTTGCGCGCTTATCTTGACGCCGAACTCGATCCCGTTGCGGTCGCGGAACTGAAAGCCCATCTACCATCCTGTTCAGGTTGCCAGCAGCGCCTTCAAACGTTCTCGGCCGCTGCTGAGCGCGTTTCCTCGCACCTCGCTTCTCTGGACGCATCGCCTTCCGCCGCGGAAACGGATCCGCAAATCGCCCTCGCCCGTTTCAAGGCCAATCTTCCCATGCCCGAACACCAGCAACTTCCCTTCTTCGGCCGCATCTTCTCCGGACGTTGGCGATTTGCCTGGGCCGCTTCCTTCGCCGCCGCCATCATTGCGATCTCGTTGATGTTCCCCGCCACCCGCAGCTTTGCTCAACGCCTGCTCGCCACGCTCCGCGTCGAACGCGTTCAGACCGTCAACATCGATTTCGGCCCTGTGCAGCCTGGCATTTCCCATCAGCCTCTCGAAGCCTTTGCCAAGCTGCTCTCTGAGAACGCCGTCATAACCACCAATGAAAAATCATCCTCTGCGGATTCCCGCGAAACCGCCACACAAGCCGTTGGCTTCCCGGTTCGCTTGCTTCCCTCGCGCACAGATACTCCCAAGTTTGAAATTTCCGGCGCTCATGCCTTTCATCTCACTCTCGACCGCGCTCGCCTGCAGGACGTCCTCGATCAAGCTGGCCGTCCCGATCTTTTGCTTCCCGCCACCATCGATGGCGCCACCGTCGCAGTGCAAGTCCCGCGTGCGGTCGCAGTTCAGTACGGCGCATGCAAGAAAGGCGAGCCGGAGAGCACGGATCAGACGCCTCCGGCGTCGTCTTCTTCCCCCAACGCTAATCCATGCCTCGTCGTAATCCAGGCACCCAGCCCCACCGTCAATGTCCCTTCCGATCTCAACATCCAGCAACTGGCGGAAATTGCTCTTCAGTTGGCCGGCTGGAGCCCGGTAAAAGCTCGCGAGTTCTGCCAGTCTGTGGATTGGAAGTCCACTCTCGTTCTTCCGATTCCCCGTGCCGTGCAATCCTACGAAACCGTCAATGTCAACGGCGTGCGCGGCACGCTTCTCCAATTCCCCAATCCCAACAACCAGCGCCTATCCTTCGCTCTCATCTGGATCGACAACGGCGTTATCTACAACCTGATCGGCCACGGCGACCCATCTTCCGCAGTACAATTAGCCAGCTCGCTCCAGTGAAGAATTTGGGGGAACTGGCTTAGGGGGTCGGAGCTTTAGCTCCGACAGTAAGCAACGGCGAGGTTGGGCTTCAGCCCCTGAGGAAACTCTTTCCCACCGCCGTTTTTAACTCCCCGCGAACCTGAAATTGACGGAGGACTCTCTGCCGCCGACCGATCACCTGGCCATCGAAACCATCGGCCTTCACAAACAATTCGGCGCCAAGGTCGCGGTTCGCGGTCTTTCGCTCCAGGTCCGTCGCGGCGAAATCTTTGGTTTCCTCGGCCCCAACGGCGCCGGCAAAAGCACCTCCATCAAAATGCTTCTCGGCCTCGTCAAGCCCACCAGCGGCCAGGCGCAAATCCTCGGCCATCCGTATTCAAACGTCGAAGTCCGCCGCAAGGTCGGCTTTCTCCCCGAAGATTTCCGCTTCTACGACTGGTTGACTGCATCCGAACTCCTCGCTCTCCACGGCCGTCTCGCCGGGCTGACGCAGGCGCAGCTTCGCGATCGCGTTCCCGCGTATATCGATCTCGTTGGCCTCACGCCTCACCGCGACCGGCGTCTCCGTGGCTTCTCGAAAGGCATGATGCAGCGCATCGGCCTGGCCCAAGCCCTCATTCACGAGCCTGAACTCGTCTTCCTCGACGAGCCAACTTCTGGCCTCGATCCCATGGGCCGCCACCTCGTCCGCGACATCATCCGCAATGAACGCCAGCGCGGCGCCACCGTCTTCCTCAATTCCCATCTCTTGAGCGAAGTTGAAATCACCTGTGACACCGTCGTCTTCATCAAGCATGGCCAAGTCGTTGCCTCTCGCGATCTTCGCTCCTCCCCCGATGGCGAAATTCAGATTCACGTTCGCGCCCACAATTTGCGCCAGGATCTTCTTCGAGGCCTCGCGCAATGGACAACCTCCGCACAAATCGTCGACGATCGCCTCTCGCTCTCTGCCGGCTCCAGAGATGCTCTCCCCAAAATTCTTCGCTATCTCGTCTCTTCGAACGTCGATGTCTTTGAATTCACTCCTCAGCATCTTTCACTCGAGGAATCGTTCCTGAAAATCATGGGAGAGGATCAGGGCCTGTGACGCAACTCTGGATCATCGCGCGGGTCACCTTTCAGGAGGCCGCTCGCCGCAAAATTCTCTGGACCGCGCTACTCGCCGCAGCCGCATTTCTCACTCTCTTCGGCACTGGCATGCATTTCCAGGTTCGAAGTCCTCATTTCGCCAATATCCCGCCCCTGATTCGCAATCAGATTCTCAGCACCATGCTCCAGGTCGGGTTCTACGCCATCGACATGCTGGCCGTCTTGATGACGGTTCTCACCAGCGTCGACTCTCTCTCCGGCGAAATCGCTTCCTCCACCATTCAAGCCGTCGCCACCAAGCCCATTCATCGCTGGCAACTGCTTCTCGGCAAATGGCTTGGCTTTGCGGCCATGATCGCCGCTTACGTCGCTCTGGTTTTTGGGGGAGTCTTCACTGTCGGATACTTTATCGGCGGCATCCGCCAGCACAACGCGTTGCAGGGCGCGTCGCTCATTTATCTCGAATGCCTGATCGTCCTGACCGCCACATTCCTCTTCGGAACTATCTTTTCCACGCTCACCAACGGCGTCATTGTCCTCGGTCTACACGGCCTGGCCTTCATCGGCGGCTGGCTCGAACAAATCGGCTCGGTCACGCAATCCGATCGCCTCATCAACCTCGGTATCTTCTCCAGCATCCTCATGCCAACCGAATCCGTGTGGCGCCGCGCCTCCTACGTAATGCAATCCTCGATCGCTCGCACCATAGACTTGTCCCCGTTCGGCACCCGTTCCGCACCCAGCGTCACCATGATCCTCTACGCCATCCTCTATATGCTGTTCGCCCTCTCCCTCGCCCTCTACCGCTTCCAACAACGCGACCTCTAGTTTAGGTTGTTTTCGTCGGGAGTTCCGACCAAACGGCCAATACACCACTACGGCTGCGTGCTAGCCGCCCCGCAACTCGCCTGGACCGCCGCCTGCACGTCCGCGTCAAACTGCGCGCCTCTCCACCCTTGTGTCGAACAAACCTGCCACGCTTCCAGGCCCAACGCCCCGCGAAAATCCGCCCCAAGCACGTTCGCGCCGTCCAGCTTCACCTGCCGTAGTACCGCCCCCGCAAACATCCCGCCGCGCAGGTCCGCCTTCGAAAGATCGGCCTCCAGAAAAATCGTGCCCTTCGCCTGCGCGCCCGTCAGGTTCGCGCCCTCCATCTTTGCCGCGGAAAAATCTGTCTGCTCCAGCTTGGCCAGAGATAGGACAGCGCCCTCCAGGTGCGCATCGCGCAAATCCGTATGCGCCAGCTCCGCCCGCAGCAAATTTGCTTGCCGCAGATTCACGGAATACATCGTCGCCCCGGTCAGGTTCGCCGTGGTTAACGTCGCTCCCTGCATGTTCGCGAACGACCAGTCCGACTCTTGCAAATCTCCGCCATTAAACGCCGCACCGCGCGCGTCGGCGCTCACCAGGTTTGCTTTCGCTGCCTGCACGTGATCCATTTTCGCCGATCGCAGATTCGCCTCGCGCAGATTTGCTCCTCGAAAATCGCTGTCCGCCAGGCTGCTGCCTTCCAGGTCGGCTCGCCACATCCGTGCGTTCGCGAATTCCGCGTGATAGCCGCGGGCATAGCGCAGATTAATTTCGTTCAGCCGCGGCCCGCTCGCTTCGCCTTGTCCATTTGCCGGTGCCGCGCTTCCCCGCCGCCCGGAAATGCTCTCTTCCGTCAAATCCGCATAAGGACGATAGCCCGCCAATTCGAACGCGCTGGATGCCCAACGCCGGGGGTCCGCTCGCCCCACTTCCGGCCGCAATGTTGTGTCTCCCGGCAATCCCCGAATCACGCCAATCGACAGAAGAAACAACGTCAATCCAACCAGCACCGGCACGCGCGTCGCCCGCAGCACATCGCGCAAAAATTGTGGCGTACTCTCTTCCGTCCAGTCTCCCGGCCGCAGCACGCGCTTCACAATTCGCGGCATTCCGCACGCCGCCGCGCTCGCCACAGTAAACAAGAACACCTGCAGCAATGTCCCGCGATAGTCCTGCATCACCAGATAGCGCAGCCAGAACACCAGCAACATCGCCGGTACCAGCCAATACGTCATCAGCATCGACAAATAACATTCCACCATGCCTACCGCCGAATGCGGATCGCGCGTCCACCGCAAATACGGCCGGATCGGCCCCATCAGGTACCAGCGCCCATCCTTTTCCGGAGTCTGTCCGTCCGGAAACAATGCAGGCAGCGCCCCCATGCTTCCCCAAAGCCGCAGCAGCAAAAATTGCAGCCGCAGGTAAAACGCCGTCAGCAACAGCGGCGCTCCCAGGTAAAATCCCTGCAATGGTAAGATTTTCGGAATGCGCGCCGTCACCGTCGCCGATTCGTCCAACAGCAGCCGCACGTCCGTGGTCAGCGCGATCAATCCACAAGCCGCAACGCACACCGCAATCAGCAGCAGGTAAAACCATCGCGCCGATTGCGTGAACTGCTCGATGGTCTTTCGACCGTTCAGCGTTGCCACCGCTTCCGGCAACGTCGCATCGAACAGGTTCGTTCCGCCCAGCCGGCCGGCCCACAACCCCTGTGCGCCATACAAATTTGCTCCCATCATGTTCGCGCCGGAAAATTCCGTGCCCAGCAAATTCGTCTCGCGCAGATCCGCTTCCACCAGGTTGGCGTTCCGCAGATTCGCCATCGAAAGGTCCGCGCCGCGCAAATTCGCCTTCTGCAGTTCTGCCCCTTGCAGGTTCGCCGCAGTCAGGTCCACACCCGTCAGGTCCGCGCCGGACAGATGCCCTTGCGCACCTTCTGTTCCTCCGGACTCCACCCACCGACGGTGTTGATCCAGCACTTCCGCAAATTCCAGTAAATCGTGCGCCCTCCCGCGTGATTCCGCAGGCGCGCTCGGTTCCGTCGCGCTCACCACATCTTCGGCGTCTTCCGCCAACAGTGCGTGAGCCGCCGCCACGTCTTCCGGCGCGGGTTCAGGACCACTTTCTGCAACCATCTCGATCGGCGTTTGCGCGGCAGTTTCCGCCGCATCGTCCGCCACCACCTCAAATACTTTGGGCATCCCACCTGCCGCCGGCTCTGCGGCAATTTCTTTCAATAAACTTCCAGGAAACAACTCGAGTTTCGGCGCCTCCGCGGGCTCTTTCGCTTCCACTGAACTCTCCATTGTGTTTTCGGTCGCGGCGGCTGGGTTACCGGGTACAACCGTTGCTGCTGGGGCTGGACTTTCCTTGATCAAATCCTGCAACAACTGCTCTTCGAACAGCGCAAGGATCTTTGCTTCGGTTTCGGGATCGGGGCCGAGGGCACCATATTCCGCGAGTTCTTCCGGCGTGGCAAGCCTTTCCGTAGGCTTCGCCCCGCCACCCCAACTGAATCCCAAGAAATTTCTGGCCGGTGATTCCGGCATAGAGGTCGTTCCTGTCGCTTCCCCACGAGAGAAGCAGTAAGTTTTCGCCCATACAGGGGATATCTGCATCTTCGCCCATCCCTCTGTGAAAATCGCCTGCCCCAAAGGACAGGCGCTTCCAGTCCAGCAACCTCCGCTGAGAGCGCATTCACACGGTCATCGTAATTCCTGGGCCCCACATACCGCTGTCGAATGTGGGGTCGGCCTTAGTGGGGCCCGCCTTCCGAGGCGGCCCGTCTTCTGTGGACTTATTTGGAGCACGGCGGCTCGCCACCGCTTTCACGGACAAAGCCCAACACGCAAAACTCAAACTGTAAATTTTCCAGGAATCTTCACTTCAAGGCAGGCACAAACTCTTCCCAATCATACGCAGCAATTCATCCACAAATAAGTCAGCCGGGGCGCTCCGCTGAGGGGCCGAGGCACCCCGGCTATTATTCCCGCCCGCCTCCGCAGTGAGCGAGCAAGGAAACCTGTAGCATGGAAACTCTTTGCGGTTCCCTTCCGGCTAGTGGTCTTCACTACCCCGTAAGAATTCGTAACGCTCGATTGCCGCTACCACTCCCACCGAACCCTCTTCGCGGGGCTCCGTGCGTTGCACTCGTCCCAGGCAGCGTACTTTCACCGGGCCGGCCAACGTGATTTCGTTCGGCAATGTCAGCAGGATCTCCACTGGAGACCCTTCTTTTACGTCTTTGGATAGGAAGAAATATACCCCGCGAGAACTTACATCGCGGGACTCGGTACTTGTTTCTCCAACTGCTGCCCCTGTTGTCCACCGCACCGTTAGCGGTAACCGCATGGAAAACCGTTGGGTCGTGCGGCGCTCTGAGCCTGTCAAGGCGGACCTCCCTAATGAAAGACTGAGTCTAGCCGCCCCCCACCCATAGAACAATAGAACTGGGGATACAAAGTTTTCCCAGGTGGAAAAAGTACTTATGTACTAGAACCGCCCTCTAAATAGGGCCAAAAACGCACTTAGGCCACAACTTCCGGTTCGAATCCTATATTCGTGGCTTACTCAAAACCGTCAGTCCGAACGGAGTCTTCGCAGTGAGGAATCTCTCTTAATTCTTAAGCCGCAGACCCAGCCGGCAACGAGGATGACGCCGCCCGTCTGTTCCGCGTAGGGCCACAACACTGTTGTGCCCCATGTCCGCAAGATTGCACCGTCTTGCGAAACCACCCTCTTCAGAAGTGGTAATTGAACTCCAGATACCCCAGTGATCCGTTGCTGTCCTTCGGATAAATTGCCTTGATCACCGCGCCACCGACCGCATACCCGTAGTAGAGTGTCGTGGCGATCCCATGCCCCCAGTTATAGTCTCCGCTGATGTCATACAGCGTGGCCAAACCCGTGTGCCCATTCGATGGCCTTCCCTGGAATCCAAACGTCCACGGCTGAAACGCGCCCCCGCCTGTGTACCAAAGATCGTGGCTGTTATCCAACCACAACCCGTGGATATCGCTGCGAATCACCAGCTTTTTCCCCGGCCGCAGCATGATTTCCTCAAACAGGTCCCGGTTATTCATTTCGTTGAAGAACGGAAATCTTGCATAAACGCGCGGTGTCGGCAGAATCGCAAAAAATGTCCCGTGCACATGGTCGTTCGGATTTCCATCGCCCGAAGAGTAGAAATACCCTCCACGAATCCACGGCCGCACAGATTCCCAAATATTGGGTTGATACCCGGCTTCACCCGCGAACGCGGATGAGCGCTGATTCTGTGTTCCCCAGCTTCCATTTTGTAAAGCGCCCCAACCTAGGACATCGAACGTACCGGCGCTGGTCGGCAGCGCCGCGATCACGTGCCCGCCATACGTGCCGAGATTGATTGCCTGCAGATCGGCAGCGCGCACGCTCGCCGGCCGGTTATCGGTTTTCACCACGCCACGGTCATCGTTGTAATAAATCCCAAACAACCGCCATTCCGCGTGCGGCCGATCTTCGCCGTTTTCTGTCTCGTGCGTCACCGATACATACGTGACAGGAGTCTTCACCCATCCCCACCCGTCCACCTGGAAAACGCCGCGCGTGGGAATCGCGCTAACCGCCGTGAAGTTCCATGCGCCGCTGGACAACGCGTAATGCAATCCATCGAAGCTACGCATCACATCGCTGTATCCGAATATTCCAATCAGCCTTTGCCCAATTCGATCGTTCTTCAAAATTGCCAGCGTCGCATCCTTCGGTTTTACTTCACTACCGTCTGTGAATTCGAATCGCCCTGCCTGCAGGCTAGAGCCGCCATCCTTCAACCGTATGTAAGCCTGCTTGGGAAATATGAAAGCCGTGTTTTGTTGTTTGTCGTTTGCTGCGTAATACGAACCGCCCAGACCGAGTTGCCCTTGCGGCGCCGGAAGCACCGCTCTGTCAGGAATTCCCAGCAGCACCGGCACCTCAAACTCAACCTTCCAGTCGTAGCTTTCGTGTTTCTGAGAAAGCGCGAGCCGGATTACCGTGCCGGAATATCCGTAAGAGTTTTGTGCGTTCGCCGTTGTCGGCTGAAACCAGTCCCAGCCCTCATATCGCTCGCGAACGCTTCCCGAAAACGTTACCGATCCCAGCTGGATCGGCGTCACATCATCCTGTGCCATCGCCACAATACCGCTGCAAAGCAACATCATGCACACAAGCAGTGCTTTCAATGGATCCCCCCTGCCATTGCTTCAGGTAGCGTCACCCGGCCTTGCACCGGATGCGAAGGACATAATCCTGTCCTCACCTATAAGTATCGGAAACCGCAGATTCCCCTTAAATCACACCCACCCTCAAAACTTCGCGTGAGAATACGAGCACTCCCCCCTCCGCGCAATAACACAAAAGCATTAGCGTCCCGCCATCTTGCCCGCCCATCACGTCTTTCGCAGCCCGTCTCGGGAGAGGTCACGTAGCGAAGAGGGAGTAAATCGTGCTATCTTTACTGCAAGGAGGTTAGGTAAAGCAGATGCCCCCATCCAGCACAATCAGCAGCAAAGGCCAGATCACCGTGCCTCTTGAAGTCCGCAAGCGCCTCGGCCTCAAGACGGGAGACCGGGTTGAATTCATCCTCAATGATCACGAAACGGCGATCCGGCCGGCGCGCGCCCTGGAAAATCCCTTCGCGAAATACATCGGCGCACTTCCTGCCTTTTCCAGCCCACGCCAAATTCATGCTTGGATCAAACAATTGCGCGACGAGCGTCCTGATCGATGAGAACCGCGATCGATAGCAATGTCCTCTCTGCTCTGTGGTCCAATGAGCCGCTCGCTTCCTCAACCGCGGAAGCCTTGGGCAACGCAAAGGTTGAGGGGGGGCTTGTAGTGGGCGCTCCGGTTTATGCCGAACTTCTGGCGTATCCACAGGCAACGGAGTCGTTCATCAATGATTTTCTTTCGAACACCGGAATCGCAGTGGATTTCGAACTTGCGGAAACAGTTTGGCTCGATGCAGGCCGCCGTTTTGCCAATTACGCAAAGCGTAGAAGGCGCACTTCGCGCGAATCTCTCAGGCGCTTGCTGGCCGATTTCATTATCGGATCCCACGCCCTCATCCAGGCGGATCGCCTCATGACCCTCGATCCCAAACGCTACCAGCGCGACTTCCCCGAACTCAAGCTGATCCCTGTTCAATAGCCCGCATCAAACGCCAGCGCAGGGCCAGCTGCTTCGACCAAACTCCTTGTGTATTGAATATGGTAAGAACTGCAGAAAATCCAGCTTAAGAGTGCTCCCCACAACAATTGGGGCGCAATGCCACTAAGAGTCAATGACAATAATTTTCATCCCGAGCAAAGCGAGGGATCTGCTTTTCGTAGGAACCAGCAACCGATGCGGAATCGCTACAACGAAGGCCTACGTCTGATCAATCAGCCGGTGATGGATCGCATACAGCGCCAACTCTAACCGGTCAGACACGCCCAACTTATCGAAAATATTATGCAGGTGGTTTTTCACCGTCTGCTCGGAAATAAACAGCTTCTCCCCAATTTCCTTGTTCCGGAATCCCTGCGCCACCAGTTGCACAATCTCTTTTTCCCGGTCGGACAGCAGCGGCTTTTCCCGCCGTGGACCGGATTCCGACGACTTCGCGAACGCCTTCATCACTTCCGCCGTCATGCGGTTGTCCAGCCAGATTTCTCCGGCGTGCACGCGGTGGATGCTCTTCACCAGCAAGTCCGTCGCGGACTGTTTCAACACCACGCCTCGCGCGCCCAGTCGCATC
Organism: Candidatus Acidiferrales bacterium; assembly: GCA_963709705.1. Classification (GTDB taxonomy): domain Bacteria; phylum Acidobacteriota; class Terriglobia; order Acidiferrales; family UBA7541; genus Acidiferrum. The sequence goes on from CAVPXU010000005.1 coordinate 918,585, forward strand.
GCCCGCACCACGTCGCGGTCATCCTCCGCGGCCGTCAGCACGATCACCCGCGTCGGCATCTGGTCAAAATTCACTTCTTCCAGCACCGCCAGCCCGTCTTTCTCCGGCATGCGCAAATCCAACAGCAGAATATCCGGCTTCAATTTCGCAAGCATCTTGATACACTCGGCGCCGTTCTGCGCTTCCCCAACAATCACGATTTCCTCGTCCCCATCCAATAGCTTGCGCAACCCGTCGCGGAATATCGCGTGGTCATCGGCCATCAACACACGGATTTGCTGTTTAGTTTTCGCCATAATTAGTCGAGCGGAACCTCAATCGTTAGACGCGCACCATGCCCAGGATTTGACTCCACAGTCAATACTCCCCCGACCGTACGCGTTCGTTCCTTGATGGAAATCGGACCCAGCCGTAGGCGGTCTAGCTCGTCCCCCGTGAAACGCCCGGCAAAGCTGAATCCTTCGCCGTTGTCGTCTACTACGAGAGAAAGACGGCTGTCATCCTGCGTCAGTTTTACCACGACATGGGAAGCCTTGGCATGCTTTTTTATGTTGTTGAGTGCTTCACGGTAAATCTGGAAAATCTCCCGGCACACCCTGTCCGGAGCCTGCAAATCCACCGAATCCACCAGTAAATCCAGCGCCAGCGCCGATTCATTCCGGAAGCGTTCCGCGAATCCGCGCATCAAATCCACCAAATCCGCCGATTGCACGCGCAGCGGCCGCAAATCCGTCACCAGGTGCCGCAATTCTGCACCCTCATTTCGCACGGTCTGTTGCAGCGAGGTCAACCCCGTCTCTAGTTGCTCCGGCTGCGAGCCCACCTTGCGCCGCAGCACGTCCAGTTGGATCTCGATGCTCAACAGCGTCTGCAAAATGCCGTCGTGCAGATCGCGCGATATTCGCGAACGTTCCGCCTCGATCGCTCGCACGCGCAAGTGCCGCAACAGAAACACATTTTCCAGCGGTGCGCTCACCTGGCGCGCAATCTTCTCAAACCACGCCAACTCTTCCTTTGTGAACGGTTGCCTTCCGCCCCGCCGGTTGATCAAAAACAGTCGCCCCGCCGGGTGCTCTCCCTGATCGAAGGCCACCGTCAGAAAATTTTGCATCCGGAATTCTTGCAGCGTCGGCCCTGGTATACGCGGCAGGATCTTCAGCCCCTGCATATTCCGCCGGTCCCATCCAAACCCGGTGCCGCGTCCCTCCAGCGAATTCCAGCACAGTGACGCTTCCATATCGTCCAGCAGAAATCCGTCCGATCGCGTCAGTGGCAGGTTTTCCGGCGTCATCCGCTCGCTTTCGCCAGACTTGAATTGCCACAGGAAAATGCGCTCCAGGTCCGCGTCCCGGTAAGCCAGCAGCGCTCCCTCAGTGTGAAATTCCCCGCACAAATCCTCCAGCAGCAGCCGCAGCGATTCCGCCAACCCCAACTCCACGTGCATTGTTCCGGTCACCCGGTTCAGGAATTCCTGCTGCTCTGTGAATCGGCGGTTGCGATCCCCCAAAAACGCCATGCCCCCGGCGCCCATCAGCGTCGCGGCGAAAACCGGCAAATAAAACAGCGCCGAAGTCCCCGGCCCTTCAGGTCCCAGCCGGTTCAGCCGCAGCGCCACCGCCAGCAACAACAACCCGAACGAGAGCACCATCGCCAGCTTCAAATTCCACCGGTAGCCCGCTGCAAACGCCACGAAAAACACCAGAAACCATGCCGGCATCATCTCCGTGGAAAAGTATAGATACAGCCCCACCACCAACACATCGCACGCCAGCGGCAAGTGCCAGTTGTACGTCCGCAGCACTCGCTCCAATCCCATCACCACAACCGCCGCCACCAAGTACGCCACCAGCAGCGCCAGTGCTCGTTCCACTTCCTTCACCGAACGCAGTTCCAGCAGGCACGCGATGGCCAGCAACGCGATCGCCGGCCGCGCATACGCGATCTGCATCTCGAAATGGAGTCGATCCGATGCTTGCGGGTTCATGTGCGGGGACACACACCCCCATGTAGCGCTGAGCTTTCGCCCAGCATCGCCGACACCACCCTCTAAGTCGGCCGCTACTAATCGAGTCTAGCAAGCCCCTACGCCCGCAACGCCTCCTCCTCCACCCTGCGTTCCCTCCTCGTTATCACCTAATCAAGCAAATCACCCATGCCCACAACCCAGCCCTCTCAATAGCGCACCCAACTCCGCAAGCCCCACAGCTCTTCCCCGAACTATTGTGCCGAACGTAGGGGCACGATATATCGTGCCCCTAGCGAGTCCGCGAGCCGCTTCCCGCACTTGTAGCGCCGCGCCTTCAGGCCGGCATCCTGGGGTACCTCCTTCGGTATCCCGGGATTCTAGTTGTCGTAGGGCCCGTTTTCCGAAGCCGGCCGTTCCCGCGCCAACAAAAATCTACGCGGCATTCCGAACGCAGTCTGCGCAGTGAGGAATCCCTCCGCCTCTTGGGTCGTCCTGCCTTCGTAGCGCCGCGCCTTCAGGCCGGCATCTTGATGGGGTTGCCTTCGTCGGACCTCCTCTCCGAGAGTTTCCCGTGCTGAACTCAACTCTTCCCCAAAATCTCACTCTCACGAACGCAACCCCAACTGCCAACGCGCAAATCGGCTGCACCCGTAAGCGCCGCAGGCGCGCCACAACCCCGCCCCCAACCCCATCTTTTTTCCATCCCATGCCCATGCTAAACTGAACTTCTACGGTGGGAGTAGCTCAGCTGGTAGAGCGTCGGTCTGTGGCACCGAATGTCGCGGGTTCAATCCCCGTCTCCCACCCCAACTTCCCTCAATATTTATGCGGTGATTTCACAACAGGTTGGATAAGGCTGGAAAAACTGTACCTAACGCGTACCTAAGATTACCGTGAGAGTTTTCACTTCTTGCGAGTCGGATTCAGCCGCCGAAGCAGTTGCGATATTTGCGGGCGACTCGATTTGAGTGGGAGAAGGCTGATATCGAACGGTTCAAAGCTTTTCGCCGTACGTTGCGGGTTGGAAAGCCATTTAAACAGCCTCATCCCGGCGCAGAGCGGCTCAGGAACAGCGAACGCTCTCTCGCTAGAGTCTTCACACCTCAAGATTTTCCATCATCGCCTTTTGTGCAAAGGTTGTGCAATCGTGAACAAAACTTGTTTGCATGCCGTAACTTGTGGGCGACTGTCGGTTTACAGGACCAAGACTCACCATTGCAAGAACCTCGTCCATCCAAGTTTTGTGAGCAACTTTTTTTGTTAATTAACCGAGAATAGTTTTGATGAGCCACCAACGCAGGAATTTCCGATTGTCCCCGTCCCACCGCCTGCGCCAGTAACTGAAAGTCCGCCGTTTCCAAAAATGATTGGCGGGACGCCAGGAACCTGAAAGATGCCAAGAACTTTTACGCTATGGGGATTGACGTAGTCAATGTCCAGAACTTTCCTGTCATGCAGGTCATAAACTATCAATGAGTGATTGTTCGGCCTGTCCATTCGGAAAAAGTTATTTGGATTTATATAAAATCGGTTGTCAACAATTTCTGCAATTATGTTGCCATCGTCGCTAAATGTTTTTGCGTTGATCGCAAGACCTTTGTCTGTTCTTCGTAGGCTTAAGAGGTCCTGACCCTTAATAGTCAGCACCGTCACTTCATCGGACATGGTGTAACCCAAGCTTCCTTCTCCAAAATAGAGCTTCAGCGCGCCGGGTGGAATTGGAAATTTACTGCATATTGCGGGTACTGGAGGGTCTGTTTCATGTCCGGGGATTAGTAGACCGCTGAGTCGATCGATGAGATCAATTCTCGTGGCGACGTCACCCTCTTTATGGTAGTACACCGTAGCCTGGGCGCCCTCTTTCAGGTCAGCATTCTTCTTTGTTCCCAGTGTCAAAGCAAATGCCTTCTCGCCTGCGTTTTCGTTTATAACCACGCTCGAATTCGTCACGGAAGTGATTTTGCCGCTCGCAACGCCGCAACACTTCTTGCATTCTTTTGCAATCGGAAAGTGATTGCAATCGCAGTCAGTACACTGTTGTTGCTGCGCTCCAGAAGTCCCGCCGAGGAGTAATAGAGCAAATACAGAAATTGCCCATCCCCATCGCTGTTTCACGAATCACCTTTAGCATTTGGGACGGCTTTAGAGATGATTGACCAACCCAGATAGATCACGAGCCACACACAGAAAACCTTCAGCCCCGCGAACATCCACCATATTTCGCTTGTCAGGTCATCGTTTACCGTTCTGACTGCGCTTTCGATAGTGGCAGGTGGAACTAAAAGATATGCGAGATAAGCCTGTTGAACCCTACTTCCCAAGTAAATGGATTTTGCCAAACAGAACCAAGCACCGGGAAAAAGGATATAGGTAGCTCGGAGGATACGAGATTTTGGCCAGCGATGAGAATTGCCGAGTATCAAGACCAAGGAACCGCCGACGATGACAAAGGCCCACTGCGCTAACGATTGACCATAGGAAGAAACTGCTTCAAGCGATTTTACGTTGAGCTTGTCTAAGGGCTCGGCCAAGAAGGCAGAACTACATAGGATGGAATTTCGAATCGCGATTGCAAATCCGGCGCAAATGTTCATGACGACGTTAACCTGTACAGGAATATAGCAGAACGGAAAACCGACGCATCAGCTACCGGCATGATTAGAATCTTATTATATATTATTCTTATGTTTACTTATAATTCTTTTAAATATAGCAGAATTTCTGCTTCCATGTGCAACTTGCGTGCAATTGAAGCCTTAAGGTATGACGGCACTAAGAGATGGGGACGACGAGCGGTCACAGTGCCCGATGCTCACCTCTTCTTTCGCTTGCCTGCACGCTTTGCCTGATTTCGTTTCCTTCGCTTTTCCGCACCCTTCTCTCGCCAGTGTTTCAGCGAGCTGGATTGGTGTACCTGATTACTGCACACGGTGTCGCAATAGCCTTGAGCGGGCTTGTTGGCGATGAAATAGCGTCCGCACTTCGCGCACAATCGCGTTCGCCACGACTCTTGAAACAAAAGCCAGACGGCTCGCTGGAAATCGTTGTGGGAGATGAACCTCACCACGCCCGCGCTCCACTCCGGCCAAAATGCTGTTGCTGCTACGTCGTTCAAGGTGTGGTCTCAATAGGTCGACGCAACACTCAGCTCTAAGCCAACTTGCATTGAAAACAAAGGCTAAAATCGCTCGCCAGGGTTAGATAAGCCGGAACACTACCCTGGCTAGATTTTGACCGAGTACAGCCAAACAAAAGAGTCCTTCTAGGAAAGCTTGTTCGAATCAACGTATTGAAGGGTGTTGCGTCGACCGTCTGAGCCGGCAGGGGAAACCGTACAAGTGGATCATAGTACCCATCTGGTCGACGGAGGCGACAATTCAGGGCACAGCAAGGACTATAGTAAAATTTGCGCCGAAAACCGCTTCGATGAACTATTGCTTGAGCACCAACGGCGGCCCGCTGACGCGTTTCGCTTTGAGGTTTACGGTTACTTCGACTCGGTCGGCGATCTTGATGAAGGGAATGCCACTGTTCATCCCGAATTCCTTGCGGTCAAAGGCCATGGTCCCTTTAACTTCGCCCCCTCCATTCGCTCTCGCCGTCGCCATGTCTGCAAGCGTGAACGTCAATGTTTCGGGCTTGGATACTCCACGAATGGTAAACGTCCCCGGCAAATCGAAGGTGTTGGGGCTGGTCTGCACAATCTTGTCGGAATGAAACGTGATCACCGGCTCTTGCTTGGCATTGAAGAAGTCCTTGCTCCGAAGCTTGTCGTCCTTCATACCACTTCCGGTGTTCACTGAGTCGGCCTGGATCTTGATATCCATTATGCCGGTCGTCACATCCGTGGATGGAAACGTCAGGGTCGCGTCCCATTTTTCGAATTTGCCCACGATAGCCACAGACGCCTTCACAGAAAAGGTAATCGTGCTATCTTCCGGCGTGATCTTGAATACGGGGTTCTGGGCCGGGCTTACTGACGGGAACACGAATGCCAAGAGGAAAAGAATGGTTAATCTCATGCTTGGGAGTGTAGGTCCTATCCCACTTCCAGGCTGTGACGGCCGTCACACTATGGGCTGGGCGGAACTATCGAAGCCGTCAAAATACCTCCTGGTAAACGGGGTGCATTCGACAGGTCGATGCAACACCATCTGATGAAGGTGGTGTAGCTATGGGACCAAGAAGGCTTGGGCTTTCTGCGATTGATAAGCGTGACGTTTGGAGTCGATGGAAGGCCGGGCAGACGCTGCATGAAATTGGGCGCGTCTACGGCAAGTGTCACAACGCGATTCGCGCTGTGTTGCTGCCTCGCGGCGGCATCCCTCCTGTGGCTCGTCGCCGCTCGCGGTTGGCGCTCACGTTCGCTGAGCGAGAGGACTTTTCGCGAGGGTCGACCGTCTGAGCTGGCACGGGTAACCGCCGAAGTGGCTCATAGTACCGACGCGGACGGCAAAGCGACAATCAGGCCATAGCCAAGACTATAGTAAAATTTGCGCCGAGAACCGCTTCGATGAACATTCCAAATTTCCACGACGGCCATTTCGACGGACTACAGATTGAACCAAGTAAACTGGTGAATCTTTTCCTGAGAACACGTGGCGGTGAATCGTTCATCTTAGTTCTGCAAGAAGTGGATGCCCTTACACTTTCCGAAGTTAAACAAGGCAACATCATCCTCGACTTGGTTTTCCGCAGCGCTGGGGAACTGACTCGCTCAGACATGGCGGAACTGTACAGCGAAGGTCAGTGGACTAAGTCAACTGGCTGCAGTCTTCGAAACCTGAAAAATCACTACTCCGCTACAATGTGGCCATGCCTCCCATCTCCTGCAAAGCCCTCCTCGTCGACATGGACGGTGTCCTCGTCGACTCTACTCCTGCCGTCGCCCGCGTCTGGAGTCGCTGGGCCCTCAAGCACAATCTCGATCCCGATCATGTCGTCCACCTAGCCCACGGCCGCACCAGCCTCACCTCCATCCGCGAGCTTCTTCCCCAAGCTGACCCCGCCGTTCATCTTGAAGAAAATCGTTGGATGGAGCGCGGCGAAATCGAAGAAATCGCTGACGTCGTCGCGCTTCCCGGCGCACAACAACTCCTCGCGCGGGTTCCTCCCTCGCAGCTCTGCGTGGTCACTTCCTCAACGCGCGCCCTCGCCGAAGTTCGCCTCCGCGCCACTCATCTTTGGCCACACGTCGTCCACCTCGTCACTGCCTCCGACATCGTGCATGGAAAACCTGATCCCGAGCCTTATCTCAAAGGCGCCGCCGCACTCCATCTCGACCCACAATCCTGCGTCGTCATTGAAGACGCGCCGTTCGGCATTCGTTCCGGCAAAGCCGCCGGTGCTCGCGTCCTCGCCGTTCGCACCACCGTCGACGATCCGGTCCTGCTCAACGCCGGCGCCGACTGGGTCATGAACGACTGCTCATCCCTGCGCATCTCTCCGTCCTCGTCCGCAGGCCAGCTTGTGCTCGAACTTTCCACCAACGAAGCCCGCCGCCAACCCACAATAAAGTAGAATGCCTCGCGCCAGTTCTTGTTCGTAGGGCCCGCTTTCCGAAGCGGGCCGTTTCTCGTTCCGGCCTGAATTCATTAGAACCCGTATTCCCCGCCTCCCTCTTGCTTTTCCCCCCAACAAACGTATGATGGCGCGCATGAGACCTCGCCTTGTCGACGCCCACTGACTCCCTAGCCGCCGATCTTCCCATGCGCCCCACGCATCCTCGCAAGGACAAGGGCAAACTCCTGCAAGTTCTCGGCGTAGGTTTCGGCATCGCTGTTGCCGTCGGCAACACCATTTCCGCCGGCATCGTCCGCACCCCCGGTGACATTGCCGCACGCCTTCCCAATCATTGGCTTTTCTTCAGTGTTTGGTTCGGCGGCGCGCTCTATGCCTTAGTCAGCGCCTTCCAACTCTCCGAGCTCGGCGCCGCCATTCCCAAAAGCGGCGGCCAGTACAATTTCTCGCGACGTGCCATTGGCGATTTCGCCGGCTTCATTGTCGGCTGGGGAGACTGGCTCTCCACCTGCGGCAGCACCGGCGCGGTTGGCATCGTCATCGGCGAATACATGGCGCACATGTTTCCCGCCGTGGATGGCGCGCTAAAAATCAAAATCACCGCCGTTTCCGTCATCATCCTTTTCGCCTTGCTGCAATGGAAAAGCGTCATCATGGGCAGCAAAGTGCAAAACGTCACCACCGTTCTCAAGGGCCTCGCCTTCTTTGCCATCGTGATCGCTTGCTTCTCCTTCGGTGGTCATCTTCGTCAGGCCGCTGAAGCCGCTCCTCTCGCGCAAGCCGCCCCCTCCGTCGTAATCCCCGTCGGCGCGCTTCTCATCACCGCTCTCCTCTTCGGCATTCAAGCCACCATCTTTACTTACGACGGCTGGGACGGCGTCATCTACTTCGGCGATGAAATCAAAAATCCCGGCTATCTCATTCCCCGCGCCATCTTTGCCAGCCTCTTCTCCGTCTTCGTCATCTATCTTCTGATCAACGCCGCTGTTCTTTACGTCCTGCCCATGCGCGAGGTGGCGGGCAACAATTTTTCCCTGGGCCTCGCCGCCGAGCGCGTCTTCGGCCGTCACGGCGACTTCATTTTCCGCTCCATCATGGTGCTCGCTCTCTTCAGCTCCATTAACGCGCTGCACCTCATGGCCGCTCGTGTCATTTACGCCATGAGCCGCGACGGCCTCTTCTTCCGCGTCGTCTCCCGCGTCAACAAAGGCGGCACGCCCACCGTCGGCCTCCTTCTCAGCGCACTCGTCGCCGTGGCCTTCGCCATTTTCAGTTTCGAACGTGTCATCGCCATGCTCGCCTTCTTCTTCGTCACCAACTATCTTCTCTCCTTCATCTCCCTGTTCCTCCTCCGCCGCCGTGAACCCACTCTTCCCCGCCCCTATCGCGCCTGGGGCTATCCCTACACCACCGCCATCGCCCTCCTCGGCTCCATCGGCTTCCTCATCGAAGCCATCCGCGAAGATCCAACCAACAGCTACCTCACCCTGATCGCTCTAGCCTGCAGCTATCCCGCCTACCGCCTCCTAAAATTCGTCTCCAGTCGCACTCCCTCCGAATCCATGTAGCGCCGCGCCTTCAGGCCGGCATCTTGGGTCCCTGCTTTTATAATCTTGGGGTTCCTGTCTTTGTAGGGCCCGCTTCCCGAAGCGGGCCGTTAGCTTCCCCCAACCCATCCGCGCCAAAACAAATTCTCTCGCCCCACAACCAACCCTCGCCAATCGCTTTCATCCTGAGGAGCGCCTTTTACGACGAAGAGTCTCAACGCAAAAGTCCACCACCGATTCCCAACGTACATCCACCAACAAAAAAAAGGGCGGACCCGAGTCCGCCCCTCGCCAATCCTTTACTCCCTAAACTTCCTCTACCTCACTAACTCACCTTCTCCGCCACCGCCTTCGCCTGCAAAAACAGCAATAAATAGTCCTTCCCGCCCGTCTTTGAATCCGTCCCGCTCATGTTGAATCCTCCGAACGGATGCGCGCCCACCATCGCTCCCGTGCACTTCCGGTTCAGATAAAGATTCCCGACGTGAAAATCTTCCTCGGCCTTCCGGATCTTCTCCGGATTCTTCGAATACAACGCGCCCGTCAATCCAAATTCCGTATTGTTCGCGATTTCCATCGCGTGATCGAAATTCTTAGCCTTGATCACCGCGAGCACCGGACCGAACACTTCTTCCTGCGCCAGCCGCGCCTTCGGGTCCACATCCGCTACAATCGTCGGCTCGATAAAATAGCCATCGCCCGCCGCGCGTCCGCCTCCCGCAACCACGCGTCCTTCCTTCTTCCCGATTTCGATATAGTCCAAAATTCCCTTCATCGCGGGCTCGTTGATCACTGGTCCCATGTAATTGTTCGGATCGTCGCTCGGTCCCACCTTGATCTTTTTCGTCCGCTCCACCAGCTTGTTCAGGAACGTGTCGTACACTTTCTCGCTCACAATCACTCGCGAACACGCCGAACACTTCTGCCCCTGATACCCAAACGCCGCCTGCACCGTGCCTTCCACCGCCGCGTCAATGTCCGCTTCTTCGTCCACCACAATCCCGTCTTTCCCGCCCATTTCCAGCACGGTCCGCTTGATCCAAATTTGTCCCGGCGCTGGTTTCGACGCCAACTCCGCAATCCGCAATCCAATTTCCTTCGATCCCGTGAACCCGATGTACCGCGTCTTGGCGTGCTGCACGATCGTGTCGCCCACCGCGCCGCCGGCCCCCGTCAGGAACTGCACCGCCTCTTTCGGAACTCCCGCTTCAAACAAAATGTCCACAAACTTCGCCGCAATCGTCGGCGAATCCGATGCTGGCTTCAGCACCACCGTATTCCCCGTCACCAGCGACGCCGCCACCAGTCCCGCCATAATCGCCATCGGAAAATTCCACGGCGGAATCACTGCTCCCACGCCCAAGGGGATGTACACCAGATAATTTCTCTCCCCGCACATTGGCGTCAATTTCTGCGGTTCCGCCAGCCGCAGCATCTCTCGCCCGTAAAACTCGCAAAAATCAATTGTCTCCGCGATATCCGCGTCCGCTTCCACCCATGTTTTGCCCACCTCGTAACAAACCAGCGCGTTCAGCTCATACTTCCGCTCGCGCACGATCGCCGCAGCCTTGAACAAACACTTCGCACGTTCCTGCGCCGGCACTTTCTTCCAAACATCGAAATACTTGTTCGCTGCCTCGATCGCTTCAATCGCTTGTTCCTTCGACGCGTCCTGGAATACGCCGATCACTTCCGATGGCCGCGACGGATTCGTCGACTTCCTCTTCTTCTCCGTCACCACCTTCTTTCCCGCGATCCACATCGGGTATTCGTGCCCAAATTCCGACTTTACCTTCGCCAGCGCCGCTTCCATCTTCTTGCGGTTCTCCGCATTCGAAAAATCGATGAACGGCTCGTTCGTAAACTCCGCCACATGCATTTTCGCGTCTGCCGTCGCCATGGTCGTCTTCCTCCTCAATATCAACACTCAATTATAGTTCCCCTCCTCCAACCACCACAAGCAAGCCTATTTCAACCCCGCTCCTGGGTACTCCACATGCGCCTCTGCATGTCGTCTCTCGGGTCACTCCGTGTAGCGTCGCGCCTTCAGGCCGGCATCTTGGGTCAGCCATTGTAGAGGCCGCCTTCCGAGGCGGGTCGTTCATTCTTCGCAACCCACCACGTCAACCACTGCTCGTCATCCTGAGAAGCGCCTTCCGGCCCGAAGCATCTCAACCTCTCCAGCCGAATAAACACACCAACGCGCATCCACCATTCTTGCGAACTCGACCTGGTTCCTGCTTCTCTTTAGGGGGCCGGGGCTTTCAGCCCCGACATAAGCCCGCGCAAAGAACTGGGCTTCAGCCCCTGAAGACTCCGAATTTCTTGAATCGACTTTCGAGAAGAACACTGGCCCAGCAGCAGCGCAGCCAAACGACCTTTTACTTCCTTCCTTACTCAGCCTCCCGATCCGTAATCGACACGCGAAACACCGGCTTGCCTTTCTCGCTCGGCTCCATCTCGTAACTCTGTTCGGTCTTCCCGGCATCATAATCCCGCCACAGCCACACCATCTCTTCGGGAAACTCCGCCGCCCCATGCCCGGAATTATGCGTGCCCTTGCCGAAGCTGAAATGAAAGTCATACTCCTTCAGCTTCAGTGCATTCGCCATGCGAATGTTGTCGAGCGGCCAACTGCCGTATTTGCCTGTTTCCATATCCTGCGAACCATCCTGCAGCCACACGCGAATATTCCGCTTCGGCTCGCGCAACACTTTTTCCGGATAATCCTGCCCGCCATCCGGCACATTCGCATCTTCCTTCCACTGGATACTCGTGAAGCTCCCAATCCACGAAATCACCCGGCTGAACTGGTCCGGCATCTGCCAAGCCGCATTGAACGAACAGATTCCGCCCGATGATAGTCCGGTGATGGCGCGGCTATACGCATCCTTGCGAATATTGTATTTCGCCGAAACGTCGGCAAGGATTTCGTCACGTAGAAACCGCGCGTAGCGGTCGCTCACCGTGTCATAAAGCGTGCTGCGCATCGAATCCTTCAACGTGCGCTTCCACTTATCCGAATACGCTTTCACGAACGCATACGTAGCCGTCCCCGGAGAATCGTCAATGCTACCCGGATTGATGAACACGCAAATCATCACCGGAATCTTCTTCGCAGCAATTAAATTGTCGATCACATTGAGCGCCGGATTATTGCCGTCGCGGTCCGTGTACCACCCGCCATCCTGAAATACCATCAACGCCGCCGGAGTCTTCGGATCATATTGTGCCGGAACATAAATCCAATATTCGCTCTTCATGCCGTCATAGATTTTGCTGGTGTGCAGAATTTTGGCCGACATCGTGCCCGCGGGAACCCCGGGCTGCTGATAGGACAAGGGCGTAAACGCCGGAAGATCGAGCCGTCCTCCAAACTTCGCCCCACTGATCGTGTAGTAGAACGCGTGCAGCGTTCCGGCCGGCTCGATGTGTGCCACGGCGTACCAAAGATCAGAGCCTGCCAGGCTGCGCATCTGCGGCCCGGCAATTCCGTCAATAAACAGCGCAGGTTGCGACCCAGCCTCTGCGGCAAAGAAAAAATCCGGACCGCGGCCAATCCAGGCCGTCGCCTCCTTCAAGTCCTTGGCATCAAACGTAGCCGTGATCGCATCGCGAAGCGCAGGACTGTTGGCCTTGGCCATTTCAATCAGTTGTGGCGCCGTTGACTTTTCCGCCGCCAACGCAGATCCCGCCAGCAATGACGCCACAACACCCAAACTCATCCAACATTTCAGGAAACGCACAATAAACTCCTCAGCAAATCATTTCGCACCGTGGTGGAAAAACGTATCGCGAAAAAAGTTACGCAGCATAAGTATCAGCTTAGGGGGTCGGAGCTTCAGCTCCGACATTGAGGCCCAAGAGAATCTGGGCTTTAGCCCCTGAGGATACTCTTCTCTGTTCCTGCCAATCCACTCCAGGGTATAACTGCTAACTATTATATTGGCTGATCACCGCGTAGCATTCACACGCGAACTCTTCAAGCCTCTTGCGATTCAATATATGTACAGATCCGCGCGTATACCTCAGCAGTTCCTTCCTCTGCAATATTCCCGCCGCCAAACTCACGCTCGGCCGGTCCGTTCCCAGCATCGTCGCCAGAAAATCATGTGTGATTGGCACTTCCCCCGAATCCATTCGATCCTGAGCCAGCAATAACCAGCGCGCCAGACGTTCCTCGATTTTGTGCAGCCGGTTGCACGCCGCCGTTTGCGCCACTTGCATCGCCAGTCCCGCCGCATAGCAACTCAAAGTCGCCTGCAGTTTTGGTGTCGACGGCAAAAGTTCCTTCAAAGCATCCACTCTCACCCTGAATCCATTGCCAGCAATCTGCACAATCTCCCGCAGCGGACTTCTCCGCAACCCGAGAATTGCAGCCATTCCCGTCGCGCCTTCGTTCCCCACCAAACCTGCTTCGACCGTCTTTCCATCTTTCAATTCAACCACCAACGAAATCAGCCCCTCGTTTGGAAAATGGGCGAATCTCACCGCCCGGTGAGGCTCATGCAGACTCAAATGGTGCGGAAAATCCACAAATTGCAGATGCGGGCGGATCGCATGAAATTCTTCGTCGGGCACAGCCAGAAGTGGTTTATTGCGAACAGCTTTCCCGCGTGGATTCGTTCGCTCTCCGGGGTGCGCGCTCTGGGCTTTGTTCATCGCCTTCGTTTTCTATACTGTAATCGCCGTATTCACAAGCGCTTTTCCGCTTTGTAGGGTACCCGACATATGGTAAATAAACGATATTGTCGCAAAAAGTGTCCCCAAGCGATGTCCGTCGGCGCGCTTATTCCACCTCCGTCCCATTCCTCGCTCACAGCGCTGAGAATGAAATCAGAACTGCGTAAACTTCGGAATCACCGCGAGGGGGATGAGTGGCTCAAATTCTTTTGATCGATCACAGTCCGCAAATTCGCGGGCTCTTAAAGGTGCTCATTGAGGCTCACCCAGGGTGGCAAGTCTGCGGCGAAGCCGCCGATGGTCAGGAGGGCGTCGACAAAGCCATCACACTCAAGCCTGATCTGGTCGTTGTGGACTTTTCGCTACCGCTTCTGAATGGCCTGCAAGTCGCCTCCAAAATTTTGAAGGATCGTCCCTCTTTGCCGATTATCCTCTGCACCATTCACTTCTTTCCTGAAATGATTGCCGAAGCCAGGAAAGCTGGGATACGCGAAGTAGTCAACAAGGGTGACGCGGCCGCGCAGTTGTTGGAAATAATGGACACCCTTCTCAAGGAACAGCCGCCAGCCACCGCAAATGGGCTAACTACATCGCCTCAGCTCGAACTCTCTGATCCCACCACCCCGAACGACAAAGACAGGCCCCCCGAAGTCAACTGACCCACTGCATTTTCACCTACCGGCGCTTCAGTGCTTCGAGTTCCTCCAGCGTGCGCGGCCAGTCCGATCCCAACAGCCGTGACAATCCCCGATCCGCGAGAACTTTTCCGCCTGTCTGGCACCGCGCGCAGTAATTCGTTTCGTTATCCGCATAGCGAATTCGTTGAATCTTCTCCCCACATCTCAAGCAGGGCTGTCCAAAGCGTCCATGCACCGCCATTTCCCTGCGAAATGCCGTCACTCTTTCCGGAAAGTCAGACTTCGCCTCCGAACGCAGCCGCTCAATCCACGTCTCCAGCGTATGTCGCGTCGCTGCGAACAATCTTTCCCACTCACCCGGCCCCAGTTTGTGTGTCTGCGTGATAGGCGACATCTGTGCCGCATGCAAAATCTCGTCGGAATACGCGTTGCCGATGCCACTCACCAGCCGCGGATCGGTAAGCGCCCTCTTCAGGGTATGGTTTTCTACCGTTAGCGTGTCGCGAAACAACCGCAAATCGCTGCTGAATATATCGATTCCGCCCGCGTCAACCGAACGCAGCCCTTCTTCACCGCTCAACACATGCAGAGACGCGCGGTGCTTTGTGCCCGCTTCCGTAAGCAGCAAAGAGCCATTGGGAAAATCAAAAGCGGCCAGACTGTTGCGTCCAACCAGTTTTGTATTTGCCGTCCGCCAGTGCAGCCGCCCCGCAATCATTAAATGCAGCACCAGCCAAAACTCGCCTTCAACTCCAATCGCGATGCGCTTGCCAACGCGCCGTAACTCCCGCACCGCGCGCCCTTCCACATTCCCCAGCGGCGGCTGCGCGGTTCGCAGCAAAAACGGACTCGCCAGCCGCACTCGCTCCAGCGGCTGCGCAAGGATGCGTTGTTCCAGCGCGGTGATGTACGCGGCAATATCCGGCAGTTCCGGCATACCTATCAGCTTGCAGGTCGCATCTTCACTTTTGCAACCTCGTTAACTTCCCCGCTCTTCCTCCCCACATGGGATAATCGATCGTCATGCCTCAGTTGCTAGCTCACGTTGCTTTCCTCGTCCGCGATTACGACGAAGCCCTCGCCTTCTTCACCGAATCCCTCGGCTTCCGAGTCGTTCAGGATTCTCCCCTTCCCAGTGGCAAACGATGGCTAGTCGTCATTCCTCCCGGTTCCCACGGCGCCAGCCTCCTCCTCGCCCAGGCCGACACTCCGGAGCAATTGCAACAAGTCGGCAATCAGGCCGCCGGCCGCGTCTTCCTGTTCCTTCACACCGACCATTTCTGGCGCGATTATCGCCTCATGCAAGCCGCCAGCGTCAAATTCCTCGAAGCCCCACGCCAGGAATCCTACGGCACCGTCGCCGTCTTCGAAGATCTCTACGGCAACAAGTGGGACCTCCTGCAACCGGGCGATCCCGCCGCTCCTCAACCAAAGCCCCAGGAGACGCGATGACCGTTTCCGCTCTCTGGCGAATCCTCTACTGGGTTTGGGTCGCTTCAGAAATCATCATCGCTGTCGCCACGCGCACCAAACATAGCACCGGAAAAACCCACGATCGCGGCTCGCTCATTCTTCTCTGGATCGTCATCCTCTCTTCACTCACCGCCGCCATCTGGATCAGCGAAGCCAATCCTCCCAACATGTTCGGCGGCATCCACGCCCTGAAAACCGCCGGCTTACTCGTCCTGATTCTCGCGCTCACCATCCGTTGGTCCGCGATTTATACTCTCGGCAAATCCTTCAGCTCAAACGTCGCCATTCTCGATTCTCAAAAACTTAATCGCTCTGGCCTCTATCGCTTCGTTCGCCATCCTTCCTACCTCGGCCTCATTCTCGTCTTCCTCGCTGTCGGCATTCATTCCCGCAATTGGCTCAGCCTCGCCATTGCCGTCGTGCCAACCACCGCGGCAGTCCTCTATCGCATTCATGTGGAAGAATCCGCGCTCACACGCGCGTTCGGTGAGGAATATATCGACTACAGCAAAGTCACAAAGCGTCTGATTCCCGGCCTCTATTAATTGTCAACTCGCTTATTTCCCTGCAAGCGCTCCATACTGCTCCGCCGTCAGCGGCACCACAGACAATCTCCCGATTCGCACCAGCGGCGAATCCGCAAACAGCTTATTGCTCTTGATTTCGTCCAGCCTCACCGGCTTGGCCAGCGCTTTCCCTGCCTTGATCTTTACTACCGGCTTTTTCAGGTTCTTCGCATCCACGGAAACCACCGTAGCCGTTCCCACCGCTGTCCGCAGGTCTCCGGTTTCATAAACAATCAGCTTCGCGCCCGGCTTCATCTCGCCCAGATGTTTCACCGCCACGGGATTTTTCACGCCATCCCACTCCGTCTCTTTATCCTTCACCAATTGTGCGAACGAATATTCCGTCGGCTCCGTCTTCAACAAATAATATTCCGCCATTTCCCCTCCCATTCCGCATAATTTCCCCGCCAGTATACGCCAGCCCCTCCCAGGTTCCATCGTTCTTGTCGCCGGCGCGCTTCCTCATCTCATCTCGCCTCTGAAATACTGCATCGGCGTGGTTCCAAGCTGCTTCCGAAACATCGATATGAACGCGCTAGGACTGTGGTACCCCGCCTCCAGCGCCGCGGCCGTCACCTTTTCCCCGGAAGCAAGCAATTCCATCGCGCGCAGCAGGCGAAACTGCTGCCGCCATTTCCCAAACGGCAGTTTCGTCTCCTCTAGGAAGAGTCGCTGGATCGTCCTTTTGCTCGCCCCGCAGTCTTTGCATAGCTTTGCCAGCGTTCGCTCGTCCGCCGGATTCGCCATCAGCGCCCGCACCACTCTCATCGAACGAGAGTCCGAGGGATGCGGCAGTTGCAAGGGGATAGACCCAACCCCCTCTAACTGGTCCACGATGATTTCGACAATCCGCCGCTCTGCGGGAACCGTCTTATTCAGCTTCGAATAGCCGCACGCGTGCAGAATCAGCTCCTTCAGCAGTGGCGAAACGTTCATCACAAAACATCTTTTCGGCAGCGCCCGGCACAGTTCCGGCCAAAAATACAGCGTTCTCATCGAAACCTGGCCCGATGTACCCACCGAATGTGGCGTGTTCGCCGGAATCCACACGGCGCGCAGCGGTGGTACCACCCATATTCCTTGTTTCGTGCGCACCGTCATCACGCCCTTCGACGCAAACAGCAGTTGGTCCTCAGGATGCGAGTGCTCCGGGATTTGGTGGCCATCCGCGAGGTCGGCCGAGACACTCGCAAGGTGCGCGACTAGACGGCCATTTCTCCCCCATAACAGGCTGTGGCACTTATGCGACATTTCTTGTCACAATAGCGAAAGAATTTAACCCCAACAAGTGTTATTCCTGAAGCCGCAAAAATTCATCGGGGAGGGAAACATGCTCGCTTCTGGAAAAATGGTCGGATTTATTCCAACAAAAGACTACGCCGCTGCCCGCGCCTTCTATGAAGGAAAACTGGGATTCCAGTTTGTAAGCCTCGATCAATTCGCGCTGGTCATGCGCGTCGGTGGCCACATGATCCGCATATCCAAAATTCCCAACTTCGCTCCCCTGCAAGGCACCATTCTGGGCTGGGAAGTCCAGGACATTGAAGCAGTCGCCAAATGGCTCAAGGCTCAGGAAGTTCCGCCCGAGAAATTTCCCTTCGCCCAGGATCAGGAATTGGGAATCTGGACCGCCCCTACCGGCGACAGAATTGCCTGGTTTAAAGATCCCGATGGCAACATTCTCAGTGCCTCCCAGCATGTTTAGCCGTTGACCGGCAAAATCAATGCGTTGACTTCGCATCGCCGCCCACGTACTCTGTCCTCCCATGTTCGGCCGTTCCAAATCGTCTCGATTCACCTCAGCCACTGCCTGCGCGCCCGCTTGCTGCTCGTGTACGTGTTGTCCGCACTGTGGGCGGAAGGATTCCAGCGGCTAGTTTTTCTCATCTCTAGACCTGGTTTCCACTGGCCCACGATTCACTTCGTGGGCTTTTTCTTTTTCAGGTGAACTAAAACGACGTAAGGATCAGCCGGATCGCCCAATTCAAAAATTCAAGGAGCGCACAATGAGCAACATTCTTAAGGAAGTTCTGGAAGCAAACGCAAAATATTCCGCCAACTTCGGCGAAAAGGGCAAACTCGCTCTCCCGCCCGCCCTTCGTTTCGCCGTACTCACCTGCATGGACGCCCGCCTCGATCCCGCAAAATTCGCCGGGCTGGCCGAAGGCGATGCCCACGTCATCCGCAACGCCGGTGGACGCGCCAGCGACGACGCCATCCGTTCGTTGGTCATCAGCTATAAGCTGCTCGGCACCAACGAATTCTTCGTCATCCATCACACCGATTGCGGCATGGAATTTTTCACCAACGACGTTATCCGCGGCCTGCTCAACTCCAGCCTCGAAACCGCCGAACTCACCTCCAGCGGCTTTCGCGATGTCGGCAGAGGTCCCGGTTCCCGCGCAGGGGAATACATCGAGTGGCTCGCCATCAAGGATCAAAAACAAGCCGTCGTCGATGATGTTGCCCACATTCGAAATCATCCGCTCGTGCCCAAATCGATCCCCGTCCACGGCTACATCTACGACGTTCGCTCCGGCAAACTCCTCGAAGTAGAAGCCGCCAGAACCGCAAGCGCGTCCGCCTAATCCGCCCGCAGACCCGCCTCTATGCACAGGGGAGCCGGCCATTATCCGGCTCCCGTAGCGCCGTGCCTTAAGGCCGGCATCTTGGGCTCCATCGCACAAAAACCCCGTCACTCCGAACGAAGTCCGCGAAGTGAAGAATCCTTCTTGGGATCGCAGCGTCCAACCAATTCCGGAGATTTGCCTTGACTTAAAATTTATCTTATAGTAAAATACACAAGGATGAATTAATTGGCGAAGCTCAGTGACGGTCGTAGCTCTTTGAAAACTAAAATCGAAATGGGGCAGGGCGTAACTCCCTTACAATACGCACTTACAAAAACTCGCCCGCTAACTCCCTTAGAATGTGCACTTATGTATCATTATCAAAACAGGACACTTGCAACCCCCGCACAATCTGTACTTACGGGCCTCAAATTGTGTAAACCATTTAGAATCCGCACTTACGCAAAAACACGCTTTTAGGCCTGCCAGTTACCTTTCCACCAACTCCTCCAAGGCCTCCGCGAAAATCGCCGTATGTGCGTCCACATCCCCCTCCGTCGTTTCCGGGCACATCAGCGCCATATTGTGGAAAGGCGTCAGCAGCACTCCCCTGTTCAGCGCGTAAAGGTGCAGGAACCGCTCCAGCTCAAAATCCGATGCTGCCGCCGATTCCCCGCCGTTCCGCGGCGGCTTCCCGCAAAACGTATACTCCGCCCGGCATCCCAGCCGCTGCACATTCCACGGCAAACCGCGCTCCTTGATCGCCGCCGCAACGCCCTCGTTGAATCGCACCGCCAGCGCAATCATCTTCGCGAAGTTGCCGGCCGTTAGCACGTGCTCCAGCGTCGCCCGCATCGCCGCCAGCGAAAGCGCATTGCCCGCCAGGGTTCCGCCTATGCCGCCCACGTCGCAATCTTCCAGGTGAATCCGCGCCGCAATCCGTTGCGCCACTTCTTCCGTGCATCCGTATGCCGCGCCGGGGATGCCGCTTCCAATCGCCTTCCCGAACACCAGCATGTCCGGCTCAAGTTCCCATTCTGCCGTGCATCCTCCGGGGCCCACGCAGATCGTGTGTGTCTCGTCCGCAATCAGCAGCGTTCCATACCGCCGCGCCAATACCCGCGCCGCCTTCCAATATCCTTCGTCCGGAAGGATGATCCCCACGTTGGTCATCGCCGGCTCCGCCAGGATGCATGCCACATCGTGGTGCTTCAGCGCAGCTTCCAGCGCGTTCAGGTCGTTGAACTCCACCACGCGCGTCGTCTCCGCCGGATTCACCGGTGGCCCGATATTTCCCCGCCGCGGCCCCACAACGCCGTCGTGCAGCCCCGCAAACGATTCATCCACCGTCCCGTGGTAGCAGTAATGAAAAACCAGAATCTTCGGCCGCTGCGTAATCTCCCGCGCAATCCGGATCGAAAACCGGTTCGCATCCGTCGCCGTCAGCGTAAATTGCCAGTAAGGCAATCCAAATCTCTTAACGAGATCCTCGCCCACATACAGCGCGTCCTCTGTCGGCAACATCAGCGTAATCCCCTCGCGCGCCCGTTTTGCCACCGCTTCCACAACCACGTCCGGCGAATGCCCCGTCATCGCACCCGTATCGCCCAAACACAGATCGACGTACTCGCGTCCATCCACACATGTGAAATGCGCTCCCTTGGCGCTCTTCACGAATACCGGAAACGCACCCGCCCACTTCTTCATCCAGTTCATCGGCACGCCGCCCAGCAGCGAATGCTCCGCCTGCGCATACAACTCCGCCGATCGTGGATGCTCCTCCACGAATCGTTTCTCCTCCCGCGCCCGTAACTTTCCAAGTCGCCCACGATCAATCGTCGTCATCGCCCGCACCTCCGTTCGTAATCCTGAAAGCATTCATGCGCCTAGCATGCCTTCCAGAGCATGCCCCATCCCAGCGCCAGAGGCGCGCCACAAGTTAGCCCAGCCCGTAAGGGCTGGGCATCGTCCACAACGAAACCGAGCGCCGTAGGCGCGACACTCCATCACCGGACGCAAACACAGATTTTCATTTCTCGGAGTCCTGGGTAGGCCTTGTCGCGGAAGCGCTCACCGCAACTCGTGAATGATTTCCTTCACCGCGTTCGCCCCGCACGCGCCTGTCAATCCATTTCCCGGATGTGTTCCGTTCCCGCAGAGGAACAATCCTCGCACCGGCGTTTGATACCGCGCCCAATCCAGTACTGGCCTCATCGTGAACATCTGATCCAGCGCCAATTCGCCATGGAAAATGTGTCCGCCGGTGTATCCATACGTTTCTTCCAGATCAAACGGAGTGATCACGTGCGCCGCTTCCACCAGGTTCGCCAGGTTCGGCGAATAATTCCCCAGCGTTTTGATCACGCTATTCGCCAGTTCGCCTCGCCGTTTATTCCATTTCCCTTCTTTCAATTGAAAGGGAGCAAACTGAAAATACGCGGAAAGCACATGCTTGCCCGGCGGCGCAAGCGAAGGATCAAGCAGCGTCGGAATGGTCACATCCAGATACGGCGCCGTAGAAATCTCGCCGTACTTCGTCGCGTCAAACGCCTTTTCCAGATAGTCGATCTCGTGTCCAATGTGAATTCGTCCCGAAAGCGCTTCGTGGAATCCGTCGGGCCCAACCGCGTTCGCCAGCGACGGAAATGTCGGTAAGTCACCCAGCGCCAGATGTACCTTGGCCACATTTCCACGCGCCCGGAAATTCTTCATCCGCAGCGCAAACACCGGATCGAGTATCGCCGGCTCTAGCAACTGGAAGAACGTCCGCTTCGGATCGACGCCGGAAACCACCGCTTCGCACGCGATCTCTTCTCCATTTTCCAGCACAACTCCGCTCACTGCGCCGCTCTTCGTGCGGATCTGCGCCACTTCCGCGTCCGTTCGGATCTCCGCCCCTGCTTTCTTTGCCGCATCTGCAAGCGCGCGCGAAAATTCCCCCAGACCCCCGCGCGGAAATGTGGCCGAACCCACCGGATGTGCATCGCCCGCCGCTCGCAGCAGCAAAACAGCCGTCGAACCCGCTGACCATGGCCCTAAATTTGTTCCGAAAATTCCCCTCGCCGCGATCACCGCCCGCAACAATTCCGTGTCAAAGAATTCCGCAACAAAATCCGCCACAGCCATCGGACCCCACCGCAGCAGGTCCAGCATGCCCCGTTTACCCAGGCGTCGTATCCCGCGCCCTGTCGTCAGCAAATTCCACAAATCTTCCGGAGAAGGTTTGTCGATGCTTGGAGGCGTGATCGCCGCAATCTGGCTGAACACCCCGGCGATTTTCTCCAGTTGTTTCGCGAACTCCCCATATTTGGCGCCATCTTTCGCGGATAAATGCGAAATCGCGCCGGCCGTTTTCGCCGCGTCGTCGTAAAAGAGCAGCCCGCGACCGTCCGGCTCTGGCGCAAACACTCGCGGGTCTGGCCGGAAAATCTGCAGATCAAATCGATCGAGCTGCATGTCGCGCGCAATATCGGCGCGCAATGGTCCGAGCGTGTGCGCCAGCGTCGACGCCTTGAATCCCGGATAAAATTCCTCCGTGACCGCTCCGCCACCCACCATCGAGCGGCGCTCCAGCACCACCGGTTTGAATCCTCCCTTCGCCAGGTAAAACGCGGCGATCAATGCGTTGTGACCGCCGCCGATGAGCACAACTTTCTGTCCGATGGGCATGATCAGTTCGCCGCCTTCTTCCATTCTTTCAGGATCACCTGGCTCGCGATTCTCCCGTTCGCCCCCATGATCCCTCCGCCCGGATGCGTTGCCGATCCGCACATATAAAGGTTGCCCACCGGCGTGCGGTAATATGCCCAGCCCGGGACTGGCCGCAGAAAGAACAACTGCTCCAGCGAAAGCTCGCCCTGGAAAATATTCCCCTGCGTCAATCCGAATTCCCGTTCGAGGTCGAGTGGAGTAAGCACTTGCTTGTCGATGATCAGTTCTTTGATATTCGGCGCGTGTTCCGCAATCGTGTCGATCACGTTGTTGGCAAAAGCGTCTCGCTGGTCATCCCACGTACCTTCCGCCAGCTTGTAAGGCGCGTACTGCACGAAACACGAAAGCACATGTTTCCCCGGCGGCGCCACCGAAGGATCGGTCAAGCTGGGCAACACCATGTCGATGTACGGCCGTTTTGAAAAATGCCCATATTTCGCATCGTCATATGCCCGTTCCATGTATTCCATTCCGGGCGAAATCGAAATGGCTCCGCGCAAATGTGCCCCCAAACCGGGCAGCGAACGAAAATTTGGAAGCCCCCTCAACGCTATATTCACTTTCCCCGAAGAACCGCGGAATTTGTATCGCCTCACGCTTTCCAGGAAATCGCCCGGCAACTCCTTCGGTTCCAGAAATCTCTCAAATGTTAGGTGCGGATCCACGCTCGACGAAATCACATTGCACGAAATTTCTTCGCCGGACTTTAGCGCCACTCCTGCCGCTCGTCCGTTTTTTACGACGATTTTCTCCACCGGCGCTTGCGTGCGAATCTCCACCCCCAATTCCCGCGCCGCCGCCGCAATCGACAACGAAATTGCGCCTGTTCCGCCACGGCTGAATCCCCACGACCGGAACGCTCCGTCAATTTCTCCCATGTAGTGATGCAGCAAAACATAAGCGGTGCCCGGCGAGCGAATTCCCAGAAACGTTCCGATAATTCCTGAAGCCGACATCGTGGCCTTCAGCACATCGGTTTCAAACCACTGGTCCAGAAAATCCGCCGCGCTCATCGTCATCAGCTGAATCAACGTGTAGCGCTCATCCGAAGAAAGCTCCCGGAAGCGCTGCAACAGGAAATTCAGCTGCTTGAGGTCTTTCGGATACAGCGTCGTTGGGTCCGGTGGAATCATCGAAAGAAGTGGCTTCACGAACCGGCACATCGGCGTCATCATTTTCGAAAATTCGTCGTAAGCTTCCGCGTCCAGCCGCGAATGCCGCCGGATTTCCCGCAGTGTCTTCGCATGATCGTTCACGCGCCACAAATAATCGCCATTTAGCATCGGCGAAAACGTGCCGTCCAGCGGCAGAATTTCCAGTCCATGGCGCGGCAAATCCAGCTCGCGGATGATTTCCGGCCGTAAGAGCGAAACCACGTAGGAACATTCAGAAAAAAGAAAGCCGGGGACAATCTCCTCGGTCACCGCGGCGCCCCCCAAAACACCGCGGCGCTCCAGAACCAATACTTTCTTTCCCGCTTTTGCCAGATACGCGGCGTTCACCAGACCATTGTGACCGCCCCCGATCACCACTACATCGTAGGACTGAGCCATTCGATAGGACTCCAGTTGGAAAAGGACACCGACGCTGTGCAGAACAAGTCATTCTATAGGCAGCCTGTGCGCTTCTCAAGGTCGCTGGCGCGAAACGGAAACGATCCGCGCAAACCTCCAATGCTGCACTTTGCGCTCATCCGCTCACACCGCGGCCTTGCGGCCACGGCAAAACCGAACCATAATTTGCTGTTCGTTCACCATAGTTCAGCTTTGTTCTGTTGCTCGTATCAAGACCGGAGGAATCGTGCCCGTCGGAACCGCTTTCCACGAGAGAACCCTCGCCCTGTGCGAGAGCCTGAATTTCAAGGAATGGTCGGGCTATTACACGGTTGGCGCCTACGAAATGACCCACGAGCACGAGTACAACGCCATCCGCAATTCCTCCGCGCTCATCGATATCACGCCGCTCTTCAAGTATTACGTTTCCGGTCGCGACGCCACCAAACTTGTCAATCGCGTCATTTCCCGCGACATCAATAAGGTTGCCGTCGATCAGGTCATCTATTGCTGCTGGTGCGATCCCGAAGGCAAAGTGATTGACGACGGCACCATAACGCGCCTCGCTGAAAATGAATATCGTTGGACAGCCGCGGATCCCAGCCTGCGCTGGTTTCGCCAGAACGCCTTGGGCCTCGACGTCGAGATTGAAGACATTTCCGAGAAGGTTGCGGCACTCGCCTTGCAAGGCCCCACGAGCGGAAAACTGCTTCGCGCCGTCGCCGACGCCAACATTGCGGGCCTGAAATATTTTCGCGTTGCCCACGGAAAAATCGCCGGAGTCGCCGTGGATATTTCCCGCACCGGCTACACCGGCGATCTCGGCTACGAAATCTGGGTACCGTGGAAAGACGCCATAAAGGTTTTCGATGAATTGATGGCCAAGGGCGCTCCATTCGACATTCACCCTGCGGGCATGGTCGCGCTGGATATCGCGCGCATCGAAGCCGGCCTGATCCTGATTGAAGTGGATTACATTTCCAGCAAGCGCGCGATTATCGAGCAGCAAAAATATACTCCCGGTGAAATCGGCCTGGCCAAGCTTGTCGATCTCAAAAAGGAAAGCTTCGTCGGTCGCGATGCCCTTGCCGACGAAGTCAAACGCGGCGGTCCGGCGCGTTCGCTGGTCGGACTCGAAATCAACTGGAGCGAGGTGGAAGCTCTCTATGAAAAAATTGGCATGGCGCCCCAGGTGCCGTCGACGGCGTCGCGCGTAGCTGTGCCTGTATATCGCGGAGGGCGTCAAGTTGGCAAAGCCACTTCGACCACATGGTCACCGACGCTGAAACGCATGATCGCGCTGGCCTCGATCAGCCGTGAAAGCGCAGCCGTCGGAACAACGCTGAGCATGGAATTAACCGTCGAAGCGTCGCGCAAAACCGTCTCGGCCAAAATTGTGCCGTTACCCTTCTTCAACCCTGCGCGCAAAACCGCCGCTCTCGTTCTTTAACTGTCCTGCGGGCCGAGTATCCCTCAGTGTGCAGCCGCGAAGTTTTCGGCGCCAGCCCGTAACGTATCCAGTTCGGCGCGATCGAGCAGTGTTCCATTGACGACTACTGCGTCGATTTTCTGCGTATTCCGGATGTCATCCAGCGGGTTGGCATCGAGCAGCACCAAATCAGCACGTTTACCCGCTTCGATCGTGCCCTGCTCCGCGCGGCGCCCCAGAAATTCCGCCGGCCTGACCGTTGCCGCCTGCAGCGCTTGCATGGGCGTCAACCCGGCTTCCACCAGGTAAGCCATATCTTCGTGGAAACTAAATCCGGGAAACACGTTCGGAGCCGCCGCATCCGTCCCCGCCATGATCGGCACCCCTGCCGCGTTCATCTTCCCTACAATATCCAGTGAAAGCCGGATGATTTCCGCACGCTGCGCAAAGTCCGCCGCAGTCCGATCCGCCAGTTGCGCGTTTCGTCCCTGCTCCCAAAATTGCCGAACCTTTAGAGGAACATATTTCAACCTGGGATCATTCCCCAGATCGCTTTCCGGCGTCACATAACCCAAGTGTACGAGCATAGGAAAAGTCGGCACTTGCCACGTCTGGTTGGCCGCGAATTTCCTGACCAGATCTGCCGCCCTTTGTTGCGAATAAGAATCCAGAAGGTCTTTGGTCCACGCGCGGTCTAGGGCAAAGATCGCTTCCTTGCTCTCACCCGCCGGCTGAGGAACTAGCTTGCGCTGCCGCAATTCCTCTTCGCGCGTGGAACATCCGAGGAGCACGCCGGTAAGGTGTTCAATGCTGGCCTGTCCGGCGTCGGAAGCAGCTTCCGCGGTAATCGAATCCGGAACATGCCCGAGGAAGCGAATTTTCTGGTTTTTCGATTCTTGTACGATCGCGTAATAAGCCTCCGGCTGCAAGCGCGATTGCACCTTAATGAAATCCACACCCTCGTTCTTCAATTTGTCCACGGCGGCGATGCCTTCCGCGGCCGTCTGCACCACGATCGACGGTTGAAATGATGGTGGATTGCCGTCCAGATATGGCCCCGTGAAGAAAATCTGTGGCCCCAATCGTTTGCCGGAATCGATCTCCTCGCGCAACTCTTTCAGATAGTCCACTTTTCCGCCCATATCGCGGACCGTAGTGATTCCGTTGGCCACGAGCAACGGAATGATGAACTCGCGACTGCCGCCGGGTTCTCCCGCCCCGGTCAAATGAATGTGCATATCCGCCAAACCCGGAATCAGGAATTTGCCGTTGCCATCAACAATCTTGTAATCGCCGGGGATGGCAATTTTGTCCCCGGGTCCAATCGCGGAAATGCGGCCACCGGAGATCAGAACAGTGGAATTCGGCTTCGGCGCAGTTCCGGTCGCGTCAATCACCGTTACATTTTTTATAGCAATTCGGGTGGGGCGGGAAGTGGAACAGGAAACTAACGCCATAGCGGCCAGAAGCGAAAATACAAAGCCACTGGTTGATCGGCGAATAGAAATAACCACACATCATTCTATCCCGCCGCTTCACCAGCAGCCAGGCTGTTGGATATTTTCACCGCGCGATTATGGATTCAGGCGATTGTATTTCTTCAAAATGGCGCGCAACTGGTCGTGCGGCAGCGCGCTCACATGATGATTATCAATGCCGGTCATCGAGGTCGCCGCGACCATGGCGTTTATCACCGCTTCTTCCGTCGCTTCTACTGTCGCTTCAAATACCGGATTCATTTTGTCGTTCGGCAACATCTTCAGATCCACAACGTGGTCCGTCGCCGCCGCGCCCACATTTGCCGTGGAGAAAGCGATAAAAATGTCTCCGGAGCCATTCCCGGATATGCTGCCGTTGCGTCCCAATCCCAAAGAGACGCGACGCGCCAGCCGCTTCAACTGGTGCGGCAGCAGCGGTGCATCCGTCGCCACAATCACGATAATGGATCCACGCTCGGTGATGTCGCCCGGCGCGAACGCGTATGGGTCCTCGCTGGGAATTTCGCGCCCAACGGGAATGCCCGCCACGCGAAAATTCTGCCGCGATCCATAGTTGCATTGCACGAGCACGCCGACCGTGTAGCCGCCATCCTTTTCCGATAATTTCCGGGACGACGTGCCAATCCCACCCTTGAATCCGTTGCAGATCATCCCCGTGCCGCCGCCGACTGCGCCTTCTTCTACTGGCCCGCCATGCGAGGATTCGATCGCGTGAAACACGTGTTCCGGCTTCACATGAAATCCATTGATGTCGTTCAGCCAGCCATCCCACGTTTCCGCAACCACCGGCAGTGACCACCAATCGTCATCCGGCCCCACTTTCCTATGCGCCACGGTCCACTGGATCACAGCATCGCGCACCACGCCGACGCTGTGCGTGTTGGTGATCATCACCGGCCCGGTCAGGATTCCAGATTCTTCCACCCACGTTGTTCCCGTCATTTCACCGTTGCCATTGAGTGTCCACCAACCTGCGAACACTCCCGCGTCGTCCACATCTTTTCCCCGCGGAAATACGGCGGTCACGCCCGTGCGCACCGGCCCTTTACCGACTACAAGCTTGCCCTCTCCGGAGATCAACGTGGTGTGTCCCACCGTTACGCCGGCAACATCCGTGATCGCATTGAGCGGGCCGGGTGTGCCGTCAAATGGCACGCCCAGATCGCGCGCTCGAGGCTTCGCTGTTGTTTTGTCCTGCGCAAGGCACATGCTGCCCACCAGCACAACGGCACAAAAAACCGCCAATGAGTGCAGAATTTGGCTCATGAAGGAATCTCCAGGGGTATGAAATTACTTGAATCGTATTAAATCACTACTCTAACGCAATCACGTAGCAAAGACTTTGCTTAAGGCATACTGCAAGGAATCGGCGATGAGCTCGCATTCTTCGGGTTTGATGATAAAGGGAGGCGCCAGTAACAAATGGTCGCCGCGCACACCGTCAACGCATCCTTGCCCCGGATAGACCAATACGCTTTTCTCCAGAGCGGCCTGGCGGATTTTTTCAGCGATTCCCGCCTCCTTGGCAAAGGGTTCCCGCGTCGCTTTGTGTTTCACGAATTCCACGCCTTGCAGCAACCCCAACCCGCGCACCTGCCCAACATGGGGATGGCTTTCCAAAACGGCGAGCGCCTTACGCAGTATTTGTCCTGTTGAGGTGGCGCGCTCAAACAAACCGTGCCTTTCCAGGTAGTCGAACACCGCGTTCCCCGCCGCCGTCGCCACCGGATGCGCCTGATATGTGAACCCGTGCATAAATGCGGCTGTGCCCTTTTCGAAAGCTTCCACCAGCCGTGGCGACACAAGTACAGCTCCAAGAGGCGCGTAACCGCTCGCGATTCCCTTCCCGGTCAAAATTACATCTGGCTCCAGCCCCCAATGCTCGCTGGCAAACGGCTTGCCCGTGCGTCCCATGCCGGTCATCACTTCGTCCGCGATCAGCAGAATTCCGTGCTTACGGCAAATCTCCGCGATGCGCGCTGTGTAGCCATCGACCGCGGGCACAGCGCCCAACGTGGCGCCGACCACAGGCTCAAACAAAAATGCGGCCACAGTCGAAGCGTCATTGGCGTGCATAAATGCATCCAGATCGTCGGCGCACGCCAGATTGCATTCCGGATACGTCTTGTCGAATGGACAGTTATAGCAAAAACACGGGGCGACGTGGCCCCACTCCGGAATCATGGGCGCATAGGGCGCGCGGCGCGCCACATTCCCGCTCACGGACATCGCGCCGAGCGTACTCCCGTGATAGCTCTGCCTGCGCGCCAACACGCGATAGCGCAAGGGCTGCCCGCTTTCCAGAAAATATTGCCGCGCCAGCTTGATCGCCGTCTCCGTAGCCTCAGAGCCGCCGGAAGTAAAGTATACGCGTCCACCGTCGCGGAAATTGTGCGGAGCAATCGCGAGCACGCGCGCCGCCAGCTTCTCTGCCTGTTCGGAATGGAATTGCGTCGTATGTGCAAACGCGATGCGACCGGATTGCTCGGCCATCGCGCGTCCGATTTCTGGCACTCCGTGACCGATGTTCACTACCGCTGCTTGTCCGGAGGCATCCAGATAGCGCCGGCCTTCCGCATCGACAATCCAGCAACCTTCGCCGCGTACCGCGATCGAATAACTTTTTCGAAGATTGCGTGAAAAAAGTGAGGTCGCGCCCCTCGCCGTACTCATAGCAAAATTGTAGCAGAAGCCCAGGAAGCGGAGTCTTTCAACGCGCGCATTTACGGCAGCCAAGTTGGCCGCTTCGGCAACAGCCACCTTGCAAGTGTGGTACGCTTTCGCGGATTCGAAGGAGCGCTCTTGCTACGGCGAAATCATCTTTATTTTCTGGGCTTTTTGACGATTGCTTACATTTTTCATCCGCAGGCTGCTTACGCGCAGACGGCGCAGAATCCCGCCCATCTCGATGTCGACCTGCGCGATGCTCCGCTTCATATTTTTCACGCGAAGCTCACACTTCCAGTCGCTCCAGGCGCTCTCACCCTTGTGTATCCAAAGTGGATTCCTGGAGAACATTCTCCAACGGGCCCCATCGTCGATTTGGTGGGTCTGAAGATCGCCGCCGCTGGGAAAGAAGTTCCGTGGCGCCGCGATGATGTCGACATGTTCGCGTTCCACGTTGATGTGCCCCCAGGCGTCAATTCGCTCGATTTGTCATATGACTATGTGTCTCCCGCCGATTCCAATAGTTCGCGCGAGGCTCCGTCCTCCACGGCGAAACTCGCGGTCCTGAATTGGTATATGGTGACGCTCTATCCTCTGGGGCAAAAACCCGCCGATCTCATCTACGTGGCCACTTTGCGTGTACCGCAAGGCTGGAAGTACGGCACCGCGCTGCCTGTCGACAAAGAATCCGCAGGCCTCATCGAATTCGCGCCCGCTCCGCTCGCCACCGTGATTGACTCTCCCGTTCTCGCGAGTTTGTACTTGCGCCACATCGATCTTTCGCCGGGACAAACGCCGGCGCACACCGTACACGTTGCCGCCGACGGCCCTGCGCCGCTCGAAGCAACCCCCGCGGAGGTCCAGCATCTCCGGCAATTGGTCGCGGAAACCGGCGTGCTCTTCGGAGCCCGGCACTATCGCCGCTACGATTTCCTGCTCACCCTCAGTGATCGCATGCCGCCCGATGGCGTCGAGCATCACGAATCCAGTGACAATCGTACCGAAGAAGACTACTTTGTCGATCCGGCCCTGTTTGAATCTTCCGACCTTCTGCCACACGAATTCACGCATTCCTGGAACGGCAAATATCGCCGGCCTGTTGGTCTTGCCACGCCCGATTACCAAACGCCAATGAAAGGCGATCTGCTCTGGGTTTACGAAGGCCTCACGCAATATTATGGCGTCGTGCTTTCCGCGCGCTCCGGGATTACGCCGCTCAATCTTTTCCGCGAATCCTTGGCCGCAACGGCCGCTTATCTGAACGACCGCCCCGGGCGCACCTGGCGGGACTTGCAGGATACCGCGATCGCCGCGCAAATCTTGTATGCCGCTCCGACGGAATGGTCTTCGTGGCGTCGCGCCGTGGATTATTACGATGAAGGCACGCTCATCTGGCTGGAAGCCGACACCATGATCCGCAAGCTCACCAATAACAAGAAATCCCTCGACGATTTTTGCCGGACGTTTCATGGCGGTGAGAGCACACCGCCGAAAGTGGTGCCCTACACATTCGACGATGTGGTCGCCGGCCTGAACGAACTTGCTCCATACGACTGGCGCGACTTTTTCACTACGCGGCTGAATTCGCACGGTCCAGGCGCGCCGCTCGGCGGAATCGATAACAGCGGCTGGAAGCTGTTGTTCACTGATACGCAAAACGAATACGAGCACATCAACGAACTGGCTACGCAAGAAGTTGAGCTGCAATTCTCGTTGGGGCTTCTCGTGCACGCTCCCGGTGGGGACGATGGCGGCCACATTTTGGACGTGATTCCCGGCTCGCCCGCGGCAAATGCCGGCCTTGCGCCTGCCATGCGCCTGGTGGCCGTGAATGGACGCAAATGGAATCCGGATATTTTGCGCGATGCCATCGCCCGCGCGAAGAACAGCAAAGAACCCATTGAGTTACTCGCCGAAAACGGCGATTTTTACCAAACCTATCGCATTGACTATCACGGCGGAGAGCGTTACCCGCATCTGGATCCAATCGGCGGGAAAACGGATCTGCTCACCGAAATCACGAAAATGAAAGCGCCAGCAGTCCCGTTGCCCACAAATTTTTAGGGTGGATAAGGATCCTCCGCGCGTGACCGAATCGCCGCACGGTCTGGTTCGCACCATCGGCCGCTGGAGCCTGGCGGCCCTGATGGTCAATTCCATCATTGGCGGCGGAATTTTTGGACTGCCTTCGCTGTTGGCGGCCAAACTCGGCGGCCTCAGCCCCATTGCGTACTTGCTTGCCGCCGGCGGCATCCTGACGGTTGCAGCTTGCATCGCGGAAGTATCCTCGCGCTACGAAGAAACAGGCGGACTTTATCTCTACGCGCGCGATGCGCTGGGCCGGTTCGCGGGATTGCTGGTCGCGTGGCTGACCTGGCTGACGCGCATCGCCGCCCCCGCGGCAGTGGCGAATCTTTTTTGCACGTACCTGGCGCAGTTTTTTCCGCTGGCCGGAACGCGTAACGGCAAGTTGCTCGTGCTCGCCGTCTTGCTTGGCCATCTTGCGTTTTTCAATTACATCGGCGTGAAGTCCGGCAAGAATCTCAGCAATTTCTTCACGGTCGCCAAGGTCGGCTTTCTGCTGTTTTTCGTCGCCGCGGGATTGCTTGCGCTGATTTTTCGGCCAGAAATTCGTCTACCCCTCACCGTACCCACGCTAACTGTGGCGAACTGTTTTCAGGCGGTTCTGCTTCTCGTTTATGCCTACGGTGGCTTCGAAGGCGCCTTGTTTGTCGGCGGCGAAAGCACAAATCCCCGGCGCGATACTCCCATAGCGTTGCTTCTCGCGTTGGCCGCGGTCACGATCATTTACACGGCCGTGCAATTTGTTACCGTGGCCACACTCCCCGGTGCAGCAGCCTCTTCCAGACCACTTTCCGATGCGGCGCAGCACTTCCTTGGACATGCGGGAGCAGTCGCGATGGCGCTGGCCGCATTGGTTTCCTCCTACGGCTACCTGAGCGCGAACCTGCTGCATTCGCCGCGCATCACCTTTGCCATGGCGGAGCAAGGCGATTTCCCCGCATTCCTGGCGGCAATCCATCCTAAATATCGCACTCCTTACTTCTCTATCCTGCTTTATGCGTTGATCGTCTTTGTCTTCGCCGCGCTTGGCAATTTTCAATGGAACGCCATGCTCTCCGCCGTCTCCCGGCTAGCCATTTATGCGGCGATGGCAGTTGCAGTGCCCGTGTTGCGCAGGCGCAATGACGGAAAAGCGCAGTTCCGGTTGCCTGCTGCCAACTTGTTCGCCGCACTGGCTCTGCTCTTTTCGGTGGTGCTGCTGACGCAAATGGGAAAAGGCGAATTCTATGTTGTAGGAGCCACCTGCGCGATCGCGCTGCTAAACTGGATGTTCGTGCGAAGGTAAAACCATCGCCCGTACGTCACCCGGTCACCGTCTGACATTCGAGATAGCCGCTTCTTGGAATCGCCGCGCAGACATGGCATCATCAACTGTTTTGAACACGCTTCCGAACTCTCTGTAAAGCAAAGGTGGCACCCATGCCCAAACGAATGATTCGCTGTGGTCTGTTCTTCGCATCGCTGGCGCTCGCATTTTCCGCATACGCGCAAACCGCAGCCAAACACGCGATCACCTTCGACGACATGATGAAACTGCATCGCATCAGCGGCGCGGCCGTTTCACAAGATGGAAAATGGGTGGCCTATAGCGTTTCGACGCCGGACCTGGAGGCGAATCGTTCGGTCACGAATATCTGGATTGTCAGCGCATCGGGCGGCGATCCCATTCAAGTCTCGCAAGGCGGCCGAGACAGTTCGCCTTCCTGGTCGCCGGATGGCAAAACGCTGGCGTTTCTTTCCGCGCGCGACGGAAATTCCCAGGTTTACTTGCTCTCGATGGAAGGCGGCGAAGCAAAAAAATTGACGCAACTTTCCACCGGTGCGGATTTGTTTCACTGGTCGCCCGACGGAAAGACCATCGCGTTCACGTCTTCCGTGTACCCGGATTGCCAGGACGATGCTTGCAACGCAAAGCGCGATCAGGAGAAAGACAAAAGTAAAGTCAAGGCGCGCATCTACGATCACCTGCTCTATCGCCACTGGGATCACTGGTCGGACGGCAAGCGCAGCCACTTGTTCGTCGAGCCCGCCGACGGAAGCTCCGCCGGCCGTGATGTAACGCCAGGCGCCGATTACGATGTGCCGCCGGAAGAACGCAGCGGCCCCGGCGATTTCAATTTTTCGCCAGATAGCAAGGAGATTTGCTATACCGCCGTCACCGACAAGGTGGAAGCGATCAGCACAAACGGGGATCTGTTCACCGTTCCTGTTGCGGGCGGAGAATCGAAACGCATCACCACGCAGCCCGGCTTCGACGGAAATCCCGTGTACTCACCGGATGGCCGTTACATCGCGTATCATGCCCAGCTCACCGCCGCCTATGAGTCTGACCGGTGGCGGGTGATGCTGTACGACCGCCAAGCGGGCAAGAGCGAAAATCTGTCGGAAAGCTTCGATCGCAGCGCTTCAGACCTGGCGTGGTCTCCCGACAGCAAAACCATTTATTTCCTGGCGGAGAATGAAACCCTGCAACCCATCTATTCCATGGAAGCCCACGCAGGTTCCACGCCGAAAAAAGTTCTGGACGGCTTCAATGCGGATTTTGCCTTCAGCGCGGACGCCAAAACCCTGGTAACCACGCGCACCAGCCTGATGATGCCCAGCGAAGTTTTTATTGCCGCCGGAGATGGCAGCGGTTTGAAGCAACTGACGCATGCCAATGACGCGATCATCGCGCAAGTGGAAATGAATGAGCCGGAAAAATTCTGGTTCGAAGGCGCCGAAGGCACCAAAGTCGAGGCCATGCTGATCCGGCCACCGCACTTTGACCCGGCGCAAAAATATCCCATGCTCGAGCTGCTGCACGGCGGTCCACAAACCATGTGGTCGGATGCGTGGGGCTACCGCTGGAATCCGCAAGTCTTTGCCGGGGCCGGCTATGTGATCCTGATGATCAATCGCCGCGGCTCGACGGGCTATGGCCAGAAATTTACCGACGAAATCACCAACGATTGGGGCGGAAAGCCTTACGTCGACATCATGAAGGGCACGGACGCGGCGCTTGCGAAATATCCGTTTATCGACAAGTCGCGATTGGCCGCGGCGGGCGGCTCTTACGGCGGCTATATGGCGGATTGGCTGGCGACGCACACCGATCGGTTCAAGGCCATCATCAGCCATGCTGGCGTTTACGACGAAGTTTCCATGTATGCGACCGAGGAGCTATGGTTTGAAGAGCACGACCTGCAAGGCACACCGTGGGGAGCGCCAGAAAATTACAAGAAGTGGGCGCCATCAACTTATGCGGCGGATTTGGGCAAGTACAAGACCCCCACGCTGGTGATCACCGGCGAACGGGATTTCCGCGTGCCGTACACACAATCACTCGAACTCTTCAACACATTGCAACGCCAGGGCGTACCTTCGGAATTGCTCGTCTTTCCCGATGAAGGACACTGGGTCCTGAAACCGCAAAATGCGCAGCTCTGGTACAAAACGTTTCTGAGTTTTCTGGCAACGTACGTGAAGTAGCTTCTTGCGAATCAGATCGCCGGGCAGCGATCGCTACGTCTCCGCCAGCTTCTGAAACGTGCGGCGGAGAAACCGGAACAAGTGGTACAGCAGAAACAGCGAAACAACCACCAACACCGCAACCACGATGATGGCCACCGTCGGGTGCGCG
This sequence comes from Candidatus Acidiferrales bacterium, assembly GCA_963709705.1. Classification (GTDB taxonomy): domain Bacteria; phylum Acidobacteriota; class Terriglobia; order Acidiferrales; family UBA7541; genus Acidiferrum. Next base: position 954,114 of record CAVPXU010000005.1, read on the forward strand.
GTGGCAAACCACGTCAGCCACACCGCGAGTAAGTCTTCGCCGAAGCTGAGCGCCCAGTTGCTCAGCGGCTCTGGGGACATGTTCGCCGCAGCACGCGCGCTGGCTTTTGTGCCATGGGACGTCAGCGCGATGCTCCCAGCCAGCAAAGCCGCCGCCCAACGCCATGGTTCCGCAGCCGAAGCGGTCACGCTGAACGCCAGCAACGCGGCGGCCGGAGGCCGGATAAATGTGTGTACCGCCTGCCAGATCGAATCGATATAGGGAACCTTGTCCGCCAGAAATTCCACGACATAAAGGCCGATGGCGATGCCAAGAACAATGGGATGCGAAAGCACCTGCAATTTGTCCGGCAAATGAATGACGCCAAAGCGCTGCAGCAACCCAAGCGTCGCGACGGTGGCGTACAGATTCAACCCGGAGGAAAACCCGGTCCCGAGCACTAGGCTTAATGTTTCGATCGGATTCATGGCTTCAGCCGCGCAATCGTTCTGGATTCGGGCGGTGCTCTTGAAAGTATCACGAAGAGGGGAAGGCACTGCAAGGCGAGACGCGCGGGCGGGCGGAACATGGCGGCTAAAAGCAAACGTCCCGGCCAAAGACCGGGACGTTCGGGAAAGGTGGAATGTAGCCGTTCTTATTTGTAGCTAGCGGACTGGGGAGCAAGCACGCGCGTCCATCCCGTGGTGCTCACGGTGCGGAACAAGGGTGTGCGCGGAGGCAACAACGTCGGGTTCAGGAAGCTGGTGTCAAAGTTGTAGCCGCGAGTTGGCGGGCTGTAAACCGTCGTGCAGCACTTGAAGGTGCTGTTGGCTTGACGGCTGGTGTAGAGGTCGACGATGGAACCGTTGTAGTTCAACGTGCCACCCCAAGCCTCGATGTACCGCAGGAAGTTGTGGACGCCGCCGTCCGTGCCGTAGTCAGCGGAAACTCCGCTGAATGTCGGCTGAGTGAATGGAACAGTAGCCCCACCGACAATTGCGGCGCGATACCAGGTGGTGTTTCCTGCGCGCAAGCCCAAATTATAAGGACCAGCGAAGGAGTTTACGTCGTTCCATTGATCGGAAAGCAGCGTGACCGCGTCGCCCGCTACGGACGAGGCGATTTCCGTGCTGTTCCATCCGTTGTTATTCGCGTTGGCGTTGTAGTCGCCCTGGATGTAGACCGGGTTCTCCACGGAGATGGACAAGCCGCAGTTGACACTGCTGGGGCAAGCGCCTACGGGCGTCAAGTCACTGCCGTTGACGATCTTCACGGCGCGTCGGAAGAACAGCGGGGGATTTTCCCGCAGCGCGTTGCCGTTGGCGAGGCCATAGACATATCCCGGCACCATCATTGGCCAGATGCCGTCGCTATTCGCCGTGTTCGAGTAGGTTGGGGTTGCAGTACAGTTCGTGGCTGTGGCGGTCACTCCAAACGTGTGAGCGGCGCCCGCGAGAGCGGCAAAGATACCGTACTGGCCATTGAGCAGGGCGGCTGAAGCGGTTAGTCCAAGTCCTCCGCCGTGGATGTACTTGGCGTTCGCACCGTAAGTATAGAGTTGACTCATTGCGTCCGGATCCTCACCTGTTTCCAGCGCATTGTCCGGGCAGCCGTTTTTGTCGGTGCTGGAATTGACCAGGTCGTTCCAGCCGTATTCGCCGGTCTCAAAGCCTGAGGGAGACGTCGGCGGCCAGGCGGCTAACGCCACACTGTTGTCGTAGTTGCCGCGGCGGTCGGATATGTAAACCAGGAAGTTGTCGGGGGCAACCACCGGATCCTTGGTGGCACCGCCGCTTGTGGCGACGCTCCCCACGTTGCCACCGAAGAATTGCGCGACATTGTGGGCGTCAAGTTCGATGTAATGCATCGTGCCGTTCAAAGTAGGCAGTACTGGCGCCGGCGTCGCTTCGTCGCGGAGCGTACCTTCGCGCGTGTCAAACAAGGTGTTGGGCCAGAAATCCCAAGGTTCCGGCGTCCACATGGCCGTTTTTCCGGTGGCGTCTGCAATCACTGGCAGCGTCTTGGTGGCTGGGTCTACGCCGCAAACGACAGCCACCGGAGCCACCATCGGTGGGTTGGCACCTGTCGAGAACACTCCGTTCGCCACGTAATTTACCCAGTTATTTGACGCATTCTTGAAATGGGCTGCATATAGGGCAGATGGATTATCGCGAATCCTTTCCAAACGGATGATCGCGTTCGGGTGAGGATCCATGCACGAACCGGTTTGCCCGGTATAATTTGCCGTTCCCGGCGTCAGGATTGTGGAGTTGTTCTGGTAGCCAAGCGCCGCCGTCGGCAGCGTCGGAAGGGGGTAGGAATATCCAGCGGCAATCGCGGTTACCTCGTTGGGAGGCGTACCGTTATACGGGCTAAGTGTGTATTCGGCGGTGGTGCCGCTCGAAAGTGGGTCCATCTGCGTACAGGAAGTTGTATTTGCGCAGCTCGCTGTGCCCACGCCAGGCCATTCCGGGTTGAGCGACTTACCGTTGGTCGAGCCCGGAGATGCCGGGGTTATCGATTGAGAAACCGGGTTAATGTTGCGGCCTACATACCCGAGGGCCAGAACCTCAATAGTCACGTCTTTTTGATCGGCGGCTGTGCAGCCACCCGTCGGGTAGGGAGCGAGCTGCTCTTCGATTTTGATGTAGCCCTTGATAATTGGGAAATAATTCTTATTGCCGGCGCCGTAGACGTTAGTGGTCGGGGGCAGCCAATAACCGTCAGCCGCAGCAGAAGAATAGGTCGTCCCCTGCGCGGAGGCGGAGGTAGCCAGAGGCAGAATCACGGTGCCGTCCGCGATCATCTGTTTGGCCAGCGTCTGAAGCGCCACGGGCGCCGTGACTGCGGTCCAATTGGCTCCATTTACGCCCGGAGGCATTGCCATCATGCTTAAATCGAATGGCTGGGTACTCTGGTCCACGCACGGCAGGTTCATGATGTCCGCAGGATTGTCCGACAGGAGAATTCGTAAACTGGCTTGCGAAAAATAGCGTTCATTGGTGACGTTGCTGGGTTCAGTGGTGCCGTACGGACGGCGAATCAGGTCGATACTCTGTGTGCTGCCTCCGCCGATGGTGACCACGGCAAGGTTCAACTGGCTGGCTCCCGTGGAATATTGCGGGAACGCGCTGCCCGCACCGTTGCGAAGGTTTGAGTTGTAGTCCGTCTGCGAAACGGTGCCCCAGCCGGTGTTGCGTACGGGGGTGTCATAGGGCGCGACCGTTCCGGTGAGGCTGCCTTCGGACATAGCCAATGCGCGGACGTTGGGCGTGCAGGGTTGAGTACAGGGCTGCGTCGCTATATTGACTGTGCCCGTGTATGTGCCTGCGGTTGCGTAGCCATTTTCCAGCCGGGTGCGAAGCACGTCCTTGTAAGCGTCCACCTTGTCGGAAAGAGTCAGCGTGCTTTGGCCTGCGAGCCACAGATTTCCGTTGGTGTGGGTGCGGCCACCGAAGTTAAACGTGGGGCCAGGGAAAAAGTCCAGGTCGGTGTTGGCAAAAATTCCGAACTGGAACATCGGGATACCCACCGTCTGGGTGGTGCGGACCAGGTTCACTTCGCGTCCCGTGTTCGTGCGTGCGTTGACGGCCAGCGTATACTCCGTCGCCATGGCGGTCATTCCCTGATATGGGCCGGACTTGATCGTGGTGATCGTGGGCGCCGGGTTACCGTTAGTATCCGTAGCCGCGGGAGTGATCGTGTAACCGAGATTGCCGTCGCCCGTGAGATAGCTGACGGATTCGCTGGGATTCAGCGCGGTGAAAAGAGAGGTTTGCGGCGGACCGTAGGGAGAAGTCTCCAGCGCATTGATCTGTCCAATGCTCGGCGAATAGGTGAGAGCGAAAAGATTGCCGAGGTCCGCGGTCATTTTCTCCATGCCGGCTTCCGCGGCATAAAACGCAACGACCTGGTCGTTGTTCGCGCCAGCCAGTTGCTGGTTCGAAAGCAGCAAGAGGGAGAAGCCCACCAGCAAGCTGGACATCAGGAATAGCAAGAGAAGGGTGGTCAGGAGAGCAATACCCGCGTCTTGTCGGAAACGCTTGGATTTTTTTATGAAATTCAGGTTCATCGCATGCTCCTCTGAATTAGTACACATTCTGATAAGCCATACTGCGCAGGCTGACTTGCGTCATCAGGTTGTCTCGAGAATAGTGAGCGGTATTGCCCTGGCGCATCAGATAGCTGGATCGCGCCGCAAGGTAAACGTTCACGCACATGATTTGCGATTCCGAATCGCCAGTGGGCACGGTGGGCTGGTTCGCAGGATTTCCGTTGCCGTCCACGAAGTTATAGGTGAACTGGAGATTTTCCAGTGTTTCACCAACCGGAGTCGCGGTATTGAAGCCAACCTGGCGGATCAGGCGTATGTACGGCGGACTGGTGATGTTGTCCAGGTAATAGCTGACCATCCAGATGCGCGTCGCGCTGGTGTTCGCGAAGCAAGCGTTGGTGCCGCCACAGCCGTTGGTCTCAAGCTGTTTGATGGTTCCACCGGCTTCCGTGCGTCCGTTAAGGTTGAAGGCGTCGCCAGAAGCGAAAGTCAGCACCTGTCCGCTAACGGACGTGACTGCCAGAACGGCTTCGCCCAGCGTGTTGCTGAACATGATCAGGTCGCCTGGGCTGACGGTGATTCCGTTCTTTGCAAAGTTGACGCAGTTATAGTTGCCGTTCGAATTCATGGTGCTGCCATCAAATACAGCCGTGAGCGTTGTTCCGGATAAGGTCAGAGAGCCGTTCGGGCAACCCGGATTCGCAGGATTCGTGGTGGCCAGCGCGTTAATCGGCCGGGAGTCCAGACCGAGATTGTCGGCGTAAAAAACTGTGATTTCGTCGGTGAAATTGCTCGGATTCGACGGCAGACCGGTAGTTGCGTCGGGCGCGGAGATCAGCGGACCCAATGCGTTCCCAGGTTCTACCCCCGGGAATGTCGAGTGGCATGCCGGAAAGGTAGTGTCGCCACCCAGGACCGGACGATTGGGAGGGGGCGTGGTTCCGCAAGGATTCGTGGAAGAATTATTCGATGTATATGGGATCGGAATACCGCCCGTTGGAATGCCCGATCCGGCCTGCTGAAGATCCGTCTGGATCAAATTCAAAGCGCTGCGCAGGTTATCGGACATGTCCGCGTCCTGCGTGACCTTTGTATTCGTCTGCGAGGCGTCGCGGAAAGCCAGCACCGCGGCATACAGCAGGACCATGACAACGCCCATCGCGACCATCAATTCGATCAGTGTGAAGCCGGCTAATCTGCGTTTTGTCTTCGGTTGCATGAAAGTGCGCCTCACGAATACGACGAAATGTAACTCACCAGCTGAACTTCACTTGTTTGCCCTTGATATGTATAACTGACGGTAATTACAACCTGGACCATGTTGGAGTAGCTGTTTACCGCCGTGAACTTGATCGTTCGCGTCATCCACGGATTCAGGGGAATCGTTGCATCGTCTGCGGTTCCGAGGATGCCGTCGGGGCCCGGACCAGTAACAATGACGTCGGGGTTGGTGGAGTCATCATCGGCCGTGCCAACGAGGCCGTCTGGGCCCGGGGCGTACAAAGGTTGCGGGCCATCTTTAAAGACGCCGCCGGCGCTGATGTTGTTGAGCTGCGCGAACGAGAGCAACTGAGAGTCGCGCGCGGTGAAAATCGTTTCCAGAGCTTCCTGGGCCTTTTGGTTGGCAATGTATTGTATCTTCACAGCGTTTGAGTTCTTCAAGCCCTGTGAAAAGAAGGAAGCCACCGAAAGAACACCGAAGCTGAGGATGGCCAAGGCGATCATGGTCTCCAACAGCGTGAAGCCTTCCTGTTTGCGAGTCAGTTTGTTTAATTTCATGAGCGACTCCCTATTCCTGCCATCCGAGGGTGCCGCCCTCGTAGTTGTAGGCTCGAACACGGCCGGTGCCACCCATGATGGTGACGGCCCGCGCGCTGGCCGCTTTATTTGGGATACCCATAAAAATTGTTCCGTAGAGCAAAGTCACGCCGGTGTTATCCGTAAAGGTCCCGGTGGAATTGAATTGCATAATCGGTGGCCCACCGGAAACGGGAGGATTACCAATGTAAACGGCGGCGAGTTTTCCGAAGGCCATTGGTGTATCTGGCACGGTAGGTTCAAGAACGAACTGAACCGTTCCGGGTAACGGAACGCTCACAAGTGGTCCGGCGACTTCATTCGTCAGGGGCGCCGGTTGAACCTGATATTTAACGTGGTAGCGGCCGTCAGTCTCGGGGGCGCTATCAATCCAGATTTGCACGACGCGCCTCTGCGAGATCGCCAACTGGCGTGCGACGCGCAATTGGCTGACCACCACGTCCATCGCAGAGTTCGCCTGATACGATTCCAAGGAGCCAAAGCTCTGAATGATGGCCATGCCTGTGAGCACTCCCATGATCGCGATGACCATTAGTGTTTCCAGTAAGCTGAAGCCAAGTTCGTCTCGATTTGTTTTTCTCATGGGCGACTTCCAATTCCTCAGAGAACTGACATTCACGGTAAAGCTCCGTGGTGTTTCCGCACCCACGAACTGGCTCCAGGGCCGGTTCGAAGGCCAGATGCTGCGTGTGCAGCACGGGTACAGCCGCTCCGCCAATTCTTGGTCCTATCGAGAGTTAACTCCTTCTTCCCGGAGGCGACAACTGGACGAAGGGACGGGTTCCGAGCAGCCGAGAGACACCCGGCCGTAGGTTCCAGTGGGACAGTTACGAAGGTTTAGTTAGGAGCACTGCTTGAATGCGGGCAATGGAACACTCGAAAGCGCGCTTAAATCCTTGTAGAACAAGTGTTTTCGCGCGAGCAACGATGAAAATTCGCATCTCGTTTCGATCTGGAGCAGAGAGCTCTGGCGTGGTGTTTTGTGCCGAAGTTCCAATCCCGCTAGTACTTGTGGCGTTACCTCTCGGGCACCGATTGTGAACAAACCCGGGGCACAACGGTTCGGAAACGTTGCCGTTGGTTGGCAGCGCTGCTTAAGGTCTGGCTCCGGCATCGGCAGGGAGGTGCTGTTCCCGGCCATGATTCCGGTTAAGCAACAAAGAGAAACGGTCCCACCCTATGCCGGCCAAAACGACCAACAGTGGTTCCATGAGCGGGATTCGAAGCCGGGTGTTCATGACCAGCATCAGGTGCAAAATTGTGTATCCAACTGCATAAATAAGAAACGTGAGCGCCACCTCTGGCCGGGCCTTGCGGAGTTGATACAAACCCCCGACCGCAAATGCCAGAACCATCAGGTAGCAGAGAACCCCGGCGGCTCGCGTTAAACGTTCTCGGATTGGCAATGAGCTGGTGTCCAATAGCTGGTCGGCACTCAACCAAAAGTCTGCGGTCTTCATCACAAGCAATGGGAATGTGTGCCAGCCTTCGGCTTTCCATAACCTGGGGACAGCCTCGCGGGCGCGACGATTAAGCTCGACTTCGGATGGCAGAGAGATTCGTTGAACCGGATCATTGGTTTCGAGTTGCGACAGAGTCCAACCCATGGCGGCCATGAGCCTTTCTGAGTCTCCTGGTTGAGTCCGGCCTTGGGTGGTGACTACACCCTGAACGGCATTGGCGCCGCCGTGCGTGGAGAAGAGCACTCGCCCGTGAAACACCATCTCATTTCGGATAAACCAGGGCGCCACCAAGTATAAAGGAAGTAGCGTGATCGCCGCCGTTCGGAGCAAAACCGACCTTTTGTGGCGTGTCCAAAATATCGCAAGCAATCCAAACAATGGTAAAGCCGCCGCATTGAACCGGATCAGGGACTCCAATCCAGCGACCAGACCTATTCCCACGGCCGAAGCCGTATCCGCTTTTTCGATCTGGTCCACCAGAAACCTCAAGAACAGAGCCGTCAAGAGAGCGGACAAACATTCCGTGAGGAGTTGATCGGTAGAAAAGATCAGCGTCGGCAAGAAAAGTCCAAAAACGACGCTTGCTTGCGCTGCCTTTGTGCCGCAAATGCGACGCGAAAGCAGGCCACAAATGCCCACAGTGAGGAGCCCCGCGAAAAACTGCAGCCAGCGCATCGCACTTATATAGTTTTGGCCAAACAATTTCATGAACGCAGCAAGGATAAGGGGATACCCGGGCGGCCGGAACGCGGAAGGCTGGCCTCCATAAGAAAAGCCTTGATGCGAGATCAGATTTTCTGCCAGTAAAACGTAAGCAGGAGCGTCGCTACCCCCGCTATGAAAAGTGAATTGTTTAGCATCCGCAGCCAACACAAATCCGAGACGGACCAAGATGCCAAGAATCACGAGGGACGAAAACATCCACGTTCGCTTTACGGGCATGAGCTCTCAATCTAAAAAGGTGAATCGACAAACGAACCGTAAAACACATTCTACTGTTATTAAATTTGAAAAGCCTGCAGAAGCTTTTCCAACATGGCCGGATGCTTCAGACGATCTAATCTTTAGAACCGGACGGGAGGCGAGTGAGGGGAAGCCGGATTTGAAACGCGGTGTGTCCGGGTCGTGAGTTTATATGGATGTTGCCTTGATGATTCCGGACGATGCGTTCGACGATATCGAGGCCGAGGCCGGTTCCCTCCCCCACGGGCTTGGTGGTGAAGAATGGCTCGAAAATCTTGCCACGAATTTCCGGAGGAATGCCGGGACCATTGTCGATGAATTCGACGAGCACATCTTCCGGCTCCAGAACAGTGCGAACCGTAAGCGTTTTCCCTCCGTTCGGCTGCGAATTCATCGCGCCGATGGCGTTGTCGATCACGTTGGTCCAGATCTGGTTCAATTCGCTGCCGTTGGCCGGAATTTTTGGCAGATTGCCGCCGAATTCGCGTTTCACTTCGAAGCCATGCTTCAGTTGGTGCTGAAACATGCGTAGCGTGACGTCAATTCCATACTCGACATCCACTTCGCTGATTGGAGTTTTGTCCATGTACGAGTAAGACTTGACCGCCTGAACAAGATCGGAGATGCGGTGAGAGGCTTCTTCGATTTCACGGGTGAGGCAGAGAATCTGATGATCGTAAACAAGGATGCGCAGGCCGTGACGGGAATGTTCCGGAGTCAGAAGCTTCACGAGCGGGTCCAGATCGTCGATGTGAATTCCGGCGTCGACCAGATCGCCCGCAATATCGTCGGGCAAGTTTCGCTGCAGCAGCCAGTCGGCAAGATCGGACTCCAGATCAGCACGTTGTAGGGCGTCGAGTTTATTGGTACCCGCACCGCACTCGGCGATGGTGTCGCTTAGTTTGGCCATCAGCACTTGCGCTTCTGGAGGAATCACCTCGCTGCGCAGGGCGATAGCTTCGCGACGGCGGCTATTCTGCGCTTCGCGCATCAGCGTGGCAGAACGCAAGACAGCCGAGGCGGGATTGTTTAGCTCATGAGCCAGGCCCGCGGAAAGCTTTCCTAGCGCCAACATTTTGGCGGTGCGTTCTTCGTTACGCGCGGTTTCGCGGGTGCGGTCCGTCATCTCTCCTACAAGTTTTTGCGCGAGATTGGGAGCGCGATAGACGAGTTCGCGTAATTCCGTGGCAGGCATGACAGCGAGGCGAGTGGGTCCAACCGCTGCACCGCGGCCACCAGCAACTTTCATGCGTGAAAATGGAAGCACCCCTGTGGGTTGGCCCGCGGTACGGACGAAGACGGGAGCGTAAGGATCGTTCGATCTGCGGTAGTGAAGCTCTCCTGCGAGAACAACGGCGAAGTCTTTGGCCGGGGAGCCTTCTTGAACGATAGTTTCGCCAGATTCGTACGAGAGGATCTGGAAATGGCCGGCTAGCCATTCCAGCGCAGCGCGATCATCGTCGGCGAACAGCGGGATCTGCGCTAGTTGCTCGGCGCTCAGGGGTTCTAAAGGAACGGGCACGTGCGGACCTCCCTAGCGGTTCGCCAGATACTGTTTGACGAAGTATAAGACGATAGAGCCTTCGCCGACACTGTTGGCAACGCGCCGCACGGCGCCATTTCTCACGTCGCCAACAGCGAACACGCCGGGTACATTCGTTTCCAACAAGGCGGGATCGCGATCAAGTGTCCAGCCTGGGGGACGCTTGCCATCGTGCAGGAGACTTGCTCCTGTGAGAATAAAGCCCTTACCATCGCGGCAAACGGTGCCTTCGAGCCAATCGGTTCTCGGCTCGGCGCCGATGAAGATGAACAGTGCTCCGGCTTCGCGTTGCTCGGTTGTCTTCGTATCGTGATGGCGGATGGTGAGACCGCTCAGACGGTCTTCGCCGTGAACCTCAAGCACTTCCGTGTGCGGCTCAATCTTGATCGTGGGCATCGTTTGGATGCGCTCCACCAGGTAGTGAGACATGGAGCGCGACAACGATTCGGCTCGCACCAACATGGTTACCGAGCGCGCGTATTGCGAAAAGTGAACTGCCGCCTGACCCGCGGAATTCGCTCCGCCGACTATGTAAACGTCCTCGCCCTTGCACGACGAAGCTTCCGTGTTCGCAGCGCCATAGTAAACCCCGGCGCCCGTGAGGCGATCCATCCCTTGTATATCCAGGCGCCGCCATTGCACGCCGGAAGCGATGACCACGCTGTGGCCCACCAACTCCTGGCCGCTGGAAAGTTTGACGACTCGGTATTCACCTTGAACCGCAAGCGATTCCGCCTGAACCGGTGCAAGGACTTCGGTGCCGAATCGCTTCACTTGAGACACGCCACGTCGCGCTAAATCCGCGCCGCTGAGGCCCGCAGGAAAACCTAGATAATTCTCGATGCGCGAACTGAGCCCCGCCTGGCCGCCGGCAGCTTCGCGTTCAACAAGAATGGTGCGAAGGCCCTCGGTGCTGCAATAAAGTGCACAGGCCAGGCCTGCGGGGCCGGCGCCAATAATAATGACGTCGTAAAAATCGCGGGTCGGCGCGGTGGTAAGCCCGAGCTTCGCCGCCACATCCGGAAGTGTGGGTTTCTGCAGAATGGAGCCATCGGCAAAAATTAAAACCGGCAGACCTTCGGGAGAGTCGCCGACCGCAGCGGTGATGCGCGGATCGGAAGTCGAGCCCGGTTCGATCCAGCGGTAAGGAATCTGGCTCTTGGCCAGGAAATCCTTGAGCTCGTGAGTGCTCGGAGACCAGCGGGTGCCGACAACATAAATGCCTTCAAAGGATTCGCGACTGGTGGCGTTCCAGTCCTCAAGCAAATCCGAAAGGATGGGGTAAAGGTTTTGCTCCGGTGGCTCCCATGGCTTCATCAGATAATGATTCAGCCGAACTTTATTGATGGCGTCGATCGCAGCACTGGAATCCGCATAGGCGGTCAGCAGAACACGGCGGGCATCGGGCTGCAGGGCGAGGGCGTTCATAAGAAATTCCGTGCCGCTGACGCGCGGCATGCGCTGGTCGACCAGGAACAGCGCGATACGATCCCCGCGAGTGGTGAGCTGCTGCACAAACTCCATGGCTTTATCGGGAGCGTCTACCGCGAGGATCCGGTAGTCAGCGGAGAATTTGGACTTCAGGTCCCTTTCCACGGCGCGGAGGACAGCGGGATCGTCATCCAATGCAAGAATAAAGGGCTTTTTGGCCATACCAAGAATCCCGAAATATGAAATTTGTCACTTCTATGGTATTTGGCCTTGCGGAGACAGGCAAATTAAAATCCCGGTCGTTGGCCGGCGAAGATGGACCAAAAATCATTCCTCTGTTCTCTCAAACCGATTGCCCCCAAGTCCGCTAAAAAGCAGAACAGTCGTCTCTTATTTTGGGGTTCCCTGTTGACTGATGGGTGGGCCACAATCTGGCGACCCCGGTCGGGCTCGAACCGACAACATTCAGCTTAGAAGGCTGATGCTCTATCCATTGAGCTACGGGGTCGCAATCCGATTTTAGCAAAACTTGGGGATGGCTTCCGAGATTTTGACGCTCTAGCTTCTGCTATAAGCAGAGGGTGGGGAGTTCGAATCTCCATGGGCGCGCCACTTATATTTTTATTCGTCCATCAGTGGATCTGCTTCAGGTCAACCTTAAAACAATAGGCATATTTGCCTGGCGGTTGGGCGGGCAGGTGAATGTGTATGCCGTCGGACTTTTGCTCGTAGGAGAGCTTGCCGTCGTAGCCAAGTAAGGAAACGGACCCGATTTCAAAAGTTCCAAGCCCAGCTTGATCAAACGAGTGGATCACCGTTTCTCTCAAGTCAGGCCATGCCAGTTCAATGGCGTAAAGCGAATTTCCTTTGGTCGTGAAGCGAAAATCCTGCGGAGTGAAAGGCTTGACGTCTGTATCGTGGAAAGGGCCTTGCACGATTTCGGTAGGTCCTTCCCCGAACTTGATCCAAGGACGCGTGCCGTAGATTGCTTCTCCGTTCACTTTCAGCCAGGAACCAATGTCTCGCAGTGTGGTTTGCACCTGCTCGGGGATGGTGCCATCGGAGCGCGGCCCAATGTTCACCAGCAAATTTCCATTCTTGCTCACAATGTCGATGAGCTGATGAACGATCGTCTCCGCCGGCTTGTAAGTGTCGTTTATGATGTAGCCCCATGATTTGACGCTGATGGACGTATCCGTCTGCCAGTAGAGGTGACGGATGCCAGCAAGCTGGCCGCGTTCAATATCCAGAACCGCGGAATGCTCTTCCATCGCGCTGAGCTTGTAATTGATGACTGGCACTTTGCTCTGGCTCGCAGCACGGTTGTAGTAAAATGCAGCGAATTTCGCGACGTACTTGCGGGCGTTCGGTTGTCCAATCCACCAATCGAAATACATAATGTCCGGATTGTACTTCTCCACAATTTCCGCATCGCGCGCCAGCCAATCGTCCAGATATTCGTTGCTCAGGTAAGTCCAATCCTCAAGCAGAGTCGTCTTGCTTTCCAACCACGCATGGGCAGGCCCGTAAAATGCCGCATACTGCGGATCGTTGACGTCCGAGTCCAGCTTGCGGCCTCCGTCCATGAAAAAGTCATGTTCGATCCGATGCGACGAAGCACCCAGACGCAGACCTTTCGCTCGCAGCGCTTTGGCTAGCTGCTCATAAACGTCCCGGTGCGGGCCCATTTTCACCGCAGTCCAATCGGAGAGTCCGCTGTCGTACATGGCGAACCCATCGTGGTGTTCGAAGACGGGCACAACATATTTTGCGCCGGACTCCTCGAATAAACTGGCCCACTGTTCGGCGTCAAAATGTTCGGCAGTAAATTGCGGAATAAAATCCTTATAGCCGAACTTAGAGAGCGGGCCATGCGTCGCAACCTCATGTTTGTACTCTTCCGACCCTTCCTGATACATCAGGCGCGGATACCATTCGCTTCCGAATGCCGGGACGGAATAGACTCCCCAGTGGATAAAGAGACCAAACTTGGCGTCTTTGAACCAATCGGGAGTCTCATAGTTGCGCAGAGATTCCCAGTCGGCACGGTAAGGTCCTGCACTCGCGATCCGGTCCACTTCGGCCAACAAGGCATTACGTTCAGGATCAAACTTTGCATTTGCTTTCCGCCAGACTTGGTCGATTTGCTCGGCGGATTGCGATGCGGTTGGCTTCGTGTTGGATGATGGAACTTGAGCAAACGTGGAAAGCGACGGCAAGAGAAAAAGTCCGAGCCCGGCAAGAAATAACGAGGTCCGCGGCCGGCGTTTCTTCATTGGCGTTTCTCCTTTTGCGCCTCACAGAAATCGAGTTCCATTGGGCATCGATCGCCGGGTGACTTAGGAAGATATCGATCCAGCATTCTCGGCAAGGCCAGGCACGAACTCTTCGCGTCGAGCACCCAAAAATGAATATGCACAGATATAGACATATGCAATCAGGGGAATCGAGTATGCCCAAGCCAGGCTATGCGACTTTTCCGAGATCAGGCCCATGATCGGGGTGAGAACCGCGCCACCAACAATCGCCATCACCAAAAATGACCCGCCAATCTTCGTGTTCGGGCCGAGACCTTTCAGCCCGAGAGCAAATATCGTTGGGAACATAAGCGACATGAAAAAACTGGTAAGAAAAATACACCATACGCCGATCCAGCCGGGGCTGAACACGCCGATGGACACCAGGACAATATTGGCGATGGCATAGGCGCCCATCAAATGACTGGGGGAAAGAAAGCGCATCAGATAGGCGGAAACAAAACGGCCCACGCCAAATGCAGCCAACGTGCCGGTAAGAAAATAGCCAGCGGTCTTTTCCGGTTGGTGCGCATACTCCTGAACATAAGAAATGAAGTAGCTCCAGGTGCCGACCTGTGCTCCCACGTAGAAGAACTGCGCAACCACGGCGAAAATAAAATGTCTTTCCTTGAAGAGCTGAAGAAAACTGCCGTCTTTGCCGGAGTGGGAGTCAGATTCACTTTCGCTTGGGATCTCCGGGAACTTTGTTCGAAGGATAAGAAGAGCCCAGATTACGGCCACAACACCAATCACCAGATAGGGACGCACCACACGCAAGGTCTCAAATCGCAGGTAGGCGTTGTAGGTATGCAGCTCCTGGCGTTCTGCAATTTGTTGCGGTGTCAGCTCGACCCCGGAAAAAATAAATATCGTCCCGATCAGTGCGCCGGTAATCGCGCCAAGCGGATTAAAGGCTTGCGAGAAATTCAGCCGGCGCTCCGAACTGTCCGGATCCCCGAGCTGCGCGATAAACGGATTGGACGCGGTCTCAAGAAAAGACAGTCCGCTGGCAATCACAAAGAGGGCAAACAGGAAGAAAGCATAGCTGCCCGCCAAAGCAGCGGGCCAAAACAAAAACGCACCCGTCGCAAAAAGAAGTAAGCCCACGATGATTCCGCCCTTGTATCCCACTCTCTTCATCATCAGAGCGGCGGGAATGGCCAAGAGGAAATATCCCAGATAGAAAGCAGATTGCACCAATCCCGCCTGAAAGCGGGAGATCGCGAAGGACTTCATGAAGTGCCGAATGAGCACATCGTTTAAGTTATTGGGCACGCCCCAGAGAAAAAAAAGCGCAGTAACCAAGAGGAAAGGAATAATGTGGCCGGCCGGGAACAACGCATGGCGTGCTGATGATCCACTTCCTGTGAGCGTGCTTCCCGATTGGCCCGTTGTCATCGTCGAATCCTCTTTCGAAGGTGGAACTGTTATGCGCGAAGATTGCGATTAGTCGACTTGCACCATGATTTTGGTAAACTTCGGCGGATTCTTGCTCCAGATCTCCAGGATACCGGGGGCCTCTTCGAGGGAAACGATCGAGCCAACCGCATCTTCGACAGGAAATAGTTTTTTCTCGAGCATCTTGATCACCTTCCGAAAATCCGCAGGCACGGCATTTCGCGAACCAAGAATATCGAGTTCTTTCTGGACGAAGAGCTTGGTTTCATAAGCCACTGGCTCCTTGACGTAGCCAATGTAAACGACGCGTCCGGTGAAGGCCACTTCTTCGACCGCCGCGCGGAAAGTTTGGGGATGGCCCACTGCTTCGATGATCACATCGGGACCTCTACCGTCAGTAAGATCCAGCAATCGCTGGTGAAGCTGGACTTTGCTTGAATTCAAGATGTGGGCTGCGCCCGCTTTTCTGGCTATCTCAAGCTTTTGGTCATCCACATCGATCGCAATCGTTGTCGCTCCCGTATATCGCGAAGCCACAATCGCGCCAAGACCCACGCCTCCGCAACCGATAACGGCAACGGTGTCAGTCGAATCAACACGACCTCTCGAAACAGCGTGAAAACCAACCGTCAGGGGCTCGACCAAACAAAGCTCCTTGATCGTGAGGGCCGCCGCGTAAAGTTTTTCGGGCGGCATGGTGATGTATTCCGTCAGCGCCCCATCGCGCTGCACGCCCAGAGTTTCGTTGCACGCGCACGCGTTAGGCCTTCCTCGAAGGCAGGAAGCGCATTTTCCACAGTTCGTGTAGGGAGATATCGTGACGGCCGTACCAGGAGCAAGTCCGGACGACGAACAATTCCCTTCTACAATCGTGGCGGCAATTTCGTGCCCGGGGATGCGAGGAAACCGAACCATGGGATTACGGCCGAGAAAGGAATTCAAATCGCTTCCGCACAATCCCACCATCCGCACGCGTAACAAAACGTCCTTTGGGTCCAGTTGCGGCTCTGCAACCTCCTCGATTGCAGCCTCTCCCGGCTTTCTGATGATCAGAGCCTTCATGTTTTTTCCGCTAGCGTGATTTCCCAGACGGCGTGAGTTTGTATAAAACGCATGCATGGGGAGCAAGAACAATCGAGAACGTTGGCGTCGCGTTCAGATCCTTTCGTTCCCACAAATCCCGTTGCAAATATTCCTTGGCAGGCAAGCCGAAATCTACCCAAGAATACCGCAGTGTCTGAGACGATTCGCTCCGGTTAAACGCAGCAACATAGAACGCTTCGTTCGATGGCGACCTCGCAGTCCAGACAACAATTGAATCGTTCGCGATCGCAGGGTGATTTTCCGTGGACTGCTGATCCACCAGCAGCACTTCCGGATTCGTCAACAAAGATTTCGTCCACGCATCCGCAGAAGGAAGTTCGCCACCGACCATCAGAGGCGAAGGAAAAATCGACCATAAAGTTACGAGAGTGCGTTGCTCATCGTGAGACAGCCGCGTCTGCCTGGCTTTGCCCCAACCGGGAGCGGGCCCTAAATACCCAAGCGGCAACATATCTGCATCGGGCCAATGTCCAGGCTGCGACTTACCCGCCCATTTCAGCACATTCGCGAACTGATCGCCGAGCCCTTGCGGATACGCCACATCGCTGTGCCACAAATCCCAAATATCGTCGGAGATGCGCCACATCTGCGCATACTTCCTCATCTCTTCGGTTTTTTCGATCGGAGCCGGGCCCGGCGAAAGGCTCAGAAGGATGGGGCGGCCGGTCTTCGCAAGCGCGGTGCTCAACATTCGAATTTCTTCACCGCGATAGGGATGGCTGCTGATGCAATCCACCTTTATCAGATCCACTCCCCAGCTTGCATAGAGCGCCGCGATGGAATCGTAATACGCTTGGGCTCCGGGTTTCGTGGCGTCGATTCCATAATTGTCTGGATTCCACGGGCAGGTTTCCGTCACATCCGCTGCATCGCTTGCTGTATAGGAAGAACCGGCAATTCGCAGATTTGCTTCCACAGCTTTCTTAGGAATCCCTCTCAGAATATGTATGCCAAATTTCAATCCCAAGGAATGGACATAATCACCCAGGGGTTTGAATCCTGCCCCACCTTCCGACGATGGGAATCGATTTACGGCTGGGACATAGCGGCCGTTGGAATCCATGCTGTATAACGAAGACTTTGAATTTCCTTCGGGCGTGGGATTCGTGACAAACCATTCCATATCAACGACGATATACTGCCACCCGAATGGCTTCAGGTTTTTAGAGAACCATTCGGCATTGGATTTTACCTGCGCTTCATTGATCGTTGTTCCGTAGCCATCCCAGCTATTCCATCCCAGGGGAGGTTTGAGAGCGAGTGCAGGCGCGGCAACCTGTTGGGCGCATAGTGAGGAAAGAAGCGCAAAAGTCAGTGTGCCGAAAAGGCAGATGCTCAGAAACTGACGCAAGGGATGCAAGGGGACCTCGTTTTCTGCAGAGCGTCCATTCACAACAAAGAAACCTGCCGCGCTACAGAAAACGTCAGGCAACTCTTTTTCCTGCAACGCCCCACGAAGGCTAGAGTATTTCTCTTCTCGCGTCAATTCACGCTCTTCGTAGCAGGAACCCCTTCTCTCCCCCAGACCAAAACTGCTCCGGCGGGGTGAACAAAGAAAGCGATACCTTGACTATCGACAATAAGTACTGTAGATAATCATAGTATGGGAAAACCAAACGATTTGGTGCAGGGAACGCTGGATTTACTGATCCTGAAGACGATTGCGCTGGAGCCGAAACACGGGTGGGCAATCGCGAAAAGGATTCAGCAAATATCGCGAGAGGTATTGCAAGTGCAGCAAGGATCGCTCTATCCCGCTTTACACCGGCTGGAACAGAAGGGGTGGATCAAGGGCAAACGCGGCGAAACCGAAACGGGGCGGGAAGCGAAATTTTATTCGTTGACCGCGGCCGGACGCGTGCAATTGGAGAAGGAGACGGCAAATTGGGACCGGTTGTCCGCGGCAATCGATCTTGTGGTGCAAAGGTCGTAGGAGGCGAGCCATGGTGTGGACGCGAAGAGTATGGATGCGCTTGCAGACGTTGTTCCAACGTCACCGTTTTGTGAAGGCGCTGGACGACGAGATCCAGTTTCACCTGGACCAGCAAATTGCAGAAAACCTTGCGGCGGGGATGGGCCCGTTGGAGGCTCGGAGGGCTGCGATGAGAACGTTTGGAAACGGGACACAGGTAAAGGAACACGCATGGGACGCGTGGGGCTGGGTCCGGCTGGAAGAGATCGTACAAGACGTGCGATATGCGTTGCGGCAATTGCGGAAGACGCCGGGCTTCACGGCAACAGCGGTGCTGACGCTCGCGCTGGGAATTGGTGCGAACGCGGCGATCTTCACGCTGGTGAATGCAGTGATGCTGAAGAATCTGCCAGTGACCGATCCGAAAACGCTGGTGCGAATTGGAGACAACAATGATTGCTGCGTGAATTCGGGCGCAGCCGACAACGGCGACTATGCATTGTTTTCCACTGAGACCTACGAACAGTTGCGAAAGAATGTGCCGGAGTTCGAAGATCTGGCGGCAATGCAGGCGGGCTTTGGATTCCGCCCGGTGATCGCGCGGCGGGACAGAACGGCGGAGAGCGCGCGATCGGTGATGGGCGAATTCGTGTCTGGGAATTATTTCCGCACGTTTGGCTTGCGGCCAGAGGCGGGACGACTTTTCACTGACGAAGACGCCATAAAGGGCGCGCCGATCGTTGCGGTGATGAGCTACGAGATGTGGAAGCGCAACTATCGCGGCGATTCTTCGGTGATAGGGAGCACATTCTGGATCAATACGAAAGCAGTGACGATTGCGGGAATCGCGCCGGCGGGATTTTACGGGGACCGGCTGGCCAGCACTCCTCCGGACTTTTATTTGCCGATTGAATCGATGGCAACTTTGGCGAACGTGCCTTACGTTCATGATTCGAACGTGGACTGGTTGTACATGATTGGCCGTGTGAAGCCTGGCGTAAACGTAGCCACGCTGCAGGCAAAAATAAGCGCAATGGTGAAGCAGTTGTTGGCTCAGACGAAGTCCTTCTCCGATGAAACAAGCAAGAAACTGTTGGACCGGGTGCATGTCACGTTGACGCCAGGCGGCGCGGGGATTCAGGACTTGCGAGAGCAGTACGCGTCAAATCTGAAACTTTTAATGTGCGCTTCTGGACTGGTGCTGCTGATCGCGTGCGCAAATATTGCGAATCTGCTGCTGGTACGGGGGATGCGAAGGAAAGTGGAAATGTCCGTGCGAACAGCGCTAGGGGCGGCGCGGGGCAGGATCGTTCGTCAATTGCTGACGGAAAGCGTTGTTTTGGCGGGACTGGGCGGAATTGTGGGATTGGCGGTGGCGTATGGGGGAACGCAGCTACTGCTGGGACTGGTTTTTCCCGGAGCTAAGGGAGTTCCAATAGACGCGCGGCCATCTCTTGCAGTGCTTGGATTTGCTTTCAGCCTTTCTCTGCTGACAGGAGTTTTATTTGGTGTGGCCCCGGCTTGGATCGCAGCGAAGACGGATCCGGCCGATGCGTTGCGCAGCGGCTCGCGCGGAACGACGATGGGAGCTCCGCTGCTGCAGCGAGGATTGGTGGTACTGCAGGCGGCGCTGTCACTGGTATTGCTGGTGGCCGCGGGGTTATTTTCGCAGAGCCTGGGCAAACTTGAAGGCTCGGATCTGAAACTGGATTCAAAGAACCGGTACATCATACACATTAATCCACAAGCGGCAGGCTACACGCAGCCGCAACTTGAGGCGCTGTACCGAATGTTGGAGCAGCGATTTCACACGCTACCCGGTGTGAAGAGTGTCGGCATCAGTTCATACACACCGTTGGAGGACAACAACTGGGGCACCGCGGTGCAGGTGCAAGGGGAAGCGCATACGGATCAAGCTTCGATCGTGAGAGCAAATGCGGATTATTTTGGCTCGGTCGGAACACGCGTTGTGATGGGACGTGGAATCAGCGTGCAGGACACAACTACGGCGCCGACCGTCGCGGTGGTGAACGAGACGTTCGTGAAAGGCATGTTCCCGAAAGGTGGCAACCCGATTGGGAGGAGGTTCGGCGATCCGGGACCGGAGTCGAGCGGGGATTATGAGATCGTCGGAGTTGTTCAGGATACGACTTATACGACGGTGCGCTGGAAGGACCACAAAATGTATTTCCTGCCGATGCTGCAACGCCTGGCGCGCGATACGAGGCCGATCGAGGAAGATACTTCGCTGTACGCGGGCGCGATCGTGGTGGAAACGCAGGCGCCAGTGAACAATATGGAAGAACTGGCACGCAACACGCTGGCGGAGATTAATCCAAACCTGGCGGTGGTGAAATTTCAGACATTCGATCAGCAGATTGCAGACAGCTTTAACGATGACCGCATGGTGGCGCGGTTGACGGCGTTGTTTGGTGGACTGGCGCTGGTACTCGCAACGATTGGACTATACGGCGTGACCGCATACACGGTGGCCCGGCGGACTTCCGAGATCGGCATACGCATGGCGCTGGGGGTGCAACCCGGCAGCGTGATAACGATGGTGATGCGCGACGCGATGAGCCAGACAGCGATTGGGCTGGCGATTGGCGTTCCAGTGGCGCTACTCTGCGTGAAGTTTGTGGAGTCGCAGCTTTATGAGATCAAGAGTGTGAATGCCGCGGTGATGGTGATGGCGATTTTGTCGCTGGGGATGGCATCGTCGCTGGCGGGGATGATCCCGGCACGGAAGGCGGCGGCGACCGATCCAGCGCAAACTTTGCGGACCGAGTAGACTGGTTTAAAGCGCCGATTTTCCACCTTCATTACGATTCGCTCAATCCTTTATAGAGCTGCTTTGGGGCGCAAATCCGCAGACTGAACAATCAAACAGCGGTCAAATCCCGAACGTGCAAACAGCGCATAAACCTTATATAGTCAATGGGTTGACTCGTCCGTGATCGTCCTGATATCGCCCCGGAGAAAATCATGCCGCGGTTATTTTGTAAGCGACTGGCCGCATTCTTTTTCTGCGCGGCCGCAGTGTGCTTGCCGCCGGGTGTTAGCGCAGGACAAACTGCTCCTGCCGCCGCTCCACCGCCAATCACCGATTACATCGCCAAGGGCTGGGACAGCTTAACGCGGTCGATGACCGACTGCGCCACAGTGGTCGATCCAAAAGTTACTTCCAAGTCAGTCCTTTATATTCCTGCAGATTTTGCCGTGACCGCGGACATGCGCGAACTTGAAAAGCGCTGCGGCGTGGAAATTCGCGCGTTGCCCAAAGTGATCACAAAGGCGGGAGACATCGACACAAATTCCTTCCAACCCCAGGGCTTGTTGTATCTGCCGGAACGCTATGTTGTCCCCGGGGGCCGCTTCAATGAAATGTATGGATGGGACAGTTATTTCATCATTCGCGGCTTGTTGCGAGACGGCCGGATCGATCTTGCACGCGACATCGTGGACAATTTCTTTTTCGAAATTGAACATTACGGCAGCGTGCTGAACGCCAACCGCACGTATTATCTGAGCCGTTCCCAGCAGCCGTTCCTGAGCTCCATGATTTTTTCGGTTTATAACGCGGAGAAAGAAAAAGGCCACGAGGATCGCGCATGGCTCGAGCGAGCTTATGGGTATGCCACGCGCGATCACCAGATGTGGCTGCGGCCAGAGTTGCTTGCCGGTGACACGGGGCTATCGCGCTATTTCGATTTTGGGGAAGGGCCTGCGCCGGAAAGCCTGAAAGACGAAGTAGATCATTACCGGCAGGTGGTGGAATATTTCTTGAATCATCCGGACCAGGTTGCGGGCCGAGTGGACGAGCGGCTACCCGGTCAGACCAAGGAACTGGGCCCCGGGATGACCTATACGCTGCGACTGTGCGATGAGCCGCAGGGTATGGGGCATATGGAATGCGATCAGATACGCGAACTGTCGCTGAGCCGCGATTTTTATAAAGGGGATCGGGCCATGCGCGAGTCCGGGTTTGATATTTCCTTCCGCTTCGGACCGTTTGGTGCAGATACGCATCATTACGCCGCGGTCTGCTTGAACAGCCTGCTATACAAAACGGAACTGGACCTGGCGAAAATGAGCGACATTCTGGGACGCAAGGCCGACGCCGAATCCTGGCGGCAACAGGCCGACGCGCGGCGGACCGCGATGAACAAATATCTTTGGGACGAAACAAAAGGTGAATTCTTCGATTATGATTTCATGCGCCACAAGCGTTCCACCTACGAATATCTGACTACTTTTTATCCGCTGTGGGTTGGACTGGCTACGCCGCAGCAAGCCAGCGCGGTGGAGGCGAACCTGAAAGTCTTCGAACGGCCCGGTGGCGCAGCCATGAGTCCTTACGAAACCGGGGCTCAATGGGATTTTCCCTATGCCTGGGCACCCACGCAAATGATCTTAGTGGACGGGTTGCGCGAATATGGTTTCGCGGAAGATGCGAATCGCGTGTCATTCGAATTCGCCGGCACAGTTGCGCAAAATTACGAGAAGCAAGGTTACATCGTGGAAAAGTACAATGCCGTAACGCGCTCGACCGACGCGGCGGTTACGATTGGCTACCAGATCAATGTTGTCGGCTTTGGTTGGACCAACGCGGCTTACCTGGATTTTCTTGCCGAACTTCCCCCGGCAAAGCGCAGGGAACTCGAGCGCATTCACTGAATTCCCCAAGGAACAGAACCTCAGGGTTTGGTTGGATTGCGGGTCAATTCGTCCGCCTGTTTTAACTCGCGCTCCGCGTCGGCTGTCTGTCCTAGCGTACGATACGCCAGACCCAACAGTTGGTGCGCCATGGCGTTGCCGGGATCCATACTGATGGCGCGTTGAAGAGCGCGGACCGCTAATTCTGCCTCCCCTTTTTTCTCCAGAACTTTTCCCATCAAGATATATGGACCGCTAGAGTTTGCATCCAGCCAGATGGAACGTTCCAGCATCCTTTCCGCATCATCAAACCTCTGCACTCGCGTATAGGCATCCGCCAGTTTGTAATAGGCGTTGGCATAAGCAGGATTGATGTTCACTTCCTGTTCGAGGTGGCTGATGGCCAGATCTATTTTTGATTGGTATAGATAGAGTTCACCGAGGAGATAGTGCGCCAGAGGCAGTTTCGGGTCTAGAGAGATGGCTTTCAGCGCGTAGTCTTCCGCGACAGGCCCAAAGTCCAATCGCAGAAGGATGCGCGCACAAAATAGATAAGCCGCTGGAGAATCGGCCGGCACGCCGTACATCTTCGCGAAGGCTGCCCTTGCTTGGGCATATTGTTTAGTCTGGATGTACGCGACACCTAAAATATAGGAGGCGTCCACATTTGCCCGCGGATACCAGGTTTGCACCTTTTCGAGATACGGAATCGCTTCAGCGGACTTCCCTGCTAGATACAAAGAAAGCCCCGTCAACTGAGTGGCCTCTCCGTCATCTGGGTTCTCTTTCAGAGCTTTTTGTAGATTCGGAATAGCGTTCGCGAAATCGTTCTTTTTGTAATAGGCGACTCCCAATTCCCGGGCCAGACCTTTTGGAGGCGGCGTTTGATTCTGCATCGCCTCGAGTTGAGTAATCGCTTCAGCGAACTTCCCGAGTTGCAACAATCGGTCCACATCGGCAAACGGTGAGGTGGAAGGCGTAGCCTCTTGCTGTTGGGTTTGGGGCAGATTCGCTACGGCTGACCAGAGAACGAGCTGGAACAGCAATGCCGCAATTGTTGTCAACCGCATTTGCATAAACGGATCCTCCGGATTGCTACGGCGGTAGAGAAGAATTCATTCATGGGCTACACCGGGTAGGCTTGGCGTTCAAATCCCCAAGCAACGTTTTAGCAGGTCCAAGATCAGGATTAAAGCGTAGCACGCAAAGCACAGAATCACGCGCGGCATCAAATTGTTCCGTCTGACAGAACAGGCGGGCCAGATTCAACGCGATTCCGCTCCTTCCCGAGGCGCGATCGAACGTCGCCTGCTATAGCTTAATGGCTTCCGCGGTGCGGCCTTGGTTGGCATCGAGGACGCCCAAGTTTGTTGTCGAGCAATTCATGGCAGGATCTGCAATCCTGCGCTCACTTGGGCGCTCGGTGTCGCAAGGTCTGTGCACACCGGACCTGGACCTCAAATTTCCACTACGGTTGTCCACGCTCATCACCGCTGATTTGCTGCAGGTTCTCTCTAGCAAGCTGATTTTCGGGATTGAGGCGCAGAGCACGCTCGAAATGCAGTTTCGCCTCAGAGATGTAGCCAGTTACGGCCAAAGCACTGCCGAGGTTGGCCTCCGCGTTGGCGTCGTCCGGGCGCAAACGCGTGGCGGCGCGATACTGTTCCACGGCTTCGGAAAATCTGCTCTGCGAGACAAAAACGTTCGCCAAATTGTAGTGCGCATCAAAATTGTCGGGCTGAAACCGAAGTGCAGCTTGGAAGAATGGAATGGCCTCACCGGCTCGGCCAGCAGCCAGAAGAGACGCACCTAAAGCATTGTTGGCAGTGGGATCTTGCGGACGAAGGCGCACGGCGATCTGGAACTGCTGCATGGCTTCGTCTCGCGCGCCGCGGGCTTGCAGCATGGCCGCGAGGTTATAGTGGGCTTCAAAATCGTCCGGATTTTTCTGGATGTTGTGCCGGGCCATGGCTTCCTCTATGAACATGCGCGGATCGACGTTCGGATCCGAAGAGGCATGCGGCAAAACTTGCAACCACAGGTGCGCCATTTCATCGGTCGACCGGTTGCCAGCCACAACGAGGCGCGGAGGATGATTCGGGTTGGCGATATTTTCGGTGGAGTTGTCATAGGTGTAGCGCATGGCGATGGTCGTGCCTTTGGGCAACACCACCGGCTCCGCATAGCGGTAAACCGCCTGCCAATTCAAATCCCATCGCGGTATGTGAATCAGCGTTTTCGAGGAACCATCTGGCAAAGTGGCAATCGCTTGCAGGTCTTTTCCCAGGTAGTGAGCATGGGGATAAATCGCCAGCAGATCGACGTCGACCGGAATCGTGAATTCGTCGGTAACCAGAAACTGTTTCGCGCCAGGCGGAATGTCCAGTTGCCGGTCGTTTTCCATTTGCAACAGCAAAGGGAACAGGGTCGCGGGATGGTCGGTGAAGTAAAGGCCTAGGCTCGGCTGGATCTTTTCTGGCTTTCCCGAAGGCTGCAAGTGCACATTTAGAACCAGGTCCGTATCTTTATCCAGACGCAAAGCCATGCCCTTTGGTTCCGGATGTATGACTGTGCCTGGCTTCCAGAATAGGAAGTGGCTGTCAGGATCGAAAGTCTCCGATTCGATTTTGAGTTCCATCCCGGCAAAACCGGCGCCCGGAACCGCCTCTTCGGCGCGAGCCGATTGATTACGATCCACGAGAATGTTGGCGTGGTGAACGACACGCTTGTCTCCGGGGCGGATCTCAATGGCTCTCAGCCAGCGGGTGCGGTCGACGGGTGCTCGAAAAATGAAGTTCCAATACATGTCCGAGCCGCTTGCCGGAAGAACGTATGGTTTTTCGGCTTCAACGATTTTGTCGGGGCGGCCGATTTGCCAGCCAGGCACAAATTGGGGCGTCGGGGGAAGGTCGGCTGGCGCGCCTTCGGCCGCTCCCTGGTCCACCCATTTTTGTATGAGAGCGATTTGTTCATCGGATAAGCGAAGCTCGTCAGCGAATTTCAGTTTCTGTGGTTCGGGTAGCCACGGTGGCATGAAGCGCTTGGCGGTCAATGCCGCGATCTGGCGGGCATGAGACTTGGCATTGGCGTAGGTGAGCAATGGAAAGGGGCCAGCTTCGCCGGGGTGGTGGCACGGCGCGCAGTAGTGAAAAAAAATAGGAGCGAGGTCGCGATTGAAGGTGACACGCTTTTCGCTGCGCGCTGGGAGAGGAGCTGGCGCGCTCTCACGCTTCGCGAAAGCCCCAAGCGAGGCACAGCCTAGTGCAAACATCCATGCACCGATCGTTCGGTACGAAATGGTCATTCGAGGTCCGCGATGAAGCATCCGATCGCCGGGGTGTTGGCTGGCGGTTTCCTGCCGTTCAAAGCAGCTTGGATGGCGTCGTCGAGTTCATGAGTGGTGGGGGAGGAGCGTGCCCGGCCAAAATCCTGGTACAAATCGTCGATCCGCCCGTGATACAGGAGGTGATGATTGGCGTCGAAAACCGCAGCTTCCGGAGTGATTTGCGCCTGGGCTTGTGCGACGAGCACGTGTTGCGGATCGAGCAAGGACGGCAAGTGATAGCCAAAGTCACGCTCGTATTGCCGAATTTTCTCGGCCGTAATCGACCGGTTGGGATAGACAAGCCAGAAGGCCACTTTCGCGCGATACTCCGCGCTCATTTTCTTGATCAAGGGGGCATATCGATTGGAAATGGGGCAGTCCGTGCGAATAAAAAGGAGCACAACCGGTTTTCCCGGAGCAGCCAGGAAGGGATCAACTGGAGTGCCATCGAGGTGCAAAGCCATCTTCTGAGCGGCGATTGAAGAGGGTAGCGCCACAGTGAGGAGTGAATACAAGAGCACAAGCAGAAAGGCTAGCGGAAGCGGCTTGAAACTAGAGCGAAACATTGGCCTGTCCCAAAGGACCGAGGCCAACAATTCTACTTTGCGGTCCAGCGTACTGTCCATATGACTTTGACTTTGCCACGCCTCGCCACTCGCCATTAAACACAAACGGGGAGCCCTTGTGAGGCTCCCCGTCCGGCTATTTGGGTTGCGAGTCAGAAAACTACGCGAAAGCCGAACTGTAGTTGCCGCATGCCGATGGGAGCGCCCGGAGCGGAATCGGCCTCGATATCGGTGATCTGACCAGCGCTCGCCGCTCCAAAGCAATCCAAACAGTTGTTGCCTGGTATGGCGAGGACCGGATGGTTGAACAGATTATATGCATCGAAGCGGAATTGCGCTTTGACGCGCTCGGTGATGTTGAAATTCTTCAGCATCGAGAAGTCATCGTAGAAGGCATGTGGGCCCCAATAGGAGTTGAAGCCCATGTTGCCGATTTGACCGCAGGCTGGAAGAGATAGCGGTCCGGAAACCGGCCGCGCCAACATGCAGGAGTCTTGGCCGACATTGCCCGGAGTCAGGTTATAGGCGAGCGGCTGAACGGGGGTAAACCAGTACACGCCGCACTCGCCGCCCGTGGCGCAGCCAGTGTTTATCGTCTTTTTGCCAACCGAAATATTTCCGGTGACATTGGGACGGCACGGCCCCGTGTCTGTGACCAGGCCGCACTCATTGATGGAGGGATTAAAGGGCAGTCCCGTGCCGTATGTAGTGGTGTTGGAAGCTTGCCAACCACCAAGAAGTAGATCCGTCACACGACCAGCGTTCCCCAAGAACGTCTTGCCTCTGCCCACTGGCAAATCATAGATCACACTCCACACCACGACTTGATTCCGATTGTATGGATTGGGCCCCCAAGCCAGCTTCGGATTAATGTTGTAGTAAGTGGAATCGTAGGCGTAGGCGTGCGAGAAGGTGTAGTGGGCCAAGAACTGAAGCCCGTGGCTTAAGCGCTGCTCCGCCTTGATCTGCAGTGCGTCGTATTTGTTGCTGGCGTCGTTGCCGAAGTAATTGCCGAGGTCGACCGCGCAACACGCGGGCGTCGGCAGCACCTCCCCGCCGGCGGTAGTGAAGGTGGATCCAGGGTATGTGAACGCAGGCACCCCGTTCAGGAAGTATGGGCGCCTGTTATTTAGCGGAACAAACGGTGTAAATCCAGCTAGGCTCACATCCGCTGAGGGGCATCCGCCAACTGGAACGGGCGTTATGCTGCATGAAACGAAGTTCGTACCGGGGCCGGCCGAAGGTTGGTTCACGTTATACGAAGGTCCAGTCCCAGCGAAAACGTGCGTGCCTTTGTTGCCGACATAACCGATGCTCAGGTTGAGTGTTGCAGTGAGCTGACGCTGAAGCGTTGCGTTCCACTCGTCGACCGTCGGCAGCCGCTGAATCGTCGGACGAATGTAGGTACCTGCCGTGCCGTCGGGACCCAACAAGGGCAGCGTACCTGGAGGAGTACCGACCCCAATATCAGCAAGGGTTCCCGCGAAGTTATAGGCTGGCGGACCTTGATTCAAATTGAAAATGGCGGTGCGATTGTTGGTCGCGGCCGAATTGATGTTTGAGTCCGCGATATCCTGCGCCGCAAGAACCGGCAGGTTCTGCGTCACGGCGTGACCGAAGTTAGAGCCGAAGACGCCGATGTCAAAACTGCGCCCGTAACCTAGGCGAAGCACCGTTTTGGCATCAAACTGATACGCAGCGCCCAGGCGTGGAGCAAAGGCTTTGTAGGTATTCTGGACGTTACCGTTCAAATTGATCGGCGTATAACCGGCGATGCCAAGCGAACCATTCGACAAGTTCGCAAAGCCGCCGTTGCCCTTTCCATTCACTGACTCTGGCGTGTAAATCTCCCAGCGAACGCCATAAGTGAAGGTGAACTTCGAGCTAGCGCGCCAGGAGTCTTGACCGTAGAAGAAGGTCCGATATTGGTGACCGATCGCATCACTGGTCGTGCTGACGAAGCGCTGGAACTGGGTGACATCTCCCAGCAGCATAGTGGCGATACCCAATCCGTAGAGGGGGCCATTGCCGGTATTTAACTGGTCGAAGTAGAGCAGACCCGAGCGGCTCTGGTCGCTCGGTACGCGCAAGTTTGTCGCATAGCGAATATCCGCGCCGAACTTAATGGTGTGGTTGCCTTGCAGGCGCGTCCAGTTATTCACGAACTGGACCTGGTGCTCTCTCTCAGTCAATGGGCAGTTGCAACGAGCGGCATCCAAGCCATTCCCGAAGGCGTACGTGCCGCCACCAGGGTTTCCCAAAGCACCGTTGAATCCATTACCACCGTTACTGGTAAATAGGAATCCAGAGAGGCCGTCGGTATCCGAATGCCCGGGAATATTTAAGCCTGGGAACCCGAAGTTGGTCATAGGAGTGGTACCGGCGTCCGAGTAGGCGGTTTGCGGATTGTATTGGAACCAACCGAAACGAAAGTCGGTCAGCCACTTCGTACCGATGGGTTTGTCGAAGCCCGCAGCCACGCTGTAGTCGTGATTGATTGAACTCCCGTTCAAAGTGCCCGGACCGAAACCAGCGCTGCCAAGGTCTCCGAGACCGCCCTTCCCCGAGAGATTGAACCAATCAAAGCTGAAGCGCCCGAAAACCTGAAAGCCATCCGGTGCACTCCAGTCTTCGCGCGTGTCCCACGAATACTGGTTGAACGGTCCGGAACCGTTTGCCACGTAATTGTTGTTGACGGCACCGGCTGGGCCGGTGTTTGGCGCCGGAAACAACGCCAGCAGCTTGCCGACGTTTGGGTTGATATCCCCGATGGGAATCATATTGCCCGCAAACGCCGTACGGCCCGTACCGTCCAATTGATTGCCGGTCGCGGGATTGTAGACTTGGCCGGTAGGCAGCCCGCTGGTTGTTCCGTAGGCATTCAGATATTGGCTCAGGTCGCAGAAACCAGTGGTGTTTGTCGCAGGATTGCAACTGCTAACGGCCAGCGTCGTAGGGACGCTGTACAGGTTTGTGATGCCCTGAATCTCCTTGGTCTGCTGATAATCGCCAAAGAAGAAGAGTTTGTCTTTGATGATTGCCCCGCCGACCGAGCCGCCAAATTGTTTCCAGGTAGCATTAGGAAGCGGAACGCCGGGCTTGTTCGTAAAGGGGTCGCGAGCCTGTTGCGCGCTATCGCGGTAAAAGTAGAAGCCCGAGCCGTGAATCTCGTTCGTGCCAGACTTGGTCTGCACGGTGATCAGACCAGCGATGGCCTTGCCCTGCTCGGCGTCGAAATCCTGCATCGCGATCTTGGTTTCGGTAATCGCTTCGAGGTTGGGATTCACCACGATGATGCCAAGGATCGGATCCTGATTGTCGGTTCCATCCAGCTCATAACCGACTCCGCTAAAGTGCTGGCCTTGGACCGCGATCTGCCCACTGCCTTGCGGGTTTTCGGTTGCGGCGTGGTTGAAGCCAGGCATCTTCTGCGTGCCAGGAGAGAGCAACTCAAAGCTAGTGAAGTTGCGATTGAGGACCGGCAGATCTTCGATATATTTCTGGCTGAACTGCACGCTTACGTCGGCGCGGTCGGTCGTGAGCTGCGGAACTTCGCCGGTCACCTCGACCGACTGAGTGACCTCTCCGACCTCCATTTGGACGTCTACGTGTGCCGAGGTATCCGCGCTAACCGGCACAGATGCTACTTCATAACTCTTGAATCCCTTCGCTTCCACCTTGATCTTGTAAGTGTCTGGGATTAGATGCGTGACCGTATAAGAACCGCTGTCATTTGTAACGGTCTCTTCCGAGGTGCCTTTCGTCACAGAGGTCACCGTAACCTTCGCGCCAACCACGGCTGCGCCCTGTGGATCAGTAACCGTCCCGATCATGCTACCGTAAACGGCTTGACCTCGAGCTGAATTCGCGGATAGAGCCCATAGAATCGACAGCAAAAAAATCCCTACGAAAGTAGACGGCCGCTTCATTTACCCTCCCCATACCGCCGCGTCTTCACGCCAGCGGCTGCCAACAGGTGACTGCCCACGAGGAGGCTTAGCCGGGCCGGGTTGATAGAAGTCCACGTCGCGCGAAGAGAGATACACAGCGACAAAACGGCGCACCTTTATATCTTCAGAATGGACCGGAAAATCCCCTATCGAACCACGTCCAACCCAACGAAAGCCCCCAACTCCTCGGCCAAGCGCAGCGCTCCACGGCACCGGTGAAATGTGGTATCCCTTTTTGGCACGCCTCGGAGAAACCCTCGATCAACACCGAAACGGCCGGAACCAACACCGCGCTCCAATATTGCGATGGCTTGTAGCAGTTTTTTGCGTGCGCTGGAAAGTATCTTTGGGTCTTGAAACCGTTACAACCGTTAACCAACTAATTTTCAAGCACCTGATCCATAGGTTAACTTTGGTGTTACAATGCCTCCCCTACGTGTCCCCATGATTGGCAGCCAGGAAACTCAGGCGCAGGTTGGCAGACTTTTAGTGAGTCATGCCTTACATGGTTCCGAGTCTCTCTGCAAACTCCTGCGTTACCTGGCGCACTACACCTTGGAACACCCCGGCACCTCTCCCAAGGAATATCAAATTGCGACGGAAGTATTCGGCCGGCCGGGCGATTTTGACCCACACCAAGACTCCATGGTTCGAGTGCAAGTGGCGCGGCTTCGATCGAAGCTCGCCGAGTACTATGCCTCGGAAGGGGCACACGACGCTGTTATTGTCGACGTGCCCAAAGGCAGCTATGCCCTTAATTTTCTGGAACGCATGTCTCCCCCAGCTCCGAATGGGCACGAACCGGCAACCAAGGACCCCACTCCTGTTCCCGCCGTCCAAGTTGTCCCGCCTGCGCGTTGGATCGCCGCACTCGTTGTCCTGTCGATGATTTTGACCGCCGCCTTGGCGATAGCCATTGACCGGCTGCTGCTTCGTCGCGTGGCTCAGGCTCATTCCGCGGAGGACATTTCGGTGGCTCCGGCGTCCGTGCGCATTTTCTGGAATGGATTTCTCGGTGCCAACGAGCCTCCCTGGGTCGTGTTCAGCAACGCTTCCTTTGTTGGCCGCCCGGACACCGGCATGCGCTACTACAATTCCAAGCGCGACGACAAGGCGCCCATATTCGACCACTACACAGGCGTCGGCGAAGTGCTCGCGGTGCATGCGTTGGACACGGTTTTCCGGCAGTTGCAGCGGGAGTTGCGCGTCAAACGGGGTAGTTTGTTTACACTGGACGACGCTAAAAGCAACTACCTCATCTTTCTCGGTTCGCCCTCGGAGAATCTGACCCTGCTGGAAATCCCGACGACCCGGGATTTTTCCTTTCAGACGATTCATTGCTGCTCGCGAGAGGGAAACATTGAGATCGTCAATAACCATCCCGCAGCCGGCGAGGATAAGGAATATGTGGCTACCCCTTCGGATAAGCCACTCACCGAAGACTATGCGGTGATTGCTTTGGTACGCGGGTTGAAGTCCAGCCACTCCGTGTTAATTCTTGCGGGAACCACGACCATCGGCACGCAAGCGGCCGCCGAATTCGTGTGCGACCAAAACTCTCTCAATGAGCTACTGCGTCAGTTGGGAGTTTCCTCGGCCGCCGATCTCAAACCGTTTGAAGCCGTAATCCGCACGAAAGTCGTGCGCGGCGTGCCTGTAAACTCGGAGTTAGTTGCTTTGCACAAGCTCTCGAGCTGATGAAGACTTGCGCTCAATTGGCGGCCGGCATTGCCAGTCGCGGGTCGAGAGATGCGGCCTTCTGGTACTCTTCTTGCGCTTCTGCCTTATCTCCTTTTTGACTCAGCGCCTGTCCTAATTCAAAGTGCGCTAACGCAAATCCCGGCGAGGCCGCGACCGCCGAGCGAAATTGTGAAATGGCGCCGTCCACATCTCCCGCCTTCAAAAGCCGCTTGCCAGAGTTTGTGGCGAAGAGCGCGGCCTGCTCACTGTTCATTTTCTTGACGATTTCAGCGCCGAGTTTGCTTTCAGCCGCGGCGCCCGCTTTGTCGCCAAGCTGCCGCAGCACAGCGGCGAGTGTGGTGTGAGCACCGGCGAATTCCGGCTGTAATCGAATCGCCTCTTGCAACGCGTTGGCTGCTCCTTGCAGGTCGCCCTTTTGCTTCAAGACCGTTCCCAGTGTGTAGAAAGCTTCCGCGTAATCCGGCTTGACGGCAGTTGCCGCGCGGAGCTCGGTCGCCGCTGCGTCAAGATCGCCCTGTTGCCATAAAGTGACGCCAAGGGTGTAGTGCGCGTCGGCTTGCGCGGGATCCAGTTCGGACGCTTTTCGCAATTCCGCTTCTGCTTCGCCGAGCTTGTCCTGGAGCTTCAGTGTTAGTCCCAGGTTGTAATGCAAGGTTGCATCGCTGGGCGCCAACTTTAGTGCCGCCTGGAATTCCTGGAGCGCCAAAGCAAACTCTGACATTTGCAGATAAGCAGCGCCGAGGTTGCCCAGGTAGCTTGCAGCGTCTGGTTGCAGCCGAATGGCAGCCTGAAACTCCGCGATCGCTCCTTTGGCGTCCCCGGTTTGCAGCAGCGCCAGGCCAAGATTGTTGCGCCGATCCGCATTGTCCGGCTGGAGTCTCACGGCTTCACGAAATGCATCCGTCGCTTTTTCCAGGTCGCCATGCCCTTGAAGCAAAAGGCCCAGGGTATTTTGCGCATCGGGATAGTCGGGCTTCAGGCTCACACAGATTTGCAGTTCGCTGATCGCACCATCTTGATCGCCACGATTTTTTAGCAACAGCGCCCAGTAGTAATGCGCGCCGGCCTCCAGGGGATTCTCCTGCACGGCCATTTGCAGGTGGTAGGCGGCCTCATCGAATGCCTTCTCGTTATAGCGCAGCACGCCCAGATGAAAATGCGCACTCGCAAAATTCGGCGCGAGCTTCAAGGCCTCCTGGAACTGCGCCTCGGCCTCAGCCGTTTGCGACTGGCGAATCAGCAGCGATCCCAGATCATCGTGTAATTCAGGCCGGGTTGGATCTAGCTCCATGGCACGGCGCAACTCCGCGGTGGCGTCGGCGATCTTCCCCGAAGCATCCAGCGCGTGGCCCAGGATGCGATGCGATTCCGCGTCATCTGGCGCAATCGCAATCGTGGATCGGGCCATGCGAATGGCCCCCGCGAAATCTCCTTTGGCCAGCAGCACGTTCGCCAGATTGCTGCGGGCTTGCACAAATTTCGGCTGATATTTCAGCGCTTCATGAAGCTGCTCGATGGCTGCGTCGTATTTTCCGCCGGTGAGCAGTACGAAACCCAATGCATTGTGGGCTTCGGGATTGGTTGGGAGAATCTTAATCACTTCTTCGAAAGAAGCCTGCGCGGCCGCAAGATCGCCGTTTTTCAGTGCTTCCATTCCCTGGGCGTAAATGACCTCTGCTTGATGTGCGGCTTTTTTGCCCGATTCCGGCGCCTCTTGACCAACCAACGCTTGTGGAAAACCTGCAAACACCACCAGCGGGACGCCCAAAATGCACAAGCGCCAGAACCTCCGGATGCGTCGATCGAAGCGTTCTCGCAAACCTTTGCTCCAGACAGGTTCGATACTAGCATCACTTCACCAAGCTTCGGTCGAGCGCAACCGCGCCACTTGACCGCCTGACCGACGCCACATACGATGAGTTCCTTGTGAGTTCCCAAGTGAGGTTTTTCTCCTACAGCACTGTCGCCTTCGGTCTGCTTGCTTTTTTAGTCGCTCCGCTACTCTACTTGCCAACCCGTTCGGAACAAACGCCGAAAGCTGGGAAACCCATAGCCTATTTCACTGACGAAGCAGCAAAAGCAAGGCTTACCGCAAAGAATGTTTTCGGTGGCGTGAACACGAAGAAATACATTATCGAAACGACGGGCACAGGCGTGGCAATCTTCGACTATGACAACGATGGCTGGCCCGATATTTTCCTGATGAACGGCACCACGCTAGACCAGTTTCATTCTTCCGCAGTTGCTCCGACCAATCATCTATATCGCAACAATCACGATGGCACGTTCACGGATGTCACGGAGAAAGCGGGTTTGATGCACAGCGGCTGGGGACAAGGGGTGTGCGTCGGAGACTATGACAACGATGGCTTCGAGGATTTGTATGTCACGTACTACGGCAAGAATATTTTGTATCACAACAATGGCGATGGCACTTTCACCGATGTGAGCGAAAAGGCCGGCGTCGCCGGTACCGGCAAAACCTGGGGCTCCGGTTGCGCTTTCGTGGACTACGATCGCGACGGAAAACTCGATCTGCTTGTGGCTACGTATGTTGATTTCGACGTCGCCACCGCGCCGAAACCGGGCGAGCG
This sequence comes from Candidatus Acidiferrales bacterium, assembly GCA_963709705.1. Classification (GTDB taxonomy): domain Bacteria; phylum Acidobacteriota; class Terriglobia; order Acidiferrales; family UBA7541; genus Acidiferrum. Next base: position 988,868 of record CAVPXU010000005.1, read on the forward strand.
GATCGACTGTCTTTGGAAGGGCGTTCCGGTAATGTGCGGACCACGAGGACTGCCGTGGAAATCGAACATACTTTATCACAATCGAGGCGACGGGACATTTGAGGATGTCACGAAAAAGGCGCACATCGACAAAACAAACGGCCATTACGGCCTGAGCGTCTCGACCCTGGATTTCGACGATGACGGTTGGCCGGACATCTACGTTGCGTGCGACAGCACGCCTAGCATTCTCTATCGCAACAACCACGATGGCACGTTTACTGACGTCGCCGTACTTGCGGGTGCCGCGTTCAATGAAGACGGTATGGAACAGGCAGGAATGGGCACGACGGTCGGTGACTTCGACGGGGATGGCAGGCCGGACATTTTCAAAACAAATTTCTCGGACGATACGTCCACGCTGTACCGGAACAACGGTGACGGCACTTTCAGCGATGCGACGTTCGCGGCAGGTCTAGGGCTGCATACGCAGTATTTGGGCTGGGGCACGATGTTTTTTGATTTCGATAATGATGGCTGGCCCGATCTGCTGCTTGTGAATGGTCACGTTTATCCGGAAGTGGATCAGGCGCATCTTGGCAGCGATTATCAGGAGCCGCGCATTCTGTACCACAACAAAGGCAATGCCACGTTCGAAGATATTACCGCGACGTCGGGCCCGGGAATCACCACGGCGAGTTCCTCGCGGGGCATGGCGGTGGGTGATCTTTGGAATGACGGCAGAATCTCGGCCGTGGTCAGCAATTTGAATGCGCCCGCAAGCCTGCTCGTGAACCAGGCACACTATGACAACCATTGGATTGCGGTACGGACAAGAGGCGTCAAGTCCAATCGTGATGGCATCGGCGCGAGGATTCGCGTGAAGGCCGGCAACAGAATACTGGTGGATGAGGTGCGGAGCGGTTCCAGTTATCTTTCCAACAGCGATCGCCGCGTGCATTTCGGGCTGGGTCCGGTTGCAAAAATCGATTGGATCGAGATTCGATGGCCGAGCGGCCTGAAGGAAGTTTTCGAGAATGAAACCGTCGACAGGATTTTGACCCTCACTGAGGGCCACGGTACACCTGCGCCGGGCGCTACTCCGTAGAACCAACTGCTACGCTTTTCCCGTACTCTTTTTTAGCGCACTGAGAGACACATTGCGCACGATGCCTTCCCCCTCTTTCACATAAATCAACTGGTTGGGCTGGATGTCCTTCAGCGTCTCCACCAGGCCGCTGGGCCAACGCAATTCCAGGACATCGATCTTTTGCGCTTTGCCAATCCCGAAATGTACCCGCAGATCGTTCTGCGAAAAATAGCCGCCGCCGCTGCGAACTTCGTCGATTTGTTGGTGCGGCTTCAGCTCACCTGGCATCCGCACAACGCAGCGCAAGCGTGTACCAATTCCGCTGCGGTTGGACTTGGTGCCAATCGTGCGGACCTTGATCCAGTTATTTGGCAGCGAAGAGTCGCATCGCACCAGTTGGGGGAAGTCGTTGACGCAATTCACCACGAGGTCGATGTCGCCATCATTGTCGAAGTCGCCGAACGCACAGCCGCGCGAAGCGCTGGGGTCAGAAATGCCAGGTCCCACGTTGAGCGATATGTCCTCAAACTTTCCATTGCGAAGATTGCGATAGAGCAGCTTGCGTTGCGGATACCCCGCTTCCGTGCGCAGTTGCTCCACTTCCGGGTAAACGTGGCCGTTGCAGATCAGAATATCCGGCCAACCGTCGTTGTCGAAGTCAAAAAAACCGCATCCCCATCCGAGATATTGTGTGTGCATGCCGAGGCCGGCCTGGAAGGTTGTGTCTTCGAACGCACCGGCGCCGAGATTGTGGTAGAGCGTCGGAGTATCGCCGGCAAAATTCGTTTTCACAATATCCAGATTCCCGTCGAGATCGTAATCGCCCGCCGATACCCCCATGCCTGCTTGCGGCTTTCCGTCGGCGCTCAAAGCGCAACCCGCATCCAGCGCAACGTCCACAAATTTCCCGTTTTTCTGATTCTGATACAAAGCGCTAGCCGTGGAATCATCGGCGACAAAAATATCGGGCCAGCCGTCATTATCGAAGTCCGCCGTTAAGACTCCCAGGCCGTAGGTTCCGTTTGCCTGCCAGAGGCCGGCGCTCTCAGACACGTCCACAAAAGTGCCGTCGCCATTGTTGTGATACAGAATATTCTTGCCGCCATTCAAGCCGGGAGGGCCACAGGCCACCTTGATGCCTTTGTAAAGGCACGGACCGGATTCCGGGACCGGTGCGGTGGCCAGATCCATGTCTATGTAATTGGCCACAAAAAGATCCAGCTTGCCGTCGCGATCGTAATCCACGAAAGCGCAGCCCGTGTTCCAACGCTTGCCGTTGCCTGCGACACCGGATTTTTCGCTGACATCCGTGAACGTGCCGTCGCCATTGTTGTGGTACAGCGCGTTCTTCCCGAAATACGCTACGAACAGGTCCTCATAGCCGTCATTGTCGTAATCGCCGATGCAAACACCTTGTCCCCAGCCGGTGCGAACCAAGCCCGCCTTCAAAGTGACATCGGTAAAGGTACCATCGCGATTGTTCTTGAAAAGATGGTTGGTCGGTTCCTGGCCAGCCGGAAACCCCTCTAAACGTGTTCCATTTACGAGGAAGATGTCGAGCCAACCGTCGTTGTCGTAATCGTAGAAGGCCACGCCGCAGCCAGTAGTTTCCAGAAGATACTTGTTTTTGTGTTCGCCGCCAAAAATGGTTTTCACATTGAGGCCGGAGGCTTTTGCGGTGTTGACGAAATTTACTCCAGGTGAGGTCCCTTCGATCCCAGGAGAACTATCGTTTGGTTTTTGGCTCTGCATTCCAAGTCCAGTGATCGCTTGAGAAAGAATGGTTTCCAGGGACAACACAAGTGAGGTACGACAGAGCGATTTCACAAAACTGCGGCGTGTTGATGGCAAACCCGTACCCTTCCCCGGATGCGTTTCAGCCAAGATCGGCGAGAGTCATTTCATATTGTCGGAGATGCCAGCCACATTGCAAGTGAGTCAGCAAATAAGAACTTTTTTCGAGCTGGTGGGCTATCCAGACGCGAATAGAGTTTCCGTAGAGCACGCACGTGTGTTACGTTTTGCTCGGCGGTGGGCTCAGGGGAACCCATTCGCGCGAATGCGGCATTTTCTGGTCAGGAGTGCCTCCATGAAAATTCGGGCGAATTTGCGGATGCTAGCGATTGCTTGTGCCCTGGCGTTCGCTGGGCTTGCATCCGCGCAACCTCTGAAGGATGCCAGCGGAGACGCATGGTGGCAACACGCCGTCTTTTACGAAGTGTATCCGCGCAGCTTCGCCGATTCGAACGGCGACGGTATTGGAGATCTGAACGGAATAACTTCCAAGCTGGACTATCTCAAGAAGCTTGGCGTGGATGCTATCTGGATCACCCCGTGCTTTCCGTCTCCTCAAGTTGATTTTGGTTATGACGTTTCGGATTACGTCAACATCGACCCGATGTATGGCACACTGGCGGATTTTGATCACCTCGTCAGCGAGGCAAAGAAGCGCGATATTCGCGTGATTCTGGATTTTGTCGTCAACCACACATCGGACCAGCACCCATGGTTTATCGATTCGAAATCTTCGCGTACCTCCGCGCACCGCGATTGGTACATCTGGCGCGACGGCAAGGGCCCTGGTCAACCTCCCAACAACTGGCTATCGACCTTTGGGCTGTCGGCGTGGAAATACGATCCCACTACGCAGCAGTATTACTATCACTATTTTTATCCCGAACAGCCCGATCTGAATTGGCGGAATCCCGCAGTGGAAAAGGCGATGTTTGACGTAACGCGATTCTGGTACAAACGCGGAGTTGCGGGCTTTCGCCTCGATGCCGTGGATTCCCTGTTCGAAGACCCAAACCTTACCGATAATCCTATATTGCCCGGGACAGACAAGTTTGGACGCCCAAACATGCAGGAGAAGTACAACAAGAAGCTGCCCGAAATGCACTTTGCGCTGCAGCGATTGAGAAAAGTGGCTGACGAATACGGAGCAGTGCTGATCGGAGAGACCTGGACTTCAAAGGTAAGAGAGTTGGAGGAGTATTACGGCGAACGCGGGAATGAGCTGCAGCTGCCCATGGATTTGATGCTGACAAATCTGCCGCTCTCGGCCCAGGCTTTCCGTGAGCATATTAACGCCGTGGACGCGGCCCGGGGCTGGCCGACCTATGTCATCACCAATCACGATATACGCCGTTCCTATTCCCGCTATGGAGACGGCATACATAACGACGACATCGCGAAAATGATGGCCGGCCTCTATCTTACCCTGCGCGGCACTCCGATCATGTATTACGGCGAAGAAATCGGCATGGAGAATAATGATCCCACGAGGAAAGAAGATGTAAAGGACCCCATCGGCATTCTCGGCTGGCCACGCGAAAAGGGCCGCGATGGCGAGCGCACGCCGATGCAATGGAATGACGGACGAAACGCGGGGTTCACTACCGGGAAACCGTGGCTGCCGATTCCGCCATCCGCAAAAACGCACAACGTTGAGACAGAAAGCAAGGATCCGCATTCCGTGCTCTCCTTCTACACACAAGTTCTCCATCTGCGGAAAACGGAACCGGCTTTGCTCGAGGGCGCCTATGTTCCGCTGAATCAATCCGATCAGAACGTGATCTCTTACCTGCGAAAGAGCAGCGCCGGGACAATTTTGGTGGTTCTGAATTTCTCGGCCACAGAGCAGAATCCGGTTTTTGATCTGACGAAGCAGGGATTTGCTTCCGCGAAGGTCACAGGCCTGTTGGGAAATGCGGCTGTGGCTCCGGACGGAGCGCTCAAGAGCATAAAACTCCAGCCCTATGGCGTTTTTATCGGCCGCATCACGGATTGAAGGCGCGCGTTACGGATGGGAGACGAGCTTGACGAACAAAGTGCACTGCGCCGCCCGGCTCCGCGTCTACTTCCAGTTAATTTTACTGCTAAGTTTGGCGGTTGGGTCCCGTTGTATGGCACAGATGTCGTCCGAAACTCCCGGATCGCCAGCCGAAATTAAGAAACAGGTCCAGGAAGCCTATCAAGCGGCACAGGCAGCGGCCGTGAAGAATGATTTCGCGACCGCAGAGTTCCAACTCGAAAAGGTCGTTCACCTGGCGCCTCAGCTCGAAGAAGGCCACAGCGCGTTGGGCGCCATTCTTCTTCAGCTGGGTAAATTTCCAGAAGCGATCAAGGAATTGGAACAGGCACTCGCGCTGAAGCCAAGCGACGTGTCCGCGCAAACCAGTCTCGCCTGGGCGTATGAACAAACAGGCGCCTATAAAAAAGCGATTGTTTTGTTCCAGAAAGTAGAAACCGAAGCACGGGCAAAGCCCGCGTCCGATCCCGCCCACAAGTTATCTGCGTCTTTTTTAGCGGCGTATGCGCGCGCGCTTGCTGCCACAGGCCAGGTTCCAGCGGCGATTACCAAAATGAAGGCAGCCGTCGCGGAATCGCCTCAGAGCGCCGACCTCCATGATGCCTTGGGCTCGCTGCACGCGCAGCGGTTGGACTGGCCCGTAGCGGTCGCCGAATTCCAAAGAGCGATCGAACTGAATCGGCAGTTTGCCCCGGCACACCTGCATCTGGGCGCGGCACTGCTCGCGCAACAGCACGTGGAGCCTGCGATTCAGGAGTTGGCTCTGGCTTGCCAGTTGGCGCCGGATAGCGCCGCTGCGGCCACGGAGCTGGGTAAAGCCTATGCGGCGAACAAGGAAGACGCCAAGGCCGTGGCGGAATTCCAACGCGCGATCAAACTCGATCCCAATTCCATGGACGCAAAATATCAATTGGCCTTGGCGCTGGAAAGCAGCGGCAATGAGGCGGATGCGCTTCCTTTACTGCGCCAGGTGGTTCAAGCACAACCGAAGAACACGGAGGCGGCAGCGAGCCTGGGATTGGCTTTGCTCGTGGCGGGACATGCAAAGGATGCAATTCCGTTTCTTGAACACGCGCTCAAGGAAAAGCCGGGCGATCCCGTAGCGTATGAAAATCTGGCCGCTGCATACTTGCAAATGAACGAAGTCGATGAGGCCATCGGTGTACTGCAGTCCGGCCTCGCTCGCAATCCCGAGAGTTACCCGCTTCATTACAATCTGGGACTCGCACTTAAGTTGAAAGACGATAACGCCGCGGCCATCCCCGAACTGGAAACCGCGTCCAAACTAAACCCTTCCGCTCATGAGCCGCATTACACGCTCGGCGTCCTGTATATGCAGGACGGGCGCTATGACGACGCGGTACGCGAACTGACGGCGGCGATGAAACTGCATCCGGATAATGCGGATGGTTGGGCGACGCTTGGAAGCCTGTATGTAAAGATGAACAAACTTCCGGAAGCGGCCGACGCTTTGAGGGAAGCGATCCGCAGAATTCCCGATCAGCCCGATCCGCACTTGCTTCTAGCCTCAGTGCTTTCGCAGCAGGGCGATGCGACCGAGGCGGCCGCGGAGCGCAAAAAAGGCGCCGATCTCGAGCGAGTGGCCATGCACCGCCAGCGCGCGACCGTGTCTACAAATTCGGGGAACGCGCTGCTGCAAAAGGGCCAGGTGGCCGACGCCATCGAGCGCTTTCAGCAGGCCCTGAGCGAGGATCCCGATTACGCCGAGGCTCATCGCGGATTGGCCAAGGCGCTGGCTCGCCAGGGAAAGATGACAGAGGCCGCGGTCGAGAGAGAAAAGGCGGAGCAACTGGAAAAGCCCCGGCCATAAGGGTTGGTTCCTTCGCTTAAAAATTCCGCGCGAGGCCGCCATTTACACGGCACTCGCGATGCGATATACAAGGGTGCCTGGCACATCCCGCGCGAAGAGCTGTAATTTTGTTTCGCTTGAGGTAGGGATTGATGAAGCCTCGAATGGGCCGCATGATCGTGGTTGCCGCAAGTTTCGTGGCGAGCGTAGCATTGCTCACCAGAAGTGTTCCCTCCACCACACACGCCCAGTCCGCGCAAAACTCAAGCGACAAGGATTACTCCGCCGAAACAAACAAGTCCTACAATTTTCTTTTCGGCAAGGACAACTTTTCTTTGCCAGGCAATGCGGCCACCGTGGACAACCAGTTCATCCAGCCCGGCGCTTTTCCCCCGGCCGAATACTGTGGACATTGCCACGAAGAGGCTTACCGGCAGTGGCGCCAGGCATTGCATTCCAATTCCTTCCGTACGCCGTTTTACCGTGCCAGCGTCAACATCCTGATTCGCACGAAGGGCATCGAATTTTCGCGGCATTGCGATAGCTGCCACAATCCAATTGCGGTGGTCTCTGGTGCGCTGACGAAGGATGCGCACGTGGACCGTTCGTTTGACGGAGACGGAGTTACTTGTACCGTCTGTCATTCGATCCAAAACCTAAAGTCGACTTCCGGCAACGGCGGTTACGTGCTGGGCGTTCCCGCCGTGATGGTGGATGAGAACGGTAAGCGCATTCCTGGCGAGGTTCCATTCGGTGACATCTTCGAACATCCAGAGCGCCACGCAAAGGCGGTGATGCAGTCGTTTTACCGCACGCCGGAATTCTGCGCCGCCTGCCACAAGGCCAACTTGCCGAATCCCTTGAACGATTACAAATTCATCCGCGCTTTTACCGTTTACGACGAGTGGCAGAACTCCAAGTTTTCCCAGCGGAACCCGCTAAACTTTTACAAATCCGATTTCGTTAAATGCCAGAACTGCCACATGCCACGCGGTGCCACCACGCTCCATGACTATGGCGCGAAAAACGGCATGTTCGCGTCGCACCGGTGGGTCGCCGGTAATACAGCTGTGCCTTTTTATTATGGTTTCGATGAGCAACTTCAGAAGACGATCGAGTTCCTGCAGTCCGGCAGGTTCCTCAACGTCGATATTTTCGCGCTGAAACGGAATGGCGAGGATCATCTGATCGCGCCGCTAGGGTCAGTGCCCTTTCAGCTTGCGTCGAATGATGTTGTGGACGCTTACGTCGTGGTACAAAACAAGAACATTGGCCACTCGCTGGTCCCCGAAGTTCGCGACCTTTACGAAGCGTGGGTAGAGGTCGCCGTCAAGGACGCCGCGGGACACGACATCTATCACAGCGGCTTCCTGCAGCCCGATGGGCTGCTCGACACGCGCGCACACAGTTTCACCAACCGCCCCGTAAACCTGTCCGGCGAGTTCGTGGACAATCATAAGGTTTGGACCATCCATTCCATGGCCTATGACAACTCGATTCAATCGGGGCGCTCAGCGTTGGTGCGCTATGAATTTCGTATTCCGCCGGACGCCAAGGGACCTCTCAGCATCACTGCGCAGGTCAACTATCGCCATCTACGCCAGAGTTATCTGAATAACGTTTTCGGCGCTGATCATCCGCTGTATCCGGTAATCGAGATCGCTTCCCGCAGGCGCGAGTTGAATCTGGGGGCGAATCAGCCTACGCCAGCCGCAGCCAACGACAATGAAGATTGGATGCGATGGAACAATCTCGGCATCGGATTCCTCGATCAACTGCAATACTCCGACGCCGTTGACGCGTTCGAGCACGTCCTGAAGCTACGACCGGATTATGACGACGGCTACGTAAACGTGGGCCTAACCTATATCGAATGGGAAAAATATTCGTTAGCGCGGCCCGCCTTGGAAAAAGCGCTGCAGTTCCATCCCGATTACGCTCGCGCGCTCTATTATCTGGCGCTGGTGGAACGTCGCGAGGCGCACCCCGAAGCGGAAGTCGCCGATCTGCAGAAGGTGGTGGAACAGTATCCGCAATCGCGCGATGCGCGCCGCGAACTCGGCATTGCCTACTATCAACAGCACCGCACCGAAGACGCCATGGCGCAGTTTGAAGCATTGCAAGCCATCGATCCCGACGACCTTGCCGCGCATTACAATCTGGCCATCTTGTATCGACGCAAGGGTAGAAAGGCGGAAGCCGCCGCGCAGGCTGCGTTATACGCCACCAAAAGCGTCGACCCAGGCGCTCCTACATATTCGCTGGATTATTTGCGCAAGCATCCTGAAATTTCCACCGAGAGCGTGCCCTGGCACATGCATACGGACTTGCCGCCTGGCGTCGCCGACGTCACAGCCGGGAACAACGGCGTTTGGCGGCATTAACTGAGGAGGATATTTGTCTCATTCGGATCGCCGCAAGTTTCTCCGATCGCTGAGCCGCACGGCACTCGTTCTACCGTTCACCGATATTCTCTTCCTAGCCGTTCAGCAGCAAGAACCAACACCGTCCAAACCGAAGATTGGCCCCATCGAGCGGAATTACGACGCCAAGCCCGCTCCGCCTCCGCCGGGCCCCAAATCTCCGATAGAGGGCACGCCGCTGGGCGTCAGCTTTGTGGATGTAGTGAAGGGATCGGGCCTCGATGTGGAAACCATCTACGGCGGCGTGGGTAAGAACAAGTATTTGCTCGAAACCACGGGCTGCGGCCTCGCTTTCTACGATTATGACAACGACGGCTGGCTGGACGTCTTCCTCGTCAATGGCTGGCGTTTGGAAGGATTCGCGAAAGGCCACGAACCACATTGTCGATTATTCAAAAACAATCGCGACGGCACGTTCACCGATGTTACTAAAGGTTCCGGATTGGAGATTCGGAGTGGCTGGGGACAGGCCTGCTGCGTCGGTGACTACGATAACGATGGCTATGACGATTTGTTCGTCACCTACTACGGCCAGAACGCTCTTTACCACAACAATGGCAATGGGACGTTCACCGACGTGACGGAACGCGCCGGACTGATTCAGCCCGGCCCGAAAACACGGTGGAACACGGGATGCACCTGGGTGGATTATGACCGTGACGGTCATCTCGATTTGTTTGTCGCGAATTATGTGGACTTTGACATCAAGACCGCTCCTTTGCCCGAAGAGGGCCCATGCACGTACAAAGGGATCGTGGTTGCCTGCGGCCCTCCTGGCCTCTCCGGCACAAAAAATATTCTCTATCACAACGAAGGGAACGGAACTTTTGCCGATGTAAGCCAAAAAGCGGGCATATGGAATGCGATCGGCACGTACGGCCTCAGCGTTGCTGCGTCCGATCTCGATAACGACGGTTGGCCGGACATTTATGTGGCCAACGATTCCGCGCCCGCCACGCTTTATCTAAATCAGAAAGACGGCACCTTCAAGGATGTTGCTATTGAAAACGGCGCGGCGCTTTCTCCCGAAGCGAAGCCGCAGGCAGGGATGGGCGTTTCCATCGGCGACTACAACCGCGACGGGAATCTTGATATCGTCAAGACCAATTTCGCGGGCGATACGGATTCGCTGTACACAAATCTCGGTGATGCTGTCTTCGAAGACCACACTTATCCCAGTGGCCTCGGCGTGAACACGCGGCTCCTCGGGTGGGGTGTGGGTTTCTTCGATATGGACAATGACGGCTGGCTCGACATTCTTATGTCCAACGGCCATGTTTATCCGGAAGTCGACAAATCTAAAGCCGATCTGAAATACGCCGAGCATAAATATCTCTATCGCAATCTGCGCAACGGCCGGTTTGAAGAAGTCACCAACCAGGGCGGGCCCGGAATCGTGGAGAGCGCTCCGGCCCGTGGTTGCGCCTTCGGCGACTACGACAACGATGGCGATCTGGATATCGCGGTGAATTGCATCAACTCTATTCCGCAGCTTTTGCGTTGTGATACAACGCTCGATCGCCATTGGATCAAGATCAAACTCGTCGGGGTGAAATCGAATCGCACCGGAATTGGGAGCCGCGTGATCGTTACGGCTACGACCGCGCCGGACGCCAAGAAGCCCTTGGTCCAAATGGATGAACTGCGCAGTGGTGGTAGCTACTTTTCGCAGAATGACATGCGCATGCACTTTGGGCTGGAGAAAGCGACGAAAGTTGACATGGTGGAGATTCGCTGGCTCAGCGGTCAAATTGATCAACTGAAGGATCTCGACGTGAACCGCCTCTACGTCATTCAAGAGGGGGGCAAGATTCTTAAGGCAGAAACGCTGAAACCTGCGACGAAATCGTAAGGGGTTGCGCTGGGACGAAGGAACGGCAAGAAAACAGATGCGAAGCTCTCATGCATTGCTGCTCGGCCTGGCGATGCTTGCCTCCACCTCCTGCCATGGACAAGCGAAGTGCCCGTGGATCAATGAAGCAACGGCGCGCGGAATTCTCGGCGGCGACGTTAGTATGACTGTCAAATTGGCGGAGCGGGGAGGGGGCGTTTGCGAATTTTCGCGATCAGCGGGGAAAACGAATCTCCAGTTGAGCATCTCCGTATACATCATGACCGACACTCCGGCGCAATTTTCCAAATACTTGGAGCAATGTCCGCCCAAGAGTGCTCCTCTTAGGGCCATTGGCAATGAGGCGGTGATTTGCAGTTTGAGCAAGAGAGACCAATATATCGAAAAAGTTGTGGGCAGAGTACGCGATCAAGCTTTCATTGTCAGCGTAAGCTCCAGCGCGGCGGATGATCCATCTATGACAGAAGAAATGCGCCGCAAGGAGGCCAATCTCGTCGCCGAGCAGATCGCAGGAATTCTTTTCTAGCGTCGATTCAGAACGAATAAATATCCGCAAGATAGCCTGAACGACTAACCTGACGCGTTGGTTCATTTAGAAACGATCGCTGTCGTTACATTGGCAATATCTAATAATTTCCTGCGCCTTCTGCCGAAAAATAGAAGAGTTACCCGGCATCGGAATTGCTCTTAACCGCGTGCAAGTTGCGGTGAGCGGTACAAATGAACAAAGATGCCTCAATCCCTAGCAAACAAAACTGAGAACCCGGTCCCGTGTCCTTCTGAATGTCTGCCGCCATCCCTGGATCCCACGGATTGGGACAGCTTTCGCACGCAAGCCCACGGCATGCTCGATGACATTCTGGATTACATCAAAGATATTCGTGATCGCCCCGTTTGGCAGCCGATCCCGGATGCCGTGCGCCAGCGATTTCGTAGCACGCTTCCTCTTTATCCCGCTTCTCTCTCGGAGGTTCACCGCGAGTTTATGAACTACGTTCTGCCGTACGCCGCGGGAAATGTCCATCCCGGCTTCATGGGCTGGGTCCACGGAGGTGGTACGCCGGTCGGAATGCTGGCGGAGATGTTGGCGGCTGGTCTTAACGCCAACCTCGCCGGGCGCGACCAAATTCCGATCGAGGTCGAACGTCAAATCACGCGATGGATGCAAGAAATATTCGGTTTTCCAGATACAGCAACGGGATTATTTGTAACCGGCACTTCCATGGCGAACTTTATTGCGGTTGTGATTGCGCGCGATGTCGCGTTGGGCAAGAAAGTGCGCACGCACGGCCTGGCCGCAAATTCGCGGCGGCTGGCGGCGTACAGTTCCATGGAGGTTCATGGCTGTGTCGCCAAAGCCATGGATTTATGCGGAATAGGTAGCGATGCACTTCGGCTGGTTTGCACCGACAGCCACCATCGGATGGATTTAGTGGCGCTCGGGCAAGCCATTCACGCCGATCGTGCCGCGGGGATCACACCATTTCTCATTGTCGGCACGGCCGGAACTGTGAACTCTGGCGCAATCGACAACCTCGCTTGGCTGGCCGACCTCGCGCACCGCGAAAAACTTTGGTTTCACGTGGATGGCGCATACGGCGCACTTGCCATGTTTGCGCCGGACCTTGCTCCGCTACTCAAGGGCATCGAACGCGCCGATTCACTCGCTTTTGATTTTCACAAATGGGGCCAGGTTCCTTACGATGCGGGGTTCATTCTGGTTCGAGACGGCGCGCTTCATCGCAAAGCATTCGCGGCATCTTCCTCCTATTTGCGGCGCGAAACGCGGGGCCTTGCCGCGGGTTCCGAGTGGCCTTGCGACTACGGCCCGGATCTTTCGCGCAGCTTCCGGGCGTTGAAAGTTTGGTTTTCTCTCAGAGTGCATGGAACTCAGGCGCTAGGCACGGCGATTTCCCGGACTTGCACGTTGGCTCGCTATCTGGAATCGCGGATCGCCCAGACAGCGGACCTGGAACTTCTCGCTCCCGTACAACTCAACATCGTTTGCTTCCGTTACCGCGCGGAAGATGCCGACCGGGTCAACTCAAGGATTGTCGTCGAACTGCAGGAATCCGGGAGCGTTGCACCGTCGACAACCGTCATCGGGGGGCGCTTGGCTATTCGCGCGGCGATCGTAAACCATCGCACGAGTGAGACCGAGATCGATACTTTGCTGGACCAGACGTTGGCTTTCGGCCGCCGCATGCAGAAAGAAAGCGATCCCGCGGATTCTCTTCAAGCGACGTGGAAAATGGAATTGCACGCTGTTGAGGAGCGGTTGACCTCCGGCGAGGATTCCGTTGACTTGCTGCTTCGGCGAGCCGTGCTTTTGTCGGAGTTGGGCCGTTTCGCTGATGCGGCAAAAGCCTACCTCAAATTGCTTGAGGATCATGTAAACGATCCAACGGCAATTAATAATGTCGGCAGCGCGCTGGTGGCGATGGGAAAACTCACGGCCGCGCGCACCATCTATAAGGAAGCTGTCCGCCGCCATCCCCACGATGCGACGTGTCAGTCAAATTTCGCCAGGCTTCTGCTGGAAGAGTGCGAACGGTTGGCCGCTCATCAGGAAACTACAGAAGCGCTGGGATTCCGGAACGCCGCCCAAGCGCATTTCGAAGAAGCGTTGCGAATCGCGCCGGACTCGGAAAATGCCCATGAAGGGTTGTCTCATATCTTGCGCGCGCTTGGAGACGAACCACGGGCGGAGTGGCACAGACGAAAAGCGTTCGAGCATCGCCCCATTATTCACATACCCTATCGTGGCGCAAACGCACCGGTTCAGGTGTTGCAATTGGTCTCGACGACCGGAGGTAACGTCCGGCTGCAAGGATTTCTGGACGATCGCATCTTTCAAAGATTCAAAGTACTTCCGGAATTCTGCACAACGGACACTCCCTTGCCGCCCCACCAACTCGTGATCAATGCCATCGGCGATGCGGAATTGTCGCTTCCGGCATTGGAAGCCGCGCAGTGGTTCCTTACGCGCACGGCGGCAACGGTTATCAATTCCCCGTCAGCAGTGATTGCAACCAATAGAAGCAACAACGCAAGACGGTTTAAAGGGCTTCCCGGAGTCGTAGCGCCGGTTACTGCGACAGTGACACGCGACCAACTTAGCAAATATGATGCAGTAGACACACTTGCCCGGCTCGGGCTGGACTTCCCTTTTCTTCTGCGGTCGCCGGGCTTTCACACCGGTTTAAACTTTCTTCGTGTGGAGAGCTTCGAAGAACTGGCACCTGCGCTTGTGGAGCTTCCAGGCAATGAATTGCTGGCGATGGAATATCTCGACGCGCGCGGACCAGACGGAAAAGCACGCAAGTACCGGGCGATGATGATTGACGGGACAATCTACCCGCTGCATCTTGCTATCTCCGATCACTGGAAGATCCATTATTTCACCGCGGAGATAGCAGATCATCCGGAGCACCGCACCGAAGACGCGGCCTTCCTGGGCGACATGCCGGGCGTGCTCGGCCCTATTGCGATGAATGCCCTCAAGCGAATCCAGTCTGTCCTAGCCCTGGATTATGCGGGGATTGATTTTGGTTTGAACGAGGCCGGGGAAGTTCTGGTGTTCGAAGCCAATGCCACCATGGTCGTGCTTCCGCCAGATGCCGATGCGCGATGGGATTATCGCAGAGCCGCGTATCAACAAGTCTTCTCAGCCGTCCAGCAAATGTTCCTGCAAAGGGCTTCGATCGCAACCGCCGAGGCGCATGTTTTGTGAAAACACAAACTCAATCTCAATCCACCGAATCTGCCGAATCGATCGGTGTCGAGCCGGAACTCTTCGCGCGCCACAATGGCGCTTGTTATCGCACACCGACTGACCTGCAGGTTTCGCCGGCACCGGACGCGCGCTTCCTGGTGATCGGCGGCTGCTTGGCGGAACCTTTCTCCCTGCTTGCGCCGACGATCGACAGTCATTTCCACGGCGATTTCCTGCTAATGAACAATTTCGATTCCTTCCCGCAAATTCCGGTTTCGCAGGCGTCGCAATACGATTTTCAGATCGTACATATCCCTCTGCGTTCCATCCTGGGCACCGCCTATTTCCATCTTCCCGATGACGGCAGCGAACACGAACACTTCCTACAGATGACGCAGGACTGCCTGGCGCGCTACCTGTCCAACGTGCTCAGGTTAAACGTCGACTGTAAACTGCTTACTTTTGTTCTCGGATTCTTCGTTCCGCAACAGAATCCGCTCGGGCGCTTTCAGCCGCGCTTCGATCTTCGAAACGTCATGCACTTTGTCGAGCGGCTCAACATGTTTCTCGCCGCGGAAATCAGCAAATACCATAACGTCTACTTCGTCGACATCGACCAAATTTCTTCTGGAATCGGCAAGAAATACTGCCAGGACGACATGGTTTGGTCGTTCACTCATGGCACCACGCTGAGCGACGGTGATTTCGAGCACGACTTGAGGCGCATTCAGCCAACACCTTCGATGCGTCATTATTATTCGCCACAATGGTTTGAATTTTTCGAGGCCCTTCTCTACGAGATTGTCGCCATGTGGCGCACCACACGCCAGATGGATGCCGTTAAACTCGTGGCCGTCGATCTGGATGACACGCTTTGGCGCGGCATCGCAGCCGAAGGTACGCTGGGAATCCTGGAAGGCTGGCCCATGGGATTCATGGAGAGCTTGGTGCTGCTGAAAAAACGCGGCATCCTCCTGGCGATTGTCAGCAGAAACGATGAGCATTTTATCCAATCAAACTGGAATCAAATCGTTCAGGGCCAGATTTCCCTGGACGATTTCGTCATTCGCAAAATCAATTTTGGCAGCAAGGCACAGAACCTGGCCGAAATCATCGCCGCCGTGAATCTGCTACCGCGGAACGTCGTAATGATCGACGACAATCCCGCGGAACGCGCCGCCATCCGGGAACAACTGCCGGACGTGCGTGTGCTGGGCAGCCATCCGTACTATCTAAAGCGCATTCTGTTGTGGGCGCCGGAAACTCAGCGGAGCGTCACGAGCCAGGAATCTGCGTGCAAAGCGGATCTGGTGCGCGCGCAGCTGCAACGGGAAGACGTCAGAAAAACCATGTCTCACGAGCAATTTCTGCAGACACTCGAGCTTGCTGTATCGATCTCCATAATCCGGAATGCGAATGATGTGTTCCTGCATCGCGCACTCGAGTTGCTTAACAAAACGAACCAGTTCAACATGACCGGCGCCCGCTACACCTTTGAACAGTGTCACCAGCTTCTGGCCACTGGCCGCCAACTTCACATCCTCCACGCCGAAGACCGCTTCACGCAATATGGACTGATCGGTGCAGCGTGGGTCTCTCACAACTGCGTCGAGCAATTTGTCGTGAGCTGCCGGGCTCTCGGTCTGGGCGTCGAGGATGCCTTTCTCGCAAATCTCTCGCGCGAACTTGCTGTCGCGAAGTGGACGGTCGTTTTAGGCAAACTCGTACCTACGGACACCAACATGGCGTGCCGGGAGGTCTACAGGCGAAACGGTTTCACGCAGCTCGGAGGGGATGCAGCACTTTGGCCCTGTTCTCTTTTGGCTCCGTTTGAGGCGCCGAGGCACGTTGCAATCACCACGACGTTCGCGCAGAAATTGCCTGCACCTCTCGCAACGGCGAGAACCGCAAATAAATAGCATAGTCTCTTCCCAAGTTCGCAGTATCAAGCCTCCCGTCGAACTCATTCGGCAAACCAACCAGGGCCCTACACAATCGGCCTGATGGTTTTCTGAATAGGCCGGTGTAAACTTTCCGGGGCTTGTTGCGTTATGCCTTTCTAATGGACACCACGGTATTCACGTCCATCGTGTTTCTGGGTTCGTTGCTCGCCGGTTTTCTTGGCGCCCTCACAGGCCTCGGTGGGGGCGTCGTGGTGGTGCCGTTGCTCACGCTGGCTATGGGCGTCGACATTCGTTACGCGGTGGGGGCTTCCCTTGTCTCTGTGATCGCCACTTCGTCGGGAGCGGCCGCGGCTTACGTTCGAGAGGGCTTCTCGAATATTCGTATTGGCATGTTTCTGGAAATCGCCACAACGTTTGGCGCGCTCCTAGGCGCATATCTCGCTACTCGGCTGCACACCAGCACCATTGGCATCATCTTTGGCATCGTGCTTTTGTTTTCCGCATACTTCTCCGCACGCGAACCGAAACAAACCGACAGCAATGATTCTCCCGATCGTTTGGCGCACTGGCTGAAGTTGGAAGGCAGCTATCCCGCGCCAGAAGGGCAGCAGGAATATCGCGCGCGGCGGGTTCCGCTCGGTTTCGGCATGATGTTTGGAGCCGGCACGCTGTCCGGCTTGCTCGGCATTGGTTCCGGAGCGCTGAAAGTTCTGGCGATGGACCAGGCCATGGGCCTTCCGTTCAAGGTTTCGACCACCACCAGCAATTTTATGATCGGCGTAACCGCCGCCGCTAGCGCTGGGATTTACTTAAGTCGTGGCTTTCTTGACCCGGGCCTGGCGATGCCCGTAATGCTCGGAGTCCTGGGAGGCTCGATGCTAGGCGCCAGGATTCTAGTCAAAGCGAAGACCCACTCCCTCCGCATCGTCTTCAGTGTTGTCGTTGTCGCTCTAGCAATCGAGATGATTTTCAACTCCATCAAGGGCCGGCTGTGATCACCGATCGCCAGGTCGAGCGCTCCGTCTCCACCCTGCTTAGAACTGGAGTGTTGCTCGCTGCCACCGTGGTATTTTTAGGCGGAATCCTCTATCTCATGCACAGGGGAAGCGTTCGCCCCGATTACCATGTTTTTCGCGGAGAACCCGTTGAATTGCGGAAGCCCAGTCTTGTGATTCGCGGTGCGTTTGCTGGGCGCCCCGACGCCATCATTCAATTCGGACTGCTGTTACTGATCCTGACTCCGGTCGCCCGCGTGGCCTTTTCGGTCGCGGCCTTTGCGGATGAGCACGACCGCATGTACGTCATAATGACCATTATAGTTCTGGGGGTTTTGCTTTACAGCTTGCTCGCCGCATAGCGCTTTTTATTCCACGGGATCATCGCGATTGGTAAGTTGATGATTTAGTGCGTAAAGCGCGAGTTCCAGGCGATTGGATGTTCCGAGTTTGTTGAAAATTCGAAATAAATAATTTCGTACAGTGTGTTCGCTGAGCTTCAACTCCCGGGAAATATCGCGATTGGTACGGCCTTCCGCCACCAGTTGCACCAGGCTCTGCTCGCGCTTGGTCAAGAGCGGCATGGTTTTCGGTTCCGGTGATGGCGCGGAGCGGGAGTCGGCGAGGGATTCCACAAGGTAGTGCACGTGGCGATTGCTTGCCCAAATGTGCCCTTCGTGGACCTTGTGCGCGCTCTTGCAAAGTGCTTCGAATGGCTCTTCGCGGGAGAATATTCCCTTCGCACCCGCGCGAAATGCTTCGATAACCAATTCTGGCTGTTCTGAATCGAGCAGCAGAATCACGCGGGCGGAGGGATGAAGCAGGCAGAGTTCGCGAGTAACGCTGAGTCCGGAACGCGCTCCATCCTTAAGACGAGATCCAATGATGCAAACGTCCGGCGTCTTCGAGGAATAATGTTTCAAGACTTCTTCCGAATCTGTAGCCGCCGCAATCACGGAAAGCGGATAGGGACTGCGCTCGAGTGCCGCTGCCATCAACTCGCAATTCATTTGGCAAGATTCCGCGATCAGAAGAGTGATGGCACTACTTTCATTGGTGGCATTCATGCCTTGCATGGTCAATCCTCTCGAAATTTGTTACTGGGCTTTCTACGTGACTGAGGGCTGGCCAACTGCAGTTCATGCTGGGAAAGTTCAAGCGAGGTGCAACACAGGAATTGCCGGGCGATTTAGATGCCTCCTTCCTGAAAACCCGGCGTGCTTCAAAAAGTTCCTGCGCGAAAAGTCGTTCGGAGACATTCAACCCAAGTGCATTTGGATATCCGATTGGGACAAATTGGCTCATTGAAATTCTTATACCTTCCGGCAATTCTTACACTACCTGAGGATTTGCTATCCTGTTGCATCATTCTTTGCTCACTCCAAAGCAATTATTTTCATACCTCATTGCTCTTCCGATTCATTGTAGAAATTCATACGATGCATCGTAAAGCGATGTATTTGCCCGATTTTTGGCTCGCCATGCGGGAACACCATACGGTAATCCGTTCTCGATGACAATTTTTAGTCCGACATGACCGCATCCTAAGTGCACTTTCGGTGCCACGATCGCGCCGTTTTCGGGGCTGCGTAAACTAGCATAGTATATTCGTCTCTACCTTCCTCTACAGGGTATCCCCTATATCTCGACGGTTCTCCCGAGACAACTGTTCCATCCTTCGCCACCCTGACAAAACAACCTAGTCGTTCACACATTCCTTCTCTTGTCGGATTTGCGCTCTACCGTTAGTTTCGCATTCAGTAGTTAGGTGTAACAAAAATGAGAGCTGCTCTGATTTCAAATAGCGGTGCGACCGCGGTGGGCGTTGACACCGTAAATCGCCAGTTCTTTCAACGGAGGCGCCATCTTCGTTATCCGATCCGCGTTGCGGTGACGGTGCAATGGCTGGCGCGAACTGGACCGAAGGGCTGCGTGAAGGCCAGGACTAAAGATATCAGCGAAGGCGGTGCGTTTATTTTCTCGCGCGTGTTGCCTCCGCTGGGCGCACTCGTCGAACTCACGGTGCAGTTACCCGTGAAGCAGACCGGGGCGCCATCATCTCGGTTAGAGATGCGCGGCGAAGTTTATCGCGTCGAGACGCCAACGGGCCGGGAATCCAAGTGGGGATTCGCAATTAACGCCACGAAGACGGTGATGTACGGTCCGTCGAGCCGCGTGGGCCTCGACAAAGAGGGATAATCCCGGAAGTTGCGGGAATTGGGTTTCTTAGAGCAAACAGGGTCACGGAACTCATCTTAGGAAGATGCGAACTGTGACTCACAGGGCGAAGCTTTATGCAAATTGCTAACTCAAATGCTGTCGCGAAAGTTCAACTGGATGATTGGTTCGCAGTTTATACGCGCCACCAGCATGAAAGGAAAGTTGCGTCTTTTCTTGCCGAGCAGGATTTCGAGACCTTCTATCCTACCTACAACGAATTGCACCGTTGGAAAGATCGCAAAAAAGAAATCACGCTGCCACTTTTCCCCGGATATGTCTTTTTTCGCTCGCCAGCCGAAAGGCACGCTCATGTCCTGTCCACCCCTGGAGTGCACTTCATCGTCAGCACCGGGCGCTCGCCTGCGGCCATTCCAAACGACGAGATTGCAGGACTGCGTATAGCGTCAGATGAGCGTTTGCCACTGGAACCGTTTCCTTTTCTGAAAAAGGGTGATCGCGTCCGCGTCACGCGGGGCCCGCTCGAAGGTGTTGAAGGATTGCTCGCCAGGAAAAAAGATACGCTGCGGCTGGTTCTTTCCATCGATATTCTTGGCCGTTCCGCGGGAGTTGAGATCGACGCGCGCGACGTAAAATCGTGCGAACAAGCTTTCGGTGCGAATTCCCGGCTTCCGCAGACAGGCCCTAAGTTCAACGCAAATTCAACACGGATCAACTGAGCTGACCCATGTACATGGACCTTTATGGTTTGCGCGAGCAACCGTTCGGCGTAACTCCTAATCCGCGCTTCCTGTATTTTAGTTCCATGCATAAAGCCGCTTTGACCTCGCTGGTCAATTCGGTTTGCGAGCGCCGCGGCTTTTCCGTCCTGATTGCCAAGCCCGGGATGGGCAAGACTTCCCTGATCATGCAGTTGCTTTTCTTGTTGAAAGATTCTGCTCGCACCGCATTTTTGTTCCAGAGCCACGGCAACACCAAGGAATTCCTCGCCGCGCTGCTCCAAGACATTGAGGCGCCGGCGGCCACCGACGACCTGGCGGACATGCAGCGGGCGCTGAACGCCGCGGTCTTACGGGAAGCGAAAGCAGACCGGCAGCTCGTCATCGTCGTGGATGAAGCTCAGAATTTATCCGATGAAACTCTGGAAGCGATCCGGCTGCTGTCCAATTTCGAAAATCCGGAAGCAAAACTTTTGCACATTATCTTTGCCGGTCAACCGGCTCTTTCCACAAAGCTGGCTTCACCTCAACTCTCGCAGCTTCGTCAGAGAATTTCTGTGGTGGCCCATCTCGCGCCTCTCACTCGAGAGCAGGTTTTGGAATATGTCGAGCGGCGTTTGGCCATTGCAGGCCACACGGGAGAGCCTCTCTTCATGCGAGATGCGCTGGATTTCGTTGCCCAAGTAAGTGAGGGGATTCCAAGAAACATCAACAATCTCTGTTTTCATGCGCTTTCTTTGGGATATGCAGGCCGCTTGCCCTCGTTGGATTTGAGCGTGGTGCAACGTGCCGCGCGTGCGCTTGAACTGAAGTCAGCAGGGGCGGTTCACAGTCACATGCCGGCCGCGGACCCTGAGCAGGGCTATTACCGACCCCCAATCCAGCAATCATCAGCTTTCGTGCCACAGGTGCCTTCCCTTCCCCCTCTACAAACGAGTCTGCTCGGCGCGGATGCACCAAAGAAATCAGGATCAAAACTAAGGGTGGGAATAGGACTTGTTGCAGGGATTGCGCTGTTTGCCTTCCTGGTTCATGGTGGGCTGCTGCCGGCAGAAATTCTTTCTTATTATTCGCGCATGACTTCGCCAAGCGTCCCAGCGAAAACTCCAGCACAGTCTAGCTTGGTGAACACGCCGGCGGTTCCAGCAATCGCGAGTTCGTCACCTGCGGCAGCGACTCTCACGGCGCCATTCAGCGAAGCCTCCGAAAATGCATCGGTTCCAGCGGCTACGGATACAGCGCAAGTGGCGCCAGACGCGATTCAGCAGGATCCGCCACAGATGCAACCGACTCCACAACCAGTGCGCGCTCCCGACGACACGCGCATCGTCCGCACCAAGCGTAAAGAGGATGTGGAGCAGCTAACCCGGCGTTACTTCGGAGCGCACACTGGCGAAGTGCTTCCCGTGGTTCTCAAATTGAACCCCGGCATTGCCACGCCACCCGAACCGTTGCCGGCAGGGACGCCAGTGATGATTCCATCGGAGTCCGAAACGACTTCGAGCACGGCGAGGGCTGCGCGCAAGTCCCACAAACTGGGAAACAGTACCCGAGCATCGGCGCTACAACACAAGTCTCTGCCGATTCTAGTCAACGTGAAAGTTGAGCATACGCAGACCATTTTCGAATTTGCGATGGAGCACTACGGGAAAGCGGATCGCGCCACGGTGCAGACGATTCAAGCGGCCAACCCTCAGATTCACGACATCTACCAGACCCTGCGCCAAGGGCAATCTATGACGCTTCCTGCGGAACTTGACTCCATACACTGAGCTTCGAGAGATGGTGGCCGCGCTTAAGCTTCAGCGGACTGCTCTTCCTCTAGCGGTGGCGGCACAGAAACTTCTTTTACAGGAACCGTAACCTTTTCAGAGCGATTGAGCCAATGGCGCGCTGGTGTCTCCACATAGTGATAGGTCAACACGGCGGCGACAACGATCAAGAACAGATAGAGCGCCACCAATCCGGCGCGAATCACAATAGACGAAGTTACGAAATGGCCGACCGGCAAAGCGCGATTCAGAAAGATTTGGCACAAACCGTGCGTCATATAGAGCGAATACGACACCTGGCCCCAATAAACGGCAAACGGTCCCGCAAGCCATCCTTCCGTGTTAACCGCCAGGCCCCAGATCAACAGCGCAAAGAATGGCAGGCTGCACGCGCGGGTTACGTCGAAATAAGTGCACACCGCACAGATCACCAGCGCCAGAGCGCCGGAACTCCACGGCGGAAGCGGGCATTTCCAGCCACGCCGGTAAATCTGGAACAAAAAGCATCCGCCAACGAATTCCGCAGTAACGCGGAGCAAGGCCCAATGGGTGGGGTTGTGTTCGATTCCATAGAAACACGGCACCACGTAGACGGAGAGAGCCAACACAATCCATATGTAGGGTCGCTTCGTGGTGCCAATCCAGAAAGCAAACAAGGGAAACAGCAAATAGGCGAACCATTCGGAACTGATCGACCACGAAGGGAAGTTCCAGGAGAGCCCGCGATTGAATCCCGGCCAAATGTGTACCAGGAAAACATTCGTGACCCACGTAAAGCCCGTATAGTGCGCCGAATTCAGCTTTGCTCCCGCGCCTCTCGCGGAAAGCACGAAGGCAGTCAGCAACAGCAGCGTGAACAAATGAACGGGATAAATCCGGGCCAAACGCGCGCGCAGGAATTTCCAGTAACTGCGCGGAGAAATCGTTCGAAAGCCATCGAGATAATTCAAGCTAAGAATGAATCCGGACAGCATGAAGAAAAGATCGACGCCCATATCCCCGGACTTATAAATGGGCCGAAAAATGCCAAAGGCGGGAAAAAGAGCGGCAAAACTATCCCCGAAATGAAAGAAAACCACAAAAATGGCAGCGACAGCGCGGATACCCGTAAGGCGGTTCAACATTTCAAACAATTTCCCCTGTTTCCACAGTTGAACGGCCGGGGTTCGTTCAGTATAGCGCCGTTTTCCTTTTCGGTGCGAGTTGCGCCTGCAATAGGAATCTGCCCACCGTTGAGTTTTGCGTGAGAGGAGAAACAGATATGTCGTCTTATGGACCCCTTCGTTGCGCCATGGCGCTTGCGTCGGCCCTTTTGTTCCTCATAGTGAGTTCTCCGGCCCGCGCGCAGCAAAATCCTACGACTCCCGCTACGCAACAAGCGGCGGCGCATACAGACGCTGACGGCGTATACGTTCCGCAGCCCGGTGAACGTGCCCCTCGCTATAAGGTCCAGCGAAGCGATGTTCTGGTGCTCACTTTCCCGCTTACGCCAGAATTCAATCAAAAAGTGATGGTCGAGCCCGATGGCTACATCAGCCTTCAAGGCACCAATAGTATTTCCGTACTTGGCATGACCCTTCCCGAAGTCAATCTGGCGATCAAAAACGCCTACGCTAAGGTGCTGCATGAACCCGTGTTGCAGGTGGACTTAACGGAATTTCAGAAACCTTATTTCATCGTCACCGGCCAAGTAACCAAGCCCGGCCAGTATGATCTGCGTTCCGACATCACCGTTTCAGAGGCCATCGGAATCGCCGGCGGATTCCTGCCTACGGCCAAAACTCAGGTGTTCCTCTACCATCGCAATTCCACCGGTTGGGTGGAAGCCAAGGAACTGAAGCTCAAGGATTTCCTGCACGGCAAAAATGTGAATGAAGATTCGGACATGCGCCCGGGCGACATGATCTTCGTCCCTGAAAAAACCATTACTAAAATCCGCAAATACATTCCTTATTCCATCGGAACATCCGTTTATTCGGCTGGCTTCTAAAGAAATCATCCGGCCCTTTGCAATTGGAAAGGTGGCATACATGAATTCAGGCGACAAAAAGATTCTCCAGATTCAGGAACCCATGCCAAATTTCACGATGCGCGATTTGTTGGCGCCCGTATTCCGCCACCGCAAGCAGGTGCTCGCCGCGTTTTCCGCGATGTTCGTGCTGTCGTTGCTGGTGGCATGGCTATGGGCTTCGCAATATTACGTTTCGCGCATGCAGGTGGTGGTGCAGGAAGCTCGCACCGATCCCGCGATCAGCGCAGGGCTAAGCGCCGCCATCACCAGTTACAAGACCGTCACGACCGATCAGGTCAGTTCGGAAGTGGCTCTGCTGCAAGGGCAGGACATGATGCGGCAAATCACGGATGCTTGCGGCCTAGGCGAAAAACCATCCGTCATGGACGTATTTCTCCCGAGCGATCCCGCGCTTCGCAAGGCCATCAAGAAGGAACACGCGGCCGCCACTTTGGCGAAAGCCGTCAAAGTGGAAGCTGTCACTACTTCGGACGTCATCGAAGTGAAATACGGCAACATGGGCGACCCTTCGACACCTCCCTGCGTCTTAAAAAATCTCAGCAAACTTTATCTGGATAAACACGTTCAGCTGCAGCGCCCGTTGGGTTCTTCCGACTTCTTCGCTCAGGAAGCGGACAAATATCAGAGAACGCTGGCGGAATCTGAAACGCGCCTGGTGGATTTTGGAAAAGAAGAAGGCGTAGCCGCGCCGGATGTTTTGAGGACGGACCTGGCACAGCAAACCGCCACGACCATGACGTCTCTGAATGCCGCAAAAGATTCGGTATCCGCCGATGAGTCGCGAATCGCCAAAATAAAAGCGCAGATGGCCGTAACACCGGAGCGCTCAAAGACCGCGGAAGTTTCCAATTCCTCCGAATTGTTGCTGCAAAACCTGCAATCCACTTTGTTAGCCGCACAGAACAAGCGCACAGAACTGGCTACAAAGTATGACGCTTCGTATCCCCTGGTCCAGGAAGCCGACGCGGAAATCGCCAAGACGCAAGCGGCCATCGCCGACGCCGAACAAGCTCGTTACGTCAACCAAACCACCGATCGCGATCCAACCTACGAGCTTTTGCGCGAAGAGCTGGCCCGTGCGGAGTCCGATCTCGCCGGCCAAAGGGCAACCGTCTCCGCTTTGAACAACAACGTCCACTCCATGCAAGACGAATTGGTGAGCCTTGATGGCAAGGCCGTGAAACAGGCGCAACTGCTTCGCGAAGTGAAAGCCAATGAAGCCACTTACATGCTTTATCTAAACAAACGAGACCAGGAGCGTACTTCCGATGCCCTGGATCGACTGCAGGTCGCAAACGTGGCCATCGCCGTTCCGCCGAATGTTCCGCTGACGCCAGCGCATAGTCCCGTGCTCATCAGCATTCTGGGATTCATTCTGGCCCTCTGTGCTGGATTGGCCGCAGGCTACATCGCCGAATATCTGGATCCATCTTTCCGCACGCCCGCGGAAGTCGCCGAAACACTCAACGTTCCTGTCCTGGCGGCTGTTCCGCGCCAGGCTGCCTAGCTGGAGGATTTGTGAGCAAAAACTTCGAAATGCTGCGCGACCTACGAGTCAATCTCTCGGCGGAAGCTGCTGCGCCCGTGTATGACGCACCCGGGCTCGGCAGCGTTCCAGAAACTGAGGTGCGTGATGCCAACAACCGCGCCACACAAGAAAAATGGACGGCAAGAGAATATGTCGTGTCCCCGCTCAGCGAAAACCAACTGGCGCGGGAAGAGGCATCGAAGCTGGTTCATAACCTCTTTCTGTCGCCCGGCAACATTTCCAATCGGTTCGTGGTTTTTGCCGCGATCGAGTCAGGTAACGGTTGCAGCCGCGTAAGTTCTCTCGTGGCGCGGACGCTCGCTGCGCAAGCAGGAGCTCCAGTCTGTCTCGTGGATGCAAACTTGCGAACTCCGTCGCCGCATCCGTTCAAAGTGAACAATGACTATGGACTCACGGACGCACTGCGCTCGCCAGGTCCCATCACCGAATTCGTCACCTGCGTTGGCCCCGAGAATCTAGCGGTACTTTCCTGCGGTTCGGGAGCCAAAGACTCGGTCGCACTGTTGACCTCGCCGAACATGCGCGCGCGAGTCACGGACTTGCGCAACGAGTTTGCTTACATTCTAATCGACGCTCCTCCTTTGAACCGCTACGCAGATGCTATCGCCCTGGGCCAGCTCGCCGATGGCGTCGTCCTGATCCTGGAAGCAAATGCCACGCGCCGGGAATCGGCAGTGAAAGTGGCCGCCCATCTTCGCTCCATGCATGTCAAGCTCCTGGGAGCGGTTCTCAACAAGCGCACATTTCCCATCCCGGAAACTCTCTACAACCTCTTGTAGCAAGGTCCTCTCGTCACCAACACCGTACCTTGCATTTCTAATTTAATTCTTTCGATCCGCCCTACGGAGCCTCAATGAACACAGTCCGGCGACGCCTTTTGCTCGGCCTGGTTCGTTTATTTGATCTAGGTCTGCAATTGCTTTCTTTTGCGCTGGCGACGGTTATCGTCGTCTCCGCGGATGCAAGTATTTCCTTGCCCGAATTTCTGGCCATTCGAGTTTCGATCGCCAATTGCGTGCTGTTCGCATTCATTCTCTATATGTGGTTTCTTATTTTCTCGCTCTGCGGTTTGTATCAATCCCGACGCCTGTCGGA
This sequence comes from Candidatus Acidiferrales bacterium, assembly GCA_963709705.1. Classification (GTDB taxonomy): domain Bacteria; phylum Acidobacteriota; class Terriglobia; order Acidiferrales; family UBA7541; genus Acidiferrum. The sequence continues at coordinate 1,015,792 of CAVPXU010000005.1, forward strand.
CGCCCCGTCGGAAATTCCAGATGTGTTTAAGGCCACCACTCTCGCTTCAACGCTGTTGTGGATCGTTGCGCTCATAGCTCGCATCAGCTTCATCCGAAGCTGGCGGTTCATGCTGATTTTCTGGGCAATCAGCACGGCTTTGCTTGTACTTTCCCGCATTTGTATCCGTTCTTTCCAAGCTTCTCTGCGCCGGCGCGGCCGAAACTTGCGTCATATCCTTGTTCTGGGTACTAACGAGCGCGCCATCGAGTTTGCACGTAAGTTAAACGAACAACCCGAGCGTGGGTACAGCCTCCTTGGTTTCATGGACACCTACTGGCCACGCCTCCCGGAATTTCAGAGAACCGGCTTGCCGTTGCTCAGCGATCTTTCGGATCTGCCGGCTTTCCTGCGCGTTAACGTCGTGGACGAAATCGCAATGTTCCTGCCTCTTCGCTCCTTCTATGAGCATGCCTCTCGCGTCGCCCAGCTATGTCAGCAGCAAGGAATCATGCTGCGCTTCGATCCGGACATCTTTGGCTTGAAACGCACGTACATCAACGCGGAAGAATTTGACGGCGGTTATCACATTTGTTCGGAGGCCCACGACGGTCTGAGCATGATCTTGAAACGCTGTGTGGATACCCTCGGCGCATTCGTAGCTCTAATCCTTCTCAGCCCGGTGTTTGTCGCCGCCGCAATCGCCGTGAAATTCTCTTCGAAAGGTCCGGCGTTCTTTCGGCAGGAGCGTGTCGGCATCAACAAACGTAAGTTCCACATCTACAAATTCCGCACCATGATTTCCGATGCGGAAACAATGATGTCGAAGCTCGAACAACAGAACGAAATGGATGGCCCCGTTTTCAAGATCAAGAATGACCCACGAATCACACCAGTCGGCCGTTTTCTGCGTCGCACCAGTATCGACGAACTCCCACAACTGTTTAATGTGCTGATTGGCGAAATGAGTCTGGTTGGGCCGCGGCCTCTGCCTGTCCGCGATTTCCAAGGCTTTAACGAAGACTGGCAGCGCCGCCGCTTCAGCGTTCGCCCTGGAATCACTTGCCTGTGGCAAATCAACGGACGCAACGCCATCACCTTCGAACAATGGATGAAGATGGACATTCAATATCTGGATGAATGGTCGCTCTGGTTGGACCTGAAGATCCTCGCGCTCACAATTCCCGCTGTGCTGAGAGGCACCGGAGCAGCTTGATTCGTCTTCGGCTTATGATTTATCACGTCCTGACGGAATCCGAACCATTTTCCGAACACGCTGGTGGCGCGCTTTCCCGCTGGACCGCCAATGTCCTGCGCTACGACGACGATTTTACAGTCGTCTGTCCTTGGGCCGATTCCACCTGGAATTTCTCAACTTCCCGCATTTGGAGTCTTCCTGGCCTGCGCGAACATTCGAAATATTTCCGCATGCTGCGCTATCACACCGCGTTGCAGCTTCGGCTTATGCAATTACGACATTTATTTCGTCCGCTGATGGGAAAGCTGCAAAAAGGGGACGTCGTCTATATCCACAATCGCCCCGAGTATGCGCTTGCGCTGCGTTCTAGTTGCCTACGGGCCGGAGCACGTGTGGTCCTGCACATGCAGAACTCTCATCTTCGCTTTCTTCCTTCGCGATTTGCGCGGCAACTGGATGTCGATGCCCTGGTATTTTGCAGCGCCTACTTGCAACAGGAAGCCTCGGACTTCTCGTCTAACGCTAAGTATTCGGCGGTCATACCAAACGGCGCGGATGAAACTTGCTTTTTCCCCGCGGCTTCTGACGATGCGGCCGAACAGACACCCAACAATCCAGTCGCGCTATTCGTCGGCCGTCTCATTCCGGAAAAGGGTGTCCACATTTTTATAGAGGCCATGCGGCTCCTCGAGGCAAATGGCGTCGAAGTGACGGCCCGGATCGTCGGCGGCACCGGTTTCGGAGGAAAGGAGACGTCTGAGTACGTGAACCAGCTGAAGCAAAACAAGCTCTCTAATGTGGGGTTTGCCGATTACGTTTCGGGTGCAGCTCTCGCCGCTGAATTTCGCAAAGCCCAAATATTCTGCTGCCCCTCCACCTGGAGCGAGCCTTTCGGCATGGTGAACGTCGAAGCCATGGCTACGGCGCTGCCGGTGATTGCGACTGCCGTCGGCGGAATTCCAGAAATCTTTCAGGAAGGCGGGGGCTTGCTGATTCCCAGCAATTCTCCCGGCGCACTGGCTGCAGCCATCGAACTACTCCTCAAAGATTCCGCCAAGCGCCGTCAATTGTCGTCGGAAGGATATCGGGCATTTCAAAAACGCTACCGCTGGCAGGAGATTCACGCTCAATATCGGGGACTCGTCGACAATCTGTGCGGTGCGGCGTGAAAATCCTCGAGCGGTTCAAGAGCGGAAGCCTGGGTAGAAACGCCGCGTGGGTTTTTCTAGGCCAGGGCATGAGCTTCTGCCTGCAAGCGGGCTACTTTATTCTGCTGGCGCGCCTTTTGGGCAGCACACAATACGGCATATTCGTCGGGGCCGCGGCGTTGGTGTCTATCGTAAGTCAGTACAGTTCACTCGGCTCGGGAATGGTTTTGCTCCGTTATGTCAGCCAGGATCGCAGCAAGTTCGCCGAGTTTTGGGGTAACGCGATTCTTACAACGCTGGCGGTCGGCCTCGCTCTCATCATCGCGCTCAACTTTCTGGGCAAGACGCTAGTGGGGACGGCCAGCGCATCCGTGCTGGTGCTGGTCGCTCTCGGCGAATGCACATGCGCGAAACTTGCAGAATGCGCCGGCCAAGCTTTCCAGGCATTCGAAGGGCTGCGGATGACCGCCATCCTTACGACGCTCACGAGCGCCGTCCGGCTCGTCACTGTTTGCGTCATGATTGTGATGCTGCGCCATGCCACCGCCGGGCAATGGGCGTGGGCGTCGGTGATTGTTTCTCTGATTTCCGCTTCCGTTGCGATCACCGCCGTTTCTCTCCGCCTTGGAATGCCCATCTTCCGTCCTCGATTGCTCTTCAAGAATGCGGCGGAGGGTTTGGGTTTCTCATTCGCTTCGTCCACAACGTCGATCTATAACGATCTCGACAAAGCAATGTTGAGCCGCTACGGAATGACGGCCGCGAACGGCGTCTATTCCATGGCGTACAAGGTGGTAGACATCAGTTGTGTTCCCATCCGCTCGCTGCATTCGGCGGCGCTACCTCGCTTCTTCAAAACAGGAATCGATGGCGCGAAGGGCAGCATAAGCTTCGCTCGCAAGATTCTTTCGACAACACTGCCGTGCGCCGCGTGCTCAGCCTTGCTACTTTATTTTTGTTCCTTCGCCATTCCCTACATCGTAGGCAAAAGCTTTGCTGAAAGCGTTTCGGTTTTGAAATGGCTTTGCCTATTGCCGGTTTTTCGTAGCCTCCATTTGAGCGCCGGCGACAGCCTCACCGGCTCCGGCTACCAGCGTTATCGCACGGCTTGCCAGGTTTCCGTGGCGGGGATGAATTTCGCTCTGAATCTGTACCTGATTCCGGCGTATTCGTGGCGCGGTGCGGCGTGGTCGAGTCTTTTGACGGATGGCTTACTAGCCGTCGCCAATTGGGCCGTTCTGAGCCACCTCATCGGTAAAGAACGCGCTCGAGCCCCTAAAGACCTCGTGGCCACCCAACTCGAAACCGAAGAATCCCTCACGCCGCAGGCCGGATTCGGCGTTTAGAGATCAACAGTCTGAATCGATGTACACAACTTCCGCAGCGCTTCGACGCAACAACCTCTTCGAACGTATCCGCGCGGCGTTTCAGACGCCCGAGAAATTCTATGTTCTTTTTGCCTTGCTCTATTTTGTGGGCGCCTTCAGCCCTAGCGACATTGGCGAAAACGTCGCCAGCCGCTCCTGGCAGTTTGATCGCATTTCCTATTTCTCTCAGATCGCCGTCTTCGCCATTCTTGCCGTTCTATTATTCGTGCGATGGAATACCGTCGCGCGCGGTATCCGCCATGCTTTCTGGCCCTTGTCGATCTGCGCGTTTGCCGTTTTGTCCGCCGGTTGGTCCGATGATCCATTCTTCACGTTCCGGCGCGCCCTCGTTTTTCTCGCGACCACGGTCTTCGCCATCTATTTCGGTTCCTCATTCGATTGGGATGATCAAATCGAGATTTTCGGCTGGCTTTTGATGGTCTCGATCGCCGGCAGCGTGCTGATGGTCGTGTTGGCACCACAGTTCGGCATATCACACGACATGCACATGGGCGCGTTCAAAGGCATGTTCTCTCACAAGAATCTTCTAGGCCGTCAAATGGCCCTTGGGATCATCACGGTGATGGTTGGAAAACCGTTGGGCATGTCGCGCTGGGTTCGTGGCGCCTGCCTGCTTGTCGCATTCCCACTCCTTGCGCTGTCGCGTTCCGCCGGTGCGCTGCTTTCCCTGATCATCGTTCTCACCATTTACGCAATGCTCAGCATTCCGCGGCCATCTCGTCGCGGCAGCCCGCCGCTTTGGATTGGCTTGCTGCCGCTCCTGCTGCTTGTGGCGGTTTTGATGATTGCCAATGCCGGGACTTTTCTTTCCGCCTTTGGGCGTGACGCAAGCTTGACGGGTCGCGTCCCTCTCTGGGTGGCCATCGAACACGCCATCGGCAGAAGATTCTGGCTGGGCTATGGTTACGCAATTTTCTGGGTGCGGCAATCCGGAAGCCTCCAGGAAGTATTGGCCGCCGGATGGAACGCTCTGAGCGCGCAGAATGGCTATCTGGATATGGGGCTGGATTTGGGAATCGTTGGTCTCGCCCTGTTTTTCTGTACACTCGCATCCGCAATTCGTCGTGGAGCGCACGCGCTTCACAGCAATTTTCTGCGCACCGCGAAATGGCCGCTGCTGTTCCTGATTTTCTTCGCGGTGCAAAACATTCACGAAAGCGATCTCATTCGTCTGGGCACTTTCATGTGGATCCCGTTCGTAGCCACCAGCGTTTCCCTGGCGTTAATGGAAGCGAAGGCGAAGTTGGCGGCCCGTGAAATCGTCGGTGTACAAGGCGCGGCGTGGAACGAATCAAGTTCCAGCAATCCAGAGCACGCAGTTCCCGTTTACGAATCCTGAGCCAAAGCATTTCATCGTGAAAATCCTTCAAATCACGCGCCAGTTTCTTCCCTCCACCGGAGGAATCGAAACGGTTGTCGACGGGTTGAGTCATGCATTGCAAATTCACGGCCACCAGGTGGGCATCGTCACGTTGAAGAAAATCTTTTCGACGGGAGAGGCTGCGCCGGATCACTCGATCGTGAATGGCCTGTCCGTTTCCAGAATTCGTCACTGGGGCATTCGTCGCTATCCGATTGCGCCGGAAGTGCTGCGGCACGTGAACAATCACGACGTTCTGCACATCCACGCCATCGATTTCTTTGTCGACTTCCTGGCGTGGTCTCAGGTGTTACACAAACATCCGATCGTCCTGAGCACGCACGGCGGAATATTTCATACAAAATGGCTGTCCTGGCTGAAATCCGCGTATTTCCGGACGGCAACGCGGCTCTCGCTGAAACGAGTCGGCGCCGTCCTGTGCGTGAGCCGCCACGATTACGAACTCTTTTCTGAGATCGTGCCGGAGCGGAAGCTTCATATGGTGGGCAACGGCGTCGTGCTCGATCCCTATTTGAAATTGCAGAAACAAATCACGCCCGGCCTGATCGTTGGGGTCGGACGCGTTGCTGAAAATAAGGGAATCGATCAGCTCCTGCGGGCATTGGCACAAGTCCGCCAGACTCATCCCCACGCGCATCTAGTCTGGGTCGGTCCCGACGAAGTCGGCCGTACCGAATCGTACTATCGCCTGGCCGCCGAATTGGGCATCGCAAAAAACGTTCAATTCACCGGGCGCACTGAAGATTCCGAGCTTTACAATTTGCTCTCCCGCGCGCATCTCTTCGCTTCCGGCTCGCGTTACGAAGGTTTTGGGCTTTCCACGGTCGAAGCGATGAGCAGCGCCACCGTCCCGGTCGTCACCAAGGTGGGAGTTCACTCACAAATCATCGAACACGGAAAGTCCGGATTTCTGGTCGATGGTTCTCCCGCCGCCATCGCGCAGGGCATTCGTTCCGCCTTGAACTTGGAGACCGCAGCGTTAACGCAGATGGGCGAGCAAGCTCGCCGTGTTTCAGCCAGCTACTCCTGGAAGGAGGTGGTTCGCCCATATGTCCACATCTATCAATCCGTCCTTGCCAATTGAAGATCGCGCCCGCAACACAAATGAGGTTTCGAATAGCAAGCCTCTAGCGGCGGCAACGGACGTGGCTGAGTTTCTCGGCATTCGCGTGCACTTCAAGACCATTGCCGAATTGCAGGCTTTGGTCGCGCACATTATTCGCGCCGGTGACAAGGCCGTCATCGCCAACCACAACCTTCACAGCCTCTATTTGTTCCATCGCCAATCGCAGTTGCGCGATTTCTATGCGAAGGCGGAATGGACCCATATCGACGGCATGCCCATCGTTTCCCTCGCTCGCTTATTCGGCTATCCGGCGAGCCGCGATCATCGCGTCACCTATGCAGATTGGTTTCCTCACCTGATGCAAACTGCTGCTGCTCAACAATGGCGCGTTTTCTACCTTGGCTCCGCACCAGGCGTAGCGGACCGCGGTGCGGAACTTCTCCGACGTAAACATCCCCAACTGCAGATTCGAACTCGAGATGGATATTTCAATGCGCAACCCGACTCCGCGGAAAACAGATCGACCCTGCAGGCCATCGCCGATTGCCAACCTCATCTCTTGCTCGTGGGAATGGGCATGCCGCGCCAGGAATTGTGGATTCACGCAAATCGCTCGAACCTTTGTGCCAACGTCATTCTTCCGGCGGGCGCCGCGATGGATTATGCCGCCGGAGCGGTTCGTACGCCTCCTCGGTGGGCGGGCCGCATGGGACTGGAATGGGCTTTCCGGCTTTTATCTGAGCCACGCCGCCTGTGGCACAGATACTTGCTGGAACCGTTGTTCCTGGCGGGAATTCTTACGAAGGAGTGGGTAACCAATCCACGCCGCTTTAAACGAACTGCGTCACCCGACAAGGAAGGACCTTTGCCTTGAGTCCAACATATTCAAGACGCAATTTTTTGACACAGGCCGCAGCGCTTGCAGGAGCGACGTATCTTGCGCCCGCCGCATGGTGCGCGCCAAACTCACCACAGCAATTTTCCTCGCTCAAGGAAGCTGCTGCCGCTCGCGGTTTGCTCTACGGAGCCGCCGCGACAAAAACACATCTTTCGAATGACCCCGCATTCGCCGCTGCCTTTGCTGCCCAGTGCGGCATTCTGGTGCCGGAAGTCGAATTGAAATGGGACGCACTGCGCCCCACGCCAGACACTTACAACTTTGGCCCCGTGGATTGGCTGCAGCATTTCGCCGGTGCGCATCAGATGAAATTCCGTGGCCACCCACTCGTCTGGTATCAATCGTTGCCGAAGTGGTTTGATACTTACGTGACGCAGCAAAACGCTAGAGACCTCATGCTGACTCACGTGTCCACCGTGGTCGGCCGCTATGCCCGCAAAGTCCATTCCTGGGACGTCGTGAACGAGGCGCTCGATCCCAATGAGAAGCGTCCTGACGGTCTCCGCAGCAAACCCTGGGTTAATCTTGTCGGCCCGGATTACATCGACATGGCCTTTCACGCCGCGGCGCAAGCTGATCCCAACGCAATTCTGGTCTGGAATGAGAATCACCTGGAGACACGGGAAAATTGGGCGCAAGCAAAACGCGACGCCATGCTGAAGAATTTGCAGGAGCGCCTGAAGCGCAACGTCCCCATCCACGCCATCGGTTTACAGTCTCACTTGCCGGGCACTTCTCCGACGTTCAACTACCCGGAGTTCACTTCGTTCTTGCGCAGCGTTTCCGATCTTGGCGTGAAAATCATCGTGTCAGAGATGGACGTAATCGATTCGGACTTGCCTGCCGCCCCTGGCCCTCGCGATCAAACCGTTGCTAATGTTTATTACGATTACCTTTCAACCGTTCTGCGCGAAAAATCCGTTGTCGCGGTTCTCACGTGGGGCATTTCCGATCGCTACACCTGGATTGGGGGATACAAACCTCGTCAGGATAGTGCGCAGGCTCGCCCTCTGCCGTTGGACGCGTCATATCAACCCGCGCCGCCCTGGAACGCGATGGTTCGCGCCTTCGAAGAATCGTCACGGACTTAACAACTGCCCCTGCTCATGGGTCCACATTCATTCTCAAGTTCACGAAGCCAGTCACAAGAGTGCGGTCCGCTTGGCAATCCCAGCATAAGGAGACCGACCGTGGAACGACCAGCCACCAATTCGCTTCTCCGGAGTGAGCAGGCCGAATCTTTTGCAACCAACGGGTTTCTTACCTTCGAGCACCTTGTTTCGGATGGCGAACTCCGTGAACTAAAGAAAATCATCGAAGATCTTTTCCAAAAGCGCGCTGGAGAAAAGGAAGGCGCGCACCTGGATCTGGTCGCTCCTGGCAAGCCAGGAACCACACAGACTTCGCCGCAGATCACAAATCCCGTAAATTATGCGCCGCGCCTTCATCAAGCTCAGTTCTTCCAGAACGCGCTGGCTATTGCCAAACAGCTTCTGGGCGAGAAAGCCCGATGTCTTTGGGACTTCGCTATCCTCAAAACTCCTGAGAACGGCGCCCCCACGCCCTGGCATCAGGATGAAGCGTCTCGCGATCCCAATTTCGAGTACACCGAGCTAACCATCTGGATCGCTCTTCAAGATACGTCCGTAGAAAACGGCTGCCTGCGCTTCATTCCGGGCTCGAATCGTACCGGCGTTTTCGATCACGGCTTCGCCAACGATGACCCTTCCTGCCATGCTCTCCAATGCGTTCATAATTTCGATGTGGACGCGGCTGTGGCTTGCCCGCTTCGCGCGGGAGATTGCACGATCCATCATCCACGGATATTGCACTGTTCCAGCCCAAACATTTCAGCCCGCCCGCGCTTCGGATACATTTTGGTTTTTGGCCTGGCGCCGCGACCGGTCGATACTCATCGAACTTTTCCCTGGCTGCAGGAACGCCATACAATCGCACAAGAGCGGCGTCGCAAATGGATGCGGCGAGGCGGCCTGGTTGTGATGATGTGGCGAAAAATGCGCCGCCGGGAAGTTCCCGATTGGCCTTCGGCCAAATACGCGTTGAAACGCTCGCTGGAAGTCTTGCACTCTGGCCGTTAAGTCTTTCTTCTCATGCATACAACATCGAAACCGAGAGTTATCTTTTATCGTGATCACTTGCTTCCCTCCTCGGAGACATTCATCCGCGCGCAGGGAGAAGGGTTGCGGCAGTTCGAGCCATATTACGTTGGTATGCGCCCCGTGAACGGCTTACAACTTCCCGAGGATCGCACCTACCTGCTCAATCGCGGCGGGGCATGGGGATATTTTCGCGAGTACAGCCTCAAACTCGGCACAGTTCCGCCGGCGCTCGATCGTGCGGTACACACGATTTCTCCGTCGCTGATTCATGCTCACTTCGGACGCGACGCCGCGCACATTCTTCCCTTGGCTCGCAGCGCCGGAATTCCCTTCCTGGTCACGTTTCACGGCTGGGACGCGACTGCGAACCTGGAGACGCTCAGCGAATCGCACTCAGGCCGGCGTTATCTGCGGCGCCGGCACGAATTGGCAGACACAGCGATCCGCATCATTGCCGCTTCCCGTTTTCTCGCCGGATGCCTGGTGGAAAGCGGCTTTCCGAAAGACAAAATCGTCGTTCACTACATCGGCGTGAATACCGAGGAGTTCGCGCCAAATCCGGAGATCACCCGGGAAAATGTGGTTCTCTTCGTCGGGCGCCTCGTCGAAAAGAAAGGCTGCGAATATGTGATTCGGGCCATGGAACAAGCGCAATCGGCCGTTCCTGATATCAAGCTGGTCGTCATCGGCGACGGTCCCCTGCGCAACGAATTGCAAACCCTGGCCGCTAAGAAGCTGCACAATTTTTCTTTCTTGGGGACGCAAGACTCGGCCACTGTGCGCTCTTGGATGCAACGCGCCAAATTGCTCTGTGTTCCCAGCATCGTTGCGCGCTCCGGCGACGCCGAGGGTTTCGGCATCGTGTTCATCGAAGCGCAGGCTATGGGCACGCCCGTAGTCAGTTTCGCGACCGGTGGCGTTCCAGAAGCAGTCGAACACGGCAACACCGGCTTTCTCGCTAAGGAGCGCGATTGGCGGCAACTGGCCGTCCATATCGTCGATCTCTTCAAGAACGATTCTCTTCGGGTCGAAATGAGTCGTGCGGGCATCGAACGTGTGCGCCGTTCGTTTAGCCTGGATCGCCAGTGCGCGCTCCTCGAAGATTTATATTCCAGGTCCATCGGTCTTTTCCGCAATTCGAACTAATTCTATGAGTAGCTCCGTTCCGTCTTTCGATCCGGTGGTCAGCGTCATTATTCCGACGCGCCACCGGCCGGCATTGGTTCTGCGCGCCATTCGCAGCGTCCTAGTGCAATCGGTGTCGAACCTCGAAGTAATTGTGGTCATTGATGGCCCTGATAGCTCGACCGGGCAGGCACTTGAAACGATACAGGATTCGCGCCTGCGCGTATTGTCGTTGCCGCAACACATAGGTGGTTCGGAAACACGCAATCGCGGCGTTCATGTTGCACGTGGCCGTTGGGTCGCGTTTCTGGATGACGATGACGAATGGCTCACCCGTAAGCTCGAACTTCAATTGCAACTAGCCGAACGACTCGATCAGCCAAATTTCATGGTCACTTGCCGCCTTCTGGCTATCACTCCCCGCGCTAATTACGAGTGGCCACGGCGATTTCCCGAAGCAAGCGAGCCGCTCAGCGAGTATCTTCTTACACGCGATTCCTTCTTTCGCGGCGAGCGTTCCATTCAAACCTCTACCTTCTTCGCGAAGCGCGAACTTTTCACTGCATGTCCTTTTCGTCCCGGCCAGCTAAAGCATCAGGACACGGATTGGCTGCTGCGCGTCGCAAAGCTTCCGGGCTTCGCCGTTTTCTTCGTTGACGAAGTACTGGCCCACCATTACGTCGAGGAAGAGCGCGCCACCACCAGTAGCGCAAGCAATTGGCGCTACTCCTTCGATTGGGCGCGCCAGAACCGCGAACTCTTCACTCCGCGCTCTTATTCCGGCTTTATCATCAACAACGTGGCTCCCGAAGCCTCGGACGCAAAAGCCGTTTCCGCGATCTTTCCGCTCGCGGTCGAATTCCTTCGCTTCGGCAATCCGCGTTTTAGAGAAATCTGTGTTTTCATCGCCATGTTTTTGTTCTCCCGCCCGTTTCGCCGACGCCTGCGCGATTTCCTGAACAAGTTTCGCCCCGCCCTGCTTCGCCGGCTCTAACGTTTTCAATTTTTGCGTTTTCATAAAATTGCTGTACGCCAAATCTGGAGAAGATCATGCATTTTCCCGCAATTGCCCGCGCGTTGATGGGCAACGCAGGCTTTGAAGTTCACATCAGTGGCAAGCGCAAGGAGCTTCTGCTCTCAACGTGCGATCGTTTATTCACTGATGCGCGCAACCACGGTGAAGTGTCCGTTCAGGTCGGCACGGCCAAATTGCGTCTGGATTTGGCAAATCCGTCCGAGCGCCTTCTCTACTACGCCCCGCACAACCTGTTGCTCAGCTACCGCAATTCGCCGCTGTTTTCGATCTTGTCTCGCGTCGCCACTCGCTCCGGCCTCTTTGTCGATATTGGCGCAAACCTTGGAATGTACAGTCTTCTGGCGCGAACGGTGGGGCTGGATGCATTGTTGTTCGAACCAGAGCCTGTCCATTTCGCGTTCCTCAGCCGCAACGCAAGCTCGATCGGCAAAGCCGTAGCCTGTGCACTCAGCGATCGCTCCGGCATGACGGATTTCTTCGTTTCCGGTCCAACAAATCCCGGAAGCAGTTCCCTTGTGATGCCGGAAGGCGGTTGGCGCCATTCGGAATACCAGCAAGCGGTCTCCGTGCGTTTGTGCACCTTTGATTCCGCGCTTGCGGAACTGCATGTAGATCCAGCTTCCATTCGCCTGATCAAGATCGATGTTGAGGGCAATGAAGAACTCACCGTCCAGGGCATGCGCCGGTTTCTCTCCGGAGCAGCCCCGGCTCCGCTCTGGTGCGAGGTTCGCGGGCCTTCGTCAGGCCGCGGCCGCAATAGCGTTCATTCTGTCACAGATTTCCTGGCGCAGTTTGGATACAAACCGTTTCGCTACGAATATGGACAGCTGCTTCCGTTCCGGCTCGGCCTTGATCCGGAACCACAGGTGTTCGATCTTTTATTCGCCGTTCCGGGCCTTCATGGAAACGTTCTTCCGCCACAAACGCTTTGAATTAAATGCGATAGCGCCATTGAACTCGCGATTTTCGCATACAGGGAGGTCACTTTTGGGGTAAGGCATTCTCCCGATGGTGTCTGAGCTCCTGAACATTGACAATTGCTCAAGAAGCCAACCTATTCTCATGTCGCGCTTGCGACCGTTTTGCCGGCCATGGGAGGAGAAAGAACGAGATGGTTCGCTGGGTACCCGCCTTCACCACCGTGGCTTTGACCGCCGTTCTGCTGGCTCTTTTTGAGCCAGCTCTCGCGCTCTCTGATGACGGAAGGCTGTTTATTCTCACTTTTCTCGTGGTCCTGGTCCGCTCTCCTTTTTGGCTCGCCAGCTTTTTCAGTTACGGAAGGGCGGCAAGGGCATGAACCTCGACTATGCATGCAGGCCGGAAAAAGAATTAGTGGCGCTCGCTCGGAATGGAAATGAGGCGGCTTTTACGGAATTGGTCCAACGCAACTGGCACATGATTTACAGAATCTCGCGCCGCGTTGTGAAAAATCATGAGGACGCCGAAGATACTCTCCAGAATGTCCTGGTCAAGGTGTACCAACGTCTCGATGGTTTCGAAGAATCCGCGCGTTTCTCCTCTTGGCTGTTTCGTGTCACGTTCAACGAAGCGCTCATGACCTTGCGGCGGAACCGGTCACGCCGTCAGGACAGTTTCGTGGATCTGGAATATTCGGATGGCAGTGGCCACGGCATCGCCGATCTTCAGGACACACGCGTGAACAACGAACGGCAGCACATGCACCGCGAACTCGCCTCCAAAGCCATGCACCGCCTGAGCCCTGCGCTGCGCCGGGCCTTTCTTCTTCATAAGCACGAAGGGTGGACGCACCGGGAAATGGCGGAAGAATTAGGAATCACGCAGGCCACCGCAAAGATGCGCGTCTTTCGCGCACGAAAGCAACTTCGCGCAGAACTTGCGGTCCTGACGCAATAATTCCCTAATTTAGTTAGTCTTCTGACAATTAGCTCTACAAGGCGTCCAGATAGTGTAAGTCTGGCAGTTCCCGCAACTGTTTCGCAGCGAATTCCGCGGTGATGTCCCGCTGGGGCATCGCTAGCAATTCATAACCAACCATGAATTTCTTGATGGTCGCCGAGCGCAGCAACGGCGGATAAAAATGTGCATGAAGATGAAATCCTGGATACGACGCGTCGTCCGTGGGACGCTGGTGAAAGCCCATAGTGTAAGGAAAAGACGTCTTGAACAAATTGTCGTAACGAATAGTAAGCAAACGAAGAATCTGCGCCAGGCCTTCCCGCTCTGCATCGCTTAATTCCGGCAAAGAACTTACGGCCCTGCGGCTGATCAACAGCGTTTCATACGGCCATACCGCCCAGAACGGCACCAGCGCCGCGAAATGCTCGTTGGCGCAGACGACCCGCTCGTTTTTCCTCAGTTCCAACTCCAAATAGTCGGCCAGAAGCGTAGCACCGTGCCCTTGGAGATAGTCCTCCTGCGTAGCCACTTCTCGAGCCAGCTCGTCCGGAACAGTTTCATTCGCCCATATCTGGCCATGCGGGTGCGGGTTACTGCAACCCATCATCGCCCCGCGATTCTCAAAAATCTGAACGGAGCGAACACCTTCCAAGATGGCCAACCTCGCAAACTCTTCGCACCAGGTATCTACCACAACCTTGAGTTCATCGACGCTCATCCGCGCGAGTGTCAAATCATGTCGCGGAGAATAACAAATCACGCGGCATTGCCCCGCTTCGCTCTGCGCCTTTAGCAAATCTGCTTCCTGAAAACCACCGGCCGGCGTGTCCGGGCGGAGAGCTGCAAAATCATTGTCGAATAAGAAAGTACTCTCATAGTCGGGATTCTTCGCGCCTCCCGCCCGCGCGTTTCCCGGGCAGAGATAACACTGCGGATCATAAGCAACGGAAGTTTCCGATGGCGTCGGCTCAATTTGCCCTTGCCACGGGCGTTGTGTGCGGTGTGGCGAAACGAGCACCCATTCCCGCGTGAGCGGGTTCAACCGCCGGTGCGGATGCGCTCCCAGTTCAAACTGCCCCATGCGATGCCCTGCTCCTCTTGCACTGCCGCGCGCGGTCCGCTCTCGCCAGTGCAGCCGATTTCTCTAGAAGCCATCTCATAAATACCTTAGGAGGATGACGGCGCAAGCAAGCTGCACCATTCCGAGGAAATTCTCTGGGTAGTATTCCCAACGGATAACCACGCGACGAAAATTGTGAAGCCAGGCGAACAAGCGCTCGATTTTCCAACGGCGGCGATAGCGGCGCAGCACGCGACCATCTTGCGTGGCTTTCCGGGTGCGTGTGGAGTTGTGCGGAGCAACCAACTGCACGCCGAAGCGTTCGCGAATCTGCACATCCAGTGGATCACTGTCGTAAGCACGGTCACCGATCAGCCGCGCGGGAGTTTCCGCGAGGAAGCGTCGCTCGAGGGTGGGTTCGACGAGTTTTGTTTCATGCGGCGAAGCGCTGGCCACGTACACGGCGAGAGGAAGACCATGGCCGTCGCTGATCGCCATGATTTTGCTGCCTTTGCCGCGGCGAGTAGGGCCGATAGCAGCGCCCCTTTTTTCGCCGAACTGAAGCTGGCATCGATGAACGATTCGCTCAAATCCAGCTTCCCGCGATCGCGTAAGTCTTCGGCCAGTTTCTGGAGCAGTTGGGTGAGCAACCCAGAGCGTTGCCATTGCTGGAAGCGGCGATGACAGGTCTGGTAGGGAGGATAACGACGCGGCAGATCGTGCCAAGGAGCGCCGGTGCGCAAAATCCAGAAAACACCGTTGAGCGCCGCTCGCGTATCTTGCCACGGTCGACCGCGCCCATCGTCCCGCCGTCTCGGACGAAACAGTGCTTCGAGCGTCGCCCATTGGGCGTCGGTCAGGTCCATGCTCTTGATTTACGCCATTGGCCATAAGTTTCAACCGCCCAGTGCTTTGAACGTGTTTATGAGATAACTTCTAGCCACTCACATACCCATCGGGGAAATTCTTGTGCCAGGTCCACGCGCTGCTTAATATCGCGTCCAGCTCGTGAAATTTTGGCTTCCAGTTCAACTCCCTCTGGATTCTTTCCGAGCTGGCGATCAGCACCGCTGGATCACCTTCGCGCCGTGGTGATTCCACAACTGGAATAGCCCGCCCGGTCACGCGCCGCACCCCATCAATCACCTCCTTCACGCTAAACCCTTGGCCGTTCCCAAGGTTATAAATCAGCCGGCCTGTGCGATCCAAGGCATCAAGAGCCAACAGATGCGCAGCCGCCAGATCGCTCACGTGAACGTAGTCGCGCACGCATGTGCCATCCCGCGTAGGATAATCCGTACCAAAAATCTCAATGTTTTTCTGCCGCCCCAGGGCGACATTCATCAGCCGCGGCACAAGATGCGACTCCGGCTGGTGCGCTTCTCCGCGATCGGGTGCGGCGGCGCCAGCGGCATTGAAATACCGCAAGCTTGCATATTTCAGCCCATGAATCCGGTGGAACCACTCCAGCATTCGCTCCACCAGCAGCTTTGATTCTCCATAAGCATTGGTCGGCCGCAGCGCGTCCTCTTCCTGAATCGGCGTCCTGGCGGGATTGCCATAGAGAGCCGCCGTCGATGAAAAGACAAAACGGTTTACGCCCGCCGCAATCATCGCCTCCAGAACAGCCAATGCATTCGCTGTATTGTTCCGAAAAAACCGCTCCGGAAATTTCATGGACTCCCCGGCCTCAATAAAAGCCGCGAAATGCAACACCGCATCAAAGCGATGGGCGCGAAACAGCGCGGCGAGAATTTCTTTTTCGCTCAGATCGCCAACAACCAGTTCCGCACCTTTCGGCACCGCTTGACGATGTCCCCTGCTCAAATCGTCGATCACAATAACTTCGTGGCCAGCTCCCAAGAGCTGTTCGGCCGCCACGCTTCCGATATACCCCGCGCCGCCCGTGACTAGCAGTTTCACGGCCGGAAACCCTCGCGCATTCTTCCGCTCATCGCTGCTGTGCTCACGCCAAAGACCTCACACCATCGGCTGCCGTGCAAACATAAATCTCCGGCTGGATTCCCGTCGCGTTCTCATAACCCGTAGTGAGTTCCACCTGCAACTCCCTTACGTTCTCTCTCCGCACCAGATGGATCGTGCATCCCCCAAAACCTCCGCCGGTCATCCGCGAACCATACACCCCTTGCACTCGATCTCCGAGTTCCACGAGCACGTCGAGTTCGCGGCAACTCACCTCAAAATCATCGCGTAAGCTCGCGTGCGATTCCTTCATCAGCCGCCCAAATTGCGTCACATCCTGCCTGCTGAGTGCCTCCGCGGCCTGGATGACGCGGGCATTCTCCATGATCACATGCCGGCAGCGCTTGCGAATGATTTCCGGTAACCCTCCGCCATACTCCTCAAAATCCCTGACGGACACGTCGCGTAAAGCTTTCACTTCCGGCAATAACTTCGAAAAGTAATCCGCTGCCAGTTCACATTCGCGGCGCCGTTGATTGTATTCTCCTCCCGCCACGCTGTGCTGCACCATTGTATTGCACATCACCAGCCGCACATCCTCCGGAATCGGCAGGTGCCGATACTCCAGCGAGCGGCAATCCAATAACAAAGCATGATCTTTTCGTCCGTAGACGGAAACGAACTGATCCATGATTCCGCAGTGCGCTCCCACAAATTCGTTTTCGGCGCGTTGGCACAGCCTCGCCATCTCGGCTCCGCCTATTTTTTCTACGGCCATTTCAAGCAGCGCCTGGCAAATGGAAACTTCCAGGGAAGTCGAAGAGCTCAAACCAGCCCCTTGTGGCACATCGCCGGAAATCAGCAGGCTTGCACTGGGCGGCTGAATTCCCCGCTCCGCCAATTTTCGCGCCACTCCCACCACATAATCGCTCCAGTGATGCTGGGCCACCTCCGGAAGACGTTCCAGGTCGAACTCCACACGCTCACTGTAGTTTTCTGAAGAAAGTACCAGCCGCTGATCCGTCCGCGGCGCTATTCCCACCGTTGTCTGGAACGGAATCGCTGCGGGAAACCGAACCCGTCGTTGTAATCAGTGTGTTCTCCGATTAAATTCACTCGGCCCGGGGCCTGGACGAATTGTGCCTCGGTTCCGTAAAGTCTCACGAATTTTTCGGGGAGGTCGTTAACGGGGTTTGCACTTTCCTGTACTGGCACCGGCCTGGGTCAACTCCTATGGGCCAAGTATAACTGCGAAGCGAATCATGGCAAAAAATTGTTGGCTGGTACGGCGCCAGACAGGCATTTCCGCGTGGTCTGTCGAAGATCAGGATGGGATTTCTCCAATTAAACTCCCAAAATGCTTGCCACATCGACCGTTCATTAGAATATCGTTATTTTATCCGCGGAAGCGGCGCTCCAGGCCTATACTCCTCCTGTCTTACACCGACGCCAAATTCTCTTCAATTTTCCATAACGAATGTGGTTCTCGTTGGAGGTTAAAGAACTGTAAGTATTGACAGTTCCCATATTGTTCCTTTTGCATCATCCTCATGCCCTTGAAACGTGGTGGCGTGGAGCTTCTGTGCATGTTCGTTTTGCACCGCGCCTTCTGTGCCCACTTTCGAGCAGCCCGAACGGTTAGCAAGATCGTTTCGTTATTTTAACGGGGCGGAGTGCATCTAGAAACTCTTGGGCGGAGATTTTCTAGGCCGAGTTGGGTTGCTCGATAGTTGGCACATTTTCCGCGCCGTTTTCTTTCCCTCCCATGCGCCGGGCGCGGGAAGCAGTACTATCAGCGTCTGCGCCCAGAAATCCCTCCCTTTCGCTTTCCATTTGCGCCAAATTCCAATACGATTCAAGCAATCAGAGACTTGGGGTGGAGGCCGAAGTGGCCAAGGCACGAATCCTTCTTGCGGATGATCACACGCTTGTTGCCGAAGCGTTCAAGCGTCTTTTGGAGCCCGAATGCGAGGTGGTTGGCACGGTCGGCGACGGCCGCGCCCTGTTGCGCCTGGCTCCGCAGTTAAAGCCGGATCTGGTGCTCGTGGATCTGAATATGCCGCTGCTTAATGGCCTTGACGCCAGCGAGCAGCTAAAACAGATCCTGCCCAAGATCAAAATTATCGTTCTCACCATGAACGAAGATCCCGAGATCGCCGCCGAAACCATGGACAAGTGGGCGTCGGGCTATTTACTGAAGAAATCCGCTGGCAGCGAACTGTTGAAAGCAGTTCGCGACGTTCTGCGTGGTGGGAAGTACATCACTCCCGCCCTTCAAGATGCAATTGCGGACATAGAAGCCCGCGATTCTCGATCCGAAACCGCTCGCACCCTCACCCCCCGCCAACGCGAGGTGCTGCAACTTCTCGCCGAAGGCCATACCATGAAGGAAGCCGCAGCTATTTTAAATGTGGCTACGCGCACCGTTGCCTTCCACAAATATCGCATCATGCAGGATTTTGGCTTGGAGAATAATTCCGAACTTCTGCGCTTTGCCATGAAGCAGAAGTTGGTCAATCAGGCCTGACCACGGCCTTCGCTCTCTACTTCGATAGCGTCTGTTGTACCGTCTTGTCTCGCCAGAAATCCTGGCCGAGCTGCGGCAAAGTGTAAATGGGATCGAAGTACTCATAGCGCCGGCTCAACGCTTCAGCATCGTCTGCTTCAATCCCCGTGCGATAGTTCTTCGTCCAATAAGAAATGCCCAGTTGCCGGTCATATTCCTTCACCTGATGGACCCAGCGCTTGCCCACGAAGGGCACGTCGCAGATCAAGCGCGGCGTGGCAAACCCGGGCAGATACCCCATGATGTCGTGCTGAAGCTTCTGCACTTCATGAATCGCCAGGCGCCAGTGCTCAGCGTTAGGAATCATGTCGCACTGGTAGAAGTAGTACGGCATGATCTTGCCGTGATCAAGCAGCGTAAAGCACAGCTCCAGGAGTTCGTTGGCGGTGGCGTTTACACCGCGTAGCAGCACGCCCTGATTGCGCACATCGCGATAACCCATGTCCAGCAACGCCTGCACCGCCTTACGCACCAGCGGGGTTACCTGTCGCGCGTTGTTCACGTGTGTGTGTACCGCAATGTCCACGCCGCGTTCCCGCGCCTTCCTGGCCAGCCGTTCCAGCCCTGCCAGAACTTCGCTCTGTAAGAAATGCTGCGGGATGGCGATCAGCCCCTTCGTCGCCAGCCGAATATCCTTGATGTTAGGAATATCCATCAACTTCGAACAAAAATCTTCCAATGTGCCGATAGGTGTGTTCGCGATGTCGCCGCCGCTCACCACCACATCGCGCACCGAAGGCGTCACGCGCAGGTATTCCAACATCTGCTGGTAACGATCCTTCTGCGGTATCTGGAATTTCAGCTTCACCACCTGCGGCACGTCGTTTCCCACCAGGTCCATCCGCGTGCAATGTCCGCAGTACTGCGGGCAAGTCGACAGCAACTCCGCCAGCACCTTCGTTGGATAGCGGTGCGTCAACCCTTCCACGGCCCACATATCCGCTTCATGCAAAGAATCGCGACTGGCCTTTGGGTGACTGGGCCATTCGGGATGGCGATCGTCGAACGCCGGCAACATGTACCGCCGAACCGGATCGTTCCACAGATCCTTGTCATCCATGGTGTTCAGCATGTGAGGCGGAACAAGGATCGACATGGTTGCGCGCTCTTTGATGTCGCGCTCCAGGCTGGCCAGCAGCGTCTCCGGCATCAACTCCCCAAATACCTCTTTCAATTCGCCGAGGTTCTTGACCGTGTGGCGCCTCTGCCACAGCGCCGTCTCCCACTCTTCCTTGCGTACATTCTTGTATCCAGGCAAGCGCCGCCAGTCCGGCTCGATAAACTCCCGCTTTAGCGGGTACTGGAATGGCTGTTCCGCCGCATGCACTTTTCCTGCCGGCTTCCAGGTAGGCCGCGCGGGCTTGCTTCCGGGCGTAATGGTTTTCGTTTCACTCATATCGTGTTCCTGTTGTTTGGGGACATCCCGCGGGAAGTCTTAACAACTTCTTTACGTCTCAGGATAACGTACACCTGTTTATTCCGCCACCCCCTCGCAACTGGCAATGCAATTCCGCCTGGTGTTTTCGCTCTCAAATACGGCGCTCGCGACCAACCGTCCTCCGCCCGACCCGCTGCCCACCAGGATGGCACCTGTTCCTCCGAAAGACCTGGAACACATAGCGCTTCTCCCTGTCCGAACGTCCGGGTACTTTTTGGCGCAGGCCATCCTCACGACCCGCTGCTTTGCGCGAACCCGACATCTATGATGGGTTGCGTCAGCCATGCAAAATCTTTCGTGAGGAGCAAAATGAAACTATCCATTGCCATCCTCTCTGCTTCGCTCTTGGTGTTTCCTGCTCTGTGCGCCGCCCAGACCGCACAACCAAAAACCAAGAAGACCACGACAAAATCGACCACAGCCGCGGCCAAGCCCGTGGAGCAACCTCCCAAAAATCTATATGCGGAATTGACCATCAGCGAGTTGGTGGCTGAAGACGCCAATCGCTGGTCCGACAAAATGTCCACCCGCGCCGCCATCGGTGGCTTCGTCACTCAGATCGCCAAAGCAGACGACGGCGATACCGACATTCGCATCTGCGAAAACCCCAAAATCGAAGGCATGGATCGCGGCCGCTGCATCGTCGCGAAGTGCATACCCAAGCTTCCCTGCGATTTGCCGCAAATCGGGCACCCCGTCACCGTAAAGGGCATCACCCGCTATGACGCCAAGGTCGGCACGCACTGGTGGGAAATTCATCCAATCGAGGAAGTGGAAAAGTAGCTCTCGCTAGGCCGCTGCCGGAATTACATTCGCAACACCGATCAGTCGCCGCTGACCTCCGGCTGCAGCAGGCCAAAGACCATCACGCCCGTCAGCGTACCCACAAAAACCCTCCCATTAGCAATCATCGGGGTAATGAATTTGTTGTCGGCGAACGCATCGCGGCCGTGCGCGTGGGTGCTGTTGTATAGCTCGTTCGCCAGATTCCTTGCGTCGTACGCATGCAGCACAGCCGCATCCGAACCCCGCGCCTCCACTGCCCACACAATGCCATTGGAAGTGCCGTTGGCCGAAACGCTCGGCGTCGCGCCAGGATACGCAAAGTGCGCGGCTGTTTTCGACGATGGCTCCGGAACAAGTTTCGCGTTCGAGATCGAAAACGCTTTGAGCGTGTCGTTGACGGCTCCGAAGTACACTGTGTTGTTGAAATACGCGGGCATCGAGTAAACAGGCCCGCTTAAAGCATGATCGATTTCCTGATAGATGGCGCTGTTTTTCCTGGGAGTGTACTTGCCCATGGAGTTTCGATTCACCACGTAGATCCGCCGGTTTTTTCCCGCTCCAACCGCCAGTTGCCAGCTGTGTCCGGAGGCATCCACGCAATCCGGCAGAAGCAGCGCGCCACCGGAACCAAGGTCCTCGTCGCGGCCTGATTCCGCCAGTGTGTTGTGCATGTTGAAGTAATCGGCCACTGCCAGTTTTCCGTTCTTGGCCGAGAGTTTCAGAAATGCATTGCCGAAATCTCCGTGAATCGGAAAGCCCGCGGAGTTCAAGGTGGTATCAAAGGTGCCGTTGCCATCGAGGAGATAGATATTGCCTTGTGCGTCGGCGGCTGGTCCGGCGCCAGACATCCAGATCGCGCCATCGTTGCCATTCGGAGTGAGATTGAGCACGTTCACTCGCTTCAGCGTAACGGCACTGTGACCGATCACCCAACCTGTATATTCGCCCTCGTCACAGTGAGATGCCCAACTAGTGTAGAGGATGCCATCCAGGAGCAGCAAAGAAGCGCGTTCCTTATACTGTTTGGGATCAAAAGTAGTCACGCCGTGGAGATTGGGAAAGCTTGCTTCGATAGTCGTAGGGCTGCCGGAGATTTCAGCGCCGGAAGCAATGTCGAGTGCATGAAGGCGCTGGAAATAATTGCCGTTTTTGTCCTTGGACATCGCCACGAGGTACATCGTGCCCCGGTCTTCGTTGAAGGCAATCACCGGCGTTGCGGTGATCCCAATTTCAGGAGTGACCTGACCGCACTGGCGGTCGTCGCTGGGAGTTTCATTCGGTCCAAGCACGGTCACGTGCCAAAGCTGCGCCAGCGAGTCTGCGTCGAAGGCATAAACGGAATCGTGTTCGGTGGCCACGAACACCACGTTGCGCGCTGCACCGCCAATAGTCACATTGGAGACATACAGCGGCTCGGCATCAACCATTCCATCCGTGGTCAGAAACCCAACCTTGCCGAACTGCTCCGCATTCACGTTGCTGAGCATCAGGATTTTCTCTTCCAGGTTCTGGCCCGTGCGCGCTAGGTCGTTATGATAAGTGAGCACCCTCGCCGTACCCGTTGCTTGCGTTTGCGGGTTGCCAGGGGTCGTTTGGAGCCCCAACACCACAAATACCGTAAAGACTGTAGCTGCTATTGACGCGACAGCCACAACCGATCGCTTGGCCAATGCAATCCTCCGGCACAAAAGCCCTCTTAGTTGACGCGGCGCGCCGGGCCACGGTTACGTGGAAGGAATTGTAAATGCCCTTGGGGCGGATACTAGACGAACGCGGACCGCTGTAAGCTGGAACTGCTTTACGCCCAGAACAAATGCGGTTTCAGTGTGGGTCCATCATGGTGGCCGGTGAGATTCTTCTCCAACTGCTGGCGTGAAGGCTGCAAGGACTTGCGCATTCGGTCCATATCGAATTCGGGAAATGCTGTAAACGTCCGCGCGATCTCAATGTTATGGTCCAGCATCTCTTTGCGCGGCATCCCCACGACGGCTGTGGTGACCGGCAGGCTCATCGAATATCGTAGCAGCGAATCGATGTCGCTCTTGCCGTCTGCATTCTTCAGCAGAAACTCCTGGCCCGTAACCTTCATGGCGATCACGCCCAGGTTCTTCGCGCGCGCGGCGGGTAGCGCCAATTCCTCGAACTTGCCGTTTTGTGAAGCGTTCAGTGCCATTTGCACGCAGTCCAAATCGTGCCTCTTGATCGCCTCTGCCATCACTTCTCCATTGGTATGGCTGGTCATGCCGATGGCTCGAGTCATTTTCTGTTCGCGCGCTTCCAGCAAACCTTTCATAGCGCCGTCGGGAGCCTCGATCTTAGCCAGGTCGTCGGCCTGGCCCAGACTGTGGATGTGCAGCAAGTCCACATGGTCCGTTTGCAAGCGCTTCAGGCTGCCTTCCAGCCGCCGCATGAATTCATCGCGCGTCCGGTCTGGAATCTTCGTGGCCAGCCAAACGTCCTTGCGCCGCGTCGCCATCACCTTGCCTACCCGTGTCTCGCTTTTCCCGTCGCCATATGCGTAAGCCGTATCCAGATAGGTGATGCCCTGGTCGATCGCGTGATTCAGAATGTTTAGCGCTTCCGTTTCGTCCTCATACATCAGGAAGCGGCTGCCACAGCCAAACGCCAGAATAGAAACCTTCGCACCGGTCCGCCCAAGGGTTCGCGTCGGCAACTCATTCGGGTTCGCCGGGCGCCCCTCGGCCCATTCGCCCAGAAGTGAATAACCCATGCCGGCCGCCGTGCCAACGCCAACTTGTTCCAGAAACTTCCTGCGCGAGAGGTCCTTCACCATGATCAACTCCTTACCGCCGGTATCTTGCCTTTCTATGCCGTTCGTGGCTCCTTGTCAAAGGGAAATGCGCGGCCTTCCGCCCGGCTCCGAGTGGCAGTGTTCGAACTATCCAAATCGAATTCCCGGCGATTCCGGGGATTCGGGATATACTTTTTCCACCCGGCCGTTGCATGTACTCGTGGAGGCACTGTCATGGCAAAGCGACAGGATCGGGTGGAACTCAAGGGCAGCGCGCGAGCGCCAATTCCCGGCGGTCAAGACGTGGGCGCGGCTGACCCAAATCAGCAAATCGAAGTCAGCGTTTTTCTGCGCCGCGGTTCGTTACCCGGAAAGTTTCCCGCATCCGCGGAACTGGGCGCTCTCCCTCCTCGCCAAAGAAAATATCTTAGCCGTGAGGAGTTTGCGCGTCTGCATGGGGCGTCGCCATCCGATCTGGAGAAGGTGCGCGCTTTCGCCGGTCAATATGGGCTGAAAGTCGTGAGCGAGGATCGCGCCAGCAGGATGGTAAAACTCAGCG
Source organism: Candidatus Acidiferrales bacterium (assembly GCA_963709705.1). GTDB lineage: Bacteria > Acidobacteriota > Terriglobia > Acidiferrales > UBA7541 > Acidiferrum. The sequence goes on from CAVPXU010000005.1 coordinate 1,040,093, forward strand.
GCACGGTGCAAGCTTTTAACTCCGCCTTTGGCGCAGACCTGCGCCGCTACCAACATTCCTCCGGCACGTTTCGTGGCCGCAGTGGCACCCTGACAATCCCCGCGGAATTGGAGCCAATCGTCGAAGGTGTTTTCGGGCTCGACGATCGTCCGCAAGCGAAAGCACATTTTCGTTTGCTGAACAAAAAACCAAACGCCGCTGCCCAAGCAGCCGCCACTTCCTATTCGCCCGTTCAGGTTGCCGAAGCCTACAACTTCCCTGCGGGCGTGACCGGCACAGGCCAGTGCATCGCCGTCATCGAATTGGGCGGAGGCTACAACACCAGCGATCTCAATTCCTTCTTTAGCAATCTGGGCATTTCTCCGCCGCAGGTCACCGCTGTCTCTGTCGATGGAGCTGCCAATTCCCCCACCGGCGATCCGAGCGGCGCCGACGGCGAAGTGGAGCTGGACTTGGAGGTTGCTGGATCAATCGCGCCAGGGGCACAGCTCGCCGCTTACTTCGCGCCTAACACCGATCAAGGATTCATCGACGCGGTGACCAGCGCCGTTCATGACGCAAACCTCAAGCCCTCGATTATTTCCATCAGCTGGGGCGGCCCGGAAACCTCGTGGACTCAGCAATCTCGCGATGCGCTCAATTCCGCTTGTCAGGACGCCTCGACCATGGGCGTCACCGTTCTGGTTGCGTGTGGCGATGATGGCGCCACCGACGGTACTTCGTCGCCAACCGTGGACTTTCCCGCGTCCAGTCCCTTTGTTGTCGCCTGCGGAGGCACCCGCCTGGCGCTCTCCGGCACCACTATCAAAAGCGAGCAAGTCTGGAATGAACTTTCTTCCAATGAAGGAGCGACCGGCGGCGGCGTCAGCGAACTCTTCGCGCTTCCCACCTTTCAGCAAAGCGCCAACGTCCCTAAAGCTCCCAATGGGTTCGTCGGCCGAGGTGTGCCCGATGTGGCGGGCGATGCCGATCCGGAGACCGGCTACAACGTGGTCGTCGACGGCCAGCAAACCGTAATTGGCGGCACAAGTGCGGTGGCCCCGTTGTGGGCAGGTTTGTTCGCGCTGATTAACCAGTCGCTGGGCGCAAATGTTGGCTACGTGAATCCGCTTTTATACACGGCGAAGCCCGAAGCTACGTTTCACGACATCACTTCAGGCAACAATGGAGATTATTCTGCCGGGCCTGGCTGGGATGCCTGCACGGGCCTGGGCACTCCCAACGGCTCCGCGTTATTGACGGCTCTCCAGGGCAAATAAATTCGCGGCGCTAGAGCGAACGCGCCACAACAAGAGTCAGATCGTCGAACTGTTCGCCCGCGCTGAATTCTTGTACCGCGCCTTCAATTGCTTTCAAAAGCTCGTCGGGTGTAGCTGCAAGATGCTCCCGCACAACTTTCTTTAGTCGCTCCTCGCCAAATTCGTTTCCATTCTCATCATTCGCTTCGGTTACTCCATCTGTATAAATAACCAACACATCGCGCGGCTGCAGCGAAACGATCTCGGTTTTGCATTCCCAGCGCGGAAAAAGTCCGATCACCGATGCCGTCGGCTCCAATCGTTCCACTCCACCTCCGGCCCGAAATAGCAGCGGTGGATTGTGTCCGCAATTCGCATACTCCAATTGCCGCGAAGTGTCGTCGTACACCGCCAGAAACAACGTCGCGTAGCGGTCATCCGGCGTATTTTCGTAAAACAACTGATTCACCGATTCCAGCAGCCCCGGCAGCCATTTTCCCTCGCGCTTGATATTCAGCAAATCCTGCCGCGCAACCGCGGACCTGCTGCGCAGATTGGCCTGCAAGTTGGCCATCAGCAGCGCACCCGCAATTCCCTTCCCAGAAATGTCTGCCAGCACGAGCGCCAGATGCGCCGATCCCAGATCCCAGAAATCGTAATAATCCCCGCCAACCTGTCGTGCTTGAATACAGCTGCCGTCATAGTCGAGCGTGGCCAGAGGCGGTTTCACTTGCGGGAACAAGCGCGATTGCACATCGCGCGCAATCTGCATTTCACGGTCCGCGCGGCGGTCCAGCTCCATTCTGTCGGCCATTTGTTCGGCGAGCCGCATGTTCTCCAGCGAAACCGCCGCTTGCCCGGCCACGGAATCCAGCAAGCGTTTATCCTCGCTGGAGTACGGCTCCTCGGAGAGTGGCTGGCCGAGCACCAGCAAGCCCACCAATCGCGCGTCATGCCCCAGCAGCGGCACCAGGCATTCCGGTGAGAGCGGCGCAAGCGCAAAATCCCGCGGCGCCTCCGGGTCGCCAGTCGGCGGAATGTCCCAAGGGCGTCCGCGCAGCGTCAGCTCCCTGACAAACGGCAGATCGGGAGAAAGTGTAACGAGGCCATGGGGAACCGGCGGGCCGATTGCCACCAGTTCGCCGTTTGTTCCGCCAAAGTAAATGGCCATCGATTGCGGGTGAAATGCTTGCTTCAGATGGCGTTCCAACAGCCCTGCAAGTTCGCGCCGGTCAGACACAACGCGAATTTTCTCGCCCAATTCCTGCAGGACCATCCGGGCTTCATACGAACTTCGAAAAAAGGCTCGATCGATGCGATCCGTACCACGCTTCACGATCGGACCGGAAACCCACACAAGCGCCACACCGAACGTGGCACTGAGGGCCATGCCAAACTGAGAATTCTCAGCGAAGAACCCGGAGAAAAATCGCGCGAACAGAAAGATAGCCAGCAACGCCCCGCTGAAAAGCAAAACAAAGTAGGCGCGCTGGACAAGCACGTAGCGCGCGCTGCGCCTCAACAGTGCCGGGATTTCCAGCACGCGGTGCTTGATGATGGCGTACGCAAACGACAAAGGATACAGCAGCACAAGAAAGTTGAGGCTTACGTCGACCCAAAATGTCGGCCGGTAGTTCGTAAAGTCGATCAGAATGTGCCCGGTGACGTAAGGAATGACGCCGAACAGCGTCCCCGCTAGCAGGACTCGTGACTTGCGGCGGGCTTCGGGCGAAGTTTCGGCGCTGAAGCAGTTCCAAATCAAGGAAATAAGGCCGAGAACGAGAAATCCATAGGTCAACGCGTGCCGCAGGAATTCCGCTCTGGCCTCGCCTGTCGCTTTCACTACAAATTCAGGCAAGCGCGCTTCGCCATTCGGCATTCCAGGAATAATCTGTGATCCAGCAAGCACCAGGCAGACCCATTTCAGCCACGGCGCGCGACGTTCCAACGGGGATTTCTCGGGAAACAGCGCGAAAAAGAGGTAGAACAAAGCCGAGATCAGCGAAAAAAAGATCCCCCGGTACAATGAGACGATTGTCTGTATTGCGCCGGGGAGCGAGGGCAGGTTGTTAAAGCTAGGCACGGCGACGAACCCGGCGAACAGCAAAGCCAGCAGCCAGGCGTTCATGTCGTCCAGGCGAAGAAAGAGAACCGTAAAACCCACGAGCAAAAAGAAAATCGGATAAAAACCCAGAATCTCCTCGGCCGACTCGCGGGCGAATCCTTCAGCAGCCTTGCCGGCTTCCACGGAGCGGAATATCGCACGGAAGGTCAGAGGTTGCAACTCACCAGTGCGCCGTACGGTGACATCCACTTTGTCGCCAGGTTGCGCATGACTCCAAACCTTATTGAAGATCGAATAGGAAGTCAGCGGCTCGCCGTTGAGGGCCGTGATCTGATCACCGGCTTGCAGTCCTGCTCGCTCTGCCGGGCTTCCGGCCTCAACATTGAAGACCGGGATCGAGGATGTCGCCGTATCGAAGTACGTATTCCGCGACGAATTAAAACCGATTTCGACGAGATGCGACGCAGGATGCCGCACGTCGTGCATCCACGCCAGCGCATAAAGCGTCGTGAACGTGCACAGGAGCACCGCAAGCGCCAAGAGCACTGGACGCGGAAGCGCGCACCACCCGCGCCGGGGAATGTTCGTTGTCGAAGTGGCCATGCCGTGTACAGAGTATGATTCGCTGGCACCGAGGTCAATCGCTTCAAAATGCCTTGCACGAATTCAGGAGGCGCCTCCAAGGAAAGAGACGCCCCCTGACACTACACCCTCGGAGGAAACTTCTCCCAAAGCTACAGCGATTTCACCTCAATTTTCACTTTCCGGATGACTTCGGCTTTGGGCAAAGTAACTTCCAGGATGCCGTTCTTGAGGGTAGCCTTCACGTTCTCTGGCCTCACTTCGACCGGGAACTTGATGGTCCTGTAGATGTTCAGCTTCTCCATGTGCTGCGGCATCTCCTCTTTCTTCTCGGTCCTGGCTTCTTCCCTGTATTCCTTCTTGCCGGTGATCACCAAGCGCCAAGGCTCGCAGGCAATGTTCAGTTCCTTCTCGGTGAAGCCGGGCACTTCGGCGCGTACCACCAGGTTCTCTTCCGTCTCGTACAGTTTCAGGAAGATGGGCCGCAGCAGCTCGGGTTCGGTCTTCCAGAGGTGTTCGAATTCGCGGCCGAACAACAGCGGCGTCTTCTGCAACAGTTCGTACGGGCGGCGGGCGATGAGGTCAAAGAATTCCTCGACATGCTTCGGGAAGCTCTCGAATTCCTCATATGGTACCGGTATTGGCTTCATGGCCTTTTCAAGTTTGTTTTCCATCATGCGATCCTCCATCACCAAAATTAGGATCTGGCGAGAGGAGCAACTGCGGATGAGTCAAAGCTCGAAGTAGTGGGGCCTGAGGTAGGTGCGTCTAAGGGATTTACCCATCCCGGAAACAGTTCGCTCCTCAGTTCTGGATCCACCGTGGAGCGAGTGCAAATCGGGCGCCGTGAAAACAAACCTGAGGATAATTTCGCAAGTCATTCTGCGAGCGCGGCCTGCGTGCGTAGTAAAAAAATTCAGTGGGGATTTTTGCGCCGTACTTGTGAGAGAATTCGCGCAGAGGCTGCGCCGTTGGGCGCATTTGCCGGCTTCTTCCGCTCACTGTTACGTGAAGGCTTTCACTTTTTCGCCTTGCGCAGAAGTGGCAGACCTTTTAGGCTCACTCGGGAATCCATGAAACTCCGCAGAATTACACTGGCGTGGTGCGTCGCCGGGCTCGTACTAGCCGTGAGCGCGGTCACACGCGCTGACGATTTCAAGAATTTTAAGCCCACTGGCTACGTCACCGATCGTGCCGGAATCATCAATGCGCAGACCAAAGCGCAGCTTGAAGCGCTCATTACGGAGCTCCAGCAAAAAACCGGCGCGCAGATGGCCATCGTCACTGTCAAATCCCTGGATGGCAATGACATTGACTCCTATGCCGTGGACCTCTATAAGCAGCTAGGTGTCGGGCCAAAGAAAGACGATCGAGGAGTTCTGTTGCTTGTGGCGCCTAACGACCGTCGCTATCGCGTCGAAGTCGGTTATGGCCTGGAGCCTGTGATCAATGACGCGCGAGCCGGTGACGTCGGCCGGCTGATGGCGCCTTACTTTCGCCAGGGGGATTACAGCAGCGGCATTACCGCAGGCGCGTGGCAGTTGGCGAAATATGTGGCCGACGACAAGGGAGTCACGCTTACTGGCGCACCGCAGTTGCGTCCGGTCCGGCAAGAAAAAGATTCCGGCAGTCTGGGTATTTGGATTTTTCTGGGTATTATCCTGCTTGTTTTTCTTCTGTCTCGTTCCGGCGGTTCTGGCAGTAATATCAATCGGCGTGGTGGTGGAATGGGCAGCGGCTGGTGGATTGGCCCCATGATGGGCGGAGGATGGGGTGGTAGCCGCGGCGGTTGGGGTGGTGGCAGCGGCGGAGGAGGCTGGGGCGGAGGAGGTGGTGGCTTCGGCGGATTTGGCGGCGGATCGAGCGGCGGGGGCGGTGCAAGCGGAGGCTGGTAAGAGAAATTCACAGAGTAGTGTGGGTGCCATTATGGAAACGAAGCTCGAAGAACTGGTTAGTCGACTGAAGGAAGCGGCCGGCAAGAATCTGGAGTCGGTGGTCCTCTATGGATCCGCGGCAAGTGGCACATACCGGCCGGGAACGTCGGATTTGAATGTGCTGTGTACGCTGGTCACCATCGACGTCCACGAGTTGCAATTGCTCGCGCCTGTGGTTCTGTGGTGGACTCGCGAAGAAAAAGAACCGACCCCGCTTTTTTTCCTCACCGAAGAATTGCAGCGGTCCACCGACGTTTTTCCCATTGAGAGCCTGGATGTCAAACGCGCGCATCGCGTCCTGTTCGGAACCGATCCTGTCGCCGATCTGGACATTCCCATGAACCTGCATCGCGTGCAGGTCGAACGCGATCTTCGTTTGCTGCTTTTGCGTTTGCGCCAGCACGTGCTGCATGCCGGAAATAATGAACTGGAATACACCGCCATCCTGAAAAAAACCGCCTCCGCGGCGCTGACTTTGTTACGCCACACGTTGCTGGCGTTTGGCGAAGAGCCTCCTGCGGAGCCTTTCCTGTTGTTCGAGCGCATTGCCGCCCTGACAGGCGCCGAGGCCGCGGCGTTTCAGGCCGCGTACGACTTTCATGAAGGTGAAACGTTAACGGACGATTCCTTCGTGCTCTACGACCACTACATCCACGCCCTGGAAAAAGTAGTCATTGCGATGGATCGCCTGGTACCGAAGAAGGAATGGAAGCGGGTTACGCAGTAAAAGCCTGAAACTCAATCGATCGAGGTGGATATGAAAGCGGGAATCGTAATTCTGGTTGTTCTTTTGATCCTGGCATTTGTCTTGGGCTCCGCCTACGTCAGCCGGCGAAATCAAATGGCCATTAAGCGAGAGGCTGTGAACGCGGCCTGGGCTCAGGTGGACGTCGTTCTGCAACGTCGCGCGGACCTCATCCCTAACCTCGTGCAAACCGTCAAAGGCTATGCCGTTCAAGAGCAGACTGTCTTCGGCGATATCGCCGCGGCGCGCGCAGCCCTGGTGGGCGCGAAGACTCCCTCCGATAAGATCGCTGCGAACGGACAATTGGACTCCGCTCTCAGCCGCTTGCTCGTCATCGTCGAAAATTATCCGCAATTGAAATCCAACGAAAATTTCATGCGCCTGCAGGATGAACTGGCAGGTACGGAAAATCGCATCGCGGTCGAGCGCAAACGCTATAACGACACGGTTCAAGACTACAACACGTACATTTCGTTGTTCCCGAACAGCTTGGTCGCCAGCTTCGCTGGCTTTACACGCAATGACGCCTATTTCAAGACTGACGAGGGCGCGCGCCAGGCTCCCAAAGTCAATTTTGATTTCAACAAACCCGCAACGACACCAGCCCCTACACCAGCACCCGCGCATCCTTAGAATGAACCGCGTGTGGATGCTGGGAGCCCGTGCCTTTTTGTTTGCTTGGCGTTAGCCCAGGAATTCACTGAGCAGCATATGGAAATGGTGCACGCCGTTTTCGCGCTTTACCGAATAGCGGCCACGGTCGTACGTCGCGGATTGCAATCCCCGCTGCACTGCTTCGCAAATGTGAATGTCTTCCTTCTGCACGACATCGCTGAAGGCAACCGCCTTCGCCACGCGTTCGCGAGCCTGCGGCAAATCGGCGTCATGGAAGTACCATTCGAAAATTGTCAGCGTTTTGTCGTGTGACAGGGGCACGATCACATTCGTTGACAGGTTGTCCGGGTAAAAATTCAACATCATGTTCGGGAACACCCAAAAATACAGCGCTTCTTTCAACCCTGCCGCGGCAGGCGCATAAACGCGTTCCTGCCCCTCACCCGGCTTCACTTCCTTTACCGGCCCAAGCTGCTGCGAATGGTAGCGGAAAGTTTCGCAACGATAACGAGGGTAATCGATTTCCTTCATCAATCCGGGATGGACAATCGGGATGTGATAGCCCTCAAGATAGTTGTCGACATACACCTTCCAGTTGCAATTCACGATGTAATCGCGCCGCTCCGTGAGTTTCAACCCGGAAAAAGAAAACTCGCGCGCCAATTCCGGTATATTGCCCAGATATTCCGACAACGATGGCCCCGCTGCTGCAAAATTAACGAAGATGAACTGCCGCCATGTTTCGCAGCGCACTGGCACCATGCCCATGGTCGAGCGATCGAAAAACTCCATGCCATCCACTTCGGGTGTGCCAATTAACCTGCCGTCCAGGGTGTACGTCCAGCCGTGATACGCGCAATTAAACACTTTGCGGCAGCCGGCGCCCTCCGCGATCGGCCCCGCTCGATGACGGCAAACGTTGCTGAACGCGCGCAACTTGCCGGCCGCATCCCGCGCCACCACAATGGGCTCACCTGCCACGTCAGCCGTGAAATACGATTCCGGATCCGCGATCGTTCGCAGCTTGCCGTTCCCTTCGCCGCAAGCCTGGCTCAGCGTTCCCACAAGTTGCCAGGTCCGCCGGAAAATTCTCTCCCTCTCCAATGCCAGCATTCCCGGCTCCGTATAAAACCGCGAGGCCAGCGTCTCCGCACATTCCAATTGTGGATTTACATCGACCCGAATGGGTTGCGTCGTCATGGAAAGAAGCTATCAGAGTCGACAGCGGACAGCCAACTGCCTGCACATTTTGCCCAGCTATTATGGTCTCATCCTTGAGGAGCGCCGTTGGCGACGTAGGATCTCAACCGATCGGCTGAACAAACTGATCGGTTTCTTAACTAGCCTAAGGCCTTCAGAACTTTCGCGTTTCCTGCCGCGACCAGCGTTCCACCACGATCTTCGATTCCGTGTAGAACTCCACCGCATCTTTGCCCTGTGCGTGCAGAATCCCAAAGAAGCTTTCTTTCCAGCCGCTGAAGGGGAAATACGCCATCGGTGCAGCCACACCGATGTTGATGCCAATGTTTCCTGCCGGCGCTTCGTAGCGAAACTTCCGCGCCGCCGCTCCGCTGGTGGTGAAGAGCGAAGCCTGGTTGCCATACGGGCTCTTGCGCACAAATTCGATCGCTTCATCAATACTGTCGGCGTGAATCAGGCTCAACACCGGACCAAAAATTTCCGTATTTGCCAACGAACTCGAAGCCGGCACACCATCAAGAATCGTGGGCTTCAAGAAATTGCCATTCTCGTGCCCGGCAACCTTTGCATTTCGCCCGTCGACGACCGCTTTCGCGCCGTCCTTCACGCCCGTGCCAATCAACGATTCGATGCGCGACTTGCTGTCCTTCGAAATTACAGGCCCCATCTGGACGCCTGCGTCCAAGCCGAACCCAATCTTGATAGACGAAGCGGCATCCGCGATCGCATCACGAAACGTCTTCTGTGCTTCGCCAATCGTCACGGCAACGGATACCGCCAGGCACCGCTGGCCCGCGCATCCGAATGCGGAGTCACTGATGATCTGCTTCGCCAGATCCATATCCGCATCGGGTAGCACGATAACGTGATTCTTCGCGCCCCCCTGGCATTGCATCCGCTTTCCCGCCGCCGCCGAACGCTGGTAAACGTGCTTCGCCACCGGCGTCGAGCCCACAAAACTCACCGCTCGCACCGAGGGATGATCGCACAGCGCATCGACCACTTCCCGGCCGCCATTCACCACGTTGACCACGCCCTTGGGGATGCCCGTTTTCTCGACAAGCTCGATGATGCGACGCACCGTAATCGGCACGCGCTCGCTCGGCTTCAACACAAATGTATTTCCGCACGCCACCGCGTACGGCAAAAACCAGAACGGAATCATCGCCGGAAAATTGAACGGCACAATCGCCGCAACCACTCCCAGCGGCTGGCGGATCAACGTTTCGTCCACGCCCGGAGTGATATCTTCCAGGTTGTAGCCCTGCATCATCATCGGAATGCCGCAGGCCACTTCCACGTTTTCGATTCCGCGCCGCAATTCCGCCTTCGCCTCGCCGAACGTCTTGCCGTTTTCCAGCGTGATCAGCCGCGACAATTCGTCGATATGTTCTTCCAGAAGAACCTTCAGCTTGAACAAATACTGGATGCGCTCCCCCGCGGGTGTGCGGCGCCATGCCGGAAATGCCGCAGCCGCGGCTTGCACCACCGTCTCCACATCGGCTCTGGAAGAAAGCGGTGTGCGCGCGATCACATCGCCGCTCGCCGGATTTATAACATCCGTAAATTCCGTTGCGGAGGACTTTTGCCACGCGCCGCCAAAATAATTCAGAATTTCCATTACCGGGGTGGTTGCTGTACTGCTCATGGGAGGGCTCCGTGCCTCCACCCGCTTCGCGGCGAGTGGCAGGGCTTGCATATGAAGAATAGCGGTCCATCGGACCGAAAATCAGCAGTGCCAGTTTATCAAAAATGCCGGCGTTCGGGGCGCCGCCTCACGCCTCCCACGGATTCAACAACTGCACGCTCGCATCCGCAAAATCGCTCACGTTGCGCGAAACAATCGTAAGATTGTGCTGAATCGCTGTCGCTGCCAGAAGTCCATCTATGACCGAAAGGGCCTTCCCATTCTTCTTTGCATCGGCAGCAAGTAATCCCCATCGGTCCGCAACCTCTTCGTCGATCGCTAACATCCTGTCGCGGAAACGCTCCCGGAGTTCTGTCTCAAGCCAAGTTTCCAGGCGTGTTCTCCGCCTGCTCTGCGGCATACTTGCCAGCCCTTTTCGTATCTCGCCCAATGTCAGCACGCTTAGGTACAGCACACTCTCGTCTGCTGCTTCCATCCAGGCCAATACGCTGGCGTGCGGAGCGGGACGCACAAGCTCGGAAATGCAATTTGTGTCGAGAAGATATCCGTTCATAGATCGAGATCGCGCCCTTTGTCTTTATCCCTTTCTAGATGGAGTTCCACTCCCACAAGAGGAGACTCGCGGAAAAATTGCACAAGGCTTTTTGGTTTATGAGACTTGCTAACCAGCTGGTCATATCGTTCGTGGGAAATCATCACCACCGCTTCCGTTCCCTGCCGGGTGATAACCTGCGGTCCTTCAGTTCTGGCTCGCCGGAAAACCTCGCTAAATCGCGCCTTGGCGGTCTGCACCTGCCAAGTCGGCCCGGCGATTTTCGACTTCTGTATTTTTCGGGAACTGGCAGTCATCCGACACTCTCCTGACTAGTCTGACTAGTCATATTATGTACGGTCAATCAGCATTCGTCAACCGGGATGGCAATCGGGCTTTATGTCTTTTGGAATTCCCTACTTGATCGAGGCGTATGCCTCATACGCGGCGCCAATCAGTGGCGCGGACTCGTTCAGCACGATCGAAACCGGCACGTCCGCCAGCATCTTTTCAAAATGCCACTTGTCTTGAAACGATTTAAAAAACGTTCCATCCTTCATCTTCGGCAGGATTTTTACCGCGATTCCGCCCGCGACGTAAACTCCGCCCAGCGCCAGCACCTTCAACGCAAGATTGCCGGCTTCGGCCCCATAAATGTTCGTCCAAAGATCCAACGCTTCCACACACACAGGGCACGAACGGTCCAGCCCGCTCTTGGTGATAAATGGAGCGGGATCCGCATCTGGATCTTCAAAAATCGGGTGCTTCACGCTCGGGGCGATGAATTCGTGCAGCGTCCGAAAGCCGCGCCCGGAGAGAATTAATTCCCAACTCACTTGCGGATAGCGATGCCTCATGAACTTCAACAACTCGATCTGCTGGTCGGACCGCGGCGAATAATCGGAATGCCCGCCCTCGCTGGGCACGACCTTGTACCGATTGCCGTCCCAGAACAAAATTCCCTCGCCCAAGCCCGTGCCCGCCGCCAGCAAAGCCAGCGACGCCCCCGGAACGGGTGTTCCCTGGTTTAATACGCAAAAATCTTCGGGCGGAAGATGCTCAAGACTGTGACCAGTGGCGCCAAGGTCGTTCACCAACACGATGGATTTGACGCCCACTTCCTTCGCCAATATTTCGGCGTCCACAATCCATGGCAAATTGGTTGCGTGAATGCGGTTATCAATGACCGGGCCAGCCACTCCGAATCCAGCGGCTCGAATCTTGTCCTGGCCCAGGTAGGGCGCGGCACGTCGTGAAAATTCCCTGATGATCAGATCAAACTGTGCGAATTCCTTGCTGGCAAAGCGCTCGCGAAATACGAATTCCAGCTTTCCGTTTTTTTCCGCAAATAGTGCCAGATTGCATTTTGTGCCACCGACGTCGCCTGCGAGGATCACCTTACCTCCCGACCAATTCCTTATATTAAACCGTTTTAAGGGTTATACCATTGTCTGCCGTCTCTTTCGAGCAGTTGGTCCGATTCCTTCGGCCCCCAGCTACCAGAAGGGTACTCCGGCACGGTGGCGGTCTTCGCGGCGCTCCACACATCCAGGATCGGGTCCACCAGCGCCCATGCCGCTTCCACGGAATCCCCCCGGTCAAACAACGTCGCGTCTCCCCGCAAACAATCGCTCAGGAGCGTGGCGTAGGCGCTTCTCGAGCCGTTTCCAAACGCTTTGATATAGCTGAAGTCCATCGCCACATTCCCGATGTTCATCTCCGTTCCGGGCTTCTTGGCGCCGAACGAAATGCAGATCCCTTCGTCTGGCTGAATATTCAACACCAGCCGGTTCGGTTTCACGTCCTTTTCCCGGAAAACGATATGAGGCGCGCGCTTGAATTGAATCATGATTTCCGTGGTGCGTTTGGCCAGCCGTTTTCCCGTCCGCAAATAAAACGGCACCCCAGCCCAGCGCCAATTGTCGATCAGCAAGCGCATGGAGACAAACGTTTCCGTGCGCGAAGTTGGGCTGACCTGATGCTCCTCCCGGTAGCCCGGCAGCACCTTATCCCCCAGCTTCCCTGGTGCATATTGCCCGCGCACAACCCATTGCGCCACCATCTCCAGATTGAAAGGCCGGATTGATTGCAGTACTTTGAGTTTTTCGTTGCGCACGGAATTTGCATCAAACGAAGCTGGCGGCTCTACAGCAACCAGGGACGTCAGCTGCAGCACGTGGCTCTGGATCATGTCCCGCAAAGCCCCCGCTGTTTCATAAAAACCGCCCCGGCGCTCCACTCCCAGCGTTTCCGAAGCGGTAATCTGCACGTGATCCACATAGTTGCGATTCCACAGCGGCTCAAAAATGCCATTCCCGAAGCGCAGCACCAGCAGGTTCTGCACCGTATCCTTGCCCAGATAATGATCGATTCGGTAAACCTGCTTCTCTTCGAATACATTCAGCACAATCTTGTTCAATTCCTTCGCCGAGGCCAAATCGCGCCCAAATGGTTTTTCAATAATGATTCGTACCCATGATCCGGGTTTGGACGGACGCGCCAATCCAGCGCTGCCGAGATGCTCCACGATGTCCTGATAAACTTCCGGCGGCGTCGACAGGTAAAACAACCGGTTCCCGCCCAAATTCTTTTGCGCGTCCAGCTCGTCCAGCCGTTTTGCGAGTTTCGCGTGCGATTCCGGGTCCTTGTAATCACCGGGGGAATAATAAAGGTTGGAAGCAAACTCATTCCACTTGGCGGGTTCGATCGGGCCCACCTCGGAAATCGTCATTGCCGCTTCACCCAACGTGCTCCGGAAAGAATCATCCGTCATAGCTGTGCGCGCAAATCCAAGGATGGTGTATCGCTCTCCCAGGGAACCGTTTTGCGCCAGGTCGTACATGGCCGGGATCACCTTGCGTTTCGCCAGGTCTCCCGAAGCTCCGAACAGGACGATGGAGCACGGTTCAGCCGCGCCTCCGTAAATCGATCCGCGTCGCGCTGTCTCTTCAGCCATAGATTCCCTCCGGAAGATCGCAAAGCAAGGATTGGATGCTACTCGGCTTCAGAACTATACCTCAATCCCTAGAGCCTTCAGGTCTGCCCGTAACTGTTTGGCATTCTGATGGTGCACCACGTGCATCCCCAGGCGTCGCGGGTTCTCCAGGTTCAAGCTGCGGTCATCGATGAACACAGAAACCTCTGCGGGACGTTGCGACACCTCGAGCGCGATTCGGTAAATTGTTTCTTCCGGCTTGCGCGCGTTCAAGAAACAGGAGCTGAAGAACGCCTGAAATTCCTTGCGCAGTCCGAACGCCTCAATCCGGTATTGGTTCAACTCCCGCGGCTCGTTATTGATCGATGCCACGTAATATTTCCCGCTTCGCGCCACGTCCGTCAGCACTGCCCGCGTCTCCGGGTATTCCTTCGATTGAGCAAACATGAACGCCGTGAACTCTTCTCGTGTGAAAGACCGCGGCCGGTAGAAAAGCGTCTGGTCCAGATATTGATTCAGCGAAATCTGGCCGGCGTCAAATGCGGGAAAAGACAGGTCGTGGCGTTCGCGAAACTCCTCCAGGTCCAGCCCGAACATTTGGGCTGCCTCCATTCGCGAATTATGGTCCCAACCGTTGGTCAGGATCACGCCGCCAATGTCCCAAAATACCGTGGTTATTTCTGACACAAAAAGCCCTCCCGAAGAGCCTCCGAGGAATATCAGATTCGTGCGCCGGACGGAAGAAAAAAAGCGTCGCAATCCATGAATTGGTGTAACGCTTGTTTGAACATTTGATTAAGCTGGTCCAACGAATCCGGCAACTTAAAGCCAAGGCGCGACCGAATAACTGGACTCGGCCAATATTGAAGCACGGTTGCAAGCGGCCGGTACCTGACGCACAATGAATGTTCCTGGGGAGGATTTCATGGCCAACGATTCCTGTGAACCTACACCGCCGCCAAGCGAGCCCGTCCAACCGGGCGCCCGCATGGTGCATTGCGTAAAATTCGGCAAGGATCTTCCGGGCCTGGATCGGGTCCCTTGGAAGGGCGAACTCGGCAAACGCGTCTATGAAAATGTTTCCAAAGATGCCTGGAAGCTTTGGATCGAGCACTCCAAGATGGTCATGAACGAATATCGCCTGAATCCCCTTGACCCCAATTCCCAGAAAATCATGGAAGAACAAATGGAACAATTCTTCTTCGGCGAAGGCTCGAAGTTGCCAGAGGGATACGTCCCGCCTAAGGCAAAAGGCTGAGGAAGTCTTAAGTTCTCAGTCGTCAGTTCTAAGTAGAATATTTCCCCCAACCGGCATTTACGGCTTGGGAGCCGCGTGACTAAGAGGATGCTCCACCGGGAGCCTCGGCGTTAAGACAAATCTCAACTTGCCATGAGCCTCGCGTAACGCATTTTCGACTTCGGCCGGCCCCTCGCCGCGTACAAACAAAAATCCCAGGTAGCTCGATCCCTCCGGCCATGCCGCGATGTAGTCATGAATCCGCGCGGTGATTTCCAGGCCCGTCACCCCTGTTGTGGCCCTCGCCTCTTTCTGCCCTTCCGCTTTCTCCAATATCCCGCTCTGCGGCACCGGGATCATCATCACGCCGGACGCGACACTTTCGCGCGGGGCGTCGCCTCCCGCCATTTCCAAGGCGTGTCGCAAAAGAAGTTCCTCCAGCCCAATTTTTTCTGGCTCGCCCGGCACGATAAAGCGCAACGCCCCCGCGCACAACCCTCCGATCGGACGTGCTGCAATTTCGATGGGCCAAACGCCATCGTTGTTGATTCGAAATTCGCCATGAACTGGCCCATGTGTAAGTCCAAGTGCCCGCACTGCGCCAAGCAAAGAGGTTTCCACCGATCGCTGCTGCGCCTCCGGCAACCGCGAAGGCGTAACGTAGATCGACTCCTCGAAATATGGGCCCTCCAGCGGGTCAGGCTTATCGAAAATTGCCAACACGCGCAGTTCTCCTCTGGTCAGCAGCGCTTCCACTGCCACTTCCTTGCCTTCCAGGTAGCCTTCCACCAACATTTGATCCAGGTTCGGCTCGCGGCCCGCGCGAATCTCCGGCGAATCCAGCAAGCGCTTTAATCGCGCGGCGCCCGCCAAAAATTCCTCGCGGTTATTCGTGCACACAACGCCTTGGCTGGCAGAAAGCGACAACGGTTTCAGCACGCACGGGTATGGGATTCCCAGTAGCGATGGTTCCGGCAGTGGGTCCAGTTTCACACTTCGAAACCACGGCACCGCCACGCCCGCATCCTGCAGCACTTCCCGTATCCTCAGCTTGTTTCTGCACGCTTCCACGCTTGCAGGATGGTTCCCCGTCAGCCCCAATCCCCGTGCCACATATGCTGCCGCGATCGTCGGCCGGTCTCCCACCGCCAAAACCCCGTCTACGGACAAGCCCCGCTGCGCCTCCAGCACGGTCCCTGCCGCCGCCTCCGGCAGTTCAAAATGCACCGCCAGCGCATGATCGTTCCAAGGATCGTCTAACCGCCCACAGCGGTCGGTGACGTATGCAATTTCCACGCCCAATTTATCCGCCGCAGCTTGGAACGACCGGGTCTGGTAGCCCAGCTTGGTGGCGAACAGCAGCATTCTCTTTCTCGGTTTCATCGCGTTTGTCGTCGACCTTTTACAAAAATGTTTCCGCCTGGCGCACCGCTTCCTTCGCTTTCGCTATGGGGACCAACTGGTCCCGCGTCGGCTCCGCTCAACAATACCAAGGCTCGTTGAGATACGGCACGGTGGCCCGTGAGGGCAGCAAAGGTTGCTCTGGCTTCTCGCATGCGAGATTCGCCGCATGGCTCACCGCCTGCCACATTTTCTCGAACGTCGCCGCACGACCATGTTTCAATTTTTCGCTGGAGGCCACGATATCCTGCAACTCTTCGCATAACCGATCGATCGCCGCGTTCGGGTTCTTCCACGGATGGATCAGCGCCTTGGCGTCAAATGGGCTTACCATTTCCCGCACTTCTTCGAGTTCCAGCAGCCGCGAGCCCGGCGGAATCAGCAGTCGAATCCCCAATTGGATCGGCGCCACAGCCTCGACCAGATCCAGTCTGTTCAGTTGCTCGAACAAATCCTGGAGCTGTTCGAACGTGGTCCATGGCGTAAACGGAATGAACGTTGGCTGAAGCACGATTCCGGCGCGACGGCACAGTTCCACGGTGCGAAAGAAATCCGCGCGCGTATGATTCTTATCCAGCCTTTGCAGCACGGCATCATCCAGCGATTCCACCGCCGAAGTGATGAACAAGCAGCCTGTGGCGCGCAACGTGGTTAGCAACTCCGCATCGTGCAAAAGATGTTCCACCTTGATGGTCACGTCATACGTCAGCTCCGGAAACTCATGGTGCAGCGCTTCCACCAGTGGAATCGCGTGCCCTACCCCATTGAAAAAATCTGGATCGCCAAACGTGATATGCCGGGCCCCCGCAGCCATCTGCTGCCGGATATCCGCAAGCACAACCTCACGATCCACGATCCGGAACACGCCTTCGTACACCGGCACGACCGGGCAATGCCGGCAAAGATGTTTGCAACCGCGGCTCGCCTCCGTGTAGCCAACCACGCGGTGTTCTCCGGAAGGTAGTACCAGGTGCGCGTACAACCGCAATGAAGGCAATCCCGTGCGGTCCGGCACCATGAAACGCAGCCGGCCCAGCGATACATTCGAATCCAGAGGATGATTATGCGGCGTCGCCGAAAGCCCTGAGACATGCTCGGCCAGATCGACCAGTGCCTGCTCAAATTCGCCGCCCAACAAGCTGGTGATTCCCTGCGCTTGCAAAATCTCTGCCGCAAGTGACGCATATAACCCGTAAGCGCACAAATGTGCCTTAGGATTGATTCGCCGCAGTGGCTCCAGCAATTCCACCGTCAATCGCGTGGCCGTGTGCATCGGCACATAAAATGCGATCAATTCCGCCTGGCGCACCGCCTGTTCATCGAGCCCCTCTCGCGACAAGTCCAGGCACGTCACCGCGTGCCCGCGCTTCCTCAACCACGCCGCCGGCGACGCCAACCCGAACGGCTGCCGCCCCAACTCATACGTTGAAATAAGGACAATCTTCACGATGATTCATTATAGCCGCCTCTGCTCGCACCCCGTGATTTCGGTTATCATAGAAGTCCGTTCATCCTGTGAAAGGAAGTTGAGAATGCCCATCTCCGCAGCAAACTCCTTCAATACCCGAGACAAACTTAGCGTTGGCGCGCAAGTCTTCGAAGTCTATCGCCTCGAAAAGCTCGAAGAGCAGGGGCTCGGTTCCATCGCTAATCTTCCCTTCTCTCTCCGCATCCTTCTCGAAAACCTGATGCGCTGTGAAGACGGCCGCTTTGTCCATGCCGACGACATTCGCGCTCTTGCGAAATGGACCCCCAATGGCCCGCAGAGAGAAACCGCCTTCATGCCTGCCCGCGTGCTGTTGCAGGACTTCACGGGCGTGCCCGCAGTCGTCGACCTGGCCACCATGCGCGAGGCCATGCAAAAACTTGGCGGCAATCCCAAGCGCATCAACCCGCTTTTCCCTGCCGAACTCGTGATCGATCACTCCGTTCAGGTGGACAGCTTCGGAAAATTCGATTCCTTCAGTCTCAACGCCGAGCTCGAGTTTCAGCGCAATATCGAACGCTACCAGTTTCTCCGCTGGGGTCAGAACGCCTTCCGCAATTTCAAGGTTGTGCCGCCGGACACCGGCATCTGTCACCAGGTAAACATCGAATATCTCGCGCGCGTCGTCTGCGCCATGCCCAACGGCAATCGCCTGGAAGCCTTCCCTGATTCCCTCGTTGGCACCGATTCGCACACCACCATGGTCAATTCCCTCGGTGTCTTCGGTTGGGGCGTTGGCGGCATTGAAGCAGAGGCCGCCATGCTCGGCCAACCGCTTTCCATGCTGGTTCCCGAAGTCGTCGGCTTCAAGCTGCACGGGCGCTTGCCGGATGGGTCCACAGCAACGGACTTGGTCCTCACCGTCACGGAAATGCTGCGCAAAAAAGGCGTTGTCGGCAAATTTGTCGAATTTTACGGCTCCGGACTTTCCAGCCTTAGCGTTCCCGACCGCGCCACCATCGCCAATATGGCTCCGGAATATGGGGCCACCATGGGCTTTTTCCCTGTCGACGACGAAACGCTTTCCTACCTCCGTTTCACCGCGCGCAGCCAAGAACAAATCGCGCTCGTCGAGGCTTACTGCAAGGAGCAATCTCTCTTCCGCACCGATATCACGCCCGAACCATTGTTCAGCGACAAGCTCGAACTCGATCTAGGCAGCGTGGAGCCCACAGTCGCCGGCCCGAAGCGCCCGCAAGATCGCGTTGCGCTGAAGAATGCCAAATCATCATTCACAAAGGTAGTCGAAGGCTCTCCCGCCAAAGAAGTATCCGTGAAAAACAATGGCGATGCTTTTCAGCTCTCCAGCGGCGCAGTCGTGATCGCCGCCATCACCAGCTGCACAAACACTTCGAATCCCTCGCTCATGCTAGGCGCGGGCCTGCTGGCCAAAAAAGCCGTCGAGCGCGGCCTGCAAGTGAAGCCGTGGGTGAAAACCAGCCTGGCACCCGGCTCAAAAGTTGTGACCGATTACTTGCAAGCCTCCGGCCTGATCTCTTATCTTGAAAAACTGAAGTTCCATCTAGTCGGCTACGGCTGCACCACCTGCATTGGCAACAGCGGCCCGCTTCCCGAACCAATTGGCACGGCCATCAAAGAAAATAATATGGTCGCGGTTGCCGTCTTGAGCGGCAATCGCAATTTCGAAGGACGCGTCCATCCTCTAGTGCGCGCAAATTATCTGGCATCGCCTCCGCTGGTCGTTGCCTACGCTCTAGCCGGCCGTATGGATTTGGATCTCACCACGGAATCCCTGGGCACGGATTCCAACGGCAAGCCCGTGTACCTCCGAGAAATCTGGCCCACACCGCAGGAAGTGGAAGCCACCGTGCGCGCATCGGTCACCACGGAACAATATCGCAAGGAATATAGCGAAGTCTTCGAAGGTGACGCCCATTGGAAGGGCATGCAAGTTCCCGAAGGCGATTTGTACAAGTGGGATGCCAACTCCACATACATCAAATTGCCTCCGTACTTCGAAAATTTGCCCAAGAATCCCCAGGCCCTCTCGGACATTCATGGCGCGCGTGTTCTGGCCGTTCTCGGTGACAGCGTCACCACAGACCACATCTCCCCTGCCGGCTCGATTGCCGTGGATTCACCCGCCGGAAAATATCTCATCGCACACGGTGTGAAGCCCCACGAGTTCAACTCCTACGGCGCGCGTCGCGGCAATCATGAAGTGATGATGCGCGGCACCTTTGCCAATATCCGCTTGCGCAACCAACTCGCCCCCGGCACCGAAGGCAGTTGGACGCTGCACCTCCCCGACAACGAAAAAATGTTCATCTACGATGCTTCGGTGAAATATCGCGAAGACGGCGTGCCGCTCTTGGTCATCGCCGGAAAGGAATACGGCTCTGGCTCATCTCGAGACTGGGCCGCCAAAGGCACGCGACTTCTCGGAGTCCGCGCGGTTCTTGCGGAAAGCTACGAGCGCATTCACCGCAGCAATCTCGTCGGTATGGGCGTCCTTCCCCTGGAATTTCTGCCCGGTGAAACTCGCGAATCGCTCGGCCTCACCGGCCACGAAGTCTTCGACGTTGAAGGCGTAGCGACTCTGACTCCACGTAAAGAAGCCACCGTCCATGCCAAATCCGCCGACGGCCAGGTCAAAACCTTCCAGGCGCGCATCCGCGTGGACACTCCCGAAGAAGTCTCCTACTACCGTCACGGCGGCATCCTCCAATACGTCCTCCGCCAAATGCTCGAGTAGGCCTACGGCTCGATAGGGGAAAAATTATTTGTGGGCTTGGGTTGGTGTTTGGATTCGGCTCTTAATCCACCACAATAGCAGCGAGCCGGCAATGACAGAAGCCACGCTGGCAACTTGCGCATTCGTCATACCCAGGAACGAGCGCGGATTGATCCGAATAATCTCCACCAGGAATCGCCCGATGCCCGTGAGGATCAGATAGCTGCAGAAAATCGTGCCTGCCGTCGTCTTCGCGTTCGAACTCTTCAGCGTCCTCGTTCCCAGATGCCACAGAAACGCTCCGATCGCGCACCAAATTACCAGTTCATATAAGGGAGCCGGATGCACTTTACAACTTGCGGGCCATCCCCACTGCACACAGGAATCCGTCGTCGGCACAACACCATTCGGAAAGCTCATTCCCCATGGCAGGTTCGTCGGCTTGCCGTAATCCCCATCACCCGAAAGAAAACAGCCGATGCGCCCAATGCCATAGCCAAACGCGGCCGCAGGCGAACACGCGTCCAGAAATTGCAGCAGCGGCAGCTTGGCCCGCCAGCCAAGCAATAACAACGCTCCAAAACCGCCCAGAAATCCGCCAAACCACGCAAACCCATAGCGGCTCAACAATAGCCCCCACGGATTCGCAAAAAATACGCCGGGATCTTCCAGCAGGTGATACAGCTTCGCTCCAAGAATTCCCGCCAGCCCTGCCACGGTAATCATGAAGAACGCGTCCGCCTTCATCCCTCGCCGGTCAAAATCCGCCTGCAAAATATAAGCCGCGCCTATCAGTGCCAGCGCAACCATCAATCCAAATGTGGGGATCGTCAACGGCCCCAGGTGAAGGTAGGGAATCATTCGTCAGTTTTCGTCATGCACTTCAAAAGTATACACGAGGCTGCTTCTCAATCCCGCGGGCGCCACCAGTGAAACGCCATCCCGAGCGCCAGCCATGCTCCCAGTGCGATCCATTCGGACACGGTGAAATGCCCCGGGACGACCGGCACCCATTTCATCAACACCATCAGCAAAGACACGATAATTCCCGCCGACGCCACCAACCGCAGCCGCACCCGCCGATCCACCATATATAAGGATACGCAGGCCGCCAGCCAGCCAAACGCCGACGCCATCGACCCAACTTCCGTCACCGGCACCAGCAGAGCATCCCCCACCAGAAGACCCACCAGCGTAGCCACGGTCACTCCGGTGATGGCCACACTAGGCGTCAATCGAAGCGCGTCGATCTTCGCAAACACCGGCGGTATGATTCTACGCCGGCCAAATGCGAACAGCAGCCTCGTGGCGGCCACAAAATTCCCGTTGAACACTTGCAGCAGCCCCACAAGCGTAATGCCCAGTATCAGCCGCACGATCCAGCTGGAACCAGTCCCCTTGCCGAACGCAATCGCTGTGGCAAAGCTCTGGCCCACCAGGCCCTGCCAAGGCGCGATATACGCGACCGCCCCCACAGCCAGTACATAAAACCCCGCGCCAACCAGCAGCGCCATGGCAATCGCCCTGAAAAAGTCCCCCGGCGGAAATCCGGGATGCGATTCTTCGGCCACCTTAGGAACGGATTCAAAGCCGGTAATAAAGTACGGCACGATCTGCAGCGTCAGTAAGATGGAAAGCAGCGGTGTGTGGCTGAAATAGGGACGAAAGTTTGCAACGGTCCCCATATGCCCGCTAACAGCTACGAGAAAAAGGAACACTCCGAGCACCGCCGTGGTCGTCCAGTTCTGAAACATGGCACTGGCCCGAATTCCTCGGTAATTGAGCCACGCCAAAAACAGCGTCAATGCCGCTCCCAGCAACAAGCGCGGTAAAAACACAGGCTGGCCCGCAATGCGGTACAGCTCCCACACGTCCAGCTGGGGAAAAAGAAACGCCATCAGTTTCCCAACAGCCACAGCCTCCCACGGACACACGATGAAATACGCCAGAAACATCACCCAGCCCGTGATATAGCTGACAAACGGGGGAAAAACCTGCGCAGTATAAGCCGCCTCGCCCGACGCGTCCGGCAGCCGCTTCACCCACTCGCCGTAAACGTAGCTCACCGGCAACAGGAGAACGCCGCCCAGCCCAAATCCCAGCATTGCTCCCAGTGGGCCTCCGCGGCCCAGCCAGTCGTCCATCACCACCACCCAGCCGGTCCCAATCATGGTTCCGAAGCCGAGTGCGAAATAGTTCCAAAGATTTAGTTTGCGCGCGAGTGTAGGCATCGGGGGTAAGAGGCGCGGTTACGCGGCTCACTGGCTGGTCGAGCATACCTTTGGTAGAGGCTTGGTTTGAAGCTTAATCGCCCGAGCCAGGCTCGGACGCATCGTGGTAGGAATCGTCGTTAAACTGATTGCGTTTCTTGTAGGCCATCCACGTGATTCCGGCGCAAATCAGCGTCGGCGGAATCGCCAATATCAGAATCCCGCTGCGCAGCGCGGCGATCATCCGCGAACCGGATCCAGCCGCCTGTGTATAGCAAAGCGCGCAGCTCTGGGCAAAAGTAAGCGCGGGAGTGCCGAGTGCAAGGGCAAGCGCCGTATAGCGTGCCAAACGACCCCTTGAGCTCAACATTTGTTCACTTCCTCTCCATCAGAACTCTCTCGACTGTAGCAGACAGCCTACTGCCCCGCAGGCCTCATATGCAAGAGCCTGACGCTGTCCGACCACCACATGTTCATCATCAGCAGCACAAATATGGTCACTGGTATCAAGGTAAGGAATAGGCCCTGCCGCTCCTCCGCCAAATGCATGAAATACAACAGACCGAGCGCGGCACTGCAGAGAGCCAGTAGCAGAAGCACAATCACCAACTTGCTCGTGCTCGCGATCCGGAACGACAGGAACAGTTCCACCAGGAAGATCCCAATCAGCACGAAATAAACCGGCAAGTATTTCCGAATGACATTCCCTGAAGCAGCGCTCATCTTCTCTCCTTCTTTTCCTTGCAACTTTAGTGCGCGATATTCGTCAGGTACACCAGCGGCACCACAAACATCCAGACCAGATCGACAAAGTGCCAGTACAACCCCGTGGTTTCCACGTGGCCAGGCGTCAGGCTGCCCTTGGAGTACTTCATTGCAACGATCAGCAGTGCGATCACGCCGCTGATCACGTGCAGCAGGTGCAATCCGGTGATCGTGAAAAATGTCTGCCCGAACAGTCCGGAACTGAGAGTGGTTCCCTTGGCAATCAGTTCGTGCCATTCCCGGATGTGCAGGATGGCAAAAATGGCTCCCAGCACCATGGTCGAGTACAGGAAGCGCATTGCTTTGGCCTTGTCTCCAACCTTGGAGGCATCCACAGCACCCAACATCGTCAAGCTGCTGGTGATCAGTACGATGGTCATTATCACCACGTTGATCACGCTGCCGGATTCGAACGGCCGCGTCCAATTCGGTGTTCCCACGCGAATAAATCCGTACGCCATCAAGAACGCGCCGAAGGTCACCGCGTCCGAGATAATGAACAACCACATCGTGAATTTGCGTGAAGGGATCGCGTACGGCGATTCTTCCATAAATGACCCGTGCCCGTGCACTGCCACATCGGTTTCGCTCACTGTCTCCCCCTACGCTTCCGCTACAGTTTCATCCGGCACAGCAAAAGCAAGTAAAGCCACAGCACACCCATGAAATGCCAGTAGATCGCGGTGTTATCGAACAGGCTCCGCCGGAACGTCGTGTGGCTCGCCATCAATCGCCCGGCCAGGTAAACCAGCACCAGGATCCCCATGAGCACGTGCAACGCGTGCAGGAACGTCAGCAGGTAAAAGAACGAACTGTTCGGATTCGTCGCCAGGTAGATTCCTTCGGCGCGAAGCTCCTGCCACGCATGAAATTGTCCCGCGCAAAATCCCAGTCCAAGTAGCAAGGTGATCAGCACCCAGGCGCTCGCCTTCCTCGTTCCTTCCGCATCGTGTCCAGACGAAGCCAATGCCCGCCTCGCCCCCTCCAGCGTCAAGCTGCTGGCCAGTAGTACCAGCGTGTTGAAGTACAGCACCGACGGCAGCGCCAGGTGGCTCCAGTCTGTCGTACCTTCGCGCACAAACAGCGCGCTGCTGAACGCGGCAAAGCTCATCGTGATGGCAAACACGCCGACCCAGATGCCACTGCTCGACGCTCGCTCCTGTCCGCTATACACAAGCGCTTGGGCGGAAGCGCGCTTGGGCGACTGGAGTGCACTTGCTTGGGAATTCACCGTTGTGACTATCGTCGACATATTCTCCTATTCCGCTCTCTGACTCGCGGCGCGAGGGACATGGCGGACCTCGCGCCGCGCCTCCCTCCGCTAATCACCACTCGCTGGCACGACTTGCTCGGGAGAGTCCTGCATCACAAAGTCGCCCTTCGAACCCTTCACTCCATACTGGTAGGGATCGTGATAGACCACCGGGTGCTTGTCGCCAAAGTTGTTCCAGGGCGGTGGCGACGGGATGGACCATTCCAGTGACGTGGCATTCCACGGATTCTCGGGGGCGGGCTTGCCTTTGAAGCGGCTGTAAATCAGGTTGTACAGGAAGATGAACTGCGCCGCGCCGGTGATGAGGGCACAGACCGTGATGAATTTGTGCACTCCCAGGTACGGCGCCATGAAGTCGTCCACAAAGGACTGGTAGCGACGCACGTTCCCAATCAATCCCAGATAGTGGAACGGCATGAAAATGCAGTACGTACCGATGAACGTGAACCAGAAATGCAATTTGCCAAGCGGCTCGCTCATCATCCGCCCGGTCATTTTCGGGAACCAGAAGTACGTCCCCGCAAATACACCGAACAAAGATGCCACGCCCATCACCATGTGAAAGTGCCCGACCACGAAGTACGTTGCGTGCAGGTAGATGTCAATCGAAGGCTGCGCCAGGAAAAAGCCGCTCACCCCTCCCGCGACGAACATCGAAATGAATCCCAGCGCGAACAGCGAAGCCGAATTGATCTGAATATTGGCTCCGTACAAGCTTCCCAGCCAGATCAGCGTCAAAATCGTCGCCGGAATCGTTATCGTCAATGTCGGAAAAGAAAACGCCAGCGCGGACATCGGATTCATGCCGCTCAGGAACATATGGTGGCCCCAAACCATGTAGCTCAAGAACCCGATCGACATCATCGAGTAGATGACCACCTTCGCGCTCAGCAGTGGCTTACGAATGCTGTTCACCAGAATGTGCGAAACGATTCCCATCGACGGCAGAATCGCGATGTACACCTCCGGGTGGCCGAAGAACCAGAACAGGTGTTGCCACAGTAACGGCGAACCGCCCGAATGTGGCTGCAGCTTGTCGCTGATCACCAGCCCGCCTGGAACATAGAAGCTCGTGCCCGCATGCCGGTCGAGGATTAACAGAATGCAAGCCGGTAGAAGCACCGCGAACGCCAGCAACGCGATGCACGAAGTGACGAACCATGCCCACGTGCACAACGGCATCCTCATCAGCGTCATGCCCTTGGCCCGCAAATCCAGCGTCGTGGCGATAAAGTTTAGCGCTCCCAGCAGCGAAGCGATGCAGAATATGGCGATAGACAATCCCCACAAGCTCATTCCGTATTGCATGCCTGGTCCCGCGTCTTTGCCCACGGCGCTCAACGGAGCGTAGCTCGTCCATCCGGCGATTGGTGGCCCGTCTGGAATAAAAAACGCCAGCATCAGCACGGCCCACGCGACAAACGTCACCCAGAACGACATCATATTGAATCGCGGAAACGCCATGTCTTCCGCGCCGATCTGGATTGGCAGAAAGTAATTGCCGAACGCCGCGAAGGGCGCATTCGTCAGCACGAAGAACACCATCAGCGTCCCGTGCATCGTCATCAGCGACAGGTAATATTCCGGAGTGATCACTCCTCCGGGCGCCCCTGCGCTGGACAGGTGTTCCAGCAAAGGAATTTTCGCCGTCGGCCACACCATGTGGATACGCATCAGCCAGGAAAGAAACATTCCAGTAAAGACGGCCACTAGCGCCAAGCCGTAATACTGCTTTCCAATTACTTTGTGGTCCAGGCTGAACACATACTTCCGGAGAAACCCTTCCGGGGGTGCGTGCACGTGAGCCTGTTGAACCGACGCCTCTTCCATCGCATCACCTCGTTCGACAACTGCCACGCCGGTCGCGATTTATTTTCCTCGCGACAGCACGGGAATTTTCCTTACTACTGCGCCGACTGTTCTTTCTGCCACTTTTCGTAATCAGCTTCAGCCATCACGTTGAGATACGCCTTCATGTTGTAGTGGCCCAAACCGCACAGTTGGGTGCACACAATTTCGTATTTCCCGATTTGCGTCGCGGTGAAATGCACCGAAAGGTCCAGTCCCGGCACGAAGTCCTGCTGAATCCGCAGTTCCCGAACATAAAACGAGTGCCCCACATCTTTGGCGTGCATCAGCAGTTGCACCTCGCGGTTCACCGGCACGACCAGCTCTCCGGACACGATGTCGTCCCGTGCATCCACATCATTCGCCGGGTCCAACCCGAAATAATTCTGGTTGCCTTCGTCGATCTTGTCGGGATGGATGCCGCCGAATTTTCCATCTGGCCCCGGATAACGGAAGAAGAACGCGAATTGTTCGGCCTGCGCCTGGATTTGCAACGCGCCCGGCTTGGACGGCGCAAAATACACCGTCGCCCACGCCTTCTGCCCCAACACCCCCAGCGCCAGAATTTCCGTACCGACAAGCAGGAACGCGCCGATCACCATCACGCGCGCCCCGCCAGGAAAATTCTTAAGGGGACTGCCGGGTTTGCGGCCACTGAATGACCACACAAAAAACGCCAGAACCAACTGGGCCGCCACAAAGGAAATCCCCGCTTCCCACATCGTGTCATTCAATTGTTCGTCAATCGCATGACCGTGCGTGGAGATGTCCTGCGGCAGCGGGAACATGTGCGTCACGATCGGGTAAGCCGACGCTATGGCAATAATTACCAATACGACCGCTAACAGTTTCCCCATTGCTCCTCGCCTCCGCCCCAAATCGAGGGCGATGCTACGTCCTTATGTGTGGACCTGCTAAGTCCTCGGATGGCTCTGAACCGCGCGGGAAAGCCAAGCCCCTTAGTAGGGCTTGGCTTTAAACACAAAGTTAACCGGCTTGGTTTCCGACCCAGTGATGGTGACTTCCTGCGACTGATCGCCGTAGGATTCGTGCCATGCCGTCACGGTGTACTTACCCGGAGGCAGGTTCGGCAGAGTGAACGTTCCGCCGTCGGTGGTCACCGCATAATGCGAGTTCTTCAGCACCGCGAAGTTTCCATGCATCCAGGGATGAACGTTGCACTTCACGGGGAAAATCTCCGCCTTGTCGTACTTCTCGCTGATCGGCGGCGTTCCCGGCGGTTGCGACTTGTTCCACTCGCGGTTCAGCTTCGGCAGTGGGTGGATATTGTGAGAGGTCTGATCCTCATTCACGATTTTCAATTCCTGGTTCACCTGAAACGCCAGGACGTGCGGTATATAACGGCAGCCCTTCTGGTTAAAGACCGCCGCGGTCGATGGCGCGGGATCATCCGGCGCTCCGGCCGAAATGAAAACAACCACGTTTTCCAGAGTGTTTCCTGGCCCAGTCACGACTGCTTCCGACAGCGGCGGCGTCGGATACATCTTCGCGCAGGACGGTTCCTTGGACATGTCGATTGGCTTCATCTTGGCGGGTGTTCCTTCATAAGTCACCTTGCCGCTGATGGTGCCGCCCGCCGGCTTTGGCCCGGCTACTGCCAAGCCTGCCGCGGCTAGCATCGCCACTCCGGCAAGAACTATGTGCTTCGTTTGCATTCGATTCTCCCTCCCGAAATTTGGAGCTAATTACTTAATTGCTATACTACGGCTTAACTCCAGAGCCGGTATTAGTATTTTCCACCTTCTTCGCTTCGACGATCGCCTTTCCTTCCGGCGTGCTCAGCCATAGCGCGAGCTCAGGGCTCGGGTTGTTGTATTGCAATGTTCTCAGGTAATGCACCAGATCCCACGCCTCCTCCGGTTTCACCACATCCGCGAAGGAAGGCATTGGCGTGCCATCAAGTCCTGTCATGAAGATCTTGTAGAGGTCTGCATTTGTCCGGCCGCACTTGGAGCGGTTGTCGCTTGTGAAGTTATAAGGCCGAATCGGCTGGTCGTTGCTGTCCGTCAGCGTAGACGCGGAAGGTCCGTCGCCACGGCCTTCCTGGCCATGGCACTTCCAGCATTCCAGCTTCTGAAACAGCTGACCGCCATGCTTGATGCTTTCCACGGTCAACTTCGGTTCGGGCGGTACTTGTATGGGGTCTCCCGGTTTTTCGGTCACCCACCGGGCGGAAAACGTTTTAATAAATGCCACCAGGTCGGCCCGTTGCTGCGCGGTCAGTGCCCTCCAGGAGGGCATGTTCGTAAAATTAAATCCGCGGTAAAGCGAGTTGAACAGATCGGAATCCAGCGGCAAAGTGCCCGTCGGCGTCGACCGGCATTTGAATACCGCGGCGACAAAGTTGCGCGGCAAGATATTCAGGTAAGGTGCGTTTTCGCCTTCACCGTTCCCGCGTGCCCCGTGGCAACCCCAGCAGTAGCGGTAATACAGCTGTGCTCCTGCCTCGGAGTGTCCCGTCAGATTCCCGATATGCGATTCCATGTGCTTCGATGGTTTCGCTGCGGGCTGATCGCTGCTGCTGGGCAGTTGCGCAAACAGTGCGGATGGAAGGATGAGGGCTACTGCGACATTCAAGCAGGTCTTCTTGATGTTCAGCATGTTCATTCTCCCTTAGAAGTCGAAGTCAAAGCCGAACAGCAAGCTGCTCGTGGCCAATGGTGTAAAGACGACAGACGCGCCTTTCTGCCAGATGATCGAATATTCCGCGTGGTAAGCAAAGCCCGCGCGGCTCGAAAGGAACGGGTAGTAGCGCGCCCCGAATGTCAGCACGTCCGCGTTACCAAGGTTGCTGGGGTTGGTCGAAAACGCTTGCTGGCTCATCCTCACGAGTTCGTAGCGGTTGATCAGGATGACTTGCGGGTTGAACATGTAATGGCTTTCAAACAACGCGCCATTCCACGTCGGTGCATTCGCGCCAGTCGGCAGAACAGCGCCAGGTAGCGCCGGAGTATTAGTCCCCAGCCACGCGTTGTCTTTCGAGTGGAAGTAGATTGTGGTGATATCGAATTTCTTGATGTACCACATGCCCAGCAAGCCGTAACGCTGGATGAGCTTGTTGCCAACTCCGGTTCCGGCGTACGGTGTTGTTGACGTCGCGACCACCGGCGCATTGGTCACGCTATCCACGCCGATCGGAGTTGTCGTTGTCAGATTGTATTCGTAATAAGTCGGCTCCTGCCCAAGGTAAGCAAACCCACCAACGCGCTGCAAGCCGAGGTTGCCTATCTCGAAAGCCCGGCTCGCGGTGAAAAATCCGCCGTAACCGCGACTCGTCGGTAAACCGACTTGGCCATCGCTGGCACTTAGCAGTGCCGCAGAGACTCTCGTTCGGTCATCCGCAGAGTGCCCCATCCATTCCAAGCCCAATTGATTGTCGCCGATACCGAACGTGTAGTTTTCCGGAACTCCGGGTGATGAGTATGGTTGAAAGTGGTAGTTCTCGTAAAAACCGGCCACGTTGGTCAGCGTCAGGATGCGCTTTTCGGACAACAGATTGTCCAATTCGAATTTGCCTAACTTGATGTTTATCCAAGGCGTATGAAATACGTTGTCCAACCTCGCCCATACGGATTCGAAATGGAACGACGCGGTATTGTCAGAAGAAGGCAACACGTAAAACGAAAAATTGTTCGCCAGAGTTCCACCAGTGTGGAAGTCCAATCCGCTTATGTCGAACCCTTGGGTGGTGATCTTCGCTAGGTTTCCGCCCGGCCCGTTCGAGCCGTCCACCGGGGCTTCGCTGGTGCTTTCTCGGTGCCAGACCGGCGTGATTCGAAACGTCACCGGCCAATATGCTGCTTGCTGAAAAATGGGAGCGTCCCGATCGTTCCCCAACTGATACCCGTTATCCTTGAACATCTGGCCGAAGGGGCTGAGCATCGGCCACGCTTCATGGCACGAAGAGCAGGGTAGCCCGTACTTTCTCGCGAAAGCTGGTAAGGCACTCGCCGGACTACAGTTCACTAAAAGTACTGCCACCAATACGACGAAATAAAGCAAGGCTTTCCCCGCACGGGCGGCCCTGCTCCGTACTTCCTTTGAACGCAAACATTCCATACTGCCTCCTACGAACGTGTGGGGACGACGTCGAGCAGACATCTAGGGCTTCTTTCTAATTTTTGTTTGAAGGGAGTGTGTTACCAAACACCCAGCGCGGCGAGTCACCGCGCAGCTTACCCCAAGCGCACGGAATGCTCCACCGAGCCTACTGAAAATCCCGCCGTGTCTCTCCGTCAAAGGACAGCAGCAAAATCTTCAGCCCCTGAACCGAGCCGGATGCTACTCCGAGTCCGAAATGGAATGCAAGAGATTTCTTGCAAGCATCCAAAAAAATATTTCCGGACTCTCAACACGTGGTCCCGGTACCGCATTTTCACTGCTATCCGAGATTCGAATTTCTGGAGAATTTGACAGGACCCCTTCCTTCGCGTTAACAAGGGTGCTCACGTGTTCACGACAATGTTTTTCGGATATTCGGGCAAACGCACTTCTCGCTGGGCCAAATGGCTCGCCGAATCGCTCTTTTTCTTGCCTTTTTCCGTATTCCTTGCACTTCCGGCGGCGCACGCTTCCCCTCATGGCGATCATAAAGAACTGACTACACCCGGAATCATGCGAGAGTTCTTGGCTCCTATCAGCGATGTTCGCCAAGCTGTCATTTCTGTTCAGAAAGACCACATCATCCACGGCACGCTCGTTTTCGATAAGGAGCCCGTCCTCACGGGTGCCGAAGCCGTCAACTCCACTCCGCTTTTCGAGCCCTGGTCCGGGCCGGGCGAGGTTTTCTACAAAATACGCCAAGAAGCGATCTCACCAAGACATTTCCTGGACACAAGAGATCGGGGCACGATCGGTGTTCGCTACGTCATCATCCCGATCACGGACGACCGCACTCGCGTCAAGGTGGACGCCGTCTATGTCGAAACCGCCCACAAAACCATGCATCCTTCCGACGGCAGCGTCGAAAAAAGTGAAATAAACGAAATCAAGGACGCCCTCGATTCCTTGCAGCAGGCCGCTATGGACGCGGCCGATGCTCGCCGCCGCGCCATGAGCGCCGAACTCGTCCGCCAGAGTTACGCCCGCCAGCGCGAGGAAGAATCTAATCGACTCAGCACCGCGCAGGCCAGCGAAAAAGAAATGGAAACGGACATCGTTTCCCTGCGTCACGAACTGGAGCGCCGCGTCAAGGCGCCCGGAGCCGATTTGAAAGGTGCGCCTTTTCAGTCTGCGGCAATCTTGAAAACGTTGCCGGCCCATTCCGAGGTCGTCATTCTGATTGTCACGCCTCATTGGCTCGGCATCGAAACTCCCGAAGGACAGCGCGGCTGGCTACCCGTAGAACAGCTGGAAACACTGCCATGACTCATTCAATTAACAGGCTTTGGACCGTGGGAATTCCGTTCCTCTGCTGCCTTCTGACGCTCGTGGCAGTTGCGCCAGTCTTACACAGTCAGGCAGTCCCCTACGCCCGCAGCTATCCGAAGCCCAAACCGGAAGTAGAACGGGCCCTCAAGGATCTGCAAGCTTACTCCGGCCAGAAGCTGCCGATCCTCGACGGTTTCGTCACCTCCGTGGGCAAGCCCCTCGATCATTACGAACGCGGCTTCTACCAGTTCACTATCGAACTTCTTCCCGGGGATTCCGGTGCCACTATCGTTCGCCTGTCCGCAAAAATCACGGCATGGTATGCGGATCGAGATGTCACCAAATCCGGATATGACGTGCTGCCCTCCAACGGCCGCCTCGAGCTGGATTTCCTCGATCGTTTGCAAGAGAAATTAACCGGCAAACCTGTCGATCCAGCTGCAGTTCCTGCATCCGGCGTACAAACTCCCAGGCCTAAGCTCGATTTGTCCGGCGTGCCTGGCGTTGTCGTTTCCACTCCGTCGGCGCCGGTTGTAAAAACACCGGATGAAGTCGCCGCCCTGAGGAATCAACGTGTAATCGAGGAGCGGCACGTCCAACAACTCACCCGCGAACTGAACAATCTGAAAGAGATCAAGCACAACCAGGCGCACCCGCAAGATCTGATTGCCGTCACAAAATCGGGTACACCCGTTTATTCCAAACCGGCTGAGGAATCCCGACTCCTTTTCAAGGCCGCAGCCAATGACGAGTTTGCATTTCTCGATGCGGAAAACGGTTGGGTGCACGTCGAAATTTCCGGTGACTCCCGCGGTTATCTCCGTCAGAACGCTGTCCTGCTTCCGGAATCCGTCGCCTCTAAAATCGCCAAGGAAGAACATGGCCCCGAAGAAAAATTCCCAGGATTCCACATTGAACGTGAGGAAATCAGCGCTTTCCCGTCGGATTGGCCCGGACTTAAGGGAAAAACCGTGAAGATCTATACGGTCCAACCAGTTTCCCAGAACTCCAAAGAAATCGGCCCCGCAGTTCGTCTGGAATACTCACTCGTTCTCTTTGAAAAAGCTTCGAAGGAATCCACGACGGTATCGACACCCATGGACGGCGTGGTAGTCATCTTCGATGCCGCCGATGGCGGGATCGCTGGCGCTACTCTCGGCGATATCCAAAAATTGGCATCCGGAGCGCTGACGAAAGAAGCGTTCTGGGCGCAAAGTTATCTCGACCCGATCGAAGCGTTTCGTCCACCAGCAAAGTAGCCTCGGCTCTCTCTCTGTTCCCGCTAATCTCCCGAATCCGGGCTAGAATACCGTTGCTTCAATTCCACATCTCGAGGGTGTTTCGATGCAGCTGAATGCCGCGATTGTCGGTTTGGGATTTGTAGGCCGCGCTCACCTGGAAGCTTTACGTCGGCTTGGTATTACCGTTCAGGGTGCTCTCGGTAGCACGCCGGAGCGGTCCACGGCTGCGGCAGATTCTCTTCATCTGCCGCGCGGATACAATTCGCTGGACGAACTGGCCTCCGACCCTTCCGTGCAAGTGGTGCACGTATGCACTCCCAACTACTTGCACTTTCAGGAAGCCAGCCAATTATTGCGGGCGGGCAAACACGTTCTTTGTGAGAAGCCCTTGGCGCTCGATTCGCGCGAGTCCGCCACCCTCGTCTCTCTCCTGAAGGAAACCGGCCGCGTTGGCGCCATTGCCTACAATCTTCGCTATTACCCGCTCTGCCAGGAGGCACACGCGCTCATTCGCGACGGCGTCATCGGCCAGGTAAAACTTGTTCATGGCAGTTTCCTGCAAGACTGGTTGTTGTTTCCGACGGAC
The DNA here is from genome assembly GCA_963709705.1 of Candidatus Acidiferrales bacterium. Classification (GTDB taxonomy): domain Bacteria; phylum Acidobacteriota; class Terriglobia; order Acidiferrales; family UBA7541; genus Acidiferrum. The sequence goes on from CAVPXU010000005.1 coordinate 1,073,720, forward strand.
TGGAATTGGCGCCTCGAAGCAAAACTCGGCGGTGAACTCCGCGCGGTTTCGGACATCGGCACACATTGGCTCGATCTGGTCACATGGCTGACCAACACCAAAGTCTCCGAACTTTGCGCTGACCTCGCCACCGTCCTTCCCACCCGTCATCGCCCCAAGGGCCGCGTGGAATCTTTCCAGAAAGCGGCTTCCACGGAGACGGAAGAAGTGATGATTGGCACCGATGATTACGCTTCGGTCTTGCTGCATTTCGAAAATGAAGCGCGTGGCGTGATGACCGTCTCCCAGGTCAGCCCGGGCCGCAAGGCGCGTCTTTGGTTTGAGATCGATGGCTCCGAAGGTAGCTTGTCGTTCAATTCGGAATCGCCAAACCAATTGTGGATCGGCCGGCGCGAGCGTGCCTGCGAACTTCTTCCCAAAGATCCCGCATTGCAATCGGCGGATTCCCGCCGCTACGCCGCTTACCCCGGTGGACACCCCGAAGGCTATCCCGACACGTTCGTCCAACTTTTCAAGGATTTTTACGCTTATCTTGCCGCCGGCGATTTCCGTGCCCCGCGCTCTTTCCCTACCTTCGAAACCGGCCACGAGGAATTAGTCCTTTGCGAAGCCATCGCCCAATCTGCCCAGGAAAAGTCCTGGATCACTGTGGGCGCCTGACCGTGCAACACCCACCGCTCAAGCGCACTTCCCTGTCGATTCCCTCACCACCAACTCCGCCGGAATCTTCCGTCGCACCACTGGAATCGATTTCTTCCGATCCACTGCCTTAATCGCATCCAGCATCATTCCCACGCTCATCGATCCCATCGCTTCCATCGGCTGCCGCACGGTTGTCAGCGACGGTGCCGCAAGGCTTGCCTGCGCCACATCGTCAAATCCCACTACGCTGCAATCTTCCGGCACACGTAGCCCGTTTTTCTTCAGTGCCCGCAAAGCCCCCAGCGCGGTGATGTCATCGTACGCCACCAACGCGCTGAACGATTTTCCCCCGCGCAGCAATTCCGTCGTCAGTTGCGCGCCTGCCTCAAAACTGGAGTTGGGATCGAGTGATTCAGGCAGCTCCACAATTCTCTTCGCATCCAGCCGCAATCCTACCGACCGCGCGAAATTGCGGATGCCCTTCCACCTCTGCCCGCTGCTTGCCAATGTCTTCGGCCCTCGCAAAAACGCAATCTCACGATGCCCTAACCCGTACAAATGCTCCAGCGCCAGTGCCGCCCCGCCTTCGTTGTCCACGGAAACCGTGCTGATATTCTCGATCTCGAACGCCCGCCCGGCGATCACCGTCGGCACCTGCTTCTCCGTCAAATCCGCCAGCACCTTGATGTCGGTCACCAGCCAGTTTGCAATTACGACCAACCCTTCCACTCGCCGGTCCAGCAGCATTTCCAGATAGCGTTCAAAGCGGTGCGGCTCGTTGTGCGCATCCGCCAGCAGCGAAAGATAATTGGCCTGATACAGCGCATTCTCCAGTCCGCGCAGGATCGGCGTGCAGAACGGATCGGTGATATCGAACACCATCACTCCCACGATGTTCGACCTCTGGCTACGCAACGATCGCGCCAGCGGATTTGGCCGGTAACCCAGCCGTCGCGCTGCTGTTTGAATCGTTCCCTTCGTGTCTTCTGGAATGTAGCGGGCCAGTGGCGCGTTGTTCAGAACAATCGAGACTGTGGACGCAGAGTAGCCACTCTCTTGTGCCACATCTCGTATAGTCGAGGCGCCGTTTCTGCGCATGGACGATTCCTCACTTTAGCGGCGGATAATCGTAACGCAAATTGCCCGGCATGCGATCGGAACGTTGCCGCGTGTTGTATTCGAACTCGTATCCCAGATGCTCGCCATCTATCGGATACTCTTTGCCTGATGGATATGGGTAAGCGATCAATCCGTGGCGCGGCAACGGCTCCACCGTGAACGCATTCGCGGCATAAAAATCCAGGTCCTTCTCGAATCCGTCCGCATAGAAAAAGTAATCGCGTACCCATCCGGCAGGCAGCGCCTGCAGCCCCACAGGATCAAACTCCAACTTCACGCCCTCACCCGAACTGAACACGGTGAACTTATCGTCAGACCGATTCAGCAGCGTCTTTACATCCCCGTATCGCGTGTAGTTTCCTGACGCATGTGCGTATGGCCCGCTCAGACTCCGATGCGTGTATGAATAGACTGTATCCGTCGCTGGATGCAGCCGGATTTCTTTCGGGTAACCCAAATACGCCAATTCCGCCGTTGCCAATGGGACTTCGCTCACACGCACATCTTTCTGCTCCGGCGTCTGATCGATGCGCACGCGATCCCAATAAATCTTCAAGTTCGAAACGATCCGAATTCGGCGCGTTCCCGCAGGAATTTTCCCGGTCAGGTCGGTCACCATCGTCCGCGCCAGCCCCGCCGGAAATCCCATATCATCCACCGCGCGCACCCACTTGCCCTGCGCGTTTTGCACTTCTACATATGGCGCAATCACTTTTATCCCCGCCTGATCCGCTGAAAACATCGAAGTCGCCGTGAAGTAATCCGTGTACCCATCCAGCAGCAAGCGCAATGGTTTCGACGCATCCCAAGAGCCCAGGTCCAGTTCAATCCAGTGCGGCTTCGCGAATCCCGCAAAGGGCAAGCCTTCGAAGTCGGTGACGTACTTACGGTCGCGCTTCGCCAGTAACGGCAGCACATCATGACCGCGATCGTCCCAAGCGCCAACCGGCGTGCGCGCATTCTGCGTGGCGATCACACGAAATTCCGGAAACGGTGGATTGCTGGCGAATCGCTCGTTCGGATTCACTTCGATGTTGCCAGGGTGATCCACCGCCAGCAGCCTCACTTGATCCAGATACACTGTCTCTTCCATCGGCTCCATGAACCGGAAACTCAGCAAACCATTTTTTGCGCTTATGCTTTCCGCCGGCACTTTCAAATACTCGTCCGGGTCGGGCACATCCCGTTTCCCTGGCGCGATCCAATGCCCCACCACGCCCGGTCCGATCATGTCTGCAATGAACTCGTATTCCTTTCCATTCCAAGAAAACAACACAGGACACGAACTCCCGCGCCGGTCCAGTTCCCCGATCTTCTGCGTCTTATTCGCGGCCAGATCGATTTCATCCTGCGGCACGCCCGTCGGCCACAGCAATCGCACTGCATCTGTAACCGTCTCCGCGCCCAACCCGACCAGCAGCATCCCCGAATTTCGTCCGAGATATCCCGACGTCCCGCCTATCTCGAATTTTTGATAAAGCGCACCTGCAAAAATCTCCACCTTCGTCCCGATCCCGCTTTTGTTGTCGTTCAGCGCTTTCAAATCCACCTGCATCCAGTGATTTTTGTTCGCGCCCGTATTTTCTAGCAGCAACGGCGCGCCCGATGCCTGCGTCACTACGATGTCCGGACTGCCATCGCCCTTGAAATCAGCCACCGCCAGCGCGTGCGGTTGATTCAGCTTCACGCCATCCAGTTGTAATTTCTTGGTTACGTCAGCCCAACCCGCGTCGCCAAGATTCCGCAGCACGCGAATTTCCCCTCCATTCGCGCCCTCTCCCACAGCCACCAGGTCCAGCCAGCCGTCGTTGTCGTAATCGGCCGCCGTCACTCCCCAGCCTTGCTTCCATCCCAAATCCGGCAGCGCCACGCGCTCCAGCTTCTTCCCCTGCACGTTTCTCCACAAACTGATCCCCGGCGCGCCTGCGTGCGTAAACGCAATGTCCATCCATCCGTCTTTGTTGAAATCAAATACCGCAACGCCCACTGCCGGCGGCAATTTTTCCTTGGCAAAATCAATCGCAGGCAAGGCGGTAAATTTCCCTTCGCGCGGATTCAGATAAATCGCCGCGCCCTTCGCTCCTCCTGCCACCACGAAATCAATCGCGCGATCGTTATTAAAGTCCGTCACCGCGGCATCCGCGCCCGTGGCATCCACTCCCATTCCGGATTCCTCGGAAACATCTGTGAACGTGGAATTCCCGTTGTTCCGCCACAATTTGTTCTTTCGGCCTTTTGCCGTCGCCATGGTCACGTACAAATCCAGGTCCCCGTCGTGGTCGTAGTCCACAAAGGTCGTGCCCACGCAGCCTTTCTCGCGCGCAATCCCCGCTCTCTCCGTTATATCCGCAAATTTTCCGTGCCCGTCATTACGAAACAGTCGCACGCCATCCGCTTCGCATACAGCCAGATCGGTGGCCCCGTCATTGTCAAAATCGCCCGCCGCGCATCCAAATCCACCGCCGATTCCCGCCAGTCCCGCCTTTGCCGTAATATCTTCAAACTTCCCGCCGCCCAAATTTTTCAGCAGCCGGCTCTTCCCGTCACCCGCTCCCACAAAGAATAAGTCCGGCTTCCCATCGCCATCATAATCGAACACGCAAACTCCAGTGCTCGCTCCGCCCAACTCTTCCCGCGGTTTCGCTGCATAGCTCACCGCAATCTCTGCGGGCACGGCACTGTCCGCGCCGTGCACAAATTCCGCCAAAGAAAATTTCCCCTGGTCCCCATACCCCGCCCCGAATGGCGTGCCCAGATGTTCCGTCGTGATCTTCTGGAATCGTTTCATTCCCTCTCGCGCTGCGTCCCCATCGCCCTTCCTTTGATATGCCCGCGCCAGCCCGAATTGTGCCGAAGCGTGGTACGGCGCGATCTCCAGCGATTTTTTGAACGCCGCAATCGCGTCATCATATTTTTGTAATTGCGAGCAGACGAATCCTTCGAAATAGAAGGCATCCGGCTCATCCGGCGCGATTTTTTCCACGTGCTGAAACGCCGCGATGGCTTTCTCCGGTTGCCCGGCGTCTTTGTACGCCAGGCCCAGGTTGTACCACGCGTATGGATCATCCGGAAGCTTGCTGGCCGCTTCCTCCAACGCCGCCCGCGCCTCATCCAGTTTTTGTTGCGCCAGCAGAGAAATGCCCAAGTTCATCCGCGCCTGCGCGAAATTCGGATCGGCTGCCAGCGCCTTCTCAAAACTTTTTTGCGCGTCGCTCGATTTTCCCTGGTTCATATACGCAACGCCCAGCGTGTTCAGCCGCAGCGCTTCGCCGGAAATTTTGCTGATCGGAACAGGTATTTCGGGCTGCCTGGCATGTGAATGCAGCGTGGGCAGGAAGAAGGAAACGAGCACAAAAATAATCATGCCACTAACAATAGAAAGCCACGGCCGCCAACCGTTTGTCATGGATCCCACCGAGGGAAGCTCTTTCTGGACGCGCGACGACCCGAAAAAGCACAATCGTCTTAATCGATTGTCCCGGCTGCCTGCCCCATCGTCAACCGTTTTTGTCCCGCCTTCAGAGTGGTTCCAATCGTAGACGCATGGCTTTAGCCATGCTTGAAGAAACTCTTCGTTAGAGTGTGTGTGACAGCTTCCACCGCGTCATGGCACGGCTTCAGCCGTGCCGTCACTACCGAAAAGCTAAAAGGCTTTAGCCGCTGAGGACAGCCTTCCTTAGTTCCCCGGCATGCGAGAATTGATAGGGCAATCTCTAACGCAAAAACGCCAGCTCCGTTTTCGCTTGTTCCTGCCTCGACAACAACTCCCGCGCCTTCTCCTTCGCACGGCCAAACTGCTCCGCCGTCAACTCCTTCTCCAGCGGTGCCAAATATTCCTTCCCCCTCGAATCTCCCGCCATCTGTGCCGCCAAAATCCAAGCATACGCCTTCTCCGCATCCCGTTGTCCCGCGCGCCCGCTCGCATACAAAAATCCCAGCTTGATACGCGCCCCTGTGTTTCCCTGTGCCGCGGCCTTCTCGAACCATTCCCGCGCCAGCGCGTCACTCTGCGTAACTCCCTCTCCGCGCAAATACATATCCGCAAGATTATTTTGCCCCAGCGCATCGCCGCGTTCCGCCGCCAAACGATACCACTCCGCTGCAGTCGCCTTATCTTGCGGCCCTCCCAATCCACTGTCGCTCAGAAATCCCAGATCGACCATCGCTCCCGTTTCTCCGCTTTCCGCCGCCATTCGAAACTGCCTCGCCGCCTCCGCATAGTCCTGTGCCACTCCCTTCCCGTTCATGTACAAAATTCCCAGGTTCGTTCGCGCACGCGCATTCCCCTGCTCCGCCGCTTCCTTCAACCAGTACAGCGCCGTCCCATAATTCTTTTCCACGCCCCAGCCATTCAGGTACAGCACAGCCAGATTTACTTGCGCCGACGCGTATCCTTGTCGCGCCGCCTTTTCGAACCACTTACGTGCGTCGCGAATCGTTCGTTGTGGACCCAGCACCAACGCCGATTCAATCCCCAACTGGTTCTCCGCAAACGCATGCCCCGATCGCGCTAACTCCTCCACAGCCGCGTGACCGCAGCTGCCTGACCCCAGTGCGTTGGCACGAACCGCCTCGAAGCACTCTGCATGCTCCGCGGCATCTCCACTCACGAATTGCTGCCCGAACGCAGTTTGCATGCCCAGTAGGCAAAAAATGCCCAACACCAACGCAATTCTCTGTTCTCGCTCCCCGAACCTATTCGTGTCCATGGCTGTCCTCGCACCCAAAGATTTCCGCAGCCTAACTCGCTGCTGGTGCGCCAACATGCCCTGGACCGATAGGTACCTCAATGCCCGAACGCCCGGTTTCCAGTCAATTTTCTGTCATCGGGCAAACCACTGACCAAACGAGAATTACGGGCTCTTTGGGAACTAACCGGCCCTCCTTAACGTCTATCCAAATGATAGAATTGCGTTCTCGATGACCGACCTCATCAAATCTCGCCTTCGCTTCGGCCCGTTCATCGTGGATCTGGTCAATCGTGAACTGCGCAAATCCGGCATTCGCGTCAAGCTTTCTGGCCAGCCCTTTGAGATCCTGGCCGCTCTGCTCGAACACCCCGGCCAACTCGTCACCCGTGATCAACTCCGCAAGCGCATCTGGTCAGACGATACCTTTGTCGATTTCGGCCACGGCCTCAACGCTGCCGTCAACAAGCTCCGCGACGCCCTCAGCGACTCCGCCGACGATCCCCGTTTCATCGAAACCCTACCCCGTCGCGGCTACCGTTTCATCGCTGCCGTCGAAGAGTTCACACCTGTCTCTCCGGTTGCTGTCCCCCCAAGCCCGGAGCCGCCACTCCGACCTGTCCCCGCACCGCTCTGGAGAGAGCCGCGCAATGACGAGTGGCAGAGCACTGTTCCCGTCCGGCGCCAGACGCTCGTTCAACTGTCCTCCGTAATCGCTGGAATTCTTCTAATCTCGTTCGGAATTACCGGCGTTTGGTCGCATTGGCCTTCGCAGGAATCTCCGGGCAAAGCAGAATCGCGCCTCAAACAGGCAGCGGGACCATTCGCGTACCAGGCGGCGCAGCGTGCTCTGAAAGAGACGGAGGAAAGCTCCGCCCGAAGCACTTCGGGAAATTCGGAGTTGCAACGGAAAGTTGAACCGGCCGCCATTCCTGCATCATCGTCCGCTTCCGGTAGCCTGCATTCCGAAACTCCGAATTCAGGTAACAAACCGAACATCCCCTCGGGCGCTTGGGACGAAGACTCTCTTTTGCGGCTCGATCGTTCGGGAAAGCTCCCAAGATTTTTCAGGGCGCAATCCACCGTTGAAAGACCGGCTATTCTTCGTTTGGATCTGACCAAAGGGCCAAGCTTCGATTCTGTCCAGCCGGTTGTCGTCGGGCGGGAAGCGATTGCCGGTCCCCAGCCTTCTCCCGATGGCAGGAAGCTGGTTTTCATGGCAGGGCGCACCGATGCCATGGATATCTGGGTTTGCAACTCCGACGGTTCTTCTCCCAGAAAATTGACGGACACAGGCAGAGCTGGCACGCCGCGATGGTCTCCCGATAGCCACTGGATTGCTTTTGATTCCGACGGGCGGTTTGGACGTTCCGGCATTTACGTAGTTTCGGAAGACGGTGGCACGGTTCGTGCGGTGGTCGAAGATCAATCCAACAATTCCGTGCCAAGCTGGTCGCGCGACGGCAGATTCATTTATTTCGCCTCCAACCAAGGCGCTACTTGGGGTGGCGAAGACAATGAAATCTGGAAGGTTCCAGTAGCGGGCGGCCAGCCGGTCCAAATTACCCGGCATGGCGGCTTCTCTGCGTTCGAATCGGCGGACGGTCAAACGCTCTACTACGCCAAATCGCGTTACGAGAATCCTGAAATTTGGCGCGTACCCGTCAACGGCGGCACCGAATCGCGTGTTTCCCTTTTGCACCCGAGCACATGGGCGAGCTGGACGCTGACCCATAAGGGTATTTTGCTGCTGAGCGAGTACTCCGGACAAATTTCAGAGCTTCAATATTTCGATTTTGCCACACATAGTATTCATTCCTTGGCCGAGTTGGAAAAAGCCTCGTTCTGGCTTTCGTCTTCCGCTAACGGATCGTCCATCTGGTATTCCGAACTCACCGACAATCAGGCGCGTCAAGTCTTCAAAGCCGGTTTAGACTGAGTGGGCCGCGCCATCCGATCAACGAGTGTCGCGTTTCGCGTTGGCTGAACAACCCCGCTGTATCTAAAATGATCCTATGACCCTGCCCGTCTACGGCTCGATAGCGGAAACCCATCGTCTCTTCAGCGAAAAGCAACTCTCTCCCGTTGAGCTCGTTTCCGCGCATCTCGATCGAATCCAGAAATTGCAGCCCAGGCTCAACGCCTTCGTTCACGTGGACTTCGAATCTGCTTTGGCGCGCGCGCGCGCCGCTGAATCTTCCTTGTCTCGTGGTGAACCAGCAAAGCCTCTCGCAGGAATTCCAGTCACCATCAAATCCTGCATTGACGTCGCCGGTTGGCCCTGTCCCGCTGGGTCCCTGCTCCGCAAAGATCACGTGCCGGCAGCCGACGCAGCGCTCGTCGCCCGCCTCGAATGCGCCGGTGCGATCCTCCTCGGCAACACCAATACTCCTGAATTCCTTATGGCCTATGAGACCGACAATCTCCTCAATGGCAAAACTTCCAATCCCTGGAATCTTGACTATTCCGCCGGCGGCTCCAGCGGCGGCGAAGCGGCCGCTATCGCTTCGGGCTGCGGTATGGGCGGTGTCGGTAGTGACGGCGGCGGGTCCATCCGAACTCCCGCACATTTTTCGGGCATCTGTGGCTTGAAGCCCACACCCGGCCGGATTCCCGCCACTGGCCACTTTCCCCCCAGCGCAGGCGCGTTCAGTTGGCTCGGCGTAGTCGGCCCGATGGCCAGAACCGTCGCGGATTTGCGTGCATTGTTCGAAGTGATGGCCGGACCCGACCCAGGCGACGCGCTTTCCGCCCCATTCTCCCCAAGCCAGGTTTCCGCAATGGATCTTCGCGGCGCGCGCGTCGGCATCCTGGAAAACCCTGAACTGGGTCGCGCAACTCCGGAAACTCTTTCCACTATTCGCCGCGCCGCGCAACATCTCTGCGATCTCGATTATCGCGTTGAGCCCGTTTCTCTCACGCACCTCGATCGTGCTCTAGAGCTCTGGTGGTTTTTCTTCGGCCCCGTGATCGCCAATCTGATTCGCCCGGAAGTCCGTGGCAAGGAAGACTCCGTGAGCCCCATGCTCAAAAACTATCTCGCAATCACCACTGCTGAGCCTGTTGTTACCCTGCAATCTTTCCAGAGCGCGTGCGTCGAACGCGATAACCTCCGCGCCAAAATCCTTCGCCAGCTCCGCGACATTCCCATCCTTCTCTCGCCTGTGTCCACTGCCCCCGCTTTCCCACACGGAGCCGGAAGCTATCGCCCCGGCGATCCCCACAACTATCGCGATACCATGCGCTTCTGTCAGTGGCTAAATCTCGCGGGCCTTCCCGGATTGTCTCTTCCCTTCGGCCGGTCTCCCGAAGGACTTCCCATCAACATCCAACTGATCGCCCGCCCCTACGAAGAAGAACTGCTACTCGCCGTAGCCGGATCTCTCGAACAAGCCCGCGGCCCCTGGCAACCCCCGCCGGATCTTTTGCCCTGACGGCATCTAGCCTCACGGTCTTCGGCGCAATCACCCACCACCCTGTTTTCCGAACCGTCATCCGTGTACAATCCCATTCATGAACCGTCGCACATTTATTGAATCGTCTTTCGCAGCAGGTGTTCTTGCCTCTCTCCCTTCTTCCGCCTTCGCCGCCTCTCATCAAATCGAAAAGGTCGGCGTTCAGCTCTACACCGTCCGCGGCCTCATGAAAACGGACTTCGCGGGCACCATCGCCAAGGTCGCGTCCATCGGCTACAAAGAAGTCGAATTCGCCGGTTACTTCGACCATTCCCCCAAAGATGTTCGAGCGTTGCTGGACAAAGACGGCCTCACCGCTCCGTCCTGCCACGTCAGCTACGATATTCTCCAGAATCACTGGCCGGCAACCATCGAGGCGGCCCACACCATTGGCCACGCCTTCATCGTCTGTCCATGGATCGACGAAAAAGAACGCAATTCCGCCGACGGTTGGAAGCGCGTCATCGACACCTTCAACAAAGCCGGCGAAACCAGCAAAAAAGCCGGCATCCAGTTCGCTTATCACAATCACTGGTGGGAGTTCGGACCCGATGCCTCTCTTGGCGGCCAGCTTCCCTACGATTACTTGCTCTCGTCGGCCGATCCTAATTTCGTAAAGATGGAAATGGACCTGGGCTGGATCAGCGTTGCCGGAAAGGATCCCGTCACCTATTTCAAGAAGTATCCGGGTCGCTTCCCCCTGGTGCATGTTAAGGACTTCAAGTCTTTGCCCCATCTGGCACCGGACCAGATCGCCACCTTCAATCCTAAAAAACTTGAAGAAGAGGACATGACCGCACCCGGCTCCGGCGTCATCGACTGGAAGCGCATCTTGTCTTACTCCAGCGAGGCTGGCATCCAGCATTACTTCCTCGAAGACGACGTCCCCAAGGATGCCTGGGCCATCCTCACTTCCGGCTATAAATATCTCTCCACCCTTCGCTTCTAAACGTTGGGCGGCGGCGGCTCGCAGCCGCTTTCACAGCGTAAGCCCACACGAAACTCCCGGTAGGGACATGACTTCGGCCGGCATCGTGGGTTTCGATCGCGTGTGACCCTACCGCACTGCTCATTTCCACTTTCACCTTCCCACCGCCAACTCCCCTCCCCTATAATCTCCACTCATTACGGAGCCTGCACCCTTGCCCGAAGCCGCCACCAGCGTGGAGCGCTACTCCTTGGCTGTCATTACCGATGACACCGAGCACTTCCCGGAAATTCGCAGGCATCTCGGCAATGGATTCCGCGCCTCCCTGGCCACCACCGAAAGCGAAATCAAGACCATTCTCGAACTCTCTGGGCTCCACGCCATCCTTTTCAATCTCGATTGCATCGGCGACGGTCCCATCGATGGCCTGGAAGTACTCGAGGAAATCCGCAAGATTCGCGACGACATCGTCATTGTCGCCTTCACGAAAACCAATAGTCGTTCCATCCCCCTGAAAGCCAGCCAGGCTGGCGCCGACGAATTCTTTCTTTTCCCTCTCAACTATGACGAGCTCAGGATCGTTCTCCTGCGCGCCATTGAAAAGCGCGCGCTGGAGCTCGAAGGCCGCCGCCTCATCCAGCAGGTCGAAAGCGGTACCGCCTTTTTCGGCCTAGTCGGCTCCAGCCCCGCCATGCAAAAGGTCCACCAGGCCATTGAGGCCGTGGCGCGCACCAGTGCCAGTATCGTTCTGCGTGGAGAAAGCGGTGTCGGCAAAGAACTGATCGCCAATGCTATTGTTCAATGCAGCGATCGCGCGGAAAAACCCTTCGTCGCCCTCAACTGCTCGGCTCTGCCGGAATCTCTCATGGAGTCGGAACTATTCGGCTATGAGAAAGGCGCCTTCACCGGTGCTGACGCCGCGAAGCCCGGACTGATCGAGTTGGCCCACACCGGCACGGTTTTCCTCGACGAGATCACCACGCTCCATCCCAGCCTCCAGAGCAAGCTCCTGCGCGTCCTGCAAGAGCGCTCCGTGCAGCGCCTCGGTGGCCGTTCCGCCAAGAAAATCGATTTCCGCCTGATTTCCGCAACGAATGACGATCTGGAAGACTGCGTCCGCAAGGGTCGCTTCCGCGAAGACCTCTATTTTCGCATCAACGTCGTTCCCATCCTAGTTCCACCCCTACGCGAACGCGACGGCGACATCGCCATCCTAGTCGATCATTTCCTGCGCATCTACTGCGCCTCCGTCAAAAAGCCCTTAAAGACCCTGAAGCCGGACGTTCTGGAAATCCTCGAGGACTACAGTTGGCCCGGCAACGTCCGGGAACTCGAAAACATCATCCAGCGCCTCGTCGTCATGGTGAACGCACCGGAAATCACCCCCGAGCACCTCCCCCAACACATGCTCCAGCACAGCGCCGCCAGCCAGGAAGCTATCCTCATTCCGGAAGGCGGAGTCGATTTCGATGCTGAAATGGAAAAAATCGAGATCGCCTACCTCAGCGCTGCCCTGCGCCGTACCGCAGGCAAGAAATCAGCCGCGGCAGCCATCCTCCAGATCGACCCACAACGCATGAAATATCTCTGCCGCAAGCACGGAATCGAGTAGGTTCGCGAGATCGCCCTCAGTTCGCTCATCTCCTCGTCCTTGCCGTCGCAAGGTGCTGGAAGGATGGTTAAAAATTGACCCTGTTAAGGTTAAATTTTAACCAAAGAATAACTTCTCACCCGTGCCCTTCGCATGGCCCACCAGTACTTTGGTACTAACTGCCCTGTTTTCAGCGCAAACATTTTCCACCGGTGATGCCTGTACTTTGGCACGATCCATGCTCTTCATCCAGGCGTCTGCGGATTACAAAATTTTTGAAACAGGAGCGAACCCACACCATGTCCATCGAAAAGAAGAGCTTGATCAGCACCCTCAAGACCACCAAGAAGGCCAATGTCGCCAGCGCCCCCGCCACCAACGACGGCAGCACCTCGCGCAAAGCGAAGATTGTCAAGGCCGGCATGGTACGCAAAGCTGGCGCGGTGCGCAAGGCTGGCATGGTACGCAAGGCAAACGCAAAGATGTAATAGGTCCATTGCCTGCGGCACAGGCAATACATGCATTTCGATGGGGAGGCACATCCAAATCGCCTCCCCATTTTTATTTCTTAGAGCCGAAAGAAGATAGCCTTACTTCTCGCCTTCGGTCAGCGCGTCCCTACCAGATCTTCCGCCCAAAAAAGTCCGACACCGTTTCCCACACGAGGCCCAACACGCTTCGCCGCCGTCCGTACACTCGAGCCACGCCGGTCATCCCCGGTCTCAAGATGCCTTTCGGATTGTCCACGTACATGTCCACAACGTAGAAATGCGGCGGATTCATTCCCTGCAGCTCTACTTTCCCCGACAGACTCGTGTCCAATTCCGATGGGCGCGGGGCGATCGACACGATCTGCGCCGCCCAGGTCTTGAACATCCCTTGTACCTGTAGCCGGGCCTTGGCGGCCTTTTCAATGTTGTACAGGTCGTATTCGGAGACGTAGATCCGAGCCCGCAATTTTGAGAGATCGGCCACTTCCAGCAACTCTTGTCCCTCGTTCAGATAAGTCCCCACCAGATCCTGCAACCTGGGCGTAATCACTGTGCCAGCGATTGGACTGGTGAGGTTCAACTCGGCGTCCTTTTGCGAAACTTCCTCCAGCTTATCGCTCAAGCGTTCGCGCACCTTCAATGCCGGTCCATATTCCGCGTAATGCAGAGACGCGGCCTTGGCCCGCTCCGAGGCCATCGACAAGTTTGCCTGGGCCTGTTCCAGATCGGATTGCAGCGGCGAGTCCCGCAGCGTAGCCAGGAGCGCTCCCTGAGCGACCCGCTCTCCTTCTCCCGCATTTAGTTGCGTGACAATTCCTGGAACCCGCGCGCGAATCTCCGCCACACGAGCCGGCTCCAGCAGGAACCTTGCAGAGACGGAGTCATGCCACAGTGGCAGTGCCAGAACCGCCGCGAGCGCAATCCCCGCCAACACCCTGTTGCGAGGCGTAAACCAAGCTGCTATCCGGTCTTTCTTATCGAGGTACAGAAATTTCATAAAGTTCACCAATAATCGAATCCGCGAACGAAAAATCAGTAACGCTACCGCAATTTCCGGCACGAATCCCCACTCCGGACTGAAATTGCGCACGATGTTGCCAACAAAACGCGCCGCAATGTACAGCACCGTGTAGCTATAAGCGCCCGACAACAGCGCATACACGGCAAATCCCAGACGTCGTTTCTTGGGAACATACGGAATTTCCACCGGCAGGCGCCAAATGTGTTTCTTTACCCACGCCGACACATACGCCGTCGAATTCTCTTTAATGTCCGCGATCCCTGTGAAATCCGTCAGCAGATAATATCCGTCCAGCTTGATCAACGGATTCCAGTTCAGCAGGACCGACATAATCCCCGTCATCATCATCATGAAATAAGCGCCGTTGTGGACTGGCGTGTCCGGCGCCGTTCCCCACCAGATAATCGTGGCGACGGAGCAGATCATCAGCTCCGACCAAACCCCCGCCAATGTCACCACCAAACGCTGGTTGCGCGTCGCCGTTACTTCTGCTTCCGTCGTGTCCGTGTACACCGCGGGCGTCAGGTACACCAGCGCAAATCCCATCGCCGTCACTCGGCCGCCATAATGCTTTGACGTATAGGCGTGCGCCAGTTCGTGTACCACCACGATCCCGCACAGAATCACGTACAAAACCGCGATGTCTCCCCAGGTTTTGTTCGAGAAGTTGTAAAACGCTGCGGTGTCCCGCCCGATCTCCCTCCAATGCGTGATCGTAATTCCTGCCGTCACCGCGAAAAGCCCCAGCGTCAAGCAAGTGAACCATGTCGTATAAACGAACTTCGTGTAACTGTGGAACTTCGTCAAAAATGGATCCGGGTTGAACGCCGGAAACAGCACGTCCGAAAGATCGGCCCATCGATCAAACTGCTTGAGCTTCTTGCGGCGCTCTTCCGCTGTTTGCTGCATCAACAAAATGTTTTTCTCTTGCGCCGTCCGGTACCAGAAATCGATCGCTTCCAGCTCTTCCGCAAATTCCCGCACCTCCGTCGCGGAGAATTCTGTCCCGGTCGCCGCGGAGTGCATCTGCGCAATTTCTTCGTACGACCTGACGCCGTCGAACAGTTGCGCCAGTTTCCAGTTTGCCGGTTGAAATGTGAACATGCTCCTCGCGCATGGCACATACGCCCGAATCACGTTTTTGCCTTCTTCCACGTGCTCGCGAAAGTTCACCCCGGGATCGATGCGTGGCGGTCGCTCAGAGAGAGTTCGCGCCGGCAGGTCCGGCAAAGCCACGTTAAGGACGCGCGTCAGGTTCATTCAGGATTTACCGCTGATTTTCCACGTGTACGTTTGCGGTCATCCCCGGCCGCAAAGCCCCTCGTTCCCCTTTCAGTTCCACCAGCACTTCAAACGTCCCGCTCGAAGGATCCACCACCGGGCTGATTTCCTTCACCCGCGCCGCGTGCTTTTCTCCCGGCACGTCCGGAGAAGTAACCTCAAATATTTCCGCCGATCGAACATGTCCAAAATATTTTTCCGGCAGGGTAAATCGCATCAGTAGCGGCGCCTCCGCCGTCACCCAGAAAAGCCGCTCTCCCTTGCTCACTTCCTGCCCTTCGCGCACGTAGCGCCTTGCGATCACACCCTCAAACGGCGCCGTGATTTTTGTTTTTTCCAGTTCCAGCTCCAAGGATCGTTCCTCATTATGCGAGGTGTTCAGTGTCTCCTGCACCCGTTTGATGTCCCACTGGTCCGATTCCGCCTTGTACTGCGCGTGCTGCAATTGCTCCTGCGAAATCAGTCCCAAGTCCCACAAATGCTTCGCGCGCACGTAATCCGCTTCCAGCACTCCCGCCTCCGCTTCCCAATTCTTCAGGTCATTCGCGATGCTTCGAGACTTCGCCCGCGCCGCCTCCAGGTTCGCCGATATCTGCCGGTCGTCCAGCTTCGCCAGCACCGTCCCTGCTTTGACCCGCGCCGGCGCGTCGAAAAATAGCTTTTCCAGTACGCCGTCCCGTTGTGCCGTAATGTCCACCTGGTGTTCCACAATAATCGGACCGGAAACGGTCAGCCTCGTGTCCACTGGTTCTGGCGGTGCTGGCTTCGCACTCACCGGCGCCGGCGGGGGCGCGGCATTCGTCACGCCGGACTCGACGGGTCTGCTGTCGTTGCAACCAACGCCAAGCAGTGCCGCGCCCACGGCGATCACCACCATGCAACTTCGCATACTTCCCCTCCGCCCCATTTCTACCATCCAACCCAATACCAGATCTTCGAGTACAGCCACAAAAACGGTCGCCTGAAAAACACGTAGCTCGAGGGATACCACCCCACTCGCACTTTCCCTCTTCCTTCCATGCCCGCCCGAATCGCGCCATCCGGATTCGCCACCGCCACCCGCGCATAAAACACCGGTGAGTCCTGCAGCATCTGCGCCTTCGGGCTCACGATCATCACTTCTCCATGAAATGTGCGCGTCGGATAACCATTCAGCTTCACCACCGCCTTCTGCCCCGCTTTCAACAGTCCCGCATCCGCATCGTCGATGGCCACATCCACCACCGCTTGCGATGTATCCACAATTTCCGCAAACGAATCGCCCTGTTGCAGTTTGCGTCCCGCGAAGTTCTCCACGTGCGGCGTGGCCACCACTCCGTCGATCGGCGCTCGCAATTCCGCTTTTTCCAGCGCCTGCTTGGCGCGTTCCACTTCCGCTTTCCAGAAATCTGCTTGCACTCTTTGGACGCCCGCTTCGCTTCCATCATTCGCCGCCAGCGCTCGGTTCATCTGCAGCATTGCCGACTGGTAGCGCGCCTCCGCTTCACCCAGCGCCGAGCGCAGGTTCCACGCTTCCATCTCCGCCAACACTTGCCCGCGCTGTACGCTTTGCCCTTCGTGCACCAACACGCTGCGCACCACGCCCTCTACTTCCGGCTGCACCAGCGCGCGCTTTCCCGCCGCCACCACTGCATCGCCATCCACCCGCAACGGCAGCGGGCACGCCACAAGGAAAAACAGGGCTGCTGCGCCTACTCCCAGGAACAACTTCCGCTTCCGCTTCTCCATTGCCATGAATTTCCGCTTGCGCACCATGACCGGCTCAAGCACGGAAATAAACGGCACTTCCTTGTACATCTGCGCGTTCCGCAGCGCCACCGTCGCCTGTCCCGCCAGCACTTCCAGGATCTCGATGTGTGCCGGCCCGAGAAAATCAGGATCGCTGCTTTCCATTGCCAGCAATCCGACTCGCCCGGTGTCGTCGTTCAACGGCCGCGCGTAGAATCCCCGCATCCCCGTTTCTGCGAAATATTTTTTGAATTTTGCGCGCGTCTCTTCGCGCTCACTGTCGATTTCTTCGCCATGCTGCCCCACATGAATCACTTCTTCGGACAGTGCCGCCCACTGCAGAATTTCGTTCAGCGGCGCAATGTCCGGCGCGTCCGCGTTTACCTGCGTCAGGCCGGTCACCGCGCTCAGCTTGAATCGCCCATTGTGCTCCAGCATGATCGCCGCGCGCTGGTAAGGAATCACCGCCTGTGGCGCATTCACGATCGTTTGCAGCATGCGTTCCAGGTTCAGCGTTGACGTGATTTCGTGGCTGACGGTGTTCAGCGTCTCCAGAATTTCCACTTTCCGCTCAGCAAGCAACAGACCTGCGTTGTGCAGCGCCGTCGACGCCGTCTCCGTCAGGCTGCTCAGCGTGAACAATTCGTCTTCGTCAAACGCTGTTCCATCCAGTTTGTTGACCGCTTCCACCACTCCCACCAGCGCCGTCTTATCCATGATCGCCGCTGCGATCACCGACATCACCGGATACTCCGGCGCCGCTTCGTTTCTTTTCGCCAGCCGTTCATCCCCCGGGTCCGCAATGCACACGCTTTCCCCGTTATCCGAAATTGTTCCCGCAATTCCCTCGTTGGCCTTCAGTACTTGCCCCTGGAAGCTCGTCGGATCCTCGCCTGCCTGGTGCATCAATTCCACGCTCTCATCCGGTTGCAACAACCAGATATTTACAGCCTGGCACGCCAGAATCTCGGAGAACTTCGCGCCAATCAGCGGAAGCAGTTCTTGCATTTCCAGCGTCGACGAAAACACTTTTTCCAGGTCGTAGAGTTGTGTCAATCGCGTGATGGAACTGAACGTGCCGTGGCGTTCTTCCTCATACGCTTGCGCCGAGGACAGCGCCGCGGCCGCCACTTCCGCCACGGGAAGCAGTGCCTGAAGGTCGCTTTCGGAATTGGCTTCGTCGAACGCCAGTATTTCCAGCGCTCCGATCAAATTCTCCCTGTCGATCAGCGGAATGCACGCAAGCGAACGCAGGGTCTTGCGCGTGTCGATGTGCGGATAATCCTCGCGCCGCAGGTCCGGCGCAACACGCAGAACCGGCACGGTGTCGTCCAACAGCGCGCCCAACAATCCGGATTCGGCAGTGATGGCCTGTTCGTGGATGGCCGCGTCCCCCACCACCGCCCGGGGTTTCCAAAAATTCGCATTCTCGTCGGACGCCAGTGTGTATACACTGACTGCACAATCCGATAGCAGGCCCGCCACAAAATTCGCCAATGCGCGCGCGCGCGGCGTCACTTCTTGCTCCGCGAGTAATTGGATGGATAGCGGGGAGAGATCCAGAACGGATTCCTGTTCCGAGCTTGCCAAGGTCTAACTTTCCGTCCGGCCCTTTATTCCCGGGACGTTGGGCCTTCCGTCGGACTGGGTTTCTTGCTTTTTGCGCTAAGATTATCTAACTTGTGCGCGAACTGTAGCATTCGCTTTTTCGAGTGTCAACGTGCGGAACAGCCCTTCATTGGCTCTTCCTTAGGGGGTGATTGCCTTGGATATTGAGACCAAGACTGTCGATGGCGTCAAGCTCATCAAACTTAAGGGACGCTTGTCCATGGGCCCCCCTCTCGATCGCTTCAACGCTACTCTTAGCGAACTCCTCGGCCAGGGTCAGAACCGCATCATTCTCGACCTGGAAGATGTCCCCACCATTGATTCCAGCGGCATCGGCATGCTGGTCCGTCATCTCACCACCGCCAAGCAGGGCGGCGGCGCGATTCGCCTTCTGAAGCCTTCCAAATTTACGGTGCAAACTTTGAAGATGGTGGGTTTGCTGAATCTCTTCACTACATTTGAGGATTCCAAGGACGCGGTTGCTTCCTTCCAGTAATACCTACGCGATACTGAAATCCAGCGTCGCCTCGCTCACTGTCGGGAAAACCGGCACCAACCGGTCCACGTGCGTCATCAGCAGCGTATCGTGAACCACTCCCACGGGTCCCACGATACGCATCCGTCCTCCCGCCTTACGCACTTTTCCTTCACACACTACAATGATTCCCACTCCGGTGCTGTCGATGCTGTCCAGCTTGCTTAAATCTAAAATGAACTTCTTTACTCCGGCGCCCAGCGACTCCGCTACGCTCAATTCAACTTGGCGGCTTTCATTCCCCATCATCAGTTTACCGGAGAGTTTAATCACGCTGATATCCGACGCGGGCTGGCTTTTCTGCAATTGAAGTATCATAAACAACCTCGTTGGCTGTTGCGATCGTCGGTTAGAAAAGCGCGGCGGGGTATGGGCGCTGGGCGCGCTCGAATCTATCGGGCAGATTCCGCTCCCTCCGCAGGTGGCATGATAGTAGGTCCGGTGGGGTTTTGCAGTCAATAAAAAAGGTACGTGCTTGCCTGAATACGCTCATCCGCAAACCCGGGAACTTCGTTCCACAATTCAGAGAAAAAAATGCGATTTAAGCTGTTTTTTGGCCGCTCTGCTCGATGCATCCATCGAGCGCTTTGCAGAATCTAAGTTGGCGAATGGTTCGCGGATTTCGGCGAAGGGTGCCACTGCTGCATTAAAGTACATCTTGATCTGGGGAAAGTTTTGAAGCTTAATCGTGTCCTACTGCTGATCATCTTCTTGTTTTTATTCCTCGCGCTTGGCAACTCTTCCGCCCCCGCGCAGCAATTCATCGTACCTATCCGGATCTCTCATACTCCGCAAGAGACCGCTGCCTTAAATCCTCCAACTACGCCGGCCTCTCAGGATCCATCCCAACCCAAACCCGCCGATCCCAAATCAACTCCCGCCGCGAACGGCACCACGATTGACTCCCCACAACCGAAAACAGAAACGGATACCGATCAGACGGGCACCCAGACCAAACGCATCCTATGGATCGTTCCAAACTTTCGTTCCGTCAGCGCCAATACTCATCTTCCGCCGCAGTCGACGAAAGAGAAATTTTGGCTTGCCACGCAAGAGAGCTTTGATTACTCCGCGTTCATTTATGAGGGCATCGTCTCCGGAATTGCTATGGCCGGAAAGTCGGAGCCGACTTTTGGCCAGGGCGCTTCAGGCTACGGCCTCTACTACGCCCACACTTTTGCTGACGGCACCATTGAGAACTACATGGTTGAAGCCATCGTTCCCGCTGTCACGAAGGAAGATCCTCGTTACTACACCTTAGGCCACGGTGGCTTTTTCAAGCGGATTGGTTACGCGGTCAGCCGCCTTCTGATTACCAGAAACGACGCCGGCCATGACACGTTCAACGTTTCCGAAGTCGTCGGCGCTGGCGCCGCTGCAGGCATCAGCAATCTCTACTACCCCCCCGGCAATACCTGGGTGAAAACCTATCAACGCTGGGGAAGCCAAATGTTTCAGGATGCTCTTAGTTTTATCGCTAAAGAATATTGGCCGGACATCAACCGCGCCGTCTTCCATAACAAGTACTGATTACTTGGGACCACGTCTCCGGCAAGCGCCCGCTCCGCTTGGAATCTCGCATTTACCCACCGCTCTAGAAATGGCACAATCAGTAGGTCGTTTCCCCGCAGTTTCGCTCCCTGCGCTTTTTCTTTTGGCCTTTTAACGGGCTTTTCGCCACGTCTCTGGAGGTGCTCGCATGGGATCCGCCCTGGATATTCACCGTCTTCACTTCGCCTTCACGGTGACCTTCCACTATCTGTTTCCTCAGTTGACCATGGGATTGGCCTTGCTCATCGTCATCCTCAAGACCATGGCCCTTCGCACCGGTGATGAACACTACAGTCGCGCCGCTCGCTTCTGGGCCAAAATTTTCGGTATTAATTTCGCCATCGGCGTGGTTACCGGCATCCCCATGGAATTTCAGTTCGGCACCAACTGGGCCGAATTCTCTAAATCCGCCGGCGGCGTTATTGGCCAGACCCTCGCCATGGAAGGCATTTTTTCCTTTTTTCTGGAATCCAGTTTTCTTGGACTGTTTCTCTTCGGCGAAAAAAGGCTCGGCCGCATCGGTCACTGGATCTCCGCCCTTTTGGTTTTTGTCGGCTCGTGGCTCTCTGGCTATCTCATCGTAGCCACGGACGCCTGGATGCAGCATCCCACTGGCTATCGCATCCTCCCCAACGGTGAAATTGGCCTCGCCAGCTTCTGGGGTTTGCTCTTGAATCCCTGGGCCCTCGCGCAATATGCGCATAACATGCTTGGGGCCGTTCAAACCGGCTGTTTCGTGATGGCCGCCGTCGGTGCGTTCTACATTCTCTCCAAGCGCGAGCTGTTCTATGGAAAAACCTTTGCTCGCATCGGCGTGATTGTCGGTGTGATTGCGGCCGTCCTGCAGCTCTTTCCCACAGGCGACATCCAGGGCAAACTCGTCGCCAATCATCAACCTGTCACTCTGGCCGCCATGGAAGGACTCTTCGATTCCCAAGATGGCGCGCCGCTTGCCATCCTGGGCCAACCAGATATCCAAAAACGCAAACTGGATAATCCTCTCGAAGTTCCCTCGATGCTCAGCTTCCTCACCTATAGAAAGTGGAAAGCTCACGTCCGCGGTCTCGATTCGTTTCCCGAGTCCGACTGGCCCGATACCATCGAACTTCTTTACTACAGTTACCACGTCATGGTCGGCCTCGGCACTATCTTCATCGCCATCATGGCTCTTTCCGCGCTTCTGCTCTGGCGTGGAAAACTCTACGAATCTCGCTGGCTGCTTTGGCTTCTTATGCTCAGCGCTCCTTTGCCCTACATCGCCAACACCGCCGGATGGATGACCGCCGAACTTGGCCGCCAACCATGGCTGATCTACGGAATCATGCGCACCGCTCACGGCTTTTCCCCGCGCGTTGCCGCCGGTAATGCCTGGTTCACGCTGCTCGGCTTTATGGGCATGTACACGTTGCTCGCTATCCTCTGGCTCTTCCTTATCTACCGCGAAATTGAACAAGGGCCGGAACTCGAAGTGCTAAGCGCGGAGTCACCCGCGCCAGTCGAAGCGGACTAAGGAGCCATCGATGGAAACTCTCTGGTTTTGTCTCGTCGCTGTCATGGTCGCCATGTACGTCCTTCTCGATGGCTTCGATCTTGGTGCTGGCGCCATCCACTTCATCGTTGCCCGCACCAACGAAGAACGCCGCCAGGTCATCGCCACCATCGGTCCGGTGTGGGATGGCAACGAAGTCTGGCTCCTCGCCGCGGGCGGAACTCTCTATTTTGCTTTTCCGCTTCTCTACGCGAGCGGCTTCAGCGGCTTCTATCTCCCCTTGATGATGGTCTTATGGCTGCTCATTCTTCGCGGCACCAGCGTCGAATTCCGCAATCATATTCATAGCCCTATCTGGATTCCCTTCTGGGATTTTCTTTTCTCCGCCTCCAGCCTCTTGCTCGCTATTTTCTTTGGCGCCGCTCTTGGCAATGTCGTTCGTGGAGTCCCGCTCGATGAGACCGGCTATTTCTTCGAACCTTTATGGACGAACTTCCGCCTCGGCGACCGCACCGGCGTCCTCGATTGGTACACCATCCTCGTCGGCGTCACCGCTCTTCTCGCCCTCATGCTGCACGGCTCTCTCTGGGTTCAGTTGAAAACCACCGCCGCCGTTCGCGAACGCTCCGCTCGCCTCGCTGCGTGGACCTGGTGGGGCGTTCTCGTATTCACCAGCCTTCTCACCATGGTCACTTTCTCTGTGCAGCCGCAGGTCGTCGCCAATTTCAAAACTTGGCCTGTTGGATTCATCCTGCCGGCCATCGCCATTGCCGGCCTCGCCGGAATCCAGTTCGAATTGCGCCGCCGCAAGGAACGCAACGCCTTCCTCGCCTCCTGCGCTTATCTTCTTGGCATGCTCACCAGCGTCGTCTTCGGCGTGTATCCCATGGTTCTTCCCGCGCGCAATCCCATCTACTCGCTCACCGTCACGAGCGCCAAAGCCGGCGAATATGGCCTCAAAGTCGGCTTGATCTGGTGGACCATCGGCATGATTCTCGCCGCGGGCTACTTCATCTTCGTCTATCGCACCTTCGCCGGAAAAGTCGTCGCGGATGCCGACTCTCACGGCGACTGATATCATCTGTGAAGACCGGTCCGCGACCATTCGCACGTCAGCTTGCGGATAAAAAACCAGATGCATGTAAATTTCTTTGCTCGCCGAAGCGCTCTTGACGGGCACCGCAACAACCCTTACCTTGCTCTTATGGCTCGGAATATGACGCCGCCCCTGCTTTCTTTCATCCGCACATTGATTTCTGCGTCCGTCATCGTCTGCCTGACTATCGCTCCCATATGCGCAGCCCATTGTGCGACAACTCTGTGCGTCCCAGCTTCGACCGGTAGTCTCGCGAACGACTGTCACCATTCCTCATCACACCACTCCGGTTCCGCGCCTACATTCACCACCCGCTCAGCCACTCCCTGCGCGACAGCGGAACTCATCTTCACCACTCCGCGCCTGAACGCATCCTCGGTCTCCATCGAGTCCTATGTCTTCTCGATCGCCGTTCCACATCTTGATGTTGCGATGCAATCCCTGGCATTTGGTCTCCCCCCGTCAGCACGGACCGCTATCCCCAGATTTTCTCCCCCGCTCCCTCTCCGCCTCTGATTCCTAAGACTTTTGCCTATTCAGGACCCGCCTTCGGAGGCGGCCCGTTTCCACGCGCCCAATTCACCTTCGTTACGAACAAATTTGTAGGCAAGGAGCTTCTATGAGCACTTCACGCAGAAATTTCTTTCAGGACGCCATGCTTTTCAGTGCTGGCTTATTCGGCCTCAGCGCGCGCCTGGACGCGGCCTCCGAACCTCAAAACGCCGACAAGAATTCTCCGCGCCGCACGCCAACAAATCCCCCGCCGAAAGCCGCCATCCCCATGCTTACGCCAGATGTCCCCGATTGTCCCTTCGAACTCGATGGGGCCGTAAAAGTCTTCCGTCTGAGAGCCGCGCCCCTAAAACAAAAAATCGCGCCGTTCAAAACCATCGACGCCTGGGGCTATAACGGCACTTGTCCCGGTCCCACCATTCAGGTTACGCAAGGCGACCGCGTCCGCATCCTCGTCGAAAATGCGCTTCCCGAAAGCACTTCCATGCACTGGCACGGCCTGGAAGTTCCCATCGAACAAGACGGCGTCCCCTTCATCAGCCAGAAGCCCATCGCCCCCGGCGAAACGTACACCTATGAATTCACGGTCCACCAGGAAGGCACGTTCTTCTATCATGCCCACAGCGCCATGCAGGAAATGATCGGCCTTCTCGGCATATTCATCGCCCACCCGCAAACTCCCCACACGCCTCACGTCGATCACGATTTCGGCATTGTGCTGCAGGAGTGGGCCGTTCTACCCAACAACTCCGTCCCCAACACCGCGTCCATGGAATTCAACTGGCTCACGTTCAACGGCCTCTCCGCTCCGGCCACCACACCTCTTATTGTTCGCCTCGGCAGCCGCGTGCGCATCCGCTTCGTCAATCTCGGCATGGATCACCACCCGATCCATCTTCACGGCAATCAGTTCGTCATCACCGGCACGGAAGGTGGACGCGCTCCTGAATCCACTTGGTATCCCACAAACACCGTTCTCGTCGGCGTTGCCCAGGCCAAAGTCATCGAGTTCGAAGCCAAATATCCCGGCGCGTGGATGATCCACTGCCACCTGCCTCATCACATGATGAACAGCATGACCGATCTTCTGCGCAGCCGTCCCATCCCGACGTCTGCAACCAACGACGCGCAAGCCCTCACCCAAATGGAATCGCTCTCTCACGACATTGGCGTCGAGCACGTCCATCATTCCCCCATAGCGGATAACGCCAACTCCGTTCCTGGTTTTCCGCAAGACGCCTTCATGGAAATGTCCATGGACGCCGCCGTCGCCAAGCCCGAAACTCACGGCCTTCCTCCCAACTGGTCCGCCGGCATGATGGGCATGATGACCATGGTCCGCGTCCTGCCCGACTCCGAATACAACGAAATCCAAAACCTGATCCAACGCAAAACCAAATCCACATAACGCCATGTAGCGCTGGCCTTCATGCCAGCGCTCTTGGGGTTCCTTAGAGTGCAGCGGCTTGCCAGCGCTTTTACAGTCAAACCCAACCACCCAAAACAAAAACACAAAACAAAACGAATCAAAGGAACCGCAAATGCAACTCAAATCAAAACTGCTCACATTCCTCTCCTTCGCAACCATCGGGACTCTTCTGCCATCCGCGGCCCAACAATCTCCCCTGGCCCCTCACGATCAAATGCAAATGCCCATGCATCAACACGGCGACATGCAACCGCTCGAACCCGTCTTTCCTCGCATGAGCCGCGCCCAGCAACAATCTCATGAAAAACTCTTCACCCTCGACGACGCGGAACGTCTCGCCGCCGCTTCCAATCCCACTCTTCGCCAAGCCGAAGCCGAAATTCGCGCCGCCAAAGCCCGCACGCAGCAAGCAGGCCTCTATCCCAATCCCAGCATCGGCTACACCGGCGACGAAATCCGCGGCGGTTCCATCAATGGTGGCAAACAAGGATTCTTTGTCGAACAATCCATCGTCACCGCGGGCAAACTGTCCAAAAGTCGCAGTGTCTTTGAACAGGAAACGCGCATCGCTGAAATCGAAGCTGAAGAACAAAAAACCCGTGTGGAAACTTCAGTGAAAATTGCTTTCTATCGCGTTCTTGCGGCCCAGGAGCTCCTGGAATCTCGCCGTGATCTCAGCCAGATCGCCCAACTGGATCAGACATCGCAAAACGAACTCGCCCGCACCGGCCAGGTCGATGAGTCCGAAAAACTGGAAACTGATATCGAAGTCCAGCGCCTTCACCTCGCCGTGTATGCCCAGGAAGAAATCTTGCGCGCGGAATGGCGCAAACTTGCCGCGATTGTCGGCCAACCCGACCTTCCTCAATCCGTCGTCGCTGGCGATCTCGAACGCGGGTGGCCGGAAATCAACGAGCAACAAATCCTCGAAACCATCGCCTCGCTCAGTCCCGCCACGCGCATTGCCGACGCTGCCTCCGCTCGCGCCGCCGCGGAAATTACGCGAGCAAAAAGCGCCGTCATCCCCGACATAAACCTTCTTGGCGGACTCGAGTACAACAACGAGCCCCTCAGCGCCATCCCCCAATCCATCGGCTGGGAAGGCCTTGCAGAGCTCTCCGTCCAAATCCCTATCTTCAATCGTAATCAAGGAAATATTGCCGGAGCCCAAGCCGAACTTGATCGCTCGCAACTGGAAAAGCAGCGCATCCAACTCCAGCTCCGTGAGCGTGCCGCCACTCTCCTTGATCAATACACCACCGCAAAAGTCATCGCCACGCAATACCGCGAACAAATCCTCCCGCTCGCAAAAAAAGCTAACATCTTAATGACCGAAAAATACGGCCAGATGCTAGCCGCCTACCCAACCATGCTCCAGGTCCGCCGCAAACATTTCCAACTCCAAGCCGAATACATCCAAACCCTCGAAACCGTGTGGACCGCCTCCCTCGCCCTGCAAGGCTTCCTCCTAACCGACGGTCTCGAATCTCCAACAAGCTCCCAGAGGCTGGAACCAATCAGAGAACCCAGCCTTGGTACAACGATGCCAATGCCCCTTCCCTAGGTTCAACAACTCAAGAGCCGCTTTCTTACATCATTACTATTCACTAATCGTCTCCCCTGTCCTTCCGGACATATCCACTCCGGCACACTAGTACTCCCGTAGCGTTGACCCATGGAAATTCCACCCGCTACTGTCGCTAATGGCGATGGTGTGTGTCCCGGGATTGGTGACGACTCTAACGTAGCCTGAAATTTCAGCTCCACAGGGAGCTTCCTTTCCCGCATCGCTCGCACATTCTTCGACGCAACCTCGCCCGTTCTCGTGGTGTTTAAGAAAGGCCTCCCGCGCGTGGCGGGACCTGATGGATACGATTGTAAAAGCCGGACGCTATGAAATTCTGAGCGAGCTCGGACGCGGCGCCATGGGTGTCGTGTACCTCGCAGTCGATCCCGTCATCGGCCGCAATGTCGCCGTAAAAACCATTCGCCTCACCGAGGAAGGCACTGGCCTTACTCGTCCTGAACTTCTCTCCCGCTTCCAAACCGAAGCCCGCGCCGCCGGATTACTCACTCATCCCAACATTGTTGTGGTCTACGATGCCGGCGAAGAAGACGGCCTGTATTACATCACCATGGAACTCGTTCCGGGCAAATCCATGCAGGCAGTCCTCGACAGCGGCGAAGCTTTCCCCGTCTCTCGCATCCTCCGCATCTTGGAGCAGACCTGCAGCGCCCTGCAATTCGCTCACGAACGCAACATTGTCCATCGCGACATCAAGCCCGCCAACTTGATGCTCACCGCCGACGACACCGTCAAGGTCACCGACTTCGGCACCGCCAAAATCCTTCAGTTCGGCACAGTGCAACAAACCACTCACGTGATGGGCACGCCCAGCTACATGTCGCCCGAACAAGTGAAAGGCCGCCCCATCGACGGCCGCACCGATATTTTTTCCCTCGGCGTGGTCCTCTACGAAATGCTCACGGGCGAGAAGCCATTTCCCGGCCAGAGCATCACCACTGTCATCTACAAAATTGTCAACGAAGAGCCCATTCCCCCGCGCCAGCTCAACCCTTCCATCCATCCGGGCCTGAACGAAATCGTTATGCGCGCCCTCACAAAAGATCCTGACGCGCGCTACCAAAGCTGCCGCGAAATGCTCGAAGATTTGCGCAATTACCGCGCTCTCGGCGGTAATGACCGTAACCCCGATGCAACCTTGGCCTCCCCGCGCGGCCAGGGCATTGGCCAACCGTTCACCATGCCTACAAGCCCGCTCCGCACGCCGCGTCCTGAAGAGCTTAGCCCTGCGTCCACACCGCGCTCGCTGCAGCAACGCGGCCTCTCGCCGCTTCAGACGCCCACAGTGCGTCGCACTGGGCCGCTTCCGCCAATCGAAACAACGCCCGAAAAGAAAACCAGCGCGTTCACCACGGTGCTGGCCGCCATTTTCCTCATCGCGGTGATTGCTTATGGCGTGGTGCGCCTGCGCCCCGAATTTCAAGCCGCGCGCGCAAGAAATAACCCTGCTGCCACACCGGCCACGGTTCCTCCTCATACTACTACTCCCGCGCCCGCTCCCAGTCTTGCTCCTACTCCAAAGCAGGAGCCGCCAAACAATTCCGCGCCAGCAACCGACAACTCTCCCGCGCCTGCTACTCCCACGGCCGCAGTCACGGCTGCTGCGCCCAACGATTCCGCGAACAATCCGCCACCGGATGCGGCGGCCGCTCCTCAGCCTCAGCCACTCGCCGAGAAGCCCGTGGTCGCTCCACCAGTGCCAAAGAAAATCGAACCTTCCGTCACCCCCGCTGCCGCTGAATACAAACGGCAAATTGAAGAAGCCATAGCCGACAAAGGTCTGACCGGCCGCGTGAAAGTCAGCGCCACCGCCAACACGCTCATGCTCGTCGGCAAGTTGCGCCCCGCCGAGCACGGCGCCCTTCTCAAATTTATGCGTAATGCGCCGTCAAACGTTCACATTGTGGATGATATTCAATACGACGACACGCCCGTCGCGGGTGCCGAGCACGGTGAAAATGGCGCGCATCCCGTGCCTGATGCGGACAAAAGCGCCATCCATGTTGTTACCGATGTCATCGGCGCCACCGCTACGCTCTTCGGTCCGGCTGGCCGCCAGCTCTCCGATTGTCAGACTCCTTGCAGCTTCAACAATCTCGCTCCCACTCGCTATAGCTTGCAAGTTGCGAAGGACGGCTATTCCCCGGTGCAGACCGCCCTCGAATTGAAATCGGACCAGACACTGGACCAGAAGCTACATCTCGAAGCCATCGCCAGGGGTCTCTTCATCACCAGCACTCCCACCGGAGCCGACATCTTCATCAACGGCGCCAAGCAATCCGGCCAGACCCCGGCCACGCTTCCCTTGGCCCAGGGTCAATATGATTTGGTCCTTCGTCTCCAGGGTTATCAGGCTTACGCCGGCCATGTGGTCGTCAAGGACAACCAACAAACCACCATAAACGCCCAATTGCAGGAAAAATCTCAGGTCTATGTCGCCTGGGCCCAGGTTCAATCCAATCCTGAAGGCGCGGAGATTTTCATCGATGGTGCGCCGACCGGAGAAATCACTCCCGCACGCGTCCAGATTCCCACCGGCTCGCACATTATTGCCTTGAAATTGAAGAACTTCCAGATTGCCAAACGGGGTGTAGAGGCCAGTGAAGGTGGCACGGTTCTCGTCAAGGAAGACCTGCATTCCAAGTAAGACCCGGCTCTGGTACAGCGAAACAAAAACGTAAAACTCCGATCTCTCTCATTCCATTGGCCCTTAAATGTGCCTATTCGTTACACACCATGGGCTGATCGTACTATATGTTTTCACCAGACCCTCCTTCATCCTTACTTTGCCAGATTTGCCGCCAGCCGCCGGACTTGTCTCCCGCGCTTGGCACGCCTTTCCTTCAGGGTTGGGCGTCGGGGCTCATCCGGTAACGTCTTCGTGAAATTTGGATAACTCTCTTGACCCAGCTCGCTTCAGCTCACGCGCTTCGCGATGAACGTGCCGCGGCCAAGCCGCGGACCAACCATTCCGTTTCCACCTCCCCGGCTGCTGTCCCGCCGCGCGAGCGAGGCTCTCTGGACGATACGCGCTTCAATCAAGTCTCCCAAGCGCTTCGCACCTTTAATCTATTGCTTCGCGCGCATCGCCTCTACAATTCATCGCATCCCCGCGTCCTGGACACCCTCGATCAGGCTTACGACGGTCTGCGCTCTTCGGCGGTCACCCTCAACGGCTTTGACCTTCGCATTGAACGCGGTGGCATAGTTGTTCCCAAACTCAACGAGGGCCACTTGCCCGACGTTCGCGGCGAGTTTCACTCCCTGGCCGCCGACCTCCAGCGGGCTGGCATTCATGCCATCTATTTCAGCATCAAGTTTCATGTGGGCGAATTGGACACGCTCACTCACCTCATCACGGATGCCCTGCTAAGATCGGAGGAAGCGGCAAAACGCCTCGGAGTAGGCGGTTGGCCCGCTCGTCTCCGGGAGCATCGCGTGACTGGCATCCAAATCAACACTCTGACTGAACGCAAAGTCGATTCCGTTTTGGCCAGCCTTATCGCGGCTCTCGTCGCCTATGGTGGCAACGCCCCGGAGGAATCCGGCGACACCCCGATTCGCGCGCCTCAGGTTGGCGAAATCTCAGAATCCTTGCGCCTCATCGGCCGCCTCACTCCCCCCATGGAAGTGGCCCGTGGCCTTTCCGCGGAAGACGCCGCCCGCGCCATCCACTCCTCCATGGAAAGCGCCAGCCGGGAAACCGTGCGCACCTTGCTCAGCGCAATGACCCACTATGCCCCGCAAGAGGGAGAAGCTCCCCAGGCTTATTTGCGCCGTCTTTCGCAGTCTCTCGTCCTTGAACTTCTTACCACAGAATTTGCCGACGGCACGCTCGCGCCTGTAGCCGTTCGCCCGCTCCTGAATCAGCTTGCCGACGAGGTCGTCGCCGCCGGTGAATATCGCGGCCCGCACTCCTCGCAGCATTTCTCTTCGCTCGCTTCTTCCTGGGCTAATGATGGCCAGCGCGAGCAGTTGATTGAGCGTTTTTGGCTCGAACTTGCTCCGCGCGAAAAATCCGCGGTGCTGCGCGGACCCGATATCTGGTGCGTGCCGATTGCGGTGGTGCGCCAGACACTTTCGCAATTGGTCGAAGCCGGCGCCGAAGCGCCGCGCCGCGAGGCTCGCACCATTCTGATGAACTACGCGCGCCGCTTGGAGCACGCCGAATCTGGTGCTCGCCGCATTGTTGCCGCCGGTCTTAGCGACCTTTCTCCTCTTCTCGAGCGTCTCTGGCCCAATCAGCTTCCCGAAGAACTTTCCAAACTCACTCTCGCAGCGCTCACCAGAGAGCAAGCCCCCGAAACCACCGGGCTTCTGGCAGCTTTCCTGGAAACTCTTGGCCGCACGGCAGTCAGCCGCGGAGATTTCGCCGGCTTCGAAAATATTCTGATTGCACTCGAAAAACTTCCCCGCGACGCCGAGCATGAACACATGAATGCCCTCGGTCATCGCCTGATCGCTAACGATCGCTGGATGCTACTCGTGGACGCTTCGCTGGCCAATCGTCCGCTCGATCCTCCGCTGCCTCGATTGCTTCAGCGCGATCCTGAACGTCTGCTCGATCGCCTCACTCTTCTGCTCACCGAGCCGCGCGCTGCGGATATGGTCCCCGCCATGGCTCGTCTGCTTCGTGCCATCGGCGTTCCTGCGCTCACGTTGCTCGAAACGCGACTCTTCGAGGCGCGCCGTCAACGCGCCAGCGCCGCCATTCGTTTGCTCGCCGCCGCGGATCCCGATCGCCTCCTGCGCGGTATCACGCGCGCGCTGGCCAGTTGGGAATGGAATCTTCAGGATCTTGCCGTCAGTGAACTTTCGCGTCCAACCAATAGCGCCACAGCTCAGAGCACCGCCTTCGTTTTTTCTGCCATCCTCCAGGATGCTCACCCGCTCGTCGTGCCCATGATGATCGATCAGATTGGCATCGGCCAGGAAGCCACCGCGGTTCCCTTGCTCATGGAGATTGCCGCCGGTGAGCACGAAACACTTCGCGAACAGTTTGTGCGCATCAAGGCCATTGAAGCTCTCGGCCGACTCCGCGCTGTCGAAGCCATCGATCTGTTGCGCCAACTCGCCGCCAGGCGCGAAGGCCTCACCTTTGCCGAACCTGGCGGACTCCGCGCCGCTGCTGAAGACGCGCTCGCCTTGATGGAAGAAGGCCCCGGCTCCGCTCGCGCCCGCGCTTCGTACGAGCCCGCGGCTCCTCCGCTCGGCAACTTTGTCGTGCCTCGCCGTTATGCGCGAATTCCTCTCGAGTCTCCTCTTCGCGCGCAAATCAGCGGCCCGCAAATGAGCATGGCGCGCATAAAAACCATCAGCCTCGGCGGCGCTTACGTGGAATCCGCCAATCGCCTCAGTCCCGGCGATTCCATCCAACTCGAAATTCGCGCCGGCTTGCGCAAAATCCATTTCACCGCCATCGTGCGCAACGTTGGCCCCAACGGCAACGGCGTCGAATTCGTGCACATGAAAGACGAAGATCGCGATCGCCTCCGCAAGCTAGTCCAGAAGCACATGCCCACAACCTAATCCCTGACGGCCACCGCGCGCCAATTGTTAACGCCAACTTTACGCCACCACTTCCTTAATGCAACCCATCCAAACGTTAAATCCTTTCACCACAACCCCGCTTGCTAAAATAGCCTGTATATAAATTTAGCCACGAGGCATTATCCGCATGACTGCCCCTCTTTGGGTCGAAGCCTTGGGTGCTATCGCCGGTTTCTGCACCACCTTTGCCTTCGTCCCCCAAATCGTCAAAATCTATCGCCAGGGTGGCCGCGACCTTTCCTATGCCACGCTTTCCTTCTACCTTTTTGGCGTCCTCCTCTGGCTGGCCTACGGCATCATCCTCCACGTCCAAGCCGTCGCCCTCACCAACCTGGCTACCGCCATTCTGATCGCTTCCGCCACCCTCCTTAAAGCCTGGAAGGAACGCCAGGGCATTTCCAAGCCCGTCTTGGGCGAACAATTGCCCGAACAAGGCTAACCGGCTCCCAAACGGTCGTTTGAATCGCGCTTCCTCCTCCTAACGGGTTGGACACGCAACAATCCTATCTCTCTTTTCTCCGTTCCTTCCCAGTTTACAGTTGCAATGGCTGCGAGTTTTGCAGTACAAGCTACTAATTCAATTCACTGGATCGATTGTTTGTATTCGTCGAGGAAATCTCGCACCGCTAGGGGTAGCGGTTGGGTATCTGATGCCTTAAGGAGGGATGGGGTATGCGACGCAGGCCGTCGTTGTTTGCGTTTGTCTTGTTGTCTGTAACTGCTTTTCTGGCGGCAGGTTCGTCATTCGCTCAGGTCAACACTGCCACACTGTCTGGAATCGTCACCGATCCGCAGGGTCTCGCCGTTAGCAACGCCAAAATCACTGTCACCAGTCTCCTCAACGGCGCCGAGCGTACGTCCTCCGCCGATGACAACGGCCGATACATTATCGTCGGCCTTGTTCCCGGTGCCTACAAACTCCACGTCGAGGGCGGCACCAATTTTGCTCCCTTCGAAAATCCTTCCGTGGAGGTCAGAGTTGGCACGGAAACCATCGTCAATGTCACCCTTGGCCTCAGCACTCAACAGCAATCCGTAACCGTTACCACCGAGTCTACTCCCGTCGAAACCACTCGCAGTGAGAGCGCGCAAACCGTCGAACAGCGGCAGATCGACAACCTCCCCATCAATGGCCGCAACTATGTCAATTTCACCTTGATCAATTCTCAGGTCACGCGAGACAACGCTCCCACCATCGGTCCTGCCCCTACCAGTGGCCTCAGCATCAGCGGCGCCCGCGGCCGCGGCAACATGGTCAGCGTTGATGGCGCCAACTCCGTCGATCAGTCCGTCGAGGGCATTCGTTCCACCGTCTCCCAGGAAGCCGTTCAGGAATTCCAGATGATTCTCAGTAACTACAACGCCGAATATGGCAATGCCACCGGCGGCGTAGTGAACATCGTCACCAAAAGCGGCACGAACGACTTTCATGGCGACGCCTATGGCTATTTTCGCAACCGCTCCTTCCAGGCGCGCAATCCTTTTTCTTTTGACGTTAATCCCACCACTGGTGACCTCGATCCCATCAAGCAAGCCTACACTCGCGTACAGACCGGACTCACCTTTGGCGGTCCCATCAGGAAAGACAAGACCTTTTATTTTTTCTCTTACGAATACACGCAGCGCGAGGAAACGGGCTTCTCCAACATCGGAGAAGGCAATTTCGATCTTGTTCCGGTTACTCTTCCCACGCTTGCGGGGCCTCTCCCTGTACAGTTGACCACCTCGCAGGCAAGCGCCGTCAACAGTCTTCTTTCTTCCGGCATTCCCGCATATCAACAATTGGGCGTGGAATATGGTGTATTGATGGGCTCCGCTTCCAGCGTGGCCTTAAACCGTCTCGATTACGGTGCGGTTGCTGCCGGCCTGACAAGTGGTTTCTTGAATCCGGGTCCGGGCGCGCAATTCCCATTACCCGTCTCATGTCCCGCGGGTCAGACCGTAAATCTCATGACTTGCTCCGCAATCGGCGAAGGGATTGCCCCCTTGCCCGCTTCCTATGTTGGCCTAAACAGCATTCGCGGCAATTTCCCGGTGATGGAAAAGACGAGCCTCTGGTCCGCGCGCCTCGACCAGCGCTGGAACAGCAGGAACAATTCGTTCCTGCGCGTCGGCGTTTCACCTTCGGAAGTCACCGGCCTGCAATCCACTTCGCAAAACCAGGTTCTAGGCCAAAATGCCGCCACCCGCGTTGGTGAAACACATTATCGCGACGTCAACGCCACCTTTGAACACGACACCGTTCTCAGCGACACCGCTTACAACGAATTCACCTTTCAATTCGCTCGCCGCGGTCTTCATTTTGGCTATTCCCCTTCCGAAGGCGGCAGCGATATTGGCATAAACATTCCTGGCTATGCGTACTTTGGCCGCGAACCTTACTCCACCGTCGACCGCATCGAGCGCCGCTTCCAGTTCGCCGACGCTGGCACCATCACCCGTGGCCGTCACACCTTCAAGGTTGGTGCGGATTTCACGCTTCTCCAGTTGCGTTCCGCCAAACAACAAATCTTCGAACTCGATTTCGGCGGCGTCGTCGACTTCGGTGGTCTCCCTACGAGTACCTTTGGCCTTCCCAATAGCGTTACGCTGCCTTCTGGCACGGCGGTTAGCTTGCCCGGCGCTACCACTCTTCAGGCATATGGCCTGGGCATTCCCACGGATTTCATCCAGGGCATCGGCACTTCCAACGAACCCTTTAACGATATTCCCATCGGCTTCTTTGCTCAGGATTCCTGGCGCGTCACCCGCAAGCTCACCATCAATTACGGTTTGCGCTACGACCCCGACCTCACTCCGCTCTTCGCGCCTGCAACTTCCATCAACGCTGCCGCCGAACAATCTCTTGGCGTTCAAGAGGGGATTCCCCGCCAGTACAAGGACATTGCGCCACGCTTCGGCTTGGCCTGGGACCCATGGGGCGACGGCAAGACCGTGGTGCGCGCCGGTTTTGGTCTCTTCTACGACCATCCGCTCCTCGCCATCGCTTTTGACTCCGTGACTGCCGACGGAGGGCGCTCCGTGCAGTTGCTCGCCGCCGGCGGGGCAGCTTCCGCCTGCGGTCTGGTCACCGCCGTTTGCGGCAATGGTCTGGATACCCCGACTAACCTGAATGGCTCTTCCATTTTCCAGGGTGTGCTCAACGCGCTTCCCAGCATGTTCTACGAGCCCAACCAGCAACGCTTTAATCCCACTGCTTCGGGCTCTTTGTTTGCCAATCAAAACTACCTGACGGCGGGTTTCCCTCTGGCCATTCTTCCCTTCACCCTTCCGGTCGACAGAAATTTTCGTGATGGCTACTCCGAACAAGCCAACTTGACCGTCGAAAGGGTTCTCGCGGGCACCTGGAAATTGAGCGCGGGGTATCAATGGTCCCGCGGCGTGCACCTGTTTCGCCCCATCGATATCAACTCGACGAATCCAACCTTGCTGACGAACAATCTTGCGAATGCTGACGCCGCTGGTCTCGGTTTCTCCAGCCCTCTTTCGGTTGTCGTTCCTTCCACCAACATCGCTCCAACCGCAACCACCTGCGGACTCTCTGTCAGCGCCACCAGCGCTCCAGGGATTCTTGGCGTGCTCGGCGGTTGCCCGGCGGCACTTGCTTCCTTCAACGGCAAGTTCGTCGGCACTCCCGCGTTCTTCAACTACTTCCGCAAGTCCGGCCCGAATCCATCCTTTGCCGGACTTGTCCCGGGCGGCTACAATACGCAGGTCGCGCTCGCCGGTGCCGCTGGCTTCCCCACCGGCTTCGGTGTGCCTGTGCCTTATAACAGCGTGGACACGCAGGTTTCCGATGCGTTCTCCACATACAATGCGCTCACCATCAATCTGGAAAAGCGCTTCTCCAAACACTTTCAGTTGCTGTCCAGTTACACATGGTCGCACTCGATCGACGATGGCACCGACCTTCAATCCACTCTGGAACCGCAAGACAGCCGTTTCCCTCAATATGAGAAGGGCAACTCCGTCAACGATCAGCCGCAACGTTGGGTCACCAGCGGCGTCTTCCAGAGTTCGCCAAACACTGCCGGCCAAAGCTTCATGCAAAGCTTCCTCAGCAATTGGACGCTCGCGCCGCTCGTGGAAGTTTCTTCTGGCCTTCCCTTCAACGTAATTTCTGGTGAAGACACCCGACTTGAGCTGAGCTCTTCGCAAGCTCGCCCCAATCTTGGCGGCGGCACCACTTCGCCCTACATCCCGGGCCTCTCTTTCGGCATTCCCACCACTTGCTGGACCAACGCCGGTCAGCCTTACACAGTTCCCGGTATCACCCCGCCGCTCGGCTGCGTCGGCACTCTCGGTCGCGACAGATTCAGGATGCCGATGTTCTTCCAGTTCGATGCCCGCATTTCCAAGGGCATCAACATTGGCGAGCGCTATCGGCTCGACCTCATCGCTGACGTTTTCAACCTGTTCAATCACACGAACATCATCGCTGTGAACCCGCTCTGCGATCCCCTAACGGGTACAACGTGCTCCGCCGGTCAGCCGTCCGCCGCGGCCGACGCCCGCCAGTTCCAATTCGCCATTAAGTTCTACTGGTAGACTCTCCAGCAACAAGAACGAAAAAGGCCCCGCTCAAAATCAAAGCGGGGCCTTTTTATTTTTCAAATTTCGTTTTTCTACCTTCTATTTCCTGTCTCCGTCACCGGGGCCACAACCACCCGAACGTCCCTGCCGTCAGCAACCCGTACACCAATCCATCGACCACTTCCTTGATCGTCATGCTCCACGTCTGGCCCTTCCAGATTCCGTCGCTCAGGTGGCCTAAACCGTATGCCAGAAACGCCGCTGTTCCCACCACGCGGAACACTGCCAGGTAATTCGCGCCGGCCGATACTGTGTGCCACGCCAAATACGCCACAAAAATCGACACTACCAGGCAAAAACCGAACCACTGTCCCAGAAATCTCGGCATGAATGGCGGGCCGCTTGGCATCACCGTCATCATTCCCACCGGACCCAGTTTGTACTTCTCCACCATCGCCGCCGACTTCATGTCCTTCGGCGCGCTGAACGGAAAGATGTATAGCCCGCGCTCCAGTTTTTCCCCGCGCAACACCTCCAACACTTTTTCCTCGTTCGCGAATTTATGACAATCGCTCTGGTGATACTTCAACACCGTATGCATGATCGAACTCGCAATGAAAACAATAATCGTGGACAACACAATCGGCAGCCATAACGCCGCAAGAAATGCCATGTCGATTCTCCTTCGAGTGACGGATCCCTGATCTTGCTCGGACTGTCTAGCTTTGCCGGGAGGCTATCCCGTACTGCCGCGGCGGTCAAGTGTTTCTCATGTCCGTCCTAGTCCCTCGAAGGTTCTTTATTTTTGATTTTCGATTTTCGATTTTCGATTTTCGATTTTCGATTTTCTGGGTTCTGATGTCTTACGTTGTGATATAAGAATTCTCGGTGCGCCGCTTATCAAAACTCAGCCTGCTCGTTCTTCTGCTCGGTCTCGCAGCCATTCCAATCCCCGTCCATCTCGCCTCCGCCAAAGCGCGGGCCTCCGCGAACACGCTTCAATGGGCGGGCCGCAGCTGGACTCTCACCACTGGCGGCATGGCCGGCGTCGCCAAAGGTGATCCCGCAAACATTTCCGTCGATTCAAAAGGCTATTTGCATTTGCGCATCGTCGATCGCGATGGGACATATACCGCCTCCGAACTATTCACCGCGGAAAATCTCGGTTTCGGTACGTATCAGTGGCAAGTGGAAGGTGCCGTCGACAAAATGGATCCAACCACTGTCCTCGGCCTGTTCAATTATGGCGCAAGGGCCGGCATTGGCGTCGACGCCGAAAACGAAATCGACATCGAATTCTCTCGCTGGAACAACACCTGCCACGGCTGCAATGCCGACTTCACCTTCTACCCTTCCACCGGCAACAAAGCCCTTGGTCCCATGGAAGACAATTTCATCTACGATCCGCACGGCTCCACGCTGACCACCGCGCGCTTCGAGTGGACGTCCACGCGCATCGCCGCCACCATCATGGGCGGCCTTCAACCCCTTGGCACAACCGCTAACGTCCTCCAGACCCTCGCGTTCTCTCCCGACGATTACGCCGCGCGCATTCCCCAAGTCCCTTTGCCCCTGGCCATGAACCTCTGGTGTTTCAAATCCACTCCCACCTCCGCCCAGGAAATCATCCTTCGCAATTTCCAATTCGTCCCGCAACCACCGTCCGCGCCTTCACCCTCTCGGTGATTGTTTCAGTTTTCTATTTCTATTTCCGCGGGTGCTCCATGTGGGCCGTTGTAGGTCAGCTTTCCGAAGCTGGCCGCTTTCACTTGCTTCAGGGTTTCTGCGCGGCACCAGGACTCGCGTCGTCCGTGGGTTCCGCGTCTTTAGGAGCCGCGATGCGCTGTTTATCGTCGACCGCAAACAGCATGTAATTATTGAAACTGTGCCGCCGGTGCACCTGCCGTCCACGCCACGCGAAGTACACTTCGGCGCTCTGCGGCAGC
Source organism: Candidatus Acidiferrales bacterium (assembly GCA_963709705.1). Lineage (GTDB taxonomy): Bacteria > Acidobacteriota > Terriglobia > Acidiferrales > UBA7541 > Acidiferrum. The sequence continues at coordinate 1,112,499 of CAVPXU010000005.1, forward strand.
CACAAGCTCACATTGTCCGTACGGAAATTCACCGGGCCATATTCCACGGTGGTATGCTCCGCCAGCAACTTAATTTCCGGAAGCGGCGCAACGATGTCTGTCTCCATCCGGACGATCTGATAATTGTCCGCGGAAATCCATGCGCGTCCTTTCAATCCCACCGAATACGAGGGTCCATGCATTCCTATCTGATAGGTCTTCAATTCGTTCGGTTTGCCCAGCTTCTGCCGGAAATGCACTTGCCAGGCCAGCCCGCCGTTCGCACGAGACAGTCCTTCGCACGTCATCTCATAATTCGGCGCGTAATATGGATGGAAAATTAGCACCAAGGCTGGCAGACCATTGGTCACCACTCCGCCGGGAAAGTCGTTCTGGGCTCCTCCGCCATTTCGATATTCCGTGACGCCCAGATAGCCCTTGCGCACTTCCTGGATTGAAACCAGGTAATCGAACTTCCGCTTCTGAGGCGCAGACACGGTTCCATACTTATTAATCGACTCGTGCGTCAGATTTTCCGTTGCTGTGAATCGATCCACATCATGGACGAAGGCCATCAGTTGCGCCCCCGCCTTCTGGACCACATCATCGAGCGAGCAGGTTGCTCCCGCTTCCACACTCGGAATCTTCTCGTCGATATCTGGTGGCAACCAATTGGGCACAATGGTGAACGCCGAAGCGTCCGTGGCCACATCGGCGGTTTCCTCCCCGCCTGCTGTGCCGCTCGTCGCAACTGTTTTCACAGTCATGACCTTCGTCACTGGAGGCGCCGTCAATCTCTCCAGCAGTTTCGGCGCGTTTGCATCCGTGGGATGCGCCGCAATGTATTCTTTCAGAACCTTGATGGCGCGATCCTTCTCTCCATTCTCAAATAGCGCATGCGCCAGCAATGGCTGCACGCTTGCCGCACGATCGTGCCCTAATTCCAGCGCGCGCTCCGCTTCTTTGACTGCTTCATCGTGTTTGCCTTCAAACAAATCCGCTTGCGCGATCAGCATGTGTGCGCGCCACGACGACGGCTCAACCACCACCGCGCGCTCCAGGTACGGTGTCGCTTGCGCTGCTTTGTGGTCGTGCAACAGGTCCTGGCCCATGGCCAGCAACGCACTTAAATGGTTGGGATTTAACTCCAGCGCTTTCGTCCAATACGATCTCGCCTGTGCTTCGTTGTTCAGTTGCGAAGCGTACACGCCGAACAGATAGTCCACTTCGGCGCTGTTCGGTGCGTCCCGTTGTGCTGCTTCTAAGTGGCTCCGCGCCTCCGTCGGCCGGTTGACTCGCAATGCTTCCAGCGCCTTGCCCACGTCCTTCTGCGCCTTCGGACTCAGAGCCGCAATTCCCTTGTCGGACGCGGCCGCTTCCTTGTCCGTCATCGGCTGCAGTTCGATTTTCACGATCACTTCCCCGTGTTCCAGCACCTCAAATGATTTCTTGGCCGTTTGATAACCCGGAGCCATCACCTGCGCCGTCAGCTCGCTCTTGGGAACTTCCGCAAACCGAACCTTCCCGCGCTGCGCCATCGACGTGATGAAGACTTGCCCGTTGTCTCGAATCAGAGACACCGCTACGGAACCGTCCACCGGCGCGCCGCCCGGCCCGTTCACCTGCACTTCGACCGAGGCAGAAACGTAGAGATTTTCAGTGCCGACTCGCACTCCGCCCGCATAAGTCCCATTCGTTTGCAGCCCAGGAGCTAGTTGCCCAACCAACACAGCCGGCGAAAACAACCCGGCTCCAATCATGATCACAACTGTGGAACACTTCACGGATTCACCCTTGCGGCCCGTTCTTGGGTTCGCCTTGGAGTTATAGTACAACCTCACTCCGTCACAAGGTATCGCTTTCCTTACCGAGCGATTCGTCCATCACCGCAATTCCCACGGCGAGTGCTTCTTTGTAGAATCATTCGCGTATGTCGGGCAAAGTTGACCTCTACGACAACGCGTACGGACATTACGACGCGGAGGTGTATCGCCAGGTTCGTGTTGAAACCTACGGCGAAGATCTAGGCCAAACCGGTTGGGCCACCACGCAGGAATCAACCGAAATCCCGCGAACATTGCAACTCACCCGGGATTCCTACGTACTTGAGGTTGGCTGCGGCTCTGGTCGTTACGCGTTGCAAGTCGCCGCAACAACTGGTTGCCGCATTCTTGGCGTCGATCTGAACGCTCCTGGAATCGACAACGCCAATCATCTGGCTGCGGCGCAGAATCTCACGGCTCAAGCACAATTCCAGGTCGTCGACGCCTCACAGCCGCTGCCTTTCGCCGACGCTTCCTTCGATGCGGCCTTCTCCAACGACGTGCTTTGCCACATTCCTGGCCGTCTCGACCTTCTGCGGGAATTATTCCGCGTGCTGAGGCCGGGCGCGCGTTTCCTCTTCAGCGATGCGCTCGTCATCGGCGGAGTCATTTCGCACATGGAACTCGCGGCGCGCAGTTCCATTGGCTACTACCTCTTCAGTCCGCCCGGCGAAAACGAGCGCCTGCTGCGGGAAGCTGGATTTCACGTCCTCGGCGTCTTGGACACGAGCGCAGCCGCCGCGGAAATTGCCCAGCGCTGGCACGACGCTCGCCAAATCCGCGCCGAATCACTCGCCGCCATCGAGGGCCAGCAGAACTTCAGCGGTCTGCAGCAATTCCTATCGACTGTTCACTCGCTGACCAGCGAACGCCGCCTTCTTCGTCTCCTTTATGTCGCCCAGAAACCTGCAGCAGACGCCGCGTCTTGACCGTACTTCGTGCGCAGTCTAGTATCAGACGGACATGATCGGCTCCGATTCCCTGATCTCCCAAACAATCTCGCACTATAAGGTCACACGAAAGCTCGGCAGCGGCGGAATGGGCGTCGTTTACGAGGCTGAAGATTCGCGTCTCGGGCGTCGCGTGGCCCTGAAATTCCTGCCCGAAGCGATGGCGCAGGATTCGCAGCTGATCGAGCGCTTCCAGCGTGAAGCGCGCGCCGCTTCCGCGCTGAATCATCCCAACATCTGCACCATTCACGCCATTGAGACGAACGGCAGCCAGCATTTCCTCGTCATGGAGCTGCTCGAAGGGCAAACGCTCGGCCAACTCATGACGCGCCAAGCTTTCTCCATGGACAAGCTTCTTCCGATGGCGATTCAGATCGCCGACGCACTGGAATCCGCGCACGCCAAAGGAATCATTCATCGCGACATCAAGCCCGCGAATCTCTTCGTCACCGATCGCGGCCAGGTGAAAGTCCTCGACTTCGGCCTCGCCAAGATTGAGCGCGCCGAAATCCCCGAACACGGTTCTACACCTTCCAAGATGGACACAATGGTTGGAATGGAACTTACTTCGCCCGGTTCGACGATGGGAACTGTTTCGTACATGTCGCCGGAACAAGCGCGCGGGCAACTTGTCGATGCGCGCACCGATCTCTTTTCTCTGGGAACAGTTCTCTACCAGCTCGCCAGCGGTGTTCTTCCCTTCCGTGGGGAAACTTCCGCGATGGTCTTCGACGCCATTCTCAATCGCGATCCAGTGCCAGTTGTTGAGGTGAATTCCAATTTGCCGCCGGAATTCGGCCGCGTGCTCTCAAAGCTGCTGGAGAAAGATCGCACGCTGCGTTGCCAATCGGCCACGGAACTGAAAACCGATCTGAATCGCCTGAAGCGCGACCTGGAATCCGGCAGCAAACGCGCCGCGGAACTTACGGAAACGAAATCGGGCGCGGTGAAAGCCACCACGAAATCCGTTGCGGTTCTTTATTTTGAAAATTTAAGCGGCGTTCGCGAAGACGAATATCTTCGCGACGGAATCACCGAGGACATCATTACCGAGCTGTGCAAAATTCGCGGCATCAACACCTATTCGCGCCCGACGGTTCTGGCCTTTCGCGATAAACAGGTGACGCCCGCGCAAATCGGCCAGCAACTGAAAGCCGCTTACGTTCTTACCGGCAGCTTGCGCCGCGCGGGAACGCGTTTGCGCATCACCACGCAGCTTGTGGACACCGCAACCGATTTCCCGCTCTGGAGCGAGCGCTACGACCGCGAAATGAAAGACGTTTTCGAGGTCCAGGACGAAATTGCCCGCAAAATCGCGGAAGCTTTGCGCGTCACGCTTTCGCCGCAGGAACTGGAAGCGCTGGCCATCAAGCCCACGGAAAATCTGCAGGCCTACGATTTATATCTCCGCGGAAAACGTTACGCGCGCCGCCAAACGCGGCAGGATCTGGAGTTTGCGCTCCAGATGTTTGAAAACGCGGTCAACATGGATCCCAGCTTCGCGCTTGCTTACGCTTCCTGCGCCAACGCTTGCGCGATGTTTTATTGCAACTACAGCCGCGATCCCATCTGGGTGGAGCGCGCCCGCAACGCTTCCGGCCGCGCCGTCGCTCTGCGCTGGGACTTGCCCGAAGTGCAAGTCAGCCAGGCTTGGGTGCTTTACGCCACCGATCTTCACGACGAAGCGGTGCGCATGGTGCAAAAAGCCATCGAACGCAAACGCGATTGCGAAGGCGCGTACTATCTTTTGTGCCGCGCGCTCTTTTCCGCCGGCCGCTATCAGGAAGTGGCGGACTTGTTTGAGACCGCGCTCGAAGCCAGCGGCGAAGACTATAACGTCTACGTGCCGGTGATGAATTCCCTCGGCGCGCTGGGCAAGGAAGAAATTCGCCGCAACGTTTTGTTGCGCTGCGTCGCGGCGCTGGAAAATCATTTGAAGCAAGTGCCGGAAGACGCTCGCGCGCGGATCCTGATCGGCGGCCATTACGCGGAAATCAACCGCCTGGACGACGCGCGTCGCGAAACCGATCTGGCGATGACGCTGCGCGCCAACGAAGCTTCGATTTTGTACAACGCCGCGTGCAACTATTGCCTGCTAAAAACCAAAGCCGAAGCCCTAGATGCCCTGCGCAAAGCCTGGGAAGCCGGCTTCAAAGACGCCATCTGGGCCCGCCGCGATCCGGATCTCAGCCTACTCCACGGCGACCCCGAATTCGAGCGCCTGTATCCACCGTCGCCGACGGCGCAGTAGTTTTGGTCGGCGCGCCGACATTAGTTGATCCGTTACGACAGTTTTTAGTAATAAGTCCTTAGTTTGAAGTACCCCCCTGTTTCGTTGATCTAAAACCGGCGGGGCAGTAGAAGGTTTGGTCGGCGCGCCGACATTACTCGATCCATTACGAAATGTTTAAGTAATATGTGGCTGGTCTGAAGTACCCCCTTCCCCCCTTGTTTTGTTGTACGGGCCGCAAGGTGGTGAAACTGCGCGGGATGGCGCTGAAATCGTGTTGTATGTGTTGTACGGGTGGGACGTGACTCGTGGCCCGTGTTCCGTGACCGTGGATGGACGTGGTCCGTGATCCGTCAAGAAGCGGAAAGCCAGCAAACCGGAGGAGGTCGGAACACGGAGAGCATTTGGGGCGGTAAGAGCACACCCCCCACCCCCTGATTTTCGTATCAAGGGGAAATAAAGGACTTACGGGCGAAATCGTTGTATCAAGGGGAAACAAAGGGGTTAGGGGATTTTGGGGTCTGGTTAAGGATCTGGGGAGGAGTGAGCAGGCAGAGAAGCGTTCCCCAGACATGACAAACAATAATAGCATCATATTTACTAAATGTCCAATATTTATTTAACGTTATATCGTTCGAATAATTGACCAGGAGTGATGAGAAACCCAAGACCGACCCTCACAAGGCGAGAGTGGGGCACCCAGGAAGGCGCTAGGGGCGAGTCTTCAGATATTGAGCGGGTGTAACAATTAACATCCCTTCGATGGCTTTTCCTAGATAGGGTCCAAAATGGCGAAGGTCACCGGTGATGAGATGGGTCGCATGAGAGTGCAATGCGGCAAGTAGAATCGGCCGATCTTTTTCGGGCAGAGAGACGCTGCTGGGAAGCTGGCGTGGACTGGATTCGAAGAATTGCAGGCTTCGTCCCAAGTTGGCCAGCCTTCGTTTTTGAATCTCTTCGGCTAAGTTAATTGCCGCTTCGGCAAGAGCATAGCGAGAAGAGCAGAGAGTCACATTGGTCAGCTTCCAGAATTGAAGCAAGCCTGCATTTGGGCGGTAAGCAGCAGAAAAGAGAACGTTGGCGTCGAGGAAGAGGCGGTCCATCTACTTGGGCGGTTGATGGGGGATGGCGTCGGGGTCGAGGCCGAGGCGTTTGACGGCTATGCGAGCGCGCTGGTAATCCTTGCGGGTTGTGGCGGTGGAGAGGAGAAACTCCGCTTTTCGCTCCGCGGTGTATTTTTCCACTGGCACAACCATCGCGGAGCGAACCAGGACACCGTCCTCGCGGGGTTCGGTGATGACGAGGGTGCCTTCCTCGAAGCCAAAGCGCTTGCGGAGCTTTGCGGGAACGATGATGGTGCCGCGCTTGCCGACTTTGACTGCGTCCATGGGGACCTCTGAATGTCAGTATATCAGAATATCTGAGATTCAGGCATCGGTCCGGGCTACGAGTTGAATTTCGGAGGTGTTGACAGTCTTGCTCGAAAGGGAGATGGCGATAGGTCGACCCAAGAGAGGAAAGTCAAAGCCCGCACCCTTGAAACCAAAGGGCGCGGCACCCGGCATTCTATTCGAATAAAGGTGAGGAACACGTGCGAACCCATCTCTAACAATGTCGGCTCTGTCAAATATTTCTTGAGCGTACTTCTCCTTCCGCTCCGAAGAGTGGTCTTCGTTGTTCTTTTTCGACGTATGCAGCGGCGACCACGGCTCGTTGTTAATCTGGCGGCCGGTTTCAGTCCGACCCAACCATCTCTCCGATCAAAAACTTCTCGACCATGATTACGACTTCGATCTCCCTTTTCAGGGAGCGGGACGCCCCATCAAGACCACGGTGATCTACTGCCCACCAGGGGTTGCCTCGAGCTGTCCCGCGTGCGAACCGAACTCTACTAACTGCGAATAGTCCCAACCTTTGCGCCACATCCAGAACAAGCGAACGGCAAGTTTGCGTCCCATGGCCACTTTCGCGATGCGGCGATCTCGGCGCATCGCCAGGTGCAGATAGCGGCGCCGCCAGTCGGGATCGAAGCGCACCGCCACTTGCGCGGCTTCCACCAGCAGAAAGCGCAACAGCTTGTTGCCTTGCTTGCTGATGTGTCCCAGTCGTTGCCGGCCCGCGCTGGAGTTTTCGCATGGGACGAGCCCCACATAACTCCCGATCTGCTTGCCACGAGCAAAGCGGAACGGATCGCCGATGATCAGCACGAAAGCAAGTGCGGTGAGTGGACCCACGCCTGGATGGGTCATCAACCGCAAGACCTCGGGCCGTTTGTTGGCTTCCCGCTCGACGGCGGTGGTCAACTCGGCGATCACTGGGTTGAAGCGGTCCAGCAACTCCGATAAATCTTGCCGGCGCCGGCTAGCCCAAGGAGCCAACGGGAGATTCTCTAGCAGCGCCCGTCCCTGCTTGTTCCAAAGCCGCTTCTTCCAACGCTGGCCTTCATTCATGGCTACGGCCTGCAGCTGATTCAGGATGCGCGTGCGCATCTGTACCAGCCGATGCCGATGCCAAAGCAACTGCCGCAAATCGCGGTTCTCCGGGTTGGGTACCCACACTCGGGGAAAACGATCTTCCACCAGCAGCTTTAGCAAGAGTTTTGCATCCTCGCGATCGGTCTTGCGCTTCCGAACGCGCAACGTGCGGATCTCGGCTGCATCTCCAATCCACAGTTCGATGCCCAACTCTGCCAGTAGCCGCTCGAACCAGCGTGCATAGCCGGTGGCTTCGATACCTACGCGAGTGGGAACGCCTTGCGATTGTACGCAACGATAGAACTTCTCTACCTCTCCATCGCTGTGCTCCAACCGCTGCTCACCGCACTCTCCTGTCTCTTTATTCAAAAAAGCAATTTGCTGAAAGCTCGGGTGATAATCTACTCCTATAATGAACATGTTCGGCTCCTTCCTCCCGAGCCTTGGTCGTCACAAGCAACCACAGTGTACTCGGGTCGAGGGAGCCGACATTGTTATGAAATCAAGACCCACCCTTGCGTAAACCAACCCCGCAAGGATGGGCCACCCGAAACCGTCCCAATGCGTCAAACGTGCGCCACCCGCGAATGTCGGTGTCGTTATGTCCCCCGAATGATAAACCCGCGGGAGGCCGTTGGCCTCCCATGGGGTAATTTCGTTTGAATTGCCTTTCGCATAAGGGGCTTATGCATCTGGAGATTTATAGGTTGGAACCGATTCCTCAGCGGCTAAAGCCGGGTGGGAGGGCGTTCCATGTCGGAGCTGAAGCTCCGACCCCCTAAGGGAGAATTTGCATTCGGTGGCGCGCCGACACGTTCTATGGAGTGCGGCAGCCAGGCTGCCGCGGTGGGGCATGGCGCGGGCTGCGCTGCAAAAAGCGGGAGCTGGGCTCCCGCACTCCATGGTGGCGGGGGCTGGGCTAACCCAAGAACTCAGGCTGAAGCCTAAGCTACTGGGACGGGAACGTGAGTGCGGGTTGAAGACGCTGGCATAAAAGCCAGCGCTACATGGATTGGTCGGAGTGGGTGGTAGCAAGTTGCGAGCTGGGGCCGTCGGGCGGACGAAGCGATGCGGCCGATCCGATTCCTCAGCGGCTAGCCGGTTGGGAGGGTGTTCAATGTCGGAGCTGAAGCTCCGACCCCCTAAAGAGCTGGACCCAAGATAGTTCGAGAGGAACGTCAAACCCGCACCCTTACAACGCAAAGGGTGCGGCAGCCCGACAGATCGGTGATGCAGGTCCTTGCGGGAACCAGTTGCCCGCGCATACTGTGAGGGGTTGACTGCGACCGATTCCCAGGAGGTGCTTATGTTCTGCAGTGCCTGCGGAGCGCAAATTCAACCGCATTTCAGCATTTGCCCGAAATGCCAACACCCGATTTCCTCCATCGTAGCCCCGATCGTATCCGGCCCCCGTCTTGACCAGCACCTGCATACTCTGGGCATCCTCTGGATCGTCGCCGGTGCCATATTCGTGCTTCCGGGCCTAATCCTAATGATGATCAGCAACGTTGTACGGTTCGGAATCCCTGCTACTGAAACTGTTGGCCGGTTCGTCGCACCGCTTGTCTTATCGATCATCGGCGGGTCGCTCTTTATCGTCGCCGCAGGTGGCATCCTTGTTGGCTGGGGATTGATGAAGGTCCAGCCATGGGCACGAACAGCGGCTATCGTGCTCGGCATCGTCTCGTTGCTGCATCCTCCGTTCGGCACTGCCCTCGGCGTCTACACCCTCTGGGTCTTGCTCTCCGATCAGGGCGGCGTCGAATATAATCGCCTGACACATCGCTTGACTCCGGGTTAGTCACGTGACCGGAGAAATGGCTCTGAGTAGCACCTGGAAGCAAGTGCTTTCATCAGGCGCATCAACGGCGACAACCATGCTTTCCGATTCGTTCCACATTTCCTTCGTGGATTCGTAAATTTAGCCCCGGCTTCACAGAAACGCGATGGGCCGTGTGCTAATGTGGCTGCGCACGCCAACGGCGAATCATTCGAGGATGGTTTCGAGGATGGGTCTATGTTACGCAGGCTAGGCCTGGTAATTTCCTATGTCTTCACAATCGTCTACATCCTTTCGATTCTGTTGCCTTCGCTTTACTGTTACCGGAATGGATGCAGGGGACCGGGTGAGCTCGATGCTTTTATGCCTGCCTTCCTCTTTACTCCCCTTGGCGGAATAACGACGGCTGTCTCATTGAACAACGCCATACAACACATAAGAAAAGGACAATCGCTTTGGGTTTTCTGGCCTCTCGCAATTATCTTCGGCGCTATTCTGCTCGGTGTAGCTGCCTTGATCGCCGTCATAATTTATTACACCGTATTTCGTCGTTAGGGGAACCAACCAGTAGTAGTCGTCCTCCAAATCAACCTGTAGCGGGCGCTCTTCAGGGCGCCCGTTTTTGATGCGTGGTTACAGTCTGTACGAGTCCGGGTATCTGTCGCTGAATATCGGCCACTCGATGAGTTGCGTTACCCTACAGGTGCGCGGATTGGTCTGATATGCTTTGGCGTGCAGGATTGGGAGTTGTGGGGGCGGTTATGAGGATGGGGGCGGGGGAGGATCGATTGGGGAAGGCACGGATATTGCTGGTGGAGGATCATGCGCTGGTGGCGGAGGCGTTCACAAAATTGCTGGAGCCGGAATTTGAAGTGGTGGGAACGGCGGGCGACGGCGAAATGCTGCTGCGGATGGCGCGGGCGGCGAAGCCGGATGTGGTGCTGCTGGATTTGTATATGCCGGGAGTGGGCGGGCTGGACGTGGGACCGGAATTGAAGGCGGCGCATCCGCTGATCAAGATCGTGGTGGTGACGGTGAACGACAGCGGGAAGACGGCGGATGACGCGCTGAAAAGCTGGGCGTCGGGCTATGTGCTGAAGCGGTCGATGGGGCCGGAGCTGGCGAAAGCGATACGGACGGTGCTGCGCGGGAATAAATATGTGACGCCGGCGCTGGAGAAGGCGTTGACGGAAGCGCGGTTCGCAGCGGTGGGGAAAAAAGCGAGACGGGAATTGACGCAGCGGCAGCGGGAAGTGCTGCAATTGCTGGGGCGCGGCTGCACGATGAAAGAAGCGGCGGGCATTTTGCATGTGGCGACGCGGACGGTGGCGTTTCACAAGTATCGGATCATGCGGGAATTTGGGATGAAGACGAATTCGGAATTGTTGCGGTTTGCGATGAAGGAGCGGGGCGCGGAGGCGCATTGATGGGAGGATGCGGCCGGACAGGTTAAAGAGCTAAGAAAGAGTGCCCTCAGCGGCTAAAGCCGGTTCACGTCGTGCTTAATGTCGGAGCTGAGGCTCCGACCCCCTAAAGAGCTGACCGAAGGTAGAAAGAGTTGGAGAACCCCAAGAACACAGGCAGGAGTGCCTGTGCTGCGAAAGAGACCCCAAGGAGACCCCAAGAGACCGGTCTAAAGACCGGCCACTACATGGGATTTACGCGTTGGCGTCTAGGGCTTGGCCTTCGGCCAGGACTTTTTCTGGGACGCGGCGGAGTTCGCGGACTAAGCGGAACCAGGAGAGGATTTTCAGCGCGTAGTAGGTGATGTCGATTTCCCACCAATAGAAGCCCTGACGGGCGCTGGCCATATAGTAATGATGGTTGTTGTGCCAGCCTTCGCCGAGCGTGACGAGGGCGAGGAGCCAATTATTTTTGCTTGTGTCTGTGGTGGGGAAACGACGCTTGCCGAAAATGTGCGAGAGCGAATTGATGGTGAAGGTGCCGTGCCAGAGAAGAACAGTGCTGAGGAAGAAGCCCCAGAAGAGCAGCGGGAATCCGCCGATGAGGAACATGGCGATACCGAGAACGGTGGACGGAAGGAGATGATATTTGTTGAGCCAGCGAAGCTCGGGAAATTTGGCGAAGTCGCCGATGTAGTCGAAGCGAGTTTCGTTGTAGCGGTCGGAGAGAATCCAGCCGACGTGAGACCACCAGAAACCGAATAGTGTGGGCGAGTGGAGATCCTCTTCGAGGTCTGAATAGCGATGATGATGGCGGTGATGAGCGGCCCACCAGAGAACACCCTTTTGCGAGGAAGACATGGCCATCCAAGCGATGACGAACTGGAACCAGCGGCTGGTCTTGAAAGAGCGGTGGGAAAAATAACGGTGGTAGCCGGCGGTGACGAAAAGCATGCGTATTTCGTAAGCGAGAAAACAGACGACCGGGTAATACCACTTGAACGGATAGAAGAAGATGCCGAGCGCGGCGAGATGAATCAGGGCAAATGGGAGCGAAGAGACGAGATGAAGGCGCGCGCCATTGGGCAAAGGGATAGAGAGGGGCCGTGCGATTGAAGCCATTCCGGAAAAACTCCTGCGCGGGAGATGGTGATGAAGTGGTAGCGCGCAAGAGTCGAAGCGGGCTCCGTGCCACGGACCACATGATAAGTGTACGGTTGGGGGTGGTATTGGTCAAGGAGTATGGGAGAGGGGGTTTCTATAAAAGCGGGTTATAGGAGGAAATGCGGGGATGTGCTATCGTGCGAGGCGGAAGTGCATTTCCTTGGGGGGGATTGCCCTCAGCGGCTAAAGCCGCACTGATTTTTCGGCGGTTACGGCATGGCTGAAGCCATGCCCTGACGTATTCACGCAGACTCTGAAGCTACGGCCTCTGAGAAGGAGAGAGAATGGCGGAACGACCGGTATTGGTGGGATTAATCCCGCAGGCGGTGGTGCTGGATGCGGGCGATACGGTGAGCTGGATTTCGGACGCGGGAAATTTGAAGGTGGAGTTCGATGCGAACCGCTGCCCGTTTGCGTCGAATATTTTCCAGGCGCCAGTGGGAATGCGGCTGCTGAGCGGGCCGGTGGCACCGGGGACAAAGAGCGGGAGTTATAAGTACCGGCTGTGGTTGAACGAGCAGATGGTGGGGCGCGGCGAAGTGATTGTGCGGGATAAGTAGGGGCGCCGGAAAAAGAAAGCGCTGGCATGAAAGCCAGCGCTACATGGAATTTCCTGGAAAAAATGTTTGGTTAGGCGGATTGGCCGGAGGCTAGGCCTTTCAGCATTTGCTGTAGGGCGCTGGCGTCGGGAACCTGGCCATTTGGCGTTAGCTTGTCGACGAGATGAGGGAGAAGGCTGCTCATCATGGAGGTGAGCTGAGACGGATTCATGCCGGTTTGTTGCGCGGCTTGTGTTAGCGCGCCGCTGTGAAGGACGTTCTGGAGCTGATCCGGAGAAATGGGCAAGTTCTGGCCGGAGCTGATCCAGGAACTGACGACGTGGCCGAGCCCGCCCTGCTGAAACATGCTTTGCAAACCGGCGATGCCGCCGACTTGCGGACTGTTGATGTAACTCATGATCGCGGTGATCGCGGTAGTGTGTTCGGATTGCTGCGCGCCGGAACTACCTGCCATTGCGAGAACTTCATCCATCAAACCCATAAAGCCTCCTTGCGAAGAATCGAAGGAGCGGCCTTTTTGGAATGACCGCTCCGCAAAACGAAACACGTTGCTTCTGTTTGGCTGCTTAGCCCTTACTTCTGTTTGGCAATGATCAGGTCCTTGATCTTGTTGTAAGTGGCCTGGGGAATGACCTTTTTCTTCACCAGGTCGGTCTTCTTGGCGTAAGGCCGGTTATCGATGATCTTTTGGGAGTAGGCGGCACCAATGCCCGGCAGGGCGTCGAGCTGTTCTTTGGTGGCGCTGTTGATATCCAGGAGATTGGTGGCGGAAGCGGAAGCCGCCGGTTTGCTGGCGGTGCTGGTTTGTGGATGAGAAACGGCAACGCTGACGCCGAGAATGAAGACGAGAGCGACAAGCAACATGCGTACGGAATTTCTCTTCATGCGATGTTCTCCTTGAAATGGTGTAGGGCGGTGAAACAACGGATTGGGTAAAAGCTAATTCTTTTCTGCGGCGCGATAGCCGGCTTTAACGGCATCGGCCTCGGTCATATATTTGCCCTGCTTGGTCTTGCCGTAATAGCGAGTGCCAGGCTTGTGGTAAACGCCGGAATCGGTGTTGACCCAAACCATGCCGTTGCTGTTGGCTGGTGGAGTTTGCTGAGCAGGCGCGGCGGTTTTGGCAGTTGTGGTTGTGGATTTGGCCGGAGTCGCAGCGGGCGATGGAGTGGCCGGCGCCGGTGTAGTTGTGGTTGCGGCCGGAGTAGCGATCTTTGCCGCAGGCGCAGAGGTGGTGGCGGCAGGAGTTGTGGATTTGGTTGCCGGTGCGGGTGCAGCGTTGGTGGTGGCCGTCGGAGCAGAAGTGTCCGCGGTGGTGGACTTTTTGGACTTGGAAGACTTTTTGGTCGTGGAAGCGGTGTTGTCCGCCGGAGCTGTGGAAGCGTCCGCGGCTGTGTCGGCTTTCTTGGACTTGGAAGACTTTTTGGTGGTGGAAGCGGAGGAATCGGCCGGAGCAGTGGAAGAATCAGCAGCCGAGTCCGCCTTCTTGGACTTGGAAGACTTCTTTGTGGTGGAGGAGGAAGTGTCAGCGGCAGCGGTGGAGTCGGCGTCCGTCTTCTTGGACTTAGAGGTGGACTTCTTTGTCTTTGTCGCGGAGGAATCGGCGGAAGCGTCGTCGGAGGTGGTGGTCTTCTTCTTTTTCTTGGCTTTGGTGGTGCTGTCGCTGCTCTGGTCTGTGGACTGAGCGTCCTGAGGCTTGGAAGCAGCTCGAAGGGTAAGGTTACCCGCGATGAGCATCAGGGCCGCGACAAGAGCGAGGAAAACGGTCTTGCGAATACGATTCATGTTTGAGAGATCCTTTCGCCTGGAGGTAATTCAGGCCACCTGGCTGGCACACGTGGTCGACGTGCTTTCGGGCGGAGAGCAGGAGGCAAGAAGAGACTTCTCCGGGGACTTCCCCAAGAGAGATTGCGCGAATGATGAAAGAGAAAGGGAGGGAAGTCAAGAAAGAATCGGAGTCGGAAGGAAGAGGGGAAAGGAGTTAGAGGAAGGTAGTGGAGATTGCTGGATTTCGGGTATCCTTGCGGACTGGTCCTTTGGTCAGTTGCGCCGAAGGCGGTTAATCACTTGGGCGCAAAGCCTTTCACAGTACACAGGGCTCTGCTAGCGTGGATAAGAAGTCGAGGTCGGGACCAGTGTCCGCGCCAGGGGTTGCGCGTGTGCTCACGAAAAGCTTGGAAGGAGACGTTGTGCAGATCGTCAGCGGTGGTGTGAGCGATGTGGGGCGCGTGCGCACCAATAACGAGGACTCGTTCCGGGTTCTGGAAGCAATGAATTTATTCATATTGTCGGACGGAATGGGCGGCGAAGCCCATGGCGAAGTGGCCAGCGCGATGGCCGTGGAAACGGTGGAAAAGTTCTGCAGCAATCCAGACGCGTCCAAGGAAGATTCCGGCGTGACATTGCACGGAGCGGCCAGCGACAACTGGAGCCCGCAGACGAAAATACTGCAAAATGCGGTATTCCAGGCCAACTTTAACATTTACCAATCCGCGCAGAAGCACCCGGAGCAGCGAGGAATGGGAGCGACGCTGACGACGGGCTGGCTTAACGGAAGCAAGCTGAGCATCGCGCACGTGGGAGATAGCCGGGCGTATTTATTGAGGACGGGAGCGTTGCAGCAACTGACGAACGATCATTCGCTGGTTGCGGAGCAGGTACGACGAGGGATTTTAACGCCGCAGCAGGCGGAAGAGAGCGAGATGCAGAGCGTGTTGCTGCGAGCGCTGGGAGCGAATCCGGAAGTGGATGTGGAAGTGGATGAAGTGGAGTTGATGCCGCGAGACGTACTGCTGTTCTGCTCCGACGGATTGACGCGGATGGTGAGCGAGCCGGAAATCGCCGGGAAACTGCAGGCAGAAACGGACCCGGGATCGGCGGCGCAAAAACTGGTGGACCTGGCGAACGAACGGGGAGGCCTGGATAACGTGACGGTCATTGTGGTGCGCGTGCAGGACGATTCCAAGGGATGGTTTTCGTGGCTGCGCCGAGACTCCGGGAAAAAAGACTAAGAACCTCCAAGGGAGGGAAGCCTTATGGCGAAACTGAGTCTGATGTTCGAGAACAACGTGGTGAAAGAAGTTCCGATCGGCAACCGGCCGGTATCGATCGGGCGTTCACCGGACAACGACATTCCGATCGATAACCTGGCGGTGTCGACGTATCACGCGCGGGTGTATTACGAAGGAAACCGGCTGGTGGTGGAGGATCTGGACAGTTTGAATGGCACGTTTGTGAATGATCTGCGCGTGGAGCGCGCGATGCTGCATGACGGGGATTCCATCTGGATCGGAAAGCACAGCATCAAGGTGGATGCGACGGCGGATACGGCGATCCCGTGGGACACCGGACGGAAAGCGGCGGCGCCAAAAATCAACGAAACCATGGTGCTGGATACGAAAGCGCGGCGGGACATGCTGCAGCAAGCGGCAGCGATGGGCGAGCGGTCGCAGTTTTCGCCGGGCCGCATGAAGATGCCGACGCTGGTGGTCCTCAACGGCAGAGTGGATCAAAAAGAATATGTTCTGACGAACAAACTGACAGTGATCGGAAAATCGCCGATGGCGACGGTGCGGCTTCGCGGATGGTTCAAGCCGCAAGTGGCAGCGCAAATCAACCAACGCGACGATGGATATTACCTGGGAACTGGATCGAAGATCCCTACCGTGAACGGCGCGCCGATCCAAGGGGCGGTGCGGCTGAATGACGGCGACCTTATCGAGGTTTGCGGGATTCGCATGAACTTCATCGTACGGGAGTAACGCTGCCCTTTCATGGCCACCGCCCTACATGGAGGCTCGCGGGGAGGTGCCTACCGGCTGCGGACCATGCTTTCCGAGTGGTGGCAGCATCGCGCATCTTTCTTCATCAGCCTGGGAATCACGCTGGCCGCACTGGGAATTTATTTCTTCACATTTCTGGGTGACCGCAGCACACCGCTGTTCGACTTCCTGAAGCGATTTGAATACAGCACGCTGGACACGCGATTTCGTTACCGGCCGGCGCGGTATAGCTTGCCGGATTCGCGGATCGTGATTGTGTCCATCGACCAGCGTTCGCAGGAGGTGCTGGGCAAGTGGCCGTTCTCTCGCAAATATTTCGGGGAAATGCTGGACGCGCTGCATGAGGATGGGGCAAGGGTTGCGGCATTCGACATTACATTTGATAAGCCGGACATGACGGCGGCGCCGGTGCAGGCGCTGCTGGCCAAACTGGAACAGGATAAGCAGGCGGGTAAGCCGCCGGACGCGAAAGTGGAAGCGCAGGTGGCGGAGCTGGCGAAGGAGTTTGATTCCGACGCGCAGTTTGCGGCGGCGCTGCGGCGGTTTGGCCCGGTGGTGCTGGGGAATTTTTTTCTGGAGCCGCAGGAAGTGCGCGGGATCGATGGAGCGGTGTTGGATAAGTATGCGGAGATGGTGCAGTGGTACTCGCTGAATCGCGTGCCGCTGGATCCGGCGAGCGGCAAGAAAGATTTTGAAGCGCTGCTGAACGGCTATCAGGCGGAGGGGACGCTGTACAACGCAACAGTGGCGAATATTCCCGCGCTGGCGCCACCGGAAAACAACGAAAAAACGGCGATCGGGTTTTTCAATATATCGTCGGATGCGGATGGCGTGCTGCGGCGCTCGCTGCTGGTGCTGCCGTTCGGGCGATCGAACAATCCCGACGATATCGATTTATACGGTTCGCTGGAAGTGCAGACGCTGCGGTTATATCTGGGGCTGAAGACCGAGCAGATCACGGTGAATTACGGACCGACGGGGATTGCGACGCTGCAACTGGGCAACAAGCTGACGGTGCGGCCGGACTATCTGGGGCGGATGATGATCAATTATCGTGGGCCGCGGGGAACGTATCCCTATTATTCGCTGGCGGACGTGGTGCAGCACAAGTTTGCGCCAGGGACGTTCAAAGACAAGATCGTGCTGGTAGGGGCTTCGGCGACAGGAATCGGAGATTTGCGAACGCCGCCTTACGGGGGAATCGATTATCCGGGGATGGAAGTGCACGCGAACGTGATCGACAACATGCTGAATGGCGGATTTCTGGTGCGAGACGCGCATCAAGTTGTGCTGGACCTGGTGCTGATCGTGTTGTTTGGCTTGCCGTTGGGATTTGCGCTGGCGCTAGCCGCGCCGCGATGGATCTGGTTCGGGTTGGGATTGCTGATTCCCTTCACCGCGCTGATGTACTTGGCGTTTCTGCATGGATGGTGGCTGAATTTCACAGTGCCCGCGGGAACGCTGGTGGCGAATGTGATGTCGGTTTCGCTGTACCGGGCGTTGGTGGAGGAAAAAGAAAAACGGAAAGTGCGCAGCGCGTTTGGACATTATTTGAGCCCGGAAGTGATCCGGCGATTGCTGGTGAATCCGGACCTGGTGGAACCGCGGAAGACGGAAATCACGGTGATGTTCAGCGACATTCGGGGATTCACGACGATTTCGGAAAAGTTGGACGCGCAGGAACTGGCGTTGTTTCTGAATTCGTATTTGTACGATATGACGCGGATCGTGTTCGATACGGACGGAACGCTGGATAAATACATCGGGGATGCGGTGATGGCGTTCTGGGGCGCTCCTTTTGAGGATGGAAGACATCCGGTGCAGGCGTGCACGGCGGCGATGGAAATGATGAAACGCGTAGGAGAGTTGCAGAAGAAGTGGGCGGCGGAGGGAAAACCAACGCTGGATATTGGTATTGGATTGAATTCGGGTGCGGCAAGCGTGGGGAATATGGGATCGGCGCTGCGCTATGGATATACGGCGCTAGGAGATACGGTGAACCTGTCTTCACGGTTGGAGGGACTTAACAAAGAATACGGGACGCATATTATCGTGAACGAGTCGACATATGAGGCGGCGAAGGATGCGGGATTTCTGTTTCGTGAACTGGATCTGATCCGGGTGAAGGGGAAGTTGCAACCCGTGACGATTTACGAATTATTCGGGCGAGTTTCGGATTTGGAAAAGGCGGGCACGCTGGCGGATGCTCAAGAGCGGTTGGCAGAGTTTGAGGAAGCGCGGAAATTGTATCGCGAGAGAAAGTGGGGCGAGGCGCGACGGATGTTTGCGGGGATATCGGAACGATGGGCGGGCGATGGGCCGGCGCAGGTTTATCGGAAGAGGTGCGAGGAGTATTTGGCGGAGGAGCCGGTTTCGGAGTGGGACGGAGTGTTTGTGATGACGCATAAGTAGGTTTCTGACTTCTAGGAGTTGTGCGGTTTGACGGCTATTGCACTGGTCTCGGATTACGGATTCCTCAGGGGCTGAAGCCCGGTTTGCTCTATAAAGGGAGAAGTCAAGAAAAAACACCACTGCAACGGCCGGCGTTTTTCTTGCTTCACAGCCCACTTGATTGAGCAAGATCTCTTCTGACCTGCCGCCCCATGGTCTCGGTTGCTATGTTCTGTTGCACAGCGGTTTGGATTTTCTATCTCAGCGGTTTTCATTGCTTGTTCGCAACGAAGCCTGGCAGTTCCGAAACCAGCAAAGCAGAACGACGGTCAAGTTGGCGACCATGGTTCTATTTGGGACTCGTGGCCCATCGCTTTTTCAGGTTATCCGAGAGGGCCTAGGGTCGACTGCGAGACTGCGCGACCGAGGTGCGCTGCGCCTAGCAAACCGGTTGAGACTCGCTCTCGAACCTGAGTGTCTCGAGAACTCCACGGCACCGCCAGAGAAGATCTCCAGGGTGGAGCGGACGCGATCAGAGACACTCAAACTGTTTGTGGTTTCAGATATTGGGCGTCGAAGTTTACTCCTCTCTTCCACACAATCCAGACAACTGTGGCAATCT
Source organism: Candidatus Acidiferrales bacterium (assembly GCA_963709705.1). Taxonomy (GTDB): domain Bacteria; phylum Acidobacteriota; class Terriglobia; order Acidiferrales; family UBA7541; genus Acidiferrum. The sequence continues at coordinate 1,131,657 of CAVPXU010000005.1, forward strand.
TTCTCGCCAGGGTTAGACGTGCCATCTCCGGCCTCATGCCCTTGGCCAATAACGCTGCGTAGAACTCTTGGAACGGGCCAGGCTTCGTCGAGGCAAGCACTGCCGCTCCCTTAAATAGGTTCTTTAGATCGTGATTGTGGTTCTGGTTCAGGCCGCGAACCGATACTCGCTTCTTCACCTTTCGCAGCTGGCCGTTGACATTGCGGTGATCGGCACTGCTGCGGGTCTCGATCGCAAAACCACTCAGGCTCCATAACTGCCGCTTGGTGCGAAAACGATGCGGAGTCTGCAGAATGCCAAGCGCCACGGATGCTCGGATCGGGCCGATCGAGGGAATCCGGCAGAGCCGTTTCCAGACCTGGTGCTTCTTGCTTTCTGCCAACAGCTCCTGCCGTACTTCCTGGCGTAACTCCCTCAGGGCATCGAGTTGCTGAAAGTAGAACGCTGCCCGGAGACGGGCACCTGGTTCGGCGAGCTTGCTGAGCCACGTTACTCGATACAACCGCGAGTACACCTGTGTGCCAGCACAAGGAATGCCCCAACTGTGGTACACCGCTTTCACGCGGGTCATGACCCGCGCGAGGTCTTTGCTGACCGTCAGATAACTGCGCACCAGCTCCTTCAGAGTGCGCAGCCCGTGCTCTCCGTGATAGACCGGCTGGAGCTGATTTCCGCGCAGCAGTTCAGCCAATTTCCGTGCGTCGATGCGGTCATTCTTGTTGCCGACCTTCAACAATGCATTCCGGCGTGGATTGCACACCACCAAGCGCGCGACGTGCGGTTTCAGCAGGTCATACAGCCAGGCAGCCGCGGTTCCTTCCTCAAACGTGACGTGCAAATCGCCACGCAGCCCCTCGATAAACTGCAGAATCACGCTGGCTTTCGTTTCGATGACGCATTCCATCACCACCTTGCCGACCGAGTTCATCACCGCGATCGAAATACTTTCCTTGTGCACGTCCATGCCGATATATTTAACGCTGCTAGTCATAAAGGGCGTTCCTTTCTGGATGGTTTGAGCAAGCACCCAAACCCTACTCCAAAAGGGGCGTCCTTTATATTGCGTCGATGGTGAATGTCGGAGCTGAAGCTCCGACTGTCAATTCCGGTTGAAAATTCCCCTTTGTACCGGTTGGAAATTCCCCACCCCTGAACTTCATGAATGGGCCTCCCTGGCCTCGGACGGAGTGGAGCCCAGCGCCGTCTTTTGGCGCGTTTTGGGCGCAACGGAGTCCGAGGCCAGGGAACGAGCCGCGGCCTCCGCTCCTTCCTGCCCTCGAGGCGGCACCAAGCCGGCCTTGCGGCGATCCTTCAGCCGGTAGCTCTCGCCGCGAATGTTGATGGTCGTCGAATGATGCAGCAGTCGGTCCAGGATCGCCGTGGCGATGATTGAGTCGCCGAAGATCGATCCCCAGTCCCCGTAGCTTTTGTTCGAGGTCAGGATGATGCTCCCACGTTCATATCGCGCGCTCACCAACTGGAAGAAAATCGTGGCTCCCAGATCGTCCAGCGGCAGATAGCCCACTTCATCGATCACCAGAACTTTCGGTGCCAGGTACACGCGCATCCGCCGATCCAACCGGCCTTCGCGATACGCGCGCCCCAAGTCCGCCGCCAGATCGTGCGCGGTGATGAAATACGCTCCCATCCCCGAGCGGATCGCTTCTTCCGCCAGCGCCACGCTCAAATGCGTTTTCCCCACGCCCGGTGGCCCCAGAAAAATCACGTTGCTGGCTTCGTGGATAAACCGCAGCGAACGCAACTCTCGAAGCTGCCGCTCATCAAGCGAAGGCTGAAAGCCGAAATCGAACTGCTCGAAGGTTTTCACGAACGGGAAATGCGCCAGCTGCAGCCGTGCACGCAGGTACCGAGTCCTTCGTGCTTCCACCTCGCAGCACAGCAACTCATCAAGAAAGTCCGCATAGCTCGGCTCTTTCTTCGACGCTTGTTCCAGCAAGTTCTCTAGCCGGGCTTGCACCGCTTTCAATCCCAGCGCCTCCAGCGCCGTCTGTAACCGCTCGATCGGAGTGTTCATCGCCCACCTCCGTTCGCCACGCGCTCATACGCTGCCAACGAACGCTTCTCCACCACCGGCGCGCTCTGCCGCAGATGAATCAGGATCTTGCTTTCCGCTCTTCGCGCTCCCAGCGGAATCCCCTGATGGTGTGGCGGGAACGTCAGCACGCTGTGTTTCCGTTGCGCCTTGCCGTGCATGGCAATCCGCTCACGGCCCGTGCGGATATCCACTTCCTCCGCGATCTCCTGCACCCACACTTCCTGGCCCGCATACTGCCAGGGCACCGAATACCGACTACCTTGCCAGTCCACGTAGGCATCCCGCGCCACTTTGCGCAGTTCGCCATCCACGTATGGATACGGCGGCTGCCCCGCCAGCGACTGTAAACTGAACTGCTCCACATCCCAGCGCACCGCCACTTGCTCATGCGTCGTTCCGTGTACCCGCTGGTTCGCTACTCCCCAAACCCACTCGCGCAACTGTGCGTTCAGATCGCTCAGGCTGCTGGGCTCGCGCCCCTGCAAACCACACAAAAAGTTCCGCCGCACATACTTCACGCCCGCTTCCACTTTCCCTTTCGTCTGTGCCCGATACGGCCGACACAGCCGCGGCGTGAAGCCCCAGTAGTGCGCAAAGTCCTTAAACACCGGGTGCCAAACGATCTCGCCTCGTTCATCCGTCCCCAGCCACACCGTCTTCATGCGGTCGTAGAGAATCTCCTCCGGCACTCCGCCGATCTGCTGGAACGCCACTTCGTGCAGCCGCAGCAGCGTGCCCAGTTTTTGATCCAATGCTGCTTCCGCCACCATTCTTCGGCTGTAACCCAACGTGAAGGTGAATCCGTGCAGCTTCTGCTCCTGCCCGGCCATCTCCAGCGTGCCCAGATGTCCCCAATCCACCTGCGCCTGCTTGCCCGGAGCTGTCTCGAAGCGCCGCACCGCCACCACTCGTGCCGACCTGCGTTGCGGCCGCAACCAGTCCGTCAGAATCGTGTAGCTCCCCGTGTAGTTCCGTTCACGCAGTTCGCGCAGCAGCACCCGCGCGTTCCACACCCCAGCACGCAGACGCTCCTCCAAGTACGGCTTAAACGCATCGAGCTTACTTGGTTGCGGTGTACGCGGCCCGTACTCCGGTGCCACCCCCGCCGCTTGCATATACTTTCGAATCGTCTTGCGATCCCAGCCGGTCAGCTTGCTGATCGCCTGGATGCTCATCCCTTGCCGTTGCAGTTCTTTTAGTTCTTGCACGTCTTTCCCCCTTAACAAGTCTCGGAACCTCCTCCATGCGGAGTAGGCTACGGTGTACCACATCAGGGGGTGGGGAAAATTCAACCGGCACTATGGGGATTTTTGCACCGGCGCTGACACGACCCCCTAAGGAGTTGCCAGGAGGATGCGGAACCCAAGAGCTGGCATAAAGCCAGCGCTACCAAACCCAGAAGTTGACGCAAGACGCGGGGAGCGAAGAGGCGCTCCCCATTTCGCGGACTTCGTTCGGAATGGGGTGGATTTTTTGGGAGGGATTTGGAAACCCAAGATGCCGGCCTGAAGGCACGGCGCTACACTGCAGACAACCCAAGTCCCACCCCTCACACACCGAGAGTGGGGCACCCAGAAGATTATGCAATACGAGCATTTGCGAAGTGATCCAATTTGGAGTCCTTAGATGAATAGGAAGAGCAAAAATTTGGTAGTGGTGTACCTAAATCGGCGAGTTTCGTAGTCTAATATGGGAACCTAAAATTCGGAAGAAAAGGGGCATACTGAAGGCCTGTCCGGCCCCACGCTATCCGTATACAAGGTAATCTTCGGTTCCTATGTGGATTGTCCGATTAGCACTTTCCAGGCCATATACGTTCATCGTAATGGCACTGGTGATCGTCCTGCTGACGTTCGTGGTAGTGCCGCGCACGCCGACGGATATTTTCCCGGTCATTAATATACCGGTGATCGCGCTGGATTGGACGTATACCGGCCTGCAACCGCAGGAAATGGAACAGCGCATCACGAGCAACGTGGAACGCGGGATCACCACGCTGGTCAACGATGTGGAACACATCGAATCGCAATCGCTGAACGGGATTGCGGTCATCAAGATTTACTTCCAACCAAACGCAAATATCCCGACGGCGCTGGCGCAAGTTACAGCGATTTCGCAGACATTCTTGCGGAGCTTGCCGCCCGGGACGACTCCGCCACTGGTGATCATTTATTCGGCATCGACGGTTCCGGTGTTGCAGATCGGGCTGACCAGCGACCGCCTGAGCGAGCAGGCGCTGTTCGATTACGGGAACAACTTTATCCGAACGCAACTGGCGACGGTGCAGGGCGCAGCGATGCCTTATCCATACGGCGGAAAACCGCGACTGATTTCGGTGGATATTGACCCGGAGGCATTGCAGGCCAAGGGGCTTTCACCGGTGGATATCGTAAATGCGGTGAATGCGCAGAACCTGATTTTGCCGACGGGCACAGCGAAAATGGGTGCGCTGGAATACAACGTGGAAATGAACGCCAGCCCGAAAACGGTGGCGCAGCTGAACGACCTGCCGGTGAAGACGGTAAACGGATCGACGATTTATTTGCGCGAAGTTGCGCACGTGCGCGACGGTTTTTCGCCGCAGACCAACGTGGTGCTGGCAAACGGGCAACGCGGCGTGCTGATGAGCGTGTACAAAACCGGCAGCGCCTCGACGCTGTCGATCGTGGACCGGGTGAAACAGACGCTGAAGGATTTTGAGCCTACGCGGCCGGAAGGATTGAAGGTTACGACATTTTTCGATCAATCGCTGTTCGTGAGGGCGGCAATTCAAGGCGTGTTGCGGGAAGCATTGATCGCAGCGTGCCTGACGGCGGTGATGATCCTGCTGTTCCTGGGAAACTGGAAGAGCACGCTGATCATCGCTATCTCCATCCCACTTTCTATCCTGGTGAGCATCCTATGCCTGAGCGCACTGGGAGAAACCATCAACATCATGACGCTGGGAGGGCTGGCGCTGGCGGTGGGAATCCTGGTGGACGACGCGACGGTGGAAATCGAAAACATCAACCGCAACCTGGCGATGGGCAAGGAAACCGTGCAGGCGATTCTGGATGGCGCGCAGCAGATTGCGGTGCCCGCGTTTGTGTCGACGCTATGTATTTGCATCGTGTTTATTCCGATGTTTTTCCTGTCGGGTGTGGCGAAATATTTGTTCGTGCCGCTGGCGGAAGCGGTGATTTTTGCGATGCTGGCGTCGTACATGTGGTCTCGAACCATTGTGCCGACGATGGCGATGTACCTGTTGAGTTCGGAGGATGAATATCACGCGGACGAACACGTTGGGGAGAAGATGGGATTCTTCCGGCGGTATCAACAAGGGTTTGAGAGAGCGTTCGAGCGGTTTCGCGATGGGTACCGGAATGCGCTGAGCACGGCGTTGGAGCATTCGCGGCTGTTCTCCATATGTTTCCTTGGATTTTGCCTGCTTTCGTCGGGATGGAGCTTTTTTCTGGGGCGCGATTTCTTTCCGTATGTGGACGCCGGGCAAATCCGGCTGCACATGCGAGCGCGGACGGGATTGCGAATCGAAGAGAGCGCGAAACTGGCGGACCAGATCAACAAAGTGATCCGGCAAACGATCTCGGAAAAGGATTTGCTGACGGTGCTCGACAATATCGGGCTGCCGTATTCGAGTATCAACCTGACTTACAGCAATTCCGGAACGATTGGAACGGCGGACGGGGAAATTCTGGTGCAGTTGAAGCAAGAGCGGGGAAAACCGACGAGCGCGTATGTGGATGAGTTGCGGCATAAACTGCCGGGCGATTTTCCCGGCGTGCAATTTTTCTTTCAGCCCGCGGACATCGTCACGCAAATTCTGAATTTCGGCACACCGGCACCGATCGACATCCAAATCATCGGAACGAACCAGATAGGCAACTTCCGGGAAGCGCTGAAACTGGAAGATCAAATCAAACATATTCCCGGGGCAGTCGATGTACACGTGCAACAGGCGTTTGATTCGCCCACGCTGTACCTGGATATCAATCGCACGCGCGCGCAATACGTAGGAATGCAGGCAGTGGATGTGGCACAGAACGTGCTGATTTCGCTTTCGTCGAGCTTTCAGACCGCGCCGAATTTCTGGCTCGATCCCAAGAATGGCGTGAGCTACAGCGTGGCAGTGCAGACGCCGCAATACCGCATCGATAATTACCAGGCACTGCAGAATACTCCGATTTCGTCGAAGGTGGCAGGGGTGACACCGCAAATTCTGGGGAACCTGGTGACCACAACGACGGAGGCGCGGCCGGCGTCGATTTCACATTACAACGTGCAGCCAATGATCAATGTGTACGCGTCGGTTTCCGGACGGGACTTGGGGTCGGTGGCGACAGAAGTTACCAAGCGAGTGGCGGATATCCAGAAAGAATTGCCACGGGGCAGCCGCATTTTCATCAAGGGCCAGGTTTTGACGATGAACACGTCGTTCGTCGGACTCGGCGTGGGGCTGATCGGCGCGATCGTGCTGGCTTACCTTTTGATCGTGGTGAACTTCCAATCGTGGCTGGACCCGTTCATTATCATCACAGCGCTTCCCGGAGCGCTGGCAGGGATCTGCTGGATGCTGCTGTTCACGCGCACGACGCTGAATGTGCCGTCGTTGACAGGTGCGATTATGTGCATGGGCGTGGCGACGGCGAACAGTATTTTGATGGTGTCGTTTGCGCGGGAACAGTTGAATGAAGGAAAGAGCGCGGCGGATGCGGCATTGGAAGCGGGATTCGTCCGGATACGCCCGGTGATAATGACGGCGCTGGCGATGATCATTGGCATGGTGCCGATGGCGATTGGACTGGGAGAAGGCGGCGAGCAGAACGCTCCGCTGGGACGCGCGGTGATCGGCGGATTGCTGTTTGCGACGGTGGCGACGTTGTTCTTTGTACCGTGCGTGTTTTCGATCATTCATGGAAGGCTGGAGCGCAAGCGTCAGCGGAGCATGGAGGAGCGGCCAGCGCAGGCATGAGGAAGGCGATAGAGAGGTAACTGAGGCAGCTAATTATGAGTGAGGTTTCAAACTCCGTAGGACACGATAGCGGCGGGAAGCCGACGAAGAAAAGCTCGCTGTTTTTCATATTTTTCGTGATCGTGGCGGTACTGGTGTTGGTGGGAGCGGTGGTGATGTTCCAGCGGCGGTCGCAGTTCCAGGCGCTGGCGAAAGATACGGAAACGCAGGCGGTACCAACGGTGGCGGTGATTCACCCGATGTCGCAGGGCACGGCGGAGGATCTGGTGCTGCCGGGGACGCTGCAGGCGTATGTGGAGTCGCCGATTTACGCGCGGACGAACGGATATTTGAGGAAGTGGTATCACGATATCGGCAGCCGAGTGACAAAAGGAGAGTTGCTGGCGGATATAGACACGCCGGAAGTGGACCAGCAGTTAATGCAGGCGAAGGCAGACCTGGTGACGGCGCAGGCCAATGAACATTTGTCGCAAATCACGGAAGCGCGTTACAGCGACCTGTTGAAGAGCGACGGCGTATCGAAGCAGGAAGTGGATAACGCCACGGGCGATCTGGCGGCGAAGCGGGCCATCGTGCAATCTTCGGAAGCGAATGTGCGGCGGCTGCAGGAATTGAAATCGTTCCAACAAGTGTACGCGCCGTTCAGCGGAGTGATCACGCAGAGGAATGTGGATATTGGAACGTTGATTAATGCGGGGAATGGCGGGACGTCGCAGCAATTGTTCTATCTGGCACAGACTGATCCGATTCGTTTGTACGTGAACGTGCCGGAAGCGTATGCGCCTGCTATTCACACGAGATTGGGCGCGTTCATCGAGCTGGCGCAATATCCGGGAGAGAAATTCCAGGGCGAAGTTGTGCGGACGGCGGAAGCGATCGACTTGGCCACGCGGACGTTGTTGACGGAAGTGGACGTGCCGAACAAGAGCGGGCTGTTGCTGCCGGGCGGCTATGCGCAAGTGCACCTGCAGATTCATGTGCAGAGCGAGCGGCTGCAAGTTCCGGTGAACGCGCTGCTGTTCCGCTCGGAAGGACTGCGGGCGGTGGTGATCGACAGCAATCATCGCGTGCGGTTGCAGGCGCTGGACATTGGGCGCGACTACGGAACATCGCTTGAGGTGTTAACGGGGCTGAAATCCGACGACTGGATCGTGTTGAATCCGCCCGATTCCATCGAAAACGGAGAAGAAGTACACGTGAAAGAAGTGAACAACCCGCTCACACCGGCGCCCGCGGCAAACAAGGCGACTACACCCATTCCTGTGACACCGAAAGCGACCACCGTACCGGGGAAAAATCCCTGATGACTGTTCGTTCCCTTTTCATGAGCCGCGGGAAAGCAACGCTGTGCGGGCTGACGGCGCTGCTCGGGTGCGCGGGATGCACGGTGGGGCCGAACTACAAGCGTCCGACGGCGCCGGTGGCGGCGAACTGGCAGGTTGCGGAGCCGTGGCGGCAAGCACAACCCAAGGATGCGGTGCCGAAGACGACGTGGTGGACGCTGTTTCATGACGACGAGCTGGATGGGCTGGAAACGGATTTGTTGGCCGCGAATCAGACGCTGCAAGTGGCGGTTGCGCACTTCAATCAGGCGCGAGCGTCAGCGGCGGTACAGAACGCCACGCTGTTTCCGACGGTCGGGGTTGGGCCACAGGCAAGTGGCGAGCGGTATTCCGGAACGCGGGCGACCGGATCAAATATCCCGGTGACTGGTCCGGTGACACAAGGCAACTTTAATTTGCCGTTCACGGTCAGCTATGAAGTGGATTTGTTCGGGCAGAGGCGGCGGACGATCGAGGCGGCGCAGGCGGCGTATCAGGCAAACGCCGCGGACCTGGAAAATGTGCGGCTGGTGTTGACGGCGGAGTTGGCCGCGGATTACTTCACTCTGAGGGAACTGGATTCGGAAATTGGCATCCTGAACCGCACGGTGGAAACGCTGCAAAAGGGATTGGACCTGGTAAAGTCCCGGCATTCCGGCGGCATTGCGTCCGGTCTCGACGTGGCGCAGGAAGAAACGCTGCTGAACACAACGCGCACGCAGGCGACGCTGCTGCAACAGCAACGGAAACAGTTTGAAGACGCGATCGCGGTGCTGGTGGGCAAACCGGCTCCCGATTTCCATTTAGCTGCGCGCGAACTGGCGGCAGAGCCGCCGAATATCGACACGACCATTCCGTCCGATTTGCTGGAACGACGGCCGGACATCGCGGAGACCGAGCGGCAAATGGCCATTGCCAATGCGCAGATCGGAATCGCGAAGGCGGCCTATTATCCTTCGCTGGTGCTATACGGACAGGGAGGATGGAACTCGCAGAATATCTCGCAACTGCTGAACGCGGAAAGCGGCTTTTGGGCTTTGGGCGCGAATGTGGCCCAGGACATTTTTTCCGGCGGGGCGTTGCATGCGCAGGTGCAATACCAGCAAGCGGGCTATGATGCGACGGTGGCGAATTATCGAGACACGGTTTTGAACGCGTTTCGGGAAGTGCAAGACAATATTACGGGACTGGAAGTGCTGGCGTCGGCGCGGCAGTCGCAGGCGGACGCGGTGGACTCCGCGAGACGCCAGCTGGACATCGCCACGGCGCGCTATGTGGGCGGGCTGGTGAACTATCTGGATGTGGTGAGCGCGCAGCAGAACTTGCTTAGCAATGAACAGGAAGCGGCGATTATTCAGGGACAGCGGCTGGTGACATCGGTGCTGCTGGTGAAGGCGTTGGGCGGCGGGTGGGATGCGGCGAGTTTGGCGGCGGTGCACGTGAAGCCGAGAGCGAAGGATTTGGTGACGCAGTGATTTTAGTTTTAAGTTTTAGGTCTCAAGTCTTAAGTCTTGGAAGAAGAAATAGCGGCGTTTCTCCCTTTTACAACGGCAAGCTGTTCTGGTTGCCGACTCAAAATTCTGCCCCATTTTGTTTGGTGTTCAATCCGAACGGATTCCTCAGGGGCTGAAGCCCGGTCTTGCTAGGTCGGTATGTCGGAGATGAATCTCCGACCCCCTAAAGAAAGAAGAGGCTCGGGCCCCCTCAAGCACGAAAAGGAGGAAGTACGAAGATTTTCGTTGACAGTACGAATGTCTTCGTAGTAGTTTCTGGGCATGGCTACAACGGCAAACCGAAGACCTACTTCCTCTGAGCTGGAAATTCTGCATGTGCTGTGGGAGCGGGGGCCCTCGACGGTACGCGAGGTGCACCAAACGCTTAATGAGAAAAGACCAATGGGCTACACCAGCGTCTTAAAGCTGATGCAGATAATGACCGCGAAAGGCACGGTGCGGCGGAACGAGGAGCAGCGCGCGCACGTATATGAAGCAGTGCAGCCGGAAGAAAAGACCAAGCGAGACCTGGCGCTGGACGTGCTTCAGCGCGTGTTCGACGGTTCGGCGAGCGAACTGATGATGCACGCGCTGGCCGGGCAAAAGGCTTCGAAGGAAGAGATTGACGAAATGCGCCGACTGCTGAACGAGCACGAAAGGAAAATGCGATGACGCTTCCGATGGAATGGCTATCTCCTGCGACGCTGCGACTGCTGGCGCTTTCGCTGCTGCATTTTCTGTGGCAAGGGGCGGCGTTGGCCGCGCTTGCGTATGTGGTGATGGCATTGTGCCGGAGCGCGGGGGCGCGTTACGCCGTTGGCGTTACGACTTTGGGTCTGATGATTGCCGCGCCAGCGGGAACTTTTCTGGTGTTTCGTGCACAGGAGCAGAGCGCCGCACCATCGGTGATGATTCGTCTTGCGGCGAATGATGCTGCGCCGACTTCCGTATCTGTTTGGGCTCCGGCGAAAAGTTCCATGAAGCGGCAGGAAAGCGTTCCGCCGTATTCGTTGTGGCTGGTGGAGCTGTGGTTTGCGGGAGTGGTGCTGCTGAGCCTGCGCTCGGCGGGAGGAATTCTGCTGGTGGAACGGCTGCGGCGGAAGGAAACGATCCCGCTTTCGGAAGGCGTGTTGGAGATTTGCGTGGGATTGCAGGAGCGGATGGGGCTGACGCGTGCGATACGGTATTGCGAAAGCCTGCGACTGGATGCGCCTGCCGTGGCGGGTTGGATTCGTCCCGTGGTGCTTTTGCCGGTGAGCGCGCTGAGCGGACTGACAACGGCGCAACTGGAAGCGGTGATTGCGCACGAACTGGCGCACATCCGGCGCTACGATACGCTGGTCAATTTGTTTCAGGTGGGCGTGGAAACATTGCTGTTCTATCACCCGGCGGTCTGGTGGCTGGGCAGCCGCGTGCGAGCGGAGCGCGAACATTGCTGCGACGACGCGGCGGTGGCGTTGTGCGGAAGCCCGGTGACTTATGCGCACGCGCTGACACGGATGGCGGAAAGCAAATCCGCGCCGCAACTGGCGATGGCGGCAAACCGCAACCCGCTGGTGGAACGCATTGCGCGGCTGCTGGGAGCGAACAACAAGGCAGAGAGTTTGCGGGGCGCAAATTTATCGGCGGGTGTTCTGTGTTTATCGGCAGCGCTCCTGGCAGGAAGCGCGCTGGTGGGAAGCGTGCACCAAGTACAGGCGCAGACGCCCGCTCCGGCTCGTGCAACTGAGACGGACGCGATGGTGGCAGGGGGCGAAGAGTATCGCGGGCATGTGCCGGTGATACCTGAAGCGCAAGAAAGTACCCAAACTGGCGCCACGAATGCTGCGCCGGTTGTGGCTTCCGCGCCGTTGGCCAAGCCTGCGGCGGTCGCCAATCCCGCATCCGTGGCTACGGCCGCACCGTATGCGGTTGCGATTCCCAAGGCGGCGCCGCGTTTCTCGTGGTCGTTTTCGTTTGGTTCAGGAATGGCGCACGGCTACGGCGTGGCGATCGCTCGCTCTTGGGCAGAGTCGATGGGCGTTACTTTTTCCCAAGAGAAGGCCGGTGAAGCAGCGCCTGTGGCACAGGGCAGCGCAAATTCGCCGAAGCAAAGTTACATCGATTCCATGAGCGCGGCGGGTCTGACCGATCTTTCGGCGGACGACCTGATCAGCTTGAAGGTGCAGGGAGTGACGGCGGACTACATCCGGTCGATGAAGCCATACATCAAGTCCAGCGACGGAAAGATTGATGTGGACGCGATCATCGGACTGAAGGTGCAAGGCATCACCGGCGAATACATCAAGGAGATGAGCGCGGCCACGGGGAAGAACCTGGACGCGGATGATGCGATCGGGATGAAAGTGCAAGGCGTAACGCCGGAATACGTGAAGGAGATGCATGACCTTGGATTGAAAACCGATGCGGACGACATCATCGGGATGAAGGTGCAAGGGGTAACACCGGAGTACGTCAAACAGATGCACGATATGGGATTGAAAACCGACAGCGACGACATAATCGGTATGAAAGTGCAAGGGATTACGCCCGAGTACGTGCGAGAGATGCGCGGACTAGGATTGAAGGTGGATTCCGACGAATTGATCGGAATGAAAGTGCAGGGAGTGACGCCGGAATACGTGAAGGGCTTCAACGATATGGGCTTTCACCCGAGCACGGATGAATTGATCGGAATGAAGGTGCAAGGGGTGACGCCGGCGTACCTGAAGGACCTGCAGTCGGCTGGGTTCAAGGTGGACGTGGACGATGCGATCGGCGCGAAAGTGCAAGGGGTGACGCCGGAGTTCATCGCGAAGGTGAAGAGCCACGGATTTAAGGACCTGACGCTGGACAAATTGATCGCACTGAAAGAGACCGGCGTGTTCGACGCCGAGAAATAAGGAGGGACATCATGAACCGGCGCGATGGAATACTCGCTTACATACTTGTGGTCTGCACCCTTCTGGCTGGTTGGGCGGTTCGCGCGGCGGAGGACTTCAGCGGATCCTGGACGATTGAGCGAAGCGACGAACCAGGCAAGCTGGAATTCGCGCTGATTCACCACCAGCATGGAAATTCGTCGACGCATTCGTCGGCATGGCCGGTGAGCGTGTTTGTGGGCCTAGATACAACGAAGTCCGGCAAGCAGGAAGTGAAGTTTACGATTACGCGGGATGCTGGAAGGCTGGACTGCGAAGGCTATTTGAATAGCCACGAAGGCGCGGGAATATTTCACTTCGTGGCGGATTCGAAGTATGCGTCTGAGATGAACGTGCTGGGATTTACGGGGATTGATGAGGAGAAGCAATTTTCGATGGCGGTGCTGGACGTTAGTTTGAACTTTGCGAGAGAGATGAAGGGCGAGCACCTGAAAGGGCTGGATACGGACAAGCTCATCGCGTTCCGGATATTCAATGTGAACTCCCAATATATCCGGGAGTTGAGGGATGCGGGGATCGCGGCTACGGATTGCGACAAGCTGGTGGCCTTTCGGATTCATGGAGTGACGGCGGAGATGGTGCGGTTTTTGCATAACGCCGGATACCAGCCGGACGAGGATGAACTAATCGCCATGCGGATTCACGGAGCGACGCCGGAGTTCATCCAGCAACTGCAGCAGGAAGGCTACGATCACGTGGAGCTGCAAAAGCTGATCGCTTTCAGGATTCATGGCGTTTCGCCGGACTTTATTGAGAAGGTGCAGTCGCTGGGCTACAAGCACCCGGAGCCGGACCAGTTGATCGCGATGCGGATTCATGGCGTGACGCCGGAGTACATTTCGGGGCTGAAATCGCGGGGAATGCAGAATTTGAGCATCGATCAACTTGTGGGATTGAAGATACAAGGAATCGACTGACTCATAGCACGGCTAGTACAAGTAGGACTTCCTTAGTACGAGCATACCTGTATCTTTCGATTGCCACTGCATAGGCCTTCCCGTAGAATCACCGCACTCCGCGAAGATCGCAGAGACCCTGGTGCGGTGATTGAGCGTCTATGTACGAAGAGTTTTTTGGTCATTTCGGGCTGCAAGGAAATCCATTTCACGTTTCACCGAATCCCCATGGATTTTATTCAACTGCCGCGCACGATGAAGCGCTGTCGCAACTGGTGTTTGGAATTGAATCGCGACAAGGAATGATGGTTCTGACGGGCGAACCGGGAACCGGCAAGACGACGATCCTGCACTATTTGCTGGAATGGCTGAACCAGCATAACTACTCGACATCGTATGTGTTTCACACGCTGGTGCCGTCGACGGACTTGTTGCGGCTGATCCTGCGCGATTTTGGCGTTCAATGCTCGTCGAATCACAAGAGCGATTTGCTGGTGGCGTTGAAGGAATGGCTGGTGGCGCGAAACGCGGCGGGCGATTGCCCGGTGATTATTATTGATGAAGCGCAGGCCCTGACTAGCCGAGCGCTGGACGAACTGCGGATGCTGCTGAATCTGGAGATTCCGGGCGTGAAGCTGGTGCAATTGGTGTTGGCGGGGCAGCCGCAACTGGAGGAAAAGCTGAAGTGGCGGAAGCTGGCGCAATTGCGGCAGCGAGTGATGTGCCACTGCAGGTTGCCGGCGCTGTCGTTGGAAGAAACGGCCGGATATATCGGGACGCGGCTGGCGGGCGCAGGGGTGGAGGGTTCGGGCTTATTCCCGCGGGAGACGGTTGAAGAAGTTTTTCGGTATTCGAAAGGCGTGCCGCGCGTGATTCATTTGTTGTGCGAGCATTCGCTGCTGGCGGCGTATGCCGACCGGCGGGATTCGATCGCGAGCAGTGACGTTTTGCGGGTGGCGCGGCAGTTCGATCTGGCGGGAGATGCGGGTGTGCCGGCGGAGGCGTTCCGGTCGGACACATTTTGCCGGCTAATTCCCTTCCCTAAGCTTAACGTTTCCGCGGTGGCGCGGCCGCGGGAGTTGGAGTTGGAAGAAGCAACGCAGGCAATACCGGAAGCACAGGTTGTGGCCGAGAATATTGCAGTGAAGGCGCCAGTGAACGAAGTACCCACCCTCGTTCTTAAGGCGGCGGCACCGGTGGTTGTACGGAAAGTGGTAACGGAGAGTTTTCTGGTTTACTGGCGGGAAGTGGGTAGATCTTTTGTGAGGGATGGGCGGCAGTTTTTGGGGCATTGCACGACTTGGCTGGGGCAGCCGTTCGGAAAAGCGCGCATGCCTCGATATCGCAGGGTCGTGGCTTCCGTTTCTGCATGGTTGAAGGTGCCACTTGGATCCGCGCGCATTGCTTCGCCGCCGCCGCGAGTGTCATCGACCGGGCACAAGCATTTCTAGACAAGAGCTGGGCAAATTGGAATTTCTGGGTGCGGATCGGCGCTCCTCAGGATGATAGCGTTTGTTCCATGACCGCTCATGCGAGTAGATGGTCTTTGTGAAATAGAAAGAGAAACGGCCCGCCTCGGAAGGTGGGCCTACAACGGATGACCCAAGATGCCGGCCTGAAGGCGCGGCGCTACGCGGCCAAGAGCCCACATGCAGAGGCGGCCTGTGGGGCACCCCGGTAAAAAATCACAGCTCTCAGGATGCCAGCTGGCGATGGGCATTAGGGGTTATGAATGGCCCCTTCTGCGAGCCTCGGCTTTGCGGGCGCGAGCGCGATGAGTGCGAGACCGATGACGAGAATCGGAACGACGGCGCGCAGCAGATCCTCGCGCGGGATCAGATGGCGGAAGGCCTGCACGGCCATAACGGAGCCGTGAACGAGGCTGGACCATGCCGTGAAGGCGATCAGGCTGCGATGCGCGGACGGATTACGTGCCGCGAGCAGCAGGAAAATTCCCAGTGTGCCATAGACGCTGCCGAGCATTTGCTCGCACGCGAGTTCCGGGTTGTTCATTTGCGTCAATGGATAAAATCCGGCTAAAAAGAGCAGTCCTGCTAACACCAAGACGCCTTTTAGCGTTCGCTCTCGAATCATTGCGTCCTCCTCAATATCAAAGCGCCGGCGGTGGAAATCACCGCGCGTTTAACTGCTGAATCAGATCGGTTCGCGGTTGTGACGGAGGCGAACCGCGGCGGCGAGGAACGCGGCGGCGACAATCAGTCCGAGCCACAGGCCAGGGGTGCTGAGGAATTTGCCGGGGGTGAGCAGCGTTAGTGGAATGAAGTGCGGATCAACCGCCGGAGTAACGTGCGGGCCACGCATGCCGGTACTTGGGGCACTGATGGCGAAAGCGTGCCACGCGAAGCCAAACAGGCGGTCTTTTATCAGGGAGCCGAAATACGAAGTGCGAAAGGCAATTTTTTCGAAAACGCCGATGGCCACCAATGGAAGCACGGCCCACAAAAATGTGGCGCGGCGCGCCCAGCCGGAGACCAGGAGCAGCCAGGCGTAGATGGGCGCGTGCCATAGCGCGATGACAGTGAGGCCGTATAGCAGCACCAATTGCATCTGGAAGAGCGGCAATTGCTTCCACAATGTTGAGGCGCCCGCACCGGTTGCCAGTAGAACCAACATGCTCAACCAAAACAGAATCCATTGAAGAACGATGATGATTGCAAAAATGATGAGCGGCAAAACCACCAGTGGAATACAAGCTTTTGAGAGCACAGTCGTGCGATCAGAGATCGGCAGCGACTTCCAGAAGAGGATGCTGCGGTCGCGGCGTTCGCTGTGCAGGGCGTCGAGACAGTAGAAGATCCCCACGACGATCGAGGTGAGGAGAAGCAGCATGGCAATGTGAGCGGACGGATGGGCGAGCATTGCGGGCTGATGCGCCGGGTCCATCGCCTCGACTTCACGCACGCTACGCGGCAGATAAATAAGGCTGATCAAAGAGCCGAGCAGCGTGACGGCAGCGACAGCTAGAGGCGCGAGATAGATTGCGCGGTTTTCCCACAGTTCGCGGCGCACGGACCAATAGAAGGGCCGCGTGGCTGACAGAGCTACGGGCGCGATTGTTTGGGAGTCGAATGGAGAGATGGGCACGGCGTTCGAGGGAGTGTTCATCAAGCCGCTCCTTGTGCCTGGTTGGTTTGATTGCCGATTACGGCAACGAAAAGGTCGGCGAGGCTGGGCGTGCGCACTTCCCCCAGCGCGGCGAGCTGTTGGCGATCGACGCGATCGAACAGCAGGATGCTGCGGCCCAACACCTGGCGCTCGTGAATCGGCTTGAGTGCGCGGGCGGTCGCAACGCGGTCGGGATTTACCATCACTTCCGCGTAACGCGACTCGAATTCTTCCATGCTGCTGTTGAGGATGATGCGGCCGCGATTGATGAAAATAACGTCGGTGAGGACGTCCTGAATTTCTTCAACCTGATGAGTGGTGACGACGATGGTGCGGCTGCGATCGAAGTAATCGTTCAACAATGAATCGTAGAACTGCTTGCGATAGAGGATGTCCAGGCCAAGCGTGGGCTCATCAAGGACGAGCAATTTGGCGTCAATCGCCATGACAAGAGCTAGATGCAACTGGGCCACCATGCCCTTGGACAATTCCCTGACCTTACTGGTGCGGTGGATGGTGGTTTTGGCAAGAAAACCCTCCGCCTTTGCGCGATCGAATCGCGGATGGACGCCAGCCACGAAATCCAGGGCTTGCGAAACGCGCAACCAGCGTGGCAGCACAGCAACGTCGGCGATGAAGGAGACATCGCACATCAGCCGCTCGCGCTCGGTCCACGGGTTGCGGCCGAGAACTCTCAGTTCTCCCTGATATTGAGTGAGACCGAGGATGGCGTTCAGAGCGGTGCTCTTGCCCGCGCCGTTGGGACCGATGAGTCCGAGTATGCGGCCTTCTTCAACGCGCAAGTCGATGCCGTCGACAGCGACGGTTGTACCGAAGGCTTTGCGGAGGCCACGTGCTTCTATGCATGCCATGGCTTAGCGTTCCTCCTCTTCAGGATTTGGAGTTGGTGAACGAGTTACAGAAGGATCGAAAAGTTCTTGCGGATTCAGGCCGAGGCGCTGAATGGTGGCGTGGACCCGGGGCCATTCTTCCGTTAGAAACTTTTGACGTTCGCCCCTAAGCAGGAGATCGCGTGCACCAGCGTTGATAAACATGCCGCGGCCGCGTTTACTTTCGACGAGTTGCTCATCGACCAATTGTTGATAGCCCTTGAGAACCGTGAGCGGATTGACGCGATATTCGGCAGCGACCGTGCGCACGGAAGGCAGCGGATCGCCTTCTTTGAGCACGCCGTCGAGAATCATGGCGACGACACGATCGCGCAGTTGGCGGTAAATCGGCTGGCTGTCATTCCACTCACGATCCATCATGGGTTCCAGGTCATTCTCACGAGCGATACCCTCGGGTCATTTAGTGCGCGTCAGGTCGAAGTGGGCGTTGACTGGCTTGTCGCCAGGCATGATAAACGTCCAGTCCTCGGTGTGATGATTCGCGTCGATGAGGGTGAAGACCACGTGGTGCATGTGCCCGTATTGCGTGCCGCCGGCGACATCGAGAAAATCGAATTCCACCGTTTTTCCGTCGGGCGAAGTTCTGGCCATCATGCGAGGCCGATTGCCGGCGTCGCAATAGTGCGTCAGGAGCAGGTGATCGTTATCCAGGTAGAACATGGTGACCGGATGGTCGTAACGAGTGGGATCGTCCGGTGTTCCGGCTGCCTTCATTTCGTGCACCAGCGCGTTTCCGCGGGAGGTCACACGCAGGGAGATCTGCAAGGCAGTTCCGTCGCCCATATCGGGTTGCGGCGGGTTGGTTGTGACGCGGCCGTCCCAAGTACCGGCTAAAGCTTTGAGTTTGTCGAAGGACTTTTGCGCGTCGGATTGGGCGAAAGCGGCGGCTGAGAGAGACATCAGAACTACGGCGGCGAAGATGAAACGCAGAGATTGCATTTTGATTCTCCTAGAGTTCCCCGAGGTGGGGAGTCACATCACTGTTATAGTTAACTATAACACTATAGCAATTGCAAGCATTTTTTGAGACTGCTCTTCATTCCGCTTAACTAACTATAATCAAACGACTTACCTGAACGACCGCACCTCAGCCAGGGTTATGAATGGTGAGCGGCTTGGTACGGCGCATGGCAATGAGAATCTAAATGAAGTGCTTTGAAGACGCGTGGAGGAATGATAGAACTTCTGGGCTTGATGGTCGTCAGAGATGCTGCAAGGAGACATTCGTGAGATTTAAGTTTGCTCTTATGGTTGTTTTCGTTTGCTCGCCGGCGGTGGTATGGGGCCAGGGAGAAAAGCCAGCGACGCCTGCAGCTCCCGCGGCGCCAACGGTAGCGCGCCCAGCGGATGTGTCCAGAATGGACGCGATTGTGGCGGCGTTGTATGGCTCGATCAGCGGTCCGGCCGGGGAGCGCGATTGGGAGCGCTTTCGATCGCTGTTTATTCCCGAGGCGCAATTGATCGCGACGTTCAAAAAGAAGGACGGGCCACTCACGTATAAAGCGATGAGCGTGCAGGGCTATGTCGACGGAGCGGAAAAATATTTCAAGGAGCACGGATTTTTCGAACAGGAAATTTCGCGGAAGGTGGAAACGTTTGGAAGCATCACGCACGTATTCAGCACGTACGAATCGCGAGCGACGGCCGACGGGAAGCCGTTTGAACGCGGGATCAACAGCATCCAACTGTTCAACGATGGCACGCGCTGGTGGATAGTGGATGTGTACTGGACCGGAGAGACGCCGGAGAATCCTATACCGGAGCGGTACCTTCCGAAGAGCGGGCAGTAGCAAACGGTTACTGGAGTCAGGACAGATATTTTGTGAGTGGTTGCCAGTAGTGGCCGTTCCAGCCTTCGAAAAGATGATCGTAATCGCCCTCGGGAAAGCCGGTGTGATCAAGAATTACTTTGACGCCGGGATCTTGTCGTTTTAATTCGAATCTGACGATCGAGTAGACACCTGGATCCCAGTGCGTGGGACGCCAAGCCTGGACGATGCGCGTTGTGGGCACTAATTCGACGTTGCGGCCGGCGATTTGGCCACCGAACATCGAGAAAGCGCCGCCCACTTTCGGATCGATTTCGGCGGGCATGCCGGTGAATGCGGCGAATTGCCTGGAGTCCAGAAGAATTTCATAAATGCGTTGCGGAGTGGCTTTGAGGCCGATCTCCTGGTGGAGAGACGTTCGGGACTGATTCGCCGTGGTAGCAGGAGTTTGTTTCATGGCTTGTTGCTGAGGAGCGGCCCAGGAGTCCAGACCCGCGGCCATGCCACCGAGAGCGAGGGCGATGCCGGAGAGAACGCGGCGCCGCGTGATGCGATCGGCGGTAAGCCAGTGAGTCGCTAGCAGGTGCATGTTCGGCCTCCCTAGTCCGTGTCGATGCGGTGGATCAGAACATGACAGCAAAATATGATCAAGATAATATTTTGACGGAATAGCGAGAGCCGCGCGGAGCATAGTGGCGCAGGCTAGTTGCCGCGGACCTTGGGAAGGTTCCAGTGTTGCCAGACACTGACCACGCGCAAGAGGAAGCAGACCGCGCCGCCGGTGAACGCGGCGATGACGGGACTCAGGCGCGTCTTGCCTATAAAAATCATGACGATGGAACCAGCGAGGGCGGCGGTGGCGTAGACGTCCGCTTCGAGGACGCGGGGGGTGCGGGCCAGGAAGAGATCGCGAATGGTGCCTCCGCCGACGGCCGTGACTGTGCCAAGCAGAACAGCAATGAAAGGATGAAGCTTGTGGAGCAGGGCTTTTTCGGTGCCCGCAATGGCGAAGAGGCTGAGGCCGGCGGCGTCCAGGACCATGATGAGATTCGCGGGGATGGCGAGGACGAAGTGATGAAGAGAGAAGACGATGGCGGCGCCGGAGAATGCAACCGCGGCGTAGCGCCAATTGCGGAGAGCAGCGGGAGGCACGTCGCCAATGAGAACGTCGCGGACAATGCCGCCGCCGAGCGCGGTGGCGAACGCGAGAACCATTAGTCCGAGCAGATCGAGATTGCCGGTGAGTCCGGCGGTGGCGCCCTCGACGGCGAAGAGCAGTGTGCCGGCCATATCCGCGACGAAAAGAATTCGATCACGCTCGAATTTCCACATTGTGCGAGGCCTCGAAAAAGGAACGGACAGTGTACAGCGGGGCGGCTGAATAGTAGAAGCCATGTGCCTAGGTGGGAAAGAAAAGACTTTCCTCAGGGGCTGAAGCCCGGATTGCCCTTGGCTGGGGAATGTCGGAGCTGAAGCTCCGACCCCCTAAAGAGAAGAAAACCAAAAACTCAGCCCAAGACTCAACCCAAGGCTCAGACCCAATCAAACCCCAAAACCAAACCCCAAGATCAAACCCAAGACAAAACCTAAGACCCACCCTTCGCGGACTCAGAGTGGGCTCCCCTGAGGGGAAATCTGCGACAATCGAAGGAAGCCAATGGTGAAGCGGGAAGAAATCGAAAAAGCGGCTAAGATACTTCGATCGGGCGGGCTGGTGGTGTTTCCGACCGAGACGGTGTACGGGCTTGGCGCCAATGCGCTGGACGCAGCGGCGGTGAAGAAGATTTTTGCGTTGAAAGGACGGCCAGCGACGAGCCCGCTGATTGTGCATGTTGCCGGCGTGGAACAGGCGCGCGAGTTGGCTGCGGAATGGAGCGAGGAAGCGGAGGCGTTGGCGCGCGCGTACTGGCCGGGTCCGCTGACATTGGT
The DNA here is from genome assembly GCA_963709705.1 of Candidatus Acidiferrales bacterium. GTDB lineage: Bacteria > Acidobacteriota > Terriglobia > Acidiferrales > UBA7541 > Acidiferrum. The sequence continues at coordinate 1,153,049 of CAVPXU010000005.1, forward strand.
GGTGCCGAAGCAGGCGATGATTCCGGATGAAGTGACAGCGGGACTGGGGACAGTGGGATTGCGCGTGCCGCGGCATCCGGTGGCGATTGAGCTGTTGAGGACGGCGGGCGTTCCGATTGCGGCGCCTAGCGCGAATCGGTTTACGCAGCTTTCGCCGACTGCGGCGCAGCATGTGCGGGAGGCGTTTGGAGACGAGACGCCGTTCTTGTTGGATGGCGGGCCTTGCGAGGTTGGGCTGGAGTCGACAGTTGTAGCGGTGACGAAGGATGGATTGGAAGTACTGCGGCCTGGGATGGCGTTTGTGGAGGATGCGGTTGTGGCTGCGGAGACTGTGGAGCCGGCGCATCGATCACCGGGACAGCACAAGAAACATTACAGTCCGCGCACTCGGGTGCTGCTGGTGACGCAGGGGCGGCTGCCGGAGACGGGCTGCGGGGCGTATTTGTGGATTTCGCGCGAGGCGCGTGCGGCGGAGACGGTGCACATGCCCGGGGAGCCGGAGGCTTATGCGACGCAGCTTTACGGACTGCTGCATGAGTTGGATCGGCGCGGTTTGGATTGGATTGCTGTGGAGTTTCCGCCAGAGACGCGGGAGTGGGCGGCGATTCGCGACCGGTTGACGCGGGCGGCGTATTGAGACGGCGCTGGCATAAAGCCAGCGCTACGTGGGTGGTGGCTGCATGATGTGGCTGCCCCGGAGCGCGGCAGACGGGTTACAATGCGGGAATTCGTAAGAGTTTGAGGGAGAATGCCATGAAAAAATTGTCCTGGCTACGGGGCGCGCTACTGTTTGGTTTGCTGATCGCGGCGGTGATACTTGTGTTTGGAATGAGGAGCCACGCGCGTGCGCAGAGCGGGCCGCTGGCTGATAAGCCGTTCGTGGTGGAGTATTACTACAAGACGAAATGGGGATACGCGGACGAGTTCATTACGCTGTTCAAGAAGAATCATTATCCGTTGTTGAAGAAAGAAGTGGAGATGGGGCGGCTGCTGAAGGTGTCGGCGGTGGCGCCGGTGTATCACACGACGGAGGATGGACGGTGGGATTACCGGGTGACGATTGTGTACAAGAATGCGTCGGTGGCACATGACGGGTATGAATCCGCGGCCTTGCTGAAGCAAATGTTCCCGGATCAAGAGACGTATAAGAAGGAAGAGCAGCGGCGGTTTGAGATTCTAGACGCGCACTGGGATTTGCCGATCAAGGATGTGGATTTGGAGAAGTAGGAGACGCCATTGAATTAGAGCGGCGCTCCTCGAAGAGAGGTCAGGAACTGAATTCCGTCCACACGTTTTGTTAGCAGGCGATCATCATTGGTGATAAAGAGATCCACACCTGCAGCTCCCGCACATGCCAACTGTATCGCATCAGGAGCGCGGATGCTTCGATCACAGCGCAGGCGGGCGTAGTGAGTTGCTGCTTTAAGATCAAAAGGAAGCAAAATCGCCGAATTGACAAGGGCTTCTTCATACCGCTTGCATACGTCCGGAAAACCCTTCTCGATGGGCTTCACCAACAGCTCTCCGAGCGTAAGAGTAGAGGTCAGGAGTTGGTCGCCGCGGTCAAGCATGCTGCTTCGGATCGCTCTTACTCTGTCTGATAGGACGCCGAATTCCTCGAAAAGATAAATGAAGAGATTTGTGTCCCAGAAAATGCGGCTCATTCCCATCCCTCGCGCAACCGTCGGACATAGTCGTCGGCGTGCTCGTCTGCCCAAAGCTCTCGTCCCGAACCCGCAAGGGCAAGAATGGCGTCGTGATCCGCGTTGGACTTTGCAGAAGATTCACACCAGCCTTCGTACCATGGGAGGAGGTCTGCGTAACCATTGGGCAGATCATTTGCATCGGGCGTGATTTTGGTACCTTCGCGATCAGGGTGGTATGGGTCTCCTTTGCGGAAAAGCCGGCGACGACCTGGATCCGTCTCGAAGAGCATTCGATAACGACCAGGATTTGGGGCTCTGTTCGCGACGCAATGCTGCACGACGTGAACGTAAACCCCAGGTCGGAGCGATCCATGAAGATTCAGATGCGCCGCCCGCTCGACAATTTCTTCAATCGAAAAATCGCTACGATCAGGGTGGTCGCGATGCAAGAGTGCGGTTGACAGCCAGACTTCGTCGGCGACCTTGAGGCGAGATTTGGTAATAAACATACAGCTCATGCTCCATGCATAATTACATTGTTACAAGGTATTAATGAATTGTCAAGGGCTCCTTGAGCGTTTCCTCACTTTGTGAATTCCATTCCGGAATGACGTGTTTTTGGAAAAAACCGCTGGGATCAAGGGCTTGCCCTGCGCTACAGCCCTGCGCTACAGATTGTCCAGGAAGAATTGGGTTACGCGGTTGAAGACTACTTTGCGGGCTGGGGGATCGCTCACGCCGTGGCCGCGACCCGGGGCGGCGATGACTTCGACGTAGATGCCGCGATTGATGAGATCGTTGGTCAGGGTGAGAGTGTTGGAGTAGTGCACGTTGTCGTCGCCGGTGCCTTGGGCGATTAGCAATTTGCCTTTGAAACCTTCGACGTGGCTGATGGGAGACGATTCCTTGTATTCGGATTCGTGCTGCTGCGGCAGGCCCATGTAGCGTTCGGTGTAGATGGTGTCGTAGAAGTGCCAATCGGTGACGGGCCCGCCGGCGAAACCTACTTTGAAGAGGTCTGAGGCTTCGAACATGGCGTGCAGGGTCATGTGGCCGCCGTAGCTCCAGCCCCAGATGCCGATGCGATGGGGATCGACCCAAGGTTGCTGTTGTAGCCAGGCGACCCCATCGCGTTGATCGTTCAGTTCTGGTATGCCGAAGTGGTAGTGAATGGATTCTTCGAAGACGTGGCCGCGTCCCGCGGAGCCGCGATTATCCAACGCAAAGATGATGTAACCCTTCTGCGCCATCATTTCGTGCCAGAGGAGGTTGGGACCCATCCAAGCGTTGAGAACGACCTGGGCATGCGGGCCGCCGTAGGTGTAGACGATGACGGGATATTTTTTGGCGGGGTCGAAGTTGGGCGGTTTGATCATGAAGCAGTTGAGAAGGACGCCGTCACGGGCTTTCACGGTGGAAAATTCAACAGGGGAAAGGTGATATTGAGACAGTTCGTCCACTTTGTTTTCATTGATGGTGGAAGCTTTAGTGCCGTCGGTGCGATAGAGATCCTGGCGCGGCGGAGTCATCGCGTTGGAATACATATCGACGTAAAGATCGGTGGAGGGCGAGAGATTCACCATGTGGAATCCGTCTCCTTTGGTGATGCGGGCGAAACCGCTGCCATCCAAAGCGACGCGGTAGAGATGGCGCTCGGTGGGGGATTTTTCTGTGGATGTGAAGTAGACGATGCCTTTTGCTTCGTCAACGGCTTCGACGTGGTTGACTTCCCAATCGCCTTTTGTGAGTTGGGCAATTTCTTTTCCATCGAGGCCGTATAGATAAAGATGGCGGTAGCCGGCGCGTTCGCTGGACCAGAGGAAACGTTTGTTGTCCTTGAAGAAGTGCAAATCGTCGCTGATGTTGATCCAGTATTGATCTTTTTCCGTGAGCAGCGTGGAGGTTTTTCCCGTGGACGCGTCGGCGAGAAGGAGTTCGAGGACATTTTGATCGCGATTGAGTCGCTGGATGGCGAGGCGGCGCGAATCCGGGAGCCAGTTAACGCGGGGAAGATACATGTTGGTTTCCGTGCCGGTATCTATCAGGCGGGGTTCACCGCCGCTGAGCGAGGCAACGAGAATGCGAACGGTGGGATTCTGGCCGCCGGCGACGGGATAGCGCTGGAGCTCGGCTTCACCGGTGTAGGATTCGAAGTTGAGCAGGGAAAATTGCGAAACTTTGCTTTCATCCATTTCGAGATAAGCGATGGCAGAAGAATCCGGCGACCACCAGTAACCGGAATAGATGTCCAACTCTTCGGAATAGACCCAGTCGACTTCCCCTTTGCGGAGAACTTCGCTGCCACCGGTGGTGACGGCGCGCTCTTTGCCATCGGCGGTGGAGACGATCCAGAGGTTATGGTCGCGAACGAAGCTGACGTACTTGGAGTCGGGAGAGATTTTTATGTCGGAGAGATCTTCCTTGCCGGAGACGAGGACGCGGCCGGATTGGGATTTCAGATCGAACCATGCTACAGCGTTGGTACCTTCGAAGAGCAATGCTTCGCCGTTGGGGGACCACTGATATTGCGACGGGGCATGACGTCCGGCGCCAGTGGCTTGCGATTGCTTGCTGGGCGGGGCGGGGAAAATGTTTTCGAGCTTGTCCGCGGAGATCAAGACAGATCGTTCGCCGGAGGCTGCATAGAGAGACCATAGTTCGGTCTTTGCGTCTTTGCCTGAACCTTTGGCGTCGAGGTAGGTGAGGCGCTTGCCGTCGGGAGACCAGGCGATGCCGCGGGTTAAGCGTCCGCTTAAGCTCGGTTGGGAGTAGATACGGTCGACGGTGAGATGGCCGGGCTGCGCGGCGTTGGTGGCAGCCTGGTGGGCAGCCGCAAAGGGTTGCAGGCTGATGAGGAAGGTTGCCAGCGCGGCGATGCGAAGTATCAGGCGAAGTTGCATGAAGCCTCCAGGGAAACGGAACGGCTAAATCGAAAATCTTACGTGAGTTTTAGGTTGCGATCCTTCGTCGCAAAAAGCGCTCCTAAGGATGACAACGTTTGGTGGTTAATGGCACCGGATAATTCGAGCAACAAATTAGATCACATCGCACAAAAATTTGCCGCTAACCCGGGGGCCAGCGAAAATTGCGGCCGCCGAGAAGATGCAGGTGCAAATGAAAGACGGACTGTCCGGCGCCGGAGCCGTTATTAAAGACGGTGCGGTAGCCGGAGAGGAGATTGCGTTCGGTGGCGAGTTTGGCGGCGACGAGCTGCAATTTGCCCAGGAGGGCTTGATCTTCCGGGGAAGCATCGTGTAGCGCGGCAAAATGTTTGCGAGGACAGATCAGAATGTGCGTGGGGGATTGCGGGGAGATGTCTTCGAAAGCGAAAACGTCGTTGTCTTCGTAGACGAGCTTTGCGGGGATTTTCTTGGCGCCGATTTTGCAGAACAGGCAGTTTTCGTCCATCAATTCGCTCCTGCGGGCTTTACATCATCCAGGCGAAACACGAGAGTGGTGAAACCTTCTTTGTCGCGCAATTGCGCGGCGAGATCTTTAGCGGCATCTTCTCCGGAAACTTTGCCGACACGGAGGCGGTAGAAGGCCCCTTCGGGAGAATCATACTGCTGAATGAAGATGGGGGAGTAGGTGACGCTGAGGCGATCCCGTAGTCGCTCGGCATTGGTGCGATCACGGAAGGCGCCGACCTGAACCGTGAAGAAGCCTTCGGTGAGCGCGGCGACATCGACATTGCCGATGACTTCGAGGCGCACGGGAACGACGCCAGGGCCGACGGAATCGATTTCGCGTGCGGCAGCGAGAGAGAGATCAATGATGCGATTATCGACGAATGGGCCGCGGTCGGTGATGCGAACGGTGGTGGTTTTTCCGTTGTTGAGATTGGTGACGCGAACCATGGTTTCGAAAGGCAGAGTGCGATGCGCGGCGGTGAGTTTGTACATGTCATAGATTTCGCCGTTGGAAGCGTGGCGGCCGTGGAAGGGATTGCCGTACCAGGAAGCGTTGCCTTCTTCCGTATAGCCGACGGGAGCAGGAGCGGGCGGAGTTTTGGCGTGGCGCGCTGGGGGGACGTTGGTGGAGTTTTTTGCGTTTTCGGAGGTGGAGCTCGGCGTGGGCGAAGGCTGTGCGGGGGGCGCAGCGGAAACCTGGCGTTTTGCGGCACAGCCAGCGGAGAAAAGAGTAAGGGAACCGGAGAGTGCGAGGAGTGATAGACGGGAGCTCGTCACGATTTGGGCTGCTGGTTTTGGGAATTGCGGGCGGCGACGCGGGATTCCAGTTTGCGGGAAGCTTCCGCGAGTTTTTCGGAGACTTCACGCAGGAATTGCGCGGTGCGCTTTTCGGTTTCGGGCGCGACTTCATCTTCCACATATTTGCGGAGGCGGGTTAATTCTTCATCGAGACGACGGCCGAGTTCTTCAAATTTGTCCATAATGTCCTGCGCCAGTAGGAAAGGCGCGATTCCGGTATTATAGGAACGCACGAAAGAGGCTGCAAGGAGGAGTGTTGGCCCTTCCCTATCAGTGGCAGATGCGCGTGGAGCGCTTGAAGAGAATGTTTGGCGGGATGTTTGGCAAGGGCGAGCGAAGGCCGCAGCTCTGCCCGGCATGCGGAGCGCTGGTGGGCATCAGCGCGACGCGATGCCATGTGTGCGGGGCGAATTTGCGATTCGGGCTGGCGGCGTGGAGCAAGGGGTTGAGCGAATTTTTTGGCGGGCACGCGCCGGTGACGACGGCGCTTTTGATCCTGAACGTGATTGTGTTTGCCGTGGAGATTATGGGGACGATGCACGCGGGAAAGATGGGGGGCTTGAGTATTTTGTGGGGGATGGATGCGGAAACATTGTACAGGTTGGGCGCGTGCTATGGTCCCGCCATATTCGTTGGGCACGAGTGGTACAGGCTTGTGACGGCGATGTTTTTGCACGGCGGGCTGATCCACATTGGTTTCAACATGATTGTGTTGCTGGATATCGGGCCGATGGTGGAGGAAGTCTACGGTTCGGCGCGGTATTTTTTTCTGTATATGGTGATGGGTATCGCCGGTTATGTGGTCAGCGCTCTGGCAGGGCATTTTTCCGTTGGAGCCAGCGGCGCAATCCTGGGGATTATCGGTTTACTGATTGCGATCACGACGAAGCGCGGCGGGACACAAATGAAGGAATTGCGTTCGCGGCTGATTTCCTGGGTGGTTACGATTTTTGCCCTGGGATTCCTCGTGGGGGGATTGAGGACGGATAATTGGGCGCATTTTGGCGGGTTGGCAGCGGGATTTTTATTGGGGAAGGTATTTGCGGATCGTTTGCCGGAACCAGGGCGAGAGCGGACGCAGGCGTATGCATTGGGATGGATTGCGGGAATTGTGTTAATTGCGAGTTTCGCTTTGATGTTGTTGCATTATGCGGATCCGATTCCGGGGTGATCCGGCTCACGAAATCGAAAGCAAAGGCGCTGGCATAAAGCCAGCGCTACATGATTGGACCTCCAAAAGCGGCGAGTAGAAATCAATTCAGGAAGTGTGGAGGCGGCGGGCTACTACGAAGGCGTAGTGGAAGCCGGACACTACGACGAAGGCGGCGACCAGGTAGGAGAGGTAGTGGATCAGGAGCGGGGCGCGGTCATTGGGGTAGGCGGCGGCGAAGACTACGAAGAAGACTAGGGCGATTTCGAATAAGGTGGTGGCTTTGCCGAGGAGGCTGGGGGGGAACGGCCGGTAGCCCTGGACGATGATGATGACAGCGGCGACCACGAGGAGAAGCACGTCTCGGCTGAGGACCATGATGGTGAGCCACCAGGCGATTTTCTTAGCCATGGCGAGGACGACGAAAGAAGAAGAGAGCAGCAGTTTATCGGCGATGGGATCGAGGTAGGCGCCGAGAGCGGATTTTTGATGCAGCCTGCGCGCAAGGAAGCCGTCGATGGCATCGGTGAGCGCGACAAACACCAACACCGCCAGCGCCCAGTGGTATTCCTCGTAGAAAACAAGAATCAGAAAAAAAGGAAGAAAGCCGAGGCGTAGAAGTGTGATTTGGTTGGGAACTGTCCAGATGCGGCCTTTCATCGGGGGACAGGATAGCGCAGATCAGGCGAACTGGGCGAGGTAATCGAAAAGAGTGCGGCCGATTTTGCGTTCGAAGATTTCGGCCATGCTGGGGATGGAGCCGGAAGGCTCGTCGAGAGAAATGCGCTCGACGCGGGTCATGGGAAAGAAAACGGTAGGAAGGCCGATGCGTTCTGCATTGAGCTGATTGATTTCGCTAACGAAATGATCGAAGGAGTTGAGGTCGATGCCGCGAACGGTGGCGCCGCTGGGATTGATGTCGAGCAGAATGCCCCAGATTTTTTCCCGGGGAGAATGCAGACTGATAATGACGATGGAATTGGGATTCATGGATGACCTATCGTTGAACGTATTCAGTGTAGCGCATGGCGAATGGGGATGGGCGGGCTCGAGCGCTAGAGTGACCAAGAAGAAACCGGCGTGCGGAGGGATTAGAGCGGAGGATTAAGATTGCTTTGCGCGGACCAGGGTGAGGTCCGCGAAGTCGGTCCATTTCCCGGATTTGTCTTTGGTCTGCATGCGCCATTGCCAGCGATGCGATTCCGGAAGCCAACGAAACGTGGTGTGAAACGGCCCGTCTGGATATTCGAAAACGAGACGGATCTCGTTGCCAACTTGAGTACCGTAGCCAAGGGTTTCCGAGAAGCGGCCACCGTAGACGTCGTTCCAATGGACGACGTAGCGATCGCTGGCGTTGTCGTAGCCGATCATGATCATGGCTTCGTAGGGGACGGCGACGTTAGTGGCGGAATTCTTATCCTGCTCGTGGATGCGGAGGAATTGATGATTTAAGACCCATTCAACTTCCACGCGGTGGTTAGCGTTTCGGCCGAGGATTTTGCCGCTGAGGTTCCAGGTGCCGGTCATGTTATCGAGCAAAGAATCGCGGAAAACGTGAGTGGGGCCGTCGAGATCCTGGCTTGTGGCCGAGAGAGGCACGAGGAGAAGGGCAATGACGAGAACGTAGTGCAGACGCCGGAAGAAATTCATTGCTGGCTCCTGTGCCGATGCGAAATGGTGGCCATTGTACAACTAGACGGGCATGGGGGCGGGGCCGTTGGGCGGCACAAGGAGCGTGGGTTCGGTGAGGAACTGAACCTGTTCGATGGTTGCGTCGGGCGCGATTTCGCGGAGGAAGAGTCCTTGCGGGGTAACGTCGATGAAGGCGAGTTCGGTGACGATATGGTCGACGACTTCGACGCCGGTGAGCGGCAACGTACACTTTTTCAGAATTTTCGGTTTGAGGTCGCGGGTGGCGTGTTCCATGGCGATATAGACGCGCTTGGCTCCGGCAACGAGATCCATGGCGCCGCCCATGCCTTTGAGCATTTTGCCGGGGATGGCCCAATTGGCGAGAGTTCCCTTTTCGTCGACCTGGAGTGCGCCTAGGACGGTAAGGTCGACGTGACCGCCGCGAATCATGGCGAAGGAATCGGCGGAAGAAAAATAAACGGTGCCGGGAATTTCGGTGACGGTTTCCTTGCCTGCGTTGATGAGGTCAGGATCGACTTCGGATTCGAGGGGGTATGGGCCAACACCGAGCATGCCGTTTTCGGATTGCAGGATCACGTCCATGCCGCGGGGGACGTAATTGGCGACGAGCGTGGGCATGCCGATGCCGAGATTGACGTAGTAGCCGTCGCGGAGTTCGAGGGCGATGCGGCGGGCTATGCGTTCGCGTTTTTGGTCGTCGGTTAATGGCATGGGAAGTTAAAAGTTCATAGTTCTAAGTTTTAAGTTTAACCCAAGATACTTCGCGCTTTCGTTCGCGAATGGTTCATCGGTTGAAATAGATCAGGATTTTCTAGTGGTGCGTTTTTCGATGCGCTTGGAATAGCTGGAGCCTTGGAAGATGGCGTTGATATAAATGCCGGGAGTGTGGACCTGGTCGGGCGGCAGTTCGCCGGGTTCGACGAGTTGTTCCACTTCGGCGAAGACGTAATCGGCAGCGGTGGCCATCATGGGATTAAAGTTGCGGGTAGTTTTGCGGTAGACGAGATTACCCATGCGATCGCCTTTCCAGGCTTTGATAAAGGCGAAATCGCCGCGGAGGGCGCGTTCGAGGACATAGTGGCGGCCATCGAATTCGCGGGTTTCCTTGCCTTCGGCGACCATGGTGCCGTAGCCGGTGGGCGTGTAGAAAGCGGGAATGCCGGCACCCGCGGCGCGAAGGCGTTCGGCGAGGGTGCCCTGGGGATTGAGTTCGACTAGCAGTTCGCCAGTCAAGACGAGTTGCTCGAAGAGTTTATTTTCGCCGACGTAGGAGGAGATCATTTTTTTGACCTGACGATTTCGGAGGAGAAGGCCGATGCCGAAATCGTCGACGCCGGCGTTGTTGCTGACGATGGTGAGATCTTTGGTGCCTTTGCGCCACACAGCATCGATCAGTTTTTCGGGGATGCCGCAAAGGCCGAAGCCGCCCATGAGGATGGTCATGCCGTCGCGGAGATTGGCGATGGCGGCGTCGGGGGAGGCGATGCGTTTGTCCATGAGGTTGTCGGGCGCAGTGTACCGCAGTTGTGCGAAACCGGGAAAGTGGGAGCGAGAAGCGTGGCGGAGAGCAGTGGGATGTGTTTAGAATGAGGCATGACCAACTGGCGCGAACGAATCAGCGTGAATACGGCTGTGTGCCACGGGAGTGCTTGTATCCGCGGAACCCGGGTCTTGGTGTCTGTGGTGGTGGACAATATCGCGGCGGGAGTTGCACGTGAAGAAATTTTGCGAAATTACCCGGCGCTGACTGAAGCCGATATTGAAGCGGCACTTGCCTATGCGGCGGAATTAGTGCGAGAAGGAACAGTGGATTTACCGTTGGAAACGAAGGCGTGAAGTTCAAAATCGACGAAAACCTTCCACTCGAATTCGCAACGTGTTTGGGTAGGGCAGGATTCGATGCGGAGACTGTTACCTCCGAAAAGTTGTCAGGCGCAGAGGACACTGTAGTCTTCGATCATTGCCAGCGCGAAGAACGCATTCTTATTACTTTGGATCTAGGCTTTGCCAATGTTCGTTTGTATCCGCCGAAATCCCACATGGGAATTATCGTTTTCCGCCCTTCTACGCAAGATAAAGCAACGTTGATTTCCTTGCTGCTGCGTTTTTTCCCGTTGCTTACGACGAGGTCTCCCGTCCAACAACTTTGGGTCGTGGAAATTGACCGCGTTCGATATCGCGAAGAGTAGGTAAAACAAACGGCGCGCTTCGGAAAGCGGGCTCCACGAAGAGAAAAGAAAAAGGGAGAGATTCTGGTTGGGCGGCAAGATCGGAGTTGAGATCCTTCGTCGCGGACTCCTCAGGATGACAGCGCGATTTATTTGGTAGGAGACAAGGCGCTGGGATCGAAGAGGAATCCTCACTTTTTTAAACAGGAAAAAAAGATGGAGAAACGGTTGGAGACGAAGAGAGAATTTACAACCGGGCCCTAAGAACCCATATGCTGAGGCGGCGGTCTTGCCGCACGCGGGCAATTCCAGTGACTCACCGCTCTTATACAAAGGGAAGAATCGACGAGTTAGAGGGAGCGGAGGAGTTTGTAGAGTTCGTTGGCGGCGTCGAAGTCGGCTTCGAGGTCGCGGGAGCCTAGGCGTTCGCGGAGATCGTCGAGACGGCGGGCGAAGAGGTCAAGGGCGGCGGAGAGGACTTCGCGATTGGTGAGGACGATGTCGCGCCAAGTGTTGTAGGGGCTGCCGGCCAGGCGCAGCGTGTCGCGTAGGCCAGGGCCGGCGAGGGTGATAGGTAGACCTTTTTCATCCAGACGATCGTATAGAAATGAGGCCAGGGCGATGACAGCCAGTTGCGGGAGATGAGAGGCGAGGCCGACGGCGTAATCGTGTTGTTGAGCGCCGAGCCACACGGGGCGGGCGCCGATTTTTTCGAGAATTTTGACGAAGGCGGAGATGCGCGGGTCGTGGGTGTCGTCGGGATTGCCGACCAAGGCGTAGGTGGCGTTCTGGAAAAGGTCGGCGTCGGCGTGAACGAATCCGGCGCATTCACGACCAGCCATGGGATGGCCGGCGAGGAAAATCGGTCCGACTTCCTCAACAAATAATTCGGTGGCGGCTTGCCAGATGCGCTGTTTGGTGCTGCCAGCGTCGGTGACGAGCGCGTGGGCAGGCGCGTGCTGGGCGAGTTCGGGAAGAAGATCGAGCGTGGAACCAATGGGCAATGCGATGTAGATCAGGTCGGCGCGGCGGATGGCGGGTTCAAGGGATTCGAAAAAGCCTTCGTCAATGGCGCCGGATTTTCGCGCTTCGAGAATCACTTCGGGACGATCCCAGCCGACGATGTGCATGTCTGGCGTGTATTTGCGGAGAGCACGGGCAAAGGAGCCTCCGATGAGGCCGGTGCCGAGGATGGTAGCGCGGTGGAGAAGATGGGGCATGTGGAAGTAATAAGTTAACAGTTTTTGGTTTTCGGCACGACTGAAGTCGTGCCCTGACGGAAGACATCGCTAACTACGGCGATGCCCCAAGACCGTACATGCAAATGCGGCATGTGGGGCATCCGGGGAGGAGGCGATAGATGGCGGCGTAACTACGTGATGTGGCGGTTGACGGCTGGGGCAATGATGCGGATTTCGTTCATGAGTTGGGAGAATTCAGGGGGAGTGAGGGATTGGGCTCCGTCGGAAAGGGCGTGATCGGGATCGTTGTGGACTTCGATAAGGAGGCCATCGGCGCCAGCGGCTACGGCGGCGCGAGCCATTGGCGGTACTTTGTCACGGCGACCTGTGCCGTGAGAGGGATCTGCGACGATGGGAAGGTGCGAGAGCTTTTGAATGACGGGGATGGCGGCGATGTCGAGAGTGTTGCGGAGATAGTTTTCGAAAGTGCGGATGCCGCGTTCGCAGAGGACGACGTTGTAGTTGCCACCGGAAAGAATATATTCGGCGCTGAGAAGGAGTTCCTCGATGGTGGCGGACATGCCGCGTTTGAGCAGGACGGGTTTTTGCGTTTCGCCGAGGGCGCGGAGCAGGAAATAATTCTGCATGTTGCGAGCGCCAACCTGGAAGATGTCGACATAACCACTCATCATTTCGATCTGCGAGAGGTCCATAACTTCGCTGACGACGAAGAGATTATGCTTGTCGGCGGCCACGCGCAGCATCTGCAGGCCCTTTTCACCTAAGCCCTGGAATGCGTAAGGTGAAGTGCGCGGTTTGAAAGCGCCCGCGCGAAGAATTTTGGCGCCCGCTTTGGAGACGGCTTCGGCGACAGCGTTAATTTGTTCCGGAGATTCGACAGAGCAGGGGCCGGCGGCGACAACGAGTTCCTTGCCACCGATAGTGACGCCACGGCCTAAATCGATGATGGTGCCTTGGGGCTTGAACTGGCGGCTGGCCAGTTTGAAAGGCTGCGTGATGCGGATGACTTCGCGGACGCCTTCGAGGAGTTCGAAATCGCGATGGTCGAAATCGCGATGGACGCCGACGGCGCCGAGCACGGTGTGAGAAGCCCCGGTGGAGCGGTGGACGTCGAATCCGCTGGCGACGACGCGATCAATAACGTGCTGGATTTGTTCGTCGGTGGCGTCTTCGTGCATGACTATGACCATGGTTGTGCCTCTATTCCTGAAGGAAGTGAAAAGAACCGGTCTAAAGACCGGCCACTACGACGACGTGGGAGTCTGACGCGGCAAACTTGCCAAGATGCGGCGCAGCAGTGCTGCGGGCCTACGAAGACGTGATGGAGCTTTTTCGTCATTGCGAACTCTCGTCGTCGGTGGCGGAGGGTTCCTCGGCCATGGCGATACGTTCGGCGGAGCGGGCTTCGTCGATGATGCGTTCGAAGAGGCGGCGGATGGCGGGATTGGAGAGCGGGCCCTTATTGTTGGTCTCCGCGTTGGAGAGGACTTCTGTTTCACGAGTGGGCTGGTAGAGCGGAATATTCGCTTGGTGTTTGAGGTGGCCGATTTCGAGGGCGCACTTGCAGCGCTCGTTGAGTAGTTCGACGAGTTTCTTGTCGATTTCGTCCATGCGGCGGCGCCAGTCGGAGATGTTCACGGGTTGGCCCTTTGGGCAACGAAAGTTGAGGAAGTAAAGGAAGGGGAGGAGGTACAGGAGCGGATGGGGGAGACGGCTTCCGACTTGGGGACGGGGATCATGTGGTGCTGGCCTCGCGGCGAGAGAGGCCGTGGCGGGCGGCTTCTTTTAGTTTATTGATGCGTTCGCGCAGGGCGGTGGCGGCGGCATCGGGCGAGGAGGCGTTTTCAATTTCTGAGACCAGGGCCGAACCTATTACGGCGGCGTCGGCGAGGCCGCCGAGGACGCTGACGTGGCCGGGGAGAGAAATGCCGAAGCCCACGGCGATGGGAAGATCGGTGAAATGGCGAGCGCGGCGCAGGAGAGCGGGGAGTTCGTCGGGGAGAGAATCCTTTGCGCCGGTTACGCCAGTGCGGGAAATGACGTAGAGGAAGCCGGACGTGGCGGCAGAAATTTTTTGAAGGCGCTCGTCGCTAGAGGTCGGTGCAGCGAGAAAGACGGTGTCGAGATGTTGGGCGTGGAGAATGTGGCGATAGTCTTCGGATTCTTCTGGGGTGAGATCGGTGGCGAGAACGCCATCGGCGCCTGCTTGTGCGGAGGCGGCCGCGAATTTTTCGAGCCCCATCTGGAGGATGGGGTTGTAGTAGCTGAACAGGACGAGGGGAATCTGACTTGACTCGCGAATACGGTGGACGAGGTTAAGGACGCCAGCGAGAGTTGTGCCGGATTTCAGGGCGCGTTCGGAGGCGCGCTGAATGGTGGGGCCGTCCGCAAGGGGATCACTGAAGGGCACGCCAAGTTCGATTACGTCGGCGCCGGCATCGGCCAGCGCGAGAACAAATTTGTGCGTGGCATCAAGCGTGGGATCGCCGGCGGTGATATAGGCGACGATGCCGAGTTCGCCGGTGGCGCGAAGTTCGGCGAAGCGCTTGGAGATGCGGGTCGGGGTTGTCACGACGACGGACTCCGGTCAAAGAGCCAGTCCGGATTAAAGCTCATCCATTCGCAAACAGGAGAGCTGACGAATTCCTTCCATCCGCCTTTTTCCTTCACCAGAAGATGATAGGCGCCGCTGGAGCAATCCGGGCCGCAAAAAACGGAGACATAGGCGATGGCGTGTGTGCGAGAAGCGTCGAAGCCGACCGCTGAAACTTCATAGACGTTATGGTCGAACAAGGGAGGGGGAAGATCTTTGGCGTTGTTGGTAGGCGCAAGCGGCTGGCGTTTTTTCGAGAGATCGACGAGTTTGTAACCGAATTTCACGTTGAACTTTTTGGCCACGCGCAAGTTTTGCTTATTTTTTTCTTTGTAATCGTTGGCCGCAGTGGCGAACTCTGCGGGAAGCTTGGTGGCGCAGGTGTCAAAGGAATCTGGCTTGGTGCCCGAAGCCGTTTGCGAAGAAATTTGTAGAGTATTTTCGGCTTCCGAATGGTAGTGGTCGAGAAGGACGGAAAGGACGGCGTAACCCTCCGCGTCGTCATAGTCCGCGGGCGGAGGGGCTTGAGCGGTATTCTGGGCGAAAAGAGACACTGTGCAGGAGAGAACGCACATTGTCGTCAGAAGGAGAATTCTTCGGATCATGCTTGTAATCAGATATGCCACGATTGACCTCTGACAAATGAAACTCTCGTGATTCGCATTAGTAAAGAGTCACTCTCTCCAGTGCTTGCGGTACGTTTCCATGTCCTTATCGCCGCGGCCGGAGAGATTGACGATGACGAGATCGGTGGGTTTGAGTTGCGGGAGGCGCTCGATGAGGCCTGCCAGAGCGTGAGCTGACTCCAGGGCAGGTATGATGCCTTCGGTGCGCGAGAGAAGGCGAGCGGCCTCGAGGGCGGCGGAATCAGAAACGGCGGCGTATTCGGCGCGGCGCTGATCGGCGAGCCAGGCGTGTTCGGGGCCGATGGCGGGGTAATCGAGGCCAGCAGAAATGGAATGGGTGGCGGCGATCTGGCCGTCTTCGTTTTGCAGGACGTAGGTGTATGTGCCCTGAAGGACGCCGGGGCGCGCGCCAGTGAAGCCCTGATGAGCGGCCAAGCGCGCGGCGTGTTCGCCAAGACTCTTGCCACGGCCGCCGGCTTCGATGCCAACCATTTTCACGTCGGAGTCTTTTAGAAATTCGTGGAAGAGGCCGATGGAATTAGAGCCACCCCCGACGCAAGCGTAGAGATGGGTGGGCAGGCGCTTCTCGTCGGTAAGAATTTGCGCGCGAGCTTCGCGGCCGATGACGGCTTGAAAATCGCGGACCATCGTCGGGTAAGGATGCGCGCCGAGAACGGAGCCGAGGAGGTAATGGGAATTGCGGACGTTGGTGACCCAATCGCGCATGGCTTCGTTGATGGCATCTTTGAGGGTTTTGCTGCCGGATTCAACGCCGATGACTTCGGCACCGAGCATGCGCATGCGCGCGACGTTGAGGGCCTGGCGCGCCATGTCTTCGGTGCCCATGTAAACGGTGCATTGCAGGCCGAGATGCGCAGCGACGGTGGCGGAGGCGACACCGTGCTGGCCTGCACCGGTTTCCGCGATGATGCGCGGCTTGCCCATTCTGACGGCAAGAATGCCTTGACCGATGGCGTTGTTGATTTTGTGCGCGCCGGTGTGGAGGAGATCTTCGCGCTTGAGATAAATGCGGGGGCCGCCGAATTTTGCGGTGAGGCGCGCGGCGAATTGCAGCGGCGTGGGGCGGCCAGCAAAATTCTTGAGGAGATCCTGGAATTCGGCTTGGAAGGCGGGATCGGTTTTAGCTTGTTCGTAGGTGCGCTCAAGTTCGTAGAGCGGGACCATGAGGGTTTCGGGAACGTAGCGACCGCCGTATGGGCCAAAGCGGCCAGGGACAGAGGCGGGGGTGGTGAGCTGTGTGGCCATGGGTTGAGTGAATTATTGTACCTTGAGGGCGAGGAATTGCGGCAAGGGATGGTTGGCGAGGAAGCAATGAGGAGCTGCTAGGAGATTTCGCGGGAGGCTCGGGAGACTTCTTCGAAGAAGGTGCGGAGTTTGATGGGATCTTTTTTGCCGGGGCGGGTTTCTACGCCGCTGGCTACGTCGACGGCGTAGGGGCGGACGATGCGGATGGCCTCGGCTACGTTTTCGGGCGTGAGACCGCCGGCAAGAATGATGCGTTGGGATTGCGCGGCGGTGCGAGCGAGGTGCCAGTTGCCGGTGTTGCCGCTGCCACCGTATTGGCCAGAAGCGGCAGAATCGAGGAGGAAGGCGGAGGCGCTACGAAAGCTGGAAAATTCGGGCGCGGCGGTTCCCTGCCCCAGGCGCAAGGCTTTGATGACGGGCAAGCGGCGGGCGACGGCGTCGACGACTTGTGGAGTTTCATCGCCGTGGAGTTGCGCAGCGGAGAGGCGCAGGGCTTTGCAGAGAGCGACGATGGGGGCTTGCGTCCAGTTGACGAAGATGCCGACGGGAGCAATGAAGGGAGGGAGCCGGCGAAGTATTTCCGACGCAGCGAAGGGAGTGACGCAGCGCGGGCTGCCTTCAAAGAAATTCAGGCCGATGGCATGGGCGCCGAGATCGGCGCAGAGTTTGGCGTCTTCCCATTTGGTGATGCCACAGATTTTGAGGCGGACCATGAAGGACAGTGTAACGGGATTGGTTCGGAGTTAACAGTTTACAGTTTTGAGCTCCGGAGAAGAGGGGCCCAAGAGGTGATTTGGAGAGGGACTGCGTTTTGCGTTTACGGCAGCAGGGCTGCCGTTTGGCGATTTTGAATTTAGCGGAGGAGTTGGGTTAGGGCGGAGGCGGGATCGGGGGCTTGCATGAGGTGTTCGCCGATTAGGAAGGCGTCGAAGCCAGCGGCGCACAGAGCTATGAGATCGGCGTGGGTACGCAGGCCGGATTCGGCTACGGCCAGGCAGTGATCGGGAATTTGTTGGATCAGCTCGAAGGAAGTTTCGGTACGCACGGAGAGAGATTTCAGGTCGCGATTGTTGACGCCGACGATGCGAGCGCCTGCGGCGAGGGCGCGATCGAGTTCCGCGGTGGCGTGAACTTCGACGAGCGGCTCCATGTGCAGTTCGCGGCCGAGGGCGATGAGGTCGCGGAGAAGCGCGTCGTCCAGCGCGGCGACGATCAGGAGGAAGCTGTCGGCATCGTTGGCGCGAGTCTCCCAGACTTGCCAGGAATCGAAAATGAAATCCTTGCGGAGGACGGGTAGGGCAACTTCCTTGCGGGCATCACGAAGATTCTTGAGTGAGCCGCCGAAAAATTCGCCTTCCGTGAGGACGGAGAGAGCGGCGGCACCGGCGGATTCCAGAGATTTGCCTAGCGCGGGAGCGTCGAAGGGATCGCGAATGACGCCGCGAGAAGGCGAGGCGGGTTTGAGTTCGGCGATGACGTTGAGGGCATCGCGGGAAAGAGCGGCTGCAAAATCGCGAATGGGAGAAGCAGCTTTTACGCCGTATTTAAGCGCGGTTTCGGGAAGAACGCGTTTGCGATGATCGACCTCGGCGCGTCGCGATTCGAGGATGCGGTCGAGGACGGTGCCGGTGTTAGGTTGAGCGTTCATGTATTCTAAGGAGGATAGCAGAGAGCGGTCGGTAGTCAGTAGTCTGGAGTCGGGAGTTCGGAATTACCGGATTGGTCAGGAGATTTGATGAGTTACGGAAAGAAATATGGGGCGCTGCTGAACGGGATTGTGGACGAGGCGGACGCCATTGCGATGAAGTATTTTCGTACGACGGAGATGGGAACGGAGAAAAAAGTCGACGGGACCGTGGTGACGCTGGCGGACAAGACCGTGGAGGCAATGGCGCTGCAGAAAGTGGCGGAAAGCGGGTTGGCGATTGACGTGGTGGGAGAAGAAACCAGCAAAGAGATTCCGGAAGGACCGGCTCGCAACGGGCGGGCGCGCATGATTATCGACCCGATAGACGGAACAGAGGAATTTTCGCGTGGGATCCCCACGTTTGGAACGCTGATCGGAATTGAAGAAAACGGCGAAATAGTGGCGGGGATGGTGAGCGCGCCGGCGCTTTCGCAGGGGACGCGCTGGTGGGCGTATCGCGGCGAGGGGGCGTATCGAGGCGGTAAGCGGATTCATGTTTCGGCACGGAAGAGTTTGGAAGAGGCGATGTTTTTTACTACGGGAACCGGTTGGGCGAAGAACATGGATGCACGGACGAGGATGCGGCGGATGGCGGATGCGGCGCGAAGCAGCCGATCGATTGGCGGATTCTGGCAGCACATGCTGGTGGCGGAAGGGGCGGTGGAAGCAGCGGTGGATTGGGTGTCCAAGCCGTGGGACCTGGCGCCGCTGGGGATTATCGTGGAAGAAGCGGGCGGGAAATCGACGACGATCGATGGCGAGCGGACGATCTACAAAGGGCGATTCGTGAGCACGAACGGGATATTGCACGAGCAAGTTTTGCGATTGCTGCGGAGCGATGTGTCATGATCCGGACCAAACGCGTATATGAGAAACCAGCCAAGGACGATGGATTTCGGGTATTGGTGGACCGATTGTGGCCGCGCGGGCTGACGAAGGAAAAGGCGCATGTGGATTTGTGGATGAAAGAGATTGGCCCGAGCGATGAGCTGAGGAAATGGTTTCACCATGAAGAAGGCAGTTGGAGCGAGTTTGAGAAGAAATATAAGAGCGAGCTGACGAAGAAGAAAGAATTGTTGGGCGAGTTGCGGAAGTTGCAGCGTGGACATGGAACTGTGACATTGTTGTATGGTAGCAAGGACGAGAAGCAGAATCAGGCGGTAGTGTTGGCGGCAATGCTGAAGAAGTGAGTTGAGAACTGGATTGATGAAGGCAACCCAAGAGCCCGCACGCAAAAGCGGCGTGTGGGGCACCCACGGAAAAGCTAAGGCAGAGCAGGCGCTTCGCGTCATTACGGAAGAGGTGTGCGCGTGCCGGAAGTGTCCGCGGCTGACGGAATATCGCGAGAAGGTGGCGAGGGAGAAGCGGCGGGCGTTTCGTGAATGGGAATATTGGGGGCGCCCCATCCCAGGATATGGGGATGCGCGCGCGAAGTTATTTATTTTAGGACTGGCACCGGCGGCGCACGGAGGGAATCGAACCGGGCGCGTGTTTACGGGCGACCGGTCGGGAGATTTTCTGTTCAAGGCGCTGTATGAAGCGGGATTTGCCAACCAGCCTACTTCCCTGCACCGCGACGATGGATTGAGATTGAAGGACGCGTACATTGCGGCGGCGGTGCGGTGCGCGCCTCCAGCGAACAAGCCGCTGCCGTGCGAGATATTGAACTGTCGCGGCTATCTGGAGCGCGAATTGGAGATTTTGCGGCCGAAGGCGATTCTGGCGCTGGGCAAAATTGCGTGGGACGCTTATCTGGAGATTTTGAAGGCAGAGGGGAAGATCGCGTCGCGCGGGGCGTATAAGTTTGGCCACGGGGCAGAGGTGGAGATAGCACAGGATTTGCCGCGACTGTTTGGTGTTTATCACCCGAGCCAGCAGAACACGCAGACGGGAAAGGTGACGCCGGCGATGTATGCGGAGGTTTTGCGGCGGGTGCGGGGGTTTTTGGATTTGGGGTGAGATGCGGCGAAAGGCGCTGGCATGAAAGCCAGCGCTACGATGTAAGGTGTGGGTGGCACGTGGAGTCTGGGGCAGGCGGGTCGGCGAGATTGAATCCAATAGTTTTAAGTAAGTAATTTATTTACAATTAGTTACGCCGCCCATAAACCCCGGCAATGGCCTGGGATATGCACTTCTGTTCAAACATGCGGGAGGACTCGGTCTATGTACGACGTGGCTTGGAGCATTAGGCGGTTTTCGTTGGGCGCCTTATGTGCATTGGTGTTGGTGCCTTGGGTTCTGGCGCAGGAAGCCGGGGCGGAGGCAGAGCAGGGGACGCCACAGACGAATTCTGTGTACACGGCTCATGCGGCGGATGGACAGAGACATGGGCTGCCCGTGGAGGCGTATGCGGTAGTGCCGGGGACGCGTTTTCTGGTGACACTGGAAAATGCATTGAACACCAAGGATTTGAAACGCAACCAGGAATTTCGTGTACGTACCGTGGAACCGCTGGAGGCTGGACGCGGGATATTTTTGCCTTCCGGGGCGCTGATTCGCGGACATATCAGCCGGGTGGAATCCGCGGGGACAGCGGGGCGCGCGAAATTGTGGTTGACGTTTGATGAGATCCACACGCGGTTTGGGAGTTTGCCGATTGTCGCGGAAGTGGCATCCATGCCGGGGGACCACAGCATCGCGTCCGGGCCGGTTGCGAATGGAGTGATTGAGGGGCGCGGGAGCACGCAAAAAGATGCGATGCAAGCGGCTGCGGCGGGAGCAGCAAAGGGCGCGGTGAAGGGCGTGAAAGATAAGGACAAGAAAGAAGCGGCGGAGGGCGCAGCGATGGGAGCGCTAGAGGCGTATCTAATTGAAGCGGGGCGGGGAGAGGAATTGGATTTGCCCAAAGGGGCGAAGCTGGAATTGGAGTTGGAACGGGCGCTGTATTTGGTGCGCGAGTGAGGGTACAGAACCGGTTGGACCTGCCTGATTCTTAGGTTGAGATCCTTCGTCGCAAAGCGCTCCTCGGGATGACAAACTTTGTTTTATGACGGCTCATGCGAGTAGATGGACTTTGTGAAATAGAAAGAGAACGGCCCGCCTCGGACGGCGGGCTCTACAACGGGTGACCCAAGATGCCGGCCTGAAGGCGCGGCGCTACAAGAGTAACCCAAGAGCCCACATGCAGAGGCGGCATGCGGACTCGGCGGTTTGCCCGAAGGAATTCACGTTTGGTGAGATTCGACGGGAAGGTTGGCGGATTGCCAGGCCACGAGGCCACCGGCGATTTCGGCGGCGGAAGTGAAACCGTTACGCTGGAGGAGGCTGGCGGCTATGGAGGAGCGGTAGCCACCCGCGCAATAGACGAGCAGCGGGCGATTCTTGGGAAGCTGGGACAGATTTTCGGTGAGTTTGGTAAGGGGAAGACTCAGGCTGCCGGCGATGAATTTTTGTTCGCGTTCGCGAGGCGAGCGTACATCGACGGCGAGAGGCGGTTGATCGGAGGCCAGGAGTTCGGCGGCGAATTGGACGCTGAGGTGCTCGGTGAAGGCGATTCGATCGGGGCAGGATGCGAGGGCTTGCAGACCGTTCTGTAAGTAGCCGGCGATGTTATCGAAACCGATGCGTCCGAGGCGCGTGGCAGATTCGAGTTCGCGGCCGGGATCGGCAATGATGACGATGGGATGGACGTGATCGAGAACGGTGCCGGCCCACGTGGCGTATTGGCCGTTCAAGCCGATGTTGATGCTGCCGGCGAGGTGGGCGGGGGCAAATTCCTCTGCATTGCGCGTGTCCAGGATTTGCGCGCCTTCGGATTGCAATGTGAGGACGGCTTCGAGCGTGAGTGGTTTCACTTCGCGCTGCAGGGCTTCGTCGAGTGTGGGACGCTCCTTGCTGTTCAGCACGGCATCGTAAAGGAAATAGGGTGGGGCATCGGGCTGGTCTGCGGTGACCAGGTCGATGAAGGCTTGCTTGCCCATGGGTTGGAGCGCGTAATTCAAACGGCGCTGCTGGCCGATGGTGGAAACCGTTTCGCTGCTGATCGCTTTGCCGCAGAGGGAGCCCGCGCCGTGAGCGGGATAGACAAGACTTGCGTCAGGCAATGGAAGCAATTTGGATTGCAGAGAATCGAAAAGCAAGCCGCCGAGATCAGCAGCGGACCAGCCGAGAGCTACACGAAGGTCGGGGCGGCCTACATCGCCGATGAAGAGAGTGTCTCCGGTGAGGACAGCGTGAGGCTGGGAATCGCTTTGGCTGAGATCGTAGACGAGAAGAGAAACCGATTCGGGAGTGTGGCCGGGAGTTTCGAGGGCTTTTATGCGCACCAAGCCAAACTCGACGACGGTGCCGTCATGGAGGGGAGTGAAGCGGTACTCGGCTTGGGCTTTAGCACCCAGGTAGATTGTGGCACCGACACGATTGCGAAGTTCCAGGTGACCGGCGATGAAGTCTGCGTGGAGGTGCGTGAGGAATACGTGCTTGATCTGAAGGTCGCGCTCGGCGGCAAATTTCAGATAGATGTCGACATCGCGCTGGGGATCGACGACGGCGGCGGTATGTGTATCTTCGTCGGCGATGAGGTAGGAAGCATGAGCCAGACAATTCAAATAGAACTGTTTGAGGATCACGCTGACCTCCGTCAAGCGATCGGCCCGCCAGGAAAAGCGGGCCTTACAAAAAAACTTCCAAACCAAGACGCCTGGCGCAATCCCGCGGGCGGAGTAAATTACGCCGGCCAGGAACAAACTACTTCGGCTGGGGAACTATGCGCAAATAGGGACGGAGCGTTTTCCAGCCACCAGGATACCTCTGCTTGGCTTCTTCATCGGAGACCGCGGGGACGATGATTACATCTTCGCCAGGCTTCCAATTCACCGGAGTGGCGACTTTATGTTTGGCGGTGAGCTGCATGGAATCGAGAACGCGAAGAACTTCGTCGAAATTGCGGCCAGTGCTCATGGGATAGACAAGCATGAGCTTGATTTTTTTGTCGGGGCCGACGACGAAGACAGTGCGGACGGCAGCGTTGTCAGCGGCGGTGCGGCCTTCGCAGGTATCTCCGGCTTCGGCGGGAAGCATGTTGTAGAGCTTGGCGATCTTGAGCTGCGGATCGCCGATCATGGGATAGTTGACCTTGTGGCCCTGAGTTTCTTCAATGTCTACGGCCCATTTTGCGTGACTGGAAACGGGATCGACGCTGAGGCCGATGATTTTGCAATTGCGCTTGGCAAATTGGGATTGAAGACTTGCCATGTAGCCGAGTTCTGTGGTGCAGACCGGGGTGAAATCTTTGGGATGGGAAAAGAGGATGGCCCAGCCGTCACCGACCCATTCGTGGAAGTGAATGGCTCCCTGCGAAGTTTCGGCGGTGAAATCGGGAGCTACATCGTTGATGCGCAACATGCATGATCTCCTAAGCTTGATGAGGTCCGAAGCGGGTGCGCGCTGAACCTTGGTCGTTCAAAGTCGCAATGCGCCAGAGAGGCGCGGGCAACCGCGAGGAAAACTCTGAGTCTAAGAATCGTATGGTGTGGCTAAGGAAGAGTCAACGAATTTCCCCCACGGCGAAAGACGCGGCGAACGAATAGCGGGATGAGCAGACTTGGCAAGCGGGAAAGCACTTGTTACAGTCGTAGCACCCACCCGAAGTTGTTCAAATTGTGTTATTTGTCAGGCGAGGCCAAAGAATGCCAGAAGAAACCAGAGCGGTACGGACGGTGGAAACGGGGGAGCGAAAAGACCGGATCCTGATCGTGGAGGATGAGGACAACGCGCGCAAAGGATATGAACAACTGCTGCAACGGTGGGGTTACGAAGTGGTGGGCGTGGGAAGCGCCGAGGATGCGCTGGCGCGCTTCAACAGTTTTCAACCGGACACGTTGATTGCGGACGTGGAGCTGCCGGGGATGAACGGGCTGGATCTGCTGAAGCAACTAGGAGATGAACTACACAATGTGCCTGCGATCATTATCACGGGCAAAGGCAGCGAAGAACGTGCGGTGGCGGCAATCGAATCGGGAGCATTCTGGTACATCGAGAAGCCTCTGAAGGGGCCGGTGTTGCGTGCGCTGCTGGACCGGGCGCTGAGCAAGGCGCGAGATGCGCAGAACCTGGCAGTGCTGCAACGGCAACTGCGCGACGCAGGACGATTGGGCGATCTGGTGGGCGCGTCGAAGGCGATGCAGGACGTGATGCGCGTGATTGAGATGGCGGCGCCAAGTTCGGCGTCGGTGCTGATCACCGGAGAGACGGGATCGGGGAAAGAAATCGTGGCGCGGACGATTCATAAGATGTCGCCGCGAGCGACGGGGCCGTTTGTGGCCATCAACTGCTCGGCAATCCCGGAAACGCTGATGGAAAGCGAAATTTTCGGGCACGAGCGGGGAGCGTTCACCGGAGCGGCGGAACGGCGGATTGGCTGCTTCGAACTGGCGGATGGCGGCACACTGCTGCTGGACGAAATCGGGGAAATGCCGGCACCGACGCAGGCGAAATTATTGCGCGTGCTGGAAGACAGAAAAGTGCGGCGACTGGGCAGCAAGTCTGAGACGCCGGTGGATGTGCGGGTGCTTGCGGCGACGAACAAGGATCCCGAGCAATCGGTGGCGAATGGCGGGATGCGGCAGGATTTGTATTTTCGCTTGAATGTGTTTCATATCCATTTGCCGCCGTTGCGCGAACACAAGGACGATATTCCGCTTCTGTCCGAACATATTTTGCGGGACATCAATGCGAAACACGGGAAGAGCGTGAGGGGAGTCGGCGCGGAAGTGCTGGACATTTTCATGAGCCACACATGGCCGGGAAATATTCGCGAATTGCGGAACGTGCTGGAGCGCGCGGCGATCATGAGCGAAAAGGATTTGATTTCACGGTCGTCGTTGCCGGGAGAGTTCGGAAAGCTGTCAACAAAGAACCCGAGCGATCTTTCCGGGATCAAATTCCCAATCGGGACGACAGTGGACGCGATGGAACGGGAACTGATCGTGCAAACGCTGCAAGCCACGGGCAACAACAAAACACGCGCGGCGGAATTGCTGGGCGTGAGCCTGAAAACACTGCACAACAAACTGAAGGAATACGGCAGCGAGAAGGCGGAAGCGGAGTCGTAAGTGAAGATGCAGCTAGGGCTGCGATTCAAACTGACGATGGTGATGACAGCGCTGGTGCTGCTGATGACCCTGGCGCTCTCCCTCGTTTTTCTGGAACAACAACTACAGCAAGTGCTGCAGGACACGAGCGACCACGCCGAAGAACTGTCGCAAGCGGTGTTCGACTGGGCGAGCCATGCGGATGACGATGCGCGAGGGATGGGCATGCGGCCCGCGTCCAACGATCCGGAAGAGATCCATGAATTCGTGCAGAAGGCGTTTGAAACCAGCGACGCGCTGAATACCCAGATCCAGAAAGCCGCGGCGTTGCCGTCGATCTACGAAGTATCGATTGTCGACAAGGATGGGTCGGTGCTGGTGTCCAGCGATCCCGCGCAAGTGGGGAAGATCGTGCCGAGAAGAACGCCGCTTTCACGGCTGGTGCAGAGCCCGATCGTGAGGCAAATCAAAATCCTGGCGGGACCACCGCAAGTCTACGAGGTGGAGGATCCGTTCGTAGTACATAAGGCGCCGTTTGGAGAAGTGCGGGTCGCGGTGCAAACGGGATTGCTTCTAAAGACAATCAGGGGACAAATGCAGCAGTGGATCACGATTGCGCTGATTGCTCTGGTGCTGTCGACGGTGTTGGCAGCGGTGGTGAGCGGCGCGGCGCTGGCTCCGATCCGGGACATCAGTGATCAACTGGACCGCATTTCTG
Organism: Candidatus Acidiferrales bacterium; assembly: GCA_963709705.1. GTDB lineage: Bacteria > Acidobacteriota > Terriglobia > Acidiferrales > UBA7541 > Acidiferrum. The sequence goes on from CAVPXU010000005.1 coordinate 1,178,997, forward strand.
CCGGGGAATACGACACGGCCACGATGACGATTGAAAAGCCGATTGAGAGCACCGACGAATTGGGACAAGTGCGCCGAAAAATCAAACAGGTTGGACAGCAATTGCGCGGGGTGCATGAGATATTCAGTTCGCTGCGGGAAAATATGAATTCGGTGATGGCGGGGCTGGAAGACGGGTTGATCCTGTTCACGAGAGATGCGCGGGCGGTTATGGTGAGCCCGGCGGCGGAGAAGTATTTAGGGGCACCCGCGTCTAACTTCTTAGGGAGGCGTGTGACGCAAATTTTCCCGGCGGGCCACCCATTGTTTGAGGCGCTGCGGCTGGAGGGCGACGAACTGAGAGAAATCGCGTCAGAGACGGAACTGGCGACCGAAGAAGGAACGAGAAGGGTTGGCGTGACAGTGCAGGAAATTCAGGGAGCTGGAGAACGAATGGGCGCGCTTGTTACGTTGCGGGACCTGGATTCGATAGAGAGCATCAACACGCAATTGCAGGTGAGCGAACGGTTGGCGGCGCTGGGGCGAATCACGGCGGGCGTGGCACATGAGGTAAAGAATCCGCTGAACTCGATGAGGCTTTGGCTGGAGAATTTGAAGGAATCGCTTCCCGCGCAGACGGATGGAAGCGCTATGCAGGCAGTGAACGTGTTGGACGCGGAAATCGACCGGCTGGATATGGTGGTGAAACGCTTTCTGGATTTTTCGCGGCCTATGGACGTGAGACTGGAACCGACACAGCTGGCGGACATGTTGAAGGAAGTACTAGAAGTGGCGGGGCCACAGCTGGAGCGCTCGAAAGTGCAAGTGGCACAGCTTTTGCCGATTGATGTGCCGGAAGTGTTTGGGGATCGCGCGTTGCTGAAGCAGGCTATTCTGAACCTGGTGCTGAACGCGGTGGACGCAATGCCGAATGGAGGACAACTGCAATTGACGCTGAGCCGGCGGGGAGGAATGGCGGAGATAACTGTGGGAGATACGGGGAAAGGAATTCCGATGGAGCACCGGCAAAAAGTGTTTCAATTATTTTTTACGACCAGGCCGGGAGGAAGCGGAATCGGATTGGCGAGTACATTCCAGATCGTGCAGCTGCACAACGGTTCCATCGACTTTACGACGGAAGTGGGCAGGGGAACTACATTCCGCATCGAATTGCCATTGGCCGCATGAGGATGAATACGCAAAAGGAAACGGCGAAGGTTAGGGTGGCGGTGCTATGCGCGTGCGTGGTGTGGACAGGCGGATGTTATACACGAAGGGCGCCGGCCAAGCCGGTTGTGAATTTCATTGCCGTAGTGCATCCAGTGGTTCCCTCAGCGACACAAGCAGGGCTGGAATCCCCACCGGATTTGCCGACGGAATTCCCGGCGCCTCCGCAGATTGGCCTGAACCGGATGCAGCCCGCGAAGCCGCATGTGGCAGCGGCGCCAACGCCGGAACCGTCCGCGGAAAAACATGTGGAGCCGGCGATCACCCCGGAAGTAACGACGGAAGAATTGACGGCAGCAAAGACGGAAACGCAGCAGGCCTTGGACATGGCAGAGAAAAATCTAAGCAGGGCGCAGGGGAAAAAGCTGAATCCCACGCAGGAAGACCTGGCATCCAAGGTGCGCGGGTTCGCCGACAATGCACGAGAAGCGATGCGGAGCGGGGACTGGGTGAGGGCGAGGAGTCTTTCGAAAAAGGCGGAGATGCTGTCCGAACAACTGGCAGCGAGCTTGTAAAGAAGGTATTCATCACAGCTGAGAGACGCAGTTTGAAATAGAGTTACGGGCATGAACACTTTTGATGCAGTGATCGCAGGCGGTGGACTGATTGGGGCGTCGATCGCGTTGGAGTTGGCAGACGCGGGATTGAAAGTTGCAGTTTTTGATTCCCGGGAACCTGGGCGGGAGGCGTCGTGGGCGAGCGGAGGGATGATTTCGCCGGCTCCCGAAAATCCGGGGATGATTCCGTTTGTGCCGATGAGCCTGGCGAGCGTGGCACTGTATCCGGAATTTATCCGCAGGGTGGAAGGTCTGACCGGGATGGACGTGGGTTACCGGAAGAGTGGAGCGCTGGACGTCATCTTGACTGGCAACGCGGAAGAAGAGTTGAGCACAGTGATTGCGTTGCAGCATGGAGTGGGGTTGAAGGCGAAGGCGTTGAGCGCCGAGCAGGCGCGGCAGATGGAGCCGGCGCTGACGGAAGAACTGCAAGCGGCGATTTTTCGCGAGGATGAAGCTTCGCTGGATACGCGGGCATTTACGGATGCGACGCTGAAGGCCGCGGAACAAAAAGGCGTGATGATTTTTGCGAAAAACGGAGCAAAGGCGCTTTGGAAAGCAGGCGATCTATGCAGAGGCCTGATTCTGGAGGACGGGCAAGCGGAGGCGAAGTGGACAGTGATTGCCGCAGGATGTTTTTCGGCTCGAATTGAGGGTGCTGCGGAATATGCGCCGGTGTCTCCGGCAAAGGGACAGATGATCGCGCTGCGAAGCGAGTCTGTGGAGATTGAGAGGATTTTGTGGCTGGAGCACAAATACCTGGTGCCGCGCAGCGATGGGCGAATCATTGCAGGATCGACGATCGAGCGAACGGGATTCGATCACACAGTTACCGCGGGCGGTGTGCAGCTGATTTTGCGGGAAGTGATGAAGATGGTGCCGGGATTGGAAACTGCGCGAATTGAAGAAACCTGGGCGGGATTGCGGCCAGACTCGCCGGACCACCTGCCGATCATCGGACCGACGGACGTGGAAGGATTGTTGATTGCGACGGGACATTTTCGAAGCGGAGTTTTGCTGGCGCCAGTGACGGCGAGGATGATTCGGGAGTGGGTGGTTGCGCAAACTGTGAGTGTGGATTGGGACCGCGTGAGTCCGATGCGATTTTTGGAAGCGACGCGAGAGCAGAGCGCGTAAGAGTTGGAGTGCGTGCGGTGGACCGCGCTTGCGGGAGAGAACGTGCTGGCCTTACGTTGAGATCCTTCGCCGCGAAAGGCGCTCCTGAGGATGACAGCGCTTTTATTTTTAGTTGGCCGGGGTTTGCTGGATGACTACGGTGCTGGGCGGGCCGCCGCCTGTGCTGGTGTAGTGGATCTGATCGGCATCGAGTTGTAGATCGCGTTCCAGGACCAAGTCCATGGAAGAGCCGCGAGGAAGTTGCGCGTCCGGGCCGCGAGAAAGCAGAACAGCGGCGAGACCGGCAACACCGCCGACGCCCGCGCCAATGCCGGCACCTTTGCCGCCACCCGCAATCGCGCCGATGCCCGCACCCGCCGCAGTTGTGGTGGCGATGGTGGTGGCGTCTTTGCCCTTGCCACCTGGTCCGGTCATCTGGCCTTCCGAATCCGTTTTCACCTGACCACCATCCGCGCTGTGCGGCTCGGCGTTCATGTCGACAGTGTAGCCATTGGGAAAGACCAATGTGTTCAGACGGAGGCGGAGTTCGCCCTTGCCCTTGACGCGCCCGGGACGCTTGGTGTCCGCAACTTCGCCGCGCAAGTAGGAACCGACCGGGATGATGACTTTGTTGTTGATAGTGATGGGAAAGGACGTGCGAAAGTAAACGGAATCACCAGGCTTGGCGGTGGCGGTGGAGATGCCGCTTTCGAGAATTACGCCGATATGCGTGTCTTTGGGAACAACGATTAATTGGCCAGGACCTGTCGGGCGGGGCGCAACCGCTTTCACGGGAGTGGTGGCAGGGGGAGGAGCGTCACTCTGCGGACCTTCCGGGGCTTGCGCTGCGACAATGGAGGCGAGAAATAGGGTCAAGGCTGCGGCTTGCAAGAATGGGTAGACCTGAATAGTGGGCTTCACCGCTGTCTCCTTCTGCCCTTTGCGATGCGGGAGGGTTGAGCATCGGATGCCTGGAGTTCGCTGGTAAAGGAAGTCTACTCCAAAATGACGCTGCCAGGAATTGACCAGGAAGATGCGGGCCGATAGGCTTGGGAACGTTGGAAGGAGAAAAGACGATGGCGAAGTTGGCGTTGATCTATGGGATGCGGCTACTGCCGGTAGATGATTTGGGCGAAGTGAAGGAAGCGACGGTGGTGTTGAAGAACGGACGGACGGCGCGAGTGGCGATGCATCTGATCGAGGGATCGAAGGAAGAGATTGAGGAGACGTTCCGGCAGTCTGTGGAGGCGTTTTTTGAGATGTATCCGGAGATTTAGGAGTTCTTAGTTTCAAGTGGTTAGTTTTGAGTTTCGGATGGTGATCGTCGTGTTGGGAGACAAGACGCTCGGGTTGAGATCCGGAACGGCGCAAACAGCGCGCCCTTCCGGATGACAAACGTCGGAGAAGTGCAATCTTGGAAAAAGGCCGCAGGGCTCTCGGACTCGCCCTGCGCTACAGTTCAGCGGTTGCCGAAATTTTCGGGATCCTCGGTGGGGTCGCCGAGGTTGTCGTTGATCAGGACCGTCGATTGGCCGGTCAGCTCAAAGCGCTTGCGGCATTTGTAGCAGGCGACCAGATCGTCCAGGCGAACCATGAAAGAAGTGGCTTTGGCAAATTTGCGGCGATCTTCTTCGCTGGCGCCGCGGGGCAATTCCCTTTTCTTGCGACTGACTTTCCAGCGCACCGGAGCTTCGAATTCGCCGCGGCAACTCGGGCAAACTAACTTAACTTTGCGTGTTTCTTCCTTCTCGGTATAAAACGTCCGTTCATCCATTACGCCTCGACCGCCTTCCCGTTCGTTTCCCTCATTGTAACAAATTCGAGGCCGAGGTCACGCCAGCGTGGCAGCCAATGCTCGAGGGCGGCGAGAGTGCGGGTGCGGTCGCCGTTGGGGCGGGCATAATCGCCGTCGTGGAGGCAGAGCACATCCCCGAAGGCAGGTTGTGGGGCGGGCGGACGTTGCGCGGACAGATTTCGCGCTCGGGCAGCGATGGGATTCAGGCGCGGGATGAGCCAGTCCGCAGACTTATTGCGCCAGTCGCCCGGAATAAGGGTCCACATCACCGTGCGCATGCGCTGCTGAAGGACCAATTGGCCGAGCCAAGGACTGCGAAAACCGAAGGGAGGCCGGAACCAGCGCGGCTCCGCCCAAGTGGCTTGCCCAATGGCCTCGCTACAACGGAGCAATTCGCTGCGAGTTTCCGTTGGGCCGCAAAAGAAAAGATTGGGATGGGTGTCCGTGTGATTGCCGATGAGGTGGCCGCGGTCGGAAACTTCGCGAACCAGGCCGGGGGATTCGCGGACATATTTGCCGACGACAAAGAAAGTGGCTTTGGCGCGATGACGATCGAGCAGATCGAGAAGCTTTGGCGTGATGGCGGGATTGGGACCATCGTCGAAGGTGATGGCAAGCTTTTTGGGTTTGTCTGTGTGCCACACCGTGTGGCCGAAGAGTTGAGAACGCGGGCTTACCGCGCCGAAGGCGGTGAGTCCCGCGATGCCGGCGGCGAAGGCGGGCGCGGCAATGAGCCAAGGATTCATGGTGGATATTCTGCCATGAGGCGGGGTAGAGCGCGGCAGAAACGTGAGGATCGTGCTTGTGGGGGGTATTTGGACGGAGCGGTTTGGTTGGTAAAAGCGGCGGCGAGCCGCCGCACTCCAAAGCTATGGACCGAGGTGAACGGGATCGGCGGTGACGGGAGAGGCGATGCGTTCGATGGCGGCGCGAAGATCGGCGGGAGAGACGGGTTTGGTGAGGAAGCCATCCATGCCCGCATCAAGGCAAAGGTTGCGATCTTCATCGAAGGCGTTGGCGGTGAGGGCAAGAATGGGGACGTGGCCGCCAGTTAGAGATTCGGAGGAACGGATTTTTCGGGTGGCTTCGAGTCCGTCCATGATGGGCATGCGCATGTCCATGAAGACGAGATCAAATTTGCGATGCTGGACGAGCTCGAAGGCTTTTTGACCATCCCGCACGAGCGTGACAGTGTGACCCATTTTTTCGAGAAAGCGAGAGATGAGGCGCTGATTCATCAAATTGTCTTCCGCGACAAGAATATCGAGTTGTGGGGCGACCGAGGAAGGGACGGACAAGAGCACGGTTGGAGCGGACGAAGGGGGGCCCCACAGTTTCTGAAGGGCCGAGAGAAGAGGGTCACGGCGCAGTGGCTTCATCAAGCGGATGTTATGCGGAGTGAATGGCTCTGAGTTTGAGAGCAACCGGCAGGCCGGCTGAATCGAAATCATGGGGATGGGATGGCCAGCGATTTTTTGAATGCTTGCGGAAAGAGCCTCTGGATCGAAACCGGTTGCCGAGGGAACTGCCACCAAGGCTTGAAACAGTTGGGGGCTGTGAGACTGAAATTTCTGGAGGGCCTGTTCGGCGGAGCGGGTGATGACGCTGACGATTCCCCATTCGCGAAGGAATCGAGTGAGCAGAACAGCGTCTTTCTCTATTTCAGCGACCGCGAGGATCGTCTGGCATTGGAAAGTGGGGACGGAAGAGACGGATAGTTCGGGGTGAGCGGGAGTGGCGACGCGAATCGAAAAAATGAAGCGACTGCCGATGGAAGGCTCGCTTTCCACGGTGATGGAGCCACCCATGAGATGGACCAGGCGCTGGGAAATAGCGAGGCCAAGCCCGGTGCCGCCAAATTTTCGGGTAGTGGACATGTCGGCCTGGGCAAAGGCCTCGAAAATTGAGGCGCGTTGTTCCGGAGTGATGCCAATGCCGGTGTCCGAGACCGTGAATTGCAGAGTGAAACCAGCGGAGTCGCTGCCGAGAGGGCAGACGCTGACGGCCACCTCTCCGTGTTCCGTAAATTTCAGGGCATTGCCGATGAGATTTATCAGCACTTGAGAAGACGCGTAGGATCACCGCGGACGACGCGAGGCGTGTCTTCGGCAAGTTCCCAACAGATGTCGATGCGCTTCTCGTGTGGAACGGCGGCGAGCAACTGAAGAGCTTGCTGAAGACAGTCCTCCGGAGAGAAGTCCACGGACTCCAGATTGAGTTTGCCGGCTTCAACCTTGGAGAGATCGAGGATGTCGTTCAGCAGGTGAAGCAGCGATACGGCGGAGGAGTTGACCAGCCCGAGGTATTCGCGCTGCTCGGCGTTGAGGGAAGTTTCCGAGAGTAGTGTGGCCATACCCAGGATGCCATTCATGGGGGTGCGAATTTCATGGCTCATGTTGGCAAGGAATTCGCTTTTCGAATGGCTGGCAGCTTCGGCGGCCGCTTTCGCCTTGCGGAGGGTTTCTTCTTCATGCTTCCGGTCGGTGATATTAACAAAGCCGACGACGGCGCCGACGAGCCGATTGCGGCGGCGGGTAGGATGGGACCAAATCTCAACGGGAAAGCAGGAACCGTCAGCTCGCCAGAGAGTTTCGTCCAAATCATGATAGTCGCGGCCAGCCTGGGCGAAGGTATGCATTAAGCACTCGGACAAGGGCAAGGGAGAACCATCCGGCCTGGAGTGGTGACAAAGAGAGTGAAAGTGGCGGCCGAGTATCTGAAAAGGAGAAGCGTATCCAAGAAGGCGAACGGCGGCAGGATTAATGAAGGTGCAAAGACCCTGGAAATCGATGCCGTAGATCCCCTCCGCGGCAGATTCCAGGATGAGGCGCAGATTTTCTTCTTTGTCCTCAGAATGGCGCTGTGCTTCGCGGCCTTCGTCTATGGCAGCGCCGAGGATCAGCGCGGTAAAAGAAAGAATAAACATCAAGACCTGCAGCAGCGCCAGTTCTTGCAGCCGCTGAGGCATGACGAACATTACGAGGACCAGGCTGATATTCAACGCGAGCAAGCCGGGAATCGCTCCACGCAAACCACGGCGGACGGCAATCCAGATGATGGGAAGGAACAATAGATAAAAAAGATTGCCGCTGCTGCTGGCATGCCAGCCGAAGACCAGGAAAAAAGAGAGGACGAGGGCGGCAGAGAAAGCGGCGACTTCCGGCAGAGACTTGCGCTTGGATTGCGGGATGATCTCTGGGGAGATGGGAGTGGCGCCGAGTGGGCAAATTCCCAGAAAGCGGCGCAAAGGCGGCAAGCAGAATTCCAGCAGAAATGTGGAGACGCTGGAAAGGGCAACCGCGTCGCCAATCCACCAATCGAAGGCTGCGCGTTTGTAATCGCCCGACGGCACATTGCCAGCGGACGCGAGGATTGCGGTGCCCACACACGCGGCCACAAAGGACGCTGCCAGCGAATATCCGAGGAGATTCAATACATCGCGCAAGGAATGAAGGCGTAGATCTGCGTTCAGGCGCTTTTTGACCAGACGAGAAGCGAAATAGTACAGGACAGGAATCAGCGGATTGATCAGGAGAAATTCCGGGCTGGTGAGCGGTTGATGGTAATTCAAAAAGCCAGCCATAAACCCAGCCAGGAACATGGGAGGGACCGCGGCCCAACCGAGGCCCAGGTACAGAGCAAACTCGAGGCCTACGGGCGGATACCACGCGCTGATGCCGTGCCAGATCTGGAGATCGACGGTGCCGCGATCCAGCAGTACATAGACAACCATCGAAGCAATGGAGAAGCTCAGCCAACGCCAGAAGAGAGTGCGGCGAGGGAGTGTTGAAGGAGGAAGAAAAGAAAGAAAGAAACGGTGAAGAAGAGAATGGCGCGTTCCACTTTGGGGCATATGGTTCTGAATCTGGACAAGTGCGGGAGCGCGTCGTGGCTCCTTTTGGGTGTCGTCGAGGTGCTGTGTGTTGTGCTCCATGACGGAGATGCCCCTAACCAGAGGCTGTTCCGAGAATTCTCGGGAATTAGCCGAGTAGGAGACTCTGGCGCACGCCGGAGTGAGAGAAAAGAAGAGCACTTGATGGCCCATCGCCCCAACGAACGAGGGAGTCGCGCGCCCACGCCACTTGCGGATGGAGGGGAGCGTAACTGGCGACAGAAGAGAAAACGAGAATCTGTGGTAGAGTCCGCCGGCGCGACCTCACTAGGACGCTACGAATGTGCAACTGGTTGCAGCGGCGGAGTCGGGTAGCTAAAGAGACCGCCGGTCAGGGGAACTTCCTGCGGGGCCAAGATTACTTTATGAAGTAGCCTGCTGTGTGCCATTTGCCGTCTTTGTCCAGGAACATGGCGACTGTTTCGGTGCTGTCTTTTCTGTTTTCGAACGCGGTGCTGAATTGGAGGACGACGTATTCTCCGGCCGGTGCGTTCGGAGGATTGCTTTTGGCCTGAGCGCCAGTGAGCTTGCGAGATTCCACTATGCCAAGCGGAGTGCGAACACTTGTTAGCTGGCTGATCCATTGATCACGGGAGACCGCGCCTTTGAAGGTGCTGGCTGCCTGGTCCCAGCTTTCGCCGTATTTTCCGGAGTCGGTGAGGGCCAGCCAGGCCTTGGCGGATTTTTGTGCGAGTTCTTCGGGCTTTTCTTGAGCGTAGGTAGGGACGAACTGCGGCCATAGGGCGGGCGCGAAAAGAATCGAGAGAGTGAGGGCGGCGAGTTTCATGTTGTGCTCCTTTCTAAAGTTTGCCGGAACAGGTTGAAGGTCGATGGTTGACGGAAATGTGGTGCTTGGTTTTTCGGTTGAGATCGTTCGTCGAAAAAGCACTCCTTAAGATCACATGTAGCGTTTGAACTTTAGAGCGGCCTGGATAGGTCCAAACCATTAAGAAAGCGGGCACGGTAAGCCGTACGCCTACGTGAGTCGCATTAGGCTGCCACAAATAGTAGCGAGCCTTAGCTGACTTTTTCGGGCAGGCGGCGGGTTTTCAGGTCGCTTAGAAGGCGCTCGACTTCAGTGTCGCGGTCGAGACGATTGAGTTTTTCGGCGACGTCGTCGTTGAGAAGCTCGACCTCGGCGGAGGCGGTTGCTTCGGTGTGGTTGACGCGTTCCTTGAGGCGATCGAATGAGGCGCTGTTGGAGTCGTCGCCGAGCGCGACCTGGGCCTTGGCGGCTTTGTCCAGGGCGATGCTGCGGCGATGGCGGGCGAGCAGAACTTCGCGCTTGGATTTGGCTTCATCAAGTTTTTGTTCGAGCTTGACGAGGGCGTTTTTCAAAGTGTCCACCTGGGCTTTCTGGTCGTTAACTTGTTCCTGGAAACTTTGCGTCAGGCGCTGGGCGGTCTGGAAGCGATCGAGCGCGGCGCGGGCGAGATCGTCCTGGCCCTTATCGACGGCGATTTCGGCTTTGCGCATCCAGTCTTTGCCGCCGTCTTCCTGCTCGCGCAGTTTCTTTTCGAGCATGTGCTGGTCGGCGATGGAGACAGCGACCTGCGTTTTGACCTGAAGGTACTGATTTTCCATGTCGAGGATGACCTGCTTGATCATTTTTTCCGGGTCCTCGGCGCGGTCGATCATGTCGTTGAGATTGGCGCGGATTAAAGTGCTAACACGTTCTAAGAGTCCCATGGTGATGCTCCTTTCAATATAGTCTTGCGTAACTTACGAAAACCGATTCCTCAGGGGCGCTTCGCGTCCTAGGCTGAAGCCCAGGCCTACCAGCCCGCGAGTTTCGTGCCAAATGTCGGACCTGAAGGTCCGACCCCCTAAATTCCCTGCGGCGCGAAACCAATCCCTGATCTGCTCATCCCTTGATTACCGATCGGTTGAGATCCTTCCCGCAAAAGACGCGGCCCTCAGGATGACAACTTCGAAAAAGCTCCGAACCGACATAAAGGTCGGCCACTACGAAAGCTGGGCCGGTTTGAACACGGGCGCCTACGTACGACCGGGCTAAAAAGGGCGGAAGCATTTGCTTATGGCGTGGGCTATTTGGGCCCAAGCCAAATTGGTTAGAACGAATATTGTGAAAATGCCTAGCCCCCAGAAGAGCGCTCGCTTGTGTTGCAGTGTGAAAGCCATGACGTTTCCCCCGTTGTTCATTGAACGACTTTGCTGATCGCGTCAGAACCCACCGGTCTGAAGACCGGCCACTACGAAGAATGCTGCCGGAGCGGGGATGGGCCCGCTCCGGCGGAATGGGACTAGGAATTAGCTGCTGGCGGTTCCAGCGGCTTTGGGGCTTTGTCGCCGATGAGGCGGACTTTGCCAAGCAAGTCGGACATTTGCATGCCCGAAAGGGCTTCGAAGAGTGCGGGAACTTGAGCCGCGATCTTCGTGATGTCGCCGGTGAGCTTGTAAGCGCCGGCGGCGTCGCCGTTGCCGGTAGAGACGATGGTGACCTTGTCGACTTTGCTGAGCGGTTCGCTGAGCGCGCGGACAACTTCCGGCAAGCTGGTGATGAGCTTATCAACGACCGCGGCCTGGTTGTATTCCTGGAAGGCTTCGGCCTTCACGTTCATGGCGCGAGCTTCCGCATCACCCTTCTTGAAGATGATTTCGGCTTCGGCTTCACCCTGGGCGCGAATGGAAGAAGCGCGGCCCTCGGCTTCACTGATCAAGCGCTGGCGCTCGGCGTTGGCCAGCGTTTCGATGCGCTGGCGCTCGATTTCGGCTTGTTTGAGTACGGTGGCGATGAGTTCGCGTTCGCGGCGAACGATTTCGGCGTCCTGAACTTTCACTTGGGCTTCGCGCTCGACCTGCTGAATGCGAACCTGTTCGAGCATGACGGTCTGCTGCTGGCGATTGGTTTCGATTTCATAGGCCTTATCGGCTTGCGCCTGGGCCTTCTTGCTGATTTCCAGGTAATTGGCCTTTTTGACGTCAAGATCGCGGGTGGCTTCGGCTTGTTTGGCCATGGAGGCGGTTTCCGCGGCGACTCGTTCCTGGTCGGCTTGCGCTTTGGCGACAGCAGAAGCACGCGATGCTTCGGCACGTTTAATGGCGATGTCGCGATCGGCTTCGGCAGTGGCCACTTCGGCATCGCGTTTGATGCGGGCGATATCCGGGCGGCCCATGTTGGTGATGTACTCGTTCTTGTCGCGAACTTCCTTAATGGTGAAGCTGACGACTTCGAGACCCATCTTGCTCATGTCATCGGCGCAGGTGGAGCGCATCTGTCCCCCGACCATTTCTGGTTCCTTGACGATCTGCTCGACGGTAAGCTGGCCGATGATGCCGCGGAGGTGGCCTTCCATGACGAGACGGATGAGGCCGTCGCGTTCCGCGGGAGTTTTGGTAAGGAATTGTTCGGCGGAGGTGAGAATGGATTCTTTGTCATTCTTCACTTTGATTTGCGCCACGGCCTCCACAGTGACCGCGACGCCTTGCTTGGTGTAAAGATTCTGTTGAGGAGCGACGTCGAAGGACATCAACTCCAGCGAGAGATCCTTACAAGTCTGCACCATGGGAAAGATAATTGTGCCCCTTCCGGTGTAGACGTTCGTGCCGCCGAGGCCATAGACGATCAGGGCTTCGTGCGGTCCTGCTTTGCGATACATCCTGGCGATCACGGTCATCAGCATGATCGTGACGACGACCAGGATTCCTGCTCCGACAACCACGTTCATTGGCAACCCGAACATAACGTCCTCCCTTTTTTCGAACCGCAGCGAACGCACGACCTGTAATTCGGTTCAGAAACTCATGATTTGACGAATTCTTCCCAGCGCTTCACGTAAGCAATTCCCTTTTCGTAGCGCTCGATCACGACTTCGGCGCCCTTCTCGATGGGCCTGCCATCTTCACTGCGCGCTCCTGAACAGCTGCGGCCGCCGCCGAGCGGGAAAATAATTTCTCCCGTGCCGTTTTCGCGGATGGTCATGCTGACGGTGCCGAGAGAGCCGATGATGCGGCGATCCGCCTCGCGCAACGGTTCGTCGGAAGGCCCGACAAGTTTGACGAGGAACCGCAGGACGATCCAGCCGGCGCTGATGCCCGCCAGCGTGGCGATACCAACGACAAAGAAGGTCTGGACGTGCGAATACTTCGTCATCAGATAGCCGACGCCACCAAACCAGGCAAGAAACGCAAGGCCCGTGGAGGCGTTGAACCAGGAGATGTGCGTGCCGCCGCCATGGCTGGCACCATGCGCGTGCGCAGGCGCACTCTGGAAAGGCAGATGAATATGGAACGGCAGATGAAGATGGATGGCGCCAGCCATGAAAGAGAAAACGCTTAGCGCAACACCCACGATGAAACAGAACAAGTAGACATCGGACCAGGACATACGGCACCTCGCGGAGCGACACCCCGTCGCTCGGAACAAAGTGGGTACAGAAGAAAGCCGGAGTTAGTTATGTGAGCCTGGCGGGGGATGACCCGATCCCACCAGTGATTTAGGTTGCAGGACTTCGCTGAGCCGCTCGGCAAGGCCGGGGGTACGAAGAATTTCGCCCAGGAGCAGGATCGCTTCGCGCGAATCGGCGACTTGGGCAATGTTGCGAAGGGCGCGGCCTAACTCGGCGTCGCCCGCAAATTGGTCGGCACCGGCGTAGAGCCAGGAGTCGATGGTGGCGTCGGCCATGCGAAGTTCGGATTGCAGTTCGCGGGAATAGCCTGGAGGATCGTCGACCAGGAATCCCGGATAGACGCGGAAAAAACGTGCCAGCAGATCTCGCGAAGTGTTGGTCATGTGCGGACGCGCGCCGCTTTCGATCTGCGAAAGATAGGCCTGGCTGAGACCGCGGCCCAGTTCCTTTTTCATGGCGCTGACTACCTCGGATTGCGTGAGGGGGCGGCCAAGTCCGCGGAGCGAGCCCTCGATGGAGCGAAGGGAGCGAAGTTTATCGCCGAGAGTCATGGGAGTGGGCCTTTCGTGAATATTGCGATATGCAAACTCTATATAGCGATATGCAATTTGTCAAGGAAAATCGGCGACTCTCCCAAGTCAATGCAAATAAGAAAGTTACTTACGGAGCAGTTGTTGTGGCAGCTACGATCTTACTTCTTCGAGCCAGGTAGGCCGAGAGTAGTGCGAATGTCCTTCAGGAGAAGCATCAGCTGCTTTGAATCCAATGGCGACGGGACGAAGCCAAAATTTGCGTAGAAACGGGCTGCTTCATCGTCCATCGCGTGGACAAGAATGCCACGGGCTCCAATGATTTCAGCAGCGTCTATCGCTCTAGACAACGCATCGCGCAAGAGGAGTTTGCCGATGCCCTTACCCTGACAACTACGGTCGACCGCCAAGCGTGCGAGTAGAACCACTCCTACAGGATGATTGGCCAAGCCTTTGGCGAAGCGTTCGGGCGAATCTCTCTTGCGAACGGAGCCTGCTGCGAGCGAATAGTAGCCGAGGACTATGCCTTGATTTTGTAACACGTAAGTGCGCGCGGAATCGTTCTGCTGATTGATAAGGGCGAATCGCTGGAGCCAGTCGTCGAGGGCTGGTTTGCCACAACGAAAACGGGAGAGATCATGCGCCCGCTCCAGCCTTTCAACGATCGGATCAAAAAGGGGAGACTCGCGTTGACTGTCGTCATTCATTTCCCGGATTGACGGCGGGCGGGTGGAGTTTCAGCGAACAACTTCGCCAATTGGGGTATGAACTTACCCGGCCGATCAAGCGCTTCCATGAATGCCTCCCAGTGTTTTGGCGAGGCAACGAATTCCCGCTTATCGGCCAGGACGTGCTCAGCTTGCAAGCAGGCGCTATCCAGTATGAACTCTGTGACTGTTACTCCGGCAGATTCCGCGCCAGTGCGAATCAACCGTTCCTGGGGAACGCTGGCACGAAGATTTATGCGGCGCGTTCGGCTATTTCTTCCACGCGAGGCATGCATGTATCCCTCCAGGATATCTGTACGTACATTGTACGCCGATTTTACCTTGATGACCAGAGGATTAAACTGGCTCATCTTGATTACTCGGGGTTGCGGAGGGAGTGGAGGTCGATGCCTAGTTGCTGGCACTTTTTGTAGAGGTGGGAGCGTTCGAGGCCCAGGGCGCGGGCTACGTTGGTCATATGGAAGTTGTGGCGGCGGATTTCGGCGAGGAGGACTTCGCGTTCGAAGGCTTCGGTGCGTTGATCGAGAGTTCCCTGCCCCGTTGCGGCGTCGGGGGCGGACGTGGCGCTGACAGAAAGTTCCGCGGTGGGCAAGGCTTGCCGTACGTCGTCGTCACTGACGGTGTCCTCGGTGGAGAGTAGGACCAAACGCTCAACGATGTTACGGAGTTCACGGACATTGCCTGGCCAGGAATAGCGGCGGAGTTCGTCGATGGCGTCTTCGGCGAAGAGCTTTTCTCTCCAGCCATTTTGTCTGGCGACCTGACGAGCGAAGTGGGCGATGAGCGCAGGAAAGTCTTCTTTGCGCTCGCGAAGCGGGGGCAGAGTCAGGGGGAAAACGAAGACGCGGTGGAAGAGATCGGCGCGAAATTCGTTTTTCTTTACCAGGTCTTCGAGATTACGGTGCGTGGCGACGATGACGCGGACGTTGACTTTGACGGTCTTGTCGCCGCCAACGCGCTCGACTTCACCTTCTTCGAGAACGCGCAGTAGTTTTGCTTGCATGGTGAGGGGCATATCGCCGATTTCATCGAGAAAAAGCGTGCCGCCTTCGGCCTGTTCAAATTTGCCGGTGTGGCGGGAGGCTGCGCCAGTGAAGGAACCTTTCTCATGGCCAAAGAGTTCGGATTCGATGAGTTCGGCAGGAACGGCGGCGCAATTGAGAGTGATGAACGAGTTTTCGTGGCGGGGAGATTTTTCGTGGATGGCGCGCGCGACAAGTTCCTTGCCCGTTCCAGTTTCGCCGAGGATGCAGACTCGGGTTTCGCTCGCGGCAACGCGATCGACCTGGGCGAGGAGCTTGGTCATGGCGGGGCCGGAGCCGACGAGTTCATGTTTTCCGAGACGCGTGCGCAGTTCGCGATTCTCGTCCTCGAGCCGGGAGAGTTTGAGGGCGTTTTCCACGGTGAGGAGAAGCTTGTCTGTGGTGAGCGGCTTTTCGAGAAAATCGAGCGCACCAAGGCGAGTGGCTTTGACGGCCATTTCGATGTTGGCCTGGCCGGAGATGAGAACGATAGGAGTTTGCAGGCCGGATTTTTTCAGTTCTTCAAGGAGTTCCATGCCGGTTTTACCTGGCATAACAACGTCGGAGAGGATGAGATCGAATCGTTGGGATCGCAGGATTTCGACGGCGCGGTTGGCGTTGTCGCAGACGGTGGCTTCGTGTCCGGCGAGACGGAAAGCGCGAGAGAGCGAAGCGAGGGTATTGGGGTCGTCGTCGATGAGGAGGAGATGAGCTTTGCGCGGCATGTGGTCCTTTTCTGCGGATTACCGAAGCGGATTCGGCTCTGGGATTTTTGATGCTGCGGACATGGGGCGCCGCGGCGCGGCATTCCTCCGGGAATAACGGTTCTGGCCGATCTGAAGTTCGGCCACTACATGAAAGCTAGTCGGTGGCGGCGTTGGCGGCACGCTCTGGTTCCAAGGGTGCTGAAGTTGTATCCGCTTTGGGCTTTACGGTGGCGTTTTGCTGGCGCTTGGGCAGATCGATGCGGAACGTGGCGCCGCGGCCTTCTTCGCTGGAGACGGAAATGGTGCCGTGATGATCGCTGATGACGGACTGGACGATGGCGAGGCCGAGGCCGGTGCCAAGTTGCTTGGTGGTGTAGTACGGCGTAAAGAGGCGGGAGCATTCTTCGGGCGTGAGGCCCTTGCCGGTGTCGGTGACTTCGATGCGCACATTATCGCCCGCATCGGCAGTGCGAAGGGTGAGGGAGCCGCCAGCGGGCATGGCGTCCAAAGCATTGAGGACGAGATTCTGAAAAGCGCGATGGAGAAGCTCCGGATCGGCATCGATTTCCGGCAGAGATTCCGTGAAGAAAAATTCGGTGGTGATGGAGGGTTTGCCAACAGCGGTAAATTGCGGCTCGAAGAGACGCACGGCATTGCGAAGCGATTCGTTCACATCGACGCGAGTGAATTGCGGCGCGGGCATTTTGGAGAAATCGCTGAAGCGGCCGACGATACTGTTGAGATTGGCGAGTTCGGCCTTGAGAGTGGCGGTGCCTTCGGCAAAAACTTCCTGAAACTGCGCGGGGCCGAGAGTCCGGGCGCGTTGCAGGTTTTCAAGCGTGATTTGCATGGGGAATAAGGGATTGCGCAGCTCATGGGCGAGGCGTCGAGCGAGTTCGCGCCAGGCCGCGACGCGCTCGGTCTGAACGAGCTTTTCCTTTTGCGTGGCCAGGGTGTGGGTCATGTTGTTGAAGGCACCCGCGAGCTGGCCGATTTCGTCGTCACCCTGCACATCGATATGTGTGTCCCAACGGCCGGAGGCGACATCACGCGCGCCATTGGCCAGTTCTTCGACAGGACGAGTGATGCGCTTGGAAACCCACCATGCCAGAAGCAGTCCAATGGCAATGGCGGCGAGAGCGACCAGCGCGGAAATTTTGAAGATCTGGCGCTTGAGAACGACCAATTCCTTGCCGGAACTGCCGAACAGAAGAACCCCAAGCAATTCACCATTGCGGCCAGGAAGAGGAATGGCGTGGAACGTCTCCGCACTGGCGGGATCGCTAGTCCACTGAATCGTTTTGACGAGCATGCCTTGCTGCGGCTGTTTTTGCGCTTGTTCGATGAGGGACTGAAACTGATCGGCCTGCTGGACCGGGCCGGACGCATCGGTCAGAGCCGTAGGAACGAAGGAATTCTCTAGATTGCGATAGAGGAGAGCGCGCATGCCCGCGGGAAGAACGAGATCGGCGAGAAAATTCTGATCGAGACGACGGCCGCCGATGGTGTAGATGATTTTGTCGCCCACGGAGTAAGCGCGAACGGCGCTTAAGGAAAGGGCCACACCGTCAGGAAGTTCTTCGCGCTTCAAGAAGGCGCTGGTGCCATCCCAGTTCTTGTTTGCGGTTACCCAATCGACCTTGTAACCGACGCGAGCGGGATATTGGGCGGAAGAGATGAGTATGCCATCGGTGTTGGCAAATTCAACGAAATCGAGATTGTGGGTTTGCGCGGCGCCATTGGCATCGTGGAGATAAATAGAAGAGTCTGCGTTGGGGCGCGCGAGATCGAGAACCATGCGGACGGTGGTGTCGGCATTGGTGATGTTCTCCACTTGCTGGACGACCATCTCGCCACGCTGGTCAAACTCCTTTTTAAATTGCGCAACCAAGGCTTCGGTGTGCTGGGCTTCCTGCTGTTCGAAGGCACGTTGCGTGTAGTGCGTGACGCCGTAGGCAACGAGAGAGACGGAAGCCAAAACTGTGGCGAGGAAAATAAGGAAAATTTTGTTGCGAAAGCTCATGGATGCACTCCCGGTGCAGCGGTGAAACCTTGGGGCGCTTCAGGATTAGCTGCCTTAGTGTCTCCCGAATCTAGCCAGACATCAGCAAGGCGCCATTCGCCGGACGGCGACACCAACCAATTGCGAACGTTCGAAGCCATGCCGACATAATCCGGCAGAAGAACCAAGGGCAAAACCTGGCGCTCTTCCAGCAGACGACGCTCTTCAGCATAAAGCTTTTCGGTGTCCATGGTTTCCGGAAGGGCTTCGGCCGCAGTGCCTGAATGAAGATAGTGGGCCAGGTTCTGGAGCTCGGTGCGCGGAGAGAGCGAATCATAGTGCCAGAGGAAAAGATGGAGAGCGGCGGAAGGCGAGGATGTGGGCGACGAAGTGGATGGATGAGAGACGAGCTGAATAGTTGTGTTTGCCTGACGTGCGTTGACGGCGACGCGTTCGCCGAGCAATTTCATGAGATCGCCGGAAGCATCCACGCGAAGGCGCAGAGGATCGACGCCCCCGGCAAGATTGGGAGGCAGAGAGGCGCGAATCTGCTTGGCGCGATCCAGGTTCATCGGAGTACCGAAGAGAAAAGCATAACCTGATAGCCACTGGGGCAAAAGGGCTGGTGCAGGGAGTGCTTGCCTTTGAAGCAACACGTTGGCCATGGTGTCCCGGTCGAGGGAGAGATCGAGAGCTTCGCGGAGGCGAGGATTGGAGGCGGCGGGCTGTGCCTCTTCGAAGCGCAGAGCAAGAAGCGTGGCGGGCGGCGAGCTCCAGACGCGGAGATTGTCCTGGCGGGCCTTGCGGACGAGATCGGGAGGAATGTCTATGATGTCCGCGCGGCCAATTTGGAGGTTGAGAATCTGGCGAAGAGCGGGCCAACCAAGGGTGACTTCGATGGAATCGAGAAAGGGGCGGCCAGACCAGGCGTCTTCGTTGGCGCGAAGGGTCAGGTGTGTTGGATTGAGCGCGGAGGAGGATGGCTGCGCGTTTTCGGCGAAGACGAAGGGGCCGGTGCCGAGAAGAGAGCTATCGGATTGGGCGCGGAAAATAAAATGCCTGCCGGAAGCAAGTTGTTCGAGGAGGTCGGGGACGGGATGCGCGGCGCGAATCTGTACGCCGTTTTCTGTGGCGCTGATTTGCAGACCGGGCGGAAGAAGAGGTTGCAACGCCGCGACTACATCTTTGGGTGTGAGCGCAAAGCCGTCTGAAAATTTCACGCCCTGGCGCAATTTGAATTGCCAAGTTTTGAAGGAAGGATCGTGGGACCACTCTGTGGCTAGCGCGGGTTGAAAGCGGCCGTAGTCGTCGAGAGTGAGGAGACGGTCGAAGATAAGAGCGGCGAGCTTTGCATTTTCCGCGGCAGCAACCGAGCCTGGTTTCCATTCGCGTGGATCGAGGGAAAGTTTGGCAAGTTGCAATTCGACGCGGAGGGTGCCGCCGTATTTGGGATGCTTGGTGGCGCAGAGGTTGGTGGCGAGGAGGAGCAGAAGCGAGAAGACAGCTGCGCCATACGGCCAGGCTGCGCGATAAGCATCGGAGCGGGAGGCGCTAATTTCCGCAAGCAAGTGTGATCTTGTAAACCTCATAGTTCCCTGTTCGAAGATTTTGCGTGACCACTAGGGCGCTGGCGGGATCCTGTTCACCATTAATGCTCAAAATGGGGCCTGGAAAATCGCTGAGCAACGCCGCACTTCCACGGCGCAACGAGCCATCCGGAACAACTTGCAACACGTCCGGAGTGGCCCAGTCGGCGCCATCGGCAAGGAGATTCCAGCCACCCGCATCGCAGGAGGGCGTGAGAACGGTGGGAAGGCGCCAAACGGTTTTGGCGACGTGGCACTTCGCTTCAGAGGATGAGGCCCACGCGAAATCGCAAGCTTTGTCTGGAAGGAGAACCGTGGCGTCATTCGCGCGCACTGCCAGTTCACCACGAGGATCGCGTGTAGATGGGGCGGCGGCACTGGAAAGCGAAATCGTCTGCACGAGTTGGCCAGAAGAATCGACGCGGAGGATGGAGAGTTCTCCATGGCGATCGACGAAGACGGCCAAACCGCCCGTGGATCCAGCCCATAAAGATGAGGCGTCGAGAATGCGGTCGAGACTTTGATAAATCAGCTGGCGTTCGATGCGTATCGGCGCTACCGGAAGACTGGCGGCACGGAACGCGGTGCGAGGAAGCGTGACGAAGCGGACTTCTTCTTTATCGGATACACGCGTGGCGGCCGTGAGAACCAGCTGTGTGGGAGTTTCGGCCAAACCGACCCGGAGAAGATTTGCCGAGGAATCTTCCGTTACGGCGATATGATGATTTTCGATTTCTTTGCGAAAAGATTCCAGCCAATCTTTGCCGGTTACCGCTTGGAACGCGGGATCCTCGAGAAATTGAAGACGGAGGGGGCCGTGGAGATTAGGGATAGTGGCGACGCGCTCTGCGAGTTGGTGGACGGCATCGTCGAGAGAAGTGTCCGGGGGACCGCAAGATGCAGAAAGCGGCAGTAAAACGGATAAGAGGAGAAAGAAAAAGCGGAGGGTACGGGCGGTAAATGTTTGCACGGCGTTCTGAGTGGATGATAGCACGAGGGCAGAATGGTTAACGTGGGTTGACGGCGATGAATTTCGGAGTTGTGTGTGAAGCATAGATCGATTCGGGACGAACCTTAACGGCGCTGGCATAAAAGCCAGCGCTACAAAACCCGCGGTCCGTCAATGCTGGCGATATTCCTTGAACAGGTCCAAGTGGTTGAGCATGCCGATCATGATTTGAGTGTACGCGAGATATTCGGCGAGACTTTCGTCGGAGACGTCGTATAAGGATTTGCGGCGGGCTTCACGAATAGTGGCGAAGTCTTCGGGCTTTAGTGTGGCAATGGCGCTGGTCTGGAACGCAGTGTGATCGGTGATGCCATAAATCGGGAGGCTATCCGCGACGGCCTGCGCCAGTTGCTGCTGGGTGACTTTCTTCTCGCGCATCTCTTTATCGAACGCAGCGCCCTTGGTGGCCATGACATGGTCAAAATCCTTTTGCGTGTGCGGGAGAGAGGCGATGGCCTCGAGGACTTGTTCCCGCGTGAATTTTGGATTGGCGTAGTCCGCGGGATTTTGCGGTTTGTATTTCATGATGGCTTGAATGTCGTTGCGGCGGAATTCTTCCTCAATTTTGGACAGGCCGTCCCACTTACTGAGCGCGCGGAAACCCTCGTCGGTCATTTGTTCCGCGAGAAGATGCGCGGCAGCGGCGCGCACGAAAGGCTCGTGGGCGTCGAGCAAGGAAATGAGCGCGTTGCTGGCTTGAGAAGAATCCATAGCGCCGTAGAGGAAGAGAGCGGCAGTGTCTGAATCGAGATCGATGTCGTGTTCGGAGATGTGGATTGTGGCGTTGGGATAGAGGAGAAGCTTGGAGGCCAGGGGGCGGACATCAACGCCAACGAGATCAAGAGCGAGGGCCAGGGAAAGATAGTTTGCGGGATCGGATTCCTGGAAGTCGGCTTGGGCGAGAGAGTCTCGTATGAGATTGCGTGCTTCCGGGGAAGGATCGGCGGGGAAAAGCATGGTGGCAGCGTCAACCTGAAATACGTGGTCGGTTTTTTCTTCGGCTAGGAGGGTGCGGATGCAGGTCACTCCTTCGGGGCCAGCGGCCTGCACCTGTTTCCAGAAGGCGTTCATCTCTTTAGATTTTGCGTCGAGTTGTGCTTCGTTTAATTGCGCGAGATGGAAGCCATAGATTTTGGATTTTTCCGCGCGAATGTCGGCGCAGGTGGGAGTAGACGAGGCGCACGTGAAGGGCGCACCGAGTAAAATCGCGAGGCCGATAAGAAGAGAAAAGGGATTCCTCACTTCGAGGACTCCGTTCGGAATGACGGATGCTTTCTTTCTTGTACTTTGTGGAAACACTTGTCGCAAAAAGGCATTACTTCGCGGACTCCGTTCGGGATTTTTGTTTTTTGGCGGCGCACTGAACCTTTTGGATAGTAACACTGCCCGCAGTTAGATGCCGGGCGGCGTGGTCAGTGCCGCCCGGAAGGAGAGAGTTGCATTTGTTGTTTTGTATGGTGGAAGCCGTTGGCGTTAGTCGCGTGAATCTCGTGTGACGATTTCGGCGCTCTCGGGGATCCAAATGATTTGACGGATGGCGCCGGCGGCCGGTAGCAAGAAACGGTAACGACGAAGGGTAATGTGATAGGTGGAGCGGCCGTCGAGGGAGTGGAAAACGTAAACGGTTCTGGTCTTCTGGCTGGTTTCGAGTTCGAGCGGAAGGGACGCGGACTCGTACCCGGCCAGATCGGGAGAGATGCGGCGGAGGGTGGCATCGGCGACCGAATGCGGGTCGCGGCACCAGGTGTCATGACCGGCGTTCACCCAGCGCTGAAGATCCTGTACCTTGGCGCGATCGACAGGAAAGTTGAAGACGGCGCGATGTTCCTTCGGTTGCGGCTGCGTCACGCGAAGGTCCATGGCGGAAGCGCCGAGGGTCCAGAGAAACAGGCTGAGCGTTATACGAAGGATAACGGGAATGATTGCGGTGAAGCTTCGGTGAGGGAATGGTGCGGTTGTATGCATGACGTGCTCCTTTATTACGGGTTGGGGATGTGAAAACTCGTTGTGAAGCCTAGGTCGATGTACCTCATGGCCAGCTGAAGCGAGGATTCGCATAAGTCCGGACGGCACGGCTGAAGCCTTGCGCCTACGAAAGAGGTAGTGCGGCGAAACTGCGATCCGTTGCATAGAACGTTTATAGAGGCCATTTCTTGCACAGCAGAGGTGGCGCAGTACGCGGCGCTGGTTGGGGAGAACGCCTGGAAGAGAGGAAGCGGGCGCGGCGGTGCCTGTCTTCCTGCTCCCAGGGTCTCCTCCAGCGACGCGTGCTGCGCCACCTATGGCCGCAGCTTCGAAATTCAAAGTATTTCGGGGAAGTGGCGGTTGGAGTAGTGCCGCTCCAACTGCTTGGCCAGCTTTCTGCACTGGTAAGTCGCGGTGATTCGATTGGTGAGTCATCTACGCCTCCGGTGCGAATGGATGGAACGGCACTAGCCGCTTCCCCGAAACTTTGAGCTATGGACGCCGGGCTGAACGTTGGCGCGCGGAGTTGGACGCTACGGGAGCGGGATCGCCGGAGTCATCGGCAGAGTCCGCGGCGGCAGCGCCGTTGGAATTGCTATTGCCGCCTTGAAAGGCGGAGCGCAGAACGTCTGACGCAAAGAAATTCTTGCCGTCCATGGGAACCATCATGATCTGGAGTTTGTCTGAGAGGCGCTCGGCGATGATCTTCTGGATGAGCATGGGATTTTGCTTGAGGACCGCAGCTTCGAACTTCATGCGTTCGGAATCGGCGGCAGCGGTTACCCGGATGCGGTTGGCGTCGGCGTCGGCGGTTACGCGAATCCGATTGGCTTCGGCGTCGGCAAGATTTCTCTGACGCTCGATTTCGGCTTTGCTGTCGATGATTTTGGCTTGCGCGGCGGCTTCCGCGTTTTGTAGCGTGGCTTCCTTGCGGGCTTCGGCTTCGAGCTTGGACTGCTCAATTTGTTTTTGTTTCAGCGGCAAGGTGTATTGCATGGCGTCGGCTTCGGCCTTGGCTTGCAGCACGTGGACCTGGGCCTGAGCTTCGGCTTGCTTTACGTCGCGCGCTTTCTGGGCTTCGGCTTCGAGCTCGGCAATTTTCACTTCCTTGGACTTAATTTCCTCTTCCGTACCGAGGCGCTCGTTCTCCTGCTCTTTGAGGAGAAGGCCTTCGAGGCCCTTGGCGTAGTCGGGAGGAAGTTGAATGTCGCGGAGAAGGACTTCGCGGACGAGGATACCGTCACTGGCGAGCCGAGTCTTGATGGCATCGGCGGCTTGTGTGCGTAGCTCTTCGCGCTTGACGGCGAAAATCTCTCGAGTGACGTAATTGGGTGCAATCTGGCGATAGATGGAAGAGACAACCGGCCCAACGACCTGTTCACTGACGGGCTGAGGAAGGTTCTGGTGAATGGCGCTGAGGCGAGCCGGATCGAGGCGATAGCGAACGGTTACGGCCAGGCCGAGGTTGAGGCCTTCGCGGGCCTGAACGGTGAGCACTTCATTCGTGGACTTGGCGCTGGGCGTGGCGGCAGTGGAATAAACCTGCTCGCGCGTGTCGTACAGAACGATCTTATCGATGAATGGAGTTTGCAGATGAACGCCGGGATACAGGGTTGTGGGATGCACACCGGAAATTTGGCTGACGCGAATTCCCGCGAAGCCGTCCGGGACCACGGTGATGCTGAGAGCGAGAAGTATGGGCAAAATTCCCGCGAGGGCCAAATTCTGCGCGATACTCCACCGCACCGGGCCAAAAGGGCGCGGCTGGATGGCCGCGGTTCCCTCCGCAGAAGGTGAAGCCGAATTCTCCAAGAGCCAACGCAAGCGAGTGGCCACGAATACGTCATAAGCGACGATCGCGGCGGCGCTGCCGAACAAGCCGAGGCCAACGATCGTGAGCAAAAACTTCAAAGCGAGCATGGTGTTTTCCTTTCTCTCCTATTCCTGACGGGCTGCCACTTCGTGGACACGATGGCGGCATACTCGTGCCAGGAAATTCGTGCGCACCGCTAGCGGGCCCTGGCGTAGGCGCGCGCTACCAACTGCGTGCCGCGCGCGACCGATGGCGGCACGATGCGGCGGCCAGCGGTAGCCGGCTGCATCAGCGCAAACACTCCGCGCAGAAGCAGCGCCTGCAGAGCCAGCGCGGAAAAGAGCGCGACGATGGTGGTCATTACTACCGCGGCGAACCCGATGAATGTGTCCATGTGTTTTCTCCTTGGCGGACTGGAAATTTTTCTAACGATCGCCATGTGCTTCCGACCCGACGGTCGTTTCGTTGCTGGCCTGCAGGGTTTCGTGGGATTCGGCGAGGCTGGGAGCGGGGCCGAAGAGGCGCGCAACTTCGTCGGTGCGCCCGGCAACGAGAGAGACGTGGTCGCCGACCTGGACGCGGGCGAAGAGGTCTTTAATGTCTTCATTGCGGAGGCGGATGCAGCCGTGGGAGACATTTTTGCCGATGGAGTCGGGGCGATTGGTGCCGTGAATGCCGAAGCCTTTGACGCTGAGACCGATCCAGCGGGGGCCGAGGGGATTTTGCGCGCCGGGACCGATGACGACACCGGGCTTGTAGTACGCAGGATTTTCCAGGCGCTGCACGATCTGGTATTCGCCGGACGGGCTGGGGCTGACGGTGGCGCCAACGGCCACGTCATAAACCTTGATGACGCGATCTCCTTCGAGCAGGGCGAGTTTGCGATCGGGAAAACTGACGACGATTCGACGGGCTGGATGCGTGGCGGGTTTAGTTTGGGTGGCTGGGGAGTTTTGTGCGGCAGCGGCATTTGCGCAGAGAGTGAAAGCGACAAAGAAGAGCGTGACGTAGGCAAACGGGGACTTTTTCGTTTTGAGGGTGATTCGGTGGGCTGGCCGGTTCATGGTTTGTCCTCCCTGTTAACTTACGCAGTGGATATGGCACACCCGGGACCAGTCTTAGCGTATTGAAAATGAAGAAGTTACGATTGGATGGCGAGGCGAAATTGTGGGATTAGAGACACGGCGTGTTTGACGGGACGCGCTAGGGGCCCACTACCGAAGTAGATGCGGCGACTATGACCCGACGAGGTGGAATTCGAACAAGTCGGTGCTTGGCGGCTGCTTACCCAGCTGTCGCAGCAGTGACATGACTTGGCCGCGATGAAGGGTCGAGTGATTTACTACATGCAGGATTAATTTCCAGCGGGGGATACTGCAATCTATCCCTCGGAGCTCACCGGCCAACTCTGGGTCCGGAAGAGTTTCCAGGCACTGCTGCAAACCTTGCCACACCGGCGGCCAGTGTGCCTGCAAGGCGTGAAGGTCTGGCTCTGGAGGTGGATCACAGAACAGCCGTTGATCTCCAATTTCTATCAGAGGCGGAAGCGAATCCGCGCGAAGCCGCCTTAGCCAAACGCGTTCGCTGTAATAAATGTGACGCAATGTACGCAAGGTGCTGGCGTGGGATACGCCGAAATCGCGATCGAGCTCTTCTGTCGAGAGGCTGGAACAGGCGGTCAGCAGACGCTGATCGGCCCAAGCGGAGTATGCGAGTTGATTGGCCAGCCAATGTTTCGAGAGCGACATTTTCGAGAGTATAGCAGGGACGGTGTGAAGCATTGGATTACGCTCGCGCGATTGGAACTCTTCGCGGAGATAGGGATTTTGAGGATGTTGGGAACGGGGGTAGTCTAGGAACGGCGCAGAGCGCGAGGCGGATTGTTCATGTCGCAAACACAGGGGATTCGCATTGGGCGAATCCTGGGAATTCCGATCTATCTGGACTTCAGCTGGATTTTGATATTCGGACTAGTGACGCTATCACTTGGTTCGCAATTCAAGCAGGAATTTCCGCAATGGAGCACGACGGAGCAGTGGGGCGCGGGGATACTGACGAGCGTGTTGTTTTTCGCGTCGGTGGTGTTTCACGAATTGTCGCACAGCGCGGTGGCGCAGCATTACAAAATTAAAGTCCTTTCGATTACGCTATTTTTGTTTGGCGGGCTGGCGCGGATCGGGCGCGAACCTAGTAAGGCCATCCAGGAATTCAACATTGCGATCGCGGGGCCGCTGGCGAGCGGGCTGCTGGCAGCGCTGTTTTATGGGCTGAAGGTGGCAATTCCCAGACGCGAGGTGGCAGCGGTGGTTGATCCGCTGTGGTTCGCGAACGCCATGCTGGCCGGCTTCAATATGCTGCCGGGGTTTCCGCTGGATGGCGGGCGGATGTTCCGCGCCATGGTGTGGGGAGCCACAAAAGATTTCGCGCGCGCAACGCGGGTGGCGGCGGCCAGCGGGAAATTGATCGCGTACCTGATGATTGGGTTGGGCATTTTTTCCGCGTTCGCCGGCGATCGGGGCGGCGTGATCGCGGATTATGTCGGACGTTGGGGCGGGATCTGGCTGGCGTTTATCGGGTGGTTTTTGTTGAGCGCGGCACAGGCAAGCGTCAGCCAGTTGACGATTCGCGAGACGCTGACGGGATTATGCGCGTCCGACGTGATGAGCCATGAAGTGCCGACGATCCCGGGGAATTTGAGTTTGGAAGAATATAGCGGCGAAGTGCTGCGTACGGGCCGGCGGATTCACATTGTGACCATGGACGACAGGCTTTTGGGATTGATGAATGTAACGGCGCTGAACCAGGTGCCGCGAGACGAATGGTCGATGAACTCGGTGCAGGCGGTGATGGTGCCGCGGGACAAGATTTTGTGGGCATCGCCAGAAGAGCCGCTGCCGCGCTTGCTGGAGCGATTGATGGGCGCGGACGTGAATCAGATGCCGGTGGTGCGGTATAGCGACGATGGAGCGGCGCACATTATAGGAATGGTGACCCGGGATGCGATCCTGCGCGTGATTCAGACGCGGAGTGAATTGAGCGCGGCGCTGAGTGGTAAGTGAGAGAAGTTTTAAGTTTGAAGTTTTAAGCTTCAGATTCCCCCACATCGCCCTTCGTGATTGCCGCGGAAACCCATGCCAGTTAAGCCAGTTCATTGCCCATGTCAGGCGCCGTTGTTGGGCGGATAGCGGTGAAGCGGAAGCCGCCGCTGCGGACATCGAGGGAAATTTCGGAAAAGCCAGCGGTGTTGAGGCGTGGAAAGACGGAACCGGGAACCATGGGAGTGAAGGTGCTGCGGATGTGGCCGACGCGGTGGAGCCAATTGTCGGGAATTTCGAAGACGATAAACACGCCACCGGGTCGAAGGACGCGGAAGGCTTCGGCGAACATTTGATCCTGGAGTTCAGTGGATTTGAGGTGGTGAAGGACAAGGATGGCGAGGGCTGATGAGAACGTTCGGCAGGCGAAGGGCAATTGAGAGGCGTCGCCCTGGACGGCTGCGATTGTGTCTGCGTTATTTTGCGATTTGAGTTGGAGAGAGGCGTTGTGATCGTAGTCGAGAGAAGTGATGCGTGGGACGCGTGTTTGGAGATGAGCGGTTGCGGGGCCGTAGCCGGCGCCAATTTCCAGGAGATGATCGCCTAGAGACGCGCCGGTCAGGATCCAAGGAAGCAATTTGCGGCCGGTGAGGTGGCGCCAGAGAGACGACGAGCAGATGAAGTGTTCGGCAGCGTTCATGGGAAGAGGATCAGTGTAGCGCAATGGCGGAGTTGCAAGACGCGGGGATCAAAGAGGGATTCCTCACTACGCGGACTCCGTTCAGAATGACGTTTTATTTCAAGCCATAGAAACAACGAGAAAAAAAGGTTGACTTTGTATATCTACCTATGTAGATTTGGTGCCGTGGGCATTCGACTTCGCATTTCGCGGCAATCGCTGGCACTGCTGGAAGCGCTGCTGGACCAGCCCGCACAATGGCATCACGGATATGCGCTGAGCCAGCAGACGGAACTTGCTTCCGGAACGTTATATCCGATCTTGATGCGGTTGGAGAAATCCGGCTGGCTGGAAACGAAGTGGGAGGATGCGCCGGTTCCCGGTAGACCACCGAGACATTTCTACCGGCTGACCGGAAATGGGAGGGAATGGGCGCGGGAAGAATTACGGGCGGCGCGGGAGAGCAAATTCTGGAAGCCTGCACACGGAAAGGCGGGGGTATGAGCGCTCCTCAAAATTCCCTGCTAACGAGAGTAGCAGTGAGTTCGTTAGATCTTGCCGTGCGCCATTGGCCGGAGAATTCCCGGCGATGGGGACAAGCCTTGCTTGCAGAGATGGGAGAAATCGCCGAACCGAGCGCGGCGTTGATTTGGGCGGCGGGCGGGATGCTGCTTTTTCTGCGCGCGATGTTTACGGAGTTTCTTCGCTGGATGAAATTGCCGGTGGGCGGACGGCTTGCGGGTTCGTCGCTGCCGGTTGGGAATGGGCCGCAATTCCCGAAGCATTCGCGTCTAGCCACGGCGGTGGTGCTGCTGGCGGCGGTAACACTTTTGTTTTTGCCGTCAGCGCAGGAGGCAGCTCGGACGGTGGATGCCAGTTGGCGCGGATTTGTACCTTCGCAGCGCGACCGACAGCATTTGGAGAAGATTGCAGCGAAGGCGGAGAAAGAAAAGGACGCCGGCATGCTGGGGTTCGTGGCATTGACGTATCCCGACATGCACCGAGGCGCGTATTTTGCAAATCAGGCGGTGGCTCTCGATCCGAACCTGATGTGGATTTACGGTAGCCGCTACTCATACGGGGGCAGGGGCAATCCGACGGTGACCGCGGAACAATTGAAGGAACTGAAGAGCTACGATCCTGACAACGCCGTGGTCTATTTGGTCACCGCGTTTGTGGAAGGCGAACCCTGGGTTGAGAAAGCCAGCAGGGCTTCGCGCGCTGACTGGAAGCCGCTCGGCGATGTATTGGCTAAGGACCGCGAATGGATGAAAGAGATGGATGCAGCGTTCCGCGCGCCGAAGTATGACAACTATTTCCAGCGCCATCAGGAATTGGCACGGGAGGCCTGGAGAAAGGCGCCGAGCCTCTCGCTTAGGGCGATTGCCATCGGCCTGTGGTCGCATAGCATTCCCAATGCGCAGCAAATCCAGACATACGCGGAATTGCGGGTCAGAGAGGCGCTGCAGACCGGGGCTGCCGGGAATATGAAGGACGCGGAGGCTATGCTGGCGGAGGTTACTGGGCTGGGAAAGCGAATGATGGCTGGTGAAGCCACAACGTTTGAGGAAATGGTAGGACTTGGATTGATGAAGCGCGGGCTCGAAGGCTACGAGAAGGTATACCGCGCCAGTGGGCGAACGAACGAGGCGAATGAGGTCGCGGCACAGTTGCGCGAGGTGGAGACAACAACCAAAACACAGATTCATTCGTACTTGGGATGGCGTGAAGGGTTCGTGAATGGACTGCGGTGGAAGGCGCTGGTACTGGAAGCAGCGGCGATGTTAGCGCTGCTGCTCGCATTTGCCACCGGGTTGAGCTTGCTGGTGCTGGAAGTTAGTGCGGCTTTTGGACAGCGACGCGTTGGATGGCCACGAAGGGCCATTTGCAGACTGGTGGATTATGGACCTGGGGCGCTTTTCGCAACGAGCCTGATTTTCCTGTGGAGTTTCCGGCCGATCGAGCAAGTTTTCGAGCAGTATCGCTCGGGCGAACTGAACCATGTAGAAGTGCTGGGGTTGTTTTGGCAATCCTTTACGCTCGGGGCCGCGAGTCCGGCGTTGTATTTCAGTGAGCCATATCATCGCTGGTTGGTGGGGACGATTGTGTTGGCGGGGGCTGACGTTTTTGTAATAGTGCGCGGACTAGTGCGACGGAGGACTACGGTGGCGGTGCGGTAAGTGAGACGAAGGCGACCGCGACATGGATGCGTTTAGTGGAACATCGGGCGGAGGCGGTGGAGGGAGGCGGCGAATTGGTCGGCGTTGTAGGCGGAGGGATTTTCCAATTGTTGGAATAAGGCGTTGATGGCGGCGCGGATTTCTGCGCCGTTGGCGGGCTTGGAATTTTTGCTGTAGGCGATGTAGAGAGAATCGATGGCCATGGTGGCTTGTTCGGCGGCGCGTTCGTCAGCGAGCGAGATGGTGTCGGCGTCGTCGGTAATGCGCTGGAGCGTGCGCAGCGTGATGGCCTGATCGTATTGCATCGTGGACAGGCGATCAGCGAATTGTTGAGCCAGGGGAGCGGCGGCGCTGGCGGCCTTGGCGACGGCGGTGCAATCGGGATTGAGTTTGCTCATTTCGGTGTAGACGGCGAGCATCTGGCGGTCAAGTTCCTGCGCGGATGCGGGATCGACCTGCTGGGCAAAATCGCGAAAAACAATGTAACGAGAAGCGTTCCAAGGCAGAGCGCCGGGGCGGCGGCCTTCGTAGCCGTGTTCCTGGCGCCAGCTATTTTTGGCGGGACCGAGCGAGTGGTGACAGGCGAAGCAGGAAAGCTCGGCATATTCGGGCCAAGCATCTTTTTTGTCGGCACGCTGGTTGTTGGCGCGCCAGGCCAGGCGCTCCATCGACGCGCGTAGCTGCACGGCTTGTCCCGTCGCCCAATCACGGACTCCGGCCCACGCAGGATCTTCGACCGGCTTTCCTGGAGCGGACTCGCGCGGAACTTTCCAGTGGCGCGGCATGACGGCGGAGAACGAATCCAGTTCGAAGTAGAGATCGGGATGGCCCGCGGCGATCATTTCATGATCGACGAATTTTTCTTTTGTGCCAAGATGACACTCGAGGCAAAGATTGGTGCGGTGGATGACGTTTCGGGTGTCCTTCATGCCAAGCGCGATGGATTTTTCGTGGGGCCAATCGCGCGTGGTGTGCGGACCAAGCCACGCGGAAGCCGGGCCATGGCAGGATTCGCAAGAGACACCTTCGGAAATTTCGAAGGGACGGCCACGCTGTTCGGGCGTGGTGTACAGCGCGTGGCACGCGAGGCACTTGGGCGAATCTTCGGCTTTTGTGCCTAGCTTCAGGATGCGGGCCATGCGCTCCCCAATGTCTCCGGTGAGGGCCTGGTAGGCGCGGCTATGTTTGTCCTGAAGAATCCAGGTAGAATATTCGTTTTGCAGGATGCGGCCGCCGGCGACGGGCTTGACGCTGCCGTGGCAACTGGTGGCAGCGCAGGAACCGGGGCCGATATATTTTACGGGCTCGCTGGAATCGTTGGATGTGGAAGCGGCCGCGGAGTAAATGAGGAACAGAGCGGCGAAGAAGAGCGCGGTTCGAGAAAGATTGTATTTGCGAAGCAGCATGAGGTGAGACGAATCGGTTCTTTTTGCTTATAGCGTTGGGAAGCGCGGCAAGTCAACGGGAAGAGCGGGCTTTTCGAGGGCATTGTGCGAAAAGACAACGGGGCAAGAATTTATGGACGCGGCGCGGGCATGAGTATGCGGAAATAGCGTAGACCTGATCGAGCGCCCAAAGCTCCTGGCAAGCAGCGGCGCGGGTTCTCGAGACTTTCCACCGTGATTTTTGACGAACTGCGAGCCATCCAACTGCGCTACGGCTATCTGCCCAAGGCAGAGCTGGAACACCTTTCGCAGCGCAGCCAAATTCCGCTGTACCAAATCCACAGTGTCGCCAGTTTTTATCCTCATTTTCATTTAACACCGCCGAGCCGGGCGGAAATTCTGGTGTGCGCGGATATGAGTTGCCGGCTGAATGGCGCTTGTGAACTGCGCGCGGAATTGGCGGCGCGCTTTGCAGGGACTCGCGCGGAAGATGTGCAGATCAAGGATGTAAGTTGCTTGGGGCGCTGCGATCGTGCGCCGGCCGTGGCGATCAATGACGCGATTTTCGAGGGAGTTTCGGCTGAACAAGCGGAACAACTGGCGCGACGGGCGGCACGCGGCGAGGAGCTTCACGCAGAGCAGCCCGAAACGGCGCGAGTGGCTTGCTCTTCCGATCCTTACGGCGAGGCAGAAACATATGGCGCGGTTAGGAAATTGATAAGCACGCGCGACTATGACGGCGTGCTGGCAACGCTGAAAGAAGCGGAGCTGCGCGGGATGGGCGGGGCGGGATTTCCTGCCTGGATGAAATGGGATCTGGTGCGGAAGCAGCCGGGACCGGAGAAATATGTGGTATGCAACGCCGACGAGAGCGAGCCGGGAACGATCAAGGATCGCTTCATCTTGAGCCATCTGCCGCATCTGGTTGCGGAAGGAATGATGATTGCGGGGCTAGTGACAGGCGCAAAAAAAGGGATTTTGTATATCCGGCATGAATACCCATTGCAGGAAGAGATTTTTGGAGAAGAACTGCGGCGGTGCATGAAAGCGGGACTGTTGGGGAAAAAGATTCTAGGAAGCGAGCTGGATTTCACGCTGGAGGTTTTCGTAAGTCCTGGCGGATACATTTGCGGCGAAGAAAGCGCGCTGCTGGAGGCGATTGAGGGTCACCGGGCGGAGCCGCGGAACAAGCCGCCGTTTCCGGGAGTGGCGGGGTTGTGGCAAAAGCCGACCGTGATTAACAACGTGGAGACGTTCGCGAATGTGCCGCAAATTTTGATGCGCGGGGCGGAGTGGTACAAGAAGGCAGGCGTTGGCGGATCTCGAGGATTGAAGTTTGTGGGAGTGAGCGGGCATGTAGAGCGGCCGGGCGTTTACGAAGTACCGATGGGTACGACGATGCGCGAAGTGATTTATGGGAACGCCGGGGGGATTCGCAGCGAAAGGAAGTTGAAGGCATTTGCGCCTTCGGGGCCGTCGTCGGGGTATCTGCCAGCTTCGATGGCGGACGTGCGGCTGGACTTCAAGGCGCTGGCGGATGTGGGATCGATGTTGGGATCGGGCGCGATTGTGGTATGCGACGAGACAACGTGCATGCTGGATATGGCGTTGACGGCCGTGAAATTTTATCGAAATGAATCGTGCGGAAAATGCGTGCCTTGCAGGGTGGGCTCGCAAAAGATGGTGGAATTGCTGACGCGGTGGACGCAGGGAGGCGTGAGTGAAGGCGCGTTTCGGGCGGAACTGGGATTGATCGAAGAATTGTCTCAGGCGATGAGCCTGACTTCAATTTGCGGGTTGGGGCAGATTGTGCCGGCGCCGGTGCAGAGCGTGTTGAAACATTTTCGGGCGGAGGTTGAGGCGCATGTGTTGCGGGGAGATTGCCCCAGCGGGATTTGTTTTTCGGAGGCGGGGAAGATGAGGGAGTTGGTCAGGGTGGGGATTCGGCCGTGAAAGAAACAGGAAAGAAAGATTTAACGCAAAGGGCGCGGAGATCGGACGCAGAGGGCGGAGAGTAAGCGGGTTTCAGGGATGCGACAGGAAAACGGGTGAGGTGGTAAAAACAGCGGCTGGACGCTGCACTCCAAAATGAGCGTGACGAACACAGGGTTGGTGGAATTGACGATCGACGGGCGGGCGGTGCGAGTGCCAGAGGGCACTACCGTCTACGACGCGGCGCGGTTGAATGGAATTGTAATTCCGACCTTGTGCCATTTGCAGAGCCAGACGCCCGTTGGGGTGTGCCGTTTGTGCGTGGTGGACACGGGAGCGCGGGTGCTAAGCGCGAGTTGCGTGCGGCCGGTGGAAGCGGGCATGAAGGTGAGCACGAGTTCAGAGAAAGTGCTCGCGGCGCGGAAGACGCTGCTCGAATTGCTGATGGCAGATCATGTGTCACCGTGCGTGCGGCAACAGCATTCCGGGGATTGCGAACTGGAAACGCTGGCGAAGCAGGCGGGGGTGGCCACTCCGCGATTTGCGCGACGAACAACTTCGCGAGGTACGGACGATTCTTCACTGGCCATCGCCGTGGACCACGACGCGTGCATTTTGTGCGACAGATGCATCCGCGGCTGCGACGAGATCAAAAACAATTTTGTGCTGGGGCGAATGGGCAAAGGCTATTCCGCGGGGATTGCGTTTGATTTGAATGCACCGATGGGAGACTCGACGTGCATTTCGTGCGGAGAGTGCATGGTGTCTTGCCCCACCGGGGCGTTGACGAATAAAAGCGTGGCGGGCACATCGATTGCGGCGGCCGGGGAAGCGCAATCGTTGACGGCGGAGGAACTGCACCGGCTGCCGGTGTTCGCGGGCGTGTCTGGAACATTTCTGGAGCTGAACCGCGGGGCGATTGTGAAGCGGCGCTATCGCCGGGGAGAAGTAATTTGCCGCGAGGGCGATTTCGGGTCGACGGCGTTTTTTATCGTGGAAGGCCACGCACAGGTGGCACTGGCCACACCGATTGCGCACGTGAAGACTCATGGAGGCGGGAAGGGATTTTTCAAGCGATTGACCAGCGTGCTGGTGGGCCGAGAGGAAGACAAGCGCGAAGAAGAGGCGCGCGACCGGACGATTCCCATCGATGCGTCGGTGGATTTGGCGTATGGCAATCCTGTAGCGGAGCTGGGACCGGGCGATTTATTCGGTGAAATGACATGCATGAATTTTTATCCGCGGTCGGCGACGGTGCGAGCGACGACGGAAGTGGTGGCGTACGAGATGTTGCGGAACGTGCTGGACATCATGATGAAGAACAAAACGTTTCGCGCACAGTTGGACGAAAATTACCGCCGGCGCGCGCTGGAAACGCATTTGCGGGGCGTGCCGATGTTTGCGGGACTTTCGCCGGATTTCATCGAGCGTTTGAAGGGCAGCGTGGAATTGGTGCGCTTCGCACCGGGGCAGATGATTGCGCGGCAGGGTGAGGCGGCGGACAGTTTTTACCTGGTGCGCATCGGGTTCGTGAAGATCTTCGAGGAATATCCGGGCGGCGAACTGGTGCTGGCTTATCTTTCGCGCGGGGATTATTTCGGGGAGATCGGGCTGTTGGGAGGCGGCGTGCGAACGGCAAGTTGCACGGCGCTGGATCATGTGGAGTTGGTGAGAATTTCGGGGGACGACTTCCGGGAGATGGTGGCGCGCTTCCCGGGAGTGCGAAGCGGGCTGGAAACGGTGGCGGCGGAACGGCAGGCAGCAAATGCGCAGCGGATGCAGATGGTGCAAAGCGTGCCGCTGGATCAATTTCTGTCGCAGGGACTGATGGAGGCGCAGAGCCTGCTGGTCCTGGACCTCCAGAACTGCACCCGGTGCGATGCTTGCGTGGACGCTTGTGCCGACGCGCATGATGGCGTGACGAGGCTGGTGCGCGAGGGATTGCGATTCGAAAACTTTCTGGTGGCCACGTCCTGTCGGCAATGCCGCGATCCGTTGTGCATGGTGGGATGCCCGGTGGGAGCGATCCGGCGGCGAAATTCGTTGGAAGTGATTATTGAGGATTGGTGCATAGGGTGCGGCTTGTGCGCGCGGAATTGCCCCTACGGAAATATTAACTTGCACCCGTTTGAGGTGCGCGTCGAAGATTTGGAACACCCGGGGCGCAAGAAGGCGGTGGTGCAGCAAAAAGCCACGTCTTGCGATTTGTGCACGCATTTGAAAGAACCGAGCTGTGTATATGCGTGTCCGCATGACGCGGCGCACCGAGTAGATCCAAGGAACTTTTTTGCGGGATTGATGGGAGAGGGGCTGAGCGCTTGAGGATGGACCGGACACAGCGCGGGTGGGCGTGGGCATCGCTGGGAATTCTGGCGATAAGCGCGATTGCTTACGCCGCGTATGCACGGCAGGCGCCTGAAGGGCCGCGCGGCGGAAGTACGATGGGCTTGGTTTTTGGGGTGGCGGGATTTGCGCTCATGATTTTTGCGGCGCTGCTGGGGGCAAGGAAGCGGGTGCCAACGTGGCGAGTGGGGCGCGCACAGGCGTGGATGCGCGGGCATTTGTGGCTGGGCTTGCTGAGCCTGCCGCTGATTTTGTTTCATGGAGGATTTCATTTTGGCGGGACGTTGACGCGCGTGCTGATGTGGCTGCTGATCATCACCGTGGGGAGCGGGGTGTTTGGAGCAGTGCTGCAGAATTATGTGCCGCGGCTAATGACAGCAGAGGTGCCCCTGGAAACGATCTACGCGGAAATTGGGAACGTGCAGAAATTGTTGCGCGAAGAAGCGGACCGCGCGATGGAGTCAATCTGCGGATCGATGGGGTTGCAGCGGAGTGAAGCGGAGGGCCAGCGTGCCGGAGGATTCAGCGCATTGCGGCCGATCGCTGCAGCGGTTGTGCCTTTGAGGACTTCAGCGGCGGTGAGCGCGGGGGCGAGCGCGGCAGTTGCGCCGGCGGCGGAAACGGTTTTATTGAGCGAAGCGGAAAGCGCGCCGCTGAAACGGTTCTATCTGGAAGAGCTTCGCGTTTTTCTGGAGCGGCCGGAAAGACGTGGCCAGCGGCTGGGCGATGCGGGCAAAGCAAAGCTGGCTTTTGCGGGATTGCGGACATTGTTGCCGGCGGCAGCTCACGGGTCACTCGGCGACCTGGAAAAAATTTGCGAGGAGACGCGGCAGTTGGTGCGGCAGGAACGGCTGCATCGATGGATGCATGGATGGTTGCTGGTACATATACCGCTGTCGTTGACTCTGATGGTGCTGGGGGCGATTCACGCGGTTGTCGCGTTGAAGTATTAGAGGTGAAGGAAGTATAGGACGTGAAGGAAGTATAGGAACTGCAACCCGGCTGTGGTGAATGAACAGTGGCGCGATTACGAACAACGAAGAAGCTGGCGCAGCGGGTCGACTTGAATTATTTCAAGAGGCCGACTGCGTTCAAGCGCGCGAAATTTTGGCTGAGCGTCTTCGTGCCACTGCTGGCTGTGGGGTGGATCGCGTGGCGAGGCTTGGCACGAGATTCGCGGGTGTACTCGAGCGGCCGGATGAGCGAAGCACATGCGGTGCTCGAACGGCAGTGCGCGGCGTGCCACGTGGAGAAGGCAGGGGAATTTTCGGCGAACGCCACGGATACCGCGTGCCAGGCTTGCCATGATGGACCGATGCACCATGCGAATGAGGTGGCGTCCGCGGTGCCTGCCTGCGCGACGTGCCATGTGGAGCATCGCGGACGGATTGAACTCAGTGCGGCGAGCAATGGAAGCTGCGCGGAATGCCATGCGAAGCTGAAGGTGGCTAGCGGGCCGATTCACTATGCCGCGACAATTAATAGCCTTGATGACGGTCATCCGGAATTTGCGGCTTTGCGCGACGGGGCTAAGGACCCTGGCACGATCCGGTTGAACCACGCAATCCATATGAAGCCGATCCGTCGAGGGCCGAATGGACCAATGGTGCAGCTGGAATGCGGGGATTGCCACCGCCCAGCTGCTTTGAATGCTCCATGGCCGTACGAGGATCGGGCTTATGTTTTTGTCCAGACATCGTATTCATCGGAAACGAAGAATTCAGTGCCCGGAGATGCACTCCTTGGTCCGAAACCGCTGACAGGGCGAGAGAGGATGACGCCCCCGAAATTCGCCACAGCGTGTGTGGGTTGCCATTTACTGACCTTTGACAAGCTATTCGATGAGGGCGTGCCGCACGACAAGCCTGAAATAGTTCATGCGTTTCTGGTGAAGAAATTCCAGGAGTACATCGCCGCGCATCCGGCGGATTTGCGCGTGGTGCGCGATCCGAATCGCGATTTGACGGGCAAGCCGATTCCGCCTGAGGTGCGGGTGCTGACGCCGGCGCAATGGGTGGCGGAACGCACGGCGGACGCCGAAGAACTTTTGTGGAGAAAGACTTGTAAGCAGTGCCATGCGATTTCGTTTGGGGCGAGCGCCTCCCTGCCGTCGATTGCGCCGGCCGGCGAACGAGAGCAATGGCTGCCGCATGCAAAGTTTGATCATGATGCGCACCGGGGATTTTCGTGCGCGGGTTGCCATGCGAAAGCATTGACGAGCACCGAAGTGAGCGACGTTTTGGTTCCAGGAATTGCGAATTGTCAGACGTGCCACGCGCCGGGCCCGGAACATGCGGAGTCTCGGTGTTTCGAGTGCCATACGTATCATGACTGGGGGAAGCGGAAGGAAGTGAAGGCTGGGTTTACGTTGCCGGCGCTACAGAGCGGTGGGAAATAGCTGGCAGAAAGCCGGATGGCTCGCGGACTCGCCCGGGGCTACAGGCCGGATTTGTTCACCTCAGATTGGTATACGCGGATATGATGTGTGAGCGAATGACGAGGATACAAGTAGATGGGACAAGGCCAGAGGAGAGCGCGATGAGGGGGCACTTGCAGGCCGTGCTGGCCGTATTGTGTTCGGCGCTGACGTGCGGGGGAACATTTCTTTTTGCGCTGTACCAGCAGTTTGCCTTGGTGGAAGTGGCGGCGAGCATCATCCTTGGGGTGCAGTTGTATCTTCTGGCTTCGACGATTGGCGATTGGATCGAGAACAGAACGGAACCGAGCAAATCGCGAAAGTGGATTGCGATGGGATTGGCGGCGGCGGTGGTGTGTTATTTCCTGATCGCGAAAACGCTGCATTCAACTCATAGCTGATAAAGTACTGTTCGCGTTGTGGGGCCCGTTTTTCCCTCTAAATTGAGAAACAGCGGCTGAGCAACCTCACGCACGGCTGGGTAAGAATCTTGCGCGAACTGGCGCAAATGGTTAAAAGCACGTCCGTAAGACCAATAGTATCAATTAGTTATGGCGCATATGATTGGCATGCGACATGCGCTTGTAGAGGATGGAGGTGGGCCATGACTCCGTCCATCCATATTGAGGCACCTCCCGATCAAGAAATAAAACCGGGAAAAACACGAGAAACGAAACCAGTCGAAAGCAAGAAAGTTGCTGCTGAACCAGCGTTGCCAAACACGGCACGCCCGGCAGACGGATCATTCC
Source organism: Candidatus Acidiferrales bacterium (assembly GCA_963709705.1). Lineage (GTDB taxonomy): Bacteria > Acidobacteriota > Terriglobia > Acidiferrales > UBA7541 > Acidiferrum. The sequence goes on from CAVPXU010000005.1 coordinate 1,218,013, forward strand.
AGGGATCGATGTTGGAATACAACCGGATGAAAAGCGGATCGCGACTGCGTAATACGTTGATCAGCCTGACGGTAAATACCTGCCTGTTGGTCGCACCGGTATTCGCGGGATTGTACTTTACGGATTCTTTGGATCTGAGGCAGTTTGCATCAACGTTCCTTGTGGCGCCGCCGCCTCCGCCACCACCGCCCCCAGCGGCAGCACCACTGATCAAGGCTGCACCCGTACACAGAGTATTTGAAAATTCGGGCAAGTTGGTTGCGCCGACAGTGGTACCGAAAGAAATCGCGATGCTGAAAGAAGCGCCCATACCGGACGTCGAAGGCGTAGGTGGAGTTGCCGGTGGCGTGCCTGGAGGAGTTGCAGGCGGCAGCATGGGTGGAGTGCTCGGCGGAGTGATTGGTGGCACCTCGATCTCAGCGCCTATCGCGCCGAAGGAAAAAGGGCCGCGAGCACCGGTGCGTGTCGGCGGTCGTGTGAAGCAGCCTACGCTGATCACACGTGTGGATCCGCGGTATCCGCCGCTGGCGATTCAAACGCATATGCAAGGCACGGTGGTGGTGGATGCCATCATTGATGAGCACGGCGACGTGGTGGAAGTAAAAGTTGTCTCGGGGCCGCCGCTGCTGATGCAATCCGCGCTCGACGCAGTGCGGCAATGGAAATACCAGCCCACATTTCTGAACGATCAGCCTGTAGCCGTGCAATTGAACGTTATCGTGGAATTCAAGCTCGGCAACGGGTAAGAAGCTTGGAGTTGGACGGGGGGCGGAACGGCGCAGTCCAGGCCGTTCCGCCTTTTGTCGTTCAAGGCTGCGCTGTCTGCGCGGAGTGGTCGTGGTCGAGATACTTAATCAGCAGAACCTCATTGCCCTTATCGTTGTAAATCAAATCATCGACAAGTTTCTTGCTCATCAGGATGCCAAAGCCACCAGGACGCATGCCGCGGTTCTCGCGTTCTTCCATGTGGTGAAACGGTTGGTCCGGGGGATTCGCAATTGCAGAATGCTTCAACTCCTCGAGGGAAAAACCTGTGCCGGGGTCCTTCACTTTGCAAAGGACCATGCGTTGCGTACGCACGTAGGAAACTTCCACGTGTTGCGTCGGATCGAATTTTCCGCCGTGCTCCATGGCGTTCAGCAGAATTTCCCGAAACGCGGTGGCCACTTCCTCAGTTTCGGCATCGGGAAGATCGGAGGCTTCACGGAAAAACTGCAGCAGACGATTGGCGGCGACTACATCGCAACGAACACAAAGCCGGACCCACTTGGGCGACGCCGAAAGAATTTCGATGCCGTCGTCCCATAACGGCTCGTTCATGGCAATACGAATCATTTCCGCAAAACGCTCCGTGGAAAAGGGGCGAGAGAAATAACTGAAGGCATGCTCGCGAATGGAATTAAGGACATCGCCCGGTATGAATTCGTCGGTGAGAATGATCAGGCGTGTGTGCGGCCGCACCAGGCGCAGCCGACGAAGCAGTTCAATGTCCTCCTGGCCGGTGGTGCGCTCACCCGTGACGATCAGATCGTAGGGGCGCTCCCGTGCATGTTCGAGAGCCTCATGATTATCTTTCGCATGGTGAACATCCCATTCGTCCTGTTCAAACATGTTAGTAAGGAGCTGGTTGATTTCCGGGCTGGAATCCACGATAAGCGCGTGATGATGCTCGATTTGGTTGGGGGCGGGTGGGGAGTTGACTGGCATGGGACCTCCAAGTCCCTTCCCTGGCGGTGGGGGAGAAAACAGGTCTCGCCAGCATGCAGGAAACGGTGGAAGGGCGCAAGAGGCGGTCGCAAGGGGAGAGATCAAGAGAACGGCCCGCCGCGGACGGCGGGCCCCACAAAACCGAATACGCAGTCGAATCTTAGGTTGAGATCCTTTGGCCGGCTAAGCGCTGAGCCTCAGGATGTTAAGGCCTCGATAGTGGACGCCGGCGCGACAGGTTAGCCGAGTTCGCTGGTCATCAGGAAGAGCGGCTTCATCTCAAAACTTTGATAGACGGGCCGGAGACGCTCGACGCTGTAGTGTTCCTTGACGTTGATGACTTTTTTGGTTGCGGTAACCGTGTCGATGGGCATGTTGTCGTAGCGCCCATTCTTAAGGACCACGAGCCGGCCGTGGATATGATTCAGCAGAAGGTCCAGTGCGAGGTTGCCGTAGGCCATTGGGACGATGGAATCGACTGCATCGGGGTCGCCGCAGCGAACCAGGTAGCCGAGTTTCTGCTCAATGCATTCGATTTTCTTACCGTTGTTAAACTTGGGAGAAAGCTGGCTAAGTTCCTCCGCGACTCGTTCGCCAATGCCACCCAACTTTTTGTGACCGAAGGCGTCCGCGGCAGCACTTTGAAACACCATGTCTCCGCCTTCGAACATGGCGCCTTCCGAAACCAGGACGATGGAATAGCGGCTCGGGTTCCGGTTGCGATCACGCACAAGGAGTTCGGTGAGTTGCTCCATATTGAACTTGTGCTCTGGGATGACGCAACGGTTGGCCGCTCCCGCCATTGTGGGAAGCATGGCGGTAAAACCAGCATAGCGACCAAAGACCTCAAGAACCATGAAGCGTTCATGCGATCCGGCGGAAGTGCGGAGGGCGTTGGTCATCTGAATGGTGCGGGTGATGCAAGTGCTGAAGCCAATGCAGTAGTCCGTGCCGGGAACATCGTTGTCCATGGTCTTGGGGATGGCGACGACGCGCACGCCTTCTTTGTGGAGACGGACACCGTAGCTGAGGGTGTCATCACCGCCGATAGGAATCATGTACTCGATACCAAGCCAGGCGAGATTCTTCAGAACTTCGGCGGTTAGGTCGTTTTTCTCGGCGTTGTACTGCGCTTTCAGATGCTCGGGGACGCTGTTCTTGGCAACGCGGCCGGGGTTGGTGCGCGAAGAGTGAAGAAACGTGCCTCCGGTGCGGCCAGCGCGGTTCACTTCATCTTCAGTAAGGCGCTGAAAATTATTGGAATTGTCGTATTTTTCGTCGCGAATCATTTCTACCAGACCGGCCCAGCCGCGGCGAATACCGATGACGTCGTAGCCCTCGTGAATCGCGCGGAGGGTGACGGCACGAATGGCCGGGTTCAAGCCGGGAACGTCACCGCCTCCCGTGAGAATTCCAATTACGCCCTTCTTTACGTTGATATTAGCCATGGTGCAAGACTCGCCTTTGAGTGGAGTAGCAAACAGAAGATTATGCGGCTTATCGGGGAAATTAGAAAGCGCAGGAATCACAAATCGAAAAATTGAATGGAAGGAGTGGGGTAATCGCGGTTTGAATTTTCTCAGAAAACAGCGCCCATCTATTCGTGGCGCAGAGCCACTATCGGGTCGATCCTCATGGCGCGGCGGGCGGGGACGTAGCAGGCCAAGAGCGCAACGGCGGTTAAGAGAGCCAAGACGGAAGCGAAAGTCAGTGGATCGGTTGTTGTCACCCCATAGAGTAAGCGCGAGAAGCTGGACAACAGCCGCGTGAGGACGAGGGCGGTCCCTGCGCCAATCGCAAGGCCGATTAGAGCCAGACAAAGGCCTTGTCCGACAATCATTCGAAAAACATCGCGCTTGCCAGCGCCGAGTGCCATGCGAATTCCGATTTCATGGACGCGGAGGGTCACTGAATATGAGGTCACGCCGTAAATTCCGATCGACGCCAATAACAACGCCAATCCCGCAAAAGCTCCCAACAGGATCATCGGAAAACGCTGTGACGACATGGACTGCGACGCAATCTCTTGCATGGTGCGGACGTCATACACAGTCTGGTCGCCGCCTGCGCCATAAACTTGCGCTTTGATCGCAGGGATGATCGTAGCGATGTCGAGTGGCGTGCGAATCAGAATCTGCATGTAGGGATAACCCAGCGGCCACAATTCGTCGCGGGCCTGGTAGAGAGGATAGTAGCTCTAGGCTTCGGTGTTTGTGCCGGGGTTGCCCAATCCCCAATGCGACGTGGCCGACGATGCCAATAATCGAACACGGTCCCCACGGAGCGACGGGAAATCCGAAGGTGAGATGCTGTCCCACAGGATCTTTGCCCGGAAAATACGCGCGGGCAAAAACGCTATCAATTACGGCGACACACGGGGAGTTGATCGTGTCTTCACGAGTGAAAAAACGGCCGCGGAGAAGGGGTATGCCCATGGTGCGGAGATAATCAGGCCCGGTGTCGAAGACTAACATCCGAGGCGCATTCTGAAGCACCGCGGGTTTGTCGGAGCCAATCCAGAAAGGCGTGTCGTTGTCATCGTCCGTCAGAGGAACGAGCATGGTAAAGTCCGCTGCCTGGACGCCGGGAATAGATCGTATGCGTTCAAGCGATTGCAGAAAACCGGCTCGCAGCGTGGAGCCTTTCCGGGTGAGCGAAGGCGAGAGACCCACTTTGAAAGCAATTACATGATTCGTATCAAAGCCGGGGTCGGTCTCCCAGAGGTGGCGTATCGTTCGGAAGAGCAGGCCTGCGGCCACGAGAAGCACTAGTGTCAGGGCCATCTGAACGATCACAAGAGAACTTTGCGCGCGATGATGGGCACCGATGGACCCGCGACCTCCTTCCTTAAGCGCGGCTTGTGGATCGGTTCTCACACTCTGCAGAGCCGGCGCAAGACCAAACAGAATCCCCACCGCGACGGAAATGCCCAAGGCAAATAGCAGGACGAAGGCGTTCACTTGAATGTTCTCTGTGCGTGGCAGGTTAAGCGGCAGCGACGCCAGCACCAGTTTGACGCCCAAGGCTGCAACGATGAGTCCGACAACTCCACCGACAAGCGAGAGAAACACACTTTCGGTGACCAACTGGCGAACGATCCGGCCGCGGCTTGCTCCAAGAGCTGAGCGAATGGCAAACTCGCTTTTGCGTGCCGCTGAACGCGCAAGAAAGAGGTTGCCGACGTTGGCGCAGGCAATCAGTAGCACGAGTCCCACAGCGCTCAACAGCAGCAACAGCGTTGCGCTAACGTCCCCAACGATCTCCCCTTTCAGGGGCAGTACATCGACGCCGAGGCCTGCATCCTCTTCGGGGTAAAGTTGGTCCAATTGCGCCTGCACTGTGCTCATTTCCGTCTGTGCCTGCGATATGCTGACGCCGGGTTTCAGACGAGCGATAGAAATCATCGAGTCGTGAGTTGCCCGCGCGTTCAGTATTAGCGGATCACCCTGCCCGAGAGGCACGTAAACATCAATGGCGCTAGAAAAGAGACGAAATCCTGGTGATGTGACCCCGATTATCGTGTAAGCCACTCCATCCAAGATCGCGGACTTGCCGAGGACTTGAGGACTGCTGTCGAACCTATCTCTCCATAGGCGATTGCTGATTATTGCCACGGGTGGCCCAGCGTGTTTGTCTTCCAGTGCGGAGAATTCACGGCCGAGGGCCAGATTTACGCCGAGCGTGCCGAAAAAACCTGCAGAGATTCGATTGCCATCCATGTGCTCGGGAGTTCCGGGAGCGGTAAGGTCAAATCCTTGCTGCACCATGATCGCCGACATTTGCTGGAATGAACGAGCCGTGCGCTGCCAATCCTGAAAGTTTGGATAAGAGATCGCGTCTTTTGGAAAGCGTAAGTTGCTCTCCAAAATCATAACGACTCGGTCGGCGTCGCGATACTGTAGTGGGGCCAGGACGACGCCTTCTACTGCGCTAAAGATGGCAGTGTTAGTGCCGATGCCGAGGGCCAGGGTGAGAATCGCTACGACGGTGAAGCCGGGGGATTTGCGTAACATGCGCAGGCCATAGCGAATATCTTGGAGGAATGAATCAAAGAGGTTGGCGCGTGTGGCGTCGCGGCATTCTTCTTTGGCGCGTTCGATGCCGCCGAACTCGATGCGCGCGCGGCGCATGGCTTCGTCGCGCGGGATGCCGGTGCGAACCAGATCTTCGGCATACGCTTCGATGTGGAAACGAAGCTCGGCGTCCATCTCACTTTCTGCGCGGGAGCGGTGGCGTGTCTCGCGTAACCAGGAACGGAAACGGTGCCACAGATCATAATTTCTCTGGCATGCGAAACAAAATCGCGAGAGCGGGCTTGAGCATTACTCATACCTCAGGGCTGCGATCGGGTCGACGCGCATGGCACGGCGAGCGGGCAACACTGCGGCGAGGGCTGAGACTGCGAGAAGGCCGCACGCTACCAGCGCCAGTGTCAGCGGATCCGTGGGCGTCACTTCGAACAGCAGCGATTGCAGAACGCGGCTTAGTGCCAGGGAAATGGCCAGACCGAGGAGCAACGCCAGCACAGAAAGAATCAGCGCCTCTTGCAGAACCATGCTGACGATATTCGAGGAGCGAGCTCCCAGGGCCATGCGAATGCCGATTTCGTTGGTGCGCTGGCTGACGGAATAAGAAACGACGCCGTAGATGCCGATGACGGCAAGCGCTATCGCGATCGCGGCGAACACTGCCAATAGCACGGCCTCGAAGCGCGGGCTGGAGACCGAATCAGAAAATACGGTTTCCATGCTCTGCACATCAGATACAGCTTGATCCGGATCGACGCGGTGAATGGCGGTTACGACGAATTGTGCGATTGCGCGAGGGTCGCCCTCAGCACGAACAACAAGCGTCGCAAAATACATGGGCGCTTGGGCATTGGAGAGAAAAATCGTGGGTTGAGGGGTTTCCTGAAGGTCGGTTTGGCGAGCGTCCGCGACAATGCCGACGATTGCGACGGGCTTGGTTAGGGTCCAACAAACCTGCAGTCGCTTGCCGAGAAGATCCTGGCCGGGGAAGTAGCGCTCGACAAAAACATGATTGACGATGGCTACGGGCGGGGCATCAAAATTGTCACGTTCGTTGAAATCTCGCCCTTTCTGTAACGAAGTACCCATCGCGGAAAAATAGCCAGAACTGACGACCAGGAACTGTGAGTCAGGGGATTCGGCCGGTGTGGGCGGCGGTCCATCTCCAGGGCCGAAACACGATCCTGAGACTTTTTCCGTTAGCGGGAGGAAATGCGTTGAGCCGGCGGCGCGGACTCCCGGAGCGTTGCGAATTTCCGACAGGATGCGATCAAAATAAGCGGCGCGCTTTGGATCATCGGCATAGCGCGAAGGCGACACCCAAAGATGCATGGTCAGCAAATGTTCCGGGTTGAATCCGGGATCGACGGCAACGAGGCGGGAGAAGCTGCGCAGCATCAGACCAGCGCCGACCGAGAGCAGAAGCGCCAGCGCGACTTCCGCGATCACAAAAGACCGCCGCAATGCTTGATGCCCTCCCACGCCGCCACGGACGGACCCTTGTTTTAGGGCATCTTGAAGGTCAACGCGAGACAGTCGCAAGGCGGGAACAAGTCCGAAAACGACGGTGGTAAGCAGCGAAGCAAAAAAAGTGAACAACAGAACGGGCGCGTCGATCATGATTGGCTCGCTGCGAGGAAGCGGCGCGTTGGGAGGGATGAGCGCCAACAGGCTGTGCAATGCCAACTGCGCGACCAACAAACCCGCCGCCATGCCAGCGAGCGAAAGCAGCAGGCTTTCCACGAGCAATAGTTGAATGAGGCGCGCGCGTCCGGCACCCAAGGCAGCACGCACCGCCATTTCACGGAGCCTACCCGCGCCACGCATCAAGACAAGATTGGCGACATTGGCGCACGCGATCAACAGAAGAAATCCAACGGCTGCGAGTAAGATCCATAGCGGACGACGAACGCCTTCGGTGGCGTCGTCCAGCATCGGGACGACTTGGGCGCTCCAACCTCGATCAAACCCGGGCCGTGCCTCGGCGGTCCTGTCCGCAACGGCCGCCATGTCCTGCTGGGCCTGCTCCAAAGCTACGCCAGGCTTCAGGCGGGCGACGGTGGTAAGGTAACGGCCGCTCTCCCATTCCGCGGTGCGCGCCAGCGGGAGCGGAGTCCAAACTTCCGCTTTGATATTTGGAAACGAAAAACCACGAGGCATCACTCCGACGATGGTGTTGGGCAAGCCGTCGACGTCGATCTTTTGCCCAACCACGGCGGCATCTCCGCCAAACTGGGTGCGCCACAGATCGTAGCTGAGAATCACGACCTGGTTTTGTCCCGGAACACCGTCCTGCGGGTTGAAGGTGCGTCCCAGAAGCGGAGGAATCTCGAGAATCGAGAAAAATTCCGGGGACACCTGCAGGCCGGGAACGGCAACTGGTTGACTGTGAGTATTGAGATTGGTCATCGATGAACTGATAGCGGCCATGGCCTGAAAGGATTTGGCGTTTTCTCGCCAGTCCATAAAGTTCAGCGGGTTCACGACATTTCTGAAATACCCACGGCTGGGCGCGGATTCCCAGAGGCGCACCAGCCGCGAGGGTTCCGGGTACGGCAATGGGCGGAGAAGAATGGCATCGACCACGCTGAAGATCGCGGTGTTGGCGCCGATACCGAGAGCCAGTGTGAGCACAGCAACGGCCGTAAACGCGGGAGTGTTGCGCAGCGTGCGTGCAGCGAGACGCAGGTCTTGCCAGAGGCCCTGGAAAAAAGTTACACCGCGGGCTTCGCGGCATTCTTCCTTGGCACGCTGGATGGCGCCAAATTCAATACGGGCGCGGCGCGTGGCTTCTTCACGCGAGATGCCAGTGCGAATAAGATCTTCGGCGTAGGCATCGATGTGAAAACGGAGTTCGGCGTCCATTTCTTGCTCAGTGTGGGAGTGGTGCAGCGTTGCTCTTAGCCAGGATCGGAGACGGTTCCAGATCGTCATAGGTTCTCCGGCGTGGAAGGCAGGATGCCGCGAGCAAGCATAAGTATCACTCGTGCCTCAGTGCCACCATCGGGTCCACTTGCGTGGCGCGGCGTACCGGAATGATGGCTGCGGCGACACAAATAGCGACCAATGCGAAAATCGCCGAGGCAATCGAAAGCGGATCCGATTTGCTAACACCGAAGAGCATGGCTTTGAACAACCGAGTGGCCGCAACGCCCACCGGTATTCCCACCGCGACGCCGACGACGAGCACGATACCGGCTTCGCGCATGACCATCCAGATGAGGTCGCCGCGTGGGGCGCCGAGCGCCATGCGAAGACCGATCTCCTTGGTGCGGGCGGCGACGTTGTAAGCCATGCTGCCATGCAACCCAACGCAAACCAGGAGAAGAACCAAGGCGCCGAAAAATGAGGATAGTTTTGCGACCAGCAACTGAGAGGTGAGGGTGTCAGTGACCAGCGCGCCGCCAGTTTCGATGTCGCCTACGACAAGATCGGGATTCACAGTGCGAATCGTGCTGCGGGCAGAATTCGTTAGCATTTCAGGATTGCCAACAGCGCGGATTTCAAAATAGAGGATATCGGGTTCGTCAAAGTTTGCGCTGCTAAGGGGTCCGTAGACGCGGCGGCGAACCGCTGCACGCACGCTGTGGTCATGTACATCGCGGACAACTCCGACGATTTCGTAAGACGGCCGCTCGGGATGGTCCGAATCTGGGAGCGATATTTTGTGCCCCAGGGGATTTCGCCCCGGAAGATAAAAGTTGGCGAAAGTTTCGTTGATGACGGCTACGTGGGCACCAGAGAAAAAATCCTGCTGCGTGATTTCGCGTCCGAGAATAATGGGCGCGCCGATGGTGCTGAAATAATCCGGGCCTACCTCATCGTCGGCGACCTGATTGTCTGGCTGATTGCTCAGCGCAGCGCCATCTATCTGGACGTTGTCGGATGATTCGTTTCCGCTGAACAATCCGTTACTGGAAGCAGTGGCGCCGCGAACACCGGGGAGATTGGCGAAGCGGAGGAGCAACTCGCGCGTGGCATTTAGCATGGCAGGGCCTTTGTAACCGGCGGACAGGAGATCGACGGGCACGATGAGAAGCTGGTCACGGCTATAGCCGAGATCGGCATCCTGGAGATTGCGTAGGCTGCGAAAGAGCATCCCGGCGGCCATTAACACCAGCACACCGAGCGCGATTTGCGAAGCGGCGAGAACGTAGCGGACGTTGGCCTTCGAACTGGGTCCGAAATCGCGCACACCCTCTTTCAAAGACCGACCCAGTTTCAAATGGAGAACACGAAGTGCGGGGGCAAGCCCAAAGAGCATTCCGGCCAACAGACATGCCGCGGTTGTGAAGCCGAGGATGCGCCAGTCAATCCCAAGGGAGAGCGGGCTGCTTGTGCTGCGATTTGCGTCAACCAAACTCACGAGCAGCGCCGAACCCCAATGGGCGAGCAGCAAACCAAGTGCGCCACCCAAAGACGCCAACAGCATGGATTCGGTCAGCAGTTGACGAATGATTCGGCTTGTTTGCGCGCCCATGGCAAAACGAACAGCGATTTCGCGCTGGCGTGTTGCAGAACGCGCCAGCATAAGGTTGGCGACGTTTACGCAGGCGACGAGAAGCACAAGTACAACCATGGCCATGAGGAGCAGCAACGGTGTAGCGAATTCTTCGCGTAATCTGGAGAGCCCGCGGCTGCCGGACGATACATCTACTGCTATTTTCCTTTTGCGCAGTGCGTCCCGATCATCGGAGGAAAGTCTTGCATCCAGCGTCACCAACAGCGCTTGCTGCACTATGGCATTCACGTCAGCGCGAGCCTGCTCGATGGTTGCACCGGGTTTCAGTCGTGCGATCAGTAGCAGGGAGGCTTCGTTAGGACTCTCCAGGAAGTCGCGGCCGACCATAAGCTGCGGTTGCATCATCATCGGCGCCCACACGTCGGGGTGGTCACCGACGACTTCGCCGAAGAAACCCGGCGGCGCCACGCCGATGATGGTGAACGGATAATTGTTCAAACGAACTTTGCGTCCGATAACGGCAGGATCTCCGGCGAATCGCCGGAGCCAATATCCATAGCTGATGACCAATTCGGGGTCAGCTCCGGGCGTTTGGTCTTCCTCGACGGAAAATGTGCGTCCCAGGAGCGCGCCGACGCCAAGCGTCTGAAAATAATTTTCGGTGACGAGCCTGCCGTTGATGTTCTCCGCGCCGCGTTCAATGGCGATACGCAGATTATCCAAGTTAGAGCCAGCCAGCACAGACGAAAACACACTATTTCGATCGCGGACCTCGCGATAGAGAGGATATGAAAAAACGTCTGTCCGTGGCGTGCCGGTGCCATAAGAATGAACCTGAGCGGGGTTGCCAATCGCCACTAACTGCTCGGGGTGTTGCACGGGAAGCGTGCGCAGCATGACGGCGTTGATGACCGTAAAGATGGCGGTGTTGGCGCCAATTCCAAGCGCCAGTGTGAGCACGGCAACGGCGAAGAAACCGGGATTCTTGCGGAGCATGCGCAGGCCGAAGCGGAGATCCTGGAGGAGGCTTTCGATGACGTTCACGCCACGCGCATCGCGACATTCTTCTTTGGCGCGCTCTACGCCGCCAAATTCGATGCGGGCGCGGCGGAGGGCTTCTTCGCGCGGGACACCGGTGCGGACGAGGTCTTCAGTGTAAGCATCGATGTGGAAGCGAAGCTCCGCGTCCATTTCGTGCTCCGTTTGAGAGCGGTGCGCCATTGCGCGCAGCCAGGACTGCAGGCGGTTCCACGTCGTCATATTTCCTCGACGTCGCTAAACAAAACTCCCAAAGTGGGCTTCATTGTCACTCGTACCTCAGGGCGACCATGGGATCGATGCGCATGGCGCGCCGAGCCGGTATGTAGCTGGCGAGTAGCGCAACGCTCGCAAGGAAGAAGGACGCAACCGAAAATGTGACGGCATCGCTGGAACCCACACCGTAGAGCAAAGATGAAAACACGCGCGCACAAGCCAATGCGAAAGCGATTCCGATCGCCATGCCTACAGCGGTAAGGCGCAGACCATAACCGAGCACATCTCGGGCAATCTGCGCCTGGGTGGCGCCCAGTGCCATGCGTAGGCCTATGTCACGCGTGCGTTGGGCGACCACGTACGACAAAACACCATAAATTCCCACGGAGGACAACAGCAGCGCCATTCCAGCAAACAGGCTGAGCAGTAAGGTGTCGAAGTGAGATTCTTCGAGCGTACCCGCAATTTTTTCCTGCATCGTCGAAAGCTGATAAATCGGCACGCCCGGCGCAATCGACGCCACCGTAGATCGCAGTTCGTTCGCCGGGAAGGTTCCACTTTTCGTGCGCACGACCAAGTCCATAGTGCGTCCGAGCCAATCCCAAGCGCTGGGAGGCATTTGCTCCAAGGGAAGATAGAACTCCGGGAGGACCTGGCGATCGAGGCCCTGTGCACGGACGTCTCCGACGATACCAACAACCTGATGCCACACGGGAGCCATGCCGCCCGCTGGCCCGGTTTCGCAGCAGGCGAAGCGTTTGCCGATTGGATTTTCGTTGGGCCACACCCTGCGAGCAAGCGTTTCGTTAACGATAGTGACAAGCATCTTGTCGCGAGTGTCCTGCGGGGTGAAATCGCGCCCGGCTTTGAGGGGCACACGCACCGTGGAGAGATAACTTGGAGACACAATTTGCATTAAAGCGTTGACGATGTTCGACGGATCGAGCGCATTCCCTTCCGGGATAATACCGTTGCTGCTCCAGCCTTCCGCGAGCGGCGCACGTGAAACCACAGCAGCCGACTGCACACCTGGGAGGTCTGCTGATGCTTCGATCATGCGCTCGAACGTTTTCCGCGCAACGATTGGATCTTGATAGCCCGGGTCCGACAGGCCGACGCGACCGACCACGAGGTTTGCGGCGTCCAGCCCTGGATTCAAACGTGCCACGAGGAACGCGCTGCGAATCAGAAGTCCTGCGCCCGCCATTAGCATGAGCGCCAGCGTGATTTCGCTTACCACCAGGACGCTGCGAATTCGATCACGACTACCGGTGGAAGCCCCGGTGGTCTCTTTAAAAACTTCGTTTAGCCGCAGTGAGGCGGAACGAATCGCCGGCGCAAGACCAAAGAGCAAGCTGGAAAGCAGCGCCACAACACAAGCAAATAGGAGCGCGGCTCCATCTACCCTGGAGCGATCCAGCCGCGGCACGCCAGACGGGCCGTGGGCCACTATCCATGCTACGCCCCAGAAGGCAAACACAACACCAACCATGCCGCCGGCCAGTCCCAGCAAAAGATTTTCGATGAGCAATTGAAATACGATCCGTTTGGCGGACGCTCCCAATGCCGCGCGCACGGCGATTTCCTTGCGCCGGGAGCGTGAGCGGGCAAGCTGCAAGTTTGCGATATTGGCGCAGGCGATCAGCAGCAAAAACGCAACGGCAGCAAGTAGCATTCGCAAAGTCAATTGCTCATCGCCCAGAAGCGCGGTCGCTAGCAGCGTCATGCTAAGACTGCGGTCCTTATCCTCCATAGGGAATTGCTGCTGGAGTCGTTGCGCGATCACATTAAGTTCCGGCTGGACCGCGGCAGGTGAGATGCCCGATTTGAGTCGTCCGACGACGTTGAGGTAATGATTGTCGTGATCGGCCAGTTGCTGCAGCGTATATGACGCGGGAATCCAGACATCGCTTTTCTCTAACAACGGGTCGAACGTCTTCGGCATGATGCCGACCACGGTGTAGAGCAGGCCGTTCATGCGCAACGTCTGTCCCAATAACCCGGGATCGGCATGGAACAGGGTGCGCCACAGTCGTTCGCTGATGACGACAACTTGCGAATGCCCGGGCTGATCCTCGTCGTTAGTAAAAACGCGCCCAGCGATGGGCTGGACACCGAAGGTTGCAAAATAGCTCGCCGTGGCGATTTCGCCGTCAACACGCTGAGGAGATTCGCGTGTCGCGAGGTTGAAACTCCCATTATTCGATGCACAAAGACTTGCGAACAAATTGTCTTGCTGGCGCAGATCGGCGAAATTTCCGACGGAGAGGCCTGGGGAAATATCCCGCCACTGCTCTTGCACAAGAAACACGCGTGAGGGATTTTCGATCGCCAATGGCTTGAGCAAGACGGCATCTACGACGCTGAAAATTGCGGTAGTTGCTCCTATTCCAAAAGCTAGCGTGAGTACGGCAATGGCAGAGAAACCGGGATTCTTACGAAGCATGCGCATGCCGAAGCGCAAATCCTGGAGCAGGCTTTCGACTAGGTTCACCCCGCGCGCGTCGCGGCATTCTTCTTTGGCGCGCTCGACGCCGCCAAATTCGATGCGGGCGCGGCGGAGGGCTTCTTCGCGCGGGACACCGGTGCCGACGAGGTCCTCGGTGTAAGCGTCGATGTGGAAGCGAAGCTCCGCGTCCATTTCATGCTCTGTTTCAGAACGGTGCGCCATTGCGCGCAGCCAGGAACGGAAGCGGTGCCACATGGTCATACTTCCTCGGGTGTGGTCTGCAGGATTCCCGCGATGACGTCGGCCATGCGATTCCACTTTTGCGTTTCGGTTTGCAGCTTGCGCTTCCCCGCCGCGGTGAGGCGGTAATATTTCGCCTTGCGATTATTTTCCGATTCGCCCCACTCGCTGGCGATCAGCCCCTGATGTTCCATGCGATAGAGACCGGGGTAGAGCGAACCTTGTTGAATCTCCAGCCGGTCTTTGGAAATTTGCTGGATGCGCAACAGGATGCCGTAGCCGTGAAAGGGACCGAGGGAAACGGCTTTGAGAATGAGCATTTCGAGGGTGCCTTGGAGGAGTTCGAGTTGCGCGTCTTTGTCCACGGGTGGCGTTCTCCTAGATGAACTAGGAATATAAGTGGAGTCTCCTAGGCTGTCAAGGAGAAGGTGGGGTGGGGGCGAAGGCGTAAACGCCAGCCCTACATCGGAGTCGGGTAGACGGTATGGCTGAAACCGAAGAGGGATTCCTCACTTCGCGGACTTCGCTCGGAATGACGAATTTTTTTGATGAAGGTTAGAGTTCGATGCGGGTGCCTAGGACCATTAAGAATTTAGAGAGCCAGGCGGGATGAGCGGGCCACGCTGGAGCGGAAACCAGGTTGCCATCGACTACCGCCTCGGTCATGGCGATGTCGGCGAAAGTGCCGCCAGAGCCGGTGACTTCGGGGGAGACGGCCGGATAGCAACTGCAGTTTTTGCCTTTGAGGACGCCAGCGGCGGCGAGGACTTGCGCACCATGGCAAATCGCGGCGATCGGCTTTTGGGCTTTGGCGAAATGGCGCACGATTTCGAGGACTCGCGGATTCAGACGAATGTATTCAGGAGCACGGCCGCCGGGAATGACCAGGGCGTCATAATCTTCCGGGCGAATGTTATCGAAGGTGGCGTTAAGCGCGAAATTGTGGCCGCGCTTTTCGGAGTAGGTCTGGTCTCCCTCGAAATCGTGAATGGCCGTGCGGACCACTTCGCCGGATTTCTTGCCCGGGCAGACAGCGTGGACGTTGTGGCCGACCATAAGTAGAGCCTGGAACGGGACCATGACTTCGTAATCTTCGACGTAGTCGCCGACCAGCATAAGAATATTTTTGCGAGCCATGAAAACCTCCAGGAGCGGATGAAAAGGATAACAAATTCGGGATGGTTTGGCGTTGGACAGGCGACTTCGGGACGACTAAAAGCGCCGTCCCCCGGTCGAAATGACGTGTGGGAAGGTTCTCGTGAAATTTATTGAGCCGCGGCTGGCGCAGGGCTGGTGCTCTCATCGATGGTGAGCATATCGGTGCGCATTTTGTCCCACTCGCGAAGAGTGAGGCCGCGGGCGGCGAAGAAACGACGAATCATCGGGGAATCCCAACGCAGCACCTCTTCGAGCACGGGAACCAGCACGCTCATGGCATTGTCGCTAAGCACGGTACGGCGAGCGACGCGGGTGATAAATTTTGCCTCGGAGACGGCAATGGTGAGCCCGTCATACTGATTGACATGCATCATCACCGGCAAATCGGAACTGCCGTCACCCATATAAATGATGTGATCGTGACTGATGCCCAGTTCGGCGCGCAGTTCTTCCAGGACCGTGATTTTGCCCCAACCGGCGGTGGCGCGGAGAATCGATTCCACTTCGCCGGTTGATTCGTTGAACCGGAAACGCGTGCCGAAGATGTGATCGGCGGGCACGATGCCTTCGAGCGCCGACTGAATAATTTCCTGCGGGGCGGCGGAAATAACGTAGAAGGAAATTTTGGTGTCGCCCGCGAGGCTGTCGAGCGAACGAGCAAACAGGCTGACGTCGTGCTTCAGGCGGATGTGCTTGCCGGTCTCGATCAGATGTTCGCGGCGGACGCGGCGAAAGTCGGGATCATGCAAGATAAGGTACGAAAGCTCGGCGCCCTGCTGGACGAGGTTGATGTTGGACAGGCCCTTGACCTTGTCGTGAAAGCCGTGAAAGCCGATCAGCTCGCTAAGCGCGACTCCCGAGTCGTTGAAGCTGAGCGTCTGGTCAAAGTCGCTGGCCAGAAGATAGTTTTTCATTGCCATTGGGGTAATGCTCCTCTTTCTGCCCGCTTTTGGCGGACGCGAGCCGGACCGAAGGCTCGAAAAATCCCCACGCGTACACCATAACCGTAATCGGAGGTGCCGCCCCACTCATAATTTTAATGGGTGCTATGCGTGGAAAACGTGAACAAATTGTTATCTGTATATAAGATGCACCAAAACGGCAAAAGGTTCACAGCAAAGAGGTTAGAACGAGTAAGGCTTTGGAAATAAAGGGCCTGGCGTGAGCAACAAACCAAAAAATTCGTGCGAAGAAAAAGCGATAAAAGGTGGGTGGCTGGTCGACTTAACGAATTGACGATGCGCGGGCGAGGACTCGGTCCCACCAGCCGATTTGGGTAGTTGCGGGCGTGGCTGCAGACGAACGCTCGACGGGATCGTCGGTGACGGTGTAAAGCTGGCCGTCGCGCAGGTAGAGGCGCTGGGATTCCTGGTGGTTCAGCGGGCGCGCACCTCTGCGTCCGAATACAGCCAGCTGGTTGCCGGATTCATCGACCGCGCGGTCGCGATCAATGCCTTTCGAGATGGCCAGAGCCGGTCCTTTGGTTCGCGCGGTGGCGATAAGTTTTGGTGTGGGCCGTGGGCTGAAGCCCGAAAAGTGCGCCGGGTCGTCGAAGGGAGAGACAATCTGGAGGACGCGCAGGCCATTCCTGCCATCCGCGACGAAAGCGAAAGCGCTTCCGGCTACCATGCCGATTTTGACGTCGTTCACATCATTGAGCTGGCCATTGGCAGTGAAGAATTGATCCAGCTTCGGCGAGCTGGGACGTTCGACGTCGATGATCGCGAGGCCTTGCTTGCCGGCGGATACGTAAGCATAGGTGCGCGCTATATAAATGTTGCGGGCGTCTTCGAGCGGGACGAGCGCATGCGGCACGGGCTTGGGTTGCGCGAGATCGGTGACGTCCAGAGCTTTCATTCCGTCATGGTCAACGATGAAGGCGTAGCGGAATTGCACGGCGATGGCGCGAGGATCATTAAGAAACGGCGCACCGATAGTGGCCGTGATTTTCGGCGCAAGTGGATTGTCCAGGTCCACGACGACGAGTGCTTTATCCGTGAGGACGTAGGCAAAGGTGCCGGCGATGGTGATGCGGCGCGCGCCCGTCAATGCGCCGCCAGGATCGAAGGCTAAACCGCGCTTCAGAAAATTGTTGGTGGGGTCGCCATCGAGAAGCGTGCCCACACCTGGGCTTTTCGATTTCAGATCGGGATTGCCGACGATCACCAAGCCTTCTTCCTTGTCGGCTACATAAAGGAAACCGTAGAGAAGGTGGATGGACTGTTCTTCGTTTTCCGGGATGCGCGCGCGTAACGGGTCGACGCCCAGCGTGGTTGGAGAAGCGACGGCGACGGCATTCTTGGTGGGAAGAAAAAAGCGTTGGCCGAGTGGCGAGACGGGTGCGCTGGTGACACGCTCGGAAAAACCTTTGTTATCGATATTGGCGATGTCATATATGCGCAGACCGCCTTTTCCCGTGGCAGCGTAGGCGTATTCGCCGCGTGCCTGAATGTCCAGAACATTGCCTGAGTGGCTGGCGACAGCGGAAAGTTGGCGGTTGTGAGCTACGAAGCTTTTGAAATTTGCGGGATAGGCCACGCGCTGCAGGTCACTGCCGTAAATGGCTTCGGGCTCGTCATGCTCGGCGACGGCGATAGCTTCGAAGCCATGACTGCCGGTGGCGACGTAGATGTAGCGTCCCAGAAAATTCATGAAGTTCGTGCCTTGAAGTAAGAGCTGGGCCATCCAGGCGTTGTTGTCGTTCACTGCGGAAACGTGGCAGTCGGAGCATTCCTTGGTTTCCTTTGCGCGCACGGTATGCGGCACGAAGGTGCTGAAGGCCTGGCCGGAAAATCCCTCGGCGGAGATGGTTTGCTGCGTGTAATAGAGCCACTCGCGGTTGGCGTTTTGCGAGCTGACGAGAACGGCGCAGGAGGAACGCGCCGGAGCGATGCGATGTCCGGTAACGGTGCCATCGACGCCGAGGAAGTAAGCGTCGTCGCGGAGAACCTGGAAGTTGTAGCTAGTGTAATTTTTTGTGAGCAAGCCTTCGTTGTGCAGCATAGGGCGGCGGGCGTTGGCAGTCATTTGAAGGTGGCAACCGAAACAGGTGGGAGTCCACGAGGAGTGGCACGCATAACAAGTCATCGAGGAATTGGCGTGAGCAAGATTTTTCTCGTCGATTGAGGATTGCGGAAGGACCAGGCCATCTTTGCCCATAAGTTTGGCGCGGAAGGATTTCAGGCTGAAGTGCGTGTTGCCAGGCGTAACCGTGTCTTTGGTCTGGACAATTTCCCATTCCGTGTGTTCGCCGGTCATGGAGCGCTGGAAAAGCTGGTCTCCGCGCCATTCGAAGCGGCGCAAACCCCACGGAGTGCGGAGGGTTTCGAGGTGGCGGCCACGCTGTTCGCCGGGGCGTGGCGCATCCGGCGCTGCCGGCCCTGAAGTGACGAGCGCGGCCTTGCTCTGGATGGTGCCATGACAATCGACGCAATCAATTTCAACCGCAGCCCGCGGTTCACCATAGATTTTCCCGGTGCCGTGATTGTCCTGCGCGAAATGGCAGTCGGCGCACTGCATACCTTTTTCAAGATGAATATCCGCGAGGTGGACAGCTTTTTGAAAGCGTTGCGGGTCATCGAAGGCGATCTCTTTGCCGTCCTTATCGAGCCAATTCCCTTTACGGTCGTGTTTGTAGACAGCGCGGAAGATCCAGCCGTGGCCGTGGAAATCGGCGAACTGGGTGGTCTTCAGTTGCGAATTAAATTCGGGGCCGCCGGTTTGCTCCAGAAATTTTTCATTGCTCCACAGGCCGCGTGCGGCTGCGGCTTCCGGATTGCGTAGAGAGGATTGATAGCGTTCTTCTTCGGAGGGATTGTGTTGTTCTGCGGGATACATCTTCCCGGAATCGGTTTCGTTGTCCCACCAGGTTAGGCCGAAATAGGTGGTGACCATATTCGTGCCGGGATGGACATGGCAAATCATGCACTGGCTGGAGGGAATCGCTCGAGTGAAAGCGTGCTTGATCGGATGGCCCGGTTCATTTTTTGGAATCGTGGGATCGATCGAAGCGCTGTAGCCGGAATGACCGAATTGTGCGTAGGGACCGGAGTGCGCTGGGTCGCGATCGTTGGCGTAAATAACGTGGCAGGCGGAACAGCCGCTGGAACGGTAATCGCCAGGATGGTCGTTGGTGCCTGGCAAGGAAAGGATGGGATCGAGCAGGCGCGTTTTCTGAAGACCGAGAAATACCGGATCGGTGCGCAATTCCGTGCCGAACCCTCGGTCGCTGAGCTTGTCGTCGGGCTTGCCGGGATTTTCATCACTGGTGGGATTACCGATTTCGGCTTTTTTCTGGCCACCTCTTTCGAATACGCGCAAGACGTTCCCCGGTTGCGACTGCTCCCAGCGATCGAGTGGCGAGAGTTCAGGCAGTACACCTTTGGTTTGCGTTTCTTCCGTTGTGGGCGGCGGAGTGGTTTTCAAGGATTGCGGCGCGCCGTCGCGGTCGTAGCTTTCGCCGAAGTGTGTATTTTTGTAGGGAAAACCGCCGTTATCATAGAGCGCAGCGCCCCACAAAACACCGCCGTGAGTCATTATGTTCGTAGAGACCGCGCGCGTCTCGCTCGGATGGCAGCCCGCACTGCCGCAAGTTTCCGGGGCGACGCGAAGATCGCCGGGATTTACGAACTTAATGTACTCGGCCGGTTCTTTCAGCCATTTCGTGTACGCACGTTCAGGAATCGTGGAGCGATATTTGAAGGCGGGGTCACGAGGCTGGACGTGAGCTTTTTCCTTGGCGGCCGCGTACTCCTGCGAATGGATCGGCGTGTCCGCGACGACGGATGCCGTGGAATCTCCACCGTGACAATCGGTACAGCCCAGATGCACGGCTTTGGAGGAATGCATGGTGGGTTCATCGGTTGCGGTGTGACAAGTGATACACCCTGCGGATTTGCGATCGGCGTCTTGTTGGGATTGTCCGGGGAAAGATCCGGTTTCATTATCCGCCGCATGCAGCGAATTTGTACGCGCTTCCAGCGAGAGCAACAAGAGCGAAACGGCAGCACAGAAAAGCGCCGGAAAATGTTGGCGCCCCCCTCGTGGGCTTTTGCCAGTGTGTTTCGTCCGGTTTAGAAATCGCGGCATTCGCTTGTCCTTCAGAACGTGACCTTCGCCAAACCAAAAACGGAAAACTGGGTTCGTCCGGTGTAAATATCGCGGAATCCCTGGCCCGGCTGCAGCATGGAGGCGCCTCCGCTCAGGACAAGATTTTCCGAGAGTGGAGGGCGGTATTGCACGCCCGCGCCAAGATCGCTGCCGACGGTGTGATGAATTGGAGCTTGAAAGAGAACATACTCCAGAGGCTCCGTGCGCATGAAGCGAATGAAATTGTAATTCGCAAACGCTTTGAGCTTCGGCGTCAGGTTGAAATCCGCGCCTGCGTTCAGCAAGAAAATTCCGGGGTTCACAAAATTTGCCTGACCTTCATTCTTGCTGGAGCGCATATTGGGGAGAAGGCTTCCTTCCTGAGTCAGATCCACACCAGTTCCGGTGAGACGAATCGCCTGCTGATTCCAGAAGCTGAAAATGCCGCCGGCAAAATTGGGCAAGTCCACGATGGAGTCGAAGCCGTTGGCGCGCCCATCGCGAGGATTGGAGTCTCCGGAGGAATAAAATGTGGAGACGCGATAACGGACCCAATCGCGATCGAGAGAAAGTTCCGCAGCGGCCATTTGGGCATTTACGGTGACGCGGCGCCCGGCGATGGGATTAAATGTGTCTTCGCCGGCAGCTTCGTAAAACGCGTGAGTGAGATTGAGGCGCTTGATGTGTCCGCTGCCCAGCCAGCCGAAATAGCCTACGCGAATGCCGTGGGGGATTGGACCGACACCTTGATTAACGACATTGCCGATAGGCGCGGGGCGCACCAGAAAGCCGTTATCGTCATAGTGGATGCCAGGATCGTCTTTGTTCCACGCGCCGACAAACTCCGCGGTGTATCCCGGGAAGAAAAAGTCCTGCCAATAGATATTCGCTAGAACGACTTGTTGCTGACGCAGGGCGAAGCTATTAAGGCCGCTGTTGGTATTTTTCTCAAGGAAATTGAAGTAAGTAGCGTTGTACTCGATGCGGTCGCTGTCCCATGTGCCAAAGACGCGCAGGCCCGGCTGTTCGTCCACAAAAAGAAATCCACGGAAATCGGCATTGAATTGCTGAATACCGGCGCGGGCGGAAACAAAATCGAAGTTGGGGCTGAGGTCGTGGAGTTTTACCTCGACGAAAGCTTCCTGCAGGCCGATGTGATCGTCGAATCGCGTGGTGCCCTTGCGCACGTCGGGACTGACGATGCCGAGTTCCTGAACGTCGAGATAATTCAGGCTGAGTTCGGGCGTTATACGAATACGCCAATCGACCGGCTTGAACGAAGTGTCGCCATGAAACAGGTCGAAGGAGAAGCGGAAGGTCTGGTCCAAAAAGAATTGGTCGCCGTGGCCGAAAAAATCCGCGCTGCCTGGCCTGGCAGGGCTGACATCCGTGGGCGTGGGAACGCGACGGCCATCCAGGAAAGTTTCCGCGGTGCCGGTGAAATCCAGGAAAACCTGCTGGCCGAAAAGTTCCGGCCAAATGGGTTCGTCACCTTTGAAACGATTGTGATTGAAGGGATCGTACCAGTGAGGCTTGGCGTAAATGGAATCGTTCCGGGCGGGATAGCGTTGGTAATCGGGTTGGGGAAGGTCCCAACGATTCGGGACGGTGTTGAAGACGTCGGCAGCTGGCGGTAAGACTTCGGGAGCAAGTTCGAGGATGTAATTGGGGTCGGCATCAAAGCGATGACGGAATTCCCGATAGCTTCCGGTTGGTGTGACACTTTCGGAGGGAAGCGGCGGCCCGAGTTCAGGCTGGCGAGGCAGCCGGGAGCGAAGCTCGGCATTATTCGAAGGCGCCAGAACAATTTCCAAGGTGAGGACCTCGTCGGCCTTCAGCGACAGATCGCTAATCAAGAATGTGGAGTGAGCGTCCGCGTCGACGCGAAGTTCGAAGGAACCTGGAGGAAGCGGGAAAATGCGAAACACGCCATCCCCGGAGGCCACGGCAGAAACGGTCTGATTCGTTTGCGTGTTGCGCAGAGAAAGCCGGGCCGCCACCACGGGCCGCGAGGCCGACGGCGACACTTGCTCGCGCACGGTGCCATCGAGCGCTGCCGTGGTCAGGGCTTGCTCACGCGGAATGCGTTTGGGCGGCGCGGCTTCCGAAGAAATCTTCACGGAGGGGTTCTGCGGGGAATTGGGAGTCTGCGCATGCAACAAAAAACCTGGCGCTATGGCGAGGAGGAAGCATAGTCCCGCGGGAACCGCATACGTCTTGGACGGAGTGAGAAGGCGCATTCAGTTAAAACGGCAAGGTAGTGAAACGCTTCGCGATCTCCGTCAACTACACCGGATTCGGAGCGGCACAGCAACCTTTTTTGCTAGCAGATGGAGATAGTCAATAACGTCCCTTTGGCGTACTGGGGTCACCGATTCCCCATCGGTGTTCAGATTGCCAATTGTGGCGCGATGAAAGCGCATGTTACCAACGAAGCTGACACTTTTATGGAACATGTTCTTCGCAGGCCTGTAGAATCCCGGCGAGCTTACCAGCATAGACGGAAGACCCTTGCTCTAGGAATAATTCTGGCGCTCGGAATTGCGCTCGCGCTGGCGGTTTTGCTTGTGGGCTGCGGTAGCGTGGCGCCCTCTTCTAGCAGCGCAACGGTCCCAGCTCCGGCAGCACCACCCTCGGCCGCACCGTTGAGCATCAGCGACGTGCAGAATGTAGTGCAAGCGGCAGCGCAAGCCGCGGACTCCGCAAGCATGGTGATTGCCGTCGTGGATCGCGGTGGCAGCGTGCTCGCCGTATATCGCAAGCCGGGAGCGCCAACAATGGCCGCGGGGAATTTTGGCGCGCTTGTAAATATCAATGACCTGGCGGTGGCTCTGGCGCGCACGGCTGCTTACTTCAGCAACGATCAGGCCCCGCTTTCTTCGCGCACTGTGCGGTTTATCAGTGGGATCCATTTCCCTCCGGGCGTAGCGAATACCAGCAATGCGCCGCTTTACGGAATCGAAAACACGAATCGAGGCTGTACGCTGGCGACGAATTTCCTGCCGGGGCAATCGGTGCAGCCTTCGCTGGCGCTTGGCGGCGGATTTGGACTCGGCATCATTACGGGTAAAGCGGATTTGCTGGACAGCGATCCGAATGCGGTGAATGCCGGCGGCGTGCCGATTTTTCGCAGCGGTGTGGTGGTTGGCGGAGTGGGTGTAGCCGGCGTTCCTTCCGATACTGCCGAATATGCGGGCTATGTGGCAGCAACTTCGAATGGCTTGGGTCCGACACCGGCGGCGCCTGGAGTGGTTTTTATTAATGGAATCGCGCTGCCGTTCGTGAATCAGACCTCGGCGCCGAGCGGAGTGACGCCGGGAACTTTCACTGGAACATTTCTTGTGGGACCGTTGCCCAGCGCGGGACAACCACCGGAAGGGGATCTGATCGCGCCCGCAGCCGGACCTGTTGGGGGGCTCAGCGCCGCTGACGTGCAGGGAATTCTGAACAGTGCGGAGACTACCGCGAATCAAACGCGCGCGGTGATCCGTCTGCCCATCGGATCGCGGGCCAAAATGGTTATCGCGGTGGCTGATCTCGACGGCACGATCATCGGACTGCGGCGCATGACCGATTCAACGGTGTTCAGTATCGATGTAGCGGTAACCAAGGCACGCAACATGGTGTATTTCAACAGCGCCCTGCGCACCGCCGCCGACCTGAATCAAGTGCCGATGGGAACGGCGGTGACCAATCGAACGATTGGCTTCGGCGCGCAACCACTCTTTCCCCCTGGCGTCGATGGCTCCTCTTCCGGACCATTTTTTAATTTGTATGCGCAGGATGTGGCGAATCCTTGCACGCAAGGTTTTCAGGGCGGTCCACCGAACACCAATAAAAGCGGCATTGTTTTTTTCCCGGGCAGCGTGGGCCTTTACCGGAACGGTGCGCTTGTCGGCGGACTCGGGGTTAGCGGCGACGGCGTGGATCAGGACGATTATGTTGCCGCGGGCGGCGCCGCAGGTTTCGAAGCGCCTACGCAGATTCGAGCGGATCAGATTGTGATCGATGCCGTGCGGCTTCCCTATCAGAAATTCCCAGAGAATCCGACAGAGTGAAGATTCTCCACTCCTGAAATTTATTTCTTTTTCTTGCGAATCAAGCCGGCAAGTTCGCGTGTATACTCCGCGATCGCTTTGGGATTCGCTTCGCTATTAACAAACTGGCCTTCCCGGCGGCAGACGATGAGCCCCGCATCCTCCAGTACACGAAGATGATGGGAAACAGTGGCCGGGGTGACGCCGCGCAAGGAAACAATCTGGCCGCAATTCATGTGATCGCAGGAGTTGATGGCTTCGAAGATGCGCAGCCGCGTCTCGTCCGCGAGCGCCTTGGAGATGCGTTCAATCTTTTGGCGGTCCATCGTCAAGAGCGAGTCTAGCGAAGGGCAAGCGCCGGCGCAACCGGGCAGGAAACGAGTGTAACCAAATATTTAGACATTCATCGAAGTATCGAAGTAACGGGATTCGAGTTTACAGCCCCATGCGGGCGGAGGCTTTTATGAAGCGACTGCAAGGCAAGGTTGCGGTGATTACTGGCGGCAACAGCGGCATAGGACTGGCGACGGCGAAGCGCTTCCTGGACGAAGGCGCGAAGGTGGCTATTTCCGGGAGAAACCAGAAGACGCTGGAGGAAGCCGCGAAATCGCTCGGCAATGGCGTGTTGGCCGTCAAGGCGGACACGGCAAAGCTGGAGGATATCGGGCAATTCCTGGGTGAAGTGAATAAGAAGTTCGGGAAGATCGATGTGCTGTTCGTCAACGCCGGGGTGGCAAAGTTTGCGCCGCTGAACGAAACACCGGAAGCAATTTTCGACGAGCAATTCGATATCAACATCAAGGGCGCGTATTTCACGATTCAGAAGGCCTTGCCGTATCTCAACGACGGCGCTTCCATTGTCTTTAACACCAGCGTAGCGGGATCGACGGGCACACCTGCGACCAGCGCCTATTCGGCGACCAAGGCAGCGCTACGATCGCTGACGCGGACAGCCGCGGCAGAACTGGCGGAGCGCAAAATTCGTGTGAATGCCGTGGCGCCGGGACCAATTGTGACGCCGATTTTCGGGCGCACCGGGTTGCCGCAACAGGTGATCGACGATTGGGCCAAAGGGCTGGTGGAAAAAGTGCCGATGAAGCGCTTTGGACAACCCGAAGAGGTGGCCGGAGTAGTGGCGTTCCTGGCCTCCACGGACGCGTCCTACATCACCGGCGTGGAAATCAATGTGGATGGCGGGCTGGGACAGCTCTGATTGAGTTTTTTCGCGGGCGACGGGGGGAGCAGAAGCCAGCCCCTGCTACTCCCTCGGCGCGGAAGGATTTGCGGAGTTCGCTACGTTGACGTCGAGAAACCATTTGTGTGCGGCATCGCCTGGTGCGTAACAATTCCCGTCTGGCGCATAGGTTGCGGCGCACCGCGCTGTGAACTGTTTGCGGCGCGGGCTCTGCGCGAATTGCCAGACAGCCGCCTCGGCCGTCCCACCCTGAGCCACGGCGGGAGGAGTTTGAGGGAAAACGCAGCCGGGCGAAGGGGGGCAAGCGTCGTTGAAGATCCAAAACGCCAGCTGTCGGCCGGCGAGGTGGTCTTGTAGGTCTTTGACGGTGGTGATGGTTTTGCCGTCGCCATCGTTCACAGGCATGCCTGAACAGTACGTTCCACTGCGGAAATGGAATCGAGACAGCGTGTCGATCCAGGCGTTGACATAATCGTGATACGCCGGACTTAAACGGCCGCCCTCTTCGATGTCCAGAAAAATAATAGAACCTGGCGGAAAGCCTTCCTGTTGGGCGAGCTTTACCGCGTTCTCGCCATCGGCAATGCCCTTTTGTTTCGCCTCGGCGGCCGATTTCAGATTGCGACTTTCTCTTCCGTTAAAAAGCACCATGAAACCGAAGCCCTGCGATTGAAGCAGTTGGCGTTTGCCGAGCCAGTTTGTACGCTTCTCTCCCGGCGGAGGGCTAAGCCAATATCCGGTGAAAGAAAAAGTCTTGCGTAGAACGGGAAGTCCATCGTCGCCGGGATATTCGTTGAGGTCAAAGCCGAGGTAACTGGCAGGCTGAACCTGTGTAGTGCAGGATCGATTAGGAAGAGCCAGTAGGACCGCGAACGCGGAAAGTAAAAGCGCCGGAAACAAAATGCGTGGACGATGCATCCACAAAATCTACAGCATGTGCCGTGACGGCGAAAGAGAAAGAACACGTGCGGCCGCACGATGGATGGCTGGCGCTTAGCCTTCGCGAAGTTTGTGGCCGGAGAGATTGCCCAGGCCGTCGTAGGCGGCATATTTGTAGGTTTCACTCAGCGTGGGGTAATTGAAGACCTGCTCGATGAATTCATCGATGGTCAGTCCCTTATCGAGGACCATCATGCCGATGTGGATCAACTCGGTGGCGGATTCGCCGATCATGCTGGCACCGAGAAGCTTGCGATCCGCGCGATGGAAAATGAGTTTCAGCATGCCCGCGGTATCGCCAGTGATATGTCCGCGCGCATTATTCGCGTAGTGGGCGCGGCCAACGCAGTAGTCAATTCCCTTTTCCTTGCAGGATTCCTCTGTTTCGCCGGCAGCGGAGATTTCCGGGATGGTGTAGATACCCATGGGCAATAGCGAAGCGACGCGTTGTTTATACTTCAGGCCGAAGGCGTGGCACACGGCAACACGCGCTTGCTCCATGGATGTAGAAGCCAAGGCGGGAAAGCCGATGACATCGCCGACTGCGTAAATGTGGGGTATCCCAGTAAAGTAATCTCGATCAACAGCCACATAACCGCGGTCATTTAGTGCGAGCCCGACTCTGTCCAGCGAAAGCCCATCAATCGCCGCCCGACGCCCCGCGGCAAACAAGGCTGCCTCAACATCTAGCACTTTGCCACCTTTCATCCACAGGCGCGCGCCGCCGGCGTGGTTCTCTACCTTCATGGGTCGGTCACTGAACCAGAGGTGCATGCCTAAAGAAAGGAATCGAACACGAAGACGATCAGAGATTTCCGCATCAAGAAAAGGCAGCAACTGGTCTCGGCCATCCACGAGCGTGACATCGACGCCTAATGCTATAAAGATGGAAGCGTATTCGCAACCGATCACTCCACCGCCGATAACCGCCAGGCTTTTGGGAATGCGCTCCAACTGGAGGAATGTGTCGGAATCGAAGGTGTGCACGTCATCGAAGGCAATCTCCGCGGGACGATGAGGTTTCGAGCCCGTAGCAATTAAGATGACCTCTGCGTGAAGTGTTCGTTGACCATCGGGACCATTGACGACCACCGTGTGGCCATCCTGAAAGGAAGCCTGGCCTCGTAGCAAGTCAATTTTGTGCAGCTCGAGGTTTTTCAGGATGCGACTGCGTTCCATTTCCACAACCGCTCGTTCGTGGTGCATGAAATCCTGGACGGTGAGATTTTCTTTCAGGGAGTAATCAATGCCGTAAAGTCCGCGTTGTTTGAGACCGGAAAAATAGAGAGCCGATTCGCGCAGCGTCTTGCTTGGAACGGTTCCGGTGTTGATGCAACTGCCGCCGACGGCGTGCGCTCGTTCCACAACGGCGACGCGCTTGCCGAAATAAGCGGCTTGGGCAGCGCCTTTTTCGCCCGCTGGGCCGCAGCCGATAACCACAAGGTCGAATGTTTCGGGAGAAGCCACACAACCTCCGCAAAGAACACAACAGATCCGACAAAATTCACGAGAACAAAAGACTGAGTACGATTTTAGAGCAGCGAGCTGCATTCGAACGGAAATACTGGGCAGGTTGTGCCGAAACGTGTCTGGCGAACGGCCGACTTGCATCGCAGGCAGGTCTTTTGATGTGATACGAGCATGAATCTGCCCTATTTCGTGCGTTGGGCCACGGGCATCCGGTGGCAGTGGAAGGTATTCATCCCGATTATCACAGTCCTTGTTCTCAGCATACTGGGAATCCGTGTGGTTTTGAGTTCGCACGAAGCCTTGGACATGAAGTGGATTCTGATCGGTGCGGTATTTTTCGCGATTCTTTTGTGCTTCGTGCTGCTGGCCGTGTTGTTGGTGCTGGTCGAGCGGCCTCTGGAAGAATTGATGGACACGATCGGACGAGTACAACGAGGCGACCTGACCGCGCGCGTCAACTTCGCCAAGCGCGAGGACGATATTGGACAACTGGGGCGGCAATTCAATCAAATGGTGGAGCAACTGGATCAAAACCGGCAGGAGATTGAGGAGTTACACGCGCGGGAGATGACTCGCGCGGAGCACCTGGCCACTCTCGGGGAGATGGCCGCCGGGCTGGCGCACGAAATCCGCAATCCATTGGCGGGCATTGCTGGAGTTGTGGACATCATGGGGAAAGAGCTGCTGGCCAACAGCCCGAGCCGCGGGGTGATTGGGGAAGTACATCGCGAAATTCTGCACATTCAGGCGATCCTGAATGATCTGCTGTCCTACGCGCGTCCGCGGCCACCGGATTTTCACGCAGCTAATCTGAACACAACCACTGAACAGGCCGTTTTGATGGCACGGCAACAAGTGTTGACAAAACCCATCCAGATTTTGTTCGAGCCCAATCCAGCCTTGCCGTTGGTGGAACATGATCCGGCATTGATTCAGCAGGTGATCCTGAACCTGGTGATGAATGGCATCCAGGCCATTTCCGGCCCAGGACAGGTGCAAGTTGGAATGCGGGAAGATCCGGGATTTGCCGTGATTCAAGTTTCCGATACTGGCCGGGGAATTTCGCCGGAGGCCTTGCCAAAAATCTTCAAGCCGTTTTATACCACACGCAGGGAGGGCACCGGATTGGGATTGTCGCTGGCGAACAGCATCGTGCAGTCTCACGGAGGCCGAATTGAGGTGAGCAGTGTACTGGGGAAGGGTACACAGTTTAGAATCTGGCTGGCCGTTCAGCGCTTAAAGCCAGCCCGCGGGAAAGTCTCCGGCCACTGATTTGATGATAGAGTGAAAATATGCCGCAAAAGAGGATTTTGATCGTCGACGACGAAAAGCTGGTGCGCTGGGCGCTGAACCAGAAGTGTGCCGAGTTTGGTTACCAGACGCTCGAGGCCGAGAACGGTGAAGAGGCACTGCGGGCATTGCAAACCGAGTCCGTGGACCTGGTTCTCCTGGACGTTCATCTCCCTGATCTGAGCGGCATTGAAGTATTGGAGAAGCTGAAGCAGAGCGGCGAAACGCGCAGCATCATCATGATGACCGCGGACCCGCAACTGGATGACGTGAAGGCGGCGTTGCGTCTGGGTGCCTACGATTTCGTAAGTAAACCGATAAATTTTGAGGAGTTGAACGTCACGCTGCAGAATGCGTTGGAAGCCGGCGCATTGCGGACGGAAGTGGAGTCTTTGCGCGACGAAGTGCGGCGGCGAGCGGGATACCACGATGTCATCGGCGTTTCTCGCAAAATCACGGAGTTGATGAAGTTCGTGTATAAGGTGGCGGCGAGCGAAGCCACCACTATTTTGATCCAGGGGGAGAGCGGCACAGGCAAGGACCTGGTGGCAAAAGCCATCCATTATCACAGTTCGCGCACGGAGCGCCCGTTCGTAGCGATCAATTGTTCAGCGATTCCAGAAACTTTGATGGAGGCTGAGCTTTTCGGGCACGAAAAAGGGGCGTTCACCGACGCCAAGGCCATGAAGAAGGGCCTGTTTGAAGTGGCCGATGGCGGGACACTGTTCCTGGATGAAATTGGCGAGCTTTCTCCATTATTGCAGGCCAAGCTTCTGCGCGTACTGGAAGATCAGGTGATTCGCCGCATCGGCGGTGTCCGCGATATTCAGGTGGACGTGCGAGTGATTGCCGCGTCCAACCGCGATCTAGAACGGGAAGTGCGCGAAAGCCGGTTTCGCCAGGATCTCTATTACCGGCTGGCGATCATCGCCATTTACCTTCCCGCGCTGCGCGAGCGCAAAGAGGACATCACCCCGCTGGTAGAGTTCTTTTTGGCGCACTACAACCGGAAATTCCGAAAATCCGTGCAGGGATTGTCGGAAGAAACCATTCGACTGGTGCAGAATTACGACTGGCCCGGAAACGTGCGCGAACTGAAGAATGCCCTCGAACGCGCCATGATTCTGGAGGATGGCAAGCTCTTGAAGCCGGATGATCTGCCTTTCACGGTGGCCAGCGGACGAAGCGGCCCTGTGGCCTCCGTGGACAGCCCCTTAACGCCTCCTGTGGAATCGGCTCCCGCACCGGGCAAGAGGCGCTTGCCACCGCTTTCAATTCCGGAGGGTGGCACTTCGCTGGAGGACGTGGAGCATGCGCTAGTGGAGTTGGCACTACAGCAATCGCATGGAAACCAAATCAAGGCAGCGAAGCTCCTGAGCATCAGTCGGGACGCGCTGCGTTACAAAATGAAAAAGTTCGGATTGTCGCACTCGGAAGAAGAAGAGCCCGCTACGCCAAGCAGCCCAAAGTAGACCCGAGCGCCCCCTGTGACAAACAAACGGGACTGCGTGAGATGCCCCGAGTTAGTGTGAAAACTCGCATCTGGAACAGTTTAGAACTTCGCCCAATGCCCTCACGAATTATAAGAGCTTTATTTACAGCTAGTTAGAAATCTGTGCAAAACGCCGCGAAACGGAATGCGAGATGCATTACTGTTTCACGTTCAGCAGTTGGGCAATGGAGCGATTGTCAAAATGCTGAGCAGTGGGCGTTCCTTTTAGGACGGTCGGGCTCGCGGTGAAGGCTCGAAAGGATACGTCGTAAAAAGGGGCGCCCACAATAAAAAGTTTGTCGAAAAGTTAGGCAGCGGTCAGCGAAACTATAACGGAGCGTCGTGTGTACGACGCGAACGCCCGCATCACGGGCTTCTGAACAAGCTGGCCGCTGCCCTTGTTTTTGTAGCTTCCTTCCTGCGCAGTTCCTTCCACAAGTCGCGAAACCCCAATCTACGTCGTTGCTCTTTTTACACACTGTTAGGTGAATCGGCGCAGGAAATTGCGAGAGTTGGCTCACTGCCGGAAACTTTTTTGAAGAACGAAATGCAACGCCTTTGTTTCGAATGAGCTGCAGCACGATGTTGTGGTGCCGAACGTGCACCCTTACCTTTGGGACTATAGAGAACATATTGGGTGCATAAAAAGCTGCTGTGTCTTTGAGGAGGCCTTTATGCCGCAGACTGCGGAACAAAGGGAACTAAAGAAGATTGATAGGAATCAGCGAGTAACCTTGACCAAGATCCTGGTGACGACTGACTTTTCTGAAGTGTCGGATCGCGCTTTGGACTATGCAATTGCGCTGGCGCGGCGCTATGACGCGCGCATTTATCTCACCCACGTAATCACGCCTGATCCGTTTCAGTTTGCGGAACCCCAACTGGCCCAGGCCACTTACGAAAAAGTCCGCCAGGCCGCGGAAGAAGGTATCACCGACATACTGATTTCCGGGAAGCTACGGGGCTTGCCGCATGAAGTTCTGATGGAAGAAGGAAACGTCTGGCCGACATTGGACAAAATGATCGTGAAGCACGAGATCGATCTCGTGGTTGCCGGAACACACGGGCGGGGTAAGGTCCAGAAGCTTTTGATCGGTTCGGTTGCGGAAGAGATATTCCGGCAAGCAAGTACGGCGGTCCTGACCGTCGGTCCAGCGGTGAAGGGCGGCACGGCGCCGGAGATCGAGTTCAAACACATCCTGTTTGCCACGGATTTTGGGTCAGGCGCGGAAAAGGCGGCAGCTCATGCATTTTCTCTGGCGCAGGAACACAATGCGCGCTTGACGCTGTTGCACGTGATCGAGACTGCGGCGGCGTACACCGACGAAAGCGTGGCGCGCCAACGCGATATCAACGTTGCGCGGATGAAGCAGCTGATGCCAGCGGGCTCGGAAAACTGGTGCCAGCCTGAATTTCGTGTGACCTACGGGTCGGCGGTCGAAGAAATTCTGATCGCCGCGCGGGAGAGCAAGGCAGATCTGATCGTGATGGGGGCAAAAGCCAGGAAAAGCCTGGCGGGGCATGCTCCTTTGACGATCGCCTATAACGTTGTGACCAAGTCGATCTGCCCGGTTTTGACCGTTCGCGGCTAAATTCTCGATAGGGGCCGGAATCCTCTCACGAGGATCCGTATCCCCGATCCCAAGGCGGTGCTGCATCCTCCCCCCAGCTGATCAGCACCGCCCTTTTTTTTATAGTCGACGTTCACTCTTTCCCCGCAATTGACGCAAACGGTACCGGCGCGATCTTGCCGAATCAGTCCAAATATGTTTACATGCGCTCAATTGGGTAAATTTCGTCAGGAGAACCCATGGCCAACGTTGACCTGCGCCCGATGAGCCTCGGTGAGGTGCTGGACAGGACATTTACTTTATATCGGGAACATTTCCTGCTGTTTGCGGGGATTATGGCTCTCCCTTATCTTGTTGTGTTGCTTCTGGAGTTTGGGTTTTTGCTGATAGAGGGGTCGACGTTTAAGCCAACAGCAACTTTTTCCTCCGGGCTCATCGGAGGAATCATCGTGGGGGCGGCTGGCTTTTTTGCGTTATGGCTGGTTCTTTTCGGAATCGCTCAGGCTGCTACTGTTTGGGCGGTGTCTGAATTGTACTTGGGCCGCCCCGCCAGCGTCCGTGAGGCCTATTTGAGTTCCAAAGGAAGAGTGTGGACGGTAATTTTAATCACCGTCATGGTTTCTTTGGTAACAGTCCTGGTCGGCGGGATCTTCTTTTTCCTTCTCTTTACGCCAGGCATCTACTTGGCGTGCCGACTTGCTTTGGCCGTGCCCGTAGCCATCGTGGAAAAGGAGTCCGCGGTGAGTTCCATGGAACGAAGTATGGAACTCACAAAGGGTCATTTCTGGCAAATTTTCTTATTACTTTTGTTGGTGGGAACCCTCAGCTACGCTCTGTCCACGATGCTTCAACTTCCAGCGATTTTCCTGACAATCTCGGCTGCGATCGCAAAGCGTCCGGTTTCCGCAGGAGTCGCGACCTACCAATATATAGCCGGGTTCATTTCCCAAACCGTAGTCGGCCCCATTGGGACCATCTCCGCAGCGCTGATGTACTACAATTTGCGGGTGCGCAAAGAGGGTTTTGACATTCAGCACCTGATGAGCTCACTGGCGAGCGCGCCGAGACCGCTGGCCGATCCACCGGGAATCAGTTAGAGAAAATGAAGCGATGCGGCGCGGAAAGCGAAATGCAGCGATACGTCGTACTGCTGGTGGCAGGGCTGCTGCTTTGCATTCCCGGCCGCGCGCAAACGCCGGCTAACGGCGACGCCTCCACAACATCTCCCACTCAACTTGACCTGCAGTCCTACCAGCGCGAGCTGACGCATATTTCAGAAACGCTGCTGAAGCCTACGGAAATTCCCGCGTTGCGGCGGTCGCTGCCCGAATCTTGGACAGTGCGGGATGGCGAGCGCATTTACAACGTGCCGACGAAAGAAATATCCGAGGCGCTGCGAGAAATCCAGGTCGATCCCAAGAAAAACACAGCGGCATTACTGGAAGCGCGATTGGACGCCATGCGGCAACAGACGGAGGAACTTGCGCACCCCTCCGCCAGCTCGAACATGGCGGAAGCTGCAGATAAACTGAAAAAAATCATGGAGCGCGGGGAGTTTCGCGAGGTTTCCGGGCCATCGCGATGGGATTTACTGCGCGCGCGAGTCATTCGCTGGATCGTGTTGCATGTCCTGAAGTTACTCGGCCTGTTGCACCTCAGCCACAAAACAGGAAACACGATCGTCCGGGCCGTTTTGTTCCTGGCAGTTGTGCTTCTCTTCTACGTAGCTTATCTGTGGCTCACCAAATCTTCGGGAGACGCCAACTTTCGCGCGACAGCGGAACCAACCCAGAGCGATGCCCGGCGTTGGGTCCACGACGCCCTGGCTGCAGCGGACCGTGGCGATTTTCGCGAAGCAGTTCATTGCGCGTATTGGGCATCCGTGGCTCATCTTGAGGACATTCGACTCCTGCCGCGCGACCGCGCCAGGACACCGCGGGAATCGTTGCAGCTTCTGGATCAATATCCAAAAGAGCAGGGAATTTTGCGAACGGTCACGCGAAGTTTCGAATTGATCTGGTATGGATACCGGCCCGTCTCCGCAAGCGAGTGGGCGGGTACAAAAGAACAGTTGGAGAAAATAGGATGCCTGCAGGCCTCGATCGCACCGACCGTTCCCTCCTGATCGGTGCGGGCATTGTCGTAGTGGTTCTGGCGATCGCGACGTCGCTGCTGACGCCTTCGCGTCGCGGCGGCCGCACGGGCTTCCCTTCGAGCTATTCGACGACGTGGGATGGGGCCAAAGCCACTTATCTGCTCTTGGGCGAATTGGGCTATGACATTCACCGTTGGGACAAGTCTCCCTCGGAATTAGCGAATGACGCACACAACCAGGTTTTGATTCTTGCCAATCCTTCGCAGCCTCCATCGTCTGAGGAAACGGCAGCTCTCCAGCGTTTTCTGGACAGCGGCGGACGGATCGTCGTGACGGGCGACGACTTTTTGGATTTTCTTCCGGGTGGCCAGCGATTCGTCGAGATGGATGACGCGGAGGGCGAAACGCAATTCCCCGCACTGCTGCCTGCTCCGCTCACTGCCGCAGCGCCGGAGATCAGCATGGCGCCCCCGATCGACTGGCGGCCATCGCGCATCGATCAGATTGCAGCGTACGGGAATACAGAGACCGCAGCGGTTGTGACCTACGGCGTGGGCAAAGGAACGATCGTATGGTGGGGTTCGCCTTCGCCGTTGACGAATCGCGGGATCCAGGAGCCGGGTAACCTGGCGCTGCTGTTGAACTCCGTCGGTGGGATGCAAGGCAAACGAATCCTTTGGGATGAGTACTTCCACGGCGCGCGCGGGGATTTTTGGTCGTACATCGCCAAAACACCGCTTCCCTGGGTCCTGGCCCAATTGGGCGTGTTGTTCGCGTTCGTTTTAGTGACGTATTCCCGGCGCTATGGCACCATCCGGATGCCCGGAAAAATTTCCCGCCTGTCTCCGCTGGAATTTGTGGATACGCTGGGCGATCTGTACGCTTCCGCGCACGCAGGGTCCGCTGCCGTGCGCGTGGCTTACCAACGATTGCGTTATCTGTTGACGCGACAATTGGGGATGCCCGCCAATGCGACCGTCGCGGAGATTTCGCGCGCTGCACACCAGACGCTGGGCTGGGATGAGCAGTCTCTGCTGGGCGCACTGGCCCGCGCGGATCGCAATTCAAGAACATTGAACGTGACGGACGACGAAGCTTTGGAAATTGTGCAGGACCTTCACGAGTATACGGCGCGCCTGGAAATCCGGAATGCGCCGGAGGAAAAGGGGCAATCCGAATGAGTCAAGCGCAGGACTTAGCGAATCATGTGCGAAGCCAACTGGCGCGGGTGATTGTTGGCCAGCAGGAGGTGATGGACCAGTTGCTGCTGGTACTGCTGGTCGGGGGACATGCGCTCGTGGAAGGCGTGCCCGGATTGGCGAAAACGCTTGCGGTAAAGGCGCTGGCTAATATTTTTCAACTGAAATTCCAACGCGTGCAGTGTACCCCGGACCTGATGCCAGCCGACGTGATTGGCGCAAACGTGTTCAACATGGGCACAAGTTCCTTCGCGCTACACCGCGGGCCGATCTTCACGGATCTGTTGTTGGTAGACGAAATCAACCGCACGCCACCGCGCACGCAATCCGCGCTGCTGGAAGCGATGGAGGAGCGGCAAGTGACCATCGATGGCACCAGCTATGAACTGACGCCGTTCTTCACGGTTTTTTCCACGCAGAACCCAGTTGAATTTGAGGGCACGTATCCGCTGCCAGAAGCTCAACTGGACCGCTTCGTGGCAAAAATTCGCATCGGTTATCCGAACGGAGAACAGGAAGTGCAGATTCTGGAAAACATTCAAAACGGATTCGACTCGCGCGAGCTGAAAAAGGTGAACTTCGAAACGGTTTCGCCGGAAGCGCTGATGGCCGCAAGAGTGGAGGCAGCGCAGGTGAAAGTGGAGCCGGCGCTTTTCCAGTACATCGTGAAGCTGGTGGCGCGCACGCGGAATTGGCCGTCGGTCAGCCTGGGTGGCAGCCCGCGCGCGGCGATCAGCTTAATGCTGTTCGCAAAAGGATTGGCGGCCACCGAAGGACGTGATTTTCTGATTCCCGATGATGTGAAAACCGCGGCGTTGCCCATTCTGCGCCACCGTTTGGTGCTGAAGCCTGAAGCGGACCTGGAGGGCGTAACTCCCGACCAAGTGGTGCGCGATGTCGTGAAGGGCGTGGAAGTTCCGAAATGACGGAGCCTTCACAGCTGGCTCCGGCGCCGGTTGGCGCGCGCGGCAAAGCAAAAGGTAAACTGGGCGTGGCGTTCGGACGCCGGTTCTTTTTGCTGCTGCTGGTTGGGTTGGTATGGATCGGCCCCGCCTGGGCAAATCCAAAATATCTACTGGGATTGGCGCTTTGGGATGCGCTGGTGCTTTTGCTTTGGGCGGCCGATTTGACACGATTGCCTAAACCGGAAGAGATCGAAGTGCGGCGGGTGTTTCATTCCACATTGCAGTTGCGCGAACCGGCAGAGACTACGCTGGAATTCACGAACCGCGGAAAATCAACAGTGTTGCTTCGCGCTCAGGAAGAAGTGCCAGTCGGCCTGCGCAAGGAAATTCCGGAAGTGGATGTGCGCATCCCAGCGGGAGGATCGCAAAGCGCTACCTATCCCATCTGCCCGCGCCAGCGTGGCGATATGAATTTTGGCAACACGTTTTTGCGCTACCAGACGGCCTGGCAGATTGCCGAGCGCTGGGCTAGCGCCTCTCTGCAGCAGACCATCCGCATTTATCCGAATTTTCAAGAGTCGAAGAAAGATACGATTTACCTGATTCGCAGCCGCCAGATCGCGCTGGAAAAAAGATACAAGCACCAACCGGGACAAGGGCGCGAATTTGAAAGTTTGCGGGAATATCGCGAGTCGGACGAATGGCGCGACATTTGTTGGAGCGCCACAGCGCGTCGCGCAAAGCTGATCAGCAAATCCTATCAGACCGAACGCAGCCAGACGGTTTGGCTGGTGCTGGATGCCGGCCGATTGCTGCGCATGCGCGTGAAAGGCCTGAGCAAGCTGGATTACGCGGTTGGCGCGGCGCTTGCCTTGGCTCAAGTCGCGCTCTATTCCGGCGATCGCGTGGCCATGCTGGGATATGGACGCCGAATTTTGCAGCGGCTTCCGCCGGGACGAGGCGCGCGGCAGATACGCGCCCTGCTGGACGGCCTGGCACTTATTCGCTCAGAAGAATTGGAAGCCGATCACCGGCGGGCAATGGAAACGCTAGCTATTCTTCAGAAGCGCCGAAGTCTGGTGGTCTGGTTGACCGATCTGGCGGAGACGGCGACCACGCCGGAGGTGATTGAGAGCGCGATGCAGATGGCAAAGCGGCATTTGGTGTTGTTCACGGTGATCGGCCAACCGGAACTCCGCACTATGGTGAAGGAGCGCCCGGAAACGGAACGGGAAATGTTTCGCCAGACGGCAGCAACGGAGATCGTTCAACGTCGCGACTTGCTGCTGCGAACGTTACGCCAGCAAGGGGCGCTGACGCTGGAAGTGGAACCTGCAAAACTTTCCACCGCGGTGGTCAACCAATACTTGATGGCGAAAGACCGGAGCTTGATTTAACGGGTTCGAACCGGTCGAAGGGGTCGCTGTCTGTATCGGCAGTTTGCGTCTTGCCCGTGAATCCAAGATACAAAACCAATAATGTGAACAGAGCTGCTGCAAGGGTGAACTTCATCCCAACGGGCAAGTCCGAGGGAGAAATAAAACCCTCGATGAATCCCGCGATCAGTAGCAGTGGAATCGAACCAAAAAATAATTGAGCGCTCTGCTTACCTGCACGCACCAGCGATTCGCCGCGCGGCAAAGCGCCCGGAAACAATAATCCGCGAGCGATAAGAAACCCCGCACCGCCGGCGATAAAGATGGCAGGCAGCTCGAGTACTCCATGAGCGGCCACAAAACTCAACAGTGCCAAACTCATGCCCGCCTGCCAGCATGCGGTTCCTACGACACCGATTAGCAGGCCGTTGAGCAGCATCATCCAGATCGTCCCGATTCCCGCGGTGATTCCCAGCGCGTACGTCATGATGGAGACGCTGAGATTGTTAGTGAGAATCTGGCTGGAAGCCAACGGCTTGACGGTCACAATGGAATCCGTCCACATTTTGTGCTGTTCGATGCTCCGCACCATGTTCGGCCCAAGAAGATGAGCCGAGAAAGAAGGATCACTGACGCTGAGCAGGCTACCGGCAACCACGGCACAGAGGAAAATCAGGAAAGCGGCAAGAGTATTCGAAAAGGTTTGGCGGAAAATTACCGGATACGTGTCGCGATAGAAGGTAAGGATGTTGCGGCTCTCGGTCTTGCGGCCCATATAGATAATGTTGTGGGCTCGGCCGAGCAACTGGTTCAGATAATGGGCAAGATTTGTGCTGGTGGAATCTTCGCGAACGCTGGCAAGGTCGGCGGCAATCTGCCGATATAATAGAGCTAATTCCTGAAGATCAGTGGGCGTCAGGCCAGAAACACCGCTGCGCCCGCTGCTGGCGACTAACAGTTCGAGGCGGTTCCAGTGCGGCCGTCGCTTTTCAATCCAGCGGGTGGAGATCATCGATGGAATCCTGGGACAAGCTTACCATTGACACGCCGGAACAGACGTCGCTGGAGTATCCGATTGCCGGATTGGGTAGCCGCTTTTTGGCCATTCTTGCGGACACGGCGATCCAAATCGTATTGGGCTTTATGGTGCTGATCGTCGGAATGATTATTGGCGCCGGAGTCGCGGCCTTCGGAGGTTTGGGGCCGCAATGGGTGGTTGCGATTGTCATCGTTCTGATTTTCCTGCTGAACTCGGGCTATTTTGCCTTGTTTGAGATTTTCTGGAACGGGCAAACTCCCGGCAAACGTTATGCGCAGATACGCGTGATCAAAGACGATGGGCGGCCTATCGGAGCGTATGAAGCCATCGTGAGAAATGCGTTGCGGCTAGTGGATATGCTGCCGGCGATGTATGGCATCGGATTGCTCAGCATTTTTGTCAGTAGGCAAAGTAAACGGCTGGGAGATTTTGTGGCGGGCACCGTGGTCGTCCACGAAAAGACGCTGGAGGGGGTGCGTCCTTACGCCGAAACCAAGATTGATGAGACGCTACCACCTATCGATGCTAGCAACGTGACTCTCGACGAAGTGCGGTTGATTGAAACGTTTCTGAATCGCCGCGATAGCCTGGAACCGGCCGTGCGGACGAACATGGCTCTGCAGATTTCCAACCGGCTGGCGGATAAAATGGAGATCACAATCTCCGGCTGGCCACGTACGGAACGATTTCTGGAAGCTGTGATTGAGCAATGTCGCCAGAGCGATCGCTTTCGGAACTGATATAGCCAGCCTCGCCTATTTGGCACACATAGCTTGCGCTTCGGCGATCTCCTTCTGCGAACGCTGAGAATGCAAAGCGAGCGCCAATGCTTCTTTTGTCAGCGCGAGTTGCGGCACGGGATCGCCCAAGTGCTGGATCAAGCTCCGAACCTCATCACAATGATGGCTAGCGGCCAGAGCCCGTGCTTGCTTCAATTTGATTTCGAGATACACCCCGAGCTGGCTGGCTCCGCCTTCCTCGAGAGAAATAAATCGCGTCGCCAGTTCTTTTTGTGCCTCGTCGTAGCGTCCGGCGTCGGCCAAGTCTCGCGCCAACTGAAAGATCAGCGTCGCGGGCGGGTTCGGGCCGGTAAATTTCCGCAGGGCAGCGACACGTTCCTCCATCGGGCGTCCGGCCTCTCGCAGCGCCTGCTCCAAGCCGATATAATTTTCGGCGTTTTGTGAATCGTACTTAATTCCTTCGGTGAAGTACGCGATCGCGCGCTCCGGCGACTGCTTCGAATCAAGGGCGGTGTAGCCCATGTTGCGCAAAAGCGCGGGAAGAGCTGGATTGAGTTCGCGCGCCGCGTTCCACTCTTTCATCGCTTCGTCCTGCATGCCGCCAGACATAAAGAGCGAACCGAGAAGCGCGTGGGCGTTGGCGTCTTTTGGATTTTCGGTAATGGCGCGCTTGAGAACATCGAAGGATTCCGGCCGGCTGGGAAAAACGTAGGTTATGGACATTAGCGAGGCAGCGCGGAAATCGGCGCCGCCATCTTGATGCAACATTTCGCGACAGTAGCCATGGTAGTACGCAATCAAAGGGTACGCTTCCGGACGAGGCATGCCGGGCTCGCTAACGACTCCGGATCCAGTAGGATAATTTCGCGCCAGAAGGTTGGCGGCGTCCGCATAAAAGCCAAAATGCATATAGAGGACCGCTATATTGAGGATGCGCTCGGGATCTGCGGCTAAATGTTGCCAGAGAGGATTATCCTCGTGACCGAGGAGCGTTGCTTCGTAGCGAAGAAACGAGTTGGCGGGATCGGCGGGCTGCAACTGTTCGAGATGCCGGCTCGCGGCTTTGGAATCGGCTAGATGGCGTAGCAGTGTGACGTCCAGATCGCTCAGCCTCACCGCGTCCGGGAATTCGGTATAGGCAGTGGTCAGTTGGTCGTGTGCTTTGCTCAGGTCGCCGCTGCGGGCATCCAGCGCGGCCAACTCCAGCAACGAAGGAGCGCGAAATGTTCCGTATTGCTCGCTGACTTCAAAGGAGCGGCGGGCTTTTTCCGGCTCG
The DNA here is from genome assembly GCA_963709705.1 of Candidatus Acidiferrales bacterium. Taxonomy (GTDB): domain Bacteria; phylum Acidobacteriota; class Terriglobia; order Acidiferrales; family UBA7541; genus Acidiferrum. The sequence continues at coordinate 1,259,023 of CAVPXU010000005.1, forward strand.
TTGGTTGCGGCGTAGGCGAGCCCGAGATAGTACGAAGCTTCTTTGTCGTTGCTGATACGCGCGAGCACCGGGGCGAGTTGCGTGATCGCGTCGGCGTATTGTTTCAAGCCGACGTCCAAGCGTCCCATGGCACGATGCAGCACTATGCTTTCGGGAAACCGTTTTAACCCTTCGCGGTAGGTTGAGAGGGCCGTCAGTACTTCGCCATTTCGTTCCTGCTCCGTTCCCATTTCCAGAAAATCGCCTTCGCCGCGCTTTTCGACGAGCGGATAAGAGTAGGCAGGCGGCACCTCTTTCGGTACTTCGGATTTGGGAAGAAAGTCGTACTTTCCTTCAGTGTGCGTCAGAATCGTCTTTCCAGATTCATCGGACAGGGTGATGGTGTAGACCTTCTGCGCGGGCAAGCCGGAAAACTGTTTGCGAAATGTGGATCGCGGTGTGAGCGACACGACTCCGGACGCGATGAGTTGCGAACCATCCAGCAACTGAAGCTTGGCTTTGGGATAATCGCGCGTGACGTTGAAAGCGGCTTCGAGCGAGGCCACCTTCGAGCCGTCGGACGGAGTGCGTGTAAGATTCAGGACGGCGTCGGGATTCGCCCGCGTCACTCCACCGATCTCCAGGACCGGCAACCAAATCTCGGTGAAATGAATGGATTGTTGCGGCCCCAGAAACCCGTAAGTTTCCTGATTGCGGAAAAGTCCTGCCTGAATTTCCACATAGGCGCTGTGATTGTCGGAAAGCGCGTTACGCCATTCCAGCCCTTCGGCGTCGCTGCCCCAGGAAAAAACCTTTTTCGAAGGCAAATCGTCGCGCGTCGAATAGTGCACGACGCCGGCATTCGTTTTCGGATGATAGATCCCCATGTACGGCTCGTTGCTGGCGTAACTGAAGCGCGAGACCGCTCCAAACTTGTGGTTGCCGACAATGCTCAGGTCCACACCGGTTCGATCGACCGGCCACGTATCCAGATCCGTGAAGCCGTGAAATACGGAAAATTCCTGCGGATAATACAGGCGCGAATCATCCCAGACTTGTACGCCTGCATTGGTCCACCAATAAAAACGATGCCGTTCACCGCCGGGATTGTAGAGCGTGGTTTTCTGTTCCAGGGCGGCTTGGCCCGGATGCAGAGTTAATTCCACGCACCATTCCATGCCATAGACACGATCGATGTTCCTGACCCAAACGGATGCGCTGCCGTCGGCCGCAGTCGACGTAGAAAAATCCACCGGGGATGCGGTCATCCAGTTATGGGAAACGGGGAAATTAAACTCGATGCCGTAGGCCGCCCAAACACCGCGGAAGGCGATGCGCGCGAATTTGAGCGAGGGATTGGCGTAAAAAAGGTCCGCGCCATTGCGCTTATCGACGCAGCGATAGAGGTGCCCGCCGAGATCGGGCAGAATGACGCATTTCAAATACTCGTTTTCAAGGTTCAGCGTGCGCCAGCGGCGGGGTGCCACGCGGTTGGTCAGATTTTCACGGATGGTATACGGATAGTTGTACCTGCCATTGGTAATGAATTGGTCGAACGGCGGATTCTCGTCGGGCAAGCCTTCTTCGTAAGTCGGCAATTCCATGGTGTCTTGCCAGACGTGAACCGCGGCACCGCCCGGATTTTGATTCCCGGAGGATTGCGCACACGCAAGATGGGGCACCAGAACCACCAAGCCGACAAAGACAAGCGTGGTTAGGACGCCGCTAAGATTCTTTTGCACGATTTGCGCTCCCCAGCCGAACCAACAACGAATTTCTTCTTCATTTACGGCAAGAGATTCTTATATCACAGGGAGCGAAAACAATTTGGTGATGATAGGTGGCTACTGGATCACGCCAAACGGGCTACATGCTTGAAGCGCGGATCATGGTCAACAGCATCTTGAACGGCGTGAGCGCTGCCAGAGCATGGGGCTGATTGGCGGGCAGAAGAATCGCTTCGCCGGCTTGCACGCGATACGGCTTGTCCGAAATAGTAATTTCGGCGTCTCCTTCAATGATCTGGACAAGCGCATCGAAGGCGGCGGTGTGTTCCGTCAGGCCCTGGCCAACATCGAAGGCGAAGAGAGTGAGGGTGCCACCCGCATGCTTGATCAGGGAACGGCTAGTGACCATTCCTTCCTGGTAGGCTACAAGATCACACAAATGGAGCGGTTCTCCGGCGGGCATTTGAATTTTTCGTGGTTGTGTTGCGGTGTTCATATTTTTTTACCTTACCCTTTCCCAACTTTTTTATTCTTTTATCGTTCCGGCATGGGTGCGCGGCCTGATCGGCGTTTGGCACAAGCCGCTGGTAGACCGCGGTGGGGATGGCGGAATTCCAGTGTCCAGTAGCTTTCGCAAAGCCGGTTAGGCCGAGGAACAACACGGCAATGCCCGCGGCGATGGCCCAAGCCGGAAGGGCCATGGGTTTTGTCTTCTGGGCAACGAGATTTGGCAAGCTCATGGCCAACGCGTCTTGCGCGGGACACACAGCTACACACTCGAGGCAACCGGTGCATTCGACGCTGCGAATTTGTACCAACTTATCTACGGGCAACGCCGAGGGACACGCTTTTGCGCACTTCGCGCAATCGATGCACGTTTCCGTGTTTCTGCGAATCCGCGTTGGGCTAAGCCAGGAAGTCAAACCGAGCAGCGCCCCATACGGGCACAGAAAGCGACACCAGAAGTTAGGAATAAATACAGAGGCCAGTGCAAACAGTCCCAACACAATCAGGCCCGTCTCCACAATGTGCCTGAAGAAATTCAACATCTTCACGTCGGCAATCAGCCCGTAAGGGCTTTGCATGAAATCGAGAATGCCCGCGGCGGACATCGTGGAAATGGCCCACACAAAAAATGCCAACAAGAAATATTTCAGGCCGCGAAGAGGCAAGTCCACCCAACGCGGAAGATAAAAATTGCGCTTGAAAATCTTCTTGCCCATGCGCCACAGATATTCGGAGATTGTGCCTATGGGGCAAAGCCAACTGCAGAACGCTTTGCGAAACAGAAAAGCCATGGCCAGGAACGTGAGCAAGAGGAAGAGTGCGGCTGGGTGAACTCGAGGGATCTGGCCGCTCAGAAGCCAGTACTCCAAGTTCATCAGGCCCGCAATCGGCAGCCAACCTTCCACTCCGGGCGGCCTGCGGAGATTTGTGTCGATGACGCCGACTTCGAACTGGCGCATCCAGAAATAGAACTTTGCTCCGAGCACTAAATTCAGAACTAAAAACGCAACCTGAAAGCCACGGCGATAGAGTTGCGAGCGATCTGCGCCCAAGCGGCGGATGAGTTTTTTCTTCGGCCTTGCCGCCATGCTCACGGATGGCGGTGCTCCGAGTTTCGGTACAACGGCAAAAGGTAGCTGCGTGGCCACTGGAATTGCCTCAATCCCAGAGTACGGGGAACTGTCACAGTGGGCTGTGACTGAAGTCACATAGCGGTAATTGGCTTTACAAGGTTGAATTTATTCACTTTACGGCAGGCTTCCCGCCCGGATCACTGGCCGGTAAGAGCCTGCAGCGATTCCAATTGCGTGCGCGCCTCACGCATTCCGGGATTCATTTGCAGCGCTGCCATATATGCGCCTTTGGCATGGGCAAAGTCTCCCTTAGCTTCCTCGGCGCGGCCCAGCCAATAGAACGCCAGGGGCGAACGTGCGCGCGAACTGGCCTGCAGGAAATCAGCGATCGCATCGTCGAACTTGCCAAGCCGGAATTCCACGGTTCCCCGCGCGATGTAGCTGTTCAGTTCGTTAGGATTGAGCGAGATGGCCTTGTCGAATTCAGACTTGGCGACGGTCAGATTATTCAGGCCCAGATAGAGCACGCCCAAATTGTTGTGCGCCCGGGCTGCTTCCTCAGGATCAGCGGCGTGGGAAATCGCCGATCGATACTGAGTCAAGGCATCCGGCAACTGGCCCGATCGCTGAAGCAGGACCCCCAAATTGTAGTGCGCCGAGCCGAGGTCCGGGGAGAATTGCACCGCTGTTAGAAAATGCGGAAACGCCGCCGCGAGATCCCCTTTTTCCATGAACGCAACGCCCAGATTATCTTCGGCGGCACCGTTGTGCGTAGTGACCTGGAGGGCGTGTGTGAAGAGCGTTTCGCTATCTTTCCAGTAGCCGATTTGCCGGTGAGTCACAAACATAAGTGGAAGAAGCACAGCGGCAAATCCAGCGGCCGCCACTGCTGGACTCAACTGAGGCCGGCGATCCATGGCGTCTGCGACCAGCCAGACCACGGCAATGAAGATGCCGATCAATGGCAACTGTGCGTAGCGATCGGCCATGCCTTGGCGTCCGGCCTGCACCAGCCCGATGATAGGAAACGCGGTGCCGAGGTACCAGAGCCAGCCAACCGGCAAATATTTTTTTTCGCGATATTTCCATGCAAGCGCGCTAATCGTGACAAGGATCCGCCAATGTGCGCCGTCTCACTGATCCTTCGCTCACGAGAGCTTCGGCTTGCGTGCTATCCTGTCTCTGCCGCGTAAACGCCCGGTGCGGCTGTGGCGAAATTGGCATACGCGGCGGGCTTAAAATCCGCTGGGGATTTCCCCGTTGTCGGTTCGAGTCCGACCAGCCGCACCATTTTTTCAATCCGCCCTCGGGTGATCGCCGGGCAGACACCGGATTTCTTTTGCAGTACAATTTCCGACGCCCTTTCTCCAGGTGCAGCATCTAACACCTGAGCCCATTCGCGGGTATCCCCACTCCCGCGCCGGAGACACCGTGAGCGAGCAGAGTCCTATCGACCAGCTTTGTATTAATACCATCCGAACTCTTGCGATCGATGCGGTCCAGCAAGCGAATTCCGGCCATCCGGGCGCGCCGATGGGTCTGGCGCCGGTTGCCTATTCGCTCTGGCAATATTTTTTGAATTACGACCCCGCGTCTCCACATTGGCCCAACCGCGATCGTTTCGTGCTTTCCGCGGGCCACGCTTCCATGCTCCTTTATGCCACTTTGCACTTGGTCGGAGTGAAGGACGTAAACGAGAAAGGCGAAGTACAAAAGGATCTTTCGGTCACGATGGACCAGATCAAACGTTTCCGGCAGTTGGACAGCCGGACTCCAGGTCATCCCGAATCTCACCTGACAACGGGAGTGGAAACCACCACCGGCCCGCTCGGGCAAGGTGCCGGCAATAGTGTGGGCATGGCGATCGCAGGAAAATGGCTGGCCACGCATTTTAACCGCCCGAATTTTGAACTATTTAATTTCAAGGTGTATGCCTTCTGCGGCGATGGCGACATTATGGAAGGCGTGGCGGCCGAAGCGGCTTCTCTGGCCGGGCATTTGCAACTTGGCAACCTTTGCTGGGTCTACGACAACAATCGCGTAACGCTGGATGGGCCGGCGAGTTGGTCCTTCGGCGAAGATGTAATGACGCGATTTGTCGGTTATGGATGGCACGTGACGCGCGTCGCCGATGCCAATGATCTGCTGCAGCTATCACGCGCATACAAGGAATTTCTGGCGCATAGCGATAAACCCACGCTTATCGTCGTGGATAGCCATATCGGGTACGGCTCACCGCATAAGCAGGATTCCTATGAAGCGCATGGCGAGCCACTGGGCGAAGCGGAAGTGAAATTGGTGAAGAAGAACTATGGTTGGCCCGAAGACGCAAAATTCCTCGTACCGGATGGCGTGTACGCGCACTTCCAAGACGGTATTGGCGCGCGCGGCGGCCAGGAGCGCGCGAAATGGGAAGCGCTCTACGCCGACTACTCCAAGAAATATCCGGAGATGAGCGATCAGATTGGCCGCATGCAGAAGCGGCAGCTTCCCGATGGTTGGGACAAGAATTTGCCGGTGTTTGCCGCAGACGCCAAGGGGATGGCCACGCGCGAAAGTTCCGGTAAGGTTCTGAACGCGCTTGCGAAAAATATTCCGTGGTTGGTCGGCGGTTCGGCGGACCTGGCGAAATCCAACAAGACCAACCTCGAAGGCGATGGCGAATTTTTCCCCGTGAACTTTGAGGGCCGTAACGTGCACTACGGCGTCCGCGAGCACGGCATGGGTGCGGCGACCAATGGAATGTGCCTAAGTGGCCTGCGATCATTTTCCGCTACCTTCTTTAACTTCAGTGACTATATGCGCGCCAGCATGCGCCTGGCAGCCCTGATGGAAATTCCCGTTCTATTTATCTTTACGCACGATTCCATCGGCCTTGGCGAAGATGGTCCCACGCACCAGCCCATCGAACAACTGGCCGCGTTTCGCGCCATGCCGAACATGCTGGTGTTCCGTCCCGGCGATGCGAACGAAGTGACCGAAGCGTATAAATCGGCCCTGCAGCATCCGCATACTCCCTCGACGCTGGTTTTCAGCCGCCAACCGATGCCCACGCTGGACCGCACGAAATATGCCTCCGCCACAGGCGCTGCGAAAGGCGCTTACATTTTGGCGGACGCGGAAGGTGGCAAACCCGACGTAATTCTTCTCGCGACGGGAAGCGAACTACAGTGGGCGGTCGGCGCCTATGAAAAATTGAAAACAGAAGGCATCAAGGCGCGCGTGGTCAGCATGCCGTGCTGGACTTTGTTCGAACAGCAAGACGCCGCATACAAGGAATCGCTTCTGCCTGCGAACGTGACTGCCAGAGTTTCGATTGAGATGGCCTCCACGTTGGGATGGGACCGGTATATCGGGCCGAAGGGGAAAGCGATTGGGATGCACTCATTTGGCGCTTCTGCCCCAATAAAGGACTTGCTGAAGAAGTTTGGTTTCGATGCGGAACACGTGGTCGCTGCAGCGAAAGAATTGTTGGGAAAGTGAACGGCAAATGAAAATTGTGATTGGCTCCGATCATGCTGGGTTTCAGTTGAAGAATGCCATGGGCGATTTGATCCGTTCGATGGGACATTCGGTTCTGGATGTGGGCGCCTTCAATGAAAATCCGTCGGACTATCCCGATTTCGCCGAAGCGGTGGGGCGAGCGATTCTGGACGGCAAGGCTGAACGGGGCGTGCTGATCTGCGGGAGCGGCATTGGCGCCAGTGTAGCCGCGAATAAGCTGACCGGCATTCGCGCGGGAATTTGCCATGACTCTTATTCCGGGCATCAGGGCGTCGAGCACGACAATATGAATGTGTTGGTGATGGGTTCTCGTGTGATTGGCGAAAAACTGGCGGAAGACGTGGTGCGGGAATTCTTGCCTGCCAAATTTACGAATGAGGAGCGCCACGTCCGCCGGCTTGCCAAAGTACACGCGCTCGAAGAGAAGATGTTAAAAAGTTGAAATCTCGATTCTTGGCTCCGCACAGGGGCGTACAATAAGGGGCTCAGGCCCAGTATTTGGTAAAGGAGATGTTTTATGACGACCTCGGTAACAATTCCCAATACGGCCGGCACAAATCCTTTGAAGGGACTGCTGGAATACGGCCAGTCGCCTTGGATGGACTATATCCGCCGAGACCTCCTGACGGGCGGTGGGCTGAAGAAATTTATTGATGGGGACGGGCTGCGCGGCATGACCTCCAATCCCTCCATTTTTGAAAAGTCCATCACCGGCAGCACGCTTTACAACGACATACTGCAATCGCCAGAAGCAAAATCGCTGGATGCCAAGAGCCTGTATGAAAAAATCGCCATTCGAGATGTACAGGATGCCTGCGATATTTTCAAGCCCGTGTATCAATCCACACACCGCCGCGACGGTTATGTAAGCCTGGAAGTTTCGCCATATCTGGCCAACGACACAAAGGGCACGCTAGACGAAGCGCGCCGCCTGTGGAAGACCGTTGGTCGCGAGAACCTGATGGTCAAGGTGCCGGGCACTCCGGCGGGCGTCCCTGCCATTCGCCAACTGCTGGAAGACGGGCTGAATATCAATGTGACTCTGTTGTTCGCGCAATCCGCTTACGAGCAAGTGGCGGAAGCGTTTCTGGCAGCGTTGGAAGCGCGCACGCTCAAGGGTTTGGACATCAACCATTGCGCGAGCGTTGCCAGCTTCTTCGTGAGCCGCATCGACACGCTCATCGATTCCAAGATTGAAGAAAAACTGAAGACCGCCGCAGGCGACCAGAAAGCATTGCTCGCCAGTGTCGAAGGCAAAGTGGCCATCGCGAACGCCAAACTCACCTACAAGAAATATCAGGAACTGTTCAGCGGCCCGCGGTGGAAGGCGCTCGCGGCCAAGGGTGCGCAGACGCAACGCCTGCTCTGGGCCAGCACCAGCACCAAGAACCCGAAGTATCGCGACGTGCTTTACGTGGAGGAATTGATCGGCGCGGACACCGTTGATACCATTCCTCCGGCCACCTTCGACGCGTTCCGCGATCACGGCAAGCTGCGCAACAGCTTGACCGAAGACGTTCCCGGCGCTGCGAAAATCATGGACAATCTGGCGAAGGCCGGTATCTCCATGAAGGAAGTGACGCAGAAGCTGCTGGAAGACGGCGTGAAACTGTTCGCCGACGCGTTCAAGACTTTGCTCGACGCCACGGGCAAATCAGCCGGCGTACGCTAGCCCTAGCGGAAGCTAATCACCAACGATTCTCCTGGGTTGGTTCGCGTTCGATCCGGGCGGCTGGAATAGTCAAAACTTCGCGGAGGCATCTACACCATGCAACTCGGTATGATCGGTTTGGGAAGAATGGGCGCAAACATGGTTCGCCGCCTGGAGAAGGCGGGGCATAAGTGCGTCGTGTACGACCGCAGCGCCCAGGCGGTGCAACAACTGGCGGCGGATGGCGCCACAGGCGCAAACTCAATTGATGATTTCGTGGCCAAGCTGCAAACGCCGCGCGCGATCTGGCTGATGGTGCCGGCCGCGATTGTGGATTCGATGATTGCCCAGTTGGTTCCCAAACTTTCCAAGGACGACATTCTCATCGACGGCGGCAATTCCTACTACATCGACGACATTCGCCGCGCCAAAGACCTTGCGGCCAAAGGCATTCACTATGTGGACGTCGGCACCAGCGGGGGCGTTTGGGGACTTGAACGCGGTTATTGCGAAATGATCGGCGGCGAGACCGCCGTTGTTCAGCACCTGGATCCGATCTTCAAGGCCCTTGCTCCCGGACGCGGCGATATTGAGCGCACACCTGGCCGCGAAAAAGCGAAGGGTACCGCCGAAGAAGGTTATCTGCACTGCGGCCCTTCCGGCGCGGGGCACTTCGTGAAAATGGTTCATAACGGCATCGAATACGGGCTGATGGCCGCGTATGCCGAGGGGCTCAACATTCTAAAACACGCCAATGCCGGCCACTCGAAACGCGAAGATGACGCCGAAACCACACCGCTGCGGCATCCGGAACATTACCAATACGAATTCAACCTTGCGGATGTGGCGGAAGTTTGGCGCCGCGGAAGCGTGGTTGCCTCCTGGCTCTTGGATCTGACGGCCATTTCCCTATTCGAACAGCCTACACTGGAAAATTATTCGGGACGGGTATCCGATTCGGGCGAAGGACGCTGGACGATTCTTGCGGCAATCGAGTCCACCGCTCCTGCCCCAGTGCTAAGCGCTGCCCTCTATGAAAGATTCAGTTCGCGTGGGGAAGGCGATTTCGCAGACAAGCTCTTGTCCGCCATGCGATTCCAGTTTGGCGGCCACGTCGAGAAGAAAGCCGGTCACTGAAACTGATTTTGAGACTTCATTCGTCCGAAGATAGGATCGCTCCATGAGTTCGAATCACCTGGAAACTCCCAGCGCCGGTGAACCTTGCGTCATGGTGATTTTCGGCGCCACCGGAGATCTCACCAAACGAAAACTGATCCCTGCACTTCTGAATCTGGCGCAAGAAGGGATTCTTGCCAAGGAATTCGCAATCGTGGGATTTGCGGCAAACGATCTCGACACCGAATCCTTTCGCAAGACGCTTGGGCAGGAGATGCCCAACTTCGCTCCCGATCCGATCGACCTGAAGATGTGGGAAGAATTGTCGCAGCGCATTTATTTTGTCAAAGGCGATTTCAGCGATCCGGCGGCGTACCAGAGGCTGAATGCCCAGATTGCCGAGGCGGACAGGGCGCACCATACTGGTGGCAACAAATTCTTTTACCTCGCCGTGGCTCCGCGCTTTTTTGCGCCCATCGTCGATCAACTGGGCGCCGCGGGCCTGACGAAAGAGGAAAACGGCCATTGGACCCGTGTGATCATCGAAAAACCGTTTGGCCACGATCTGGAATCGGCGCGGCAACTTAACCTGAACCTGAAGAAAACGCTGGATGAGAAGCAGATCTACCGTATCGACCATTACCTGGGCAAGGAGACAGTCCAGAACGTGATGGTGTTCCGCTTCACGAACAACATCATTGAGCCGCTGTGGAATCGCAACTACGTTGACCACGTGCAGATCACCGCCGCGGAGACCGTCGGCGTGGAACATCGTGGTGGGTTCTATGAAACGGCCGGCGCGTTGCGAGACATGGTGCCGAATCATTTGTTCCAGCTCCTCACCATGACCGCCATGGAGCCGCCCATCTCTTTCGACGCGGACGAAGTGCGCAACAAGCAGGCCGAAGTGTTACATGCTATTCAGCCACTCAGCCCCGAAGACGTGCTGAAGAGCATGGTTCGCGGCCAATATGGCGAGGGCATCGTAGACAGTGAGCGCGTCGTCGCCTACCGCAATGAGCCGGATGTGTCGCACGATTCGAATACCGAAACGTTCGTCGCGCTCAAGCTGCAAATCGATAATTGGCGTTGGGCTGGGGTTCCCTTTTATCTCCGCACTGGAAAACGACTGGCCCAGCGCGCGACAGAGATCGTGATCCAGTTCCGACGAACTCCCTTTGTTCTCTTCCGCAATACTGCCGTGAAAAATATCGAGACCAATCGCCTGGTCATTCACATCCAGCCGGATGAAGGCATCTCTCTCAGCTTTGGCGCCAAAGTTCCCGGGGCCGTGATGCGGCTCGGGCTGGTGAACATGGATTTCGACTACAACAGCTATTTCGGCATGGAACATGGCACCGGTTATGAGCGACTCTTGCGCGATTGCATGGCCGGGGATGCCACGCTCTTCCAGCGCAGCGACATGGTGGAAGCGGGTTGGAAAGTGATCCAGCCGATTATTGATGTTTGGCACGCTATTCCGCCGCGCGGCTTTCCCAATTATGCCGCTGGTTCCTGGGGGCCTGTGGAAGCCGAAGAATTGCTGGAACGCGACGGGCGGGAATGGCGCCGCATTGGCGAGGAAGACATCGATGAGCGCGGGAGGATCGCCCCACCCGGAGTCCCTACGAAGGCGGGTTCCGCGCTATGACCACCGCTGGCGCACGTGAAGTTGTTGTGCTTCCCGATCTCGCGGCGGTCACGCGTCGCGCGGCCGATGAATTCCTGAAATCGGTGGACGAAGCAATCTCCGAAAAAGGCTCGTTCACCGTGGCGCTCGCCGGTGGCTCGACTCCCAAGTCTCTGTATTCCATGCTTACAGACGATCCCGCGTACCGTTCCAAAATTTCCTGGGACAGATTGCAATTCTTCTTCGGTGACGAGCGCCACGCACCGCCGGACAGCCCGGAAAGCAATTACCACATGGCCAGTCAGACGCTGTTTTCCAAGGGGTTGGTCAGACAGGAACAGATCGCGCGCATTATGGGCGAATACGGCGACACGGAGAAAGCAGCACTGGAATATGAGCGGGTTCTGCGCGCATACTTTAAATTAAGGGATGGCGAGTACCCTCGCTTCGATTTGGTGCTTTTGGGGATGGGCGACGAAGGACACACTCTGTCGCTGTTTCCGGGCACCAAAGCACTACACGCCACCAATCGCATCGTGGTTCGCAATTGGGTCGGCAAGCTGTATACCGAACGCATTACGCTCACAGCTACCGCCGCGAATCAGGCGAAACGCGTGATTTTCAGCGTGTGCCGCGCGGACAAGGCTCTGGCCTTGAAAGCGGTTCTGGAAGGTCCTTACGAGCCGGAGCAACTTCCGGCGCAGTTCATCCAGCCGGTCAATGGCAAATTGCTTTGGCTGGTGGACCAGGCCGCCGGCTCCATGCTGGCAACGAATATTCGAAACTAACTAGGAGATACCAATGGCAACAGCAACACTTTCCACAGTTGAGCAATTCTTGGGGGCGAAGGCGGAATCGCTCCTCGGCTTCAAGTCTCCCAAAATTTCCAAGGACCGGCTGCACATCCCCGGTCCTGATTTTATCGATCGCATCTATGCGGCTTCCGATCGCAATCTGCGCGTCCTCAATAACCTTCACCGGCTCTTTTTCACCGGCAGGCTCGCGGGCACCGGATATCTTTCGATTCTTCCGGTCGATCAGGGCATCGAACATTCCGCGGGCGCAAGCTTTGCGAAAAATCCAGACTACTTCGACGGCGAAAACATCGTGAAGCTCGCGATCGAAGGCGGTTGCAACGCCGTGGCTTCCACGTTTGGCGTCCTCGGGTCTGTCGCGCGCAAGTACGTGTATAAAATTCCGTTCATCGTGAAGTTGAATCACAATGAGCTGCTGACTTTCCCCAACCAGTTCAACCAGATTTTCTTCGGTACCGTCCAGGAAGCCTATGACATGGGCGCGGCCGCGGTAGGCGCCACAATTTATTTCGGCTCCGATCAGAGCGATCGCCAGATCATCGAGGTTAGCCAGGCGTTTGCCAAGGCCCACGAACTCGGCATGGCCACTGTGCTGTGGTGCTATCTGCGCAACTCCGCGTTCAAGAAGGATAAGGACTACCACGTGTCCGCGGACCTGACCGGCCAGGCCAACCATCTCGGTGTGACAATCCAGGCTGACATCATCAAGCAAAAACTTCCGGAAAATAACGGCGGCTATGAAGCGCTCAATATGGGCAATTCCAGCTATGGAAAGTTCGACAAGCGCATCTACACCGACCTCAGCAGCGATCATCCGATCGACCTCACACGCTACCAGGTAGCCAACTGCTACATGGGCCGCGCGGGGTTGATCAATTCCGGTGGAGCTTCCGGCGCGAACGATTTCGAGGAAGCCGTGGCTACCGCGGTTATCAACAAGCGCGCGGGCGGCACGGGATTGATCAGCGGGCGCAAGGCGTTCCAGCGCCCTATGGCGGAAGGCGTGAAACTCCTGAACGCAATTCAGGACGTTTACCTCGCGAAAGAAATCACCGTCGCCTGATTAATCCGAACATTTCGATCGAAACAGCCCGCTGCTTTGCGGGCTGTTTCTTTTTTGGGCGCAACCGGAAGGCTTTTGATGATTGCGTAAACCAGACGCATGGCCTTCCGTTCAGGCTTTTATCTAACTACGCTGTAACTTCGCCTGCGGATATTTCGTCTCATTGGCAGGAGAACTCTCATGCGCACCTGCCTCGCGTTCTTCTCCCTGCTGTTCATTCCTTTCTCTTTAGCTGCTCAGATCGATCCTGGAATGCAAGCTGCCCAAGACGCTCAACTCGCGGCTCAGCAATCGCAACAAGCAACGATGCAAGCGATGCAGCAGGCTTCCGAAGCCGCCCAGCAAGCCACGCAAGACTCCCAAGCTTCCGTGCCTGGCCCCTGTTGCGTTGGTTGGACAGCCCCTCCTAAGTTTTCAATGAAGGCCGGAAAATATAACGGTCTTGCCACGGTGAAAATCACGGATGGCTCACGCGGCGCTGTGATTTACTATTCCACGGACGGTTGGAGTCCCACCGTAAATTCTCCTCGTTATCGCGGACCTGTTCGCATCGATTCCACAACCACGCTCCAGGCTATTGCGATCGCTCCTTACTCTGCGCGCAGTGTGGTCACTTCCGCGCAATACGTGATCGTGGGCACTCCTGCGAACTCGGCCACGGTGGCAGCAGTTTCGCCCTCGCCAGCAACCGCAGGCGGACCTGCGAATCTGGTGGCCGTGCCGCTTGTTTTTGGCGCGACAGTCAGCTCCAAAACGGCCTCCGTGGGCGACAAAGTCCCGATGACTCTCTCGCAGGATCTGCAGCTTGGCGACCTCGTCATAAAAAAAGGTACCGTCGCCGCCGTCACCATCACGCAGGTGGATCGCACCGGCATCGGAGGGGCACCCGGCACACTTTCGTTTGAAGCGGATGATTTGCATCCCGCGAGTGGCCCGATTCCTCTGCAAGGTGGCGCAACAAGAGATGGAGAAGCGAAGCTGCCCAACGCCACAATATTGATTCCGATGGTTGGACCACTGGCAGTCCTTCGGCACGGCACGGACGCGGTTATAACCGAAGGCACTCCGTTCACCGCGTACATTGATCTGGGTATGCCTACAGCCAAAGTGCAATAGTTCCCGCGCGGAACTCGGCGCAAAGAAATAGATTTTGCAATTCAAATACTGTACAGCCGAAGCTGAAATCCATAGAAATCTTCCAAAATTTAGAGACAGTGGGAAGCGTGCGGTTTTGCTGCCGCATAAATTTTACATTTTCTTACACTTACAAAAACCAAATTGGCATTTGGCTTGCACTGTTTTGGGGCACCTCAGTGAGTCGGTCCTGCGTGTGGTTTGCTACGTTGTTTCGGTCGGTCTTGGCTTAGGGCTTCAGGTTTCAAAGTCCAATGCGAGTGGTGGGCTAAAGGTGTGAACGCCATCTGGAATGGCAAGGGACTGGTGTGCCCGGAGAGTGGTCTTGATGAACATGAAAGGGAAGAAATCCTCAAATGGGGGAAAGTGAAAACATGATAAAGAAATGTCTCATCAATGCCCTGCTGTGTATTCTCCTGTTTCTCGGTCTTGCTTCTTCGTCATTCGCCCAGTCCATCGTGACCGGAGGAATTTCGGGGACGGTTACGGATCAAACGGGGGCGGTTGTGACCGGCGCGAAACTGGCGCTCGCGAATCCCGCCACCGGCGATACGCACAGTGCAACGTCCTCAGCCACAGGTGAATTTAACTTCGCCTTGCTGAAGCCGGGGCAGTACACACTCACGATAGCAAAGGATGGATTCAAGACGGCAACACGATCTGTCACGGTGGTACTCGGCACTACGGTGACGGTCAACACGGCTTTAGAAGTTGGCTCCAGCGCCACGACGGTTGAGGTAAACGCCGATACCGGCGCGCAACTGCAGACCGAAAATGCCAATATCTCTACAAGCTACGAGATCAAGCAAATTCAGGAGGTGCCGAACCCTGGCGGCGACATCACGTATGTTGCGCAGACCGCACCTGGGGTGACCATGAACAATGCTACCGGTGGCGGCTACGGCAACTTCAGCACCTTCGGATTGCCGGCCACTTCGAACTTGTTCACCGTCAATGGCAACGACTACAACGATCCATTCCTCAACTTGAATAACACCGGCTCCAGCAACTTGCTACTCGGCGGCAATGAACTGCAGGAAGTTTCGGTGACCAACAACGCCTACACGGGCCAGTACGGACGCCAGGCCGGCTCGCAGGTCGATTACACCACCAAGTCCGGCACAAATTCCTGGCACGGTGACGCGGTTTACAATTGGACAGGTCGCTTCCTCAACGCCAACGACCCGGTTAACCTGGCGACCTCACCCGCGGGTGGCCCTCTGAATCCCCGTCCCTTTGAAAACAACAACCAGTGGGCAGCTTCTCTCGGTGGTCCCATCATTAAGGATAAGTTGTTCTTCTTTTTGAACAATGAAGGGATTCGCTACATTTTTGGTTCTATCCATTCGGCAAGCGCGCCGACCCCAGAGTTTGAAAACTACGTTTTGGGAAATGTCCCGCAGGATGCGGCGACACAAGCTTTCTACCAGAATATTTTCAAGCTGTATAACGGAGCGCCCAATATCGCCAACGCTGCACCTACGCCTGGCAGCTGCACCGCCGCCGGTGGTTGGACGCCTGCCACTCTTCCTGCTGCGCTTTCTGGCAATACATGCACAGAAGCCTGGACGAACTCGGTGTCCGCTGGGAACAAGGAATGGCTGCTCTCCGCGCGCATTGATTACAAGTTCAGTGACAGCGATCAGGTCTTTGGCCGCATGAAGTTTGACCGCGGTGTTCAACCGACCTACACGGACTCAATTAATCCAGTCTTTGATACAAACAGCACGCAGCCTCAAAATGAAGGCCAACTCAACTACACGCATATCTTCAGCCCGACGGTAGTCAACAACTTCATCGGGTCCGTGCTGTGGTATTCCGCGCTTTTTGGGAGCGTCTCCGCCAACAGCCCAGCCCTCAGTCTCTTTCCTGGCAACCTGGCGTTCAGCGACGGTTCACTGACCAACATTGGTTTCGGCTCCGGGAACCCCGGCGGATTTGGCCAGGGCTTCCTGTTTCCTCAGGGGCGCAACGTGACCCAGTGGGGGCTTGTGGACGACCTTTCTGTCACTCGCGGAAATCACTCCTTCAAGATGGGCGTAAATTTCCGCCGCGATGACATCAGCGATCACACAGCCTCTGAGCTGGCCCTGTATCCCGCGGTCCAGACGACGCTGTTTGGCTTCGCGACCGACGCGGTGGCCAGTTCCACCCAGTACAACTTCGCGACCAGTCCGGTCCAGCCCGTTGCCTTTTATACCTTCGGACTTTATTTCCAGGATGAATACCGCGTTAACCCAAACCTGAAACTGACGTTGACCCTGAGAGCTGATCGCAATTCGGGCGGCGCTTGCCAACATGCCTGCGCCGGACTCCCCGTCAACGAGTTCAGCGATCTGGCTCACGGTGCCGATATTCCATATAACCAATCATTCCAGACGGGTCTGACCACGATCATCCCTGGCGTCGAGAAGGTTGTCTTTCAACCGCGCTTCGGTGTGGCCTGGACTCCCTGGGGAAGCAAAACCGTCATCCGCGCGGGCGTCGGCTTGTTCAGCGATTTGTATCCGGGCACGATTCTCAGCGGTATCGATACCAACTTCCCGCAGGTCAACCTCTGGAACGTTCCCGGGGGAAGCTTGGCTTGGGATATGAACTCGCCCGCCACAACGGCATTTCCGACCAGCGGCGTGGCCCTAGTTCAGCAGTGCAACACCGCCTTTAACTCCAACTATTTCAGCGGCGGCAATCTGAATACCTATCTGGCCACTCCGGGCCTTCCTGGCGGATGCGCTACGACTCCGACTCTGAATGACGTCAGCCGCAATCTTTCCAATCCCAAGTATGTGGAATGGAATTTTGAAATCCAACACTCCTTGGGAAACAAGGCGATCGTCTCCGCAAACTACGTTGGCAATTATGGCTACGACGAACTCTATAGCAACGACTACCAAAACAGCTTTGGCTTCGGTGATCTTCCGGCCACCGCTCCCGATCCAAGAGTTGGCTTAGTGAAGTTTCTCACCAGCGGCGCTGTCTCCAACTACAACGGCTTGACTCTGTCGATTAAGGCCAATACGTGGCATGGGCTGACGGGTTCTTTCAGCTACACGTATTCGCATGCCTTGGATGAAGTTTCCAACGCTGGTATTTTGCCCTTCTCCGTGATCACCAGCATCACCAACCAGATCAATCCTTACAGCCTGCGCGACAACTATGCCTCGGCGGACTATGACGCTCGCCATCAACTCAGCGCCAGCTACATCTACTCGCTGCCATTCCGGAGCGAACATCGCCTGCTGAATTCGGCCATCGGTGGTTGGCAACTCTCGGGCACCATGTTCTACCGCACGGGATTTCCCTTCAGCGTGATTGACGGAGGAACGCTTGGTGGCCTGGCTGCCAACAACCTAAACCCGTCGTTCAACACGATTCTCCTGCAGCCGGAATTTTCACGGAGAAACTTCTCCAATGTCGGTAGTTGCGTTGCGGCATCCTGCTTTGGCATAGCTGGAACAGGTTCAACAGCGCCCTATTTGTTCGCGCCAGCGACCAACTTCACTGGCGACGTCGTTGGCCGCAACGCCTTCCGCGGTCCGGGCTTTCTGGGCGGCGACATGAGCCTGCGGAAGAACTTCCAATTCACGGAGCGCGTCGGCTTCCAGATCGGGCTGAACGCTTACAACTGGTTCAACCACGCGAATTATGGCGCGCCCTATCCGAACACGAATGCACCGTTCTTCGGCCAGGCCGTGTTCACCCAGACTCCGCCTACGTCTCCGTACGGGGCATTCGCCGCTGCCGCAACAGATATGAGGATTGCGCAGATCACAGCAAAAATTACCTTCTAACTCATCTCGCGAAAACGCGGCGAAGGGGCGGCTTCACGGCCGCCCTTTTTGTTACCTAAACAAGAATCACATTTGCATGAATTGGATTCCTCGTTCGTCGCTATCGATTTTTTGCCGGTTATCGGAAACGGCAACTGTTACAGAATTGAAATAGACGGTCTGGTTCTCCCCGTCTTTACAATGGAGACAGCCGTTTCAGGAGGAAAACGAAATGCCGAAGTCGAAAGCCGCTGCATCGGAGGCCACGAAGAAACCTCGAAAGGCGGCAACTGTCAAGCCCACGTATGACGACATCGCTCTGCGTGCCTATCACATCTATCTCGAACGCGGCTGCACACCGGGTGATCCGATGCAAGACTGGCTGCGCGCCGAAATGGAATTGCTGAAATCGCCGAAGAAAGCCGGCCGCAAGTCAAAAGTTGTCTCGATCGCCGCGTAGTTGCCAGTTCATCTTGGTCGCCAGCCTGACTCGCTCCGCAGTCCTGTAGTCCTTGTGACTCTACAAGCCGCCGTGAATGCGTCCGAGAAATTCCTTATACTATTCCTAGAGTGCGATGGATGAGGGATTATCGATATGACGCGTGGAAATAGCCTGAGCCCCGGGCGGCTCGTTTTGATTGCGTTGATTCTCGTTCTGGGAGCGTTTTGGGTTGGCGCGCGCTATGGCCCGCGCCAGGCAAATGACGTTGAAGCGCACAGGATCGCAGAGAGCCCCAGATCAACGCCATTGCCCACAGCCGCGCCGGAGCAGAGCGATCGTCTGACGGAAGATGAATCCATCAATGTCCGCATCTATCGCCAGGCCTCGCCTGCTGTGGCAAACATCCTGACCAAGGCGACGGAATACGATTTTTTCATGGATGCTGTTCCCGTGGAAGGCGCGGGATCGGGGTTTGTGATTGATCCGCGCGGATACATTTTGACCAATTACCACGTTGTCGCCGGTGCGCAGTCCATTGAAGTGATTCTGGGAGACAAGACCCGCGCACCCGCTAAATTCATCGGCGCCGATCAGCGCAACGATGTCGCCTTGATCAAAATCGATCCGAAGGGCAAGCAGCTCGCTGCGCTGACTCTGGGCGATTCCTCCAAACTTCAGGTTGGCCAGAAAGTGTTGGCGATTGGCGATCCCTTTGGTTTTCAATCCACTCTGACCACGGGCGTGGTCAGTGCGCTTGGTCGCACCGTTCAGACCAGCGACACCACTTTCATTGACGATGCCATTCAGACGGACGCGTCTATCAACCGCGGAAATTCTGGCGGCCCGCTGATCGACACCCACGGCGAAGTCATCGGCATCAATTCGGCGATCTACACGCCGTCAGGAACTACCGCAGGCATCGGTTTCGCCATTCCCATCAACACCGCGAAGCTCATTGCGAACGATCTGATGACCGAAGGAAAAGTACGCCGCGCATACTTGGGGGTGCGCACGATCCCGGTTGCCGGATGGCTTGCGGAGGCTCTCGATCTGCCCGTTCAGGAGGGCTTACTCGTCGAACAAACCACCAAAGGCAGTCCGGCGGCGGCCGCGGGAATTCACGGCGGGGATAAAGTGGCTCAGGCGGGGATGCGGCGCATTATGATCGGTGGCGACGTGATTGTGGGCATCGAAGGGCAGAAAGTTTCCAACCAATTCGACATCGACTATATTTTAAACCGCAAGCGCCCCGGCGACAGTGTTACAGTGACACTCTATCGCGGCGGGAAGAAGCTGGATATTCCAGTGAAACTTGGCGAACGCGACGGCAACTAATCAGCGCCCGGCGCCGTCATTCCGAATGGAGTCCGCGGAGTAAGGAATCCCTCTTCGATTGAACTGACACCATTATCCAAGCACACTACGGACCGATTTCCGCGCGATAGCGGTTGCGTTCCGCTTCACTTAAGGCGAACCATCCCTCGGTAATGTCGCGCACCCGCTCCAGCGCCTTTTGCATTTCCTGGTGCTTCGCCTTGATCATCTCGGAATCTGCGTCTTGCGGAACGTAAATGGGTGGCGACCCGACCAGGATCGCGCGCGTAAACAATTTCGGCAGGCAGAAATGGTCCCATGTTTTCTCGAAAGTTCTGCCACGCTCCACTCCCACGTGGAAAACGAAAATGGGCGCTCCCGTCATCCGCGCCAGCAAAACCGGCCCGACCTTTGCCACATAGCGCGGCCCTCGTGGCCCGTCTATGGTGAAGCCGCAATCCAGGCCTTCCTTGATGCGCTGGGCCATCACGGCCAGCCCGCGCAAGCCGCCGCGCGAGGAGCTGCCCTGCGCTGTGCCAAAGCCCAGCCACTCGATCACCTTGCGCGTCCATTGCCCGTCAAACGCTGTGGTGTTCATGATCACGATGCCGCGATTTCTTCCGTACCACGCAATGGGAATGATGCAACGATGCCAGAACGCCCAGATGCACGGTTGCTTCGCGCCCCAGACTCGCTCCACATTCGCTCGGCCAAGCACTTCGAACCGCAACGTGGGACCGAGCACGCGGATCACGCTGTAGACCACGGCCGCGATGATTGGAATCTGGATGCGCCGGTGCCATGGCAGTTTCGGGAGGCGCACATCATAATGCGCGCTGATCACTTCCTGCGCTTCTTCCGGCCGCTTTTCGCTGGTTTCCATCTTCATATAGTATAGAGGGGTTGCTGTTTCGTTGTGCAGGATGGGAGTCGTTCGCTCGGTGCAACCCCGAACCTTCAGGCGCGTTTCGCTCTTTGCGGCGCTTTTTTGCGCGGCTGGCTGCTTGTGTGTGCCGGTGACGTATCTTCGCGCTGCGCACCCCGATAATCCACTGGCCGACGCCGTGGGCGCCATCGAGGGAGATGCGATTTCTGTGCAGGGACCGATGAGCGTCGATACCGCGAATGGCCTGGTAAAAACCATTCTTCGGAGCGGCAGCGAAGTGCAGGTGAAATCCGGCCAGGCGCACATCGACCTTGTGGAAGGTGGAAATCTGACGATTTGCGGCCCTGCTCACTTTTCCGTGTTGAAATCCGGCAACGCTCTCACCATCGCGTTGGACAGCGGCACGATTCACGCGCACATTGAAGGCCAGCTGACCCTGACGGTATACACCGCGCAGATTCAGGCACACGCCATACCCATCGGGAACACGGCGGAGGATGTGCTGGTTGGTCTGGATGGCTCCGGGACGATGTGCATCCGCCCGGCGAAGGGCGCGGTTCGCATCGAACAGCAATTGACGGGGCAAAGCCTGCTGATCCCGCAGAACGGCGATGTTTCGCTGGCGAACGGACAGCTGGAGACGCTGCATACTGCCGCGGGCCAGTGCAATTGCGAGCTTCAGTTGAGCGCAAAATCTCAAGGGACGACAACTCAAGTCAGTGGGTTAGCTTCGTCTGCTGACATCAAGCAACAGGCTGCCGAACAAAAGCCGCCGGAAGCTGCGCAGGTCAAAACGATTCCTCCTATGAAGGAAGAACCCGTCTACCAGGTGTTCATGCCTCCGCTGCATTACGATGCAAACGCGAAAGTGCAACAGGATTACGATCCTAATCTGATCGTTCTGGTGCGGCGCGCGCGTGTGCGGCCTACGCTAATCTTTCAGGGAAAAGTCGAGGGCGATCCGGTGATAGCGCAAGCTGCACCCCCGCCGCCGGCTCCGACGACAATGAAAACGGATGCGGCGAAAAAGCCAGTGGACGATTCCTCGTGGAACCGTGTCCGCACGTTCTTCCACCGGCTCTGGTCCCCTAGTTCCTAGGGCTACATTCCCTCATAGTTCGGACCCCCGCCGCCCTCGGGCACCGTCCAATTGATGATCTGATAGGGATCGGCAATATCGCAGGTCTTGCAGTGCACACAATTCGCCGCGTTGATTTTCAGCTTCAGGCCCGCGCCCTCTTTCGCCATCTCGTAGACCGCGGCGGGACAAAAATATTGGCAGGGATTGCCGTATTCCTCGACGCAACGCGTCGAGCAAATGTTGAGATCGAGCACCTTCAAATGGCAGGGCTGATCTTCTTCATGGCGCGTACCAGAGTGGTAGACGTCCGTTAAGCGATCAAACGTAAGCTTGCTGTCGCCTTTAAAGCGCTCCGGCGCTGGCCTGCCGTGAATTTGTTGATACGCCTGGTATCCGGGGCGCGCGTGCATTGGATCGATCAGGCCGCGCCCACCGGTGATCTGCTGAAATCCGGATAGCACGAAGCCGTCCAGCAAACCGTTGTGGAACGATTGGTGGAAGTTACGAACCTTCCACAGCTCTTCCCGGATATAGCTATGATCGATTTTTTCCTGGTACAGCTTTAGCGTCTTCGCGGACATATCGCCCGATTTGAGAGCTTCGAAAATTGTTTCCGCGGCCAGCATCCCGCTCTTCATCGCCAAATGCACGCCTTTGAGCCGTTGTGAATCCAGGAAACTGCCGGAATCTCCCACGATCAAGCCGCCATCCACATAATTGCGTGGCATGGAATACCACCCGCCGTAGGGAAGTGATTTCGCGCCGTAACGCACCAGCTTTCCACCTTCGAGGAGATTGCGCACGAAAGGATGGGTCTTCCAGATTTGAAATGCGGCGTGTGGATCGAATCGCGGATCGGCGTATTCCAGTGCGACTACCAAACCAATCGAAACGCGATTGTTGGACAGGCCATAAATCCAGCCACCGCCATACATCTTCGTTGAAAGCGGCCAGCCCAGCGTGTGTGCCACGAATCCCGGTTTGATCTTTCCCGGCTGAACGTCCCACAACTCTTTTATCCCAATGCCATACGTTTGTGGATTGATGTTGTCGAGCTTCTGGTTTGCGACTAATTGCTTTGTCAGCGAGCCGCGCGGGCCTTCGGCGAGCACGGTTACTTTTGCGCGAAGTTCGTATCCCGGCGTGTAGTTGTCCTTGGGCTTGTCATTTTTGTCGACGCCTTTATCCTCGGTGATTACACCGGCAATTCCGTTTTCCGCGGGAATCAACCCGGCGCCGCCGAATTCCTTGAACACATTCACGCCTGCGGCTTCCACAAGCCCGCCCAGCCACTTCACCAGCTTGTTGAGCGAAATCACGAAATTCCCCGCGTTGTTGAAGGGTGGCGGTGTTACAGGAAAACGGTAGGAAGACTTTTTCGTGAAGAAAAGTGCCGCGGAATCCGTCACCGGCGTATCCAGCGGAGCGCTCTTCTCGAAATCCGGAACCAGCTCCGCGAGCGCTTTCGGATTCATGATTGC
This sequence comes from Candidatus Acidiferrales bacterium, assembly GCA_963709705.1. GTDB lineage: Bacteria > Acidobacteriota > Terriglobia > Acidiferrales > UBA7541 > Acidiferrum. Next base: position 1,282,196 of record CAVPXU010000005.1, read on the forward strand.
GCCGGATAATTGGTGGGCGCCGATCTCCCGACCCTTTTCCAGCACATAAATATTTTCCGCGGAAAGTTCCGGCTTGGCTCCGCTGGCATTGTGCTTCTTAATCAGGTTCGCCAGGTGCAAGGCACAGCTCAGCCCAGCGGGGCCAGCTCCCACAATCAGTACATCCGCGTCCAATTGTTCCCGTTGGATGGCCATAAAAGCATTCTACCAAACAAGCGTTTGGGACTGTTTCAGGCTAACCCTTGGCTTTTTGCAGTTCTTCGGTGAGGGCCGGCATGATTTCGAAGATGTCGCCGACGATTCCATAATCGGCTATTTCGAAGATGGGTGCGTTCTGATCCTTGTTGACGGCTACGATCGTGCGCGAGCCCTTCATCCCCACGACGTGTTGAATCGCCCCGCTGATGCCCAGCGCAAGATACAACTTCGGCGCAACGGTTTGGCCAGAACTGCCGATCTGACGTTCCATTGGCAGCCAGCCTTCGTCGCAAATCGGACGGGACGCCGCAATTTCTCCGCCCAGTGCTTTCGCCACCGCTTCCGCCTGCGCAATATTTTCCGGCGCTTTGATCCCGCGGCCAATGGCCACGATCAGCGGCGCCTGCGTCAGATCGACGGAGGCTTTCGCTTCCTTAAACAGCTCCAGCGGTTTCGTTCGAATATCTTCCGCCTTCAGTTCCACTTTCGCCGCATTCACAGTGGCTATTCCACCCGCGTGCCCTTCCAACATATCCGCGCGAAACGCTCCGGACTGGAACGAAGCGAACCACGGCGTTGCTCCCACAAAACTCACGTCCGCTGCCGTTTTTCCCTGAAACATTTGACGGACGAAAATGAGTTTGTCACCTTCCTCGCGGAAGCCGACGCAATCGCCGATCATTCCCCGACCCAACATAGCCGCCAATTTCGGCGCAAAATCGCGCACTTGATATGTGTGCGGAAACAAAACCAAGTCCGGCTTGATGGATTCCACGATCTGCTTCAGCGCTGTGCAGTAACCATCCGGCGTGTAGTTCTCCAGGAGTTCGTTTTCCACGGCGAGCACTTCCGCCACATTTTTTGTCGCCAGTTCTTCCGCAAGCGCCGTCACATTCTTGCCAACCACCGCCGCGGTAATCGTTCCCGCAGTGGCCGCGGCGATCTGCTGAGCCGCCACCAGCGTCTCAAAACTTGTATTGTTCCACTTGCCTTGTCGCTGTTCCGTGAACACCAGGATCTTCATCGCCTGCCTCTTTCCCGAACGCTGCACCGCATGTTGCCGTCCTGATCGAAGCGAAGGACTTCGACCAATCCCCTCAGCTTGCTTGAGCGGTTCAAATCACCCGAGCCTCGAACTTCAATTTCTCCACCAGTTTTGCCGCAGCCTCTTTGGGCGTGCCAGTCAGAAATTCTGTTTTCTTCGTTTTTGTGGGCACATAAATCTTCTCAATCGTTTGCGTCGGTTCGACAGCGACACCCAGCGATTCGCGCGTGATGGTCGCGATTTCCTTCTTTTTCGCGGCCATAATTCCTTTCAACGTGGCGTAGCGCACCTTGTTGATGCCGGACTGAATCGACAAAACAGCGGGAAGGGGGCACTCGATCCACTGAAACCATCCCGCTTCCAGTTCCCTCTTGAGTCTCAGCTTCGCGCCTTGCACTTCAATTTGCATGATGATGGTCGCATGCGGCAGGTTCAGCAGCCCTGCCAGAAGCACGCCTGTCTGCCCGAACCCGTGGTCATCGCTCTGCAGACCGGTCAGCACCAGGTCACACTTTTCCTTGCCGATAGCCGCTGCCAGTACCTTCGCGGATCCCAGCGGATCGAGCTGCGCAAAATTGTCGTCTGCAATATGTATGGCGCGATCCGCGCCTTTGGCAAGCGCCTCTTTGATCGTCTGCTTGACGCGTTCCGGCCCGAGCGACAGGACGATTACTTCGCCGCCATTCTTTTCTTTCAGCCTCAACGCTTCTTCCAGCGCGTAGCTGTCTGGCTCGTTCATCTCAAATCCTATGTCGGATTCCTTGATCCAGTTTCCAGCGATGGACAGCGGCGCATCTTTCGCCGGAACCTGTTTGATACAAACTATGATGTTCACGGGAGTTTCCCTCCATCAGGGCCTGCAGAATGGAATGTGTAAATGCATGACTTGCCCGTAGTGGGAGCGGAGGTTCTCAACTTCAGACAAGTCCACTTGGTGCTACTGCAAATGGGACCCTGCAATCACATAGCAAACGGCGCTTCGCGGCCTACTGACCCGTCCAGCGTTTGAAAATCAATGCCGCATTGGTGCCGCCGAAACCGAAGGAGTTCGAAAGCGCATAATCAACAGACACTTTTCGAGCCACATTCGGCACATAGTCCAGATCGCACTCCGGGTCCGGCGTTTCCTGATTGATGGTGGGCGGCAAAATCTGGTCCCGCAATGCCAGCACGCTGATGCCGGCTTCCAGGCCGCCGGCGCCGCCGAGCAAGTGCCCGGTCATGGACTTCGTGGAGCTGACTGGCAACTTTTTGTTGGCAGCGCGCTCGCCAAACAAGCGCTTCATCGCCGTGGTTTCGATCACATCGCCGATCGGCGTCGCAGTTCCGTGGGCATTGATGTAGCCGATATCGTCCGGAGAAAGCTTGGCATCTTTCAGCGCCGCCCGCATCACGCGGAACGCTCCGTCGCCATTCTCCGCGGGCTGCGTGATGTGGTAAGCATCGCCACTCATTCCATATCCGACAATCTCGGCGAGAATGGGCGCGTTGCGCTTCTGCGCATGCTCGAGCGATTCCAGCACCAGGATTCCCGCGCCTTCGCCGACCACAAAGCCGTCGCGCGCCGCATCAAATGGACGGCTGGCCTTTTCCGGTTCATCATTGTGAGTGGAGAGCGCGCGCATCGCCGCAAACCCCCCTATGCCCATTGGGGTAATCGTCGCTTCCGTTCCGCCGCAGATCATCATCTCCGCCGCGCCTCGTTCGATAATCTTGAAGGAGTCTCCGATGGAATGCGCCGACGCGGAGCAGGCCGTCGCGGTCGCTGAGTTCGGCCCCTTTGCGCCATATCGAATGGAAATATGCCCGGAAGCAAGATTTACTATGGCCGAAGGAATAAAGAAGGGAGAAATTTTGCCCGGGCCGCCCTGCATCAGCTTGATGTGTTCTCGTTCGATGATGTCGAACCCGCCGATGCCAGAGGCAACATACACGCCCACTTCATCCAGGTCGGACTGTTCCGGCTTCCACTCCGCCATTTTCACGGCGAAATCCGCGGAGGCCAGCGCCAACTGGATGAACCGGCCCATTTTTTTCAGTTCTTTTTTCTCGATCCACAGGAACGGGTCGAAGTTCTTCACTTCACCTGCGATCTGGCAATCGAATTCGGCAGTATCAAAATGTGTGATGCGGTGGACGCCGCTGCTACCTGCGACCAGGTTTTTCCAGCTCTCCTCGGTCCCGATACCCAGCGCACAAACCAATCCAACGCCCGTTACGACGACGCGGCGAGTCAATTCGCTTGCTCCTTCATGCAGGGAATTTCCTGCGACTTACTTGCCTTTCGAGTGTTTGTCGATGTACTCGATGGCATCCTTCACCGTGGTCATTTTCTCGGCGTCCTCGTCCGGCACCTCAATGCCGAACGCTTCTTCGAACGCCATTACCAATTCCACCTGGTCGAGCGAATCCGCGCCCAGGTCGTCCACGAATGACGCCGTAGGCGTTACCTCCGCCTCATCCACGCCCAATTGCTCGACGATAATCTGCTTTACCCGCTCTTCTACACTGGCCATTCCAGTCCTCCGCGACCTGCTGTCGCATTTTCTTGTTCGTGCTACTCCACACCGTAATCCGGCTTTTCGGCCGGCCTACAATCCGTTATGCCCTTGCTTGGGTAACCTGCCAAGTCTACTTTCCCAGCCCACCAAGGTCAACTTAAAGGCCTCTTATTTCGCGGACTCCGAGGCTTTATGAATCAGGCGCAAGTCTTCCTAAGCCAGATACAGACCGCCATTCACATCCAGCACATGCCCCGTGATGTAGCCTGCTTCGTCGCTTGCCAGGAACACAATCGCCGCCGCCACATCGTGACCGGTTCCCATGCGTCCCAATGGAATCCGCGTTTTCAATTCTTCCTTCACTTTTTCCGGCAGCACGTCCGTCATCGGCGTCTCTATAAATCCCGGCGCCACCGCATTTACCGTGACGTTCCGCGACGCAATCTCCATCGCGATGGCCTTCGTCAGGCCAATCAAGCCAGCTTTCGCGGCCACATAGTTCGCCTGCCCCGCATTGCCCATCTGCGCTACCACCGACGCAATATTGATAATTCGCCCTGCGCGTGCCCGCATCATCGTCGCCAGCGCCTGTTGCGTGCAGAAATGTGCGCCGGTCAGGTTCGTCCGAATCACCGCGTCCCAGTCGTCCTGCTTCATGCGCAGCGCCAAACCATCTCGCGTAATGGCCGCGTTATTCACAAGGATGTCCAGCTTTCCAAACTTCTCCAGCACTGCCTTAAATCCAGCTTTCACCTGCTCGGGATCTGCTACGTCCATCTTCACTGCGAATGCCACGGCTCCCTTCGCCGCAATCTCTTCCGCCAACGCAACCAGTTTCTCTTCATTGCGCGCCGCCACAACCACTTTTGCGCCCGCTTCCGCCAGCGCCAGCGCTGTGTCTCGACCAATCCCCTGCGACGCTCCGGTAACCAGCGCCACTTTGTCCGTCAAGCTGAACATTCCGTCTCGATTCCAGGCTCTAAGTTATAAGTTGCAAGTAATAAGTTTTCAGTTCAAACCTGATGACTCTTAAACTTAGAACGTAAAACTGACAACTTATAACTTTTCTCATGCCGCGTCCGACTTCGCTCCCGTAATTCTGTCCAGGGTCGCTGCAAGGCTCTTCTCGTCTTCCACGTTCAAGGTGGTCACGGAACGCTCGATCTGGCGCATCAATCCCGTCAGCACGCGGCCCGGTCCAACCTCGACGAATGTGGTTACGCCTTCGTCCAGCAGCATCCGCATGGATTCCTCCCAACGCACCGGCATGGTCACTTGCCGCGCCAGCGCACTCTTGGCTTCCTCGCCCTTGCGAATCGTGTCCGCATCCACGTTGGTGACCAACGGCATCTGCAAATCGGCAAACTTCGTGACTGCCAGATCTTCTTCCAGCTTTACCTGCGCTGGCATCATCAATGCCGAGTGGAACGGCGCAGAAACAGCAAGCACCACCGCGCGCTTCGCTCCCGATTGAGAAGCAATCTCCACCGCGCGCTTCACCGCCCCAACGTGTCCGGAAATCACCGTTTGTTCCGAGGAGTTTAGATTTGCCGGAGAGCACACTTCACCCTGCGCAGCGCGCTTGCAAACGTCCAGCACCACCGTCGGCGACAAGCCCATAATCGCCGCCATGCTTCCTTGGCCGGCTGGCACAGCTTCCTGCATATACGTCCCACGTTTTCGCACAAGCTTGACCGCGTCGGAAAAACTTAACGATCCCGCCGCAACCAACGCGGAGTATTCGCCCAAGCTGTGCCCCGCCACGAAATCAGCGGTAACGCCCTTCTCGGTCAAAACACGGTAAGCGGCCACTGACACCGCCAGAATCGCCGGCTGCGTGTTTGCGGTCAGCTTTAGCTCTTCTTCCGTGCCTTCAAAGCATATCTTCGAGACGGAAATGCCCAGCGCGTTGTCCGCTTCTTCAAAAACGGCACGCGCCCCGGCATACTTCTCCGCCAGTTCTTTCCCCATTCCGGGATATTGCGATGCCTGTCCCGGAAATATGAATGCGACTTTTCCCATACTGACTCCTCTCTCTTTCCCTCACGCTTTCGCGGTGGTCAGGGAGAGCTCCTGTTCGATTTTTTCATTCACGCGAGCCCGCGCCAAACCCGCGGCAACGCGTATCGCGTTTTTTATGGCATTGGCGTTGGACTTTCCGTGGGTGATCACGCAAACGCCACGAACTCCCAGCAATGGCGCGCCACCGTATTCGGAATAATCCATCGTCCGTTTGATGCCCTTAAACGCTCCCCTGGATAACATGTAGCCCAATTGCGAAGCGAGCGAGCCCTTGTACGTCTTGCGCAGAAACTTCACGATTTCCATGGCCAGCCCTTCACAAATTTTCAGCGCGATGTTTCCCACGAATCCATCACAAACAATCACGTCCACTTTCCCCGAAAACAGGTCGTTGCCTTCCACATTGCCCACGAAGTGCACGGGCAAATCCTTAAGCCGGTCGTAAACCGCGCGCGTCAGTTCGTTGCCCTTGATCTCTTCTTCGCCAATCGAAAGCAGCCCCACTCGCGGCTTACGGCTTCCGAACGTCAACCGGTAATACAGCTCACCCATCACCGCGAACTGCAACAGGTGCTCCGGCTTCGAATCCACATTCGCACCCACATCCAAGAGCACCGAAACGCCGCCCTTGGCATTGGGAAAGGGCGCCGCCAGAGCCACGCGATCCACCGCTTCGAGAGTCCCCATGATGAACTTGGCCGTGGTCATCACCGCGCCAGTGTTGCCCGCGCTGACGAACGCTGCGGCCTCGCCGTCCTTCACCAATCGCGCCCCGACGTGCACCGAACTGTCTTTCTTCCGCCGGAAAGCCTGAGCGGGATGATCTTCCATCGTGATCACCTCGCTCGCCGGAACGATTTCGACCGCTACCGTCGGCTTGGACAGCCGCGCAAGTTCCGTGCGAATAACGTTAGGCTGGCCCACCAAGAGCACGCGAACGCCGTACTCTTGCGCCGCCAGAACACTCCCCTCCACTTCAGGTAGAGGTGCGTGGTCTCCCCCCATGGCATCCACCGCGATTGTGATCATGGAAATAGTTCCAATGACTCTGGCAAGTTCGGTGGGCACAACCTGCGCCGTGCCGATCAGGACTCCAAGAGCCCGGCTTCCGATCTGCGCGCTCTACTTTGTGTCGTGTACCGGTCTTCCCTTGTAATATCCGCAATGGGGGCAAGCCTGGTGGGGCTGCTTCATCTCATGGCAGTTGGGACATTTGGCCAGAGCGGGGGCAAACAGCCGGTCGTGCGCGCGCCTGGTGCTGGTGCGCCTCTTCGAATGTCGTCGTTTTGGATTTGGCATTCCACTACTCCTTGTTTCTCGCCCCACTCGCGGCTACACACAACGCCTGACCGAACGAGGTCGGATTCTATGGGCTTTCGGCCCGAAAATCTATTGTTTCTTGAGCCAGTCCTGCTTTAGCCGCGCGAGGGGAGCCAGACGCGGATCGGAAGAGTGCACTTCGCAACGGCACTCTTCATGGTTCAGGTTAGCCCCGCAGCTCGGGCACAACCCACGGCAATCGCTTTGGCAAATCACTTTCATCGGTAATGACAGCAGCACTTGTTCCTTCAAAACATCGGCCAGGAACAAGCCCTCTCCTTCAAAAAATCCTATCTCCGTATCGTCGTCCTTCAACCGCTCTTCTTCGTGCCTGTTCCCTTTGGGAAGCGGCTGGTAGAACAAGTCAAAGTCCTTGTGAATCTCTTCGATTACTGGCTCCAGGCAGCGCGCACAGACCATCTCAATCTTGGTCTCCAGCTCTCCCACAATGCGGATCTGGCCTTCCAGAAGCTCCGCCGTCGCCGTAACCTCCAGCGGTTCCGCCTGCTTCACTTCATTGATGCCGTAATCGATACTTCCGGGGGCATAACTCTTCCGGATGCGCATTTTGCGGACGGCAAGATCTTTGACGTCGAGAAACATATCTTCAGCGCCTCCGGCGCGCACGCTCATGCTATTCCATTATTTGGGCAGTTGAGGCTTAAGTCAAGAAAGCTGAGGCTGTACAAGGCGGTTCCAGCGGCGAATCCGTCAGCCATATCTCCTAGTACTAAACAGGGAAATCCAGTCCCAGCAGCCACCGATCAGGCTGGTTTTAGCGGCTCCTCCAAATAACCGCTCACCACCCGCACGTAATCGGGAAATGCCACTTCCGGCTCCAGAATATCCGGGTGCCACACCTTCTCCCATTCGAAACAGTAGTAACCTTTGTAGCCGATTCGCCGCAACGCCAACACCTGCCGCTCGATTGGAACGTCTCCTTTTCCAGTCAGCACATACTTCCTTCCAGTTCCGTCGGGCACAGAGTCTTTCAAGTGCGTGTGGCGGATCCAGGAGCCGAGTTCCGCCACGGTGTGTTCCGGCTGCTCGTGTCCTTCCACAAATGTATGGTGCGCGTCCCAGAGCAGCGCAACGTACTTCGAATTCGCCCGGGTCAATACTTCTTTCAAGGTTGGTGAGTCCACGAATTCGCCGTGGGACTCGATGATTACCGTAACGCCGCGCGGTCCGCCGTACTCTCCAAGCTGGTGGAGTCCGTCGACAACTCGCGCGATCACCTCTTCGCGCGGCCCCTTGATTTGATTCCCGAACACGCGCACGTAAGGCACCTCCAGTGCTGATGCCAGGTCAATGAATCGCTTGGCGTCTCCGAGCTGTTTGGCGCGCTCAGCCGGATCGGAAACGTGCATCTCCGAGGAGCTGCCCAAATCTGAAATTTTCAGTCCGTGGTCGGCCACCTGACGCTTTGTCTCCGAAATTTGTGCAGGGCTAAATTCCAGCAATGTGGGCAGATCCATCTTTCCCATCAATCCGCGAAGCTCGATCGCCGCAAAACCATTAGCTTGCGCGAACTCCAGAATCTTTTTCCATTCCCAGCCCGGGCAACCCAGGGTGGAAAAAGCCAGGGGCAACCTTTGTTCCGCAGCGCATGAGAGTTTACTCAACAGCGCCGCAGCAACTCCCGCCGCCAGAAATTCCCTTCGTGCCAGCTTCATGCTCTTCTCCTCTTTGCTTTGTGCTCTCACTGCTTCGCTTGCCGTCCTCATTTTCCATTTTTCTTGCGCCCTCGTATAATACGCTTGATCTCGCCTAGGGAGGCATCTTGCATCGACGCGAAGTCCTGAAGCTCCTGGCCTTGAGCTCGGCGCTTCCCGCCATCCCCGCGGATCTTTTGGCTGCCTTTCGCGAAGTTCATACTACCCTTCCCGCGACGCCGGCTCTCAAGGCATTCAACCCTCACCAGGATGCGACGGTCATCGCCATGGCTGAACTGATTATCCCCGCCACCGAAACACCAGGCGCGAAAGTCGTCCGTGTCAATGAATTTATCGACCATATCGTTGCCGATTGGTTTACCGACGAAGAGCGGGCCGAGTTTCTAGCCGGCCTCGACGAAGTAGACGTCCGTACGCGGAACCTGTTCCAGAAAACTTTTGTCGATGCCAGCCCCGCGCAGCAATCGGAGATTCTTCGCTCCCTTGGCGACGAAATGGCCGCCGCGTCAGCGGCTTTGGCCAATGAGCGGCGTCCGTATCGAGGCGCAGTGCCGGAGCCCCGCGATAACTTCTATCTGATGTTTCGCCAACTCACGCTGACCGGCTATTTCACTTCCGAAGCGGGCTTCACGCTGCAATTGCATGAGGAAATTATCCCCGGGCGCTACGATTCCTGCGTACCCTTCGGCTCGTCTGCATCGCCATCACCCAAAGACACGTGAGCATGCCGCAAGCGCAAAACAAATATGACGCGATTGTCATCGGCTCCGGCATCACCGGCGGATGGGCTGCCAAAGAGCTCACGGAAAAGGGCATGCGCACGCTCATACTCGAGGCCGGCCGTCCCATCGTTCCTGAGAAAGATTACGTCGAACACATCCCGCCGTGGGATATGCCTTTTCGTGGCATGCGCGACCGCAAGAAACTTCTGCGCGATCAGCCGATCCAGAGTCTCTGCTACGCCTGCGAAGAAACGAATTCACAGTTTTTCGTCAAAGATACCGAGCATCCCTACACTACCGATCCGGCAAAACCGTTTCGCTGGATTCGCGGGCGCCAGGTCGGCGGCCGTTCGATCATGTGGGGCCGCCAGTGTTACCGCTGGAGCGATCTCGATTTCGAGGCCAATTTGCGAGACGGTACGGCGGTGGATTGGCCCATACGTTATGCCGATCTCGCGCCCTGGTACGACTATGTGGAAGACTTCGTCGGCATTTCCGGCGAAGCTCTCGGCCTGCCGCAATTGCCGGACAGCAAGTTCCTTCCGCCCATGCAGCTCAATTGCGCCGAATCCGCCGTGAAAGAATCGGTCGCGAGAAATTTTGGCCCCGATCGCATTTTGACCATCGGGCGCGTTGCCGTTCTTACGCAAACCCACCGCGGCCGCGCTGCATGCCATTATTGCGGCCCATGCGAACGCGGCTGCATCACGCGTTCCTATTTCAGCAGCGTCAACGCCACGCTGCCTGAAGCCGAAAAAACCGGCCGTCTTACGCTTCGGCCTTTCAGCACAGTACACAGCCTGATTTTCGACGTGAATTCCCGGCGCATTAGCGGTGTTCGCGTAATCGATTCGCAGTCGCATGCCACCCTGGAATTTCACGCGCCCATTTTCTTTTTGTGCGCCTCGACACTGGAATCCGCCCGCATCCTCTTGAACTCCGCCACGCCCGAATTCCCCTCCGGACTGGCCAACTCCTCCGGCGAACTGGGCCACAATCTGATGGATCACATCAAAGGCGGAGGCGCCAGAGGCGTGATTCCCGGTAACGAAGGCCGCTATTCTTTTGGCAACCGCCCGAATATCGCGTACATGCCCCGGTTTCGAAACGTGAAGAACGTGCATCCGGGATTTCTGCGCGGCTACGGGTTGCAGGGGTATGCCGGAACGGACGGTTGGGAGCGCGGCATTCTCAATGTGGGTTTCGGGGCGGACTTCAAGCGCAGCATCAGCCGGCCCGGCCCTTGGGAGTTCATATTCGAGGGCTACGGTGAGTGTCTTCCCAATCGTGGCAATTTTGTCGAGCTCGACAAAAACACTGTCGATGCCTGGGGCATTCCCAGTCTGAAAATTCACTGCGCGTATGGCGAGAATGAATTTGCGCTACGGAAGGATATGGCCATCGCAGGGGCGGAAATGCTCTCCGCCGCCGGCGCTCGCTCCATCGAACCTTTTACAGACGACGATCCCCCGGGCTTTTCCATCCACGAAATGGGCACTGCACGCATGGGGCGCGATCCCAAAACGTCCGTCCTCAACGGCTGGAATCAGTCGCACGATATCAAGAATCTTTTCATTACCGACGGCTCCTGTATGACTTCTTCGTCTTGCGTGAACCCATCTCTCACCTATATGGCCCTGACCGCGCGCGCCTGCGATTATGCCGTCAATCAAATGAAGCGCGGCGAACTCTGATCTCGCTTAGGCTTCGCGAATTACTTTCAGCAATCCTTCCATCGATTCCCGGCTCGATTCCTCTTTATTCTTGGCGGCATTCAGGTAATGCGTTTCCAGAGACATTGAGCCCTCATATCCGTTCTTGATCAGCGCGCGAAATTGCCCCACGTAATCGATCTTGCCGCTGCCAATTGGCATCCACTTGGTCTCTCCCGGCTTCGCCGCGGGTGCCGCGTCTTTCAGGTGCATGTGCCACATACGTTTCTTATCCAGCGTCTCATAACCATTTGGGAAGGGCACCTCTCCGGCGTCATAGGCATTTCCGGGATCCCAATTTACTCCCAGCGCGGGAGACTTGACCGCATCCAGCATCGCCGCAGCCTCGGCGCCCGTGCCCACGTTGCAGGAAAACTCATTCTCTAACACCAACCGAATTCCTTCCCGCTGCGCAATCGCCGCCGTCCGTTCCAGTTCTTTCGCCACGCGTTCAAATACCGCTTTCGGGTCTGGCACACGCAGAAACGAAAAAATTCTCACCTTGTCGGTGCCAAAATCCTTGGCACGCGCAATCGCCCGTTCCAATATTCCATTCTGCTGCGAGATGTCGCTCTGCAGTGGATCCGGCTTGCCCCCGGCAAATTTCGATTCCGTGCCGGGCAACGGCGTCTTGAAGTATGCCGAATCCACCACCGACACTTTCATGCCGTGCCTGGCGAGCAGGTCCTTCGCTCGTTTTACATCATCGCCCGTGAACTCTGTAACGTATTTGTCCCAGACAAATCGCAACTCCACCCATTCCAGCCCAAAGCCTTTGATCCAGAGCAGAGCTTGTTCGAAATTTTGCGTAATTTCGTCGCTGATCACGCCAAGTTTAAATTGCTTCACGTCCGTAGCTCCTGCCGGTAACGCGCTTAGCAACGCCGCGGCCGCGCCAGTGGCCACAAATTCTCTACGTTTCATTTTTCACCCTCACTCGGGTCTTGATCGTAATTCCGTATCCAACTTGCGTCAATCCATCCCTGCGCAAAAATTGGACCGGCAAGCCACACATGCGAGAATAGAAAAACCGGAAGCAGTTCCGGCTGGAAACGGTATTGATCCCCTGGCATAAACTTGGCCGCTTTCTCTTCGCGTGCGTCTTTCTCCTGGCCTGCTTCTTCGCGGCCGAGCGCACACTGTCACAAGAGAAGCCCATACAATTCACCAATGTGACCCGCTCCGCCGGTATCAAGTTCACTCACTTCAAGGGCAACAAAGGCACTTCGATCAATCTGGAAGAATTCGGACCCGGCGTGTGTGTAGCCGACTTTGATGGCGATGGCTGGCAAGACATCTACTTCGTTAACGCCCGCGATCTGTACGACCGGGGTATCAAGGTCCAGAATGCGCTTTATCACAACAATGGTGACGGCACCTTCACGGACGTCACCGATAAAGCCGGCGTGCCCGGCACCGGCTTCGGCCTTGGCTGCGTTTGGGGCGACTACGACAACGATGGCCATCCCGATCTGTTCGTCACACAATACGGCCGCAACGTCCTGTATCACAACAACGGGGACGGAACGTTCACGGACGTCACCGACAAGGCCGGTGTCGCGGGAATGGACTTCGGTACCTATTTCCACTCTGGCGCTGTCTTTTTCGATTACGACCGCGACGGCAAGCTCGATCTTTACGTCGGCAGCTACGTCGCTTTCCCGCCTGGAGCCCAGCGCTATTGCAAACTCGGCGGCCTGACCAGCAGTTGCCCTCCCAGCGCTTACCAGGGCAGCCCGAGCATTCTGTACCACAATAATGGTGACGGCACTTTCACCAACGTCACCAAGAAAGCCGGGATCTATCAGCCCAACGGCAAGAACCTCGCGGTCGGAGTGGGAGATTATGACAATGACGGCTGGCCGGACCTCTTCGTCGCCAATGACGGCATCAGCGCCTACCTCTACCACAACGAACACAACGGCACGTTCAAGGAAGACGGCTCGATCACCGGCATGGCTTTCACTGCCCAGGGGCTCACCATGGCCGCTATGTGCATTTCGCTCGGGGATTACAACAATGACGGTTGGCTCGATCTGTTTATTTCCGATTTCCAGGGCAGCTCCGATCATGTCTGGAAAAACGACGGTCACGGTCTCTTTGACGAGGTTAGCGATAGCGCCGGCATCACTTCTCCCACACACTCGGTATTGAGTTTCGGAGGTGGCTTCTTTGACTACGACAATGACGGGTGGCTCGATCTGTTTATCGCCAACGGTCACGTTTATCCCGAAATTGAACAGATTTTTCCGGATGTTCACTACAAACAGATCAATTCGCTGTTTCACAACGACGGCCACGGCAAGTTCATCGATGTGACCAAGACTTCCGGCGACGGGTTCTCCACTCCTTCTGTGGGCCGCGGCGTGGCCTTCGCTGACTTTGACAACGATGGATTCGTGGACCTGGTCGTCGCCAACAACAATGATCCCCCTCTGTTGCTGCACAACAGCGGCGGCAACGGAAATCACTTTGTATCATTCAAGCTGACCGGAACGAAGAGTAATCGAGATGCCATAGGCGCCCGCCTAAAGCTGACGGCGGGTGCTATGACTCAGATTCGCGAAATCCAAAGCGGAGGCAGCTACATGTCTCAGAGCGACCTGCGCGCACACTTCGGCCTGGCTTCGGCCGCGAACATCGATAAACTGGAAATCACTTGGCCCAGCGGCGCGAAACAAACGTTTTCCAATTTTCCCGCCGACCAGTTCTATAGCATCGTGGAAAGCAAGAATGAACTGGGTTATCAGCCCTTCGTGAAAAACAAACAGAACAAAACGGCGCCTGGTTGCTTATAGCAACCCATCTACGGCTCACCCGGCGAATTGATTTCCTGCCTATCAGTGACTTAGCTCGTTTGCTGACAAGGGCGGCGTGTTAACATGCATTCACTTTTCTACTCTTGGAGCCTACGGAATGAAATCCTGCCTCCGCGCCGGTGCCCTGTTCGCGATCTTCTCGTTCGCGGCTCTCCCACTTCTGGCTAGTACAAAGATCGTCCATCGCTGGGTGCTCACTGGCTTGCCGATGCCCCATTTCCGTAAGATGTTGGTTGCCAGCATCATGGAAAACTATCTGATTCGCCAGGAATTCGAAGATCAGATGAAACTATTGCTCGCCAAGTATGGAGTGGAGGGCGTCCAGAGTTACATGGTCTTGCCGCCGCGGAACGAAATGATGGAAGGCGAGCTAAAACAACGCATCAAGGAAAGCTCGCTGGATAGTGTACTCGTGATTCGCCCCAAGTCCGTACGCAAGGAAACCGAACAGGTGATTACCGGCGGAATCTACGTGCCTCCTCCAGGCTATTACACATTCTGGCCCTATTGGAATATGGCGTACGGCAATTTTTATCCAACAAGCTCGTACTCCAAGGAAAAAATCATCGTGCGTGTGGAATTCAATCTCTACAGCACGAAAGACGAAAGACTCATCTGGAGTGGCGAAACCGACACGATTTATTCAACGGATTTCGACAGACTGGCCAAGGCATACGCCCAGACTCTGGTAGACCAGCTCAAGAAAGACAAAATCATCCGCAAGAAATGGAACACACCTTCAGCGCCGTAAAACCAGGCAACTCGCAATCATGTCGTGCAACGCCTGCTTCCGCTCCGTGATCCCCGCCATGATGTAGCCGATCCCCAACGGAATCAGTCCGGTGATAATTTTTGCGAAAAATCGCCCGCTGGCTCGACCGAACGAGACGCGATTGCCCGCCAGGTCTGTGACATACAGACCCAGCATCTGCTTGCCCCACGTTCCCTGTTTTTCACCACTTTCCAGGTACGCAAAATAGAGCCACTGACCGAGTATCGACACACCCCCTAATACCAAGGCCAACGACAGAAACGCTCCCAGTTCAGCCGGATCGGGTCTTTCCGCAACTCTTCGACCGAACGACGTCAAAATTGCAGCTCCTCCCATCAAAAAAAATAAGGGGACGATCAAAATCAGCATCGCAAGTCCAATAATGAACCCATCGATGATGTACGCGACGAACCGCAGCCAAAATCCTGCGTACGTTACATTTGTCGCGTAGACGATCGCTCCGACGCCCGCATGAGGAGAAACGGCAACAGGCATTGCCGGCGCGGCAGTTGGCAGCGCAGTCCGCACAACGGGATTACCGCACGATTGACAAAATGCTGTGTCTGCCGCAAGGGCGGCACCGCATTTGGAACAAAACACAATTGGCCTCCACACACTCGGGAACGTCTTTCCGTCGCGCCTATTCTCTTACAGTTCGGTTGTCCAAGGGAATTAACTTATTCGCAGCCTTCCTGCTGAAATTGCTGTAGGCGCTTCTGGGCGTCCGCGTTGCCTTTGCGAGCGGCGGCGCTCAGCAGGATGCGCGTTTGGTCGCAGTTCCGGGCCACTCCCTCGCCATGCCAGTAAAGCTCGGCGAGCGTCAGCTCGGCGCTGGGATTGCCTTTCTCCACGGAAATCCAAAGCAGTCGCACGGCCTCGGAAGTGTCTTCCGTTGGATTTTTCCCGTGGAGCAGTTGCATGGCATGCGAATACTCCGATAAACCCGTTTCCGTCCCAGTCTCCGGTCCAGCGCCAGCCGACATTCCAGAAAGTGGAGTGACCGGCGGAGACGTGCCTTTTGGTATAGAAGGTAGAGAGTTGGCCGCCTTGTTGAGAGGCGTAGTTTCAGTTGGTGCCGCAGTTCCCGGACTCGGGGCTGGAGCTGCAGAGTCAGAGGCAGACGTAGCATTCGTGGGCAGCGCATTGGTCTCATCGCCAGCGGGATTTTCAGCCGAAGACGGTGGCGAAACCTGGGTCGTTCCCGAACCGCCTAACTGTTCGCCTAACCAGATTAGCCCTTCGCCAAACGCGCGATGATAGACCGAAGCGGCCACAACCAATGCCAACACAGCCATGATGGCCACAGCGCGAGACAACGTGAACCGATCCGTCCAGGTTCCTTGGCCCGCACTGCTGCCTTGGCTCAAAGGCTCAAGTCGCGGCAACGCTGCAGTTTTCGAGTTGTACTCTGCCTCTTTCCTCGGTGGTTGAATCAGAATCTGAGCAATATCAGGCAGCTCAGGTGAGGGAGATTCCTCATCTTTCGGCCTCGCAGGAATTTCTGGGAACGCCGGCTGTTCCGCGTGTTCCCTCTTCCACCCGGACTCCACATGTGTTTCCGCAGGAAGCGGCTCAAACGAAATTTCAATCGCATCTTTCGTCGTGGAAAAATCGGGCAGACCTGGAAACGAGCTTGGCTCAGCAAGGCTCTCCGGCTCTTGTTCTTCTTCCACACTCTCCGTCGTGGAAGCGACTACCTCAACCGGCACATTCACCACAGGAGGTGCTTGCGGTGGCGGAAGTGCGGGAGGCTCGATCGCAGCCGGTTCCGGTTGCGCGGTAGGACGGGAAATCGACCAGTGAGGCTTTGGCACCTCTGCGGGTGCGCGAAGACCGGGAGAGCGGAGTTCTTGACGAAGTTCATCAAACGATTGCGCCTCCGAAACGCCCGCCTTTTCCGTCTCGTCTTTATTCTCTTTGGATTCCAGTGTGCCGTTCAGCCAGCTCTGGATCTGCGTCCGCGCCAATTGCGGAAGCTCGACGAATCGAATGCCCGCGACGCGCCCGCGCTCCTCGACCCACAGAATCTCCCCCTCTCCCTCAATGCGGGCCGTGGTACTCAGCAGAAAGGAGAATGGGGTTTTGTCCCCCACATGCACCGGTATCATCGCCCGAAGCGCAAAACCCTCCTCGGATAAATCTCGCATCATTCCGCCATTGCCAGGGCCCAACTCCACGTAAATCAGGCTTGGAGGATCCTTGCGTAAATTCTTCCTGCGCTCGCTATTGGCGGTCTGGGGTGACATGTTTCAAGTGCATTCTAACCTGACGTTGGCCGCTCCGATAGGCACGCGTGACTCAAAATACAGGGGTTGCGGCTTACCCATACATTAGACGCGCTGGCTTGGAGTAATGGATCGTTACGGCGCGCACCATCTCTAAGAATCTTCCTGCCCTTTCCGCGCAGGAGTGGTAGGATTTTGGTGTTTTTCCGCCCCTATCCTCAGGAAAACTGCGCCCTTTGCAAAGCCCGAAGGAGAACGCCTTATGCGTTGGACACCCGGTGGAGTCAGCGGAGATATTGAAGATCGTCGCGATCAGAGCGGTGGCGGCGGTGGAGGAGGCTTCGGCGGCATGCGATTGGGGCTGGCCGGCCTCCTGATCCTGTTCGTTTTAAGCCTCATTTTTAAGCAGAACTTCTTTGCTCTGCTCGGTGGGGGTGGTGCTTCAACTCCCGGATCTGCCGCGGTCAGCACGCCCGATCCCGCGCGGGATGCAGCGGAGAAGCCCCTTGTGCAGTTTGTCTCCTTCGTCCTTGACGACACCCAGAAAACTTGGGAACAGCTTCTACCTCAACAAGCGGGCACGCCCTATCGGCACGCCAAGCTGGTCTTGTTCCGCGATGCCACCAATTCCGCCTGCGGCGGCGCTGAAGCCGCCACCGGACCGTTCTACTGCCCGGGCGATGAAAAGGTATACATCGACTTGTCTTTTTACGACGAACTGAAGCGGCGGTTTGGGGCTCCCGGTGAATTCGCTCAGGCTTATGTGCTTGCACACGAAGTCGGCCATCATGTACAAAAGCTGATCGGCGTGGAAAGCAAGGTGCGCCAATTCCAAAGCCAGAATCCCGGCTCAGCGAACGCCGCCTCCGTGCAGTTGGAGTTACAGGCCGATTGCTTCGCCGGCGTCTGGGCGCATTCCACGCAGCAACGTGGCTTGCTGGAGCAGGGAGACGTACAGTCTGCCTTGGGAGCGGCGGCGGCTGTCGGTGACGACCATATTCAGCAGATGACCCGCGGACGTGTGCAACCAGAAACCTTCACGCACGGCAGCACCGCACAGCGCATGGACTGGTTTAATCGTGGTTTCAATTCCGGCACAATCAGCGCCTGCAACACCTTTGCGCAGTAGCGCGGCACACTGCTAGTCCGAGGGCAGTTTGCCTGCTCCCGGCACTCCCGGATCGCGTATTTTTTCAATGGCCGCCTTGGCCGCCTTCGCTTTTTCCGGGTCAATCCACGAGTCCTGGGAAACGATTGTCGTTTGCGTCGGCAGCGCCACAACCACGCCCGCCTTCTCTAGCGAGTCCATAATCGAAAGCAGCAGCCCTTCCTGCGAGCTCAGAAAAGCGTTGTAGTCGCTCTCCAGGATGTAGCAATAGATCTCCACGTCTAGCGAATAATCCGAAAACCGGATGAATCGTACGCGCGAAGAGGAATCCTCCACTCTCGGATTCTCAAGTAACAGTTGGCGAATTTCCTCCAGGACGAAACGCACATGGTCCGGCGAAAGATCGTAGCGCAGGCGGATCACCTGTTGGCACAGGAACTTATCGCGGAATCGCAGGTTCTCGATGACGGCGGTGGCCATTGTCCCGTTCGGAATCGACAGCAGTGTCCGCTCCGGCGTCCGCAGACGGGTTGACCGCAACCCGATATCCTCGACAACGCCAGACTGATTGTTCACCTTGCATGTGTCTCCGATCAGGATCACCTTATCGAACAGGATGGATACACCGCCGAACATGTTCTCAAACGTTTTCTGCGCGCCCAAACCAAGAGCAAGCGTTCCGATGCCTACTCCTGCGAGCGCCGCACTGACGTTGAATCCCAGCCCGTGCAGCACCACCAGCGTCACCAGGATGAAGATGCTGACTTCCACAAACCGGCGGATCAACGACACGATCGATCGTTCCGCAAACATTCCACGGCTGGAGAGGCTCGCGCCGATTCGCGCCGAGATCGCCCGCGTGATTCGCGTCAGCAGCCAATAGAACGCGATCGCCAGAAAAATCCAGATAACCCTGCGGTAGTACAGGCGGTAGAGCAGCGAAGTGCCGATGTAAGCCACCAACACATAGTGAATCAGCAGCGCAATCATGAACGTCAGCGGGCCGATTCGCCGCCAAGGCTCAGCTTGAAGAACGGGCAGGTGCCACGCGATACGCCAGTAATGCGTCAGCTTTTCCAACGATTTCGTTATCAGCCTGGCTAACACAAACGACAGCGGGATGAAAAACAGGATCGCCAGCCACTGCCAAATGGGTAGGGACAGTAGCCGGTGTTCCACCAGGTAGGGCGGCAACTGCTTCTCCAGCGTTGGAAACGTCAGCGAGTCATAAATCTTCGGCACCGACTCCAACGTGACGCGCGAGAAATACCAGAGCTTTCGACCTTGCTCATCCTCGCTTCGCACCAGAAGAATCGGAAATGTGTCCACTCCCAGGTTACCGCTGATTTTTTCCTCGTCCGGAGGCAACCCGTCGTCCAGCCGGCCTTGCGGATCACGGCTCACGAAGTCCAGCGGGCCGGAGAATTTCTGATTCAGAATCGCCAGCAGTTGTTCGGCGAGTTCATCCTCATCTTCTTCGGAAACATGATGGCGAGCCTGTAGCGGTTGAAAGTACTGCACTGCCACGGAATATCTTTCTTCCTGAGCCGCTTTGATAAAACCCAGCAGGCATCCGCGTGGGGTTTCGCGGCCCAGGGGATCGGCGGGTACAGAAGGCTGTTGCGATGCGGCTGGTGCGGGCGACGAAGTGAGGCCAGGAATCTGCGGACGGCCAAACGCGCACGCGCACCACAACGCGGCAGAAAACAGCAAAAGCAGCATTCGGCGAATTGGCATGGCTCCAGCTCCGAAACGCTGCTTCATTCTATCCGCTGAGGCCGCGCGATAGAAGGGACCGAAGGAGCCGGGGAGCCGAATTGCTCTTGATGCTGCCGCAGCAGGAACTGGTCGGTCATTCCCGCAATGTAGTCGCAGACAACCACGTGACGGGGCGTCTGCCGCGCCATCTCTTCGTGCGTTTCGGGCATGGAATGCGGCTTTTGCAGGTAATAAACGAACAATTCTTCCAGACATCGCACGGAGCGTTCGCTGTCTTCCGTGATGACGGGAAGATTATAAACATGCCGGAACAGGAAAGTTTTCAGCGTGGCGTTCTGCGCGCGCCCGGTCTCGCTCAGGCCTGCCAGCCGCGCCGGTGCCCGGCGTACTTGCTCGGCCGTCTGAACACCGGAACCGCGGACTTGCTGCTCCGTATGATGGATCACGTCGGTCACCAGCGAATCGAGCATGTGGCGCAACGCCTCGCTGAATTGAAGTTTCGTTGGCGCCGCTGGATACTGCATCGCCACGTTTGCATAGATTTGTCCAAAAAATGGCGCTTCCTCGCGCAGCAAATCCACGTCCAGAAGATTTGCTTCCAGCGCGTCGTCCAGGTCCGAGGTGTTATAAGCAATCTCGTCCACCCAATCGATCAGCTGGGATTCCAACGGGGGGCGCACATCCAAGCGGTACTCCGCCAACTCAGGAAAATCGGCCGCGCTATAGTCGCGTGAGTGTTTGACAATTCCTTCGCGCACTTCAAACGTCAGATTGAGCCCCGCGAATCCGGGATAGCGATGCTCGAACTGTTCCACGATGCGCAGTGCGTGCAGGTTGTGATCGAAGCGCCCACCATGCCCACGCATCAATTCGTCCAGTTTTCGTTCCCCTGCATGGCCGAAGGGTGGATGGCCGATGTCATGGACGAGCGCCAGCGACTCCATCAGATCGGAATTCAGCGCGAGCGCATGCGCCACGGTTCGCGCAATTTGCGAAACTTCCAGCGTATGCGTCAGCCGGTTACGAAAATGATCGGAATAGCGCGCCGTGAAGACCTGCGTCTTAGCTTCCAGTCGCCGGAATGCCCGCGCGTGAATGATGCGGTCGCGGTCCCGCGCGTATTCGCTGCGATAGGGATGGGCTGGCTCCGGGTAGCGACGGCCATGGGATTCCTCGGTTCGCATAGCCCAAGGCGCCAAGAGTGGATATGTTTCGATGGCCGAAGCCTCCGGCAATTTCGAGTAGCTCGCAAGAATGGCCAGTTTGCGAACAGAGTTTGCAGAGTAAGCGCGCTCAGGACCGCGCCAGATCAAGAACCCAGAAGTTCCAATCCTCGATCCGCCTCGTCCGCCACCGGAGTATTCGGATAGTCCTTTTTCAGCTGCTGGTACAGGGTGGTCGCTTGTTTCGGATCGGTTTGGCTGTAAATGCCCGCGAGCTCAAGCAGCACCATCGGCTTCGGCACCAGCACAGATCCGGCGGTGCTGAGCGCTTGTAGCGTCTTGATCGCTTGGTCCTTCTTGCCAGTGCGTTCGTCGATCAGCGCCATTTGAAATTTCGCCAGCGCCGCAAGCTCTTTGTCCGAACCGGCGTCCAGCTTCTTCAATTCCTCGGAAGCCTGGTTCAGTTTTTCCAAGTCCATCAACGCCAGCGCGGAATAATAGCGCGCCAGTTTACCGGGATTTGTCCGCGGCCACTGTGCAGCCACAGCCGCAAGCTTGGGTTGCGCTGCCTCGGCCCGTTTCTCTTCCGTGGGATAAGTTGTTTCCCCCGGCAGCACTGGTTGTCCCGGAGTAGCAATCGGCGAATTGAAAATCTTCATCGCTTCGTCCAGCGCCACCTGGGCTTGCGCCGTCTGCCGGTCGCTATAAAATTTCCAGCCCAAATAGCCGGAAGCCGCCAGAATCAAGGCCAGCACGGCAATCGAAGCCAGGCGAGTGTGCGAGAGAACCGCCTCGGCTCCGTGTTCGAAGGTTTCCCGGACCTTATCCTGCTTCAGTTCCTTACGCGAAATATGCTCAGTCACTAGCAATCTCCTGCCATCGAATGGAATCTTTTATGCTAGCACATGTGCCAGAGCGCTTGCGAAGCGTGGCCGCGGAACGAGCCAAATTGACACAATCGCCACATTAGAGAACGGCAGCAATCCGGCGGGCGAATTGGTAAAGTTCTCAGATGGCGACCGAGCTTCGTCCCGCAACTTGGAAGACCCTGTTGGCTTTCGCCATCATCTATTTTGTCTGGGGTTCCACGTTTCTCGCCATTCGCGTTGGTGTGCGCGAGGTTCCGCCCCTTCTGCTGGCGGCGATGCGCTTTTTGGTCGCCGGGCTGGTCCTGTATCTCTGGACTATTGCGCGAGGTGAGCGCTCCCCAACCCCGCGTCAGTGGCTGTCCGCCTTCTTCCTCGGCTCCCTGATTTTCCTTATGGACTACGGCCTATTGTTTTGGGCCGAGCAGCGCGTGCCGTCGGGCATCGCCGCGGTGATGTTGGCCATGATTCCTGCGTTCATGGCTATTTCCGAAATCGTTATCCTGCGAACGCAAAAGCTTACAATTCGTTTGACCTTGGCCCTTCTCATCGGCATGTGCGGGGTAGCCGTCTTGATGAGCCATTCGTTGAACCTGGGCGGCGCTCCGGTCGACCGCTCCGGTGCTGTGGCACTGATCATCGCTTCGGTGAGCTGGTCGGTGGCGTCTATACTTACGCGCAAGTTGCCGCTTCCGTCTTCCAAAATGATGAGTTCGGGTGCGCAAATGCTTGCCGGTGGAGTGCTACTCGCATTCGTAGCCGCGGCATTGGGAGAATTCCGCAATTTTCGCCCCGAAGCAGTTTCGCGCGCCGCATGGCTGTCGCTTCTGTATCTGATCGTTGCGGGCTCCATCATCGGGTTCACCGCTTATGTTTGGCTGATTCATCATGAGTCCCCGACGAAAGTCGGGACCTACGCCTACGTAAATCCTGTCGTCGCGGTGCTCGTCGGATACTTTTTGGGTGGCGAGGCCCTGGGCCTTCGCACGGTCCTCGGAACGGTGTTTGTGTTAGCCAGCGTGATCTTGATCACGACCACAGGAATGAAGAAGAAAGCGGTGGCGCCAGTGCCCGTGGAAGATACAGCCTAGCTTACCCCGCAGCCCTGTGCGAAATCGGTCGATCTTAGCCGTGTAACCCTTCTCGCAAACCCTTCGAACCCCGCCCGCCTCTCCTCCTCCCGGCGTGGTAATTTGGAAGTATGCAAGCGGGCTGCATTCATTGTGGGCAGCAACATCTGCTGAACGATTCCGTGTTGGCCAAGCATTCCAAAGTTCAGTTTCGCTGCACCAAGTGTGGCAAGACCACGATTGTTGAGGTGAAGCGCCGCGTCGACGAAACCGTGGTCATCTCTCCGATGCCCTCTTTCGCCCGTGCCGACGCCTCCACGACACGCATGAAAGCTCCTGCCGTCGACGACAATCCCGATCTTCCAACTGGTCTAGACGCCGTTCTCAGCATCACCACTGGCCCTGAACTGGGCCGCTCCTTCACTTTGTCCAAGGAACGCGCGGTCATCGGCCGCAAAGGCGCTGATATTGCCCTCAGTGATCCGGAAGTTTCGCGCCATCATTGCCTCCTGGAAATCCGCGAAGGGTTCGCCAACCTGAAAGACCTGGACTCCACCAACGGCACTTTTTTCGAAGGGGAACGCGTGCGTGCCGCTATGCTCCAGAATGGCTCGGAATTCCGCGTGGGTGGCACAACCATCCGTCTCAGCCTGACTGTTCCCTCCAAGTAGCTTGCACCCATTCGGCTTCGCCACCCCGCGATTCGTTTCATTGGGTGTGAGATACTGGCGCGGGATTGTCACAGGTCACAGAGATGAACCGCCTGAGTATGTGCCTTGTCGTGCAAAATGAGCAGGAAAATTTGCCACGTGTACTGCGTTCGATCCAGGGCCTTGCCGACGAGATCATCGTAGTCGACGGCGGCAGCACCGATCGTACCCAGGAAATCGCCCGGGAATTCGGCGCCAAAGTTTACGAGCGCGCCTTCACAAACCACGCAGATCAGAAAAATTTTGCGGCCTCCCTAGCCGCGCAGGACTGGATTTTCCTTCTTGATGCGGATGAAGAATTGAGCGAAGAGCTGAAAAACTCTGTGCGCCAGTGGAAGGCCAGCGACCCGCCTTTTGCCGTGTACGAGATGCCCCGCCTCACCTGGTATCTCGGCGCGTGGATCCGACATTCCCGCTGGTATCCGGACTGGCAGCGGCGCATTTACCGGCGCGATAAAGCCCGTTTCCAGGGAGCCATTCACTCCGCCATTCGCTACGAGGGAGAAATAGGGCGCCTGGGTGGGGATTTGCTTCATTGCACCATTCGCACTTTTGCGGAACATCAAGCCAAGCTGGAAAAATATACGACCACGGTTGCACAGGAGATGTTCGACCAGGGAAAACGTCATTGGCGCGCTGCAATGTGGTTCGCCACACCCTGGAGCTGGATTCGCCACTTCGTCTTTGGCGCTGGTTTTCTGGATGGTTACCGCGGCGCGCTTATTGCGCAAATGGCGGCGCGCGGCGTGCGTCTGAAATTTCAAAAGCTGGGCAAATTGGTTGAAGCTGAAAAGCAAGCACGGAGCTGCGTCGCTTGATTCCTCTTATCATTGATCTTGAAACCGAATGGCGCGGCGGCCAAAACCAGGCCTTTCTCCTTCTGAAGGGTTTGTACGAACGCGGCAACGCCGCGGAACTGGTGGCTACCCACGGATCTTCCATCAGCCACCGCGCGAAAAAAGAAGGCATCTACGTGCACAGCGTGTCGCGCAGGATGCCACGCCTCTCCGCAGCTTCGAAAATCCGCTCCATTCTCGCGGACGGGCGCATTGAGCTTGTCCATGCGAATGAAGCTCACGCGGTCACGGCGGCGTGGCTAGCGCTGCGGGGCAGCCGCTTGCCGTTCGTGGCTTCCCGGCGCGTGGGATACCCACTCGCTAAGGGTTGGATTGCGCAAAGCCGCTATCGAAGGGCAAACTGCATCCTCGCCAACTCCCATTGGGTGGCCGACCAAGCCGTGGCCTCTGGCGCGAACCGGGAAAAGATCCGCGTTGTCCACGAGGGCACGCAAATACCGGCTCTGCCAACTCCGGCCCAACGCACACAAGCCCGCCAGCGTTGGGGCATCCCCGAAGGCACGCCTCTTCTGGGCTGCGTCGGCGCGCTGCTGCCCGACAAAGGCCAGGAATGGCTGATCCGGGCGCTCGTCGAAGTGCGCAAGGATTTCCCGAATGCGCGCCTGCTGTTGGCCGGCGACGGTTCCTCGCGCCGCGACTTGGAGAAGCTAACGGCTGAATTGAACCTCTCGCAGTCCGTCACGTTCACCGGTTTTCTGAAAGACGTGGAACCGGTTTATTCTGCCTTGGACGTTTTCCTTCTGCCCTCGTTTTTCGAAGCATTCAATAATTCCCTGCTCGCGGCAATGGCTTACGAAATTCCGTCGATTGCTTTTTCGCGCGGGGCGCTGACCGAGATCATCGAAGAGGGCAAGAGTGGATTGTTCGTTTCCGGCCCGGACGTGGGAGAAATTTCCGCGGCCGTTAAACGCATCCTGAGCGACCCGCAGTTTGGGCGCGCGCTGGGAACAGGCGGGCGCTCGCGCGTTTCAGAAAATTTTACCGCCGAACGCATGGTGGAAGGCACGCTGAAGGTCTACGAAGAAGTTCTTGGGCTTGACTAGAAGCGATATCGCACGCTGATTCAAATTCATCGACAAGAAATGGCAAAGCGCCGTTCGGCTCCTTCTCGAGATCCGTCCGGCGCTTTGCTTGCGCTGTAACTGTATTCCCTAAGAGTTGTTCCAGCAGTTCCCTCCTGTCCGCTCGCCGAAAAACAGTCGAGCTAATTTGCAGATTGAACTACCCATCGCCCCACTGGCTCCAGAAACTCCACCCCGATCGCATAGCCGTCGCCACGCAATGGTTGGCAGTACGCTACTCGAGCCGCAGAACGAAATCCTCCGGTGCGCGACGCAAATGTTACCGGCGCACCTTTCTCCCAGCGCCGCGTGCTTACCACGCGCGCTCCCTTGGCGCTCACGTTTTCTGTAAACGTGGCTTCCACACCCGGCATCTGCCGGTGGCCTTCCAGCACCACGGGAATCTCCATCGGAATCCGGCTCTCACTGCGATTGAAGCGGAATGACTGCCTGTGATCCATTAACGTCTTCCTCACAAGCACGCCGCAATACGCGTGATCGAATTCATCGCGCTTCCGCGATGTTTCATGCGATATAGTGTCCGGTCCGCCGCACCCAAAAGCTTTTCCGCGGTGTCGCCGTCTTCCGGAAACGCCGCGATGCCCGCGCTCACGGAAAGCGCGGGTTCTTCCGTTTCGCCAGCAAGTCTTTCCCGAATCCGTGCCGAAACGCGGGCCGCAATCTCTTTGGGCGCCTCCGGCAGCACCAGGGCAAACTCGTCTCCGCCGTAACGCGCGGGAGTATCAATGGCTCGTGAATGGTTGCGCAGGATTTTGCCCAGCCGCACCAACGAACGGCTGCCCACCAGATGCCCGTAACGGTCATTGATGGTCTTCAGCCCGTCCATGTCCAGCAACACGATGCTGAAGGGCCGTCGAGTCCGGCGCGAACGGTCGAGTTCCGATTCGATCACCGCAATCAGCCGCCGGTAATTGGCCAATCCCGTCAGAGGATCGCTGATTGCCAGGGAACGCACCTGGTCGAACAAGCGCGCCTGATCGATCAGCGCCCCGCACAACATGATGCTGTAGCTCGCAACCTTTGTGAGTTCCGCCAGGAAAAAAGGTCCGTCGAAGATGCGCCGGGAAAACAGCGCAGCCAGGTGGCAGGCCGTATTCAGCAGGGCCACGAGAAACAGCGAGTAGTCGTACAGCGAAGCTTCACCGTCGTTCGCCTGCTGCTCCTGGTAACGCCGATAAAAGAAAATCGCAGCCAAGGCAAACAACGCGCCGGGAAGCAATTCCCATGGGCGCGAGAAAAAGGCGCCATATTTCGCAATTGGCGTGGCAGGCGCAGCTATGAACGCGGCGCTCGTGATGTAGGCCGCAGCCGCCACCACAAACAAGGCTCCCGCGGTTTCCCGGCTCGGTTGACGTGAAGTTGGCAGGAAACGCTCTACGGCCAACGCCGCAAGCAACAGCACCGCCAGCAGCGTCCGTCCCACCATCCAGCCCATTGGGACATGAGAAAGCGCAGCTTGCCCGGTGCGCAGCAGGTCATTTAGACCGAAGTAGCCTACTGTCTCAATCATTCCGGACAGTACGAACCCAAATGCCAGTATCAATGCGATACGGTCGTGGGTGCCCCGGAACCGAACCAAAGCATTCGCGGCGTAACAAAAGCAAAGAAGAGAGCCACCGACTTCCAGGTAGAGGTAGGTTGTGGGAGCGCCAACAATGTGGGCAGAGCGAGAGTAAAGCGCCACTCCGAAAATCAAGCCAAGGAAAAGGCCATAGCCTATGGCAGGCAGCCTCCCCCGATCTTTCCGGAGAAACCCGGTGATTTTCGTCCAATCCCCCAAAACAACCCCCAATCGCCGGGGAAACCCGGCAACACCAGGGATTGCACGTACATGACCTTTTCGGGCACACAATCGGGACCTGTAATCTATTGAAATAAAATGGCTTATAACGGACCCACAGGAGGGACTGTAGCATCTGAGACAAAGACGAGACACGGAAACGCTTCGGAGGCGTCTTGTTTTGAAACACTATCGTTTTTGTATCCAGATAGTTAGCAGGCTTTTAGGCAAGACTGTCACAAACCTGTACTTCGTCTCAACCTGAGACCGTCTCACCCGTTTCGGAACCGCTTTTTATGGTTTAGGAACGGGAGGCGGCAGGTCTCTCGCGGCCACTGGACTCGTAAATCCTTGGCGCTTGTGCGAGCCGTCGCAAAACGGGATATTTGCCGAGTGCCCGCAGCGGCAAACAGTGACTGCTGTCCTTCCCGCTAGCCCGAATGGCTTTCCTTCCTGATCCACGATCTCAAAGTCGCCTTCAATGCGAATGGGGCCATTGCTGAACACCGTCACTTTTGTTCCCACCACGAATTCCTCCATCTAATGATTCGTCGATTTCGCCGCAAAGTCCGTGTACAAGATAACGAGGTATCCGTGTGAACACAAGAACGCTGCCAATTCCTAGTATCGCGGCACCGTTGGATCTACTTCCGTCGACCACGACAGGATGCCTCCGTGCAGGTTGTAAACCTTCCGGAAGCCCACCTGCCTCAGGAAATCCACCGCCTGCGCGGACCGCTTTCCGCTCTTGCAGTGCGCCACGATTTCATGCGCGGAATCCAGTTCGTGCACGCGCCGCTGCAGTTCGCCCAGCGGAATCAAGTGGCCCTTCAGGTTGCAGATCTGATATTCGTGCGGTTCGCGCACATCCAGGATAAAAATGTCTTCGCCGCGGTCTAACTTCTCTTTCAATTCGCGCGCGCTGATTTCCGGCACGTGTAGATCGCTTTCCTGTTCCTCTTCGCCGCGTATTCCGCAAAATTCGTTGTAATCGATGAGCTCATGAATCTTCCGGTGCGTTCCACACATTGGGCAATGCGCGTTCTTTCGCAGTTTCAACTCCCGGAATTTCAAAGTCAGCGCATCGAACAGCACCAGCCGTCCGGCAAGAGATTCTCCTTTGCCGATGATCAACTTGATCGTTTCCAGGGCTTGCAGCGATCCCACGATACCCGGAAGCACCCCCAGAACACCGCCTTCCGCGCAGGACGGCACCAGTCCCGGCGGGGGCGGTTCAGGATACAAACATCGGTAGCACGGGCCGCCCGGCATTCCAAAAATGGTGACCTGGCCTTCAAACCGAAAAATCGATCCGTACACATTGGGCTTCCCTGACAGCACGCACGCATCGTTGACCAGGTAGCGTGTCGGAAAATTATCGGTGCCGTCGACAATGATGTCGTAGTCTTTGAACAATCCCAGCGCATTCTCGCTCGTCAGCCGCGTTTCATACGTCGCGATCTCCACATCCGGGTTCAAATTGCTCAGCCGCGCGCGGGTCGCTTCCGTCTTAGCCTTGCCTACATCGCTGGTGCCAAACGTCACCTGCCGCTGCAAATTCGTGAAGTCCACCACATCAAAATCTACGAGCCCAATGTGCCCAACGCCCGCAGCCGCCAGATACAAACCCAGCGGCGCGCCCAAGCCCCCGGTGCCAATCAAGAGCACTCGCGCAGCCTTCAGCTTCAACTGTCCATCCATGCCCACTTCTGGCATGATCAGGTGCCTGCTATAACGCAGGATTTCTTCGTTCGTAAGATTCGTTGCTGCTGGGTGGCTGTCGAGAGCCGGCGTGTTGGTGGACATGAAAGATTCCTTCATCCCCCATTTTACGCGGAGTTCCTGCGCGAGGAAAGCTCGGCCCGTCGCTTTACAGAGACTCGCAGATTGTTTACGCTGATGGGACCATGTGGAACGTTGACGAACGCTTTGAGAAGCAACAGATGGACAAGCTGGCGTCTTTGGGTTTCTCCGTAGGCAGCACACGCGGAGTCGTCCGCGTGGAAAAGTACGGATCGGGCGCCGAGTTTCGCCAGAACCCCGATGGCCGCTTTCAGATGACCATCCTTCCCACTATCATGTTGAAAGGCCAGTTCACCCGGCTATGGGACGCCGGCTATCAGAAATTTCTGTTAACGGATGACGGCACGAAACTGCCCGCGCTGGCCGCTCAACTTGCCAATCTTCGCAGGTTCAACGAAGAGCTGCGCACCGCTTTGGGCGTTCCCACTTTTTATAATGAAGCTCTCGGCTCTGTCAGCGCCCTCAGCGTCTACGACCGCGTGAAGGGTCGGCCCGGGGACGTACCAGACAAAACCGTCGGCGCCCACGAGCCTGCCGGCGACCACTGATTGCCCTTTATTTCTTCTCTCCCCCCCGGGTACGGGCTTCTTCCATTTGCCGCCGAAACTGCCTCGGATCCACTCGATGCTTCGCCGCCTTGTGCTGCCCAATAAACACCACGGGAATATCCCAGCCATACCGTTCAGCAAGCTCGGTGTCTTTGTCGATGTTCACTTCCCTCAGAACACCGCCGAATTCCTTCAGCAGTGGTTGCATCACGGCTTTGGCTTCGTCGCACAAGTGGCACCCGGGCCGAGAATAGACCGTCACCTCTAGCGCATGCGCCGCGGCGAGTCTCACATCTTCCGGATGGCGGCTCATGGCTTGGGGTTGGAATATCTCTGAAATGGTCCGGCGTGTGGGTAGAAACTATGAGCGCGATAAAGCTCGCTAATCTGGCGCAAGTGTCCCAGGTCGTGGTTCGCCAGTTCGTGCAGCATCTGCGAGAGCGATATCGTGCCGAGTCCGGCGTGTTGGCCGGTGCGCCCCGCGGACGCCGAGGGAACAGAATGGAGATAAAACACGAACGCTCGCCGCAGCGGAACAAACTCCTCCATATGCTGCCTCGCCGACTTCTTCGGCTGCCCGCCCGCCGGCGGTTCATACTTCGGCAAAGCCGGCGAATCTTCCAAGACGATGCGCCGCGCGCGTTGCTCGTACAACTTCTCGATCATCACCAGGTGCCCCAGCACTTCGGCAATCGACCAGCGCTCGGCCGCAGGCTTCCACTCCAGCGTATCCGCAGGAAGATCGCGCAGCAAAATTTCTAACAGCCCCGGCGTCTTTTCCAGCATCGAAATAGGCGCCTGCATGGGAGCTGGAGAAAGGGGTTGCATCACGGACCTCCCGAGGGCAGGCTCATTGTAAGGCATGTGGCGTTAGACGCAAGAGAACTTGAGCCGGTTTCTGCTCGACAAGAGAGGATCGATGGCCAGAGTTGTCGCACTGATGGATGATCTGTTTTTTCAGATGAAAGTCGCCGAAACCGCCAAGCATCTAGGGGTCGAGTTCAAAGTGGCCGCCAATGGAGATGTGCTTGCCGCCATGCTCGAGCCTCCCACTAAACTCGTGATCGTCGACCTGAATGCCAAGAGCGATCCCGTGGCAACCATTGCCCGCCTTCGCGCAACCCAAAAGGAGTTGCCGATTGTTTCGTTTCTATCGCACGTTCAGGTTGAACTCGCCGCGCAAGCGAAGGCGGCAGGATCAACCCAGGTGCTGCCGCGCTCCGCATTCACGCAAAATCTGGCCGCAATTCTGGCTGCAGCAAAGGATTGAGAGGAAATTTTTGAAATTCCGGAAAGTGTTGCGACGTTTCGCCTCCGGCTTGTTTTCTGTGGCGCTGCTCTGGCCTGCTACTTCGATCCGTGCGGCGCAAGCCGGTGCCCCTTCCGACGCGGTCACCGTGCTCCGCGATATCCTGATGGCCTCCTGCTCGCAGGATTCCAAGCGTTTCACTGCCTTTCTAACGTCGCGAAACCAAACCGCCTTCGTTGCCATGACTTCGTCAGCACAAACCACCCTCCTGAAGCGATTCGTTTTACTCGACGAGAAGGGCGAGCCCCGCGCACAAGCGGACGATTCCGGGAATCTGGTTGTTTTCTGCGTAACTTCCGCCATCACTTCGCAGTTGCAAATCGGCAAACCCGAAATCCGCGATAACGTCGCCTACTTGCCGCTAGTCGTAAAGGATGCCACCGACACTACGGACGCCAACGCTCGCCGGGTGACCATGGGCCTGGTGCGTGAAAATGGCCAATGGAAACTTTTGTCTTTGGGGCTTTTGTTACTCGACCTGCCCACTCTCGCCGAAGAATGGGATCGTGCGGAGCTTCAGAACAACGAGAAATCCGCAGTCGCGTCCATCAAAGAACTCGCAGCTGCCATTGAAAAATATCGCGTCACCTACACGCGCCTTCCGCAAACCCTCGCCGAACTTGGTCCCCCTCCCTCCGGTGCTCCCAAGAATGACCACGCCGGGCTTGTCGATGCGGCGCTCGCTTCCGGCCGCAAGGATGGTTACTCCTTCCGGTACGTCATCGTCGGCGCCAATGATGTGGGCGCCCCCGCCATTTACGAACTCGCTGCGATTCCCACCGAATATGGACGCACTGGCACTCACTCTTATTTCCGCGATGGTACCGGCGTCTTGCATGGTGCGGATCACCAGGGCGCGCTCGGAACGATCGTGGACCCGAAAGTCGAATAGCTTCTCGTCTCACTCTTCATTTACTATTTCGTCCTTACTACCGATGGGCCATTGCCGCAAGCATGGCAAAGCGGCAGAATAGATCGGGATCATCCGGTCTTCGGTTTGGAGCATTCCACCGCCGATCAGGCCTTCCTCCGGGCAGCGCTGCCAGCGGTGTGCTGGCCTGAACGGAGAAGTATGCCGGATGTGACGGTAGAACGGCGGAGCGCGCCACGGCACCCGCTGGTTCTTGCCGCGGAGGTCGTCGAACTTCCGCGTGGTGCGAAGCTCGCCGCCCGAACCTCCGATATTAGCCGCACCGGTTGTTACATCGATACGCTAAATCCCATCCCGCAAGGCTCGCAGGTTCGCGTGCGCATAACTCACCACGCGGAAATATTCGAAACCGTCGGCCGCGTCGTCTATGTCAGCCGCGGCCTGGGCATGGGCGTGGTGTTTGAGACTATCTCCGACGAACAAATGGCCCGGCTGGTGCGCTGGCTGGATTCTCCCAACGAAGAGTACTAACTGTAACCTCGCCCGGCACACCGCATTTGAGACTTGCCCAAGTTGAGCTACCATTTCTCTCAACGACTCTATGCGACTCGCCTTCTTGCGTTGGCATCTTTTTGCCTGCCTCGTCGTCATGTTGGCTGCGACCTGCGCCCCATGCCATGCGCAGCAGGTGGAATCCATTTACGGACCGCTGCCGGTCTTCGAATTTCACAGTGGCTTCTGGGTCAACCTCCATCATTTCCTTTATCACGAAGCCCGCGCGCGCTTGGCCGCAAAAGATCCCGCCACTACTAAAATTTCCGGCCCAGTTTTGAAACAGAGCGCCACCAACACTCTTTCTCCTGCCGAGCAGAAAGTCTGGAACGATGCCGTCTCCTATTACATGGCAAATTATGCAGGCAAAGATCTGCTGATTAACATCGACCTGATCCTGCTGAAGAACCAGCTCGAAGACTTCGAAGACTGCGATGAGTTAACCGGCCGCAAGAAACCCAGTTGCGACGCCGGTCTGCCCGGCAAGATCGGTCCCATCCTGGACGCTGTAGCTCCCATTTATCGCGCGCATTGGTGGGCCGATCAGGATCGCGCCAATCGTCGCTGGGTCGCCCGGGTTGCTCCGCTGGTCCGCGAACAAGGCGTTGGCCTCTCAGAGCGGCTTGCGGATATCTACCAAACGCGCTGGCCCAAGGAAAAAATCCGCGTCGACGTTTGCGCCTTCGCCAATTCCGTCGGTGCGTACACTTCGCTTGATCCTCTGCGCGTCACCATCGCCAGCACAGACCCGCGAAACCAAGGCCCCGAGGCTCTGGAAGTCCTGTTTCACGAAGCCTCCCACGGAATCGCGGCACCCGTTGAAGCCGCCATCAGTCGCGAATGCAAGCAGCGAGAAAAGCCGATTCCCCGCGATCTCTGGCACGCGCTCATCATTTACACCACCCTAGAAGTCCTCCGCCCCGTGTTTAAAGACTCGGCCGCAACAGAAAAAGGCGCGGGAGATGTGACGCCGCAGCCCTCGAAACCAAACGGTGTTCCCTCAGCATTGGAAGACATCCTCTCCCAACGCGGTTGGGAGCAGTATCACCTTCTTCTGGTGTTGTATTGGCAGCCGTATCTCGATGGCAGTGTCACTTTCGATGACGCTATTGCTCACCTGGTCTCCGCCGCATAATGCTTTCCCCATCAGACCGTTGCAATGCTGGGTCCTGACGCGTTGGCCCTCGCGGCAGGGTTTGTTCCCGGTTCGCGTCTATGCTAGTCTTTCCCCTGCGCTAGTTAGCCCGGCCGCGCGTTTCATCTTCCCTACGTCGCTCGACCTTTCCCCTTCAGTCCCTAGAGCGTCGCACGAGGGTAGTATCGTCTCTGCGCTTAGTACGGCCCGGGTAAAGGATTCGGTAAGCCCATGGCTGCAAGACAAGTCGCTTCTCAACCGCATATGGAACTCCGCGAAATCAAGCTCGCTCATTCTCCGGACTCTGATGACGCTTTCATGTTCTACGCGCTGGCGACGCACAAACTCTCCACGCCTGGCTACAAGTACACTCACGTCTTGTCTGATATTCAGTCACTCAACGAGGCGGCTCTCCAGGAAACATATGACGTTACGGCGGTAAGCTTCGCTGCCTATCCCACTTTGCGCGACAAATACGTACTTCTCGATTGCGGCGCCAGCTTTGGCGAAGGCTATGGCCCCATCGTCGTCGCCACGCATTCCATGAAGCCCCAGGAAATTAAAGGCAAGCGCATCGGCGTTCCCGGACTCAAGACCAGCGCTTATCTGACCCTGAAGCTCTATCAGCCGGATTTTGAACCGGTGGTCATGCCCTTCGACAAGATTATCGAAGCGGTTCGCAATAACGTCGTGGAAGCGGGACTGCTGATCCACGAAGGCCAGCTCTTTTTCCCTCAGTTGGGATTGCACCGCGTGATCGATTTGGGCATCTGGTGGCAAGAATTGACCTCGCTGCCGCTTCCTCTCGGTGGGAACGCTGTCCGCCGTTCTCTTGGCCCCGAACTGGGCCGCATCGTCGCCAAGACCATTCGCGATAGCGTGGCTTACGGCCTTGAGCATCGCGAAGAAGCTTTGAATTACGCGATGCAATTTGCCCGAGACATGGATACTGAGCTCGCGGACAAATTTGTCGGCATGTACGTAAACAAGTGGACCCTCGGTTACGGTGAAAAGGGCAAAAAGGCCGTCCGCGAGTTAATCGAACGCGGCACTGCCGCAGGCCTCCTGCCCGGCCCGCCCGAAATCGAATTCCTCAGCGAGTGACGTTTGGAGTCGGGTGCCCCGCCATGTGCGAATCCAACACAATCAAGGTGGTATCGCCTCGCTACTTCTTGTCCATCACCGTCGTGAAGTACAAATCCTGATAATCGAAACTGAAATCCGCCAGAGGCGATACCGCCACCATTGTGAAATGGTCAATCGATCCGTCCGGCCTCAATGTGAAGGTCACAAACGCGTCTTCCACCGTGCGATCCCGCCAATGCGCCTTAAACGTGTCGTATTTCCAGGGCTGCAAATCCGCCAGGCCTTTCTCGGTTCTCTCAAAATTGAGCACCAGCCCATTATTCCCCTGCCGGATGGTCACTTTCCCGTACCACGGATCCGAATAGTCCCCCGCGTATTTCTCCGGCGGTAGCGATGGCTTGGACTCCACAGCTCTCGTCTGCGCGGCCTTACTCATGGTTTCGTCCGCGTCCTTCCTCTGCTTATCCTCCAGCGCTTTAAAACCCGTAATATAGTCCGCCGTCGATCCTCCAAAGTACGAATCCAGAATGTGGTACAACACGGATTCAAAGGCAGAATCCTCTTCTGCGTTCGTCAAAATCACCACGCCCAGATTTTCTTCCGGCACCAGCATCACCCGCGTCACGTATCCCGCCACTCCTCCCGTATGCCCCACAAGCTTCCGGCCTTTGTAGTCCCGTAGTGCCCAACCCATCCCATATCCTGCAAAATGTGCTTGCAGATTCTTCAATTCCGCGGGTAACGGCCGCACCGGCACGATCATCTGCTGCGACCACATTTCCCGCGAAGCTCTTTCGCTGAAGACGCGCGTCTGCGTCGCCGGTATCGTGCCGTGGTTCAGCTGCAGCAACACCCATTTAGACATATCCACCACGGAAGAGTTGATCGACCCCGCCGGACCCGCATTGTCCAGATTCTCAATCGGGATCGGCTGTAGCTTCCCGTCGACTTTCGAATGCGGCATAGCCCAGTCGTCTCCCTGCTTGAATGCCGACGCGCTCGTGTTCGTATTGTTCATTCCCAATGGAAGGAAAATTCTTTCTCGTAAGTAGTCGTCCCAGCTTTTCCCGCTCACCTCGGCCACCACTTGGCCAGCTGTCACGAACATCAGATTGTTGTACGCATAAGTAGTTCGAAAGCTGGTCTTCGGCTTCAAGTACCGCAGCCGGTACACCACCTCGTCCCTCGTAAACGTGGTATGCGGCCAGAACATCAAATCGCCCTCGCCCAATCCCAACCCGCTGCGATGGCACAGCAAATCGCGGATCTGCATCTCTTTCGAAACGTAAGGGTCGTACATCTCAAATCCCTTCAGCCGCTCATACACCGGGTCGTCCCACGAAATTTTGCCTTGATCGACTAAAGTCCCCAGCGCGGCCGCCGTGAACGCTTTCGTATTCGACCCAATTCCAAACAGTGTGTTCTCGTCAACCGGCGTAGTCTCCCCAAGCTTTCGCACTCCGTAACCCTTCAGCAGCACAACCTTGCCATCCTTCACGATGGCCACCGCCATCCCCGGCACCTCAAACGTCTTCATCGACCGTGCCACATACGCATCCAGATCAGCGGGCGCCCCGTTCTGCGCCCACACCGGTGCAACCATCATCAAAAACACAATTGCAATCACAAGTTGCTGAACGCGCCGCGAGGTCATGCTGATCCGCTCCTGAAATAATTTTATGCAAAGCATACACCAATCCTGCACTGCTCCCTATGCGTGAACCTTGACGCTTCTCTGCGAATCACATACTGTTTTTTCTCTGCCATGCGACGACTCAATATTTTGTTTGTGCTGTGGATATCCTTCGCTGGATTTGCCTTTCCACCTCAAGTCTCTGCGCAAACCGCCAACGAATTCCGCGACCATCCCGATATCCCCAAGGAATGGCCCAGCCAACCGGTTCGCGCCGCACACGGCATGGTCGCTACCGACGAACCTCTCGCCTCGGAAGCGGGCGTGGAAATTCTCAAACGCGGCGGCAATGCGGTTGACGCTGCGGTAGCCATCGCCTTTGCTCTCGCCGTAGTAGAGCCCGCCGCAGGCAACATCGGCGGAGGCGGCTTCATGCTCGTCCGCCTTGCCACCGGCAAAACCAATTTCTTCGATTACCGCGAAATTGCCCCCGGCAAGGCCACTCGCGACATGTACATCACCCCAGACGGCAAGCTCGACAAAGAAGCCTCCACCGTCGGTTATCGCTCCGTCGCGGTCCCAGGCACCGTCGCCGGCCTCGCACTCGCTCTAAGAACTCACGGCACCCTGAAGCTCGCCTACGTCATGCAGCCCGCCATCCGCTACGCCGAGCAAGGCATACCCGTCACTGAAAAACTCGCCCGCGAATTTCGCGAAGAGCGCCCTGATCTCCAGCGCTTTTCCATGAGCAGCCACATTTTTCTCAATGACGGCAAAATGTATCGCGTAGGCGACACGCTTCGCCAACCAGAATTGGCCGCCACGTTGAAACGCATCGCCAAAAATGGTCCCGACGAATTTTACAAAGGCGAAACCGCGCAAATGCTGGCTCGCGACATGGCCTCCTTCGGCGGTCTGATCACTCTCGACGACCTCGCGCACTACCAGCCCAAAATCCGCGAAGTTCTGCAGGCGAATTACACCATTAACGCAGACCGCTGGCAGGTTCTCTCTTCGCCTCCTCCCAGTTCCGGCGGCGTCGCCGTGATCGAAGCTCTCAACATGCTTCAGGACGTTCCGCTAAATGGTTGGGACAACCCGCAAAGTGTTCACATGGTCGCCGAGGTGATGCGTCGCGTGTTCGCAGACCGCGCCGCCTATCTTGCCGACCCGGACTTCTCCAATGTTCCCGTCGCAGGCCTTACCAGCCCGTGCTATGCAAGGGATCTTGCCGCCACCATCAATCCGCTGCGCGCCACCCCAAGCAGCGAAGTTCGCGCTGGCAACCCTCATGTCTGCGGCTCTGGAGTAAATGCCAGCGTGCAACCAAACACCATCATCAGCCTAGGCGAGGGCCCGCACACCACGCATTTCTCCGTCGTCGATGCTGCCGGCAACGCGGTCGCCAGCACCTTCACCCTGAACGATGGCTACGGCTCGCACGTTACTTCTTCCGCGGGCTTCGTTCTCAACGACGAAATGGACGACTTCACCACGCAGCCCGGCGTTCCCAACGCCCTTTTCGGCCTGATTCAGTCCGAAGCCAACACCATCGGTCCCGGCAAGCGCCCGCTCAGTTCGATGACACCCACCATTGTTCTCCGCAATGGCCAGCTTAGTTTCGTAACCGGCTCCCCCGGCGGTCCGACCATCATTTCCGTCACGCTGCTTTCTATTCTCAACTGGATGCGCCTCGGCATGGACGCACAGTCCGCCATAAACGCTCCGCGCTTCCACCATCAATGGCTACCCGATGTTCTCCAGATGGAAAAACTGTTTTCCACCGAAATGGAAGACCAGATGAAATCCCGCGGCTACGAAGTCAAGCGCCGCGGTCACATCGGCCTAACCAATGCCATTGGCATCGACCCCAAAACCAACGAGCGCTGCGGCGCTGCCGACCCGCGCGACAACGGCTCCGCCATCGGCTACTAACCTTTGGAGTGCGGCAGCCTTGCTGCCGCTTTCACGGTCTCAACGCAATCGCTATCGTAAACGAGTCATTTCGAGAAGCCCGCCGGTCAAACTCCCGCTGTTTACTTATCCTCACAACCCGCTTTCTCCTTTGGCCAACTGCGGCGCTCAGACGCTAAACTCTTACGGTATGCAAAGAATCCTCTCGACCTACCTGTTCGTTTCCAAGAAGCTCAATCGGGAACTGCTCTCCCAGATTCACGGCGCCGGATTCCAAAGTGTCGAAATCTTCGGGAACCGCAGCCATTTCGACTATGCTTCCAAGGCCGAAATTCAGGCAATCGCCCATGGCCTCGCCGATAATCATCTGCAACTCGCGTCCCTCCACGCGCCCACCAGCCGCGATCTGAACGTCAACCGTGAAGGCGGCAGCCCTCTTTCCGTCACCGAAGTCGAGCGCGTGCGGCGCGTGGAAGCCATGGATGAACTCAAGCGGGTCATCGATGTCGCTGAAGACCTTCCGTTCTCCCGCCTGATCCTGCACATGGGCGGTTCGCGAGAGATTGCCGATCCCCGCAAGCGCGATGCTGCCTTCAGTTCCCTGGAGCATCTCGTTCTTCACGCCAGACACGTCGGCGTTACCATTTGTGTGGAAAATACCACCAGCGAAATGGGCGCACCGGCTTACTTGCGCTCCTTCGTCGACGAAACCCGCCTCACCGGCTTGCGTTCTAATTTCGACGTCGGCCACGCTCATCTCGCCGATGGCCCAGAGGAAGAACGCATCTCTACGAGCTTCGAGCCCTTAAAGGATCTAATCGCTAGCGCGCACATTCACGACAATCATGGCGAAAAGGACGAGCACCTTCCGCCCTACGACGGCACCATCGCCTGGCCCGCGGCCCTCAAGTTGCTGCACACCACGCCCGCCGCTGCATCGCTTCCCCTTACCCTTGAACTAAAAGAAAAATCCGGCCACGACGCCCAAAGCATCTCCGACCAGCTCACGGCTGCAGCCAAATCTCTCGACCGCCTCGAAGAAGCTTGGACCAGTGTGTGACGTCTCAGGAGCCCGCAGAAAGTTGGACAATCTATATTTGATCAATTTTCTGACCATGGTCTATAATATGGTCATAAGAGGAATCCTATGGTTGAGATCTCTATCTCCCAATTCAAAGCCAGGTGCCTCGCGCTCCTTGAAGAGGTGCGCCGCACTCGTAAACCCATTCGCATTACTCGTCATGGCAAGCCCGTCGCCGAGGTCATTCCTCCATCCGCCGTTGCCGATCGCAGTTCGATGGTTGGTTCGATGAAGGACTGTGCCTTTATAGTCGGCGACATAATCTCTCCTGCCAACGACGAGGATGAGTGGGAGGCTTTGCGCGATTGAGGTTCCTGCTTGATACGCATATTTGGCTTTGGTTTGTGATTGACCCCCAACGCCTGACGCAAAATATTTTGCAGGAATTGAAAGGCCCGAAGAATGAGCTTTGGCTCTCACCCATTAGCACGTGGGAAGCTCTCACTTTGCACAAGAAGGGAAGAGTACAGCTTCTGGGAGACCTCACCGAATGGGTCGCGCGTGCAACCGTCGGCATCAAGGAAGCCGTCATGACTCACGAAATCGCTACTGCCGCGCTCGAACTTCCTTTACACAAGGACCCCTCTGACCGCATCATCGCCGCTACCGCGCTAGTTTTGCAATTAACGCTCGTCACTGCGGACCGCCGACTGTTCGATTTGGCGAATATAAAAACTCTAGCCAATCGTTGATTCGGCCCAGAGATCAACGATGCCCGGTCTCTGTTAAACTATTGGTTTGAACAATCAACACAGAACCACACCATGACCATTATCGCGATTGAAAACGCAGGTAAGTACGACGGCCAGGAAGTCACCCTCCGCGGCTGGCTCTACAATATTCGCGAATCCGGCAAGCTGGTGTTCCCCATTTTCCGTGACGGCACCGGCATCATTCAGGGCGTCTGCTCCCTGAAAGAAAATCCCGAAGCCTTCGAAGCTCTCAAGGGCCTGACGCAGGAATCCAGCGTCATCGTCACTGGCAAAATCCGCGCCGAGCAGCGCGCTCCCGGCGGCTACGAAATCGGCGTCAGCAAAATTCAAATCGTCCAAAGAGTTTCCGAAGCCACGCCCTTCCCCATCCAGCTCAAGGAACACGGCGTGGACTTTCTGCTCGACCAACGCCATCTCTGGATCCGCACGCCGCGCCAGGCCGCCATTCTCCGCATTCGTGCCGAAGCCATCCGCTCCGCGCGCGAGTACATGGACTCACAGGGCTACACTCTCACCGACGCTCCGATGTTTACTCCCGCGGCTTGCGAAGGCACCTCCACGCTCTTCGAAGTGAATTACATCGACGACCAGAAGGCTTACCTTACGCAGAGTGGCCAGCTCTACATCGAAGCCACCGCCATGGCCCTCGGCAAGGTCTACACTTTTGGCCCCACGTTTCGCGCCGAAAAGTCCAAAACGCGCCGCCACCTGACGGAATTCTGGATGCTCGAGCCCGAGGCCGCCTACGCCGAACTTCCCGACATGATGGATCTGGGCGAAGGCCTCGTCAGCGCCGTGGTTCAAAGCGTGGTGACGAACAAATCCCGCGAACTCGAAACGCTGAAACGCGACGTTAAAAAGTTGGAGAACGTCAAGCCGCCGTTTCCTCGAATCACTTATGAAGAAGCTATCGCGGTGCTCCAGAAAAGTGGCAACCCCGCTAAATTCGGCGATGATTTCGGTGGCGACGAGGAAACCATCATTTCCAATAGCTTCGATCGTCCAGTTATGGTCCATCACTACCCGACGGCGATTAAAGCCTTCTACATGCAACCCGACGCCGAGCGGCCTGATCTGGTGCTCTCCTTTGATATGCTCGCGCCCGAGGGCTACGGCGAGATCATTGGCGGCAGCCAGCGCATCCACGACTATGACCTTCTCGTCAAACGACTGAAAGAAAATAACTTACCTGTGGAATCGTTCCAGTGGTACCTGGATCTTCGCCGTTACGGCAGCGTGCCTCACGCAGGGTTTGGCCTCGGCCTCGAACGCACTGTGGCCTGGATTTGCGGTACCGAACACATTCGCGAGGTCATCCCCTTCCCCCGCATGATTTATCGCGTGTATCCTTGATCTGGGTAGACTGTACGCCGTTCCAGCTGTTCCTTACAGAAACTCGTTTTGACTTGCACGACCACGGAGTCCGGAGCCAGTAGTCCGGGGTCTGGAGTTTGCACGCATGGTTCGTTAACTCACGACCAGAGACTGCAGGCTACCGGCGAAAACCACATGCCTCAAAAAATTCGCATTATCGGTGTTCCCATGGACCTCGGCGCCAGTCGCCGCGGCGTGGATATGGGCCCATCGGCACTTCGCGTTGCCGGCTTGCAGGCTCGCATCAAGCAACTCGGCCATCAGGTAGAAGACATCGGCAACATTTCCGTCAAGCAAGCCGAAGAAATGTCTTATGGCGAAAAGCGCGCCAAGTACATTGCCGAAATTGCTGATGCGTGTACAGAGCTGGGCAACACAGTACAAAAGTCCCTCGAGGAAGGTTACCTGCCGTTGGTACTCGGTGGAGATCATTCCATTGCTGTGGGCTCCATCAGCGGCCTTTCGGCTCACTTCCGCAAAGATAAAAAGACCATTGGTTGCATCTGGCTGGATGCTCACAGCGATATGAACACGCCGGAAACTTCGCCGTCCGGCAATGTCCACGGCATGCCGCTCTCCGCGATCATGGGCTACGGAACGGAAGAACTGGATGACCTGTTTGGCTTCAAGCCGAAGATCGAGCCGCAGAATGTAGTTCTCGTCGGTGTCCGTGATTTGGACGCTCACGAAAAAAAGTTCATCAAGAAACTTGGCGTGAAAGCATTTACGATGCGCGAAATCGACGAGCGCGGTATGCGCGAAGTGATGTCCGACGCTTTGAAATACGCCATGGACGACACCGACGGAATCGCCGTTAGCCTGGACATGGATTTTGTCGACCCCAGCGACGCACCCGGCGTTGGCACACCGGTGCGCGGTGGCGTCACTTATCGCGAAGCGCATCTCGCCATGGAAATGATCGCCGACAGCGAAGCCATGGCCTCCATGGAGATCGTGGAAATTAATCCCGTGATCGACGAGCACAATCGCACCGCACTGCTGGCCGTGGAACTTGCGCTCTCCGGCCTTGGAAAAAAGATTCTCTAAGGCTCCCGAGTTTTTTGACACAACCCTCTTCCCCCGGTTCCTCCGATCGCGCTAAACTTGTTGGCGACAGTTCCCCCTGGCCCCGCATCTAATTTGTTTCAGCTGAAGGTCGAGTTGTATTCCAACCCCGATTCAAAACTCTGCGGTCCCGGGGTAGATCTTGAGCACCAGCGCCCGTTTCCTCCCCGGGCGGCCCGGCGATAACACGCCATAATCGCGAGACAGCAACTTTGGAAGGACAAAAGTAATGAATTTGAAGAACAGGGTTTCCGGGAAAATTGGACGTCTTCCAGCGAAACTCTTGACCATCGCGGCTCCCTTTTTGTTCAGTCTCACGCTTCTTTGCTTCACCCCTTCTGCCGTCTTCGCTGACGGTCATACCTTTGACCTCATGGGCCCACGCGTCAACGTTACCGTAACCCGCGGAGGCAAAACCCTCCCCATTTCCAAAGTGACTGACCTTCTGCCAGGTGATCAGCTGTGGATTCGCGCTGAATTCCCTGGTGATCAGTCCGCTCGCTATCTTTTGATCGTCGCTTTTTTGCAGGGACCGACGAATCCTCCGCCGGAAAGCTGGTTCACCCGCGCCGATACTTGGACCAAGCAGACTCGCCAGCGAGGAACCTTCGTTACTGTTCCTAAGGGCGCCGCACAAGTACTGTTGTTTCTCGCACCAGAAACTGGCGGCGATTTTGCGACCCTGCGAGCCGCGGTTCGCGGCCGTCCCGGCGTTTTCGTACGCGCAGCGCAAGATCTCGAACAAGCCAGCCTGGACCGCACCCGTCTCGACAAATATCTGGAAGAAATCACCAAAACTTCCAATACCGATCCCAGCGCGCTCAAAAAGAATTCCACGCTGCTTGCGCAAACCTTGCACGTTAAAGTCAACGAGGATTGTTTCAACCGGCCCGCGGAGCAACAACCGTCCTGCCTCGTGCAGGGCAGCGATCAGCTGGTTCTTGACGACACTCACGACCAATCGCTGGTCGCCTCGCTCACCTCTGGCGCCTCTTCTGACCTCATCGGCAATGTCAGTTCCAGTCCTTTGGCGCACGGTGGCTATTTCAGCCCATACGTCGGCGCTGTCGTCGACGTTGTTCGTTTGATGAGTACCCTGTACACCGCCGCTTACCAGTACATCCCGGCTCTGTCGTCGCCAGAGAAGGACGAACTTAACCTCAAACTCAACGCGCCTCCATCGTTCCGAAACCCCAAGTCGGTGATTGTTGTGGGTCTGCCGTCGGTCGGACTCTCCACGGCGCCGATGTTACATCCCGTCGACCCCAAGGCGATTCTGTGTTTGCAGCAATCTCCGTTGGTTCTTCCCGTCGAAGGCGCCCCGCTCATGTTTTCCACCTCGCTTGGCTATGACTTTGTCGTCCGCGTTGAAGGAAAAACCGGCCAGCCTGTCGATCTACCCGCCACTCCGGACGCGGTTCGCGGTGGATTCGTAGTCAATACCAAAGAACTGAAATCTGCCGCCATGGATCCAACCTTGACCGCAACTCTTCGCGGCCAATGGGGCTACTCCAGTTTCGAAGGGCCACAGTTTCACCTTCTCAATGCGCATTCCGAACACTGGACGGTTCCCGCGGCGGACTCTGCGGTGCTGTTGGCTGGGCATCCCGCCACTCTCCATTTGCAGGGTGAATGTGCGGCTTGCG
Organism: Candidatus Acidiferrales bacterium; assembly: GCA_963709705.1. Classification (GTDB taxonomy): domain Bacteria; phylum Acidobacteriota; class Terriglobia; order Acidiferrales; family UBA7541; genus Acidiferrum. The sequence goes on from CAVPXU010000005.1 coordinate 1,326,293, forward strand.
TCGAAAAAATCGCCCTTCTGGACCCCAGCGGTAAAGATCTAAAGCCCACGTGGAAAGCGCATGCGCCAGACCAACTGGAAGTGGATTTGCCATTGAAGGACGTTTCCGCGGGCAAGCTGCAGTTAGCCGTAGCGCAGTACGGACAATCGAAGCCCGATGTCGTGCCTCTGCAGGCTTATTCCGATGCGGCACATCTCGAGCACTTCACCATGTTCGCCGGAGACAGCCACGGCATTCTCACCGGCACTCACCTCGATGAAGTCGCCGGTCTGGAACTGAGCGACGTTCACTTTATGCCGGCGAAGGAATCCCACGATTCCAAGGAAACTTCTCTGGATCTGCTGGCGCAGAATGCGAACGCAATTGCTTCGCTCCAGCCCAACACCGCTGTACCTGCTCACGTCACGCTAAAAGACGGCCGCAAGCTCGATGTGCCCGCCACCATCGAACCTCCGCGTCCGAAACTTATCTTGATCAGCAAGAGCCTGCAGCAAGCGGCTCTTCCTTCACCGGTTCATTTCACTAAGCCGGACGCGCTGCCGCAAGACAGCCGCCTTTCGTTCTTTCTGAAGACCGACGCGCCCGCCGGTTTCCCCCGCACGGAAAAAGTGGAAATCGCTGCCGTCGACGGCTCCTTCAGTTCCACTCTTACTCTTTCGGATGGCTCGCTGATCCAGCAGGACTCGAACAGCGTGCTGGCGCTGCTCGATCCGCTTAAAGCTTTTGGAGCTGCTGCATTTGGCGCGCTGCAGTTCCGCGGCGTCGATGCCGACGGGGCCAAAGGCGATTGGCAACCGCTCGCCGTTCTCGTGCGCGTCCCCACGTTGAAAGAGGTTCGCTGCCCGGACTCCACAGACAAGCCGTGTAGTCTTAAGGGCACCAATCTCTTCCTGCTCGATTCTGTCGCCGCGGATTCGCAATTCAAGACCGCTGTCTCGGTGCCAGCGGGCTACGTCAGCGATTCCTTGAACGTTCCCCGACCTTACGGAACACGGCTTTATATCAAGCTTCGCGACGATCCTTCCACCGTCGCCACCGTGATGCTGCCCGTGTTTCCCGACATCCAATAAGCTCGCGTGAGGTCTTAAATCGTCACGCGAGCACCGACGAGAGTGGTAATATCACACTTCGGTTGAACGTCTTCCTCCAAGGACAATCGCCATGAAGCCACCACTCACTTCCTCTGATCGTCGCAATTTTCTGAAGACCGGAGGCGCGGTCGCCGCAGGTCTCCTGGCCAATAGCACGGTGCTCGCTTCGCCGCACGAGAGCACGTTGCCGCCTCTCCCCACCAATCCCAAAACCCTGGACGCCATGCCCACGCGCAATCTTGGCAAAACCGGCTACAAAGTTGGCATCTTCAGCCTGGGCGGTCAGGCTGCTCTCGAAAAGCCTGACAATTTCGATAACGCTGTGCCGATCATCGAACGCGCACTCGATCTCGGCGTGAATTACATCGATACTTCATCGATCTACGGCGGCCCCGAACGCTGGAGCGAACAGTACGTCGGCCGCGTCATGAAGTCCCGCCGCCAGGAAGCTTTTCTGGCCACCAAAACAAAAGAGCGCACGCGAGACGGTTCGTTGCGCATGATCGAAAAGTCCCTGACGCTTCTCAACACCGATCATGTGGATTTGTGGCAGTTGCACGACATCGGCTTGCCACAGGACGTGGAGGCGATCTTTGCTCCAGGCGGAGCCATGCAAGCCTTGATCGAGATGCAGCAGCAAAAGGTAGTGCGTTTTCTCGGCGTCACCGGCCACTATCGCCCCGAAGCGCTGGTCGATGCCGTGAATCGCCATCCCTTTGACACTATCTTGATGGCCTTAAACGCAGCCGACGCCCACATCCACAGCTTCAGCGATCAATTGCTGCCGCTTGTTGTGGAAAAGCAGATGGGCATCATCGGCATGAAGGTTCCCGCGCGTGGAAGATTGCTTACAGGCTGGACGCCGCCGCCGCTCGAAAAACAGCAGCATATGTGGGAAGGTTCGGCGATTGCCACGCGCACTGGGGTTATGAACATGCGCGACGCAATGTACTTCACGCTTTCGCATCCCGTAAGCACGGTGATCATCGGCTGCGATAGCATTGCGCAGCTCGAGGAAAACGTTCAGCTCGCGCAAACCTTCACGCCGCTCTCACAATCGCAGATGGCGTCGCTCAACGAACTGGCTGAGCCGGTCGCCAAACAATCGCTGTTCTTCCGCTTTACCGACCGCACCAAGGGTTGATCCGCGCCGTCGCAGGAACCCGCTATCGCAGGAAAACGATGAGCGTGTAAATTCCGAGCGTTGTTCCAAACGGCACTTCTGACACGGAAAAGAAACTCGCCACGATCGACAAGGTTCGCGCCGATGGCCTCCGCGTCAGCAATGCGGATCCCGCCAACAGCCCGAATACACCCGCAACAATCGAAACAATGATCACCACGGCATACATAAGGTGAAACAGGTGCATCCAGAAGAATGGATTCCCCACTCGCGAGAGCAGCGCGCCAAACATCACCGTTGCCACGCCACTGCACACAACCAACGCCACCGCTCCCGCCAGGCGTAGCGCGCCGTACAGAATCCACAGTGTTCCCAACGTGCCCCATTCCGTCCCGGCGTGTCGTGCTGCCATGTCCTCGGTTGCCATGCAAGCCTCCCGACCTGATCGTCAGGCGAAAGTCTAGCACCTTCCCATCCTTTTTCTCCCCCAGGTGTTCTCTGTACGAATGGCACAGAATTTGGCCAGCGTGGGCGCTGGCTCACTGTGCGATCTCCGGAAAATCCACTCGACTTCAGCGGTGTTGTTGACATTTCCTGTGCGCCAGCTTGCACGAAAGGACAGGTACCATTGTTGGTTGGGAAACTTGCTGTCGAGTCCTTTTCCGCAACCCTGCGTTTTGCTTTATAACTGAAAACGGATTATTTCACCTCGGCCCCAGTCCGACAGGATAGGTTCGTGACCCCAGACAAAAAGAAATTGCTGCGCGTAGGCGTGCTCTTCGGAGGACGCTCCGGCGAACATGAAGTCTCGCTGGTTTCCGCCGCCTCAGTTATTCGCGGGCTGGATCCGGACAAATACGAAGCGGTGCCCATCGGCATAACCAAAGACGGCCATTGGTTGATCGGTGAAGGCGCTGCCAAGATGCTCCCAGAAGTACTCAAGACTGGGCGTCGCGTCATGCTCACGGCAGATCCCACGGAAGCGGCGCTCATGCCTCTTGATCGGGGCGCGGGCGCACAGCGGCTGGACGTGATCTTTCCAGTGCTCCATGGCACCTACGGCGAAGACGGAACGATCCAGGGGATGCTGGACCTGGCTGGATTGCCCTATGTGGGCGCAGGCGTTCTGGGCTCCGCCATCGGCATGGACAAGGATGTCGCCAAACGCTTGTGCCAGGCCGAGGGAATCCCCGTGGTGCCTTGGGTTACGGTGCATCGGTGGGAGTGGGAGAAAGATCCGGCTGCGGTGAAATCGGAGATCGAGGAAAAATTCCCGTATCCCGTCTTCGTGAAGCCCGCCACATTGGGCTCATCCGTGGGAATGACCAAGGTGCACAAAGCCGACGAGCTCGGCGCGGCCATGGATCTGGCCTGCGAATTCGGGATGAAGATTCTGGTGGAGAAAGCGGTGAGCGCCCGGGAGATTGAAGTTTCCGTATTGGGGAATCACGAGCCCAAGGCGTCCGTGCCGGGAGAAATCGTCCCGCACCGCGAGTTCTATGATTACACCGCGAAATATCTTGAAGACGGCACGCAACTGGTGATCCCGGCGCAATTGAAACCCGCGCAGGTGCAGAAAATTCAATCGCTGGCGGTGCAAGCTTTCCGCGCGCTGGAACTGTCCGGAATGGCTCGCGTGGATTTCTTCCTCGAGAAAAAAGGCAACAAACTCTACCTGAACGAAGTAAACACGATTCCCGGTTTCACTTCCATCAGCATGTATCCAAAATTGTGGGAAGCCAGTGGGATCTCTTTCCGGCAGTTGATCGATAAACTCATCGACCTGGCGTTCGAACTGCACGGCGAACGGGCGCGTACAAAATATGCCATCGACCTCCCCGAAGGATCGGGTGGCGCGCTTTCCAACTGACGAAACCTCGTAGCCTCGGCTCTACAGTGTTTTCCGGGCAAGGGACGGCACGGGAAACTTTTCATGCAATTGCGGCGTCCAAATAAAGAGATGGTTTGCGGCCTGCCATCTCTCCTGATAGAGTTTTTCTGCCGGAGAAAAGCGGAATGTCGGAGAACGTAGAGCCGTGGAAAGGCCCGATGTCGTTACTCGAGCCTACCGCGGAAAAATCGCACAAGTCCCAAGTGATGGCCTTCACGATCGGCGCTTTGGTGCTGGTTCTGGCCTTGGTGTTGTATTTCACGTTCCGCTATTACCCGGAGAAAAAGGCGGCCGGGCAGTTTTTCAATGCGCTGGTGGCGGGCGATACGGACAAAGCCTACGAGTTGTGGAAGCCCACGCCAAGCTACAGGAAAGACGATTTTCTCGCCGATTGGGGAACGTCCGGCTATTACGGCCCGGTGAAAAGCTACAAAATCATGAGTGCGAAAGCGCCGGACAAGAGCGATTCCATCGCAGTAAATGTCGCGATCAGTCCCTATTCGCCATTGCCCAGTTCTTCCGATGCGGTGAAAAGCCAGAAGACCAGAGTGGTTACTCTGTGGGTTTCACCGAAGGATAAGTCGCTAAGCTTCCCGCCATAAGTCTGAATCGCCCGCCGAGACTAAGAACGAGTTTCATCTAACGCAGCCGCAAGCTCAGCTGGATTTACGGTCGCGGTGCCGAGTTTTCCCACCACAACGCCCGCCGCGGTGTTGGCCAGATACGCAGCCTCGGGCAAGCTTGCTCCCGCGGCTACTGCAAGCGACAACGCGCTCAAAACCGTGTCCCCCGCTCCAGTCACATCGAACATCTGCCGTCCGCTGGCTCCCGGTTCGATGGCGGGTTGCCCCACGCGTGCGTAAGTCACCTCAAAACGAATCGCTGGAATTGTCAGATAGCGGGGTGAACTCTCCTCGAACAGGCTGATACCCATCTCGCCACGAGTAATCACCACTGCCGCGCTGCCAAAATGCGCCAGAAGAGCACGGCCAGCTTCTTCAAAGGATTTCTCGTCGTTCAGGGAGCGCGTGACGTAGAAACCAGCTTCCTTGTTGTTGCAAACAATAATGCGCGCGCCTCGATAAGCAAAACGCCGGGAAGTCTTTGGCTTGACAAACACAGGAATCTTGAACTTGTGGCAGGCATTTAGCACGCGCTCGGCGAACGCATCCGTAATCAGTCCCTTGTCGTAATCGGACAAGAGCAAAGCGTCGGTAGTCTTCAGAGAAGCAACAAGCATCCGGAATACTTTCTCCTCCGACTGTGCAGCCAGCGCGTCCCGACGTTCGTGGTCGATTCGCACGATCTGCTGGTGGCGCGCGATAATGCGCGTCTTCACCGTGGTGATTCGCTCCGGATCGGGCAGAACCCCCCGTTCCCCGATCTTTGCGTGGCGCAGGCACGCGCGAAGAGCTGCGCCAGCCTCATCATCCGCAACTTTGTTTACGGAGAGCGTTCTGCCGCCGACAACCCCGAAAACCTGGACCCGGGCGCCCAGAGCGGCCAAATTTGCCGCCACATTTCCCGCACCGCCTAGACAGTCCGTCTGGGATGCAAAATCCACCACCGGCACAGCCGCTTCCGGCGACAGCCGATGCGCGGTGCCCCACAGATAGCGGTCCAGCATAAGGTCGCCAACTACAGCCACTCGTAGTTTGCGGAATCCAGGCAGCAATCGCTTGAGGTGAGGAACAACACCGGCCAACTCTTTTTTCATGGAAGGTTCCCGAACTCACTCCTCGACAATCGTGGCTTCCTCGGGAAGCATGACCGGAATATCGTCGCGCACAGGATACACGCGCTTGCAAACGTCGCACTTCAATCCCGAACCATCCATCAACAGGCGCACAGGATTCTTGCACACCGGGCAGACAAGGATTTCCAAAAGCTCTTTCGCAATCGGCATGACTTGCTCCTAAACCTGAAAGTAGACTTTAGCAGACTGAGACTGCCAACAGCCAGCCGCGTTACACCTCGGAAGTGGGTGCTGCCGTGAAACACACAGCATATTAGACACATTCCCTGTTTAATAGAAGGTGTCAGGTCCCCTAAGAGCCCCATTGGCCGCGTTATACTCGCCTTTGACTGCTACGACTGTCCACAGCCGCTGCACGGTTCCTATCGCCGGCTGATCCTGAAACAGAGGTGTTTGGGCATGAAGAAATTGGCCACACTGCTATTCGGCGCATGGGCGTTCCTGCTTGTTCCCTGCACTTCGGCGCAACAACCAACCGCCGCTGAACTGCGAGAAATCGCAAAGGAGAATGACGCCAAGCAGGAGGAATTGATCAATCTCGAACGTGAAACCGTTCGGGCCATCCAATGGAACAATGGATCGCTGTTCCGCCGGATTTATGGCGACGATTTCGTCGGCATCATGCCAACCGGGCAAATCAAAGACAAAACTGGCTGGATTTCCTCGATTGAGAATTCCGATATCAAGTACACCTCCTTCATTGCATCGGATATCCGTGTGCGCATGTTTCAAGATACGGCCGTCGTCACCTGCCTGTGGAGCTCTCGCGGGATGCGCGGTGGCCAGAATTTCAGCAGGCAGCTTCGCGTAACGCACGTCTACGTGTACGGCCAAAGAGGATGGCAAGCCGTCGCCAGTCAGGAAACCTTGCTACCCGGCTAAGTCCGACCCGTAAGAATATAAAAGAGTATTGCCCGGCCGAAGGGTTGCACTCCTTTTCCATCTCTAAGACAATGGCCGCCTGAGGATTTTATGACGAGAAAATTCTGGTTTGCGTGCTTGTTGGGATGTGTGATTGCCGGACCCGTCTTCGCGCAGGCGCCCGCCGCCACGCCGCAACCAATCTTGCCCTACACTCCCAGCCTTGATCTTGCCTCCATGGACAAGACCGCCGACCCATGCGTGAATTTCTATCAATACTCCTGCGGCGGATGGAAACAGAACAATCCGATACCACCGGACCAGACTTCCTGGTCCGTCTATGGAAAGCTTTACCAGGACAACCTTGTTTTTCTGAAAGGCATTTTGGAGCAGGCCTCGGCTGACAGCGGCCAGCGCGATGCGGTCACTCGTGAGATTGGAGATTTTTACTCGGCATGCATGGATGAAGTTAACGCCGAAAAACAAGGAATAACTCCCGTGAGTGGCGATTTGGAGGCTATCGCAACTCTGAAATCCGCGAAGGAAATCGCGCCGGTGGCGGCCCGCTTGCAACAGGCGTTTGGCCGTTCCGTGTTATTCGGCGCTGGGTCAACGCAAGATCCGGACAACTCCGAACTAGTGATTGCGGAAATCGATCAGGGCGGCCTTGGCCTCCCCGACCGCGATTACTACACCAAGGAAGACGCGAAATCCAAGGAGACAAGAGAGCGTTACCTCCAGCACGTGCAAAAAGTCTTCGAACTGATCGGGGAAACTCCGGACGCTGCCAAGAAAGATGCGGACACCGTTATGCAACTGGAAACCGCGCTTGCAAAGGCTTCCCTGACTCGCGTGGATCGTCGCGATCCCTACAAATTGAAACACAAAATGAAGTTCGCGGATCTGACGGAGCTGGCGCCAAACTTTGACTGGAAAACTTACTACGCCACCGCGGAATATCCCCAATTTGAAATCATGAATGTGGCCACGCCAGACTTCTTCAAGGAACTGAATGCGAAACTGGCATCCGAACCGCTCGACAATTGGAAAACCTACCTGCGCTTCCATGTGGTGGATTCCGCTTCCCCATTTCTCTCCTCCAGGTTCGTGGACGAGAATTTCGCGTTTTACCGCCAATACCTTCGCGGGGCCAAAGTACAACAACCGCGTTGGAAGCGCTGCGTCAGTTACACCGACCGCCAGCTGGGCGAAGCGCTCGGCCAGGTCTACGTCGCCAAGGTTTTTTCGCCCGAACTGAAGCAAAGCACTCTGGACATGGTGCGCCGTATCGAAGACTCTATGGCCATTCGCATTCAGCAACTGGATTGGATGAGCCCGGAAACCAAACAACAAGCCCTCAACAAGCTTCATGGCATTCGCAATAAAATCGGCTATCCGGACAAATGGCGAGACTACAGCAGCGTTAAAATCTCCCGTACTGATTTTGCCGGCAACATGGCCCGCGCTTCCGAGTTCGAACACCATCGTGACTTCAAAAAAATCGGCAAGCCCGTCGACCATGGCGAGTGGGACATGAGCCCTCCAACCGTGAATGCCTATTACAACCCGCAGATGAACGACATCAACTTCCCTGCCGGAGTCCTGCAGCCTCCTCTCTACGACGCAAAAATGGACGCCGCTCCCAACTACGGAAACACGGGTGGCACCATCGGCCACGAACTAACCCACGGCTTCGACGACGAGGGCAGCCAGTACGACGCTACAGGAAACCTGAAGAATTGGTGGACCAAGGACGACCGCGAGAAATTCGATGCCCGCACCAAATGCGTGCAGGATCAATACGCGGACTACATCGTGGTGGACGACATCCACATCAACAGCAAGCTCACACTGGGCGAAGATGTGGCGGACCTCGGCGGGGAAATCCTGGCGTACATGGCCTGGCAAGATGCCACGAAAGGACAAGCGCTGCAGCCCCGCGACGGCCTCACGCCCGAACAACGCTTCTTCGTTGGCTTTGCCCAATGGGCCTGCGAAAACGACCGCGCCGAAGAACTCCGTGTCCGCGCCGCGACTGACCCTCATTCGCCTGGCGAATATCGCATCAACGGCGTGGTCGTAAACATGCCGGAATTCGCAAAGGCTTTCGCCTGCAAAGCCGGACAACCAATGACCAAGCCGCCAGAAAAGGTCTGCAAGGTTTGGTAGTACGTTGCTTATCCTGAAACAACCGGCGCGGAAAGCGGAATGCACGCCTCAATGCACGTGCCGTCCCCGTGACGCGAATGAACGAACAACTCGCCTTCCAGACTGTGCAGGCGCTCCTGCATGCTAAGAAGCCCCAGACCCTGTGCGAAATCGGGAGAAGCCTGATCGAAGCCAGACCCCTGGTCGGAGACGCGCAGACGCATGGACCCCGCGACTTCATCCAGTTGCACCAGCGCTCGTGTCGCACCGCTGTGCTTTTGCACGTTGCGGATCGCTTCCTGAGCAACGCGGAAAAGACATAGCGCGGCATCCTGCGGCGGTCTCAGCGGCAGATCGGCTGTGACAAACACAATTTCCATCCCATTCCGCGCCGCAAAATCCTTGCAGAAATTGGACAGGGCCGCGGCCAAACCCAATAGTTCCACCTGCGAAGGGTGTAGCCGGCGCGAAACATTGTGCACATCCGAAGTAATTTCGCCGGCGGCCTTCACCAACGCTTCCAGTTGATCGGTCAGCGAAGTTTTCAGTTTCATGGAAACCTGCTTCAACTGCTCCAGATCGATGCTCAGCAGTGCGAGACGCTGCCCGGTATCGTCGTGCAGATCGCGGGCAATCCGCGCGCGCTCCTCTTCCTGAGCCCGCGCCAGACGGTTGCGCATGGCGATTAGTTTTTCTTCAGACTTGCGGCGTTCCGTGATGTCTTGATAGATCGCAAAGGCGCCGACGAAGGATTTCCCGGAGAATATCTTAACGCCGTGAAGCTCCACATCCAAAAATGTGCCATTTTTCCGGCGCCGGCGCGCCGTTGTGTGCACCACTCCGCCATCCTGTACCGCACTTGAAAGCTGAGCCGCTTCATGGTGGTCGTGAGGGGCAATTAGGTCGTCCAAATTCTTACCCTGAATTTCGGCCTGGGCGTACAGAAACATCTGCTCGAACGCTGGATTGCAAAAGCGTACAAGCTGGTTTTCATCTTTGATGACGATCCCAAGCGGCACATTCGCAATCAACGCATCCAGGTACATGGCGTGCTCTTTCAGTTCTTGCTCCGCTCGCCTGGTTGCCGTTATGTCCAGGGCGGAGGCCAGGAGCGCCGGTTTGCCGTTGAACTCAGTCAACGCCGCGGAGAAATCCAGCCAGCGTTTTTCTCCGCCTTTTGTGACGATCGTCAATTGACATCGTGAAGGCACGCTCTCACCGGCAAAACGCGTCTGCGCGTGCGCTAAATCCGCACCCCGAAACTTGGGATCGACCACATCCCACGGATCCATCGAAAAAAGTTCCTCTCTCGAATAGCCGGTCAGCCGCTCAAACTCCTGATTGAAATATATAAATTGCTTTTCCTGGACCAGCCAGATCGCCGCGGTTACCGTGTCCGCCACCAGGCGGAACTTGCCTTCGCTCTCACGCAAAGCGCGCTCGATCTCCAGGCGTACCGTCACGTCTTCGCCCGCCACCAGCGCGCACGGTTCGCCGTCGATGTCGATCACTTCCACCGAATACAACGTATGCACGATGCGTCCGGACTTCGTGCGCAGCCGCGCTTTGCGACCAACGACTTTCTTGCGCTTCAGCGAATCCGCCATGATTTCCGCGAAATCCGCGCTGTCTACCCACATTCCGATTTCCAAAAGGGTTTTGCCCAGCACTTCTTCCCGGTCGTAACCGCTCTGGCGTTCGAAGCTGGCGTTCACGTCAATGAACCGGCCATCCCGCAACGAGGTGATGACCATCGCATGCGGACTCGCGCGGAAGGCAGTGGAAAACTTTGCTTCGGAGTGGCGCAGCGCTTGTTCCGCGCGAAACCGATCCGTTACATCGTGCGCCATCCCTCGAATGGCGGGTTCGGAGACTCCCTCGCTTCGCAACGTGGACGTGTAATCCCAGATACGCTCTTCGCCATTGCTCGTCATTACCGTCATAAACCCGTTGGCGTGCCCCGTATCCAGGACGTGCTGCACAAAGTGCGGATACAGCCTTCTGAATCGCGGCGACAACAGATCCTGAATCTTCATCTTCATTGCTTCCTCGACCGTATAGCCGAGGCGCCGGCACGGAGCTTCGTTGATAGTCAGAATCTGGCCATCCAACCGGTGCGTTCCTAGCAAATCTTCGCTGTGCTCCACCAGATCCCGATAGCGGCTCTCGCTCTCTTTCAAATCCTCCATCGCTCGGTTTCGCTCGGTGAGATCTACAAAACTGACCAGGTAGAGATCATTCACCATCGAGACATGAAATTCGATATCTCGAAAACTCCCGTCCTTGCAGCGCACGCGCGCTTCCATAGCCAGGCTTCCCCCACCCCCCTGATTCGCTGTATCAATCAGCCCTTGCCATTTCACTCTCACGAACTCGCGGTACTCGGGGTCGGGATAAGCCAGCGGCCACCAATCCGCCACGGCGCGCATTTCTTCCTGCGAATATCCAAACAAACCGGTGAATTTGTCGTTTACGGATTCAACCGACTCCCACGGCCCGCGGGATACCACCATAGCTACCGGGCTGTTGAGAACTACCTGCCGGCTGAATTCTTCGCTGCGGCGAAGTCTTTCTTCCACTTGCTTGCGGTTTTGAATTTCAAATTGAAGGGAAGCGTTGTCGACCGCAAGGCCAAGCCGCTGCTTTTCGCTGGCTTCCAGTTCCGACGCCGTGTTCTGGTAACGTTCGACCAGCAACAGGATCATGCCAAGGCATATCCCGCAAGTGTCGGCGAGATCGAGAACCAGCAGACGGGAATGGTCGATATATTCCAGATTCGCCAGCGCGTGCAACGGCATGGGAAAGTGTAGGTTCCAGTGGGAGACGATCATCTCGCTGAAACTCAAACAATACAGCAACTGGTCGACGGCATAGGAGAAACAGAATATTCCGGTAATGGCCGCGGCGTGGGAGCCACTACGTCGAAATTCCCGCCAAAAAACGACGAAACAAAACAAAAGTGCGCCAGCTTGGACCATCGTCCGTGGCGCATTGCGCACCGCAAAACTGAGCACAGGAGCCTCGCGGAACTGGAAACTCAGCACAAAGCAAATTACAGCGGCGCCCAGCGCAAGGGCCGGTCCTGCCCAAAACAATCGCTTCGACGGTTTCGTGGTGATTCGCCAGCTCAAGCCGCCTAACACCAGCAGCGCTGACTGCAGAAATCCGAAGACGAGCAGAAGAAAAATCAGGATGGCTTTTTGCAGCGTCCACGCGGGACCGCGATGCAATGAGATCGTCGCAACCAAAAGGTAGGCCGCGAATGCTGTCCACGCCCAGGCCCATGCTCGGAAGAATTCGAATCGTTGCAACCGCGCGTATAACGCCCATAACAGGGTTACCAGGCAAAGGGTCAGCAGCAATTGCGTGGTGGCAGACAAATAGAGAGTTTCCGAGCCGGTTAGCATAGCGGCTGCTTAGACTTCTCCCGAATCAATTAGGGCGGCCTGAACCTGAATTCACGGATTTTACACTATTTTGCTGGTTACGCGCTTGCGTCCCTGCAATTCCAACGGCTATCAACAGCGCCAGAATCGGGTCGCACGGATGGCGGTGACGAAGCGTGGTGTGCGCGATGTAAAAAATAAGCGGAAAAAAGAGTGGAAAAAACGCAACCGGAAGGAAGCAGGAACGCCTTCGAAGATATAGTCGCACGAGGCCGGCGATGATGCCCACCAGCGCGATTGCGTTCCATGCCAGAAAGAATCGCGCGAGATTCGAATCGGTTCGCACGAAATCTTGCCACGGAGACTCCGTGCCCAGCCACGTGGCGATGATTCTTTGCCCAAAAAGACGTGCGTAGAGCGCCGGATGGGCACGCACAAAATCCAACGCCTTTTCCATTTTTTCGCGAAGAAATTCGTTTTCGCCAAGCTCGGCATACAAGTGCACCTGCTCGTAACGCGTAATGCGGTTCACTTGACGGGAATGCTCGTCGAAGATTTCGTTGTTCCCTGACCAGAACTCGGACGGAAAATTGGAACGAAGCGGTATGACACGATGGAATTGCGCATAATTCCGTATCGTCCATGGCAGGCAAGCCAGACAAATCATGCCAAGCGTTATCAGTCCCAAGCGCAGCTGCAACACGCGGTTGCCTCGATGCTGATAGAGCAGCCACCCAATCAGAAATGGCAGAACCGCCCCGAGCGCGGGATTCGTGAGCAACGAGATTCCCCACAGCAGTCCATACAACGCAAAATCGCGCTGGCGCGAAGAATCCTTCAGCTTGATCGTGCACCACAAAAGCGCAGCAGCCAGCAACACAGAGAGTGATGTCTCCCAAATCCACTGGAAAGGCAGCACGATCCCCGCCGGGAAAATCGCCCAGATCCAGCCCGCGACTACAGCAGTTGTGACTCCCGCAATACGTTTGGCCGCGTAGAACAACGGAACGGTTGCCAGCCCTGAAAAAATGCAATTGAGAGAGACGGTCGCATACAAAGACCGCAGCGTGAATGTCCCAAACAACTTGAAAATGCATGCCACCAGCAGCGGATATACTGGAGAGAGCCACGCTGTGGGCCCGGTTGCCTGACGAAACAGGCAGCAAAATCCACGTCCCTCGGCGAGCGCGGAAGCCACATTGCCCACTTCGTTTTGAAACGGCACCACCGCCAGCACAGCCGGGGGAATCAGGTACGCCATATATAGGAAATACGCCACGCGCAGGATCAGAGCGGCAAGCGCAATGCACCAAACAGATTTAGCAAAGCGAGAAAGCCATTCAAGCATAGAAGAAAAAGCATACAGCGGAGCGACCGAATCCAAAAACGGTGTTCGTTCATTTCTATTCGGCGACGGAATCTTGCGGCTCAACGCTTGTCAGATGTTCTTACAGTCGAGTACAGTTCCCCTTGCCATGTAGACTCCTGCTCAAGTACCGCCCAGCTTGAAGCGCACTCCGGAAAGGAAAAAGAGATGGCCTGGAAGATAAAGTGGATTTATTGTGGCCTGCTCTCAATCGCATCGTTGGCGGCCGGTTGCGGAACTGCGCAGAAAGATGCGACGCAAGCAGCGATCAATGCCGCGCAATCCGCACTGAACGCCGCTCAGGCGGAAGCTGCGAAATACCTTCCGGATCAATTGCAAGCCGCACAAGCCACGATACAGAACGCAAAGGTTGCCCTTGCCAAGGGTGATTACCCCGCGGCATTGTCGTCCGCAAAAGACGCGGCAAACAAAGCGCGAGATCTGGCTGTGGCGGCAGCCGCGAAGAGGGACGAATGGACCAAGCAGTGGGCGGATCTGAGCGCCGCACTGCCGAAGTCCCTGGATGAAGTGAAAAATAGGTTGAACGCATATTCGCATGGCGCGCACATGCCCGCGGGAATGGATAAAGACATGCTGGCGGACGCTAAAGCGCAATACGATCAACTGAAGCAGCGCTGGTCCGATGCGGTCTCGGAGGCCTCCCAGGGGAAACTGGGCGATGCGATAAACAAAGCCTCAAATGTGAAAGAGTTGCTCGCTAAGCTGAAGGAAATGCTCGGTATCAAGTCTTAAGAACGCTGGCAGAATCACAAACTGGCGCCTACAGTTGTCAGCCCCCGTTTCTTGCGCCAGCTAGAAACACTCGATCCGCCACATCAATCGTGCGGAGAAGGATGTTTTCTTCGTGAGATCCGGCCGCCACAGGGCCAGAATCTGCGATCCTTGGTACACGCGCTCGAACCCGCCTTCCGATTCCGAAACCGTATCGATCGGAGCGATCCAGAATTCTTCGCTCGCCGGCGCATGCAGCGTCAGCCTTAACCGCTGCCATCCATCTTCCATGCGCAAAAGCGGACCGGGCAGCGCCCCCGTGAACCGCAGACTTTGGTGGCCATTCGGAGTTTCGAAAAATCGATCGGAATCCGTGGGCGCAAGAAGATTGATGATGGACTCCATGCCAAAGCGAACCGGCGCGCTCAGAGGGGCCGAAATCGTGAACGAAACGTCGCAACAAACCTCGCATCCCTGCGGAGCAGGCCCGAACAGGAAATGTTTGGTCAATACCAGGCGCGGTGGATTCGCGCGGTCCGCGGCAAACTCCGGCAGCGTCGTCTCAAACACCAGGTCGGCATAATTGGCCGAGGAATGGCGAATCTCGAAATCGCCTGCCGCCGGTCCACTCAATTCATTCAGCTGCAATGTTTCGTAGTCACCGAAAGTTCGCGACGGATCAAAGAACAGCAAACGGAAAGAGTGCCGTGCAAAACGGTCGTAGCGCAGATAGCGCTCCAGATTCCGCTCTTTTACGCGGACCTGGTCGTGAATGGATACCGCCCCATTGTAGCTCGGGGCGGAAGAGGCAGCTTCGCGTAGCCGCGAATGATAAGCCTCCGGCCGCCTTTGCAGCGAATTGATCACCGTTGCACCACAAGGACGAAAATCAAACGCGGCAAGCGTGGCGCCATCGGCGGGTTTCAACAATGCCTGATACTCCGGAGAGCTGAACAGCAATTCCGAATCTCCGTCCGCGTCATAATCGAGGAATTCCACACGCGGCAGCGAATTGCCCGGGGTTAGCTGGTCCACCAGCGTTTCTGCGCGCACCAGGTTGCGCCAGAGCTCCGTGCGCAAATGCGGTGCATACAATCCGCCGAACACCCCGTGCCAATACGCATCGTTCCCTTGCCCTCGCAAAAGCTGATCGCGCGCTTCCTGTAGATGCGCGCCGTGCTCCGGACTGGAGCGTCGTGGTGGCACCGCGGCGACGCATGCGGAAACGCGTAGCATCTTTTTGTGAAGGAGATTGGCTTCCGGATATTTCCGGAAAAATCCCCGCCATCCGCCGCCTCGAAGAAATGCCAGCAGATCCGGCCGGCAAGAAAATTCCTTGTTCAGCGCGTAATAACGCTGACGGGTGCCGGTAGGTAGCACCCATTCCATCATTTCCGCATAGGAAGCCGTCGGTAAATCGGCGCGGCCCAACGGAACATGCGAAGCAATGCATTCTCTCGGCGTAACCGTCTTCAGCCATTCAGCGTTTGCTCCCAGCGCGGTGAAAAATTCCGCCAGCCAGCCATCGGTGTAGCAATGCTTGAACGTGCCCGGCCAGACGCCAAATTTCTCCATGTCGTCGCCGAACGCCGCCACTCCACCGGGATGCAATCTCGCGGCTTCCTTGAAATACGCGATGCATTCTTCCACCTTGCGGAACGGAATCAGATAGCGCAGTTCCTTCAGCCCGGGGAACAGCCACACCGATTTACCGCAATCTTCCGCGATGTACGGACCAAACAGTTCCTGAGGCTCGAAGCCCGCGGCCAGAAACGGAAGATCGTCCACCAGCGTGTAAGCCACGTTAGCGCTGGCCAGTGAAGAAGGAAGTTGCGGCTCCCAAACTCGCTCGGCCAGCCACGCACCCGTTGGACGTTTTCCAAAATGCTTTTCGATGTAGTCCGCAAGCCGCGTGATCTGTTCATAGCGATCCGCCTCCGGAATGGAAATCAGGATGGGCTCGTAAAAACCGCCGCCGATGAGCTCCACCTGGCCAGACGCCACCAGCGCGCGCAGGCGCATGAAGTATTCCGGATGATTTTTCTCGATCCACAAAAGTAGCGGCCCCGAATAGTGCAGCGCCACTCGAATCTGGGGATGTTTTTCGATCAGAGAAAGAAAAGCATTGTAGGAGTTCTGGTAACTCTCTTCAAACACGTGCTGAAAATTGCCGCAAGGCTGGTGAGCATGCATGATCAAAACAACATGGAAGGACGAATCTGGCTGGGGCATCAGGCTCACGTTCCATAATACCCCGAGAGGCGCAAGCAAACGCAACGCCTCGGCTCACATTGCCACATACCCAAATGTCGGCAAAGAGCCCTATTTCCCCTTGGTACGAGCTGTCACCCACTCCCCGATCATCTGCAGTGCGTCAGGGGAAAACGTCTCGTCGATGGCCGCATATTCCGTGGGAGATCCCGTGTACGCGTGCTGGAAAAGATGATTGAGGTCGGGCAACTGCTTCACCTCTGCGTGACTATTTCCCCCATCGGCAAAGGCTTTCTGGACCATCGGCAGATTGATTTTCGGCGGAACCTGAAGATCCTTCGTGCCATATATCGCCAGCACCGGGCACTTCGTCTTCTTCAATTCCGGCAACGGGTCGTACGCCAAAAAGTAGCGGAACCACGGTGAAGTCATCATATGCAACTGTGCCTCCAGCGCTGCGGGAGGCAGTGAGGCATCCAGGCCACTTTCCTTCACAAGCGCTTTTAGCTTTTGCCCTACCACTGTCGAATCCTGCTCCGTCAGCACCAAATCGTATGCCTGTTTGTCGAAGTTGAGGCTGGAAAGAACCTGCGCATCGCTCAGGCCGCCCGCGCGAGCAATCAGGTCGGATTGATTCAGTAGAGTATCTTCTCCCTTCGTCGCGGGAGCAGCCAGCAAAACAACCCAGGGCAAGTCGGGGGAGCTTGCCGCAATCGTCGGAGCGATCATGGCGCCCTCGCTATGGCCGATCAGGCCGATTCTCGCGGGATCGATGTCCTTCCGGGTTTTCAGGTACGCGATGGCGCATTGCGCGTCTCCGGCCAGATCCATCGTCGTGGCCATGTCGGCCGACCCCGTGGACTGGCCAATGCCGCGTTTGTCGTAACGCAAAACGGCGATTCCTTTTCGCGTCAGATAATCGGACAACACCAGAAACGGCTTGTGATTCGCAATCGTGCCGTCGCGATCTTCGGGACCAGAGCCGGCAATCAGCACCGCCGCCGAAAAAGGTCCGGTCCCCTTGGGCAGCGTAAGCGTGCCGGAAAGGCTAACGCCCGCCGTCGCATTGGAAAACGTAACCTGCTCCTCGACATAAGGATACGGCTTCACCGGAGTCTGCGGCCTGCGCAGTTCGAGCGGCTGGTCGGAGCGTTTGAATTCCAGCTTCTGCTTGATCTCGCTCTGCGACCATTCTCCGGTGATGCTGCTCTTGGTTACGTCCAACGTTCCGTCATACGTACTTTCCAGAGACGGAATTTCAAAGTGGAAGGAATTGTCTTTCTGCGAAACTTTCGCGGCCGGCAGTCCACTCACGAACTGATCCAGGCTATCCAGAGCGGCGATCAACTCGCCTTTCTGATCGTGCGTTACGTGCAATTGCAATCGCAGCCGTAGGCCATTTGTTTCCAGCGCTCCCTGCCACAGCCCCTCAACGGAAAATTTCGCGTCTTCTGGTTTGTGCGATGCGGGCTCGATCTGAAACACCAGCGGCAACGAAGCGCTTCCCTGCCGCCACTCTCCATCAATGGTTTTCTGGTCGCCAGACACCTTGCCCTCAAAGTAGATGCCCAACCGGCGAACCTCAAACTTCAGAATTCCCGAATCAAGTACAACCGAACTCGCCTCGATGCCAAACACCGCCTGATCCAGGCTATCGAGCGTTGCATTCAGCACGCCCTGTGTGTTCCGGGAAAGATGCAGCACCACGTGCAACTCGGCTTCGCCGGCCTCCAGCGTCCCCGTAAACGTGCCTTGCAGCGGACGCTGTTGCGCCGCCAGGGAAACTGCGTGAGAAAGAAGTGCAAGGCTCACCATCGCAAGGCAAAGAAATCGGAAAGGGCGCAAACGTGACTCCTATTGGATCGAATTAAACTTAGCCGATTGGATGAGCGCTCGCTGAAAAAGGCAGCCTGGAACAAAAATGGCGCCGCGACGATATCGCAGCGCCACAAGAAAATCGCACGCGGCAAATGGCCGCGCCAGGATTACTTCTTCTCGTACCACTCTGCGTTCATCGCCGTGAATTTCTGCCATTTTTCCGGCAAGTCTTCCAGCGCGAAGATCGCAGTCACCGGACAAACCGGAACACAGGCGCCACAATCGATGCATTCCACGGGGCTGATGTACAGCATGGTCTCGGTCTGGAAAGCCGGTTCATCCTTGCGTGGGTGGATGCAGTCCACCGGACACACATCAACGCAAGCGGTATCCTTGGTGTTGATGCAGGGCTCGGCAATTACGTAAGCCATTCAGAATCTCCTTTGGATAAGCAGCGAACCGGGATCGAACAACGGCTTGTCACCGCCAGCGTTTAAAGATACCCCTCCACTGCCAGGTCGCAAGCACCTGCCATCATTTTACGTGGGACCGTCTAGATTCTCAACCGGGCAAGAGCGCTTGAAAGAGACGATGAAAGACGTTCGGGCTACAGCTACGAGCGAAAGAAGTTCCGCGCAAAGAACCCGAGATTGGCCGGGCGCTCGGCAAGCCGGCGCATGAAATAAGGGAACCACTCCTGCCCGAATGGCACGTAGACGCGCACGCGGTAACCATCACGTACCAGTTTGCGCTGCAGGTCGGTGCGCACGCCATACAACATCTGAAACTCGAAATCGTCCTTGGAGATTTGCTTTTCCGCGGCGCAACGAATCGTTTCCGCGATCATCCGCGGGTCGTGCGTCGCAATCGCGTGATAGAAGCCGCTCGGCAGCAGCAGGCGCATCAACTTCACATAGTTGTTATCGACGTCCTGCTTGCGTGCAAACGCCACTTCCTCGGATTCCTTGTACGCCCCCTTGCACAGCCGGATGCGGCAGCCATACGACAGCAGGTCGTGAATATCGCTTTCGCTGCGATACAGGTAAGCCTGAATCACCGCGCCAACACAGGGCGTTTGTGCGCGCACCCGCTTCACCAGTTCAACCGTGCGTTGCGTGTAAATCGAGCTTTCCATGTCGATGCGCAGGAAACTGTCCAGCGCCGCCGCCCGCTCCGCGATGGACAATACCAGCCCCTCGCAAAATTCCACTGAAAGATCCAGTCCCAACTGCGTGAGCTTGCAGGAAACGTTGGCTTTCAGATTTTCCTTCGCAATGCGGTCGTAAATTCCAAAATACGCGTCACGGGCTTTTTGCGCATCGGCCGGCGTGGAAACATTTTCGCCCAGGCAATCCAGCGTAACCAGCATTCCCGCATCATTACATTCGCGGGCCGCCTGAACCGCTTCATCCAGCGTTTCTCCGGCCACAAATCGATGAGACATCCGGCGCGTGGTGCCGTTGGTGGTGACCCAGTGGGCGAATCCTTTGCTTTCGGAAAGCTTCAGAAGTGTCGAACGCAGCATGTACAAGTCAATTATGCCCGTAGCCAACTGGAGAGGCTAGTGCGGCGCTAGTCTTTGTGTTCAGCAAGGAACTTTTCCGCGTCCAGTGCGGCCATGCAACCAGAACCCGCCGCGGTAACGGCCTGCCGGTAACGGTGATCCTGCACATCGCCAGCAATAAACACACCCGGCACGCTCGTCAGGCTTCCATGGCGCGGAATCAGGTAGCCGTTCTCGTCCATCTCCAGTTTCCCGCGGAAAATTATGCTATTGGGATCATGGCCGATGGCGATGAATATGCCGTCGACAGGCAGTTCCCTTTTTTCGCCGGTCGTCACTTGTTGAACCCGTATGCCGCTGACCAGTCCGCCCGGCGCCACGAAGTCTTCCACAACGTATGGCGTCACGAATTCCACCTTGGGGTTGGCCTTGGCGCGGTCAATCATGATTTTGGACGCCCGAAACTCATCTCGCCGGTGAATTAAATACACCTTGCTCGCGTGCCGCGTAAGGAAGTTCGCTTCCTCCATCGCCGTATCGCCGCCGCCGACCACCGCGATCGGCTTGCTGCGAAAGAAATATCCGTCGCACGTCGCGCAGGTGGAAACTCCCCGGCCGATCAATTCCTTTTCGCCTTTCAAACCAAGCAGTCGCGCCGAAGCGCCCGCGGCAACGATCAACGCGCGTGTTTCGTACACATCTTTCCCCGCGATGATCTTGAACGGGCGCTGCGTCAGATCGACTTCGTTCACTGTTCCGGCTTTGAACTCCGTGCCAAACCTCGCCGCCTGCTTGCGCATGTTTTCAATCAATTCCGGACCCATGATTCCATCAGGAAAGCCGGGATAATTCTCGACGTGCGTCGTCAAGGAAAGCTGGCCGCCCGGTTCATGGCCTTCCAGAACCAGCGGTTTCAGGTCAGCGCGGGCAGCGTAGATCGCCGCCGTCAAGCCGGCGCACCCACTCCCGATAATCGTCACGTTATACATGCAGTTGCACTCCAGGCATTAGATTCACTGGTAAGTCTTTGCGGTACAGAGCGAACGACCATTGTAGCATCCCTCTGAAAACGTTGACGTGACGCACCTGTAGCAGAAACTTATGGCGGCAAAGCCAATTTGGATATGGAAGCCATCGCATGACCCGTCTAAGCTGCTGGCTCGTAACGTAAAATGTTTCAGAAGGAGCCAAGCATGGACCCACGTTATCCTGTCGGGAAATATCAAATGCCGTCCGATGTTTCTCCCGCAAAGCGCGCCGAAGCCATCCGCGAAATAGCCGCGGCCCCGCAGAAGATGCGCGCCGCCGTCACTGGCCTTACCGACGCGCAACTCGAAACTCCCTATCGCGAGGGAGGCTGGACTGTGCGCCAGGTGGTTCATCACCTCGCCGACAGCCACATGAACGCTTACATTCGCTGGCGCCTGGCCCTCACGGAAACCGAGCCCACTATCAAACCCTACGAGGAGGCAGCCTGGGCCAAACTCGAGGACGCCGCGCACGCGCCGGTGGAAGTGTCGCTCAGACTTCTCGAGCCATTGCATGAACGTTGGGTCAGCCTGCTGCAATCCGTAAAACCCGACGAATTTGCGCGTACCTTCCGTCATCCCGAACACGGCGTGCGCAGCTTGGATTGGATGCTGTTTCTCTACGCCTGGCACGGCAATCATCACACCGCGCACGTCACCGAACTGCGCAAACAAAAAGGTTGGTAGCGCCCGGATTGGCCGAACGCTGCGCCCTCGTGTAGGATAAAAACAGCCCAGAAGGAGAACACATGACACGACCGGCCGGCACCTACGCCATTTTTGAAACTTCCCTCGGCAACATCGTCGTGAAATTGTTTGATAAGGAAGCTCCCAAGACCGTCGAGAATTTTATCGGCCTCGCCGAAGGCACCAAGGAATTCACGAATGCGATGACCGGCAAGAAGGAAAAGCGCAATTACTATGATGGCTTGACCTTTCATCGCGTGATTCCGCAATTCATGATTCAAGGTGGATGCCCGCAAGGCGATGGCCGCGGCGGGCCAGGCTATTCCTTCTCGGATGAGTTTCATCCTTCGCTTAAGCATTCGAAAGCGGGTAAGCTTTCCATGGCTAATGCAGGTCCGAACACCAACGGCAGCCAGTTTTTCATCACTGTCGCTCCCACGCCTCATCTCGATAATCGCCACACGATTTTTGGCGAAGTCGTGGAAGGCCAGGACATCGCCGACAAAATTTCTAAAACCCCGCGGGACAGCATGGACAAGCCCCGCGTCCCCGTGACCATGAAAGTTCGCATCGAACGGGTCGCGTAACTTTCAGGACGCCATGTTCTCGCCTGCCCGGCTCACCCAATTCACGGTCGAGCTTATTTTCGTGCTTCTTGGTGTGCTCGTGGTTTGGCTCGGTCTGCACCAACAAATCAACTTCAATCCCCGCAGCGTCTCCTGGTTGGCTGTCAGCATCGGCGTGATCGGTTGGGGAGCCGTGGCTCTCGCCAAGCCAGGCCCGTGGAAGGAGCGCTGGCAGAAGTGGAACCAAGGCGGCTC
This sequence comes from Candidatus Acidiferrales bacterium, assembly GCA_963709705.1. GTDB lineage: Bacteria > Acidobacteriota > Terriglobia > Acidiferrales > UBA7541 > Acidiferrum. Next base: position 1,348,716 of record CAVPXU010000005.1, read on the forward strand.
CATGATTCTGCTCGGCCTCCTGATGTTGTCGATTGGCCGCGTGCCCTTTGGCTGGGTTGGCAAATTTCTTGCCATCTGCGGCCTCGTCCTGATCGTTCGCGGCTTCGTTGGCTCCCTCTTAATTTTGAGGCAGCGCTGAGCGTTCTTCGGCTATAATCCTGCCAATCTCAATCGCTCCTGGCTCGTCTTCCCGCCCAAGGCCAGACGTGTACGTTCAACACCTCGGCAAGGAGAAGACTAGTGCTCAAAGAATTCAAAGAATTTGCAATGCGCGGAAGCGTCTTGGATTTGGCCGTCGGCGTCATCATCGGCGCGGCGTTTGGCAAGGTGGTTTCCTCGCTCGTCGATGATGTGTTGATGCCTCCGCTTGGGCGCCTCATCGGGCGAGTGGATTTCTCCAATCTCTTTATCAATCTGAGCGAGACGCATTACGACACACTTGTGGCGGCAAAGGCCGCCGGCGCTCCCACGCTGAATTACGGAAATTTCCTTAACACCATCATCAATTTCCTGATCGTAGCGTTTGCGATTTTCGTGCTGGTCCGGGGGGTAAACAAGTGGTTGCCCAAGCCACCCGTCCCCGTAACCACCAGGCCGTGCCCGCAATGCGAAATGCAGATTCCGGTTGCCGCCAAGAAGTGCGGACACTGCACCAGCGTCCTCTAGGCCCTCGCTTCCTCACTCAAATATGAAGACAAAGGGCGCACCGCCCTTTTTTCATGAAAGCTTGTCTGAGGCGTAAGGATTTCCTGGCCCTTATGTTTTGTCCGGTTTCTTTTTCAGGTTGGCTTCCACGTGTGCGCGCAGCCGCGCCATCAGCGCTTCTTCCTGGCCTTCTTCCAGTTCCTTCTGCACTTCCTCAAGCGCAAAGTGAACCACATCGTGGTGATGCAATTCCAGCGGCGCGATCGTCTCGTTAAACCGCAACCACAGCCGGTGAATCAGGTTCACTTCATTTGCTGTGAGGTTCGGCGCATGTGGCCCGAGTACCTTATAAACCTTATCCCCATTCTGCAGATGAATTTCCAGGTTGAATTGAGGCTTCGGATCGCCCAGCTTCTCCCAGGCATCCCCAATATGCCGCGCCTGCTCTTCCGTAGGCTCCTTCGGCGAATGGCCAAGCACAATAGTGCTGGATTGCAGCGCGGTTGCGGCTCGCAATATGCCGTCCCACAAATCGCTGGCGGCCACAATCGCCAGCCGGATGCTCTTCCCGCGTTTTTCCGCCATCGACAGCGCCTGGGTAAACAACTGCTGCTCGATGCTGCCGAAAAGTTGTTCGGCGTCCAGGTCGTATTCCGCGGACGCCGATCGTCGCAACAAACGCACGTGCAGCACCACCACGTCCCGCCTCCCCGGCTTCACCCGGTCCAGCACGCTCCCCAGATGATACAAAGCATGAATATTGCTGACCGGCACCAGGATATTCCCTGGGCGCGCGCCCACCGCTTCGGGCGTAAGCTCGCTTTCCATCGCCAGGTGGAATTGATCCATTTCCTCGTGATGTCCGGTGGTCTGGCCGCGCCGCGTAATTTTCTCGGAAATCGTAAAGATAATGAACAGGCCAACAGAGAAAATCCCGCCCGCGATGGTGGCGTCTTTCTTGGTGAACAAATTGACCACCGCGATGCCGAACAGCGTCAACGTGATCAGCCCCAGGCCCAGCGGAATTTCCACGCCGAAAATATGGAAGTTCAGCGGCACGCGGTATTCGCGATCCCCGGGATGCGTGTACCGCAGCACCAGCACCGCCATGCCCTTCATCGCGAAGCTCCAGATCACGCCGAATGCGTACAGGTTCGCAAGAAACGTCACATCGCCCCGGCTGATAATGATGGTCACAATTTGCAGCGCGGCGATGATGTTAATAATCCGGTAGGAGGTCCCGAATTTCCGGTGCGGTTGCCGGAACCAGCTCGACAGCACCCCGTCTTCGGAAACGCGGTTGAGCACTCCGTTCGAGCCGACAATCGCCGTATTCACTGCGCCGGCCAGAATCAGCGTGCCCACAACCACCACAAATCCATGAAAAACCAGTCGCAAAATAAACGGGCCTTCCAGGTTCATGGCCAGCCCGCCAATCAGGTTTTCCAGGAAGTTCTGCCGCTGCTGGTCTGGAATGATCATTACGGCGAAAAAAGACACAAGCGAGGTGAACACCAGACTGTAAATAAAAATGACCAGTCCGGTTTTCTTCAAGTTTGGCAGTTTGGGATGCTCGATTTCACGGTACACCTGCGCCAGCGATTCTTCGCCGCTCATCGCCAGCACGGAATGTCCCAAGCCCACAAAGATCGCAATCAGTCCCGCAAAATGCGCGAAGTGTACTCCATAGAGCCAGCCCATGGCGTTGGGCTCCAGCTTCAGATTGCGTGGATGCGGAAAAGGCGGCAACGCGGGATGGCGCAACAGAACCGTATAGATGCACCAGCCGATCAGGATCACGACCATCACAGTAGTCACCTGCATGATGCGCATCGCTTTTTGGCTGGATTCGTGGACGCCTTTGACGTTATACCACCAGAAATAGGCGGTACACAGAATCGCAAAGAACGCGGCGCCAAAATTGGGCGAAACGTGCAGGCCGAGCTTAATGTAATCGCTGGTTTCGTTAATCAGCCCAACGATGTACTGGCCCGCGGACACGCCGCTGATCGGGCCGGTCAGGATGTAGTCAAACATCAGCGCGGAAACGCTGAACTTGGCCAGCGTTCCCCCCATCGCCTCTTTAACCACTCGGTAAACACCGCCGCGCACAAACATGCTGCAGCTTTCCACGTAAATCGCGCGCACCGCGTAGGAAAACAACATGATGCCCAGGATGAACCAGGGCGCCGCCTTGCCGATGTAGGCTTCTGCTTCACCGCCGGCGTAATACGCGGACGAAGCGAGATCGTTCAGCACGATGGCCGCGGCGCGCCAGAAGGAAATGAAACTTAGAAGGGCGGTAGTCGCGACGAGAACGCGTGGAATTCCGTTCCCTTGGCTGCCCGGGACAGCCGGGTTTTGTGGAGAGCCGCTCATTTATGGGTAATTAGACCTGCAGGAACCAATGCTCGCATTTTTCCCATGGCAAGTCCAGTTAACGCCCGAATCTAAGCGTTTTTAACCTATAGAATCCGTCGCGTTTGAGGAATTCTAAACTTAGCAAGTTCTATGTTCCAGATCAGACACCGGAAGGGGTTGACGCCGAGCGAAACGCCTTGGCGCATTCTCCGCACGGGCACAGCGTGCGCAAGTAATCGTAACTGAAAATCCCCGTGGAATGGCCATCACTGAAACTGATCTGGATGGCGTAATTTCCCACCTGCGTGGCTGCTTGCGCCCGCGCCTTGGGCTTGTACATCGGCAGGAGGGGCGACGGCGTAAGACTGACTCCGCCGCCCATCGATTCCTTTTTGTCACGTTCATCGTTGCAAGTTGCGCATGGGCAATGATCCCGCAGAAAAGGAAAATCGAAGTGGCTTGAGTGACCATCCATCCACACGATGTCCACACCAGCTCCCGTCTTCACATGAACTTTCACTTCCTTCGGTTTTTTTCGCGGATCGATGGGTGTCGGCATGATCGGATAAATTCAGTTATCAAAATACTCCAATACGATTTATGTCCGGCGTGCGAACAGCAAAATCAGGATTCCTTGTTCTTATGATTGCAGCAATCGCCTGGCGGGATCGGGTTTCCATGCGGACACGTTTTCGGATGCCCCAGAAAGCTGCAGATGCGCTCGTCGAGTTCCGGGCTGATGATGTGTTCGAATTTGCAGGCTTGCGTGTGAGCCTCGTGCTCGTCGATTCGGAAAGTATCCTTGAACAGCCGCTCTGCCAGCCGGTGGCGCCGCACCACATCGCGCGCGCGGCTCTTCCCGCGATCCGTCAGCTGCACTTCGCGATCTTCCCGAACCTGGATCAGACGCAAATCTTCCATCCGCGCGATTGTCCGCACAGGATCGACGCCTCCAGGTGTGCGAATATGCTCCAGGTCCGCGCGGTTTCCTTCCTCTCCGCAAACCCATATTTGCTCCAGCAAATGATCGAAGTGGATACCATCATCCATCGATATGCGTTGGTCGATGGCCAAGTGCCCGTGTGCCAGCTCGATCTTGCGATCCGCCTGCTGTGCGATTTCCGGATCGTGTGTCACCATCAGGATCGTGTGGCCGGCGCTGTGCAGCTCGCGGAACAACGCAATTACGATTTCCTCATTCGCTTCGTCCAGGTTGCCCGTCGGCTCATCGGCGAGAATCATTTTCGGCTGGTTGATCAACGCCCGCGCAATCGCCACGCGCTGCTGCTCCCCACCCGAAAGCTGCGATGGCAAGTGCGTCAGCCGGTGTCCCAGTCCCACACGCTTCAATGCTTCCGCCGCCTGCCCTTCATCGGTCACGCTGTGAAAATATTGCGCCAGCATCACATTTTCCAGCGCGTTCAGGTATGGCACAAGGTGAAACTGCTGGAACACGAAGCCAACTTTTTCCGCGCGATACCGCACCAGGTCGTTCTCGCTCAAATCCGCCAGGTCCACACCATCGACCACCACGTGTCCCGACGTCAGCGTGTCCAAGCCGCCCAAAATATTAATGAGAGTCGTTTTGCCGGAACCCGATGGCCCCATCAAGGCCACCCACTCGCCGGCTTGAATGCTCATCGAAATGCCGTTCAGCGCGCGCAGTGTTCCGTAATCCTTCACCAACGAATCGATTTTGACCTGGACCGTCACTCTTCACCTCGAAACACAGATGCCGGTCGAATGCTGGCCAGCCGCCGCAACGGAAATGCACTGGCAATGGAAACGAGCACCGTCAGCGTGACAGACAATGGATACACAATCCACCGCGGCTCCGCGGCCACGCCGAACACCGCTTTTCCCAGCCATATGGAAACCACGATGCCCACCGCGGAACCAATGAGCCCTCCGCCGATGCCCAGCAGAATCGCTTCCGTCAGGAACAGCCGCACCACCCGGCTAATTGATCCGCCAATCGCCTTCATCAAGCCCACATCATTCTTGCGCTCCACGGCCACGTTGCTCATCCCCGCCATTACGCACAGCGAAGTCAGCAACAGCACGAGCAGAACCGTCGAAGTCAGCAGCCCGCTGATCCGGCCGTAAATCCGCCCTTCCGCTTCCGCAAACTGCTTGATGCCGCTGACGCTGGCACCGGGCAGTCTCTCACCCAGCGCGGAGATAAAAGACTTCACGGAATCCGGCGTAGCGTTCACGCTGAGCTGAATCAGGCTAAGGCGTTCCGCGAGATCGGCCAGCTCCTGAGCAGTTTTCAGCTTCACGAACACCTGCGCGTCCTCCGCGCCACCCGTGGCAACTACCGCAAACACTTTGCACGACGCCATTCTCCCTTGATTCCGCAGTTGCAAAGCGTCTGCAACGTGCACCCGGAACAGCGCCGCAGCTTTTGCGCCAACTTCACACGCGTCCGCATCGTTCTCAAGATTTGCCGAGTATTCCGTACGCCGCCCCGGCCGAATTTTCGTCAATCCTCGTCCTGATGTGCCTGCAATCACCGCCGGCTCAAAATGAACGTTTCCCGCTTTCGCCACTTCTCCGATCACATAAAGGAATCCGACGGCAGGCACGGCCTTGCCTTCATATTCCGTCGGAAGCTGCGTCAGCAAGCCCTGGTCGAGAGTGGCGCCAGCCGTGTTCTCATTGGCCACTTGGCGCGGTGTAATGATCACATTCGCTCCCAGCGCCCGAAATTCCGTGGTCAACCGCTTCTTCGCATCCATCTGCAGATTCAACAGCGCACTGGTAACCGCCGCGCCCGCGCCCAGCGCCAGCAGGATCACGAACAATCTCCCGTAATTCGTTGTGAGCAGCCTGCGTTCAATGCGCCAGAACATTGAGAAGCTACCCATCATTCGCCTCGCAGGATCGGCGCGGGATCATAGCGCGAGGCCTGGCGCAACGGAAACGCGCTGCCAAGTAGCGTGATCAGCGCCGCCAGCCCAAGAATGATCAGCAGCACAAATAGCTTCGGCTCTGGTGTGAACCCGAAAATTCGCTCGCCCAGCACGCGCGCCAGCACAATGCCCACCGCGTACCCGATGCCGCCGCCCACAAAGGCGAGCAGCAACTGTTCCGCAGCCAGCAGCACCCCCACCAATCCCGAATTCGCTCCAAGCGCCTTCATCAAGCCGATTTCCGTTCGCCGTTCGATCACCGAAGCCGCCGCGGAAGCTCCAACTGCTAGCACCGCCGCCAGCAGCGCCGCAAATGTAACCAGCCACAGCAGCGTGCGCACATGCGTCAGCACGTTGCCTTCGCCCTCCGCCACGCGCCGGATCACTCGCACATCCGTGCCTTTCAATTCTTCGCTGATCTGCAGCGCCATCGAGGAAATGTACGGAGTGCAATACCACTGATCGAATTCCGCCGGCGTCATCGTCTTCGGATCTTTGCGCGCAAAGGCATCTTCCGGCTTCGTCAGCGCGCTCACATACAGCCGCCGGTACATCCCCGGCTTTCCAGCCAACGATTGAACTAAAGACAATGGCGCGACAATTTCCTCATCCTCATCGCTTCCGGTTTCAAGCAGGCCGACAACCTTGAGATGTTTGTTGGATGCATCTACATCTGCGTTAACCGGTTGAAATAGCATCAATTCGCTGCCGACAGATACGCCAAGGCGCTTTGCCAACTTCGACCCGACTATGCACTCCGCCGCATTGTCACCAAACCAACGGCCTTCCACGTGCCACCATGGGTTAGTCTTTTCAATCCCCGTAACATAAGTGGAGCCGTCAGGAATGGGAACTTCGTGCTGCGCCCAGGTACCAACGATTCTGACTTCCGTAGTTGGAATAGAGCTTGACGTCAGCGGGACGGACGCAGAATTACCTACCTTCACCGATGTTTCTAAAATCGGTGCAAACGCCATAATGTTGAAGCGCCAGAAAATTGTCTTCAGTTTCCCCAGGTCCGCTTCCGGCAGGTACGTTCCCGCATTCGCCGGCCGGTAATCCACCCCGCCAATTTCCAGCGGCAGCGAATCTGCCTGCGGCGTCACCAGCAAATTCGCGCCCAGGCTCCGAAATTCCTTCGCCAGCCGGTCGCCCACGTCCAAAGACACGCTGAGCGCAGCCGTGGCCACAGCCATGCCCATCGCCAGGGTCGCCATACTAAGAATTTTGCGCCGGGGGCGTCGCGTGAAGGAGTCGGCTACGAGTCGCAGGAACATGTTCCCGGGTGTGAAAGGAAATCTCTCCTATCGCGGAATTTCTTCCGCAGCCTTGGTTACAGAGGACACGTCAAACACAATATCGTCTCCGTCGATCTCGGAAGGAAACCCGATGGGATTGCAACCGCCCTTTTGCCCGATTGTCGGGATATAAATCGCTGAAGCGCAGTGGCGGCAAATCACGTTCTGCCCCTCTTGCCGGTAACCTTCCGCGCCGCAAATCAGGCAGGCGTCCAGCGCCGTGCCGTAGCCATTCGGCTTTTTGATGACCATGAAACGGATCGATTGGCCATTCGCGGTCAGAGTAAACAGATGCAAGTTCCCATCCTGCACCTCAGCCACGGGAATACGCACTTTGTCGCCGATCGTCTGCACTGGTCTGGCCTGCGGCGGCGCGGCGTTCACCTGCGCATAAATAAAGTCCGCGGTAAGCGCAAGAATCACGCCCAGGCTGGCCACGGCCGCGGCCATCATCCACAGCCGCTGCCGCCGATTCTTCCCTTCCATCAAGCGGCGTTCCGCGTCATTCAGCGGCGCGGCCGGCGGCTTCGCATGCGATGCGTTTTGCCATTCGCGGAAGATCATCACCACCACAGCGCCAAACACAAAAATAAAAAAGAACAATTCGTTGCGGACAATCGGTCCCAGGATCGCCATTTCCGCTTTGCTCGACGGAATCCAGCGTGCTTCGCTCAATTCGTGCAACCCGGTTACTGCCAACTGGATCGCCACCAAAATCAAAATCGAGCTGGTCACTGCGAAGAATCGATGCAGCGGCACCTTCAGCGTACCTTTAAAGAAAAATAATCCGACTGCTACCGCTGCCGCGATTCCCGCCACCGTGCCAATCCACGTCTGCAACCCTTCCGTGGAAATTTCCACCGCGCGCAAGATCAGCGCCAGTTCCGCTCCTTCGCGCAACACCATCAGGAAAACAAACAACCCGATGCCCCAACCCGCCGCCGAGCCTTCGCGCCCCGCATACTTTTCCACCTTGTCTTCAATTTCTTTTTTCAGGTGTTTGGCGATCTTGTTCATCCACAAGATCATGGTCACCACAAAAAATGCGGCCACCAGGTACATCAATCCTTCGAAGCCATCCTCATTAATATTGAATCGTTCCAGCGCAATCGCCACCGCCAAACTCAGTGCCACTGCCGCCGCCACTCCGCCCCAAACGTAACGAGACAAATGGGTTCGCCCCGTTCGCGCGAGATACACCAGCACAATGCCGACGACGAGTGAGGCCTCAACCCCCTCGCGCAGGGCAATCAGGAATGCGGAAAGCACGTGAACTCCAGTTGAAAATCGTTTGCAACTACAATCCCAGCCTACCTTCTCCCCTCTCCCCTGTCAAGGACCCCTCTCACTCTGCTCTTTTCCCCAGCGCACTGTAGAATGGGGACTTGCGTCTAACGACTCATATGTACTGTAGCCTCTCTCGACCGTTGCTTGCTCTTCTGCTTGCCTGGCTCCTGGCTTGTCCGCCGTTGCCTGCTCAAAACCCGCAGTCGGCATCCGACGACTCGCATGCCATGGTCAAGCCAGATCCGAAGCGTGCTAAAAAGCTCGTAGAACTGGGCGCAAAAGAGGAGCAGGCCGGGGCCAATGAAGCAGCACTGGCCGCCTACGACGAAGCCGTCCGCTACGCTCCATTTGACGTCACCATCGTTGCAAAAGCGGCCGCGCTTCGTTCCAAGCTGATTCATGCTTACGTGGATAGCGCGGAAAGATTGGCTGTCGAGGGCAATCTTTCGGGTGCCACGCAACAGCTCGCCATAGCCCTGCACATCGATCCATCCAACGACGTATTGCTCGAGCGCCTGAGAGAATTGCAGACCATGCGTGACGAGGAAAAAGGTCTTCCTCCCGAGGAACCTCCCGAAGGCATGCCTCAGCTAAAACCCGATAAAGCCAGGAGAGACTTTCACCTGCAAACAACTCTGCAAGGTGCATACGATCAAGTGGCCGCCGCCTACGGCATAAAGGTTATTTTTGATCCTGATCTCCCGGCGCGAAATGTGAAACTCCGCCTGCAGGACGCGGACTTTGACACGGCTATGAAAATTCTCACACTGGAAACCGGAACGTTCTGGAAGGTCATGAATTCCAATCGTATTTTCGTTGCCGCGGACACCACGGAAAAGCGCAGGGAATTCGACACCGTCATCGAACAAACATTCGTGCTTGCCGACTCCGCCACTCCCACGGATATGACCGAACTCGTGAAAGCCATCCGCGATCTCACTGGTGCGCAGCGCGTTCAACAATCTATAGGTACACACAGCATCACCGTTAGAGACACTGTTCCCCGTGTGCGACTCGCTGGTGCCATCATCAAGGATCTCGAGAAAGCCCCGGGCGAAGTCCTCCTAGAGTTTGAATTTCTCGAAGTAGATCGCAACAAGGCCACGCAGTTGGGCATCACCCCACCCGCCAGCGCCACCATTTATTATCTGGACCCGCCCCTCTTGGCCCAGTTGAAGGCCGCCACCAGCGTTAGCGCGCTCCTGGGCATCTTGGCCTCTGTTTTCGGCACTGGGTCCGTCACTACTCTTCCCAACGTTGCTGGTTTCGGAGGTGGGAAGAGCACCTTCTTGATTAGCCTCCCGACTGTTTCAGGCCAGATCTCCGAATCGCTTTCCCTGGTCCAAAGCGGCAGGCAAGTCCTGATGAGAGCGGAAGACGCCAAACCCGCCACGTTTTTTGTCGGCGAACGCTACCCCATCACCTTGTCCTTGCTTTCTGCAAGCTTGGGCAGCGCCACACCCACCGCCAGCGTTGGCGGGACAACTACGACAATTCCCGTCCAGCAGTTTACGGTGGGGAAGGGTCCCGTCTCCATGGCCAACGCCGATTTTCGCAATATGGGAGTGCAGGATCTCGCGGTGCTCAATCAAGTGGATGACACAATTACTATCCTGCTCAATCAAGGCGCGGGCACTTCCTCGCAATTCATTCAAGCTCCGGATTCGCCCATTTCGCTGAACAGCGGCTCGTCCGCATCCGCCATCGTCAGCCCCTCCGTGTCACTCACCGTGACCTCGGCGACGCTGCAGTCCATCGCCGTTGCCGCGCCCACGGCCACAATCGCTCGCAGTGGCACGCAGCAATTTTCGGCCATCGGCACGTTCAGCGACGGGACCACGCAGAACGTCACCTCCAACGCCACCTGGGCTTCCTCCAATACCGCCGTCGCCACCATCAGCCCACAATCGGGTCTCGCCGTGGGCCAGGGATCGGGCACCACCCAGATCACCGCTACCCTCGGAGGTGTCGTCAGCCAGGCGGTCACATTAACAGGAACCACGGCAACGCTGCGATCGCTCGCGATCACGCCGGGGACATCCTCCATCGCTAAAGGCGGAACACTGCAATACTTGGCGATTGGCACGTTCAGCGACGGAACGCAACAAAATGTCACATCCAGCGCAACCTGGAGCACCACCAACTTTAACGTGGCCACTATCGGCACAGCTTCCGGAGCAGCCCGCGGCATCGCCGTAGGCTCGGCGCAAATCCAAGCTACCTTGAGCGGCCTAACCAGCAACGCCGTAGCCCTCAACGTCACCGCTGCCACCTTGAAATCGATTAGCGTAACTCCGGCCACCGCAACCATTGCCGCCGGTACGTCTCAACACTTCACGGCCATGGGAACCTACAGCGACGGAACCGCGCAGGACATTACTTCCACATCCGTCTGGGCTTCCTCAAGCACAGCCACCGCTACGATCGCTGGAGGCTCCGGAATTGCCACCGGCGTCGCTGCCGGAACCGCCACGATCACCGCGACGCAAGGGGGCGCGGGAACTCCCGTCTCTATCGCCACCGGCACGTTTAACTCAAACAATAATTCCTATCCGGACTTAGCCGTTGCGTCACAAACCACTAACACCTTGAACATCCTCCTCGGCAACGGAGACGGCACCTTCTCCAACTTTCAATCGTATGTGACCGGCAACCGGCCAAGCGCCGTCGCTGTCGCTCCCTTCAACACAAACAACAACTCCAATGACGGTATCGTGGTCACCAATTTCGCGGACAACAGCTTTTCCGTCTTCCTCGGGAATGGCGACGGCACCTTCGCCCAAGTACGGGGTTCTCCGTTCCCCTTGCCGACGGGCCAAACCGGCCCGATCGCTGTCACCGTCAACGATTTCAACCAGGATGGCATACCCGATCTGGCCATCCTCAATCAGACCTCAAACAACGTCACCATTCTTCAGGGCGTCGGCGACGGCACCTTCAAACTCATTTCCAATAACCCCCTGGCCACCGGCAATTTCCCCGTCGGAATTTCGTCTGGTACATTGGCCGGAAGCACTGGGCCTGCGCTTGCCGTCGCTAATCAGAACGACGGCACCATCTCCGTTTATTTCGGCAATGGCAACGGCACCTTTTTTGCCGCCCCGCAATCGCCACTCGCGGCAGGATCTACGCCAACGGGAATAGCAATCGCCGATTTCGGGAACACGTCCTTTGGCGGAATTGGTGTCACGAATCAGTCCGCAGGCACAGTGACCGGATTCGCTGACCAGGGCAATGGAACCTTCGTCACCGCCCTCGTCGAGCCCGCCGGAACCTCTCCCGGCGCAATCCTCGTGGGAGATTTCACCGGCAACACCTATCCTGACGTTGTCGTCGCCAACGACATTTCCGGTTCCAACGGCCAGGTAACACTGCTTGTCAGCCCCGCAAGCTTGGTCGCTGGTGCTTCGAACGGCCAGACCCCTTATCCGGGGTCCGAGTATGTCGACATCGGCCTGAAGATCAAGGCAACTCCGTTCGTCCATTCGGACAACGAAGTCACGCTGCAATTGGACTATGAGCTCAAGGCCTTGAGCGGCAGCAACAACAACGGCATTCCTATCATCTCAAATGAGTCGGTTACACAAACCATCCGCTTGAAAGAAGGGGAGACCTCTATTGTTTCCGGACTTGTCGATCGCCAATTAACGAAGACCATCACCGGATTTCCCGGCCTGGCGAAACTCCCCTACGCCGGCTACTTATTTGGAGCGCATACCGATTCCTTTACCAACAACGAACTCCTTATCCTGATCACTCCGCGAAAATTGCGTATTCCTTCGCACGAGTTGCACACCATTTACGCCGGGCGCGGCGATACCTCAGGACGCTCCGGCTCCGCAGGGCCTGTCGAGCCGGCTGCCCAGCCGACGGCAAGGCCGGAAGAACCTCCTCCCAGAAACCCAGCAGCTCCGGCCCCTGTTACTCCCGTACCACCCCCGCAGCAGTCTCCTAACACACCAGGACCGCAACGGCCCGAACCAGAGCCGCAGCCGAACCCGTCGAATCCGCAATGAATTTGTAACTAGGAAGACGAAACCAGCCTAAACCGTCAAACGGCGGCCAGTGAGTGATTCCAGAATAGCCAGCGGGGACCGCTGCGGCTCCACAAGCGCCGTCGCGGGCACAAGAAATGTCTGCTCCAACGCGTATTGGCCAGAGAGCACAGCATGGCTAACACAATCCGTGAATACCATCCACGAAGAATCTGGCGGAAAGTCCCACCGGCTCTTCGGCGTGTTCTCCTGAAAGCTTGCATCTTCTTTCATGGCGTTGTGGCAGCGGTGCATTAAATCGTCATAAGGCGAGCTGCTGGCGGAGCGGATGTGCAGCGCTCTCGCCAGCGAGTTGATACTCCGCAGGAATGGATTGTTCACTGACGACGTAAGCCCCGCGGCTTTGACCATCACAGGGCCGAACGCTTCGAAGGTTTGCGATGTCAACCAAACGCGATTTTGCGTGGGATTAATGTTCGTAAAGAAACGCAGAATCCGCCCGCCATTCGTCGGCCGCGTCGGGAAAGAGTCGAAGTGCAGTAAATCGTTGCGCGCGTGCACCCGCGCCGGGCGCCCTTTTTCCTCGATCGGCCGGAAACTCGCAAACTCCAGCTTCCACTTCTCCGCATAAGGCGCCAGAAAATCGCGCAGAAATTCCACCGCGCGCCGCGAATAATCCTGCAATATCCGCCGCAGCTTTTCCCCCTCCTGCGCTTCATTCTTATCCAGCCCGGTCACTCTGTCTTCCAAAGGACGGTAGGCGATATTTTTGTGATACGCGGAGCTGGATTGCTTGCGCCCCAACAGGGTTTCGCGGTCTTCGCTGGGAATCTCAATCGGCGTGCGAGGCAGAAATACGATGTTCCCGGCTTCCAGTTCGCGGCACACTTCCCTGGCGCGCGTGGCGGACCAAGATTCCCGCCCCACCGGTCCATCGATTGTCACCAGGCGGCTCAAGCCGGCTACGGCGGTTTTTTCAGCGGCGGCGGAAGTCATCCCAAAAAGTCTCCAGCTTATCTGCGCAAGAATTAGCTAGGGCAGCGGATCGAAGACCACGACGGGCTGGTATGTGCGCGGCACCACGGCCTCCGCAATCGCGATTAGTTTATTATCCTGGCTGAAAACGCGCAATCGAGGCGCATGCACTTCCGCGCTTTCCAGTTGCGTTGTCGCCCCCGGCGGCAATTCCGTTCTTCCGGCCTGCAACTGCGCAAGCAATACGGTGAACTTCCCGCCATGCCGCACTTTTTTTTCCAGCACCGGCAGCACGTTCGTCCTGGGATAGTCCGGCAACAAATTCTCCAGCGAAATCAGGCAGCTCTGGAACTTGCCATCGCGTGCCGCCTGCGCCAGTTCTTCCAAGTCAATAGCCAGGTCCAGGGAAAATTCCCCGACCGCCGTCCTGCAAATTTCGCTCAGGTGCGCTCCGTAACCCAATTTCTGCCCCATGTCGTGCGCCAGAGAGCGGATGTACGTCCCCGAAGAGCATTCAATCGAAAACCGCGCCACCGCTCCATCGATCCCCGTCAGCCGGTATTCGTACACTTCCACGCTCGCCGGCTTCAACTCCACAACCTGATTCTTGCGCGCCAGTTCGTACGCGGGCCGGCCATGAATTTTCTTTGCGGAAAAAATCGGCGGCATCTGCTCGAATCGTCCCACGGATTCCGCGGCCAACCGTTCGATCAGTTCGCGGTCCAACGCAGGCGAAGTCTCCGGCCCCGTAGCGGTCCCTTCCGAATCGTACGTATTGGTCGCATACCCGAAGCGGAATGCCGCGTTATAGTGTTTTCGCCGGCCCGCATAAAATCGCACCAGCCGCGTCGCCTTCCCCAGCAACAGCACAAGCACTCCGGTAGCCAACGGATCAAGCGTGCCCAGATGGCCTATCTGCCGGAATCCCGCCAGGTGCCGCACGGCGTCCACAATATCGTGCGAAGTCTTGCCCTGTGGTTTGTTGATCACCAGGGCGCCGTCAAATGGAGCGGGTTGGGGTTGCCGTGCCATTAAAAATTATCCGAGCTCTCCGGCCTTTATTCGTAGGGTCGCAGCACTGCTGCGCCTCACGTCGCCGCAATCATCAGTCATTCCGAGCGGAGTCCGCGGAGTGAGGAATCCCCCTTCGATTACAGCCCTAAGAAAATCTTCCTTCACGAATTCGCTTCAGGCGGGGACGGCTTCTCGGTCTTCATTTGTTTCAGGAGCTGTTCGATGCGCTCCACGTGCTCTTGCGAAAGATCCAGCACAAAGTGCAAGTCGGGCAGTCGCCGCAACTGCAGCCGCTCGATCAGCTCGTGGCGAATATATCCGGAGGCATGCTCCAACGCCTTGATCGCGTCGGACTGTTCCTTCGCATTCTCCGTCTTCACGCTGACAAACACCCGCGCATGCTTCATGTCAGGCTGTACGCGAACCTGGCTTACGCTTACGCTGCCTTCCAGCCTGGGGTCCTTCAACTCTCCCGCCAGCATGGCGTTGATCTCGTGGGCGATTTCTTCGCCGACTCGTTCGTGTCGATGATGATCAGGGCTCATGTCAGTGCCAATCCTGTTTCGTTAAACCCGCTTTCCGTTATTTCCACTCGCGCCACAAACTGCTCACAGCAGATCGACGTCGTGCGAAATCAGCAGTGGACCCAGAATCCTATATGCTTCCGCCAAAACCAGTTGCAAAGATTCTTCCACGTGCTGCTCGGCGTTGGACAACGTTACCACGCCCACCACGGAACTGTTCCACACATCCTGAAAATCCAGCTCCGCCACCGCCACGTTGAAATGCCGCCGCAATCGATCCTTCAAACTGCGCAGCACCTGCCGCTTGTCTTTCAGCGACTGCGCTTCGGGCAAATGCAATTCCAGAGTTAGCAGTCCTACCGGCATGGCGATTCATCCTCGGGCCGCAAAGCCCGGGCTTCGACACCTGTCGCTACTTTCGGGCGGGGACGGACCCTTGTGCGGCAGCCTCGGCGGCGGATAACTTGACGACCTGGAAGCACTCCAGTATGTCGCCAACCTTTACATCGTTGAAGTTCGCGATTCCCAGTCCGCACTCGAACCCGGTACGCACTTCGCTGGCGTCATCTTTGAATCGCTTCAGCGAACTTAGTTTCGAAGTGTAAATCACCGCGCCATCGCGCACCACGCGCACCTGCGCGTCGCGCTTCATGATTCCATCCAGAACGTAGCACCCGGCCACCGTGCCCGCTCCCTTGACCCGGAACGTATTGCGCACTTCGGCCCGGCCCAGATACGTCTCCTGGACCACAGGCTCCAGCAAGCCTTCCATGGCCTTCTTAATTTCGTCGGAGACTTCGTAAATGATGTTGTACGTTCGGATGTCGACGCTTTCCTGCTGTGCCAGGTCGGACGCCTTGCGATCCGGCCGCACGCCAAACGCGATGATGATCGCGCCAGACGCGCTCGCCAGCAGCACATCGTTTTCCGTCACCGCTCCAACGCCGGCGCTGATAATTTTCAGCTTCACCAGGTCCGTCGAGAGCTTCGGCAGCATTTCTTCCAAAACTTCAGCGGAACCCTGCACGTCTGCCTTGATCACGATTGGCAGCTCTTTTACCTCGCCGGCCTTCAGTTGCTCGTGCAACTGATCCAGCGTGATGCGTGCCCCGGCGCTCGCCCGCATTTGTGCATCCCGCTGCTTCGATTGCCGGAATTCCACCACGTGGCGCGCCTTGGCTTCATCCGTAACCTGGAAGTGGTCCCCCGCTTCCGGCACGCCTTGCAAACCCAGCACTTCGACAGGAGTGGAAGGCGGCGCATCTTTCACCGGCCGTCCCCGGTCGTCGAACATCGCGCGCACTTTGCCAAATACCGCACCGGCAATAAAAAAGTCGCTGGTGTTCAGCGTCCCGTTCTGTACCAGGATCGTAGCCACCGGCCCGCGTCCCTTGTCCACGCGTGATTCCAGCACAGTTCCGGCTGCCGGTGCATCCGGATTGGCCTTCAACTCGCGCAAATCCGCCACCAGCAAAATAATTTCCAGCAGCTTGTCCAGATTCGTCTTCTGCTTCGCGGACACTTCCACGAATTCCGTGTCGCCGCCCCATTCCGCTGGCACCAGTCCCAAATCGGATAATTGCCGCTTCACGCGTTCTGGCTGCGCTTCCGGCTTGTCGATCTTATTTACCGCAACGATGATCGGTACGCCCGCGGCCTTCGCGTGATCGATGGCTTCGCGCGTCTGCGGCATTACGCCGTCATCCGCCGCAACCACCAGCACCACAATGTCAGTCACTTTGGCCCCCCGCGCACGCATCCGCGTAAACGCTTCGTGGCCAGGCGTGTCCACAAACACCACGCTCCGCTCGCCTACTTGCACCTTGTACGCGCCGATATGCTGTGTGATACCCCCGGCTTCTCCTCCGGCCACGTCGGCTGCCCGGATGCCGTCCAACAAACTGGTTTTCCCGTGATCGACGTGGCCCATCACCGTGACCACCGGTGGCCGCGGCTTCAGGTTCTCCTTGGTCTCTTCCTTCGCGACCTCCAGAACCATTTCTTCTTCAAACGAAACCACGCTCACAACACCGTTAAACGATTGTGCCAAGTCCGTCGCCGTTTGCACGTCCAGCGCCTGGTTGATGCTGGCAAACACTCCGCGGTCCAGCAGCGTCTTCAGCAAATCCTTCGCGCGAATATCCAGCTTTTCGGCCAGTTCGCGAATCGTGATTCCTTCGGTCAATGTCACTTCGCGCGGCGCACGCGGTTCTGGCGGCGGTGCGGCAATCGCAGCCACCCCCCGGCCTCCTGCTCCCGGACGCTGCCGCGTTGGGTGCAGCTTCCGTTCGCCTTCCATCTCGCGCTTGTCCAGCATCGGCCGTTGCCGTTGCTGTGGCCGGCGCGTGTACAAAGGCTTGCCCGGTTCCGCCTTTGGCGGCATCTTGTCGGGAAACGGCGGCAACATCGCCGGACGCCCCGGTGCGCGCGGACCCGGGCGCGAGCCAGACGGCACCGCTCCCGGTCGCTGAGTCCACGGACGGCCTTGTCCTCCGGAACCACCAGGGCCTCCGGGACCACCCTGCCCTCCACCGGGCCGTGGCGTAAACGGTCTGCCACCTTGGCCAGATTGGGGTCGCATCGGTTGTCCTGGACGCGGACCGCTAGGACGATCGCTGCGAGGTTCTGTTCCTGGTATCGGTCCACGGTTACCGCCCGTCGGCATCGGCGGACGAATTGGCGTTCCTGGCCGCGCACCCGGTGTCGTTCCGGCCGCGGGTCTCGCACCCATCGGTTGATTTCCGGGCTGTTGCGGACGAACTCGTGGCGGCGCTCCCTGTTGAGGAGGCCGTGCAGCAATGGGTTGGCCGGGCGCGGGTGATGTAGGACGCGGCGTTGCGGGCACGGGTCTGGGCGCAACAGCGGGGGCTCCTGAAGCAGGCGCTGCGGGTGGCTTAGTGACAACTGCTGGTGCAGCTGGAGCGGACGCCGCGGGCCTTGGAGCCGGCGTAGCAACTGGCGCAGCCGTCGGAGCGGGCGCACTCGGGGTAGCAGCGGGTCTGGGTGCGGGCGCAACTCCAGCGGGAGCTGTCGCCACAGGAGCTTGCGGTGCAACGGGCGGAGCGGCTGGCTTTGCAGCCACTGGCACTTGCGGCGCGACGGCTAGAGCAGGTGGCTGCGGAGGCCTCACTGCGGGCTTTGGCGCCTCTGGGATTGCCACTTCAGGCTTCGCTTCCACTTCCAGTGTGCCTTGCAATGTGCGCCGAACTTTCTCGGCTACATCAACGGGAATCGAGCTCGAGTGCGTTTTCTTCTCGGTTACGCCAAACCCGGGCAGCAGATCAATAATCGCTTTCGCCTTGACCTCTAACTCCCTGGCTAATTCATTGATTCGAACTTGGGATGCGTCACTCATACTTCGTTAAGAACTTTTCTCTTCCTGCTGACCCTCCGGAGTTTTCTCCTCCGTTGATTCAGCCGCCGCAGAGTGATTCTCTGCGGTGGATTCCTCTTCTGTCGCTTCCGAGGTGTTTTCCGTTTGCGTCTGGGTTTCCGCCTGCGGCTCTGACGGCTCCGTGGCCGGCTCGGCTGTTGCTTCCCCAGTTTCTTCGCTCGTTTCGTCTGCGGTCTCCGCCGCGTCTTCCACGGTCACCGCTGGCGCTTCTCCGCCTTCATAGAAGCGGTTGACCGCCTGATAAATCTTGTCGACCATCTTTTCGCCGATGCCCGGAATTTCCATCAACTGCTCTGGCGTCATACTGGCCAGTTTTTCCAGAGACGTAATTCCCGCGGCTTCAATCTTCTCGATGGTCTTCGGCCCAACACCCGCCAAAACCGTCAGTGGCGTTGTCGGCGCCGTTAGCGCGGTCATCTGCTCTTCGATTTCGCGGCGCTTCTCTTCTTCGCTCTTGATGTCGATGTCCCAGCCGATCAGCTTGCTGGCCAAGCGCACGTTCTGTCCCTTTTTGCCGATCGCCAGCGAAAGCTGCGAATCTTCCACGATCACTTCCAGCTTCTTGTTCTCTGGATCGGTGATCTGCACGCGCGTTACCTTCGCCGGGCTCAAGGCCTTTTGTGCAAACGCCACGGTTTCTTCGTTGTAGGGAATAATGTCGATCTTTTCGCCGCGCAATTCGCGGATGATGGACTGCACGCGCATACCCTTCATACCCACGCACGCGCCCACGGGGTCCACGTCTTTGTCCCGGCTGGCCACGGCCACCTTTGTACGCTCGCCTGCCTCGCGTGCCGCCGCGCGAATTTGAACCGTGCCATCGTAAATTTCCGGTACTTCCATCTCAAACAAGCGCTGTACCAACGAAGCATCCGCGCGCGATACAATCACCTGCGGACCTTTCGCCGCGCGGTCTACGGCCTTGATCACCACGCGCAGGCGCTCGCCAATGTTGTACGTTTCCAGTTTCGACTGTTCGCGCTTCGGCAATCGTGCTTCTGTCCGTCCCATGTCCACGATCAGGTCCGGGCCTTCCGCGCGTTTCACGATCGCAGTGACCAACTCTCCCGCGCGCGTGTGATATTCGTTGTAAATCGTGTCGCGTTCCGCCTCGCGTACCTTCTGCAGGATCACTTGCTTCGCCGTTTGCGCCGCAATGCGCCCCAGCACATCCGTCGGCTTCGATGTCCGGATTTCCCCGCCTAGCTCGATGCTGGGATCTTTTTTCTTGGCGTCCGTCAAGCTGATTTCCCGCTTGGGGTCGGTGACCTCTTCCACCACGGTCAGAACCGAAAACACATCCACCTGGCCGCTTTCTGCATTAAACTTTCCGCGCAGATCTTCCTCGGACTTGTAGAATTTCCGCGCCGCCACCACCATGGCATCCTCAATGGCGGAAATCACCACTTCCGGTTCGATGTGCTTCTCCCGGCTCAGCATTTCGATTTGTTGGTAGAGCAGATTCGCCATTTTCTTCCAGTCCTAAAATTCGATCGCCAGGTTCGCTTTACGGATCGCTTCCAGCGGAATCTCCACAATCCGCGCTTCCTTGCCCTTTAACTCCATGCGGACATTTCCTTCCGCAAACCCTTTCAGTCGCCCCTCGAAAAACTTCGACTCACCGATCAGCTCCGTGGTCGAGATCTTGGCCAGCCGGCCCACAAACCTCAGAAAATCCGCGGGTGTCTTCAGTGCCCGGTCCATTCCCGGCGAGCTGATTTCCAGCACGTAGCCCGGTCCCGGCACCAACTCTTCCACATCCAGGATCACGCTCAACTGCTGGCTCACTCGTTCGCAATCGGCGTGGCTGACGTTCGCATAGGGGTTAGCAAGTTCTTCCCCTTCAGCCATTTCCATCGAACTCGCCGCCGGAACCCGATCGATATACACCCGCAGGAACCGCTGCTTGCCAACCTTCCATTCGACGTCAACTACTTCCAAGCCTTCCGATCGCGCTACCCGCTCGGCGGCCTCGCGGACCTTATCCAGATTCACCTAAAGACTCCCCGGCCTAAGCCGGTCTGAAGCTCAGTCCATCCGGCGGCAACAAAAAAGTGGGCTTGCGCCCACTTCATGGTGCGACCCGTAACAGAGCGAATCACGAGTATATTCCCGTAACCCCGCAAAAGCAAGATAGGGGCCACTGCGCCAGGATTCACTTCCCTGTTCTGATAACAGCTCCGGTGCGTAGCTCCTCAGAAATAAAGGGGCTCCAGCGATCGGCCGCAGCCCCGGTCACGCTCTTCCTGAGAAGAGTCTTATGGCTTTGGTGCGGGGGACGTCGCGGGCTTGCTCGTCGCCGGCTTAGCGGCTGGGGCGGGGGCGCCACCCTTCACCGGATAGGACTGATCGTACAGCTTGATGATTTCCTGGGTGATATCGATGTTGGTCGACGCGAAAAGAATTGGCGAATTCTGCGCCGAGGAATCAAACACGGCTACAAGCCCATTCTCCCGCGCGTAACGGTCCAGGACGTCCATCATTTTCCGGCCGATGCGGTCCACCACATCCGCCTGCGCCGCCTGCACGTCTTCATTCAATTCGTTGTTCTTACGATCCAGTTGCGCGGTCAAACGTTGCCCTTGCTGCGTCAAGCGCACTTTCTCTTCGTCGCTCAGCGTGTTCGCGCCAGCGCTCAGGCGATTCCGCAAGTCACTGATCTGCTTGTTCATGCCTTCAAGTTCGTTCTGCCGCGGCGTGAATTGCGTCTGCAATTCCGCGGATGCCTGTTTCCCTTCCGCCGTGGTCACAATGGCTTGCCGCACATTGATCACGCCAATCTTCCCGCCGGAGGCGGAACCCGGGGTAGCCTGCGCCCGAACGGCCGCCGTTCCGAGCAAGCATGCTAAACCGAGAACACCTGTACGAATCATGTTTCTCGAATTCACTGTATTCTCCTTATTGATCTCCGGGCACGCTTTCCTCATCCTCGTCATCTAAGTGAAAGGGTTACCCTGAACTTTTTGCGTGATCCGGTCGAAATTCTTCGTGATCCATGCCGAAACGAAGGGCCAATCCGCTGGCCGGCTCTACCCTCAGGACGCACCATGCCCGTGAGGCGCTGACTCTCTGACCCGCTTTGTAGCCGAATCACAAACAGCTTAGTATAGCCGACTCGTTGTTTTCCCCGCAATCGGAGCCATTCCCGCTCTTCGGCGTGCCCCGTTTGCCTCCCGCAAAATTTTATTTCGGCACTGGCAGAATCAAAACGCGATCGTTGTTCTGATCCGCCATCACTGCCGTGTTTGTAAATTGATCGATGGCCACCGCAAATTGCGACTGGCTGCTGATCCCCAATGTTTCGCGCGTTGCGAACACCGGCGCATTTACCGCGTCGATCACCGACATGGTGTTCGCCGTTGAGTTCGCGCTGACAATCGTCCCCGTATTGTAGTTGTACGCGATCGAGTACGGATTGATGCCCACGCGAATCAGCGTGGTCGCGCCGCTATCCGGATTGAAAGAGTACAGCGCGTTCTGCTGCGTCGAAGCAGCGTAAAACAGCGCCGGAGATGGATACGGCGGCACCGCGGGGTCATAGACGATACCCGTCGGATTCGCGGACAAAGAATTGATCGAAGCCGTCGTCGTTTTCGACGGAGGCGTGGTCGCCAGGTTGATGACGTCCAACCCGCCGGTGACTGCCGTCGTTCCTGCGTTCTGGATGTTCGTGACCACCGCTACCGCACGGTTCGGATCCACGGCAATCGCCGTCGGCGGTCCGCTTGTCGCAACCAATTGGTAGGCCGGTACGCACGTACCGCTGGCCGTTTTGGCACAGTTCGATGGCGCCTGCAACAATGGCGTCAAGTCAAGCACCGACAGGCTATTGCCCCCAGTATTCGCTATCAATGCCAGTGCCCGGTCCTGATCGATGGCTACTCCTACCGGTGACGTTCCAATGCAACGGTTCGTTGTCACTACGCTGGAAGTGCAAGTTGTAGACGCGAAGGCCATTTGTGAAGCGGTGAATGGACTGCCTCCGTACTGAATGATCGACGCGGAATTATCGGCGTTATTGGCGACCACCGCATACCCAAGTCGCGGGATCACGTCCACGCCAATCGGATTCTTCCCCACGTTGACCGTAGCCAGCAACGCGCCATACGGCACTCCATAATTGTGCGCGTTCGTGGAATCCATGTTGAGGAAAGACACGCTGTTGCAGCCGTAGTTCGTCACCAACGCCACATTCGCGATGGTATCGATCGCCACGGCTTCCGGCATTACCGCGGTCGTGCACAGCGAGGAAAGCGAAAGCACGCTCACGGCATACAGGTCCACGGTATTCGAACCCACCCCGTTTCCGGTCATCACGTCGAGCGCGAAATCATGCGCTCGCGTCAGTCGCGATGCTGCAATCGTGATATCCAGCTCCGTATTCGTCGAACTCGTGATCGTCACCCCGGTCGAATCGCCATCCAGCCGAACCATTGGCGTTCCCGCGCTCGTGAATCCTTGCCCCAGCACTCGTGCGGTTGCCGACTGGCCCACCGTCACGCTCTGCGGGAAGCAGGATGCGTAAATGTTCGTCGGATTCGATGCGTCGCACACCGCCTTCGGCAGGGGACTCGGGGCGCCCGGTGCACTCGCCAACGGCGGTTGCGCGCTCGCCACGCCGCCCGACGTCACAACCAGGCTCCCAATATTCGCCGGTTTGAACGTCGTCGTCGGATCAATATCCAGATACGTCAGCGTATTCGATCCTGCGTTCGCGACCAGCACCAGGTTGGTCTTCGGGTCATACACCATCGGGCCATACACTGTCACCGGGGTAGTCGTCCCAGTTGGGGTGATGGATCCGGTCCCGGTTTGCCCAGTCACGATCGCCTGAATGATGCGGTAGGCCGCTGCGACTCCTCCTGCCGTAGTTCCTCCAGGATTGATCAAGGAAATTTCGTTGTATTGGTTCGCGGGATTGTACGCAATCAGCAAATTCAGGAACGGATCCCAGGCAACGGATCGCACCCCGACTTCCGGCGCTCCCGCAGGCGTGGGTGTGCACGTGTTGCAGCTTCCCCGCGTCAGGTAGAGCGAAGAAACGCTCTGGTCCAGCGTGGAAATGAGTCCAATCTGGGGCGTCGCCGTCGAAGCGCTTGGATCGGCAAAAGCGAACGTGCGCGCCACCGGATTGATCGCACCCCCGGATGCCGTCGCGCTGGTGGCGAAAGTGTAGTAAGGATTGCCGAAAGTAACCGTCCCGCCGCCACCAGTTTGGCTGGGGGTCGTACCGGTCCCCGAAGTGGTGTAGTAATCGTACGTGAATGTATACGTCGATGCGCTCGTGACGTTGTACGTTCCGTTAAAGTCCGCCGGGCTCACACCCGCAATCAGCACCGATCCCGGCGACGATTCGTTCAATCCGTTGGCCACCGGCGTCGTAATGGTCACCACACCGTTCGTTAACACCGCGCCATTGGGGGCCGCCGCAATCGCCACGGTATTGTTGGTCAACAACAAGTTCACGACCGAAGTAACTCCGGTTCCTCCCGGCGTCACGTATGCCACAGGCACATTCGGCTGCATGACCACCTGTGGTGTTGCTCCGGTGTTCATCGATACGGACTCAAGTGCGCAAGGCGGCTTCTGGCTGCTCACGAAACAGGTGGGTTGCGTCGTCGATGAATTGGGATTCACGTCAACCACGAATCCGACGAACGCATTGCTGAATGCCACCACCGCGTAGTGCGTGGTTGGGTCAACTCCCACCGAATACGGCATCGGTTGCGGGATGCTTGCGGACGGTTCCTGCACCAACCCTTTCAAGTTGATGGGAGAGCCGATCACTTGTCCGGATGGCAGCGCCAACAGCGTCAAAGTGTAGTCCGCGCTATTCACCACCACTCCCAGATCCTGCCCGGGATATTTGGTCAGGTTAATTTGATCGTCAATCGCCACGCCCGTCGGCTGATTGCCTACGGCCACCTGCACTCCCATTTGTGGCATGAATCGTCCGGACGCCCCCGGATTCGGTACCAGGTTCACGATCTGAACGGCATTCGCTCCCTGCTCGGCAATCACCGCATAGCCCTTTGTGGAATTGATGGCCATGGCGCTCGGCGCCACATTTGAGACGCCGCCAAAAGCCGGAATAGGAATCGTGGGTGGATTCAGGATTTGCGTCTGCGGTGTCGTGGAGGTGGCCGGACTGAAATACGTCGAGTTCAATCCCGTGAATACCGGCTGCACCGCCACATCGGTGGTCACCGACGGGTATGTCGGCTCAGGTCCCGTAGGCGGGTTGCTCACGATCGATACCGGATACAATCCCGGACCGTTCAATGGCCCGCTGCTGCCTTGCAGATATCCCGTGAATTGCCGTGGACCAAATGCAGTCGCCAGGCTCAAAGTCCCGTTGAACAGCAAATTGACCAGTGGGCTGTTCCCGCCCCCGTAATACCCTCCATCGGCTGAAAATTGCGTACTCGTTCCCTGCGGGTAGCTGTCCGGCACTGCGGAGACCATCGCCGGACTCGGTGTCACCAGCGTAATCGGATAAGAGATGGATGTCGCTTGCCCGTTTGTGCTCGGAATATTATTGACCGCGATCGTTCCCGTTCCCGGTGTCGCGATTTGTGACGAATTCAATCGCACGCGCGTCATGATCGACGCATCGCACGTCACTACCGGCGTCACACCGGAAGCGCTCGTGTTGCAGTAATTCGTCGTGATGGGAATCGTAAATATGTTCGAAGAATTGATCACTTGTGGCGTCTGATTCGGTCCCGGCGGCGTCCACGTGATCGTCGTGGTATTCAACAGGTTGTGCGCATTCAGGAAAATATCCTGAAGCACGCCACCGGCCGGAATCGTGGTAGGTTCAACACCCGTAAAGGTAATCGGATTCGTGCTGGCGGGCACCAGCGTGATTATGGCAATCGCGTAATGACTTATATCCGCCCCGGCCCACACAACCACGTACACCGTCGGTGCCGCCGTCGAAGCACTCGAACCACTCGATATCGGATAAGTGTCGGTGGGCTGCTTCGCTGGAGCTGTGAACACGCCTTGCGCTGAAATCGTGCCGCATTGCGGGCTACAAGTTACGTCCTGCGGCTCCGGCGTCGTTCCGTTCGGGAAATCCGTGGTGCTGTTCGCCACCGGCTGCACTACCTTCCATTGCGGATTCGCGTTTGCCGGCGAAACGTTCAGGAAGTTTGCCGTGAATTGCACCTGCTGCGCCGGAGTGATTTCCGTCGGCACAGTCGCCGTTGTGGGCGTCACCGCGGTGCGAATGCCCGTGTCCATCGTCAGCGATGCAGCGCCAGTCTTCGACTTATCCGCGGCTGCCGTCGCCGTGAACGTGATGATCGGAATAGGGTTCGGGAATTTGGCCAGTGCTGGTGCGGTGTATGTCAAAACGTTGTTGGTAGACGATGGTGTTGCCGTCCAAGTTCCCAAGCTTCCGCCGCCAAGTGCCGCCACAGTCTGGCCGGACGTGCAGTTTTGCTTAGCAGTCTGAGTTGGGTTCGGTTGCGCCGTCGTTGGCAATGGAGTGTACACGAACGTGCAAGTCCAAGTTGAAGCCAGGTTCGTCGAACCCGTCACCGTGGCCGTAAAGGTCGCTACCGTATCCGCGATCACCGTCGCCAGTGGGGGGTCCACCGTAACTGTTATCGTGTTCGGCCCCGATCCACTGCATCCGTTCTGCAACATCAACGCTCCCGCAAGCATCAGCATTGCGGCCGTCTCCATCGTGCGCCACTTCATGAATGACATCTCCCTGATGAAATCTGCGCGGGCAACCTCCCGCGCGCACTTCCTGGAACTCTGTTTCCCCCGTAAGATGGCCAGAATTCTTTTCCCCGTTGCCCCGTCTAGCGCATTTAGAACGTCCGGCTCACCGTGAACCGGAACGTGCTTCTCGGCTCAAAGTAATGCAGTCTTCCCGGATTCTGCAGCACCGGCTGGATCTGGTACAAAATCGATGGATCGCACTGGTTCGGATGCAGTGGATCGGTAATTCCCATCGCTTGACACGTAGACGTCAGGTTCGCCAGGTTGATTTTGTCGTACGGGGCCACAATCGTCTCGTAAAGGCGCAGCGGGTTATATGCCCAATAGATACGGAACGGCGCCTGCACGATCGGAATATTGATGTTGAACTCGATACCCACCGAATCGCGTAGATGGAAGTTCGTATTCGGCGCGATCTGCAATTGCTGCCCTTGATTGGCCAACGGAAACTGCTGGTTGATGTTCTCGACGCCCGTCGGGTCCAGTTTCAACGCGTTCTTGTTCAGGATTCCGTCGGTCCCCACATCGTCGAACAGCGTCATGCTTACGGGACCCGCGATTGGTATCCGGTATTCGAAGTTTGCGACGCTCTGTGTGTCCGCCCCAGGGAATGTGATGGTATACGCGACCACCGGAACGTTAAACGCTCCCCGCGTCGGATACCCCGCGCCCGACAAGTGGCGGTTGTCCGTAAACAGCACCGTCTGGTTCGTAACGCTGGGGATATATGTCACCGGCGAAATCGCGCGGATGTCGAACCCGCGCAGGTCATTCTCGCCTCCCATGTAGAACCGGCTGAACGGTGGCACTTCGCCACCACCCCAACCCGTGGTCCATGCCGCCAGAACGCGGAAGCCCACCGCGTTGCGCCGGTGATTGATCGGATGGAAATACTTAAACTCGCCCGTATTGGTGATGGTTCTTACGTTGCCGCCGAGTCCGCTGAACGAGAACGAATAAAAGTAGCTTCGTCCCGAGGTGGCATTGACGGGATTGTTGAGCGTGTTCTGCGTGATGCTAGTGGTCACTGTGCTGGATAGAATTCCATTCAACGCGCTGGGACCCGCAATGCTCAGATACTGCAACTGAGTGAACAGCAACTGCGAGGCCTGGTTGTATGTGGTGATGTTCGTGTTCGTCAGTCCATACGTAACGCCCACCCGCGTGAACGCGTAGCGTTTCAACGGGTAGCTGGCGTACACCGTGAATCCTTCGCTGTTCTGGTTGTAGTCCTGAATATATTGCGGGTTGATGCTGACTGCCTGGCCCGTATACAACGCCGCTTGTTCTGCCTGGTTGAATTTGTAAAGTGATTTGAAAATCGTGAAGCCGGTGGCAATGGGCCGGTCAAACAGGTAAGGCTCGGAGAACCCCAGCATGATGTTCTGCTGGTATTGCCCCACCTGCGCAGACAGCGTCAGTGTCTCGCCCAATCCCAGGAAATTGTTGGTCTGGTAGGTCAGCCCGATGAACCCGCCCGCCAATCCGCTCACACCGCCCTGCAAACCGATCGACTGTTTGCCCTTTTCTTTCAGCTTCAGCAGGATGTCCACGGTGCCGTTCTTGGTGTCGCGCTTGATTTCCGCGGACTTATCCGCTTCGATCTTGTCGAAGTAATTCAACTGGTTCAGCCGCAGGATGCTGATTTCCCACAAACGCTTGTTGAACAGCTGGCCTTCGTCGATCAGCAGTTCGCGGCGGATCACCTTGTCGCGCGTCGTCGTGTTGCCGCTGAACTCGATCCGGCGGACGTAATACTGCTTGCCTTCGTCGAACTTCATAGTCACGTCGATGCGCTTGGCTTTCTCGTCAATATCCGTTTCCGGCTCGGGAACGAAATCGATGAAGCCGTACTGGCCATAGATCTTTGTGTAATCTTCCATGGCTTTGCGGATCTTCGCGGTGGAAAACACGTCGCCCGGTTTCAGCGGAAACACGCTTTTCAGCGCGTCCACCTTCAAGGACAGCGCCTTGTCCGGGTCCGAACTGACAATCTTGATCGACCCCATCGTGTAGCGTTCGCCCTCTTCGATGGGGATGGTGATGTTCACGGCCTTGCCAGTGGTCCGGCCAGCGAACGGTATTCCGTACTTCCAGCCTTCCGTGTCCACGTTTTCCAGAATGGGATCCGGCAGGGACACTTTGAAATAGCCGTTGTCCTGGTACAGTCCGCGAATGCCGACTTCCTGGTCCTCGATCAACTTGTCGTGATCGTAGGTTTTCGACATCAAATTGATTTCCGTGAAATACAGCGGAATGGCGATCGGACGGTCGTGGTGCATCGCGCGAATCAGTTTGCGGTCGCTGAACGCGTGGTTCCCGGTGAAGCTTATTTTCCCGACCTTGACCTTCGGTCCTTCGTCGATCTTGAACACCAGGATCACTGCGTTGCTGGAAGCGATCCGTTCGTATTCCGGTGTCACCGTCGCGAATTGGCGCCCGTGTTCGCCTAGCAGTTCCTTCAGCACCACTTCCGCTTTCTTGATGCGCGTGGGATCGAATTGGCTTTCCACTGTCAACCCGACTTTTTTCTCCTTGAATCGATCCAGAATGTCCGATTCGGAAATCGAGTGGATGCCGTCGTAGCGAATCCGCCGTATCACCGGCCGCTCTTTCACTTCAAAAACGATGATTTTTCCGTTGGGCTTTTCCCCGTCTTCCACTTCCAGTTTTACGTCTTCGAAAAATTGCGTGTTCCACAGCGCCTGAAAGTCGCGGCGCAAAGTTTCTTCGTTGTACGGATCGCCCACGCGGCTGAAGATGCGCGCTTGCAATGTGTCCCTTCGAATCCGCCGGTTTCCTTCGAAGTCGATGCGTTCGATGAACGCCTGGTCGTTCTGCTGCGCGTCGCCCGCAATCAGGTCCGGGCGAACTTCATCAATTTTTTCTTCCAGTGTATTTTCGTTAAGTGCGGCGTGAAATAACGTGAAGCCCTTGGAGGTTCCTTCCGCATTTTTCCCCTCGGAAGGCACCGTGTCTGCCAGACAATTCCGCCCGGTCAGAAAAATCGCAGCGACCATGACAAAGACACAAAACTGGCGAGCACACCAGGTTGTCATGTCCGGCGGAAAACAGACTATCCTTTTAGCGGCCGCTGATCGGATCAAGGCCGCGCCCCCAAACCCAATTTGTTATTCTCCCGCCGGTCCCGGTATGGGCCGGCCGAGCGTACTTCGCTTCCACGACCCCTGACCATAGGGTCGCTTCGCGGTCACACGCACGCTGCGTCAGATTCACTAATGAACGACTGGGGTTGCCTCACCAACTGGCCGGAACGCGAGGCCTTCCCCTGCAACATAAATTTGCAATGTTGCCGGCCTCTGAATTCCCCCCTGGATCAACGATTCGCTCAACGGGTCTTCCACATACTTCTGCAGCGCCCGCCGCAACGGCCGCGCACCATAACTCCGGTCCGCGCACGTTTTCTCGAGGATCCACTGGCGTGCTTCAGGCGACAAAACCACTTGCACTTGCCGGTGAATCAGCGTGTCGTTCAGCTGTCCCACCAGCAGATCGATGATGCGCAGAAGATCCTCGTCGCCCAGAGGATTAAACAGGATGATGTCGTCCAGCCGGTTCAAAAATTCCGGATTGAACGCCCGCTTCACTTCGCCCAAAACCAGATCTTCCATGCTCTTCAAGCTGGCTTCATCTAGCCCAGCCTGGAAGCCGATCGACGTGCGCTTCTGCAAATGCCGCGCACCGATGTTGGAAGTCATGATGATGATGGTGTTGCGGAAATCGACCGTGTTGCCTAAACCATCCGTCAGCTGCCCGTCCTCAAATACTTGCAACAGGATATTGAAGAGGTCGGGATGCGCCTTCTCGATTTCGTCCAATAATATAACTGAATATGGCGTGCGACGCACGCGCTCGGTCAATTGGCCGCCCTCCTCGTACCCGACGTATCCCGGAGGCGCTCCAATCAGCTTGGAAACCGAGTGCTTTTCCATGAATTCCGACATGTCGAAGCGGATCAGCGATTTCTCGCTGCCGAACAAAAATTCCGCCAGCCGCCTCGCCACTTCCGTTTTTCCTACGCCCGTGGGGCCCAGGAAGAAGAAGCATCCCACTGGCCGCAGGGGCGATTTCAACCCCGCGCGACTGCGGCGAATGGCGCGTGCCAGCGCTGTGATCGCCTTGTCCTGGCTGATTACGCGCTTGTGCAATTCCGGTTCGATGCGCAGCAATTTCTGCTGTTCGTCTTCCTTGATCGAGGTGACCGCAACGCCGGTCCAACGAGACACTACTTCCTCGATGTCTTCGCGCGTCACAATTCCTGTCGACGCGTCGTCCAGCTTGTAGCGTTCCCGCAGCACGCGCAGGTTTTCCTTTTCCTTGCGCTCTTCTTCGGAATAGAACCGCGCCTTTTCGAATTCGTGCGCCGCGATCGCCGATTCCATGCGGTGCGTGATGAACTTTACGCGCTTCTGCACTTCGCTGACCTCTTCCGGCACCGATGCCTGGCGCAGCTTCACACGCGCGCCGGCTTCGTCGATCAGGTCGATGGCCTTGTCTGGCAGGAAGCGGTCGGGAATGTAGCGGTTCGAAAGATAAACGGAGTAACGCAGCGCTTCGTCGGTATAGCTTACTGCGTGAAACTTTTCATACCGTTCGCGCACGCCGCTGATTACCTGCACCGCTTCATCTTCGGTCGGCGCAGGCACTTTCACTGCCTGGAATCTGCGTTCCAGGGAACGGTCTTTTTCCACGGACTTGCGGTATTCGCTCGGTGTCGTCGCGCCGATGCACTGAATCTCGCCACGCGACAGCGCCGGCTTCAAAATATTTGCCGCGTCCAACGAGCCTTCCGCCGAACCCGCTCCCACCAGCGTATGCAACTCATCAATGAACACGATGGAGTTTTGGCTCTCCATCAGTTCCTTCATGATGGTCTTCAATCTCTCTTCGAATTGCCCGCGATACTTTGTACCCGCCACGATTAAGGACAGATCGAGCGACAATATGCGCTTGTCCGCCAGGAACGACGGCACATCTCCATCGCTGATCCGCTGCGCCAGGCCTTCGACAATCGCCGTTTTGCCCACGCCGGGTTCGCCGATCAGCACCGGGTTATTTTTCGTGCGCCGGCACAGGATCTGAATCACGCGCTCCACTTCCCCTTCACGTCCCACCAGGGGATCCAGGCTGCCTTCAGTCGCCGCTTGCGTCAGGTCGCGACTGAACTCCGCCAGCAGCGACGTTTCTTTCGGCCGCGCAGCCGTGCTCTTCTCGCCGCTCGTCCGCGACAATTCCTCGCGCAACGCCGACAGTCGCAGTCCGCGCTCCATCAATATCTCCGCGCCGAAGCACTTTTCTTCGCGCAGAATGCCCAGCAACAAATGTTCCGTGCCCACGTGCTTGTGGCCCAGTCGCTCCGCTTCTTCCGCGGCGCTATTGAGGATGCGCTTGCACTCCGCGCTCAGAGGCACTTCCACCGACGTGGAAATGCGCTCGCGTATCGTGATGCGCGCCTCGATTTCTTTTCGAATGGATTCGATGGAACCCTGCTGCCGCAGGAATCGGTTTGCCAGCGCCTTGTCTTCCCTCATCAATCCGAGCAACAGATGCTCAGTCTCGATGTACGGGCTTCCGTATTGGCTGGCCTCATACCTGGCAAAGAAAATCACACGCCGTGCTTTTTCTGTGTATCGTTCAAACACGTTAGCTCGCTTCTCCCCCTGGGGTCCCGGCCGCAGCGTTTTTCACGCTGCGGACTTGCAGAACACCATGTTCAAGTCCCACGATCCGGTCGCATCGTTCCGCCAGCGCCAAGTTGTGCGTCGCGATCAGCGACGTCAGGCGATGCGTGCGGTGCAGCCGTTGCAACAACTCAAACACAGCCCAAGCATTCTGCTCGTCTAGATCTCCGGTCGGTTCATCAGCGAGCAGCACCCGCGGTCCCGTCACCAGAGCACGCGCAATCGCTGTCCGCTGCTGTTCACCGCCCGAAAGTTCTCCTGCGCGGTGTTCGGCCCGATCTTGCAGGCCCACTTCTGCCAGCCACTGGCGCGCTTCCATCTGCGCTTTTGCCTGTGACTCCCCGCGCACTAGTAGCGGCATCGCTACATTTTCTGCTGCCGTAAAATCCGGCAACAACTGGTGCCGCTGCCAGAGAAACCCCACGGCGCGATTGCGATACTTTGCGAGCGCCGCATCTTCATTCGTTTCAATCGCTTTATTTTCAAAGTATACTGTACCGCTCGTTGGAGTGTCTAGCGCAGCCAGCAAATGCAGCAAAGTGCTCTTGCCCGCGCCCGATGGGGCGACCACCGCCACCATCTCTCCTTCACGCAATTTCAAGTTCACATCCGCCAATACTTCCAGATTCTTCTCGCGCGCCCCATACGTTTTCTTCAATCCGCGCGCTTCCAGGATCGCTTCATCCGTTTTGTCCGTGGCGTTCATCTGTTTCCGGCCCCCACGATCCCGTTTCTCTCCATCAAACCCTGCTAAAATTCTCTCACCCGCGTGCTCGACCGCCTCATCCTTGCCGCTTTCCGGCCGCTTCTCAGGGTTCCTGCTATAGTTTGATGCGCCAGCTACCTCTTCAGTCCAGTTGTAGCTTTCCCCCGCCACTGCGTCTTCTGGCCCAACCTTTTTCCCATTTTTTCCCTAGTGCTACCTGTTCCAAATTTCGTTACAAATGTCACATTCTGAAAGGTCAGTAACGCTCTTTGTTTCAATGCTTTGTAATTGCCTTCTTGGGAGTTCTAACACTGGCTGGACCCCGGCCTCCCAAGCCTGCCTCACGGGTACACCCTTAGGAGCAAATCGAACGCCAAACCGTCATTCCACGAAACCCTTCAGTTTTCCATTTCTTTTGCTTTACTCGAATCGCAGGATTTCCACCGGTAACAGCCGCGCCGCTTCCCGCGCCGGAATCACCGTTGCTAGCACCGCAATCGCCATCGCCGCCAACGCGATCCACAAACCGTCGAAAAAACTCGGATGAAATGGAACGTAGGGCACCGCATAAACCTGCGGATCGAGTGGAATCAAATGATACGTTCCGGCAATCCACGTGAACGTATACCCTACAACCAATCCGATCACAGTCCCCGTCGCCCCGATCGAGATCCCCAGCAACAAAAAAATTCGCCGCACTTGTTCGCGCCGCGTGCCCACGGATAAAAGCACGGCAATGTCCTTCGCTTTGTCGGTCACCGTCATCGACAGCACCACGAGAATATTCAGGCCCGCCACAAACGTGATCAGTCCGATGAAAATTGCCGTCACTAATTTTTCCAGCCGCAGGGCACGAAACAGCGCCTGATTCTGTTCCATCCACGTGGTAGTCGTGAACCCCTCGCCCGCCGCCTGCTCCACCGCGTTCGCAATTTGCGGCGCCTGTTCCGGCTTCGCCAACCGGAATTCCAGCACGTTTACAACGTCTCCCGTACCCGCCAAGGATTGCGCCGCCGGCAACGCGATGAAGCACCAGTTCTCGTCGTAATCGTAAAAGCCGGAATCGAACACGCCCGTCACCCGGAATCGCTTGGTTCTTGGCATCAGCCCGAATGGCGTCAGCCGTCCCTGAGGACTCGTCAGCGTCACATAGTCGCCCGGCTGCAGCTTCCATTCCTCGGACAATTGTTTGCCGACCACCATCCCGTCGATCCCTTCCGTGTCGGAAGAAAAGTCCAGGCGCCCTGCGGAAAACTTCTGCAGCGCCTCATCGCTCTTCTTCTCCGGCCCCACATCAATGCCTTTCACCACAACGCCGCGCGCTTCGCCCCCAAACGACAGAAGCATGGTCTCGTAAATTGCCGGCGTCGCCGAATTCACACCCGGCGTTTTCTGCAGCCTTTCCGCAAGCGCGTTGTAATTCTGGATTCCGCCCGAGCCCGGTCGCGTCAAAGAGATGTGCGCGGTCACGCCCAGCAGCCGGTCTTGCAGCGTCTCCCGGAAGCCGCTGTTCATCGCCAGCGCGATCACCAGCGTGGCCACACCAGCCGCCACTCCCAGCACGCTGAACGCGGTGACCAACCGCAAAATCACTGGCCGGTTCGGCGACCTCAAGTACCTCTTGGCCACGAACCATTCAAAACTCATGCGTTGAACCGTCCTTTATGCTTTTGCGCCTTCCGGACCGGTTTCTTCGTGCTTGGTTTCGGGCCGAAGTTGAGGGAATAAGATGACATCGCGAATGGAGTGAGAATCCGTCAGCAGCATCGTCAGCCGGTCGATGCCGATGCCTTCCCCGGCGGTCGGTGGCATCCCATGGGCGAGCGCGCGAACATAATCCACATCGAGTTGCTTCGGCACTTCATCGCCGCCCTGCGCGATCTGCGCCTGGAATCGCCTCTCCTGTTCCACAGGATCGTTCAATTCCGAGAAGCCATTGGCGATTTCCATCCCCGCCACGTAAATCTCGAAGCGCTCCGTCAAGGACGGATCGTCTGGCTTCTGCTTCGACAGCGGTGAAATGTCTGTCGGGTATTCGTACAAAATGGTTGGCTGAATCAGCTTGTCTTCCGCAATCGTTTCGAACAACAAGCCCGTCCATTCGCCATCGGACAATTTTCCCTTTGCCGCCGCATATTCCGCATGGTTCGCCTTCGCCCACGCGTTATAACGTTCGGCCGCTTGCCTTGCGCCTCCGGGAGCCGTGAGTTCCGGCAGCGCCGGCGCGGCGCCCGCTCCTTCCGGCCAATATTTCACGATCGCTTCCCGCATGGTCATGCGTTCCATCTTCCCAAAGTCCAGCTCATTGTCCCCGTACTTCACGATCGTCGAGCCCGTGATGTTCTTCGCCACCTGCGCGAACAACTGCTCGTTCAGCTCCATCAAATCCCGGTAATTGCTGTAGGCCTCATAAAACTCCAGCATCGTGAACTCGGGATTGTGTTGCGTGCTGATTCCTTCATTCCGGAAATTGCGATTGATTTCGTACACGCGGTCGAACCCGCCCACGATCAGCCGCTTCAAATACAACTCCGGCGCAATCCGTAAATAAAGATCGATGTCCAGCGTGTTGTGGTGCGTCACGAACGGCCGGGCGGTTGCTCCCCCCGGCACCGGATGCATCATCGGCGTTTCCACTTCAATGTAGCCGCGGTTGTCGAAGAATTGCCGCATCTCCCGGATGATTCGCGCCCGCGTCTGAAAGACTTCCCGAGACTTTTCCGTCGCCACCAGGTCCAGATAGCGTTGCCGGTAACGCAGCTCTATGTCCGCCAGCCCGTGCCACTTCTCCGGCAGCGGCAACAACGCTTTGCTCAAGAAGAAAAGCTCCTCCACCCACACCGACAGCTCTCCGGTCTTCGTCCTGAACATGTGCCCGCGGACCCCGACGTGGTCTCCCAAATCCAGCAGGTGGAATAGCTGGAAGCCCCTTTCACCCACCACATCCTTCCTTACATAAATTTGGATACGGCTCCCCGACCCTTGCAAATGTGCAAATCCCGCTTTGCCCATCAGCCGGTAAGACACGATGCGTCCGGCGACCCGTGTCTCCTTCCGGTCCGCCTCCAATTCAGGTGCCGTTCGCTCCGAATACTTTTTCACCAGTTCCGCGGGCGTATCCGTCCAGCGGAATTCTCGCGGAAACGTCTCATAGCCAAGCGCTTGGATTTCTTCGAGTTTCTTTTGTCTTTGCTGAAACTGGTCTTGAGGCTCAAATTGCAAGAGGGGTTGAATCCTTTCTCTATTTGGTTCTCAGGAGTACGTTCTCAGGAGTATAAAGGCGCATTCACGGCCAGAGCAAGGAAGCGGCCGTCTTCCAAAGCCAGCCGAGTTCCGTTTCGGGAATTTTGGCCTCAGGAACAGAATCCCTCTTTTTTCTATCAATTGTTGTGCATGTGAATTTTATAAGTTTGCTATACTCCTCCTCTGTACCCATGGAGGTAGTCTTGCGCTCCCGCCCCGTCTCGACGCATTACTCTTCAGTGTCTCAAGATTGGCGAATGCCCCTAAGAGGCGACAAATCCCTCCTTTACGTCAATTGCATTCAGCGCCTCGAAACCGCGTACTCTATGTTCAGTGTGAATCTGGACGAAGCTTTCGGCATGCGCCGCACTGGCCGCGCTTCCAAAGCAAATCAGGTTCTCTCCGTTGCTCCGGCGCTCTGCAACAGACTTTCTTTTCCGATGGATTGCTTGTTGCGCGCGATGCTCGATCACTCCAAGCACTTTGGCGTCGCTCCCAATCTTGCGCCTCTTGACGCCCAGAACTTCCAGCATTCCCGCAGCCAGCGTGTCGCTCTTTTCAACGATCTCTTCAGTCGCATCCTCCTGACGCGCAAGTCCCAATTCGCGCACAAGATTTCCGTTCTCGCCGATCTCGTCGAAGAATTGGACACCAGCTTCTCATCCACCGCGGAAGAACTGGCATCCGGCGAATCCTTCCATCCGGATCAGGACTGGGATTTATTGGACTCCATCCACTACGACCTGAACACCTGCCTCCGTGAAACCGTAGTGCTCCTCAAATCCTTTCTCCACGCTCTGCCCGACCAGCAACTCCATGGCTTTCAGGATGTGCTCCACTCCTCACCTGGTACTCCACCCATTCCTCTCGTCCACCGTGCCCGCCATCTTGCCCATAGACGGATAGCGTTCCTAAAGGGACAATAGTTAATCCCTGCGGGCGCCTTGCAGCCGATGCAACCTATTGAGGGTTCCCACCTTCTATAGGGGCATATGTGCTCCTCGTCGTCCGTTCTCGGGACAACTCTGAAGGGAAGTAGGCGCATCGCACTCTCAGATGGCGCCGCTATTGGACTGTTGGCCCGACCAAGACCAAGCGAGCCGATTGCGTGGACAGAAGCGGAAGCCATTCGCCGCGCTCAGGCGGGCGATTCTGCCGCGTTCGACTTTCTCTATCAACTGCACAGCCGTCGCGTCTACGCTCTCTGCCTGAGAATGGTCAATAACCCGGCGGATGCCGAAGATCTCATGCAAGAGGCTTTCCTTCAGCTCTTCCGTAAGATCGGCACCTTCCGTGGAGAGTCGGCCTTCTCCACCTGGCTGCATCGCATGACCGTCAATGTCGTGCTCATGCGCCTGCGTAAGAAGTCGCTCCCGACCGATTCCTTGGAGGAGACCTTGGATCCGGAAGCGGAAAATAGCAGTCCCAAGCGCGACGTTGGCGCCCCGGACCTTCGCTTGTCCGGCGCCGTCGACAGAGTCAACCTCGAACGCTCCATCGAGCAACTCCCGCCCGGCTATCGCACCGTTTTCGTGCTGCATGATGTTCAGGGTTACGAGCACAACGAGATTGCGGACATCATGGGATGTTCCGTAGGTAATTCGAAGTCCCAGTTGCACAAGGCGCGCACTCGCCTGCGCGAATTGCTCCAGGAACAAATCCGGGATCAAGCTCGCCAGGAACGTCAATCTGCGAAAGCTCAGTCAAGCTCCAAGGAATGAGCTAGAATTATGCTACCGTCGAGGACGACAACACGCGCACCTGAGCTTTGCCAGTTTTTTGCAGGGAGAGCCATCCAGTGCTGTGCCCTGCGGAGTTTGTGGTATGCAGTGTAAGGAACTCGAAGCCGTTCTGGAATCAGAAGGGCTTAGTCCTCTCCCCCTCGAGGCTCGCGAGCATCTCGCTGGCTGTTCCCATTGTCAGGACTTGTTTGCCGACCTCTCTACAATCGTCGTTGCCGCCAAAAGCGTTCCGGCGGAGATTGCTCCACCCGACCGCGTCTGGGTTTCCATCCGCGCTCAACTCGAGGCCGAAGGCATAATTCGCGATACGGTGCTTGTCGCCTCGCCTTCCCCAGCTCCCTGGTGGAGCCGCTTTGCCGAGTTTTTCCGTCCTCGCGCGCTGGCTACTGCAGCTGCCGCGCTTTTCTTCGTTGCCGGTAGCGTTTACGTTGTGGACCATCACAGCTACAACACGCCTTCTTCCACCAACACGACTGCTGTTCCAAAACCTGTGCCCACGCAAGTTGGTCAGACGCCCGCGATTTCTCCTGAACCTGGTCTCGTCACCCCAGTAGCAAACCCGAAGACCGCAGCGAAGCAC
Source organism: Candidatus Acidiferrales bacterium (assembly GCA_963709705.1). Taxonomy (GTDB): domain Bacteria; phylum Acidobacteriota; class Terriglobia; order Acidiferrales; family UBA7541; genus Acidiferrum. Next base: position 1,386,834 of record CAVPXU010000005.1, read on the forward strand.
AATGAAATCGCCGGTGTCCCCGTTTCGCCCCAGCCTCGGCCTTCTTCCGCCGAACTCCGCAGGTCGCCCTCCGAAGAAGCTTATCTCGGCGACAGCGCTGCGGTGCTGGCCCAGACCGAAGACTCCCTGCCGCGCACAGGGCTCACCAACAACGCCGCCGTGGACGCCTCCTTGCGCCAGAATTTGCGCACTCTTAACGAATTTATTGCGGAGTGTGAATCCCGCTTGAAGCAGAATCCTCAGGACCAGTTGACTCGTGAATATCTCAACATGGCCTACCAGCAGAAAGCGGAATTACTCACCGCCATGATGGACAGCGGAAGGAGTGAACATTAATGTTCCCCCAGCAGAAGATCGTTCGTGGTGTTGCTCATATCCTCGGCGTGGGCCTGTTTTTCTGCGCCGTTACCGCAGCCCTTGCCGCCACCACGGAGCAGCAGGAAGAGCATCACTTCACGGTCAAAGACCACCCGATCGTCATTATCAATAACATCGTCAATGGCCGTATCGAAGTGAAGTCCTGGAAAAATTCCGAAGTCGTCGTCACCAGCACCATTGTTCCCGGCAAAGTCTCCATCGAGTCCGAGCAGGTCGGCGATCGCATCGACATTAATGCCACTTCCCTCGTCGATTCCGCCGAGCCTCATGAGGTCGAAGCCAATTTTTCCTTGGTCGTCCCCGAACAGACCGAATTGCAATTGCGCACGCAAACCGGACTGATTCTGGTTGAGCAGGTCAACGGTGACATGAAGTTGCAAAGCGTTGCCGGCGATGTTCACCTTAAGGAAGTCTCCGGCTACATCATTGTAAAGACCACCAGCGGCTCTCTCGTCTGCACACTCTGCTCCGGCAAGCTCGAATACAATTCCATCAGCGGCGGCGCGCAGATCCTTCAGCCCTCTCTTTCCAATGTCAACGTCATGACCACCACCGGCAACATTCTTTACGATGGCGATTTCGTCCGCACAGGCCTGTACACCATGAACAGCGGTCGAGGCCTTGTCGAAGTTCGTTTTTCCGGCACGGATTCCTTCGATCTTAACGCTCAGACCTATCGCGGCACGGTCGATAATCAAGCTGCCGCTTTTCTGAAGGACGATGTGCATTCCGGCAAGCATCATCCGCAGTCAAAATTCAGCCACAGCCTCTTTGGCACCGTCGGCCAGGGTTTCGCCAAGGTCGAACTCTCCTCTTACAGTGGTACAATTCGGATTCTGAAGCGCGATTAGCACGCGCTCTCCGGAATCGTGAATCAAACTCTAATCGGCCGCGCTCTTCAGTCGCGCGCCTCCATTCTTGGTCTCGCCGGTTTCATGGGTGCGGGTAAAAGCACCGTCGGCACTCGCTTGGCCCGTCAACTCGGCTGGCGTTTCGTCGATCTCGACGAGCGCATTGAAGAAGCTGCCGGCATTTCCATCCCTGAATTTTTCGAACGCCACGGCGAACCCGCCTTCCGTCAACTCGAAGCCGATCAATTGCGCACCGCCCTCGGGCGCGCCGTGGAGTTTCACGAGTCCACCATTCTCGCTCTCGGTGGTGGCACCTATGCGCAACCCGGCGCTCCGGAATTCCTTCGCAACTCCGGTGTCCCCGTCGTCTGGCTGGACACCCCGGTTGAGATTCTGCTCTCGCGCTGCATGACCATGACCGGCCGGCCGCTGTTCCGGGACGAGGCCAGCTTTCGCGCGCTTTATTCCCAGCGCCTCCCGTCTTACCAGCTCGCCGATTTTCGCGTCGACAGTTCGGGAGACGCAGCCATAGTGGTAGCCGAAATTCTTCGCCGGGGCATTGCCGGTCTGCCCTCGAGTGAGACGGAATCACCCTTGGCTTTAGAAAAACCAAAACCCTAAGGAGGATTTGATGGCCAACCCAGTTGCAAGCGTCCATGGTCGCAGCTATTTTTCGGGCCTGATCGACCACGAACAACGGGCTGCGCTCACGGATGCTTCTGGCCCACGAAGATTCTCAAACCGGACGCTGGTTGCTCTCGCTTCCGTTCTTCTCCTGCTGGCACTCGCTACCGCGCTTCTGGCTTCCGCTGATCAGAAAAAGCCTTCTGTCTTCGTCAACGACAAGGGGAAATTCAAGGTGCTTCTCAACGATAAGGTCATCGGCCACGAAGAATTCGAAATCACTTCCAGTGGCGCCACTTGGATCGCCAAAGCCACCACTCACATCGCCGTCGAAGGCGCTCCCGCCACCACGGTCACCGGCAACCTCTCTCTCCAGCCAGACGGCGCTCCTATTTCCTACGATTGGGCTACACAGGCGGACAAAAATAGTGGCGCCCACATCGCTTTCACTAATGGCGTCGCCAAGATGACCATTCATCTCGGCACAGCGCACCCGTTCGAGCAAGATCTCACGTTTACTTCTCCGATGATCGTCGTGCTCGACGACAATCTGTACTATCAGTACGCCGTCCTTGCCCGTGTATATGATTGGAACCGCCGCGGCACGCAGTCGTTCTCCGTCCTCGTGCCTCAGGAACTCCTGCCCGGCACCATCACCGTGGATGGGGCCGGCGCCGTCACTGCCGAAGGCAAATCTTACGAAGGCCTGAAAGTCACCACCAACGATCTCGAGGTAATCCTCTACCTCGATCCCAATCATCGCCTCCAGCGTATCGAAGTGCCTTCCTCCAAAGCCGCCATTATCCGCGAATAACGCACCCTCCGTCGCCGCTGACCGCCACAACACGTGAACCCACACCGGAATTTGTCATCCTGAGAGCTTGTGATTTTTTGCCGGGTGCCCCACATGTCGTCCCTGCATGCCGGCTCTTGGGTCACTCTTGTAGCGCCGCGCCTTCAAGCCGGCATCTTGGGTCAGCCGTTGTAGGGCCCGCCTTCCGAGGCGGGCCGTTCTCTTTTCTATTTCACAACGACGTCTACTCGCATGAGTTGTCATGGACCGTTCGTCCTACGACTTCGGCTTCTGAATATTCTGTTCCGTTTCCACGGAAAACACCCTGAAGTTGTTGAACGTGTGGTACAGAATGATCCGCCGGGCACCAATCTCCCAATAAGCCTCAATTCTCTCCGGCAACCACAATTCCAGCTTCCGTGACTGAATCTCCACCGGCGCATAGTCCACGGAAATCGCGCTGCGCCGCAAATCCATCGGTGGAATGTCCTGCATCAGGTTTGTTTCCAGATGCAGAACTTGCCCGCTCTCCATGGAAATCCATGCGCGGCCTTTCAGCATTGCCGCATACGATCCGCCTTCCGTGCGAAATTGCAGCGTACGCCGCGGTCTATCTTTGCGCTGTTGGAACCGGATCACCCAGGCCGGTTGTCCCTTCCATTTATCCAGTCCCTCGCAACTCATGTCATAGTCGGACTGCATGTGCGGGTGAAAGATCAGCGCCAGCGCCACTTGCCCGGTATCCTGTCCGCTTGCCGGGAACGCATGCCCGCCCTTCGTCGGAGTTCGGTATTCGCGACTCGAGCGCCCTGCGCCGTTTTGCTCAAACGCGAACACATAATCGAAGACTCCGTAATCGTTCTCTTCCGGAATTGCGGTTTGGTCCAGCCGCTCGTATTGGATTTGCTCCTCGGCGGAAAAATTTTCCAGGTTTGTCGTCAACTCCAGCGCATGCGCACCGGCTTCCCGAAGCACCGTCGCAAGATCACAGGGCGGAGTCGACTCAATCGAGCGAAGTGGCGCATCCACGTTCGGCGGCGTCCAGCTCAATCCTTTGAGCTTTGCAGGTTTCTCAGCTCCATTTTGTCGCCGCGCCGCCGCCAATGGCACGCATCCGAGCAACACCACGCCGCACAGCCCGGTCGCCACAAGCAGCCGCATCCCGCGCTCGATTTTCTGGAGAAGATTCAATTTCCCCTGCCCGGAATCCCGAGTCTACACCACCTCTACCCAAGTAACCTGATTGACGTTTTTTTACACCACAAACCCTTCGTCTTGAGCGACGATAGAGGTCCGCCCAAGCCGTTTATATTTTCTGGTCTGTTGTAGTTGGAGACTCCTATGCCATCCGCAACCCAAGTTCCGACGCCCCTGTCCACCGATGAACTCAACAAAATGGACGCCTACTGGCGCGCCTGCAATTATCTTTCTGCCGGCATGATCTATCTCCGCGCCAACCCCCTCCTCCGCGAACCGCTCAAGCCCGAGCACATCAAGCGACGACTCCTCGGCCATTGGGGTTCCGATCCCGGCCAATCCTTTATCTGGGTCCATCTCAACCGCCTCATCAAAAAATATGACCTCAGCATTATGTACATTTCGGGACCGGGCCACGGTGCGCCCGCTACGCTCGCCAACTGCTATCTCGAAGGCTACTACTCCGAGATTTATCCCGACAAAAGTCGCGACGAAGCCGGCATGCTCAAATTCTTCAAGCAATTCTCCTTTCCTGGCGGTATAGGTTCGCACTGCACCCCGGAAACCCCTGGCTCCATCCACGAAGGCGGTGAGCTTGGCTATTCGCTGTCGCACGGCTACGGCGCGGCCTTCGATAATCCTGATCTCATCGTGGCCGTTGCCGTCGGCGACGGCGAATCCGAAACAGGCCCGCTGGCCACCGCCTGGCATTCCAATAAATTCCTGAATCCCATTCGCGATGGCGCGGTCCTGCCCATTTTGCACCTCAACGGCTACAAGATCGCGAACCCCACCATCCTCGCTCGCATTCCGCACGACGAATTGGAAGCGCTGCTCATCGGCTATGGCCACAAACCTTACTTCGTCGAAGGCCATGATCCCGCCACAATGCATCAGCAAATGGCCGCCACTCTCGAGCAGTGCATCCTGGAGATTCGTTCCCTGCAGCAGCATGCCCGCTCGCAGCGAGACCCCACTCGTCCGCGCTGGCCCATGATCGTTCTTCGCTCGCCAAAGGGGTGGACCGGACCCAAGGAAGTCGACGGCCACAAGGTGGAGGATTTCTGGCGCGCTCACCAGGTCCCCGTTGCCGATCCCGTGACCAATCCAACGAGCCTGAAAATCGTGGAAGGTTGGATGCGCAGCTACAAACCCGAGGAACTCTTCGACGCCAAAGGCTCGCTCGTTCCCGAATTGCAGGAACTTGCCCCTTCCGGTACGCGCCGTATTTCCGCCAATCCTCACGCCAACGGCGGTCTGCTACGCAAAGAACTTGACCTCCCGGATTTTCGCAGCTTCGCCTTCGATATAAAATCTCCCGGCACTCGGTATGCTCCGCCCACCGATATCCTTGGCCATTTTCTTGCCGAAGTCATGCGCCGCAATATGAATTCCTTTCGTGTCTTCGGCCCGGATGAGACAGCTTCCAATCGCCTCACAGCTATTTACGCCGCGTCAAAAAAAACCTGGCTCGCTCAGTACAAACCGGAAGACGCCGACGGCGGCGAGCTCGACCTTTTCGGCCGCGTCATGGAAATGCTCAGCGAGCACACCCTCGAAGGCTGGTTCGAGGGTTACGTTCTCACCGGCCGCCACGGCTTTTTCTCCACCTACGAAGCCTTCGTTCACGTCATCGATTCCATGTTCAACCAGCACGCCAAGTGGCTGGAGAAATCGAAAATGGAATTGGACTGGCGCGCCCCCGTGCCCTCCGTCAACATTCTTATCACTTCTCTGGTCTGGCGCCAGGATCACAACGGCTTCACGCATCAGGATCCTGGCTTCCTCGACGTGGTCACGAACAAAAGCGCTGGTGTAGTCCGTATTTACTTGCCGCCGGATGCCAATTGCCTCCTCAGCGTCGCTGATCACTGCCTGCGCTCCCGCGATTACGTCAATGTCATCGTCGCGGACAAACAGGACCACCTGCAGTATCTCAGCATGGACGACGCCGTAACCCATTGCACCAAGGGCATCGGCATTTGGGATTGGGCTTCCACTGACGATTGCAAGGATCCCGATGTGGTGCTGGCTTGCGCCGGTGATATCGCCACTATGGAGTCACTCGCCGCTGTTGCCATTCTCAAGCAGCACTTCCCCGACCTGAAGATTCGCTTCGTCAATGTGGTCGATCTCTTTCGTTTGCAACCGTCCACCGAACATCCTCACGGACTCTCCGACCGCGATTTCGATTCTCTATTCACCGCCGACAAGCCAGTCATTTTCAATTTTCACTCCTACGCTTCGCTCATTCACAAACTCACGTACCGTCGCACGAACCACGACAACATCCATGTGCGCGGCTACAAGGAAAAAGGCAACATCAACACTCCCCTCGAACTCGCCATCCTCAACCAGGTTGATCGCTTTAACCTGGCAATCGATGTCGTCGACCGCGTCCCTCGCCTCAGTTCCGTCGGCGCTCATGTCAAGGAATGGCTCAAAGGCCAGATCATCGACAGCATCCATTACGCCCACGCCGAAGGCATCGATCGCGATGAAATTCGCAATTGGAAATGGCCGGCATGACCATCGCCGATTCGAAAGGACGACTGCACGACCTGATCTTCGTGTTGAACAGCGGTTCGTCTTCTCTGAAGTTTGGGCTCTATCGCCATGCGGACGGCGACGAGCAAGCCCTGCTCACCGGCAGCGCCGACGGCATCGGCCATGAAACGGGATCATTGCAAATTCGTTCAGCCACCGGGGAATCACTCGTAAAGCGCGACAGCGTCCATCAATCCCAATCCCAGGCTCTCGACGTGGTCTCAAAAGCTATCCGCGAGCACATCCAGGACACGCCCGTTGCTGTCGGTCATCGCGTGGTGCACGGCGGACCGCATCTCCTCGCGCACCAGCGCATTACTCCTCATGTTCTTGAAACCCTTCGCGCCGCCATGCATTTCGCACCGGTTCACATTCCGCAAGCGCTCGCGCTCATCGCTGCCGCGGAGAAAATCTTCCCGCAAGCAGCCCAATTCGCTTGTTTCGACGACGTTTTTCACCGCACCATGCCGGAACTCGCCTCGCATCTTCCCATTCCTCAACGCTATTTCGACGCGGGCGTTCGCCGCTATGGTTTTCACGGCCTATCTTACGAATCGCTCGTCTATCACTTCGGCGATCAACTTCCCAGCCGCGCCATCTTCGCTCATCTCGGCAACGGCGCAAGCCTTTGCGCGCTGCGTGATCGCGTCTCCATTGACACCACCATGGGCCTCACCCCAACTGGCGGCATCCCCATGAGCACGCGTTCTGGCGATCTCGATCCCGGCGTCCTCCTCTATCTTATGCGAACCGAAAAACTCGGCCCCGATGCGCTCGAGGATTTGATCAATCACCGCAGCGGCCTCTACGCTCTCTCCTTTGGCCAAAGCGATGTACGGACTCTCGAACAGCGCGCCCACTCCAACGATCCCCGCTCCATCCTCGCCCTCAACATTTTCGCCACTTCCGTGCGCAAAACGATTGGCGCGTATATCGCCCTTCTCGGCGGGATCGACCTCCTCGTCTTCACCGGCGGTATCGGTGAACACAGTGATTCCATTCGCAACGCAGTCACCACCGGACTCGACTTTCTCGGCCTCACCCCCGGCAAAATCAAAATTGTCCCCGCCCAGGAAGAACAGCAAATCGCCCGCCACTGCCGCCGTATGCTCACCTAATATGGAGTGCGGGAGCCCAGCTCCCGCTTTCTGCCAAACCTAACGGCCCGCGCCAATCGCTCAGCGGCAGCCCAGCTGCCGCCACCAAAATTACCCAGTCCAATGAAACACCATTCCCTATGGCAGACCGCCCAACTTGCGGCTATCATATCGCCTGGTTTTCACCATGAGCGACACTTCCGGACAAGCGCAAGCCAGGCATTCTCCGGTCTCCTCCATCGAGCAGGACCAAACCCTCTCTTTGCTGTTTGACGTCAGCCGCGAATTGACCGCCATCCTCGCCCGCGACGAACTCCTCCAGCGCATCGCCGATCGCGTCAAAAAAATCGTCAACTATCATCTCTTCAACGTCATGCTCTGGAACGAAAATTCCTCCCACTTGGAAGTCGCCTTTACCAGGCATTATGAAGAAGCCATCAACATCAGCCTCTCTGTCCCGCTTTTCAAAGGAATCACCGGGCACGCCGCCGGTCACCGCTCAGCCTCGCGCGTAAACGACGTTCGCCTCGACAAGCGTTACATCGAGTTTCCCCACAGCGACAATGTCCGTTCGGAATTGGTCATCCCGCTTTTACTTCAGGATCGTCTCGTCGGCGTTCTAGACCTGGAAAGCACAAACCTCAACGCCTTTACCACCGAACACGAACGCATGCTCGGTATCCTCGGCTCCTATATCGCCATCGCCCTGGAAAATTCCCGCCTTTTCGAACAAACCCGCGATCGCGAGCAGCGCCTTCAGCACGATCTGGACACCGCGCGCGAAGTTCAGCGCCAGCTTCTCCCCCGCGGCAAACGCGACATTCCCGGCTTGGACATCGCGTCCGCCTATGTCCCCGCGCGCCAATTGGCCGGAGACTTCTACGATTTCCTGCCCTACGGCAGCGGCCGCCTGGGCTTGGCTTTGGGAGATGTTTCCGGCAAAGGAACTGCCGCCGCACTCTATGGTTCGCTCGCCGTGGGCATTCTCCGCGAATACACCCAGGATCATCGCTGCTGGCCCGAAGAAATGCTCTCTGTACTGAATGGGCGTCTGAATGCCGCGCACATGTCTCCCAGTTATGTTGCCCTGCTGTTCGCTGTCTACGACGCAGGCCTGCGCCAATTGATGGTCGCCAACGCCGGCGCCCCTCGTCCGATTCTCGTTCGCGCTGGAAATGTTCAAGAGGTCAAAATCGATGGCACTCCGCTCGGCATGTTTCCGGATATCGAATATGAAACTGTCACTCTCACTCTGCAGCCCGAAGACATCCTCATCTTTGCTTCCGACGGCATTCTGGAATCCATGAATGCAAATGACGAAACCTTCGGCTTCGATCGTCTAACCGCCGTCCTTCATAATCTTCCCGCGCGCAGCAATGCCGAAGCCATCTCCGCCGCCATCCTCCACGCCACCGATGAATTCAGCGGCTGCCCAACCGAAGCTCACGATGACCGCACCCTCGTCATTCTTCGCCTCACCCCCGGCGGTGACCAACAGCCCTCAGCCACAAAACCAGATCGCTAGGCAGGTGCTCCTCGATGGACATGTATCTGCACGTGCGCGTGCTGTTCTCGATCATTCTCGGCTTGGGTATTTCTCGCCTTCTCAGCGGGGTCGCGCGAATCGTCCAGCATCCCAAGGAATACAAAGTCTATTGGGTACACCTCCTCTGGGCGCTTTTCCTGTTCCTCTACCTCATTCATTTCTGGTGGTGGGAATATCGCCTGCAAGGCGTCCAGCAGTGGACCTTCCCTCTCTATTTATTCATCGCCATCTATGCGGTCCTGCTGTTCCTCTTGTGCGTCCTCTTTTTCCCTGAAGAGATGGCGGACTATGACGGCTTTAAGGACTATTTCTATTCGCGCCGCCGTTGGATTTTCAGCTTGATGACCGTTTTGTTCGTTGCGGATTTCGCGGACACCCTCATCAAAGGCAGCGCGTACCTGCAAACACTTGGCCCGATCTATTACCTACGAATCGCTCTCTGCATTTTACTCAGCGCCGCCGCAATCAAAATCGCCAACCAGCGCTTTCACGCCGCCTTCGCCATCTTCGCCACCGCCTACGAAATCCTGCTAATCCTCAAAGACTACATGACCGTCGGCTGAACCCTCTCACCCAAACACAAAAGCGGCGCCCCGCTTCCGGCGGAGCGCCGCTTTTGTAGTTACCACTCTCGAGATTTTGCTTAGCGCGCCAACGGCCGCTGGAAGACCGGCATCCCTGGGCGCCGCAGCGGATACCCTTGCGGTTGACCATGGGCTGGCGCGGGCATCAACCCATTCGAATGGCTGGCGTGGCCGATATGCCCGTGCTGGCCATTTCCATTCGACGGCGCGGGCTGCGGCAGCCGGGCCGGATTACCGATAGGGCGCAGAGTAATTGGTGCCGCGTTTACGTGATCGCTGATCGCCTGCAAACGCTTCAGGATGGATTGCCACTGTTCCCAATCCAGTTGCCGCAAAAACGGCCGCAACCCCTGGATGAACGGATCCTCCAGCAGCGCCTCTCCATCCGATTCCGGAATAAAGAAACGGTTCAAGCCTACGTTCAACGCTTCGGAGATCTTCTCCAGTGTCCCAAGGCTCGGCGTCATCTGTCCGCTCTCAATCCGCGACAAATACGACCGGCTCACCTTCGAACGCGATTGCAACTGGCTCTGCGTCATCCCGCGTGACTCCCGCAGTTGGCGGATCCGTTGACCGATGTTCTCCACGGTCTCCTGGTTCGCGAACTTCGTTGTCACCACTTCGGGCGCCGCCTGCTCTTGCGGAACTTCCTGCGGAATCAAATACTCCATCCGCTGGGGCAATGCACGTACGCAGCGTCGGCAATTGCCGGTGCGCGTCCGGTATTGGACCAGTCCGCAAGTCTTGCAGCGTATTACTTCCCGATCCATCTCCAACGTGCTTACCATGGTCTCTTTTTCCATATGTACAGACACCGGCACTCCTCGCTGACTTGTGTGTTTTTCCGGCGCGCGGATAGGAAGGAACGTCGGAACGTTCTTGGGGGGAAGGCAGTTACTGGCGCGATGGGAGTGTCGCTCAGATTCTCATTTGCTGTCAAGACTATTTTTAAGAATCTTCTGTGGGAATCAGCCGAAATCGCCCGTGTTTACGCCGGTTTTTCGCCTGTCCGTTCGGCCGGGCGAAACCACTTTCTCCTGCCGCTAGTAGTCCGGCGAATACTCTACAACTACATCTTGTGCTTTCCTTCTCTTATTCGCCCGTTCCCATTTCGGCACATTTTGGAGTGCGGCAGCCCTGCTGCCGCCTTTACAGTCGCGCCAAATCACTAAGACGGTCCATCAGCTGGATTTTCCTTCCGAATTCTTTTAGTTGTCCCACTCCGCGGGACTTCAGCGAAGGGTGGATTGAGGTTTCCTTTCGCTGCACCTAGCTTCCGTTCCCCATCCTCTACTTCTTCCCACTGCTCGGGCTCCCGTCCACCCCGAAATCCCACACAAAATAGTTCAACCCGTCCGGCAGCACTTCCGCCACCACATATTCCCCCGGCGTCAACGCTTCTCCCAACGTAAACCGGTACACATTCGGCGCAACTTCCCACCGTTGAATCGCCACTTCGTTCACGTCCGCCCCGATTTTTTCGCCGAATAGCGTCTTGATCGACTCCAGCTCTCGCCCATTCTTAATCTCTTTCGCCCGGATCAACACCACGTCCGGTCCGCTTTCTCCCGGCCGGCTGCTCGTTTCAATCCGCGATACACGTTCCGGATCGGGCGGCGCCTCCCGCAGGTAAAATTCCGGAGTCGTGGTCTTCAGCCGCAGCATCGAATGCTCGCCCGCAATATAAATCTTCTGTTTCCCGGGCACGATCGGGATCGGCGACAGCACTTGCTCCACGGTTCGCAGCTTGTCTTTCTTCGATCCCGCCACCACCTGTTTGACCGGCCGCACTGTCTTTCCTTCCACCACAAACAATCCCTCCGCCGACGGCAGAAACGCTCCCTGCCCCACCTGCAGGCTAGCGTCAATATCAGACACGTTGTCCAGCCGCTTCGCCTCTTCCTGGTCGTGTACTTTTTCCGCCAACGCATTGGCTGCTTTCTGGCTCGACGCCTCATCTTTGGCTGTGGCGTCCCAATTCACCAGCGCAGCCGGCAACTCTTCCCAAGCGCCCCGTTCTTCGCTGAAATAACGTACACGGTCCCCGTTAACCTGGTATTCCCGCACAACCTGGAACGTGCCGTCTTTCAAAATCAATTTCTTGGATTTTGGTTCCACCGGGGCGGGTTTGACTGGTGCGGCTTTTTGTTCAGGCGGTCGCATTGGGCCAGCGTCTTGCGCGGCCATCCTTGCAGGCGCAAGCGCAAAGCCAAGCAGCAACACACAGCAAAAACAAAAGCCCAAATTGTGAAGGGAAAGGCCACCGGAAATGCGCGCTACAACCATGGGGTCATCGGCCGCCGCTGCTGTCACATCCATTCAGCGCCTGCCATCTACGCAACAGCATAGCTCGCCCCGACAACCCCCGCAAGCACAGCACGCGGCTTGACTAGCTAACGTGTGACGGCGAGTTCGGCGTCATATTCCTTGCGATGGACTTCGCTCGACACAAGCACCGGCTGCTCGGGCAATACCTTCTTCAGAGCTTCGATTTCTGGCTCACCGGCTCCCAACGGTAACTCGATCTGTCCACGCTGTACCACGGATCGCAGCATGCCCATGCTGATCTCAAACCCTTCGTACGCCCCTTCGCCGTTGCACGGATGAATTTGCATGTCGTCGTCCAGCCACCGCACCATATCCTCGACATAAAGAGGCATCTCGAGATCGTAGTTCATACAGCCCGGGCCGGAAATCACGCCTCTCTGATCGCGAGTAACCGCCCTCCACCCGCCGCCGGTCAGAACTTCCGCGAAACCTTCCGTGCCATACACGCCGATCTTATTCTTTCTCCACCAATAGTCGACTTCCGGGACGTCGGGTGCGCCCGCCCCGCATTCAATAATGCCCCGCACCCCATTTGCGAACTGCACGAACCCGGCAATGTAGTCCGGCGAAGGATGATTGTCGGCTAGCTTGCCGCGTCCTGCCGCCTGCGCCATAACCCATTCAGCCGGCGCATAGTCGCTGTACCAGCGCATGTATTCGACCAGATGTGTAAAAAGATGCAGGAACCATCCGCTCGCGTGCGCGTGTATGGTTTGGATACGCCCGATTGCGCCGCTCGCAACAATTTCCTTCACCTTTTGGTAGTGCTGGCCATAGCGGTGCTGGTGCGACACCACCGTCTTGACGCCTGCGACATTCACCGCCTTGCGGATTTCGATCGCCTCGTTCATCGAAAGCGCCATTGGCTTCTCATAAGCGATCAGTTTTGCGCCTGAAGCAATGCCCACCCGGATCAGATCCAGCCGGATGCCTGGTGGTGTACAGAAACAGAACAAATCCGGCTGGATTTCCTGAGCCAGCGCAAGAGGTTGCACCGAAGTTCTCTGCACGCCCAGTTCCGCGGCGGCTTTCGATAATTGCTGTGGGTTAGTGTCCGCAATTGCCGCAAGTTCAAAGCGCGGATTATTCTTGAACGCCACAGCGTGATGCTTCCCGCGCTTTCCTACGCCCACAACCATGACTTTATAGATTTTCTTTCCGCTCATGATTCCCGCCTCCGGCCGCACTCACCAGCCGTACTTCGCGTCCCATTCCTTCAGTATGGCGATCGTGTAATCCACTTCTTCGCCCGTAAGTTCTGGAAACATCGGCAACGAGACGCACTGTGCCGCGTTGCGCTCGGCGTTCGGAACCTGTGGATGCGGATCGGCTGGCTTGCCCCATGGGTAGCCTTCCTGCTGGTGAATCGCGATCGGGTAATGTTGTTTGGCGTCAATGCCGTGGTCGTTCAGGAACTGGCTGAGGTGGTCGCGCTTGTGATGCTCAATTACATAAAGATGGTAGACGTGCCGGTAGCCAGGCACTTCTTTGGGTAGCTTGAAGCTGCTGCCCTTCAGGCCATCGGTGTAACGCTTCGCCCACGCGCGACGCTGATCGGTCCATGCAGTGATGTGCCGCAGCTTGACGCTGAGAAATGCCGCGTGCAGATCATCCAGCCGGCTATTGAACCCGAAGGAGTGCACCGAACGCTTCGGGGATCCATGATTGCGCAAGCGGCGCACCGTTTGGTCGATGTCAGGACGATTTGTGATAAGCGCTCCGCCGTCGCCGAACGTGCCCAGATTTTTTTGGATGATGAAGCTGGTGCAAACGGCGTCGCTCAGTTCACCCTGCTTGAAACCATCGCCATGCGCATCGATGGATTGCGCGTTGTCTTCCACCACCCACAGTTTGTGCTTCTTCGCGATGGCGCTGACTGCCTTCATATCCGCGCAATGACCGTAAAGGTGCACGGGCACGATGCCAACCGTGCGCGGCGTAATCGCTGCCTCGATTTTCGATGAGTCAATGTTGTTCGTGGCCGGGTCCGAATCGACAAACACCGCCTTGCCGCCGGCGATCCAGATCGCTTCGGCCGTGGCAAAAAAAGTGTTCGCCGTTGTTATGACCTCGTCTCCCGGCTGGATGCCCAACGCGAAAAACGCCAGCCACAGCGCGTCGGTGCCGGAGTTCACCCCCATGGCATGCTTCATGGAAAAGTACTCGGCCAGTTCCTTCTCGAACCTGCTGAGAGCCGGCCCCATCACGTAGGCCTCGCTCTCCATCACCGCGTGGAAGGCCTCGTCGATCTCTCGTTTGATGTGATGGTATTGGCGCGCATGGCCGTAAAACGGAACTTTCAACTTTGCCGATATGGCGGGCACAGGCATGACGTCCTCCTCATAAGTGGGAGCAAAATTTCAGCGCGGGTTCCTCGCATGCCAGGCACAGCCAACAGCACTTGATCTGTTGTGTGTCCTGGTGAGCCGAAGGGGCCCGGGGTCCGATTGCTTGTCTCAGGGGGTGTGCGTCCCGTCCTGGCAATGCTCTTCGGAAAGACAAGTAATGGCTTTATATCTCTTCTGGTGGCTCCAAAGCGGTGACCACCGTCACGTTCACCCTCGGTCTTCGACAGTTTCTTCCATCTTTCACAAAAATATCTGGCCAGGTGTGTCCCGCTCCATTGACTCCCCAACGCGGGGGACTTAGTATCGCGTTCAGGTGCGCTCCAACCTGAATGGTCTTCAGTGAGGAGAAACAACGATGTCGCACCGCCCTTGCCCTCTTTTCAAATTCGCTATATTCGCAATTTCCATTCTGCTTTTGGCGTGTTCCAATGCGCCCCCCGTATCCAACAGCAATCAGCACCTTGCCGATGCAAAAAACAGCCTCAAATCTTCTGATTTCGATGGCGCCTTGAGCAATCTCGACAAAGCGATTAAATCTGCTCCCGACGAGTCCTCCCGTCAGCAAGCACTTGTACTTCGCACCGCGCTCGTCACGGCCATCGCCGATGCCGACAAACAGATGGCGGAAGCCTATTACATCGGGGCCAAGCAGCCCTCCGCTCAGTCGCACTCTGGCGCCTTTTTCAAAATGCGCTCGGACTACTATAGGGCCGCCAATTCATCCCTGATGGACGCGATGCAGATGGTGATGGACCAGCGCTCCAAGCTAGGCCCCAACGCTATGCACATGAATGTCGACTTTCCGGGCTTCACGGGAACAAATCCCGGTATAGCCAGGATCAAGAGCGGTCAACTCATTTCGGATTCCGATCGCTTGGGCGCCGAACTGCAGGCAGAGCGCAATGCCTTTGCAGTCGTTCTGTCAGAGATCGGCGGCGCCGGCCAGGATCCGGACAAGGGTCAACAACTCTTCAGCAGCGGCAAGGTTGATCTTGATTCACGCGTATACATCATCCAGCTCAGCGACAATTTTCTCCAGACCGGCGATATGTTCGATTTCCGCGGACTCAACCAGCCCGATCGCCAGCGCACTGTCGATCAGGTCGTTCGTGGCAATCTCGATGTTTCGAAAAAGTTGCTAGCTGCGAAGCCGGACAAAGTCCTGGAAGAACAAAACAAAAAGTTGGAAGCAGACTGCGATAATAGGCTCAAAAAATTGACGAAGTAAAGCGTTCTTGAGCCAGCCTACTGCCACTGCACCTGGCTGCACCACAATGAAGTGGTACGAGCGCTTCCCCGTCTCTGGAAATTTAACGCGCCACCCGCGGAATCGCTATCGTCACCCGCAAACCTGGATTCGCATTCTCCGCCGTGATCGTTCCACCATGCAGTTGCACCGCGCGCTGCGCAATCGACAACCCCAGCCCAATACCGCCAGTGTCGGCCTCTCGAGCCTCTTCTACCCGAAAGAACGGCTCGAAAATATTTGTCAGCAATTCCGCCGGAACGCCGGGACCGTGGTCGCGCACAGCGATAGTTGCGCCTTGATCGGTCCCCGCCAGCCTAACCTCGATCATCGCCTGATCCGGTGAGTAACGAATCGCATTGCGCAGCACATTTTCCACCGCCCGCCGCAGCAGCTCAGCATCGCCCGGAATCTCGCCACTAATTTTCCCTTCGACGCGAATGCTGCAACCGCGAAATTGTGCTTCCACCCCGCAGTCGCTGGCCGTTTCCTCCACCAGCTCCCCCACGTTCACCTTCTCCCATTTTTGCGTCGCAGGCTCGCCCTCTATTCGCGTCACCTCGACAATTTCCGATACCAGCGATGTGATCCGGTTGACGTCGCGCTCCACGCGGTCCAGCGCCACATTCGCGTCAGCCGCCGTTCGCGTAAGCTTGACCGAAAACTTCAGCCGCGCCAGCGGAGATCTTAGTTCGTGCGATATGTCTTGCAAAAGCCGGCGCTCGCTCATCACCAATCTCTGCAGCCGCTCCGCCATTTCATCAAAAGACCGCGCCAGCCCCCCGATTTCATCCCTTCGCTGCATGTTCACCCTGGTGGACAGGTCGCCCTGCCCGAATCGGTCCAAGCTCGCGGTGATCCTGCGAATGGGCGACACGATTCCCACCGCGGCCAGCCAGCACAGCAAGCCCGTCGTCCCGATCACCAGCAGGTAGTACGGAAAGAATGTCCACCGGTCGGTTTGATGTGCGTCTACAGCCACAAACCAATAACGCCCATCCGCCGATCGGTGCGTAACCACCAGCTGTCCGTTTACGTAACCTCGCGATTTGGCAAGCGGGGCAGACGGAAGTAAGCCAGTTCGGTTCTCGCCGGAAACAACATCCGCACCATTTGCGTTCAACAAGTAATGCGAAGCCCCAAACAAGCCATTCAGTCGTTGCATGTACGACGCAACCGCCGCCGCGCCTCCGTTATTCCACGCGTCGCGTGCGCTTTCCAGTTCCAGTTCATCCATGGCTTCGAATACGGGATTCAGATATTTTCGTTGCACCCGATCCGATATCGCCAGAAACACCAGCAACGCAAGCGACAGTGTCAACGCCATCGCAAGGGCCACCCAGACGTACAGAGACTTCCTCATTTCCCTTCTCGCTCTGCGGTGAATACATATCCCACACCACGAACCGTTCGAATCAATCTGCGGCCGTGTTCGAGCTTTCTGCGCAGGTGGCTGATATGCACATCAAGAGCGCGATCATAGGGCGTCGCCTCGCGTTCCAGCAGCGTTGCCGTAATTTCTTCGCGCGATACCACACGGCCCGCGGCACGAATCAACATTTCCAAAATGTCGAACTCCATCGCCGTCAGCTCCGCCTTTTGGCCACCGCTCCATACCTCACGTGTCTGAAGATTCACAAGGATATCTCCAAAAACCTTCACCGAACCGTCGCCCGCAAGCCTGTCCGTGCGCCGCAATACTGCCCGAATCCTCGCGAGCAGTTCGTCTGGATCGAACGGCTTCGGCAGGTAATCGTCCGCGCCGGAATCCAGTCCCGCGATGCGATCCTCTCGGTGAATCCTGGCCATCAGCATGATCACCGGTACTTCTTTTCGCCGGCGCAACTGCTGCAAAACAGTGAACCCGCTGACGATGGGCAGCATCACGTCCAGCAGCACCAGGTCGTAATCGCCATTCAGCGCGCGCGCCAGGCCATCCCGGCCGTTGTACGCGCACTCCAGCCGGCAGCCTGCCTGCCCGAAAAACTCCTTCATCATGCTGCACAGTTCCGCGTCGTCATCCACCAGCAGCAGAGATAATGGCGTCGCTTTCTCGGAAGGTTCCATCCGTCTTCAACTCAATCCCGCATCGCTTTTTTGCAACATCATCTCTCACTCTCTCACAGGTCAAATCGCGATTCTTCTTAAGAATTCTTAAGGCTGGAATCTTCCGCGCTCGGTTTAGATTCCCTCTATGGAATCCGGCGCTTCAAACCTGGTCCAGCCAACGCGTGATTTGATCCTTCCGATCGCCCGCGACGACTGCGGCGCTTCTCCCGCGCAAACCTCTCCCTCCAATCCGTTGTTCATGAATCTTTCCATGCGAGAGATTCCAAGTCTTAACGGTTTGCGTGGTGCCGCGGCCCTCGCCGTTGTCGTCTATCACTACACCCTGGGCCACGGAAGATTTACCGATCTTTTTCCAGGACCATTCGCGGTCACTCTGTTCTTCGAACTCAGCGGCCTCTTGATCACTTGGCTTTTACTCAAGGAAATCAGCCAGCGCGGCACGCTAGACAGGCGGCAATTTTATCTACGCCGTGCCCTGCGCCTTTTCCCCGTTTTTTATGTGGTATGGATCTTGTGCCGGCTGGAAGGCCCGTTCGCCGGAAGCTGGGCCACCTTCTTCTACATGGGCGATTACTACCACGCCCTGACGCAGCATTACAACATCCTGACTGTCGGCTGGTCTCTCGGCGTCGAGGAAAAATTCTATCTGCTCTGGCCTTTTCTTCTCGCCCGCGTCGAGCGCAACCGGCTCGTCAAAATCCTTTTCGGCGTGTTGATCTTTGAACCAATCTACCGTTCCACCCTCGCGCTTCTCGGCTATCGCACATACACATGGTTTGCATTCGATACGCGCTTGGACGCAATTGTCCTAGGCTGCTTGATTGCTATAGCTGCCGAGAATGGTTGGACCCCGCCAAAATGGATGTCGCATCCGGCTACTCCGCTCTGCGCGTTAGTTTTGGTGTTCGCCCTTCAGAGCCAGCCCGACGTAGTGACCTACTTGCTGGCAGTCATACTTGTTTCCGTCATTTGCCACCCTCCCGCGCTTCTAAACCATCCCGCAGCCCGCTATTTCGGCGCAATCTCTTACTCCCTCTACCTCTCTCACGACTACGCCCGGGGAATCCTCTGGCAACACCTCGAGAACCACCTACACTTCTCCAGCTTCGCCCTAGTCTTCGGCTCGCAGCTTCTGCTGGCCATATTCCTGGCCTCCGCCCTCCACTACGCCATCGAACGCCCCTTCCTCCACCTAAAAGCCCGCTTCCATACGCACAGCACGTAGCCCGAGTAATGGGTCTCGACTCCTCGATACAAGGGGTCTTCGCCGATTGGACTGGGTGCCCCACATGCCGCTTCTGCATTTGGGCTCTTGGGTCATTCTTGCAGCGCCGTACCTTCAGGCCGGCATCTTGGTTTCCGCCAATGTAGGGCCCGCCTTCCGAGGCAGGCCGTCCTCACCAGCCACACCAACTCCCATCGCCCAAACACACACAGGCGCACAAACAACCAAGCATTACCTTTAGGGGAGTCAAACTGGCGAGTGTCGACTTACGCCCAGGGGGAAACTACTCTAGCGAACAACTTAGTGCGTGCAGCGCGGGAACAACGTCGTCAGCACCATCAGGTCGGACAATGTAAACAACCACTGTTCGGCATGCGCTCCGGCTGCTTCCGCTGCTCTCGCGATCATCCCAAGATGACGGCTGCGTGCGAAATTATGCAGATGTTCCACGCAAATCCCCGTCAAGCTGGCCACTTCCGTGTCCGTAAATATTTTCTGACTCGACTTGACTGTAACCAAGGGGCCTCTCCTACTCCGCCGCTTTCGCCTTCCATCCTGTTGGATGCAGCCAGCAGGTTAGAAGACAACTAATCCCCCTGCAATAGTCGTTCCGTTCCAAAACCCTCTAAACTTTTTCTCTAGTACTTTTTCGTTTCCTTCTTTTTCCTGCCTTTTCCACACCTTTTTCCCAAATCTACGGACTTCCCCGTAGCTGTCACAATTGACAGACCCTATGTGAAAAAAACTACTGATTTTGCGAATTTTCTACCACTTTTGGTAGTCGCCGCGCGATCTCTTTGATCTGTTTCGTGTGTCTCGCCTGGTGCGCAGCGATCATTTCAAACCATTCATATATATTCAATCGCCCCAGAAAAACATGCGGCCATCCATACCCCGTCAAATCCTGGTTCTGCGTTTCTGCCAGGAACTGCACCGAATTTTCCCTCGTCAACCGCAGTTCTCCCAGCATTTGTTCCTTGTCCGCGATCATTTTCGGATCAAGCGCCAGCGGCGTTTGCACTCGTATAAATCGCGTCTGTACCAGCCACAGCGGCAAATGCGCTTGCTCCCAAAATCCCACGTCTCTTGGCGGCTTTGCGATCACGTGTTGCGCGCTTCGCACCACCGCGCGTTCCACCATGATCAGATGGGCCACAACTTCGGCGGCCGACCATTGGCGCGGCTTAGGTTTTCTTGTCCAGGATTCGGAAGGGATAGCATCCGCAGCATGTAGAAAAGCCGACTGGGAATCGGCAAGCTTCACAAGTATGGGCGACAGGTCCAGTCCAACCTCGCTATCTCGATCTGGCCGGGTCCCTGAACTCCGCTCTAAACTGCTCCACCGCCAGCTTGCTCGAAGGCATGCGCTAATTGCAATACCTTGGCTTCCCCAAACGCTGGCCCCACAATTTGCAGCCCTACCGGCAATTTGCCGCCAATGCGCCCACAAGGCACGGAAATCCCCGGCAAGCCTGCCAATGACGCAGTAACTGTATAAATATCAGCAAGATACATCTGCAGAGGGTCGTCCACTCGCTCGCCCAGCTTGAACGGCGGTACCGGCGAGGTAGGCGAAACCACTGCGTCCACCTGCGCAAACGCCTTCCGAAAGTCCTCCGCAATTAGCGCCCGCACTTTTTGCCCCTTCAGGTAGTACGCGTCGTAATAGCCCGCCGAAAGCACATACGTTCCCAGCACAATGCGCCGCTTCACTTCCGCCCCAAATCCGGCCCCGCGCGTTTTCCGGTACATCGCGATCAGCGAATCCGCCTCCGCCCGCGGCCCGTACCGCACACCGTCGTATCGCGCCAGGTTCGAGCTGGCTTCCGCCGTCGCTATAATGTAATACGTCGCGATCGCATAGTCCGTGTGCGGCAACTGAATCTCGCGCACATCGCAGCCCAGCTTCTTCAGCAACTCAATCCCGGCGTTCACCTTTTCCCGGACGCCAGCGTCCATTCCGGCGCCAAAATATTCCTTTGGAATCCCGATCTTCATCCCTTTGACGGGGTTGCTCAGCGTCGCCGCATAATCTTCCACTGGCGCCGTCGTCGAGGTGGAATCGTTGGCATCGCGTCCCGCCATTACCTTCAGCACCGTCGCCACATCCGCCACGTTATGCGCAAACGGCCCGATGCGGTCAAGCGAGGACGCAAACGCAATCAGCCCATACCGCGAAACCCGCCCGTAGCTCCCCATCATCGCGGGTATCCCACAGAATGATCCCGGCTGCCGGATCGATCCCCCCGTATCCGTCCCCAGCGAAGCCACCGCCAGATCGGCCGCCACCGCCGCCGCCGATCCTCCGCTCGACCCGCCCGGCACGCACCCCGGCGCCGCCGGATTCTGCACCACGCCATACGCTGAATTCTCGTTCGAGCTGCCCATCGCAAACTCGTCGCAATTCGTCTTACCCAGTATCACCGCACCCGCCGCTTCCAGCCGCGTAACTGCCGTAGCGTCATAGGGCGGCACATAATTTGTCAAAATCTTTGAGCTACAGGTAGTCCGAATCCCCCGCGTGCTGATCACATCCTTCACCGCAATCGGCACTCCCGCCAACGGCCCCAACGGCTTGCCCGCCGCCACCAGCGCATCCACGCGATCCGCCTGCCGGTAAGCCCGCTCCTCGCACAGCGTCAAATACGCGTTCAACTCCCCATTTCGCGCCGCAATCCTCTTAAAGTAATCCGCCGCAATCTCCCGCGCCGAAGCCTTCCTCGCCGCCACCGCCGCCGTAACCGCCCCAATCGTATTCATCGTCCCCATACGCAGCCAATTCGCCTCTGTTCCTTTACTTCCTTACTCTCATTTGCTTCCTAAACCTCAGGCCCCCGTCCGACCACTAGCGCTCAATAACTTTCGGTACTAAGAAATACGGCGGCTCCGCATCCGGCGCATGATGCAACACGTCATCCGCCACCGCGCACGGCACCACCAAATCCTCCCGCAAGGTCGCGTCCGCGGTCTGGTCGTCGCTCAACACCTGCGCCATCGGCTCCACATTCGCTGTATCCAGCTCGTTCAGCTTCCCGATATACTCCAGAATGTCGTCCACCTGCGCGCGGTACTTCTCCAGCTCCGTCTCGCTCAACTCCAGATAAGCCAGCTCCGCCACCCGCAACACATCTTCCCGTGAAATTTTCATATGAGACCCTGCTTCAAGACTCGTTCTGAAAGCTGAATTTTAGCACGACACACTAGGCGAACTATGCGGCAGACGGATTGGAAACCCTCTCGCCAGATGCCACTGTTCGAGAATGCCTTTCCATCCGACCCGCCCAAAAGCAGGCGAAAAAGACACCGGCGGTAGGAATGCAGCTCGTTTTCGCCAGGTCTCTCCAGAAGTATGAGTAATGTATCGACTCAGAAAGCCACTGTACCTTGGAAAGCGGTACTTCCCTTTGAATAAACTTCAGCTCCATCTCCCCTGCCGTCAATTTCTTCCATTGCTGAATTTCAGATTGGCTAATTGGTGGATCGTATTTGGAGTGTACGCGCGTCCAAAGAACCGAATTAAGTAAGGTCAGAGCAGGACCTATCAAAATGGCAATAATGAGAGATCTTAGGATTAGGGTTTTCACCGCCCCACCGTCTCCGCCGTCTTCCGTGGAAACTTCGTCGACACGTAATCATCCACCAGCTTCTGGAACGCCGCCGCCAGCTCATCATACGTTCCTTCCAGCGTCACGTCCTTCTTCCCATCAATATATACAGGGCACCGCGGCGCCTCGCCCGTCCCCGGCAAACTGATCCCGATATTCGCGGCCTTCGATTCCCCCGGCCCATTCACGATGCAGCCCATCACAGCCAGCGTCATCGTTTCCACGCCGTCATACTGCGCTTTCCAAGTCGGCATCATCTCGCGAATATAATCCTGCGTGCGCTCCGCCAGTTCCTGAAATGTCGTGCTCGTCGTCCGCCCGCATCCTGGGCAAGCCGTCACGCTCGGGGAAAATGACCGAAGCCCCAATGCCTGCAGCAATTCACAGCACGCATACACTTCCTCGCGCCGATCTCCGCCCGGTTTCGGCGTCAGCGAAATCCGGATCGTATCGCCAATCCCCTCGTACAACAGCACACCCAGCGACGCCGCCGACCACACCATCCCCTTCATCCCCATCCCCGCTTCCGTCAATCCCAGGTGCAGCGGCTGCTGCGTCTTCGCCGACAAATCCCGATACACCGTAATCAAATCCCGCGGCCGCGAAGTCTTGCACGAAATAATAATCTGATCGTTGCGCAACCCGCTCTCCAGCGCCAGTTCCGTGGACTGCAGCGCCGAAAGCACCATGCAATCATTAATAATTTCTTCGCTCTCTTTGCCCAGGTTCTGGTCGGTGTTTTCCTGCATCTTGCGCATCACCAGTTCCTGGTTCAGCGATCCGCCATTCACGCCAATGCGCACCGGCTTGCCGTGGTCCACAGCCACTTTGCAGATCGTCGAAAACTGTTCGTCGCGACGCTGCCCAGCGCCCACATTTCCCGGATTGATCCTGTATTTATCCAACGCCGCGGCGCATTCCGGATACTTCGTCAGCAGCACGTGCCCGTTGTAGTGAAAATCTCCAATAATCGGCACGTTGCATCCCGCGTCCAGCAGCCGCTTCTTAATCACTGGCACCGCCGCCGCCGCTTCCGGCACGTTCACCGTCCAGCGCACAATTTCCGATCCCGCCTCGGCCAGCTCCAGCGTCTGCCGCAGTGTCGTCTCCACGTCCGCCGTGTCCGTGTTGGTCATGGACTGCACAACAATGGGCGCGCCGCCGCCCACCATCACGTGGCCCACCTTTACTCCGTACGTCTTCTTCCGCGCGAAGCGCAGCCCGCTGGCATCAAATCCCGCAATTTGGTTCAACATATCCATCTATTTTACCATGCAGCGCCGTATCCCCGGCACTTGTGCCAAACTTGCCTATCCTCTTCGAGCAGCTCAGCGATCTTGGCGACAAACGCCTTGCAATGTCGAAATTAGAAAAACGAAAATAGAAAATGAAAACAAACGCGCGCACCCACATGCTGCATGGTCGCGTTAAAGTGCTGCTCGATTCCGGGGAGTCTTGGGTGGTATTTTGGGTGCCCCACTCTGAGCGCCTTTAGCGGAGGGTGGGTCTTGGGTTATTCCGACAAATTTCCATCTTCCGATTTCCATTTTCGCCAGGGGTTATCACGAGTCTGGAGAGCCTGCCTTCCGAGGCGGGCCGTTCCCTTCAACCACAAAATAAACACCGTCATTCCGAACGGAGTCCGCGAAGTGAGGAATCCCTCCGCCTCTCGGGTTCTTCTTGTAGCGCCGTGCTTTCAGGCCGGCATCTTGGGTTGGGTTTCCGCCTCTGTAGGGCCCGCCTTCCGAAGCGGGCCGTTTCTCTCTCCCACCAAACCCAAAACACAAACCAACACGAGCATCCCCATTCGTGACTAGCGCCTCGGGGTTCTCCGAAACTATAAACTATGAACTTAAAACTAGCCCGCTGTCAGTGCGCTCCAGCAGCCGCCGTCTTCCCAAACGACGCGAGCGCCGCCTCTTCATTGTCTGCGATATCGAACACCGTGTACAGCCGCGTCACTTCCATCAAGTCATCCACCTTGCTGGACAGGTTCACCAGCTTCATCTCCCCGCCGGCGCGCCGCACACTCGCCACGCCGCTCACCAACGCCCCCAAACCGGAGCTGTCGATGTAGTCCACACCCGCGAGGTTCAGCAGTATCTTCACATGCCCCTCGCTCAGCAGATTCGCGATCAGGTCGCGCAATCCCGCGCTCTCTTCTCCCAGCGCAATCCGCCCGTTCAGATCCACAACCGTCACATCGCCCACTTGCCGGATATTCGTCGTCATTGCCATAGCCAGTCTCCCTGCCCGTTGCATTCACCCGGAGCGGCCTTCGGCCCGAGCGTCCCAGCACTATAGTGCCCCGCAGCCCAAAACACCACCACTTTGCAGTCCCGCAAGCCCACACACACAATGCCCAGCCCCGCTCCCGCCTCTCGCCACCCAAATAAGCTTCCCCTAACCACTCCACCTCCCAACTTGAATCGCGCACGACTCAACTCCTCGTAAGCCCGACCATTCATGTGAGTACTATGAGCCACTTCGGTGGTTACCCCGTGTATCACCCACTTGCCGCGGCCACCATTGACGCAGTTGCGCTTTTGAGGCATCCTCCACTCGTTCTGTACGAATGCATTCTTCCTGACGATGAAATCCCGAATCAGATGATTACTCGCCGTACGGTGTCGCGCACTTTGGTAACGTTGGGTTGCGTTGTGCTGCTTGTGGCTGCCACCTTGCATTGCTTCGCATATCTAAAGTTCTCCGCCCCCGCGGTGCATGGGTCGAATCTGCCGATTGCCCTGCAATCTGTTTTCGAGGTTGCCTTCCTCTCGATGGCGTGGAGTTGGATCGTCCTTGCACTCATTGTACTGGTCGTCACTTTCGGGGAAGCGCGTTTGGGCAAGCCCATCGCCCTGATCTGCTGCTTCGCTGTGTTGATTCAGGCTGTATTCACTGTTCCGATGGTGGGGTTCTTCATCGGAAACGAAATGATCGGTGCTGCATCCTTGCTAATCATTATCGGTTGCTTTTTGTTCCAAGGTTCGCAGGTCGAGACCTGATAGCCACGAGCCGCTTCAGAGGCCATCTCCATCAGGGAAAGACCCGCGGAAGTGGAGGACCTCGCCATTCCCGGTCACTACTGGGAGGGCGGCCTCCTGCGCGGCTCAGGGAACAGTCATATTGCGACCCTCGTTGAACGCCATTCGCGCTTTGTCATGCTGATCAAGCTACCCAGCAGAGATACGGCGGAGGTTGTGGGGGCATTGAGTAAACACGTTCGTAAACTTCCCGCTACCTTGCGGCGTTCGCTGACGTGGGACCGCGGACTGGAGATGGCCAAACACAAGGACTTTACGGTGGCCACGGACGTGAAAGTCTACTTCTGTGATCCGCAGAGTCCCTGGCAACGCGGCTCGAACGAAAACACAAACGGGCTCCTACGACAATACTTCCCGAAGAACGCAGACCTCACCGACTATTCCCAGTCGGATCTGGACAAAGTGGCGCTGCTCTTGAATCAACGCCCACGAAAAACTTTAGGTTTTCAGACTCCTGCGAGTAAACTCCAAGCAAGTGTTGCGTCGACCCATTGAGACCACCGGACTAACCAGGACTTTGCAAGCCAGAATGTCCAAACGAGCCTTTTGACTCGGAATAACTTCCGGTTAGCTCGTAATCCTCCCAGAACTGGAGACAGGCGCGATGACCGCTTCCTACAAGCGGGACTTAACACTCGCCGTGTGTTTTTCCTATTTCGGATGGCGTGCAGACTATAATTGTTTGTGAGATGCCACCTGCCATCAGTCTGATCGACGCAAACGCTCCTCACTGGTGTCCTGCGGATTCATCAAAGTTTGTTGGATCTATTGGGGGAAGCTCATCAGGCTCAGCAGGTCCTGGAATCGCGGATCCTGACGGAGGGAATCGAATCGCGGATCCTGTTTGAGGAGACTGACAAAAGGCCAGGGGGCGCGGAGTTCAATGGCTCCTTGCAATGAACGGAATGCTTCGTCACTTTCTCCCAGGCCGGTGTGGACGAGGGCGGCACCGAAGGTTCTCCATGGAGTATCCTCCACTAGGTCAAGCATCTTCAGTGCCTCCTCACGTTTACCAGCCACAGCCAACGCGTTGGCTAGCTCCGTGGCAGTGTGATCGTGGAGGGTGGAGGACTTGAGCGCGATTCGAAGTTCTGTAGTCGCTTCTTGATGCCTGCCCATTTGTACGTAGGCGGCGCCGCGAGTGTGATGATAATACCATTCGAGATTGGGATCCCTTGCCACCCATTCTCGGCAGCGGCTGATCAATTCGTCATAGCGGCGGGCATACCAGAGAAACGCTGCAGCTCCGTATACTTCAAGCGAGAGTGGGTCCAAGTCCTGCGCGCGCTGCATTTCAACCTCTGCTTCGGTCATGCGGCCCAAGGTGATTAAAAGGTTTGCGTACCAAGCGTGGGCCGTGGCATCGCTGGGATTCAGCTCGATAGCCCGCCGGTACTCGACTTCGCATCCAGACCAATTCCAAACACGAAGACGTTGAGCCGCCAGTGTGTAGTGGGCAGTGCTCAGCCTATCGTCCAGCTCAAGTGCCTTTAGCGATGCAGCCTGAGACTTTGCCAATAGTTCCATTTGGTGAGTTGGATCGTACAGTCCCTGGACAAGAAACATTTCCGCCAGACTAGCGTAGGCGGAGGCATAGGTGGGGTCCAATTCAATGGCCCGCTGAAAATAGCCAAGGGCTTTGTCAACTCCCGCTTTCGTCCGCCTGTCGAGGAAATAGCGGCCTTGCAGATATGCTTCGTGGGCTGGCGGGTTTACCGTGCGTGTGCCCCGCAGACGTGCCTCGTCCTCTGGCGTCAGAGTGACCTTGATCTCTTTGGCGACAGCCCGGGCCATCTCATTTTCCAGTTCCAAGACGTCGCGCAACTCCCGGTCATAGCTGTTGGCCCAAAGATGACGCTCCGGCCTGACCGCAATCAGCTGCGCTGTGGTGCGCACGCGATCGCCGACACGGAGGACAGAGCCTTCGACGATCCCTTCCACATTTAGTTCTTGTGCGATCTGTTGCGCTGATTTATTCGTGCCCTTGTACTGCATCATTGACTGGCGTGAGATTACCCGCAAAGCGCTGATCTTTCCCAATTCGGTAATCAGGGCCTCGGTCATCCCATCAGCAAAATAATCCTGCGCCGGATCACCAGACAAGTTCGTGAAGGGAAGGACGGCGATGGACGCTGCAGTGCTCGCGCCGGCTGCATCTTCATTTTCCACCGGCGCAAGAAAGCGGTACCCTCGCCTGGCCACGGTCTCGATGAACTTCGGCTCTTCCGCGGAATCCCCAAGTGCCTCTCGCAGCTTGTTCACCGCTTTATTCAGCCCGTGGTCAAAATCCCCGAAACCTCCGCCGGGCCACAATCTTTGAATCAACTCCTCGCGGCTCACCATTTGACCAGGCTGCCTCTGGAGTTCGCGCAGGACTTGAAGCGGTTGGTCCGACAGCGAAATAGGCCTGGAGCTCCTGGCCTTGCGCAACTCGCCCGCACGCAAGTCGAGCACGAAATCCGCGAACCGAACGATTTTGTGGCGCTCCGTATGACCCATGGCAGAGACGATAGCGCCGCCCGGCAGGGCCGCTCAAGCCCTCCTTTAGCCTGCTTCTCGGCCCTAACTTCTTTCAAGGAATGCACTTTCTTGGGGACTGAAATTCCACTGCCTGAGGACCAAGCGGGAATTGAACCTTCGCTCCGCTGCGCGCACCTTCGGCTCCAGCACGTTTTGAAAGGAGCCAACCTTGCGTACTCATTTCTTCTGCATTGCTCTCGTCGCTGGTGTTATTTTCCATCCCTCATCTTCAGGTGCCCAGTCTGTCGCCTTGCTCGCCGGCCATTCTCTATATATCCCTTTCCACCTGGCGTCCGGCTATCTCATCGTCGCAGAAGGGACCATCGGCAATTCTGAGCATCTCAAATTCGTTATCGACACTGGCACGGTACGTACCTGCATCGATCGTCGGCTTGCTCGGCAACTTGGCCTGTCCCTCGAACCGCACGCCGTGTTGCGTTTCGACAAGATGGTCCGTATGAACTCCACGCTTTTGCCCAGCCTTACTCTCGGGCCGATGCGAGCCGAGAATTTTGCGGTAAATGTAGCGGACTTGTCTCATGTTGGAAGATCTGCTACTCAGGTTAGCGGCATTGTTGGCCTTGACCTTCTGGAACCCTTTCCTTTCCAAATTGATTACGAGCAAATGCAAATTGCCTTCGGTCCTCTTCCGTCCCTCGCCGAATCTGCCGCGATGGACTCGGTCCCCTGGTTGCCGGTCGTTTCGGTAAGCTTCAACCGCTCCAATTCTCGATTGCTCATTGACACCGGCGCCCACGATATCGTCCTCTATTACGAGAATCTCCGAGGCCCCACCTACAACTGGAAACTGTTAGAGACTGAGATTTGGGGAGACTCCATTGGCGGCTTGGTCCAGGCGCGCAAAGCAGTGTTCCAGGGCGCGGCATTTGGTTCCGACCGTGGCTATCACGAGGTCTATCTCATTCACGCGCCGCTCAACTGCCCGTTGCCAACGGTCGACGGCGTATTGTCGCCGTTGGCTTTCGGGATCCGGCAGATCGGGTTCGACTTCGATCGCCACATTGTCACTTGGACTCGCCGGCAAGCAGGTACGCGTTGACTCAACTGATCAACGCTTGTAGCTACTGATGGAGTAGTTCCCGGATGGTCGGCAACCCAGAAACAATCCTGGCGGGTGGCGCACCGTTGACACACCAAGATGAATTCGGGTGGCCCATCCTTGCGGGGTTGGTTCATGCAAGGGTGGGTCTTGATTTCATAACAATGTCGGCTCCCTCGACCCGAGTACACTGTGGTTGCTTGTGACGACCAAGGCTCGGGAGGAAGGAGCCGAACATGTTCATTATAGGAGTAGATTATCACCCGAGCTTTCAGCAAATTGCTTTTTTGAATAAAGAGACAGGAGAGTGCGGTGAGCAGCGGTTGGAGCACAGCGATGGAGAGGTAGAGAAGTTCTATCGTTGCGTACAATCGCAAGGCGTTCCCACTCGCGTAGGTATCGAAGCCACCGGCTATGCACGCTGGTTCGAGCGGCTACTGGCAGAGTTGGGCATCGAACTGTGGATTGGAGATGCAGCCGAGATCCGCACGTTGCGCGTTCGGAAGCGCAAGACCGATCGCGAGGATGCAAAACTCTTGCTAAAGCTGCTGGTGGAAGATCGTTTTCCCCGAGTGTGGGTACCCAACCCGGAGAACCGCGATTTGCGGCAGTTGCTTTGGCATCGGCATCGGCTGGTACAGATGCGCACGCGCATCCTGAATCAGCTGCAGGCCGTAGCCATGAATGAAGGCCAGCGTTGGAAGAAGCGGCTTTGGAACAAGCAGGGACGGGCGCTGCTAGAGAATCTCCCGTTGGCTCCTTGGGCTAGCCGGCGCCGGCAAGATTTATCGGAGTTGCTGGACCGCTTCAACCCAGTGATCGCCGAGTTGACCACCGCCGTCGAGCGGGAAGCCAACAAACGGCCCGAGGTCTTGCGGTTGATGACCCATCCAGGCGTGGGTCCACTCACCGCACTTGCTTTCGTGCTGATCATCGGCGATCCGTTCCGCTTTGCTCGTGGCAAGCAGATCGGGAGTTATGTGGGGCTCGTCCCATGCGAAAACTCCAGCGCGGGCCGGCAACGACTGGGACACATCAGCAAGCAAGGCAACAAGCTGTTGCGCTTTCTGCTGGTGGAAGCCGCGCAAGTGGCGGTGCGCTTCGATCCCGACTGGCGGCGCCGCTATCTGCACCTGGCGATGCGCCGAGATCGCCGCATCGCGAAAGTGGCCATGGGACGCAAACTTGCCGTTCGCTTGTTCTGGATGTGGCGCAAAGGTTGGGACTATTCGCAGTTAGTAGAGTTCGGTTCGCACGCGGGACAGCTCGAGGCAACCCCTGGTGGGCAGTAGATCACCGTGGTCTTGATGGGGCGTCCCGCTCCCTGAAAAGGGAGATCGAAGTCGTAATCATGATCGAGAAGTTTTTGATCGGAGAGATGGTTGGGTCGGACTGAAACCGGCCGCCAGATTAACAACGAGCCGTGGTCGCCGCTGCATACGTCGAAAAAGAACAACGAAGACCACTCTTCGGAGCGGAAGGAGAAGTACGCTCAAGAAATATTTGACAGAGCCGACATTGTTAGAGATGGGGTCGCCCCGCCCGCCGCCCTTCATTCGAATAGCTTGAACGGGTGGCCCAAAAGTTATCCGCGAAGACCATCCTCCGGTGCCCCACGCTCGGGTGTTGGAGCGTGGGTCTTGGTTCGCCTGCTGCTTCATTCGAATGGAATACCCATACAGTACTTATTGACATTTAGTAAATATAATGATAAACTCCCTCGTCATGCTTGAGCAAATCTACGTGTGTGCTTGCTCGCTTAACCCTAGCTCCTCCTTCACCCGCAGAAGTCCATCCACGGCCCACAATCTCGCTCGCCACTTTCCCCTAACTCCTTTGTTTCCCCTTCATACAACGATTCCGCCCGTAAGTCCTTTGTTTCCCCTTGATACGAAAAACACGGGGTGGGGGCAACCGGCGCGAGACGGCTTCTCACGATCCCCGACTTCATCCCTCCTCGTGAGTCATGAAACACGGGCGGTAAGTCATATACTTCTCTGTGTACAACACGTACAACGCACTTCCTCCGTATCCCTCGCGTCCTCAAACGTTGCGCGCCGTACAACAAAACAAGAGGGGGAGAGGGGGTGCGTATCCAGGAGCGCCAGCGACCCCGTTACTGACAAATGAACTAACCAACTAATGTCGGCGCGCCGACCAAACCGTCAAAATCGCTTTCTTTTCCATGCTTTTTCTCTCCAAACACCCAAAGTAGCCTCCAGCCTTCCAACGTCATCTAAGGGGCAAGGTTGGGATGAGTCGCTAAACCAACAGGGGGAACAGCTTGAGACGGCGAATAGTGATCTTTGCGGCGATCGTGCAATCCATCTTGGTTTTAGCGCATTTGCTGGTTTACGAAACGTGGGTGACGCTTTGGGGCACGCCGCAGGGATCGCGCCAGACGGCGCTGCGTGTCGTCATCGCCGTGCTGGCGATCAGCTTTGTGCCCGCGACGCTGCTGGCACACCGTTATTTCAACGGCCCGGTGCGCTTCGTCTACCGCCTGGCGAGCATCTGGCTCGGCGTCTTCAACTTCCTCTTCATCGCCGCGTGCTTGTCCTGGATCGCTTTTGCCATCGTATACCTCGCGCACCTGCCAATCAGTGGCCACGCCATCGCTGGCACCCTCTTCGGCTTGGCAATTCTGGCAAGCCTATACGGCATTGTGAACGCCGCGGACATTCGCGTACGTCGCGTCACCGTGAAGCTCCCCGGCTTGCCGGCATCCTGGCGCGGCCGGGTCGCAGCGCTGGTCACGGACACGCACCTGGGCCACATCAAGGGCTATCGCTTCCTCACCCGGCTCGTAGGCATGCTCCGGCAATTGAAGGCGGACGTCGTGTTCATCAGCGGCGACTTGTTCGACGGCACGAAGGTGGACGCGCGCCGGCTGGTTTCCCCGTGGAAACAACTGAAACCGAAATTCGGCTCGTACTTTGTCACCGGCAATCACGAAGAATTTTCCGACCCGCGCAAATACCTGGAGGCCATCGAAGGCTCCGGAATTCACGTTTTGCGCAGCGAAAAAGTGAACCTGGACGGATTGCAAGTGGTCGGCGTGCCTTATCACGACACGGGAGACGCAAAACATTTTGAATCGATCCTGGAAAATGCCGATCTGGACCGCGACCGGGCGAGCGTTTTGTTAGCGCACGTGCCGCAAGGCTTGCCAATCGCGGAGAAACAAGGAATCTCGCTACAGCTTTCCGGCCACACGCACGGCGGACAGATTTTCCCCTTCACCTGGTTCACCTGGCGGATCTTCGGCGATTACACCTACGGGTTGAAGAAATTCGGCGAGCTCTTCGTATACACCTCGAGCGGCGCCGGAACCTGGGGCCCGCCCATGCGCGTGTGCACGCAACCAGAAATCGTACTGATCAGTTTTGAGTAGGGTTTGCTTACAACGATGTTGAAGAAGGCAACCCGCGGAGTTACGATGCACCTCATCAGGCCCAATGCAGTCGGATGGGAGGCGCGCAATGCCAGTAAGTGTGAAAGAAATTGAGTTGTGGCGTAAGGAATTAAACAACCAGCCGGGAACTTTGGCGGCAGCGTTGGAAGCGTTCGCAAAAGCGGGCGCGGATTTGCAGATTGTGATGGGTTACCGCTATCCGGGCGAGCCCACGAAAGCGGCAGTTGAGTTGTACCGCATCGATGGCAAGAAGGCGACGCGTGCGGCGATAGAAGCGGGACTTTCAGCTTCGGCCATCTCCGCAATTCTCGTCGAAGGCGATAATCGGCCCGGCCTGGGCTACGACATCGCGAAAGCGATTGCGGATGCAGGCATCAATCTGGACTTTCTTGTAGCCCAAGTAATCGGGAAAAAGTTCTCGGCAGTGATTGGATTTGAAACCGCAGCCGGCAAACTTAGCGCCATCCCGTTGATCAAGAAAGCCGCGACAAAGAAAAAGAAAAAGTAACGACGGAAGAATTACTGCTGGCTTTGCATGTGCGCCAGATCGGCGTTGGCGGCAGCGGCTGGGCGCGGCGAACGAAAAACCATCGCGGGCCCAAGATCTTCGGGCTTCGGCGCATCCACAAGCGAAACGGTGACGAGCACGCGCAATTCGCTCTCCGCTTCGCCGCGATGCACCCCGCGCGTGGGAGGAACATCGGCATAATCGCGGCCCACTGCGACACGAATGTGCCGCTCGCAGCCGAGTAGATTGTTGGTGGGATCGAATTCCACCCAGCCCGCTTCACCAAGGTATGCTTCCACCCATGCGTGGGAAGCGCCGGCGGGCGAACGATCTTGGCTTTCGCTCTGGTGATACAAGTAACCGCTGACGTAGCGGCACGGAATATGCAACTGCCTCACCAGCGCAATCATGATGTGCGCAAAATCCTGGCAGACTCCCTGATGCGTTTGCAGCGCATCGTCGATGGGCGAATCGACGCGCGTGGTATTCGGCGCGTAATCGAAATTTTCGTAGATCGCGGAATTGATTTCCTTCAATAAGGTCAGCGGATCGCCGCGCCGCTCCAAATGAAGTTCGTGGCGCAAACGCAGCAGCATTTCCGATGGCTTCGCGTAATGGCTCGGAAGCAGCATCTCCCAATAATCGCCCTGCGCAACCAGTTCATCCAATTCCTGCCAACTGCTTTGCTGCATATTTTCGATATCCAGCCGCGGAAGCATGTCAACAGTTGCTTCAGATACAACTTCGATGGATTGATGCTTTCCTGGAATGTCAAAGTGATGCACCGCATTGCCATAGAAATCGCGAGACACGCTGACATTCGCACGCGGCATCACCTCAATGGACGAAGTCAAACAGCGCTGTCGCGTGTCGCTGCGTGGCTGCAAGCGCACTTCCATAACGCTTTCGCCGACCGCAGGCTCGTACGAGAACGAAGTGACATGGCGAATCAGATAGGTCATGTCTCGAATTCCACAGCGTTATGAGGCAAGTTCGGCCTCCACGGAATAGTCGAAGTAGATGTCGTGAATGGCGGAATGGATTTCGGCGCATTCCTTGCGGACGTTCTGCAGGTAAGCGTGAATTCCTTCGGCCATGATTTCCTCGATCTGGCTGAAACTGAGCTGTGCGCGTAAACGCCCGGCAATTCGCGTGGGAAGTTTGCCGCTGCGCTGCGTTAGATCGCCTATCAGGTGAAGAGCAGCGTTGACGCGATCGACGGCGAAGCGGATCGAGTGCGGAAACTCCGGATTCAGCAGCAGGAATTCGGCGACGCGCAGCGGCCGTATTTCCGCCGTGTGTGCTTTGCAGTAAGCCTCCAGAGCGACGCAGCCGCCAAGAAGCCCAACCCATTCCAGATATTCCGCAGCTTCCACGGGACCTTCCAGATTGTTGGTCATCCGCTGGAAATGTGTTTCCAGAAGTGTAGTCAGAGTATCGGCGCGCTCCACATAACGGCCGAGCTGGATGAATTGCCAGCCTTCGCCGTGGCTCATGGTTGCGTCGGTGATGCCGTGAAACAGATACGCGCCTTCGAGAACGGAGAGGAAGAAGTCATGAGACTGCAGAATCCATTCTTTTCCGGGGCGACGCTCGATCACGTCAAGATACAGGCGATTGAGCTGTTCCCACATGCGCGTGCTGCATTGCTCACGAACGTGGCGGAGGTTTTCGCGCGCCGTGGTGATGCAGGAAACTATGGACGAACCGTTGGCGCGGCTGAAAACCAAGGCATTGAGAAGTTGCGTCGGATCAACTGGACCTTCCACAGCGGGAGCGCGCAACGCTTCCAACAGAAATCTCCAACGGCCGGCGCCGAGTTCCGGAGATTGATCCAGCCAGAGCTGCAATTCCACGTTGACCAGCCGCGAGGTGTGCTCGGCGCGCTCAAGATAACGGCCCATCCAGTACAAGCTGTCGGCCACACGCGAAAGCATGCCCGCATCGCGCTTGAAGGTTTGCGTATAAAAATTGCGAGGAGGGCGCATGGTCAAGCCGTCCGTTCCGGGATGCTGAAGCGTTGGGCCGCGTTGGAATTGAAGGAGGTAAGCTCCTTGCTCATTTCCTCCAGGATATCTTCGCCGAAGGCGCCGTCCCGGAGCACCCAGGTATCTTTGCTGCCGCCACCTTGGGAAGAATTGACGACCAGCGAACCTTTGCGAAGGGCAACGCGAGTGAGACCGCCGGGAACTAGCGTGACTTTATCTCCCATGAGAATGTAGGGGCGAAGATCGATGTGGCGAGACTCGACGCTGCCGTCGATGAGGCAGGGCGCGCAAGAGAGCGCGAGAGTGGGCTGCGCGATATAGTTGCGCGGATCGGCAAGGACGCGCACGCGAAATTCCTCACGCTGCTGCGCGGTGCTGTGCGGGCCGATGAGCATGCCATATCCG
This sequence comes from Candidatus Acidiferrales bacterium, assembly GCA_963709705.1. Classification (GTDB taxonomy): domain Bacteria; phylum Acidobacteriota; class Terriglobia; order Acidiferrales; family UBA7541; genus Acidiferrum. The sequence goes on from CAVPXU010000005.1 coordinate 1,422,216, forward strand.
CCGGACTCGCCAACCGCTTTGACGACCATGTTTTGCAGATCGCCTAGGACGTGCTGGCGATGAGTGTCGTCTGACATCAGGAACGTAGGCACGTTGGGAAGAATCGCGTCTTCGTTCAGGTAATAGCGAATCATTTCGGGGACATAGGCGTAAACGGCCTTGTCGTCGGCGACGCCGGTGCCGATGGCGTTGGCGAGAGTAACATTTCCGGCGCGATACGCATTGAAAAGGCCAGGCACGCCGAGAGTGGAATCCGGACGGAAGCAAAGAGGATCAAGGAAATCATCGTCGACACGGCGATAAATAACGTCGACACGGCGCAGTCCCGCGGTGGTACGCATATAAACGACATTTTCGTGCGTGAGAAGATCGCGACCTTCGACTAGTTCGATGCCCATCTGCTGGGCAAGAAATGTGTGCTCGAAATAGGCGGAGTTGGAGACGCCGGGCGTGAGCAGCACAGTGGTGGGATCCTGGCGATAGGCGCAATTATCCGGCGCGAGGGTGCGGAGCGTGGAAAGAAGCTCGCGCGGGTAATGATCGATAGGCCAGACGCCGTAATCGCGGAAGAGCGTTGGGAAAACGCGTTTCAAGACTTTGCGATTAGCGACCATGTACGAAACGCCGCTGGGTACGCGAAGATTGTCTTCGAGCACGGCGAAGGTGCCATCGGGCAGACGCACGAGATCAGTGCCGCAGACGCTGACGTAGATATCACGCGGGACGTTGAGGCCGCGCATTTCACGGCGAAAATGCTTGCAACTGTAGAGGAGATCGCGCGGAACAATTTTGTCGGAAAGAATGCGGCCCTCGTGATAGATGTCGCGCAGAAAAAGATTTAAAGCGGTCAGCCGCTGGGTAAGGCCCTTTTCGATCCTGGCCCATTCGCGCGCGGTGATGATGCGGGGAAGAAGATCGTTGGGGAAGATGCGCTCGGTTCCCTCTTTGCTGCCGTACACGGTAAAGGTAATCCCTTCGTGGAGGAACGCGAGGTCGGCGGCCTGCTGGCTGCGGCGCAGTTCTTCGGGAGGCAGCTTGAGGAGCGTCTGGTGCAGTGCGCGGTAATGCTCGCGAGGAACGCCGGGCGAGGCAAACATTTCGTCATAAGCGGTATCGATTTGATAGTTCACAAAGGATGGTGGCAGGTGGATGCGTGATGGTACGGCCGAAGCTGTCATCGTCTTTCCTGCAAGTCGGCCGGGAGGGTCGTCGTTCATGATGGAAATCCGGAGCCCTCTCCCGCTTGGAGCATGGCCCAACCATCCCACGGCTGGAGCGCCGAGGGTTAGGTGACTGTAAGCCGGGCTGAAGGGGCAGTCCAACGCAATAAGTTGATGGAATGAATGATGGTTTCAAATGGTGTAGGGCGCGGACTGCGGGATTGTCGGCGGCGGGATGCTTCCCAGTTAAGGCTGCACTGTGGCTGGCGTCGAGATCCTTCGTCGCAAAAGACGCTCCTCAAGATGACCGCGTGGTGGTTCAGGCGAGCGCAAGCTTTTGAAAAAGTAGAGTTAGGTCCGATTTCCACAGGAGATAGAGAGCAGAGTTAAAGTGAGCCGCGGAGACCGAGGGCGTCGGCTTGTTCGCGCATGGCTGTTATGCAAAAGGCGATGTGTTCGTCGAGCGGGATACCAAGTTCTTCGGCACCCTTGATGACGTCTTCACGGTTGACGCCGCGGGCGAAGGCTTTGTCTTTCATGCGCTTCTTCACGGAGCTTACTTCGAGGTCGAGAATGCTCTTCGAGGGCCGGACATACGTGCAGGCAGTCAGAAAACCAGCAAGTTCGTCGCAGGCGAACAGCGTGTGTTCGAGCGGGGATTGGCGAGGGACGCCGGAGTAATCGGCGTGAGAGAGGACGGCACGGACGAGTTCTTCGCTGTAGCCATTTTCGCGGAGAATTTTGGCGCCTTCGGCGGGATGTTCGCGGTCGGGCGAATGGTCGTTGTTGGGCCAGCGTTCATAGTCGAAATCGTGAAGTAGCGCGGTCAGGCTCCAGAGATTTTCGTCGGCGCCATTTTTTCGAGCGTAAGCGCGAACGCAGGCTTCCACGGCGAGCATGTGTTTGCGAAGGCTTTCGGATGGAGTGTATTCACAGACTAGTTTCCATGCGTCGTCGCGGGTTGGCATTCGGCGTCCTTTCGGATTCGTAATTATATTATTGTACGCGGATCGAGAGGCGATTGAGGGAGGGTGGAGGTTAGAAAAACTCAGAGAACGGCCCGCTTCGGGAAGCCGGCCCTGCAACAGCAGAACACGCCAAGACCCCGCATAAAAATTGGCAGGTGGGGAACGCAGGAGAGGACAGGCTTGGTGACTCCTTAGTGCTTGGTGCCGGCGGGGATGCGGCTAAAGATTACCATCAGGGTGTTCAGGACGTCGGAGATGCGGAACGGTTTTTGCAGGCGGCGGTAGCTGGTGGAGGCGCTGGAGCCTTCACCCTCAGTGATCACTTCCCCGGACATATAAATCAGTTCGGGCTTGTTTGCGCCCGAGGCAATTTTCAGACGCTGGGCTACGCTGTAGCCGTCGGCATTGGGACCGGTGCCGGAAAGATTCAAGTCGCAAAGAATGGCGTCGTATTTGGTGCGGAGAACGAGGCCGAGCGCTTCTTCGGCAGTGGCGGCGCAATCAATGTGCATGCCGTGGGCGGAGAGGCCCTCCATGAGGAGCATACGGATGCTCTCTTCATCATCGACGACGAGGATGGAGCGCTTCTTGAGCAGGTCCAGCGTGGGCGCCATCATTTCGCCGGAGCCAGAAGAATCGAGTTCGCGGCGAGGATGCTCAACCTGTTGGGCAACGGCGACAGGAAGAAACACGGTGAAGGCCGCGCCACCGCCGGGCAAGGATTCGACTTCCATATCGCCGCCATGTTCGCGAACGATCGACATGCAGATGCTCAGGCCGAGGCCGGTGCCGCCGCCGGGACGCTTGGTGGTGAAAAAGGGATCGAAGATTTTCGATAGAACTTCTTGAGGTATTCCGGCGCCGTCATCCTGAACGCTGGCAAAGACGCGGTTGGCGACTTTTCCGAGACGAATCTGAATGCGGCCGGAAGGGCGAACTTCGCGGATGGCTTGTTCAGCATTGCTGACCAGATTCAAAAAAACCTGGATGAGCTGGTTGGCGTCTCCAATGGTGGGAAGAAGCCCGGGAAACGGCTGGAAATCGACCTGAACCTGATTGCGGCGAAGAGAATGTTCGTGGAGTTGAAGAGTGCGATCAATGACGGCGTTGAGGTCCAGGGCTTTTTTCTGCGGTGAGGCGGGGCGAGAGAATTCGAGAAGATTCTGGACGATGCGAGCGGCGCGGCGCGCCTGGCGATGGGTCATGTCCAGCTGGCGGCGTGTATTTTCATCGATGCCGGCACGATCGCGCAAAAGTTCGCTGGCGCCGAGAATCGCGGTGAGAGGATTATTCAGTTCATGGGCGACACCGGCGAGCATCTGGCCCATGGCGGCCAGCTTTTCCGCCTGAATGAGCTGCTCCTCGAGTCGCTTCATCTCCGTAATGTCGCGACCGGAGACGACGACGCCCTCGATTTTTCCGTTCTCTTCGAAGAGAGGGCTGAAGTGGCAACGAAGACGCCGCCACTCTCCCTCTTTGTGGCGGACACGAATTTCAATAGACGCAAAATTGCGCTTACCCTGGAGGAGATCATCAAAGACGGCTAGGACGGCGCTGCGTTCCTCGAGGTGGGTGCGATCTCCGAAGATGGTGCCAACGGTTTCGTCTGTGTTGTAACCAAGGACTTCCGCGACCTTGGGGCTAACAAAGGTGTAACGGCGCTCGGTGTCCACGACGAAAATCAGGTCTGGAAAACTGTCGACGAGGCGGCGGGCAAATTCCTGCTGCTGGTACAGACGTTTTTCGATGGCGCGGCGTTCGGTGACGTCGGCGAGCGCGCCCTGATAGCGGATGATTTTGCCGGCGGTGTCGCGGACGGCGGATGAGGTATTGAGGCAAACGATGGGCTGGCCATCTTTGCGGCGCAGCGTGATTTCCCTCCCCTGCGGCGAAGGCTGGCGCTTTACTTCGCGAGCGAGGATGGAGCGCTGTTCCTGATCGACGAAGACTTCGCTGACCTTGCGCGAGAGCAATTCTTCCTTGGAATCGTAGCCGAGCATTTGCACCAGGGCGGGATTCACTTCGAGGATCTTGTCGTCTGGCGTAACGATGTAGATGCCTTCCTGAAGGGTTTCGAAGAGTTCGGTGAAACGAGCTTCGCTGCGGCGCTGGGCAGTGATGTCGCGAGCGAGGATGGTAAGGCCGTGAACCTTGTCGTCGCGGACCATGGCGTGTGCGACACAATCGAAGAAATGGGCGGCTCCGGTTTTCTTTAGGCGAATGTGGACAACGCCAGACCAGATGCGGCGCTCAAGGAAGCGCTGCAAGATGCGTTTGAGCTCGTCGGCGGAAGTGGCGTGCTCGTCAGTGACAAAGTGGCCGATGGAAAGGCCGATGATTTCCTGGAACGGCAGTCCGACAAAATCAGCGAAGCTTCGGTTGGCGGCGCGAATCTCGCCGTCGAGACTTAAAGCCAGCAGCACATCATCGAAGGAATCGATCAGATCCCGGAAGCCTTGCTGGGATTTGGAGATCATCTGGAAAAGCTGCTCCATGGCGACATCGCCCGGAGGAGCGGCTGATCGTTGATCGAGGCCGCGGATCAAGCCATTGAGTTCGGCAATCTCCTGGGACTTTTTCCAGACGTAAACACCGAGAAGAATGACGAGGGCCACCAAGCCGATGGGCAGAGCTTCGAGACGAAATTTGGAAGAACGCAGAGTGTCCCAAGAGAACCAGGCGAAGGCGGAAGAAACCACAAAAAGCAGGAAAAAGGTGAGGCGCCACAATTCCTGCTGGCGCTTTTCATACTTGTTGAGACGAGCGTTGACCGAGCCAGCGGAATCGGAAGCCGGAGGGGCGTGCGGCTGATCGGCGGGTTGTTGTTCCGCGTTCATTCAAAAGCTCTAATCGAAAAGGCGGTGAAAGGCCTTCCCCATGATAGGAAGGGGGATAAGCGGCGGCAAGGAGGATGGGGCGCGGCGTTCCCTGAGTAGTACCTGTCCGAAGGGACGGTGTGAGCGATGTCGGATGTGTTGAAGGGGTTGTGAAAGTACAGTGCTTTACGGTTGACGTGGCACTCAGTCGAATGTTGAGAAGTGTGGCTGAAAAAGACAAGCGCCTCGGGTTGCCCCGAGGCGCTGTGAAATGGTTGAGTTGTGCGATTCGCCCAGGTACGAAAGTTAGTCCTGGCCTTCGGTAGCGGCGTCGGCTTCGGGTTCGTCGTCCTTGCCTCCGAGGAATTCCAGACCCGCGGCATCTTCGGCCGCGAATTCGGAAGCTTCCGGAAGCTCCTCGACAGGAGCAGGAGCCGGCATTTCGGTGAGCAACTGGATGCTGCGATAGTGCTCGAGACCAGTGCCCGCCGGGATGAGTCGACCCATGATGACGTTTTCCTTCAGGCCGCGGAGATAATCGACCTTTCCGGCGACGGCAGCTTCGGTGAGGACACGAGTGGTCTCCTGGAAGCTGGCAGCCGAAATGAAGGAGTCTGTGGAGAGAGACGCCTTGGTGATACCGAGGAGGAGCGGACGGCCCGTAGCGGGACGGCCACCTTCGGCGATGACGCGATCGTTCTCTTCGCGGAAGCGGAACTTGTCCACCTGCTCCTCGAGAAGGAACGTGGTGTCGCCGACGTCTTCGACCTTGACCCAGCGCATCATCTGACGGCTGATGGTTTCGATGTGCTTGTCGTTGATGTTGACGCCTTGCAGACGGTAAACCTCTTGAATGGCGTTGACGAGGTAAGCCTGGGTATATTTTTCGCCCAGAACCGCAAGCAGGTCGTGGAGGTTGAGCGGGCCGTCAATAAGCGCTTCACCAGCGCGGACGTGCTCGCCTTCCTGAACGTTGATGTGCGTGCCGCGTGGGATGGCGTATTCCTTGGAAGTTTTGCCATCTTCGCTTTCGACGTAGATCTTGCGCATGCCCTTGGCGATATCGCCATAGCGGACGGTGCCGTCGATTTCGGAAATGACGGCCGGATCCTTGGGCTTGCGAGTTTCGAAGAGCTCGACAACGCGTGGGAGACCACCGGTAATGTCCTTGGTCTTGGTGGTTTCACGCGGAATCTTCGCGAGCACGTCTCCAGCCTGAACTTCATCGCCATCCTGGACCATCAAGTGGGCGCGGGAAGGCATGAGGTACTTTTTACGAACCTTGCCGGAAGAATCGCGGATCAAGATCGCGGGTTGATGCTTTTCGTCTCCCGGAGGAAGCGTGACGACGAGCTGCGACAAGCCGGTGACTTCGTCGACCTGCTCCTCGATGGTGAGACCGGGGCGCAGGTCGTCAAACTTCACGGAACCCGCGGTTTCGGTCAGGATCGAGAAGGTGAACGGATCCCATTCGGCAAGGATCTGTCCGTGGTTGACGGTTTCGCCTTCGTTGACGCGGAGGCGGGCGCCGTAAACGACGTGGTAACGCTCCTTCTCGCGGTTCTTTTCATCGACGATGACGATGAGGCCGGAACGATTCATGGCGATGCGAGCACCGCCGCGGCCTTCGACGTGACGAAGTTCAACGAACTTGACGACGCCGGTGTTCTTGGCTTCGAGAGTGGAACGCTCACTAACGCGGGTTGCCGCTCCACCGATGTGGAAGGTGCGCATGGTGAGCTGCGTGCCGGGTTCGCCGATGGACTGAGCGGCGATGACGCCGACGGCTTCGCCAAGTTCGACCATGCGCCCGGTGGCGAGGTTGCGGCCATAGCACAGAGCGCAAACTCCACGACGGGATTCGCAGGTGAGCACGGAACGAATACGTACGCGCTCGATGCCAGCAGCCTGGATGGCGTTAGCCAGCTCCTCGGTAATCTCCTGGTTAACTTCGACGATGACGCTGCCTTCGAAGTCCTTGATGCGTTCCAGAGAAACACGTCCGACGACGCGGTCGCGGAGAGGCTCGACTTCGACGCCCGCTTCGATGATGGGCTCGACGTAGATGCCGTCCGAGGTGCCGCAATCGAGTTCGTTGATGATGACGTCTTGGGCCACATCGACAAGCCGGCGGGTGAGATAGCCGGAGTCTGCGGTTTTTAGCGCGGTGTCCGCGAGACCTTTACGCGCACCGTGTGTGGAAATGAAGTACTGCAACACGGTTAGGCCTTCGCGGAAGTTGGAAGTGATCGGGGTCTCAATGACTTCGCCGGAAGGCTTGGCCATCAAGCCGCGCATACCGGAAAGCTGGCGAATCTGCTGTTTCGAACCGCGAGCGCCGGAGTCCGCCATGATGTAAACGGGGTTGATGTTGCCTTCGCGGTCCTGGGTTTCCAGGGCCTTGAACATTTCGTCGGCAACTTTTTCGGTGACGTCGCCCCAGATGGCGATGACCTTGTTGTAGCGTTCGCCGTTGGTGATGGCGCCGTCGAGGTACTGCTGCTGAACCTTGACGACTTCTTTCTCGGCATTTTCCACCAGCTTGTACTTGTCGCTGGGAATGAGCATGTCATCGATGCCGATGGAGATGCCGGACTTGGTTGCGTAATTGAAGCCGAGCGCCTTCAAGTGATCGAGGAGCTCGACGGTGGCTTCCAGGCCGAAGCGCAAGTAAGCGTAGTAAACCAACTGCTGAACGCCCTTCTTCTTGAGCAAGCCGTTGATGTACGGCATCTGCTTGGGCAGGTGCGAATTGAAGATGACGCGGCCGACGGTGGTCTGGATGAATTGGCGCTCCATTTTCACCGGCTCGGTGTGCGTGACGTCCTGGGTATCGAAAGCGGTGGTCAGATCGATGGCTTCTCCGGTGTAACGCAGACGAATCGGAGTGAGCAGTTCGACTTCGCCGGCTTCCAGAGCCAGCGTGACATCCTCGGGGGAACCGAAGACACGGCCTTCACCCTTGGCGCCAGGCTTGGACTTGGTCAGGTAATAGATACCGAGCACCATGTCCTGCGAAGGGACGGCGAGCGGCAGACCGTGCGCGGGAGAAAGAATGTTGCGCGAGCTGAGCATGAGCACAGACGCTTCCACCTGGGATTCCGGAGAAAGCGGGATGTGCACGGCCATCTGGTCACCGTCGAAGTCCGCGTTGAAAGCGGTGCAAACGAGCGGGTGAATGCGGATGGCTTTGCCTTCGACGAGAGTCGGTTCAAAGGCCTGAATGCCGAGGCGGTGCAAGGTTGGAGCGCGGTTGAGAAGCACGGGATGCTCGCGGATAACATCTTCGAGGATGTCCCACACGACAGCTTCCTGCTGCTCGACCATCTCCTTAGCCTGCTTGATGGTGGTGCAGTGACCCTGAGCTTCGAGCTTGTGATAGATGAACGGCTTGAAAAGCTCGAGTGCCATTTTCTTCGGGAGACCGCACTGGTTGAGCTTCAATTCCGGCCCGACGACGATGACGGAACGGCCGGAATAGTCAACGCGCTTGCCAAGAAGGTTCTGGCGGAAACGGCCCTGCTTGCCCTTGAGCGTGTCGCTGAGGGACTTGAGCGGACGATTGTTGGTGCCACGCAGAACGCGGCCGCGGCGGCCGTTGTCAAAGAGAGCGTCCACCGCTTCCTGAAGCATGCGCTTTTCGTTGCGCACGATCACGTCCGGCGCGCGCAGCTCCATGAGCTTCTTTAGGCGGTTGTTGCGGTTGATGACCCGGCGATACAGATCGTTGAGATCGGAAGTGGCGAAGCGGCCGCCATCGAGAGGCACGAGCGGGCGCAACTCGGGCGGAAGAACCGGGATTACGTCCAGGATCATCCATTCCGGCTTGTTGCCGCTCTTGCGGAAGGCTTCCAGAACTTTGAGGCGCTTGGCAAACTTGATGCGCTTCTGGAGCGACGGATCGGCCTTCATTTTTTCGCGGAGGTCGTCCGAGAGCTTCTCCACGTCGACACGGCGCAGCAGTTCCTTGATGGCTTCGGCACCCATCTTGGCAGTGAACTGGCCGGTGTATTCGGTAGTGAGCTTGCGATATTCCTCTTCCTGAAGGACCTGACGCTCTTTCAGGATGGCGACTTCTCCCTGATCGACAACGACGAAGGCTTCGAAATAGAGGATGCGCTCGAGATCACGCATGGAAATGTCCAGCAAGTAGCCAATGCGGCTGGGCAGACCCTTGAAGAACCAGACGTGAGAGCAGGGCGACGCCAGCTCAATGTGGCCGAGGCGCTCGCGGCGTACTTTGCTGAGAGTGACTTCGACACCGCACTTGTCGCAAATGACGCCGCGGTGCTTCATGCGCTTGTACTTGCCGCATAGGCACTCCCAGTCCGTGACCGGACCAAAGATTTTTGCGCAGAACAAGCCGTCACGTTCGGGCTTGAAGGTACGGTAGTTGATGGTCTCCGGCTTGGTGACCTCACCGTGAGACCAGGAACGAATTTTTTCCGGACTGGCCAGGCTGATCCGGATGGAATCGAAATCGGCGATCAAACTGGCGCGATCATATGGGCTGCTGCGATACAAGGTGATTTCCTCCCTCCCCGGCTTTCACCGGGGACGCGCCTTTGTCAGTTTGAAGACTGCCAGAGGCGGCTGAGAACCCAAAAACGGTTACTGCGCAATACGGTTGAACTTGCCGGACTGGGGCACGATATATCGTGCCCCTACCAGTCACTAGTCGGCTGCCTTTTCTACTGCTGGCTTCTGACGCTTCATCAACTCGACGTCGAGGCATAGAGACTGCAGCTCGCGCACGAGCACGTTGAACGACTCTGGAACGCCAGGTTCAATGCCCGGTTCGCCCTTGACGATGGCCTCGTAGATTTTCGCGCGGCCATAAACGTCGTCGGACTTTGCGGTTAGCAGCTCCTGCAAAATGTGCGCGGCGCCGTAAGCTTCCAGGGCCCACACTTCCATTTCGCCGAAGCGCTGGCCGCCGAACTGCGCCTTACCACCAAGCGGCTGCTGGGTGATGAGGGAGTACGGACCGATCGAGCGGGCGTGGATCTTGTCGTCGACCAAGTGAGACAGCTTGAGCATGTAGATGTAGCCGACGGTAATGGGCTGGTCGAACTGGTCTCCGGTCATGCCGTCGAAGAGGTTGATCTTGCCCGCATGGGGCAAACCAGCAACTTCGAGCAGGTGGCGGATTTCCGGCTCGCGCGCGCCGTCGAATACCGGCGTGGCGAATGGGATTCCGTCGCGGAAGCCTTCGGAAAATTCGAGCAACTCGTCGTCAGTCGATTTCTGCAAGGACTTCCAGATGGCCGTGTCGCTGAAGACTTCGCGATACCAGCGGCGAATGGCCTCGGCTTTCACTTCCTTGCTGAGAAGGCGCTTGAGGCTGTTGCCCAGTTCCTTGGAGGCCCAGCCGAGGTGCGTTTCGAGAATCTGTCCGACGTTCATACGAGAAGGAACGCCAAGCGGATTCAGAACGATTTCCACGGGAGTGCCATCCGGGAGATAAGGCATATCCTCTTCCGGAACGACGCGGGCGATGACGCCCTTGTTGCCGTGACGGCCGGCCATTTTGTCGCCGATGGAGAGCTTGCGCTTCATGGCGATATAGACCTTGACCAGTTTGATGACGCCCGGAGGAAGCTCGTCGCCCTTCTTGAGCTTTTCCTTGCGTTCGTCGGTGATCTTGCGCAGCACATCGATCTGGCGCGAAGTCATCTCTTCGATTTCTTCGATCTTTTCGATGAGCAGTGGATCGCGCTCGTTAAGCTTCAGGCGCTTGAGATTGCGCGTGGAGATCTTTTCGATCAGGTCACGCGTCAGCTCCGCACCCTTGGTCAGCAGGCGCTTGTTGGTCTTTTCGTCGTGCAGGTCGGCTTGAAGAATCTTGCCGCCGAGCAAATCCTCGAGGCGCTTGAGGCGCTCGTCCGTGAGGATGCGGATTTCGTCAGCAAGGTTCTTCTCGAGTTTGAAGACCTGAGAAGCTTCGATGGCTTTGTGGCGCTCGTCCTTTTCTCCGCCCTTGCGGGTGAAGATCTTGACGTCCACGATGGTGCCCTCAATGCCCGGCGGGCAGTAGAGAGAAGCGTCACGAACATCGCCGGCCTTTTCGCCGAAGATAGCGCGAAGAAGTTTTTCTTCGGGCGTCAGCGTGGTTTCCCCCTTGGGGGTGACTTTGCCGACAAGAATGTCGCCGGGCTTCACGACCGCGCCGATGCGGATCACGCCGCTTTCGTCGAGGTTGCGAAGGAAGGATTCGCTGATGTTGGGAATGTCTCGAGTTACTTCTTCGGGACCGAGCTTGGTGTCGCGCGCTTCGATTTCATACTCCTCGATGTGGATGGAGGTGTAGTAATCGTCCTTGACGAGCTTTTCGCTGACGAGGATGGCGTCTTCGAAGTTGTAACCGCGCCAGGGCACGAAGGCCACGAGCACGTTGCGCCCTAGGCCGAGTTCCCCGCGATCGGTGCAAGGACCATCGGCCAATACCTGACTGGTCTTCACGCGGTCGCCGACGCGAACGAGAGGCTTCTGGTTGATGCAGGTGTTCTGGTTAGAGCGCTTGAACTTGGTGAGGGTGTAAATGTCCGCACCAACTTCGCGGCTGAGCACGCCAGAGTGATCGCTTTCGACGCGCACGATGATGCGCTCGGAGTCCACCTGATCGACGATGCCGTCGCGCTTGCAGAGCACGACCGCGCCGGAATCGCGAGCGGTGACGCGCTCCATGCCGGTGCCGACCAGCGGAGCTTCGCCGCGGATCAAAGGCACAGCCTGGCGCTGCATGTTAGAACCCATGAGGGCGCGGTTGGCGTCGTCGTTTTCCAGGAACGGAATCAAGCTGGCGGCTACGGAAACTAGCTGCTTCGGCGAAACGTCGACATAGTCCACTTCATCGCGATGCTTGAGGACGAAGTTACCGGCCTGGCGGCAGTTCACCAGTTCCGTGGTGATGCGCAGCTTTTCGTCGAGCGAAACGTTGGCCTGGGCGATGACGTACTTGTCTTCTTCCCAGGCGGATAGATAGAAGCAGTAGGGTTCGTCGACAACCTTGCGGCGCTTGAGCTCTTCGTTGAGCTCTTCGACGCGGTCGGATTCGACGATGTCCCCGGCCTTGAATTCGCTGTCACCGGCATTAACGATCTGAACGTAATCGACGATGCGGCCACCCTTGACGCGGCGATATGGTGATTCGATGAAGCCGTAGTCGTTGATGCGGGCAAAACAGCTGAGCGAGCTGATCAGACCGATGTTCGGACCTTCCGGCGTTTCAATTGGGCAAATGCGGCCATAGTGTGTCGGGTGAACGTCGCGGACTTCGAAGCCAGCGCGTTCGCGGGACAGACCGCCCGGCCCAAGGGCCGAAAGGCGGCGCTTGTGAGTGATTTCGCTGAGCGGGTTGGTCTGGTCCATGAACTGGCTGAGCTGCGAACTGCCGAAGAATTCGCGGATCGCGGCCATCACAGGCTTGGCGTTCACCAAGTCGTGCGGCATCGCTGTGGACATCTCCTGGTACACGCTCATCTTTTCCTTGATAGCGCGTTCCATACGGACCAAGCCGATGCGGAACTGGTTTTCGAGCAATTCGCCAACCGCGCGGACGCGGCGATTGCCGAGGTGGTCGATGTCATCGACAACGCCGATGTTCTTGCGCAGCTTGAACAGATACTTGATGGCGGCGACGAAGTCGGTGGTATCCAGAGTGCGATTATCGAGCGGCGTATCGAGGCCGAGCTTGATGTTGAACTTCAAGCGGCCAACGCGGCTGAAATCGTACTTACGCGGATCGAAGAACATGCCACGGAAAAGGTTGGTGGCCGTTTCGAGTGTTGGAGGATCGCCCGGACGCAGCTTGCGATAAATTTCGATTAGAGCTTCCTTGGAAGAGCGGATCGAGTCTTTATCGAGAGTGCGCGAGAGGACGAGGCCGATATCGTCGCGCTCCGGGAAGAAGACGTCGACTTCGGTGATGCCCGCTTCGGCAAAGGCCTGCCAAAGATCCGCGGTAAGCGGCTTGTTGGCTTCGAGAAGAACTTCGCCCGTCTGGCGGTTGACGACGTCGGCGACGCTGTACGCGCCCTCGAGATCGGCGAGGGCCGCGCGAACCTGGGAAATTTTCGCTTTGATGAGTTCCTTGAAGAGGGTTTCGGTGATGCGCTTGTGCGCGCCGACGATCACTTCTTCGGATTTGGGATTGCGGATTTCGTGGGTCAGCTTGCGATCCACGATGCCGGGCGAAACATTCCAAAAAAGTTCCTTATCGCGCAAGGAAAGGCGTTCGACCTGATAAAAGGTGCGAAGGATTTCCTCATTGGACTTCATGCCCAGAGCGCGAAGGAAAATGGAGCCTAGGAACTTGCGCTTGCGATCGATGCGGACGTACAGGATGTTCTTGGTGTCGTACTCGAATTCAACCCACGAACCGCGATACGGAATAATCTTGCCGAGGAAGTAGCTGCGGTTGTTGGCGCTTTCAAAGAAGACGCCGGGGGAACGGTGCAACTGGCTGACGATGACGCGCTCAGTGCCGTTGATGATAAAGGTACCGTTGTCGGTCATCAGCGGGATGTCGCCGTAGAAAACTTCCTGTTCCTTGATGTCGCGAATGGTTTTCGCGCCCGTGTCCGGATCCTTATCGTAAATGGTGAGACGGATAGTGACTTTCAGAGGCGCAGAATACGTCATGCCGCGCTCCTGGCACTCATTCACGTCATATTTGAGCTGCATGGCAACAGGGTCGCCGCACTTGTTGCAGAAGGTCGGCGTGTTCTTGTTGAAAGTGCCGCACTTCTGGCAAACCACGTCGCCGGTCTGGTACGGATTGGTGACCACGGAAGCGCCGCAATTCCGGCAAGTGGCGCGGAGATGGTGCAGACCCTTCAGGTTGCCGCACTTGCACTCCCAGTTTCCGATGGAGTAGTCCACGAACTCGAGCTGCGACATTTCGCGGAAATCGCGAATCGGAAACACGGAAGTAAACACCGATTGGAGTCCGCCGTCCTCGCGCTCGCTTGGCAGAAGATCCATCTGCAAGAAGCGCTGATAGGACTTCTTCTGGACTTCAATCAGGTTGGGGATCTGGATTGACCCCTGGATTTTCGCAAAATCCAGTCGCTGGCGTTCCCGAACGTGCTGGTTGCTATTGGACATGCCTGATTTACCTCATTCCCTTTCGGGCAGGGTGCAGAAAAACCAAAAAAGACACTAAACCGTGCTGCCGCGCAGCTTGCCCAAAGCCGCCCTGCACACGGTTAGTGAAGGTCCGTGAAGGACCCAGAAAGTTGTAGACAAAACCGGCCGTAGCGTTCGTACCTAATTCCCCTGGCGCAACCGGGCACCGCCCCGGCCGCGCCGACTCTGAAGCCCGGACCACGGAATGCCGGCCAAGTTCTGGCCGGCACGCCATTACTTGATCTCGACCTTAGCGCCCGCCTCTTCGAACTTCTTCTTGATGGTGGCCGCCTCGTCCTTGCTAACGCCCTCTTTCACGGTCTTGGGAGCGCCATCAACGAGATCCTTCGCTTCTTTCAGGCCGAGGCTGGTAACTTCGCGAACGGCCTTAATGACGTTGATTTTGTTGCCGCCCACATCGGTGAGAACGACGGCGAATTCCGTCTTCTCTTCCGCGGGAGCCGCCGCGCCAGCCGCCGCACCGCCGCCCGCCGCCACAACCGTGGCAGCCGCAGCAGAAACGCCGAAGGCTTCTTCCATTTTCTTGACGAGGTCAGACGCTTCGAGAAGCGTCAGGCCCTTGATTTCTTCCAGGATCGTTTCAACTTTCGACATGACAGCTAGTTCTCCTCTCAAATTTGCGAATCAAAATTCAAACTCTTGGAACCGGGCGGGGATGGCCCGCGCAGCCCCGAAAACTACGAACTAAACTTGTTGGCCTTGACCGCTTCACTGACGGTGACCGCGAGGTTGCGGGGCAGCGCGTTGAGCGCGGTCGCAATCCGCTGAGCCGGAGCGTTCAGCAGGAACATGATCTTGCTGATAAGTTCTTCCTTGGACGGCATGTCCGCGAGCTGCTTGATTTCCGATATGGAGATCACGCGGCCTTCGACAACGCCGGACTTGAACTGGAACGCCGGAACATCCTTGGCGACCTTGGTGAGCGCCTTTGCCAGCGCGACGGGATCAGTCTGCGTGTAGGCGATGGAATGGGTGCCCTTGAGATTCTTGAGCACGCCTTCCGCGGGAGTGCCGGTGCCGGCGCGTTCGGCGAGGGTGTTCTTGACAACCTGATACTTGCCACCCGCAGCCTGAACCGCACGACGCAATTTGGTGTCTTGTTCGACGGTGATGCCCTGGAAGGTGCTGAGAATGACGGTTGACACCTTCGCAAGTTCCGTTTTCAACTTGTCGAGATCCTGCTGTTTTTCACTTTTCTTCTTCATAATCTTTCTCCGCCAGGTCGTTCTGCGTTACGCAGCCGTCGCGAGCGTTTCCGCTTCGGCAAGATCCACGGGAATACCGGGACCCATGGTGGAAGTGAGGGTGATGCGCTTCACATATTTGCCCTTGGCCGCGGCGGGTTTGGCTTTCAGAACCGCGGCGATCAGGGCATGCGCATTTTCCGCCAACTTCGGGGCGTCAAATTGTATTTTGCCAATCGGGCAGTGCACGATGCCGGCCTTGTCCACGCGAAATTCCACTTTGCCGGCCTTGGTTTCCTTCACGGCTTTGGTGACATCCGCGGTGACCGTACCGGTCTTCGGGTTGGGCATCAGGCCACGCGGGCCAAGCACCTTACCGAGCTTACCGGCGGAACGCATCATGTCTGGCGTGGCGATAACGGCATCGAAATCGGTCCAGCCTTCCATGATTTTCTGCACCATTTCGTCTCCGCCGACGTATTCAGCGCCGGCTTCGGTGGCTTCGCGCTGCTTATCGCCACCAGCGAGAACAAGAACGCGCACGCTCTTACCCAAGCCATTCGGAAGAACGACGGTGCCGCGAACGACCTGGTCTGAGTGCTTTGGATCGACACCCAGATTGATCGCGAGTTCCACGGTTTCGTTGAACTTCGTGTGATGCATCTTTTTGATCAGTTCCGCCGCGTCCGCGAGCTTGTACGGATGCGCTTCGACTTTCTTGCGCGCGTTCTCTACGTGTTTTCCAGCTTTCTTCATCGTGCTGCCTCTGCGATCCCTTAGCGCCTGAAACTCCCTAGGCTTCCACGACTTCCAGACCCATGTTGCGCGCCGTACCCATGACGGTGCGGACAGCGGAGTCCAGATTTGTGGTGTTGAGATCGACAAGCTTAATCTTCGCAATTTCTACAACCTGCTTTTTGGTGACCTTGCCCACTTTGTTGCGGTTGG
The DNA here is from genome assembly GCA_963709705.1 of Candidatus Acidiferrales bacterium. GTDB lineage: Bacteria > Acidobacteriota > Terriglobia > Acidiferrales > UBA7541 > Acidiferrum. The sequence continues at coordinate 1,438,442 of CAVPXU010000005.1, forward strand.
GTTCCGGCGAACCCTTGGCGATGCCCGCGGCGCGCAACAAAAGAATCGAAGCTGGCGGGGTTTTCAGAATGAACGTGAAGGTGCGGTCGGTGTAGATGGTGACAAGCACCGGGAAGATCATTCCGTCGGGCTCTTTCTGAGTCTTGGCGTTGAACTGCTTGCAGAAATCCATGATGTTGACGCCATGAGGACCGAGCGCGGTGCCCACGGGAGGCGCGGGCGTGGCTTTGCCTGCGGGCAATTGCAACTTGATCGTCGTTTGTACCTTCTTTGGTGGCATGGTTCCTTTACCTCAATCTCCTATTGGCTGTGCTTAGCCAAGCTTCTCGACGCTCGCAAAATCCAGTTCGACCGGGGTGGAGCGTCCAAAAATCGTTACCGAAACTTTCAAGCGGCTGTGGTCGTTGTCGATTTCCTCGACGACGCCGTTAAAATTCGCGAACGGACCATCGACGATGCGCACCTGTTCGTTGCGTTCGTAGACCACCTTGGGCTTGGGCCGGTCCATCGGCGTGTGCACGCGATTAATGATGGCATCCACTTCCGCTTCGGAGAGCGGAGGGGGCGCGGTGGCCGAGCCAACGAAACCGGTGACGCGCGGGGTGTTGCGAACAATGTGCCAAGTGTTTTCGTCGAGATCCATTTCGACGAGGACGTAGCCGGGATAAGACATGCGCGAGGCCACCGTCTTTTTGCCGCCGCGGACTTCGACGACTTCTTCCGTGGGGATCAGCACGCGGCCGATCTTGTCCTGAAGATTGAAAGCGGCGACACGGCTCTCCAGGCTTTCTTTGACTTTCTTCTCGAAGCCGGAGTACGTGTGAATGATGTACCACTGCATTGGCATAATTCGATTCGCCCTCAAACGCGGAAATAATGGAACAGCTGTTCTATGCCTTTTTGCGCCGCCCATTCGACGATCGCGAGAAAAACGCCGAAGAACGCAACCGTGGCAATGACAACACCGGTCGTTGAAATTACATCGCTACGATTGGGCCAGGTTACCTGCTTCATTTCGACGCGAACGTCGTGAAGAAATTCGCGGGTTTCCTGGAGCGAGCCGGTCACCTTGTTGACGAGCGGGAGATTCGAGCCGCCCTGAGATTCGTCGTTCATTTTCACCGCCCGCGTGGCCATAATCCTTTTCACCCGCACGAACCAAGGGGTTCGTGTCCTTACAAATTTCTGGCAGGGGAGGAGGGATTCGAACCCCCATACCCGGTTTTGGAGACCGGAGTCCTAACCGTTGGACGACTCCCCTAAAACCAAAACCGCCTGAAACTTCTGCCCTCGCCTACTCCGGTTGCAGACAACTGCATGAAGCTTATTTCGCTTCTTTGTGAGCCGTATGCTTGCGGCAGGAACGGCAAAACTTTCTGGTCTCCATACGTTCGGAGTGCTTCTTCTTGTTTTTGGTGGTGGTGTAATTGCGATTCTTGCACTCACCGCACTGCAAAGTAATGATTTCGCGCATCTCTCAAATCCTTTTGACGAGCGCGAGCCGGAGTGAACCGGCTCGCCTCGTGAAAAATTACTCGATGATCTCCGTGACGGCGCCGGCGCCGACGGTGTGGCCGCCTTCGCGGATAGCGAAGCGCAAGCCCTTCTCGAGAGCCACCGGGGTGATCAGCGTGACTTCGCAGCTCACGTTATCGCCCGGCATCACCATCTCGACGCCCTGCGGCAACTTCATGTCGCCCGTAACGTCCGTGGTGCGGAAGTAAAACTGCGGACGGTACCCGGTGAAGAACGGCGTGTGACGGCCGCCTTCTTCCTTGGTCAACACGTACGCTTCCGCCTTGAACTTCGTGTGCGGTGTGATCGAGCCCGGCTTGCAAACCACCTGGCCACGCTCCACATCTTCTTTTTCCGTGCCGCGCAGCAGCAAACCAACGTTGTCTCCCGCAATGCCCTCATCGAGCAGCTTGCGGAACATTTCCACGCCGGTAACAACTTTCTTCTGCGTTTCGCGGAAGCCCACGATTTCAATTTCTTCGCCGACCTTCACCTTGCCGCGCTCGACGCGGCCCGTAACCACCGTGCCGCGACCGGAGATCGAGAAAATATCCTCGATGGGCATGGCGAACGGACGGTCGATATCGCGCACCGGCAGCGGAACGTTCGCGTCCACCGCAGCCATGAGTTCCAGAATCTTCTGCTCCCACTTTTCATCGCCGTTCAGCGCCTGCAATGCCGAACCGCGAATCACAGGAACGCTGTCGCCGGGGAACTGGTAGCTCTTCAGCAACTCGCGAACTTCCAGTTCCACGAGTTCCAGCAGTTCCGGATCTTCCACCATGTCGCACTTGTTCAGGAACACGACGATGTACGGCACGCCGACCTGGCGAGCGAGAAGAATATGCTCGCGGGTCTGCGGCATCGGCCCGTCGGTGGCGGCAACGACAAGAATCGCGCCATCCATCTGCGCCGCGCCGGTGATCATGTTCTTGATGTAGTCGGCGTGGCCCGGGCAATCCATGTGCGCGTAGTGGCGGTTGGCGGTTTCATACTCCACGTGCGAAACCGCAATGGTGATGCCGCGCTCGCGCTCTTCCGGAGCGTTGTCAATCGAATCAAACGCGCGGAACGCCACTTTGGGGTTGTGCTTGGACAACACCTTGGTGATCGCCGCCGTCAGCGTGGTCTTGCCGTGATCGATGTGACCAATGGTCCCAATGTTCACGTGTGGCTTACTGCGCTCAAATTTCTCCTTGGCCATGTGCCTTCATCCTTTGCTCGAACCGCGTTACGAATCACGGTTTGAGCCGAACTCCTTTGAGCCGATGGGCTCTCAGGAAAAAACTGGAGCGGGGGACGGGATTTGAACCCGCAACCATCACCTTGGAAGAGTGAGACTCTACCGTTGAGTTACCCCCGCCTTGCGAAAACTCTCAACCCTCTCCCCGCCGAACCAAAGTTCCTTTCGGAACTTAACAATCTCTGGAGCCTGGGACCGGGATTGAACCGGTGACCTCGTCCTTACCAAGGACGCGCTCTACCAACTGAGCTACCCAGGCCGAACCCGATCCTCCGAAAAAACCTCGATCATCACGGCGCACCATTTTCCGAACGGCTGTGCTGCCGTTTTGCTTCCCGCTCTCGAACATCGCGATCGCGATTTCCTGCGGTGCTGTTGCTTTCTTCGTTTGCTCAGCGCTGCCAGCGACGCCGCTCGCCGTAAAAACTCCCGCGGAGGTTGAATCCTGGTGGACGGGGAAGGATTCGAACCTTCGTAGCCCGCAAGGAGCGGCAGATTTACAGTCTGCTGGTTTTAGCCACTCACCCACCCGTCCGCGAAAACGTGTCGACACAAATTGCGTGCCAAATTAATTGAACGAACCGTGCTGTCGTTGGGGCGTGCGCGAAAAACACAAAACGGACTCGTGTCCAAAGACACCAGCCCATTCATGTTATCATGCCGGGATTCGCTCCGCCTCACTCCCCTGCCAAAATATGGTGGAGCTGGCGGAGGGAATTGAACCCCCGACCCTCTGATTACAAATCAGATGCTCTACCAGCTGAGCTACGCCAGCGCTGCTCAAACCGCACAAGAATAGCAGATTAGGCACAGGGATTGCAAGAAGGGGCGAGGAAAAAGCCGAGCAATTGGGAAACCAACTCTGTGGAAAAGACGCTAGTTTCTGTTAATCGGTCACACTCGCTTAAGTACTTCCGCTACAAAGAGTTAGCTTGCCAGAGGAGCGCAAGGGGTTCAAGAGAATCCACAGGTTTCCACTACCCCGAAAATGGTATTTTCGCGGAAGCGCCATTTCTTCATGAAATTACAGGTGGCCATGGGAGAATATCGACGAATTGATGCAAGGGAAGGCGCACGCCAAATCGACATGTCACGAAACAAAACTCTGAGTATCGCGACGGTAATCTCGGTGGCGGTGGTGCTTTTGGGCTGGCTGGCCTACCGGCACTCGCATGCGGGCGGTAGTTTGAGCGACCGTGAAGAGATGTTGTCTCTGATGCCCGAAGATGCGAGCGCGGTGATTTATCTGGATGCGGCGCAACTGCGATCCTCGCCGCTTTTCGCGCAGCTGTCCCGGTGGGCGCCCCAACCAACGGTGGATGGCGACTACGCACAATTCCTGCAGGCGACTGGATTTAATTACGAGAGCGATCTGGATCGGGTGGCGCTGGCGATTCAACGGCAGCCGCAAAGTTCGCTGGCGTTTGCCGTGGTGGAGGGAAGGTTCGATCGAAAAAAAATCGAGGAGTTTGCTGGAAAATATGGATCGCTGAAGACGGCGGATGGAAAGACATTGTTTGCTGTGCCGCTGAGCGGATCGAATCGCAAAGTGTACTTTACATTTTTGCGGGAAGACCGCATCGCGTGGGCGAACGATTCGTCGTTCTTTTTCCAACAACCGCGGAGCGATGCAACGGGAGCATGGCGGGAACATTTTTTACGGCTGGCGGGGACGCCGATCTTTGCGGTGCTGCGGCAGGACTCGGGAGCGGCGGCGGCATTGTCGTCGCAGGCTCCAGGTGGATTGCGTTCACCGCAATTGGCGGCGCTCCTGGCGCAGCTGGATTGGATTTCGATCAGCGCGAAACCGGATGGCAATTTACTGCGCGTGGGAATGGAAGGCGATTGCCTGGCGGAAACGACGGAGCACCAGTTGAAAGAGGTATTGAGCGGGCTGGTGGTGCTGGCACAAATGGGATTGAACGATCCGAAGACACGGAAGCAACTCGATCCAGGATTGCGAGAATGCTATCTGGGGTTGTTGCAGTCTGCGGATATTCAGCAGGTAGATCGCGGGACGAGCAAGTCTGTGCGGGTGGTGTTTGATGTTACGCCGAAGTTGCTGGAGCACGCGCAGAGTGCGACCGGAGTGGGTGCGGCGCGTGGGCAGTGAAGAGCTGCAAATGCGAATGACGCGAGGACTTCACCAGGTTGCGAGAAGTGTTAGTGGTATGTAAGTTGAGATCCTTTGTCGCAAAAGCGCCCCTCAGCATGACAACAATTTATTAATCGCGAATTAATTCAGAGAAGAGGGTTAGTCGCCGGCGGGGACAGTTTTCATGTAACGCCAGGGGTTGACGGGGGCATTGTTTACGCGGACTTCGTAATGGACGTGAGGACCGGTGGAACGGCCACTGACACCAGCGTAGCCGATGACTTCACCGCGACGGACGTGGGTACCGGGCACAACGGAAAACGAAGAAAGGTGCGCGTAGAAAGTGGTGATGCCGAAACCGTGCTCGACGATCACGAGACGTCCGTAGCCGGAATGAGTTTCCGCGGTGGTAACGACGCCGTCGGCAGTTACGTGGACAGGCTCGCCATATTCGGCACTGACGTCAACGCCAGTGTGGAACGCACCTTCACCAGAGAACGGATCCAAACGTTCGCCGAAACTATCCGTGATATGACCCATGACGGGCCAGATCGAAGGAGTGTAATTGGAATCGGCAAACGCCATTGCAGGCAGCAAGCGGAGGCCGGAAGCCGAAATAGCGATCGCACCGGCATTGCGCTTGAGGAAGGAATACTGTTCCAAGGAACGATCAAAGGCGTCTTGAGGCGTGGCTTCGTTATCGGTCTGATCGAACGCGGCCGGATGATAGCGGAGGACGCCGTAGGTCATGGCCACGTCGGTGGCGAGGGACTGCAGAGAATCGAGGCGCTCGTTGGTGTCTTTAACGGTGGACTGGAGATCGCGGTATTGCTTCTTTAGAGTTTCCTGATCGTGACGAAGAGCGTTGTAATTGCCGACCTTCCACAACATGCGGCTGTAAGAGCCGACTGCGGCGATGACGGTGATACTGCCGATGATGGCGAGAGCGGCAAGACCGTGAAGAATGTAAGCAGGGATGATCAGCTTCCGGAGTTGTCCGGGCGTCGAGGCAATATAAAACGTGTAATTCTTGCTGCTGATCACGACTGGGCCCCTCAGGCCTAGTGAAATTTACCGAACAAACTGGAGTGCGGATTGAAAACGCCCTGAGTCCGCACGAAAGTGACGACCGTACCGGTCTGAACCGTGAGCCTTGGTTCGTAATTAAGAGAATACTAGAATTTGTAGAGTTTGTCGTCAACCCTGTATTTTCGTATTTTAGGACAGCCGGTGGAAAACTGTCCACTGGCTGAAAGTACAGGGTTCAACCGGGTGTTTGGTGGGCGGCACAGCGGAGAGTAGGCTGGCGCAGGCGAACATGAGCGGACAAGAGAACGAGTTGATACAGAGGATCAGCGCCTTGCTAGGCGGGCGACGGCGTAGCAACGGCTCGGTGGCGTTAGGGATTGGGGATGATGCGGCGCTTTGGGTGCCCACGCCCGGGAAAGAGGTGGTGCTTACCTGCGATTGGTTTCTGGAGGGGACTCATTTCCTAGGGGGGAAGCATCCGGCCGACGCTGTGGGATGGAAATGCCTGGCGCGAGCGGTGAGCGATATTGCGGCGATGGGAGGAGAGCCGAGGTGCTTTCTGATGAGTCTGGCATTGCCGGCTGATTTGACGGGGAGATGGCTGGATCATTTCTTGCGCGGACTTCGGAGAGCTGCGAAGGAGTTGCATTGCGAGGCCGCTGGAGGAGACACGACGCGGCGAAAAGAAGTGCTGATCAGCATTACGGTGATCGGAGAAGTTTCGCGTGGCGAAGCGATTCTTCGTTCGGGAGCAGAGGTGGGCGATGCGATTTATGTGAGCGGAACATTGGGGGAAGCAGAGTTGGGATTGCGGATGCTGCGTCGGGGGCGTGGAGTGGCGAAAGCTACGAATGCGGCTTTGCGGAAACATCTTTATCCGCGGCCGCGATTGGAGTTGGGGCGATGGCTTGCGGAGGAGGGATTGGCTTCGGCGATGATGGATTTGTCGGATGGTTTATCGACGGATTTGCCGCGATTGTGCGTAGCCAGCAAAGTGGGGGCGAGGATTGAGGTTGATTCCCTTCCCGTGAGTTCGTTGGTGGAACGGGGGGAAGCAAAGAAGCTGGCGCTGCATGGGGGGGATGATTACGAGTTGTTGTTTACGGTGAAGCGTAAAAACGAAAGACGATTGCCGCGGAAATTTCGCGGGTTGCGATTGACGCGGATTGGGGAAATTACGGGCGAACGAAGAATTATGGTTGCGGATGACGGGAGGAGGGTTGGGTTGCGTTCTGGCGGGTGGGATCCGTTTCGGTAGGTTTTTTTGGATTGCGCCGGCGGCAGCAGGGCTGCCGCGGGTCGGTTCGAGTTGGTCAGAATTCAGAGAAAGCGGAAGCAGGGCTTCCGCACCCCATATGTTGCGCGGCGGTGCGGCGCACCTACGAAGAGGTCGATGATTGTCAGTTTGTGGGAGGGGTTGTGGCGGGAGTTGGCGTGGGGGGCGGGGCGGTGGTGGCTGGCGGGGCGGTTGCTGGTTGGGGCTTTTCGGTACGGATGGCCGGGGCTTCGTCTTCGGGGGCGGTGTCGGGGACGTCGGTGTGGACATGGTGTTCGGAGGCTTGTTCCTCGAGAGATTCCACGTTTGCGAAATCAGCTACAGGCATACCGGCCATGCCCTGTTGCATAAATTCCATCCAAATGGGTAAAGCAGCCTGGGCGCCAGTTTCGCGCTTGCCGAGAGAGATTTGTTTGTCGTCGTAACCGACCCAAACGCCGGCGGTGATCTGCGGAGTGAAACCCATGAACCAGGCGTCGGTGAAATCTTGAGTGGTGCCGGTTTTGCCGCCTGCAGGGCGGCCGAGAGTCTTGGCCTTGATGGCGGTTCCAAACTGGACGACGTCTTCGAGCATGGCGGTCATAGTGTGTGCGACGTCTGGCGCGAGCACATCGTGAACTTCGGGATGAGCTTCTTCGAGTAGCGCTCCGTCATAGCTGGTGACGCGACGAATCAAGTGCGGATCGATGCGAATGCCTTCATTGGCAAAGACGGTAAATGCAGAAACGTGTTCGATGAGCTTCATGTCCGCGGCACCCAGAGCCAGTGGAAGGTATGGCGGAAGAGGAGTAGTGATGCCGAAGCGGCGAGCCATGTCTACGACGGCGTTGATGCCAACTTTTTCGGCGAGTTTCACGGCCGGGACATTTCGGGAGCCGGCGAGGGCACGGCGCAGGGTGATCGTGCCTTCGAATTTTTCGTCGTAGTTGTGCGGGGAATAGGCTTGGCCGCCGCTGATGACGGTAAAGGGCGCATCGACAATGGTGTCAAAGGGCGAAGCGCCGCGCTCGACGGCGGTGGAATAAACATAAGGCTTGAAGGAACTGCCCACCTGGCGGACGGCTTGCGTGGCGCGATTGAATTTGGAGTCTTCGAAACTGTAACCGCCGACCATGGCCTTGATTTCGCCGGTGGCATTTTCGATGGCAATCATGGCGGCTTGCGGAGCGGGCTGCTGTTCGAGCTGAACGCGCGCGGTGGTTTCGCGCAGTTCCTGAATGGAAACCTGGATGAGATCGCCGACGGTGAGGATGTCGTCGGGCTTTTTGTGGCCGGTCCAGGCAATGTCCGCCGGCGAGAGGATCGCGCGATAAGAGCCGATTTTTATCGTGGCGCTTTTGTCGTCGACGGAGAGGACGAGGCCGGTGACGTAGCTGCCTTTATCAATGGCGTGGCGCCAGTCGTCATCTTCGTAGCTGTCCAGCGGGCCGAGATTGTCGCTAATAATGTTGGGCAGCTTGCCACGCCAGCCGTGGCGGCGATCATAAGTGTGCAGGCCATCGCGAATGGCTTGGTTAGCGGCTTTTTGCATTTTGATGTTTAGAGTGGTGTAAACGCGGAGACCACGCTCGTGAACGGCCTCGGTGCCGTAAGTGGATTCGAGATACTTGCGAATCTCTTCGAAGAAGTAGGGGGCGAGGTCGTTGCGGGGATATTGCAAGTGAAGGCCAAGAGGCGTTTTGCGGGCAGCTGCTTCTTCGGCGGGCGTGATTTTTCCTTCCTCCATCATTTGATGAAGAACGAGGTTGCGACGAGCGAGGGCCCGCGCGGGATCGGCAAGCGGCGAATAGATGGGTCCGCGAATCATGCCTGCGAGCAAAGCGGCCTGCTGAAGATTCAGATCGGTGACGGGTTTGCCAAAATAAAATTGGGCGGCAGCAGCGAAACCGTAATTGCCGTGGGCCAAATACACCTGGTTGGCGTACATGGTGAAGATTTGCGGCTTGGTGTAGCGGCGTTCGATCTGTAGGGCTAGCAGCATTTCCTGAACTTTGCGGCGGAAACTGCGTTCACTGCGGTCGAGGAAGAGGTTGCCTGCGAGCTGCATGGTGATCGTGCTGGCGCCTTCGGCTCTGCGATGTTTGAGAATATTGCGGTAAGCGGCGCCGGCTACGCGCGGAAAATCGACACCCCAGTGATCCTCAAAGTGCTGATCTTCGATGGCAGTGACGGCGTTGTAGAGGACTTTGGGAGTTTGCTCCCAGGTCATCAGGATGCGGCGCTGCAGGGCGAAGCTGCCGACAAGCTGGCCATCATCGGCGTAGATTTCGGTAACAACGTTGGGACGATACGTTTCCAAAGCGCGGATTTCGGGGAGGTCGCTGTCGTAGACGAAAAGGAGACCGGCAGCGGCGCCGAGGGCGATGGAGCAGAGTAGCAGGAAAGCGAGCGCGACACGGTCGATCAGTTTCCAGCCGCGGAGGCGCAATGTGATTGGGGGCAAACTCAGCATGAAAGAAAAATTCTAGCGCAGATTTGGCAGCGGCACCCGATTGAGCATAGAAAAAGTTTCCATGGGGTTGCGAGAGTGGCGTTCGCGGCAGAGGAAAGCAGATTCCGCGCTTCGTTCGGAACGACCATTTAGTTGCGAGTTGATGGTTGGAAGTCAGACCGAGCGGTAGTATTTTTCGCCGGCGCAGGAGCGGCAGAGGGTGCGGCCATTCTGGACGACTTCGCGCTTGAAGTTGATGCCTTCGCCGCATTCGGCGCAGACGATGCGAGGACCTTTGAAGCCGGGCAAGTCTTCCGGAAAGATTTCGACTTTGACCCATTCTTTGGAGAAAAGGACGTCGTCCGAGAGTTGCGCATAGGCCTTTTGCTGACCTTCTTCTCTTGGAAGTTCTGGAAAAAGCTCTCTAGCCGCTTGTTTGGAGGATTCTTTGGCGGCGATGCGGACGGCGCGGCCGGTTTGAAGATCGCAGAAGGTGGCGGCGACTTTGCCCCAATCCCGGAATTTGAGCGCGCGCTTGCCGAGACGACAATTGGCAACGAGGGCGACCGCGTCGGTGACGCAGCGATCGATTTCAACGAAGGTCACGATGCGCTTGCGATCGGCGATGGGATCGTTGATGCCGAGTTCCTGAAGGCCGAGCATGGCCAGGCGCACTCCGAGGACCTGACCGGCACAGAGGTGGCCGTGAGCGACGGTGGCGAGTTCGAGATATTCGGGCAGGGATTTCATTGGCGTGATGTTATAGAGATGAGTTCGGCATGCAGAAAGGATAACAGTGTTTGGATTTTGGCGACCGGGCTCATCGCAGGATTGGGTTGGGAGTGACCGATCGGTTGAGATCCTTCGCCAAAGGACGCGCTCAAGATGACAACTTTGTAGAGCGGAGATTGCGCTTAAGCGGTCGGTGGCGGCAGCAGGGCTGCCGCTGAGCGATCGGTGGTCGGGATCGAGGGGCGTTAAAGCGGTAGCTGGGCTCCTGCACTCCATGGGTGGGGTTTGCGGGATTCCTGGAAGGCGAAGAGGGTCATGAGGATGGCCAGGGCGGCCAGGGCCAAGTCTTCGAAGATTTTCTTGAGGCTTACTGGCTCGGGAGTGGCGAAGCAACCGCAATTGATATCCATATGGAGAACGTAGGCGCGGGTAACGACTGTGAGGAACATCAGCAGGAACAGACTGGCAATAGCGGCCCAGATGCGAAGACGCCATCCAATCAGCAGGAGGAGTCCGAGCGCAACTTCGGCAAATGGAAGAACGTGAGAGACGAAATCCACTCCAGCGGGTGAAAGCATTTTGTACGAAGCAACCTGGAATCCAAAATTGGAGAGGTTCGATAAGACGGAGAATTTCAGCATGACCAGGGGCGAATACATTTTGTTAGGGAGCAGGATTTTAGAGCAACCAGCGTAGATGAAAATGGCGCCGAGGAGCAATCGACCGATCAGAATCAGGGCGCGTCGGAAGTTGAATGGAGCGGATTGCATCATGGAGTCCTCGCCGCCGTTGGCTACTTGACCAACTGATTGAGCAACGTTGTCAGAACCTCGTAACTGACGTAGCCGACTACGGGATACGTCTGGCCATCGCGGGTATGAATAATGGTTGTCGGCGTTTGATTGACGGGGACGGCCCTGCCGATTTGGAGGTCGCGTTCAATCAAGGGCTCGAGGGTGCCACCATCCACCAGCGCTTGCACCTTTTTCATTTCCGCCGGGGTAAGCGCGGAGGCAACGGTGCCCTTCACATCGCCGGTCATTTCCCACTTTTCCTGGTTTTGGAACAGCACGTCTTCGACGGCAGCGCACTTATCGATGTGACAGGCGGCGCGGGCATAGCTGGCAGCGATGCGGGAGTAAGCATGCATGGGAAGAGGAAAATCGCGATGGACCATGTAGACCTTATTGGTGTCGACATAGTTGTTCATCACGCGCTGCAACGTGGTGGTGTAAAGCTGCTTGCACGCTGGACACTGAAAATCGGTGAAAGTCTCCATAAGCACGGCAGCGTTTTTGCTGCCGAAAGCCTTGTCTGGATCGATGTCCTTGACGCCGTCTACGGTGAGGGCCGCCTGCGGGGCGGAAGAAGCGGTTTTGGAAGCCCGCGCAGAGGATTTCGCCGCCTTCTGAGTGGCGGGAGAGGCCATCAGGATGAAACTGCTCATGCTGGCAAAAGCCAAGGTAGCCATCGAGGCGAAAAGGAAGCGGCGATTCACAGAGTCCTCCGAAACTGGAATATGCGGGAAAGTCGAATCTCGAGAAGAGTATCACAGGTTGAAAGCAGTCGCGGGAGGCTGGGCAACGCGGAATTTCGGAAGAGGCAGATTCCGATCGAACAAGGATGGTTGGAGCAGAGAGCCAAGGGAGTTAGGTGAGATAGGAGGAAGAAGGGTTGTCTGGAGGAGGATGGCGCGAAAAGGATTGGAACGATAGAACTTAAATCCACTATCAAACAACTTGACAACATCACACTCAAGTTGTATATTTGGCGTGTTTTTGAAGCGCGACTGGACCTCTCCTGGGGCCAGCTGCGGCAGAACGGGTGCGCTCGCAGCCAGTTGGGGAAGTTGGGGCGGCCGAAAGGGATTTAGCAAGAATTCAATAAAGGACGGTAGCTATGAGCAAGATTATTGGAATTGACCTAGGGACAACGAACTCTGTGGTGGCGGTAATGCAGGGAGGCGAACCGGTGGTGATCCCCAACCAGGAGGGGACGCGGACAACGCCTTCGGTGGTGGCGATTACAAAGGCGGGGGAACGGCTAGTGGGGCAAGTGGCAAAGCGCCAGGCCGTAACCAACCCGGAGAATACGGTGTACTCGATCAAGCGGTTCATGGGCCGGCGTTATGACGAAGTCGCCGAAGAGATGAAGCGCGTGCCTTACAAGGTGGTGAAGGGCAACCACGATGATGCGCGTGTGGAGATCGCGGGCAAAGTGTATAGCCCGCCGGAAATTTCCGCGATGATCCTGACGAAGTTGAAGAACGCCGCGGAGGATTTTCTTGGTGAGAAGGTCACGAAAGCGGTGATCACGGTCCCCGCATATTTTAACGACGCGCAACGGCAGGCAACGAAGCAGGCCGGTGAAATTGCGGGACTGGAAGTTTTGCGCATTATCAACGAGCCGACGGCGGCAGCGCTGGCTTATGGCCTGGAAAAGAAGAGCGACGAAACGATCGCCGTGTATGACCTGGGCGGCGGCACATTCGATATTTCCGTGCTGGAAGTAGGAAGCGGCGTTGTGGAAGTGAAATCGACGAACGGCGACACGCACCTGGGCGGCGATGACGTTGACCAGAAGATCGTGGATTGGCTGATCGACGAATTCAAGAAAGAGCACGGGATCGACCTGGGCAAAGACAAGATGGCGCTGCAGCGGCTGAAGGAAGCGGCGGAAAAGGCCAAGATCGAGCTTTCGCAAATGATGGAGACGGAGATCAACCTGCCCTTCATCACCGCGGGGGCGAGCGGGCCGATCCACATGCAGCAGAAGTTGACGCGCGTACGGCTCGAACAGTTGATGAACGACTTGCTCGAGCGCTCGATGAAGCCGGTGAAGCAGGCACTGGAAGACGCGAAGATGTCGCCGAGCGACATCCAGGAAGTGGTGCTGGTTGGCGGTTCGACGCGTATACCGAAGGTGCAGGCGCTGGTGAGCAATTTCTTCGGCGGGAAAGAGCTGCACAAGGGCGTGAACCCGGATGAAGTCGTGGCGGTAGGCGCGGCAATCCAGGGCGCGGTGCTTGGCGGCGAAGTGAAGGACATTTTGTTGCTAGACGTGACCCCGCTCTCACTGGGAGTGGAAACGCTTGGCGGCGTGATGACCGTGCAGATCCCGCGTAACACCACGATACCGACACGCAAGGTGGAAACGTATTCGACAGCTTCCGATAACCAGCCGGGAGTGGAAATCCACGTGTTGCAAGGAGAACGGAAGTTTGCGAAGGATAACCGCTCGCTCGGCACATTCAAGCTGGATGGAATTCCGCCTGCGCCAAGAGGCGTGCCACAAGTGGAAGTGACCTTTGACATCGACGCTAACGGTATTTTGAACGTGAGTGCGAAGGACAAGGCCACCAACAAGGAACAGAAGATCACCATCACCGCTTCGACCGGATTGAGCAAGGAAGAAGCGGAGAAGATGCGCACCGAGGCGGAATCGCACGCCGAGGACGATCGCAAGCGGATGGAAGAAGTGGAAGCACGCAACCGGCTGGATGGAATCATCTATCAAGCCGAAAAGACCATCCGGGAAAATCGCGACAAGCTGCCCGAAGGCGACGTGAAGCAGGCCGAAGAGGCGCTGGAAGAGGCGAAGAAGGCGATTAACGAAGGCGGAGTGCCACGGCTGCGTAGCGCGGCAGAAAACGTGGAGAAGTCGCTGCACAAGATGGCTGAGGAGCTGTACAAGAAGTCGCAAGCGGCCGGTGCCGAGCAGGCAGGCGCGGCTGGTGCGGGTGCGGCGGGCGGTTCAGGCTCAACGGGAGGCGGCGCACATGGCGGCGGAAGCAAACCCGGCGACGTGATCGACGCTGAATACGTGGACGTGGACGACAACAAGAAGCCGAACTGAGCAAGACCGTTATAAGTTGTAAGTTTTAAGTTCTAAGTGGGAAGAGAGAGGAGCTGTGCTTTTCTCTCTTCTCGCGCGAGCCCTTTACGAGGTGGCCCGAAGAAGGCCGCAGCAAAGCTGAACATGCCAACAAGTGCAAAACAGGATTACTACGAGCTTCTGGGAGTTCCGAAGAAAGCTACGGCCAAGGAAATTCGCACGGCGTTTCGCAAGCTGGCGCGGAAGTATCACCCCGATTTGAACCCCGGCGACAAAGCCTCCGAAGAGAAATTCAAACAACTGCAGGAAGCGTACGACGTTCTTTCGGACACGAAGAAGCGGCAGATGTACGACCAGTATGGCTTCTACAGCGAAAATGTGCCGACCGGAGATTATGGGCCGAGGCCGGAATCGGGCGGGGAAGGCGTCAATTTTGATTTTGGGGGATTTGATTTTGGCGGGCAGCAAGCTGAGGGATCGAGCTTTCGGGATTTGTTTGGACAGTTTTTTGGAGGGCGCCGCGGTGGCGTGGCCGCAGAACCGGAGCACGAACCCGGCGGAGACCTGGAATACCAGATCGAGATTGGTTTCTGGGATGCAGTGCGCGGATCGGTGAAGAAGTTGCAGATCACGCGCATGGATACTTGCGAAACGTGTCATGGAGCCGGCGCGGTAGGCACACCGCAAACTTGCCCGACTTGCAACGGGACGGGGACGATACAGCAGACTGCAGGGAAAATGCGATTCAATGTGCCGTGCAATCGTTGCGGCGGCACTGGAAAGCTTCACACGCCTTGCCGGGTTTGCGGAGGCGAGGGGCGCATTCGAAAGACGGAAACGATTGAAGTGCGGATTCCGCCGGGAGTGGCGAATGGTGGCCGCGTGCGCGTGCCGGGAAAAGGCAACGCGGGCACGATGGGAGCGCCACCGGGGGATTTGTATCTGCGCGTAGTGGTGCATCCGCATGAGTTTTTCGAGCGGCGCGGAAACGATCTGTACACGAAGGTGCCGGTGACGGTGCCTGAGGCGTCGCTGGGGGCGAAGGTGGAAGTGCCGACGATCGACGGGCGGTCGATTGTGCGCATTCCGCCGGGCACCAACAGCGGGCGGACCTTGCGGCTGAAAGAGAAAGGCGTGCCGCATGGAAAGAACGGCACGCGCGGCGACCAGTATGTGGAGATTCAGATTGTTGTGCCGGAACCTACGGACGAGCGCGTGCGGACGATCATGAAGGAACTGGAAGAGGTAGCGCCAGCCGATCCGCGGAAGGATTTATTTGCGAAGGCTGGAGTGTAGGGAAGTTTTGAGTTATTAGTTCTAAATATTAAGTAAAACGAATTTGGAATTTTACTTAGATTACTTCCGAAAGAGCTGTGAAAATGCCAGTGAAACAAAGGAAACGAGCGAAGGCCGGATATATGATCAGCGCGGTTGCGGAGATTTATAAGTTGCATCCGCAGACGCTGCGACTGTACGAGCGCGTGGGATTGCTGAAGCCGTCGCGTTCGCAAGGGAATACGCGGCTGTATACGGATTCGGACCTGGAGCGTCTGGAAGTGATCCTGACGCTGGCGCGTGACATGGGCGTAAACCTGGCGGGGATCGAAATAATTTTGAACATGCGGGAAAAGATGATGGAGATGGAACATGTGATGGGAGAGTTCGCGCAAGTGGTGCAGCAGGAACTCTCGCGGATGGCTTCGCGAACAGAGAAAGAGAATAAGGCGCCGAAGACAGCGATTGTGAGGGCAATGCCGCGGATGTGGAGATAAGGTGGGGAGAAATTTTATTTTGGTGAGATGTGAGGACTCCGGAGATTGCGGGGTCTTTTTTTTGTGCACAGATTTCCGCAAGCGGCGTTGTTGTGGATGAGAGTGCAGGGTCGTAAGATTAGGTGGCAGCAGGGCTGCCGCTGATCCATTTTAAGTTGGACTTCATTGTGCACAGCGGGAGCGGGGTTCCCGCACTTCAAGGTGGTTATGGCTCGCGAAGAATGTTTGTTGTGTCGGGGCACGGGATGGAAACTGGTGGCGCGCAAGGATGGCGCTCCAGGAAATATGGCTGTGCCTTGCGAGTGCGGGATGGAAGAGCGCGCAGAGAAGGTGATGGAGCGCGCGCGGATTCCGAAGCGCTACGAGCATTGCGATTTTGAGAGCTTTTCCACGGACATTGGGACGCCGCAACAGCAGCAGTCTTTGAAGCACGCAAAAATGCAGGTGGAAGGATTTTTGAGGGATTACCCGGCAACCGAGCAGGGACTGTTGCTGGCCGGCCCGTCCGGGGCGGGCAAGACACATTTGGCTGTGGCGGCATTGAAGGAATTGATTCACAGGGGCCACAACGGGCTGTTCTGCGATTACCGGGAGTTGTTAAAGGAAATTCAGGGTAGCTATAACGCAGCAAGCGAATCGACGGAGCTTGGAATCCTGGAACCGATTCGTAGCGCGGAAATCTTGGTGTTGGATGATTTGGGGGCGAGCAAACCATCCGACTGGATGAGAGATATCGTTGCGATCGTGCTGAACGCCAGGTACAACGAGAAGCGAACCACGATTATCACCACGAACTATATCGACAACCCGCAATCGGATGGCGAGACGACGCGGCTGCCCAGCGGAAAATTGATGGCTGCTATCAAGGACGATTCCCTGGAACAAAGAATTGGAAGTCGGATGAGATCGCGGCTGTTTGAAATGTGCCGGACGGTGGAATTGAATGGTTCGGATTTCCGGCGAGAGCGGACGCAGGCAGGACGCGCGAGGGCGTAGCTTCAGGACGACCAAGTGCCAGTGCAACCAGTTCAAGCAGTCGAGATCCTTCGCGCAAAAGACGCGCTCAGGATGACGCGTATTTTTCTTGTGAGAATGGCATTCGCGGTTGATGGCAGTTCGATTGACACGGGCGCGAGGCGGCGGGTATGCTTGCATGGGTGTTCGGGATGCGGCGCTACCCATCTGCGTGGCATCCAATTGAAAGAGACCGAGTTACTGCGAAGCAGTCCGCGAAGTTGTGCTGCCCCGTTGTAACCCTCCTTGCATTACCCCGGTAGGGATTGGCAAGGATTGACCTGACCAAAACAGGGATAAAAATCCCGGAGGCGACGTAATCATGACTTCATTTGATAATGAAAACCCCGTATCGTCCGCAGCAGCCGCACCTGCACAAGAAGTAGAATCCCCAAACAAA
The DNA here is from genome assembly GCA_963709705.1 of Candidatus Acidiferrales bacterium. GTDB lineage: Bacteria > Acidobacteriota > Terriglobia > Acidiferrales > UBA7541 > Acidiferrum. The sequence goes on from CAVPXU010000005.1 coordinate 1,455,783, forward strand.
CCGGAAGAGAGCGCCGCCGCGGAAGTTCCAGAGGGCGGACTCGATGCAGTCGTGCCGCAAGAGCCGGCGCACGTGGAACCGGTGAAAGTGGAAGACGCGCATAAGGCCGCGGAGGCCCACGCGCAAACGGCGGCCGCCGACGCGGAAGCTGCCGCGGCGGCGGAAGAAGCAGCCGGCGCGGAAGAGATGAGCAAGCTCATCGAGCAATACAGCGAACCGCAAGAAGTCGCGGCGCAAAACGAAATTATTGAAGTGAAGGTGGTCGCTTACACCGAAAACGGCGTAGTGGTGGACCTGGGTGGAAAGACCGAAGGACTGATTCCCGCAGCGGAATTCCAGGAATCGGACATTCCACGGCCGGATCCCAATTCCACGATTGAAGTGCAGCGCACGGGCGAACACAAAGACAGTTTTGTGATCGTGTCTTACCAGAAAGTGCTGCGGCGGCGGACGTGGGAAAAGATTGACGCGCAGTTCAAGGCGAAGGAAACCATCAGCGCAAAGGTGGTGGACCGCATCAAGGGCGGACTGGTGGTTGATATTGGTGTGCGCGCGTTCCTGCCGGGCTCGCAGTATGACCTGCGGCCGACGACGAATCTGGATGGCTTGATCGGCACGAACGTGGATGTGCGCATCACGAAGCTGAACCGGCGGCGTGGAAACGTGGTGGTGAGCCGGCGAGCGCTGCTGGAGGAAACGCTGCACGCAAAGCGGGCCGAGTTGATGGAGCAGTTGAAGGAAGGCCAGACGGTTCACGGCACAGTGAAGAACGTGACCGACTATGGCGCGTTCGTGGACATCGGCGGATTGGACGGGCTGCTGCACCTGACGGACCTGAGCTGGGGCCGCGTGCGCCATCCCAGTGACGTGGTGAAGCCAGAGCAAGAACTGGACGTAGTGGTGCTGAAGTTCGATAAAGATAAGCAGCGCGTCTCTCTGGGCCTGAAGCAGCTGATGAAGGATCCGTGGATTGACGCGGCGGAACGCTATCCGGCTGGCGGGAAATATAAGGGCAAGGTTGTTGGCGTGGTGGATTATGGCGCGTTTGTGGAACTGGAGCCGGGAATTGAAGGCTTGGTCCACGTAACGGAGATGAGCTGGGCAAAGAAGCCGACGCATCCGTCAAAGGTTGTGAAGGCCGGCGAAGAAGTGGACGTGGTGGTGCTGGACATCAAGCCGAGCGACCGGCGCGTTTCGTTGGGAATCAAGCAGGCGCAACCCGATCCATGGCTATTGGTGGCGGAGAAGTATCCGGTGGGCACGGTGGTGACCGGGAAAGTGCGGAACATCGCCGAGTTTGGCGCGTTCATCGAGATCGAAGATGGATTCGATGGACTGGTTCATGTAAGCGACGTGAGCTGGACCGGGCGCGTGAAGAATCCGCATGAGGTGTTCAAGAAGGGCGAACCGATCACGGCGAAGGTGCTGCGGATCGATCCGGAAAACCGGCGAGTGTCGCTGGGGATGAAGCAGGTGAATGACATTTGGGGAGACTGGTTCAAGTCCCACCGGATTGGCGACATCGTGCGGGGCAAGGTTTCGCGAATCGCAACGTTCGGCGCTTTCGTGGAGCTTGGCGATAACATCGAAGGCCTCTGCCACAATACCGAGATCGAAGAGCGGAAGCGGCGGGATGAAGGACCATCGAGCTTCCGTCCAACGACCGGGCCGCTGAAGAGCGCAGGACCGCTGGAACCGGGCAAGGAATACGATTTCAAGATCATCAAGATCAGCCATGACACGCGGCGGATCGGGCTAAGCTATCGAGCGGCGGTGCGGCAGCAAGAGCGACGGGAAATCGAACAGTATAAGACGTCGAAGTCGTCGTCGACGGCGACGATTGGAGACGCGCTGAAGCAGAAGCTGTCGTCCCGGTAGTTGGCAATCGGGGAGAACCTGGGGCCGAGGGGAACCGCCAGGAAAAGTCGTTTACCTGCGGGTCATTTTAATGATAGGAAGAGTGTCAACCAGGCAGGCGATGCCCCTCTAGGTCGGCCTCGGTGCAGATGGCAAGAGTTGCGACTACGAGAAGAGGCTAGGCGAAGATGACAAAGCAACCGACACTGACGAAGGCGGACCTGATCGAGGAAGTGCTGCGGATCGCGGAGTTGCCTCGCAAAGAGTCCGAAACCATCGTCGAGACTATTTTCGAAAGCATCATTGATGCGCTTCAAAAGGGCGACAAGATCGAGATCCGCGGGTTCGGAAGTTTCCGGACACGGCAGCGGCGCGGCAGAGTTGGACGTAACCCGAAGACCGGAGAGAAAGTGGAAGTGCCAGCGAAGAAGATTCCTTTCTTCAAGCCCAGCAAGGAATTGAAAGACTTTGTGAATAGTCCGGCGGCTGCGACTCCATCGGCGGCCCAGCCGGAAGCACCGCCTGCTTGAGACGGATGGAAAATCTGGTTGTCGGGCGCCCCGAGTGATCGGGGCGTTTTTTTTTTGCAGTCGGGAGCCAGTAATGGGGTGTCGGGTAGCCCAGCTGAAGGCGTCCTCCCGTAGCGGACGGCTTGGGTTATGCTTGTTGGGGTTGGCGGGTGGGGGCACATCACGATGGATTATCTTTGGTCGCCTTGGCGCTATAAGTACATGGCGATGGTCAGTGAAGGTAAGCAGCCGGAGTGTATTTTCTGCGATGCTGTTCAATTGAATCGCGATGAAGAAACGCTGATCGTGCATCGCGGCAAAAAGGCGTTCGTGATTCTGAACCGCTTTCCGTACACGAGCGGGCACGTCATGATCGTGCCGTATGCACACGTAGCGGAGCTGAATCTCTGCGAGGCGGGATCTCTGGACGAAATGATGGAGCTGTCGCAACGCGTGGAGAACGCGTTCCAGAAAACTTACAACCCTGACGGCATGAACCTAGGAATGAACCTGGGACGGGCGGCGGGGGCCGGCGTGATTGGTCATCTCCATCTGCATATGCTGCCGCGGTGGTTCGGCGATTCGAACTTTATGACCGTCACCGGAGAGACGCGGGTACATCCGGAGGAATTGGCGACGACATACGAAAGGTTGAAGAAGGCGCTGCGGGTGTAAGCGGCGGAGTGGGATCGGAAATTCACAATTGCATTTGAAACGGTACGGCGGGAGAAGCACTGTGAACCTGGAATTGAACGAAGAACAGAAGTTGCTGCAGAAGAGCGTGCGGGAGTTTGCGGAGACGGAAGTACGACCGCTGGCGAAAGAGTTGGACGAGACTGGGCATTTTCCGCGAGAGCTATTCAAGAAGGCGGCGGAATTAGGATTGACGGGAGTGGCGTTTCCAGAGGCCGAAGGTGGCGCGGGATTCGATCACATTGCGTACACGATTGTGATCGAAGAGATTTCGCGGTGCTGCGCCTCGACGGGAGTGATTCTGAGCGTGCAGAACTCGCTCTTTTGCGATCCGATTCACCGGTTTGGGACTGAGGAGCAGAAGCAGAAGTTCCTATTACCTTTTACGCGCGGAGAAAAGATCGGGTGTTATGCGCTGACGGAGCCGCAGGCAGGTTCGAATGCGGCGGCGCTGCAGACGAAAGCTGTGAGGAAAAGCGATAAATATATGATCAACGGCACGAAAGCGTGGATCACCAATGGCGGCGTGGCGGATGCGGCCATCGTGTATGTGAACACGGAGCCGGCCCAGGGAGAAAAAGGGATTACGGCGATCGTGGTGGAAAAAGGAACGCCCGGTTTTGAGGTGGGCAAGGAAGAAAAAAAACTAGGGATAAACGCAACGGCTTGTAGTGAATTGATTTTCACGGACTGCGTGGTTCCCGGCGGAAATCGCATCGGGAATGAAGGCGAGGGCTATAAGGTGGCGCTCTCGACGCTAGACGGAGGAAGAATCGGGATTGCATCGCAGGCCACGGGGATTGCGCAGGGCGCATTTGAAGCGGCGCTAAAGTGGGCTCAGGAGCGAATGGCGTTTGGGCATCCGATCGCGCAGTTCCAGGCAATCCAGTTCATGCTGGCGGATATGGCGACGGAGATCGACGCGGCCCGCTTGCTGGTGCGCAAAGCGGCGTGGAAGCAGGACAGCGGCGGCCGGTTCAGCCAGGAAGCGGCGACGGCGAAACTGTTTGCGAGTGAGATGGCCACGAAGGTGACGCATAAAGCTATCCAGATCCACGGTGGATACGGGTATAGCCGGGAATATCCAGTGGAGCGGGCTTACCGGGATGCGCGGATCACTGAGATCTATGAAGGTACGAGCGAGATCCAGCGGTTGGTGATCGCGGCCTGGGTGCTAAAGGGTTAGACTGCGCTGGAAGTGCGGGGAGTGCCTGCACTGCAAAAGGCAGAAGTGGAACAGCAAGCGGGAAACGTCCGTAGTATCCTGACAAGGTGTTGGAACTCGACTCTGGCCTGGACTTCACACCGGAAAATGATGCGGAATTTTTTTCGCTTTTGCCTACGAAGCCGGCTGTCTGTCTGATTTCGTCCCAAAACGAGGCAGCGGAACCCTTCTTAGTACGCACAGCGGACTTGCGGCGAAGGCTGCAGCGATTGCTGGGGCCGCCGGATGCGACGAGCAAGCGCCTGAACCTGCGCGAGTTTGCCCGACAGGTGCATTATCGTGAAACGGGCTCGACGTTCGAACAGGCTCTCACCTATTATCACAATGCTAAGCAAATTTTTCCGAAGCGCTACAGGGAATTGATGCGGTTGCGTCCGGCGCCGGTGCTGAAGGTAAACCTGCGGAATGCGTATCCACGATGCTTCGTGACGCGTCGGATCGTCGTGAATGAACAAGGCGAACCGGCGTCCGGAGTGTATTACGGGCCGTTCGCGTCGCGGCGGTCTGCGGAAGCCTTCGCGGACAAGATGCTGGACCTTTTCAAGGTGCGGCGCTGCCAGATCAAGATCAGGCGCGATCCCACGTTTCCTGGGTGCTTGTATTCCGAAATGAAAATGTGCCTGGCGCCCTGTTTCGCGGGATGCAGCAAAGAAGAGTACGACGTGGAAGTGGACCGGTTGGTGCAATTTCTGGACACGAATAGCCTTTCCCTGCATGATGCACTGACAAGCGAACGGGAAAACGCCAGCGAACAACTGGATTTTGAGAAGGCTGCCGCAATTCATAAGAAGCTGGAAAAGCTGGATGATGTTTTGCGCGGCAAGCCGGAATTGTCGCGGCGGATTCAGGATCTGGACGCCGTGATTCTTCAGCGCACCACCGAAGAACACTCGATTGCGTTTTTTGCAGTGCATCGCGGGAGATTGGCGGAACCGTTTTTTCTGCGCTTCGGCGATACTGGCAAGCCCGTGTCGGCGGAGGAGGCTGTGCGGGATTATATTGAGGGTTCGGGCAGCGCAGTGCCGGTGGCAACTACGAATGTGCGACAGAGCGCGGCGGAACTGGGGGAGCATCTCGGACTGCTGGCGAGATGGTTTTTCAGTAGCCCGCGCGAAGGCGAGATATTCTTTCGAGAGAAGGATTGGCCGTACCGAAGAATCCTGCGGGCGTGTTCGCGGCTGCTTGCTCCGAAAAAAGAGCAGCCGGAGCAAGCTGGCGGTTTGGAGGGAAAAAAGCAAAGCGAGGAAAGCAAATGATCCGGGGAGCAACGCACGAAGGGACGACGCGATATGCGGAAAAATTCCGGGGAATCGCCGCGGAGGGACACTTTCGTCAGGCGGAAGACCTGCTGGTATCTTCGTTGGGAATCGGGACGTATCTGGGCCAGCCGAACGAATCAACGGATTCCAGTTATACAGCGGCAATCGTGGCCGCGGTGGAATCGGGCATCAACCTGATCGATACAGCCATCAATTACCGACTGCAGAGAAGCGAGAGGACCATCGGTACGGCGCTGAAGGTGCTGGCACGCAAGGGCATTGCGCGAGACGAAGTTGTTGTGTGCACGAAAGGCGGCTATTTGACCCCCGATGGTTCGATGCCGGAAGACCCCAACCGCTATTTTTTTGAGGAATATCTGCAGAAAGGGATCTTCTCAGCCAAGGATATTGCCGGGGGAAGCCACTGCATGACCGCGCGATTTCTGGAAAATCAACTGACGCGCAGCCGTAAGAATCTGCAGGTGGACTGCATCGATGTTTATTACCTGCATAATCCGGAGACGCAGCTTTCAGAAATTGCGCCAGACGAATTTCTGAAACGCGTGCGGGAAGCGTTCGTATTCCTGGAATCCGCGGTGGCTCGGGGACAATTGCAATATTATGGAATGGCGACGTGGAATGGATTACGCCAGGACAAATCGGCGCGCGACTCCTTGCAACTGGCGGAGATCGCAGGGATCGCGAAGGAGATTGCGGGAGAGAAGCACCATTTTCGATTTGTGCAATTGCCGTTCAACCTGGCGATGACGGAAGCGTTGACGCTGGGGAATCAAACGATGGGACCCGAGCAGAAAACGGTGATGGAAGCGGCGAGCGAGTTGGGAATCACGTTGATTGCGAGCGCTTCCCTCCTGCAGGGACAAGTGGCGCAAAATCTGCCGGGGTTCGTGGCGGAAGCGCTGGGACTGCAGAACGATGCGGAACGCGCATTGCAATTCGCGCGGTCGGCGCCCGGAATAACAGCGGCGCTGGTCGGGATGTCGCGGACGCCGCACGTGGAAGCGAACACGCGATTGATCGTAGAAGTGCCAGCGGGATTGGAACAGTTCAGCAAGCTTTTTTCGCGAGGCGAAAGAGCGTAGGCCGGAAGCGGAACTTGCGCCTAGATTTTGTGGAGCTCGGGCTGACGTTCCAGGAGCCATGAAGTAATGGACTGGTCCAACTTGTCGAGGTAGCCGGAAAAAAAATGATCGGCGCCCTGGATGAAAGATAGGCGCGTGTCCCCTGCGGCAAGAGCGACAACAGGTTCGACTTTTTCCCATGCGCCGTGTTCGTCGTCGGTGCCCTGCACAATCAGCTTGGGTTTTGCGCAGCTTGCAAGATAAGTGAAGTCGGAATTGTTGACGGGGATTCCGAGACCGATGAGTTCATGCACGCGATGATCCGCGCAGCCGACCTGCAGACCAACCCAGCTTCCAAAACTAAAGCCAGCGACGAGCAGCGAAGTTTCGGGATATTGCGCGGCCAAATAATCGATAGCGGCTTGCACGTCTCCGCGTTCGCCCAATCCGCGATCATGTTCACCGGCGCTTAAACCCGCGCCACGAAAATTGAAACGGAGAACGGGAACGCCGAGCGCGTCTAAAGATTTGGCAGCATGGTAAACAACCTTATTGTGAAGGGTGCCGCCGAAAAGCGGATGAGGATGGCACACGACTGCCGCGAGTGTAGGCGTACCAGAACGAGTGGGAGTCCACAGTATGGCTTCAAGAGCGCCTGCAGGGCCTTGTAGAAAGAAATTGCGCGAATCGTGATGAATCAGCATTAAGAATCAAGGAATCCAAAAAAAGTTTAACCGAATCTAACAGACTGCACATTTATTGTCGCTTAAGTAGACAGAATGTGCAGAGAGGTGTGAGTTCTAGTCCGCCCACAACGAGGCATATAGGTACTAGAGCTAAAAATATGGAATTTAACATTGAAGTTTGCGTGCACGGATGTTACTTTCAGCGCGGTTCAGCCAAAACAGGGGGCCCGCATGGGCGATTTGTCGGATAGGCGTGAGGCCAGGCGCTTTGTTATGACCCTGCCTGTGCGCGTGTTGGCGCACGACGCGAGCAGCCCGGAACTGCGCGCGAGCACACGGGATGTGAGTTATCGAGGACTTTATTTCCTCACGGATGCGCGGTTTGAAGACGGCACCGAACTCGATTTTATTTTGACACTTCCGCAACAGATGATTTCCGCGGGAGACGTGAACATCCGGTGTCACGGCAAGGTGGTTCGTATTGAAGCTACCGAGAACGGAAAGACCGGCATTGCCGCGAAGATCGAGAAGTACGAATTCGTGCCGGCTCGCGCTCCCGCCGCCTGAGGTAAAGCCAGTTCCCTCACAATTGTCGACATGCCTCTGGCTGCTTATGCGTAAAATGGAGCCGCCGGTTTGCACAAGATTTGACGGCTTGCAACTTACGGGAGATTACTATGTATCACTACGATCCAACGCAAGCACTGGAAGAACTACAAGAAGATGCACTGCTACCGCACCCGGTGAAGCTGCGCGACATGATTCTGAGAAATCAGCTGGGGCCGCAAGACGCGCAGTTGCTTAATCAGGAATTCCAGGACTATCTGACGCGCTTCGGTGAATTGCAAAAGCTGGCAAAGACGATTCTGGAGAAGCTTTCCACCGGTCCGCGAAAGGCCGCTTCACTGTGATCCACGCATGAGGGAGACTGCTGCGCCGCGGCGGCCGCCACGCGTGCTGATTCTTTCCGCTTCCTCTGGCGCAGGACATGTGCGAGCGGCGCAAGCGCTGGAAGAAGCGTTTCGAATGCACGGTGGCTGCACCGTAGAGCACGTCGACGCCATCCATCACGTCAGCAAGCTATTTCAACGAATTTACGAAAACGCTTACGTCTCAATGGTGAAGAGCGCGCCGGGACTGATGGGCCTGCTGTACGACCGCACGGATCAACCGTGGAGCAACGCCCGGCGCCGGCTTGCGCTGGACCGCTTGAACGCGCAGCCGATGATCCGGATGCTGAAGCGGGTGCAACCGGACCTGTGCATTGCGACACATTTTCTCCCCGCGGAAATTCTGTCGTGGCTGATTGCAAAGAGAAAATTGCGTGCGCGTCATGTGATCGTGGTGACGGATTACGACGTACACGCGATGTGGCTATGCCGGACGGTGGATCGCTACAACGTGGCGTTGCCGGAATCGGCGGAATATCTGGCGGGCATCGGAGTGCCGCGAGAGAAATTGCGCGTGACCGGGATTCCTATCGACCCGAAGTTCGAAGCGCCGGTTGACCGCGAAGACGCGCGGCGGGGACTTGGACTCTCGGCCGATTCCCGCGTGCTGCTGATTTCCGCCGGAGGTTACGGAGTGGGCCCGGTGGAGCAGTTGGTGCGGAGTTTGCTGGCACTGGGGCGGCCGTGGCAAATCGTGGCCATTGCGGGTAAAGCAGAAAAATTGAGGTCGCGTTTGGAGCAACTTTCGAAAACTAGCGGAACATTGGCCGATGGCGGAAATCGATTAGTGGCGGTGGGATTCACGAAAGAGATGGATCAATTCATGGCGGCGGCCGATGCGCTGATTGGTAAGTCCGGAGGACTGACGACATCGGAAGCGCTGGCGCGAGGATTGCCGATGATCCTGATCGAACCGATCCCGGGGCAGGAAGAGCGCAACGCGGATCACCTGCTGGAGGCGGGAGCGGCGATTCGCTGCAATAATCTGCCAGCGGCGGCATGGAAAATTGCTACGCTCTTCGATAATCCGAAAAAGCTACAAGCTATGCACGAAGCTGCAAAAGCAATGGCACGGCCGGGCGCGGCGAGGACAATCGCGGAAGACGCCCTGGGGCTGCTACACTGATTCGGTTCATTTGTGCATGAACCGGATTGAATAAATAAATCATGAGACGAAATACATTACTGATCGATGCGGATGACACGCTCTGGGAAAATAATGTTTTCTTCGAAAAGTTGATTGAGGATTTCATCAGCCTGGTGGAACCTTCCGGCTACAGCCGCGCGTACATCCGACACATCCTGAATGAAACAGAGCGCAAAAATATCCGGCAGTACGGATACGGAGTGCGGAGCTTCGGGCGATCGCTGGAGGAAACATACATCAAGCTGGCGGACCAAATGGCGCGGCGGGAAGTGCTGGCGGAAATTCATAACCGTGTGACCGACCTGGAACGGACGCCGCCGAAAATTCTGGATGGAGTGCCGGACACGTTGGCGTATCTGACGAGCCGGCACCGGCTGATTCTTTTTACAAAGGGCGAACCGGCGGAACAAGCGGCGAAAGTGGAGCGCTCCGGGCTGCAAGGTTTTTTTGAGGCGATTGAAATTGTGGCGGAGAAAGACGCGAAGACCTATACAGTGCTGGTGAACAAGCACAAGATCGTGAAAACGCAAGGATGGATGATTGGGAATAGCCCGCGCAGCGACATCAACCCGGCGATGGAAGCGGGATTGAACGCGGTGTACATCCCGCATGTAAATACGTGGCAACTGGAACATGAACCGGTGGTGGCGGGATCGGGAAAATTAGTGATTTTGCCGGCGTTTCGGGAGTTGCGGAATCATTTTTAACTGTTTGTTGCGGAGGAGTTTTGAGCGGGTCAAGCCATGCTTCCAAGGTAGCGGTCGTCGGGGCTGGAGCTGTGGGCGGATATTTTGGCGGAATGTTTGCGCGTGCGGGCGTGCCGGTGGTGCTGATCGGGCGGCCTGTATTTGTGGAGGCGGTACAACATTCCGGATTGCGAATCGATTCGTTCCAGTTTCAGGAAACGGTGTACCCGGAGGCGTCGACGGAGTTGTCGGCGGCTGCTGGCGCGGATGTGGTGCTGTTTTGCGTCAAAACCACGGATACAGTGAGTGCTGCGAAAGAATTGGCCGGGATATTGCCGCATGATGCGCTGGTGGTCAGCATGCAAAATGGTGTGAGTAACGCGGAGGACATACGGACAGTTTCGGGAATCGATGCGTTGCCCGCGGTTGTGTATGTTGCCGCGTCTGTGCCCACGCCGGGAACCGTGAAACATCTGGGCCGCGGAGATATTGTGGTTGGGCCGAAGAATGAACGCACGGAGAAGATCGCGGGTATTTTTGAGGCGGCCAAGATTCCCTGCCGGATTTCTGAAAATATCCAAGGGGAACTGTGGACGAAATTGATTTGGAATTGCGCGCTCAATGCGGTCTCTGCGCTGGGGCGCGTAACGTACGGCGAGATTATCGAGAGCGAGGACGCGCGAAAAGTGGTCGAGGCAGCGGTGTACGAGACTTTGCGAGTTGCGCATGCCAAGGGCATTCAACCAGCCGGGCTTGACGATCCGCAGGCGGCGATCGCGGGCTCGTTTAAGATTGCGGAGCAGATGAAAGGGACGCGCTCGTCGACAGCACAGGACCTGGCGCGGGATAAGCACACGGAAATCGATTCGTTGAACGGCTATGTGGCAATGCTAGGAGCGAAATTGGGTGTGGCGACGCCGGTGAATCATACGCTGTACACGCTGGTGAAGTTGTATGAGCGGGGATTCGGCGGGTAGGAACGGTTTGTCGTTGGACTGTTCAAACGTCGCGAATGAATTGAGGTTGGATTTTACGTTGAGATCCTTCGTCGCGAACTCCTCAGTATGACAAGTAGTTCAAGCATTTTGCTCGCCCTCGGGCGACAAGTAGGTAAGGTTTTTATTCGCGCTCGGGGCCTTTGAAGGGAATGTGGACAATGGCTTCCAGGGCGACGGGTTGGCCGTTTTTTGTGGCCGGGTGAAACTTCCACTGTTTGAAGGCTTCGATAGCGTTCGCATCGAGTTGCTTGTCGAGGCTGCGGACCAACTGAATGCTGTCGACACTGCCATCGGGGCGAATCACGCCGTAGAGCACCACCTCCCCTTCCACATGCTGCTGGATGAGATCTTGCGGATATTTGGGATCGACCTTGCGAAGAGGTCCCGGTGCATTGAGCTGCGCACTATTGCGAGGCACACCGGGCAAATGCATTTCTGCAAAGTGAATGATCCAGCTGCCAGTGACGCTATTCAAGTTGGGCATATCGACGTTCATCGAATACACGCGATGCGCCGCAAAAATATCCTCGGGCTGTGCGCCGGGCGGCAGCGAGCCGAAATTGGGAGGGCCGGTACGTTCCGGAGGATCATCGTCAGCGTTCGGATCGGGGCGCTTGTAGACGTTAGAAGCTTTCGGCAGAGTTAGTTTTCCCGGAGCGCCGAGGCCCGAAACGCCGGCGTTTGGTTTTGGATTTCCGCCACTGATGCTGATGCCGATGGAACTTTTCCCTGCCAGATCGCCGGCGTTCGAAGAAGCTCCACCGGTCGAAGCATTCGAAGAATTTCCCGAGCCACCGCCGGTGCCATTTGCTTTGCCTTCTGGCGAGATGGCGACACGAGCGGCAAGATTGCCATTCGGAACTTCCACGACTGGCGCAGGCGGCCCGGGAGTCGACGATAATGCGATGATTGTGGCGGCGGAACCGCTGGAGGAGTTCGCCGCCGCGGTTGCGACTTCCGGCGCGGGGGCTACTTCACCTGTTTGTGTGCGCTCAGACACGCGCGGGGCGGACCCTGCATTGATTTCAAGTTGCGGTTTCACGGGAGCATCGGGCAGCTGAGAGAGACTCAGATCCGCGGGACGGGTTTCCGTGTTCGGCACGTCGAGTGTGGGCGCATCAGTGGTGGCGATTTTCTTCTTCACTTGTTTTGGACGGAGCTTGGCGAGCGTCTGTTCGCTAATTTGCAAACGGGGGCGAGCAGGAGCGGCGGGACTGGCAAGTTGCACCATGTTCGGAAGCTGCGGAACGAACTTCGGCGGCTCCATTGGCGCGGAGGTATTCACCAGAGTTTGCCGCGGATGCGTGGGATGGGAAGGATCGGTGAAGATGCGTTGGCGAGGATGATAGGCGTCCGTGTTTTCCACGGAAGGACTGTCTGCGGGAGTTTTTGGTGAGACAGTCTTGTGGCCCTGCTTCGGAACATTGAGCAGCGGCAAATCTTCGATGTTGCCGGACCAGGTGAGTTCCGTATTGTCCAAGGCCGTGACATGCTTGGGTGCCATGGGAATGTGCGGCCAAGGCACAACAAAAAATACGACGTGCCAGAGAGCGGCGACGAGGATTGCTGCGTAAGGGACGCGCCGTTGAATGCGGCAATCGATGAAGATATTTCCCTGTGGTTCGCCCTTAGGTATGCGCGTCCAGCGGAAAAACGCGGCGAGTTCGCTGAAGAAATTCTGATGAAAACTGTTCCAGGCGATGGTCAGTTTTGGCTCGCCCATGCCGGGCAGAAACACGGCGATCGGGTAGATCTCGTTCTGGCCGAGCAAATCAAACGGATTGACCTGAAATCTACGAAACATTGCCTTCCATTATAACGTGCCAGCCGCTGGCTCCGCGGGGCCGGGGAGCATAGCGAAGGGACAAAGAAAATAAGATGACCGGTAGGCGGCGGAGGGTTTACTCCGAAGCTGGATCGTTCACCCGAATAGTTTTGATCAAGCGATAAAAGCTGAGAGCTGCATCACCCTGACGCAACACACGCACAGATTGCAAATTTCCAACGGCCTCGGGGAGAGTGAAATTGCGGCGATGTTCCGCGATGACCAGGCTCCCCTCAGATAAAAGCGTAGCAGAACCGAGGAAAGAGATCACGCGATCATAATCGGCAGCATGATCGTAAGGAGGATCGAGGAAAAGGATTTGCGGTGGTGCCGTTGGGCTGGAATTTTCTTGCGTAAGAGTTTTGAGGGCGCGCAAGACATCGATGGAGACGATGCGAGCGCCTTCTTTTATTGGAAGCGAGGCGAGGTTTTTCTTGATGAGCGCAACGGCGGGGGCGTGATTTTCGATGAACACGACTTCGGTGGCGCCACGACTGAGGGCTTCGATGCCGACAGCGCCGGTGCCGGCAAAGGCATCGATGAAGCGGGAGCCGATCACGAGGTCGCCGAGAATATTGAAGAGTGTTTCCCGAAGACGATCGCTTGTGGGGCGAAGGTCGAGGCCTTTGAGGCTTTGCAGGTGGCGGCTGCGAAATTTTCCGGTGATAACACGCATGACAATTCCTGTGCCTTAACCGATGCGGGCGAGATGATAGCGGCGCTGCCATTCGCCCGGCAGAACGCGAAGGATTTCATGCAAGGAATTGTTCTTAGCAGGATCCTCTGCGAGCGTGAAGGCTTCCTTGCGCGCCAGTTCCAATAATTCGCGATCGCGCAGCGGGCTGGCTATCAGGAAGCCAAGTTCCCCGGATTGGCGCGTGCCGAAGAATTCTCCGGGTCCGCGCAATTGCAGATCGGCTTCCGCGATTTCGAAACCATTGTTGGTGCGCACCATGGTTTCCAGGCGCGCGCGGCCTTCTTCCGTCAGGCGATATGGGGCGACAAGAATGCAATGGGATTTCTGCGCGCCGCGACCGATGCGCCCGCGGAGTTGATGAAGCTGGGACAGGCCGAATCGCTCGGCATGCTCAATGACCATGACGGTAGCGTTGGGAACGTCGACGCCGACTTCGACGACGGTGGTGGTGACGAGTATCTGGACTTCGTTGCGGCGAAAACGCTGCATCACATCGTCTTTCTCTTCGCTCGAAAGGCGGCCGTGGAGCAGGCCGACGCTCAGCTTGGGGAAAACGAGTTTGGAGAGCCGCTCGTACTCTTCCATGGCGGCTTTGAGTTCGAGCTTGGATTCCTCGATTACGGGATAAACCACGTAGGCCTGATGGCCAGCTTGGACTTCGCGGCGCAAGCCTTCCCACACTCCGGGAAGATGCTGTTCGGTGGTCATACGCGTGGAAATGGGCGTGCGGCCGGGAGGAAGTTCGTCGATGACGGATACGTCCAAATCGCCATACAGGGTGAGGGAAAGGGTTCGCGGAATCGGAGTGGCTGTGAGAACGAGAACATGAGGCGCATGGCCATGCTTCACGGCTTTATCCATTAATTTTTTGCGCTGCATCACGCCGAAACGGTGCTGTTCGTCGATAGCAACGAAGCCCAGACGCTGGAATTCTACGTTGTCTTCAATCAAAGCATGGGTGCCGATGACGAGTTGCGCTTCACCGTTGCGGATGCGCTCCTTAACGGCGGCTTTTTCGGCAGTTTTCAGGCCGCTGATCAAGAGATCCACGTGATATCCACCGCCGGCGAGAATGCGGCGCGCGGCGAGGTAATGCTGCACGGCAAGAATTTCGGTGGGCGCCATCAAGACGGCCTGGCAGCCGTTTTCCATGGCGATTACAGCAGCCTGCAACGCGACTATCGTTTTGCCGCTACCCACGTCTCCCTGAAGTAGGCGATTCATGGGGATGGGCCGCTCGAGATCGGCGGCGATTTCCGCAAGGACGCGCTTTTGGGCGGCGGTGGGCTTGAAAGGAAGGATTTTTTTCAATGCCTCGCGGATCTTGTCTTCCCGAACACGGAAGGGGAGGGCGTTTTCCTTGCGAGTGGCTTTACGGCCCAAGGCCAGACTCAGCTGGTATAGAAAAAATTCTTCGAAGATCAGCCGGCGCTGCGCAGGAGAGCGGAACTGGTTCAGCGCTTCTAGCGATTCTCCCTGCGAAGGAAAATGCGCCTGGATTACGGCGTCACGACGAGAGGGAAATCCCAGACGATCACACAATTCCAGGGGAAGGATGTCGACAATAGTGTGCTCGAGATTTTGCAGCGTGGCGTAAATGGCCCGGCGGATCTGGCGCGTGCCAAACGTGCCGATGGCTTCGTAGACCGGCACGATGCGCCCCATCTCCGTGGAGTCAACATCTTCGCCACTCAACACTTCGAATTGCGGGTTCACCATTTCGCGACGAGCGGGACGCTGCTTATCGATTTCCACTTTGCCGTGGAGGATCAGTTCCTGGCCAGGCTTCAGACGGCCTTCGAGGAAGCCGCCGTGGAAAAACTTGCAGGGAAGCGAGCCCGTATCGTCTTGAACAAGCAAATGGTAAATGGCGTCTCGGCCATACATGCCACGAACAGCCTGGCCGCTCATGACGAGGGCACGCAAGGTGTAGATGCCATTGGGCTGAACGTCTTTTATTTTCGAAAAGTGGACCCGGTCTTCGTAGCGGAAGGGGAGATAGTTGAGCAAATCTTCGAGAGTGTAAATGCCGCGCTGAGCCAGGAGTTCGGCGCGCTGCGGTCCCACACCCTTCATCATCTGGACATTGGTCTGGAGGCTGACGGTCATCGCTCTCTTCTTTATACCATCCCGAACTAAGCCATGCTTTTCGTGAAGCTTGCGCCAGCGCCATGGGTACCGATAGAGTGGGTTTGCGACGCCGAATTTCGCCCAGGAGGGTACTTTGGCAGACGATCGGTTGAGCGGTTCAGACAAGCGCGTCCTGCTTCTGTGGGTGCTGTGCGGGCTGGTTGGCGCTCTTTTTGCGCAGCGATATTTTTTCCGGGCGTTTCCGGAAGCGTCAGTGGATTTCAAAGTGTCGCGCGCGGATGCGCAGGCGCGCGCCAAGCAATTTGTGGAAGGCCTGGGCGAAAACCTGAACGGCTATGAATCCACGATTGTTTTCGATGTGGACGAAAACGCAAAGACCTACCTGGAACGAGAACTGGGACTCCAACAAGCCAACCAACTGATGTCCGGGCAATTGAACATCTGGTATTGGGACGTGCGCTTTTTCCGGCCGAAGCAGGAAGAAGAGTTCCTCGTGCGCATCAACCCGGCGGGAAAAGTGGTGGGCTACGACCGCAAGATTGAAGAAGCACGGGCGGCGAAATCTCTTAGTCGAGATGAAGCAGAGACGGAGGCGGAAAAATTCGCGGAGACAAAACTTGGCGCGGACCTGAACCAGTGGGAGTTCTTGCCGGCGGAAGCGAATTCACAGGCCCGGCCGAATCGCCTGGATTGGTCGTTCACCTGGGAACGCAAAGGATTTAAGGCGAAGGAAGCGCCCTACCGGCTGCAAGTGGGATTGCAGGGCGACCACGTTGGGGACAGCCAGGAATTTTTGCAGGTGCCGGAAGCGTGGGTTCGCGGGTACGAACACCTGCGCTCGACCAACAATTTTTACGAAGAGCTGGCGCTCGTGCCGTATGGATTTTTGTTGGGCGGAGCGCTATGGCTGGGCATAACTCTGTGGCGGCAAGGGAAAACATCGTGGGGAGCGGCTCTAAAAATTGGCGCCGTGGTCACCGTACTTTATTACCTGATGGAGTTGAATGATTGGGGTTCGGTGCGAGCCACATATGACACGCAGGTGGCCTATGGAGGATTTGTTATCCAGAAATTGTTCTGGATGTTGTTGGCGGCGGTGGGCACGGCGTTCACGATCAGCCTGGTATATCCGGGAGGCGAGCCCTTGTACAGGGCGAGCCAACCGGGAAAATTGCGGCTGCCGAAGGCGTTCACGTTGCGCGGTATTCGTTCGAAGGAGTTTTTCAGCGCGGGAGTGGTGGGCGTTTGCCTGGCAGCAGCGCACATTGGATTTATTACGGCGTTCTACATGATTGGCAACCGGTTTGGAGTTTGGGCGCCGCAGGACATCAAGTATTCGGACATCGTGAACACGCCGTTTCCCTGGATTGCGGGCGTCGCCATTGGAGTTCTGGCGGCTACGAACGAGGAATTTACGTTCCGGCTGTTTGCGATTCCGTTTATGCAAAAACTGACGGGCTCGCGCGTGCTTGCCGTGATTCTGCCCGCGTTTTTCTGGAGCTTTCTGCACAGCAATTATCCCCAGGAACCCGGCTACATCCGAGGGATTGAAATCGGGATCATGGGGATTGTGGCAGGCCTGGTGATGCTGCGGTGGGGGATCGTGGCAACGCTGATCTGGCATTACACCGTTGACGCGTCGCTGGTGGGTATGTTGCTGATTCGCTCTGATAATTTGTACTTCAAAATTTCCGGGATCGTTGTGGGGCTGGCAGCAGTGGTGCCGGTGGCTTATTGCGGTGTGCTGTATGTGACGCGGGGGCGGTTTGAAGCTGTAGACGACCTGCTGAACCAGGCGGAGCCAGCGCCGGACATCAAACTTGCGCGCGATCCGGTTGCCGCCGCCGAGCAGGCCGAATATTCCACACGACGGTATGACGCACTCACCACCGGTGCAATGGGCTTTCTGGCAGTTTGCGTAATTGTGGGGGGATTGTTGGCGTGGCGCCTGAAGCGTGAACACATTGGCGACTACCTTGAAGTTTCCGCGGACCGCACTGAGGCGACACAACGGGGAGACGCGGTGATGCGCGAGCATGGCCAGGACCCGAACGGTTATCGCAAGTCCGCGGTGATGGTAGACACAACCGACCCAACGGTGAATGAGTTCCTGCATCGCCGCATGTCCGTTAGCGCGATTAATGACATTTACGCCCAGCGAGTACCTGGGGTGCTTTGGAGAGTGCGATATTTCCGGGATTCGCAGGTGGAAGAATTCGCGGTCACGGAAAAGCCGGATGGTTCTTTGCATGGCTTCTGGCACACGTTGGCGGAGGCTGCTAAGGGAGCCAACCTGACGAAGGAAGAGGCGATCGGCATCGCGGAAAAATATCTACAAGAGAAGAAGCAGGTCAACCTGAGCGCATGGAAACTTGTCAGTTCGGATTCCGACAAGCGGCCGAACCGCACGGACCATCTGCTGATCTGGCAACAAAACACGCCGCTCGATCCGGAAAAATCCGTGGCAGGCAACTCTTCCGACCACGCGTATATGCGCATGAGCGTTACGGTGCTCGGCGACGAACCGGCGAATTACCGGACATACATCAAGATTCCGGACGAGTTTGTTCGCAAGCAAGGAGAGCAGACAGTTGGGCGAATCCTGGTGACCATTTTCCAGGTTTGCGTAGCTTTGGCCCTGCTGATCGCTGTGCTCGTGTTTTTCTTCAAGCACTTGCGCGTACAACCGCCAGTGAGGATACCGTGGCGGCGCTTGTTTGCCTGGGGATTGGCCGGGGTTATTGGTTATGCCATCAGTTTTTTGTTCGGGCGCGGAATCCCCGCGCTTCTTCAAGATTACGAGACGTCAATGCCATTTAGCATTTTTTTCGGCACGAGGGCCTTAGCTATCTTATTAGCTTGTGCGTTTTTGTTTGGATTCATCACCGTGCTGTATGGATTAGCGTGGTCCTTCGGCGCGCGGACTTTCGGCGAAGATCAGCTTCCTGGCTGGCTTGGGATGCCGAGACTTTATTATCGGGACGCATTCTGGATCGGGGTCGGGGGAACGGCGGCGCTGATTGGATTGCGGCGCCTGCTTGATTTTGCAGCAGCGTGGTGGCCGACGCTGCACCGCGAACTTCCAGCGAGCTTCGGTGATTCGTATGATGCGATATATCCGGGGCTGGGCGCAATCGGAGCCACGGTATTTCGCGGCATGCTCGCGACAGGAATTCTGGTTCTGTCCGCGTCGTTTATGGCAGCGGAAGTGCGTCTGCGCTGGTTGCGCCTGGTGGTTTTTGTTGCCGTTGTCGCGGCAACAGTGCGGAGTTGGGGATCGCCGGCCGATTTTCTGAAACAATTTATAATCTCGGCGATACTTCTGGCGGTCGTGGTGCACGGAGTAAAACGGGCCGTGCGGTTTAATCTGCTGGGGTTATTTCTGGTGCTGGCGTGTATGGCGCTGTTGGCCGGTGCCGCGGAGTTAGTGACGCAGCCGAATGCGTTCTACCGCGCAAATGGCTACGGAATCCTGGTGGCAATGGTGGCGCTGCTGGCATGGCCATTGGTGGCTTGGCGACAGGGCGGGAAAGCGGCTCCGGCCGCGAATTAAAGGGACGACGCCGGGTCGCCAGCGCGCATCCAAACAGACACGGTGCTAAGGTGCGCAGGATGGAGCGGTAAACCCTTCCGTTGCTCACCCCGAGAACTTCACCGCGTCTAAAGCATCATCGGGGGAGTGCGTCATTTTTCCGCAGGATACCGATAACCCAACATCTGGATGGTTGGGGATTTAGACCAGATTCGGCAAAGAGAAAGCGAATATGTCTTTACCCTCGTGGGCTCTGGCTTTTGCAGATGAATCCGGTCAAACCAGCAATTCGGATTCGGCGCTGGCTTCGGTGACATCCCTGGCCAACACGGAAGAACGGGTTGTAGTGGAACAAGCGCAGGCCGGAAGCCGGCCGGCGTTCGAAGAACTGGTTCGCCGCTACGATCGAGACGTGCTGCGGCTGGCATTGAACCTGATGAAGCGCACCGAAGACGCGCGTGACGTTTACCAGGAAGCCTTCCTGAAGGTTTTTCGGAATCTGCACCGGTTCCGGTTCGAATGCAGTTTCTATACGTGGCTGTACAGGATCGTAACCAACGTTTGCCTGGACCATCTGCGGCGGCGGCAAGCGCGGCCGGAAGATCAGGCTCCTGAGTCCTACTCGACACAGTTTGAAGATACAGGCGCGGATTTTTTTGAGCGCCAACGAGAGCACCGCGCGACACTCGATCCCGAACGGAGCTTGCTGGGATTGGAAATCAAAACGCGGCTGGCTGCGGCGATGCAGCGGCTGTCTCCGCGCGAGCGCATCGTTTTTGAGATGAAACATTATCAGGGGCTGAAACTGCGGGCCATTGGCGACGTACTGGGGACGAGTGAAGAGACCGTGAAGAATTCACTGTTCCGCGCGACGCGGAAACTGCGTAGCGAACTGGGAGTGCTGCGATGAGCGCGGGTGATGGGAATAAGACCTGCGAGGCGGTCGGCGCGCTTCTGGTGTTTTATGTTTGCGATGAGGTGAACGAGCAGGAACGCGCGGCGATTGAAAGTCACCTGGCGGAATGCGCGGCTTGCCAGGCGCAGCTTGCCGAAGAACATAATTTTCAGAAAGTAGTCAGTTCCCTACCTCACGCCGCGGATGAAATCGATGCGGCAGGCATTCTGCTGTCGCACTGTCGCAGCGAACTTTTAGAAAAACTGGATGATTTGGAACGGCCCGCGGCGAAAGAAAGAGTGCGGACTTTCGGGTGGCTGCGTAGCTGGATGATGTTGCATCCGGCGTGGAGCGCGGGCACGCTGGTTGTGGTCGGACTAGTGGCGGGAAATCAATACGCGCAATGGTCCAGCAACCGGAGCGAGGGCGCAGGCCAGGAACAAGTGGTGAACGTGCGGCCGAGTTCGCAATTGACGGATGATCAGCTATCGAAGATGGCCGTCGCCGGAATTAATTTTACTCCTTCACCGTATTCGGGTTCGAAGAACGTGCGGGTGCGGCTGAATGCGGAACAGCCAATTGAGCTGAACGGAAACGCGGACGATTCGAATGTGCGTAGCGTGCTGACGTTTGTGGTGAAGAACGGCGAGCGGTTTGATTCGGGAGTGCGGCTGGATTGCCTGGATGCACTGAAGGCTCACGCGCAGGATTCCGTGGTGAGAACGGCGCTGCTGACAGCGGCGCGCAAGGATCCGAATCCGGCGGTGCGGCTAAAAGCATTAGAGGCGCTTCATGATGCGGGAATCGACGGCGTGGCCAGACAGGTACTGCTGGACGTGCTCCAGCACGACTCCAATCCGGGGGTTCGTGTGGAAGCGGTGAACCTGCTGGTTCGCAGCCTGGAAGAGGCACAGAGCCAGGCTCCGGTGGTTGCCGCGCCGCATGGTCCTGAGATGCCCTCCGCGAGAATAATCCAGGCGGGGAGTGAGGCCAGTGGAAACGACGGGTCGATCGAGAATCTGATGCTAGAGCTGCAAAATCTCCAGCAGAACGATCCCAGCCGTTACGTTCGTTTGCGAAGCACGGCGGCATTGCGTGAGATTAACGCCCGCAACGATCAATAATCAGTGATCGCGCGGGCTCGAGACAGGATTTGGATTCCATTCATGCCAGGTTCTTCCAACATTCCGGTAGGTACAACCCGGAGGCAATGCGACACTCTGCCCGTTATTGCAGCATTCGCGTGGCTCGCGGGATGCCTTTTACTGGCCGCGCCCTCCCTTGCGCACAACACTTCCCGGCACGCTTCGATTGAACGCACTGGGGAGTTGCACGTCACGAATAGCATGACGCTGCATTTGAACACCGACCTGGGCAATGTGCGCATTGAGACCCTACCGCCGGGTGCGCCACCAACTCTGAAATACTCCGTTCATATCGAGACCGACGCGCCCGCACCGGGAGGGAATCGCCTGCTTGATTATTATTCGCTGGCCACGCGTGAAACGGTGGACACGGTGTTTCTTACAGGGACGCTTCCGAACGTAAACATGCTCGACGCGACTCACAGGACGAATAGCCGCAACGTGCAATTTTACGTGCAGTTTGTGGTGACGGTGCCGGCAACGTTTAGCCTGGATATTTCCACGGGCCTTGGCGACATAGAGACGGCAGATATCGATGGACACGTCAGCCTGGTGACGCAGGGGGGAAACATCACCACCGGCCGGATCGGCGTGATGGGCGGACCTCTGACACGCGGCGAGCGAACCGTGGCCAAGATCGAAACGCAAGGCGGGCACATCACCATGAAGGATGTAGCCGGCGATCTGGACGCATATACCGCGGGCGGGCACATCCTCGCCGGAAGCATTGACGGCAATGCCCGGTTGCGGACTGGCGGCGGCCACATTCGTGCTGCGAAGATCAAGGGCACGGCGCGATTGGAAACCGATGGAGGCAATATCACCGTCGGCGAAGCGGGTTCTTACGTCACGGTGCGCACTGCCGGAGGACAGATCGACTTCGGAGAAGTGCACGGCTCGGTTCATGCAGAAACAGGTGGCGGGGGAATTCGAGTGATCTCCGTTGCAGGGCCCATGGAAGTGGCGAGCACTGGAGGCAGCATTTGCCTCACGCGAGTTGCTAACCGGGTTCACGCGGAAACCGGAGAAGGCACCATTACCGCGTGGATCAATCCAGAGATACAGCTGAATACGCGGTTGGTGCGGCTGCCGGGGCCATCGCAGCTTGTTTCGCAAACCGGAGACATCGTGGTGTTTCTGCCCCGGAACATTGCCATGACCATTGACGGAACGATCGAGAACGGCGGCCCGGCGCGAATTGAAGCGGATCCGTCGCTGCCACTGAATATACAGTCGCAGCCAAACGGTCCGGTGCACATGGTGGCGTCGCTTAACGGCGGAGGAGCGCTGCTGAAGCTGCACACGATGGCGGGAAGGATTCAGCTGCAATATCTGGATGCGCAGGTACAGCTGCGACAATCGCTGCAGGATGAGGAGAAGCAGCGTTTGGCGGAGAGGTTAAATGAGTATCAAGCGAGCCCTGCAGCGCTATCTGTCGCGCCACTCGCGCAGGGAAATGCACCACCGGAGTTATCGCCGAACGACGATTGGTTCGATAGCGCAAAGAAGCGCTTCGAAGTGATTTTCATAGGGAGCGTTCATGAAGACCCGAAGGAATTTTCGAAGAGGCTGACAGTGTCGCCGAAGCCGGAATATCCAACGCTGGCACGAAATGCGGGAGTACAGGGCAGGGTGGTGCTGGAGATACGCTTGAAAGCGGATGGATCTGTAAGCGTGGACCGAATCTTGGAAGGCCAGCCAGTACTTGTGGATGCGGCTACGGCAGCGGTACAGAAGTGGCGAGGGAAGCCGGAGGAAATCAACGGAAAGAAAGTGGAAGTGGTTTCGATCGAGAGTTTTGAGTTTCAGCTCCGCTAGCGCGGCGCGATCAGAAATGCGGCTTTGTTGTGTCCCGGGGAAATGCATTTTTCCGATTGAAGGAGGATTTATGATGCTTCGCTCCGCATTGTTCCGCACAGCTGGCGTGTATTTGGGAATTGCGCTGCTTGCGCCGGTGTGCTTCGGAACCTCGCAGGAAATCACAAAAACATATCCGATGCGTCCTGATGGTACGTTCGAACTGAACAACGTGAATGGCACAGTGCGGATTGAGGGTTGGGACAGGAACGAAGTGGAGGTGCGCGCCGTCAAGACGACGCAAGACCAGCGATCCCTGTTGGACCTGGTGGCCATTGACGTGGATGCAACGCCGGATGGTTTAGCGGTCACCACGAGATACCCGCAGGAAGAAGGGGTTGAGGTCGCGGTGGACTACGTGATTCATGTTCCACGGAGCACCCGGCTGAACCATGTGAACAATATCAACGGAACGTTGCGGATCTTCAGCTCGGAATCGTTGGGAGACTTGCACACCGTGAACGGGAATATTGAAATATACGAAAGCAGCGGAGATGTGCACGCGCATACAACAAATGGAAACATCTACGTGGAATTGAAGCATGCGAGTGACGCCCGAGGGGCGTCCGCGGAAACGACCAACGGCTCCGTGCTGTTGGCGATCCCTGTCGACATGCCGGCGGAGTTGGATGCCCGTTGCATGAACGGCAGCTTTTCCAGCGAACTGCCGCTGGTGATGAAGGGAGCGGCCCAACCACGCACGGTACACGGCGAGCTGAATCATGGCGGCGCGCCGATCCACCTGGGAACGGTCAATGGCACGATCCGTGTGGTGGCGTTGCGGTCAACGGTTTAGGTTTTTGTGCGTCTAAGGGCTGAAGGAGAGGAATTCACATGAACTCAAAACTCTTGTTCAAAACACTTGGGCTCAGCGCGCTGACAGTGGGGCTGGTAGCGCTGCCCGGCTCATCGGCGCGTAAACAGGAATCCACAGGGACGGAGGGACAGAAGTCTTTCCAGGTGGAGATTCCGCAGGAAG
Organism: Candidatus Acidiferrales bacterium; assembly: GCA_963709705.1. Taxonomy (GTDB): domain Bacteria; phylum Acidobacteriota; class Terriglobia; order Acidiferrales; family UBA7541; genus Acidiferrum. The sequence continues at coordinate 1,479,896 of CAVPXU010000005.1, forward strand.
CGGCGTCACAGATGGCGGAATTGGAGGAGAGACTGGACAATTTGAACATCGTTTCCGACGGCGACGATGACGTACAAGTGCTCGTAAACGGTGGCGGAAGCTGGCTGGGAGCGGGCATCAGCGAAGTCACTTCCGAAAAAGCGAAGACATTCAAACTCCCGGCGGAACGTGGCGTTGTGCTCGGGAAAATCGTGCCGGACAGTCCCGCAGCGAAGGCAGGATTGAAGGAAAACGATGTCGTCAGCGAAATTAACGGCCAGCGCGTGGAAGGCACCGAAGAATTTCGGCGGATGATTCGCGAAATTCCTTCGGGGCGGACGGCGCAGTTTGTGGTCTGGCGCGACGGCCGGTCTCAGACCGTCACCGTGACGCTGGGAAAATCGGAAATGCGCCATGGCGGCACGTTTGTGGCTCCGGCAGCTCCCGGAAGTTTTTCAATCCAGATCCCAGAGATGCCGGAAATGGGCGGAATGATTGAGGGCGGCCCATGGGCGGCATCCAAAACGCGCCTCGGGATCGATGCGGAAAACCTTGACGGCGAATTTGGCAATTACTTCGGCGCACCCGACGGAGAAGGGATTTTGGTTCGTGGAATTTTTCCCGGCACTCCCGCGTCAAAGGCGGGGTTGAAAGTGGGCGACGTGATTACGAGCGTGGACGGCGAGAGAATCCGAACCGTAGGTGAGCTGCGCGCAAAAATGGCCGAGAAATCGCAGGCGAAAACCCTGAAGCTGGGTCTGATTCGCAACAAGGCTGCGCTTTCCTTGTCTGTGGAGATTCCTGCGCCGACGGAGAAGCGAGAGTTTCACAGCGGAGTGCGGACCAGCATTTAGCGCGAGTCCTTCGTGACAGGACGTTTTTTCACGGCACGGCCTCCCACGCTTGATAGCAACGAGCTGTGCTGAATTCATTCACTGAGATCCTTCGACGGCGTAACGGTGCCGCGCCTTAGGATCATATCTTCTGATAGCTAATCCTGGCCGTACTTTCGGAGTAGACGAAATGGACGGCGGACGGCATCCCAAAACCACGAACGCCGCTCTTCCGCGCCTTTGGCCCAATCTTCTTGCGTTGGCGAGAGCGACAAGCGGGCGAGGTACGCAATTCCGCTTAAACCGCCACCAGCCATTTTCAGGCGAAACATAGCGCGCTTTGGCAAGGAGGGCGGTGCAGCGCTCGCGTAGGAGAGCCAACCTTGGAGCGACCGGGCCCCATTTCGCCCATGCGTGTAAGAGCAGATGCTCGCTGGTCAAGGCCGGCGCTTCAGGGAAACTGTCTAATGAAAGCTGTTGTTGAAGTTGCTGGCGAGCGTCTAAACGAAGATCCCCCCAGAGGAAAAATCTGTTCCCCAAAGTGACCGGTTGCTGTGCTGCCTGAGGCGCGGGGCCGGTGCGCATCCATGTGAAGCAACCGCCGACATTGGCTTCGCGCCAGACACTGGTTCCATCCGGCCCCCGAAAAGCTAATTCATTCGCAATTCTTTGCAAGAGACGTTCTTCGACTGGTTTTCCGTCGTGCCGGATCATGCCGAAAAAACCGCTCATGACTTCTCTCCGGGCAAGTCGGAGAATCCACCGTCAAAGGCGGCGTAGTGTTGATGCGGTTCCTCCTGTTGGTTTAGTGCGGCACCGGCATATTCGACCCAGGCATGAGCTTCAAATTTATCGGACACTTTGCGGACGCCAATTCGCAAAGCGGCAGGCACGCCCTGTTTTTGCAGCAGGTACCACAGGGTGAACGATTCGCCGAGGCAAGTGGGTCGCGCAATTCCGTAGTGGGCGCCGGCTTTGACCATGCGGCAGGTGATTTGCACAACCTGTGCCGCGGGGCGATCTTCTATTTGGGGGGCTGGAGCGAGCGGCAAATGTTTCTGCAATGCTGCTCTTGTTTTGTTGAAGCCTCGAAGCCGCAGCGAAATGGCGCTCCACGGCAACAGGAAGACGGCCCGCCAGAAGAGGTTGCGGGCCTGAGGATCCAGCGCCCTATATCGCTGGAATGCTTTCCACATCGGCGGGAACTACTTTGAGGAGGCCATTCTCGACCAACTGAGTGAGCAATTCGACGAAATGAGTTCGCAATACGTCTGGCTCTACTTCGAATTCATCAGTCAACGTGGCGAACGCGGTTTCGATGCCGGACGAATGCGTTGCCAATTCCCACATGCGAGTGCCGGTGGCGTCCAAGCCGAAATATTTCTCGGTGTCTAGGTTCAGCAACACTGTTTCTCCGTCCAGATGCCTCACCAACACATGCGCTGGCACCACCACACGATCTGAAAACGACACCATCTCCGATACTCCCGGCCTAAGAGGCTCAAGCACACATTGTTACTGCTGCGCTTTGGTTGCAACTATCTTACCGGGATTGCCGTTCCCCGTCATGCTGGGTTCCCATATGAAAGGGGCGTCCAATTATTGTTTTCTGTTGACAGACAGGCTATAAACTCGAGAGTGCCCGATTCCGCGATCAGCATCGAATCTTTGGAAAAATCGTTTCCGCAGGCGCGCAGCGGTTGGCGCGCGATGCTACAGCCGTTCTCGGCCGCGACAGCGATGGCGCTTCGGGGAGTATCCTTTCAAGTCAACCGGGGCGAAGCCGTGGCGCTTCTTGGCACGAACGGAGCGGGAAAGTCTACGCTGCTGCGCATTCTGGCCACGCTGCTGCTGCCCACGCGCGGTGCCGCACTGGTTGCCGGACATGATGCCGCGAAGGAGCCAGCGGCCGTGCGCCGACAATTGGGCTATCACGCGGGTTCTGATACTGGCTTTTATGCGCGGCTGACAGCCGGAGAAAATTTACGATTTTTTGGGCGCCTGAACCACTTATCGGATTCGTTCTTAAGGCAGCGCATTCCAGTGCTTGCGGAACGTTTTGAGCTGGGGAATATTCTGGGAAATCAGGTACGTACTCTTTCGTCTGGCACTATCCAGCGCCTGAGCCTGCTTCGCGCGCTGCTTCACGAACCGAAAGTACTTCTGCTCGATGAGCCGACACGCAGCCTGGACGCCCTGGCAGCAACGGATTTCCGCCGATTCCTCAAGGCAGAGGTGCTGCAGCGACAAGGCACTTCCCTGCTTTTCGCGTCCCATACGCTACCGGAAATTGAATATTTGGCGGACCGAATCGCGATTCTGAAAGAGGGGACGCTGGTGGCTATCGATACGGCCGCGGCACTCAAGGCACGATCGGGCACGGAATCCTTGGAGGAAGCGTTTTCCGTTCTTACCGGCCACAGTGCTCACGCGCTTAAGGAGCCGCCCGCTTCATGACGCGCGTGCTTCGCGATTTTCTTCTGTTCTTCCAGCGCGACCTGCAGATCGCGAGCAGTTACCGCAGCCCGTTTATCCTCGAATTGGTCGAAGCTTTGTTCGGGGCGACGACGTTTTACTATGTGGCGCTTTTCGTAGACTCGCCACAACTCCGCGAGTCGCTTCCGCAAGGCACGACGTACTTCGCGTATTCGCTGGTCGGGTTTGCATTTTTCGATTACCTTCACGCGGCGCTGGATTCATTTGACCGCAGCCTGGAAGAAGCGCGGGATACGGGAACGCTGGAACCACTTCTGGTGACGCAAGTAAGTCTGCCGGTGATCCTGGTAGGCTCGGCCATGTATCCATTTGCGCTGACGACGTTGCGGGTTGCCGTGTACCTTGGTTGGGGAAGCGTGCTGTTCGGCTTTCCGTTACACTCCGCAAATTGGCTTTCCGTGCTGGTGGTGCTGGCAGCTACGCTTCTCTCATTTTCAGGGCTGGGCATTTTTTCTTCGGCATATTTGTTGCTGTTCAAGCGCGGAAACCCCGCGAAGTGGTTTTTCCTGGGCGTTTCCAGCATCGTGGGGGGAATGCTGTACCCCGTCAGCATACTTCCCAGATGGCTGCAGGTGGTGGCGCACTTGAATCCTGTTACGTATGCGCTGGACGCTATGCGGGCGGCGCTTCTGGAAGGCGCTGGACTTTCGGCGATTGCGCGGCCTTTGTTAATTCTACTTTTGTTTGCCGCAGCGCTGCTACCCGCGGCTATGCTGACATTCTCTTGGGCTTTGCGACGCACGAAAATTACAGGGACACTCTCGCACCGTTAACGGTACGTGAAGTCCAGCGAGATTCCGCATACGAGTAGTTCAAAAAAATCGGCCCTGCGATGCAGGGCCGATGAGCGAACGGAATGTTCTGAACTATCGGTTAAGACTTCTTTTTCTTTCCCACCTTTGTGTCGATACCACCGGTGAGTTGCTGGACAGCTTCCAAACCCTGTTTTGCCTGTTGGCCATAAGGACCGTTGGGATCCAGTTCGACGGCTTTCTGATAGGCTTCGATGGTTCCGGGCTTGAGGGTTACTTCCATCTTGTCACCGACCTGCTTGTAGTCCGCCGAAGCGACGAGGCAGGCACCAAGCAGATACCAGCCCTGAGGATTCTTGGGATCGATTTGGGTGGCTTTCTGCAATGGCTCGACGGCGTCCTGCATGCGTCCGGCTTGATAGAGGCTGATTCCGAAATTGCGCCAGGCGAGGCCAGCGTTGGGCGGATCCAATTCCGCGCTCTTGGTGTAGGCGGACTTGGCATCATCGATCTTTCCCGCGCGCGCCAAGACGTTGCCGAGATTGTTGTAATAGCCGGCGTTGTCGGGCTTGGCAGCTACCGCTTGCTGGTAAGCATTGATAGCTTCGTCGTTGCGTCCGGCCAGATCATAAGCCTGGCCCATGTTCGCCCAGAAAAGGGCGATGTTGGGGTCCTTCTCTGGCGCAACCTTCTTGGCTTCCGTGAACTCGTTTGCTGCTTGAGTGGCAAGGTCGTTCACTTTCGCTTTGAGCGCGTCCTTCTGATCGGGCGTGGCCTTGGTAAGGTCCGCCTTCGCAGTTCTCTCTTGTTCGAGCAAGGCCATGCCCTGGTCAAAGTGCAACTTCATTCCGGTGAATTTGGTTTTCTCGTCAGCCTGTTTTTTCATTTGGGCCGCAGCTTCGGGATTCTGCTTTTCGAGAATTTCCTTAAAGTTGAAGCTAACAGGGGGAACATCGGCGCCGCCATGAACTTCGAAGACGGTGGTAAACGGATCCTTTACTTGCGGGGGATGAACGATAACGGTGTATTTGCCACTTCTGAGATTGTTGAATTGATATTTACCTTGGGCGTCCGTCTTGGTCTCCTGGGTGGCTCCCTGATCGCTCTTGAGGTTGACCGGAAAATCAGCCCAAGGTTTGCCGTCAAAATCGATGATGGTGCCCCCTACCTTACCGTCCTGGGCGGAAGCTTTCTGTACAGCTAAACAAGCGAAGCCAAAAATAAACAATGCGGCGAGCGCATACGCTTTCACAAATTTCGACATGCTCCGTTCTCCTTTGTGCTCGAGGAGCACTGGCCAAAGTTCTCGGGCCAGTATGCCCCCATTATCGCTCAACTGCGACAGAATCCAATGATTCGCTGGCCGGGTCAGGCCCGGACGGCGGCCCGCTCGCGGTAAGGGATAGGGTCGGGTATCCCAGCTTCTGCGAAGGCCCGTAAACGCAACAGACAGCTATCGCAGTTGCCGCAGGCCAGATCTTCTCCCTGATAGCAGGACCACGTTAAATGCAAGGGCGCGCCAAGTTCCATGCCGCGGCGGATGATTGCATTCTTTTTCATGGCGATTACCGGCGTGACTATATCAATCTTCGTCTCTGGCCGGGTTCCCACACGGATCAATTCCTGAAACACGCGATAGTATTCCGGACGGCAATCGGGATAGCCGGAACTGTCTTCATCCACTGCGCCGATGTAAATGGCTTGTGCGCCAATGGCTTCGGCCCAACTGACGGCGACGCTGAGGAAGTGCGCATTGCGAAAAGGCACGTAGGTCAGGGGAATTGCCGATCCGTGGCCAAGCGCAGCCTCCAGCGCATTCTCCGGCACATTGATGCTTGTGTCTGTGAGCGCTGACCCTCCGATCGCGCGGAAATGATCGAACTTCACGAGGAGTCGCTGCTGGACGGCATAGAAGTCCGCGATGGCTTCGAAGGCCCGGCGTTCACGCTTCTCTGTGCGCTGGCCGTATGAGGCGTGCAACAACGCTAAATTCCCTGGACCGTGGAGTTCGCGAGCAATAGCGGTGCAGACACAGGAGTCCATGCCACCGCTGAGGAGTACCACCGCTTTGACATTATCATTCATGATTCATTGGCGTGTTGTGCGGAATGTCAATTCAAACGCCTCGCATGGCCGGATCCCAGACGAGCTTATGCAACTGTAGGCCGAGGCGCGCACCCAAACCGTCCTCGAGCATCCAGTCCACCAATTCTCTGGGCTCCAGCCCCTTCCAGTTGCGGTGGGGGTCCTCGTGTACGGGCGAAAACAAAACGGCGTGGACGCGCCGCTCCAAATGGTACTGGTGAGTGAACTCGCGAGCAAACTCGTAATCCCTGCGGCTGGAGATGACGAATTTCACCTCGTCCTTGGTATTCAGCTCGTCCAGATTGCGCATGTCGAATGTACCGGGCTCGCCGGAGTCCGGGCACTTCACATCGACGATGCGGATCACATCTTTCGGAAGATTGCCAATGAAGCGTTCGCCGCTGGTTTCGACCATGACAGTGAAACCCGCGGCCAATAGATGCTCCCCCAGCGGATAGATTTCCTGCTGCAGCAAGGGTTCGCCACCGGTCAGTTCGACCAGCGGTACCCCGGTTGGAGCGCCGTCGGGCCGGCGATTCAAGGCTTCCACGCGCTCGAGAACGTCTTCGACGCTCATTTTCAGGCCGCCGTGAAATGCATACGCGGTGTCGCACCAGGTACAGCGCAGGTTGCAGCCGGTCAGGCGAACAAAGATGCAAGGGAGACCGGCGCGGGTTCCTTCACCTTGAATGGATTTAAATATTTCGGTGATGAACATAAAACACCACGAACAAGCTAACGGGCTACTGCCCGCTGCTGTTTGCTTTCTTTCCTGAACGCTTCCCCAGCCAATAGATAGCGCCGAAAAATAAAACCATGGCGATGACAAGCCGCGGATAGCCGGGCGCAAAGCCCATCATCTTCAAAACAACAACGTATCCGGCAGCGACCAGCAGCGCGGGAATCATGATGATCAAAATTGAACTGTTCATGGCTACAGCCTCCGCTCGCTCATCCATTACCCGGGCGATATTTCGCCATTGCCGTGTCGGTTTCCCAGATGACCACGTCTGTAACGCGGGCACCCGAGGGCAGATCGTTTAAGTTGCCACTGATCTCGTCGAAAAAATATTTGGCCATATTCTCAGCGGAGGGATTCACGGTTGTGAAAGGCTCCAGGTCATTCAAGAATTGATGGTCGAGCCGCTTGATCACGGCGCGCATTACTTCTTTCAGGTGCGTGAAATCAATCAACAATCCGATCTTATCCAGTTGCGAACCCTCAAGGGTGACCTGCACGCGATAGTTATGGCCGTGAGGGTTCTCGCATTTGCCTTTGTAGCCGCGCAGGGCATGTCCCGACGAAAAAGTCTCTTCAACGCTTACTTGAAACATAAATGACGGTCTTTCCTCTTCTTCCCTGGGGATCAGGCAGGCCTGGCAGCGCTCAAGAACCGCTCGACTTCCCCGAGATCGTGCGTCCTGCGGTAGCGCGGCAATGACTCAAGAAAAATTTTACCATACGGCATACGAGAGATTCTTGTGTCCAGGAGTGCCAACACGCCGCGGTCGGTCTTGGTTCGAATGAGCCGGCCGAAGCCTTGCTTGAGCGCGAGGACGGCTTCTGGGACCTGGAATTCCGAAAATGGATTGCGGCCTTCGTCCTGGAGAGCGCGGACACGTGCAGCGACGATAGGATCGCTGGGAACGGCGAAAGGCAAGCGATCGACAATGACGCAAGAGAGTTGATCGCCGGGGACATCGACGCCTTGCCAAAAGCTTGCGGTGGCGAAGAGGACGGAATTGGGGGTGGTTTTGAAGCGCTCCAGAAGAGCGGTGCGCGGGGCGGTGCCTTGCAAAAGCAAGGGGAAATTGACGCGAGCTTGGACGCGTTCAAAGAGATCGTTCATTTGGGCGTAACTGGTGAAGAGGCAAAACGCGCGACCCTGGCTGAGTTCCAGCAAGGACACAATTTCGTCGGCGGCTTTTGGGGCAAAGCCGGGATCGCGCACATCGGGCATGCGCTGTGGCAGATACAGAAGCGCTTGCTGCTGGTAATCGAATTCGGGAGGGAGCTGAATTTCTTTAGCGTGGTCCATGCCCATGCGATGGCGGATGAACTCGAAGCGCCCGGCGACGGTTAAGGTGGCGGACGTAAGAATCACGGTATCAAAAGCTTCGAAAAGGTGCTCACGCAGGATTTCGCTGACATCGATGGGGGTGGCGGCTAGAAAGACGCCTTTGTTGCGGCGTTCAAACCAGTAAACGAAATTTCGTTCGTTGGACTCGAACAGGAAGGAGAACTCCTGGCGGATGTCGAAACTGCGCCGGGCGATGTTGAGAAGTTCTTCAGGCTTGGTGGTTAAGGCCGCAAATTCTGTCTCGAGACCCTTTAAGGCGTTCAGCAGTGCGTCGTAGGCTTCCTGGTTCTGCTCGAGGAAAGCTTCGCGCTCGTTGCGTGAAAAGGGGAAGCGGCCTTCTTTGGAGGGGAAGGCGTCAAAAAAGGCGCGCGTCTTTTCGCGGATGCGTTGGGTTCTGCGCAGCAGGCTGGGAGTGCCCTGGCGAGTCAAGCGCATCATCTGGTCCGCGTCGCGCGCCAGCTCTTCGAAACGGAAATTGGAGATTTGTTGGCCGAAATAGTCGCTGGCTACGTCTTCCATTTCATGAGCTTCATCGAAGACGACCGCCGAATATTCAGGAAGAATGCTGCCAAAGTCGTCATGCTTCAGCGCCAGATCCGCAAAGAAGAGGTGGTGATTGACGATGATGAGATCCGCTTCCTTGGCGCGCGTTTGCATACGTGTGAGAAAACATTGATCAAACTGCTGGCATTTTTTGCCGGTGCAGGTATCGCGCCTGGCGTCGATGCGCGACCATAAATCCGAATCGTCGGGAAGAAAGGTGAGCTCCGCGCGGTCACCGGTTTCCGTGAGCTTCGACCAGTCCTGGATCTGATGGAACGCGTCGACTTCTTCCATCCCTTTCAGGACAGGCTGATCGGCCATGGCATGCGTCTTGGCAAGGCACAAGAAGTTGGAGCGGCCTTTCATTACCGCTACTTTCCAATTGGGCGCGAAATGTTTCTGGAGGAACGGGACGTCCTTCTGGTAGAGCTGCTCCTGAAGGGACTTCGTGGCGGTGGAAACGACGACGCGGCGGCCGCTGGTGATAGCGGGCAAAAGATAAGCTAGCGTTTTGCCGGTGCCCGTGCCCGCTTCAAGAATGGCATGGTGGTGATTTTCGAAGGCGTCGTCGACGGCCTCAGCCATTTGCAGCTGGGCGGGACGGTGCTCGTAGCCGCCAATCATGGATTTATCCAGGAATCCACCAGGGCCGAAGATGGCGAGCATGGAGGGCTTGTTGCCAGCGGTGCCCTCAGGCGGCTGGTTGCTGTTGTGGGCCTGACCCTGAGACGTATTCCTCGCAAGTTTGGAGGATGGCTTCCTAGTGGCGGGTTCCTCATCCAAGGGGACATAAATCCGCTCGGGGACTGTGTGTTCTGTCTTGCTGATGTCGGCGGGAGCCGTTTTGGAGGTGCGTTTAGCCAGAAAGTCTACCTGAAATCGCCAATTTTTTTGTGCAATTCTTTAACGATATCACATTGGTTCGAGGCGCGAAGGGAGCCTCCGAAGGTACAGCCGGGGTTGGCCGTCCTAGGGCACAGTTAGTAGTTGGGCACTGCCGTTGATTCCAGGGTGCTGAGGGTTTGGCGCTGGCGCTACAGTGTTGCTGGGGATTCCCAGCCGTCCGGTCCGTCTGGTGCGGTCTGCCTAATCCAGTCTTGGGGTATGTGAATGAACTCAAAAAAGTCCCTCTTATTCATAGCGATTGCAGCGATTTTTGTACTTAGCTCGTGCAGCGGGTTGAAGAACGCATGCACGACGAATTGCGGTGGAACCGGCAATGCCAAGCTGAGCTTGACCATTTCGGACACGCCGCCGACGAATACGTCCGTGGTGAGTTTTTCGTTGCCGGTCATCGGAATTACGCTGACACCATCGAGCGGGAGCGCGGTGTCTGTGTTTTCGTCGAATCCCTCGACAGATTTTGAATTGACGCGCCTGCAAACCGATACGAACCTGGTGGCGGCAAATGTCACCATCGCGGCGGGAACATACACAGCCGTCAATGTAACTGTGGCGGCCCCTTCCGGTGTGTATATCAATTCTTCCGGCGCTACCCTGGGCCCCTGCGCGACTTCCACTTATTGCGGCATAACCGGGAACGCGGCGACGATCACGTATACGTTTCCCAGCGGATCACCGCTGGTGCTGGCGAGCAATTCGACGCCATGGCTGAATCTGGACTTCAACTACAACAACGCGGTGGTTACGGTCAATAATGCGGTGACCATTGACGTCACGCAGACGGGCGTGATGACTGCGTCGAGCACGGTGCCTGTGGGCGTAGCCAGCGGAGCATATGCCAACCTTGACGAGTTTACAGGCGCGGTTACGGTTATTTCTTCGAGCAGCATCACGGTGCAATCGTCTTTGCGTGGAAGCCTGACGGCGGCGATCAACTCATCGACGCAGGTGTTCGACCCACAAAACCAGTGCGCGAACGCGACAACCGGGCTAAATTGCATTCAAGCCGGGTCCATTGTCAGCGTCCAAGGAGTGTTAACAACGGCCGGGGTGTCAACGGCCACCTCCCTGGATATCATCGACATCTCGACCAAGCCATCGGATGAAGTGGAGGGAATCATCTTTCCGAGCACTTGCAACAACGGATCGAACTACGGGATGATTTTGAGCGATAGCGAGATTTTCACGAGCGGTTCACCGCTGACGAGCGCCGGCTTTGGCGCTGGTGTTTGCCTGACGCTGAACCCAACGGGCAGTTTTGCCATCGACACAGGGATACTGACGGGCCAGGCAGGAGTTCCGGTTTCAAATGTGGGATTCAGGGACACGGGGGACATACTTGCAGGGCAAATGGTGCGCGCAAAGGTGAATGGAGCGGCCACAGGAACAAACGGCGTCAACGCGACGGCGACCCAACTGATACTGCGGTTTTCGCGGCTCACGGGAACAATCAGCACCACGACGGGAACCAGTTTCAACATAACGGGCCTGCCGCCGTATCTGGGGACGACCTTCTCGACACCGCCGCAGGTGATTACCTACATCAACGCCACGCTTCTAGAGGGCCAAAGCAGCGTGGGGAGCTTAACAGGCACGGTTTCCATGAGCGCGCTGTATCTGAACGCAAATGACGGGGCGCAATACTGGTTCCAGGCAGACAAGGTACGACAACACTAGATTTTTTCCCGCCTCCGCAAAGGCAACGGGCCCCGGAAATTTCGGGGCCCGTCTTTTTTTGTGGTGAAGAAAATTGCTGGCGCCGTCCAGCCCCATCAAGCCGAACTGACGGTGGTGGTTGGCGGCAGTGGAGTACCCATGGGACCGCTGGGCATTGAGGGAATGTTCGGGGCGATTGTTGGTTGAAGTTTGCGGTAGAGCGCCAGCGCAATTGCGCCCATGCCCCAAATCCAAAAGCCGAACTTAAACCAGAAGCCCAAGTGCGGAAGGCCAGTCAATACAACCACGATCAGTACGCCCAAAGCCATGCGGCCGACCAAGGGCCAGTGATCGTTGGCTTTGCCAAGGATCCAGCGCCCGATGACCGCACCCACAACGACGTAAGCACTGAGCAAAGATACTAGCCAGAGAAACAGAGTGGAAATGCCGACCAAAAGCCCCACGATGGTCACGCAGGCGATAAGGGCTGCAATGGCTACGCCAAAGAAGACAAGAACGCCCAGGCCAAGCGAGGCGCCATAACGTTCAGCGGACTCCACCGTCTCTTTGGAAAAGACGGGCATGAGAGAGATCAAAACCAGGCCGAAAAGAATCCAAGCCCCGGCCCAGACGATCTGCCAAATGTAGAAACCAACACCGCGGTCGATTTGGGCATGCCGTTCCTGCTTGGTGAACTCTACGGGGCTTCCGAGTTTTGCGCCGGGAGATACGTCGGGTTGATTTGCACCTTCAAATTTGGTCGCGCCGGCGATCTGAGCATTGCTGGAGATGCTAAGTTCCTGACCGTGAGCGTGGACGCTGCCGCCGACAGTTCCCGAAATCGAAGTGCTCTGGTCAAAGGCCGTAACATCGCCGCCGACTTGCCCATCGATGGCCAACAGCTGGCAGAAGGCGTATAAGCTACGCTGAACTTTTCCGGAACTTTCCACGGTCATATGTTGCGCCCAGCCAGTGACGTTGTGACCCACGGTGCCGCTTATCGTCAGCGTATTTGCCGCGACGCGAATGTTGCCGTCAACGGGACCAGTGATGCGAAATGTTTCGGCACCGCCGAGAACATCACCGCTGACATGCCCTTGAATCTCCACGTCCTGGGAAAACACGATGAGATCGCCGTCGACATCGCCCTCGACGCGAACGCGTTGCGCATTCAATACGATGTCACCTTTGATGTTCTCGCCCTTGGCGATGGTGATGACGTCGCCGCGGCGAACTTCGGTGGCGGTCGCGGCAGGCGGCGTCATGATTAGCAAACCCATCGTCGCAAACATGACAGCGAGGGCGGTGCCGCGCTTCAGGTATTTCCGGACAAGAAAGAGTCCAAAGGCGGCGAAGGAAGCCATTGCGAAGAATTCGACCAAAGTGAACATGGACTGCCATCCTTTCCAGAAAGCGCCTTGAAAGACGAGCAAGCTGAGAAGATTGGTGCCACCAAAGCCGGCTTGTTCGAAAGGTTGCGCCCAGGTTTCGATATAAGTGGTGTATAGCAAATAGACTCCGAGCAGAGCCATGCCGAAGACGACGCCCCAAATCCACTGCATGGATTTTCTGACCTTGGCTTGAAACTCTGCCAGGCGCGCGGGAAGCGGTTCATCCTGTTCGAGCATGGAACGAGTGAGCAGGCGGGATTCGCGGTCGAGGGCGCGAAGAAGAGTAAGGCATCTGTCGCAGGTTTGCGTGTGGCGAGACACTTCCTGCGCACGCTCGCGGTCGAGCTGCCGTTCGACGTAGAGGAGCAAGGTCATTTCGTCTACGTGAGTGTTGGTTGCGTTGTCTTTGTCGTTCACCGGATCCCCCCCACGGCAAGAGCGCTGTTCTCGCCCAGCGCTTGCCGCAGCTCGTGCCTTGCGCGCAGCAGGACCACGCCTACAAATGGCCGCCGCACGCCCAGGGCGTCTGCAATTTCGTCATAGCTCATGTCCGAGTAATAGCGCATGACCAAGGCCATGCGCGCGCGAGCCCCGAGCTTATCCAGGGCTTTGCGAACCTCCTCGCTGGTGCGCTCTTCGATCAGGCGCTCGAGTTGATTTGGCTCAGGCGCTTCGAGCGGAAGATCGTCTACGTCTTCCATATCTTTATCGTGGCGGGCTTTGCGGCGACGGAGAACATCCCAACAATGATTGGCCGCAACTTTGTAAAGCCACGCAGTGAAGGAGCGGCTGGAATCGTACTGGGCGAGTTTGTCGCGCAACTTCATGAATATCTCCATGGTGGCGTCTTCCGCATCCTCCTTACTGGGAAGAGCGCGTCTGCAAAAGCGAAAGATTGCCGGCGCAAATTCCCGGTAGAGATCGCCCCAAGCCTGGGTATCCCCAGCCCGAGCCTGGGCGATTAAATCCGAAGGCTCCGTTTTTCCCGGCACGCTCACGCTAATGTGGCCTGGTTTCAGCGGTTCCATAATTTAGTACGCAAAAGGGGAGTTAAAACTATCACAGGTTGCAATTTAGAAGGCCATCCGGCAAGGACGAGTGAACGGAGGCTCGGGTTGGGGTGCCACAACACTTTTGCTGCGCTTTGGGCTAAATCACTTATAGTAATGGAGATAGGTTGGTGATATATCTGCGGCAGCTGGGCTGCCGCTGGTCGATTCGCTTTATGTTGAAAAGGCAGAAAGGCGGGAACTGGGCTCCCGCACTCCAAAAAAACACGGCCCCGGGCTGGTACGGGGCCGTGGTTGAGGCGATGAAGATTGGGTTAAAAGTTGAATTTAACGGCTAGTTGCATGCTGCGTGGGCCACCGCTGCCCAGGAAGGGATAGCCGATGCCAACGTCTCCCGTGGCGGTCAGTGGGTAACTCCCCACATAGTGGCCATTGGCAGTGGCGCCGTTGATGGAAGGATCGGCGATGAAGTAAGGCAGATAGGGGTTTGCAAAGTTAGGGTGATTGAAAAGGTTATAGGCTTCGAAACGAAGCTCCATTTTCAATCGCTCTGTGAGTTGCGTGTCTTTGAAGAGAGAAAAATCAAATTGGCGAAAGTGCGGACCGAGAAGTGAATTGCGGCCGAGATTGCCATAGTGACGCGTGCCGGGCTCGCAGGAGGAAGCCGTTCCGTCAAAACCGCCCGCTATGGGGGTGCAAGGGACGGCAAACGCGTTGAGGTTGATGTAATTCGCGGGGTCGCTCTGATTGTAATGAACCGGACCTACAACATCTGGCACACCGTAGTAGCTTCCACTGCCGTCGAAATCGTCTTCGAAGTTGTAATTGAACTGGAAGGGCTGGCCGGATTGAACGGTGAGGATGCCGTTGAGGCCCCAGCCGTTGCGGATAAGTTTATAGCGAGAGTCTGGTGAATCCGGGACCTGATAAATGAAGTTCCAGGCGATGCGATTGCGGACGTCGAAGTTGGAGTTTCCTTTATTCGGATTGGCAGCATAGGTTTCGTTCGGAGTGGAAGCATTGGGGACATATTCCCAGGAATCGCTGGCGTCATCGATGGAGTGGGACCATGTGTAGTTGAATGTGGTGGTGAGGCCGTGCCAGTTATCGATGCGGAAGCTGGTCTGCAGCGAATTGTAGTTGGAGTTTGCCGAGCTTTCGAGATAGTTCAGGTAGTAGAAACTGTAGTTGGGATTTGTGCTGGTATAAAAACGTGGCACGGAGCCATCTTGAATGGTACCGCCACTACACTGTTGGCCAGGGGGCGGTAGAGGTAAGCCAGCGCAATCCGCAGCAGTGATCATTGCTTGAGTCGGTTGATTCGAGTCGACTGTCTGAAGGAGTTTGTGGCCGTTGGAACCAACGTAGCCAATTTCGAAAACCATTTTGTGACCGAGTTGCTGCTGAAGGTTGAGGTTGAAGTTCTGCATGTACGGAGTGCGCAGATTGGGATTCACGGCAAAACCGTCGGACATCGGGGAAAAAGCGCCGAAGACGGGGCCTTGACCGAAAGGAATGCCGGTCGCGGAAGCGAAACCAATCGGATTGGGACCGAAGCCGGAATAAGCGGCGCCGGGATCGAAAACGCTGTTGTAGGGAACCTGACCGATGAAGGCATCCTGAGAAAAGGCATCGTAGAAGATGCCGTAGCCGGCGCGCAAGACCGTGGTCTGCTTGCCGAAAACATCCCAGGCCACGCTGACGCGCGGAGCAACGTTGTTGTAGTCGGGTTGATAGAGGCGGCCCTGGCCGAGAACAACCGGAGTGGCGGTCTGCGTGGCTTGGTCGAGAAGGATGTTGGTAAGGTTCTGCTGCTTGTCTTGAAGGATGCCGTAATAATCGTAACGGAGACCCAGGCTGAGCGTGAAGTTCCGCGCTATGTGGTAAGAATCCTGAAAATAAGTCGCGTACGAGTTCTGGAAGGTGTTGCGATTGGTGTTACCGGTGGCAATGCTTCCGGAGGTGGCAAATCCGTCCAGGAAATAGGCCAGGGCCTGACACTGATTCTGGTCGCCAGGGGCTTGTCCGCAACCAGGACCCGGAGCCGGGCTGCCGCTGAAACTAAGCTTCCCGCGAAAATCGATGTTGAGGATCTGAGAGATCGAAGTGCGGCGGAATTCGTAGCCGAACTTGATGTCGTGTTTGCCGGCCTTCCAGGAAATATTGTCGATCAGGTGCCAGTTGGTATCGACACGCTGGCGAGGCACTGTGTAGTTCGCGCCAATCTGCGCGTAACTGCCTACATTCATTCGAGGCAAACCAAAGTTGTAGGCATCGACTCCCGTATCCATGCCGATGGAAGCAGGATCGAAGCTACGATCTTCCGGGAAAAATCCTTCCACGAAGCGATTCCAGCCCAGGCGGATTTCATTGACCATCGAAGGGCTGAGAACGCTGACATAGGACAGGGCAATCATCTGGACGCGCGTAGGAGTTGTGACGTTATACCCAGGCAGAAGGCTGCCGCCGACGAGGCCGAGTGGGAAACTCTGTTCGCTGTCGCCGATGTAATAGCGACCGCTGAGCAGGTTGTCTTTATTGAAGTTGTGATCGATTTTAATGAGGCCGTTATTGCCGTTATTGGAGAAGGGCGTGGCGACGAAGGCGTTGTTGATATCGGAGAACGGTGCGGTGACGATGCTGGGGGCAGGCCACGGATTCATCGCCAGTAATTTTGCAACAACGGGGTTGATCGTTCCACCGATGGCCTGCGTGGCAATGGCAATCTCATCCGGTGATGGAACGAGCGCGTTGTAATTGAGCTTTCCGGTTTCGCGGATGCCTTCGTAATCGACGAAGAAGAACGTCTTGTCTTGAATGATGGGACCGCCAAGGGACCCGCCGAATTGATTGTTGTGGAACGGTTCCTGAGGCTGCCCACCAGGTTCATTCGCGGCGGGGTTGAAATAGTTTCGCGCGTTGAGCGCGGTATTGCGGAAGAATTCGAGCGCTGAGCCGTGGAACTGGTTGGTGCCGCTTTTGGTGACAACGTTGATGACACCGCCGGCGCTGCGGCCGTATTCAGCTTCGAAATTGGAAGCGACGCGAAGTTCGGCGATGGCTTCAACGGGGAGAATCGTCGCGGGGGTGCCGTAGGTGCCGGCTTCGTTGATGGCGGGGTCATTGCGGTAGCCATCGTTCATGTCCGTGCCATCGAGCAGGAAGTTGTTGGCGCGGCCGCGTGCGCCGTTAACGGAGAAAATGCCGAAGGAGCCGGGCGAGTCGGTGATCTGGTCGGGAGAGCCGGTAACGCCGGGAACGAGGAAAATGAGTTTCTGATAGTCGCGGCCATTGACGGGGAGCGAGGTGACGACTTTGGATTCAACGATGCCGCCAAGAGTGTCGGAAGTGGACTCGACCATGGGCAGAGCTTCCCCGGTGACTTCCACCTTCTGGGCCAGTTCGCCGGGTTGCAGAATGAAGTCCGCGCGCCGGTCGGTGGAGACTTCGACATGCACGCCGGTGACAATGCCTTCCTTGAAGCCGGACTTATCGACGGAGACGCTGTAATTGCCGATGGGGAGTTCGGGCGCGGCGTAACTGCCGTCGTCGGAGGTAACGACGGTGCGAATCAGGCCGGTGTCCAGATTCTTGATCGTGATTGTGGCGCCAGGGACGGCGGCTCCGGAGGAATCCGTGACAATGCCAAGAATGGTGCCGCGGAAGGTCTGGCCGTGCAGCGCGGGGCTCACGAAAAGAACGAGGGCTAGGCACAGAAATGCCGCGGCGCTCAGGTTGCGGAAAGACCTGTTCATCTCACTCTCCTTGAGTACAGCGAAATAACATCTCGAAGCCTCGAGATGGAAAGATGCTTCCCCGATAAGCATCCAAGGGCACCAGCGAAGTAATTGCAAAAAAGATACTCAGGAAGTGACCGAGAATCAAGCAATTCCAGCATCATCGTTTCGATGAACACAATGCGGATCAATCAGGCGGAAGCGGCAGAGTGAAGCAGGCAGAGTGAAGCAACTCGCTAGTTGTGGATGGATAGAGTAGATTGGAAGATTGAGAAACAGGCGCGGAAATGGCTGTGATGAGCGCGAAAACGGATATGGAACAGAAACTGCCATCGCTGGTGATCGTCGGGCGGCCGAACGTCGGAAAGTCCACGCTGTTTAACCGGCTGACCGGAACGCGGCGTGCCATTGTGACTGATGAACCCGGCATCACGCGCGATCGCATCTACGGCGAATGCGAGTGGCGCGGGCGCGTACTGGAAATTGTGGATACGGGCGGAATTATTCCGGACGACAAAGCTTTGATTCCGACAGAAATTTTGCGGCAGGCGCGTGTGGCGATTGAAGATGCCGCGTTGTTGGTGCTGGTGGTGGACAGCACGGCGGGATTGACGCCGTTGGACCAGGAACTGGCGCGATTGTTGCGGACGACGGGGCGGCCGTTCGTGGTGGCTGTGAATAAAGTGGATTCGACGTTGCAAGAGGCGAATGCCGGACCGTTTCACGCATTGGGCGTGCCGGTGTTTCCGATAGCGGCGGAACACGGAACCGGTGTGGACGATCTGTTGGATGCGGCACTGGCACAGATCAAGGGAGCAAGCGCGGAAGGGCGGCCGGAAGCTGAAAAGGCCGTGGAGATCGCGATTATCGGCAGGCCGAACGTGGGGAAATCCACGTTATTAAACCGCATGGCGGGTGAAGAGCGCTCGATTGTGTCCCCGATGCCGGGTACGACGATGGATAGCGTGGATACGGACGTGGTGCGGAATGGGAAGTTGTACCGCTTTGTGGACACGGCGGGAATCAGGCGGAAGGGAAAAACCACGCTTGTGGCGGAAAAGTTGAGCGTGGTGATGGCCAAGCGCGGGCTGGAACGCGCGGACGTGGCAATCCTTGTGATTGATGGCGAGCAGGGCGTGACACAAGGCGATGCCACGATTGCTAGTTATGCAGAGCAGTCCGGGCGATCCGTGATTCTGGTGGTGAATAAGTGGGATCTGGCGGTGGAAGCCGCGCAACGTGCCGCGGACCTATCGGCAAAATCCGCGCAAGGAAAAGCGAAACGGGCGAGCGAGGGGAATCCGCCACGGCGAGAGATTGACAAGGGCAAGTTGCTGTTCGAATACGAAGCGATGGTGAAAGAAAAGTTTAAGTTTTTGAGTTTTGCGCCGGTGGTGTTTCTTTCGGCTAAGACCGGCGAAAGGACGCAAAAATTATTCGCGCTGATCGATCAGGTGTCGGAGGAACGCATGCGGAAGATCGCCACGCCGGAACTAAACCGCTGGCTGAAGGAAGACGTGGATTTGCAGCGCGCCACGAATCCGAAGGCGCGGCCGGTGCGGATTTACTACATGACGCAGGCGAAAGTGGCGCCGCCGGTGTTTTTGTTGTTCACCAACCAGAAAAAGCCGCTGCATTTCAATTTTGAAAGATTTTTGGAGAATCAGTTACGGGCCAGGTGGCCATTCGTAGGAACGCCTGTGCGATTTATCCAGCGGCTGAAGAAGCGCGGAGATCGCGAGCGAGCGACGGCGGAAGAATGAGCAGGCCGAAGGAAAAGCGCGGAGTTGACTTGCCGCTTTTTTCGCCTAGGATGGAAGAATCCACGCCAGAAGAAGTTCACCGAGATGGAACGATGAGCAGCGCGGCAACAATCCCGGTTACCGACGAGACGCGATACTACCGAATCGGCGAGGTGAGCCGGTTGACGGCGCTGAAACCGTTTGTGCTGCGTTATTGGGAGACGGAATTTCCCATGCTGGAGCCAGTGAAAGGCGCGAACGGCCACCGGCTGTACCGTCAGGAAGACGTAGACCTGGTTCTGAAGATCAAGCGGCTGCTGTACGACGAAGGATTTACGATTGCGGGAGCGCGGCGGCATTTGAAGGAATCGGAAAGCAGCGGCGACGGAGGAGATGGTGCCGGACACGTCGGATCGATGGGAGAACATGCAGCAACTTCACAATTGAGCCGGAAAATGCTGCTGGATCTGCGCGATGGACTGCGCAGTTTCTTGACGCTGTTGGAACGCAAGTGATAGCCTTGGATTTGGGCGATCAGGCGCAACAATGCGACTGATGCGGTCGGGACGTAGCGCAGCCTGGTAGCGCGCACGCTTGGGGTGCGTGAGGTCGCGAGTTCAAATCTCGCCGTCCCGACCATTTTTTCTCTCGCCAACCGCGAGCAAATTTATTCAGATCTTCGCGCCACTGCAGTCAGTCCTTCCGATCAGAGTGTTTTTGGTTTGAGCGAAGAGTTACAATTGCGGCAATACGGAATTGAAACCTGAGACATGGAGAGTGCGATGAGAATACGCCTGGCAATTTGGCTGTGTCCTGCGCTGCTGGTGGTATTGGCTGGCAATGCGTTCGCGCAAGAGAAAGTAGCGACGGCGCCCGTGCAAGAAGGAATTTTGAAAGCGGGCGAGGTGGGCGACAAGCTTTTTCCGGATAAGGTGTTTTTTCGCGGGCAATCGGCGACGGTGCAGGGACGGAACAGCGGCGGAGTGCGGTACGCAGATGGTTTTCTGGTGCTAGCGGCGTTGGTGGATAGTTCGGGATATTCAAGCGGGTTGAAGGAAAAATATCAGGGATTCCTGATCACCGAAGTACCGCTCGAAATTGGAGGGCAGACGCTGAAGCCGGGGCAGTACGGGTTCGGATTTCTAGAGGGAAACAATTTTGTGGTGATGGATGTGAGCGCCAGTGACTTGCTGAAGGTCAGCTCGGCCAAGGACGCGGACTTGAAACGGCCGGTGCCGTTACAGATTGTGGCGGGAAGCAGCGCGGGAAAATATCGGTTGTATAAGGGACGCGATTACGTTGAGTTTCAGAGAGGTAGCCGGTAGATAGCAGTCAGGAGTCTGGAGTTGGGAGTTAGTGGTCAGGAGTGGGGAGCTGACTTTCGACTCCAGACTTTGTTTTGATCGACTGAGGGCGAAATAAGAATTCTCATTCCTTGAAGAGAGCGAAAGAGAAAAAGGGGCCGTGGAGCCCTTTTTCTCTTATTCCCGTAGATCTATATACGATCAGATGTTCTTGATTTCCGCGGCAGCGGCATCCCAAGTTACGGCGGCGCTGCGGAAATAAGATTGATTTGCCATGTGGCAGGCAAGGGCGGCGTGGTGGCCGAAGACGGCGTTTTCCGGTAGCTGCTTGCGGCTGCGGACGGCCTGGAAATACGCCCACATGTGCGGACGCTGATCATCCCAGTCGTCGCCCTTGTAAGTGTAGGCTTCGGCCAAAGGCTCCTGGCCGGGAGCGGGATCGTGTTCTTCGTGCCACTGTTTTTCGTAGGCCTCGCGCAACGCCCTGGGGAAACTCGTGGCGTAATAGCTGGGAGCAGAATCCTGGCCAGTCTGCGGATAAAGAGCGATGCCGAATTCGGTGACTTCCAAAATACCTTTTGAGCCCTGGAAGCGATACGTTTCTGGAGTTTCGCAACCCAGATTCAGGCGGAGATAAACGGGGATTTTGCCGTATTGGAAAAGCGTGGCCTGAATGTCAGGCATGTTGCGGCCATCGGGGAAACGAAGTATGCCTCCAAAGGACATGACGCGAGCTGGCGCTTCGTTCCAACCCATCATGAAGTTCATGCCGCTGACGAGATGGACGAGCAGATCGCCGGCAACGCCGGTGCCGTATTCCCGCCAGCAGCGCCAGCGCGCGAATATTTTCCCATCGAACTCGCGCTGGGGCACAGTGCCCTGCCAGGTGACCCAATCCAGTGTTGTCGTCGAGAGATCGGGCGGGACGGGATAGACCCACGCGCCTGTTGGATCGTTACGGCCGAGAGAAGCTTCAATCAGATTCAAATCGCCGATGGCGCCCTGAGCGAGCATTTCCTTCGCTTTTCTGCAAATGACGGAACTGACGCGCTGCGAACCAATTTGCACAATGCGATCGGTTTTCTGAACGGCGTTGACCATTTCGACGCCTTCGGAAGCGGCGTGTGACATGGGCTTTTCAAGGTAGATGTCTTTGCCGGCGCTGACAGTGTCGATGAAGACTTGTTTGTGCCAGTGATCGGGAACGGCGGCGATGATGCAGTCGATTTCCTTGTTGTCGAGAAGTTCCTTGTAGTGGCGGGTGGTGACGATCTTCGCGCCGGCTATTTCCTTGGCCAAGGTGTGGCGGCCGTCATAGAGATCGGCGGCGGCAATGCATTCGGCGCCGGGGAGGCCGACGGCGGTGGAGAGAAGGCCGTTACCCTGCATGCCGACGCCGATGATGCCGAAGCGGATGCGATCGCTGGGCGCGGCCATTTCCAGCTTAGTAGGAATACTGTCGGGCTCAAGAACGATGCGCTTAGCGGCAATCATCGCACCGGTAGTGCCAGCGGTGGTTTGCAGGAAAGAACGGCGAGAGATTTGATTTTTATTCATGATTTTCTCCGGTGTAAGGCGGTTGAGTATGTTCTCTGGCTAGTGCAATGGCTGAATGCTGACTTCTTTAAAGAAAACGATGTCGTTGTCGCTGTGATTCTGCAGTCCGATGTAGCCTTCGTTGGGACGAGTGCCGCGCTCGGGTTCGAAATCGAATTTGCGTGCCGGAACAGGTTGGCCTTCGGTGTAGTCCGTGATTTTCTGGCCATTCACTTCGACGATGGTGCGCGGGCCGTCGAGGGTGATGAGCATGGTGTTCCACTCAGGACCAGGTTTTCCGGGTTTGGAAAGAGGTTTGGTGAGGGAGTATAACGTGCCGGTGACATGGTATTCGTCTTCGCCGGAAGTTTCCGGATGATTGTCGATCTGCACTTCGTAGCCGTAGTGGACGGGCATCCATGGCTCGCGAGGTTCAATGGGGATGCGAACGAAGACGCCGGAATTATCGTTGAAATCGCGCATTTTATAGACGACGCGAATCCGGCAATTGCCGAGCTTGCCGCCGGTCCAGTACAGCAGGCCCATGCCGCCATGGGTTTGGATCAGGCCATTTTCAACCGTCATATTACCGGGGCCCACGTGTTTCCAGCCGGTAAGGTCCTTGCCGTCGAACAGCGGCTTCCACGGTTCGTCGGGAGCCCGCGCGGCAAGAAGCAATCCGGCGAAGAGAACCACGAGTAACGCACTCCACTTGCGCATTCCACACCTCCCTGAACTTCTTCGTGCAACTTAAGAAGCGAAAACATTTCGGAGCAGGAACCACACGTTGGCGGGGCGCTCCGCGAGCCGGCGCACAAACCAGGGATACCAATAGGTTCCGTAAGCAACGAGAACCACGGAGCGGCAACCGTCTTGCGCGAGGCGTTCTTGTTCGGCGCGCTGGATGCCGTAGAGCATCTGCACCTCAAAATCGTTTTTGCCAATTCCCTGCCCCGCCGCAAAACCAGCAATGCGGCGGATGAGCGCGACATCATGCGTGCCGAAAGCAGCGCGGGGACACGTGCCCGCTAGTTTGGCGTGGAGCATATCCTGCGCCAGCGCGAAATAATTTTCATCCACGTCCAATTTTTTGGGAAAGGCGATGGAGGCAGGTTCCTTGTAAGCGCCCTTGACCAATCGGACGGAAGGCCGCAAAGGAAGCAGATCGGTCAAATCTTTTTTTGTGCGGTAGAGATAAGCCTGCAAACAGATGCCGACATTGGGATGTAGCTGGAGGGCGCGCCGGTAAATGTCCAGAGTCGCATCCACATAATTGCTCGCTTCCATGTCCACCCAGACAGTTGTCGTAGGCTTTTCCCGCGCAATAATGCGTTGCAAATTTTCAAAACAAAAATCGCAAGAAAGATCGAGCCCCAATTGCGTGAGCTTGACGGAAATTTCCGTGGGAAGGTTTTGCTGGTGGATGCGGTCAAGGACTTCCAGGTAATGGCCGGTGACCTGCGTTGCTTCGGCCCGGTCCGCGACATTTTCGCCGAGGTGTGTGAAGACAGTTCCAATTTTCTTTTGCAGCAAGGTTTGCGCGGCGGCGAGAGCGGCCTCTAAAGTTTCTCCCGGCATGAAACGGGAAACGCTCCGGCGAACAAAAGGAAACTGCGCAGCATGACGGCGTAACCAGTTGTTTTGCGAGGCGGCAAGCAGCATCGAGCGCATCAGCGCCATGGGCCTTCTGTACCTCCAGGAGGGAGCGAGTATGAAGGGAAAAGTCGCGGCACCATTCTAGTGGGAATCGTAGCTGGTGTGAAGTGGAAGAGTGGTGTGCAGGGGAATGCTGGCGATGGTGTATGAAAAAAAGGACGTGGACGCTTAGGTTGATGATGGAATTTTAGGTTGAGCGCCTTCGTCGCAAGGCGCTCCTCAGGAGATGACAGCGCGCTTTTAGTGCGACGTCGCGGAGGAAAAGACGGCTGGAGAGAGGGAGAGTGCTTCGGAGAGTAGCTTGGACAGTCGAGACGGAAGAACGCGGGCAGCGGGGCCGAGGCGAGCTTCGCTGGCGGTTACGGCGGTGGCGATGGTGGTTAGTTCGTCACCGGGAGTGGTGCTCATGAGGTCCTGGGCTCGATAGAAGCATGCAAAGGCAAGGCGCTCTGGCTGATTGTGGCGACGGAGGAACTGGCCGTAGTTGTACCAATCGGTGGCAGCGGCCTTTGGATCGCCTTGGGTCTCGTCAACGATGAGGGCTTGCTGGAACGATTGTGCAGCTGTGCCGATATCCCCGGAGCGCTCCTGTGAATCAGCGGCGTGGACCAAGGCGAGGCTTTGCAATCCGGGATTCTTGATTTTTTCGGCGAACTGCGCAGCCCTTTGATAACCGATCAGGGCTTCTGGAATTTTCTTGTCCGCGGCGTCCGCATCAGCAACCTTCACGAGAGCAGAGATGACCATGGGCCCTTCGCCCACGTGGCTGGAAGGATGTTTGGCGACAATCTCGAGATAGGCCCGGTAATGGCGGGCAGCCGCTTGGAGTTCGCCGCTCTGTTCCAGTGCCTGCGCGAGATAAAGTTGAGCGTTAGTCTGCATGGGGTCTGCGGCAACGGCGCGCTGCCACGAATCAATTGCCTCCTCAGGATGGCCGAGCTTCTGAGCCAGGAGACCGTAATTGAGGAGCGCATTCGCATTTTGCGGCGAACGGAGGAGCAGCTTGCGGTAAAAGTCGTAGGCATCCGCGTTTCGACCAGCGAGAATCAACGCGCGGGCATATTCTTCCTGCACGCCTATGTTGCCGGGGCTGACTTCCGCGGCGCGCTGCAGAGCGGATAAAGCCAAATCCCGATGGCCGGTGAGATCGGCCATACGGGCAAGATGACTCTGCAGAGCGCTGTCGTTGGGGTTCATTCGCGCGGCACGCTGTAAGGAATTCAAACTTGCGGAAGCGTTGGCCCAGTAAAAATGGAGTTGATCCATTCCACCCCATAGCAGTAGAAGAAGGATTAGGGTGACACGCAAGAGACGGGCGGGGACGGTGGTTCCCGCAACCCAGCGAAAGAGTGCGGCTACGCGGCTGGGCTGGGCATCTTGTGCGGTGGATTCGGAACCTTTGTTGAGCAACAAAACACCGATGCGGGAATCGCGAAGTTTCCAGATTTTGCCATCCAGAATGAAGTGATGAATGTTAACGAGCGCTGTGAAGGTCAGAAAGCTGGCGGCAAAATCGGCGTGGAACAAGCGGCTGGCGAGCCAGGGCCCGGGAATGAAGAGAGCGATGCCGCCGGCTACGAGGGTTAGTAGATAACGCGACAGACTCCATGAGGCCTGGCCAGCAGCACGGGCTTCCTTGCGCTGATAGTAGCTGGTGATCCAGAGATACTGCGCGGAATGAAGAACAGCCAGAATGCCGCTGGAATAACGCGTTTGCGGAACTTCCTTGCCGCTTAGAAGTTCGACCACGGCGGGAAGAAGGAACCAGAGGAATTGCGTGGTGGCCAAGGTGACGCTGGGGATAAGCGCTTTCCAGGAAGCACGGCGAGCAAGTGAGGAGAGCGCCCAACCGCCGGCACCCAGGAAAAACAAGCCGAGCATGACGCGAACGGGAAGAGTGAATTTGGCGGGCAATGCGAGCGAGATGATCAGGGCATCGGATGAAGGCCCGGTGTGAAAGCTGAAGAGAAGCATCAAGTAAGAAGCGATGAAGGCAAGGTGCAAAGCCTGGCGTTCCCCTTCGGTCGGAGTGAGGCCGGCGCGGCGCGCGAACATCATCAACAGGCCGTAATTTTGGCCAGTGTAGTGCCACGGACTCCAGCAGATGTACAGAGTGAAGATCCACGGGAGCAGTGGATACCAGAGATGTGCGATCAGACCGGCGGCAAGGAGCAGGAGCGTGACGTGAACGGTGAAGACGCGGTACTTCGCGAACTCGTCGTAGGTATGGTATGCGCGGTAGACGGTGGCCATGAAATGCGGATAATTGAAGAAGAGGGCCAAGGCGTAGAAGGCGAAGGACCAACCCTTGGTGGAAGAGGAAGAAACATAGTTGGTCAAGAGAAGCAGCGGAGCAGTCCACGCGCCGCAGCCGATGATGAGATCGAGCCACGGGCCGTAAATCCAGGAAGTGCGGGGCTTGGTACTGTTACCCGGAGACACCGTGCCCGTTTCCGCTGAAATAGATAGCGTCGTAGACATTTCTATCGAGCGTAACCCACTCTGCCGCTGGGGATGGGAAAAGCGGGCTGATGGATGCAGAATGAGTTACGACTTCTGGCAAACAACCGTGTTAAATAGGGCAGGGGGAAGGCAGGACCTTCCGTAATCTCCCCGCTGACATCCGAGGTTGAGCGTGATATATCTCTCCCGGTAATTTCCAGCATCCAATAGGCAGGTATGACAAAGAGGAGATCGTGTATGAGACACAAACTGATTCGCACTGCACTGGGGGTGTCCCTTGTGGGACTACTGCTGCTGACAGCCGCAGCGAGCAACGCACAAGATGCAGGGGCAGCGTCTGGCTCCGTGACATTCACGGTGACAGCGGTGGGCAAGAAAGAAGGCGCCCCGCCAATTGCGAAAGACGACGTGCAGCTGTTTATGGGCAAGGAACGCAAGCAAATCGGCGACTGGAAGAAGGGAGAGCAGCTTTACCTGGCTATCCTGATTGACGATTCCATTGAAACGGGCGCGGGCGGACAGTGGGATTATCTGAAGGAATTTATTGCGGCCCAGCCGCCCACAACGTACATCGCGGTTGGTTATCTGCAGAATAACACCACGCGCGTGGCACAGGATTTCACGCCGGACCATGCGCTGGCTGCGAAGGCGCTTAGGCTGCCGCTAGGATTAGGCGCGATTGGATCCAGCCCATACCTAGCAACGTTGGACATGCTGAAGCGCTGGCCAAATACCGGAGTGCGGCGTTCGATCATTTTGATCACGTCGGGCATTGATTATTTCCGTGGGAGCTTCTTTGGAGCGTTCTATCCGGATCTGGATTCCGTGATCGCGCGAGCGGAGAAGCAGAACACCAATATCTGGACGATCTATTATCCGAGCTCGGGACACCGGGGACACTCGTTCTACCTGGTGAACTACGCGCAAAACAACATCGATAAACTTTCGGAGTATACGGGAGCCGAATCGTATTTTCTGGGATTTGGCACACCGGTATCGATCAAGCCGTACCTGGATGAAATTGGGATGCACCTCAGCAACCAATACCTGCTGACGTTTGCGGGATCGGGCGGAAAGAAGGGGAAGTTTCAGAATATAAAGGTGAAGACGGAATTGCCGGACGTGGAGCTGTTTGCTCCGCAAGCGGTGTTCCTGCCGCCTGGCTCGTGAAGACGAGATAGGACGAGAGTGGAAGGGCGCTCTGATGGTAGTCAGACCGCCTTTTTTAATTTTGGGTGTTAGTTGCTGCGGGTGGAATCGCGAATGACCAATTCGGGGTGAAGTTTTTGGGAGACCGCGGACCAATCGCGATTTTCGTGGCCGGCTTTAACAGCGTCCATGACGATGCTGACGGCGGTGCCACCCATCGTTTCGAGTGGCTGGCGCACGGTCGTGAGAGAGGGAGCGGAAAGCGCGGAAATGGCAACGTCGTCAAATCCAATCACGGAACAGTGTTCGGGAACACTGATGCCCGCTTTGGCCAAGGCACGAACAGCCCCGAGCGCGGTGAGATCATCGAAGGCAAGAATGGCGGTGAATTTTTTCTTCTGCTGGAGCAGTTCTTCGGTGAGGCGATAACCGTGTTCGAAGCTGGCGTTGGCGTCGAAGACGTCGGGGATCTGGAGGACGAGGCTGGGTTCGAGGTCCAGCTTTACGGATTGAGCGAATTTTTGGACGCCGCGCCAACGGGGCGCGCTGTCGATCAGACGCTTCGGGCCGCGAATGACAGCGATGCGGCGGTGCCCCCGCTGGTAGAGATGCTCGAGGGCAAGACGGCCTCCTGCTTCGTTGTCCACCATGACGGAACTGACGCGATTGCCGGGGATTTCCCAGCCGATGGTGGCAGCCGGAATCTGCTGCTTATTGAGATCTGCAAGGACATGAATGTCCACGAAGAGCCAGTTGGCGACCACGATTAAGCCATCCACGTGACGCTCGAGCAGCATTTCAAGGTAACGCTCGAAACGGTCTCGCTGATTGTGCGCATCGGCGAAGATCGGGAGATAGCCGAGAGGATAAAGGGCGTTTTCGATGCCGCGAAGAATCGGAGTGCAGAAGGGATCGGTAACGTCGAAGAGCATGACGCCGATACTCTGGCTGCGACGGCTGCGGAGGAAGCGAGCCATGGCGTTGGGACGATAGCCAAGGCGCTTGGCGGTTTCTTCAATGCGCTGGCGAGTGGTGGGAGCGATATAGCGCGCCAACGGGGCATTGTTGAGAACTATGGAAACCGTCGCAGGAGAAAATCCAGTGGCTTGGGCCACGTCGCGCATGGTGACAAGCCCGCGCTTTGGGCCGGTCTTCTTCATTCGTAATTCCTCGCGTGCACATCATCGGCTGAATGCAGGCCCTTTTGCAATGCGAAACCGCGAGGGAGCTACTCTTCTGGCGGGATTTCGAAAGACAGTTGCTCGCGGAAACCCCTGGTCTTCCAAACGCCGAAGGCGATGCCCGCAGCCATCCAAATGGACCCGACGATAATGGCAGGTCTGCTGAGGTTTACCCACAATCCCAGGCAAATAAGAAAGCCCAATACGGGTGGGATAAGGAAAGTGAGTTTCTTTTCGTTGGAGCGGACGTAGTAGCGAAGAAAGGCCGCCACATTCACGCCCATAAAGGCGATCAGTGCGCCGAAATTGAGCATTTCCGCGCCTAACCCGTAAGCTTCTCCGCCGTTGAGGATTTTCTTAACAGTGTCCCAGGTTAGGGTAGCACTCCCAAGGGAATAGGTTTTGTAGCCGGCGACGATTTCCAGCAAGAATGCACCAATCAGGGCGACGGCGCCGACCAGAAAGACGTTGTTTCGGGGAATGCGATGTTTGCTGTCGACAGCCCCAAAAAATGACTTGGGAAGCGCATTGCTGCGCCCCATACCGTAGAGCAACCGCGCTGCACCGATTTGTGCGCCCATACCGGAGCCGAAATTAGCCAATAACAAGGTAAAGCCGACAATGGTAAACAATGGCGCCCAGGCGCGACCGGCGATGTAGGAATAGGCGGTGTTGATGTCCGGAAAGGGCTGCGAGGCGGGCCAGATCAATTGGGCAACATAGGCTTCGACCGCCGAAAGAATGCCAATCACCACGCAGGTCAATACCGTCGCCAGAAGAATATTTCTTCGTGGATTTTCCGCCTCTTCCGACAATGTGGAGATGCCGTCAAAACCGATATAGGTCAATACAGCGATGGACGTGCACCCGAACAGGCCGCCATAGGTAAAAGTATGCGGATCATAAAACGGGCGAGTGAAGTAGGCGACATCATGCGGCGCTCCAAAGATGTATCGGGCGCCGGCCACAAATATGGCCACGACGACGGCCCCCATAGCGATCGCCATGCCGGTATTTATGCGCGCGGACGTCTTAATGCCCCGAATATTCAGAAGTGTGAAGACCACGGCGAAAAAGATTTTCCAGATCCAGGAAGGAACTCCGGGCGCAAATTGGTTGGCTTGGCCAGCGCACCAGACGGTGCAGATGAGTGGATTCAGCATGTAATCCATCACCATGCTCCAGCCGGTAATGTAGCCGACGGTCGGATTCACTTCCTGCGCGACGTAGGTGAACGCGGATCCCGCGCTGGGATAGGCGCGCGCCATTCGGCCGTAACTGATACCCGTGAAGAGCATGGCGACCATGGCGATCAGAATGGCCGTGACGACATGACCGCGGCCGCGATCGCTCAGAACGCCAAAGACAGACATGGGCGCCACGGGCTGAATAACAATGATCCCGTAGAGGATAAGATCGGAAAGAGTGAGGGTGCGCCGAAGGCGAATACCTGCGGCGGGTGTGGTGCTGGCTTCCGAGCTCAAGCACCTCTCCTTTTGGCCGTGCGGCTCGAGACAGAGGAGAGCACGACGGCGCGAGTAAGATTCTTCGGCGCGTCGGGATTCAGTCCCTTGCGCAAGCCAACCGCGGTTCCCAAGAGATGTGCGGGAATGGCGGTGACAGCGTAACGCGCAAATTCGGGCACGTCCAGTGCGAGTTCGGTGAGCAGATCGGAATGTGCTTTCAATTCGGGAGTGGCGCGATTGACGATTACATTAGTAGCAGCGCCGAGTTCCTTGAGTTCGCGAACGAGGGTGATTTCCGCATCCTTGGCGGCGTCGGAGATATAGAAAGTAATCAGAGTATCGGGACCGGCAATGGAGCGGGGACCATGACGAAATTCCAGTGAATGGTAAACCTGGGCGTACGAGGAAGACATTTCCGTTATCTTGAGGCCGGCCTCTTGGGCTAGCCAGAAATGGACACCCTGGCCAAGGAAGACGTAGTCTGCGAATTTGCGTTTACCGGCGAAGGCCTGGATTTTGGCGGCATGCGCATCGAGCCAGGCTTGGCCTTTCTGTGGCAATACGTCGAGCGCAGCGGAATACTGGTTGTCGCCGACGAACTGAAGGCCGAGCCGTTGGAAAGCCAAAAGAATTGCGGTAAACGAGCGGGTCATCACGGTGCTTTTTTCGTCGGCCCAGTCCAGTTTGAAGGTATGAGTGCAAAGTTTTTCGAGGACACTTTGGGGATTGCAGGTGACGCCGAGAGTCTGAACAGTTTTGTGGGCCTGGAGAAGTTCGGCAGCGCGAAGCACCTCGGTTGTTTCGCCGGAACGGGACATGAGGACGATCTGCTCGGCGCCGACGCGACGCAGCGTCTCTTCCGGAGCAAAGAGGAGCTCGGAAGCGGGAACGGCGGAGGCGGGGATGTAACAGTGCTTGGTCCAGAGCGAGGCAATCAACTGCGAAAGGTAGTAGCTGGAGCCACAGCCGACGAACAACCAAGGGCTGCGGGGAGAGAAAGTGTCAGCCAGGCGGTCGAGAATGCCGGATTCCTTGAGATGGAGTTCCGTATCCGCCCAAATGTGCGGCTGAGAGAAAATCTCCGCCAAAGTGTGCTCTGCCGGGCGCGGCTTCTGCGAACGCGCGTGGACCTTCGAGTTCTTGCTACGCTTCACCAAGGATTCACCTCATATTATTGAAACGATTCAATAGGGATATTTTGCGAAACATCGCGGCGGCGCGCAAGTGCAAAGATTATCCTGATGGTAAACCGGGGAGCGGGCGAGGCAAAAAACCCGCAGAAAAACCGCTCTTTTTTGAACGTCCGGATGAGCCCGCAAGAAAGGGAGATATCCACAGAGGCAAAATGAACTGTACGGTAGTACAGTTGTTCGCCCGAGCTGCTGGCGGTATCTCTTGGTTCACAGGGTAAAGAACATCGCAACAGGAGAGGGGGATTTTGCGTCTAATGTGTGTAAAGTTAGAAGCATAAGCCCTCAGTCATCAATCGAAGGCAGGCGCAATGGGCGAATTAGCCCGAAAAGCGGATAGTCAACAAGTGCGGCGGCTGCTGGCACATACGGCAGGTTTCATACTGATTTTTGTGGCCGCGGACTGGCTGCGCACAAGCACGCTGCGGCCGGATCCCATTCTGCAGGGGTACCTCCAGATCACGACGGGGCTGTTCGCGTTCGTGTTTGCTGCGGTGGCATTGGTACGCTTCCAGGGAACGCAGGACCGCCTCTCGCTGATCCTGGGATCCGGATTTTTGCTGTCTGGGGCGACACTGACGGCCTCCAGCGTTCTGTTCTTCCAGATGAACCGGGACTCACAGGTGTGGTTCCTGTGGGCGCCGGCGGGGTGGTGGATCAGCCGACTGGTTCTGGCGCTGCTGTTTGGAGTGGCGCTGCTGGTGGAGCATTTCATACCACGATCACGACATCCGAAACTGGAGATTGCGGGCGCGTTAACTGCGGTGCTGTCTTTGACGTACCTGATTTCCGCGTCACTTCGAAAGCTTCCGCCAGACGTTTCGGGACACCCGAACGCGGCGATTCCGAATCCGTTGCAACTGATACCAGCAGTTATCTTCCTGGTGGCCCTTTACGGATACCGGCAACGCAAGTACTTGATGAATTCGGCGTTTGACCGGTCGATTTATATGGCGGTCTGGCTGAACCTAGCGGCGCAACTTGCCGCGTGCCAATCTGTAAGGCTGCTCGACGGGCCATTCGTTT
Organism: Candidatus Acidiferrales bacterium; assembly: GCA_963709705.1. GTDB lineage: Bacteria > Acidobacteriota > Terriglobia > Acidiferrales > UBA7541 > Acidiferrum. The sequence continues at coordinate 1,512,075 of CAVPXU010000005.1, forward strand.
TTGCGCAACTGTTGAATGTGGGCAGCTATATCATTTTGCTGGCCGGGGCATTGCTGGACAGTGCGCGCGTGTTCGAACAAGTGAGACACTTGGCCGCTAGCGATCCGCTGACAGGATTGGCAAATTACAGGAAGTTACTGGATGTTTTGGACACGGAGACGGAACGCACGCTGAGGACCGGGCGGTCTTTCGCGGTGCTGCTGCTGGACCTGGACGGGTTGAAGAAAATTAACGATAGCTTCGGGCATTTGGTGGGAAGCCGGGCACTGTGCCGCGTGGCGGACATTCTGCGGGTACATTGCCGCGCGATCGATACGGCGGCGCGGTATGGCGGGGACGAATTTGCCGTGGTGCTGCCGGAAGCGAGAGAGGAAGAAGCGCAGCGCGTGGCTTCGCGGATTCATGAGACCCTGCTGGCGGATCAGGAAGAACCGCCCATCTCCGTGAGTATTGGGACGTCGGTTTATCACGGAGAAGGAGAGCGGGTGGAGAAGTTGCTGAAGGAAGCGGATCAGAATTTGTACGAAGAGAAGGCGCGGCGGAAAAGCAATTCGCGGCTCGGAGATGCTTCGCGGAAGAAGACGCCGAAGAAGACGTAACATTGTGTTTAGGTGAGAGGCAAGACGGGCGGGGCGGTCCTCGTAATTCTGGTTGTCATCCGCTGCTTAAAAACTTAATGAACGATACGTTTTTGGTGGGTGGCTTTCGTAGCCAAGCAGAAGCGGGGTTCGGCGGTCCCTTCTCCCATGATCATGGCGGCGGTGTACTCGCCCACGGCAGGACCATGCTTGAATCCGTGGCCGGAACCTCCTCCGGCAAACCACACGTTGGAAAATTCTGGATGGCGGTCGATCAGGAAGTCCCCGTTCGAGGTGTTTTCGTATTGACATACGCGTGTCTCCACAATCGGCGCATCTTTGAGAGCTGGAAAACGGCGCGCTACGAAATTGCTGGCCCAAGCGGTGCCTTCGGCCGAAGGGAGCCGGGATTGCGCGTCCGGGTCGACGGGCTCGCCGTGAGTATCACGGGCAACCTTGAGGCCGCGACTTTCCAAATCGGGCATGCCGTAAACTTCGTCAGCTTGGAAAAGCCATGTGGGCAAAGCGGGTGGTGCAAAGCGCGTGTCTCCCGGCGGAGTGGCGAAGAAAAAAACTTCCTGGCGCGTGGGAAAAATACGCGGACCCAGGATTTCCGGAAAGAGTTTGCCAAGCCACGGTCCACAGGCGAAGACGAAATTGCCAGCGGAGATGCGCTCAGCGGCGGCGGTTTCGATGGACTCGAGCTTTTTTCCACCGCGTGGCGGCGCTATTTGAGCGATCTGAAGCTGCACGCTCTGGCGCAATGCAGATTCCACTGTGCAGGCCACGGCGCGACGTGCCAGCAATACGCCGCTCTCCGTTTCCAGGAGTCCACGCGAAACGCCATCGAAATTAACTTGCGGGTAGCGGCGCTGCAGTTCCTCTCGCTCGAATAGCTTGTGATTCACACCATAGCGATGCAGGTTTGCAATCGATTCCTTGAGCGTCGAATCGGTTCCCGCAGAAAGCCACAGTACGCCGGTCTGTTGGAAAAGCTTTTCAGCAGTAACGGCGAACAATTCTTTCCATTGACTTAGGGAACTGTGGGACCACCGCGTGTAAATCTCGTCTGCGCCGTAGCTCATGCGAATGATGCGAGACTCTCCGCCGGAGCTGGCGCGGGAGTGCGCAGGACCATAAGCCTCGACAAGTGCTACTTGCTGTTTTCGTTTGGCGAGATGCAAGGCGATCCAGGCGCCAAAGACGCCAGCGCCGATCACCGCTACGTCGTAGGTGAGTGCCTTCATAGGCTGCCATTCTAATCGAATCGTTGCGGGTAACCCAGGATGCCGGCCTGAAGGCGTGGCGCTACGGGTGGTGCGATAACAAGTCCGCCCAATGGGACAGGTGATTTAGCGATTCTGTGTGGGTGGGGTCCAGGTGAAGAGGGGTGACGGACGCTTCGCCGGCGAAGACGGCGGCATAGTCCGAATCCGCATCGATTTCCATCTCGCGGTCAACGCGCTGCTCGCTCAACCAAAAATAGCGGCTGCCTTTCGGATCTTCGCCTTCGCGCAACAAGGTGCGAGTGATTTTTTTGGATTGACGCGTGAATTTCACGCCGCCCTGCCAATTTTCCGGCACGTTGACATTCAGAAGGACCTGCTCCGGCAACTTCTCTCGCAGCATCAATTGCGCGATTTGCCTTGCCAGTTGCGCGGTCGGCGCGAAATCGGAATTTACGCGCTTGGAGCAGAGCGATAGAGCCAAGCCTGGCACGTGATGAATAACGGCTTCCCTAGCTGCGCCGACGGTGCCGGAGTAGTAGACATTTTCGCCGAGATTCGCGCCATGATTAATGCCGGAAATGACTAGATCGGGGCGCTCCTGAAGCAATCCGTGGAGCGCGACGATGACGCAATCGGCGGGAGTGCCGTCAATGGCCCATTCGTTCTCGGCTATTTTGTGACAGACAATTGGCTGACGGAGGGTCAGGGATTGCGCGGCGCCACTGCGCTCCCAACTGGGAGCGATAATCCGGACATTTGCAAAATCTTTCAGATGCTCGGCCAACGCACGCAAACCCGCAGCCTGGTATCCATCGTCATTCGTCAGCACCACACTTGGCTTTTTGCCGTTCGGCATACACACTCCCACTTCTATTGTACTGGCAGTTTGCGCATCGGCAGGCGATTTGCTCGCATCAAATGCAAATCGTCTAGAACGGTAGGAAACGGTGTCGACTGCTAGCACGATCGCGCTGATAGATGCGAGAATCGCTTGGGGACGAGGACAGTCCCCGAGAAAATTTAGGGACGATTTGTATGCCGAGTGAAATTGCGGATTACGCGCTGATCGGGGATTGCGAGACCGCAGCATTGGTGGCGCGCGATGGGTCGATCGATTGGCTCTGCGTGCCACGGTTTGACTCTCCTGCTTGCTTTGCGGCGCTGCTGGGATCGCCAGAAAACGGGCGATGGCAACTGCGTCCCCGGACCAAAGCGCGGATCACGAGGCGCTACCGTCCGCACACACTGATTCTGGAGACGGAATTCGAGACTGCTACGGGAAAAGTGACGGTGATCGATTTCATGCCGGTGCGCGTAGCGACCCCAAGAATCATTCGGATCGTGCGGGGCGATCGGGGCATCGTCCGGATGCGGATGAATCTGGTGATTCGCTTTGACTTTGGCCTGACAGTACCGTGGGTGACGCAGAAGGAAGACACATTGTTTGCCGTGGCCGGGGAACATCGCCTGGTTCTTCGCTCGTCGGTTTCGGTGCAAGGAGAAGGCCCGCGAACGGCAAGCGAATTCACGGCTAAAGCCGGACAGACAATCCATTTTGAACTGGGATACGAGAATTCCTTTGGCCCGCTCCGTTCCAGGACAAATACGGGGCCGGCGCTGAAGAGGACCGAGATATTCTGGCGGAAGTGGGCTTCGGGTTCTTCCTACGATGGTCCCCATGCGGATGCGGTGGAACGATCACTGATCACACTGAGGGCGTTGGTTTACAAACCGACAGGGGGAATGGTTGCCGCGCCGACGACGTCATTGCCGGAAAAACCCGGAGGCGACTACAACTGGGACTACCGATACTGCTGGTTGCGGGACGCCACATTCGCTTTGCTCGGGTTCATTCACGCTGGTTACTACAAGGAAGCAATAAGGTGGAAGAACTGGCTGCTTCGAGTGGCGGCAGGCGATGCAAACCAGCTGCAAATCATGTATGGGGTGACAGGCGAGCGGCTATTGCGGGAATGGAAAGTGCCATGGTTGCCTGGTTATCAAAACTCGCGGCCTGTTCGCATAGGCAATGAAGCGAGCGAACAGATGCAGCTGGACGTGTACGGAGAGCTGGCCGACACGTTATTTCAAGCACGGAGTTCCACGCGGCAGAAGGTGGCGCATTTTGATCTGCAGTTCGCGCTTCTGGAGCATCTTTGCAAGGTTTGGCGAGAGCCGGACCATGGTATTTGGGAAATTCGAGGTGCGGCCAGGCATTACACACATTCCAAAGTAATGGCGTGGGTCGCCTTCGATCGCACCATAAGGGATGCCGAACGATTTAAGGTAAAGGCGCCGCTGGAGGAATGGAAGAGGGTGCGACAGCAAATCCACGATGATGTTTGCCGGCTGGGTTTCAATTCTAGGCTGGGGAGTTTCGTGCAGTTCTATGGGTCGAATGATGTGGACGCGAGCCTGCTGCTGCTGCCACTTGTCGGGTTTTTGCCGGCTGCCGATCCGCGGATTGTCGCCACGGTGCGGATAATCGAAAAACATCTGATGAAGGACGGCTTTTTGTTGCGATACCGGACTGCCGAATCCGACAAGCACTCCGTTGCGGGAGAGGGAGCGTTCCTGCTTTGCAGTTTCTGGCTGGCCGATTACTATTCGCTGGTGGGGCGGCGCGGAGCAGCGCAGCGGCTTCTGAATCGCCTGATGAAAATCCGGAACGATGTCGGGCTGCTTTCCGAAGAGTATCATTTAGAGCAACGCCGGTTAGTGGGCAATTTCCCGCAAGCACTGTCGCACGTTGCGCTGGTGAACACGATAATCAACCTGAATACAGCGTATGGCCCGGCGCACCAGCGAGCCAACTCCCATCAACGCGACAAGGCGCGGCGAATGCGGAAAGCGGGATAAGTCGCAAATCAGGCTGGTGCAGTCTCAAAAGAGATTGCGGGGCGAAAAAACAATGCACATCGTGAAAATCGGATTGCTCGGATTGTGGATAGGCTTGTCCTGCACGGCGGCTCCGGGACAAACGACTGTAGGTAACGACGCTTCAAGTCACGCCGTCGACAGCGGAACACAAAGCGATTTGTTGTGGCAAAAGCTCGAAGACAGCGTGAAGCAAGTGAATCAGGGACTCGACGGAACGATGGGTGTGGCGATCATGGATCTGACGGACGGCCGAGTGTTTTTGGAGAATCCGGACCATGTGTTTGCGCAGGCGTCTTCCATCAAGGTGGCGATTCTGGCGGAACTCTACCGGCAGCAGCAACAGAGCGAGGAAGGCACAAGCGGCAAGGCAAAACTGAGCGATTTATATACCGTGGATGCGCACGACATCGTGGATGGCAGCGCGATCATGAGCGGGCTCACGCCAGGAGTCACCCGCGTGACCAACCGCGATCTGGCGACGTTTATGGTGGCGGTCAGCGACAACAGCGCTACAAATGTGCTGATCGATCGCCTGGGCATGCAGAACGTGAATGCGTTACTGGACAAACTGGGATTGCGGCAAACACGATTGCAACGAAAGATGATGGACGTGAAGGCGGCACAAGAGGGACGCGAGAATCTTTCTACGCCAAGAGAAATGATGAGGTTGTTTGCCGCTCTTTATCAGAACAAAGTGTTGAACAAGGCGTTGACCGAAGATTTTTTCAGGGTACTGGGGACATCCAAAGCCAGCGATATTCCGCGCTACATTCCCGAGGATGTAGTGTGCGCCAACAAGCCAGGGGAGCTTGCCGGCGTGCGTAATGATGTGGGCATCGTGTTTGTACCAAACCGGCCATTTGTGATTGTGGCGATGACCGCATACCTGAAGCAGGAACGCGATGGAGACGACGCAATCGCGAAGATTGCAGGAGTTGCATACGATTATTTTGATCGCGTAGCGCGCTCGTCAAAATATGGGCGCATCGTATCGATGGGCAGTTCGCACTAAGATTCCTGCTGGCAGTTTTTTCAGCCGCGGACCTTCAGGCCCAACCCGGGACCGGAGGGCAAAATCAGTTTGCCCTTTTCGACAGTCACACCAGAAAAAGGATCATTGCTAATCAGGAGAAAGCCGTCGAGATCGGCGTAATCGACAAGGGGCGAAAGATGAGCGGCTGCGGTACAGGAGCAGGAACTGGAAATCATGCAGCCCAGCATGACTTTCATGTCCATGGCACGAGCAATGGAAATCCAACGGTGCGCTTCCAGAATGCCCCCCGATTTATCGAGCTTCACGTTGATGCCGTCGTAGGCTTCCTTTAGTTTCGGGATGGCAGCGGCGCTGGTACAAGCTTCATCGGCCATGATGGGAAGATGGACTTTGCTGCGTACGTACTTTGTTTCTTCGAACATGTGCGCGGGCATGGGCTGCTCGATAAATTCGACGCCCTGGGTTTCGAGCCAATTAATCTTGCGAATGGCTTCTTCCTTGTCCGTCCAACCTTCATTCGCATCCACGCGAAGCGGCTTTTTGGTGACACTGCGGACGGCAGCGATGGTTTCTTCGTCCGTCTTTAGGCCGACTTTCACTTTGAGGACAGGATAGTCGGCGGCCTCCATCGTTTTCTGTTTGGTGATTTCGGGCGTATCAATGCCGATGGAGAAAGTGGTTAGAGGGGTCGCGGCGGGATTCAATCCGAAGTATGCGTAGAGAGGAGTATTGAGGCGCTTGCAAACCCAGTCCATGACGGCGATGTCCACAGCAGCCATGGCCGCACGTTGGTGATCGCCAAGCTGCTTGCGGGTGTCGGCTAGGAAGCTGTCGAAAAAAGCGGGATCGCCGGCAGCAATGTGATCGAGATTGGCTTCGATGGCTTGCCGTGCTTCGGCGGGAAATTCTTTGTAGCGGATGATCGGGGCACCTTCGCCATAGCCGGTCAGGCCGTCTCTCGAATAAGTGACGTTGACGGTCTCCCGGTAGGTGCTGGACGACATGGTGGTCGTCCAGGTGTGCTGCAAATTCAAACGCTTCAGGTCGACATTGACGACGGAAAGCGGTTGGGAGCTTCCATTTCTTGGCGAAGCAAGGATAGGGGCGGTGGGAAAACTGGCGGCGATTCCGGTGGCACCGGTGATCTTCAGCCAATCGCGGCGGTTCATGATTTTGGTCTCCTGGCGGCAACGAGCAACCGAGTCCACGGCTGATCGTTCAAGACGCTAATTTGCACTCCGGGATGTTCGTGGGTCGTGTCGTGAATGAATTGCCCATTCCCAATATACATGCCTGTGTGCGTGATGTGATCCGGGCGGTCGCCGAAGAAGAGCAGATCACCGGGCTGGAGAGCGCTGCGGTCGACGGGAGCAACACCGCTCCAAGCCGCCTGCAAATCGGCGTCACGAGGCATGATAATGCCGCGCTGGCGCAATAACATTTGCGTGAAGCCGGAGCAGTCGAAGCCAAAATCCGAAGAACCGCCCCACGTGTATGTGATGCCGAGAAATTTCTTGGCGAGGGCAATCGTCTGATCCACGGTGAGCGGAGTGAAATCGGAGCTGACATCGCCTTTTTGCACGAATGCCTGGCGATTATCGGGCAGGGTGACCTTCAGCCAACGCTCGGTATCACCGACTTTATCTGGCAGCGCTTCCAGACGCGCGCTCCAGGGAAGTGTCAACAAAGGAGCGTGTTTGGTGACATCCGGCTCAAGGTAAACATTGGCGCTGAGCTGTGCTACTTGAATAACGGAACCAGCGGCGGCATATGGTCCACCCTTTCGCTTTAGCAGACTGGAAGATTGCATCCAGCCGGTGTAACCGTCATCGGCTTTTACGTGGACCCAATGCCATTTCCCTTCCAGGCGGGTTACGTTGCTGCCATAAATGGCTTGCGAGACGACGTCCGATTGCACGCTGGGTTTGCTGTACATATTGGCTACGGGTTTGACTACGACGTAATCGGCGTTTGCGACGTGCGCGGAAGCGGAACTCGAAGCCTGAGAATCGCGCGACGACTGAGGTAAGGCGCCGGGCACGCAGGAAATTGCCGCGAGGAAAAGCAGTCCAGTGAATGGAAACAGGAATTTGCGGGAGGTAGCGCGTTGGAAGGCAATGGCGGTCATAGTTTGATTTTGGGACATAGGTCCGTATGAGGTCAAAGCGAAGCTAGAGGGCGTGGCGGTGGGTGAGTTGGCGCAGCAAAAAAACGAGATTTGAGCTAGTTTTCGCAGGGCGTTGATCGTCACTGGCCTGTATGTTATAGAAACATTGGGCGTGTGGCAGCTGAACATGTTTCTGGCCACATGGCACTTGGCTTGCACTTGTCTTACTTGGTCTAATTTCTTCGAACCTTCGTGCCTTCCCTCCATATGTCTCCAAAGCCACCTCGCCGGGGTGACTGGGACAGCGCAGAGAACGTGGTGGTCCGGCACCTGGAGAACCGCCGTGACGATCAGGAAATCAGAGGCTCTTGCGTATCACTTGGGCGCCCGCCCAGGGAAAATTGAAGTAACCCCGACCAAGCCATGCCGAACACAACGAGATTTGAGCCTGGCCTACACACCGGGAGTCGCTGAGCCTTGCCTGGAAATCGCGAAGGAACCGGGCGATGCGTACAAGTACACGGCGAAGGGCAACTTGGTGGCTGTGGTATCGAATGGCACAGCGGTCCTGGGCCTGGGAAATATCGGAGCGTTGGCGGGGAAGCCAGTGATGGAAGGGAAGGGAGTGCTGTTCAAGAGATTCGCCGATGTGGATGTGTTCGACTTGGAGGTAAATTCGACGAATCCCGACGACGTGATCAAGGTGTGCCAACTGTTGGAGCCGACGTTTGGCGGGATCAACCTGGAAGACATCAAGGCTCCGGAATGCTTTTACATCGAAGAAACACTAAAAAGGACGATGAAGATTCCGGTGTTCCACGATGACCAGCACGGCACGGCCATTATCTCCGGTGCGGCGTTGCTGAACGCGCTGGAACTGGTGGGAAAGTCGATCAGCCAAGTGCGAATGGTGGTCAACGGAAGCGGGGCGGCGGGGATTGCGTGCGCGGAGCATTACGTACGGTTGGGAGTGAAGCGCGAGAACATCACTTTGGCGGACACGAAAGGCGTGGTGTACGAAGGCCGCACCGAAGGAATGAATCCCTACAAAGCGCGATTTGCGCGCCAGACAGAGTGGAGAACGCTGAGCGACGTGGTAAGTGGCGCAGATGTTCTGGTGGGGTTGTCAGCGAAGGGCGCGTTCACAGCAGAAATGCTGAGGTCGATGGCACCAAGGCCGATTGTATTCGCGATGGCGAATCCGGATCCGGAATTGACTTACGAAGAAGCGCTGGCGGCACGCAAGGATGTAATCATCGCGACCGGGCGTTCCGATTTTCCGAATCAGGTGAACAACGTACTCGGATTCCCGTTCATTTTTCGCGGAGCGCTGGATGTACATGCGACGGCGATCAATGAAGAAATGAAACTGGCAGCAACGAAAGCACTGGCAGCACTGGCGAAGGAGGACGTGCCGGACTCCGTGTGCCACGCCTACGGTGTCGATCGCATCCGCTTTGGGCCGGACTACATCATTCCGAAGCCGTTCGATCCGCGGGTGCTGGTGTGGGAGGCCTCAGCCGTCGCGAGAGCGGCGATGGCGACGGGGGTCGCACAAACGCCCGTTGATCTGGGGGAATATCGCGAGCGGCTGGAAAGACTGCTGGGGAAGGCGCACGAAGTGATGCGCACGATTATCCGGAAAGCGGCGGCACGACCGCGGCGCGTGGTGTTTCCTGAAGGCGACAGTGAGCGGGTATTGCGCGCTGCACACATCCTGATAGAAGAAAACATCGCGCAGCCGATATTGCTGGGCGACGAAAAGGTCATCCAGGCCAAGGCCAATGATCTGTCGGTGGCGCTCGACAAAATCAAGGTAATATATCCGCAAGCTTGGCCGAAACGAGAAGAGTTCGTCCAGGCCTTATACGAATTAAGGCAAAGACACGGTGTGACACTCTCGGAAGCACATGAACTGATCAACAACCGCACGCTGTTTGGCGCGCTGATGGTGAAACTTGGCGAAGCAGACGCGCTGTTGGGAGGAGTTGATAAACATTTTCCCGACACGATCCGTCCGGCACTGCAGGTGATTAAACCGCGGCCGGGGCTGCACCGCGTTTCGGGACTCTATGTGGTAGTGACGCGACGTGGCGACATGTATTTTCTGGCGGATTGCACAGTGAACATCGAACCGAGCGCCGAGGACCTGGCGGAAATTGCGCTCTGTGCAGCGCAGACGGCAAAGCGCTTCGACGTGACGCCACGGGTGGCCATGCTGTCATTCTCTAACTTTGGCAGCACAAAACATCCGTTGGCAGCGAAGGTGCAGCGGGCGGTGCAGCTGGTGAAGGATGCGGACCCGGAATTGATGATTGACGGGGAGATGATGGCAGATACGGCTATCGCGCCGGAAATCATCGAAGAAGCATACCCATTCTCTAAGCTGAAAGGCGGCGCAAACGTGCTGGTTTTTCCGGATCTTACTTCAGCAAACACCTGCTACAAGTTGTTGCGGAGAATTGGCGGGGCAGAGACGATTGGGCCGATTCTGATGGGGATGTCAAAGCCAGTGCACGTGCTGCAGTGGGATGCGGAAGTCGAAGAAATAGTGAATATGGCGGCAATCGCCGTTGTGGACGCGCATGAGACCGAGGTACAGCGTAAAGTTGCCGAAGACGCGAGGAAAGGGAGAGCGGATTTAATCGGAGTTTGAACCAGCGGCGATCGTGCGCGAAAGCGTTTCAGGATGATGCTGAGCGTCGTCTGAAATTGGATACATGCGGTCGCAGGCTCTTTTGACCGCCTTGGAAAGGGCAGCGCGGAAGTGACCGGCAAGAACATTGACGTCCAAACTCATTGGCACGCCACCGGACAAACGAATCAGCGAAAGATAGCCCCAGCGCTCGTGAGAGGGCGCGACCAACTCAAGCCGCAATTCCCACGGCGCATCGTCGAGTCCACGGTCACACCACGACAATACCAATTTCCCGTCGGGTTCATAATTCAGAGGCACGAATGATTCCGCAGTGAAACCGTTTGGGTGCAACATCTGAAAGCGGATGCCATCGAATCCCACTGGCTGAAGCGTTTCCTGAAGTACACGACAAATCGCGCGAAATTCATTGCAGCTGTCGAGAGTTTCCGTGGCACGCCGGACAGCGACATGATTCGCGACGATTTGCCGACGTCGCGTGGCGCGCTGCAATATCGATAGCATTTCCCCAAACTCGTCATAGCGCAGTTGCTGGACGCCAACCAAGACGGCTGTGCCCGTCAGCGCGAGGATCAGCGCGATCTCTGCGGAGCGATGGAGCAGAACCAGGCTCATAAAACCGAAACCGGCGGTCACTGCGTATAAAAGCAGAACTGCTTCACGCTGGGACAAGCCACGCTTCAGTAATTTGTGATGTATGTGATCGCGGTCACCCCGGAAGAGCGGCTTACCGCCAAGAAATCTGCGGCCAACGGCCAAAACAACATCCAGAATCGGAAATCCCAGCGAGACCAGGGGGATGGAGATCGCCACGATCGTCGGCGCCTTCTGCGAGCTGGCGATTGCGAGGGCGCTGATGACGAATCCGATAAACAAGCTGCCGGAATCGCCCAAAAATATCGATGCTGGATGGAAGTTGAATCGCAGGAACCCCAGGATTACTCCGGCCAAGACGATTGCAACTACGCTGACCATGGTGTTTGGTGCGAATAAAGTCAGCGCGAAGATGACGACCGTTGAGAATAAAGCGGAGCCGGCGGCCAGACCGTCGAGACCATCAATCAAGTTAAAGGCGTTGGTGACAAGCAAAACCCACAAAATCGTTAGCGGAAGCCCTATGAAAGACTGGAGGACATGCCCGGACAAGACGAGGTCAAAATGATGAACGCCGTAGCCACCGAGATAGAGCAAGCTGGCGGCCATAGCTTGCACGAGAAACTTGATGGTGGGGCTGGCGCCGCGCAGATCGTCATAAAGCCCGAGAAGGAAAACAATTAAGGCAGGACCGAGCAATTTCGCCACCGGCGCCCACGGCAAGATCGAAGAATTCGTCCAACGCGCTACCAGAAGCGCGCCTGCGATCACTATCGTGAAAGACCCGAAAATAGCCACGCCACCGATCCTGGGAAGCGGAATCGTGTGAACATGACGGTCGAGTGCTGGGCACTCGAGCCAGCCACGGGCGTGCGCCAGATCACGCACATATTTCGTCAGGACAGCTGAAAGGAATAAAGCAGCGCAAAAGAGCAGGATGAACAGTGGGGACACGGTTTCCTTCTTCTTTCAGAGTCGGCAATCCGTGACTCAGAGAGACATATTATAACTGCTTTGGGAATTGAGTTCTGTGACAAGGCCTAGTAATGTTCAAACAATTACTAAGGAAGACAGCCAGGGGGCGATCGCAGAACCGCCGGGACTCAAACTACACTTTAGCTGAAACGGGCCGATTTACAAGATGGATTCGTATACTTCGAAGGTGCTTTCCGCCATGCGCCTGGCGGAATATTCCTGTTGCGCACGCAGCGATCCGGCTTGTCCATATTTTGCGCAGGTCTCTGGATCATCGAGCAGCGTGCGAATCGCCTGCGTGAGTGCGCCAGGATCCTTCGGAGGAACCGTGATGCCTGTTATGCCGTCCAGCGAAACTTCCGGCACCCCCGAGTCGATCAAAGTATTGATGACCGGCAGGCCCGCGGCCATGGCTTCGAGTTGCACCATGCCGAAAGACTCCGCTCTCGAAACGGAAGGCAGTACCAGCATGGTTGACGCCTTGTAATAGGGCACGAGATCTTCCACGGGGCCAAGTAAATGCGCTTTGTTGGCCACACCAAATCTGTGTATCGCGGATTCCAGATCGCTTTGCGCCGGGCCGCTGCCGATCAAGAGAACCGTTGCGTCGATGTTCTGCATGGCTTGCAAAAGATATTCAAACCCTTTGTAGGAAACCAAGCGGCCTACGGCGACGATCAGGCGCGGTCCATACTTTTGCTGAATGGCGCGAACCTGGTCGGGAACTTCGGCTTTGAACGGTTCACCATCGATGCCCAAGGGAACGACACGACATTTTCCGCGATAATCGCACAGCTCGTCCGAGCTCTCCAGATAACGCTTGGACGTGACAATGATGGCTTCCGCACGATCCATCGCCCGGCGCACAAATGGATCAACAAACTTTCGCAGGCTTCGTCTTCCCAAAGTATCCGCGTGATGTGTGATGACAAGTTTGCCATTATGCCCGCTCATCAGGTAGGACTGAGCGGCCCAAGGATTCGGGACATGCAAATGCACGATGGATTCCTTGTGTCCGGTCAACTTCCAGGGCAGCGACGGGCAAATAGGGAGCGAAGCTACGGTGCCATAGGAAGCAACACGAGTAATCTTGGCACCGTCTATCACTTCGGTTTCGGTCGCGGCCCGGTCATTCGCCACGACAACTTCCACGGACATGCGTGAAGTCTGGTAGGAGACAAGATGATGCAGGTGAGTCTCCACGCCACCCCGATGCGGAGGATAAAACTTGCCAATATGCAAAACTGAAAGCTGACGCGGCTGATTGCCCGTGACCAAAGCGGATTCATCTCCTAATTGACTACTTACCTGCCGTCTAACCTCAACAGTATCAAAGGCCATGCTCAAGTTCCAACCCGGCGGGCGACAAAGTTTCTAGCCCAAAACAATTCAAAAGATCAACTGCGGGTATAGGTGCTTGTCTAGGCTGCGACGGTTTCCTGGCAGCGTCTATTCGATTGCCTACTGTATTAGTCCGACGCGCTTTCGGCCCTGGAGGCGTCCCATTCCTCATGCCTAATATAAAGGAAAAGATCCTAAAAACGCACTCTCCATTATGAGAATCAGGACATCCCTTTGCGAATCTAAGATATCGTTGCGTTCGCCCACAGATACTCACGTTGAACTCCGGACGACCGGCAGGTCTCCCTCCACCTTGGTTTGGTTGCGCGACCGATTGCCAAGCACGTCGCGATCATTGTTGAATGTGCCCGCACGAGCGATTCGCCCATATACTGCCAGCGTTTTTTCGGCGGATTGGCGCCAAGTGAAAAGGCCGCTTCTTTGCTGCCCCCTCCTCGAAAGGTCCTGGCGTAGGGAACTGTCCATGACTACTCGCTGCAACGCAGAGGCAAGCGCTTTCGCGTCGGCCGGATCAACTAAGAGCGCTGCGTCGCCCGCCACTTCAGGAAGCGAAGAGACAGAAGAAGTAATCACGGGAGTGCCGCAGGCCATCGCCTCCAATATAGGCAGGCCAAATCCTTCGTAGAACGAAGGATACACAAATGCGGTGGCGGCGCTATAAAGAGCGGGTAGGTCAGTGTCCTCTACATAGCCCAACATTCGGATGGACCTCTTGTCATTCGCAGCTCCGATTTTCCGGAGCAATTCTGTATACCCCCAGCCGAAGCTGCCTGCCAAAACCAAGTCGCAGACCTGAGGCAAGGAATCGCTGAGAAACGCATCAACCAAGTTCCCGAGATTTTTCCGCGGTTCTATCATGCCCACAAAAAGAATAAAGTCTCTTTCTAAAGCATATTTCTTCCGAATCATCGAAAGGCGGTGTTCATCCCGAATTTGCTGGAACCTTTCTCCCACTCCTAGTGGGATCACGTAAACATTGTCATCCTTTACTTTTCCGAACTTCAAAATGTCTGCCTTGGCGCTTTCGGAAACGGTGATGATTCCATCGCTGGCTCTAAGCATCGCCGGCACCAGTGCTCGCAAGTACCAACGCGTGTGCAAGGAATGCTGTTCGGGAAAAAGATGAACAGTCATATCGTGGATGGAAACGACATGGGAACACGTTTTCAGTAGAGGTGCTGCAAAAGCCGGTCCGTGGTAGACATCAATCTTGCCGTGCTTCAACTTTAAAGGGAGTATTGCTTGCTCCCAAGCGACTCGCAGGACGGGGTTGTTCGGGGCCAGTTCGATGCGAAAATTTTCACCCAATTCTTTCAGATGGCCGACGTTTTCAGAAGAGGCAAAAACAAGGTATTGGTTTTCTCTATCAGCCTCCGATAGAGCACAAACCAAATTTTTGATGTAGTTGCCTACACCATGAAGCTTTCGCTTCATCCCGAGCGTGTTAATCGCGATGCGCATGTGATCTGAGAAACTTTACGCTGGCTCCGGATTCGCGGAAGGCGGATGTTTTACCGGCGCCACAACACTGACTTTGCGAGCCGAGCTTGAGGTAGCAGACTGCGATGCGAGCATGCCCGTGGCCAGGATCAGCAAAGCCCATAGAGGGGGCCAACTCAGGTCCGGGAGCGCTATCATCTGTGCAATCAAGATTCCCGCCAACATCCAAGTGACCATGACATAGGAACCAGCCCCTGGCTGACGAGAAGCTCCAACGAGCTTCGAAAGCAACCGCGAGATATACAGAACAAACAGGGCTGTACCGATCACTCCTATGTTGCCCAACAGATACGCACCAAGAGTAGCTGGCCGGTTACTACCCAGTCCAACTCCAACACCATAAGTCTCGAATAGCAACCTAATCGTGTATGCGTCCAGGGCGGCTCGGGCCCCAAACGAGATGGTATCGACTTTATTTACTGTCGTTTCCAGAACGGCTTGCTTGAGAGGCGGAACGGCAATGAGGAGCCCAACCATTATCCCCGTAACCAGGAGTGCAGCGAGAATTGATTTCCAGACGATATTTCTCGAGGATTTCTTGCGCTCGCTCCCTTTTCGTAAGTAGAAGAATAATAGAACGCCACCGATCAAAAATACCGCATACCCCGTCGTCGCGGTTGTTAGAATGAGACCGACGATCACGGCGAAAATCATGATGATATTACCCGGTCCCCCGCTTAAGCGGGCCGCCAACAATCCCAAGGCGCCAGCGGCTAGAAAACCTCCTGCATAAGAAGCTTCTGTGAATGTCGCATTCACACGCCGGATATCCTCAAAGGATGCATCGTAGTTTTGGGCATAGGCCGGATTATTGTTGAAAAAATCGTAGGGGAAATCCCAACCCCGCCAAGCTGCCAGACTCTGGAGTAAGGCTATCACCGCGACAATCATGAGTGCAGCCCGAAGCGCTTTCAGCGCCTGACGGCTGTTGCCGTGGTCCGCGCATTTTAGGACATAGAGAAGCGCAATAAGACTAAGGGACATGTATACAGCTTGCCCGAGATTCCCGAGACTCCAGTGCAATGGACTGCCTTCGCCCTCCAAACCCATAGCGGCAAGAACATCCTCGATGCCCAACCGCGGATCAATCACCCTAACGCCACTGAAGATAACTGGGAATAGAAACGCAGATGCCGTGGCCCATATCCAGAAATATACTAGGGAAGTTTGAATCCTATGTAAGGCCGGTTCCAAGCAGCGTCCGGCGTGACGTTGGGCTAGCAAAAAAGGGACTGCCCGAACCGCGAGAAGAGCTGCCACAAAATAGTACGGTTGCAGTCCAAAAACCGAGTCTCCAAAGGAGAGGTCCAGGACCGAGGCTCCAGCGAAAACCGACGCCACAATCATCAGAGACACAAGGTACTGCGGACGCAAGAAGAAGACAAAAAGCGCAACGGGAATGAACATCGCGCCGAATATCGGAATCGCCATCCAATCGCTCCTTGTGTCAATGCATCAAAAAGAACGGGCAGAGACAATTTCCGGCTTCCTGAGAGCCGCCCATACAGCTCCGACCCTATCCAGATCGCCAGCGAGTAACCACCTGGCAAAGCGCTGAGTAAGGCTAAGCCAGATCGGCACCAGTGGCACGGTGGCATATTTTCTGAAGAAGTGTACGGCCGATCGATTGAAGTAAGCGTCCATGAGCACGCTCTTTTTGCCAACCGAGCCTTGTTCTCTATGCCAAACCTTGGAGTCCGCAGCGACAGCCAAGCGCCAACCAGAGCGCCTCAGCCGAAAACAGTAGTCGGCGTCCTCCCAATACATAAAGAACTCTTCGTCAAGCAGACCCACTTGTTCAACGGCTTGTCGGCGGAGAAACAAACTTGCGCCGGTTATGTATTGAACGCGTTCATCGCCCACATTGCGCGGGAAGCAGACAGAACGACCAAGCAAAAAGTCGATGTGCCCGCCGCCCCATACCTGAAGTCTTTCGCGTTGCGTAAAGGAGTAAATGGCGGAACCGACGGCCCCAACACGCGGATCGCGTTCAGCGGTTGTCAACAATGCTCTTAACGTCAGCGAATTCACAGTTGTATCGTTGTTCAGAAGCCAAACAAACTCCGCTCCACGCTCCAAGGCAACGCGGATTCCGACATTATTTCCCTTAGCAAAACCGAGATTGGCACCAAGCTCAACGGTTTCGACTTCCGGGAAACTCTCTCGAATTCGTTGCACGGACCCATCCACCGATCCGTTATCC
Organism: Candidatus Acidiferrales bacterium; assembly: GCA_963709705.1. Classification (GTDB taxonomy): domain Bacteria; phylum Acidobacteriota; class Terriglobia; order Acidiferrales; family UBA7541; genus Acidiferrum. The sequence continues at coordinate 1,529,153 of CAVPXU010000005.1, forward strand.
AACAGCAAAACTCTGTAGTCGGGATAATCGAGGCCACCCAACGAAACCAAACACTGGCTCGTGTCCTTCCAGTTATTCCAGTTAACAAGAATGATGTATACCAATGGGCGGGGAGCATCGACACTCATAGTTTTGGAATTCGGCTGAAATTAGATACAACACCGTCCAGGATACCAAGCAGCGTGAATTTAAGTTTAAGTGGAACGTTCTTTTCAAAGAAACACATCAGCACGGTCGCCTTGAACTGTCGATAGAGCATCGAGAGCGCCCATCGGGGTTCAGTCCAAAGATATTCCTTCGCGAGTGCCAATTGGTTTCGCGTCATGAAATACCGACGGATTGGGGAGTGATTCGACGTACTTGTGACCTTCCAGGGCAGTTGATGCGTGGTGGAATTTCCGATACCGTGCCTCATCAAAGGCTTTCGAGTCATAACAACACGAAAGCCCTTAGAACGCGCCCGAAGACAATATTCGAAGTCTACAGAATCGATGAAGAATTCCTCTCGGAATGGGCCGATCTTATGAAGAGCCGATAGAGAAATTAGGCTGCCCGAGGTAATCGTCGTCTTAACTTCCAACCAAGAAGTGCCTATATTCTCGTTTAGCGACAAAAAGGGTTCGCGAGTTGTCGCATCCATGTAATTCGCCCCGATTATGGCCACACTCAATGGATCGGGGATATCCTGAAATGCCGCGCACAAAGAATTCACCATGTCACTGTCGACAACGGTGTCTTGATCCAAAGTCAAGATCCAGTGAAACCCTTGACTAGCTGCCCATTGAACCCCCTGGTTCAGTGCCCGGGCCACGCCCTCATTTTGAGAATTCAGGATCGAGTGGACATTTGATAGTTGTTTCAGCTGTGCCCGGCAGAATTCAGACGAACCGTTGTCCACGACCACCAGTCGACCAACTTGCGCCTCGATCCCATGTAAATGCTCTACCAGTCCTCCCTGAGGGCAATAACTGACAACGACGGCGCATACATTCCGGGGCTCCGGCAGTGCCTGAACGGAATCAATGCCTACTCCTGCGCTCACGACTTTCTCAGGCGGGACGCCCGACTCCCGAGTACTTGAGCTGGGATCCTCTTCGCGAATGGGCATCTCGTGACTCAACTCTCCAGCTTCAGCACACACTCTTCGCCGACGTTCGGTTTAAGAATGGTCGCCGCACTCGAACAATACAAATAAGCGGTGCGATAGATGGCTCGAAACATCCTGAAACTAAATGAAAAAGTACTGCCTTCATGACGGACTAGCAAGCTTCCGTCAGAAAAGACGTGCGCATTAACAGAAGTCGTCCACGAACGCAAAACAGAAAACCCAGACCTGCCTGCAATCACCGGAAGTGTTGCCGGAGAAAAAATAAAGATATGCCTTGGTGGTTCGAGGCCCCTCCAGTTCACGCCAAACCATCGGTGTCCAATACTTTTAGAGTTAGGAGTCACAAGAATCAGCTGCCCGCCTTTCTTTAAAAGGCGCCGGCATTGAACGAGTAATAGAACCGGGTCATGGACATGCTCAATCACATGGTTCAGAATCAAAAAGTCGAAAAATTCTTCTGGAAAATCGGCCTCCGCAAGAGGACCCAGGTGAACGTCAAGTTGAAATATATCTCGTGCAGCGGCTGCAGCTCGTGGATCAACATCCTGACCGAACACTTGCCAACCCAAATCTCTCAGCTTTGCAAGCCGGGCAGCGCTCCCACAGCCAACTTCTAAAACTCTGCCGGGAGCCTCTTCAGCCAGGAACATGAGGTCCAAATTCTCGCGGCCGCGACGCAGAGGATCTAAGGCCGAAAACAATGCTTTGACACTTTTCCTGTAAACGGCGAGCACTTTTTCCAGTGTCGGGCGAGGTTGCGTCGGTTTCGGCCCATGAGTGTAATAGGTTTGGTATGCAATCGCGATGTCTTCTTCCAAAGGCATTGGGTCGAGCCAAATTAATGAGCACTTGGTATTAAGGCAACGCTTTAAGGTCCACTTTCCCGGAGCCCCAAACAGTTTGTCAGAGATGTTCTCGTACAGAGGCTCACCCGGAGTACCGCATAGGTAGCAGTTTGGCAAGGGGCGCGTCCGCATCGTCCGCATCTCTTCTATGCCCTGTTCCGGCGGCTTTACTTCAGTCATAGTGGTCGTCATTTACCAAACCGTTAGTCGTTGGGCGAGAGACCGCTCTTCTGGAGTAAGAATAAGGAACCATGCCGCAAACGCAAAGCTCAGAATGGCCACGAAAAGGAAGGTGGTCCTTAGAATTAAGCCCACAGGAGGAATTGCGAGGATCAGCGTCAAAAGCGCCGCTGCCAGTAATATCTTTGTTTTTCGGGACATCGGCGAGGATACGCTGGAAATATGACTTGTTACAAAAAAGAGCATAAATGCATCCAACGTCGTTCTGGCGCTCCAAGCGATCGCTGCGCCCTCAATGCCATCCATGCGAATCAGCCAAAAAAGTCCGACAAGATAGAAAGGCAATTCGATTAGATGAAGTTTTGCTGTTAGATCTGGGCGTCCCACTCCTTGAATAAACGATAGTGGTACCAGGGCCAAGCTGTTCGTAAGTACACCGAGCGCTAGCCATTGCACTACGCGGGTGCTATGCCGAGCGAAGTCTGGGCCAAGCCAAAGCGTTAATCCACTTGACGCTAGTGCGATTGTCATCAGAACTATGGGAAACAGCGCCAAAAATACAAATTTCACGCTGCGTGCATAAAGCATGGCCGCGTGGCTTTTGTCGTTGAAGTAACTGACGGAGAAAGCCGGAAACATCACTCCCACCAGTGCAGTCGGAAGAAGCAATAATTTAGTTATAAGCTCATAGGGCGTCGCGTAATACGCGACGGCGGTCACCGAAATCAACGCTGCGATCACGAAGCGATCCAACGTCACCATCAGCGGGCCAACAATGTTTGTCACAGTCATCCACCCGCCAAACTGCAACAAGGAACTTGCGGATGGGCCATGCCAAGCGACACGGCGAGATAATTCAGGCACGACACGGATACAAAGCAAAAAGTTGACTGCGCATGTGATTAGCCGGCCTGCGACCAATACACCAATTACTGCCACAAGATTACGGGTAAAGGGCAGGACCAACACAGGGCCGACAAAAGTGAATACACCGATCGGGATGCGCAGACTGGTAACGAGGTCGAAACGCTGGTGTGCCTCCAGTAGACCGCGCAGACCGGTACTTGTGATGACAACCGGTAGTGACAGCGCCAAGATATAAAACGAACTCAGCGTCTCTGCCTGGAGTGTAGCGGGAATCTTAAAGATGTGATGTACCAGCCAGGGTGAGATCGCTGAGACAATCAGAGCGCCAAGTATGCTGAGGATGAGCATTAGGAGAAGCGACGTCCACACGACTGTCGGAACTTCGTTGTCTTCCCCGGCGCCCAGCTTTTTCGCGACTACCTGAGTCAGTGCACGACCGAGTCCTAGGTCGAACAAGCTGGCATATCCAATAACTGCCCAAGCAAGAGTTAGCACACCGAATCGGTCCGTGCCCATTCTTCGGATTAGAACCGGAACGATCGGAACTGCCACCAATAGCGGCGCTCCAGTCCCAAGAACGCTCCAAAACACATTTCGCGCAAGCAATCGACCGCGTACCAAATGCGAATTGCTTCTTGTTGAATCGTCAGCCATGTGCGCAAACTAACGAGTTTTCACGAGACCGAGGAGCGATAGCCTCCAGTTCGAGTTCTCCGACTTCCACGGAAATGGCCCGGCGTATCGATTCGATAATGACGACGAATCGGGTTCTTTTCTTCCTTCTGACAATAAATCCCTCTAAACCCACCAAAGGGCCGTACTTAACTCGAACACGCTGGCCAGTGGCCAGATAGCGATGCGGATCGGTAGGCAATCCCTGATTAAGAATATCGCGAATGCGAGTGATCTCAATATCGGGGACAGGCGTAGCGCAACTACTGAAGCCCACCAATCGAACCACACCACCTACTTGAAGCACTCGGAGACGATCACTGAGCGCAAGATGAACGAAAATATAGCCGGGAAAGAGAGGCAACTCGATCTTGACACGCCGATCCTTCCGACGGCGCACAAAGCTGTAAAGCGGCAGGTAAAACTCTACTGATCGTCGACCAATCTCTGCAGCCACCTTTTTCTCTTGATTTGGGAAAGTGTAGACGACATACCAATGAGGTTGGCTGACCGTTTCTTCGAGCCGTTGGTCGTAAGGTTGCACTTCCGTCCTCCCGGAATTCCCTAACAATACAGCTCCGCCCCGTCGCTTACAGGACAATATGCGACCTAACCCATTAGTTCAAAAGACCTTAGGTCGATTCAGGGAACGGACGGCCCGTCGCTTGGCGGGCGTGGACTCCTGAGTCGGCTCCAAATTTTTTGCGGCCATGAATGTGGCGCGTCTCCATTTTGGGTTGCCCACGGTGCATTCGCTCGAATCGTGGCCGCTACTTCCAATGCGAAAGCCTTGCGCGGATCTGCGGTATCGATTTCCGACCATCCCTTTGAATAGACCACCCAGATCGAAACTACAGCGAATGCAAAGAGTGTTCCGAGTAGCATGACCAATAAGCGCGGAGGAAAGGACTTACGCTCAGGAACTCTAGCGGGGTCCAACACCTTTACACTGGGCGTTTCCTTCGCCTCTTGCACCTTTGCCAATTCATACTGTTCGGTTAACAACTCGAAAACGGTTTCCTGAATCTTAGCGCGCCGGTAAAAATCGGCATATTTTGCTCCGAGTAATGGGAGGTTGCGCATTGTGGGGAACGGCGAATCAGTCCGCAGGGAAGGATCGTCCGTTTGCGAAGACGCTGCATTAAGGGGCTGAATGGGATTACCAGAGGGATTCTGTTGCGTGCCGCCGAATTTTTCCATTTGCTTCTGAAGTTCTTGTACTCGGCCGTTCAACGCCCGCACTCTCGGGTTATTATCGGTGTAGATCTGACGAAGGCCCTGTAGTTGTGACTCCGCGGCGATCAGCTCACCAGCGAGAGTGCTGGCGGCTTCCAACACTGCCTTGCCCTCAGTTTGCATGTCCAACGTGTTGTTTTTGCTAGAAAACTGAGCCAATTGGTTCGACGCGTCATCGAGGTCCACCTTGGCAACTTTGAGGCGTTCTTCTAAGAAAACTCGTTCGCGGTGGGCGGCTGAAGTGGACAACTCGGCCACCAAAGTATTTAACTCGTCTACGTAGGCATTCGCCATCGCCGCGGCCCGTTGCGGACTGCGATCCGTGACGCTAATGGTTATTATTCCGCTTTTTCGGTCCTCGGAGATTGTGGTGTTTTGATCGAGTTTCTTCCTAGCATCCGCGATCAATCGCGTGCGATACAACTTCTTCAAATCGAATTGCTGGATGATGCGATCCTGTGAGGTCTCGCTCCTCAAAACGCCGATGAATACTGCACCGGAACTTTTTAAGCCAAGTAAATCACCTGTAAGTCCAGCAAAACCCGCTCCCGATTTTCCGAGCAAAGCGGACATCATAGCCAAAGCAGAGGAGGACTGTCCGTCGGGTGGCATCAGCTGGGCAATCGACGTGTACGAGTTCGGAATCAAAAACGCGACGAGAGTGAAGAATATGAGGCCCACACCTGCCGATTTCAGGAGGAGTTGACGATGGTCCCAGAGCAAACGCATGCGCTCCGCCTGGCGTTCGCGCGCAGCGGCCAATTCCCGCTGTTCGATTAGAACCGGATCGAGGACTTCAGGATCTGGCAGTTCCGGGCTATGTTTTACTCCTATTCCACTCATTCGTTCGCGTCCTCGCTCAATCACCGCAACTCAATCCTGCCCTGATTGCCTGGCGTGAAGCGGCAACCGGAGATCCTGGGGATAAAAATTCACGCCCAGGGAAGTGGTCCAGTTTGTTTGAGGGCTTGGGGCTAAAAGTGGATAGTTCCACCTTTCCCACTGGAGTAACCCCGTAGCATTCAGATTGTTTCGCACCCACCAATTTACGCTAACGGACGCATCATTAATATTGCCGCCGCCCGGAATGAAGTCACTGGCCACGTCAGCATGACGATAGGCGAACTGGATCCAATTGCGGGCGCTGGCGTGATACGTGGTCCAAGCTTGGTAGCCGTGCCCTTCCCTGCCCACCCAACTCCCTATGATGTAACCGTAGTTCGTGTAGAGGTCGTGATAAAAGCTGTCATAGTAATTAAACTGTCCGTAAGCAGCGGGTGGCGGACAGTTTGAAACACAATTGGGAAAGAAGTGTACCTTTGGAGTGTCCGTGTAGGACGCTTCGACGCGCAGGTCCAGTTTCGATAGCTTGGGAAAATGCGTCAGGTAAATTCCCGGCGCAAATGCGGCTCGCTCCAGATCCGCGAAGGGCGATACGTTATCGGTGGTGAAAGAATCGGTGTAAATGGTCAGCCAGTTGCGGAGATAGGGAACTCGATAATTGAGATCAAAGCCGCCCATGCGTTTTCCTGGGTTGGGTTGGCCCGGCTGGAAAAGATCGCTATTTGTAAGAGTGAAGTAACTGCGCTCAATGGCTTTGAGGGTGGTGGCGCGATTGACTCCATTATACGGGTCGTAGGCGCCAGCCATTTCGGCGGTTCGGCTGAAACCGAATTCGAGGTTGGGCACCGGTTTAAAAGTGAATTTTTCGCCATGGATTAGAGGGCGAGCCGGAAATTCGTTTCCGGACAGCTTGCCAAAGAATAGATCGATCTTCATCGGGCCGAGTAATCGGGAAAGCAAGGGGATTTCGAAGGGAGCTTCTCTTGTAACGCGGAACATGTAAATGGGCGCGGCATTGTCGCTCATCAGGAAAGCGTTGCTGTAATCTGGCGACCACCACAAACTTTGTTTGCCGAACGAAAAGATCCAATTGTCCTGGTTGGAAGAAACATATGTGTCCATGAGCCGGAACTGACTGGTTCCGGGAAATGCGCCGGGCTGTACAGGATTATTGTCCATGTGCGCGATAGCATTGTTGACAGCGGCGGAATAACTGGGAGACGACGGCGCGTACTCATATTCGCCACTAACGTAAAGGGCGAATCTTCCCTGCGTAGCCCAAGCGGAGCCACCGGTGATGGCATTGGCCCCTTCGGCGTACGGGCGCCCAAAGTCGTCGACAATTGTCTGGCCGGAATGGTAGCTGTCGTTCAGTGGCGCTCCGGAGATTCCCGTCACACGGGTGTATGCGGACTCGACGCGCGCGGAAGTTTCTTCTGAACTGCTTCCGCCAATGCGTTCAGAGTCCGCGGCAAATTCCCTGGACAGAACGGTATAAAGATCGTTCACCTCGTCGGTCACATTTATTGCGGAAGTGACGCGCTCGCCGGCTTCTTCGACCATTTTTGCGCACTCCTGGCGAGTCCACGGCCGCATATCCATAAATTGCGATTGGATATAGCCAAGAGCAATCAGCCGTTGCATTGCAGGATAAATCCAACTGCTGAGCGGCACGAAGGTGGTGCCGAGACTGCTGGTGTGGCTGGTGGTTCCGTGGCCCTGAAACTCGCCATAGCTTTGCCATTCGTCGCCGCCCAATTCGGGATCGTGATGTTTGCGGTACGCCTGTTTCCCGACGTACCAGCCGATTACGCTGCCAACCAGCACATCGGAAGGAAAATGCTGCTTGCCGGTTATGCGAGCCATGCTGATCGAGGAAGCTAACCCGTAAGCCAAGAACGAGGGAATGGGCCCAGGATATTCGTGCGAGATAACACTGGCGATAGCCCAAGCCACGGCAGCGTGTTCCGACGGCATGGATGAGCCACCATGCCAGAAATCACCCGCATATTGTGGCTGATCGAGCGGCCGCGTGCGACCGAACGCGTACTTTAATGCCTCGGCAATAATGACACTATTGAGGGCAGCCTCCCCAGACAGAAATCCGGCTTCTTTCTTGTGGTCGTCGTGTGTGAACTGTCCCCAAACATATAGAGCCCCGGTCATGCCAGCCATGGCGCCGATTCCATAGTTGGAAAGATTCACGCTGTTCTTCAATCGCGAAGGCGAATTTGACAGACCTCTGCTGAAATCCGAATCGGTTGGCAGTGTCGCTCCCAGAGCCATGCCGAACGGAACGATGATGTCGGCATCCTCCCAGGTGAGATGGCGCGGGAACGTCCAGATGTCTGCCTGATCCTTGGCAATCCGTTTGAATATGCCCCAATTGATATTTGTGCTGTAATCGGGGGCGGGCGCGGTCCAACCGGGAGGATTGCTGTTGGTTCTTGGGGTCTGTCCCGTTGTCGCTGGCTGGCCCACTTGCTTCCCCTCCTGTGACGTTGGATCAACAGCCGGAGCCGCAGTTTGTGCTCTGCAGACCGACAAAAAGTTAGCGCTCAGCAGCATCAGTACACTCAGGCCGGCAGAAGCGTGGAGCCACCGCGACGCCATGGAAGTCTTCCCTTTCTTTGTAGGGACCACGGAGCAGGGTCCAGTCGGCGCGCCTTTCGGTCGCTGTTGCATTCGATCACTTCGCCATCAGCCATTGTTCTTGTTTGAAACCACTCCTCTCTCATACCCGCTTTCCCTATGGGTGAATGTATGCGACCGCTAAAGCAACCGAGGAGGCGACCTGTGCTGTTTGCATAACCGTGGTCCAATTCGCTCCTCCAACCTTGGGGGTTTTTTCAGGAACAACGACGACATCGCCTGGCCGGAGCGTGGACTTCAAAGGATCGCCCATCCACCACCCTCCACCGTTATTTCTGGCGGCGAGAACGGAGCCATCCGCACGAATCACGAAAACCGCCTTTTTGTCGGCGATGGGTGTCAATCCGCCGGCTTGGCTCAAGTACCAACTCGCAGACTTGCTCGATTGCGCGGTGATCGCCGTGGGGTTAAATACCTGACCGTTGACGATGACGACACTGGCTTTTTTCGGAACAATCAACTCATCGCCGTCCCGCAGAGCGATGTCTGCAGTGGTACCTTTCCATTGCTTGACGTCAGAAGAAATATGAATCACAACGCGGCCGATGGGTGGATTCGTGGTGAGCTGATTCAAGGTTGAGTCGGTTTGCGCCAGCGCATTCTTTTTCGCGTTGATCTGGTCCTGGTTCCCTTCGGGAAGATCCTTAAGCTGCAACCGCTCCTGGCGCATACGGTTAATCAGTTCCTGCTGGTTTCTGGCTTCCATTTCTCTCACTTCGCGACGCATGAGTATCGCGCCGTAGGGATATGCTTGCTTCGTGTAACCACCCGCTCGCTCGAGGACAGCGCTCAAACGTTCGCCAGGTTGGATGCCATAGGTGGAGGGATGCGTAACCTCTCCACCCACTTTTACAGTCGCGCCAATATCGTTCCATCCTGGAATCTCGCGGATTGCCAAGACATCGCCACTGCGAAGCGGCACGTCTTCAGTGGCGTTGCCGTTCGATAACGCAGCCAGGGAAATTTCCATCTGTTCGGAGGTACCACCAGAGGCCGCGTAACGCGTCAAGTCTGCGGTGTTGGTGTCGGCACTTCGCTTTAGTCCACCAGCCGCGAGAATCAAGTCCTCAGCGCGCATATTGCTTGTGTAGGGGTACCGTCCGGGCTTGGCCACCTGGCCGGTAATTTCGACGGTATTGGGTCCAACCTGCGACGTGTTCCTGTGGATGAGGAGGCGGTCCCGAGGTTGTAGCAATATGTTGTCGGCGGCAGTTCCATTCAATGCTCCACCAAGATTCACGCTAAAGATTTCTGATGTGCCATCGGAATTAAAGCGGAAGAGTTGAGCCGTGTTCAACGCCGCTTCGGGAGTCAAACCACCTGCAAGAAACACCGCGTCTCGCAAGGACGGTTGCCCGGAAGTTTTATACGTGCCGGGGGAGCGCACTTCTCCTGCAACGGAGACTGTGGGGGCCGACTCAAAATCAAACCGGCTAAAAATCCTGACCGTATCTAGAGGCACCAACGCTGGCGCGGCCGATGGATCCTTCATCGCTGCGGCCAGATCAAAGCTCACAACCGTGGGATGAAAATCAGGCGGATTCAGGCGGATGATCTCCGCATAGTGCGCCGCCGGCTCTGGGAGGATGTCCTTGTAACTCGCGACAACGTCGCTAAGTTTCATCCCTTCCTTGAAGGAATACCGGCCAGGCCGGAGAACGTGCCCTTGCAAGTAAATCGTGTCCTGATTGTACGGAGCGATCGGGAAGATATGGATCTCATCGCCATCCTGGATCTTGAACGATGTAAGTTGTGCCGTGTTGGGGTTGTCAGGTGAAAGATCAAGGCTCAGCATGGTGCGTTTCTGGTGAGCTTCGAGGCGCTGAACTTCCACATGTTGCAAAGCTGCCGCAGGCAAAATGCCTCCAGCGAGTTCAAGCGTGTCCTCGACCGTCTTTTCACCATTCAATTCGTAGATTGCCGGCCGCCTGACCATACCAGTTACGGTGACTTGCGGGCCGAGAGGCGGCACCAGTAGAGTGTCGCCGTTTTCAAGCTTCTGTGCGTTCGGCGTGACTCCGTGCAAAAGGAGGTCGTAGGCATCGATCTCCTCCAGTTCCTGGCGTCCGCGCATATGTTTTAAGCTTCGCAGAGATCCGCGGGAAGTAGCTCCGCCGGCGGCTACGAGAGCGTTAAGCGCTGTTGAGAGCGAACTTATGTCGTACGCCCCGGGCTCTTCTACTTCGCCAACTATATAGACGCGGATCGTGCGGAGCCGTGAAACGGAAACGTCGGCGGAGGTATCGCGGTATTCGGTGCCAATTGCCCGCTGAACGGCTGCCTGCACTTCGCCAAGCGACTTACCCGTTACGAGCAAGGGTCCAGCCTCAGGAAGCGTGACGCGGCCTTCGCGGTCAACGGTTCGTGTCAATTTTGTGGAGACTCCGCCCCATAGGTCAATGGAAAGGCTGTCGCCGGGGCCCACAACATAGTCGGGACCTACTGGCAGATCCATGGGGACGCCGCGGAAATTGCGCATTCCGTCACGAAAGACGTCGGTGCCAAATCTTCGAGGTGGCTTGTCTCGAGCGGGGGCTTGGACGTAGAGATCATATAGAGAGGGTATATCGGCATAGGGATTCGGCCGATGTTCCACCGCACCGGGCAAGGGCTCACGATCCCTAGCAAGCCGGGATGTACGGCGGGCGTAGTTATCCACCTGCATTCCGGATCTTCCGTTTATCGGATAAGCTTGATCGTCAAGAGCACCTTGAGTTGACCGAGGGCGCATAGCTTCCGCAAACATCCGGCTCATCTCGGAAGACATTTGGCCTTCGGACTGCATATTGCTCAAATTCATGGAAGAGGGCGATTGTGAGTAAGAGCCGGACGCGCTGCGGAACAAAGCCTCACCCTCGGAGGATGCTCCAAATTGACCTTCTGGAATGCCTCCTTCGGCTTCCAGGATTTGAGGGGAGGAAGAGATCGGCTGCCCCTCGTTGGGATAAAATGGAGTTTCCTCTCTCTGAGGCAATTCTTGGTTCGGGTCGATATATTGGCGATTCGAAGGATCATACGGGTATTGCTCTGCGCAGCTACTATCTTCGTCAGGATCGCATTGCAGAGCTCTGGTCTTTTTTGTTTGCGTCTTTTGAGTCTTGGGCGACTGCGCATCTTCCTGTGCTTCGAGTTGCACAAGCACGCGCACGCGCTCTTTTGTGAGAAGGTCCTGCTCTTTTCCCATTTCCGAATCAGGATTTACGCTGGGAAGAAGGTAGCCGTATCGTTGCACCAGGCGAGTGGCGACCGAGCGGAACGCAATGTCAGAAGTCAGTCTGTCAAAAACGGCGTTGTCCGTAAGATCTTCGTCGTTCACAACTTGACCGTTATCACTGGCGTCTTTAGCAATCCAGCGCTTCAATTCGACCAATAACCCGGGTTCCTTGACCAGTACTTCCTTGATTTGGGACGGAGCTGCGGCGACACGAGACAAATTTTCTTTCTCGAGGGCCGAAATTTCTCGCTTTGTCGGACGGCCTGAGGTGTAGTCGTCAGAATGCGTTTTGGAGGCGTTCTGTTGCTTTTGTGGTTGCTGCGTCTCCTGCGCCTTCAACGATACAGCAAGGCACAAGACCATCGTGGGAAGGACTAGCGCGCAAGTTTTCGTGATTCTATACACTCTATTATCCTCCCTCAATTGACGTTGGTTCCCTTGCTAACGGTTGCCGCGACGGTTTTCACGGCAGTGAGGAATCCCTGTTCAGAGGGTTCGATATCGTCAGCGTGAATATCCAGGGATGCCCAATAACACACGGAGTAACTTTCTTGAGCTGCCACGGCGATAATGCGCAACGTGGGGAATTCTCTGAGGAGTTCGTCGCAGATCGCCGGACGCTTGCCGGGCTTTTCTGCGGTAACGACCAGCAGGTCGGGCGAAGTCTTCAATACGAGGTCGCGAATTTCCGCTTCTTTCGTTACTTCGCCGACAATCTGGATCCAGGATTCTTCTTCGAGCATCTCGACAAGAAGTTCCCTCATCAGCTTGGGCTGATTCGCCATGAGAACACGGAATGTCTTAACCATAGCCGTCCCCTTTGGAGTTCAAGTATTTATGGTTTGCCAGGAAACGAAAGGGCCAAAGGGGTGTCAATTCAGCACCTGGTGAGAAGGGTCGCGAGGCTAGTCACATTTGGACTTTACCAGGCGCTGAGAGCCATCGGCTTTTGTGTCCTCAATTAGTGCTTGGGCCATCGTCCATTAGCCCTAGGACTAATCGTTGAATCGAGTGAGGTTATTTGACGTTCTAGGTAAAAGACTGGAGATTTGGCAGTAATTCACTGCACGGACAGGGTACTTCGTGGATATTTACAAACTTAGTTGACATTAAACAGGATTGTTCATAGACTTTTTGTGCCCAGCGAAGTGGTTCACTCTTCTTAGCCCTTGGGACCATGGCTTAGCCCTCTCGGGAGAACACACAGATTGAGGGAAACTATGATAGCCAGAGGTAACTCCAAGTTGTCCTCAGAAATTGGCGTTTATCTACTTGCGGAAAATCGCTTGCTACGGGACACCTTGGCCCGCCTCTTGAGAAAGCGGACAGAGATCAGCGTCGTGGGGGTAAGCCGAAGCTCGGAAACCGTGAAGGACGAGATATTCGCCTCACGGTGCGATGTTGTCTTGATGGACTCGTTCGAAAATGAAGCCTGTGCCTCTTTTTTGGGAGATTTCCTCGATCAGGACTATGGCATCAAAGTGCTTTTGTTCGGGATGAATGACGACGCTGAGATCTTTCTGAAGGCTGTTCATCTAGGGATTTGCGGCTATTTGCTCAAAGAGGCCTCTGCCGCGGAGATTGTCGCGGCGGTTCGGGCTGCGGCGCGCGGAGAGGCTACATGCCCGCCCAGCTTGTGTATGTCTCTGATCCAATATCTGAGCAAAAAAAAATACGAGAAAATGGGATCCGCTGAAGCACAGTCTGCCAGCCAGAAGACTCTTACTCCTCGGCAGTTGCAATTAGTTCGATTGGTGGCCGAAGGGCTGACCAATAAGGAAATCGCGGCGAATCTGAATCTGTCGCAATTCACGGTGAAGAATCACTTGCGTCGCGTGATGCGGCAGGTCGAGGCGGCCAGCCGCCATGACGCCGTCGATGCGCTGCGGGCGTCGGGACAACTCGCCACTTAGTGGAGCACTCCAGATCTCTGTTTCAATTCATGCAGTGGTTTTAGTCTCGGTGCGGGAACCTGTTTCCCGATTACGGGAACGACCAATTTGAGGGAATCTAAAGAGGACGCTCCGTTGAGTCCGCGCACGAAAGTGCTTTTGGCGGGTTCTTGGCCCGGACCGCACATGGTGATTGAATAAAACCCCAGACGACTTTTCTGGTTTCCGCACATGCGGCGCCGACTGACTGCGCCGCTTTAAAGGATCATGCACTCGGTCCAAACACTCCGAGGTGGTTATGGTGGCATCTGCTGAGTCTGGATGCTCCGACGGTTTCCATGGTTTGGGCAATCCTTTTTGCGCACTGTTACGGAGTCAGATTGGCGCTGAACGAGATCGTAATTTTGTGCCTCACGGTATGGCTTATTTACGTTGGTGACCGGCTATTAGATGGTTGGAGGCCTACGGAGCTTGCAGCTCTTCAGCTGCGACATTTTTTCTGTGCCGAGCACAGGAATCCATTTATATGCATAGGTTTAATCGCAGCTTTCGTGGACCTGTCGCTGATCACGAAAACTCTGGGGTCTGCAGAACTGTTTGCCGGGCTGAAACTCGCTGCGATCGTTGGCATTTATCTGCTTAGTGTTCATGTAAATCCCCGGATCGCGCGGTCATTACCAAAAGAATTGGCTGTGGGCATTTTATTTGCGGCGGGAACGGCGCTACCGGTCTGCTCAAAAAACAGCGCATCTTCTGTAGACTGGGAATTCTCGGTTGGACTATTTGCTCTGCTGTGTTCCTTGAATTGTTTTTCGATCGAATACTGGGAGAGAAATGGCTCAAAATTCATCGATCGTCTAGAAACAAAACAGATTCTGGGGGGAACCGCTCGCATTAGTGAAGCGGCCGCGGGCTTGGCAGTGGTCGCCCTGGCGCTGCCCTTCTTCGACATCAACGGTCGACCCCCAACGGCTGTGGCCCTCGCGGTTTCTCTGTCAGCGTGGTTGATTTTTTCCCTTAACTATTTTAGAGATCGGCTTTCGCTTTCCGCGCTACGAGTACTTGTCGACCTTGTTCTGGTGGTGGCAGCGCTCGTCGCGCTAATAATCCGCATTTGAGGCAGCGGTGAATATAGATCAGCGAAGCCGAATGAATTGTGACTGGCTAGCTCCCTATTACGAATCCCTCGAACATCTTTCCTTTGGAAGCTTTCTAGAGGAGCGACGTTTTGCATTCCTAGGGGAAACGAAACAATCGGAACGCGCGCTCGAGTGCGGGGGTGGGGACGGCCGATTTCTCGCACGGCTGCTGTCCCTGAATAACAAAGTGCAAGTCGACTTTGTGGACTCGAGCCCAAAAATGACGGAACTAGCGGAACGAAGAGTAAGCAGAATGGGTTCCTCTTTCCGGAAACGCGTTCGTTTCTTTATTGGAGACGTTCGGGAATTCGAGCCGCACTCGGCGGGTTACGATCTGATCGTGACCCATTTTTTCCTGGATTGCTTCGACGACAAGGAACTTGGAGAGGTTGTGGCTCGCATAGCCAGTTGGCAGAAAGCAGACGGTCGCTGGATGGTCTCTGAGTTTTGCGAAGGCCAAGGTAAGATCCGGCACCTGTGGACTCGCGCGATAATCCGTTCGCTCTACGTGGCATTTCTGTTCACGACCGGATTGCGCGTTAAAAGGTTGCCAGACTATAGAGCCGCGCTCGGCAAACGGGGATTTTTCGCACGGTTCGAAGGGAGTGCACTTGGCGGGCTCCTGCATTCATCGCTCTGGGAAATTTCAACGCAGGACTTGGATTGTTGATACTACCAATGATATAGTCACGGCGCCGTGGGGGCGGCACATCCCAATATTAAAGGGACCATATCCTATGCCCGCCTCTAGGAAGCTGTGTCTTTCTGCATGCGTTCTCGTCATTTCTACAGCAATACTGAGTGGTTGTGCAAGCGCACTTAGTGGCAGCTCCGCCGTGCAGATCACTCCAAGTTCAGCAATCCTACTACCAGGTCAAAAACTGCAATTCGCCGCTGTCTCAGACGTTTCTAATGTTTCTTCATTTCTTTGGCAAGTGAACGGCGTCGTCGGTGGTTCGGCGGCCACAGGAACAATCACGACAAGCGGATTCTATGCGGCACCCAGTTCCCCGACCTCGCAGCCGATACAAATCGGAATAAAGAGCCAAACCGCCTCATCTGCAGTTTCCATTTACGATCCCAATCATCCGACACCCGGCACTGTTGCGGCAACGCAAAATCCCCTCGTGGCAGCGTATACCATTCCCATTCCCATGGGAGCCTCAGTTCAAGTGCAGTTTGGGATGGACACCACTTACGGACTGACCACTTCGAGTGTTACGTCGGCCAATGGAGACACAGAAACAATTTATGTCGCCGGCATGCGTGCAAGTACTCCGTACCACATGCAAGCACTGATTGATATGGCGAGCGGAGCACAGGTCGCGGACGCGGATCACACGTTTACGACAGGGGCAATTCCGGCGGATAGACTGCCGACGATCACAACCCAGCTGACCGGCGCTGGCACCCCAAGCTCGGGTATTGAACTTCTTTCGCTTATCCAAGCAGACACGCAAGATTTGATCTGCGCCCTGGCCACAGATTTGGCCGGCAACGTTATCTGGTACTACGACCTGCCCTTTGGAGACTACCCATTCCCGATTAAGTCTCTTCCCAACGGTCATTTCTTGGTTCTAACTGAAGGCAATGACAACGATGTCCGCGAAATTGATCTAGCAGGAAACATAATTCACCAGGTTACTATAGCCGAAATCAACACAAGCCTCTCCAAGACCGCAACTTTCACGATCGCAGGACTTACACATGACGTTCTTGCGCTCCCCAATGGACATCTTATTTTCCTTGCCACCTACCCGCAGAGCAATGCCCAAAATCCTCAAATTCCGGCAGGAACTACTGTTACGGGCAATGCGCTAGTCGACTGGGATCCGGCTCGAGGCGCGGTCTGGAGTTGGTCTGTCTTTGATCATCTGGACCTTGCACACGCACCGTACGGGATAAGTGATTGGACTCACGGTAACGCTGTGATTTACTCACCGGACGATGGCGACATTATCCTTTCCATGAGAAACCAGAACTGGGTGGTCAAAATTAACTATAAGGATGGGGAAGGCGACGGAAGTATTGTCTGGCGTTTCGGGCCAGGGGGAGATTTTACTCTAGCGAATCAGGAGGGGCCCATCGATTGGAACTATGGGCAACACTATCCGTCAATCCAGAGCCCTAATAGCTCCGGCATTTTTTCTATGATGGTTTTCGACAACGGCAACAATCGCTTAATGGACACTAACAACGACGTATGTGGTACTCCGGGAGTTGCGGCTTGCTATAGTAGCGTACCGATTTACCAACTCAATGAGTACACCTTGACCGCTAATGTGCTCTGGCAGGATATTTTGAGTCCAGCATATTCGATCTGTTGTGGCGACGCGTTGGTTCTGCCCAACGGCAACGCAGAATTCGATGTCGCCTATGACGTCAACACGCCGAATTTGTCATACATTGAAGAAGTAACTCAGACGCAAACGCCGGAGCTGATTTGGAAGATGAACGTCCAGAATAATTTGGCGTATCGCGCTATGAGGATTCCGAGCCTTTATCCTGGTCAGGTATGGCCCGCGTATGCGCAGCAAAATGTTCGCTCGACAAATTCTCAGCATTAATTTGAGAAGTACTTCTAGTCTCCTGAGTCATTGATTTCTTGCATATTGTTTGTGCCATATGTGGCCAGGGTGCGGGAAGCAAACCGGCCAATGCTGTTGAGAATTGCATCGGCACTCTTGGTCCAGACAAAGGGCTTGGGCTGCTCGTTGTGCACGTCGATAAACTCTCCGATGGCGGATTCCAGTTCCCGCACGCTGTTGTGCGAGCCTCGTTTTATCTGCCGCTGTGACAGTATGGCGAACCAGCGCTCCACTTGGTTCAGCCACGAACTGTGCGTGGGTGTGAAGTGCAGCTGATAGCGAGGATGCCGCAGGAACCACGCCCGAATTTCCTTGGTCTTGTGGGTGGCATAGTTGTCCAACACCAGATGGACGGTAAGATCGGCAGGAACGGCGCGATCGATCTGATTCAAGAATTTGCGGAACTCGATGGCGCGATGGCGTGGCCAGCACTTGCCGATCACCGATCCCGTGGCGATGTCCAAGGCAGCGAAAAGGCTGGTGGTGCCATGGCGTTTGTAATCGTGGGTGCGGCGCTCGGCTTGGCTGGGCAGCATCGGAAGAATCGGCTGACTGCGGCTCAGTGCCTGAATCTGGCTCTTCTCATCCACGCATAGCACCAGGGCGTGATGCGGAGGATTCAGGTACAAGCCCACGATGTCCCGCACCTTGTCGACCAACAGCGGATCGTTGGAAAGTTGGAACGTTTCGCTGCGATGGGGGCGCAATCCGAACGCCCGCCAGATGCGGCTGACCGTCGATTGACTTAGTCCCGTTTTGGCTGCCAACGAGCGACTGCTCCAATGCGTTGCTCCTTTGGGGGCCTCTTCCAAGGTCAGCCGTACGGCCCGTTCGACGCGGTCATCGCCGATCTGTCGTGGCGCTCCCGGCCGCACTTCATCCCCTAAAGCAGCAATTCCGCCGGCGATAAAGCGATTCCGCCACATTCCCACGGTGAAGCCCGTGGTCCGCAGTTTAGCGGCTACCGCAGCGTTGTTCGCTCCAGCGGCACATTCCAAAATGATGCGGGCGCGAAAGGCCAGCGATCGCGAACTGCGCGGTTGCTGCAGCAGTTGCCGCAAGTTTATCTTCTGTTCTGGACTGACAACGAGTTCTTGCTTCGGAGGACGTCCTCGTGGATTCGACATGATCCACGATAACCCCTTTACTTCATTTATACAACCTATTTATGACTCAGGAGACTAGAAGCCATCTCATAAATACCTCAGGAGGATGACGGCACAAGCAAGCTGCACCATGCCGAGGAAATTTTCTGGGTAGTATTCCCAGCGGATGACCACGCGACGAAAATTATGAAGCCAGGCGAACAAGCGCTCGATTTTCCAGCGGCGGCGATAGCGGCGCAGTACGCGGCCATCTTGCGTGGCCTTCCGGCTGCGTGTGGGGTTGTGCGGAGCAACTAACTGCACACCGAAGCGTTCACGAATCTGCGCATCCAGCGGATCGCTGTCGTAAGCGCGATCGCCGATCAAGCGCTCGGGAGTTTCCGCGAGGAAGCGTCGCTGGAGCGTGGGTTCGACGAGTTTTGTTTCATGGGGCGAAGCGCTGGCCACGTGTATGGCGAGAGGAAGACCATGGCCGTCGCTGATCGCCATGATTTTGCTGCCTTTGCCGCGGCGAGTAGGGCCGACAGCAGAGCCCCTTTTTTCGCCGAACTGAAGGTGGCATCGATGAACGATTCGCTCAGGTCCAGCTTTCCTCGATCACGTAAGTCTTCCGCCAGTTTCTGCAGCAGCCGGGTAAGCAGCCCAGAGCGCTGCCACTGCTGGAAGCGGCGATGACAGGTTTGGTAGGGAGGATAACGACGCGGCAGATCGTGCCAAGGAGCGCCGGTGCGCAAAACCCAAAAGACACCGTTCAGCACCGCTCGCGTATCTTGCCACGGCCGGCCACGCCCATCGTCCCGGCGTTTCGGACGAAATAGTGGTTTAAGCACCGCCCACTGGGCGTCGGTGAGGTCCACATTCTTGATTTACGCCATTGGCCATAAACTTCAACCGCCCAGTGCTTTGAACGTGTTTATGAGATAACTTCTAAACTGAACCGTTTGAGAATGTAAGAGCTTCATTATTGGTGCTTCGCCCAATCATATCCACACGCCATAACAAGCCCATGGCTATCTGTAAGCAAGTTCGTGTAGTGTCGGAAAGCGTAACACCGTGGTCATGGAGACCCTGGAATGCGTTTTGTCCTATTCTTCTTGTTCTTTGCCTCGTCCGTTTGGGCTCAAAACCCATCTTACCGCCTGGCTGTTAAGCCCGATGCGCTTAACCCGACAGCTTTCCCGGGTTCAGACATAGGCGCCCAGGTCAATGCCGCCTTCGCTTCCTGTGCGGGAAAATGCAAAGTTGCTATACCCGCTGGAAACTATAGCTATTCGACCACGATCGTTCTTCCAGCCGCCACAACCGGAGGAGCCACTCTCGAGTGCGATAGCCAATCCACGATGCTCCAATACACGGGTTCCGGTGATGCGATTTTGGCTTCAGGAACAGGCATAGCAGAATCCGGCATTATTGTAAGAGACTGTGGATTTAATGGGGGTGGCTCGACGGGGAGTGCGAATGGTCTTCACTTGCGAGCGCTAGCTCAGGCGAGCTTTGAAAACCTCCGCGTCACCGGCTTTCCCGGGGATGGAGTATTAAATGAAGGCGCCAACACGATCACATTCACCAACCCGGACATTGAAGGAAATTCGATTAATATTCATAACGTCGGCGTAATCGTTGCTGGAATCGGGCATTCCGCGAACGCCGTCAAAATCTTTGGTGGGATCCTAGGTTATGCGAAGAAATGGGGAGTATTTGAGGACGACTCGCAGGCTGCGGCCGCGTTTCCGAATGGTGGTAATGTTTATGATGGCGTGGTGTTTGAGGCGAATGGCACGAACGGCGAAATCAGCGGTAACGCCTTCCTACAAGGCTGTGATGGCTGCGTGATAACGAATAGCTACCTTGAATTTTACAGCACGCAAAATATTCCCTTCAACGTTGTAGTTGGCGATTCCAGCACGAACGGGATAGGAGGACTGGACTCCAGCCCTCAAGGAGTAAAGATCGTTAACAATCATCTTCTGAGCGACAATGCAGTCAGCTCGATATATCTCATTAATGGGAGACTGTCGATTGTCGACGGAAACTCTGAGGTAGGAAAAGTAACTAATTTCGTTAATGAAGGTGCGGCGGTCCAATACACCTATATTGGGCAAAACATCGCCTTGGACGCCACTAACTACTTGGCAGGACCGGGACTAGCCACTAATCCGTCATCGATCTTCCCAAGCGTTGACGCCTATGGGCCTACTTCTACTGGAGTCGGCTTTAACTCCCTTACTGGTAATCAGCAGGACTTGCAGATCCGCACGCGTGTGGGAGGAACAAATAACCTGGTTGGACTTAACTCCGCTGGCGCTGAAATCTATTCGATCGACAACAATGGTCTTGCAAACTTTCACGGAGTCAAGGTTGAGGGCGGCGGCCTCACCTTTGATACGGCCACGGCCCGTATAAACACCGTTGGAGGAAATAATTTAGTTACTGGCAAGATTCTTATAACAAATTCCAATTCGGGCACCATAACCTTCTCGGACCCCTATAACACTCCGCCTGCGTGCCAAATCACGCCTTTGGAAGAGCTGAAGTCAGGGCTGCGTTGGTGGGTGTCAACAACGCCGTCGGCAGTGACAGCACACTTGAGTGGCGATGGGAATGCTTTGTTTTCGTACTTTTGTGTTGGTGATGCAAATTAACCGTCGTTCGGCATCCTGGCATTCATACACCGCGTTTAGTCTGGCTGCGCTTCCAGAATCAATGGCATGCCAACAAGTTCAGTGCTTTCCTGCTCGAATGCCCAAGTCCTCAGAAGCATTTCCACACTGAGCCGTTGGAGAATGCAAGAGCCTTGTTGCTGGAGTGCCCCAAACACCTTTGACCTTCGGCGGTGATGGAAGTTGAGTCAGTGACGTAGATTATCGTTCCCGGATGGTCAGAAGCTGACGGTAGCCTCGATACCGAAATGCCTGAACCGGCCTTCACTGAAGCACCGACGATCAAATTACCTGAGTCGTCCAATGCAAGGATATTTTGAGAGAACGCGTTATTTAGTACCTGCAGACTACCACCAGCTGTCCGGAGATATTTGTGTGGAGTAAAGGATGAGCCCGTGTCAAATATATCTAACGTTTCCCAGGAAGGTCCCTGTTCTCCGTTCTGGTTGAGACGCAATCCTCGAAGGATCGCGCTTGGTTGGCTTGACGCCGAACCCTCTGGAATAAAAGAGTTTAGTTTCGCAGTGTCGAATACCTTTCCGTCAAAATAACCGCCCAGAAACATATTATTCGACGCGGTCGTGAGGGTTATCTTCACTGCGATCGCGGTATCCCAAATATCTCCCGTAAACAAATTGTTTTCAACGGCTCCGCCAGATCCGTCGATTAGCACGCCATTGGCGCCCACACCGTTGACCTCATAACTGCAGGGCGAACATATGTTTCCGATGATACTGCCCCCGGCGCCGGCGATATGCCAGCCCACCGGACTGCTCGACCATTCCATGTTCACGAAGTGGTTTCCATTCACAAATCCGCTGCCAGTTGCGGAGAGATATAAACCGGCTCCGAGCCCATTCGTTCGCCAATCATGTGCGTTAACAAACGCGACGCCATGGCTGTCAGTTGTGGAGGTCAAACTGAGGGCCGCTCCGGTTGTGACTGAGCCACAGCTTACATCAACCGTAATGTTAGCCAATTCTGTGTGTTCGCCGTTTGTGTATGCCTTGGTCTGGTCGTTCTGGAAAACGTTGCCCTTGTAAGGAACTCCCCCGCAGTGAAAGGTGAAACCCCGGATAATACTGTTCGGCTCGAATTGGAAGATGTTGACGTCAGGCGCGGAAGGACGGAATAAGGTTGCGGAGTCAAATTCCAGAGTCTGGCCAGGTCCAACAATCACTGTGGAGGCGATAGTTTGGGTTGTTCCGGAATAATCACGGGCATCACATGTGCCGCCGGATGGGATGGCCGCAAGGCAAGCGGCTAGTTGCACGTCGGCAGTAGCGCCCGGGAAGTCCGGGACGTATTGGATGAGCCGCCTATTTGGGCCGCTCGCTTCATGCGCCGATTGATGCCAGTTACCCCTGATTGCCAGCGCAAGACTCAAAATTACCAGAATGAAGCTCGCAGTTCGGCTCATCGCTCCTCACCTCGATATCGCGGCATTTCAGTTCAACTTAGGCCTAAAGAGCCTGTAGATTAGATAATCAGATTGGGAGTTTTGCGCAACCGCTAGCATTTTGGTCTGGCAGGTAATCCTTGCGAGCGGTCCAGCACATTTAGCAGATTGACACCGCAATTATCATGGCATTATAAAGTACTCATAGAATGATATCTGACAATACCCACGGGAGTCGCGGTCCAACTGGACAGCGAAATCATTGTGACCCAGTCACGAATAATCGCGCTCATAATCGTTCTTCTTTCGGCCACGGCAGCCAACGCTCAAACGTATGTCTTCGGCAGGGCTAACTTTCCTGTTGGCAAGGAGCCAAATTCTCTTGTCCTCGGCGATTTCAACGGCGACGGCATCAACGATATAGCCATCGTGAATTCAGCCGACAACACGGTTTCTATCTTGCTCGGGAAATCGGATGGCACTTTCTCATCACAGGTTATATACGCCACGGGAACAGCACCGGTCGCAATCGCGACGGGCGATTTTAACGGTGATGGTAATCTCGACCTTGCCGTCACAAATGGAGGTTGTCAATTCAAGCGCGCGATCAACTGCACAGACAGCCCCGCGAAAGGGAGGTGGCCCGATGACGCAGCTAGGCAAGCAACGTACTAGGGGGAACGCCGTGAAGCACGGAATTTTCTCCAGTGTTGTTTTCGTTGAGGGCGAGCCAAAAGCTGAATTGGATTCTCTGCGGAACGCCCTTCGGAGAGATCGTGAACCAAAAGGAGCGCTTGAGGAACTTCTTGTCGATGATCTCGCTGCCCTCTTCTGGCGTTTGCGTCGACCGATCATCGCAGAGGGATCAAAGATTCGAAGAATGAGGTCCACGGACGCTGACCTTGAGCAGCGCCAAGATGATCAGCTAGTGTACTGTAACAGCTGAAACGGCAGTATGATTGTGTACATGGAGAACACCATCGTGCTGACGGATTCGGAACGTCTGGAACTCAACCAGCGAGCGGCGAGCCGTAGTGGGCGTGCCGATGACGCGCGGCGGGCGCGGCTGATGTTGTTGCTGGAGGCAAACCATACCTGGGCCGCGATTCGCGACAAACTGGACTGCAATGATGCGTTTATCAATCGCTGGAGCAAGCGATTTCGGGAAGAGCGGCTGGCCGGGCTGTTCAGCAGGCACGCTGGCCAAGAGGCCACCACGCTGACTCCTGCCCTGGAGGCGCGCATTTTGCAATGGACGCTCAAGCGTACGCCGCCGGACGGGACGACTCAGTGGAGCACGCGCAGGCTGGGAACGCAGCTCAAGGTCAGTCACATGATGGTGGCGCGGGTGTGGGCCAAGCACGGACTCAAGCCCCAGCGACTGGACCGCTACATGGCCACCAACGATCCGGACTTTGAGCAGAAGGCCGCCGACATCATTGGGCTGTATCTGAACCCGCCAGCGCATGCGGCGGTGTTCTGTGTGGATGAAAAGACGGCGATTCAGGCACTCGACCGCAAGGATCCGGTGTTGCCACCCTCGCCGGGACGCGCCGAGCGGCATGGCTTTGAGTACTTCCGGCACGGCACGCTGTCCCTGTACGCGGCGTTCGACACCAAGACCGGCGAGGTGCTCGGCAAAACGGCCGTGCGTCACACTTCTGCGGAGTTCGTCGCCTTCCTGGCGGACATCGTCGTCAACCAGCCGCGCGGCAAAGAGATCCACGTGATTGCCGACAACCTCTCCGCCCATAAGACGGGGCAGGTCGACGACTTTCTCGTTCGACATCCGAAGGTTCACCTGCATTTCACTCCGACCTATTCCTCCTGGCTCAACCAGATCGAACTCTGGTTTTCCAAGATCGAGCGCGACGTCATTGCGCGCGGTGTATTCACCTCGGTGCCCGACTTGCGGAGAAAGCTCATGAAGTACATCCGGCACTACAACAACGCGCCCAAGACTGTGAAGTGGCGCTACTTTGACCCTACACGTCGCATTACTCCCCGTTCAGCTGTTACAGTCCACTAGTCGCTATTCTTCCTCTTTTGCTATGCGGCGGAGACGACGGCTTTTTACCAGGGATACAAAATCGCATAGTTAACCGCATGTGTATAGAGATATTGCGTGTACTAAAAGCAAAGATAGCGAAAGATGGCTTTGATGAAAAGAGGGACAAATCGCTTCTGGAAGTGATCTACGGACTTTCTGGCACGAACCGGGCCGTCGGAACTCTTCTTAATCGTTATTCAGGTTGCCTGGCGTCTGTAGGCTCCCAAGCTAACGTTGGCGAACAGAGCAATTCGGCACTGCCAGCACAGGCTCAGCAGAAATTTCTAGATGAACTCGATGAGGAAATAGAGCGAATTGAATTAATATTGCCTAAGCGAACGATGACTGCGCGCAACCAACTGGAAGTCGAATCACCATGCGAGATCGTCCCCGATGCTCCAGAGTTGGATAATGTGCTCAGGTACGAGACAACCGTTAGAAGAGCTATCGACCGCACACTAAATCAACTGGAACGAATTCAGCGGAAGCGTAAAGGTGAGCCTCTGCCTCCGACAGTAAATTTAAATCTCTAGGCCAATTTTTATTTCGTTGATGCCCATGTCACGCTCTCGGGAAACGGGCCTTTAGCATCATCAGGCATCGACTGATTCCTAAACCCCACGCAACGAAGAGGGCGGCCCAACACCCTAGGACAACTTCAGACGAAGTCCAACAATCGCAGATGTTACTATAGAATTATATAAATATATTATAATAAAAGCAAGGAGCTTTCTCTCAAAAGCGCAACTCACGTGACCGCGAAAAACTAAAATTGCAAAACGAACTCGGCCAAGTTCTTAAGATTCAGTCACTTCTCGCCTTAAGGGCTACCAATACATGGGCTTTCCACCATCCGACTTACCGAATCGACTTGAAGCACCGCGAAGTCCATAATTCATTTCTGCCTTATCCTCGGGGGACTAGGGCGTGCACCAGCGTTGGTGTAGGATTTGCGTGGGGAGAAACTTAGGTGGATAGGGGCGCATTGAATCCCATGGGTCGGACTCCGAAGATTGCTTGGATTGCTGGGGTGTTGGCTTCGGCGTTGATTCTTTTTTTGATCCAAAATATATGGATTGATCCTTGGGCGAGGCATAGGTCGCACCGGATACCGTCGTTTGTGCCGGAGGCCCAGAGTGGCATGTGGTTTCTGGTGTTCGCGGCGGGCGGCGTTATTTTGGTGTTGCTCATCGTGTGTCTGATTTTGTTGATACGAGAACGCAATGTAGCCCTGGGAACAAAGCTGGCAACGGCGGTAGCAGTGGCGCTGGTATTAGTGCTGGGCACGGAATGGTTCCGCGTCACTAATGGCCAACCGGGACTGCTGCATTTATTGGCATCCAGCAAAACGCACAAAATCGTGCTGACGTGGAAGGCCAGCAGTTCTCAGGTTGCTGGCTACAATGTGTATCGAAAAAAAGGTCCGGATGGGGAGTTCCTGAAGCTGAATTCCAAGCCTATTCAGGGGCTGACCTATACGGACGAGTCCGTGGAAAGCGGCGTGACTTATTTCTATGTGACACGGTCCGTGGATGCTCACGGCGCGGAGAGCGCCAATTCCAATTTATTTACAGTCACGGTGCCGTAGAAGTGCGAAGTATATGCCGTCAGACTAACCGGCGTGCGCGCATGTGTGCGGCGAATGGAAAGTTAGCCACGATTTCCGGCGGGGCGCTTTCGATCGGTTCTTTCAGCGCAGCCAACGCGTCCAACGAGCCAGCCTGAACCTGCGAAGGAACGTCAGGTTCGGCAGCAGCGGAATCTTCAACCGTGTATTCAAGCCGGTCGCCATCGAGATGCGCATAGGCGATGCGTGCCCGGTGACTCTCTGGCCCTTCAATCTTCCACCCCTCGCCGGTATTGACGATTTTCATGTGATTTCGAGCACGCCACCAGCGATCCAATTCGCCGGGCAACGCGTGCCAGACATTGTGCCGGTCACAGATTTTGCGGAGGTACGCGAGAAGCGAATCATAGACCCCGCGTGGCTTTAAATCGATCAGGTAGTCCGGATGAGTTAAAAAGCTAATAAGCCCGTTTCTCTTGAGGAGCACGCTGATCTGTTTCTTCCACAGCTCAATAGAATACTGTTCGAGAGTATTGAAGACCGAATGATCCTGACTCGTTGTGAGAGGGATTTCCAGAATATTTCGGACAAAAAACGGCATCACCGTGCAGCAACCACCACGCTGGCGCTCCAGGTGAGCCACGTTCGGCACAGACATGTCATAGGAAAATTCGAAGGAATCGTACCAATCGAGATTGCGATACATGCCACCAGCGCGGAATCCCCGAGCCCCGTAAGTGCGCGCATAGCCGTTGATGAGCTTGGCACGGCGTTCGAACTGGCGTTTATCGTGGAAGAGATAACCGTTGTGACTTAGGTCGTGAATATTGAACTCAAAGCGCCGGCTGCGAATCTCATTCCAATAGCCAAGAGGCACAAGATAGCGTCCCTCAGGAACAACCTGGAAGGACGCGCGGAAACCGTAGGCGTGATCCAAATCCATCAGTTTCGAGGAAAAATCGCGCGCGACGACGGTCTCGACGTCATGCGTCAGAATCGCGCAAGCAGAGGCTCCCTCGGGCCAAAACCAAATGAATGGAAATTTGGTCATGCCTTGAACCTTCATCGCCAGCTTCAGGAATTCCTCGTGGAGAGAGTCGGCGGTGAAATCCACCGGCCAATTTGGGAACGGAATTTTCTTCCAACCTTTGAAGTATGCCTTTTGAATATGGCGCCTTAGATTCCCGGGCAGTTTATCGCGCACCGCGTAATAGCTCTTTCGCAGTCCAGGACTTCTGCTGAAGCCCTTGCGCCCCTTGTACAACTGCTCGACGTATCGCTCTCTTCGGAGATTTTCAATCACGGAAGGAAAATCAAAAGGCAGGTAGGTGCTGGAGTTTCCGCAGGTGGTCACTGCATTTTGCGCGTCATAGCGGCCAGCGAGACGGACATCCGGTGAAGTTCCACTCGCGGATTTTCCATAGCAAACAATATCGGGACCGTAGCGAAAGAAGCCTGACGGACCGTCGTCCTCGGTCTCTTTCAGATCGAGTGTGGCGAGAGTGGCGCCATAGTAATCCCGGAGGACTCTGGAGTTAACGGGGCGGTTTGCCTTCATCATATTTTCGAGAGGACAGCCACGAGTGATTCCCCGGATCAAGGATTCTAAATACAGACTTGAGATACCTATGTCCACATCTGAGTTCAGAAATTTCAACCTGGCCGGACAAGGCCACGCCGTGAAGCGGGGACGAGGGTGGTATTGATATATACTCGCTTTGCGCGCAAAATCCAAGAGCAAACTGTAGATTTCGCTTGTTGATTCGACCAAAATTCGAATCGGTCGAATGAAGGACTAAATTAGATTACTAGTCTGCGTATAGTCCTTTCAGGACTGGCCAGTGGCAACGCGCGCGCAAAAAGGGGGCAGGTATACATCCACTATGCAGACGATCCGGACAGAGCTAGGTGACGTATTCCTACTCGAACCTCGCGTGTTCTCAGATTCCAGAGGCTTTTTTCTGGAGACCTACAATGAGCGGACCTTCCTCGACCTCGGACTCAATATTCACTTTGTACAGGACAATCAGTCTCATTCCAAGAAAGGTGTGCTCCGAGGCCTCCACTACCAAAGCGAGCAGGCTCAAGGGAAACTAGTTCGGGTGCTGCAAGGCGAGATCTTTGATGTGGCAGTGGACGTGCGGCCTGGGTCATCGACGTTCGGCAAATGGATCGGGGTTCGACTGTCTTCCTCAACACACCGGATGATTTGGATTCCGAAAGGCTTTGCGCACGGGTTTTACGTATGTTCGGAAACGGCTGATGTGCTTTACAAGGTGACGGATTTCTACGCGCCGAAACACGAACGGACGCTCATCTGGAATGACCCAGAAGTGGGTATCGAATGGCCGCTCGCAGGGGAGCCCACACTATCCGATAAAGATCTTGCTGGCCATAGGTTGAGCGACCTTAGAAGTTAGCTATTTCCCGTTGCGTTCCGCATCGCCGCCATCCCGGTTGACTAGGCCGGTTGAGTTCCCAAGCGCTCCAAGTCGCCTTCCCCATTGCAAGCCGTTATATTCAAATAACTTAGAACAAAAAGATCCATTCTGGAACGTCCGAGAGAGGAGAAAATCTTGCCACTTAGTGGAAATGGAACAGGACGGATTCGACGACAAGGCGAACTGCAATCCTTCCATTTTGTATCCAAGTGACACAAAACAAGTTGTTTAGAGCGAACAACTGCAACGGCGACGGAACCATTCGTCTGGAAGGTGATTTGCTCCATTGGTCTAGGGGTTAGAGCCGTTTGATCCCGGCTTACCGAGACCCTCTTTGTTGCGAGTAATCTGGGCAAAACGTCGAAGCCGAATGAACATCGAGCTAACCACTACCGGACGAGCGGAACTCCTGAATGACGCGTCGATCATTTGGGGGGAGTCGGCGGCTGTGCAGTCCGTAAACCGCGTGGTGATGGAACTGGCAAGTACCAACATTCCGTTTCTTATCGTAGGGGAAAGCGGCTCGGGTAAAGAGGTTTATGCGCGTGCCATCCACCGGGTTTGTGGAGGTGAGGGCTCTCGATTCCGGAAAATCTCCTGCAACGGACTCGATCCGGCCCACTTTCAACAGGAAATCCATAAGCTCAAGAAATTGGCCGCGGAATCGGGGAAGATCTGCACGGTTCTTCTGGACGAAATCGATGGAATGAGCCCCGAATGCCAGCGATTCTTTTTGCCCTTCATGGCGGACGGAGGGACGGGAAACGAGCTTGGACTGGAATCGCGGCTGATCTCGTCCACCAGTTGCGATTTGGAAGCAGAGGTTGAGGCCGGCAGGTTTCGTCGTGAGCTTTATTTTCGGTTGAACGGCGCTTGCCTGCGACTGCCACCGTTGCGGGAACGCCTGGAAGATCTTCCGGCGCTGGTTGTTCACTTTTTAGGCCGGCACGCCGAAGAATTGAAGAAGAAGGCGCCTGAATTGAATCAAGAGACGATGGAACTCCTTCTGTCGTATCATTGGCCCGGAAACATTCGGGAGCTGGAAAATGTTGCAAGAAAGATGGTGGCCTTGGGTGAGATAACCCTGGCCATCGCTGACTTGCGGGTAACCCGCATGGTTCCGCCACAGGGCGCGACGGGTTCGGGGAGACTTTCCTCACTGAAGGTAGCGGCTAAGGCGGCATCCAGGCAGACTGAGCGTGAGCTCATCCTGCAGGCGCTGGAACGGACGAAATGGAATCGTAAGCGTGCCGCACGCGAGCTTCAGATCAGTTATAAGTCTCTTTTGTACAAACTCAAGCAGATCGAGACCCTGGGCGCAAAGAGCGAGAAGTGAGGGAATCGATAATGAATAGTGTGTTGAAAGTTCTCCTGACAGTCACAATATGCGCGGCGACGGCGTTTGCCCAGGAACCAGCCAAATCCGAGGCCGGCGGAGCTTCGGGAAGCAAATCAACGAATTCGGCGCAGGCTACCGGCGATGCGGATTACAAGATTGGTCCGCAGGATGTGTTGCGCGTGGATGTTTGGAAAGAGCCGGACATCTCTCGGACGGCCATCCCGGTGCGCCCTGACGGCAAGATCTCGCTGCCTTTGCTGAACGACGTACAGGCGGCGGGATTGACGACCATGCAGTTGGCCGGAGTGATCCGCGAAGGTTTAACGAAATACATCACCAGCCCACAAGTCACCGTTACAGTTACGGAGATCAACAGCCGCAGGGTGTATTGCAATGGGGAAGTGTTGAAGCCCGGAGCGCTTTTGTTGCTCCCCAACATGACTGCCCTGCAAGCCATCTCCAGTTGCGGCGGATTTACGCAGTTCGCGAAGCTGAAGGGCATCTACATCCTGCGCAATGAGAATGGCAAGCAAAAGCAGTATCCCTTTAATTACAAGGACGTGATCAAAGGGAAGAAACCGGAAGACAACATTTTGTTGCAGCCAGGGGACATAATTGTGGTGCCTTGAGGTAGTTTATGAAATTGTCAAAGCAGCTTAGCAAAATCGCGCTACTCCTAGCGGGGGCCACTGCCCTTGCCGGAGGAGTTTGGGCGCAGGACACGCAAGAGCCGTCAGACACGGATACGACGACGCCGGCAAAGCCAAAACCCGCGGCACGTGGGGTCCCGGCGCTTGAGGACCCGAACGCCACTGATAGCAACGACCAAGCCACAAATTGGCGGCCAGACAACGGCCCTGCTACCGGCCTGCAGGACGCGACCTTAGGTTCACCTGAGCTTGGACATAGCTATTGGGTTCCGGGCTTCATCTATGGAAGCACCATCCAATCGCGGCCTCCTGGCGTAGCTGGAAATAGCGGCTGGTACGCCGACAACTATGTTGGAGGCCAGTTGAGTTTATTGGCCTCAGGAAGCACGACACAGCTCGCTCTGAATTATTCCGGTGGTGGCTACTTCACAACGGATAGTTTGCAGCAGAATGGCTGGTTCCAGCAGTTGTCGGTTGGGCAACAGATTGTCCGAGGGCATTGGCAGATTCAGTGGTTCGACTATTTTTCCTATATTCCGGAATCGCAATTTGGATATGCCGCCGGGACCGGCTTGGCCTTGCCCGGGGTGTCAGGAACGCTGGGGCCTTCGATCCCGGGGCTGGGAATGTCGATCATTCCGAACCAGAGTATTTATTCGGCAGTCGGCCCTCGCTACAGTAACGCGTTCGCTCCGCAGGTAACGTACTTGCTGAGTCGCAGAGCCTCGCTCACCGTAGGTGGATCGTACGGCCTGCTGAAATTCACGGAACCTGGAAATGTGGATAATGAAATGGTTCTGGGGAGCGTCGGTTTCAATTACGCGCTGAGCCCACACGATACCGTCGGCATTTTGTATCGCTTCGCCGGATTCCACTACGATGGCGAGCCACAAGCGCTGGGCACGCAAACCATCAACTTTGTTTATAACAAGAAGGTTGCCCAGAAGATAGCATGGAGCGTATATGGTGGACCTCAAATTACGTCTTTTCGCGTGCCCGTGAATAACCAAACGCGAAATACCGGCGTGTCCGCGGGCACTTCACTTACTTACGCGCTTCAACATGCAAGCTTGGTTGCCGGCTACTTTCATGGAGTGACCGCCGGTAGCGGCGTCCTGCTCGGTTCGATTACCGATCAAGCGACATTCTCCGTGAGCCGGCAATTCGGCAGAGTATGGAATGCCACGGTGAATTTTGGTTACTCGCGAAACGCGCCCTTGGCGACCGAGCCTGGTGTGACCTCCGCGTCGACCTACAACGATTTGTTCGGGGGGGCTTCCATCGGCCGCCCCTTCGGCAGAAATGTGCAACTGACCGGTTCTTATGAAGCTACGCATCAGACAAGCAACGCGCCAATCTGTTCGGGAACGACTTGCAGTTCGAGTTACACGCAAAACGTGATTGTGGTCACGTTTCAGTTCCAGACACGGCCCTTTGTGTTGCGCTAAAGATCCTTGCTCGGAGGGCGAAGACAGCGTGCATGGAAAGAGTTTGAAACTTGAAGGAAAATAGAACGGACACTGACATCTTATGTACAAAAGTTTTTTTGGGCTGAAAGAGAGCCCGTTCAATGCCAATCCCGATCCCCGTTTCCTTTACCTGACCAACCAGGTGGAGGAGGCGCTGACGGGACTGATGTATGGCATACAGACGCGCAAAGGGTTCATTACACTCACCGGAGAAGTCGGGACCGGAAAGACAACCCTTGTAAATCGCCTGCTCGATTGGTTGCACCATCGGCGCGCACGAACCGCATTTCTGTTCAACTCCCGGATGAACACGAACCAGTTGTTTGACTTTATTCTGGCGGAGTTCGATATCCAATGCGATTCCCGGTCAAAGAGCCAGCAATTGATGAAGCTCAACCACTGGCTGCTCGATCGCTATCGCGCCGGCGAGACTGTGGTGCTGATTCTCGATGAGGCGCAAAACCTTACGTTCCCGGTATTGGAAGAAGTTCGGCTGCTGACTAACCTGGAAACATCGACCGACAAGCTATTGCAAATCGTGCTCTCCGGTCAGCCAGAATTGGAAGATAAACTGAAGCTTCCTGAACTGCGGCAATTGCGGCAACGTATCATGTTGCGCTGCAAAACCACCCCACTGACCAAGGAACAAACGCACGACTACATTCTGAAGCGCCTGAAAATTGCGGGCGCCGGAGAGCAACCTGTTTTCAGCCCCGAGGCGATGGATGCCGTACACATCTATTCGCTGGGTATTCCACGCGTCGTGAACCTGCTTTGCGAGCATTCCCTCGTGAATGCATATGTGGATCAGCAGAGGCCGATTAAATCAAAAGTTGTCGAAGACGTTGCGCGCGAATTCCAACTGGATGAAGTGGAACCGATTGCGCCACCGGGTCGCACCACCACTGAGAATGACGTTTATAACTCCGAAGCGTTCATCCAGAATCTTGGAGAAGCGCTCTCGCGATTCCGGATCAGCCCGACCAGAACACCGACACGAGAAAGAAAGTAAGGACACCGAAGCGCAGGTCTTTTTGATCTGCTAGTGCGAACGCAAGCGATCCGCGTTTGCCGACTCAATGCTCGAAAAAACACACAAAAAAACTGTTCTTGGCGCTCTTTCCCTACTGGTAGCGATGGGAATCCTGATTTGTACCCTCTGGCCTTTCCAACCGTTTCCGCCGAATCAAGTTAGCTGGTTGCAAGGATCGGATGGAATCCGATTTGATTGGGCGGGGGTTGTCTTGAGCTCTGAGCCACTCCAGCAGAGAGGCGATTCTGTTCCGGCCACCAGTTCAGCGAGCCTGGAAATCTGGCTCAAGCCTTCGAATACATACGCCGTGTCCACTGTGCTGGATTTCTACGAAGCTGGGAACCCGTTTCGGTTTCAACTTCGACAATACCTCGATGGTCTGATCGTCTCCCGCGACTCAAGAACCCTGGGCAGAAAACTGAAGCGAGCCAAGATCGATCTTGATCATGGCCTTCAGAGAGACAAGTTGATCCTCGTTACGCTGACATCTTCCCCGGCAGGAACCTCACTCTATCTCAACGGAGAGCTGAGAGGGGCCTATCCGAACTTCAGGTTCACTTCCAGTGATCTCAGCGGGCAGATCGTGCTGGGAACCTCGCCAGTGGATTCTCAACCGTGGACGGGCGAGATTCATGGCCTGGCTATACATGCGGACGCCTTGACGCCGTTGGTTGTTCAGAAACACTTTCAGGACTGGATCGCGAATGACCTGCCCGTTTCTCAGGGTGATTTGAGTACCAGCGCTAGTGCGATTTATACGTTTCACGAGCGCCTGGGAGATACGATCCACGCGACGGGGAGTATCGCGCCAGACCTTAAGATTCCGGCTCACTTTCGCGTGCCTCACCAAGCGTTCCTGAAAACGCCGTCCGCTGCCTTTGAGGCAAGCTGGTCATACTTTGCGGACGCGTTGAGCAACATTATTGGCTTCCTGCCCTTGGGAGTTTGCCTGTGCGGGTATTTGGCTTTTGCGCGCCCCCTACGCTGGGCAATTCTCCTAACCGTGATCGTGGGCTTCGTTTATAGCTTGGGCATTGAATCGTTGCAGGCGTTTCTGCCCCAACGGGCGTCGGACTTGACCGACGTTCTCACCAATACGCTGGGTACGGCCCTAGGAGCGCTCATAGCCGGATCATTGAAGAATCAGGGTTTATTGGGCGGGCCGAGCGGGCGATGACGGCTTCAGGATGGTACAAAACGAGATCAGGGAAGGAGTTTTCCACTTCTTACCCCTTCTGGTATCTCGACGGGGATACCCCGGAAAGAGCCAACTCCTCATAAGCCACTATGAATGAAATACTTAACGGAGAGTGACAACCCCGAAACAAGGCCTCCGAAGTGGTCACCAAGATGCTTTTTTATGGGCTAGATCGATGGTCAAGGCTTTCAGCAACACGATTCCCAGATGTCGAGCGTATCTTTCTTTAACTCATTGATTTATAAGTACTAATATGCGCAAATACGACAGATTCGTGGAAGGATTCCGGAGGTTCGCTGAACAGCGAATGACTCCAGAGGAAGCTTTGGAAAAGGCGAAGAACGGCATCCGCCAAAGGGTGGCGGCGCGCGAAGAGAATTTCATTAGTTTCGCCAAGAAGGCCATTTTCGAATATCCCCGCAGCCCTTATCTGAGATTACTTGAGCCTCGGCGGATCCAGTTAAGTGATTTGAAATCCTGGGTGGAGAGCAATGGAATCGGTGGCGCTCTTCGCATGCTTGAACAGGAAGACGTATACCTGACCGTCGACGAATTCAAAGGCAAAGTGCCGGTGGTGCGGAACGGGATCGAATTCTGGTGCCAGGAAGGCATGTTCGATAATCCGTTCCTGTCCTACGTGTATGAAGTACGGAGTGGCGCAACGCGGAGCGCAGGGACACGGGTTCGCATTGACTTTGATTACTTGCATCAACGGTCGCTCTACGATGCATTGCTGCTCAACATGCATGGCTGCCTGAAGGCACCGATTGCGAACTGGTTTCCGATTTTCCCGGGTGCTCCCGGCATCAATTCGAGCCTGCGGTTCGCGGATATCGGCAATCCGGTGCAACGCTGGTTCTCTCAGGTGCAAGAAGACCGTCTGACCGTCAATTGGGAGAAGAAGTGGGGCACGAAGCTGATCTTTACGCTTGGCCGCCGGCACGGAATCCCCTTGGCGGAGCCAGAGTATGTGGGCCTGGATGATGCGTTAAAGGTCGCGGAATGGGCCGCGGCGGCGATCCAGGAACACGGAAAGTGTATGGTTTATACCTTTGCCTCTTCCGCCGTACGAATTTGCATTGCGGCGGCGGAGAAGAATCTGAACATCAAGGGCGTGAAGTTTTTTGTTACCGGTGAACCCCTGACGCCGCAGAAGAAGAATGAGATCGAAGCGGTAGGCGCATCCCCGGTTCCGGTGTACGGCATTTCGGAAGCGGGGGTGATTGCGGCTGGCTGCGACCAGATTTATCCAGAAAGCGATCACTGCCATTTATACAAGGACACCACTTCAATTATTTCTCATCGCCAGAATGTTCCTCATTCCGATTTGTTCGTGGATTCTTATCTTTTCAGCTCGCTGGTGCACGAATCTCCCAAGATTCTCCTGAACGTTGGCATGGGCGACTATGGGGAAGCCAGGACGCAGACCTGCGATTGCGTTTTTGGGCAGTTGGGTTTCGATCGGTGCCTGAGTAATATCCGGAGCTACGAGAAGCTCACAGGCGAAGGCGTAACCTTCGTTGATACTGACTTTATAAGAATCATCGAACGAGATCTTCCGGAGCGTTTTGGCGGCAAGAGTACTGACTACCAGTTGGTCGAGAAAGAAGACGCTCGCGGATTCACGCACCTCCAGTTGCTGGTCAGCCCACGCGTCGGTGATGTTCAGGAGACCGAAGTTCTGGATCGCTTCCTGAATCTGCTGCGACGCGCCGAAGACAGCCCTGATTCATGGTCGCAATCGGGCACGGAAATGTGGAAACAATCGAACATGGTG
This sequence comes from Candidatus Acidiferrales bacterium, assembly GCA_963709705.1. Taxonomy (GTDB): domain Bacteria; phylum Acidobacteriota; class Terriglobia; order Acidiferrales; family UBA7541; genus Acidiferrum. Next base: position 1,565,078 of record CAVPXU010000005.1, read on the forward strand.
CAGATTGTGAGGGAATTTCCGATTGCCACTGTCAGCGGGAAGATTTTGCCGTTTTTTATTTCGAAACCGAAGAACTCTTCCGACGAGGTATCGAATGCCGCAGGGCAAAAGAAAATAGCCCAGGGCTGAGTGGCGAAAGAGTTCCTCACAGGAATTTCGAGCAGAGCAACGCAGAATTTAGCAGTCTGATTGAAATCTAGAAGATAAGGAAGGAATTCGAATGGGATTTCCAGTCCAAAGACCAAGAAGACTGAGGCAGAACGAGAAGTTCCGGCGGTTAGTCCGTGAGAATTCGCTGGCGACCAGCGATTTGATTCTGCCGTTGTTCGTGGTTCCAGGCCAGGGCGTTAAGCGCGAGATCAACGCCATCCCGGGAAATTATCACCTTTCCGTCGACAAACTCATTGAGGAAGTGAAGGAAATTCGCGACCTTGGGATTCCGGGCATCCTGTTGTTCGGAGTGCCGGACGCCAAGGAAAAGGATCTGAAAGCCACTGGCGCTTATGCTCCGCACGGAATCGTGCAAGATGCCGTGCGCGCGCTGAAGAAGAACGTGCCTGAAGTGCTGATCGTCACGGACGTGTGCCTGTGCGAATTTACGCCGCACAGCCACTGCGGAATCCTGGATGAAAACGGTTACTTGCTGAACGACGCCTCGAAGGAAGTGCTGGCGAAGACGGCATTGTCCCACGTGGAAGCGGGCAGCGACATGGTGGCGCCAGCTGCCATGCTCGACGGTCAGATTCGCGCGCTGCGTGAAATCCTAGATGGCGGCGGATTCACGAACACGCCGATTATGGCTTACGCCGCGAAGTACGCCTCGAAGCTCTACGACCCCTTCTTCAAAGAGGGCACGCAATCCACGCTATCCCACGGCGATAAGAAAACGCACCAGATGGATTCCGCGAATTCCAACGAAGCGATGCGCGAGATCGCCTTGGATATCGAGGAGGGCGCGGACATCATCATGGTGAAGCCGGCGCTGTACTACCTGGACATCGTGTACCGCGCAAAAACAGAATTCCAGATGCCGTTGGCCACCTACAACGTGAGCGGCGAATACGCGATGATCGACGCCGCCGCGCGCATCGGTCGCCTGGACAAAAAATTGATCATGCTGGAGGCGCTGACGTCCATGAAGCGGGCTGGCGCGGACATTATCATCACGTATTTTGCAAAGGAAGCTGCAAAGGAATTGAAGTAGGCACACGTCCGGTTGTCCCCCGGCTTGCGCCTCGCTGATCCATAGACGCAGAAGCTCACGTCAGAACGATGCGAAGCTGTGAATTGACGGAAGAGTGGAAAGGCAAGGCACCAGCGAAGATATGGAAATCGCGCTCATAGGGATCAGCCATCGCACAGCAAGCATTGAGCTGCGCGAACGACTGGCGTTCCGGGTGGAGCAGGCGTGCGAAGCCGCGGATCAACTGCGTTCCCGCGGCATCCTGAAGGAAGCCGTGATTCTTTCAACCTGCAATCGCACGGAGATCTACGGCGTCGCATCGGAGCGTTCCGTAGACAATCTGAATGCAATCGAAATGTTCATCGCGTCCTATCACCAGGTGTCGTCGGAGGACTTCAAACCTGCGGTGTACCGGCGTTCGGATCGCGAAGTGGTGCGGCATATTTACCGCGTGGCGGCCGGTCTGGATTCCCTGCTGCTGGGCGAGTCGGAAATCCTCGGTCAGGTTCGCGAGGCATACCGCGTGGCCATGGATCACGGCTCGACGGGGCGGGTGCTGAACCGGTTGTTCCAGTCGGCGCTGGAAGTCGGAAAACGAATCCGCACAGAAACCGAGATTGCGACCAAGCCGATGTCGGTGGCCTTTGCGGGAGTGAAACAAGCCGAAGCGCTGCTGCGCGGCCTGGAAAATCAGAGGGTGATGATCGTCGGCGCCGGCGCAACGAGCGAACAAGTGGTGAAACACCTGTGCGACCGAGGAGTGCCACAATTACGGATTCTGAATCGCACACTCGAAAATGCCAAAGCCCTGGTTGCGCGTTATGGAGGCGAGGTTGTGCCGTGGGAAAAGCTTCCCGAAGTTCTGGATTGGCCGGACCTGATCGTCAGTTCCGTCACCACTCCTGAACCAATCATTACGCGGCCGATGGTGGAAGCCGCAATGGTCGCACGGGGAAATCGCCCTCTGATGATCATGGACCTGGGCGTTCCCCGGAATATTGCCGTCAACGTTAAAGAGATTCCTGGCGCGCATCTGACGGACATTGATGGCTTGACCGAGACGGTCGAACAAAATAAGAAAGCCCGGGAAGAACAGATTCCGCGGGCCATTGCGTTGGTTGATGAACAGATTGAGGGTTTTATGCGCTGGCAGGCTGGGGTGGCGGCTTGCTCGGTATTTGCCGAACTGCGTGCCGTGCCAGAGCACAAACGCGAAGCGCTACTCAGCCAGCATCTTGCCGCGATGCCTCATCTGAGCGAGCCGGAACTCGCGCACTTTAAGGGCTTACTCGATAAATTTCTGCGGGATTCCCGGAACGGCACTTCTGCGGAATATTCTCACGCCAACACCGAAGCCCACCGCAAAGCGTAACGCGATAAGTCCAAGGCTCTGTTGGAATCCGCCTACTGGGATTGGCGTTCCGAAACAGCTTCTTGAAGCATGATTTGTTGTGCTTCCTGAGTCACCAGATGACGCTGAATCTTGCCTAGCGGCGTTTTCGGAAACGAAGTGCGAATACGGAAGGTCGTCGGCACTTTATACGGCTCCAAATGTTTCCGGCAATGGGCGATCAGGTCTTCGTCGCTCGGAACCTCTTCCGTTCGCAGGACGAGTAGAGCATGGAGCTTCGCCTCCATGATTTTTCGTGGGTCGGCCAATCCCACCAGAACCGCTTCCGCCACGCTCGGATGCCTCTGCAAAACAGCTTCGACTTCGCGCGGATTAATTTTGTGGCCAGCTACCTTGAGGATGTCATCGATGCGCCCCATCAATTGGACGTCGCCGGTTGCTTCCATCAGTCCCATGTCACCGGTTCGAAACCCATTGTTCTTTATGTTGTCCAACGCCTCCTGTGAATCTCCCCAATAACCTTTTAACAGCCCCGATCCTTGCAGCAGTATTTCTCCTGTTTCGCCGGGTCCAACGGGTTTGCCCTGACTGTCGATCACGTGCACATCCAGCCCGGCATTCGAACTTGGAACACGGTTGAAGACTCCGTTGGGACCAGCTTTGAGATATCCCACGCGTCCCTCGGTCAGTCCGTACGTAAGATGAATTTTTGTAGTCGGCAGTATGGACTGGAGGGCGCCCAGTCTTTCAGGGGACATGGGCTCAGAACCGATTTCGAGATAGCGCAGAGAGCCGCCGTTTTCCCGGAAGAAGGGGGCGAAACTATCGATCAACATGTTACAGGCCGCCGGAACCATCACCAGTCCCGTAGGCCTCAACTCGGGAAAGTGGGCTAAGGCGACAAAAATGTCCGGGGCAATCAAGGTGGAACATCGTGCCATAAACGCTGTAAGAAAGCGGCGAAACGCCAGGATATGGTGCAAAGGAAGCGGCACAGCCATTACGTCCGTGTTGGAAAGCTGAAGGAAATTGAGCGTGTACGAAGCGCAGGCGAGCGTGCTCTCGTGCGTGTGCATCACACCTTTCGGCACGCCGGTAGAGCCGCTGGTGAATGTAATGCTGGCCAGATCATCTGGCTGCGCGCCAGCGGGCAAAGTAGCCGCTGGCGGCTCATTCAGGATTGCTTCCTGCAACGGTTCAACGGGAACATGGCTAGAGTCCGGAGAATCTGCCGCAGGATCTTTGAGGAAAAAGGCGCGAAGAGATCGTGATGCCTCGGGCATTTCGCGAACGCGTTCGGCAACATTATTTGTGGCGATCAGTGCGGAAGGTTCGGTTCTCTCGAGAATATGCGAAAGATTGGTGGAACGTATCGCCGGATCAAGCGCAACCACCACTGCGCGCGCTTTCCAGATTGCGAAGCAGGCGATAACGAATGCCGCCGAATTCGGCAAAGCAAGGATCACGCGGTCACCGGGCCGGATATCATGAGCGATCAACCGCTTGGCAAGGCGATTCGATTGAAGCTCGATGTCGGCATAGGAAAGACGCTCTGCGCCACTGATAAACTTGATCTGCCCGCCGCACTCTTTGGCTGCGATGCGAAGCGTGTCCTGCAGGAACTTTGGGCTAGCATCGCGGGAAAGAGAGTCGCGTGATTGAGTATTCGAGAGTTCTTGAATGACATCCTCCTTGTAATCCCACGTCGCCAGCTTTCCGGTGCCGATGGAATAGTTCCGATACCTCTATTTTCGGCGCTTTCCTATGACTCGCCAAAGCATAAAAATGCAGATGTATCTGCAGATACACGCACAGAGATCAACTAAAGCGAGGATTTTTCGTCCACAGCTGTACCTTGATCCGTCGGAAGCGCTGGATCGTCGTGAGTTTTGAGCAATCGTTCTAGGCGAGGCCGTGGCGTGATGGCGGGAAGGCCTGTGGCACTCCAATTCTTCAACGCCTGGTACATCACGGACCGGCCAGGGAGCGAAATTTCCGGCACTTCACATCTGACTGTTGCGTTTACGATGGCAATCGAGGAGGGGTACGGAGGCGACTTGAGTTCTTTGCCTTCCTTGGCCGCGCGGGCCAAGGTCGAGGGATCATACTGAAACGTCGGAAAATCCTTGATGAATTCAATGTCTCGCTCCGGATCAACACGCGAACTCAGCGCCCAATTGACAGTCTCCTGATCGCGGATATCGACGTCCTCATCGACGAGGTAAATAAACTTCTGTCCGAGATTGAATTTTGCCAGGGCGCGGCCAATCTCAGCGCTCTCGGCGACATGAGCTTTCTCAATCTGCGCAACCAGAATCGCCAAACTAGCGCTTCCACGCGCGATGGCGAGGTTGGAAATTCCCTTCAGCTCAAGCTTTCGTGTGATGTAGTGCCAAAGCGGGCCGAGATATCCCATCTCCATAACCAAGTGGCCATCCGAAGGTGGCATTTGCTGGACGTATCCGTGGTGGATGGGCTTCGAGCGATGGTAAATAGCGGTGATATCGACAACGGGCCGTGGCGAGGATTCGTTCACATATCCCAAAACTTCCCCGAAGGGACCTTCCGTCCGCTCCGTGCCCGGGCGCAGAAACCCTTCAATCACGCACTCGGCATGCGCGGGAACGAGCATATCCACCGTTTTGCCGCGCAGCACCTCTATGGGAGCTCCGGCAAGCCCACCAGCTATATCCATTTCATCGACGCCGTAGGCAGTCTTGGCCGCGGCGGCGAAACTCACCACAGGCGGCGCTCCAATCACGGCCACTACAGGCATAGGTTGCTTGCGCTTGGAATACTTTGAAAAGTGAATGGCCCCGTGCTGCAGTTTACCCGCGAACGATAGACCTGCATGGGTTTCGTCGTGCACTTGCATCCTGTAGATGCCGACATTCTGTATGCCGCTATCCGGATCTTTCGTAATGACACTCGCCGCGGAAAGGTAAGCACCGCCATCGCGTCCGGGAGTCCAGACGGGTGCGGGCAAATTCAGCAAATTGATGTTCGAGCCCGTGTGAATGACCTCGAAAACCGGACCATTCGCCACCTCAAGTGGCTTGTGTTGATGATCGAGAGCGTTGGCCCAGGCCTGCAGCAAATTTTCAGGCTCAACGCCGAGCGCGGCTCCGTACATGCTGGGAGTGGAGAAGAGGTTGACGGCGACAGGCATGGATTGATTTCTGACATTTTCGAAAAGAAGCGCATAAGAATCCTGCTCGGGCGTGGATTCCAGCGCCCAGCGAGCGAGGCAAGCGATCTCCCAATCTTTTTCGACAGGTTTTGAGATTCGGCGCAACTTACCGACCTGTTCGAGGTGCGCAAGAAACGATCCCAAATCCCGAAACGGCGCTGCTGGGTGCGAACTCATCAAGAAAACCTCATTTCGGAATCCACGTTGGGCTATCCATCCTGAGCGAGACTTATTCAGAGCCTATTCGGTTGGCTTAACCCACTTCTTGCTTTCAGGATCGTACATCTTGATCAGCTTCGCGGGATTTCCCGCCATGATGCTGTACGGTGGAACGCTTCTGGTGACCACGCAATTCGCGCCAATAACACTATTACGTCCGATCGTAACTTGACCAGAGCCGCAGAGCACTACAGCGCCGTAGCCCAACCAACAGTTTTTTTCGATCCTGATTTTGCCGCCTGGCGTCACACCCTGAACTGTGATCGGTTGCGACACATCGGAAAATTCGTGGTTGTGATCCATGATCAAGACCGCTGGCGCGAACAGAACGTCTTCTCCCAGCACGATCTGATTTTTCGCTGAGATCATGGAGCGACGTCCAATGCCGCAGCGCTTGCCCAAAACAATCTTTGGTTCCGGCCCACTCGGACCTGGAACAACGTTTAGCCACACGTCTGGTGCAAGATAAACATTGTCCGATATGGCGATTTCAGCGGCGATGGAACGCAGGATTTCGCACGAATGAGTGATCGAGACACCCTTGCCAAACTCGCAAAAGGGGTAGGTCAGTCGAAGCCAGCGAGTGTGCAGCCAGGTACACAGGCGCGGGAAAAATTGAAGGGGATCTTCCATGTTCTGCAATTTAGCATTCCTTGGGGGTCACAAGGAGAAATGTCTCGCGCACTGTCGCCAAAAGTGCCTTTACCCGTGATTCTGCGAGACCGGGCACACAAAAACTCAGGGTGCGTTTGCCTTTCGGGAAGAATTTGTACCGCGAAGATACAATTGATCGGGTGATGAAGACTTGTTAGACAGCGCTAGCCGTGGAGGGTGCTTTGCCCGTTTGTTTCTCAGCCTTGCAGGACGTCGGTGCGGGATCCACTCCGGACCAGGTAACAAAGTTGTGTCCGAAAATGGTCATAAATCTGGCAAAGCCCAGACGCCGGAACGGAGTCATGGTGAAGGACGCCAACTGCGCATCGTTCCACTCCGCCGTGTCGCCAAACGCGCGCGTTCTTCCCTCTGCCGCCATGGTTTGCAGGATGTAGGCGATCAGGAGCAAGTGGATGGCGCGCCCGCGAAACTTCGGGAACGCGTAGAAATCGAAAAGTTGTACGTCATTCTCACCAACGGGGAAAAAATAAGGCGCGATCGTGTGTCCCAGCACAGTCCAACCGTATCCCGCCAACTTGTCTCCCGAGCGGATCATCCAAAGCATCGCTCCCCGCTCGAAGCGGTCCTGGATATTGCGGTGCGCCTGCTTTGGATTCCAGAAACTGGTCAGCTCTTTCAAATCCTCTGCGTTGAGCTGGGTATAGTTTGTCAGCCGCTCCACATGGAGGGAAGGAGGAAGCTCCGCTACGACTTGCATCTGTTTCGTCAGGTCGCAGTAAAACACGACCTGGCGATTGGCAAACAGTGCGCGTCGAGCCGCGAGTTTTCCTCGCCGCAAAGTTGCGAGCAGGCCGTGACGAGTATAATAAGCAATGAGGCGGTTTGCGTATCTCAAGATACCCATATCTATGCACGCTGGGAATGCTCAGACATTCAACCTGATTACACTATTGTGATGCGAAGATTCTGCGCGGGGAACCGATTTATAACACAGTTTCTACAGGAGTGATAGCTGAAAAGGTTATTCTATCGGGTAGCTTCTTAACTTCAAATAGGGGTACCCTGCATTACGGCCAGCCGAAGCAAGTCGTCCACCGTAGAGCAACTCACAATCTGAACCGGCGAGATCTGCACGCCGTTCTGACCCTCCGCCAATGCCACAAAACTAATGAGGGCTGTAGAATCCCAGTTCTCCAGTTCGTCCAGCCGCTCGTGACCGCGAAGCGTGCCCGGGCGTAGACCGAGAATTTTGTCGACTTCCAGAAGCAGGTCTTGACTCGTCATTGGCATGGATTCGAGTAGCCTCAAATAACTTTAATGACCAAGCATGGGTCAAGCAATAGGCCATGGATACTAGTGTGCTATAGCCCGGAATACCAGTATTTCTCAATATTAGCAATTAATATGCCAGCAGTTTTCCACAGGCGCGAACAGTGCGAGGCCTTGTTTCACCGTAAGATACTGATTCTAATAATGATAAATCATCAAGGCATTCCGCCAATCAAGGATTGCTTCAAGCATGTAAATAGTTAAGGAAAACTTCTGCTCTTTTCCGTAGGACTACGGCCTACGCAAGAGACAGCTCGGCGACTAGGACCACACTCACTGGTTCACCGTCTGGCGCTCCAGGAACTCCATCAACAGCCTTTTTCGGGAGATCGCCCATGCAATGCGGCGGCCACCAAAGGCAACCGCTGGGACAGGAGGACGAATCACGATGTTATTTACGGACTTGCAGAACGCAAGGTGCGATTCCAGATCGTCCACCTCATAACACAAATGATGGAGCCCGCCGCCTCGTTCCAGAAAGCGCGAAACCGGCGAATCCGGGCCTCCCGGTTCCACCAATTCAATCAGAGGATGATCGCCATTCGCGCCCTGCAAAAAGCTCACACAAACTTTCTGAATCGGGTCGAAGATTATATTCCCATCCCACGAACCACCCACAGATTCCGCAAAGGAAGGAGCGCTCTGCTGAATGGAAACCACTACAAAGCCAACGTGATGCAGTTTGGGCTGGCTCGGCGGGCAGGGATTTTCGACTGGCTCGTTACTCACGCGAGCCCACCCCAACTTTGGCTCCCTCACTCTGGGCAGCTTTTGACGCCAGCGCCTGCTCGGGAGCCCCACCGTTGACCCAACTGATGATCATCTTCCCAGGAAGCTTAAAGGTCCGAACTAGCCCCAGCCGACGAAACGGAGTCATCTTGAAGGAGGACAACTGCGCCTGGTTCCATTCCGCAGTGTCAGCGAAGGCGCGCGTCGCTCCTTCTGCAGCTAAGGCGCGCAATATATAGAAGGTCAAGACCCAATGGAGAGCGCGTCCGCGAAATCTGGGCAGCACGGAAAAATCGAAGAGCTGCACATCGTCCGGCCCCAGAGGGAAGTAATAAGGAGCAATGGTGCATCCCCGGATTGTCCAGCCGTATCCGGCCAGGTTGCCGGCAGACTTGATGAGCCAGAGGGAAGCGCCCTTTTCGAATCGCTCCGCGATATTCCGCTGAGCCTGCTTCGGATTCCACAAGCTGGCGATCTCCTGCAAATCCTGGTGATCGAGTTCATGCTCGCTCCTCAGCCGCTGAAACTTAAGTGAGCTCGACAGTTTCGCGCGACGCGGAGTCAATTCAGTTAAGTCGCAATAAAGGACCACCATGCGATTGGCGAAGAACGCTCGCTTGGTGCCTACGACGGCGCGGCGAATGGTCGCAGCAAATCCGTGACGAGAGTAGTACGCAGTCAGCCGGTCGATTGAGTCGGAGATGCCCATACTGATAGCTGCTTTATGACCTCAAGCTTTCGGTACAAAATCTGTGACAGTGGTTCTGCGGATATGGTGTGTTCTGGGGGAATAGGCTTGGGTCACCGGAAAGGACCAACGCGCGTGGCCGTCAGCGGTTTCGCCGGCGCGAGTAAAGCCGAGGCCGCCATAGTGATTAGCCACCATTCCGTTTTTCTTCGACGGGATGTAGACGCCCATGATTTCGTGGATACCGCGTGCTTGGCATTGCTCGACAAGAGCGTCAAACATGGCAAGTTCCATCTCGCGATTCAGGACGCGGCAACTCATCAGCCATATATCGATCTCCACGCTTCCATCCAGAACACGGCCGATGAGGACAGATACCAGGCCGTTGTCCCCAAACCGGTCAACGAGTCGACCCCAGAGAGTGATAAACCCCGCGTCCTGACTCATCGATTCTACTTCCGCGATCGTGTATCTGCGGGTCGTAAGATTGAATTGGTTGGTCTTATTGATTAACTGAGCGATCCGGTCCTGATAGACAGGAGTGAACGAACCAATCTCCGCGGTCATTTCGAGCGATGTGAGGAATTCTCCGTAATCCTGAAAGCCAGATTGAAATGTGCTCCGTTGCGCATTCGAATTGTAGAAGGCCGCGCGATTGACGTCGTCCTGAACCAATTCGTCCACTTCGAAGTAGCGCTCATGCTCAAGGACTTCTGCGAAGCGAGAAACGTCCGAGCCTACTTCGGGCACGGCCACTTCGGGCAGCTGATCCGCCACCAGCGCTCTCTCGGCAGGGTTGTCATCGACGAAAACGATGCTGTCCAGGCCAATATTTAATTCCGCAGCAATCTGGCGGATGTTTCCGGGCTTTGGATCCCAATTGGCTTTGAAAACGCTGAAATCCTCAAGCTTAAGAATGCTGTCCGGATGCGCGAAACCTTCTCTGGCGTTTGCTTCATCGTTTTTCGAACAGATAGCCAGAATCACGCCGCGCCGCTGCAAATTCTGCACGTAGCGCTGGAAATCCTGGAAGGCTTCGCCCATAGCGTGGTCGCGGCCGAGAATCAGGTTTTGTACGCCATCGTCGCCAATAACCCCACCCCAAAGGGTATTGTCCAAATCGAGCACAAGACACTTTTTGGAGCGGCCGTAAACCGATTTAACAATTCCGGCGACGTTGTGGGCGAAGGCAATCGTTGCCGTCGGGCTGAGCGCCATATGGAAGTTGTACCAATAGCTTGGCGTATACCAATTCGCAAGCCCGACCTGCGAGGCAAGATAGAGAATGTCGTTGATCAAAAAGCGCGAGTGAGTGCGTGCGTATTTTGCGAACTCCGCATTCAACCTCATCAGGAAGTTCACCCGTCCAAATGGTTGAGAAGCCTCCAGATTCCCTATCGGCCGGAGATTGGGCAGATCAAAGTTGTTCTGGATGATCAGCGCTCCCAGCTTGGTGTGGATTTTCTCCCAAATAGACTCAAACCGGTTCAGTTCCTGCCGGACATGTTGTTCAACATCGGCCTCTGAGGCCAGCAACTCAGGCAATTCCGACACATTGCGCCAAGTCGAATGAATCAGAACAATTTCAGGTCTGAACTTCCATAAATCCGGGTTCTCAAAGAGCACATCCTCGCGATAGCGGTTGTATCCCGATTCATAAAACGCGGCCTGGATTCCCTGCGCCAGGAGGAACAGATCCAGCATGCTCTTAACTTCCGCGGTTGTTGAACCACCCAGAATTGCAACGCGCGTCTGCAGCAGATTCGGCTGCAGGAGCAGTTCCTTGCGCAGCGACTGCCGCTTGCGCAGGATGGTCGCCACGTCAATCGGATAACGAAACGCTTTCGGGATTCCGGGTTGCGTGCTCTTGGGCTCTGACGTCATGCAATTCTCAATTACAGGACGCCCGCAACGTAACGGAGCGGTGAAAGAAGATAATTCGTGGGATGGTGTTGGACTTTTGTCACAAGGGCACCGGAAGGACGTGCATCTTTATGAGGTACGGAGATACGCGCTCACGCCGCATTACCGTCCACCTGCGCCAGGCGGAGGAGGTCGGCAACGGTCGAACAGTCCACGACCTCTTCCGGAGCGATCGAAACATTGTTGCTGGTTTCCGCAAGCGCGATCAGGCTGATGAGGGCTGTAGAATCCCAGTTCTCCAAATCTTCCAGTTTTTCATTGCCCCGAAGTGTTCCCGGTTGTAGTCCAAGAATCTCGTCCATCTGCAGAAGAAAATCGTCACGTTTCATTAACCCGCTACCTCGCCAATGCTTGAATTTTCTCATAACGATCCACGACAGCTGCAACAGGAATGTTTCCCCCATCTGGCAAGAAAGTTCCCAATGCTTTCGCAATCTTGGTGCGTCCTGGCTCGGATTTCGCACAGCTCTGAGCACGGAGCAAATTGTGCCTGGCGGACAAAAGCATCAATCTAGGCGGATCACCGTCACAAACAACCGTTCGTTTCCTCAAACCAACGCCGTACACTGGCCCATCAGTGCTTCCAAGTATCACCGATGAAACAGACTCCGGCAATACCTCGATATTTGCGAAGTTAAGCAGGAATACGCCTCTCGAACGGCCCTGGCACTATTCCTTCTTCCCTGCCCCACTCGATACCAGCGCGTGCATACAGGCACTGCTCACCCGCACGCGCTTGTCATCGTCTGCCTTGGGTGAGGATCGGAACACCCGGGAAGTGATTCCCCACAGGTAGCGAAACAAACTCCTGAAAAACAGGATCGTCCCTATCCCAAACCGACCCAGCGGCCCATGATGCTTTGCCCAGTAGTGCATGACGGCCCGCTGCTGCTCTACTGCAAAGCGCACTGGATCATTCGCTGAGCTTCCACCGCGATAGTGAATCGCCTGCGGCTCGGGATAGAAAACTACACGCCACCCGGAATCCCAGCATCTTTTACACCAATCGACATCCTCGGCATACATGAAGAAATCCTCATCGAGCAATCCGGCATACTCAAACGCTTCCCTGCGAACCATCCAGAAACAACCGACAAGGACGTCCACGTCCGTCTCCCGGTCGTGAGGGAAAAAGGTCATGTGCTCGCCAGCGAAGAACCTGCTTTTCCCGAATATCCTGGCGAGCCCGCTGGCCTGGCAGAAATTATTCCAAAGGGTGGGGAACCGGCGGCACGTACCCTGTAAAGTCATGTCTCCGTTCAACACTTTCGGGCCGACGTTGCCCACATCTGGATGTTTATCGAGATAATCCGCGAGAGAATCCAGGCAGTTGCCCAGGACTTTCGCGTCGGAATTGATCAAACTGATATAGCGGCCCGAACTTTCACGGATGCCGACGTTATTTGCCGTGGCAAAGCCAAGATTTTGTTCACTCTTGATCAGTCGGGCCTGCGGGAAATTGGCTTCCACCATTTCGGGTGAGCCGTCTGAGGACGCGTTATCCACGACGATTATTTCCGTTATGTGCCCACCCGGTGACTCGGTCAGCGCTGTGAGACACTCCTCCAAATAATTCTTTGCATTCCAGCTGACAATGACGACAGAAATATCCAGTCGAGCCGGCGGCAATGCAATTTGTTGCTGCTTTCTGCGGTTCAACGTACTTGTTCCTCTCTGGACGGGGTCGCGTCAGGTTTGCCCGTGGCGCGATTGAAAACTTTTCCAACCTTCGCGTAGCGCGTGACCTGTCTTCACCAGTGCCATGCTCATTCTGCTGTCGCAAGTGGTCAGGGAGTTGATATGAGACAGATCTTCTCCGGAAAAACCGTTCTTGAAGTGATATACGCCTGGGTTCGCCTCAGGGTCGATACCGCCCAGATCGTAATAGCGGATCCCTTTTTCCTTCAGCCATTGCATCAGCGTCCAATGAAGAAGATATGCCGCTTTCAGCTTCATCCCCAGTTCGTTGGTCGCTCCCAGCAGATAAATCGCGGAATTTCCTATAGCGGAACAAACGACTCCGGCGACAGGCTTGCCTTCCTGTACGCAGAGAATCACGCGCATTCGCTGATTTTCAGGCAGGCTTTGTTGGATGCGACCAAACTCTTCGATGCTCACGTTGGTTTTGAACTTCTTGCGTTCCCACATCTGCACATAGAGCTCAGAGAAGGCCTTGTATTGTTCAGCGGATGTTCCCGCGGCGATATTCAGATTGTTTTTTTCCGCGCCGGTTAATTGATTTCGCCATTTTCTGTCGAACTTTTTGCGCAATTCCTCAAGAGGCGGCGTCATGTCAACAACCAGCGTCCTGTAATTCTCAGAATTGAGCTGGTGCGTGCAATCGTAGCCGGAGAAAGCCAACTGAAATGCCTGCGCCCTATGAGAACCAGCGAAAGCATTCGGCACAATCTCCAGGTACAACCCTCGTTTCCGGCAATATTCTTCGCGAAGTTCATTCGCCAGAGTTTCCAAAATCCGCGGATCGAAGTCTCTTCCGCGAACCTCACATAAAGGGCCCCAACGCAAATAGGCCACTCCCATCCGCAGACCCGCCGGACGAATAATCCGCAACTGCGCCAGACCAACGGTTTCTTCGTTTCGCTTCAGTACCAGATGGCTGAGGTTGCGCGATCCCCAGCGGACCGAGCCGTAGGCCCACGTCTGATAAATATTCGCGTCGGCGAACTGATCCAACAATGCGGACCAGCCCGACTCGATAACACGATCGATTTCAACTTTGTATTCCGTCATTTCAGTTCGCACCGGCTAGCGCTCGGATGTTTCTCCAGGCATTTCGTGCAAGCGGTTGCCAGCAATATGCCCCGGCTACCTTAAGGCGGAATTCTATCCACCAATCCCAGGGATCAACGGGGACGCGCCCGACAACGTATTTGTCTGTGGCGGCGGAGATGAGTTCAGGCTCCGTTGTAAACACGCGCTGATATCCTGCGTCTTTGCATTCACGCAGGAGAGCATCGTTGTACGCTCCATGAGGGAAGCTGAACAAGGGGATGGGCCGTCGCAACAACGTTTCCAGCTTTTCCCGTGATACCTTTAGTTCGGTCGCTGCGGACTCAGGGCTGACCATCGTAAGGTTCGGATGTGTCAACGTGTGCGATCCTACGGTAATCAGATCGGGAAGCTTGCCTAGTTCTTCCTCCGACATAATCCGTTCGTCCGGACCGTAATATCCTTCGCCCCAACCCGGCTTGCTACCCAGTGCGTCGGTGACGACAAAAACAGTCGAGGGGATTTTTGAGCCTACCAAGACGGGGACGGCATTTGCTGCGAAGTTTTGCAAGGCGTCGTCAAAAGTGATCACCACGGAGTTTGCATTTGCCGGCAAATCATCAATTCGATGGATATGGATAACCCTCATCCCGTCCGCAAGCAGCCGCATCTGTTGAGCAAACCGCTCTTGATATTTGGCTGGAACGCTGTGGTAGTACAACACCACACAGGTTCCAACTTGATTCCCCGACAGCAGGCGGCCGATTCGCCTCCAGGCAAGGTACAGAAGGCTGATGCCCAGCTTGATGACGCGCGCTACAGAACGGCTGACGGAGGGCTTGGAGACTTCCGGAGTTACACTCACTAAGCGGCTCTCCCGATCCTGGTCCGATGAAAATGTAGCATATGGCAGTTCTGAGGCCGCGAATTCCGAAAGATGCCGTTCTTTAAAGTTAGCGTCGTTCTGCTAGATAGTGGCAGAGCTGGTTCTTAGGTTCTAGCGAACATCTCCGGTACGGGCCACAGCTCAATTCGTGATTATTTCCAAATGGATTCCTGGCCAAGCAAACGGTTCAGTTGTTGGCGGCGAACAAACCGCATCACTTCTGGACTCACCACGCGCGGCGTGCCGTCCACATGGCAAAGAACAAAGCCGTAACTCAAGCCCAGCGCTTCCAGCCCGTAAGGCCACTTGAAAATCCTGCGCGCGCACTTGCCTGCAAAAAACAGCGGGTGATATCCGACCAGGTAGTCGGCTTTTCCATCCTTCACCAAGCCCTGCCATTTGCCCCAGGACGAGCCGGTGACGCGATGATGAGTAAGATGCAGGTCAGCGAATGTTTCGGTCGTCCAGCCTTTCATGTTTGCGGTAACTTCATCGACCGTGTCCCAGCCAAGCCCACGGACCAATCCGCCAAGTTGTTCCCAACATTGACGGCGGTAAATCTTGGTTGCGCCGCGCACATGAAAGGCCGCGCACTTTTCAAGTTTGAGTTCATCGCCGATTTTGTTGTAGATGGTTCCACCAGCAATGCCGAGCCGCGAGTTTTCCCGAAAGCGCAGAAAGCAGGTTTCGAAATAATCCGGCGCAAACGTGACGTCCCCATCGAGATTGACCAGGAAATCCCAATCCTTGCAATGCAAGAGTTGCAAACCGTCCAAAAACGCTTCCACGCCCCCGCCGGTGGTGCGGAATCCCCGGTCCGGGCGGTGCAGCGCGCGAATCCAGGAATAGTTTGCAGCATACTTGTCGATAATCTCGCCGGTGCGATCCTTGGAACCATCATTAATGATGATCCATTCAGCCGGTTGGATCGATTGCGCCACGACACATTCGATTGTAGCCGCAAGAAACTTCTCTTCATCCCGGGTTGGTGTAAGGATGCAGTACTTGACGTTGATCGGAGTCATCGCCACCCGGAAGAGAGAAGAAATATATTTCCCACGGTCCAGCGAGGTGCGGCCGCACGGTCAAAACTGAAAAGGAATTTCTGCATATTCGGCATCTACGAGGAAGTCCGCGATGGAATGCGCTTTCGAAAATGAGTGGCAGGCGCTGGCTTCTCGACTGGCTTTCGCCAAGGGATATGTACAGACGCAGGGTGGGCATCTTCCACTGTAGAAGCCTGCGGAACGCGAACGCCGAGGTAATCGGCCGTCAATGCCACGACGATCGCTAGTAACGCGTACCACGCGACGACAGCCTGGTCGAAGTAAGCAATTCCGAAGTACGCGGTGCACTGCGCAAACATCATCGCGCCGATGCACCAGTACATGAACTGCGTCCGATTGTCGTTCTCGAAAGCCGCTCTGGCCTTGCCAATCCCCTGGAACACTCGCCATATCAGGAAGAACAGCAAAAGCAATGCAAGGAATCCGCCGCCCTCAGCCGTATTCACATAATAGTTGCAGGTATCCCACATGTCCCAGCCCCAATTGACATTGTCGTTGGTGCCGATGAGCCACCAGTCCCAGAAGTGGCGGATGCATTGGTCCACAAGCATGTACCGGTGATTGGCGGAATTACCTCCAACGATGTCGATGTGATCGATCAGAGCCCACACCGGGCCCTTCATGATGATGTGGAGAAAAATCAGCATGGCCACCGTGCCCCACTGCACCCAGCGCATGTGGCGCCGCAGAGGCCAAAATCCAAACGCCGCGATGGCTGCAACGTACGCCATGATCGGGGTACTGGAGGCCGACGCTACCGTCATGATGGTGGCGGAAAAGAAACAAAAAATAGCGAGCAGCTTGCTCTCGCCGCCTTTCAACCACAGCCAAAGACTCAACGGCAACAGCACCGCTCCGTAGGAACCTGCAATCAAAGCGTGCGCGAAGAAGGCCTGGGAACGTATCCGGCCTTCTCGCAGGATGGGATCAATCGGCACGCCACCGAGGTAGCCAAAAAAGTTCTTGCTGGCAAATTGCTCGATGGTCATGAATACCGCGCCGAAGCACGCGACGATCACCAACGCCTTGATCGCGCGCGTCACATCCTCCTCGTTCCGGATCAGGAAGCGCAACAGAAAATAGATACAGAATGAATCGAACAGCACGCCCACGCGATTAGTGAACGCGGCCATCTCCTGATTCAGCAAGACAAACGTGATTCCGCTCACCACAGTGAAGTAGATGAATGCCCTGTCGATCGGCTGTAAGCCACCGATCATCGGCTTTTGCTCGCGCACGATGATCCACTCCCAGAATAAGCGGACCATGCCGAACATGGTCAGGAAGCGGAGCATCTGCAAATGCACATTGCCGATCAGGATGACCTGAGCATAGGGAATGAGCAGCGCCGCCAATAGGAACGCATAAATTACGTGCCGTTTGGGCAGCACGAGAATCAAAATGCCGGCGAAGAGCATCAGACAGATGGAAACAATGCTGGCGGGATCGCCGCCCTGTCCGCCAAATTTTAGATTTTCCGGAATCATGACGCTTTATTCGAAAGCAGGCCGGAACCGCGCCTGCCACCAATTCCTAATTCTACAGCAGTCAATTCTAATGTTGCTTTTGATCTTCGAGCCAGTTGACTGATGTGCTTCACTCAAACCTGAACTTAGGCGCTTCGAAACCTGCGCGGCACCAGGGCATGAAGGAGCGCGTTTTTTTCTTCCGCAGTGACTGACTTCGTGAGCCACAATGCAGGTCCGGCGGCTAGCACACACCCAGCAAAAGCCAAGGCCAATCGCACGGTAGCAAGCATGCGCGGGTTGAGCGAAGCCGGCAAAGGCGCGTGGCTAAATAGAATTCCCACAGCAATGCAAATGGCCGTTGTTACAAGCAGCTTCAGCGTCTGGGGCAGCATGGTTAGCAGATGAAAGCCCGGGTAAGTCTTGGAGATGGCGTATAGCATAAACACCATTCCGAACAGCTCCGCACAAGCAAGGCCTGCCAACACGCCGAGATATCCAGCCCGGGCCGCAAACAAGGCCACGCTGAACAACATCAGAATTCTTAGCACCTGACGGATGTTGTCGTGTAGAGCCCTTCCGGATGTCCTGTAAAGCACCAAGGCGAGGATCGAGAAAGAATAGAAGAATCCGGTGATGCACAGGAGCCACAACGTTGCCTGCAACGAAGCAGGCGACTGTCCCGTCCAAGCGTAGACGATGGTCGTTCCAAAAACCCCTAGAAACGCCAAGGGGAGCAAAGAAAGCGCCAAAGTGACTTTAAACGACTTGGAGATCAGACGATTCATCTCGTCCGGCGAGCCGGAATTATAGACTTTTGCTCCGCCCGAAAGAATTGGTAGTAGAAAGGCATCAGGCAACATCAGCGCGGAGGATTCCAGGCGGTTGGCTAACGCGTATACGCCAGCGGCTTCATCACCAAACACGCGCAACAGAGCCACGGGAATAATTGCCGCGTACACCACTTCCATCACGTTGACCAGCTGGTAGCTGCCGGCGTAACGAAACAGTTCCGGCAAAACCGCGCGAGTTATATGTTTCCTGCCGAGTTGAACTTCCGGCACAACCTTCTTCGCCGCTACATAACAGCATGCGATGAAGCCAACCTCGGAGACGCCCATCACGGTGGCCATGGCGAACAATCCCAGGCCAAAGTGAAGCACCAGGATGATGCCCACGGCTTCCGCGACGTTGAAGAAAGTCGTGAATTTTCTGGCCAGATCGATGCGGTGTCCGCCCATGATGATGGCCTCATAGGCCGCCGCAACGTTGGAGAGCACCATGATCACGGCGAGCATGGAGATTGCTCCAGCGGCCGATTTCAGAAATTCCGCCGGGACCCCGAGGGCGCTCGCCAGTTGGCGGGAAAACAAGGAAATAGGCACGAGCCCCGCAACAGACAGCACAAACATCGCCGCGCTCCCGGTGCTCAATAACCGGTTGGCTTGTTCGTAATTGCCATTCCCTGTCGCCTCTGCGACATACTTTTGGAAGGCGGACTTGATGCCGATGCTTCCAAACCGCATATACGCCGCTGCGGTCATGATAATCGCCCAGATTCCATAGCCACCGAGCCCCAAATGCGCGATCACGATAGGCACAGTGATCAGGCGCGTTCCGGCTTGGGCGACGCGAGCGACAACGCCAAAAATTGTGTTCTTCCCTATCGCGTGGGCCAGGGAACGATCCTTGGCCGGAGCAGAAGCGGTGCCGGCAGAAATCGCCAGCGGGACAGCAGCAACCTGGTCCGCCGAGGAGAGTTCTGGTTGATTGGCTACAGTGATCTTGTCCGGCATTGCTATTGCCTTAGGGGAAGCAGTGAAAGGCGGCAACTCATTATACGGGTTAGCCCTTTTTGCCTATTAGAACAGACGGTTACAAAGACGGATTCGCAGTTCTCCGTCGGCTTGTCTGAAGAAGAACTGCGAGATTCACAATTTTCTATCTTGATGATGAGATTTATAGCGCCCATCTTCCAAGGCGGGCGGTTCTAGCTCAGGAAGGTGCGGGCAAAAGTCCCGCATGTAGTTCAATCAAGCCTGCAACATTTGCCAGAAAAGGTCCCTTTGACAGTTACTGAACAGTTGCCGAAAGCCCTGTTGGCGGATTGGGCTTCGTCGTCGTGGTGCCAGAGCCGCCATATTCATAGGCGCCCACATCCCAAGCCCCGCCGCCGCTACCCGGGCGGGTATTCGCGGTGCGCTGGTTGCAGACTGCCTGGACGACGCCATTCACCGTCCCCTGTTCACACGCATAAGTCGTGTCTTGTTGCAAAGCCGTAAGCTGCCCCGTAGCCATGCCGGAAAGATTGACGCCAGCGCCAATCGGGCAATTCGAGGCGATCCCGTTGCAATTGGAACTCGCGGGCGAGTATACATACGATTCGGCACTTGAGAAGCCCTGACTTGTGGCGGTCGCCGGCGTGACACCGATGTTATTCCCCACGGTAACCGTGCCAGCGCTTGGTGAGCCTCCCACTGAGGCGCCGTTGCTGTTGATGCAATAATTGTTTTGCGCCACGAAGGTGCCTGTCCAGCTGAAACCGTGGCCGGCGGACTGCACACAGCTCGTCCAGCCCACAACCGTGTTGTTCCAGAAATAGAATGAATTGGGAGTTTCCGATTGAGGAACTTGGGGGCCGTTCGCGCCGACACTGGTGTTGTTGTACCACATGTTGTTCCAGACGTAATCGATTTCATTGGGATTGCCGATCTGCAATCCTTCGCAAACGAAATTGTCATGAATGCGGTTATTGTAGATGTAAAAGCTGTGGTTGCTCGACAACGAACCGGTGGACTCAAAACAATTGGGATGGCTCTCGCCATCGAACGACAGATTCACGGCGTAGACGTTGTTATTCGCCCACACACCGTGTGTAATGGGTTTGAAAGCATTGGTTACGTTGTGAATCACGGTATTCGATGTACTCCACTGCACGCCGACGCCGGAGTTCTTGTTGCTCGCTGAACCGTCAATCACGCTATTCGTCAGAAGGCAGTTGTCGCACCACGGAGAACCGGAACCCACGGCGATCAGGTGGTCCGCGTCAGTGGCCGAAGGACCGACAGACCAGTTGTGGATATAGAAGTTACTCAGCGTGATGTAATCCGAACCGTTAGCGGAAACGAAAGCAGTGGTGCTCCAGCAAGAATTGTATTGATCCGAATTCCAGTAAAGTCCAGTCAGCTCGATCCAATTAAAGGTTACGTAGGTTGCGGAGCTAAAAACCAGAAACTTGTTGGAGTTGCCGCCAGAGCACTCCGGGGGTTGAATCGCGGTCCCGCCTGCATTGAACACCGGCCGGTTCCAACTCGAAGGACAAGTACTGGTGTTGTACCAGGTCTGGTCGACGCCGACGGTGATCGGATTTCCGCTGGCTCCGCTCCACTTCCAGGTTATCGGGAAACTGGAGTTGGTCCACACGTCACAGCCGCGAAGAATAAAAGAGTCGCCCGCAGTTGGCGTGTGGCTGCCGGTCCATGTAGCCATTCCAGGCAGGTGCGCCCATGGAGAGCTTTGTGATGTTCCGCTATTCGAGTCGGAGCCACTCGTTGAAACGTAGTACGTGGTTGCGGAAACTCCCGACGCAATAAATAAGAAAAACAAAATCATGAAACAGAAAAAGCGGCTCAGTCTGAACATCACGAAATCTCCCGTCGAATAGCAACGTCAGGCCTTAGACTAACGACTACCTCCGGGGATGACTAGTGTAATGTGGGCCAGATTCAGTACAGGACGAGAACCTGCCCCGAAATGAGGCAATCGGGCGTAGCCAACCATGTCCCTAACAGTAGTAGATTGTGCCACTTAAGGCATTAGGCCTATGAGCGCCAGTACCCGTCGTGTCTATCTACTCCGCACCCTGCAAATCGGCATTTCTCTTGCGCAGCGCGGCGACAAGCAGGCCAGAGATCCGCTCAGCCGCTTTACCGTCCCATAACGCGGGAATCTCGTGCGCGCGTTTGCGAGAAATCTGTCGAGAAACCGCATCGCGGATGTCCGCAGGGTCTGTTCCCGCGATCAAATTGGTTCCGCAAGTAACGGTAATCGGACGTTCCGTGTTATCGCGAACCGTGACGCAAGGAACTCCCAGGCAAGTGGTCTCCTCCTGGATGCCGCCGGAATCGGTGATCACCAGAGCCGCCTGCTTCATAAGGCAGAGGAAATCCAAGTAGCCCAAGGGATCGACCAAATGAATCTCATTTGTTCGGACCGCAGCAGAGAATGGAGTATGGCCGTTCGGAGCAGGGGCAAACAAATGTTCCAGCCCAAGCTCGACAATCCGTTTGCGTGTTCTCGGATGGACCGGGAAGATGATCGGGAGCGAACTGGACAGCTCTTTGATGCCATCGAGGATGTCCGCAAACGTATCGTGTTGATCGACGTTTGAGGGACGATGCAAGGTTAACAAGGCGTAGCGCGCGACGCTGCCGGCCGTAGGCGTTCCGGAAGCGCCGGCTTGTCGCAGGCCTAGTTGCGAGAGGATGCTGGAATTATCCGCCTGATCCTGGAATGCCAGGAGCGAATCAATCATCGTGTTGCCAACGAGGTGAATCTTTTCCTGAGGAATACCTTCGTGGAGCAGATTCTGTATGCCGCTTTCTTCCGTGACGAAAAGCAGGTCCGACAAGTGATCGGTGAGGATGCGGTTCACTTCTTCCGGCATGCCTTTATCGAAGGACCGCAGGCCGGCTTCCACGTGGGCAATCAACGGCCGTGAGCCCTGCGAGTCGAAGGAGATTTTCGCGGCGACCAAGGCGCATGCCACCGTCGAGTTAACGTCTCCGACAAGAATAAGTGCGTCGGGGCGCTCGTTCAGAAGAACTTCTTCGAAGCGCCGCATGATTTCAGCGGTTTGTGCTGCATGTGAACCGGAACCCACGCCCAGGTAAACGTCGGGCTTCGGAATCTTCAGATCGGTGAAAAACGATCCGGACATGGCTTCGTCATAATGCTGCCCGGTGTGGACGAGAACCGGCCGAATTTTTTCGGCGCCGGACTTCTTTTCCGCTTTTTGGTTGTAAGCGCGAATCGCCGCGATTAAAGGCGCGGCCTTCATGAAATTTGGCCTGGCCCCGACGACGATCATGATCTTGGCGGGTTTGGAGCTTGTGGTAGACATAACCTCATCCGCTAATTCAGTTCGGGTATTCGTTGGCATGCCTGATTTTCCTCCCAGAGAACTCCCGCTCCATGCCTCAGCGAACTTCCTGATCGCGGCCCGCGAAGGCATAAAGTAACCAGCCCAAATGGTAGGGGCGGCATTCCCACAGAATATCCATCGAGCGCGCGGAGGCATTGCGGTAAACATGGAAATGCGACATCAACACATCCAGTTTCATGGACGATTCCGGCACTGGATGTATGCGGCGCCAAACCAGATTGTTTGTTGTGTCGCGCAAATCCGTCCCTAGTTCATTGGCTCCGCCAATCCATTCAAGACCTTTGTAGATTGGCTCACGGAAATCCTCGCCAGTCACTTCGCCGACGGCAAACAGGACCATGGGCGCCATCGCGTCCTGGTGCACAGAGAATACTGGGTACATGCTGGCGACGCGCCCGACGCGCGAATCGTAATGCCACCACCATTGGCCGAGCGGACCTTGTGCCCGGCAAATTCCCCGCGCGCATTCCAACGCGCGCTTCATCGCGTCTTTGGACTGAAAAGCTTGGCTATACCGCGTAAACGCCAGAATGGGGTAAACCTGGTCCGCGAAACTGCCCATCCAGCCACGCATCTTGCCTGAGTTTGACTTCGATTTATCCAAGTGCCCAAAAAATCCACCATGGCCCTGGTTGTTCACGAGCGCTCGATACGTAGTCTCCGCTAAACCGCGGATATCGGGAATACCGGATTGCCCGGACATTGCCACATAGGACAGTCCTGTCAGGAACCACGCCATCTCCATCGTGTTTCCATTGCGAAGGTCCAGATATTTTTCAAATACATTTTTCGTATCGAATCTGCTGAAAAGCGCCGGAAGCTTTCCTGGGGCACGCACGGCCGTCAGCCATGCCAATAATCCGAAATCCCCCGCACCTTCCGGCCATGAACGATTCTCCAAAAGCCGATTCAATAATCCATCGATGGAGAAGGGCGGCTTTCCTCCGGCCTTTTCTACTTCGATCAGCCCAAGCAACGTCATGATCGTGTAGCGCGGAGACAAGCCTTCCTGGCGCAAACCTTCCGGCGTCTTCGTTCTGCGATAGCAGAACACTTGTTCCTTCTCGTTGAACATAGGCCCGAGTCCACGGATAGAAAGCTCAATGAGTTGCGGGACGCTGATTTTTCGCGTCGAGTTCGGCTGCAATTGCACAGTAGCCATATCCGTTACCTTGACGGCTTCTTCTTTGGTGAACACTCTGCCTCCCCGATGGTGATGATGGACTGAATAATGCTCCTCAGAGTCTCGGGCCGCGTCAGAGCAACCTGCAGAGGCTTTTCGCGGCGCTTCAAATCAATCTTGGTTTCGACATCATGCACGGATTCGAGCAAAATCAAACGGCCAGACTCGGCGAGATAACGATCAACCGCCCCAATCTTGCCACGAAATATGCTGTATACGGGGACATTGAGCGCGGCAGCTTCACGATTCATGGTGCCACCGCCACTGATCACCAGATCCGAAAACCAGATCAGGTTCAAACCGTCCACCGGGTGCTCGGGAATGATCATGTGGCCCGAAGCAATCAGACCGGCCCAATCCTTTCGCAGTTGCGCGGCTTGCCTGCCATTTCTCGGCAAGGTCACTGCGCGAATTTTGGATTTGCCTGCAATGAGCTTTAGCGTCGCCGCGAACAACACCTCGCTGTCGGGATTGTGGTAGTGAGCTTCCGTAGCCGGCGGCCTCAAAGTAATCAACAAATCATCTTCGGCGATTTTCAAGTCGCGCAAGAGAGATGGATCAGCCTTGAAGCGAGGAACGTATACATCCTCTTTGAGCCCGGGGTACTTGAGGGTGCGTGATCCGTGATGGCTCATCGCTGCGCTGGGAATTATGTCGGGGGTCAAAGTCCATTCCGCCTCGAGAAATCCTGTCTTTGTGCTGTGCTCGTAGTCGTGCATCATCACGGAGGGGATCCCAAGGGTTTTGCATACCAGCACTTGAGCCCGTGATCCGTGGGAAACCGCGAGATCGGGCCGCTGCTTGGCAATTAGCGGAAACAATTGTGCTGCTCGCACGCAATTGACGAGAACCTTAAGGATCTTATTCTTTCCGCCGTGTCCGCCGATCACCTTTATCCGCGAGCGAAGCTGGAAGAAGTCCAGCAAGTCGCACACCTGATACATGTCGCGCGCAGTCAGAAGCAGCGTAAACCCCTCTTGTTCCAACTCTTCGATGATGGGGATGAAGAAGGGGACGTGCGGCGAGTTGTCGATATCAATCCAGATCTTCTTCTTGCAGACCGCGGCCTTCTCCGGTATCGAGACTGGAGCCTTTTCGCTCTGTTGCAACACCGGTTCCTTTTCCGATTGTACGCACACTGGACTTTCGCTCATATCTTTAACCATTCTCTCGTAAAAACCAGACATCTAAGACAGAGAGAATGCTCTCGATTACGGAAACGCCACCCCTTGTCGGCGAATTGGCGTTCATTATGAAAGAGTATGATGCCAAGCTACTTTGGGCGAGATCTTCGCACGGGGCAATTCAAGAAAACAGATTCCTCTGATAACTGAAGGTAACCATAATCCACTTCGATATGTCAGGCGGGCGGCCTCGACGGCCACCGCCTGACAAGTAAAACAAGAAGCTACAGGAGAGGTGCTAGTAGGCGCCGTCGCCCGATACCACCGCGGCCGGAGTCTTCAACAGAATCTGAATGTCCAGCCACAGTGACCATCCGCGGGCGTATTGCAGGTCAAGCCGTACCATTTCATCGAAGCTCACACGGCTCCGGCCGCGCACTTGCCATAGACCGGTTATTCCGGGCTTGATCTCGAGCACTCGCCGGCGGTGCCAAACGTCATATTCGCGGTATTCGTAGGCCAGCGGAGGCCGCGGTCCCACGAGAGACATTTCACCCTTCAACACGTTGATGAACTGGGGCAATTCGTCCAAGCTCGCCCGGCGGATGAACTTGCCGATACTTGTGATCCGCGGATCATCCTTCATTTTGTAGACTGGCTTGCCGTCCCCTGTCTTTGCCTTCCCGGCGATCATCTGCTTCATGAAAAGCTGGTGAATCTTGGGATCATTGTTGGCATACATGGAACGGAACTTCAGGCAGCTGAAGGTCGTTCCGAACTGCCCGAGGCGCCCTTGCTTGAAGAGCACTGGGCCCTTCGAAGTCAATTTCACCAGCAGTGCTATCAACAAAAATACGGGAGAGAGAATAATCAAGGCAGCGAGACTGCCCACCACGTCAATCACCCTCTTCAAAAGGAACGAATACTTCTTTGTTGTATGTAACTGCTGAATATCCGGATAAAGCGTCGGATTCGCGGTCAGATCGGAATCGTCGTCGCTGGTCTCATCCGAGAAAATATGGACCGAAACGCGCACCTGGCGCAGTTCGGCAGGAGACAGCTGGACAGTAAGAGCCTTATTGACTTTCGAAAGCAAGGTGGCCTTGATCTCGGTGTCATCCTGAGGACCCAATTCCGTGAACATCACTCCCAGCGTCCGGTCTTGCTTATACCAGCCGGCAACATCCGTTTCTCGCCGAGCTTGATTCGCGGACTTTACCAAACCCTTCAGGATTTCCTGGTGGCGACCATTGACCCCTTCATCTACGGCTTCAAGCAGCAACAAAAGAAACCGTCGATTCGAACGCTCAGCGCGCTTGCGTTCGAGGCAGAGAATACCTAAAAAAAGGTCCTCGGGGAGGATTCCAAGCATCAAATCAGAAGCTTTCAAAGCGGGGCGTCGTTTTACGATTCTCGGGCTCGCTTGCAAAGGCAAAGGCATATCCTTGTGCAAGCGCGCATTACTGGTGTTTGTTGCCATTTTTTCTTTCCGCCGCTCCCTTATCGCGGTTACGTCTACAGCCCTGAAGTGAAAACTTAATTAAAAACCCGTTGCTACCCCTAAGTCGTTCCCCTGGTTAGGGAAACCCGTCGTTACTAGGGTAGGTGCAATTCGTGGACCAATCCCTCATCAACAAGCAACCAGACATCTTACAAAACAACGTCGTAACTCATTAACATTAAGTGCTTTATTGCCTTCGGGTACTGCCCGGTGCAAATCTTGCCTAAGGCATGGACGGGTTCGAGTAAGACATGGGAAAACATATGCTCTTGTCGTGCAAACCTATTCCTGACCCATCGAAGCTGCCCTAAGGCCTTTCACGTAAGTCCCTTCCACGTATTTCTACAGGATCTTCCCATTCGTCCCGCCGGTTAATTTCTTCCTTTGACTGACGCCTGAGGGCTCCTGAAGGCGCAATGGGAGACTGTTTTCAGCCGAAATGTCTGTAAAGGAGGCTACCCAAAGCCGGCAATAGAGCATTTGGCATGTGCTCGAAAACATACCTCGCGGTGCGCATCTTCCAATTGGGCACCCCCACTTCAAAACAATGGAAGTCGGCTCCAGCCTCGGAGTAACGGGAGTAGGACAGCGAGGATTCCGTAGCGCCCCAACGCTTCTTGAACGTCGCCAACCCCGATTGGTGGGCGTCAGTCCTACCGAGATCGAAAGTCCGTAGTCCCCAACGCTTCGCGTCCTGGATCGAATTCCAATACAACAAATGCATGCCGCCCATTTTGTTGTAACGGACGTCTGAGCCGCCGTATTTGTAAATCAAGGTGTCTTTGTGGCGGATCGTCATCATCGCCGCAACCGGCTCTGATGCGTTGAACGCCACTCGAATTTGCAGCGATTCACCGAAGCTTTCCACTAGAGAACGGAACCACTTCTTTGGCTGGGGCGGCACACCGTGCCGGCGTCGCGTCTGCACCATGATTCGATAGAAGGCATCCAGCAACGGCTCTGCGCTACCGATGGCATATTTCAAGCCATCGCGTTCCGCTCTCCGGATTTTTCGCTGTACGGAATCCCTATGCAAATTCTGGTACAGGGCTTCGATGTCAGGCTCGAGGTCGATCTGGTGGTGGAGATAGACTGCCGATGTTTGCCATTTGGGCCTGGCGATTCCCGTTGGAGTCAACGGACGCACTTCGAAATACCGCCAGCCGTTTTCCGAGACTTGCTCTTCGACTGACTTAAACAACCGGCAGAGATCCTCGCGATTTTCGGTTAATGGCTGACAATAATCCGAAAAAGGCACGGAGACCAAGCGGCGCCCTGTCAGCTGACTCTCCACTTCGCATAAAACCAGCCCATTTTGCAATTTTTCCCCAAGACCCGCCGTGGTATAGACCACTGGCTTGTATCCATAGGTCTGCCGCAGCGCTTTCAGCCATTGAGAACTGTGGAATAAAGATGCGTCCGAACTTCTCATCAGGAATTCGTCCCAGCGCGAATCCTCAATCGGCGACAACTGGTGAACGGACCGGAACGCGCTTTCTCCCGCAGACACAGACGTACCGCATTCGACCGTGGCGCCGGATGAGGGGGAGGTCTTTCCCTGGTTTCTGTTAGGCGATGGAATCAATGTCTGCATGTTCCGAATGCAATTACTTCGTTAGGATTCGTAGGCGACAAGTTGATCCAAGCTGTGATGCTGCTTTCTTGTCGCGACGTGATCCGCGCTCGCTTCGACCGCTCCCGAATCCACTTCCACGGCGACAGATCTTTGCAGCAGCGTCACGGAAAGCACCAGCCGCCGATTCCCTTTCACTGAGACCAGGATTCCCTCCAGGCCTCGAAGCGCGCCCGATTGAATTTGCACTCGATCCCCTATCGCGAGATAGGGCCAAGGCTCTGTGGGAAGGCCGGATTCAACCATCCGCTGGATTGCTTGGATCTCTTTTTCTTCAATCGCCACAGGAGTCCGGTTGCATCCGACGACCTGGATGACGCCAGGCGTTTTTAATACGGGCAAGCGGACCAAGGGATCGAAACGGCAAAACAAATAGCCCGGAAAGAGTGCCAGTTCCATTTGCTTCTTACGATCAGACCACTGGCGAATCGTCTTGTACTTGGGCAGGAAGCATTCGTACCCTTGCCCCGACAAATGAGCGTAAATCCAACCTTCTTTGCCGGAATGCACGTGCAAGGCAAACCAAGGAAGGTGAATAGGAGAGGTCAAGAGTTTTAGGGTTGCTGGATTTGCCATTAGATTTCCAACTGGACAAGCTACCGCCATTAAAATCACATTCAAGCTCTGTGCTTCTACCCCAGGTCAATGGCAATTCCCCTGCCATAGCCAGAGCAACACTCTCCGAAATTGCGAATTAAGAAACAATCTAACTGCATTATATTGAATACATTACAGGCGAATCGGGACATTGGCTTATGGGCATACCGTTATCCGGGCTCCGATCACAGAAGAGGGAGAAGCGCCCTACTCAATTGTTCCAAAGTCTTTCCACTTTCCGTCTGTTGTAAGGGCAATCCTGTATACCCTAAAGTTCTTACTATTAGTAAGTTACGGACACCACGGTGCTTGATTTTCAGAGCGAGACACCTGCGGGCTTAACTCTCCTTTTGAGACATTGACCAAACAGGCCTTTGCTGTCGTTTTTTCCAACTGATAACAATGAACTTACCTTCCGGCCGACCCGCGCCCACGGCTCTCTTAGGCTTCCTGCCATTTTTTGCGCTGCGGCCCATGAACTGCAGTGTTTCTATAGTCTGTATTGTTGTGTCTATTTGGTGTGCTCGAATAGCAAAGCTCGCGGCTTCGATTCGTGAGGACGTCACCGGACAGCCAGGGAAAGGCGTTCGCGTCGCTTGACTGTGCTAGTCTGTGGCCGAACCAGATCGATCATTCGACGCTGCGCTTCCAAGGAGAGAGATTTTATGAAAGGTGTGGTCTTGGCGGGAGGTAAGGGATCCCGGCTGTATCCACTCACGCGAGTCACCAACAAGCATTTACTGCCCGTGTTTGACCGCCCCATGGTTTTTTATCCGATCCAGACATTAGTGGATGCTGGCATTCGCGACATCATCATCGTCACGGGTGGCCAGAATTCCGGTGACTTTCTCCGGCTTCTTTCCAACGGAAAGGATTTTGAGTTGCGCCGCATTCATTACACCTACCAGGAAGGCGAAGGAGGCATTGCCGATGCTCTGCGTCTTGCCGAGCCCTTCGTGGAAGGCGAGAAAATTTGCGTCGTTCTCGGGGACAACATCATAGAAAACAACATCGCCTCTTCCAAGGAAGCCTTCGAGAAACAGGAGAAAGGTGCGCATATCATCCTGAAAGAAGTCACCGATCCGGAGCGGTTTGGCTGTCCGGAATTCTCGAACGGGAAGATATTGGGCATCGAAGAGAAGCCCAAAGCACCGAAATCGAATTATGCCGTGACCGGGATCTATTTTTACGATGCCAGCGTTTTCGAGAAAATCGGCTGCACCAAACCGAGTTGGCGGAACGAGTTGGAAATTACGGACGTTAACAACATGTATTTGAAAGAGGGAACCCTGACCCACAGCATCCTCGATGGGTGGTGGACGGACGCCGGCACGTTCGACTCTTTGCTGCATGCCACAAATCTCGTTGCCAAGACCGGTGCGAACAAGATGCCCGGGCGTGGGATACCGCCGCACCAGGGAAAGCATTCGGAATAATCTTCAGCCAGGGATTCTCAAAGCAGCCGAAGGGAGCAATACTTTGAAAGTTTTGGTTACAGGTGGCGCGGGCTTCATCGGTTCCAACTTCATCCGGCACCTATTGGGCTCGGATCGCAGCGTCGAAATCATCAATTTCGATAAGCTGACCTACGCGGGCAATCCTGAGAGTCTTGCGGACATCGCTTCAAACCCCCGCTACTCCTTTGTTCGCGGGGACATTTGCGACGCGGCGGCGGTAACTGACGTTTTTGGCAAAGGACTCGATACCGTTGTTAATTTCGCCGCCGAGACGCACGTCGACCGCAGCATTGAGGACGCTTCGCCATTTCTTCTGACCAACATCCTCGGAACGCAGTGCCTGTTGGAGGCGGCGCGTAAATTTCATCTGCCGCGTTTCATCCACATCAGCACGGACGAAGTTTATGGAAGCGCTCCGGCGGGCGCCAGTTTCACGGAAGAAACTCATCTAGACCCGCGAAGCCCTTATGCCGCCAGCAAGGCCTCGGCGGATCATTTTGTCTCCGCCTATGCCAACACGTTTGGTATTTCCGCCGTGGTCCTGCGCTGCACGAATAACTATGGTCCGTTCCAGTTCCCTGAAAAACTGATTCCCTTAATGATCGCGAATGCCCGCGAAGACAAACCTCTTCCCATCTATGGTGACGGGATGCAGGAACGCGATTGGCTTTTCGTCGAAGACTATTGCCGCGCGATCACCGTGGCACTTGAGCGAGGAAAAACCGGGTCCATTTATAACGTCTCTGCCGGTTCGCCACAGCCGAATATGAAGATCGTGCGTACCATCCTCTCTCATCTCGGCAAACCGGAGTCTTTGCTCAAGTACGTTCAGGATCGCCCCGGTCATGATCGCCGCTATGCGTTGGACAGTTCGAAAATCCAGAAGGAGCTAGGTTGGAAGCCACAAGTTTCCTTCGAAGAGGGCATCCGTCGCACCATCGACTGGTACATTCAGAACGCGGATTGGCTGGAACATGCGCGCTCTGGCGAATATCTCAAATACTACGAGCGGCATTATGTGCGCCGCGCGGAGACATTCAAGGATTGAGAAAGTAGCTTCGAGGTTTTGTGGATGCGGTCATCCGCCGATTGCCAGAGCACACTAAGAGCGGAGTGAGTTCTTGAGTTCTGCATTTAACCCGGGCCGCCATCCATGGTCGGTGTTTGCAGGCTGGATTCTGATTTGCTCCGTTGTATTCTGGAAGCCGCTGTACGCGTTAGTGCGATACGGTCTCACCAACGAAAACGCTTCGCACATTTTGATTATCCCCTTCCTTGTTGCGTGGTTGCTCTTTCTCGACCGCGAAAGAATGACCCACGCCTCGTTTGATGTTAAAACGGCGTCAATGGTCGCGATTCCAGCCGTGATACTTGCTGCAATCGTCGCGTTTGATTTTGTGGGGCAGGGTGTGGCGTTGCTCGGCTGGATTCTCTCGTTGGTCCTGCTTGTGATTTCCGGATTCATCGCGATTTTCGGGATTCGTTGTTTCCTGTCGAGTTGGTTCCCATTCGCGATGCTCGGTTTTCTGATTCCATTGCCGGAGCAGCTATTAAATCGTTTGATCTACGTGTTGCAAGCTGGATCGGCGGATGTGGCAGAAAAGATTTTTGACTGGACCGGGGTGCCAGCTTTGCGGGACGGCTTTATTTTTCACCTGCCCCGGCTAAGCATCGAGGTCGCCCAGGAGTGTAGCGGCATCCGCTCCAGCGTCGCCCTGCTCATCCTGGCTTTGCTGGTAGCCCATTTTTCGTTTTCGAAATTCTGGAAGAAGGCCGTATTTCTGATTGCCGGCCTGCTGATGATGATCGTCAAGAACGGCGTAAGGATCGCAACACTGACGATCCTGGCGAGTTACGTTAATCCGGATTTCCTATTCGGAAGATTGCACCGGGAAGGCGGAGTCGTCTTTTTCCTGATCGGGCTGGCTTTGCTTCTGCCGGTTTACTGGCTTCTGAGGCGAGGCGAAGCAACGGTGGCGGTCAGTACTTCAAAAGTTGCTCCCTCAACTTCGTAAGCGGCTTGAGCCTAGACCTTATTTAGGCTCTGCGTCTGCATTGTATCCGTAATAATAATCGCCGTAGGTCTCGTTCTTATCAACACGGTTTAACACTACTCCAAGCAGACTCTCCGCGCGAAATTCTCCCGCAGCTCGTTGGGCAACTTCAAAATCCGTACTCCCTGCGCGCACCACGAAGAGAACGCCATCGCACAAATCGGCGAGGATACTCGCATCATGGACGGCGATCGCCGGCGGAGAATCAATGATGATCCAGTCGAATATCGGCGTCAGCTTGTCCAAAAGAATTTTCATCCTTTCGGTGAGCAAAAGCTCGCTCGGATTCGAAACGATGCTCCCGCCTGGGATGAAGCAAAGGTTGCCCTTTGGCCCAATCTGAATGATTTGCGTCTCGTCCGCTTCGCCCCCCAGGTAATCTGCCAGGCCCGGCGTTCCCGCAGCTCCCATGGCCAGATGCAACCGGGAAGCGCGCAAGTCCGCGTCGATCAAAAGAACCTTTTTATTTTCCTGTCGTGCGATCGATTGCGCCAGGTTGGAAGAAATAAACGTCTTTCCTTCCTCGGGCACACTACTTGTCAGCAGGATGCGTTTCAGTGGACGAACCGCGGCGATTTGGTAAAGTCTGGAGCGCAGGGTCCGGAACTTCTCAGCTCCATGGCGAAAAATCGTCTCGTCTGCGAACACGCTGAAGCGTGGATCAATCTTCCATTCGGAGTGCTTGCATTTCTCCGCTAACTTGTCCCAGTTGCTGTGTTCCGGCTCCCCTAATTCAACCATGCCCTTTCGCGCTTCTCTGGGCAATCGCACGTCAAGAGCGTCTTCAACAAGCGTATCTCCGGCAATCTCCACTTGCTCGATTAGAGGTTTGCCCTCGAGTTGCGCGGCCCGCTCCGACGCCGCTTTTTTCAACGCCTCGTGTATACGGCTCATCAGTTCCTTTCCGTCACGGGCTCAACGCCGCAGGCCTTACGCTTTGAAAACGCCTGCTTCGAGCCATTATCGTAACGCATGTGCGTGTTTTTCGGTCAGCGAAACATCGAAACCCGGCACCATGGTCAATACCGGCAACTTCAGGCAGGCTTCCACATCGCGCTCCGAATACATCGCTTTATCGCCGATCGCCAACAGATAAATAATGACCAGCGACAGCGCGAAGCCCAGGCCGAACCCTCCTCCGACAAAGATACTTTTCTTCGGGAAGGACGGCTTCACCGGCAAACTTGGCGCGTCGAGGATCCGGAAATTCTCGCCTTGCTGCTCATGCTCAAGGTCCCCGGCCATGGTGGACTTTTGTTGCCGCTTCAGCAGGTCGTTGTAGTTATCCAGCGCCGTTTGATAATTTCTGGTCAATTCCTTCAGTTGCTGCTCCACCATCGGGCTGGCTTGCACGTGGTACTGCAGCGCGTTGATCTGCTCCTGGATTTGTACCTGGTGCTTGCTCAAGTCAGAAATACTAAGGTCGTCCTGTTTTATTTTTGCCCGAAGCTGTTGCATCTGAGGGGGCTCGTGCAGCGTCGCATTGGCGGGTCCCTTTGCCTCTGGAGCAGTCGCCATCCGCCTCTTGACCTCTTCGATCTGAGTCTTTGTTTTGACAACGTCCGGATGCTCTGGTGTGTATTTCGCAAGCAGTGAAGTCAATTGATCTTGCAAGGCCTCGAGCTGCTGCTGCAGGGTGTCTGTATTTTGCACGCCACTGGCCTGCGCCTTCAGGGTAACTTCTTGCTGCGCCAAGAGAGACTCGTTGAACGTTTTGTCCTGTTGCGCGCGGCTCAGAGCCTGTGTTGTCGCCTCCAACTGGGAATTCATCCCGGTGAGCAGGCTCAGATTGCTCTGCTGCTCTTCGGGCAATGACCCCAGATATTGACGCTTGAACTGCGCCAGCTTGGCGTCCTGCTGATCCAGGTTGTTCTTAGCATCGGCCAACTGCTGGGTCAGGAAGTCCGTGGTGTTCTTGACTTCGGTCATCCGGCTATTCGTATTTTGCTCGATAAACATCGAGGTGATTTCCGTGCAGATCTGCTGCGCCAGCTGCGGATCATTCATCGTCACGCTGATATGAAATCCGGGTGGCTGCCTGCTGATCGACCCAGGCATCGGTTGAATCAGCTGAACATCGATATTCTTCTTTAGGCGCTCAACCAAGTCTTCCATGTGTTCCGTATTGCGCTCTGCAGGATAGAGGTTGAACTTGGTGATGATGGACTGCAGCCGTGAGCGGCTCAAGATCTGTTCTTGCATGGAGGACAAGTGGCGGTACAGATCCTCACTCACGACAGTGGGGATCACGTCTGGAGACACGGTCGGTGGTTCCACAAGCACCATCGTCGATGATGTGTACCTCTTCGGCAAAACCAGCGTGGCGATGAATCCCAGCGCAGCCGTCAAGAGCATCACAGTGGGAATGATCCACCAGTAACGGCGCGTCATCCTCTTCACTTCGGCGGTGGTTATGTTGCCATTTCGTACCATGTGATTCGCTTCCCTTCCTCACCAGCGGACTCACTTGGAGCCAGGACGCAGAATATCCCACTTCCATAAGTAGCAAGGGTCGTACCAGTCTGTTCTGTCGGCATAAAGTCGGGCAATCTACGGTACTTAGTTGATTCAAATGGTGTTAGTAAACCGAGCAAGCCTTGAATTAACCCGCTACGCGATCCTCATCTTGTCCCCGCCAAACGCATGGTGGAAGTAATCTATCCTCTTTGTCCCGAAAATATCCACTTTCTCTTTTTTTGTCCGTCCGACACCCGAACCGCCTCTCCGCCACTGACTTCCCACCAAGGTCGTCCATCAGCGTAAAGCATTGTTATCCCTATAGTTACATACAACCTGGCGAAGCCGTTTGGCCACGGCTACTTAGGGTGCATAATTGCATTTTGGTCTCAGTTGAGCACTTAGCGCCACTTCATCTCAAAGAGGTCCATGTTGGTACGATTCAAGCATCTTTT
The DNA here is from genome assembly GCA_963709705.1 of Candidatus Acidiferrales bacterium. Classification (GTDB taxonomy): domain Bacteria; phylum Acidobacteriota; class Terriglobia; order Acidiferrales; family UBA7541; genus Acidiferrum. The sequence continues at coordinate 1,600,079 of CAVPXU010000005.1, forward strand.
TTCCGCGCTTTCACTCTTGTGCTGCTTCATCGGGAGCGGCTGCTCAACCGACCCGCGCGTTAAAGAGCAAAAATTCATGGACCAGGCGAACCGGGATTTTCAGCGCGGCAAGTATCCCGAAGCTATGATCTCATATGGCCGCGCCATCCAAATCGCTCCAAGTTCAGTCGACGCTCATTACAAACTGGCCCAGACGTTTATGAAAATGGGCAGCTGGGCTTCTGCCTATCAGGAGCTTTCCAAGACAGTTGAACTGGACGCGAAGAATTGGCCCGCACAGCTTGATCTCGCTCGCATCCAGCTTGCAGGAGGCAGGGCCAACGAAGCACGCGACCGCGCCCGGCTCATCCTCCGGGATGATCCCAAGAATGCAGACGCGCAGATGATTCTCTCCGATGCAGATGTGACGCTGGGCAATCTCATGGACGCCCGCCAGGAAGCAGAAGCCGCCATTGCAATGGCGCCAAATCGCTCCGACTTGTATCTCAATTTCGGGCACGTTCAGGTTCGCCAGCAGGATTTACCGGGCGCAGAGGAGAGCTTCAAAAAAGCACAATCGCTGGATCCCCAAGGAGTGCTTCCGCGGCTCACGCTCGGCAAGTTTTATCAGCAGAACAAACGCTGGCAAGATGCCGAGAACGAATTTGTAACCGCGATCCAGGTCGCTCCGAAGGATGTGGCGGCGCGGGGAGCGCTTGCGGCTCTCTACTTCAGCCAAGGACAGGAATCCCAGGGCGAGAAAGTCCTCACGGATGCTCAGGAGCAGCTCAAGGACGATCCCAACGCTTACAAGCTTTTGGGCGAATCGTTTCTTGCTCGAGGACAATACGCCAAAGCGCTTTCGGAATTTTCAGCCCTGGAGGCCAAACATACCGAAGACGTTTCTGTTCGCAAAACCTACATTCAGCTTCTCATCCTGAGTAACCGAATCGACGAAGCGGATAAGCTCGAGCAAGAAGTCTTGAAAAAATATCCTCAGGATCCGGAAGCCTTGGTGCTGAAAGGTCAGATTCAGATTCGGCGGAACCAGGTCGACCAGGCCACAAATACCCTTCAGCAGGCGGTAAAAAACGCGCCCGATAACGCGCTTGGGCATTATTATCTCGGCGTCGCGTATAAACAGACAGGCAATCCTCAACAGGCTGAAGGCGAGTGGAGACAAGCTGTTGCGCTGAGGCCCAACCTGGCCGAAGCGTGGATCGCTTTGGGCACAAGCGCCGCCGCCCGCTCTGATTGGCGCGGCTTGCAACAGATCAGCGAACAACTTCAGAAGAATGCCCCAAATTCGTTCGATGCTTTTCTCTTCCACGCAACCGCACGACTGAACCAGGGGGACTCCGCCGCCGCTGAGGCAGACTTGAATCATCTCCTTCAACTCGCCCCAGATCATCCGCTTCCCTATATCAAGATGGGAGAACTTCGCCTTGCTGAGAAGCGCTATGACGATGCGGAGAATTATTTTCACCTGGCGCTCAGCCGTGACCCGAACGCGATTGACGCTGTGAAAGGGATCGTGGGGATCGATTTAGTCAAGAACAGGCCAGCTGACGCGTTGCAATTCCTGCAGCAACAGATCGATCGCAATCCGAATTCGGCAGCATTCTATTTGCTTCAAGCGCAAGTCCAGCTGGAGCAGAAACAGCTGCAATCCGCGGAGGCCTCTCTCTCAAAGGCCACCGATCTGGATCACAACAACGTCAGTGCATTAGTTCTGCTCGCCCAAACGCAATATTTGTTGGGTAAAACGGACTCGGCCATTTCCGACTACCAGAAAGCCATGGCTCTCTCTCCGCAGGACCCCCGTTTGTACGTGGGGTTAGGCACTGTTTATGAGAAAAATGGCGACTGGCAACGCGCTAAGGAAAGCTACCAGAAGGCTTTGTACATTCGACCGGAAGATCCTATGGCTTCCAACAGTCTTGCGTACCTTTTACTAGAGCATAATGGCGACGCCACCGTCGCCCTTGGTCTTGCACAAACGGCGCGCAAAGGGCTGCCGAAACTTCCCAATGCCGCGGATACTTTGGGCTGGGCCTACTACCATAACCATGCATATTCCGTGGCTGCTCCGCTGTTCGAAGACGCCGTAAAGGCGATGCCAAACAACCAAACTTATCGCTACCATTTGGGATTGACCTACCAAAAGCTTCAGGACCCGGCCCGCGCGAAAACCGAGCTGGAAAAAGCCATCAGTATCGATCCTAAATCGGACGTTGCTGCCCAGGCCCGTCAGGCGATGGGCCAGAATCCGGCGAGCTAGCCGAAACAGTGCGCCGAATTATTTCCAATATACTCAAGGACAAAAAATGCGCATTCTTCTGATGGGTGCAAGGGGCATGCTCGGCACGGACATCGTAGATGACTGGACTTCCGACGAACTCATTGCGGCAGATTCCGGCGATGCAGACATTCGAAATCTCGAGCAAGTCCGTCAATTGGTATCCAGGGTGAAACCCGAATGGATCCTGCTCACCGCGGCGTACACGGACGTCGATGGCAGCGAAAAAAATCCCGAGCTTGCGTTCGCGGTAAACGCCACCGGCACGGAAAATGTCGCGCGTATTGCGTCGGAGTTCGGCAGTCGGTTGTTCTACGTCAGCACAGATTACGTTTTTGACGGGACTTCTTCTCGCCCCTACGAACCCAGCGATCCGCTCAATCCTCTCAACGTCTATGGAGCATCCAAGGCCGCGGGCGAAGCTGCAGTGCAGAAATATGCCAGGGACTGGTGCATCGGGCGAACCTCATGGCTATTCGGCGCATCGGGCGCAAGCTTCCCGGAAAAAATTCTGCGCGCCTCGGAAACGAAGCCTGAACTCACAGTGGTTGCCGACCAGGTGGGCTCGCCGACGTTCACGCGCGACCTTGCTGCCGCGATGCGCAGCCTGGTTCACGCCGACGCGCGCGGCATTCTCCACATCACCAACTCAGGCGTTTGCTCGTGGTTCGATTTTGCAAAAGAGGTCCTGAATCAGGCCGGACGATCCGCGATCCCGGTCCGGCCCATTACGGCATCGGAAATTGCTAGGCCTGCAAAACGTCCCGCTAACTCGGTGTTATCGAGCGACGGCCTTCGCCGTTATAGCGTTACGGTAAGACACTGGAAAGAAGCGGTTCCCGTATACCTGGAAGATCTACGAGAGGTTGGGAAACTAACCTAACGGTAAACGAAACGATTTCGCGACCAGATTTTCTTTTGCAGACCTCATGATGCCTGAACGACTTAAATACTGGATCCCAGCAATTTGCGTAGCGATTGTGATTTCTGTCTTCTCCACCCGATACTTCAGTGGCGAGCGCACGGCGCACATTATTTTCCCAGTTCTTCGTTGGCTATTTCCTAACGCGAGCCATCACCTTCTCCATCTCATGCATATGGGCATTCGAAAGGCTGCTCACGTCACCGAATTTGGCCTCTTTAGCATCACCGTGTTCCATGGCGTTCGCGCGGAGCGATACGGCTGGCGACTCGATTGGGCAGTAATTACGCTTCTAATTGCTGTCTGTTATGCCGGGCTCGACGAATGGCATCAATCCTTTGTGCCACTGCGAGAGCCCAGCGTTCGTGATGTGATGATCGATTCGACGGGAGCCTTATTGGCCCAAGTTTGCGTGTGGGCTTTCGCGAAATTCCATCGAAATTCGATGTAAGCGGACGCTCGCCACAAAACACCGGATCTTCGCGAATTTCCCGCGATCGATTAAGGAACAACCGCTGTGGCCTGGTTGGAATCCGCGCTCTCGGTGCCGCTAGAGTCCACCGCCGTCGTCACATAATAGTAGGTGTTTCCGCTTTGAACGGTGGTGTCTGTATACGTAACGGCATCCACCAGCCCGGAGTTGATTTTGCTATAACCGGATCCATTGGTGGTACTGCGATACACGTTGTAACCGGAGACGGTCGAAGTACTCGCCGCCCAATTTAATGTAACGGAGTGAGAGGTTGCCTGAACACCTGTGCCGGAAAGCGCAATCGTCTTTGGCGAACCCGGGGCCGAGCTTGTGACAGTCACTGAGCCCGTGTCGCTTCCGGCAACCGTGGGGCTGAAGATCACGCCAAACGTCATCGCTTGCCCAGCAGTTAAAGTGACTGGCGCACCAGCTCCGCTCAGTGTGAATCCGGCGCCACTCTCCGTCACCGAAGACACGGTTACACTCGAGTTGCCCGAATTCGTCAGGGTAACGTTCTGAGTCGACGACGATCCCGCGTTCACGTTTCCAAAACCAAGGCTCGTCGTACTGAATGTAAGCGTTTGTGTCGCCGCCACTCCTGTTCCACTCAAAGCAACAACCGCGGGCGAATTTGGCGCGTTGCTCACGATGGTTACGCTGCCACTGTCGGTGCCCGCCGAAGTTGGCGCAAATTGCACGCTCAAATTGGTTGACTGGCCCGCATTCAGACTCAATGGAAGTGCCAGGGTGCCGGCGGTGAAGCCTGTGCCTGCCACACTGACCTGCGTTACCGTGAGAGTTCCGGTGCCGCTGTTTATTAGCTGAATGGGCTGCGAACTGGGAGAGCCCACCGTCACGTTTCCAAAGCTTGCGCTCGACGGAGTCATTGTCAGGCCAGGTTGAACTGCAGTACCAGACACGGGGATGACATCTGTCGTCCCCTGCGAAGTCGCGACCGTGATGTTACCGGTAACATTCTCGGAAGCGGTTGGACTGAAGGACACATTCATTGTTGCGCCCTTACCTGCGGCGAGTGTCAATGGCATAGTCATTCCACTGACGGCAAAGTTTTTGGCGTTCACGGTTATCTGAGAGACATTCACGCTAGTATTTCCGGTGTTCGTGACCGTCACACTCTTTGAGCTGGAGCTTCCAGCGTTCACGTTTGTAAAACTAAGGCTGCTCGGATTCGATGACAACGTCACAGACGCCGCCGTGCCGGTGCCACTCAGCGCCAGCACATTGGGTGAGTTGGGCGCATTACTCGCAATGCTCACGGTTCCGTTGAGGACGCCAGCGGTCGTAGGCGCAAATAGAACGCTGAATGTTGCGGTACTCCCCGCGGCGATCGTTGCTGGCGTCACCAGTCCACTAATGCTGTACGCACTGCCATTTTCGGAGAGGCTGGCAACAGTCAAACCCGCTGTTCCCGTGTTCGTTATCGTGATCGTCTGAGATTTGGTTTGTCCGTCTACTACGCTGCCAAAGTTGAAGCTCGCAGGGGAAATCGCGAGGCCCGCTTGCGCCCCGCTTCCAGTGACAGGAATTGTTAACGGAGAATTGCCGGCGTCGCTGACGATCTTGATTGTGCCCGTGATGCTTCCAGCGGCTGTGGGATCAAAAGAAACGGTAAGAATCGCGTTCTGCGAAGGATTGAGTGTAGCTGGCGTTGCTAGACCGCTGGTAGTCACACCCGCTCCGACTGAGGAAATGGATGAGATCTTCACGGCTGCCGTGCCCGTATTCGTCAAAGTGATCTGCTTTTGCGTCGTCGTACCTGTTGCCACAGCACCGAAGCTCAAGCTCGTCGGATTCGAGGCCAGTTGGCCCGTGGCGGCGGATGTGCCGCTGCCGGTTAAGGGTACCGTGACTGTGGGATTGGCGGTATCACTGCTGGTGATCACCAGGCTCCCTGTAGCGCTTCCGGTCGCGGTGGGAGTGAAAGTCACAGCGATCGTCGCGGATTGTCCAGCGGAAATTGTCTTCGGCGTCGTGACGCCGCCGATAGTGAAGTCTGCGCCAGTAAGCGTCAGCAGCGAAATCGTTAGATCCGTCGTGCCTGTATTGCTGAGTACGAGATTGCTGTTACCCTTCGAACCTACGGACACGCTACCGAAATTGATGCTCGACGCGCTCAATGACAATTGTGACTGCGCGCTTACCGCGGACGCGGACAAGTTCACTACCACAGGAGCGCTTCCACCGTCCGCTTGAGCGGTTAAGGTTCCCGTCACGTTGCCCGCTGCCGTCGCATTCACCGCAACCGTGAAGCTTCCAGATTGGCCGACCGCGAGCGCCATCGGCGTGGTCATGCCCGTGACGCTGAACTGAGAGTTGGAAAGCGTCATCTGCGTAATATTGATCCCAACATTTCCTGTGTTCGATACCGATACGGTTTGCTTTGCTGGTTTGCCGACTGTCACTTGTCCAAAGCTCACGCTAGAAGGGGCCAATTGGAAAGAGGCGGAGGACGAAGTCTGCTTTGCACCACTAGTGACTACACCGGCGCATCCGCTCATTAGAGAAATGAACGGTACAGATGACGCAATCAGGAACAGTCCAAAAAATAGCTCATACTTCTTGCGCACTCGACAGGTCTGGGTTCCGACGGTCTGCGCGTGACCGTATTTCATTGGGGTGTCCCTCCGGACTCTCTTGCAAAGAAAGATTAGAGTCCCGCGCCAATCGCCATAACTGGCGGGAGGAACAAAAGAAGGACAGTGCCCACTCCTGTTCCAGGGGCTAAGGGTTCGTTGCCCTTCGGTCTAACCTGTCCTGTGAGTCATGTTTCTATGCTTTCGGGGCTCGTCATTTGGATTTGGCAAGGGCGGCTAAGTGGATGATCTTTCAATTTGTTGAAGACGAGGAAGCGGAAGCGGTGCGAGAATTCAATGAAACGAATCCGGCTTTTTACACTCGCAGATACAAAATCCGGCACAGAGGTACAGTTGGACTTGGAACATCCAATTTCAATTTGGAATCGTCGGAATCTTAACGCGCGGCGCAGTCAGCCACGCGTGGCATTGCTTGGTCTAATCTCTGCAGCACGTCCGGAAAACGCACCTCTAGATTTGCTTTCGGCACAGCCCGGTGAAGATTCAACGCACGATCCGGCGAACTCCAGAGTTGAGAGCTCCCGGTCTACCTTAGGGAATTAATCGTCGCTTCCGTCGTTGACGCCAGTTTGAAGTTCGTCACTGCTCACGGAGCCTCGCCGAGACACTAAGCCCGCATCCTGGATTTTATAGATCAGCGCCCGATAGCTGATCTTGAGATCCTGCGCTGTTTTCCTGCGATTCCACTGGTTCGCTCGCAACGTTTCCAGGATTACGTTTCGTTCTACTTCTTTGATGGCGTCCTTGGCCATGCGCTTCAGCGTGACCTGCGTCCCATTCTGATCGACCAGGAGCTTGGTCTTAGCCTTCTTGGCGTTGCTCTCGGGTTCGGGCATAGCATCGGGTCCGATTAAGACGTACCGAGCCACAACATTCGAAAGCTCTCTGATATTTCCGGGCCACTGCAGGTTTTGCAGGTAACTGAGCCATTCCTGCGGGAAGGGTTTCGCGCTCATCCCAAATTGTGTTTGGAACTGCTGGCGAAAGAACTCTGCCAGCATGGGAATATCCTCGCGCCGTTTCCGGAGTGCCGGCAAACCCAAACGAAAGACGTGGATCCTGTAAAACAAATCCTGTCGGAATCTTCCGCCGTTCATTTCCTTTTGCAAATCCCTATTGGTAGCGCACAGCAGCCTGACGTTGATCTTTCGCTCCGAGTGATCGCCGATTCGCGAGAACGTCCCGTCCTGCAGAAAATGAAGAAGCTTGCTCTGCAGGTTCAGATCCAGGTCCGCGATTTCATCCAGAAACAACGTACCAAGGTGCGCCTGCTCCACCCGCCCAGGCTTGCTGAAATTTGCTCCGGTGAATGCCCCTCGTTCGTATCCAAACAATTCGCTTTCCAGAAGCGAACCGGGAATCGCCGCACAGTTTACCTTGACGAACTCTCCGGAGGCGTGCCCGGAATTGGCATGGATCCATCTCGCAATGGCCTCTTTACCTGTTCCACCCTCGCCCGTCAATAAGATCGGGATATTGGCCCGGCAGATTCTTTGGGCTTTATTGCGCAGTTCCGTCATCGCGGCAGACTTCCCGAACAATACGTCATCGGGAGGGACCGCGTTGCGCGTGGCCGAGGAAACATTTCTGATTGGACTCTCCGTGGGCATTTTTGTTCGTGAGCTAGAACAGCACATTACCGTCCAAAGCCAGTGCATATTCCCCAGCGGGGAAACTTACCCGATTGACAACAAAATCTTTTTTTTCAATTGTTTAGATCTCAGGTGAGGGACTGCACGTCCCAATGTCCCCTGCTCGGAGGACGGATCAAGGGAAATACTGCGGGCAAAGGCGGGAAGCTTAGTTCACATTTTGACCAAAAGTACTAGGGGGACTACCTCATTTCGCGAATCGTATCAGGCGCGCGGCGGATCGCCACGCATAATGTCGTAACGCTCGATTACTGCAGCAACTCCCATGCGCGACTCGCCATCCTCCAGCCGACGTTCCACCCTTACCACTTTTCCCTGAGCGCGCACCAACACGTCTGTCCCATGCGTGATTTCTGCTGGCAAAGTAAGTGTGATGTCCAACTCCGACCCTGCCACTAAATCCTGCGTAACGACGAAATAGAGTCCCCTTGTGGAAATATCCCGGGTTTTTCCGTCTTGTCGGCTTACGAGGCTCTCTGCGGCAAACCGAATGCTCACAGGTAAAGTAAGATCATATCGTCTCGCCGTCCGGCGTTCTGTCATTACAGACATCCTTGCCCCCGATGATAGTGTTCTACACTTAGGAAGTATCTGCGTGCACAAAGCTCCGCAAATCTCCCGTTAACAGCGAACAATTTGCTTGAACCCCGGAGCCCCTCGCTTGCGCTCCCAGCTCACACCCGTATATCGATGCGCACATTAACCCGCGCAAAAAGTTATCGCAAGTTTTCTTTTGTCAGATTGTTCTCAACGCAAACGAGCCCGTACTAGAACGGCCGGCACAGCTTAGGCCCTCGCCTCTCGGTCCTACTGTTGTTCGATCGCTGCTTGCTCTTCTTCGGGTTTTTCGGGTTTGGGGTTGGAACTCCGCCGCGTCCGCGGAGTGTCCAAGTTGAATTGCCTCATCTTATAAAGCAGCGCCTTGTAGCTGATACCGAGCATTTTCGCGGCATCCTTGCGGCACCAGCGCGTCTTTTCGAGCGCATCCGCAATTGCTTCCATTTCCGCTTCGTCTTTTAATCCACGCACAAGCGCCTTTAGCCCTTGCTCGCGAGGCAAAGCGGTCTCCGGACGCGGAGACGTTCTCTGGCGCGTAGCAGACATTTCCACCAGTTCGCGGAGACTGCCTTCGTCATCCTCCAGAATCACATATCTCTTTACGAAGTTCTCCAACTCGCGCAAGTTGCCTGGCCAAGGATAGTTCAGCGCTGCGTCCAGTAAGTGCTTCGAGGGCGTCTGCACGGGCTTGCCAAACTTCTCGCTGTATTTATCGAGGAAGTGCCGGAAGAGCAGCGGAATCTCCGTGGTTCGTTCCCGCAGCGGTGGAACGTTAATCGACAAAACGTTCAACCGGTAGTACAGGTCTTCGCGGAACCGGCCCGTTTTCATCGCTTCATGAACATCCACGTTGGTGGCTGCCAGGACTCTCACGTCGGTTTCCACTAAATGGCGCCCGCCTAGCCGCGAATATTGGTGGTCCTGCAACACGTGCAGAAGCTTGGCTTGCAGATGCACGGACATTTCCGCTATTTCATCGAGGAAAATGGTGCCCTTGTTCGCCAGTTCGAACTTCCCGGGTTTCGCGCGCACCGCTCCCGTGAATGCTCCCTGTTCAAATCCAAACAGCTCTGATTCCAACAACTCTCCCGGCAAAGCGGCGCAATTCACTTTGATAAATGCTTGATTCCGTCTCTTTGATCGCAAGTGGATCATTCGCGCGACCACTTCTTTGCCTACGCCGCTTTCTCCGCAAACGAACACGGGAACGTCCACGGGCGCAATTTGCAAAATTTGCTGACGGATGCGCACCATCTGCGGACTTGCCGCAAGAAAGCTCAGATCTTCGGTCACCTGGTCGCAATAATCCTTCAGCGCCTGGTTCTCCTGCGCCAGATCTTTCTTTTGCCGCGATTTCAGCATGGCGGCGTCCAGCTCCGTCTTTTCAAACGGCTTGGTCAGGTAATCATGCGCACCCAGCCGGATCGCTTCCACTACAGTGCCCACTTCGTTCGAACACGACAGCATGATCACGTTCAGGCTGCGATCCAGATGCATCAATTCCTGCAATGTGTCCAACCCGTTCATCTCCGGCATCAGCACATCCAGAATAATGAAATCCGGGCGCTGGCCCTGATTAATCCTGGAGATCGCTTCTCTTCCGCTGCTTACCGCCTCCACGTCGAATCCATCCACTTCAAGCAGCGTCTGGAGATACTTTCGAATACTCGGCTCATCATCCACGACGAGAATTTTTTCTTTCACAGCCATTGTTGTTCCCCTTCTTGCCTTTTGCTTTCTTAGCTTTGGTCCATTGGAAGTAGAAACGCAAACGTGCTTCCTCGTTGCGATTCGCTTTCCACCCATATTTTCCCGCGATGCGCCTGGATCAACCGCTTTGCAATCGCCAATCCCAGGCCCATTCCGGACGTGTTCTTATCCACTCGCATGAAATCCTCGAATATCTCCTGATGGTGTTCCGGCGCTATTCCGTTGCCCGAATCGGCCACACTAACTTCCACGCTATTGGGCCTCGGCAACCGGAATCTCCGCCGCTCTTCCGATGGCGCCACTTGGGCCACGCGGCGCTCCCAAAAATGCGGCTTTGCCCGCAACGTCACGGTCCCGCCGGCGGGCGTGTGTTTCAACGCGTTATCGAGCAGGTTGAAGGTCACCTGCTGGACCTTCTGATAGTCGAATTTGAAGGTTGGTATTGACGGATCAAGCTGGCTTTCCAGCTTCACTCCCTTGCGCTGATATCCCTCTGACCATCGGCTGGCAATTTCTTCCAGGCAATCTCGCAGATCGTTTTCTCTCAACTGCAAGACAAGCTTGCCGCTCTCTAGCGCGGAATAGTTCAAAAACATCGACACCAGTCTCACTAACCGCTCGCAACTTTCTTTGGATTCCTCAAGGATGTCTTTTTGCTTTTCGGTGAGTTTCCCGAGCGATCCTGTCAACAACAGATCGTAGTAGCCCTTGATGACGGCCAATGGCGTTTTCAATTCGTGCGCCGCAGATGCAAGAAAAACCGTCTTCTGACGATTCACTTCCTGCAATTTCAGATAGGCAGCCAAGAGATTTCGATAGGTGATTTCTCGCTCTTGTAGCAATTCCTGAACTGTGGGTTGCGCCGCGCGCAGCGGTACTTCCAGGTTGCTGTCGCACGCTTCGAGCTCAATAGCCAGCCAATCGGAATCGCGAATCCGCCGCAGGCGCGCCTGGTACGGCTTGCTCGCATAGCTGCCGTTCAGAGTAATCTCCGCTTCGCCGTCCTGCATTCTTTGGATGACGTCCCCAGCACTGACTTGCAGCAGATCCTTCAATATGTTGAGCGACCCGCGCCCATCAAGTCCGAACAAGTCCAGGCATTTCCGAGCCAAGTCATTCAGGGTCAGGACTTGGCCATTGCGGTCGCACAAGATGACGCCACGATCCAAGGTGTCGAGGAGCGAGCGAACCTGCTGCACCGTCACATTGGTCTCGCCTGCAGTGTAACCGGTCGGAGAATTAGAGGAGCTAACTTCCATCGACTCAATCTACCCCGTTCAACATGGAAAAAATTTTCCCTAGGCAGCATCACATACTTCCAGACCCTCTCTCGCGTGTCAATGGTAAATGCGTTCCATTTGCACTTTTTGGGAAAACCGATGGGCAAATTCCCCGCCAAAATCCCTATTCGTCAGAGTGAGCGCATCACCCCATGGCTAACATTATAAGAACGCTGATTTTAGATTGTCCTCGGATTAAGCCAACTGGCATTCAACCTGCTCCATTCTGTACTAGTTCCCCGGTACCATGACAATGGATCTTGGATTACAAAACATGAACGACAGGCAGCGCGCCGAGACCTCCCAAGCGCGAGCCTCCTCGCGTATTCGGATCCAGGTTCCAGTTTTTCTCCGCGCGTCAGACTCTGCTGGGTCAGAGTTTATTGAATTAACGAAAACTTTGAACATTAGCGCTCGCGGTGCCTGCATTGCCTCTTCTCACTTCCTAAGGCTAGGCCAAACAGTTCATCTGACCATTCCCGCTCCCTCGGCTTCGTCTTCAAGTCTCGTGCCGAATGAGACTCCTCCAATAACTGCTCGGGTTCGCCGCCAGGAGACTTTGGGAGATATCCGCGTTTTCGGGCTGGAATTTCTTCGCCCTCTTGAGTAAGTGAATATCCAACAATTGCGAGTTCATCGCACTTCGATTCAAGGCAGTAGTGTGTTCAGCCTCCCGCTCGATTGCTCTTGCTCCTCGCATATCCATCGAATTTGTAATAGGATGCGGACGTCCCCACGTGTCCCTGTAGTTGGATCTACGGAGCTTGCCAGTCAGCATTGATTGGCACTTGGCTTGCTCCCGTTTATGTCACAGCCTTTTGAGTAGCTAGCCAGCCCCACACCCCGCGGGGACGGCAGAATGTGGGAACACCCGGTCATGCCCAGCTCCGGAGCCCCAGCGGCCCCGCGTTTGCCCATCGAAGATGCCTATCTCGAGCTTCTAGCAGACACGCTCGAAGGTATGGACATTCCTGCACGCGGTCAATTTCTCCAACGATATTTCCGTACAACCACTCATCTTGATCTACGCGAGAGCCAAAGCTTGCAGCTTTGGGAAGAGATGCTCACGCGTCGGCGTGAACTCTCCGAGCAGATCGGCCGCCCCATTTCACTGAAGACTGTCCTCATGGATGTTCTTTCGACGGCGGGAATGATCCGTGTGCCGGTCGTTTTGGAATATGACGAGTTTAAGAAGCTTCAAGTAAACGCCGTCACTGATCCTCTGACGGGACTCTACAATCGCCGCTTGTTTGCCGAATCTTTCGAAAAAGAACTTAATCGCGCCCGCCGTTACGGTCTTCCGCTCGGCATTGTCATCCTCGATCTCCATCGCTTCAAGGAAGTGAACGACAAGTACGGCCATCCTCGCGGCGATGAAGTTCTGCGGGCCGCCGCAGCGACACTTCAAAAGGCGTTGCGCACTTCGGACTCCGCCTTTCGCATCGGCGGTGACGAATTTGCTCTCCTTCTGCCGCAAACTGACGCTGCGCAAGCCTTGGCTCTTAGTCGCCGCGTCGAGACCGTCTTCGCAGAAACTCTTAAGCCGCTACAATTGGCTTTCTCGGTCGCAATGGACCATGGCGTTGCCACGTTTCCTCAAGATGGAGATCAGTCCGACCAGCTGATCCACGTCGCGGACGAACGTCTTTATCGCCTTAAACACGCGAACCACAAGCGCAGTGCCGAACCTGCTGCGCGCCTTGCGGGTCCGGCTGCAGCAATTCCGCCAGCTGCTCCAACGCCCTCGCCCAGTCCGGAGCCAATTAACATCAACACGGGCCGTCCCCCGGAGAAGACTGTAACGGAATTTGACTTGGCCTCTTCGGCCGCAGCCGAATCCATTTCGAATCAGACCGCTCACAACACAACTCACGCTCCGTCATTCACAATTCAGCGAAAGTCTGAACGAGTCTCCATGGCTGGCACAAACGCTTACGCCGTTATTGGAGAGCCAGGAACTCGACGCGCTCGCGTCTTGGACCTAGGATTTGGCGGAGTGGCGCTGGAATTGGAGCAAGCTGAAGATCTTCCAGAGAATCTATTGGCAGTTTTGCATGTACCGATTCTTCCACCTGTGCGTGTATTCTTGCGTCCCGTTTGGTCGCGCACCACGAAAGAGGGTGCGTTCCGCCTCGGCTGCCACTTTGTATCGTAAGAGGATACTGCGATAGGCGAGGGCGCGCTGCGTTTATCTCCCCAAGCCTTTTCTTTCTAACTAAATAGAAGCTCATTGCCTCGCCAGGAACGCACGCTTTGGGGGGCTTCCTGTTCAAAAGTACACCCCAGGACAGGTTACCTCCTGTCCCATTTCTGTCCGCCGGACAGGTTGAAGGGGTGTGCCGCCGCCGGATACCTTGGTAGCTCAAGGACGCAAGGGGGATTTCTTCCGGGTGCTCGTACATCGTTCAACTTCTGTCTCCATTCGCAGCGTTGCCTGTGCTGCCTTTCTCTCGTCCATCTCCTTCTTCAGCGGCTGTGCTGGCTACACCTCCAAGCAATCGGCTGCGGGCACCTCGCAAATGTCTCTTTCCGCCACTTCGCTCAACTTCCAGACTGTAGTGGTCGGCCAGAAAGCCACGCAAACTCTGACGATTTCGAACGCCGGCAATGCCGCACTTCAGATCACGAGCATGTCGTTGTCTAGTTCGGAATACACCATTACTGGCCCATCGGTTCCCGGCACCATCCCTCCTTCTGGTCACGCAGCCTACACTTTGACATTTGCCCCGACTACGGCGGGGAGTGCTGCCGCGACACTGAATATCGCTTCGAATGCCGCCAATGCTGCAGCCGCCATCGCTTTGGCCGGTAGCGGAGAAAAGGCGTTCGCGGATCTTGTTGTCAGTCCCACGGTGATCAGCTTCGGAAACGTCAAGTTGAAATCCACAGGCACGCAGAACGTTACGTTGCAAAACACCGGCGATGTTTCTCTGTCGCTACAAGGCGTCACAGTCTCAGGTTCGGGATTCGGTTATTCGGATCTTTCTCCCGGCTTCTCACTGGCGCCGAATCAGAGTGTTACTTTCCAGGTCTGGTTTACACCGAAGGTTGCTGGCCCGGCCACGGCTACGCTTGCCCTCTTGAGTCCAAACATTTCTTCGCCCGGCACGCTAAGCCTATCTGGTGACGGCGTCACGACTACAACTCCGCCGCCGACTCCACCACCTCCCTCCACCGCTTCATCCGTTGCTCTGAATTGGAACGCCAGCACTAGCCAAGTGACCGGCTATCGCGTCTATCGAAGTGAAACCTCTGGGGGTTCCTACAATCTGCTGACTGGCACGGCACTGACTGCCCTGGCATATACGGATACAACGGTTGCTGCCGGCACGACCTACTATTATGTAGTCACGGCTGTCGATTCCGCGGGAGTCGAAAGCACCTACTCAAATCAGGTAAGCGCCGCCGTCCCTGCGTCCTGATCGTTCCCTCCGGCCGCATACACCAGATCGGTTTTGCGCTAAACGCGACTTGGTTTATAATTGCGGTTTGCCTCGTGACCTAGCGACGCGGCTGTAGTTCCCTGGCTTCCGGGGAGCCGTGCAGACCGGACACGAAAGAATGGAGAATCATGAAACCCGGTATTCATCCAGACTATCATCCTGTGACGGTGCATTGCGCCTGTGGGCATACGTTCCAGACGCGCTCGACCATCAAGGGGGAAATGCTGCGCGTCGAAATTTGCTCGAGCTGCCACCCCTTCTTCACGGGTAAGCAGAAGCTCGTTGACACCGCCGGACGCGTGGAGCGCTTTAACAAGAAGTACGCCAACGCTCCTGCTCCTACCGGCAAACGGTAATCGTAAATACGAATCGGTTTTGACCCGCGGACCGGCCTCTCGCCGGTCCGTTTCGTTTTTCCGCCTTTTGTCCTACTCACGAACTCCGTGTAGAATCAATCTCCAACGTGGCGACACAATCCCGCATGTTTGATGGCATGCCCACTCCCGATGGAGTGGAAACCGCGCCGCCGCGAGTCACCTTGCGCAACGCTTTTTCTCATCCTTTTGATTCCGCGATTGCAGCCGCCCGCACCTGTTATTCCTCCCGCCTGATCGCTCCAGAGGAGATCACAGACAAGCAGCGCCTCAACATCGGAGCGGCCACATTCTACAGTGGCCACCACACCGTCTATCAGCACGCGCACTTCGAATTTGGCCTCGAGAACATCAGCCGCCAGTTTGTCTGGTCCTTCCTCCATGCCCACCCTTTTTACAATTCCGAGCAGCAGAGCCAGCGTTATGTCCGCATGGAGCGCGCTCAGGCGTACGTTCCCGCCGTCTCCCTCTTCTTCGACGAAGGCTCGCGCGAAATTTACGAGGCTGCCACCGCTCGCGCCTGGGAGTATTACCGCGAGTTGTCGACTCTGCTCATTGGCGATGCCCGAAACATTCTGAGCGACATCTGGCATATCGGCCCAATGTCTCATCCAAAGCGCATTCAGAAAATTGAGCGCTCCGCCGAAAAACGAGCTATAGAAATCGCGCGGTATGTCCTTCCTGTCGCGGCGTTCACCACCATGGTGCACACTCTTTCCGGCATCGTCCTTCATCGGCTCTGGCGTATGTGCTCGGCTTCCGATACTCCTAGCGAAGCGCGCGCCGTGATCGGCGAAATGGTCGCGCTGGTGCACCAGCAGGATCCGCAGTTTTTCGATCGTTTCGGCACGACGCCGCTCGAAGAGTTGCCCGAATGGAAAGACATTACTCCCGCTCAATTACACGCGGATGCATTCGCCCGAGAGTTCGACGCTCCACTTCAGGGTAAGACTTCGCGGCTCCTTGACTACTCGCATAACGCAGTTCGCGTTATGGCCGCTTCCTATCGCGCCGTCGTTGGATTGCCGGAATCTGTGTGTTCAGACGCGGAAGCCATCGATCGCCTTCTGAATCCGGCCCGCAATTTGTACCGCCTCGAAACTCTGAATGTCGGCGTGCATGCCCCGATGATGCGCACGCTGCAACACGCCACATACACTTTTGCCAAGAAAATCAGCCACACCGCCGATAGCCAGGACCAGCGGCACCGTATGGTCCCGGGCTCGCGCCCATTGCTCACGCTCGCCGATACGCGCGAGCCTGACTACATTACCCCAATGCTCCTCCAGGAGAATCCCAGGGCCAAGGAAGTCTACGAACGCGCCATGATTGACGCTTGGAGCGCCAAAAACCAGCTTCTCGACCGTGGCGTACCTCCGGAGATTGCTCTCTATTTGCTTCCCAACGCCAAATCCATCCGCCTGGTCGAAACTGGCTCCCTTCTGCATCTTCTCCACAAATGGACCATGCGCACCTGCTTCAACGCTCAGGAGGAAATCTACGGCGCTTCCATGGACGAGATTGCCCAAGTGCGCGAAGTGCATCCTGAGCTTTCGCGCTACATCGGTCCGCCGTGCCATCTCCGTGCCGGCATCACCACGCCGATCTGCACGGAAGGTTCCCACTTTTGTGGCATCAAGGTCTGGCTCGACTTCCCCAATATTCAACGTCGTATCTGAAACGCTGGCGGCCATTCGCTACGTCATATGGGCAAGAAGTGCTTCATGGCGCTCACTCCGGTTCTTTCGGTAATTAGCAGGAGGCCGAAAGCCGGCTGGCGCTGAAGGCATTTAGCTTTTCCAGTGGAGCGTGACCGGTCCCGCCATCGGGTGCGGCAAGGGAATCCCGGTTCGCCGCTCTTCGATCAGGTTTTCCTTCAGAGCGAAATACCACTTCGCGGGACGGTCCGCATCATCAATCAACATAAGACGGGGATTATGCTTCAGCCCCTCTGACTGCTTGATCATCGTCTCCTGATCCTGGCGCAGGAAAATCTTCGCGAACATCCGAAATACGGAAATCGGCAGCGGGAGATTCCATGCCGCCACGAAATCAATGCGGCAACAATTCCGTCGTACTGGCGTCACCGTCGCGCGGCTGGAGAACCAATATTTTCCGCTATGAATCTCTTCAAACCGCATATTTGGCAAAACGAAATCAATCGTCGTCGTGACAGGCTGACCGGTAACTTTCTTCAGCCACTGATACGGCAAGCTGTTCGTCGAAGGCGAATGCTTGCTCATACGGAAGCCATTCGGAATCGGCTCAAACTGTTTGGACTTCTCATGAATGCTCGCCTTGCTGCGCCAGAACCACGATTGATGTACAAAAGGCCCGTGGGCCGGATCCATGAGGCCAATAATTCCGTGATCGATGTGTGATGGCAATTCGCAATCGAGCCGCGTGATCTTGTACTTTTCGCTGAATTTTGGCAGCTCGGGCGGCGCTGGCAGTGGTTCCGGCAGCTTTGATCCCAGCGCGTTGACATAAACCCACACGTAACCGTCGCGCTCATCGCACGGGAAGTGGCCGGCGCTGATGCGCTCCACTTTCAACTTGTCATGGCTCGTCAAAGAGGGAATCACCACGCAGCGGCCGCTGCATGCATCAAACTCCCACCCGTGATAGCTGCATTGCAGGTTCTTCCCGTCAAAATGGCCGTACGAAAGCGGAATCCCCCGGTGCGGACACGAATCCCGCATCGCAAACGCTTTCCCCTCGCTCGTCCGCCCGAGAACCAACGGAATTTCCAACAGTGTCGCTTTCGCCAGGGTCCGTCCAGAGATCGCAGCGCTGCGCGTCGCCGGATACCAGAAATCCCACAGGAAACGGAGGTCCGTTTGCGGCGTGCCTTCCTGCCGGATATCCGTCCCGGTTTCCATGGCCGTTTGTGCCGCTTCGCTCATCCTTCCACCTTCGATCTCCGGCGTTTTCACCAAGTCGCATCGTAGTACAGCCACAAGCCGAACAGCAACGTCCGCGCCGACTTAGGCCCCGCTTCACATACTTACGTTTGCAACGAATCGGCGTTGGCGCTAATCTAATTCTAGAGAAAAAAGATGTTCGCCTCTTTCTATTAGCTCCACTCATCGATCGCTCTATCCAGAGCGAATCCCCTTTTCCTGAGCTTTTTCAAATTATTCTCGGCTTCTCGTCCACGAACGAGTCGAGCGCTTTGTCGGCGCAAAGGATTACGCAAATGTCAGTTCTGACTCTCAGTGAAAAACTTGACCAGCTTGACGTTCGCTACCAGCAGATGACCCAGGAACTCTCCACTCCCGAAATCGTCTCTGATTCCGCGCGCTTCCAGAAGCTTGCCAAACAACACTCCGACCTCGAGGAAATCGTCAACAAGCACCGGGAGTTCAAGCAAATCGAAAAAGACCTCGCCGGTACTCGCCAGATGATCGTGGAATCCGAAGACGCCGAAATGCGCCATATGGCGCAGGAAGAAGAAAGGCAGCTCACCTCGCGCAAGGAACAGACTGAGCGCGAATTGAAGCTTCTTCTCATCCCTAAAGATCCGAACGACGAGAAAAACGTCATCCTCGAAATTCGGGCAGGCACCGGTGGCGATGAGGCCGGAATTTTCGCCGGCGACCTCTTCCGTATGTATTCGCGCTACGCCGAATCCCAAAGATGGAAGGTCGAGGTTCTGGAAAGTTCGCCGGCCTCCATGGGCGGGGTGAAGGAAATCGTCGCGGCGATTCAAGGAAACAAGGTTTATTCCAAGCTGAAATATGAAAGCGGAGTGCATCGTGTACAACGCGTGCCCGCCACGGAAACGCAGGGCCGCATCCACACTTCGGCTGCAACCGTCGCGGTACTTCCGGAAGCCGATGAAATCGACATCAAGATCGAGGCTAAGGATCTCCGCATCGACACGTTCTGCTCCTCGGGACCAGGAGGCCAGTCGGTTAACACCACTTACTCCGCGGTCCGCATCACGCATACTCCCAGCGGACTCGTCGTTTCTCAACAAGACGAAAAATCTCAGATTAAGAATCGGGCCAAAGCCATGCGCGTTCTGCGCTCTCGCCTGTATGAAATGGAACTCGAAAAGCAGCAAGCCGCCATCCTCGCGGAACGGCGTGGCCAAATCAAAACAGGCGATCGCTCCGAGAAAATTCGTACCTACAACTACCCGCAAAACCGCGTCACCGATCACCGCATCGGTTTGACTATCCACCAACTCACTGAAGTTATGGAAGGCAAGCTCGCGCCTCTCGTCGATGGCCTGGTGGGTCACTATGAAGCCGAACGCCTGAAACAAGAATTGGCCGAAGCCTAACGACATGGAAAATTGCACGCCGATTCGCCGGGCGCGTTCAGAAAAGAAAGAATTTAGTATGATGACCCTGGTTTCGACAGATCGCTCGGTGCGCTCCTTGCTGAAGCAGGGCATGGACCAACTGCGTGCCGCCAATGTTCCTTCCCACACTCTTGCGGCCGAGCTTCTACTTCTCCACGCCACTTCGCAAAACCGTACCTGGCTTTACTCTCATCCCGAAGAACTTCTTCCCGACTCTGTGGTGGCAGCTTACTTCGCGCTACTTGCCCGACGGGCTTCCGGTGTACCGACACAGCATCTCACGGGGAAGCAGGAATTCTGGGGCCTCGAATTTGAAGTCACCCCAGATGTGCTGATTCCGCGTCCGGAAACCGAGCATGTCATTGAAGTTGCCCTCGACCGTCTGGCCGTCCGCGAGATTCGTGCAGGGCGCCAACCGCGGCTAAACGGCGAAAATGTTACGCTCATCGATATCGGTACAGGTTCCGGCTGTATCGCGATCGCACTAGCGAAAGAACTTTCCGTCGCCACCGTCTATGCGACAGATATTTCCAAGCCGGCTCTAGAAATCGCGCGCCGCAATGCCGCCCGCCACGGCGTATCGCACCGCATCCAGTTTCTCGAATCCGATCTACTGACAGCATTTCGATTTTCCCTTACGGAAACACCGCGAATGAGCTTCGATCTGATCGTCAGCAATCCTCCTTACATCAGCATGCGGGAAGCCGATTCTCTACCCATCGAAGTGCGTGAACACGAGCCGCACGCGGCACTCTTCGCAGGTTTGGAGGGCTACGAACTCTACGGCGTGCTCATTCCAAACGCTGCCCAATATTTGAAACCAAGTGGTTTGCTGGTTCTCGAACTCGGCTACAACGGCCTCTCCGCCGTCGAGCCACTTCTCGATCGTTCCAGCTGGACCAATGTCGCAATCACCAAGGATCTCGCCGGTATCCATCGCGTCATCTCCGCCGAACGCTTATAGCGCTTGTTCAAGCAGCCTTTCAGGTCAACATTGCCGCAAGCGCGCTGAAGTCGTACGCTTGTCGCATGCCTGACCTGGCTCGTTTCCGCGCGAAACACGATTCTCCCGACATCCAGGAGACACCACTTCATTCCACGATTCTCCATGTGGATATGGATGCTTTCTTCGTTTCGGTGGAGCTGTTAGAACGCCCCGATCTCCGGGGAAAGCCCGTTGTCGTTGGCGGCCGTCCCGATCAGCGAGGCGTCGTCACTGCCGCGAGCTACGAGGCTCGCAAATTCGGGGTTCATTCGGCGATGCCTCTCCGCACTGCCGGCCGTCTCTGCCCGCACGCGACTTTCCTCGACGGGCACCACGAAAAATATTCGGAGTGGAGTGATCGCGTCTCCAGCATCCTCGGCAAGTTCTCTCCCATCGTCGAAATGGTTTCCATCGATGAAGCGTATCTCGATCTCTCAGGCACGGAGCGCCTTCACGGCCCTCCGCTCGCCGCAGCCGATAAGCTCCTTCGTTCCATCACGCGGCAAACCGGCCTTCCCTGTTCCGGTGGCCTGGCCACCACTCGTCTAGTCGCAAAAGTCGCATCGGATCAAGGCAAGCCGCGCGGGTTGGTCTGGGTCGCACCTGGAATGGAAGCTCGTTTCCTGGCGCCGCTTCCGATCCGCAAGATTCCCGGCATCGGCGAAGTCACCGAAAGTGCCCTGCTCGCTTTGGGAATTGAAACCGTCGAGCAGTTGGCCTCGCACCAACAGGAAAAATTGGAAAAGATCTTTGGCCAGTGGGGCACGGCTCTCTATCGCAAAGCCCGCGGTGGCGATTCCTATGAGTTCCTTATCGACGCGGAACCCAAATCCATCTCTCATAATCACACTTTCGGCGAGGACACCACCGACGTCGCGCAAATGGAGTCTCTTCTCAGCCACTTATCCCAGAAAACCTGCAAGCGCCTCCGCGAAGCCGGTCTCTTTGCCGGTACTCTCATGCTCACCATCCGATACGCAGGTTTTCAGACCTACACTCGCTCGAAGAGCGTACTGGATCCCGTGCATCTGGACGCCGATGTACACGCAATCTTTCTCAATCTGTTCCGCACCCATCGTGATCCAAAGCGCAAGGTTCGTCTTCTCGGCGTGGCTCTTTCCAATCTATGCCACGGTGCGACGCAACTCGATCTCCTCGAAACCGGCCGCCGCGAAAAGCTCGATCGCCTCACGAAAGCCGCCGATCAACTTCGCGACAAGTTCGGTTTCGGCTCCGTGCAGTTCGGCGGCTCTCTCCGTCGCGATGAGTAGCCCTCCGATCGTTCCACCCTCACATCGTGCCGATGTCTTATACTGACTGGAATGAGTCCCGCCGCGCCACCCAGCAGCCCTTCCCCGCCCCCGCGCCTCGGCCGCATTCGCGACTTTTGGCAGCGCGTCAGCGAAGGCCGAGACATCGATGACTTGTGGTCTCAATTCGCCGCCGATACGCGCTCGAGCTACGGTTTCTACGGCAAAGATGTCGACTGGGAGCAAATCCATAAGCTTCCTGCATGGAAGCGTCCGCTCCGGGTGGCCGGCCAGTTGTTCTGGGCCATGATGAACAAACTTACTCCGGCGCGCCGTGTTCTTCTGCTCGTCGCCTTGGCCCTCCTGTTGCTTTCCAGCGTGCAATTCCAGTTCGGAGATAACAACCGTCTCGAAATCAAATCCGAGTTGATCGCGGCTTTACTCTTTCTTCTACTTCTCTCTCTCGAATTGGCGGACAAAGTCATCATGAAGCGCGACCTGGAGATCGCTCGCGAAATCCAGACTTGGCTCGTCCCTTCTGAACCCCCGGTGATTCCTGATGCCGAGGTGGCGTTCTGGACTCGTGCGCAGAATTCTGTGGCTGGCGACTACTATGACGCGTTCTATCCACTGAGCGATGGCGCCACGGGCGGGAAGTTGATGCTGGTCATCGCCGATGTTGCCGGCAAAAGCGTTCCCGCCGCCCTTCTCATGGCCACCTTGCAGGCGAGCCTGCGCACTCTTGCTTCCGAAGGAATGTCGCTCGTCCAGCTCACCGAACGCCTCAATCGCTATGCATGCGCCCACAGCTTGAACGGCCAACGCTTCACAACTGCTATCGTCGCTCTGTATGACCCGGCCACGCGCCATCTCGAATACGTCAATGCCGGCCACAATTCTCCAGTGCTGCGGCGCACCGACGGTCGCGTGGATCGCCTGCAATCTTCGAGCTTGCCGTTCGGCATCAGCCCAGATGCCGCGTTTTCCTCCGATTCCGTGGACCTCCAGCCGGGCGACACTCTTATTCTCTTCACGGACGGAGTCGTCGAAGCCTTCAATTCCGCGGGAGAGGAATACTCCGATTCGCTTTGGGTCAATGTGATTCGTGCATTGCCTAAGCTCTCTGCCCGGGAGACCCTTCGCCAACTGATGAAGAGTGTGGAGGAGTTCGTTGGCGCAACCCGTCAATCCGACGACATCACTTGTCTCGTCCTTCAGACCAAGTAACTTCCTGTCCCATAACTGATCTCATTTGCCACGCATCTGCCTTCGTTAGAGGCGCATAATCTCAAGATGCCTGCGCGTGAATTGGCCAATTCGATTTGTGCCACGCTGGAGCGTGAGGGCAATCAGGCCTTTCTCGTCGGCGGCTGCGTGCGTGACCTTCTACTGGGCCGCGATCCAATCGACTATGACGTGGCTACGAACGCTACGCCCCAGCAGGTCTTGCGGCTTTTCCCCGATAGCCTCACGGTTGGCGCGGAGTTTGGCGTGGTTTTAGTGAGCAGAGATGGCTACAAAGTGGAAGTAGCCACTTTTCGCCACGACGTCGGCTATTCCGACGGCCGACACCCGGACCAGGTGTTTTTCGCGCTTACCGCCGAAGAGGACGTTTCGCGCCGCGATTTCACCATTAACGGCCTGCTTATGCGCCACACCACAAACGAGGTTCTCGATTATGTGGGGGGACGCGCCGATCTGGAGGCCGGCATCATCCGTGCCATCGGCGACCCTGTGCGCCGTTTCACCGAAGACAAATTGCGCATGCTTCGAGCAGTCCGCTTCGCCGCCCGTTTTGGCTATCCGATCGAACCAAAAACGTTCGAAGCGATCCAGGCGCATGCCTCGCAAATCCATAGCGTCTCGGCCGAGCGTATTCATGAAGAATTATCCAAACTCCTGACCGAGGGGGCGGCCCGGCGAGGACTCGAGTTATTGGAGGAGACTGGGCTCCTACAACAAGTGTTGCCAGAGATTGCGGCCTTGAAAGGCGTCCAGCAACCACCCGAGTATCACCCCGAGGGCGATGTCTGGATCCACACCCGCATGATGCTCGAGGGTATTCCCGCTGGCGCCTCTCGCACGCTCGCCTGGGGCGTCTTGCTACATGACGTGGGCAAGCCGGCCACATTTCGGCCTGCTGCCGTCACGGGAGACCGCATCCGCTTTGATGGTCATGCAGAGGTGGGCGTCCGGATCACCGCTGATATCTGCAAACGCCTGAAGTTTTCGAACGACGAAACCGACCAAATCCTCGCGCTCGTCAACAATCACATGAAGTTCAAGGACGTTGCCCAGATGCGCCAGTCCACCCTCAAGCGGTTCGTCAGACAGCTCCACTTCGACGAGCATCTTGCGCTCCACCGCCTGGATTGCCTGGCCAGCCACCACAACTTAGAGGCTTACAACATGGTCCAGGATTTCCTCGTACACACTCCCGCAGAGCAAGTTAGGCCTACAAGATTATTGACAGGCGACGATCTAAGTGAGATGGGTTATGCTCCCGGTCCGGAATTCAAAGCGATCCTGGGAGCCCTTGAGGACGCCCAACTCGAAGGTACAGTGACAACCAGGAATGAGGCAAATGCTTTCGTCCAAGCGAACTATCCTCTACGATAAGTTGGCCGATAGAGGAACTGTGGGGTAGGGACCGCGTGTCCGCTGGAATGTGTAAGTGTTTTATATACATTAGATTAGGATGCGAATTGCACTTTAGCTTGAGTTGGTTTATAGTTTGAGTGTTACACACTAAAGGTTGTTGCTCATGTCGATTGCAGGTTCGGGCACCTTTTCTGCCCTCCCTGCATCTAATGTTTCAAGGCGGCACTGCCCGCCGCCGATCGTAAGGGGAACCTATGGCTGACAAAAAACACTCTTTGCCAGATACTCTGCCGATTTTGCCCGTTCGGGACACTGTTTTGTTTCCAGGTGCTGTCCTGCCTCTCACTGTCGGCCGGGAAAGCTCTCTGGCTCTCGTTAATTCTCTAACCGGCGAGGAGAAACTCCTCGGCGTAGTGGCTCAACTCGATCCGCGCGTGGAAGATCCCGCGGCTGCCGACCTGCACAAAGTTGGCACCCTCGCGAAGGTGCACAAGACCGTCAAGATGCCAAACGGCAATGTGGTCGTCTTTATGGAAGGTCTGCAAAGGATTCGGATTGAAGAGTTGCTGGGATTGCGCCCGTTTCTTCGCGCCAACATCGTCGCGGAGCCGGACATTATCGGCGAGAACGACAATGAACTCGAAGCTCTGGAACGAAATGCCCAGGACTTGTTCCGCGATGTCGTAAGTCATTCGCCGCAACTCTCCGATGACCTGCAGAACGTGGCGATGAACATCGACGATCCATCGCGCCTCTCGGACTTTATCGCCGGCACATTGCCCAGCCTCTCGACTCTTTTGCGTCAGGAGTTGCTGGAAACTTCCAACGTGCGCAAGCGCCTGGAAATCCTGATTCGCGAACTCTCCAAGGAACTGGAAGTTCTGGAACTGCGCAGCAAGATCAATGAACAGGTCCAGGAACAGGTAAGCCAGAACCAGCGGGAATACCTGCTTCGCGAACAGATGAAAGCGATTCAAAAAGAACTGGGAGAAATGGATGATGCGCAGGCGGAAATCGAAGAACTGCGCACCAAGGTCGAGCAGGCCGGCATGCCCGCGGAAGCAAAGAAAGAATGCGAACGCGAGCTAAAGCGCCTGGCAAAAATGACTCCCGCATCGGCGGAATACATGGTTTCGCGCACTTACCTGGAGTGGATGACATCGCTGCCCTGGTCGAAATCCTCCGGCAGCACGGAAATCGACATTCCGAGGGCGCACGAAATCCTGGACGAAGATCATTACGACCTGCAAAAGGTGAAGGAACGCATTCTCGACTATTTGGCCGTAAAAAAGCTCCAGCCGGGAATGAAGGGTCCAATCCTGTGCTTCGTCGGGCCTCCAGGCGTGGGCAAGACGTCTCTCGGCAAGTCCATTGCCCGGGCTTTGGGACGCAAGTTCGTTCGCATCTCTCTCGGTGGAATGCACGATGAGGCTGAGATTCGCGGCCATCGTCGCACGTACATCGGTGCTCTTCCCGGCCAGATCATTCAGGGTCTCAAGCGCGCAGAAACCAACGATCCCGTATGTATGCTGGACGAAGTCGATAAACTAGGCCGGGACTTCCGTGGCGATCCGTCCGCGGCACTGATGGAAGTTCTCGACCCGGAACAGAATGCCAACTTCCGCGATCATTATCTTGACGCGCCGTTCGATCTCTCGAAGATCATCTTTATCGCCACGGCCAACTGGATGGATCCCATCCCGGAGCCTCTGCGCGATCGCATGGAGATCATCGAGCTTCCCGGCTACACCGGCGAAGAAAAGATTCACATCGCGCGCAAGTACCTGATCCCGAAGCAGGCAACTGAACACGGCATCAAGGAAGGCGAACAGCTCGAATTCACGGAAGCGGGGCTGCAGGAGATCATCCACAGCTACACGCGTGAAGCGGGCGTGCGCAACCTTGAACGGGAAATTGCCACCCTGGTGCGCAAGCAAGCCCGTCGCCTGGCGGAAGGCAAGACCGAAAAAATGGTCGTCACTCCGGAAGTCGTCCGGGAGTTCCTGGGCGTTCCGAAGTACCGCACGGAAAAAGAAGTGGAAGAGCGCGTCAAGAAACCCGGCGTCGCTGTCGGTCTCGTCTGGACTCCCGTCGGGGGCGACATCGTGTTCATCGAGGCGAGCCGTATGCGTGGTGGCAAGCAGTTCACCATGACCGGCCACCTTGGAGAAGTGATGCAGGAATCGATGACCGCCGCGCTGACTTGGACTCGTGCCAATGCTGAGCGCTACGGCATCGACCCGGACTTCTTCCGCAAGCAGGATATCCACATCCACGTGCCTTCCGGTGCAGTTCCGAAGGACGGGCCCTCCGCTGGCGCGGCCATGGTGACGGCGTTGGTCAGCTTGTTGACCAACCGGCCGGTGAAAAATCGGCTGGCCATGACCGGGGAAATGACCCTGTCCGGTGTCGTTCTGCCGATCGGTGGCGTGAAGGAAAAAGTCCTGGGCGCGAAGCGTGCTGGAATCAAGCACGTACTTTTGCCCGCGGACAACGAACCCAACGCTGTGGCCGATCTTCCGGCCGAGATTTTGGGCGACCTGACGATCGGTTATGTGCGCACGCTCGATGAAGTTCTTGAGCAGGCGCTGGAAAAAGAACCGATCGCACCGGTCGTTCCGGAACCCGAGCCCCAACAGCCCGGCGTCGGAGATTCGCCACGAGCGATCCACTGACAACCGCATACGTCTAAACTCAAAGGCCCGGCCCATTTCGGTCGGGCCTTTTGTTTTGTGTCCCGTTGCCCTCCCCGGCCGGCACGCAAAGCTCTGAACTGCTGTTACCATGTGGAACTTAGTATGGCGTCAACGCGAAGACCGAAAGACACCATTCCCGACTCGGCGGCTGTCCTCGCGAAGCGCTTGAGTGAAGCTCTCGTTCAGGAGCGCGTTGTACCGCGGTTCGTCGATTCCTACGTCGTCGAACACGGACGCTATGCTCTTCAGGTCCACGCCGGCCTTTATCGCGATCTCCTCACCATTCTGCAGCGCGAAGCCCTTCTCGCTGTGTCCGCTCAGGCCCTGGAAATCGTTTGCAGAGGAACCGGCGCTAAAGAAGGACTCAAGGTCTTGCCGATGACTAACAAAGACGCTTCCGCCTTTCGCCAGAAATTTCTGGACGCTCTGACGCACCAACAACGCTGGAATATGGGTGCCGCTCTTGATTTTCAATCGGATTTACAAATGTATGAAAACATATTGGCCCGCGCCCAATCAACGCGCCGCAACCGCAAGCCCTTCGAAGCGGCCAATCACCCCTTTGTCGATCGCTGTGCGTTTTTGTTGGACTCGTCGTTCATCGAGAATGCGCGCTTGGCCGCAAGTCGCGCGCTCGCCAACCTTGAAATGCTTACCTCGCAACTGACGGGGGACATTGTGCCGCCACGAGGACGTTCCTGAGCGACTCATCTCGAAACGACCGGGATTCCTAAACGCTAATCAAATAGCTCTTCCTTCAGCAGTTTTTGCCCTGCCAGCGCTGTATAGAAGCCCCAACCGGCAAGGACGACGATACTCAACACGAAGCATACGGATGCGGGAGCGTACCAATCCGAAAAATCCAATGTGTATGGTACATTCAGCAACAAATTGGCGGTGAAAACTGCCATTGCGAGCACGACGAGACCGAAGCGAACCACCGCGATCGCCGCAATCAGATAAATAATGATCCAGACCGGAGAATCAATCAGCGGGTGGTTGGTTCCCAAAATCTTGGGAATCGCAAACACAAGCACAAACAGGACTGCGGCCACCCAACGGTTGCGCACCAGTGCGCGAAAGAAAACCAGGACAAAGAAGAACATCAACACTCCCACGATGGCCCCGACAATATTCTGCATCCACATCGATATGGCAGCCCGAGCGCCCTCAAGAAGGTCAGTGTTCGGTAGCAGCGGACGCTCCCCTCCGCGCATGTCAAGAAAATGTCCCGCATAAAAAACCAGCACCCAGACGGCTCCCATCAAAGTACCGTATAGGATGTCCCGACCCACCAGCGGGTCGCGAGTCTTTCCCGCCATTACGCGCGACCATGACACGATTGTTTGCGGCCACTTGCTTCTCACATAAGGTTCGAGCGCCAGATACAACGTCCACATGAACCCGGACATGAACAGTCCCGTGCTGACAGCCAGCAGAAGGAGAAAAAGTGAATCACCGGAAAATTTCAGATGCGCTTGAAACAAGAACAAGGCTATTTCCAACAGGAATACAATCCAAGCCAGTCTCCACGCGCCGCGGCGATCACCTCTCCCGCGGGAATAGTTTCGATACGCAAGCCATATCCCGCCCGAAATTAATGAAAGAATGAATACAGTTCCGAAGATTTCGCTCGCCCTTTCGGACGTCGTCTGCTCTGGCGCTGGCATACGCCCTGGCGCTGTCCAGGGTCCCGAAAGTCGAAACAGAACTGGCCTGCCATGTAATGCGGCAGCCTCTATGTGCAGTGGACGGCCGTTGCCGGACCATGTGCCATCCCACGCAGCGCGATTGTCTGCCGACGCCAAGTCATTCCACAGCGGAGCACTGGGCTGAAAGTTCGCAGCATTTAGCCCCGCCGCGGAAAATAACGGCTGCCAGTCCGGCACCTTCGGCGCTTGCCCCTGATCCTCCCTTTCCGGAGGCATGGCTTGGAAATACAACAAGCGTCCGGTGGGGTCGAGCTTCAGGTTGATCATTCCGGAGAAAATCGCTGAAGGGTCAGAAAATGTAACTACGCCCGGAGTGATGGTGATATTCGAAAATCCATCCGCCATCATTTCCTCGGGACTCTGCCGATACCAAAACTGCAGCATGGGAGGATTCTCGGTGAGCACCCGGTTCCACGCCGAACCAGGTTTATCCTTTTTCGTCAGGTAAGCCAGGTAATCGTCATCATACTTGAACCCGGCGGCGGAATCGTGAGGCTCGGCGGCGTATCCCAGTCTCGCCAGGATTTCGCGCGATTTGTGTTGCAACACTTCCGTTGAATACTGTGGATGAATTTTCCTCAGCCCATTTTCTCTCAGTCCCAGATAGCTGGATATTGCGATTAGTGCAAGGACGGCCGCCAGGCACGCGATAGCCAGCCGCGGCTGCATTCCTTCCGTGGTCCCCGCCGCAGCCACCATCTCTGGTGAAGGCGTCTCTCCTGCCGCCAATGCGGCCGCCAAGGGATCACCGCCCGGCAACGCGGCAGCTACCTGCAATGCCGACGCCGGGCGTTTCGCAGGATCTTTGTCCACGCAACGCAATATTACGCGCTCAATAAGGGGATCCAGATCTCTCACGAGCGTGGAAGGATTCGTGATCGTTCCCTCTTCCCGGCTTTTCATCAATTCTGGCAGAGTTGTCGCCTCATAGGCGCGACGTCCGGTCAACACTTCGTACATCACCAGCCCGAGCGAAAAAATGTCGCTCTTGACCGTAACCTCTTTCCCCGCAAGTTGCTCTGGTGCCATGTACGCCGGAGTTCCCGCGCGTACTTCTGCGCCCTTTATGTTTGCGGCGACCCCGGCTAATCCAAAATCGGTAATCCGTGCCTTACCGGCCCCGTCCAGCATCACGTTGGCCGGCTTCAGGTCGCGATGAACCACTCCCCGTTCGTGCGCTGCGGCCAGCCCCGCACATACCTGTCTTGCAACTTCGATGGCTTTGTCTTGCGGCAACCGGCCGATTCGCCGGATCAACGAAGACAAATCCTCGCCATCGACATACTCCATCGTCAGAAACGGCATGCCATCCGCGTCTCCAATGTCGAAAACGCGGCACACATTCGGATGAGAAACCTGGCGCGCCACACGGACTTCGGAATGAAATCGTGCCAGCGCTGACTCATCTTGCGAGAGCGCTTCCGGCAGGAATTTGATGGCCAGCACCTGACTGAGCCGCAAATCCTCGGCCCGGTACACTTCTCCCATTCCGCCGCGGCCCAACAGCGCCACGATGCGATATCGCTCGGCGACAATAGCGCCGGGGGCAAATCGTCCGCCCCCGATTGGATCGGAGGTCGTTAGCGTTGGATTGGAAGGTGGTGCCGAACGGAGCCGTGAGTGCGATGGCGCCTGGCGGGGCGTGGCCATTGCTGGTGGCGGCAAATCGGGCGCGATGGTCTCTTGGTTCGCATCCAGAATGGCCGGGGCACCCAGCACCGTTGCGTCTGGGTCAGCTCCCTCTATCGGTTTACCGCACTTCGCGCAAAACCGCGCGGTCGCCGGGACTTTGCCACCACAAGAAATACAGAACATGAGGCCCGGATTTTACCACTCTCCCGATTGCATCACGAACTCTTCCATTCGATCAGCTGATCTTTTCCACCTGAACTGCGGTCCCATAGGCCAGCACTTCCGTCACTCCCTGCATGACTTCGTTGGCGTCATAGCGCATGGCTAAAATCGCATTCGCCCCGTGCGCGGCGGCGTGCTGTAACAGCAGTTCATATGCTTCTTCACGCGCCTTTTCGCAAAGTTCTGTCAATATCGTGATGTTCCCGCCGACAATAGTCTGAAAACCGGCGGCCAGATTTCCCAAAACGCTCCTCGAGCGTACCGTAATCCCACGCACGATCCCAAAATTCCGCACCACGCGATATCCATCCAAACCGTTCGCTGAGGTCACCATTGAGCTATCCACTCGTCCTGTCATCTTTGCTCCTCCGTGTACAAACAGATGTTTACCGCTGCGATTCTACCTCTAGATAACCGCACTCTGTCACCCCCAAGCTTTGTTATTCTCGTGTTACGTGGAAAACCTCTTTGATTTGCTGGCTCTCGTTCAGGTCGCCGCCGGCCTGTATCTGCTCTGGCAGGGAATTGTGTGGCTCGCTTACGTCCGCCGCCGATTAAAGACAGACCCCGGATTCTACGCGCCCCGCACCGCCGTCATCTGTCCTTGCCGGGGAATGGAGCCAGGCCTGGAACGAAACCTGGTTTCGTTGTGCGAGTTCGACCACCAGAATTATGAAGTCTTTTTCGTTCTGGCTGCCGAAACGGATCCTGCTCATAGCATCGTGAAGCGCGTCGCCAGTACTTCCCGGACCAAAGCCCATGTTGTTATCGCCGGCAAACCCGAAAACTGCAGTGAGAAGGTGAATAACCTGCGCGTGGCCGTGGAACAACTTCCGCCGGAGTTTGATGTTCTGGTCTTCGCCGATTCCGACGGGCGCCCCGGCAAGACTTGGCTGCATCATCTCGTCGCGCCGCTGACCGATTCCCGTATTGGCGCTACGACCACCATGCGCTGGTTCTGCCCGAACGACAATACCCTTTCCACTGCGCTCCTTGCAGCCTGGAACGCTTCTGTGGTCACCATGCTGGGTCCGCATAACAAGAATTTCTGCTGGGGCGGGGGCACCGCCATCCGGCGCGCCATCTTCGAACAGATTGGCATGCTCGACGCCTGGCAATATTCGTTCAGCGACGACTACTCCCTGACCATGATGATCGAACGCGCTCGTCGGCAGATAGTTTTCTTACCCGAGTGCCTGACCCCTTCGTATGTGCAAACCGATTTTGCCGGCCTGCTGGAGTTTTCCACACGTCAGATCCGTATCACACGTGTGTACCGGCCCCAAATGTGGGCCACCGCCTTCGCCACACATTTTCTCTATTGTTTCACTCTTGTGATAGGGCTCATCGTGGTGATGAACCTCACACTAGCTTCGCGACCCAGTTTCCAGGTCATGACTTTGCTGATTCTTCCGCTTCTTCTCGCAGCAATCCGCGGAGCACTACGAGTGATAGGTGTCACAGAGGCTATGCCCGCGCTGCGTTCTCAAATCATGTCCCAATCGTGGATTTATATTCTTTTGGGAATGTTTGTGCCTTTTCTTTACCTTGTGAATTTCTTTTCCTCGATTATTGGCCGCCGGATTCGCTGGCGGGGCATCGAGTATGAACTAATATCTCCTGAGCAGACGCACATCCTGACCCCTTAGACGACCGAATTCGTCGCAATTCGAGAAAAAAGGTACGGGTAGCGCGCAATTTCTACTCGGCTCCTCTTTCCCGTACTGTGTAATTCTCTTCTTAAGTACTTGAAAATATGTAGGCTGTAAAAAGTTACAGTCCGGCATCCTGCATGCTAAACACTACCGCGGTCAGGTCTAGCTTTTGCTAGCAAGTTGACAGGGACTCCTTCTCGTTACCCCCGGTGGTGACGCTGTTTTGGGATTTTGGGGGAATCACCCCGGCCCGGTATATGCCCTGTTTGCTTGCCGGGTGAGTCCGGCCAGCCTCGAGGTAGAGGCATTCGCAAGTCTAACTTACAAGGAGCGTCTCGTTCCCACCGCGAGGCACCCACGGAGGAGTGCACGTGAAGTTAATCCGCAGAAGTATGGCCACGCAGTCTGCCACTCAACCCCAATCCTCATCCGCATCCAGCATTTATCTTTTTTACGAGAAAGCAAGTGGGACCGCTCATTTTCACGTTGAAGCGGGACCTTCGGGGGAGCTTCCGGTGGATCATGCCGCCGGACTGCTTGCTATGCACTGCATGGTCCGCGGCCAATCTCCCAGCGATTACCTCATCATGGTTCCCACGGCCCCCGAAAACCTCGGTGAGCTCACCGAGAAAGCACAACAACTTCTGGACGCCGGCCAGAGCGTCAAGACCAGCGTAAAACTAACCCGTCGTGAGAAGGAGGTCCTCGACGGCATTCTTCGCAGCCTTGCCAACAAGGAAATCGCCTCCGAACTGAATCTTTCCGAACGTACCGTCAAATTCCATGTTTCTTCGTTGCTTTCGAAATTCAAGGTCCACAGCCGCATGGAACTCATGCGCGAAGCTTCTCAGCGCGCGATGAAGCCCGCTTCTGCGGTCGGGAATTCGGCGCCTACGCAATCGGTTCGTCCTTTTACCAGAAGCACCGAGATGCCCGGGAAGGTCCTGAATTCAGGCAAGGTTCTGCCCCTGGCCCGCCCGCGCTTGATGGCCTGATCGGCAGAGTTAACTCCGTCCTAGCAGAAAAGCCCGACTCGCTCTTCGCGAAGTCGGGCTTCTTCTTTTCACAATCGCCTAACTTATTTGCTTTCCGCGTATAGTTCGGCCACCTTGCTCCAGTTCACGGTGTTCCACCAAGCGTCAATGTAATCGGCACGCCGATTTTGATATTTCAGATAATAGGAGTGCTCCCAAACGTCCACTCCAAGGATGGTCTTTGCTCCCAAACTGTAGGGCGTATCCTGGTTGGCTGTCGAGGCGATACTAAGTTTGCCGTCCTTAACAATCACCCAAGCCCAGCCGGAACCAAATCGTCCCAGCCCAGATGCTTTCAACGCATCCTTGAAACCAGTGAAGGAACCGAAACTGGAGTTGATTGCAGCCGCAACGTCGCCGCCGGGTTCTCCACCACTGCCCTTTTTCATCAACTGCCAAAACAGCGAATGATTCCAGTGGCCGCCACCGTTGTTCTGGACGGCCGTCCGGATATTCTCGGGAACGGCGGATAGGTTCTTCATCAAATCATCGATCGACTTGCTTTGCAGGTCGGGATGGCCTTCCAGCGCTTTGTTCAGGTTGGTGACGTAAGCGCCATGGTGCTTATCGTGATGGATTTCCATCGTTTTCGCGTCAATATTCGGTTCTAGTGCGTCGAACGGGTACGGCAAAGGGGGAACTGTAAAAGCCACGGTTTTCTCCTCCATAGTGTGACGGGAATATGGTTCTGTTCCAGATCGGGCGGGTTGCAATATCTCTGGTGCCACCGACCTCGTTCCGAGGACGCCAACACCAACAAGACCGCTGCTCACGAGAAACTTCCGCCGATCCACGGGAACTCCTCAGCTTCGGTGGGCTTCTGGACTTGCGCGCGAAAGTATAGCGCCAAGGGCCCTGCCCGCTCAATCACATCAAGACCCTAGGACCATTGAACGTTTGGGCTTGACTACTTCGGCGTTTGTTCGATGCGCTGGAGCGCCCATCGGGCAGATTCTGAAATGGTGGAAATCTTCGACTCCACAAGTCGCTTAAGCACCGTCTCGCTGCGAAGGCGATTCTCGGGTTCCATTCGAGGTCCTGCATTCCCCAGTGCGATGCAAGCGTTTCTCACTAGACCGGCCCATTTCGTCCGCTTCACGGCGCTCTTCCGGAATGTCTCCCGGAATTCCTGCTCGTCCATCCCGGCAAGCCACTCCAGATTCGGACTTAGCAGGCTCTCCTCCTCA
This sequence comes from Candidatus Acidiferrales bacterium, assembly GCA_963709705.1. Lineage (GTDB taxonomy): Bacteria > Acidobacteriota > Terriglobia > Acidiferrales > UBA7541 > Acidiferrum. Next base: position 1,634,669 of record CAVPXU010000005.1, read on the forward strand.
TTTTTGCCGCGCGGCTGAAACTCATCTGTCGAACTTACCGGGGCCTTGCGATTGTATGGGCACACATCTTGGCAAATATCGCATCCATACACCTGCCAACCTAACCCTTCGCGCAATTCCTCCGGGATACTCCCACGAAGTTCAATCGTCAGATAGGAGATACACTTTCGCGCGTCCAGAATGTACGGTTCAATCAGCGCATCCGTCGGACAGGCATCGAGGCATTGCCGACAATTTCCGCACAGGTCTGGCGGCGGAGACTCAGCGGGCCCTAGCGACGGCGGCAGATCCAGTGATGTGACGACAACACCCAAGAATAACCAAGACCCATAGGATTCATTCAGTAGCAGGGTATTTTTGCCCAACCAACCCAATCCCGCGTGCTTCGCGAAAATCCTTTCAGACACTGGCCCAGTGTCTGCATAGGCTCGCGCCGTGAACGGTTCGGGGTATTTTTCCTTAAGCGAGTCCACCAACGCATTCAGCTTTTCCCACATCACCTTGTGATAGTCATCTCCCCACGCGTATCGGGAAATCCATCCCCGTGGGGGACTACCCGCTTCCCGGAGCGAGCCCGAGGCTTCGATGGAATAGGGATGCGCCGTGTTGTAATTCAACCCACAGACGATAATGCTGCGCGCGGAAGGGTTCATCAGACCCGGATCAACGCGTTGTGGATCCTCGAGATACCGCATTTCTCCGGCGTAACCTCTCTCCAGCCACTCTGCAAATTTATCGAATTCAGGGAATCTTTCTGGACGCACGACGCCGCACAGATCGAACCCAATACCCTTGGCTCGCTCAACAATCCATGTGCGATCCGCGTCCGCCGTCATATTCTCGATTGTGCCGCAGTTAGGGGAGTGTGCCCAGTCGCCGGCAGACCGCATGGCAAGTCTGCGCGCAATGCGCCAGGAAACTCAGTTGGATTGGGGATTTAGTTGTAGCTGCGTACCGCAGTGTGCTCGTCGTTGTACACGTCGAACACCGTGAAGAGCTTCGTGATTTGCAGCAGGTCGTGAACCTTCTTCGTCAAGTTCAGGAGTTTCAACTCGCCGCTGCGATTGCGCACCGCCGTAAAGGCGCTCACCAGTTCGCCAATTCCGGAACTGTCGATGTAATTCACGTCCCCCAAATTGAGCAGGATCTTCGATTGGCCGGATTCCAACAAATCGCGAATGGTCTTGCGCAACAGCGCGCTTCCTTCGCCCAGTGAAATCCTCCCGCTTAGATCAAGGATTGTGACTGGGCCAACTTCCCGCATTGTCATGAATAAGGCTGGCATGTTCCTAGGCTTCCTGTCTGGGCGTTGCGTCCGAACTTTTTCCGTGGTTTCCGTTTCCCGAGGGCTTCCCACTGGACGGAATCTTCTTGGACATAATAATCTCTGCCCCGCCGGTCCGTCCTGCCACAACATTGAATTCATCCATGAACGCTTTCATCAGAAATATCCCGCGGCCGGAGGTGCTAAGCAGATTCTCTTCCGCCAGTGGATCGGGCACGTCCGCCAGTTTGAACCCTTTCCCCTCATCCATCACGTGAATGATCATTTTTTCCTGGGTCAGGTCCAATGCCAGATAAATCTTCTTGTTCGGTTTTTCCTGATTTCCGTAATGAAACGCGTTGATGACCCCTTCCCGGACAGACATTCCGATCCGGTAGCACTCATCTTCGCTGAAGCCGACCGCTTCCGCGACACGGAGACACATCTCCTCGGCGAGATTGACGCTCTCGACGTGCGTGTCCAGGATTACTTCCAGGTGCTTTACTTCTGGCGTCATTCCCGCCTATCGCCGCGGCCCAAGTTGCAAAAAAGGCGTACTTACTCGTAACACAGCGGGTAAACCCAAGTCAATGGAGCCAAGTACCGGCATTTCCCCAGCTAGGACCAGTAGGTGCGGTCCAGTGTACGGTATTGTATTGCCTCGCTCAGGTGCTTTCCCTGTATATCCGGTGCAGCCTCTAGGTCGGCGATCGTTCGGGCCACCTTTAGAATCCGGTCATGCGCCCGGGCAGATAGCCCTAGTCGGGTGACCGCGTTCTCCAGCAGCTTTTCTCCCTCTTGTGTAATCGCGCAGCATTTGCGAATCAACTTTGATGCCATCTGCGCGTTGCAATAGGTCTTTTTTTCCCCTTTAAACCTCTCCGCTTGCCGGTCCCTCGCTGCTATTACCCGTCCGCGCACGGCCGCAGAGTCTTCCGACGAGGAGGGTGCTCGCAATTCCTTGTATTTCACCGCCGGAACCTCGATGTGAATGTCGATTCGATCCAGCAATGGTCCGGATATTTTCGACACGTAACGCTGGATCATCGGCGCCGTGCAATGGCACTCCCGTGTGGGATCGCCAAAATAGCCGCAAGGACAAGGATTCATGGCCGCGGCCAACATGAATCTCGACGGAAACGTTACAGAAACTGCCGCCCGCGCGATCGTCACCATACCGTCCTCCAACGGCTGCCGCATCACTTCCAGCACATTGCGCTGGAACTCTGGCAACTCATCCAGAAACAGCACCCCGTGATGCCCCAGGGACACTTCTCCCGGGCGCGGCACTGCTCCGCCTCCGATCAGTCCCGCGTCACTGATGGTGTGATGCGGGGAACGAAATGGCCGCGTTCCAATCAGTCCTTGGCTGCCATCCAACGTCCCAGCCACGCTATGAATTCGCGTGGTCTCGATCGCTTCTTCCAGCGACAGCGGCGGCAGGATTGTCGGGATGCGTTTGGCGAGCATCGTTTTTCCGGCACCTGGCGGCCCGATGAACAGGATATTGTGCCCACCGGCACAGGCCACTTCGAGAGCGCGCTTCGCCGCTTGCTGTCCATGAACGTCGCGCAGATCCACGGGATACTGCGCTGCCTCGCTCAGCATCAGCTTGGCGTCGACTTGCACGCGCTGGAAGGATTCCGGTGAATTTATCAGGTCCACCGCTTGCGGCAGGGATTTCAGCGCGAAAACTTCAATCCCGTCCACCACTGCCGCTTCTCGCGCATTGTTTTCGGGCACTGCCACTGCCTTCAACCCTTTATCCCTCGCTGCGATTGTGGCGGATAGCGCCCCACGCACGGCCCGCACACTCCCGTCAAGCGACAATTCGCCCAGGAACATCATTTGGTCCAGCACCTTGCCAAAGAATTGCCCTTGGCAGCCCACCACCCCCAGCGCCATCGGTAAATCGAATCCCGAGCCTTCCTTTCGCAGGTCCGCAGGCGCCAGGTTGATCGTCACTCCCTGCCCATAAGGAAACTCGAACCCGCAATTTCGCAGCGCCGATTTGATCCGTTCGCGGCTTTCTTTCACCGCATTGTCTGGCAGCCCCACCACGTTGAAATCTTTCATATAAGCCGAGCCAACATCGACTTCCACTTCGACGGGATAAGCATCGATACCATACACGGAGGCACTGATCGTCTTGAAGAGCATATTTTATGGGTAGCTGTCTACTTGGTATATTCCGGTCTGACTATACGCCATAAATACCTAGACTCCCATGTTATTCTTTGTTCCTTGACGTCTCATTAAATCGACTCGCTGCGCGCGCTTTACTCGCACACTGGCAACCCGTATAGTCAGTTCATAGCTTTAATTTGTTCTTCCCTTCTGGAGGTTGGCGATGTTTGGTTGGGTTCTCCTTGGCATCCTCGCGCTCCTCATCATTTTCGGCATCGGAATGTATAACGGCCTGGTTCGTTTAAAGGTGCAATGCGACAACGCTTGGGCCGATATCGATGTCCAACTCAAACGCCGCTACGATTTGATTCCTAATCTTGTGGAAACCGTAAAGGGCTACGCCGCCCACGAAAAAGGTACGTTGGAGGCCGTCATCAACGCGCGGAATCAGGCCATGTCCGCTACTGGCCCCGCTGACAAGGCGCAAGCGGAGAACATGCTTTCCGGCGCTCTGAAGAGTCTGTTCGCCCTGTCTGAGGCCTACCCGCAACTTCGCGCTATTGAAAGCTTCACTTCGCTCCAAAATTCGTTGACACAAATTGAAGATAACGTGCAGAACGCGCGCCGCTACTACAACGCCGTCGTTCGCGACCTCAATACCAAGATTATGCAGTTCCCCACCAACATCTTCGCCGGTATGCTCGGCTTCAAACAGCGTGAATTTTTCGAGGTTTCGTCTGCTACGGAGCGTGAAGCTCCTAAAGTCAGCTTTAGTAATCCTGCAGCCCCAACCGCCTGAATTGCGGTCTGGTGCCGCAATGCGCTTTCGCCAACAAAGATATCTCCGGCTCACCACCGTTTTCCTCGCCGTTGCGATTTTTCTTTCCCTGGCTCATCCCCTTTCCGCCAAGGAACGGCGACTGCTTAAATTTCATTCCGATATCACCGTGCTCGCTGACAGCAGCGTGAACGTCACGGAAAACCTCATGTTCCAATTCATCGGCGGCCCCTGGCATGGCATCTACCGCACAATTCCCGTGGAATACGCCGGCCCTAACGGCCTGAACTACTCACTGTTTCTCGACGTCAAGCGTGTTACCGACGAGAACGGCAACAAACTGAAATACGAAACGAGCCGCCAACGCCAGTACCTTGAATTGAAGATCTATATTCCAGACGCGGACAACAGCACGCACACTATTTCCATCGAATACACCGTTTCGGACGCTCTGCGCTTCTTCGACGACCATGACGAGTTGTATTGGAACATTACGGGTGACGAGTGGCCCATTCCCATCGAACAAGCCAGCGCTCACATCGTCCTCCCGGATGGCACTTCGGACATTCGCGCAAACGTGTTCACCGGCGCGTACAAGTCCGCCGGCCGCAATGCCACCGTCGAAATCGCTAACACAGAAGTAGATGTTCGCACCATCAGTTCCTTGGGAATCCACGAAGGGCTGACGGTGGCGGTGGCATTCGATAAAGGAAGCGTCCGCGAACCAACCATGGCTTCGCAATTTTTCCATTACTTTCGCAGCAACTGGCCTCTCGTACTTCCCCTACTTGTCTTCCCGTTGATGTTCTGGTGGTGGTGGACGCGCGGCCGCGATCCTCGCCTTCGTCCCATTGCCGCGCAATATGAACCGCCCGATCAACTCACTCCCGGCGAGGTCGGCACATTGATCGACAATTCCGTCGATATGAAAGACATTACCGCTTCCATCGTCGACCTCGCGGTCCGCGGTTATATCGTCATTCAGGAACTGCAGAAAGATCACCTTCTCGGCTTGACTCACTCCAAGGATTACCAATTCCATCTTCAGAAATCGCAAGCGGACTGGGCTGCGCTCAAGCCCCATGAACAGGAATTGCTTGGCGGCCTTTTCCCTAATGGCCAAGCCGGCGACCTCGTTTCTCTCGCCGATCTTCATAACCGCTTCTACCAGAACATTGCCGGCATCAAAAATCAGCTCTTCGGCTCACTGGTCGGCAAGGGATACTACGCCCGGCGACCTGACAGTGTTCGCGCAAGCTACATTGGCTTTGGCATCGTGGCGGGATTTCTGGTGTTTGCCGCCGGAAACTGGTTCGCCCGCACCTACGGCATGGCGCCGTTGCCCTTCGTCATTGCCGCAATTCTGACGGGCTTGATCATTTGCGGCTTTGGATGGTTTATGCCCGCGCGAACGCAGTCCGGAGCCATAGCGCTCGGAAAAATCCTTGGGTTTGAAGACTTTCTAAATCACGTGGAGGCAGACCGTTTCAATCGTATGATCAAGACCCCCGACATGTTTGAAAAATTCCTTCCTTTCGCCATGGCCCTCGGAGTGGAGAAAAATTGGAGCAAAGCGTTCCAGAATATTTATACGCAACCTCCGCAGTGGTACCAAGGAGGAAGCTATGGCCCGGGCTTTTATCCCTATTTGTTTGTGAACAACCTTAACGCCATGTCGCTCCAGGCCGCGGACGTGCTCGCTTCTGCCCCGCGCAGTTCCGGGGGCTCTGGATTTTCGGGAGGCGGTGGCTTCTCCGGCGGCGGTTTTGGCGGCGGCGGCGGCGACGCTTTTTAGAGCCCAGCCACGCGCTCGCCCGCTTGCAGGTCCGCTCTCCCCTGTGCCGCAAATCATGTCGTGATACGATATATGTGGTTGCACAGCCGACCGTCTCGTCAGCCCAAACGGGACCTGCGCGCGTACCTCGAGGACCGGCAGTAACGTGATTGGACTGGAATGAATCTTTTACACCGCGATTTCATCATCCGGGAGCCATTGCTCGTCGGTATTCTTGTTCTTATCGCCGTGCTCTTTTCGGCCCTCACTCACTCCTATACCCAGGCGTATGACCGCCGCCGCACAGCTCTGGGGGTGGAATGGTTCATCCGCGGTAAACAGGAGCTGAAAAACGGCCGTCCCCCCGCCGCCGTCCAGGATTTCCGCACCGCTCTCTTCTATGATCCTAGGAACTCAGGATTCGAAATGTACCTCGCGGATGCCTTGCTGCAAGCCGGACAGACCGAACAAGCCCTCAATTACTATCTCGGCCTGTGGCAAACCAATTCCGCGAATGGTCCTGTAAATCTTCAACTGGCTCGCCTTTACGCCAGGAAGGGCGACAATGTTGCCGCGGAGCGCTATTTCAATGGCGCCATTTTTGGCGACTGGCCGGAGAACCCTGAGAGCAACCGCCGCGCCGCATCGCTCGAACTGATCAATTTTTATCTCGATCGCGGAGACACAGGACACGCGGAATCTCAGCTCATGATTTTGTCCGACAATCTTCCGGGAGATCCTCAGCTGCGTACCCGTGTTGCTGATTTGTACGCGCGTGTCGGCGATGACCAGCGGGCACTGGCTCAATTTCGTCAGGCTCTTCAGCTGAACTCCAAGTATCTACCCGCTCTCGTAGGCGCCGGTGAAACTTCCTTTCGAGTTGGCGATTTTCATGCGGCCGAAACCTATTTAAGCCGTGCCCTTCACTTGGATCCATCAAACACCTCCGCCAAACAACTTTTGGCGGTCATTCAGTCCGCGCTCGCTCTCAATCTGTATGAGCGGGGCATCCCCGAGGCCGAGAAAGTTCAACGCACACTGCGCGTTTTTGACATCGCCGGAAAACGCCTGCAATCCTGCGGCGAATCCACGCAGGTCTCCGCGACATCTTCTATTGCACCATTTCTGGAAAGGTGGAAACAGTTGATGGCCACGGCCAACGCTCATTTTCTCACGCAGCACCCTGAGGAGGTCGAAACCCTGATTGACTTCGCCGCTTCGGCAGAGAAAGTGGCTCAGGATCATTGCGGCGAGTCTACTCCAGATGACTCCGCGGTGCTGGCCATCGCCCACCAGCGGGAAATGGAAGATCAGTGAGCGCTCCCGACGTAGTCACGACCAATCCCGCGCCTCCCGCTGCTACACCGGTGCACCCTTCTTGGGGTGCCCTCGCTTCTCGCCTTACCGCTCAACTGGCTTTCAACGAGGATCGCTTTTTTCTGATTCTCGCTGTGTTCATCGGCATCTTTGCCGGCCTTGCCGTGGTCTGCTTCCGCATCACCATGGAGTGGACACGCCTCTACCTCTTGGGCAGCGCCCTCACTCCATCGCCATGGAGGGCTTTTCTGGCGCCTTCGCTGGCCGGACTTGTGATGTCCGCCCTGATTTTTACTGTGTTTCGGGGCGCGGCCGGAAGCGGTCTCAATCAGACCAAAGCTGCCCTGTATATTTCGAATGGATACATTCCCCTGCGCACTGTCATCGGAAAGTTCATTCTTGCTTCACTGGCCATTGGCTCCGGCCACTCCCTTGGCCCGGAAGATCCTTCCTTGCAGATCGGAGCGGGCCTGGCCAGCGCGATCGGGACACGCCTGAACCTCTCGCGCAAGAAATTGCGCATTCTCGCTCCTGTCGGCGCCGCGGCCGGTTTGGCCGCTGCGTTCAACGCTCCCATTTCCGCGGTCCTGTTTGTCATCGAGGAGGTCATCGGCCACTGGAGCGCAGGCATTCTTGCCACCGTCGTTCTTTCGGCGGTTTCCAGTGTTGTCACGATGCGCTTGTTCCTTGGCTCGGAGCCGTTCTTCCGCATCCCTCCGGTCGCAGTGATTCGCTGGGAAGAACTGCTTGCCTACAGCGTGCTGGGAGTCTTAGGCGGAGTTGCCTCCGTGGTTTTCGCTGCTGCCATTGGCTGGCTGCGCCCCAAGATCAAGGCTAGCCCGAGCTACATGCAGTTCCTTTACCCCGCGATTGCCGGATTGCTTATCGGCTTGATTGCCTTCGCAGGGTTTCCGCAAGTCATGGGTGCCGGATACGACTTCATGGACCAGGCCATGCACAATCAATACACATGGGAAGTGCTCGGCATTCTCGCTGGCCTCAAGATTCTTGCCACCACCCTGTCCTTCACGAGTGGCACTCCCGGTGGGATGTTTGCCCCCACGCTTTTCATAGGAGCCATGCTCGGCGGCGCGGTCGGCACCGTCGAACGAATATTCTTCCCTCATTTAACTGGTTCGGTAGGCACCTACGCGCTCGTAGGCATGGGAGTGTTATTCGCCGGCTTTCTTCGCGCCCCGATTACTTCCGTTTTCATGGCACTAGAAGTGAGTGGCGACTACACCATCATTCTTCCCGTACTTGTCGCCAATATGTTTTCCTATCTTATTTCGCGCAAGCTGCAACCTGTCCCGGCTCTGGAGCAGATCACTCGCCAGGATGGGCTTTACTTGCCGGCTTTGGAAGAGGAACGCGAACAGGAAATTCTCACCGTTGAGGACGCCATGCGCCCCCGCCCGGCCATTATTCTCGATAGCCAGAAAACCGTTGCTGACGCGTGGGCAGTGGTGCAAGCAACAAACGAGGAATATTTCCTGGTGCGGCGGCCGAGCAATTCCATCGCTGTGCTAGCCAGAGAGGACCTGAAGAAGCTGATGGACGCTGCAGACTTTCGTCCGCTCGAAGAAACGCAATCGCTCTCCGTGGTTCCCTATCTCCATCCTGACGAAGACCTGCAGGTCGCACTTCGCCAGGCCACAAATTATCCGCTGGTACCTGTGCTGAGCAGGGCGAACGTTTCGCGCATTCTGGGTGTCCTCAGCCTGCAGGACATCATGGAGACCTATCGGAAGTCGAACCAGCCCGGCCCAGCGCACGAGATGTAACATTCCTATCAATTCTCTTAGTTATACGCTTTTTCAGGAACTGGATTTGGTCGAAACCCTTCGCGCGGGTCCAAAATAGGGCAGCCAGAGAGTCTGCTCGCGCCGTTCTTCTTCTTCAAGATGGCGCGATCGCGCCTTCAGCAAATCATCCAGCGATATAAGACCAAGGAATCTGCCGTTTCCTTGCTCTACCACGGGCATGCGCGTCACGCCCTTTTCTGCCATCCGGTTGACCACCACCCGCAAAGGATCGTCTCCAAACGCCACAACAGCACCGGTCCGCATCAGTTCTCGCAATAGCTGGCTCTCCCCTGTGGCTGGATTCTTCTCTAACTGATCCTGCAATCCTTTGCGCGTCAGCACTCCCGCAAGCAATCCCAGTTGATCCACTACGGGCAAAAGCCGCTGCTTCTTGGGAATGTCCGCTCTCATCAACTGCAATGCGTCCGGTACCGTGCCATTAGCAGGCAAAATTACATCGGGAACCCGCATCACCTCACGAGCGTAGAGCAGTTCGAGCGGATCGATCGCATACTCGCTGCTCACGTGGTAGCCACGCCTTGCCACTTTTTCTGTCAAGATCGACCGGCGCAGTAGCAACGTCGAGACCGTATACGATGCCACGCAGCCCAGCAGAAGCGGCAGCAACATGTTCCAGTCGTGGGTCTGTTCCACAGTGAATACAATCGCGGTCATAGGCACCCGCAAAGTTCCGCTAAGCATCGCCCCTAGCCCGATCATCGCCCAGAATCCTTGTCCCATATCCGGCAGGCCATAGGACATCAACGCGCCCAATCCCGCGCCGATCATCATCACCGGCGCCAGCACACCGCCCGATGTGCCCGATCCAAGTGCGACCGACCAGATCAGCCACTTCACAATCAGAACACCGAGCACCAGATGCAAGGCCCTATCGCCCTTCACCAATTCGCCGATCACGTCGTAACCAACGCCCAGCGCCTGCGGAAACACCAACCCGCCCAAGCCCACAACGACTCCGCCGATCGCCGGCCACCACATCCAATGAACCGGCAGTTTCCCGAATAAATCTTCGAAGTAATAAACCGAATTCGACAGCGGAATGGACACAGCCCGCACACGACGCCTGCAATCACGCTGCAGATCAGCATGGTCGGGGTAATGAAAGGTCCGTGCCCAATCGTGGGAAACAGTGGTCCCTGGCCCAATAAATACTGTCTTAACAGCGCGGCTGTGGCGCTCGCAACCGCTACGGGAATGATGCTACGCGGTTTGCGCTCAAACAAAAGCAGTTCGATCGCCAGCAGCACTGACGAAATTGGTGCCGCAAACGTGGCGGACATCCCCGCCGTCGCTCCTGCTACCAGAAGGGTTTTTCGCTCTGTGCTCGTCAGATGAAACATCTGCGCGACCATCGACCCGAATGCTCCGCCGGTCATGATGATCGGCCCTTCCGCTCCAAACGGCCCTCCGGAACCGATTGAAATCGCGGCGGACAATGGCTTCAGCACCGCCACTTTTGGCTCTATCCGGCTACCATTTAACAAAATCGATTCAATGGCTTTTGGAATCCCATGGCCGCGGATACGGTCCGAGCCGTAGCGGGCCATAAATCCAACGATCAATGCTCCGGCTACTGGTGCAAGAACGGCGAACCAGCCCAGGTGAGAATTTTCCGGCAGACTCGGGGCACTTGAGAAACGCCCGAAATAAAAAACGTTGGTGAAGAACGCAATCAGGCGAAGCAGCACCAGAGCACTGACGGCCGCGAGCGCTCCGATGGGGGTGGCCAGCGCCGCGATCCTAAGCACTTGCCACTTTACGGAAAAATCGCCAAGGCCTTCTTGGCGCGCCATCTGCTTTTTTTCTGTTTTTTTGTTATTTTTGGACATGATTCCGTGCTGCTTAATCCGCGTCACTGCGGACCGCAGGCCGCTTACTGCCTCAGGCCTCAGGCTGTCCGCGACGTGCTTTCTTAGATGCTAAGACCCCCCCGCGGGGCTCTAACAATGAACTGATGGCGGCAACCAGCGCTCTTCCATTCGCGCGCAATTCGATAATCCGCTGTTCCACCACTCGTTCCAGCAGTCGTTCTCCCTTAGGTTGCAGAGAAACTAGCACTTGCCGCCGGTCCTCACGTCCTCGAATGCGCTTCACGTAGCCATGCGATTCCATCCTGTCGATCAGTTCCACCGTGCTGTGATGTCGCAGAGACAGACGGTTTGCCAGCGTGCTTATGGTCGCCTCCTCACCCGAGGGCAAACCACGAACCGCCAGTAACAGCAGGTATTGCTGAGGCTCGAGCCCTGCCTGCTTGGCTTTCACATCCCCTTCTTGCAAAAACCTGCGGATCAGGTAGCGAAGCTCGCCCAATGCCTGATATTCGGTTTCCGTGATTTTCTCTGGCATGTGAATAGTTTATCGTATCACGATATATTCTTCCACGGCGACTGTCCTTGATGGCACTTACTCATACTTAACAATTGCCTGATACGTTTAAGTATTATCCTGAGGATGGCGCCTGTCGCGACACGAAGGATCTCAACGTAATGATTCAGCAAGACTGATTCTTGATAAGCAGCGTTCTCGTAGCGTGCCCTACAGCGATTTCCGGAACGCCTTCTGCGTTTTGTAATGCTCGTAGCCGTTCCGCAGGTAGAAAGTGTGCGCGCGGTCGCGAATCACATTGGATCGCACGGACATTCCCGCGCATCTCATTTTCCGGGCCCATTGCTCCGCGGCTTTCAATAGGCTTCCACCCGCGCCATGGCTTCGCACTTTTTCATCCACCACCAAACCGTTCACCTCGGCGCGACGCTCCACTTCCAGCAAAGGCGTGATGCTGACGTGTACCCAGCCAATCACCCCATCCTGCTTTGTTTCCGCCACAAAGCATGCGCCGTCTTTCATTTTCAACACGTGTTTCAATCGCGGCGCCATCTTCTTCGTCGTGGTCGGGTAACCCAATTGCCCGGACAACGCTGCAATACGCGACGCATCCCCCATCTTCGCTCTACGGATTCTCACTCCTTGGATCGCGGCCACCGTGCTTCAATCGCCTTTCCGCAGCAAACGGTTCTGAACTGCCTCGCTTCTCAACTCGCGTAACGCGTCCGCGGCAATCCACCGGCCCGCGCGCGTGCCTTCTTTCCGGATTCTGTCGGCCGCCACGATTGCGTCTCGATTCAATCGCCGATTGCGCTTGCCGATATTTCGCAGCGCCCAGTTCACCGCTTTCCTCACAAAATTCCGTTCGTCCCAGGCTTCGCGCTCAATCACTCTCAGGAATTTGCGGTAGACATCATCTTTCGCCGTTTTGTCGTGGATAGCCAGATACGCCGCCATCGCAAATCCAGCCCGCTTCTCGAATTCCTTCTTGCGGCTGCTCCATGCGAACGCTTTTTCCCAAGCTGGGCTTGCATCCACAAACAAGTGGCAGCATGTTCCGTCGCACACGTCCCAATTGTCGAACTTTCGAACCCAGCGCTCCATTTGACCGGAGGTCACTCGTTCCGGATCGCAGATCAGCATCCCGAGCAACTTCGCATCATGAATCCCGGTTTCCCATAGCCTTAACCCCAAGTCGTGATTCTTGCCGATGGCCTTCGCAATCGCGTCCAATTTTGGCTTGGAAACACCTAAGATTTTTTCTGCCCGGATTCCGAAACGCGCCATTCCTTCCACGTTTCGCTGTTCACCGTGCTTTCTCAACTCCGCCAATACGCGCGCGACTGTCCATACTTCACCGCGTCTTTCGTCCGTAGGACGCGTCTTAGAACGTTTTGTCGGAATCGACAAGGATTGTGACCGGGCCTTCATTCACCAGCTCCACCGACATCATTGCTTGAAAAATTCCCGTAGCTATGGTTATTCCTAATTTCCGAAGCGCGTCGCAAAACTCTTCATAAAGTTTCTTCGCCTGTTCGGGTGGCGCCGCCGAAATAAAGCTCGGCCGTCTCTGCCCCCGCGCGTCTCCGTACAAAGTGAACTGTGATACCACTAGGGCGCTGCCCTTCACATCCAGTAGCGATAGGTTCATTTTCCCGCCTGTATCCTCGAAAATCCGCAGATTCGCAAGTTTTTCCGCCATCGCCGTCGCGACGGGGGAACTGTCTTCCTTTCCCACCCCCAACAGGATCATCAGCCCAGCCCCAATTTCGCCCGTGACTTGTCCTTCCACCGTGACCTTGGCCCGACTCACTCGCTGTACCACCGTTCGCATTTCCTCTCCCCATCCTCGCTATACGGGCAATTTTTCAATCGTTTATTTCTTTGCCTTTCCCATCGCTCGCCGCTTCAATCCGCCCGCACGTTTCTGCCACCTTGGTCCCCTCTGGCAATTGGGGCAGAAATAACTACTGCGACCTGCCACAATCACTCGCCGGATCGCAGTTTTGCAGCGAAAACACGGCTTCCCTTCCCTTCCATACGCGCGGTGGTGCTGCTGATATTCTCCCGGCAATCCTTCCGCGTCAAGAAAGTCGGAAATAGATGATCCGCGCAGTAAAATCGCCTTCTGCAAAATCTTCTGTAGCGCGGTGTGCAGTTCTTTCACTTCCGCTTGTTTCAGCCGCCTGCCGAGTTGCGCCGGATGAATCTTTGCTTTCCACAAGCTTTCGTCAGCGTAAATATTCCCTACGCCGCGCAGAACGCTCTGGTCCAGCAGCAACGCTTTGATCCTGGCTTTACGCCCTTGAATTCGTCGCGCAAATTCTTCGAGTCCCACTTCCAGCGGATCAGCGCCGAACCGTTGCAACTCTCCAGACAACATTTCCCCCGCCAGATAGGCCATTCGCCCAAATCGCCGAGGGTCGACGTAACGCAACTCGCGCCCGTCGTCCAGAAGCATGACCACGTGTGTATGTTTTGCCTGCAGTTCGCGAACCGACTTTGGCATCAACAGTCCGGTCATGCCCAGGTGTACCAGCAACGCGGCTTCTCCATCGCTTGTCTTTGTTCCTTCTGCCGCGCCCAATCGCAGCAACAGGAATTTTCCGTAGCGATGCACCCGGGTAATCGTCCGTCCTGGAAGTTCATTCTCCAGCGCTTCTGGATTATCGATGAAGTCCGTTTTCCCCAGCGTGATACTCAAGATTCTTCGCCCGGCTAATTCTCGCTGCAAGCCGCGCGCCACAGTCTCCACTTCAGGAAGTTCCGGCATATTTTTCCAGAGCATCAAACTATCACACACTTTCTTTTCTTGCCCTGTCGCCCGTGCTACAGTTCCATCGCTAGGAGGTTAATGTGCGCGCGATTCTGTTGTTCTGCCTTTCCACCCTGATGTTATCCCTCTCACTGGCTCCCCCAGCCGCCGCAAGCAAGCAGCAAACCGGCTTCCTCGATCGCACCCTCTCGCTCCAGGGCACCATTTACAAGTATCAGGTGTTTCTCCCGGACAATTGGACGCCGAAGCAGAAGTGGCCGATCATCCTTTTTCTTCACGGCTACGGAGAACGCGGATCGGACGGCTTGTTGCAAACCGATGTCGGATTGCCACACGCGATTCGCTTGGATCGTTCCCGTTTTCCAGCCGTCGTCGTTATTCCGCAATGCCTGATGGATCATTGGTGGACGCAGCAGCAAATGGAACAAATGGCCCTGGCCACGCTCGCTGCTGCCACAAAGGATTTCAAGGGCGATCCAAAGCGCACTTATCTTACGGGCCTTTCCATGGGTGGATATGCCACGTGGGATATCGCCTGGCGCTATCCGGGCAAATTCGCGGCCGTCGTTCCTATTTGCGGCGGAATCATTATTCCCCTCGACCTGCTGAAACATTTCCCCGACTTAGCCAAGGACGCGTATCCGGACGATCCCGGGAGTTACGCACAGGTTGCAAAGAAAATCGGCAAAACTCCAGTGTGGATCTTCCATGGCGGCGCCGATGACACCGTGCCCGTAACGAACTCACGAAAAATGAATGAAGCCTTGACGGGTGCCGATGGAAACGTGAAGTACACCGAATATCCTGGCGTCGGCCATAATTCTTGGGACAAAGCCTACGCGGAGCCCGGCCTGATGCCGTGGTTGCTCTCCAAGTCTTTGCCGTAAGCTTTTGCGCGAGGCTAACCGCGTCCGAGGCTTACTTCTTCTGATAATTCGGATACGGCGGATGTTCCGGCAAAATTACCGGATTTTTCTTCAGCGCTTCCAGCGTCACCTGCACCGCTTTTTCCAATTGCGGATCGTGTCCCGCGGCAACTAAAGCGGGATCGTTTTCCACTTCAATGTCAGGCGCAATGCCATGATTTTCCACTTCCCATTGGCCGTGCAGCCCGTAAATGGCCACGCGGGGAGCGGTTACGAACCCTCCATCTATCAAGGCTGGATATCCATAGATCCCCACGAGCCCGCCCCATGTCCGCGTTCCCACAAGCGGTCCAATGCCATCCTGTTTGAACATCCACGGCAATGCGTCCCCTCCTGATCCCGACATTTCATTGATGATCATGGTTTTGGGTCCGTAGATCTGCGCCAGCGGCGAGCAGAATTTTTCGCCCTCGCGCGAAATCGCACAGTTACGCAACGGTCTTTTCAGCATGTCGATAATGTAGTCGGCGATGTCTCCCCCGTGGTTGTACCGTTCATCGATAACCGCAGCCTGCTTGTCCACCTGCGCGAAGTAGAATCGATTGAAGTTTGTGTATCCCCCAACGGCCGTATCCGGTACGTGAACATACGCCAACTTCCCGCCGCTCAATTCATCAACCTTGCGGCGGTTGTCTTCCTCCCAGGCACGGTTGCGCAGCGTGAATTCATTGTCCACTGGCACCACGGTCACCTCGCGAGCATCCTTGCCGTCCGGATTCGGTCCGACCTTGATCTTGATCTGCTTCCCGGCAGTCTCTTCGAAAAAGCTATACACTTCCGCAGGTGGTGTCACTTCCTTTCCGTTCACTTCCAGGAGGTAATCGCCGATTTTCACATCCACTCCCGGCTGTGTCAGCGGCGCTCGCAAGTCCGGATTCCAATTTTCGCCAGTGTAGATGCGGACAAAACGGTATCTGCCGTTTTCCAGCTTATAGTCCGCTCCCAGCAATCCGCCTCTTACCTGTAGGGGCTTGGGCACGTCTCCGCCGCCGACGAACATGTGTCCGATCGTGACTTCTCCAAGCATTTCCACGAACAAATAGTTCAAATCGCCGCGTCCGCCGACCCCATCCAGATACACGCTGTACTTCTTTTCCGTGGCCGGAATATTCAGCCCATGATGATTCGGGTCATACAGGAAATCGCGCTCGATCCGCCAAACTTCGTGGTACATCTGGTTCCACTCCGCGCGTGGGTCCACATACACTTCCATTTGTCCAAGATTCAACGCTCCTTCTCCCGGCTTTGGCGCCGCGCCTGTTCCAGCGATGAGCCAAGGTCCGCTCGGCGGCGGTCCTTGGCGGAACAACGCCTTCTCTCCGTTGGCAGAAAAATAAAGCTGCGTCACTCCGCTTACGTACGGCTCAGTCTTCCTCGTGCTCAGATCAAATTTGCTAACCGTCACGCTTGCCGGTTCACTAAATCGCGGCACATCCACGATTTCCGAAAGGAACAGCACTCCCGTTTTTCCAGCATCCAGTTGAATATAGTTGGCGGCGCGAATCGGCAGAGATACGATCCGCTGCCCTATGCCGTCGAAATCGATTGTGACCGTTGGCGATTCTTCCTTCTTTTCGCCTTCCTTGCCTTTATCAGCTTCTTTCGCTTTGACCTTATCTTTGTCTTTATCCTTCTCCGCGTCCTTACCCTTATCCTCGGCCTTCGCAATCTTCTCTTCGTCGCTTTCTGGCTCGACCGGATTCGCATCCGCTTTTTTCAAGACCACTGCATACACGCTCCGCGTCAATGGGTGCTGGAAACTCGAAAGATCCAGCCATCCCACACTCAATCCCACGTCCGTGCTTGCCGTGAAGTACAGTGTCTTTCCGTTTTTGTCGAAAGCCGGGAACCGCGCATCCGCCGTCCCGTCCGTGATTTGCGATTCCTTTCCGCTTTCCACCGAATAGACGAACACCGCGTGTTGATGGTTCGGAAGATACTTGGTGTACGTCAACCATTCGCTGTCAGGTGACCACGTCTGGTTCATCGCGCTGGACGGATCTTCGAACCGCTCCGCAGCAACCTTCACTGGTGTGCCCTTTTCTACGTCCACGTACCATAGGTTCAGTCGTTTGTCCGTGTAAGCGATTTTCTTATTGTCCGGAGACCAAGTCGGTCCGTAAAAATACGATGGCGGATTCCCCAGGTTGATCTTCTTCACCTCCCCGAGCCCGGACTGATCTTCCAGGTGCAATCCATATTCTCCGGATTCATCGGAAAAATATGCGATCCATTTACCGTCCGGCGACCACGCTGGATCGCGCTCCGCCACGCCGGGGCTGCGTGTGAGATTCCGAATGTCGCCCTTCTCCGCCGGAACCGTCAGGATTTCTCCTCGTGCTTCAAACACCGCCCTCGCACCCGTCGGGGAAATCCCTGCGCTCTGAATCGTCTCCGCCACTTTTTCAAAGTGCGGACGCGTTGCGGGCAAATCACCATTCAGATGAATTTCCACTTTTGTTGACTTCCCCGTCTGCGGGTCGAACAGAAAAATTCCGCCAAACTGCTCATACACCAGCACATCCGGCCCCGCCGAAACGCTCTTCAGATCGAGGCCCTTGTTCTCCACCACTTGCTTTATGGTTTTGCTCTTTGTGTCATAGGCGAACAGGGTGACCGGCCCATTCCGGTCCGACAGAAAATACACCGTATCCCCAAACCACACCGGGTTCCCATCGTTCGAATTCTGGCGGGGCAACTTTTCCAGCGATAGATCGCTCAGCTTCACCACATAAATCGGCGTTGTTTGGCCGCCACGATAGCGCTTCCAGGCCGCTTGCCACTGAAAGTTCGGCACGTACGCCATCCTTGTGCCATCCGGCGAGTACGATCCCTCAAAAGCCCTCCACATCGGCAATACTTCAGCTACTCCACCTTCGGCTGGCACTGTATAAAGCCGCGTGAAGTCTGCATATGCGTCGCGGGTAGAGAGAAACAGCACGCGCTTCCCATCGGGCGTCCAGCCAACTGCCGCGTCTTGCGCCGGGTGCCAAGTCAGGCGCTTCGGCGTGCCGCCTTCAGTTGGCATTACAAACACGTCGGTATTGCCGTCGTATTCGCCCGTGAAAGCGATCCACTGCCCATCCGGCGAAAATATAGGAGAGCGTTCATGACCACCCGTCGTCAATTGCCGCGCTTCGCCGCCTGCCCGCGGAACGCTCCACAAGTAGCCACCATAGGTGAACACGATCGACGTTTTGCTGACCGTGGGCTCTTGAGCCAGCAGCGGCGACTGCTCCGCGGCTCTCATCACGCTACCGGCAAACAGCGTCATCAACACCAACCACCTGATGCGTACGCGCATTTCTCTCTCCTGTATTTCCAAGCGAATTTGGCTTTCGCTCATTTACCAAGCATTTTCTGAAGGTATTCGAAATGAACTAGCCAGACGGAATCAACCTGCATACGCTTCAGCTGTAAAAGTAAGACGTAAGGTTATCGAAGATTGTTTGGGGGATGGCCATGAAAATCCTTCGTTCCCGGCTTGCCGCGGAGCTTCAGGGCCATGGCACGCCGGGCATGGCCACAATTCCGGCCATCCGCAATAACTCCTGATATTCCGCCTCGGTCAACGGGGAAATTATACGCCGCACAGCTTTCAGCAGTTTCACTTTCCGCAAAACGGGATTGCCGCGCATCTCTGCCAGCGTCACCGGCCGCGGCAGTTTCTCGTACGCGCGCAAATCCGCCACCAGATTCTTTCCGTCATAATCGTGGGGGTCCGGATAGGGATCGCGGGTTATTTCCGCAATGGAATATAGCGAGCGCTCCGGCGCGGAGTGATAGCAAAGCACGCGATCACCTTTCTTCGCTTGCTTTAAGGCTCGGACCGCGTCCGGTTTGGCTCCCGCGCCGTGCCACATCTCCTTACCCTTTACGAAGAGTGTGTCCCAGTGATAGTGATGAGGGTCCGCGCTGAAGATCCAATAGTGTCGTGTTTGAGGGGTCGCAGTCGCCATCGGCTCCGATTCGCGTGAAGGATACACGGACGCGAGGCGAAAACCAAACAAAATGTTCAGGATAGAAGGCTTTCCACAGGAGGAAAACAGGTCTAAGCGGTACTAAAACTACTCAAAAATAATTAAGCCCATTGTTTTCTGCACACTATCGGAACGGGCTCCGCATTTTCGCCGTTTTCGTTGTATCTTCTCAGGATCCTAGGTCTATGAAAACGTCCTGCCCGCGTACCTCAGCCGCATAGCAATCTACTCCCGCCGCGGGATTCTGCACTGCTTTGCCGTTCGTTACGTCGAACTGCCAGCCATGCCACGGACATGTCACTACTTTTCCCTCGAGCAATCCCTGCCCAAGCGGCCCGCCTCGATGCAGGCAGGTGTTATTGATTGCGTATATCTTCCCCGCCACATTCGCTACCGCCACCGCTTTTCCTTCAATGTACAGTTCCCGCACCGTACCCGGCGGCAACTCGTCCACCTTGATGGTTCTCACGAACGCCATTTTCGCCTCGTTTGTTCGGTATTTACTTCTCGGCTGGCTCCGGCACTTGCGCCACCATGACGTTCCGCTTGAACTCTTCCACCATCTCCGTCCGCAGTCTCACTTCCGTCGGCCGCTTCGCTAACGTCATGGTGTCGATTCTGTCCTGCAACTTCAGTAGCGCATAGAAAAGCGCTTCCGGCCGCGGCGGACATCCCACCACGTACACATCCACCGGAATGATGCGGTCCACTCCCTGGAGCACAGAATACGCGTTAAAGGGCCCGCCTCGCTCGAGCAAGCCCCCATGGAGATGCACCACTTCGGATCGGGCATTTGCTGCCATACGCGTTGGATTACCTGCCCCATCTTCAACGTCACGGTTCCGGACACAATCATCAGGTCCGCTTGCCGTGGAGACGGCCGAAACACTTCCGCACCGAACCGCGCCATGTCAAAACGCGCTGTCGTCGACGCAATCATCTCAATGGCGCAGCAAGCAAGGCCAAACGTCAACGGCCAAAGCGAACTCTTCCTTGCCCAATTGAATACATAATCTACCGAAGTGATCAGAAAATTCTTTTCAAACCGCTGGTCTATGACACCCACAAGGAACCTCTCTCTGTCCTGCCCCTGAATTCAGTATATCGCCACCATTCTCGGCCGGCCAACAAATCCCTATTCCGCCGGCGGCCATGGCAAGCCGTCTATTTCTTGTTCAGCGCGCGAATCTGCTGCACCAGAGTGTCGATTTCTTGGGGCGTCAACTTGCCGCCAAATTTCGGCATATGCCCTTTGCCATTTGTAATCATGTTGCGCAAATCGTCTTCGGAAGCGCCCGCAACTTTATCGGATTTCAGCGACGGTCCCGCGAAATGCCTGCCCTCCGCCGACTTGCCGTGGCATTTCGCGCAATTTTTCTCGAATACAGGATTGCGGGTCAAAGCCGTTTCCGCAGGTACTTGCGCGAACGCCGCCAAAGCGAGAGACGCAAAACAAAACAGTCCGATGAGCTGCGATTTCAAATGTGACCTCCACATCACTTCAGCATCGTCCCATGAGAATACCGGCACTTCCATTCGCCATCATGCTTCATCCAAACTTCACCTCACTTCGCCTTGGCTCCCGGATCTTCAAATTGTTTCGCGATCAGGTTCCAGTAACTGGCCGGCTTCAACCTCTGCCAAATATCCACAAAATAAGCGTCAGGTCCAATCAGCACGCGCGCCTTGCGCAGCTCCACTCCCCGAAGAATCTTTCTGGCAGCTGTAGCAGCATCGGTACGCGCCACCTTTTGAAATCTTGTCAGGCTTTCCTCGCGCAAGTCTGCCCCGGCGCCCCGCCCCACTTTCGCGCGTTCAGCAATTGAAGTGCGAACAAATCCCGGATGCACGCACGTGACGCCAACATTCGTCCCCAGCAGTTCGTGATGCAGCGATTCCGTATATCCACGGACCGCAAATTTGCTGGCGCAATACGCTCCTTGGCCGGAGGCCCCGAAAAATCCCAGCAGGCTCGACGTGTTCACAATGTGCGCCCTTTTCTCTTTCTTTAACAGCGGCAGAAAATAGGTCACTCCGTAAACCACACCCCAGAAATTGATACCCATCAGCCAGCGAAACTCCTCAAGCGAAATCTCTTCCAAGTGCCCGAGCAGCGCCACCCCTGCATTGTTGAACAGAATCGTGGCTCGTCCGTGCTGTGCCGCAACAGCTTCCGCAAATTCCTTCACCTGCGTTTCTTCGGCCACGTTCACAATATGCCGCGTTACTTTCCCAGTCGCTCCGCGCAGAAGTCCCAAGGTTTCATTCAATCCGTTTTCGCTTACGTCCGCCAATGCCAGGGGTAATCCTCTCGCGGCCAGTTGCTGTGCCAAACATCTCCCCATCCCCGATCCCGCACCGGTGATTACCGCTACCCCATCATCCAAAAATCTCATTCATCCACCTTCAGTTGTCCTTCTTCGCAGCACACCAACAAAACCTTCGCACTCTTACCACACTTCCGAGCACGCAGCCAGATTGCCGGTCACATCTTTACAGATAAATTTGCTTTGGAAATTACTTCTCTGCGCGAATCAACAGTGCGCCTTCAGCCTTAAATGCCCGCAACTGCGCCGCATCGCGGAACCATCGCCCCGCATATTTCTCCGGACTTGGCGAAGGATCGACAACTCTCTCGTGAGACACATTAGCAAATCCAGCCACCAGGAAAAGTTGCGCCCACTCCTCCGCCGAAAGCAAATGCGTTGGTACAGCCAGCAGCGCACTCCACTGGTGGCAAAAAGGATTGTCGCGGTAATAGTTGATCAAGATCCACGCCGCGCCCCCCGGCCGCAGCACCCGGTGGAGTTCTCGTATGCCCGCACGAGGATCGGGCCAGTAGTACGCCGATTCCACGGAAATCGCGTGACTAAAGAAATTGGGCTCCCACGGAATTTCGCCCACTTCTCCCGTGATGAACAGGATATTGTCTTGATCCAGGCTCGTACGCCGCGCCACACGAATCATTTCGTCCGAAATGTCCATTCCGACCATGCGGCCTTCGGGAACAAGTTTGCTGATCCGCCGCGATAGCCATCCCGACCCGCAGCCCACGTCCAGAACGTTATCGTGTGCCGCAAGGTGCATCTTCTCGAGCACTGGAAGAGCGATCGGCAGGTGATCCTGCTCCATTCCGTCCCCTCGCCCGGCTTCCGCCCAGCGGTTAAACTCTTCGCGCAAAGACTGTGTTTTGGAATCAGTCATCGGATCGGTAAGGCGCGAGCCTCAGCTAACAGAGTGCCAAAAAATCTTCAGCACGTCGTGCGGGACGAAAGTTTCAGACCGTGCAGCCACATCCCGTGCAGAAATGTGCGCCAGCGCAAGTCGCCGTGCCACACCGGCAACAGTAACGGCCGCTTACGGTCACGGGGATCATATGCACGCGCGGATAAGCCTCCGCCGTACAAGCCCAGATCAGGGCAATCACCCACCCAATGACCGTCCATCCCAGAAACAGATTCAGAAGAAAGATACCCGCGGCATCACGCTTATCGCGCCCAATAATCGCAGGAAGGAAATATAACAGAATCATGAAAGCTAGGGTTAGCACAATGCACCCTCCAAATCCGGCACGGCAACCACACATCTGCCGCCTCTATCCTCTATGTACGCACCGGCTGGGCAATTTGTTGCATATCCACCGTCCACACTAGTTCCCGGCGCCTTGCACCTTCACCAACAAATCTGCGAACTTCTGCTTTCGCTCAGCCTGATCTTTGCCGCTCTCGGCTTCTGCCAATTGTGTAATGTTCATCGAGCAAAACTTCGGCCCGCACATGGAGCAGAATTTCGCCTCTTTATAGAAATCGTCAGGCAAATTCTCGTCGTGCATGGCTTTTGCTGTAGCTGGATCAAGGGACAGCTCAAACTGTTTGTTCCAGTCGAACAGAAACCGCGCATAGCTTATGGCGTCGTCGCGATCCCGCGCTCCTGGCCGGTGTCGTGCCACATCCGCCGCATGTGCCGCTATCTTGTAAGCAATCACACCCTGCTTCACGTCCTCTGGATTCGGCAGCCCCAGGTGCTCCTTCGGCGTCACATAGCAAAGCATCGACGCGCCATACCAGCCGATCATCGCGGCACCAATCGCGCTGGTGATGTGGTCGTAGCCCGGCGCGATATCCGTCACCAGCGGTCCCAATGTGTAGAAAGGCGCTTCATAGCACCACTCCACTTCTTTCTCAACTTGCTCCTTGATCTTGTCCATCGGGATATGGCCAGGGCCCTCGATCATCACTTGTACATCGTGTTCCCAGGCGCGCTTCGTCAACTCGCCCAACACGCGCAACTCCGCAAACTGCGCCTCGTCACTGGCATCCGCTATGCAGCCCGGTCTCATACCGTCGCCCAACGAGAAGCTAACGTCGTGTTTCTTGAAAATCTTGCAAATGTCATCGAATCGCTCGTACAGGAAATTCTGCTTTTTGTGATGCTCCATCCAGTGCGCCATCAACGAGCCGCCACGCGAAACGATTCCGGTGATGCGCTTGCGCACCAGCGGCACTTGTTCCCGCAACACTCCCGCGTGGATTGTCATGTAATCCACGCCTTGCTCGGCCTGCTCTTCAATCACCTCGAGCATCAAATCCATTGACAGGTCTTCAGCCCGGCGCACCCGCGAAATTGCTTCATACACCGGTACGGTGCCGATCGGTACGGGCGAAGCATTGATAATCGCCTGCCGAATCTCCGGAATATTCCCACCGGTAGAAAGGTCCATCACCGTGTCCGCGCCATAATGTACGGAGTGGTGCAGCTTTTTCAGTTCCTCGTGAATCTCCGAAGTTGTTGCGGAGTTGCCGATGTTCGCGTTGATCTTGCAATGAAACGCCACTCCGATGCCCATCGGCTCCAGATTGCGATGGTGAATGTTGGCGGGAATAATCGCTCGCCCTCGCGCTACTTCGCTGCGCACATGTTCCGGATCCAGGCGTTCCCGCGTGGCCACATACTGCATTTCTTCGGTGATCACTCCCAGCTTCGCCAGGTGCATCTGGGACATGTTGCGGCTGCCGTTCGCTCCCGCCTGTGCCGCTTCCCGCTTTTCTATCCAGCTATCGCGAAGTGCCATGAGACCACCTCCAGAAAATCATTCGCACACAAGTCAAGCAAAGCCGCGCGCGGCCATTGTGAAGGGAAATTATGGCATTCGGCACGTGGAACGACAACTTGAAGGTCACGCTGGCCAGTTGTTTCGTCCTATCTTTTCACTGTGTTGACTTTGCCAGGAAATTTGTTGCAAATAGAACGCTCACGAATTTCCTGCTGAACGGGACCCGAATGAACCTTATCGATCTGATTGTTGGCA
Source organism: Candidatus Acidiferrales bacterium (assembly GCA_963709705.1). GTDB lineage: Bacteria > Acidobacteriota > Terriglobia > Acidiferrales > UBA7541 > Acidiferrum. The sequence continues at coordinate 1,659,070 of CAVPXU010000005.1, forward strand.
AGCCGCTGAAAACGAGTGACGAACGCGCTGAGCAAATCGGTGTCGCCGCCGGTATCCCTATCTTTGGTCTGGACGCCCTTAGTTCCGCCGCGTACGGCCCGGAAGCCGCTCTCAGCTTGCTGATTCCTTTAGGGCTCCTAGGTCTTCAGTACATCGTTCCTGTCAGCTTGGCCATCATCACTCTTCTCGTCATCGTGTTTTTTTCCTACCGGCAGACCATTGCCGCTTACCCAATGGGCGGTGGTTCCTACACCGTGGCCCGGTCCAATCTCGGAGCCTTTCCAAGCTTGCTGGCCGCGGCCGCTCTTCTCACCGACTACATTCTGACTGCCGCGGTTGGCATATCCGCCGGAGTCGGCGCTCTGGTCTCCGCGCTTCCTTCTTTGCAACCTCACACCGCCTCGTTGTGCGTTGGGATTCTGCTGCTGATCACGATTCTTAATTTGCGCGGCATCCGCGACGCCGGACTCGCGTTCATGATTCCCACCTATCTGTTTGTCGCCACATTGCTGATTACCATCGTTTGGGGCGTGGTTCGAGTGCTAGTGAGCGGAGGCCATCCCGCTCCCGTTGCAACCATCCCACCTCCCGGTCCAGTAACGACGGCTGTCACTTTCTGGCTTTTGCTCAAGGTTTTTGCCAGTGGTTGCACCGCACTGACCGGCGTCGAGGCCGTTAGCAACGGTGTCAGGGCCTTTCGTGAGCCAGCTGTCAAAAATGCCCAGCGAACGCTCTCGATCATTATCTTTATGCTGGCCGTGCTCCTCGCCGGGATTTCCTACCTCGTGAAGGCTTACCAGATTACTGCCACCGACCCAGGCCAGCCCGGTTATCAGAGCATTCTTTCGATGTTGTTGCTCGCGGTTTTCGGGAAGGGTGCGTTTTATTATGTAACTATCGCATCTATCCTCTTCGTGCTGTCCCTCTCCGCCAACACCGCCTTCGCCGATTTTCCGCGCCTTTGCCGGGCCATCGCGTTAAACAACTATTTGCCTCACGTCTTCGGCTATCGAGGCCGCCGCCTCGTCTACACCTATGGCATCGTGATTCTCGCCGTAGCGACTTGCTTCCTGCTTATTCTCTTTGGCGGTGTCACCGACCGTTTGATCCCGCTTTACGCCGTCGGCGCTTTCCTCGCTTTCACGCTTTCCCAGTTTGGAATGGTTGTGCACTGGTTCAAAAAGCGCGGACCGGCCTGGGTCCGCAACATGCTGATCAATGGCTTGGGCGCCTTCGTCACTGGCATCACCGTACTGGTCGTGTTGGTGGCGAAATTCACGCAGGGCGCATGGATCACCGTCATCTTCATTCCACTGCTGATCTTTTTCTTTCGCAGGGTGCGGCGTCATTATCATAATGTCACCGTTGCCACCACCTGCTGTGATCCCGTTGAGCCTTCTATCCGCAGAACTCCGCCCATCGCTGTCGTTGCCATGGATCGCTGGAGCCGCGTTTCCAAGCAAGCCTTGGAGTTCGCCTCCCGTATTTCCAACGAGATCATTGCCATTCACGTTGAACCGGAAAATCATGCCGAATTGCTTCGCGAGGATTGGGAGCGCTATGTCGAAAAGCCCTTCCGGGAGGCCGGCGCCGAGCTGCCGCAACTTACCATTCTTCCCTCGCCTTATCGCTTGGTCATTGTTCCCATAGTGCAATACGTGCTTCAACTATCGGAGAAGTACCCACAGCGGCGCATCGTGGTTGTAATTCCGCAGCTTGTCGAGGACCACTGGTACGAATATTTCCTGCACAATCAGCGTGGCCGCCTTCTTGCCTGGGCGCTCTTGGCTCAGGGAAATCGGCGTATCTTTGCGCTCTCCTCGCCTTGCTATTTGTCGGATCAGAAATAAACACCGGGCCTCCGGAATCAGTGCATCGTGACGCCTTCTCCCTGCTTGCCAGGCGATTTGATCAGGAACATCAGCGGGATCATCGCCAGGCACACGATGCCAAGGAGCCAGAACACGTCGATGAACGCAAGCATCGCGGCCTGCCTCTGGAGTTCTCCATAAAGGATCGCGCCGGCCTGTTCCGTGGCTGTATAGGCGCTGGATCCCTTCTCCTGAAGCCCGGCAGAGAGGCCGTGAAGCGCGGAAAGGTAACGCGGATTAAGCGGCGACAGATTTGCGATCAGGTCGTTCTGATGTTTCTGCGCCAATCGCGCTTGCATGGTTGTGACCATGGAGATGCCTACACTACCGCCGATGTTCCGCGCCAGATTAATCAGGCCCGTCGCGCTGTTCATCTTTTCCTTGGGCACGAAGGAAAACGCCACCACGTTGATCGGCACAAACAAAAACGCCAGACCGCCGCGGGAAATCATCCACACGTAGACAAAAGTCCAGAAGCCGGTTGTCAGATTCATGTAGGAAAGCTGAAACATTCCCACCGACAGACTCAGTAAGCCAAAAATCACCAGCCACCTTGCGTGGTAACGCGCCAGCAGCCAGCCCACCAGCGGCAGAGACACTAAGGTCACAATCGCCCCAGGTGATAGCACCAGCCCGCTCAGTTGCGCCGTGTACCCCACCAGCGTCTGCAACATCACTGGCAACAATACTGTGCTTCCGTACAAGACAATCCCCAGCAGAAACATCAGAAACGTAGCGGTCGCGTAATTGCGGTTCTTAAAGAGGTGCAACTCCACCACAGGATCTTTTTGACGAAGTTCCCAGACCACGGCGCCGATCAGGCCCACCGCGCACGCCACTGAGCACCATACGATGAAGTGTGATCCGAACCAGTCGTCGCGCTGCCCCTTATCGAGGACCACTTGCAGGAAGCCGAGCCCGACACTGAGCAGACCAAGGCCGATGTAATCAATGCGCACTCGCAATCCGTTTTCACTGCGTGCCACATGCGCCGGGTCGTGAATAAGGGTGGATGTCAGGAAAATGGAGAGCAGTCCCACAGGGATGTTGATAAAGAAAATCCAGCGCCAGGAATAATTGTCGGTCAGCCAGCCGCCCAACGTCGGTCCCACGATGGGCGCGACCACCACTCCCATTCCGTATACCGCCATGGCCATTCCTTGTTTCGCACGAGGAAAACTCTCCACCAGAATGGCCTGGGAGACCGGCTGCAAACCCCCTCCTCCCGCGCCTTGAAGCACCCGGAAAAACACCAACATCGGAAGGCTGGTCGCCACGCCACACAGGAAAGAGCTGACGATAAAGATCAGCACGCAGGACATGTAAAAGCTCTTGCGTCCGAACAGTTTGGAGAACCATCCCGTCAACGGCAGCACGATCGCGTTGGACACCAGATAGGACGTAAGCACCCAGGTGCTTTCGTCGACTCCAGCGGAAAGGCTACCGGCAATGTGCGGAAGGGCTACGTTGGCGATGCTGGTGTCCAGCACCTCCATAAACGTAGCCAACATCACTGTGAACGCGATTACCCAGGGATTCACGCCAGGACGTGTGAAGTCCGTAGCGATCAGCGTTTCGGATTGGGCCACCGTGCTCATTGCCAAATGCGAGCAGTGGCCAAGGTCGGCGGGAGCGACAGTCAGGGGAGCGAATCAACGAGGTCTTTTACGTCGAAATGACCACACAAATAGGATAGCGCGCCGCTCGAACTAGCGACAGTGCCCCGCGTCACACGGTTTCTGGGAACCCTGTAACACTATTTCGGTGGGAACAACTTCAGAAATTCCGGATCGGCATGAATTGAACTCAGATCCGGATCTTGCCGAGGCCAATCAAAATTCGAGTATCCGGATGCAAGAGCGCGCCGGAGCAAATCAAGGGCTTCTGTTTTCTTGCCAAGCACGGTGTACGTGCAAGCGGCATTGTAGAGCACATTGGAATCGTTCGGGCGCAGTGCAACCGTCATCTCCAGATGCCGCACCGCATCCTCCGCACGCCCCATATTCGCGTAATCCGCGGCCAGCAAGCTCCGCGCGCGTACATCTTCAGGAACAAGTTCGAGCTGCCGTTCCAGCGCGCGCATTTCCATTTGGCGATAGCGCTTGAGTTCCTCGGTACGACCGAGCCGCTCCAGGGCGTTCACTATGGGAATGAAGACGTTGTAATCGTCCCCATTCGCCTCTATGGCTTTTTCCGTGAGTTCCGCCGCCTCTTGAAAACGACCCGAAGCGAAATAAACGCGGCCCAGCACATTGTAAACTCCTTCACAATCGGGCTTCAGCGCGATCGCCCGCTTAGCGAATTCGATGGCTTGGTCGTGTCTGCGTTGGGAGTAGGAAATTCGAGCGCGAGCTACGAGCGCTTCCGCCAAATTCGGATCGAGTTGCAGTGCTTTGTTGCACGCAGCATCGCCGCGTTCCACCCATTTCGGATTGTGCTCGCGAATTTCGTGAATGATTCCGCAAATGTACGCAATCCCCGCGTGTGCGAGCGCGAAATTTGGATCCAGCTTGATGGCCTGCTCGTACATCTGTAGTGCGAACTCCAGACTCTCGCGCCGCGCGTAACTTCGCCCTCGCAGGTAATAATCATAGGCCACCGAATTTTGCGTGGGCTTGGTGGCAATCTTTTGTTCTTCCTGCGGCGAAAGATTGATGCGGAAGGTTTGCGCGATGCTGCGCGCGATTTCGTCCTGAACCTCGAAAACATCGTCCATTTCGCGATCGAAACGTTGCGCCCAAAGCGCGTGCCCGGTGCGCGTTTCCACCAACTGCGCAGTAATGCGCAACCGGTTGCCTGATCGTCGAAGACTGCCGGCAAGTACATAGGAAGCGTTCAATTCTCGACCCACTTGAGGCGCGGTGACCGGCTTGTCTCGGTAAGGCAGCAACGCTGGCCGCGGAAAAACTTTCAGATTTTTGATATTCGCAAGTTCGGTGATGATGTCTTCGGTCATGCCGTCGCGAAGGTATTCATCTTCCTTGGCGCTGCTGAGATTCTCAAAATAAAGTACTGCTACGGAATTTTGCGCGAGCTCCGCCGACGCGCCTGCGGGCACAACATACGAAGCCGTTCGCCCAGACAAATTGCGCTTCCCGGAATCCATGTCGCGCTTGAGCCGCTTCAGGTCCGCGCGCAACTCAGCGGCAGATTGGTAGCGCAGATCCCGGTCTTTTTCGAGCGCCTTTGAAATGATGGAATCGACGGCTTCCGGAATTTCTATGTTCAACGAACTCGCGGGCTCCGGAGTATGGTTGAAAATCGCATTGAAAATCACCGCTGACGTCGGCCCTCGAAATGGTTGCGATCCCGTCGACATCTCGTAAAGCACCGATCCGAACGAAAACAAATCGGATCTTGGATCGAGTATTTCGCCTCGCGCCTGTTCCGGAGACATGTAGGCAATGGTGCCCATCGAAGTTCCCGGCGTCGTCAGCGTCTCGTCATGGATAGGCGTGCTTCTGTTTGTGGAGCTGGACGGCTCTGTGTCAGGCGAAATACCGAGGATCGCCGAAAGTTTGGCCAGCCCGAAATCCAGAACTTTCGCCTGTCCCGACCGCGTGACAAAAATATTGGCGGGCTTCACGTCTCGATGGATGATGCCGCGCGCGTGCGCGTGGTCCAGCGCATCAGCGACCTGCGCTGCAATGTCCAGCAGCCGCTCTGTGCCCAGCGCCCTGCCGGTTATCAGGTTCTTCAGCGTCTCCCCTTCCAGAAATTCCATCACGATAAAGGGATGACCTTCGGCATTTTCCCCGATTTCATGCACGGTGCAGATGTTTGGGTGATTCAAAGCAGCGGCGGCGCGTGCTTCGCGCAGAAAGCGATCCAGTGACAGTTTGTCCTGCAGCGCCTCCGCAGTCAGGAATTTCAGTGCCACGGAACGGTCCAGAACCGTATCCCGCGCGGAGTAGACAACACCCATCCCGCCACCCCCAAGTTTGTGGAGGATATGGTAGTGAGAAATAGTCTGACCAATCATGACGCCGCAGTGCCGAACCAGGCCCAACGAGGATATTGAGATTTGGAGATGCTGTCAAAGAATCGCTTTTTCGTAGCTGCACCATATGCAGTCAGCTACTGGGCAACTTAGTAAGAGCTCACAATCAAGCCATTTCGCGCGGCCGGTTGCCATTTAAATTTATGTTACGCCCCAGTGATCGATGGGCTATAGCTGCGCGGCGCGCTGTCAGCTTACGATTTGCCCGGTCGCTCAATCAGTCCCGCAGCACCGCTTCCAGTTGGACAGTTCCTTTTCGGGAGCCTCTCTCGCCAACCTCGAACTCGATCCAGCCTTCATTGAAGCCATCCAGCATCTGAATGCGCGGCGTGGGGTTTTTCATCCCCTGTGACTTGAACAGAGCTACCCAAGTCTCCCGCGGCACCGCTTCCATTTTCACGGAATGTCCAAGCAATTTTGAAAACGTTTCCGCAATCTCCAGAGGCGTGATGCGATGGGCTGCTTCGAGCTCCACGGTCCTGTGACGCTGCCACGTTTCCTGTAGTAGTGCGGCGGCCGTTCTCCCAATGTCGGCGGTGGCAACCATGGGCGCTGGCTTTTCGAGAGGCTGCAAGAAACTATTGATCAGCCGATCCTCGATCGCAGGCGCCACGTCCCAACTGAAGTTCCCCATGAACCAACCTGGGCGCAGAAAAGTAATTGGCATCGTCAACTTTCGTAGCGCCTCCTCAATGATCGTGTGTTGCGTCAACAGATTTGGCCGGGTTGCTTGCGCGCCGATGGTAGACAGGTACACCACTCGATCCGGCCGCGCTGCATCCAACGCCGCGCTCAGCGTCGCCGCTATAGCGCGTGCCTCGCGAAAATCCGGCTCGGGATCGAAGTTTGGCGGAATCAGCACAAACACACCCTCCGCCCCTCGAAATGCCGCCGCCATGGCCGCCTCGTCGTTGATGTCCGCGGTCATCACTTCGCAACCGCGTGCGGCCCATTCCCTGCCTTTGGCGACGTCCCGCACCACCGCTCTGACAGACTTTTTGACGGTCAGTAAATTCCGTGCCACTTCTCCGCCGACGTTCCCAGTGATTCCTGTGATGGCAAACATTTGTTTTCTTCTCCTTAATGATTGGATGGGGTTTCGCCCGGTCGGAGACAGTTCTTATGTTCCAGTTTGGCGCGCACAAGGCCTACAAAACACGCCCTTAGCGGTGAATTTCTCCCGCTGTCCGCTTAGCTATGGAACTCTCACGGGTACTGATATACACCACGTAAACTTATACACAGAGGGCTGTGGAATTGTGGATAACCAGGAAGGCAATTCAGCAAATTCATACTTGACGAATGGGCGAAAGTAAGGCGAATATGTCAGATGGTGGTTTCCTCCATCCAGCCCGGGAGAGGTCAATGATTGCTGCTCCAGCCGTCGCCAAGCAAGCGGCGGCTCCAGATCGCTTTTCCAGTGCCCTCAAGCAGTATTGGGGCTATGACGGTTTCCGGCCGCGCCAGGAAGAAATCGTGCGCGGCCTGGCAGCAGGCCGCGATGTGTGCGTAGTGATGCCCACCGGGGGCGGAAAGTCCCTCTGCTACCAATTGCCCGCCGTACTGGACGACCGGCGGACGGCCGTGGTCATCTCCCCGCTTATCGCGTTGATGCAAGATCAGGTCGCACAGCTGCGTCAGATGGGCATCCCCGCAGTGTTCCTGAACAGCTCCGTGGTCGAGGCCGATCGCCATCAGGTGAAGCAGAAAGCCGCCACCGGAGAGTATCGCCTGATTTACGTCTCCCCCGAACGCGCGGTGATGGATGGCACAGCGGAGTGGCTAAGAAAAGTTCCAGTCTCCTTTTTCGCGATCGACGAAGCACATTGCATTTCGGAGTGGGGCCACGATTTTCGGCCAGAGTATCGCCAGCTAAGCAAACTGCGGGCGGTCTTCCCGCAACAGCCGATTGCCGCATTTACCGCCAGCGCCACCCAGCAGGTTCGCCACGACATCGTCCAACAGCTTCGGCTAAAGGATCCCTTACGATCCGTCTCCAGCTTCCGCCGCGAAAACCTGCGGTACCTGGTCAAGGAATGCAAAGGCGGGATGCAAGACGAGCTTCTTCTGGGGGCTGTCCGTCGGGTGAAACAAGGCAATGTCATCGTGTACTCGCCCACCATCGCCCGCGTTGGAGAAGTGATCGATCTGCTTGGTGAGCACGGGATCGCCGCCGTCGGCTATCACGGCCAAATGAACGCCACCACCCGCAGCGCAAGTCAGGAAAAGTGGATGACCGAAGAAGCACCTGTGCTGGTCGGCACCATCGCCTTTGGACTTGGCATCAACAAACCCAATGTCCGCGCTGTCGTCCGCCTGGGGTTGCCGGACAGTATTGAACAGCTGTACCAGGAAACTGGTCGCGCCGGACGCGATGGTTTACCCGCGGATTGCTATCTCCTCTGGGAAAAGAAAGACAATGGCCTGCGGGCATTTTTCATAAATCAGATCGGGGACAGCCAAGAGAAAGAACGAGCGTGGCAGCGCTACCACCTGATGCAGGATTTCGTGAAGTCCCAGCAATGCCGCCAAAAGCACATTTGCGAATACTTCGGTGAAAGCGCGAAGGGACAAAAATGCGGTGTGTGCGACACATGCGCCGGGCTGCTTCCGTGGATGGTATCCGCCAAGACCAGCTTCGCCGGGAGCCCCGCCCGCAGAATCGAACAAATCTCGTTCGAAATCAGTCCATGCTTCGCTGTGGATGAAGAGTTGCGCGAATTCTTACGTGAATGGCGGCGCATCACAGCACGAGAAAAAATGGTCGCCGCATTTATCGTGCTACATGACACGGTTCTGGACCAATTGTGCCAAAAGAGGCCAAAAACCATGCAAGAACTTCGTCAGATCTCCGGCATGGGTGAAAAGAAATGCGAGATGTATGGCCGGGAAATTCTGAGCCTTTTCCCGCGATTCGAAAATGGGGAAAGGGCCAGTAAAGAGTCGCGCGCCAAGCCCGCCAACGCCTCGGTGGAAACACTGGAGCTATTGCAGCAGGGACACACATTCGAGGAGATCGCTCAGCTTCGTGGTCGAAAGGTATCATCTGTCATTGCTCTAGTTGCGGATCTGATCGAACGAGGGGAAGCGGAATTCCAGGCGAAATGGATGGCCCCGGAACTGCGACTGCAGATTAGCGAGGCATGCTCGAGGCTCGGCCTGGAATGGATAAAACCAATCAAGGACGCCCTGCCGGAACAAGTCAACTTTGATGAAATTCGCCTGGTATTAGCCGAAACCCGAAGAGCAAAGAAACTTGCCGCTGGGACCGCCAGTTGAGGCTCGTCTTGTTCACCACGCCACGCGGAATCGCGGCGCAGGCGCATTTTTATTTCAGCGGCGCATGACCATCGAACCGCGCAGCAGATCCCAATTCTTCCTCTATCCGCAACAATTGGTTGTACTTCGCAATTCGATCTGTACGCGACGCCGAACCGGTCTTGATTTGACCGGCAGCCGTCCCCACCGCAAGATCCGCGATGAAGGTATCCTCTGTCTCTCCGGACCGGTGAGAAATAACAGACTTGTACCCCGCCTTCCGGGCAAGTTCGATGGCATCGATCGTTTCGATCACGGTACCAATCTGATTTAACTTGATCAAAATAGCGTTTCCGATGCCTTCATTAATCCCGCGGGACAGCCGCTCTGTATTCGTAACGAAAATATCGTCGCCCACAAGCTGGATTTTCTTCTTGGAGCTTTTAGCACCCAGCGAATCCGTCAGCGCTTTCCAGCCGGACCAATCATCCTCTGCCATCCCGTCTTCCAGGGAAACGATCGGATATTTCTCCACCCACTTCGCCCAGTAGTCCGCCATTTCCAGCGAAGAGTGTGTGGACTTGTCCGACTTCTTGAACACATATTTTCCGCTGGCTTTGTCGAAAAATTCGCTGGCGGCCGGGTCGAGTGCGATGGCCACCTGCTCGCCCGGTTTGTAACCTGCCGCTGTAATGGCTTCCAGCACGATCTGCACGGCTTCTTCGTTGGACTTGCAGCTGGGCGCAAACCCGCCTTCATCTCCCACCGAAGTAGAGTACCCGCGCTTCTTGAGCGCAGCCTTCAAGGAGTGAAACACTTCTACGCCCCAGCGCAGCGCTTCCGCAAACGAAGTGGCTCCCACGGGCATGGCCATGAATTCCTGGAAGTCTACGGAACTATCCGCGTGCGCGCCGCCGTTTAGAATATTCATCATCGGCACAGGCACAAGATTCGCGGAGTGATCCGTGGAATACCGCGCAATATATTTGTACAGGGGTTCTTTCAACGCCACCGCAGAAGCACGGGCCGCAGCCATGGACACCGCCAGGATCGCGTTTGCTCCAAGTCGAGACTTCGTCGGCGTGCCATCGAGCGAGATCATCTTGTGATCCAGGGCGCGTTGGTCCGCGGCATCCGAACCAACCACGGACTTGGCAATCTCTCGGTTGACGTTCCCTACTGCTTTCAGCACGCCCTTTCCCAGATATTTGCTCTTGTCCCCGTCGCGCAATTCAATGGCTTCATGCTCGCCCGTGGACGCGCCGGACGGAACAATGGCCCGGCCAAACGCGCCGGATTCGAGGGTAACTTCGGCTTCGACCGTGGGGTTGCCGCGCGAGTCGAGGACTTGACGGGCATGCACGCGGGTGATTTTTGTGGACATAATAGTTGCTTCTCCTGTGTAGTCTACAGAAGGAAAATTGTAGCAGAGGTCGGCGTGATAGCGCGTGACACAGGACACGCGCTCTATTTCTGAGCTCTGGCAGCGGAGGGTTCTTTCGGCAAAGCGAATGCCACATAGACCCCGCCGGATTTGGATTTCAGGTCCTTTCCTCCACCAGCCGCGATCACCACATATTGGCGTCCTTCCACCGAATAGGTGGCTGGCGTCGCGTTTCCTGCAAACGGCAACGTCGTTTCCCACAAAAGCTCGCCAGTTGCTTTGTCGAACGCGCGAAATTTCTTGTCGTAGTTCGTCGCCCCGATGAAAAGCAATCCACCCGCAGTAACGATCGGCCCGCCATAATTCTCCGTACCGGTATTTTTCAATCCTTGAGCGGCAAGTTCGGGATATTCGCCCAACGGAATCTTCCACACATATTCACCGGTATTCAAATTGATGGCGTTCAGTGTGCCCCAAGGCGGCTCAACTGCCGGATAGCCATCCGGATCTAGAAATCGTTTGTAACCGGTAAGGTGATATTTCGAGGAGAGTGGGGGCGGTTCATCACCGGCAAGTTGTGTGTCCTTTCCCGTCGACAAATAGTTCAGCAGGGCATCCACTTGCTCGCCGGAAAGATTAGTAAAACCAGGCATCCGCCCTTTACCCTCCCAGATCGTAGTCGCGATCTGGCGTTGCAGCATCCTGTCTGCAATACCAACTAGCGAAGGCACAGCCGATGGTGTCCCCTCGCGGTTGTCACCGTGGCACAGCGCGCACTGACTTAGATAAATGGCCTTAGCACTCTTGTGCACCGTAGTTTCCGCGAGAGCCCCAGTCCACACAATATCGTTTGCATTCACGTAGAGGATTCCAGTCTCAGGGTCGGCAGCAGAGCCACCCCATTCCGCGCCGCCATCAAAACCGGGGAAAACCACAGTGTCCTGTCCAACGCTGAGTGGAACAAACTGCCCTTCGTTGCGAAATGTCTTGAATTTTTCCAATGCCCATTGATGAATCACCGGGGTACGCCGGCTCAACATATCTTCCGTGAAGTTCTGCCGCGCGAACGGCAATGGCTTCGTCGGCAACCCTTGCTGTCGAGCGGCGATTTCCCCGGTAACAGAGCTTGCGGGATAGCTGCGATATTCAATGGGAAATAACGGTTGGCCACTGGAACGGTCGAACAGAAAAACAAATCCTTGCTTGGACGGCTGCGCTACGGCGTCAATGGATTTTCCATCGCGATGCACAGTCACAAGCACCGGTGGAGAAGGAAAATCGCGGTCCCATAGATCGTGACGTACGCCCTGAAAGTGCCACAGCCGTTCCCCAGTCTCCGCCTGCAAAGCGATCAAGCAATTTGCGAAAAGATCGTCTCCGATACGGTCGATCCCATAAAAATCAAAAGCAGCGGAGCCAGTTGGGACATAAACAACGCCGTGCGCGAGATCGACCGACATTCCCGCCCAATTGTTTCCCGCGCCACTCGTTTTCCAAGCGTCGACGGGCCAGGTTTCATACCCTAATTCGCCCGGATGCGGGATCGTGTGAAACGCCCAACGAAGTTTCCCGGACCGAACCTCAAACGCCCGCACATCGCCCGGTGGCGCCGGCAACGATTCGGGATTGCGTCCGCCCACAATGAAGAGATCGTGATAAACAACCGGCGGGCTGGTGAGAAATACAGATTGAGCGGAGGCCGGCTCGCGGCCCAATCCCTCCCGCAAATCGATGCGGCCCTTTTGACCGAATGAGGCGACTGGCTTTCCGGTCGCCGCATCGAGCGCATACACAAAGTTCAGAACACCTGCGAGGATGCGTTTGTCTTGCCCACCTCTCCAATAGGCCAAACCACGATCGGGTTGCGTCCCCACGATCCCGGAATCAAACTTCCAAAGCAGTTTGCCGCTGGCCGCATTTAGCGCAAATATTTTTTGCGTGGGCGTAATGCCATACAAAACGCCGTCCACTATGATGGGATTTGTTTGCAGCCCGCCCTCTTCGCCGGTATCAAAGCTCCACGCAACCTGCAGATCCTTCACGTTCCCGCGATTGATCTGAGTGAGAGTCGAATAGTGGGTATTCCCCGCTGAACCGCCATAAACCGGCCAGTCCTGCCCTTGATTTGCAAGTGTCGAAGGAACAGCGCACAAAAATGCAATAGACAACAGAAAAAGGATACGAATCGCGTTCGAGGCCCGCGCTGGATAAGCGGCCACGGTCAACGGGGGCTCCGTCACTGCGAATCGGGCTCTTCGATCAGGGACTCTTGGCGCACCACAACGACAATACCGGAGGGCGTGACGTGGAACCGCCGACGGTCGGCTTCCAAATCAAATCCAATCTCCGTATGCTCCGGCAGGCTCACGTGACGATCGATAATCGCGCGGCAAATTCGCGAGTGCCGCCCGATGTTCACGTGGTTATAAATAATGGAAGCGGTCACTTCGCAAAAGCTGTTCACGCGCACGTCGTAGCCGATCAGACAGTTCTGCACCCGCCCCCCGGAAAGTATCGAACCGCTCGCCACAATAGAGTCCAGCGCGATACCTTTACGGTTTTCGTCGGCAAACACGAATTTTGCGGGCGGATATTGTTGCTGCCAAGTGCGTAACGGCCAGTTCTTGTCGTACAGGTTGAACACCGGCGAAACGCTCACCAGATCCATGTTCGCCTCGTAGTAAGCGTCGATAGTTCCAACGTCGCGCCAGTAAAGCGACTCCCTGCTGTTCTCGTCGATGAAGTTATAAGCATACACGCGATGTTTGGCAAGAATCCGCGGCAGGATATCCTTGCCAAAATCGTGCGCCGATTTCGGATCCTCGGAATCCGCCAGCAGAATCGGAATCAGCAATTGCGTATTGAAAATGTACACGCCCATGGAAGCGTTGCAGTGTGTCGGCTTGTACGGTGAAGTCTTCGGCTTGGCCGGTTTCTCTTCGAACCCAACGATGCGCCAGTTCCTGTCCGTCTCAATCACTCCGAATTGCTTGGCGGCTTCGGCTGCGGGAATTTCCAGCGTCGCCACAGTCACATCCGCGCCGGAATCGGCATGTTGCTGCAGCATCTTGGAGTAATTCATTTTATAAATGTGGTCGCCGGAAAGAATGAACGTGTATTTCGATCGTTCGCTGCCAATCGAATAGATGTTCTGATACACGGCGTCGGCCGTTCCCTGATACCACTGTTGAGAAACGCGCATCTGTGGAGGAAGCACTTCAATAAATTCGCCCAGGCCCATCAATGGCGACCACCCGGCGCGCACGTGCCGCGACAAGCTGAGCGCTTTGTACTGTGTAAGCGTAAACACACGTCGCAGGCCGGAATTAATGCAGTTGGAAAGGGTGATGTCGATGATGCGGTACAACGCTCCGAACGGCACGGCAGGCTTCGCACGATCACGGGTCAACGGCCACAGCCGTTCGCCCTGCCCTCCGGCAAGAAGCACTCCAATCGCATCGCGCATATCCGGCATAGAGTCGTCCCCCGAGGCAAGTGTACCAGCACATGCAAGCCAAGAAACCAAAGCCGCGCCCAAACGCCAGAACCAAAGGCAGTTATCGTCCGGTGATACGTATCCGAAATGGCAACACACCTTCGAACTACTCGAATAACATAAAGAGTACTTGACTTGTACAGGGGGAATTGACTACAAGAAGCCAGCACCCTCGTGAGATACTGTATCCAGGCGTAGTGCTTGAGTTGACTGTAGGCGCTACATGCAACCAATCCGAACCGGAATAGAGGTGAAGTTCAATTGGCAGAGGTCATCATTCAAGAGAGTGAGTCTCTTGAGAATGCACTTCGGCGTTTTAAGCGCAAAGTGCAGCAGGAAGACATAATTAAGGAAATAAAGAAGCACAGCTTCTACATGAAACCCGGCGAGAAGCGCCGGGCAAAAGAAGCGCTTTCGCGGAAGCGACTGCGCAAGAAGCAGCGTCGCGAGCAGGATTAACACTGCGCGAGACGCGGCTCGGCGCCGCACTTCCGGGATCAGGCCCCAGTCAGGCAGAGATGTTGGGAATTCGTTCAGGTTCTTCGCCCGCCGGCCCGAAGGACCCGCGCCCGGTATCCCCGGAGCTCGGGTCTAGCTGTCAGTCCAGGCCCATGGTGAAAGACGGCCGGAGCCCCACTGCCCCGATGGGGGTCCCAGGGGGAGCCGGCCATGGAGTTCCACGATAAGGTCCTGAAGTGTTCCGAGTGTGGCGCCGAGTTTGTATTTACTGCCGGCGAACAGATGTTCTTCGCCGACAAAGGTTTTAAGAACGAGCCCAAGCGTTGCAAAGCTTGCAAGGCTAAAAGAGCCGAATCCGGCCCTGCTGGTGGCGGTCAGGTACGATCGGAAACGAAAACGACTTGCTCGCAATGCGGCAAAGAAACAACCGTTCCCTTTAGGCCGACCCAGGGTCGACCCGTATTCTGCAGGGAATGCTTTCAAGCAAGACGTTCGATGGGCGCGGCATAACAGCCAGGGCCTTTCGCGATTGCAGATCCAGAGAAGGGCTATCGTCCGCGGTAGCCCTTTCTCATTTTGTGGCGTATGTCGTCAGCCAGGTTTCCAGTTCTGCCAGGGCTTCCGGCATATTCTTCCGGCCGTAGCCAAAGCGGATGTACCGTGGCTCGTCGTAAACACTGCCGGGCAGCAATAGAACCCCCGCCCGACGAACCAGCTCTTCGCAGAAGGCCTGCACATTCTCGTCCGGTTTGAACCGTGCAAATCCAATAGTGCTTGCGTTCGGCACCGTCCACTCGAACAGGTCCATGTGCCGGGTGAAGAACGCCGAAAGCAGCCGCAAATTACCCAGAACGATTTGCAAATTGCGTTGGATGAATTTCTGACGATGGCGAAACGCCAACGCTGTGAGGAATTCGCTGGGAGCGCTCGAACAAATCGTGGTGTAGTGCTTCAGAGAAATCAGCTTTTGGAGAAATGCACCGTCGCGACACGCCAACCATCCCAGCCGGAGTCCCGGCAAGCCGTATGTTTTGCTCACAGATCCGAGGCTCAGCGCCCGCTCGTAGAAATCGCACGCAGCCGGAAGCCGTGTAGTGGGATCGTGTTCGAGCTCGCGGTAAACTTCGTCGCAAAAAACGTAAATGCCATGGTGCGCGGCCAGTTCGAGCACGCGGCGAAATACCCGCGGCTGCATCAGCAGGCCCGTCGGATTGTGCGGAGTGTTGATATAAATCGCGCGAGTGTTCGGCCGGATCAGTCGCTCCAGTGCTTCCACGTCGTGTGCCCAGCTGTTCTCCGGCTTGCGCCGCCACTCGGTCACGGCAGCGCCGGTGCTCCTCGGCACGGTCAGTGCGCTTTCATAGCAAGGGGTTTCCACGATGGCATGGTCACTAGAAGCCAGTAGAACGTGATAGAAAAGGAATATCGCTTCTTCGGCGGCGGAAACTACCACAAGATGGTCGGGGCGAATTTGCTCGTAAATTCTTGCAAGAACTTCGCGCAGCCAAGGCGCGCCGGGCGATTCCGTGTAACCACACCAAAGTTTCAGAAACGCATCGTGCGCGCCGGGCTCAAGCTCTAGCAATTCCCCGATGCTTTGCGATTCGGCGTCGGAGGAAGAGAGCAAGTACTTCGCGGAAAACTCGTACTTACCCATGTACTCTTCAATGCGGAATGGAGTGATTTGCATGAACAGGAGTTTGCCAAGGCCGAAGGCCGAGCGTCCAGAGCCAATTTGAGCCAAGGTATGAAGTAGAATGCGCGGGGACATGCATTTCAAGCTGACCTGCTATCTGTTCCTGGAGGCACGTGTGTTTTGCGGAGTGACGGAGTATGATACTCACTCCAAAGAAGTCCCCAGCAGAAATCACGCGATCCGGAGGGCCACTCATGGCTCACCGCTTCACCATCGGTGTCGAAGAGGAATTCCAAATCATAGATCCGGATACCCTGGAGTTGCGCTCCCACGTGGTGCAATTGCTCTCGGCCGCGGCTTCGCGCGGGCTGGGTGATCAGGTCAAACAGGAAATGCACCAGTCGATCGTCGAAACAGGTACGAAAATCTGCGAGAACGTCAGCGAATTGCGCCTGGAAATGCACCGTACTCGAAGTGAACTTGTTTCCGCCGCGGAAAGCACCGGTCTGCAAGTGGCAGCCGCGGGAACGCATCCATTCTCCAGTTGGATTGATCAAGTCATTTCGCCCGGTGAGCGTTACCAGAATATCGTCGAGGAAATGGGCCAACTCGCGCGCTCCCTGCTTATCTTTGGCATGCACATCCATGTGGCCATGCCCGACAAGCAAACCACAATCGACATCATGAATATGGTGCGCTACTTCGTTCCTCACCTCCTGGCTCTTTCCACCAGTTCGCCTTTCTGGATGGGCAGAAACACAGGACTGAAATCATTTCGCACCACCGTGTTCCGCAGGTTTCCACGCACCGGAATTCCCGAACAGTTCGATTCCTGGAGCGCCTACGAGCAATACGTGAACCTGCTCATCCGTTTGAATTGCATCGATAACGGGAAGAAAATCTGGTGGGATGTGCGGCCGCACCCGACCTACGGCACGCTGGAGTTCCGTATGTTTGACACCACCACGAAAGTGGAAGAGGCCGTGGCGATTGCCGCGCTGACGCAAGCCATTGTCGTAAAGTTGCATCGTCTGTACACGGGCAACATGGGCTGGCGCATGTATCACCGTGCCTTGATCGAGGAAAACAAGTGGCGCGCCGCGCGTTACGGAATCGAAGGTAAGATGATCGATTTTGGCAAGGAAGAAGAAGTGCCGATGCGGGCTCTAATCCCAGAATTGCTCGAGCTTGTGGACGACGTTCTCGACGATTTAGGAAGCCGCGGCGCCGTTGAATATATTCACACAATCTTAAACGAAGGTACCAGCGCGGAACGTCAGATGCGCGTATATCAACAAACCGGCGACCTAAAAGATGTGGTGCGCCATCTGGTCAGAGAGACTCGCGCCAGTGCAATGGACACACGTTCCAGCTCGGCTGGCACGGTACATTAATTTTTCTCGGCGGCTAGCAATTGAGGAGGAAAGCCATGGTGAAAGTGGGGCTGTTGTGCGGGCGGGAATTCAGTTTTCCTCCGGCATTTCTTGCGCATGTAAACAAACTCGGCCAAAAAGACGGAGTAACCGCTGAATTCGCAAAACTCGGCGGAACGAAAATGGGCGAGCCCGCGGAATACCGTGTCATCGTGGACCGCATTTCGCACGAAGTGGAATATTACCGTGGCTACCTGAAGCATGCGGTCCTCCAAGGAACTTACGTCATCAACAATCCTTTCTGGTGGACCGCGGACGACAAATACTTCAATTACGCCGTTGCCTCTAAGCTGGGACTGGCGATTCCGAAAACCGTTTTGCTCCCGCAAAAGGGATATCCTTCCGACGTCGACATAAATTCGGAATCTCTCCGCAATTTGAAATATCCCGTCGATTGGGTGGCGCTGCTCGATTACGTCGGCAGGCCGGCGATTCTGAAGCCGTATTCGGGTGGCGGTTGGAAGCACGTCTACAAAGTGAACAACGAAGAGGAGCTGCTGCAGGCCTACGACCAAACGGCCCCATATTGCATGACGCTGCAGGAGTTCATCGATTTCGAACAATATGTGCGCTGTTTCACGTTCGGCAAAACCGATATTCTCCCTGTCGCCTACGATCCCAAGGAGCGCCGCTACCTGGTCGAACATAATTACTTGAAGGCCGAGCTAGGCGCCCGTGTCGTGAAAGACGCACAAACCATCAATCTCGCGCTTGGCTACGAAATGAACACCATCGAGTTTGCGGTCAAGGATGGCGTGCCTTATGCCATTGATTTCCTGAATCCTGCCCCGGATTTCGAGCGCGATCGCATCACCGAATTTTATTTTGAGCATGTGGTAGAGAAGATGGCCCGCTTGGTCATTGACCGTGCGCTGCATGGCAACCCCGCGAACACCTGGCCGCGTTGGGAGGAGATGCTCGGCATCGGAGCTCCGGCAGGCTTCACCGGCGGCCCGCGCACCGTGCAAAGCGCCCAGGCAGCTCCTTCGACTCCTTCCGCAACCGTCCACCGATGAGAACCGCCAAACTACGCGCAACCGGTAACCCAGACCCGGTCGAATATTGGGACGAATTGCTGCGCCCGCTCCTGAAAAAATCTCCGGATCTGGCGAAGAATTTTCTCGAAGAGGTCCGCGCGGCCAGGCTCACTTTCGGAAAGCGCGTACACTGCCCGTTCCTCCGGCCTGTGTTCCTCTCGCCGCAAGACGAAGAGCGCGTTAGGAACGTAGCGGAGACAATTGCCGCAATTGCCGAGCGCATCACCAGCACTGCGCTCGAAGATACTTCCCTCTTCCAGCAATTTCATCTTCGTCCTGAAGAACAACGGCTTGTGCGCCTGAACGGAGGCTACGCTCCTGCAAGCGCCGCTTCGCGTCTCGATGCCTTCCTGCTCCCGGAATCCTTGAAATTCACGGAATACAATGGCGAATCTCCGGCGGGCGCGGGTTACTCAGAATCGCTTTCGGACATTTTTCTCGAATTCCCCGTAATGCAGGAATTCAAGAAGCGCTTCGAAGTCCACAGCTATCCGTTGTCCGCCAAACTTCTGGATGCGCTCGTCAGTACCTATGTGGACTGGGGCGGAAAATCAAAGCAGCCGCAAATGGCCATCGTCGATTGGAAGGAAGTCCCCACCTGGAGCGAATTCGAAATTCTAAAGAACCGCTTCGAGCGCATGGGAATTCCCGTAGAGCTCGCCGATCCCCGGGAGTTGGAGTTTGATGGAAAGCAATTGATCGCCAACGGCAAGTCCATCGAACTCCTGTACCGCCGCGTGCTGATCAATGACATCGTCGCCCGACCCAAGGAGTGCGAGGCCATTGTGAACGCCCACGCCTCCGGCGCCGTTTGCGTCGCAAATAATTTCCGCTGCAAGATTTCCCACGTGAAAGCCTTCTTCGCGGTTCTGACTGACGAGAAGAACGCACGGTATTTCTCCAGCGAGGAGCGCGATTTGATTCAGCGTCATGTGCCGTGGACGCGTGTGATGGCCGACGTGAAAACCGAATACGACGGCGAACCTATCGAGTTGCTGGAATACGTCCGCAAAAATCAAAAGAACATGGTGATGAAGCCCAGTGACGAGTATGGAGGTAAGGGCGTGACACTCGGCTGGGAGGTGGAAAAGAAAGAATGGGAAACCGCCATTGAGCATGCTCTTCCTAGCGGCAAAGCGGCGAAAGAGCTGGGCTGCTGGATCGTGCAGGAGCGCATCCCTATGAGGCGCGGTACTTTCCCCTTCATTGGCAAAGGCAATAAAGTGGAGTTTAAGAACAAGCTGGTGGATTTTGCGCCTTATCTATTTCGCGGCAAAGTGGCCGGTTATCTTACGCGTCTCAGCAGCACCAGCCTCGCCAATGTAACCAGCGGAGGCGGCCAAATCCCGTCATTTCGCGTTGAGCCGAAAAGGGCCGAACGCCGTGCCTCGGCGGGCAGATCGTAGTTGGCTGGGAATTGGCAGAACGTGAAAATCCGGTAAAATAAAGGGATGTGCTTTGGAATCGCTCCCAGTGAGCTCATGGCCGGCGCGCGGAACGCCGTGGAAGTATGTCTCGGTGTGCGCCCGAACGAACAAGTGTTAATCATCGCGGACGAGATCAGCCGCAGTGTCGCCGCAAGCATCGAACAAGCGCTCAAAGAACGTCACGCAAAATTCACCGGCCTGCTGCTGGAAGATTTTGGCCCTCGTCCGATGACCAGCGCGCCAGAACCTGTCCTGGAAGCTCTGGAGAAAACGGACGTCGGCGTGCTCTGCATGACCCCGCAGCCGGGAGAACTAGCCGCGCGTATGGCCATTGTTCGCGTGGTAGAGCGCCGCCAGATTCGTTACGCGCACATGATCGGCGTCACTCCGGAAATCATGCAGCAGGGTATGCGCGCGGATTATCGCAAGGTGGATGAACTCAGCGACCGCCTGCGCGAGCGTATGGTCCACGCAAAAACTCTCACCGTAAAATCCGAAGCCGGCACCGCGTTCCAGGCCCACTTCAACCCAAAATTGGATTGGGTCAAGACCAGCGGCTTGATCAGCCCGCGCTATTGGTCCAATTTGCCCGCGGGCGAAGTTTTCACGACCCCTGCCACCGTCGATGGAACATTTGTTTGCGATGCCACGGCAGGTGACTACTTCAACGGAAAGTATGGCGATTTGCAGGCAACCCCTCTCCTCATGGAAATCGTAGGTGGCCGCCTTCAGCGCGTGGAATGCCCCCGCAAGGATCTGGAGCAAGAATTTTGGAATTATTGCCACACCGATGAAAATAGCGACCGTGTCGGCGAATTAGCCTTCGGCACCAACCTCGGCCTGTCTCACATGATCGGGATTTTATTGCAGGACGAAAAATTTCCCGGCGTGCACATTGCCTTCGGCGATCCCTATGGCAGCCAGACCCACGCCGACTGGAAGTCCCGCACGCATGTCGACGTGCTCACCCGCAACTGCGATGTCTGGATCGATGAAGATCAGGTGATCGAAAAAGGCCGCTATCAACTCGACCATCTCGGCCTTGCCTGACAACTTCGCTTCCTAATCCTCAAAACAGCTTTGACAAATATTCCCGCATCTCATTCTTCCAGAACGGCCAATCGTGCCCGCCTTGCGGCCCCCAATTATCGACCGAGTGCTGGATTCCCTTGCTCGAAAGAACTTCAGACAGCCTGTACGTCGGCCCGCTGTGCTCCCAAGGTCCCGTTCCGGTGATCAGGTGAATATCGCAGGAAGCCAGTTGCTCGTAAAACCAAGGATCGGAAAGATTGGCCAGATAGTCCACCGGATTATTGAAATAAAAATTGTTGTCATACATCCCATCCATGAAATTTCTTAAGTCATACACGCCCGACATCGCAAAGCAGCGCTTGAAAACATCCGGGTGTTTGAACAGCGCATTCGCGGCGTGGTATGCCCCAAACGAAGAGCCCATCGTCGATATAGCCACTTGCGATTGGCAATTACTCCAGACGAACGGCACCACTTCCTCGCGCAGGTAACCGTCGAACACGGACTGCACATAGCTCCGATGAAACGGGTGCGCCCCTTTGTTATAAAAGCTGAGCCCGTTGATCGAATTCACGCTGTACACCTTCACGCGGCCCGCATTGATGAAATCCGCCAGCGCCCCGATCATGCCCTGCCCTTCCAGTTCCCATTCATCCCCCGCGCTGGTTGGAAATCCGAGCAGCGGCGGACCCCAGTGCCCGTAGACCACAACCCCAAGTTCGATGCCCAGACGCGGAGAGTACCAGCGATGATATTCGCGCTTCATGAATGGATTCCTTCCAAACTGCGGGAAAGCAGTATGCAGCGCAGCGCACAAGGTTGCAAGGAATTGGAAATTGGGTAGGATAGAGTGCAGCTATGGACGGAATTAAGCGCATTTTCGTCGATTGCCGAAGGTGAGCTCATGATCCAGATAGAAAACGTAAGCCGTCGTGGTTTTCTCAAAGGCATAGTCGGAGCGGGCGCTTTGGTGTTGGGCGCGCAAATCCTGCCGAAACTCCTCTCGGCCGGCACTGTTGGCATCACCAATAATCCCATGTCCAAGGCCCCGTTGCAGCCCAACGTCTACGTCGCCGTCGACACCGACGGCAGCGTGTACATCGTCTGCCATCGCTCGGAAATGGGGAGCGGGAATCGCACCGGCTTGCCGCGCATTGTCGCCGATGAATTGGATGCGGACTGGAATCGCGTGAAAGTCGTGCAAGCAACGGGAGATGCGAAATACGGCGATCAAGACACGGACGGATCACACTCCGTAGTGAGCTTCTTCGAACCTCTGCGCGAGGCTGGCGGAAGCGCACGGCTGATGCTTGTGCGCGCGGCGGCGCAAACCTGGGGCGTTCCCGAGACAGAGTGCACAACAGAAGCCAGCACCGTAATGCACAAAGCCAGCGGAAAGAAACTCGGCTACGGCGAACTGGCGGCCGCCGCGGGCAAACTGCCGGTGCCCAAAAAAGAAGAAGTGAAACTAAAGACGCGCAGCGAATGGTGCTACATCGGAAAGCCCGCGCCCACTTACGATTTGAAAGACATGGTGAGCGGCAAAGCCACCTATGGTCAGGACGTATACGTCGAAGGCATGCTTTACGCGTCAGTTGCGCACCCGCCGGTCTTCGGCAGCACCGTAGAGAGCGTGGACGATTCGGTCACCCTGAAAGTGCCGGGTGTAAAGCAAACCGCAACTCTCGAGCCTTTCAAGCCGCCTGTCACCATGCAGCCTCTCGGTGGCGTGGCCGTGCTCGCGGATAACACGTATGCGGCGTTCCAGGGCAAAAAGAAACTAAAAGTCGAATGGACCAAGAGTGAACACGCCGTCTGGAACTCCGGGCCCTTCCGCAAAGATCTGGAAGCGACCGCGCGCAAGCCCTGTAAAGTCGTGCGTGAAAACGGCAACGTGGACCATGCGTTTGCAAACGGTGGAAAAATCGTTGAGGCGGAGTATTACGCCCCCATGCTCGCCCACGCCGCGATGGAACCACCCGCGGCCCTGGCCATCTATCGCGATGGAAAAGTGGAAGCATGGGCCCCCACGCAGAATCCCCAGGGCGCCCAAGATGCGATTGCCGCCGCAGTTGGCGCGAAGAAGGAAGATGTCACCGTGCACGTTACCCTGCTCGGCGGCGGCTTCGGACGTAAATCGTTTCCGGATTTCGCCGTGGAAGCGGCGGTGCTCTCCAAGAAAACCGGCAAGCCCGTGAAAGTCGTCTGGAGCCGCGAAGACGACATCAAATTTGATTCGTTCCATTCCGTCGCCGCCATGTATTTCAAGGCTTGTCTCGGATCCGATGGTAAACCAGAAGCATGGCTGCAACGCAGCGTCTTTCCTCCCATTGCTTCCACCTTCGACGCATCGGCACAGTATGCCGACGCTGGGGAAATTGGTCTCGGCTTCAGCGATATTCCCTTCGCGCTGCCGAACCAACGAGCGGAAAACGGTCCGGCGCCCGCGCACACGCGCATCGGCTGGCTCCGCTCCGTGGCCAATATTTATCACGCCTACGGAGTCCACTCCTTTGTCTGTGAATTGGCCAACGCCGCGGGAAAAGATCCTGTCGAATATGTGTTAGCGCTCTTGGGTCCGGACCGCATCATGCCCAAATCCGAGCTTCCGAAGGATTACACCAATTACGATGGCGACTACGAAAAATATCCCATCGATATCACGCGATTCCGACGGGTAGTCCAGATTGCCGCGGAAAAATCCAGCTGGGGCAAACAAAAATTTGGCAACGGGTTTGGAATGGGCATCGCAACCCACCGCAGCTTCCTGACCTATGTCGCCACTGTCGTACAAGTCGAAGTAAAAGACTCGCAAGTACACATTCGTCGCGTCGATACCGCAGTGGACGCCGGCACCATCGTGAATCCCACCATCGTGAAGCAGCAGTTCGAAGGCGCGGCGGTCATGGGCACAAGCATCGCCTTCTACGGTGAAATTTCCGCCACCAATGGCGTGATCGACCAGTCGAACTTTGACACTTTCCAGGTCGCGCGTATGAACGTCTCTCCCCGCGAAACCAACATCCATATTGTGAACAGCGAAGCACCCCCTGCCGGCGTTGGTGAGCCCGGTTTGCCACCCATGGCCCCGGCCATCTACAACGCCATTTTTGCCGCCACCGGCAAACGCGTACGAGAGATGCCGCTGACGAAGGCGGGGCTAGCCTAGAATTAGCCCCTTCGCACCATTCAACATCATGCATGTTCCCAGTGTTGCTGATTCCCTGCGTGTTTTGACGTACGATGCGGACTTGCGGAGGACACGTTGAAACCACGGATGGCGTTCGCTTGCATCACTCTTGCAATCACTTCAATTCCCGCAGCCGCGCAGCGCCGCACCGTCCTCTCCCAGATCGATGAGCCACACCCTTACTACTACCGCGAATTGTATCTGCCGCAACTTACCAACGGCCCAAGCAGCTTGAGCTGGGGACCAAACTCACACGAGTTGATCTATTCCATGGCGGGTTCCCTGTGGAGACAAAAGCTGGATTCCGAAGAAGCACTGCAGCTCACCGACGGCGCTGGATACGACTACCAACCGGACTGGTCACCGGATGGGACAAACGTCGTGTACGTCTCCTACCAGAAAGACGCCATGGAATTGTGGCTCCTCGACTTGCCGAACGGCAAGACCAGGCAATTGACAACCGGCGGTGCAGTTAACGTGGAACCTCGCTGGTCTCCCGATGGAAAAAAGATCGCCTGGGTTTCGACACAATACAATCACCGCTTCCACATATTCGTAGCCGATTTTGCGAATGGCGAGCTGAAAAATATCGCCCGGCTTACGGGTGAAACGAAAAGTCCCCTTCCCCGGTACTACTACGGCGCTTACGACATGGAGATCAATCCCGTCTGGGCCCACGATGGAAAAGAAATTCTGTTTGTCTCCAACAAGGGCCACATCTATGGCACCGGCGGTTTCTGGCGCATGAAAGCTGAGCCTGGCGCGGAAGCCCGGGAGGTTCACTACGAAGAGACCAGCTGGAAAGCGCGTCCGGATTTTTCGCCCGATGGCTCGCGCATGATTTACAGCTCGTATCTCGGCAGGCAGTGGCATAACCTCTGGCTCATGCCGTCGCACGGTGGCGATGCTTTTCCTCTCACCTATGCGGAGTGGGATCAAACCAATGTTCGCTGGTCGCCGGATGGCAACGCCATCGCTTTCATCTCAAACAGAGAAGGCTCGACAACAATCCAGTGGCAGAACCTTGGTGGAGAACAGGAACGCCAACTGGAGATTGCGCACCGTGCTTACCTGCGTCCGCGATATCGCCTGCTGGTCAGTGTCGGCAATACTTCCACGCCACAGTCGCGTGTTTCCGTCATCGATGCCTCCAGACACTTTTACGCTCCAGACGATACATGGATCCACGCCGATGACGGTTTTGACCCAAGACAACAGCCATTCGAAAATCATTATTTCTACACCGACGAACAAGGCACGGTCCACCTCGATCTCCCTGCTGGAACTTATACCGTGCAGGTTATGGGCGGATTCGAAGTGAAACCGTTCCGAAAGCAGGTTGATGTTATCGCCGGCAAGATCAACGAAGTCGAAGCCACGTTAGAGCCACTTGGCTTTACCCCCGAGCATGGAACCTGGGTGGCTTCCGACCTTCACGTGCACATGAATTACGGTGGAACCTACCGCAACGATGCAACGCATCTCGTGGAGCAAGGCGAAGCTGAAGGCCTGAAAATCATTCATGAGCTGACGGTAAATAAAGAGCAGCGCTTTCCAGACATGCCTTTTGTGAATTTTAACAATTATCAGAATGGCGATCCTGACGTCTTGATCGTGCAAGGCCAGGAATTCCACACCAGCTATTGGGGTCATCGCGGCATTCTACATTTGAAGGATCATCTCCTCCTACCGGGCTATGCAGGTTACCCGAACACAGCCGCGGTAAGTTTGTATCCAATGAATGCCGATGTCTACGACATGGCCCACGCTCAGGGCGCCCTTGTAGGGGCCGTCCATCCATTTGATGGAACGCCGGATCCATTTGCCAAACCTACGCAACAAATCACCGATGAATTGCCCGTAGACGTCGCCCTCGGGAAACTGGACTACATGGAAATCGTTGGTTTCAGCGATCACAAATCCACTGCCGCGGTCTGGTACAGGCTTCTCGACCTCGGTTTCAAACTCCCAGCCGGCGGCGGTACCGATGCGACCACAGACTATGCCGCTCCCATTCGCGGCCAGGTTGGTTTCGATCGCGTTTATGTGTGGATGCAGGGTTGGCCCATGAACATCGACGCTTGGCTGGCCGCACTGAAGAATGGCAGAACCTTCGCGACTAATGGCCCGCTGCTCGAATTCCACCTCGGTGAAGAAATGGTGGGTGCCGAACTGAAGTTCGATGCTCCGCAATCCGCAGTTCCCTTCACAGCCAAGTTGCGCTCCATCGTGCCCGTCGATCATCTCGAAGTCGTCTGCAACGGCAAAGTAGTTCGGACTCTGGCGCTCCCGGCCGCACGCGATTCCGCAGATTCCTCCGGATCGGTTCCGCTCAGCGAAAGTGGATGGTGCGTCTTGCGCGCTTGGAGCGATAGCCCGCAGGCCCCGGTGATGGACAAGTACGCATATGCAACAACCAGTCCGGTCTACGTCACGATCGCGGGCAAGCGCGCCTTTTCCAAGGAAGACGCAAATTATTTCAAAGCTTGGATCGACCGCACCATCGAAATCACCGACCAATATCCCGACTGGAACTCCCCAACCGAAAAGCAAAGTGTTTTGAAGAAGCTGCGCGATGCGCGAGCAGTCTACGAACAAATGAAATAAAGAGGCCTCAAGCTGCCATGCCGCAAGCTCCTGCTTGTAGCCAACAGGACATTGGGGCTAAAATCCATTGTCACTTCAAGATGTCGCTGTTCATGCGAAGCTCGTGGAACGCATGACTGCCTTGCTTCAAGAGGGTCCATCGCTCCTCCCTCGATTCCGAAAGCGCATAAAGAATGAACCACCGTACACTACGGCAAGCGCACGCCAACAGGACCGTCCCGAGCCGTCTCGAAGAATTCGTCATCAATCTTGGCATCAATGCTGAAACAACCATGCAACCGAACCCGTCACAATTGAGGAAGGAGGGTACATGATCGTCGGTGTGCCCAAAGAAATTTATCCAAAGGAACGCCGCGTGGCCCTGGTGCCCGCTGTAATTCCCAACCTGAAAAAATCCGGCCTGGAAATCGTCGTGGAAACCGGAGCGGGAATCGCCGCTGGTTACCCAGACGCTGACTACGAGGCAAAAGGTGCGCGTCTGATCGCGAATCGCGAGGAAATTTTCAAAACCGCCGACATCATCGTTCAGTTCCTGGTCCACGGCGCAAACGACCAAACCGGCAGCGAGGACATTCCGTTGATGAGGAAGGGCCAGTTGATTCTGGGTTTCGTCCGCCCGCTGGGAACTATAAAGACCTTGCAGGAACTTGCCGACCGCGGCGTCATGTCCTTTTCCGTCGAACTCATGCCTCGCACCACACGCGCTCAGAGCATGGACGCATTGTCATCAATGGCCACAATCTGCGGCTACAAAGCCGTTGTCCTGGCCGCCAACACCCTGCCGCGTATGTTTCCGATGCTCACCACAGCTGCGGGAACAATCGCGCCTGCACGAGTGCTGATCATCGGAGCGGGCGTGGCTGGCTTGCAAGCCATTGCTACTGCCCGCCGCCTCGGCGCCGTGGCCTCTGCTTACGACATGCGACCCGCCGCAAAAGAACAAGTGCAGAGCTTGGGCGGCCGGTTTGTGGAATTGCCCATCGAGGCCAAGGATGCGCAAGACGCACGCGGTTACGGTAAAGCGCAGGACGAAACTTTTTACCAGAAACAGCGCGAACTGCTCGGCAAAACGATTGCCGAAAGCGACGTCGTCATCACCGCCGCGGTAATTCCAGGCAAAAAGTCCCCCGTGCTTGTCACCAAGGATATGGTAGAGAAAATGGCGCCCGGCTCCGTGATTGTCGATCTTGCGGCAGAACGCGGCGGCAATTGCGAACTGACAAAGCCTGACCAGATCATCGTCGAGCACAACGTCACCATCATCGGCGAGTTCAACCTCGCGGCCACGGTCCCTTATCACGCCAGCGCACTCTACGCGCGAAATTTGAGCGCCTTCCTGCAGCACCTGGTCAAAGAAGGCAAACTGCAATTGGATCTCAAGGACGAAATCATCCGCGAAACGCTGGTCACGCAAGACGGCGAAGTCGTAAACGCGCGTGTGCGTGAATTTTTCGGCTTGCCGGCGCTGCAATCCGCACCGGCCGGAGGAGGCGCCTGATGAAGCTGGATCTTCTGACGGGATTGTACGTGTTCATGCTGGCGGCATTCATTGGATTCGAAGTGATCCGCCGAGTCTCGCCGCTTTTGCACACGCCGCTCATGTCTCTGACCAACGCGTTGGACGCCATCGCCGTGGTCGGGGCCATCATCCTCGCGGGCGAAGGAAAATCGAGGCTCGCCATCGTTTTGGGAACCATCGCCATCGTCGCGGCCACCAGCAACATCGTCGGCGGCTTCATCATCACCGACCGCATGCTCAAAATGTTCAAAGCCAGCGGCCCCAGGAAGCCGTGACCTCATGATTCCACAAGACACTCTCATCGAAGTCACTTACCTCATCGCAACGGCTCTCTTCATTCTTTCTCTCAAGTGGCTGAGTTCCCCGGCGACCGCGCGGCGCGGCGTGTGGGCCGGCGAGATCGGCATGTTCCTTGCCGTCGTCGGCACATTGCTTCATCACGGCTTGACCTACCGCTGGGTCGCCATCGGCCTTGTGTTGGGCACTATCATCGGCGTGCCATTAGGCAAAGTCGCCATGACAGCGGTGCCGCAGCGAACTGCCCTGAGCCACGCTTTCGGCGCGCTTTGCGTAACCCTTGTCGGTACCGCAGAGTTTTATCTGCGCGCCCCCGATGTGTCGAAGTTCATGATGAGCGTGCTGTCCTTAGAAGTCATTCTCGGCGCACTCACCTTCACCGGCAGCTTGATGGCAGCCGGAAAGCTACAGGAAATCCTGCCGCAGCGGCCCATCACGTACAAAGGCCAGAACATCGTCAACCTGGGAATGCTGGCGATAGCGATCGTAATCGCCGTCATGCTTGTCCGCGATCCCACCAAAATGTTTTTGTTCCCCTTGATGATCTTCATTCCACTGATATTCGGCGTAATGATGATCATTCCCATAGGTGGCGCGGATATGCCAACGGTGATCTCGCTCTTGAACTCCTACGCCGGGCTGTCAGCCGCCGCGATGGGATTTGTGCTAGGTAGCAAACTGCTCATCATCGCTGGTGCGCTCGACGGCGCATCCGGCTTCATCCTCTCCGTCAACATGTCCAAAGCGATGAACCGTTCGTTCACCAACGTTTTGTTCGGAGCGTTTGGCCAGGAGCAACCAACAGCCGGCGGAAAAACGGAAGCCCGGCCCGTGCGCAGCGCTTCGCCGGAAGAGGCCGCCGGAATTTTGGCGGCAGCCAGCAAAGTGGTGATCGTCCCGGGATACGGCATGGCGGTTGCTCAAGCGCAGCACAAGGTGCGCGAACTTTACGATGCCCTCACCAAAAAAGGAATCGATGTGAAGTTTGGCATTCACCCCGTCGCTGGTCGCATGCCCGGTCACATGAACGTCCTGTTGGCCGAAGCCGATATTCCCTATGACAAACTCTTGGAGATGGACGACATCAACGGAGATTTCCCCCAGACCGACGTTGCGCTGATCATCGGGGCAAACGACGTAACCAATCCCGCGGCCCGTGAGGACAAAAGCAGTCCCATCTACGGCATGCCCATTCTGGACGTGGATAAGGCTCACACTGTCATGGTTATCAAGCGCAGTATGGCTGCCGGTTTCGCGGGAATCGACAACCCTCTCTATTATTTGGACAAAACCCTGATGCTATTCGGCGACGCCAGAAATTTCGTCGGCTCCATCGTCCGCGAACTCACTGGCGGACACAGCTGATCCGAACCGCTTCCCAAGACCGGCCGTTTTTGACATTCACACCACCAACACTCCGTCATTCTGAACGGAGTCTGCGAAGTAAGAATCCCTCTGTCTTGGATCCTAACTGATAAGGTAACCGCTAATTTCACCACAAAAAAAACAGGTGCCCCGGCTGGTTGAGGCACCTCGTCTTTTATTTAAACCAAATTCGCGAAAACAAATTCAAGGACGGTCTGGGCTCTCCAGCGCCTTCCAGACGCCAATACCCGTGCCCGTCCCCAGAAAAGCTGCCGTCACCAATAGGAAACGGCTTTGGCCGGGGGCGACTGGAGGATGCCCATGGGCCATTTCCACCGGCGCACACGGATTATGCTCATGATATTTGTGGTAATCGTTGGCGTCTGGTGAAAGATACTTGCGATAGGTAATTTCATTTTCGGCGCGCACTCGGTAAGCCTTATTCGGGTCCACCAATTTGTTTTCCGAACCCACTTGAACGTTTACTTGTCCCCGCTCGCTATATACCGTCACATTGCAGGGATCATCCTGAGTGACTCGCCCCAGATCCGAACTGGTGAGAACCGGCGTAACACGCACATCGGATGCGACGATCACCAGATTCTGTCCATTGCCCGGCGTCGTGTAGACCACCGTTCCCCTGTTCAGTTCCACCACCGCACCATATGGTGCGCGGTAAATGTGCGCGCCTGTGGAACCTTGCAATTCCAGTGAAAGCGCGCCCATGCGCACCAGCAGCGATCCATCGTTCGACGTGGAGAGGTAGTCGCCAGAATAAATCGATGATCCTTCCGCCGCCGCCGCGTCTCCGATCTTTCCTCCGGAGCTCTTTGCTATCAGGCCCAGCGCGGCCGTCTGCTGCGCTGTCTGAGCGATCGTCGTCTTGCAGGTGAACACCGCTAATGTCACCCCGAACAGCACGCGAGCCATTTTCCTGTTCATCACTTCTCCTTGCCACAAGTGGTCCCATGCGGACACTTGTTCACCGCAATCCCCGGTGTGGATGGGGCCGAAACTTTCTTTGTAGCCGCCGTCGAAGAATCGGAAACTCCGAAATGCAACTTCATGCTTGGATCTCCCAACAAGACCCAAGTGCGCCGGACATCGTTGTCAGTTGTTCCGTTCTTGGCGTGCAGGATCAAAAGCCCCAACGGATCGTTGGGATACGCAGCCAGTTGCTGCAACAATGCAAGGTTCATGGAATCCTGCGGCGGCTCATTCGTGAATCCTGAAGAAGCCCATACCGCAACCCCGCCGCCATTCGGAGCAAGGATTAAGGCCTTCGCCAGGCTCTGGGCGTAAACGTCCTGGAACAAACCGTTCAGACAATCGATCAGCAGGTACACCGGCAGCCGTCCGCCATTGGAAAGCGTTGCGACATCCGTGTTGTCAAACAGATCGACAAACGACCACTGTTGTTCCGCGCCGTGCCCGCTGTAATCCACAAGCAAGGCGCCATTGTTGAGGGCCTCAAGAATCTGCGTGTGGACCGTCGAAGGGTCAGCCCCATCGGCAAGGATCTGCGACGTCTGCAGGGAGGAAGGCAACGCGGATGCTGCTGAAGTCGCCGCGGAAGTAAAGTTCGCGTCAACGTTTTGGTCTGCGATCAGGACTGCCTGCGAATTCCAGGAACCGGCGTATGTGCCCTGCTCATATCCCACGATCTTCGAAACCATCAGATCCACGTCCGAAGTCGTGCGCGCCGGCAAACGCCCCGTTGCGATCGTGGCGTAACCGTTCTGCACAAAGTCCGTGAACCAGTCGTCGGAAGCCGTCTTCATTGCAGTGGTCTCAATAATTCGCGTTGGCACAAAATCGAAGTCCCCAAAGCCCAGATAATTCCTGGGATCCATAGACGCGTCGCCAACCAGCAGCACCGCATGCGGTTTTCGCTGCCACCGGCCCACAGCGTTCTGCAAAAAGCTGCGCACCGCGAACGGGCTGCGTTCTCCGTAGTTGTAGTCGTCAAATATCTGCTCGGTAGTAACAACCTGCACGGTATGGCCCTGCGATTCCCGCAGTTTCACTAATGGCGTCAGATGCGACGCGAAATTCGGATATGTGATCATCACGATGTCCGCACCCGAGCGCTCCTGATCCAGCAACGTCGGCGTGTGCGGCACGATGGCCACGGGAGAAGACTGCGTATCCGCCGCCAGCGCGAGCAGTGTGCGCCCGCCACTCCCGGATGCCGGCACCGCCGCGCTGACGCCGTAGGAATCCGATTCCGGCGCAACCTTCGCGTTCAGTTCAAAAATGTTCAGTGGATTCGTAATGTCAAAAACGCGAACTTGAGAATTGGAGAAGCCGGAAATATGTACATCCGTTCCGGAAGCAGCCGTGGCTTTCAGCCAATCCGAATCCGCCGCGTATGTGTGCATATACTGCAACTGGATCGATTGCACTGCGCTGACGTCGTTGTCTCCGTCGAGAGCCGTGAGCGTAACCGTGTTGATCCCATCGACCACCAACGATGAATCGACCGGGAAGGATTGCAAATCAAGGATCTGCCCGTAGAAATTCAGCGTGCCCACTGTCGAGCCGTTGAATTGCACAGTCACAGCGTGTTGCTGCGCGTCCGTTACACCTTGAAGCGCAAGCGTCAAAATCAGAGGCTGCAAGGAAGTCGTGTCCCGGTGGAGGACATTCAGCGTCTGATCTACGGGCTCGGAAGTAACAACCGCGCCAAAAAAGTTGTCGCTATTCTCGCCATTGAGCAACGCTGTGAAATAAACGGTGCGGTCCTCCAGCGTGACCGTGTACGGGAAACTCCCGCCGCCTGGAGCCTCCGAAGGCGTGCCGGAAGCACTGAGAATGCGCTTGCCACCGAAACCTTCGGCAACCAGCCAGTAGACCCGATCCGCTGAGAACGGCGTGTCAATCCCTGTGCCATAAAACTCGATGGCATCGGTTGGCGACGGCGTCCCCGAGGTGTGGCCAACCAACAGGATTGGCTGCTCCACTCCTTCCGCATAAAGATGCAGCGAACTCAGTTGGGTGTTTGGAGTCAGACCTGCCGAGAACAACTGCGAAAACGGAATGTGGTACCAGCCCTCCTGGTCCACCGAAATTTTGACCGCCGCATGATCCGCTGCGTTAAACAACTGAATCCCTGTCGGGACCACTGGCCGGATGGGCTGCGGTTGCACGGGCTGCGGCAGACGGAATGCGGCGTGGGCCGAACCACTCACTACGCTCGGACTTGCGCTCGCATACAGTTTTGCGAGCGAAGGAGAAACCTGCATCGCCGCCACACCCTGCGCCTGCATTTGCTCTGTGGAAGCGGCTTCCGTGTAAACCGGGCCGTGCAGCGTCCGCGTGCCATTTATGTCCACATCTTCCAGGTAGTAGACCGCACTAGGCGCTGGCTGAAAATCAATCGCCGCATACGTTTTGGCGGCATGCTGC
Source organism: Candidatus Acidiferrales bacterium (assembly GCA_963709705.1). Classification (GTDB taxonomy): domain Bacteria; phylum Acidobacteriota; class Terriglobia; order Acidiferrales; family UBA7541; genus Acidiferrum. The sequence continues at coordinate 1,692,489 of CAVPXU010000005.1, forward strand.
GGTCTGGAACCGCGCAAGATCAATGCAGATCCGGCGATCAGCGCAGAGTTCACGCGATGGCGGCCTAGTCCGTCTTCCCGATATATGTGGAACCCGAGATTCCGAGACTCTTCCTGTGTATGCCATACCAGCCGCACCGTGTTGTCGGGCTCCGCATACGCATTGAACGAGGAAACATCCACAGCGGTCGACGCCTGGATGGTAGAGATCGAAGTGGATGTATTATTGCCTGAGTTCGGATCGGAAGTAGAAGAACTCACGGTCGCCGTATTCGTCGAAAGCGTAAGCGAACTGTAAGTGGCAGCGGTCACATTGATTGTGACCACCACCGTGCTTCCCACCCCGAGGCTTCCCAGGTTGCAATTCACCGTTGTTGTGGCCACCGTATAGGTGCATGTGCCGGCCGTGGTCAACGATGAGGTGTACGTTACCTGCGCTGGCAGCGGATCATTCACTACAACGTTCTGCGCCACAGCAGGCCCGCCATTCTTGATCGTCAGCGTGTACGCCAGATTTGTCCCTACGTTGACTGGTTCTGGCGCAGCCGTCTTCAGGATGCTTACGTCCGCTTGCGTCGGAGACGCGACCAGCGTTGTTACCGTCGTTGTATTGTTAGCCGTATTCGGGTCACTCAACGAACTCGCGATGTTCGGAGAATTCGTAATGTTGGTGCCGGAAACCGTACCCGCGTTCACCTTCACCACGATTGGGAAATTCACGACCGCCCCGACCGCAAGCGTCTGGCCCGAATTCAAAGTGCAAGTCAGCGTGCCGGTAGCACCGACGGCAATCGTGTTGCACGTCCATCCCGTGGGCGCGGTGAACGCCGCTCCCAGCGTTGTGTTTGCCGGAATAGCGTCGGTAAAAGTAACAGTGGTAGTTCCAGAGGCCGTGATGGCCGTCGGTCCATTGTTGGTAATAGATTGCGTATACGTGATGTTGTTGCCGGGGGTCACCGGATTTGGCAATCCCGAACTCGTCACCGCAAGATCAGCTTGGCCCGTCGTAGCCACAATCGTCGTTGCTATCGCCGCATTATTTCCTGCGTTCGGATCGGGTGTGGACGCAGCGATGTTGGCGGCGCCCAAAAGAACGGTTCCAGACGCCGCACCAGATGGCACATTCATGACGATCGGGAACGTGGCAGTGCCGGCAGAAGCCAAGAACGCGATGGTGCACGTGATCGTGCCGGTCCCACCGGTGGTAGGAGTGCTGCAAGCCCATCCGCTAGGCACCACCAGAGAAACGAATGTAGCGTTCACCGTGGCCGCGCTGTTGCTCGCCGTGTTTTCCGTGAACACTAGACCGGAAGCCGTCCCGGGACCATTGTTGGTCACCACCGCCGTCATCGTGAAATTAGATCCGGCAAGGACCGTCGGCGACGACGCCGTATTGGTTACAGCGAGGTCCGCTTGTGTCGCGGTGCCAACCGTCGTGACGACGGTCGCAGTGTTGTTGACCAGGTTCGGATCGTTGGTGCCGGAAGTAACGTTGTCGACATCGACGATTTGCGTCCCACTGGTTGTACCATTGCCAACTTGCACCACCACGGTGAAGCTGACGTTTCCCCCATTCGCGAAGTCCGGGTTCGTGCAAGATATTGTTCCGGTTCCCCCTACAGCTGGCGTAGCGCAAGTCCATCCTGCAACGTTGCTGATGGACTCAAAAACTGTGTTTGCAGGGATCCCTTCGCTGAAAACCACGTTGACCGCATCAAGCGGCCCATTGTTCGATATTGTTTGCGTATAGGTGATGTTTCCACCCGGCGCGACAACTTGCGGACTTCCGGAATTCGTGACCGCCAGATCGGCTCCCGCGCAATAAGCGCCCGCTTGCGTTCCGGGTGTCTCCGTAATTACGTTTGTCGTCAGGATAAAACCGGGTTGACCGGGCGTTGCGCCGTAGGAGTCTTGTACCGTATCGGTGTATCCGTTGCTGCCACCCGAAACGCTGCTCGCTGTCGGTGTACCCGACAAAAGAATGACGCCGCCACCGCCGCCACCGCCGGGGCCGTGACGCTGGCCAGGAAAACCACCTGGAGATTCTTCGGGCCATGCATTGCCTGCCGATCCGCCATTGGCGCTAACTGTGAGCCCGCTCAGTGGGCCGCTGTTGGCAAAGAAGAGAATGGAACCACCGGCTCCGCCGCCACCGGTACTGTCGTTGTCCGTGTTCAGAGTGGATTGGCCGTTCGATGTTATGGATCCGGTGCCGACGACAGAACCCGTGTGCACGATGACGATGCCGCCACCTGCGCCACCGCTGCTATAAATTCCAGTGCACGTGGTGCCACAATCCGCGGCGTGGTTCGTGGCCGTTATGTAATAGGATCCATTGTTGGTCGTGCCCGCGCCTCCCGCACCGCCCATGACCAGAGCGCTGGTTGATGCAGGGAATGCTGCACCACCGAACCCGCCGTCCGTCGAGTTGAGCGCCGTAAAACTGTTCCAGCCGTAGCCGCCAAGCCCGCCAACCCCGCCATTGGCACCTGCGCCGCCGCCGGAGTTGTAATCATTGTTTACCGGATGGCCGTCCGTACCACCGCCCCCGGCGTTGGCGGGTGCGCCACGGGCATAACTCCCGTTAGGAAATCCTTCCACAGTGGTATCTGTAGCGGTCGTAGTCGTTGTGATCGTTGCCGGCGCAAGGTAGCGAGGCGTGCCCGCAATTCCTTCACCCTTCGACGCGTTCGCAGCGTTGGTTGCCAACGTCAGGTAATCGGTGCTGGCTCCAGCGCCACCCGCGAGGCTTCTCCCACCCCCGCCGCGAAAGCCCAACGCGTCGGCCGCGACCGTCCCACCCAAGGTGAGTTGCGAAGACACGTCAATCGCTAGCACCCCACCCACAGATCCATTCCATGCCAGCGGCACCAGCGCGGAACTCAGCGTTGCCGATCTGTATTGGGGAACACGAATCACCTGATAAGTCTGTTGCCCCTGCGTTGCCGAATACGCATTGAAAACATACGCGTTCAGCAATCCGCCATTCGCGCCGGACCCAGTGAATGTTAAAGTGCCACCCGTAACAGGCACCGCGCTCGTTGCCGTGACAAATTCAAAGTACCCGCTGCTTCCCGCGTTCGTGGAACCGGACGCCGGGTCGCCGGGCAAGCCATCGCCATAAGAACTCGTGTTCGTGCTATTAATCGCCGCCGCTTGCATTTGGATGATCAACAACAGATCGCCAACCGCAATCGCTTTTTGAGCGCCGCCTGCCGCCGCGGCACTCAGCGCAACGGAAGTGGCTCCGACGGCCAGGGTCCCGGCTGTCGACGGTGGATAGTAAGCGTTCACCACGCCGGTCAATGTGCCGCCGGCACCGTCTTTTCCAGGTGTGGCGCAGACCAGTGGCTGAACAACCGTGTAAGCAGTCGCCGAGTTGTTCGCGGAATTTGGATCGCCAGAAAGAGCGACCGTCGCAGTATTCGTGAGTGTAGTCGCGGTGGTGGGAGCTGTTACGGTAATCGCGATCGAAGCGGTCGCGCCCATCGCCATCGGCGTTGTGATGGAGCAGGAAACGGTTGTCGTGCCGGTACAGGACCATCCTGAGGAAGCGCTAACGGAAACAAAGGTAACACTGGCTGGCAGCGTGTCAGTCAGAACGTTTGACGTAACGGGCGCGCTCAGTTGCCCGAGGTTCTGAACCTGGATGATGTATGTGAGATTCGAAGAGATGAACACCGGCGTCGGCGCAACAGACATGGACAGACCCAGGTCCGAGCTGGTCGTAGGCTCAACAACTATGGACGTGATGCTGGTGTTGTTCGCGGGAATAGGATCGACGAGCGTGGAATTCGTAACCGTAGCGGACGATTGAATGGTGGTACCAGCGGCAATACCGCTGCTCACCTGAAAAGTGACAGTCAGCGCATTGGCAGTCGCGCCGCTGGCCAGCGCGGCGTTGTACGTGCAAATGACGGGTCCGCTGCCTTCAACGGCCGGAGCGGTACAGGTCCAATTTGTTCCCGCATCACCTTGAAAATTCGTGTTCGCAGGCGTTTGCAAATAAACGGTGATGGTCCCGGTCGCTGCGGCCGTTGGACCGTTATCAATCACCGTTTCGGTGTAAACGTAATTGTCCCCTGCGGCGACAGCGGAGGCCGAGGCCACTTGCGTGAGCTGAAGATCGGCGGTGCCCGCGGCTTCAACCGTTACCGTGGTTGCGCTGGTGTTGTTGGATGAAATCGGATCCGTCAGAGCCGAATTTGCGACCGTGGCGGAGTTTTGAATGACCGTGCCAGATGCTGTTCCGGCATTCACTTCCACCGTGATGGTTAATGCACTCGCAATGCCGCTGACTGCCAGCGCAGCGTTGTAGGTACAGACGATGTTTCCGGTGGCGCCCACGGCAGGTGTGGTGCAGGTCCAATTGGTTCCGGCCGAAGCTTGATAGGTTGTGTTCGGCGGGGTTTGCGTTGAAACAGAGATCGTCCCGGTCGTAGCAGCGGTTGGGCCGTTGTCGGTGACTGTTTCCGTGTAGACGTAGTTCGTGCCTGCGGCAACAGTGTCCGGAGAGACAGTTTCTATGAGCGCCAGATCGGCGGTGCCGGCTGGCTCGACAGTGATAGAACTGGTGCTCGTATTATTGGACGGGTATGGGTCAGTGAACGCAGTATCGGCAACGGTCGCGGAATTTTGAATAACCGTGCCGGAGGTCGTAGCCGCAGCAACTTGCATCGTCAGGGTGAGCGCGCTGCCAGTAGCGCCATTGGCCAGCGCCGCGTTGTACGTACACAGAATGGAGCCGCTGCTGCCCAGGGCAGGAGTCGTGCATGTCCAATTCGTCCCAGCATAGGACTGATAGGTTGCGTTGGTTGGAGTCTGCGTCGAAACGGTGATCGTTCCGGTGCCAGCATACGTCGGACCGTTATTACCGACAATTTCTGAATAGGCGTAATTCGTGCTCGGCGCAACCACAGCAGGCAACGCGGTTTGCGTCAACGAAAGATCCGTAGGCGCCACGCTCACCGTGGTGCTTGCCGTATTGTTCCCGGGCGTGGGATCTGTACCTGTTTCGCTGACTGTCAACGTATTGGTAATATTTGTGCCCGCAGGCGTCGCGGCATTCACTGCCACAAGAATCGAAAACGCAGTGCTCGTCGTCCCTGACGCGATCGCTGCGCTTGCCGTGCAGGTAATCGTCCCGGTCCCGCCCAAGGCTGGTGTCGTCGGGCACGTCCACCCGGTAGCAGGTGTCGCCGACACAAACGTCGTATTCGTCGGAGTGCTCTGCGTCAAAGTCGCGCCGTACGAAGAAGTCGTGCCGTTATTCGTCACGCTCTCTGTGTAAGTGATATCTCCGCCCGAAACCACAGGGTTCGGCGCCGCACTTTGCGCCACCGAAAGATCTGCTGCTGACACTGTCACGGAGGCTGTAGCTGTGTTGTTCCCGGGCGTAGGATCGGTCGTGGTCGAGCTGATGGTTACTGTGTCGCTCAGAGTTCCGTTCGGTGCGGCTCCGGTGACCAGAACAACGACCGAAAACGTAGCCGTACTGCCGTTCGTCATGTTTGCGTTTCGCGTAAAGGTAATCGTCCCAGTTCCGCCCACGGGAGGTTCCGTCGTCACTGTCCAAGTGCTTCCGCCAGTGTTATTAACGAGCGTTGCGGAAACAAAAGTTGTGTTTGCTGGTGTGCTGGTTGTAACGACGGGCCTGGCGGCAGTGTTTGGACCAGCATTGCTCACGGAAATGGAGTATGTGATTTGTGCCCCGGGCGGCACGGGTGTGGGTGTGGCCGTATAGGAAGTGATCCCGAGATTTGCGTTTTGCGCCTGAACGGTGGGAGCCACAAACAAACTGCCCACCACCGCGAGCGCTACAATTCCCGTAAGCAGCAGCCCCAGCCGCCGCAGTCGCATCTTCGTCGCGGCACCAATTCTCCGGGCCAGGGTTCGCGAAGGATGAACCAAGCGTGTCTGCACTGCCGTGAAACGTTGCTCTTCAGCCCCATGCCGCCGTGCCACGACTCTTCCAAACACTCGCGACACAGGCGGATCGCTTGCCGCTCCCGTGTCACTGCGCAATGTGGTGGTTCCCGAACTCGCGTCCAGTGAATCGATTCTATGTACGCGCAACCCGTCGGCATTTTCCGCAAGCACCACGTCCCCACGACGCAATTCCGACACACTCACCGGTGCAACCACCACTTCGTCTCCATCCATCAGGTTGGGGGTCATGCTCTGGCCATTCACTTGAAACTGCACTGCGTTTCCGCGCCGCAGTAGCGCCGCGCAAAGTTCTTCGAATAATCGGGAATCCCTGCGAACCCGCACCTCAGACACGCGCATATCGAACCGCCTCCACTGCGCCTTGTGTTGGCGTGAAGCGCAGGATGGAACAGGGCACGGAGCGAGTGATCTGATCCAGAAAATCCAAGGTGAAATGAATTCCGCTTTTCAGGTAATGCGGAACAAAGGCACGCGCGAACAGTTCGGCGGCGGCCTTCGAGGTCGCGATTGGCGCAAGTTCGTTGGTCGGCGCCTGTTCCAGCAGAAATATGGCGGAGAGCGGAGCGCGGCCCGCGGAAGCAACCCCGGCATCGCCATGCCACGGCGTTCCATACATCCAGAATTTCCCGTCGTGCTTTCGAAGAATGATGCGGTCGTCGCTCAGCAGTTGCACGCCGGGCTGTTCCATCCAAAGCCGTGCCGTCGTGCTTTTCCCAGCGCCCGAATGCCCCAGAAACAGGTAGCCGGCTCCGTCGCGATCCGCCAAACCAAGGGCATGCACTTCCACTCCTTCGCCCAGAGCCAGACGGTGCATCATCGCCAGTTCGTCGATGGGATACTCCAGCGGGAGCACCGCGTCATCGCTTACAAAACAGGAACGATTCAGAACAATGTGGCCGCGTTCAAAATTCTCGTCGAACCAGGCAGCCTTGTATGGCATCGCTCCCAGAGTCGAGCTGTAAAAATAAAACTTCGTTCCCGAAGAGTGCGTATAAGCCGACCACAGTCCTCCGGAGACAAATGCCGGCGTCGATTTCGGAAGCTCTAACTGCGGCGACCAGTAGACGTCCAATTCAATGTCGCAGGGGGAATCTGCCGGTGCCGCGCACAGAAAGGACTGGTGTTCCGGGTCGATGCCGACGGACATTCCTTTTTCGCACCATGCTCCAATCGACACTCCACCGATTCCCAGGGCGAAGCGGCTCGCGTTTGGCGACAAGGAATTTGAGCTAGTGGCCAACATCGACACTTGAATCTCCGAATTCACGATCCCAGAGTTGGACATGACGAAAGCCTGCAAGAAGACCCGATCGGTCCCCTGGCACTGGAGGTTTTGCAATGACCCAACACTGCTTCTTCTGGACGCAAATGAATGCGTACTACCGACGGCGGCTGATAAGCTGGTTTGCCGCCCTCCTGCTGTTTCTTGTTGTTTTCCGTTCCCATATCTATCTTTCCGGATCCTGGAGCTCAGTGGTCTCCACAGGCCGAACATTTCCTTTCGGAGCAACCTCTTCCGGCCTGCAAAACTGGTAGAACCGGCAGAAGAGAATTGCTTCCACGTATCGGCATGGCTGGGGCGGAATTCGGTGAAATCTTTTGCAATCGGCTTGCTGCTTCTATCAGCGAATTGTGTTCGAGCCCTCCGGCGCAGCACGGGCAGTCGCCGTGTTCGGGCACTTCCACGCCGAGCGCGAACGCGCGCAGGTGTGCGACTTCGCAGAGGAACGGGACCGGTGTTTCGGCGTCGCCCGTTTCCAGTTCAGCGGTCGCCGGACACATATTGCAGAGCGAGTGAATCCGGCAATGCGTGCAAATGGTCTCTCGATGGCGTTTGGTCCTCCGGATTTCGAGCAGTTTGCCCGACCACCCTTCGGTGAAACTTCCCTCGCGGATGTTGTAGCCGTCTTGATGAGAAATCAGGCAAATTGTGAGTTCGCCCTTCGGATCGACAGCGCACCCCCGCTCTCCGCCGCCGCACAGGTACCTTTGCTCTCCTAACGCGCGTGGCTCCTCCGCCAACTCTTCCATCACGAGCTTGCGGTGCTCGGCTTTGCGAGCCGGGTCCAGAAAGTCCAGCGTCACGGCCTGTTCCGGGCTCAGGCGTACCCCCAACGGGCTTTGCGAGCAGTCCGTCCGCGGATTGATCGCGGCGTCATATTTGAACTCCACTCCAATCTCTTCTTCGGCGAACCGCTTCATCTCATACACTTCGTGGTAATTGATATTGGTGGGAACGGTCTTCAGAGTCAGGGGCAGATTCCGTTCTTTCAGCAGGCGGATTCCCCGCATGCACCGGTCGAAGGAACCAGGGATCTGCGTGAGGGCTTCATACGTCTCGCGCGTTGCGCCGTACAACGTAATTTCGATACCGAATGGCCGGTATTCCACGAGGTAGTCGGCGATTCGAGGCGTGATCAGGGTCCCGTTCGTGAACAGCGTGATGATGAATCCGCGCTTTTTCGCCTCCGTGTAAATATCCAGAAAGTCTTTGCGCGCAAAAATCTCTCCGCCGGTATAGAGAATCCAAAGGCAATTCATCGCAACCAATTCGTCCAAAAGCCGCACGTGTTCTTCCAGCGTCAGTTCCTGTTTGCGGGCATTGTTGTCGCCCATCGGCAGGTTGTTGTAACAATGCTGGCACTCCAGCGGGCAGCGGTGCGTCACCTCAATCGACACCTCCGCCGGGATCCGCCGCCCCTTCTGGCGCTTGTGGATCAAGCTGGAGAAGTCACCATATGTTGCAATCTCTAGCAATGCTTACCTGTCTTTCTCTTTCTTCGAACTATCAAGCCACGGACAAGACCAATTTTTCCTCGAGCAAGGAATCGAGGAACATTTCGATGTCCCGCTCCGCCTGGGTCTTCGTCACTTCGAATTCGTCGCATACCCGCTGGACCATTTCCCCGACCGTATGCCCCTCGGTCATGAAATCCCACAGCACAGATCCAACTGGGTTAAGCGTGTACAGGGAGTTCAGGTCGCCCACTCCACTGCGGATGGGGACAATGATCAGCTCCCCTTCGATCTTTCGTGACACTACTTCCTGATTCCGGATAAAACGCGAGCCATTCGTATGCATCGGGATTCCTAAACCTCCGTTCGGACTCCTGACCTAACAAGAGAGCCCTTGAGAAAAGTTTGCAGTACTATTACGGGGGTGTCATGAAGTGAAACAGGGGGTGTACCGTAACGGTATCGGTTAACGGTTTGGGCATTTCGTGCCGACGGAATGTCTACAAGTCACTGTAAATGGATAGGTTACAGGAGTAAGCCCGCGCCGCAGTCTGTCGCGCTTGTTACGTCCATGAACCAGCAACGCCAACGGGTCAGTGTCCCGAAATGGAGATTTGACTACTCGATACTAGAAGTTCTAGAACTTACTTGTGCGCGCCAGTTTCACGCTGTCAATCAGGATTTTCGCCATATCGACAATCTTGCCCGGCTCATTCCGCCGAATCGCAGCGAGGTCCACCAGGTCCGCGCCGACTCCCAGTGCGAAGGAACCTGCCGCCAAATATTCCGCTGCATTGTTCACGCTTACTCCGCCAGTGGGAATCAGCCGCGCTTCCGGAAAGGGTGCCTTCAGAGCTTTGATGTGCTTCGGGCCTCCCGCACTGCCACAGGGGAAAATTTTGATGAGCTGCGCTCCTGCTTCCAGAGCAGCCATAACCTCCGTTGGGGTCAGTGCTCCCGGAATTGCCAGAATGCCTCGTGCCGCGGCGGTCTGCAGCACCGGAAGCGACAATCCAGGGCTAACCAGGAATTGTGCGCCCGCGTCCAGGCAAATTTCGGCTTGCTTCGCTGTGGTAACGGTCCCAGCGCCCGTCAACACGCTTGCCCCGTAATGCTTCACCAATTCTTGAATCATCGCCGGTGCGTTCGGCACCGTCATGGTGATTTCGATGACCGATATGCCCCCGGTGCAGATCGCATCGACGGCCCGGCGCGCCTCGTCCAGATTCGCGGCTCGAACAACCGGCACAATGCCGATCTCATGGATTTTGCTGATTGCGTTTTCGATATTCACCGCTGGGCTCCTGATATTTCAGAACAACAATTTTATTTCGAATTCGGCATGGCCCGAACTCACAAGCAAGCTTGCGCAACGCGTTCCAGCGTTCTTTGCGGATTAACGGCCAGCCACGCCAGCGCGCCGAGCGCGCTCAGCACCGCAGCAAACAGAAACGGATAGGTCCAACCAAGATGGTTCGCAATTACCGGCGTGAGTATCGCGGTCACCCCGCCTCCCAGTTGCGCTCCCATATTCATGAATCCGGACGTGGATCCAGCCCGCGCTCCGGCAATGTCCGCGGTGACGGACCAGTAGCTGCTCTGTGACAGATATAGTGCCCCCGCCCCACCCGCAAGTACCATACTGGCCAGTTCAGCGCTCGCAGCTTGGGATCCCAAGACCAACAAAACCGCTGTCAGGATCAAAGCGAACGCCGCAATCCCGCAGCGCCCCACCCTCTTTCCGTATGCTTTGGTCAGCCTGTCGTTAATAACGCCACCCAGCAAGCTGCACGCAACCATTGCCAGCGGTGGCAACGTGCTGTAAAACGCGCTCGATTTCAGATCAAGCCCTCGCACCTTAAAAAGATAGCGGTGAAACCAGCTGAAGAAAATCCAAGCGACATACCCGAAGCAAAAATAGCTCAGGGTAACCAGCCAAACTTCTTTGCTCTTCAGAATCACGCTCCAAGGAAGAGCGTCTGGTTTGGAGTCTGCGCCGGGAGCGCTGGCTGTTCTTCCGGTCTCGATATGTTGAAGCTCGCCGGGCGAAACCCTGGGGTGTTCTTCCGGCTTATCCCGTGCCGCCAGATACCACACCACTCCCACCAGCAAGCCCAGCAATGCACTCAGCCAAAATGACCAGCGCCAGCCGTAGTGCACCATGATATAGGTCACGATCGCCGGCGCCGATCCCGCGCCCGCACCTACCCCCGCGAAGATCAAGCCGTTCGCGAATCCCCGCTCCTGCGTCGGAATCCATCGCGAAACAAATTGGTTCGAAGCGGGATAGATGATTGCTTCGCCTGCGCCCAGCAGGAAGCGCACGGTCACGAAAAAGAAAACCGCGCCGGTCAGCGCAGGCGAAACTGCCGCGGTCAGTGCCGTGAAAATTCCCCACCACACAACCCCGGCCGTCAAAACTCGGCGCGGCCCCAGCTTGTCCGCCAGCCATCCTCCGAACGTCTGGAAAATCGCATAGCCCCAAAGAAAGGCGCTGAACACCCATCCCAACTGCACGTCGCTCAAGCGGTATTCCGACGCAATCGCGCTGGCCGCAACCGATATGTTCACGCGATCCAGAAACGAGACCGCGCTCAATATAAATAGCCAGAAAACCAGGAACCAGCGCACATTGCTTCGTCCCTGCTCAGACATCGATCCTCCTCTGAGCAGACTCTGAATCCGCCAACCTCATGCCGAATGGGCTTTCAAGACTTCATACAGCTTGTCGGCAATGATTTTGTCCTCCCCAGGTTGCAGCATGAACGAATTCATTGACAACGCTCCCGCGCGTTCTCCGGTGGTAAGGACGATCGACGGCGTCCCTTTTCGTAAAGCACTCTCAACACCATCCGCGGTGATTTCGACACGCTGCGGATCCCACTTAATTTCCATGTGCGGAACGTGATTGGCCATGTCCGGAACGAAATAAGAAGTGGTCACCGTCGGAAGAGTGGTTACCTTGGCGGAAATGAGCTCCAGTCGCCCTTGCCATTCCTTACTGAGCGCTTCATGATCCTCGTTGAGGTAAACCTCCAGCGCCTTCACCATACCCACGATTTCTTCCTTGCCCACCTTCTGGCTCCGGCCAATGGTGTCTTCGTGAGGACTATTGTTTAGCAACGCGTAGCCCACCAGATCTTTGCGGCCCAGCAGTAGCCCGGCGCATTGCGGACCACGCATCGCTTTTCCTCCGCTGAACGCGATCAGGTCGTATCCCATATTCGCGTAGTCCCACAAGTGAGAAACCGGAGGCGTGTCCGCCGCCGCGTCAATAAAGGTAGGAATATTGGATTCCTTCGCTAGCTTCACCCATTCATCCACCTTGATCTGCCCATCGGCATTCGCAAAATTGGAAAAATGCATCATTGCGGTGTTGGGATTCACAGCCTTCCGCAGTTCTTCCCGCGTTTCAATCACAACCAATTTCGCCCCAGTGTTGCGCAGTTGGTGGTCGAACGGGTTCCGGTGCGTTTTCTGGATGATCACTTCCGATTTCATTCCCGTAAGATCGGGAATTTGTTGGATGAACTTCGGATTATTTCCGGTAAGAATGCCCGCAAGTCCGGATTGCATCGCCGCCGCCGCGCCGGAAGTCACAATCGCAGAATATCCCGTGGGGAGCTTCAACATTTCCGCAATCCGCTTTCCCGCAGCCACCTCCAGATCGGCGATGCTCACGAAATGTTTCCCGGCCAGCGCCATCACCTCCTCGACTTCCGGGCGCATCAGCGAGCCACCCAGATAGGTCATCGTCCCTTGGCCGTTGATCACGGTGGTGAGTCCCAGTTCCTCGTACACGTTTCCCGTAGAACCGAGCCCCGTGATCTTTGTTCCCGGCTGCGGAGCGGGAAAGGAGAGCAACTTCCTGGGATTCGCCATAGCCGCCGTAAGTGCGCCAAGGCCACCCATGAAGGATCGGCGCGTCCATTTCAGATTAAGTCCCATCGTTGTTCTCCTTTGCCCCTGACTTCCGTTACTTCTTCACGACTGCAGCAGTGCAATTAATCTCAACGAGAGATTTACCCGGCAGAGCGGCGACCGCCACCGTCGTTCGTGCCGGACCACCATTCGGAAAGTATGTTTTGAAGACATTGTTCATGCCTTCGTAAAAATCTATATCTGCCAGAAAGACCGTAAGCTGCAGAATGCTGTCCATCGTGCCTCCGCCACGCTCCACCAGCGTCTTCACATTTTCCATCACTTTCTTCGTGTGTATTTCGATATCCATCGGGAAATCGCTCGGATCATGCGAATGAGCGCCCTGCCCGGCGATATATATCGTGCCGTTATGAATGATCAGCGGGGTGATAAAACCGTTTCCCGCAGTCTTGCCGTCATAGTCGAGCTTCTGAACGCCGCTGGGTGCCTGAGCCGCCGCGGGAATCGCATTCGAAAGCAAGCTCACCGCCCCGACTCCTGTGAACAACGAAGCAAGCCGGGCCGCAAAGCTCCGGCGCGAACTGAGATTCGAAAACATTTGATTTCTCCTTATATTTGAATTGAACGAATTCCGTTCTTACTTATGGCAATGCAAAACTGAAAACGTCGCTCCCCGCAGCTATTGCAACGAATTGCGTACCAAGAACCGCATACGACATGGGCGACGCGTGAAGATTTTGGCCGGTATTGAAATGCCATAGCGGCGCCCCGTTACGCGCATCCACTGCTTCGAAAGATTGCGCGGCGTCGCCAAAGAAAACCAGCCCGCCTTTCGTGGTCATCGTCCCCGCAACAGTATGGCCTGCTCCCACCTGCACAGAGCGCCATACTGGCTTATCTCCTTCCAGTTCGTACGCGAGTAAAACCCGCTGGCGCTCATCGCCCGGACTGCGCTTCACTCCGGTGGAATAAAACTCTTTGCCCTCCTCGAACTTTTCCGCCTTCTTGAAGTACACATTGCAATTTTCCGTCGTCAGAAAATAAAACAGGTGTGTCTCGGGGTTGTACGAAGGCGCGTACCAGTTCGTTGCGCCGCTGAATCCGGGGCATACCCGCGTCCCCCCGGCGCTGGGCTGCACGCTGGTACGGATGGGCCTTCCATCCTTATTAATTCCTGTCGCCCAATTCAGCTTTTCAGCAAAAGGGACGGCGGTAAGAAATTTGCCGTCAGTGCGATCCAGCACGTAAAAGAATCCGTTGCGGTTAGCCTCGGCAAGAAGTTTGCGGGGCTTTCCCCTGTACACCGCATCGATGAGAACCGGAGTCTCCGTCGCGTCGTAATCGAACAGATCGTGCGGCGTAAACTGGAAATACCATTTCAATTTTCCATTGTCCGGATCAAGCGCCAGGACCGAATCCGTGTACAAATCGTCTCCAGGCCTCGGATCGCCATCGAAATCGGGGCAAGGATTGCTCGTGCCCCAATAAATCGTGTTCAGCTCTGGATCAAACGTCCCCGGCATCCATGTGGTGCCACACCCATGCAAATATAGATCGCCGGGCCAGCTAGCGGAGCCCGGCTCTCCCGGTGCCGGAATCGTCCAAAATCGCCAGGCCTCTTTTCCGCTCTCCGCATCATACGCCGCCACAAATCCGCGCACTCCATCATCTCCACCTGAAGTGCCTACCAGCACTTTATCTTTCACCACCAGCGGCGCGCTCGTGGCCCCATAATTCTTGTTTCCGTCTGTATACGCCACGTCCCAGATCAAATGTCCGGATTGGACATCCAGGCAGAGCAAATGCGCGTTGTCTGTTTCCATATAAATCCGCGAGTGCCAAACTCCGACACCGCGATTATGGTGCTCCGATGCGTCATCGATCAGCCCCTCGGTCACCGGCCGCGAATAATGCCACACAATTCTTCCCGTCTGCCCGTCCAGGGCATACGCGTCATTCGCGGACGTGACGAACATCAGGCCTTCCACCACCACCGGCGTGACTTCGAGGCTGTCGGCGCTGGGAGCGTGAAACACCCAATGCGCCCGCAGCCGTCCCACGTTCCCAACATTAATCTGATCAAGGCTGCTGTATCTTCGCCCCGTGTAATCTCCGTTGTACGACAACCAGTTTTCCCCCACTGGCTGCTCCGCCAGCGCCGACGGCGCAACATCAACTTTCACCGACACTGATGCCTTGCCATTATCTTGCGCCACCGTCGCAGTCATTGCACATCCGCAAAGCAGTGCCACGCCCAGGTATTGAGACGCAATTCTCATCGCTCTAGGAATCTCAGCCTCCGCAAGCCCGGCGGCAGATTCACCAGTTTCTCCCGCGCATTCGAACTAACTGCCGTATTTCCACTGGAAATCAAAGGCGTCCAAATTTCTTCACTGCTTCCTCAATCGATTTCAGCTTTTCGATGTACGCATACATGGAATGTTCCTTGAAATCCATATCTTGGGCCAGCGCCAGCACCTTTGGCGCATCGCCTCGTGGCACCACTACAACTCCATCTTGATCGGCCACTACGATATCCGCTGCCTTCACTTCCACTCCATCGCAAACCACAGGAATATTCGCCCCGCCAAAACGATAATGGTGAATCGACGTCGACGGAACGATTCCCATCGCATACACGGGAAATCCTATTTTCCTCAGATACGCCGTGTCGCGAACTCCTCCATCAATCACCGCGCCCGCAAACTCCCGCGCATTCATGGCCGTGCCCATCAATCCGCCCATTCCGGCGATATCGTTTCCGTCTTCCACCACCATCACGTACACCGAATCCTTAGTTCCTCCATCAATTGCCGCCAGCATCCCATTCAGTGCATTGGGATCGTCGCTCGCTTCCTTTTTCAGCAAGACAGTCACCGCGAACCCTGCGAACTTCGTGGAAAAGATCGGCCGCATGCGGTGAGACATGTACATCTTCCGCCCCGTCAGTTGCTCCAGCGCATCGGACACGGACGCCACTTCCACGCGCCGGTATCCTTCCAACAAAGTAGAGGCGTCATCCGTGGCCGTCGCCTGTGAGTGAACGTGGGCAATCGGGCGACCCCCAACCGCCAATACGCCTCCCAGCAATAGTCCAATGCCAAGCAACACCTTCCCCGCAAATTTCCGGGACACAAAAGATTTTAGCTGGTACATAAATGCCTCCACAATCCGGTCGCACTGGACTTTACCACCGTGCGGACTATGCGCGAAATATTTTTGAATCGATTTAAGTTGGGAAAAACTAAGACCATGTTTGGAGAAACTGGTTGACACTCGTCGCGCTATAGGGTATTTCAGGATTCCAACAGCCATCCGCACACATGGTGAATCTATGATTTCAATCTCTCTTCGAACCCGTCTCCGTCAATTCCCAAGTCGCTGCGGGATTGGCGTTTCGCTCTGCCTGCTCAGCCTGACATTGGTCCCATTGAATCATGCGCAAATCGCGGCTGCTCCCAAGAACCCCGGAAGCCCCCAAGGCTCAACCAACGAGGGCCGTCAACTCTTTGAATCAGTCTGTGCGGGCTGTCATGGCCTTGACGGGCGAGGCGGCGAGCGCGGGCCCGATATTTCCACCCGCCAACAGATTGTGCAGCTTTCCGATGCCGACACTCTGGAAATTTTGCGCGCCGGCCGCCCCGCTGCGGGCATGCCCCCGTTTGGTTCATTCGGCGAGGCCAAACTTAAGCAGTTGCTCGCCTATCTCCGCACGCTTCAGGGCAAAGGTACAGTCGCCGCGCTTCCCGGCGACCCGCGCAACGGTAGGACGTTATTCTTTGGCAAAGCACGCTGTTCGGACTGCCACATGATGCAAGGCGCCGGCGGCTTTCTCGGCCGAGACCTTTCGGTCTATGGCGCGGCTCTTTCCCCCGCGGAGGTTCATACCAACATCCTGCGGCCGAGTGAAGCCTCCAACAAAGCCAACAAAACCGCCGTCGTCGTCATGCGCGATTCCAGCAAATTTTCTGGTGTTATTCGAAACGAAGATAATTTTTCCATCCAGCTGCAATCCACCGACGGTGCGTTCCATTTTCTGAACAGGTCCGACGTAGCCCAAGTCACGTTTCTCCCTGAACCCATCATGCCTTCCGACTATGACAAAACTTTGACGCCCTCGGAGTTGAACGACCTGGTCAGCTATCTCCTGACCGCTACAAAAAAAGATCGCCCCAAAAATCAGCCGGAGGATGAAGAATAAAATTGAGAGCTAAATCACTTCTTGGCATTGTATCTACTGCTTGTTTCATCATCGCAATGTTTTGCTTCACACTTCACGCGAGCGCCCCTGTTCGCCAATTCGAATTACGCGCTGAATCCCCACAATTCTGGAGGCTGTTCGCCCATGAGGCAAAACTGGAAACACTGGCAACGGGATTTGGATTCACCGAAGGGCCGGTCTGGGATCCCAAGGGCTTCGTGTACGTCAGCGATGAAGAAATAAACAAAATCTATCGGGTGTATCCCGACGGTCACAAAGAGGAACTCATTTCTCTTGGCGATCCCGACGGCAACACCTTCGATTACGATCAAAAACTGCTCGACTGCGCCAGTGTGCTCCGCGCCATCATTCGCATCGAACCCGACGGCAAGTATCAAGTCCTGGCCGACCATTTCGAAAGCAAGCGTCTCAACAGTCCGAACGATGTCGTACTTGGCCCGGACGGCGCCATTTATTTCACCGATCCGAACATGGATCTGGTCGCCGGCGAAAAACAGGAAATCCCATTCCAGGGCGTGTATCGCCTCAATTCCAAAGGTGAAGTCCGCCTCCTCACCAAGGATTTGACTCAACCAAATGGCCTAGCATTTTCTCCCGACGGCAAGAAATTCTACGTCGACGATAGCGAGCAGCGGAACATTCGGGTCTTCGACTTCCTGCCCGATGGCACCCTCAGCAACGGTCGCATCTTTGCCAGCGAAGCGGGTCCAAAAAAGGGTGGGGTTCCCGACGGCATGAAGGTGGACCGCGACGGAAATCTCTACGTTACCGGCCCCGAAGGGATTTGGGTGTGGGATCCAAACGGCAATCATCTCGGCACAATTGTCCTGCCTGAGCAACCTGCCAATCTTACTTGGGGCGATCCGGACTTTGGCACGTTGTACATCACCGCCACCAAATCCGTATACAAACTCCGCACCACCACGCAGGGCTTCGTCCCATATCACCGCTCGGCCCGATAAGTCGCCGAATTTCTGCACCTATCTCGTCGCTCTCCTAGGCTTTTTACCGTATGGCCCGGGCCATAGCGCGGGACTACGGTGAACTAACGCGAACCATCTGCCAAACGTTCGCCTTTGCCTCGCCTCGCATTTCCCTGCGATGCAAATCAAAGTATTCAGGAGGATTCCATCATGGATGCGAACAATCGAGAATCCGCTGCCGACGTATCTAACCCCTCTTCCAGCTCCAGCGCTACCGCAGCTCGCATGAAGAGAAATATTGCCGAGAAAGCTTCCGAAGCAAAGGAAGCCATCGACGAGTTTGACCGCAAAGCTGCTGGCTCGCTTGAACATTCCCGCGAATCGACAGCGAAAGTCCTGCACAAGACCGCCAGGTCGTTGGAATCCGGAGCTGATCAATTTTCCGATTTTGGCCACTTGGCCGCTGAAAAACTTCGCGCCACCGCGGATTATGTCCGTGAAACTGATCTTGAGAGTATCGGCCAGGATCTCCAGGGCATGATCAAGCGCTACCCGGTCCAGTCTCTCGCCGCTGTCGCTGTCTTGGGATTCTTGATTGCTCGTGGCTTACGCCGCTAATCGTTGCTCGCAATACGCCGCAGGAGAACGAACATGGCTACACCGCAAACCCAACGGTCCGTCTCCGATGTGTTGCAAGACATCGTCGGCAATCTTCAGCAAATTATTCGCAACGAATTTCGACTGGCGCGTGTCGAGATCAAAGAAAAGGCTGCGCGTGCAAAACAACCGGCCACCATTCTGGCCAGCGGTGTGGTCATCGGGCTTTACGGTTTCGGCTTCTTGCTGCTGGCGCTTGTCTACGCGCTCTCCATCGTTATTCCGACTTGGCTGGCCGCGCTTCTCGTCGGCGTTGTCCTGGTCATTGCCGCCGCCATTCTTGTGGCTTCAGGCTGCAACGCACTGAAACAAGTCGACCCCGTACCCGAAAAAACGGTTCAGACCGTGAAGGAGAATGTCCAATGGGCGAAAGAACAGATCAAATAGAACAGCAGATTAATCGCACCCGCGACGATCTTGGCGAGAATTTCAACGAACTCGAACAGAAAGTGAAGGGTGCTTTTGATTGGCGCACTCAATTCGAAGAACGCCCGATGACCATGCTAGCCATCGCATTCGGCGGCGGTGTAATTGCCTCCGCTCTGCTGCCCTCTCGGTCTTCCCACCGCAGACGCTACATCGAAGATCGGAGAGAATATCGCAGATCCGAATCGGCCACGAATGATTCGCGTAAGCCAACCGAAAGGTCCACTGAGACCGTCAATGGTATGCACAGAAACAGCTCCGAAGGTGTCGACGCTCTCAAAGGTGCCCTGATGACCGTAGCCGCCAGCCGACTCGGCGGCATCATCGGCGATCTCCTCTCCGGTTACAGAGACGAAATCCGCAAAGTGCGCCAGGCCCAACACAAATAGCCAATCAGAAGCGTTTCCCATGGTTTCTTTTCTTGGATACTCCACCCTGAGTCCGCAAGGTGGGTCGACAGAATTGCCGCTGGCTTACTCACAAAAATGGTGGGCTCCCCCGGACTTGAACCGGGAACCAATCGATTATGAGCCGATTGCTCTAACCATTGAGCTAGGAGCCCAAACGTGAAGACCATTTTACAACTTTATCTTATACTTCGTCTCGGCAACTTTCTTGCCCTCCCCTCGTCGAGTTGTACCGCCGCATCGCGGCTACTGCATAACTTCTGTACCTGAGTCGACCTTCGGCTGCGTCCTTCTATCAGGTGCCTTGAAGTATGCAAATCTCCGGAGCACCTCAAATTCCCGCATGCCGTTCGAACGCGAGGTGAACGTATGTTCATCGGTGCACGCCTCGGCTGTATCCTTCTCGCCACTTTTTTCTGTTCACTCTCGGCCTTCTCTCAACAATCCACCCCTCCGTCCCAACCCGCAACCGACATGGTCAATCTCGATGTTGTCGTCACACCGAAGTCCGGCTCGCCCATCACCGGTCTCCAGCAACAAGACTTCACCGTCCTGGAGAACAAAACTCCTGTCCCCATCAACTCTTTCCGCGCGGTCACCGCCAGTGAAGGTCCCGTTGAAGTCGTCCTGGTCATCGATGACGTGAACACCGGACTTTCGAACATCGCTTACGAGCGAACTGAAATCGACAAGTTCTTCCACGCCAATGGAGGTCATCTCGCCAACCCTACCGCATTGGCCTTCCTCACGGATTCCGGCATCAAGCTTCAGGATAATTTTTCCACCGACGGCAGCTCACTCAGTACCGCTCTCGATCAATACACCATCGGCCTTCATTCCATTATCCGTTCAGGTGGTTTCTATAGCGCCGAGGAACGTTTCGATGTTTCTGTCAAGGCTCTCCTGGAACTTGCCACGCACGAAGCTTCCCGCCCGGGACGCAAATTCATTCTCTGGATTTCTCCGGGTTGGCCGCTGCTCTCTGGCCCTGGCGTTGAGGAACAAATGAGCGAGAAGCAACGGCAACAAATTTTTGCCAATGTAGTCGGAATCTCGAATCTCCTGCGGCAAGGACGCATCACCCTTTACAGCATTGATCCGCTTGGCAGCGCCGATTTTGCCGGCCGCGCCTTCTGGTGGGAGGCTTTCGAAAAAGGTATCAGCAAACCCAATCAGGCTGACTGGGGAGACATCGCGCTGCAAGTGCTCGCCGTACAAAGTGGCGGTTTGGCATTCACCACCGACAACGATATCACCGCCATGTTGCAGCGTTGTGTCGCAGACGCGCAAGCGTATTATGAAATTTCATTCGTACCTTCGCTGGAACAGAAACGGGCGACGTATCATCACGTGGAAGTCCGCGTGGCAAAGTCAGGTGCGGTAGCTCGCGCTCGCCAGGGATTTTACACCGAGCCTTAATGCACTCCGATTATGGCCCTACGAACCAACGCGAATGTGTGAGAACGAATTGAAGAGCCCGAATACATTGAGGAGCCACAAAACTACGGCAATCACCACCACGCCGTTCAAAATGGATTTAATCGTTCCCTGCATCGGTATAAACCGATTGATCAGCCACAATAAAACTCCCACAACGATCAGCACCATCACTACTTGTATTAGCGGCACAGCTGCCTCCTTGCCTGCTAAAACTGCGCACCCTGCGCATCGCCCAGAAAATCTACAGTCATGCCAATATCAACGCTATACACAGAAGGGCTTAGGAGTCTCTAGACGATGCCTGATCGGCGGCCAATTCACTGAAGGTTTCCCGATGTTCTTGACTCTTCGTCCGTCCCGTTTTTCTCGCCACTCTCCGCATGCCGAAACGACGCCAATTCCGGCGAACTCTCCAGCCGCGATGGAAATTCGCGGACATACTTCGTCATTGCCGGGTGCCAGAAGGAGTTGTAGTGAAAAACATGCATCTCTCGGATGGCTTGCTCCGGCGTCCAACCATCGAACGCAATGCGATAAGTCGCAATGAATACGCCGCTTCGATCTCCGCCCAACCAGCAATGAAGGAACACGCGCCGCCTCGGCGTCTCTTGCATTAGTGAAAAAAACTGTGCGACCTGCTTATCGGGCGGTGGTGACCAGCCGTTTCCCGGCAGGTTGATAAAATCCATGCCCAGCGATTCCGCGTGTTTTCGTTCTTTCGTTATCAATCCGTGTCGTTCGCCCCGAAGATCGACGATCGTCGTGATCCCAAGCTCTTGTAGTTCCTCCAGAACCTTGTCGTTCGGTTGCGCCCCGCGATAGAGAAAATCGTTCACTTTGCCTGCATCGCGTATGCCGGATATGTGCAGCTTCTCGCTGGCCAGCGATTGCTCCACAGGCGCCGTCGCATCGGAGGCGGCCGAAATGCAGCCTACAAATGCAACCACGGTCAATAAAAATGAACGAAGCCACGGCCCGCCGTACGACATAACACACAAATATCCGTCTCAAGACTTATCGTGAATGAGGTTTTCCTTGTATATCTGGATTATGCGAATGGGAGTTCTACCTGTTGCCGTGCTCGATTACTTTCAGCGCTGGATACAACTTCCGGTATTCTACATACTGCAAGTCCATCAGCCGCGCGATCTTCTCGTCCGGCTGCACGCGCTTGGCACCTCGAACCGCGGTTTCGCAAGCCGCTTCGACAGTGGCCCAATTCCCCGTCCCGACTCCCGCGAGCAGCGCCGCGCCGTAGGCCGCCCCCTCGTCCGCCTCAATCAATTCGACCGGCATTCCATAAATATCAGCCTGAATCTGTTGCCAAAGCGCGGACCGCGCACCACCTCCGCTCAAGCGGATCGATTCGACCGGCACGCCAATCTCCCGAAATAATGTCAGCGTATCCCGCAAACTGAATGCAACCCCCTCCAGGATCGCGCGGATCACATGCGCTCGCCTGTGCTGCGCGGTAATTCCCACCAATGCTCCGCGTGCATTGGGATCGAGATGTGGCGTGCGCTCGCCCATCAGGTAAGGCGCCCACAAGAGTCCATCGGCCCCCGCCGGTGCCTTTGCCGCTTCCTCCGCCAGCCGTTTATACGGATCGCGCCCATCGTCTTTCCCGGCGCCGAATTGATCGCGAAACCATCGCAAGGAAAGTCCCGCGCCTTGCGTCACGCCCATCACGTGCCAGCGATTCGGAATCGCGTGGCAAAACGTGTGAATGCGTCCTTTGGGCTCTAGCACTGGAGCGCTTGTCGCCGCAAATACGACGCCCGAAGTGCCAATCGTTGCGCTGACCGCGCCAGGCTTGACGATTCCCATTCCTACCGCGCCCGCCGCCTGGTCTCCCGCGCCTGCAACTACCGGGATCCCGGGCCACAACCCAGCCAGTCGTGCGCCTTCCTCATGCACATGCCCGCTAATTTCCGGCGATTCGAACACTGTCGGCAGCAAGCCTTCGTCGATCCGCGAAATTTCCAGCATCGGCTTAGACCATCGCCGGTGCGCCACGTCAAACATCAGCGTGCCCGAAGCATCCGCAACATCGATCGCGCGCGCCCCCGTCAGCCGGAAGCGAATATAATCTTTGGGCAGCATCAAGGACCGCACACGCCCCCATAGTTCCGGCTCGTGCTTCCGTACCCACCAGATTTTCGGCAATGTGAAACCCGTCAGCGCCGGATTCGCCGTCAATTCAATCAGCCGCTGCGCCCCCACCTGCTCCGTGATTTCCCGGCATTCTTCCCCGGTCCGCTGATCGCACCACAACAGCGCCGGGCGTACCACCTGATCCTTTGCATCCAGCAAAACCAGCCCATGCATCTGTCCGGTCAGCCCGATGGCAGACACTTCCTGCGCGGTTGTCCCGCTTTTCGTCAAGCACTCCTTGATCGCTTGGCAAGCGGCTCTCCACCAATCGTCCGGCGATTGCTCAGCCCAACCTATGTGCGGCGAACTCATCGGAGCATGTTCGGCCGTGGCAGCACTGATCACTCGCCCTCGCAAATCAATTAAGACCGCGCGCGTTCCCCCAGTACCCACATCAATTCCTAAAACACTCATGATTTGGAGCTGCCTTCCCGCGAAGTTTTCTCGCAGCCTAACGCGTGGAGAATCGGAAGATCGTCACCGAATGGAATTCGCTGGCCGGCTTCAGTTCCGTGGTGGGAAATGCCGGATGATTCGGAGAATCCGGAAAGTGCTGCGTCTCTAGGCACAGCGCCGCGTTCCTTGGATAAGCCACGCCGCCCTTGCCCTTAATTGAGCCGTCCAGAAAATTCGCGCTATAGAATTGCACGCCGGGCTGTGTCGTCAGCACCTTTAGCAAGCGACCGCTCTCCGGATCGTACACCTCGGCAGCTTCTTTCAATTCCTTGCCGCCGTCGATTACAAAATTATGGTCATACCCGTTATGACCCAGGTGTAGCTGCTCATCGTCTGCATTGATCCGCTCACCCACCGCGTGCGGTTTCAGAAAATCAAATGGAGTGCCCACCACCGACTTCAATTCTCCCGTTGGAATCAATGCCGCATCCACCGGCGTGAACCGCGAAGCGTTCAGCTTCAACTCGTCTGCAAGAATCGTTCCCGTACCCTGTCCTGAAAGATTGAAATATGAGTGATTCGTCAAATTCAGTACCGTATCCTTGTCCGTGGTCGCTGAATAATCAATCTTCAGATCGTTCCCGCTCAGCGTATATTTCACGGTCACCCACAAATTCCCGGGAAAGCCGGTTTCCCCGTCTCTGCTCAAATACTTCAGTTCCACTCCATCCGCGATGATGTGGCCCGTCCAAAGCTGGCTATGAAAGCCGTCCGGCCCGCTATGGAGCGTATTATCGCCATCATTCTTCGGTGTGTGATACACCGTGCCATCCAGCGCGAACTGCGCATGCGCGATGCGGTTCGCATACCGCCCCACGATTGGCCCGAAAAACGGATTGCTCTTTCCATGATTGGCTTCGTAATACTGCGCCGGATCATCGAATCCCAGCACCACATCCGCAACCTTGCCCGTGCGATCTGGCACCTTGATGGACAACACGTATCCGCCGTAATTCATCACTTGCACTTCCACATTTCCATCTTTCAGCGTGTAGATCTCGACCGGCGATCCATCTGGCAATCTCCCACCACTCCGCTGGCTGACTTCAGTTTTCGCCATCAATGCACCTGCCATCCCTGCACAAAAAATCAGCACTGCCACAACTTGCTTGAAGTTTCTCATGAATCCTCGCTCGCACACATTTTATGGCGACTAAGA
Source organism: Candidatus Acidiferrales bacterium (assembly GCA_963709705.1). Classification (GTDB taxonomy): domain Bacteria; phylum Acidobacteriota; class Terriglobia; order Acidiferrales; family UBA7541; genus Acidiferrum. The sequence continues at coordinate 1,716,899 of CAVPXU010000005.1, forward strand.
TAGTCGCACAACCTGCGCCACTCATCCCGGCCAAAAATCTAACTTATTTTGCGGCTTGCTCTTTCGGCATTAATTCCATCGTCCAGATGGCTGCCGGCCTCATGTACATGGAGGCGCGGTAATCTCCCGTGATGTCCCACGCCTCCGGCGTACGGAACCAGTAGCCCTTAGTCTCATAGCTCGTGTGATACAAGCCCCACAACGTGCGGTAAGCCTGCTCCGTCATCCCCTCGCTTAGCATCAACCCCGCCACTCCCATCGTCGTTCCTGTCCACACTTCCCGCACCTGCTGGTTATCCTTCAACACAATCAGCTTCCCGTCCGAAGTGATTCCATTCACGGCACCCATATTTCCGTCCGCGAACTTCATCACGTTATAGTCGAAAATTTTCTGCAGCGCGCTCCGTTGCATCTGCAGCGGTACCAGATCGCCCAAGCCCGTCAAGTTCGCATACCACTGCCCCGCCAGTTGATCGGCCTGAATATTATCTTTGTACTCGCTTTCCGTGTCGTACCGGAAATATTCGCCGTTCCAAAGATTCTTGATGTAACTCGCCTGCCCCCTCAGGAACAATGCATGATAGTCGCTCGCCGCCTTTGTATCTCCCAGTTTCTGGGCGATTTCTTCGGCTGCGCGCAGCGACGCCAGCCACAACCCGCCGCAATACGCACTCTCCCCGCGCACCACCCACTCGTCGTAAGTCTGGTCCGGATAGCCCTGGTTCTGCGGAATGCCGTCGCCGTTGGTATCGAACTGCTTCAGATATGCAATGGATTCCTGAACCGCCGGCCACGTGTACTTCAGAAATTCCGTGTCCGAAGCTCCAGAAAGCACAAAGTCCCGGTAAACAAGCAGTACAAATTTCGGGTTCAGATCCTTCCATCCGTTTGTATCCTGCCAACTGAACTGGTTGATCTGCTTGAACGGATCTTCTGACGGCACTCCCAGATCATGCGGTACTGCTCCCTTGGCCTTGCGTATCCGGTATTGCGCCACGCCCGTCTGTTCGCTTTTCCAGATCCACGCCATCCGCTCGCGCGATTCCTGCGGCACCGTGTCCGCAAATTCCTTCATGATTCCTTTCTCGATCTCCGGCCAGAATTTGATCAGCGGCATCGACCCGTAAAACCGCACATCAAGCGTCTCGTAGAACGGATAGTCGTAACACTCCATGAAAGAATACGTAGAGGCTTGTTTTGGGTCCCCATCCACCGGTCGGCCCCAGAACGTCCCGCCATCCGCCAAAGGATAAAGTTCGTTGAACAACATTCCGCGATACCACAGGGGTTTACTTTCGTCGTTCACATACGGGGCCTGCCACGCATCAATCTCCGCGCTCCACGTGCTCGCGTTTATCAATGCATCCTTCGCAATCGCCCACGCGTTCAACCCGCTCGTCCCGTAATAATCCGTGTATCGGCGATACCATTTCCGTCCCGAACCGAATTCCGCAACGGGAAGATCCCACGCGATCACCATCGGCACGATCTTTTTCTCGCCAGGCTCCAACGTAAATCGCAACGCAATCGCTCCCGCAATCCGCTCCCCGCTGCTTGTCCAGGAGTCGTTGCTGTTCGCCAGCTTCCCATCCTGCGCAAACGGTTTCCAAACCTCTTCTCCCGTGCCCTCAGGACTAAATGTTGTTTGATAACTCAGTTCCAGGCCCGGCTCTGCAACGCTGGCAATCACAAACTGCCCGTCCCACTCCTCGGTGATCTTGCCGATATGGTTTCGGTCCAGCACGATACCCTGCATCGTCTGTTTCGGCCCCAATGCTTCAGCTTTCATGTGATTATAGTTTCCGTCATTCATCGCATCGCTTAAATCGCGCCGGTACGTGCGAAACCATCCGATCATGTTTTCCCAGGACAGCAGCACCGCCACCGTCACGCGTTTGTTCGTCGGATTCTCTGCGTGCCACCGGTACACCGCCACCGGATAGCTGGTCTCTTTGTAATTGTTCGGAAGAATCGGCGAGAACTGCTCCAGCGTCACGTGCGCGGGAAATTTTTCCCACCGGTAGTCGAACCACGATTTCGGATACAACGAATAATAATCGCCCGCCCCTACGGGATAGTCCCACTGCCAGGCACTCAATCCATCTTTTGGATGGCCGTTCATCAGCGCTCGTGCCACTCCTGCCTCATCCCCTTCCGCTTTTTGAAACATCGCAAATTGATTGCCGCTCACGCTCTCATATTTATGCACGCCGCCCTTGATGTGCCATCTCACAAAATCGCCGCGATAGCTGCGCGAAAAAGTTCCCGCTCCAAATCCGCCGACCGGCGCCCCTTGCCAGTAGCCGTCATCCACGTGCTCTGGCTCCAGCCCGGCCTTTTTCTTTCCGGGATTTTCCAGCGCGGCGCCCAATGGCCTCTTCCATGCCGCCTTCGGAATATCGTCGTTCGCTCGCAAAATCGGCGCGGCGCACACAATCGACAGCAGAATCAAAAATCGAGTTATTGCTTTCCGGGGATTCATACAACCTCCGTGGGGATTAGGGAGGTTTGGTCAGGTGGTCCAAGCCCGCGCGCTAGTCCCTCAAAACGTTAGTACAATATCGATTTTGTGTAAAGTGCAAGGCGGGCCGATTTGCTCAAAAAGTCCTCAGTGCTTCGCGGGCTCGGCCTTGCTACCGGGAAGGGTCTCCGCAGGGACGATTCCTTGCCCCTCAAGTACGTGATAAAACTTGTCCGCATCCAGATCTTTTATCGTTTCCGCTTTCCCAGACGGCCAGTGAATCTCCAGGCTCTCGATCTTCGTGGCCTTCCCCAAACCAAAATGCACCCGCGTATCATTCTGCGAAAGATAACTTCCGCCGCTGTGAATCTCGTCCGTTTGCGTCATACCCCCCGCCACCAATTTCAATCGCGCTCCAATCGCCATCCGGTTGCTCTTCGTGCCCGCCAATTCGAAACTCACCCAATGATTTCCCGGAATGCCATGATTCCTCAAAATCTGTGGCGCTCCATCGATGTCGCCGATCACGATATCGATCTGTCCATCGTTGAATAAATCGCCATAGGCCAAGCCTCGCGCAGCCCTGGGTTCCGCAATCGCCGGGCCCGCTTGCGCGCTCGCGTCACAGAAAGTTCCATTCCCTTGATTCATCTGCAGCATTCTCGGCTCTCGATAACGCACTCCCGTCGGCAGCGTGTCCACTTGCGGATACACATGACCCGTCGCCGTGATCAGGTCCAGCCAGCCGTCATTGTCTAAATCCACAAACGCCGTTCCCCATTTCACATACGGCAAGGACGGAACCGCCACTCCCGACTTGTAAGAGACGTCCGTAAAGTTCCAATTCCCGTCGTTGCGGTAAAGCACGCTATATTCGTCCGAAAAATTCGTCACATACAGAGACGGCCAACCCATATGGTTGTAGTCCCCAACCGCAATTCCCATGGAGGCCTGCTCGGACCCGTCCTCATCCACCGCCGTTCCTGATTCCAATCCAATTTCGGAAAAAGTTCCGTTGCCCAAATTCTTATAAAGAAATTTAGGCGTTGAATCGTTGCTCACATACGCATCCGGCCTTCCCGCATTATTAAAATCCGCCCAGATCACCTGCATCCCATAGTAGCCATTCGGATCAGCCACCCCCGCCGTTTTCGAGACATCCGAGAACGTTCCATCCTTATTATTGTGAAACAGCGAATCCCCCGACCCCTTCAGTCCTCGCGGCCCGCATTGCACGTTCATTCCACGGAATTTGCAGTTGGCCGCTTTCCCAAACTCCGGCAAATCATCCAGATGAAGGTCCACATAATTCACCACCATCAGATCCAGATACCCATCTCCGTCATAATCGCCAAACGCCGCGCCGGTCGACCACCTTCCATCCGTCACGCCCGCGTTCTTGGCCACATTGGTGAATGTCCCGTCGCCATTGTTGTGATACAGCACGTTTCCGCCCATGCATGTCACATACAAGTCGGGCCACCCATCGTTGTCGTAGTCCCCTACCGCTCCGCCCATTGCGAAGCACGGTTTTCCCACTCCCGCCTTGTCTGTCACGTCCGTAAACGTGCCGTCGTGATTGTTGTGATACAGCGCGCTCCGACTTAACTCTCCTTTTTTCATCATCGCCACGCTTGGCGCATTCGGAAAATAAATATCCAGCCAACCGTCGCGATCGTAATCGAACAAAATCACCCCGCCGCTCATCGATTCCACAATATATTTCTTCGCTGGATCGGAAGTATGCCGGAACGTAATTCCGGTCTTCGCTGTAACATCCTCTAATTGCGGAATCGCTCGCCCCGCGCAAACCACCGCCTTTGCCCCAGAAGGCGGCGCCGAAGGCGTAGGATGCCCCTCCTGGCCAAACGCTAATCCCACAGCGAAAAACCACAACAGCATCGCATTCCAACTCTTGCAAACGATTCGTCGCGTCAATGTTCGTCCTTCAATTTTGGTTTGATGGAATATTGGATGCACACGGACTGCAGAGTTTGCTTCAGCTCAAGCTAGTCATTTCGAGTGTTTGATGAATCTTGGTCGGCCGCGGAACCCGGCAAGCGGATTACGCCGTCGCATGCCTCTCGCTATTTGGCTTCGATCCGCTTAATGCAAAGAACAGAATATAAATGTAGCAAATCACTGGCAGGAAAAATGCGTGGTGGATCCCGATGCGGTCGGCAATCCAGCCCTGCATCAGCGGCACAATGGCCCCTCCAACGATGGCCATAATCATCACTCCGGAGCCGTCACCTGTCAGTGGTCCCAGTTCCGCCACGCCGAGCGTAAAAATGCTCGGGAACATAATCGAATTGAAAAACCCGACCAGGATGATGCTATACATCGCTAGGTGGCCATTCGTTAGCATGGAAATGGCGACTAGTGCGGCAGCACAAATCGCACAAATCCCGAGCAGTGTTCCCGTGCGTACTTTTTGCAGCAAGCCGGAGCCAATAAAACGCCCGATCATCGCTCCACCCCAATAAAATGCCACGAAACTCGCCGCCACCTTTTCCGTCAACCCACCAATCGATGGTTCCGTGAAGTAGTTGACCAAAAAACTGCCGATAGAAACCTCCGCTCCCACATAAACAAAAATCGCAATGGCTCCAAATATCAGGTTCGGATGATTCCAGATCGAGTCGTTCACCTTCTCTCCCACTTTATGTTGCGCGTGCTCAATCGTCGGCAACTTGGAAATTCCAATTGCTACTGCGAGCGCTACTAGCGCAATACCCAACCCCACGTATGGCGTCTTAACGGTAGCCGCTTCGTGCAAGCGATAAGCCTGCAATGCTTCCGGCGCCATCGCGCGGATTTCTTGCATTGCTTTCGGCGCTGCGCTCAAAATCAGCAGCCCGCCGAAAAACGGAGCAAGAAATGTGCCTAAGGAATTGAATGCCTGTGTCAGGTTCAGACGGCTCGAAGCAGTCTCCGGTTTTCCCAAAACCGTCACATACGGATTTGCCGCGACCTGCAGGCAGGTGATTCCCGCGGCTAAAACGATCAGCGCGCCAAGAAACAGCCAAAACGATGGAACACTCGCAGCCGGAACAAACAAAAATGCTCCCAGACCCATCGTTAGCAAGCCTGCAACCATGGAACGCTTGTATCCAATCCAATCGATGAGTTTGGCCGAAGGCAGCGAGAAAACGGCATACGCCCCAAAAAAGGCAAACTGCACCAGCATCACTTTTGCGTAATTCAGATCGAAAATCGATTTCAGGTGCGGCACCAGAATATCGTTGAGGCAAGTCAGAAACCCCCACATGAAGAACAGCGTCGTCACAATGGCAAGCGGACCCGCGTAACTTCTCGTAGCCTGTCCAGCGCTTTCGCTAGCCTTCGTCGCGTTCGATACGCTAAGGTTCGGCATATTCCCGGTTTCTCTTTTCTCCGCTCTTCCGCGGCACCTGACCCGCCCTTGATACTGCCACACCTCTTCCCCAACCCAAAAGGTATCTCGTCACAAGTATCCTTAACCAAAAATGGTATAAGGTTGTGCCGTATCGTTATTCTTCGCGTGATTGCGAGATTCGACCATGAATCATTGCTCCTGGCTTCTTCTAGCGGCGTCCACCTTACTCCTGTTTCTCCTCGTTCCCAATTCTCTCCACGCTCAAATATATCCGGACACCGTGATCTGGGCCGAACCCGGCCTTCCCACCGCGGACAGCGCTTCCGATTCTCCCGCGCAACTCGCCCAGATTTTCCCTGACGCCCGTATCCTCCCGGCCGATCAACTCCCCGCTGCCCTGGCCGATCCGGAAACCCGCCTCCTCGTCCTCCCGCAATCCTCCGTCATTCCTGAAGCAGCTTTCTCCGCCATCTCAGATTTTCTCCACCGTGGCGGCAATCTCCTCGTCCTCGGCGGACGCCCTTTCACCCGCGCCGCTTTTCGCGACGCCTCCGGCTGGCACCTTCGAGACTACAGCACGCGCTTCTCTCGTTCCCTCCAAATCGATCAATATCAAAGCACCCCTGGTTCCTCCGGCGCCATCTTCACTCCCAATCCCGAAATCCCCATCGATCTTCCCCACTTTTCCTGGAAACAAGCCTTTAGCCCCATCATCCGTCTCAGTACCAACGATCTTTATCCTCGTGGCGGTTCTGCCGGCTCTCTCGACACAAAACTCGACGCCCTCGTCTGGGGAGTCACCGATGGACGCCGCCTCTCCGCTCCACTCCTCCAGATCGATCATTTCTCTTCCGGCTTTGACGGAGGCCGCTGGGTTTTTCTAACCGCCGATCTCGCGCCCGATTTTTATTCTTCGGCCGATTCCACCAAACTGCTCCGCACCCTCGCCGATCGCGCCCTCCAGGGAGCCTTGGAGTTCTCCGTTCGCCCAGCCCTTCCTTTGTATCTTCCCAGTGAACCGGTCGAACTCGAATCCCTCGTCCATCTCGCAAACAAGATTGCCGGTCCGCTCTCCATCCAAGTCTCCACATATCCCGAAGATCAGCCCGCGCAAAAACAATCGATCACCATTTCTCTTCCCACGACAGAAGACGCTCTGCTCCCCGCTACGAACCGCAAGGGCCTGCAGATCATCGAAGCACGCCTTCTCGAAGGCGCCACGTTGCTTGCCATTTATCATTCCGCCTTCTGGATTCGCGATGAAGCTTTCCTCCGTTCCGGCCCTCATCTCGCCGTCAGCACGGATTACTTTACCGTCGACGACAAACCTCTCGCCGTAGTCGGCACCACCTATATGTCCAGCGAAGTCCAGCGCCTCTTCTTCGATCATCCCAACGTCTATGTTTGGAACAGCGATCTCTCCCTCATCCACAGCGCTGGCCTCAACATGATTCGCACCGGCTGGTGGACCGGATGGGACAAGCTCTGCGACGAATCCGGCCGCCCCTACGATCGCACCCTTCGCACCCTCGAAGCCTACTTGATGACCGCCCGTAAATATAACCTCCCTGTGCAATTCAATTTCTTTGCCTTCCTTCCCGAAATTCTCGGCGGCGCGAATCCGTATCTCGATTCTGAAGCAGTGCGCAGACAACAAACCTTGGTCAGTTCCGTCGCCGCTCGGTTCCACAACGTGCCTTTTCTCGCCTGGGATCTCATCAACGAACCCAGCTTTTCCAAACAACTCTGGCGCATGCGCCCCAACTACGATCCCGTCGAACTCGCCGCCTGGAATGCCTGGCTCGCTCAGAAATATCCAGACCGCGCCGCTCTCGCTGCCGCCTGGAATGTTCTCCCCAGGGCCGTCGCCGGCACAGTCTCGCTCCCCACCGAAGAGGAGTTTGCGCCGCGCGGCATGTATGACGGCATCAACTCGCTTCGCGTGAACGACTACGTTCTTTTCGCTCAGGAAAAATTTGCAGGCTGGGTTCGCAGCATGCGTGAAGTCATCCGCGGTGTAAATTCAAACGCGCCCATCACCGTCGGCCAGGACGAAGGCGGTTACGTCGATCGTCTCAACCCCGCGTTCTTCTCGGCCTACGTCGATTTCACCACCAACCATTCCTGGTGGCAGAACGACCATCTTCTCTGGGATTCTCTCGTCGCCAAGCAACCCGGCAAAGCCATGCTCATCCAGGAAACGGGCCTGCAGCGCGAACTCACGCTCGACGAAATCTCTCGCCGCACTCCCGAGCAGGAAGCCATGCTCCTCGAACGCAAGTTCGCGCTCTCCTTCGTGCAAGGCTCCGGCGCCATCGAGTGGCTCTGGAATTCCAATTCCTATATGACCGAAAGCAACGAAACACCCATCGGCGCGCTCCATGCGGACGGCACGGAAAAACCTGAAGCCACCATCCTTCGAGACATGGCAAAATTCTCCGCCGCCGCTTCTCCGTATCTTGTCAATCCCACGCAACCCGCTATTGCCATCGTCACTTCACAAGCCGCGCAATATTCCGTCCAGGCCGATCTTCAGATCGACGCTCAGCAAAACGCCGTCCGCGCGCTCGTTTACGACATGCACCAACCCTCCTACATCATCGCCGAAAATCAAATCGACAAACTCGGCTCGCCCAAACTCGTCATCCTTCCGTCCCCCCAAGCCCTCCGCGAATCCACCTGGCAAGCCCTGCTCACCTATGCCCGCAACGGCGGCAATCTGCTCGTCACGGGCCCGGTCTCTCGCGACGAACACTGGCATCTTGTCGATCGCTACACTCCACTCGGCATCAAAGCCGCCACCGAACCTCTCACCTTCCGCAGCGCCACCATCGACAACAGCGTTGGCCCGTCCTCGGAAATGACGATGGTCCAGCTTTCCTTTAATCAGCAAGACCAACAACTACTCGAATATCTGCATTTCGATGACGGTTCCGCAATCAAGGATTTCCCCTTGGGCAATGGCCAGCTTTTCTGGGCTGCCTATCCCATCGAACTCGCCGAAACTTCCCAAGCCCCTGCGCTTCTCTATCGACAGGTGCTTGAGCGCGCCATGATTCCACCTTCCTACGACGGCCTCCTTCTCGCAGGCGACGGCGTCCTCATCTATCCAATTCATTTGCAAAACGCCACACTCTACATCCTCGAATCCGAATCCGATCACGACGCCTACATCACCATCAAAGACACGCCCTCCAACCTGGAACTTCCAATCCGTCTCCCATCCCAACACGCCGCCATGGCCCTGATCGACCAAAAAACCAAACAAGTAGTAGCCAAATACGGTTTCTAAACCACTCTTCGTGGCAGTCCAGCACTGCTAGACCCATGTCCGCACAATTTCCGGCTCCTGTTGGACCCGCTTCCCCAAGTGGTTCGTTTCTGACGCCCGTGAATTCCTTCATCCACTCCCTCTTATCCTCCCCATTAACAAAACCACCACCCACTTCTTACCCTCCCCATCTATAATCCACAGACCGGTTGGTTCGGGAGTGGAGGCTGTGCATGCCCATCATTGCGCCTGCAGCCGAATGGGATTTTCTGTCCAAAAAATTGCGCGGAGCCGCGCCGGAAGCCTTCGATTCCGAGAATCGCGTCCTTAATCTTCTCGATGGCGATTGGAAGAATCCCGGCTTCGGCCGCCACTACGAATCCGCCATCGACGGCCGCAGCCTGGGCCGTATCCCCATGCTCGATCTGGACTCCGCGCTCACCGCGATAAAATTTGCCAAGTCTGAAGCGCTCTCCTGGTCTCGCGTCGATCTCGACGAGCGACGGCGCCGCGTCACCGAATGCCTAGCTGGCCTCAAGCAGCATCGCGAGCTCATCGCTCTTCTTCTCATGTGGGAAATCGGCAAACCCTACGCCCAAGCCCTCACGGACATCGACCGTTGCATCTCCGGTGTCGAGTGGTACATCGAGCACATCCCTCCCATGCTCACCGGCCGCGCTCCATTGGGCCTGATCTCCAACATCGCTTCCTGGAATTACCCTATGTCTGTTCTCATGCACGCGGTTCTCGTCCAAGTCCTCGCAGGCAATTCCGCCATCTCCAAGACGCCCACCGACGGCGGTCTGTATTCGCTTACTCTCGCTCACGCTATCGCTCGGCGTGCAGGACTTCCCGTTTCCCTCGTGAGCGGCTCCGGAGGTCAGCTCAGCGACGCTCTCGTCCGCAATGAATTCGTCGATTGCCTCGCTTTCGTCGGTGGCAAAACCAATGGCGGCGTCATCGCCTCCACTCTCTACGACGAGAAAAAGCGCTACATGCTTGAAATGGAAGGGGTCAACACCTACGGCGTCTGGCAATTTTCCAATTGGCCAGTGCTCGCCGAACAACTGCGCAAAGGCTTCGATTACGGTAAGCAGCGTTGCACTGCCTACGTCCGTTTCGTCGTTCAGCGCGAACTGTTTCCGCAATTCCTGGAAATGTATCTTCCCGTGCTTCGTTCTCTGCGCTTAGGCAATCCCGTTCTTGTCGAATCGCCGGACGATCCGTTTCCCAAACTCGATTTCGGCCCGCTCATCAACAGTAAGAAAGTGGAAGAACTTCGCGTACTGTATGTCGATGCCCTCGGCAAAGGAGCGATCAGCCTATATGAAGCCACTGTCTCCGAAAGTATGATTTTCCCCAACCAGGACACTTCCGCGTACGTCGGCCCTGCCGCGCTCTTGAACATCCCGCGCAACTGCCGCCTCTACCACGCCGAGCCGTTCGGCCCGCTGGACACGATCGCCGTCGTCGATCATCCCGAAGAACTCGTCTCCGAAATGAATGTCTCCAACGGCGCGTTGGTTTCTTCCATCGCCTGCGACGATCCGAAAATCGCCCGCCGAGTCGCTTCCGAACTTCGCGCTTTTAAGGTCGGCGTCAATTCGGTTCGCTCGCGTGGTGACCGCGAAGAAGTCTTCGGCGGCATCGGCCAATCCTGGAAAGGCTGCTTCGTCGGCGGCCGCTATCTCGTCCTCGCCGTAACCTCCGGCCCCGCCAACGAAAAGCTGTTCGGTAATTTCCCCGACTACACCCAGCTCCCCGAAGAGGCATCTCCCAAATCCTTCGCCACCGCCCGCTGATTCGAAACCGCACGTACGCAAGTATCTTGGGTTGCCTCTTGTAGCGCCGCGCCTTAAGGCCGGTATCTTGGGTTAACTTGCGTTGATCGTCGTAGGTGCGGCCTTCCGGGGGCGGCCGTTTGACACGCAAGCCTAAGAATCGCGTGAAGTGAATCTACTCGAGCGCCTTGGCATCAAATCCAGACAGCTCATCGTCTTCCACGCTGTAACTGATCTCGATCGGCCGGCAGCAAACTTCACAATCTTCCACATAAGTCTGCCGCCGCACAGACAGATCCAGCACCATCGAGATTTCTTCGCCACAATACGGGCAGTTAAACGAATGTTCCACGGGGAAAACACTCTACAGCAGTCAACTCAATCAAGAGTCCACTCTCAAGCGTGCAAAACTGCCGCCTGCTTCTTTTCCACAATCAGCGCCAGTCCCGCCTCAATCACGTCCAGCCCCTCGTCAAACTGTTCGTCCGTAACGACCAGCGGCACCAGGATGCGCATGATGTTGTTATTCGTCCCCGCCGTGATTGTCATCAGGCCATGCTCGTAGCAGAACTTGCCCAATTCCTTCGTCTCCGTATCCGCCGGCTGCCGGCTCGCGCGGTCTCGCACCAACTCAATCGCGCACATCCCGCCCAGCCCGCGAACATCCCCGATCAGTTCCCATTTCTTCTGCCAGCCGTGCGCGCGTTCCTCAAACCTCTTCCCGATCGCCGCCGAACGCACCAGCAAGCCATCTTTCTCAATCGTCTCCAGTGCCGCCAAAGCAGCCACGCAGGACATCGGGTTCCCGGCGAACGTGCTTCCCAGTCCGCCTGGTTGCGGCGCGTCCATAATTTCCGCGCGCCCCGTAATTCCCGCTAACGGCAGTCCTCCACCCAACGATTTTGCCGTGGTAATCAGGTCCGGCTCCACGCCGTAGTGTTCGATCGCAAACATTTTTCCGGTTCGCCCGATTCCCGACTGCACTTCGTCCGCGATAAACACGATCCCGTATTTCTTGCAGATGTCCTTCACGATCCCAAAAAATTCCTTCGGCGGCGCCACGAATCCGCCCTCGCCCAACACCGGTTCCGCAATCACCGCGGCCACCGCGTCTGGTGACACCACACGCTTGAACGTATCCTCCAAATGATGAGCGCAGGTTACGTTGCACGCCGGGTAAGTCAGGTTGTACGAACACCGGTAGCAATACGCGTACGGAATGCGATAAATGTCCGTCGCAAATGGCGCGAACCCCGCCTTGTACGGGTTCGTTTTGCTAGTCAGCGACATCGTCATCCATGTCCGCCCGTGAAACGCATCTTCAAAACAAATCACCGCGGGACGCTTCGTGTACGAGCGCGCGATCTTCACCGCGTTTTCCACGCACTCAGCCCCACTGTTCACGAAGAAGGTTTTCTTTGGCCCGCTGATCGGAGCCAGTGCATTCATTTTTTCGGCCAGTGCGATGTACGATTCGTAAGGCGTCACACCAAAGCAAAGATGCAGGAACTTTCCCAACTGCTCCCGTAGCGCAGCTTCCACTCGCGGCGGGCGATGCCCCGTGTTCAAGCATCCAATGCCGCCCGCAAAATCGATGTACCGGTTTCCATCCACATCCTCGATCCACGCCCCCTCGGATTTCGCCGCAAAAATTGGCGAAACCAGATATGGCCCCCGCGGAATCGCCGCTTCTCGCCGCGCCAGCAGCGCTTTCGATTTCGGTCCCGGTATTTCCGTGCGCAATTGAATCGTCTTCATGTTTCTCTACCCCTTCTGGTATCCGCGTCAGGTCCTGCAAAATCTCCTAGCCCTTGTAGGGCCCGCCTTCTGAGGCGGGCCCTTTCTTATAAACTTACAACTAAGAACTTGAAACCTTCTTCCTTAGTACCACCCGATCGGCGCTTCATCTAGGTTCACGAACACCTGCTTCGTCTCCAGATACTCCTCCAAGCCCCAAGGCCCAAGCTCGCGCCCAAATCCGCTCTGCTTGTATCCGCCCCACGGCGCTTCCACATACGTCGGCTGCATGTGATTCACCCAGATGATCCCGGCGCGCAGGGACTTCACCACGCGAAATGCCTTGAAAATATCTCGCGTCCACACCGCCCCTGCCAATCCATACGGTGTGTCGTTCGCAATCTTGATCGCATCACTCTCGTTTTCGAAAGGAATGACCGATGCTACCGGCCCAAAAATTTCTTCCCGCGAAATGCGCGCCCCATTGTCCACGTCATAAAAAATCGTGGGTTCAATGTAATAACCTTTGCCAAACCCTTTCGGCCGCACGCCACCAATCGCGGTCTTGGCCTCTTGCTTCCCCAACTCCAGGTATGAAGTCACGCGGTCATATTGCTCCTTGCTGACCAGCGGCCCCATCTTCGTCTCGCGCTCCAGCGGCGGTCCCAGCTTGATGCTCTTGGCCTTTTCCGTCATCGCTTCCACGAACTTTGAATAGATTTTCTTTTCCACCAGAATCCGGCTGCCCGCGCTACAAACTTCCCCCTGATTGATAAACACGCCAAACAGCGCGCCATCCACCGCCGCTTCCCAATCTGCGTCCGCAAAAAACACATTCGGCGATTTTCCGCCAAGCTCCAGCGTCACCCTCTTCAGCGTGTCCGCCGCGCTCCTCACGATAATCTTGCCCACCGCCGCGCTTCCCGTAAAAGCAATCTTGTCCACGCCCGGATGCGCCACCAGCGCCGCGCCCGTTACTTCGCCGACGCCATTAATAATGTTGACCACTCCCGGCGGCAACCCCGCTTCGTCCAGGTAATTCGCAAACTCCAGCGCTGTCAGCGGTGTCTGCTCCGCCGGCTTCAACACGCACGTGCATCCAGCCGCAATCGCTGGCGCCAGTTTCCACGCCGCCATCAACAGAGGAAAATTCCATGGAATGATCTGCCCCGCCACGCCCATCGGCTCGCGTAATGTAAAGCTCAATGCATTCGCCGGCACTGGCATCACGTGCCCAGTGACCTTATTCGCCAGGCCGCCGTAATATTCAAAGCAGGTCGCCACATCCGCAATATCGAATTCCGCCTCCACAATGGGCTTCCCGCAGTTGCGCGACTCGATCTCCGCCAACGCCGCCGCGTTCTGCCGCACCTTCTCGGCCAGCCTGAACAAAATGCGCCCGCGATCCTGCGCCGTCGTTTGCGGCCACGGCCCTCCATCGAACGCCGCTCGCGCCGCCTTCACGGCCATGTCCGTGTCCGCCGCACTGGCCGAAGCCACCTGCGCGATTACTTCCTCCGTCGACGGATCGTACACAGGAAAAGTTTCGTTCGAGGAACTGCTGACCCACTCGCCATTCACATAGTTCCGATAGGTCTTCACCGTTGGTTTCGCTGTGCTCGACATCATCCGCCTCCAAAACTCCTGCTTCTGGGCTTCAGCCCCTAAGGTCCGTGACCGATTCGGCCGCCAACTTCCTCGCCGTCGCTTTCCGTCCTCCATACACAAAAAAGAAAAACGCCGCCATGCCGATAAACAGCAGCGTCCCGCCAACCATCCAAATCTCGTACCGCAGCACCGAGCTGATCTGCTGTGCCGGGAAAAACGCCACAACCATCGCAATCACCGTGGTCACCAGGCCGCTAATTCCCGTCGCCACCAGCGTACCCCGCGAGTATTGTTGCCGCGTGAATTCCGCGCTCATCGCGATCTTCAGAATCGCGCCAAACACATATAAAAACGGAATCAACTGCAGCACCACCGCCAGCGACAACAGCGACTGAAAGCTCGCCTGCACGTTTCCCGTCGACAAAAAATTCACCGCCACCAGGATCAATGACACCGCCGCGTGAACGATCAACGCCGCATACGGCGTCGCATACTTCGGATGAATTTTTCCGAGCCACGCAGGCATGTACGAATCCAGTCCCGCCACGAACGGAATGCGCGCCGAGCCGCCCAGCCATGCCGACCCAATCCCCGCGATCGACAAACTCAGCAAAAACGCGAAGGGCGCCACGATCCATGCTACTCCCACGCGTCCTGCCATGTGGCTCACCGCCTGCACAATCCCTTGCAGCACGCTGATGCTGTTCTTATCCACCGCCACCAGCAGCGTCAGCGTCGCGCCTATATAAAGGAAGCCGGAAAGCAATCCCCCCCACGCCACCGCGCCTGGCAACGTCTTTCGCGGATTCTCGATCTCGTCACCCATGATCGACGCCAGTTCCAGGCCCACCAGGCCAAAACAAATCACGCCAAACGAGTTCAGCACGAACCGTGGATTCGCCGGAACCTGAAAGTCTGACCAGTGAATATTGGTCCCAAATTTCGCGCACACCACCACGCCCAAGCCCATCAACAGAAATGCTGCGATAAACGTGCCGATTCCCCCTAAATTGTTGAGCCACTTCCCGACGCCCAGGCCCACCACATTGAGCACCACCAAAATTCCCAGCAGCACCACCGATGCGATCATCGCGAACGCCCGATTATCCGCCAGCCCTTCGTGCCCCGGCCCCAGCACAAACACCGACACGCCGACGAAGTACAGCATCACCGTCGGCACATACATCATGTTGTTCGTCCAGTAGCACCAACCTGACAAAAATCCGTGAAAGTCGCCAAACACTTCCTTGGCCCACAAGTACACTCCACCTTCGCCTGGATAGCGATGCGCCAACTCGATCACCGCAATTCCCTGCGGCCAGAAAAACAGGATCAGCGAAATCAGCCACAACCAAATTGTGACTCCGCCATTCGCCGCAATCGACGGCAATACATTCAGGTTGAAGACCGCTACTACGAACAGCAGCACAAGGTCACGCCGCCCCAACACCCGCTTCAGATGCGGTCTCTCCCCTGCGGAAGGAACGGCAAGTGCCGCTCCATTCGTGACCTCGCTGCTCAATGCGTCCGCTCCTTCACTCCCTTCAACTCATTCATTTCCTAAACTTCCGAACCTCAATGTCCCACCGCGCCCACAAACTTCAGCCCACGTTCCCTTTGCGTCTTCGCCAATGCCGGCGCCACTTCGTCAAACACTGCCAGGTGCTTATCGATATCCGCCTCCGTGTGTTGAACGGAAATAGTCCACTGTTCGTCCCACCAGTACGGCATCGCCAGCACGCCGCGGTTCACCATCGCAAACCAGAATTGCCTCCACAGGTCCACGTCGATCTTCGTCCAGTCGCGGTAGTTCCGGATTTCCTGCGGATACAGCATCAGCGCTCCATTCACTCCCGCCTGCGCCACATACGCTTCCAGGCCCGCCTTCTTCAGAATTGTCCGGTAACCTTCCGCCAGCTTTTTCCCCAGCTTGTCGACGTGTGCGTAATTCTCTCGTGTCAGCACCTCGCGGAATGTCGCCAAGCCCGCGGCCATAGCGATCCGGTTCGTGTTGTACGTCCCGCCGTGAAAGACTTTGTGTTGCACAATCAAGTCCATCACTTCGCGGCTGGCTCCAAACGCGGCCAACGGCACTCCGCCGCCAATCGACTTCGCCAGCGCAATAATGTCCGGCTTCACGCCAAAATACGCGCTGGCACCGCCCCAACCCAGCTTCGCTCCCGTTTTCACTTCATCGAAAATCAGCAGCGCGCCATTCTTCGTGCAAATTTCGCGTAAGCCTTGCAGGAATCCTGGCTGTGGCATGCAGATGCCCACATTCATCATGATTGGTTCCAGAATGATCGCGGCAATCTGTCCCGGGAACTGCTTGAACCGGTGCTCCACGCTCGGCAAGTCGTTGAACGTCGCTACCGCCACGTTATCCAGCACTGCCTGGATCACGCCTAGGCCGCCAGGAACCGAATTCGGCGCGTGGATGTCACCGTAATCCTCTTCCTTCGGCTTCACACTGACCAGTGCCGTGTCATGCAGTCCGTGATAGCAACCTTCAAACCGCAAAATCTTGTCCCGGCCCGTCGCCGCGCGAGCAATCCGGCAGGCGTGCATTGTCGCTTCTGTCCCGCTGGAACCAAACCTCACCATCTCGACCGGATACCGCGCGCAAATTTCCTCGGCAAGTTCCAGTTCCATTCCGTGCGGCATTCCAAACGTGGTGCCATTTGCCAGCGCCCACTGCACCGCTTTCACCACCGCCGGGTGTCCATGTCCCGCCATTAACGTCCCGAAGCACAGGTTGTGGTCGATATACTCGTTCCCGTCGATATCCTTTATCTTTCCCCCTTGTCCCTCAGCCACAAAAATCGGATAAGGATCGTACGCCCGGTAATTACTTGCCACTCCGAGGGGAATTCGTTTCTCCGCTTTCTTATGCGCTTCCGCGGATTTCGGGGTGCGCTTCTCATACAAAGCGATTTCCTTCTGTAATGTCTCGTGCATTTTCGAACTCCATCCAGGTAAGCCTTCCTATGGTCACCTGGGGCAGGTCTGTTCCCTGCGGTCAGTATAGAGCGAGGAAAACTTCGCGGTTTCTGCGGCAAACTGCTCTTCCAGTTTACGCCTTCCTCTGAATTCCCGTACGTCCGGCAATAGCTAGATCGCGTTTGTAGCGGTGCGGCTTCTGTTTGCGCAAGAAAACGCGGCCCTTGCAAGCCGCGCCTTCTGGCCAAGTCAATTCCACTCTCAGAACAAAAACTTGATCGCGAACTGCATAACGCGCGGGTCCCTGGCCTTCAACACTTCACCAAATGTCGAGTCGCTAAAGTTTCCGTCTGGATTTTCGAACTGCGTGTGGTTCCACGCGTTATAGAATTCCGCGCGGAATTCCGTGTTTAGCTTTTCCGTCAGCGGCGTCATCTTCGCGATCACCAGGTCCGTGTTGCTTAGTGCCGGTCCGCAACACAGCGAGTGTGGCGTGTTGCCAAACGTGCCAAGCTGTTGTGGACAGCCGCTCACCGTTGCGTCGCAGAAGTTGTTTGCGTTGAACCAGTAATTCCCCGCATTCGTCTTCGGGTTCAGGCGCTGCAGCGGGGCCGTCATATAGGGTGTATTTGTGGACTCAAAGAAGATGCTGGACATCAGTTCGGCATCATCCTGGTCTTGCACACGAATTGGGAAGCCGCTTTGATACGTAATGATCGCCGATACTTGCCAGCCGTTAACGACTTTCCCCTCGAATCCATCCTTCTTCGGAATTGGCAATTGCCATACCGGGCTGAACACAAACCGGTTCTTTGCATCCAGCAGCGACAATCCCCTGGTCGCATTTGGACTAATCGGGTTCAGTTGGTTTTCAAACGATGCGCCTTGATCAATCGCTTTGCTGAACGTATAGGACGCCTGGAATAGCAACCCGTGTGAGAAATTCTTCTCCAGCGAAATTTGCAAACCGTTGTAATTCGAGTTTGCCACGGTATTCTCGGAGAAAATATTGCTGAACACCGGTACACCGTCCGCCGGACATCCTGAACCCGTATACGGATTGCAGTTCGGCGAGGAGTATGGCCGCAATCCGACCAGGTTGATCGGTGTTGATGTGGTCGCCGTAATCACGCAACCGGCCGGTTGGGCCTTGCCGTAGGGACACGGCGTGTTCGGACCGTTCGGGGTTGGCCCGGGAATATACGGCATGTGAAAGGTCTGTCCAGGCTGCAGGACGAAACTATAGGAATTGTCAGCACTGAACGTCGTGCAGGTATTCGGACCTACAACCGTGTTCAAGTCTAAACACGATTGTGGGTTTCCGTAGTCCAGATCCTGCGAAGCAAGCAGGTGGTGCGCCTGCGTGCCCACATAAGCTACCCGCAGCAGCATGTCGGAAGTCAATTGACGCTCAATCGTCAAGTTATACTGTTCCGCGTATTGGGTCCTCAGGTGCGGTTGAAATTCTCCATACAGCAAAATAGACCGGAACTGTGACCAGTCCACGCAACCCGCTGGTCCCGTGGGATCGAAGCAGGGCGTCGTGGGCTTCTGCGTGATAATTCCTCCGGCATTATTCGGAATCTGCGTTCCACTCTGTGATATGTAGGGCGTATTGAACAAAGGACTGGACGAAAATGCGCTGATCCCAAAGGGGGGCTCTGCGCTGAACTGTTCCAGCACCAGTTGTTCCATGGGGTTATAGAAAATCCCATATCCGCCGCGGATCGTTGATTTTCCTGGCCCGCCCGTCAGTTTAGCCAACCATCCATCCGTCCAACCTGGGCTGTACGCCAACCCGATGCGGGGAGCAAACGCCTTGTAATATGTAGAAGTCAAACCCGAGGGCACTCCCTTATCGCCCGGGAAAACTAATCCTGTCGGGAAATACGCATTATTGGCGGAATTCGGACCACAATCTCCCGGCGTCGTACCTAAAGTCGCTGCACTCGTCGCGGATAACCAGCAGGGATACTGTGCCGTGTCCTGACCAGGACGGAATGTTTGCAAACGGTTTCCGCTATCCGCATATGGCGTGTTGAGTTCCCAACGCAAGCCGTAGTTCAAGGTAACGTTGGGCTTGATCTTCCAACTGTCTTGCGCGAACAGATACAGTCCATAGTTAGTCGTGTTCAGTCCTTGCGCCGCTCCCTGCGAATATGTTGTTGGTACACCCAGGAAGTAGTCAGGATAAGCGTCTGGATTCACCGTCGGATCCGGAACCAGGGAATTCACTGACCCGCCGTTTTGGAACGCGAAGTCTCCGTTGATGTTGTAATACAGAAATTGGTCGAACTTCTGAATCCGGAAATCCCCGCCAAACTTGATGCTGTGCGTTCCGATGACTTTGCTGAAGTTATCCGAGAACTGATAGGTATTTCCTGTCTGAGGCAACTCGCCCTCGAAGTTGTTTCCGATCGCAAATCCTCCCGCGACGCTCACGAACGGCACACCTTCGCGCCCCGGAATATTCGTGGTGATACCCGAACTCGGATTATTCGGATCCGCAAAGCACTGTGACGCCGGAACTGACGACCCACAAGAATCGTGCAGACTCGAAAGGATATTCACCGGGTGGTTCAAATCTCCCTGGCCCTCGCGGAACCAGTTGAACCTTATTTCGTTCACCGCGCTCGAACCGATCGTTGATGTCAGGGCCAAATTCACTTGTTGCACCCTGGTCTTAAAAATCCCCCCAAACCCCGGAACGTTCGCACCCGCCGCTTGGAAATTCGAAAATGGTTGGTTCTGATCCACATCATCGAAGTAGTAGTAAGCCGTGAAGTGTTGTGTCGCCGAAAAATTCTGATCGAACCTGAACGTAAATTGATCGTCGTTCTCGATCAGGTTCGGCACCGTCTGCACCAATCCCGATCCCGCTGGCGCCACATAATTCTTGTACAGCGCGTTCGCCGCCGGCTCAAAGCACGATGTCGGAACCTGCGAATTCGGGAACAGGCTGCTGTAAGCAACCGGTGTCGTTGACGACCCGCTCGCCAGCGCCTGCAATTGCCCCGCCGCTGTTGGCGCAGTCGTCGCCAGAGCGCCCGCGCATCCTGGGCGGTTATACAAATTACTCGCAAAGTTTTGGTCCGTCACCGCTCCCTGGAACGCTCCATCGGCAGAGAAGTCTCCATTCGCCTCGGCCGTTGTCGGAAGGTAGGTGTTCCCCGAAGGAATTCCCTGTTTTAGCCGGTTTCCTTCGTACGAACCAAATAGAAAACTCTTATCTTTCTTAATCGGGCCGCCCAGCGTTGCCCCGAACTGGTTCTGCTGGTAATCCGGCACATAGGGATCAAAGAATCCTTTGGTATTCAGCACCTTATTCCGGAAAAACTCGTACACGTCGCCATGGATGTTGTTCGTTCCCGCTTTCGTCACCACGTTCACAATCGATCCAGAGTTGCGTCCATATTCGGCATCGAACGTATTCGTTAATACCCGAAACTCTTCAATCGCATCCGGCGAGGGCTGAATCGCTGGCCCGTTCACGAAAATATCGTTGCCGTCTCCCCCGTTCACCATGTAGTTGTTCGAACGCCCGCGGCCTCCGTTCACGGAAACCACTCCAGGATTATCGCTGCCGTAAAACAGGTCCGCGCCCAATTGCGACTGCACTCCAGGCTGCAACTGCAGCAACTGGTACGTATTCCGCGTGCTCAGTGGCAGCTCGCGCACCGACTGGTCGGTCATCACCGCGCCCAACTGTGTTGTGGTCGTGTCGATCACCGGCGGTGCCCCGCTCACTTCCACGGTCTCCGTCGACCCGCCAACCTGCAACACAATGTCCACGCTGGCAATCTCGTTCAACACCAGCACGATTCCTTTTCTCTCATACTTCTTGAAGCCCGTTCCCACCACGTCGACTTCATAACTACCCACCGGCACTTCCAGAAACAAATATTCGCCCGTCGCCGATGTCTGCGCCTCGCGCGTCGCGTTCGTTCCTTCGTTGACCAATGTTACCTTGGCGCCTACCACCGCTGCGCCGCTGGTATCCGTTACCGTTCCACGAATTCTTCCGCCCGTGCTCTGCCCTCTTCCTCCGGGAACCGCAATGAACAGGCACACTCCGAAGATCACGCTTAGCAGGACGCTGCGGAAACACACTGCCGTAAATAGCCGGCTCAATCCTGATCTCATTTAATTCACCCCTGTTCCCCGAGAAGCGATTTCCCCGATAAACCGTTTCTTCGTGGTTGTAACCAGTCCTCGAACCTTACTATAATCCAGCAAACTTAGAGAAAGCTGCGACCTGTGTCAAGCAGAAAGAATTTGTCCACAGCATCGGATTCTTTGTCGGCTCAGCGCCTTCTGCGCATCTCCGATGTCGCTCGCCGCCTGCGCATTTCTTCCTCGGCTTTGCGCGCCTGGGAAGCCCTCGGCCTCGTCTCTCCTCAGCGCACGGCAAGCCGCTACCGCATGTATACGGAGTCTGATGTTCGCTTGCTGCAGCGCGCTCTCTTTCTACGTCGCGCTCGCGGCCTAAATCCCGCCGCCGTTGTACACGTCCTCAAAAAACAGGGTGTCGTCACCGCTCCCACCGATGCTCTCCAATCTCCCGGGCAGCGCTTCCGCCGTCTGCGAATTAAGCGCGGCTTGTCTCTCGCCCAAGTCGCTCGCGCTACAAAAGTTTCCGTAGGTTTTCTCAGCGCCCTCGAGCGCGGCCAGATGCGTTCCTCTGTCGCCACACTTCAGCGCATCGCTCGTTTTTACAAAACCAATATCCTCTCCATGTTTGAAACCAACGGTGACGCTCAACACCTTGTTCGCCCTTCCCAGCGCAAGGTCCTCGAAACCAGTCCCAAGGTCCGCATGGAACTTCTCGCCTGGGGCAACACCGCCATGGAACCTCATCTCTTCCGCATCAAGCCCGGTGGCACCAGCGGCGAATCCTACACGCACGAGGGCGAAGAATTTCTGCACGTCCTGCGCGGCGAATTCGAAATATGGCTGCATGATCGCGGTCACTATCGCCTGAAGTCCGGCGATAGCCTCTATTTCGAAAGCTCCACGCCGCACCGTTGGAAAAATCCGGGGCGTTCGGAAGTCTGGATTCTGTGGGTCAATACTCCGCCCACGTTCTGACTATGTTTTGACTCGCGGTAGGCGCAGGAATCGCGCCGAGAAAATGGAACGAAAAACGGAAAGCGTCACCGAAAGGGGCTTCGTGAGATCCAGGCGCCGTCCTTTGCCCGCCCTGCTGTTCCTCTCGCTTCTTCTGAGCGCCAATGCCGCTCACGCACAGCAATCTGCTCGCGTTGCTCCTGCCGACATCCTTATCGTTCACGCAAAAATTTATACCGTGGACGCAAAGAAGCCTTGGGCGCAAAGCTTGGCCATTCGCAAAGGCAAAATTGTTGCCGTCGGCTCGGACGAACAAGTCGCTCGCTTTCGCGGCATTGGCACAAAAATGATTGATGCCGGTGGCAAACTCGCCCTTCCCTCGTTCACCGACTCTCACATTCATATGCTCGATGGCGGCCTAAGCTTAGGCCAGGTCAACCTGGAGGGCGCGAAAGACGTTGCGGAAATCCAGAGTCGTCTACGCGCCTACGCCGATCAGCATCCCGACAACAAGTGGATTCTCGGCGGCGGTTGGAACTACGCCATGTTCGGCACGGAAACTTTGCCCAACAAAAAATATCTGGACCAATTATTTCCTACCATCGCCGTCTTTCTGACGTGCTACGACTTCCACACCTTCTGGGCAAATTCCAAGGCGCTGGCCCTCGCAGGCATCACCAAAAACACACCCAATCCTCCCAACGGCGAAATTGTGCGCGATCCCGTCACTGGCGAACCCACCGGCGCCTTGAAGGAATCAGCTGGCGATCTGGTCGGCAAAGTCGTGCCGAAGCCCACCGAGGTTGAAACTCTCAATGCCTATCGTGCCGCCATCAAGTGGGCCAATCAGAATGGACTCGGCCGCGCGCACAGTGCCGGCGGCGACTTCGAACACCTCGATGTCTTTCAGGAACTCCGCGACGAAAATCAACTCTCCCTTCGTCTCCACGTCGCGTACGTTCTCGATTCCGCTGGAGTGCGTCCACAGGATCTCGAAGCCCTCGAATCGGCAACGAAAAAGTTTCATGATGAATGGATCGACGCAAACAGCGCCAAGTTTTATCTCGACGGCGTAGTCGAGTCCCACACCGCCGCGTTCTTCGAACCTTACACCGACGATCCTTCCACCAAGGGCGCTCTCTTCTGGGATCCCGAAAAATACAAAACCGCCGTCGCCGCCCTCGATAAAAAAGGCTTTCAGCTCTACACCCACGCCATCGGCGATTACGCCGTCCGCACCGCGCTCGACGCTTACGAATTCGCCGAACACACGAATCACACCAAGGACCACCGCAATCGCATCGAGCACATCGAAACCATCACCGCCGCGGACATTCCCCGCTTCGCCAAGCTCGGTGTCATCGCCAGCATGCAACCTCTCCACGCCTATCCTGACGAAGACACGCTCGATGTTTGGGCTCGTAACATTGGCCCGGACCGTGCCTCCCGCGCATGGCTCTGGAAGAGCATCGCGCAACAAGGAGGTCGCTACACGTTTGGCAGTGATTGGCCGGTCGTCACTCTCAATCCGTGGGAAGGCATTCAAACAGCCGTCACGCGTCAGACT
The DNA here is from genome assembly GCA_963709705.1 of Candidatus Acidiferrales bacterium. Taxonomy (GTDB): domain Bacteria; phylum Acidobacteriota; class Terriglobia; order Acidiferrales; family UBA7541; genus Acidiferrum. The sequence continues at coordinate 1,740,689 of CAVPXU010000005.1, forward strand.
TCCGACGGCAAACCCGCTGGCGGTTTCGTTTCCTCGCAAAAACTCAGCGTCGCGCAAGCCGTCGAAGGCTACACCATAGACGCCGCCTATGCCGGCCATCTCGAAAAATCCGAAGGCTCTCTGGAAATCGGCAAGGTTGCCGACGTCATCCTCGTCGACAAGAACATATTCGAAATCGATTCCCGCACCATTGGCGAAACCAAAGTGGTCCTAACCATCGTCGGAGGCAAAATCGTCTATGAAGCGCCTATGTAGGGCCCGCCTTTTGAGGCGAACCGTTTCCGTACTAGCCACCACAACGAGGACCCAATGAAACCGAGAAACCGCAAACTCATTTCCTTGCTCGTTCTCTCCTGCGCGTTATTCCTCGGCTCCTGCCAAAACAAACAACCCTCCCTCAACCTCCTTGTCTGGGAAGGCTACGCCGATCCTTCTTTTATCCACGCCTTCGAAGAAGCCCGCCACTGCAAAATCACCGCATCCTACATGGGCTCCAGCGACGACCTCGTCGCCAAGCTCCGCGGCGGCAGTGCCTCTAACTACGACGTCATATCTCCCTCCAGCGACGTCGCCACCTCCATCGCCCGCGCCAATCTTGCCGAGCCTCTCGATCTCACAAAAATTCCGACCTATTCTCAACTCTCTCCCAAACTGCGCGAGCTTCCCCTCGTGAAAATCAGCGGCCAAACTTTCGGCGTCCCTTTCATGTGGGGCCCCAATCCTCTCCTCTATGACACGACCGCCTTGGCGCAGTCCCCCGATTCCTGGGCCATCTTCTGGGATCCAAAATACAAAGGCAAAGTTTCCGTCTGGGACGACCTCTCTACTTTATATATGGCTGCGCAGCTCCTCGGCTACGACAAGCCCGATCCTTCGCAGCTCTACAATCTCTCCGACGACCAGCTCGCCGCCGTCAAACAGAAACTCCTCGCCCTGAAGCCCAATATCCGCAAAATCTGGTCGACCGGCGGCGAACTCACCAATCTTTTCGAAAACCACGAAATCATCGCCGCTATGGGCTGGCCCCTCATGACTAAGCAGCTCCGCCAGGCCAATTTCCCCATCAACGAAATCATTCCCAAGGAAAATACCACCGGCTGGATCGATCACCTCATGATCACCAAGGCCAGTCCCAACAAGGATCTCGCCTACGCCTTCCTCGAATACATGATCCAAGCACAAACCCAGAAAAAAATCACCGACGTCACTCAGTACACTCCAGCAAATCCTTCCGCCGCCCAGTTCATGAACGACGCCGAGAAAAAAGGCCTCCATCTCGACGACCCTGATGCTTACATGCAACGCATCTATTTCTGGCAAGACGTCCCTCGCCGCGCCCAGTACATCGAAATCTGGAACGAGGTCAAAGCCGCCCAGTGACCGCCGTTTCTTCCAGCCCGCCGCTGTCTCCCTCGCCCGTCGATGCTCTCCTCGAATTGCGCAACATCGCCAAACAGTTCGGTCCCCGCGAAGTTCTCAAAAATATTTCCCTCCGGATCGCCTCGGGAGAATTCCTCACCCTACTTGGCGAAAGCGGCTCCGGAAAGACCACTCTACTCCGCCTCATCGCCGGTTTCGAACAAACCACCTCCGGCGATATTTGGATGACCGGCGCTCGCCTCGATACGCTTCCTCCTTACAAACGCCGCGTCAACACCGTCTTCCAACATTACGCGCTTTTCCCGCATCTCTCCGTCGCGGACAACGTCGCCTACGGCCTTCGCGTCACCAATTCTCCCACCACAGTAATTCCCGCGCGTGTCGATGCCGCTCTGCGCATGGTCAAAATGCAGGATTACGCCTCTGCCCGGCCCGCTCGTCTCAGCGGTGGCCAGCAACAGCGCGTCGCTCTTGCACGCGCGCTCGTCAACCGCCCGCAGCTTCTTCTTCTCGACGAACCGCTCTCCGCCCTCGACGCCAATCTGCGCAAGCAAATGCAGGGCGAACTAAAATCCCTCCAGCGCGAACTCGGTATAACGTTTCTCTTCGTCACCCACGACCAGGAAGAAGCCATGGCCCTTTCCGATCGCATCGCCCTCCTCAAAGACGGCGCCCTCGAACAAGTCGCTTCGCCTCGCGACATCTATGCCCGCCCCGCCACCAGTTACACCGCCCAGTTCATCGGCCAAACTAATCTGCTCCGCGCCGAAGTCCGCGACGGAATCGCCACCAGCGGCAGCCTGAACTGGCCCACCAACACCGCCAACGGATCATCTCTCTTTTCTCTTCGCCCAGAAGTCATCCGGTTAGTCACAGAAGGCTCATCCATTCTCAACACCGTCCGTTTCCGCGCACGTATCCACCAGCAAACTTTCTCCGGTTCCGTCGAGCAACTCGAAGTCGATTGCGCTGGCCAACTCCTCCGCGTCCGCATCCCCGCCCGCGGCATCCTGACTGGCGAACACGAATTCACCTTCGATCCCGCTGAAGCTATCCAGGTCCAAGAATGAAAGGAACGCGACACATGAGAACAGTCATCCAGAGCGAAGCGAAGAACCTCAACCACACTCAACGAAAATCCGATCCAACGCAAAAATCGATCGCCCGAAAACTTATTACTGAAAATTAAATATTAACAGCTAACAACATCTATGTACTCCCGCCTCTACAAAACCATCGTCACCTTCCCACCTCTCCTCTGGGTCGGGCTCTTCCTTCTTCTTCCCTACGCGCTCATGTTTGCCCACAGTTTCTGGCTCGTCCGCGACGGCGTCATCGTCCATCAATGGACTCTTCAGAATTACGCCAAGCTCCTCCACAATCCCGTCTATGCCGAAGTCCTTTTCCGCACCGCCCGCATCGCTACCAGCGTCACCGTGCTCTCACTTCTCCTCGGCTATCCCCTCGCCTATTACATGTCGTTTCACGCTGGCATTCGCAAGGATCTTCTCTATCAACTCGTCATCGTTCCCCTCTGGGTCAGCTATCTCGTCCGCGGTTATGCCTGGAAAACCATCCTGGGCTCTGACGGCGTCCTCAACGGCTTCCTCCTATACCTTCACATCACCAAGGAGCCGTTTAGCTTTTTCCTCTATAGCCCCTTCGCCGTCATTCTCACTCTCACCCACATCTACACGCCCTTTGTCTTCCTTCCTCTCTACGCTTCGCTCGAACATATCCCGCGTGATCTCATCGAAGCCTCCCACGATCTCGGCGCCAGCCCTCGCGCCACGTTTCTCCGCGTCATTCTTCCTCTCTCGCTCCCTGGCCTGATTGCCGGCGCTACCTTCGCCTTTGTCCTTACCCTCGGCGATTTCCTCGGGCCCATGCTTGTCGGTGGCCCTTCAAGCATCATGATCGCCAACATCGTCCAAAGCCTCTTCGGCACAGCCTATGATTGGCCGCTCGGCGCCGCGATCGCCGTATGTATCCTTCTTCTGACCATCGCTCTTCTCTTTCTTACCGAACGTCTCGAAAAACGGTGGGCCTTCCGATGAGCGCCACGGCCACAAACCAAAAGTCTAGTCGTGCTCCACTTCTTGCCGCGTTCTCGCTGCTCGTCTTTGCCTTTCTCTATCTGCCGATCATCGTTCTCATCCTCTACTCCTTCAACCAGAGCGGCGTCGGCGGCTTTCCTCCAAGACAGCTCACTCTTCACTGGTATCAGCAACTCTTCGCCGATGGCGCCCTCTGGGATTCCGTCCTCAACAGTCTCCTCGTCGCGCTTGGTGCTGTAGCTCTCTCCCTTACCCTGGGTCTCCTCGCCGCCCTGGCTCTGGATCGCGCCAACTTCCCCGGCAAATCTCTCTTCCGCCGCCTAGTCCTGCTTCCTCTCGTTCTTCCCGGCATCATCACCGGACTTTCCTTATTAATGTTCGTCGACCGCATCGGCATTCAGCTTAGTCTGCTCACCGTCTTCCTCGGCCACGGCACAGCGCTCATTTCCGTCGCCACCACCGAACTCTTCGCCGGCCTGCAAAAAATGGATCGCGCCCAGGAAGAAGCATCCCTCGATCTCGGAGCTACTCCCTGGCAAACTTTCTGGCGCATCACTCTCCCGAATCTCAAACTCTCTCTCATCGCCTCCGCCCTGCTTATCTTCACCCTCTCCATGGACGAAATCGCCGTCACCTTTTTCCTTCTCGGTCGAGACAACACCCTCCCCCTCGAAATTTGGGCAAGACTCCGCCGCGGCATCACTCCCGAAATCAACGCCATCTCCACGCTCATCTTCATTCTCTCCGTGATCCTCATCCTCATCTGGTACCAAATCCGTACCCGCACCCTCGACAACGAACCCCGCGAACTACTGGAGCGCCCATAATGGAAATGGCAATCCCAACTGAGGAAACTCCTCTTGCGCTTTTATCCAATTTGCGAAAGGAATCACGATTGCTGAATGTCTCTCTTTCCGGAAACTAAAAACCTATGACCAAAAACTTAAGACCTGCCGACTCGCGCCGCGATTTCATCAAATTCCTGGTCGCTGGTTCCATCGCCTCCGGCTGTCCCATTGACAAAGCTCTTCTGGCAGATCCTGACGCCAAACCTGCCAACGTCGAAGGCGAACACTTCGCCATCTGCCACGAAGTCCGCGACGGCCACTCCTTCGCCAAACCCGACGCCACCCGCATAGTGGATATCGCCATCGTCGGTGGTGGCATGGCCGGTCTCTCCGCCGCCTATTTCCTCCGTGGCAAAGATTGGCTGCTCCTCGAAAAGGAAGATCACTTCGGCGGCAACGCCTATCAGGAGGAATTCGCCGGTCAGCCTTACTCCACCGCCGCCGCGTACGATTTTCGCGGCAGTGACAGCGACCATCTCGCCAAGGAAATCGGTCTCGATCTTCTTCCCATCGATATGCCCGACCCCACTATCGTCAACGGCGCCTACACTCCAGACACTTGGCGTTCCGGCCTCAGCCAGCTCCCCTACACCAAAGAAACCGTTGCCAGTTTCAAAAAGTTTTCCGCCGATATTCTCAAAATCGATCCCCACGAAAAAATCCTGGAGCTGGACTCCAAACCATTCACCGAAATCACCAAGAACTACGCCCCTGAGATCACCCAATGGTGGGACGCCTACGGCCTTTCCAATTGGGGCGCCGTCACCGAAGACACAACCGCGTTCATCGGCGTCGTCGACGCGCAATACCTCATCAAGGGGGAAGACAGCACCCGCGTCATTCTCCCTGGCGGCTTGGGTTGTATCAGTCACAAGCTGGTGGAAGTGATGAAGCCGAAATATGCCGAACGCATGCTCGGCGGCGCCACCGTCGTTTCCGTCGTCCCCGACGCCGACGAAGTTCGCGTCACATACATGCAAGAAGACAAGCTCACCACCGTCTCCGCAAAAGTCGTCCTCATGTGCTCGCCCAAGTTCATCGCCTCTCGCCTCGTCACCGGTCTGCCCAGCAATCAGAAACAAGCCATGCGCCGCATGCGCTACGCGCCCATCCCCATGATCAACATGATTTTTGACAAGCGCATTTACAACAAGGGCTACGACAATTGGTGCCCCGGCAATTCCTTCACCGACTTCATCGTCGCCGATTGGACCATTCGCAATCAGCCCGGCTACAAACCAAAGTATGAAATCCTTACCTTCTACTCAGCGCTTCGCGAGTATCAGCGCTCCATTCTCCTTGAGGAGTCAGGCTGCAAGGATTTCGCCGCCAAAGTGCTGCAGGATTTTCAGAAATGCTTGCCGGAATTCAACATCGATCCCATCGAGATTCGCCTCTATCGCCGCGGCCACGCCATGATGATGGCGGTCCCCGGCCAATACACAAAAAACCGCATGATTGCTTCCCGCCCGATGGATCGCATCTTCTTCGGCAACTCGGACTCCGGCGGCCCCGAATCCCTCACCACGGAAGCTGTCCGCATTTCCCAGGCTGCCGCGGAATGGGCCAACTTGGTCTTGGCTGGCAAGCCCGGCGCCGCCGATCTCGCCCACAAAGCCCTCACGGCCGTCACCTTTTAACTTTCAAGCACGGCCAATAGCCGTCGCTTTTTGCGGTCACCAATCAGAGCGCCGACCATTACGATAGAATCAAACATCAGTACCGTGAGGTCCATTCATGTCGCGTGCCGCAATTCTCGCCTGTGCAACCTTCCTACTCCTACCTTCCGTGCACGCGCAAACTCCTCCGCGCCCCCAAATCTCCGGCATCGCTTTCGTGCGCATTAAGGCCAGCGATTTCCAGAGATCCTCGGAAACCTACACCAAAATTCTCGGTCTTCGCACCGGCTCAAACGGCTGCATCAACGTCAAAAATCCCTGCTTCGTCGTCAACGCTTCCCAGCATGTCGAACTAACTCAGGCCGAGCCGGGTGATCCCGGTTCCTGGCTAGACGAGGTCGCTTTCCGTACCAGCAGCGTTCGCGAGATGCGCGATTACTTGCTCTCCCAACGCGTTTCCGTCTCCGAGATCAAAAACACGCCTCACGGCATACCCTTCATCGAAACTAAGGATCCCGAAGGCAATCGCATCGCTTTCGTTCAGTCGTTTTCGGAAATCTCCGTGGCTCGCGTTCCGCCAAATCAGGTCAGCTCTCGACTCTTTCACGCTGGCTTCGTCGTCAAGAATCTCGCGATGATGAAACACTTTTATATGGACATTCTCGGCTTCCGCCTTTACTGGAAAGGCGGCTTCAAAGATCTTCCACCCGGCACTCCGCAGAAGGATTCAGACATCGATTGGTTTGAAATCCAGGTTCCCGATGGCTCGGACTGGGTCGAATTCATGTTGAACATTCCTGCCAACGCCGATCATCAGGAACTCGGCGTGCAAAATCATTTCTGTCTCGGCGTCCCCAACATGCAACGCGCCCTCGACCAGCTTCACAAAAATGGTCTTCCCCCCGATTCGAAATTTGCCGACGACAAATCCGAAATCGGCCGCGACGGCAAATGGCAGTTCGATATCTTCGATCCCGACTTCACCCGCATCGAACTGATGGAACCAGCGCCAACCAAAGATCCATGTTGCAATCCCTACACCGCCCCCCACGCAAAACTATGACGCGCGAGATAGCTTTAGGACAGCACCGGGTCTGCCAATTACTGGTCACGAACCCCCACTATTAATACGCTCCATCCAGTAACGTTCAACTCAGTGACGCGTCACCTACCGTGGTATGTTCGTATTCGATAGAGTCACCAGGGGCTCGTTAATCGCAGATCGGCCTCTGATCGGGAATCTTTTCGGATGCGTCCAGCAAACTCTCTTTTCTCACTCGGCATATTCTGCCTCGCGTTTTGTCTTTTTTTCCCTGTTCATTCCCAACAAAAGCCGTCTTCCTTCCTTATCGTCAACGCCCAGCTCGCCGACGGCACCGGCGCGCCCCTGCGCCAGGCTAATGTCCGCGTCAACTTCAATCACATTGAAGAAATCGGCGACCTCGCCCCTGAAAAGGGTGAATCCGTCATCGACGCCAAAGGCCTCGTCCTCGCCCCGGGCTTCATCGATATTCACAATCATTCCTCCGAAGGCATCCTCACCGATCCGCTGGCCGAATCTCAGATCGCTCAGGGCATCACGTCCCTCGTCGTCGGCCCTGATGGCGAATCTCCCTGGCCTATCATCACTTGGGTACGCTCCATCGAACAGCTTCATACCGCGCCGAACGTTTCCATCTTCGCTGGACACGCCACCATTCGCGAGCAAGCGATGGGTAAGGATTACAAGCGCACTGCCACTCCCGATGAAATTCGATTGATGGAACAGTTTGTTGGCCAAGCGATGAATCAGCAGGCTCTCGGGCTATCTTCCGGCCTCGAGTACGAAGTTGGCAGCTACTCGGACACCGCTGAACTCATCGCCCTCGCCAAAGTAGCCGCCGACCACGGCGGAATCTACATGACCCACATTCGCGACGAAGCCGACAAATCCTTTGAAGCTCTCAACGAGGAAATCACAATCGGCGAACGGGCGCACATACCTGTCGAGCACTCGCACATCAAGCTTGGCACCGTCGCGGTCCAGGGCAAAGCCGCTGCGTACATCAACATAATCAATGATGCGCGTCGCCGTGGCGTTGATTTCATGGCCGATTGCTATCCCTATGATGCATGGCACGCCAATCTCAAAGTACTCATCCCAGACAAACAATACGAGAATCCGAAGAGCGTAGCCAAAGGCCTTGTCGATGTCGGCGGAGCCTCCCACATCACCATCACCGAATTTAAGCCGAATCCCGCATACGCCGGCCACACGCTCGCCGATCTCGCCAAGGCCGCCCACATTTCCGATGTGAGTATGTTTGTTCGTTTGGTCCGTGAAGGAGACGCCGCCAATACCGAAGCCATTATCATCTGCCAATCGATGATCGAGTCAGACATCAAGGCGTTCTATCAGCAGCCCTGGGTCATGGTCGCCAGCGATGGCGGAATCGGCGCCAGCCATCCCCGCGGCGCCGGTACATTTCCGCGCGTCCTTGGGGTGTATGTCCGCGAAAAACAATGGCTCACACTGCCCGAAGCCATTCGTAAAATGACGTCTCTGCCCGCCCAGCGGCTCGGCTGGAAAGATCGCGGCATCATTCGCGCTGGCGCGTACGCCGACCTGGTTCTCTTTAATCCCGGCACGGTAATCGATCGCTCCACCTACACGAATCCAACCGCCATCCCCACCGGAATTGAAAAAGTCTTCGTCAATGGCGTCCCGGTTTGGGACAACGCCAAACCAACTACTGCCCGCCCCGGCCTCTTCCTTGGCCAGGCCGGCAACCCCATCGAACTCCTAAACTAATCCGTCGGTCCTACGTCACTGTAGCGTTGGCCTTCATGCCAGCCGACAACGCTGGAGGGGCTCTATACTTCCTTCCTGTTCCTCTTCCTTGCCACTCCTGATATTTAATGCTTTGGCACCGTCGCATCCACCTCGTCCGACCAAGCCAATATCCCGCCTTTCAAATTGTGTATCTTCCGGAATCCTGCCTTTCGCAATAAATCAATCGCCTCCGCCGAACGCTTCCCGCTCCGGCAATGCGCGACAATCCCCCGCGAAGAATCCAGCTCATGCACACGACTCGGCAATTCGCCCAACGGAATCAAATGTCCCTGTAGATTGCAGATCTGGTATTCGTGTGGCTCCCGCACGTCCAGAACAAACAAATCGTCGCCCCGGTCCATCCGCCCTTTAATTCCCTCGGCGTAATCTCCGGCACTCGCAAATCTGGCGCCGGCTGGAACTCGATCCAAGAATCAGAACGCCGCCAACAAATTGAAGGAGCTGGAACAAAAATAGTCGCCGCATTCGAGCTGGTTCAAGAAGCAAAGCGGTAAGAATTACAGGATCGTGTTCTAGATTGGCGCGAAGTTTCGTACTAGGCCTGCACTCCTCCGAGCCCTCTTTCCAAGTGCAACATGCTCTTCTTCCATCACTTAATTGTTTGGCGCATCACGTGCTCCTCAACATTCCGAGGACGAGGCCATGCATTTGGAAAATTCGGAAACTTCCTTCAGGACTGCGATCTGCACCGACTACGAAAAGCTCCTTTTTGCCTGTCAGAAAGCTTTGGAGAGTTGGCATCGGCGCCGCGATAAAGTTGCTTCCCTTGGCTTTGCCGATAAAAACATTTCGGACGAGCTCCTGCGACTGCAAGCCGCTTTCGCCCGAGCATACTCGCAACTGGAAACGCACGATCACCGCTGCCAGCTTTGTCGCTTCGTTTCCAAAATCGGCAGCCGCAATTTCTCCACCGCACCGGCCATGGAGAAAAAGCCATTCGCGTGAGTTTGCGCGTCTAAGACCGAAGGCGCTTCTTGTAGGCTTTAGATCCGGAGTGGCAAATGCTTAGACGCGCCAGCCTTTAGGGGTAGTGACGGAGGACAGTTTGAAGTTATCGATCGAAATTCTCAGCTTACTTGCCTTTCTCCTAGGCTCGCCCCTCTATGTCCCAAAACTTGTCGACCCCCTGCCCCAACTCGACCCGGCGCAGGCCGCAACAACTCCGCATCCCCCGTCTCGAGATCTGATTCCCGCACAACCGACCGACCTGCAGGTACCCTAATCGTTCCCGCACTCACGCAAGAATGCCATGGGTTGGGTTTTCGCATTTTCTGCGCGAGTCAATTTCGCGCAATTCTTCAAGGCGATTACCTCTGAGCGACTTACTTAATTATGATCGGCGCGCGGACATTCCGTCGTCCTTGCGCTACCGGGGAGAGGGCACATGGCTGAACGGTTGGACGAGTTTCAGAAGTTTCGCGCCGAATTGAACGAGGAAATTCTGGACTGCGAACACCTGGGCATGATGCGCGGCGTTGCCCTGGATCACCGGGCCTACGAACCGGCCCGTTGGACACTAAGGCCAAGAAACTGCTCGGCTTAGTGGATTCCATGGTGCTTCGCTGCGACGACTGTATCACTATCACCTGGTCCGGGCGAGTGAGTTGGGTTGGACCGGCGCGGAAGTCATCGTCGCCCTGAATGTCGGCTTCTTGGTAGGGGGTTCTATTACCATCTCCACCTCCGACGTGTTTTTGTGCGAATGAGAGAGGTTAACGGACCACGACCTGATGTAAAATAGCCAATCCGGTCGACCCAAAATGAGCACGACACCCAACGTAATTTCTGTCGAACAAGAGAACCTTCTGCAACGAATCAAAGGCGTATGTGGAGCGGCATTGTTTCTGCTGATCCAGCGTTCGCCAAAATTTCTGAAGCTCTATCGCAACGAGCAATCGTGGACACTGTTCCGCGTAGTGCTCGGCTGCTTTGGTGCAGCGCTGGTTGTGCTGCCGCTGAGCCTGTGGCATGGCTATTTCACCGCCGTGTTTGGCCTGATGTTTTTTGTGCTCTCCATTTTATTGCCGCCCGCTGAACTGGAATCCCCGACCGATCGCAAAGCCCGTGAACTCGGGGCGCAGACTGTGGTGAGCGGCGGCGAATATCAGCCCGCCAACTCCTCCGCGAAGCCCGTGCAATTGTTTATCTCAACGTCGCAAACGTGGGCCATGGACAAGCACTACGATCCACTGGTGGTAATCACAACGGGAGAAATCGCCAAGCTGGACGTGATGCCAGGCGAAAACGAGTGGACGCTGGTGGTGCGCTGGGGCGAACATAAAGCCGAATTTCGCTACGCGGGAATTTTCGCCGAGCGCTTCGCGCGTCTTGCCGAAGAATCACTGCGTCACGCCAGCGCTTCCACGCAACCCACTCTGCCCAAGAGCCGCGCTGCCAGCGTTTAAGCCCGTTCCTGGCGGCCAAATCGAATATTTCTTCCATCGTATCTCTGCCTCCGATCTGTGAGAAAATAAGACCATGGCACGCGGTTGGGAAAGTAAAGACGTCGAATCTCAGGTAGAAGACAGGAAAATCGTGGCAGATAACTCAGTTAGAGGTCAGAAAAGTCCGGAAGATTTACGCCGGGAAACCGAGCGTCGCGGATTGGCTCTGTCTCGCACGCGAATTGTGAACGATCTGGAAAGTGCAACGCATCCGAATCACCGCAAGTCTCTGGAAGCCGCGCTGGAACATCTGGACAAAAAGATTGCTGAATTAAGCTGAGGCAGGCCTGGTCGATCCTGTAGCCGCTACGGTGCCGCTGAAGTTGCGCGTCGTGTATTGGAATTGCCGTGAGTTAATCCGTAAACACCACACCTACCGCGGTGGTTCCCTTCTCTGTTCCCGCTTCAATCCGTACCACGTAACCGCGTAGACGCATTTCCTTCATTCCATCCAGGCCTGTCGTTTCCATCACCACTTCAAGTTCCGATTGCAGACGCGGATTATGCTTTAGAGAAATCAGCGCGCCTTGCAGCGCAAGATCGTGCACCGTGGTTTCTTCCTCAAACTTCTTGCCGTCCGCTCCCAGCCCGGTGACCACCGCGCGAAACTGTGCGTCCCGGCGCAGCGCGGTTCGCGATCCGGGCAAATGCGTTTGAACGGGCTCACCCGGCGCGCCTAGAGTGATCACCATTCCTTCGCTAGCTGCAAACACGGAATCAAACTCTTCCCGGGCATCGCGCAAAATAGCGTCGACCATGCGATCGGCAGAGTCGGGATCGTGATGGAACAAAACCAGTGTCTTCGCACCGACTTCGCGGGCGATGTTCACTCCCTCTTTCCAGGAAGAATGGCCCCAGCCCTTCTTCGTGGTTGCCAGCTGCGAAGGAGTGAATTGCGCGTCATTCACGAAGATATCCGCGCCCGTTGCAAGCTCGCGCAAGCTCTTTTCCAGTACGGGATCGCCCGGCTCATTGTCTGTGGCGTAAACGATAGTGCCCGCGGGCGTCTCGATCCGAAAACCGAGGCAACCTTGTGGATGATTCAAGTGACGCGCCGTCACTTTGTTCTCCCCAACCAGAAAACTTTCTCCGCCTTCCAGCTCCCGGAATTTGCGCTTGGCGCTCATTGACGCGAAATCCACGGGAAAATAAGGCAACGCCATCTGCGTTTCAAAGACTTGCCGCAGGGAATTGGTTCCAAGGAATTTCGAGCGGAAACTATAGAACTGAAAATGGTTGCGTTCGTCATACAAAGGAGCAAAGAAGGGCAATCCCTGGATATGGTCCCAGTGATAATGCGTCACAAAAATGTGCGTTTCGGCCGGCCGTGGAGCAGGATCGGATATCCATCGATTGCCCAACATGCGCAAGCCCGTGCCACAATCCAGGATAAACTGCGTTCCGTCGGGAGCCAGAAAATCCAGGCAGGGCGTGTTCCCCCCAAAACGCCAAGTCGTCGGATCGACGGTGGGCGTGGATCCACGAACGCCCCAGAAGTTCAATTTGGCAATAGGAGAGCTCATTTCGATCGGTTTATGCCCGGTGACTCCCTTATAAAAACGAGTGTGAAACGAGTGCGACTGTACCTTTTCTGATAGTGGCAGCGGCCGCCAGACCCGTCAATGAATTCACGGCTGCGTGTTGTCAACCATCCAACAACTGACAGGACGAAGGGGCTGGACGGCGGCGGCCAAGGACGTAGAATACAGGGAGAATGCACACGCATACGCATACGCATACGCATTCCCACGACGGACACACGCACACCCACACGCACGATCACGCGCATGGGCACACCCATGAGCATCCGGCAATGAAACCTTCGGTCTTGGCTTGGGCCATGGCCGCGACATTAGGTCTGGTGGTCGCCGAGGTCTTTGGAGGTTTGCTGGGACATTCAGTGGCCCTACTGAATGATGCGGTGCACAACCTTTCAGACGTGCCGGCGCTGGGAATTTCCTGGTTGGCAATGCACTGGGCGCAGCGGCCAGCTGATTCAGAGAAAACGTACGGCTATCACCGCGCGGGAACTCTGGCGGCGTTTACAAATGCCGTGCTCCTGATCGTGCTGGCGCTTTGGCTCGGATATGAAGCAGTCGAACGGCTGCGTAATCCCGTCGCCGTAGCCGAAAGTTGGATGATCTGGACGTCGCTGGCTGCGCTGGCAGTGAACGGCGGAATTACGCTCTCCTTGATAAAAGGGCACAAGGACCTGAATCTGCGCAGCATTCTGGTCCACAATTTCGGCGACGCCTTGTCCAACATTGCGATCATTGGCGGTGCCATCCTTATGCGCTACACGCACTTGAATTGGATCGACCCGATGTTAGGCCTGGCGATTGGTCTGCTTGTCTTGTACTCCTCCGTCGGCATTCTGCGCGAGTCGGCGCACATCCTGCTGGAAGGGCGGCCGAAAGGCACGCACGTCGAGGAAGTAGCCCGCGCCATCCTGACGGTCGAGCATGTGCAGGAAGTGCATGACATCCATATTTGGTCGCTGGGCGGCGAACACAATGCGCTGAGCTGCCACGCCCGCATTCCGGACATGCATATGGATAAATGCGAAGATGTTGTCGCGGCCATCCGTGAAAAAGTGAAGGAGTTCGGGATCGAACACAGCACGGTTCAACTCGAGCGCGCGGGCCTGCCTGCTACGTCGGGATACGTAATGCCAGAGCCGATGCGTAAAGGCTGACTCCGCCTCCGACTTCAGTTCAAATCTATTCTTACTAGGCCGTGTCGATGGCCTGAAGAACTCCTGATCTCCAGATTGCTCCCTGAAAATTGCAGACCACGGGAGAAAACCAGCCAGCATTAAAACGGTCGCAAAAATGTTGACAGAAAAATTTGCTTACCTCATGGTGGTCGGGACAGCCAGAGCGCGAATAGCCCATCTCGAGGATGTAGTTTCGCTCCGGTTGGCCGTGGTAGCGATAATAATCAGCGAAAGTGGACCGCTCTAGCGAAATCCCATAAAACGAAGGGTTACGGCTCATTCGGCTTCCCGGCTCGATTTCAATCAAGGAGTTGGCAAACGAAATGTTCCTGTACTTGTTCCGCAAACGGCGCTGGTAGCTGGCCAAGCCCTCAAGATCTTCGCGGGTCTCAAACGGTAGGCCACATGTAAAACAGACTTGAGTCTTTATTCCTAGCGTCGTATCTGCCAGGTCGAGACATGCCTCCAATTCCTGATTCGAGTAGCGGTACAGGCCATTCTTCCTACGGAGTTCCTCGTTCTGACTGTGTGGGCTTAGCGTGACAAACGACCCTTTTCCCTTCAATCCAAGGAAACTGTCCAAAAATCGCGGCGTGGGCAGATGATAGCGTTCCACTTCCAGATCGAGAGAGATATCGAGCCGCTTGAGTTCCCCGAAAATGCTGGTGTACAGATCGTCGGCCTCTTCGAGAGGAACGGAATCAAGAGGAAGGGACACAAACTCAAAGCCAAAGCGCGCTAGATCCTCGATAGAAGACACAATCGAATGCACGGAACGCAAAGCGATACACCTGCGTTCGCCGATCCACACGTGGGACGCAGCCGCCCCGCCGCAAAAACTGCAGTTATGAACACATCCGCGGCCCATATACACCTGAAACCATTTCTTGGCTCCGCGCACCCGCCGCTGAAAGGATTCGGAGAGTTCGGTCGAGCGCCTGGAACATTGCGAGAAGGAGTCTATAAAACAGCGGTAATCTTTCATCAACGTGAAATCGGTGAAGCAAAGACTGTCAAGCATGGCGCTGTCTGCAACATAAGTCGTCGGATTCAGGATCACGCGTGAGTCCTGACGGTAGGCAAGGTTCGGCACCTCGCCGTAATTTTGGTCCGATCCGAACTGCTGGACCAGTTGCAGCAAAGGAATCTCTGCATCACCACGAATGACAAAATCCACGCAGGGGAAATTCCTAAGAATTTCCTCGGCAAAAAACGACGCCGTGAGACCACCCAGCAGAATCGCGACTTCGGGCCGCGCTCGTTTGATCTTTCGCGCTACTTCGATCACGTCATACGATTGAAAATGCCAGTGCAGGTCCAACCCGACAATCGCGGGCCGTTCCTCCGCAATAATTTTGTCGAATTTAAGAGCGCCATACTGCAGTTGTTCCACGCCCAGATGAATGATTCTCGCGTTGTGCTGATTTCTGGTGAGCAAGTCCGCAAGACCAAGAATCCCCATGGGTGGGTAGACGATGAAGGAATAGGATCCAATCGGTTTGTAATAGTTATTGAATTTCGGAGTATGTAGAAACAGTACTTTCATGGTGGCCGCTCACGCACTGGGAGGGAGCGATCACCCGGCTATCAATAATTCTAACTTAATTCCGGCCAAGTTAACGCGGCGACGCAACAGGAAGATTGAAAGCGACACCGGAAGCCACAGGCGTCGGCAGATTTATTGTGTTGCCCAGATCTTCGTTCTGCTTTTGTGTGGCATCCAGATCGAGCGAATCGAGCGCCACCGTCCGGCGAACGCCCTGCTTCGTGACGTACTGTAGCTTGTCATTAAGGAAGCTGTAAGCAACAGCGTAAATCCTCGTGCCATCGCGCTCGACAAACACAAACTCCGAAAGCGATTTGGTAAAATCATTGGCGCCCGCTCGATAACGAGGTGGGACCGGCCCTCCACCTGACGAATCCTGATCGCTCGTTTGAGGATTGGAATCGGCCGGCGGCTGTTGGTCGGAAGCCTCTTCTTGAGGAGCCTCCTGATCCGGAGGGGCGCCTGCATCTGCATAGTACGGAATCGGAACGTACACGGAACCGCCGAAAAATGGCAGGACCACGCCGGTAGTCGGCGGGCACGCATTCAGGCCCACTAAGCCGCTGCCTCTTTTGTTGCAGAACGATGGGCCTGCGGTGATCGGATTGACCGAGCCGCCCAATGGCGCAGGTGGAATTGTGTGTACGGGCAGCGGTGGGCTCCCGCGCCTGTGACTGGCAACTGTATTGGTATGAAAGGGCGCTCCAACATTGCTGCCAGAATGCGCGTGGGTTGGCGGATGTGCTGGCAGCGCATGAACCGCCGCAACCTGCCCCGTAGGCACCGCTCGAACCACCACCGGCTGGGCCGCAACAGATACCGCGGCGTGTTGACCGGCTGCAAGACTAACGGCAAGTCCAAAAGAAAGCGAGCCAAGAAGCAGTAGTTTGCGCATAAAGCGCTCCCGGGAAGCTACTGCAGCGCCTCCCAACAACTTGGACGTAGCACAGCCTGGAAGGGATAAACACACCCAACTTCCTACCGAGGATTTTGCGCCCGATTCCACACGAAGAGAAGCGCAATTCCGGGCGGCCACTCTAATACTTCCAGCTCATATCTGCACCGGCCGGCGCGGTTGCAGTCATCCGGCGAGCGATTTGAGGCATGATGCGCTCGTAGACCGTCCCAAAGCTCTCCATGTTGGAAATGTCCCCGCCGCCCATATAGCAATGAGGCTTGCCCGGGCTATACTCGAAATCGGCCACACGAAAAGGATTCTTCGGAGAATCGACGAAGTTCTGCATCAGGTGGACAGCGTTGTTCAGGTACCAGGTGTCCATGTCGCCGACGGCGAAATGTAGCTTTCCTGCGAGTTTCGGGCCAAGCGTGGCTATGTCCCGCTCCATGATGTAACGCAGGTCGTAGTGCTCCTTCCAATATGCGGCAACTTCAGGATCGATCACGCCCGTAGCTGGATTCCAGATCGGTTTGGGGTAGCCATCCGCGCCGACCGGGCTGAAAACCGCTTGCCAGATTCCGAATTGCTCCGTTGAGCGTCCGTGCGTGCCCATCACCTCTTCGCGCCGGACAGTGGGCTCCATGATGGCGATAATCTCCCCGGTGGAAGTGCGCATCTCGGCCCGCGGAACCTTAGCGAACGTGCTTTCCTGCCAAAAGGCGTTTTTGTCCCCATAGATGTTAACGGCCTGGTAGGCGCGAAAATCAATTGGATCCGGACAAAACGCATACGAATCGTTGTAGAAGTCTGGATAGAAAATTTGTGACGCCGCCGCTTCCCATCCGCCGGTCGAACCGCCTTCCAACGCGCGTGCCCACGGCTGGCCAATGCCCCGGAAACGCTTTTCGACTTCAGGGATAAGCTCCTGAGTGATGGCGTCGCCGTAGGGTCCGACATTGGCGGAGTTCACGGCGTAAGAATCATCGTAGTAAGGATTCGCGTGCTGGATACTCATCAGCAGCATGCGCGGCAACCGGCCCGAGGCCCAATCCTGATAGAAGCGGTTCGCATATTGCAGAAATTGTAAATTTTCTCCCTTGGACGCGTCCGTCTTGCCAATTTCTGGCGCTCTTTCCAGGAAAAAATCCCAGTCAGGCTCAAAATGTCCCTGGTGGACAAGCAGCGGATAGTGCGCGGTCGGATGTTCGTCGAAACCGTCCGGAAGCAGGACCGTTGCGCCCAGGTACATCGGCCGGCCCCAGAAGGCGGTCAGGAGTTTACTTTCGATACGAATATGCTTGATGTAATTCGTGTCTTTGGCCGGCTCGATCGGAGGAATCTTTTCGGTGAGGCTGATGCGGATCACGTTGCCAGCCTGCGGATCGATATGGATCAGCTGTGGCTTATTCAGCAGGTTGCCTGGTTTGGTGAACCACTGCTGGCCTTCACCCATGTCCGGAGGAAGCTTAACTGTATGGCCGTCGGCACGATGGAACGTTTCGTAGATGTTGAGCACCGCCTGGACGTAATAATCGCCTGGAGGAAGCTGCTCGAGTGTGACGAGTGGATAGCCGCGCGTGGTGGAATCGATCACTGCGGGAGTGCCCGGCTTCCAGTCATCCAAATCTAGTCCGAAATATTGAGCGCTGTACGCTTCTTCTTCGCGTAATTGGAAGCGCGGCTCACTCATTTTGTCCATGGAAATACCGAGCATAACGTGCCCATCGAGAGCCTTCCCACCGCTGAGGGACGCAGGGAACGAAATTTCAAAACGCAGTTTGGTAATGGCTTTGGCGGGAGAGGCTTGCGCTGATGCTGAAACGCCAGAAAGCAGCGCAGAACCAAGTAGCAACAAGACGGCAAAAATGAAATGATTGCAATTCGATGAGCCTTTTTGCATCGAGCCAAAATTCAAAACGATCCTCCCAGGTCAGCCAGGACAGAATACAACAAGGAGCCCGTTAGTTCCTTGCTGGGCGCCCGGAATCTGTGAGTCGAGCCGCTGCCCGAAACCGGGGTTCCAATGATTCTGCCATTTTGTGATCGAATTCTCATTCCAGCGCCCCGCTGAGCTTTCCTGCCGATGGGCGGATGTGCTATAACCGTGAGGTCGTGAAACAGGACGGAAAGCTAATACCCCCGGCGGGGCTGCGGGGAATGGCTGTTGCGGAGTCACCGGCAAGTAGCCCGGCAGACAAGTCAGCGGCTGAATTGCAGGAAGATCCGTCCCGGTATTGCCCGGTTTGTTCGCAGCGGCTGGAATCGAGAAGGTGCAAGCTGGTCTGCGGAGTATGCGGGTATTACATGTCCTGCGCGGATTACTATTAACGCCAAGCGGCCGTAGCCAGGGTGTAAAGACCGCTTTGCGGTAAGCACCAAAAACAGATATGCTTCGCGATTCCGGCCCGGGTTGCCGCCGGATCGTGCACGGACGAGGAGGAACTTAAAGTGGCATTAAAGATTACAACACGCGAAGTGGACGGCGTAACTGTGGCGGCGCTGGACGGTCGCATCGTGCTGGGAGAAGAAAGCAACGCCCTCCGCGAAAAGATCAAGTCGCTAGTGGCCGAAGGCAAGAAGAAGGTCGTGCTGAATATGGACAACGTTACGTTCATCGACAGCGCGGGCTTGGGCACGCTGGTGGCGTCCCACCACAGTGCGAAAGCACAGGGAGCAGCGTTGAAGCTGTGCCACCTGGGCACAAAGTTCCAAGAAGTGCTGCAGATCACGAAGCTTATGACCATCTTCGACGTGTACAACACGGAAGCCGAAGCGGTAGCCAGCTTCTCGAAGTAATCGTCGCTTCACAAAAAATATTGGTCAGGAAAGGGCGGGGTTATCCCTGCCCTTTTTCATTTCGCCCTTTTATTCCGGAATGCGGTACATCGTGATGCCACTGAGCAGCTTTGGGTAGAAGTCCGTGGATTTTTGCGGCATGACCTCGCCGGCGGTGGCTACAGTAACCACCAGGTCCACATCTACGGGATTGAGCAGGAATGCAATTTGCGCGGCGCCATTGTCGACGGCGTCGAGAGCCGTTGCGGCTTCGCGCTCGTACGAAAGATTCGCCTCGGACGCGACGGCGTGGGGCGTGATGCCCAGTGCAGGCTCGAGAATGCCTTGGTGCAGCAGCACGACGTCCAGTTCGCGTTGCAGCGGCGAAAGACCAGACAGGATTTGCGCGATGTCCGCTTCGGGGCGAAGCGTCAGCAAATAAAACGCGCGATTGTCACCTTCGGGCGAGGGGTAGACCCCGATAGCTCGTTGCGATTTTGCTGCTGCAAGCCGCTGCAGAAATTTCACGGTTGCTTCCTGTCGCTGGGCCTGACCATCGAACGGCAGCACTTCGGTTGAGAACCACGGCTCCAGATAACGGCGAACAGAGCTCCAGGATAAATCACGCAGGTTGGCGACCACCCGGTGAGTGGGAAGAATCGTCAGGCCTTCGCTGCGCGTGTTGATGAAGGTCATCATGGAAAATTCGTAAGGCGCGTCAGGATTTAACTTGCCGGCTCGTGTGCGGCACTCGTTGCGGAAATTAAGGGAAGTTTCATACCGGTGGTGGCCGTCGGCGATTACCAGCTTCTGCTCGGCCATGGCATTTTGAATCGAGGAAATACGATGAGGTTCTGTGATCGGCGATAAACGGTGAATGACGCCGTATTCGTCCGTCAGTTCGGTGACAGGGGCATGGGAAGACTGCGCCTCCTCAAGCACTGCGTCCACTCGGCGATGCGCGTCTGAATAGAGCATGAATAACTGGCCGGTGTGCGTTCGTGTGTGGCGCAGCAGTTCCAGACGATCCGCTTTTGGCCCGGAAAGTGTGTGCTCGTGGCGGAAGATCACGTTAGCGGAATATTCCTCAAGTTTTCCGGCGCCAATAAAGCCACGGCGCGTCCGGCGAAGCGCAGTGCCGGGAACTTCATACTCCTGGGAGTACGCGTAAAACGCCGGTGCGGAATCTTGCTGGATGACGTTCTCGGCAATCCAGGAATTCAAACTGGCGGCAGCGCGCGTATAAACATTGCTTTGCGCAGTGTCTTCCTTGTAAGTACGCCCTTTCTCGATGGCAATCAAATTGTGAGGATCCGCTGCGTAGTACTCCTCTTGCCTGGCGGGAGTGATCTTGTCATACGGCTGCGTGAGCACTCTTTCAAAAGAAGCAAGACTCGGGTTATAGCGGTAAGCACGGAACGGTTGCACCAGGGCCATGACGTCTCCAGATGGAATCTTCCTTGAACGAATAGCTTTCAAGTGTACGCGAAGTGGCACGAACGGAAAAAGTCCATCCCCGGATCCTTCGCGTTATTTCTGTGGCGCAGTATTTTTCTGCGGACAGACGGGGCAGCGCACTACAATGAAAGGCTATGACCAAGGGAAATGTCGCCCCTGTGCGGGCGTTCGTGTTTGATCTAGACGGAACGCTGATCGATTCAAAAATGGACCTAGTGAACTCGGTAAACGCCATGCTGCGCGAGACCGGGCGCGCGGAACAGCCAGTGGAACAGGTGGCGAGCTATATCGGCCACGGCGCGCCGCAGTTGATCGCGAGCGTGTTGGGACCTAAGTCCAGCGAAGAGCAAAGGCGTGAAGGGCTTGAAGTTTTCCTGCGTCTTTATCAATTGCAAATGCTGAATCTGACCCGGCCGTATCCCGGCGTCGCTGAGGGACTCCGCGCACTTAATGCCTGCGCGCTGGCAGTGCTGACAAATAAACCGACGCAGCCGAGCATCGCGATATTAGAGGGGCTGGAACTGCGCCATTTTTTCCGTGCCGTCTATGGTGGCGACAGTTTCGAAAACAAAAAACCGGATCCGGCCGGTGCGCTGGCAATTTTGCACGAACTTAACATCTCGTCAAGCGAAGCTGCCATGGTTGGCGATTCAGATGTAGACATTCAGACGGCGCGCAACGCGGGAATGTTAGCCGTAGGAGTAACGTACGGCTTCGGCCAGCACAACAAACAATTGTGCGCGGCCGATTTGTATGTGGACAGCCTGACGAAGCTGTCGCCGTTAGCGGAAAGAAACGATTGAGGGCATATTGCCCGCCGCGGAAGCAAATTGCCTTTCGCTCGCGGTATCAACGAAAATCGCTGGCCACTTGCGTTTGGTTGGCGGGGTTTGTCAGACTCAGCGCGTGCTGATAGGACTGTTTCCTGAACTGGACGCGTCCGGCGGAATCCAGCGAGCCGGCCGGCACCTGGCATTGGTGCTGAGCGAATACGCCACAACGAAGAAAATGGAGTACCGGCTGCTAAGCCTGAATGATTCACAGGAGTTGCACCGGATGCGCGTGGGCGATAGCGAATATGTGTTCACGGGTGCGGCACGAGGTAAGGCGCGATTTACCGTATCTGCGCTGAGGGCGGCGAGGCGGAAGGCGAAGCTGGTGCTGGCGGTGCATCCAAATTTTGCGCCGATTGTGCGCTCGATGCACGTTGTCGCGCCACGGATGAAAAGCATCATCTGCACCCACGGGATTGAAGTGTGGGAGCCATTGTCGCGCCTGCGGCGGCGCGCGTTGCAGCGGGCGACTGTCGTTCTGGCTCCGAGCCGCGCAACGGCAGATTACGTAATTTCGATGCAGGGAGTGCCGCCGGAAAAGGTGCGCGTCCTGCCCTGGGGCCTTGATCCGGACTTTGACACTAGAGCTTCCACAAACTTGGAATCGCGCTTGCCGGCGGAATTTCCCCAAGGACGTGTCATCCTGACCGTTGGCCGTTGGCTAGCCACCGAACGCTACAAGGGAATGGACACCTTGATTCAAGCGATGCCTCGCCTCTTGCTGCGCTGGCCCGACGTCCAATTGGTGATGATCGGCGCGGGCGACGACCGGGAATGGCTGGTGAATCAAGCCCGGGACAGCGGTGTGCAACGACACGTGCATTTTTTCAGCGGGCTTTCCTACGCCGAACTTTCCGCCTGCTACGCGGCTGCGGAGATGTTTGCGCTTCCCAGCCGCGGAGAAGGCTTTGGTTTTGTGTACCTGGAAGCAATGGCCAGGGGCAAGCCGGTGATCGGCGGGGCCCACGGCGGAGCGCCGGAAGTAATTCGCGATGGCGTGACGGGCTATGTGGTGCAACATGGAGACGCGCTGCAGCTTGCGACGTCTTTGGATGCGTTGTTAAGTAACCCCGAACTCGCTCGAGAGATGGGGGCGCGCGGACGCGAGCGAGTGGAGAAAGAATT
This sequence comes from Candidatus Acidiferrales bacterium, assembly GCA_963709705.1. Taxonomy (GTDB): domain Bacteria; phylum Acidobacteriota; class Terriglobia; order Acidiferrales; family UBA7541; genus Acidiferrum. The sequence continues at coordinate 1,763,221 of CAVPXU010000005.1, forward strand.
CCGCTTCAATGTTTTCGCCAAAGCGTTCAAGAAAATCCTGCGCGAATTATGCGAATCCTGAACGTCACTCAGAGCTACGCGCCATTCTTCGAATTCGGGGGACCGCCGGTCAAGGTGAAGGCATTGGCCGAAGGGATGGCAAGTAAAGGGCATGAGGTCACCGTGTTGACGGCGGACTGGGGCTTGGAGGCTCGTCTGAAAGGCTTGCCCAATGAGCCTCAGGCAGAAGTAAGCCCGTTCGGCCACAGAAGAAAGGTGAATGGTGTGACCGCGGTCTATCTGGCGAATTGGTTGCGCTACCATGCGACTAGCTGGAATCCAGCGCTGGGGCGGTATCTTCGCGCGCGGTTGAAAGAGTTTGATATCGTCCATATTTTTGGGCTGTATGATTTGCTGGGACCCCGCGCCGCGAAAGAATGCCGGAAGCGAAACATTCCTTATCTGGTGGAGCCGATCGGCATGTTCGTCCCGATCGTGCGAAGTATTTTCCTTAAGCGCGCGTATCACCGTCTCTGGGGTCGCGAAATGCTGGAAGGCGCCGGAGCCATTGTTGTCACCTCCGAGCAAGAGCGGGAGGAACTGATCGCCAGAGGCATTCCGAGTGACCAGCTGATTCTGCGGCGGAACGGCGTGGATGTGCCTGTGACAATCCCGGAGCGAGGCAGTTTCCGGCGTGCACTGGAAATTGCGGACCAGGACAAACTGGTTTTGTTTCTCGGCCGATTCTCGCAGAAGAAAAGCCCGGATTTACTGCTGCGAGCGTTCGCGGGACTGCCTGAATCCATCGCCGCGCGTGACGCCGCTGCCCATCTTGCCTTTGTAGGTCCGGATGAGTCTGGAATGAAATCGCGCCTGCAGCAAATGGCAGCAGAACTTGGCGTTTCCGGTCGCGTACACTTTTGCCCGCCGCTGGAAGGCGAGGCCAAATGGTCCGCTTATCGAGATGCAGATATTTTTGTACTTCCCTCGCAAAACGAAAATTTTGGCAACACGGCGGCGGAGGCCGTTGCGGCAGGTACACCCGTGATTGTCACCGAACACTGCGGCATTGCGCCCCTTTTGCAGGACACCGCAGGGCTGATTGTCAGGCATGCGGAGGTGGAACTGCGGAATGCGCTCCTACTTTTACTGGAGAATGAGGATGCCTACAAAAGTCTGCAGCAAGGTTGCCGGGCGGCTATGGCGAACCTCGGCTGGGACCAACCATTGCACGAGATGGAATACAGCTATTCCAGGCTTGCGAGACTAGGCGCTGCGTAGGACAATTCCATCCTCGGATCACGAGGAACAGTTTTGAATGCCCGCCTTCTATTCCGCTCCGTTTGGTGGGTGAGCAATGTATTGCTCATCCTGGCGCTCGCTGCCACTGTGTGGTCCGGAGTGTGGGAATTTTCGATGCGTCAATATTTGAAGGGATTTTCGGACGCGATCCTGCCGCAAGCGGCGTCACCTCAACAAAAAGCAGAAGCGATTCTGGCGTGGATGCAAAATGGGCCACCGCGGCTTGAGGCGCAACATCTCAAAGAGCTTTCTACTCGGGATCCTCAGGACACCCTGAACTACAAGCAGTTGCTGCAAATCTGTGGCAGTGCCACAAACGCATTCCTTAACTTGACGCGCAGCGCAGGCGTCGAATCGCGCCGTCTATTGCTGCTGGCGCCAAACATGACGGCGGACCATGTTGTGGCGGAGTTGAACTTGGATGGCCGCTGGGTGATCGTTGACCCCACGTACCGGACGTTCATGAAGGACGCCCACGGGAACCTGCTGACTCGCAAGGATCTTCAAAAGCCGGAAATTTTCCAGCAAGCGACGGGATCGATTCCCGGATACCTTCCGGAATACAACTACCAGCGATTCGCACACGTGCGCCTGGGAGCGTTGCCTTTCCGTGGTGAACATGTCCGGCGTCTGCTTGATCGCGTTGTTCCGGGCTGGGATGAATACGTGGATTGGGGACTGCTGCTAGAACGACGCTCGTTCATGTATCTGTTTTTCTCGGTCTGCTCGCTGATCGTACTGATGTTGCTTCGCGTGCTTCTCGGATGGTTGGCGGACCATCGATTGAAGATTCCCCGTTTTCATTTACGTAACCATCTCAGCCGTGCGACAGCGGCATTCCTCACCACTCCGGAGATCAAGTAGCGCGTGTGCGGCATTTGCGGCTTCGTGTACGCTTCAAGCTCGATTGAAGCGGAAGACCGCGTGCGCAAAATGTCCGCCGCGATGGTGCACCGAGGCCCCGACGAAGACGGATTTCTGGTCAATGATTCACGCGCGCCGGGCGCGGCCATGGGGATACGTCGACTGAGCATCATCGACCTTCCCGGCGGCCATCAGCCGGTCTGGAATGAAGCGCGCAACGTGGCCGTCGTGTTCAACGGCGAACTCTACAATTACCGGGAATTGCGCGAACGATTGCTTCTTGCCGGACACCGCTTCACCACAAGCTCCGATACGGAAATCCTGGTGCATGGTTGGGAAGAGTGGGGCGAAGACCTGCTCGGCGAGCTTCGCGGCATGTTCGCTTTTGCGCTGCTGGACATGCGCAAACATTTTGCGACAGTTCCGGTTCTTTTTCTTGCGCGCGATCCGTTGGGAATCAAGCCGCTCTATTACGCACAAACAGCGCAGGGTTTCGCGTTTGCATCGGAGTTGCGCGCCTTGCTAGCGTCGGAAGCGGTGGATCGAAAACTCTCGACCGATGCGCTGACCTCCTATTTGCTGTTTGGAAGCGTCTCCGAGCCGGTGACGCTGGTGGAAGGCGTGTTTTCGCTTCCGCCCGGACATGCATTGTTGCTCCACTTGCCCGATCGCCGGCGTACACCGCGCGTACGTCCCTGGTGGGATCCTAAGCGAAGCGCTGCGGCGCGCGATCCAAAACGCCCGCGGGATTTTGCGGCTGCATCGGTGCGTCTGCGAACTTTGCTCGAAGATGCGGTACGCGCGCATCTGATCGCCGATGTGCCGGTGGGATTGTTTCTGTCCAGTGGCCTCGATTCCAGCGCGATCGCCGTGCTCGCCGGTCGCGCTCGGAAGGGCATCCAGAGCTTTACGCTGACGTTCCCCGACACGGCGTACGACGAAGGTCCGTTGGCCCGCGTCGTGGCGCAACGCGCGGGAACGCATCACACCGAAGTGCCATTGCAAGGGCGGGACATGCTGGCGCGCGTGGACGAAGCGGTCGGGGCGCTGGACCAGCCGACCATGGATGGTATTAACACGTATTTTGTTTCCTGGGCGGCACGCGAAGTGGGCCTCAAGGTGGCATTGTCCGGTCTGGGAAGCGACGAATTGTTCGGAGGTTACCGCACGTTCGCGGACACGCCAAAGCTGGTGAGATTGGAAGTCGTCTCTCGATTCATTCCGGGAGCGTTCCGGCGGATCAGCGCTCCACTGGTGAACTCCTTCATGGCGCGCAAAGGATCGGTGGATGCGGCCCGCAAGGCAAGTGACGCATGGCTGATGCCGAACGTGTTGCCCCATCCCTATTTTTTCGCGCGCCTGCTGTTCCCTCCTTCGGAGGTTTCGCGATTGGCTGACGCGCGCTACCGCAAGAGCAGTGTGGCTAACGACGGAATAACCCTGGATCCAACGTGGCTAGCCTGGCTGGAACGCACCGCGGATCAGGCAGGAGCAGCCGAGCCGGTAGGGGGAGTTTCCTGGCTGGAGATGCGTACATATATGGCCAGCACCCTGCTTCACGATACAGATTGCGTGAGCATGGCGCGGTCGCTGGAAGTGCGCGTGCCTTTTCTCGACACGCCACTGGTGGAATTTGTCAACGCCCTGCCCGATGCCGCACGCGTGGAGCCCGGAGTGTCCAAAGGGTTACTCAGGGCGGCGCTGGCGGGCATGATGCCGCCGGAAATACTGGATCAAAGGAAACGCACGTTCACGCTGCCGTGGGAAGAATGGCTGCGAACTTCCTTGCGGCCGCGTGTGGAATCGAGCTTGAAGGAGTTGGCGCCCGCATTGAAAGAACACGTGCATGCTGCGGGTGTGAAGAACGTATGGGATAATTTTCTGGACGGCCGCACAACCTGGTCCCGCCCGTGGTCGTTATACGTACTGAATGAGTGGTGCCGCCGCCACCTCTCCTGAAATCTGGAACCGATTTCCTACTTGGTTACTGAATATCAGGAAGTACAGATTTGAGCTAAACTTCGGACCGACTGATGAACATTCTGGGGATTAATGCGTATCATGGCAACGCTTCGGCGGCGCTGGTCTGCGACGGGAAACTGATCGCGGCGGTGGAAGAGGAACGCTTCAACCGCGTGAAGTATGCGGCGGGTTTTCCTTCAGCCGCCATCGCTTACTGCTTGAAGGAAGCGGGCATCACACTTTCCGATATCGATCATATTGCCGTGCCGCGCAACCCCTACGCGCGCCTGGGCACGAAGCTCTGGTATGCGATACGCATGCCATCTTTCGCGCGGGAACGCGCGCGCGTGATGTCGAAGTTTACGGGCATACCGGAAGCCCTCGCGGCGGCGTTTGACAGCGATCCCGCAAAAATCAAGGCAATCTTTCATCGCGTGGAACACCACCAGGCGCACCTGGCGAGCAGTTATTTCGTGTCGCCTTTCGAGGATGCAGCGTTGCTCTCGGCCGATGGACTGGGAGATTTTGCAAGCTCCATGTGGGGTATGGGACGCGGGAATCGCATGGAGATCGATAACGCCATCGCATTTCCACATTCGTTGGGGCTGTATTACAGCGCGGTGACGCAATATCTGGGCTTCCTGAAATTCGGCGACGAATACAAGGTGATGGGGCTGGCGGCGTATGGCACGCCGGAGAACATGGAAGCGTTTCGCGACATCGTGAAGTTTAGTCCGAATGAAGGCGAATTCGGATTTCGACTGGGCCTGGATTACTTCACGCATCAGAAAACGGGTCCGGAGATGTCATGGGCGGAGTCCGACAAAACGCCAGTCCTCGGCAAAATGTTTTCGGAGGCCATGGCACAGCGTCTCGGTGGTCCAGCACGGTTGCCGGAGCAACCCCTGGAACAGCGCCATCGCAACCTGGCAGCTTCGTTGCAGGCGCGCCTTGAAGAAGTCTATCTGGGCATGCTGAAGAAATTGGCCGCAAAAACGGACGCGAAAGCCGTCTGTCTGGCAGGCGGCGTGGCATTTAATTGCGTGGCAAACGGAAAAATTTTCGACCAGACGCCCTTTGAAAAAGTGTATGTGCATCCCGCGGCGGGCGATGCTGGGCTTGCGGTCGGAGCAGCATTTTACGTGTGGCACCAAATACTCGGAAAACCGCGATCGTTCGTAATGCAGCATGCATACTGGGGGCCGGCATATTCGCACGAAGAAATCGGCGCAGCCATCAAGACCAGCTCGGTGCCGGGCGGCGGTTACACCATCACCGAGCTGCACGAACCAGAGTTAATACGGCGCACCGCGGCAATTATCGCGGATGCAAAGATTCTGGGTTGGTACCAGGGACGAGCGGAATGGGGACCGCGAGCGCTTGGCAATCGCAGTATTGTGGCCGATCCGCGGCGCCCAGAGATGAAGGAGATCCTGAACCAACGCATCAAGCACCGTGAAATCTTTCGCCCGTTTGCTCCATCCATTCTGGCGGAGAAGACCGGCGAGTGGTTTGAAAAATCGCACCCGTCGCCGTTCATGACCCTGGCATATTCCGTCCTGCCGGACAAACGCGACAAGATTCCCGCACCCACGCACGTCGACGGAACGGGAAGACTCCAAACCGTAACGCCGGAAGCGAATCCGCTTTATCACGCCCTGATCACCGAATTTGAACGGCAAACCGGCGTGCCCGTGGTCCTGAATACCTCATTCAACGACAACGAACCCATCGTGTGCCGGCCGGAAGAAGCGTTGGACTGCTTTCTGAGGACAAAAATGGATGCGCTTGTCCTCGGCAATTATTTGATTGCGCGTCCATGAAAATTCCTGTGCCGACGCTTGCACCCTGGGCACTGACGACGCGACAAGCAATTCGCTATATCCACGCGCTGCCCGCGCCAGTTGTTGGTGAGGGATCCCTCAGGATTGACGGGTGGCCGGAAAGATCCTGAGAGAAATTCTCGGACGAATGCTCCAGGCCTAGCCACGGCGCGAGTCAAAGCTTGACTGCAACCGGGGATTCCACATGAATCGAAATTTTCGGCGTATGCAAAAGCGTGTTGTGGACAAGGCAGTGCTCGACAGCTTCGTGCAAACCTTGACGGTGCTTTGCGCTTAGCTCGACCGGGGCTTCAATTTCGATTTTAAAATTGTCCATCCGCGGAACGGGCTCCTTGACCTTGTCGCACGTGACCCGCACGACCGACCTCTCTGCTGCCAATTTGTGTTTACGCAGATATTGGGCTGCGTAGTACCCAGCGCAGGATCCTAGCGAGGCCAGCAACAATTCCGGCGGAGTCATGCCTTCGTCGAAACCGCCTTGCTCGACAGGCTGGTCGCTCACGATGGAGTGTCCGCGCGTCTTTATCTGAAACTGAAGTGATCCTAGATGTTCAACTTTAATTTCCATAGCAACTCTCCGTCCTGGAGCGAACCGTGGCGCTGAGGAAGGAAAGAAGTCAGACGCCGAAGGCAGGAATTCTGCTTTAGCTATAGCAGAAGGCGACAAGGCTGCCAAGGGCACAGAACACACCAAAAAACGGCCAGGATTGTGTCGGTTGCATTAATTAACGGCGGCCCTTTTCGTAAGAATCGAACGCGTCGCGAAGACCATCCAATAGGCCGCCGTTCTTGACCTTGCCGCCTTCTGTCTTATGCGTGTCCGACCACAGAACTGTGTTGGTTTTGGGATCGACAAGAGAAATGCGCGTGTGGCCTTTGGGAATTTCACTGTCGGCGGCGGCCGCCAATCCAGCCGAGGAAGGGAATTGCCCGTCAGGCACCGCGCGCACATGGTTTCCGCAATCGAGGCGCAAGATCAGATCGGCCTTTTCGGGACTGTCCGCTAGGTCAAAACGGCCCCATTTATTCAGCTCAAATACAGTGCTGTATCCCAACTCGTTAAAACCAGTTTCATTGATCAGAAAAACGGAATGTGCGTGCACTACAGCATCGGGGAGGGCCTTGGGCATCGCCGCCGCTTGCAAGGCAATCAGGCACACCGCCATGCCGAGCAGGAATCTCGCCGGAGCGAAGTGAGAGGACTGCATAGGATCCTCCAAAGACTTGGGAATGGAGGCTCCACAGTAGTCAGCTGAGCTGAAGAGGGGAACTGACCTGGTGTACAGGATTGGTGCACCTGCTCGTTCCTTTGAAAAGTTTGCAATGCATTCGAAGGGCGTTTGGAATGTGCGTGATCCGCATTGCAGGCCGAACGTTGTCTTCGAGGCGTCTTCTCCTTGTACAATTCCCTGGTGCGCATCCTGCTGCTGAATTTATATTTTCCCCCGGACACGTCTGCCACAGCGAAGATCGCGAAAGCGGTGGTGGATGCGCTTGCAGTGAAACACCATGTTACTGTGCTTTGCGGGCGCCCTTCCTATGACCCCACCGAGCGCCGCAGTTGGCATTTGTATCAAAGCGAAGAAGCCGGGAACGTCCGCGTGGTTCGCGTTGGATCGACGGATTATCCGCGCGTGCAGATGAAAAAGCGCGTGTTGAATTACTTAAGCTATGTGCTTTTGGTGGTGCCACGCGCGTTGCTGACCCCTTGCGACGTGATCTTGGCAATGACGGACCCTCCCTTCCAGGGGATCGTCGGCGCATTCGCGGCCATGCTGAAAAACAAATCCTACGTTTACAACATCCAGGACATGTATCCGGATATGGCGGTTGGAGGATCGATCGTCAAATCGGGCCTGTTGGCGCGCATTTGGGAAAAACTCCACCGTTGGGCACTGCGCCGCGCAACAAAAATCATCGTGCTCGGGGATGACATGCGGAACCGTATCCTCGTGAAAGGGGTCGACCCGGCGCGCGTCATCGTGATCCGGGGTGGCGCGGAAATTTCCAATGGTGGGACAGCACCTGCTGCGCTCGACCAGTCCGTGATCGCAGCGATTCGCGCGAATTTTAGATTTGTCTTACTACACGCTGGAAACCTGGGCTTTTACGGCGCTTGGGACACGCTGGTGGAAGGAGCGCAGCAACTCTCTGCGGATGGAATTGGATTGGTGTTTGTTGGCGATGGTGCCGAACGAAAGAGGCTGGAGACAGCCTGCGCGGGAATTTCGAACGTGCGATTCCTTCCTTTTTTTCCCGCCAGCAAGATTCCATCCGTGTTGGCTGCGGCAGACGCGCACGTGATCACTGTCAAGCGCGGGCTGGAAGGTGTGGTGGTGCCCAGCAAGATGTACGGGATTCTTGCCGCCGGGAAACCAATTCTTGCAGTGGCGCCAGCGGAGTGCGATGTGGTCTCCATCGGAAGCCAAAAGGGATTCTCCATCTCGGCTGACCCGGACAATCCCGCACAGCTGGTTGATAGGGTTCGGGAAATTCTATTTGATGGTGAGAAGCTCCATCGGCTGGGAGTTGCTGCGGCAGCAACAGCGCCGGAATATGAGCGGGGTCAAGAGTTGGCCAAACTAGTAAAGGTCTTGGAAGGGGCAGGCCAAGGGGACTGAGTGTCGCAACCGAAATGCCCTCAGAGCTAACTCCGCGGTGTAATTATTACCCGATTCTACTAGCACTTCTAAGTATTTTGCTGTATGTTTTTAGGGCTGTGTGGGGCAGCATCATTAGCTTTTCTCGGCCTGCTAACGCCGATTACTTGGGAGCCGGAACCCAAATCCGGTAACGTGTCTGCAATCACTGGCATTCTCGCCCGGGCCAGTTTCTTCAGAACGAGCAATGAGGGCGTATGAGTGCGGGACTATTGGCGTTCCTAATCGCTCTGTCAGCCTCTTTGGTCCTGACGGTTCCTGTGCGAGCCTTGGCAATCCGGGTGGGCATGGTTGATTCCCCCGGTCCACGCAAGGTACACCTCAAACCCATTCCGCTGCTTGGCGGTTTAGCCATTTACGCTGGCGTGATGCTGGCCATCTTGATTGCCTTTGACGGCCCGGCGCGGGCACAGAGCTTCGGCATAGTAACCGGCGCCACACTCGTAGCCATCGTCGGATTCCTGGATGACCGCGGCTGGCTTCACCATCAAATAAAACTATTTCTGGGAATGCCTTTGGCAGCCGCGATCCTTCTCGCGAGCGGCGTGCGCGCCAACGTGTTCGAAGCCCTGATCGGAGGAACAAGCGGCTATTGGTTGGACGCGGGGCTGACCATCGTTTGGGTCGTGGGAATTACCGCGTCGTTCAGCATCCTGGATCATATGGATGGGCTTTGTGCCGGCGTCGCGGCGATGGCTTCGGTTTTCTTTGCGATGGCCGCTTATCTAAACGGGCAAACCATTGTGACTACGTTGGCGGCAGCTACGCTGGGCGCAGCCGCGGGATTTCTGCGGTGGAACTTCAAGCCCGCAAAAATTTTTATGGGAGACGGCGGCGCGATGTTCCTCGGATTCCTGATGGCGACCCTGGCGTTGAAACTGCGTTTCGAGCACACTTCGAATCTGGCGGGTTGGCTGGCGCCGTTATTAATTTTGAGCGCCACCATTTTCGATACAACACTTGTTACCATCTCACGCTCGCGGCGCGGCCTTTTGCCATTCGCTACGCCAGGCAAGGACCATTCCGCACACCGCCTGGCAAACCTCGGGCTCGGACAACGCGGAGCGGTCTTGACCATGTACCTGGTCGGAGCCGTCTGCGGCGGGGCCGGCATCCTGATGACGTATTTGTCTAACGGAAAAGCAGCGCTTTTGGGAGTGGCCGTTCTCCTGGCCATGTTGGCCGCAATCGCCTGGTTGGAACGAGCACCATATGAGCACCAGAAGGCAAAGAACGACCAATCCACTCCAGTGGTTCAGTCTTCCTAGTGCTTCCTAGAGAATTCAGAGAAATGGTAGCCCTGTTTGGACGGGCCAAAGGGATTCGCTATACTCGTTGGCACTCCGAGACATGTGAAGCTCGTGCGGATGAAGCAAGAATTTTTGGTGGGCTGGGCAGTCGGGTTGTCCGTCGATAGGATCGTCGAATACCGTGAACAACACGCGAAGTGGACCGGGTAGCAACGGGGAAAAAAGAGAAGTTGTAGTTGTTGGGGGATCCGCCGCGGGCCTCTACACTGCAGCGTGTGTGGCGCAAGGCGGGCGCGCGGTGCGCGTGCTGGAAGCGAAGCCGACCCTCGATCCCGCACCGCGCACGCTGATTGTCACCGATCATTTTCGCCGTCAAGTGAATGGCGCCGCTGCCGCGAGCGTTGTAAACGAGATTCGCCGGTTTGAATTGTTTACGAATGGTCGCTCGGCATCGGTTAGTCTGAAGCGTCCCGACCTGATCATTGAAAGATCGCGGCTGATTCGCGCATTGGCGCAAGAAGCGGAAGAAGCGGGAGCGCGATTCGCATACAATACGCGTTTTCTGGGGCTTACGCCGGACGGTGATGGCCTGCACGTCCAGATAGACCAGTCCGGTCAGCGGGAAGAGCTAAGCGCGGAAAGCCTCGTCGGAGCGGATGGTGCGGCAAGCCGTGTGGCGCGCGCTTCCGGATGGCCGCCGGTGGAAACCGTCCCGTTGGTGCAGGCACTTGTAAAACTGCCCAAAGACTATCCAGCGGACACCACCAGAGTCTGGTTCGTTCCCGATGACACTCCATATTTTTATTGGCTGATTCCAGAGTCCGCGGAACGTGGAGCGCTGGGCGTAATAGGAGAACAGGGGCGCGATACAAAGCGCTGCTTCGACCGCTTCCTCGAGAAAAAAGGGTTTGCGCCGTTGGAATGGCAGGGCGCGCGAATTCCCGTCTATCGCCGTTGGGTAAATGTGCAACGCACCGTGGGAAATGGCGAAGTGTATCTGGTGGGCGACGCCGCCGCGCAAGTGAAAGTTTCCACGATTGGCGGAATCGTGACCGGTTTCCGCGGCGCGCGTGGAGTGGCCGACGCAATTCTGCGAAAAGGCCGTGGCGAATTGCGGGCGCTTTGGAGAGAACTGGAAACGCACTGGCTCGTAAGGCGAACGCTTCACCATTTCCAGCAGGACGATTATTGCAAACTGGTGGACATGCTGAACGACGCGACGCGCGAGTCTCTGGGAGAGATTAATCGAGATGAATCCACGCGGTTGCTCTGGAACGTGATCCGCCGGCAACCTCGCCTGGCGCTGCTTGGACTTCGCGGGCTGCTCCTGGGCCGCCGATAGCGGCGCAGGTTGCGTCAATGAGATACTGAGATTCCTGCCGGTGTAATCCCCAGCCGTCATCGCGCAGAAATTCGAGTACACAAAACGATAAAGGAGAATTCAACGTGCGGCTGACCGTCATCGGATGTGGATATGTGGGGCTCGTTACAGGCGCTTGCCTGGCGGCCGCCGGCCATGAAGTGTATTGCACGGACATCGACGAGAAGCGAATCGAACAACTGAAGGCCGGAAAAGTTCCCATCTACGAAGAACACCTGGACGAAGTGCTGAAGCGCGCGGCAGCCGAAAAAAAGATCACCTACACGGCAGACGCCGGCGAAGCGATCCGCGCCGGTGAAGTGATTTTCATTTGCGTGGGCACGCCTCCCAAGGAAAGCGGCGAAGCCGATCTGTCCGCGATCGATCACGTCGCCCGGCAGATCGCGCGCGAAGCCCGTTCACCGAAACTGGTCGTGGAAAAAAGCACGGTGCCGGCCCTGACCGGCAGGCAGCTGCAAAAAGCTCTAGCCGCTTACTCACAGAATGGAACGGTAAATTTTGAAGTGGCTTCCAACCCCGAATTCCTGCGGGAAGGTACAGCCGTAGAGGATTTCTTTCACCCGGACCGCATCGTCGTCGGCGTGGAAAGTGAGAAGAGCGCCGCCGTCATGCGAGAGATCTACGCGCCGATTCTGGAGCGGAAATTCCATTGCCCGGTGCATGCCGGGAAATGTCCCAGTAGCTCTGGAGAGCTTCTGATCACTACGATCAGCAGCGCGGAATTAATCAAACACGCCTCCAATTCGTATTTGGCCATGAAAATCAGCTACGCCAATGTAATTTCCGATTTGTGTGAGCGCATCGGCGCCGATGTGGAAGAAGTAACGCACGCCATGGGACTCGATCCCCGTATCGGCACGCAGTTCTTGAAAGCCGGCTTGGGATTTGGCGGATTCTGCTTTCCAAAAGATATCCAGGCTTTTATCCACTTGTCCTCAACCGTGGGCATCGATTTCGAGATGCTGAAAGCCGCCGAGCGCGTGAACAAGCAGCGTATCGACCGGTTTTTCGACAAGATTCACAAGGCGCTCTGGGTCATCAAAGGAAAGAAAGTGGCCGTACTGGGTTTGGCCTTCAAGGCGAATACCGATGACATTCGCTTTGCTCCCGCTCTGGATGTCATTCGCCGGCTGCTTGACGAAGGGGCGGAAGTGCAAGCGAGCGATCCGCAAGCCATCTCCAGGACCAAGCCCCTGCTGCCTTCGGTCAAATATTTCGAAGATCCCTATGAAGCCTTGAAAGGCGCGGACGCGGCGCTAGTCTGTACCGAATGGCAAGTGTTCCGCAAACTCGATTGGGCAAAAGCGGGACCAACCATGGCGCGCCGCTTGGTAATTGATGGCCGGAATTTATATTCGTCGAAAAAAATGCAGGAACTTGGCTTTGATTATCATTCTTTCGGCAGGCTATAAACCAGCCAGCCGTGGCGAGGCAATCAGTTAGCGAGCGGCCGTCGTCTTTCCGTATTGTTCTCTAAAAAAGGCGATGGTCGTCTTCAATCCGTCTTCCAACGCCACTTTTGGCTCCCAGTTCAACAAGCGCTTGGCCTTGGTAATGTCCGGACGGCGCTGCTTCGGATCGTCAACCGGCAGCGGTTCATAAATGATCTTCGGGGCATTCGGAAAATGGCTGCAGACGCGTTCCGCAAATTCTTGAATGGTCAGTTCCGTGGGATTGCCGATGTTGGTGGGCAAGTGCTCATCGGATTGGCTTAGCTTGTAAATCCCATCGATCAAATCGGAAACGAAGCAAAAACTACGGGTTTGCTTGCCGTCGCCGTAAACGGTAATCGGCTGGCTGCTCAGCGCTTGAAACACGAAATTCGGCAGCGCGCGCCCGTCGTTCAAGCGCATACGTGGGCCGTAGGTGTTGAAGATTCGCACGATGTGCGTGTCCACGTTGTGATAGCGGTGGTAAGCCATGGTGATGGCTTCGGCAAAACGCTTGGCTTCATCATAGACGCTGCGCGGTCCCACGGGATTCACGCGGCCCCAATACGATTCATTCTGCGGCGAAACATCCGGATCGCCATAGCATTCACTGGTGGAAGCCAGCAAAAACTTGGCGCCCTTTTCCTTGGCCAGATCGAGCGTGTGCATCGTGGCAATAGAGCCAACCTTCAATGTTTCGATGGGAAATTTCAGATAGTCCGGTGGACTGGCGGGAGAAGCGAAGTGGAAAACATAATCGATCTTGCCCTCGACGCGAAATGGCTCGTTCACGTCTGTGTGCTTGAACTGGAATTTTGCATTGCCCTTCAGGTGGGCCAGATTCTCTTCATCTCCGGTGATGAGATTGTCGAGGGCCAAAACTTCCCAGCCTTCGGCCAATAGCCGGTCGCAAAGATGCGACCCCAGAAAACCCGATCCTCCGGTCACAACAGCTCGCATTGGTCCTCCCAGTAGCGCCAAACTGTTAGTTTATCGTGAGAGGAACCGCAGACCTAACGCATTCCTGCAGGTAGCCTAGGCTTCAGCAGGCGTATATCATTTCAAATAAACTCCCCTCAGATTGTTTTGTCCGCGCAACACTATTGCTAGCCTCCGGCACCGGCAAAGCGCGACGTACCGCCACGACGGCTGGTTTGACGTGTGCTGGACAGCGGGTTACGATGCGCGACCATGCGGGGATCTCTTGTCGCTAGCATTCTGCCGATGCATGGACGCCGGCCGAATTTATGGCTTTGGCTTTTGGGCTCGTTCCTTGTTGCGGTGTCGTTTGTTTTTCTGAACTTAGGCAAGTGGCTGGTGGCGGAAGATCCCCTGCAGCACGCCGACGCCATCGCGGTGTTGAGCGGACAAATGCCGGCCCGGGCGCTGGAGGCGGCGCGCGTATACAAACAGGGTTACGCCAAACACGTGTGGCTGACGCATTCGACGGAACCCGGCGCGACGATGGCGCAGCTTTCAATTCCCTATGCTGGAGAAGAATCCTACGACAAGCAGATTTTGCTGCACGAAGGCGTGCCGGAAGATGCGATCCATGTGCTGGATCCGCCGATTGTAAATACGGCCGACGAAATGAAAACGATCGGAGCAGCTTTGCGAAAGGAAAATCAGCGATCGGTAATTATTGTGACCTCGAAGGTGCATACGCGGAGAGTCAAGGCGCTCTGGAAGCGCATCTCAGCGCAGGACGGGAACGCCATTGTTCGCGGTGTGTCCAATGACCCGTTCGATCCGTCGCACTGGTGGAGAACTACAAGGGACGCCCTGGATGTGGTGCGCGAGATTCTCGGGTTGCTAAATGCGTGGGCGGGATTGCCGCTGCAACCCGCAGGGTGATCGATTCACCACTGCCAACTTTGAATCCGTTTCCAAACTGACTGTCCGAGTTCCTCAGAAAAAGAAGAATCGTTTCCGTATGCGCTCCGGAGCGCCGGGCGCAACCTCCGGCACGTAGGGTAGCGGACAGCCCTCAAACGCGGCCATGGGATTATCAATCAAAAGCGCCCGCGCACGCTCTTCGCCCATCTGCGCGGCAATCGCATCAAAAGCAAATTTTAACTTAAGCGGACGGCGTGCCGTGTTGTGCGCATCGCTGGAGACGAAATGGACCATCCCGCGGCCGAGCCAACGCCACGCGTGTTGTTGCGGGCCTGGGCCAAAAACACCCGCCAGTGAACCCGCCGTAACCTGCACGTAACAACCCTGTTCGATCCATTTCCGCAGTCGCTCGGGATGTGTGCGGAGAATTCCGTTCCGCTCCGGATGAGTCACAATCGGACGAATATCGGAAAGGCGAAGTTCATGGAGTGTCTGATCCAAAGCGGGAGGAATGGAGAAATCATTGAACTCCACCAGCAGATACTCTTTCTGATTGATGCAGTAGGGCCGCGCATCTTTTCGCAGGGCGATCAGGTTTTCATGGTTCAGATGAAAGTCGCAACCGCTCGCAAGTGTGACGCGGCCGCCGAGCCTGGAATTCAGCTCCTTGAGCGCCGCGCAAACGTTCTTGAAGTTAAACGAATAGTCGGCACTCGCATGTGGCGTGGCAACAATATGAGTGATGCCATCGGCGATGGCATCTTCTGCCATGGCCAAAGAGTCTTCCATGCTTTTGGCGCCATCATCGAAGCCTGGCAAAATGTGACAGTGAAGGTCGACCATACCGCTTTCAGTATGCGTCATCAATGCCACACCGAGAAGACCTGCCAGAGGCCCAAGATAAACATAAGAGCGGCGAAAACCTGTCGCATGTGGCGAGGATTCAAGCGGCGTGCGACCTGACCACCGACGATTCCGCCCAGAAAAACACCCGGGATGAGAAGGAACCCCGTTTCCCACGAGACGTAACCAGCCTTCGCATAAGCCAGGAACGCAAGTATTCCTGTGGGTGGAATCAGTGCGATCAAACTGGTGCCTTGCGCGCGATGCTGGCTGAACCCGAACAGAAGCCCTAGCAACGGCACCAACAAGACGCCACCACCGATCCCGACCATTCCTGCGGCAACACCGCAAAATGCGGCGACAGCGGTGATACCCAGAATCCTTGGAAGATTGTTGGGATTCTCCGGTGCGTCAGCAGAAGCGGCTTTCGGAGCACTTTTGGTTTTCCTCCAGAGGAGAACAGCGGAAAGAATCAGAAAAAAACCAAAAATCCCACGCAGGTCGCGAGAAGGCAGAGGCACCGCAATAGTTCCTCCGGCATAGCCGCCAAGCAAAAATCCTATGGCACAAAAAATCCCCGCGCGCAGATCGACTTGTCCGTTTTTCCAGTACTCACGCAACGCGCCGAGGCCAATCGGAGGCAGCAAAATGAACAGCGAAGTGCCCTGAGCAAGGTGCTGATCGTAGCCGAGGAGGTACACCATGGCAGGGACGAGCACCACGCCGCCACCAATCCCCAGCAATCCGACGAGCACACCGACCACCAGGCCCAAGGCAAGGATAATCAATATCTGCATGACGAAGGTTTGTTGTCCCTTGATGACCACCCGATCGCGGCAGGCATAACTTATCTTGCCTTGTTATCTGGCGCTCAGCAAAGGCTCGTTAACAAAGCGCAACTCCAGAAGTGAAATTCTGGAAACATCTTCCACGGTCCTTCTTCGCCGAATAAGGAAGCTGCTATAGTGTTTGGGTAGCACGCCCAGATAGCTTCAGGGCCAGTGTCACCCCCACAGAAAACGATTGAGGAGCAAGTTCGACCCCATGGCAACGGACAGAAAACCGGAATTCTTCAAAGGCGCTCAACTGAGAGTGGCAATTATCGGATGCGGGTATGTAGGACTCCCCTTGGCGCTTCGTTTTGCGGAAGCGGGCCACAAAGTAACTGGATTTGACACCGACCCGAAGAAAGTGGAAATGCTGAACGCCGGGAAATCGTACATCGAACACATCCAGCAAGCCAAGATTCAGCAGTACGTCAACAGCCGTCATTTTGGAGCGACCACCGATTTTTCCAGGCTGGAAGAAGCGGATGCGATTCTGATCTGCGTTCCCACGCCCCTGAACGAATACCGCGAGCCGGATTTGAGCTACGTCGAAGAAACCGCCAAATCGATTTCGCCTCATCTGCAAAAAGGCCAGTTAGTCGTACTCGAATCCACGACCTATCCCGGCACAACCGAAGAGCTCGTGCTTCCCATCCTGCAGAAAAGCGGATGGAAATGCCCGATCGCGTCGGGCCCGGAAAACGAAAATGTGCCGGGCGATTTTTTCCTGGCGTTCTCACCCGAGCGCGAAGATCCAGGCAATAAGCAATATGGCCTGGCACAAATTCCCAAAGTCGTCGGCGGAGTGAATCCTCCCAGCGGTCGCGCGGCGCAGTCGTTGTACGCGCAAGTCGTGTCGAAAGTAATCCCTGTCAGCTCTACTCGTGCCGCGGAAATGGCCAAGCTGCTCGAAAATATTTTCCGTTGCGTGAACATTGCGCTCGTCAATGAGCTGAAGCTGCTCTGCCTGCGCATGGGCGTGGATGTCTGGGAAGTAATCGACGCGGCCGCATCGAAGCCCTTCGGATTCATGCCGTTTTATCCTGGCCCCGGTCTTGGCGGCCATTGTATCCCCGTCGACCCGTTCTATCTTTCTTGGAAGGCCAGGGAATACGATTTTTCCACGCGATTCATCGAGCTTGCCGGCGAGATCAACACCTCCATGCCCTACCACGTGGTCGACTCCGTGGGCGAAGCGTTGAACCAACACAAGAAAAGCCTGAAGGGCGCAAAGCTTCTGGTGCTGGGCGTGGCGTACAAGAAAGACGTGGACGACCTGCGCGAATCGCCGACGCTGAAAATCATGGAAATTCTGCAGAAGCGCGGCGCTGAATTTGACTATAACGATCCTTATTTCCCGCAGCTGCACAAAATGAGGCATTACGATTATTCGCACATGAAATCGGTGCCGCTGAATCCCCAAAATCTGGCCAAGTATGACGCGGTGATTATCGCCACGGACCATTCCAGTTACGATTACGGCGCGATCGTGGATGCCGCGAAGCTGGTTGTGGATACGCGCAACGCCACGCGGCGAGTGATCCGCAATCGGGAAAAAATCCACCTCTGCTAGCGGGAATTGGTGAAGGAAGCCTGCGGGGTTTTGGTAAGCTCGACGCGCGCCGTCGCTACCGGAAGTACCGCCTCCAATAGCACGGGCAGGCGAATTGGGTCGTTCACCAGATACAAAAAGAAATGCGCGTCTTTCATCTCCGCGCCGTCATCCATCACGTGAATCTCGATCTTGGTCGTATCGAACTTTCCCGCGGGCACACTCACCGCAGCGGATTTTCCCACTATCACCGCGCGAACCTGGTATAACTTGTGGCCGTCGAAAACCGGGCTGTGTACTTCGCTGGTGCGGCTCCAATCCACGCCACGCAGGTATTCCAGCATGCCCAAAGGGTCCCGCGTTCCGGGCAGGACGCGCACGCCACTGGTACCCATCGGCGGGGGGTCCGTCGGAGAAGTCAACATGCGCTCCACTATTTCCGCGGTTTGCCCGCGCTCGCTCAGGTGCATTTCGTATTGCACGCTGGTCATGCTCGCGGCGTCGCTATAGGAATCGAACTGGTCGTCCAGCTGAAAAACCATGCGGTACGGATTTTCGGTATGAGCGACGGCTTGCAGATGCCAGGAACCCTTCCGGCCGTTGTTTCTTTTTTCTATAGCAACGATCTTCAGGTTAGCGACGGTGCTATTCAGTTTAGGTAGATTGGCTGCATATTCCAGAGTTTCGCCCGGACGAAGCGCGAACTCTGGTTCGGCGGTGGCATTTTCTTTCTTCGCGGGCAATCCGCTGACTGGGGGAGCCGCCGTGGCCGTTTTGACGGGAGCAGTGGAGGCGGTCGGCGTAGTCGCCGGCGGGACGTTTGGCCAGTTAGAAACCGCAATGGTGCTCGGTGGGCGCGTGCGCGAAAGTCTCCAATAAATAAGGGGTCCCACAGCGAAAAGGAAGATACAAATCCACAACACCCAGATGATTTTCTTGGTCATGCCTTTTCTGCGACGTAGCGAACAATCGACACGTTCGTACTCCCACTCCCATCGTACAATAAGACGGGTTACAGCACAGGAGGCGGGGACATGCGCTACCTTGTAACAGGGGGCGCCGGATTTATCGGCTCGAACACCGTGGATGAGTTGGTGCGCCGCGGACATAGTGTCGTCGTGCTCGACGATCTATCCGCGGGCAAAGAAGAAAATCTAGCCGAAATTCGCGCAAAAATTACATTCGTTAAGGGGTCCATTACCGACCTGGAAGCGGTGCAGAAGGCTATGCACCAGGCGGAATACGTGATCCACCTGGCGGCCCGCACATCTGTGCCCCGCTCCGTCAAAGATCCGCTGGAAACCAATCGCATCAATGTGGAAGGTACCCTGAACGTGCTGGTCGCGGCCCGCGATAACAGGGTGAAGCGGGTTGTCTTTGCGGCATCTTCTTCCGCGTACGGAGAGACTGCCACGTTGCCGAAAACGGAAGCGATGCAGCCGCAGCCGATCTCGCCCTACGGCGTGTCCAAATACGTGGGTGAACTCTACGCGCAGACGTTTGGGCGCTGCTACGGGCTGGAAAATGTCTGCGTCCGTTACTTCAATATCTTCGGGCCACGACAGGATCCGGATTCGCCTTATTCCGGCGTGTTATCCCGCTTCGCGCTGGCATTTTTGGAAGACCAGCAGCCGGTGATTTACGGAGATGGCGAGCAGACCCGCGATTTCACGTTTGTGGAGAATGCCGTGCAGGCGAATCTGCTGGCCTGCGAGGCTCCTAGCAGTGCCTCCGGCGGGGTTTTTAACGTCGGGACCGGCGCGCGAATTTCTCTGAATCAGACCCTGGAACTTCTTCGCCGCATTTCCGGCAAGAAGCTGCAAGCAAAATACGATCCACCTCGTGATGGAGACATTCGGGATTCCCAGGCGGATATCACCAAAGCCCGCGAATACCTCGGTTACGATCCTACCGTCATGTTTGAGGAGGGGCTAGAACGCACCTTCGAGTGGTACCGCCAGCACCATACAAAAAACGCAACCCAGTAAGCCAGCCTGTCGCGCGCATTCCGCATCAACCATGGTGGGGCATGGGTGGGGAACGGTGTCCGCTACAAATCCCCTTGTGTGCATGCTAGGCTAACTCTTCGTTCATCGAGCGCATTGACCGCGTGAAGACAACTGCTTCCATTTTCTGGCTAGGCCGACCAGGCCGTCTGATCGTTTTCTTCCTGTTTGCATTCCATGTTGCGCGACCAGCCCCAGCACAGCAACTTCCTTCGACCCGCCGGGGCGGCGTTGCGGAAATTACTGCGAGCGGCCCGCAAAGGAAGGAAGGCGATCTATACATCGCGGACAAGGATGTAGACGTCCACTATCTAGGCATGCGCTTGCAGGCCGATCATGTGGAGTACAACACGGACACCTCTCTGGCCGTGGCTCGCGGACATGTCATCTATGACTACCAGAATGAGCACTTGGAAGCCGACGAAGCGCAGATGAATGTCGCGACGAATAAGGGTACGTTCCAGAATGTTCGCGGATCGATCCATCTGGACCGCCGTCCAAATCCACTGGTGCTGATCACACAAAATCCGCTGTACTTTGAAGCCAAACAAGTGGACCGCCTCTCGGAGGACGTATATCTCGTGTACCACGGCTGGTTCACCGTATGCGAACCACAGCGCCCGACATGGCAGTTCTATGCCCCCGAGGCAAAAGTTACACTGGATAAATCGGTTGCCCTGGTTAATTCCGATTTTCGGATGTACCGGATCCCCTTGTTCTGGTTGCCGTATGCGACGGCACCCGCCGGAGAGCATATCCGGCAATCCGGGTTCATGCTTCCCATTCTTGGAAACAGCAACACCAAGGGATTTACGCTTGGCGATGCGTTCTACTGGGCTCCAAAAACTTGGATGGACGCAACGATGGGGTTCGAATACTTCAGCAAGAGAGGCCCGGGAGAGCGTGTGTCATTTCGGGCACGCCCCTTCGAAAATACAAGCATTGAATACAAATATTATGCGGTGCAAGATCGCGAGGACCAGGGCGGCTACACACAACAACTGGAAGTGCAGTCACTGTGGAATCACGGCTGGCGCTTCGTCACGGACTTGAACCAATTGTCTTCGCTCACGTTTCAACTGGCATTCGCCGGAACTTACACGGAAGCGATTAATTCCGACATTCGAAGCGCCGTCTTTCTGACAAATAATTTTCACGGTTTCAGCTTGAACGTCGATAGTTTGAACGATAAGAGTTTCTTGCAAATCAGTCCGGAGAACAGCGTGGTTCTGCGCAGCGCTCCGGAGGTCAGCTTTTCCTCCGTCGAACAAGCGCCATGGCGCAACCTACCCGTGTACTTTTCTTTCTCCACGTTCACCGGAGCGGTGCATCGCGATGACGAATTCATCACCACTCCGAATTTTGTGGCGCGCACCGAGTTTGCCCCTAAGGTCACCATACCGATTCATTTCGGCGATTGGCTCGGAGTCACCACCTCGGCCACATTCCGCACAACCTATTATGGCGATTCCTTCAACGCCGCCGGCGTTGTTTCCGGCAATTCCATCATCCGCAATACCGGTGAATTCCAGGTGGAACTGCGGCCCCCTACGCTGGAGCGGTATTTTGAGCGGCCTGGAACTCGCCACCGCTACAAGCACACGATCGAGCCGGTGATTACATACAGCTATGTCACCGGCGTAAACAATTTTGCGGATTTTATTCGATTCGACAGCAACGCGACGCTGACGGACACCAATCAGTTCGAATATGGTATCAATCAGCACTTGTACCTGAAAGAAGGCGACGGCCAGCCGGTCGATTTTCTTTCCTGGAAGCTGGTGCAGGACCATTATTTTGATCCGACATTTGGAGGAGCGCTGGTTACAGGACAGCGCAACGTGTTTCAAGCGCTGGACTCGATCACGCCGTTCGCGTTTGCAGCCACCCCGCGAAACTGGTCGCCGATCGTTAGTGATGTGAAGCTGACACCTGGCGGAAAGTATGATGCGGAGTCCATCATCGAATATGATCCGCAGTTGAAGAAAGTGACCACCATCGGCACGCTGCTGAAGGTGAAACCCTACAGCGAGTTTTATGCCACCGTGGCCGATTTTCGCCTGCAAGGCGATCCTGTCGTGCAGCCGCCGTCTCACCAGATCCGCGGAATCATTGGCTATGGAGACTTGGTGCGTAAGGGCTTCAACTTGTCGGCTGGAATCAGCTACGACATTTTGACGGACACGTTGTTGAACCAGTTCGTGCAGGTCAGTTACAACGGTGGATGCTGCGGCCTGTCCGTGGAATACGGGCGCTTTAACCTGGCCACGGTACGATCGGAAAACCAGTTCCGCGTCGGACTGATCCTGGCAAACATCGGCACGTTTGGAAACCTGCGGCGGCAGGAGAAAATCTTCTGAAAAGCGACACCGAGCCACTCGCGTTTGCGTCCATCGGAGAAATTGGAAAACTTTTCCGCAGGGGCAAGCTTTCTCCGGTGGAGCTGACCCGCTATTTGCTCGATCGCATCCGGGAATTGAATCCGCGGCTGAATGCCTACATCACCATGTGCGAGGAAGAAGCGCTGCAGAGCGCCAGGCAGGCGGAAGGTGAGCTTTGCGGGAAAACGAGAAAAAACAGGCGCGACCGAGGCCCGCTCCACGGCATCCCCATCTCGCTCAAGGACAACATTTACACCAAGGATATTCGAACCACGGGCGGCTCCAGGATTTTGAAAGACTTCGTGCCACTGCACGATGCTGCCGTGGTTCGCTCGTTGAAAAAAGCCGGTGTGGTAATTCTTGGCAAGACCAACATGCATGAGTTTGCCTATGGCGTAACCACTGAAAATCCACATTTCGGCACTGCGCGAAATCCTTGGGATCTGGAACGCATTGCCGGCGGTTCCAGCGGTGGCTCTGCAGCGGCCCTGGCGGCGGGTCTATGTTATGGCAGCATCGGCACCGATACGGGCGGCTCGATCCGGATTCCCGCCGCATTGTGCGGCGTGGTTGGGCTGAAGCCGGGCCTCGGCCGCGTTCGCGCCGAAGATGTAATTCCGTTATCGCCAACGCTCGATTTTGTAGGGCCGCTCGCCCGCAACGTCCAAGATGCCGCGCTGCTGCTCGAACCAATTTTTGTGGGAGGCAAGGCGGAACGAAAGCGGTTGACGCGAATGACTCCCACTTCCCGCGCACGCCGCGCTCTCCTCGGAATCCCCGAGGAGTTTTTTGGCGACGTCATGGAACCGGAAGTCAGGGCTGCCTTTGCCAGGGCAATCGAAATATTGGAAAAGCACGGCGCACGAGTGAAAGAGGTCTCGTTGCCGCAGCTCCGTGAAACCGAAGACGCGGGAAATCAAATCGCCTGGGCGGAAGCCACTCTCTATCACCAGCAAGCAGGCTGGTTCCCCGCACATGCCGGAGAATATGGGGAAGATGTGCGGACACGCCTGGAGATGGGAACAACCGTGACCGCCGTGAATTACCTAAAGGCGCGAGCTTTTCGAGAGAAATTCAAGGAACAGTTACTTGAAGCATTTTCCGTGAATGCACTGCACGCGTTGGTCGTGCCTAGCACTCCCATCGCCGCAACGCGGATTGGCGAAGACTCCGTACGGATCAACGGAAGCAGCCATCCAACCCGCGCATTGCTTCTTCGATTGAACCGGCCGGCAAATCTTGCGGGAGTCCCGGCGATTACGGTGCCGTGCGGACTGACGAAAAACGGCTTGCCGATCGGTCTGCAATTCATCGCCGGCTGGACAGAAGAACCACTGCTGCTGGATATTGCTCGCAGCTTCGAGCAGGGCTGCCACTTCAGCGCGCGAGCCGACTTTTGATTCCGCGTTGATGCATCAACAAACCGCCTCATCCTCCGCAGGAAACCCAGCCGTTGTGATCGCGCCGCGACGCTTCATAATCCAGTCGCCAATCAGATAACCCAGCGTTCCCGTAATGATCCCTCCGAGCACATCCGCACAATAGTGATACCTTCCCCAAATCGTCGACAGACACATTCCCGCGTACAAGGGCAGAAGCACCCAGAAAAGCCAGCGTCGAAATCGCCACGCGCCCCACAAAGTCGCTGTCGCACCTGTCACATGAGCGGACGGAAACGCTGCGCCACGCACGCGGCCGTAATGTTCAATGAAGCTCATCATTGCGGTGAACGGGCCGCCATGCAGCGGTTCCTTCCACCAACCGGCCATCGAAAACCACGGGCTTTCAATCGGGAAAAACATGGCGATGAAATATCCGATCATGTAGCCAGCCATGGAATACGTCATCACGGACCAGTAGCCGCGCCAATCTCTGCGAATGTACAGAACGAATCCAACGATAACCAGATAGGCGAAATACGTGAAGTAAACCAGTTGCATGGCATCGTTGCGAAACGGGGTGGCGAACTGCTCCAGCCAAATCGAAGGATGCACTCCCGTCAGCCAGTAATCGAACGCGATTAGCTTGGCGTCTTGCCAGTGCGGCGTGACCACCGTCATCAGGTATGCGAGCTCTTCGAAACAAAAAAGAAAGAAGAGATGTGGATACCAGTGCCGCCAGAAGTGCCACCAGTCGCAAGAAAAAGAAGGGCCGTGAACCGCCTCTCGCTCGGCGGAGCGAGCTTGTACGTAGCAGAGCGACAGAATGATTCCGGCGACGATGGCGTTGGCCCCGAGCAGTCGAAACGGGTAAGCCAGATTCCGGGCGAAGAGTACGATCAGCAAGCTCGTAGCCGCTAAATAGCCGAGTGCCAGCCACTCAAACGCGCCGCAGGCCGCCCAGGCATCGGCAATAGTTTCCTTCCACGTTCGCGGCACGCGCGATGGTTCCCTTTCTGCCGCGGGTACAACCGCTGCGGCTCGTTCAAATGGGCTTGTGGGAGCCCAGGTCGAATCGATGGAATGTTGATTCCATTCTCTGATGTTTCCTTCTTTCATGCTCGTTCCTCGACGTGGTGGATTTCCTTACTCAATTTGTTCTGCGGTGAATCGATTTGCTTTTCCAGGCGCCAACGCCAGATGGGCCAGTGTTTTTCGTTGGCCAGGGCCGCCAGTTCCCTGCCGGGATTAACAGCGTGGGCGTGACCCACGGCGCAAAGCACATGGCGATCCAGCAAGCTGTTGCCATAAGCGTGGGATTGCCGCAGATCGATGTCTTCCTGCGCGGCTAGAGCTTCAAGAGCGCGAACTTTCGCGGAGCCGTAGAGAACCTCTCCAACCACGTAGCCCGTCCACCGGTCGCGCTTCTCCGCGAGGCAGGTTGCGCGGACCCGCGGACGAACCTGCACGCCGCACACTTCCAGTTCGCATTCGAGCGCGACCGCCGCCAGGTGCGCCAGCGGTTCCAAAGTGCCGCTCAGCAAAACGATGCCATGTCCCTGGCGCGCGTGCCATGCCACTCGCGCGATTCCTTCCGAGAAAAACGAAATCGATTCCACGTGACGAAACGCCTGATCGCGATATATGCCAGTGAGATAACGTTTGTTGCCGTGCTGCACAGCCAGCGGTCCGGCCGGAAGCGAACGCAGCACTTCCATGGCCCAGCGGAGATAGTTCGCCGCCGGAATTTTCTTGTTGCGGTGCAACTCGCAGAAAAATCGCCATTCGAGCGATGGCTCCGAAATCAATGTTCCATCCAGATCAAAGATGGCGGCAATGCGGCCGGCGAGTTTTGGCGCGTCGCTCATGCGGCGTCGCCCTCAGGTCGTGGCTTCGCAGCTCGGCCCGGCAATTTTTCCGCAAAGTATTTCCAGCCTTCAAGAAACACCGGCAAGCCGCGCATAACGCAAAATGCCGCGGTGGTCCAGGCCAGCAACTGCGCGACCGCGCGAATGGTGGAATGCATACCCAAGGTTAAAGGCCCCAGAAGAGCGACCGGGCCGCATGTCAAAGCGAGTTCCAAGCCCAGGTAACAAAAGCAAACACACTTGAGGGTCGCGTAGGTGCCACGGCTCCAGCGCGAAGCCACGATCGCGCGCGCCCATTTGCTTTGTAGCATGGCGTTCGCGCCCCAGCCGGAGTGCCCAGCGTTCAACGCCAGACTCCGAAGAAAATCCGTAACGGCTCCGCGGGCGAAAAATAACATCGGCAGCCACAGCGACACCATCCCCACAACCGCGAAGTATGTGAAATACATATTCTCGATTACACGATCGCCCAGGATGTCGATTTGTGCCCCTTCCGGCGTGGCCATTTTCCGGGTGCGCGCAATGTGACCATCCAGTGCGTCGAGGGCAATCACGGTGACTGTAAGTCCCACGGCGAGCAAATTAAGCCAGGGATTTCGGCCGAACAGTGCCACTGCTACAAGCCCTATAACTACTCGAAGCAAAGTGATTTTGTTCGGCGTGCAGTTCATGGCTGGAATCCGCATGGCGTCGAGGTCTGAGGAAGCAAGCGCCGCGCCAGGACGTTTCTGAATAAGTCACTTGTTGTCATTAATTTGCAGGCAGGCACCGTGATCTCTGGAGATCCTCCTGTCAGGCAAACGCGGCAGTTGTCTGCTTCCGGCTGCCGAATCATTAGATGGCGCTGCAGCGTTCAGAGCTTGCAAAATGTTCTGTAACTTGCTGCGCGGCAGGCCAATCTCAACCTTAGGGCGATCGAGTAACAGCACGCTTCCGGATGGCAGGCTGGCTCCAACGAAGGTGTCAGCTTTTGTGCGAGAATAGAAAGGAAAAGGACACTTCGAAATGAGAGATGTACCTCTAGCCGGTGCGTTCCTTGCGGGATTGATCTCGTTCCTGTCGCCTTGCGTACTGCCCCTCGTTCCCGGCTACATTTCCATGCTCTCGGGAATCAGCGTGGAAAAACTACGCCAGGGAGAGCAACCAAAGGGCGGTCTGTTTGCCTCTGCGCTTTCGTTTGTCATCGGATTTTCGGTCGTCTTCATTGCGTTCGGAGCGTCAGCCAGCGCTGTAGGCGGCTTTCTGCAGTCGCACAAAAATTTTCTGGCGCCGGTGGCGGGTGCACTAATTCTTTTGTTTGGTCTTCACCTTCTTGGCGGCTTGATCAAGATGAATGTTCGCGCAGGAATTATTCTTGGCGCCATACTGGTGGCCCTGGGCGTAGCCGCGTTGGTTCACGGCGGGCCGTTGTTTGCCGGACTGGGTGCGGCGCACTTTTTTTCCCTGTCGATTATCGGATTTTTCGGGCCGGTCCTGGCACGCTGGCTGAATCAGGATGTGCGATTGCACAACAACGATACGAAGCCGGGAATTTTCAGCGGCTTTCTGCTGGGGTTTGCCTTCGCATTCGGGTGGACGCCGTGCATTGGGCCAATCCTATCCGCTGTGCTGGTGCTGGCGGCCGCGAGCGGCACACTTGCCCGCGGAGTGCTGCTATTAGCGGTGTATGCTGCTGGACTTGCCGTCCCGTTCCTGCTCACGGCCGTGCTACTGAACCAATTTATGCGCTTCTATCAAAATTTCCGGAAGCATCTTCATACCGTGGAATTGTTCAGCGGCGCGTTGCTGCTGTTCGTCGGCGGACTGGTTTTCTTTAATAAGCTGGCTTGGTTGGCCGGGAAACTGACATTTTTGAATCGTTTCGTGATGTAAGAAGCTTTATTCCAGGTGAAGGAATTATGAAAAAAGTTGCCATTATCGTTTGCACAGTTTTAGTGCTTGTAGGGCTCACGGTTTACGTTGACAAGGCCACCCGCTTGCCCGCCAAGGTGGAGGAATCTGTAGTTCAACCTGTCGCGGCGATCAGCAAGCCTGCGCCCGATCTGAAGTTGAAAGATCTGGATGGGAAAGATGTAGCGCTGGCGGATCTGAAGGGCAAAGTCGTGTTCGTGAATTTCTGGGCGACCTGGTGTGGACCGTGCCAGGAAGAAATTCCCTCGCTCATCGACATGCAGAACAAATACGCATCGAAAGGATTCACGGTCCTGGGTATCGCCATGGATGATGAAGGCAAGAGCGTGGTCGCGCCGTTCGTAGCCAAGGAAAAATACGACGTCAACGGCCAGAAGATGCTGATCAATTATCCGATCGTGATTGGAAGCGATGAAGCCGCGGATAAATTCGGCGGAATCCTGGGATATCCCACCAGCTTTCTGATTTCGCGAAGTGGAAAGCAGATCATGAAGTTTCAAGGGCCGCCGGACCCTGCGATTGTCGAAAAAGCCGTCGAGTCCGCGGACTGAACGGACAACCGAATGCTCTCTGAACACGATTTCCAGAAAAAAGCGGATGGCGCGTTCGAAGATCTGAAGCGCCGCATGTTGAAGCTTGGCGATGAACACGGCTTCGATGTGGAAGGCGAAAGCGGCAAGCTTGAAGTCATCTTCGAAGAGCCGGAACCAGCCAAATTCGTGATTTCGCCGAATACGCCGATCCGTGAAATCTGGATTTCGGCGCTTTCGACCAGCTTCAAACTGGGTTGGTCCGATGCGCGCGGCGCATTTGTGCACGAAAAAAGCGGTGAAGATCTTCATGCAGTAATGAGCCGCGTTATCTCTCAACAGCTGGGTACACAGGTGACGGTGTGAAACGTTTTCCTTCTTCAATTTTCGTTCTAGCAGTTGTACTTTGTGGCATCGGCGCTTCCATGGCCCGCTCCCAAGCCGTGTCGGGCAAAGACGTATTGGCGCCAACCGCCTACGTCTCTTACGACCCGATCGCGCGTGGCATGAACTTGCAGGTGGCGGTCGTGCTGAGAATCCGGCATGGCTTTCATGTGAACGCTCACGAAGTTTCCGCGGGCTATCTGATACCGACGGAAGTCCATGCGGAAGTGCCCGCAGGTTTCAAAATCGGCAGTGTGATTTATCCAAAGGGCACTCTGCAATCGTTCACGTTCTCGAAAGACAAACAGTTGAACGTCTACACAGACTCGGTGACAGTACGGTTGCCGCTGACCGTGTTACCCAATGCTCCCCTCGGCACACAACACCTGGCAATGAAGCTGAAATATCAAGCCTGCAGTCAGGAAATTTGCCTTCCGCCAGTAACAAAAGATGTGGACGCCGCAATAAACGTAGTCGAGAGTCAAAGCAGCGCAAAGCCAGCAAACCGAACAGTTTTCGCGAAGTAAGCGGGACACCACTGGGTTCCAAGGCGAATTTGTTCTGTTCCTTTACTGCCATTCCTTCACGGCCTCGCGCAGCCGCCGCACTACCCGGTCCTTCCCCAACACAACCATGGTGTCGAACAGCGGCGGAGCCACGGCTTGTCCTACAATCGCAACGCGTGTGGCGTTGATCAACAAGCCCGCCTTCACTCCCGCGTCTTCGGCCACTTTCCGTGATGCATGGTCGCAGGCATCGTGATTCCACTCCGGCAGGGCCTCAAGAGCATCCGCCAGGTTCTTGAGTAGGGCTGGAACCTTGTCGTCTTTCCAGAATTTCGCCTTGGCCGCCGGATCGATCGCAAACTCATCGCTGAAAAAGGCACGCGACCAACTGGAGAAATCCGGCAATAAGCGCACGCGCGGCCGCAACAGATCCACTGTTTTAGAGAACCACTCGTGCCCGGCGCCTGCCGCCCACTCTTCTTTCCAAAGCCCGTCCTGCTTCAATTGCCTCTCCACTTCAGGAAGCAGTTCCTCAATCGGAAGTTTCTGCAAATACTGTGTATTAAACCATTCAAGCTTGGCCCGATCGAAGACGCCATTCGTCCGGCTTACGCCTTCAAGGGAAAACTTCTGGAGAAGGTCTTCCGTACGAAGGAATTCCTCATCGCCCCCGGGCGCCCAGCCCAGCAATGCCAAGAAGTTCCGGAACGCCTCGGGAAGAAATCCCTCCCGGCAATACATGTTTACATCCGTCGCGCCATGCCGCTTTGACAGGCGTTTCTTGTCCGCGCCAAGTATCAGCGGAACATGCGCGAAGACCGGCGGTTCCACCCCGAGCGCGCGATAAAGCAACACCTGCTTCGGAGTATTGGAAATGTGGTCGGCGCCGCGAATCACGTGCGTGATGCGCATGTCGATGTCGTCCACGACTACACTCATTTGATACATGGCCTGTCCGAAGTCCTGGCCGTCTTTGCCGGAACGCAATAAAACGAAATCTTCGATCTCGTCATTCGCGAACGTATTTTCGCCGAAGACCACGTCAAAAAATTGCGTTGTGCCCCCAATCGGCACCTTAAAACGAATCGCGGGCTTGGTGCCGGGCGTCGAAGGGTTGCCATCGCGACAAGAGCAGCGAACCACGCGGCGCACCTGGGACTTTTCCACGCCTTCTTCGGCATGATCGCCGCCCCCGTAGCGCTCCGGAGGGCAATAGCACAAGAATGCGCTGCCATTCGCAAGAAGCGCTTTGGCTGCGTCTGTGTAAAGTTGAGTTCGCTGTGACTGGTAGAATGGGCCTTCGTCCCAATTCACGCCAAGCCATTTCAAACCGTCGACAATGCCTTCGACGAGTTCGGGCTTGTTGCGCTCCGCATCGGTATCCTCGATACGCAAAATCATGGTGCCGTGATGCTTTCGGGCATACAGCCAGTTGAACAGCGCCGTGCGCGCTCCCCCCACGTGAAGATAGCCGGTCGGCGACGGTGCAAAGCGCACGCGTACGGTGTCTGTAGGGTTGTTGATCGCTTCTGTCATGGTCTGTGGCTTTCCGTGTGTGATGATGAAAACTTCAGTGTAGCGGAAGGCAGCCCATCGCGTCCAACACCCGTGCTAGCGGTACAAAACAGTCAGGATTGCGGGGCACCGCGCAGCAAAATCCCAGTGCCTGCTTCCAGCTTCATGTCGTCTTTTTCGAAATGCAGGGTGATCTCGCCGGCCGGAGCGCCTTTGCCAACGTGAACGATTTTCACGCCTTGCAGATCATAGACGCCGCAAGCATCGGCAGAAAAAACCCATAACGCCTGCAGCGGGTTATCGCCACTTACAGGCCCATCGCAGGCCAAAGCGGGATTGGCGCTCAGATGAACCAGCACGCCCCCGCTGACTCCTTTACCGATTTTCTGCTTCGCGTGATTAACCACGGGGCCGCCGTCGCCATAACGGATGTCTCCGCCAATCTGCATGGTGTCTCCCCAGCCCGCCGGTGTTCCTCCGTCGGCCCCGGTACGGGGTATCTGCGCAGAACGAACAGCACGAAAGGACGCAACGGCCCGCAGATATGTGGAAATTTTCAGCGTCTGTTTGCGTGTCTCTAGCTGGTCAAACTTCAATGTGACCTTCACGCCCGACCCATCGTCGTCCTTCTCAACGGATAAAATCGACCCTCGCACCGTCGACTTCATTGGAATCTTGTCATTGCCCGGCAGTGGCACATCCTGCATGATCTTTCCTTCAATCGCCTGGCCGCGTTGCGCTTCTTTTACGGAAATCTCTTTCTCGAACCGCATAGGCAAAACCGTGCCAGCAGGAATCGACTGAGAATTCTCAACGCGCTCACCCGCCCACGGAGACAGGGGAGCCACTGGTCTGCCAGCCCAACAGGCCAATTGCCAGGCCAAAACAATCATCGTAGCTCCCAAAAGAATTGGAACAAGATGTGCGGGTTGAGACGTCTTTAGCCCTGAATTGGACACACGGGAATGCACAGTGAACATGAAAGTCCTCTTGGATAGCAAAATACCTTGCCTGGTTCGACTGATACAAGGGTAAACCAGGTTTGAACATCAGATTATGAATAAAACCCAGAACGGTCGGTATTCCCAGCTGTGTCTGCCCCCCTACTACCTCTTACGCCACCAGTACGGCGGTACGCTTGCCGCCCGATTTTTGTTAGCCTCATAATCGCAAATGATTCGTTTTGTGTGTGGTTGGGCGGTATCGGTGCGCCTTGCAGACAAGCTAGTCCGGGTCCGTCGCAGTGCTTCATGGCCGCGAATCTCCAAGTCTGCCTGGGCGCAGCATTACCCACCCACTAGATGAACCACACGAAGGAAAAGTCTCAGCCTCTTTCATGGTCCTAAGTCTGATCGCGCTTGGATTTTTGCTCGCCACCATTCTGGTCGGCGTGTTTTTTGCGTCTATTTATTCCCTGAAGCGCCAGCTCTATTTGCTTTTCTGGGCGGGCGCGTGGCTGCTCTTCGCGTTGCATCTCTTACCTACCGCGATTTCGCACTGGACGGCTCCAATTCCATTTCTACTGGCGATGAGTT
The DNA here is from genome assembly GCA_963709705.1 of Candidatus Acidiferrales bacterium. Lineage (GTDB taxonomy): Bacteria > Acidobacteriota > Terriglobia > Acidiferrales > UBA7541 > Acidiferrum. The sequence continues at coordinate 1,794,966 of CAVPXU010000005.1, forward strand.
CCTGTTTGTTCGGTTTTGCAGGCATCAGTTTCTTCATGGGAACCCAGCTGTATATGCGGCAAAAAGTCCGCCGCGGCCTGGCCATCGCCGCCGTCGTCGTGCTTGTGGTCTGGGCCTCCGCAAACGCTCTTCAGTTGCTCTCTATTTCCGCGATATTGCCGGCGTGCTTGATCTACATTGCTGTCGCCGTTCTTTTCTGGCGCGAAAGCCGCCATCACGAAACTCTTGCGGATCAGCTATTGGCTATCGCCTTTGCCGTTTGGGGACTCTTGACCTTCGCGTTAAACCTCTTGCCGGGAGCCCGGACATTTTTCGGACCCGCGCTCGAGCCGATCACCGTTGTTCCGACATTGTTTGTCGCCATGCTGCTGCTCATGGCCAATTATGAAGAGGAGAAGCGGCGGGTTGAACGCAACATGCTGGCGCTCTCTAACCTGAACCTGGCCACGTCAAGTTTTGTGGGAGGAGAAATCCAGCGGATGCTGTCTCAGGCTCTGGATCGTGTTCTCGGTGTCATCCGTCTTCCTGCGGGCGTTTTGTTCCTGCACCACGGAGATCCAGCGGGCCCGAGTTCGGTGGTGTCTGCTGGAATTTCGGACGATTTCTGCCGCGCAGCGCAGACGGAAGGACTGGACGAATATCTGGTGGGCATGGTATCTCGACTAGGCGGGTTGCTAGGCTTCCGCGACCTGCGCGATGACAACCTCTCGGCGCTCGAAAAAGACGAACCCATCCGCCGGTTCCGCGAACTTGCCCTGCAGCACGGCCTGCGCAGCGCCGTTGTCATCAGCCTGCAAGCGAAAGAACAAGCGTTTGGGCTGCTACTTTTGGGCACGCCGGACAGCCGCCGCTTCACGCCCGCAGAATTGCGGCTACTTTTGGCGCTCGGCCACCAGATCGGCGTCGCTGTCGAGAACAGCTATCTGATCCAGCAAACATCCCGGCGTTCCGAAGAGCTTCACGTCCTTAATGAAATCGGCCGCGCGCTCAGCTCCACACTCAATAAGGAAGATTTGCTGCGCAGGTTGTGGGAGGAATTGCGCCGGCTATTCGACGTGGAAAACCTATACCTCGCCACTTTCGATTCAGCACGCGACCAAATCCAATTCGATTTGGAATTGATGAAGGGCGTACGCATGCCCAAGCGTTCGCGGGCCGCCGGCAATCACCTGACGGAATATATCCTGAGAACGCGCCAGCCCGTACTGATTCGCGATAATTTCGTCGCAGAAGCGCGCAAACTCGGAATCGATCCGATCCGTACTGCGGGATCATTTTGCGGCGTCCCGCTGGTAGCCTACGACCACGCGATGGGCGCATTGTGCATTTACTCCGACAACGAGCGCGCCTATGACGAAGGCCATCTCGAACTCATGCGCGTGCTGGCAAGCGAAGCCAGCATCGCCATCGAAAATGCCCGGCTCTTCCAGGAAGAACGAACAAAGGCGAGGCATCTGAGCCTACTCAACCTGATCTCGCGCGACGCCATCGCCACGCTGAATCCGGACGAAATCCTGGCAAAAATTGCCGGGCAGCTCGAAAACGGCCTCTCTTACGATCACATCGGTATCGCCATCCTGGAATACACCACTCGCGAGCTGGTTGTCTCTGCGGAAAGTGGCAAGCGTAGGGGAGCGCTGGGCCGGCGCATCCCGCTGGACACGGGACTAATCGGCCAGGTAGCCCGCACAGGCAAAGCATCGACGTACCGTTTGTCCGTGAACTCCCAGAACAGCCCGCAACCGGTTCTTCCCGACTCTTGCACGGCCATGGCGCTGCCTATTTTTTACGGCGACCACCTGCACGGAGTTCTTTACGTAGAGACCCTTGAACGCACTGATTTTTCCGAAGAGGAGTCTCTGCTGCTTCACACGCTGGCCGACCTTATCGCCGGCGCATATCACAACGCCCAAACATTCCAGCGAGCCCAAGAGCAGGCGATCACCGACGGATTGACCGGCGTGAAGACCCATCGCTTCTTCATGGAAGCGCTGTCTTCCGAATGGAAACGTTCTTCGCGCGCAGGCCGCTCGTTTGCCCTGGTCCTGATGGATTTGGACCGCTTCAAATTCGTGAATGACTTTTACGGCCACCTCGAGGGTGATCTGGTCCTCCAACGCGTCGGACAAATCCTGGAAACAAACTGCCGCCGCTCCGATGTCGTGGCCCGCTACGGTGGAGACGAGTTCGTGATCCTGATGCCGGAAACCACCATGGAACAGGCCCGCCAGCTTTCGTCGAAGTTGCGCGGTTGGATTGCTTCCGATCCGTTGCTGCGCGAAAAGAATATCAGCGCGAGTTTCGGTATCGCCTCCTATCCACTACACGGTTCTGCTCCGCAGGAACTCATTCAGGTTGCAGACGCTTCCATGTATTTGTCCAAACATCAGGGCGGCAACACGGTTTCCACGGCGGAGCACATCGATCCCAACGAAGCGCGGCGGTGGAAACGCGACGTTCTGGAAGCTTATCTTGGTGTGACGCTGAAGCGCCTTTTCTCCACGGGCCCCGAGGCATTCGAGGAGATCTACCAGCGCTTGCGCCAGTTTTCGGATTCTCTGCCAAGCACGGAAGCGGCGGGGCTGGCCTGCACAGATGGTCCTCGCGCGCTCCCCCAGTCGATCCTGGACACCGTGACCTCGCTTGCCTACGCCATCGATGCGAAAGATCAATACACGCAGGGCCATTCGCAAAAGGTATCGGCCTACGCCGCGCTTCTGGCCGAAGCTCTTGGTATGTCCGAAACCGAAGTGGAAGAAGTCCGCCTGGGGGCTGTGTTGCACGACGTCGGAAAAGTGGGAATCCCCGAACAGATCCTGAATAAAAATGGGCCGTTGAACCCCGAAGAATGGGAAACGATGAAAACCCACGTTACCTTTGGTGGCAAGCTTCTCGAGCCGCTGGAAGCTCTAGAACGCATTCGGCAAATGGTCCTGCATCACCACGAATTTTTCGATGGCTCTGGCTACCCCGAAGCCCTCTCGGGCCACAATATTCCTCTCGGCGCCCGCATCATTACCATCGCGGATTCTTACGACACCATCACCAGCGACCGCAGCTACAAGAAAGGCCGCACAGCGGAGGAAGCGCTGGCGGAGGTCGAACGCTGCGCTCACACGCAATTTGATCCGGAGTTGGTTGTCGCATTTCTGCGTGCCATGCGCCAACTTCCAAATCCCATCATCGAAGTGAACTCACTCCTTTCGCGCAACACCTAAAGCGCAGTGCGGAAATTGTGGTCAATCGAACGCTGCGCGTTTCACTTTGATACATCGCTTATCCCTTGCCATTCGTCCCCCCCGAAAAGATATTCTTCCCGATTCTTAACTACCACCTTGGAACGATGAACCGTCTTGGCATTGCACAGACCCATACGACTCCGCCCTTGCTTTTGCTCATCGGAGCCTGCGCTTTCTGTTGCAACGGAAACTCTACAAAATGGTATATCCCCTGAAAAAAGTGCATTGCACCGGCGATGGCCGAACCTGAACCGAATCATCGGGATGCGGAGTCCCATGGTTCAAACATGGATTAATACTCTTCCAGATCGCCCGTCCGGCACGATTTACTCACCTGCAATTTAATAAAGCGAACGGCAGACGAACATTACCGTCTCGTGGCATTCGATTTGCTTGAACGCAACCAGGCACCAAGTGTGGCAGGTGGGAATGTCTTCGAAGGGAGCGTCCAAGTGATGAGTGGAATCGAGCGGCCTCGTCAGGTTTTCGTCCCGCTGATCGGAGTTCTCTTCCTCTTGTTTGGGGCGATAGGTTCGTTCGGTCGCCAAGCGTCGATTCCAAACCCTCGTCCTGTCGACGTCGGGAAAGATAACGGACATTCGAACGTCGTGGCACCCCAACCGCAGGCTACGCAGGAAAGCAGCAAGACGCCGTCGGCAAAAGCGGCTGATGCGGACTATGTCGGCAGTGAAACTTGCAAAACCTGCCATGAAGAACTCTATAAGGGCTGGGAGAAAAGCGCGCATTGGAAGCAGACGTACGAAGAAGGCGGCATTGGCAAGCACGGTTGCGAAGATTGTCACGGTGCTGGTGCTGCGCACGTCGCGGGTCGCGGCGACGTCAGCAAAATCTTCGTCTTCGGTAAGATCATTCGACCAACGAAATTAATAGCCGCTGCCTTACCTGCCACGCGAGCGGCCCAAATCAGATGCATGCCATAAATTCCGTGCACTCGGCCAACGGCGTCAGTTGCATTTCATGCCACTCTCCTCACCATGCCGAATCCACCGAATTCCTGCTGAAGAAATCCCAACCGGAGTTTTGCTATTCCTGCCATTTGCAGCAAAAGGCGCAGTTCGATATGCCGTTTCATCATCGAGTGAATGAAAGACTCATTCAGTGCACCGATTGCCACAATCCCCACGGCACTGCCGGGCCCAAACAAGTGATGGCTTCCGCCTCGCAGGACGCGATCTGTTTCAAATGCCACACCGATAAGCAGGGGCCGTTTGTCTACGAACACGCGCCGGTAAAGATCGATGGCTGCCAGTCTTGCCACCTGACACACGGCGGGCCAAATCCGCACATGCTGAAAGTGAGCAACGTGAACCTGCTTTGCCTGCAGTGTCACACCACTTCGTCGTTTAGCTCCGCGCCGGGAGCCCCTTCCTTCCACAACCAGGCCAGCTTTTTCCAGTGTTGCGTGCTGTGCCACTCGCAAATTCACGGATCGAACTTCGACGCGACGTTCTTCAAATAAGGAACACCACAGGTTTTATTTCATCGCCGCAACTTCAGTCAAAACACGCGATGAGCCAGGAATTAGCTTCTGAATGGAGGAGACAGCCATGACAAATCGCTTTCGGGTGTACTTAATTCCTTCCGTGTGCTTTCTCGCGGCGCTTTTCCTGGTCCCTGGTCTTTTTGCGCAAGACAGTACCGCAGAGACCAAAGGAATTCAATCCGGCGACTACGTCATTCACTCCTCCGTCGAATTCGGTTATCGCGCCAGCGAAATCAGCGGCAATACGAACACTTATGATACCTTCGAGGATCTCGGGTCCGGCGTCCGGTTGTTCGATTACACCCTCGAAGCACGCTCCCTGGATCACAAGGGGTTTCTGTTCGACAACTTGAGTTTCAGTAATTTCGGGTACGGCGGCGATCCGAACGACGTGTCTCGCCTGCGCGTCGAAAAAAATAAATGGTATGACTTTCGCCTACTCTTCCGCCGCGACAAAAACTTTTGGGACTATAACCTGTTTGCGAACCCGTTGAACCCCGCCGCTTTGAATCCCCCGGGTTCGTTGACCACCGGGTGCTACGTAGGTCCACCGACGGCCACCTTCCCTCAAGGGGCCCCGTCCTACTGCTCGAAACCCGCTATAGGACAAAACACCTCGCTGACTTCCTTGGCTCTGGTGCGGCGCATGCAGGATTACGATCTCACCCTTCTGCCAAACTCGGCGGTGCGATTCCGTCTGGGATATTCCCATAATCGCGACGAAGGCCCGGGCCTATTCACCACCGACAGCGGAACAATTTCGGGTTTCAACGAGATCTACAGCTACACGACAGACTCCTATCGCGCCGGAGCGGATTTCCGCGTTCTGCCGCGAACGACACTCTCTTTCGACGAGTTCCTCAGTTACTTCAGGCAAGACAACGCGGTTGCCGATAATCCGTCCGTCAATCCACAGAATTTCGGCTATGTCCTTGCCAATCCCACCGCAGTAGGCACGCCCGCGGGCACACCGGTGGATCTCGGCAATATCTGGAGCACACAAACTCCGGCGGAAGCCTTGCCGTGTGCGACGCCCATCGTGAACGGCACCACGCACACCGCCACGCCAACTTGCAACGGGTTCTTGTCCTACAGCCAGGTTGGCAATCCGCGGAATTTCATTCCCACGGAACGTCTGCGCTTTCAATCGAACTATTTCAAGAAGTTGGAGATGACCGGATCGGCGGGCTACAGCTCCAGCAACAACCAGATTCCGGATTTTCTCGAGTACGTAAATAACTGGACGGCGCGCACGGCAACACGGGGAAGCACAACCTCCGGGCCGGCGGACGCGAAGCGTGTTTCCATGAATGCGGACTGGTCCGGCGTTTATTCGTTCACTGACGAACTCCGGATCGTGGATTTCTTCCGGTACGACAATTGGCGCATCCCGGGAATGTGGGCACTCGGCGAATCGAACATCTTTGGCACGGGCTACCCCGGATTGTCCGGATTGCAACAAAGTCAAGCCGTATTCAACGCCACCAATTGCGCTCTGGACTCCAATGCAATCACTTGTCCCCAACACACGTCCGGTTCCGGGGCCGATCTCACCAACGGTCTCGCCTCCACGTTTCTCGGCCAAAACCTGAAATCCAACACACTTCAGCTTCAATACGATTTCACCCGGCGCCTCGGCGCCCACATCGGCTATCTCTATACAAATCGCACCATTGCCCAATACAGCGACACAAATGACACGCAGCTGATTTATTTCCCCGGTGGCGCAGCCGCAACTCCGGTGAACGACTACCTCGCCGCGCGTGGCAGTTGCGCCAAAGTAGCTGGGGCGCTGCCCTCCGGATGCGTGCTCAACGCCGACGGGTCTGTGACATTCACGGCCCCAGCCGCAACCGCGCCCACCCGTTCGTTAACCACCATCAACGAGAATGCGCTGCTGTTCGGAGTTGTCGCGCGCCCTATCGACACCCTGCGGCTCACTGGCGATTTGGAACTGGGATACAACGATGCCGCTTTCACGCGTATCGATCCGCGGCAGGTGCAGTCTTACAAAGTCCATGCAAATTACAAACCGCGGCCGCGGGCGACGCTCGATGGCGACGTTGAGATTCACGAAAACCGCGACAACGTCTTTACCGTGGACAACCTCGAACACGATCGCTCCTACAGTTTCAGCACGATTTTGTCGCCAAAGCCTCGCCTTTCCGTGGACTTCGGCTACAACTATTGGAATGTCTACAGCCAGTCGCTGATCTGTTTCGCATATTCGACTTCCTACACAAATCCGGCACCGCCGCCAGGTTCCTTGCCCGTGTCGGCTTTCCCGATTGGCGTGCCCATGTTGCCGAGCGGTCCGGCGTGCCCGATTGCCGCTGCATCTTCGCCCCTCGGAACCCTGTCAACGTACAGCAGCACGGATCATTTCGCTCATGCCGCCATGATGTGGAAGGTCATGCGGCGGGTGACCGCAACCGTCGGCTATGGCGGCAGCTTCGTCCGAGGCAATACAATTTTTCTCAATCCCCTCACGCCTTCTGGCACCCTTGACTTTAATTACCAGAGGCCGTATGCCTCGATCGCGATTGACGTCTACAAAGGGCTCACCTATAAAATGTCCTGGAATTATTATGGATTCAACGAAACGGGAAACACGAATCCGTTTGGCCTTGCGGCGATTCCACTGCAAGATTTCAATGGCAGCAATGCGAACCCGGCGGCTCACGCTACACTGTCCGGCAAAATCCTCTGACGGCCCTTTTCTCGTCGTGTTACCCCTGGCCTATTGCACTTCGCTTCATCGATCTGAAAGGCTTTGCATCACGCCGGTCGTCGGCTCTGCCGGACTGTTCTGGACTGTCTCTGCTAAAGTAGAGAGAGACAGCGCAAAATTCCGCCTCAACGGTTCTATGCAACGTGGAGCACCGTGACAAAGAGGCAGGCAGGGGAAGCGTGATGCAAACGACGAGCGTTAAGTGGGTCGGCAAACAGCAGTTTGCGGCTATCAGTCCGTCCGGGCATATGGTGAAAATTGATTCCGACCGCGAAGCAAACACTGCTCCAGGACCTATGGAAATGGTGCTGATGGCGCTTGGGGCGTGTACTGCCACAGATATCGTCATCATCCTCGAGAAAAAAAGGCAGAAGTTGGAATCGCTCGAAGTGGTTTGTTCAGGCGAGCGGGCCAAGGAGCCCCCGACGGTCTGGGTCAAACTGGAAGTACTGTTCCGGCTGCGCGGCGAGCTGGACGAGGGAGCGGTAAAGCACGCCATTGAATTGTCCAAGGAAAAATATTGCTCTGTGGCGGCCATGCTCAAGAAAACGGCAAAAATCACTTGGCGACATGAAATCCTGCCGGCTGCCTGAATGGCTCGACAGCCGGTCTCCTGTAAATAGGCCTTGCGCTTGTTTCCTTTGAAGGGCTTCGCATAAAATCGAAGTTTGGTGTCTGGGGTTCGCACTTTCCAAGGAGTATTATGTCTCGCCGCGTCGCCGCAAAAATTACGGGTGTAGCCGGGTACGTTCCCCCGCGGGTTTTGACCAACGCGGATCTGGAAAAAATGGTGGATACGACCAACGAATGGATCATGGAACGCGTCGGCATTCGGGAGCGCCATCTGGCCGATAAAGGTGTAGCCGCGAGCGATTTGGCGGTCGAAGCGGTGAAGAAGCTGCAGGCGGCCCACCCGTTCGATCTGCAGCAAGTCGATCTCATCGTGGTCGGGACGGTTACTCCGGACATGATGTATCCCTCAACCGCTTGCCTGGTGCAGCACAAGCTGGGAATTGCAAGCACTTGGGGATTCGACGTGTCCGCGGGATGTTCAGGATTTCTGTACGCCCTGAACACCGGGGTGAAATTCGTGGAATCCGGGCAGTACAAGAAAGTTCTGGTGATCGGTTCGGACGTGAATTCCTCGATGACCGATTACACCGATCGCGCCGTCTGTATCATTTTTGGCGATGGAGCCGGAGCAGTCTTGGTCGAGCCGGCAAGCGACGGAGAAGCGGGTGTTATCGACCACGTGGCCCAGATCGAGGGTGGGGGCGGACAATTCCTCTATATGGCCGGCGGTGGGAGCTTGAATCCCGCTTCCCATCAAACAGTGGATCAAAAGATGCATTACATCCACCAGGATGGAAAGAATGTGTTCAAGTACGCCGTGAAGAAAATGGCGGAGATGACCGAGCGCATCCTGGAAAAGAACGGAATGACCGGCAAAGACGTGGATTGCTTCATTGCTCACCAGGCGAATCGCCGCATCATCACGGCCACTGCGGAGCGGCTAGGCATGCCGTTGGACAAAGTGATCATCAATATCGAGCGTTTCGGCAACACCACCGCTGGAACGATTCCCCTAGCGATGCAGACTGCCCTCGAAGAGAAAAAACTGAAGAAGGGCGATGTAGTGCTGCTCGCCGCCGTTGGCGCGGGTTTCACGTCCGGAGCGACCCTGCTGCGCTGGGCCTACTGATTTCTTCCGCCGCTTCTGCAAAAAACGAAAGGCGGAGGACCAGCCTCCGCCCACGTTTGCGTCCTCTGAAAATTGAAATTAGCTAGGAATCACCAGCTGTTGTCCGACCTTGATGGCGTTCGGGTCGGTGAGCTTGTCTTTGTTCGCGTCGAAAATCTTCATGTAGTCGTTGGCATTGCCGTAAAACTGTTTGGCAATTTTGGAGAGCGAATCGCCGGCGGCCACCGTATAGGTCTGCTGCTTGGGCGCGAGTGAAGGATCCACAGTCAAGTTGAGCGTCAAGTCGCTATAGCTGGGATCGACGAGCTTCGCCTGATCCCAGATCTTGTTCTTGATCGCCTCCGTTCCGCAGGCTCCCTCGATGTAAAGCTTGTTGTCCTGAATGTGCACGTGGGCAAGGCGCACTCCGGACTGATTGATCGCATTCAACACGGATCCATACTTCATCTTCAGTTGATCTAGGTCTGCCATGGGGTCTTCCTCTCTAGGGAATAATTAGGCGGGCACCAAGCATAGCACCGGGCAGGAAGAACGAGATCACAATCTTTAAATGGAGAGCGCGGGGAAGATTGCGGTCGGATGAATTAGCAGGAACGCATCGAAGCGGCCTGGGCGAGGTTGGATTCAAGCCTGCGGCCTACTTGCACCGCCGCATACCGCGCGCAAAGAACGCGTTCGTGTTCGCTCCAGCCAGCCAGCGCGGGAGACACTTTGCCGAACAGGTCCGACAGCTTGCCAACGATATGGAAATAGGCCGGCACAAGCCCCAGCCCAACGCGGCTGCTTTTCAGCTCCGGCGTAAGCGTAAGCAAGCTGGCGAGTCTCTGAAAATCACCGCCGCAAAGTTCGGATCCTTGTAATTGAACCGCTGCGAGGACGTCTTGGGAAATGGGCTGAGCGGCCACGCCGGCAACAACAGCACGCCAGTAATACAGCGCGAATTGTGCGAGCGCCACGAACGAGATCGCAAATAGCATCGCGGAGAACATCCCTAAGCCTCCACATAGAGAATGCGCTTTGCGAACGAATTTCCCAATAGCTCCCGGGTACTAGCGGACTAGCCTTTGAGGATTAAATCATTGTGCAGTGGGGCTTTACCCTATCCGCGCGGTTGCAAAGAGGCTAAGAACTAACATAAGCTCTAGTCCTACATTGAGGTAACCTTATGAAATTAAGGATGTTAGTTGGCTCTCTGAGCGTTGTAATCGCATTGGTTTTGCTTGCGACGGAAGTTCCGCGCTCGCGCATGCTTCACGCTGCCGCCGACACCTCGCCCCGTGAAGCAATTACCTCTGTGCTCACCGAGCAACAATCGGCGTGGAATCGCAGCGACGTGAACGCTTTCATGAAAGGCTATTGGGATTCGCCGGAACTCACTTTCGCGGGAACCAGCGGGATTACCCGTGGATGGCAGCCGGTTCTCGTGCGCTACCAGAAAAATTATCCGGACCAAAAAGCCATGGGCCATCTCGATTTTTCGGAAGTGGAAGTCCACCCCTTGGGAAAAGATGCGGCGCTGGTTCTCGGCCGCTGGCACTTGCAGCGCGATACCGGCGAACTCGGCGGAGTCTTCACGCTCGTCTTCCAACGCTTTCCCGAAGGCTGGAAAATCATCCACGATCACACAAGCCTTGATGCAAAAAAACTCTGAATCACGCGGAACCGGGATTTTATTGCTCGGTGGCATGGCGCGAGCGTTCAAGAACGGTCAAAGTGATATGGTTTATTCTGATCTTGGCCTAGGGCAATATCGCCATCTCGCTTTACGTACTCATTCAATTTTTCTCGGTGACGCCCGAAGAACCGCTTGCCGCTCTGTTTCGTTAGAAGGCTCGATGACCAACGGATTCCTAACTCGCCGGCTCGTTCGCCCATTGCTGGAACTGTTGCGCCAGGGAGTCACGCCGGAAAGGCTTTCCCTGAGCATCGCGCTGGGTGCTGCGTTGGGAGTGCTCCCAGTGATCGGATGCAATACAGCGCTGTGCGCACTGGTCGCGCTGATCTGGGGCCTGAATGTGCCGGCCATTCAGATGGTCAACTATTTCGTTTATCCGCTGCAGATAGCGCTTTTGATTCCCTTCTTTCGCTTAGGCGAGAAATTATTCCGCGCTCCCCACTTACAGATCAGTGTGCCGAAGATCTACGAACTGGCGCGGATGAACCTTTGGGATGCCGTGAGATTGCTGTGGACAACCACGTGGCACGCTTTGGTTGTATGGCTATTGATCGCTCCCTTCGTCGTTGCGTTGATCTACATTCTGTTATTGCCGGCATTCCGCCGCGTCTTGCGAAAAACGCACGTGAACCCGTCTGCGTCAAAGGTTTCAGCAGCGGGATGATCGCCCCGGGTAGGGTTGATGCGGACGGACCGGGCGGATACCTGACAAAACGGACCGGTAAACGTGCCAATCCCAATTGGAACGAGGCTTTGCGTTCTATAGGATTTCGACGATTTCTTCGTAGCGCTTGAACGGAGGGATTAGGTACGCGCCAGCCATTTCGGTGCGCGCCCATTTGAGCATGTCGCGGGCAACATCGAAGCCTGTATCCCGGGCGGAAGCCCCGGCGGCCTCCATGGACTTCAGCAGCGGCTCGGGAATGACGATACCCGGAACTTCGTTGTTCAGCCGCAGTGCCTGCTTGTAACTGTTCAGCGGCCACACGCCAATCAGAACGGGAATGGCAGGCGAGCCGCCCAGCTTTTTCACAAAGGCGTACCAGTGCTCCGGATCGAACAACGGTTGCGTCATGGCAAAGTGCGCGCCGGCTTCCACCTTCGCGTGAAAGCGCGCGATCTCGTTGTCCATATCGTCGGCCATGGGATTCAGCGCAACGCCAATCGTGAAGTTTGTCTGGCCACCAAGGGTTTTGCCGGCCCAGTCGGTGCCCTGATTCAACCGATGCAGAATTTTGGTAAGCCCAACGGAATCCACTTCGTAGACGCCGCTGGCCTCCGGATAATCGCCGACAGATGGTGGATCGCCAGTAATTCCGAGGACGTTGCGCACACCGCCAACCGCCCACGCGCCAAGAAGCATGGCCTGCAAACCGATGATGTTCTGATCGCGAGTCGTCAAGTGCGGCACCGTTTCTATGCCGCGCGCCTCCAGAGCCCCCGCGACGATCAGCGCATCCATGCCGACGCGCGCCATGGCGCCGCTGTTGATGTCGATCGCGTCCACCTTTTGCGAGCCCATCACCTTGTCGACTTGTTCGTATATGCGCTCGAGCGAAATCCCTTTGGGCGGATCGATCTCGACGCAGACGGCAAATTCTTTCTTCTGCAATTTTCTCCAGAGCTTGCTCTCAGGTTCTCGGTCTGGAACGGCCGGCGCGGGTTGTGCACTGGCGATCACCGCAGCTTTCGCATGGGCTTGCGCGGGCCGCAGGGACTTTACAGCCTCTGCCATCGCGCGAACGTGCGCGGGAGTCGTGCCACAGCATCCGCCGAGTATGCGCACGCCGATTCCGGCGGCTTCACGGGCGAATTCCGCAAAATATGCGGGCGAAGATTTTGGGTAGACAATGCGATCTCCTTCACGCTTCGGGAAACCGGCGTTGGGCATGCCGCTGACATTGCCATTAGTGGTGTTGACGAGCTCGAGAAGGATCGGCAGGAGAGACTGCGGACCCAGTGTGCAATTCGCACCGATAGCCTGGATGTTTTTTTCACGAAGCATCGAAGCGGCAAGCAACGGCGAAAGATCGCCATAGATCGTGCCTTCTTCGGAGAAGGTCAACTGAGCAACGATCGGCAGAGACGAAAAGGAGCGGATCGCGTCGATGGCCAGCAGCAATTCTTCAATGTACGAAAACGTTTCGAGAACAAACAGATCCACACCGCGTTCCTCCAACGCCAGCGCCTGCTCGTGAAACACCGCAAGGATCTGGTCCGGCTCTGGGTGGCGCGCTTGAACGCCAATGCCAAGGGGGCCGATGGAACCCGCGATCAGCACTTCGCGCGCGGCAGATTCGCGGGCTTCGCGGGCAATCTTCACCCCGCGGCTATTCAAGCGCTGGACGTCATCTGCAAGACCCAGAGGAGCAAGCTTGAAGCGGTTCGCGCCGAACGTATTTGTCTCGATGATCTGAGCGCCGGCGTCGATGTATGCCTGGTGCACGCGAAAAACAGCTTCGGGCTCGGTGGTATTCAGCTCATCAAAGCAGCGAACGGTGCCAATGGCCTCGTGCAACATCGAGCCCATGGCGCCATCCGCGATGAGAATGGAGTTCTTCAGCCGATCGTTGAAATCTTCGATTTTCAATGGTCCGTTCCTGTTTTTCAGAATTGGCGCGGCGCAAGATGGCTAGCGTTTTTGTTCCATGAGGCCGGCTACCGTGCTCATCAAATCGTATTTGGTGAGAATCTCGAAGCGGGCTTCACCCATCTCGACGAAGACCGCTGGATTTTCGTGACTCAGAATATAAGTGATGCGTTCCACAGGCGCGTTTTTGGGCACTCTCGGCAGCGGCTTGGACATCATTTCGCGCACGACCAGCTTGCGCAGATCCTTGCCTTGCAGAGCGAGCGTCAGAATTTGGTCCTCATAAACCGTGCCGATCGGCAGATTCTCTTCAAAGACGGGAATCTGCGAAATGTCCTGCTCCTGCATGGTTTTCAGCGCGTGAAACACTGTCTGGTAAGGCCGCGCGATAACTAGTTCGCGGACCTTCCCCGATCCTTTTTTCGCGTTGACGACTTCAGCTGCCGTGATCGGCACGCTCGACTCCACATAGCCTCGCTCACGCATCCATTCATCGTTGTAAACCTTGCTCAAATAGCGCATGCCGGTGTCGGGCATCAGCGCGACAATGAACCCATCCGGCCCCAACGCGTCGGCAAGCCGCAGCGTGCCGGACAAGCATCCTCCGCCCGAACCACCAGTGAATATTCCTTCCAGCTTTGCCAGGCGGCGTGCAGCCACAAAGCATTCCTCGTCATTCACCTGGATGACGTCGTCCAGAATGTTCATGTGCATGGTGGTCGGAAAAAAATCTTCGCCGATGCCTTCCACCACATAGGTGCGGGCCTTGGCGATTTTTCCGGTCTTATGAAAATCGTAGTACAGCGAACCTTCGGGATCGACGCCGATGATCTGCACCTTGGGATTTTTTTCCTTCAGATATTTGCCGACACCGCTGATGGTGCCGCCGGTACCCATGCCGCAAACAAAGTGGGTGACTTTGCCTTCGGAATCTTCCCAAATTTCGGGGCCAGTGGTCGCGTAGTGGGCTTCCGGATTGGTGGGATTGTCATACTGATTCGGATAATAGGAATTGGGGATCTCTCGAGCCAGTTTTTTCGCCACGCTGTAATAACTGCGCGGATCGTCCGGCTCGACGGCAGTGGGGCAAACGATCACTTCCGCGCCGAGAGCCTTCAGCAAATCCACTTTTTCCTTGGATTGTTTATCGGTGGTAGTGAACACGCATTTGTAGCCGCGCACCGCCGCAACCAGGGCCAGGCCCATACCGGTGTTTCCACTGGTGCCTTCAATGATGGTGCCCCCTGGTTTCAGCAGGCCTTTCTTTTCGGCATCATCAATCATGGTGATGCCGATGCGGTCCTTCACGGATCCACCGGGACTCAACATCTCCGCCTTCACCCAGATTTGCGGCTTCAGGTCCTTCACGATGCGGTGCAGCCGGATGAGCGGCGTCCGTCCCACCGCTTCAAGAATGTTTTCACAACGCATCTTGTCGTCTCTTTAGAGGGCCGGACAGGTGATTCGCCCTATGCGATACTGCATTTAAGTTTAGCATGCGGCCTGCAAGTGCACGGAAACGGCCAGTTAAGAGGAGCCTACATGGCACGGCAGAACATCTCCAGTGGAACGCGTTGGGAGCCGATTGTGGGATACTCCCGCGCGGTCCGCATCGGCAACTTCATCACCGTGTCCGGCACCACTGCGACGGGTCCCAACGGTGAAATCATTGGCCTCGGAGATGTCTACGCACAGACAGTGCAGACGCTTCGGAATATCGAATCAGCGCTCGTGCGCGCAGGGGCCAGCGTCAAGGACGTTATACGCACGCGAATCTACGTCCTCAATATCGCTGAATGGGAGAAAGTTGGCCGCGCCCACGGCGAATTCTTCAAAGATATTCTTCCGGCGACTTCCATGGTGCAGATCAGCAAGCTGATTTCACCAGAAATGTTGGTGGAGATTGAGGCGGAAGCCATGGTGGGTGAATGAGCGGGGAGAAAGCGCTATACGACTGTTTCATAGCGGATTATTACGACAGCGCACCGATGGTGACGCAACGAACGCAAGATGTGGCGTTCTATGCAAACGCCGCGAAGAAATACGGCGAGCCCGTCCTGGAATTGGGGTGCGGAACCGGGCGAATCACGGTGGCGATCGCTGAAGCTGGTTATCGCATCGTGGGGCTGGATATTTCCGAAAAAATGCTGGAACGCGCCGCCGAGAAGCGCGCCCATTTGCGACGAGAGGCGCGTGAACGCCTTCACCTGGTGCAAGGCGACATGACACGGTTTGAACTCGGCGAGCAATTCCGCACCGTCGTTATTCCCTTCCGGCCTTTCCAGCACTTGCTGGAGACGGAACAGCAAATGGACTGCCTGAATTGCGTTCGCAAGCATCTGGCTGCCGGTGGCCACCTGATCCTGGATTTTTTCCAGACTGACCCAGAGCGGATGCACGATCCGACGTTCGAGAAGGAATCGCTGCTGACGGAGTACGACCTGCCTGATGGCCGCCATGTGGCGCTTTCGGAGCGCGTAGCAGCGTTCCACCGCGCTTTGCAACAAAATGATGTGGAGATGATATTTCAAGTGACATATCCCGGGGGAAAGCAGGAACGGCTGGTTATGGCGTGGAGCTTGCGTTATTTTTTTCGCTACGAAGTGGAACACATTCTGGCGCGGTGGGGGTTCCGGCTTGAAGCGGTCCATGGAGATTTTGACGGTTCGCCATTATCAGATGCCTCGCCGGAAATGATTTTTGTGGCGCGGGTTGCGTGAAACGCTTTGGCAACTGGGTCAGTTGTAATTAACGCTCAAGCCCTCCTCGCACCCACGCCGAATGCTCGAAGGATGAGGACACGGTCTGGCGTTACCAGTGAACGCGAACGCGATATTTCAGCACGGATTCGCCGTCCGGTTTGACGGGAACATTGAACTGCGCTGCAAACGCCGCCGTTTTTGTCGCTTCGTAAGTCGAAGAAAGCATTTCCCAGTCGCCACCGATGGGTTCATTCACCTGTACGGTGACGGGCGTATCCTTGTGATTTCGCAATGTGATTGCGAATTCCATTTCGTAGACGCGATCGGCGATTTTCTTGAAGTCAGTCTGCTTGCGTTCCGCGACCACGTCAAACGCGTTTCCGATTTTCACGGTGACGAGCTCGTCTTTGGGCGTGTGATCGATGTGATCTTCGCCGATAAACAGTAATCCGCCCTTAGAATCCTTCTGATACACACGAATGTTTCCGGCCGGCAGCGGAATACCAAGTCCACCTTTTTGCTCGTTCTTGAATTTATAGAAGACCATGACGGGATCTTTGAGCGCAGCTCCGGGGCTTTGCGCATTTCGGTAATAGAAATTCTGTCCATTCACAACAAACAGTTTTTCGACGGGAATGCCGCTGCCCTCGAGGAGGCTGATTTGCTTGGTTTCTTTGTCTTCCACGGAGGTGCGCCGGCCCAGCGAGTAGAGATGATATTCGCTGAAGCTTTCCTGCTGGAACTGAGGCGCCGCCTTCGCCATCATTGCTTCCCGCGCTATCACTCCGCCCGCGATTCCTCCTTGAGGGACGCGGTTCAGGTCTCCGGCCACAAGCTGAAGCTTAGCATTGTGAAACGCAGTGCCGGAATTATTGATCAATGTGACCCAGCCATCGAGGTCGGCGGCTTTGTCGTCGCGCCCAACTGTCAGCACGTAATCAGCGTTCCAGGAAAGATTGTTGGCCAGATAGGAAGTTTCGATGGTCTGTTTGCGGGAACCGGAATTTTCCAGGGACATCAGCAGCGTAGGCCGGTCATAAAGATTCGCCGGAACTTCCGGAAAGCGGTAGGCTTCTCCATAAACGCCGGTGACAATGTCGTTGCCGATTTTCCAGACGGGCCCGTTATTGTTGGCGAGTAATGTGGCTTTTATTTCTTCGTGCTTGGTTGTGCCGTTATCCATGTAGGTGCGGACCAGGGTCACTTCCTTGCCGACATATTTGTTCAGGAGCTTGTTGGGTTCGAGCAGATCGTATTCGTAATTCTGCTCGATGACATCCACTTTTCCGGGTTCCGTGAGCGAACGGAAATGGACCGTAGCGGGGTTCACCGTAGCGGCAATGTCCATGAATTTCAGGCGAAAGCTGCCGCTGGGCAACTGCAATTGGCGGACATCTCGAATTAACGCAATATTTGAATTGTACACGGTAACCGCAAGATCGGTCTGGTCGCTAAGCGATGTGGACTGATCCGCCGCACTTGCAGCCGGTGCGTTTTTCTCTTGCTCTGCCGCTTGCCCATCGGCGCGGTAAGACGGCACCAGGGCCGCGGCTCCCGCCAAGGCGATAGTGACGCCAGCTATTGCCCAACGGCTGGCCCTACTTAGATTGTTCGTCGAAGTTTGCATAAAAGCTCCTTAACCTCAGTTCCGCTTCTTCGTTAGAACGGCATCAGGAGAATATCTTGCAGTGACTGCTACTCGTTTGCGGCACGTTTCCAGGTCTCTCCGCCGTCACTCGTTTCAAAACTCTTGCGGTTAGGAACATCCCAGATTGTGGCGTGTATTGCATCCGTGGCGTGAATGCCGCCCAAATCCTCCTTGACAGGGGAGGAAAGTAACTTCCAGTGCTTGCCCCCGTCAGTCGTCAGGAGCAAAGTTCCGCCTCGGCCGATAACCCAGCAGACTTTATCGGAAGTGGCCGAGCCCGCCGTAAGTCCGGCCGTTACGCCGCTGTTCTGTGGCTTCCAGGTTTTGCCGCGATCGGTGGTGCGTTCGATCATACCGCCGTCGCCAACGCGCCACGCGTGCTTTTCGCCCGGCGCGACGATGTAGAGGCGGTTCGTCACAGCCAGCTTTGCGAGATCGATCATTTTCGCCCGTTCGCTTGGCGCGATTTCTGAAGCATTCCCGCTGGTTGCCAACTGTTGCGCTTCCGATTGCACCTGGACGGTTTCGCTGGCGGCAGGGGGCGGAGTTTTCAGATATTCGTCTTTTCGCTGCGCCGCAGTAGCAGTATTCGAGGCCGCTGCGGGTGCGGGTTGCGGTGCGCGCGGAGGCGAAGCCTGAACAGATCTTTCCGCAGCGGAAATCCGTGGCACATTCTGTGAATCCGCTTTCTTCACTGCCTCGCCTAGCGAGTCCGCCGCAATGGCATCACGCTGGCTGAGTGAAGAGCTGTTCGCGTTCTGGTTCACAGTTCCACGGGCAACAGGAGCTGTAGCACGCGGCGGCGAAACCAAAACCGGCGCAAGAGCGACGGGTGGCTTTTGGGCTTGGTATTCCTTGTTCAAACTTTGAGCAGGCGATTGCTCTTTTTTCAGCTCAGTCTGTAATTCGGCTTTGGAAGCAGGCGAAGCCGGAAGCGGTGCCCGATTTTCGGCTACCTGCATCGAGCCAAGCTGTTGGAAGTGCTGCGTCCGAACTTCCCGAACGCCTACCCATACGATGACAGCTGCGGCAATCGCTCCAATAGGCAAAAGCAAACGCCAGAGCGGTCGCGATATCGATCTCACGGAGGATGCGGGCGCCGCGTGCACCATTGGAATTGTAGAACGAAGTACTTCGCCTTCCTTGAATCCTGCATCGGCGAGGGAAGTGTGGTGCAACTCAGTCCTCAGAGATTGCAGTACGTCCTCGAATTGCCATTCTTCCGCAGGCAAATTTTCCGTTTGTTCCACAAGCGTCAGACACTCCTGGCACCGAACGCATCCCGTAATGTGTTCCTTCCAGTGCGCCATTTCCTCAAGAGAAAGCGTGCGCTCATGATAGGCGGCGAGAATCTCCGCATTGGGACAAGCGGAATCGGGAGAGGCATTGCGCAAGTGATGCGCCAGCGCGCGCTCGAATTGTTTCTCACGATCGTCAATCGGCATAGCGCTCTCCTTTCTTAGAACGTTTTTTGTAAGGCTTCTTGCACTTGCTCACGGCGATTCCTTTCGCCCGGTCTGATTGCGGCTGGGAGTCTTCTCCGGGAAAATCTGCCGGAAGTCGATGGGAGAATCCTCGGCCGCATATTCGAAACAGAGCGCGATTTCCGCCTCGCTCAAGGGAGCGAAAATTTGTGAAGAATCGCGATTCTGTGGCCCACTTCGCAAGCAGTCTTCGACCTTGGAGCGGAGCTCGCGTCGAATGCGTTCCAGATGTCGAGAAGCACTGGATTCGTGTTCGCCGAGCAACCGGCCAATTTCAGCGAGGGTTTTGTCGCGCGCGTAGTAGAGCTCCACGCGCTTGCGATCCGTTGCGTTCAGTGAATTCAGGCAATCGTTCAGCGCAAAGAGAAAACACTTCAGATAGCGACTGCGATTTGGATCGAGCGGAGGCGTGGAGATAATTTGCGACGGCGGGAGCTTTCCCTCTTCTCCATCGGGTTGCTGAAATGATTCCCAGCGAAGGCTTTGACGAATGCAGTCGATGTGGCGCTGCGCCAGAATCGTGCGCAACCAGGTCTTTAACGAACTTCGTCCGTGAAAATAGCGAAACAGAGAAGCCTCGCCCCGCTTTCCATCGACGAGGCCATATAACTCCGCGAAAAGAGAGTCCGCCAGTTCCTGGGCGTCCGTGCCCGACCGGCCACCCTTGGTTATGGCGCCTGCGGCAGCTCGCAGGTAGCCCCGATAGTTCCGGATGAAGTGTTCCCAAGCGGATTCAGAGCCTTCCAGGCAAGCAGCGGCTAACACCAAGTCGTCGATATGGAGGGTTTCCAGGTATTCATGCAATTTGTCGCGAGTAGCTGGCACCTCAGCGAATCGCTTCAAGACGCTTCGCTCGAGGGCTGCTTCGAACTGAGATTTTGTGAGTTGCCACCGAGGCGCGGGGGAGGCAGCGTATAAAGCGCCCAGGCGCACCTGCAGCTCTCGCAACAGAACTATTGGACCGGACTGTGGCTCGGAACTGAAATCGTGTGGCACGAAATCGCCTTGCAATACCTTAACTCCCTTATTTCTATATCTTGCAGGCATCAGAACGCAACCAACGTCTTCACAGAGCGCCGCATCATAGCAGTACCCCCCTTGGAGGACACCGGTGCATAAATCTGCAGGTCTCTCCGCCAGAAGTTGCGGTATCCTAGAGGTTGTTGCGATCCCGCCCCGCAACGAAATTCGCCTCGGCGGGTTTATCCCGGTAATTCTTTCGTCCCGAAATGTGCACTCGCGTTGTCATTAGCGAGTACGCGTCTTTAGTACGAAAGTCCTATTCGGCGGCATCACCGCTGTCAGTACGCTCGTACTGGCACCGGGAAACCCTACCGAGCAAGGAGCAATCTGATTCCGCGGAACCAGGTTTGCGGGAGAATCTTCGCATGAGGCGGCAAGCGGAATGACCACAATGATCGCTGATCCACCACGCAGAACAGCACTGGGCGTCGGTTTCAACGCCAATCGGGGCCGTACGCCTAATACGGACGCCTGGAAGGCACAGATCGGGACCAAACCCATCCCCGCTCGTCTAGCCTTGTTGCCAGAACAGAAACCGAACTGGGGCCGAGTCGGCGCCAGCGCCATACTTCAGATATCTGTTTTGGGGTTTTTTATTCTTGTTCCCTTACTTTATCCGGAGGGCATGAAAACCGCGCTTCACTTTTACACCACCACTCCCCTTGCCGCGCCGATGACGGAGATTCCGGTGGCTCCGCCGCCACCCCCGCCACCGAAGGTGAAGGTTGCGGAACCGAAGGTGGAAGTTAAGCCTGCAGTTCCGGTCGAGCCGCCCAAATTGAATCCGCAACAACCCCATATTTTTACCAGCCTGGTTGCCCCCAAAAAGATTCAACCTAAGGTTGAAAAGGTCGAGGTGAAACCTCTCGACATTAAACCGGTTTTCGAAGACACCAAAATCGACACCAAGGAAAATGGCCCCAAGCGTCCGAAAGATGACGTCAAAGTGGGCAATCTGACTGGCAGTGCTGCTCCGGCCACAGTGAATGCGCCTGTTGAAAAGGTTCAGACGGGCGGATTCGGTGATCCCAACGGCCTGCCTGGCAAGGGAGATCCTAATCGTCCTACAAACGTGAACCGGCAGGGCTCGCCCGCATTGCCTGGCGGCGAAGGGTACGGCAACGGGACTGGCGGCAAGAACGGTATTCGTGGAACGGTGGCCAGCACTGGATTCGGCAATGGCACCGCAACCCCTCCGAGCGGCAGCGGAAAAAAGGGGACAGTGGTAGCCGGTGGATTCGGCGCCGTCGATACTTCGACCGAAGCGCCGAAGAAGAAAGCCGGGCCTTCCGGACCGGCGGATACGTCTCCGGAGATTTTGGACAAACCCCAGCCCGAATATACGGCAGAGGGTCGAAGCATGAAGATCGAAGGCGATGTAGTCATCGATCTAATATTCAAAGCGAACGGCACGATTCAGATCAACAAGGTCGTCAGCGGCCTTGGACACGGTCTCGACGATTCGGCAGTGCGCGCCGCGCAACAAATCAAATTCAAGCCGGCTAAACTCCAGAATGAACCGGTGGATTTCCCGGCCCGTGTACGAATTCAATTCCGGCTGGCTTACTGAGGGAGAATGATCATGCGAACGTTGTCGAAGAATATCCTGGTGCTGCTGCTTGGAGCTTGCGCAAGCATTCCAGCAGTTGCGAATACGCCCGCGGCGCCGGCACCCGACCAGCCACGGACGATGGATCAGGCAGTGGACAAGGTAATCAGCAACGAACAGCGCCTTTACGGCCAAATCCGTAATTACTCGCCGATCGTCGAGACGTACATTCAGAATCTGAAGCCCGACAAAGATCTGGGAGATGTTCCGGCTGGTGACAAATATTTTCTCGGCCGCGCAGACTTCCAGAAGGGCGTCAACCTGGTACCGCTGAGCGACACAACCAGCAAGGCAAAGAAATTCATGGGCTCCATGAACTTCTTTGCAATGCAATACCTGCCGGAAGGCTTCCTGCAGATGATTTTCATCGACAACAGCCGCTTCGATAAGCAGCACTACAAGTTTGACTATGTGCGCCGCGAATTCCTGGGCGAAGTGCGCTGCCTGGTTTTCGACGTGACCCCCGCTACCAAGAAATCCGGCGGCCTGTTCCTGGGCCGGATCTGGGTAGAAGATCAGGACTTTCACATCGTGCGGTTCAACGGCGCGTATAGCGGCAACGGCCACGCCAGCTGGTATTTTCATTTTGATAGCTGGCGTACGAACGTACAGCCTGGCCTTTGGCTACCGAGCTTCGTATATAGCGAAGAAAAGGATTTGCACTACGCCATCAACAAGAAACTGGAATTCAAAGCGCAGACTCGCTTGTGGGGCTACAACCTGAGCAATTCCTCCAAGGAAGAGGAATTGAGCAAGATTCTGGTGGAAACTCCCGTCAACGACGACACCAAGACGGCGAACGACCTCTCTCCGATTCAGGCACAGCGCTCCTGGGACCGGCAAGCGGAAGATAACATCACCGACCGCCTGGAACGCATCGGGCTGATGGCGCCGAAGGGCGAAGTGGACAAAGTTCTGGACACGGTTGTCAACAACTTGGAAGTAACCAACAATATCGATCTCGATCCTGAGGTTCGCTGCCGTGTGCTAATGGTCTCGACGCTGGAATCGTTCACGCTGGGGCACACCATCGTTCTGAGCCGCGGCTTGATCGACGTGCTGCCCGATGAGGCCAGCCTGGCGACGATCCTGGCGCATGAATTGAGTCACGTAGTCTTGGGTCACCGGCTTGATTCACAGTACGCGTTCTTCGATCAGTTGCTGGTCGACGACAAAGACACCTTCCGCCACTTTGGCTTTGCGCGCACTCCGGAAGAGGAAGCCGCCGCCAACGCCAAGGCCATTCAGATTCTGAACAATTCCCCGTACAAGAACCAGCTGGGCAATGCCGGACTGTTCCTTCAGGCGCTCGACAGCCGCCAGAAGGAAATTCCGAACCTGATCAGTGGGCACCTGGGCAATCGCGTTCCTCAGATCGCGGACTTGAAGTCCACAGTACCGGTTGACCCGAAGCAGAATCCTCAAAAGATTGCCGCGCTGCCGCTGGGAGGCCGCGTGAAGATCGATCCCTGGAACGACAAGCTGGAATTGATCAAGAGCAAACCGATAGGCACGGTGGCGGAACGGGAGAAGATGCCGTTCGAAGTGACACCGTTCATGCCTTACCTGACGCGCTATGGTGCGGACGCTGCGAAACCAGTTGCAGCGAGCACGGCCGCGCCACAGGACGTCAAGCCCGGCGAGCCACCCGATCCGACGAAACCCTGAGCAACGAACTATTTTCAACTGTAAAAGGCCTCCAGAAACCCCGGAGGCCTTTGTTTTTTTGGGTCGCTTTGTTGTTAGTTCGACGACAACGACTTCATGAACCGGTAGCCAAACTCCACGCCATCGTAAAAGTCCTGTACGCCCACGCGCTCGTCCTTGCCATGAGAGCGATCATCTTCCATGTCGAAAAACATACAGGCAATGCCGAACGTGGGAATACCGGCAATCCGCAGGTATTTTCCATCCGTGGCACCGGTGGACATTATCGGCACAACCTGCATCCCGGACCACATGGTGGAAAGAGTGCGTTCGAGCGCGTTCGTCAATTCCGGCAACAGCGCGGATGGCGGGACGGCCACAATCGGAATCAACTTTCCATCGGCGGTCTTTTCCGCGATCGATGTGACTTTGACATTGGGATCAGCCACGACTCGTTGTAGGGTCTTCCGTATTTCATCTGGATCTTCTCCGGGGAATATCCTGCAATTCACGGTGGCGCGCGCCGATTGGGGTAGCGCGTTGGGCGCATGGCCGCCGGACAGCATCGTGGCAACACAAGTGGTACGCAGCAGCGCATTGTAATAAGGGATGGCGGACAAATGCTGTATTGCTATGGGATTCGGCGGCTCTTGGGCGCCTCCGCGTAGATCGCCAGCAAGTGGACCCGACGTGAACCCCGCAGACTGCGAAAAATATCCGCGCGTAATTTCGTTGATTTTTATTGGAAAAGTGAAATTCTGAAGCCTGCCCAAAGCTGCTGAAAGCTCATAAATTGCGTTATCCGGACCCGGCACCGAACTATGGCCACCCGGGTTCGTGGTTTCAAATTGATAGTCGGCGTAGACCTTTTCACTCGCCTGCAATCCCGCCAGGACGCGTTCCCCTTTCAACCGCTCAAATTCACCACCATCCAGGTTGATGCAATATTCGGCGTCAATCCAGTCTTTGTGTTCTTTCAACAACCAATCAACGCCATTGGAATCACCAGCTTCTTCATCGGCGGTTAGAGCTACGATCAAATCCCGATCGGGCCGGTAGCCTTCGCGCTTGAGCCGAAGAAAGCTCATCACCAGAATGGCGTCGCCGGCTTTCATGTCGCGCGTGCCTCGGCCGTAGAAATTTCCGTCCTGCTCAATAAATTGAAATGGATCCATGCTCCAATCTTCACGGCGGGCTTCCACCACGTCCAGATGTCCAATAAAAAGGATGGGCGGGCGCTGGCCCGTGCCGCGAAAGCGAACAACGAGGTTCTTTTTTCGTTCGTCTGGACCGGCAACGATCACGTCCTTGTCGGGAAAGCCTGCGTCGCGCAATCGCGTGGCCATCGCCTCAGCCGCTTTGGTGACATTCCCGGACGATTCGGTGGTGTTGATCTCGATCAACTGCTTGAAGATGGCTCGGGATTCCTGATCCGCCTGTTGACGATCTTGCGCGCGCGCGGTCACCTCGGCCGACGCCGCCATCCCGCAAGCGAGCAAGGTGCAAAAAAGCAGTCGATTCATTCGTTTCTCCTGGCTGACTTCAGCGTAAACGGACTGTTGCGACGGGTCAAATGCCGGCCTGACCGATGTGCGATTGCTGTGAATGGAATTGGTGAACAGGGATTTCCGGTCGCCGCTACATTCGGCGCAAAAATACGATCCGTTGATTTTGAAATTGCCGCCGCTAACCCTCGCGCGTAATTCCGAACCTCTTGCGCATCAGAGAATCCAGCAGAGTATCTGGGAGGATTCGTTTGCCAAAGGAAATCCACTTCGCCATTGGGGTGACGGTATAGCGCGCCTTGGGATTTGGCGATTCCATAGCCTTCAGGATGACCTTGGCGCAATCCTCCGGAGTGGTCTTAGAGCGTTCGCGGCCTTGCTTGGAGCCCTCCAAAGCTCCCGCATAAATCCTGGCGTAGGGACTGCCACTCGCGCGGTCAAAATAAGGTTGTGCAAGTTCCTGGGCAGTTTGCTGGAAATTCGTAATGATATAGCCGGGCTCGATCAGAATCACATCCACGCCAAACGAATACATTTCCAGGCGAAGCGCGTCCGTAAGTCCTTCCAGGGCGTGCTTGCTGCTACTATAGGCGCCGTAAGTCGGTGGCGACACCAGCCCGGCGACGCTGCTCATCATCAGAATGCGCCCACGCCGGCGCTGGCGCATGTGCGGCAGGACCGCTTGCGTCACCCGAATCACGCCGAATAGATTCACATCGAACTGCTTTCGAAAATCCTCCAGGCGCAGATCCTCTACGGTGGCCATGTAACCCACACCCGCGTTGTTGATCAGGAAATCGATGCCACCGACTTTTTCCAGCACCAGTTCGACACCAATTTGCACGGAAGCATTATCGGTGACGTCCATCTCCAACGTGTGGATCGCAAGCGCCTGTTCGTGCGCCAACCGGTCAAGTTCTTCGCGCTTGGACGGAGAGCGGCCAGCGGCAAATACCAGATAACCACGGCGGGAGAGAAACAGCGCGGCGGCCTTGCCGAGCCCGTCAGTGCCGCCGGTAATCAGTACTGTTGGATTTTTCTGCGTCATTTTCTTTTCTCGTCGAAGGGCCCATTGGTTCGCAGGGGCTTTGGTTCAAGCTACCACAATGGCCAGGGAAAACGCGATTAGCGCTTGCCACTCCGCCTTTGCCTCGGGATCGCGCCGGTCGTTGCTTCCCGAAGCTTCGCCAGAAGGCCCTGTGCGCTTCGCGAAAGCGGCCGGCGCCGAGGCACGATGACGTCAAGGCTGCGGCGCAACGATTCCCCATCGGAGAGTTGCAGGGTCACTAATTTCTTGCGGCGTATTTCCTCATGCACAGCGATTTGTGGAAGAAAAGCCAACCCCAGTTTTCGCAGGACCATGCGCAGACAAGCCTCGATGGTCTCGACTTCCAGGACGATGTTCGGCAAAAATCCCTCCCGGCGAAATAGTCCGTTCATGAGTGTCCAATCACTTGAACCGCGATCGTATGCAATCAATGGAAGCGACTCCAGTTCCTCGAGACTTACGCTGCGTTTGACTATGGAGGGATGCCGCGGATGGCCAACGAGCATCAAGGGGTCATCGCGGAGGCTGATCGTTTCCACCTCCGGATGATTTAAAGAACGCGCGAGACCGAGATCCACTTCGCCATCGAGAACCATTTTGAGGACCTGCGCAGAGTTGCCGCTTCGCACGCTCACGACGACGTCCGGATGATCGGCCTGATATTTCGTCAATACTTCCGGCAACAGATAGGTGCAGATGGAAAGAGAGGCAGCGATTGGCAGCGCGCCGGTAGAAACGGGCCTTAATTCATGTACAGCTTGCCGAGCCAGAGCTACCTGGCGGAGCAGTTGCTCCGCGTGGGAACGAAGCGTTTTCCCCGCAGGCGAAAGAGCAAAGCCACCCGGGCCGCGCTCGAAGAGGCGCGTACCAAGCGAATCTTCCAAGGAGTGGATCCTGGCGCTGATAGCGGGTTGGCTGACGCGCAAGGCCGCAGCAGCGCGGTGAAATCCGCCATAGGTAGCAACCGCAAGAAACGTTTCGAGTTGGACGATTTCCATGAGTGGCTCTCCTCTCGCTCAGGTCATCTTTGACCGACTGCCACCTGATAACAATTATCTATCACTATGATAACGACAATCCGTTTGACTGACCACCTCCATTTCTTCACAATCGCAATCCTCTGAACCCGAGACTGCATGGTGCCGGTGGCTTACCGGTCCTGCGAAAAAGGAGATACACGCATGACCACGACGAAATACCCCATTGCTCAGAATTTGGCGAGCCGGTGGCAGTCGAATCCCCGCTGGAACGGCATCAAGCGGCCCTACCGTGCTGAAGACGTCGAAAGACTGCGCGGAACCGTGCAGATCCAACACACACTCGCGCAATTGGGCGCGGAGCGCCTTTGGCAGTTGCTGCATGCGGAGCCGTATGTGGCTGCGCTTGGGGCGATGACGGGTAACCAAGCGATCCAGCAAGTTGCCGCGGGCCTGCAAGCGATTTACGTGAGTGGTTGGCAGGTTGCGGCGGACGCGAATCTTTCCGGACAGATGTATCCGGATCAAAGCTTATATCCGGTTGACAGCGTCCCGAACCTGGTGCGGAGGATTAATCAGGCGTTGATGCGTACCGATCAGATTCACCATGCCGAGGGAAAGAACGGCAAATACTGGTTTGCGCCGATGGTGGCGGATGCGGAGGCCGGGTTCGGTGGGAATCTGAACGCCTTTGAACTGATGAAGGCAATGATTGAAGCGGGCGCGGCTTGCGTACATTTCGAAGATCAGCTTTCTTCGGCGAAGAAGTGCGGACATTTAGGCGGAAAGGTGTTGGTTTCGACCACGGAGGCGATCCAGAAGCTGGTGGCGGCGCGTCTGGCAGCGGACGTGATGGATGTACCCACTCTGATCCTGGCGCGCACAGACGCAGACAGCGCCAATCTGCTGACCACGGACATCGATCCGAGCGACCGCAGGTTTTGCACGGGAAAGCGTACCCCGGAAGGATTCTATGAAGTGAAAGGCGGTTTGGAGGCCGCAATCGCACGCGGGCTCTCCTATGCCCCGTACGCGGATTTGATCTGGTGCGAAACCTCGAAACCGAATCTCGAGGATGCGCGCATTTTTGCGGACGCGATCCACGCAGAATTTCCAGGGAAGTTGTTGGCCTACAATTGTTCTCCTTCTTTTAACTGGCGGAAGCATTTGAATGAGGACGATATCGCGCGATTCCAGCGTGAATTGGGAACGATGGGTTACAAGTTCCAATTTATTACGTTGGCCGGTTTTCATGCTTTGAACCACACTATGTTTGATCTCGCAAGCGAGTACAAGCGGCACGGCATGACGGCGTATTCGCGATTGCAGGAAGCCGAATTTTCGAGTGAGCGAGATGGAAACTATGGAGCGGCGAAACACCAGCGTTTCGTTGGTACCGGATATTTCGATGAAGTACAGAACGCAATTACCAGCGGTACCGCCTCCACGACGGCGCTCGCGGGTTCAACCGAGGCCGAACAGTTTCACGATCTTCCGCCGGTGCTCCGGCACAAAGGACATGCGTTGCAAGGCTCAGCCAACGATTAATTCACGGGCTGGTTCGAATATAGGGCCTTCGTGCCACTTTCGGCTACAAGGAACAGGTGATCGCTTGCGGCGGTCCGCCGCAGGTGCGTCATTCTGGTTTCGTCGGAAAGTACAAAATAGCGGTTGCTGGAATTCCATAGGGATTGAAATTGTCCATCGTCTATGAAGACCGGCGGACTTCCCGGCGAATACGAGCCGTATTGCAGATTGTTGATACGCCCATTCCAGAGAAGGGCGTTACGGCCGGTATAGAAAATCACCGAAGAAAATTCGTAGTACGGACCGTTCATAATCAATTGTCCCGGAGGCGCTTTCACTAGCGCATTAGCCAGTGGACGCGAGGCGAGATAGGGATCAAAGACGACCATCGCGACACGGCTAGCATGAATAAAGAGCACCATCATGAGCGCGATGGCCAGATAAACTTGACGGCCACGCAGCAACCAACAAGCGAGCGTGCCCACCAGAAACGCAATTCCTGCCATCACGAGAGGCGCGCGCAAATAGGCGAACGATTGGACCGTAAGATCACCCATGTGGCTCATGGAGAGCGTATACGTTCCGGGATGTTGCTGGAGTGCGTTTGAAATGTCGCCCGGTGCAGGAGCGTTGCGTACCAGGTAGAGCAACACAGCTATGGCAATGGTGCAAAGTGCGGTGATGGCACCCAACACTCGCGTTCCCCAGCGCGTCCAGAGATTTTCCGTGGCCATGGCACTGCCAAGCAACAAGGCTAATGCCGGGTAAATCGGCATGGAATAGTATTCCTGCGTCGTGGAAAAAGTGAAAAAGACCAGCAGGAATCCCGCCCAACAAAGAGCGAGGAGGCGAGTCCTGCCCGCCCGGTCAAGCGGCCTGAAGGTCTGGCGCGCGACTGCCGGGAAATACACGCTCCAAGGAAACAGCCAGACCAAGTGTAATAGCCAGAAGGCCGGACGCGGAACAGTGTTGTAATCGCGAGGGTAGCGGAGATTCAGGAAACGCAAGACGTGCTCGTTCATGAAATAAAACCAGAAGAAGCCGTGATACTCGCCAGGGGCGCTTCGCATCGTGAAGACCAGATAAGGCGGCATCCGCAGCGTTGCTATGACGTGCCAGGGAACGGCAATCAACAGGAAAATTGCGATTCCTGAAACGACGTGCAAGCGCCGCCAAATTTCGCGCGAAAATAGCTGCCTTGTTATAGCGAGGTACACAAAAGCTCCGCCGCCAACAACGATCAACGCGATTAGGCCCTTGAGCATCACGCCAATGCCGAGGCCCGCCGCGAGTACCGCTGCCCACAGCCTGGATTGGTGCTCTTCCGGATCCGTTGCCCGCTGAAACGCCCAGAATGCCAGGCAGGTGCTCAACGTCAACATGACATCTGGTATTAGAATGCGCGTAAATAAAAAAAGGCCGACGCAGGTGGCAAGTACGATGCCCGCGTAATACCCTGC
The DNA here is from genome assembly GCA_963709705.1 of Candidatus Acidiferrales bacterium. Lineage (GTDB taxonomy): Bacteria > Acidobacteriota > Terriglobia > Acidiferrales > UBA7541 > Acidiferrum. The sequence continues at coordinate 1,825,037 of CAVPXU010000005.1, forward strand.
GCGCTCCCCAAAAGCCCACCGGCCATAGCGGTAGGTGAGCCACGCTAGCAGCACGGCGGCCAACGCGATGGGAATTCGCGCGGCCCAATCGTGGACACCAAAGATGCGATAGGAAATCGCCATCAGCCAATACACGAGGGGCGATTTCTCGAGGTAGGGAACTCCATCTAGCCGCGCGATCACCCAGTCGCCGCTGCTCAGCATATTCCGGGCAATCTGTGCCTGGACCGCATCGACATCGTCCATCAGGGATGGAGGGGAAATGATGCAGCCGAAGAAAACGGCCGTGGCGATAAGAATCAGGAGAGAGCTTGACTCGAGACGCTTTCCTGCGCCCGCAGAGGCAGGCTCAGTTCGCTTGAAGTCTGAATGTTCCAGTGTTTTATCCATAGAAATAAAATCATCAGGCCCCATAGGTGGTAGCCCAGGTTGGCGCGCCGTTCCATATGATCGCGTTTTAGGGCCTCGATCGCTCCCGGACGAAACAGACCGCTCTGCTTAATGGCATCGGGGATGAGCGTGTCCTCGAGTAGAGAACGCAGCGGACCTCGCAGCCATTCGTGCGCTGGTATGTCCAATCCGGTTTTAGGGCGCCGAATCACGCTTGCCGGCAACTTCGACTTCATCAGGCTTTTCAGTACGACCTTGAGGGTGCGTCCATTAACCTTGAATCGGTTCGGCAGCGTGGACGCAAATTCGATAATTCGATGGTCAAGGTACGGCGGGCGCACTTCCAGGGAGTGGGCCATGCTCATGCGATCGACTTTTTGCAGCAGATCGTCGGTCAAATAGTATTTTTGATCGAATCCCATGAAGCGATTCAGGCTGCCGTCGCGGTCTGCCGCCGGCAAATCATCAAACAGGTCTTGCACTCGGGCTTGGCCGGTCTGAAGCAATAAGCTGTCCTGTTGCGGTTTAGAAAACGCGCCGTTCCAGTAGGTGTGGGCCTCGTCGGGCGAGAGCAATGATCCTTCGAGGAAGCGTTTGAGTTTGTATTCGAAACTGATTTTTTCGTCGGAGACAGGCCAGCGTCGCATCGCGCCAAGAAGAGAACGCCGCGCCGCTGCAGGCAACAGCCGCAGGTAGCCCACGAGATGGTCTGCCTGATAAGTGACATAGCCACCGAAGAGTTCGTCCGCGCCTTCCCCACTGAGCGCGACGATCGCGTTGTGGCGGCTGAGTTTGGATAAATACCAGATTGGCACGGCACCCGCGTCCGCGAATGGCTCGTCAGAGTAGTAGGCAAGTTCTTCTATTGCAGACGGCAAATCGAGTGCCGGGTTCAAGTCCAGCTCGTAATGATCCGTCTGATATTGCTTGACGAGCTGGCGGATATAAGGTGTTTCGTCAAACGTCCGCCCCTGGAACGTAATCGAAAATGTTTTTACGTGCTGAGAACTTTCCTGGGAAGCGTAATGCAAGACAGCGGACGAGTCTACACCACCGCTAAGCCAAATGCCGACGGGCACGTCCGAGAGCAGATGCTCCCTGACGGAAAGTGTCAAAAGGTTGTCGAGCGCAGACTCTGCATCGGGCAAAGTCCATTTTTCATTTTGTTCGTGGGGTAGCTTCCAGTATTGCTTTTGCTTTACGATGCCGTCGCGCCACTCCAGCATGCTACCGGGACGCAATTTCTCTATCCCCTCGATCAGTGTGAATGGCCCAGGCACATAATTCAGCGTCAGGTAATAGTGAAGAGCGTGATGATCCAGGCGGCGTGGAATTTCGGGATGGATCAGAATGCTTTTCAGTTCCGAGCCAAAATAAATGTCGTCGTCCGAACGACAGATGTATAAGGGCTTGATTCCGACGCGATCCCGAACCAGAACCAGCCTCCGCTGGTCTTCCTGCCAGAATGCTGCGGCGAACATCCCGCGGAGACGAGGGAAGCAGTCGGTGTCCCACTGCTGAAAAGCCCGGAGCAGGACTTCGGTGTCGCTCTGTGTTGAAAACGAGTGGCCTAGCCCCTGGAGTTCCTTGCGCAGTTCACGGTAATTATAAATTTCACCGTTGTAGACGAGCACAGTCTTGCGGTCGTCACTGAAGAACGGCTGTGCTCCCGTCGCTAGATCAATAATCTTCAGCCGCACCGCACCCAAAGACACGTCGGCCGATTCGTAGGTGCCCTGCTGATCAGGGCCGCGATGAATCAAACAGTCCGTGGCTTGCTTGATTGCGGAAGACGGAACAGCACGCCCACGGTGGGTATAGCCAGTTATACCGCACACAACTGCGTTTCCCCCCATAACTGCCAGATGGACCCCGCCGCTCTCCGCCGCTTACGGGCCTCAAAAGGCCGCAGATCTGCGGAACGTGGTGAGTTCTATCTATGATAAACGATTCAAACTTACAGCGATGCGATTTCTCGAAGCTCCGCAGAACTTCATCTGAGCGCAACCTAAAAGAAAAAAGGCCCCGATCCGAAGAACGGGGCCTTTTGCAATTTATCCCGGCGGCGACCTACGTTCCCACACAGTTACCCGTGCAGTATCATCGGCCCAGCGAGGCTTAACTTCCGTGTTCGGGATGGGAACGGGTGTGACCCTCGCGGTATGACCACCGGAAACTCGTTAAACTCAATTCGCAAAAGGCGAATGAGTTTGACAACAGAGGCTGGCATATACAAGTTCGGCCCGCTGCCGAACATACTGTGAATTCACAAGGATTGCTTGTGAACCTCTCTCAACGACGGCTTGAGAAAGTTTTATGATTAAGCCGAACGGACGATTAGTACGGGTCAGCTGAACGTGTTGCCACGCTTACACCTCCCGCCTATCAAAGTCGTAGTCTGCGACTGTCCTTCATAGGCTTTATTGCCTTGGGAAACCTTATCTTGAGGCGAGCTTCTTGCTTAGATGCATTCAGCAATTATCTCTTCCAGACTTCGCTACCGAGCGGTGCCACTGGCGTGACAGCTCGTACACAAGGGGTCTGTTCATCCCGGTCCTCTCGTACTAGGGACAACTCCTCTCAAGTTTCCTGCGCCCACACCAGATAGGGACCGAACTGTCTCGCGACGTTCTGAACCCAGCTCACGTACCGCTTTAATAGGCGAACAGCCTAACCCTTGGGACCTTCTACAGCCCCAGGATGCGATGAGCCGACATCGAGGTGCCAAACCTAAGCGTCGATGTGAACTCTTGGCTTAGATCAGCCTGTTATCCCCGGCGTACCTTTTATCCGTTGAGCGATGGCCCTTCCACGCGGGACCACCGGATCACTAGATCCAACTTTCGTTCCTGCTCGACTTGTAGGTCTCACAGTCAAACCGGCTTATGCTCTTGCACTCCACAGTGGGTTTCCAATCCACCTGAGCCGATCTTTGAGCGCCTCCGTTACAGTTTAGGAGGCGACCGCCCCAGTCAAACTACCCGTCTGGCCGTGTCTCCCCACCCGTCACGGGTGGTAGGTTAGAGCGACAGTTCAATCAGGGTAGTATTTCACTGATGCCTCCCTCCCAGCCGAAACCAGAAGTTCACAGGCTCCTACCTATGCTACGCAGATCGGACCGTTACTCATGACCAGAGTGCAGTTAAGGTGCACGGGGTCTTTCCGTCTAGATGCGGGCATCCGGCGTCTTCACCGGAACCACAAATTCGCCGAGCCGCTTGCCAAGACAGTCGCTCTATCATTCCACCATTCGTGCAGGTCGGAACTTACCCGACAAGGAATTTCGCTACCTTAGGACCGTTATAGTTACGGCCGCCGTTCACCGGGGCTTCAGTTCAGGCCTTCGCCTTGCGGCTAAGCCCTTGCTTTAACCTTCCGGCACCGGGCAGGTGTCACCCCCTATACGTCGTATTCGACTTTGCAGAGAGCTGTGTTTTTGTTAAACAGTTGCAGAGCGCGATTCGCTGCGACCGCTTCGGGCTATAAACCCTACAGCGGCGTCCCTTCTCCCGAAGTTACGGGACTAATGTGCCTAGTTCCTGAGCAAGCGTTCTCTCGAGCGCCTGTGGATATTCACCTCGTCTACCTGTGTCGGTTTGTGGTACGGGCACCTGGTTGACTCCTTAGAGGTTTTTCCTGGCAGCGTGAAATCAGAGACTTTGCGACCTAACGGTCTCGTCCCCAGCCTCACCGTTAATGCCCCCACGGATTTGCCAGTGGGAACCGGCTTACGCTGAGCAACCACCATCCATCAGGTGGCTCCCTTATCCTTCTGCGTCACCCCATCGTCAAACGTCACCAGGCGGGACAGGAATGTTGACCTGTTGTCCATCAGTTACGCCTTTCGGCCTCACCTTAGGACCCGCCTAACCCTGAGCGGATTAACCTTCCTCAGGAAACCTTAGACTTTCGGCGACACGAGTTCTCATCGTGTTTATCGCTACTTATGCCGGCAGGGTCTCTTGTGTGGCATTCAGTAGTCCTCTCGGTCTACCTTTACACCCCACGCAATGCTCCCCTACCAAGTATACTTTCGTATAATTTCGCAGCTTCGGTCATGTGCTTGAGCCCCGTTGGATTGTTGGTGCATATCCGCTTGACCAGTGAGCTGTTACGCTTTCTTTAAAGGATGGCTGCTTCTAAGCCAACCTCCTGGCTGTCCGAGCGAATACACTTCCTTTACCACTTAGCACATAGTTAGGGACCTTAGCTGGCGATCTGGGCTGTTTCCCTTTTGACCACGAAGCTTATCCCTCGTAGTCTCACTCCCGCATAGTTGTCCACGGCATTCGTAGTTTGATTGGATTCGGTAACCTGAGTTGGTCCCTAGTCCATTCAGTGCTCTACCACCGTGGCAATTCATGCAAGGCTGTCCCTAAAGACATTTCGGGGAGAACGAGCTATCACGGAATTTGATTAGCCTTTCACCCCTACCCTCAGCTCATCAGAGCGATTTTCAACTCACACCTGTTCGGTCCTCCAGTCGCGGTTAAGCGACCTTCAACCTGGCCAAGGGTAGATCATCCCGCTTCGCGTCTAATACCACGTACTTGTCGCCCTATTCGGACTCGCTTTCGCTACGGCTCGCTTGCGCTTAACCTTGCACGTGACATTAACTAGCCGGCTCATTAAGCAAGAGGCACGCCGTCAGGCTTTCACAGACCGAAGTCTGTGCATGGCCCTCCGACTGCTTGTAAGCATACAGTTTCAGGTTCTATTTCACTCCCCTCGCAGGGGTGCTTTTCGCCTTTCCCTCACGGTACTGGTTCACTATCGGTCGCTAGAGAGTATTTAGCCTTGGAGAGTGGTCTCCCCAGTTTCCCACGAGATTTCTCGTGTCTCGTGGTACTCAGGATGCCGCTTCGAGTCCGGTCCACTTTCCGCTACGTGACTGTCACACTCTTTGGTCCCGCTTTCCTTCGGGTTCGCGTAGTGTCCAGATTGGTAACTCTACTTATGCGGTCCTACAACCCCCATGTGTAAACACATGGGTTTGGGCTTTTCCGATTTCGCTCGCCGCTACTTTCGGAATCTCTGTGATTTATTTTCCTTCAGGTACTGAGATGGTTCACTTCCCTGAGTTAGCTCATACCGGTCTATGTATTCAACCGGCTGTAACGGGAGTTCATCCCGTCGGGTTTCCCCATTCGGACATCCCCGGATCAAAGCCTGCTTGCGGCTCCCCGAGGCTTTTCGCAGCTTGCCACGTCCTTCATCGCCTTCTAGCGCCAAGGCATCCACTGTACGCCCTTAGTAGCTTAATCATAAAACTCACTCAATACGTCGTTTCCTAGGGTGCCCCTTAGCGCTTGCGCGCCTCGGAACTCGCCGCAGTGGCTAAACTGCGACTTTCCACCAGTTCGTTCGCCCTGTCTCTCGCAGGCCCATTATTCCGTGGTCCGATTGCTCGGCGCCGGGACTGTCGACCCTGAAATTGCCAGGTGCTTGAAGTAAGTTCGCCTTGTAAATCCACAGTACTGCTCAACATACTCGAGCAGAACTTGTAATAAATCATGCCATCACTCCTTAGGCAGACCGTAATCGGCCCAAGGTTATCGGCATGAAGTTGCCAGCCTTACTGTTGTCAAAGATCGTTGTCCCTGAGTCCTTCAGGGGCCTCAGCTTCCGCTGGGGCATCCTCCTTGCGGAGGACCGGAGATCTCTTCGGCGGTTGCCCACAAAAAAGACCTCATAAAACAAAAAACCCGGCGCTGAGCGCCGGGCACAATCACTCGTAAGGAGTGATTCCGCGCGATGCTCAACATTTCTATCCCGTGCTAATAAGGCGCCTCACTATAGGATCTGTACCTTGGAGTACTTCAGACCCGACTGTGAATCCCCTGCACGGCTCGGCTCTTTTGGGGAGTGCCGAACCATTTGTAATCATACAATAACGTCCGTAGATGTCAAGCGTCGCGCCACACTTTTTTTCGGAGCTTTCCACACCCCTGTGGGGGCTGTGAAAATCCCCGGAAAGCTGCAATGTGCGCAGGGTTTATTTACTCTTCGCCCAAGCACACGCTTCAAGAAGTTTCGAGCACATCGGCGGGGCGCAGTTTATTCCATTTTGGCCGCTGGTTCCCTGCGATTGTGCCAGAGGATCAGGCTTTCGCCAGTCCGTTCCTGGCCGGCTCCTCGAAAAGAATCACTATTCAGTGCCTTCAATCTGCGGCGGGCTTCTCTTTCTTCTGAGCCTCTTCCGTCCAGGGAGGAGTGATGCCATTTACGCGTGCATAGGCGATCGATTGCCCCAGGTGCTCATGATTATGAGTGACCAGAATATAGACAACATCGCCATCGTTGGCGTCCGGGCCGAGTTTCTTTTCCGCCTTTGCAAAGTCGGCATTGGACATCTTTTTCACCGCGGCAATGGCATAGGCGAACGAGCTGTTTAGTTGCTCGATGATCTTCGCTTTGTCCGTAGTGGACTTCTCAAATCCTTCTCTTTGGAATCCTGGCGCCGGACCGGTACCCGTCATCATTGTGGGAATACCGCAATTTGCAGACGCAACATGCAAAAACAATTCACTGACCGATCGCACGCCCGGTTCAGGTCGCCACGTGTACTTATCGGCGGGAATCGATTCTGCCAATTGAACGTATTTTTTCTGTAAGTCCTGGAGGTCCACCAGGGCCTGCGCTTTCATGTCGTAGCTGGGCGTCGTCTTGTCGTCCGAGGCCGTGCTTTGCGCCTGCATTTCTGACTTCGGTTTTTCCGTTGCGTTCACTGATAAACCCGCTAACCATACGAGACCCAGAACAACGATTACTGTTTTTTTCATGTTGGCTCTCCTTTAGAGCGAAATCCGTTTGGGCCGACCATCCACCGAGATGATGTGAGCGTGTGCGCGCATCGGTGCATACCCCGGCATGGTAGAGGTAAGACGTTCTGTCTAAAGAAGAGTTCTTGGTGGCTTTGGATTTATTACAAGGCAGGCCAAATCTGGGCGGATTTGTCGCCGGATTTGAGTCCCGACTCCTTTAGTGAGGGGGGTTCGGGGTTGGTCAAACTGACGATGAGGCAGAAAGCATTCACCTTCCGCCTCGGAAAGTCAGTTGGAAGCCTGGACTTACTTTGCCTGAAGTGTCTCGATGTAGCTCACAATGTTGCTGACGCGTTGCTGCACCTGCGTATCGTGAAACCTGTCCAGCGAGTGAAGCAGCGGGCCCCAAACCGGCATGTCCGCTGAGCCATGCGCTCCGGGGCCGCCACCGAACGCCAGAACATTCGCAACGCTATTGGCGGGATATTTTCCGTCGTGCTTTTTTGCCAATTGCGTCAAATCCGTCGGCGGTATTTTCATGGCACTGGCTGCAGGTCCGTTTCCTTTGCCGTCAACGCCGTGGCAAGGAGCGCAGTACTCCGTAAACATCTCTTTCCCGGATGTGGGATTGGTCTGCTTGATAGTAGTCGACTTGACCACGGGTTTCTGATCGGTCTGAGCTTGCGCCTGGCATAAGCTCGTGGCCACCACTAACATACCCAGCAGGATCATGCTTTTCTTCAACATGATGAAATACTCCTTTCTGTTGGGATAGATTCGCGGTGAGCTTCTGAATCCTCTATCCGTACACTGAATCGAATATCGCACCTGCTGGGAGTAAACCCTGTGACCTGCGTCACAGGAGAGGTTCCTGTTTACGCACAACACGCTGAAACCCTCTCCCTGTTATTCTTGAGGTTATTCTTGAGCCGGCAGAAGTCCGCTGCCAAGACTGCCCAAGCAAACCAAACAGAAAACTTCAGCATCAGATGCACCTGGACTTCAGCGCTGGAACGAGCAATTGAAGAGCCAAAATAGCCGAGTCGTCTTGACACTTTTGAGGACTCGGACTACACTACGTAGTTTTTAGGTGGCCCCTGGAGCCATCTGGGGGAGGATACCCATGGAAAAGAAGCGCTTGGAGTATTACAAAAAGAAACTGCTTACGCGCCGGGACGAATTAGTGAAAACCATCACCCGGACAGAGGAAGAAGGCCGGCAAGCCGACGATGACCCTACCGTGGACCTTGCCGACAAGGCCGCGAATTCGTATACCAAGGAATTCCTGTTCGGGCAAACGAGCAGCGACCGGAATATTCTGAATATGATCGACGAGGCCTTGAAGCGCATCCGCGGGAACGACTATGGCAACTGCGCCATCTGCCACGAGGAGATGCAGCAGAAACGCCTGGAGGCCGTACCCTGGGCCAAGCACTGCATTTCTTGCCAAGAAAAGATGGAGCAAGGACTGCTGTAGGCCGCAAGAAACATCGTTTATCGATTCTTTAGATAACCGAGTTATAATAGGCATGGAAGAGCACAAGAACGCTTCCATGCCTATTTTTCCATCACATGACCGGCTGTCGCATTTTCTGGAGGGCCTAGCAGGAGCTCTCACCAGCCTGTGCTTCCCTGCGGGCTGCCGGCTGTGCGATCAGCTTCTGACGGACGCACGCCGGTTACCGATCTGCAATAACTGTTTTTCCCTATTTCAAGAAATCCCCCCGGGAAGTTGCGACATCTGCGGGCAACCGGGAACATTCGATCCTGAATTTCCGAAGGCTGTTTCGTACTGCCCGGACTGCGAGAAGCACAGATTCGCATCTCAGGTTGCACGCAGCTTTGGTGTGTACGAAGGAACTCTGGCGCGCGCTATCCTTCTTTTGAAGCACGAACGGATTGAGCCACTGGGAAATTGGTTCGCTGAGCGCTTGGCCCGCGTGATTGGCAAAGAGAGTGAGCGAATGGCCGCGGACGCCATCGTGCCGGTCCCACTACACCGGCATCGAAGCCGTGAGCGGGGATTCAACCAGGTCGATCTGATTGGACGACCGTTGGCCAGGCGGTTGAGTCTGCCATACCAGCCAATTCTGCTGATGCGTTCCCGGCCACGGCCGGAAAAGCACCTGCTGCGCAGCGAAGAACGGTGGGAGGCGGTACGTGGCGCTTTTGCTATGCGCCGAGGCGGTCGGGTTGACAATTTACGAATCTTGCTGCTAGATGATGTAATGACGACAGGAGCGACGTTGGATGCATGTTCGCGCGCTCTTTGCGAAGCAGGCGCCAAGTCGGTAGCGGGCCTTACCATTGCCCGAGCCGGCCGTCCGCTAAGCTCCTTCGCCGACCACCCGTAGCAGGAAGGGACGGGCGATGAGCGCAAGACGACCAGAGGCGATAGACCACCGGGGGCGACATTCCCCCGAAGCGGTCGGAACGCTTGCGTCCAACGCTTCGGGGAACATCGGCCGCCACGTTGCTCCGCTCATTCCTGCCCGCGCTTCCCTGATGCAAGAACCAGTTCTGGTTCTTAACGCAACGTACGAGCCCATTAACGTAACTGCTGTGCGACGCGCCATGGTGCTGCTGCTGAAAGGCGTAGCGCAAGCGGAAGAATTGCACAATGCGGAGGTGCACTCGTCCGCGCATGCCCACAAAGTTCCTTCGGTGATCCGGCTGCTCGCTTACAGGCATATTCCGCAGCAGAGCCGTGCGCTGTCTCGCAAGAATATTCTTCTGCGGGATCGCAACACCTGCCAGTTCTGCGGGAAGATTTTCCCCAGTTCGGAGCTGACGCTTGACCATGTGATTCCGCGTTCGCGAGGCGGGCGTTCTTCCTGGGAAAACCTGGTCGCGTGCTGTTACCGCTGTAACAACAACAAGGGCGATCGGACGCCGGAAGAAGCAGGGCTGAAACTGGCCCGCCGTCCGCGCCCGTTTACGTTGCACACTTCCCGGCAATTGATGCGATTGATTGGTCACCGCGATGAACGGTGGCGTAAATACTTGTTTTATTGAAGCTTACGCAACGTCGCGCAGTTCCTGCAGATTAATTCAGCACTCAATCGATTGACTTAATTTTTTGGAAACCTTTTTCGCTGCCGCGCATCTAAATCTATAACAACCACTTCGAGGACACACCCCGGGAGGCAGCTAGGGTCTACACCCTAGCTGCTTCTCTCCTTTTCAGGCCAATTTTTTCGGCTGCGAGCGAAACCTCAATTTATTTTGATTTTTCCTAATGCATTCGCTGTAGCGGTGAGCAGTGCTTCCGCGCCCACGGGTTTCCCGGTTGCGTGAATCATCCACATGTCTGGCGTAACGCGGCCCATCTTGGCCATGCGTTCGAATTCTGGCCCGATCGCTCCCGACGCTTTCATCTGTTCTTCGATCTGAAATGCGATGAGGTGGCCGATCGGATAGTCGGGCAAGTACATGAAGGAGTCAATCATGTGGGAATAGACCGCTAACAGCACAACGTCCTTCGTGCCGAACACGGGCGCGTAATAGCTGTTCCAGATATTTTTCGCGATTTGCAAAGTCGCATCCTGCAGTTGTTCCGGAGTCGCGTTCGGATGAACGTACATCCAGTGCCACACGTCCATGTCCACGAGAGCGACGCCGCTGATTTCATACGTGTTCCAGAAATCATTCAGTGTTTTCAGTGTTTCCGTCTGCGCGTCAGGTGCGGATAAACCAAGAACTTCGAGGTCGTGTCCCTGCAGAACCATGGCGAGGGCTTCGGTGAACGCGGTATTTGGTACGCCTTCGAGAAGGGTGTAATCCATCTCGTTCAGGGAAATCGTGTGTTCGACGTTGTGTCCCATCTCGTGAACCGCAATGTTGAACCCCTTGTAATTCATGCCGGTGCTTTCTACGCGTGTGCGCAAATGGGTTTTCTCGCTTTGCATCGACGCGCCCATGGCGTGACCCGATCCTCGCGCGGGATCGACGACAATATTGTTGGCTAGATACTGTGCTTTATCGGGCGCAAAACCTAGCTTGATCAGAATATTGGGAATGTCCTGCTTGTATGCGTCCGCCGTGGGATATTTCTTCGCGACAATCGCATCCAACTGCGCTTCCGTGTAAGCCCCGCGCGCGCGAAATCCGTCATACCAGATATCGAATGGTTCGAGCGACCGGCCAAGCCGCGTCTGGATCAAGTCCGCCACCTTCGGGACCAGGGGAGAACTAACAACTTGTTCCAGCATCTGGCGAACGCGCTGCTCTGGAATTTCGCGATCCACGTCGAAGCGCCGAGCAATCAAACTTGGGGCGGTCGGCGAAAACGGATCCATTTTCCTCGCCGCCTGGTAGGTTTTCAGTAGCATGGCGTAGCGCGTCGAAGGCTCTAGCACGTTTGTAATTTCTTGCCCGGGCGGTGGCGCAATGTCGCTGTCTCTTTTGGCCGCGGCCTTCACCTCGTTGGTCCAAGGATTCCAATCCACAGTGGAATTGTTGACCACGACAGCGGGGATGGTCTGGGTGATGATTCGTTCCATCACCTGTTGGATACAGCGCTGCTTTTCCAGTCCGTATTGTGCGTCCGCATAATCCGCTTTGATCTCGTCGCGCAGATTCCAATGACTGAGGAGCCGTAGTTTCGGGATAAACAGGGACTGTCCGTTCTGGCCGAGCACATGGTACATCCAGATGTTGTATTGCGAAATGTAGGAATCCGCTTCGGAAGCTGCACGCGCTACTTCCAGATTTACGGCAGCCGGGATTCTCATGGAAAACTCCTGTGCAAGCCGCACTTCGGCCCACTGTTTGCGGCTCCACTTCGGACCTTCCGAAAGGCGCTCTTCGAGAGTGGTGAGCGGAAAATTCAGTAGGGCGACAAAGGCCAGTTTGTTGTTGAAGAAATCGTCCACAACATGCGCCGCCGGATCGTAGCCGGCGAAAAGCTCATCGAAGGGAAGAACCGGACCGGCATCGAGATCTGCCTGTTGGCGAAATTCGCGGTTGATTTCGTGCATGTGGCCATGGAGCTTTTCGAGAAGACGCTGGTAACGCAAGAGCATTGTATCAAGCGTGGCAAGCTCGCCGGCAAAATTGGCGAGGACAAATTCTTCGAAAGCCGCTACACTACCATCCTCAGCGCGCCAGAATTCAGCCACCTGACGCAGGCCACGTTCGGCGCGCGTACGCTGATCCTCGCCGTACGTCGCGATTAACTCCTTCTCCATTTTTGCGGCGGAGTTCCGCATCCATGGCAAGGTTTGATTGTTTGTGGCTGTAGGCGGCATAGTTGTCCCCGCGAAGCTCGCTGGCGCAGAATATAGTGAAACATAAAGCGCTATTGCGGAGAACAAGCGCATGCGGCCGGCTAAAATCAAAAATCGCTCGAAGTTTTGTTCTGAGAGGGTCGAAACGAGGATTGCTTGAGAAGCTGGTGCCGCGATGGAGGCGTAGGATCACACCTGGGTAGTGCGAACGTCAGAGAAACTTTCTAATGCGGAAGCTTCATCAGGAAATTCCGGAAAAACATAGTACAGCTGCGTGACCTTAAGAATTTCCTCGACCTTTGGCGCTAGTCCCACGACTTTCATGGCGCCGCCTTTCTTAATGACACTCATGTAGTTGCGAACGAGTTCCCCAATTCCGGTGCTGTCCAGGTATTCGAGCCCGGTCAGATTGAGGACGATGTTGGTCTGCCCCTTATCCAGCAAGCCATGGATCATCTGGCGAAATGCCTTTGATTCAAACGAGGTGAGGCGTCCAACCACATCGACGAGGGAAATACCATCCGCTTGGCGAACGCTGACTGTAAAATTCACGAAAACCTACCGGTCCTGAGGTGTTCAAATTTTACCGCGAATTCCACGGAAGGCAAGCGCATTCCCCGCCCCGGATTTTGTATCGTTCTACTGCCGCATCACAACGCGCAGACCGCGTCGCCAGTTTTCCGGCAGCCCCACGCGGATGATTTCTATATCCGAAGAGAGATACTTCAGAATCACATCTGTTGTGGGGTGGAAGCGCAACGCAGGAGCAACCAGATAGACGATGGGCGGGGCGCTTTGCAGTTGCATCCGTGGGAAATAGCCATAGCGCTCGAGATCACCCAGAACCTGGTGCCGCCGGATACGCTCCCAATAGTCTGCCGCCTGCAAGGGAAGCTCCGGATTTTCCGTTGCTTTCAATTCGATGATCGCCAGGCGTTTCGTCCGGGTTACAGCGAGCAAATCGAGCACTCCGTGATGTCCCCCGGATTCGACGATCACCTGTTCGTACACATGTTCCGGATCCAGACTGACGTCGACCTGGCTCACGTCTTTCATGACCATCGCCTGCATCCAGCGCTCCGCGTACGCCCGGTACAAGGAATGGCGGAGATCGGACGCAAGCGGATTGCGAACGGTCTTAAGATCCAGGATCAGTTGCTGCAATCCCTGCTCATTCCTTGGACCGAGTTCGCGCCAGGCAGAACGTCTCCAATAAAAGATCCGCCCGTCTTTCCACCGCGCAAAGGGCAAGCCATGGAAACGCAGCACCACTTCGCCTTCACGCAGAAGCGCATGGACAGAGATCGCTTCCGGCGCCAAAGTCATAATTCTCGCAAGGTCGCTCATTGCCCCGCTTAACAGCCGCTCAGACTCTCTCTGCGGCACCAGCCACGTGTTCACATTTCCATTGCTGACAGGTTCTACGCGTTCTATGTGTTCATGCAGAGAATTCAGTTCGTACACCTGGATCGCCGACCGGGGGTCAAGCGAGCCAAGTTGATGCCTTAGCAACCTGGCTTTTCCCTCCGGCAAGATCAGCCGAAGAAAAGATACAGGTCCCCTCGCGTTCGATCGCCTGGCTCGCTCAAGCCACAAAAGTGCAAAGGTGAGACTGCTTTCAACGGCGTCCTGAGATTCTCCTTCCGGCACGGCAAGAAAGGCGCCGCGCATACATTCCAGAGAGGGAATGTTCGAGATCGGCGGCAGTGGAAATTTTTTCGACGGTTTCGTCAGGGAAATTTTCCGCCAGGACCCGCCTTAGCTGCTCGCAGAAGTCCTCTCGGGAAATCTGCTTTGTACTACGCTGAAAATTCAAGCGCACAATCTCCATGCGATCCGGAGCAGCGCGTCCAAAGCGTTCCACTGCCAGCATGATTCGTTCGTCCTACTGGTCAGTAATCGCCAGTACGCGCCGGGTAACGTTACAATTTTCGGCCCAGAGATGGAGCAGCGGTTTGCTGGAGGTGCCGCGCACTTCCCAGGACAATGGGGGAACCGGCGTCGTCCGCGCGCCACTTTCCCGAATTTCAATTGAGCCCTTGGCAAACAGACCTTCAAGCCCGACGCGCAACTCTTCCGCGAAGTCCATACCCTAATCTTAATCTAACTATATAATTAATTGTTGCTATTGTTTTGTGGGCAGACGCAGCTGCGAGACCCGGACGGAAGGAGCCTGCATATTCCAGGAATTGGGAATATGCTCGAAGGATATTTCAAACGACCGGCGCGCGCCAGGGGCAAGGGGCGGTCCCGAACTTCCAAGAACGCTCCTAGTTTCCCGCAGAACAATCTGACTCATATCGTCCGAAAACTCGGCGGTGACGCTAACACCGAGAACCTGTTTGGAGCCGGCATTGTGAAGCTCTCCCGTAAGAGTCGTTACTTCCTGATGCAGGAAATTCTCCGCCCGGCTCATGGCGATTTGCCCGACCTCGATGTTCTTTGCATATTCCTGTTCGGCTGGACTCATTTTCAGTTGGGTTGCATCGTGAGTGGCGCTGGACTTCCGTCCCAAAGGTTCGAACAGGAACCAGAAGCTCAACAGAATCGCCGCAGTCACTAAGGCTCCCGTTGTCACCGTCAGTCGAGAAGCCTTCGATTTGGTTTCTGGGGTTTCGGGATTCTCAAATTTGTCTTGCATCGAAAATCTCACTTCGCTTACCGCACACAACGATCTAACGCCCGAGAGTCAACCGGTGAGCAAGCGGCTCCGGCAGACGTGCGGCCCGCATGCGCTTCTGAACTTCCCCGATATCGTAAGATATGCGCCAAAACTCGATGGCGTTATGGTCGAGGTCCGCGAGGGCAAAACTAGCTCTGGGATCACCGTCGCGAGGCTGGCCCACCGAACCAGGATTCAACAAATAACGTTTTTCCTTTTCGATTTGCAAGGCGCAGTGCAGCTCGTTGTTTCTTGGATGAAGCTGTAAAACTTCCAATTGCGAATCGAAATAAGCAAAGCCGCCCTGGTGGTGCGTGTGTCCGTAACAAGTCACCTGCGCCGTGGAGTCCAGCAAACCCTCGAGCGCTTGCGACGGTGTAAACACATATTCATCTTCGTCCTGAACCGCGCCATGAACCAGCATTAAGCCGTCAGTCTCCAATGGCCCTTGCGGCAAAGCGGCGAGCCAATCGAGATTTTCGTTGGAGAGCTGCGCGCGGGTCCACTCCACAGCCATTTTGGCGACGGGATTAAAATCGTCGGTATTCATCAATTCGGCGACAGCTTTGTCATGATTGCCACGAATGGTCACTGCGCCCAGTTCCCGAATTTGGGAGGTCACTTCGTTGGGGTCAGGGCCGTAGCCAACCACATCGCCAAGGCAGACAATGCGGTCCCATTTTCCCTCCGCTGCTTTCAGGGAGGCTTGGAGGGCCGTCAAATTGGCATGGAGATCGCTAAGGACTAGAGTTCGCATCCCGCTTCCGGACCGCGCCCAAGAGTATAGATGAACATGGGGGGCGATGCACGACGCAAACTGGACATTTCAGACGAGAACAAGAGACATTCCTTTCATGTAAAAATGACACAAAAAAAGTCTGTTAAGCCGCGAAACATCTGCGTAGTGCTTTTCGTCTATACCAGTGCAGCCGGTTTTTAGGCTGTAGCGGGATGGAGAGAGATTTTGGAAAGTAAAAACCCCGCGGTGGCAGCCGCGGGGTCATGACACTCAGTTGTTCCGGCTCGTGACCAGGACGAAGAGGTGCCTCAGCACGTGAGGCTACTCCTCTCCCTTCTGTGTGTCAACTCTTCCCTCCAGGCAACAAGCTTCCGGTTGACTCGAACGTGGAAAGGAATACGACTCACATGAAAAATAATTCGCTCCTTGCAAATCTGGTGTTGGCCGGCGCTCTAGCCGTGGCTATACCTGCATTCGCAAAACCCATGTCCACCACACTTCCAATTTCCCACAGCGTAAAAGTGGGACAGACGGAGATCAAGGCCGGCGATTACCGGTTTCTCATCGATGGCAACCACCTCGCGATTTTGAACGGGAAGAAGCTTGTGGCGGAAGCCGACGGGCGCTGGGAAGATCGCGACACCAAGGCTCAATATAACAGCGTAGTTTCCAACGCGGACGGCAAGGTTATCGAACTTCGCTTCGAAGGAAAGAAAAGCGTTTTCGTACTTCCTCAGTAAGAGGAGATTCCGTGCACTTTAACGATCGTTTCCGAGGGAGGCTCTTTGATATCGTGGCCTCCCTCCTTTTCTTTCTATGCGGCGAGATTCTGAAGTGGCAATTTCCGCTGTATGCCGCCAGTGAGAAGTTGGCAGATCTCTCCTTAGCCCTACGTTCCGCTTTCTTTCCTCCAGCCTCACGTTCGATCATCCGCTAACGAATCAACATGCAGTCGCCGTAGCTATAAAAGCGGTATCGCGCTTCCACTGCATGATGATATGCCGCCATGACGTTTTCTTTTCCCGCGAATGCCGCTACCAGCGCCAATAGCGTCGATTTTGGCAGATGAAAGTTCGTCAGTAGCAAATCAACGACGCGAAACGTGTAGCCCGGAACGATAAACAGGTTTGCTTCGCCTCGGACGGCGCGTAGCTCGTTGCTTCCTTCTCCCGCAACAGCAGACCGCGCGGCCGCATCCTCCAAAGTGCGCACCACGGTTGTTCCAATCGCCAGCACTGGCCGCTTCTCACTTTTTGCAGCTCGAATTTTTTCCGCCGCGGCTTCGCTGATCTCATACGACTCGGAGTGGATCTTGTGTTCTTCAAGAATCTCCGTGTGGATTGGTTGGAAGGTCCCCAAACCCACGTCCAAGGTGATTTCGCATGTGTCGCATCCCCGAGCGCGAATCCGCGCCAGAATTTCCGCGGAGAAATGGAGTCCAGCCGTGGGAGCGGCCACAGCGCCCGGGGTTCGCGCGAAGACGGTTTGATAACGCTGTCTGTCCGCTTCTTCGTCGGGACGGTCTATGTACGGAGGTAATGGCACATGACCTAATTTCTCAATGCTCTCTTCGATGGTCCGATCGTCCCGGCTCCGAAAACGAATGGTGCGGAGGCCAAGCTCTCCGCGCGATTCGATTTCACCCTCGAGTTCTCCGGCGCCAAATATCACCCGTTCTCCCACTTTCATCTTGCGGCCAGGCCGCACCAGGGCTTCCCATAGATCGCCCTCCACTCGTCGCGTTAGAAATACTTCCACGGTTCCGCTCAGATGCTGTTGAACAGTTTTTCGCGAAGGACTTTGGGCGTGGACGCCAGCTCGCTGCCCGAACAGGCGCGCTGGCAGCACGCGAGCGTTATTGAAAACCAGAAGTTCGTCGCCATACAACAGTTCCGGAAGGTCCGCGAAGTGATGATCCTCCCAACCTCCTGTGTAGCGGCGGCCGAACAGTAGCCGAGAGGCATCCCGTTCGGGTAGAGGTCGTTGGGCGATCAGATCCGCAGGCAAATCGTAACTAAGTTCATCCACTCTCATCAAAGGTCCCTCTAACTATAGCAAGTCAAGACGGTCAGCGGCAGCCAACGTTCGGACTATGGTGCTGTCGTGCCAAGTTCTCTTGAAAGTTGGCTTTGCCCACCTGTATCTGACACATAAAAATGGTGTTAATCGCTGCCACGTCTCGTCCTCCAAAATGCTTGACACGGATACAGTCAGATTATATTATTTCGTTGCTATCACTATGGAGGATGTTCCATGAGAGCTACACTCACTCAATTTCACCCCTTTCGCGGTGGTTCTTCTCTTCAGGATCAGATCAATCGGCTCTTCGGCGAGACCTTTGATCGGTCTTCGGAGGAGGCTAACTTTACCCCTTGGGCTCCGGCCGTCGACATTTTCGAGACCGAGCACGAACTCGTCGTCAAAGCCGATCTTCCGGACATCAAACCGGAGGAACTCGATATTCGTGTCGAGAACAACGTCTTGACGATTCGAGGAGAACGCAAGTTCGAGAAGCAGGTCAACGAGAATAACTATTTGCGGGTCGAGCGTACCTATGGAGCGTTCAGCCGCAGTTTCTCGCTGGCCAGCACCGTGAATGCGGAAGCGATCCAGGCCGACTACAAGAATGGCGTGCTGACGCTGAGCATTCCCAAGCGTGAAGAAGCAAAACCGAAGCAGATCAAGGTCCGTGTTGAGGGCCAGGCTGCGGCAGCGGTTGCGGGCGCAAAGTAACGCGCGAAAGCTCCACGCGGCTAAGGCCGGCGTGGGTTAGCATAAGGGGCTGGCCTCGTGGCAGCCCCTTTATCCGTAAAAGATCGATGCAAGAGAGGGATTTATGTTGCGATTCGACAAAATGACGGTGAAGGCTCAGGAGGCGCTTCAGCAAGCGCAAGAGATAGCAGCCCGTCACGAAAATCAGGCCGTGGAGCCCATCCATCTGCTCGCTGCGCTCGTCGAGCAGCAGGACGGCGTCGTGCCGCCGCTGCTCGCTCGACTTGGCATACGCGCAGAATTATTGACGCAAGACATCGAGCGCGAGATTGGACGCCTGCCTAAAGTGCAGGGATTTGCCCAACAGCATTTGGGCAGAGCGCTGAACGACATTCTGGAAAATTCATTCGATGAAGCCACGAAATTCAAGGACGAGTACGTTTCCACTGAACATTTGTTTCTCGCCATTGCCGCCGCGGATCGCGATCCGGCTGGAAAGCTCCTGAAGAAGCATGGCGCATCACACGAGGCGATCCTCCAGGCGCTAGCCGGCGTTCGAGGCAGCCAGCGTGTAACTTCGCAGAATCCAGAGACGACTTATGCCGCGCTGGAGAAGTACGCGCGCGATCTGACCGATCTTGCACGCCGCTCAAAGCTCGATCCGGTGATCGGGCGTGATGAAGAGATTAGGCGAGTCATGCAAATTCTTGCCCGGCGCACCAAAAACAACCCCGTGCTGATCGGCGAGCCTGGAGTAGGCAAAACCGCGATCGTGGAAGGCCTGGCGCAGCGAATCGTTTCCGGTGACGTCCCGGATGTCTTGAAAACCAAGAAACTGGTCGCTTTGGACTTGGCGGCATTGGTGGCAGGAGCGAAGTTCCGTGGCGAATTTGAGGATCGCCTGAAGGCGGTGCTGAAGGAAATCTCCGAAGCCGAGGGCCAGATCATTCTGTTTATCGACGAACTGCACACGCTGGTTGGCGCTGGCGCCGCGGAAGGTTCCATGGACGCTTCGAACATGTTGAAGCCCGCTTTGGCTCGCGGAGAGCTGCGCGCGATCGGTGCGACAACCCTGAACGAATATAAGAAATACATCGAGAAAGATCCCGCGCTGGAGCGGCGCTTCCAACCCGTCATGGTCAATGAGCCGACGGTGGAAGATACCATCGCGATTCTTCGCGGCTTGAAAGACCGCTACGAAGTGCACCACGGTGTGCGGATCAAGGACGCCGCTATTATCGCCGCGGCTACGCTTTCTCACCGCTATATTTCCGATCGCTTCCTGCCGGACAAAGCGATTGACCTGATCGACGAAGCGGCCGCCAGTTTGCGCATGCAAATCGATTCCTTGCCCACGGAAATCGACGAAATCGAGCGGCGAATTATGCAGCTGGAAATCGAACGGCAGGCATTGCTGAAGGAAACCGATGCGCATTCCGTGGAGCGCAGGGCGCAGATTGAAAAGGAACTTGCGAAGCTACGCGAAGATTCCAGCGGCCGAAAAGCTCGTTGGCAGGCGGAAAAGGAAGCCATTTCCAAGATCCGAAAACTGAAGGAACAGATTGAGGAACTAAAAGCCGAAGCGGATCGTTACGAGCGCGCGGGAGACTTGGCCAAGGTTGCTGAGATTCGCTACGGGAAGATTGCGCAGGTCGAGCGTGAGGCGCAGCAAGCCCAGGAGCGCTTCGCGACGCTGCAGAAAGGCGCGCGCATCCTGAAGGAAGAAGTGGACGAGGAAGACATCGCGAAGCTGGTAAGCAAGTGGACGGGTATTCCTGTTGGGCGTTTGCTCGAAGGAGAGGCACAGAAGCTCGTTCACATGGAGGAGCGCTTGCGGCAGCGTGTCGTCGGCCAGGACGAAGCGCTGGCCCGGGTTGCCAACGCAGTTCGCCGCAGCCGCGCCGGACTGTCCGACACCAAGCGTCCCATCGGCTCATTCATTTTCCTTGGGCCCACCGGTGTCGGCAAAACCGAACTTGCGCGCGCACTGGCAGAGTTCTTGTTTGACGACGAGAAGTTGATGATCCGCATCGATATGTCCGAATACATGGAGAAGCACACGGTCTCTCGTCTTATCGGCGCGCCGCCAGGTTATGTCGGATACGAAGAGGGAGGTCAGCTCACGGAACAAGTACGGCGGCACCCTTATTCGGTTGTTCTGTTCGATGAAATAGAAAAGGCTCATCCTGACGTGTTCAACGTTTTGCTGCAAATTCTGGAAGATGGCCGGCTCACCGACGGCAAAGGCCGCACTGTCGACTTTCGCAACACGGTTTTGGTAATGACCAGCAACGTGGGATCCACCGCCATCTATGAACTTGGCGGCAAGGATCCGGCGCGTGCACGCAAAGAAGCGATGGAAGCGCTCCGCCAATCGTTCCGGCCGGAGTTCATCAACCGCATCGATGAGATCGTTATCTTCAATCCGCTGGGTAAGGAACAGCTGGAACGCATCGTCGAGCTACTGCTGAAGAGCGTTGAAAGGCTGCTGGCGGAGCGCCAGATTACTCTGGAACTGACGCTCACAGCCAAAGAGCTGCTTTTGCGCGAAGGCTACGACCCCGCATACGGCGCGCGGCCATTGCGCCGCACTATCCAGCGGTTGATCCAGGATCCTCTGGCATTGCAGATTCTTGAAGGAGTTGTTCTGCCGGGCGATCATCTCCGCGTGGATCGCGACGGAAAGAAAGACGAGATGCGATTTGAACGTGTGCCAGTGAAAAAACCAGCAGCCGCGGCCACGAAGTGACTCCAATTGCGTGG
This sequence comes from Candidatus Acidiferrales bacterium, assembly GCA_963709705.1. Taxonomy (GTDB): domain Bacteria; phylum Acidobacteriota; class Terriglobia; order Acidiferrales; family UBA7541; genus Acidiferrum. The sequence continues at coordinate 1,846,295 of CAVPXU010000005.1, forward strand.
GTGAGAGCGTCGCAGCTTGACGCTCTCTTTGCCCGCTTCTAGACTAAATTTTTTTCGCCCGGGAAGGTTGCGAATATGAAGGTTCTTCGTACAGGTGCCATTCTAATTCTTCTCAGTGTCGTGCTGGTGGTGGCCGGCGGCGCATTAGGCGGGCGCGGGGGAATGCAAATCGCGCTGGTCATCGCCGTGGTTATGAACTTTGTCTCGTACTTCTTTTCGGACAAGATCGCGTTGAAGACAAGCGGCGCTCAGCCCGTCTCTCGCGAGCAACTTCCCCGGCTGTACCAGGTGATGGAGGGTCTCGCAGCCAAGGCGCACATTCCTGTGCCAAAGCTTTACGTTGTGCCCGACGCCGCGCCAAACGCATTCGCAACCGGACGCAGCCCAAACCATGCATCGGTGGCTGTCACGCAAGGTTTGCTGCAAATCATGAACGACGACGAACTCGAGGGAGTGATTGCCCACGAACTCTCTCACGTGCGTAATTACGACATCTTGACGAGTTCGATTGCAGCCACAATCGCAGGCGCTATTACGTACATGGCGCAAATGGGCCAATGGGCCATGCTGTTTGGGGGCATGGGCGGCGGCAATCGCGACGATGAGCGTGGGGGAGGCGGACTCTCAGCGCTTCTCATGATATTCCTTGCACCGTTCGCGGCGCTGCTTTTGCAGTTATTTCTTTCGCGGACTCGCGAGTATGCCGCGGACGAAACGGGAGTGCGCATGGTGGGACATCAACAAGGATTGATCAGTGCACTGGAAAAACTTGGGGTCTATAACAAGCGGATTCCAACAACCGCGATTTCACCGAGTACATCGTCTCTGTGTATCGTGAAGCCGTTCTTTGGATCCGGCACTCTGAGTTCGCTTTTCAGCACGCATCCTCCGCTGGAGGATCGGATTGCTGCTTTAAGGCAGATGACTATCACTCCATTACGATGACTGCACGAACCAAAGTGGGCCACTCTGGCGGAATCGAAGATTTCGCGTTTAGCGCGGGGTAAAGTTTTCCAGTCCTAGTTCTCAAGCCTCTCATGATTCGCCCTTTGTTAAGGTATTTATAATCATATACTTACTACGAAGAGGCACTTGATTCAAGTTTGGAGCGCGAAATGCATTAATAATTGACGAATCTACAGTCTTCTGCAGACGGGGACTTGGGGGGATGAGGCATGAGCTGTCGGGACACTATACATTTGATTTGTATGTACTTAGAAGGAAAACTCTCTGCCCCCGTGCAAGCGGAAATTGAGAACCATCTAACGACTTGCGCCGATTGCCGGCTGGTTCTGGAAGCGGCAACGAGCACGTTGGACCGTTATTTCACGCCCGCCAAGACTGTGACAGATTCGCAAGCGGCCTGATCCATACGATTAATTTATTTACTTTCAACGAATTACAAGCGTGAGGCAACTGTGGCCCGCGCTTTTTTTTTATGGATGTGAGACGTTCAACCCACCGTAGAGGGTAACCGAAAATCCTGCAAAATTTACTTCCAAACTCTGTAGAAAGTAATCTTTACTGGTTCTAGTACTTATAAAATCGCCCCTTCTACCTGCTTTTTCAACTTTCAACCCCTTATCTTTCTGCTTGTTGTCGCAAGTCCGTCCCCAACCCCGACTTTGGTCGTCAAGGTGCCCTTTTCCACAGGCATCGGGGCGCAATCGCCCAAAGGAGATGATGTCCATGAGTGAGTTTCAAGAGAACGTGGTTGAAACCAGCACAGCGACCCCACGGTGGGTGGGTCTTGCAATCGCCGTGCTTGGAGGAGTTTCACTGATTGGCTTGGGATTTGGGGTAACAGCGTGGAATGCTTCGAAATCCCTGGAGCAATCCACACAAGCCTCGCTGAAACAACAGAACGACGAGCTGTCTCAGCGTTTGTCCAAGGAGGACGACCAGAATCAGCAACTGCAGAGCGACCTGAAGGTTGTCACCGACAAATTGAACGTGACCCAGGAAGATCTGCAGAAAGCCCGCCAGCAAACCAAAGCTTCCGTGGCAGCGTACAACAAGAAGCTATCTGGACTCGAAACGAACGTAAACACACAGCTAGCGACCAAGGCTAGCGCCGACGATGTGAACAAGCTCGGGGGCGACGTGACAGGCGTGAAGAACGACCTGGAAGACACTAAGTCCAAACTGGAACGAGCCACGGGCGACATGGGCGTAATGAGCGGCTTGATTGCGCGCAACCATGATGACGTGGAAGAACTGAAGCGCAAGGGCGATCGCAACTACTATGAATTCACGCTGCAGAAATCCAAGAACGGGCAGCGGGTTGGACCGGTTCAGATAACCTTGAACAAGTCCGATCAGAAAAGATCGAAGTACACGGTGACGGTTCTGGCGGACGATAAGTCCATCGAAAAGAAGGACAAGACCGCCGGTGAACCTGTGCAGTTTTACGTAAAAGGCACGGCTCGGTACGCTCCTTACGAACTGGTGGTATTCGACGTTGGCAAGAACCAGGTGACTGGTTATCTGTCCACACCGAAGTCCGCAGGGTCAGCAACGGCCGCGAGCAATACGCCAGCACAGTGAGCCGGGGAATTCGTTCAAGGAAGTGCTTGTCTTGAGAGAGCAAGAACGAAGGGAGGATCATTGGTCCTCCCATTTGTTTTTCGATGAGGTCTCGATAAAACCTAACGCCGGAACAGAATGTGCCACCTGAGCCGTCAATGAGCGTACAATAGTCCATTCACAGAGGGAGAATTATGAAACTCAAATCCATGGCAGGTTTGGCTCTTTTCTTTTTCTCGGCGGTGACACTCGCGCTTGCGGGTGATAGCACCATGACGGGATACATATCGGATAGTAGTTGCGGAGCAAAGGGTGCGAACGCGGCGCACGAACAGTGCACCGTAAAATGCGTCAAGGAGCGCGGAGCAAAATATGTATTTGTAAACGACGCAGACCACAAAGTTTATGCCGTCGACGCGCAGGACAAACTGGCGGCTCACGCGGGTCATCACGTCACCGTGAAAGGCACCGTGGATGGAGACAACCTGAAGTTGGCAACTATTGATATGGCCAAGTAACGCCGTCGAAATTCCATGTAGTCTCTCTGTGGGCAGGACACACGTCCTGCCCATTTTATTTGTGTGTTCGCCGCAATTTCCGCTACGATGCTCTTTCACCCATGGCAACTACACAACTTCTGCACGTTGGCCGCGCCTTTACTCCCGCACAAGAGATTCAGGATGTGGGCATTCTTATCCGCGATGGAGTCATCGAATCGGTTGGGCCTCGGAGCGCCGTCAGCTTGCCCTCGGGCGCTCGGGAAATCGTCGCTACGGACAAGATCGCTTCTCCCGGCTTTATCGATGTTCATATACACGGCGCAGGCGGGCACGACGTAATGGAGGGCACGGACGAAGCCTTGGATGCCGTTGCTTCCATGATCGGCGCCCATGGAACGACTTCTTTCCTGGCTACTACCGTCACGGCCGATCCAAATGCCATCTGCAAGAGCAGCGAAGAAATCTCTCGCTACATCGCACAGCAGCACTCCAGATCCAGAGCTGGCGCCGAAATTCTGGGCATTCATTTTGAGGGGCCTTTCATCAACCCGGTACGCCGTGGCGTGCAGCCAGCCGAATGGATCCGGCTGCCTTCAGCGGAATTGTTGGAAAGATTTATAAGCGCTGCGAAGGGAAATGCGCTTCTCTTGACGATAGCGCCGGAGCTGCTCGGAGCTCTGCCCTGCATTAATGCAGCAAGGAAAGCCGGAATGGTTGTGGGAATGGGACACACAGACGCAACCTACGAACAAGCGCGTGCGGGACTGGCGCGCGGCGCTCACCATGCGATCCACACTTATAACGCAATGCGTCCGTTCTCGCATCGCGACGCAGGTGTGATTGGCGCCATTCTCACATCGCCGGAAATTACCGCCGAGCTTATCGCCGACGGTGTGCACGTCGACGAAACAGCGATGCGCCTACTGCTTCAAGCCAAAGGCGCCGGCGGCGTGATCCTTGTGAGTGACGGAATCTCTGCTACGGGGATGCCCGACGGAAAGTACATCCTTGGAGGATTCGAAGTGACCGTCAGCGGAGGCGTGTGCCGAAACGTGGAGGGTAAGCTTGCGGGCAGCACTCTGACACTGGACCGCGCGCTGCGAAATATCGTGAAGCTGGGTGCTTCTGTTAAAGATGCAGTTCAGATGCTGACTTTAAATCCCGCCAAATTGCTTGGTATCGAGCATAAGAAGGGCGCTCTCCGCGCGAATGCCGACGCCGACGTTGTGCTGCTCAACGAAGCGCTTGAGGTTACACAGGTCTTTACTCGGGGATTGCCAGTCTAGCACGGCTCCTGCTTCATCTGTTCAGTGGAATGTTCAATTCGTCGGCGAGCTGTTGAGCATTAAACGGACTGCACGCGAAGTACCGCTCGCCCACTCTTAACGTGGGAACTCTGCGCCTTCCATTATTGGCGAGGAGCACGAGTTGTTCCGCATCCGGATCGTTCTCTATATTCACTTCTTCGAACTTGACGCCGCGCTGTTGGAGGAAGGACTTGGCACGTCGGCAATCCGGGCACCACCCTGTGCTGTAGATCGTGATCGGTTCCATGCGATTCCAAAAAGCGTTAGCGCGTTTCCACCGGAACGCCGCGATACTTCCTTGCAATTTGAATGCGGATCAATGCCCGTTGTAGTTCGACGGTTGCCCGATCCCAATCGATATTCGTGTCAGTCGAAGCGAGACGACTCTCCGCTCGAGCCTTGGCCGCTTCCGCCCGGGCAAGGTCGATTTCTTCCGCCCGTTCCGCCGTTTCCGCAAGAAGCGTCACACGGTCCGGCAAGACCTCAGCAAAGCCGCGAATTATGGCTAGCAAAACGGGCTGAGTGGAATTGGCTGTACGATAGCGCAATTCGCCGATTCCCAGTTCCGTAATCAGCGGCGCGTGCCCCGGCAGTATGCCAAGTTCTCCATCGCGTCCGGGAATGGTCACTTCCACTACAGTTTCCCGGAGTAGTTGCCGTTCCGGCGTGACCACGATGAGTTCAATGGCTTCAGGAAGCATTGTTAGCCTTACACGCCCGCTTTCATCTTTTCAGCTTTTTCCAAAACTTCTTCGATGGTGCCGACCATGTAAAACGCCTGCTCCGGAATATCGTCGTATTTTCCTTCAACGATCTCCTTGAAGCTGCGCACGGTGTCTTCAATCTTGACGTACTTCCCTTCCAAGCCAGTAAATTGCGCAGCCACGAACATGGGTTGCGACAAGAATCGCTCAATCCTGCGGGCGCGCGCCACCGTGCGTTTGTCGTCGTCGGAAAGTTCTTCAATACCCAGAATAGCGATGATGTCCTGGAGATCCTTGTAGCGCTGCAGGATGGATTTAACCCCACGCGCCACAGCGTAGTGCTCTTGCCCGACTACGCGCGCATCCAGGATTCGCGAACTGCTGGCAAGAGGATCGACCGCAGGATAAATACCGCGTTCGACGATCTGGCGGCTGAGGTTCGTAGTTGCGTCCAGGTGCGTGAAGGTCGCAGCGGGCGCTGGATCGGTGTAGTCGTCCGCAGGCACGTAAATGGCCTGAACCGAAGTGATGGAACCGGTCTTGGTCGATGTGATGCGTTCCTGTAGTTCACCAATTTCCGTGTTCAAGTTGGGCTGGTATCCCACGGCCGACGGCATACGGCCGAGGAGCGCCGATACTTCAGAGCCCGCCTGTACGAAGCGGAATATGTTGTCGATGAACAGAAGGACGTCCAGGTGTTCTTCATCACGGAAATATTCGGCCACGGTCAACCCCGTAAGACCTACACGCAGGCGCGCTCCGGGTGGCTCTGTCATTTGTCCGTAAATCAACGCCGCGCGGGACTTTTCGGGATTTCCAGGCACAATGACTCCCGACTCTTGAAATTCTTGATACAAATCGTTTCCTTCGCGAGTGCGTTCTCCCACGCCCGCGAACACCGACACGCCGCCATGCTTCATGGCAACGTTGTGGATCAATTCTTGGATCAATACTGTTTTCCCTACACCCGCGCCGCCGAACAGGCCGATTTTTCCGCCCTTCAAGAAAGGCTGGATCAAATCGACTACCTTGATGCCCGTTTCAAACATCTCCAGCGTGGTTGACTGGTCATCCAGTGCCGGCGACGGCCGATGAATTGGATAATGCGTGTTGGAGATCACAGGCCCTAACCCGTCGACCGGCTTACCGAGCACGTTGAGCACGCGGCCCAGCGTTGGGCGTCCTACCGGCACTTCGATGGGATCGCCGGTATCCACTGCTTTCATGCCGCGAACCATGCCTTCGGTGGGTTCCATGGCAATAGCACGCACGCGGCCTTCGCCGAGGTGCTGTTGCACTTCCGCGATAACGTCCAGAGGTTGCGGAGTGTCGTAGCCCTCACTCGTGATATGTACCGCGTTGTAGATGGACGGAAGATGTCCGGCCTCAAACTGAATGTCCAGCACGGGTCCGATGACCTGTACGACGTGCCCCACAGCTCCCTGTTTCTCTGCCATGCTTTCTCCTACGCGGTCGAGGAAGCACCGCTCACAATTTCTATGATTTCTTTGGTGATAGCCGCCTGCCGGACTTTATTCATGTGCAGGGTCAAAGCTTCAATTACGTCGCCTGCATTTTTAGTCGCCGCTTCCATCGCTGTCATCCGCGCGGCGTGTTCCGCTGCAGACGATTCCAGCAGCGCGCGAAGGACTTGTGTTTCCACGTATCGGGGCAACAGGCGGTCAAGAATCTGCTCTTCCGGCTGCTCATAGATATAATCCGATTGGGCGGAGGCGGCCTCTTCCTTGCTCTCTTCATCTTTTGCAATTTTTTCAACAGGAAGGAGCTTTTCGGTGACCAGCGTAGGTGAGATCACGCTTTTGAATTCGCTGAACACCGCGTATACTGCGTCGACTTTGTCCTCAGCGTACAGTGAACTAATCAGATCCGCGATTTCCCGAGCAACGCCAAAGTCCACGCGGGCCAGCACATTCACATATTCGCCTGCGAACTCCACGCCAGCTTTGCGGAAAGCATCCCGCGCTTTTTTCCCAACTGGAATCACTATTATCTTTTTTCCCTGCTTGCTCTTGATGAATTTGATGGCATCTTTCAGGATGTTCGAGTTGAATGCGCCTGCGAGCCCGCGTTCCCCGGCAAGCACCAGAACGAGAATGCGCTCTTCCGGGCGCTTCGCGAGCAACGGATGTTGAGACGACTCGATACGGGCCATCGTTGAACGCAGGACGCGCGCGAGTTCCCTCGCATACGGCCTCGCCGCAAGCGCTGCTTCCTGGGCACGGCGCAAGCGCGCTGCAGACACGAACTTCATCGCACGCGTGATCTGCTGCGTGTTCTTTACCGAGCGAATCCGGCGCCGAAAATCGAGTAAGGTAGGCATGGAATTTCGTCAGCAGCCAGCGACTAGTGGGCCGCGGCCTCGATTGTCGCCGTGAAGCGGTCCTTGAACGCGTCCAGGGCTGCCTTGATATTCGCCTTGATGCCGTCATCCAGGGCTTTTTTCGTGGCGATCTCTTTCAACACACCGCCGTAGTTCGTCTCCGCAAACTGCAAAAACTCTTTTTCAAAACGGCGCACCTCATTGACCGGAATCGAATCCAGCGCGCCGCTGGTGGCCACGTACAAAGCGAGAACCTGCTTTTCGACGGACAGAGGAGCGTATTGATCCTGCTTCAGGACTTCGGTCAATCGCTGGCCACGCGCCAATTGTGCTTGCGTGACCTTGTCCAACTGGTCCGAGCCGAATTGCGCAAACGCAGCCAATTCGCGGTACTGCGCCATATCCAGCCGCAAAGTTCCCGCCACCTGACGCATGGCCTTGATCTGCGCGTTTCCGCCGACGCGGCTGACCGAAATACCTACGTTGATGGCAGGCCGGATGCCCGCGTTGAACAGGTCCGCCTCGAGATAAATCTGGCCGTCGGTAATCGAAATCACGTTTGTAGGAATGTATGCCGAAACGTCGCCAGCCTGCGTTTCAATGACGGGCAGTGCTGTCAAGGATCCAGCGCCAAGCTTATCGTTCAATTTCGCGGCGCGCTCCAGCAACCGTGAGTGGAGATAAAAGACGTCGCCGGGAAATGCCTCGCGTCCCGGAGGCCGGCGCAACAATAGGGAAATTTCGCGGTAAGCCTGTGCGTGTTTCGAAAGATCGTCGTAGAAGACGACCGCGTGCCGTTTTGTGTCGCGGAAATATTCGCCCATGGCGCAAGCGGCGTAAGGAGCGATGTATTGCAGGGAAGCAGGTTCGGCCGCGGATGAAGCAACCACGATGGTGTATTCCATCGCCCCAGCATCGGTTAGCGTTTTAATGACCTGCGCAATGGTCGAGCGTTTTTGCCCGATCGCGCAATAGATGCAGATCATGTCGCTGCCCTTCTGGTTGATGATGGTGTCCAGAATAACGGCGGTTTTGCCCGTCTGGCGGTCGCCAATGATCAGTTCGCGCTGGCCTCGTCCGATCGGGATCATGGAGTCGATAGCCTTAATTCCGGTCTGCAGAGGTTCGCGCACCGGCTGACGGTCGAGAACGCCAGGCGCAAGGCGTTCCAAAGCGATGCGCTGCGTCGACTGGATGGGCCCTTTGTCGTCTTCCGGTTGGCCCAGGGGATTCACGACGCGGCCGATCAGTCCTTCGCCAACCGGCACGGACATAATCGTGTTCGTTCGCCGGACCGTGTCGCCTTCCTTCAACTCCGACGATTCACCCAGCAACACCACTCCGACTTCTTCCTCTTCAAGGTTCAACGCGATTCCATAGATGTCGTGAGGAAACGCCAGCATTTCGCCGTACATTGCTTTTTCGAGTCCGTAAACGCGAGCAATTCCGTCTCCCACGCTGATGACGGAGCCGACTTCGTCGACTGACACTACCTGCTCATAGTTTGCAATCTGCTCGCGCAGTATTTTGCTGATTTCGTCCGCTTTGATTTGTGCCATACCCGCTCCGTTCGCGAATGCCTATTCTGCCGCCAGCCGCGCGCGCAGTTGATTTAACTGGTTTCGCACCGACCCGTCAAAAATGGTGTCACCTATTCTTACCACCGCGCCGCCAAGCAATGCAGGCTCCAACGAATACTCCGCCTGAATTTTCTTTCCAGAGAGGCGCTCGAGCCGGCTCACCAACTCCGCCTTTTGCTTCTCCGTCATCTCCGCCGCAGAGACAATCTCCGCCTCGGCAACACCCTGACGCTGCCGCAAGACCTGCTCAAAAGTGTGCACGATTTCCGGCAACAGGTGGACGCGCTGATTATCTGACATGACAAACAGAAAATTACGAATGATTCTGCTCGCGCCCATACGCGCTACGAGCTTTTCAATCACGCCATGCTTCGCTTCCCTGGCGATCGCCGGGCTGGCCAAAACGTTGCGCAACTCCGCAGACTCCTCATACGCTGCGCGAAAATCCTCGAGTTGCTTTCTGGCCGGTTCGGCCGCTCCCTGTTCCAGAACGAGGTCTGCCAACGCCGTCGCATATTGCAGGCTAGCCGACTTCAATTGGGCCTCCCCTGCAAGCTCTGCACAAAATTGTTGATCATTGCATCCTGCACCGACGGCGTCATCTGCTGCGCCACAAGCGATTCGGCGCGATCTACCGCCAACTTTGCGGCTAAGGCCTTCAATTCCACCCGGGCAGCGCGTTCTGCCGCCTCAATTTCCGCTGTTGCGGCAATGCTGACTTTTTCGATGTCAGTTTTCGCTATTGCGCGCAGCCGTTCCAGCTCTGCGGCCGCATCCTTCTGAGCCTGCTCACGAAACTGGTGTATTTCCTGTTCCAAAGTTGTCAGTTTTGCAGCCGCTTCTTTCAACTGTCTTTCGGCCTCGGCTCTTACGGCTGTGGCCTTGGTGATCGCAGCGCTGATTTTGTCTGCATTACGGCGAATATAGGGCGGCAAAATCTTTTTGAACAGCCAATAGACGGCAATCGCGATAATCAGGAAATGAATCCACTTGAAAACATATCCAAAGGACTGTTCCGCGGGACTTGCGCCTTCTTCCGCGGCTCGGGCTGCGACCGCACAGAACAAAATAAGCGCGGGAGTTGACCAACGCAAAATTGTCATCAAGTATCGTTTCATGGCGCTTCTCTGGGAGGCCGCAGAGGCTCGGGCGAGATTTGCAAAACCCGTTTGGCGATCTCTGCAGCTAGCTGCGAAGCAATGGACTCGATGTCCTTCTTCGCCGTCTCCAAGTCTGCCTCAACACGCTGCTTGGCGTTGCCGACTTCCGAAGCCGCTTTGTTCCGCGCATCCTTTAGGACGGCGGCGCGCTCATCCAGCAGTTTCTTGCGTTCGGCCTCCTGTTCCGCGTAAACCTTTGCCTTTGCCTGCCGGAGCGCCTCTTCGTATTGCCTGATTTTCTCTGCTGCAGCGGTTTGCGCGGCCTCCGCGGACTTCTGGGCGCCGATTGTGCGGGCTTCGCGTTCGGCCATCACCAATAAAATTGGCTTGAAAAATAAAGACCGGAGGACAAAGTAAAAAACGATGACAATCAGGGCTACAGGCACAGCCCGAAGAAACAGTTCGCCGATTTGGTGAACCAGACTTGGCATTAGATTGTGTCGCCTAAAGTTTCAGATGGGCAGCCACGCCGTCCTCCGACCCGGTAGGAGCGTACGGTGGGCCTGATGCTGCCTCACAGAACCACTATTTATACCATTCGCTGTAACTTTCCGTCAACGCGACGTAACCACTTCTTCCCTATGGTTTTCGGAGCAACTATACTCTGCAAAACTATTCGTGACCTACGGCACGACACGGCAATAAAGTCGGTAAGTCCATGACATCGTCGAGGAAAGCAATATCGGAAAAACGAGGCAGGGATGGCGAAAAGCTGGAAAACCAAACTTATTCATTCCGACGCGAAAATTCCTGAAAATTACCAGTCTCTTGCGACCCCTACGTTTCGAGGCTCAACCACCCAGTTTCCGTCTGCCTCCGCAGTCAAGGATACATGGGATCAATGGCGCGTCGGCTACACATACGGCCTGTATGGCACCCCCACGACATTGGAATTGGCCGCTCGAATCTGCGAACTGGAGTCCGGGACGCGCACCATACTTACCCCCGGGGGGCAATCTGCCATTTCCCTGATCAACTTCGCGCTGCTGCAGTCGGGAGACCACATACTTGTCCCTGCAAGCGTCTACTATCCAAACCGCAAATTGGCTACGCGGCTGCTTTCGCGCTTTGGTATCGCCACGGATTTCTACGATCCCGGTGTTGGCTCGAATATTGCCGAACTGATCCAGGAGAACACGCGCCTGATCTGGTGCGAAAGTCCGGGATCGATCACGATGGAAATTCAGGACCTTCCGGCTATTGTTGCTGCCGCGCATGAACAAAATGTCCGCGTTGTGCTGGATAACACATGGTCCGCGGGCGTTCTGCTGGATGCGTTTGCCCACGGTGTGGACGTGACGATGCAGGCCATAACCAAATATGTCGGGGGCCACAGCGACCTGCTTCTCGGTTCCATCACCGTTCGGGATGAAGGGCTGTATCAGAGACTAGGGGCTGCCCAACAAGTAGTTGGGTGTGCCGTGTCTCCCGACGATTGCAGCCTGGCACTGCGCGGCATGAAAACTCTGGCGGTTCGGCTCGGCGCGATCGAATCTTCCGCCCTCTCGATTGCACACTGGCTCGTTCGCCGCCCCGAAATCGAGCTTGTTCTCCATCCCGCCCTGCCTTCCTGTCCCGGCCACGAATTCTGGAAGCGAGATTTCCTGGGTTCTTCGGGAGTTTTTTCGATTGTGTTCAAGCAAGGTCCAACGCAGCAGCAGGTCTTCGCTTTCGTGGATGCCCTCAAACTTTTCCATGTTGGTTACAGCTGGGGAGGAGTGACCAGTCTCGCAGTCGCGTACGATCTTGGGAGGCTCCCTGGCCGCCCACATTACGAACACCGGATCGTGCGCCTGAACATCGGTCTGGAATCCAGTGAGGATTTGATTGCGGATCTGGAGCAGGCGCTGCCGAAACTCGCAGCGTGAATCAGCAGAACCTACGAGGCTCGTGCCACCGAGCCTTTCTCTCCATTTTCTACGCGAATCTCGGTCAGGTCCGAAAGGAGATTCGCCGCCCAGCGGTACACGTTGTGTTCGTAAACTACCTTGCGCATGCGGCTCATGCGCGTCGTCTGCTCTTCCTCGGAAAACTCCAGCGCCTGAAAAATTGCGTTGGCAACCTGGTCCACATCGTAAGGATTCACTTGCAACGCATCGCCCAGTTCGCGCGCCGCGCCGGTAAACGTGCTGAGGATGAGCGCGCCTCGATTATCGTCACGTGCAGCAACGAATTCCTTGGCCACCAAGTTCATGCCGTCGTGCAGGGAAGTCACCAGGCAGACCGACGCGGCGCGAAAATACCGCTCGATCTCCTCGTGGGAATGGTGGCGCTTCAGCAGCACAATGGGCTTCCACCGGCCGGATTGGAGACGGGCGTTGATGCGGTCAGCTTCGGCTGTGACCTCTTCCAGAAACTGCTGGTAGCGCGGAATATCGGTGCGGCTCGGCGCACCAATTTGCACAAAGCTGAACCGGCGTTGGTAAGTGGGGTACAACTCCAGAAATCGCTCAATCCCTCGAAAGCGCTCGATGATTCCTTTGGTGTAATCCACACGGTCTACGCCGACGCCAAGCAGCGAGGCTTCAATGCCCAGCTCCGAAAAAAGAGCGCCGCGACCTTCACCGGTAATGCGAATTACCTGACCACCCGCGCGTTCCTGAGGAAACGCCACGCTAATCGGATAAGGGCGCACCCGCGTGACGTGCCCTTTGCGGCTGACCTCAAAACGATCCCAATCGGTGAGCGCTTCTACGGCGCGGTCCACGGTTTGCAAAAAATTGTTGCAATGCGTCTGTATATGAAAACCGATCAAGTCCGCTCCCAACAACCCGTCGACCAGTTCGCGCTGCCACGGACAGATTCCAAACGCCTCGGCATTCGGCCAAGGGATATGCCAAAAAACGGCGACGCGCGCGTCCGGACGAGCTTCTTTGATCATGCGGGGCAGTAGAGCGAAGTGATAGTCCTGCACCAGAACCACCGGAGATTGCGTTCCTTCCATCTCCGCCAACACGGCATCGGCAAACCGCCGGTTGATTCGTTGGTAGTACATCCAGTCTCCTGGCCTGAATACCGGCCGAGTATGCGCGATATGGCATAGCGGCCATAGGCCTTCGTTCGAGAAACCTTCGTAATAGCCGCGGTCCTCTTCTTCGGATAGCCACACGCGCCGCAACGTATAAGTGGGATGATGCGGCGGAACACGCAATTGATCGCGCTCATTGACGACTTCCCGATCAGCATTGCCGGACCCATTCGCTATCCATGTGCCCTCACATGCCTGCAGAACAGGTTCCAGGGCCGTTACCAATCCGCTGGCGGGCACCAATACGCGGATCGAATTATCCTTGTCGTCAAATACGTGCATGTACGGCTCGCGGTTCGACACCACGAACAGCGCATCGCCTTGCAACTTTGTCTGCAGGCTTACCCGCAATCTCTCCGCGGTCCACTGAGACAACTGCGATTCACGTAGCTGAGCTTCTTCTTGCGCCGCAGCTCTCGCCGAACTCAGGTCGCGAGCCAAGTGCCGGGCTTCAGTGTGGATCTGGTCGAATATCTCCCCTTGTAGAGGCGCGGCGGAAACATCCGTGGGATCGGCTCGAACGCTGCGCAACCATTTGGCAGTTTTTGCCAATGGGGACGTGAAAGCCCAGCGCACCAGAAATAAGCCCAGTGCTGTAATCAGCAGTGTCTGTACGAGCGTGCTCAACAGAGAATCGCGAACCGCGTGCATTACCTGCGTGTGGATGTAGCTGGAGTCGTAAACGACCAGCAGACTTGCGTTAGCTTCGTCGTCGTGGTGGAGCGGTACCGCATATAGATGCAGCGGCTCCGAACCTGAATCGCGGAATTCGACCGCGTCCTTATTCGTTGCCAAGGCGCGGGCAGCAACTGCCGGCTGGGACGTAAAAGCAGGGGAAAGGCCGCGTGTGATAGCGATTGCCCGGCCGGACTTATCGTAGACTGCTACGCCGAGTAGATGCTCGCGCTCGCCATACTTCTCCACAAAGTGGCCAAGGGTTCGATCGGTGGCCCTGGTGGGAGTTGACTCCAGGTTTTCCTGCAAATTTGCCGCAAGAACAGCGGCGCGATGCTGAAGATCGTTCCGAAGATTACGCCGTTCCAACCGGACCTGATAGAAGCCGTAAAGCAGAGATACAATGAGTACGCTGACTGCCAAGGGAACGACGAGTTTGAGGGTTGTCCGCATTTGGCGTGCATGGACTGATAACCGCTAAATTACCTCGGTCCTTTTATCGACTCCTATGGTGTCAGCGCGCCGGATTGCAGCAATAAATTCCCAGAACCGGTAATGTGCTCGCCTGAACTGTTACACGCTTTCCAATAAGTAAGATCATTAGGGCGCGGTGCTGGGATCACCGTGAAGACGCGGCCTCAAATCCTGATCGAATCGCGATGGGCCGTCGTCGTTTATATACGCTCGCCACTATACAACGAATAATCGTCCGCGAACCGAACTTCTCATTGGAGACACTCCGTTACTCTCGATTTTGACGGGTGCAAGGTGGGGCACGCTTAGAGCCAGAGTAGACGTCGCGGAAGTTCGTCCGTATCAAACTGAAATAACAGCACATAGCGGAGTGCGATCGATCACCGTCGCTTCGCCATCGACTTACCAAACTGTGGAATTATTACCTCGCCGGTGCTTGCGAGAGCTCTGCCACAGGACATTTTTGACTTTGGGGCTCATGGGAGTCGCCGCGTCCGTGTCCTTTAATTCTGACGGTGGACACCGGACGCGGTCAATCCCGTTGGTTCAGAGGGGAGGATAGCTCCAACATGATTGAAGCCCACCTCCACTTTGGGGTCGCCTTGAGCCGGAATTTGGGGTACCCGCCCAAGACGAGAAGGTAACTGCAGCCACCATGAAGGTAATCGTAACCATCGTCAAACGAACTGGGCCTAGTTCCTTCATCAACAATTAACCCCTGAGATCGCTTATGTTTATGGTCTTTTGTCAACTGAGTTTCTGGTGTATTATGGCTGCCCGTTAAGCAGATGCGGGTGTTATGGACGCAAGATCGACGATAAATCGCCGCCTTTATCGGTTTGGTCTTTTTGAGGCCGACCTGGAATTGGGCACACTCTCGCGACAAGGCGTTCCAGTCAAACTCCAGGAACAGCCGTTTCGCATCCTTGCTTTGATGCTTGAATCTTCCGGAGAAATCCTAAGCCGTGATGAATTACGGAAAAATATTTGGCCCGACGGGACGTATGTAGATTTCGATGGCAGCCTGAACACTGCCTTGATGAAGTTGCGCGCCGCGTTGAATGATAGCGCAGACAACCCGCGATTCATTGAGACAGTTCCAAGGAAGGGCTACCGTTTCATCGCGCCCGTCGAACTCAGCCGAATCGAATCGCCATCAATCACAACCGCGATTCGGATCGAGGCAGACGGGCCGGCGCTGAATGAAGTTGCGCCGCAAATTGAGGCACGCCAACCGCAGCGTCACGTAACGCTCAAAGGGGTTTACGAAAGGCGCTTGGGTCCCCACTGGTGGGAGGCTTTGCTGATTCTAGTGGGTGTGACGGCGTTTCTCACCTATGGTCTGTGGCCGCGCCGCGAGCCTCGAGTGGTCCGTGTTCAGCAGCTTACGCATTCAGGACAAGTCGACCCGTGGGGCAAACTGGTGACCGATGGCAGCCGGATTTACTTCGTTGTTCGCGATGTCACCGGCTGGAACCTGATGCAGACTTCGGTGGAGGGCGGCGCGATTCAGAGAACGCCCACTCCGTTTGACAACACGAGAATCTTCGATCTCTCGCCTGACCACTCGCAATTTCTGATCGGCCAACTAACTCACCGCGGCGAGGAGACGGCGCTGTGGTTGTGGCCCGTTCAGGGTGGCGCGCCACGCCGCTTAGGCGACATCATCGCCCAAGAGGCGGTGTGGTCTCCCATAGGCGACCTGATCGCATACGTTCAGGGAGAAAGCATTCAGCTCACAGATCCGCAGGGAAACCACGTTCGCGAGCTGGCAAAGTTTCATCCCGCGCCGCACTCTCTCGTATGGTCGCCTGATGGCAAGCGGCTGCGTTTTACGCAGACCAACTTGCTTGAGGGCACGGATTCGATGTGGGAAATGGACTTGGAACAAAGCGCTCCTCGCAGGGTGCTCCCCGAAGGCCAACATGGACCTCACGAAGGAAGCGGCACCTGGCTGGGTGGTGGTAACTATTTTGCATTCTCTTCAGGTGTGGATCTTCGCGCCAGCCTGTTCGTAGATACGCAGGCGAGCCTCTGGATCATGGACGAGAACCGCGGCTTATTCCGACGGCACACAGGCGAGCCGATCCAATTGACCAGAGGTCCGATCGCCTTTGATCATCCCGACGCAATCAAGGACAGCAGCCGGATTTTTGTCATCGGGTCGCACAACGAGTATCAATTGCTGCGGATCGATCCCAAAACCTCCGCGAAGACAGCCATGCTGGCGGAGTCCGGCGCGACCGACATGGACTTTTCGCTCGATGGACAATGGGTGGTGTATGCGGCGCGCGAGAACGGTACTTTGTGGAAAAGCCGGATTGACGGAAGCGGTAAAGTACAGTTAACCGCAGGAGCCACCGGAGCTTTCGCGCCACACTGGTCGCCAGATCAAAAACAGATTCTGTTCACGGGGTTCTTGCTGGACAGCCAGCCGCGGCTCTATGTCGTTTCCGCCGATGGAGGTTCGCCCAAGAGTGTGCTTCCCACAAAGAACAAATGGGCTTCCGTTTCTGGAGATTGGCGAACAGATGGGCGTCAGATCGTGCTGGATGTGCAGGAAATGGAATCGAATAAGGAGCCGGACATTCGCATCCTCGATCTCGAAACAGGAAAGCTGACGAAACTGGTGGATTCTGGCGGACTCATCGAGCCAAGATGGTCTGCCGACGGCCGGTATATCGCTGCTCTCAACCCCAAGAGGAAGCAAGTACTGCTTTACGACTGCAAGCTGGAGAAGTGGTCCGTGCTTTCCGAGGCCAATTTTCCGGCGGCATTGCGCTGGTCACCGAGCGGCGATGCGCTCTACTATCAGGACGTCGACGAAGTGGAAGAAAGTATCTTTCGTGTCCCGATGGCAACTCGGGAAACGGAGAGGGTATTGGGCTTGGGTGATCTCCTTAGCACCGGCGCCGCGCGCGGCATTTTCACGGGTCTAAGCCCCGACGGATCGGTTTACGTCACTGTCGATCATGGTGACGTGGATGTCTATTCCGTGGATTTGAAGCTGCCATAACTGTTGCTGCATTGGCCTGCCCACGATGACAGGTTGTTTTCCTAAGCACAACGCGCTGTTGGGCTCTCCACAACGCGTCTGATGCGCCTACACTGTAACAATCGCTCAGGGAGCGGCCTTCCGATGACACTTCGCGTGATGCGATTACTATCGCTGGTTATCATAATCTTCTGCGCTCCGGCACTTCGCGCGCAGTCCTCCCCGAAGAAAGTGGGGACGGGTATACAGGGAACAGTTCTGGGCGCAAATGGGAAACCCGTGCCAGCAGCGGCTGTTACCTGCCAATCTTCGGCCGGCGTGCGCCCCCGCATTGTGCACACAGACAACAAGGGGCATTATTCCATTTCGGGACTGAAACAGGATTCTTACGACCTGAGAGCTACAGCGAATGGAGCCTATTCGGACTGGGAGAAGAATATTCCATTGCGGAACGGACAAACCAAAGAAATCACGCTGCACCTCTTGAATGGAAATACAGCGCTCAGTGGAACATTGCCTGCGAAATCGAAGAATTAGCAGTTTGTGATGACTGTGCAAATCGGACGCGATGTTGGTACCTTCATAGCGTATTTGTAATACGCTAGATAATTATGTGGTAATGTCGGCGCGCCGACCAATCCCTCAGCCCTTCCCATCTCGCGCTATCCAAAACGCTGGCGATTGCCGGCGCCAGTTGGAACGCTTGCCGCGCCCATCAGCATAAGTCACTTGCATTCAAAGCCTTAGCGAGTTTTCCTTAGTAGCGCGTCGGTACCACAACTCCCGTACCGACATTTTTGGGGCTATCGGCCCATTGAAGCATTTGCGTTGCTGCCGCATTCTAGGCTCCGACGGGTTGGGGGCCGCGCGGGGACAACGGTTCCGCAAGGGGCCGTGTGCGAGCCACCCAACCCGCCAGATTTCCTGGCAATCCGATAGCCGCTTTAGCCGTTTCCCTCTCACCCGCACCACGCACCGATCGGAATCCCTCGTGCATCCATCCTAGTGAAGGAACTGGATCACACTGTATTTCCAACCAGTTAGAGACGAATTGCGGCAAGCGATCGGCCGGATCAGACGACGGATGAAGGCTTTCCACTCCATATATGAGACTTTGGGCGCTGCCTGTCTCTCGCTGCTCTTTCTAATGGCCATTGCAACCGAAGGGCGTCCGATAACTTTTCCCTCTATAGAGGCCGCCACCATCGAGGCATTCGGCCAATACATAGCAAAAATCGAGGCGCAGAACGCCGCCAGCCTACGCCAGGGACCGTCTCTTTGGGTAGACGGCTTACCCGTGAGAGAACAAAAAGAAACGATTGCAAAATTGAAAAACGGAGAAGTGGCGATGCGCCGGCTGAGTGTGAACTCTGCCGGCGAGAACGCAAACGTGCCTGGCGGAATGATCCATGATTGGGAAGGGATTGTGTTTGTGCCCGGAGTGAAGATCGACGACGTGCTAAAGATCCTGCAGGACTACGATCACCAGGCGACGTATTACGCACCCGACGTGGAAAAAGCGCGCATCGAGTCGCGCAATGGCAACGAGTTCCACGTGTTCCTGCGCTTCCGCCGGCACAAAGTTGTCACCGTTGTCCTGGATACGGAGCATGAAATTACTTACTTTCGTGATTCGCCGCTTAGGGCGCATAGCCGAAGTTCCGCGACACGTATCGCGCAAGTAGAGGATCCGGGCGGACCGAATGAAAAAGAAAAAGCACCCGGAAAAGATGATGGTTATCTCTGGCGAATGGAGACCTGGTGGCGGATGGAAGAGCGGGATGGCGGTGTCTACGTCCAGAATGAGGCCGTGACGCTGACGCGGGACATTCCCACCGGACTAGGATGGCTCATCGAGCCGTTCATCACGAAAATCCCGAAGGAGACGCTGGAGTTCACGCTACAGGCGACGCGATGCGCTGTGCTCAAGTCGGTTTCCCACTAGCTGGGTCGCGTGGCGGATTTCGACTGGATGAGGAACGGCTCAAAGCCTCACGCAGTTGGTGCAACTGTTGCGCCCCATAAGATCGGCGCGGATCGCCTCGAAATTTTCCCTGGTAATGCCCGCATTCATTATATTTTGAACGGCCGCCTGGATGTCCTGTTCGTGATTGCTCTCGCAGACGATACCGACGCCATGTTTGGTTATGAGCTGAGCAAGCCCGCTATCTGCAGGCGTGTGAGCAAAAATGGGACGCTGCGCCTGGATATAAGTGGAGAGTTTCATGGGGAGACTGGTGCGGCGAAAGCACGCGAAGCGGCCTCCTTGTGGATACATGGCATAAAGAATGTGGCACGAACCAAGCACCGGTATAGCCTCTTCCTCGTCGAGTTCGCCTTGGCTGTCAAAAATGGCAGGGTATTGGGCGGCAACCGAATCCAGCTCTGGTGAGGAACCAACACGCACGACTCTTAAACGTTTGTTAGTCTGCGCGGCGATGGACTGGCAAGCGCGCAGAAACTGGCGAAATGGGTTCCCCTCGTATAGAGACCCTATGTGGCCGATAACCAATGAATCCGCAGGGGGTGCAAAAGCCAGGTGAGGCAGCTCCGGAACCAATGGACTCGCATGGGTGACCCACTGTGGAGAATCGGCTCGATACGGTGCATTAGTCTCACTTTGGCTTAGCGAAAGCAGCATTTTCTGCCTTCCTCATCCGAAGCGGAGAATTGAACCAAAATGCCTTCATGTGAATGAGGTGCCACGATTCCCGGCATATGGTAAGTGTGCTAGAATTCAGAAAGTTCCAAAGAGGACATTCCGTTCCCTATGGTTCGTGAGCGTCCTTGCGGCACACGTGGGTCTTCGCACAGGTAACCCCGCAATGCGGGGAGAATGAGCCACAAGTCCATTCCTTGGCAGTGGCGGAGTACCATTTAATCCAAATTGAGATGGCCGAAACGGCCATGAGCGATAGAAGAGGAATTTGTCATGTCTGGGCATTCAAAATGGGCCACCATCAAGCACAAGAAAGCGGCAACCGACGCAAAGCGCGGGCGCGTTTTCACGCGGATTATCCGGGAAATCACCATCGCCGCTCGTATCGGCGGCGGCGATCCTAATTCGAACCCACGCCTTCGAACCGCAATCCTTGCCGCGAAGAACGAGAACATGCCAAACGAAAACATAGAGCGCGCCATTCTTCGCGGAACCGGACAACTCGAGGGCGAGCAATTTGAAGAGGCGATGTTTGAAGGGTACGGCCCGGGTGGCGTTGGCATGCTGATCCAAGTGGTCACGACCAATCGCAACCGAATCGTCGGGGAATTCCGGCATTTGATGAGCAAGAACGGCGGCAATATGGCCGAGGCCGGTGCAGTAGGTTGGATGTTTCACCGTAAAGGCGAAATCAACATCTCGAAAGAAGCGGCGTCAGAAGATAAGCTGTTGGACCTGGTGCTGGAGGCGGGAGCGGAGGATATGAAGGACGACGGTTCCTCCTGGTATATCGTAACACCGCCGGAATCGTTGGAAGCAGTGAAAGAGGCTTTAAGCAAGGCGGGCATTACGCCGGCGTCGGCGGAACTCGCAATGGTGCCGCAGAACTACATCAAGTTGACAGGTCAGCAAGCTACGCAGATGTTGAGGCTTGTGGAAGCGCTGGAAGAACACGATGACGTGCAGCATGTGTACGCGAACTTTGACATCGACGAGTCAGAGATTCAGGCGGCCGTCAGCGCAACTTAGCGCCAGTGTTTTTGGAAAATGGCCATCCTTGCCGCCACGGGTGGCCATTTTCATTTTTGATGTGACATTTGATTGGAACCAGCATGCACTTCGCCTTAGACTAACAGGCATGAATGATAGTCTTTCCAGCAAGGATGCGCCTAGTTGTCTTCGAGTGCTGGGTGTGGACCCAGCCGCAGCAGGCCCAACCGGCTACGCCATTATTGAACAGGAATGTGGTGCCTGCAGGGTGCTGCACTATGGAGCCTTCCGTGTTGCGGCCAAACGACAGAAATCTTCCTCGGGAGCTGCGTTGCAGGACGTTCATGCGCTGTTGTGCGAGCTCATCACGGAATTCAAGCCGCATATTATGGCGGTGGAATCCGTGTTTACAGCTCTGAATATGCGGACGGCGTTGAGGCTTGCCGAGATAAGAGGCGTTGTCCTTCTGGCAGGCCAGCAACTTGGGGTGGAGGTCCGTAGTTATACTCCACGCGAGATCAAGGCGAGTGTCGCGGGCTATGGGCATGCGGACAAGAAACAGATGCAGGCAATGGTAAAGGCGCAACTGCGAATGAAAGAAGTGCCGGAGCCTAGTGACGCTGCGGATGCTTTGGCCGTGGCTCTTTGTCACCTGCAGACTGATCGGCTCGAGCGGCGGTTCGGAGTGAAGAAGGCCGACCTGGCTGGAACCAGCAGATCCAGGACACCGAAGGGCTCCACAACCGATGGTTATGCAACAAGCGGACCTGGCGTCCGCGTCCAACCAAGCCGATGAGCACGAGGGTTCGCTTTGTTCCGCTCGCAGCGCTACTAACTTGCCTTCTTACGGCGGCCGGAGGCTTTGCGTTTCCCGTGGGCTCCAGCACTTTTACTTACCGGCGGATATTCAAGTCCAGCACGCCGGAATTCATTGAAATCAAAATAAAGGACGATACCGATACTGGTTCCTACGAGATCCGGCAACTCGATGAGGATGCTGGCGCCACGCCGTTTGAGATCAGCAATTCCCTGCGCACGAAGATGTTTCAATTGATCAATCAATTGAATGACTTCAAAGGGCTCGATCTGGATGTGCATCGGAAGATCGCAAATTTGGGAGAAAAGACGTTCCGCTGGGAACAGGGTGCGGAAGCTTATGAAGTGAAGTTCAATTACACGGTAAATCCGGCAGCCACCCAATTGTTGCAAATCTGCGAAGGGCTGGCGCGTCAACAGGAACTCATAGACTTGTTACAACGCAGAATGAAGTACGACCGCTTAGGAGTAGATGACGCGCTGCTGCAACTGGAGACTGACCTTTCGAAGGGTGTACTGCCTGAACCGAGGCGCATATTGCCGCTGTTGGATCAAATTGCAGCAGATTCGAGATTTGTGGAAATCGCACGCCAAAAAGCCAGGGCGATGGCGGAGAGCATACGCCGTTCGAGTTGATTTTCTCCGCTAGTCTAGCTGCTGACTATTCCTTCATGATTCCGTACTCGAACCGCGGGCGGAGGTTGGCGCCATGTTTTTCGATCATTGCGAGAGTCAGGGCTTGCGGTACAAGGACGGACGTCAGGGCTTCCCATGGCTCGGGCACCGCAGTGAGCTTTACGGGTAACAATTTTTCAGTAGCTTGATGTTCTCCCGAGCTTATGAGGATTACCTTGCCATTACGCGCATTGCAATCCTGAGCAAGTTTCACTCCCAGCTCGGAAGTGTGTCCCAGCGCAATAATGATTGCCAAGTGAGTCTCATTGACATCGAGTATGGGCCCATGCCGGAAACCTGCGCCGGAATGAGCGGCAGCGCGCTTTCCTGCCATCTCTCGGATACACAATGCGCTCATGATCGCCGCACCGTATGCCGGGCCACGTCCGACAAGTTCGATGTTCGCGGCACCTTTGCAGAATTGTGCCAACTCGCCGCGGAGACTGAAAGCTTGATCGAGAGATTTAGCATATGCCTCAAGCATCTGAGCGGCATCCGTTTTCCAGGCATGCCCGGTAATATGCGAGGCAAGCACGATGCTGGCAGCCGTGGCATTCGTATAGGTTTTCGTGGCATTCCCATATTCAGGTCCCGCCAGCATGGGCAGTCTTTGCTTGGTCAGCGACCAGCAAGGACTTTTAGGGTTATTGCAAAGAAGAGCGAGTGGCTTCTCCCGTTCATGACGGCAGAGTTGGACAAGTTCCGCGCTTTCTCCGGAAGCGGTTGTAAGAATGGAGGCGGCGACCTGGTCCCATACCCTGCTCGAGTAGTGCAACCATTCCCCTGCATCTACAAAGAAGGAAGACCTTCCCTGGGATTGCATCCAGACCGATCCGGCGATCGAAGAACAGTAAGAAGCGCCCATGCCCATGAACAGAATCGGCCCGGGAGTGAGAGCAATCCGCTGCAGTCTGTTCATCTCAACAAGGATCGATTCGTCCTCGCTGTAAGCCCGCAGTAGATCCGCAAGCCGTTGGGGTTGCTCGCGGCACTCCCTTTCGTAAATCTCCGTCATGCTCATAGTCAGCACTTCCGCTGGCGGTTTGACTCCGGCAATCCAGTTTGGCTCTTTGTGTGTGTCTTCCATAACACTCCCGAAACCGAACCGCGTCGGCCGCATGAAAACGCCTGACGGGAATAGAAACTAAAGCGGGTCTTTTTCATGAATCATAACAAAGATTACGTTATCATGATGCCCGGGTGAGCCCATGCCGGATTCGCTGTCCTCTCAAAAGCCGCTCGTAGACCACGGATTTCTTGCTCGAGTCTCTTTCATCGCTGCGCTTGGCGGCGTTTTGTACGGCTATGACATGGGCATCATCGCTGCCGCCATCATATTTGTCAGGCACAGCTTTGCCCTCTCGACGGAGATGGAAGAACTGGTCGTCAGCATTGTGCTCGTCGGCGCCATGGTAGGAGCGATGGTCGGAGGGGCCGTCGCCGACCGAATAGGCCGAAGGGCTACGCTGGTGTGGGCAGGCGCGATTTTCATCGCGGGCTCGGTGCTTGCGCCGCTTTCGCCGAATGTGGCAGCGCTTATCGTGGCGCGCGCCATTCTTGGTATCGGTATCGGCTTCACTTCGGTTACTGCCCCAGTTTACGTTTCCGAACTGGCGCCACCGCAATCGCGGGGCATGCTGATCGGACTGTATCAGTTTGCATTGACGGTTGGCATCGCACTTGCTGACCTTGTGGGTTATTGGCTTGCAACACAGGAAGCGTGGCGGCTTATGTTTGCCATCGCCGCCGTGCCCACGTTGTTCTTCCTCGGCGTAATCCTGACCGTGCCCGAGAGTCCGCGCTGGCTTTTTGCGCATTCCCGAGAAAAAGATGCGGAAGCCGTCCTTCTCAGCTACACCGACGCCAGCGGAGCGCGGCAATTTCTGTCTGACATCAGAGAAGGCTTGAAAACACCGATGGAACAGAGTTGGAGGGCGTTGTTGACTCCCGCGGTGAGAGGCTCGGTCTTCATTGCGGTGGGAATGACCGTGTTGCAGCAAGTTACCGGCATCAACACGATCATTTATTATGGGCCACAAATCTTCGAGCTTGCCGGCATAGCTTCGCACTCCAATTCCATTCTCGCGACGTTATTGATTGCAATAGTGAATGTGATCTCGACCGTCGTGGGTATCCTGCTAGTCGACCGAGTCGGACGCAAACCATTGCTGTACGTTGGCGTTGGCGGTATGACGATCTCGCTGTTCGCGCTTGCTTATGGCTTCAGCCATCAGGCGACACTGGGCGCAAGGCTTGGGATAATTGCGATTGCTTGTCTTGTGCTGTACATCGCGTGTTTCGCATTTAGCTTGGGGGCCATTGCATGGATCCTGGTGTCCGAGGTGTTTCCGTTGCGTGTGCGAGGGCGCGGCGTGGCGGTTGCGACACTGTTTTCGGGAATTTCCAATTTTGCCGTGTCATTGACGTTCCTGTCTCTGATTAAGGGAGTGGGAAGCGCTACCACTTTTGCAATTTATGGTGTGCTGAGCATCGCGACGATCGTTTTCGTTCGCTTCGCCGTGCCGGAGACTCGCGGCCGCGAACTCGAGAGCATCAGCGTCCATGCGCATGGTTCGGGCGTTCCCGTGGCATAAACTACTTCGAACAGAAATTAATTCGCCCGCGATAATTTCAAATCGATTTCGGACTCTGCTTTATCCAACGCCAATCGAATGGCTCCGATCAGTTGAGCATCCTGACCTAGCGCGCTGGTGATCAAATTCGGCCGAGAAGGCTGGGTATAAGGCACCAGAACTTTTTGTGTCGCTGCAAGAAGCGGTCTGCTCATGCCGACTCCACCCCCAAGCACAAAAAGCGAGCAATTCAGCACGGTGGAGATGTTATATATCGCGTGGGCCAAAATCCTCGCTGAGTCTTCAAGAATGTTTTTCGCAAGGCGATCGCCGGCCAAAGCGTGATAGAAAATTCCGGTCGCGCTCAGATCCCGCTTGCTGTTGGAGCGCTTGTTTCCGTGGGCAAGCAGCCACTGCCGCTTTAATCCTTCACCACCGATCATGCTCTCCAGCGCTCCGGGCATGCCTTCGCTAGCCGGCACGTCCGGAGTGCCCGGCACGATCATGTAGCCAACTTCTCCCGCGACCCAATCCGGACCGTGGACCAATTCTCCGTTCACTACGATTCCTGCGGCGATACCGGTGCCGATGGCGAGAAACACAAAATTTCGGATACCGCGCGCCGCGCCCGCCCAGCTTTCACCGACGGCCGCTAATTTCACATCGTTTTCCACGACAACAGGAATGCGTAACTTCGATTTCAGCAGCTGGGCAAGAGGAACATCCTTCCAACCTTTCAGATACGATGTTGCGAACACAATCCCGGCATCGCGATCGGTAACACCGGGAGCGCCAGCGGCAATGGCACGCAGAGAACCGCGAGGGGCTGCGGTTTCCCGGAGCAAATGGTCCACACCTTCCGAAATTTGAGCAACAACCATTTCGGGTGATGCACTACCCTTTGTGGTAGCGCTCCACTTGCCACGTATGGAGCCCTTCATATCGGCCAGCGCGACCCGCAAGTTGGTTCCACCAATATCGACACCAACTACGTACCCATAATTTGGATTAATACGCGGACAAACGAACCGGCCTCCTGCTTCCCGACGGCAGGAAAAGGGTTCGATCAAGCGCTTGGCCTGAAGGAATGCAGAAGCCGACGAAAGTCTGGAAGAGGAAAGGCGGGAAAGCTGCATTAACTCTTGGAGGGATTTGACGTTGTGTTCGCGCAAGATTCGCAGCAGGTTGCAGGCATCAACGCTCTGGATGGAGACGGCCCGGTGTGACCCCTTGGCGGTGCTGTGCGAAAGATTATTGGGCTTGGCCATGGCTCATATGGAGGAGAATCGATACTAACTTATCTCTCTTTAGAAAGTCCGTCAATTGAAGCCGTGACAGGCCGAACGATTTGAGGAAACTTGGCGGACCGCAATCAATCGGAAGGATGGATCAAAGCCAGTACAGCGGATTGCATTGCGATAAAGACGGCTCCCCACAACATGGCGGAAGAGCCCAGAGCGCCCGGGCCAACGCGGACACGAGCAATTTCACTGCCCTTCAACAGTGACCTGACTTCCTGGAGCAGACGGGGATGGCTGCCTACTATGCCACCAATCAAAATCATGCTGGGATTCAGGATTAGCGCAAGGTCCAGAATGATGTCGGATAGAATCGTGGCGCGCTGCTGAAGTATTTTCTTTGCTTGAGCATTTCCGGCTGCAGCAAGATCGAATACTTCGGCTGCGTTGGTCACTTTTGGTTGTGTGCGGTTTCGCTTGCGACTCGCTCGCCAACTGCGCAGGATTCCCGGCGCCCCCAAAACCTTCTCTAGCCTTCCGTAGCCATGAATGGTGGGATTTTCTCTTGAGACATGAGGCAC
The DNA here is from genome assembly GCA_963709705.1 of Candidatus Acidiferrales bacterium. GTDB lineage: Bacteria > Acidobacteriota > Terriglobia > Acidiferrales > UBA7541 > Acidiferrum. Next base: position 1,873,117 of record CAVPXU010000005.1, read on the forward strand.
GCGGAGATAGCCGATCTCCCCGGCTGACCATTGCGAGCCGCGGTAGATGTTGCCATCAAGGAAAATGCCGGCTCCCACGCCCTCGCCGATAATGATGTAAACAAAACTGCCCTGACCCTGGGCCGCACCCCGATAATATTCCCCCTGCGCCGCGAGATTGGTGTCATTCTCCACGATCACCTGGCACTCGAACTCCTTTCGCAGAATGGATCCGAGCGGAACATCGCTCCATCCTTTTAGCACACTGAGCGAAAAAACGACTCCTTCCTTCACGTTTACAATCGCGGGAACACCAACCACAAGTCCGAGCAGTTGATGCTCCGCCAGTTTGTGTTTCCTTAGCAGATTCCGTACTTCCCTCGCGATCTGGGAGCAAATTGTGGCCGGTTTTGACGACTGCCAAGCGAGCGTGGCTTTCGCTCGCCCAAGCTCATGGCCATCGAGGTCAGCAAGCAGAAAACGAAGAGCGTCTGGCGCGATCTCAACGCCAACCACGCAGCCTCGTTCCGCCCGGAACCGAATGATGTCTGGCGGCCTGCCACCGGTTGAATCTCCCTCGCCGATTGGCTCGACGAGCCCTGCCTCAGCGAGGTGAGCAACGACATTCGTTACTGTGGGCGCGCTCAAGCCGGACGCTCGGACCAAATCCGCCTTTGAGCACGGACCCGCTTCGCGCAGAAGCCTCAGCAAAAGGTGCGCATTCGTTTGACGTAGTAGAGGAGGCCTGGCAACCAAGACTGGTTCTTTTTTCACTGTGCAATCACCGAGGCAGATTTCCGTAGCTGGAGTGGATGGCCATCATGTTACGGCATTTTCGAAGACTACAGGAATAATCCGCCGTGGCCTTCCGACTTGATAGGATCCCTTGCGTTATTGTTTGCTGGCCGGCGCAGCCATTTCCATGGCCCATATCGCTGCGGGCCGCATATACATCGAGGCTCGGAAATTTCCGGAATCGTCCCATGCCTCCGGAGTGCGAAACCAATACCCTTTGTTCTCGTAGATGACGTGATAGAGGCCCCAGGCCGTGTGATACGCTTGCTCCTTAAATCCCTCACTCAGCAAGAGCGCCGCAAAACCAAATGACGTTCCAACCCAGACTTCTTCGCCTTGTTCGTTGCCACGCATGATGGTGCCATCTGCATTCATGCCATTCGCGGCACCCATTTCACCGTTACCGAATCTCATGACGTTATTTGCGTAAATCTTCATCAGGGCAGAATGTTGCATCTGCGCAGGAAGCAGATCGCCCAAGCCGGTCATATTCGCATACCACTGCCCGGCCAACTGATCGGCTTGAATGGCGTCACGGTATTCACTTTCCATGTCGTAGCGGAAATATTCACCGTTCCAGAGTTTGTCGATATAGGTTTTCTGCGCTCTTCGGAAAAGGGCGTGATACTGCTCAGCGGCGTTCGCTTCGCCAAGCTCCTTGGCTGTTTCTTCAGAAGCGCGCAAGGCCCCGAGCCATAGCCCTCCGCAATAAGCGCTGACTCCACGCACCACCCAGGAATCGTAAGTTTGGTCAGGGTAACCGCTGTTTTCAGGAATGCCGCCGCCATGGTCGAACTGTTGCAAGTAAGCAATGGCCGCTTGCACCGCCGGCCACATTTCGCGCAGGAAAGCCTTATCTTGCCTTCTTGTGAGCACAAAATCGCGATAAACCATCAAGACGAATTTGGAGTTCAAATCTTTCCAATCATTCGTGTCCTGCCAGCCGGGTTCATTCACGGATATGAATGGGTCTCCTTCCGGAACACCCAAGTCATGGGGCACGGCTCCAATTTTCTTGCGTTTGTGCAGCACGGGTGCGCCGGTTTGCTGCGTCTTCCACACCCATAGGCCGAGTTCGGGGTACTCGCGCGGAACTGTTGCAGCAAATTCGCGGAGCACCTGCTTGTCGATAGCCGGCCAGAATTTCACCAGCGGCATGGAAGCGTAGAATCGCACATCGGATGTGGCGTAATAGGCGTAATCAAAGCACTCCAAAAGAGCGAATGTCGGTTGGGTTTTGGGATCGGAGCCTACTTCACGGCCCCAAAAAGTGCCGCCATCGCTGAGCGTGTATAGCTCATTAAAAAGCATGCCGCGATACCACGCAGGTTTGCTGTCGTCCTTTATATAGGGAGCTTGCCAGGCGTTGATGGCTTCGCTCCATTCGTTCGCGTGCAATAAACCATCACGAGCAATGGCCCAGGAATTTTGGCCGCTAGTGCCGTAATCATCGGTGTAGCGCCGGTTCCACTTGCGTCCCTGGCCAAATTCCACAACAGGAAAATCCCAGGCGATCGACATGGGGATAATTTTCCTTTCTCCCGGCCGCAGAGTGAAACGGACAGCAATGGCTCCGCCCAGTTTTTCACTGGCGCTTACCCAACTCGTCGCGCTGTTCGACAACCTGCCATCTTTGGAAAACGGTAACCAGACCGCTTTGCCGTCGCCATCGGCAAGGAATTCTGTCTGATAAGTGACTTCCACTCCCGGCGATTCCAATGCAGCGATCGTAAACTCGCCATCCCATTCATTCCCCGAATCCTGGGCGCGATTACGGCCAAATACGATGCCTTTCATTGTTAGCTGCTGGTCTGCCGGCTCGGTTCGAAACTCGTTGTGGTTGCCCTGATTGAGCGCGCCTTGAAAATCATGCGTGTACGTGCGAAACCATCCGTTCATGTTTGTCCACGAAAGAAGTACAGATACGGTGATGGTGCGATTGGTTGGATTTTCCGCATGCCAACGATAGACCGCGACCGGGTAGCTGGACTCGCGATAGTTGTCGGGTAAGATGGGCGAGAATTGCTCCAAGACTACGTGAGCTGGAAATTTATCCCATCTATAGTCAAACCAGGACTTCGGATAGAGCGCGGCATATTCGCCCGCTCCAGTTGGATAATCCCACGCCCAGCTCGATAGTTCGCCATTTTGGGGATGGTCAGTCATCAATACACGGGCTGTTCCCGACGATTCGCCCGCAACTTCCTGAAACATCGCGAACTGGTTCGCGTAAATCGGCGCGTACTTGTGAACGCCGCTCTTGATGTGCCATCTGGCAAAATCACCGCGATATGTCCGCGAGAAAGTGCCCGCGCCAAAGCCGCCGACGGGCGCTCCTTGCCAGTAGCCGTCGTCGATGTCGGAATTATTCTTGCGTTTACCGGGATTCGGAAGTGGCGCTCCAAGAGGCCTTTTCCAGGCGATCTTGGGAATCTCGTCACCAATGGCGACAGTTGGCAGCCAGGAATTGAGGAAAAAGATCGCGATCAACGGCAAAAACCAAGATTTTGTCATTTGTCCTCCGAGGACATTCAAGCGAATGTATTGCTTCCCGGTCAACAAAGCGCGAAGGCAACAGTAAACAACAAAAATCGGAAGTGCAAACTACTGCGGCTCTTGGTAATGTCGGCTCTCGTGAATCTGGAAAAGAAAACTGGCGATGCATATCGACGCTCATCAACATTTCTGGCAGTACAGCCCTCAAGAGTATGGCTGGATCGACAACGCGATGGACTCGATCCGCCGGGATTTTCTACCGGCAGACCTACAGCCGCTTCTGGAGAACAGTGGATTTCAAGGCAGTGTTGTCGTTCAGGTTCGGCAGACACTGGAGGAAACCCATTGGCTGCTGAAGTTGGCGGACGCGAATACCTTCATCCTCGGAGTCGTGGGCTGGGTGGACCTATGCTCGCGGGAATTGCGTGCGCAACTGAGATCCTTCGCTGGAAACGCAAAACTGGTGGGGATTCGCCATATTGTCCAAGGCGAACCCGATGGTTTCTTGCTCAGACCCGATTTTCTGCGCGGCATTTCGTTGCTGGAAGAATTCGATCTTGCTTACGACATCTTGATTTATCCCAAGCATCTTCCATCCACGGTGGAATTCGTCAGGAGGTTCCCACGCCAGCGGGTCGTGTTAGATCACCTGGCGAAACCGCCGATCAAGAGCGGGGCAATCGATGGTTGGGCACGCGGAATCCGGGAGCTGGCATCGTTTCCCAATGTATATGCAAAGCTGTCTGGCCTGGTTACGGAAGCCGACTGGGGAGCGTGGACGCCGGAGGATATTTGGCCGTGCCTCGATGTGGCCTTCGAATGCTTCGGCTCGGGCCGATTGATGATCGGGTCGGATTGGCCGGTATGCCTCTGTGCAGCGTCCTATGAACGGGCGATCAACGTCGTCAAACAATACCTGGACAAATGCGATGCGAAAGAGCGTGAGGCAGTCCTTGGCGGAAACGCTGCTTCGTTTTGGCGGTTGCGGGCAAAATAGGGCAAACGATAGCGACACGAAAGCCCTTCCCTGTTTTACAATGCATTTGCGAATTGTCTCGTTGAACGGAACGGAGGCGTGTCCCTTTGACAAATGTGCGCGAGAGCACTGGAAATTTTCGTTTGGACGGCAAGGTGGCGATCATCACCGGCGGTGGGAGCGGCATCGGGCAGGCGATTGCTTTGCGATTTGCGGCCAATGGAGCCACCGTTCGCGTCGTAGACGTCAACCTGACGCAAGCGGAAGAGACTGTCAAAAAAGTTTTGGACGCCGGAGGAGCGGCCAGCGGGCATGCCTGCGATGTCGCAGACCAAGCGCAAGTTCGAGAAACGTTTCAAGAGATTTTTGCGAAGAACAAAGTCTCCATCCTCGTGAATAATGCCGGCGTTTCTCATATAGGAACTGTAGAGAGCACGACCGAGGAAGATTTCAATAGGGTTTTTCGCGTAAATGTGAAGGGCATCTACAACGGCATCCACGTATGCATCGGGCATATGAAGGAAAACGGGGAAGGAGTGATCCTGAATATGGCTTCCATCGCCGGGTCCGCCGCGCTCGCCGACCGTTTTGCTTACTCGATGAGCAAAGGTGCCACGGTGGCCATGACGTACTCTGTGGCCAAGGACTACCTTCCCTACAACATTCGTTGCAACTGTATTTCACCGGCGCGTGTGCACACACCATTTGTTGATGATTATTTGAAAAAGAATTATCCGGGGCGGGAAAAGGAAATGTACGAACAATTGGCGAAATCACAACCCATTGGGCGCATGGGAAAGCCAGAGGAGGTGGCGGCACTGGCATTGTTTCTCTGCTCCGATGAAGCATCATTTATTACAGGTGTCGATTATCCGTTGGACGGTGGTTTTTTCAACCTGCGCGGCTGACTATGAACCTGAACCTGAAGGGAAAGGTTGTTCTTGTTACCGGGGGCGCCAAGGGAATCGGCGCGGCGATCGCCCGCGCCACCGCGGCGGAAGAGGCAATTCCCGTTTTCCTGGATCGTGATGTGGAAGCAGGCGAGAAATTGCACTCTACTTTGCACAGCGCCGGTTCGGAGAGCATGTTCATCTCCGGCGAGATCACCGCGCCGCAAACTTGTAGCAAAGCCGTCGAGCAAACACTAAAACAATTTGGCCGGCTTGACGCTCTTGTGAACAACGTCGGCGCCAACGACAACGTAAGCCTGGAGCACGGTACCGTCGAAAAGTTTGTCGCTTCGCTGGAGCTGAATCTGGTGCACTACTACTCAATGGCGCACCACGCACTGCCGGCGCTGATAAAGGCATGCGGATCGATCGTGAACATAAGCTCCAAGACGGCGGTTACGGGACAAGGTGGAACCTCCGGCTATGTTGCAGCCAAAGCCGCGATTTTAGGGCTCACGCGCGAATGGGCCGCGGAATTGCTCCCGATGGGAATTCGCGTGAATGCGGTGATCCCAGCGGAAGTAGACACGCCACTGTACCAGCAGTGGGTATCTGGCTTTCCTAATCCGGAAGAAAAGCTGGCTAAAATCGTATCGAAGATTCCGTTAGGGAAACGGATGACCAAGCCCGAAGAGATCGCCGACATGGTTCTGTTCCTGATGTCTGAGAGAGCTAGCCACATTACCGGCCAACATATTTTTGTGGACGCGGGCTACACGCATCTCGACCGGGCGCTCACATAGGATGAACGTTGCGCAGCAAAATAGTAAGTGGACAGCGATTTTTTCGCTGATCAAGCGACACTTTCTACTGTGCTTTGGCAATCAGGGAGTAATGGAATGGGCAGACGTTACTGCTTGACGTTAGATCTCAAGGACGACCCGAAGTTGATAGCGGAGTACAAGCGACGCCACGAGACAATCTGGCCGGAAATTACCGAGAGCATCAAGCGCGCGGGAATCGTGGACATGGAGATCTATGTTCTGGGAACGCGAATGTTCATGATCATAGAAGTACAAGAAGACTTCTCGTTTGTAAAGAAAGCAGAGGCGGATGCAAAGAACCCGAAGGTCCAGGAATGGGAAAAACTGATGTGGAAGTTTCAGAAAGCGTTGTCGGAAGCGAAGCCCGGCGAAAAATGGCTTCTGATGGAGCGAATTTTCAAGCTGGAAAGCTGAAACGATGTTAGATGTTTAAGTCGTCTGACTGAATTTCAGCAGCGGAAATGAACACTGGCGAGATGTGCGATGCTTTGATGGAAATTACGTCTTCCTGATTCTGAAGAACGCCTTCTCGCGATTGATGATCAGCACCGGTCGGAGGCCATGAAAGTAGAAGATGGAGCGGAAGGAAAGCAGTAGCAGTTAGCCCGTTCCGCCTCGGGTTAACCTTGCATTGCAGCATTATATTCAAAACTTCCTGCGCCTTCCAATCATCTACATTTGGTATAAGTTAGGGCCGTTCGCGGCCATCACGCCAAAACCAAGTCCAACGAAGGGGGTGCAGCCTTGATATTTCGTCACAGATGTGAGCGCACATTCCTGATGGCTTCATTTCTGTTATGTGGACCAGCGAAAGCCTTTGCGCAAACACCGGCAACACCAGCTGCCACGCCGGGCCAAGCCATTCCCGGAACACTAGGCGTAAGCTCCTTCGCGGGCAGCACGCCGGTAAAATTGGTTCCAGGACTTTTACCACTCTCGCTGCAGGAAGCGATCGATCGCGGATTGAAAACAAATCTGGGCCTTCTTCTTTCGGACGCGAACATTCGCTCTGCTCGAGGACAACGGTGGGAGCAATTGAGCGCGCTGCTGCCGCACGTCACAGCTACTCCATATGTAGCGGACTCGCAAATCAACCTCGCCGAACTCGGCTTTGCGAGTATTTCTGGATTCGCCATCCCGGCATCGATAGGCCCTTTTTCTTATTTTGACGCTCGTTTGAATGTGACGCAGTCTCTGTTCGATTCGAAACTGATCAACAATACGCGCGCCTCCACACAAAGCCTCAAATCCGCCGAATACACCTTCAAAGACGCCCGCGACCTCGTGGTGCTTGCCGTAGGCTATGTGTATTTGCAGGCTATCGCTGACGAAGCTCGCATCCAGACGGCGCAAGCACAGGTGGAAACGGCCAAGGCGCTATTTGATCAAGCAACAGACCAGGTGCATGCGGGGACTTCGCCGGAAATCGACGGCCTGCGAGCCAAAGTAGAACTTCAGACGCGGCAACAACAACTGATTCAAGCAAAGAACAACTTCGCAATACAGAAACTGACCGTGGCGCGCGTGATTGGGCTGGCTCCCGGCCAGGAGTTCGATCTCACAGACAAATCTCCCTTTCGTCCATTCGACGGCATCTCGATTGACGATGCGCTGAAACGCGCTTATGCTGCGCGCTCCGATTATTTGGCAGCCATGACAGACGTACGAGCAGCGGAGTTCTCTCGCAAGGCAGCGGTGGCTGGTTATTACCCTTCGCTCTCCTTTAATGCCGACTACGGCACGGCAGGATCGCATCCCTCCACGGCAACGGAAGTATTCGACGTGCGCGGAACGCTGACGATTCCTATCTTTCAGGGCAACATCGTGCACGCGGACATTTTGCAAGCCGACGCCAGACTCCAGCAGGCGCGCGAGCGCCTGGACAATCTGCGAGCGCAAATCGACGCCGACATCCGAACCGCGTTGCTGAATCTGCAGTCGTCGGCGGAAGAGGTGAATGTGGCCCGCAGCAACATCGATTTGGCGGAAGAGACGTTGGTTCAATCGCGCGATCGCTTCAGCGCGGGTGTGACCGATACCGTGGAAGTGGTGCAATCCCAGGAGGCAGTCGCAAGCGCCCACGAGCAGTACATTTCAAGTCTGTACAGCTATAACTTCGCAAAAATTTCCCTGGCTCGCGCGCTTGGCATTGCCGAGGCGGGCGTCAAGGAATATTTCAAGGACAAATGAACATGGCGGAATCGAACCCACCCCGCTCCGTGCCAGGGGAAGACAAGAAATCAACGGCCGATGTTTCGCGCACAGAGGATAGGAAGGTTGCGCGCGGGATCTATCTGAGTCCGAAAATACGCCGAAGGTTACTGATTCTTGCTGTTGTTTTGGTGCTGCTGGTTGGCGGCTTTTTCCTCTGGCGCCACTTAAGTAGCTATGAATCCACCGACGACGCGCAAGGGGACGTTCACCTGTATCCCGTAAGCGCGCGAATCTCCGGTTACGTAGTGAAGGTGAATGTTGACGACAACCAGTGGGTGCAGCAAGGCACCGTGCTTGTGGAGATCGATCCGACAGACTATGAGGTTGCAGTAAAGCAGGCTAAAGCCAATTTGGCCAGCGCCGAAGCAACCGCTCAATCGCTGAATATTACGGTGCCGATCACCACCGTCAACACTTCCAGCCAGCTGAAGTCAACGGGATCGGACATCGAAAATGCGAAGGCCGGAGTGATTGCCGCGGAAAGACAACTGACCGCTGCCCATGCCCAAGTGGAACAGGCCGAGGCAAACGACGTAAAGATACAGGACGATCTGCACCGCTACAAATTGCTCGTGGATAAGCGAGAGGTGGCGGAGCAGGTTTACGATCAGGCAGTGGCCGCCGCCAAAGCCAGCACGGCCGCTGTTGCGGGAGCCAAAGCCAATGAGTCTGCTGCACAACAATTCGTGCAGCAGGCACAGAGCCGTCTGGTGGAAGCGGAAGCCAACCATCAATATGCGGAGACCGGGCCACAGCAGGTTTCCTCAACGCGAGCTCGAGTGCGCGCGGCGATCGCCGACGTCGAAGAAAAGCGCGCGATCCTCGATCAGGCGCAGCTGAACCTGCAATACACCAAGATCGTTGCACCGGTTACCGGTGAAGTGAATAAAACGGTAGTTGTTGGCCTGAACGTCCAGCCGGGGCAGCAACTCCTGACCGTCGTGCCTCTCGATGAAGTGTGGGTCACCGCCAATTTCAAAGAGACGCAGCTTCGACACATGCGAGTTGGACAGAGAGCCAAAATTCATATCGATTCAACCGGCCAGACTTTGAAAGGCCATGTGGACAGCGTCGCCGGCGCGACGGGCCCAACTTTCAGTTTGTTACCGCCCGAAAATGCCACTGGTAACTACGTAAAAATCGTTCAAAGAATCCCCGTGAAAATTGTTCTGGACCCCGGAGAAAACCGCGACCATCGGCTTCGACCGGGCATGAACGTGGTGCCGGACGTGTACCTGCAATGAGTTCCGCCACGCTCACACTCGACCAGGACATTTGGCGGCCAAAATATAATCCCTGGCTAATTGCGGTTGTCGTGGCGCTGGCTGCCTTCATGGAGGTGCTCGACACCAGCATCGCCAACGTGGCCCTTCCTTACATCGCGGGAAGTCTGGGCGCTAGCAATGACCAAAGCACTTGGGTTCTGACTTCTTATCTGGTATCGAATGCCATCATTCTTCCGATCAGCGGCTGGCTGGCAGGCACACTGGGGCGCAAGCGTTTTTTCATGTCTTGCCTGGGCATATTTACGGTCAGTTCTCTACTTTGCGGGATCGCTCCAAGCCTCGGGCTTCTTCTTTTCTTCCGCGTTCTGCAGGGAGCAGGCGGCGGCGGTTTGCAGCCAATGGCTCAAGCGATTCTGGCGGATACATTTCCTCCGCAGCAGCGCGGCCTGGCTTTTGCTCTCTATGGCATCACGGCCATCATGGCGCCCACGATTGGGCCGACCCTGGGCGGCTGGATCACCTTCAACTATTCCTGGCGCTGGATTTTCTTCATCAATCTTCCCGTTGGCATAATGACCTGGTTTCTCGTGCGGCGCTTTGTCGAAGACCCGCCGTATTTAGCGCGGCTAAAGCGCGCCGGGGTCAAATTGGATTATATCGGTATTTCTCTGCTGGCTTTGGGCATCGGCGCGTTGCAGGTCCTGCTCGACAAGGGGCAGGAAGATGACTGGTTCGGCTCCCGGTTCATTACGACACTGATCGTCGTGTCAACGGTATGCTTGATTTCTCTGATCATCTGGGAATGGTTTCAAAAATCGCCGATTATCGACGTTCGCATGTTTAAGAGTTTTAACTTCGCCAGTGCAAACCTGATGATGTTCATGCTGGGAATCATGTTGTTCTCCAGTCTGGTCCTGATGCCGCAGTTTCTCCAGACTCTCGTTGGGTACACTTCGGAACTGGCGGGACTGGCATTATCCGCAGGGGGCCTTGTCTTGCTGTTTGAAATGCCCGTCATGGGCAAGCTGACAACCAAGGTGCAGGCCCGCTTCCTCATTGCCTTCGGCTGGCTGTCACTGTCTGTGGCCATGTATTATTCCACGCAGCGGATTGACTTGCTGATCAGCTTTAGTGCCGCTGTGTGGCTGCGCATCGCGCAGGTGATTGGCTTGGGCTTCCTGTTCGTGCCCATCACTCTGGCGGCCTACGTCGGCATTGCGTCAGAGAAGAATAACTCCGTCGCGGGAATCGTCAATTTCATGCGTAACATGGGCAGCAGCGTGGGAACTTCCATTGTTACCACCCTGATTGCGCGACGTTCCCAGTTTCATCAGGCGAGGCTCGTCGAGCATGCCAGGCCAGACAATCCCAATTTCCAGAACTCCTTGAACGGCTTGACCCAGCACATCGCCAACTCGGGGCTAGGCGCGCATGAGGCTCAGGGGCAGGCTTATGCCAGGATCTATGAAGGCCTTCAATCGCAGGCGGCCAGCCTGGCATATATTGATACCTTTATGGTCCTTGCGGTGGGTGCAGGAATCATGTTTTTTCTGAGCTTTATGCTAAAGAAGAATGATCCAGGTGGCGGCGGTGCTACGATCGTCGAGTGAGAATCATCTGATACTAAAGGCGCAGAGCAAGATGATCAAAATCGTGACAATTGAACGGGAATATGGAAGCGGCGGCGGCGAAATTGCCCAGCGGCTTGCAACACAATTGGGCTGGAAGCTGTGGGACCAGTTGCTCACGGAAGAGATTGCCAGGCTTGCTGAATGTCCCAAAGCGGTCGTGGAGGTTCGAGAGGAACGGACCGACCCGCTTTATTACCGGCTATTCAAATCTTTCTTGCGCGGGAGTTACGAAGGAAGCCTGAATGCGCACAAGCTCAAGGTCGTGGACAGCGAAAGCATCTTGAAGCTCACACAACGGGTTGTGGAGCACGCGGCAAAATCCGGAAACTCCGTCATCGTCGGCAGGGGCGCTCAGCATTTTCTGAGGAATCGGCAGGACACACTACGCGTATTTCTGTATGCCCCCAGGGAAGACAAAATTCGGCGCCTGTTGGTCCGCGGTAAGAGTGAGTCGGAAGCCGAACAGCTCGTGGATACCGTGGACCAGGAGCGCGCTGATTTCATCCAGAAGTATTTTCACGTTGAATGGCCGAACCGCTCCGTTTATCACACGATGATCAATACGGCGATCGGCGACGAGGTTGTGGTCCGCACGATTCTGGATTTTGCAAAATCGCTCGACACTGCGGCATAGTTTCTCCTTTCTTCTTCAAAAAGAAGCCTCTACGGAAACATAGAGACTATTGTTTGCGTTGTGCCGTCGGTCAAACCGAGGTCGGTGAGGTGGGGACCCGGATTGCAGGCCAAGCATGTGCCTTCTATGGCTTTGAACGTCCAATAGGGCGGTTTCCAATCCGTGACTTGACCGGCCGCCTCACGCAAGGCGCGGAAGTTATCGGCCAATGCAGCAGCCGGAAGCTCTGACAACATTCCAGCAACTGGAAATTCCACCAGGGCCAAAACTTTCGCGTCCTGGACAACGGCCATTCCGCCGCCGCAGCGGATAAGAACGTTGGCCGCAAGTTGCATATCCCTGGGCGATCCTCCAAGGACGACCAAGTTGTGTGAGTCATGAGAGTAAGTTGTGGCGATCGCTCCGCGCATGCGACCGATGCCTTGCTGAATGGCGCACTGCCCGGCGCCTGCGTGGCGCCTGTGGCGATGCCGCACGTAAATCAAACTCGAATCCACCGGTATTTCCGCAAAACCACTGCGGACTTTCACATCAACCTCTCGCCATTCGGTGAAACGCATGCCGAAGATCGTGCGCACTTTCGCTGATCCGTTTTCTTGTCCTGGTACACGGATGCGGAAGTCATCTTCCGCCAATTCTGCTAATTTGACAGACGGAAGAGCCGTGGGTACGAACTCCGACACGCGCCGTGGTATCTGCCATCGGCCATCCTGAATGGCGTGGCGTCCCGCAACAAAAACGCTTGCGACTTTGAAATTGTCAAGGCCCGCAAGGATAACGAGGTCAGCCATTCGCCCAGCGCATATCGCGCCAAGATCAGGGCGCCGCAACCGCAGGGCGCCGTTGAAAGTAGCGCAACGAATCGCGTCCACAGCGTTCATGCCGTAGCTCACAAGACGGCTCAGCACGTCCCGGATGCCGCCACGTTCCACAAGATAATCAGGCGGCACATCGTCCGTGCATATGCTGACTTGCGAGGAAAGGTGTGGCAGTTTGTGCAGAGTTTCCACAACACCAGGAAGGACGTAGTCATGAGAGCCGCGAATTTCGATGGCAAGTCCGGCGCGGAGCTTCTCCAACAGATCCTCGCCTGACGTAATCTCATGATCGGAAGTAACGCCTGCACACAGGTAAGCCTGCAGTCGGCCATCGGTCAGCCCCCGCGCATGGCCTTCGATCAATTTGCCTGACCTTAGTCCGGCTGACACAATATCCACCATGCGTGGTGTCTGCCGCAGAACACCGCGCATATCCATAACTTCGGCTACGCCAGCAACCTCCTCCCATGACAGCATCTCGCGCATTTCCGCGCCGCCAAGTGCGGCACCGGAGCATTCCAGCCCTTCTGCGGATGGCACGCAAGACGGCGCCGCACAAAGAAAGCGCAACGGCAACCCGCGGCTGGATTCGATGGGGTAGCGCACGCCGGCAAGCCCAAAAGCGTTGGCGAGTTCATGGGGGTCGTAAAAAATAGTGGTCGTACCCTGAGCGACCACCTGCTCCGCGTAGTGCGCCGGAAGCATATGCGAAGTTTCGAAATGTACATGCGTGTCAATAAATCCAGGACAAATCCATTTCCCTTTAGCGTCGTATAAGACCCCTGCGTCCCCGCGAGTGCCGTACGGATGGACGCTGGCGATCATCGCGCCGGTGACGCCAATATCCGCCAAGCGCAGTTCGCCCGTAATCACATCGACGATTGTCCCGCCCACAACCAGGAGATCAAAGGAGGTTTCGCCCTGCGCCGCGCGTATCGCACGAGCGCGCATGGCATCATCGATTGTCCCTGGAAATTGGTATTCGCTCATCTCGAAAAGCCGGGCATCACGCGGCCAAAATCTTATAGCAGCTATTAGAAGTTTACACTTGCATGGTTTTGGGCCGTATGAAAGATTTGAATTCCCTGTCGAGGCAATGTCTCGCCGTGGTCGAAAACCTCGTGTGATACCTGCGCAAGTTCCAGGGACAGCCGAAGTAGATATACAACAACAAATTCCGCATTGGAGCATAGCGATCGCTCAGACCACGCAAAAGACACACTCTCCCAGTGAAGAGATCGTTACGCGGCAGAACCTTGTCAGCGTCGCCTTGACGCAGCAGGAAGCGGACTTGGTGCTGGAAGGCGCTACGCTCCTGAACGTCCAGACCCTTACCTGGAAGGAAAACTGGGACATTGTTATCAAAGGGCAGAGAATCGCCTGGGTCGGTCCGCATGGTGAGTGGAAAGGGTCCTCCAGAAAGACAACTTCCGTCCACGGTCTGTGGGCGGTGCCGGGATTTGGTGAAGCTCATAAACACATCGAAAGCACCATGCTTAGCCCAGAGTACGAAGCGGACCTGGTGTTGCGCTTCGGCACTACATGGAACGTGGAGGCTTCACACGAATTTTCCAACGTAAATGGCGCGCGCAACGTGGAATTCTGGCTGATGGCGCGGAGACACGGCAGCCCTTTCAAGATTTTTCCATCGCTCGGCTCCGCCACCCCGCCCACGGGATGGGAAGAGTCTGGTGGCTATTACGGTTACCGAGAGATCCGCGATTTCATCGAGCGCAATCTTTGGGTCACGGGCTTGGATGAAGTGATGGATTGGTCCGCGGTGGTAAACCCGCAAAATCCGGGATACAAACGGCTTTGGGAGAACATTGAGGCGACGTTGGAGACGCGTGGGGTCGTCGAAGGTCACGGCACAGGTTTGGTTTCGCCCGCAGAGATATGCGCGTTTGCGGCGGCCGGGATCAGTTCGGATCACGAAATCCGCGAGGGCCAAGAGGCTTGGGACAAACTGGAGCGGGGAATTTTTCTGGAAGCGCGGCCGAATGCCCGGCACGTCTTGAAATACCTGGTGGAGAAAGGCCTGCGCGACTGGTCGAACGTGGCGGTGACAACTGACGACCGCAATGCCGAAACGACGCTGCGCCGCGGCGCAATGGACCACAATATCCGCTGTGCCATCGAAAACGGAGTATCCACGGAAATTGCCTACGCACTGGGCAGCTACAACACCGCGCGTCACTTCCGCATCGATCATCTGGTCGGTTCCCTCACGCCTGGCCGCTATGCCGATGTAGTGCTGCTGTCAGATCCTGAGCAGGTGATAATCAAAGACGTATACGCCGATGGCGCGAAAGTTTCTGAAGATTACAAGATGCTCGTTGCCGTTCCGAAGATAGACTGGCCGGAGTGGGCGACAAAGACGGTGAATCTCGGCCGCAGAATTGAAGCTGCGGATTTCGCAGTTGCCGCGCCCGCCGGACGCAACAGCGTTCAAGCCGCCGTGGTTCCCCCCTTTCATCATGAAAAGGACTTCTTCACCGTGGAACTGCCGGTGAAGGATGGCATCGTGCAGCGTGACGAATCGCGGGCGATCACCAAAGTGGCGCTGCTCGATCGCTACTCCGGCCGCACTCGCATTTCACGGATGTTCTGGAAGGATGTCGGGATGAAGACGGCGGATTCCGCGATGTGCTGCTCGATCGTGCACGACAATCACAACGCCTGGGTCATTGGCAGCAGCGATGAAGCCATGGCCCTAGCGATAAACACCATGGCGGAGATGGATGGCGGCTTTGTTCTGGTAAGCGAAGGAAAAGTTTCCGCGAGAGTTCGGCTGGAGATCGGCGGATTGATGACTGCGCGGCCGGCGGAAGAGCTTGCTGGTGATTTGCTGGCGATGCGCGCCGAGATGGAAAAACTGGAGTGGATGGAAAAGCCAGTGCCACGCATTCAGGAGTTTTTGGGCGTGAACCATGTGACCGAAGCACTCTGCTATGCGTTTCTCACATGCCCTCCCTGGCAATGGACCTTTATGCCGCCAAGCGACGCGCTGCCCGAAGGGTTTGTGAACGTGCGGACCGGCGAGACGCATCCCATAATTTGGTAGCGCGCAAAATTCGGTCGAGGACCTGGCCCACAAGTCTTTCACCGAAAAGGATTCTGAGGGTACTTCCGAACCAATGAACCTTGGAGTTGGCGATCCTGTTCCCGTCCGGCCAAGTATGTTCCAGCGCTCAGCTGGCGCGCTGGATCGCTTTTTCCATTATCACGAACGTGGCTCCACTTTCTGGACTGAAGTCATCGGGGGGATAACAACCTTCAGCACGTTGTCTTACGTACTTGTGGTTCATCCGCTTATTCTGTCCGAGGCAGGCATGGACCGCGGCGCACTGATCAGCGTGACCGCACTGGCCGCCGCCATTTTCACGGTGATCATGGGGTTGCGCACGAACTATCCGCTGGCGATGGCGCCGGGCATGGGCGTAAATGCCTACATCGCCGTGCAAGTGTGCCAAGGCATGCACATTCCCTGGCAGGGCGCCCTCGGGATGGTGTTCTACAGCGGCCTGCTCTTCCTGCTGATTTCAGTGACCGGTATACGGCGCAAGATTATCGATTCGTTTCCGGGCAGCTTCAAACGAACGGTGAGCGCCGGAATCGGCATGTTCATCGCGTTCATCGGGCTGAAGAACGCAGGGATCATTGTCGCGAACCCGCACTCGATAGTTTCGCTTGGCGATTTCTCTTCGGCGGAGGTCCTGCTCGGTTTCGCCGGCATTGTGTTTACGA
Source organism: Candidatus Acidiferrales bacterium (assembly GCA_963709705.1). Taxonomy (GTDB): domain Bacteria; phylum Acidobacteriota; class Terriglobia; order Acidiferrales; family UBA7541; genus Acidiferrum. The sequence goes on from CAVPXU010000005.1 coordinate 1,889,347, forward strand.
TTGTTTTGGTGAACCGCGGTGTGCGCGGAGCGTTGATTCTATCTATTCTGCTGATCACGGCAGCGGGCATATTTCTGCCGGGCGCAGGCGCGATACCTGGAGCCAGAATCACGCCCCTGCCAAACCAAATTTTCGGTTGGCCTCATTCGATTGCGCCAACTTTTCTGAAGCTTGACTTGTTTTACCCCTTGCGCCATCCCGTCCAGAGCATTCCTATTATTTTCGCTATTCTTTTCTCCGACCTTTTTTCCGCAATGGCAGTGTTGATGGCCATCGGCACACGCGCCCGCCTGAACGATGAGAATGGCAACTTGCCGAAATTGCGCGAGGCGCTCTCTGCGGATGCGACGGCGGCTTCGGGCGGCGCGCTTTTGGGCACGACGACCACGGTAATTTATATTGAGTCGGCCGCCGGCGTCGAGCAGGGGGCGCGCACAGGGTTGACCAGTATTGTAATCGCCATCTGCTGCCTGGCCGCGCTCTTCTTTACTCCATTGATTGCCATCGTTCCTGGCGTGGCGACTACGCCCGCACTCGTGATGATTGGCATCTTCATGATGGAAGGTTTTGCCGATCTGGATCTGCGCGACGGCGTAGTGGCGGCGACGGCCTTGGTAACCACCATGCTGTCGCTATTGGCCTCCGTCAGCGACGGCTTGGCGCTGGGATTCATCACCAATATTTTTTTGCTGGCCGCTTTAGGCCGCGCGCGCCAGGTGAAGCCGCTGGCATATGTTCTAGCCGCCATTCTTCTCCTGCATTACATTTTGTAGAAGACCATGCCCAACGGCCGGCGGGTTTCAGGCGAGATTGCGCACGGCTAGCGGATAAATAACGCGTGACCTCCAGTCCGTCCGCTGTGTACTCTCTGAGGTCAGGTTGAGGATTAGCCATGAACGCAGCACCCGAAAAAATCGCCCAAGCATTGAACAAATTCCGGATCGAGCTTCCTTCCTGGGGTTTTGCCAACACCGGGACGCGCTTCGGAAAGTTCATCCAGCCGGCGGCAGCCACAAGCACAGACGAGAAATTCAGCGACGCCGGCCAGGTTCACTTGCTGACTGGAGTGTGTCCCACCATCGCTCTGCATGTGTTATGGGATTTCCCGAACGGCGTCCGTAGCGTCGATGAGGTCCAGCGCTTTTCCGAACGTTATGGTGTGCAATCTGGTTCGATCAATCCAAACCTCTTTCAAGATCAGGATTACAAATACGGATCGTTTGGGAACCCGGATCCTGCTTCCAGAAAGCGCGCCTTCGAGCACACCCGGGATAGTATCGAGATCGCGCGGCATTTGCGAAGCCGGGACATTTCGATGTGGTTCGCCGATGGTTCGAATTATCCGGGCACCGCGAATATCCGGCGGCGCAAGGAATACTTCGAGCAACTGCTCCAGCAAGTGCACGCGGAGCTCTCTCCAGGGCAGAGGCTACTGATCGAATACAAGCCCTTTGAACCTGCCTTCTACCACACCGATATTGCTGATTGGGGAATGGCCATGCACCTGGCGGCGAAAGCCGGGCCGCAGGCAAAAGTTCTTGTGGACACTGGCCATCATTATGCCGCGCAGAATATTGAGCAAATTGTTGCGTGGCTGCTCTCCGAAGAAATGCTGGGGGGCTTTCATTTCAATGATCGCCGTTACGCCGATGATGATCTGACGCTCGGCTCTATCGACCCGTATCAGGTGTTCCGTATTTTTCATGAAATCCTGTTCTACGAATGGGAAGCGGGCAAGCAGGCGGACATCGCGTATATGGTCGACCAAAGCCATAACTTGAAGGGCAAAATCGAGGCGATGCTTCAAACGGTGAAGGTGGCTCTGGAACTATATGCAAAGGCAGCGCTGGTCGATTACCCAGCGCTCGTTCGAGCACAGGAGAGTTGCGACCTCGTAACCGCGGAATCCTTGCTGCAAGACGCGTTTGCCACCGACGTTCGACCCGCCATTCTCGAATGGCGCAGATCGCGGGGGCTGCCTACAGATCCTCTGGATGCATTCCGCCAGAGTGGATACCTCGAACGCATCACCAAGGAACGCGCGATCAAGAACTCCGCCAGCGTGTCCTCGTATGCCTGACAGCAATTCTTCCAGGCCATATCTCGCGTTCGATATTGGAGCGGAAAGTGGGCGAGCCATTCTTGGCCAGCTCGACGTGGGCAGGCTGACGACTCGCGAGATTCATCGATTTAAGAATGAACCTGTCGAATACGGCGGAAGCTTGCATTGGGATGTGGCGCGGCTTTGGTATGAGATTCGCAAGACTTTGTCGTCTTTGGACGACACGCCATTGGCAGGAATTGGGGTGGACGCGTGGGGAGTGGATTATGCACTGTTGGGAGAAAAAGGAGAACTGCTTCAAAATCCTTATCATTATCGTGACCGGAGAACCGCCCGTGTAATGGATGAGGTTTTTGAAAAGATCCCGAGAGAGGAAATATATCGGGCCACGGGAGTTCAGTTCATGGCCATCAATACCTTGTATCAATTATTTGCCGCACTACGAGAAACTCCTGCACTGCTGAAGACCGCACAAAAGCTAATTACCATTCCAGACCTGTTCCACTATTGGCTCACCGGAAATGCCGTCTGCGAATTCACCAATGCTACGACCACACAACTCGTGAATCCCATGACAAGGACTTGGGCGACTGAATTAATCGACCAACTCGGGCTGCCCGGGCACTTATGGAGCAAGATTGTCGAGCCCGGTACACTGTTGGGACATTTGCTGCCAAACGTCGCTGACCATAGTGCGCTGGCGGGAACGGCGGTGATCGCGCCCGCGACGCATGACACAGGATCTGCCGTGGCGGCAATTTCTGCGCGCGAAGCAACAGCGTTTCTCAGTTCCGGCACGTGGTCACTAGTCGGAACCGAAATCGACCAACCCTTGATTACGGCCGAAGCTTTGCGCATGAACTTTACCAACGAGGGCGGAGTGAACGGGACAACGCGGCTCTTGAAAAACGTGATGGGACTATGGATATTGCAGTGTTGTCAGCAAACCTGGGCAAGCGAAGGAAAATGTTTCGACAATCTGGAATTGATCGAACAGGCGGCAAGTGAGGAGGCGTTTCATTGCCTGGTGGACCCCGACCATGAATCGTTTCTGCGGGCGAAAGACATGTCCGCGGCGATCACGCAGTTCTGCGCGCGAACTCACCAGCCGCCGCCAAAATCTCCCGCCAGTTTCACTCGAGCGGTGCTCGAGAGTTTGGCACTAAAGTATCGCGTTGTGCTTTCGAGCCTCGAACATCTCACGGGAAAACGAATCGATCGCATTCGCGTGATCGGCGGAGGCTCCAAGAACCGTTTGCTGAACCAGTTCACGGCGGACGCGACGGGCAGAACCGTATTGGCGGGTCCGGCGGAGGCTACCGCACTCGGCAATATTGCGGTGCAAATGTTAGCCACCGGGACTGTTGACTCTTTGCAGCAGGGCCGCGACATCATCGATCGTTCTTATCCCGCCGAGACATTCGCGCCGGTTGATCCTGAGAAATGGAATCGGCAAGCGGAACGATTCGAACATTATTGTGAGGCGGTATATGCCTGAGATTCGAAAGACAACATACCTGCGTGACTTGTGGGATGAGAACACGGCCGAGAAACTGCGCGGCAATCCGTTGGCGCTACTGCGCTATCGATCGAACTTGCTTGGGACCGATCTGCGAATCACGAACTTCGGGGGCGGGAATACCAGTTCGAAGATAGAGCTACCTGATCCTTTCACCCGCAAACCCACCATGGTCCTGGCAGTGAAAGGCAGCGGAGGAGACCTCGGTTCGATAACCGAATCAGGGTTTGCGTTGTTGTATCAGGATCGGTTGGAGCAGCTGAAGGAGCTGTATCGCGGCGAAGAACATGAAGATGAAATGGTCAGCTATTACTCGTTGTCCACGTTTGGCGAGAATCGCGTTGCCGCATCCATCGACACGCCTTTGCATGCGCTCCTTCCTTTCCCCCACCTGGACCACCTGCATCCCGATTGGGCTATTGCGCTTGCCGCAAGCGCTAACGGTAAACGCAAGCTAGAGCAGTTCAACAAAGAGTATGGTCGTCGAGTCGTGTGGGTACCGTGGCAACGTCCGGGATTTGAGCTGGCGCTGCTGATCGAGAAAGCTGTCAAAGACAGTCCAGGAATTGATGGAATTCTTCTCGGTGGGCACGGCCTTTTTACCTGGGGTGCGACGCAGAGAAAGTGCTACCTGAATAGCATTCACACGATCGACCAGATGGGTGAGTTCATCGACAAGCACCAAAATCACAGAGGAGTGCTTTTCGGCGGTTCGGTCCACTCGCCTCGAGAGGATCGCAAGAGCGTCGCGGCCAAAATCTTGCCGAGGTTACGGGGACTGCTGTCGTCAGAGCGCCGCGTAATCGCTCATTATGCGGATGGCGAGGATGCACTCAACTTTGCTGGCTCAGCATGGGCGCCGGAACTCAGCGCTCTGGGCACAAGTTGTCCCGACCATTTTCTGCGAACGAGAGTCTGCCCTCTCTTCGTGAATTGGGACGACTCGACCCAAGACGCAGCTACGCTAAAGGCGAGCCTCGAACGCAAAGTCGTCGAATATCGGGCCGCATACAAAAAATACTACGAACAATGGGCGTCGAAAGACTCTCCGAAATTGCGCGATGCGAATCCATCTGTGGTAATCATTCCGGGAATCGGGTTGTTCGGATTCGGCAAGAACAAAAAGGAGGCAAGGATCGCCACCGAATTTTTCGTCAATGCGATTCATGTGATGGCCGGAGCAAACGCCCTGGAAGACGGTGAGGCGCCTGAGATTCTGCCGCAAGCACGGCGAGCCGAGCAATCGAGTGAATTTTCGTACTTTCACAATTACGTTGCGCTTCCACGCTCGGAGGCGTTTCGGATTGAGTATTGGGCGCTTGAAGAAGCGAAGTTGCAACGCATGCCGGCAGAAAGCGAGTTCAGCCGGAAAATCGCCTTGGTTGTTGGAGGTGCAAGTGGAATCGGACGGGAAACAACGCTGCTCCTGGCACGCAACGGAGCGCATGTGATGGTCGCCGATTTCGACGAGCCCGGGGCGAAAAGGGTCGCGGAACAAGCGGCGTCCTTCGCAAATACTGAGTTTGTTTCGTCCGTTGCGGTGGATCTGGGTTCGCCCATCAGTCTCGCCAGCACAGTCAACAGCACAATCCTCGAATTTGGCGGGATCGACATCGTTGTAAACACCGCCGCGATTTATCTCGTCCCCGGAAAGGATGGGCAGCTCTCCGATTCACAATGGGCTACAACGTTTCTTGTAAACGTCACCGGTAACTATTTGTTTGCCTGCACTCTCGAGCCGGTATTCCGAGACCAAGATCTGCCGGGGTCCATGGTGCTCACGAGTTCGGCCAACGCGGTTGTGCCGAAGCAGGGTAGCGAAGCGTATGACACCAGCAAGGCGGCTCTGAACCATCTGATTCGTGAACTCGCCGTCAAGCTTGGACCAACTGTCCGGGTAAACGGCATTGCTCCCGCGACAGTGGTCGCAGGATCCACCATGTTTCCGCGCGATCGTGTGATCCAATCGCTCCAAAAATACAAAATTTCATTCTCCGAGTCCGATTCAACGGAAGCATTGCGAGAAATCCTGGCGCAATTCTATGCCCAGCGCACTTTGACCAAGCGTCCCATCACTCCTGAATTCTGTGCCGCTGCAATTCTTTGGCTTGCCGGTGAGCAAAGCGCCCGTACAACCGGGCACGTGATCCCGGTGGACGGTGGTCTCAGCGAAGCATTTCTGCGTTGACCAATTCTCTGTCAAAGACACGAAGGGAGTTTCATGCAGCGAGTTTGTTTTATTTTGCAAGTGAAACCAGAACGGCTTGAGGAATACAAAGAGCGGCATCATTCGGTTTGGCCAGAAATGAAGAACGCACTCCAGGAAACCGGGTGGAGGAATTACTCTCTCTTTCTGCGGCCCGATGGGACGCTTGTCGGATATCTCGAAACTGACAATTTCGAGCGTGATCGAGCGGACATGGCGCGCCGAGACGTCAACTCGCGCTGGCAAACGGAAATGGCAGATTTCTTTGTTCAACAGGACGGCTTGCTACCCGATCTGGCAATCACGCCCTTGGAAGAGATCTTTCATGCTTGATTTTCCGCTGAGGTTTTTGTGATCCCTAACCCGGCTTTAGGTGTTTTCTTTCACTGGCTCGGCGGCCTGGCTTCGGCGAGCTTTTACGTGCCTTATCGCGGAGTCAAACGATGGTCATGGGAAACGTACTGGCTTGTCGGCGGATTTTTTAGCTGGATTATTGCGCCCTGGCTGCTTGCCATTTTCCTGACACGCGATTTGTCGGCGGTACTTGCGGAAACTCCTTTGCATACGATCTTCTGGGTCGTCTTTTTCGGATTGCTGTGGGGTATTGGTGGGCTCACGTTCGGATTAACGATGCGCTATCTCGGTTTGTCTTTAGGCATGGCTGTCGTCCTGGGCTTGTGCGCTGCCTTTGGAACGTTGATGCCTCCTATCTTCAGCGGCGTCTTTGTCAGCCAGGTTCTCGGAACCATTTCCGGTCGCGTAATTTTGGTCGGCGTGTTTGTCTGTTTGATGGGAATTTCGGCAGCCGGCGTCGCCGGTGCCTGCAAAGAACGGACAATGTCGCCAGAACAAAAAAAGACTGCCATTAAAGAATTTGACCTCAAGAAGGGCTTGGCCGTGGCAACGTTGTCCGGTGTGATGAGCGCCTGTTTTGCCTACGGTCTGGCGGCGGGAGGCCCCATAAAATCTTTGACTTTGCGGCACGGCACACCCGTTCTTTGGCAAGGTTTGCCGGTTCTCGTTGTGGTGTTGATCGGCGGATTCACAACAAACTTCGTCTGGTGCGTCGCTCTGAATATAAAGAACAAGACCGGCTTTGAATACTTCACTGCGAAACCCGGGCGATACAAAACCATTGCGGACGAGCCGATCCTCGAAACAGCGATCGACGCGCCCAGCCGGGAAGTTGTGACGCACATACGTTCCCATACGGCCGCGGATTCCCATCCGGTTCCGGTTATCGTGAATTACCTTCTGTGTGCGCTTGCAGGGACGACGTGGTATTTTCAATTTTTTTTCTACACGATGGGCGAGACGCAAATGGGAAAGTACGGTTTTTCCAGCTGGACGCTACACATGGCCAGCATCATCATCTTCAGCACGCTGTGGGGCATCGGATTCCGCGAGTGGAGAGGAGCGGGCGCGACTGCGATGCGATTTCTGGGGCTGTCCCTACTTTTGTTGGTCGGTTCTACTTTGATTGTGGGATACGGAAATTTCCTCGCGGCCGCTGGCGCACATTAATCGCCACGAAAAACCATCCTTCATAGAAAGTTCAGCAGAGCTTCGCTTGTTTCTTTGGGCTGTTCTTCCATGATCCAATGTCCTGTACCTTTGAGAACGATGTCGGTCACGTTTGTAGCGACCAGCTTCGTCTGTTGGCCGAGGACTTGACCTAAAGATTTTTCGCCACCCATCGACAGGACCGGCATTGTCAATCTCGTTTTTGCCAATTGCGCGAAGTCTTGCGCCGTGCGTGGCCATGCTGCGAAATAGGCCCAGCCTGCGCGCATGCGCCCTGGCCGGGCGTATGCTGCGATGTAGGCTTCGCGGTCGGCTGTGGGAACCGAGCGCGTCTTGTCCGCGGCCAGGTCGTCCCAGAAGTGAGAGAAATAGATTCGCTCGCGGCCCTGCACCAGCGCTTCCGGCGTTGGCCCGTTAAAACGGAAGTGCCACACATTGGGATCGTTATAAACCGGTTCCCACCCGTCCACACCTGGCAGAAACGCATCCATCAGCACAAGTTTTTCTGTTTCCGACGGAAATTGCGCGGCGTAGGCGTAAGCAACCATCAAGCCAATGTCGTGACCAACCACACGCGCCCTTTCGACTCCGAGCGATTTCACGAGCGCATGGATTCGGATCGCCGCGGTCTTCATATCTGAGCCATCTTTAGGAATTTCCGAATCCCCAATTCCTGGCAGGTCTGGCGCAATAACCGTAAATTTCCCGGCGAGTTGTGGAATAAGCGGCCTCCACATGCGCGAGGTTTGCGTGTAGCCGTGCAACAGGATCACGGCGGGACCGTGGCCTGCGGTGAGGTAATGAAGCTTGATTCCGTCGACCGCTGCCGTTCGCGATGCGATTGGAGGTGCGCTCGTATCGGGACTTGCGTTGGCCGATGACAGGGCAAAGAAAAACACAAATAGAACGACAACCATTCCGATTTTCCGATTGGCCTTCATCTTATCCCTCCACTAATTCTCCGAAGTAAATCGCTTTCACCAGCCTGGCTTATTCTTCGACTGCAACTCTCAAAACGATCTTCCCCCGTTTGTGCGGCGCGCCTCCGAGCATTTCGTGGGCGCTACGGGCCTGCTCCAGGGGCAGCGCAGAACCTACCCGCGCAGACAACTTGCCGCGATCAAATAAATCGCGAAGGGTGTTCAGCCGGCCGGTAGTCACCTCCACAATAAAAAAAGCAGTCCGAATGCCTGTCGGTTTCGGCGATTCAGGGAACGGTGAGACGACCGACACAAGAATTCCGCCTGGTCTCAAGACATTTATCGAGCGTTCCCGCGTTTCTCCGCCGACGGTATCAACTACGATGTCCACGCCGGATACTTTGTCCTCAAATCGTGCGCTCTTATAATCCAACACTAGCTCAGCACCGAGAGTCCGGACGTAGGCAGCGTCTCTGGAAGCGGCTGTGGCGATAACGTGAAGCCCCGCCTGGTTTGCGAGTTGCACCGCGTAAGCTCCAACATTCCCCGCGCCTCCGTGAACCAGCACTGTCTGCCCGGACCTGGCGGCGGCATTGTCAAACAGCATTTGCCACGCTGTCACGGCGATGACAGGAACTGAGGCAGCTTCAACGTGATTCAACGCATTTGGTTTGCGCGCGACCATCGAAGCGGAAGCGACCGCGTACTCCGCGTACGCTCCGCAAATGTCTGGGTTCGTGACGCCGTATACTTCGTCTCCGACCTTGAAGTCTGAAACGCCAGGCCCGACTTCATCGACCATTCCCGATAAATCGGAACCTAGAATCAGCGGAAGTGGCAACTTCACAACGCTTTTTTGCTCGCGAATCAAGGCATCCCATGGTCCCACGCCAGCCGCTTTCACCCGTACAATCAATTCACCGTTCCCCGGAGTTGGCCGCGGCAATTCATCAATGACAATTACATTCGGTGGTCCGAACTTATGAATCCTTGCTGCCTTCATAATCGCCCCTAGACATCTAGAGATCGCTATAGACCGAAAATGCTTGCTGTTCCAAAGCCTCAAACATTTGCGATGCGATGATAACTTTGAAATTCTTGCGCGTCAGTCGAAATCGCGATCCTTGGCCCGTGGAAGAACAAGGACTCGCTGGCCGAACAACAAAGCGTCAAGCGAATACGCACCTGGACCGAACAGCAATAGAGCTACACCGTTCAGCGTCCATGAAGCCCTCACGGAAATGTCAGGACAGCCGGTGGCTGCAAGGCTGATAAAAGCTATCAAACAAGCGAGACTGGAAAGAACAGGGGATAGAAACCCAATTACAGCGCAGTAGCGACCAGAAGCAGGAAGGCCCAAAACCAGTGTGGGATTGACGCTCCGAAGTGCATCCACACGTTGACCAGGAACACCACCGCGAAGGAGGCGCGGATAAGCAACAATGCGATACGCGGGCCGCCCTGGGGAAACATGGGAAAAAGTCGCTGCACACGCACCAGATTACCAAGTCACCCTGCTACCAAATATCCGAAATGCAGGTATGCTGTTTAACTCTTTCGAGGGGGGCGCTCGAAGCTCCCAGAGATTAGCCTTTATCCTGTCATGGTTTTTGAGGCCATTCGGGAGACGGTCGTTGTGAGTGGCAAAGACATGAGAGCAGTGTTTCGCTTCCGGAGAGTACTGGTCATTCTGCTCTTGGCAATTGTTTGTCCAGGGGCGAATGCGCTTAATCCTTCACTACAAACTTCACAATACGGCCATGCCGTTTAGCGAATCCAGGACGGATATCTTCTCGGCCTTCCTGAAACCTTCGCACCGTCCGGCGAACTCCAGGGCACAAAACGAACTCCGATCGCACGCACGGTGACGATTGCCTTGAAGCGAGGCATTATCGAAATTTGAAACCGGTTCTGCCCGGCGGTCATCTGACATATCGCCAGTTTCACTTAACATAGACGATCTTTTGGAGGCGATGGTAAGCTTGCGGTCCCGTTGTGTACATTCGAGGAACGCGCGATATTTCGAATAGGCGGAATACGTGTCCGCCAGGATGACAGCCGATGACGTCCGATCCGATCAGCACGCCAGAACAAGCAAGCGGCATTGTTGGTTTCGCGCAACCGGTAGCAGCGCCACTTACGCGAGCCGCAATCTTCCTGGTCGTAACGGTGAAACCCGGTCCCGAACATCGCGAGGCCATTCGGTCGTTCTGCGGAGACTTGGCCCCGGTTCTACGTGCGGTGGAGTTCCGGGATATCGAGGCGGGCCTCTCCTGTGTGTTGGGATTTGGGTCGGACGCGTGGGACCGGCTGTTTGGAACACCGCGGCCGGCGGAGCTGCATGTTTTTCGGGAGATTCATGGCGGCAGTCGCCGCGCCGTATCCACGCCGGGCGATTTATTGTTTCACATTCGCGCAAAGCGCATGGATCTATGTTTTGAGCTTGCCACGCAAATTATGGCGCGTATCGGCCACGCTGTTACGCCAGAAGATGAAGTGCACGGTTTCCGCTATTTCGATGATCGGGACCTGATCGGCTTTGTCGATGGAACGGAAAACCCGAGAGGGCAGCAGGCTGTCGACGCCGTTTTGGTCGGCCAGGAGGATGCAAACTTTACCGGCGGGAGCTACGTCATCGTGCAGAAATACCTGCACGATCTGGACGGATGGAATGCGCTGTCCACCGAGCAGCAGGAGCGCATTATTGGCCGCAAGAAACTATCCGATATCGAATTGGATGATTCGGTGAAGCCAACTTCAGCACACAGCGCCCTGACGACGATTGTCGAAGACGGGAAAGAGGTTAAGATCCTGCGCGACAATATGCCGTTCGGCAGGGCCTCGCAAGGCGAGTTCGGGACCTATTTTATTGGTTACAGCCGTTCGCCCCGAACGATCGAACAGATGCTCGAGAACATGTTCATTGGCCGCCCTCGTGGCAACTACGATCGGCTACTCGACTTCAGCCGCGCCGTCACTGGTAACTTGTTCTTTGTGCCGTCCGCGACATTTTTGGACAACGTGGCGGAAGATCAGCCCGCGGCGGCGGAATCATCCGTCACCTCGACAATGACCGAACCATCTCCGCCCGTGAAAGAGGAGACCGATAGTTCACTGGGTATTGGTTCCCTAAAAGGAGAAACTTCCCATGAATAATCTTCATCGCGAGCTCGCTCCCATTTCCGATGCGGCCTGGGCGCAGATCGAAGAGGAAACAACGCGAACTCTCAAGCGTTACCTGGCCGGACGGCGCGTCGTCGACGTACAGGCCGCGGGGGGCACCGGCCTTTCGGCAGTCGGCACCGGCCACCTGCAAAAAATCTCGGCGCCTAAGGACGGCATCCTCGCCAGACAGCGGGAAGTAAAGGCGCTGGTCGAATTGCGCGTGCCGTTCGAGCTGGAGCGCCAAGCTATCGACGATGTCGAGCGCGGTGCGAACGACTCCGACTGGCAGCCGGCGAAGGACGCTGCACGCAAAATCGCATTTGCCGAGGACGGAGCTGTGTTCGAAGGCTACGCCGCGGCCGGCATCGTGGGGATTCGTAAAGGCACCAGCAATCCCACGTTGACACTCCCGGCCGACGTCCGCGAATACCCGGAAGCGATTGCCCAAGCCTTAAGCCGTCTTCGCCTTGTCGGCGTCAACGGCCCATATTCCGTGTTGCTGGGCGCCGATGCGTATACGGCCCTCGCTGAGACAAGCGATCACGGCTACCCTGTGCTGGAACATGTCAAGCGGCTCGTCAAAGATGAAATTATTTGGGCGCCCGCGATTGAAGGCGCCTTTGTGTTGACAACCCGCGGCGGGGATTTTGCTTTACACATCGGCCAGGATGTCTCAATTGGCTATTTAAGCCATACCGATACCGCGGTTCATCTCTACCTGCAGGAGTCATTCACTTTTCTGCTGCTTACGGCTGAAGCCTCGGTCGCGCTGGTCCCGCCAGCCAAAACGAAGAAATCCTGATCGTAACAACCAGGATTTTTTCTGGCGTCCCCATCTTCCAGCAACATTGCAAAACCGTCAGATTCGTACGGTTCCAAGCCGGTGCGTCAGTATAAAGTCCCGAACCGTGTCTCAAGTTACGAACACGCATGACGACTCACAAAGTCCGTGGCGGCCTCTTCGGCTCCCACCGTTCCGCCGGCCTCCTCGTGGTAGCCACCTTCGCTGACTTCATCAGTCCTTGGTTGCTGCTCTTGCTGACCTCCGCACTCTCAATCGGGGACGCGTTGGAGTCCCCGGCGAGGAGAGCAATCTTCCCGGAACTCGTGTCCAAGGAAGATTTGGCCTCCGCTCTGGTGCTGAACGGCATTCAATTCATTCTGGCTCGCGCCGTTGGCCCGGCGCTCGGCGGCGTCATTATTGCCGGAGTCGGGACCGCTTTCCTTTGACTGGAGCAACTCACGGAGCGGCCGCTAATCCACGACGCTCCCCTCCGATGCGCCCAATGACTTTAGGTCTTTGTCTCAAAATTGACACTCGCACTTCGTTACCGCTACAGTCGCGAAACTAATCCAGGAGGTCACAATGATCATGGGCCGAGTCTAAAGTGAATTTCAAATTGACCCGCCACGGAGACCTTCAATGAGAATCCGTAAAATTATCCGCAAAGCGGCACTGGGCGGAATCGCTTGGGCGTGGGCATTCGGTGGCGCCACGTTGGCGCAGTCGAACAAACCCGCAAAACTCGAATGCGAATCACGCATTACCCCGTTGGGAATGGACGCGGGGATTCCAGTATTATCTTGGAAACTTCAGGATACGAGAGCGGGTGCGCGACAAACCGCGTATGAAGTTCAAGTCGCATCGAGCGATGCGCTGTTGGCGGCGGGCAAGCCAGACATTTGGGATAGCCATCGCGTGGAGTCCGGGAATTCGATCGGCGTGGTCTACGAAGGACCTGCGCTAACCCTGAGCAAGCGATACTTCTGGCGCGTTCTGGTTTGGGGTCGTGATGGCAAACCATATCTCCCAAGCGACGTCAGTTGGTGGGAAACAGGTTTGCTCCGTCAAGAAAACTGGAACGCGAAATGGATCGGTTACGAAGAGCCCGAACATAAACACGTGCGGGAATCAGGCGCCCAGTGGATCACCAATTCGGATACGCAGGCGCCAAAGGGTGCAGATAAAACCGAGCACGATTTCCGTGTCCATTTCGAAGTCGTCAAACCGGTCCGGCGCGCGACGTTATATGTCACCGGGCAACACTCGGCGTCTGCATGGATAAACGGGGAGCAGATAGTCGGAGCACAGCCACTGCCCCCATGGAAGGGCCTGCCGTGGAGAACGTATACGGTAAGTGATATTTCCAACGCCGTAAAAGTTGGCGGAAATATTCTTGCCGTTGAAGTGCTGCGTTACTCCGGCCCGGATGATAAAAACACCAGTCAAACTCCAATGAGCGCGGTGGTTTATCTCGAGGCGGAAGATGGTTCCGTGAATCTATTCAAGACTGACGGCTCGGGCTGGCGGGCCGCGCTGAATGCTGGCGCGAACTGGCAAGCTCCCGAATTCGACGATTCTTCCTGGAAGGAAGCGATTCGTTACGTTCCACCAGCAGTGGGTTTTGATGACGGTGATCTGGGGAATCCCTGGCCTACGGGACCTGTGAAGTCGCTTCGCCGCAGTTTCGAAATTGCAAAGCCCATTGCTTCGGCGCGTGTTTATGCCACCGCGCTTGGCGCCTACAAGCTCTCGATTAACGGGCGCAGCGTGGGCGATGACGTTCTGGCACCGGGATGGACGGATTTTCGCGAGCGCGTTGTCTATCAAACCTACGATGTGACTGCGAATTTGAAATCGGGCAAGAACACAATCGCGGCACTGCTTGCTCCGGGTTGGTATTCGGCCCCGCTGGAGTGGTTTCAGCAGGGGAACAACTATGGCCAGACTCCGCCGGCGCTCCGCGCCCAACTCAGAATTGAATACAAAGATGGATCGATCGATTTGATTGTGACCGACGAGCAGTGGAAAGCAGCCGTCTCCCCGATTCTCAGCGCCGAAATTTACAACGGCGAGACTTACGACGCACGTAAACTCACATCGAATTGGGACGCTGCGGCCTTCGACGACAAGCTATGGAAGGCGGCCGAGGTCGTTCATCCGCATGAACCAGAAATAGTTTGTCAATACTTTCAGCCAATTCGCGTGGAAAAAATCTTAAATGCGAAGGAGGTCAAGAGCCCGGCCGCCGGAATATATGTATTTGATTTCGGTCAAAACCTTTCCGGCGTCGCGAGGATTCACGCGGAGGGCCCTGCGGGTACTGACATCAAGTTGAGGTTTGCGGAGGTTTTGAATCCGGACGGTACGCTTTATGTGGACAACTTACGGACCGCGAAGGCTACCGACCATTTCATCCTCGCAGGCAAGGGCCGCGAAGATTTTCAACCTGCTTTTACCTACCACGGTTTCCGGTACGTCGAAGTTTCGGGTTTGCCGCACAAGCCGCGCCTCAACCAGGTGCAAGCGGTCGTGTTTCACACCGGTGCTCCGTTCACCGCGACGCTCAAGACGAGTAATGCAATGCTGAACCAATTGTGGAGCAATATTTTGTGGGGGCAACGATCGAACTTCATTGGTGTGCCGACCGATTGCCCGCAGCGTGATGAACGCCTCGGGTGGACGGGCGACGCGCAGGTGTTCTGGCGAACAGCCACGTACAACATGGACTTGACGACGTTCTCCAGAAAGTTCGGAGCGGATTTACGCGGAACGCAGGTGGGAACCGCTATCTATGGAATTTTCGCGCCTGGTACGCTGAGCGAAAATCCCGGTTACGCCACCGGATGGAGCGACGCGGGAGTCATTATTCCATGGACCTCCTGGGTTCAGACCGGCGACAAACACGTGATCGAAGAGAATTGGGCCGGAATGGAGAAGTATCTCGCCGCCATTCAGGCGGCGAATCCCGATTATCTGCGGAAAAGGAACTATGGTATTCCCTTCGCCGACTGGCTCGCACCGGAAGGTGTCACCCCTGTTGATCTGATCGCGACCGCCTATTGGGCCTATGACGCGACGCTCATGCGGCAGATGGCGCACGCGGCTGGAAAGACAGCGGAGGAACAGAAGTACGGAGAGCTGTTTGAAAAAATTAAGATTGCCTTCGATCAGGCATATGTACGTCCCGATGGCTTTGTCGGCGGGGTTCCGCCACCTCCCGTGTTTGCTTCTGGAGTCGAAAGGAAACTTAGCGATAAGCCGGTCGAGACGCAGACGGGCTACGTTCTCGCACTCCATATGAATCTGCTGCCGGACGCCTTGCGAAGCCTCGCCGCACAACGGCTGGTCGATCGCCTCGAAGCAAATCACTGGCGGTTAGGCACGGGATTTTTGGGCACTCCTTATTTGCTGGGAGCACTGTCCGATACGGGGCACTCCGACGTCGCGTACCGCCTGCTGTTGAGCACCGATTATCCCTCCTGGGGCTACCTGGTCGAACACGGCGCCACAACAATGTGGGAACGCTGGAACGGCGACCAAATGCGCGCCGACCCCAGTATGAATTCTTATAATCACTATGCTTACGGAGCTGTCGCCGACTGGATCTATCGTTACGCCGCGGGAATTGACACCGATCCAGCAGAGCCAGGATTTCACGTCATCCGGCTTCATCCGAATTTCGACAAGCAACTCGGAAGCCTGGACTTTTCGTATGAGTCCTCCTACGGAACGATCCACTCTGCCTGGACGGTTTCCGGAAATCACGTCACGTGGGATCTTACGATTCCCCCGAATTCGACCGGGCGTCTACCGCTGAGCAAAGAACAAGTACAAAAATTCAAACTAAAAGGGCAACTATTGTCCCAGACCAGCCTGCGTGCGTTGCCGAACAGCGGGCCTGGAGTGGAATACGAACTCCCCGCGGGGACCTACCAATTCGAAGTCGCCGTGCCGTAATTTGAAGCAGCGTGGCGGCAATCCGAGATGCATTCGATTGTTCTTTTTAAAAATCCTTCAAGTCGCTCTTGGGATAAGCAACCCGCACGGCATTCAGCACCGCCAAAAGGTCGATCAACTCCTGCGCCACGGCGCCCCAGATGGGCGGTAGGCAGCCGAACGCCGCAGCTATCATTCCGACAATGCTCGCAGCCATTCCACCAAACGCACTCTGCAACGCAATCCGCCGCATGCGCCGGGCGATGTGCATCAATTCGTCGATCTTCTCGAGTGCAGTTTCCAGCACCACCGCATCGGCGGCTTCCGCAGTGATGTCGTTGTGCGAGCCAAACGCTACGCCGACGGTGGCGGCCATCAGAGCTGGCGCATCATTGATTCCGTCGCCAACAAACAGCGTGCGCGCTTTCGCAGTTTCTGTTTTCACGATGGCCACTTTTTCTTCTGGACTTTTCCCTGCGTGCACTTCCGTGATTCCCACGCTTTCGGCCAGATATTTCACTTCTGTATCCCGGTCGCCCGAGACGAGCATCACCTTGCCCACGCCATGCTTTGGCCTTAAATGTTGAATGAACGACGCGCTGTCTTTGCGAGGCGCGTCATGGAAGCGAATGGCCGCCGCATAACGTCCGCCGATAAACACCAGACATTCAAGGCCGCTGTCATGAGGAGGTAAAGGCAACTTCAGCGACTCCACATTTTTTCGCCCAGTGATCCTGACGGAATCACCATTGACAGTACCGATGAGTCCCTCACCGGGCCGCTCACTGATTTTCTCCACGGGCAAGAGAGTGATCCCGCAATGTTTAGCTTCCAGAACAATGGCGCTGGCGAGCGGATGTTTCGAATACTGTTCCATACTTGCGGTCAACTGCAGAACTTGCAATCGATCGAAACCTTCAGCGCACATCACATGCGTGAGCGTGGGCCGGCCATAAGTCAACGTGCCGGTCTTGTCGAAGATCAACGTCTGGCACCTTTCGATCTGCTCCAGCACCGCGGGATTCTTGATGATGATCGCTCGGCGTGCCGCCAGGGAAATCGCACCAATAATCGCCGTAGGAATCGCCAGCAGTAGTGGGCAAGGCGTGGCAATTACAACCACGGAGAGAAAGCGCTCTGCCTGACCGCTGAAGATTGCCGCGGCAGTGGCCACACCCAGTGCGATGGGCGTGTACCACGCTCCAAGTTGATCTCCCATACGCCGCAGCTTGGGCCGCTGTTCTTCCGTCTGCCGCACTACTTGCATAATTCGGGCGTACCGCGAGTCCTGCGCTCGCCTCTCCGCGCGTATTACTAGCAGTGATTCACCATTGATTGCGCCAGATATGACTAATGAGCCGGGCGTCTTGGAAATCTCGTAAGGCTCGCCAGTCAGGTAGGCTTCATCCATCACTCCGTGGCCTTCGAGGACCGTGCCATCCACAGGGCAGATTTCGAGCGGCAGCACCATGAGTGTGTCGCCAATACGAATATCTCCCAAGTTCGCGTCAACCAGGTTGCCTGCTTCATCTTTTCGATGAGCGACCATCGGCATGCGCCGCGCCAGCGCATCCAACACGGATGATGCGCGCGCTGTGGCAAAGTCCTCCAGCGCTTTTCCGCCTGAAAGCATCAACACTACGATTGCGGCCACGATATATTCACGGAGAACCACGGCGCTGACGATCGAAATGCCGGCGAGCAGGTCCGACCCGAATTCACGCTTCACTAATCTCTTCAGCAGTTCCCACACCATGGGAACGCCTCCAAGAATCAATACGGTAAACAGCGGCAAGTTTGAGGTGAGGACCGGGGTGCGGAAGAAGTACGCTAGGATTACATGCAACACAATCGCAACAAGCGTGAACCCGGCGATCAACGTTTCTTTGAAGAGTGCAAAACCCGGCTTCGGCGAAGCCGTCATTAACTGAACTTATCACAGATGCCCGCCCCACCGGTCAACGGGTGACATCGCCGTTCCGCGGTTTTCGGAAGGTTGAGTCCACGAAGAGATTCTTATATTGTTTCCGCCAGGCTCATTTCGCAATTAGGATTGTTGTCAAGACTAGGCTGGCTTCAGGAATGAAGTTCCGGCGGCGTATGAAGCCCTTTCGTGTTCGACGTCTTCGATAACATGTCGTTAAGGAGAGAGCCTCGGCGATGGTAGGATGGCCAAGATTCACACTTTGTTTTGCGTTTTTCGTAATTGCGGCGCCGTGCGCCCAAGGACCCAGCACAACCCCGGTCACGGCTCGGCTTGACGTTGACACCTCCCAATTGCTCGCAACACCCGTCAGCCATAATTGGCCTTCCTATAATGGAGATTACACCGGGCGCCGCTACAGCGCTCTTCGCGAGATTGACAAGGCCAATGTTTCGCAACTCCGGGCGCAGTGGGCGTTCCACGCTCCGAACTCGAGCCATCTGGAAGTTACGCCGGTTGTCGTAGACGGGATGATGTTAGTGACCGTCGCCAACGATGCCTACGCTCTGGATGCGCAAACAGGTCGAATTTTGTGGCATCACTCGCGCCCCATCACGGAAGGGCTTATCGACGATGCTTCGCAACATCACAATCGCGGCGTCGCCGTTTGGCACACTCGAGTCTACATGGAGACAGACAATGCTCATTTGCTTTGCCTGGACACTCGCTCGGGTAACCTGATCTGGGACGTGGCTTACACGGACGGCAACCGAAATTACGGCGCAACCAGCGCTCCACTCGTGGTCAAAGATAAAGTACTCGTCGGTACTTCAGGCGGCGACGATGGTGTGCGCGGTTTTGTTGCGGCCTATGATCCTGAAACGGGAAAAGAGATCTGGCGCTACTGGACCATTCCTGGGCCCGGAGAATTCGGTTCCTCAAGTTGGCCTGGGGAAAGCTACAAGCTGGGTGGCGGCACAACCTGGATGCCCGGAACTTTTGACCCGGAACTCAATACCATCTTTTGGGGCACCAGCAATCCTGCGCCGGATTTTGATGGAGGTCCGCGCCCCGGCGACGATCTCTACACGGATTGTCTGCTCGCTCTGGATCCCGACAATGGAAAGCTGAAGTGGTACTTCCAGTTCACCCCGCATGACCTTTTCGATTACGACGCGGTTGAAACTCCCGTCCTTGTCGATACGGTTTTTAAGGGGCAGGCGAGAAAGCTCATCGTTGAAGCAAACCGAAACGGTTTCCTCTACGTTCTCGATCGTACGAACGGCAACTTCCTGTCGGCAACGCGTTTTGCCGAGAAGTTGAATTGGGCCACTGGCATCGACCCCGCAGGCCGGCCCATTCGAACGGAGATCAAACCCACAGACGCAGGTACCCGTATCTGTCCGGGGATGGTAGGAGCCACGAATTGGCACTCGCCCGCATTTAATCCGGATACGTCCCTCTTTTACTTCATGGCGCTGGAGAGTTGCGACATTTATACGGCCAAATCCGAAAAATTCGTGCCCGGCCAGACTTACTACGCTACCGGTGTTAGCCGAAGCGAGGGCGACCAGAACCAGAAGATTCTTCTGGCCTATTCGATCGACGGAGACAAGCCCGCGTGGCGTTACGTGCAATCCGGGGAGGGACATTCGTCGGCTGGTGTTATGACCACCGCCAGCGGACTGGTTTTCTTCGGTGATGACGCGCGTTCGTTCGAAGCCGTGGACGCGGCGACCGGAAAACCGCTATGGCATTTCAACACAGGGCAAAACATCAGTGCGTCGCCGATGACTTACGCGGTCAATTCGAGACAGTATGTGGCAGTTGCCGCTGGCAGCGATATTTTCACGTTTGCTTTGCCCTAGCGCCCAAAGAAAAGCGTGTTGAATATTGCGATTTAAGCTAACGAATCTTCTGCACAGAGATTTGCTTGACTTCGGTTTCACTCCGTCTTACACTCCGCGACCAACTGGGGGTGTTCCATGCTTAATCGCTACAGGCACGTCGTCTCGATCATTTCAATCGTTTTAATACTACTAAGTAATGCCGCAGTAACTCGCGCTGACGTAACCGGCTCGGTTCAAGGTATCGTGCGCGACCGTTCTCAAGGCGCTATCGCTGGCGCGCAACTCACCATCGTCAACGTGGACACGAACCTGAAATATCAGGCCACGACGGGAGCAGACGGTTCCTACCGTATCCTCGCGCTCCCCGTGGGCAATTACAAGCTGACGGTTACCGCTACCGGTTTCCGCAATTTCGCCGAGAATGACATCGTCGTGAAGGTTAACGATCAATTGGAAATCGATGTAACTCTCGAGGTCGGCTCCGCGCAACAGGAAGTGATCAACGTGGAAGCCAATGCCGTGCAAGTACAGACGGAAAGTACGCAGCTTGGCGACGTGATCGACTCGAAGAAGATGCTCGCTCTTCCGTTGAACGGCCGCAGTTACATCGATCTTCTGGGCCTGCAAGCCGGCGTGGCACCGAGCACGGCGAGTACTATCGGTGGCGACCGGCCGGTCTCAGGTAATTTAGCCGCGGGCAACATCTCCGTCAACGGCCAACGGGAAACCGCCAACGCATTCCTCGTGAACGGCGGCGACGTGAGCGAGGGGCGTAATCTCGGCGCGGGGTTAATTCCGAACCTAGACTCTGTGGAAGAATTCCGGCTGATCACCAACAGCTTTGACGCGGAATATGGAAAGTTCAGCGGCGCGGTCATGAACGCCATTACAAAATCGGGGACCAATGACTTTCACGGTGACGTATTCGAGTTCCTGCGGAATGACGTCTTCGATGCCAGAAATTACTTCGCGCCTTCCAAGTCTGAATTGCGCCAAAATCAATTTGGCTACACCTTAGGGGGCCCCATCTGGAAGAATCATCTGTTTTTCTTCTCTGATTACCAGGGCACCCGTCAGGTCCAAGGCGCCGAAACCGGCTTGGTTACCGTGCCGACCGCCGCTGAGCGGGCAGGCAACTTTGATCCTTCGACGCTGACCGGCACAATCGACGGGCCCTACTGGGCGCAAGTGCTCTCGCAGCGCTTGGGCTACGCCGTTACGAAAGGCGAACAGTACAGCTTTGTCGGGTGTGCCTCCACGGCGCAGTGCGTTTTCCCCGGCGGTGTGATTCCGCAATCCGCATGGGACACGCCGGCTGCCCACATTCTCTCGTATATCCCCACGCCCACTTTGGCTGGCGCCGTGAACAACTATTCGAACAACAGCCAGAGGAGCAGCATCGATGACAATAAGTTCGGGGAGCGTGTGGATTTCAACAATCAGACTACCGGCAACTGGTCGTTTTACTACCACATCGATAACACCACCGTCGACAGCGCTCTAGCAGGATTCGCCACTGTGCCTGGCTTCCCCACGCTCACGCCATCGCGAGCGCAAGAGTTCGTCATGAGCAACACCCACACGTTCGGAGCGACGGCAGTGAACGAAGCGCGGGTCAGCTTCTTCCGGACGGCGGTACACAAAGATAATCCCGCCGGCAGTTTCGCGGACCTGTCCTCCCTCGGTTTTGTGACTGGCGAAGGTACTCTGGGCATTGTCCCGCTGCCCGGATACACGCAATATATGCCACAAGTGAGCTTGAGCCTGATTGGCTTGAACATCGGCGTGCCCACGCTGAATACGTTCCAACCCGACACTACCTATGCGGCTAGCGACGTTTTTACGAAGGTCAGTGGCAAGCATACGTGGAAGTTTGGAGGGGAATTCCGCTACCTGATGGTGAACGAAAGGAATTATGCCAGCCCCAACGGGCAATTCACATTTGACGGTTCCGTGACTGGCTCTGACATGGCCGACTTTCTCCTCGGCGCAACCTGCAACTCTTGTGGTGGCGCTTACATCCAGGCCGCCAAACAAGTGCTTGATTCCCGAACGCGTTATGGCGGGGCCTTCGTCCAGGACTCCTGGAAAGTGAAATCCAACCTCACCCTGAATCTCGGCCTGCGCTGGGAAGTCAGCATGCCCTGGTATGACTGGCAGGGGAAAATCCAGACCTGGGTTCCTGGGCAACAGTCCACGGTGTTTCCACTCGCTCCGCAAGGTTTGGTGTTCCCCGGCGACAAGGGCATTCCCAAAACGCTGGCCCCCACTAAATACGATAACTTCGGCCCACGGCTTGGACTGGCTTATTCGCCGGGCTTCACGGATGGGATCTTGGGCAAGATATTTGGTGGCCCAGGCAAATCGAGTATCCGGGCGGCTTACGGGCTCTACTATACTTCGGTGGAGGACCTCAACCTGTTCTACGAGGTGGCCGATGCGCCGTTCGGCCTATATTGGCAATCTCCGACGTCGGTACTGTTTGACCAACCGTTCGTGATTCGACAGAATGGGCAATCGCTGGGGCAACGTTTTCCCTACACCTTGCCCATCCCGGGTGCCCCGTCCAACAAAACACTGAGCTTCAATGTGTTCGAGCCTATCAACTATTTTCCGGGCTACGACGTTCACAACGTCCTGCCTTACGCGGAGCACTTCAACCTGTCGATCCAGCGTGAGCTAACCAAGTCGACAGTGCTTACCCTGGCTTATGTCGGCACCGAGGGGCATCACCTGATCACCCAGCAGGAATCCAACCCGGGCGACCCGGCTCTATGCCAGCAACTCACTGCCCAGGGGGCATTCGACACCACCGCAGGCTCGACCGGCTGCGGATTTGGCGCCGAGAACGACGTGTTCCAGCTTCCCAGCGGTAATTTCGTGTACAGCACCAGGAACAAACTTCTAAATCCAAACTATTGCCCTGGTTCGGCCCTCCAGGTGTGTTTTGGCTATGGCAACACCTTCACATTCACGAGCGCCAATTCAATCTACAATGCCGGGCAAATCACCGTCGAACGCAAGGCCAACGACTTCACCTTCCTGGCCGCCTACACTTTTGCCAAGGCCTTGGACGATTCCTCCGGGTTCGGCGACTTGACGAACTTCGTAAATCCCAGATTGAGCCGTGGCTTGTCCTCCACGGACATCACCAACAATTTTGTGGCCAGTTACATTTATGCCGTACCCTTCGACCGGCTGTTCGCCAACGCCCCCAAGCGTCTGACCCAGGGCTGGCAGCTTCAGGGAATCACCCGCTTCTCCGGCGGTTTTCCGGTACAGTTGAACCAAGCTAACGGTGACTACACTTTGTGGGGTAGTTCCTCCACGGATATGCCTGATCGGGTTGGTCCGGTGCAAATCCTGAATCCGCGCAAATCGAATCCGAATTGTCCAACCACCGACGGCACCGGATGCTACTTCATTCCGCCTACGCCAAATCTTGCGACACCACAAACCCCGGGGCAAATAACAGCGGCCTGCTTGCCAAGTGTGGGTGCATTCGCTCTCAATTGCGTTCCAGGAACTTTCGGGACTGCCGACCGCCGTTTTTTCCACGGGCCTGGATTCAACAACACCGATTTCGGAATATTGAAGCGCACCCAGATCAAGGAGAACCTCGCCTTCGATCTCCGCTTCGAATTTTTCAACATTTTCAACCATGCTCAATTCTTGAATCCGACCTCCGATATCACCAACTCGAGCTTCGGAATCGTCTCCCAAGCTCGTGACCCGCGCATCGGGCAGGTCAGCGCGAAATTCTACTGGTAATTGAGCGAACCTCGGGCGAGGCATCTGATGGGTAGTTACTTCGGAGCCTCGCCTGAGTTCGGCGTGCATGTTAGGCTGTTTTCGATGAAGTGTGGCTGGACGGATTCGATCATTCGGCGTGGTGGGCTTTTACCAATTGTGTCTGCCCTCGTTCTCACTCTCGCATATTCACGACCGGCGCTAGCGCAGACGGCCCAGGACTATCGTCAGCAGGCTGACTCATTCGCTCGCTCCAAATCGTGGGACGAAGCCATCGCCGCTTATCGCAAGGCATTGGATCTCGATCCCAACGACGCCGTAACACATTACGATCTTGCGCTCGCCTTGAATTACAAAGGTGACGCCAAGCAAGCTGTTGAAGAATTTGAATCCGCAGTGCGACTCAAGCCGGGATGGGGCGAGGCCCACTATGGCTTGGGCGTTGCTCTGTATGACCTTAACGATCAGACCGGTGCACTGAAAGAGCTCCGCAAAGCGGTGGAAGGCGAGCCCTCGAACGCCGCCGCGCACGTTTTCCTCGCGCATGTCTATTCGGACCAGAACGATTTTCCCGCCGCGGAACGCGAGCTCAGCCGTGCGGTTACGCTGAAGCCTTCTGCCGAAACGCATTTCGAGTTAGGGGAAGTGGAAGGCCAGCTCGGCAAGTTGGATGCCGCCACTACTCAATTTCGCGCCGCACTTCGCCTCGACCCCATGTTGGCAAGAGCATATGTGATGCTCGGCGTGACCCTTCGCCGTCAGGGCGATCAGAAAGGGGCGCTATCCAACTTCCGCAAGGCCGTCGACCTCGATCCCAGCGATCCCAATGCCCAGTACAACCTCGGCATGGAACTTAAATCTGATGGCGATATCCCCGGAGCCATCGCCGCATTTCGAAAAGCGATCGAACTGAAACCCGATTTCGAGAAAGCCCACTATAGCCTGGGGATCGCTCTCCGCGCCCAGGGAGACACCACCGCGGCCCACAAGGAACTCGATGAGTTGAACGGGCTACATGACTTTCGTACGCGCCTGGCCCAGGCGAAGCTGCTTATCTTGCAGGGTGTGGACGCGTTGAAAAAGCAACAACTGGATGAAGCTCTGAATTTCTTTCAAAAGGCGATTGAGCAGAGTCCGGAGTTGCCGACCGGCTACTACTATCTGGGTGTCACGTGGGACCGCAAACAGGACTATGCGCGCGCCAAGGAAGCTTACGACAAGGCTTTGCAGCTGAAGCCTGACTATGCGCAAGTCCACACCAGCCTGGGACTTCTTTATTGGCGCCAGGATGATCGTGATCGCGCGCTGCAAGAGTTCCACCAGGCGGTCATGTCCGACGCTGATCTACCCGAGGCGCACTATAATCTTGGCCTGGCACTGGCTCAGTCAGGCCAACTCGACGAAGCAGTTCGCGAACTCAACGAAGCCCTGAGCCTTGATCCCAAGTACACGGACGCGCGCATTCAACTAGGGCTGGTCTTGAGTCAGAAAAACGACACGGCGGGCGCGATCAGTGTTTTCCGGGAACTGGTGCATCGCG
The DNA here is from genome assembly GCA_963709705.1 of Candidatus Acidiferrales bacterium. Classification (GTDB taxonomy): domain Bacteria; phylum Acidobacteriota; class Terriglobia; order Acidiferrales; family UBA7541; genus Acidiferrum. Next base: position 1,914,527 of record CAVPXU010000005.1, read on the forward strand.
ATCCTGGCTTCGCGGAAGCTCATAACAATCTTGGATTGGCGCTGCTGCAAGCAGGAGACGACAGCGCGGCAAAATTGGAATTTCTACAGGCTGTTCGCCTCAAGCCTTCCTACGCGGAAGCGCACTATAATCTCGGTTTAGCGCTGCAGAAACAAGGAAAGGAGGCAGAGTCGCGTGCGGAATTCGAGAAAGCCTTCGAAATTTCGCCCGAGTTAAGAAACGTGGCTCGCCCTTGAATAAATGTTCTCAAAACGAAATATGGCTTTGATGGTTTTGATCGTAGTCGCTGTGATCCTGTTCAGATTGCCTGCGGCTGGCCTTCGGGCGGCAAACAATCGCATGCCACAGTCGTCTGCGGACAATGTTCGCCAACGTCTGCGAATTCTCACCGCCGGGTGCCAGCTTTTCCATTCCTTACGTCTCGAAAGCTCCGGAGTTGAACACCGATCCCAATTCCTCCACATGGGCCACGGCGTCGTCCACGTGGATCATAAAGGACTGTAGCCACGATATTGACTATCCCAAACTAAAGACGGAAGTGCGAGGATTCTGGACGGATTCCGATTTGTATCTCTTGTTCGTTTCACCCTACACCGAACTCAATCTCTGGTTGCCTGCGGACAATAGTAAGGACCGGTTGAAACTTTGGGATCGCGATGTGGTGGAGTTTTTCCTCGGCGATGATTGGCAAGACATCAAGCGCTATCGCGAATTTGAAATCGCCCCCACGGGCGATTGGGTCGATCTCGACATCGATCTGGGCAAAGACATTTCCGATGCCAAATGGAATTCCGGATGGCAGCGGCAGGGACGCATCGATGAAAAAAATCACGTATGGTACGCCGCGGCGCGTGTGCCGTTACGTTCTGTAAGCGAAAAGCAGATCGTGACTGGCACCCGGTGGAGAGTCAACCTGTATCGAATCGATGGATTAGGCGAGGACCCGCTGCGCCACTTTATGTGCTGGCAGCCGACGTGCGTGATCAACCGCGATCCTAATCACGTGCCCGAACATTTTGGAACTTTAGTTTTTACGAAATAAAAATTTCATTCCGAGGGAAAACCCATGTCTTTTGCAAAAGAACCGAACCGTCGCGGATTCATGAAAATGTTGGCGGCCTCGCCGCTGTTGGCTCAAATCGCCGCGCAGGGACTTTATGTAAAGTCCGCTGCCGCGATCGGTCTGAACCCGAGCAGCAATGTTTACAGCCGGCTCGGTGTGAAAACCGTCATCAATTGCCGCGGAACGTGGACGTACCTCAGCGGATCTCTGCAATTTCGAGAAGCCCTCGAGGCTCAAGCAGACGCTGGACGTTATTTTGTGAATATGGTCGAACTGCATCACGCTGTCGGGCGTCGATTGGCCGAACTGACCGGTGCGGAATCCGGAATCATCACTTCGGGCGCCGCGGGGGCCATGGCCGCTGCGACGGCAGCCTGTATGGCCGGGAGCGATCCGCAGAAAATTTGGCAATTGCCCGATACCACCGGGCTGAAACACGAAGTGATCATGGTTGGCGGCCGCAGCGCGTTTGACAGCGCCATCCGTCTGGCCGGCGCAAAGTTGGTCCTCGTCGATAAGCCCGACGATGTTGCCAATGCGATTACACCGAACACCGCGATGATTTACACCACGGATCTGAAAGACAAGCTGGAACGCGAAGCGGCTATCGCAAAACAACACAACGTGCCGCTGTTGCTAGACGATGCAGCCGGCATCCCACCGATCGACAACATCAAGTTGTACGCTCAGATGAAGCTCGACCTATATACTTTTTCCGGCGGCAAGGGTTTGCGAGGTCCGCAATGCAGCGGCGTGCTCCTGGGCCGGAAAGACCTGATCGAAGCCGCCCTGCGAAATTCCTGCCCGTACGAAGGCGCCGTCTGCCGCCCCATGAAAGTGGGAAAAGAAGAGGTAATCGGCCTCCTGACCGCGATCGAAACCTGGCTGAATACCGATTCCAAAAAACTTTACGACGAATGGAACGGCCGCGTTGATCGCATCGCAAAGCTCGTTGAGACCGTCCCGGGAGTGCAAACCGAAATTTACATTCCAGACGATGGCAATCGCTATCCGACCTTGCGCATCTCTTGGGACCAGGAGGCGTGGGGTTTCGGCATCAAGGATTGCGTTCAGAAACTTCGCGAAGGTGATCCGGTCATCGAAGTCCTCGGCATAGACAATCCCAGTCTGGTATCAGCGGTTCACGAAGGAGTAGATAAACCAAAACCGAACAAAAAGGAAATCAAGAAACAGAATCACATTGAGCTGGTCTCCATGACCATTCAGCCCGGCGAAGAAATGATTGTAGGAGACCGGCTGCGAGCGATCCTGGGCGCCGCGCGCAAAGGAAAAGCTGCGTGAAACGCCTCTTGATCTCGGCTGCGTGCTTGTTCTTTTCCGCGGTTTCCCTGTTCGCCCAGCGGCCCCCCGACGCCGCACCTTCCATTGATCTGGGTCCGAACGGCTTTGACGCCGGGGACTATGTCTATGTTTCGGGGCAAGGTCCACGCGTCGCCGATGGAACCACCCGGGCTGATTTCCCCATGCAAGCGCGTCAGTGCCTCGACAACATCCGCAAGGTCGTTGAAACAGCGGGACTCTCGATAGATCACGTCGTTTATGTCCAGGTGTACCTTGAAGACGTGAACCGCTATCAAGAGCTCAACGAAGTCTTCGCGAAGTACTTTCCCCATGACCCTCCCGCGCGCGCCGTCCTGGGAGTTGCCCGAGTTCCTGAATCCACGGTGCAAATGACAGCGGTTGCTGTCCGCGACCTGCGAGGCAGGCAACCGGTGTCTTTGCCCAATTTCTCGCGGAACAAATCCTACTCTCCCGGGATGCTGACATACGACCGGCTGTTTATTTCTTCTATGCCCGCCAGCGATTTCAGCAATGGAGCTGTCCCTCAGGACGCGACAGAGCGGGTCAACATGGCGCTGGATCGGCTACAGTCGGTGGTTCAGGCAGCCGGCCTCACAATGGCCAACATGGTCTTCGTGAATCCCTATTTGACCGCGGCTGTGCCTATGCGCATCATGAACACCCAATATGCGCGCAGGTTCGAGTTTGGAAATACTCCGGCGCGCGCCACGATTGAAGTTTCCAGCCTGCCCGATGGTACGCAAATCGTCTACACGGGCGTCGCGGTCCGTGATCTCAGCCAGCGCCGCTCCGTCCGCCCAAAGAATATGCCACCCAGTCCCACGGCCAGCCCGTGCGTTTTTGCGGGAGACACTTTGTATTGTTCCGCGAAGAGCGGGTTCATTCCTGGGCCTAACGGGGGCGTTTTCACGCCTTCGGTCGCGGATCAGACCCGGCAAACCATGCGCAATCTTCTCGACAATTTAGAAGAGGCGGAGATGCGCTTCGATCAGGTAGTTTCAACGACGATTTATCTGGACGATCTGAAGGATGCTTCTCTATTTGCCAACGTCTACAAAAAATACTTCCAGGCAGCGCTCCCTTCACAAACGACCGTGCAGCAACTCTCACCGGCCGAACGGAAGCCCGACCAGGAAGAACACTACCCCGACTTGGAGCAAGTTTCTCTCATCGCCGTGCGTGCGCGAGGCAACTCAACCCTGCGGCCCTTGCCCTAATAAGGGATAAGGCCGCTCTCGCCGGTCTGCACACACGGTTCAATCAGGATTCTTAGGCAAGGGCACGTATACCCGTACCGCCAGGATGTGCGCTTTCGTCGGCGAAACTTTCTGGTTGTAGAATCCGACCGTGCAGTTCTGCCGAAAATAATAAGCGTCTCCTGCTTTGGCGGGATGCAGGCCCTCAACTCCGTCGATCCCACCGCCTGCGGCCATTTGCCCCTCTCCATCCAGCATCAGATAAATCTCTTCGGCCACTTCGTGGTGGTGGGGAAAGTTTGTGCCGCCAGGCGCAAAGTCCATCAGGAAAAAATCAGCTACAGTATAGGTCGCATTAATCCGGTCGCGCGCAGTTTTACGCGGCCCAATCAGAAGTTTGTAGAGCACAGAGTCCGGGTGCCCTTCCACAGTCTCTTCCTTAAGCTCAGCCAAATTAGCTACCGCCAACTCTTGTGGTGGCAAGAGCGGCGTATCTTCGGGTATTCGAACTGTAGTGATCACGAGCTGAAGTGGCTCGCTGGACGAATTGGAAATGCTGTGCCTGACCGTCGGAGGCACATACGTGAAATCATTTTGCGCCAAGGGATGCGACTGCTCGCCGTAGTGAAGCGTTCCCGCGTCACCCAGGATGAAATACAGTTCTTCTTCTCGCGGATATTCGACCGTCCGGCAGTTGCCGTGGGGCGCCACGGTTATCTTTCCAAAACGGACGACGCTCTTCGGCACTTTGGAATCGGCATCTCCCTCCCCAAAGATCGGAGTGTAGTGGCAAGACTCACTGGACAAGTCGATCTGACGTTCCGGGAGAGCAGCGACATCGCGGTGCAACCAGGTTGGCTCTACTTTCCTATCCTGCGCGAACAAACTCAACCCAATCGCGAAAAGTATCACAGGGAATTGCCGCATTTGTATCCTCCACTGAAATCAGTCCACATTTCTGCCAACAAACAACCTCTTCATTTCGCGCCGTCAAGCTTGCGCAGATAATCGCCCCACTTCGGATCGTAGCCATCCATTCGATTTTCCAGGCGAGCGCCCTCTTTCCACCAGTGAGCCTTGTCACGGCCCATGCTGACGCCCCTGCGAGTGTGTAGATCAATCATAAAATCCTGTACTTCCACTTTCCTTTCCCCCCGCATAACGACCTCTCGTGTCCAGCCGGCCAGTTCCATGGACATGTTGTCTTTCCTGGCGGTAGCCAGCAACCTCACGGCGTGCGCACAGTAAATCCAGCGGTCGCCGCGGTCCTCCATCCGCAACCGCTGCTGATTTAGCGCTTCGATGATGGCCGGCGCCGTGGCCAGACCCAGCCCCACATCTTCCGTGGCGATAATCTCCAACCGGCGCCAAAGCACTTCTTCCGTATCCGGGCTGAAGGAAAACAGTTCATAGGCAGCGAGTGCGGCCTCTTCCACCCATCCGCGTCGGATGGATTTCTGCAACACGGATCGCAACTCGTCTACGCTGTAGCCGTTTGCCGTAGTAGTGAGGCTCCAGATGTCTTGGCTTTGATAATTGGGTTGATCTTCACTTTTCGATGGCATCGTGCTCCTTCCAATCCTACGAGTGTTCAGTTGTAGCGCCTCAAAATGCTTCGTTCAATCATTGACGCACCAAGATACAACGTGAAGGCGATCAGTACACTTACAAACGATGCGGCCAGCGCCTGATCCATGGCAAGATCCGCGGTCGAAGTTGCAATCAGCGACCCCAAACCTCCTGTCTGCATCAGAAATTCCGCAATCAGCGCCGCGAGGACACTCTGTACCGAGAGCACTCGGAGTGCTACCGCAAGACGCGGCATCGCAGCCGGCAGAGCCAACCGCCGCAGCCGGTTCCAGCGTCCCGCGCCTTGCACGAAAAAGTATTCTTCGGCCATGGGCGGCAACGCCCTGAGGCCGGCGCTCGCAAAAACAAATGCCGGAAGAAAACACAAAATAATCACCGTGACAAACACGGTTCGATCGTCATACCCGAATATCCGAGTCAGTATCGGAATAAGACAAACCACCGGAACGGTGGTTAACAGCAGGGCCAGCGGAATGCTGAGCCCGGCAAGAACCCTCGACATCCAAGTGACCATCGCCAAGAACAGTCCGCAAATAAGTCCCGCCGCAATGCCGAACAGGGCAACAGCGGTCGTATGCAAGGCTGGTTGCAGATATTGCGACGGGTTGTGCAGCAGTTCGCGCGCCACAGCCAGGGGCGTGACAATGACGATTCCATTGAGTCCGCTGTGACGGACCCATAAGCTCCACGCCACCAGCAGAAGGACGATGGCCCATGTTTCAGAAATCAAACGCTTCATTTGCCGAACCTCTGCGACACAATTTTCTCGAGGCCCGCCGCTATCAAGAACGCGGCTAACGACAACGCGGCTGCCACCGTAACGGCTGCCCACATCAGCGGTATCTGAAAATTCTGCATTGCATTCAAAATAACCAGGCCAAGTCCCTGCGGAGCACCGAACCACTCCCCCAGAATGGCGCCAATGAACGACGCGGACACCGCGGCTTTCAGTCCGCTGGCAAGGTGTGGCAAGGCCGCCGGCAGCTCCAAGTAAAGCAGGCGTTTCCCTTTGCTCGCTCCAAACGCGGTCATCACCCGGCGCAGTGCTGGAGAAGCTGCAGCCAAGCCCGACGCGGCCGCAACATAAAAAAGAAAAAACACCTGAATTCCTGCCAGTAGCGCAGGCGTTTGCTCCCGGCTGAACACGACGATAAGGATGGGCCCAATCGCGATCGGCGGCGTGGCGTTCACGAGAATCGCCAGACGATCGAGACCTGGCCGCAGTGGCGGCAATAGACGCATCGCAACTGCCAGCAGCACCGCCAGCGATCCGCCGAAAAACAACCCTTTCGCGGCCGACGCGAGCGTGTGCATCGCAGCGCGCCCGAGCAAAGACAAGGTTTCCGGCTGGAACAGAGTTGCTGCCACATCGCTGAGCGCTGGCATCACGGGCCCGGCGATTCCCGCTTTTCCGGCCCACTGCCATGCGGCGAAAAATAATGCCAGACCCAAAACCGCGTATCCAAGATTCGCGGCAGGTTGGTTTTTCGCTCTCTCCATTGGCCCTGCTCCCTAACGTTCCAGCCAGACAGTGATCTGGTCCGTCAGGCCATGGAATTCCTCGCGCCGCAAAAGCTCCGATGAGCGCGGCCGCGAAAACGGAACTTGCACTATCTCAGCGATGGCGCCCGGACTTTTCATAACGATAGTGCGATCGGACAGGAATAATGCCTCTTCAACAGAGTGCGTGACCAGCAAAGTTGTGATCGCCCGATCGCTCCAGATGCGCTCCAGTTCAATGTTGAGTCTTCGCCGGGTTACCGCGTCGAGTGCCCCGAAAGGTTCGTCCAGAAGCAAAACGTCAGGCTCCAGGCAAAGCGATCGCGCAATCGCCGCGCGTTGGCGCATGCCCCCGGACAGGTGAGCGGGCCGCGTGCGCTCAAATCCCTTCAGCCCCACCAGTTCAATCAGTCCCTGCACGCGCTCGTGATTCACTGGTATTCCAGCCAACTTAAACGGCAGCGCGAGATTAGCCTCCAACGAAAGCCACGGCAAAAGCGCCGCGTCCTGAAACGCGACTCCCAAACGATGGCGTCGCACCAATTCTTCCGGCGCCGCGCCACCGATGCGCACTGTCCCGCTGGTCGGTTGCTCAAGGCCCGCGACCAAATGCAGCAGCGTGCTCTTGCCGCATCCCGATGGACCCACGATGGCCAGGAACTCTCCCGCGATTACGGTTAGGTCCATCCGCCGGATGGCTTCGACCGTCACGCCCCGCCGCGGAGAATAGCTCTTCGTCAGATCGTGGATCTCAATCCCGGCTCCGCTCATCCAATCGCCTTGTCGAAACGCCCCATGATCAGAGCATACCGTTCCGTCGCACGCTCGCACATGGGAACCAGATCCACTGCAAGGAGCTGGCGGTCTTTTATCACCGTACGCCCATCGACACTGACCGTCTGAACGTCACTAAAGAGCAGATCGATGTCACACACTCCCATTGCGCCCCAAGCTCCCATCTTCAGTCCATGATATAGATTGCGCGCCGGCGGAAATTACAAGGTCAATCCCTTATAAGCTTCGGCGAGAAGGCTCATGTCCATAATCCGCGCGGGGTCCGGCAGGTTGCTGCGACCCGTGGCTCGCGCCACATCATACATTGGACCGCGGAGTTGCTCATCGCTGATCCAGTAAGGCCCACGCGACCCGGGCACCTTCTCCAGTTCCAGCTGGAGCTCATTCAAACGCGTTTGCTGGTGAAGTGAAAACCCGAAATCGCGACCATATTTCGAAACGACCAGAGATGCCCCATAAGCTGGATCCTTTTTGTTGTCGATGTAGCCTTGCAGGAGCGCATGCAGAAAGCCCACAAACGTCGCGCGCTCCGCTGAAAGCCGTTTACGATCTACCACAAGCAATTGCGACGGAACTCGATAGCCGAACTGGTCCATGCGAGCAACAAAAAAGTCCTTGCCCGGTTTCAGGTGCATGTCTTCAAAAATGACTGGCTGATTGGTGACAAAACAGAAATACGCATCTCCCGCGCCAGCCAGCAGCGCGTCCGGGGAATATCCAGCGGGAATGTAGCGGCGCTCGGGCGACAGACGATTGATTTTGAAGACAGCGTCGAGAACATCGCGCTCCGACGGTCCCTGCACCAAAAAACGCGTGCCGGGAAGATCGGCAGGCTTCAATACAGGTCTGCGCGGCAGCGAGATCAGCCCTTCGGGAGTGACCGGCACCATCGAGGCGATGATCACAAAGTCATTTCCATGTGCCTGCGCATCCAGAAGCTGCAGCCAGCTTGTACCCGCAATATCCGCCTGCCCTGCCGCCAGCGTCACCAGCGAAACTGGCGCGTTTGGTCCGCCGCCCAAATATTTGATGGACAGCCCAGCGTCGGCGAAGTGTTGCTTCTCCATGGCGACGAAGATGTCCGCATACTCACTGTTAGGCACCCACCCAAAAGCAATCGTCAGCAACCGGTTGGGCGCAGCCGCCCCCAACGCGCGTACCCCGGCGCATGCACTCAGCCAGCAGGCCGCGCCTCCCGCCAGGAAGTGCTGCCGGGAAAATGGTTGACGCTGCCGTGGTGTTTGTTCCTCAGCGAGTACTTTGTCGGTTTCGAAGTTCATCGACCTCTGTCACCCTCGAACATAGCTCCTGCAAGGTGTAATAAGGAGAAAGATGCAAGCCGCCGGAAGCAAAGTAGGAAACTTTCGACCATCGCAGAGAGACCGGGTCGGAATGAAAAGCAAATCTTCCATACAGCCCAAAACCTTGCAAGCTCAAACTTCGAATAGCCGCTATAAGTTTTTGGCGACGCTATCTTTTACATCATCATCGGAGCGGCACTCGCTGGTTAATTCCGTTCTCGAAAATTTTGCCACCTTCTTGATCGCGCCGACCACCAGGTCTGGTTCTTCCTGCATGATCCAGTGATTGCTGTTCCCCGCTAAGACGTACTCACCTAACGGCAGGCGTCCGGCCATTGCCGCATGTTCGTTACGGCGATCCTCAGGCGCGGTACTCGCTGACAGAATTATCACCGGCTTATCGCAAAAGGTGCCACGTTGTCCCACACGCGCCGCACTCACAGGCAGGGTTTCCAATTGGCTGGCGATCGTCAAAGCAAACTTCGGCTGAATCCAGAACACCGATGCCATTGCTCGTTCGTTTGCGGGCAGCGCGGCAAACCAAGGACTCGAAACCGACCCGGATTCGGCGGGCGATCCTCGGCTGATAAGGCGCACCAGAATGCTCGCCGGTTTCTTTGCAACATTGGTGGTCAGAAGAAATGCGACGAAACGAATGATTCCGATGCGTGAGAGGATTGCCGCGCGACGGCACACCTTGGTCCCGATGCGCGTGAGTTTCCTGTCATGTTCTGAAGGCGGATTCCATTCCGCCGCCGCAACGGGATCAACCAGCACCATCCCCGCCACTTCCTTCGGGTACTGCGCAGCATACAGCGGCATCGTCAATCCCCCGAAGGAATGGCCCACCAGGATGTAGGGAGGCGGTATCGCCGCCTGCTCCAGCAACGTATGCAGCTCATTGACAATGCGCTCGGCTGTTCGCGGCATTGGACCCAAATCGCTCCAACCCAGCCCTGCCCGGTCATAGCTCACCACGCGAAACGAGCCGGACAATTCGCGCTGGAGCTCACTCCAGCTCAGCACGGTCGACATTAGTCCCGCTTCCAACAAAATCGTCGGGCCGCCACCACCCGATTCAAGAAGGTGTAATCGATGGCTCCCGAGGTCAACCAATCTGCCTGGTGGCGGAAACCTTTTGCGGTCACTGCGCGTCCCCAAAGCCTGGTAAACCGCGCCCGCCAACCCCGCAAGTAATGCTGTGCCAGAAAGCCAAGCTAGTATTTGAATCAACTCCGCGGCTCCTCAACAAAATCTTCACTCGTTTGGATGACGTTGCTTTGAAGATGATTGTGCACTCCCTCCGCGACGCGCATCGCAACTTCGACGCAGTCGCCGATCGATCGGCCCCTTAGGAAATTCCCCGCGAGATATAGGTTGGGAACAGTGCGCAAAATGCCGCCAATCTCCGTTACTCGCTGCGCATGTCCAACATTATATTGCGGCAGCGCCTGCGCATCCCTCCAAACCAAACGGTCCACAGGTCCCCCCGCGATTCCCAATGTTTTAGCGTTTTCCGCCTCCACAATCTGCGCACACTCTTCGCTGCTCGCCTCGGTCCTGGCGAAGCTGGTCATTGATACTTTGTCCTCGGGTGCGCGCTGCGGAAATAGAGAAGAATTCCAAAATGTGCAAATCGTCTGTAATCCTTCCCGCCGCGGGACCATGAAACCAAATCCATCCAGCGCATGGGCTACCTGAGAACGGTCGTACGCAGAAGATACAGCACACATCGGTGCATACTCGATCGCCTGGAGGGATCGCGCAAGTTGCGGCGCGCTGCTTACAAGAAGTTGTGCAGCAACATACGCCGGTACTGCCAGCACCAACTTTTCCGCTGTGATTTTATCGCCGCTGGCCAAACTTATTTCCCATCCCTCCTTTGAGGCGCCGCCGTTATTTTCCAATCGCGCCACCGATCTGATCTCCGCGCTGTACCTGATCTCCGGCTGGAGCTCCTCCGCGAGCCTTTCCGGCAATGTCCCCATCCCTGTCCTGAACGAACCAAGCGATGGAAGAGCATCGGTGACGTGCAAGGCGACCCGGTTTCCGTTTGTACCCGAACCAGTGGGCGACTCGTCGACCTTCCTCACGTTTCGCTTGGAATTACGCGCTCGAATCGCACCCCGTATAAGACTTTTCTGATTACGCTCCCATTCCACTAACGCTGGAAACGCGCTCGCCATGCCCATCTTGTAAGCGTCGCCCAGAAAGATCGTGGCGATAAGGGGGTCGACCAGATTGTCCAAAACTTCAGTTCCGAACTTCCGCTGAACAAACGCGGCCAAACTTTCCTCGTGGAGAGGGGGGCGGGAAGAGCGGAAGACTTCGGTGAGGATTCTGAACTTGGATCCAAGCCCCAGCAACCGCGTCGCAACTAATCCTCCCGGTGAGAATGGCGCGGGGTGCAATCGGCCGTGCCGCAAAATATATCGTTTGGCTTTCGGATCGCCTGCTACAAATTTGCTCTCGAGACCCAGATCGCGCACCAGTCGCCACACCGAAGCCGGAAATCGCGGGCACTGCGGGCCGGCTTCGAACAAAAATCCATTTCGGCGAATGGTCGCAATCACGCCCCCTGCTCGTTCCTTGGCTTCCAGGACGAGCGAACGAATTCCCAATTGCCTGAGCCGATAGGCACAACTCAGGCCTGAGATTCCTGCGCCGATAATCAAGATTCTTTCTGTGTATCCCGCCACAAGCAAACCTTATCAAAGTTCATGGGGCTACTGATATGACGGAAGCTGCTCAACTTCTGGGAAAATAGATGTCCGGGATGCCTGTGGAGTCACTACTTAATTTTGTCCAAACCTACGCCGCACATGGCGACGAAATAGCCGTCCGCCAGCGGCGCGGCTATCGCATGGAGAGTTGGACTTATGCGCGGATCGCCGCAGAGGCAAACCGCGTCGCCAGAGAACTCGAAACCCGGGGCATCGCAAAGGGCGATGCGGTTCTCTTGTGGGGTGAAAACTCCGCGGAGTGGATCGTCGTATTTCTGGGGTGCCTGCTTCGCGGCGTTATCGTCGTGCCCATCGACCACGCTTCCCCGGTGGAGTTCGCATGCCGGGTGGCACAAGAAGTGAATGCGAAACTCGTCTTTCAGTCCCGTGTGCATAAACGATGTTTAGCGCCCCCGTCCATCACCTTGGAGTCCGTATCGGCTGTTACGGCACAGCACGATTCGTCCCCCTACCCCTCGCCGCAACTGTCGCGCAAAGACACGTTAGAGATTATCTTCACTTCCGGCACCACGGCGGAGCCTCGTGGCGTTGTCATTTCGCACGGAAACGTACTTGCAAACATTGCGCCTCTGCAGATCGAGATCCAGAAATATCTCCGTTATGAAAAACTTGTACACCCATTGCGCTTCTTGAATCTGCTTCCGCTCAGTCACGTCTTCGGCCAGATGCTCGGCGTGTTCATCCCCCCTATGCTCACGGGCACGGTTGTTTTCCTTGACTCGCTCCGTCCTGCGGAGTTCGTGGACACTATCCGGCGCGAGCGCGTCTCCGTCCTGGTCGCGGTCCCTCGTTTCATTGAATCGCTGCAACGTGAGATCGAACGTGAGCGGGAACGCGATGGGGAAATAGATCAGTTTCGAAAGGATCTCGTTCAAGCAGAAGGTAAGCATTTTCTTCGCCGCTGGTGGCGATTCCGCCGTATCCACTCGCGTCTCGGCTGGAAATTTTGGGCCTTCATTTCTGGCGGCGCCGCGCTCCCGCAGCAGGCCGAAACCTTCTGGAATCGCCTGGGATTCGCCGTTATTCAAGGATACGGCATGACAGAAACCACTTCCCTCATCAGTCTGAATCATCCATTCCGTTCCGCCAGAGGATCAATCGGCAAAGTGTTTCCTGGCATGGAAGTCCGCGTCGACGACAATGGAGAAATTTTGGTGCGCGGAGAGAACGTTGCCACGGCCTACCGGCAGAATGGAGAAACTCTCTCCATAGCTGAACCTGACGGATGGTTCCGAACGGGCGATGTCGCGGAAAAGGATGACAATGGCCGCCTGTACTTTAAAGGCCGGCAAAAAAATGTGATCGTCACTCCCGCTGGTATGAATATCTACCCGGAGGATCTGGAGAAAGCTCTACGACCTCAGGCTGGCGTTCGCGATTGTGTCGTAATCGGACTTGAAAGAGACGGCAATGCTGAGCCCTGCGCCGTGCTCTTGTTGAACGGCTCCGCCAGCGACGCAGCCACAGTGATCGAAGCCGCCAATCAATCTCTGGCTGAGTATCAGAGAATGCACCAATGGTTTGTCTGGCCCGAGCCCGATTTCCCGCGCACGCCGACGCAGAAACCTGTTCTTCCCCGCATTCGCGATGCAGTCCAACATGCGAAGCGTGGCACGCCACAAAACGCCGTCGCCGCTGACTCTCTTACAGGGCTGATTACGCGAATCACGGGCCGGCCTGTCCAACTGGGCTCCAAGGACGCCAATCTGGAGACAGATTTACATCTCAGTTCGCTCGATCGCGTTGAGCTTATGAGCGTTTTGGAAGAACGTCATCAGGTGGACCTGAATGAGACTCGGTTTCAGGATGTCGCAACGGTAGGCCAACTCGAAAAGCTCCTGGCTCAAGGCACTCCTCCTACGATTCAGCACGTCTACCCCACGTGGCCACAAAATTGGCTCACGACTGCTATGCGTCTTGGCGTTTATTACTCGCTTGCATGGCCTGCGACTTATCTTCTCGCCGCTCCTCGCATTCGCGGTCGCGAAAATCTCCGCGGGCTACGCGGACCGGTCCTCGTGATCTCCAATCACGTGACCTATCTCGACATCGCTTGGATCCTTCCCGCGCTCCCCGCCAAGCTCCGAAACCGCCTTGCCACCGCTATGGGAGGTGAAAGACTCGCAAGAATGCGGCGTCCCTCAAGTGACCTGAAGTTTTTCGAGCATTCCCTGGAGCGTCTCAGATATTTTCTCGCCTTAAGTCTCTTCAACGTTTTCCCGCTGCCGCAGCAATCGGGATTTCTCCAAAGCTTTACCTTCGCGGGCGACCTTGGCGACCGCGGCTGGAGTGTCTTGGTTTTTCCCGAAGGCAAAACAACTGAGGATGGACATATGATGGCTTTTCGCTCGGGAATCGGCCTGCTCTCCAAGCAGTTGAACATTCCCATCGTTCCCATGTACTTGCACGGGCTGTTTGACCTGAAGCGGCAAGAGCGCATTTTCGCGCGACCCGGTCACGTGCAAGTCACAATAGGCTCTCCGGTGCGATTCGAATCCGATTTGGACGCTAACGAGATGGCGCGAGAGCTGGAACGCCGCGTTCGCGACCTTCAATTTGTTTGAGAGATCTCCGTCCGCCGGAACACGGGCAACCGGCGAATCGCAAGGAAACCCAGAACCAGCCCGACGGCAAGCGCAATGGAAGCCCACTTCTGGTTCACTATGAATTCCTTTGCTGCCATTCCGTAGCGGGCTCCCAGGAATCCCTCGAAGAAGAACAACAAGCCACGGCCAGCAACGGTGCCAATCACAAACGTCACAAAGGGCACTTGAAAAACGCCTTGGGCAATCACAAAAGGTTTAAACGGCACGGGAAACGGCGCAACCGCGGGAAAAAAAACGCTCGCCATCGGATAGCTTTGTATTAGTTTTCGAATCTTGCCGGGTGCGTTTTCCTGCGTCTTGCGATAGTAAGCTTGCCCGCCTTTCCGGGCCAGCCAGTAAATCCAGATGCATCCCCCCAGCGACCCAAGCGCAGCCATCGCGGCGTAGTACGGCATACGCACCGGATGACGGCTGGAAAGTTCTATAAGTATCAAATCCGTCACCAAGGGAAGCGGGATGAAAGAGGAATCGATAAACGCCGAAATAAACAGGCCGACTCCGCCCAGCGCGGGCAACGTTAACTTCAACCAGGATTTGAATTGAACCCATCCCACGGCAGCCTCATTTGCTTACCCCTTTGCACACCCCATGCCGGCATCTTCACAGCCGTTTATCCACACTATGATGCGTCTGCAGCCGAATTGGGCGCAGGGAAATTTTCCCGTCAGACCCCTACTTTTTCAGATTTTTTCGAATTCCGATGTATCTGTTCTGCATGTCCATTTATCCAACATTTGTTGCCGGGGACGCCTTTTGCCTTCTTCAGCTACAGTGTTCGCTGTAGGAGGTGCGAAAGATCAAGAAGAGCACAGGCGTTTTTTTGCTCGGGTTATGGACCAAGCGCGTCCGGCCATCCTAAACAAAGTTGAGGTCTACTCATGTCGCCACTGGATCAAGCGCTCCCAACGGTCCCCTCTCAGCCTTTTCGCCTCGACGTTCCATTACATAATCTGCTTCAGCAACCTTCGCAGCGTCCGTCACCTCACTCTTCAAAGGAGCCCGTGGCACTCCCCGATCCCGTCTTTCCTCAGCACCCGGAACTTCTCCACGAACTGGACCTGGCCGACATCGCCGCTCACGATCACGTGTTGCACACTGGCAAAAGACAATGGCCCGTTTCTCGCATTCTCCAAACCATGCGAGGGTGGATGACGCCTTACTTCAAATCACGCATTCTGCCGGGAGATTTCCAGCCGATCATCGCCTATCTATTCACCGAGTGGAAATGCAATCTCGATTGCCACTACTGCTGGTCCTACGATAATCGCGTGAAGGGGATGACCGAGGAAAATGCGCGTCGCGCCATCGACTGGCTGGAATCAACTCCCTGCCGTGTGTTGGCTCCTACGGGCGGGGAGCCCTTGCTGCGCCCTGATTTTGTGCATAAGGTCATATACTATGCTGCGAAAAAGGATTTCTGGGTCTATCTGGCGACCAATGCACGACTGCTTCGACCGGAAGTAACCGATCGCCTCGCCGACGCGGGAATCGCCACGATTAACTTCGCCGTCGACGCGATCAAGGAAAAGCCCGGCCTCCCGAAAGCATTTGAGCACGTCAGCTCGTATTTCGATTACCTGGTGAGGCGCCAATACCGCTATGGCTATACAGTCTTCTTCAACACAAATATTTGTCGCACCAATATTGAGGACGTCAAGCAACTGGTGGAGATCGCCCACGACCATGGAATTTCTCTCACTTTCCACATCAACGAAGCTCCCATGATGGAGCAGTCCCACTTCAAGCATCTACACGAGAACGACACCTACATTCGCCCGGAAGATTTTCCCATGGTCGATGATCTGCTGGACTGGCTCATCGACAAGCAACGCCAGGGATACAAAATGGTCGATTCCATTCCACGCTTGCAAAACATGAAGGGGTTCATGCGTGGAGTCGGCGAGCATTGGGGTTGCCGGGCCGGTCAAAACTGGCTGATCGTCCGCACAGACGGAACACTCGCGCCCTGCTTCCCCATGTATAACGCGAATTACGACTGGGGCACGGTGGAAAATCAGAAGTTCGACCTCAAGCAACTGGCCGAAATGAAGAAAGGCTGCGAGCCCCACTGTTTCTCAACGCTTGGATACAACGTCGCATACTGCTACGATGCGGCCCGTGTGATGAAGTGGCTGCTTAAACAGGCGCGTCACGGATTCCAGGGCGTAACTGGCAGTTTCGAATAAGTCGCCAACGGGTCGCCAAGTGGGCGTTTGTTTATATGACCCCGCCATTTCCGGCGCTGATTTCTTCGCGGGCCTTGCAATTTCCTTTGGCAACGCGTTTGTCGGCGTACAGCGCTGTATCTACGCGTTTCATCAACGTCTGGGAAGATTCTCCAGGCACATAATCGGTCCATCCCACTGCAAACCCAATGGGAATTTTGCGTCCGTCAACGTCCGCGGCAATCCCGTTCAATCGATTCAGTACGATTTGCACCTCGCTGCCTTTGCATTCGGGCAACAGAACCAGAAATTCGTCTCCGCCCAGGCGAATCGGAACATCCGAACCCCGAATCGCGCTCTGCAATCGCTCCGCAAAGCATCGGAGCGTCAGGTCGCCCGCCGGGTGTCCGAAAGTATCGTTAATTTGTTTCAGTCCATTTAAGTCCAGCATAAGGATCGTCAGTGGTCTCGCGTGCCGCTGTGACCTGGAGATTTCCTCGGCAAGACGCTGCTCTCCGGATTGCCGGTTGTAGAGTCCCGTCAGGCAATCAAGCGCCGCTATTTTATAAACTTGCTCCGTGCGATCTTCTAGCCTGTCAAAGGCGCCGATTTGCTTGCGGAGTTCGAATTGGATTCGATGAATTTGCCACTGCTGGTAAATCGTATAAATGTTGAAGAGTAAAACGAGTCCGACCAGACCCCTCACAGCCAGGTTCAGATTAAGTGCATAGAACTCTTTCTGCTCGGACAGCAGGCCGGGAAATGCGAACGATGCAATACCCACTGTCAGGATCAACATCACCAGCACCGCCGAAGACGAGAGCCACCACTGGCGGCGGACCACACCGTTCATAGTCGTTTGAACCTGTTCGAATGCTGCGCGGGCAGCAGGCCGGACAGCTTGCAGTTTGCCATTATCCATTCAGGCCTCGCGGTTCTTTGTATTCAAGCAATTGTTGACCATACCGTCAATTAAAACAGTTCGAATATGTGCGCATGTGGCTAACCAAGAGTGCGCCAGAACTTGGCTCGTTTCGCTGCCATTGAGGCACATTACCTCTAAGCACTCTGCCTCACCCTCGAGGCATCACGAGCTGGTGGTGCGCCGAAGAATCTCGAATATTCGCGGTTGAACTGCGAAGGGCTCTCATAGCCAACCGTATAGGCGGCGTCTGAGACGGAGTGACCGCTGAACGCCAAAAGCTTTCTCGCCTGAAGTAGTCTCAACTGTTTTTGAAACTGGATGGGGCTCAAGCCAGTGACCTGCTTAAATCGACGATGGAAAGTGGTGATGCCCATCGCCGCCTTTGCCGCGATTCTTTTTACATCGATCGTTTTGCCATAGTTTTCCCGGATCCACTGAATCGCATGCCGTATACCGGCGGCCTTTCCTCCCGAAGAGCAGATCTCTCGTAGACGCCATCCCTGTGGACCAAGAAGCACCCGATACAGAATTTCGCGTTCATAGACCGGACCAAGTGCCGGAATATGTTCTGGCGTCCGCAGAAGGCGCAGCATTCGTAGCCACGAGTCGACAAATTCCGTCGTGGCAGGACAAGCGGAGAATTGCATGGAATTTTTCGCGTTCGAGAAATCGTGGGGAAGGTCTTTCAGCAAATCCACAAGGGCATTGTGGTTCAGCCGAAGAGCTACTGATAAATACGGAAGCCCATTGGGGCCTTGATGCACGCGTCCGGTCGCAGGAAGATCGGTGGGAACCACAAAATAAGCCGGAGCTATCAATTCTACGACGTCGCCACTAATCGAAATCGTTTTTCTTCCCTGAACAATAAACCCAATCATGGGTTCATAAATCGCCGCGAGTTGATGTTCCGGCACCTCACCCTTGATGGTAAGGACTCCGGGCAGTTCGGTAGCTGTAGGCGCGGTTGTAGCCTTATCAGCCAGACGAGCGATTTCGTCTAGTGCGTCCCGCATTCTCTCGTTATAGCACGCAAGGCCATTTTGGGCATTGTCCGCTCGCGTTCAATAGCCGAATCTCCATTTCCCCTCCACGCGCAACTGCACTTTTAGGCAATGAATTGGCACGATCCGGTCTTCAGTTGGAATCGAAAACCCTCCAAGCTTGTCACTAGAACGACTGCCTCAAGGAGGAGCAATGAATAAGAAAGTAGCAGTTGTCACAGGCGGAAGTAACGGAATCGGGAAAAGCACTGCACTGGAACTTGCAAAACGCGGAATCGGGGTCATTCTCACCTACAACTCCGACAAAAAGGGAGCCGACGCTCTCGTCCTCGAAATCGAACAACAAGGTGCGGTCCGGGCCGCAGCGATGAAGCTCGATCTGAGCCAGAAGTCGTCTTTCAAAGACTTCGCGCATCTTGCCAAGCATACATTGGACGAAATCTGGGAAAGAAAGACGTACGACTACCTCGTGAATAACGGCGGTATTGGCGGCGGAATGATGTTCACCGATGTGACCGAGGATTACTTCAACCAGATATTCGACACGAACTTTAAGGGACCATATTTCTTAACGCAAGAATTGGTCACGTTCATGGAAGATGGAGGCGCAATCGTCAACAATTCAAGCACATCGAGCAGAATTGCTCCTCCGGGATATTCTGCGTACGGTCCATCGAAGGCGGCATTGTCATCCTAGACGCGTTATCTGGCCAAAGAATTCGCGTCACGACAGATACGCGTGAACGCAGTTTCCCCAGGCCCGATTCATAGCAATATCGGAAACGGAGTCTTCGACAAACACCCTGAGTACATCAAACCGCTGGCGGATCAAACTGCCCTCGGACGAATTGGTACGCCGCAAGACGTGGCAAAGGTCATCGTCGACTTGCTGTCCGATAATTTCGGGTGGGTCACTGCCCAAGACATCGATGTGTCGGGTGGGTTCCTATTATAGGGACATCCGGCAATCCCGTGCTGGCACAAAACGCAAGGGTGGAGACCTCTGGAAGACTGTCGTGAACCAGCCGAAGACACGCGCAAGCGCGAAGCCCGTCCCGGTTATTCAACAGTTGGCGGAAATTCTGAATACGTATCGAAGCTCCATCGGAGATCCGCAATCGGGTGTGATGTTTCTCGGGCGCGGGTCAGCACATGGACTTCGACAAAGTGGCTCAACGAGTCGTCCGTCCGGTCATCGAAAGTCTCGAAATCGACTGGTACGGATGGCACGGCTTCCGTCGTGGCATCGCTTCGAACCTGTATGAACTGGGCGCGGATGAGAGGATCGTCCAGCGCGTTCTGCGTCATGCAAAGTCGCGTGTCACGAAGGATCGCTATATCAAGGCGTTCGACCCTGCCGTCGTCACAGCGATGAAAAAGCTCGAGGCTACGGTAGACTTGGTGAACCAGAATGCACCAAGAGTGCACCAAATTTAGTACATCAGTGTGGTAAGCTATTCAAAGCAAACACCGGAGAGGTGGCAGAGCGGCCGAATGCGGCGGTTTGCTAATTTTACCAACCCTGTCCTTGCTCGCTGCTGTACACGTATTTTGTTCGAGTTAGCGGTTCTCATTTGCACCCGAAACATCTCATTTGCAGTCGATTGGCCAGCAAAAGGCCAGCAGATATATTGCCTTCTTCTTGCTAACCTTCAACCGCGGTGCAATCTTCTTCCCAGGCCCTCGGGGCTTCCAAGGCGATTTAATTCCGAAAACGTCTATCGTCGCAGTCCGACCCCCCCTCTACGGTGTCAATCTGTCGTGATTGGGCTTTACAGTAACTTCCAAGACTGCGGGGACTGCCAAAACA
>CAVPXU010000006.1:0-623601 GCA_963709705.1 Candidatus Acidiferrales bacterium
TTGCGAGAATTTTTACCGCTCGCGGCGTCGCGTCGTCCAGTCCCAGCCGCTGAAAATCTCGTGCGAGGTCCCGCAAACCACAGGCGAGAGCAAGCTCACAAGCCACGATTCTTGCCTCAATCGAAGCCTCATCGGACCACAGAGTTCGACGTACTCTTTCGACAATTCCTGGATGCCCCAGTGCGCCATACCGCCAGTGTCCTCCGAACCGCAGTTGGAGCTGAGCGGCTGCAGCCTGCTTCAGCATCTCCTCGACGATAATCTCTCTACGAATATCGGTTAAAGCTGTCGCGTCCATAGCCATCAAGACTTCGACTTCGCGCACAGCGATGTGGCCAAATATGTCTTCACGGCGTTCCGCCAACCAGACTGCAAGATTGTGTAGCTGTGGTATCAGCTTGCGATTGGCGTCTCGCGGGTGGCAAATGACGCTTAGAATCTTCTTCGCAGGTGGTTCGCGGCGGATGAGATATCGTGCCGCCAGGAACTCCGCCAAGTTTCTGGTTTCCCACCAAAGCAAACCGGGGCCAGCGGCCACGAATAGGCCAGTCTCGAGTGCCTGTGTGATTTCTGGCTCTCCAACCGCAAAGGCATTGTTTCCGACGATCTCCTCACCTCCGGACAGTTCGGATTTGTGCAGCGCGGACGGTCCGTCTCTCTCGAGATTCGGTTCCATGCATAGCGTTGGCCGATCCGTCAAAACAGAACCAGCGGCGATTCTCGAAACCACTTCCAACAATTGTTCGGCACTGAGGTCCGAAGCCTTGTGCGCCGCAATTCGAGATCGGTTATATTCTTCGCAGAGAATTCGACATTGGCTCTCAAACAGCTCCCATTGTGTCGCGGGCCACGACTCGCCCCTGGAGAAAAGCTGGAGCAACGATAACAATGTGGGAGGCTTGCGCGCGAAGCTGACGGCGCTCAGCTCCCGTACTTTTCCCAAGAATTTTGTCTGGGTCCCAAACCCAAAACTCGCGCCGCCTCCTCAACGTCGCTTTCACGAAGAGGTGCAAGTTGTAGAACTCAGCAGCTCCTCCTGATACAACTTTTGCAGCTCCATCTCGAGGAACGTGGGCCACTCGGCTGTCCGGCAGATAATCCTTAATAGCAGCCGTTCCACACCGAGGCTCCGCAGTTCGCGAGGGAGCACGTTCGAGATCATGGGAATGCCTATTCGGCATTCGTCCAAGCTATCCAGGAAAAGGTGCAGTTTTGCACCCTGACTATTGCGCCAATTCTGGATTGTTGGGTCGTTCCTTAAGGCTGCCGACAGACCTGCGCCGTTGTCGAAATCGCGAAGGTCAATCCACCGAACGACATCACCTTTGCTGTGGGCAAACTCTTCGATACTCCTTTGGTCAATTCCTTCGGCACCGATCGTTCTCGATTTTCCGGAACTCGGTTCACCAAGTAAACGCAATACAGCGATTTGTTAGAACGTCGACGCTGTGAGGGGAACACGCTTCCGGAGTTGAGGCAGCTTCCGGCGCACTGGATCCGCAAGGAATCCTTTCATATCGAGCGCTGGCTTAGAGTCTCGTGAATACCAAAACCGTCGCCACTGGAACGTTTGCATCGCCATTCCCGTCCTAGAGATTCTTAGGTCCATGGCCTTCATCGGTCAACCGAAACAACAAACAGGCTGAATTGATGTTGAACGAAATCTCAAGCTAACACACAGCCGCTTTCCGCGCCTCCACGGGCTTGTGTACCCCGCTATGGCCTCTCCGACTGATCCTTGTATCGCTCTTCCTCCACTCCGTGGGAAAATCCACTTGCTTGTTACATCGTGGCCTTGGGCGATCACGCTGATTGTTATTTCGCCGCCACTCGGTACCGTTCAACGCACAGGTTGCGAGGAGTCAGTGCGCATTTCCCAAATTTGATTTTCCGGAATCGCTGCTCACCAGTCAGAAACAGGGCTGCCTCGCTGTTTTTGCTGGAGCGGGCGTCGTCCATTCCGCCGCCCTCAAACTATCCTGACTTCAAGGACTTGGCGAATCGAGTTGCCGGTGGTGACCGAGCACTCCAACCAGACGAACCCATCGACCGTTTTCTTGGGATGCGGGCGGATCCGCGGTACGAAGGTTCATCAGATGGTGGGGAAGATTTTGACGAATCCGGCCTCGAAACCGACTAGCCTGCATACCGATCTGCTCCGGCTTTTCCGATCAGGCGATGCGATCCGGTTAGTGACCACCAATTTCGATCCGCATTTTTCGACGGCCGCGCGCCTAACCTTTCCGGACAGCGAGCCATGCGAGATTCACTACGCACCCGCGCTGCCTCTCGGTGACTCGTTCACCGGTATCGTGTACCTGCACGGTGGCGTCGACAAGCCTTTTGAGCGTTTAGTCTTGACGGACGCGGACTTTGGACGCGCCTACCTCACGGAAGGCTGGGCACGTGTGTTCCTCCAAAAGCTCTTCGAGAGGTACACCGTACTCTTCGTAGGGTACAGCCATAACGATCCGGCGAACGAACTACCTGGCGCGGGGTCTCCCAGCAACGGCCGCGGCGAAGAATCGTTTCGCGCTTACTGTCCCAGGGCAGGAGGACAACTGGACATACCGCGGAATCATTCCTATTACCTATAAACTGGCCACTGACGGCGATCGCCATGCCGCCCTTCCAGCTGCAATCTCCGCCTGGTCGAATCAAGCACGACTTGGGTTGCTGGAACAAGAGCAGCGGATTAAGTCCATTGTGGAGCTGCCTCCACCCATCGACCCCGAGGAAAGCGACTACATAGAAGCCGCTCTGTCGGAGTTGGCAACAACCCGTTTTTTCACCAGACACGCGAAAACCGTCGCTTGGCTGAAGTGGGTCGAGGACAAGAAACTTCTTCGGCGGCTTTTTGACCCTCGCGCCACTATCACCGAAGTCGACCAGGAACTCGCCCCCTGGTTTGCAGAACAATTCCAGTGTCAATACGTCGGTGAAAGCCTTTCTGTGCTCTGCGCAGGCAAGGAGATTTCTTAAGTCCGTTTTTCTGGACTGTGATTGCCCACAAATTGTTTCGTGCGACTTCAAATGGCCTTTCCGCTGAAACAGTCCGCCGGTGGTTAGCGGTTCGATTGAACCACCTACCGCCCGGCGCCAACACCGACTTACTGGAAATGATCGCCGCGAATCTGACGTTTCCCGATGACACCGCGGCTGCAATTCTACTGTTTGACCATCTAAGCCGCCCGGAGTTCCATCTCGAAAACGATTTCTGGAGCGAAATCCAGGAACTCGATCGACATGAGGATGTGAAGTTCAAGATAGCTACCAATGGCGGTGGGTTCTGGCTAAACCATTTCTGGACGCGCTTCCTGTTGCCGAATCTCACGCATCTGATCGACAGACTCGAACCCATCATCACCGCTCACTTGCAACGAGCGTACTGGCTCGGCCAGGCCGACGATCAAACCGATCCTCCACTTGATGCGTTAACGTTTTCACGCGATATGATCGAACAACACGATCACGGCCAGCGTCACGAGGGCCTTGGCGTTCTCATCGACGCTGCTTTTGATGTCGCGAAATGGAATGCGGAACATCGACCACCGCGCGCCGATGCGCTGGCCGATTCGTGGCTCATGGCCGATTCCTATTTGCTCAAGCGACTTGGCATCTTCACGGTGTCAATGTGTTCCCACTGGACCGGTGCGGATAGTAAATTGGCGTGGCTGCTGGATCATGATCTTCTTTACAAATTTGGTCTGAAACATGAAGTTTTCCAGGTGCTTCAGGGCGCCTTTCCGCTGGCGTCCCAAGAATCCCGCAAGCGCGTGATCGAACGCGCTCTGCGAGGGCCCGAACCCGTTCGAGAAGGCACCGAGGAAACGGCTGCCTATGAGACCTATAACCTCGTCTACTGGCTATACCAAAGCGATCCTAACTGCGCCCTTGCCAAGGCCGCTTTGGATACCTTACAGGCAGCCCACCCTGCATTCGGCAAACGCGATCACCCTGATCTCGACATTGTCGCGTCAGGACCGATGTGGGTCGGGAGACAGAGCCCTGCCACCGCGGAAGACCTGCTTGCGAAAACGCCGAAAGACCAGGTCGAGTACCTTCTTTCGTTCGTTGGAGAAACTCCGTTCGGGCCGAGCCGCGACGGGCTTCTTCAAACTGTCGCTGAAGCGACCACACGTAGGTTCGCATGGGGCCGTGAGCTTGCCACGGAACTCGAAGCTCGCGATGCGTGGACGGCGGACCTTTGGTCATCCATTATCCTCGGTTGGAGCAAAGCTGAACTCAGCGATGAGCAATGGAAAGAACTCCTGACATTCCTGAACGGCGCAGAAAAACTGCACCTACTCTCTGTCGACGACCTCGCTTCATTCCTTCAGGAAGCCATGAAAAGGTCGTCACACCCGATACCCGGTGCGTGTCTCCCTTTCGCTTTCGATCTGTCGAAGAAGTTGTGGGTTGTAACGGTAGCCCAAGCCGGGGCAATACCGCCGAAGCTGAAGCTAAAGGAGCCGGAGTGGCTGGCACTCGCTATCAATCATCCAGCTGGCAATATCACTCTTTTCTGGCTCGCCTGGCTGGGCCGGGAGCGAAAGGCGGCTGGCGTAAACAATGGCAAGGTATTCCGCTGCATACCCGTGAGGTCCTTGAATCCGTTTTGTCGGAGCCTGCCTACGCTGGGCAACTCGGCCGCGTGCTTTTGGCATCGCAGATCAATTTACTGATGACTGTGGCTTAGGCCTGGGCTAAAGAAAAGGTACTCCCCCTATTCGATTGGTCCCTGGACGACAAGCGCGCCGTGCAAGCTTTCCATGGATTCCTTACCTGGGGCCGCCAGACGGAGAGCCTTGTGCCGTACCTCGTGCCCCTTTACGAGAAAGCATTCGCTCACATGGCAACTTTGGGTCGCCTCCGCGACCGATTCGCGGAATACCTCGCGGGACTGGCTTTTGCAAGTTCCGTCAATCCCATGACGCAGGGCTGGTTGAATCGATTTATAGCGGCATCTGCGCGTGAAGACCGGATCAGTTGGGCGTCCCACGTCCGCCGTGTTCTGCGCCCTTTGCCCGCGGAAGCCAAGCAGACCGCTTGGATGAGTTGGATCAAAGCCTACTGGGCACAAAGAATTCCAGGAGCGCCGCTTCCCTTGGATCGAGAGGAACTCGGGGAAATGGTTGAATGGAGTTTGCATCTAGGCCCGAGCTTCCCCGAGGTTGTTGACGCGGTATGGGAGAGCCCGGACTTTGAATTGAAACATTCGTTTCCTTCCGCGAACTGGAAGAGAGCCAATTTCCCCAAGAATATCCGTCTGCGGCTGCTAAGCTCCTGCTGAAAGTGCTCCTCAATACTCCCAGGCCGGACTATGACCTGGATAGAGTGGAGAACGTCGTCCGGCGTGTGGCGCCGTTGGCAGCACCCTTGGACCTCCTCGAAAACATATGCAACGAGCTCGCAAGATTGGGCTATCCACCCGCAGCCGAGCTACGGGCCTGGCTCCGACGCGGAGTTTTTTAGATTGTGGGGACTTTCGCGTTGCGGCAACGCGCTTTTGCCATTCTCATGCACGGTTCATAACTCACACTTTAAGTGTGATATAATGTAGTTGAGTGAGAATGACGCGAGACAGTTTTTCTCACTTGATTTCAATAACACACATCAATAGTGTGATATTTCAAATGTATGTGAGAATGCGATGGACGTACACGTTCCCTTCACTCAATTCGCCCAATCGACACCCTTGTTCACGCTCAAGGAAGCCCGTGAGCGCTACGCCAAGGATTCGCACAATCGTTCCATCCTCAATATGCTGCATCGCCTCAGGCATCAGGGTCGCACCGGCAAGCTAGCAAATGGCGTCTACGCCGGAACCCTGGCCGCCGTACCGCTCGATCGCCACCGTGTCCCCGACGCGCTTCGTGACGACGCCGCCGTCGGCTTCCACTCCGCACTCGAATGGCATGGCGTCGCCAACCAGGTCTTCCAGACGGTCTACTATTTCTCCGCCCGTCCGCGGAAGGACGTCGTTTTCGACAACGTCACCTACCACCGCGTTGCGCCGCCGCGAGTCCTCAACAACCTGCAACAGAAGCTCTTTGAAGTCACAGTGGGCTCCGACCACGTGATGGTTACGGAGCGAGAACGCTCTTTCGTTGATTGCCTGATGTTTCCCGACTATGGCGGCGGCGGCGAAGAACTGGATAAATCGCTCGCCATGTTTCCCTCGTTTGATTTCGATGCGGCGCTCAAATATCTGAAGCTCCTCCGCAAACCGTGGTTATATTCGCGTTTGGGATTCTTGCTCGACCGCCATGCCGACAGGCTTTTCTTTGGTGGAAAACCACGAGAAAAGTTCCAACGCCATCTACCTTCGGGTGTCGCGTACCTCGGAACCAAGCGCCCCGGGAACCGCTGGGTGCCCGCGTGGAAGCTGATGGTGCCGGAAACGCTCACGTCTCCTACTGGACGTCCCATACAAACATGAAATTCGATTCCACGGGATTTCCCGCCGCCGCCAAATCAACCGGCTTTAACGCCGGCAATCTCGAGAAAGTACTTCGCCTTCGGGAGCTTCTCAACGAGTTTCATAAACATTCTTTCCTTCGCGGGAAACTCGTTCTCAAAAGGCGGAACCGCGCTCAATCTTTTCTACCTTGGCGTGGCCCGGCTCTCGGTGGACATCGACTTAAACTACATCGCCAACATCGGACGCGATGAAATGATGGCCGACCGTGCGGATATCGTGAAGGCCGTCGAACAAATCACCACCGGCCTCGGATACAAACTACAGAATGGCGTCGATGACTATGCCTTGCGCGAATGGCACCTCATCTACGTCAACCATTCCGGTGCTACGGACCGCATTCAGGTGGAAATCAACTTCCTCATGCGTGCCTGCGCTCTGCTGCCGCGAGTCCTTCCGGCAGCCACGTTTGCGGATTCCCCGCCTTGCGCGTTTCTGGTTTTGGCTACGGAGGAATTGTTCGCGGGAAAGATCAAAGCCATGATCGACGGGCGCCATCCTCGCGATCTCTACGACCTTTTCCGCTTCGCACAATCCCGTCTCCCTCACGACGCCGACACGCTCCGCAAACTCTCGGTCCTCTTCTCAAGCACCATGGACCGTGACTTCAGAACATACAACATTGCGCGAGTCTCCGAGATAGATACGAAGGAAATCGATAGTTTTCTATACCCTCTCCTCAAAGCCGATGATCTACGACAAGCTGCGGCGATGCTTTCTGCCGCCACACCAATTCTCACCGGAGTCCTCGATCACAAGCGCGAAGAACCCTTTCTCGCGGCCATGGCCACCGGAAACTACCGGCCAGACCTCCTCTTCCCCAAGCACCCCGACATCGTAGAACGGATCCGCCTACATCCGCACTCCTTTGGAAAGCCCAGAACGTTGCCGAATTCCTCGCCCGTACGAAGAAATCTTCCTGAGCTCTTGTTGTTTGTCCCGCCCAATAGCAATGCAAACGCGAGGGTTTCCTCATAGACATATCATCTTGTGTCCTCGAGATGCCCACTCTTTGATCTAATTGCGTTGCGAATCCAATCGGGCAGCGATGTCCCTGAATAGGGATTTGCGATCAGACTCGCCCGTACCAGCCAGTCATAACATCCCCCGACGGGCGTCATGCCCCCCGCAAATAAGCAGACCCCGCTAACTCGCGTATGCATCTTCGGTTGAAAACGCCGCTGAATGAGCGCGTCCCATACCCGCACCTCATTCTTGGACGTGGGCCCACAAATCATGATGAGTCCTGGGCCGCCCTTGGGTAGTTGCTTGGACTCATCGGTGAAAAATCGCTCGGCCCTCGTGTCGGAAAACGGGATACGCACCGCGACTTATGATGCGGACCACCTCCGGGGCCACCACCCTGAAACATGACAAGACCGATCATCGGTGTGTCAGCGAGCTGCGGAATTTCATGAAATCGCAACCACCCGATCTCCGACTCGTCCCGAAACATGAACCCCATCGCGTCTACCAACTCGGCGCTATGTCGGCCCGGCAGCCTGCAAAAGCCCGGAAGGTGCGCACAAAGAGTTTCAATTTCCTGATCTGTGGGTTCTCGCCTGAACTGGATTTCCAACACAAATTGGACATCGATGTTTAGCAAAGAATCGGTAAGTCGCCGAAGAATAGCCTTGACCCGGACTTGTTCTTTCGAGGCAAGCGCTTGCGTCACTTCGACGGTCGTCCATGGTTCTGAATTTCTCCGCACGCGAAAGTCGGCACGACGAGTCCCGACATCCGGATAAAGCTCTACGCTTGCACTGGGGTCACTCGAACGAAAAAGATAGACTGCGGTCAATTCCGCGTCTGCACTCGACTCCTTGGCCGAATACCTTCGGTCAGTTTCTCGGATTGTGCGATACCGCCGAGATAGCCCAAGCGCAGCCCCGTGCCGACAATGTCCATAGTCGGAGCCAATCCCTTTGCGGAGCCGGTTGAGGCAATCCAGTCGGAACCGAGCATGCGTTCAGCCCGATTGATCGCTTCCAATATCGCAGGGGGAGCCATCGCGATGCTCCCAATCTTGCCGTTCAGCAATCTGTCCTCGACGTCCTCGATCGACCACGCCATAGTTCGAATTCTACGTCCATGGCTTCTGCCTCACCACTTCCAGCGAAGCTCTCTTCCAGGCTGTGCCTAAACTGTCGAAAGAAACTGGATCTACTCGCCAGTTCCTTTGCGAAAATTGGAGTGACTTGAAGAACGCGATCACCGAATGCTGGGCGACCAAGGAACCATCAGCGCCCTTTCCCTTTGCACTCACCTCCTTCCTTATGCGCAATGTGAGGCGGCAGAAGAATGCCGCTGAACGCTTACTTGCTGACCGCGAAAAGCTGGCGGTCTAAAAACTCGAAGATAGAGAAACGGACGTCACACAAATCTGTCTGTTACATTCATTTCATGCACAGGAATTTTGACAAATGCCTCCACTGCCTATTGGTCGTCACCGGTTATGACTGCCTAGTGCGGCACTAGGTGGTCAAATCCGTCAGGTTAGGGCTGACAGCGTTCCACATTTCCATCACCCTCTGGGAAGCCGGAAGCTCTCAAGACCCACATATCCTCAGCCCTCCAGAGGCAATTTCGAAATCGCTGTTCTAATCCAGCTCTGTGCCCCCAAGACAAATTGTGCAATGTGTCGTAGCAACAATTTTCTTAACCCGGTAGGCACAATGGCGATACTACGGTACTTGGGCGGTTTGGTGGCTGCGCTTGCTAGGCATTGGGATAATAGTGTTCCGTGTGGTCTTCGTGGTCTTCGCCGCTTTGTCCAAACCGACTCCGGGCAGTGCCTTGAATGTTTGTGCTATGTGACTACTCGCTAGGTGCCCGTAATATCGCTCGACCATTTTGGTGTCTACATGCCCCAATTGCTCCGCGACAACTTTCAAGGAAACACCCAGAGTGATCCATCGGCTCGCCGCGCTGTGTCTCAATTGATGAAATCCGAAGCGCTTAATTCCGGCTGAGATGCAGGCGCGCCCCATTGGTTTCTTTTGGCTGTCTTTGGCCCATGGTTCGCCACTGTCGCGTAAGAACATCACCTCACTCGTCTCACGCTCTGTACAGACTTCCCGGAAGAATCGTGCCGCCTCTGGGTCGAGATGTACGTGCCTCTGCTGACCGCCCTTGGATTTCGCGATGAAAAGCGTGGCCGCAGAACCATTGAAATCGCCTACATGCAACCGGCCCAATTCTCCATACCTCGCGCCTGTGTATAGTCCTGCCCGAACAAGCCGCTGAAAGTCTTTCTCTTTTGCACATGCCTTCACAAAAGCCTGCTGCTCTTTATCACTCAGGAAAACTGCCCGCGCCACCTCGACGTTTTCAAATGGCGATACCCTCCACGCCATTGGATTCGCATGAACACGTCCTTCCTCGAGAGCCAGGTTCAACGCAGCCTGCACCCTTCGCATAATTCTATTCGCAGTGGATCGACGCTTGCGGAGGTCTTCTTCGCTCTGAATGTATGGTTCGTTTTTGTCGGCACGTTTTCGATTCGTACGCCGTGGACTTGCGGCGACATCGGCGCGCCACTGCTCGAGTTTTGGGCGGGTCAACCTGGTGACCTGCAATGCTCCAAGCTTGGGAATCACATAGGCGTCTAGATCGTATTTCGAATGAAGATAGTCGGGAGCGCCCCGACGCTGCAAATGCTTCAGATAATCTGAACAGCACTGATCCACTGTATAACCGCGACCGTCACTGACATATTCCCCTGTGGCCAGACTTGTCGCGGTCAGAAACCAAGTTCGAGCTTTTTCTTGCGCCTGCCCAAAGTCCAATATTCGTGCGCCTTCAGCGTCCAGAATGTCATCTGCAAGCGCAAGCTTCTCTTCCTTGCGAAAACCCTCAATTTTGTACCGCGCCAGCCAGACTCCTCCTCTGCTTCCTTTCCTATATCCTAGAGCTCGGCCTTGCGACAAAGGCATCCAGGCGACAGTGCCGACAGGAATTGTTCTTCGTGCTGTTCTGCTACCAAGCTCCTTGCTAGTGACTGTGCGCGCCACGGGCAGTACCTCCCTTCAATCGCAAACATCCTGCGGCCCGATTATTCCACTTTTGCCAACTATTTGCCAACTTTCCGGGTAAAAATTGCATGATCATGCAGGTTCGTGCATGACCGTGCATTCAGTACGTATAATATTGTATCTAAATGAGTTACTGCTTAAATAGCGCACTGATTCGGAACGCCTTAAATCGATTATCGCGCCGCTGATAAGGGCGAGGTCGGTGGTTCAAGTCCACCCAGGCCCACCATTTACTTTCAGTAGGTTACCGAGCGGCGTCCCACAAATCCCAACCCACAACTGCGCCCACACTTCACTGCACCATCTGCGTAGCCACTCCCAGCGCCGTAAGATATTCTCCCTGCGCCGCCCGTGTTTCTTCGCCGTCGTCCTGCGTATACAGGGTAAGCGGCTGGTATGAACCGTCTGGACTAAGTGTGAGTAATTAAGGATGCTGCCCGATGTGGGCACATCGACAAGTGTCCACGAGGGATAAATGGACACTTCCGAGCAGCGGACCATTGAGACTGTTACTCACGTAAAGAGGCGGCGGAGATCGGTCGAAGAGAAACGACGAATCGTTGAAGAGACCTTGGGTGCTGGCGCGTCGGTAGCCCGGGTGGCGCAGCGACATGCGATCAACGCCAACCAAGTATTTGCCTGGCGCAAGAGGTATCGTGAAGGGCGACTGGGCAAGAGCAGCAAGCTCCTACCTGTAACCGTTTCAGACATTCCAGAGAGTAAATGCAGGCGAGTTGGCAGTATGTCTGCGCCATCGGCTGTCGGGACGATGGAGATAAAACTTTCGAGAGGAACACTTCGCATCGCCGGAACTGTGGACGTGGTGGCGTTGCGCGCGGTACTCGAGTGCCTAGCGGGATGATCGGGCTACCGGCAGGAACGCGCATCTGGATCGCCGCAGGCGTAACGGATCTTCGTCGCGGCTTTACCGGGCTGAGCGGAATGGTGCAAACGGCACTTCAGGAGAATCCATTTTCGGGTCATGTGTTTGTTTTCCGAGGGCGGCGGGGTGATCTGATCAAGATGTTGTGGTGGGACGGCGATGGTCTTTGTCTTTTTGCAAAAAGAATCGAGCGAGGAAAATTCACGTGGCCACAAGCAACGAGCGGAACAGTCGCACTGACGCCCGCACAGCTATCGATGTTGCTCGAAGGAATCGATTGGCGACGCCCCGTGCGCAGCCACGATCCGCAGATGGCCGTGTGAAGAAAAGATTTTGCTATTTTTCTGATGTGTTTTCATCACGCTGTAAAAGAACTGCGCTATGTTCGCGGCAATGGATGCCGCCACACTTCCTGATCTCGATCAACTCGATTCCAAAGCGCTGAAGTCCCTCATCCTGGCACTGCATGAGCAAGCCTTTTCGCATCGGAAACAGCTCACCACACAGCAAGAAGAAATCCTTTCTCAGCGCGAGCAGCTCGCTTCGCGCGATGCAGAAATCGAGCACTTGAAGCTGCTCATCGCAAAACTACGCCGCATGGAATTCGGCCGGTCGTCGGAGAAGAGGGAAAGTCAGATCGAACAACTGGAACTGCGGCTGGAAGAGCTGGAGGTGAGGCGCAGAAAAGAAAGAACTGCAACTCCAGGATCAACGGGAAGCACTACCGTGGCGCGCCCTGTGCGGCGGCCCTTACCCGATCACTTACCAAGGGAAGTGCGAAAGTGTCTTCCGAAGCACGAAGCTTGTCCGGACTGTGGCGGGAAGCTAAAGCATCTTGGTCAGGATATTTCGGAGATCCTGGAGTACGTGCCAGCCAGTCTCAAAGTCATCCAATACGTTCGTCCCAGGCTGGCTTGTGCCGGCTGCGATCGGATCGTGCAGGCGGAAGCCCCGAGCCGGCCAATCGAGCGAGGGATGGCGGGTCCTGGGCTTTTGGCGCATGTGCTGAGCTCGAAATACTGCGACCACCTACCGCTGTATCGTCAGTCGCAGATCTTTGCGCGTTCCGGTGTGGAGTTGGATCGTTCCACCCTGGCAGAGTGGGTAGGTGGATCGAGTGAGCTACTGGCGCCGCTCGTCGAAGCTCTGCGACGTCACGTTCTGTCTGCCGGCAAACTACACGCGGATGACATTCCGGTTCCGGTGTTGGCACCAGGGTTGGGCAAGACCAAAACGGGACGGCTGTGGACCTACGTGCGCGACGATCGCCCCGCAGCAGACAACACACCCGCTGCGGTGTGGTTCGCGTATTCGCCGGATCGCAAGGGCGAACACCCGCAATCTCATCTGCGCAACTTTACCGGCACACTGCAAGCGGATGGTTACGCCGGCTTTGATCAGATCTACACAGCAGGCCGCGTTCAGGAAGCGGCGTGCTGGGCGCACGTACGGAGAAAGTTTTACGATCTTGAGGTCGCGCACAAATCTCCGGTTGCCGCTGAGGCTCTGGAACGCATCGCGGAGTTATATGCCATCGAAAAAGAAATCCGAGGACGTCCACCCGACGAGCGGCGTGAGGTTCGCAACACGCGCAGTCGACCATTACTGGAATCGCTGAAGCAATGGCTCGAAGAGACATTGGGGAAACTCTCGAGAAAATCCGACACGGCCGTGGCCGTTCGTTACGCGCTAGGACGGTGGGAGGCGCTGCTGCGCTTCTGTGATGACGGCCGCATCGAAATCGATAATAATGCGGCGGAACGAGCGTTGCGGGTCGTGGCTCTGGGAAGAAAGAATTTTCTTTTCGCGGGCTCCGATGGTGGGGGAGAAAGCGCCGCGACGCTGTACAGCCTGATCGGAACGGCTAAACTAAACGGGATCGATCCGGAAAGCTACTTGCGGAACGTACTGTCCCGCATTGCGGATCACCCGGTAAATCGCATCGAGGAGTTGCTCCCTTGGCACGTCGCCGTAAGCCTACCCGCCGCACCCGAGGCGGCCTGAACGAAAACGCTGCAGATAATTTCGCTGACCTGCCCTACGTCAACGAGATCATCGAACTCGGTGAAATCAGTATCGGGGTCGTTCCTCCCCTAACAGAATGCGTGGCCGTCGCGCATGAGGGGAAACACACGTTAGCCATGCTGGTACGGCGAAAAGGGGAAACTCTGGCCCAGTTACTGACTCGGTTGGACCTGGCCATCGCCAGAGCCCAGACAGAAGACGTATTCACCGATGAGGTGAACCACGCCGGCTTTCACCAGCCCTAACACCACACATCCCTTCGTTGCCAGATGGTTAGTTCCAGTTTCAGACGTTCTGTGGTGGCTATGAAGAAAACCTATACGGATAAACAGGGCCAGTACCTGGCCTTCATCCATTACTACAGCAAAATCCACAGATGTTCGCCCTCAGAGGCCGAGATGCAGCAGTACTTTCTGGTCTCGCCGCCTGCCGTACATCAGATGGTCTTGACACTCGAAGCGCGCGGACTCATCACGCGAACCCGCGGGCAGGCCCGATCCATCCATCTGCTGATCTCACGAGATGAGCTACCCGACTTGGCCTAGCTGACTGGCGAAAAACTCCAGGCAGGATTTCGGTCAACCAGATCGTCAAGACGGTCTGTCATTGACGCTTACGGGTAATCCCGAAACCATAGATTGAAGAGGCTACTTCCGGTTTGCCTTCCTCACGTCCGAGCGGACTTATTGAAGATCACTTTTCGTCAACTCTGGTTCATCTATTAGGCAGCACGACTCCTTTTGCTCGGAGCGACAAGCTGAGGGACCCAGACTTCTGAGCCGCAAACTTAAGTGACGCGACCTATTTGAGGTACTATTCCGTTGTTGGCCGGGACTGCAGCGTCTTCAGCCGCGAGAGAATCGCTAACCGCTCTCCCTCTTCTACAGGATCAAATCCCATCACCTGTTTAAGACCTTCTACCGTCAATATCCACACACCTCCTGCCTCGTCATGGAACAGGCCATTCTTCCCGATTGGAACTCGAACTTCGCCTCGCCATTGGCTGCCAACCTCAGTAACTGGAGTCATTCCTAGAGCCTGTGCTCGTATCAGAGTCATACGCTCCCCAGGCGCAACAAAAACGGTCATTGGCACGTCGCGAAACGTGTGGCACGCGGCAATGAGCCCAGCAATGCGAAGATATTCGGCGGTTGACTTCCCCTCCTTCAAGCCTGCCTTGCTTATTTCGCGTAATGCCAGCGTCGGCAATCGCAGGTTGAACTGAGATGTCTTTTCGTCGGTTTTCTGCATCTTTCCTTCCCCAGAAAGCAGCATCATCCATAGTATCATTAGATGATACCAGCAATGGTATCATATCTTCCAGGAGATGCATTTAATGGACCTCGATAAGATTCTTCACGGTCAAAAGAATTTTGGAGAAATGGAAGACGCCGATATAGAGCAGTTTTTAAAAGCTAAGGCGTTTGGAGCAGAGCATCTCAACCTAGAATTCAAAGGTCAGTTTCCGCAGAAATCGAGCGGCAAGTTTGACATGAGGGAAATCTGCAAATATATCGTCGGCTTCTCGAACGAGGAAGGCGGCATCGTGATTTACGGTGTTTCCGACGACATCAAGATGCCGACTGCGACCTTCCCGGCGTACGTTCCAGGCCTTACCAAACATCCCAGCACGGAAGATCTGAGCCAGTGGGTACGAGAGCGCATCCACCCATTAGTTAGCTCCCCGGCAATCCGGTTCTTCCAAGCATGCGGCAAGCGGATTGCTGTCCTCAAGATTCCACCAGGTGTAAACAAACCCTACTGTTACTGTGAAGAACCGACGCGCGCTGTAACATATTTTAAGAAGACAGCGGGGGGGATAACGGAACTCTCCCCCGATGAAATTCGTGAATTTCACCGAACCCATATCATCGATCAAGCAAGGCGAGTCCTTCGGTCCCCGGAGCGCGAAAGCGGGGGCGGTTCCGCGCTGGAGCCGGCCAGCTTGCGAAACCACAAGAGTCTCATCCTACAGAAACTGGAGAACGTCAATGACTACGGGCTCGTGAGGTTTTGCGTGTGGCCCTCGGTCCCGGTCGATATTCCGGTTGATCGCTTGCGAGAATTTATGGAGTACCACCGGTTTCGGTTTTCCGAAACACTAAGATACTCGCCCAACGTCGAATTTTTCCAAAATGGGGTGTCGGTTGGCTACTTTCCTCGCTCAATTCGCAAAGACATTAAGTCCACATGCAGAACAACTCTCTATCGGGATGGACTGATCGCATTTGACGCGCAAGTGGACACCTTCATGGAGGGCACACGAACCCTCCATGCTGGCTGGCTCTGTTATGAATTGCAACGCCATCTCCAGCTTGTGAAAGCGCTGCTCAAAGACCAGGAAGTATCCGAGATTCATGTGGTGCTGGATTTTGCACACACAGAAGAGTTTGCCATGGCTATGGACCTGCGATGGTCGGAGGGACATTACACCCCTCACGAGCCAATCCACCGTGACGTAGAACTCTCGGCGATCCATGATCATGATGGGGATAAGCGAAATATCGTTATGAACGTGGTACGAGATATCATCGATGAGATCTACCGTATCTTCGGATTCTCCAAGGCTGGCTCACCAAAACTGTGGGATGAAAACGAATATCTGCTTTATGTGAAAGGGCTCGAAAATCAACGGTGAAGGGTGGTCTGCGGAAGGCGCGGATTCGTTCCTTCGAAGACTAGACGGGAACTCGAAAAATTCTGGATTTACAAGCGTCGACTAACTTAAACGGTGGAGCCCTTATTTCTGGTCGAAAAACGGCTGACCACAGGCTCTGTAAACGAAGCTGGCGGGGCCCGGCACCTGCGAGGACTTGACCGGGATAAGCGGCGGGTTTAGTTCAAGGTGGCGGGGATCGAACCCGACCCCCTATTTTTGGGTCCCGAGATTTAGCGGCGTTTGCAGCCGCCTACCAAATTCAATTGCTGATTTTGCTGATCGGGCGTTTTCGCTGGGTAGATCGCGGATTACAGTTACCTGACGGCACTCTCAAGTCTCATGAGGAGATTCGTCGCCTCAACCCAACCGGCATCCACAAACAAGGCAAGGATACTCTCAAGGTTTACAGCGTTTACGGCCTCACTGATGATTTCCTTGTGGTCTGCAAGGATGATATCCGCGAATTTTACAATTTCGTCTTTAGCCATGCCGTCAAAACGGTATCCCCAGTTAAACGAGCGCAATAGATTCGCCAGGAACTGCAATACAAGGGATGGGTCGTAGGCGACAGTGGATGTGAACATCTCAACGAGATGATGCACTGTCTGCGGAGCCAAGACAGCTACACGACGTAGCGATGGCTGAGTTAAGACCGTGAGAATTTCCTTGAGCTCGACGAAAAGAATTGTGCGACTTCCTTCAGTCGCGGGTTTCAGGCCGTCGCGAACTAACCTCGGGTTGACGCCAATGGCCATGTAGATCTGAAAAACGGTGCTGTCGATGACTTGAAGCATCTCTTTAATTGCATCGTCGGAACCGGAACCAGCCTCATCGGCGTCGGTCTTTTCCGTGGTTGGTTTTTGTACCTGCGATTCATCCAATGCCGTGAACGCGGTCGCAAGAACGGTAAGAAATATTTCCCTTGCTCGCTGTCGAACAGCCATTTCCCTGTGGTGTCGAGTAGCAAGTTGTTTACGCCATGTATTTTTATCAGGTCCCCTAGAGCAATGGCAAATTAACGATAAGTAAATTAACGTATATAAAATGGAAAGAGCCGGGCGGTGTTTTTACACTGCCCGCTCCCTAATCAGACAAAAGTACTTGAACAAAATGACCGTGTGAGTGTCCAAGCTGCGAAATACGATTTACGATTTGAAGTAGATGGGCGGCTCCCGGGCTGGTAGTTGTCGATGGTCATCTCTTCCACCCGCATCGGTACTTTGTCCTCGCCGCCATAGGCTGATACTACTGAACATTGAATAATATAGTGACATTACCGAATTCTTATGCTATCTTCCAAGCATGGGAAATCCAAAAGGTGTTCGACGAGACTTCGAAAAACTGGAACGGCGGCGCTGGCTCGCCGCGGGGCTGTTGCGGCAGGGCGTTCCTCAGGCGGAAGTGGCCCGGCAGGTGGGCGTGCATCGGCAATCCGTGAGTCGCTGGGCCCAGCAACTGGCCGAGGGCGGACGAAAGGCGCTGCAGAAGGCCGGGCGCGCCGGGCGCAAGCCGCGCCTGAAGACAGCCGACCTGCGGCGCATCGAACGCGGACTGCAGCGCGGGCCGGAAGCGCTGGGATACGAAACCAGTTTGTGGTCGGCTTGGCGCGTGGCCGACCTGATCGAACAGGAATGTGGCGTACGTTACAATCCTTCGCAGGCTTGGCGCATCCTGCGGCAACTGGGCTGGAGTTGCCAGCGTCCCGTGGGACGGGCCCTCGAGCGGGACGAGGCCAAGATTCGGGAGTGGAAAGCGAAGCGCTGGGTGGAGATTAAAAAAAAGCCCAAAAAGAAAGGCGAACCATCGTCTTCGCCGACGAAAGTGGACTGAGCGAGCGTCCCCACCGCACACGCACCTGGGCGCCGAAAGGACAGACGCCGGTGCTGCAATATCACTTCACTTGGAAGACTCTATCGGTGATCGCCGGAATCACCTTTTGGAATTTTTACTTCCGGCTCTTTCCCGGAGCCATTCGCAGCCAGCAGATCATCGCGTTTCTCACGCACCTGCGGCGGCATATTCCCGGCAAGCTGTTGATCGTTTGGGACGGCTTGCCCGCGCATCGCAGCCGTGCCGTCTGGGATTTCGTGCGCCAACAGCGAGGACGCATCTGGTTAGAATTTCTTCCTGCTTATGCCCCGGAACTGAATCCGACCGAATACATCTGGGGCCATCTGAAGCAACATGAGATCGCTAATCTCTGCCCCAAGAACCTCAGCGAGTTGAGCCTGCAAGCGGTCCGCGCCCTCAAACGCATGCGTCGCCGTCCAACCCTAGTTATGGCCTTCTGGCAACAGGCCGAGCTCTTTCCTGTGTAACTATATTATGCAATTCTCAATAGTGTACTGTAACAGCTGAAACGGCAGTATGATTGTGTACATGGAGAACCCCATCGTGCTGACGGATTCGGAACGTCTGGAACTCAACCAGCGAGCGGCGAGCCGTAGTGGGCGTGCCGATGACGCGCGGCGGGCGCGGCTGATGTTGTTGCTGGAGGCAAACCATACCTGGGCCGCGATTCGCGACAAACTGGACTGCAATGATGCGTTTATCAATCGCTGGAGCAAGCGATTTCGGGAAGAGCGGCTGGCCGGGCTGTTCAGCAGGCACGCTGGCCAAGAGGCCACCACGCTGACTCCTGCCCTGGAGGCGCGCATTTTGCAATGGACGCTCAAGCGTACGCCGCCGGACGGGACGACTCAGT
Organism: Candidatus Acidiferrales bacterium; assembly: GCA_963709705.1. Taxonomy (GTDB): domain Bacteria; phylum Acidobacteriota; class Terriglobia; order Acidiferrales; family UBA7541; genus Acidiferrum. The sequence goes on from CAVPXU010000006.1 coordinate 18,787, forward strand.
GGAGCACGCGCAGGCTGGGAACGCAGCTCAAGGTCAGTCACATGATGGTGGCGCGGGTGTGGGCCAAGCACGGACTCAAGCCCCAGCGACTGGACCGCTACATGGCCACCAACGATCCGGACTTTGAGCAGAAGGCCGCCGACATCATTGGGCTGTATCTGAACCCGCCAGCGCATGCGGCGGTGTTCTGTGTGGATGAAAAGACGGCGATTCAGGCACTCGACCGCAAGGATCCGGTGTTGCCACCCTCGCCGGGACGCGCCGAGCGGCATGGCTTTGAGTACTTCCGGCACGGCACGCTGTCCCTGTACGCGGCGTTCGACACCAAGACCGGCGAGGTGCTCGGCAAAACGGCCGTGCGTCACACTTCTGCGGAGTTCGTCGCCTTCCTGGCGGACATCGTCGTCAACCAGCCGCGCGGCAAAGAGATCCACGTGATTGCCGACAACCTCTCCGCCCATAAGACGGGGCAGGTCGACGACTTTCTCGTTCGACATCCGAAGGTTCACCTGCATTTCACTCCGACCTATTCCTCCTGGCTCAACCAGATCGAACTCTGGTTTTCCAAGATCGAGCGCGACGTCATTGCGCGCGGTGTATTCACCTCGGTGCCCGACTTGCGGAGAAAGCTCATGAAGTACATCCGGCACTACAACAACGCGCCCAAGACTGTGAAGTGGCGCTACTTTGACCCTACACGTCGCATTACTCCCCGTTCAGCTGTTACAGTCCACTAGACTGCGTTTGGCGGCGACACCGATTTGTTCCTCGTTTAGAACCGCACGTATTAGAGCACGCAATGCAAGTTCGATTTCTGACACCTCCACAAATGGGCTCGCTTCGAGTTAAATCTAGATAAAGCAGAATGCGAAACTGGTTTCCGCGTTTGGTACTGGAAAGCTTTTCCTATGCGAAGGTGATGTATCTGCAAGACAATCGCTTCAAAGCGGAACCTTGTACTTCTGCAATGCGTCCGCAAAAGACTTAATTAGTCCAACGTGCGCCAGATTCCGACGCCAATCTTCAGGTATCTCGACTCTCCGTAGTAGGCACCTGCGAGCTGACCAAAGACGGCGCCGGTTGTATCCGCGTCGTCACCCAAATTTACTGCGAGAAGACATCCTTCTCGAAATGAATTGGTGTTGTAAAAAGCCCAGAGTGCTGCCTCTAAGCATTTTACGACGTACCCGCTACCCATTATTTCTGGCGGCTTCCGTTGTTTGAAAGAGCCTGCCGCAATTTCGTCAATCTCGCGCACAAGTGGATTTATCTGCCAATATTCCTCCACTGGCGCATAACGATCCGACAACAGTTCTTCCTTCGATACGCCCAAAACAGCTTCGACTATCAATCCTCCAAAGTATCTGCATGCGTCGAGAGCGGTCTGGGCTCCGTGGGTTGTTCGGGAACTCTCGCCGGAGCGCTCGATTGCTTCTGCTGGTTTCTGTACGTAGAAAAGCGGAACAGGAGCTAATCGCATCAATGAGCCATTCCCAGCCGACATCGGGTCCGAAGATCCGCAGTAAGGGTTGTGTGTCTTAGCGAACTTCTCGAGCGCGTCTCGCACCGTGTTGCCGATGTCGAACGCACGGCCGTTGCTGCTAAGGTCGCCGTGCTCGGCCCATCGCGTGTATCGCTCTAACTGATCTAAGGGGTCGAACCCCGTTTCTCTACTAAACTCTCTGCCAAACAAAGCGCCATCGACGTATCGTCCGTCGGTTACTTGGAGCGGGGCGACCACAGAGCGCCGGGAACGCCACACCGGAATAACTGCATCCTGCGCCTGATCGATCCTCGTTCGGATCAACCGTCCAGCGTTGTGAGTCTCAATCGATACCGTCGGCTTGCAGTGCTCCAATACTCTTTTCGTGCCACGGCGGAAGTATTTTGATGAGCAAGAAAAGAACGGCGAAGGGAAGCACCATTAAAATGATAGCGGGCAACAGTCCTTCTCGTGTGACGAAATCCATCTTGTACGTGGTATAGCCGAGAAAACTCTTGGAGAACAACTGGCCCCCGATCACCACGTTCCACCGCATGGCGAAAATTCCCACCATGGTCAGAATCCCGGCCAGCGCATAAATCCGCTTTCGCGCCGCCTCGCTGAACCCTACGAATTGCGTTAGTGCCAGCAGCGCTATGGGTGCCAACGTGCCAACGAAAATCTGCAGAACGATCTGTGAAACGAACAGCCGCGTGTGCACCATGAAGTCGAGACTGCGGAACGATTCGTCCGCCTCGTAAATCCGGTGAATCAGGTCCAACATTTCTAGTGTGAAATCAATGATAAATGTGTACAGCAGGTATTTTGCAATCGTGTCCAGGCAGCGCATATCAATCGCCATTCGCCGCATAAACGAAGTGACCATGTACATAAGAAGAACCAGCGCGATTCCCGAAACCATCGCTGAGAACAGGAATACCACCGGCATCAACGGCGTCGACCACCAGGGATTCGCTTTCACCGACCCAAAGATAAAACCAACATACCCGTGCAACAGGAACGCCGAAGGAATGCCAATCAGCGTAATCAGCCAGCCCACCCGATCGTCCACTCGTAACGCCTCCGGGCTGATGTTATAGGAACCCAGCGTCAGCAGCCGGTAAAGTGTACGCCTCCAGCCATGGCTGGACTGTGCCAGGAGCACAATGTCCCGCCGGTAATCGAGCCAGATTTCCAGCACCAGAACCGCCATCAAGTACCACAAGTACACAAATCCGAACATGGCCATCGCCGACGAGCGGTGCGGCGTCAAATACATCTCGAACGAGCGCTCAGGATGTCCCAGATGGAGTTGCAGCGGCAACGGCGCCACAATCAAAAACGCCAGCGCGGTGAGCAGCGCCAGCCGGTACGTGGGCTTTACTGCCTCTACGCGGAATACCCGTTCCAACGACGCAAGGATGAAGGCGCCGGCAACCAGTCCGGTGAGAAACGGATAAAGAACGATCAGCACGCTCCACTGGAGTTCCACCTCGTTCGGATACATAAATCCTTCCATCAGTGTGGTCTCCTTAGCGAACTGAGCCGTCCAGGCCGTTGTAAAACATCTTCGCGCCTGTGGCGAGATGCGGTTTCAAGACTTGCACATCGTGCGTCCTCAAAAACGCATGGATTGGATCTTTGGGATCTTTCAGGTCAATTAATTGCCGCGCGCCGGTTGGACACACTTCACAGCACGCCGTCGTCAGACCTTTTGTGATTCGGTGATAGCACAACGTGCATTTATCGGCCGTGTGCTTGGTGGGATGAAAGAATCGGCAGCCGTAGGGACACGCTTGGATGCAGTAGCGGCATCCCAAACAATAGTTGTAATCGATCAGCACCACTCCATCGGACGTGTGGAACGTGGCGCCCACCGGACAAACCTGCGTACACGGGGAATCGGTGCAATGGTTGCAAAGCTTAGGCACAAAAAAGTTTTTTCCGTCGGTTTCAGCATTCGCCGGGAACCCCTCTTTGCCTCCATCCGGTGAATCGACCATCGGATTTTCAATGTGCCAGTCTGACACGTGGTACCGCTCGATCCACGTTCGGAAGTAGCCATCCGGTACCTCATTTTCCATCGCGCAGGCCCGCACACAACTGCCACACCCGATGCATTTGGTGATGTCCAGAAGCATGCCCCACCAATGTTCTGTCATGGTGTAGTTGGGCGCGGCTTCGGGTTTCCTGGCAAGCACCGATTCCCAGGCCACCGCGGCGGCGGGAAGCAACAGAAGCACCTGGCGACGATTGAGGTTCACTTTGTGCCTCCGGTGTCGAGCCCCGGACTATGTGGTTGGTGACAGGTCTTGCAAGGCTGGCCTTGCGAATGTTCCTTGGCGTCGACTTGAGGGAATCCCACTGGTTTTGCGGCGTTTTGCGAATGGCATCGCACGCAGAGCGTAGCCGTATCGGGTAACACCGGCTGTACAGTACCAGGATCTACCGCGTGTTTCGATTGTGGCTCGTGGCAAGACTCGCAGTTCACTCCCGCGTGTACGCCCTTGGCTTTCATCTCTTGAACATCGGGGTGGCAGTTTGCGCAGACATCGTGTCCCGCAAACACTATCGGGCGCGAGGTGATCTCGCCGAGCGCGGCTCCGCGGTACGGCCCGTACCGCCCAAAACTCTTCGGAATCACCGTTGCCCGGATTGCCACAAACGCCATCCCTCCCAGCAGAAAAACGCCGGCCACGCGAATTAGGTGCGCCGAGTCCCGGAATTTACTCATGTTGCGCCCACGGGTGGAACTTACTCATTTTGCGCTCCACAGAAAGTTGGAGGAGGAAACGCCCACAAATCCGGCTCTGTTCGTGCCAGCGCCAGAGAGATTCTCAGTGGCGAGACGCTTTCAATGGAATCCATTGACCTTCGCGGCAGTTGAGAAACCATGAAGAGCCTGACTGGAGCGATATGCCGAACGTACGTTCATTAGACGCTATCGCTCACCCTATGTTGGTGACGACCGTCACTTCACAAGGTGAGTCCAGTTACAACCCGCCCTTCCACGAAATCTGTGTCACAACTCGTGTTTTGTCCTCACGGCACGGCTTCAGTTCACGCTGAGCGAAGGGCGTTCCGTAAATGGTGCAGTTCACCGCGGCTTCAGCCGTTGCGGGCTGCCTTGCGTCGATTGGCCGATGCTGAGGTCACCAGGGAGGGGCGGCCCAACCGAAATTGTCATCCCAACCGTAGTGGCCCGTGCATTTTCTTTCGCCCGATTTATGCGCCCCGGGCCACGGAGCGGAGGAACCTGCTTTTAGTTCCCTCAGCGCACAACTCCAGTTCACCCTGAGGTTCGAGGGGTTCACCCTGAGCGTCGAAGCGCCGAACATAAACTAACAGCGTCTCGGGCACTTTGCGGAAAAATGCCCTTGGCACCGGGCACCGGATTTCACCCCTCGTCTTTTTTCATCCAAAGAAAACGCACGCCGCGCAGCACCCTCATACTTCGATCCTTCCAAACCGCGTCACCCGCGGCAGTAAAATCAGTATGAGTCCATAAAACAGGAGCGACACCATCAGTGTTCCGGCGCTTCCAAAGCGCAAATCTTCTACGATCAGTTTTAACGCTCCTAATCCGATCGCTCCGTATGCCACCCAGCCCAGTTCCAGCCGGTTCCATCGCGATCCTGCGTATCCCAATCCCAGTGCGATCACGCACGTCACCGCCGTACGCACCATCGACAATCTCGACGCGCTCAATTCCCCAGCGCCCAGCCCCGCAATCCCTGCGACGATCAACGCTGCCACAGCACTCCCCACCACCGCCGCAGGCACCACCCACAGCATCCGCTCTCGCCATCCTTCGCCCGATGCTCGTGATCCCAGCACATAACTCAGCAACCCGGCCAACGAAACAGCCCAGAAACTCCACTCCGGCCAAACCGGTACCTTCCCCGCAAGCACGCTGGCTGTGTAGGAGAACAGTCCACATTCCATTCCCGCAACCAAAAGATAAAATGTTCCATGAATCCCGAGGCTCAAGTATTTCGTACGCGTGAACACTGCCACCGCTGCCACAGAGGCCACACTCAACGCCAGCGCCTGCAAATTTCCCTTCAGCAATAGCAGACCGGCCGCCAGCACCAGCCCTGCCGCAAAGTTTGCGCAGACGCGCCGGTTCCGTCGTTCCTCTGCTCCCGCAAATCTCTTCAGCGCGCCCCAGTAACACACCATCGCCAACAGCAGGAACACCGCTCCCAGCACGCTCGCTGATCCTCCGTGTGTTGCTCGCAGGCTAAGCCAAGTCCCTAGCAAAAATGCCACCGCAGCCTGCATCACTTCACTAAGTGTCAGTCTCCTCCGCATCAAAAATGCGCGCACTCCGATGCTCGCGCCGTAAATGATCATCAGCGCGGCACAATAGGCGTTCAACTCCGCCGCACCCATCGCCCGGTAGCTCTCCGGAACTCCGTCCTCGGACGTCATCACTACTCCAACCAAACCCACCGCATAATCTGCTGCTACCGCTGTCACCACGCGTAAGCCCGGCCAGCGTCCGCTCGCGGCCACCGCCTCTGTCACCAATGCCAACGCCAACAGTGTTGTCGTCAACGGGCGTAACTCATGCGTGGCAATGATCAACGCAAATACAGTCATTACCGCTACCAGCGTCCCGATCCAGGGAATAGCCTCAAGCCTCTCCTTCCAGGCCAGCCCCAGGCATAGCAAAACCGCGCCCGCAAGCACCGCGGAGGTAAAGCTGACGGGTAGCTCGTGAAAACGCACCGTGCCTTCCCAGAGCAGTGGCGGAAGGATGACCGCCGCGGTCAATCCAAAAATCACGCTCGCAAAATGGCTGCGCTGGTGACTTCGCACCGCCCACACCAGCCAAACCGCGGCATACGCGATCCCGGCCACCAGCATCATCCGCAGCGATGCCGCACCTGACTCTGCAATCGCGCGCAACAGGTACGCCCCCGCAATCCCCAGCACTGCCTTACCCAGTACCGGCCCGACGCTGGTCGATCCTGTTCGCTTCTCTTTTTCTTTGGGTATTACTCCGGCGTAGGCTTTTACCGGAGCATTTGTGGGTGACTCCCCCTGCTTCTCCAACGTTCCTACTCGTCTCTCTAACTCCTCGAGACGCTCAGAGATCCGTTCCAGCCCCTGCGCGACATTCTCTGGCTGCTCCGGCACGAGTCGCCCACCTTTTTGTCTTATCCTGACGGTCTTCGAGAACTACGTGCTTACCCTGGATTGCTTTTCTGCCAAGCCGCAACCGTCCCACCTCGATACCTGCTCCAGAGCACTTCGGTCCATGACTGCGGTCACTCTATGTTGTGACGACCGTCACCAATTGCCGTTGGCTGTCACGTAGAAGAAAAATCATATTCCTTTCGGCCCAAGTACTTCTCCCCTGATTCGCGATAGGCCCTAACAATCATTGCGCATGGGCGCGCTTGGAGGACTGCTGCTTCAGCCGTGGAGGCAGATGCACCGCTGGCACGAAGGAGGAAATACGCTAGCGACGCGCTGCGGCGTCGACCGGCTCGGCACATCACGTAAACCTTCGAGTTCGGCTGCTCCAACGCCATTCGATAAAAGCGGAGCGCTCGAGCATAAAACCACATTGGCCGGGGTCGGCCATTGTCTTTGAAATTCAGATGGATCGTCTTGAACGTTCGGAGTTTCTTGCTCGGGTACATCCGCACATCGATCACATGCGTGATGCCTAGCTCGCGGAGTTTCTCGACATGCCGGTAAAGCCTTACCTTGCTCCCGAACGCGAGCCGCTCTGTCACGAAGAACACGATCATAAGCCTAGTTGTTTGCACTCCTTACGCGCTGTGCACGCTGCTACCTAACCTTTAGTGTGTTTGGAAAACTAATAATTTCCAAACGCGCAAAAACCAAGTTTTAGGGACCTAAAATGAGTCAGTTGCAGCCGCGCTTTGGTGGGGGTTTTTTAAACAGGGCCTACCAGGCTTTGCAGCGGTGTGCAAAGCGGTTGTGGCGCTTACCCCCAACGCAGTGCCTATAGCCCGCCAGGAGGCCCCCTGTGCGCGGAGGGTTTTAATGGCGGCCGGGTTGGTAACCTTGCGGGGCCTGCCCAACTTTTTGCCCTTAGCCTGTGCATTCCGTAGCCCAGCCCGCACACGCTCCACAATTAGGCTGCGCTCTAGTTCGGCCACAGCGCCGAGCACCGTAAAGATCATCTTCCCCGTAGGCGTAGACGTATCTACCTGTTCCGACAGCGAAACAAACTCGATGCCGAGCGAACGAAAATTCTCAAGCGCCTTCAGGAGATGCGAAACAGAACGCGCAAAGCGGTCAAAACGCCACACAACAACTGCGCCGAAATAGCGGCGATGTGCGTCATGCAAAAGCTTGTCCAGTTCGGGGCGTTTTTCCTTACCGCCGGAAATTCCCACATCTACGTATTCCCGTGTTATTTCCCAGCCCCGGCGTTGGCAGTATTCCCACAGCTCGCGTAATTGCACTTCAGGATCTTGGCCGTTATGAGTGCTTACCCTGGCATAGACTGCTATTTTCACTTTAAACCTCCTAAGCCTGTTTTTGCCCGGCAAGGGCAGGTTAAACCCCCGTTTAAAACGACCGCCAAGGGGCCTACGGGGCACGAGGCGGGGCGATCGGTTGGGCATAGCCCTTTACCACTTAAAGGGGCAACATGCACTGCCTATTGACTATTATACCTAGACTAGCCTATATGTAAACTATGATATATATAATAGAGATCTTGACCAAAGGTGGCGTTTAGTCTAGGGTGCAACCATGATCGTCTGCAGGCTAAAGGAAGTTCTCAAACGTAAGGGCTGGACGCGCTACAAGCTTCAGCAGAAGACCGGCATTACTTATCCAACTCTGCATGCGCTCTTTCACGGGCGAAGCAAGGGCTACAGCGGCGAGGTTTTGAATAAGCTTTGCTATGCACTGAAATGCACGCCAGGAGATTTGCTGGAGTGGCGTCCGGATAGGTTTCCGAGAACCAAACAGAAGAGATGAACGCCGGAATGCAGCCAAGTGTCAATCTAGTTCTTTTCTCTCGATGGTTTCGAGGCAGCCTCGGACGCGGTGGACCGTGGACGTTGCCTAACAAGTTCAACGCCTATGTTACGGTGAGAAGCTCAGGCAGGAGAGACTTCTATGCATCCGAAAACTGACGGCATTCTTGAATCGTGATTGTTGATCAGGGACGTAACCGATTAGGCTACGAGTTCCTGTCTTGAATGGAGGCCAGATAGTTGCACAAGTTCTCGATGCGTCGACGCACACCCATCTCGTCACCGTTTTTTCGCATCGAAAAAATTGGCCCCCAGATGGGCATGTCAGACGCACCGTGTCCGGAAAAACTTGGGTCGCCAGAGCGCACCACGCGAGCAACATAATCTTCCGGGAATTTGCCATTGTGCCGGATGGCGAGCGTCCTCAGATTCGCCGGTGGTGTTTTCAGCGCTGAAGCGGCAGGGCCATGGCCTCTACCGTCGGCCCCGTGGCATGCGGCGCAGTAATCCATGTATGTCTGCTTGCCGGATGCCACATCGGTCGGAACGACCGGTGTCGCCTTTTCTTGAGCTCTGCTAGCCCAAGGTATCAGAACCAAAGCACCAACCAAGACTGTTTCGCGAATATTCATTGACCGCCTCCATGAACGCCGGCAGTCAGCAATGAAAGCCGTGCAAAATTCGTAGGGCCAAACTGCAGTTTTGAGAACATTGTAAATTCTACTCTCAGGAGCCCGCAAACTGAACCAAGAAGGAGCAATGCACTAAGTTTTCTGGTTTCAGCACGCGCTCTGGCTCTTTTTCATACTTGATGCGTGTTAGCGATAGTAATTCACAGACCGAGCAAGACTCTCGTGATGAAGGGGAGCCCTCGGGCGACGATCATCACTGAAATCTGCTATTCGGTGTGGTACACGGAAGGTGTCGCGCAGATTGTCTCCCGTATGGAGACATGCACAACTTGATCAGACTTGATCTGACAAGACGTGATTCGAAAGGATAAGGCGCGATAATTGACAGGCCCGGCGCAACGGCACCGGGCCTTTTTATTGGTACGCCGAGCATGTTCGATAGCTGGGAGCTTTCCATCGATCTAGGGGAAGGCCCTTTTTATTTCGCAGGCGCAATCGGGGTACTGATTCGTACTTCGACGGTTGTTGCCGTTTACCGGACGCGCGCAAAACTCCTCGCCTCCGTTCACTTCTCACCAGAACGCGCATCCGGTAAAGCGCTAACGTTAATCGGGAACTAGGCGATTTGGCTCCTTTCTCCCGAGCCTGCGGTCGTCGATAAACCACCGTCTACTCGGGTCGAGGAGCCGACATTGTTATGCAATCGAGTCGGTCCCGGTACTCAGGTTCCTACAAACTTTGCTAGCGCTGGCTACTCATTCTTCTCAAGTGTTGGAGTGATTGTTGTCGACTCGCCGGTAGTTGTTAGCGTCCTCTCCCAAGGTTTGAAACCAGGCTTTTCAAGCCTTATCAAATGGTCCCCCACCGAAAGATGAAGTGTTGTCGGTGTGTTTCCCACGTATTTGCCATCAACTGTAAAAGCAAGGCATGTCTCGCGAAGGGCAGCAATTCGCCGCACTTCTGCGAGGCCCCGAAGCCAAAGAAGCGATGACTGCATTCATGGAGCGGCGTAGACCGGATTTCTCACGAATTCGAAAGTCGGCACGCTGTTGCTGCTAGTACCAGGATAAGCGTTTTCGCATATACGCCCTCCTTATGCTGGCAATCCTTAGATCACTGACAGCAAGGAGTTCTTTCTGTAACCTATATCTATTCGGGAAAACCGGCGGATCGGATTCGCGGCAGCGTTTTCCGGGGAGGGTCGCATGACCGTCCTTTACTTTCTCGTGTTGGCAGTAGTCAGCATCCCCATGGGAGTCCTTGCCATTGGCTACTTCCACGCCAAGCACCACCATCGCAGCCACGACACCATGATGTGGCACGGCTAGTGGAGTAAAGGCATAGCTCGCGCGTTGGCTACCGCTGGTCAATCCTAACGGCCATAGCGATTGCCGAGGCAGTCTGGAGGGCTTCTATGGGCGACGTTTTCGCAATCGTGACATGGGCAATAATTGCCGTGAGCGCGGCCACCGTTCTGGTGAGTCTGGCTCACAACCTACATCGGCATCGCAGAGAGAGTGTGATCAAGTTTCACGGGTAAGATTTTGTCGATAGAAGCGGAGCGCTTGAGCATAAAACCACAAGGGCTGGGGACGGCGACCGTGGCAGCGGCAGTCTAGGCTCCCGCGCTGCAAATAAAGGCGGAGCAGCCGGTGCTGCACTGCTCCGCCGCTCCGTCCACCAGCACGAAGGATTAGTTAAGAACGAAATTCACGGTCACGTATAGCTGTACGGACACAGGGTGTTCATTGAGATAGGTCGGTTCGTATTTCCATTGTCGCACCGCGTCCATGGCGGGTTGAATCAGCAGTGGTGGTCCGGAGACGACTTTCATTTCCGTGACGCTTCCGTCTTCATCGATGATGGCCTCGATGACGACGCTGCCCTGAACGTGTACCTGTCTTGCGAGTTCTGGATATTGCGGCTCAACTCTGTGGATAAGCTTAGGCGCTTTGACGCGACCGCCGACGCGTACTGGTGCGTTGGGCCTGCCCTCTTTCGGTGCCAGCGGGGCCATCGGCACGGCCGTTCGAACTCCGCCGATCACTCCGCCAATAACTCCGCCCATCGATCCACCGGGTACACCACCCGGCACCCCGCCAGGAACACCGGCTCCTTCCATGTCTGGAGGCAGTGGCGCCTCCTTAATGAGAGCGATGTTTTTGGGAATCGAGGTGGGAGCAATCAATTTGCCGGCATTTTCGAAGACCTTGCGTGGCGCGGAGGGCCTTACAACAACGGTTGCGGGCGCAGGAGGCGGGGGAGGAGGTGGTGGTGGGGCCACCAAAAATGTAGATTCCAGTTGTTTCAGGTTGATGGTATCCGTGAAGTAGAGTCCGACCAAAATGGGGGCAGACAAGATCGCGACGTTCATCAGCAGGGAGATGAGGATGTCGAGCGGACGCGAACTGCTCGTCATGCGATTGTATTCAAGCAAGGATGCTCGAAAAGAACCTTCTTCGGGCGTTCGGATCGTACTGGGACGTGGGCTGGGGACCGGGCGAGAAACTGGTTGTGTGGTGGATATTTCTGGAGTACGGGGTTCGAGAACCAGGGTGTCAGGAGAACCGGTGTGTTTGGCCTCTGGTTCTGAGGGAACTGCGACTTCGGTGGAGGGAACCATGGCCTTTACCTCCAGTCTATATGGGGCAATTTGCGAGCCAGTCTGGCATCTTTCAGCAAAGCCTTGGGAACATAGCGATTGCCTTCCGGATTGTGAACGAGCGTCTTGGTGTTGAGCTACCTGACGCAAAGTTTCCACCCAATTTGTGCTAGCTGGCGCAGTTTTGTGCGAAGGGTGCCCGGCTGACACACGCGGAGGTGATGGGCCTCACAGCTATTCGCATTGCGGGCTGCTAACAGAGTAAACGGATAGAAAGATCAAGATTCCATTGGCGATCGGTGGCGGCAAGTTCCTTCCGACGCGGCAGAGGAATTGGTACGCCTGGAATACTCATGCTGTGCCGGCCGCGTGGAGGTGTTCCATGCTCTCCGTTCGCCTGATTAAGTTGATTGAGACCCACGCCGAATCGCTCACCCGCGAAGTAGTGGACGACTTGCTGACCAACGAACGCACGCCTGCGTTTCATTACATCCCGGCAGGAGAACTTGCTCCACGAGTTCTGAGACTCTTCGAGCACCTGGGGAGCTGGATCGGCGGTCCCAATGAAGGAACCATACGCGCGGAATATGAGGACTGGGGAAGGATTCGCTACCGGCAAGGAATTCCGATGAGCGAGGTGGTGTATTCCCTGATCCTGACGAAAGCACACCTGCGCCGGTATATCCGCGAACACGCAAACATCATTTTTTCAGGGGATCGCGTAACGCCGGGCGAATTCATCCCTTTGGAGCTTTTCAGTATTCAGGAGCTGAACTATGTCGTTGGAGATTTCTTCGACCGGGCGCTCTATTACCTGACGCGGGGATATGAGAAGCGGGTAGAAACAAAGAATCATGTGGCCAGAGCGTGACGCAACGAGTGCCCGCATGGTACGGAAACAATTAGCACTATCTTTAAGGACGGCGAATCCCAGTTTTTTTCGAAATAAGAACCGGCGATTTGGAGGTCTACATGCCTCGCTATGAATTCTACTGTGACGATTGCAAAAAGGCGTTCGAATTGATCCTGACGCTTGCGGAATACGAAAAAGGCAAAGTGAAGTGTCCAAAATGCGGCCGCGAACACATTCACCAGGAAGCCGCCGCGTTCTTTGCTGTGACCTCAAAGAAAAGCTAGGGATAGCGCCGGCGAATCCGATGTTGGTGACTCGCGAGATCGCGGAGGATCGCATGGCTGAGCGATCAGAGTGTGCCCTGGGCATAGACCAAATGGGAAAGCTGATTGCGGCGTTAGTGCGCCAGGGCTATGAGGTTATTGGGCCAAGGCTGCGCGACGGGGCGATCGTGTATGACAAGGTGCAGTCGGTCGCGGATCTGCCCGCGGGATGGAGCGACGAACAGGAAGCGGGGCGTTATCGGCTGAAGCGGCGCGAAGATGATGCGCTTTTTGGATACGGGGTGGGGCCACAAAGTTGGAAGAGGTATTTGCATCCGGCGGAGATGCGCCTGTGGTCCGCGGAGCGAGCGGGTGGAACGTTTCGAATTTTGAACAATGAGGCGAAGGCGCAACGTCCGTACGCGTTGTTGGGGGTTCGAGCATGCGAACTGGCTGCGATTGCCGTGCAAGATCGCGTGCTGATGGAAGACAAATATCACGATCCGATCTACGAGCGGCGGCGCGCTGGTGCGTTTGTTATTGCTGTGCAATGCACGCAGGCCGCGGCGACATGTTTTTGCGCGTCGATGGGAACGGGGCCGCGGGTGTCCCAGGGATTTGATCTTGTGCTGACGGAGTTGCTGGGAAGCAAAGTTCACAGGTTTCTCATGTCCGCGGGCAGCGATCGCGGCGCTGCGATGCTCAGAGAATTGGAAGTGGTGGCCGCTGATGCAGAAGATCGTGAGAAGGCTCTTGCTCTGGTGCAAGCGGCCGCGAACCAACAAGTGCGTAAGATTGACACCGCCGGGATCAAAGAGCTTCTATACGAAAATTTCGAGCATCCGCGCTGGGACAACGTGGCTTGCCGCTGCCTGAGCTGCGCGAACTGTACGATGGTCTGCCCGACATGCTTTTGCACTTCGGTGGAAGACGGGACGGATGTGACCGGGGATCACGCGGAACGTTGGCGGCGGTGGGACTCCTGCTTCACGCAAAACTTTTCGTATATCCACGGAGGGAGCGTCCGAACTTCTGCCAAAGCGCGTTATCGGCAGTGGATGACGCACAAGCTGGCGTCTTGGATCGACCAGTTCGGCAGTTCGGGATGCGTTGGGTGCGGACGATGCATTACGTGGTGCCCGGTGGGAATTGATATCACCGAGGAGGTCCGGGCGATTCGGGAAGGAGACGAGCATGGAAACGCTTGAGCGCATTATTGCGGAACACCCGTTTTTCGCAGGCATTGACCACGGATTCACGGACCTGATGGTGAGCTGCGCGTCTAACATGCGGTTCAAAGCAGGCACGTACATTTTGAAAGAAGGAGATTCGGCGAATACCTTTTATTTGGTCCGGGACGGGCGGGTTGCGGTGGAAGTTGTAGCGCCGCAGCGCAAACCGATTATCGTTTCGACGCTGGGCGTCGGAGAAATTGTGGGGTGGTCCTGGCTGCTGCCTCCGTTTCAGTGGAAATTCCATGCGCGCGCGGTGGATGACGTGCGCGCAATCGCGCTGGACGGAAAATGTTTGCGGGCGAAGTGCGATGAGAACCACGACCTGGGATACGCGGTGCTGATGCGGTTTGCGCGGATAATGGAGAAGAGGTTGGAAGCAACACGCTTACAGCTACTCGATGTCTATGCGGTGAAATGACAATCATGGCGACAGCAATCAGAAGCGATCCGATGATTCCAAAGGCATACACCGTGCGAGAGGTGCGGAAGGAGACGCCGGATACTTTTACGCTGAAACTGGAACCGGAGAGAGCGGGCAATGAGAGCGCGTTCCTGCCGGGACAGTTCAGTATGTTGTGGGTGTTCGGAGTTGGAGAGCTGCCGATTTCGATCAGCGGCGACCCGACGCAGCGCGACCGGTTGGTCTACACGGTGCGTTCCGTCGGACAGGCTACGCATGCGCTAGTGAATCGAGAGGTTGGAGACGGCGTGGGTGTGCGCGGTCCATTCGGGACGGTGTGGCCAGCGGAAGCGGCACGAGGGCGGGATGTCATCGTAGTAGCGGGAGGGATTGGATTGGCGCCACTGCGGCCGTTGATTTATCACGTTCTGCAGAATCGAAACGACTACGGGCGATTGGTGATTCTTTATGGCGGACGCAGCCCACGCGATCTGCTGTATCGCAAGGAACTGGCGAGTTGGGCGCGGAATCGAGAGACGCAAGTTCTGGTGACGGTGGATTACGGAGGCCTGAGCTGGCGCGGACACGTGGGCGTGGTGACGACTTTGTTTAAGTACTGCCGCCTGCAGCCGGCGCGTTCAGTGGCGATGGTATGCGGACCTGAGATCATGATGCGCTTCGTGACTCGGGAACTGGAGATGCAGGGGCTGAGCCGCGATGACATTTACCTTTCGATGGAGCGGAATATGAAGTGTGCGGTCGGTTTTTGCGGGCATTGCCAGTATGGCCCGCATTTTATTTGCAAAGACGGGCCGGTGTTCCGTTACGAGAAGATCAGATCGTTATTGGAGAAATATGAGCTCTAAGGGCAGACACAAGCCGAGAATCGGTGTGTTCAAGTTTGCTTCGTGCGACGGATGTCAATTGAGCTTGCTGAATGCGGAAGACGAGCTGCTTGAAGTGGCCGGAGCGGTCGAGATTGCGTATTTTCCGGAGGCTTCGCGGGCGATGTCGAAGGGACCTTACGACATTGGCCTCGTCGAGGGATCGATCACCACGTATTTGGATGCGCAGCGTATCCAGGAAGTGCGGAGGCAATGCAAGACGCTGATCACGATTGGGGCCTGCGCGACGGCGGGTGGCATTCAGGCGTTGCGAAACTGGAGGGATGTGGACGAGTTTATCCGGGTGGTGTACTCAACGCCGCAATTCATCAGTACGCTGAAGCTGTCGACGCCGATCGCGGAGCATGTTCCCGTTGATTTCGAATTGCGGGGCTGCCCGATTAACAAATACCACCTGATCGAATTGATCACCGCTACGCTGGCGGGGCGCAAGCCGAATGTTCCTTCATATAGCGTGTGCATCGAGTGCAAGCGTAAGGCGAACGTGTGCATTGAAGTGGCGCGAGGAATCCCCTGCCTTGGGCCGGTAACGCAAGCGGGATGCGGAGCGCTCTGCCCAAGCTACGACCGGGGCTGCTACGGCTGTTATGGGCCGATGGAGACGCCAAACACCGCGTCACTGATAAGCCACTTCCGGATTCTCGGACAGACCGATCTCGAGGTACTTCGTGCATTCCGTGGATTCAACGCGTGGGCGTGGCAGTTTCGGAGAGCCAGCGAGGAGTGTGAGCGGGCATGACTGGACGCGGAACGAAGACAATTCGTGTCGATACACTGGCTCGAGTGGAGGGCGAGGGTTCGCTTTACATCAAACTGGTAGGGGAACGCGTGGCCGATGTGAAGCTGAAGATTTACGAGCCGCCCCGCTTTTTTGAGGCTTTCCTGCGCGGACGGCACTTTTCCGAGGCGGCCGACATTACGGCGCGGATATGCGGGATATGCCCGATCGCTTACCAGATGAGCGCAGTGCATGCGATAGAGCGGGCCTTGGGACTGCGCATCGATCCAGCAGTGCGGCTGCTGCGGCGCCTGTTTTACTGCGGCGAGTGGATCGAGAGCCATACGCTGCACGTATACATGTTGCATGCGCCGGATTTTCTGGGCTATCAAGACGTAATTGCCATGGCGCGCGACCACCCCGCGGTGGTGGAAAAGGCGCTGCGGTTGAAGAAGATTGGGAATCGGATTGTGAAGTTGCTTGGCGGGCGCGAAATACATCCTATTTCGGCGGCAGTTGGGGGATTTTACAAAACGCCGAGCAGAGAGCAGTTAGAGGAACTGGTGAGCAATCTGGAGTGGGCGCTGGGAGCTTCGCTGGAAACCGTGCGGTGGACCGGGGGATTGAAGTTTCCCAATTTTGAGCAGGATTACGAGTTTGTGGCGTTGCGACATGCGGATGAGTATCCCTTCAACGAGGGACGGCTGGTGTCGAATCGCGGTTTGGATATTGACGCGGCGGAGTTCGAAGATCATTTTGTGGAGCTGCATGTCAAACATTCCAACGCGCTGCACTCAGTGGTGCGAGGGAGAGGATCATATTTGGTAGGGCCCTTGGCACGGTTCAACTTGAATTTCGAAAAGTTGCCTGAGGTGGCGCGAAAGGCGGCGATCGATGCGGGGTTACGGCCGCCGGTAAAGAACATTTTCAAGAGCATCGTGGTGCGTGCGGTCGAGCTCGTCTTCGCCTGCGCGGAGGCGTTGCGAGTGATCAAGGCGTACGAGCCGCCGAGCGCACCACGAGTTGAGGCAGCGAACCGGGTGGGTGTGGGACAGGCAATCACGGAGGCACCTCGCGGGATTCTGTATCACCGCTATGCGCTGGATGAGAACGGGCTGATTGTGGCGGCAAAGATCGTGCCGCCGACTTCGCAAAACCAGAAAAGGATCGAGGACGATTTGCGCGAGTATGCGGCGCAACTGGTGGCTTGGCCGATCGAAGAAGCGACATGGAAATGCGAGCAAGCGGTGAGGAGTTACGATCCGTGCATTTCTTGCGCCACACATTTTCTGAGAGTGGTGGTGGACCGTGAGGACGCCAAGGAGTGAAGCGTGCTCATCATAGGATGCGGGAATCGGCACCGGGGCGACGACGGAGCCGGAATCCTGGTTGCGGAGCGATTGTTGGAACTCGGTATTGAAGCGGAAACGCGGACCGGCGAAACTATCGATCTACTCGAGGCGTGGAATGGGGCAGGCGATGTGATCGTGATCGACGCTGTATTGAGCGGTGCACCGGCGGGCACAGTACATGTGTGGAACGAGCGGGAACCGCTGCCTTTGTTCACAAAAAGTGCCAGTGCTACGACCCATGGCCTAGGTGTGGCTGAAGCTATCGAACTTGCTTGCGTTTTAGATCGCCTTCCGCGGCGCCTGCAGGTTTACGGAATCGAGGGACAGCGATTCGAACCTGGTGTCGAGATCTCCCAGGAAGTACAGCGTGCCATCGAAGAAGTGGTGCAAAGAATCATCGACCACGAAAGAAGCTCTACCAGATGCGCGGATTTATAGCAGTGATTGGGCCATCGTGATCTGGATGCGGCGAAGTACGTGCGATCCAGACTTCCATCGCCGGACTGTGCGAAGGAAGTGACTGCGCTCGGATGACGGTGAATATGTTGCCAAACCGCGTGACCGTCGCCCTAGCATCGCGCATCGCACAGGTGTATGCGTGTTATCAAGGCAGGAGGCTATAACGTCAGGTGGGAACCAATTATGCATGGGGAAGGCTCTAGCTGGGGCACTGAGTGGAGATCGAAAACAGTGCAATCAAAAACTACCGGGCGATCATGCCTTCTACGTGGAATGCGGGTCCACGAGACGCACACGGCCAGCGTGGGGCCTATGAGGCTGCGCTCCTTGAGACGCCCGTTGTGGATCCAGATCGTCCACTTGAACTCCTGCGCACCGTTCACTCCTTCGACCCGTGTCTGGCGTGTGCAGTCCATGTGCTCGACACTCCTCGTCATATCCAGGGTGAGCGCACACGGTGAGACGGGACAATCGGACGCCCCAATTGAAGTTTTTCAAGTTTGATCGAAAGGCTCGCTCGATCGACGAACACAGTTGGCAATCAAGGAATTGAAATGCGCGATCTATTTACTTCCGATACGGTGGTGATCCGAGTCGGCAATGCGATCCTCTCGGACGATGGCGTCGGCGTACATGCAGCGCGGCTGTTGCAGGCCGACCCGAGAGTACCGGCCGGTGTGACGATTCTAGACGGTGGCACGATCGGTGTCGAATTGCTGCCCTACGAATCCGACGCATCCCGGGTGCTGTTCCTCGATGCAACCCATTCCAGTAAAGCTCCCGGAACCTTCACCCGGATGACGGCGAGAGATTTATTCGGAGCGTCGGGCGGTCTGAATGTGCACCAACTGGGAGTCGCCGATTTGATCACGGCCATGTCCCTCGTGTCGACTCGACCTCAGGAAGTAGTTGTGCTCGGCGTGCAGCCCGCCAACACCGACTGGGGCACATCCTTGTCTCCCGAAGTTGAGACGGCGCTGGCGCCCTTGGTCGAAGTGGCCTTGGCACTACTCGAACTTTGGAGAGAATCGCAGAATGCCGACTCGACGACCCACAAGTCGCCGATCACGCCCCGGATACTCCCCTGAACCCAGTGACGAAAGGAATCATTGAACATGTGCCTCGCCATTCCCGGAAAGATCGTCAGTAGCGAAGTGCAAAACGGAGTTCGACTGGGACGCGTCCAGTTTGGGGGAATCACGCGGGAGACCTGCCTCGACTTCGTCCCGGAAGCCTCCGTCGGAGACTACGTGATTGTCCATGTAGGATTCGCCATCAGCCGTCTGGACCGGGAGGAGGCGGAACGGAGTTACGAGGTTCTCGAATCCATGGGACTGCTCGACGGCGAATTGGCTTCGGATTTGGAGAATCCAGCCGTGGACAGGCAGGTCGAATTGGCAAGGCTTCGGGGGAATACATGAAGTATCTGGATGAATATCGAAATGAAAAGATTGCCCGTGGGATTGTAGCTGAACTCGGCCGGCGTGCCAGGCGGCCATGGGTATTAATGGAGATTTGCGGAGGACAGACCCACACGCTAATGCGTTATGGCCTCGACGAGATGCTGCCTCGAGGGATTGACCTGGTCCACGGCCCGGGTTGTCCCGTGTGCGTGACCTCGCTCGAAACGATCGACAAGGCTGCAGATATTGCTTCGCGCCCCGAGGTCACATTGATTTCCTATGGCGACATGCTTCGTGTGCCCGGCTCGCGAACCGATCTGTTCCATGTGAAGGCCAATGGCGGAGACGTGCGGGTCGTCTATTCTCCCAATGAAGCACTTAAGTTCGCCCGTGCAAATCCGGGCCGCAAGGTGGTCTTCTTTGCGGTTGGTTTTGAAACCACGGCTCCCGCGAACGCTATGGCTGTCTGGCAAGCAAAACGCGAAGGCGTAAGGAATTTCTCGATGCTTGCTGCCCATGTCCTTGTACCACCGGCGATCCGAGCGCTCTTGAGTTCACCACGGAATCGTGTGCAAGGCTTCATTGGTCCGGGTCACGTTTGCACTGTCATGGGCTATCGCGAATATCAGGATATTATCCGGGATTTCCGTGTACCCATTGTTGTGGGTGGATTCGAGCCCGTCGATCTGCTGGAGGCCATTCTAATGCTGGTGACGCAACTCGAAGAAGGGCGCGCAACGGTCGAAAATCAATACGTCCGGTCGGTGACTCACCAGGGCAACCTGCTTGCTCAAAAGGTTTTGGCAGACGTCTTCGAGGTGTGTGATCGGAAATGGCGCGGCATCGGCGCAATCCCGAAGAGTGGCCTGCGTCTTCGAGAGGAATTCGCTGATTTCGACGCGGATCGCATCTTTGGGACAGACGGAGTGACAGCGGACGAGCCTGCCGAGTGCATCAGCGCGGAAGTGCTTCAGGGGCTCAAGAAACCAACGGACTGCTCCGCGTTCGGGACCCGCTGCACGCCGGAAAATCCGCTGGGCGCTCCGATGGTCTCTTCCGAGGGCGCCTGCGCCGCCTATTACCAATATCGCCGGCATGACATCGCCGTCAGGAGATACCATTGATGCTACAAGCAACAAACCTCGATGTTGCTCTGAATTGTCCGATCCCGGCTGCAGCTAGCGAGGCGATTCTGCTGGGTCACGGAAGCGGCGGCCGCATGAGCGGAGACCTTCTAAGGAATGTGCTTCTCCCGGCCCTGCAAAATCCCGTACTCGAAAAGCTGGATGATCAGGCCATCGTGGAGATCGGCGGATCTCGTATTGCGTTTACAACGGACTCTTTCGTCGTGAAGCCGTTGTTCTTTCCGGGTGGAGACATTGGAACGCTCGCGGTAAATGGAACCGTGAATGACCTGGCGATGGGAGGGGCAGAGCCCCTTTTCCTGAGCCTTGCACTTATCCTCGAAGAAGGGCTTCCGCTCGAGCTCCTCCGTAGGGTGCTGGAGTCGATTCGCGTCGCTGCCGCACTTGCAGGCATCGCCGTCATCACCGGTGATACAAAAGTAGTGGAAAAAGGAAGCGGCGATGGATTGTTTGTAAATACCTCGGGCATCGGACTTGTTCCATCCGGCGTGAGGCTTTCCGCCGATCAGGCTCGCCCAGGAGATTGCGTCCTGCTGAGCGGGACCATTGGAGACCATGGCATTACCATACTCTCTCAGCGGGAAGGCCTGGAATTCGACAGTTCCGTGATGAGTGACACCGCGCCCCTGCACACTCTCGTCGCTGACATGTTTCTCGCGAGCCCCGAAATACGTTGCCTGCGCGACCCGACGCGCGGTGGACTGTCGAGTTCTTTGAATGAAATAGCGGCTCGCTCGCGCGTAGGGATTGCGCTCGACGAGAGTGCCATCCCAATCCGCGAGGAGGTCCAGGGTGCATGCGAGCTTCTAGGACTCGATCCCCTATACGTGGCAAATGAAGGCAAGCTGGTTGCCATTGTCGAGTCTACGGCAGCGGGAAGGATTCTCGATGCCATGCGACGGCATCCGCTTGGCCGAAATGCACGGATGATTGGAACCATCACGGAATCTCATCCAAAAATGGTCGTCGCACGAACGCGTCTCGGAACATCGCGGATCGTCGATCTTCTCTCTGGCGACCAATTGCCGAGAATCTGCTAGAGGAACCGCGCCATGCATGAAATGGGAATTGCCAATTCGGTGCTGGACGCAATTCGCCAAGAAGCACGCCGCTTCCCGGATGGCCACATCTACAAAGTGGGTGTGCGGATCGGGGAACTCGCGGGGATTGACCCGAACGCGGTGAGCTTCTGTTTTGAGGTCCTTGTGCGAGGCTCGGATTTGGAACCTCTTGCACTCGAAATTGAATACTCCCCGCGCCGCTATCAATGCAGATCCTGCGGCCAGTCTTATGCCGCAGCCAGAGAAGATCCAGCATGTCCGGATTGCGGTATGAACGAATCACAGTTCTCGGGCGGCGATGAACTCGAGCTTGCCTATCTGGAGGTCGAAAATGGAACGCGTGGAACTGGAACGTAAGGTTTTGAGCGAAAATGACCGCATCGCGGCCAGGTTGCGGGATCGCTTTGCCAAATACAACACTCTGGTCCTGAATCTGATCAGCTCGCCTGGATCCGGAAAGACTAGCCTGCTCGAACGCACCCTCGAAAGCTTCGATCGCCAGGAACGAGTGGCAGTTCTGACTGGAGACATTCAGACAGAGAACGATGCCAAACGGCTGGCACGGTTTGGATTTCCGGTGAAGCAAATTACCACGGGCGGGACGTGTCATCTGGATGCCAGCATGATCGAGCGAGCACTTCTCGACTGGCGCTTGGAAGACATCGACCTATTGCTAATTGAAAACGTGGGGAACCTCGTCTGTCCGTCGAGCTACAATCTCGGCGAGGCCGCAAAGGTGGTAGTGCTCAGCGTAACGGAAGGAGAGGACAAGCCTCTCAAGTATCCTTCGATTTTCTTCAAGTCGGAACTGTTGATCCTGAACAAGATCGATCTTCTGCCCTATGTACCGTTTGATATTGCCCTGGCCGAAGAAAACTCCCTGAGTATCCACCGTGACATGGAGATCGTTCGAGTATCTTGCCTGACGAAGGAAGGGGTTACTACGTGGCTTGATTGGCTGGATCGGAAGCGGAAAATCTCGCGCGCCGTTGCGTCGGCGATTTGAACGTCCGGCAAGTCTCGGAGAGAATGCGCGCCTCCGAGTCTCAGCACGGAACTCCAGTCCCTGCAACGATGACATGGGCGAAAGATAAGGAGATAAGCCTCCGTGAATCCGCGGAACTGATTCCAGTCTCGCCAAATGCCAGGGGCGTTAAGGTGAAACTGCGCGGCAGTCCTCACGAGGTTGATCAAGTCCTATTCGGCGGATTCCTCGGCCGGACGTTTCTCGAACTCGTGTCTCCGGCTCAGCTTTTGGAGCTTGTCCGTGGCGAATTCCTGCTTAAGCCGCGATTGGCGTGTGAAAGAGGCCACGACAAGCCAACGCGTCGGGTTCCAAGTGAGTGAGTAGCAGGAAGCAAATAATCTGCAACGCGCAGAGTGTGGCAATGTCCCGGTAAGCTCGCATATCGCACCTCTAGGCAGCTACTGCTTTAGCCCGCTGCTGAACTATTTCCGATTCCGCTTGCAGCCAGTCGTCCAGGTCGTGACCGTCTTCTTTCCCGCGCTGTTCGTAAATTTCGAAGGCGCGACGATGGATCTGTTCTTGAGCGTCAATCGAAAATGTCGTATCGGTTTCCGTGCGCGAAATGGGTGTTTGTGGATTCATTGATGCGTCTCCTTTATCGGTAGGAACCAGGTCCACCTGTCCACTCGTAGTTCACCGCGTCGGCTAAGTCTGTGCGGGCGGTCACGCTGGCACGCCCACCAGTTGGGATTTGCAGTCAAGTCCTTCTATGAGAAGGCCAATCCGTTCCATGATTTTTCGCAGTTTCTCCCGTTCGGACTACAACCTTTACCGGGAGCTACCTGGAATCCAGCTTTGATCCCTCGCCAATGAAAATCAAGCGCGTGACCGTCGCACTAGCATTGCGCATCGCACAGGTGTATGCGTGTTATCAAGGCAGGAGGCTATAGCGTCAAGTGGGAACCAATTATGCATGGGAAAGGCTCTATTCGGCGATCCATGACGCTCTGCTCTGTGAGGGTTCTCTACAGGAGCGCCTTGCTGCCTGTCATGCCAACTTTCACGAGAACATTCGACAGGAGTTACCGGAAGACCTTTTAACGCGGTTCGACGCCATCATGGCGGCGTGTACCTGCCAACCAGACCCCACACGAATGCACGTGGCATTCGCGGCGACTACAAAGGAAATCCACAGTGCTGAAGCTCGCAAGTTGCTAGAGGAGATTCTCAATCTCTACGACGAAGTGACAAAGCGCGATGCTGTGGATTGGGAGCGGACCAAGAGCACACGATCGCGCACAGACCATTCTTTCTCGTGACAACTTGTTGAGTTTGCCCCAGAGCCAATTGCTTTTGCAGCCGGTGCTCATTGGCAGGAACCCCACGCACACCGTCCTGCAGAGTGGAAAGCGTTGGCCTCTGGGGCATGTTACCGCATGTGTTGGTGCTAATGGATAATGACGGTCGCCCTAATACCGACGAAAGCTTGGCAAGTGCCCGACCACAAGCGCGGACGCCCGCCAAAATCACAATCGCCAGCGAAACAAATGCCAAGCTAGAGAATAGCCAGCAGACCACAACTTCCTGTATGTCGTAGGAATGCAGGCTGACTCATAAAAACGAATCGACCGCGAGGTTTGCCCTAAGGGATTTGGCGGTTTTGGTGTAAAGGCTTGCGGCTACCATACCAATCCCCATTCCATCTGACCCTTTGCCAAGAGAGCCCAAGAGCGAAGCTCACCTGTATTAAATGATTATCGACCGACTCCCGACTCCCGGCTCCCGGTCCGTACAGCGAGCCGACGTGGTGATTTTTGGGTGTGGTATATCGAGGTCGGCATAAACGCTACGGACTTTCAATTCCGCAGGATGGACACCTAGCCTTAGACTCATGACTTGGGCAGTTTCGCGAGCCGACTCAACCGTGGGGAATAGTCGGGCAGAGCTCAGGTCTCCAACGAGAAGCGTCACGTCGTAACAGAATCTGGAGATGAACTGACCATGGTGTTCAATAACGAAGTGTTTCGTGAGCATGGCAAGTAATCCTCACACACCCCTAAGGGCAAACACTTTAATCCAATCTGGCGAACGAAGCTGCGACTCGCATCACATCACGAATCGTCCTCTATCGGCTGATTCGTTGTGTGGATGTCCCTTCGCTCGTGCTTCACGGCAGGCGCACGTCGAGGGCGTAGATCCCCTGCGTACTGATATCCCGGACAAACAGGGGACAGCCATCCGGGGCAACCGTGCTCCACAGTAAGCGTAGTCTTTGGACCGTCTAGACGAGGTGTGAGTAATTAAGGATGCTGCCGGAAGTGGGCACATCGCTAAGTGTCCACGAGGGATACGTGGACACTTCCGAACAGATGTTGGTAGAGACTGGCAGTCGAGTAAAGAGGCAGCAGAGATCGGTCGAAGAAAAGCGTCGTATCGTCGAAGAGACTTTAGAGGTCGGTGCGTCGGTAGCACGCGTAGCCATGCAGCATGCAGTAAACGCGAACCAAGTGTTTGCCTGGCGCAGGAAATACCGTGAAGGAAAACTGGGTAAGACGAGCAAGCTCCTGCCTGTAACGATTACAGATCTTCCGAGCAGTAACTCCGGACGATTTGGCAGCGAGTCTTCACCGGCTGCGATCGGGTCAATGGAGATCAAGCTTCCCAGAGCTCAACTTCGAGTGAACGGCCGTGTGGAGATAGAAGCATTGCGGACGGTCCTGGAGTGTTTACTCGGATGATTGCGCTGCCAGCCGGGACACAGATCTGGATCGCGGCGGGAGTGACCGATCTGCGTCGAGGATTTACAGGTTTGAGTGGGATGGTGCAGACAGCGCTATCGGAAAATCCCTTTTCCGGTCATGTATTCGTGTTCCGTGGCAGACGAGGAGATCTGATCAAGCTGTTGTGGTGGGACGGAGACGGGCTGTGCTTGTTCGCCAAGAGATTAGAGAGAGGGAGATTCATCTGGCCGCAAGCGGCGAGTGGAACGGTGTCGCTGACGCCGGCACAGCTGTCCATGTTGCTCGAGGGGATCGATTGGCGGCGGCCGATTCGCACGCAAGTGCCGCAGATGGCGGTGTAGATAACGAGTGTTTGGCGTTACGCACTTTTTCTTCACCGATTTTTCGCTTTCGTTGATTTTTTCCTTGCACAGAAAAAATGTTCTGGCATACTGCGCGCACGATGATGCGGCCGATAACACTTTCTGAACTGAGGAAGCTCGACCCAGAAGTGTTGGCGGCGATGGTACTCACTCAGCAGGAACAGTTACTGTCGAAAGACGAGCAGCTGGCATCGCGTGACACCGAGATCGAACATCTGAAGCTACTGATCGCCAAGTTGCGGCGCATGCAGTTCGGCCGTTCTTCGGAAAAGTTGGATCGTCAGATCGAACAACTCGAGCTTCGATTGGAAGAGCTGCAGACGAGCCAGGCGGAAAACAAGGCCGGCAACGTTGCTGCAAAACAGAGCACGCTCGAATCGCCTGCCAATGCCCCTGTGCGACGGCCGTTGCCGGAGCACCTGCCACGCGAAACAAGAAAGTACCTGCCAAAACACAAACAGTGCCCAGACTGCGGCGGAACACTGAAACAACTAGGCGAAGACGTATCGGAAATCCTGGAGTACGTGGAGGTACGCTTCAAAGTGATTCGGCAGATTCGTCCCAAGCTGGCCTGCGCGGGTTGCGATCGCATCGTGCAAGCGGAAGCACCGAGTCGGCCGATCGAGCGCGGCATCGCTGGCCCGGGTCTGTTAGCCCATGTATTAGTTGCGAAATACGGTGATCACTGCCCGCTCTATCGTCAGTCGGAGATCTATGCACGAGAAGGAGTGGAGTTGGATCGCTCGACGCTGGCGGACTGGGTGGGAGGAACGAGCCGGTTGCTTGCGCCGCTGGTGGAAGCGCTGCGGCGACACGTGATGGCAGGAAACAAGGTTCACGGCGATGATACGCCGGTGCCGGTGTTGGCGCCGGGCAGAGGCAAAACAAAAACGGGACGGCTGTGGACATATGTGCGTGACGATCGGCCGGCTGGAGATGTGACGCCGCCGGCGGTGTGGTATTGCTACACGCCGGATCGCAAGGGAGAACATCCGAAAGCGCACTTGAGCGAATTTACCGGAACACTGCAGGCGGATGCTTACGCGGGTTACGAGAGAGTTTACGAAGATGGTCGTATTCAGGAAGCTGCCTGCTGGGCTCATGTTCGCCGGAAGTTCTACGATCTGCTGGTTGCTCATAAATCTCCCGTTGCTGCCGAGGCAATCGAACGCATCGCGAAACTGTATGCCATCGAAGATGAAATCCGGGGACGACCTCCGGAGGAACGACGTGAAGTTCGCAACACGCGCAGTCGGCCGTTACTGGAATCGCTGAAACAATGGCTCGAAGAGACGTTGGGAAAACTGTCGAAGAAATCCGATACGGCGATGGCAGTTCGTTACGCACTGGGACGATGGGAAGCGCTGATGCGCTACTGCGACGATGGTCGCATCGAGGTCGACAATAATGCCGCAGAAAGATCACTGCGTGCAGTAGTGTTGGGCAGAAAAAACTACCTATTCAATGGGTCCGATGCTGGAGGCGAGCGTGCCGCGGCGATTTACAGCCTGATCAGCTCCGCCAAACTCAACGGTCTAAACCCGGAAGCCTATCTGCGGAAAGTGTTGGAGCGCATCGCGGATCATCCCATCAATCGTATCGAGGAACTGCTGCCGTGGAATCTGGCCACGGAACTTACTCGGGACAAGCTCGACGCTGCATAGTCAACCAACCCCGTCAACTCAAGACGGTCCACAGACTACGCTTACGCTCCACACGCCCCAGCGCCCGTTGAACTGGCGCAGATTTTTGAGGGTGGTCACGAATTCGGATTCACGCTGTCTCAAGCCAATGCGCCGGTACTCGTCGACATTGTCGTAATAGATGTACTTGCTGTCCATCGACCATGCCGGGTAGGAAACTTGGCCGTCGGCTGTTTCTACCCATTTCGACCAGGTCCGGGATGCTAGATCAAACCGCAACAGGGTTTTATAATCCGAGGTCAACGCGGCGATGTAGCGTCCGTCCGGAGACCAACGCGGGCTGAATAAATTGTCCGATCCTGGCAGCACGCTCAATTGCCCCGTCGCGAGATCGAAGAGTTGGATATTGATGGCTTCGCTGGAAGCCTGTTCGGAGAGCCGCCCGAAGACCAAGTGTTTCCCGTCTGCGGACCAGTCCACATCGATTTCGTTGCGCTCTTCTGGAAGGAGTTCGCGCGCCGTTCCTCCTTGCGAGGGCACCAGAAAAATCTTCCACGGTTTTCCCACTTCAGCGGCAACGAAAGCGATGGTTCTCCCATCCGGAGACCAGCGCGGCAAGAACGCGACTTTTGGAGGGAACGTGAGTTGCACCCGTTCGCTGCCGTCTGGACGGCTGCGCCACAAAGTTTCATCCGGATAAAGAATCCAAGCAACATACTGACCGTCCCGGGAGAACGCGACTTCTCCTACTGGTGGCCCGCTGTAGACGGGCACGAATTGCTGTGACTTTGAGTCGTATTTCACCAGTTCTGTGCGCTGAAGCGTTCCCATGGCGAAAATGCGTTTTCCATCGAGGCTGGGAAGCGGATCTTCAAAGGAGATGGGGCCGGTGGTCAGTTTCACGGGCTTGGGCGTACCTCTCACGAACCAACTTTTCGTATCGCGGAGGGCCCAAAGATCCGAAATGCCTCGTGTGTGCTGGAAAATGTAATAACGCCCGTCGGCAGTCCAGCGGCCACAGCATTCGGCGGGCGGATTATTCCACCCTGGCAGCAACGGATGTGCATCCGAGCCATCCACTCGTGCCTCCCAGAGCGACGATGTATTTCGGGTGGTGTCGCTCACCGTGTACCGCAGCCGCCGGCCATCCGGAGAGAATCGCACATCGGAGGGCACTCCGGAGACACTTAGGAGCTTGCGTGCGCCGGTTCCGCCCGCGTTGGCGAGAGAAATGTCCTGGCCCTTCGTGAAAACGAGTTTGGTGCCGTCCTGAGACCAGTCGCCTTCCCTGGCAACAATGTCATTTAGGCCGCGGGGCGAACCGGTTGGAAGCGGGAGGGACCATAGTGTTGTCTCCATACTTTTGTTCGCGACTCCTGTAGCGAGTAGATTGGCGCGATCCGGAGCGATCGCATGTACTCTCGCGACTGCAAGCGGGAAAGGAATATCCGAGGCTTCGCCACCGGCAACGGAGGCTTGGAAGATGCCCATCTTGTACATTCCATCTTTCGTATAATAAAGACGAGAGCCATCAGAAACGAGACTACCCTTGGCGTAGCCGGCGTGGATGAGTTCGGTTATCGCCAGAACTTTCGGTTCCGCGGGGTGTCCAAACCACGTAAGCACGAGCCACGTAACCAAGAACAGGACGACAGACATTGCTGTGACAATTCCGGCGACGGGCCGTCTGTGCCGCCGCCACGCAACTCGCGCGACCGCGGCGACTTTGTCAGAGTCCGTATCGCGCTTGAGGCGTTTCAGGTCCGCACCAACGTCGGCGGCGCTCTGATAGCCGATTGCACGGTCCTTCTCGAGACAGGTAGTGATGATGCGATCCAATTGCGGAGGCAACGAGTGGTTGAGCTCTGAGGGAGGCGGGGGGAGGTGATTCAGGATGCCATCAAAAATGGCTGCGGTCGTCTCTCCGGGAAATGGCAATGCGCCGGTAGCAGCCTCGTAGAGCACGACTCCGAGAGAGAACAGATCGCTGCGCGGATCTACATCCTTGCCAAGGGCTTGTTCTGGGGACATGTAGGCCACTGTACCCAGCGTCGAACCAGAGCTCGTGAGACGATCTTGGCTCAGAGTCGTTCTGGTATCCGAGACAACACCTTCCAATCCCGGCTTAGCTAGGCCGAAGTCGAGGAGTTTGGCATGCCCGCGGCTCGTCAGGAAGATGTTTCCCGGTTTGAGATCGCGATGGGTGATGCCCTTGCTATGTGCGGCGTCCAGAGCATCGGCCACTTCGATGCCCAGATTTACGAGTTGCTCGGAGTCCGTCGGCCGCCCATGCAAGGATTGCCGCAGTGTGCGCCCTTCCAGATATTCCATTACGATGAACGGGCGTCCTTCATGCTCTCCGATCTCGTAAATGGTGCAGATGTTGGCGTGATTTAACGCTGAGGCCGTGCGCGCTTCACGCCGGAAGCGCTCGAAAACCAAGTTATCCTTTGCCAATTCATCGGGCAGGAATTTGATGGCGACCAGGCGGTGCAGAGACGTATCTTCGGCCTTGTACACCACGCCCATCCCGCCGCTGCCCAGGTGCTCCAGGATGCGATAGTGCGACACGTATTCTTGTACGAGGGATTGTGCGACTGACATAACATGTCGCTCCCTAACTAATGCTAAAGAAGCTCACACCAAAAGAAAGCTACCGCAATCACACTCTCGCGTGAGCTGGCTCACGGCAGGCTGATGAGGGAAGGAGACCCCTACCCATTAGATGGCAGGAATCGTATTTAGTTCTACCGACTTGTGGCCAATTAACGACCGCATTCAATTGGCTGATCGATCTACTCATATCCGAGGCACAGCAAGAATCAGTAAAAGGTAACCTCTTAGAGGAATTTTCGGACTTGGCGTCAAAGTGTGGAGCATCCAGCCTTTACTGCGTCTTCGACGCGTCGCCACTGCCAGATCCGTCGGTACCGGAAAATTTTGGCTATGCACGGGCCTCTCGCTCTTTCACGGGCGAAGCAAGGGCTACAGCGCCGAGGTTTTGAATAAGCTTTGCTATGCACTGAAATGCATGCCGGGAAATTTGCTGGAGTGGCGACCGGATAGGTTTCCAAGAACCAAACGAAAGAAATGAACGCCTCAAAGTTCAGCCAACGACGGGTGAAGTTGGCTAGCCTGGCGTCCCCGGTAACCCCGTGCCGGCTCAGACGGTCGACGGGACTTAGGCTCGATGGGCCATCGTTGACTAACCTCCGGCGCCAACCTAACATGTGCTTCCTATGTGGGCGTCGGCTCTTTCCTCGGCCGAACCCTCGCAGGGAATTTCTCTAAGCGAGTCTATGGGATCGAGTCTGAGTCTGATGCACTTCGTCGGGAAATCTACGCGGATGTAGTGGGAGGGTCCGATGTGGGGTAAGAAGAACCTGGATGCGCCGCTAGCTGCGGCCCCGGAACCGAAAGACGTGGTGACAAATATGAAGAGTACAGATGTGATGCGTCCATTGGATAAAACAGGTGACCGCACAAGTGGGTGGCTAGGGTCAAGCCTGCGTGTGAAAGGCGACATCTCAGGCACCGAGGATCTGTTAATCGATGGCGAGATTGAAGGATTGATCCAGCTCGATGGACGAAAGTTGACGGTTGGAAAGACGGCGAAGGTAACGGCGGATATCAACGCCCGCGACGTGGTTGTGTTCGGCTATGTAAAGGGGAACGTGCACGCTACCGGAAAGATCGAAATTAGGAAGGGCGGTTCGGTGAATGGGAATTTGACGACAGCACAGATTTTGATCGAAGACGGCGCGGACTTCAGAGGTTCGATCGAAATCGATAGGGGTGCGGAGAAAGAAACTGACAAAAACGTTTCCTCGCGGGCTGCTGTGGCCGGTTCTCGATGAAAACGGCGGTAAATTCGCGGCTTAACAGTTGGTGGTTCTGGTGGGGGCTTCAACAGAGAGCTAACGACACTACTCATTAGCTCTGCCAATTTCGCGGAATTGGGAATTTGCTACGAAATTCCAGCCAATGCCGATGCATGTTCACAAGCATAGATCCGATAAAGCCAGATTCCGCAAACTTCGCATGCTGTTCTGTCCTGCTATAGTGCAACCTCCTTATTTTCCCTTCGAGTCCCCGCGGCAGCTTTTGGCCTGAATGTTCCTTAAGCCACCTTATCTTCTCCTCGACCTCCATAGACCCTCCAATCCAACCCCTTGGCACGGGAACGAACTATACGCCGACTGTGGGGACGGTTTCAAGACATGCGTTTCTGTGGACCGTCACGTTCGATGCTTTCAACAATCCGCTTCGCGCCTGCAAACTGCGTCAGCAATCGCAGCCATGTAGATCGGGCTATTTCGCGGTACGGTCGCAGAGTTGCGTCAACTCGGAAACTTGGGTACCGGAACCCACTTGGGCGGTTTTCCCCGGTAATCGGGAGCAACACACCGTGCCCGCCCCTTGCTACATGTTAGAATTTCGCCGATGAGTGACCCTCTAACCATTCCTGACGACAAAAGAGCGGACAGTGGTCATCGCATTTTATCCGATGCACGCCGAGGGCATCCTTGGCCCTTTTGGATTACAGTCGTGGTCCTCGTGATCCTAAATGGTTGGTTTGACTACTATCACCCCTTGGGAATTCTGTTCGACATCATCATCGTCATCGTTTGGGCTGCCCGGGAAGCCGGATAACAAAAGTCCAGCCCAGTACTTTAAGTCTCCGGTTACGCCGTTTACCAGGAGTTGGCGTTCGGACGACACCAATAAAAAGGTTTACCTTCTGGACGCGCAAGATAAAGTGGAACCTCGCGTCGGTGAACGTGCTCAGATGAAAGGAACCCACCATCGAACCAGCTTAATGAATGTCAATGAATTCGACCGGCAGCGGGTAATGGCTCTTATGGACGGTAAAACTCTAAGATTCACCGTATCTCAACGCAATTCGTTCCTGTGTGTTTGGACACCGCCGAATGCGTTATACAACCAAGCAAAAAGCAACCCAGCGATAGCGCCGTCAATCAACCCGTCGACGGTACCGATTACAACGTTGCCAACTGAGCGCGTGTCGTGAAACCACGGATACACCGAACTCATGAGCCGAATGAAATTGCTTCCATAGCTCGGGAAAACTAGATTAATCAAACCGACAAACAATATGCCACCACCCCCCAGCAGACCTGCGGCAATGGCCATGGCCTTAACTGAAAGTCGCATCATTGATTCCTCCTTAAGGCCCCGGTGTTGAATTTCAGAAAACGAGCGTCGTGGTCCTTTTGCCTGGATGAGGCCGTGGGGGCCGGACTTGCTGATGGCTTGGCTATTCGCATTTTGCGATCTCGATCTCTCATTCGAGAAATCCGGCCCCCGTACCAAGTTCAGCGGAAAAGATAACTCTGTACGGTGAGACGAACTGCTCTCGGTTCTGCCGCACTTGGCACGTTTGGTCTAGTTGTCTACCCTTAGAGCGTGACAACCCTTAGAGCGTGACCTTGCTAAATATATCGCAGTGCGATATATTTGTCAAAACGGACGCGAGAATCTCATACAGTGAGGTAGTTTGACCGGTCGGAGCTCGAAAGGACCTGGTCTTCGCCTCAACACGAGATCATGGGTTGACAAGCTGCTCGGATGAGCAACCAGCGCATTCCGCCATCTGCGCTTTTTCGTTGTCATGGTTCCGGGATTGAGATGGCCAGGGTTCCCGAATTAGCTGCTAGGGGAGGTCACAATGATCTCACCGGGCTCCCAAACTCAACTCGCGCTCCGAAAAGTCCTCTTCGCTACTGACTTTTCGTCCTGTTCTGAAACAGCCCTCCGATACAGCCTTGGCCTGTCTCGCCGTTATGACGCCATACTATACATGGTAAGCGTAGTGTCCGCGGAGGTCACCTACGATGCTCAGCCACCCGACGCGTTGTACCTCCGGCATTCCGCTGAAAACAAGCTGGCTAAACTTGCAGACGCTGAACTATTCCAGGGAATCAAGCATCTTGAGCTCGTCGAAGAGGGGTTTGGCTCTGTCTCAAGGGTGCTATTAGAGTTGATCGAAAGACTTCACATTGACCTGATCGTGCTTGGTACGCATGGCCGCGGTGGAATCAAGAAGCTCGTGCTCGGCTCGGTGGCAGAGGAGATTATTAACCGCGCGCCTTGTGCTGTGCTCACGGTTGGGCCGCACGTTCACGCGAAATTGATATCCGAGTTTAAGCTGCAAAGAATTCTGTGCGCGACCGACTTGCAGCCCGGTTCAGAAAAAGTGCTTGCATATGCGCTATGGCTGGCAAAAGACGAGAACGCCCACGTGACTCTGCTTCATGTTCTCAAGATACTCACCGATGCTCCGTCGGAACACCGAGAGGCGCAGAGAGACACTGCAATGAAGCAGCTTGTGCAGTTGCTTACTCCCGAGACGAGCCCTTCCCTGGAAGTACAGTCCATCGCGGAGATTGGTGAACCGGGGAAATGCATTCTGAAGGTGGCTGAAGACCAAGGTGCAGACTTGATCGTGATTGGACCGCACCATACGTTCCACCCTCGCGTATCCGCGCATCTGCCGTGGGCCATGCTTCATCAGGTGCTCTGTCATGCCCGATGCCCCGTTCTAAAGGTATAGGACTGATGTCACCGAACAGTCCGTCACAACGTGAGAATCAAGTATTCCTTCTTCTTACGCTGGCAATCGGTGCCCTGACGGGCCTGGCGGTTGTTGCTTTTATCCTTCTGACGGAACGGCTGGGGATGCGGCTTTACCCCGTGGGCAGCGCAGCGTGGCGACGGGTGCTCATCCCTGTCGTGGGCTCACTTAGCATCGGGTATCTGCTCTTCCGCTATTTCCCGAACGCCAGAGGAAGCGGCGTGCCGCAGACCAAAGCCGCGCTGTTCGCCCGCGAAGGTGTGATTACCCTACGCACGATCGTCGGAAAGTTCTTCTGCACCTCAATTACACTTGCGAGCGGCATCCCGCTCGGACGCGAAGGACCTGCCGTCCAAGTTGGTGGTGGCATTGCTTCGGTGCTGGGCCGCAGCCTTGGACTGCGACCCGAGAAGGTAAAGGCGCTACTACCGGTCGGGGCGGCGGCAGCAATTGCGGCCGCATTCAACACCCCGCTGGCTGGGGTGCTGTTCGCACTGGAAGAAGTTATGGGCGATCTCCATGCCCCAGTGTTGGGATCGGTGGTGCTCGCCTCTGCTACAGCATGGGTGGTGCTGCGCCTGTTTCTAGGCAATAACCCTCTCTTCAATGTGCCGCAGTATCGACTCGTCCACCCCTTAGAATTTGCGATCTATGCAGTACTCGGCGTCATCGGCGGTTTGGTGTCAGCGGCCTTCACCAGGTTCCTGCTGGATATGCGGGGGCGCTTCATGCGACTCCCCCGCAAGACCCTGTGGTTCCAACCTGTGGCAGGCGGCTTATTGGTCGGTTTGATGGGATGGTTTGTGCCACAGGTTCTGGGCGTGGGATATGGGTATGTCGGCGACGCCCTGAATGGGAGGATGGCCCTGAAACTAATGGCTCTCCTGGTCGTGTTGAAACTCTTGGGTGCGTGCACCAGCTATGCCTCAGGGAATGCCGGCGGGATCTTCGGCCCGAGTCTATTCATTGGTGCAATGCTGGGAGGTACCGTAGGAGATTTAGCGCATCGCTTGTTGCCCGCGTACACCGCGACATCCGGCGCCTACGCGCTCGTTGGCATGGGTACGGTCTTCGCCGGAATCGTGCGTGCTCCCATGACGTCGGTGGTGATGATTTTCGAGACGACGCGCGACTATACCGTCATTGTCCCTCTGATGATTTCAAATCTAGTGAGTTTTTTTGTCTCCTCCCAATTACAGCGACAATCCATCTACACTGCCCTGGCTTTTCAGGACGGCATTCATCTCCCCACGGCAGACACCCTCCAGCGGTACCGCCAACATCAGGTAATTAATGCGATGCGTGCCGCATCCGAGATTTTACCCACGCAGATCACGGTCCGCGAGGCCTTGGAACGAGTTCGCTCAAGCACATTGAAAACCTGGCCGGTAATCGATGAACGAGGTGTGGTCGGCGTTATCAACTTGGCAACCCTCGAAGGTGAGTACACAAAAGGCACTGGTACCGAATTCTTAAAGGACCTTGTGGATGCAGGCTCCTTCCCACACGTTCATAAGGATCAAGCTCTTGACTTGGCCCTTGAGCGTATGGGAGCGGCCCGCCTCGAACTTCTGCCGGTGGTTAGCCGCGCAGACATGAATAAGTTGGAAGGTATCGTAACGCTACGCGATGTCTTGGATTCGTATGGTGTCGGTCCTGTGACGCAGGCGAGCAGTTTGAAAATAGACCAGCACTGATTGCCTAGCGGGTCTCAACTCCCGATTTGTCGCATACTCGGAAACTTGAAATCCACATGGACGAGTACGCCGTTTACCAGATGGGATGAGAAGGCCGGTCTCCGGGGGATGCGATACGCTCCCAATGTTTCGACGTGCTCGAGGCACAAGAAAAAGGAGACCGGCGATGAAGAAGATTAGCACTGTGCAAGCATTTGGGAACGAGATTTTCAGGGAGCAAAAGCTGACGATCGGTTTGGATCTGGGAGATCGCTGGTCGTTCTACTGTGTTTTGGATGAAGCCGGCACAATTATTCTTGAACAGAAACTGCCGACGACACCGGAAACGATGAAGCAGACATTTGGAAAGATACCGCGGAGTTTGATGGCATTGGAGACAGGAACACATTCGCCATGGGTAAGCCGGCTGTTAGCAGAGCTGGGACACGAGGTGCTCGTGGCGCACGCACAAAAAGTGCAGTTGATCACCAAGAGCAATCGAAAAGATGATCGACACGATGCGCGGACCCTGGCACGACTGGCGCGCATCGATCCCGAGCTATTGGGGCCGGTGCAGCATCGCAGTGCAAAGGCGCAAATCCATCTATCGGTGATCCGGGCGCGAGCGGAACTGGTGAGTGCTCGAACGGCGTTGGTGAATGCAGCACGCGGGTTGGTGAAGTCTTTTGGCGAGCGACTACCTAAATGTGGCACGTCTCAGGTGAACGAGAAGCTGGCCGAAGGAGTGAATGCGGAGTTGCGTGATGTTCTGGGGCCACTCTTGCGAGAGGTCGAATCGCTGAACGAACGCATCCAGGAATACGACGAGCGGATGGAGAAAATCGCCAAGGAAGTATGCCCGGAAGTGTCCTTGCTCAAGCAAGTGAAGGGTGTAGGAACGCAGATCGCTCTGACCTATGTCCTCACGATAGAGGACCCGTATCGATTCCCGAAGAGTCGCGCGCTAGGTTGTTTTCTGGGATTGCGACCTGGCCGGAGAAACTCTGGGGAGAGCGAGCCACAGAAAGGAATCAGCAAAGAAGGAGACCGGTATCTGCGAACGATGATGGTGCAAGGAGCGCATTACATTCTGGGGCCGTTTGGAGAAGACAGTGATCTGCGGAGATGGGGACTGAAGCTGGCGGAGCGAGGAGGAAAAAATGCCAAGAAACGAGCGGTAGTTGCCGTGGCAAGGAAGCTGGCAGTACTGCTCCATCGGTTGTGGGTAAGCGGTGAGGTGTACGAACCATTGCGCAATAGCCAAAAAGCGATGCGTGCAGTGGCCTAGCGAGTTTTAATCCGAACAGCTGAGCTCGACCGCCGAGTCCAGGTGACTGCGACTAAGTCCTGGGGCCCGACTCCCACCCGAAAAGGTGGGACGAGAGGTCGATTATCAGGTAGCAGCACCTACTGAAACGAGAACACCCACCTTGCACCGAGCGAATATCGCTCACAAAGAGTGCGGATGGAAGGATGGCGACAGGGGCGGCTTAGCTGAATGGGAACAGACGGAAAGAAAGAAGAAAGCGAAAGTGAGCCTTGACATCAACCGGCCTTCTCATGGAAGGACTTGTAAACCGTTAGGTTCTTCGCCGCCAGTTTGCTTCACATGGATCTGTCCCCAACGAATCGCGGCAGTTTGAGCGAAAAACCTGAACGGAGCTATTCGTGCCGTAAGGTTTCCATAGGATCGATGCGCGCGGCGCGGCGAGCCGGAACGTAGCTGGCGAAGAGCGTCACGCCGATTAGAAGGAGTGAGACCACTGCGAGTGTCAGGGCGTCGTGAGGTTTCCCGCCGTAGAGGTACCTGGTGAGGAGAGGAGTAGCCAGAAAAGACGCCGCCGCTCCGATCACTACGCCGACCAAAGACAGAATCATTGCCTGACGCAACACCAACCCAAGAACTTGACCGGGTTGCGCGCCCAGCGCCATGCGCAACCCGATTTCATGGCTGCGTTCACCGACGGAGTAGGACATCACGCCGTAAATTCCGATGGCGGCGAGAAGTATGGCCACGGCCGCGAAGAGTCCCAGCAATTGCGACAAGAAACGCCACGGCCCCGCGGAATCGGAAACCGTTCGCCCAACCGTAGTGACGCCGAACACCGCAGAATCAGGCGCCAGTTACACAGTGGTTTTGCGCACGCTCTCCATTAATTCCTTTGAGACAAACCTCGTGCGAACCACCAACGTTTTGTGCAGCCGCGCTTCGGTAAAGTCGGAAATCCGCGCCGGCAGTTGCATGTACGATACGTACGCTTGCGGTGGCGAGTCATGCGTTAACCGGCTCCCCTTTACTTTTCTAAC
This sequence comes from Candidatus Acidiferrales bacterium, assembly GCA_963709705.1. GTDB lineage: Bacteria > Acidobacteriota > Terriglobia > Acidiferrales > UBA7541 > Acidiferrum. The sequence continues at coordinate 56,560 of CAVPXU010000006.1, forward strand.
GATGCCAACGATTTGCCGTGGCCTCTCATCCGGCGAGTTGTTGAAGGTGATCACCTGACCAAGCGGATCCTGGTTTGGCCAGAACTGATGCGCCATGCTTTCGTCGATCACCACCACCCACGGTGCGCTTTCCGTGTCTTGCTCGTCGATGCCGCGCCCTCGCAATATCGGGATGCCCATCACGCGAAGATAGTTCGGACTGATGGAATCCAAGGACATGGCTGATGTCTCGCCGGGTAGGTTTGGCGCTTGCCCCGCCATTCGGAAAGCCGGATGCGCGTGTTGAGTGTTCTCCGCCAGCGGCAGCCAGTCGACAAAAGCGGCAGCTTCCACACCGGGCAGAGCTTGTAGCTGCTCCAAAACCTGCCGGCAGAAAAGCGCCACCGGTGGGTGTATCACATAGAGGTCAAGATGCTGCGGATCGCTCGAGTCAATGTACTTGTCTCCCGTTAGTCGCACCTGTGCTGTCACAAGATGCTCGGGACTGAAGCCGGGATTGGTCCGCAATATCCGCGTCAAGGTGTTGATCATCAGTCCCGCGCAGGTCAGCAGCACCAGCGCGACCGCGATCTCCGAGATCACCAAAAAATTTCGCGTGCGATGACGCGACACGGAACCGGTCGTGCGTCCTTCTCCGCGCAAGGTTTCATTCACGTCGTTCTTCGATGCACGGAACGCCGGTGCTAACCCGAACACGATGCCCGTCAGAATGCAGATCCCAAACGTGAACAACAAGATCCGGCCATCCATCGGGGCATTTGCGGTGCGCGGCATTCCACTGGGCGACAACAGATCGAACAACTTAATGCCCCAAATGGACAAGAGAAGTCCGCCCAAACCACCGGCGAAGGAAAGCGCGATGCTTTCGGTGAGCAGTTGTCGAATTAGGCGATTCCGGCTGGCCCCTAAGGCCAGGCGAACGCCAATCTCTTTGCGGCGAGAGTCGGCTCGAACGAGCAGAAGATTGGCGACATTGGCGCACGCCATGAGCAAGACGAAGCCTACAACCGCCAGCAAGAGGTACAAAAGGTTGGAAGACCAGTCGAACAGGCCTTGCTTCAACGGCTCGACTCGTACACTGGTGCCTTTGTACTCTTCCGGAAACTCTTGCGTCCATTCATGACATCGGCGAGCAAGACGGCCAACAATTCATTGCCATGGAATTTCTCGACGGGCAGACGCTGAAGCACCGAATTTCTGGCAAGCCGCTTCCGTTCGACGAGATGCTGGAACTGGCCATTCAAATTACCGATGCGCTCCGTGCAGCACATACCCAAGGCATCATTCATAGAGACATAAAGCCAGCAAATCTCTTTGTGACCAAACTGGGCAACGCCAAAATCCTCGATTTCGGTCTTGCGAAGTTTGCTCCTGTCACCGAGGGCGGTCTCTCTGCAATGCCTACGGTAACCGATGATTTTGTGCTCACAAGCCCAGGCAGTGCAGTGGGCACTATCGCGTATATGTCGCCTGAGCAGGCAAGAGGGGAAGAACTGGATGCACGGACGGACCTGTTCTCATTCGGGGCAGTCCTCTATGAGATGGCAACAGGACGGATGGCTTTTCCGGGTAAGAATGCTGCCGTCATCCATGACGCGATTCTGAATCGAGTGCCGACCCCGCTAGCACGAGTCAATCCTGATTTGCCGCCGGACCTAGAGCGTATCGTCAACAAGGCGCTGGAAAAAGACCGGAAGCTGCGCTACCTGAGCGCGGCGGATTGTCGCACGGATTTGCAGCGATTGAAGCGAGATTCCGAGTCGGGCCGGGCAACCCTCGCGGCAGCCGGGACCGGGCTGAAAGCCGCTCCAAAATCCAAATGGTTTCGATGGGGGGCGGTCGCCGGCGCAACATTGCTGGTCATCGGACTGGCTGTCGGAGGTTGGTTGTCTTTCTCCCGCAAGACCCACGCGCTGACTGATAAGGACAGCATCGTTCTCGCTGACTTCACGAATACGAGTGGCGACACAGTTTTTGACGGCACACTGCGGCAAGGGCTTTCTGTACAACTGGAACAGTCACCCTTCCTGAGCATTATCTCTGACCAGCAAATCCAGCAGACCTTACAGATGATGGGCCAGAAACCGGATGCGAAGCTCACGCCGGAGATTGCACGGGAAATCTGCCAGCGGACAGGGAGTGCCGCTGTCCTCAACGGTTCGATTGCGCAGATTGGCACGCAATACCTTCTGACGCTCAAGGTCGTCAACTGCATTAGCGGCGAATCGCAGGCGAGCACGGAAGCTACGGCGAGCGACAAGAATCACGTGCTCGATGCACTGGGAAAGACGTCTTCAGAAATTCGGAAGAAACTGGGCGAGTCGCTCAGCGCGGTGCAGAGGTTTAATGCACCGATTGAGCAAGTCACGACGCCCTCACTCGAAGCCCTCCATGCCTTTAGCCAGGGTTGGGCGATGAAAGGGGTCAACGACGCGGCGACGGTGCCGTTCTTCCAGCGGGCCATTCGCCTAGACCCGAATTTCGCAATGGCATATGCCTCGCTCGGGAATAGTTATTTGATTCTAGGGGAAACTAGCCTAGCTAGGGAGAACACAAGGAAGGCTTATGAATTGCGCGGAAACGTGAGCGAGCGGGAGCAGTTCTACATCGAGTCTCACTACTACGAAATTGTCACCGGCGACCTGGAAAAGGCGCGGCAAGTATATGAGTTTTGGGCACAGACGTACCCGCGGGACTTCATCCCGCCGCGCGGCATGGGTCTCATTTACGAGCAAGTCGGGCAATATGACAAAGCCCTCGTGGAACACCTTAAGTCTCTGTGCCTCAGGCCGGACGCCCGACAGTATGCCAACCTGGCAGGCTGCTACCTCGACCTAAGTCGCCTGCAGGAAGCTCAGGCGACTACGGACGAGGCGCAAGCGAAAGAGCTCGATTCTCCAGACCTGCGCTTCGTTATTTACGCGCTTGCTTTCTTGCAGAACAATACGGCGGAGATGGCGGAGATGGCGCAGCAGGCGGCTTGGTCGGCGGGCAAGCCAGGAATAGAGGAAGAACTCCTCAGCATGGAAGCCGATACAGCTGCCTATCGCGGGCGACTTAGGGACGCCCGAGAATTTTCCCGCCGCGCAATGGAGTCCGCCGAACGGGCCGGAGATAAGGAAGCTGCAGCAACGTACTCTGCCATGGCAGGCCAGCGGGAAGCGTTGTTCGGCAACGCTGCGGAGGCGCGGCGGCAGGTAGGGTCCGCACTCGGGCTTTCGACGGCACGAGATGTCCAGTATCCGTGGGCTTTGGTGCTGGCTTTGGTAGGGGATGCAGTTCGGGCACGGTCCCTGGCTGATGACTTGGGTAAGCGCTTCCCAGAAGATACTCTCGTCCGGTTCGTTTACCTCCCGACACTGCACGCGCAGATTCTGCTCAACCGTAACGATTCATCGAAAGCCATTGAGATTCTTCGGGTCGCCATACCCTACGAACTAGGGGCAGCCTCTCTCTATCCCGCCTACCAGCGTGGCGAGGCCTATCTTGCCGCACATCAGGGCAACGAAGGCGCTGCCGAGTTTCAAAAAGTCCTCGACCATCGCGGAATTGTGCTCAACGAACCTATCGGGGCACTGGCGCATTTCCAAATCGGCAGAGCCTACGCCATGCAAGGCGACACCGCTAAAGCTAAGGCTGCCTATCAGGATTTCCTCACGCTCTGGAAAAACGCCGACCCCGACATTCCTATTTTGAAAGAAGCCAAGGCGGAGTATGCGAAGCTGCAGTAGTCCTTGCTGAAATTCTGCGCTCAAACTTTGTCAACTCCTGGGAAGTTTGAATGTATAGGTCAGGGGAGGAGCGCTTGGTGTAAAAAAGCTGAACTCAGCACCACCCTGATTCAGAAACACCAAGGAGGCTCCTCATGCAACCTATGTATTACATCGGCCTGGATGTGCACAAGCAGAAGATCAGCTATTGCGTGAAAGACAGCAGTGGCAAGATCTATGCCGAAGGATGGATTCCCGCCACACGGTTTGATTTAGATCGTTGGATGAAGATGCTGCCGCAGCCGTGGAGCGCAGCGATGGAAGCCACGATGTTCTCCGGCTGGATCTATGATCACTTGAAACCACACGCCGTGGAATTGAAAGTAGCCCATCCCTTGATGCTGCGGGCTATCGCCGCGGCGAAAAAGAAAAACGATCGCATTGATGCCAACAAGATTTGTGACTGTTTGCGCTGCGATTTTCTGCCGGAATGCTACATGGCTCCGACGGCCATTCGCGAACGGCGGCGCACGCTGCGCTATCGCAACCTACTGGTGCGTCAGATGGTGCAGATGAAGATCAAGATCAGCACGCTGCTAATGGAAGCCGGCGTGAGTTACAACAAGCAGAAGCTGCACAAGGCCGGTTATTTCCGCGAACTATTAGCCGGCAATCCAGACATCGACGAAAGTTTGCGCTCGCTGCTCCGTCCGTGTCGGGAGATGGTGGTGCGGCTAGGCAAAATGGAAACGGCTCTGATCCACTCCCTGCAGCAAGATCGCATACTGGTGGAACGCGTGGAGCGGCTGATGAGCATTCCGGGGATCGGCCCGATCACCGCGCTGACTTGGGCGTTGGAAATCGGTGAGGTGAGCCGGATCTCATCCATCAAGAAGGCCATCAGTTACTGCGGGCTGTGTGGCGATGAGCAACATTGCAGGTGCCAGATCCATTGGTACCGGAAATATTCTGGATATACACGGACCTCCCAAGTTTGTGCCGTGGAGCCCTCATTTATCGACAGAAAACGGCTAACTCTTGCTGAGAACCGTGAATTCCTAAATTGCGGTTCTCGCCGAAAAATCGGGCAAGAAATGACTGCAGAACTGCGGCAGAATCCAGATTAGATTCCGCTCTCTTGTCTTGGCCTCAGGCTGAGCAATCCGGCTGAAATCAGTCTATTTGGTTCTTAGCCGCTATTTATGACTGAGTGCTTGTCTCACCATGCATTCAGTTGCTGCAGCGATCACCGGAGCGCGAAATTGCTCTGTGATTCTTACGGTCACTGGAGCTTCGCGGTTTTCGACGAGGATTCGCACAACATCGTCATTGCCTTCGATTGCGATTTTGGCGACCTTTTCGATTGGAACAGTGACTACCCCTTTTTCGCCGCCAAAGATGAATCTCTGGTTGGTCACGTAGACCGTTCCTGTATCTGCCTCTTCGTCGTAGATGCTCGTCCGCGGCTCTCCTTGAAATCCGCCTAGCCGCACGCGCGTATTCCTGGACACCTTGTAGCTAACGCCTGCTGTTCCACCGACAATTTTCGTTCGCTTGTGCGAGACAATATGTCGAGCGTTTCTGCTCAGTGCCACGCACCATTCATCATTCCCGAGGATTATGTCGGACGCGTTCTTCGTGAGATTAGGTAACTGCGAGATGACGGAAACGCGTTGGAACATCGCTGCTTCGGTCTCTGCGGAGTCTTGGGCAATCTGTAGTTGGGATTGTGCAATGGTGCGATTTTCGGCGCTTTTCTCCCTCATGAACCTCCACATTGGAGTAAAGCAGGCGATTGCGATGACCAAACAGCCTAGAGCGACCCACCGATCTCCTTGAAGGAGTGCAAGAAGAGCCATACAAAAAAAGAACAATGCCAGGATCGTCAGAAGCAGCCGAGTTTGTGCTGTGCTTGGTCCTTTTTGAGCCGTGGGCATATCGTCCCTCATGCAGGCTTGATCCGTCAGGCATGTTTCGAGCGCAATTCTAGCGCAGGGCTCTGGGATGGCCAAGCTAATCTGCTCGTGGTACTTCTGCTCGTAGCCCGGTACAAATTGCGGCGTGGTGGATCACGCCAAATTCTTCAAGGCACTGGGCAAGCGGATTCGCGACTTGCGCCGACGGAACCGCTATAGTCAGGAAGACATGATTTCCTTTGGTTTTTCAGCGAGACATTGGCAGCAAATAGAGGCAGGACGTCCGATCACCGTAACCACTCTTCTGCGAGTCTGCGATGTTTTGAAAACTCGGATTGATAAAATCGTTCGTGGATTAGATAAAGGGATTTATCGAAACTGAATTACGTAAATTCGCATTCGGGAGCACTCGTTCTTTTATAAGCATCGCCTTTACTTCCTTGCGACTGTGAAATCCGTCACAAATCACTCCTGTTGGGAATGGCTGTCTGGTCGATTAGGGGATTGACCAAGAGGGTGTTTGCGTCCCTCATCGAAACCCGCAAGCCAGGCTTCCCTCATCGCATAGCGAATCACATTTGCGCTCCCAACGATTTTGTTGCCCTCGATTCCCCTCGCTATCTTTTCACAGATGGCATCTGCTTTTTCCTTTGTTAGAACGCCTTCCATCTCCATGTGGGCCTCCAACAGATTTCCGCACTGTTTGTACCTTCGCGTGATGATTTCTGATCCGAAAAATGTGCACTAGCGCTTGAAACTGGGATGCGAACAAAATAGAAACTTTAAATGAATTTGGTTTGTCAATTTCGTGGAAATATCAAAAATAATGGTCGAGTCTATGTATTCAAAATGGTTTTTAGGGGAGGGACGTGGGTTTCGTCCCTCCTCGCCGCGCTTTAGCGCGGCGACTGTTAATTAACGAAATCTGCTGTTATTTAAATCCCTCCAGAACTACTTAGAACCCTAGAACCCGGCCCTATAGGGCCGGGTTCTGTTAACTAGGGTTCAGAAGTAGCTTTTTAATTGCCTTCAAGTACCGCCCAAGGGACGCCTAAGCGTCCCTTTGCGGGCGACAGTTTTTAAATTAACGAATAGGAGAATTTGTTGTGGCCGATTGTCCGGGACTGCCAATATTTTCTGTTTCCGACTTTCAATAACTTGACAGCTTCATCTCGTGGAATCCCTTGCTCTGCAGCAAGCTTGGCAAGCTCTTGTTGTCCGGACTTTGGGTTTTGCCGTATCAAGTTGCGGAGTAGATCAATTTGTTCTTGGAAATTAGTCTCTACAGGATCTTGAGCAGGTACAAGATCGACAATGTGCCAATTTCCTTTCGGATCTTGCTCGCTCTTCACTTCGAAGGCGAAGCTGCCCTCACCTTTGGGAGCAGCACGTTTCAGCCACGACTCAACGCGAACGATTGGGTTATTTGGTTTGATTTTGTTTGGGAAGACAGTCAGATTATGGATTGAATCAGCTTTTGCTTCTTTGTCCTGGCCCCCATAGATCGTGCCTTTCTCATATTTCCGGCTATGGTCCAGAATCGTAATCGTCGCACCGAGGTCTGCTAGCCTCCGTAGGTGGAGATAGATTGGTGCGATCTGCCCAGTGAATTCGCCGCCTTCTCCATGTTTCAATAGACTGGCCCAGCTATCAAAGATGAATCAAAGATGAACCATGGTGCGCGCCAGGTCTCCGCGATACAGTTGCTGACGATTGCTTCCAACACAGGGTCACTAGGTCTGGGAGTTGCTTGCGTCCCGTACCCTGTTCCAGACCACAAGATTTTCATTTCCTGGAAGACCTACCCCAAGATCATCATTGCGGGCCTTGATGACATCGGCGGGGTTCTCAAAGTCCAGATACAAGACTCTGCGGCGGCGAGTCTTCAGCCCGAGGAATTCTTCTCCATTGGCAACGGCTTTGGTCGCAGCGAGTATAAGTGTGCTTTTGAATGAGCCTCTTTCACCGAAAACGAGCTGGATACTTGCCTCCGCAAGAAAAGAGTGGATCAGCCAATTTGTCTTCTTGACCAGGGTCGGATCAAATCGTGGCAATGTACCCCAAATTGAGTCACCCTCCTTAAGAGCGATCGAGCTAACGAGATGGTTTTTGATTTGATCTAGCAGCGCGAGCGTCACATCTATTTGTCCGTTTGCGTGGGCATTTGACAGGTCGGACAGGAGGCGCTCGCCTTTTTTGTCAGCGCCGGTGCAAAAATCCCCATAGTGCCGGTTGAATTTTCCCCACCCCCTGATGTGGTACACCGTAGCCTACTCCGCATGGAGGAGGTTCCGAGACTTGTTAAGGGGGAAAGACGTGCAAGAACTAAAAGAACTGCAACGGCAAGGGATGAGCATCCAGGCGATCAGCAAGCTGACCGGCTGGGATCGCAAGACGATTCGAAAGTATATGCAAGCGGCGGGGGTGGCACCGGAGTACGGGCCGCGTACACCGCAACCAAGTAAGCTCGATGCGTTTAAGCCGTACTTGGAGGAGCGTCTGCGTGCTGGGGTGTGGAACGCGCGGGTGCTGCTGCGCGAACTGCGTGAACGGAACTACACGGGGAGCTACACGATTCTGACGGACTGGTTGCGGCCGCAACGCAGGTCGGCACGAGTGGTGGCGGTGCGGCGCTTCGAGACAGCTCCGGGCAAGCAGGCGCAGGTGGATTGGGGACATCTGGGCACGCTGGAGATGGCCGGGCAGGAGCAGAAGCTGCACGGATTCACCTTCACGTTGGGTTACAGCCGAAGAATGGTGGCGGAAGCAGCATTGGATCAAAAACTGGGCACGCTGCTGCGGCTGCACGAAGCGGCGTTCCAGCAGATCGGCGGAGTGCCGGAGGAGATTCTCTACGACCGCATGAAGACGGTGTGGCTGGGGACGGATGAACGAGGCGAGATCGTTTGGCACCCGGTGTTTAAGGACTTTGCGCACTACTGGGGCTTCACGCCGCGGCTGTGTCGGCCGTATCGGGCACAGACGAAAGGGAAAGTGGAAGCGGGCGTGAAGTATGTGCGGCGGAACTTTTTGTGTGGTTTGCAGGGGCGCGAGCCCAGCAGCCTGAGCGATCTGAACGCACAGTTGCGCGAGTGGGTTTGGGGAGTAGCGAACCAGCGGGTACACGGAACGACGCATGAGCAAGTGGCGGTGCGCTGGGATGTGGAGCAGTTCAGTTTACAGTCGCTGGCGGGGCAGCCGCCGTATCCATACGTGGATGGCGAACTGCGCAAAGTGGCGCGGGATGCCTACGTGGACTGGCAAGGTAGTCGGTATTCGGTGCCCTGGCAGTATGCGGGCCAGGAAGTGTGGGTGCAGGAGATCGCGGAGGAAGTGGATATCCGCACGGGCCGTGAGCGGATTGCCATGCACGGCAAGGCGCAACGGAAACACAGCGTGCTGACGTTCCCGCCACACCATCAGGGGATTCCGCTGGGAGCGCGAAGAGCGGAAAGCAAGATCCTGATTCATCTGCGGCAGAGCGCGCCGGTGGTGGAGAAGCGTTCGTTGGCAGCGTATGAGCGCGTGGCGAACGGAGGTGGGCGATGAACACTCCGATCGAGCGGTTACAGACGGCGCTGGAGGCGCTGGGATTGAAAGCGGTGCAAGCCCGGCTAGAGAACTTGCTGGAACAAGCGTCGAAGAAAGAGCCGAGCTATGCGGACTTTCTTGATGAGTTGCTGTGCTGCGAGGTGGAAGCACGAAGGACTCGGTACCTGCGTGCACGGCTGCAGCTGGCGCATTTCCCGTTCGTGAAAACCTTCGAGCAGTTCGATTTCGGCTTTCAGCCTTCGCTTGATGAGCGGCAGCTTCGAGAGTTGCGTTCGCTGCGGTTTATCCACGAAGCCAGCAACGTGATTTTTCTGGGGCCACCGGGCGTGGGGAAAACGCATTTGAGCGTGGCGCTGGCGGAAGAAGCGATCCGCTCGGGGATGGGAGCGTATTTCATCACCGCGCACGATCTGGCGGCGGACTTGGGGCGCGCGTATCGCGAAGGCCGGTTGGATCGGCGGATGCGCGTGTACCTGGCACCGAAAGTTCTGGTGATCGATGAAGTGGGCTATCTGCCGCTGGACGATCTGGGAGCCACGATTTTCTTCCAGTTGGTGAGCGCGCGATATGAACGTGGGAGCATCATCCTGACCTCGAACAAAAGCTACGGGGACTGGGGATCGATCTTCGGCGACTCAATCATCGCCACGGCGATCCTGGACCGACTGCTGCATCATTCGACGACCATCAACATTCGCGGCGAGAGCTACCGGCTGAAGGATCGCCGCAAGGCCGGCTTGGTGCCGCCTCGAGGGCAGGAAGGAGCGGAGGCCGCGGCTCGTTCCCTGGCCTCGGACTCCGTTGCGCCCAAAACGCGCCAAAAGACGGCGCTGGGCTCCACTCCGTCCGAGGCCAGGGAGGCCCATTCATGAAGTTCAGGGGTGGGGAATTTCCAACCGGTACAAAGGGGAATTTTCAACCGGAATTGACATTTTCGTCGTTCCTCGGAAATCTGCGGACGCGAGGATATGAGTCGTGCCGCTTCCGGATGCGCTCGAGCCATTTCTTCCTGCGGTTGGACACCAAGGAACGGTCTCCACTTGTACCGTGTTCGAACCAGCGCGCAGGCCCCGCACCATTGATCGGCCGGAACCGTTTCCAGCACCGATTACGAGAATAGACCACAAAAACCACCGAATCTTGCGATCTGTATTCGTGTACGCGAATGCTTGTGGAAGAATTCGTGACGCCCAACATTTCGGCGTCTGCTCTCATCTGTTGTGCCATACTTACTTTCTCCTCTTTGGCTTTTAGTACAACCGGCACTCTGGGCTGACCGCCGATGCCACTATTGCGATGGGAAAAACGAATTATGCATTCGCATTTTCCAACCCACAACCCAACCCACAGAGCGGGCTGTCTTGCACGACTTCCGCGTATTTTGGCAGTCCCCGCGGTCTTGTAAGTTGTTGTAGAGCCTAACCACGCTACCCTGATAAGGGCGAGGTCGGTGGTTCAAGTCCACCCAGGCCCACCATTTTTCGTTTAGAAATAGCTTTGATGTTCGATGGCGTGTGCTCCTTCGGGCCCCGTTGCCGAGGGTGTACGAAAAACAGGCCGCTTATCGAGGTGGGGAGCTCAGCCGCGTTATGCCAATCTGAACACAGAGGCTGGGGTTAAGATTCGTTACTATGAAAATCAAGCTGTCAACAAGGGGTCAGATCCTGCTTCCCGGTCCGATTCGCCGTAAGCTCAGCTTGCGGGCGGGTGACGCGCTCGATGCCAAAATTGAGGGCGGTCTCATTGTGCTACACCTCGAAAGCCTCACTAGGGGAGAGTAAGCATCCGCATTGATCACGTCACCGGGCTTCCCGTTCTGAGTGCGGGTACGCACGCTCCCGCTTGAGCAGCAAGCAGGTCGGCAAGATATTGTCTGATTTTCCGTAAATCGCTTCTCCACGGAAGGCAAGCCACTACGCAGCCCAGCGAAACTTGGATACTGGGAAGTTTCAAAATTGCAATCTTGCGGCTAGATTGAAACTGCGCGGCCCCACGCCCTCCTGCAATCCTTCACAAGCTAAAGCATTTAGTACGCCTGCCGAAACGGGGCGTGGCCTTTGGCGTGCCTGTTATTTTCCAGGGACACAGGAACTGTGCATGACCGACCTTGCCGACAAGGAACTTTACCGCGTGGCGTTGGAAGCGTTGCCCGTGGCCGTTTACATGGTGAACCGAGAGGGAAAGGTGAACCTGTGGAGCGCGGGCGCCGAGAAGTTGTCGGGCTATTTGCGGCAGGACGTTTTGGGCAGATTGATCGATGCGGAACTCTTGGTGGTGCCCGAAGGCGAAGAGAATCCCGCGGAAAATCCGGCGAGGCAAACGGGCGTTGCCGCCGTGAGGCCAGTCTCGATTCGTTGCAAAAACGGTCATTATCTTACGGCGCTCCTGCGCAGCGCGGCCTTGCGCGATGAAGACGGAAAATATCTCGGTAACATCCGCGTATTCGAACCGGGATCATCGGCGAGATTCACGAATCGCAGGCAAGACAAGCTCGGTGCGTTTGGCTGCTTGGACCCGCTGACGGGGGTGTTGAATCACAGCATGATCCAGGCGCACTTGAAGGAACACCTTAATTTGTACGCGTTGTATCCCGTGCCCTTCTCTGTGATGTGTTACGCCGTGGACGACCTCAGCAAACTGAGTGAACGCTATGGCCAGGCAGCGCAGGAGGCCGGCTGCGCATGGCGGCAAACGCGTTTGAAAGCGGCCTGCGGCCAACGGATTTCCTGGGGCGATGGCTGAATCAGGAATTTCTGACCATTCTCCCGGAGTGCAGTGAGAACGACGTCATGAAGGTCGCGGAACGGCTGCGGAAGTTGGTGGAGAAGGCGGGCGTGGAGTGGTGGGGCGACACACTGCACGCGACGGTTTCGATTGGCGCGGCGGTGGTGCACGACAGCGATTCGGTCAGCGCGCTGGTAGGCCGGGCCGAGCAAGCCATGCGCGAAAGCTCGGAAGCCGGCGGAAATCGCGCGGTGGTGATCGGTTCTTCCGGTGTTCGGGCGGCGTGAGGACAGTTTGAGGCCAAGAAAATGTTCGTGATCATCGGAATCGTGGTTGTGATCGGGGCCATCCTCGGCGGATACCTGATGGAGCACGGCAGTATCAAAGTGCTTATGCAACCCGCGGAGTTGATCATCATCGGAGGCGCAGCCATCGGTACCGTGCTGATTGCCAATCCCCTGTACATCTTGAAAAAGCTCGTCGGCGGAGTCACCGGAGCCTTGAAGGGATCGCCGTATGGCAAGGCGAAGTACATGGAGTCCATGAAGATGCTGTACGAACTTTTTTCGCGCGCGCGCAAGGAAGGATTGATGGCGTTGGAAACGGACAGCGACAATCCGGAGCAAAGTCCGATCTTCAGCAAGTATCCGGCGTTTTTGAAGGATCATCACGTGCTGGAGTTTGTCTGTGACACGGTGCGCATGGCCGCTGGCGGAGGTATCGAGCCGTTTGACGTGGATCAGATGATGGAACTGGACATGGAAGTGCACCATCATCAAGCGGGCCTGCCCGTATCTGCCTTGGCGACAATGGCGGATTCGCTTCCCGGTTTAGGTATCGTTGCCGCGGTGCTCGGCGTGGTCATCACCATGAGCGCTCTCGGCGGTCCGCCGGAAGAGATTGGCCGCAAAGTAGCGGCGGCGCTGGTTGGGACGTTTCTCGGCATATTACTTTGTTACGGCTTCATCGGGCCGATTGCCTCAAACATGGCGAAAAACACGGACGATGAGCATTGCTTCTATCACGTGCTGCGGGTGGTGATCGTAAGCTTCATCAAAGGATCGCCGCCTACGATCGCCGTGGAATTCGGACGCCGGGCGATTCCCGGCCATCACCGTCCGTCGTTCCAGGAACTGGAAAAGTTCATCAAGGATAAGGGTGACGCGCCCGCCGCAGCGGCGTAACTGAGAGAAACGCACATGCCTTCGCCTCCACCCATCATCATCAAGAAGAAAGTGAGCCACGGCGGCCATCACGGCGGCGCGTGGAAAGTCGCTTACGCGGATTTCGTCACCGCGATGATGGCGCTCTTCATCGTGCTGTGGCTGATGAACAGCAGCAAACAGATTCAGGAAGCGGTGGGCGGTTACTTCAAGGATCCCACCGGAACCGCCACTAAAGTGGGAACCGACATGAAGGGTGCGGCCGAGAATTTCTTCGTGTCTAAAAACAATATGAAGGAGTTGAAGGAGCAGCTGCAAAAAGCCATCAAGGAAGTTCCCAAATTCGACCAACTGCAAAATCACATCGATATGACGGTGACCAACGAGGGTCTGCGCATCGAATTAACGGAATCGGCCAGCGGTGTTTTCTTCCAAAGCGGCAGCGACAAGATGAGCGAGGATGGCGCCGGCCTGGTGGACTTGCTGGCGAAGGAATTGGGCAAGCTGCCGAATCCCATCGCCATCGAGGGTCACACAGACTCCAAGCCCTATCCGCCCGGCGCCCTTTATACGAATTGGGAACTGTCAACGGACCGCGCCAACTCCACGCGGCGAATGATGCAGAACAACGGGATTCGCGCGGACCAAATTACGCAAGTCCGCGGCTTCGCGGACCAGCGCTTGCGCAAGCCGGACGCCCCGCTGGACCCATCGAACCGCCGTATTTCCCTGATCGTTCAGTACCTTGATAAAAAGCCGGAGAAAGGAGAGCCGGAAAAGGGAGAAGCGGGGACGGCGAAGGACGGCGAGGGCAAGCCCCCAGGATCGAAAGACGAGGGTGGCGCAAAACCAACCGACGTAGAGACTGCCCCCGCGCCGCAACCCGCGACCGATCCGAAAAAGTAAGCCCTCAAGGCCCAAGCGATGCAACATTCCATGTGCTTTCAATTGCTTACAGGCTGCAACTTGTTTTGCATCCAATCCGTCCAATGCACAGGACTTGAACGCTGGGCGCTCAAGGAAACTTTTAGGTGGTTTCCGGGTTTCCATGGAAGAGCGTGGGCGCAGCTCGCTGCCATACTGTTTAACTCCGAACGTGTAGCGCTGGCTTTATGCCCGCGCTCTTGGGTCGGTGGGGGTCATGCCACAGTGCAATCCAGAGTGAGTGGTCCAAAAGGAGAATTCGATCCATGAAGATTCGTAAGATATGGTTTGCCGTAGCTGCTGTTTTCCTGGCGGCAGCCATCCCTTCTCGCGCGCAGCAAAAATTCGAATTGGACCCATTTGTGGGTTATGAAACCAGCGCATCCTATCCTATTTCTCTCACCAACGGCCCGCCGGGATCACCCGTGGGTGGTGCTCCCATTAACTCTCTGCGCGTGAATGGATCGACAGCCTTTGGCACATTCATCGACTACAGCCTGACGGAAAATTTCCAGCCTGAATTCATGTGGAATCGCAACAACACCTCTTACAGCGCGCAAGACACACTCACGGGCACGTACATCAATGCCTACCATTCGATCATCGACCAGTATCAATTCGGCGGCCTGTATATGTTTCGCAACAGTGAAGTGAAGCTGCGGCCCTATGTGGCCGCCAGCCTCGGCTTCACGCATGACGAGAACGGCAGCAACACGCCGAACCGCACCGCGTTCTCCTTCAGCCTGGGAGGCGGCGTGAAATATTACATGAGCCGTCATGTGGGCTTGCGAGCCGATCTTCGCTACCTGCCAACGTATGGAAGCTCGTCGAACGAACTGTATTGTTATTTCGGCTGCTACTACGCCACGGTGCGGAACTTCCTGAATCGTGGAAGCTTCACGGGCGGGCTGGTCTTCAAGTTCTAAGGTTAGCTTGCCAATCTGAAACGGAACGGGGGTCGCGGTTTCGCCGCGGCCCTTTTTCTTTTGCGCGTGCCCGTGTCACTTTGCAGAAGGAGGCGGCGGCTCGCTCGGCGCTACAAAAAGCTTCTGATCGATCGGGACGTTTTGCTGCACCTGGTCGATCTTGATCGTAAAGCTGCCATTCGGCCGCGTGAGCGTCCATTGATACGGAATCTTCACGCCATCGGCATCGCGGTAATCCGCATAATCGATTTGCGTGGGATTGCGGCCCAGCGGAGTTTGCGCGAAGCGCATTTGCCGCAGCAGCAAGCCGGTGGACTGGTCGAAATAAAGTTGCAGGGATGGCTGGTTCGGCGCGGACGCTTTCGCGATCACCAAGTATGTAGCATGGCTGTTGATGTCTTCGCCGGGTTTGACGCTGAAGTCCTTATACAGTTCGCGAATACGCGCTGGGAAATAAAGCTGGGCGTCGATGCGCGCGGCCTCGCGCTCCGAGCCGGTCATGCGATGAACACCGTTGCGAATGCTGAGCCAGCCAACTTCGCCGTTGAAGGCGGTGAGGCTTTCGCCGCCTTGCGTGTGTGAAATGGACACGCGTTTATCCGGCGCTTCCGAATACACTTCAATGGGAACTTGCATTGGTCCGGCGGCCAGATTCCCTTTTTGCACGCGGGATTTGATCTTCATCAGCGCACCGGTTCCCCCGACCGCGGCCAGATATTTATCCAGGATTTGATCGGCGCTGGGAAGATTCGGCTTGGACTCCGCAGCTTCTTCGTCCTTCGGCGCCGCTGACCGGGTGGTTTCCGCCGACAAGATGGGCGTGCCCACCGGATGCGACGTGCCACGATGGCAGGTGTAACAAGTTACGTCGATTTCGTTGTCGAAATGATTCTTGTTGATGCCCAGTTCCATCGTGATCATTTTCCGCGCTGTGACTTTCGTTTTCTTGTCGTCTTTCTGCATTTCGCGCTCGACGTGGCAAAATTCGCACTCCACGCCGAGTGACGCGGCGATGAATTGCATAGTGGGAATCAATTGATCCGCGGGAATATCTTTCAACACTTGGATGTTCTTGAACTGCTGCTCGGCGGTTTTTGGCGCCTCTGCCGCAGGTTTAGCCTGGTCTTGCGCCGCGGTTCGAAAGCTGCAAACGCACAGCAGAAGAAAACCCATCGGCGCCACCGTGGCCAGCCACTTCTTTTCCCCAATGATCCTCATTTTTTCTCCGGATGAGTTGTCTGTGAATCCGATTCCGCCTGGCGCGGTTAGCTTCCCAGTTCTCCGCGCTTCGCCATGGCCGTCATGCGATCCGCGGCGCGGAACGCCAGTGCTTCGATGGTCATCGTCGGCTGGCCGCGGCCAGAAGTCACCAGGCTGCTGCCGTCGCACAGGAAAAGATTCGCCACGTCGTGCGTGCAATGATCGGAATTGATCACCGAAGTTTTCGGATCGTTGCCCATGCGGCAGGTGCCGAGCAGGTGCACGGCGAATTGCTGCTCGCGAACGGGTTCGCTCCATTTCGTCTTCGCGCCCGCCGCGTCCAGAAGTTCCATGGCCCGCGCGCTCATCCATTCCATCATTTTCAAATCGTTAGGATGGTCGCGGAACGTCATGCGCAGGGCTGGCAATCCCCACGCGTCTTTCACATCCGGATCGAGCGAAAAGCCGTTCGCCTCCACGGGAAGCGAGGTACCGTGGCAAAAAATCTCAAACGTGCGCGTGAAGTTCTGATGCAGCGTCTTCTTGAATTCCTTGCCCCATTTGGGAGTTCCAGGCGGCAGGCTGCCAAGAGCGAACGCGGCGGGCGTGGCGTCAAACCGCGCGTCCAGGCCTCCGCCTCCGTAAAAGCCCAATTTCTCGTGGTCCAATTCATAAAAGTCGTGGAGAACGCGACTGACGGCGAAGCCCTTGTAATCGTTGAGCGGCTCGTCAAACACGCCGAAGGCGATCGCGGCGCTGTTAGGCATCAGGTTTTTTCCCACCATGCCGCTGGAATTGGCCAAACCGTTTGGAAATTGCGAGTTCGCCGAAAGCAACAGAAGCCGCGGTGTTTCCGCGCCATTCGCGGAGAGAATCACGGCTTTAGCCTTTTGCAAATGCGTGTTGCGTTTGGCGTCGAAATATTCCACGCCGGTGGCGCGCCCGTTTTTATCCATGGCCACGCGATGTACGTAGCAATTGGGACGAATCTCGCAGCGCCCCGTGGCTTCGGCGACGGGAATCATGGCGGAAAGTGAACTGGATTTCGCGCCCACTTCGCAGCCGAAGCCGAGACAAAATCCGCAATTCACGCAGGAATCGCGCCCAGCACGCGGCTGCGAAAGAATCGCCATCGGCGCGGGAAACGGGTGATAGCCAAGTTTCCACGCCGCCCGTTCGAAGACCACGCCAGAACCTTTCACCGGCAGCGGCGGCATGGGATACGGTTTCGACCGCGGCGGATCGAACGGGCTGGCCCCGGCCAAACCGGACACGCCCACTTCCCATTCCACTTTGGTGTAATACGGCTCCAGGTCCGCGTAGCGAATGGGCCAATCGGCAAAACTCGCGCCGGGAATTTCTCCCACCTTGCTGCGTTCGATAAAGTCGATTTCGTGGAAGCGCCAGAAATTCGCGGTGAAATGCACGCTGCTGCCGCCAACGCACCTGCCGTACATCACGCTGGGCTGCAGCCTGGCTTTTTCGTCCGGCGTCTTGCGAAATGTCATTGGCTGGAGTGCCGGCTTGTTGGTCAGCTGGTGCTGCGCGAACACTTCGATTTCGTTGTGCGAAAATTCTTCCGGCTTGATGTACGGACCTTGCTCCAGAACCACCACGCGAAATCCATTGGTGGAGAGTTCCTTCGCAAGAACGCCTCCCGCTGCGCCGGAACCAACGATCACGAAATCCACTTCGTCGGATGGTTTGTAAACTGTCTTGGTCTTGGGCTGGTTCATTTCTTTTTCGCCTCTGCTTTCGCCGCCTGCCAGCCCGGGTAATTTTTATCGTAATAGCCGAACGGAGGAGAAAATGTGTAAGCGGGATCGCGCCCGGCCACTTTCCAGCCCGCGTAATCGCGATTTCCGCCAGCCGAGGGATCGGCCAGGAATCCAAATATCACGTGCATCCGGATCGTCTCAAAAAAATCGTTGGACCCTTCCGGTCCGAGTCTGCGGTGTCCTTCGGCCCTCTTCTCGCTTGTCAGTTCAACAAGCAGCGCTTCCTGCTGTTCTGCCGTGGCGTCGGCGAAACTATTTGTTCCCGGATATTTCGTGGTGGTGAGTTGATTCAAATGCGCCAGGCCTTTTTCGTAGACCGGCACGGAATCGCTTGCGAAGGTTTTCAACCCGCGGTCGATGAAATAGACGACGCCCGCCTCTTTCGCTCCCGGCAAATCGTCCGTGGGAATGATCTGGGACGCGATGGCTTCCACTTCCCTGGCCTGTTCCGCCGTCAACACTTCGAATTTCGCCGGCGTTTTGCCGCTGGCGGCCTGGTGAGCATGCTGCGCCGCGGCCGCAATCGCTGGCCATTGCGCGCTGATCCACGCCGCTCCGACTGCGCCCGTGGCTTGCAACAGAAATTGTCTTCGTGCTGGTTCGTGAGTTTTCATGGATTCCTTCATGTACTGAGCAATCTATGGTCAGTTGGCCCCAGCGTCAAGCGCGCATCCCGAAAACCTGCGCGGCGATTGCCCTTCCTTCCTGGTGCCCCAGTCTGAGCGCCTTTCGCGAACGGTGAATCTTGGGTTTTCTTTTGTAGCGCCGCGCCTTCAGGCCGGCATCTTGGGTTCCGCCTCAAAACAACCCCGACGATTTGGTTCAAGCGGCGGGCATGCAGTATTATCACTGATTGGCATAAACAATGGGAACATTCACAGGCGCAATAGGCACCGGTTCGAAGTGGGCGATTGACCGAATTGTGTCGGCGCTCGCCGCGACCGGCATTAATCCAAACCTGCTTACGTTCTTGGGGCTGGTGGTGAATTTCGCGGCTGCCGCCAATTTTGCCGTGGGAAATTTCCGTACCGGCGCGATCATCATTTTTATCGCCGGATTTCTGGACATGCTGGACGGACAAGTGGCGCGGCGGCAGAATCGCGTCACAGCCTTCGGCGGATTTTACGATTCAACGCTCGATCGTTACGCGGACATGGCCCTGTACATGGGCTTGCTAGTGTATTACTCCGTGAGTGGGCGCACGCCGTACGTGGTCCTTGCGGCGGTAGCGACGGCCGGGTCCGTGATGGTCAGCTATGCGCGCGCCCGCGCCGAATCTCTAATTCCCTTGTGCAAAGTCGGCTTCATGGAGCGCCCGGAGCGCCTCGTGCTGCTGATCATCGGCGGCCTCTTCAACCGCATGGCCCCGGTACTCTGGGTGATCGCCATCATCTCCACCATCACCGTAATCCACCGCATCTTCTACACCTGGCAAGAAACCAAAGCCGGCCGCATTCTCCCAAACCTGAAGCCCAGCGCGTAATTCCCAACCAAAAAAAAGTATCGAACCCGCCGGGTGCCGCCCCCTTTGGTGATGAAGGGTGCGGGTTTTCTCTTGGGTTCTTCGTTGAACTGAGCCATTGGCCGGTTGGCCTTTAGGCACAAAAAAACTTCAGTTCCCTTCTCGCTTTGTTTTGGCAAGCGCTAAGGTGGCAAAACAGGACACCAGGCTGGAAGGACGAAGGAATGAAACATGTTTGGCGGATTGTGAACGTTGGCTTGATCATGTCTTCGTTGTGGGGCGGGTACAACTCGATGACGCCCGAGAAACTACGGCACACCAACCCAGACGTGTACGCGTGCATCGCGATCCTGGTAGTCATGCCGTTTTTCGCATTGGGGTGCGTTGGTTACTCCATCCGGCGCTGGAAACGCGACCCGCTCTCTCGACCATCATGGGACCGAAATCCTATGAGCTGGTGGTTCGATCCCTTGCAGTCTTTATTTGTTTTCACATGCGTAATGGCAGCCACGGCTATCGGGAGTGCGCTACGGCATCCTGCACTCGGGTCGGTGGGTTTCTGGACGGTGGGAGTGTACTGCTCTTTTGTGATTGGCTTATTACTTGGGCAGATCCTCGCATATCGGATTTATCGAGAGCACATCACCGCGGCCCATTCATGATATTTCTTCTTACGCTCATATCGGGACACCGCTTTTAATCTTCCACCACAGTTTCGGGCGCTGCTGGTTCTGCGCTTTTGGCTGACGCGTTCAGCCACGCCTCAACTGGTCCTTCGATAGTCTGTTTCACCCGCTGTTTCAGCGCCGGGACGTCTTCCTTGCGCATCCCCTTGGTTTCTATCGTGTCGTGCAGGACTACGGTGATAGTGGTCGGCCGCAGGATCCAATCTTCCGTGCGCAGGTGATGAAACGAGCCGACCAGGCTGACGGGAACGATGGGCACGCCCAGTTGCTGCGCCAGCCGGAATCCACCGTCCTCGAATTCGTTCACATGGCCATCTCGCGTGCGCTTGGCTTCCGGAAAAATGATCAGGCTCACGCCGCTGTCGATGGCCGCCTGCGTCAGCCTCCATAATCGCTTCAGGTCCTTCGGGCTGCGCACATTGGGCACCGGCACGTTGCCGAAGCGCTTCATCAGCCAGCCATAAATCGGAATCTTGAAGTGCGATTCCAGTTCCCAGCCGCGCACCAGTTGCGGGATGGCGCAGTACAGCATGAAAGGATCGAGCAGGTTGACGTGGTTCACCATGAAAATACAAGTGCGCTCCCCGTCGAACCCCGGCGATTTTTGCGCCACCACTTTCGCGCCGGAAAAAAACGCGATCCTGCGGCACAGGCCGCGCTGCAGCCAATCGTGTTTGCGCGGATCAAGCACCGCCGCGAGCGCGATCAGCACCGGCACAACGATGAGGAAATGCAGCCAGCTGGCGATCCACAAGCCAACGCTGCGAATCACTTCCCAAAGCCGCTTCATATATAAACGTCCATCGCGCCCGGCAGGATTTCCAGGATCTGGCACTGCACGGTGATGATTTCGCCGTCGATCATCACATCGACCGGCCCGTCCAGATCGAACTCCACGCGTTTCACGCTGCGGCGCGACGCCAGCGGATGCTCGATGTGCGTGCCGTCGTACAGCCGCGGCAGCATGCGAATCAATCCCAACCGTCCGATGGGGCCCCAGCGCACATATTCGATCAGCGCGTCGCTGGGATCAGCTTGGGGCGCGATCATCATCGTGCCACCGGTATATTTGCTGTTGTTAAAAGCGAGGAACAGGCAGCGGCGCTCGTCCCAATCCTTATCGTCATCGCAGCGCATTTTGAAGGCGCGACGGTTCAACTGCACCACCTTCATGAACACGCCCAGCAAATAACCGAGGTGGCCAAAAGGTTTAAACACGCGATTGGTGATGGCGCCGACATCCGCCGTGAATCCCACGCTGAGCAAGTTGAACGAATAAACCGTGCCAGTGGAATGGTGCAGGCGCAGCAGATCGACGCGCCGCTTGCGACCGCTTTCCAGTGCGTCAATCGAAGATTGCGCGCCATTATCGGTGAAATCGCGCAGGAAGGAATTGCCCGTGCCCAGCGGAAGAAAGCCCAGCTCGATGCGCTCGACGGTGCGGCGCGGCGAAAAAATGCCGTTGATGATTTCGTGCGCGGTGCCGTCTCCGCCGACGGCCAGAAATCTGCGGTAACCCTGATCGTAAGCCTCGCGTGCGAGCTCCGACGCGTGGCCAGGCCCCGTCGAAGCAATCACGTCAATGCGCAGCCCCCGCTCTCTCAGACGGGCCAGTTCGCTCCCGGCAAGTTTCGCGGCACGCCCGCCGCCTGCCGCTGGATTGACGATGGCAATAAATTTTTCGTTCACAAGGTTTCCGACGCCAAAATTTTACCGTGTTTCGCGGAACACTCTTTCGCTACACGGGCACGATTGCCTGTTCGCGATCGAGCTTCCCCAGTCGCTCCGCCAAGGCTACACGAATGATTTTCAGTGACGCGGTTAAAGGAAAGTCGTCATTGTAGAGCACAATCCCGTATACGCGCTTGTAATTGATCAAGCGGTTGTTGCGCGCCGCAATTTCCTTGCGCAGCTCGTCGGTGAATTGCTGGCCGTGGTCGAGGTGAATCACCAGGACGAGCTGTTCGCCGACCATGGAGCGGCTTGGCCAGATATAGTTAGCCGCAAAAACGCAATATTCCTTCACCGGCAAGCCTTCGAAAGCTTGCTCGACGTCTTCCGCGTAAACGTTTTTGCCTTCTTCAGTGACGATCATATTTTTCTTCCGGCCAAAAAGTTGCAGGTGGCCCGTGGAATCGAACCGTCCCATATCTCCGGTCATCAGCCAGCCATCAACGATGGTTTGCGCCGTAAGCTCAGGCTCATTCAGATAGCCGGCCATCACGGTTTTGCTGCGCACGCTGACCTGGCCGATGCCGTCGGCATCTGGATTCAAGATGCGCACTTCCATCCCGGGTAGCGGCTTGCCAACAGTATCGGCGCGGAAGGGATGCAGATCGTTTACGGTTACCGCCGTTCCCGCTTCGGTCAAGCCGTAGCCGTTCGCCACGGGAAGGCCGAGGTCGTAGAAAAATTGCAGCGTTTGCGGCTCGGTGAACGCACCGCCAACAATAATCGCTTCCAGCTTTCCGCCGAATGCGGCATGCACTTGCTTCAGCAGCAGGCGGCTGAGCGGCAAGATCGGCCGGCTCTGCGTGAGCACTATATTAAGGTTGCGTAGCCGGTCAAACAGGCGCCGTTTCGCCGGCGGCAGTTCGTCAAAACGCGTTTGCAAACCCTTTTGCAGGTTTTTCAGCACCAGCGGCACCAGGCTCACATACGTGATCTGGTATTTAGTGAACGCTTCCCGCACAAATTCCGGGCGCAGCGTTCGAAGGTGCACCACCGCCGCGCCGCAAATGAACGGCCCGAAAAATCCAACCATGAAGTCGATCGCGTGGTTGGTCGGCAGGATGCTCAGATACTTGACGCCCGGCCAAAAGGGGTAAAGCGAAGTCAGCGCGACGCACTGCTCCAGATAATTTTCGTGCGTCATCATGCAGCCCTTGGGCGTGCCGCCGGTGCCAGAGGAATACACGATGCACGCCAGATCCTGGCGCTTTCGCGGAACAAACGCGGGCTGGTCGGTTCCTTTCGCCGCTTCCCACGCCGTCGCGCCCGCCAAGTCCGCATTAGCGGGAGCTTCCGTAACCAGCACGGATTTAATTTTTCGCGCTTCGGCTCGCCCCGCCGATCCGCTGAGCTGGCGCCAGATGGGATATTCGGTGATCAGCGCGCTGGCATCGGAATGCTTCAGCAGCGTCCACTGCTCTTCCGGCTTCAACTTGTAATCGAGCGGCACCAGCGTTCCGCCGCAATAGAAAATAGCGTACGCCGAAATCAGCCACTTGGACTGATTCGTCATGATGATCGACGCGCGGTCGCCTGCCCGAAAGCCCGCATCCTGCAGCCATTGGGCCAGCGGCAGCGCGCGTTCCTTGAATTCGCGATAGGTGATGCGCTGCTTTTCCTCGCCGCGGTCGGATTCGTACAGGCACACTTCGCGCGGCCAGGTTTCCAGCGCGTCGCGCACCGCTTCCCCAATCGAGGAATATTTAGATAGATCGAGCATTACAAGCGGGCTTGCACGCGTTCGGCAAGAGTTTTGAAATCGCTGACGCCCTGCACTTCGTAATCCGGCAACTCGATGTGAAAATGATTTTCCAGGCGCGACAACAGTTCCAGCGCCTGCAGGCTGTCGATTCCCAGCTTTTTGTAAAAATCATCTTCGGCGTGAAGCGAGCCGGGCGCAGCCTTGAAATGCTTCGCCGCCAGCTCCAGGATTTCCTGGGTGGTTTGCTCCAATGTACGCATAGAGATTAAATCTATCATTCCCTGCCGCGGGAAGGAAAATCGCTTGCGCGAAAAATGGCACGGAATCAGAGCAGGATCAGGCCACGCCGCAGCGCGACGGATACCGCCTCCGTACGCGTGGAAGCTCCCAACTTTCCAAGAATGGAAGCGACATGGAATTTCACGGTGTGCTCGGAAATTGTCAGCCGCACGGCAATTTCCTTGTTGCCCAGCCCCTGCGAGAGCATCTGCAAAACGTCTCGTTCGCGCGCGGTAAGCGGCTCCACCGCTTCCACAAAGTCGGCGTTTGAGGATGCAGTGGTGCGCGATGCCTGCATCTCGGACGGGTGAATCGCGACCAGTCCGTGAACGACCGCCTCGAGAGTCGCCGCGAGTTGCTCCGCCTCCACTTCCGCGGGCAGTATGCCCCGGACGCCGGCGCGAATCGCGCGATTCACCGAATCGGGCGAAGCCTGATCGATCAAAAGAACCAGTTTCGCCGCTCGCAGCAGCCGCGCTCGTTGCAATTCCTCCAGAGTCTCATCGAGCGCCGCCAATGTTGCGTCCAGCAGAATTACTTCGGCTTCGGCCGCAAGCTCATCGTCCAGCAACTCCACATCATCCGCCCGGCCAACGATCGCAGCTTCAGCTGACTCCAGCAGTTCTTCCAGCCGTTCCCGCAACGTGCCGGGCGGCGCAATGAGGAAAACGCGAATCACGCGGCCATCGGTCTCCCGCCGGACGCGGTGAGAGAAACGGTGACGCGGCGCACCTTGTTGTAATCTCCTCTCAGGAATTTCAAGCGCAACGCCCCATTCGAATTTTCTTCCAGGGCTTTCGCGAGATTTCGCGGCGAGGAAAACGCCACGTCTTCCGTGCCCAGCAAAATATCTCCGGGCAAAAGCGAAGCTAATGCCGCCGGACTGCCGGGCTCAATCTCCAGCACAGCAAGACCAGCGCGCGCTTCGCTTGGCCGGGGCAGCCGCACGGGACTGACCGAAACTCCGAGCCAGCGCCCACCCGTATCTCCAAGCAGAAAACGCGCCACGTCGTTGCTGGGAATCGACAGCGCCAGGCGTCCAGCCACCATGGTATTGATGCCAACGACGCGGCCATGAACATCCGCCAGTGGTCCACCGGAATTTCCAGGAGCAAGCCGCACGTCCGCTTGAACCCAACTGCGCCCGTCGAGTCCACGCAGTGGCGCGACGCCCTGAACCACTCCCATGCTCATGGTGCCTTGAAAGCCAAACGGGTTGCCAACGGCGATGACCACTTCGCCAGGCCGAATTTTTCCCGAATCCGCTGACGTGGCCGCGGGCAGGTCTGACGCGGGAATGTGCAGCGCCGCAAGATCGCGACGCGGATCACGCGAAGTCACCTCCGCGGTGAACTCACTGCCATCCCATAAAGTCACTTCCACGCGCGAGGCTTGCGCAACATGCGCATTCGTGATGATCGTGCCGTCGCTGCTCCAAATCACACCGGAGCCGCTGCCGCGCCCACCGGGTTGCACGAGCACCGTGAATCGACGCACGCGTTCGGACACTTCACCAAGTCCGTTGATCCCCATCTCAATTGCCTCCGCTCGGCCGTTCGCCGACAACGATGCTGGCTTCGCGCCGCACGCCGCCCCGCAAGAATTCGGCGTTAACTGCCTTGCCGATCTGCTCACCAGAAAGATGCGCGTGAACGTCTTCCAGGCGCATGACCGGTTTTCCGTTCACGGCGATGAGAATGTCGCCAATGAGGACGCCGGCCTTGTGCGCCGGGCCATCCGGTTCCACTTCCAACACGATCACAGCGGTTTTTTCGCGGCGTTGCAGACTCTCGCGAAGGGTTTCCGGCAGGCGAATCGGCTGCAAACCCACGCCCAAATAGCCGCGTGCAATGTGGCCCTTTGCAAGCAGTGCGTCGACGACACGATTCACAGTGGCGACTGGCAGAGCAAGCGCCCCGGCCGGCGCAAATTTTGGCGTGACAATTCCCGCGATTTTTCCGCTGGCGTCCACAACCGCGCCGCCTGCGGCGGTTCGCTGCAGGCCCACATCGAGGCGGATATAAGGAGCAATCGAAGCGCCGCCCCAGATCCGGCGTTCGGCAGCGACCAGGCTGACGCAAGCGAGTGCGGCGACTGGGCCGCTGGCGCGCGTCCGGCCGACAACGAGCATCAACTGGCCGGCTTTTATTTCCGCCGATTCAGCAAAAGCTGCGGGAGAAGCAGTGGCGGCTTCGCACTTTAGCAGCGCGAGATCGGTCGAAGGGTCGCGCCCTTGCAGCTTTGCGCTGGCGACTTTGCCGTCGGGCAACGTCACTTGAATTTCTTCACCGCGGCGCAGCGCGTGCTCCGCAGTGACGATCAGGCCAGGGCGCCAAATGATTCCGCTCGACGAACCGCGTGGTTCCGTATGCACCGCAACAGCATGCACGGCGGCCGTTTCCGTGGCACCGGCCAGGGCGTTCGAAATTGCAATCCATTCTGCTGACATGGGTGTTGCCTCCGTCCGGAGAATGCCTCACCCAACACGCCCGCACATCCGCCAATCGGCTAGGTACGTTTTTTTTTGTGCGACACTAATGAAGTGCTCGTGACTCGATAGCAACGCGGTAGTGTTGCGCTTCCACGAAGCTCGAATGAGTGCATTGGCGATTTTGCGTCAGCCGATGAACCGTTCTGTTGCCGACATTTCAGAGTCGAGACCCAGTCACTTTGCATCGATCCGCCGTTTGCCAAATTGATTCCGGGGTAGCTGGTTTGCTAAGTTCATCGTGATGTCCGAGCGTTCCACCGAGCAGATACGCGAATTGCTCGACTCCCTTTATCGCGTGGATTCGGGACGAATCCTGGCAACTCTGATCCGCTTGCTCGGTGATTTTGATCTTGCCGAGGAGGCCATGCACGAAGCCTTTGCGGCTGCGCTGAGCCTATGGCCGAGGAGTGGAGTACCCGGCAACCCGCGACCATGGTTGATTTCTACGGCCCGATTCAAAGCCATTGATACTCTGCGTCGACGGGCAAGATTTGATGCGTCTCAAGACGAGCTCGTGCGTTATCTCCAAGCGCAATCCAGTTCGGCGGAAACGTTCAAGGAAGAGGACAGCCTTGAGGATGACCGGCTACGCCTGATTTTTACCTGCTGTCATCCATCTCTCGCGCCGGAAGCCCGCGTTGCGCTCACCTTGCGTGAAGTGTGCGGGCTGACCACCGAGGAGATAGCAAAGGCCTTCCTCACCACTCCTCGTACCCTGGCGCAGCGCATTGTGCGCGCAAAGGCAAAGATTCGAGACACACCGATTCCGTACGAGGTGCCGGCGCCGCAGGAATTGCCGGAGCGGCTGGGCGCGGTGCTTCACGTCGTCTATCTCGTCTTCAACGAGGGCTACTCTGCTGCGGCGGGAGCGGAAGTAACGCGGGCCGAGTTAACCGGCGAGGCGATTCGACTGGGCCGGTTGCTGATCGAACTCCAGCCGGAGCCGGAAGTCATGGGGCTGCTTTCCCTGATGTTGCTACAGGAATCCCGTCACGCCGCGAGAACCTCTCCCGCCGGAGAGCTGATTTTGCTGGAGAACCAGGATCGCTCGCTCTGGAACCGGGAACAAATCGCGGAGGGAGTGGCCTTGCTGGAGAAAGCCCTGCAATCCCGCCGCTTCGGCTCCTACACACTGCAGGCTGCGATTGCGACTGTTCATGCGGGGGCGGAATCGGTCGCGGCGACCGACTGGGGGCAGATTGTCGCGCTTTACGATCAGCTGTTACGAATTCAGCCTTCGCCAGTTGTTCAGCTAAATCGTGCCGTGGCAATTGCCATGCGCGATGGTCCCGAGGCCGGTCTGGCGCATATCGACGCGGTATTGGAGCATCGCGAAATGGCAAATTATTACCTGGCGCATTCCGCCCGTGCGGATATGTACCGCAGGCTCGGCAGGAACGCGGAGGCTCGGTCCTCTTATGAGAAAGCTCTGGCCCTGACCCAACAGGAACCAGAGCGGCAATTCCTGCAAGAGCGAATTCGCAAGTTGAAATGAAAAAATCGAGTAGCTGTCGATTTTCGGTCTCCCGAACGACTATCTGTTGAAGGCAGGGCAACTGCCCCGTCCAACGACGGTTACAGGAAAAGGAGAAATCATGACGCAGTATTTGGTTGCTATTCACCACCCCGACGGATACGACGGGTCGCTCGAGGATGAAGCGATGCACCGCGATATCCATGCTCTCAACCGCGAGATGGTGGCTGCCGGTGTCAGGGTTTTCGTTGCCGGTCTCTCCCCGGCCGGCAGCGCAAGGTCGCTGCGGGCGCAGCCCGATGGGAAGGTGCTCATCACCGACGGGCCGTACCTCGAGACCAAGGAGCACATAGGCGGTTTTTGGGTGCTGGAAGCCGCTAATCTCGATGATGCGCTGGCGTGGGGGCGCAAGGCTGCCGTTGCCTGTCGCGCGCCGGTCGAGGTGCGGGAGATTCTCAGGCGTCCGGCCCCATAGCGCAATGCCGAGTGTCATTCGGCGACGCAACGGAAAGTCCGCCTTTCTTGCGTCTCCGGTTCCGAACGGCGGCGAGTGCATCAATGAGTCAAACTCTTCCTCGTCCATCAATGTTCTCCGACGAGTCCCGGCAAGTCGGGCGGGTGGCCCGGGTCTGGGGAAGAAAAATGGTTCACATGGGAGGCGGGGACGCCATACCACTAGTGTACGTCAGCGCTGGCTCTTGGGTGTGTAGTGGCCGGTCTTTAGACCGGTGCCTCTACGCCGAAGCAGTGTGAGGCGAAGGGGGTCCCCAGGTTCGCTTCCGAACCTGGGTCTTGATTTCATAACAATGTCGGCTCCCTCGACCCGAGTACACTGTGGTTGCTTGTGACGACCAAGGCTCGGGAGGAAGGAGCCGAACATGTTCATTATAGGAGTAGATTATCACCCGAGCTTTCAGCAAATTGCTTTTTTGAATAAAGAGACAGGAGAGTGCGGTGAGCAGCGGTTGGAGCACAGCGATGGAGAGGTAGAGAAGTTCTATCGTTGCGTACAATCGCAAGGCGTTCCCACTCGCGTAGGTATCGAAGCCACCGGCTATGCACGCTGGTTCGAGCGGCTACTGGCAGAGTTGGGCATCGAACTGTGGATTGGAGATGCAGCCGAGATCCGCACGTTGCGCGTTCGGAAGCGCAAGACCGATCGCGAGGATGCAAAACTCTTGCTAAAGCTGCTGGTGGAAGATCGTTTTCCCCGAGTGTGGGTACCCAACCCGGAGAACCGCGATTTGCGGCAGTTGCTTTGGCATCGGCATCGGCTGGTACAGATGCGCACGCGCATCCTGAATCAGCTGCAGGCCGTAGCCATGAATGAAGGCCAGCGTTGGAAGAAGCGGCTTTGGAACAAGCAGGGACGGGCGCTGCTAGAGAATCTCCCGTTGGCTCCTTGGGCTAGCCGGCGCCGGCAAGATTTATCGGAGTTGCTGGACCGCTTCAACCCAGTGATCGCCGAGTTGACCACCGCCGTCGAGCGGGAAGCCAACAAACGGCCCGAGGTCTTGCGGTTGATGACCCATCCAGGCGTGGGTCCACTCACCGCACTTGCTTTCGTGCTGATCATCGGCGATCCGTTCCGCTTTGCTCGTGGCAAGCAGATCGGGAGTTATGTGGGGCTCGTCCCATGCGAAAACTCCAGCGCGGGCCGGCAACGACTGGGACACATCAGCAAGCAAGGCAACAAGCTGTTGCGCTTTCTGCTGGTGGAAGCCGCGCAAGTGGCGGTGCGCTTCGATCCCGACTGGCGGCGCCGCTATCTGCACCTGGCGATGCGCCGAGATCGCCGCATCGCGAAAGTGGCCATGGGACGCAAACTTGCCGTTCGCTTGTTCTGGATGTGGCGCAAAGGTTGGGACTATTCGCAGTTAGTAGAGTTCGGTTCGCACGCGGGACAGCTCGAGGCAACCCCTGGTGGGCAGTAGATCACCGTGGTCTTGATGGGGCGTCCCGCTCCCTGAAAAGGGAGATCGAAGTCGTAATCATGGTCGAGAAGTTTTTGATCGGAGAGATGGTTGGGTCGGACTGAAACCGGCCGCCAGATTAACAACGAGCCGTGGTCGCCGCTGCATACGTCGAAAAAGAACAACGAAGACCACTCTTCGGAGCGGAAGGAGAAGTACGCTCAAGAAATATTTGACAGAGCCGACATTGTTAGAGATGGGGTTGCCGTTTCCCTCCTGGACTTACCCATGCCGGCAGGATTGCAGCGCCTTTATGGCCAAGGCCATTTGCACCTCATCACCTTTAGTTGCTACCGGCGCCTGCCGTTGCTGAAGAGCGCGCGTGCGATGGAGCAGTTGGTCGAATTACGCGAGAAACGGACAAGGACGGATTCGGATTGACCTGCTGTAACACCGAACCCGGGAAGGAAACCCAAGGCCCAGGTTCTGAACCCCGAACCCGGGGCACCCCAAACCTGCCTTGACGGCTGAGCCACGGCCACCCGCCCTGCGAGAATATCACCTTCAGAGCGCCCTCAGCGAATCCCCGAAAATCACCAGGCAGCAGGAACCCAAATATTATTCGGGGCTGCGATCTCGGAGTCGGAGACCCGGCCAGAATACTCATGCGCTGTCGACCACCGTTCTTTTTCGGAGTGACGACTTCTTGAGGGAAACACCGTTTACCGTGAGTTTGCACTCTGTGAAGTTTGCCTTTTGTTCCCACCAAAGACTTTCCGGTGAATTTCAGGCCAGAATTCGATCGCAAGATTACCGAGCATCTGGTAACTCAAACTGATCGCCACCCGACTTAAGGTCAAGGACGCTCCCCGATCGTCTGGCGGGTAGTAAAGGTTCGACAATCCTGCACCAGCAAATTTCCCTATGACGTTTGACCAGTTCGGCTGAGTCTTTCCAGAGTCGCTTCGGGTCACGAATCCGCGAGATACTGAATAGCCGACGCGAGACCAGCCGCTTCCTTCACCTTTGCGGAAATAGCGAGGATCCTGGTGAAGAAGCGACGGAAACGCATACGTCGCGAAGAATCGTGCCGACGTCCCGTCGCCCAACGCCGCGCCAAAACGCCTGGCGTATCCAGCAGCGCCTTGCCCGTAGCCGCTATGCGAGTCTTTGGCCTGTTCTACCCCAGCTTGTACGGCATAAACCGCAAATGGGAACGGATCCAGAGTGCCGCTGACGAACAGTTTGAATTTTTCTTTGCTCGTGAGCGGGGGCGCATTCCGTGCATCCGTTATCGAGTAAGCCGGAACGATTCCAAAAATTCGTTCCGGCTCTTTTTCAGATTGGGCCTGGGATGAATTCTTCGCTCCCTGGGGAACCTGTGCCGATTGATCTGGTAACCCTGTTTCTTGACTTTGTGCCCAAGCCATGGGGTGCGGGGAGGCCACCGACAGCATTAACCAAACGCAAGCACTTAAAAGCCAGCTTGGACTCTTTTTGCGCTCACCTTCGTTTGTGGCTCTGAGCTTCATTACAAACAATCTTGATCCCAACGTCCTGAGACTCTTCGATGTTTGGTGCTCGAAGTTGTTATGTTACTTCAGGCGGAGCTTGGTTGCCTTGCATTTATAATCGAGCTAGAACTTGGCAGCGCCATGTTTTACGGCACTTGATCTGCCGGTCGAGTTACCGCTTTCGCGTTCACCTCGAGCGGACAGAACCTGCCTTAGGACGGTTAAATCCTCACTTACTCTTGCTGGCGACCTTAATGGCCATAGAAATGCCAATAACTTCGTTGGTTTCCCAACCCTTAGGCAGATTCACCGACTGCAATAGGCAATAAGGCCGAATGGAAAAGGAATCCGTGAGTGGCAGCCGGATTCCCACTTGAAAGCGGTTTTGCGTAAAACTGCCCCCGGCGGCAAAGCTATTGGTTCCGGGGACAATGAAGAACTCATTGCTCACGACCAGCACGGGGCGCCGCGCCATCCGCAGGGGCAATGTATAGTCGACGCCCGGGCGAAATCGAAAGCGTGCCGAGGCCGGGCGGTTATCCGGAAAGCGGCCCTCAATCAGTGTGCGCAGGTTTGGCCGCCACGGGCCCCGCGATGTGCTCAGCGTGATATTGAGCTGTAGTCGATTTTCGTAAGCGACCGTGGGGTTTCCAGGATAGCGCTGATAACGATAAATCGGTATTACGGTAACCCATGGCCGCAAACGGTATGCAACGCCGCCCTGAACGAAGTACTCGTACAGATTGGAAGCTCCTTCATCGAACCGTTCATGAAATTCAACTTCAAGAGATTTGTTAGTCGAAAGACCGGCGGAAATTCCTTGATCTAGCCAGAGCCCAATCTGTTTCTCATCTTCCGGATCCTCAGGAGGTTGTTGTTGCTGTGCTCTGGCCGGGACAACCGTCACACAACAGAACACTACTGCAAGCAGAACCCCCCAATGCGTTTTTCGCAACGCACACCAGCAGAACCCAGGTAGAAACCACTGGTGTTGAACCCTATCGAAAAAGGAGAGCGGAACGTGCAGCAAGTTGTTCGGTTCCATGCTGAATCGGTACCCTTAAACTGATTTTGCCGAGGTCATAAACTCCGGCCCGTACACGTTCAATTTGCCAGGGTTGGCAAGATCACCGATGGCTTTATTGAAATTCCCACCACCGGGCTGCTCCGCCGATTATGAAAGAGACCGGTCAGAATCCGTGCGCACCTGTGCGTTCTCGGGCATCTGGTGGTTACCTCCTCGCCCACCAAGGCGCCTCATAATATGTCATTTGATGTTACTTGACTTCTTTTTTCGAGCAACCTATCATCCCGCCGTCACGAAGCGTTTTTGCTCGACGGGTGCGAGTTCCGATCAACGAGAATGTCTCCTCCTGGAGGTAATATTATGCAAGACCGCAAGATGGTATTTGCCCGACTCGGCGTGGTCTGTGTCATGGCCTTAAGCGGTCGGTTTGTGAGTGCTCAGGAGAAGGCTGCTCCAAGCACAGCGCAAGTTCACGTTGTAATCACCGACATGGCACTACGAAGTGATAGCGAGGTCCCTCGTCTAAAACCGGAAGAAGTGAAAGTAAAGCAGGGTAAGACGTTCCTGCAAGTGACCCAACTAATTCCCGCGCAGGGAGATAACGCCGCACTTCAACTGATGATTCTGATCGACGACACGCTAAACACACAGGCAGTTGGAAACAATCTCAATGACGTGAAGGAATTCATCAAAGCTCAACCGCCGTCGACTGTGGTAGCAGTTGGCTATATGTCGAACGCGACCGTTAATATGCTGCAGAATTTCACCGCGGATCACGAGCAAGCCATCAAAGCAATTCGACTACCTCGTGGCGGAGTCTCAGCGATGGACAGCCCTTATCTCTCGCTCATAAGTGTCGTAAAGGGTTGGCCACAACAAAACGTGCGTCGCGAAGTCTTAATGGTGAGTGATGGACTCGATCGGCTTCGTGGTGAGAAACCTACAGCCGCGCAGCTTGGGCCTAGATTCGGGACCGAACCCATCTATCACAGTATGCAGACGATAAGTCCAGATGCGACCTCGGCCAGCGAAATCAGCCAACGGTACAACGTTATCGTCCATTCCATCTATTCGCCGGGAATTGGGCGCACGGGCCGAAGCTCATGGGACCTACAACTCGGACTCGGCGGACTCTCCAAGATCGCGGAGGAAACAGGGGGAGAATGCTATTCGCTCGGCACTTCAACGCCAGTCAGCTTTAAGCCGTATCTAGATCGCTTACAGAAGGCTCTCGACAATCAGTATTACCTGGTCTTCCTGGCAACTCCCAAGAAAAAGGCTGGTTTCCAGCGCGTCAATATCCAGACGGAAGTCGGCAGCGCCGAAATTCTGGCGCCCGACAACGTGTGGGTGCCCGAAGCCAAGTGATTCTTCGTCGGATTCTTCCTTAGCTGCGCTAATTTATGGGAAGGCAGAGTTCTTCGTTGAGAAATTAAGCGAAAGGATAATCGATATGAAACTCGCGATGCGCATGTTACTGGCGACTCTCTTCGTCCTGATTTTAGTCTCGCCGCCTTCTGGCCATGCGCAAACAACAACCCAAAAGACCACCAGCCAAGCTGCAACCCCTTCTGAAGCCGATACACAAAAGAAGAACGTGCAGTCTTACATAGACCTCCTGCGCATGGACGTCCGCCAGCAGAAGGATGAAATCATGGGCTCGATGATGCTGCTCAGCGCTGCCGACGCCGCCAAATTCTGGCCCATCTACAGTGACTACGATGTGGCTCTCGCCAAGCTGAACGACCAGCGGATCGAAAACATCAAGCAGTATGCTCACAGTTACAACGATTTGACCGACGAAGAAGCGGACCGCCTGATTCAGAAATCCGTTGCTTTCCAGAAAGAACGTGCAGAACTCCTAGCTGCCACCTACGAGAAGGTTAAGCAGGCTTTCGGCGGAGTCACCGCGGCACGCTTCGCCCAAATCGAACAGCAATTGCTCTTGATCATTGATCTGCAAATCGATTCATCGCTGCCCATCGCCGGGCAGGGTTCCTGAGTCTGGGCCGGGAGGATATGCACATGCGAAAGACGCTTCTTTGGACAGTGACGGTATGCCTTGTAGTCTTGGCTTCCTATTTGAATTTAGTTAGTGCGGCGCCGCAAAGTAAAAAACGCATCACCGTTCCCGCAGGAACGCGCATCTTGATCCGCACTGTCCACGCGATAGACTCCTCCAAACAAAAAACGGGCTTCCGTTTTACCGCCACCCTCGAAACTAATCTTCAAGCCGAAGACACGGTGATAGCTCCGCGCGGTACGACCGTTTACGGACGGCTCGCACAAGCCTCCTCTGCCGGCCGAATGTCGGGTAGTTCCGAGCTCACACTCGAGCTTACGGACATTGTCATCAATGGCACTGCCTATCCTCTTCTGACCAGCACCTATGAGGTGAAAGGCAAGGGCGAAGGTGGCAAGACTGCAAAGAAAGTGGTCGGCGGGGCGGGCCTGGGCGCGCTGGTCGGGGGCATTGCCGGAGGTGGAAAAGGTGCGGGTATCGGCGCTGCTGCTGGCGCCGCCACCGGTACGGCGGTTGCTGCCTCCAAGAAGGGACAGCAACTCCAGATTCCGAGCGAGTCTTTACTCGAATTTCGTCTCGAGCAACCCGTGGCCCTGCCCGTCGCAAGCTAGCCCCGCGCTAGCAACTTTGAATATTCAAATTAGGGAGCACCCCGTGAAAAAAACGTCAGAAGCACCCCTTAAGGCTTCGGCTCTGGATCGCCGCACGTTTCTGGGTACCGCGCTCGGGACCTGCGCCATCACTCCTCCCATCTCTCTATCGACCCTCCAGCTCAGCAGCAGGACGGGCTCGCTCACAAAAGAGGAGCGGGACAGGATGACGCCTTCACAGGTTATTGACGAGCTAAAGAAGGGAAATGAGCGCTTCCGCTCCGGGAAAATGGCTGCGAGGGATTATTTGGCGGAGAAGCGTGCCAGCGCTTCGGGCCAGTATCCGGCGGCAGTGATTCTAGGCTGCCTCGATTCCCGAGTCCCCGCAGAAATCGTTTTCGATACGGGAATCGGTGACACCTTTGTTGGCCGGGTCGCCGGCAATGTCGTCAACGATGACATGCTTGGAAGCATGGAGTTTGGCTGCGCGGTTTCCGGTGCGAAGCTGGTCTTGGTTCTGGGGCACACGGCCTGCGGAGCTGTCAAAGGGGCTATCGACGATGTTGTCCTCGGCAATCTCACGGGACTCCTGGCGCGGATCAAACCTGCCATTCCCGCCACGAAGTTCGATGGTGAAAAGTCCAGCAAGAACGCGGCCTACGTGGATGCCGTCGCTCGGACAAACGTCGTCTTGACACTTGCCGAAATTCGCCGACGCAGCCCCATCCTCGAAGATCTCGAGAAAAAGGGCAACATCATGATCGCCGGCGCCATGTACACCCTCTCGACCGGCATGGTGGACTTCGTCGCCTAGCCATGCAGCACGGAGAATGGACGTAAGTGATTTGAGCATTCTGCGTCGGCGAAGAATTGAAACCCGAGGAACTGCAAGGTGAAGCTTTGGGAGCGGATATTGCTCACAGATTGGGACCGCATTAGAGTTGGCGCACCAGCTTACAAAATACTAAACTTCGGGAAACACGCACAATGGGTATGTGGTCTCGGGGTGTCGTCAATGACCCGGCAGGACCACGTAGCGCGCAATGACAAAGCCCATGGCCCCTCCGAAGAAGACGTCGCCCGGAAAGTGATTACTTGTGGTAATTCGCGAGAAGCTGATGGCCCCAGCCAAGCCGTAGGCCACGAAAGGAACCCAGCGATGCTGCCGATACCTGTGGGCCAACACCGCCGCTATGGCGGTTGCTGCCATGGCGTGGTCAGAAAAGAATCCGCCTGAATGGAAGGGATTGTGAGAGCCATTGAAGAAACTGTCAGTATAGGGACCATTCCCCGTGTACTGGAGTGGCTGCCTTCTTGCTGTAATAGCCTTCAGGGGAATATCCAGTAGAAACCCGTCCGCGACTGCTTCTGCCCGCGAGCAGTGCTGAGCCTTGAGCGTAGGAATCTTTGCGCAGCCAGCCCACTCCATAGATGACCGCGGGAACCGCCGCGATAAAAGCAGCTGTGTTGGCACCACTGAAAACACGGTTGTAGCCACTAAAGTCGTTTGTTGTGCCGAAGGTTGGCGCCGTGTGCGCATCACTGGCAACCAGGCCAGCAGTCACGCCCAAAACGCCGATTGTGGGCCACCAATGTTCTCCGTGAACCAGTTTGACGGGAAACAACCATACCCCTTTCTGGTCCTCAAGAATATTTCCAGGCAATTGCTTCAGAGAAACGGTTCGGTCCGCTGGAAGAGCTGCACTAGCGGGAGAGGAACTCACACTGATCTGAGTCTGTGGAGAGACGACCGTCGCGACACTCCCCGAGAACCAGAGCACCAAAAACAAACGGAGCACGAACTGATCCTTGGTGAATCGCACGCACGTAGTTTACCTCAGAACTCCACGCCCGAGATCGACGGATCTTCAAGCACACAAGATGACGCGGTCCACGGCCGGGAGGTGCTTTGAATGCCTAAGGCCTATCTTGCGATGGCGAAAAATCGGAGAGGAACGTGCGTCCGACGAGAGCTTCATTGATCGCCGGAAATCAGGTCCGTGCGACCCGAATCGTGACCGACAGAACTATTTTACTCCCGCAGACATGAACCACCAACGGACAGCTGAAACGTTCAGATTAGTATCCGGAAGTGGGCCAGTGTAGCGCTATCCAGAATGATGGGCTCGGTTCGTTGTGTTCAGACTCTCCTCGCTGTCTCGACGTCCGGTTGTGGGAAATCGCAGCCGGTCTCGGATCAGTGGATGTGCACAAAATCATTGGAGTCTCACAGTCTTCTGAAACGCAATTCAATCCTTGGGCACACCAGCAGTCGGCATGGCTTTCAACCCATCCAATTGACGGAGTACTTTTTGCCAAGCTTCTGGATCTTTCTTGGTTGCGAACCCCTTGCCGAGGTCCGCGTAATAGGCGAGAACGTCGCGACGCAAAGCGTCCGAAATAGGTTTGCCACTCGTCTTGTTCAGCAAGGTCGCGTAGGTTTCGTCTGTGAGTCTGTAGACAGCCGGTCCGGTTAGTCCTCCGGTATCGAGGTTGTCGTTGGGCAGTTGGAGTCTGCCTTCCTGTTGTGCAAGGAGCAACAATCGATAGCGGTCCAGCGTCTCGTTGAAACTGTGCATATAGATCTGCTCTACGGCCGGAGTGGGCGGATGATATCCGAGGGCGCTGAACGGACCGATTCGCGGCACCAGGTACAAAGTGAACGCTTTGAACCGCGCGAAAAAATCGGGCTTCTCGTAAACGTCGCCCCACTCCTTGCGATACCCGGAGTTTGAAATGTTGTAAACGAATTTTGTTTTGGTCTCACTCGGATCGCTGTGCTGGATTTCTCGCCTCTTGAGGTGCCATGCCACCTTTGTCGTGCGCGGAATAACGGTGGAAACAGCGTGCCGATAGCTGCCAATTGCCAGATCGACGCGGAAAAAGACACTCGACATATCGAGCGAGTATGTCCTTGCGAATGCTCTTTCCAGGAGCGCTTTCGAAACCTCAAAACCAATAAAGTCGTGGTAGGCCTTCGGCGCATAGTGCCCCTTGGCAACCTGATCCACATCGAAACCGAACTCTACCTTCATGTGCGCGGAGGGTTTGTCCTCATACGTCACCACCGGTCCGTACTTCTTTGCCAGTTGCGGATACGTCATCGCTACGGCCCGATTGGTTGCAATCGGATGACCCGAGTTGTCAGCGGAATAATGTGCGAGTGCGCCCAGCGCAAATGCGTATTCGTTCAGATCTGTGGATTCTTCAATCAAGGCGAGAACAAAATCCCCACTTCGGACATAGTGCGTTAGATCACTAAAGAACGCGTTGCCGAAGGGGTAGTAGCCCATGTCCTGGATAATTGCGCCCCCGTACGCATACGCATGGGCCTCAAGCAATTCCTCCGGTGTCACGTTGGGGAACCGTTTCAAGAGCACTGGGACGATGCTCTCCTTCCACGCGGCGTCGATAATCGCTTCATGCGTCAGAACGGAGTAACCGGAACAACTGGGCGAGCAGCATGTCCCCAAAATCAGTCCGAGAATAACAAGCACAGATAGTGAGCACGACCTGAATCGACAGTGAGTCAGCATCTAACCGATGATAGCAGGAGTTTTTTCACCACAGGTACTCCTGTGCGGGTAACGCGGTGGCACGAATCGAACCGAGAGCGAATACAATCTGGAATTGAACGAATGTCACGCAACCGGCCGTTTTCATCGTGGCAGAATATCTTTGCTTTTTGTACACGCAAAGCGCATTGGGACATGACTCACTACGAAGCAAGTGTAGACCGGAGCGCTCAACCGAGTTTGGCAAGCGCTGAAAGGACGCCCGCGTTTTCGACGATGGCCCGTATGGAAGAGACGTTGCGCCCTGTCGCTAGAGTCTTTAGCGCGGCAAGCACACGTCCCTCTCCCAGGCGATCGATGGCATCGCCCAGCGAGACGGCGAAATGCAGCATGACGCTGGAATCCCGGTAACAGTCGGCTATGCAAGCGGTGCAGCCATCGCGAATCAGAGGCGCTTCCGCGAACTCCCAGACCGAGCACATCCGTTCATTCCAGGCATCGCAACCCACATGTCAAAGTTCCAATCCATATAAAAGCTCTTGTAGCCCCCTTAACAAACGAAGCGCTCTGGCTGCCCGCGCAGATGCTGCTTCATATCGGCCACAGAAGCGCGCGGATTGTTGACGGGAAACAGGCTGCGCAAATCATCGACGGCGTCGAAGGCTTCGAGCAACTCGGTGGGTTTGAAATTGACAAGACGCGAGTCAGAAGACCAAGCGAGGGAGGAAGAGCCAAGACGGGCCTGTTGGGGATAGGAAAAAGCGACAGCAGAAAATCCGAGATTCTGAAGTAAGGGAACGAGCGACCGATAGTCTCCTATCAACTTGCTCATCGTCACCTGAGCGAGTGCCGTCATACCTAAGCCCGGCATCCGCTCTGTGGCCGAACGGATACGCTCACCAAGGCTTTTAAGACCGCGGTTCTCTTTGTGGACGGCCATCTCGGAAGCGTCAATGGAAACGTATACCGTCTTTAGACCGGCCGCTGCGAGTCGGTCGAGCTGCATCGAGAGCAGCCAGCCATTTGTAATGACGGCAGGTCCCATGTCCCGCGCAACGGACATCTCGATCATGTCCGCGAGATGCGGATGAAGTAGAGTTTCGCCACCAAAAAAACTGACATAGCGAACTCCGCGTTTGTACAGGATGTC
Organism: Candidatus Acidiferrales bacterium; assembly: GCA_963709705.1. Classification (GTDB taxonomy): domain Bacteria; phylum Acidobacteriota; class Terriglobia; order Acidiferrales; family UBA7541; genus Acidiferrum. Next base: position 96,010 of record CAVPXU010000006.1, read on the forward strand.
CAGGGCGCGACCGAACTGATCTGCGTCAATCCAGCGTAGGTCGCGGGAGGCGACTTTGCCACGGGCAAAGTTGCAGAAATCGCAGGCTGCATTGCAGGAGTTCGTAACAGCGATGTTGCAGAGAGCAGGGCCACCGTGGCGGATGAGCCTCAACATGTCCCAAGTTTTGGAAGCGATCGAAGTCATGGCCGGTGCAACACGCTTATGAATCTACGCTCAGCCTTGCTCCCCTGCAAGATTCCAGTTCCCACCCTCCTCAGGTCAAATGCCAGTTCCAACGCCTGAGCCCAGCACGACCAAGACCATCATCGAAACGTTGCTAAAGCCGTTCACAGTTATCCTGAATCGGATAGCCGAACGCATCGGCGACAGGCTGAAAGCGCAAGCCCCGGCTCCACATTTACGTTCGTCCTCAATTCAGTGTTTGGTGCTATGCATGGGATGGCAGCCAGAAGCCGATGACGCAAGCACGATTCACAGCTAACATCACCAATGACGGCGACGAAGGCATCCTCATCTTGGACGGCTACTTAAAAGGGACAAAACCTCAGATTCCGTTCCCCAACCGGATCGAAGTTCCGCCGAACACAACAGTCACGGGCGAGCACATCGCAGTGTTCGTTAGGCCGTGATCGGAGAAGGCGGGAAGGATTGCACTGGCAAGGCCATCCCGCTCGATCAGTTCAAGCGCAAGCATCCAACCGACAAGATTTGCATTCATATGGGTGGGACCGACCGAACCGCCGAAACCACCGACCCCCGCGGGCTCCTACGGAAAACTGGGACGGACGGAACGTTCCCCAATTTCCCGTCAGGAAAGACGGAAACGTCGCTCTGTCTTCAGTTCCCCCCAGTTGCAGCAAAAATAGGTCGTCTCTGCTGTCGATTTTTTCTGTGCCCGACGACTATAAGATGAACGAGCCAGTAGGCCTAGCTGCGCTGCTGGCTCTCACCGAGAGCAGAAAAACGAGGAGAAGAACAATGAAATTCATCTGTTTAGGATACCTCGAGCCAGGCAAATTCGAAGGGATGACCGAGGACGAGCGACACGCCGTGCTCGACGAATGCTTTGAGCACAACGACCATCTGCGCGCCAACGGACATCTCGTTACCGAAGTAGCTCTTCAGTCTCCGGAGACCGCGTTGACCCTGCACTGGAAAAACGGCAAAGTCGCGACCACCGACGGCCCGTATGCGGAAACCAAGGAACAGCTCGGCGGCCTTCAAATCCTTGAGGCGCGAGACCTCAATCACGCCATTCAGCTTGTCTCACAGCAACCAGGCTTCAAGTATGGACTTGGGCCGATTGAGATACGACCTGTCGTGGATTTCAGCGAAATCATAAAGGAGAGCGAGCGGCGACGGCGAAAGGATACGACGGTATCCTGAAACGGGCCTGATACTGATACTTGGCAGGGAGGCTAAGAACATGTCATTCCTTCGCGATCTGAGAGTTGCAGCTCACTCGCTAATCCGGACTCCCGGGCTGGCGATCACCGTGGTTCTCACGCTGGCGCTTGGCATCGGGGCCAACGCGGCCATCTTTACGCTCGTGCGGGGAGTGCTGCTCAAGCCGCTCGTCAACCGTGACGAGAACCGGCTCATGTACATCCGCCAGAGCGCCCCCAGCATCGGAGACGACAACACAACGTTCTCCGTGCCCGAAATCAAGGACATCGAAGCCAGCGTCCACTCCGTGAGCGAGTTCGGTGATTTCTCGACGATGAGCTTTACAATGATCGGACTCGGTGAACCTCGCGGAGTTCAAGGTGGCGTCGTCGGCGGCACCTACTTCGAAGTCATGGGTCTGCGTCCTGTTCTCGGCCGCCTCATCGGACCTCAAGACGACGGTCCCAACGCGGCTGGCGTCATCGTGCTCACGTATCGCTTCTGGTCCACTGTTTTCAAAAAAGATCCCGATGTGGTCGGAAAAACAGTTCGCCTTAGCAGCATTGGAGATCGTTCCGCCACGGTCATCGGCGTCCTTGAGCCCTCTGTCCCGTATCCCGCGGATACAGAGATTATCGGCAATATGGTCACGAGCCCGCATCATCTTTCCGCCACGATGGTCACGGGCCGCGTTCATCGCATGACCGAACTGTTCGGCAAGCTTGCTCCCGGGGCCACTCTCGACCAGGCGCGCAGCGAGTTGCGCACCGTCTACGCCTCCATGGAGAAGGACCACCCCGAAGCGTATCCCGACAACGGCGGCTACCGCATTGATGCCAGGATGCTCCGGGACCAGATTACTTCCGGTGCGCGTACCGTTCTCCTCGTCCTTCTCGCTGCCTCGGGCCTCGTCTTCATCATTGCCTGCTCGAACGTTGCCAACCTGATTCTCGCGCGGACGGTTCACCGCGAGGGCGAACTCTCGATCCGCGCCGCTCTCGGCGCAAGCACTGGCGCGCTGCGGCGCATGTTGTTAGCCGAAAGCCTTCTGCTCTGCGGTGCGGGCGCGGCAATCGGCGTAATCATCGCGCAGCCATTGGTCACAATCCTGGCTCGATACGCCTCGCGCTTTTCCGTCCGCGCGCTGGATTTGACGGTCGATTCCAGCATGCTCTGGGTGGGAGTGGCGCTGGCAGTGGTTGCGGCGGTGATTCTGGCATTTGTGCCGCGCCTGCCCTCCGCTAGCGCATCGAATGGCATGAACCTCGCGAGCGGCAGCGTCCGTATGAGCAGCAGCACCAGTCGCCGCCAGCGCATCTTCGCCGTCACGCAAATAGCCGCGTCTTTCGTGCTATTGGCGGGCGCAAGCATGTTGCTCACGACGCTGATCGCGTTGCAAAGAACCCAGACCGGTATCGACACGCGTCACGTCCTCGTCGTCGACGTTCCAGCGCTGTCCTACGGAAAAACGCTTCAGCAAGTCGTCGACTTTTACAAGGAATCGATACGTCGCATCGATGCGCTACCCGGCGTCACCGAGACGGCTTTCGCTGTGACCGCTCCCTGGCGTGATGCCGACGCCGTTGGTGTAGGTTTGCAATTCTCTGGCGACGGTCACACCCATGGCAAAGACGATCCTCGCGCGCAGTGGCGAACCATCTCTCCCGGCTTTTTTACCGCGCTCAGAGTTCCGATTATTGCCGGCCGCGATTTCAATGCGCTAGATGATCAGAGTCAAGAGCCGGTCGCGATCGTCAGCGCCACTCTCGCACAACGCATGTTTCCTGGTCAGGATCCGATCAATCGCCATGTCTATTGGACCGATCCCGTGCTCGAGTTCCTTCCCGGCACCGACAGCGAAAAAGCACGATATATGGCGCCACACCGCATTATTGGGGTTGCCGCCGATGTGGACGACGAACACATCGTCCCTGCACCCACTTCGACTATTTATGGCATCTTTACGGATTCACTCATGTTCGGCGGTCACCTCTTCATCCACACCACCGCGAATCCTTATTCGCTTGTAGCGCCGGTAACACAAATTATTCGGCAGATGTCCGCCGATGAACCCGTTGAGCACGCCGCCACTCTCGAAGACATCCGTGCAAAAGTGCTAGCGCCAGACCGCTTGAACTCCCTTGTCTTTGGAGTGTTCGCAGGGGTCGCGTTGCTGATTGCCGTCGTTGGAGTCGCGGGCGTACTGGCGTTTTCTGTCAGCGCACGGACACGCGAATTCGGCATCCGCCTGGCGCTTGGGTCAGAGCCGAAAGATCTGCTCAGAAGTGTTGTCGCGGAAGGCGCGGTGATGGCGGGCGTTGGTGTTTTGGCGGGCGCGGCGTTCGCCCTCATTGTTGCGTGCGTGGCAGGCAGTTATTTCGGCGACTTAAAGATGCCGGGCCCATTGCCCGTGATCGTTTCTGCGTTTGCGCTGTTAGGCGCGGCGGTAGTCGCTTCGATGCTCCCGGCGGCACGCGCCGCCCGCGTCGACGTCATGCAAGCGCTTCGCTCGGAATGATTTTCCCGGCGTGCCCAAGTGTTCGCAGTCGAAGTTGCAAAGTGCTTCGACGGAACGGCCGCACCCATGCATCAAGAGTAGATTGACCACTAAGCGATCGAGACATCCCACTGAGCTCCGGCATGGCAACCCGAGACAAGTTCTAGTGGCCAAGCTTGTCGTCGAAGAACTTTGCCATCAGTTCCAGCGTTTCTTGCGTTTCCGGAAATTGGAAGTGGTACCAGAAGGCATGCGGCAACGCTTCGTAGACCACGAGCTGCGCATCCACGCCCGCGTGCAGCAACGCGCGATGGAAAATGGAGGTATTGCTCAGCAGGATGTCCCGCGTGCTGGTGACCAAAAGGCAAGGCGGCATGCCGTGCAAATCCGCGAACAAGGGAGACAGCACAGGATCGCGTGGATCGGTGCTGGGCGCGTATTCCTGCCCGATGCGTTTGTTCGGATCGGCTGGCGAAAGAATTCCCGGCAATCCGTTCAACGTGAACAAATTCAGCGAATCGGATGGACGGCTGAAATCCGCGAGTATCGAAAACAGGCCCAATGCTCCAGGCAACGGGAGCCCGGACTGTTTTAATTTTACGGCAACCTCGGCGGTCAAGATTCCGCCCGCGGACGTGCCGAAAATGCCGATGTTTTGCGGCTTGTGATCTTTCAGCAGTTCTTTGTATACAGCCACGACGTCGTCCACAGCCGCGGGAAACGGATTTTCCGGAGCGAGCCGGTAATAAACGGAAACGACCTGAATTTTGGCAAGGTTGGAAATGGGAACGCCTTCGATCAGCGAACCAGAATCAGAATTGAATCCGCCGCCGTGAAGATTGATCAGCACCCGCATGCGGTTCGCTTCCGGCGCATCCAGCGGTGTGATGACGTCCGTGCGTACGCCGCCGATGTTCTTTTCTTCAACGTTTACGGGAAAAAGCTTCCGCGCTTCCGCAGAATCTTCGGCTCGCCACTTGTCCGTGGCAACGCGACGTTCGGCAAGCGATTGCGGCGCATATTTCTGGCGTGCCAGCGAATCCAGCCATTTCTGCGCCTCAGGGCTGATGGTAGAGGGCATCGGAATCGTGCGGGTGATGTGTGCGGTTCCGTCTGGATCGAATGTTGCGGAATCACCGGCCGGTGAGTGCGCGCAAGAAAGCAACATGGAGGAGGTCAGGAGAAGGGCGAAAAAAGAAATATGACGTCGCAGTCTCTGCTTGTTCAAGTTTCCTCCCTGCGTGATAAGACGCTTTCCTGGCTATTTGCTCTGCGCCGCTACCGGCAAATGTTTCATCGGATCGTCGGTCTCCACAAAGCGCCGCAGACTCTCCATCACGGCCGGACGGTTGAACAATTTGCAGAACAGTTCGATTTCCCTGTTCAGTTCCGCGCGCGGAATGGGCTTGATGAATTTCTTCGCGGCGATGCGCGTGTCCGCGTCAAACTTGGTCACTTGCTGCGCCATCGACCGCGCCACCTGGAGCGCGTAGCCTTCTCCCGCCAGGTGCGACACCAGCCCGGCCTGTTGCGCGCTTTCTGCATTCACGGTCCGGCCGGTAAACAGCAAATCGCGAATGAAGCTGTTTCCAACATCGCGCCGCAATCGTGGGATGCCGCCGAATCCCGGAATCAATCCGAGCCGCAATTCCGGAAAACCAAATCGCGCCATTTTGTCCGCCACAATCTGATCGCAGGCTAGAGCAAGTTCCAGTCCGCCGCCCATGCACAAGCCGTGGACCGCGGCGAACGTGATAAACGGCGCTTCATCGATGGCGTTCAACACTTTGTGAATGCGCTTCAGAAAGCTGCGCACTCCGGCCGCCCGTCTCGCTTTCGGCAACGGTAGCGCACCGTGATATAGCTCCTTTAAATCAGCTCCGGCAGAAAATCCCCCGGGTCGCGCGCTGGTGATTATGCACGCGCTAGTGATGGGGGCAAGTGCGCGAATCGCGGCAGCAAAGCGTTCCAGCTCGGCGAGCATCACTGTGCCGATTTCGTTCAATGGTTCGTGGTCGAGCGTAAGTTCCACGACCCCGTCGCGCCACTCCCAACGCAGCGCGCTTCCGCGAAATTCCTTCATGATGCGGAACCGCCGGCGGCAACCGCGTGTTTTGCGTACATTTGCTCGATTTGATCGCGGAATTGCGCGTTAATGGCGTCTCGCCGCAGTTTGCCGTTGGCGGTAAGCAAGCCGCTTTCGGGCGTAAACGCATCCTCGACAATCACGAAATTGCGCACCTGCCGGTAATGCGGCAAATCCACGTTCACCTGATCGACCGCCGCCTGCACCATATTCGAATCGACGCCGCCGGTGACCAGCGCGCAAAGATAGCCGCGTCCATTGCCGACGACCACCACTTGTTGCACGCCCGCCACATATTGCGCGATCTTGTCTTCGATGGGTTCGGGCGCAACATTGTGACCCGAGTTCAGAATAATCAGGTTCTTGATGCGGCCGCTGATGCGCCAGTTCCCTTTCGAATTCACCTCGCCCTGATCGCCGGTGTGAAACACGCCACCATGCAAGGCGCGCGCCGTTTCTTCAGGACGGTTCCAGTAACCTGGGAAAACATTGGGGCCACTCACCACGATTTCATCATTCTCCGCGACCAGCAGGTCGATGCCGGGAATGGCTTGGCCGACGCGGCCGGGCTCGCTGGCCACACGCGGGTCGTCCATAGTGCAAATGCCGCAGGTTTCCGTCAGGCCATACACTTGCCAGATGGGAATGCCCAGCATGGCAAAAAATTCCTGCGTTTCCGGCGCAAGGGGCGCGGAACCGCAAACCAATCCGCGCAGGTTGCCGCCAAAACGCGCGCGAATTTTATTGAAAATAAGATGCTGCGCCAAAAACAGCCAGAACCCGCCGCCGCTCTGTTCTTCCTGCTGATTCCTCCACGCCGCAACAGCTTTGCGATAAATCCACCGAATGCCGGCGCCGCGCTTCTCCAGAGCTTCTTCGACTCCGCGGCGCACCCTTTCGAGCAGCGTCGGCACATTGAAAAAATAGTTTGGCGCGGACAAACGGATCTCGTCGGCCAGTTTGATCAGATCGGTCGACAGTGTGAGCGCCGTGTTCTTCGAAAGGCAGGACAACATCACAATCCAGGACGCCGCGAAATTAAACGGTAAATACTGAAAAACCTGAATCGGCTCGGAACTTGTCCAGTCCAGACGATCCATCCAGCCAGTGGTGCAGCCAACAATGTGATTCAGGTTAGCGGTGTTCAGGCAAACGCCCTTCGGCTCGCCTGAAGTTCCGGAAGTGTAAATGATGGTGACAAGATCGTCGTCCTTACGCGGATTCGGCGCGCCGCCGATTGCGCCGCCCGACATACTTTTGCCCAGCGCTTCGGCGAACGAAATGGCGCGCGGAGACTCCGGCCAGACCTTCGCGACACTTTCTCCCAATTCCGCATCGCTTACGAAGAAAAACCGCGGGCCGCAGTTCTTCATCATTCCCGCGATTTCCGCGGGTGCCTGGCGCGCGTACAGCGGAACGACAATGGCTCCCTCAGCCATCAGCGCCAGATCCAGCGCAACCCATTGGATCGAGTTGTTGCCCAGAATCGCGCAGGGGTCACCGGGTTGCAGATCAAGCTCTCGCAAATAATTGCGCGCCCGCGCAATTTGTTCCAGCAATTCCCGCCCGGCCGCTCCGGTAAATTGCTCGCCGCGAATCTCGCGCAACACTGTGCGGCTGTCCGCGCTCTCCAGTTGCTTGAACAAATCATCGAGGAAGTTTGCCATAACGGCTCAGCGCCCCGCGGCCACGGCTGTGGTCGCCGTGTCGTACTGTTCCACCAGATCGGCCAGTTCCTTGGACAATGGCGGCAGATTGTCTTCCCAGCTCAACACGCCCTTGCGCAAAGGAAATTCGGGATACGTCTTGCGCACCTCATCTTCCAGAAAAGCGGCCATGCGCGCCATGCCTTTCAGATTGCTCACCACCGTGCGCCCGATGCTGTCGCGAACAGCGTCCGCTTCCACCACCAGTCGTTCCATGACCTCCAACAATTTCGGGCCCAGGTCGGGATCTTCGACGGTGAGCAGCAAATGCTGGTGGCCGCGCTCGCGCATCAGATTGCGGATGCGCTCGTCCATCGTGACGCCTGCGGAAACCACGCCCGCGGGCATGCTGGTGACGATGCCATGATAGCGCGAGGAAACCATGTAGGTGCAGGAGCGCAGGATCGACACGAGTTGAAACATGTCGTAATCGTCGGAAGTGAAGATCGGCGTGCCAGGAATTTCTTTTTCGATGGCCCCGCAAGCCACAGCGTCCAGGCGCTCCATCGCCACTAATATCGGAAACACGCGATGCCGCTGCACAAAAGCCTTGGTGGCTTCGATGTAGCCCTTGGCGTAGTGCTCGAACTTGCGATCGACCTCCGCCCCGGATTCGAAGAAATACACGGTGCGATATTGGCTGTCTTTGAATGCGCCAGTGGTTGCACGCGCCAAATATTTCGCGATGGACGCGCGCACCGGCCACACAAAAGGATGGATGGGGCACAGCACGAGAATCGGCGTTTTTTCGTCCCACCCCGCCGCGCGCAGCGTTTGCCGCGCGTATTCCTGCGGGTAAGGTTCGAAAGTCCACGCGGTATCCGCGCCCAATTCGTTGGGCACTCCCAAGCCGCTCAACAATTGCTGAGATTCCAGGCTGCGCGTGATGACCAAAGACTCGTTGGTATAGCGCGCGCACATCCACTGAATCAGATCGTCCATGTGTCCGGCGTCCCCACCGTAAGCCACGGACAATTTATTTTCCGCGGAGGCCAGCCCGAGCGAGCCGATCATCATGGTCGTCAGCGCATTTGCGAATTTGCTCTTGAACATCGAGCCTTCACAGGAAATCACGCCGTGATTCGCATGCACTTCCCGCCACAGGAACGGCGGGTACACATCCGGCAGGTGCACCTGCTTGGTTCCCTCAAAATAACCCTTGGTGAGTTCGAAATTCTGGGACATCACGCTGAACTCCACGTTTTGCGCGCCCAGCACGTGGCGGATCTGGCGGATCATCTCCTGCACGCGCACGTCGCTGCCGGTGTTCCGCGTTCCGTTATAGCCGGCAAACAGCAATCGCAACGGCTCGCCCGGCGTCCAGCGCTTCCCCAGCCCGAACATCCAGCCAAAGCGCCGCATTTCGATCAGCGCGCTCACCCACATCACCAGAAGAAAATCCGTCATGCTACGGCACTCCCTGCGCTTTTTTCGACCGGTGCGTTCGCGCTCTTCGGCCAAGCCGCCGCGGGGTATTTGAATTTGTTGGCGCGGCTGAATTGCAGCAAAGGATATGCATAGCTGGAAAATTTTGCCGGCGCTTCGCCCATTTCCTGCACCATCCGCGAATTATCGAACACTGTGTTCCAATCGAGGTACGGCCAGAATACTTTCAGCAACGATGCCCCGTAGCCTACCGCGCCGCCCTTGAACGCCAGCCAGTTCACGGTTTTGGAAAACGGGCCGCCCAGCCACGGCTGGTAACTCGGCTTGCTCCAGCCTCCCGCCGCGGCCAATGCGTCGGTCAATTCCTTATACGTCTGCGAACCCGTCCCCGAAGAAAGATGATAAATTCCGTAATTGGGTTTTTCCATCTGATGAATTTTCACGATGGCGCCGCCCACGTAGTTGGCAGGCACGATGTCAATTTTGTCGTCGGGACGCAGCGGCAAAACCGGCAGGCGCGCCAGCATGTCGAATGCCTGGACCATATCGAATTGCGTGGTTTCCGGACGGCCGCTGTCTCCCATCACGATGGCAGGACGGAAAATCGTGTGCGGCACGTCCGCAAGCAACTGGTGCACCATGTGTTCGGAGAACTTTTTCGTGCGCGCGTAAGGATCGTAATCGGACCGCGACCAATCGATCGAATTATCTTCGCTGACCACTTCATTTTGCCGCTTGCCCGCCACCGCCACCGTGGACACATGCGAATAACGGCGCAGTCCGTGATGGTTTTGCGCGCGGCGCGCGAGTTGAATCACTTCCAGCGAACCACGCAGGTTCACGTTGAGGCACTGCTTTTCCGATTTGCGATTCAGCGAGGCCGCGCAGTGCAGGGCGGAATCGGTGGAATCCACCAGCGCGTGATACTCATCGTCGGTCAGCCCGAAACGCTCGCCGGTCAGGTCGCCGCGAAAAATGCGCACGCGATCGTTCACATAGTCAAGAAATTCCGGAAATTCCAAATGCAATTGCAGCGATTGCCACAGGCGTTCCCTCGCTTCCTGCTCTGTCTTCGCGCGCACCAGCAGGTTCAAGCGATCCTGGTATCCACGGAAAAGCCCCGCAACCAGGTAGCTGCCCAAATAGCCTGTCGAGCCGGTAAGAAATATGGCCATAGGAAGAGTGCGATGCGCCGCCTAGCGTGTAGCCGCGGAAGCGCCCTCCGGAGGCACGGGCCAGTCCAGCACACGCGCTTCCCTGGCCTCCAGTGGCCGGCCTTCCATCAGCGGGTAGCACCACCGCCGCAGTGCCGGTATGTGGATGTTAATCCAGTAATCCCACCAGTCAATCTTTTCCGGCGCGAAATCGAACAGGGCCTTCTCCTCGTCGGATAATGCCGCGGAAAGCAGCCGTGCGTTTTCGGATTCGAAGACGTGCTGGTTGTGCAGGATGAAGGGTTCGTAGAGTTCAATGAGCTTTTCCGCGCGCACGAGGTCGCGCTCGGTCTTGGCCAGCGGCGGTTTCGCAATGTGCAGCGTGGTTGCGGCTTTATTGATCTTGGAGACCACGGCCTTTTGCATCGGAATCGACAGGCGCTCGTAGCGCTGCTTGGAGACCGGAATGGTTTCGAGTTTCACCTTCAACCAGTGCTCGATCCCCTGCTGCGCGCGATAGTGTTTGCGGTGCGCCAGACCGGTGAGCTCGATCGAGCGGCCCATATTCACAGGATTGATGGCCGAAGTGGCCAGTTGATAGAGCCGCGCGTGCTTGCGACGCACCAGCGCCGCCGCGATCAGTGTCATGCCGCGCGTTACCATATCCACTGGAATCACGTCCAGGCATTTGCGCTCGTTCGAAGGCAATTGTCGGAAATTCGTGCCCAACAGATACGAAAGCGGCCCGGAAGTATTGATCCCTTCATTCCAGCCGGTGAAAGGCGTGCGCTCGGAGCTTTCGACAATCGATGGCCGCACGATGGAAATCGGCAAATCGCGGCCTTCCCGCGCCAGGATCGATTCTCCCAGGCTTTTCGTGAACGTGTACGTGTTAGGCCAGCCGAGATGGTGAGCGCGCTTCATTCCCGCTCGTACCAGGCGGTTCCGCACCCAGCGCGCGCGATTGCGTTTCAATACGCCGTCCAGTTCATCGGCCACCACTTTGGAAGCATCGCCGCTGCGCCCGAGAGCCTGGCGTCGCAAAGCCCGAGTCACGTCCGCGCTTTCCGACCGTTCCTCGATGCGCCGAACCATTTCGCGCAGCGAAGCAATTTCCTTTCCCGAATCGAAATCGGGATGGTCTGCGGGATTGTAATTGGAATGCAGTTCCTCCGTGACGCGCCCGTCGCGCATGCCGACGACGTAACACGTGGAAAGATGCATCAGGGCGGCATGGTCGCAGCGGCGCTGGTAATCGACCAGGTGCATCGTGGAATCGATGTTGGAAGAAATGGCGTCGCGCAGGTCTGGATTGAAATCCGTCAGGCCCGCACTGCTCACGATTACGTCGAGCGTGCGCGCCAGCCGCGCTTGCGTGTCGGTATCCAGGCCCAGGCCGGGCAGGCTCAGGTCTCCCTCGACCACTTCCACTTTTTCTTTCAGAAACGCCGCGAGATTTGCTCCATGAATTTCGTGCAAACCGTCAAACGCAGGCGATTCCTCAACAATTTTTTCGAAGCGTCGTTGCGCTGAAGTCGTGCGGTTGCGGCGAATCAGCAGCGTGATCTTGCCAATTTCCGGGATCTTTTCCAGTAGGTCGACAAGCCACACTTTGCCGATAAAGCCGGTTACGCCGATGAGCATCAAATGTTTGCCGGCCAAAGTTTCGCGCACAGACAAACGGGCGACGCGTGGCGTGCTGTCCAGCAACTGCACCGGGGTCTCGTGTTCCCCGCGCGGCCACACCGCAGGCGCCACCGCGCTCTCCAACAACTCCGGCTGCTTCTTCCAATCCAATTGCCACAGCAGTTTTTCCTTGGACAGGCGCCCATCCGCCGATCCGCTGGCGAGCCACGCAAACGGCCCTCGTGGCCGAATCACGGGAGCCATTAATCGCCCAGTGGCAACTCCATCGCGAAATTCCAGGCGATTCGCCAGAAATCCTTCTGCGGCGAAAAATTCCGCCATCGGCCGCAGGATATGCTCGAGCATCTGCCCTACCAGCACCACGCGTTCGCCCCCGCGCACCGCATCCACCAACTTCTCGACGGACTCGCGGCGCATGCGCGGCTTCAGCTCGTACTGAAAGTATTCCTCGCCCAACAGGTCCAGGCGGTCGCGAGTGATTCCGCGCAGCACGCCGTGGAGAAACCGCGTGGCAAACGTGCGGCTCGTGAGGTACATCGGCGGGCGAAGCAGTCCCACTCCCAGCATTCCCCCGCGGCGCACCCAGCGTTCCAGGAAGCTTTGGCTGTTCCAGTTGAAAAAGCCTACGCTGCGCAGCGCGCTCAGCTCAAAGAGCGAGCCCTCCACGCGCCAGTAGGACACGCCAGACACACGCTCCACACCGCTACGATTCGAATTAGACGAACGGTCAGGCATCATTTCCGATGAATCTCGTTTGCGAAAAGGAAAGCAATCCCCTGCTGCCACGCCATTCCGGGCAATGATTTCTGCGGGCAATTCCTTCTGGGACAGTCTCTTGGCCCGGTGATGGCCTTTTCCAACCCATTTGGCCGGTTCCACACGCATCCGGCCCATACTCAATTTACAAAATTATCATCCCCCACTGCTTCCCGCAACCGGCTAAGGGCCACCTGATCTACAATCAGACTGGACTTACGGGGCGGCTGTCCGCCCCGCTTATCGGTTCGCGCACGCAGTCGACCTGGTCTATGAAGCCTGTTTGCACCTTGATCCTCCTCATGTGCCTCGCCGCAGTGGGTGTTGCGCAACAAAACCATACCGCCCAGCTCAAGCTGACCGTACATTCCAACTTAGTTATGGTTCCCGTCTTCGTGACCACTAAGGAAGGACAAGTGGTCTTTGACCTTAAAGCCGACGACTTTCTCCTCACCGACAATGGCGTTCCACAACACCTTTCCATAGAACAAGACACAGATTCGGAGCCGCTGGCATTGGCTATCGTGGTCGAGACGGGTGGCGCGGGGGCGCGTCATCTCACCGACTACCAGGAGTTGGATTCAATCCTCGACGCGCTGATCGGCAACGTTGAACACCGCGTTGCCGTCATAGGGTTCGACAGCACCCCTCACCTCCTATTGCCTTTCACTCCAAAAACAGCGGAAGCTTCCAATCAACTTGCCACGCTCTCCGAAGGTGAGCAGGGTGTGGCGATTTTAGATGGGGTGGCATTCGCCGTCGCGCAACTGCGCGAACAGCCCACGCGATACCGGCGCGCGATTCTCTTGCTCAGTGAAACCGTGGACCAGGGGAGCAAAACAACTTTGGACGACGCCTTGCGCCTTACCAGCGATACGAATACGGCTATATACAGCTTCGGGTTTTCGAGTGCGCGCTCGGCGGTCTCCCACGAAGCATCGAAGTTTAGTAGCAACAACCCGGGTCCAGCGCATGGATGCTTCAGCCGCACTGGAGCCGATCCCGAGTACGAAGGCCACTACAGCAAGCAGGTACTCGACTGCATCAGCCAGCTTGCGCCGCCCATTCGGCTGGCAACGATGACCTATCTCACCGCACGCTACGCGCTCCGCACGCAGACCACGGAATCCATTGCACAGCTCTCCGGAGGCGAGTTTTTCCACTTCCACAATGCCAAGGATTTGAAGGCCGGCCTTATTGCTCTCTCGAATGACGTACCAAATTACTATGTACTGAGTTTTCGCCCGGCGTCGCCCACGCCCGGTCTACATTCGCTACACGTAGAAGCCAAGGATCATCCCCAATTCGTCACAAAGTCCCGAAGCGAGTACTGGATCGACGACGACGCAGGGCATTAGGTCGGAAGTTACAGCCAGAGGCTGGTTAACTTGCAGTTAGTTGCTCAGAATTGGATCACGGAAAGACCGGGAATTAATCGAAAATGACGGACGTTCAGCGTTGCTACAGCATAACCTAGGTGCAATGCCGTGGTGCCTATCAGCAGATCCTCGAAGGCAATGCTTATCCCGCGAGCTGCCTGCTCGCCCTCAATCTTCCCGCGAGTTGAGCAATCTCCGGGGTGATTGGATGCACCGTTATGTCACGGCACAGTTCCTGGGTAAAAGCTAGCCTGTGGTCACGGTGGGTATCGCTCTTAGCTCGGGAAATACCGTGGGTCAGTTCTACTATGGTCACCGCAGAGAGCCCTGCCTCAGTCTCGCCTTGCGTCGCTTGCACTCGTTTGAAGATTGCTCGCACACTCTCGCCACCACGTTCGCCTGCTATTAGGATGCTGGAGTCGAGAATCAGCCCCATGCCGAGAGGTCACGCGGTTTGCGGCTATTAATGATCTCCCTCAGATCGTCGGCGAAGTCAGCATCCATGGTGGGTTCGTAACCCAATTCTTTCGCGTGTGCTTCCGCCAGCGCAATGGATTCAGAGCAGAAGGCCATGCAGATGCGGCTCCGCCGAGCGCAACACGGCTATAGGCCGCGCGTCCTTTTCGATAACAACTTCCGCACCTGCGCGCACGTGGGCCAAAAGCGTCGCTACGTTCGTCGTGGCGGCTTCCGCTTCAGAGATGTGAATCACATCCTTAGCCATAACCTGATTATACACTGCTACTTCTCTGGCTTACCCTTTGCACTCTTTCGAAGGTCTATGAGGAAGCTGGACTCACACGCCCCAGCCGTACTTTTCGGCGTGTTCGAAGGTGCGCTGCATTTCCACGCTGAGAAGTTCCAGGAAGCGCGCGGTGCCGACGGTGTTTGTGCCGGGCTCGGCGATGTCCGTGGTGCGGAAACCTGCGCCGAGAACGCGCATCAGGGATTGCTCCACCCAATCCGCTTCCAGGCCCAGGCCGAAAGTATCTCGCAGCATCATGGTGGCGCTCAGGATCGAACCGATGGGATTGGCAGCATCTTTCCCGGCCAGGGTTGGCGCGGAGCCGTGAATAGGCTCAAACAGCGGCGCGCTATCGCCAAAACTTGCCGAAGGAATTAGCCCAATGGACCCCACCAGCGCCGCCGCAGCATCGCTGAGAATGTCGCCAAACATATTGGTGCTCAGGATTACATCAAACTGCGTAGGCCGCAGCGTAAGCTGCATGGCCGCATTGTCCACGTACATGTGCTCGAGCTTCACAGCAGGAAATACCGCGCCGATCGCCGTCACTGTGCGCCTCCACAGCTGGGAACTGGTCAGCACGTTGGCCTTGTCGATCGAACACAGGCGCCGCGAACGGCTCTCCGCTCGCTGAAACCCAAACGTCGCGATGCGCTCGATTTCCGGCGTGGAATAGGACTCCGTATCAAACGCGCGCTCCTTGCCGCCTTCCACCACGCTGCCACGCTCGCCAAAATACATTCCGCCGGCCAGTTCGCGCACAATTTCAATATCCAGATCGCCCAGGCGCTCCGGCCGCAATGGCGAAATGCCGCGCAGCGGCTCCAGCAAGCGGACCGGGCGCAGATTCACGTACAGACCGAGCCCCTTGCGCAACGCCAGCAACCCCGTCTCCGGGCGCTTGCCGACCGGCAGCGAATCCCATTTCGGCCCGCCCACCGCGCCAAGAAATACGGCGTCCGCCTTGCGGCATGCCTCGAGAGTTTCATCCGCCAGAGGATTGCCGGTCTTGTCGATGGCGGCGCCTCCCACGGGCATTTCCGTCACGTCGAACTGGTGGCCAAATTCGCGCGCACATTCCTGCAGCACGTTCACCGCCGCGCGCGCCACTTCCGGTCCAATTCCATCGCCGGGCAGCACCACGATTTTCTTTTTCAACTTCATTGGCCGATCTCTCGATTTTCCGCGCGCCTCAAGCCCGCGGCGATGCGGTGGTAGCCACAACATTGCGCCGAATCACTTCATGCGCGATGGTCATGAGGTCCCGGGCACGCACATTCTTGGAAGCGTCCGCAAATGCCGTTACCCGACGATAGCATTCCGCCAACTGTTCGTCACTCGGCTCGTAACCCAGTTCGCGCAAAGATTCACGCAGCGCGTGGCGTCCCGAATGCTTGCCCAGCACCAGCGATCGCGAGGGCACGCCAACGGTTTCCGGCGAAATAATTTCGTATGTCAGCGGATTCTTGATGATGCCATCCTGGTGGATTCCGGCTTCATGCGCGAACGCATTGGCTCCTACGACCGCTTTATTCGGCGCCACTGCCGCGCCGGTAATCTCCGTCAGCAACTTGCTGGACTTATACAATTCATCCAGCTTCAGTTTCGTGGCCACGCCAAAGCTTTCCTTGCGCACCGCCAGCGCCACCGCCACTTCCTCCAGCGCCGCGTTTCCCGCGCGTTCGCCGATGCCATTGATAGTGCATTCGATCTGGCGCACTCCCGCCTGCACGGCTGCCAGCGAATTGGCCACCGCCAATCCGAGATCGTCGTGGCAATGCGCGCTCAGGATGATGTGTTCCGGATCGCCCAGATGTTCGCGCACTTTACGGAACATTTCCGCGTACTCGCTGGGAACTGCGTAGCCCACAGTGTCCGGCAGGTTGAGCACCGTCGCGCCGCCGCGCACAGCCGCTTCGCAAGCCTGGCAAAGATACGCAAGATCGGTGCGGCCTGCATCTTCGGCGGAGAATTCCACTTCTTCGACAAAGTTGCGCGCCAGTTTGACCATCGACTCGATGGCTTCGAGCGCCTGTTCCCGGCTCATGTGCAGCTTCACCTGCAAGTGCAGGTCACTGGTAGCCAGAAAAACGTGCATGCGCGGAGTCTGCGCGGATTTTAGCGCTTCGGCAGCAGCGAGAATGTCGTCTTTGCGGGCGCGCGCCAATGCGGCAACCGGAACATCGCGCACTTCTTTGGAAACGGCGATGACAGCTTCAAGGTCGCCCTTGGACGCAATCGGAAATCCTGCTTCGATGGTGTCCACGCCGAGCACCGCAAGCTGCCGCGCCATGCGAATCTTCTCCGCAGTGTTCATGGAGAAGCCGGGAGACTGCTCACCGTCGCGGAGCGTGGTATCAAAGATCCGTACGTGGCTCATGCGCTACCTCCAACATCTTCTTTCAGTTACGCATAGTCGGGCCTTCTAGTCCAATTTATCTTCATTCTGTAATTGATAATTCTGCCTTATACTAGTGGAAGACCATTTGACGCTATTTGGAGGCCGGAACCAGCCAAACCGGCGCCACCAGCCGGGTCGGCGGCGAAGTCGGAATCGAGGGTTTTTGCCATGGATCTTGCGGAATTGCAGGTTTTTCTTACAGTTGCGAAGGAGGGTAGTTTCTCGCGGGCGGCCGAACGGCTGTACCGCACCCAGCCTGCCGTCAGTCTGGCGATCCGCAAACTGGAGGATTCACTGGGTCAGCCCCTTTTCGTGCGCGGCGCGCGCCCCGTGCGCCTGACGGATGCCGGCACCCTGCTCCGGGAATATGCTGAGCGGCTGTTGAACCTGCGCGAAGAAGTGAAAAAGGAATTAATGGAGCTGGAAGGCCTGAAGCGGGGCGAGCTGGCTCTCGGCGTAAACGAAAGCTCGATCCACGCGTTGCTACCTGCCTTGGCCAGTTTCCGTGAGGCTCACCCCGGCGTGCAGGTGCGACTCCATCGCATGTTCTCTCGCGACATCCCGCATGAAGTCATGAACTACCGTCTGGACCTCGGCGCTGTCTCTTTCATTCCTCGCGATTCGCAATTGCAGGCCACGGAAATCCTGAAGGACGAACTGACCTTCGTGGTGCCGCCGAAACATCCGCTGGCGAAGCGCCGCGAAGTGGATGTGGAAGAACTGGGCAAGGAAATGTTCGTTGCCCACATTGTGGAATCGCCGTTTCGCCGCAAGGTGATCGAGTTGTTCGCCAAGCACCGCACCCCGCTGAACATGCCGCTGGAAATGCCGACGATCGAAAGCATCAAACGCATTGTGCAGATGGGCCTGGGCGTGGCCATCGTGCCGCGCATGTGCGTTACGTGGGAAATCGAACACGGCACGCTGAAAGAACTCAAGATTCGCCAGCTCAATATGCCCCGGCACTTGTACATGATTGCGCGCAGAGGAGCGCGCCTGCCGCACGCGGCCGCGGAATTCATGCGCCTGCTTAAATCGGAGTAAGCTGCGTTTCCCTGAACCGGGCATTCGCTGAATTATCCGCCCTGCGTCGACACCCACCAGGTATTGCCCGACGGATCCTTGAACCCGCCGCGTTTATCCGGATCGCCTTCCTTGCGCATCGGCTCCTGCACGGGAACGCCCCCGGCCGCCAACGCTTTCTTATACGTTGCGTCCACGTCCCGCACGTAAACATGCAGCCATGCCGGAAAAGCAGGATGGCTGCCGACGGCATCGGCGATCATCACCACCGTATCGTCAATACGCACTTCCGCGTGCATGATTTTGCCGTTCGGATCAGCGATGTGCCGAAGATCGCTGGCATCGAAAACTTTCTTCAGGAAATCGATCGCCTGTTGCGCGCCATCCGACATCAGATATACGGAGACGCTCGGATATCCTTCCGGCTTCCAATCTGAGTTCATCGCACGTTCCCCCTCAGAAAGTTAGCCGAAAGCCAAACGAGTGGCAACCCGTTGCCTGCGGCCGTTGGGAAAAACTCGCTTCCAACGCGCCGGTTCGTCTATCCTGTAGCAGCGAAGTTGGCCACCGGCCGGCTCATATGATCAGCGGACTTGCCATTCTTGCGATCGGGTTCTTTCTGGGCATGCGCCATGCCACGGACCCGGACCACGTCATCGCCGTCTCCACCATCGTGAGCCGGGAGCGTTCCCTTGCGAAGGCCGGGCTGATCGGCGCGCTATGGGGACTGGGCCACACCATAACGATTGTTCTCGTCGGCGCGGCCATCATTTTGTTTAACGTGGTGATTCCCACGCGAATCGGCCTGACCATGGAATTCACCGTGGGATTGATGCTCATCCTGCTGGGCATCCTGAACCTTTCCGGCGTCACTAAATGGCTCAGTGAAAAATTCTCGCCTGCGCATCCACGGCTTACCGGCGAACACGCGCATGTGCACGAGCACGAGTCTCACCTGCATTATCACTGGCATTCGCACGCGCCGGCGCAGGAGCATCACGCCGATTCCCTCCCCGCGCCGAAGTGGACCGCGAATCCGGTTTCGCATTTGGGGTGGTTTCATTCCTTGCGGCCGCTTTTCGTCGGTATCGTGCACGGCCTGGCTGGCTCAGCGGCGGTAGCGCTGCTCGTTCTCAGCACCATCCGCAACCCGCGCTGGGGCGTTTTTTATTTGCTCGTCTTTGGCGTCGGCACGATTGCGGGAATGATGCTGATTACCGCGGCAATGGCGCTGCCGTTTACCTACGCCAGCGCGCGTTTTGCCTGGTTGAACCGTGGCTTGATCGTCGGGTCAGGCGTGCTCAGCCTGTGCTTCGGCCTGTATATTTCCTATCACATCGGCTTCGTTGACGGCCTCTTCACCAGCCATCCGAACTGGACGCCGAGCTGAGCCACCCGTCGCCGCCGAACTACGCCTTCTTCGCCGCCGCTTCTTCCACTGTTTTATACACGGGCAGCAGATTCTGCAGGCCAGCCACGGCAACTACCGCGTTGCTCTGCGGCGATAGCGTCGCCAGCGCAAACACCTTCCCCTGATTCCGGCGGCTCACGAACAGCGACACCAGCGCGCCCACCCCAGCGGAATCCAGAAAATTCACGCCGCTCATATCCAAAACGAGGTACGACGCGGTTTCCGCCCGCATTTTCGAGATGAATTCGCTTACGGTTTCCAGGCTGAGCTTCCCGGTGGCCCTATAAATGGTGAGGCTATCATTGCTGGACGGCAGTTTTTCCACATCAAGTTTGAAGGATGACATAAGCTTCCTACGTTATCGAATAATGGGGCGGGCTCACATTAACAGTCGTTAATATACGCTCTTGGATGCCTCCTGTACTACTTCGTTCCAAATTGAAACATATTTAAACTTAATTAGATTACTCTTATAGTATTTTACATTGACTCGCTCCCTTCCGCGCGCTACCGTCGTCACTGGTTTCCCTCTCTTTTTCACAACATCGCTGAGCTGTCCCGCTCAGCCAAGGATTTTCTGATGAGCCCGCATTCTTTTCGCAGAATCGGGAGCCGCATCATTGCGGTTCTTTTCTTATCTTTGCCTTTCCTTACGTTGCCAGGCGCTGCCCCGCTGAGCTTTGCGCAAACCACGCAACCTTATCTGTTCGCCAGCACTAGCAATGGCACCACTTCCGGACTGGTCACACTGCTGCGAGACAGCACCACCGGCGTGCTGACCATGGTTCCGAACACCACCGTCACATTTAAGGACCCGTGCAGCCCGACCACGATTGATCCCACGGGAAATTTCCTTCTCGCCATTTGCGGCGATGGCGTGGCCATGTACACCCTCGATTCCGCGACGGGCGTTGTCGCAGAAACGCCCGAGTCTCCTTATTCGGCTTCCAACATCCCCGGCGAGACCGGCATGCTGGTCGTTGCGGAAAGCACGGGGCAGTATGTTTATCTCTTGAAGGTCGTCGTCACACAATCGCCTACTCCTTCCACGTTCACACTGGATACTTTCCAGATTGACGCGAACACTCCCGCTTTAGTGCCGGGTTGGCACGCAAACACTTTCCTTCAATGGCACATGGGCGGCGTCGGTGAGCGACCCGGCGCGGCACGGCATGTTCATTTTTGTGAATCAGGAGCAGGGCGGGGATTCGCCCGCGGCACTTCTCTTCGCGATCTCCTTTGATCCTTCCACTGGACTCGCGACGATTCCTGCCAGCGGCCTGAGCATCGGCAGCAATGCGCGAAGCATTGCCATGAGCCCTGCAGGCGGCTATCTCGCCATGGGTTCGGGAGATACGACTGGCTCGTTGACGGTGTACCAGGTCTCCACAACGAATCTCAGCATGAGCCCGATAGGGACCGTCGATCTCGGTTTCGAAGACGGCAACTATGGCAGTTACACGTTTCCGGATTCTCTCTATTTCAGTCCGGGCGGCAATCTTCTGTACGTGCAAGCACCGCCGGCGAATTTTGTCGGCGAAGGCAGCCCGCTTCCGTTTCTCGTCTATGACCCAACAACGGTAACGCAGCTCGCCGCTTCGCCGATCCAGGACACAAGTGCAATTTTTCTCAACGGAGTCGCCGATCCTCAAGCTCCGTTCACATACGTCGGCAATTCCGGACCAACAACGTTCGGGATCTCGGTGTACCAGGTGGACCTTTCCATCGGCCAGCCCAGCCAGCCCGCACCGATAGCTGCTCCATTTTTTCCGGCAACCAGCCTTCTGCCATTGTTTGTGACCGTGGAGCAAAGCGGGCAGGGGATCCAGGGACCCACGCTCGGTACCGCTCCTGGTTCGCTTACATTTGGATCGACCACAGCGGGGCAGTCCAGCGGCGCACAGGACATCGTTCTGAAAAGTTTGGGCGCACAAGCCGTGAGCCTGTCGAGTATCCAGATCAGCGGCGCCAATTCCGCGGATTTTAATGAGACGGACAATTGCATCTCGTCTCCTGTTCTGCCAACCAATCATAGTTGCACCATCGCCATTAGCTACGCGCCGGCGAATGCGGGCAGCAGTCAGGCCACGCTGATCGTGACGGACAACGCCGCCGGCAGCCCCCAGATCATTCCGCTCGCCGGAACGGCTGTGGCAGCCATACCTCCCTCCCCCGCGGTCACGCTGAATCCTGCTGGAGCTGTGACCTTTCCCGGAACGCCAACGCAAGGCACCTCAACTGCCGCGCAAACGGTGACGCTCACGAATTCGGGAGGCGCTCCCTTGCAGATTCTCAGCGCGGTCCTGAGCGGATTCAACGCGGCCGACTTCAGCATTTCCACGGACACCTGCAGCGGTTCGGTCGCCGCCAACGCCTCCTGCAATATTGCGCTGGTGTTCTCGCCCCTTGCTTCCGGCATTCGCGCCACCACGCTAACCATCACGGACAACGCTGCGAACTCGCCGCAATTCATCAGCCTGAGCGGCACCGCGTTGCCTGCGGCCACCGTTTCTACAGCGGCAGGTGGCTCCACAACAGCGACGCTCACGGCCGGACAAACCGCGCGATTCAATCTGCAAGCCACGCCCGGCGTTGGATTCAACGGCACGCTGTCGTTTACCTGTGCAGGCGCGCCGTTTGGCGCCATTTGCACTGTGCCGCCCAGCATACCCGTGACGAACGGCGCGCCTGCCGCCTTCACGGTCTCCATCAGCACCTTGGGCGCGTCGGAAGTCACGCCAACGTTCCGTACGCCCCCGCCGGCGTCCCGGCCCCGCACTTCTCCTTACGGCACGGTTCTGCTCGCACTTCTTTGCACATTGCTGCTGTGGGCGCAGTTCCGCCGCGGAGCGAAACTCTTTCCGCAATCGGCCAGCGTTGCGGCGGCCATGGCGCTTTCCCTTGCTCTCGTCTTTTCCGGAATCGGCTGCGGCAGCGCGGGCTCAAGCGGGGGGTCGTCGCAGTCCGCCGCGCCCGGACAAACCGGGCAAACTGTGGCTACACCTTCAATTCAACCCAACGGTGGCGTATTTGGCGCGGCGCAATCCGTCTCAATTACGGACGCGACCAGCGGCGCCACCATCTATTACACCACCGACGGTTCCACGCCCAGTTCCGCCTCTCCCGTGTATTCCTCCGCGTTTACGCTGAACGCGGTCACGACCGTCCAAGCCATCGCCATAGCAACGGGCGACACCAACAGCTCCGTCGGCAACGCCATCTTCAAATTCCGGACGCCGCCGGGCACCTATCCCATCACGATCTCCGTCAGCGCCACACCCGCCGGCTCCAGCAAGACGCTGCAGTTGAATCCGATTTCACTGACGCTAATCGTGAACTGAACGACAAACGAAAACGGCCGAGCGTACATTCCCGCCCGGCCGTTCTCCACCACGACAGCATTCAATTATTTTCCGTAGCTGATGCGATAAATCACTCCGGCTCCATCGTCGCTGACCATCAGCGAACCATCCGGCGCTACGGCCATGCCCACAGGGCGGCCATCTACGTCTTTGCCCTTCGGGTCCGGCACAAATCCCGTCAGGAAGGTCATGGGATCTTCCACGGCTTTGCCATTTTTGAACCCAACAAATGCTACCTGGTAGCCATTGCGCGTGGCGCGATTCCAGGAACCATGCTCTGCAATAAACGCTCCCCCGTGATACAGCGCGGGAAATTGCTTGCCGGTGTAAAACGCAAATTGCAGCGGCGCCACATGCGGCCCCAGCAAAACGTCCGGGATGATGGCCTTGGCCACCAGGTCGGGCCGTTGCGGCTTCACACGCGGGTCCACGTTGTCTCCGATGTAGCTGTACGGCCAACCGTAAAATCCGCCATCCTTGATCGAAGTAAAATAATCGGGCGGCAAATTATCGCCAAGCTCATCTCGCTCGTTGACGGTGACCCAAACTTCTCCGGTCACGGGTTCAATGGCCAAGCCGACGGCATTTCGCAGGCCCGAAGCGAAGATTCGCGAATTTTTTCCATCCGGATCGCTCACCAGAACCGCAGCGCGTCGCGCATCCTTCTCGAAATCGAGATTCGAGGAAGAGCCGACGCTGATGTACAACTTCGTTCCATCCTGGCTGAAGGCGAGAGTGCGCGTGAAGTGGCCTCCCCCCTTGGGCACGTCCAGGATATGTTCCGCTTCGCCGGTGCGCTTCGAAGTTTGTTTGTCATATTTGAAACGAACCACTTCGCCTGTGTTGCCCACGTAAACATAATCGTCGTGGAACGCGATCCCAAAAGGGCGGTTTAATTTTTCAGCGAACACTTCTTTCTGGGGCGTGCCCCCGCCATGCTGCGGGTCGCGCAAAACGATGATCTTGCCGGCGCCGGTCTCCGCCACAAAAATGTCCCCATTGGGAGCCACCGCGAGGAACCGCGGATTGCTGAAGTCACTCGCGTACACGCTCACCTGAAATCCGGATGGCGCTTTCGGAAGAAAGCCGGCGGGAGGTTTGTCTTTGTTCGGGCCATTTCCCGCGGACTTGGTCTCAAAAGGCACGGGCAAATTCGGCTTTTTCCCGTTGGTCACTTGCGCAAACGAAGGGACAGCGAACAACAAGGCACAACCTACTACAACGGACCCGCAACGAATCACCTGCATTTTGTGGATTCCCCCATTTCGAATGTCACTTCCCTTTCGCATCTGAGACGCCCAAGCAATCCGCAAAGTTCCATTTCGATATTTCCAGAAAATTCGTATCCCATGCCCGGTCACCATTCTGGGCTCACACACTATGGCACAGGCAATTTCCGCGCTACAACTTCCTGAAATCAACCCTTGACGCGCTCTCCCCGTCGGAGTATCTAAGAAGTCCGCGCAGCTTTGTTTCTGTTTCCCCTTCCCGGACCCCTAACCGACTGCGCGCAATTCCACACTTTATTAGGAGGACCTATGTCCGCTGTTCGCGCTATTCCAGAAGGCTATCATTCCCTGACGCCCACACTCGTCTGCAAGGATGCCGCCCGAGCCATCGATTTTTACAAGGAAGCATTCCAGGCCAAGGAACTCGGTCGCATGACCGGGCCCGGCGGTAAGATCGGTCACGCGGAACTTCAGATCGGCGATTCCCGCCTGATGCTCAGCGATGAATTTCCGGGTATGGCGTCTGCGCCAGGTCCAACTCCCAACACCTCTTGCTCGGTTGTGATCTATACCGACAATGTGGACGCAGTCTTCGAACGCGCGGTAAAGGCCGGCGCAAAGGTAGAGATGCCGCTGCAGAATCAATTCTGGGGAGACCGTTACGGCAAGCTGCGCGATCCCTTTGGCCATCAGTGGGGATTGGCGCAGCACGTAGAAGACGTCGCACCCGCGGAAATGGAACGCCGCTCCAAGGCATGGATGGCGGAGTTTAGCGCCAAAGCCAGCGGCGCTCACAGCTAAGCCGCGACTCCGATCGAGCAAGCGCTTAGCGACGGCGAGGGGTTCTGCAACGCATCTCCCTCATGCGGAGCCCCTCCATTTTTTCCTATCTATTTCCGTTGAGTGGCCACAGCCATGCCGCGCCCCGCACTCCGCTGGCATCGCCGTGTTTCGCCACTATGATCGGCGTGTCTGCCTCGCGCCCGAATACGTATTCCTTCAACCGCCCGGGCACATTCTTATACAACTGAGGAACCTGCGACACTCCGCCACCAAGCACAATCACATCCGGATCAAGCAAATTGATGACCTGAGACAAACTGCGCGTCAGCCGGTCTTCGTATCGCGCCAGGCTCGCCGCCGCCGCGGGATCGCCTGCGTTGCAACGCTCCACAATTTCTTTCCCTCGTAATTTTGTTTTCGTCGCGCGTTCGTAATCCGCTTCCAGGCCGGTTCCAGAGATCCACGTTTCGATGCAGCCCCGGTAGCTGCAATAACATTCCGGCCCGGGATATTCATCCGCGCGCATCCACGGCAAAGTGTTGTGACCCCATTCGCCGGCGACACCGTTCCGTCCGTTGTGCACCCGCCCATCAATGGCCAGGCCGCCTCCGCAGCCCGTGCCCAGCACCACGGCGAACACCACTCGCTTGCCCGCTCCTGCGCCGTCGGTGGCTTCCGAAACTGCCAGGCAATTGGCGTCGTTCGCGCAGCGTACCTCCCTGTGCAATGCGTCGCTGAGGTCGCGGTCAAACGCGCGCCCGTTCATCCATGTGGAATTTGCGTTCTTCACTGTGTGGGTGAGGCGCGAAATGGTTCCCGGAATGCCTACGCCAACCGATCCCCTGCGCCGCAATTCCACTTCGATTTTCTCCACGCCTTCCTTGATCGCGCGCACCGTGCCGTCATAATCTTCGCGCGGCGTGGGCACACGGTGGCGATACAGCTCGTGCCCGTCATTCTCCATGGCGACAAACTCAATTTTCGTTCCGCCTAAGTCGATACCGATGCGTAGTGGGTTGGCTGCTGGGTTACCCGCTGAGGTGGCCATGTCGCTCAATTCTATACACAAATGGCCAGCAAAGTCTGTGGCGCAAGGAATAGCCCCCACAGGCAAATAGCGCCGCGTGGGGGCTGATTCGCCAGACGGAAGTGCGATTAGAAGTGGAAACCCAGCTCGACCGTTTCTGTCCGAGGGGTCACGTAGTGGGTTCCGCTAAAAGTGGAAATGAAGTTGTACAGCGCTTCTTTGTTCGTCAGGTTGATGACGGTAAAGCGCAAGCTCCACTTATAGCGATCGCCCTTAAACAGATTGTCTTGACCCACGGCAATGTCGAACAAGTTCCGTGGCGCGATGCGTTGCGGATTGTGGTCGTCGTTCTCCGTGCCGGGCGCCGGGATGGATACATACTTGGCGCCATAATTAGCAGCCGGGCAAAGGTTCGGTCCAAACGGCGAACCGATCGGCGTCGTCGGTGTTGCATACACACTTCCGCAGAACAATCCCGCCTGGAACTGCTGATCAGGCGTGAGTCCAGAGACGTCGATGAGATCATTGGGCCCACCGCCGCCGGGCCCGTTCGGGCAAGCCTCGCCTCCAAAGCACGGCACCGGGCCGGCAACAAGGCCGCTGTCGTAGCGCCAGTTGAATCCGAGCCACGGTCCGCGCTTCCACGGCTGATACTGCAAATGGGTAGTTTCGTTGAAGTGCTCGTCATGGTCGATGCGAAACACGGAGCCACCGCCTGTAGCGGGCGTTGCTCCGATGCCGCTGACTTGCGGCGTAAAGAACCGCGCCGCTACGCTGGACATCACCACATACGCCGTAAATCCGTGGTAGTTGGGAACGGAGGCGCGAATGGCATAGCCGGGAATTTTCGAACTATCCCACTCGATCGGGTATGTGATCGGAGTGTTGCCGAGCACGCTGAAGTCAAACGCCTTGTGCGTGTACTTCCAGATGTACTCGCCATCGATGACCAGGTACTTACCGAAGGCCTGTTCCAAACCGGCGTGGAACTCATTGCGGTGGCCGGGGCTGAGAGGCGGAATGTTTGAGGAAACGCATTGACCGCCAGACACCGATTCTTGAAGGTCGAAAATCACCGGGTCATTGCAACCCGTGCTTGCTAGGATCAGGTTTTCATTGAACGGTGTTTCCATTGTGCGTGCGTAAGAAACGCGCAGCACAGTGCTGGTGGGCTTAAAGTTGTACGCGATCCCCAGGCGCGGTTCAAGCTGCTGTGCACTGGAAATACCGCGATAAATGTCGGCGCGAAGCCCGAGGTTAAAGCTCCAATTTTTGACGGTGATAGTGTCCTGCGCATACAGCGCCGATTCCTTGATATTGTCGCTGCCCCTAAAGTTGTACAACCCGGGTGTCGTCTGTCCCGCGGGGCAGCCGTCGGAAGCGGGCACGGGAGCTGTTCGAGTCAAGTCGTAACAGCCTAGGAGGGGTATAAATCCGGGATTCACGGAACCCCCTACGTTGCCTACGCCACCGCAAGCCCCAGGATTGTTCAGAAGTGGGTTGGTGTTGAAGCTTCCGTCGGCGTTCAAGCAAACGGCATTCACCGTTGGATCGACGATGCCGAATTTGTCGTTTTCCGAAAGCGCCGTATTTTCGAAATCGATTCCCGCCTTTAGGTTGTGCTTGCCCTTCACGTAGGAGACCGTGGCGCGTATCCCGGCGTTGGTCAACGGGCGGTACTGGTTCACCGTTTCAAATTGCAGATCGGGCGCCTGATCGGCGAAAGCGTCGCCACTGGGGTAATAGTTGTAGCCATCGCGCCGCACCCAAGCCCCCACCGTCAAGACGGTTTCCGTATTGATCAGGCGCGTCCAACTGGGGGCGATATTAAAGGTCCCAATTTTTGATCGCTGATCCTGCGGTCCGACCGGCTGTCCAGTTGCCCCTAGGCCTCCGCAGTTGCCGGTTTGCCCAGGTGGACACACCGGATCGGCGGCGTTAAACGTCCATCCGGTCGCGAATTGCGCATCGTAAGAGTTTGGCGTCTGAAACCAGGAGCGGCTGTAGTTCAGATTAAGGCTGATCGTGTCCGCGGCCGTCGGCTTGTAGTCGATGCGGTCGAAGATATTTTCTTCGTTTCCTTTATCGTGGAAAACATTGAACTCCGGACCATCCAGAAAGCGTCCGGTGTTCAATCCATTCGCGGAAATGTAATTGCCCCATTTGTCGTTGCCATAGCCCACGTTAAAGCCGCCATTCACGCTTCCAAAAGAGCCGTAAGACGCCGTGACTTCGCCATGAGGCTGCTTCTCGCCCAGCCCCGACTGCGTGGTCACCACGATCACCAGGCTGGTCTTGCCGCCAAATTCGGCCGGGGGCGCGCCAGAGATGACTTCGAGCGATTGAATCGAATCCGCTGGAATTTGATTCGAGAATACCTTGCTCTGCTGATCCGTGATGGGCTGACCGTCCACGGAGAACGAATTCGAGGCATGGTCACCAAGCCCGTGGAACAACCCGTTGGAATCCGCCGCCACTCCCGGCGTTGTAAGTGTCACCAGCGAACTAACTTCAGATGACGCGTTCTCCAGCGGCAGGTTGTTAATCAGGCTGCGGTCTACGTCCGTGTGAAATGTGGGATCGTTCTCCACCAGGTCTCCGCCGCTTGCCTCAACCGTAACGGAAGTTACTGCGGTGCCCACTTTCAATGCTATCGGCACGTTTGCCGGAACCGACGAGCGCACGTCGACATCCTTTGTAAACATCTCGAACCCACCTGCCGTCACCGTCAAGTGATAGGGATTGAATGGCACGTTCGTGAATCGAAAGCTTCCGTCCGTCCCAGTCGCTATGGTGCGCGTGTAACCCGTGACCGGATTCTCGATTTCCACCGTCGCGTTCACAACCGCTCCTCCCGAGGGATCCTTGACCACGCCTTCAATCGATCCAGCATTGCCATTTTGTGCCATAACGCCGAACACCATCACAAATAGAGAAAAAGCTGTCGCTACGAAAGCACGAATACTGAAATGCATCTGTCCTCCAAGCTCCTCAGGGAGCGATTGTCTGAGCGTGGATAGGCCCGCTTGTAGGTAAGCGGTCGCGCGGCCTACAGAGAGGCCGGCTTGAAATACTTGTCTTGTGTGGAGTTAGAGCTGAACAACCGCGGGAGGTGCGCGGGGGTCGGAGTGGCTGAAGAAACTCTCGGTCGAAGCCAGCGCGCTGGGCGCCGCGACTTCTCCGACGGCGACCAACGGAACACTAAGTACGATTCCGGAAACGACCGGTATTGCACTGACATGCGCGGCCTGACAAAGGCGGCACGCGGCTTCATCTTGACTGTTGGTGTGTCCGTGAGGGGTGACCTGCAGGAGAAAAATGAGCGAAAGCAGCGCCAGGGCGAGCGCCAGGGTGCTCGCCAGGCGGCGGGACCCATGTCCGGACTCAAGTTGTAAACCCCGCATCCTCTGGCCCTCAGCAAAGTAAAGCGTTTGCGTACATCCCCAAGATGTGGCCCAAGAAAGACGTGGCCCGGGAACACCCGTTCATTAGTATGCGGGTGAGATGCAGGGTTCGACAAGAACGTTTTGCGGAACCAGTGCTTTTTTTGTATCTGTTCTCCGTTGATTGAGGGGTACACCGGAGACAAAAAAGAACGGGCAGAAGACACCCGTCCTGT
Organism: Candidatus Acidiferrales bacterium; assembly: GCA_963709705.1. Taxonomy (GTDB): domain Bacteria; phylum Acidobacteriota; class Terriglobia; order Acidiferrales; family UBA7541; genus Acidiferrum. The sequence continues at coordinate 125,610 of CAVPXU010000006.1, forward strand.
TCCGTAGGCTTAATTCCGAAATGGAACTACTTGTGGTTCTTGTTCGCCGCTTCCGCAGCCATCTTTAGCTGCTGATTAACCTGATCCAACAGTTCCTTGGCCTTTGCCGCGTGCCCGTCCATATCCCACTCATTCGCCTCTTGCGCTGCAACGATCTTTTCATAGGCCTGCTGGGACAACCGCTGCGCCGCCGCCAGGTTCGGATGCTTCTTCCCGCTAACGTTATCCACGGGCTTCTGCGCCACAGCCACTCCTCCACAGATCAGGGCCGCGACCATCACCGCTCCAGCAAGACTCTTCGAGATTTTCATGCCCGGTTCTCTCCTTTAATTGTGATTGCAGTTTGGGGTCCGACAACGATAGGTCAAACCCGCAATCGCTGGTGTAAGTTGCACTCTATTTTCGCGTATCAAACGGTCCAGTACACAAGTTCGGCGGAGGGTGAGTCCAAAAAATCAATGATTTGGCGGCATCTTAATGATTTAGCGGCATCTGGGGAATGCTAGCCAGCGCCCGGTGGTCATAGTCAGTCGGCGGCAAGCGACAACATCTCGTACTGGATCGGCAAATCGATGCCGAACTGCTTCATCAGGCCCAGTCCGTCCCAGATCACCGTGGATTCCAGGATTTTTCCGTTGGCAATCTGATTGATCGTAATTCCCGTGAACGACACTCGTTTGTTGGTGGGCGGCACACCCAGAAACTCTCCGCGGTGGGTGCCGGTAATGGTCCAATACACCACCAACTTGTCGCCCTCGCTGATGGTATCGTCCACGATGAACTTCAGGTCCGGCAATCCTGCGAAAAAGCGTTCCACCTGCCGGCGGTATGCTGACGGACCTACTCCCCTGCCTGAAACCGTGGGATCTCCCAACGCATGCGTTTCCGAAATCACCTGCTCGATAAATTCCAGCCTGCGTTCGTTCCATACGCTGTGATACAAGCGGCCAAACAGGAGCTTGTGGGCCGGGGCAACCGACATGGCACATCCTCCTCTGGAACCTGGTCTCAGGTCCGCGAGCGATTCGCCGCTGTCTCGGCGCTCTTCTGCGGGGGCGGAAAGCTTGCCGGTGAGCCTACTCCCAATTCCCGCAGCGCGCAATCAGACAGATTCCGGGCTTTGCGTGGTGTACTGCACTACGCACCATAGAATCTGTGTGAGGACTTCGTGTTTTTCGTCAGGGCATAGCTTCAGCCAGGCCCTAATCGCAACAATACCAGTGCGGCTCCAGCCGCTGAGGCAGTCTTTTCAGTCCTCACACAGACTCTATGGGTTGCCGACTGGTGCAACCCCGGTTTCCGTCGAAACATCGGATGAAAGGGGTGCCAGCCATGAAGGAAACCGTCCAGGAGTATGTGCAACGAATCAAGCAGAAGCTCGGGGATCAGGATCCACTAAAAGTACAAGCCGCCACCGGGAAAAGGCTCGCTAGGTTCATCAAGGGCAAGTCGCCCGCGGCTTTGCGTAAACGCCCCGCGCCGGACAAATGGTCTGCTACTGAAATTCTTGCGCACCTGGCTGACGTCGAAATCGTCCAAAGTTGGCGGATGCGTTCGATCCTGGGTCAGCCCGGAATTGCGATCCAGGCGTTCGATCAGGACGCGTGGGTTATGGCCGGTCACTATGACAAAAAAGATGCGCGAAAGTCGCTGGAACAGTTTCTGGTTTTGCGACAGATGAATCTCGCTCTGCTGAAGACGCTAACCTCCGAACAGTGGAAGCATCACGGCATGCACTCGGAACGTGGCGAAGAATCCATCGAGCGCATCGTGCGCATGGTCGCCGGGCACGACGTGAATCACTTGCAGCAGATCGAAGCGCTTCTCGCCCGAAAAAAATAATCACTACTCCGTCCGTCCCCAAGCCAACGCCCTTTGCCGCGTGTCTATGAGGCGTACCTCGCGGCTCTGCGTTTTCTACAGCACACGCCTTAATCGCCTTGCGTATCTCTCGAGCATCTAATCGGGTGTAAGGGAAAATTCGCAGGTGCACTCCATGAAAAACTCAGCAATAACAAGCGTTTCTCGTTCGATCGGTTTTTTACTTTTGGGAGCGCTGCTTTCCGTTCCCGCTTGGCCGCAGTACCTGCCCAACCAAAACGGTGAGCAGAATCCGCCAAATCAAAATGCGCCCGCGGCTCAGATTGGCGCCATCAACTACGTAGAAGGTTCGGCGTCAATCAATGGCCAGGAACTCGGCGCAAACTCCGTCGGCTCCGCAGTTCTGGCTCAAGGCCAGGAACTGACAACGCAAACGGGCAGGGTCGAAATCTTGCTCACGCCCGGAGTATTCCTCCGCGTCGATCACAACAGCGTCGTGAAGATGGTTTCGCCGGATCTGGCGAACACTAGGGTTGCGGTGTTGAAAGGCCGGGCGATGGTCGAAGTTACGGACATCAGCAAGAACAACAACATTCGCGTAGACCTGAACGACACCTCCGTCCAGCTACTGAAGCGCGGCTTGTATGACTTTGACGCCGATCAGAATCAGGTGCGCGTTTTCAAGGGTAAAGCCGATGTGTTCGCCGGCGGCCGCACCATCGGCGTGGGTGAAAATCACGAAGTTACTCTGGCTACTGGCACGCAACCAAAGTCGAAGGGCTTTGATGATAAGCAATACACCGATGACTTCTTTCGCTGGTCGGGATTGCGTTCTGGCTATCTCGCCGAAGCTGACGCCGACACCGCGCGACTGTACGTGAATGGCGGCCCCGGTTGGTATGGAGCCGGCTGGTATTGGGATCCCTGGTTCAGTGCGTACACCTTCATTCCCGGCGCGGGCATCTTCTATAGCCCGTTCGGCTGGGGCTTTTACTCCCCGTTCGCCGTTTACGGATCCCCGTTCTTCTACGGTGGATTCGGTTACGGCCACTACCATCGCTTCGGCGATTTCCACGGCCCCTACGGTCACGGCTTCGAACCGCAAGGCGGCTTCCATGGCGCAGTCGGTGGCGGTTTCCACGGCGGCGGCTTCGGCGGTGGCGGCTTCCATGGTGGCGGAGGCGGCGGCCACCACTAACAGTATGCGGAATGGCGTCGGACCATTTAATCAGGATAGCAACAGCGCGTCCGCGGATTTCTTATAGAGTGCCCCGTCGAAAGTCACTAGAAGCCATCTCATAAATACCTCAGGAGGATGACGGCACAAGCAAGCTGCACCATGCCGAGGAAATTTTCTGGGTAGTATTCCCAGCGGATGACCACGCGACGAAAATTATGAAGCCAGGCGAACAAGCGCTCGATTTTCCAGCGGCGGCGATAGCGGCGCAGTACGCGGCCATCTTGCGTGGCCTTCCGGCTGCGTGTGGGGTTGTGCGGAGCAACTAACTGCACACCGAAGCGTTCACGAATCTGCGCATCCAGCGGATCGCTGTCGTAAGCGCGATCGCCGATCAAGCGCTCGGGAGTTTCCGCGAGGAAGCGTCGCTGGAGCGTGGGTTCGACGAGTTTTGTTTCATGGGGCGAAGCGCTGGCCACGTGTATGGCGAGAGGAAGACCATGGCCGTCGCTGATCGCCATGATTTTGCTGCCTTTGCCGCGGCGAGTAGGGCCGACAGCAGAGCCCCTTTTTTCGCCGAACTGAAGGTGGCATCGATGAACGATTCGCTCAGGTCCAGCTTTCCTCGATCACGTAAGTCTTCCGCCAGTTTCTGCAGCAGCCGGGTAAGCAGCCCAGAGCGCTGCCACTGCTGGAAGCGGCGATGACAGGTTTGGTAGGGAGGATAACGACGCGGCAGATCGTGCCAAGGAGCGCCGGTGCGCAAAACCCAAAAGACACCGTTCAGCACCGCTCGCGTATCTTGCCACGGCCGGCCACGCCCATCGTCCCGGCGTTTCGGACGAAATAGTGGTTCAAGCACCGCCCACTGGGCGTCGGTGAGGTCCACATTCTTGATTTACGCCATTGGCCATAAACTTCAACCGCCCAGTGCTTTGAACGTGTTTATGAGATAACTTCTAGGCGCAGACCAGCCTCGATCGCAAACGCAGCGAGGTAAGAGTCGGCCCAGTCTTTCGACGCTGGGCGGTTTCCGCGGGACAATGCGCGAAAACGAAGTTCAATCCTGCCTGGCTCTTCGAGCAGCATCGTCCTCCCGTCCGCAATGCAGCTGTCATATACGTTCCAGGCTTGAATTTGCGTAAGGACCTCGTTTGCACCCATCACCGCTTCCGTGGTCAACAATCGCAGGAGACCGAGCTGCGTGAACCGGCAAAAGCACAATCGCGGTTCCTCTTCCAATCCGAGATACCAATCGTTCACTACTCCATGGTGCGCGTGACGGTCGTACGTCAGCGCCAGCCACACATTGATGTCAGGGAAAAGAAGTGAGATCGTAGATCTTGGCATTGTCAATCTCAAGCGTCCCGGGTTGTTTGGAACGGATTATCGGAAAAGAGACGCGTCGTTTGCGCCGGTTGGACCGTGGACGCAATTCCACTTCAACACCGCGCAGAATCAACTGCTTCACCGAAACCTTTTCGCGCGCCGCCTTCGATTTCAGCTCGCGATAGAGCGCATCGGGAATATCGACCGTAGTCCTCATTCGCCCATTCTACCATATTTATGGCAGCCAACGGCCCTCTCGGACGCGAATCCATCCTCCCGGGCTGCCCCGCAAGAATCACGGAAGGTTGGGTGTGTTGCGGCTGGAAACGTCGTGGTATAGTGCCGCGCAAGTTAAGGTTAGCTAGGAGGCAACTCCCATGAGTGCAGCTACGGCAAATGAACTTGTGAGTCCGAAACCAGATGCAGCGGCATTGATCCGGCGGTGGTTCGACGAAGTGTGGAATAAGGGGATGGAGTCAACCATCGACGAGCTCTTCCCGCAGACCAGCGTGATCTGGGGCGTTGGGCGTCCCGAAATCGCCTCGCACGGGCCGGCAGAATTTAAGGCATTTTATCGCGCGCTACGGACAGCGTGCCCCGATGCGCACATCCATCTTGAGCAAGTGGTGCAGGAAGGCGACACGGCGTTCGCTCGCTGGACGGCCACCATGACGCATACGGGCGAAGGACTCGGAATTCCGCCAACCAACAAACAATTAAAGCTCTGCGGCATGAGCGCGTGCAAAGTGCGTGACGGGATCATTGTCGAAGGCTGGAACAACTGGGACCAGGTCGGAATGGCCCGCGCACTGGGCGTCCTCGAAGGCCACGCCGCCGTCTTGTTCAGCTAAAAGCCGCATCGATCGGCTGCGCTACCGCTTGTGCGCGGTGATCAACGACCAACCTTGAATTAGGCACATAGCTATGGCACATTAGAATTGTGCTTTAGAGGTGACTTGTGCGTTATAAAAGAGCCCACGTTCTCCTACCCGAAGATTTGGCTCGGGATATAGACGCGATCGCCGGACGCCGCGGACGCAGCGCGTTTCTTGTCGAGACAGCCAGAGAAGCTGTGCGCCGGCGCAAGCTGCTGGCATTCCTGAACGATGAAAAAGCGGTCTGGCGAGACGCCGACCATCCGGAGTTGCAGAAAGGTTCGGCGAAATGGGTTCGAACGTTGCGTCGCGAAAGTGATCGGGACCGCGCCAAGTATCAAAAACGCCCCGCAAAATGAGAATTCTCCTCGATACCTCCATACTCATTGATGTCCTCCGAAAGCGTGACAAACCAAGGGAACTTTTGGCCAGTTTGGTTGAGGCGCATCATACGCCGGTCACCACCGTCCTCAACATCGCAGAACTCTACGCTGGAATGCGGCCGTCGGAACGAGCCATAACTGAACGTCTGTTAGATGGCTTACTGTGCTTCGGCATCACCGAGCGTGCTGCGCGCAGGGGAGGCGAGCTCAAAAACATTTGGTCGAGGCGCGGTCGAACTCTCGGGTTAACCGACGCCCTAATCGCTGCAGTGGCAATTGAAGAGGAATGTGCGCTGCTAACCGACAATAAAAAGGATTTTCCGATGCCAGAGCTGCATTTGTACCCACCGGCATGACTCGCGTATCTGCTCCGTCAAACTAAATCAGCAAAGTGTCAAACCAAAAAACAAAAAGGGCCGCGGCGTTAGCCACCGCGGCCCTTCGTTCATTCAATTTTGCTCTTTTGTGCCAACCGATATCGATCTGTCAGAATCTGTCCGCCCTCTGGGTTGGAGCCCGAAGGGTCTTTGAGTTACTTGAGTCTAGCGAACTGGCAAGCCCGTGAGAGCTGCCCTTCACGTTGAGACCATCCTCCGCACACCATAGCGGAGTAGATCTCTTTCCATTTAGAAAGGAGGTGATCCAGCCGCAGGTTCTCCTACGGCTACCTTGTTACGACTTCACCCCAATCATGAGTCATACCTTGGGCGCCTGCCTCCTTGCGGTTAGCGTGGCGACTTCTAGTACAGCTCACTTTCGTGATGTGACGGGCGGTGTGTACAAGGCCCGGGAACGTATTCACGGCGTCGATCTGATACGCCATTACTAGCGATTCCGGCTTCATGCAGTCGAGTTGCAGACTGCAATCCGAACTGAGCAGAGTTTTTTCCGATTAGCTCCCCCTCGCGGGTTGGCAACGGTTTGTACCCTGCATTGTAACACGTGTGTAGCCCTGGACATAAAGGCCATGCGGACTTGACGTCATCCCCACCTTCCTCTCCGTTATCCGGAGCAGTCCACACAGAGTCCTCTCTTGCGAGTAGTAACTGTGTGCAGGGGTTGCGCTCGTTGCGGGACTTAACCCAACACCTCACGGCACGAGCTGACGACAGCCATGCAGCGCCTATACTAGTGTCCCTTGCGGGAAGGCCGTATTTCTACAGCTGGTCACTAGCATTTCGAGCCCAGGTAAGGTTCCTCGCGTAGCGTCGAATTGAACCACATGTTCCACCGCTTGTGCGGGCCCCCGTCAATTCCTTTGAGTTTCAGTCTTGCGACCGTACTCCCCAGGTGCAGGACTTAACGCGTTAGCTCCGGGACGACGCCCGAACGGGCGGCACCCCAAGTCCTGATCGTTTAGGGCTAGGACTACCAGGGTATCTAATCCTGTTTGCTCCCCTAGCTTTCGTTCCTCAGCGTCAGTAGTGATCCAGCTCGCCGCTTTCGCCACGGGTGTTCCTGCAGATATCTACGCATTTCACCGCTACACCTGCAATTCCACGAGCCTCTCTCACACTCAAGCACAGCAGTTTTGGAAGCAGCCTCTGGGTTGAGCCCAGAGATTTCACTCCCAACTTGCCACACCGCCTACGAACCCTTTACACCCAGTAATTCCGAACAACGCTGGCCCCCTACGTCTTACCGCGGCTGCTGGCACGTAGTTAGCCGGGGCTTCTTATCCTGGTACCGTCACTCCCTTGCGGGCATTCGTCCCAGGCGAAAGGGGTTTACACTCCGAAAAGCTTCATCCCCCACGCGGCGTCGCTGCATCAGGCTTTCGCCCATTGTGCAAGATTCCCCACTGCTGCCTCCCGTAGGAGTCTGGACCGTGTCTCAGTTCCAGTGTGGCTGATCATCCTCTCAGACCAGCTACCGATCATTGCCTTGGTGAGCCATTACCTCACCAACTAGCTAATCGGGCGCGGGCTCCTCCTCCGACGCATTACTGCTTTGAATCCTCAGACCATCGCCTAAGGAATTTTATGCGGTATTAGCCCCGCTTTCGCGGGGTTATTCCCCATCGGAGGGCAGATTGCCCACGTGTTACGCACCCGTGCGCCGTGCGCCCATTTCCTGTATTGCTACAGGAAACTGCGCACGCGACTTGCATGTGTTAAGCACGCCGCCAGCGTTCGTTCTGAGCCAGGATCAAACTCTCGTTTGAAGCCTGTCGCTTGGCGCAATAAAATAGCCCGGGTTTTATCCCGAGCCAGCCTGCCAAGCAAAATTGTTAGTCGCTCAAATTAACTCAAATTAACCCATCCGGTCCTCTGCTGTATCGCTACAGCCTAGGCTCGAACCCGAATGGGGTCGAACAGATTCTGGCACATCGTATCGGTTGTCAAAGAGCTTTTTGTTCTGCCTCCCTGTCCAGCAGAGTGGCTACCTACGAACTAAGTAAGATTACCAGACTCCCTGTATTTGTCAACTCCCGTTAACCACCCATTTAAGTTTTCCACATTTTTCAACAGCCAGCCTGTGTAGTGCCCGAACTTTAGATCGGCCAGCAAACTCTGCCCACCACCATGCATGCCCTAACCCAAATCGCACCGCGTTGTAACTTCAGCGACGAACGACGTTTTAGCCGCTACCTTCTTCCGTTGCGCGCGATTCAATTTGCCAATCTTTTCCCTGATAGTCACGGACATGGCTTACTGCCGTTCTTTTTTCAGCCCGGCAATATGAGCGTCGAAGCGATCATCGGCCTTCCGGATCAACTCCCGATAGGAGCCATTCGCCACTCCGGCTGCCGACTTCACATAGGTTCGACGCGCCAGCCGAATCGCAGGAACTCCCCAAGCTTGCCAAAGTTGCGTGCTTTCGCCGTGATTACGGTAATCCCCAGGCGGCCGGCGCATGCCTCTATCAGTGCGTCGTTTGCCTATCGGGAATGTCCAACGAAGATGTCAGCAATCTCCCCATCCGCGCTACACAATCCGCGGTAGTTTCTGAAGAACGGGCTTGCTGTATTGTTCGCGCTGAGGAAACTCATGCTCAGAATCCTACTCATCGTTTTTCTAGTGCTCCTGCTCCTGGGAGCCTTGCCAACCTGGCCGTACAGCACAGGCTGGGGCTACTATCCGAGCGGCGGGCTCGGTTTGATCCTCTTGATCGTGCTGATCCTCGTGCTTGCGAAAAGACTTTAGCTTCTATAACCGGATCGACCGCAAGCTCAGCTGGATTTTATGGGTTGGCCGTTAGACTGCATCTGCCCGAGCAAGCCGAGCGCATGATCCTGCACGGGCTTCGGCAGCCGCGCATAATCGAGTCCTTCGGAGAGGTCCTGGCCGCCGGTGACGATGTACTGAGTGAAATCGCGAATGGCCTCGCGCTCGACGGCGTCCGAGCCGTCTTTCGCAATCAGGAAGAAGCTGATACCGGAAATGGGATAAGCCTCTTTCGCGGACGCGGGCGGATCGACAATCGACGCGCGCGCATCCTGCCCCAATTCCTGGTCGAACGCTTGTACCGCCGCCGTGGTGCTGGCCGCGCTGGGCGCAACAAAACCGCCGCTGCGGTTCTGGATCGCAGCGACCGGCAAGTGCTGCGCTGAGGCGTAATTCAATTCCGCGTAACCGATGGTGCCAACATTCTGCTTCACGAAATCGAGCACGCCCGTAGTTCCCTGCGCGGCGATGCCCACGGGCCATTTCACGCTGAGGCCGCTGCCGACTTTCTTGGACCAGTCGGAATTCACCTTCGCCAGGTAAGAGGTAAAGATGCTAGTCGTGCCGCTTCCTTCAGAGCGATGCACAACAATGATGGCGGCATGGGGCAGCGCGACGCCGGGATTGTCTCTGGCAATGGCGGGATCCTGCCAACTGATAATGTTGCCAAGGAAAATGCCGGCCAGTGTGGACGAACTGAAGCGCAGCCGGCTCTTCAAATCCGGCAGATTATAAACAGCGCACACTGCGCCGGCGGTGACGGGAACCTGGATCAAAGGAAACGTCGCTTTCAGCTGCTCATCGCTCAGCGGCATATCGCTGGCGGCAATTTCCAGCGTACTCTGCTTAAGCGCTTCAATGCCCGCGCCGCTGCCGATGGGCCGGTAATTCACCAGCGTGCCCGGATGCGCCTGCTGGTACGACGCAATCCACTTGGTCATGATGGGATTGACGAACGTGCTTCCGGCGGCGCCGATGGCGGTCTTCACGGACGCGGAAACCGCAAAGTCCTTTTCCTTTGTGGGCTCCTCTCCATTGTAATTGCAACCGGCAATCAGAGCGGCGCCAGACAAAGCGGCAACGGCAAGCATCCACGAATGGCGGGTAAACATCGACATCCTCCGGAAAACGGTGTGAACCTGGAATAAGAAAGGCCAATGCTACTGCAAGGAACAGCCGCGAATGTTAAGCGCATGTTACGCCCCGGTATCGATGAGTTGAATAGCCTTGGACGGCCCTAATCGAAACTCAGGCGAAACGGAGCGGGAATGTCGCCCACGATAAGCCGACCGAGTTCCAATACGGTTCGGGGCTGCCCGTCAACTCACTTGCTGACATCCATTTATCTTGCACCCCCCTTGCCGCATCCAAATTGTTATGCGAGGATTGCACGTCTCTCCGGCTTCGCTCCCGCCAGCGATTCCGGCCACGACGTGGGCCGGGTGTCATGCGGAAAACTCTAAATCTCTACCTTATTAAACCGAGTCAGTACGATGACGACGGTTACGTTGTGCGGCATTGGCGCGGCGTGTTGCCCAGCAATACGCTCGCCTGCCTTGCGGGGCTGACCGAAGATGTGGTGCGCCGAAATACGTTGGGCGATGCCTGGAACGTAAAGGTCCGGCTGTTCGACGAAACCGTCGACAAAGTCCCCATCAAGCGAATTTGCCGTTCGCAATATTGGGGCTTGGCGAAGACGGTTGTTTGCCTGGTGGGCGTGCAGACCAACCAGTTCCCGCGCGCGTGCGATCTGGCTCACACGTTTCGCAAAGCCGGGCTGACCGTTCTGGTGGGCGGTTTTCACGTCAGCGGCTATCTTGCGCTTTTGCCGGAAATTCCGGCCGACATTCAGCGACTGATGGACGACGGCGTAACGATCGTTAAGGGCGAAGTGGAAGAAACCTGGGGCGATTTGCTGCTCGACGCCGTGAACAACCGGCTGAAGCCCATGTACGATTTTCTGAACAGCAAGCCGGATTTGTATACCAAGCCGATTCCCGCTATCCGCAAGAAATACCTGAAGAAATTCGTCGCTTCGAATTTCGGCACGCTTGATTGCGGTCGCGGCTGCCCGTTTGAGTGCACTTTCTGCACCATTATCAACGTGCAAGGACGCAAGATGCGTTTCCGGTCGGCCGAACACATCGCCGAAGCGATTCGCCGCAACTACCGCGAAAACGGAATCACTTTTTACTTTTTCACCGACGACAATTTCGCCCGCAACAAAAATTGGGAAGGCATCTTCGACGTACTCATCAAGATTCGCAACGAAGATAAAATCCCGGTCGAGTTCATGATGCAGGTCGACGTGCTCTCCTGGAAAATCAAGAATTTTGTCGCCAAAGCGCGCCAGGCCGGCTGCATCAATGTGTTCATCGGCATGGAAAGCGTCGATCCAGGAAACCTCGCTGCCGCCGGAAAAAAGCAGAATCAGGTGAACGAGTATCGCCAACTGATCCAGGCGTACCGTGATTCGGATATTTCTTCGCACGTCGGATACATCGTGGGGTTTCCGCTGGACACGGTCGATTCCATTCGCCGCGACTTGAAATTCCTGATGAACGAAGTTCGCCCGGACCATGCCTCGTTTTTCATCCTGATGCCGCTTCCTGGCTCCATGGATCACCTGCACATGATGCGCCGCGGCGAATGGATGAACCCCGATTTCAATTTGTACGATTCGCAGCATGAAGTGACCCACCACGCGAATTTGAAGAATGGCTCCTGGAAGGAAACATATTTCGAGGCCTGGCGAACGTTTTACAGCCTGGAAAACATGAAGGCGATCTTGCAGCGCGGCTCACGCTGTAATTATTGGAACAATTTCCTGCGGTTTCTCTGGTACAAGAATTCCATTCAGACCGAAGGGCGCCATCCCATGATGTGCGGCTACTTCCGCTTGAAGGGGCGCACCGCGCGGCGTCCAGGTTTCCCGATCCTGTCCCGCTGGGACTATTACACCGGGCGTGTTAAGGAAGTGAGCGACTATTTGCGCGGCATGCTGCGCATTCTGGCGGAGATGGAAGAACTTTGGCTGCAGACGCGCCATCCGTCCGCGGCGGAACAACGCGTGGCAGAGGAATATGCCAAGCTGCGTGAGAAATATGACCAGTTCAAACTCGCCGACCTGCAAGTCGCTTACTTGCGCGCCAAGGAACATTTCCCTTCGCTTCACGTGCCATCTAAAGTCCAACTCTTCTGGGCAAAATGGAACCCGCTGCTGTTCCACAACAGCGTATACACGCGCGCGGATCTGCATGATTTCTGGACGCGCGTGAGCGAACGCTGGCGGGAGCAACGCTGGTTCCGCATACCCGTGCACAAGGTTCCGCTGAATCTGCTGCGCGACCTGCAACTCTCCGTACTTTTCCTGTTTCACATGACCCGCGAGCTGTAGTCCGTCAACGTCGTAACAGCAGAAGGGCTTGCCGGCTCGCACGCGCCACATCTGTTACGATACCCGCATCACACCATGACCAAGAAAGCTCTTGCGCGCAACCCTGCCAAGGCGAACCAGCACGCGGATCGCGCGTATGGACAGCTTGCGCTGCAACTGTTCCATCATTTGCGGAACAGTCATTGGGCGGCAGCGGGCCAGCGCGTCGGCGTGGCGGTTTCCGGCGGCGCGGATTCGGTGGCGCTGCTCCTATTGCTTTTTGAATTGAAGGGAAAACTGGGAATCGTTCTTTCGGTGGTGCACTTCAACCACAAACTGCGCGGCCGTGCCTCTGATGCCGACGAGAAATTCGTGGCCAAGCTTGCCCAGAGTCTTGCGCTGCCTTTCCTCGTGGATCGCGAAGACATCTCCGGAAAGTCCAAACGCGAACGCGCCAATCTGGAAGACGCGGCAAGGCGCGCACGCTACGCATTCTTCGAGCGCCTTGCCACCGAACGCCAACTGGACAAAATCGCTGTGGCGCACACCGCCGACGATCAGGCCGAAACCGTGCTTTCTCACATCCTGCGCGGCACTGGGCTCGCCGGACTGGGCGGCATTCATCCCGAATTTAGCTGCATCTTTCGTCCGCTGTTGCAATTCCGCCGCGCCGACTTGCGCGAGTATCTTCGCAGCCGGCGGCAGGACTGGCGCGAAGATGCTACAAATCGCGACACCAAACGAACCCGCGCCCGCATTCGTCTAAAACTCATGCCGTTTCTAGAGAAACAATTTCAGCCCGCTGTGGTCGATCACTTATGCCGTCTTGCGGACCTTGCCCGCGCGGACGACGGCTGGTTGAATTTCTCCGCGAAGTGGCGCGTCGCCGCATTCGCTAAGGACTCAGACGATGGAATTCGCATCGCGCTCCGTGACCTGTTGGGCTCTCCAAAAAATCAAGACGAGATCTCGAGCGACCACGAACTACTCAAAGACGCCGGAAAATACAATCTGGCGATGACCAGCCGGGTGATTCGGCGGATCGTCGAGATGTTGAAACCTCACGCCGGCCAGCTGAGTGCGGTACACGTGGATGCCATCCTGCGCCTGGCCCAACAGCCTGACAGCGGCAAATCCTTGCCCCTTCCCGGGGGCGTGGAAGTCAGGCGGGAGCGTGATTTTCTGGTTTTCCACCCTGCACCGCTCAAAAGTTCCGGCCGAGTGCGCCTCGACCCGCCACCTTTTTCCCACAGGCTAAGTCTCGAATCCGATGTTACTGACGTGCCTTTGGTGGAACAATCGTGCTGCCTGCGCTTCAGGGTGATTGACTGGCCCCTCCAAGGGCGAGAAACTAATGTTACAGGGGCAGTCTTGGACCGTAAACGACTCGCTGTTCCCTTGGTGGTGCGAAACTGGCGGCCCGGTGATTCCATGCAGCCACTCGGCCATCAGAAGCGCCACAAATTGTCTCGACTGCTGAATGAACTGGGCGTCAACCGCTGGCAGAAAGCATCCTGGCCGGTACTGGCCTGCGACGAGGGAATCGCGTGGACGCGCGGGCTGCCGGTTGCCGTGGAATTTGCTCCCCGCAATTCGACGCGGAAAGCGGTCGTGATTACAGAGGTTCCGATTTCGTCGACATGGCAAAAGTGACCACAGTTTCCGCGGCCCGAATCGGTAATCGTGTCAAAGCTTTGGGCCGGCAAATCTCAAGGGATGTGCGGGGCCGCAGGCTTGATGTCGTGGTCACCATGGACCGTTCTTTTATGTTCGCGGCCGATCTGATTCGCACCATTGATACTCCTGTGGTGTTGCACTTTGTGCGGGAAGATGTGCGGGATGTGGAGCTTGCGGGACAAAAACGGCGCGAGGTGTTTTTCGCCAGCCGTTCGGCCAGCAATGCGGAGAAGGATCATCACTCTGACCTGAAAGGGCGGGACGTGCTTCTGGTCGATTGTGTACTCGACAGCGGCGTGACGCAGGATTTCCTGCTGCGCAGACTCGGCGAAAACAAGCCGCGTTCGCTGCGCCTGGCGGTCCTGCTGGACAAAACTTCCCGGCGGCGGGTGGCCCTGGAGCCCGATTACTTTGGCTTCCGGACTGCATCTAATCTAATGTGGTCTGGGTATGGCTTGGCGACTGCGAACCGCACGGGGCGCAACAGCAAGAATCTGGTGGCAGGCTCTTCCTCAAACGGCGCTGGCAGATCTAAAGCAGTAAAGAAAACGGCCAAGAAAAAAGGTCGATAAGCGCGTGAACGCGCACACAAAAGGATTTGGTGGTCGGTTTTTTGGGGAAACATTGAGAGGTTACTGTGAATTCTAGTTCTACGGCAAAAACAATTCTTTTCTGGATCTCCATCGTCTTCCTGGGCGTGATGCTCTGGAGGCTGGTCTCCAGCAACGGCCAGGCGGCTCGCGAAGACAGTCCGAGCTACAGCGAATTTATGGCCAAAGTGGACGAGGGCGATGTGAAGGAAGTCACGCTGTACCTCTCACCGAACAGCTACGAGCTCCAGGGCGAATACGTGCGGCCGGCGAACCGCAAGTTCCATGTCACTATCCCCAAGGAAAATTCGCCCGAGATTACCAAAGCCCTGCGCGATAAGGCCGTGCAGTTGAACGTTAAGGAAGTCCGCAGCGGCGATTGGGTCCTGATCCTGTTGAATGCCCTGCCGCTACTGTTGCTGGCGGGTTTCGTTTTTTTCCTGATGCGCCAAATGCAAGCGGGCGGCAACAAAGCGCTCAGCTTCGGCAAATCTCGCGCGCGGTTGCTTTCTGCCCAGCAAAAGAAAGCCACCTTCAAGGATGTGGCAGGCAGCGACGAAGCCAAGGAAGAGCTTCAGGAAATTATCGAGTTCCTCAAAGATCCCCAGAAGTTTCAGAAACTCGGCGGCCGCATTCCAAAGGGCGTGCTGCTCGTCGGACCTCCAGGAACGGGCAAAACTCTTCTGGCTCGCGCGATCGCCGGTGAAGCGAATGTGCCGTTCTTCTCGATTTCCGGGTCGGACTTCGTGGAAATGTTCGTAGGCGTGGGCGCCAGCCGCGTCCGCGATCTGTTTGAACAGGGTAAGAAGAATGCTCCCTGCATCATTTTCATAGACGAAATTGACGCTGTAGGCCGTCACCGCGGCGCTGGCTTGGGCGGCGGACATGACGAGCGCGAACAGACGTTGAACGCATTGCTGGTGGAGATGGATGGATTCGAATCCAACGAAGGCGTCATCCTGATCGCCGCAACCAACCGGCCCGACGTGCTGGACCCGGCCTTGCTTCGTCCCGGGCGCTTCGATCGCCGCGTTGTGGTCGCTCGTCCCGACGTGAAGGGCCGCGAAGAAATTCTCCGCGTGCACACGCGCAAAGTGCCGCTCTGCGATGACGTGGAACTTTCCATCATCGCCCGCGGGACCCCTGGCTTCTCTGGCGCCGATTTGGCCAACCTGGTGAACGAAGCGGCGCTCTGGGCCGCGCGGCAGAACCGTAAATTCGTCACCATGGCCGATTTCGAAATGTCCAAGGACAAGGTGCTGATGGGCGTGGAACGCAAATCCATGATCCTGTCTGACGAAGAGAAAAAGAACACAGCTTATCATGAAGCGGGCCACGCTCTGATCGCGGCCATGACGCCGGGCGCCGATCCCGTGCACAAGGTCACCATTATTCCGCGCGGCATGGCGCTGGGCTTGACCATGCAACTGCCGGAAGCGGACAAGCACACCTACACCAAGGAATATCTGGAAGGCATGCTGGCTGTTCTGATGGGTGGCCGCACCGCCGAAGAAATTTTTCTCGGGCACATCACCACCGGCGCGGGCAACGACATCGAACGCGCCACGGACATCGCCCGCAACATGGTTTGCGAGTGGGGCATGAGCAACATGGGCCCGCTGGCTTACGGCAAGAAGGAAGAAGCGATCTTCCTGGGCCGCGAAATTGCCCAGCATCGCGACTTCAGCGAAGACACCGCGCTGCAGATCGACAAGGAAGTGAAGCGCATCGTCACCGAATCGTATGAGAAAGCCCAGAGCATCGTGCAAGCCAATCGCGAGACGCTGGAACACATCGCGCTGGCGCTGCTCGAACGCGAAGTGCTGGACGCCAACGAAGTGAAAATGCTGATGGAAGGCAAAACGCTGCCGGAAAAGCCGCGCACGCCTCCCACTCCGCCACCGCAGGCTTCACCGAGCGCTGACCCCAAGGTCGTTCGACCCGAGTTGCGTCCCGCTCCGGGCTTTACGCGAGGGGATTCTCCGGCGAAGGCGTGACAAGAGTAATGAGTTAAAAGTTATAAGTTCTAAGTCAGGAAAGAGGGCGCGAGCGATCGCGCCTTCTTTTTTTTTGGCACTTGCGGCGTTCTCTTGCGCCGTCGCGCGTGCTAATATCCGCCTCCATGGCGATACCAGAAGAAATCCGGGACGGCCGCACAGATCTGGTTTTCGAACACCTGGCGAACGGCCACCCTGCAAGTTCCACCGACGACGGTGGTGTTTCCCTGCTCCAATGGTGCGCCTATTACGGCGATGTCAGCGCAATGAAGTTCCTCCTTAGCCAGGGAGCGGGCCTGGAATCGCTGGGCGATAATCTCGATCTCAACGGGACTGCCTTCCACGGGCACTGGCGGCTTTGCCAATTCCTTATCGAACGCGGCGCCGACGTGAATCGCCCCGCCGAAGACACGGGAGAGACGCCGCTGCACTCCGCGCTTTGCACACCACAGCGGCTGGCGCACAATCTTGTCTTGCGAGTGCTCCTTTCAAGCGGGGCGAATCCAAACTGCAAAGCCAAAAATTCCGTCGAAACCGGTGGTTTCATGCGGGACTGTCATACGAAGGGCGAAACCCCGCTCCACCGCGCCGCCGCCTTCGGCGATGAAGAAGCGATTCAGCTTTTGCTGGATGCCGGCGCCACCATCGATGCAAAAGACATGATTGGAGGTTCGCCACTCGCGTGGGCCAGTTGGTATGCTCGCCCCGCGCCCATTCTTCGCAAGCTGTGCTATGGCAATTTCCGCATATCGCCCCATCACGCGGGCATGGCGGCCAATCTACTGGGCAAACCTCATTTCGCGAAAAAGGCGTAAAATAGAGCCATGGGACTCAAAGACGGCGAAAACCTGAATATCACTTGCCCGTGCTGCCAGGCTAAGCTGGTGGTCGATCCTATTTTTGGCGCAGTGCTTTCGCACACGGCTCCGGTGCGGCCTGGCCCTGACGTCGACCTCACTAAGGCGGATAGCATTCTGGAAGAGCAGAAAAAGAAGCGCGAAGACAAATTCGCGGACTCCTTCTTCCAGGAAACGCACAAGGAAGACATCCTCGCCAAAAAGTTCGAAGAAGCCATGAAGAAGGCCAAAGACGCCCCCGCCGGAAAACCGATCCGCGACTTCGACCTGGATTAAGACCCTGTCCCCGATGCCGTCACGCAAACTGTTTAAGCTCCAGCTTCCCTCACGTACCCTGCTGCTTGGCGAACGCACGCTCATTATGGGCGTGCTCAACGTCACGCCGGACAGCTTCTCTGACGGCGGCAAATTCTTTACCGTGAAAAGCGCCGTGAAGGCCGCCTTGGCCATGCAGGCTGCCGGCGCGGACATTCTGGACATCGGCGCCGAATCCACGCGCCCAGGCTCCGTGGAAATTTCCGGCGCCGAAGAACTGGCACGCCTGTTGCCGGTACTCGAGGCTCTTCGCAGCCGGTTGAAAATCCCCATCTCCGTTGACACCCAGAAATCCGTCGTCGCCGAACTCGCGATTGGCGCGGGCGCCGAAATCGTCAACGACATTTCTGGCCTGAAGCATGATCCCCGCCTCGCGCAAATCGCCGCGCGGCACAAAGTCGCACTTGTGCTCATGCATATGCGCGGAACTCCTCGCACCATGCAGAAGCAGCCATTCGCCAAAAATGTTCTTCGCGACGTGATCGGCGGCCTGCGGCAATCCCTGGCCATCGCTCAGCGCGCGGGAGTCCGCAAATCCCAAATCATCCTCGACCCCGGCATCGGCTTCGGGAAATCCTACGCACAAAATTATGAATTATTGGCGAAGCTTCCGGAGCTCGCCAAGCTCGGCTACCCGTTGCTGGTCGGCACATCCCGCAAAGGTTTTCTGGGCGCCACGCTCGCGAAGAAAGGAAAGCCGGCGCCACCGGGTCAGCGCATCTGGGGTTCCGCGGCCAGCGTCACCGCCAGCATTCTCTTTGGAGCGCACATCGTGCGCGTCCATGACGTCGCCGAAATGGCGCAGGTCGCCCGCGTCGCCGATGCCGTCCTGCATTCCTGACGAGAACTTTCCCAGGGACGCAATTCTTTTCCCCGCCCTGGGCTATAATTCGCTGGCCATTGCTAATCTATATCTCAGCTTAAGGAATTTTCGTCCATGCGCGTTCGCCGCCCGGTTCTTCTCGCTTTTTTCTTTTGCTTCTCCATTTCTCCTTTGCCGGCGCAGCTTCCACCTGTTAAGACCGACCCGCTGCGTCCCACGCAAATGATACAGGGTACTGGCGCGTGCTCCGCCACCGAGCTATCCTCCTGCGCGCAAGCCGCGGCAAAAATCACGCCAATCGTGATGGGAGACTCGCCGCTGGAAGCCAATCTTCGTCACCTGACGGATGACATTGGCGGCCGCGTAACCGGCTCACCCGAAATGGCCAAAGCAGTGGACTGGGCCATTGCCGCGTTTCGCGCCAGCGGCGTGGATGTGCACACGGAAAAATACAATCTGCCGCACGCCTGGAGCGAAGGCGCCACAAAACTGGACGTTCTTGCTCCGGTCAGCTTTCCCGTCTCGCTGGTTTCCGTGGGCCTCTCCCCGGCAACTCCTGACGGCGGAATTGAGGCGCCTCTGGTTTTCGTTGGGAATGGCACAGAGGCCGATTTCCTGCGCGACGGAGCCTCTCTGAAAGGCGCGATCCTTCTGGTGCACATGGAAGTCAGCTACACTTGGGACGATCTTGTTCGCGAATACGATATTCCGCCGCCAATTATCAATCGCGCCGTGAAGGCCGGGGCTGCCGCGATCCTCTGGACCGGCGAGCGCGAACGAAAACTGCTGTACCGTCACACCAATTCGCCAGACGGACGCCTCGAAGCGCTCCCCCAAGCGATCCTCGCGCGCGAGGACGGATTACGCCTGGAACGCACCGCGCTCGCGTATCCGGGCAAGATAAAGCTGCGGCTCACCATGCCCAATCGCATCACCGGCCCGGTGGAAGAGCAAAACGTCGTCGGCGAAATTCGCGGCTACGAGAAGCCCGACGAAATCGTGGTGCTCGGCGCGCATCTGGATTCCTGGGAACTCGGCACAGGGGCGTTGGACAACGGCTGCAACGCGGCCATGGTGATTGAAGCCGCACGCGCCATCAAAGCCAGTGGCCTCCTTCCCCGCCGCACGATCCGCTTCATTCTTTTTTCCGGCGAAGAGCAGGGTTTGCTCGGTTCCTGGGCCTACGTGCGCGCCCATCGCGCGGAATTGGACAAATACCGCGGTGTAATCGTCTTCGATTCTGGCATCGGCCGCTTTACCGGCTATTCGCTTGGCGGACGCCACGACATCGAGGCAGCAGTCCAGGAAATCCTGAAGCCGTTCGCGGGCTGGGGTGTAAATGAACAGACCCTGGACGCCAGCACTGGCACCGACCACCTGGATTTCCTGCTCGAAGGCGTTCCCACGCTCAACGCCAATCAGGAAGTGGCCAACTACCTGCAGAATTACCACGCCGCCTCGGACACGTTCGACAAAGTCGATATTCGCGAACTAAAACTCAACACCGTTCTCGCCGCAGTCACGGCGTGGGGCATCGCCGATCGCGTGGAACCCATCGGTAAACGCCAATCGCGCGCCGAACTTGAAGTTCTAATAAAAGAAACCGGGCTGGACAAGGAACTTCAAACGCTCGATATGTGGAAGGATTTTCAATCCGGCGCGCGCGGACGGCAACCCTAGTAACACAAGCTGGGCACAAAACTGTATCCACCAGAAGAGCTGTCCATCAAATGCAAACTATCTAATTTGGAGAGGCAGGAACCATGAGCAGTGAAGAGGAAAAGGATGGGCTGACGCGCAGAGGATTTCTAGGCGTAAGCTCGGCCGCGCTCGCGGCAGCGGGCATGCGTTCCGTGGAAAACCTGGCGGGGCAGGAAGCTTCCAAATCCGACCGGAGCACAAGTGATCCCGGCCCTACCAACGTAGTGCTGGACGCCGCGAATCCGGATTCGGTGACTCCGCCAAAGACGGACGCGGGCGCGGTGCAAACCTTCAAATATCCGTTTTCCTTTGGCCACAAGCGGCTGCATGAAGGCGGCTGGTCTCGCGAAGTAACCGCGCGCGAGCTGGAAATCTCAAAAACGCTCGCGGGCGTCGACATGCGGCTGACGGCCGGAGGAGTCCGCGAGTTGCACTGGCACACCGCCGCGGAATGGGCGTTCATGCTGTATGGCAACGCGCGGATCACCTGCATCGATGCCGAGGGCAAGAGTTTTGTGACCGACATCAAGGAAAATGATTTGTGGCATTTCCCCACGGGGATTCCGCACTCGATCCAGGGCCTTGGGCCGGACGGCTGCGAATTTCTTCTGGTGTTCGACGACGGCTATTTTTCCGAATTCGAAACCGTTCTGCTTTCGGACTGGATGGCGCACACGCCACCGGAAGTGCTGGCCAAGAATTTTGGTGTGGATCAGAAGGCGCTCGCCAACATGCCGAAGAAGGAACTCTTCATTTTCCAGGCGGCTGTGCCGGGACCGCTTGAGGAAGATCGCCGCGTGGCTGCGGGAAAGCTTGGCCCTTCGCCCATCGATTTCGCTTTTCGCACCACGCAGATGCCGCCCACGGTGAAAAACAAAAGCGGAGAAGTTCGCATCATTACTCCAGCATTTTCAAAGTGGCCACAAACATCTCCGCCGCGATCGTCACCGTGAAGCCGGGTGGCGTCCGCGAACTTCACTGGCACCCCAACGCCGACGAATGGCAATACTATTTCGGCGGTAAAGGGCGCATGACGGTTTTCGCCTCGGGAGGCCGCGCCCGAACCATGGATTTCGAAACCGGCGATGTCGGCTATGTCCAGAAGACGCTGCCGCACTACGTGGAAAACACGGGCAACACCGATCTGAAGTTTCTGGAAATGTTCAAGAGCAGCTTTTACCAGGACCTGGCACTTTCCGAATGGCTCGCGCACACACCGCCGGAACTGGTGGCGGCGCACTTGAATCTGGATAAGGCCACGCTGGACGCTCTGCCGAAGAACAAGCCCGTGATCATGCCGGAATAATCAGCTGTCACCATACACCGGCACAGCTGCGCCTTGCACAACCTTGGCGTCGTCGCTGCACAAAAAGAGAATCACCCGCGCGATATCCGCGGGCTTCGGCCACTTCGCAAAGTCCGAACCGGACATTGCTTTTCGATTCGCTTCCGTGTCGATGATGCTCGGCAGGATGGAGTTGACGCGCACGCCAGTTCCCTTCAAATCGGCTGCCAGCGAATCCATCATGGCCAGTGCCGCGGCCTTCGAAGCGGCGTAAGCGGACGCTCCCGCGGCATGATCCAACGCGGCCTTCGCGGCAATATTCACGATCGCGCCCGACCCCTGTTTCAGCATCGCCGGCACAGCGCCATGCGCCAACGCAAATCCCGACCGCAGATTCTGTGCCAGCATTTTCTCAAACACGCTCTCTTGCAGTTCCCACAGCTTGATTCCACCCGCGTAGGCACCCACGTTATTCACGAGCGCATCCAGCCGCCCGTGTTTGCTTACAAGCGTTTCGATCAAGCCCTTCACGGCGGCTTCATCCGTCACGTCCACGCGGTATCCTTCCAGGCGCTCGCTCGGGCCCACATCTTTCTGCAGCGCTGCCCATTTTTCCGGAGTTTGGTAAGTGACCGCAACCGTGTAGCCCACTTCCAGGAACGCCAGGGTCACCGCGTTTCCCAACCCGCCCGTTCCGCCGGCCACCAACGCCACTTTGCCATTCTGCTTTGAATCCATGTCGCCGCCTCCCATCCATACATCCTCACAAAGAGGTTATATCCCAACACATCAACAGGGATGAATATATCGCTCCATTGGCTACATGCGATTTCGGCTTCTGCGGTTTCTTCGGGCTATACTGGAGATGTGACGCAAAATCCCAAAACTACAAGTATTTCCGCATCGATTCCGGGCGCGGCAGGCGCGAAAATTTTGGCCATCGATTACGGCCGCAAAAAAATGGGACTCGCACTGGCCGATTCCGAAGCGCGCATCGCCGAACCCCACTCCACGCTGGAGCGCATCAGTCGCAACGAAGACATGCGCCGCCTGCGCGAATTCGCCCGCGAACATCACGTAAAACAAATCATAGTTGGCCTGCCGCTTCGCCTCGACGGCACCCCCGGCGAAATGGCTGAAGAAGCCACACGTTTCGCCGAACGCGTTCGCAAACAGCTTGGCGTCCCGGTGGAACTCGTCGACGAGCGCCTGACCAGCTGGGAAGCCGAACGCATCCTCGAAGAAGAATTGGGCCGCCGCATCACGCACACGGAAACCCATGACGGCCGCAGAAAGTCCACCCGTACCTCTGACGGCAAGTACACCGTCGACGCGGTTGCTGCGATGGTGATTTTGCGGGAATATCTGGCTCACGCAAGCGCGGCCCTACTGGCCAAGGAGCCGGCCTAGAGTGAAGGCGTTTCTCATCATCGTTCTCGTGATCGTGCTGGCCGCAGCGGCCGTGGCGGGTTATCTGTGGTTGGCCATCGAAAAACCTTATGGAGTCGTTCCTCCCGAAGGCGTGTTCGTGGAAATTCCTCACGGCGCATCGCAACGAGGCGTTTCGCATCTGCTCCGGGACAAAGGAATCATTCGCAGTTCCCTCGCGTTCGAACTTTATGCGCGCCGCCACCCCAAGCGTTCGCTGCTCGCCGGGCAATATTTCTTCGACCGCCCGCTTAGCGGCAAGGCCGTCTACTGGAAGATCGCCAACGGCGAAATTTACGAACAACCTTTCACCGTCAAGGAAGGCGATACCATGTTCGACATCGCCCACAACCTCGATGCGGGAAAATACATGAAGGCCGCCGATTTTCTGATCGCCGCGCAGGATGCATCGCAGATCCAGGATTTCGCGCCCGGAGCCAAAACCCTGGAGGGTTTTCTTTTCCCCGCGACGTACAACTTACCGTTGCATGCTTCCCCCACCGATCTGACCACCATGATGGTGCACAAATTCCGCGAAGCGCTGCAGCGCATCGCGCCCGATCATCTGGACCCGGCGACGCCCGGCACACCGCTGCTCTCCATCATCACGCTCGCCTCCCTCGTGGAAGCGGAAACTCCCAAACCAGACGAGCGTCCGCTGGTTGCCGGCGTTTACACCAATCGCTTGCGCATGGGCATGCTCCTGCAGTGCGATCCCACGGTGATTTATGCGCTGAAACAGGTGGACAAGTACAAACCACCGCTGCTGATCAAGGATCTCAGTTACCCTTCGCCGTATAACACCTATGTGCATTCCGGCTTGCCCCCGGGCCCCATCGGCAATCCCGGCGAAACCTCGATCCGCGCGGCAATCGCTCCCGCTCCCACGGATTTCTTGTATTTTGTCGCCAATACGCAGGGCGGACACTTTTTTGCCTCCACACTGGCGGAACACAACCAAAATGTGGCCAAATATCACCGTCTTCTCAACGGCGAACCCGCCGATCCTCCGGTCCCTGACGCGCATCCCGCCCACACCGCAGGTTCGGCCCACAAAGGCAAACGATGACGGAAGGGGCGAACACAAAAAAAGAGATGATCCTGGAAGCGGCGCGCCAATTGGGCCATCAGAAATGGACCACCGCCGAAATCGATCAACTGCGGCGCAAGCTCCTGGCAGATCATGGCGAACACGGAAAATCCAGCAACGATTATATTTCCGATGTTCTGGAATCCACGGGCTGGAAGGTGCAGCTCAGCGAACGCGAAGAAGCCGAAGAGCGGTTTGAAGAAGAATTCGAAGACATCCTTCATTTCCGCACGCTGCAGGATGCCGAAGTCAGCCTTACTCGCCTGGACGAGTTGCTCCATCGCTTTCAGATTCACGGCGAAAAAGCCGCGGTGGAGCGCGTCTTCGAAATCGCACGGCTTGGCAAGCGGCGTGCGGAAATGATTTCTCATAACCGCAAAGTGGAAGCGCACAAGCGCGAGGAAAAGAAGGAAATCGCGGAATGGTTTCGCATCTGGCTGGAAACCCCCGATGCCTTTTTCGACTGGCTGGAAGTGCGCAAAGCCTCGCCTGATTTCCGCCAGAAATTCGGGGATATCGACCTCGAGGCCGACGAAGAATAGCCATGCACGCCGGCAATCCCATTCCCGATCTTCCGCCGTATTCCCTCGACGTTCAGGCCATGGACCTTGGCCAAGACGTTAAAGCCGTGGGCATGGAGCTGATCGAAACGGAAAGCCGGGAGCCGCTGCGCGGGCCGCAAGCCGCCGCCATCTGGGCCCCCGCATTGGTGGCTCTTACCGGCAATGAAACTTATGTTCTCGATTTCTTCAGCCATCTTGATCGCGTCCGTGAATTCTGCGCCGCTCACGGCGTCGCCATCCGTGAAGGCGCAGCTCGCTGCCTCGTGGTCCCGCAACCTTCGCTAGAACTGCTTCGCCAGCTGCTCGTTCGCTTTGAAGGGGAGACATTTGGGATGCGCGTAGGCCCGGCTGCCGCGAACCCGGACGCCGCACTTGAGAATGAACTTTCTCATCGCGGACTTGACGCGTACCAGCCGGCATACAAGCGTTACACCTGCTGCGCCGTCTGCGAACCCAGCGACGGCTGGGTCACTGTCCTGAGCGATTCGCTGTGGCCCAGCGAGATTATCCGCCGCGTTCGCCCCGGCCTCCAGCCCTTCGACGTTTATATTGCCCGCCCGCAATAATTCGCGAAATGCGCGAAATACGCTAAAATAAAGGGTGTAGGGGTTTCGGGGGCCATCCTGATCCAGTTGCGCGGAATCGATCCTGCGACCGCGGGATGGGCGCAACTGTTGTGTGCGTTCTTCTCGCTAAGTCGCGACAATCGGGCTCTGCCTTGCGCCACTGGCGCTTCTCTTGGCCTTTCATTTGCTATCCGTGGGTCTGGGGTGATCGTTTTCTCGATGAATCGTGTGCGCCTATGTATGGTTTGCGTGACACTGACCGCCATCGCGTGCGGCTGCGGTGGCCGCGGCGGTGTCACCAAGACCACTCAAGTGCCCGCTGCGGCGCGCCCTGTCGCTCTGCAAGCTACGCGCGAACAAATCCTGGATCGCTACAATTCCCTCGCTCACAGTTTGCAGTCCCTGAACGCCACAGTCGAGCTCAAGCCTTCCGCCGGGTCCGCGTATACCGGAGTCATCAACGAATATCACGAAGTAAAAGCCTTCCTGCTGGCCTCTCGCCCGTACAATATCCGCATGATTGGGCAAGTTCCCATTGTGGGGACCACCGTGTTCGACATGGCCAGCGACGGCCGCGATTTCGAAGTCTCTGTTCCGCCGAAGAACAAATTCCTCATGGGACCCGTTTCCCTGAATCATCCGAGCGACAAACCCATCGAAAATCTTCGTCCGCAGCATCTCGTCGAAGCGTTGCTCTGGCCGGAAATTCGCAAGGAAGAAGTGACGCTATTCGAAGAATCCAATGACGAGTCCGCGCGTTACTACGTGCTGACCGTTCTTCGCGGCGGATACCAATCGGAAATTCTGCGCAAAATCTGGTTTGATCGCGCGGACCTGCATTTCGTCCGGCTGGAATCCTACGGGCCAAAAGGCGTGCTGCTCTCCGACGTGCGCTATGCCAACTGGCAGCCGGTCGACAATCCCTCATCCACCGCCACGGAATATCCGCGTTCCATTCGCATCGATCGGCCGCATGACGAATACCGCCTCGACCTCACCGTAACGAAAATCACTCTGAACGAGCCCTTGACCCCCGACCATTTTCAACTGCAGCCGCCAGCAGGCGCGGACGTCGTCCATTTGGCGGATGCTAGTGAGGACAAAAAGCCATGATGGGGCAATTTGTCTTCAGCAATCTTTTTCACCGGCCCGTGCGCACCATCATCGGAGTCCTGGCGATTGCCGTGGAAATCATGCTGGTGGTGGTGATCGTGGGGCTCACGTCCGGCATGCTTCAGGAAACCGCCAAGCGCATCGAAGGCATTGGCGCGGACATTATGGTACAGGCGCCCGCGGCCCAGATTCTGATCGGGTTCAGCGGCTCTCCCATGCCCATCAAGATTGCGGAAAAGATCGCGGAGCTCAAACATGTTCAGGCGGTGGCGCCCGCGCTGCTGCAATTTAATTCTTCCGGTGGTATCGATGTAGTGTATGGCATCGATCCGGAATCGTTCAAGGCCGTGTCTGGCGGATTTATTTTTCTTGCCGGTCACGACATGGAAGGACCCGACGATCTTCTGGTGGACGATTGGGCGGCGAAGTCCAAGCATCTGACCGTGGGCAGCAGGTTTCGGCTGTTCAGCCACGACTGGAAAGTCGCGGGCATTGTCGAGCATGGCAAAGGTGGCCGTCTGTTCGTTCCCATCACTACGCTGCAGGAACTCGTCGGCGCGAGAGACAAAGCTTCTATTTTCCTGGTGAAATGCACCAGGCCGGAGCATACCCAGGACGTGATGGAAGAAATCGAGCAGCTTCTTCCCAATCACCCGGTCCGCCCCCTAAAGGATTTCATGAGCTTGATGACCTCCGCGAACATTCCGGGCTTGCAGACATTCATCAACGCCATGATCGCTCTCGCCGTGGCCATCGGCCTCCTGGTGATTTTCCTGACTATGTACACCACGGTGCTCGAACGTACCCGCGATATCGGCGTGCTCAAATCCCTGGGCGCCAGCAAGTTGCTGATCGTTCGCGCGCTTTTGACGGAAACGGTGCTGCTCTGCTTCCTTGGTATTGCGGCGGGCATCGGTCTGAGTTACCTTGTCCGCGCAGGGTTTCTCGCGATTTTCCCGACTCTTTCGGTCTTGATTACCTGGGGATGGATTCTCCGGGCTGGCCTCATCGCCTTGGCCGGTGCTCTGTTTGGCGCCAGCTATCCCGCTTGGCTGGCCAGCCGCAAAGACGCGGTTCAGGCGCTTTCATACGATTGAAAAGGAGCTCTGGCAACCTAGCCACACATGTCAATCACGGTTAGAATACAGTCGCAGACGAACAATTCGACGGAGCCAGAGCTGAAGACGTTGGAGCCGATACTCAAAACCGAGAATCTTTGGAAGCTCTATCACGCCGGCAAGGTTGAAGTACCCGCCCTTCGTGGCGTCGATCTCGATGTGCTTCCGGGTGAATCGGTAGCGGTGATGGGCCCATCCGGATGCGGAAAATCCTCTCTTTTATACGTAATCGGCGGTTTGGCGCAGGCTTCGCGCGGCAAAGTGTACGTGGACGGCAACGATCTTTCCTTAATGACCGACGCGGAACGCACCAAACTCCGCCGCCACAAAATTGGCTTCGTGTTCCAGCGCTTCAACCTGCTCCCGGCGCTTTCCGCCCAAGGCAACATCGCCATCGCGCAATACATCCACGGCGACGGCTTCGACCCTCACCGCTTTGACGTTGTCACCAAGATGCTGGGCCTGGAAGGGCGCCTTCACCACCGGCCGTCGGAAATGTCCGGCGGGGAGCAACAACGCGTCGCCATTGCCCGTGCCATCATCAACGAACCAAAGATTCTGCTTGCCGACGAACCGACCGGCAATCTCGACACCAAGAACTCCGAAGTTGTGCTGGAAATGCTCCGCCGCTTGAACAAGGACTTGGGCCAAACGATTGTGATGATTACGCACAATCCGGAAGCCACGGTTTACTTCGACCGCGTGGTTCACATGCGCGATGGCATTATCGTCGACGGCATCCCGGCGGACTGATATGCCCGGCCTCGGTCAAATCCTGAATCGCATTTTCTTCTGGTCCTACGAGCGAGGCACGTGGCAGTACGATGTGGCCGTGGCGCTGATCCTGGTGTTCGTTCTGTTGACGCCAACTCGATGGTTTCGCGATCAGCCTCAAGTGGGTCTGCCCGTCAATTCCACGCAAGTGGAACTCATCTCCAAATCCGGCGAACTAGAAGTTTACAAAGTGGACGCAAGGGCGCTGGCCCCGCCCGAGCGCACTCCCGCGCTTTCGAACGACCTGCACAGCGCGCTGCAGAAGGCAAGCCCGGCCCTCAGCGACGGCCGCTTCTCCATCGGCAAAATTGAGCCAATCCGCGATGCCTCCGGCACCGTCATTGCATATCAAGTCGAAATCAGCCACTAAGCCGTTCAGAACGCAGCAGTTGTGGCACTGACGCCGGATAACCCGAGCCGCACCTTCCGACATCAGAACTAGCAAGGACTGCGCAAGGGATGTAATCGTGAGAGCGGGTTCCGTGAAACTCGGAAGTTTATTGATTATTGGAAATGACGAAGCCGGGTGTACCATGTCTCTACCGAAATAGCTGGTAATTCGGATTAAAATTGGCATTTAAATCCAAGCGATTCTATTTTCTGGCCTTGTTTCTCGCGGCTGTATTCCTTGCGGCCCAATTGCACTGCTGCATCGATCTGAACTCGCCAACCATGGATTCGCATGCTTGCCCCGTTTGCCACACAGCGGGAGCTGCCATCGCCACCAGCGCGGTTATCTTCGTTGCCTCCCGGGCAATGCAGCGGCTGGAAATCCTGCCTTCCCTGCCGCCGGCGCTTTTGGTCATCTTTCGTAACCTCACTCCTCGCGCCCCTCCCGTCCCCTGCTGATCGTCTGTTTTCCCTCTCCATCCGTGATGCCAGGCGACCCTCGAACCGGGAAGCCCAGGGAGTTAGTACTTGAGGAACGAAATCCTTTTGGTTTCGGCGCTGCTCGCCCTGCCTGCATTCGTAGCGGGCCAGCAGCCTGCTACGCCCCTAACCGGGCCGGCAGTGCCGCAAACCAACGCGACGACTCCGTCAGCGACTCGCATCACGCTGGATGACGCCATCCGCCTGGCGCTTCTCCACAATCATGCTTTGCAGGCGATGCGTTCCACGATTCAGCAGAGTCAGGCGGAAGAAGTCACCGCAAATCTGCGCCCGAATCCTACGCTTGGCCTGGACGCACAATATCTTCCTATCTTTCAACCCAACGAGTTCAGCTCCGAGTACATCGACCAGCAGGCGCAATTCGATGCCGGCGTCGGCTACCTTTTCGAACGGGGCAGAAAGCGCCAGCACCGCTTGCAGGCAGCCCGTGACCTTACCGCGGTGGTTGTCTCGCAAGTCTCCGACAGCGAGCGCCAGCTCGTCTATAACGTTGGCCAGCAATTTGTTGACGTCTTATTGGCGCAATCCACGCTGGAATTTGCCGAGATGGATCTCGATAGCTTCCAGAAAACCGTGGACATCAGCAACGAGCGCTTTCGCGTCGGCGACATGAGCGAAGGCGACTTCCTGAAAATCAAGCTGCAACTTCTGCAGTTTCAGACCGACGTTTCCGCCGCAAAATTGGCCAAGCTGCAGGCGCTGGCCGCTCTTCGCCAATTGTTGGGCTTCGAATCCGTTCCGGATGACTACGACGTGCAAGGCGCACTGGATTACCAGCCCGTGCACGCGGACATGAGCGGCTTGAAAACCCTGGCAGCGGCGAACCGCCCCGACTTGCGCGCCGCGCAGCAAGCCGTGACCGCAGCGGAAAGCCAGCTCGCCCTGCAGAAAGCCAACGGCAAGATGGACGTCACCGGCACCTTCAATTACACCCATACCAACGGTACGAACTCCGGCGCGTTCTACTACAACATGCCGTTGCCCATCTTCAATCGCAATCAGGGCGAAATCCAGCGAGCGGGCTATGCCATCACGCAAGCTCAGCAGCAGGCCAGCGAGACGGCCCAACAGGTTTCCACCGACGTGATCCAGGCCTACGAAAATCTGCGCACCAACGATCAGATCATTCAGTTGTATCAGGGCGGCTATGTCGATCAGGCCCGGCAATCCCGCGACATAAGCGAATATGCCTATCGCCATGGCGCCGCCAGCCTGCTCGATTTTCTGGATTCGGAACGAACGTACCGTGCCAACCAGCTTGCTTATCGCCAGGCTCTCGCGAATTACATGCTCGCTCTCGAACAGTTACGCCAGGCGGTAGGCACGAGGAATCTGCCATGAAGCTTTGGACTCAGCAACGTTTTGCATTGCCTTTTTGTTTCGCGGTTGCCACGGCATTCGCCATTTCGTTCTCGGGTTGCGGCAATGGACCGGCGGAATCGGAATCAGGCATGACGTCGTTCACTTCCTCCGAAGCGAAGGCGGACACCGCGCAACTGTTCACCGTGCCGAAGGAGCAGTTGGCTCATGTGGAAGTGGTGCCAGCGCAAAAGGCGCCTCTTCCGCGCACGCTGCGGCTGTCCGGAGCCGTGGCTTACGACGCATTTCAAACCACGCCGGTGTTTGCGGCGATTGGCGGTCCGGTCCACGAAATTCTGGTCGCGCCCGGGCAGGTGGTCCATGCCGGACAAGCGCTTCTCACCGTTACCAGCCCCGATTATTCCGCCGCTCGCTCCACCTACATCAAGGCGCGTGACGCCTACGCCCTCGCCGACAAACTTTACGTTCGCGCGCAGGATCTTTTCGCGCACGGCGCCATTGCGGAAGCCGATCTTCAGCAAGCGGAGTCCACTCGCACGCAGGCTTACGCGGATGTGGAATCCTCCGCCGACGCATTGCGCGCCTTGGGGCTGAAGGATCCCGATGTGGTGCTGAAAAATGCTTCGCAGACCACCGCGGAAATCCCGGTGCCTGCGCCGGTCGCGGGTGAAATTGTGGAACGCCTGGTCGGCCCGGGCCAGCTCCTGCAGGGCGGCGCAACGCAGTGCTTCACCATTTCCAACACCAACACGGTTTGGGTCCTGGTGAATGTATTCCAGAGCGACCTTCCCTACGTGCATATAGGCAATTCCGTGGAAATCAACACGGAAGCGTATCCGGAACTGTTCCACGGGAAAATTTCCTATATCGCTTCGGCCATGGACCCCACCACACGCACGCTGCAGGCGCGGATCGTGGCGGATAATCCCAGCAAAAAACTGAAAAAAGATATGTACGTCACCGTGCTGGTGAATGCGGGTTCCATTCCCGATGCCATCACCGTTCCGGACGCCGCCGTTTTGCGCGACACCGAAAACCAGCCATTCGTATACGTGCAAACCAACGAGAACCAGTTCGCGCGCCGCCTCGTTACATTAGGCCAGAGCAACCAGGGCCGCACGCAAATCGTCAGCGGCCTGAAGGAAGGTGAACACGTTGCCGGAAATGGCAGCCTGTTCCTGCAGTTCAAAAATTCGCTGCAGCAATAAAGGAGAGCGTTTCCAGAATCCCCGATGATTCATCGCATCGTTCAACTCGCCCTGCAGCAGCGCTTCCTTGTCTTGATGTTGACGGCTCTGATGATCGTCGCCGGAGCCTGGTCTTTCCAACAAATGCCGGTGGATGCGTATCCGGATCTCTCGCCGCCGATGGTGGAATTGATCACGCAATGGCCAGGACACGCGGCCGAAGAAGTGGAGCGGCTCACTACCCTGCCGCTTGAGTTGGCGATGAACGGTGCGCCACGCCTGAAATACATGCGCTCGATTTCTTTATATGGCTTGTCGGACGTGATTCTTACGTTTGAAGACGGCGTCGACTCGTATTTTGCGCGTGAGGTCGTCTTCGAACGCATCAGCGATGCCACGCTTCCGCAGGGCGTTACGCCGAGCATGGCGCCGCTGTTCAGCCCCAGCGGGCTCGTGTATCGCTATGTGATCGAAAGCCCCGATCGCAGCCCCATGGAATTGCACACGTTCGAGGATTGGACCATCGAGCGCGCCTACAAGAGCGTGCCCGGCGTTGCTGATGACTCCGGCTTCGGCGGCCCCACGATGGAGTATCACGTCCTGCTCGATCCCGTGAAGCTCTACAACTATCACTTGCCCGTGGTGCAGATCGTCGCCGCCCTTAACGCTAATAATGCGAACACCGGCGGCGGGTTCTATACACAAGGCGGCCAGTTCTACTACGTGCGCGGGCTGGGTCTGGTCAAAAACGTCGAGGACATCGGCAACGTGGTGGTGGCCAGCCTGAATGGCATTCCCGTTCGCATTAAAGACATCGGTCGCGTGGAAATCGGCCACGCTCCGCGCCTGGGAATTTTCGGATTCCAGACCAAACAAAAAAAGGACGACGATGCCGTCGAAGGCGTGATTTTAATGCGCCGCGGCGAGCAGACCCAGACCGTGCTCGAAGGTGTCGAGAAAAAAACCGAAGAGATCAACAAGACGTTGCTACCGCCGGACGTGAAGATACGTCCGTATTATGATCGCAGCGACCTCGTTCGCGTCACCACGGATACCGTCGAAGGCAACCTGTTGCGCGGCATGGTGCTGGTGTTCCTGGTGCTGATTTTATTCCTGGTCAGTTTCCGCGCGGCGGTCATCACCGCTCTGACGATTCCGCTGGCCCTGCTTTTTGCTTTTATCTTTTTGAATCTGACCGGAGAAGCCGCGAACCTGCTCTCCATCGGCGCCATCGATTTCGGCATCATCATCGACGGCACCATCGTCATGGTCGAAAACATTTATCGCGAGCTCGGTCTTCGCTCCGGCCAGGATTACAAACTCTCTGATGTGATCCTCACTGCCGCGAAAGATGTGGACCGCCCAATCTTCTATTCCGTGGCCGTGATCATCGCGGGCTACTTGCCGATTTATGCTTTGAAGGGGCCGGCCGGAAAACTGTTTCACCCTATGGCGGACACCATGGGATTCGCGCTGCTGGGCGCGCTGATCCTCACGCTGACCGTGGTCCCGGTGCTGGCGTCCTATTGGTTCAAGAGCGGCGTAAAGGAAAAGCAGAATCCCATTTATAACTGGATTCGCGATCAATATGCGGGTCGCCTCGAATGGTGCCTCAATCACGCCGGCATCACGATTGTGGTATCCCTGCTCATTTTCGGAGCGACGCTGCTGCTGGTTCCCCTGATTGGCGGGGAGTTCCTTCCGCACCTGGATGAAGGCGCCGTATGGGTTCGCGCAACCATGCCCTATACGATTTCGTTCGAGAAAGCGGCGGAGTTTGCTCCCCAGGTTCGCAATCTGCTCATTCAGTATCCGATGGTGACGGTTACGGGATCGGAGCTCGGCCGTCCGGATGACGGCACGGATCCCACCGGCTTCTTCAATTGCGAATTTTATGTTGGCTTGAAGCCTTATAACGACAAATCCTGGTCGCAAACTTCTGTGCATTCGAAGGCAGCCTTGATCGAGGATTTGCAGAAGAAATTGGATTCGTATCCGGGAGTGATTTTTAATTTCACACAGCCTGCCGAGGACGCCGTCGACGAAGCCTTGACCGGCCTCAAAAGCGCACTGGCGGTAAAAATCTTCGGTCCCGACCTGCAAGTGCTCGAGAAGAAGGCCGTTGAAATCAAGAATGTCCTCAGTAAAACGCCCGGGTTCACCGATCTTACGGTCGTGCGCGAACTCGGCCAACCCAGCCTGTTGATTGACGCGGACCGCGCAAAAATCGCCCGTTACGGCATTAACGTGGCCGATGTTGAAGCCGTCGTTCAGGCCGCCGTCGGCGGGCAAGCCGCCACTCAAGTGATTCAGGGCGAAAAACTGTTTGACCTGGTTGTGCGCATGGATCCCAAGTATCGCTCGGACGCCAGGGAAATCGGTAACCTGCTTGTTCCCGCTCCCGGCGGCCAGCAGATTCCGCTCTCCGAACTCGCCACCATTAAGGAAGCCAACGGAGCTTCCTTCATTTACCGCGAAAATAACTCGCGCTATATCGGCATCCAGTTTTCGATCGAGGGTCGCAATCTGGAAGGTATTGTCAAAGCCGGTCAGAAAAATATCGCCAAGAACGTGAGCCTGCCCGAAGGATACCGCCTCGACTGGGGCGGCGAGTACAGTGAACTGCTCGAAGCCAAGTCTCAACTGTATGTCATCGGCCCGCTGGCAATTTTCCTGATCTTCATGATTCTTTTCGCGCTGTACGGCAACTTTAAATTCCCTGTGACCATCGCCCTCGGAGTGGTTCTCACCGAACCCGTCGGCGCTTTGATCGCCCTCAAGCTCACGCATACGCCGCTCAGCGTATCCAGCGCCCTCGGGCTTTTGGCCTTGTTGGGTGTCTCGGTGGAAACCGCGGTCATTCTTGTGAGCTACATCAACAAGTTACGCCTGGAGGGCAAAAGCATTCGCGAAGCTACGCGGGAAGCTTCGCTCCTGCGGCTGCGGCCGATCATGATGACGGCGCTGGTGGCCTGTTTGGGTCTTCTTCCGGCTGCCATGTCCACGGGAGTGGGCAGCGACACGCAAAAGCCCTTCGCCATTGTCGTCGTCGCCGGATTGCTCTCGCGATTGTTTCTGGGCTTCTTCGTGAACCCGGTCCTGTATGAAGTGGTCGCCCGCGAAGGCGACGTCCTGCAGGTCTAAGAATTTAGTTCGGCGGAATTCTGTCATCCCTAGGAGCGTTTTTCGCGACGAAGGATCTCAAACGATCGCGAGCACGAACCTCCTGCTTTTGGCTACTCTCTCGGATTCGGCCCACATAACCAGGCTCACCCCGGCATTTCGAAAAAGCTGAAACGTCTTTCCAGCCCATCCCGTCGAACTTTACGGTGGCGCACACCCGCTCGCGCTGCTTCCGCCCATGGGCCTGCTCTCCACTTCCCATTGCCATCGTGCCTGTGGGCCAAACCGATGAAAGAAATCAGGTGAGTGAATGTTCATTGGGCACTTTGGCGTCGGCTTCGGGTTGAAGCGCATGGCACCGCGCGTTTCCCTGGGACTCTTGATCGCCGCCACGGTGTGGGCGGATATTTTGTGGACCATCTTCCTGCTTCTAGGCTGGGAGCATGCGCGCATCTCCATCGGCAATACCCGTTGGACTCCACTCGACCTTTACGATTACCCCTGCTCGCACAGCCTGATCTTCATGGCGCTGTGGGCCACGGCGCTGGCTTTGGCCTATCGCGCCTGTTGCAGCGATACAATCGGTGCGGTGGCTATCTGGATCGGAGTGGTCAGCCATTGGGTGCTGGACTGGCTCACGCACCGCCCGGATATGCCCTTCTATCCCAACGGCCCCAAGCACGGACTGGGCCTGTGGAACTCCATTCCCGGCACGCTGGTCGTGGAGTTGGTGCTATTTGTGGGAGGTGTTTGGCTGTATAGCCGCTGTACCCGGCCCCGCGACCCCATCGGCCGCTACGGCTTTTGGGGTTATGTGGCAGTGCTATTCGTTTTATATGTCGGGGACCGCTTCAGCAGCCCGCCGGAAGGCATAAAGTCGATGGCCATTTCCGGGTTGATCGCCACTTTGGTTCTGATTGCATGGCCCTGGTGGTTTGACCGGCACCGCGAATCGCTTTCCGTCCGTCTAAGCTCTCAGCCCTAAGGACAAGACCACCCCTCGTCTCCTCTGCTATCATTCGCGAGGAAGCTGTCCCTGAAGGTCCCCAGGGCACGCCGCAGGAGGTACGGAGCCATGCCCCGGAATTCAAACGATAGAAGAAGATGGTGGGCTCTAGGAGCGCTTCTCACTTTGCCGGTGCTGGGTCTCGCCTTGACCGCACAGGAAAGCACGTCCCTGACCGTCAACGGTCACCAAGGCGCCGCAAAGGTGGTTCAACTGCACGACCACAACTATGTCGAGGTCGAGGGCCTGGCCCGCATCACCAATGGCACCATCAGCTTCAAGGGCAATCAGATCGTCCTGAATCTGCCGGCCGCGGAAGCTACGCCGGGTGCTTCCCAACCGAAGCCAGCGTTGTCCAAGGACTTTATCACCGCGGCCTTCGAGGCTATGGCGCGGCTCCGCGAATGGCATGCGGCGCTGAAGACAGCGATCGAAAAGGGCGTGCCGCTGGGCACCGGGTGGCTGGATACTTACCAGGCTCAAGCGCAAGACGCCTTGCGCATCGTCGCAGTGTCAGTGAATACAGAACAGGACCGGAAGGCCTATCCGCTTCTCGTCTCCGAGTTCAATAACATGAAAGCCTTGAACGACAAGTATGTAGGCATGACTAAAGCGATGAACTATATCGATCCGAATTCCCTGGATTCCGATCCTCTAAATCAGAAGCTTACCGCTTGCGGTCACTCCCTGGCCTCCCTGGCCTCCGCTCAACAGTTCATTGAAGACGGCAATTGCCAATGAGCCTGCTCCCGGGCGCATGTTTCTTCATTATGTTACGATTTCCTTTTGGGAAATGTGGCTGATGATTCGGCCCCGGGGTTGGCTTTGAAAAAAATCCGGTCGTGTTTTTGCCTATTTTTGCTTTGTACCGCGCTTTTCGGGTTCTTTGGGCTGCGCGCCTTCAGCCGCACGCAAGGCCCCGGCAAACTGAACCTGGATTACGTGCTTTCGATGATGGACAATTCCGCGCAGGACTTTAAATCCCTTACCGCGGCCATCGACCACATCAAATACACCGCCGTCGTGCAAGACACTTCCACCGAAACTGGCGAGATTTTTGTGCGCAAGGATTCCAAAGTGCGCATCGACTTTCAGACTCCCGATCCGCGCACCATCATTCGCAACGGCGATAATCTTTACATCTACACGCCAAAGATCAATCGCGTGGAGGAATACAATATCGGCAAGAACCGCGCCATGGTCGACCAGTACCTGGCACTGGGCTTTGGCACGCGCGTCGAAAGCCTGAGAAAAAATTATTCCATCACCCTGACCGGCGAAGAGGAATTGGATGGCCACAAGGCCGCGGTCCTCGAGCTGATTCCCAAGTCCGACGAACAAAAGAAGCAAATTTCCAAGGTGGTTATGTGGGTAGATGAATCTTCATGGCTGCCGGTGCAGCAGAAATTCATTGAAGCGGGGTCGGGCGACTACGTGATGTCCCACTACACCAAAGTGATGAAGAATCTGAAACTAGGCGACGGCAAATTTAAACCCGATTGGCCAAAAGGCACAAAAGTCGAAAAACCTCGCGGCTAAGTTAAATCTCCTCTTCGTAGGGGTCCAGCACTGTTGGACCCCATTTAGCTTTTACGTACGTAGCCGTTACGCGCCAGTTGCTTCCCTCTCCAGCAACTTCTCCTTGCGAGACAACCCCCAGCGGTATCCGGCCAGTGTCCCGTCCGTGCGAATCACGCGATGGCACGGCACCACAATAGAAACCGGATTCGTGGCGCACGCCCGTGCCACCGCCCGCACCGAGCGCGGCTTTCCCAGTGACTTTGCCACTTGCGTGTACGTCCGCGTGGTTCCGCGCGGAATCTTTTGCAATTCCTGCCAGACCCTGCGCTGAAATGCAGTGGCCTGCACGTCGAGAGGTAACTCCTCGCTTGGCGCATTGCCTTCCACGCGGCGGACGATTTCCCTCAACCAACTCTCATGGCCATGCTCGGCGCGCGCGATCTCCGCGTTCGCATACTCTTTCCGCAATTCGTCAACCAACGCCTTCTCGTTTTCTCCCAGATAAACCGCGGAAACGCCCCGTTCCGTCGCCCCCACCAACACTTTTCCCAAAGACGTATTCGCAACCGTATATTTGATTTCCATTCCCGCTCCTCCTTTTCGATAAGACGCCGGCGTCATGCCCAGATGCGCATTGGTTTTTTCATACAAACGGCTGGACGATCCAAAACCGCAGGCGTACAACGCATCCGTGACGCTGCTGCCATTACGCAACATCTGCTTGAACCGTCGCAAACGAAATGCTTGCTGAAATTCCTTCGGCGATAAACCGGTCGCCCGGCGAAACGCGCGGCGCAATTGTGCCGGGGAAGAATTCACTTGCGCCGCCAGGGAAGCCAGACGAAGCGATTCCTGCTCGGTGTTAGCCAGGACCGCTGCAACCCGCTGCACCAATACAATGGCTGAATCCTGCTGCTTCGGGCGGCAACGCTCGCATGGCCGGAATCCTTCTTTTTCCGCATCTTGCGGGGTGCGAAAGAAAACCGTGTTTCGCCGCAGCGGACGCCGCGCCGGACACGACGGCCGGCAATAAATCTGCGTGGATCGCACTGCGAAGAAAAATGATCCATCCGCGCGCGCATCGCGATGCAGTGTGGCTTGCCAGTAGCGCTTCGCGGCTTGCGGCGTGATGCTTGCGGATGCCGATTTGCGTTGCCGCGTTTTCATGGCCATAGACTACCGCTCTCTCCTGGAGCAATCTATCCGATTTCGGACGCCAAATTTGTGGCGGAAATGCTGCAAAAACTCTGGCTTCGCCCGACGAGCACAAGCGTGTGGATGGGACGGCCTTGCGGATGGCGAGGTAGCATTCGTCGACTGGCCGGGTACTTTGTTAAAAATCGAAACTATCCGCCTTCCCTCAAGCAACATAACCACAATGGAGCACCCCGCGGCAGCAACTGCCCCAAGAAGTTGCGGTACCATTACGAAGTGTTTGGATTTAGGACACTTCCCCTTTTTTCCACGGGTTGACACTGTCTCCCTGTAATGGCATGTTGGCAGCCCAACATCTTCACGGGGAATGGTCAGGGATCGAGTAATAGGACCACCAAATTGGGTCTTTTGAGTGTTTCATCTCACTGAGGGGCGAGATGAGTGCTAACAACCGCGCGTTAGCTTATAAGAATCTAATCAAACAGTCTGAACCGGTGGCTCAGGCCTCCGCGGCACCCGTTGTTCAGGAACAACCGGCCGCGATGCCCGAGTCTCCGAAGCTCCGAGTGATGCCCTTGCTGAGAAAAACGCAGCCCAGGCGCTTTGTTCGCGTCCCCACGCATGCCGTCGGGGTGCACCTGGAGCACCGTGAACGTCCGCGCGCTGCATTGCGGCTGCCTTTAAAGCTCCGGAGCGTCGCAGGCCACAAGGAAGAGTTTCCGGTCACCCTGGTGACACGGGACATCAGTTCCTCGGGCGTGTTTTTTCTTTGCCCAAAAGCTTTGGCACCCGGTACCGCTATCGAGCTGGATATCGTGCTGGTCAGCCGCCCCCTGGGTTATGGAAACGTGGTGGTCTCTTCCCGAGCGACCGTCGAGCGCACCGAAGCCGCAAATATGCCGGGATGGCATGGCATTGCAGCTAGTTTTGACGATTTCGCCTTCGATCGCGACGACAACGTTCCCAGCTGGAGTCCGGTAGACTGATTCGGCTCTCTCCCCTACAACGCATTCCTTCACTTACTTCTGGTAATCTGCAGATATGCCCGTAAAAAGTCCCTTGGCCGCTGTGCTGTTTGACTGGGACGGCACGCTTATTGATTCCTACCACGCCGATTCCCAGGCTTATCTGGGCATGTTCCGCGAATTCGGCTTGGGCTGGGGATTGAAGGAGCTCGAACTCCACTATTCGCCGGATTGGTATAAGGTCTATCGCGCCGCGGGTATCCCGCAAGGCAGTTGGGACAAGGCGAACGATCTCTGGAGAGTCCACTACGCCAAACATCCCTCCAAGCTCGTTACCGGGGCGCGGCGCGTGCTGCGCCGGCTCGCCAGGCGCCACACCTTGGCCCTGGTGACCAGCGGCGACCGCAAACGTGTTTCCCGGCAATTGCGCGAATTCGAACTCACACGCACCTTTCGTGCGCGGGTCTGCGGCGGCGACACTCCGGAGAAGAAGCCGCATCCCGCTCCCTTGCAAATGGCTCTGCTCCAGTTGAAATTGCAGCCGGACCAGTGCGTGTACGTCGGAGACACACCGGAAGATCTGGAGATGGCTCGCGCCGTGGGAATGCCGGCAATCGCGGTTTTAGGGCCGTTCCCAACCGAGAAACGGTTGCGCGCCGCCAAGCCCGAATTCCTATTGAAAAAATTGGCAGATTTGCCCGCCTTGATCAATCGCCTGAGCGAAAAGACAAGCAGAAGCTAACTAGCCAGGGACTCGCAGTAATCGCAACAAACGATTCCCTCTAGCCACCCACCACGCACTGTCATCCTCAATCACGGCTTAGCCGCAGGCGGCGTGGCAGGGGCAGCGGGAGCCGGCGAAGGCGCGGGCGTCGTCGTGGCCACCGCCGCGAACGGTTTAAAATTGCTCCACTTGATGATCACGCGAATCGGGATGTCGCGGTCCTTCATCTTGTACACTCCATCGGCCCGCGCATAATCAGGAAACCAGTATTTTCCGTCAACATTTTCCCGGTACGTTTCAAACATGCCGAAGGGCAGTGTGGGCGGCTGAATGGCGCCAAGATCGGTTACCCATTTGCCGTACGTTTTCACTACTTCCAGATATTTCTCGTCCACCCAGATGATCCCGTCGAAAAGCGCATGCTGCCGTTCCAGCGTGCGGGGCGAAACTTGAAAAATGTAGCAATCGATCTCGTCTATTTTTTCCGTGTTCAGATATTTCACGTCGTACTTGGAAAGCTGGCTCGCGGTCACCGGGTACGCAGGAATGCGCGTAAGCGCTTGCGCGTCCTCCGGCTCAAAGGAAAGATACTGGAGGTTCGACAAGGGAGCAGAGATAGCTTTCTCGTAAAGCTTGCCATCCGCGGTTCGCACCGCATCGTAAGTGGCCGTATATTCGCCGCTCGGGCTGCCATCCGGGCCAAACTCCTGGATGCGAATTGTTTTTCGGTAAGCGAACTGTGGTCGCGTCGTTTGATACAGCTCTTCTTTTTTGGTGAAGGCCTGGATAATTTGAGCGGGCGGCAAAGACGGCGGCGCAACCGGTTCGGCCACGCCCTCGATACGCGTTACATGATGTTCCGGAGGCGGTGCCATGGGCCCGGGCGCTTGATCCTGCGCAAGAAGAACCGGCGCCAGCAAAACAGAAATGCTCACAGCCTGAACGAGCAAACGCATCGGATGCAAAGCGCGAAGAAAACGCGATAGGTGATCAGCCATATTTCCTTAGATGCGATGCAGCGGGTGGTTCGCCGCCTCGGGTGGTCATTCTACATCCGCGTTCTCGCGTTCGCCTATTTTGTTCTGCGAGTTACTCCTCGCGCTGCGCGGCTTGCAACAAACTCGTTTCTCTTTGCTAAACTGAAAGCACTGTGAAGCAAGAGGTTCTGGCTCGACGGTACATTGTCTCTGGACGTGTGCATGGTGTTGGCTTTCGCAATTACGTCGAGCATGTCGCCGGAAAACTGGGAGTGGATGGCTATGTGCGCAACCGGCGTGATGGCAATGTGGAAGTGTTCGCCATCGGCGCTCCCGAAAAGCTGAAGCAGTTGCGCTTCGCTCTGGAAAAAGGGCCGATGCTGGCTCGCGTTACGGATGTCCGCGAGGAACCGGACCATCCGGATGACAAATATCGGGGCAATTTCATCATCGAAACCACCATTTGACGAGGAGCCGTTCGCATGGACGATCTGAAGAAACTAATCCGCGAAGTGCCGGATTATCCGAAACCCGGAATTTTGTTCTATGACTTGACCACATTGTTGAAGGACAAAACAGGTTTTCGTGGTTTGATCGATCAGCTTTGCGGACACTACGACGGACATACGATTGATCTCGTCGTGGGAATCGAGGCGCGCGGCTTTATTCTTGCTCCCGCTCTGGCCTACCGTATGGGAGCCGGTTTCGTTCCGGTGCGCAAGCCGAAGAAACTTCCCGCGAAAGTGGCAAAGGTTTCCTACGCGCTGGAGTACGGCACGGATTCGCTGGAAATCCATGAAGACGCGATTCAAAAGGGCCAACGCGTGCTGCTCTGCGATGATTTGCTTGCCACCGGAGGCACGGCGGCCGCCGCGGTGCAGTTGATCCGTTCGCAAGGTGGCATAGTCGAAGGCGCGGCCTTTGCGGTCGAGCTTACATTTCTCGCCGGTCGAGCCAAGCTACCCGGCCTCGACGTGTTTTCCCTGATTCGCTACGACAAGTAGCAGCTTTGGAGTGCGGCGGCCCAGCCGCCGCTTTTTCGGTGCCGCATCACTCACCACACACCCTCCGGCGCGATCCACGCACTACCGTTTAGGCGCTCGCCTCTGCCGCAGCGCCTCGAATAACACAACTCCCGTGGCCACAGAAACATTTAGCGATTTTACCGGCCCCGTCGTCGGCAGCGACACCACGAAATCGCAGCGCTTCCGCGTAAGCTCGTGTAACCCGTTCCCTTCTCCGCCCATGATGATCCCCGTCGGCGTCGTGTAGTCCACCTCGGAGTAGGTTTTCTCTCCGGCTTCGTCCAGCCCCACCAGCCAATAACCAGCCTTTTTCAAATCTTCCATGGCTCGCGCCAGGTTCGTCACCTTCGCTACTGGCAAATGCGCAAGCGCGCCCGCGGATGCACGCGCAACCGTATCCGTCAGACCGACGGCCCGCCGCTCCGGGATCACCACGCCATGCGCACCGGCAGCCAGCGCCGTGCGAACAATCGCGCCCAAATTGTGCGGATCTTCCACGCCGTCGAGCAGCACGATCAGGCCCTGCTGCCCTTTCGATTGATTGGCGTTCGCGATGATGTCTTCTAGCGTGGCGGGTGCGCGCGCGGCAACCATGGCTACCACGCCTTGATGATCGCGCGTGTTGGCCAGTCGATCGAGTTGCCCGCGCTCTTCGAAGCGCACCGCGATGCCCCGTCCGCGCGCCAGTTGCACGATTTCCTCCACGCGCGTGTCCTGCCGCCCTTTCGCAATCACGATGCGGTCGAACGCACTTCCCGCTTCCAATGCTTCGCGAACGGCATGAATTCCCGTAAGTCGGTCCATGAATCCAAAGTCTACAGTCGAATCCCAAAACTTGAAAGTTGCCCACACCGAACTTGCCGCGCCATCCTCTACATGGCAACTCACTCCCCGCTCGCCACGCGTTGTCATCCTGAGGAGCGCCATTTGCGACGAAGAATCTCAACCGATCCGGTCACCCAACTCCAAGAGCGGGCCACCCTAATCAACCGCGGCGCAAAATTCCAGAATACGCGCTCTCGCCGGCTTCACCTGCACAGCAAACGAAACCGCCGCCGCTTCTTCCAGCAAAAGAACCACTCGATCCAGTTCCCCTTCGCCCGAACGCCCAGCCAGCGCGAGCCTTAGCGGATGAAACAAATCGCGGCTCCGCAAATCGAACTTCTCCTTCAGCAGCGTTACCACTTCCTTGAATCTCTCGGAGTCGAACGGCACGGGATCGAGCAAAAACAGTGCAAGTTGCCGTACCACTTCGCGCGCTCCGGTACGCGCCAGCACCGCGTGCGCTTCCACGGTTTGCAATATCGTCGCCGCATCGTAATGAAAAATCAGAGACAACAGCTCGGCAAGTTCATCGGCATCCGGAGCCTGAGGGCCAAGCAGAGTAGCGGCTCGTTCGCAAAACGCCAACTGCTCCGCGGAGGGATCACCGGATAGCCATCTGCGTTCGCTCAGAATTTTCCGAACATCGTCCGCCGAAAATAAATTTTCTCTCGGGGGATGATGTGAAATGTGCTCGGACGGCATCATGGAACGAGTTTAATGCCTATTCTTGATCAAGGCTGCGTATCGGAAAAGGGCTGGCAAACTCAACTCGCGCTACAGCGTTAGTGTGGCCACCACGTGGCAGGCAATCGCTTCGCCGCGCCCTACCGCGTCCACGCCCTCGTTGGTCTTGGCCTTCAGGTGAATTTTCTCCGCTGTCACGCCAATCGCTTTGGCAAGCGCTTCTCTCATCTTCGGGAAATGCGGCCCCAGCTTCGGACGCTCCAGAATCACCACCGCATCGATGTGCTCGATAATAAAATGTTTATCGTCCAGAAGTTTACGCGCGTGCTCAAGAAACAGCAGGCTGTTCGCGCCTTTCCATTTCGGATCGTTGTCCGGAAAGTGCGTGCCGATGTCGCCCAATCCCGCCGCGCCCAAAAGCGCATCGCACAATGCGTGTGCCAGAACATCGCCATCCGAATGGCCCACGGGTCCCTTATCAAAAGGCACTTCGATCCCGCCAACGATCAGCTTGCGCCCTTCGGCCAGCCGGTGCAGGTCATAGCCAATCCCGCAGCGCGAGCTCATGCCTTTTTTTGCTCAGCGTGGAGATAAAAACGCGCCAGGTCCATGTCCGCGGGCTTGGTGATCTTAATGTTGCGCTCGGAGCCCTGCACGACGTGTACTTCGTGGCCAAGTTTTTCGACAAGCCCTGCCTCGTCGGACGCGTTCACGCCATCCACTTCCGCATCCGCGAACGCCTGTTTCAAAAGCTGCGTTTCGAAAACCTGCGGAGTTTGCGCCAGCACCACGCGCTCCCGCGGAATCGTCGCGGTAATCAACGCAACATCTTCCGGCAAACTGGCGCGCTTCACTTCCTTCACCGTGTCCATCGCGGGAATGGCCAGAATCGCGGCTTTGCACCGGCGCGCTTCCTCAATCACTCGCGTGACTTGCTCAACGGTAACGAACGGCCGTACCGCGTCGTGCACGACCACTAACTCCGTATCTTCCGGAATATACTTCAGCGCTTGGCTCACCGACCCCTGACGGGAGTCCGCCCCCTTCACCACGCGCACGTCTTGCTTAAACTTTTCCTCGCGGA
Source organism: Candidatus Acidiferrales bacterium (assembly GCA_963709705.1). Taxonomy (GTDB): domain Bacteria; phylum Acidobacteriota; class Terriglobia; order Acidiferrales; family UBA7541; genus Acidiferrum. The sequence continues at coordinate 170,122 of CAVPXU010000006.1, forward strand.
TGCGCGCATCCAGTCGCTCCACGACTTCCGCTCGAGTGGCGACAATAATGTGGCTGATTAGCGGGCACGCCGCGATGCGCCGCAAAGTGTGAATCACGATGGGCACCCCATCGAGTTCCAGAAATTGCTTCGGCGTCTCGTGGCCCATGCGCGTGCCGAGACCGGCAGCGGGTAAAATGGCGGCAATTGCACTCATAGGATGAAAGCAGTCCGGCTGAAGCAGAGTCCTGGCGGCTTAAGTCCGGGTTGCAGAAAGGAGAGTGTACCTCAAGGCGAGCCTGGAAGAGAAATCCTGGCCGATATCGAGTAAGGCACAACGCTCAGCGGTGCCATTTCGTTCGCTATTGCGGTTCTTGACCCGCATAAGGCGGCGGACACTCCTCAAATCGCGATGCGACCGAGCCTGCCGTGGGTTCCGGAACACTGCCTCCCGTGGCCACACGCGTCGCGGAAGAATCCGCGCGCTCCTCGGTACGGCCAAAGATCATCTTTCCCGCCGGAGTCTGGTGCGTGGATGTAACCACAATGTCGATCGTGCGGTTGATGTGACGCCGCGCTCCATCCACCACCACCATCGTTCCATCATCCAGATATGCGACACCCTGCGTGGATTCCTTGCCTTCGCGCAGGATTAGAACGCGCATCGATTCGCCCGGCAGCACCGCGGGCTTCATCGCGTTGGCCAATTCATTTACATTCAGAACCGAAATTCCCTGCACTCTCGCAACTTTATTCAGGTTAAAATCATTGGTTACAATTTTTGAGCCCGAAGAGCGCGCCAGTTCCACCAGTTTCTGATCCACCGCGGATGTGCCGGGAACGTCCTCATCCAGAATCTGCAGGTCCAGCCAGGGCATTTTCTTCATGCGTTCGATCACTTCCAGCCCCCGGCGACCCCGCTGGCGCTTCAAGGAGTCCGACGAGTCCGCCACTTGCTGCAATTCGTGCAACACAAAGCGCGGAATGCCCAGCGTGCCATCCAGAAAATGCGTCTCGCAAATATCGGCGATGCGTCCATCGATCAGCGCGCTGGTATCCAGCAATTTCACGCCGCGCAACGTGGGCGCGGGAAGTTCCACTGAGCTCGGCAAAGGAATGTGGCGCAGGGCTTTTCCCTTGGAAGAGCCCACAACCAGGCCGAGATAACCGAAGGCAAACAGTGAGGTGAATTCCAGGAAGGACTTCGTGGGTTCCGGTTCCGCAGTGCGAGAGATCACCATCGTAAGAAGCAGGGACGCGAGCAGGCCAAGGACCGCACCGACTGTTCCCGCCACAAGCCCGCTGATCTCCGCGCGGCGCAACCGCAATTCCGCCAGCAGAATGATCATGGCCACCAGGAAGCCCAACCCGGCCGCGGGCAGACCGTGCATTCCAAAGGGACCGAGGCTGTAGCAGACGACGCACGTGGCGCCAATCAACGCCAGCCGCATGGCCCAGAAATCCCACCCGCGCCCGAGGAAGGCATGGTTTGAGGGCTTTTCCGGCGTGCCAGAAACAATTCCAGGAACTGCACCAGGATAAGAAGTCGAATTTTGCGGCACACTGCTTTTACGATGGAACTTGCCTTGTCCCACGAGACCTCGCCATCCAGCGGGATTCGTTCGCTCTGATGAAATGACACCAAAATTCCCGGCATCAAATCGTACCCGAGCAGTTAACGTGGTCAACTGTATACTCCTCGGGTCAGGCTCTAGTCAAGCGAAAGAAAAAGTTGTCGGTTTCGAGGCCGCCACGAACTTACGGAAGGTAGAAACGCTTCACCCGGCGGCTAACGCCGGAAATCAGGTCGGAAGTGACCGTGCCGATGCTGCGCGCCACCACATTTGCGGGGTAAACGTTGCTGCCGTCGCTTCCATACACCGTCGCAACATCTCCGATAGCTACGTCCGGCACGTCGGTAACATCCAGCATCACCACATCCATGGACACGATCCCGACGATCGGTGCAACGTAACCGCGAATCGCAACGGTGCCCCGATTGCCGAGCGAACGATGGATCCCGTCTCCGTAACCCGCGGAGAGAACGGCGATGACCGAAGGCCGCTTCGCCACCCAACTCGCGTTGTAACCCACACTCGCGCCGCTCGCCACCGAGCGTACATTCACCAGGCGCGCGCGCAAACTCATCACCGGACGCAGCGAGAGTTTCGTTTCAAATTCGAAGCGCCGTTCCATCGGGTCGAATCCTGGATGGTAACCGTAGAGAAGCGCTCCCGGACGCACCATGTCCGCCCAACTCTCCGGCCGCGCCGCAATAGCCGCGCTGTTGGCGATGTGCACGATTCCCGGAGAAACGCCCAGCACCCGCAAGCGATCGATGGCCCCGTGCAGGCGCTCCAACTGTTCCGCTGTCTGGTGGCCTATCGGCGTATCGGTCAGCACTTCGGAAGAAGCAAGATGCGTGAAGGTGCCGCCAAGTTCCAGATGCTTGCACTTGGCCAACTGGTTCGCGAAACAATCCATGTCCGTTGGCGAAAGCCCCAGCCGGTTCATGCCCGTGTCAACCTTCAGGTGAATAGCCACGTGGCGTTTCCGCGCTTTTGCGGCGGCGGCATTGAAGAGCGCGAGATGCTCGCAGCGGTGAATCGCTGGCGTCAAGTTGTACTCGATCAGATTTTTTTCTTCGCCCGGCCAGAAACCGCCCAGCACAAGAACCGGCTTGCGAACGCCCGCTTTGCGCAGTTCCATTCCTTCTCCGGCGGAAGCAACTCCGAACCAGTCAGACCCAAACTTTTCGAGTGCCTTGGATACTTCCGGCCCCCCGTGCCCATATCCGTTGCCTTTCACAACAGAAAGAACCTTGCGTGGAGTTTTACGCCTTTCCGCCGGCGGGTTCACATAATCGCGGATCGCTTCAAAATTTTGCCGCAGCGCGCTGAGCGATACTTCCGCCCACACCGGGCGTCCAATGAATTCGACAGGATTTTTTGTGGTTCTGGACATGAAATTTTCCGCAAAAATCTAGTGTACGGCATTCGCGCGCGCCTTCCAAAAGCACGCTGCGAGAAAGACAACAGCCAAGCGAGCACGTTTGCGGCCAGTGCAGCCGCAGAAATCAGCCGCGACCTTGTGCGGCACGCGCGATCTACAACCTATTGAATCGATATGGGTTGTACTTCGATTCGAAAGTATGCTCTCTGCCTGCTCCGCACTTTCCCTATTAATCCCGGCGAATTTCTGTGGCTTCTCTGACGCGCCGTGTCCCCGAACTACATCTCCTCGCCGCCAGCAAATTGTGAAAATGCGTCCGGCGCGGCTTCTTCGAAACGGGTCAGCCGGCTGCGGAACACGAATTTCACCTTGTCGGTTGGACCGTTGCGCTGCTTGGCGATCAGAATATCCGCCATGTCTCGTTCTTCCGGCGTGGCATTCAGGTTGAAGAAGTTGGGACGGTAGATGAACATCACGACGTCCGCGTCCTGTTCGATGGCGCCCGATTCGCGCAGGTCGGAAAGTTGCGGTCCGCGTTCATCGCGTTCCGGTGCGCGCGTCAACTGGCTGAGCACCAGCACCGGTATCTGCAATTCCTTTGCGAGACCCTTTAATCCGCGGGAAATGCTGGCCACTTCTTCCTGGCGCGAATTAAATCGTCCCCGTCCGCTGATCAGCTGCAGGTAATCCACCACCAGCAAAGACAAGCCTTTATCCCGCTTCAGCCGCCGAGCCTTGGCCCCAATTTCGAGCACGCTCGTCGAGCCCGCGTCATCCACCCACAGTGGCGAAGACGAAATTGTGCTCAGCGCTTCCGTCATGCGCTTCCAGTCTTCGCGGCTCAGATGCCCGGACCGGAATTTGTGCGCATCCACCTGGGCCACCGAAGCCACCAGGCGCTGCAGCAGCGACTCCTTGGACATTTCCAGGCTGAACACCGCCACCGGCAATCCGGCGCGAATTGCGATGTTCTCCGCAAGATTGAGCGCCAGTGCCGTTTTTCCCTGCGAAGGCCGCGCGGCCAGAATGATCAGTTCCGACGGCTGCAAGCCCGAGAGCAATTTGTCCAGTTCGCCATAGCCGGTGGAAATTCCGGTGATGCTCTTGCCTTCGCGAAAGATTTTTTCCAGGCGGTCGAAATTTTCGCGAACGATTTCCTTGATCGGAAGCAATCCCGCTTTCACGCGATCTTCCGCCAGCGCAAAAATACTGGATTCCGCGCCGTCCAGGATCGCGTCCGCGCCTTCTTCTCCCTCAAAGGCGCGCTGCTGGATGTTATGCGTGGCGTGAATCAGATTGCGCAGCATCGCCTTTTCCTTCACGATGCGCGCGTAATGCTCCACATTCGAAACTCGCGCCACACCATCGATCAGGCTGGCCAGATATGGCGCGCCACCCGCAGCCTCCAGTTCGCCAACGCGATGCAGTTCCTCCGTCAGCGTCACCAGATCGATTGCTTGCTGCGCCTCGCCCAGCGTAATCATCTGCTGGAACACGTGCCGGTGCTGCGTAAGAAAGAAATCCTCGGCCTTCAGCGCTTCAATCGCGGTGTTCAGCGCGTTGTTGTCCAGAAGAATTGCGCCCAGGATGGAGCGCTCGGCCTCCAGATTATTCGGCAATGGGCGTTCAAGAGTGGGGTCGACGGGCATAGTTCCAGGAAATTTCGCCTTACTTTCGCTATCTTGGCTAGTAATAACACACTGCTAACACATTGGCAACGCCATTTCCAATAGCGGCCAAACTGCCTGCACTTCATTTCACAAGCGTAGTCAAAGGTTCTCGCAAAAACATGCGGCGGTCAATTGGACCTCCTGTGAATCGCGAAGGAAATCTCTGCAAAACTTTTTCATGAGGATCTGCGCGTTCCCTTTACACGCATCGCGGAAATAGTGCATGAGCGCAGAGGCATTTCCACCGATACTGCGACATCTCACGACATTTCATGAACCGACTGGCCATGGCGGGTCATGTGGGCGCCCTCCCTTAGTCATAAACAAAAAGGGGCACGCCACGCGTGCCCCAGTGAAAATCGAACCGCTTCCCCGAAATTACACTTCTTTATCGACGTGGACCTTGATCTCTGCCGTCACATCGCGGAACACCTTCACAGTGACCGGGAATTCGCCGAGCGATTTCAGCGGTTCGCCAAGCTGTACCTGGCGCTTGTCGACCGTGAACCCTTGCGCCTTCAGTCCATCCGCGATATCGCCGCTGGTAACCGACCCGAACATCTGGTCGTTTTCGCCGGTCTTCCGCGTGAACTTCACCGAAACCCCACGCAATAGCTCCGCTTGCTTGCCGGCGGCATCCAGCTCCGTGGCGGTTTTCTTCGCCAACGCGCCGCGAATGCGCTCGAGCGCCTTCATGTTGCCCGCCGTCGCTTCCACACCAAGCTTGTTTGGCAGCAAAAAATTGCGCGCATAGCCGGGCTTCACGGTAACCACGTCTCCGCGGTGCCCCAGCTTTTCAACGTCTTCCTGAAGAATAATCTGCATAACGAATCTCCTGAAAAGTTTTTTAGGGCCCGCCGTTTTTGCCCTGTCGATGGGCGAGGCGGGCCGTTTTTCGAAATTTAGGCTTTCGGAGCCTCAACCGCGCGAGGCGCCTGCGTTCCCGCCGCGCTTCCCGCGAACGGCAGCAACGCGATGTTGCGCGCGCGCTTGATGGCCACGCCAAGCCAGCGTTGGTGCCGTGAGCAAACTCCGGTCATCCGGCGAGGCAGAATCTTGCCGCGTTCCTGCACGAACTGCGAAAGAATGTCCGCGCGCTTGTAGTCGATGAAGTCCATCTTCTCGACGCAGAACTTGCAAACTTTCTTCTTGCGGAAATACTGCCGCTTGCCGCGGCGCGGTCCCCCAGGTCCGCCCGGACCTCCGGGACCACCCGGACCGCCTTCACGGCGCCCGCCACCTCCGCCACCGGGGCCACCTTCACGACGACCTCCACCGCCTCCGGCAGAATGCCCGCCTTCGCGCCGTCCGCCCTGGCCGCCTTGCCCGCCCGGTCCACCCGGACCGCTTGGCGCCGCAGGCGCACTCGCGCCGCTGTCGCCGCCTTCACGTACGGCCGTTGCCGCGGGAGCCTGCGCTTGCTTCTGTTCCTCTGACATACCTTCCTACCTTTCCGATGTCGCACCGGGCATCTGCCGCGGCGCGCTCCAACCCAAACTCTTCAAACCTGCACGAAATTACGCCTGTGTGTTTTCGGCCACGGGTGCCGGTGCCGGCGTTGACGGGGCCGCCGGAGGAGCCGTGCGGCGCGGGCGCCGCGCAGCGCGCAGCTCGCGCTTGTGCACCAGCTTCTTCTGGCGCTTCAGATCTTCGTCCAGACGCACCGTCTGGTACTTGATCACCGCGTCCAGCACGCCCAAACGGCGCTCTAGTTCATGCACCAGCTCGCTGTTGCCCGTGCGCACCTGCTGGTAGAAATAAATTCCTTCGCGGTGCTTCATCACCTTGTAGGCCAGCTTGCGCGTGCCCCAAGTCTCCGCCTTCTCTACCTTCGCGCCCTTTTCCGTGCACGCGTGCTCCAGCGTCGAGAGCACTTTCTTGATTTCCTCTTCCGGCGTTGCCGGGCGAATAATGAAGACCAGATCGTACAAACGTTCTTCCATAATGACCTCGTTTCGTCTCTTCCTGCTCCAGGTGTTCAGCCCGGAAATATCTCTCCCGCTGCGTCCGGCGTTTTGCTTGCCGTTACTTCTCTTCCGGCGGCGGCACTCGCCGGTTGAACTTGTTCATGGCCGCCGCGATGCCTTGCGTCAGAATCATCTCCACCGCATCGCCTGCGGTCACCAGCATTTCCGCAACCCCTTCCAACTCGCCCTTCTTCATTGGCCGCAGCACATACGCCGCTAAATCACCCACCGGATGATCCGGGCCAACTCCCAGCCGCAAGCGCGCGAAATCCTGTGTGCCCACCGCGCTCGTGACCGACTTCGCCCCGTTATGTGTTCCCGGACTGCCGCGTTCTCCGATGCGGATCATGCCCCACGGCAAATCCCGCTCGTCGAACATCAACAGCAACTCCGCCAGTTTCACTTCGTACTTGTCCATCAGCCGGCCCACGGAATTGCCGCTGAGGTTCATGTACGTTTGCGGCTTGGCAAGGATCACTTCCTTCCCCGCCACTTTCCCCAGCCCGACCAGCGCCTGCGCTTCCGGACGCTCCACCCGAATCCCGTTACGGTTGGCAAGTTCATCCACAGCCAGGAAACCGAGGTTATGCGGCGTCCACTGATATTCCGGGCCCGGATTGCCAAGGCCAACAATGAGCCGCATAGAGTCCGCAGCGAGTCGCGCGAAAAAGAATTACTTCTTCTTTTCCGGCTTTTCCGCTTTTTCGCCGCCCTTGGCGCCTTCCTCGCCTTCCTCGCCTTCCACTTCCTTCTTGCCCTTCTTGATGACTTCCGGCTCGGCCGGCACTGTTCCCGTCGCCGCAACTTCCGCGGGCTTCTCTTCCTCGACGCGCAAAGTCACAACGTGCGCCAACACTGTGTTGGCATCGGTGATCAACTTGATCTTGTTCTTGTCGATCGGCAACTCGCTCGCGCGCAAACTCTGGTTCAGCACCAGGTTGCTCACGTCCACCTTGAACTCCGTCGGGATGTCCGCAGGCAAGCATTCCACTTCCACTTCGCGCGTAACCACTTCGAACACGCCGCCTTGCACCTTCACGCCGGTCGGATCGCCAAATGTGTGTACCGGCACCTTCACGCGCATGCGAACGTCCATCGCCACGCGCAAAAGGTCCACGTGCAACAGACGCCCCGAAACTGGATCGACCTGCCAGTCCTTCACGATCGCCGGCTCTTGCTTCCCGGCGAATTCCACCTGGAACAGTGTGTTATGTCCGGACTCCGACCTCAGGATCGCGGTCACCTGCTTGGTGTTCACCGCCAGCGCGAGCGCTTCGCCCTTGCCTCCATACAGCGTCGCTGGCACGCTTCCGGTCACCCGCAAACGCCGCGCTTCATTTTTGCCCCGCAAAGTGCGCGGCGCCCCTTGTACGATAATGTCTGCCATAGCTTCTTTCCTTCCCTGAAATCTCTTCCGGCGCAAACTTCCGCCGGATCAATTAAATAAACAGCTCGCTGATCGAAGTCTCCTCATGAATCGAGCGAATGCCGCGGGCGAGCAGGTCCGCAACACTCAAAATCTTCAGCTTCTTCAAATTCCGCGCTGCTTCCGAAACCGGAACCGAGTCGGTCGCCACAACTTCCGTGATCTTCGAATTCTCGATGCGGTCCACGGCCGGGCCGGAAAGGATCGCATGTGTGCACGCGGCGAAAACTTGCGTGGCGCCTTCGCGGATCAGCGCGTCGGCCGTCTTCACCAGCGTTCCCGCGGTGTCGATAATGTCGTCCACGATCAGCGTGCTGCGTCCCTTCACGTCACCGATCAGGTTCATCACTTCCGTCACATCCAGGTCCACGCGGCGTTTGTCCACGATCGCCAGCGGCGCATCCAGTTTCTTCGCAAATGCTCTTGCGCGTTCCACACCGCCCGCGTCCGGCGAAACCACCGTCAAATTCGGCAACTTCTTGTGCCGGAAGTAATCCACCAGCACCGGCGAGCCATACAAGTGATCCACCGGCACGTCGAAATATCCTTGAATCTGCGGCGCGTGCAAATCCAGCGTTAACGCCCGGCTGGCACCCGCCGTTTCCAGCAAGTCCGCTACCAGCTTCGCGGAGATCGGAACTCGCGGCTTATCCTTGCGGTCCTGACGCGCGTAGCAGTAATACGGCAGAACCGCGGTGATGCGCCATGCCGACGCGCGCTTGAACGCGTCGATCATCAGCAGCAACTCCAGCAGGTGGTTGTCCACCGGATAGGAGCACGGCTGCACCACGAACACATCCGCGCCGCGCACGTTCTCCAGAATCTGAAAATAGATCTCGCCGTCGCTGAAGCGTCCGAGCAACGCCTTGCCCAATGGCACGTCCAGATGCTTGCAGATTTCTCCCGCCAGCACCGGGTTCGCGGTCCCACTGAAAATTTTGAATCGTTCGTCATTCACGACAGACTCACACGCGTCACCGCTCTGCGATGACACTATTTCAGGCTTGGCCGGATCTGAACCGAGTGGAATCAGGAACGTCAGAACACCAGAGGACGCTGCAGGTCACACCACCATCGCGATTTTCATCTTTCGCGCGTACCTGCTTCGCGAAATCGTCTCGCAAAGAAAGGCCTGGTCGTGCGGGAACCCGACAACGGCTCGGCGCGCCTTTGCTGGGCTCGGGAATACTCCAAACACCGCCGAACCGCTACCAGCCAGCAAGGCTTCTGACGCCCCTGCCTGGAGTAATGCCCGACGGATTTTATTCAGTCGGGGATGCCGCCGGAAGACCGCCTCTTCGAAATCGTTCGAGAGCCGCTCTCCCTGCGCACTCCAGCACAGAGCACAGAACTTAAATAGTTTATGGTTCGCAGCGAATTTTGTCAACGAAGCCAGTTCCGGCGCATGCAGCCAGCGGTACGCATCCGGCGTTGGCACGTGAATGTCTCTGGGGGACACAATCAGCAATGTCAGCTTCGGAATGTCCGGCAACGGGTAAATCTCGTCGCCCTTTCCGATGCCTAGTGCCCGTCCACCCAGCAGGAAAAACGGGACATCCGCGCCCAACCCGGCCGCAATCTCCATCAGCCGCACTGATCCGATCTTCTTGCCCGTGAATTGCAAGTAGCCCAGCAGCGCCGCCGCCGCATCGCTCGAGCCTCCGCCAAGCCCGCGTCCGGCCGGAATCTTCTTCTGTAGCAAAATTTCCACGCCCGGACGAATTTTCAATTCGCGCCGCAACGCATCCACGGCCCGATACACCAGATTCTTCTCCGCCGCTTCCTGCGAGAGTTGTTCATTTCCCTCGATGTGCAGCTCGATGCCCTGCGCGCTCCGCGGACGAAAGCGCAAAGTGTCTTGCAGCGTTACAGTGTGAAAGATGGTGCGCAGCTCGTGGTATCCATCGGCGCGCTTCCCTAGCACGTCCAGGCACAGATTTACTTTTGCGAACGCGGGGATTCGAATTTCTCGCATGCAGTTTGTTAGGGTTTGGCGTCGGTGGCTGGCGTTTTCTGCGCCACGCGGTGCTTCACCTGGTTGAGCTTCTTCTCGACTTCCGCGACTTTATCGCTTTCTAGGTCCGCGGGCAAGGAGCGGTGCCATTCGTTCAGGGATTTTTCCCACTCGACGGCGGCAAGGTCCATGCGCCCCTGTTTGGCAAGCACATCGCCGAGGTGCAGGCGAATGGTCGGATCGCGTGGTTCATGTTCCACCGCTTTACGCAGCATCGCTTCCGCTTCTTCCAGTTTGTTTTGCTTGAAATAGACCCAGCCGAGGCTGTCCAGATACGCACCGTTAAATGGCTCCTGATCGACCGCGCGCTGAATCAGGTCATGTGCCTCGTCCAGCCGCACGCCGCGGTCCGCCAGCATATAGCCGTAATAGTTCAGCACCTGCGCGTTCTTCGGATTTACGTCCAGCGCCTTCTTGAATTCTTCCTCGGCTTTGTCGTATTGCTTTTGCTTGTCGTATACCGCTCCGAGCAATAGCCACGCAATTTCGTTATCCTGCGGCTCGCTCGCCAGGGACTCCGCTTTGCGCGCAGCCTGTTCCGCTTCTGGATAGCGCCGCCCCTGTTCGTACACCTGCGAAAGATTCAAATAGGTATCGCGGTCCGCCGCCGTTCCCTTCAAGCTGCTCTCCAGCAATTTCACCGCGTCATCGGTTTGCTGATTCTCTCCCAGCAGCAACGCCAAGCTGGACTTTATCGCCGGATCGTCCGGATACTTGGCCAAAGCTTCTTTGCCGGCCTGCAGCGCCTTTGGCATGTCCTTCGCCAGCCGGTACGTTTCCATGATCAACAAACGCGCGCGCCGGTCCTCTTCGTCGCCCAAATGCCCCAGTTCCTGGAAGGTGTAAATCGCAGCCTGATAATTCTGCACGTCGCGGTACAGCGTCCCGAGTTCCTGATACAGTACCGCGAGCCGCCGCCGGTTCGAGGGCTGTACCGTGGACTGCGCCTTTACTCCCGTGACCGCATCGGAAATAACCCGAATCGCGTCGTCGTAGCGCCCCTGGGCTTCATAAATCATCGCCTCGTTGAACAGCACTTCCAGGCTGCCGGGGTTGTACTGCCGCGCCTTTACCAGGTTCTCTTCCGCTTTATCCAGTTGGTGCAGTTCGCGGTAAATCTGCGCCATCCGCAAATAATTGTCAGAATCGTCGGGCATCAAATCGATCAATTTCTGATAAACCGTGAGGGCCTCCGAGTACTTTTCCTCGGAGAGCAGCGTCTGGCCGAGCCCGCGCAAGTGATTTAATTCTGTGGGATCGAGATCGACAGCCTTGCGGTACGCCACTTCCGCCTTGGCGTAATCGTGATTCTGTGTGTACGCGTCACCCAGCAAATCGAACAGCGTCGCGGAAGTCGACTGCGCCGTCATCTCTTCCAGAAGCTTGATCGCCTCGTCCGCCTTGCTCTCATCGAGAAGCAACTGCGTCAACTGTTCGGCCGCCGCTTCATTGCCCGGATCATCTTCCAACATTTTCCGCAGCACTTGCTCGGCTTTGTCTGGTTCGTTGTGCAGCCGGTACAAACGCGCCAGCCACAACGACGCTTCCTGATCGCCGGGGTCCAGGCGATGCACCTGCACATATTCGGTGATCGCTTTCGCCACCATTTCTGTCTGCACTCCGGAGCCGCTGATGTCGCCCAGGCTGCGCAAGTAAATCCTTCCCAGCAAACGGTGGGTCGCTAGATCGTCCGGATCGTGTTTCAGAATTTCGTTCGCTTCGTTCACTGCATCGCGAACCCGCTGCGCTTTCCAGTACATTTCCGCCAGGCGCTCACCGATGATTGGAGACTTTGGATCGATCGCGTACGCCTTCTTGTAAGCGTCGATGGCCTTGGTGGCATAGTCCGGTTGGCTGGTCTGCTCGTATTGCAGTTCGTATAGATGCCCCATCGTGAAGTTGTAATAAGCGTCGGCGCGCGGCGTCATTTTGCCGGCCGGACCGGCGAAAGGGTCAGTGGGAGCATTCTGGCCAAACGCAGGTAAAACGCAGGCACCGGCCAGAGCGAAAGCGAAGACAAAACGGTTTAGCTTCATAAAAATCCAGGAACAGAAAGTATCCCATGCAGGGGGAGTGGGGTCAAAAGCGAAAAAGGCGGCATTTCGCAAGTAAGCATGGGGCCCAAGTAATGAGATGTTCTGGCCCAACGAAGGGTTTCGGAAACCTTTGGAGTGCGGCGGCCCAGCCGCCGGTTTTGCGATCAAAACCCCATCAGCAAAATTCTGCGAGAAGCAAGGACGTCGCGAAACGCAGAAGCACGCGAAGCGCTCCGCGGGCGGAAGTAAAACAGCTCCCCAAAAAACCTATTGCCATTAAACTATATTTCTGCAATTATCGAAATATGCTCAAGCCCGACGCCCTTCTCGTCGCCCGCTCCTCCGATCGCTTTGCCGCCCTCGGTGCCGAGCCCCGCCTTCGCATCGTTCGCCTGCTCCTCTCCGCTCATCCCGCCGGCATGGTGGCCGGTGAACTTCAGGAAGAATTGGGTATTCCCGGCTCGACGCTTTCGCACCACTTAGAAAAATTGCGCCACGTCGGCCTCGTGGATGTTCGCCGCGCCGGAACTTTCCTCTGGTACAAAGCAAACACCGGGGCCCTGCAAGAGATTCTCGGCTTCCTCTACGAAGAATGCTGCACGCGCAATCGCGTGGTTCCAGAGGAAGCCATCGTCCAAATTTCGAAATCCTGATACGAGGAATCACCATGAGCGAAAAAAATATGCAGGAAGCGGTGCAGGAAAAGTATGGAGCGGCCGCGCGGCGCGTAACCGAAGGCCAAACGGCATGCTGCGGAGGCGGAGCGACACTGAGCGGCTGCGATCCGATCACGCGCAACCTGTATGACGAAGGCGACAAGCAAGCCCTGCCTGCCGATGCCGTCGCCGCGTCCCTCGGTTGCGGCAATCCCACGGCCCTCGCCAAATTGCAGCCCGGCGAAGTCGTTCTGGACCTCGGCTCTGGCGGCGGCATTGACGTGTTGCTCTCCGCCAAACGTGTAGCTCCCGGCGGCAAAGCGTACGGCCTGGACATGACCGACGAAATGCTGGCGCTGGCCCGGGAAAATCAGAAAAAATCGGGCGTGGAAAATGTCGAATTCCTGAAAGGCGAGATTGAAAACATTCCCCTGCCGGACAACACGGTCGACGTCATCATTTCCAATTGCGTGATCAATCTTTCCGGCGATAAGGATCGCGTGCTCCGCGAGGCTTTCCGCGTGCTCAAGCCCGGAGGTCGCCTCGCCGTTTCGGATGTAGTCATCCGCGGCGAAGTGCCTGGCGAAGTGCGCAAAAGCATGGAACTGTGGGTCGGCTGTATCGCCGGCGCTCTGCAGGAAACCGAATACCGCCAAAAGCTTCAAGCCGCAAACTTCGAATCCATCGACGTGGAACCAACGCGAATTTACCAGGTGGAAGAAGCCCGCGAGTTTCTAACCGCCGCTGGTCTGGACGCGGACACAGTCGGACCGCAGATCAAAGACAAGTTCATGAGCGCCTTCGTCCGTGCAAAAAAGCCCGCCGCCGCAACATGCGATTGTCCTCCAGGATGCGTCGATCTTCCGTGCTGCCCCTGAGCCGATCGACATGAACGCAACCTACAACGTCTTGTTTCTCTGCACCGGCAACTCCGCGCGTTCCATTCTCGCGGAAGCCCTACTAAATCAACGCGGCAAATCGAATTTCCGTGGATTCAGCGCCGGAAGCCATCCCACGGGCAAGGTCAATCCCCACGCTATTCGCCTGCTTGAATCGGCAGGATTGCCCACCAGCGGCCTGCGCAGCAAAAGCTGGGACGAATTCGCAAAGCCCGGCGCGCCGCTCATGGATTTTGTTTTTACGGTGTGCGACAACGCCGCGCACGAAGTTTGTCCCCTATGGCCTGGCCAACCAGTGACCGCCCACTGGGGCGTTCCCGATCCCGCCGCGGTTGCCGGATCCAACGAACAGATCGACCGCGCCTTCCGCGATGCGTTCCACACGTTGGATCGCAGAATTGGCCTGTTTCTAAGCCTTCCACTGTCCAGCCTCAATCAGCTCGCCATCAAAAAGGAAGTCGACCGCATCGGTGGCGAACGATGACCACAATCGCGCAGAATTCTTCGCTCGCCCCCCAGACCCGGGGGAAATTGAAGATCTTCGAACGCTACCTGAGCGTGTGGGTCCTTCTCTGCATGCTGACTGGTGTTTTGCTGGGCAAGCTTTTCCCCGCGCTCGTCAAATCCGCAAGCAGCCTCGAATTCGGCACCGGCAGCCAGATCAATCTGCCCATTGCGGTCCTGATTTGGCTGATGATCATCCCCATGATGATGAAAGTGGATTTCACCTCGATCCGCGCCGTCGGCCGAAAACCAAAAGGCGTGCTTATCACTCTCTTCGTTAATTGGATGGTCAAGCCATTTTCCATGGCGGCGATCTCCTGGTTTTTCTTCCGCCACGTTTTTGCCGCGTGGATTTCGCCCGCCGAAGCCAGCCAGTACATCGCGGGAACCATCATTCTGGCGGCCGCGCCTTGCACTGCCATGGTCTTTGTCTGGAGTTATCTGACCGACGGCGATCCCGCGTACACGCTGGTGCAGGTCTCATTGAACGATCTGATCATGCTGGTATTGTTCGCGCCGATTGTGCGCTTTCTGGTAGGCGGGGCTTCTTCACTCGCGGTTCCCTTCATGGTCTTGTTTCTTTCCGTGGTGGCGTTCATCGTGATTCCCTTGGCCATCGGCACTTTACTCAGAGCCTTTTTCATCCGCAGTCACGGCAAGGAGTGGTTTGAAACAGTTCTCCTCCCGAAATTCTCTCCCGTGACTATCCTGGCGCTACTAGCCACCCTGATGCTTATTTTCGCGTTTCAATCTGAAAATCTCACCGGGAAATCGCTTCACGTTTTGCTGATCGCGATACCAATATTGATTCAGGTGTATTTCAATTCCGCGCTTGCGTATTTCTTGATGCGCCTGTTTCGCGTGGAGTATCAAGTCGCGGCTCCGGGCGCGCTGATTGGCGCAAGCAACTTTTTTGAATTGGCGGTCGCCACTTCTATTGCTCTCTTTGGAGCAGGCTCAGGCGCGGCTCTCGCCACCGTCGTGGGAGTATTGATCGAGGTGCCGGTGATGCTATCGGTCTGCAGCATGTGCAATCGAACCCGGCATTGGTTCGCGACCAGCTCTGCCGAAGAGCCTGCTCTGACGTCCCGTTAGCGCACAATCTCAGTGCAAAAAGTGCCGCATCCCCGCAAATACCATCGCCAGCCCCAGCCGGTCCGCCGTGGCAATCACATCCGAATCCTTCACCGACCCGCCTGGCTGAATCACCGCCGTCGCTCCAGCCTTGGCCGATTCCTCCACACCGTCCGGGAAAGGAAAGAACGCATCGGAGGCCACCACGGTTCCGTGTAGCGACGTTTGCGCCTTCGCGATGGCGATCTTCGCGGAATCAACGCGGCTCATCTGCCCCGCCCCTACGCCCAGCGTCGCGCCATCCTTCGCAAACACGATCGCGTTGGACTTCACGTGCTTGCACACTTTCCACGCAAATTGCAGATCCTTCATTTCCGCTTCTCTAGGCGCGCGCTTCGTGACCACTCTCAGTTCCACGCCCTTCAAGCTGCCAAGGTCCGGCTGCTGCACCAGCACGCCTCCCAGAATGCGCTTCAATTGCAGCTTCTGATCCTGCTCCAGCCCGCCATGCGGCAGCACCAGTAGCCGCAGGTTCTTCTTCGCCGAAAAAATCTCCTGCGCGCGATCCGCAAAGCCCGGCGCCACGATGCACTCCACGAACAACTTCGCCACCGCCTCCGCCGTCAGCGCGTCCACGATGTGATTGAACGCTAGCACGCCGCCAAACGCGGACACCGGGTCGCACGCAAACGCTTTGGAATACGCATCAAGCAGCGTTTTCTGTTCCGCCGCTCCGCACGGGTTGTTGTGCTTGATGATCACCGCCGCTGGGCGCTCGAATTCCGCCACTGTGCTGCGCGCCGCTTCCAGGTCCACGTAATTGTTGTACGAAAGCTCCTTGCCCTGCAGTTGCTTCGCAGCCGCCAAACCTTCCGGCGGACGTCCCGCGGTGATGTACAGCGCGCCGGCCTGGTGCGGATTTTCGCCGTAGCGCAGCTCCTGCTTGCGCTGCAGTGCCAGGTGGTACCGCTCCGGCAGCACCGGCTTCGGCTGCACTTCCAGTTTGTTTCCGTTCAGGCTCAGCCGCTCCAGATTCATTGTGATGAGCCCGTCGTAGCGCGACGTGGTGGCAAACACCTTGCGCGCCAATTCCAGCCGCAGCGCCATCGATGTTTCTCCGTTGGCTTCCAATTCCGCCGCCACGCGCTCGTAGTCCGCGGGATCGGTCACGACCGCCACGCTTTCGAAATTCTTCGCCGCCGACCGCAGCATCGTCGGCCCGCCGATATCGATATTCTCCACTAGTTCTTCCGCCGGCAAATAAGCCTTCGCCGCAGTCTGTTCGAACGGATATAAATTCACCACCACCAGGTCGATCGGCGCGATGCCATGCTCCTTCGCTTGTTTCTGATCCTCGCCATGGTGCCGCCGGTACAGCAGCCCGCCATGCACTTTCGGGTGCAGCGTTTTCACGCGCCCGCCGAGCATTTCCGGCCAGCCCGTGAATTCCGACACATCTTTTACCGGCACGCCTTCTTCCCGCAGCAATTTTGCCGTGCCGCCTGTCGACAGGATCTCGATCTTCAGGGCCGCCAGCTTCCTGGCAAATTCCACGATTCCCTTTTTATCGAACACGCTCAGCAGCGCACGCTCCACAGCCATGGGTTCCTCCAGCGAGAGTTGAACTTCCTAGTCTACGCGGAGCGGTGGAGTTTCGAAAAGCGCAGGTCTGTGGGAAAAACGAACAGGAAAAATTAGAAGGACAAAAATCAGGACTTCACGAGGGCTTTCAGCTTTACCTGGCCGTCTATCGTTTCCACGACATATTCCACGTCGCGACAGTTCTTGCTGGTTTGCAGGTCTTTCGTTTTCTTGCGCACAAACTCGTTGAACCCGGACTTTGTCAGCTTGCTGGTCTCTTCGCCGGCCAGCTGCTTGGCCTGCACAAAAGCTTCGTAAAGCTGATCGACCTTGTCGGCTTCGCGCTCCGGTTCGGAGCACACCATGCGAAACGCTTTCGCCTCCGCCGTCGTCGGCGCCGCGGTTCCCGCCTTCTCCGCTGCCGCCTGGGCTCGCGCGCGCTCCGCTTCAATGGCCTTGGCTGCCGCGCCGAAGTGCCGTTCGATCTTGCCCTCTTCGTGCTTCACCATGCGCTTGCGAAAAACGTCTTTATATTTCGCGTAGGTTTGCGTCAGGTTCGTGAACCGGAAGCGTTGTCCAAACTTCATGTCTCCGCCGCGCTCGCCGTAACGCTTCACGATGAGCTCAATGCGCCACTCGATTTCTGTCGGTGGGCGCTTTCTGCCGCCGCCGAAGAACATGTCGTATTCGATCTTGAGCTGGCGGATGTCCCGCTCCATCTGCGCCAGTTCTTCGTCAATCGTGGGCATGGCCTGGTTAGCCTCGAAACCACATCCTAGGAGCGCTCTTTGCCCGCGTCAACCGGGAAGAACGCCCGCGGCAGCCCATTTGCAACCGCGCCTCGGGGCAATTGCCTGTACGAATGGCCAGATCGCCTCCGGCTCCTCAATTGCCCCCTCCTGCCTGTTGTGATGAAATGGCGCCATGTCGATTCCCGCTAAGCCCGCTCCTTCCCCGGATCAGACCGCTTTGCTGCGCAGTTTGCCTTCCGTCGATGAACTGTTGCTGCGCCCGCGCGTGGTCCAGCTATGCAATTCACTGGAACGCGGCTATGCCGTAGCCACCGTTCGCGAAGTCCTTGCGCAAGTGCGCCGCGAAATTATTTCGCAACAAGTGAAGAATGAATCCGCGATCTCCCCTACTGCTTTGGAACAGCGCATTGTCTCCACGGTCGAAGCCGAGCTTGCGCCTTCCCTTCGTCCGGTAATCAACGCCTCCGGCGTGATCCTGCACACCAATCTCGGCCGCGCTCCACTGATCGCATCGGCCATCGAGGAATTGCGGCTGTCCGCCACGCATTACTCCAATCTGGAATATGACCTTTCCGCTGGGGCCCGTGGCAAGCGCGACGTGCACCTCTCTCGCCTGATCGAGCGTTTAACCGGTGCGGAAGCGGCTATCGTCGTGAATAACTGTGCTGCCGCCGTGTTGGTGACTCTTGCCGCCCTCGCGCGCGGCGGCGAAGTGATCGTCTCTCGCGGCGAGCTGATCGAAATTGGCGACGGTTTCCGCATCCCGGAAATCATGGAACAAAGCGGCGCCGTTCTTCGCGAAGTCGGCACCACCAATCGCACGCGAATCTCCGACTACGAAAACGCCATTACGGAAAAAACCCGCCTGCTTCTGCGCGTGCATCCCTCCAATTTCACCGTGACCGGCTTCACCGAAAAGCCCGAAGTCGCCGAACTCATCGCCCTTGGCGAACGCCGGGCGCTTCCGGTGATCGAAGATCTGGGCTCCGGCTGCCTCGTCGATCTTTCTGCCTCCGGAATTCACGAGCCCACCGCGCGCGCAAGTGTCGGGGCCGGATTCTCACTGGTGCTGTTCAGCGGAGACAAGCTTCTCGGCGGCCCGCAAGCCGGCGTCATCGCTGGCAGGGCGGAACTGGTTGCCAAAGTCCGCCGCCACCCGCTGTTCCGCGCCTTGCGCGTGGACAAGCTCACCATCGCCGCCATGGAAGCCACATTGCACGCCTATCTGCGCGGTGCCTGGAGCGAAATTCCATCGCAGCGCATGATCCGCGCCTCCATCGAGGAAATTGCGCAACGCGCCACGAAACTTGCAGGCACGCTGCAATCCGGCGGTGCCGATCCCGGAGCCTGGATCGAAATCACCGATGGCCATTCCCTCGCCGGCGGTGGCTCCACTCCCGCGCAATCTTTGCCCACAAAGCTCCTCCGCATTCGCAGCGCCCGCTATTCCGCAGCCGATCTCGAAACTCGTTTGCGCCAGGGCCCTACGGGCATCCCCATAATCGCGCGCATCGAAGATGATCGCCTGCTACTCGATCTCCGCACAGTCTTCCCGCAACAAGATTCCACCTTGGCTAACGCCGTAGCCGCGGCCCTAACCTGAAATCGCGACCCGTGTAGTGGCCGGTCTTTAGACCGGTCAGCGAGCGAAGCGAGTACAGCTCTCTATGCCAGCGAAAATGTCACCATAAAATGCTACGATATATGTGTTATATAGGAGTCCCCCATGGCCACCGCGCTCATCCATTTCGATCCTAAACAAAAAGCCCGCCTCGCCCGTCGCGCAAAGCGCCGCGGCCGTTCCTTCTCCCAGGAAGTCCGCAACGCCGTCGACATGTACCTCGACGTTCCGGTTGAGAGCGAAGAAGAACTCAAGGTTCTGGCGCGGCAGGCCAAAGAATCCGCCGATCGCAGCATCAAGAAACTGGACGAAACCATCGCCTACGTTGGCCGCATTCTGAAGGAGATGAGGAAAACAAAGTGAGTTGGCCCCGCGATGTGTTTGAGGCCTTGCGCCAGATTGTGCTCATCGAACATCGCGTGGAAGATATGAGCGATACCGTCAAGCAGCTCGCCCTCACCTGCCAGGATCTCGATCGGCGCCTTATCCGCATGGAAGCCAAATTCGAATTGCTCGAGCGCATGGCAACTTCTTCGCGTCCCCACCGCGCGCTTCCAGAAAAATCCGAGAAATAAAATATGCTGGCCTTCATCGTGCGAAATGGGAAGCTGCGCCAGATCCGGCGTCCCGTTCCGCAATTGCGGCCGGGCTGGGCGCTCGTTCGCGTGCGTCTGGCGGGGATTTGCAATACCGATGTGGAGATCCTCCGCGGCTATCACCAGTTCCTCGGCGTGCCTGGACATGAATTCGTCGGCGAAGTCGTGGAAGTGGCCGGCGTCCCCGCCGCAATCAGGAAGCGCTGGCTAGGCGAACGCGTTGCCGGCGAAATCAATGTTTCCTGCTCGGCATATAACTACAAGCCCGTTTGCGATTTCTGCCGTCGCGGCCTGAAGACGCACTGCGCAAGGCGCACTGTCCTCGGAATCGTTGCCCACGACGGCGCCTTCGCCGAATATCTGGCGCTCCCGCTGGAAAATCTTCATCCGATTCCCGCCAATGTCTCCGACGAGAAGGCCGTCTTCATCGAACCTCTCGCGGCCGCCTGCCAGATTCTCGAGCAAATCCCGATTCGCAAATTTCCCGCCGCCGCGGTTCTGGGCGACGGCAAGCTTGCGCAGCTGATTGCCCGCGTCTTGCGAGCGTCAGGCAGCAAAGTCACTCTGTACGGCAAGCACGAAGCAAAACTAAAACTGGCGCGCCAAGCAGGTATCGCGACAGGAAAAGTTCGTGGGAACGCCAACGATCTCAAGCAAGTGAAAGAGAATTACCGACTCGTTGTGGAAGCCACCGGCTCGCCCTCTGGATTGACGCTTGCTCAGCAAATGACCGAGCCTTGCGGCACGCTGTTGCTGAAATCCACGTTTCACGGCGCGGCCCCGGTGGAAACTTGGCCCATCGTAGTAAAAGAAATCACCGTGGTAGGTTCACGCTGCGGTCCATTCGCCAAAGCCATCGCCCTCCTCCGCTCCGGCAAAGTGGATCCAACCCCACTCATCTCCCGCACCTTCCCATTGAAGGACGCACCCAAAGCCATTCTCTACGCCCAACAACCAAACGTGATGAAGGTGCTTTTGAAAGCCTGAGACTTGTTCAAGGCGTGAGATTTGCAACTCTTTAAGGGGTTCGGGAGACTTGCTCCTCTTTAGGGGGTCGGAGCTTCAGCTCCGACATTAGGCATCAGAACTCTTGGGCTTTAGCCCCTGAGGAATCCGTTACTTCTCGACCGACGAAGACCAAGTTCTCTTCCTCATCCACATAACAAAAAAAACCGTCATTCCAAACCAAGTCCGCGATACAAGGAATCCCTCTTCAATCCCGCGTCTCGTTCTTGGGTTTTTCTCTTCCTGAGTGCCCCACTCTGAGTCCGCGAACGATCTGTCGGTTTCTCACCAAACAGAAAAGCTCCCATGCCACCCTGAATGCCATGTAGCGCTGGCTTTATGCCAGCGCTCTTGGGTTCCTCTTCTCCCTAGGCGTCGGAGCTTCAGCGCCGAGATTGGACAATCAGCAACCTTGGGCTTCAGCCCCTGAGGAATCTGCTTTCCACAAACCGATTAACGCACAAGGATAAAGGTTTTGCTCCAAACGCCTGCTTAACGGGAAACTCTCAGCGCTTCCTCCGGCCGAACACCCACTTCCATGGAAAAACTCCTGTCAACACAAGGATTACGCCATAAACTACCCACGCAAGGGTGGGTGATGCCGTCGCCGCTCCAACCCTTGCGTTGTAACCACTGTTCCACAAATAGCCTTCGGAAATCGCGGCCCGACCTATGCTTATAAGAATCGCACCATCACAACTGCAAAAATCCGAAAATCACGCTCGATCAAAACCTGTTCACGCTGCTTGTTTCGGGGTGCCATAATTACAGCCGATTGATGCAAGACGCCACGCACGCCGCGCCAAATCCATTATCGATATTCACCACCGTCACGTTCGAAGCGCACGAATTCAGCATACCCAGCAGCGCCGCCACGCCTCCGAAGCTCGCTCCATAACCCGTGCTCGTCGGCACCGCAATCACCGGCACACCCACCAGTCCGCCCACAACGCTTGGCAGCGCGCCCTCCATCCCCGCAATGCAGATAATCACGCGCGCTTCCGTCAACATCCCGCGATGGTCCAGCAGCCGGTGAATCCCGGCCACGCCCACGTCATAGAGATGGTCCACGCGATTTCCCATCATCCGCGCGGTCAATAACGCCTCTTCCGCTACGGGAATATCGCTGGTGCCCGCGGAAACAATCAGAATCGTTCCCTTCCCGGTAATTTGCTTGCTGCGCTCGATGGTAATCACGCCGGACAAAGGATGAAACCGCGCATCGCGCCGCGCCCGCTTCACGGCCGTATAAATTTTGTCGGTCGCGCGCGTCACCAGGATGTTTTGCCGCGAATCCTTGTGCCTCACCATCGCGCGCACGATCTCCGCCACCTGCCCGGGCGTTTTTCCCTTGCCGAAAATCACTTCGGCATAGCCCTGCCGCAGCGCCCGGTGATGATCCACCTTCGCGAAATCGATATCCTCAAAGGGAAGATGTTTCAGCTTTTCCACCGCCGCTTGCGGCGAAAGTTTTCCTGCTTCAACGCTCTTCAACAATTTCAAAATTTCTTCGGAATTCATCGTTTTCGACCGTTTCGAATCTTAGCATCACCGCCACAGCGCGCCTATGCTTGACTTGCCCTGCCCCCCGCTGCGAGACTGGCATTATCCGCGAAAAACATGGCTACCATACAGGGACGTATCATCACGATTGGTGTGACCGGGGCAAGCGGCGCGGTGCTGGCGCAAAAAGCGCTGTCCCTGCTTGAAGACGACCCGCGCGTTTCCCGCATCCATCTGGTGGTCACCGAAACCGGACAAAGATTATTTTCCGAAGAGCTCGGCATCACTTCCGGCGATTTGAAAAAGCTTCCCAGCCGCATTCTGGGCCGCGCTCCAAAGAAAATCGAACCCGTCTCCAATAAAGACGTAGGCGCGTCCATCGCTTCGGGCAGCTATGCCGTCGACGCCATGATCGTGATTCCCTGCACCATGGGCGCGCTGGCATCCATCGCCACTGGTATGAGCGACGACCTCGTAGCCCGCGCCGCCGACGTGATGCTCAAGGAACAACGCAAGCTCATTCTCTGCGTAAGAGACACGCCCTTCAATCGCATCCACCTCGAAAATATGCTGCGTGCTCAGCAAGCCGGCGCCGTCATCATGCCCGTGGTTCCCGCGTTTTACTTTAAGCCGAAAACAATCGACGAAATCCTGACGCAATATGTCTGCCGTGTCCTCGCGCAAGCCGGGCTTCCCCAGGAAAAAATGTATCGCTGGACCGGCAGCGCCGCGGCCCGGAAGTCGGAGTCGTAGCAACCTATGGCCTCCCGCATTCGCACCGTGCTCGAAATGATCAAGTTTGAGCACTCCGTCTTCGCGCTGCCCTTCGCGCTGGTCGGTGCCTTGCTTGCCGCTCGCGTCACCACGCACGGCTGGCCCACACTGCGGCAAATTCTCTGGATCGTAGTGGCCATGGTCGCCGCGCGTTCGGCGGCCATGACCATCAATCGCATCGTCGATCTGCGCTACGACAAGGAAAATCCCCGCACCAAAATGCGCGCCTTGGCCACCGGCGCCCTCTCCGTATCCTTCGCCTGGTCCTTCACCATCGCCGCGGTCGCCTTGTTTTTCGTAGCTGCGTGGCAGCTCAACACACTTGCGTTGGAGTTAGCCCCCGTCGCGCTCGCGATTCTTTTTTTCTATTCGTACACCAAGCGTTTCACCAACTGGTCCCACGTCTTTCTCGGTTTCGCGCTGGGCATTTCTCCCGCCGCCGCATGGATTGCGGTCACCGGCAGCCTCGATTGGCGCATGCTGATTCTTTGCGCGGCGGTTACCGTGTGGGTCGGCGGCTTCGATGTGCTGTACGCGTGCCAGGATGTGCAGTTCGATGCCGAAACCGGCCTCTTCTCCGTGCCCAAGCGTTTCGGGATCGCTAGCGCGCTGCGCATCGCCCGCGTCATGCATGTTTGCGTAGTCTTTTTGTTGAGCTGGCTGGCCGCAAGTTTCGGCCTGCCATGGCCGGCGTGGGCGGGCATCGCGGTGGTTGCGGCGCTTTTGGCCTACGAGCACTCGCTGGTGAAAGCAAACGACCTCAGCAAGCTAAACGCTGCGTTTTTCGCCGTGAACGGCTATATTAGTATCTTGTTCCTGCTGTTCTGGGGCGCTGCCGCTGCCGTTTGGCGCGTTTGAAAGTTTCAAACGTTTTGATTTCGCAGGGCCCGCTTTACGAAGCGGGCCGTTGGCTTCCAAGCAAAAAAGACCATCGAAATATTCGCCAAAACATCTGTAAAATAGATGCGCAAAACTAAACACGACGCATGGCTGACCTAACCATCACCGACGCAACATTAAAACCCATCGCCGACAAGGTCTTCGCCGGCGAGCGCCTCACCTTCGACGACGGTGTCGCTCTCTACAAAACTCCCGATCTTCTCTCCGTCGGCTGGCTGGCCAATTACGTCCGCGAAAAGCGCCACGGCAACGTCACCTATTACAACGTCAATCGCCACATCAATCCCACGAACGTCTGCGTTGCGCATTGCAAGCTCTGCGCCTTCGGCCGCGATCCGGAAGCCCCCGGCGCGTACACCTATAAGCTCGAGGAAATGTACGAACGCGCGGCACAAGGCGTTCGCGAAGGCGCCACGGAAATCCACATTGTCGGCGGCCTGCACCCCGATCTTAGTTTCGATTTTTTCCTCGAACTGATTCGCGGCCTGAAGCAGCGCCATCCGCACGTGCACCTCAAAGCCTTCACCATGGTCGAGGTCCACTATTTCGCGCGCATCGCTAAACTCTCCATCGATGAAACGCTTCTCAAGATGAAAGAAGCCGGCGTGGATTCCTGTCCCGGCGGCGGCGCCGAAATTTTCCATCCCCGCGTGCGCCGCATCATTTGCGACCACAAGGTCAGCGGCCGCATGTGGCTCACGATGGCCAAAAAAGCCCATCGCATCGGCCTGCGTTCCAATGCCACCATGCTTTACGGCCACGTTGAAACCGTCGAAGAGCGTGTCGATCACCTCGTTCTGCTTCGCGAAGCTCAGGACGAAACCCACGGCTTCGTCGCCTTCATTCCTCTGGCGTTTCACCCGGACAATACGCCGCTGGCGCACATTCCAAAGCCCACCGGCTACGACGATTTGCGCACCATGGCCGTCTCTCGCCTGTTGCTCGACAATTTCGACCACATCAAAGCCTACTGGATCATGCTCACGCCCAGCATCGCGCAAATCGCGCTGCGCTTCGGCGCCAACGATATGGATGGCACGGTAGTGGAAGAAAAAATCTATCACGATGCGGGCGCCACCACCGCAGAGTTCACCTCGCGCACCGAACTCGAACGCCTGATCCGCGCCGCCGGCCGCATCCCCGTGGAACGCGACACCCTCTACAACCCCATCGATCGCACCAAACTTCCTCCCATAGTCCCCGCCACTCCGCCAGGCCTAGTCTCCCTGACTCTGTGATCTCTTTTAAATGTCCGAGCTCCCTCACGTTGCCGGCGAAATCATTCCGTACTTAGAAATGTGCCAGGCATGGAGTGCAAGTCTTCAAAAAGGCATGAATTATCATCTCCGGCCTGACCGAAGTGTAATTCTAATGAGCCGTCGCTCGAATGCTCCGTATAAAGATCGCATCGAAGAAAATGGAAGGGTCCTGATCTACGAAGGTCACGATGTTTCTCGGACGGTACAAAACCCCAATCCAAAATCGCTCGATCAACCTAGATCGACACCTGGGCAAAAATTGACTCAAAATGGACTATTCGAGAGGGCAGCCGTGCGCGCCAAAAGTGGCGAGTCTTCTCCTGAGATAATCGCAGTCTACGAAAAAATTCACGCCGGCATCTGGGCGTTCAATGGTTTCTTCCTCCTCACTGACGTATGGACTGAGTTTGATGGTCAACGGCATGTGTTTAAATTTCGCTTAGAACTGATGGAATCAGACAACGATTCGACGCATCGGGAGGCACCGGAACTAATCCACAATCGAGTGATTCCTTCTGCGGTAAAGCTGGAGGTGTGGCAGAGAGATAAAGGGCAGTGCGTGCTCTGTGGGTCAAAGGAAAACCTACATTTCGACCACGACTTGCCATATTCAAAGGGAGGCTCTTCGCTGATCGCCCAGAACATTCGGCTCCTCTGTGCAAAACACAATCTTTCTAAGGGAGCGAAAATCCAATAGAGCCATCCTAAGTCGTATTTCCACGATAAACTTAAACCACAGAGGCTTGCTCGTGCGAAAACAACCCGACATGGAAGATCATCTGGACAAAGTTGGAGCTTATCCCGCGTTCCAGGCAATGATGAACGAATCCGACAAAGCCATTCGGGAAGATCGCGTCACGTCCCATGACGACGTTCTGCGGATGTTACGAAAGCGCACAAGAAGAAAATCGAGGTAGTTACCCGATCGCGAGTGCGAGCGCATTCTTCACGGTGAGAGCGGGCGGAAAGGAAGGCACCGGTCTAAAGACCGGCCACTACAAGATCTTGATCGGAAGAATGAGTTATTTCAGAAGTTTTCGAGCACCAGTCCACCGTGCCATCCCTCCCTCCCATCAGTGATAGAATCATCCCTCGCCGAAGTAACCCGCCCTTCCACTGGCGAATCCAATCCATGCTCCGCCCCTCCGGGCGCATGAGACACACGAAGGAGATTTTCCACATGCAACGCAAAGCTTCCGCAGTTTGGCAAGGCGATCTGAAATCCGGCAAAGGCGTCATTTCCACCGATAGCGGCACGCTGAAAAATACCCAATATTCCTTCAGCACCCGCTTTGAAAATGGCGTCGGCACGAATCCCGAAGAACTCCTCGCCGCCGCTCACGCCGGCTGTTTCACCATGGCGCTATCCGCGCAGCTTGGCAACGCGGGCCTCACCGCAACCAAGCTCGAAACCACCTGCACGGTTTCGTTGGAAAAAGTCGGCGAGGGTTTCTCCATCACCAAAAGCCATCTCGATCTCGTAGCCGAAATCCCCGGCGCGGATAAGGCCAAGTTTGACGCGGCCGTGAAGGCTGCCGAATCCGGTTGCCCGGTCTCCCGTCTCTTCAAGGCGGAAATTTCCGTCAGCTCTCAGCTGGTCACTTCAAAATCCGCTTAACGAAATGGCCGCCCCGATTCCGGGTACAATGCTGCGCATGATTCCTGTTCCCGGTGTCTTCATTGCCGGTGTCGTAATGTTCCTGCTGGTTCTGTGGGACGCGTTCGAGGCCATCATTCTGCCCCGGCGCGTCACCCGCAAATTCCGCCTTACCCGCATCTATTACCGGTTCACCTGGGCGAGTTGGAAGTTCTACGCGCGGCTAATTCCGGCGCGCAAATCTCGCGAGACCTTCCTTGGATTTTATGGCCCGATCTCTCTCCTCTTTCTCATCGGCATTTGGGCCATTGGCCTGGTTCTGGCGTTCGGCTTGATGCAGTATGGCGCAGGCTCCGCGGTCAATCTTTCCGGCAGCAACCCGAGCCTGTACACCGATTTCTATCTCAGCGGCACCACCTTCTTCACCCTCGGTCTCGGCGATGTCTTGCCTCGCTCGGGCATTGCGCGGTTCCTGGTCGTAACGGAATGTGGTTTCGGATTCGGTTTTCTGGCCGCGGTGATCGGCTATCTTCCATTCATCTATGGCGCTTTCGGCCGCCGCGAAACGAATATCTCTCTGCTTGATGCGCGTGCTGGAACGCCCCCAACCGCGGGCGAACTTCTTCGCCGCCACGCCTATCCCAACGGCAAGGAAGCTCTACGCGAGCTGCTGAAAGAGTGGGAGCACTGGTGCGCCGAATTGCTTGAGTCTCATCTTTCTTATCCGGTTCTCGCGTACTTCCGCTCCCAACACGACAATCAGTCGTGGATCGGTTCGCTCACCGCAATTCTTGATGTCTGCGCGCTTGCCATTGCCGGAATCGAGGGTGCCTGCGCCAAGCAAGCCGAACTTACCTTCGCCATCGCTCGCCATGCCGTCGCCGATCTTTGTCAGGTGTTCAGCGCCACGCCGCGCGCGCCGCTGGCCGATCGCTTGCCCGCGGAAACCCTGGCGAAACTTCGCATGAAAATGGCCCAGCACGGCGCCACGCTTTCCGCCACTCCCGAAGCGGACCAGAAGCTGCTCGAACTTCGCCGCATGTACGAACCGTACGTCAATGCCCTGGCGATTCATCTCAGCCAAACCCTGCCGCCATGGATCCCGGATCATAAGAGCAAAGATAATTGGCAGACCACCGCCTGGGCGCAATCCATCGGCGCCACCAAGACGGAACCAATCTCGCTGGTTCAGGACGATCACTTCTAATGCCGTGGTACTTCCCGCAGCCCTCTCTGTGACGCCGAACACTTGCCCCGCCGAATTTACCTTGCGACAATGGCGCCCGGGCAATCATCCAACATCTGCTAACGCGCGCGACCATGCTACTCCGTTCGTCGCAGGGAGAATCCACATGAAGGCCATTCAAGTCCACCGTTTCGGCGGTCCCGAAGTTCTCGAGCTCCAGGAAGTTCCCACTCCCAAGCCAGGCCCGGGACAAATTCTTGTTCGCGTGCACGCAGCCGGCGTCAATCCCTATGACACGTACATGCGCGCCGGCACTTATGCCATCAAGCCGCCACTCCCGTACACTCCCGGCTCGGACGCCGCCGGCACTGTCGAAGCAGTTGGCGAAGGCGTAAAAAAAGTGAAACCAGGCGATCGCGTCTATACCGCGAAAACGCTCACGGGCGCCTACGCCGAATACACGCTTGTCGATGAATCCCAGGCCTATCCGCTTCCCGATAAAATCACCTTCGCGCAAGGCGCGGGACTCTGGGTGCCGTACGGCACCGCATACACCGCGCTGTTCCATCACGGCCACGCTCGCCCCGCGGAAACTTTGCTGGTTCATGGCGCCAGCGGTGGCGTCGGCCTCGCCGCGGTTCAATACGCGCGCGCCTTGGGCATGACCGTCCTCGGTACCGCCGGAAGCCAGCGTGGCCTGGACCTCATCAAGAAAGAAGGCGCGCACGCCGCATTCGATCACACCAAGCCCGAGCACGCCGACGAAATTATGAAATTCACCGGTGGCCGTGGCATCGATGTGATTCTTGAAATGATCGCCAACGTAAATCTGGCCACGGACATGAAGCTGATGGCGATTCGCGGACGCACTGTGGTAATCGGCAATCGCGGCGAAATCACCGTCAACCCGCGCGATTTGATGGCTCGCCGCGCTTCCGTTTGTGGCTTCACGCTCTGGGCCGTCACCGAAACGGAAGCCGCCGAAATCCATGCAGCCATAGCGGCCGGATTGGAAAACGGCACCTTGCGCCCCATCGTTGGCAAAGAAATCCCGCTCAAAGACGCGGCCATCGCCCACCAGGACGTTCTCGCGCCGGGCGCCTTCGGGAAAATCGCCTTGATCGCCTGATCTGCGGCAAGCGACCCGCGGCTAAACTGTGCCAAGCATCTGTAGAAGAATTCCTGCGATGGCGCCGCCCAGCACGAGCCACGCCGAATTCACTCTATAGCGAATCACCAACAGCAAACTCGCCAGCCCTAGAATAATCGCGGGCACATTCACCAGCGCCGCGCGTCCGAATTGCCAGCTTACCGTGGCCATCAACGCCACCGCCGCCGCATTCACACCATCCAGGAACGCCCCCGCGAACGGCGATTTCCGGATTCGCGGCAAAAATTTTGCCGTCACCGCAACATACGCAAATGCAGGCAAAAACATTCCGATGGTCGCCAGCCCCGCGCCTTTCCATCCGCCGAGCAGGTAGCCGATGAATGTTGACACCGTAAAGTAAGGCCCCGGCGTTGCCTGGCTCACCGCGATCGCGTCCAGCAATTGCGCGTCCGTCAACCAGCGCAGGCGCACCACCAGGTCCGCGCGCAAAACCGCCAGCAAAACGTAGCCGCTTCCGAAAACCACCGCCCCAATCTTCAGAAAATACAGAAAAATTGGCAGCCCGCCTAAAGCACCGCCCGCCCCACTCGAAAACAATCCCAGCATCCCGCCCGCGCTTAGCTTCGATTGGCTGCGCGCCTGTTGCACAACCATCCAGAAAAGGCCGGCGCAGATCAACAGCGTGATCACGTTCACGCCCAGCGCCGCCAAAAGCACCACCGCTACCGCCAGCATGATCAATCCGGAATTTTTCAGCGCCACCCGCCCCAGATTCCACAACGCCGGAATGATCAGCGCCACCACCACCGGCTTGATGCCAAACAGCAATCCTTCCACCTGCGGCAACTTTCCGAATTTTTCATAAGCCCACGCCAGCGCGGCCACCATCACCGCGGACGGCAAAATAAAGCACGCGCCCGCCACCAACAGCCCCGCAATTCCTCCGCGCACTTCGCCAAGATAAATCGTCAATTCCGTCGAGCTTGGCCCCGGCAGCAGGTTCACCGCGCCGATCAAGTCCAGAAAACGCTCGCGGCTCAGCCACTTTTTCGTGCGCACGAACCGCTCTTCCATCATCGCGAAGTGCACCGGCGGCCCTCCAAAGGCCACGAATCCCAGGCGCAACATTTCCTTCGCGATCTCCCACAGCCCGCCGGTCGGGTCTTCGATTTTTGTAATTTCGCCCACCAGCTCTCCAACTGCTGCCACGAATGTCAGACGCGCGCCCGCCACATGACAGCGCCGTCTTTTTTCCTTACTCTAGTATTTCGCCCGCGAAACGCCATGAACCCCAACGACGCTCTCAAACCTCTCCCGCCGCCCTCATCTTCGTGGATCAAAGGATTGCTCGCAGGCATCCTCATCGCTCTTCTTGCCGTCGGTCTGGTCGTCTGGCTCGTCACCGGCACCGGCTTGCTCCACCTGCTGCGTTCCTACGCCCATGGCTCGCTCATCCATATCGACCAGCCCACGGTTGTCCGCCAGATTCAGCAACTGCAACGCCTCGAAACTGTGCGCTTCTCCATGGACAAAATTATTTCCGGCGAGCATGACAACCCGTACTTGCCGAAGTTTCTCGCCGGAGACCGCTTGTTGCTCGTCGTCCACGGCGACGTCATCGCCGGAGTCGATCTCAGCCAGTTGCAGCCGCAAGATGTCTCCGTCCACGACCGCACCATCTCCGTGCGCATCCCCAAATCCGAAATCCTCGTCACGCGCATCGACAATTCCAAAACCCGCGTCTATTCCCGCGACACCGGCCTTTTTTCCTCGCCTGATCCCAATCTCGAAAGTGAAGTTCGCCAGGAAGCCGAGCGCGAATTGCAGGACGCCGCGCTGCAGGACAATATCCTAAAGACCGCCGATGATAACGCCCGTTCCACTCTTTCCGCTCTGCTGCGGAGCCTCGGCTTCACCAACGTAGAATTTGTCTAGCCTTCTTCTGCCCGAACCACCAAATTTCCTCCGCCGTTAGCCTGAGGCTGGGTCTTGTCCTTAGCTTTGGGTCATCTCCCTCAGGGCCGAGCCTACATCTTCTCCTTAGGGGGTCGGAGCTTCAGCTCCGACATACAGACCAGGGAAAACGGGCTCGATCCCCTGAGCAAACTCTTCTCTTCCAACCGAGCCGTTCATAGAACACGTTCCTCCTTCCGCTGCCGCCCAAACCACCAATCTGCTGCCAGCAGCGCATAAAACGGCCCGTACACCAGCCATTGCATCAGCGGATCAAATTTGAAAACGCCTAAAATTCCGTAGCCGATCAAAACGTTGTACGACAAAAATTGCAGCACCGTCAGCATCAGCCACGCCGGATTTGGATAAAAGCACAGCAGCGGCACAATCCACGTGAAGTACCACGAATATCCGTTTGGCCCGAACGCCAGAATCGTTCCGATCAGCAGGAACGCCGCGCGCGCCGGCTCTGCTTTTTTCCACGCCAGCCAAAATGCCAGCCCCCAACTCGCCGCAACGCCGGCCAGCACGGGAATTTTTGTTTTGCCTCCCGTCGCCCAGTCGATCACCGTGTACAAGCTCGCGTGGTAATTCTTCCATGTAGCCTCGTAATATCCCAGGTTGGCGCGAAACATTTCCAGCGCGTTCCAGTAAGGCGCCAGCACCGCCAGTGCCGCCAGCATCGCTAGTGCCGCCGCCCACCATCCCGCTTTTTTCTCTGGCCAACCCGCCTTGCGAATCCAAACCGGCAGCAGTACCGCCGGAAACACTTTGGCCATGGCTGCCAGCGCCACCGGCACGCTCGCAAACTGCGGCCATTTCTTCACCAGCACCAGCCCGCAAACGATTCCCAGCAGCGCCAGCGAATCATTGTGCCCGCTGCCCGCGAATTCCACGATGACCAGTGGATTCCACGCATAAATGGCCAGCCGGAAATCCCGGTCTTCGTCTTTTCGAAACATCCACGCCAGCAACAGCAGCGCCAGCACATCCGCCGCCGCGAAAGGCACCTTAAATTCCGTCGGCCCAGGAAACAATTTCCACGTCGCGCGAAACAACAGTTCCGTTGCGGGTGGATAAATCGCCGGAAGTTCCCGCCCCGGCATAATTTCGTAATAGTTGTCCCGCCATTTGCTGAGCCGCGGATCGTTCGGCGCAATCGCGTACGGATTCAATCCCTGCGCCTGCACCTTCCCTTCCCAACGATACCGCTGCAAATCGTCGGACAGCGTCGGCTGCATCGGCCACAACGTTGCCCGGAATACAATCGCGGCAAAAATCAGTAAAATAGTGGTTGTGCGTGTGGCTTGCGTTCGTGTGAATCCGTACAACGCAATCAGGTAAACTAGGCCACCGGCCAATCCCAGCTCGATAAAGCCGATCGCGTGGTTTTTCAAGTAGTACAGGCTGTGCATTCGCAGGAACACGGCTTCCAGCGCGGCCACCGCGATCCACGGCCAGTACCGGTTCCACTGTTTTCGATTTTGTTCGGATGGCATTCGGAGAAACTTCAGACTTGTTGACTCTGGCTTCATTCCTGCTCTTGGCACATCAGCCCGGTTTTCGCCAGTACTGGCATAAGCTCACCGATCGAACGTTCAGCGGCGTCTATCACGCCAACGCCTTCGATCTCGCCATGATGATTCCGTATTTCATCGTGCTGTTTATTCTCGCGGCGTATGGCCTGCACCGTTACAAGCTCCTCTACGAGTACTACGTCTACCGCAAAAATGTTCCGACCGCGCCTCCCCCGGTTTTGCATTGGCCAAAGGTTACCATACAGCTTCCCATCTTCAACGAGCGCTACGTGATTGAGCGCCTCGTCGATGCCGTCTCGCAATTCGATTATCCACGCGATTTGATGGATATCCAGGTTCTCGACGATTCCACCGATGAAACATGCGAAGTCGCCCGCGCCTGCGTCGATCGCCACGCTGCCCAGGGTCTCCCGATCTTTTACATTCATCGCACCAATCGCGAGGGCTACAAAGCGGGTGCGCTTGAAAATGGACTAAAGACCGCGCGCGGCGAATTCGTGGCCATTTTCGACGCCGATTTTATTCCCCCCGCCGATTTTCTCCGCCGTACCATTCCCCATTTCCTCAATCCGGATGGCGGTGAAAAAATCGGCATGGTCCAGACGCGTTGGACGTATCTCAACGGCGATTATTCCCTGCTTACCCGCGTGGAAACAATCCTGCTCGACGGCCATTTTGTCATCGAGCACGGCGCGCGATCGCGCCGCGGCACATTCTTCAACTTTAATGGCACTGCCGGCGCTTGGCGTCGCACCGCCATCGATTCCGCTGGTGGCTGGCAGCATGACACGCTCACCGAAGACACCGACCTCTCCTACCGCGCGCAGCTTAAAGGCTGGAAATTCCTGTATCTCCCCGAAATCGAATGCCCCTCTGAGCTCCCGGTGGACATGAACGGCTTCAAAGCACAGCAAGCCCGCTGGGCCAAAGGCCTGATGCAAACCGCCAAGAAAATTCTTCCCAAAGTTTTTCGCTCGAATGTTCCCTTCCATGTGAAGACCGAAGCTTTTTTTCACCTGACCGCCAATATTTCCTATCCACTGATGGTTCTTCTCTCCACCATGCTGCTTCCCGCCATGATCGTTCGTTTCTACCAGGGCTGGTTCCAGATGCTGGTGATTGACTTGCCGCTTTTCCTCGCATCCACCTGTTCCATTTCCAGTTTTTATCTCGCCGCACAAAAAGAGCTCCGTCCCAAAACCTGGATGAACACGTTTCTCTACTTGCCCTTCGTCATGGCCACCGGCATCGGCTTAAGCGTACGCAACGCCCAGGCGGTCCTGGAAGCCATCTTCGGCAAACAATCCGAATTCGCGCGCACGCCAAAATTCAGAATTGAAGGGAAATCCGGCACCTTTGCGGCCAAAAAATACAAAAATAAATCTGGCTGGATGCCTTACTTCGAAATCGCGCTGGGCCTGTACTTCGCCCTCGCCGTCGTTTATTCCATCAGCAACGAAAATTACGCCACCGCGCCGTTCCTTCTGCTCTTCGTCTGGGGCTATCTCTACACCGGCTTCATGTCCCTCAGCCAATCCTGGTTCGCCCATCTCCGCTTCGGCGTCAACGCCCCCGAAATGCGCCCCGCCTCTACCGGCGCCCCCGGCTTCTGACCTCTCTCCCGGGTGCCCCACTCTGAGTCCGCGAAGGGTGGGCCTTGCGCTCTTGCCCTCTTGCGGTCTTGCTATCCTCTTGCCTCTGTAGGACCCGCCTTCCAAGACGGCCCATCTCCCGCTTTCCATGTAGCGCTGGCTTCATGCCAGCGCTCTTGGGTTCTCTTCTCCTAGGGGGGTCGGAGCTTCAGCTCCGACATAGAGACCAATGAAAATGGGCTTCAACCCCTGAGGAATCCCTCTTCGATCAACGCGTTTCCACCCCGTCCAACGTCCCAAAACGCGTCATCTCTTGGTGCACTCCCATCCCTAGGTCCCACTCTGAGCGCCTTGTGCGAAGAGTGGGTCTTGGGTTGTCTTCGCAGGATCGCAGCTCTTGCGTGCACGATATGTTGAGATCCTTCGCTTAGGATGACAACCGTGGTGAGTTGTAGCGTTGCAGGCGCCTCAGAATGACAAGTTACTTCGTAATTCCTAATATTTGCGGATCCCTGAATCGGTAGTACTACGCGCATTTGCGGCTGCGGATTCGGCGGTTGACTCCCGCGGATTTTTCCTCTATTTTGAAAAGACCTTGGTAGAGGTGCGGCGGCCATGAGTAGCCGAGCCTGTTTTCCCGATTCGCATCGGGGGCTTGGTGAAAGGGGTCCGGCTCAGGAGCCAGGTCAGCGAAATGATGCTGATCGCCGCCGAAATCGCAACGATGGCTGAACGCGTTGCGGTTGGGGTTCCGGTCTAAGGCCGGTTCACTGTCATCCCCGAAGCCTGGCTTCGGGATGGAGCGCTATCGAGAGGCAGCAAACTGTGTGTTTCGTCACAGGCCTACCTTTCGCTTCCGCTTCCCTCAAATCCCTTCCAAGGCTGAAAAATCATGGACTGTTTCGCTCTAACACGCGCGCTTGTCGACCTGGATTCCACCACCGGGCAAGAAAAACCGGTTGTGGATTATTTGTTCGCGCAACTTGGCACGCTGGCGGCGCAGCACAAGGGCCGCCTGGAACGCATGAGCGTGGCGCCCGACCGAGACAATTTGCTGCTTACTTTTGGAGAACCGGTGGTCACGTTGTCGACGCACATGGACACGGTGCCGCCATACTTTTCTTCAAGCGAAGATGGCACGCACATTCGCGGGCGGGGCGCTTGCGATGCCAAGGGAATTATTGCGGCGATGATGGCCGCGGCGGAATCGCTGCTGGAGGCGGCTACGCGAAATTTTGCGTTGCTGTTTGTTGTGGGCGAAGAGCGGGACAGCGCCGGCGCGAAAGCGGCGGCAGCTTCGCCGCGGGGCTCGCGGTTCCTGATCAATGGCGAGCCTACGCAGAACCAGCTGGCGCTCGGCTCCAAAGGCGCATTGCGCTATGAAATTGTGGCTCGTGGAAAATTGGCGCATTCGGCATACCCCGAGTTAGGACATTCGGCGATTCATTCACTGCTCGATGCGTTGCGGGAAATTCGCGCCATCCCTTTGCCGAACGATCCGATTCTCGGGCAGTCCACGCTGAACGTGGGAACGATTCACGGCGGGCGCGCGCCGAACGTTGTGGCAGACGAGGCCAAGGCGGAAATTATGTTTCGGCTGGTGGGAGAGGCGGAGCCGTTGCGCGCCGCGGTGGCGAAGGCGGCAGCGCAGCATCGCGTGGAAGCGCGCGAGGTTCTGCACTGTTCGGCGGTGCATCTTGGCGCCGTGGAAGGATTGCCGACGACTGTGGTGGCGTTCACCACGGACATTCCCACTTTCAACGGAGCTTGGGGCCAGCCATTTCTGGTGGGGCCGGGAAGCATTCACGATGCGCACACGTCGGAGGAACGCATCGATAAAAAGCAATTGAGCGATGCGATAGGAATTTACGCGCGGATGGTGCGGCAACTGCTGGCTACAGGAGAAGCCGCGTGATGAGTACGCCGTTGGCCATTGTCGGTTGTGGGAAGATGGGCCACCTTGTGGAACAACTGGCGCCGGATTATGGATTCGAGGTATGCGCAAAATTCGCGCGTGGAAATATGGGCTCGATGTCTCGCGCAACGCTGCGCGGCGCGGCGGTGGCCATTGAATTCACGGCTCCGGCCTCGGCTGTGGAGAATCTGCAGCGGCTGGCGGCTTTGGGCGTCAACACCGTGTGCGGCACGACGGGTTGGTACGAACAGTTGCCGCAGATTCGCGAAACCGTCGCCAGCGCGGACTCTGGCCTGGTGTTTGGCGCGAATTTTTCCGTTGGCGTGAATCTCTTCTATGAAATTGTGGCGCGGGCGGCGGCTTTATTCGCGCAGCATCCGGAATATGAAGCGTGGGGGTGGGAGATTCACCACTCCGCCAAGAAAGATGCGCTTTCGGGCACGATGAAAAGGCTTGCGACGGAAATGCGCGACGCCGGGTTCAGCGGGTCTTTGACGCTCAGCTCGAATCGCGCGGGCGCGCACATCGGCACGCACGAGATTGGATTCGATTCCGCCGACGACACGATTACGCTGCGGCACACGGCGCGAAGCCGCGAAGGATATGCGCGGGGAGCGTTACAGGCGGCGCGCTGGATCGGCGGGAAAAAAGGCGTGTTCGAGTTTCGGGAAATTGTGGAGGCGTTGCAATCGTCGGTGACTGCGGCGGGATAAGTCGCGGGACGGGCAAGGGCACGCACTCTGAATTGGATTTGGGAAGTTGAATTGGGGAACATCGGTAAAGAGGTAAAGGAGCAACACATGTTTACAGGGACAGGAACGGCGCTGGTCACACCATTTCGGCGGGATGGTTCGTTGGATGAATCGACGTTGCGAGCGCTGGTGAAGCGGCAGATCGATGCAGGCATCGACTTCCTGGTTCCGTGCGGCACGACCGGGGAAAGCCCGACGCTGAGCGAAGAAGAGCACCGCCGCGTTGTGGAAATTACGGTGGAGCTGGCGAAGGGCAAAGTGCCGGTGCTGGCGGGCGCGGGCGGCAACAACACCTGCGAAGTGATTGAATGCGCGCGCGAACTGGCCAGGCTGGACGCGAGTGGCATCCTTTCCGTGACTCCTTATTACAACAAGCCGACGCAGGAAGGTTTGTATCAACATTTTAAAGCCATCGCCGAAGCGGTCGATCTGCCGATTATTCTGTACAGCGTGCAGGGGCGCACGGGAGTGAACATCGAAGCGGCCACCGTGGCGCGGCTGGCGCAAATTCCGAACATCGTGGGAATCAAGGAAGCTTCCGGAAATGTCGGGCAGATGGCCACGATCCTGAATTGCGTGCCGGAGGAATTTCTGGTGCTTTCGGGTGACGACGCGCTCACGCTACCTTTGCTGGCGATTGGCGGGCGCGGCGTGATTTCTGTGGCGTCCAACGAAATTCCGGCGGAGATGAAGCGTCTGACGCAACTGGCGCTGGCGGGAGACTTCGCGGGAGCGCGCGAGATTCACCGGCGGTATCATTCGTTGATGGAAATTAATTTCGTGGAGTCGAATCCAATCCCGGTGAAAGCGGCGATGGCGGAAATGGGATTGCTGGAGCCGTGCTGGCGCTTGCCGCTGGTGGCGCCAAAGGCGGAGAATCGTGCGAAGATCCATGGCGTGCTGGAGTCACTGAGGCTGCTTGAGAGAGCGCATGCTGCAATCTCAAATTGAGGGCTTGTTCGAGGCGCCGCCGGCGTCGTTTCGCGAAGAGCACTTTGAGCTATTCAAATCCTTCAAAACTGCATTGAATCGCGGGGAAATCCGCGCCGCGGAACCGGATGCGGCCGCTTCCAGCGGATGGCGGACGAATGCCTGGGTGAAGAAGGGGATTTTGCTCGGATTTCGCATGGGCGCCGTCGTGGATATGTCCATCGACGCGCGGCGGCTGCCATTTTTCGACAAATCCACGTATCCGTTGCGCGCGATTTCGCTGGCGGATGGCGTGCGCATTGTCCCGGGCGGTTCCAGCATTCGCGATGGCGCGTATATCGGGCGTGGCGTGGTTTGCATGCCGCCGATATTCGTGAATGTGGGCGCGTATGTGGGCGAAGGCACGATGATCGATTCGCACGCGCTGGTGGGTTCGTGCGCGCAAGTTGGCAGCGATTGCCATCTTTCGGCGGCGGCGCAAATTGGCGGAGTGCTGGAGCCGGTGGGCGCGCTGCCGGTGATTATTGAGGATGAAGTGATCATTGGCGGAAATTCCGGTGTGTATGAAGGAACGATCGTGAAGAAGGGCGCGGTGCTGGGCACAGGAACGATCCTGAACCGCTCGATTCCGGTGTACGACCTGGTGCGCGATGCGGTGTATTCCGCGAAAGACGATCAGCCGCTGGTGATTCCGGAAGGCGCGGTGGTGGTGCCGGGCTCGCGCGCGGTGACGAATACTGTGGGCGCGAAGTGGGGATTATCGCTGCAGTGCGCGGTGATCGTGAAGTACCGGGACGAGAAAACCGGCACGCGGGTGCAGCTGGAGGATTTGCTGCGATGAGTAAACGTCAAACAACGAAAGAACGTTTTTTCACCCTTATCGATCGTCTGAGAACGACCAAGGACCGTCATGAACGGGAACGCATCAAGAAGGAATTGGCGAGAATTACGTTTGGCAAGTGAATGTTGGCGCGGCGATCGGCGTTTGCCTTATGAGCTGCGCTTGCCTTCGGTGAAACGAAGCGTGACGTTGATGAGCTGCTGGGCTTCGTTGATGGTGGTGGCTGGCTGAGGGCTGGCATCTGCGTAGCCCTTTGCGTGATACAGGTCGATGGATTTTTCTATTCCTGCGCGAATTTCACTTACTTTGAAAAGGTCGCCGCTTTTCATATGAAATTGCTCGCGGAGAGTTTCCGCCGGGATGCTCAGTGGATGATTCGGCTCGCTGTTCTGGATGGTGAACGTTCCGAGCCGGTATTGCGCGCCCGGCACAACGGATGCCGTTAGAAGAACCTGCTGCCTCCCTTCGGAATCCTGGCCAAGAACCTTGAACTGGGAGTGATTAACGATAACTTTGAAGTAGCCGCGATCCTGGAAGTCCTTCCGGATTCCCGATGCCATCACGTCATCCGTCAATTCCTTGACGTCGCCGTATTCGCGATCCTTCCAGGCATTGAGAATTCTGGCTTGTACCGCATCGCGATCCGAGATATTGCCTTCGATTCTGAGCTCGGCTAAGACGACTTTTGTAGCGGTTTGGTTAGGCACACTGGATTGCGTTGGGGCAGGAGCTGGTGTTGCGCGAACAGCGGCAGTGGGAGCGGGTCTTTCCGCGCTATCGACAACGAGAACTTCGACCGGGCTTTCTTGCGGTTCGAGTTTCAGGCCGAGTTGCTGCTCGAGCGCTTCGGTCAGGACCGGTTCGGACCAAGTATTCGTCGATTTCGCAGGCAATTGCAGAGTTATGTCGTAAATGCCTGTAAGGCCGGTTTTGTCCACGACCACTCGGTCCAGTTGCTCGCTTGCTAGCCAGTGCACTAACAAACCAATAGGAATGGCTTGCGCCACCAGCTTGTTGGAATTGATTTCTGGAAACAGCAGCGATCCGGGTCCAAGCGGGCGGCCAGTAGCGCGGTCTTTGGGCCCATCGACGTAGGTATCGCCCGGTTTTGCAGAAGCAAGTTGCTGGTGGCTAGACTGCACAAGGACTAGGGCATACACAGGAACCCGTCTTGTTTCGTGGTGAACGGCAAGCTTGAAACGATTCTCTAAGAGCATCTGGACCATGGCTCGCATCTCTTCCACTTGCTGATCGTTGCTGAGGCCTTGACGCCTGTCCACTTCGGCGCTGTTCAGTTTGGCCTCGACATCATATTTATCGGTATTGAGCCAATCCGGGCCTCCCACAATCTGGTCGTCCTGGACTCGATAAACAAGTGTGATCAGCCTGCCCAGGGAGAAATTTGTTGCCATGAAGCGGTCTACCTTGAACTGAACCGCTTGCATCGGCCGGCCATGCACGATAAATCCCGCCATCGGCTCGCCGGTTGTGTTTGGTTGAAGATAAACGGACTCGAAGCTGGACGTGGTCGCCCCACTGTTTGGCGAATGTGCATGAGTGAGCGTGGGATGCAGCAGGCCGAACGCGATTGGAATGGCGAGGGCGAGAACGGCTGCGGAAATCAGCAGCAGCTTGCGGGCGAAATCGAGATTGCGAGGGGTGTGATGCAGCATGATGACCTCGATTCTTTTCTTGAGATTGGAGCCGGTTACGCCGGCCGCACAGAGGAGAGGGGATTCCAGATAAAATTCGCAGATTTTCAGGATACTTTCGGCGTAGGTTTGCGGATCGCTGCCGAGGCGAAGGACTTCTTCGTCGCAAGCACGCTCGCGTTCGTCAACCAGGCGCGCGCCGAGCCACCAGACCAGCGGATGAAACCAGAACAGGGCTTCGACGGGCATGTGCAACGCGGCGGCGAAATTATCGCGGCGACGCACGTGGCAGAGTTCGTGAGCGAGGATGGCCTCCAGTTCCGGATCACTCAGTCGTTCAGAAATGCCAGAGGGAAGAAGCAGGATCGGCCGGAAGATGCCGAGTATCCCGGGTTCGAGAGTGGATTTGGAGAGGATGAGACGAACGGAGCGAGCAGTTGGCGCGACCGATTGCAGACGGCGAAGCGCGTCGAATTCGCGGCCTGACTGGGCAGGTTGAGCGTTGCGCGTGGCAGCAGCCATGCGCCGCGCGCGCGACCACCAGTACAACAGCACCGCCACAAAACCACAGAGCCAAACGAAGAGAAGAATTGCCGGCAAGGCGCGAGTCGCCATTGCAAGCGTGGTTGCTGTTGCGGATACGGCGTGATGGCTCGGGCTGCCGGAGGCAAATGGCTGGCCGAAGCCTTCCATCATTAACAGAATTTCCGCAGACGAGGTTGCGGAAGGGTTCGACCAGCCGAATTGTTTTCCGACGGCCACGAGCAGCGAGAAGGGAAGTAGAAATTTCACGGACGCGAGAAGCCAGAGGCAATAGCGGGTGTTGGCGCGATTGTTTTTCAGGAAAAGAGTGAGGAGTCCGGCGACTGCGGCGAAAAGAGTGGATTGCCACAAGTGATTCGCGAAGGGCGCGCCGATGGACCCCCACCAGGGATAGGCAACTACCGGCAGGAGAAGGGCGCTCATTTTGATTTCTCCTTTTTTGACAGGCTGCGCAACGCTTTTTCCGCCTGCTTCACATCTTCGAGAGTGAGCCGGCCGGATTCGACCAGGTGAGCCATCACCGGCTGCGTGCGACCGCCGAAGAGGCTTAGGAGTTCGTCAATCAGGCGACCTTGCGCGGCGTGGCGGGTGATGGATGCTTCGAAAATGTGCGCGTTGCTGATTTTTTTGACGCGGCGAAGAATCTTTTTGCGTTCCATGCGATAGACGGTGGTTTGCACGGTTGAGTAAGCGGGGCGCACGCGCTCGGGGAAAGCTTCCTGGATTTCGCGGATGGAGGAACCGCCTTGAGTCCAGAGGGCATCCATGATTTGCAGTTCGAGTTTGGTGAGTTTGGGTAGGGCCATGGGTTGTTGTTGGATCCTGCGTTTTATCTACTACACGCGTGTGTGAAGCTACTACGGTGGTATTTAGTTGTCAAGCAGGATGTTTGGGGCGATCCAAGGTCAACAACCCAGCACGGTTGTCAGAGCGAAGCGAATGATCTCAGCTTATGAATCTTCGATTCGCGTGCGGACTTTACGTTGAGATCCTTCGTCGCGAAAAAGCGCCCCTCGGGATGACAGGCCTTTTTTTTGCGGCGCAAAGCTATGGACTGTTTCTTGTTTATTGGAAACCGTAAAAGCGGCGGCTGGGCCGCCGCACTCCAGAGGGCTCGCGGACTCGCCGGGGGCGGCACGATGTATCGTGCCCCTACGGGAGGCTATTCGCTTAGGATTTTTTCGAAGAAGGCTACGGCGCGGGGATCTTGCGATTGGCCCAGCCAGAACATGGCTTGCTTGCGGACTTCCGGATTTTTGTTGGATTGCGCAACCTGGATGAGTTTTGGAATGCCTTCGTCTTTTGGCATCTGGGTCAGGGCGAAAACGGCTTTCTTTTTTACTTCGGTGTCGGGATCGTTCTGAATCGCGCCGGTAATTGTGGCGGCGGCTTTTTGTCCGGCCTTTTGCGCGAGCCAGAATAGGGCCTGGCCGCGGACGTGGGCACTGGGATCGTCTTTCGCCATGTGGATGATGTCGTCGACGGCGCCAGGTTCGTGGCTGACGAAAAGCGCGAAGGAAACTTTGGCGCGCACGTCGGGATTGGGATCGTCTTTCGCCATTTTCTCCAGAAGAACGAGACCAGAATTGCCGCGAGCAGCGCCAAGCCAGAAAGAAGTTTTGTCTCGCAGCCAAACCGGCTGGTCTGGAGCGACAAAAGAAGTGAGCACGCGG
Source organism: Candidatus Acidiferrales bacterium (assembly GCA_963709705.1). Classification (GTDB taxonomy): domain Bacteria; phylum Acidobacteriota; class Terriglobia; order Acidiferrales; family UBA7541; genus Acidiferrum. The sequence goes on from CAVPXU010000006.1 coordinate 212,573, forward strand.
TCCGCCCTTGGGTCGGCATGGTGCGCGATGGCCGCGAGAGACTGATCAGCGAGGTTGTCGCCATCGTCGGGGTGATCTTTGCGGATTATGTAGGCTGTGAGCAAGCCAACGCTGTCATCCGGTCTGACGCCCGTGAGCCAGACGACTCGAAGGCCGCCGGCATCCATGGTGCAGTTCGCGGAAGCCATGCGGATGCGCATCACTCGATTCTGGTCGACGCGCAGCAGGACCATGAGTTGCGGCGAGACTTCGAGCTTGATAGGTGTGTTCTGGCCTTTCACCACGGTGAAGTCATCTTGATGTTTCTCGAGAGTGCAGGTCCGGCAGACTTCTTCCTGTCCGTCGCCGCGATAATTGCCGCAGCATATCGACTCGTTCGAAGGAACCGCCGGAACTCCGTAGGCGATCCATGTTGGCTGCGGGGATTCCGCCGCGATACGGGCTACTTCGCTTTGCAAGCCCTGGTTCACGGCGCGAGTTTCCAGTTTCGCGTTAACGAATTGGGATTGATCGGCGTTGGCGGTGGTGGCGACCAGGAGCAGGAATGCGAGGATTGCCGGGAGCTGTGACCCCAAGAAACCCGCATGTAACGCCGGCATGTGGGGCACCCGAGGGGATCGTTGCACATGGATGGCGTTTCTTGTGCTCATTGCTGGCCTCACTTTTGCAGGAGTTCCATCAGGTAGTCGTTGCCTTCCTTGGAATTCATGAGAGACAACTTGCTGACCGCGACTTTCTTGAGCTCGGGATCTTTTTCGGTTTTGGCGACGGCCACGAGCGCGGCGGCATTTCCGCCGAGGAAATACGCGTTCATGATTTCCTCTTTTACACCGCGATCGGTTTCCTTCGCGTAGATGGCCTGCAGCGCCGGATCTTTTGCACCCATCAGGCCAAGGCTGCGAATCGCCACCTTGCGCAATTCGGGATTTTTCTCGGACAGCGCCAATTCGGACAAGCGGGCGGAATCGCCGGAAAGGAACAACGCCTGGAGAATTTCCTTTTTCGTTTCCATGGAAGTTTCGGATTGATAGAGGCTCTGCAAATCAGCCTTGTCGCCCATCATCCCGAGTTGGCGAATCGCGTCGCGTTTCAGAGATTCGTTGGTTTCCTTTTTGGCAAGGGTGGCAACTTGCTCCGTATTCCCGGACATCATGTAACTGCGCAGTACGGCGTGCTTCAGATCGACATCGGAAGTACCGGAATAAATTTCACTCAACAATTTGCCAGAAGTTTTACCGCCGGTCATGCCGAGATATTCCACGGCCTTGCGCTGCAGTTCAGGATTGCTCTGCCCTCGCGCAATGGTGGCCAGCATTTCCTGAGCTTGCGGCGAGCCGGTCTGCACCAGCAGGAAGAGCGCTTTCGATTTGTCCTTGGGATTCGCGGACCCGGCCAAATATTTCTGGAGCAGCGGAATGCCCCTGGACGGATCGTTGTTCATGATGCCCTGAAGCGCGAGGATTTTCAGGTCATCGTCGCTCTGCGAATCGGGATTGACGGGATGGCCGGTGCTTTGGCGCATCTCGATTTCCAGAGCTTCGGCATCTTTTTTCCAGCGGCTTTGCGGGTAGCGCTTCTTGAGGTCTGCGATGGACGCCATGGCTTCCTCGCGCTTGCCCATCTTGTTGTCGGCGTAGGCCTTCCAATAAAGCGCGGCGTCCGTTTGCGGTCCGTACAATTGCGCCAGTTCGCTGAACTTTTTGGCGGCGTCGCCGTAGTCGCCTTCGTCAAGGTAGCCGCGGCCGTCGTCATATAGCTCCTGCATGCGGTCGGCACGATCCTGCTCCGCTTCTTTCTTCTCCTGTTCGCGGTCAGCAAGCTCCTGTGCGCGATCGTTTTTTTCCTGGTCCTGATCGTTTTGCGCCGCGTCTTGCTGAAATTCCAGAGCCTGCTCCGAAGATTGCCCTTGTTGCCATCCGCGAGCGCCAAGCATCAGGGGGCTGGCCAACAACACGCCGCCCATCGCAAGAGATACCGCCAGCGTTTTCGCGCTACGTTTCTGCCGTTCGTTCATTTTCACCAAGCCTCCAAAACTTTTGCGGACGGTCATATCTTGTTCCTTTCAGTTGTGGTGGAATCGCTTTGCGGCGGCGCCACGATGTTTTCTCGCTTCTGGTGCAATTCCTGATTGACCACGCGAACCTTCAACAGGATTCCTTTGGCCGCGATGCGTTTCTGGATGGCTTCGAACTGCGCGGGCGTAACTTCATCCGGACTGTTGGCAATGTCCAGCAACACGCGCTCGAGTTCGTCGAGCGTGCTGGCCATGAGCTTGTCTCCATCGCGCAGCGCGGTCTGGCGATACATGCGATTTTCCTCGAGCAGATCTTCCGCGCGTTTCTGTTCGGAAGAAATGTTCATGAGCTTCTGGCCCTTCTCGGGCTCGGCGTTGGCCAGTTCCATCAGGATCATTTCAGAGCGGCCCAGGTGATCGCCGACCGCAACGACCAGAACGCGTTCGCGAACCTTTCCGGCATCCGCCACATTTCCCGCCGGGCCAGGGCCTTTTGTGGATCGTCCGATAAAGAAAGCAAGAATGACCAGCGCGGTCATGGCGCCAAAGGCCAGCATGCGCCGCGGCTCAAAAAAGGATTGCCACCACGGGGAACGCTTTTCCTCCAGCCGCGGAGAGATTTGCTGCCAGACGCGCTGCGCAAAGTCTTCGCCGGGGTCGGGGATGGGCACGGCGTCCAGCGTGCCGAAAAAGGCGTCGAGGCGATCCATTTCGCGGCGGCATTCGGAGCACTCGTTCAGATGTGCGGTGAACGCCTCCCGCTCGCGATTATCACCGTCGCGATAAGCCACCAATTGTTCTTCGGTCATATGAGTCATGATTCCGTTCCCATCGCGCGCCGTGCCTCGCAGCTGCATGAAGGGTTCGAGGGCTTTGCGGAGCTTGGAGACGGCGCGAAAGACCGTGTTCTTTGTCGCGTTCGAATTTGATTTGAGCACCGAGGCAATTTCCTCGATGGCGCAGCCTTCCCAGTGGCGCATCACGATGGCAGTGCGCTCGGCGGGAGTGAGCTCGGCCAGGGCTTCCTGCATTTTGGCGGCAAGTTCGGCGCTGCCCGCCAGGCGCTCGGGGGAGGCGGAGGGATCCGGGACCAACGCCATCGTCTCCACTTCCGCCCCATCCTCGCTCCGCCGGGTAGGGCTGGCCTGACGCGCTTCCTCGACGTTGCGCTGGCGGATCCGGTCAATGGCGTAATTCGCGGCGATGCGATAGACCCAGGTGCCAAAATTGGAGTTACCGGCAAATTGGGAAAGCTTCTGATAGCCCCGCAGAAACGCTTCTTGCACAACTTCCTCCGCGTCATGAGAATTGCCCGACATGCGATACGCCAGACGGTAGATATAGAGGCTGTAGCGGTCGACGAGCACACGATAAGCGTCACGATCGCCGGCCAGTGTTCGTTCGACAGCCAAGGCGTCCGGGATGCCTTCGGACTCAGCCCGCTCGATGCTCACCCTCATTCTCAACATTAGACAGGATTGGGTCCCTGCGGTTAGGCCCCTGCCCCAGGGTCCTTATGTCGCCCCTTTGGCCTGAAATACCGTATCATTACAAAGGGTTTTCGGAGGGAGAGGGCGAAGTGATTCCACGTTACACGCGAAACGAGATGGGCCGGGTCTGGAGCGAAACCAACCGCTTTCAAAAGTGGCTGGAGGTGGAGCTGGCGGCGTCGGAAACGCTAGCGGAAGCCGGCCTGGTGCCCAAGGATGCGGTGGCGCTGATGAAATCGCGCGCGAGCGTGGATGTCGCGCGGATAAATGAAATTGAAGAGCGCGTGAAGCATGACGTGATCGCGTTCACGATGGCCGTGGGCGAATCCATCAAAAGCCCTTCAGCGGCGCGCTGGCTGCACTATGGGATGACGTCGAACGACGTGGTGGATACGGCGCAGGCGTTGCTGCTGCGGGATGCGTCGCGCATTATCGAACGCGACCTGATTTTGTTCGGCGAAGTGCTGGATCTGCGCGCGCACGAATTTCAGCACACGCCGCAGATTGGCCGGACGCACGGGATCCACGCGGAGCCGATTACGTTTGGGTTGAAGATCGCCAACTGGTTTGCGGAAAACCAGCGCAACATCCAGCGGTTTCGCGAGGCGGCGCAGGGCATCGCGTTTGGCAAGATTTCCGGCGCGGTAGGGAATGCGGCTCATCTGGGTCCGGAAATTGAGGAGAAAATTTGCAAACGCCTGGGCTTGCAGGTGACGCCGGTGGCTTCGCAGGTGATCCAGCGGGACCGCCATGCGCATTATGTGAGCGCGCTGGCGCTGATTGCGGCGACGCTCGAGAAAATTGCCATGGAAATCCGGCACCTGCAGCGGACCGAGGTGCGCGAGGCCGAAGAGCACTTCGGCGGGGAACAGCGCGGGAGTTCGGCGATGCCGCACAAGCGCAACCCGGTGACCGCGGAGCAGATCAGCGGGCTCGCGCGGGTGGTGCGCGGCAACATGATTCCGGCGTACGAAAATGTGGCGTTGTGGCATGAGCGGGACATCTCGCATTCGTCGGTGGAACGCATCATTCTGCCGGACTCGACGATTCTTGTGGACTACATGCTGTCGAAGATGACCGCGCTGGTCAGCCAGATGCGCGTGTTTCCGCAACGGATGCTGCGGAATCTGGAATCGACGCAAGGCCTGGTGTACTCCGGGCAATTGCTGCAGGACCTGGTGGAAAAGGGCATGCCGCGGGACGAGGCGTACAAAGCGGTGCAGGAAAACGCCATGGCCGCGTGGGAAGCGGAGACGAGTTTCCGGGAACGCGTGGAGAAAGATGCGCGAATCACGAAATATCTGAGCGCGAAGGAATTGGGAAATACGTTTGATTTAAACCGGCAATTGCGGCATGTGGATAAATTGTTCGAGCGAGTGTTTGGGGCGCATCCGGCGGGAGAACGCGGCGCGGCGGCGGTGTAGCGCTGGCTTTTACGCCAGCGTGTTTGTCGGAATGGCTGTGCTTGAAGTTTACGTTGAGATCCATCGTCGCAAAAAAAAAACGCTCCTGCAGGATGACAACGGATTGTGGCATTGCGCGAATGCTCGTTGTGGGTTTGGCTACGACCGCTACAAACAAGAAGAGCTCCCGGCAGGGTGGGAGCTCTTTCTGCTTATACCTCGTCCGTGTGCGTGAAGCTACACTCGGCTGCGGAGGCGGAAATCAGTCGACGCGCTGGACGTAACGCGCTTCGGAAGTGTCCACACGAATTTTATCGCCTTCGTTCACAAATGGCGGAACGTTGACGACCAGGCCGGTTTCCAGGGTGGCCGGCTTCATCACGGAGCTGGCCGTAGCTTTCTGCAGCGTGGGCTCGGTATGACTTACTTTCAGGTCCATGGTGTCCGGCAAGCTGACGCCGATGGCCTTTTCGTCGTGGAATTCGATTTTCACGATGGTGTTGGGGATCAGGTAATAAACGGTTTCGCCCAGTTCCTCGCTGTTCATCTGCATCTGCTCGTAGGTTTCCGTGTTCATGAAATGGAAAGAGTCGCCCTCTTTGTACAGGTACTCGAATTCGATTTCGTCCAGGATGGCGCGATCGACAAATTCCTCCGCGCGGAAGCGGTAATCGATAATGGCGCCGGTGCGCAGGTTCTTCATGCGTGTCTGCATGGAGCCGCGCTTGTTGCCGGGGGTGCGGTGCTCGGTGCTGTGGACGGTGAAAAGATCGCCCTCATGCTGGATAACCATGCCGGGACGAAGTTGTGTGGCTTTCACGCTGCTGCTCATAGATTCGCGCGGCCGAAGAACGGCCGTAAACTCCCTATAGAAATTGGTATCGGTTCGGAAATTCCAGACGACAGCCCGATGGAGCGACGCGTGGAATGACACGAGGCACGCAGGGAGAAACAGCGCTCCCAGCGCAGAAATTCAGTATAAGCGGTGGGCGGGGGAGGGTCAATTGGATGCGGGGTAGGATGTGGCGACGGGAAAAACGGCTCCACCTCGCTGCGAAAGATCCGGTATAAGCGGCATCTCGCTTACTGGTCAACCAGGGGTTAGGTGGTAGGCTAGGGCAAAACTGCCCTCTTTGCACAATTTTGGTGCACTGCGTGACGCGTAGGGTTTCGCAGCCCGCGACGCCTGCTCTGAAGCGTTCGCTACGCCGTATATTGGTGGCGCCTTAATAGCTGCATGCTTCTGCTGGGCAGGCGTGACCTTGTACTTCTTCCGACGCTACACGCTGACCGTCTGGGTCGCGCTGGCGGCCGTAGTCATTCTGCTCGTGTACAAAATTGCTGTAATTGGTTGGTGATGGCGGCTCGCTCTGACGCTTGAATCGAACGGAAGGCAAACGGAGCTAACTGGAACGAGGCATCCGCCGGAGCGAACCGGCGAGTGCCAGGGTACTGAGACCCACTTCTCCAGTTAACCAAGGACTTGGCGAGTCCCTGCTTTCAAACTGAGCGCGAGTGAAGTAGGATGCACTGCGAACCGTCTTCTTGTGTTGTGTGGCCCGCCCCTTCCCAACATTTGAGCTCATTACATTTTGGTGAGGAGTTGCGATGAGATTCAAAATGCTTCGCCTTTGGACCGCTGGAATCATCGGCATTTTCGTTGCCGTGGGGTGCAACAACGAGGGGGCTAAACGCGCACTTACTCCAGCGGAGGCAAAGGATATCTCCCGCGAGGCATACACATTCGGGCTGCCACTCGTGTACATCGGGTTGATGTTCGATGTGAACACAGACGTTGCGAATCCAGAAGGAACACGAGCCCCGGTGAATCAGTTCGCACATGTTCGCGAGTTCCCGGATGCAAAGGCCAACCCGATTGTCGGGATGAACGTAGACACGCTCTACTCCCTCGCAAGTCTGGACCTTTCGCAGGAACCGATAGTTCTTTCTATTCCCGAGATGGGCAAGCGTTGGTGGCTGATGCAACTGCTTGATATGTGGAATGACGTGCCAGCGGCTCCCGGTTCGCGAACAGTCGGCGGTAAGGGTGGAAATTTTGCTCTGGTTGGCCCTAACTGGACAGGCTCGCTGCCTCCGGGTTTGACGGAGATTCGCTGCGATACGAACCTCATGATGATTGGAGGTAGAACTTACACCGCAGGGAAATTGGACTACGCGAACGTTCATAAGGTGCAAGACGGATACAAACTCACGCCATTATCCAAATGGAGAACCGATTACAAATCGCCGAGGGACGTTCCAGTGAAGGCGGGATTCAATGACAAAACACCGATACCGAAGCAAGTCTTCGCTATGTCGCCCGATGAGTATTATTCACGCCTTGATGAGATGCTCGTTGGCAATCCGGCCCGTCCCGCCGATGCCCCTGTGATGGCACGAATGGCGAAGCTTGGAATTGTGCCCGGCAAGAAATTTAGCATGGCAGGTTTTGACCCGGAGCAACAGAAGGCGATTGGGGAGGGAGTAGCCGAAGCGCAGAAAGATATTATCGCCGGACAAGCGAAGATGGGAAAGATGGTGAACGGTTGGCAGGTTGCGCTCGACCTTGGGAGGTATGGCACAAACTATCTTTATCGGGCTTCATGGACTTACTTTGGGGTCGGCGGCAATTTGGCGGAGGACGCCATTTATCCCCTTGCGATAACTGACAGTGATGGGAAGGTCCTGAGTGGCACTAACAGCTACACTTTGACTTTCCCCAAAGGACAGCTTCCACCAGTAGGGGCCTTCTGGTCCCTGACAATGTATGATGCGGATTCCTTCCTCGTTCCGAATGCACTCAACCGTTATGCGCTCGGCGACCGGGATAAGTGGAAGTTGAATAAGGATGGGTCACTGACTATTTACGTTCAGGAACAATCTCCTGCGAAGGACAAAGAAGCGAACTGGCTACCTGCACCGAAAGGCGACTTTAAAGTGGCACTGCGCCTCTACATGCCGAAACACTCTGTTATCGAGGGTACGTGGACTCCGCCGCCTTTGGAACGAGTCAAGTAAAACTCAGTCAAACGAATTTTGTTCTCGACATTTTCATTTTGCCGTGCGATTTTCCAACCACATTCTGTTTCGCCCAATGGTTTCTTATACCACAAGCATGAGCAAAGTCCCGGGAAGTTTGAATGTATAGGTCAAGGGAGGAGCGCTTGGTGTAGAAAAGCTGAACTCAGCACCACGCTGATTCAGAAACACCAAGGAGGCTCCTCATGCAACCTATGTATTACATCGGCGGGTGGCGCACGCTTAATGTCCGCAAGGGATTGGGGTGGCCTACCCTTTGCTGTTTTTGCAAAGGGTGGGCTCTTAGGCTCTTGGTTCGCCGAGCTTGCGCTAAGGTAAAGAACAAGTGTTGAATACTTGCGGGCGGTTGTGCTTGGCGAGGCTTTGTTCCGGGAGAATCGTGTGCATACAAATGGGTGGAAGAGCCGTTTTGCGGTGATCGTTCTGGTTGTGCTCATGGTGGGTGGTTGGGGATGTTCTGGCGCGTTTGGGCAGGACGGGAAGGCGGCTACGAAGCCAGCTTACTTGAATCCCGCGTTGCCGATTGAGCAGCGGGTGGATGACCTGATCTCGCGCATGACTCTGGAGGAGAAGGCGTCGCAACTGGTGAACCAGGCGCGGGCCATTCCGCGTCTGCAGGTTCCCGCGTACGACTGGTGGAGCGAGTCTTTGCACGGTGTGGCCGTCAACGGAACGACAGAATTTCCCGAGCCCATCGGGCTGGCGGCGACTTTCGATGCTCCCGCGATTCACGAGATGGCCATCGCGATCAGCACCGAAGCGCGCATCAAGCACGCGCAAGACGTCCGCGCGGGACACAGCAACATTTTCGAGGGCCTGGACTTCTGGGCTCCCAACATCAACATTTTTCGCGATCCGCGTTGGGGCCGCGGCCAGGAAACTTACGGCGAAGATCCTTTCCTGACGGCGCGCATGGGCGTGGCGTTCGTCACCGGAATGCAAGGCGACGATCCGCGCTACTACCGCACGATTTCCACTCCGAAGCATTTCGCGGTACACAGCGGGCCGGAAAGCACGCGGCACAAGGCGGACGTGCAAGTGAGCAAGCACGACGAACTGGACACATATCTTCCCGCGTTTCGTGCCACGGTGACGGAGGCGAAAGCGGGATCAGTGATGTGCGCGTACAACAGCGTGAACGGCCAGCCGGCGTGCGCGAATGAGTTCCTGCTGGTGGACCAGTTGCGGGACAAGTGGGCGTTTAAAGGTTACGTGGTTTCCGATTGCGAGGCAGTGCGCAACATTTTCAACGGTCATCATTACAAGGCGACGCAGGCGGAAGCTTCGGCGATCAGCTTGAAACTTGGGATGGACAATGAGTGCATCGACTTTTTTGCGAAAGTGAGCGACGACCACGACTACGCGCCGTATCTTGAAGCCGTCAAGCAGGGATACCTGAAGGAAAGTGACATCGACGTGGCGCTGAAGCGCTTGTTTACCGCGCGCATGAAGCTCGGCATGTTCGATCCTCCGGACATGGTGCCGTACAACAAGATTGACGAGAGTTTGCTCGATGGCGCCAAGCATCGCGCGCTGGCGCTTAAGTTGGCAAACGAGTCCATGGTGCTGCTGAAAAATGACGGGGTTCTTCCGCTGAAGACCACGGGCGCGAGGATTGCGCTGGTTGGTCCACTGGCGGAGCAGTCTCCCGTATTGCTGGGCAATTACAACGGGATTCCCACGCATTCCGTGCCGGTGCTGGAAGGCATGCGCGCGGTATTTCCCGGAGCGCAAGTCCATTTTGTGCCCGGCACGCAGTTTCTGACGAAAGAAACCACGCCAGTGCCCGTGGATTTGCTGACTACCGACGGCAAACCGGGAACCAAAGCAAGCTACTACTCCGTGAAGGATGTGTTAGCGCTGCTGAGTACGGGAACGCAACCGCCGCCCGTCGCGACGCGCACGGAAACAGTGATCGGAAATTTGAGCGATCCACCGGCGGAGGCCGGCAAGGCAGGAGCGTTCATGGTGAGTTGGGAAGCCACGCTTACGCCGCAGACCACCAGCGATTACTACATCGGTTTTCAAGGAAATGGATTCTTCCGCGTTACGCTGGATGGCAAGATCGTGACCCTGACTTACCACTCCAATGGAGTCGAAACGAAACTTGCGCATGTGCATCTGGAAAGTGGCAAGCCGTACGCGCTGAAAGTGGATTATGGACCGAGTGAAGACGCCAAAGAGCCAGGCCAACTGGTGTGGTCGCGGCTGGACCTGAAGCCCAGCGCGGAAGCGATTGCGGCCGCGAAAGATTCCGATGTTGTGGTCGCCGTAGTTGGTCTGACCAGCGAGCTTGAGGGCGAAGAGATGCCGGTGAGCGAAGAGGGCTTCAAAGGAGGAGACCGCACCAGTCTTGATCTGCCCAAGCCCGAACAGGATTTGCTGGAAAGCCTGGCCGCGATCGGGAAGCCGCTGGTGGTTGTGCTGATGAATGGCAGCGCGCTTAGCGTGAATTGGGTGAAGGATCACGCGAATGCGATTCTGGAAGCATGGTATTCCGGAGAAGAAGGCGGCACGGCCATCGCGCAAACTTTGGCGGGATTGAATAATCCTTCGGGGCGGCTGCCGGTTACCTTTTATAAGAGCGCCGGCGATCTCCCGCCGTTCGAGGATTATTCCATGGCGAACCGGACTTACCGCTATTTCAGCGGCGCGCCGCTTTATCCGTTTGGTTTCGGGCTGAGCTACTCGAAATTTTCGTACAGCAACGTGAAGCTCTCCTCGCACGAGTTGAAAGCCGGGTCGCCCATGAACGTTGAGGCGAATGTGAAGAATGTCAGTGCGCGCGACGGTGACGAGGTGGTGGAGGTTTTCCTTACGTACCCGAAGATGGCTGGCGCGCCCAACCGGGCGTTGTGCAGCTTTGCGCGCGTACACATTACCGCGGGGCAAACCGCGCATGTGAACCTGACGATCCATCCGCGCGATCTCAGTTACGTGACCGATGCGGGTGAACGGGTGATCGCTCCAGGTTCTTACACCTTATCGATTGGCGGCGGGCAGCCTGCAACCGAAGCGCCTGCGGCGGAAGCGCGCTTCACGATCACGGGGGAACAGCATCTGCCGGAGTAGAACGCCGTCGGGATTCCAGGCAGTGAACATTTTTGTCACCAGGCATTGGTTCGCACACGCCAACTCGGAATGTTGATCGTTGCAGCTGTTTGCTGCGTCGCCCGGCTTCCAGCGCAGACGGATGCGAGCAAGCCTCCGGCAAGCACAGCGCCGGCGCCGGCAAGTACTTGGAACTTCAACGCGAGCGTGAGCGGGTATGTGGTGCCACACGGGCAATCGTATGTTTCACCCACATTCACGGCGGATCACGACACATTGCACCTGGAAGCGCGTTACAACTATGAGGCGCAACGGACAGGATCGCTGTGGGCGGGGTACAACCTGAGCGTGGGGAAAAAAGTGGTGTTGGAGTTCACGCCGATGATTGGCGGGGTGTTCGGAAATGTGGATGGAGTGGCGCCGGGGCTGGAATTTACCGGGACGTACAAGAAGCTGCAGCTGTACAGCGCGAACGAATATATTTTCGCTGCGAGCGGCAAGGCGGACGATTTTTTCTATACGTGGACACAAATCGCGTATTCACCGCTGAAATGGTTCACGGTGGGATACGTGATGCAACGGACGCGGGCGTATACGACGCCGCTCGATATTCAGCGGGGTTTTCTTGTGGAACTCGCGCGCAAGAAAATGACGTTCACAACACAGGTTTTTAATCTGGGCCAGACTGATCCAACGGTGGATCTTACGTTGGGGTATAGCTTTTAGGGTTGCGCGTTAAGCATGACAGGTTGCCTTGATGCGCGAAGCTGGAGCGGGTTGGATTTAAACCCGCACCCTTGAAAGGCAAAGGGTGCGTCACCCGGCAAGGGCACCTGGTAGCCGCCGGGTCTTGTCGAATCCAAATAACGCCTTCACTTCAGCATCTCTCTGAGCCTTCTTGACAAGGACGATCCACGGCATTATAGTTAAACAGATGTCTAATTAAGTGAACACCTAATCATCCCATGAGCGACAACAAAGCATTCCGGGCTCTGGCCGATCCAACACGCCGGGAAATTCTTAATTTGCTGCGCCACGGTGAAATCACCGCCGGAGCGCTGGCGGAAAAGTTTGATATGACCAAGCCCGCGATGTCGCATCACTTCGCGGTGCTGAAAGAGGCGGACCTGATCACCAGCCGGCGGGAAGGGCAGCAGATCTGGTACGGATTGAACACCACCGTGGTGCAAGACCTGATGGCGTGGGCTATGCACCTGATCGAGGACGGAAAGAAGGGTAGAGGGAAACAACGATGACTTGGAAATACTACCTGACCGGGATATTGCTGACCGCGGCGATGGTGGTGGCCACGGCGGTTGCGTACCCGCACCTGCCTGGCGCGGTGGCTACGCACTGGAATCTGCGCAATCAAGCCGACGGATACAGCGCGAAGTGGACGCTGTTTGTGATCGGGCCCGGACTGATGGCGGGAATCATGCTTTTGTGGCGTTTTCTGCCGTGGCTTTCGCCGAAAAATTTCGAGGTGGACAGTTTTCGGTCCACATATTTTCAGATCATGCTGATCATCGTCAGCTTGCTGGCTTATTTCAACGCGGTGGTGCTTTGGGCCGGTATGGGTTACTCGTTGAACGTGGGCCGCGCGATTGTTGGCGGAGTGTGCCTGCTGTTTGCGCTGCTGGGAAACCTGATGGGCAAAGTGCGCCGGAATTTTTATATCGGCGTGCGGACTCCCTGGGCGCTGGCCAACGAACGCGTGTGGAATGCCACGCATCGCTTCGCGGCGAAGACGTTTGTGGCGGGCGGCGTGGTGGGATTGGCGCTGACGGCGGTCGGGCTGCAAGGCCGGGCGGTGATAGTTGTTTTGCTGGCGGCGGCGCTTATTCCCGCCGTGTATTCGCTGGCATTTTATAAACAACTGGAGCGGCGCGGCGAGCTGTGATCAAAGTGGTTTCCCCGATTAAGATTGCAACTCCGGGAGTTTCAGGAATAGCTTAAATTTGAGGGCGATTTGCGCGGGTAATTCGCCGGTGGCTTTTTTGGAGAGAAGATCGTGGCCGGCGCCGTCTACTTCCATAATTGCTTCAGGGCCGGGGATCAACGCTAAAGCGGCTTGCATTTCCGCGGGCGTGGCGAACGCGTCGCGCGTACCGTGGACGAAAAACGCGGGCGTGGCGAGCTTGGGAAAATGGCTGGTGCGAAGTTCCTTCGGTTTTCGAGGAGGATGCAGCGGGTAAGAGAGCAGGAGCAGGCCGTCGGCGACGCGCGGGTCTTCGGCGGCGAGCATCGTTGCTTGCCGTCCGCCATAGGAATGCCCGCCCATAAAGACGCCGCTATAATTTTTCTCGCGCATCAGAGAGACGACGCGGCGCAGCCCGTCGCGGTCGCGCGCGGCGCTGCCGGGGTTGGGTGGTCCATGCGGACGCGCGACACGAAACGGCAAGTCGAAACGCAGAACGGCGAAGCCCGCCCCGGCCAGGGCGTTCGAAATATCCACCAGCAATTTGGACTGGCAGTTCGCGCCTGCACCATGTGTAAGCACAATGGCGTTTCCTGTGTGCCGCGCAGGCTCATGCAAAAAACCATGAATCGCGGGATCACCGTTGCTCTCATCAAAAGGGGTAAACATGGCGCTTCCCTGTCTGCTGGCGTTCGAAGTGCCAGTGTATTGAGGCGGGGAAATTCCGTCAAACGTCCGACCTTGGTGAGATCCGCCACGGAAGCAGAGAAGCCCAAGAAAAAACCCGCGTCCTCAAAAACCAAGGGGTGCGGCACCCGGCTTGGGTTAGCAGACCTGTACAGCACGCTACACTAGGGCACGGAGTTGGTTGATGGCGCGTTGGGCTTCCAGGATGGAGAAGCGGTGATCCATGGCGCCGGCGAGGTCGGTGTTGGCGAAGGCGATGCGGCCGAAGGGGGCTTTGCGCAGGGTTTCGCGGGGAGCGGGGTTGCCGTTCGTGCCGAAGAAAAAGCCGGGTTGCGGGCTGAGGTAGGCGTGGCCCCAGCGGTTCAGGATGATGCCGGCAATATCGCGCTGCGCGTCGAAGCCAGAGCTGGCGAACATGTCGGTGAATTGCTGGCGGATGCCGCGCTCGTATTCGCGGAAGGAAGTGCCGAGCATCTCCATGCGCCCGCGATTGCCTTGTTCTTCCGTGGAGAGGCCGGGAGAGGCGTAGAGAACCTTCAGCGATAGCACGATCGGGGAATCCGGGCTGATGGTGGGATCGACATTGCCAGTGAGCGCGAGTTTGCGCACTTCCATATAATTTCCGACGGCGCCATCGAACCAGCGGCAGCCGCTGAGGCCCATGTTGTACAGGAAACGCCAATTGCGCACGGCGACGCTGGCCATCATGGCGGGGGAGCGATAGAACGAGGCATACGCCTGGCTGTAGTTCTGCGGCAAATCTTTCACGATGTGTTTGGAGGTCCAACTGCCGCCGGCCATGACCACGGAACGGGCTTTGACGCGATAAAGCTTGCCGCCCTTTTCGTAGGCTATGGAAACGGCGGAGGCTTTTGCGGGATCGCCGTCGTGTTGGACGGAGACGACAGTGGCGCTGAGGCGAATTCTGGCAGGCGCGGCAGGAGAATCGAGCGCGGCGAAGTTAACAAGATTGCGCGAAACTCCTTCGACGCCGGGGGGCCCGTCGATGGCGGCGGGATTGAGACTTTTCACCAGCAAGCGCGCGATGGTGGTGTTGCCGCCGGGAAACATTTCATCCATGGCGCCGGTTTCGTCGGCAACCGGCTGCAGCGCTTCAAACGCGTAATCGGAATAGGCGGACAATGCATCCGGGCCCAAGCCGGCGCCGCCCCCTTCGACGGGCGAAAGAAATTTGCGGACGGTTTCCTGGCTGAGGCCGAAGCGCTCGTGAAAATGCTGCTCCAGCGTGATCGTGTCCAGATAACGCGAGATGGGATCGCCTTCGTATTTGGGATGCTCGAAGGGTTTGCCGTCCAGGGATGCGCCGGTAAGAAAGCGCACCCATTCCGCGCGCGTGGCGGAAGAAATGGGAGCGCCCTCCAGTTTTTTGCGGACCGGGTCCATCACCCATAAGCCGGGCTTGTGTCCAAAGTTTGCGCCGAACCAGAAGCCGTACTGGCCAATATCCATGCCCACGGCGTCATAGGGAGTGCGAGAAAGCGGCATCTCTGACTGCGGGCCGGACCATTTCTGGTAGGTGAGTTTGGGCGAGGTCAAGCCAATCGAATCGTAGAATTGCTTCAGGAAACTTTGCGGTTGCTGAAGCTGGTAAATCGCGGAGCCCTGGTGAGCGATCAAATGCTTGCCGTCGACGAGAAATTCGTTTTGCTTGGCCTCGCCGCCGAAGATGGGATGATTTTCCAGCACCAGGCATTCCGCGCCCGCAGTGGCGCGGCGTTGGTAAAAAAGAGCAGCGGCAATTCCACTGATGCCGCCGCCGACGATCACGCAATCGTAGATTTCGCCGGTGTCGATGACGTCTTTCGGTAGCGGATTGTAGACGGCGTCGCGTATTTTGTGGCCGGCTTGCAGAACCGGCAGCGTGTTGCCGTTGGAAGCGCTGTATTCGCCAACGCCGCCGTAGCCGGTGAATTCGTCGTTTTGCGCCAGGATTTCCTGCGGGGTGAGCGAATCTAACAGCGCGGCACCAGAGGCGAGCAGTGCGGAGCCGAGAAAATCGCGGCGGGTGATGGGCACGTGCATGCCAAGGGCTTTGTCACCGGGCTTTTGCGATTTGCGTTTGGGCATGGGGCGGATTCCTTTGGAATATTTTTCAGGACGAAGCGGACGACTCCGGCTCGAGGGGAAACGAGGCGGAAATCAGAGTGCCGGAAGAATTGGAGCGGACGGTGAACTGTCCATTGCGTTCGCGAACGCGTTCTTTCATTCCGGCCAGACCGACCCCGACGTTGCTGCCGTCTCCAATGAAATTTTCCAGCATTTCGGGAGACAGGCCGACGCCGTGATCCTGAATATT
Organism: Candidatus Acidiferrales bacterium; assembly: GCA_963709705.1. Taxonomy (GTDB): domain Bacteria; phylum Acidobacteriota; class Terriglobia; order Acidiferrales; family UBA7541; genus Acidiferrum. The sequence goes on from CAVPXU010000006.1 coordinate 228,492, forward strand.
GAGTGCAGCAGTCTTTCCGTTTACAGCAAAGCGCACTTCGGCCGTTGCGCTTTTTGAGTGGCGCTGAATGTTGGTGATCGATTCCTGAAGGATGCGGAACAGAGTGAGCTCCAGATCACGCGGCAAGCGATCGGGGAGATCCGGAAGATCGAAATTGACCTTGATATTGGTGCGTTTGGAAAACCCTTCGATATAGGAGCGAGCGGCGGCAACGAATCCAAGTTCTTCGACCAGCGGCGGATGCAGGAGATGCGAAATGGAACGCGTGGAGCTGACCGCTTCCTCGAGAAGGACACTGAGTTCCTGAAACTTCTGGCGATCCGGCGGCCTGTTCTTGAAAGAATCGGCCATCATTTTGGCGGCGACCAGGTTCTGGCCCAACCCGTCATGCAAATCGCGGGCGATTTTGCGGCGCTCCTGGTCTTGCGCGTTCAAAAGCTGGGCGCTCAAATTCAGCGCATTCTGCTCGGCGCGCTTGCGCTGCGCCAACTCCAGATTCAGGCCGCGAAAGTGTTCCCAGAGCATGTACAAAGAGAGGAGAAAAGAAGTCGCCAAAATGACGATGATCCAATCGAAGAGAGAACGGGTGACACCCAGGCGGCGATCGAGCAGGGTTCCTTCCACGTTTCGCATGGCCTGTGCCAGCGCGGCGCAGCGCTGCGATGAAAGTACCAACTCGGAGGAATAATCGTCCTGGGCTTCATGCGTGGATTTGCCGGACTTCAAGAGTTGTAAGGATTCATCCACGATGAAAAAGCGCGCCTTCACGGCCTGTTCTAATTTTTGGCTGGTGGATTCTTCGTCAAGATTGTCGTGAACCATGGCCCGAAGCTGCGGAAGCTTGTCGAACAGCTCCGCACGCATGGCCTCGACGCGCTGGAGGTAACGAGTGTCGCCGGTTTGCAGGAACATTTGCCGGGAGCGTCCGGTGTCACTAATGTCGGACTCGATTTCAGCGACAAGGAGTTGCACGCTGTAAGTATGGCGGACCCATTCCTCGCCGAAATAGATGCGATACAGAATCCAGGCGGTGGCGGAGCCGCAAACAAGGAGCATGAAGAACCCCGAGGCAAAAATCAGCCGATGATTCAAGCGTTGAAACAATGCGGCTCCCTGGAATTACATTAATCTAATCGAAAATGAACAGTCTCGCAGCTCATTCCCTGGCAACGACTTCCGAGAATCGTTGGGCGCGAAGGTATAGCATTCTCGATTCAGGAATGCTATAGAATATACCTCCGGCCTCCTGGGGAGAAAGCACTCGTGCCAAGTCGTTCGAATATAGTGTATTTATCAGCTTCTTTTGCGGGAATTGCATTTTTGATGTTGTCTTGTGCTTCCAGTTCACATCCGGATCAACTCACGGTACGCATCCCGGAACATTTCGCCGGTACTTCGCTGCACATTGATACGTGCGTGACCGGCGCGCCGGCTGGGGAAGTGAAAGTGGACGATCGGGGATTAGGGAAGACACCGCTTTGCCCCGCCAGCGATCACACGGTGGAGATCGAGGTGGTGGGAGGCGGGCATTACAAACTGGTGGCTCCGGAAGTGCAGATCCGGCGCACGGGCGATGGGATTGCGACGAGTATTGAGGCGCAGCTACCGCGCTAGGGTACTTCCCCAAAATATCTTGAGTTAAGAGTCTTCTCTCCTAAGCCCATAAAGACCAACAAAGCTTTAGCCTTTGTAGCGCTGGCTTTCATGCCAGCGCTCTTGGGTTTCTCTGAGGGCCGCGTTTGCAGGGTTCAATGAGCGTTGGGTGGCAGGGTTTAGTTCGCCGGGTGCCGCACCCTTCGCTTTTCAAGGGTGCGGGTTTAGACTCCGCAACCACACAACCGATCCTTCCTCGTAGTGAACGACCTTCAGGTCGTAAAAGCGGCGGCTGGTCCGCGGCACTCCAAATTATTTTGTTGCGGAGGCGCGTTGTTTGGCGCCCTCGGCCATGATTTGTTCGACTTCGTCGGCGGAACGGGGCAGGCGCTGGCTGAGGAGTTCGTAGCCGGCGTCGGTGATCAAAAGGTCGTCTTCGATGCGCACGCCCAGATGTTCGTCGGGAATGTAAATGCCTGGCTCAATGGTGATGACCATGCCGGGCGCGAACGGCCTGCAGAGATCGCCAGGGTCGTGGACGTTGAGGCCGATACTGTGGCCCAGGCCGTGAATGAAATATTGGCCCAGCGGTTTGCCGTTCTGATCCTTGCCATGCGAATTAATGTAGTCGTAGGCGATTTTGTAGACGCTTTTGTCGCCTTTGCGGCACATGTCCATGCCGGGCTTGAGCGCGTGGATGGCGGCTTCCTGGGCGCCGAGAACGATGTCGTAAATTTCACGCTGGCGTGGGGTGAATTTTCCGTTGGCGGGAATGCTACGGGTGATATCGGCGGCGTAACCGGAGTATTGCGCGGCCACATCCATGACCACGATGTCTCCGTCTTCAATTTTGCGTGAAAGCTTGTCGTAGTGCAACGAAGTGGAATTGGGACCGGCGCCCACGATGGGGGCGTAGGCTTCCGCCTCCGAGCCGCCCATGGCGTGGATCTCCACCATTTTTGCGGCGATCTGATACTCAAATAATCCGGGGTGCATCATTTTGAAAGCTTCGAACTGGGCATCGAGAGAAAGATCGATGGCCTGGCGAAGTAACGCGAGTTCCGTGGGCGATTTGATCAGGCGCAAGTCGGTGATATTGGCGCGAATATCCTTCACGGTGACTTCCGGCGCGGCCTGCTTGAGCCAATCGACGGTTTCTTTTTCGTGAGGATAGCCGCCCAGCTCTTTCTGGTAAGGAAGAATGGTGTAGAAGGTGGGGTAGATGCGGGCGAGCTGCTCGACGGTGGCGCGAAGGTCGGGCATGGGCTTCACTTCCGAAAATCCCGTGCGCATCTGAATATCGGGATCATTGGGAGACATGCGGAGACCGTTCCACTTTTCCTTGCGCGCGTCTTTGGGAGGAAGGAAAAAGATTTCGCGCGCGGCGGAATCGTCGGTTGCGGCCTTGTGCGCTCCCACAGGCAGAATGATCAGAGCGGCTTCTTCCTCATTGTGGCCGGTCAAGTAATAGAAATTTTCTTCCTGGGCAAAAATGTAGGTTTGCGCTTCCACTTCCTTGCCGGAGTAGCCGAGCAGAATGATGGGGCCATCGATGTTGGAAGCGAGCTTGGCGCGGCGAGTGGCATAAGCGGAATTGGGTTCGCGTTCGCGGCGCTGTTGCGCTGCTGCGGGAGCGAGAGCGAAGGATAAAAGCGCCGCTATGGCAAGCAACGAGCCGGTAAGTGTTCGAAAAGACTTTAGCGCACCGGCAAATAAGACGGTTTTTCCCAGACCACTCATGCAATCACCTCTAGCAGGATACTGAAAACAGAATTCAAGATGTTTTCGGCAGCGAGAGCCGCTTTTTCTCGAGGCAGCTTTGCGGAAGCTACAGACTTCCGCTTGCTGTAGAGAGGATGTTTCAGCAGCCTGCTAGAGCTCTCCCCCGACCCGAGGAGCAAACGCGGATTGTATCGCAAGAGTGGAAGGCACTGCCAGCGAGCCGGGTGCGCGGGGCGCAATTAGTGATGCAGGAGTTAATAGTGCGGAGCGTTGGGCAGCCAGCGAAAGTTAAGCCGGTGGGGAAAGCGCCGGCTTACGATGAAGGAAATTGTCCCAGCCATCCGGAGGGTGTATGGAACGGGAGAGGCGTCGCACGCCAAGATACATATTTATAGCCAGTGCCGAGCTGTTTGAAGAACAGTCTGAAGTGCGCGTGGCCACGCGAGTGAGCGAACTAAGCCAGCATGGTTGCTATCTGGATATGATGAATCCGTTCCCCACCGGCACTTTGATCCTGCTGAAGATTTTTGCCGGCGATCTGACATTCCAATCGAAAGCAAAGATTGTCTACGCCACACCGAACATGGGAGCGGGCGTGGCCTTCCTGGATGTGGAAGCAAAATACGAGTACATTTTGAGCCGTTGGCTGGAAGAAGCCGCGAAGGGTTGACCAGAAGAGCAGCCCCGCACCAAGATATCAGAAACGAAAGTCCCTCCATTTTCATCTCAATATCCAGGAATGGTTTGGATTGCCCATGGGCGGAGCATGGAGTGCCCAGGAGGAAAAGCATGAGCATTCTGAGAAAAGTCGCAGGCTTTTCAAGACTAGAGTGGGGCAGGCGGGGCGCGATGGTGGTGCTAAGTTTCGCGCTTTTATTCGCCACTTGCCCGCTGGGCGTTTCCGGCGCGCAAGACGCCGGTGCGCCGCCGCAGGACCAGGCAGCGCCACAAGGGCAAACACCGCAAGGGCCTCCCTATAACACGCAGTCGCCTGAACAATTGCAGCAATTGGTCGCGCCCATTGCGCTGTATCCGGATTCCCTGGTGGCGCAAATTCTGGCAGCTTCGACGTTCCCGGAACAAGTTGTGGAAGCCGACCGGTGGGTGCAAACGAATCCGGATTTGAAGGGCGATGCGCTGGCACAGGCCGTGAACAACATGCCGTGGGATCCCAGTGTGAAGGCGCTGACGGCGTTCCCAACGGTGCTGGGGAACATGGACAAAAACCTGTCCTGGACGTCGTCGCTGGGCGATGCTTATTACAATCAGCAGCAGGACGTGATGGACGCCGTGCAGGCGATGCGGCAAAAGGCGGAGCAGTCCGGCAACTTGAAATCGACGCCGCAACAGACCGTGACGACTCAGGGATCGACCATCATCGTTCAGCCGGCATCACCGGATGTGGTGTACGTGCCGGCCTACGATCCGTGGCTCGTGTATGGCGGACCGATTGCGCCTTGGCCGGGATGGTATCCCTATCCGGGGATCTGGTATGGCGGGCCGTATTTGTCATTTGGAGTTGGATTTGGCATCGGATTTTTCGGCGGATTTGGTTGGGGATGGCCGCATTGGGGATTTGACTGGCACAACCACTACATCAACTATAACAACGGCCGCTACTACTCACACAGCACCACTTTTTATAACCGTAACGCTTATTACCGCGGCGGTCGTGGAGGGCCCAGTGCGCCCGGCCGGGGATTCGCCGGCGATCGTTACGCTGGCGCGCATGGGAATGTGTACAACCGGCCTGGGGCGTCGCCGAAACCATTCGAGGGCAACCGGAACGAGGCTCGGGGATACGCCGCCCAGCCTCACGAGCAACCTCGCGCGCAGAGCAACGTGCGCTCCGGAGCGTTCAGCGGCTATGACCATGGCGGAGAATCGAGAAGCTATTCGGCTCGCGGAGCTTCCAGCTTCCACGGTGGCGGCGGAGGCGGTGGCGGATTTCATGGGGGCGGCGGAGGCGGTCACGGCGGCGGAGGCGGGGGACATCACTGAGACCCGGAGTTGAAATGATTCCGACGGATCGTGAAATCTGGAAAGAGAGGGAAGGATTATGCGGCGAGCGAGGTTGAACTTCGGCGAATCTGGCGGTGGTGTTTTTGTGATATTGACCGCGGTTGCACTTCTTCTGACGGGATTGTTTGCCACCGGCGCGATGGGGCAGCAACCTGGGCAGAAAACGTTTGCGAGCCCGGAAGAAGCGAGCAGGGCGCTTTATACGGCGGCAAAGAGTAACGACACGAAAGCGTTGATGGAGCTGCTCGGCCCGGACGGGAAGGACGTGGTTTCCTCTGGAGATGAAGCGGAAGACAACCAGAACCGGGCGAACTTCGCGAAAAGGTATGAGGAAATGAGCCGGCTGATGAAAGAGCCGGACGGCAGCGTGACGTTGTATATCGGTTCACGAAACTGGCCGTATCCGATTCCCCTTTTGAATAAAGGAAATCAGTGGTATTTCGACACCGATGCGGGCAAGCAGGAGATTTTGTACCGGCGCATTGGATGGAATGAAGCGTCGGCTATCCGGATTTGCCAGGAACTGGCGGCGGCGCAGAAGGAATACTACGCGAAAGAACAGAACCAGTATGCGCAGAAGATTTTCAGCGATGAAGGGAAGCAGGACGGGTTGTACTGGAAAGTGGCGAGCGGCCAGCCGGAAAGCCCTATCGGGCCGCTGGTGGCGTGGGCCGTCGCGCAAGAGTATGCCGACAGCCGCGGGGAAAAAGCGGTTCCGTATCGCGGCTATTATTTTCATGTCTTGACGAAGCAGGGGAAGAATGGGCCGGGTGGGGCGAAGAATTTCCTGGCGGACGGTAAGATGACCGGCGGGTTCGCGTTTGTGGCGTATCCCGCGGAATACCGGACGTCCGGCGTGATGACGTTTATTGTCGGTGAGGATGGGACCGTGTACGAAAGAGATCTTGGGAAGAAGACCGACACGGTCGCCAAAGACATGAAAGAATATAATCCCGATTCACATTGGGCAAAATCGGAAGGCGAGCAGGAACAGGCCGCCGGTGGGGAAACTACGAAGTAGATCGTTACCCGCGGACGTGCGTGACGGAGCGAAGAACTGCGAAGTAATGGCAGATGCTTCCGGCAAGGACGAAGAGGTGCCACACCGCGTGGCTGTAGGGTAGACGCTTCCAGGCAAAAAAGACGACGCCAAACGTATAGAGCAGGCCGCCGGCTACAAGCCAGAGCACGCTGGACGTAGGCACGTGTGTGAGCACGGGTTTGGCCGCGATGACGACCAGCCACCCCATGATGATATAAACCGCGGTGGACAAATATTCAAAATGGCCGACGAACCAGAATTTCAGCAGTATTCCTGCGAACGCTAATCCCCAAACCACTCCGAAGAGCGACCAGCCCCAGGGACCACGCAGATACAAAAGAAGGAATGGAGTGTAGGTGCCCGCGATGAGGAGATAGATCGCGCCATGATCGAAGATTCTAAGCGCGCGTTTCCATCGCGGCGAGACCGCGGCGTGATAGAGAGTGGAGGCGCTGTAAAGGCAAATCAGCGTGGCACCATAGATGGAGCAGGCAACGATATGGCTGGCACTGCCGAGCAGAATGGCGAAGGCCAGCAGGACCACGAAGCCTGCAATGCTGAGTAGAAGGCCGATTCCGTGGGTGATGCTGTTGACAATTTCTTCGAGAGAGAGGCGTGAGCGTGTCATGTGAACGGCGACATCCATATTGTTTCGCTATGCGTGACGCGGCGCAAGGGGGAGAGAAGCGAGGGAAGGAGTTGCGCCATGGAAGAATATATCGCGTTTGATAGCCACAAGCGTTATACGTGGGTGGAGCACCGGGAGGCCAACAGCGGCAAGACGCGTGGGTATCGGTTGGAGCATGGGACAGGAGAGATTCGCCAGGCGCTGGCAGGTAGCGCCACCGGCACAGCAGTGGCGATTGAAGCAACGGCGAACTGGTATTGGATCATCGATGAGATCGAGCAGGCCGGCTGCGTGCCCAAGCTGATGCATCCGCGGGGGCTGATCAACAAGACCGACAAGCTGGACGCGCACGGGTGCAACACGCTGCAGCGCAACGGGACGCTGCCGACGGTGTGGATACCGCCGCGCGAGTTGCGAGAACTGCGGGAGTTGACGCGTACGCCAGCAAAGGGCACGCACGGGCGGTGGGAGCGTTGACCGCCAGTTCGTCAGTGTCTGCGCTGTCCCCGGACTGTACTGTGTTACTACGTTTCCGACGACGTTGGCGTGGACGTTATAAGGATCGCCTGCCCCCGATGGTCCTTCCGCGTTGGGTACATATTTTTCCGGCAAGTTCGCGAACACGTCGTAAGGCAAGCCCGTGTGCCACGTAAAGATGGGAAACAAGCTCCAACCATGCGTCAAACGCTTTGGCCCTGAAGCCCACATCTGGTCGAACGGCAGATCCCAGCCGCCGCTGATGGTAATGCGATGGCGAATGTCCTGATCGCTGGAGGCGCGGAACAAACTGGGGTCGTACGTGGGGACGCTGGAATTCCGCTGCCGGAATCCGGAGGCATCGTCGATGCTGTGGCCGTAAGTATACGCAGCGGTGAAATAGGTGCGGCCAATCGGCGAATTGGTGATCTGTTTGGTGACGCTCACTTGCAAGCTGTTGTAAACGGCGTTGGCGACATTTCTGAATTCCGGAAGATCCGCAAAGCTGCAAGTTGCGCTCGGGTCCACGCCGGAGGTCGAGTTTTCGCTGTAATCAATGCAAGACGAATTGCCGGGCGTCAGATTGAGAATGCGGTCCGTGGTGCCCAGCGTAAATGGGTTGATGTCCTGCAAGGAAGTAAGTCCATGAGAATCGTTGCCGACGTAACTCACCTCGAAAACCGTGCTTGGCGCGATCTCCCGCTGCAAGCTCAAATTGTACTGGTAGGTATATGGCGTCTTCAGGTGCGGGTCGACGATATATACAGAACCCGCGTTGTTGATCGACAGAAATCCCGAATCAAGGAAGTTTAAGTCGTGATTGGGCGGCTTGGACGGGAAGGGATTCACTTCCGGGTTGGGATAATTGTTGGGGTACGGGTTCTCAATGTAGTTCGGACCCGAATTCGTAAACGTGGGGAGTCCACTGCCTGTCACCGCATAGCCCACATAGCCGGAGGAGAAAAACGGTGGCTGGCCGTTAAACTGCAAGTTGTCTTCGCCCTTCAGGATGTCGTAGAAAATCCCGAACCCTCCACGCAGACTGGTCTTGCCGTCTCCTTTGTGATCCCACGCAAACCCGATGCGGGGCGCCCAGTTTTTTGTGTCCGGGAAATTCACGCCGCGCGGAGCACCGGGATCACCGGGGAACAGCATGCCGATGGGCGCGTTCGGGAAAACTGTCGATGGCGTGGTCACTCCCGGAATCACGGAGAATGTGCGGCCTTCGGTGTCTTCTTTCGGCGAATTGTATTCGTAGCGGATTCCCAGGTTCAGGGTGAACTTTTTCGTCAGGCGCCACTCGTCCTGCAGGAATCCGTAGTAGGACTTGCTGCGAATGTTGGACGGGGCTTGCGGATATTGAATCAAGTCCGTCGGAAGGCCCATCAGGAAGTCCGCCAACGAATTTCCGGAGGCGGTGCTGTAAAAATCGAATTCGCCGTTGACGTAGTAGTCGTACAGCGTGTTGTTCTGGTACGCCGAAACGCCGCCTCCCATCTTCCACGTATGCCGGCCGTGAATGTAGCTGACGTTATCGATGAATCCAAACGTGTTGTTGATCAGCGATGTGGGGCCTTGTTCGCTGTAGCCGATGGACAGGCCGTTGTCGAAATAGAGGTTCGGCGGCCCCGTAGGATTGTCAGGTGTAATTCCGATGCCCAAAGCGGATGCCGTGTAAGCGGTATTGTCGCCCTGGGGCGTGTCCTGTTTGTAGTTGTTCCGCTGGATGAACAGGCGAAATTCATTGACCATGTTCGGCGTGAACGTGTGGCTGTAGGCCACGTTTCCGTAATAATTATTATTTTGAATCGCATCGGGAAAGCCCGGAACGGTTGCGAATTGGAACGGTTGCAGCTGTGGATTCCGGAACCCTCCCAGTGTCGCCGTCACTTTGTCCGTCTGCGTGATCAGGAAATCGAACTTCATCGTCAGTTCGTTGTTGTTGTTGGTCAGCGGCGCGAAATATTGGGCCTGGCCGCTGGGATTCGTTGGGATCATTCCCGCGGCGATATACTTTTGCGCGATCGGATCGATTTTGCTGGGGTCGATGATCCCGCATGCTGCCAAGGCGGGATTGGGTTGGAAATAGGTATTCCCAAGGCCGCCAGTCACGGTGGTGGGTTCTAGGAATGCCGCCACACCTGGATCCGGATTCGAGCAGTTTCCACCGGAAAAATCCCCCTGCAACTGCGCAGGTGTATAGACCGGAAACGTTCCGCTGCTCGACTGCGCCGATAGTCTCTGCCCCTGGTAACCGACAAAGAAGAAAAACCGGTCCTTGCCGTTCACCAAATGCGGAATGGTGATCGGCCCGCCAAACGTGCCGCCGTACTGATTTCTCTTCAGCACCGGCCGGGGACTCAGATTGCTCGGATCATTCTTATCGAAGAACGGGTTGGCGTTAAACGCGTCATTGCGCAAAAATTCAAACGCGCTTCCGTGCCATTCGTTCGTCCCGGACTTCGTCACCACGCTGATGATGCCGCCGCCGTTGCGCCCATACTCGGCGGAGTAGTTGCTCTCCAGGATACGGAATTCTGCAATCGTGTCCGGGTTGGGATGACACCGGGCTGCAGCGCGGCAAGATCCAGCACGTTGCGGCCGTTCAACGGCGCGCGCAGAATCGTCTCGCCTTCAACGCTACTGCCAATGGTTTCGCTGACGGTCTCGACATTCGCGGCCTGGCTGGTCACTTCCACCGTTTCCGAGGTTTGGCCGATCGCCAGTTTGGCATCCAGGCGCAGCGACTGGTTGATCTCCAGCTTTTCCTGCTCGAACACTTCCTGGCGGAATCCCTGCGCTTCCACTTTCACCTGGTAGTAGCCGATGGGCAGCGACAGCACCTGATAATAGCCGCTGCTGTCCGTGGTGGTGGTTTGCGCGATCGTCGTTCCGGTATTCGTTACCGTTACCTTGGCCCCGGTGATCGCGCCGCCGCTGGGGTCGGTGACATTCCCGATAATCCGGCCGGTTGCGTCTTGCGCGCTCGCCATGGATCCAGCCAAACCAAATATAAAGATAAGGATAAGGACGAAAAAGACTGCCAGCCACTTCGTTCCACTTGAAGGTTTCACAGAGGTTCCCCTAGTCCTGTTTTTCAGGTTCTGCCGGATTATTTGCCCTTGAAAGGCATGCCCGGTTTAGTTGGCCTGTTTGCACTCCGTCGCAATTGCAAACATCACGTTGAGGAGCGGAAATAACGAGTACTCCGTCATGGGTTCCCCTGCCTGTCGCCACACACGGAATAGACCGCGACACAGAGGAAAGACCTCTTCCGCATCCTCGACCACTCTCAACTGCTTCTAGGATTGCAAGGATTCTTAAGCAGGAGCCCCTGCCTTGTCAAGGAAGTTGCCGCGGCCTACCACCAAAAGCAAAAGCCCCGGGAGCGACCACCCCCGGAGCCGTTTGCCTCTGAAGCAAGAACTGAAGAAGTTAGAATTCGTAGCGCAACGCAAACTGCATGATGCGCGGGTTGGTCAGCGTGCCGCTGTAGTTTCCAAAGTTGGAAGAGTTGCCGTTTGCCAGGCTGCCGCCCACGTAGCCGTTGGCCGACTGCACGTCGAACCGCACGGAATTGGTTACGTTGAAAACTTCCCAACGGAACTGCAGGCTCTGCCCTTCACTCCACGGCATTTTCCAGCGCTTGGCCAAGCCCAGGTCCACTCCGAAGTAGCCAGGCCCGCGGAGATTGTTGCGGTCTCCAGTTTCTCCGGGGAAGCCATAATTAAAGCAATTCGCCGCGTTCACGCCGTTGGCGAACAGGTTGGGATAGCTATTTCCGCCGGTGCTGCCGCCCGCGCCTGTGAAGTACGTTCCCGTCTGCACCGTGCATGTCTGATCCGCGTGGCCTTCCAACTGGTAGTTGGTGGGATACTGCCCGCCGTTGTCTACGGTGACCGGAAAGCCGGTGGTCCAGCGCACCAAGCCGGACAGTTGCCATCCGCCAATGAACGCTTCTCCAACCTTATTGACGTCGTGCGCGATCCACTGACCTTGGCCGAAGGGCAATTCCCAAATGAAGTTGGTGTTGATCTGATGCCGCAGGTCGAAATCGGAAGCGGCGCGGCCGGCGGAAGGATCCCAGGAATTAATGACCGCTCCTCCCAAACCGCCCCACGGGCCAACGCGTTCCGCATCGGAAGCGATGTCGATGGATTTTCCGTAGGTGTAGTTGAAGTCAAACTGAACGCCATGAATCATCTTATGTTGCAGGGTGACTTCCAGCGCGTTGTAGTTCGCGTTGGTGGTGGTTCGCAGGCCGTATAGCGATGAATATTGCGGGCTGTAGAACACGTTGGGGCCGGTGTAGCCTCCCAAAGTGTAAAAATAGTTTGTGGTGCCACCAGCGCTGGGCACGCCGCTGGTGTCCATCTCGTAGATGGAGAGAGATTCGTTCAGGCTGTTCGCGCAAAGCATGTCAAACGCCAGCACGCTCGGATTCGTGGTGGAGCTGACAGCGCCTGGCTGAGAGGGATTGACGCAGGAGCCATACGCGCCAAGCGCATAAGGCGCGCCAGCCTGAGCTGGCTGCGTGATGTCCTTCCAATATTGCTGCACGTTTTGGGGAATCAGGTTCGGATTTTGCGCGATCTGGTTGGTGGTCACGCCGCTGCGATAGAGCTTCGCCATCGCGGTGGCCGCCGCGAAGTAATCCATGCCTGCTTTCTTATCGTAGGGATCGAGCGGCATCGCCAGATCTTCCTGCGCCAGCAAACGGTGAGAAAGCCTGCCGACATACGCGACCTGCAGCGTAAATCCGCTCTTCAGTTCCCGCTGCACGGAGAAGTCAATCGTGTACGAATAAGGCGTCTTGATGTGGCTGTCCAGCCCCCAGGTGATTGCTTCGCTACCCAATGCCGGGTTGCTGGGGTAAGGTTGAGGATAATTCGCAGGCGGCGCCGGAGTGAGAATGGCGACGTTGCAATTGTCCGTAGTGGGGATCACGTTGATGCTGGTGACGCGCGGGGTGCAACCCACCGTTTCCGAAGCGGCGGCATTAGGAATACTCGTCGATAGTCCGAAGGCTCCATTTGCATCGAACGTATCCAGCAGGCCTTCTCCGATACGGTCATACACGATACCGAAACCGCCTCGAATGCTGGTCTTGCCGCCGGAACCGAACAGATCATGCAGGATCCCGTCGTCGTAACCAGGCGCCCACGCAAAAGCGACGCGCGGACCCAGGTTTTTGAAGTCCCATCCGTAATATCCGGTGGTGCCCCCATTCGCCGGGCCGGACCAGTTGAATGCGACTGGGGGAGCATCAATCGATGGCACACCATTGTTCATCCCTACGCCACGATTGTTGAACCAGGTGTTCAGGCTTTCCGTCGGCGTCACTTCCAATCCCTTGGTTTCCCAGGGAGGAGAGAACAACGAGTAGCGCAGGCCGAGCGTCAAGGTCAGGTTCGGCTTTACCTTCCAGGTATCTTGCGCATAGGTCTCGTAGCCGTCTTCCGCGTAGTGACGCACCACCGGCGCGCCTTGCGCCAGGGCCGATCCGTCGCGCTGGTAGTTGTACACCCCGTTCACTTCCACGTCCATGCCCAACAGCGCAGTCACCGCATTGTCGTAGTTGGTCCCGAATCCGTTGAAGTCTACCGACGGGTAGCCGTAAGAGTCCGGATTGAGCGGAGACGTGCGCCCGGCCAAGCCGGAAGTATTCAGCCACTGCGCGTTCATGTACCCGTAGCTGAACGATCCGGTGGTGCTGGAGCTGGGGTTGCGAATCAGCGACGCCTGAAAACCGAACTGCCAGCTGTGCTTGCCGTGCGTCCAGGTGAGATCGTCCCAGAAGCTGTTGATCGGCCGCTGGAATTGGCTGGAATAATTAACTCCCTGGTCGATGCCACGGATAAGGTTCACGGGCACATCGGTGTTGCCGATGGTCCCAATGCTTTCCCGGACGTACCCATAGCGGAAGTTGTTCACGATGGTTGGTGTAACAACGGCGGAATAATTGGCGATCAGCCCCTTATTGAAGTTCACGATACTGGTCTCCGGCGCTTGCCCCGGCAAGAATGGCGCATTCGCCTCGTCCTGGTTCGCCAGTGCTCCCGTCAGGGATACGCGCTGCTTGCCATCGCGAGTGATGTTGTAATCCATCTTGGCGATATACCAGTTCTTGGTGTTGCTGGTCGGTGCCGCAAATCGATACCCGGCGGTGTTCAAGCCGTCGCCCTGGCTGAAATCATTCGGCTGCGGATATTTATTGAAGTAGGACAGCATCGTGGGATTCGGCCCAACCGGGCCCGTATATGGGTGCACAAGATTCGGTTCCGTCGCGAACGCGTTCTGATCCATGGCCGTCAATTGCGCGGGTGAAAGGGCGTAGTTGCCGGGACCCGAGGAGTACGTCGCGCCGCTCAGGCCTGTAACGGTGTTGCCATTGCAGGTTACGGATGGATCGCAAGCATACTGAACCACACCGTCGCGCAGCGCGGCCGTGGGCACGAGGCGCAACGCGCTTTGCTGCTCCGCGTCGCGAAATGCTTCGTAATTCAAAAAGATAAACAGCCGGTCTTTCTTGATCGGCCCGCCAATGGAACCGCCAAAAATGTTGCGGTTCAGAAATTGTGGCTTATTTGGTTCTCCGGTGGATAATTCCGAATACTTCAGGAAATAATCGTTGGCGCTGGCGAACGAATTGCGGTTGTATTCATAGGCCGAACCGTGAAAATTGTTGGTGCCGCTCTTGGTGACCAGGGCCACCTGCGCTCCGCCGGCGCTGCCTTCATCCGCTTCGGCGTTGCTGGTGGTCACTCGAAATTCTTCAACGGAATCCAACGTAACCGGCAACACGGTCTGGAATGCGTACCCTCCTTTGGGATTCACCGGGATGCCGTCCAGCGTCACGTTGCTCTGGTCGCTTCGCGCGCCATTGACCGCGCCGCTGCGCGTGTCCGTGTTGGTATCGATCGCCGGGTTGTCTCCCGTGTACACCACGCCTGCTTGCAGGGACAGCAGGTCGCCGACGTTTCGGCTTTCCAGCGGCAGTTGCTTCACCTGGTTTTCGCCGAACGCCACGCCGATCGATGCATCCGTGGTATTCAGAGTCTGCCCTATCGCGGACACTTCGACGGTCTCCGTGGTCGAGCCGACTTCCAGCGTCACATTGACGGTCGCGGGGTTGTTCACCAGCAGCTGAATATTTTTCTGGTCGTACGCGCGAAATCCCCCGGCTTCCACTCTGAGCGCGTACGTGCCCGGCGGCAGCGCCGGGAATTCATACGCGCCCGTGGCGGTGGACACCACCGTGCGTTCCACACTCAACTCCGCCGCGGTCAATTTCACAGTGGCCCCGGCCACAACCGCGCCGGACTTATCCAAAATCGTGCCGCGCAGCGAAGTGGTGCCGATCTGCGCCCAGGCTCCCGAAACAAAAAGTACGAATGAAATAAAAAAGGAAAAAAGGAAATGCTTACGGGTACACATCCGCATTATCGCCCCCATTAATTTCGAACGATTCCTGCAACAGGATGAAATGGCAAATGCGGAGATGGAATGAAACCGGCGGTTAGCCGATTCCCTCGACAAAAACATCCGTCTCTGGGCCACTCGTCCCCAGACTGAAAAGATTTGTCCACGATTCTGCTCTTTCTGGACGCAATGTCAAGGGCTCACACGCAGGAATTCACAGAAAAAAATATATCCACTGCATAAATCGAATTAATAGAGGAAATCGGGAAAGAAGATTCTTACAGATTCAGCGGCTTCAGGGGCACGCGTTGCGACGCCACCAGCAGTTCGCCGGTGAACGCCGATTCCGCCGGACGCCGACCCAGCGCTTCTTCCGCGGACAGCCGCACGAGGTCGGGATTATTGTTTTCTTCGGAGATGTGCGCCAGCACCAGGTATTGCGCGCGAGAGTCAAAGCCTTCCGGATCGCACAAAAATTCGCTGACCGCGTGGTTCGACAGGTGCCCGGTCCGGGAAAGCACGCGCTGCTTCACCACCCAGGGATACGGGCCCACTTTCAGCATGTCCAGATCGTGGTTCGATTCCAGGATCAGGCAATCCACTTCCCGCAAATGCACTTTGACGAGCTGCGGCATGTAACCGAGGTCCGTGCAGATCGCCACCTTGGTGCCGTTGGTCCGAAACGTAAACCCGATGGGATCGGCGGCATCGTGCGGAATGGCGAAGGCGTGCACGTCGATGTCGCCAATCGCAAACCGTTGCCCCGCTTGAATCGATTCGGCGCGCTGCAGCCGTTTGCGAAATGTGTCCGGCAGGATGCGCTGCAACGCGTCCATGGTCGGCTCGGTCACATAGAGCGGAGTCTTCCAGAGTCCGAGGACTTGCGGCAAGCCATTGCAATGATCTGTGTGTTCGTGAGTGATCAGGACAGCGTCGAGGTGGTCGATTTCCCGGCCACAGGCAGCCAGTCGCGCCAGCGTTTCGCGTTTCCCCAAGCCGGCGTCAACAAGGATGCGGGTGCGTTCGGTTTCGAGCAGCGT
This sequence comes from Candidatus Acidiferrales bacterium, assembly GCA_963709705.1. Classification (GTDB taxonomy): domain Bacteria; phylum Acidobacteriota; class Terriglobia; order Acidiferrales; family UBA7541; genus Acidiferrum. The sequence goes on from CAVPXU010000006.1 coordinate 244,438, forward strand.
CAGATTGCCCGAACTGCCGGACGCAAGAATGGAAACGCGCAACCCGATTGAAATTCTCCCGGAAAGCCATGCCCAACCAAAACTTTCAAGATGATGGCAGAGCGTGGAGGGCGCGTCAACGGTTTCACCCCGCAAGTTGTGAATTTTGCCGGACTACGGCTGCGCGCGCGATGGGTCAGCGGAAGAGGGGTCAGCGGAAGCTGCCTGCTGCCCAAGGCCGAGTTGCGCCATCATCGCCTCTTCGGCCTGGCGCACCTGCCAATACGCCTTGAGAAATTCCGTGTTCAACATGCGCGCTTTCAGGAATTTTTGACGGAAGGTGTTGGAGTCCGCATGTTTGGCGAACGCAAGATTGTCGTTGTGCCACATATATGCGCCATCTTTCGCCAGCGCGAACTGGTACAAATCGAGCGAAGCCTGCAGCCACGCATGCTCTTTATCGGAAATGGCCTTGCAAGCGGCCAGCGTATTCGGCAGCGTTGCTTCGTAGCCCGCCAGGAATTTGCGTTTTTCGTCTTCGCTCGCGTCCACCGTGGCGACGTAGTCCTTCATTTTCGAAAAAACCGGCTGCCAGTCCGTGTATTTGTCGGCCACGGCCACGCGCGCATGCAACTGGTCGATCATTTGCTGAATCGTGGCGGCATTGCGAAAGGATTCCGGGGTGTACAGCGGCTTGGCCGTTTCATCGAGCGCGGAAATTTCTGATACATACTGCTGGTTCCGCGCGGCGATGTCCTTCAGCAGCGCGCGCCCCGCGGGATCCCACTTCGTAGCAACTGCGGGCGGCATCTTCGGCAAATTCCCGCCATTGTTCGCCTCATCGCTATAGCGCCGGATCGTTGCTTCGTCGATACCCGCCATATGTGTGCGCGCGGGAATCGCCAGAGTGGCAGCCGTCACGAGCGACGACAGCGTCAAAACGATCAAAGCCTGCACCGGCCCGCGCAGCGCAACGCCGTGAATCTTACGGTAGGCCAACACAATGAGCGCGCCTACGAGGAGCGCTCCCACGCAGCGGCCCAGAAAATATCCAGAGTTAGCCAGCGTGAGCGCGCCCGCGCTGCGCACCATCGCAAAATAATTCAGCACAACGAACAGGAGCGCGGAAGACACGATCGACATCGCAATCACCAGATCGTGCGCCGCTGAAGTCGAATGCTCAGACCCGGCAACATTACGGGAAGGCGCGCCAGCAGCCCCCAACGAACTCGCTCCGCACCACGGGCAATCCGCGAATCCGTCCGGTATAACCTTGGAACACTTTCTACATTTCATGGGATAAGGGGAATCCGGTCAGCACGCCAGACGCGCGCGATCGACCGTGAAACCGTTCAGCGGCCCCAGCACTGTTGCGGCGATGCGCTCTGGCTGGAAGAATTCCTTCGCCAGCGTTTGCACTTCCTCGCGAGACACCGCTTCGATGGAGGCAAGAATTTCGTCGAGCGAGGAAAATCGGTGAAAATACAGCTCCTGCCTCGCCAGGTTAGACATGCGCGAACTGGTGGATTCCAGCGAGAGCATCAGCGAACCCTTCAAATGGTTCTTTGCGCGCAACAATTCTTCCTCGGATACCGGCGATTCCTTCATCGCGCGAAATTCCGCGATCGTCATGTCCAGCACCTGGCCGATGGTTTCCTTCGCCGTTCCGGCATACACGCTGAGCATGCCGGTGTCCGAATACGGCGTCAGTTCGCTGAACACTGCGTACGCCAGCCCCTGTTTCTCTCGAATATTCTGAAACAATCGCGAAGACATGCCGCCGCCCAGCAGATTGTTCAGCACCGCGATTCCGAAGCGCCGTTCGTGCGCAATCGGCAGCGAAGGCACCCCAATGCACAAATGCACTTGTTCCAGATCGCGCTTGCTTTCCAGGTGAATGGGCGCAGCCGTTGTGGGAACAGGATCCTCTTCCGTGGTTTGCAGCGGCTGCAGGTGGCCAAATTCCTTCTCCACCAGGCTCAGCACTTGCTCGTGCGTGATATTCCCCGCCGCCGTCACCACGATGTGGTCTGGCGCAAACCAGTGCTGGAAGCGCTTCCGCAATCCTTCGCGATCGAATTTCCGCACCGTTTCCGGAGTGCCCAGGATCGGCCGCCCCAGCGAATGGTCCGGCCAGAATCCGCGCGTGAACAGGTCGTGCAGCAGGTATTCTGGATTGTCCAGGTCCATCTTGATTTCTTCCAGGACCACCTGGCGTTCTTTCTTCACGTCGTCGCCGTCAAGCTTCGGGCGCAGCACCAGGTCGGCCAGAACATCGAACGCGATGGGAAGATGTTCATCGAGCACTTTGGCGTTGAAGCAAATTTGTTCCTTGGAGGTGAACGCGTCCAGCATTCCGCCAACGGAATCCATTTCGCGGGCAATGTGTTCGGCGGAGCGGCGCTCCGTGCCTTTAAACACCATATGTTCCAGGAAATGCGCCAGGCCATTTTCGGACTGCACCTCGCGGCGGGAACCGTTGCGCACCCAGATACCCACGGAAACGGAGCGGACGTGCTGCATGGTCTCGGTAATCACGACCAGGCCGTTCGGTAAAGCGTGACGATGGATATCGCGCGCGTTGGAGACCATACGCTATTCTTACACACGTAGCAGTGTGTGGCGATAGCCGAGTCGGGCTCGTCTTGGGAAACTGTAAGGAGCGTGTTTGCATGTGGATACGCGATCATGGCGTTAGAATACGCACCGGATAGCGGTGTCATCCTGAGGAGCGCTTTTTGCGACGAAGGATCTTAACCCACGCGTCTTGCCTCTCGCACAGCCACCTCTGCCCCGGGTTCCCTTCCAGCGTCCAACCACCAAATAAAAATTGTCATCCCGAATGAAGTGAGGGACCTGCTGTTCTCTTGGGTCACTCTTCGTAGGGGCGCAGCATTGCTGTGCCCCTTGCACCCGGGCCCCCCAGTCCCGCTTCGATGATGAGAGAATACTAGCGATGGAACTGCTGGGGAAAAACAAGGAAGAGTTGCGGGCATACTGTACGTCGCTGGGTGAGCCTGCCTATCGCGGCGCGCAGCTTTACCATGCTCTGTACGCGGAGCGAAACCTCAACATCTCCGCCATGACGAATCTACCCGCGAGCTTCCGCCAGAAATTATCCTCCCACGCGAAACTCACACTGCCTTCGGTGAAGCACAAATATTCTTCAGCCGACGGCTCCGTGCGTTATTTGTTCGGGTTGCCCGCGCCGGAAGAACAGATCCGCATGAAATCCGCCTCAGTCGAGGCTGTCTTTATGCCCAGCGAGCGCCGGCAGACCATTTGTATTTCCACGCAAGCGGGCTGTGCCGTGGATTGCCAGTTTTGCCTGACCGCCCAATTAGGTCTGATCCGCAACCTGACGCCCGGAGAAATTCTGGCGCAAGTGCTGCTGCCGCTGATCGAAATGGGCGGCGTGAACGCGGGCGGCGAGGTTGCGCCCATCGAAGAACCCGCCGGCGAAGATGCTTTAGCGGGACGCACCAATGTCGTACTGATGGGTCAAGGCGAACCGCTCCTGAATTTTGAACATACATTCACGGCGCTGCGCATCCTGCTGGACGCCGAAGGAGTGGGCCTTTCGCCAAAGCATGTCACGCTCTCTACCAGCGGCATCGTCCCCGGCATCGATCGCATGGCGCAGGAAACCGTACGGCCGAAACTGGCCATCTCCTTGAATGCCTCGAACGACGAACAGCGCGACAGGTTGATGCCCATCAATAAAAAATATCCGCTGAAAGATTTGTTGGCGGCGTGCCGGCGCTATCCGCTGCGCAATTGGGAGCACATCACGTTTGAGTACGTACTTCTGGGCGGCGTGAACGATGCGCCGGACGATGCGCGCCGCGTGGTAAAACTACTGGCGCCGCTGAAGCGCGTGAAAGTGAACCTGATTCCGTGGAATCCCGGCGAATTGCCGTTCCAGGAATCCAAAGAACAGCGCATCGAAGAGTTCCGCCGGATTCTGACCGATCGCGGAGTCGCCGCCTTCGTCCGCTATTCCCGCGGCCGAGACGTGATGGCCGCCTGCGGCCAGCTGGCCCTCCAGGAAATTCAGTCCTCTCCGCTGCCGATCCTCCGCTAGTTTTGGAGTGCGGCGGCCCAGCCGCAGCTTTTGCGAACGAAACATCCCCACAAAACGTGGCTTCAGCCCCGGCATGAATCCGGCGAACGAACCGTGCCCGCTAGTCTCGCACTCCAGAACCTTCTCGTATTTTTCTTTAGCGGCCGTCGCGGAACTTTCTTTATTTTTCTTTAGGGGGCCAGGGCTTTCAGCCCTGGCATGAATCCGGCGAACGAACTGGGCTTTAGCCCCTGAAGACTCCGCCCTTCGCCAATCCAGTTGCGTTCTCTCGCCGTGATAGACTACGGCTCGAATGACCGAGCCTCCCCAATTCGACGAGCGCATCCGCAGTTCCGTGGAATCCGCGATTGCCACCATGCAATCGCTGCGCGCCGATGCCGCGCTGCTTTTCACGCTTTCCCGAATCGCACAATCCCTGGTTCACGCATTTCGCCAAGGGAATAAAATTCTCCTCTTTGGTAATGGCGGCAGCGCCAATGACGCACAACACATCGCCACGGAACTTGTCGGGCGCTTCGCTTTCGACCGCCCCGCGCTGGCGGCGATTTCGTTGGCGGAAAGCCTTTCGTCCGTAACCGCGATTTCCAACGATCATGGATTCGAGCAGGTTTTTTCCCGCCAGATCGAAGCTCTGGGCCGCGCGGGAGACGTCGCCGTCGCTATTTCCACCAGCGGAAACTCCCCGAACGTGCTTCACGGCGCAGCCACCGCGAATAAGGCGGACCTGCTCACCATCGGCCTTACCGGGCGCTCCGGCGGCAAACTTCGCAGCCTGGTGAAAGAATGCATCTGCGTGCCCTCCGACGACACGCCGCGCATTCAGGAATGCCACACCCTGATCGGCCACATCCTCTCGCAAATTGTCGAACAGGAAATGTTCGGGCAAAAGAACACCGCGTCGCAGCCGTAGTGGATTCCAGCGCCACCCCTCGTTGTGCGACGGTTGTTGCGCTACCTCAGCGGCCACGCACGCCGATCACGCCGAGCATTCGCCCCGAAACCGCGCCTTCCTTGCGGTAACTGAAAAACAAATCCCTGCGGCACGCCGTGCAGAGTGCGCTGGTGAAAATATTATTCGCGGGCAGTCCAGCCGCCAGCAACTGCGAGCGATTCGCTTTCCACAAATCCAGATGCACGTTCTGTGGTGAAGGCTGGTGCCCCGGCGGTTTCATGTTCAGCCACTGCAATGGATTCGGTTCGTCTCCGGTGCGCGCTTCGTCAAAATATTCCGAAGCGTCCGCGAACTGCGCCGTGAACTTCGCCACAAACTCCGCGCCAACCTCGTAACAACACGGCCCGATGGAAGGACCAATAGCGGCCAGCAGATCGGCAGGGCGGCAGCCATACTCAAATTGCATCCGGCCCACGGTTTTCTGCGCGATGCGTGCAAGCGTGCCGCGCCAACCCGCATGAATCGCCGCGACCACGCGTTTTTTCGGATCGACCAGCAAAATCGGCACGCAATCCGCCGTCTGCGTTCCCAGCAGCAAGCACGGCGCCTTCGTCATGGACGCATCTCCCTGGCAAGGCGTGGCCGGCACCGCGGCAAACGGGCGGATGATGGCCGAATGGATCTGCTTCATGGCCACGAGCGTAAAATCTTTCGCCCCCACGGCTGCTTGTAGCCGTCGGCGGTTCTCCGCAACATTTTCCCTCGCGTCCCATTCCGTAAAGCTGAGGTTCAGCTGCTTTTCGCCATCACACGTGCTCGTGCCGCCCGTTCGTGTGCTGAATCCGTGAACCAGCCAGGGCAGCTTCGCAAACGGAGCCAGCTGCAGAACCTGTAGGCCGCCGGATTTGCGCAACATCCACGGCGCGGCAATCTTCGCGCGCGATGAAGCGTCTTCCGCCGGTTGACGGTTGCGGCCCTTGCTCAGCGATGTTTTTCGGCTGCGCACAATCAAAACAGTATAATCGCAACAGCCGGTTCCGCAGAAACCGCCAACGCGGTGCCAGCGAATTGCCGCTGCACTAAAGGGGAATCATGATTGTCGGCATGGGCATTGACGTCGCGGAAGTGAAACGCATCGCCGCGGTAATTGAATCGCAAAAAGAGCGCTTCCTGCGCCGCGTGTACACGCTCGATGAAGTAGCCTATTGCGAGCAATTCAAGAATCGCTACGAGCGTTACGCTGGACGATTTGCCGCGAAAGAAGCCGCCATGAAGGCGCTCGGCACCGGCTGGAGCAACGGCGTGCGCTGGGTCGATCTGGAAGTCGTGCGCGAACGCGGCGGCCGTCCCACGCTGTCCCTGAAAGGCGAAGCCAAGAAAATCGCCGACGCCCTCGGTGTGAAAAACATCGCCATGAGCATCACGCACACCGCCGACCAAGCCATCGCCCAAGTGATTTTTGAAGGCTAGTCGCACCTGCCCTGTAGTGTCGTCACTTCACTTCACCAGGAGGAATGGCCCGAGCGCGAGGGCATCCACGCCGGCGCAATAGAAGCTGCGAACTGCGCCGCGCGGGTCGGTGACCAGCGGCTCACCAAACAGATTGAAGGAGGTGTTGACCAGGATCGGCGCCGCGGCGGTTTCGCCAAATTTCTGCAGCAGCCTCCAGAACAGTGGATTGTCGCTCTTCTCCACAGTATGCACGCGCACGGAATTGCCATGAAACGCAAACCGTTCCAGTCCCACGACAGGCCGGCGCAGCGTCCCTAGCGACGCCATGAAGCGGCAATTCGGCGACGCATCAAAATATTCCGCGGCGCGTTCGGCGGGAACGGAAAGCGCGAAAGGATGAAAACCTTCGCGATGCTTAATGAACTGATTCACGTTTTCCACGACATATTCGGAAAACGGAGAAGCCAGCAAGCTGCGATTGCCCAAAGCGCGATGCCCGAACTCCGAGCGCCCCTGGCACCACGCCACGATCTTGTCTCGTTGCAGCAAACCGACGGCTTCCTCCACGGTTTGTTCTTCGCCGGAAAGATAGCGATAGGTAATCTTGCAATTGTCCAGCACCGCTTTCATTTCCTGCGAACTTGCCTGCATGCCCAGCGCCAATGTAGCCAGCGGCGCCCGGCCGGAATGCCCTTTGATTTTCTTGCGAGACAAATACGCGGCTCCCAGCGCCGTGCCCGCATTCCCGGAAACCGGTTGCACATAAACGTCATTGAAGGCGCTGCGCGTTTCCAAAGCCCGCACCAGAAACACGTTCAGGAAAACTCCGCCGGCCAGGCACAGCGAGCGTGTTCCGGTCTGCTTCTGCAAATTCTCCGCGAGTTGCAGCACCAGCTCCTCGAGATAATCCTGCGCGCTGCGCGCCAGATTCGCGCGCACGACCGCATTCGGCGCGGGGCCCCGCGACGAAAGGCCCAGCTCGCGATAGAGCTGTGGCGCGAAAATTCCGCGATGGTCCGGCCCGGATTCGAAATAGCGGCGGTTCAACGCCGGTAGGCCGTTGGCTTTCCAGTTGAACAATTTACGGAACACCGGCAGATATTCCGGCAAGCCATCCTTGCTGAGCCACTGGATTTTGTACTCTTCCTCGTGCGGGCGCAGCCCGGCGAGTTCGGTCACGCGCGAATAAAACCAGCCAAACGAATCGGGAAATTTCAACGAGTGCAGCGCGCGAATCTCGTCTCCTTCGCCCTCAAACACCCCGCCTGCCAGCGAATTCGCGCCTTCGTCAAGCGAAAGAATCAGCGCGTGATCAAAGCCAGAGGTGTAATACGCACTCGCCGCGTGGCAGAAATGATGATCGAAATGAACAGGGCGCGGGCCGCCACGCAAAAGATGCAACAATTCTTCCTGCAAAGCCGAGCGCGTCGGCCGCCTTTTCCGCTTCCCTCCCCGAGCCGCTTTGGAAGAAGGGTCGGACCGTTCCGCGAGCGCAATGGCGCGGCAATCGGAAAGTTTCAGGTGATTTTCGTGGAGGCAGCGCTCCAAAGCGAGGCGCGGAATGTCCGCCGAATCTTGCCGGCTCAGTTTTTCTTCTTCAATCGCGAACAGGACGGAATGATCGTCGATCAGGGCCACCCCCGAACTTCGTCCCAATGTGGAGATGCCGAGTATGTGCATGAGCGCGCTTAGACGGATTCTCCCGCGTGGACCAGCGAACCACTCTCGAGCGGCGAAGCGATCCAATTTTTGCCTCTGGCGTGCGCCACGGTAACCGTCCGCCATTGATTATGCGGCAACGCCTCTGGAATCATCACAGAAAGATAATTTCCCGAAAGCGCGGGCGTCTGCGTTGGATCATCCTTGGGATCGCGGTGCAGGGTCAAGACCCGCAGGTTACGCCCTGCCTGCGATTCACGGAATTCCCCGGCTTTTCTTTCGCCCAGTGCCCGCAGTTCGCGCGCCCTCCGCTTGATAATTTCGCCAGAGAGATGCGCGGGCAACTCGGCAGCCTTCGTTCCAGGTCGCAACGAATACGAAAAAACGTGCAGGTACGTGAACGGGCGCTGAGCGATGAATTGCACCGTCTCTGCATGCTCTTGCTCCGTTTCGCCCGGAAAACCGGCAATCACGTCAGCGCCGATCGCCGCGTGCGGCAGCCGTTCGCGAATCAACTCCACGCGGCGCGCATAATGTTCCGCGCGATACCAGCGGTGCATGGCGGCAAGAATGCGGTTGCTGGCGGATTGCAACGGCATATGAAAGTGCGGCGCGATGCGATCGCTGGCCGCCAACAGCTCGATCAAATTCTGGGTGACGTCCAACGGTTCGATGGAGCTGATGCGCAGGCGCTCGACGCTGGTTTCATCCACAATGCGCCGCAACAGTTCCAAAAATTCCACGCGCGGCGAAAGATCGCGGCCATACGTGCCAAGATTAATCCCGCTGAGCACAATTTCCCGAAAGCCCGAATCCGCCAGCCGCTGAATTTCCGCCAGCACCGTAGCCACCGGCAAGCTGCGCGACCTGCCGCGCACAAACGGAATCACGCAAAACGAACATCGCGAATTGCACCCGTCCTGGATTTTCAGCGTCGGCCGCGTGTGATTCCCTTCCCCGCCAAGTACCGGCGCCACCAGCACGTCGGAAAGAGCAAAAATATCGCCATGCAAAATCGGCGCCAGGGAATGATACGGCGCAGGATCATCCAGCACAGGAATCAATGGAGCGGTGGAAATCGATTGCAGCAGCCCCGGAATTTCCGGCTTGTGCGAATTTCCCACCACATGCGTGACGCCCGGCAGCGCGGCGATCTCTTCCGGCGCGCGCTGCGCATAGCACCCTGTAACAATGATGCGCGTGGAGGGATTAGCCGCGTGAATCTTGCGAATCGCGTCGCGCGCCTGCGCATCTGCCGCGGCCGTCACCGTGCACGTATTCAGCACCACGAAATCCGCGGAAGCCGTGCCCACTGCCGCAACGCATCCTTGTTCGCGCAATTGCCGTTCAATCGCCGCGCCATCCGCCTGCGTCGCACGGCACCCGAATTGTTCGATATAAAAAGTGGTCATAGCCGGCCAATTATGAATTTCTATTTAACCACAGACATATCGAGAACGCAGGCTTTACGCCGATAAGGCCGCCTTATACAATTCCTGCAAGCCATATGGCACATACCCGACGGACTGCCTCCTCCCTCACCGATCCGAAGGTTTCGGTAGTGATTCCTGTTTACAACGAGAAAGACACCATCTTTGAAATCCTGCGCCGCGTTATGGATACCGATGTGCGCAAGGAAATTGTCGTGGTCGATGACTGCTCGAAGGATGGAACGCGAGACATCCTGCAGAACATGGCCAACCTTCAGACAAACGGCGAGACGCAGGCGCCTGCGCTCGACGGCGGCGATCCCGTCGCCCTGCAAGACATCCGCTTCTTTTTCCAGGCGCAGAATCAGGGAAAAGGCGCGGCGCTGCGGCGCGGGTTCGCGGCCGCCATCGGCGATATCGTGCTGGTGCAAGACGCCGACCTGGAATACGATCCGCGCGATTATCCCAAATTGCTGGAGCCGATCCTGGACGGGCGCGCCGACGTGGTGTTTGGTTCGCGATTCCTCGGCGGCCCGCAGCGCGTGCATTATTTCCGGCACTACGTGGCGAACAAGGGTTTGACACTACTCTCGGACATTTTCACGAACCTGAAGCTTACGGACATGGAGACGTGCTACAAAGTTTTTCGCCGTGAAGTGTTGAAGGAAATCCAGATCAAGTCCAACCGCTTCGGGTTCGAGCCGGAAATCACCGCGAAAATTTCCAAAGGCAACTGGCGGATTTACGAAGTGCCGATCAGCTATGCCGGCCGCACGTATGAAGAAGGAAAGAAAATTACGTGGAAAGACGGCGTGCAGGCGCTATGGTGCATTATCCGCTACCAGATTGGCGACTAATGGCGGCCGTTGCACGGTGTGTGCTCTCGCGACTTTTTTTGCGCGGAGTCTTTTTGTGCGCAGAAGGAAAAGCAGATTCCTCACTCCGTTCGGAATGACAATTAATTTATTGGCGTAGCTTTTGTGTGTAACTACGAAGAAACCCGCGCGCTAGCCTTGCGAGGCCAAGCGGCGCTGGAAGGTCAGCAGGATCAAATCCGCGCGGCGGCGCACACCAAATTTGTTCAGCAAGTTGGACACGTGGAATTTCACGGTGCGTTCGGCAATATTCAGCTTGCTGGCTATCTCTTTGTTGGACAGATTCTCCAGCAACGAATCGAGCACTTCCTGTTCGCGGCGGCTCAGGTTGGTGACGGCGTCGGTCTTCAACCGGCGGCCCTGGCTGCTGAGAATCGAATCCACGAAGCCCGAAAGCACGGAGCGAGGCACCCAGAAACCACCGTTGGAAACCAACGGGAGCGCGCGGGAAAGCTGGTCGCGAGCTTCGGCGTAAGACAAAATGCCCTTCACACCCAGGCGCAGCAACGAAAAGCTGGTGGCATCGCTGACGGAATCGCCCACTACGATCAGGCGCGCATCCGGATAGCGTTCCAGAATATTGGTCAACAGGGCTCCCGTAGCCTGGCGAGCCGCATGCGCATCAATTACATATACCTGCGCCTTGGGAGGCTCCAGGCTGCGCAAGTCTGGCGCAAGCGTGGAATCCAGCTGCTTCGGTATCACCTTGAAATGGGAAGCCTTGGACAACAGGCGTTCAAATTCGCTCAGCACCAAGGGGTGCGGCGAAAGCAGACACACGGTTAGTTTCGACGACACGCGTTTCGTAGGCACGGCGGTACTCGCTGGAGGAGCTAGAGTCACTGGAGTCACTGTACTTCAGGGTAGTGAAAGCAGGGCCAACGAGCAAGGACCTTGGGCGCCGATGTTCACGAGTTGTTACTGACACATTGGACGTGGTTTCACAGCCCCGGCGCTCCTTCAACGAAGAAACAGACCCATTCAGCCCGCGAATCGGCTCGGCCAATGGATTCGATTCGCCAGGAAAAGCCACGTAAAATAAGGTGGATAGGGCCAGTGTGGTGATTTGGCCGCTGACGGCGCAAGGACCAAGGTGGAATGAGAGATCTCAAAGAATCGGAAAAGGCTCTTCGCGAACTGTTGACGCAACGCATCCTCGTGCTGGATGGAGCGATGGGTACTATGCTGCAGCAGCGCAACCTTTCCGCGGCCGATTTTGGCGGCGCGGCGCTCGAAGGTTGCAACGAAAACCTGGTGCGCACGCGGCCTGACGTGGTCCTGGATATCCACCGCAAATATTACGAAGCCGGCGCGGACATTGTCGAGACCAACAGCTTCAACGGCACAAAGAGCGACTTAGTCGACTATGGAATCGCCGACGATTCCTACGACTTGATAGTTACGGCCGCCAGACTTGCGCGCCGGGCTGCTGACGAGTACTCGACTCCGGGAAAACCACGCTTTGTAGCGGGAGCAATGGGGCCGACAAGAAAAGCAATCACGGTTACTGGCGGGATCACATTTCCAGATTTGCAGCAGGATTATTACGACTTGGCGAAACCTTTGATCGAGGGTGGTGCGGACCTCTTGATGGTGGAAACCTGCCAAGACACTCGGAACATCAAAGCTGCAATCCTGGCAATCCAGAAGCTCTCAAGGGAAATTGGAATGCCAATTCCCTTTATCGTCTCGGTGACCATCGAACCGATGGGCTCGATGCTCGCGGGTCAAACGGTAGAGGCGATGTGGGCATCGCTGCGGCATACGCATCCGCTGGCGTTCGGAATGAATTGCGCTACAGGGCCGGAATTCATGACTGACCACATCCGGACACTGAGCACGCTTACTGGCGAATTTGTGTCCTGCTATCCGAACGCTGGGCTGCCGAATCCCGAAACAAGCGAGTATGGCGAAACGCCGACGACGCTGGCGGCGCAGCTGGAAAAATTCGTGAATCACGGCTGGCTGAACCTGGTGGGCGGTTGCTGCGGTACCACGGAAAAACATATTCGCGCCATCGCGCAAATGGTAGACGGCAAGAAACCGCGCACACGGCCGGAGGAGCCGCACCGCGCGGTGTATTCCGGCATTGAAACCATCGAGGCGGACGATCAGACGCGGCCTTTGCTGGTTGGCGAACGCACCAACGTGATCGGTTCGCGGCTGTTCAAGAACATGGTCGCGGAGGAAAAGTGGGAAGAGGCCACGGAGATTGCGCGGCGCCAGGTGAAAGGCGGAGCGCACATCGTGGATGTGTGCCTGCAAAGCACGGAGCGCGACGAGAAAAAAGATATTCCCGTGTTCTACGAGAAGCTGATCCGCAAGATCAAGGCGCCGGTGATGATCGATACCACCGATCCTTCGGCCGTGGAGCTGGCGCTGACGTATTGCCAGGGCAAAGCCATCATTAATTCGATCAACTTGGAAGATGGCGAAGAAAAATTCGAGAAGGTTGTGCCGATTGCACACGATTATGGCGCGGCCGTTGTGGTGGGTTGCATCGATGAAGACCCAAAGCAGGCGCAGGCGTTCACGCGCGAACGAAAACTCGCGATTGCGCAGCGTTCTTACGAACTGCTGACGAAAAAATATGGGATGGCGCCAGAGGATATTGTCTTTGATCCACTGGTTTTCCCGTGCGCCACGGGAGACGAGAACTACATTGGCGGCGCTGTGGAAACCATGGAAGGCATCCGATTGATCAAGCAGGCATTACCGGATACGCGCACGATTCTTGGAATCTCCAACGTGTCCTTCGGACTGCCCGCGGGCGCGCGCGAAGTGGTGAATTCCGTGTTCCTTTATTACTGCACGAAGGCCGGACTCGATCTGGCCATTGTGAACACGGAAAAACTGGAGCGCTTTGCATCAATTCCTGAGCACGAGCGGCGGCTGGCCGAGGATCTCTTGTTCCAGCATGCGCCAAAAGAAGTGCCCGCGAGCCACCCGCAAGCCGAATTGCTGCGCAACCTTCCCGCAGACTGGCGCCAGCAGAGCAAAGAGCAGAAGGCCGCCGTCAACCAGTTTCATATCGCCGCCATCGCGGAACATTTCCGCACCGCGGCCAAGAAAGAAAAGATCAAGAAGGAAGATCAGCCGCTCGACCAGCGCCTGGCTAACTACATCATCGAAGGCACGCGAGACGGCCTGGTGGAAGATCTGGAACGCAAGCGCGCCGAAGGCACCGCGCCGCTGGACATTATTAATGGCCCGCTTATGGAGGGCATGGCGGAAGTGGGCCGCTTGTTCAACGCCAACGAACTGATCGTGGCGGAAGTGCTGCAATCGGCCGAAGCCATGAAGGCTGCCGTGAACCACCTGGAACAGTTCATGGAAAAGGCGGCCACGGCGAAACGCGGCAAAGTGATTCTTGCGACGGTAAAGGGCGACGTCCACGACATCGGCAAGAACCTGGTGGAAATTATCCTGAAAAACAACGGCTTTGACGTGGTGAATCTTGGCATCAAGGTTCCCCCGGAAGATTTGATCAAGGCGTTTCAGTCGCATCGTCCGGATGCCATCGGACTTTCCGGCTTGCTGGTGAAAAGCGCGCAGCAGATGGTGATTACCGCGAACGATTTGAAAGACGCAGGCATCGGCGTGCCTCTTCTGGTGGGCGGAGCGGCGCTCAGCGCGAAATTCACGGAGACGAAAATTGCGCCGAGCTATGGCGGAGCGGTGTGCTACGCGAAAGACGCCATGACAGGACTGCGGCTGATGAATGAACTGATGGATCCGGCCGCACGGGAAAAAGTGCTGTCGCAACATGCCGCTTCCGGGAACGGCGTCAGCGTCACTACCACCGTGAAAGTTCTCGAGAAGCCCGCGGTGAAGCGCTCGCCAAAGGTGCGCGGCGATTTGCCGATTCAGCCGGTCGCTTCGCTCGAGCGCAAGGTGCGCGTTGTGCCCGATCTGCGCGAGGTGTGGAGCTACATCAATCCGTTCATGCTCTTCGGCCGGCATATGGGCTATCGCAGCAACTTCGAGAAGGATTTCGCGGCGCGCGAGGCCAAGGCCGTGGAACTCTTCAACGAAATGGAAGAAGTGAAAAACGAAGCGGCCGGCTTCATGAAGGTTCGCGCGGTGTGGCAATTCTTTGAGACAGAGCCAGACGGAGAAGCGCTGCACCTGTTCGCTCCTGGCGGCAAGGAACCGCTGCACACGTGGCGATTCAAGCGGCAGAAGACCGGCGACCAGTTGTGCCTGAGCGATTATGTACTTGCGCCGAAGGATGGCAAGCGCGACCACGTCGCCGTTTTCGTCGTTAGCGCCGGCGAAGGCATTCGCGAGCGCGCGGAAAAAGCCAAGCACGATGGCTACTACTTCAAATCCCACGGCCTGCAGGCGCTGGCGATTGAATCCGCCGAAGCCTGCGCAGAATGGCTGCATCGCCGGATCCGTGAAGACTGGGGCTTCCCCGATCCGCCGGAAATGACCATGGCGCAGCGATTCACTTCGCGCTATCGCGGCAAGCGTTACAGCTTTGGCTATCCCGCATGCCCGGACCTGGAAGATCAGGCCGGCATCTGGAAATTGCTGCGCCCGGAAGACATCGGCGTGCAATTGACGGAAGGATTCATGATGGACCCCGAAGCCAGCGTAAGCGCGCTGGCCTTCCAACACCCCGACTGCGCGTACTTCAGCGTAGGCGAGAGTGAAAGCAGTGGCGAGTAAAGGCAGTGACGAGTGGCAAGTGGCGAGTGATGAGTGGCGCGGAAGTCGTGTGCGGGTCGTTTGCGACTGATGAGTGACATCTGCTAACACGCGTTGTCATCCTGAGGAGCGCTTTTTGCGACGAAAGATCGGCGAGTGACGACTCGGCAAGGTGTCGCACCTACGGCGCTTTGCCGAGGATCCGCTAACCCGAGTGCTTACGCACTGGGCTAACTTCTGCCGCGCCTACGGCGCTGGTTGTTGCATTTCCGCGCCACTCGCCACTCACCCACGTCTAGACTTATCGGGCAGAAGCGAAACCCCATCAGGAACGACAAAACACTACATTGCATTTGTACTCGCAGGGGGAACCTTCTTTGCGTAATCCGGGAACACATAGAGGTAGCGGCCATTTCTGCCTGCGCCCTAAGTTACGCGGAACGAAGCGCGCGCGTCTAAGAAGCTAGTGCTTGCCGGTCAGCGACAGATTTAACCAAGAGAGGTGCAAAGTGAATCGAGTACTTCGACTATTTATCTTCGTGACGTTTTTCGGAATGCTGGGCGCGGCGATAACGCCCGCGCAGGATGAGCCCGCGGGCCCGCCGCAGCAACAACAAGGACAGGGCCAAGGCCGAGGCGGACGAGAAGGCGGCAGGCCTGCAGTGTTCGGCAAAATCACCGCGGTACATGACGGCACGATCGAAGTGACCAATCAGGATGGCCAGGCGGTCACGGTAAAGCTGACGCCACAAACGGAATTTCGCAAGGATCGGCAGCCGGCCAAAGTGGCGGACTTTAAAGTGGGCGACATGGTGATGGTTCGCGGCGATAAAAACGCGGACAACACGGTGACGGCAAACATGGTCGGCGGGCGCACCGGCGGCGGACCGGGAGGACCCGGTGGTAGTAGTGGATTTGGCGGCAGGCCCGGCGGCGGCATGATGAACCCCGGAACGCTCGGCAAGGATTACGTGGCCGGTGAGGTAAAATCCATCGACGCGCCAAAGCTGATAGTGGTGCGCACGGACGGCGTCACGCAAACTTTGGAACTCACCGAAGACACTTCTCTGCGGCGCGGCCGGGACAGCATCACGATGGCGGATATCAAGGTGGGCGATCACATCATGGCGCGGGGCGCGGTGCAGAGCGACGCGTTCGTGCCCAAGGGCTTGATGGTGATGAATGCGGAACAATGGCAGCGCATGCAGGAGATGATGTCTTCGCAATCGCCAGGCAACGCAGCAAAACCAAGTAATCCGGAGGCAACGGCTCCGAAACCCCAGGAGTAGCGATTGAAAGGTTTCGTGCGCGGAGTGGTGGTGCTGATTTGCGTGGCGCTGATCTGCGCAGTGTTGCTGGTGTGCCTGGGTTTCGCCCAAGAACAGGAATCGCCCGCGGTGCGGGAAGCGCCTCCGCCGCCACCGCGAGTGGCATTTGATATCACCGGCACAGTAAAGAGCGGAAAGACGCCGTTGCCCGGCGTGACGGTGACCGCCTCGAATACCCTGACGGGGAAAAAAGTGAGCGTGGCGACGGCGATTAACGGAACCTTTGTCATCAAAGGCGTGCCGCGGGGCCGCTACGTCATCAAGGTTGACTTCATGGGATTCGCGCCGCAGACCCAGGAAGTTGTGCTGAATCCGGATAATCCCGTCGCAAAAGTGGACGTGGATATGGTGCTGGCCTCGCGGCAGCAGGGAGAGCAACAAGCCAACCGCGCTAGCGCAGCCGCCAACGCCGGGCGCGGATTCCAAAGCCTGGCCGTCGAAGGAGGGCTCGCCAACCTGGGCGAAGCGGGAGCTGGAACGGGCAACGGTGGAGCGAACTCGAATGACCTTTCAAGTTTGCCCATGAACGGCGCCGGAGCCGATCTAGCCACAGAATCAGTGAATGTGGCGGGCGCCGAGGGGCGCAGCCAAAATTTTGGAAACGGCAGCGACGAAGACCTCCAGCAACGCATTAAGGAATTTCGCGACCGCGCACAGCAAAACGGCGGCAACCAGTTCGGGCCGATGGGCGCAGGCGGCGGACCCGGCGGTGGAGGAGGCCTTGGCAGCGGTCCGGGCGGAGACGGCGGGATTGCGATGGGGCGATTCGGCCGCAACTTCAATCTCAATCAGCCGCACGGATTTTTGTATGTTCAGGACGACAACGCAGGGCTGGACGCGCGGCCCTATTCGCTGAACGGTTTGCCGCTGGCGCAATCGGCTTACAACCAGTTGAGGGTGGGAGCGTTCATCGGCACGCCGCTGAAAATTCCCGGGCTGTTTGACTGGAGTAAGACAACATTTATTACGTTTGGTTGGTTTGGAGTTCGCGGGAGCACTCCATACGATGCGATCAGCACGGTGCCGACGGCCGCGGAACGCACCGGGAATTTTTCGGGACTGTCCGAGAACGGCAGCCCTGTGACGATTTACAACCCGCAAACGGGATTGCCTTTCACAGGTAACACCATCGATCCGGCTTTGATCGCCACGCAAGCCAAGGCGCTGCTTGGATATATTCCGATGCCGAACATGCCGGGGGCGCTGCAGAATTTTCAGTATGTAACCACCAACGAAGCCAACACCGACAACATCAGTTTCCGCTTGATCGAGAATTTCTTACCCAACTCTTCGCCACTGGGGCTGGGCGGCGGCCGCGGAGGAGGCGGAGGAGGAAGAAGAAACAGCGGGCCTCGCAACAATCTGGCCGTGGGATTCAACTTCACGCGTAACAACAGCGATGTGGTGAATGCATTTCCTTCCCTTGCCGGGCACACGGACACGCAAGGATGGAACGGGAATGCGCGGTGGACGTACGGCAAGGGACAAATCACGAACTTGTTGAGTTTCACGTACAACCACAACCGCACTTCGACGATCAACTTGTATTCGGGAGTGACGAACGTTTCCGGCGACGCGGGAATTACGACGCCGGTTCCTTCCATCCCGTTCAACTGGGGACTGCCAGGAATTTCGTTCAGCAACTACACGGGATTCAACGACCCCACGCCGAGCCGCGAACTCGACCAGACGTATACGATTTCCGACCAGATTATCTGGAACCATGGAAAGAACAACTGGCGCTTCGGCGGCGATTACCGGCGCATCGAGCAGGGGTTCCGTTCCGCGCAAAATTCGCAAGGCAGTTTTATTTTTACCGGCTTTGCGACGGCGGATTATTTGCCGGGAAGCACGGCTGCGGTTCCGAATACGGGAAACGATTTTGCGGATTTTCTGCTGGGCTTGCCGCAACAGACGAGTCTGCAGGCCAGCACGACCGCGTACGAATTTCGCGCGAACTCGTTCGATGGTTACGCGCAGGACGATTGGCGGGTACTGCCGAGCCTGTCGCTGAACCTGGGAGTGCGCTACGAATACAACGGGCCGTATGTGGAAACGCAAAACCAGATTGCGAATCTGGATGTGAATTTCAATCCGCAAGCGGTCCTTGGATACCTGGTGCTGCCGGGGCAATCCGGGCCGTTTTTTGGAAGCTATCCGGATGCACTGGTTCGGCCCAGCAAGAATGATTGGGCGCCACGAATCGGCATCGCGTGGAAGCCGATGAAAGACACAGTGGTGCGCGCGGGTTACGGAATCAATTACGATCTTTCGCAGTACAGCATATTCGTGCGCGACTTTGCGTTTCAACCGCCGTTCGCGGTGACACAGACGAATGCGGTGCCAGACGTGGAAAATCCGGCCGCCAGCCCGTTGACACTGGCGAATGGCTTTCCTGGTGGTGCGTCGAGCGCGGTGACAAATAACTACGCCCTCGATCCGAATTACCGGCTGGGCTATGTGCAAGTCTGGAATCTGGACATTCAGCGGCAGTTGCCCGGCAACGTGCAACTTAATATTGGCTACAACGGAGCGAAGGGAACGCATCTGGACACGCAGCGCGCGCTGATTCCGACGTGTTCGACAACGGTGCCGGCGAGCTGCACAACGAACGAGGCTTCCGCTCCGTTTATCTATGATTCCAGCGAAGCCAATTCAATCCTGAACGCAGCTTCGGTGCGCGTGCGGAAAAGATTGTCGCGAGGCTTTGCGGTAAACGTGATTTATGTATTTTCGAAATCGCTCGACGATGCCTCTTCGATCGGCGGCGGCGGAGTGACGGTGATACAAAACCCGTTCGACGTTCCTGCGGAGCGCGCGCTTTCTGCGTTCGACCAGACGCACAGCTTCACCGGCAACTGGATTTATGATTTGCCGTTTGGGGATAGCCGGCGATTCTTCAACAAAGGCGCGATTTCGCACGTCATTGGCGGATGGCAGTGGAGCGGGGGTTACACGATTGCGTCGGGACTATATTTTACGCCGCGGGTTTTGGGCGCAACGGCGGACATCAACCGCGGCGTGAGCGGGAGCATTCGCGCTAATGTGGTGGCGGGGCAGCCGTTCACGGTGGCGAATCCGACGACGAAGAAGTGGTTCAATACCGACGCATTCTGCACAACGGGCAGTTCCGATTGCGTGGGACCCACGGTTTATGGAGATGCGGGGCGCAACATTATTGAAGGGCCTTGGCAGTACATATTTAATTCGGCGCTCAATAAGACGATAACGATTCGCGAAACGCGGTCGCTGGAATTGAGATTGCAGGCGAGCAACATTTTCAATACGGCGTATTTTTCGAGCATCAACACTTCGGTGGGGACGCAGACGTTTGGAGAGGTGACGGGAGTGAGCAATATGAGGCGATTTACGATGGTGGCACGGTTTCGGTTTTGAGGCGGTTTTAGGTTGTTAGTTTTAAGTTTTAAGTTTTGGAGGAGGAGGAGGTCGGATTCTTCAGGGGCTAAAGCCCAATGTGGGTTGGCGGGGAATGTCGGAGCTGAAGCTCCGACCCCTAACGAGAGTCCGACCCACTATGTCTAGGAGATTTGTAGTTCGGTGCGGAGAGTAGAGAGAGATGGATGTGAAGTTAGGATTCTGGCGGATAGCGACGGCTTTGCTGCTAGCGTGGGCGACGGCGGCCAATTTGATCGCGCAGCAGCCGCAGCAGACCACGCAGCCGCAGCAGGTGCCACGGTCGCAGCAGCAGCCAGCGACTCAGCAGGGACAAGCGCAGGCGCCGGTTTCTACTGGCGGGGTTGTGAAAGTGTCCACGGAAATTGTGCTGGTGAATGTGGTGGCGCGCGACAAGCATGGAAATCCGATCAGGGATTTGAAGCGAGAAGATTTTACAGTTTACGAAGACGGAAAGAAGCAGGACCTGGCGAGTTTCGATTTTGAGAAGGTCGATGAAATGGTGATGGGGGGCGCGGCGGGAAACACCGTGACCGGCACTGCGGAACAAGATAAAGGTGGGCTGCTGAATAGCAAGGTACAGAAAAGCCTGAACGCGCGGGACCGCCGGCTGATGCTGATGTTTTTCGATTTTTCAGCGATGGAGCCGGATGATATCGACCGCGCGGTGAACGCCGGAAAGAAATATGTACAGGGCAAGATGCAGCCAGCGGACATGGTGGCGCTGATGTCGCTTTCCACGAGCCTGAGCCTCGATCTGGATTTCACGGACGACAAGGACAAAATCCTGGCGAAGCTTTCTTCGTATAACAACAGCGAGGGACAGGGATTCGAGACCGGCCTGGAAGGCAGCTCCGAGGGCGCGGCGGATACCAGCGGGTCGTACACGCCAGACGACACGGATTACAACACGTTCAGCGCGGATCGCAAGCTGCTGGCGCTGGAATCGGTGATGCAGGCGATGGGCAAGATTCCGCAGAAGAAAAGTTTGATCTATTTCAGCAACGGGATCACGCAATCGGGCGTGGATAATCAAACGGCATTGCGGGAAGCGACGGCGGCGGCGGTGCGCGCCAACGTTTCGATTTATCCGGTGGACGTGCGGGGATTATCTTCGTTTCCGCCGGGCGGCCAGGCGCAATCGGCAAGCTTGCACGGGCAATCGGCGTATACCGGGGCATCGATCCTGCACGATCTGAACGGCAACGATTCCTCTCAGGAAACTTTGTACACGCTGGCAGCGGACACGGGCGGCAAAGCGTTCATGGATACGAATGATCTGAGCGGTGTGTTCTCCATGGTGCAGAAAGACACTTCGGCGTATTACGTTTTGGGTTACACCAGCAGCAATCACCTGAAGGATGGGCGCTATCGCCGCTTGAAGGTACAGGTGAATCGTTTAGACGTGAAGCTGGAATACCGCGCGGGCTATTATGCCGACCGCGATTACCTGCACATGCGATCGACGGACCGCGAGCAACAACTGGAAGACGAACTGACCGCGGATTTGTCGCAAACCGACGTGGCCCTGTATGCCGGGGCGGCCTATTTCCGGCAGGACGATTCGCATTATTACCTGTCGGTGTCTCTGGTGATCCCGGGATCGCAGATTCCGTTTGTGCAGGCCAAGGATAAGGACAATGCAACCATCGATATCATTGGCGAAGTTTTGGAAGGCGGGAAATTGCCGGTGGGGCGCTTGCGGGATACCGTGAAACTGGCCGTGGACAGTTCGCAGCAGGTGCGGCGGAAGAATGTGCAGTACAACACCGGATTTATGCTGGCGCCGGGAAATTATCACCTGAAATTCGTGGTGAGAGAGAACAGCACCGGGCGCATGGGCTCGTTTGAGACCGATGTGCGCATACCGGATTTGCGCAAAGTGCCGATGCGCATGAGCACGGTGGTACTGAGCAGCCAGCGCGTGCCGGCTACGGGAAAGAAAACGAAATTTCAGCCATTGATTACGGAACAGACGGAACTGGTGCCGAGCGTAACGCACGTGTTCCAGCAGGATCAGAAATTGTATTTGCAGTATGAGGTGTATGACGCGACGAAGGAGAAAGCAGGTGAGGGCGGCAACGGGAGCGCGAGCGCTGGGCAGGGTAAAGGCGAGCACGCCACAGTGCGAGTGCTGACCAGCATTGAGTTTTTGCAGGGCGACGTGAAAGTGTATGAGACCAAGCCGCTGCTGGCGCAGGAAATTACCGCGCCGGATCGCAAGGCGGTGGTGTTTCAGATGGAGATTCCACTGGAATCGCTGAAGCCGGGATTTTATACCTGCCAGATTAATGTGATCGACGATGTGTCTGGAAATTATGCGTTCCCGCGGTGGCCGATTCTGATTCGCGCGAACAGTCCGGCGGCGGGTGGAGATGCGGGGAAGCCGGGGAGTGGAGATTGAGTTGTTGGCAAATCACTGAGCGGCCCCGCCCATTTTTGGGATGTTTTGAGCTAAACCGTGTTGTCCCTATTGCTGATTCCGCTGACGCTTGTCGAAGTACTAGCCGCCACTCTACCGGTAAGGCGGGTGCATTCAATGGGTCGATGCAACACTCAGGTCGAACTCAATTTGCCTTGAAAACAAAGACTAAATCGCTCGCTGAGGTTAAAACCGCCAGAGCAGTACTTCTGGCTGGGGTGTGAGCAAGCCCAGCCAAACATATATGGCTTCCTCCGCGGAAGCATAGTCGAGTCAGTGCAATAGATAGTGTTGCATCGACCGTTTAAGCCGGCACGACTTCCCGGGAGTTGACAAAACTTGAGCGCAGAATTTCAGCGATAACTACAGTAATTTCGCGTACTCCGCTTTGGCTTGCCTCAGGATTGGGATATCCGGGTCGGCGTCTTTCCAGGTGGTGAAGAATTCATCGTAGGCTTTGCGGGTCTTCTCTTGATCCGCTTGCGCGGAATAGGCACGCGCGAGGCCAAGTTGGGCGAGGGGGGCGTACACTTGCCACCAGCCCGCGTCGCGGGCATCGAGAACCATTCGGAACTGCACAGCAGCCTTAGCCGGCTCGTTTGACGCCAAGTAGGCCTGCCCGAGACGATAGGGAACGTCCAGCGTGTGTTTGTACAGTTCGGGCTGGAGCAGCAAATCGGCGGCTTCCGAGGGATTTCCTCGCTGGCGGTCGATGATGGAATGAATCAGCGGCAGATGAACTTTCTGTTCGATGGTGTTTTCGGGAGCGATGCGGTTGAGATTCGCCGCCAGTGCTTCCGCATGGGTGAAATCGCCACCGTCTGCGAACGCTTCGGCGCAGCGCCACAGCTCGGTAGTGCTGTCGGTGTCCCCTGCCAAGGAATGGCGACAGAGGCTGCGAGCCAAGGCGTAGTTTCCGAGAAGAGATTCGAGCTGGGCACGCGCAGCCAGATCGTCCGCGGCGTCTTGCGCCTGGCCGCCACGTGTCTCGATGTTCACTTCGGCTTCGCTGAGTGAGCGGAACTTCTTCATGTCTCCGCGAAGATAGGCGAACTGCATCTGCAATTGGAGCCAGCCGGTATCATCGGGCGCAGCCTCCCGGGCAAGCCGGTCCATCGTGGCGGTATCGTTCTCGAAGAAGGCGATACGGTAGAGCATGTCCTTCTGATAGGAGAAGAGAGTGCCTTTCTGCTGCCATTGATTGAGTATTGCTTTGGCCTCATCAAACCGGCCGAGCGACATGAGCGCTTGGCTCTTATTGGAGTAAGCGAAGGCGGAGGGTTCAGGGGAATGGTCAATGGTCCAGTTGAACTGCTGCAGCGCCTCTTCCTTTCTGCCCATCAGCGCGTAGTTGATTCCCAATAAATTCGCCGCATTGACGCTGCGGGGATACACCTGTTGATACAACGTGAGTACGGCATTCTCCTTCTCGAGGTTACCCGTTATGTTCCAGTAGTAAGTAGCGGTAACTAGAAAATTCTCTTCTTGGGTAAGGCGTTTATCTTTTAGTTCAAAGGCACGGGCGAAATTCTTCCGAGAAGCCTCGTCGTTGCCGATTCCATGATAGGAACTGCCGAGCATCACGTACGCAGAACAGAACTGCGGGTCTAGCTCGACGGCCCGTTCAAAGAAGGGAATGGACTCGCTGATCTTCCCCGAACGATTGCGCAGCAGGCCCGCGTGGTAGGCTTGCAACGCTTCGAGGGAGCTGGTAGTAGCAAGATCGAGCGGTGCATTGTACTTTTGCAGAGAAGTGAGGTTTTCGCCCAATTGCCGCCGCAACTGCAAAGCTGCTTTTCCCAGGGCGGCCACGACTTTATCTTTGTTGTCTGTTTCCTGCTGCTGCCGCGCGATTTGTTTTCCGCTCTGCGCATCGAGCGCTTCCAGAGTAATCAGGTAGTAGCTCCCGATCTCGTCGATCTCGGGGACTACGACAGCCTTCAAACCCTGCCGTTTGCAGATTTCGATACCGAGTTCCTGGGTCACACGCTCATCGGGTTCATGGCGCATCGAGCGCAACGTCTGGCGGACTGCCGCCGCCGGCAGGAGGCTCAAGAAAGGAGACTCGGCGAGCTTGACTTCGAGCGCCCTGTCCAGATTGTCGAAGACGGGGTCGCCGGTCTTGTTGACAAAACTCGCCAGGAGAATGACATCGCTTCCGGTCAGCGCTGGCCGGGCGAAGAAGACGCGCCATGAAACTACGGCGACAACAAGAAAAAGGACGAAGGCGGCACCGCCAAGAACACGCCAGCGCTTGGTCAATGAGCGCGGCGTTGGTAAAGAAACAGCCGCGTGCGTTTCATGGACAGCGGAGGGTGCGGTTAAGTCTCCGTTCTCGATTAGAGCGATGAAGCGGTAGCCGCGGCGGGGCAAAGTCTCGATGTAGCGAGGCTCCTCGGCTGAATCGCACAGCGCGTCGCGCAGCTTCTTGATGGCGCTGTTCAGACCGGTATCGAAGTCAACAAAAGTGTCCGCAGGCCAAAGCTTCTGTCGGAGTTCCTCCCGCGTGACAATATCACCTCGATGCTCCAGCAAAAGTGCAAGGACCTGGAAGGGTTGGTCCTGAAGCTTAAGGCGGATGCCGTGCTTGTATATCTCGCCCGAACGCAAATCCACATCAAAGGCGGCAAAGCGAATCCGACGGGCACGGACGGTGGATTCCATAGCAGGCCTAGGCTCTCAATTCTGGCGGAGTCTACCACTGATTGCTTGGTTTTTGTACCCGGGGAAAATGCCCGTTCTGCAAAAGTATCCTGAATTCAGAGAGCTGCACGATCAGATAAAAAACAGGCACAGACCATATCCTTACCATTGCGCTGGCAGCGCCTTCGCGCCAATGTCGGCCAACTCGGGCCAGAGTCCATGACCGAACAAATAGCAAAGGAGTCGGCCATGCAGGGAATGAGCATGAAGAGCGAAGCAGCGGCAAAGAGAAAGCTGGTGATATTCGGAATCGTGAACCTTGTATTTCTTGTTGGATGCGGTGGCGGCACGAGTAAGTCATCGATTACTGAGCCCGGACTCGGCGGATCTAATCCCACTCCAACAATCACCACAATCTTGCCGCCCAGCAGCGTTGCTGGTGGTGCGGCTTTCCCGCTTACGATCAATGGGAGTAATTTCGTCGCAGGCTCTATGGTCAACTTCGGAGGGTCGGCGCCCGCCACCACGTTTGTCAACTCCACGCAATTGACTGCGAGCATCGCTGCTGCCAGCGTCGCTTTAACCGGTACGATAGCCGTGACCGTGACCAACCCTGCTCCCGGCAGTGGAACTTCCAATTCGATAAATTTCACCGTCACCAGCGGCAGTAATCCCGTCCCGACGATCAATTCTCTCTATCCAAGCTGCGCTCCCGCAGGAGAACAGTTCGTTGATTCAGTAGATAATCAGTTGACGGTAGTTGGGCTAAATCTTGTGGCCAGTTCAGTCGTGCGTTGGAACGGCACCGACCTGCCGACCACCAGTAATGGCAGCTTTAACGGACTGATTGCTCAGATTCCGGCGGGTGACATTGCCGCAGCCGGGACAGCCGCGATCACAGTCTTCAATTCTGCACCCGGCGGGGGTAGCTCGAATCCGTTGACCTTCACGATCACGACAGGAGCAGTTGACCCGCAATCAATCACGGTGGACCCTGCCGGAAAGTTCGCCTATGTAGCTAGTTTGGGCTGCGAAGGCGGGGTTGGTGGCTACGTGTCCATGTACACGATCAACCCCACTACGGGTGCCCTGGCGCCCATAGGACCACCGGTATCAACATACGGCTACGGTCTCTACGCCGATTCTGTGACTGTAGATCCTTCTGGCAAGTTCGCCTACGTGACAAATTCGGGCGATGTGTGGGATTACGCGAATGACTCCGATGGCAGCGTCGCGATGTACACCATCAACGCCACGACCGGGGCCTTAACCTCCACAGGAACGATAAACGGGAATTGTCCGGGATTGTGCCTTCCCTCGTCGGTGGTCGTGGATCCATCTGGCAAGTTCGCTTATGTGGCAGATGGGGGTGGCGGTTCATCCGGCGTCTCTATGTACACAATCAACGGCACTACCGGGGCCTTGTCGTCCATCGGGACGATCGCCGCCCCAGGAAGTATTCCGAACTCGGTAGCCGTGGATCCATCTGGCAAGTTCGTCTATATGGCGAATGCTGCGAATGCCACTTCTGCCACTGCTGGAAGCGTGTCTATGTACACGATCAACGCCACGACTGGGACCTTGGTGTCCATTGGGACGATTGCTGCGGGAACAGACCCTGTCTCCGTGGTAGTAGATCCTGCGGGCAAGTTCGCCTATGTGGCGAATTCCGGCTCGAACGAGGTCTCGATGTACACCATCGACCCCACGACCGGGGCTTTAACATCTATAGGGTCGATCGCCGCAGGAACACAGCCTCTCTCAGTGGCCGTGGATTCTGCGGGTAAGTTTGTCTATGTAACGAATTTCGCGTCGAACGATGTCTCGATGTACACCATCAACGCGGCCACAGGCGCCTTAACGTCCATGGGAATGATAGCTGCGGGATCGAATCCTACCTCGATAGCCATCCATCCGTCCGGAAAGTTCGCCTATGTGACGAATTCCAACTCCAACAGCGTCTCGATGTACAGCATTGATGGTTCCAGTGGGACTTTGTCGCTCATAGGGACAATAGGCACATGAAGGGGCCGGCGGTTGACAGCGCGCCCTCCGAACGGCCAGGTAGCACAGTCCTCTGGTTCGCGGGAGATTTGCCAGATCGCCCAACTGCCCAAAGGCAACTATCGCGTGTAGGGACAGGCGACAGACTCTGCTGACCACGGTACCCCCTGCGCACCGCAGCTTTCACAATCGATTAGCGACAGCTGTCAAGTCCCGATTAACGGGGCATTCAATGGGTCGATGCAACACTTAGGTCAAACCCGATTTGCGTTGAAAGCAAAGGCTAAATCCCTCGCTCAGGTTATAACCGCCAGAGCACTACCTCTGGCTAGGGTTTGAGCAAGCGCAGGCAAACATATGGCTTCCTCCGCGGAAGCGCATCGACGAATCAGTGCAATAGACAGTGTTGCAGCGACCGTTTGAGCCGGCACGACTTACCGGGATTTGGCTGTCTGACGCGAAACAACTCGGCACTTCGAGCGTATATAGATTGGGGGTGTTCGGAAAGAACGTCCTTTATGACCCGCAAGGTGGCACGATTCCCCGAAAGGAAGATCATGAACAAAAGACTCGGTTTTATGTTTATTGCATTGATGGCAGTTCCCGTTGCTTTGCACGGGCAGGAGAAACCACCGGCGTCGTCCGCTCCGCCCGCGAACCCGATTACCGCGAGCGAAAAAGGTTTTTACTCGTTTCTGAGCAGCGCGGTCGTCGGTGCGGCGCAGAAAATGCCGGAAGAAAACTACTCCTTCAAGCCGACACCGGAGGTTCGGACTTTTGGCCAGCTCGTTGGCCATGTGGCCGACGCGTCGTACATGTTCTGCTCGCAAGCCATAGGTGAAGCAAACCCAGCAAAGGACATCGAAAAAACGAAGACGTCAAAGGCGGACCTCGTAGCTGCGCTCAAGGACGGAGTGGCGTACTGCAACAAGGCATTCGACAGCATGAGCGATGCAAAAGGCAGCCAGATGGTGAAATTCTTCAACTTCGATATAGCGAAGCTGACCTTGTTCTCCATCAATACGGCGCACACGGATGAGCACTATGGGAACATGGTGACCTATCTGCGACTGAAGGGGATCGTGCCGCCGACAAGTGAAAACCAGTCCGCACAGCCACCGAAGTAAGAGGCTCGTACTGGAACAAACTTGGACGGGCAACAGACGGCAAACTGCCCTCCGTCCGCACTGCACCAAACACGCAGTGATCGTTTCCCCGTTTTACATGGGCGGGGCGGAGGTACCGTCGGACCATTTGGGCACCATCACCAAGAACACAACCAAGGAAGGAAAGCTCTTGAGCTGTGGATACGCCTCCGCGGACAAGTACCAGTAGTTCGTAGATATAACCGGGGCATTCGTCACGTTTGCACCCCAGGCTGCATCGGGCTTGCCGGTTTGGAAGAACATGAGGTGGGGAGCATTGTGGTCGCCGTAATCGGTTAGGTAGGAAGATTTGGACATCATATAGGAGACAGTTCCCTGCTCGAGGGCTGGTAATTCTTTTTTGTCTATTGCGGCTTTGATCGCGGCGATGACTTCTTGCTTGGAATGGCCGGCCAGGAGTAATTCGGTGCGTTTGTAGGCGTAGGGCAGAACGGTGCGGGCGGCTGGCGGATTGAGGCAATCCGCGGCGCGGATTTTTGGATTCCAAAATTCTGGATGATCGAACATGGCCAACCATCCGCGTCCCACCCAGCATACCCAGCCGTTCTTGCCTTCCACGGCAGTTTCGTAGCCGTGGCGGGTCAGGACGATCACTGAGGCGTCGTGAGAAATGGCGTCTGGAGCGGCGCTGCGGGCTAAGGCGATTTCGAGATCGCGATCCATCAGATATTGGTCGATTGGAGCCATGGTGGGGTACGGTTGTTTGGCGTCTTGTGCGGCGGTGGGCCGGGACGCGATCAGGGCGGAGACGAGTGTGAATGCGTTCAGTAATACTATGTGCAGCTTCTTTTGTTTCATCGGCTTTCTCCTTATTTTTTGGCTCTCTTGGATTTGTTGCTCTTGTACAGTTCGACCTACCGAGATTTTCTGCCGTCTGATCACTTCTGCATGTCAGCCGACGCCGTATCAGGGCCGCGACTTTTATTGAGGAGCTCGGACCGCGCTGGGGCCAGAATGTTGCGGGTGCCCGGTTGTGCGGCGCCCCTCCATTTACACGTCGAACGGGCCGGGTGGGAATCGACACGCGAATTGCGGAATGTTCGCGTAACGTATCGCTTGGGAAAAACGTTGGAAGGCGCTAGGAGTGAATTCTTGTGCCGGGTCAATCATAGTTCCGATGCAGAGCAAGGCGTTCGTGTGCTCGTGGCGGATGCCCCATGCCGAGAGCGGTAGTTTTGATGTCGAAGCTGAAGCTCCGACCCCCTAGAGAGAGGAAAACCTGAGCGGTTGGATTGGAAGTTGGCGGGGATTGGAGACACGGCGGCGGTCAGTATAAGGTATAAACAAATTGGGTGTTCCAGTGCGGTTGTGGGACTGAGCTTTGGTATTCGGGAAAAGCCGCAGCGTCTGGTTGGCCACTATTCGCCTCAGCGAATCCACCGGAGTTCATCCGAACATCGATTGTAAACCGCCCGATTGCGAGAGTAGGTTTAAGGTCCTTGCTGTGTACATGCCAGGTAAACGACTTACCAGATTGGGATGAGAAGGCCGGTCTCCGCGGGATGCGATACGCTCCCAATGATCGACGTGCTCGAAGCACAATGAAAAGGAGACCGGCAATGCAGAAGATTAGCACTATGGGGACGAGTGGGAAAAACATTTTCCAAGGACAGCTGACCATCGGGCTGGATCTGGGAGATCGCTCCAGTGCGTACTGCGTCCTGAATGCAGCAGGAGAAATTGTTTTAGAGCACAAACTGGCGACCGCGCCGGAAGCCATGAAGCAGGTATTCGGTAGCATGCCGCGGTGTCGCATCGCGATGGAGACGGGGACGCATTCTCCGTGGGTGAGCCGGTTGTTAACCGCGCTGGGGCACGAAGTGATCGTGGCGCACGCCCAGAAGGTGCGCTTGATCACCAAGAGCCGGCGAAAAGATGATCGTCTGGATGCGCGATCGCTAGCGCGGCTGGCACGAATCGATCCCGAGCTGCTGAGCCGGGTGAAGCATCGCAGTGCGCAGGCGCAGTTGCACCTGACAGAGATCCGTGCCCGAGCAGTACTCGTGAGCGCTCGAACTGCCCTGGTGAATGCCGCACGAGGATTGGTGAAGTCCTACGGCGAGCGGCTGCGCAAGTGTGGCACGGAACAGCTCCGTCGGGAGACTATGAGTGGATTAAGCGCAGGATTGCGGGAAGCGTTAGAGCCGCTGTTGCGAGAGGTGGAATCGTTAAACGAACGCATCGGGGAATATGATCGGCGAATCGAAAAAATGGCCAAACAGACGTATCCGGAAACGGCGCTGCTCAAACAGCTGAAGGGTGTAGGAGACCTGATCGCCACGACCTATGTGCTGACCATCGAGGATCCGCATCGATTCCGGAAGAGTCGCGACGCGGGATGTTTTGTGGGCTTGCAGCCTGGGCGGAGGAACTCGGGCGAGAGCGAACCACAAATGCACATTAGCAAAGAAGGGGATGAGTATCTACGGACGCTACTGGTGCAAGGGGCGCACTACATTTTGGGACCTTTTGGGGAAGACAGTGACTTGCGGCGCTGGGGGCGGAAGCTCTCGGCACGAGGAGGGGAAATTGCCAAGAAACGGGCGGTGGTGGCGGTAGCACGGAAGCTAGCGGTACTGCTGCACCGCTTGTGGGTGAGTGGAGAAGTGTACGAACCGTTGCGCAATAGCCAGAAGGCGATGAGCCCAGCAGCATAGAGAAACCCAGCAGAGAAAGAGTTTGTAACCGAACAGCTGAGCTCGACCGCCGAGTTTAGGCGACTGCGACACGTGCCTGGGCCCAAACTTCTCTCCTAAAGAGAGAAGCGGAGGACGATTATCAGGTAGCAGCGCCTAATGAATCAAGAACACCCAACTTGCACCGAGCGAACATCGCTCACATAAGAGTGCGAATGGAAGGGTGGCGACAGAGGCGGCTTGGCTGAACGGGAAAAGAGAGAAGAACTCATGGAAAGAGCAAAACACTCTTGACAGGGGCCGGCCTTCTCATGGAAGGCAGGTGAGAGGATTTTCCACATCGATATTCAATCGACCTACCCCTGGCCATTCAGCTGTCTTATTTTCGAAGCATCTCGGGCAGGAGGTGCGCCAAAGAGCCTCGAATATTCGCGGTTAAATTGCGATGCGCTTTCGTAGCCAACCTTAAAGGCTGCGTCCGATACGGAATGACCACTGAAAGCCAAAAGCTTTCTTGCCTGAAGCAGCCTCAATTGTTTTTGGAATTGGATTGGGCTGAGGCCGGTGATTTGCTTGAATTGACGGTGAAATGTGGTGACGCCCATCGCAGACTTTGCGGCGATTCGTTTTATATCGATGGATTTGCCATAATTTTCCCGAATCCACTGAATGGCTTGACGTATGCCTGGAGCCTTGCCGCCTGCAAAGTATAGCTGCCTTAAGCGCCATCCTTGCGGACCAAGAAGTACCCGATAGAGAATTTCACGTTCGTAGACCGGGGCGAGTGCGGGAATGTGTTCTGGGGTCTTCAGAAGGCGTAGCATCCGCAACCAGGGATCAACGAAATCCGCTGTAGCAGCGCAGGCGGAAAACTTTCTGAAATCTTTTTCGTTCCAGAGATTCTTGGGAGAGTCCTTCAATAAATCCAGTAGAGCGTTTTGATTCAGCCGAAGACCCACTGATAAATATGGAAGCCCGTTTGAACCCTGATGCACACGTCCTGTCGCGGGAAGTTCTGAGGGAATTACGAAATAGGCTGGAGCCTTTAAATCGATAACTTCGTCACCAATCGAAATAGTTTTTCCTCCCTGAACAACGAACCCAATCATGGGTTCGTAGATTGCCGCGAGTTGATGCTCGGGGACCTCACCCTTGATGATGAGCACTCCGGGCAGTTCCGTTTGTGTGGGCACACTCGTCGCCTTGCGAGTCAGCTGAGCGATCTCGTTTAGGGCATCTTGCATTGTCCTCTTATAACACGTAAGAGCCCTTTGGGCATTTTTCGAGCGTGAAAACAGCCGAATCTCCATTTGCCCTCCGGATAAAACGGCATTTTTAGGCAATAGAACGGCATTATCCGGTCTTCCCTTGACGCTGGAAAACCGCCAGACTTGCGGCTAGACACGGCTGACTCAAGGAGGAGCAATGAAAGTAGCAATCGTCACGGGGGGAAGTAACGGAATCGGGAAAAGCACTGCGCTGGAACTTGCCAAACGTGGAATCGGGGTCATCCTGACATATCACTCCGACAAAAAGGGTGCTGAGGATGTCATCCGAGAAATTGAACAAAACCCTGCGATCCGGGCCGTAGGGCTGAAGTTAGACCTGAACCAGAAATCGACTTTCAAGGACTTCACGCAGCTTGCAAAAAAGAGCCTCGAAGAAATCTGGCAGAGAAAGACTTTCGATTATCTGGTGAATAACGGCGGCATTGGTGGTGGGATGATGTTTACGGAAGTGACCGAGGATTACTTCAATCAGATATTCGATACGAACTTCAAAGGGCCGTTTTTCTTAACCCAACAGCTGGTCGCGCTGATGGAGGACGGTGGCGCAATCGTGAACACCTCGAGCACATCGAGCCGAATTGCTCCTCCGGGATATTCGGCGTATGGCCCGTCGAAGGCGGCCCTGTCATCCTGGACGCGCTATCTGGCCAAAGAGCTCGCGCCGCGAAAAATCCGCGTGAATGCTGTATCACCCGGCCCTGTTCACAGCAATATTGGAGGCGGAGCCTTCGACAAACACCCTGAATACATCAAACCCCTGGCGGATCAAACTGCCCTCGGACGAATTGGTGCACCGCAAGATGTGGCGAATGTCATCGTCAACCTACTGTCGGAGGAATTCGGCTGGGTCACCGCTCAAGACATCGATGTATCGGGTGGCTTCTTATTGTAGTTATAGATTCGCGACGATTTGAACAAAGACCCGGGAAACTTGTGTGCCGGTGAGCTATGTCATAGCGGCAAGCTGGCGAACTTTAAATTAGATAATTTTGGCGCAAACCCAAGAGCCGTTCTGTGAGAACAGCCAGGATTCCTCAGGGGCTGAAGTCCGGCGAGCGGTGGAGTTGATGTCGGAGCTGAAGCTCCGACTCCCTAGGGGAAGAAAACCTGAGCGGCTGGATTGGAAGTTGGTGGGGATTGGAGACGCGGCGGCGGTCAGTCTAAGGCATAAAAATTCCAGTGCGGTTGTGGGTCTGAGCTTTGGTATTCGGAAAAGCCGCAGGGCTCGGGGATTTGCCCTGCGCTATGGGATTACAAAAGTGCACGAAAAAAAAATCTGTTGATTCTAAAGGGCGATTTGGCGGTGTAAGTTGCTTGTTTTCTGGCAGATTGAATCTGCTTGATTCCGCAGGGGTTAGGGACGCTAAGCTTTATGTTTTAGTAACGGAGCGGTAACCAGAGGGCATGTGCCGGGTCATCTGTAGAGGCAGTGTGAGGGACTGGAAGAGGACAGACTTCAGAGGCTACAGCCTCACTGATTTTGGGAAGTTACGGCACGGCTGGAGCCATGTCCTGACGAAAAAATGAGTTTTCACGCGGGTCTGAAGACCTGTGCCTACTAGGCGTGTGAGTTGTGATCCTTGAGAGGAAGGCGCTGGCATAAAGCCAGCGCTACATCGTTGGCGATGGGATTGTGGTTTTGATGGGGCAACTGAATTTTTGGATGCGCGAGCGGGAGCGGGTTCGAGCGGGGGGATCTTGGACGGGTACGGTAGAAGCGGTTTTTTGCGGTTGTGGGGGATTGGCCAGGGCTTCTGGTTGCTGTTGCGTTGACGGTTCCGTGTCGGCTGGCAGGGGGCCTCGTACGAGTGAGTCAGGATTCCCGATATCTTCGAGGGTGCGTTCAAATGGATGATACGCGGTGGAGTCTGCCACAACCTCACCCCAATCGGCCTCGTAGGCAGAGAGGTACTCTGCCTTTGCGAGGAGGTGGGTTTTTAGCATGAGGTGGCCAAGCCTGGTGAGCGCCTGGGTGTTCTTGGGCTCGACATAGCCTTGTACTCCTGCACAAAAAAGAGAGGCGAAAGCGGCGCTGAGGTCGGAGGCGGTGTGGACCTCACCGTCGAGGAAGTGGCAGACCTTGAGATTGGCGACGTAGGTTTTGAGGTGCTGCCGCTCCTGTTGCTCGTGAAAGTAGCAAAGTTCGACGTCGTTACCGGCTTGCAACATGGAGCAGTGGCGGCCGTCTTCAAAGGTGAAGGTGCAGAGACCTGCACGATCGTTGGAAGATTGATCAGACATAAAAATCTCCAGAAGAGTTGAATTTTTAGATTGTAGGAGGAAGAGCCGCGAAGGAAAGATCGCGGGCGCACTTTTCTACGGGAGGAGTATCGCATGTGTTTATTGTATTGTCAAGACAATAATTAAGAATTATATGATGGACAGTCTGTGCCACGTGCGGGGAAGAAAAGAAAAGCCGGTCCCTTGCTGCGCCCGGGATGACAATATGTTCTGTTAAGAAGGCTGTCCTCAGGGGCTGAAGCAGATTTTCCTAGCACTGAATGTCGGAGCTCAAGCTCCGACCCCCTAAACTGCATTTATGAGATGCGATGTCGCCGGGCGAACATGTTTTTTGGGCCGGACAGGGAACGAAGCTTACGCAGTAAACTCAGCTTGATTTTCTGTTATTTCGAAGCGTATTTCTGTTGGTTCACACCTTGGGCGCTGCGCAAATGGGCAATTCCGCTACAATCCCGAACATGAAAACAGTGTGGCGGAGAGCCGCGACAATCGGCCATGCGTATCTGTGGTCGATTTTGCTGTGGGGCTGGTTCGCGCCGATCATGGCCGGGCAAGAAAAAATGCGGCTGTGGTCGGACGGGGTGAATGTCGCGTACTGGAAAATGCTGCTGATCGCCGGGGCATGGTGTGTGACCGCGGCATCGCTGGCGCCACCGATTTTCTATATTGTGCGGCGGTATCCGATTGCGCGGCCGGTGCAGTTCAAGCGGTTGGCCGGTTACTTTTTGGGGGCGATTCCGTACCTGATTCTGTCGGTGTGCATACGCTCGCTGGTGTTGCCGCCGTGGGATCCGACGACGGGACATTTCCAGAGCCGCACGTTGGAATCTTTTGTGGGCAACGCACAATTGTTTGCATTGCAGACCTGGGACTATACGGTAGTAGTGGTGGCTTCTCACGCGTATGAATATTTCACTCGCGCGCGGAAGCAGGAACTGGAGCGCGCCAAGCTGCAACAAGCGCTGGCCGAAAGCGAACTGCAGGCGCTGAAGAGCCAGCTGCAACCGCACTTCCTGTTCAACACGCTGCACGGAATTTCGACGCTGATCGAGATGGACAAGCCGCTGGCGAAGGAAATGGTGCTGAAACTCTCGAGCTTGCTGCGAACCGTGTTGCAGGACGGCACCGCGGACCTGATTTCACTGGAAGAAGAATTGAAGTTTGCGGAAACGTATCTGGATATCGAGAAGATGCGTTTGGGCGAGCGACTGGAGGTTCGTTGGAAGGTGCAATCGGGGATGCAGCAACTGCTTGTGCCTCCGCTGATCCTGCAGCCGCTGGTGGAAAACGCGATACTGCATGGCGCGGCGTGTTCGAGAGATGGGGGGTGGGTGGAGATTGACATCCAGGGCGGGGAAAAAGGAATCGAACTGAGTGTGCGAAACAGTGTGCACGGCAAAGCAGCCGCGGGCTCCGGGCTGGGATTACAGAATACCAGGGCGCGACTGAATTATTTGTATGCCGATGAAGCGAGCTTAAGGTTTGGAATCAACGAAGACGGGATTGCGACGGCGATTGTGCTGCTGCCGGCGCTGGGAACGCAAAAGGCGGAGATGGTGCAGGAAATGCCTGCTGCGCTGCAGGCAAAGAGTGTGTGAGGAAGATGCGCGTACTGATTGTGGATGACGAACCGCTGGCGCGCAGCGCGCTGGAACGCGTGTTGCGCACGCGCAGCGACGTGGAGAGCATGGACACCGCGGTGGATGCGTTCCAGGCGCTGAACCTGCTGCAAGAGAAGGCGTACGACGTGTTGCTGCTGGATATTCGCATGCCTGAGCTTTCTGGCATCGAGATGGTGGACCGGCTGAAGAAGCGCAAGATGGCGGTGCCGTCGATTGTGTTCGTGACCGCGCACAACCAGCATGCCGTGGCGGCGTTTGAGAAACATGCGGTGGATTATGTGCTGAAGCCGTTTTCGGACGAACGGATTCACAGCGCGCTGGACACGGCGGTACACCGGACGCAGAGCGAACGCGCGGCGCGATTCATGGAGCTGCTGCCGCAACTGGAAAGCCTGGTGGCGAAGTCTTCGCGGATCGCGATCAAGACGAAGAAAAGTATTTTGTTCATCGATCCAGCGGATGTGGCGGTGGTGGAGGCGCAGGGGAATTACGTGTTGCTGCAGCGGTTGTCGGGGTCGTATCTGTTGCGGGAATCGATCAGCGCGATTGCGCAGAAGCTGGAACCTTATGGATTTATCCGGATACACCGGTCGGTGCTGGTGAATACTTCGTTTGTGGAAGAGATTCATCCGTGGACAACGGGGGAGTATGTGCTGCGGATCAGGGGCGGGAAAGAATTATCGGTGTCGCGGACGTATAAGAAGAATTTGAGTTCGCTGGCGCAGTTTTGGGTGGGGAGTAATGGGTTTTTGGCGGAGTGAGGGGAGGCTGGCACTCCTGCCTGTGCTCTTGAGTGTGCTTTTGTAGGGCCCGCTTTCCGAAGCGGGCCGTCTCCTCCCCTCCGCGCAGGATTCCTCAGGGGCTGAAGCCCATTTTTCCTTGTGCTTGATGTCGGAGCTGAAGCTCCGAGCCCCTAAAGAGCGTTGAGCGTCGCGAAGCCCAAGACCTGCCCTCACAAACTCGCGCATCCAGGACTGAGGGATTCCTCACTCCGCGGACTCCGTTCGGAATGACGCGTTTGTATTTTGGAAGGCAAGACTCAGTGGTTGAGATCCTTCGTCGCTGACTTCTCACAGGATGACAATGTGCTTTTTTGTGGTGAGTTTGCGGGCAAGGGGCGCAGCAGTGCTGCGCCCCTACGCGGAGGCGCGCTAGGTGGAGGCTGGGGCGGTGGCGGCGCCCAGGATGCGCATGGATTTTTTATCCTGGATGAAGATTACGATTTGGAGGTTTTTGCGGTTCCAGTCGGATTTTAGTTTTACGCGGGGGGAGGCTTCGAAGGCGGTGTCGAGGTTGGGCTTGGCTACGCCGATTTTGTGGAGTGAGCGCAGGACCGAGGCGTGGTGGAGAGTCTTGCCCGCATTTTCACCGGCGTTGACGGATGAGCCCAGGCCGCTTTCGCTGACGGCTAGCCAAACTTCGGCGCTATCGCGATCGGTGTTGCCGGTTAATTTGCCGACATGCACCGTGAATTGTGGGGCGGCATCGGAGGCGGCGGCGGCGGCGACCAGCGTCACTTCGGTTTGCGGCTGACTGGCGGCTTGCTGGATGGCTTGTTTAACTTCGAATTCGCGGCCGCCGACCGTCGGTGTTTGTCCATCGATGATCATCTGCGGCGTGTAGGGTTCTTTCTCTTTGAATTTTGTGACGTAGTCCACCTGGCGCTGGGTCCAGTCGGGGGATGAGTACGGATCGGTCCAGCCATCGTGGTTCCAGTAATCGACATGCTCTTCGAGAGCGATAACTTTGGCGCCTTCGACCGGCTGCGCTTGTTCCAGTTCGAGAAGCAGGGCATCCGCCGGGGGACAACTGGAGCAGCCTTCGGAAGTGAAGAGTTCGACGACAACGGGCTGCGTATTTTTGTTATCGGGGGCGGCAGGCGGGCGGGATTCTCCGGACAAAGAATTGCCAGAGAAGATGACGAAACTTGCGGCGACGGCGAGTGCAAACGCGTTTTTCATGGCAACACTCCGGTTGGCGCAACTGGTCTGATGCGGGCGTGCGGAGAAAGTTGCTCTGCTGTGAGCGCGGCGACTGAATTCGCTGTGACGAAATTCGATAGAGGGTTCAATGCACGGAAAAGAGTAATGAATGAGCGTGATTACATGACGAATTGCGAGAATTGCGTTGTGAAGCGAAATCTACAGAATTGTGAATATTACGCGCAGGCGAGCAGATGTGATGCAAGGCTACAGTCACAGGCTACGCTGGCTCAGGAAGCTGGTGTGAGGCGCGGGAAATGAGTGACGAAATAATTTTGCGGATCTACGTGAACTCATAGGCCTGGCAAAGAAACTCGCGCAACTCCTTGAAAAGTCAGCGGACTACTTGCCGCCGCGAGTGGCGTACCGCGTGCATTGCAGTTCATCGCGAGTACCGAGTGGTGTCCCCTTCAAGGAGGGATGAATGAGAATTCTGCGAGTGGGAATTGTTGTGGTGTTTCTTCTGACCTTATTCAACGTGAGTATTGCAGCGGGGCAATCGCTGACATTGGGAAGCATTGCCGGCCGCGTGACCGATCCGACCGGAGCGGTGATCGCCGACGCCAAGGTGGGATTGAAGAGTCTGGATACCGGCGAAACGCAAATGGCGACGACCAGCGGGGAAGGGACTTACCGGTTCAACCTGCTGAAGCCCGGGCGGTATGAAGTGACGATCGAAGTGGGCGGGTTTGCGAAGACGGTGAAGTCTACTTCCGTGGCGGTTGGACAGACGTCGGAGGTGGATGTGGCGCTGGAGATTTCGAAAGCAGCAGAAACGATTGAAGTGTCTGGGGCTGCGCCATTGATCAGCACGGAGCCGGGAGTGGCGACGTCTTACACGCCTGAAGAAGTGGCCCTGTTACCGGCGGCGGGCGGAGATATAACGACGCTGGCGTTTACGTCGCCGGGCGTTGTTGTGGCGCAGGGAATGGGCTACGGGAACTTTACGGCGAATGGTTTGCCGGGGACGTCGAACCTTTATACGGTGAACGGCGAAAACGATATGGACCCGTATTTCAACATCAACAATTCCGGCGCGTCGAACCTGACGCTGGGCAGCAACGAAATACAGGAATCGACGATCGTGACCAACCCGTATTCGGGTGAGTACGGACAAATGAGCGGCGCGCAGATCACGTTCGTCACCAAGTCCGGCACCAATAGTTTTCACGGCAACGCGCAATGGTTTTGGAACGGCGCGTACATGAATGCGAACGACTTCATTTCCAACGCCAGCGGAGCGCCTCGGCCATTTTCGAACGCCAACCAGTGGGCCGCGTCGGTTGGCGGACCGGTGTGGAAGGATCACACGTGGTTCTTCGTGGACACGGAAGGCTTGCGGTTTGTGCTGCCGAACGTAGACGTGGAGACAATTCCCACGCCGCAATTCGCCTCGGCGGTACTGGCGAACGTGCAGAACGTGGCTTCGGGAGAAGCGGCCGCGTACGCAAATATGTTCAAGATTTACTCCGCGGCATCGGCAGGAAAACAAGCGACGCCAGTGCCGGTGGCGGGAACGGAATGCGCAACGGTATCCGTGCCCGGATTCGCGACCGGCCAGCCATGCCAAGAGAACGTGACGTTGACGCCGACTTCGTTCGCGAAGGAATGGATCCTGGCGGGGCGCGTCGATCAGAAGCTGACTTCGAAGGACGACATTTTCTTCCGGTTCAAGCTGGATTACGGGTTGCAGCCAACGGCAATCAATCCGCTGAGTTCGGCATTTGACGCAAATTCGAATCAACCTGCTTACGACTACCAGGCGAATTGGCGGCACGTATTTAACAGCAGCATGACGAACAGCTTTACGGCGACCTTGAGCCACTATGTGGCGCAGTTCGCCCAGGACGTTTCGGCATGGCAATCGGAATTTCCGTATGGCGGCGTGACGTTTGGAGGGGCTGTCGGATTCTCCAGCATCAACGGCAGCGTGGGCAGCTTCCCGCAAGGCCGCAACATAACGCAATATCAATTTGTCGATGACGTTTCCTGGGTGCACGGGAAGCACGCGGTGAAGGCGGGCGTAAATTTCCGGCGCTACGACGTGAGCGATCACAACTTCTTCAATACTTATCCGACGATCACGTTCAACGATCTGAGTTCGTTGTCGCTTGGTGGAACAACAGCGAGCCCCGGGATCAGCGGTTTGCAGGCCTTTTCGCAAGGGATTGCCCAGACTTATCAGCAGGCATCCAGCCTTTCCACGGATGTGCCCATCGGCCTGTGGGGCATCGGGTTCTACGTGGAAGACACGTGGAAAGTGAAATCGAACTTTACGTTGACGGGAGCGCTACGCTTCGAACATAACGCTAACCCGACGTGCAACACGAACTGCTTCTCGAACTACGCTGGCCCGTTTGGCAGCTTGCCCAGCGTGCAGGCAGGACCTGGAGGAGCGGGAGATGTGCCGTACTCGAGCGACATCAATACCGGGCTGAACCATCCTTATATGGGCGTAGACGCGATCAACGTTTCGCCGCGCATTGCGTTCAGTTGGGCGCCCAATGCGGGCGACCACTTCCCGTGGTTCCCGGGACAGAACAAAACGGTGATCAGCGGCGGGGTGGGGATTTTCTACGATAACCCCGCGGCGGGCATGTTGGACTTCGAACTGGGAAATCCGGGGAACCCGCCGGCAACCACGCTGTTCACGATTGCTCCGCTGGATTCAACCGGAGCAACGACGGGCATCGCACCATTCACGCAAGGGCCGGCGGCATACTCGGCAGCGGCTTCGGCGTTCACACTGAGCAAGAGCTACAACCAACTGTCCAACATTCTGGATCCGATTATCGGATTCAATCCTCCGGTGAGCTTCAATTCGATTCAGGGCACAATCCATTCGCCGGAGGTGCAGGAATGGAATTTGAAGGTGGACCAGGAAATCAACAAAAGCGTGGCGATTTCGGTGAATTACGTGGGGAACCACGCGATCAATATTCCGTACGCCAACTCGTGGTGGAATGCGGTGGCGACGAATGCGGTGTTCGCATCGGTGCCGGGTATCAAAACAGGGTCGACGGTGCTGCCAAACTATGGAGAAGTGTCCACGTTCCAGAGCGGCGCGGTATCCAACTACAACGGCATCACCGGATCGGTGCGGCTGCAGTATCACTCGTGGCTGATGGCGCACTTCAACTACACGTACTCTCATACGTTGGACGACACGTCGAATGGGGGAATATTCCCGATCGGCGGGTGGCCCGGGGGCTTCAACATCCAGACGCAGGTGAACCCGGGAAACCTGCGGACAAACAATTATGGAAACGCGGATTATGACGTGCGCAACCTGTTCAACGCGGATTACGTTGTGACGCCTCCAACACACTTTGAGAACAAGTTCGCCAAAGCGGCGCTGGGAGGATGGCAATGGTCTGGAAAAGTGTTCGCACGCAGCGCGCTGCCGTTCACGGTGGTGGATGCGAATGCGTTCGGCGACATTGCCCAGAACAACGTGCTGGCGATCGTGGCGCAGCAAACTACGGCGGGCGCGCAGATGTCTTGCGGCGTTGGAGCGGTGGTCACCAACACACAGTTGAATCCATGCTTGAACGGCAATGCCTTCGCGAACACGGCGGCAACCGGCTTCGCGTACAGCAGGTACCCGACGCAATCGCGGAACCAATATCGGGGTCCGAATTACATCGACTTCGATATGGCGTTGTACAAGACGTTCGCAGTGGGCGAACGGTTTACATTCGGGCTGGGGGCGCAGGCGTTCAACGTGTTCAACCACCCGAATTTCAACCTGCCGGATGCGGAGCTGGGCAGTCCGCAATTCGGGCAAATCCTTGGAATGCAGGGCGTGCCGACTAGCCCGTATGGGAACTTCCTTGGGTTCGATTCATCGGTGCGCGTTGTGCAGCTATCGTTGAAGCTTAACTTCTGACCTGACCCTTGTTCTCTCGTCTGGCGGGGAGCGGCGGCTCCCTGCCGGGCGGGAGGGTAGTGCCCTTCCCGACGGCGTGGTTCTCCTCCTGATTGTTTTCCCGGATCAAGTAGAATGTGACAGCTTCGGATTTTGGCGAAGGTGGTGGCAAGTTGGTGTGTGCTTCGCATGTGAGGGGAGTCTGATCGTGAACAGAAAATGGACATTGGGTTGCGTGATTTTTGGTTGTGGGATGCTGCTTGCGGCATTAGTTTGTTCGCCCGTCGCATTTGGGCAAGCTGCGGCGAGTTTGGCTACGCAGAATGCAAAACCTGGCGAAGCGGCGCCAGCGGGCTGGGAACAGTTGACGGCTTACCAAAAATCGCAGGCGGTGCAGGCTTTTAACGATTGGGCGTTTCTGGCGAAGTACCGGGAGGCGGATAAAGCGCTGGGGGCGCCTGCGGCGGGGGAAGCGCGCGTGGTGTTCCTGGGCGATTCCATCACGGAAGGATGGGGCAAGCCGGATCGCGGCGAATTTTTCCCTGGGAAGCCGTATGTGAACCGCGGAATCTCCGGGCAAACGACGCCGCAAATTCTAGTGCGCTTCCGGCAAGACGTGATCGACCTGAAACCGAAAGTGGTGGTGCTGCTGGCGGGAACGAATGACATCGCGGAGAACACAGGGAAGATGACGCTGGAAGAGACCGAGGGGAATATCGCTTCGATGAGCGAACTGGCGCGCGCGAACGGGATACGCGTGGTGCTGTGTTCGGTGTTGCCGGCGAGCGAGTTTTCCTGGCACAAGGGGCTGGAGCCGGGGCCGAAGATTAAGGCGTTGAATGAATGGATCAAGGCGTACGCCGCGAAGAATGGATTTGTGTATGTGGATTATTATTCGCACATGGTGAATAGCGAGGGCGGGTTGAAGGCGGAGCTCAGCCCGGATGGCGTGCATCCGAACAAGGCGGGATATGAAATGATGGCGCCGTTGGCGGAGGCGGGGATTGCGGAGGCGGGGAAGGATTAGAAAGTGGAAAAGGGAAGATGGGAGCATGTACGTTGTTTTGTCGGCAAGAAACTCAGGGATTGAGTCCTTCGTCGGGAAGTCCTCAGGATGACAGGGCGTTTTCGTATGCGGGTCGGCGGATCGAAGAGGGATTCCTCACTTCGCGGACTTTGTTCGGAATGACGGGGTTTTGTTTTGTGATGGGGAGAACGGCCCGCCTCGGAAGGCGTGCCCTGCAACAGCAGGAACCCAAGATGCTGGCCTGAAGGCGCAGCGCTACAACAGAATGACGCAAGACCCACCATTCGGGGACTCAGAGTGGGGCACCCCGACCCAGAGGCAGTTTGCGGTTACGGGTTTACTATGAAATTGGAGTGAAGGGGGGCGGTGGAATCGGGGCCGATCCATATGTCGAAGGTGGAGGGTTCTTGGACCCAGGCTTTTTTTGCGGAGCTCCAGTAGGTTAGTTGGTCTTTGCCCAAGGGAAAGTGGAGAGTTTTTTTCTCATGCGGGGCAAGAGTGACGCGCTCGAAGCCTTTTAATTCGCGGACGGGGCGCGAGGTGCTGCCGTACTGCTGGTGAATGTAGAGTTGAGCGACTTCATCGGCGGTGGAATTTCCTATGTTCTGCAAATCGACGGTTACATCCAGGGATTCGCCGGGCTTGAGCTGGCTGCGGCTGAGTTTCAAATTTGAAAATTGAAAAGTGGAGTAGGAGAGGCCGTAGCCGAATGGAAACAGCGGCGTGCTTTCTTCGCCCCAGTAGCGCTTGGCCTGATCCTTCGGAGCCTGCGTGGTGTTGTGGGCGTAGATCATGGGGACCTGGCCGACGTCGCGCGGCCATGTGAATGGAAGTTTGCCGCCGGGAACGGCGTCGCCGAAGAGAAGGTTGGCCACAGCGTTGCCACCCTGCGTGCCGGGATACCAAACTTCCAGGATTGCGGGGACGTGTTGCGCAGCCCACTGGATATTCAGCGGCCGGCCGCTCATCAGTAGCAGAACCACCGGCTTTCCGGTGGCGGCGACGGCTTCGAGCAATTCTTCTTCGCGCCCGGGAAGATCGAGCGAATCGCGGGAGGCCTGTTCGCCGATCATGTTTTGCGCTTCACCGAGAACGAGAATCGTGAGATCTGAAGAACTGGCGAGACCGACGGCTTTGGACATTTCGTCCGTGGCTTGTTCGGGAGTCCAATCGGGCGGGTATTCGATGTGGAAAATCGGGTCGAAGATGGAAGGAAACTTGCGCTCGATTTGAACGCCGGGAGCGTAACTCACTTCAGCCTGCGAACCGAGTTTTCCGCGAATTCCAGCGAGCAGCGTGACGGTTTCTTTCGTATCCTGTTCAAGAGCCCAAGGGCCATCGGTGTCGAGCTGCGAATCAGCGAGCGGACCGAGGACGGCTATTTTTTTGTACGCCGTTTTATTCAGGGGCAAGAAGCTGCCTTCGTTGCGCAAGAGAACGGCGGTACGCTCGGCGGCCAGGCGCGATGCAGTGCGATGCTCCGGGGCGGTGATGATTTGCTGGGCGCGCGCTTCGTCAACGTAGGGATGCTCGAAAAGGCCCAGGCGAATTTTCGCTTCGAGAATGGGGCGAGCGGCGTCTTCAATCTGCTTCGCGGTGATCTGGCCGCTTTGCACGAGCTGCAACAGATTTCGAGCATACGCGGTGGGGCCGATGGACATTTCCATGTTAACGCCGGCATCGATCGCAAGTTCCGCGGCCCTGGAAAGATCTTTCGCGTAGCCGTGAGTGACCAAGCTTTTCACGGCGTTGGCATCGCTGACGACGAAGCCGGTGAAATGCCACTGCTCGCGAAGGACATCGTGCAAAAGCCAGCGATTGCCGGTGGCGGGCACGTCGTTCAAATCCATGTACGCGCTCATTGCGGAGCCGATTCCGGCTTTGACGGCGGCGTGGAAGGGAGGGAGATAGACG
The DNA here is from genome assembly GCA_963709705.1 of Candidatus Acidiferrales bacterium. Classification (GTDB taxonomy): domain Bacteria; phylum Acidobacteriota; class Terriglobia; order Acidiferrales; family UBA7541; genus Acidiferrum. Next base: position 289,018 of record CAVPXU010000006.1, read on the forward strand.
TTGTAGAGCAGGGTGTCGGGAATGTACGACTCGTCGTAATCGCGACCACCCTGCGCCGCACCGTATCCGGCGAAATGTTTCATGCACGCAATGATGTGATCCGGCGAGCCAACGTAGTCGCCCTGAAATCCGCGGACTTGAGCGGTGGCGATGGCGGAGCCAAGGTAAGGATCTTCGCCAGCGCCTTCGACGATGCGGCCCCAGCGAGGATCGCGCGCGATGTCCAGCATCGGCGCAAAGGCCCACTTGATGCCTGCGGCATCTGCTTCCTGCGCGGCGACGGATTGCGCTTTGGTGACGAGAGCGGGATCCCACGAAGCAGCCATGGCGATGGGCACGGGGAAAATAGTGCGGAAGCCATGGATCACGTCGTAGCCGAAGATCAGAGGGATGTGGAGGCGGGAATTATCCATGGCGAGGCGCTGGAAATGGTTAATTCGGGCGGGGTCGGTGACAAATAAAACAGAGCCCAGTTCCCCTTTTGCGGCTGCGTCTTCAACAGGTTTTTGCGGAGGGAGATCAAACATCTGGCTGAGCTGGGCGATTTTTTCTTCCAGGGTCATCTGTTTGAGAAGTGCATCGGCACGTCGGCGCACTTGCTGATCGTCGGGAGGTTTGGCGGAAGACGTTTGCTGCGCGAAAGTGAAGGGCAGGGCGAGGAATGCGAGAGTAAACGCAGAGAAGATTTGCAACGCGAGCGATCGCGCGCTGCTCAATCGATATTCTAGTGGCATCGGAGTCTCCGAGGACCCGCCATCGATGAAGGGAGCGGTTGGGCAGGGTTCTGTGGCTTACGGTGCCGATTCTATGCCAAACGGGAGACGTTTGCGCTGAAAATCCGAGAGCGCGGCGAATCAGTGAACCATTTCGATGGGCGTTGTGATTGTGCGCCCCTACGGGGGAATCGAAGAACACAGTCAGGAGTGACTGTGCCACGAGGCACGCTTTGGGGACTCAGAATGGGCGCTCTCGAGCCCGGCGATCTCTCGCTCGTGCGCGAATTTCAATTTTCGTATTTCTATTTTCTGCGATTAGCGAGACGCGTAGGCGGGCTTCAAGGACTCTACCAGGACTCTACCGGGGAAGGATTCGGAAACGGTGTAGGGGTGTTCGCGGGATTGGGATTTGGTTTGCATGGCGCTTGGACATCGCAGGGATTGAGCAAACGATTACTCCTGATCGAGCAAAGGCGCGCTAGGGCAGAGTAGAGTCGATAAGGTTAGGAAGATAAGTACCATCGAGGGATATAGGGCGGGCCGGTTAGGATGGTCAAATAGGGCCATAATTCAAGGGTTTACAGAGGACGGTTGTGGCTCAATGAGCCTGGCGTCGGCGCCAAGCCGCTTGCAGCATCTTGCGAGGCGATGAAGCATGGAACGAGCAATCGTTTTCATACCGCTCGATTTTGGGACTGCGGATTTGTGCTATGCTCTCTGCAAATTGCCGTCGGAAAGACGATTGATGGGAGGCTTACCTGATGGTTCCGATAAAACGCCGCCGTTTTTTACAGCAATCTTTTGCCGCGGGGGCAACGTGTTCCGCGGGATTGCTGCTGAACCAGATTTTGCCGGCACAAGCGCCACCGGCGGGAAGCGCGGCGCGAATTTACGTTGATACAAGACGCACGACAGCGGCCATCGACCGAAACCTGTTCGGATCTTTTCTGGAGCATTTGGGACGCGCGATTTACGAAGGAATCTACGATCCGGGCTCGAAGCTTTCGAATGCAAACGGGTTCCGCAAAGATGTGATCGAGGAAGTGCGCGCGCTGGGAGTGCCGATCGTGCGCTATCCGGGCGGAAATTTTGTTTCGGGGTACAACTGGCTGGATGGCGTGGGACCGAAGCAGGATCGTCCGCGAGTGCTCGACAAAGCGTGGAACGCCATCAACACGAATCAGTTCGGCACCGATGAATTCATGATGTGGTGCAAGGAGGTGGGCACGCTTCCGCTGATGGGGCTGAACCTGGGAACGGGCACGCCGGAACAAGCGGCGGCGCTGGTGGAATACTGCAACGTGGAGAAGGGGACGCGCTGGAGCGACCTGCGGCGGAAGAATGGGGTCGCGGAACCATATAAGGTGGAGCACTGGTGTTTGGGAAATGAGATGGATGGTCCCTGGCAAATCGGGCATATGACCGCGAGCGAGTATGGAATGAGAGCGGCGGATGCCGCGCGACAGATGCGAGCTGTGGACCCGACGCTGAAGCTGGTAGCGTGCGGCTCGAGCGGGCCGATGATGCCGACATACCTGGAATGGGATCGCCAGGTGCTGGAGCAGTGTTATGAATATGTGGACGCGCTCTCTTTGCACCGGTACATCGGAAACACGGAGCAGGAAACCGGGAAGGACAGCGCGAAATATCTGGCGATGAATTTGACGATGGACCGGCAGATCGCGGAAACGGTGGCGGTGTGCGACATGGTGCGCGGGCGGAAGCGTTCGCCGAAACAATTGTGGCTGTCGTTTGACGAGTGGAATGTGTGGTATCGCGCGCGCAGCGGAGACGATGTGAACGGGCACGAGAAGGAAGCGCCACACTTGCTGGAAGAGGTTTATAACCTGGAAGACGCGCTGCTGGTGGGAGGAATGATCAACACGCTGCTGCGCAATGCGGATCGCGTGAAACTGGCATGCCTGGCGCAACTGGTGAACGTGATTGCGCCAATCATGACGAATGCCAATGGATTGTACCGGCAGACGATTTATTATCCGTACAGCTGGGGACTGCAGATGGCGCGCGGTAACGTGCTGAATCTTTTGCTGGAGTCTCCGACGTATGAAGTTACGGGAATCGGGACGGTTCCTTATCTGGATGTGGTGGGAACGTTCTCGAAAGAAAATGGAAACGTGACGCTGTTCATCTTGAATCGCGATCTGGCGAAGGCGCACGAAGTGGATCTGGTTTGGGAAGATGCCGCGCCGGCGCGAGTGCTGAGCGCCAGCACATTGACGGGGAGCGATTTGAAGGCGTTCAACAGTTTTGACGCGCCGAAGAAGGTGACGCCGGCGGAGTTTCCGAAGCCGGTGAGTTCGGGAGGGCATACGAAGTTTGAGGTGCCAGCGCGGTCGTATACGGTGGTGCAGTGGGGGCCGTAGGAATGGATTCCTCAGGGGCTAAAGCCCAATTTGCTCGTGGACTTTTGCCAGGGTTGAAGCCCTGGCCCGCTAAAGAGAAGATGCGGACCCAAGATTGGACCCAGGATTGAACCCAGGATGCCGGCCTGAAGGCGCGGCGCTACGAGGCCAAATGATTACACGGAGGAAGTTTTTGAATCAGGGGGCGGTTGGGGCTGCGGGGTTGCTGATGGCGCCGAGGATGAGTTGGCGGGCGGCGGCGGATTCGGCGGATTCGCGGATTGAAGTTTTGTTTGACGAGCCGCTGGGGACGATCTCTCCGAATATTTACGGACACTTTACGGAAAATCTGGGCGGGGTGTTTTACGACGGCATCTGGGTCGGCGAGCAATCGCGCGTGGCGAATATCGATGGACTGCGCAAAGACGTAGTGGAGCACATGCGGAAGATCAAAGCGCCGGTGATCCGCTATCCGGGCGGATGCTTCGCGGACAGTTACGACTGGCGCGACGGCGTTGGACCAATCGACAAACGGCCGCGGCGGACGAATTTCTGGGCGAACGATGAATCGAAGGACGCGCCGGAAAATCATCGCTACGATCCGAACCGCGTGGGAACGAACGAATTCGCGCACTTCTGCAAATTGATTGGCGCGGAGCCGTATCTTGCCGCGAATGTGCGGAGCTTACCGGCTTCCGCGTTTCAGCAGTGGGTGGAATATTGCAATTCTCCCGCGGGGAGCACGACGCTGGCGGAGGAGCGTGCGGCGGCGGGCTTTGCGGAGCCATTTCACGTGAAATATTGGGGAGTGGGAAACGAATCGTGGGGCTGCGGAGGAGAATTCACCGCGCAGGAATACGCCGTGGAATTCCGGCGTTATTCGACGTGGCTGCCGCAATACGGCGGCGAACGGCTGAACCTGATCGCTTCGGGGCCGAACACAGACGATTGGAGCTGGACGCGGGATTTTCTGACGGAGGCTTTGCGCAAGGGGCGAGGGGAGTTGAGGCGGATTTATGGGATGGCGCTACATCACTACGCGTGGAACCTGAGCCGGGGCAAGACGGAGGACTGGGTGGCGGGCAAGGGAGACGCAATGCAGTTTGATTCCGTGGACTGGTATGAACTGCTGCGCGAAGGACAGCGGATGGAGGGATTGATCACGGGTCACTGGCAGGTGATGAGCGAATTTGATGCGGAACACCGGGTGAAGCTGGTGGTGGATGAGTGGGGCCCGTGGTACCGTCCGGGAAGGGAGGCTACGGCGGGAGATTTGCTCGAGCAGATGCCGACGCTGCGCGATGCGGTGTTCAGTGGGATGACGCTGGACATATTCAACCGGAATCCCGAGAAGGTGGCGATGGCGAATTGCGCGCAGTTGATCAACTGCCTGAACAGTTTGTACCTGGCGCATGAAGACAAATTCGTCGTGACACCGGTGGGGCGCGTGTTTGAGCTGTATGCGAGTCACCAGGGCGGTGAGGCTTTGCGGACGGAGTTTTCCGTGCCAGATGTGCACTACGATCGGGATGGGAAGGCGGCGGCGTTCTGGGGATTGCACGGGGCTGCGTCTGTGCGGGAAAAGAATTTGACGATTACGGCTGTGAATCCCAGCACTTCCGAGGCGCGCGTGGCGGAAATTGTTTTGCGTGGAGGGACGGCGAAGAGCGCAAGCATGAGTTTTCTGGCGAATGCGGATATTCACGCGCACAACACGTTTGCGCAACCGGATGCGGTGGTGCCGCAGACGAAGGCATTGAACGTGAGCGGGGCGAGGCTTGTGGTGGAGTTGCCGGCGGCGTCGGTGACGGCGGTGAGTGTGGAGTTGGGCTGAGGGTTGGGTTGGGTTGGGTTGGATTGGGCTACGTTAGGATGCCAACATTCATCGCAATGCAACCAACCGAAGAGGGATTCCTCACTTCGCGGACTGCGTTCGGAATGACGCGTTTTTTTTGGCTATGGGGCACTCAGAGAAAAACTAGAAGAAAGAAAAAGATGAGGCGCGGCTGCACCACCGCGCCTCTGTGCTTTTTGTGCGACTGCCAGTTTTGACTTTAGCTTCGCAGAGGGCCGCAATCTTACGAGAGAAGCACTCTGTTTTGTGGGGCCACCGCTTGTAAGGGCAAGCGATGGCCCCGACCGTTGGACGTGAGAATCGAACTAGAAGTAGAGCTTGCCTCCGATTTGCCACCATCTTGGCAAAGTCTGGGCGGTTGCGATGCCAAAGTTGCTCTGCGAGATGTCACCCTGGATGCTCTGGAAGTTGGGGTGATTGAAGAGGTTGTAGAATTCGAAGCGAATCTGGAAATTCAGCCGCTCGGTGATCTGATTGTTTTTGTAAAGAGTCGCATCCGTCTCAATGAAGGCCGGATTGCGGAATTGACCGGGATGCTCGTTGCCATTTGTGCCGGCGATGGGCACAGTGAATTGGCCGGAGCCGAAAACGCCGGTGGTATAGGCACTGCGCGATGATCCTTGCGAATAGCTGGCGACGTTTGGATAGCTGAAGTTGTCTCCATTGGCGAGGTAATCACCGGTCGCGGTTGTTTGAGCGTTCGCCCCGACGACGTAGTTTCCGCCGTTGTAAGCCCTGGATGTGAAGACGGTGAAGGGATAACCGGTCTGATAAACGCTGGTGCCGCTGATTCCCCAGCCGCCGGTGAGGTGGCCAACGAAGCCCTTGCCACCGTTCAAACCTGGCTGCTCATAGTTAAAGGTGGCGGAGAAACGGTTCGGGACGTCCCACGGGGATGGGCCATAGTACGCCGTAGGATTCTCCGGCGTCGGATATCTACTGGCGTCATCCTTGGAAGAAGAGCGGGTGTATGAGACGTCAAAGAAGCCACGACTGGCTCTGGCTCTGAGGTCGGCGGTGACGGCCTCATAGTTAGCGTAGCGATTGTTCTGGGTATAGGCGATTTGACCAAAACTGGGGTTAGGCCGATTAGGCGTAGACCCTAGAGGTTCCCCGATCAGTGCACCGGGCAATTCATTGATGTCGACGCCGTAGGAGACGATGCCGCCCGCGTTGCCGTTGCCGACGAGGTTCGAGGTGTGCGACCCGCTGTAGAGCACGGCGGCCACAAAGTGACTGCCGAGACGATGCTCGAGAGTGCTCGACCAAATATAGGCGGTGGGAGAGACGATTGTCGGAGTGATTCCACCAATGCCCAAGCCCGCATTGAGAATGCCGCCCGCGCTGTCGAGGCACGGAACCGTGGGACATAGCGGCGAGCCGCCAAGTTGCGGGAACACGAATCCAAACGGAGGCGTGCTGCTGGTGCCTTGGACGAAGACCGGCGGAGTGGAAGAATTTGCGTTAAAGGTTGGATTGATCAAGCCCGGAGGATTCCCGCGGAACTCTTCCTGAATGTTGGCGGGCGTGAGCCAGTTGGAAAACATCCCGAAACCGGAACGCAGCACCCAGTCGCCTTTACCGTTGATGTCCCAAGCCGAACCGATGCGGGGACTAGCAACCAGCGGTGTGCGCAGCAAGGCGTTGTGCGTAGGCTTGGCATAACCATTGGCGACTTCGTCCTGGAAAGTAGATCCTGTGCCGAGATAGAAGTTGCCGAAGACGGTCGAGGGCGTAAGGGAATAGGGGTTGCCTTGATCGTCGAAGCGGAAGCCCAAGGTGAGAGTGAGATTCCTGCGGGCTTTCCAGGTGTCTTCGACGAAGATTCCCCAGGTTTTGGAAGCGGCGTCCCAACTCCAAAGCTGCTGCTGGCCGGTGTTGGGGTTATACATGACGCCACTTTCGGTGAGGGGTGCGTCTTGTGCGAGCGACAGCAAGTTGTTGAAGTTGAACGCCGGATGGGACCACGGACCCTGGAAGGGCTCGACGTCGTCGCCGTACAGGCCTTCGTAGCCGACCTTGATAACGTGTGCGCCGTGGACATGCGTCAAGACATCGCGCCAGTGATAGTTGTGTTGAATGAAATCACCTTGCGCGAACCCTAAGCCGTATCCAACGCTTTGACCGGAAACGCTGATTCCGGGAATGGTGAAGTCTCCGGTTTCGTCGTTCTTACCCTCGATGCGATTATTGGCAAAGATGGCTTCATTCAGGGTGTTGGGACTGAAGGTGTGCGTCCAGCTGACTTGCAGAGCGCGCTCCCAATAGTTGTTGGTGGTGGAGAATTGCGGAATAGGATTTGAAGTTGGGTTGGCCTGCAGGGTGCGGAAGAAGCTGCCGTAAATGCGGTCTTTCTTGAAATATTTATCGACGCGAACGTAATACTGTGTGCCGTTGATGATGTTGGCGGAGTTGAACGTGCCGTTGTCAATCATCGGCAAATTGCAAGGAATGTTTTCGATCGATGCAGGGTTGGCTTGGCAAATAGGCACACCGCTGGAGTTATTACCGAAGTACGTCTGTGCTGTAACCGGCGCGCCAGTGGTGAAGACGTGCGTCGGCACATATTGGGTAAGAATCTTCGTTCCAAACGTGCCGGGATTGTTCGCCTGGGCGAAAGCAGCAAACTCTGGGGCAGCGAACGACACGGCCTGGTTTCCGGTGGAAGCGGAAGAACGCAGGGCTTCAATGCCGAAGAAAAAGAAAAACTCATGATGAGGAATGATGGGACCGCCGATATTTCCGGAAAGATTGTTGCTGTGGAAGGGGCTGTATGAATGGTCGGAGCCGGGGAGAGAGTATTTGGCGAACATCGGCTGATAATTGAAATAATCGCTGGCCAGGCCGTGGAATTCGTCGGAACCGGATTTGGTGGTCATCGCGACTTGCAGGCCGCTGCCGTGTCCATATTCGCTGGAGTAGGTGTTGACCTGGTAGGTGGTTTCCTGAATCACATCGGGATTGGGGACCAGGTTCAAGACACCTTGTCGGACGCTGCTGGTGACGTCCAAGCCGTCAATGATCCACATGTTCGCGACGGTGCCTTGGCCGTTGGCGCTGACGTCGACGGCGGTTTCCGTGGAGAAATTGTTGACGCTGGAACCAGGAGTGCCCGAAGCAACGCCGGGACCGCCGGCCAAACCGAGACCAGAGACGCCGGGGGCCAGTGTGGTAAGGGAAAGCATGTTGCGGCCGGCCAACGGCAGCGTACCCAGTTCCTGAGTCTCGAGGGTCATCTGATTACGCGTTTCGGCGGTGTTGAAAAGGGGATTCTCCGCCGTGACCTCGATGGACTCAGTGGTGGCGCCGACCTTGAGGGCCAAGGCCACGCTGAGGTTCTGGCTAGTGTCCAGGGTGACCGTGGTTTCAGACTTGGCGAAACCGGGAGCTTCGGCCGAGACTCTGTAACTGCCTGGAGCCAAGCTGACGAAGCGGTAGCTGCCGTCGGCGCCGGACGTGGTGGTGGCCAACACGTGAGTCGAAAGACTTTCAAGCGTAATTTTCGCACCGGAGACGGCGGCGCCGCTCGGGTCGGACACGTTACCCTGGATACTGGCGGTAAACTGGGCCCAGGTGGACACAGCGGCTAGCGAGGCTACTAAGCCGATAAAAAGCAGCCGAAGAGTCCAACGAAAAAAATTTCTCGCATGCATCTGAATCACCCCCCTAAAGTCCCTGATCCGTCAAAATAAACATTTACAGAAACGATGTACTGTAAACGTTTTCTCGATTGCTCCACGTATATGCCAGTTGGAAATGGCTGTCAAGCTTTTTCTAATGGTTTCGTACTAGGGAGGGGACGAGGGGGTAGGGGTGTTAGCAGGGGTTTGGGACAGGAAGGAGGCTAGGAGCGGGACCAGCCGCGATTGGGAACTTCGCCAGCGCCTTCACGGAGGGTGATTAAGCGGTTAACCGGCACGTGTTTCAGGGATTCCACACCGCCGCTGGGCCAGTGGACATCGATATCCACGACGGCATTATTGCCCAGGCCAAAGTGCAGGCGCGGATCGCTACAGGAATAAAAACTGCTTTGGCTCAAAACGCTCTGAGCCTGCGTTTTCCCGCCATAATGAACGAGAACACGAGCCCCGATGGCGCTGCGATTGGACTTCACTCCTTCAAGTTTGACCTTGATCCAGTTCGGTTTCCCACGAATGTCGTTGCGCAAGAGCGAAGGAGGTTCGTGCATGTTGACGATGAGAATGTCGACATCGCCGTCGTTGTCAAAATCGCCAAAGGCGCAGCCGCGACTGCTGTGAGCGGCGGCAACGCCGGGGCCAGCGGCTTCCACCAATTCTTCAAAAGTACGATTGCCGAGATTGCGAAAAACGGCGCGCGGAGTCTTGTACGGATACTGGGGAAGTTTGCGTTCCACTTCCGGGTAAACGTTACCTGTGACAATAAACAGATCGGGGTTGCCGTCGTTATCGAGGTCGATGATTCCGGCTCCCCAGCAAACGTAACGGGTCTCGACGGCCACCTTGGCCTGGCGGGTGACGTCGTCGAAATTGGCCTTGCCGTCATTGTGATAGAGCACGTTGGAGTCGTCGGTGAAGTGCGTTTTGAAGAGATCGAGGTGGCCGTCGAGGTCGTAATCGCCAACGCCGACACCCATGCCGGCTTGTTCTTCGCCGTCGTCGCTGAGGGCCACGCCGCGCAGGACGCCCTCCTCGCGGAAGGTGCCATCGTGATTATTCATAAAGAGCAGGCTGGGGGTGGAATCGCAAGCGACGTAAATATCGGTCCAGCCGTCTTCGTCGAGGTCGGCGGCGATGACGGTCATGCCGTAGCACTGCGTGAATTGAGAGATACCGGCCTGCTGGCTGACGTCGGTGAAGGTGCCGTCGCCGTTGTTCTTGTACAGGGAATGGTGGCCGGTGGGAAGGCCGCGCGGGCCGCACTCGACGGAGACGCCACGAAAATTACAGTTGGAACTGGCGCCCGGAACCGGGGCTTTTTCGAGATTGAAACGGACGTAATTGGAGACGAACAAATCGAGATGGCCATCGCGATCATAATCGAGGAAGGCACAGCCGGCGCCCCAACGCGGCTGGTCGTTGGTTAGTCCGGCTGCTTTCGTGACATCGGTGAAGGTGCCGTCGCCATTGTTGCGATAGAGGATATTTTGGCCGAAGTAGGTGCAAAAAATGTCGTCGAAGCCGTCGTTGTTGTAATCGGCGATGCAGACGCCGTTGGCCCAGCCGGCGGAATGCAGGCCGGCCTTTTCGGTAACGTCAGTGAAGGTGCCATCGCGATTATTTTTGTAGAGGCGGTTGGTGGTGCCCGGCGGAGCGCCCTCGAGCAAGGTCCCGGAGAGGAGAAAGATATCCATCCAGCCGTCATTGTCGTAGTCAATGAAGGCGCAGCCACAGCCGTCGGACTCCAGAATGTATTTGTTGACCTGAGCACCACCGTAAATGGTGGGCGCGTGAAGTCCGGCGGCGGCGGCTACGTCGGTGAAATGCGCGTTAAAAGGGCGCCCGGAAGGCGCTTGGCGGGCCATGGGCTTGGCTGCGTGCCCGCCCATGCCCTGGGCGAAGGCGCGGCTGGCGGTGAGGGAGAGAGCCGAGCCGAGGGAAGCGCGCACGAAGTCGCGGCGAGAAACGGTCATGGGAGGCGGGTTCCTTGGCGCTGGATTAGGGCGATCAATGAACCAATTATGACGCACACGAAATGTTGAGTAAACATTTTCCCGGGATCCTGGAAAGCGCGGCGAACCGGCTATGGTTCTGCCGGCTTGGTGGCGGGTTCCTCCTCGAAAAGTTTATAGCGGTAGCGTTCGCGCTCGTCTTTGGTGGCTTCTTCGCGAAGCTGGGCAAGGCGCTGAAGCAGGGCGGGGATCTCCTTGTTCTGGCCGGTTTTCCGCAACGCCTGGATCAGGCGATAGACGGCGGTTTGATCCTTGGGATCGAGCGCGAGCGCTTTGCGGCACTGTTCGATGGCGAGCTGATATTGCCCCGTTTGCATATAGAGCTTGGCGAGGACGGCGCGGGACGCGGCAAGGGTGGGCTGCAACGCGACGGATTTCTGCGCGGAGTGCAACGCTAGCAGGAAATCGGGTGTGCCGGGATCGACACCTTTTTGCGAGAGCACATCGGCTTGGAGATAGAGAAGAAGGGGGTCGTTGGGCTTGCGCTTTAATTTTTCTTGGATGGAAGCGAGGGCGTGATCGAGGTCGTTTGCCTGGACGGCTGCCAAACCCTGCGCAGCGGTGCTTAGGGATTGGTGCGGATTCAGTTCGTAGGCTTTCTCGAAGTCGGCTTCGGCTTTATCGTACTGCGCGAGTTGAACGTAAAGAACGCCGCGAGCGACGTAGAGATCGTCCGACTTTGGCTGGAGAACCAAACCTTCGGTGAGGACATCGATGCCGACCTGGAAGGATTCGTGAGAAAAACAAATGGTGGCGAAATCGATGTACAGGCTGACATTTTTGGGATCCAGGAGAATCGCCTGGCGGAGCGTGCTGACCGCTTGCGGCGTGTCGCCGGAATCTTCATAGGCGCGGGAAGCCAGTTGCAGCGTGGTGGAATCGACGTTTTGCGCATCGAGCAGGGGTTGCAGCGTAGCGATGGCGTCCTTCGATTTGTGATCCATGAGCTGAATGGAGGCGAGGACCTGGCGTTCGCGGGGATCATCAGGATGAAGAGCGACGGCCTTTTGCAACGTGGCGGCCGCGTCATCAAGGCGCTTGAGGCGCACGAGGCAGGTGGAATAGGCGTGCAGGGCGTCCACTTCCGAGTCCAGCAGTTGCTCCGCTTTTTCAAAATGCGGAACCGCGGCGGCGCAATTTCCTTTGCGATATTCGAGAACGGCCAGCATGGCGTGGGCGGTGAGGTTTTCCGGGTGCAATTCGAGCAAATGATTCAGAAGCGGGATTGCGGCTTGATTGCCGGCTTGATAGTGAATCTGCGCGGCACCTTCGAGGGCGGCGACATTGTTCGGGGCAATTTTTAATGCTTGTTGAAAGGCGGCAAGGGCGTCTTTGCTGTCGCCCTTGCTGGTGAAGGCGATGCCCTGGAGCGTCCAAAGTTGGGCGTTGTTGGGGAATTGCTTGAGGGCGGACTTGGAGAGCTCGATCGCTTTATCGAAATCCCTGGCGCGCAGGGCCGCGCTGACGGGCTCGGCGGGATTTGGCGGCGACTGCGGAAAGGCCGGAGTGGCGCAGGCCAATAAGACGATCGAGCAAACTATTTTCCAGAATCGAAGCATCACAAATATAGGTGACCTGGCACAGGTGGCACGGCCGCCTCGAAAGGCGCACAGAGCCGCACGAATCAGGATACTTCATTCGCAAAATTGGCGACAGGTGGAGTTTGACGCGGAGGGCGCGAGGGGTTATACATAGGCTAGTTGAGAAAACGCTTGCTGAGAAATGGGCGAGGAAGCGCTGCCCATCGAAAAATCGGGTTTTCGCGATCTGAAAATCGATTCCCTTCCGCAGGCTCAGGAGATGCCGCCATGAGAAAAAAGTCCCGGAGACAATTCCTAAAGACGACCGCGGCTTCAACCGCGGGATTACTGGCCATGGGATCGCTGCCGGCCTGGGCTCGCCGGAAAGTGGGGCAGACGGCGATCACCCCTCCCTTGTCGGTTTTCGAATATTCGCAAGTGCAACTGCTCGACGGTCCGTTCCGCGTGCAGTTCGATCAGAACCATAAGTTGTTCATGGGCGTGGATGAAGATGGATTGCTGAAACCGTTCCGGGAGCGCGAAGGATTGCCGGCGCCGGGGCCGGACCTTGGCGGTTGGTACGACAATGCAACCGACTTTGACCCGGCCAACAATTTTCACGGATTTATTCCAGGGCATTCGTTCGGGCAGTACGTTTCGGGCTTGGCGCGCGCGTATGCGGTGACCGGGTCGAAAGCGACGCAGGCAAAAGTGCAGCGGCTGGTTCTGGCGTACGGCGCGACCGTGGAGCCGACGGGAAAGTTTTATGTGGATTACCCGCTGCCGGGATACACGTTCGATAAGACGTGCTGCGGGCTGATTGACGCGCATCAATTTGCGGCGGACCCGAACGCGCTGGCGGTGCTGAAACGCAGTACGGACGCGGTGTTGCCGCATTTGCCGGAAAAGGCGCTGAGCCGCGCGGAGCAAGAGGCGCGGCCGCACAAAACGATTGCGTATACGTGGGACGAAACGTACACGCTGCCGGAGAATTTTTTCCTCGCCTACCAGCGCAGCGGCGACACGCGTTATCGCGAGTTGGGTGAGCGATTCATCTACCACGATTACTACGATCCACTTGCAGCGGGGCAAAATCCGTTGCCTGGCAAGCATGCTTACAGCCACGTGAATACGCTGAGTTCGGCGATGCAGGCTTACCTGGTTTTGGGGGATGAAAAATATTTGCGCGCGGCGGCGAATGGATTGCGGCTGGTGCAGGAACAAAGTTACGCGACCGGAGGATGGGGACCGAACGAAGCATTCGTGGAGCCGGGGAAAGGATTGCTGGGGGCCAGCCTGGGAACGACGCACGCTAGTTTTGAAACTCCTTGTGGGGCTTACGGGCAGTTCAAGATTACGCGCTACTTAATGAGGGTGACGAAGGATTCGCGGTATGGCGACAGCATGGAGCAGGTGCTGTACAACACGGTTGCGGGAGCGAAACCGATTCAGCCGGATGGAGTGAGTTTTTATTATTCCGATTATAACCGGCAGGGCGCGAAGAAGGTCTATTACAAGGATAAGTGGCCGTGCTGCTCCGGAACTTTTCCGCAATTGAGCGCAGATTACGGAATCAGTTCGTATTACCCGTCGAAGGAAGGCATTTACGTGAATCTTTTCCTACCTTCGCGTGTGACGTGGGAACAGAACGGGACGGACTGCACTTTGACGCAACAAACCAGCTATCCCAAGGCGAATACGACGCAACTGGAACTCGCACTGGCGCGGCCGGAAACTTTTACAGTGTATCTGCGGGTGCCAGCGTGGGCGGACGCGAAGACGCGAATTTCCGTAAACGGAAAACGCGTGGACGGAGATGTGACCGCGGGGAAATTCTTTGCCATTGCGCGCACGTGGAAGAACGGCGACCGCGTGGAATATGAGATTGGCATGCCGCTTCGGCTGGAAGCGGTGGACGCGCAGACTCCGCAGCTTGTGGCATTGTCGCGCGGACCTGTGGCGCTGCTTGCCGTGGGTCAGGTGCCGGCGTCTTTCACGCGGGCACAATTGCTGGCGGCTTTGGCGGCGGGCGCTTCGTCCGAGGATTGGATCGTGCAGGGCGATGCGGGGAAAGTGACGCTGCGACCGTTTGCGGCGATTGGCGACGAGGATTACCAGCTTTATCAGAACGTGAAGAGCTAGCGCCGACGCCAAGGCACACGCTTGTGTCCGAAGGCCAATCGTTGGAGTATGGACCGCGTGCAAAAGCCTGGCATGGAATCGCGGCGGCGGTTGGTTGATCGATTCGTTGGCGCTGCTGCCGCAGGGCGCACAAAACAAATTGCGGTTGCGGCTTGCTTTCCGCTACTGGCTTTCAGTTGGATTTCCCTGGCGCGTTCGCAAGAAGCCGGTGGCGCGAAACCTCAGACAAAAATAATCCCGGAACAAATGCAAATGAAGGAACCCGCGGGCGCGCATCGCTGCGTGGTGTGCCATCCCAGCGAGGTACAAGGATTTTCGCGCTCGGCGATGGCGCACGCCTTGCGGCGCGCGGGGAACGAGCCGGACGGGACAGCGACGGCGCATGGCAGCACCATCACCATGCATTCCTCGGCGGCGGGATTTTACCAGAGCTGGGAAAATGGCGGCGACAAGAGCGAATACCGCGTCGATTTTGTGATTGGCTCGGGCGAACATGCGAGCGGGTATCTGGTGGATATCGGCGGACATTTGTTTCAGTCTCCGGTGGCCTACTACAAAAGCCGGAGGGCTTACGATCTTGCGCCGGGATATGAGAATCAGCCCGATCCGGATTTCACGCGGCCGATCGCGGAAGAATGCCTGCTGTGCCACTCCGGAAATGCGCTGCATGTTTCGGGGACGTTGAATGAATACCGCCCTCCGGTGTTCGCGGCGGAGGCGATTACGTGCGAACGCTGCCATGGGCCGGTGGAAAAGCACCTGGCCGACCCTAGCGCGGAGACGATCGTGAATCCATCGAAGCTGGAGCCGGCGGCGAGGAACAGCGTTTGCGAGCAATGCCATTTGTTTGGGGTGGCTCGCGTGGCGAATCCCGGAAAGAAAATCAGCGACTTTATGCCGGGGAGGCCGCTGGAAGATACATTTACGATTTATCGCAACGTTATGCCCGCGGGGGCGCCTGCCGGTGATCTCAAAGTGATCAGCCATGTGGAACAGCTAGCGCTGAGTGCGTGCGCACGAAACAGCGGAGGGCGCTTGTGGTGTGTGACTTGCCACAATCCGCATGAAAAACTGGCGCAATCCGTGGAGTATTACCGCGCGCGATGCCTTGCGTGCCACACGGCGAATTTCCCTGCTGCACATCCTGCCAAGGACAGCGATTGTTTGGGCTGCCACATGCCGAGGCGCGACGCGAAGGATGGAGGGCACACGGTGTTCACGGATCACAGGATTCAGCGCGTGCCGGATACGCCGCGCGATCTTCCGGCGGATAGCGGCATCGCGGCGTGGCGCGAACCTGCCGCGGAGTTGCAGAAGCGGAATCTTGGAATTGCGTATATCGACGTGGGGATGCAGCGGCACTCGGCGCCGTTTGTGATTCAGGGCTATCGCGACTTGACGGAAGTGCAGGAGCAATTTACAGAGGACCCGGACTTTTTCAAATGGATTGGCGAAGCGCTACTGCTGGCGAAACAAACTTCGGATGCCAAGCTGGCGTTCAATCGCGCGTTGCAGCTTGATCCGAATTCGGCGCTGACGGAGGCGAGTGCGGCGTCTCCTTATATACAGGAGGGAGATGATGCGGATGCGATTGCGCACCTGGAGCGAGCGGTGAAGCTCGATCCGCTGTTTTTGCCGGCTGCGAGCACGTTGATCGGGCTGTACGGAAAAGAGGGGAAGAGCGCGGAGGCGACGGAATTGTCGGGGAGAATCAAGACAGCGATGGGCGAGGGTTCAGGGGGCGGGGCCACTGGTGCGGAGAATTCGGGAAGCGGGCCGGGGAAAAAAACGGAGGAAGTTTTCAAGAATATTCAGGTGTTGAAAGGAATTCCGTCCGAGCTATTGATTCCGGCGATGGAATTCATGGAGTCTTCGCTCGGCGTGCAATGCAGCTTTTGCCACGTGGAAGGACACTTCGATAAAGATGACAAGAAGGAGAAACAAACTGCGCGGGAAATGATGAAGATGATGTTTGCGATCAACGCGGACTTCGACGGGCGGCGCGAAGTGACTTGCTACTCGTGCCATCGGGGAGCGGCTACGCCCGTTGGGACTCCTCTGATTGGAAATGAGGCGGAGGCTGACGCAAAACGCGTCGCTGCGCAAGGAAAAACGCTTCCGACTGGCTTGCCAACGGCTGACGAGTTGATCGGCAAGTATGTGGCGGCACTTGGGGGAGCGGCGGCTATTCAGAAGATTGCCAGCCGCGTGGAAAAAGGTTCGACTGTTACCGGCGGCAAAACCGTGAGCGTGGAGATGTTTGCGCAGGCGCCGGACAAGTGGGCGCTGGTGCGGCACCTTGCCGAGGGGCAGAGTACCGAGGTTTACGACGGGCATTCGGGTTGGCATGGAATTCCGGGACGACCGGCTCGAGCGATGCATCCCGGAGATATGGAAGCCGTGCGAATGGATGCGGCCCTGCATTTCCCGTTGCATATGGCGGAGAAGTTTCCGGAATTGCGCGTGGAGTATCCGGAGAAGATTAATGGCCGTGAGGCTTATGTGTTGTTTGCCAGCCGCGATGGGCAGCCCGCTGCGAACTTTTATTTCGACGAGGAGTCCTGGTTGCTGATTCGCGTTGTGCGTTATGCGGAATCGCCGCTGGGGCTAAATCCCTCGCAAGTGGATTATGCGGATTACCGGGATGTGGACGGGGTGCAGGTTCCGTTTCGTGTGACGATGTCCGAGCCGGGGGAGTTTACGACGATTCAGTTTGAAGAGATTCGGCAGAATGTGGCGATTGATGAGGCGGTGTTCAGTAAGCCTCCCGATCCGAATCATCCATGAGCCGCGTTGAGAATTTGCGGACTCTTGGTGGATACAGGTTGCGAGAGTTTGAGGTTGAGTTCCTTCGTTGCGAAAAGCGCTCCTCAGGATGACAGCGTTCCCTTTTTTTGCGGCAGAAATAATCTTTACAGCGGGTTTCCAGAAATATGGTTAGGTGCGGAGGTAGGGCGTCCAGACCTGCATGGGCGTGGCCGCGCGATTTGCCCAGGCGTAGTAAGGGATGAACTGGAGTTCGACTTGCCGGGTGGGCGACGGACTTCCGGCGTAGGAATAATAGAGTTTGTTGGCCGTCCCGGATTGATCGCCGGCCGCGCCAATATGTTTCAGAACGACGATGCCGCCGAGCAAGTTCGGTTCGAACTCGTCGTGGAACTGCGAAGATGATTTTTGGCGGAGATCGAGTGACACGTCATAGAGCGGCACACCTTCGGGCTGATCCAATTGCTCCAGACAATAGATTAGCGGACCGCGCTGAACCGCGACGCGGCCGTAATCATCGACAACACGCGCGTTGGCTTCAATGACTTGCGGAGCCATGTTGAATTTTGCGGCGATGGTGTCGCCGGAGGCCCAGCGGCGGCGAATGGCGAGATAGTGGCCGGGATTCGCGCCAGAGACCGCGGCACCATTAACCTTCACTTGCGTGCCGTTGGACCAGCCGGGAATGCGAAGATAAATGGTGAACTCGGTTGGCTTCGCGGGCGAAACGGCCAGGTCCGCCGCGCCATCCCACGGATAATTTGTTTTCTGCGTGACTTTCAGGCCGGTGCCGTCTTCCAGATGCCAATCGAGTTGAGAATTGTCGTAGAGATGGACGTAGAGGCCGTCTTTGCTCGTGCCATAGAAATAGCCGGGCAACGAAGCGAAGGTGCGCTCGATATTGGGAGGGCAGCAGGTGGTGTCGTACCAGGGATTGCGAATCTTGTCGCCGTTCGTGGGATCGAAGGCTAAGGGATTGCGGTAACAATATAAGGTGCCGTCGAGAGACATGCCGGAATTGATGCCGTTGTACAAGGCGCGCTCAATGACGTCGGCATATTTGGCTTCGGCGGTGGCGGTGAGCATGCGCCAGTTCCACATCATGTTGCCGATGGCCGCGCAGCTTTCGCCATAGGCGGTGAAATTGGGCAGCTCGTAAGAATCGCCAAAGGCTTCGCCCTGGCTGCGAGCGCCGACGCCGCCGGTGACGTACATTTGCGACGTGACGAGGTCGTTCCACAAGAGGTTGAGGGTTTTGAGATACGATTCGTCGCCGGTTTCGATGTAGTAGTCCGTGGCACCGCAACAGGCGTACATGGCGCGGACGGCGTGCCCTTCGAGATGCGTGCGCGACGTGAACGGAATTCCGCAGAAGTTATAAACGTAAGCGCGCTGAGGCATCTTCATGCGATCGTCGCCTTGGAGAATGTAGCCCGCCAGCGTGAGATATTTTTTGTCGCCGGTGGTGCGATAGAGTTCGACAAGCGCAAGTTCGATTTCGGGATGGCCGGAGAAAATTGGCTTCTTGGGAGCTGGGCCGAAATTCGTGAGCAGGTAGCCGTCGACGAAACGGATGCTGGCGTCCAACAGAGTCCGGTCGCCGGTGGCGCGGTAATAGGCAATCGCGCCCTGAATCATGTGGCCGAGATTATAAAGTTCGTGCCCCACGCGCTGGACATCGGGGGTCATGCGATCCTTGGCGCGATCCTCTACGTAGTAGGTGTTTAGATAGCCGCTGGGTTCCTGGACGGCTACAACTTCTTTGATGATTTGTTCCGTCTGTTCGCGCAGCTGCGGGCGATCACCGGATTGAAGCGCGAAACCGACGGCTTCCGTCCATTTGTAGACATCGGAATCGGAATAGACGGGGCCGCTTTGCTTGGCGTCACTTTTTCCCGCGAGGCGCAGGAAATTTTTCATGCGGCCATTGGCTTCGAGCAGCGTCTCCATGGAGGGAATGCTTTTATCGACGTTGATCTCGCGGCGAGCGCCCCAGAAGCCAGCGGTGATGGTGACGGCGTGGACGGGAACGTTGTGCAGCTTGGCGTAAGGAGATTTGTCGACGTAGAGGACGCCCTCGTCTTTCCACACTGGATCCGATGCGGGCGACACGCTGGTTTGCGAGAACGCCATAAGGTTTTGCAGTGGCAAAGAAGTTGCGGCGGCCGCGGTAACGGCTGACCCCACGAATTGGCGCCTCGAGAGTATCGATAGATTTTTCATGGTAACCCCCAGAGTCTTAATCGACGGAATGTTTTGCGGTGGAATGAGCTTGTTCAGCGAGTTTGATGAGTGTGGGCATAAGGTTGCCAAACACCGCGTCGCTTGGCTGGCCGAAGGAGAAATAGAATTTCTTGTAGAGCGCGTAAAGTGAATCGTAAACTTTTTGCGCCGCAGGTTCGGGAGAAAACACGCGGTGTTGCGGGCAAATTTTGTCCTGAGCTTCTTCGACGGTTTTGAACGTGCCTGCGGCAAGGAACGCGAAAATGGCGGAGCCGAGACTGATGACGCTTTTGCTGGGGACGAGAACCGGTCGGCCGAGAACATTAGCGTAAACCTGATTGAGGACATTATTCTTTTGCGGGATGCCGCCGGCGTTGATGACGCGCTTGATGTCCACACCGTGTTCAGCCATGCGATCGAGAATGATGCGGGTGTGGAAGGCGGTACCTTCGATAGCGGCGAAGAGTTCGTCTTGCGCGGTGCTTTGCAAATTCCAGCCGAGAGTGGCGCCGCGCAGATTGGGATTGACGAGCACGGTGCGATCGCCATTGTCCCAGGTGATGCGAAGAAGGCCGGTTTGGCCGGCGCGATATTTATCGAGGCCGATGCTCAACGTGGGCACGTCGGTGTCCGCGCGCTGGGCGATGGCGTTAAATATATCGCCGACCGCGGAAAGGCCGGCTTCGATTCCGGTGCGAAGCGGATGCACGCTACCCTGAACGACTCCACAGACTCCGGGAACGAGATTGATCGACGGCGTGATGCCGATGATGCATGTGGAAGTGCCGATGACGTTGACCATGTCGTCAGTGCGGCAACCGGCGCCGATGGCGTCCCAATGAGCATCGAAAGCGCCGACGGGAATGGGGATTCCCGCTTTTAGTCCGAGCTTTTCCGCCCAGGCAGGTGAAAGTTTTCCGGCGATGTGGTCGGAGGTGACGTAATCGCCCTGAAGTTTTTCGCGCACTCCCGTGAGCAATGGATCTACTTTGACGAGAAATTCTTCGGGAGGCAAGCCGCCGAGTTCCGCGTTCCACAACCACTTGTGACCCATAGCGCAAACGCTGCGCTTGGCGAGGCGGGGATCGGTGATTCCGCAAAGCGTGACGGCGGCCATGTCGCAATGTTCGAAAGCGGTGACGAATTGCGAACGTTTCTGTGGATTGTGGCGCAGCCAATGCAGCAGCTTGGAGAAACCCCATTCGGAGGAATAGACGCCGCCGCACCACTCGATGGCCTGAAGCTTTTCGCGGCGAGCGGCTTCGGTAATTTCGGCGGCTTCGGCTTTGGCGCGATGGTCGCACCACAAATAATATTCGTCGAGCGGCTGCAGATTTTTGCCGACGGGAATTACGGAGGAGCCGGTGGTATCGACAGCGAGCGCCTGGACTTGATCGCCGGAGATTCCTGCTTTCTGGACAGCCTCGCGCGTGGCGACGGCCAAGGCGCGCATTTGATCGTCGTGAGATTGCGTGGCGTATTCCGGATCTTCGCGCTTGCGATGGAGGGGATATTCGGCGAGCGCAGTGGCGAGCAGACCGCGTTCGCTATCCACGATGGAAACGCGAACGCTCAAAGTTCCGAAATCGACTCCAGCTACGATGGCCATGGTTTCACGGGTTTTCCATAAAACTGAATCCTATCCTGCGTGGGCGTACATGTCCCAGTGAAGGTAGCGCGTGGCGGCTTCGTGGACGGCTGGGGCGACGGAGGAGAAGTTGGCGGCGACGTGATGTTCGAAGCCGTTTTCGCAGATGTAGCGGAGAAGTTTCTGCAAGCCGGGAATTTCCACCACGCCTGCGCCGCCGAATGTTTCGAGCGGATCGTCGGTGAAACGGCCGCTGCCGGTGTAACCGCGAATTCTGCCGTTGGCATCATCGGTGGAAAAGCGCGCGAAACACATCGCGCCGGATTTCACCACCCCAACGCACGTGCCAAAAGTGTTTTCCTTGCCGACGGTGCCGGCGATGATGGCCTGGTAGTCCATTTTCACATCGCGGAAGAAATGTTTGGGAAGATTGCTGCAGTGAAAGCACACCGCTTTGTTGGGATCCGAACCGTAGTTGTTGTTCCAGTCGAGCAGCGCGCTGGGAGTTTCCGAAGCGAGCTGCAACGCGTGCATTCCGAGAACGCCGCAAACATCGACTTCGCAGGCGCTCGAAAGAAGCGAATCGCTCATCATGCTCATCACCGTGCAGGGAACCACGCCGAGATTTTCCTCGAGCGAAGTCCAGCACTGCACCGCGCTGATCTGCAGATCGGTGGTTTTCATCCAATCGTCGACTACCGCGCCCAGCTTGGCCATTTTGAGCAGCGCAGCGTGGGGAATATTGCTGGTGGAAACATATTTCTGGATGGACTGCAATTTCTGGACGGCGGCAGCATCATCATCTTTCATGCGGCTGATGCGGCCGAGAACTTCGGAGAGATCGAGAGTTTCGATAGAGATGCCGCTGGCTTCGAGAAGTTTCTCGCTGTAGCGCACGGTGTTGAACGCGGTGGGACGCGCGCCGAGTGCGCCGATGCGGAGATTGCGCAGACCTTTGACGACGCGACAGACCGCGGCAAACCATTCGAGATCTTTGGCGAATTCGGCGGAATCGGGAGTTTCCGTGTGCAGCGTGGTGAGCGAATACGGAATGCCGTACTGCCTGAGATTGTTGCACGCGGACATTTTTCCGCAAAAGCTGTCGCGGCGATGCGTGATGCCCATTTTCGCGGGCGTGTCTGGAGTGGCCTGAATCAGCACGGGAACATTGAGGCGCGCGAGGCGAAGCGTGTCCGCGATGGCGCGCTCGTCGCCAAAATTGGGAAGAGTGACGATGACGCCGTCGATCGCGGTGTCTTTGGAGCGGAACAGTTCGGCGCAGCGTTTGGCTTCCTCGTGAGTTTCCACGGCGCCGTATTTGCTTTGCTCCGGCGCGAGCGCGACCACGTCGAAGCCGGCATTTTGCAGGGTTTGCAACATTTCTTCGCGGCCGGTCTTGGCCAGATGGTCCGGAAAAAATCCCCTGTTCCCTACAATCAACCCCATTGTCATTTTTTTCTTGCTGGCCATGTTGAGCTCCGCGAACTGTGACTGCTTGGAAACCATTCAATTACCAAATGCAATAAATCGGTCCGACGATAACTGTGGCGAGGCGGTCATCCTTTTGTCCCCGGCTGTCCGTAATAGGCTTTTTTGCCGTGCTTCCGCAGAAAATGGCGATCATGGAGCGTCTTGCCGATGGAATTCGCGTGCGGGTTGATACACACGGTGAGGTAAGCCATGCGCGCGGCGGCTTCCAGCATCCAGGCATTTTCCGCAGCTCTATGCGGATCCGGGCCCCAGGCAAAGGGACCGTGATTCGCCACCAGAACGGCTGGCACAGCGACGGGATCCAATTTTTCAAACGCGCGGATGATCGCCACACCGGTGTTCAGTTCATACTCGCCATCGATTTCGCCATCGCTCATGGGATCGGTGAGCGGAATGGGCCCGTGGAAATAATCGGCGTGCGTAGTGCCGAAGCAGGGAATGGATTTGCGCGCCTGCGCCCAAGCGGTGGCATGTTCGGAATGCGTGTGGGCAATTCCGCCAATCGAAGAAAACGCGCGGTAAAGAGCGGCGTGCGTAGGCAGATCGGAGGAAGGGCGCAAGGTTCCTTCGATGATCTTGCCGTAGAGGTCGGTGACGACCAGATGCTCCGGTTTCATTTCTTCGTAGGGAACGCCGCTGGGCTTGATGACGATCAGTCCCTGCTCGCGATCGACGCCACTGGCGTTGCCGAAAGTGGAAAGCACAAGCCCTCTGCGAACCAAATCGAGATTGGCTTCGAGTACTTGTTGTCTTAAATTTTCCAGCAACATTGGCCGACGTGGCTCCTCAATTCCGGGTGGAAAAACGCAAGACTGTTGTTGAATGATACGTTTGGCCCGGCTTTAATTCCGTGGACGGAAAATTCGGGTGGTTCGGCGAATCGGGAAAATGCTGCGTTTCCAGGCAAAGGCCGGTGCGGTTCGCGTAGAGGACGCCGCCCTTGCCGCGGACGGTGCCATCAAGAAAGTTGCCGCTGTAAAACTGGATGCCCGGCTGAGTTGTGAGGACCTGCAGAACTCGTCCGCTCATGGGTTCGTAGACTTCCGCGGCAGTTTGCAACTCTCCGTGGGAAGTTTTGTCTAAGACCCAGTTATGATCGTATCCCTTTCCGAATTTCAGCTGCTCGTTGTCCTGATCGATTCGCGCGCCAATGGCCGTTGGCTTCTCAAAATCGAAGGGACCGCCGGCAACCGGGCGCAATTCCCCGGTCGGGATAAGGGTGGAATCTACCGGAGTGAATTTCGAAGCGTGAAGGAGCAACTGGTGCTCAAGAATTTCCTGATTGGGGACGCCGGATAAATTGAAGTAACTGTGATTGGTAAGGTTGACGACGGTGTCTTTATCCGTGGTAGCGAGATAGTCGATGCGAAGTTGGTCGCTCTTGCTGGGGAGAGTGAACGTTACTTTTATTTTAAGCGTTCCGGGGAATCCTTCTTCGCCATCCTGGCTGGTGTAGGTCATTTCGAGGACCTGGGCATCGGATCGCGAGGAATCCAGGCTGTGCCAGACGCGTTTATTGAAGCCGCGCGTGCCACCGTGGAGACAGTTAGGGCCGTCGTTCTTTGGCAAATGGTAGACCGTTCCGTCGAGCGTGAATTGACCGGCGGCGATGCGATTGCCATAGCGGCCGATGGTGGCGCCGAAAAACGATTTGTCGGTTTCATAGCCCTCGAGCGTATCGTAGCCCAAGACGATGTCAGAAAGCTTGCCTTTGCGATCCGGGGTCTTGAGGGACTCAATAGCGGCGCCATAGGAAATGATAACGGCTTCGACGCCGTGATCGTTTGCGAGGACGTAGCGGTAAATGGTTTCTCCGTCCCTGGTCTTGCCGAATTCGGAGACCTGGATCTTGCGCTCCGCGCTGTTAGCACGGAAAGAAGTGGAGAGAATGGGAAAAAGCGCGAAGACCAAAAGAAAGAAGATTGGTCTGAGCACGACAGGGCCTCCTAAACCCGCGGAATGCACCGGGAAGAATTCCGCACAAAGTAAGTAAACGTTTACCATGCTATCGAGGGCAATGCAAGCGCCATTGCCGCGAATCTTTTGCGCAGGTTCATTAGCCCGAGAAAAGGCCTTCGTGGAGGCGCCCGATGGGTGCAGACCGGTTGGACTGGTACAGAGATAGCGTATACTGATGGTCAACCAGACTTTTTCAATCGCAATGAGGGCACGTGGATATTCGGGACGTCGCAAGGCGGGCTAAAGTATCAACCGCAACCGTGTCGCGCACGGTAAACCAAGTGGCGACTGTGGACGCGCAACTTGCCAAGCGCGTCTGGAAAGCAATCGAAGAACTGGGCTACTACCCGAACCGGTCCGCGCGCGCGCTAGTGTCCGGACGAAGCCGCGTGTTTGGATTGATCGTTTCAGAAATCACAAATCCGTTTTTTCCGGAAATCGTTCAGACGTTTGAGACCCTTGCGGTGGAACAGCATTACGAAATTCTTCTGACCTCCACGATTCACGATTCCAAACGCATGGAACTTGCGGTGCGCCGGATGATCGAAGGGCGCGTGGACGGAGTGGCGATTCTTACGTTCGGCATGGAAGATTATTTGTTGGAGCACTTGCGGTTCCGGAATTTGCCGCTGGTTTTCGTGGACATCGGCCCGAAGGCTCCGCGCGTGAGCAATATTCGCGTGGATTACGCCGACGGAATTCGCCAAGCAGTGCAACATTTGGCGGCTTTGCGGCATGAGCGCATAGGATTTATCACGGGGCCGCTGCGCCTGCGATCCGCACTGGCGCGCAAAGACGCGTTTGAGACATCGATGCGGGAGATTGGATTGCAAGTTACGCCGGAGTTTATTGTGGAAGGCAACCACCGGCTGGAAGGCGGAAAAAGCGCGTTGAACAAGCTTGCGGCGCTCCGCGACCGCCCGACGGCGCTGCTTTGCTCAAACGACATGACGGCGATCGGCGTGATGAGAGAAGCGTTCGAACTTGGGATTAAGGTGCCGCAGGATTTGTCGGTGATCGGATTCGACGATATTCGCATGGCGGAATTCCTGACGCCGCCGCTGACGACGGTACAAATGTCTCAGTCAGAACTGGCGCGGCTCGCGTTTGAGGCGCTGCTGAAAGAAGTGAAAAGAGAGACGCCGTCGCCGGAAGGAACCGAGTACGTTCTGAAAACGCGCCTGGTTCTGCGAAGCTCGACGACTTTTTCGCCGACACACGCGCAGAGTAAAGCGCGCTCGAACTCGAAGCGTCCGGCAAAGACGCGAACGGCGGAATAAGGCCGGGGCAGGCACCGCGTTAGAGTTTGCAGCGAAATTTCAATCGCAATCGACGACAATTTAGAAACAGAAACCGGGAAAAGAGACTGTAATCGTTTACTCTGATTATCGGGTTGAAGTTGAGATCCTTCGCGACGCAAATTACGTTTCGCTCAGGATGAACAGCGTTTGCTCCATGAGGGCTCATGCGAGCAGATGGTCTTCGTGAAATAACAAGAGAACGGCCCGCGTCGGAAGACGGGCCCTACAACGGATGACCCAAGATGCCGGCCTGAAGGCGCGGCGCTACACGGAGTGACCCACGGGCGCCATGCAGAGGCGGCATGTGGGCACCCGGCAAAAAATCACAAGCTCTCAGGGTGACCGGGCGCGTTGATCTGGCTGCGCAGAGACTACCTTCGCAAAATTGCAAACAATCATTTGCCCGTGCCGGTAAGCAGGATGACGTGCTTGCCGAAGAGGGTGTTGTCCGAGATGTTTACGGCGCCGGCTTGCAGGCCGGATTTTGTGGGGTGGAAGTTTATGGTGATAGAGCAGGAATGGTTGGAGGCCAGGGTGGTGTGGGCGGCGCAGGTGGTGGAGCTGGCCAGGGTGTAGGCGCCGGTTACGGTGATGGAGTTGAGGATTAGTGGTGAGGTGCCGGTGCTGGTGATGGTTACGGTTTTGCCGGGGCTGGTGGTGCCGACTTTTTGTGAGCCGAAGGAGAGGAAGGTGCTGCTGAGGCTGGCTTTTGGATTGATGGTTTCAGCCTGGAGCGGTACGGATTGCGGGCTGCCTGCGGCGTTATCGGTGATGACGACGGAAGTGGAAGTGATTGCGCCGATGGAGTCGTCGCGATCGGGGACGTAGCCTACGCCGAGGACGCAACTGGCGCCAACCCTGAGTGTGGAGGGACAGAGGCTGAGGACGAAGAAGTCGTCGAAATCGTCGACGCCGGTTTTGCTCATGGCGATTTTGGAAAAGGCGATGGGGGTTTTGCCGGTGTTCTTCAGCGTGACTTCGTTGAGCGCGAGTCCACCGAGAGGCACTTGGCCGAAGTTGATGCTGGAGGGCGAAATCACCAGGCCGGATGCGGTGCTGGAGTTTACGGTAAGCGTGGTGCTGGCGTTGGTGGAGGAGGTGAAGATGCCATCGCCAGAGTAACTGTAGGTGATGGTGTACGGCGTGGTGGAAGCGGCGAGCGCGGTGGTTGGGAATGTTGTGCTGAATGCGCCGTTGGCACCGATGGTGGCTTGCTGCGTGACGGAGCCGATGGCGATGGAAACTTTTTCGCCGGATGCGGGATAGCTGCTGCTGCCGCCGATGACACCGGCGAGATTGATGGAAGCGACGCCAGCGGTGATGGTTTGCGACGGCGTGAGATTGCTGAAGCTGGCGGTAATTCCCTGCACGGTTAATGTGGCGATGGAAAGAATTTGTTGCGTGCCGACTACGGTTGTTGCGGTGTCGGTGTACGTGCCGGTGGAAGAGTTGGCGCTGCGCAGGCCGATCGTAAACGTTTGGCTGGCGGCGATGGTGCCGAAGCTGCAGCTTAGTACCTGGCTGCCGATTGCGCCGGTGATGGCGCACGTGCCGGGGCCGGAATAGGTTGGGCTGATCGTCCAGTTCACGTTGGTGCCTGCGGGCAACGCGTCTGTGAGTGTCGCGCCGGTGACGGCTCCGCCTGCGCTGTTGGTGACGGTGATGGTGTAACCGATGGCGCTGCCTGCTGTCACTGGCGTGACCAGCGGCGCGTCTGTGATGGTGAGGTTGCCCACGTTTGCGGGCGGGAAGGCTACGGTTACATCGTTGAACTGTTTCGTTCTGCCGGTGATGCCCGCGTCTACTTTTTTATTCGGGAGATACGCAGTGGTGATGTTGAATTCGAACTGGCAGTAGATTGGCGGATTCGTGGGATTGCCGTTGACGAGCATCGGCGTGCTGCAGTTCGTGCCGTACGGCGATGTGGGCGTTACCGCGTAATCGGGATCGTCGTAGAGTTGCGGAATACTTCCCGCATAGGGCGCTGGCGGGACGAACGTGTCGTTATTCCAGGTGACTTCCCAATCGATGGGGCCGACGTAGTTGCTGGGATTCGGTTCCACTCCTGGCGTGCCGGAATAGACCTGATAGTGGATGCAGTTGCCGTTGGCGTACGGATAGCAGAGCGGAACGACTTTGTCGCCATTCGCGTTGGTTTGATACGTGAAGAAGGTTACGAAGCGGCAGTCGAAATCCTGCGTGGGCGTGTCGCCGTTGGGGCAAATTCCGTTGCCCATGGATGGCGGCAGTTCGGTGGCCTGGACCGTTACGGTGAACGGCACCAGCACTTGCGGGATCGAAAGAGCGAGCGCGTGGGCGTTGGGATCCGTGCAGGGATTTGTTGGCGTGGGATTTGGATTCGACGGGCAATCGTAAGTCGCCATGCCGGTGACAGTGGTTCCCGGATTGAAAGTGAGATTGATGAGTTGCGGCGGCGGCGTGAACGATGCGGTGACGGATTGCGCGGAGTTCATAGTGACCGCGCAGGTGGTTGTGCCGGTGCACGCGCCGCCCCATCCTGCAAACGTGGTGTTGCCAGTGGGCGTGGCGGTTAGAGTTACTGGCGTGCCTGCGGTGTAGTTTGCCGAGCAGGTGCCGCTCTGCACTCCGGCGGAGGTGGTGCAATCGATCTGCTGCAGATTATCGGTGACGGTGCCGTTGCCGGTGCCGATGTCGGTGACGGTCAGCGTGAATTGAGATGGCGCACCGATCACGGTCAGCGTGGTGGTGCTGTTGGTGGCAGGAGTGAATGTGCCGTCGCCCGCGTAGGTGTAGGTGATCGGATACGGCGTGCTGGAAGCGGGGATTGCGGTGGTCGGGAATGTTGTGCTGAACGCTCCGGCATTGCCGATGGTTACTTGTTGCGTGACAGAACCGATGGAGATGGAAACTATTTCGCCGACGGGGAATTGTTCTCCGTTGCCGATCGTGCCGCTTAACGTGATCGATGTGGTGCCGGCCTGAATCGTTTGTGATGGCGAGAGGTTGCTAAATGTGGCGGTGATTCCCTGCACGGCCAGCGTGGCGATGGAGAGGATTTGCTGCGTGCCGAAGGCGGTGGTTGCGGTATCTGTGAAGGTGCCGATCGAGGAACTTGGACTGAGCAGGCCGATGGTGAACGTTTGGCTGGCAGTGATGGTGCCGAAGCTGCAGCTGAGAACTTGGCTTCCGGTTGAGCCTGTGATCGCGCACGTGCCAGGGCCGGAATAGGTTGGGCTGATGGTCCAGTTCACGTTTGTGCCTGCGGGCAATGCGTCTGTGAGCGTTGCGCCGGTGACAGCTCCGCCTGCGCTGTTAGTTACGGTGATGGTGTAGCCGATCGGACTGCCTGCTACTACGGTTGCAGAGAGCGGCGCGTCGGTGATGGTGAGGTTGCCGACGTTTGCGGGCGGGAAGGCTACGGCTACGTCGTTGAACTGTTTTGTTCTGCCGGTGATGCCCGCGTCTACTTTCTTATCCGGGAGATACGCGGTAGTGATGTTGAATTCGAACTGGCAGAAGATCGGCGGATTTGTGGGGCTACCGTTGACGAGCATCGGCGTCGTGCAATCCGTGCCGTAGGGCGATGTTGGTGAAACGGCATAATCGGGATCGTCGTAGAGCTGCGGGATGCTGCCGGTGTAAGGCGCTGGCGGAACGAAGGCGTCGTTGTTCCAGCTGACTTCCCAGTCGATGGGGCCGATGTAGTTGCTGGGATTCGGCTCGACACCTGGCGTGCCGGAGAAAACCTGATAGTGCACGCAGTTTCCGTTGGCGTAGGGATAGCAGAGCGGCACGACTTTATCGCCGTTGGCGTTGGTCTGATAAGTGAAGAAGGTTACGAAGCGGCAATCGAAATCCTGCGTGGGCGTGTCGCCGTTGGGACAGATGCCGTTGGCTACGGATGGCGGCACTTCGCTGGCCTGGACCGTCACCGTGAACGGCACCAGTACTTGCGGGATGGAAAGCGCGAGCGCGTGGGCGTTGGGATCGGTGCAAGGATTCGCCGGCGTGGGATTTGGGTTCGACGGGCAATCGTAGGTGGCCATGCCCGAAACGGTGGTGCCGGGACTGAACGTGAGGTTGATCTGTTGCGGCGGCGGCGTGAAGGAAGCGGTGACGGATTGCGCCGAGTTCATGGTGACCGCGCAAGTAGTCGTGCCGGAGCAAGCGCCGCCCCATGCCGCAAATGTGGTGTTGCCGCTGGGAGTAGCCGTAAGCGTGACCTGCGTTCCCGTGGAATAACTTGCGGAGCAGGTGCCGCTCTGCACTCCCGCCGTGGTGATGCAATCGATCTGCTGCAGATTATCGGTGACGGTGCCGTTGCCGGTGCCGATGTCAGTGACGGTCAGCGCGAATGAAGAAACTACGGGATTCACAGTGAGCGTGGTGCTGCTATCCATGGCCGCGCCAAAGTTGGCGTCGCCGGCATAGCTGTACGTAATGACGTACGGTGTTGGCGAGGCAGGGATATTGGCGGTCGAGAAGGCGGTGGTGAAAGTGCCATTGCTGCCGATGGTGACGGTCTGGGATGCGCCATTGATGGCGACGGAGATGGTTTCACCCGGCGCGGGGAACGCGGCGCCGCTGCCAATCGTACCTGCAAGCGTGACGGAGCTGGTGCCCGCGAAAATGGATTGCGACGGAGTGAGATTGCTGAACGCCGCGACGACTGCATTGCCGGTGCCCGCGACGGGGACGCTTTGCGTGGAGCTGGCGAGGCCGTTGGTGCTGTTGATGGTGACGAACGCGGTGAGTGAACCGGTGGCTAGGGGAGTGAAGATAACCTGAAGGCTGCAACTGCCACCGTTCCCGGCCAAAGTGCTGGGAGGCTGGGGGCAAGAGTTGCTGGATATCTTGTAGTCGGCGACGTTCGGGCCAGTGAGTGCAATGCTGGTGAGAGAGACGGAGGGAGTTCCGGGATTCGTGACACTGATGGTTTGGGCGGCACTCGGAGAGCCGAGCGGTTGCCCGCTGAAGATGAGGTTTGGCGGAGTCAGCGTGAGAGTTGTGGCCTGGGAAGCGGGTGGGGGGCTGGCGATGACCATGCCGAAGGGAGTGGTCAGGGGGAGTGTTGATGAGACCGTGTTCGTCGATGTTTGAATGATGGAGAGCGTGCTGTCCGGGGTGTTGGCGACATACACGAGGGTGCCGTCGGGAGTAATGGCGATGGACTGGGGAGCGTTTCCGACGGGAATGGTCGCGGAGACGGTGTTACTGGAAGTGTCGATGACCGAGACATTGTTGGAACCGGCGTTGACGACGTACAGGTGAGTTCCATCTGGAGTGATCACATCAACATAGGGAACGGAGCCAATCAGGATAGTAGCGAGTTGCACGTTATTGGGAACGGACATTACGGTAACGCTTCCGGGCGACGCGGCTTGGCAAGCTTGCAGAAAATAGGCAAGGGTGCCGGCAGGATTGAAAACCGGCGCACCGACACAACCGGCGGCGGGCTGACCAGCGGGCGGAGTGAGAGCGAAGGTGGAACTGAGCGTGTTGGTGCTGGTGCTGATCACAGCGACCCTGTTATCGATGGCGCTGCCAACGTAGACGAAGGCGCCGTCCGGAGAAACGGTGAGGCCGGTGGAAGAAAATCCGACGGGGACGGTGGCGACCAGGGTGTTGGTGGCGACACTGAAGACGGAAACGTTGTTGTCGCCGAGTTCGGCGACATAGCCAAACTGGCCGTTGGGCGAAACGGCGACAGCGGTGGCGCCGGACCCAACAGGAATGGTGGTTACGAATGTGTTCGTGGTGGTGTCGATTACATTGACGAGATTGTTTACGTTATCCGCGACGTAGACGCGGGTTTGATCCGGGGTGATGCCGAAGGGCTCGTCAAAAGTGGTTACTGGAATCGACTTGATGACCTGGTTGGTGGAAGTGTCGAGAACGTCGAGACAACAATTCGCGGAAGTCACGCTGCCGACGTAGAGGTAGGGAGATGTGGCAGTGACGGTGAGTCCGGTCGATCCAATGATGTTGCCCAAGGTGGCAGTGATCGTGGAGGTTCCGGCGGCGACACCGGTGGCTGCTCCTGCTGAGCTGATTGTCGCCACGGTTGCGGTGGCGGAACTCCAGGTTACGGCGGCAGAAATATTCTGGCTGCTGCCGTCACTGTAATTTCCGATCGCCAGGAAAGGCTGAATACCCTTGATCGCCACCGTCGAGTTTGCGGGCTGGACGATGATTGACTGGAGTGTGACGCCTTCGGGAGTTACGACGAGGGAGAGAGTTCGCGTTTGCACGTGGGAGGCGCTGTCGGCGACTTGCACGGAGAAGGTGGTGGTGCCGACGGTGGTGGGCACGCCGGTGATGACACCGGAAGAGGAGAGCGAAGAAAAGCCCGGAGGCAGCGAACCGGAGACGAGGGACCAGGTGTAGGGAAGAGTGCCGTCGAGGGCCTGTAGGGAGAAGAAGTATGGAGTGCCGACGGAGGCGAGGGGAAGGGTGGAGGTGGTGATGGTGAGAGTGTCGGCGGGGACGATGCCGTAGATTTCGCGGACGCGATTGGTGTAGGTGTCGGCGAGAAAGAGGTTGCCGTTTGTGTCGCCGGACAAACCGTAGACATAGCCGATAGAGCCTCCGGTGGCGGGACCGCCGTCTCCGGTGAAGCCAGGAGTACCGTTGCCGCCGACGGTTTGAATCAGGCCAGTGGAGGCGACAACTTCGCGGATGCGAAAGTTTCCGGTGTCGCCGAAGAAGATATTGCCACCGATGTCGACGAAAAGACCGAAGGGGTCAAGAATATCGGCGGAAGTGGCGAGAATGTTGTCGCCATTGTAGCCCGGGGTGCCGGTGCCAGCGACGGTCTGGATAAAGCCGGTGGAGGCCACGATCTCGCGTATGCGGAAGTTGTCCAAATCCGAAAAGTAAATGTTGCCGGCAGAATCGCCATACAGACCGGTGGGATTGCCGATCTGAGCAGTGTTGGCGGGAATGTTGTCTCCATTGTAGCCGCCGACGCCGGTTCCCGCGATGGATTGAATGATGCCGGTGGAACCCACGACCTCGCGGATACGACTGTTGTTATAGTCCGCGATGAAAATATCTCCAGAGGAATCGACGTAGAGCCCCCATGGGGCGGATAGAGTGGCTTGGGTGGCGAGGCAGCCGTCACCCAACGCATCGGTTTGATTGGTGCAGCCTTCCCCGCCGCCAGCGGCGACTGAAATAATGCCGTTGGAAGCGGAGACCTCGCGGATGAGGGAGTTGCTGTAATCCGATATGAAAATGTTGCCGGCGTGATCGACGAAAACGGCGGTAGGTGCGTTCAAAATACCCTGAGTGGCAGGACATCCGTCTCCATTTGTGTCGGTCTGGGCGTTGCAACCGGTGCCACCGCCAGCGACCGTCTGGATGATGCCGGTGGAGGCAGTGACTTTTCGAATGCGCTCGTTATCGAGATCGGCGATGTAGGTGTTCCCGGAGGCATCAGCGGCAACGCCGTACGCGTAGAAGAGTTGTGCATTTTTGGCGAGGCCACCATCGCCGCTGAAGCTGGCTTTGCCGTTGCCAGCAAAAGGCTGGATGATGCCGGTGGAAGAGACAACCTCGCGAACGAGCGAAAAGGCCTCGTCTGCAATGTATATGTTACTGGAGGCATCCACAGCCACGCCGTATGGAACCATGAAGGCTTCATTGGCGGGACAGCCGTCACCGAAGGTGTCGGTCTCGCCGGTGCAACCGGATCCCCCTCCTGCGAGTGTCTGAATAAAGCCGGTGGAAGCGACAATTTCGCGGATACGTTCGTTGTCCACATCGGCAAAGAAGACGTTGCCGGAAGAATCGACGAAAAGGCCAGCCGGATAATATACGTCGGCAGTGGTCGCAAGGATGCCGTCGCCGTTGTAGGCACCGTCACCGGTACCAGCGATGGTCTGGATGAGTCCCGTAGAAGCGGTGACTTCGCGGATACGGTCGTCGGCCGAATCCGAGATAAACAAATTGCCGTGGGCATCAACGAAGACGCCGGTCGGGATGCTGAGGGTTGCTTGCGTGGGGGTGCAACCGTCACCGGCGGAGTCGGTTTGCGCGGTGCAGCCGGTGCCGCCGCCCGCGACGGTCTGAATGACGCCAGAAGAAGCGAGGACTTCGCGTACGCGATTGTTGCCCGAATCGGCGATGAAGAGATTTTGGTTGGCATCGGCAACGATCTGGTACGGTTCTGAGAGAATCGCGGAAGTGGCAGGACAGCCATCGCCGATGGTGTCTGTCGCTGCCGTGCACACGGTACCGCCACCTGCGACGGTGGTGATGATGCCGGTGGACGCAGTCACTTTACGGACGGTGTTGTAAAGACCGTCGGCGATATAAATGTTTTGGGATGCATCTACATAGATGCCGTAGACGTAACCGAGCGTGGCGTTCGTGGCCAAGCCGCCGTCGCCATTATTCACTGTCGTTGCAAAAAATATGGAGCCGTTACCCGCGACGGTGGTGAGAATTCCGTTGGGATCGATCTTGAATACCGCTCCGCCAAGATAAAACGAGTCTACGTAGATATTTCCGGCAGTATCCCTGGCCACGGCGCTTGGATAGCCCACGCTAACCGAGAGGGCGGGGACGTTGTTGGGTTCGCCGCCGGCGATGGTGTTGATGGTGCCGAGCGTTTGCGCGCAGGCGAACGGTGCTGCAAAAGCAAGTAGCGCGAAGAGGAGCAGGAGTTTCTTGAGCATGAGCGCGTCCTTTATTTATTGTTGGGTCCGCCGAAGCAGGACGTCAGCGAGGGTGGATTTCCCGCCGGTGGACTGGAAGGTGACGAAGAATTGCTGGTGTGGGCCGGCAGACCAGGCGGTGAAATCGCTTTTGGGGACGAGGAACTGCAGGGAAATTTGCGCGCTGGAATGGCTCTGAATCGCGGCGTTGGCGGTTGCGCTTACCATTTGGCCGGGGGAAGAAACGCTGCGGATGGCAACGCCGGTGACGGTGACCGCGGTGTCACCGGGATTCAGGATATTGAGCTCGACAGTGAGACGAACTTGCGCGCCCTGATCGGCGCTGCCGGTGATTTTGTACTTACCGGTGAGCGGAGGCGTGGCCGATGCGGGCAGCGCGGAAATCGCGAAGAGAACGAACAAAAGAAGCGCGACGGAGCGAACGAGCACGTTCATGAGGCAGCGATCCTTTCCGATGGGGGCAGGTCGAGGGACGGGGTGGCAGTGTTACAACACTTTGCACTGGCGAAGCCGCAGGGACGCGGCGTGGCCTACTCGCCTTCGAGCGAAGGGACGAATCCGGCAAACAGTGATTTCGGACAGGGGCCAAAAATCACCTTGAGACCGCAAGGCGAATCTGCACAGCCGTTAAGTTGCGTGGGCCCGAATGACCGTTGCTCTCTGGCGAGGAGAACAGAGAAACAGCGAATGGATTGGGAGCTTAACAGAAGGGAGAGGGGCGTCAAGTGAAAATAGGGAGTAAGGAAGCATTGAACTTGCATTGAACCCGGTCGGGTCCTGGACGTGGTAGTACCGCTGTATCGCCAATTGAGGAGGCAAATCGTGGGAGAAACAGATTGCAATTCCGCTTACTTCATATTACAAAGTACTTTACACCATGGACTACAAATGCGTGAAGCGGGGTTTGCGGGTGAAGCTGATACTGCCAGCGCTTACGGAGGCGACGAGCCCGTACTGGCGGCCGATCAAGTATTCGCTGTTTCCGCCACTGGGGCTGGCGACGTTGGCGGCGTATCTGCGGCCGGAGGATGACGCGGAGCTTGTGGACGAGCATGTGGAGGCCTTGCGGATGGACGATGAGCCCGACCTGGTGCTAATTCAGGTGTACATCACGAATGCGTACCGAGCGTATCGCATTGCGGATCACTACCGGGCGAAGGGAATTTTTGTCGGACTTGGCGGGCTGCACGTGACTTCCCTTCCCGATGAAGCCGCGGGGCATGCGGATGTGATTTTTCTGGGATCGGGGGAACAAACATTTCCGCAATTCCTGCGGGATTTTCGCGAGGGCCGAGTGGAGCGCGTGTATGTGTCCACGACGGGACGCACGCTGGAGCGAGTGCCGCCCGTGCGCCGGGATCTGATCCACCGCGGCCGCTACCTTGTTCCCAACTCGATTGTGGTGACGCGGGGGTGCCCGCAGCATTGCGACTTTTGTTATAAGGATGCTTTTTTTCAGGGAGGACGCGGGTTTTATACGCAGCGTGTGGACGACGCGCTGGCGGAAATTGCGCGGCTGCCGGGGCGGCATCTGTATTTTCTGGACGATCACCTTTTGGGCGACCGGCGATTCGCGGAGGCGCTGTTTGAGGGAATGCGCGGGATGAGGCGGCTGTTTCAGGGCGCGGCCACGGTGGATTCGATTCTGCGTGGCGACCTGATCGAACGGGGGCCGGAAGCGGGGCTACGCAGTATTTTTGTCGGTTTCGAAACGCTGAGTGCAAAAATCTGGCGCGCAGCAACAAACGGCAGAATCTTGGGCGGGATTATAAAGCGGTGACGGAGCGGTTGCACTCGCTGGGCATCATGATCAATGGCAGTTTTGTGTTTGGCATGGACGACGATGGCGAAGACGTATTCCGGCGCACGGTGGACTGGGCGATTGAGCAGGGCATCACCACGGCGACGTTTCATATTCAGACGCCGTACCCTGGGACGAAGCTTTATGCGCGGATGGTTGGCGAAGGGCGGATCGTGACGAGCGACTGGAATTTGTATGACACGCGGCAGGTGGTGTACAGGCCTGCGCGGCTGAAGCCGGAGGCGCTGAAAAAAGGATATGACTGGGCGTATGGAGAGTTTTACCGGTGGAGTTCGATTGCGCGGGCGTCGCTGCGGCATGGGACGGTGAAACATCAGGCGAAACATTTCTTTTATGCGGCAGGATGGAAGAAGTTTGAGCCGCTATGGGATTTCATGATACGGATGCGGCAGTTGGGGCAAGTTACCCCGCTGCTGGAGGCGGTGTTGAGCAGGGTCACGCGTGGGCGGGCGGGAGATGATATTGGGGCGTTGCCGGAGGTGGAATCGGGGGAGTTGGTGAAGATTGGGGAACGGTTGCCGACGTGAGTCATCGTGAGAAACCCAAGATGCCGGCCTGAAGGCGCGGCGCTACAACGGCGTTCGCAAAGTGCGCTCAGGGTGCGGCACCCCGAAGAAGAAGCCGGGAGTTTGGAACCAGCCTGAAGGCTTGCCACTACGGAAATTTGGGGGAATTGGTCGGGGCGAGTGGATTTGAACCACCGACCTCCTGGTCCCGAACCAGGCGCGATAACCAGGCTTCGCTACGCCCCGACATGTGCCTAAAAGGGGTTTAGGCGCATTTGTAGGTTAGCACAGCTGTTGTGGAGTGTACCAGCGAAGAGGCGGTGAGATGGTTTGCGCCTTGTTGGGTTCTCGCTGGCGCGGACGTTTGAGATCCCTTCGTCGCAAAGACGCTCCTCAGGATAACAACGCAGCGATTTTTTTTATGGTTGCGGGAACCAAGATGCCGGCCTGAAGGCGCGGCGGCACCGTGGGATGACCCAAGCCGGCGGCCGGGCCTCACCTTGCCTGCTGGCTTTAGTCGAGATGGATCAGCTTGGCTTCGGTGATGGCTGCGTGCTCGCGGATGGGACCGAGAATATCTTCGGAAACTTTTCCATCCAGGCGTACCAAGGAGACGGCTTCGGCGCCGACGGTGGCTTCGCGGCGGCCGAGGGCGAAGGTGGCGATATTCACGCCGTGCTTTCCGAGGGTGGTGCCCACGTGACCGATCACGCCGGGTTTGTCGTTGTTGCGCAGGTAGAGCATGGTGCCGTCCAACTGCGCTTCGAGCGGGATGCCGTCGATATTGATGACGCGGGGCGAGCCGTCATGCAGCACGGTGCCTTCGGCGCTGAAGCCCTGCGCGCCGGGCTTGCCGGAGAGCGCCGAGACTTCGAGTGTGTTTTTAAATCCATGCTCGCGATAGTGAGTTTCTTCTTCGACGCTGAGGCCGCGGGCAGCCGCAATCGACGGGGCATTCACGACGTTCACTTTTTCGTCGAGGATAGCGTTGAGGAGACCGGCGAGGACCGCGCTGCGCAAGAGGTGCGTGCCGACTTCGGTTACTTCTCCAGCATAGCGAATCTTTACGCGGGCTGGGCGAGTGGCGGCGGCCTGCGAAACCAAGGAGCCAAGGCGTTCGGCGAGCGCGAGGTATGGACGCACACGGCGGTATTGCTCCGGCGAGAGCGCGGGCAAATTGACGGCGTTGCGGATGATGCCTTCGGAGAGATAGTCCCGGACCTGAACGGCAACCTGGTTGCCCAATTCTTCCTGAGCTTCCGCGGTCGAGCCTGCAACGTGCGGGGTGCAGATCACGTTCGGCAAGCCGATGACTGGCGAATTTTTCGGCGGCTCTTCGGCGAAGACATCCAGGCCGGCGCCGGCTACTTGGCCGCTTTTCAGGGCTACCGCGAGATCGGCTTCGTTGATGAGTTCACCGCGCGCGGCGTTGAGGATGCGCACGCCTTTTTTCATTTTGGCGATGGTCTCCGCGTTCACGAAGTTTTTTGTTTGCGGAGTGACCGCGGTGTGCAGGGAGATGAAATCGCTCTCTTCGAGAAGTTTTCCCAGGGGAACAAGCTCGACGGAATATTCCTTCGCGGCAGCTTCGCTGATGTACGGATCGAAGGCCAGGACGCGCATGTCGAAGGCGTTAGCGCGAATGGCGACTTCGCCGCCGATGCGGCCCAGGCCGATGAGACCGATGGTTTTGCCGCGGACTTCGGCGCCGGAAGAAGATTTTTCCCACTTTCCTTCGCGCATGGAGGCGTCAAATTTTGGAACCTGGCGGACGAGCGCGAGCAGAAGGGCGAAGGTGTGTTCGGCAACGCTGACGGAACTTCCGCCGGGAGTGCTCATGACGAGGATTCCGCGCTTGGTGGCTTCGTCCAGGTCGATGTTGTCCACGCCGACGCCGGCGCGGCCGACTACGCGGAGCTTCGGGGCTTTGTCCATTAATTCCGGGGTTACTTTTGTAGCGCTGCGAACGATTAGCGCGTCCGCATCCGCCAATTCGCCGGCGAGCGTGTCCTTGGTGGTCTGGACGATCTTCCAGCCCGTTTCTTTCAGGAGCTCGACGCCACGGTCGCTGATTTTGTCCGCTACGATGACTTTCATCTGTCCTCTTTTCGGGGTAAAAGCCGCCTGCGTATCCGGCGGTCTCTTCCCAGGTTTTCGAAACATTCCAAGTTACTGTGCGGGTTTGGTTGTGTCAAACGGAGCGGTTTGGCGGGGAGTTTGGCGGAAGAAGAAGCGAAGAGTCCCCAGGGGCTAAAGCCCGGTTTTGCTTGGTCCTGAATGTCGGAGCTGAAGCTCCGACCCCCTGGGAGAAGAAGCCCGGATTTGCTTTAGTGAATTTAAGGAGGCGGATGGATCGAAGAGGAATTCCTCACTGCGCGGACTTCGTTCGTAATGACGTGTTTTTGTTTTTTAAAACTGGAACGGAGAATCAAACCAAGAGGAACCCAAGAGAGACGGGTCTAAAGACCCGCCACTACATTTCGAGTGCTAAAACAAGTTGCCACACAGGAGCTGAAGCTCCGCCCCCCTAACCAGCAACTCCATCGACAGGTTTCAGAACTTCTGTGAAAACTGAACGACTGCCCCGTAAGGACTCGGATGGGAAAAACCAAGACCCAACTTTACACACCCGAGGGTGGGGCACCCAAGCGCGTGTTCGGGAGCGACGGAATGTGAGATGGGAATCCGAGTTGGGAAGGGCGTCTGCTATAGTTTTTACAAGGGAGCTTGCTATGACCGTGTCTGAACAGATTCAGAAAGATATTGTGACGGCGATGAAGGCGAAGGACGAGTTGCGGTTGAGCGTGCTGCGCATGGTGAAATCCGCGTTTCAGTTGAAGGAAGTGGAAAAGATGCGGCCGCTCGATGCGGCGGAATCGATCCAGTTGCTGCAATCGCTGGCGAAACAGCGGCGGGAATCCATCGACCAGTTTGGGAAGGGCGGGCGGCAGGACCTGGTGGACAAGGAGACCAGCGAATTGAAGGTGCTGGAATCGTATTTGCCCGCGGGGGCTTCGGATGCGGAGATGGATGCGGCGATCGAGAAAGCCATTGCGGATGTGGGCGCGACGTCGATCAAGAATATGGGCGCGGTGGTGAAGGCGGCGAAGGAAGCGTTGACAGGCAAAGCGGTGGACGGGAAGGCGCTGAGCGATCGAGTGCGGGAAAAGCTTAGTAAGTTGGGGTGAGGTGGTTTGGACGTTGTTGGCGTGTTGCGTTGCGGACCGGTTGAGATCCTTCGTCGCAAGGGGCGCTCCTCTCAGGATGAGATTGCGGTATTTTCTTTTTTGAACCCAAGATGCCGGCCTGAAGGCGCCGCGCTACACGGAGTGACCCAAGACCCAACTTTCGCGGAAGGCGCTCAGGTTGGGAATGGTGAGGGTGATTGCATGGCTTTGCCGCAGGAAATTGGGGTTCGCTATGCCGAGGACGATGCTGGCTATGTGAGCATGCGGCCGGTGGTGAAACAAACGTTCCGGCTGAATGAGCTGGCGGACATGGTGGTCAGCGTGGTCGGCAAAGATCCGGAGCGGGTGCAGCGGATTTTTCGCACGGGCGCGGTGGTTTATAACGGATATCACTACTGGTGGGAGCCGGTTAGCGCGGAGCTGGCGGAAGTACAGACGCTGGTGGCTCCTTTTCCGGAAGACGATCCATCGCGCGCGTTTGATCCGGCGAGTGCGACGGCGGTGCTGTTCGAAAGCGGCGGGGGCTCGCAGCGGAGCGTGGTGGAGATCACGGCGCAAGAGGCGGGGTCGAAAAAACTTTTCAGCAAAACGTCGGCGTGGGGGGTGCTTACGGATTTTGCGCGAAGTTCCGGGCCGCGCTACGAAAAATATTCGCACGGCCGGCGCGCCGACCTGTTTCGCTTGACGATTCCCTTCGATCGCGCGCAGCCACTGCTGGCGGCCATGGTGGAAGCCGCGCCTCGGCGGTTGCGTCACCGGTGGAGCGCGCTGCGGCCGCCTTCGACGATTACTTTTGTTTGCCCGCGGTCGTAGGACTCGGGGTGGCTTCGCTGTTTTGTGCTTGCGGCGGTTTCTAATGCGCGGCTTTGAGGACGGCGGTGCCGCGCTCGTCGCTGCCGATGATGCGGTAGAACTGCTTCAGGTCGTCTATTTTATCCAGCGGCACGCTTACTTCCTTGATTTCGAAGGTTCGCGTATAGACGAGTGTTTTCCCCTGCACTTCCGTTTTGCTATGGTAACTGCCAAACGGATAGTCCACATCTGCCGGCGGCGGCAACTCGTCCACCTGATAGCCATCGGGCAAGACAATCTCAATGCGATCCGCATCCTTGCGAGGTCCTTCGAATTCCACGGGATACTTTCGCGGCTCCTTCTTCTCCAGGATGTCGCTGGACTTTTCTCCCAGGACGCGTTGGCGGACGAGCAAAAGGTCGCCGGCGGACTTGGCGTATCCGGAAGCGATGAAAGAATAACTCAAGTTGAAAGGGGCATCGCGCACGTCCAGATTGGCAATCGTGGCCTTGGTAATTTGATAAGTCCCCAGAGATTGCGAGAGCAACGTCTCGATGGGCTTGATCTGGTCTTCTTTTTTCTTCATGTCGAGGTATGCGTGGCGTTGGAGACTGGCATAATCCCCATAGCGCATGTCGATGACCTCGCCGCTCAACGTGCCGGTACCGGTCAAGGTCAACTTGGCGGAGCGGCGAATTCCGCTGGCTTGCGGGGCAAGAATCGGAAGTTCTAGTAACTCGCCGCCGTCCGACGTTGCCAGCAAGCCATAATTTCCCTGTAGGGGGCCGCGAAGGCTCCCCAGGGGCGTCATCACATCAGTAGGATCGAAGATCAAGATTCGTCCCAGGGCGGGATGAACATAAATCGCCTGGAAGGAAGGATCTTTCACGTCGTCAGGCAGGCGAATTCCCAGAATAGCGTGATTGAAGGAGGAACGTTCCGGGGGAGAAGCGGCGATAACCCATCCTCGGGCGGTGTGAACGAAGATGTAATAGGAGTCCACGCCGATTTGTCTGAGCATGGCGCTAGTGAGAGTGGCTTTGTCTTTGCAATCGCCATACTGATTGCTGTAAATGTCCTTCGCCGCGTGGGGTTGCCAGCCGGCGATTCCCAACTCAATCGCCACGTATCGAATGTTCCGTTGGACGTAGTCGGCGA
This sequence comes from Candidatus Acidiferrales bacterium, assembly GCA_963709705.1. GTDB lineage: Bacteria > Acidobacteriota > Terriglobia > Acidiferrales > UBA7541 > Acidiferrum. The sequence goes on from CAVPXU010000006.1 coordinate 330,721, forward strand.
TTGCTTGCATCTTCGCGGTGGTGTCTGTCTTCCCCGCAGTCAACTCCGCCACTTTCTGCGTAATCTCTGAAGAAGGGTCTCGTTTTCCCTGCGCAAGAGTTGAACTCCATTTAGCCATCTCCGACCATGTGACGAAGCCTTTTCTGGTTCCATCCGGAGGAATCAACGAGACGATCATGTGTCCCGCAACTCCATTCCAAGGTGGCATCTCCGGTTCATGGCGAATTTCTTTCACGTTGCTTACAACCCATTGCCACTGGTTGTTTCCCGTTGAAGCCGGTTTGAGTTCGCTAGAATTGACCCACGCCGCCTGGTATCCCCAACCGGAGGGAAGTTGCAAGGTGTAACGAGCTTCCCGCACGGGGACCGTTCTCTGAAACGACCAGTCATCCTGCAATACGAAAAGAGATTCCTCCTGTTCGATTTCAGAGCCGACCACGCTACCAGGTTCCGAATCCGGGATTTTCAGGATTTTGGCACGAACCTCGCTGACGAGTTCGCCATAAGGCACGTCGGGAGCAGCGGACTCCACGGCATCCTTATCCTTGACCTCAAAATCCTTTCCGCTGGCCGGGATGCACCACCCGTGGACGCTCAAAATTTTGTGTTGAGAGGTCGAAAAGGCCACGACGATTCCATACCTTTCACCACCGGGCCGGAGGATTCGATAGACTTGGCGAGTCACCCGCTTGATCTTGCCGTTTCCCTGCACCGTGACAATTTCCTCAGAGTACAGGAGAAGGGCGTCAGTTTTTTCATCGTGATCTGGCAGAGGAATACTGGTCAAGGCATGCATCCACGGTGGAGCGTCCGAAGACGCTCTGGCGGGTCTGGCGGACAAGGCTAAATACGCGACGGTGATGAGCAAGCATGCCACGCCCCAAGTGGATTGCGCGGATTTATTGAATGGCTGCACTGCTGGCCCCCGGTTGCAGCACCGCTTGCGCATCATCTCCAGAGCGCATCTGCTGGTAGAAGGTGCGCAGAGTTGGATAGAAGGATTGCTGGAGCAGCAATATATCACTGCGGAATGTACGGGTGACCTGCAGATCATCCGCCTGGCTAGCAACAACAATGCGATATTCAGCGGCTTTCGCGTCGACGCGCGTCTCTTTCGGAAGGCTCTCGACCTTCCATCCCGAGGGAAGCTTGATGGTTATGCGATCTTCCGTCTGGAAGTAATAAGGAAAATAGATGGCGTAGGTGCGCTGTGCGTGTTCGAAAGTGTGCTTGTGCGCGCCGGAGAATAGCCCGAGCGGCAGCAACTCGCGTTTTCCCGCCGAAGTCGCCCAGCCAGGAATCTGGACGTCGTATTTGAACACGAGTTGTTCGCCGGAACTGTTCCAATCGGGCTGGTTCTTTAACTCCACTTCGGCGGTCACCGGAATGGTATATTTCAGTCCCTGCTCGAGATTTTCTTTTCGTTGGGTATCGTCGTTGAACCTCTCGCCCAAACGTAGGCGAAGAGCTTCGAGGCCAGTGGCGGTTTCGGTGACGGTTCCCTCCAGAGCGCCGTCATCGGTCAGAGTCAGATCAGCCTGTCTTATGATTTTACAGGTTGCGCTGTCCGGGATTGGCGTCTGAACCCAGGTGCCGTCCTGCTTATCCAGACGAAGTCCGGTAACGCCGGTCTCCGGCCAAGGCAAGAGTCCGTAGGGGGCAAATTTAGTGGCGGGATCGAGGAAAATATCCTTGCCATCGGCCTTAACGAGCACGGCGTCCGCATCCAGTTCCGACGTATTCATGCGCTGCGGCTTGAAGAAGTATTCGCTGCGGCCGGAAAGGCGGACGTAGTAGCCTTCGAAACCCGCGGCGCGAACCAAAGCGAGGAAGAGCAGATTAATGTCGCCGCCATAAGCAACCTGGTTTTTCCAGACATCTTCGACATTGTCGTTCTTCAGCTTCTGGTAGCTGGCCCTTTCCTGGGCTTTCTCGAAATTGAGATTTTTCACCTGTTGGCAGCGCGCATAGATTTTGCGCAATTTCGTGTCGGCCGAGTCCGAGGGCGAAACGATCTGGGCGACGGCCTGCTCCATGGCCTTACGCTTGTCCATGAATTTTTCAGCTTCGTCAAAGTGTTTCTTGCCGTATTTCTTCCAGAAGCGATCGGGATCTTTCTCGAAGCCGTCCTGGCTATAGACAAAATTGACTTCAAATTTCAATTCGTGCTCGGGCGGCATGAAGTCTTCGGTCTGGAATGCCGGCACATTCTCGGACGTCATGCGAATGATGCCCTGGTCACTTTTCGGAGGCACGGTGCCCGCGGGCAATCCAGCCGGCATGTTCCACTGCAAGTCATAGTTCTCGTAAGGCTTGAAAGAGAATACGGCTTTTTGGGTGAACAAATCGGCGCTGACGGTCCAGTAAGAGCGGAAGACATAGTTGTCTCGCAAATCGTAAATGAAGCGATATTCGACGATGCTGCCCACCTGTACGTCGGGCATGGTTAAGGTTTTAGCCTGGTACCTGAGGGTCTTTGATTTGACGATGGTGTTCTCAAAAATCTTTCCGTCGAAGTTCAGGACAGTTCCATCCGGATGAATCGTCCGCGCGCGGATGTTGCTGATTCCTCCGACGGACTTCAGATAAGGAATTTCGATGTTGCCGTATTTGCGCCCGTCCTCCGTCAGAATCTTTATCCGAAAATAATAGGCTTCGGTGTGATTCACACGCCCAGATTCCTTGCGGTCAACCTGGCGGTAGAGGTAGATGGCGGGCGCGCCGGGGGCTTTGGGCTCGGTGGTCATTTTGAGGTCGGCGGGATCGATGGGGAGCCAGTCGTCACCAGCGAGGATCTTCCTGGAGGGGAAATAGAGCGTGCACAGAAGGATGGGCACAAAGAGAAGCAGGATGCGGCGAGAAGACACGTTGGCTCTCCCACTACTGCGGAACGGCGTTCCGGGCACGGGATCCGGTCGAAGCCAAAAACGTGCAGACGAAGCTCTCCGACTGGGGCGGCGCGGTTTTGGTCGCTGTTGGCAACCTGGGTACTTTTATTCTGTTGAACTTACGGGTGATTTAAATAATTGTCAAGAGTACGCAACGCAACATTTTTGCCAATGGGCGGGACGATGGCTATATGATCGGGCGGCTTTGGTTTATGGTTTTTGGCGGGCCTTGCTTCTTCGCTCTACGGAGAATTCGCGATGAAAATAACGGTGGGCATATTTGCGGTGTTGCTGGCGGTTTCGTTTGCTGCGTTGGGGCAACAGGCCGCGCCGGCGGGGCGCGATGCTTTACTGGATCATATGACCGGGGCGTGGACTTTGCAGGGGACGCTAGCCGGACATGAGACCACGCACGATGTGGAGGCGGAGTGGGTGCTGAACCACGAATATGTGCGGCTGCACGAAACGTCTCGCGAGAAGAATGCGCAGGGGCAGCCCGCGTACGAGGCGATCGTGTTTCTGGAGTGGGACGAAGCAAGGAGCCAATACAACTGTTTGTGGCTGGATTCGACGAGTGGCGGAGGATTGTCCGCTCAGGGCATCGCCCATGGAAAACGAAATGGCGATGAAATCTTGTTTCTGTTCAAAGGCGCAGACGGCAGCAACTTTTATACGACGTTTGTTTACGACAAGAGTTCGGACACCTGGCGGTGGGTTATGGATGGAGAAGCCCACGGGAAGCGGACACCCTTCGGGCGCGTGAAACTGACCAGAAAATAGGGCTGAGATTTTTCGTAACCGGGCGCGTTGATTTTACGAAGGCCTTTGCCGCGGCATGCCCGCTGGGTCATAATCCCTTCACACAAGTTTCCTTTTGCACCTTTGCATCCGTAATCCAGGAGGACACGGTGAGCGACCGTCCACGGAACTTTGCGGCAACAGAAGGGCAATTTCGTCCGTATGTGCCCACTTCGGAAAATCTCAAAGAATTTACGCTGCGCGCGGTGGTGCTCGGCGGCATCTTTGGGCTGCTGTTCGGCGCGGTTTCCGTTTACGTGGGCTTGCGAGCAGGGCTAACGGTTTCCGCTTCGATCCCGATCGCGGTTCTTTCGATCAGCATTCTGCGCGCGTTCGGGCGGTCTACGATTCTGGAAAATAATATCGTGCAGACCACCGGGTCAGCCGGGGAATCGCTGGCAGCCGGAGTGATGTTCACGCTGCCGGCGCTGATTTTTCTGGGATTTGGATCGGAGTTCACGTTCTGGCGGATTTTTCCGATGGCGCTGCTGGGCGGCTGGCTGGGCGTGCTGTTTATGATTCCGCTGCGCCGACAACTGATCGTTAAAGAACATGGGAATTTGAGTTTTCCTGAAGGAACGGCGTGCGCGGACGTACTGGTGGCGGGCGAAAAAGGCGGATCGTTTGCCGGGCGGGTGTTCTGGGGATTGGGCCTCGGCGGCGCATACACGTTTTTGATGAAGACCATGCTGGTGTGGACGGAACAGCCGGATGGGCAGCCCCGCTGGTATCCCGGCGCCAGTTTTCGCGCGGACATCACTTCGGAATATCTGGGCGTGGGATACATCATCGGCCCAAGGGTGGCGGGGATTTTATTTGCGGGCGGCATTGTTTCCTGGCTGGTGATCATGCCAACGATCAAATTTTACGGCCAGCTTGCAGGGAACACGCCGCTGTATCCATCCACGATTCCCATACCGCTGATGACGCCGGACGACATGTGGCGCAGCTACATTCGCCCGATGGGAGCGGGGGCCGTGGCCGCGGCTGGATTGATCACGCTGTTGCGGACTTTGCCAACGATCATCAGCGCGCTGCGCGCGGGGCTGAAGGATGTGCGTTCACAGAGCGGCGAAGCAACCGGGGCGGTGAGCCGCACGGAAGAAGACACGCCGATGCGTTGGGTGATTGTGGGGTCCGCCCTGATCGTGGTGATGATGTGGATGCTGCTGACGTTCCATCCGATGAAGGGCGCTGGGACGCTGTGGTACCAGAATTTGTTCGCCGCAGTTTTTGTGGTGGTGTTCGGGTTCCTGTTCGTGACGGTGGCCAGCCGCATCAGCGGTTTGCTGGGCAACTCTTCGAATCCGATCAGCGGCATGAGCATCGCCACGTTGATGGCCACGTGCGCGATTTTTCTGCTTGCCGGATGGACGGCGCCGAACTATGCGGTGCTGGCGCTGATGATCGGCGGCGTGGTGTGCATCGCGTCCGCGATCGCCGGAGCCACTTCGCAGGATCTGAAGACCGGCTTTCTGGTGGGCTCCACGCCGTTCTGGCAGCAGATGGGATTGCTGATCGGCGTGACCGTTTCCACCGTGGCGATCGGCGGGACGTTGAACCTGATGAACAAGGGCCTGGAGAAATATATCCCCACGGAAATTCCCGTGAGCATTTCGGCGCTGCCTACCGGCGCGAAAATCGAGCGGCAGTCGTTTGTATACAAGGATAAGAGCTACACGCTGATCAATGCGCTTGGTTCCAGCGTGATTCCAGACGGGGAATATTTGTACGACAACGACGCGCAGAAGATCGAATACCAGTGGGCGCAAGGCATCGGCAGCGACAAAGCGCCGGCACCGCAAGCGCGCCTGATGGCGACGGTGATCAGCGGGATACTGACGCAAAGGCTGCCGTGGCGGCTGGTGTTGATGGGCGTGGCGATGGTGATCGCGATTGAGGTGCTGGGGGTGCGCTCGCTTGCGTTCGCCACGGGACTTTATCTTTCCATTGCGACTACGGCCACGATGTTCGCCGGGGGATTAGTGGCGTGGGCGGTACAGGCGTCGATGAAGGAAAAGCCGGAGGGCAGCAGCGAGGCCAGCCCTGGGGCGCTTTATTCCAGCGGCTTGATCGCGGCCGGAGGTGTGTTTGGCCTGCTGGGAATTGGCATTACGCTTTTGCAGGACCCGGAAATCGCGAATCACGTGCCGCACTGGTTTTCGGCGGTGCTGCGTTTGCCGTGGCGCCCGGACCTTTTCTCGCTTGGCCCGAAGCTGCTGGGGCCGTTGGCGACCAGTAATCTTTTTGGGACGTTCATGTTCCTGCTGCTGGCGGCTTCGCTGTTTTATTTCGCGCGGAAGAAGCTGGATTAGCGCGCGGCGGCTGCGGCACGTCTATTTGATCGCAAATTCTTCTTCGCGCTCTTCAGATTTCGCGGCGCGCGAGGCTCGCTTGTCCGAACGTTTCTGGGTGGTGACGCGGTTTTCTTCCAACTTGAAGCGGCCGACGAGTTCGCGAAGGTGGGTAGACATCTCCGCCAGGCTTTTGGCGGCTTTCTGCGAATCGGTGGCCCCATGGGAAGTGCTTTGCGCCGCCTCCGCTACGCCTTGAATGTTTTGCGCCACTTCACCGGCGCCCTTGGCGGCTTCGGCTACGTTGCGCGACATTTCGTTGGTGGTGGCGGATTGCTCTTCGACGGCGGTAGCGATAGTGGAAGAAATTGTGTTCACCTGGCCGATCACTGCGCTGATCGACCCGATTGCTTTCACCGCACCTTTTGCGTCTGACTGGATGGTTTCGATCTTGCGGCTGATGTCTTCGGTGGCGGCCGCGGTCTGTTTCGCGAGTTCCTTCACTTCGTTGGCGACAACAGCGAACCCGGCGCCGACTTCGCCCGCGCGCGCGGCTTCCACTGTGGCATTCAGCGCCAGCAAATCTGTCTTCTGGCAATTGACGTGATTACCTTGATCACCTGGCCGATTTCGGCGCTGGATTCTCCGAGCTTGGCGACGACCGCGTTGGTCTCGAGCGCGGTCCTCATGGCGCTGTCGGCGACTTTGGCGGCTTCGGTGGTATTCTTGGCGATTTCGCGGATGCTGGCGCTCATTTCTTCGGTGGAGGTGGCTACAGTCTGCAGCCCGCGATTGACCTGTTCGGTGGCGTTGCTGACAGCGTTCGCTTGAGCCGAAGTTTCTTCCGAGTTGGCGCTGATCTGCTGGCTAACGGCGGAAAATTCCTCGCTGGCGTTGGCGACGTTGACCGACTCCTCGCCAATCTCCCTGATGACTTGCGATATCCTTCCGACCGTCGCATTCAGCGCTTCTCCCATCTGGCCCACTTCGTCCTTGTTGGTGAAGTCCATTCGTTGCGTGAGATCTCCGTCAGCCAGGCTCTGGAGCAGCTTCTTAATGCCAAGCAGCGGCTTGATGACCGTGCTGCGAATGACCAGGACGACCGCGAGGCAAGCCGCCAGCAGGGTGAACAAGCTGGTCAGGAAGAGCATCCGCGAATTCGAGCTTGCGTTGGCGAGCAACTCATCCACCGGGGCCTTCACGGAAAATGCGCCCCGCAATTCTCCGACCTTCATTCCTTCCTTTGCGTAACCGAACGGATCTTTGGCGCCCACGGGATCGCCATGACAGAACAGGCAATCTTGAGTGGTTCGCACGGGCTGCGCGTAACGCATCCACTCCCGGCCATTTTCGGTCACGCGTTCGGAGTACTCCTTGAGGTCCACGTGCTGCTCGAATTGCGTGAGGGCGCGTTGTTCAAACTCGTCTGGAGCGTTGTGGGGATTTCGCGGGTGTGGCGAGGGCGTCTTGAATTCCATTCCGGCGCTTTGCGCGTATTGCTGAGCCACTTTCCAGGCGACCACGACCGGGACCTGTTCGATATGTTTGAAATCCTGGTTGGGGACGAGTTTGCCGAGGTTGGCGGAATACCATTCGCGCGTGGCGGTGGCCATGCCGGTAATCTGGCGCACCTTGTCCCGGAAAGCTTCCTCGGCCTGACGGTTAACGCGTTCGCGAGTGATCCAGAAGCTGAGGAGCGAGGTGACAATCAAGACGGCGGAAATCGAAACGATAACTTTTTGCGTTAGATTCCATTTTTTGAACATTGTTGGTACCTCTGTTCTGATTTAATTTGCCACGTACTTTTTTTGGAGTCAGTGTGCGGCAACGCGCGCGACTATTTCATCGCGAACTCTTCTTCGCGTTGCCCGGTTTGATCTGCATATTGCGCGGAACGGGTTGGTTTGCTGGCTTGGCCGTTGGTGGGGCGCTTGTTGGTGTCCAGCTTGAAGCGGCCGACGAGTTCGCGCAGGTGCGTGGACATTTGCGCCAGGCTTTTGGCGGCTTTCTGCGAATCGGTGGCACCGTGCGAGGTGCTTTGCGCCGCTTGCGCCACGCCCTGAATGTTTTGCGCCACTTCGCCCGCGCCCTTGGCGGCTTCCGCGACATTGCGGGACATCTCGTTGGTAGTGGCGGCTTGCTCTTCAACGGCTGCGGCAATCGTGCCGGAAATACTGTTGACCTGGCCAATCACACCGCTGATCGAACCGATTGCGGTCACGGCGCTCTTGGCGTCGGCCTGGATGGCTTCAATCTTGCGGCTGATGTCTTCGGTGGCTGCCGCGGTCTGCTTGGCCAGTTCTTTCACTTCGTTGGCTACGACCGCGAATCCGGCGCCGACTTCGCCCGCACGCGCGGCTTCCACCGTGGCGTTCAGTGCCAGCAAGTCCGTTTTTTGGGCGATCGAGGTGATTACTTTAATCACCTGGCCGATTTCCGCGCTGGAGTCTCCCAGCTTGGTCACTACGGCATTGGTTTCCGTGGCTGTGCGCATAGCGCTGTCGGCAACCTTGGCTGCTTCGGTTGCGTTCTTGGCAATCTCCTGGATGCTAGCGCTCATTTCTTCGGTGGCGGTGGCCACGGTCTGCAGTCCACGATTGACCTGCTCGGTTGCATTGCTGACGGCGTTGGCTTGCGCGGAAGTTTCTTCGGAGTTGGCGCTAATTTGCTGGCTGACGGCGGAAAATTCCTCGCTGGCGTTGGCGACGTTCTGGGAACTCTCGGCGATGGATTCGATCACGTCTTTGAGGCTCGATTGCATCTGGTTGATCGCTGTTGTGAGATCGCCCAATTCGTCCTGGATGGTGATTTTCAGCTCCTCCATGCTTAAATCGCCCGCGGCAATGGCTTCCGCCTGGCGGAGGACTGCGGTGGTGGCGCCGGAGATCTTACGGCTCAGGAAGATGGAAATCACAATGCCGACCCCCAGGGCCAGCACCGCTGAGACGATCAGAGTCCACACCGTTTGACGGTTGGCGGCTTCCAGTTGCTGCGATTCTGTTTTGACCTGTTCGGAAAAGGACTGCACCATGTCATTGAGAGACTTGCCAGTTTCGTCGAGGAAAGGAGTGACTTTGTCTGCGTACTCGTTTCCGGCAGAAACAATGGCGTCGCGGCTATTGCCGGCCGCGGCGTCCATGGTGGCCTGTTGCATTTTCCGCACTTTTGGAAGATCTTCTTTGATTTTGGCCAAGTGGTCCTTGTTTGCTTGATTTGTCCAGCGCGGAGAGAGTTCATTGAGCCTCGTTAATTGTTGGTCGATGGCCGACCATCCGCTGTCAAAGGCCTGTTGCGCTTTAGCGCGCCGGGTGGCATCGGTGCCCGCGAGGATGGCGTGACGAGCCTTGGAGCCGGTGTAATCGAGCCGATCCTGCAGGTATCCCGCGGCTTCGATGGTGGGAACGCGAACTTCCGTGATGTAACTGGACTTCTGTTCGATCGCGGACAGGCGCACATAGCTGAGAACGCTGCTTACGACGATCAGAATGAGAATAATTCCAAAACCGACTCCCAGCTTGGCTCCGATTTTCAGCTTCATTTCTTTCTCCCTTTTCCTTTTCGATTGTTAAGAACAGCAAAAACCTGATTCCTTCAATTGTTCGCGGCGCGACAGGCCAATTTAATGCGCCAGCAATTTTGCGGTGTGCTGCGGGGCTCCCGCGGGGAGGAGCGGAACCGGCTGCTCCGCCAGGTCGATGATTTTTTCGGTGTCCAGCACGAGGAGCAGCGGGCCATCGAGTTTGCAGACGTGCGAGGTGACGGAGCGCACGCGGGGGTTAAGGGTTTCGGTGGGCTTTTCGAATTGAGCGGGATCCACATCCACGACGCTGCCGATTTTGTCGACGATCAGATTCATCGGGCCCTCGCTGGTGCGCACCACGATCATCATGGGCGGCTCCTGCGATTCGTTTGCCGCAAGCTCCAGCCTGGTTTTCAGGTCGATGGTGGTGAGGATTTGCCCGCGCAGGTTGATGATGCCCGGGAGCACCGGCGGAGAGAGCGGGACGGGCGTAATTTCCTGGAACTCCAGAACTTCCTGGACTTTTTCGATGGGCACGCCAAAACAAATGCCGTTTAAATGAAATGTGGCGTATTTCTGGTTAGCTGCCATGGGTGGTTTCCGCCTCCGCCGGGAGCAAAACTTCTTGCGCAGCGCTTCCGTTTGGCATTTTCGCGAGCAGGGTTTCGATTTCCAGCAACTCGGTGACGCGTTCCTGGACGACGAGCGTGCCGCGAACGCCGGGGCGGCTGGGTGGATTGAGGTTGTCGATTTCCATCTTCACGATGCCGAGGATGCGGTGCACTTGCAGGATCACTTCCTTGCGCTGTTCGCTTTTGACGACCACGGCGAAGATTTTTTCTCCGGGTTGCGGGGGATGCAGCCCTTCTTCGGTGCGGCGCCTGGCACGGCGTTCGTCGAGCAGATCGGCGAGCTCCACGACGGGGAGGATGTCCCCGCGATACTGCATCACGAACTGGCCGGCGAGCGGCTCTTTCGCGGAGGCATCGAATTCTTCCAGGCGCTGCACGCGGTCGAGCGGCATGGCCAGGCGTTCTCCATCAGGACCGCCGAGGAGAAGTAAAGTGAGCTTCTCTTTGCGCTGCCCGGTTTCCGCCAACTCAGCGCGCACCTGCGGAGTGGCAACCACACCGGCGCGCCGCGCGAGGGCGGCAACGTCCAGAATCAGGGCGACGCGGCCGTCGCCGAGCACCGCCGCGCCAGCATAGAGCGCGATGATTTTGAAGCGCTTGTCGAGCGGCTTGATGACGATTTCTTCGGTGCTGCGGACGGCGTCCACCTGGAGAGCGATTTGGCGGCCTTCGGTGCGGACGACCACCAGGTTGAGGGTGCTGACTCCGGCGCGCGCGCTGTCTTTCAGGCGCAACTCTTCGCGGAGATTGAGCAGTGGGAGCACGGTTCCGCGGAAACGGAACACCGAGGTGCCATCGATGCTTTCGATGTGCTTGCCGGCATTATCCGCGTCCAAGCCGATCATTTCGACGAGGGCAGCCTGGGGAATGGCGAAGACGGATTTGCCGCTGACTACAGTGAGCGCGGGGATAGTCGCAAGGGTCAGGGGAATTTGCAGGCGCATGATGGTGCCGCGCCCCTGCTCGCTGTCGATTTTTGCACGGCCGCCGATGCGCTCGATGTTGGTCTTTACCACGTCCATGCCCACTCCGCGCCCGGAAACGTTGGTGACTTTTTCGGCGGTAGAGAGGCCGGGGAGGAAAATCAGATCCATGATTTCGGCCTCGGTCATTTTTTCGACTTGCGCGGGAGTCACCAGTCCCTTGGACAGGGCTTTTTCTTTCACGCGGCGGGAGTCGATACCCGCGCCATCATCGGCAATTTCCAGATGGAAGTTGCCACCTTCGTGGAACGCGCGGACGGAGACGGTGCCTTCTTCGGGCTTGCCGTTCGCGGCGCGTTTCTCCGGCAGCTCGACGCCGTGATCGATGCAATTGCGCAAGATATGGGTGACGGGATCCTTGATGGCTTCGAGCAGCGTCTTGTCCAGCTCGGTGTTGCCGCCCTGGGTTTCCAGGCGGATTTTCTTACCCATTTCCTTGGAAACGTCGCGAACGATGCGCGGGAGCTTGTCGAAAAGCTGGCTAACCGGCTGCATGCGCGTCTTCATGACGTTCTTGCGAAGTTCGGAGGTGACGTAGTTGAGGCCGTGCACGGTGGAGTTGAGGTTGCGTTCGTTGGCTTCGGCGGCAATCTGCAGCAAGCGATTGCGCAGGAGGACCAGCTCGCTGACCAAGTTCATTTGCTTTTCGAGCAGGGTTACGTCGACGCGGATGGCGGCTTCTTTCGGCTCTTCCGGCTTGGTTTGCCGGACAATTTCCTCGATCTGCTGCGGCGTGACCAGGCCAAGCTCTACCAGGATTTCACCGAGCCGCCGCGGGTCGCCGGCTTGTTGGATCTCGAGCGCGCGCAGCACATCTTCCTGGCGCACGCCTTTCTGGACCAGCGCGCCGCCTATTCGTTTCGGCATCAATTCCTGCTTGAGCTTTTTTTGCTTTGGCGTTTCCGGCTTGGGCGGAGGGGGAGTTACAACTTCCGGAGTGACAATCTGCGGAGCGGTGACATGGACGATAGCGGGCGCGTCGGCGCTGCCCTGTTGCTGCAATTTTTTCAGACGGGCGATCAAACCGGTGGTGTCCGCGTCGCCCTCCTGCTCCGTGGCTTCGATGGATTGGAGATAGCGGCGAACGGCGTCGACCATTTCGAGCAGGGCGTCGGTGGTGGGTTCGGCAAGCTTGAGCTCGCCATCGCGCAACAGCGAGAGCAAGCTTTCGCCGACATGCGTGAGGGCCTCCAGCTTGGTGAAACCGAGGAAGCCGCAAGTACCCTTGATGGTGTGAATCGTGCGGAAAATACTCTTCAGCAGTTCCGGATTTTCCGGATCGTTCTCCAGTTTCACGAAGTCCTGATCCAGGCGGTCCAGGTTTTCGGTACTTTCCTGCAGAAATTCTTTTGTCAGCTCATCCACGCTGTTGCCTCGCTTCTCCGGACCGATGTGGCCCGGCATATCTTCCGTGCGCTTTGCGCCGCCGCGATCAGAACTTGAACCGCGCGGTCAATTCCTTGAGTTCGCTGGACATTTTTGCCAGTTCGTGCGCGGCCTTCTGGGAATCGCCCGCGCCGTGCGAGGTGCTTTGCGCGGCTTCCGCCACCCCGGCAATGTTCTTGGTGATTTCGCCGGAGCCATTGGCGGCTTCGCCGATGTTGCGGGCCATTTCGTTGGTTGTGGCGTTTTGTTGCTCGACGGCGGAGGCGATAGTGGCGGAAATATCGTTGATCTGGTTGATGATTCCGCTGATGATGCCGATGGCGTCGACGGATTCCTTGGTATCGGTCTGAATGGTTTCGATTTTACGGCTGATGTCTTCCGTGGCCTTGGCGGTTTCCTTCGCCAGTTCTTTCACTTCGTTGGCAACCACCGCGAAGCCCTTGCCCGCTTCGCCGGCGCGGGCCGCTTCTATGGTGGCGTTCAAGGCCAGCAGGTTGGTTTGCTGCGCGATGGAAGTAATGACCTTGATGACTTCGCCGATTTCCGCACTGGACTGGCCGAGCTTGGTGACCGTCTGGTTGGCTTTGTTGGCGATGCCGACCGCGGAGTTCGAGACTTTCGCGGCTTCGGAAGCGTTCTTGGCGATGTCTTTGATGCTGGCGCTCATTTCTTCGGTGGCACTGGCGACAGTTTGCAGGTTTTTGTTTACTTCCTCGGAAGCGGCGGTGACCACGTTGGCCTGGCTGGAAGTTTCTTCGGCGTTGGCGCTCATCTGCTGGCTGACGGAACTCAATTGTTCGGAGGCGGCGGCCAGGGATTGGGAGTTGCGCGCGATTCCGGTAACACTGGCGCGCAAGCTGGCCAGGAATTCGTTGAGCCCTTCACCCATCTGGCCCACGGCGTCCTGACCTTTGACAGTAACTTCGTGGGTCAGATCACCCTTGGCGGCGGCCTGGACCACTTCGAGGATGTTGTTCACTTTTTCGCGCAACACCAACTGCTCGCGTTGTTCGTTTTCCGCGGCGGCAATCCGTTCGAAGGCGCCGGAAACGATTCTGCCGATATTGCGCAAAGCTTCCATGCGTTGAGGGGAAAGCTGCAGGGTTTCCAGCGAGAAGAAGTCCATGGTGCCGGCCACTTTGCCACCCATCTGGACGGGAAAGGCGATGGCCGATTTGACTCCAGCGCGCCGGGCGACCGGAGCACGCACGCAATCCTTTAATTCCGCAAGATCTTGGACGAAAATTAGATCGCGCGACTTCCAGGCCCTGCCGCTCAGGCCTTCTCCTTCATGGAAGACGGCTTCGGTGGTGACGCGGCGGAACTCTTCGTTCACGGAGCCGCTTTCCACCATGAAGCGCAGGGCATTGTCCCTGGAGTCCACTTTCCAGTACGAGCCGTACACCCATCCGAAAGCGTCCTTCACGGTTTGCAACGAACTTTGCGCGGCTTCGGTGACGGAAGCGGCCTGGCTGATGGCGGCCAACACCTTGTTGAGGGCTTCGGTGTTCGACGAGGTTTCCTTGATTTCCTCCTCTCTTCTCAGTTTTTCCGTGACCACTTCCCAGGTGACCATCGGCCCGATATATTTGCGGTTCTGGTCGTACACCGCGCTTACGCGCAAGTGCATTTTTTCGTCGCCAACCTGGATCTGCGTTTCGTGGGGAAGATGTTTGTCCGTGGCGAGCATGGCTCGCTGGTGGTCGGGATTCTTGTGAAAGATGTCGATGGGCTTGCCGATGACTTCGTCCACTTTTACGGGAAGAAACTGCTCGATTTTTTTGAGCGTTTCGCGGGCGGCGATGTTCATGTATTGCACACGCAGATCCATGTCCGCGCACATCAGGTTGACGGGAGCGTTTTCCACCATGGACTGGATGCACGCCACAGAATCGATTTTTTCGCGAAACTGCACGCTCATTTGTTTGACCGCGCTCATCACCTGGCCGACTTCGTCGCCGCGGTCCGTATCGATTTCAAGATCGGTGTCTCCGCGCAAGATGCGCTGCGTGGCATCCACTGCTTCTCCCAAGGGTTTGGTGATGCTGCGCGTCATGCCAACGCTGATGCCAGTGCCGGCAACCATGCCCAGCAACACCACGCCAAAAATCAGGAGGCTGGTCTGGTGCACCAGGGTTTCCGTACTCTTCTCGCGATCTTCCATGCGGGAGCGGTGTTCCGCCGCTTCGGTGCGCAAATGCTCTTCCGCGAATTCCCGGGCATCTTTGGCTTCTTTGTCGGCCTGGACCCATTCGGATGTTTTCTTGATCTTTCCGGAATTCAGCTTCTGCTCCATGGCATGGAATTTCTCGGCATAATCCTGCATGGCCGCGCGTATGGAAGCGATTTCGTCTTTTTCTTCACCAGGCGCGACGATTTTGTCCAGTTCAGCCAGTGATTCGGCGAGGTGCTGGGTCATGGCGGTCCAGTTGTCCCTGGCCGCTTGCAGCGCCGCGGCATCGCCTTTGTTCAGGAAGAGATCTCTTTCATCGCGCCGCAGTTCCAGCGTGTTCATCAGACCGGAAGAATAGAGCTGCTCCATGCGGGAGTCCGTCCGCAGCAAGTCCATCATCTCCGTGGAAATTTTCTTTGTGCCGATGTAACCCGCGGCCGCAACGCACAGCAGAAGCACCATCAACACACCGAAACCAAGGGTGAGGCGCTTGCCGATGTTCATGTTGCGAGACAATGCGGCAACAGGATTGCGACCTGTCATTTTCGGAGGGCTGCCTGCGGGGACCGGCCCAGATCCGTCGTGTTGCAATTCGTGTAACCGGAGGGCCTTGAGGTCGTCGCGATAGCCATGCCAGTCATTGGAATCCCGGGAATCCCGGCGTTGCCCGGTTCCGTTAAGTTCCTGCAGACTTGCCATGGGCTTCTACCTTCCTCTCGGTTGTTGCGCTGCGTGCGTGTTCCTGCTTGCCACTGCGATTCGTCTGATGCGTTTTCTAGCGCTGCATTTGCGGGTTCTGGGCGCCGCTGACGGTTCGTTCTGCGTCCAGCACGAGCAACAACTGGTCTTTCAGCTTGTAGACACCCTGAAGCAGTTCGCGCATTTCGGCCCGCAACGTTTCCGGCGGATGCTCGGCGCAGTCTTCATCGACTTCGATGACGTCGCCGATTTCGTCCACCAAAAAACTTACGGTCTCGCCGTCGGCTCGCAATACCACGTTCATGGGCTTCAGGTGCTCGGGCCGGTCCGGATAACCAAGGCGGCGGCGCAGGTCAAACGCCACCACGATTTGACCGCGCAGGTTGATCAGCCCGCGGATCACCGGGGGGACCAGCGGCACCCGGGTCATTTCCTGGTAGCGAATGACTTCCTGCACCTGCTGGACGGGCACGGCGAAGAATTGTTTGTCGATGAAGAAGGTGCAAAATTGTAGTGGGGCGGCCAAGGTCATCGCTCCTGAAGGACGGGCTCGTCCTGAAAGAAACCGGGAATGGCGTTGCGGATTAGTGTGTGCACGTCGAGCAGGCCGGTGACTTTTTGCTGAATGACCGCGGAGCCGAAGAGCCCTGCCCTTTTCGCGGGTTGTTGGCGGATGAAGGATTCCTCGACGATATCCAGGATGCGCTCGACCACCAGGCCGACGCTGCGGCCATCTTCGGAATACACGACAACCTGGGTGAGGCCAGAGTCCTTGTTCGAAGGTGGGCTTTGCGGGAGGCGCAAGGCTTCGGCGATACGGATCAGCGGCATAATTCTTCCGCGGTATTGCACCACATCGCAGTCGCCAGCCTTCTCGATGGCGGCAGCCTTGAATTCTTCAAGGCGCGCCACCAGGGAAAGTTCCATGGCCACGCGGCCATCCGCGCCGCAGTGCATCAGCAGCATGGTTTGCTTGCCGGAGTCGTGCCCGGCAGCCGCTTGCTCGCCCGCCATGGTGCGTTCGCGGCTTTCGCCTACGACATTGCCGGAC
The DNA here is from genome assembly GCA_963709705.1 of Candidatus Acidiferrales bacterium. Lineage (GTDB taxonomy): Bacteria > Acidobacteriota > Terriglobia > Acidiferrales > UBA7541 > Acidiferrum. Next base: position 347,145 of record CAVPXU010000006.1, read on the forward strand.
TGCGCCAGTCCGAGCACATCCAGGATCAAGGCCACGCGGCCATCGCCCATGATCGTGGAACCGGCAAATGTTTTGATTCCCTTCAACTGTTTGCCCAGGGGCTTGACGACGATTTCTTCCGTGTCGTTAATGGTGTCTACCACAAGGCCGAAGTGGCGCTCGTCGGCTTGCAACACGACGAAATTCACAACGGCAGCGGCTTTGGCTTCATCCTTTTTCGTTTCCGGGCGCAGCTCGCGATCGAGGTACACAAGAGGCAACAAGCGGCCACGGAGGCGGTACACCGGCGCGCCATGGACAAATTCAATGCGCTTCTGCGCTTCCGGACCTTCGAGGCGCACTAGTTCGAGCAAGCTGATCTGAGGAATGGCGTAACGATCGCCGCGGTTGGTGATGATCAGCGCGGGAATAATCGCCAGGGTCAGCGGAATTTTCATGCGCACGGTGGTTCCGGCACCCAATTTCGTTTGCACATCGACGGTGCCGCCGATTTTTTCGATATTGGTGCGCACCACATCCATGCCCACGCCGCGGCCGGAAACGTTGGTGATTTTATCGGCGGTGGATAAGCCAGGAAGGAAAATGAGGTTGACGGCTTCGCGTTCGCTCATGCGCGCGGCCTGCTCGGCGGTGATGGTTCCGTTTTCGAGGGCCTTGTGGCGGACTTTTTCCACGTCCAGACCGCCACCGTCGTCGGAAATTTCGATGTTCACCTGGCCACCTTCGTGGAAGGCGCGGAGCATCAAGCGGCCTTCCGGAGTTTTTCCAGTGGCCACGCGCTTTTCCGGCGTTTCAATGCCGTGATCGACGGAGTTGCGGACGATGTGCGTCAGAGGATCCTTGATGGCCTCGATAATGGTTTTGTCCAACTCGGTTTCTTTCCCATCCATCTCGATGCGCACTTTTTTCCCGCAGGTCATGGCCACGTCGCGCACGGTGCGCGGAAATTTGCTCCAGATATTGCCGATGGGCTGCATGCGCGTTTTCATCACGCCTTCCTGGAGCTCGGTGGTAATCAGGTTCAGGCGCTGGCTGGTGGCAAGCAGCCCGGCGTCTTCGGTGGCATTGCTGTATTGGAGAATCTGGTTGCGCAGCAGGACGAGTTCGCCGACGCGATTCATGAGGCGGTCCAGCTGGCTGACTTCCACGCGGATGGTGCTGTCACTGGTGCTGGCGGCGCGAGCCTGCTGCTGCACGGTAAGCGCTTCCAGCAACTCAATGGGTTTGACGGCGCCTTTTTCCATCAGGATTTCGCCGACGGGGCGGGGATCGCCCTGGTTCTGCTGCTCGACGGCGTCGTAAACGTCGATGACTTTCGCCGAACCGCGCTTGATGAGGATTTCGCCGATGTTCAGATCCGGCTGTGCTTCTTTTTTGGGTTCTTCCTGCGTCGGAGGGGGCGGTGGTTCTTGTTTCGCTAGCGCTTCTGGCTGCAGCAGCCGAGCGAGCTTGGCGATCAGATCCTGGTCGTTGCGCTCGCCTTCGTTACCGATGGCGTCAATGCTGCCGAGCATGTGGCGCACAGCGTCAACCATAGCCAGCAAGGTGGTGGTAATTTCCGAATTGATTTTCAGCTGACCGTCGCGGAGCATCGAGAGCAGGTTTGCCCCCGCGTGCGCGAGGCTTTCGAGTTTGCCGAAGCCCAAGAATCCGCAGGTGCCCTTGATGGTGTGAATCGTGCGGAAAATGCTTTTGAGAAGTTCCAGGTTGGCCGGCTCGGTTTCCAACTTCACGAATTCCTGGTCCAGGCGGTCCAGGTTCTCGTAACTTTCCAGCAGGAATTCCCGTGTGAGTTCATCCATAGTCAGGGCTCAGACACCGCTCCGCGGAGTTACAGTGTTGCAATCCCTCCACCACAGTGGCGGACGAAAAAATTGCAACGTTCTTACTTTTGTCTTTGGCTTCTGGGCTTGGGATTTGCGGGTTTCTTTCGCATGCGCGTTGGTGTCTCTGGGAATGCCCGGGGTAACTCTTTCCGCTGCTTTGTTTCCGTGGATTTGGCGGGAGGAGAATTGCGAATACTGGATGGTTGCCGGAAAGAAGCGATGCGAGGAGGCGCGTGGGCCGAATGATCCAGCCAGTGCTTTCGCGGGTTTCCGCGCCGGAGAGGTTTCAATGCCGGATGGCCGTGCCGCTTCGGTGCAGCGCCACTAAAGGGCTGACGTGATCACTGCGACATCGCAAAAAACGTCTTTTGACGCCACGGCGGATGCCGCCGTACACTTTGTCTATGGGTACTAGGTTCGGAGCCCCGCGAATTCGCTTCGACTGGCGCAGCTTCATCACTCCCGCCGTAAAGATGCTGGTTTTGATTTGCGCCGGCGTTTTTCTGGCGCAGAGCTTGATGGAGCTTTTTCTACCGCCAAGCGTCACGGCCTGGTTCAATCATTGGTTCGGGCTGGTTCCCAGCGGCGTATTTCCGGGATTCCGTTTGTGGCAGCCGCTGACGTACCTGTTTCTCCACGGCGGTCTGTGGCATTTGCTGATCAACATGCTGATGCTGTGGATGTTCGGGCGCGAACTGGAGCTGGTGTGGGGAAAAAAACGTTTTACGAATTATTTCCTGCTGTGTGGCGTCGGCGCCGGCGTCATTACCGTGATTGTGAAATATATTCCGCTGTTCTGGGGGCATTATCCTTCAGACATTCCCACCATCGGCGCATCCGGCGCGATTTTCGGCATCCTGATCGCCAACGCGATTTTGTTTCCCGACCGGCAGATCTGGCTGTTTCCGCTGCCCATTATGATTCCGATGCGGCCGTTTGTGGGGGTAATGGCGGCGATCGAATTTTTCTCGACGTTCCGGTCCGGGGGCGACAACGTCAGCCACCTGTGCCATCTGGGCGGGATGCTGATCGGCTGGATCTACCTGCGACGCGGGTCGTTCCTGTTTCGCGTGCGGAATGAAATGGCAGACTGGAAATACCAGCGCAACCGCAAACGTTTTGAAGTGTATATGAAGAAAACCAAGAACGAGCCTCCCTCGAACCCGGATCACTGGGTGAATTAGCGCGGTCCTTGTCTTGCGTCTTGCCTGCGGGGCAATCAGTACGCAGCAACAGTTGAAATCCTTCACCCGCAAAGGGCGCGGGTTCAGGATGACAACGTGTTCAATGGCGCGATTGAGATTGGCGCCGTTGAATGACTGTTACCTGGCGGCGCCGATTACGTGAAATTTCATGAAGTTGGTGGTCCCGCGGACGCCCATGGGAGTGCCAGCGACGATGCCGATCACGTCGCCCTTGCGGACGAGGCGCTCTTCCAGCAAACGCTTTTCCGCGATCACCGGGAGGGCATCGATTTTTTTGATGTCCACGATGCTGCGTGGTGTGACGCCCCAGAGGAGAGCCATGCGGCGCCGGGTTTCCGCTTCCGGGGAAAAGGCCACGATGGGCACGAGGGGGCGGTAGCGAGACACCAACCGGGCCGTGAATCCGCTGTGCGTAAAGACGGCGATCAGCTTCATATGCAATTCGCGTGAGGCGTGGCACACCAGTTCCGCCACGGTTTCGGCGACTTTCAGCTTTTCTGTGCCTCCGGGTCTGGGAAATTCGTGAATGCTGGCTTCGGCTTCCTCAATAATGCGCGCCATCATACTTACGGCTTCCACGGGATAGGCGCCGGTGGCGGTTTCCGCGCTGAGCATCACCGCGTCCGAGCCGTCGAAGATCGCGTTGGCGACGTCGGAAGCTTCGGCGCGGGTGGGGCGGGGATTTTCCGTCATGGATTCGAGCATTTGCGTGGCGGTAATGACCGGGCGCCGGTGCTCTCGCGCGCGGGCGATGATGTTTTTTTGTACCACGGGTACGCGCTCCGGGCGCATTTCCACGCCGAGGTCGCCGCGCGCCACCATGACGCCATCGGAAACGCGCAGGATTTCTTCCAGGTTCTCTATGGCTTCCGGTTTTTCCAGCTTGGCGATCACCGGAGTGTTTCTTCCAGCGCGCTTCACCAGGGATTTTGCCAGGACCACGTCTTCCGGCCTGCGCACGAAACTGACCGCAATGTAGTCCGCGCCTCGCGAGAGAGCAAAGCGCAAATCCGCGCGGTCTTTGTCGGTTAATGCGGGAACGTGGAGCTGCACGCCGGGCAGGTTGATGCCTTTGTGTTCGCCGAGCAGGCCGCCGTTGGCCACCTGGCAAACCACTTCCGCGTGATTGGTGGTCTCCACGCGCAGTTCGATCAAACCGTCGCTCAGCAGGATGCGGTCACCGCGGGTCACTTCGCGCGGCATGGGAGAAAATGTGGTATTGACCCGGGTGGTGTCGCCGAGGACCTTCGCGGTGGTGATTACGAAGCGCTGTCCGGCCCGTAGCATCACCGATCCTCCGCCGGCCAGCGCCCCCGTACGGATTTTCGGGCCCTGCAAGTCCGCGAGGATGGCGATGGGCTTCTTCATTTCCACCGCGGCTTCGCGCAACATGGCTATGCTTTGCGCGTGCTCTTCGTGGGTGCCGTGCGAAAAATTCAGCCGCGCCACATCCATTCCGGCTTGCAGCAGTTTGCGGATCATGCGTGGCGAGCGAGTGGCGGGACCAATGGTACAGACGATTTTAGAGTGCCGCGAAATCATCGGTAAATTCTATCCTTATACGTCGCACGCGCGAACTAGTGAGAGACGGAAAACTCCGTCACGACGCGGGTCATCAGATCGACACCTTTGGCAAAGGACGCCAGAGGCATGCGTTCGTCATCGCCATGAATGCGGGCCTGGTCTTCTGGCATGAGCGGAAATGGACTCAAGCCATAGGCCTGGACGCTGTGCAACCGCAGTTGCGCGGAGTCCGTGGCTCCGGTCGAAAGCATGGGCAACACCGGCGCGCCGGAAAATTCCTTGGCGCACACTTTGGTGAGCAGGGCGTAAAAGTCGTTTTCCATCGAAGAGTTTGGCGCCGCCAGGCCCGCATCCGGCATCACTTCCAGTTTCACCGAAGGATCGTTGACCAATTTGTTCAGCTGGTTTATCAAAACGTCGATGGTGTCACCCGGCAGCAGGCGCACGTTCAAAACGGCGCGAGCCTCGGAGGGAATTACGTTGGGGCGTATGCCGGCCTGCAGGATGGTCGGGGCAATCGTGTCTCTCATCATGGAATTCCACATGGGATTCATGTCGGAGAGCACGCGCTGCGCATGTTCGCCGCGGTCCGGCGTATCGATGACACGCATCCATTTGGCGGTGTCGTCGTCCTCGATGGCGGACAAACCTTCAAAGTATCGCCGGACGATGGAGGTCAGGCGCACAGGCACAGTGTAGTCGCCAATTTTTTCCACGGCGGCCGAGAGGTGCACGACGGGATTGTCTTTTGTGGGCGTAGAGGCGTGGCCGCCCTTGCCCTTGGCGGTGACGGAAATGTTGACGGCAACTTTTTCGGCCACCTGCACGCCAACGTACTGCACTTTGCCGTTCTTCACAACGATTCTGCCGCCTTCATTCAGAGCATAGCCCGCTGCGAGTTTGTCCCAGTATTTGACGATCAGGATTTTCAGGCTGGCTTCTCCGAATTCTTCTTCGTCGGCGGTGGCCAGGAAAATCACATCGCGGTTCAGGTGCACGCTGCCGCGCTTCAGGGCAATGAATGCCGCCAGGTTTGCAGCGAGCATGCTTTTGTCGTCGATGGAGCCGCGGCCGTAGAAGTAACCGTCCTTGATCACGCCCCCAAAGGGATCGACGGACCACTTACCGCGGTCCACACCGACTACGTCCATATGAGCGACGAGGAGAAGGGCTTTCGAAGGATCGGGCACGGCGCTGCTGCGCAAACGCGCGACCACGGCGCTGCGTCCCGGCGTCAGATCGAGAATTTCCGGCGTAATTCCTTCCTTGGTCAGGATGCCTGCGATGTACTTTGCGGTTTGTTGCTCGTTGCCCGGCGGATTGGTAGTGTTTATTTTCAGCAGGTCGACCAGCCAGCCCTGGGCTTCCCGCGCGAGCGCGCTCGTATCTCCCACAAGCGACCCGTTGTCCGGTATACCCATCGCGGGCGGGCCCTGCCGTATTTGTGCGAATGCAGGCGCGCTTGCGCATATGGCGACAACACACGGGAAAAAGAAGCTCCAACGCTTCCAGCTCAAGACACCCTCCAGTCTGAATCCGTTTTGCACCGCGTAAATTCCATACTAACATGCAGGTTTGCACCTCCCCTTGGGGGGCCTCGCGCGTGCGTGCCTAATTTGCACTTGCGCAGAGCGCCGGGGCGGACGACGCGGAGCACGGTACCCGCATCTAAATCAAAACGCGTCTTATTTGGAGAAGCATCGGGGGGATGGAAATGCAATCTCGTGCAGTCTCGATTTCGCTTAAGTTTGCCGCGGTGGCCGCACTCGGTTTATTCCTTGCGGTGGCCGCTCCAGCACAAGCGCCCGAAGGACCGCAAGGCGGCACTCCACCCGCGCCGCCACCCGCACCCGCGCAGGCTCCCAAACAGGCTCCCGACCAGCAGAAGCCACAGGAATCGGGCGCGGCCATCTCTGTTGAAGTGCCGGTGGTGACGCTGGACGTGATTGCCACCACACAACACGGCGATTTGCTGACCGGCCTGAAGAAGGAAAATTTTCGGGTGCTGGAAGACGGGCAGCCGCAGATCATCACCAACGCGGGACCTTCGGATGCGCCGATCACCATGGTGATCTTGATGGAATTCAGTGCGCGGTTCGCCGGCTGGTATTCGTATCAGGCGAAATATTGGGCGACCGCGCTTTTTCCGAATCTGAAGCAGAAGGATTGGATCGCGCTGGTCACGTTTGATATGAAACCACGCACCGAGGTGGATTTCACGCAGAACAAGAACGAGGTGGAACAGGCGCTGTATAGTTTGTATTTTCCCGGCTTCAGCGAATCGAACGTTTTTGATGCGTTGCTGGATACGGTGGACCGGCTGAAGGATGTGAAGGGGAAGAAGTCCGTGCTATTGATGGCGAGCGGCATTGATACTTTCTCCAGGCACACGCTCGATCAGACCATGAAACAGCTTCGCGGCACCGATGTGACGATTTTTTGCGTGGGCGTGGACAAGCCGATTTCCAACTGGCTGGAATTGAACGGCCGGCTGGGCGGAATGCGCGAACTGAATTTCCTGCAGGCGGAAAACCAGCTGAAGACGTTTTCGGCGATGTCTGGAGGGTTTGCGTGGTTCCCGCAATTTGACGGGGAGCTGCCAGGCATCATGCGCGATGTAACGGAATTTCTGCGCCACCAGTACACCATTACGTACACGCCGTCGAACCACGCGGCGGATGGAAAGTATCGCAAGATTAAAGTGGAATTGGTTGCGCCGGATGGCAGCCCGCTGACGGTGACGGATCAGAAGGGCAAGAAGCAGAAGTGGGTAGTGTACGCGAAGGAAGGGTATACGGCGCCGAAGGGTGGGGTTGGCGATTGATTGTGTGGCGGGCGTTGTAGTGGCGCTCTGGCCTGAGGTCTCGACATTAGATTCGAGATGAATTCTTAAGTTGAGATCCCTCGTCGCATAAGACGCTCCTCAGGATGACAGTCCAACTTGGCGTTCTTAGGGCTTCGGGATTATCCGCAGGTCGCGGCCGGTCATGTCTTTTGGGGCGGGCTCGCCTAATATTCCCAACATTGTTGGAGCAATGTCGCGCAGGGCGCCGCCTGGGGCCAACTGCAATTGATTGTTTTCGGAAACGCAGATGAAGGGGACGGGATTGGTTGTGTGGTATGTGTGCGGGCCGCCGGTTGCGGGATCGATCATGGTTTCGGCGTTGCCGTGGTCGGCGGTGATGATCCAGGAGCCGCCGCGCGGTTTCAGCGCCTGATAAATTCGTCCGAGGCCCACGTCGACCGATTCCACGGCTTTGATTGCGGCTTCGAGTTTGCCGGAGTGGCCGACCATGTCAGCATTGGCGAAATTCATGATGATGGCGTCGAATTCGCCTTTATCGATGGCGTTCACGACCGTATCGGTGATACCAGCGGCGGACATTTCCGGCTTGAGGTCGTACGTGGCGACTTTGGGCGACGGCACCAGGATGCGCTCTTCGCCGGTGAAGGGCTTTTCCACGCCGCCGTTGAAGAAGTAAGTAACGTGGGCATATTTTTCGGTTTCCGCGCAGCGCAGATTCTTGTACTGCAACTCCTGAAACACTTGCGCCAGAATGTGCTCAAGTTTTTCCGGTTGGATGACGCACTTCAGCCAGGGCCAGTTCTTGTCGTACTTGGTCATGCCCACGAAAAAGAGATTCCTGGGACGCTTGGGATCGGAAAATTTGTCGAAGTCCGGGGCTTCCAGAGCGTAGGTGATCTGGCGGGCGCGGTCGGCGCGGAAATTGTAGAAGATTACGGCGTCATCGTCACGAATCAGGCCAACGGGCTGGGCCGCCGGACCTGTGACGTTGGTGATCACGATGGGCTTTACGAATTCGTCGGTGACACCTTGCTCGTAGCTTGCTTGCAGGGCGGCAACGGGATCGTTGGTCTTGTGCTCGGCTTCGCCGTGGACCAGCGCGCGATAAGCGAGTTCGATGCGCTCCCAGCGATTATCGCGGTCCATGGCGTAATAGCGGCCGACGACCGTGGCGATTTCGCCGACGCCGAGTTCGCGCATTTTCTGCTGCAATTTGCGCACGAAATCGCGGCCGCTGTTTGGCGGGGTGTCACGACCGTCCATAAAGCAGTGGACGAAGACCTTTTCGACTTTTTCTTTTTTGGCCATTTCGAGCAGCGCGAACAGGTGATTGATGTGGGAATGCACGCCGCCGTCGCTGAGCAGACCGAGGAAATGCAATTGGCGCTGGCGGCCGCGCTCCATGGCTTGCTGGAACAACGGCACTTGGTCCAGCTGGTTGTTGGCGATCAGAAGATCGATGCGCGTGATGTCCATGTGCACGATGCGGCCGGCGCCCATATTCATGTGGCCCACTTCGCTGTTGCCCATCTGGCCTTCGGGCAAGCCGACAAACGGCCCTGAGGTCTGGATCAACGTGTTGGGGAATTTGCGCAGCAATTCGTCGTAGTTAGGCTTGCGCGCCAATGCGATGGCATTTCCTTTGGTCTCCGCGCGGTATCCCCAACCATCCAGCACAGTCAGCACAATCGGTTTCGGTCGTTTGCTCATGGCTCTGTTTGTTGTTAGTTCCCTTTCCAGGAATTGAATCACACGAACAGCGAAGGAGCGTTCGCTCAGTTATTTCAAAAATTTTATCTGACGGCAAATTCGCGTAGCGCGGAAAGCAGGCGCTCCACTTCTTCCAGCGTGTTGTAGTGCACAAGACCGATGCGCAGGAGGCCCCCTTGGGATTGGACGCCGAGGCGTTCCGTCAAGTTCAGTGCGTAGAAGTTGCCGTCCCAGGTGAAGATGCCGCGCTGGCCGAGAAATGCGGCGATCGCGGTTGGGTTGTGGTTGCCGATGCGAAGCGAAAGCGTGGAGCAGCGTTCATCTAGGCGTTTCGGATCGGTGATGCCGTAAACGTGGACGCCGGGAATGGCCTGCAAGCCTTCGATGAGGCGCGAAATCAGGCGGCGCTCGTGGGCGACAGTTGTGTGGTACGCCGCTGCCAGAGCAGCGCGCCGCGTGGTGACGGATGGATCGCTGTGGCGGCCAACGGCTGCAATGTATTCCACGGCTGCAGCAATTCCGGCAATCAATTCGTGGGTTTGCGTGCCGGATTCCCAGCGGTCGGGAACCTGGTCCGTGCAGGGGCGCACTTTGTATGGACGGAACCCCTGCAGGTGCTGGCGCTTTCCGTAGAGCGCGCCCATGTGGGGGCCGAAGAATTTATACGGCGAGCACACGAGAAAATCGCAATCGAGTTCCTTCACGTCGATCAAGCCATGCGGGGCGTAGTGCACTGCGTCGATATAGACCAGCGCTCCGGCCGCGTGAGCCAGGCGCGTGATTTCTGCTACAGGGTTGATGGTTCCTACGGCGTTCGAAGCGTAGCCGACCGCGACCAGCTTGGTTCTGTCGCTCAGCTTGCTCTTCAAGTCATCCAGGTTGAGCGTGCAATCTTCGTCGCGAATGTCTGCCTGACGAATCACCACGCCTTTTTCTTCCAACGCTTTCCAGGGGGAAAAGTTGGCATCGTGATCGAGGGTAGTCAGCAGGATTTCGTCTCCGGGATGCAAGCTGCGGCCAATCGCACGCGAAATGGCAAACGTGATGGTCGTCATGTTCTGGCCGAAGACCACTTCATCGCGTTCGCAATGAAAAAAATCGGCCATCGCGGCGCGGGCTGCGAGAATCACTTCGTCTGTGCGGCGGCTGGTGAGAAAGGCGCCGCAGGTATTGGCGTTCGCGCTCATCAAGTAGCTTTGGATCGCGTGCATCACCTGGGTAGGCACCTGCGTCCCGGCGGGGCCGTCCATCAACGCGGCGGGTTGCCCGTTCACTTGTGTCTGCAGCGAGGGAAATTGCGCCCGCACCCAGGAAACATCCAGGGCGTTGACGGCGGTTCGCTCTAATCCAGCTGTGCTCATGGCTTCTCTACTCTCAGGAAACAAATTTTCTACCAAGTCCAGTTTCTCATAGAGACACGGCGACGTGATAGCATGGCAGGGTAGTTCCCCACTCATGCCGCGACGGCGCCGGCTATCAACTCCGCGCCGTGTTTCACCTTCGAGGGTTTCCATGCAGGAATCGTTTGCAGTTACCGGGCGCACGCGAGTGGTGCGCGAGGCGAATCGCGCGGTGTACGACCGCGACGCCATTTACAAAATTCTGGATGAAGGATTCGTTTGCCATGTTGGGTTCGCGACGGAAGGGCAGCCGTTCGTAATTCCGACGATGTTCGCGCGCGTTGGCGATCACTTGTACTTTCATGGATCAGCGGCCAGCCGCATGCTTCGCGGGCTAAGCGCGGGCTTGCCGGTGTGCATTACGGTTACGCTTATCGACGGACTGATTCTGGCGCGGTCGGTGTTCAATCACTCGATGAATTACCGCTCCATTGTGGCCCTGGGCGTGGCCGTGGCGATTGACGATCCGGGGGAAAAGCTGCGTGCGCTGGAGGCGTTCACTGAAAAAATGTTGGCCGGACGGTGGAACGATGCGCGGCAGCCGAACGAGAAGGAGTTGAAGGCGACGAGCATTCTGAAGTTGCCGTTGACGGAGGTTTCCGCGAAAGTCCGCACTGGCGGCGTGGAAGATGATGCCGAGGATTACGCGATTCCAGTCTGGGCGGGAATTGTGCCGCTACGCCTGGTTGCGGATGCGCCCGTGCGCGACGAGCGGTGCGATCCGGGGATTCCGACGCCGGCTTATGCAAAGAGTTTCAAGGGGAGCGCGCGATGACGGAATTTGCGCCTGCGGCTGTGAAACCGATGGTTGCATTCAGCGCGCTGGAAGCTCTGGACATTCGCGTGGGCACAATCGAACGCGTGGAAGAAGTGCCACGGTCGGACAAGCTGATGCGGCTGATCGTGAACTTTGGGGATCATTTGCGCACGATCTTGGCGGGGATTCGCCAGGAACGCGAGAACCCGCAGGAAATTGTGGGGAAGCAGGCTTTGTTCGTGGTGAATCTGGAGCCGCGCAAGATGGCGGGGGAAGTTTCCGAAGGCATGTTGTTTGATCTGGGCTATGCCGACGGGATCACGCCGGCGCTGGCGATGCCGGAGCGAGCGGTGCCTGACGGGACTAGGGCGGGGTGAGATTTTTGGCTGGGCGCGGAGGCGGGGGTGCATTTTGTTTTGTGTTGACGAGCGGTTGAGATGCTTCGTCGCGAAAGGCGCTCATCACGATGACAGCGTGTATGTTTTTTGATTTTTGTTTCTTCGCTTTGAGGCTTCTGACGCTCAAGACCCACCCTTCGCGAAAGGCGCTCAGAGTGGGGCACCCAGGAAGGATGACAGGTGCTTGAGCGGCGCGTTTGCTGGTGGCCTGAGACGGTTGGCCCACATTGCTTCGGCGCGATTTCAGGATTGAACTGCGTGAAGGAAATCGGCTAGCAGGCCGTAGGCGGTGGCTTCGAGGCCTGGATTGTGCTCTACGAGCGAAAGGCCGAACACGTCTAGATCGAAGCGAATCGCGGAGCTTGTGCCTTCGAGCGCGGCCAACGGGTCGGACAAAAGGAGCAACTCTGGAGACACGCGGCATTCGACGCCATCGCCGCGGCGTTCCGCGCGACACACCAGCTTGTAGCGCATGCCGGCCGCGCGCACGGAGCGAATTTTTTCTTCGGTGAGCTGGCGAATGCCGGTGCGCTGCACCTGGTCAATGTGCGTCGGGATGCCCATGAGCACAGTGACGATTGCGGCGACTTTCACGGCGGAGTCCCATCCCTCCATATCGTGAGACGGATCGGTTTCGGCGATGCCCATGGCCTGGGCACGCATCACCGCTTCATCAAAGGAGCGACCCCGCTCCACCTCTGTGAGCACCACGTTGCTGGTGGAATTCAGCACGCCGGAAAAGCCGCGCAATTCCGCCGCGGGAAGTCCGCGCGAGAACAGAGAGAAAATGGGGACGCCATCCATCACCGTGGACTCAAAAAGAAATTGGCGCTTCTTTTCCTTGGCCAGCGCGGTCAATTCGCGATGGGCGTGGACGACGGGGCCTTTATTGGCCGTGATTGCGTGCGCGCCCGATTCCAGAGCGGCGATCAGATGCTCGATGGCGGGCTGCCCGGTGGGCGCGTTCAACGATGTGAGTTCGAACATGACATCGGCTTTTCCGTGCTCCAGCCATTCGCGCACATTCCGGGCGATTGGTTTCTCGTTCGGAAAACGTCCGGTCAGGGCCGCAAGGGGATTCATTCCGTCCGGATCGGAAATCCAGCCAATGCGGCGGGAAGCAACACCGGTGAGGCGCCAGCGGACATCGTATTTGCGGCGCAGTTCCGTCTCTTTGGAGATGAGCATGCGCAAAAAGGCGCGACCCACATCTCCAAAACCGAGAATGGCGAGGTTATAGGAAGGAATTGGCGTCTCTCCCAAAGCTACAAATTATATGGGCGGACCGTTGCGCGCGAATGAATGCTTCGCGCGGATTTCTCAAGCTGCGTTTACGTCCACATAAATTATTTTGCGATGGCGGACAGTTTCGCCGCGGCGCTGTTGATGAGTGCGGACTCGTTTTCCAGCACCTGGGCAACGCGGGCGGCGGCTTGTTCCGCTTCTTTCCATTTCTTCTGCTCCAGATTTTCGCGCACCGCGGGAATGGCCTTTGCTGCATACCCGGTATAAGCGCCGGGGGCGTACAGTTCGTGCTTATACCAGAAGCGGCCCGGTAGACCTTCGGACGTGGTGAGTTTTCGCTCGCTTTGAATGAGCAGCCCGTTGATTTCCTGCAGAGACGCACTGGCCAGCAATGCGCCTCCATTGGCGCTGGCACGATCCAGCGCTTTTTGATATTCGGCAGAGCTGCGCGAAAGGTCTTCGACGGCGTTGTCCAGCGGGGCGAAATTCAGGTGCGGCGGCAATTCTTCTTTTTTTGGAGTCACCCAGGTTTCGCGAGGATCGGCGGTGGCTTCGAAGACGCCCTCCTGGATTTTCTGATTGCGTTCTTGGATTTCGTCGCGCTGCTGCCCAGCGAATTTTTCCACTTCGTGGACATACATCTTCACGTCGTCGGCAAAATCCGCGAATTGAAACGGCAGAAGGTCGGCATCGGCCATGCGCATGACGGCGGTGCCGCCAGTTTGGCTGAGCGCGCGGCCGTAGACAAAATCGTAGTCGGCGAAATGCGTGTACCAGTAGAAGTCGTCATAGATCGAATGGTAGATGCCGCCATGGTCCTCTCCGCCGTAGCCGATGCCGAGCGAAGCGACTCCTGCGAAATTGATGAAGGGCGCATGGTCTGAGCCGCCGCCCAACATATCCAGGCGCATATCGTGGCGCTCGCGCAATTCACGGCGTTCGTCGGCAGAGGTGGCATCTTCGATTTCCTTTAGCTGTGCGCGTTTCCAGACGGAGAGTTTTGTCTCCGGATCCTGGACGTCGCGGGCGACGTCGTTCATGAAATGTTCCAGGGTGTGGGAACCTTCCATCTCCAGATAGCCGCGGTCGTTGCTGTCGGAATTGACGTACATCACGGCGTGTTTGCGCAGTTCGTCGACGTGCGTCTCCACCCATTCGGTGGAACCGAGCAGCCCCGGCTCTTCGCCGTCCCAGGCGCAATAAATAATCGTGCGCTTCGGCTTCCAACCCTGCTTCATCAGTTCGCCCATGGAGCGCGCCTCTTCCAGCACAGTGACCATTCCCGAAATCGGATCTTCTGCGCCGTTCACCCAAGCGTCATGGTGATTGCCGCGGATAATCCATTCATCGGGAAATGTGGAGCCGGGAATTTTGGCGATGACGTCGTAGAGCGGGTGCATGTCCCAATTCGAAAAGACTTTCAGATGCACTTTTGCGGGGCCGGGCCCGATACGGTAGGCGATGCCAAGGCCGCCCCGCCAATCGCGCGGCGCTACCGGGCCTGCGATGGCTGCCAGAAGAGGCTCGGCATCGGCGTAGGAAATGGGCAGCACGGGAATTTTCGTGAGGGATTGCGCGTCTTTCAGCGGTACGCGCTTGGCATCGGCGGTCGCGCCATAACCCGGTGTGAGTGGATCGCCCATGAATACAGCACTGTCTTGCACGCTGCCGCGCTGCACGCCTTCACTCGGCCGCCAAGGCCCTTTGGGAAACGTGGGGCCGCCGGAATAACCATCGTCGCGAGGATCGGAATAAATGATGCAGCCGACTGCCCCGTGTTCGGCGCCGACCAGTGGCTTGATGCCGCGCCACGAGCGGCCATAGCGCGCAATCACGATAGCGCCTTTAACGGAAATGCCGCGGCGCTCCAGAACTTCGTAATCTTCGGGCGTGCCGTAATTCACGTAGACGAGCGGCGCGGTTACGTCGCCGTCGATGGAGTAGGCGTTGTAGCTTGGCAATTGTTCGGCGGTCTGGTTGGAGGTAGGATCTTCCGGCACCGGCGGCTCCTGCAGTTTGGCGGTGAAGTGCGGTCCGCCATCAACCAGCTCGACCAGGCGTTCCTTTGGCGTGGGAAAGAGCACGCTGAAGGTTTCGATGTGCGCGTCCAGGCCGAACTCTTTGAATTTAGAGAGCAGCCATTCGGCGTTGTCCTTATCGTAAGGGGAGCCAACGTTGTGCGGACGAGCGGAAAGGCGTTCCATATAGGCGCGGAGATTTTTCGGATCGGGGATCGCGCGCATCTTTTCTTCCCACTGGCGTTCGGTGCGCGACGATTCGGCGGAGTAGCCGTAAATAGGCGCCTCGTCCGCGGTCACGTGCGATTTCAGCGGCGCGAGGGATGCAACGGACAGAAGAAGTGCGGCAATCACAATCGAGCGGAATGACGTTTTCACAAGGTGTCCCCTGAATGATCAGGTAGGGATTATTTCCTGAATGGGTGAGGCATGCAAGCGATCCTGTCGGTTGCGCTTGATTTGGATGGAGCGGGTTCGTTCGTGCGGGTCATGCGGAGATCACCGGACTTCGTGGCGTGGACCACCTTTTGGCGGGCGGTTGATAGGAGCGGAAGCGCTCGAGCAGCGCGTCTGGATCCGTCTCCACGGCAATCATGGCGGCGAATGCAGGCGAGAGGAATCCCTCGGTAACCATACGGTCGATCATGGCGACGAGAGGAGTGAAATAGCCGTTGACGTTGAGAAAGCCACACGGCTTGGCATGGATGCCCAATTGCGACCAGGCCCATTGCTCGAAAATTTCTTCCAGGGTGCCTACGCCGCCGGGCAGGGCGATGAAACCATCGCCGAGGCTGGCCATCAACTCCTTGCGTTCGTGCATGCTTTCGACGACTCGCAGATCGCGAATGCCCTGGTGCCCGATCTCGCGATCGAAAAGGCCGCGGGTGATAACGCCGATAACCTCGCCGCCGCCGGCCAGAACAGTATCCGCGAGGACGCCCATGAGGCCCACTTTTCCGCCGCCGTAGACGAGGCGGAGGCCGGCACGAACGAGAGCGCGGCCAGTCGCGCGGGCTGCTTCTTCATAGCAGGCATTAGTGCCAGAGTGCGAACCACAGAACAGGCAAATGGATTTCATGGAATCGCGGAGATTATACAATGACGCGTCCGGAAGTTTGCATCGCGATACAAAAGGCTTGTGGAGGTTAGTTGTGGATTAATTGCCGACAACAATTTTCAGGCCGAGGAAATGGGGCTGTTTGTGGAAGAGGTACACGTCCAGGATGGCTTTGACCTTGGCGAATTGCTCGCGAAGAAGAGTCTTGAAGGCATATTGCGGGGGAACGTCTCTCGCGTCGAAGCCGATGGCATCGATGCCGTGATGTTGCGCCAGGAAAATGGCGCGCTGGTTATGGAAGTTCTGGGAAACGATGGTGACATTGTCTTGGCCGAAGATTTCCTTCACGCGCACGACGGAGTCTAGAGTGCGAAAACCGGCGTAGTCCAGATAAATGCGGTTTGCGGGCACGCCTTTTTCCAGCAGGGCGTTTTTCATGTCGAGAGGTTCATCGTAACTCTGGGTATGATTGTCGCCGCTGACGACGAGGTAATCGACTTTGCCGGTGAAGAAAAGATTGGCGGCGGCGTCCATGCGGTATTCGAAGAACGGATTGGGCCAGCCGCCGAGCACGCGCTTAGGGCATCCGAGAACCAGGCCAACGTGGCGGTGCGGGACCAAGGCAACGTCAGAATAAGTTTTGCCACGGGCGGCGCGCGCAACCACGATCCTGGCAACCACCAGCGAGACGCCACAAAGCGCCAGCAAAACGACGGCCGCGATCAGAAGCTTGCGCCCCATGAAATCCCGATGGTACCGCATCGCACGTGAGGTCATTGGATCTTCCGCAGAATTTGTTCGACGATTTCGCCGGGCGAAGACCCAATGTCCACGACGACCGCGCTTCGCGGTTCTTCGAGCACGGCGAATTGATCGTCCAGGATGGCTTCGCCGGCGAAATGATGCGTGCGCTGGCGCAAGCGGCTGGCGATGAGTTCCTGGGAACCGCGAAGATAAATGAGTTTCACGTGCAATCCTGCCATCAAAATATGGCGATATGCTTCGCGAAGCGCGGAGCAAGCCAGGACCACGTTGTTGCCTTTGGCATTCTGCGCGAAGAGTTCGGCGTGGATCGATTCGAGCCAGGGCACGCGGTCGGCATCCGTCAGCGGGATGCCGCGATGCATTTTCCCCTTATTGGCCGCGGAGTGGAAATCGTCGGCTTCGAGGAACACCCAGCCGAGGCGTTCGGCCAGTATGCGGCCGATGGTGGTTTTGCCCGACCCTGCCACTCCCATCACGAGAAGTATCATGAGCTGCCTGTTGTTGACGCGGCGGCGGAACTTCAGCGCGGCGCCGAAAAGTAGGATATCATCCGCAGCTTTAGTAGCCGGACAAACGGTAGCGCGGAGCAAGCTTGAGCCAGGCCAGGTCTGCGGTCAAAAAAGCGGGGCTGCTGTATTTCGTTTTCGTGATGTTCGCGTACACCACCGGCGGACCGTTCGGGCTGGAGGAAATGGTCACGACGAGCGGGCCGGGGTTGACGCTGGCGTACCTGCTGGTTCTTCCGTTGTTCTGGTGCGTTCCGGTGGCGCTGGTTGCGGCGGAATTGACCGGAGCGATTCCTGTGGAGGGCGGGTTTTACCGTTGGGTGCGCATAAGCCACGGGAATTTTTGGGGATTCCTGACGGGCTGGTGGAACTGGAGTGCGTCGTGGCTGCTGGGGGCGAGCTACGCCGTGTTGTTCACGGATTACCTGGCCAAATCTTTCCCAGCGCTGGTGGGATGGAAGCATTACCTGGTTTGCGTGGCGCTGATCGCGGTGCTGGCGTTCATCAATATTCGCGGAATCCAGATGGTGGGGCTGGTCGCCACGATACTGGGAATTTCCGTGCTGGCGCCGGTTTTCGTGCTGTGCGTGATTGCCGCAACAAAGTGGCACACCAACCCGTTTCATCCGATGATTCCGCCGCACGTGCCGCGCTTCCAGGTGTTTGGCGTGGGGCTGGCGTTGGGGCTGTGGCTCTATTCCGGTTACGAGCAGTGCTCCAGCGTGGCGGAGGAAATCGAAAATCCGCAGAGGAATTATCCGCGCGCGCTGGCCATCGTGGTTCCACTTTCCGTGGCTACCTATGTGCTTCCGGCGATGCTTCCGCTGGCCGCGCTGGGAAATTGGCAGGACTGGAACACCGCGTATCTGTCGACTGCGGCAACACTGATCGGCGGACGGTGGCTGGGATTGTTGATGACGATCGCGGCGGTGTTGTGTTCGGTATCGCTGCTGAACGCGACTGTCTTGACCAGCACACGCATGCCATCGACGATGTCCGAAGATGGTTATTTGCCGCCGGTGTTTGCGGCGAAGCATCCGAAATACGGCACGCCGTGGATCGCGATTCTGATTTCGTCGGCGATTTATGCGCTGCTGGCGTTTCAAACGCTGGCGCAATTGCTGACGGTGTATGTGTGGCTGCGCATCGCGGTGACGATGCTTACGGTGTTGTCGGCGTGGCGCCTGCGACGGACACAACCATTGCTTGAGAGGCCGTTTCGGATTCCGTGGGGAAATGTGGGGATGGGCTACGTGGTGATCGCGCCGCTTTTGATGAGCGTGGTGGCGTTGATCGGCAGCGATAAGTTTGCAATAAAGTGGGGACCGATTCCCGTGGCGCTGGGAGTTGTGGCGTATTTTCTGTTTCCGAAGATGAAGGCTGCGGTGGAAGGTTTGGACTAGAAGCTTCAATGGCGGAAACATCTTGCGGACATGGGGCGTAGCAGTGCTGCGACCCTACGGAGCGTTTACAGATCGCGCTTAGTTGAAATAATCCAGGACGCGGTAGTACATGCCGGCGAGGGGGAGGGCCCAGGTGTTTCCGCTGCGCAGGCCGATGGGCGCGCCGGGAAACGGGATGGAGGAAAACGGATTGTTGCCGGCGTCGCCGCAAATCACGCCGGCAAGTTTTGCGCCCATCCAGGTGGCGGCGGCTACGCCGTGTCCCGCAAAGCCGAGAGCAAAATGCATGCCGTCGATTGTTCCGGAGTGCGGCATGACATCGACAGTAAAATCGAGCGTACCGCCCCAAACGAATTCGACGTTGGTTTCGCGCAACTGCGGATAGACCTGGATCATTCCCTGGCGCAAGAGTTCGGCGCTTTCCCGCACGGTGCTTTCGGATTCCGGAAAAAAGGCGGCGCGCCCGCCAAATAACATGCGATTGTCCGGGGTCCGGCGGTAGTAATAGAGAAAATGCTTGGAATCGTAGATCATGCGGTTGCGCGGGCTGAGTTCGCGGGCCACACCGGCGGGCAAAACTTCTGTGGCGATGATGTACGAGCCGATGGGAATCACTTTCTTGCGAAGCGCGGGCGTGGCGGAAGTGGTGTACGCGCCGCCGGCCAGGAGGACTTCGCGGGCGAGCAGCGATCCGCGCGAGGTGGAAACGCGGAAACGGCGAGTGCCATTCGAAACTTCCGGCTGCACATTTGTGACGCGCGCATGCTCGTACAAAGTTGCGCCTGCACGCTGCGCCGCCTTCGCCAAGCCGTTGACGTATTGGGCGGGATTCACGCCAGCGCTGGTTTCATCGACCAGGCCGCCGAAATAAATGTCCGAACCAATTTCCTGGCGCAGTTCGTTCTTTGGAATAATGCGCAATTCGTGGCCAAACTCGCGGTGGATGCGCGCGGCGGATTCCGCATAGCCGGCGAAGTGCCGAGGCTTACAAGCGACTTCCAGATGGCCGCATCGGGAAAAGGCACAGTCGATGTTTTCGTCCTTAACGATTTGTTCGACGAGATCAATCGATTCGAGCGACGCCGCGTACATTTGTTGGACGATTTCGCGGCCGTAGCGCGCGATCAGCGTTGGTACCGGCAGCTTCATTCCGGTTAGGACCATGCCGCCGTTGCGGCAACTGGCGCCCCAGCCCAGCGTTTCCGCTTCGAGGACCGTTACGCTGACTCCGCGTTTCGCCAATGCGCGAGCGGCGGAAAGTCCACAGAATCCGGCGCCGACCACGGCAACATCCACAGTGTCTGGCAATGGACCGGGCGTGCCTTGGGCGCGTTCCGGGACGGTCTCCAGCCAGTAATTCGTTTCTCGAATGTTCATGGATTGCTTGCGGGGATTTTATCGTGGCGGGGTTGTGGGATGCAATTTGGGTGTGGAGGGAGTCGACGAAGTGTTCGTGCTTGTGGGTGTTAGTGCTTGGAGCTTAGGTTGAGATCCTTCGTCGCGCCTGAGATGGTCTTTGTGAAATAGAAAGAAAACGGCCCGCCTCGGAAGATGAGCCCAACAACGGCAAACCCAAATGCCGGCCTGAAGGCGCGGCGCTGCAAGAGTGACCCAAGAGCCCACATGCAAAGGCGGCATGTGAGGGACCCGGCAAGAAATCACAAGCTCTCAGGATGAAAAGCTTCGAGGCGCCGAGAACGATGGGCGTGGCGCCGGGAGGCGTGTTGTGCGGTTAGGCGCGGCGGAGGACTATGTGGGTGATTTCGGGGGGCGCGCCGAGGCGGACCGGGGCGCCTACGGTGCCGATGCCGCGATTTACGTAGAGTGCGGAAAGGCCCTTGGGCGCGTTGGGCATGAGCTTGATGGTTTCGCCCATGCGCTTTGGCTGGCTGGGCATCGACAGCGGGCGATGGTATAGGCCGGCGACATAGTCTGTGATGAAGCGCGCCGGACTGAGGCTAACGTCCAGAATTTCCACCTGCACCTGTCCGCCGTGAGTGTGGCCGGCGAGGGAAAGCTCGATGCCAAGTTCCGCGGCGCGGTTGAAGGTGTTCGGATTGTGGGACAGCAGGATGTTTGGCATATCGCGGCGGACCAAAGGTTCCATGTTGGCCAGCATCTGCTGCTTGCGGCCACTGGGGGCGCGCTCGCGCTGATAATCCACGCCGATCAAATTCAACATGGCGCCGCGATACGGAATGATGGCGTTCTCGCGCCGCAGCATGCGCATGCCAGCTTGCGCGAACAAACGTTCGGCGAGATCCTCCGCGCGGGCGTAAATTTCGTGGTTACCGTTGCAGCCGTAAACGCCGAGGGGTGCGCGCAGGTGGCGAATCTCGTCGACGCAATCGGCGACGGAATCGTGCACACCGGTGATCAAGTCTCCGGTGACCACGGCGAGATCGGCGCCCACTTCATTGGCCATTTCCACCACGCGGCGGACCGATTCGCGAGACATGTAGCTGCTCAGATGAATATCGGAAATCTGCACGATTTCCATGCCGTCCAGTTCGGGCGGCAGGTTGGCCATCGGAATCTCCACGCGGCAAACCTGATAGCGCAGGCGCTCGTCGGCATAGCCGTACATCACGCCAAGGAACGGCGCAGCGCCGGCTACGACGCTGGCGGTACGGAAGAATGTGCGGCGCGAGGGATCCGGGACGTAATCGATGTGCGAAGAGGGTTTACTGCTCTGTGGCTTGGCGGGCGCTTGCGGCATGGGCTTATGCAGGCGGTGCCAGGCCCATTCGATGGCGTGCACGGCCTTGACGCAAATATAGCCACCCAAGGCACTGAGAAACCAAAGGCCCACGAAGCTGGTCAGTCGTGCATGCGGGGGGAGAATGCGGCCATGATCCTGGCGGAGGCCGTCGGCGATGGTCAGGATAATCAGAACCAGGCCAAACAGGTATAACAGGCGAACGCCCATACGCAACCAAACACGCCCCCAGTTGGAGGTAGCGCGCCAGAGCGCCCGATACCAGAATCGTTGGGAAAGGAACAGGACGGTTAGAATCGCAATTGCCAGCCCGGTCCGCACCAGGAAATAAGACCAACTCAAGTGGGAAAGGCCCCCTCAGCCTGAACTACTAGGATACCATGTCCGGGTCTTGCCTACCGGGCAGGACGATTGGCACGATTCAAACCAGTAAACGGGTCTTTCTGCCCTGTTTTTCGAGGGTTGTGGCGTATGATGGCGGTCCGTGGGACCCCTTTTTTGGTTGCTGGATGCCTGGCTGAACTGAAACTTCCGTTGGGGCCCAGCGTCTATGGGAGAGCTTCCCGCCCGGGAAGCTAAAGGAGAGAATCAATGAAAAAGTGGAAGCTGTTCGGGGCCGTGCTGCTGGCCGGTCTGTGTGGAGCCCTGCCGGTGCTGGCTCAGGATGCCAAGAAAGCGCCGCCAAAACCGGCGCCTGGCCCGGCGGAAGCTGTTCTGGAACAATGGAATGACATTGGGCGCAAGCTGATCGCGATGGCCGAGGATTTTCCCGAAGATAAGTACAACTACAAGCCGGCACCGGAATCCCGGACGTTCGGCGCGATGCTGCTGCACGTGGCGGGATCGATGTACTACTTCACGGACATCGCCGAGGGGAAGAAGCCACGCTACCCGGATGATCCAAAGGGGGACAATCTGAAGACGAAGGCACAGATTGTGGCCTTTGTGAAACAGTGCGTGGCCGATGGCGCGGAGGAAATCAAGAAGCTGGGCGACAAGGGAATGGAGAAGGCCGTCAACGATGGCGGACCGCATCTCGACCGCCTGTATGACTTGGCTTACGGATTGATCGAGCATTCCGGGGAACACTACGGGGCGCTGGTAGTGTATTACAGGAACAATGGCATGGTGCCACCGGAGTCGAGACCGAAGAAGTAGTGCGTTGCCGAGCTGGGGGCCGCTGCTTGCGGCCCTCCCTCAGGATTTCGACGGGTTGAGTGCTCGATGGCTAAGGGCGTGGGTGCTTCAACTTGACGTTGAGATGCTCCAGGGCACAAACCGCCCTTCAGCATGACAAGTTTCCGTGTGGGTGGTTGATAGGTGAGTGCTAGCCCGCAGCGGTTCCTGCAATTCCCTTTTGCAAAATTCGCTTTAGTTCCTCGGGATCGCTGGTTGGGGGCAGGCACGCTGTGCCAGTGCAGACGAGGGCTTGCGGTTTGTCTTTGGGCAAGTGCGGCAGTGTTTGACGGAGCGCCATGGGGAGATTTTCGAGCGAGGCTTGCGGCGTGACGCGCAGGACTGCTTTGCCGAGGCGATAGACGGTGTTGGCGGCTTCTTGCAATTTATCGGCTGCAGGATCGCCTGAGGAGTCGGTGATGACGACTTGGGTGGGATGCTCGGCATAGAGCATTGCAGCCAAGCCGTAGGTGGCGGCGAAAAGGCCGTACTGTGGGGCTACGCCGGCAAAGGCTTCCAGCGTATTTTTGGCCCATTCGTGATATTTGGGGTCGTCGGTGTAGGCGTGCATGCGCGTGAGCGCCATGGCTACGACGGAATTCGCGCTGGGCGTTGGTGAATCCTGGAATGGTTTGCGGCGTACTTCCAGGCCGCCCATGGCGGGAGCATCGGAAGCGCGATCGAAGAAGCCGCCGCCTGAAGCGTCGCCATATTTATCGATGGCAATATCCATGGTGCGGCGCGCGGCTTGAAAATATTTCGCGTCGAGGGTGGCTTCGTACGCATCCAGCAGCGCCATCACGCCGAAGACCTGATCGTCGAGCGAACCGCGCAAGGCCGGGCCGCCGATACGATGCGCAAATCCTTCGTTTTCGCTCCAAGCTTCACGCAACATCCGATCCAGCGTCTTCAGGGCAAAATCCTTGCACGCTTTTCCGATGGTTCCGCCGAGGGCGCGAGCAGCCGTCAGATAGGCCGAGACGAACATCGCGTTCCAGCTGACGTACATCGTTTGATCGATGAACGGCGTGGCCCTCAGCTTGCGAGCGGCAAGCATCTTCCCTTTTGCGGAAGCGATGCTGAGCCGCACGCTGGAATCGTCCAGGCCCAGCGTTTTGGCAATCTCCGACGGATCGCGGGAGAGCCAGAGCACATTTTTCTCAGGATTGTGGTGCATCTCGCCGTCGGGCTCGACGTCGTAGTGCAACTCCATAATGCGAGCTTCGGTTTGCGGGAGGACGGCGCGGAGTTCGTTTAGCGTCCAGGTGAAGTAGTCGCCGTCATCGTCCAGCGAAACGTCGGCATCCTGGCTAGCGTAAAATCCGCCGTTGGCCTGATCGGACAAAACTTCATTTACCCAGGCGATGATGCTTTCGGCGGTTTCGCGCAAAACAGGATTCTGGGTAACCTGCCAGCCGTGGACGTAATTCTTCAGCAGCTCCGAATTGTCGTAGCTCATTTTTTCGAAGTGCGGGACCAGCCAGCGCTCATCGACGGAGTAGCGGTGGAAGCCGCCGGCGAGCTGGTCGTAGACGCCGCCTTTGGCCATTTTTTCGAGGGTGGTTTCGGCCATGGCGAGCAGATGTTTTTCGCCAGTTTGGCGATAGCGCTCGAGCAATAGATCGACGGCGGAGGCGTGAGGAAACTTTGGCGCGTTGCCGAAGCCGCCGTGGCGAATGTCGAACAGTTGCGTCATGGAGCTGATCTGCGCATCCACAACGGCGGGGTCGAAGTCCGCATGCGCGCCGCTGAACACTTCGGCCTTGGCGACGGCTTCGGCCAGGGCATCGGCGGTCTTCAGCAATTCATCGCGCTTGTTCTTGAAAGCATCCGCGACGGCAAGCAAAACGCGCCGGAAACTGGGGCGGCCTTGCTGGTCCACGGGCGGGAAATACGTGCCGCCATAAAAGGGACGGCCATCGGGCATCAGAAAGCCGGTGAGTGGCCAGCCACCTTGACCGCTGATGGCACTGATGGCGGATTGATAGCGCGCGTCGACATCGGGGCGTTCGTCGCGATCGACTTTTACGGGGATGAAATTTTCGTTGATAATTTTCGCGATCTCCACGTCTTCGTAGCTCTCGCGATCGATGACATGGCACCAGTGGCACCAGACCGCGCCGATATCGAGCAGCAATGGTTTGTCTTCACCTTGCGCGCGGGTGAACGCGCCGTCGCCCCACTCGTACCAGTCAATCGGCTGGTGCGCCGCGGAACGCAGATACGGGCTGGCCGAATCTTTCAATCGATTTTCGCTCATTTGTGCCCGGCTCCCGATTCAGGCGTGAAAAATTCGTCGAAATTTACGGCGTCGGCGGAATGAATTGGTGAATTTACTGTACCTGGTCGCCGGGCCCCAGGTCGGTCGGATCCAGCGGCTTCCGGCCGGCGTAGCCTTCGTCATGGCGATGGTAATAGCGGATGCGGTCTTCGCCGAGCTTCCAGCAGAGATAGACTTCCTCGTTGTTGACGATGGCGGGGAAATCGAGCAGGCCGACATCGAGATCCTTGATGACGCAGCCGGTGGCAAGAATTTTTTCCAGGTTGGATTTCATGACCTCTGCCAGGCTCTGGTGCTCCATGCGCTTTTCGGCGAGCTTGGCGTACGGGACGAGCACGCCGCCCATCATCATGATGCGGGTGGAAACGGCGGAGAGATCCTGCTCGAGCACGTTCAGGCGCTTGCGCACGCCGATGGCTTCGACGAGAAACGGTTCGAGCTCACGCCGGGTGCTTTCCGCTTCCGTAAGAGTGAAGATACGTTGCGGCGGCTCGGGTAAATCGTCCTGGTCCTGGTCTTCTTCGTCGTCAGCCATGAAAACTCCGTGCAAAGTCGCGGTCACCGCAAGCGGCCGGTGCGGGGATGGCGCAACCGTTAGATGAAATTCTGGCGGGTTTTGTTGCGGAATGCCAGCGAAAGGATTTTTCTGCCCGTAATTGTGCAGGACATGCACTACCCGCCGATAAAGACCATGGTGCGCGAGGGCGGCACGAAGCCCGGCTCATTGATGCGGTGGCCTTCTTCTTTTTCGTTCACGGCGTCGCGAATCCAAGTGACGATTTGGTCGTCCGAGGAGTTGGCACGCAGCAGCGCGCGCAAATCGCGATCTTCCTTACTGAACAGGCAGGTGCGCAGTTTGCCGTCGGCGGTCAGGCGAATACGGGAGCAATGCCCGCAGAATGCCTGGGTGACCGGCGCAATCAGGCCAATCTCGCCGGGGGCGCCATCCGCAAAGCGATATTTCCGGGCGGTCTCGCTCTTATCGTTGGGGATTTGCACGAGGGGCCATTGCGCGTGAATGCGAGAGTAGACTTCCGCGGCGGGCACCATCAACTCGCGCGACCAGTGGCGATCGGCATCCAGCGGCATGAATTCGATGAAGCGCATGACCACGCCGCGCTCGCGCGCAAATGCCGCGAAGGCTTCGACTTCGTCTTCGTTGAAACCGCGCACGAGGACCGCATTTACTTTTACAGGGGCAAGGCCGGTGGAGTGGGCCATGTCGATGCCGCGCATGACGGAGTCGTAGGAGCGGGTGCGCGTGATTTTCTGGAACTTGAGGGGATCGAGGGAATCGAGGCTGATGTTGATGCGGTGCAATCCCGCGTCGACCAGCTGCCGGCAACGCTCGGCGAGAAGGTGGCCGTTGGTGGTCATGGACAAATCCTGGACGCCGAGTTCTTTCATGTACGCGATATATTTTTCAAGGCCGTCGCGCACCAGCGGTTCACCACCCGTCAGGCGCACTTTGCGGATGCCGAGGCTTACGAAAATTTTTGCCAAGCGCTGAAGTTCGGGCCAGGAAAGAATTTCGTCGTGTTCGCGATAATTTTCCGGATCGGCAGAGCGGCAATAAACGCAGCGGAAATTGCAGCGGTCGGTGACCGAAATGCGCAGGTCGGTGATCTGGCGGCCGAATTTGTCGAAGAGGCTCATGAGCGCTGGCCTTAAATAAAAAACCCGATTCGCACATGGAATCGGGCTGAGCGACGGAAATATATACATTTCCGTCCAACAGGCTCCTTTCCAAGCACGGGAGGCTTGGGCGTTTCCACCCAAACCCTCGGCGGCCAGTGATGCTCCGCCTTGCCCCGCCGCCCTGGGATGTCTCCCGGTAGGCCGGCGGGATCGGAGTTTACTTGGATAGTGTACACCGGGAGAAAGTTGCGCGCAATTTTGGCAGAGGCCGGCCAAGATGAACGCAAGCAACTGCCTAGAACCTTGGCACGACCTGCCTCCTGCTGGC
The DNA here is from genome assembly GCA_963709705.1 of Candidatus Acidiferrales bacterium. Classification (GTDB taxonomy): domain Bacteria; phylum Acidobacteriota; class Terriglobia; order Acidiferrales; family UBA7541; genus Acidiferrum. The sequence continues at coordinate 373,907 of CAVPXU010000006.1, forward strand.
CGTTCTTCTTGTGGTAAAGTCTGCTGACAGCATGCGAATCTTCATAGTGGGAGCGGGGGCAACTGGCTCCCTCCTTGCCCAGCTTTTGGAACGACAGGGCCACGACGTGTGGTGCGGAGATCGCGACCCCGATCGGGCGCGCCGCTTTTTGGGAAAACGGTCCACCATTCCGGTGGCTACAGTCAACGCGCGCAATCTTCGCGGGATCGTGCGGGCGGGGCGGGGCTGCCAGCTGATCATCAATGCTTCCGCGTCGGTCTTCAACGAAATCGTGCTGCGCGCGGCGTTGCGTTTGCGCTCGCACTATCTCGACCTCAGCTCGCATTTGACGCGCAACCCGTTTCAGCCTGAGCAATTCCGCTATGCAAAGAAGTTCGAAGCCAAGCACCGCGTGGCGCTGATCAACACCGGGGCGGCACCCGGGCTGACCAATTTATTGGTGAAGCGCGCCGCGGATCTTCTCGATGAAGTGCAGTCCGTACAGATCCGGTTGTATGAAAGCACGGAAAGCGACGATCCCATTTCGCAATGGTCGCCAGAAGTTTCTTTCGACGAAGCCATATCCAACCCCAGGATTTACCGGCAGGGGAAATACACGCTGGCAAAGCGGTTCTCTGAGCTGGAGAAATTCCGCTTCCCGGATCCAATCGGAACGGCCAATGTGGTGCTGGCGGCGCAAGATGAAGTGGCCACGCTGCCGAAGTTCATTCCCATGCAGGAACTCGACGTGAAAATCGGGGGCAACGAATTCGATCGCCTGCGCCGCTGGCACAAGCAGGGCAAACTTTCGAAATCGCGCGGACTGCAGCGGCAGCGTTTTCCAGAAACGTCGTCGCCGCGGAAGATCGCCGCGCTGATCCGGCGAGGGATTCTGCAGAACGCGCGCTTTGCCGCTTCCGTGTTGGTGCGCGGCGTAAATCACGAAGCGAAGGAAGACGAGTACCTGCTGATCCGCAGCGACGCGTTATTTCCGACGCTGTACCAGATTCGCCAGCAGGGATTGTTCACCACAGCGGTGGCTTATGGGACGGCGCATGTTGCGGCGCAATTCGTGAAATTTTTTCCGCGCGACGCGGAGGGCGTGCTTGCGCCGGAACAACTGCCGGCGGAAATACGGCGGGCGATCCTGAGCGGGGTACGCAAACATGGGATTAAGTTGAACCATAAAGTGACGGAGCTGAAGCCGCCGGCCGACGACGACGAACTTCTTTGAAGATTTTACGATGTTGGGGAAGACGGTCCCGACTTAACGGCTACGCTCAGGATAAGCGCAGCCGCCCTTCGTACAGCGGTGAAGTGAGACCGGCACGGCCGGTCCTGGATTGAGTTTACTCCCGGGGAATTGTTGCGCCAAGGGGAAGAGGCTCGAATTTGGGTGGCGGCAGCTGGGCTGCCGCTGATCGTTGTTGCGTGAGGCTTGCGCGGTGGAGAAAAAGCGGGACCTGGGCTCCCGCACTCCACGGGTTAGCAGCAGCGGTTGGGGCGGGAATATTTTTTGTTCAGTTGTTCCACGTAAAATTGCGCGGGAGACAGAACGCGTGCGTGGCCTTCGCGGGCGGCGCATTGTTTGTATTTTTCGTAGGCCGAATCGCCACACCACTCGCGCAGCCCTTGCCAGAAATATGCCAAGCCACGTTTTGTGCCGCTCCAAGCTAAGCGCATCAGTCGCCCTCCGCCCACTGGGTGGCGACGTAAGGAGTTTCGTGCAACACGGGCTGTTTGCCACGGGTCAGAATGGCGCGCCATTGCACGACGGCTTCGAGCAGCAGAACCAGAATCATGATCGCCAGCACCGCGGTGACGGCCGCGTCCAGCCGCTGGTTGAAGACTACGCGCCGTGCTTCCACGATTTTTGCCGCGGGAATCGCACCTGCCGCAATTTGCGCGGCGAGCGCGTTAGCAAAAGAGAGAAAGCCGATGCGCGGGTTGGCGCTGAAAATTTTCTGGTAGCTGGCTGTCATGGTGATGATCACCAGCCAGGCCATCGGAAGCAGCGTCACCCAGATCCATTTGAGGCGGCCCATCTTGAGCAAGATGGAGGTGGCCACGACGAGCGCCACGGCCGCGAGCAACTGGTTTGAAATGCCAAACAGCGGCCAGAGGGAATTAATTCCACCGAGCGGATCCACCACTCCCTGATACAGGAAGTAGCCCCACGCGCCGACGATCAGCGCGCTGGACATCAAGATGGCGGGATACCAATTGAGGCGGCCGATCGGTTTCCAGATGCGGCCGCACAATTCCTGAATCATGAATCTCCCGACGCGCGTACCCGCGTCGAGCACAGTGAGGATAAAGAGCGCTTCGAACATGATGGCGAAGTGATACCAGATGCTGAGCAGGCGATCGCCACCGATGGTGGTGGAAAAAATTTGCGCCATGCCGACGGCGAGTGAAGGCGCGCCGCCGGCTCGATTCCACAGTGTTTGTTCGCCGACAGAGTGCGCCAAGGTGCTCATCGTGGCGGCCGACAACGGGTAGCCCCAATTGGAAATGGTTTGCGCGGCAGTTTCTGGGGCTGCGCCGACGATCTGCGCCGGACTGTTGATCGCGAAATAGACGCCAGGAGGCATGGCGCACGCCGCGACCATGGCCATCACACCGACGAAGGACTCCATCAGCATGGCACCGTAGCCGATGAAGCGCGCATGCGTTTCACGCTGAATCATTTTTGGCGTGGTGCCGCTGGAAATCAGGGAATGAAAGCCGCTGATTGCGCCGCAGGCAATGGTGATGAAGCAGAACGGGAAAATTTTCCCGGCGAATACCGGGCCATTGCCGTCTACGAAGCGGGTCAGCGGCGGCATCAGGATATGGGGGCGAACCAGCAGAATTCCGGCAGCCAGGGTGAAGATCGCGCCAGCTTTGATAAAGGCGCTGAGGTAATCGCGCGGGGCTAACAGTAACCACACGGGCAGCGCGGAAGCGGCGAAGCCGTACACGATGATGGCAAACGTGAGCGCCAGGCCGCTCAGCGTGAAGGCGTGGGCCCACGTCGCGGAGTCCGCGACCCACCGGCCGGCAACCACCGCAAACAACACCAGTGCCACACCCATGAGCGAGGCTTCCAGCACGCGGCCGGGCCGGACGAAACGCAAATACACACCGAGAAGAAGCGCGATGGGAATGGTGCAGGCCAGGGTGAACGTGGCCCATGGGGAACTTTTCAGGGCGTTCACGATCACCAGAGCCACGACCCCGAGCAGAATGATCATGATGGCCAGCACCGCGAGTTGCGCGATCACGCCGCCGCGCTTGCTTACTTCTTCGCGGGCCATTTCGCCGAGAGTTTTACCGTCGCGACGGATGGAGCAGAACAGAATCACAAAATCCTGCACGCAACCCGCGAGCGCGGCACCCGCAATCAGCCACAAGGTGCCGGGCAAATAACCGAACTGCGCTGCCAGCGTGGGGCCGACCAGGGGACCGGGTCCGGCAATCGCAGCGAAATGGTGGCCGAACAAGACCCATTTGTTGGTGGGGACAAAATCGCGGCCATCGTCGCGGCGTTCGGAGGGAGTGGCACGGGTGTTATCCAGCGCGAGCACTTTCGCGGCGATGAAGGCGGAATAGAAGCGGTAGGCGACGAGGTAGGAACAGACGGCCGCGAGGACGAACCAGGTGGCGCTGATGGGTTCGCCGCGGTGCAGCGCGATAGTGGCAAGCGCGGTGGCTGCGACGATTGCGAGAATGACCCAAATCAATACTTGCAAGACTCGTTTCACTAGGCGCCCCTGGGGTTGCGGGAAATTGCTGATGGCATCGCGGAATCGTATGCGAGGAGGAGGTGGGCGTCAACGTTGATGGGCAGATGTGTTGCGCAGCTGGGTGGTTTCTGCCCTCACGTGTTCTTGGTGGCGTTACGGTTTGAGATCCTTCGTCGCAGAAGACGCTCCTCAGGATGACAAGGCGTTTTTTTGGGATGGCTGGGACGGAACAATCGAAGAGGGATTCCTCGCTTCGTTCGGAATGACCTGTTTTTTATGATCGGTTCAATCGGGGATGCAGGTGAATTTCAGGAGGGGATAAAGATCCTTGAAAACTTTGAGAATTTCCTTGGGGAAGGCGGCGCGGGTTGCGGCGGAGGGTGGCATTTTCTTGCGAACAATCCAGGCGCGCAGCTTCTTCCAATCCTCGACTTGCGTGGGCCAGCCTTCGTGTTTGGTCCATTCGCTTTTGACGGTGGCGTACCAATAGCTATCGTAATTCCGCGCGAGGCGCTTTTTCTGTTGGGCAATCCATTTGGGATTGGAGATTACGCGCGGCTGGGCGATGAGCGCCAGGACGGATTCCCTTCTAGTTGCGCCCGAATAAATACGGAAGCCGGCGGTGACGCTGTCCTTGGAAAGCCCTACGTAAAGCTGGCCAGTTTCGCGGTCGCCCGGCGACTGGCGCTGAAATTTCAAATACATTTGCGGTTTGTAGAGCGTTTTGTCCTTGGCGAAGCGGATATCGCGATTGATGCGAGAGAAATTGGCGCCGGTTCGCCCGCAGACGTCAAACTCACCATCCATTTGTAGCACGGCCGGGGACAAGTCTTCCAGAAATTGCCGGAAGGGCTGCACGATACACGCGCGGTAACGTTCGCGATTTACGTCCATCCAGTCCTTGTGATTATTTCTGCTTAACGCCCGGAAGAATCGAAACGTTTCCTGGCTGAACGGGGATTTCGGGGCCGGCATTTCCTCTCCTCGCGATCGCTGCTGTTCAGACTACACCATTTCCCTTGCCGCTCGATTGGTACTATGCTTTTTCGGTCGCGGTTTTTAGGGATGGCGCGGCGCTCCACCAATTTTCTTACAGGTGACCTTCGTGTTTCGCAAACGACTCTGGATTCCTGTGGTTGCCAGCGCGATTTTCCTGATTGCCGGCCCGGTGCTGACGGCCGATGAAAGCAAATCTTCGCCCAAGACTTCTCCGTGGAAGCCGGAAGACGTCGTGTATGTGGAAACGATCAACGATTTTCCGCTGTCACCCGACGGGCGATCGGTGGTGTGGATCAGAGGCGAAGGCGATAAGGAAAAAGACGAGCGCGTTTCGAATCTCTTTTTGTCCAGCTTGACGGAAGATCGCACCGTGCAGCTCACGCGGGGAAGCTATAGCGTTTCGCTGCCGAAATGGTCGCCTGATGGGGAGTGGATTGCTTTTTTGAGTTCGCGCCCACGGCCGGGAGCGAAGCCGGATACCGCCGCGACGCAAATCTGGCTGATTAATACGCATGGCGGGGAGGCTTATGCGCTAACCGAGCTGGAGCGCGCGCCACACCAGGCGCAGTGGCTGGACAAAGACACGCTGATTTTCAGCGCCGAGGAAGATCCCAGCGCGTACGAGCAAGCTCAGAAAAAGAAGAAGGACGATTCGGAAATCGTCGATGACGCCGACCACCAGGCTCCGGTGCGCTTGTTCAAAATAGCGGTGAAGGACAAGAAAATCACGCGGCTGACCAACAATGCCGATTGGATCGCACAGTGGAGCGTATCCAAGGATGGGAAATACGCGGTGGCGGTTCACGCACGCAGCCTGCATTACGAGTTTGACCAGAAGGTGCCGCCCATCACCGTGCTTCACAACCTTTCCGATGGCACGGAAAAACAAATCTTCACCGAGGGCCGGGTATATCCGAATATTCTGGCGTGGGCGCCGGATAATTCGGGGTTCTACGCGACTGCGCCATTTTCCAACGATGCAAAATTCCTGACAGCCACAATTCAGCTGGTTTATTTTTATGATTTGCGCGGCGGCAAAAGCGTTCCGGTGTTGCTGGACTGGGAAAACGGCGCGGGGCGCGATCTGCACGCCACAAACGACGGATTCGTGACGCTGCTGGCGGCGGGCGCGCATTTCGATGTGGCGCATTACACGCGCGAGCAATCGGGCGACAGCTGGCACTGGAAGCGGGCCACGTTGCAGGGCGAAAACGCGAAGAATATACAGTTTTTCGACGTCAGCGAGGATGGAAAAACCATTGTGTACCAATCCTCGACGGCCAGCCGCATGCCGCAGCTTTTTCGCGCGCAGTGGGACGGCAACAACCTGGTGTCCGCCCATCAACTGACCAAGTTGAATGAAAATTTGATCAAGTCCCGGGAATTTTCTAAATCCGAAGTGATTCGCTGGAAGGGTTCGAACGGAGAGGAAGTCGAAGGACTGCTGCGCTATCCGGACAATTATGACCCCGCAAAGAGATATCCGGTGATCACGGCCATCCACGGCGGACCGGCGGGAGCGGATGTGGACGCGTGGAGCGACCGATGGGCTTATCCCTATCAACTGCTGACGCAGCGCGGCGCATTTATCCTGAGCCCGAATTATCACGGAAGCAGTAATTACGGTTTGAAATGGGTGGAATCAATCTGCTGCGGAAACTATTACGACCTGGAAACGCCGGACATCAACAATGGCGTGGACTATTTGATCCAGAAAGGACTGGTCGACCCGGAAAAAGTGGCGACGATGGGATGGTCGAATGGGTCGATTCTGTCCACGAGCCTGATCACCACGTACCCCTCGCGCTACAAAGTGGCGAGTGTAGGCGCGGGCGACGTGGAGTGGATCAGCGATTGGGGCAACGTGATGTTCGGCGATTCGTTCGATTCTTATTATTTTGGCAAATCGCCGATGCAGGACCCGCAGCTGTACATTCGCAAAAGTCCATTCTTTAAGATGGATAAAGTGCAGGCGCCAGTGCTGATTTTCCACGGCACCGCGGACATCAACGTGCCGCCATCGCAAAGCTGGTCGTACTTCCGCGCGCTGCAGTATTACGGCAAAGTGCCGGTGAAATTTGTGGTGTTTCCCGGCGAGCCGCATGGCCCACGCAAGCTGACGCACCAGATGCGCAAAATCGAAGAAGAAATGGCATGGTTCGACAAATATTTCTTCAAGACCGCGCCGCCGGAAAATGAATCCATCAAGGAAGGCTCTCCGCTGGACACAGCGCTACGCGCGAGACGAGCGGCACGCATGGGCGACCTTTATGGGGCGACTTTCACGGTCAAGGGGAAAGCGGTGCTGATTCCAGAGGTGGTGAAACGCGGCGATCTGGAGATTGCGCGATTCGAAGTGACACGCGCGCAATTTTCCGCGTTCGACAAAAATTACAAAGTGGAGCGCGGCGCGGAGAACTATCCGGCAAATGGCGTGACTCTTGAGCAAGCCAAGGCTTATGCGGAGTGGCTCAGCAAGCTGACCGGGCAAACGTGGCGCGTACCCAACGAGAGCGAGGCGGCCCGGAAATACGACAAGAAGGACGGCGAAAACACGCTGGATTATTGGGCGGGTTACGCGCCGAATCCGGATGACACGCTTCGGCTGCGCGAAGCGTTGAAGGAGTTGCCTGGTCCCGCGCCGTTGCTGAAGCCGGTGGGAAGTTTTGGCGGGCAGGGACAGGAGAACGAAGATTTGCTATTTGACATGGGTGGCAATGCGGCGGAGTGGGTGCTGACGCCGGATGGAAAAGGCAAGCCAGCGGGCGGGAGCGCGGATTGTCCCGCGGACGCGCGTTCCACGTGTACGCCGGCGGCGGAATACACCGGCTTCCGAGTGCTGCGCGGCGCGGCAACGGCAGCAGCGGCGGCCGACAAGGAGCAGCATGCACAGAAGTAACGGAAGTATGCGGTTGTTACGGCACGGCTGGTGGACTCTACTGGTATTGTTGTTCCTGGCACAAGGAATTGCCGCGGCGGCGGAGGTTTCCAAGGACGACATCAACTTTCGTAAGAATGTTTACGTTGGGAAAGGCAACGCGCAATTGCCTTATCGCCTGTTCGTTCCCCTGGATTACGATGCGGGCCGCAAATATCCGCTGCTGCTGTGGCTGCACGGGACGGACGGGCGAGGCTCCGACAACGTGAAGCAATTGACCAAGACGGATCAGCTGGGCACGCATTTCTGGATCACCGACAACGTGCAATTGAAGATGCCAATGTTCGTGATGATCCCGCAGTGCCCCACCGGGCAAAACTGGTCTGAGCCGGAGTTTAACCAACCCAGCAAATGGCTGCTGATGACGATGGAAGCACTGGCGAAAGTGGAAAAAAGTTATTCCATCGATGCGGACCGCGTGTTCGTGGCGGGGCAATCCATGGGCGGGCTGGGCGTGTGGTCTCTATTGCAGAATTATCGAGGCACATGGGCCGCGGCGATCATCATGTCCGCGTATGACACGTTTTCCGACATCCCTGCCATTGTCGAGGTGCCCTTGTGGGTTTTTCAGGGGGACGAAGACGATTCCGTGCCGGTGACGATGGTGCGCTCGATGATGGCGCAATTAAAGAAAGCGCACGCGAATCTTCGGTATACGGAGTATCACAAGACGGGCGATGCTGTCTGGAACAAGGCATTTGCCGAGCTCGACCTGTTTACGTGGCTTGCCGCCCAAAAGCGCAAATCAACACCAAGCGGCCAAGTTGGCTCTGGCGCGGCCGCTCCTTCCCGCTAGAATTGAAGCATGGCCGAATTTCAACCTACCCCTCGCACGCAAGTGAAACGCTTGCCGAAACGCGGAAATTACGACCGCGAGACGGTGTACCAGATCCTGGACACGGCATTCGTGTGCCATGTCGGCTTTTCCGTGGACGCGCAGCCGTATGTGATCCCGACCAACTATGGCCGGAGCGGGGATACGCTGTATCTGCATGGCAGCGCGGCGAGCCGCATGTTGAAGACGCTGAGCGCGGGCGTACCCGTGTGCGTGACCGTGACCCATGTCGACGGGCTGGTTCTGGCGCGTTCGGCGTTTCATCACTCTGTGAATTACCGCTCCGTGGTGATCCTGGGTACGGCGCGACTGGTTGAAGATCCCGCGGAGAAAATGGAAGCGTTGCGAATTTTCACCGACCACGTGATGAAGGGCCGCTGGGACGATGTGCGCCAGCCCACCGAACAGGAATTGAAGGCTACGACCGTGCTTGCGCTGCCTTTGGAAGAGGTCAGCGCCAAGGTGCGCACGGGCGGACCTGTGGATGACGAGGCTGATTACACGCTGCCGGTTTGGGCGGGAGTGCTACCGCTGGAAACAGCCGTGAAGGCGCCCGTGCCGGACGCGCAGCGGAAGAACGATCCGCCGGTTCCGGAATATCTGAAGAACTACTCACGCTGAAGAGGGTCGCCTGAAGGAAGTATGAACGGGGCTCACACCGTAGTGACGGAGAGTAAGCCCCGTGGGCGAAACCATTTGTATGCAGCAACGGCTCAGTTCTTGTAGCGCTGAGCGCCGGCAAACTCCGCAATCATATCGTCGTAAGTGCCCAACACGTCCTGAACCATGGGCCTGGCGCTGGCCGCCTCGCGCTTCAAGTTAGTCTGATACGAGGCGATGTCGCCCGGATTTTCGAGCACCGTAGCGCGCATTACCGCGACTTCCGCCAAGACGTCGCCAACACTGGCATGCAGGGACTCCACGCAGCCGAGCAGAGCTTCCAGATACGCCACGAGTTCCATTCTTTCTTCCGATTCCAATTGTAGTTTAGCCATGGCACCGATCCTTTTTTCTGCCGGGTCTCGCGTCAGGGCGCAATTCCCCTGAGGGTCGCGCAGATACTACCCGCTAAGACTGATCAAGAACACGTCCCGGATGGGTGAGAGCGCGATTTAGAAGAACGTAACGTGCGAGCGCAGTTTGTGATGGAAAGGGGTGGGTGGCTGTGAGGCGAGTCACTTCGTATTGTGATCTGTGTCACGCGATCGCCGGCGATAGCCGTACAACGCAATCGCCAGCAGGATTGCTCCGAAGAGCACGCAGATGAACGCCATGGAAAACGCCAGCACGCCGGCGGATTGCAGATCAGTGTAGGCGATGCTGGCGACGACCACTTTCAGGCGGGGATGTGCGGTTGCCAGTGCGGAGGCATCGGCGGTCAGCGTCACCTGCAGTTGATAGGCTTCGCCAGCTTTGCCCTGGAATTCGCCGATTATGTGGGCGATTGCGGCTGTCTGGGCCATGGCGCTGTGAGGTTCGGCGGAAGTGCCGCGGCGGTACTCTTGCCCGTCACGGGAGAGAATCCACGTTGCCGCGATTGCCGGAGGCGCATCCTTGCATCGCGCAGGGTCGGCTTGGACTCCCATCAAGCAGTGGAGCGTGTCGAGCGGCATGGTCTTCTGCGCTTCGATTTCGATGAGGTACAAACCATCGAAGTTCAGCTTGAAGTTGGAAGTGATTGGTTGGGCTGCGGCCAGCGGCAGAGGCAGGTCTAGCGGCTCAAGCCTTCGTGATTTGGTCCATAGGTTCCATGCGCCAAGGATTGCGATGCCCAAGGAGACCAGCGCGAGCCCGGATTTTGTTTTCAGTTGCACAGGAGTTGGCTCAGTTTGCGGCGCCCCACTCCGGGAAAGCGCGAAGGGCGTCGACGTAATTGTGAACTACGTCGGTGTGGGCGTCTTCCTGCCAGCCGCCGGGTTGCGGATTTTTGAAGAGATCGCGCGGGCGGCCCTGGTCGTCGATGGAATAGAGCGTGAAGTTCAGCGCTTGGCGGGCTTCACTGGCCAGAGCTTCGGAATGGATCGCCTTCGCGTACGAGGCCAGGACCGCGCCGTAGGTGGAATTCACGCCGCCCCAGGCGTCTTTGTCTTCATCCTGCTCGTGGCACACGGTAACGCCCAATTCGCGGTGAGTGAAATTCTTGCGCACGAATTCGATCAGCGTGGCGGAATCCGCTTGCCATGTGGGATCGAGAGCTTCCCTTTTCTCCAGCAGGTAGCGCGCGAGATTCAGCGGCGCCCATGCGGTGCGATTGGTGGGCGTGTCGTGATCTTCGAAGAATTGCGCGAAGAGAGCGCCATCGGAAGCGGCGCTGGGAATCTGGTAACTCTTGATCCAATGCCATAGAGCGTCGCGCGGCACGGCAAATTCCTTGTAGCCGTGCGCGAGCAAGGCGTCGTAGAGACGCAGGATGTAAGTCATGTTCCCGGAGATCGGGCCGCGAGGCTCCCCGGTGCGATAGTCCGCGCGAAAAGGCCACGGGGAATGCGCGGCATCGGCGGTGGTTTGATTCGCGGCCAGCACGCGCGCGTTGTGCAATGCCTGATCCATGTATTTTTGTTCGCCGGTGGCATCGGCGAGTTGCAGCAAGGCGTAGCCCACGATGCCGCCCTTGTCTGGTTCGATTTCGTAGGGGTGATCGGCTTGCGTGCCGCAGTCGAGGGGCTGGGGAAATTTTCCGCGTGTACCGGTGGAACGGGAAAACCGCGGATATTTTCCCGCATCCGGCGTGAGCGCTTCCTTTATGAGGTAGCCACCCATCGCACGGGCAGTGTTCAGGTATGCCGGGTCTGCTTTGCCGCGGAGCTCGTAAAATTTCAGATACGAAAGAATGCCCATTCCGTTTTGAGTTGCGGGAATGGTGTCCTTGCGGTCCGGCTGCGGCTCCCAATTGCCATCCAGAAAAGTTACGGAGACGAAACGCGGGTACCCGTGGTCGACGGAACACTGCTGGTAGAAACGCATCTCCCGATCGAGGGCCGTATTCCAGGCGATCCACGGCAGCAAGCGACCTTCGGCATCGAAGCGGGCTTCGTGGGTGGCGATTATGATGGGATGCGAGGTGTGCTGAAACGTAAGCGCGGGCAGCGAGAGCAGTGTGGCGAACAGAAGAACCCCGAAAACGCGCATACCGCCATTTAACGCGACAATCGCAAAGAAATCAAAACGCGCGAGAAGCGGCGGCCGCAAATTATCGCTCGCGCCATCAGTGCACGGTGATGGGGATTTGACATGCAGAATTGAGGACGCGGTCGAATAATGGCGCGGCTGCGGCTGGGGATTGATAGAGGCCGCCTTGCGCAAGTATGTACGTGTGGCGCCAGAGTTCGCCGCTGGCCAGCTTTCCGAAACTGTCCAGGCCCATTACTTCCCCGTCGGAGTTGACCACATTCCTCTGCTGAAATTTCACGGAATTGAGGAACATTTCGTCGGGCGGATCCCTGCTGATTGGAAACTGGCCGAAGACCAGCGTCAGCTCTCCGGGCCCTTTTTTCGACTTGATGTTGTACGCGATTGCATCGACTCCGGGGCCACCTCCCGTTAGTTTCGCATCATTCGTGGGAACGTCGAAATAAATGCCGAACCTGCCTCCGATGCGTTTAAGGTGGTGGCCCGGCTTTCCGCAAGCATGCACAACCAGATCGCCGGTGACGGCTTCGAGCGTGACGTACACATTGGAGGTTCCGGGTGTGACGACGAGCGAGGAAGGTTGGAACTTTTCCTTCGAAAAGTGCACGACGGCGCCGGGATATCTGAGCAAGAAGTGGCCATTCTCGTCGGTCTTGGTTTGTTCGCGCCGCAGGAGCGCGGAGGACTGGCTTCCATAAACCCAAACTCCGGGGAGAGGCTGGCCGTCATGTGACGCGACTGCGCCTTGTAGCGGCGAGCTACTTTGGCCGCGAACTGTGGTTGCAAGGAAAAGCAGGGCGATCAAGAAACGGCAAACGTAAAAAGGGGCCAGACACTGTCGCGGATTGCGTTTGACCGGGGAAGTCATTGCAAATGCCAGCAGGTAACCGGCCGCGAACGAACTGCGGCGCTTAAAGGTTTAGTGACAGGAGCAGCCACCGCCGCAGCAGCCGCCTCCGCCGCCGGAGAAGCCACCGGACGAATTGGAAGAGCCGGAGCCGGCCGTGGCGAACACGGAAAGCTGGATCGTGGCTTTCTTGCTGGAGCACTTGGGGCAGGTGATTTCCTGCTGCTTGTTTATCACGATTTTCTCGAAGCGCTCGTTGCAACTGTCACAGATGTATTCGTAGATCGGCATGTGGGAAGTCTCTCCAAAGATGCGCCAATTCGGGCGGTTAGCGCGAACACTAATTATACCGTAAGAGTGTCAGGTCATGTACCAGCCACCGTTGACGCTGATGGTCTGGCCAGTGATGAAGTCGCTTTCGGCGAGGAGAACGGCGGCGCGGCCGATTTCCTCGGGTGAGCCGAAAAAGCCCACGGGGAGGCGTTCCGGAGAGGCGTTGGGATTGGAGGTGACCATGTCGGTCTCAATGAGGGCCGGAGCGATGGCGTTTACGGTGATGCCTTCTTTGGCGAGGAGGGAGGCGTAGGAGTGCGTCAGGCCGATGAGCCCGGCTTTGGAGGCGGCGTAATGGGGACCGATGACTCCGCCGGTCTGGGCGGCTACGGAGGATAGATTGATGATGCGTCCCCAGCGGCGCGCGCGCATGTTGGTAAGAACTCCCTGAATCAACATGAAAGCCGAGGTGAGATTCACTCGGACAGTGTGCTCCCAATCCGTCAAAGTGAGGTCAGGGAAAGGCTTTGACACAGCTATGCCGGCATTGTTGACGAGAATATCGACCTGTCCAAATGTTGCCTCGACTTGCCCGAGAAGATTCTCAACTGCGCTCGGCAGCGAAACATCCGCCTGGTAAGCACTACAAACGCGGCCCATCTGGCGGATGGTGGCAACGACGTGTTGAGCAGCGACATGCTCTTTCTCGTAATTCAATGCGAGGTGGCAACCCGCCTGGGCAAGCGCGATCGCAATCGCTTTACCGATCCCACGGCTTGCTCCCGTTACGAGCGCCACACGATTGTCCAGTTTTCCCACGCCACCTTCCCCAAGTCGCTTTCAAGAATAGCGCAGAAAAAGAAAGACGGCCCCGATAAGGAATCGGGGCCGTGGGTAAGGTTTGGGTTTAACGGCGCTGGCATAAAGCCAGCGCTACATGTTAGTCGCCGGCTACGGCTTCGGCGGCGGCTTCCTTGGACTTGGAAGCTGCTGCGCTGTTTCCGTTGGAGTGACCGTTGCCTTTGCCGTTGGCGGGCGCGATGGTGACGGGCTTGCCAGCGTTGGCGAAGTTTGCAGGAACGGCTTTGGTGATGTCGCTGACAGTGCCGATCTGGACGACTGTCGGCTGAGGCTTCTTAAGGACCAGTTCTTCGTAAATGGCGCGAACTTTGGCCTGCTCTTCGAGAGCCTTCTTGCGGCGGATGCGGTTTTCTTCGGCGGCGGTCACCGGGATGTCGTGCTCGATGTGGCGCACGCGAGCGGCATCTTCCGCGTCAATCACGAGCGAGTGCTCGTAAGACTGCAGGCTGACGCTCTTGCCCTTGGCGTAGATCTCATGCTTGCCGTTCTTCTTGTACCACTCGGCAACGGTCGCATTCTTGTGCATGTTTTCGATGATGTTGCGCCAGCCGATTCCGGTGTTGTACGCGCAGAAGCTGATTTCGCCCTGCTGCGTGCCATAGGGAATGATGCACATTTCGGTGCGGCGGAAATCGTAGTTGAACAGATCCTGGAACCACATACCGGCGATGAAGAGGAAGTTCCACGGATCCTGCGCGCGGCGCTTCATGGCATCTTCATAAGTGCGTTCCGGAGATGTGCGGCCATACTTGGAGGTAGCGCCCTTGGTGAGCGCCCAGGTTTTATCAAATTTCTTGAACAGGTCCCAGAGCTTCAAGCCCTTTGGCCCTTCAAACGGCCGGTAGGCTTTCAAGAGAGCCATGGCCATCATGAAGTTAGAGAAGGACTTGCCACGGGCGGCGTCGGTAATCGCGGTGACGTCGCGGGTCAGGCCCTGAGCGTCCAGGAAGCGCGGCACCGGAGCCCATTCCTTGGTTTCCTTGTTGATCATGATTGCCGTGCCCACGCCGCAATTGGGGTGGCAGCCGCAGGAGAGCGAACCCCACTGGGATTCGTTGCCCTTGACCATGTCGGCGAAGCCGGCAAAGGTGCTGATGAAAGAGATGGGGAACCAGTCGCGTGTCGGTTCGATCTTGCCGACCTGCTGGCTGACGTCCTTGGCAAGGTGCGAAAGAGTGTAGCGCTGGCGCAAACGGCGTTCGGGCGTGATGTCTTCGTCGCGTCCAGTGAAGGAAACCGGCTGGAAGCTGATGAATGCGATTTTCTTGGGGTTTTCCATGGCGAACTTCACAACCGAGCCAACCTGGTCGTTGTTCACGTTGTTGACGATGGTGACCACCAGCACGATTTCAATGCCCGCTTCGTGCATGTTTTCGATGGCGCGCAGTTTTACGTCGAACAGGTTGCCGATCTGGCGGTGGCTGTTCGCGTCGTTGCCGATGCCGTCGAACTGCAGATAGGCGTAGCGGAGACCGGCTTCGAAGGCCTTCTTTGCGAATTCCTTGCTCTTGGCAAACTCGATACCGTTGGTGGCCGCCTGAACCGAGTTATACCCAACCTTGCGGGCATAGCGGATGGCGTCGAAGAAATACGGGCTCATGGTCGGCTCGCCACCGCTGAACTGCACGGACATCTGGCGGCGCGGCTTGATCTTCACGGCGTTGTCGAGAATTTCCTGAATTTCTTCCCAGGACAGCTCGTGGACGTAACCGACCTGGTTGGCGTCCATGAAGCAGGGATCGCACATCATGTTGCAACGGTTGGTGAGATCGACGGTGAGGACGGAGCCGCGTCCATAACGAACGTTCGAGGAACCATGCTTGTGCAGTCCTTCGTCGTTGTGCGCGGGGATGTCACGGCCGGGGAACTGGCTCTCAATCCACTTCAAGAAAGTGGAGTCAACCGCCATAAGGTCTTCATAGTGGCCGTGCTGCGGGCAATCCTTCACCATCCAGACCTGACCGTCGCGTTCAACGATCTGGGCCTTAATTTCGCCGACCTTTTCGTGCATCAGGTCGCGCCAGTCCTTATCGCCATCGATGATGGATTTGCGCGCTTCCTGGACGCAGGCCGGGCAGAGCGAGTCTGTCTGGCGCGGGAAGCCGAGCGTTGGCTTGGACTTTTCCCAAGACTTCAGCAGCGGCTTATCGGACCACTGCGGCGTGGTAGAAGGATTGGGATTGCGTTTATTGAAATACTGAATGGTGTCAAAGGTGATTCGTGCCGTCTTGCAGACTACCCAGTCCAGAGACCGGAAGACCTGCGTAGAGATAGAATTAGGCATACTGCGGCTGCCTCTCTTTCGAAGAGCGAATAAACTTACTGGAACCCCAAGACGCCCAGAACCGAACTGCAACTGTCCAGATCAGCCCCCAAGGCTGAAGTTCAGGGTAGCACGCGGCGAGGCGAGCCCCTAAACCATTGGACTTGTATAGTTTGGGGTGGGAATAACGGATTGGCTAGAAGGAAACGGCGAACGGTGAAAAATGGCGGTTGAACGGCGCGAGGAGCCACTAAACGGAGCTAAGTTGAAGAAGCGAAAGGGGGTTACTCTTAGGAACGCGGCCGGAAGATCTGTTTTGTTGCGACTTCCCTCATTCGTTCAGGGCGGGCCGCAGCACGGCCACCAGAAAATGCGCGAAATGCGCGGCGTCTTCATCCATTTGCAGCCAGCGCACCACGCAATGATCGCCGAGATACTTTGCCACGCGACTTTCCGGGATTCCCAAGTGTTCCGCGAGCCTCGGCCGAATGTTTTCTCCTTTGCGGGTCGAGCCGCCGCGAAGCAAATTGGGGATAGCAACGCGCAAGGTCTGGCACGGCTCCACGTAGTAGTACGTTGTGAGGTCGGAATCCGTGAGCACCCATACGCCGGGACCCGCCGGTGCTTTGTCCGCGGCATCCAGAGAAGCTGGCGTGGAACTGAGCAAACGCCGAAAGTTCATTTCCAATTGCGTCAGACGTGAGGCCAGACCAGGATCTCCATATTTGCCGCGCAGGCTGGGAACAGACGCCGGTGCTTCCGAAACCGCTTCGATCGAAGTTGTTTCCGGAGCCTCGGGCGCAGGTTCCGCAGACATCGAGCGACGGGAAGAAGCTAAAGGTGGCGCAACGTCCCTGGCTGTGGCGCGCTGTTGAGGTTCGCGTTCACGGCGTGATGGACGCGAGTCTCTCCCGCCGCGGCGACCGCGCCTGTGCCGGTTGGGTTCAGCAGCAGGTGCGGAGGGACGTTCCGCTTGTGTTGAAGCTTGAGAAGGCTCGGCTACTTCGGATTCGGGTGCAGCCGCTTCTTCAGTTTTCTCGGCGAGAGCAGGCTCTTCGGACCTGGCGCTTCTTACTGGTTCGGGAATCTCCGCGGGTTCGGTGGCACCCAAACGCGTTGCGCTCTCTTGCGCTTTCGTTTTCCAATCGGCGCGGCGAAAACGCTCCGCGGCTGTCAAATACCACCTGCCTGCGTCGGCAGGATTGCCGCTGGTTTCAAAGTAACGCGCCAGTTCGAACGCCACCATGGCATCGCGCGTTTTAGAAAAGAGATTCGTTAGTTGTCCTGCGGGATCTTTGCTCGTGCGTGCGCGGCGAATGCGTGCGGTAATCTGTTTCCAGTCGGCCATACAGTGAATGGATTCTAACAGCGAAGTGGCGGTTTCGCCAGCAGCAGAGGGAGGAATGGGAGGGCGCAGGAGAAAGACTGTATCCGCGTGTTTACTGATTGACGACAAACTGCCGGACGAAGTATGCTTCATTCGTTCCGCCCGGGAGGCGCTTATGCAACGTCTGCGCGCAGTGAGTGCAGCCGTATTGGCTTTGAGTTTAGTGGGCGTGCCAGTTTGGGGCGCAGCGACGCCGAATGTCGCGCCTTTGGGCACAGTGATTGCCGCCGATCGCGCGCGCGTGGGTGAAGCCAGTGCCGATGTGGGAACCACGGTGTATGGTGGCGACGTGCTGCGCACCGATGACAAGGGGAGCGTGCAATTGCGCGCCGGCGCGGCCCGTTTCCTGCTCCTGAGTGCTTCGGCAGCAGTGCTGGAAAGCAGCGAGGGCGTGCCCTCCGCAAAATTGGTACAGGGCACGGCGACTTTCTCAACGGGCAATGCTCATGCATTCACGTTGTATGCTTCGACGGCGGCGATTCGTCCGCAGACAGATGCTCCTACAATCGGACAAGTTACGTTCCTAAATGAAAAAGAACTTTTGGTTACGGCGCGCCGCGGCGGATTGACGGTCACGGTGGCAGACCAGACCGAAGTGGTAAAAGAAGGCGAATCGTACCGCGTGCTGCTTGACCCCGATGCGCAGGACCCGGCGGGCGCAGGTGCAGGCCAAGGCCCCAAGGGCGGCGGAGGCGGTGGGCCGCTGCACGCGGGACGCAGCCGTTTTCTGATTGTGGCCACCGCGCTGACAGCGGCGGGAACGGGAGTGGCGATTTACAAGGCGCTGGAGAGCCCCGATCGCCCGTAAGCATTATTCCATCCGAAAAAATCGATGGCCATCGCAAATGCGGTGGCCATTCTTTTTTGCGTGGCAATTGATCTGAATTTTACAGCGAGGCGATGAGTTCGATCTCCACCAAGGCGTCTTTCGGCAGGCGCGCGGCTTGCACGGTGGAACGAGCGGGAGGCGCGGCTGTGAAACACCGAGCATAGACTTCATTCATCGCCGCGAAATCGTTCATGTCTTTCAGGAAGACAGTGGTCTTTACCACGTGATGGAAGGAAGCGCCGGCAGCTTCCAGGATGGCCTTCAGATTTTCCAGCACGCGTTCGGTTTGCTGGCGGACATCGGCGCCGACAAACTCTCCCGTTTGCGGATCGAGCGCGACTTGACCAGAGACAAACAGGAAGCCGTTGGTCTTAATTGCCTGGGAATAGGGGCCGATGGGCTTGGGACCACGGTTAGTAAGAATGACGTCTTTCATGAAGGAAGCTCCTCAGTCGCGGAACAGAAGAATACCAGATGAAGAGGAGTGAAGGGAGCTTCAGTGCGATTTGCGCCCGCGCACGCGGACGAAACCTGTATTGGAGTGGTCGCGCACGGCTTCGCGCTGGGCGATGAGCGTCTCTGCCTGCTGATCAGCAAGACCTTGATTGACGATTTCGAGGATTTGCCGTTCGGACATGCCGGTGTTTTTTAGCCGGCCGATCTGCTCGCTGGTAAGAGTGGGCAATCCCTGAATACGGCGGTGAATGATGTCTTGCACGGTAGCATTGGAAAGGCCGATCAGTTTCAACGTGACCGCTTCACCGCTGAGAATGTCGATTTGATCGGATTGGGCCATCTCCAGGATTTGCGCATCGGAGTAACCGGCGCGAGAGAGGTCGATGGCGGAATCGGCGCTGGTGAATTCGTGATTGTGGGCGTGCGCGGCTTTAATCAGCGCCAGGCAAAGATCGTCGGAGGCGGCCGCATGCTTCAGCTTGGTGAGTTGCGCCACTTCCATATCGCTGGGCTTCATAGCCTTCACTTCATCCAGCGTGGAAGACCACATGCCGGACTGATCCAGCGCGTTGTAATCGGTCTGGGTGTGCTTTTGGCAACCCAGAAGCAGGAGAGCGCACACGCCGGGAAGCAGGAGGAGTTTCCGCATGTTTCCATTGTAAGTGGCGCAAGCGCGCGGCGGGGGACGCGTGCCTGCGTGGATACTGGCCAGACGAACAGGTAGGGCTATGGGGCGGATCGTATTAAATTCCCGTTAAAATGGGCCCGAACCCGTTGACTCGGCCGCGAACTGAAATTAGTGTGTGCACACTATGAGCAAAATAGAACTGGACCAATTGCGCCTTGAGTACAAGAAAGCCGTCGACCAATGGGTGAATACGATTCGCGAGGAAGAGGCGTTAGCGACTCCGGATCATTCGATGACCGCGATGGAACACTGGGATGACGCGCACTTCAAAGAGCAGGATGCGCAAGCGGCCGCCACCAAAACCCGCGACGCGTACAAGGACGGTTTGCGCGCCGTGAATTACAGCATTTAGGCTGATACTCGATCGACAGCGCGACTTCTGTAAGGATTTTCATTGGAGCTGCGAGACGAGGCTCAGCCGAGCCTCTTCAAGTGCAGCAATAGCGAGTTCGCGGGTTGCGCTTGGATATTGTTCGAGGAATTGATCCAGCGTGTCGCCGCCCTCGAGATAATCGATCAAAACTTTAAGCGGTACACGCGTGCCGCGAAAGACGGGCTCTCCGCCGAGGATGTCGCGATCTTTGATAATGACGTTTGGCACTTATGCCCTCGCTCGCGTCAGTTTAGCAGAAGCCATCCGCCAAGCCGCCGCGGATGAGGTGTCTTCAGGAAGCCGCGAGACGTACACCCAGCGGAACTATTCGGTGGCGAGTGCAGCGTCGATGGCCTCGACTAGATCCGCGTATTCGAAGGAGGCGTCGTGGCGCTTGCCGTCGATGAAGAAGGTTGGCGTGCCGTTGACGCCGCTTCGCACGCCGCCGGTGAAATCGCTTTTTACGCGAGAGAGAAACTCGCGCTTTTCCACGGCTTCGCGCAATGCCTGGGGAGGCAGTCCGAGCTCCTGCGCAAGCCGCAAGTACAACGGGCCGCCTAACTGCTCCTGATTCTCAAACAGGGCGTCGTGCATCTCCCAGAATTTCTTGTGAGCCCCGGCAAACTCCGCGGTTTCGGCGGCGGATTCGGCATTCGAGTGCATTTCCGCAAGAGGAAAATTGCGGAAGACGAAGCGCAGCCTCTTTCCAAAATGCTTTTGTACGCGCTTCACGATGGGATAGGCGTGCCCGCAGTGGGGACATTCATAATCGCCATATTCCACCAAAGTGCATTTTGCATCGGTGATTCCCTGGACATGGTCATGATCACTGACGGGAACTTTCAGACTCATTTGTGCAGTCTCCTGTGTGAATTCTACTTGGGCAGGTTTTCCAGGGCTTCCAGGATTCCATCGGCTCCCGGATTTACGGCGACCGGCGAGCAATAGCTCCAGGCAATCACGCCATTCTTATCGATCACAAACAAGGCACGTTCGCAATAACCGTCTTCCGCGCGGTAAGCGCCGTATGATCTGGCCACCGCGCCCTTCGGCTCAAAATCGGCCAGCAAGGGAAAATGCAAATGGCGATCTTTTGAAAACGCGTCATGGCACCAGACACCGTCCACCGAAATCCCGAGCAACTCGGCACCAAATTTGTGAAATTCAGAAAGCACTTCGTTGTACAGCGCCATCTGGTCGCCGCAAACGGGACTCCAGTCCGCGGGATAAAACGCCAGAATCACCGGCTTCCCGCGCAACTCTTTCAGGGAAAGCTTCTGATCGGGAGTAACGTGCAGGCTGAAGTCGGGTGCAGCGGTTCCGGCCGCCAAAATCATATCCATGGGATGCCTCGTCGAGTGTTTGTATTCGGGAGTCCATAGTTTTGATTCACGGCTGCTGCCAAGAGATACAAATTAGGCCGGTGTCGGGGAGGAAACTGTATGAGGGGGCGGAAAAAACGTCAAACCTGGAAAGTACGTTCGACGCCGTAGATACCCTGGATGCGGCGGATGTTGGCGAGGATGGATTCCAACTGGCGCTTGTCGGTGATTTCCAGGCTGGCTTCTACGCGCGCGTTTTGCTTGTCGGGCCGGCTCTCGAGCATGCGGATGTTGGAGCCCGCACCACTGATTACGGCGGTGATGTCCGCGAGCAGGCCGGGACGATCTTTGGCGCGGATCAGCAATTCCACCGGGAAGGTGGCCACGTTGCTACCGCCCCACTCGACCGCGATCCGACGTTCGGTCTGGTAAAGAAGATTTTGCACATTGGGGCAGGCGCGGGTGTGAACGGCAACGCCGCGGCCGCGCGTGACGTAACCGACGATATCGTCGCCGGGAATCGGATTGCAGCATTTCGCGCGAAACACCAGCAGGTCGTCCTGGCCCTTGACGATGAGCGGCGCTTCACCAAAACCCAGCATGCGCTTGACGGTTTTAACCAGCGTGGGCTTGGCATCCGCTTCCGGTTTCTCGGCATCCTTGCTGGGCTCGCCAAAATAGCGAGACAACACCTGGCGCGCAGAGAATTTTCCGAAACCCACCGCAGCGAAAAGATCTTCCGGCCGGGACAGTCCATATTCTTCGCTGAGCTTCTGCAAATCCTCCGGGGATATTTTCTTCAAGCCCTTCGGGAAATTGCGCGATTCGTTTTCCAGCAGGCGGCGGCCCATTTCCGTGGCTTCTTCGCGTTCCTGGGTATTGATGAAATGGCGGATCTTGCTTTTTGCATGAGAGGATTTGACGAAGCTGAGCCAGTCGCGGCTGGGCTTGTGCCCCTTTTGCGTGAGAATTTCCACGACGTCGCCGGAGACGATTTCATGGCGCAACGTGACCATCTGGCCGTTGACCTTAGCGCCCACGCACTGGTGCCCCACTTCGGTGTGCACCGAATACGCGAAATCCACGGGCGTGGCGCCCTTCGGCAACTCCAGCACGCGTCCCTTGGGCGTGAACGCGTACACTTCCACCGGCGCAAGGTCGACCTTCAAAGTGGATAGAAATTCGCCGGGTTCCTGCAGCTCCTGCGACCATTCGATCAGTTGCCTCATCCACGCGATACGCTGATCGTCGTCCGTCGAAACCGGCCGGCCGTCTTTGTATTTCCAGTGTGCCGCCACACCTTCTTCCGCGATGCGATGCATTTCCTGCGTGCGAATCTGGATTTCAAAAGGCTGGCCGCCATGAATTACGGTAGTGTGCAGAGACTGGTACAAATTCGGCCGCGGCATGGCGATGTAATCCTTGAAGCGGCCGGGCACGGGACGCCAGATGTGGTGGACGACGCCGAGGGCGGCGTAGCAATTGCGCTCCGTATCGGTGATGACGCGAACCGCCAGCAAATCGTAAATCTGTTCGAGGCTGCGCTCCTGGCGAATGATCTTGCGATGCAGCGAATATAGGCCTTTGACGCGCGCTTCCAGCTCCGCGGGAATGCTGTTTTCGACGAGCTTGGAGCGAATCTCGTTTTGCACTTCCTCGAGGAAGCGTTTGTGGATGGGGGCTTTGTCCGTGACTTCTTTCTGCAAGGACAGGAAAGCTTCCGGCTCCAGAAAGCGGAAGGACAGATCCTCGAGCTCGCCTTTGATGAGGGCCATTCCCAAGCGATGGGCGATGGGCGCGTAAATATCCATGGTTTCGCGGGCGATGCGGTGCTGCTTTGCGGGAGCAAGGTACTCCAGAGTGCGCATGTTGTGGAGGCGGTCAGCGAGCTTGACCAGGACGACGCGGACGTCGTTGACCATGGCCAGCAGCATCTTGCGGACGTTTTCGGCCTGGCGCGCTTCTGGCGCCATCATGTTCAGGCGGCCAATTTTGGTGACGCCCTCGACGAGCAGCGCGACCTCTGCACCGAAACGTTCTTCGAGGCGAGACACCGGATATTCCGTGTCTTCAATGGCATCGTGCAAGAGCGCGGCGGCCAGCGTGGTGGCGTCCAGCTTCATGTCCGCGAGGATGTGCGCGACTTCGAGGAGGTGGGTGATGTAGGGGTCGCCAGAGGTGCGGAACTGGTCGCGGTGGCGTTCGGCGGCGATGTCATACGCGCGGCGAACGAGCCAGGGATCTTCGGAAGGGCGATTGGTACGAAGTTTTTCCAGGAGTTCTTCGAGGCGGGCGTTGATCTGGCGCTCGGTGCGGTCCCGATTAAAATTCAAGGGCAGATTGGCACGAGATCCCATGGCTCAGTTTACGCCTGGGGGGCTCATTGCGGAAGTGGATGGGTGGCGTTAGCGGCCAGGAAGTCCAAGACCCACCCCTTCGCGAAAGGCGCTGGGAGTGGAGGCAGCCGCAGAAAAAGCTAAGGACGGAAAGGAAAAAAGGCCCCGGCTTGAAAAACCGGGGCCCTTTAGGAATTAAGAACGTTGGAAGGCGTCAGGAAGCCGGAGTGGGCTGCTCGGCGCGCTTCTGCTTGATCTCTTTAACCTTGTCCAGGAGGTCGTCGGCCATCTTGGTGTACTGATCGCGTTCGGCAGTCGATTCCACCATGTCTGCCTTGCGGCGATAGAGAAGGTTGAGATATGTCATGGCGTCGTCATAGTCCGGCTTCAACTCGATCGCTTTTTTGAGGCTGGCGATGCCGTCGTCTACCAGCGGCTGGTATTTGTCGGTGTAAGCCTTGCGCACATCCGGCGGGAGGGGATCGGTATCCTTGACCTGCTTGTTGATGTGGTCCTTGTTGTAGTCCGCGCGCATTTCGGTGTTGCCGCGATAGGCGAGCGCCCAGTCAATGACACCGATGGAATAGTAAGGCTGCGGATCATTGGGACGCAGAGCGATGTGCTTCTGGTGATAGGACTTGGATTCTTCGAATTTCTTTTCGTCGTAGGGTTGTCCCGCCATCTGATAGAGGATGGAGGCCAGCCCGTCGATGGCGCTAATATTGTTGGGATCCTTTTCGAAAACATCTTTATATTCCGCGATGGCTTCCTGGCCGTGGCGCATATTTTCGTCCGAGGGAGCGCCAGGAATGTATTGGCTGGCGTATGCGGTGGCGAGGTACAAGCGAGCGTTGACAAGATCGGGATCGAGTTCCTTCGCTTGTTTGAAGTCTTCGACGGCGGCGTCAAACTGAGCGTTCTTGAATGACGCTACACCTTTGTTGAGAAGATCGCGGGCACGGAGCTTGTTGCATCCGGAGATGCCGGCGACAAATGAGAACAGCACCGCCAGTGAAAACATCTGGCAGGCAATGCGAGAGATGCGCGAGGACATCCCCCGTCCAACCGTTGCTTGAGTCATGGAAGCTTCCCATCCCTGAGTCGCACCGCCCCGATGCACAGGAGGCCGGCACGTGGATTCAATTACGCTCTCTAGGCGTCATTCCATCACGTTCAGCGGTTTTTTTCCAGTTCCGACGTCACTAACCCAATCGGGGAAGCGCCCGCAACGTGCATGACGTCCAGAACCTCGGCAACCACCTGAAAGTCGAGAGAACGATCACCCTGAAGAAAAGCAACGCGATGAGCACGCAGAGCGAAAACCTGTTCGAGACGACCGCGCAATTCATCGTGCCGCACAACCGAACCGTTCAGACGAATCGAGCCATCCGACGCGACCTGAACAACAATTGGTTCCGGATGCCGCTGTTCCACCGGTCCGCCTGATTGCTGAGGCAAGCTGGCCGTGAGTCCCTTCTGATGGTGCGGGATGATCATAAAAAAAAAATGACCAACAGCACCAGCAGTATATCGATCAACGGGACTACGTTTACATCCGAAACTACCTTACCTCTACCGCTACTGACCGTGATGCCCATGAGTCACCTCGCTTCCGGTAATCACACCCGGCGAGGAGGACTCTCACAACCCGCGAAAACCGACGGAAATTCTTACTGACCCGCTTCGAGCTTAGCCGTGATCAGACCGACGCGATCGATGCCGGCCTGTTTCATCAGGTCGATGGCATGAGCCACGTCCATGAACTGGACGTCATTGTCGCCCTTGACGAAGGCCACCTTTTCCGCGCGATCCTTAAAAATCTGTTCCATGCGGGGTTCGAGGGTTTCCCAAGTGGTGTCTTCGTTATTGATCTTGAGCTTGCCGTTCATCAGCACCTGGACCACGACGGTCTTGTTTTCCAATTCCTGGTTTTGCTGCTGATTCGGCGAGGGCTGCGGCACAAGAGCATCCAAGCCCTTGGGCGTGAGCGGGGTGATAACCATGAAAATAATGATGAGCACCAGCAGAATATCGATCAGAGGCACGATATTCGGCGTGGCCATGGCTCCTGAACTGCTTCCAACATCCATCCCCATTGCGAACTCTCCTATTGGATCCGCGACGTCTTGTTCCCGGAGGCGTTGGCCGCGCCGGGTGGGATCCGGCGCGGTTCCATCAACTCTGCAAACGAATGACGACTACGGCAACCTCACAACTAACGGCCTCAGTCGCCGGCAGGCTTAGGCGCCGCCGGTGTCGAAGGGCCACCGAGTGCTTTAGTTTTTTCCGTCAAGAGACCAAGGGAGTCCACGCCGGCGGAACGAATTTCGTCGACGACGGCGACGACATCGCCATACTTGGCGCGCGCGTCGCTTTTGACGTAGACGGTTTTGTCCAGCTTGTTGGCGATGTCATCCTTGATCTGGGCCGTGATTTCTTCCTTCTTGATCTTGGTGTTGCCAAGATAAATGCTGCCATCACGGGTGACGGCGACGACGACGGCGTCGTCTTTATCCGCATCTTTCATATCGCGCGGGTCGTTGACGGATGCCAAGTCCACCTGGTGCGTCTTCTGCAACATGGGCGTGACCACCATGAAGATGATCAGCAGCACGAGCATAATGTCCGCCATCGGTATGACGTTTGGCGCGGCCATCTGCGCCCCGGCTTGTGGCTTGTAGGCCATGGTATTCCTTCTTCCGGGTTACTTCTTCGCGCCGCGGCGAAGGATGAAGTAGTTGATCAACTCCATCGAGGAGTTGTCCATTTCCACGTCAAACGCCTCGACTCGGTTGGTGAAATAGTTGTAGGCCCACACGGCAGGCACAGCGACCAACAAACCGAAAGCCGTGGTCACGAGCGCTTCCGCGATACCGCCGGCCACCGCGGAAAGACCGGTTGCCTTCTGCGATTCGATACCTTTAAACGCGTTCAAGATGCCGACGACCGTGCCGAACAGTCCAACGAACGGGGCCGTCGAACCAATGGTAGCCAGGGCCGAAAGACCGCGCTTCATTTCCGCGTGAACGATGGCGACGGAGCGTTCGAGACCGCGCTTGGCGGCTTCAATCACTTCGGCGTCAGAAACCTGCTGCGATGCGGACTGGAACTCGGAAAGGCCTGTCGCCACAACTTTGGCGATGTGGCTCTTCTTGTTGCGCTCGGCAATGGCGATCGCTTCATCGAGCTTGCCATCCTTGAGGGCGCCCGCCACCTGCTGCACGAACAAGCGAGACTGTTTGCGCGCGTTGTTGTACATCAGGAAACGGTCGATCATCACACCGAACGAATAGACCGAAAGAATGAAGAGAATGACCACGACGATCTTCGCGAGAAGACCCATGTTGCCCCACATGGAACGCAGGTCCCATGAGGTGGCGGCTTCCTGAAACCAAGCCGCGTAGACGAACAAAGTTGCTAGCATTCGTTTGCTCCTTATTTCCCTAGTGGCCCCCGCGGGCAGGAACCAACAAGATTGTATTTTCCACTACATACTCAGAACGGCGGCGGGACTCCCACGGCTCCCACGCCGCTCCGTTTTCACTACTGAGCCAGAGAAAAAATCACGTCAATTTCGGTGTCAACGTCCACCGGTTCGCCGTTGAGCAGCGTAGGCTGATAGCGCCACTGCCTGACGGCGTCGAGCGCAGCTTGCACCAGTAGCGGATGGCCGGAGACAACTTGCAACTGCTCCACCGCGCCGGTCTTGCCGATAATGGCATGCAGTTTCACCGTGCCACTGATGCGTGTCTGGCGCGCCAGCGGCGGATAGAGCGGCTGAACGCGGTTGACCAGCTTGGCGTTCTGTACCGCACCACCAACTCGTATGCGCGAGACGTTCGGCTTTGGCGGCGGGGGACCTGCGGCGCCTGCGCCACCGATCACGCCACCAATAACGCCACCCATTGAGCCACCGGCAACTCCACCGGGAACTCCACCGGCGATTCCGGCGCCCATATCAGGCGGCTGTTCTTCTTCCTTGATGATCTTGACGTCCTTCGGGATCACCTTGGGAGCCACGAGTTTGCCGGCCTCCATCAAATGGGCCACCGGCTTGATGTGCACGATCTGAGCCGGAGCCGGAGGAGGAGGTGGCGGAGGCGGAGGAGGGGGCGCCAGCAAAATCGAGGACATCATCGCCCTCGGCAGCGCTTCCGTATAAATGAGCGGGATCAGGATGAGAATCGCGAGGAAGGCGACTTGAAGCGCCATGGACACGATAACGGTCCAAGGCTTGTTCGTCTTCTTGTTCTTCGCATTCGAAACAACCATTTCTTCAAACATATGTAACCACTACCTCCTCCCCGCGGGCGCCAGGCGGGGTGTGCCGCCATCGCTTCCTCGGGTTTTGTTGCCGGCTGCGGTTCCGGTAGCAACCGCGTTCCCATGCCCGCGCCAGCGATTCCAGGCGACGACCAAAGGTGCCGCGATCCCAAAACTTGAGTACGTTCCTACCACAATCCCCACCACCAGGGCAAAACTAAATGCCCGAAGCACCTGGCCGCCCATCAGGAACAGGACGAGCACGGTGAGAAAGGTCAATCCGCTGGTCAAAATCGTTCGCGAGAGAGTCTGGTTGATGGACTTGTTTACAACGTCCGCGAACGGTTCCTTGCGCAAAAGACGGTTGTTTTCCCGGATGCGGTCAAAGATGACGATGGTGTCGTTCATCGAATAACCGACCAGAGTCAACAACGCGGCAATGACGGTCAGCGAAATTTCAAAACCGAAAATCTTGAACAGCCCCAGGGTGATGAGCACATCGTGAAAGACAGCCAAGACCGCCGCAACTCCAAAAATGATGCGGTCCACAAAGCGGAATACAAGGCCAACCGCTCCCTTGGATGCCCAGCCACTCGAACCACCGATTTGCCCACCGTAGAACCGGAAGGCAATATACACCAGCATGCCTAGCAAAGCCCAGAGGGTAACGCGAATGGCCTGGATGCGGAGCTCGGCGCCGACCTTGGCCCCGACGATCTCGACGCCGCGAACCGTGAATGGCGCGAGAGTGTAGTTGTCCTGAATCGCGGAAATCGCCGCGGGGGTTGCGCCGCTTACGCTGGAAAGCACGGAAAAGTTCTCGATGACGCCGTTCTGGTCTTTGTCGCGAAACGCCAGAATATTTTTCGCCAGCGCGTGGTACTTGTCCGCGGCGTTGATGCCAAGTCCCAGGGGATCCTTTTGCACGAGGAAGTTGGCCAGCGTTGTGGTGCTCACCGAGTTAAAGTCTGGCTTGGAGGAGTTGGCCACGCCGTAGGTAGCTGCCAGGGCGTTGAGCACCTTGGTCTTGCTTTCGTCTTTCGCCTGGTCAGTCTGGCCGGCACCTTCCACGAAGATCAGTACTTCATTGGCACTGGTACTGCCGATATCGCGAATGGGTTGAAT
Source organism: Candidatus Acidiferrales bacterium (assembly GCA_963709705.1). Taxonomy (GTDB): domain Bacteria; phylum Acidobacteriota; class Terriglobia; order Acidiferrales; family UBA7541; genus Acidiferrum. The sequence goes on from CAVPXU010000006.1 coordinate 402,538, forward strand.
CTCGCTGTTGCCCAAGCCTTGGGCGCTGAGACCGGAACGCAACTTATCGATATTGGGAGGCTGAGCGAAGCGCACGTCCACGTTGGTGCCGCCCTTGAAGTCGATGCCGTACTTGATGCCACCCTTAAAGAGGATTGCGGACCAGCCGATAATCAGCAGCAATCCGCTCAAAGCGAAGAAATACTTGGCCTTGCCCATCCAGTCGATATTGGGCTGTTTAAAAAGCTCAATCATGCCGTTGTGCGCTTCCCTTCTTTAGACTCCAGGGGGTTTCTGTTTGTTCCCGGCTAATGGATTTACCCGGTATCAAGACCCCCTAGATCCAGCTAAATGCTCAGTTCCGCCTGGCGATCCATCTTCGCCAAGTGGTACTGGAAGATCGTCTTCGATACATAGATCGCTGTAAACACGTTGGCGATCAAGCCGATGGTCAACGTGATGGCGAATCCCCGGATCGGGCCTGTGCCGAAGATGAACAGGAATATCGCAGAAACCACTGTGGTGACGTGCGTATCGATAATGGTTAAGAAGGCCTTATCGAAACCCGCTTCCACGGCCGCAGATGCGGACTTGCCACTGCGAATTTCTTCCCGGATGCGCTCGAAGACCAGAACGTTGGAGTCCACTCCCATACCGATGGTGAGGATGACGCCGGCAATGCCCGGCAGGGTCAGCACTGCGCCAAACATAGCCAGCGCCGCCAGCAGGATGATCAGGTTCAGGATTAAGGCCAGGACCGCGTTCACCCCGGACAAGCGGTAGTAGAACACCATGAAGATCATCACAACGAGCAAGCTGATCACGGAAGCTTGCACGCCATGGCGGATAGAGTCTGCGCCGAGGGATGGGCCGACAGTGCGCTCTTCGAGATACTTGATCGAGGCGGGCAAGGCGCCGGCGCGAAGGACTTGGGCGAGTTCGTGCGCGCTTTCCTGGCTGAAATTGCCGTCGATGCGGCCGGTGTCTTCAATCTTGCCCTGGATGGTGGGAGCGGAATAAACCTTCTTGTCGAGGACGATGGCCATTTGCCGGCCCATGTTCTGTTCCGTGAAGCGGCCAAAGTTGCGCCCGGCATCGCTGGAGAGAACGAAATTGATTTGCCACTGGCCTGGCATCTCGGTGTTGCGGCTTTCGGTGGCGCTACGCAGATCGCGTCCGGTGACGGCAGGTGTGCGCTGCAACAAATACCAAACATCGCCGGAGTTCTGTCCGGTGGGCGAGCGCGACTCACTGCTGCCCTGCACGAGTTCGGTGCCCGGCGGTAAGACGCCGCCTTTGGCTGCGAGCGCGGCCGCTTCGGAAGGATACGTTTGCGGATCTTCGACGAGCTTTAATTCCAATTGACCGCCGGCCTGGATGACGCGCTTGGCCGCGGCGGGATCGCCTTCACCGGGAAGCTGCACGAGGATTTCATTGTCCTGGCCCACGCGGCCGTGCGGTTGAATGGTGGGCTCGGTGAGGCCGAGGGCATTGATGCGGCGCTCGAGAGTTTCGAGCGTCTGCGACATGGTGTTTTCTTCGATTTGCGCCTTGGTGGTGGGGCGCATGGTCAGCAGCGTGGCGTTGGATTCGCCCGGCGCGGTGCCGACGGTCCAGTTGTTGTCGTACTGGTTGTCGTGCAGCAGGTCGCTGAATGTCGTGTACTGGTCGGAAGGAATGCCGCGCACGATGATGTGTTCGTCGTCCACGCGGCGGACTTCGTCGTAATGAACATTTTTGTCGCGCAGCAGCTTGGTGAGGCTATCCACGGTCTGGTCGGTTAGTTGCGATACCGCTTCCTGCACCTGCACCTGAAGGATCAGGTGCGTGCCGCCCTGCAGGTCAAGGCCAAGCTTGATCTGATGAGCGAAATTATCCTTGAGCTGCGCGAAGGACGTCGGAAAGGTTGGCAAACCGAAAATCGAATACAAACAAAAAACTATAACTGCAAGGATGAATACGACTTTCCACTTCAGATTGGGATTCATGTTAGAAAATTTGGCGCAGCAGCGGACAAGCAGGGGCGAAGTTACTTTGCATCTTCGGTAGTCTCCACCTGGGCTATAGCCGCTCGCGCAATGCGAATTTTTACGTTATCGGCAACCTTGAGAATAAAAGTGTCGCCGTCGATGCCATTGATCGTGCCGTAGATGCCCGAGGTGGTGATGACCTTGTCGCCGTTTTTGACGGCGCCGAGCATTTCCTGCGTTTTCTTCCGCTGCCGCGACTGCGGCATGATCACCAAAAAATACATGATGCCGAACATCAACAAGAGCGGCAGGAGAAAACCGCCAAGCCCTCCCCCGAGGCCGCCAGCCTGCAACGACAAAAACGCCACCAAATTCATAGCAGTGATTTCTTACCGTACCCTTTCGGATATCCGAGTCATCCCAAATCATAGGCCAAAAGCGGCCGGCATGCTTGAGACCGGAGAAAAGCGCGCCAATAGCGGGAATTTCCCGCTTGCCCTGCCCGCACGATTCTCGCAAAGAGAGTCGACTGATCGCGGGTTGCCACGGCGGCGCAGACCTGAAATGCGAGCCCGGCCTTTCGCCTCAAGCCGGTCCCGCCAGATAGCGGGCACGCAGCTCTGTTGCGAAATTCACCAGATGTCCAAAAGAGATAGCCTCTCGAATTTGCCGCATTATGTCAAGGTAAAAGCTCACATTGTGGTGAGTCGCCAGGATGGCCGCGGTGATCTCTCCAGCGGCGAACAGATGCCGAAGATACGCGCGGGTGTAACGGCGGCAGACGCTGCATTTGCAGTTGGGATCGATGGGCCGCTGATCTTCGATGTAGCGCGCGTTCTTGATGAGCACGCGGCCCTCGCTTGTGTACAAGCACGCGTGGCGCGCCGCGCGTGTCGGCAACACGCAATCCATCATGTCGATGCCGCGCGCTACATAATCCGCTAACTGTTCGGGGCGACCCACACCCATCAGGTAACGCGGCCGCTCTTGCGGTAGAAGCGCGGTCACTTCCGCGGCCATTTCGCAGGTGAGTTCGTGCGGCTCGCCGACAGCCAAGCCTCCGACGGCGTATCCGGGAAAATCCAATTCCAAAAGCTGTCGCGCACTTTCTCGCCGAAGATCCGCGAAGGTGGCGCCCTGCACGATGCCGAATTGCCATTGCGGCGGATTGCCATTGCGGCTCGCGTAGTCCAGGAAATACTCGCGCGCTCTTCGCGCCCAGGCGGTGGTGCGCTTCAGCGCGGATTCCGCGGCAAGACGCGGCGCCGGCGTTTCAATGCATTCGTCCAGCACCATCGCAATGTCCGAGCCGAGTGCGAGTTGAATCTCCGCGGCTTTTTCCGGCGTGAGCAGATGCTCGGAGCCGTCCAGGTGCGAACGAAAACGGACGCCTTCATCGGTAATTTTGCGCAGCGCGGACAGGCTGAAGACTTGATAGCCACCGGAATCGGTGAGAATCGCGTTGCGCCAGGACATGAAGGAATGGAGCCCGCCAAGCTTGCGAATCAGTTCGTGGCCCGGACGCAGATAAAGGTGATAGGTATTGGCAAGAATGATGCCCGCGCCAAGTTCTTCCAGCGCGTCCTGCGTAAGTCCCTTGACCGTGGCGGCGGTGCCCACCGGCATGAAGACTGGCGTTTCGATTACGCCGTGCGGCGTGGTCAGCTTGCCGCGGCGGGCCGCCGTGGCAGGATCGTTCTGCAATACTTCAAATGCAAAACTCATCCGTCCAGTGTATCAGGAGAAAATAAAGGCTAATCCCACGCGCACGACGATGTAAACCAAGAAGGTTCCGAACGCGATAACGAACGGCTTTGCACCCTTCAGCTTTCGCGGATTTGCCGCTCCGAAACCGATTCCCAGCAGGATCAGCTTCCAGAATTCCAGCAGGTCAATATTCTTGCCAAGCGCCATCAGCCATTTGGCCGAGTCTTCCGGGAACAATACCGCCAGATTGGTGGCGACGGGATTTTCCAGGTCAAACGTGCCGACCGGTTTCAGGAACAAGACAAGTAAGAATAAGAGCGTGCCAACAACCGCGGCAGGAACGAAGGCGTGGGAGACTATGGCAAAGGATGTCTTGAAATCGACCCCGGCGCCGCCGGTCACATTGTAAATACCCAAGAGCACCAAAGAAATGACGAGAAGGCCCAGCAGCGGAGCGGGCAAGCCGAAGATATAAGAGAACATCGGAGCGAACTTCGCACCTGCGTCAATTTGCTGTTGTTTTTGGTCGGCGGTTAAAGACGCGGCGCGCGGGCTCTTTTCTATCTGCTGCGCCACGTAACCCTTCCAGTCAAAATGCAGGTTGAGGGCGATCACGCTCGAGCACGTCATAACCAGAATCAATATCGTCGGCAAAATCCACGACGGTTTGCGGACGATGTCTTCAAAGGTTGGCTTCGGCGAAAAAAACATGCCGATGATGCGGCCGAACGGCGAGATTTGGGCTACGGGCGCGGGTTCGGGTGTTGACGCAGGAATTGCCACGGGGTCGGTCGACATTGAGGACTCCTCCACCACAGGATTGCCGGGACTTGCTTCTGGAGATGTTACGCAATAGCTGGAGGGAAAGTATCATACCCCGCGGTGGGTGGGTAGTTCCGGTACGGCGGCGAGAAGGTCACGCGTGTAGGATTGGCTGGGCTGCTGCAAGATCTGAGTTGCCGGACCTTCTTCGACGAGTTTTCCAGCACGCATGACGGCAATGTGGCTGGCCAACTGCGCCACCACCGGCAGGCTGTGGGAAATGAAAAGGTATGTGAGCTGGAATTCGCGTTGGAGCTCTTGCAGCAGGAGCAGCACTTGCGCACCCACGGAAACATCCAGCGCGGAGACTGGTTCATCGGCGACGATCAGCTTCGGACGCAGGATGAGTGCGCGCGCGATTCCGATGCGCTGGCGCTGGCCACCGGAAAATTCGTGCGGGTAGCGCTTCAAGGCGGCTTCGTCGAGGCCCACGCGCCGCAACATTTCCGTGGCGCGCGCCGCTCGTTCGGCGGCGGAGCGCTTCGGCTCGTGGATGGCTAACGGCTCGGCTACGATTTCTCCCACACGCATGCGGGGATTCAGCGACGCGAATGGATCCTGAAAAATCATCTGCATCTCGCGGCGTTGTGCGCGCAACTCTTCACCGCACAGCGTCAGAAGGTCGCGGCCTTCGAATAAAAGCTCGCCGTGATCGGGTTCGATCAGCCGAAGAACCATGCGAGCCAGCGTGGTTTTCCCGCAGCCGCTTTCGCCGACGACTGCGAAGGTCTCGCCTGCGGCGACTTCGAAACTCACGTTGTTCACCGCAACGAAGCGCTCGGCCTTGCCATCGCCGCCGAAAACACCTCCGCCACGCTGGAAACTCTTGCTCAGGTTGCGAATTTGCAACAAGAGACTCATACGAGCACGCACCGTGCGCCGTGGGTGGCGTCGGCATGGCGAAATTCGGGGACGCGTTGATCGCATTCGGCGCGGCGGAAAGAGCAACGGGGCGCGAAGGCGCAACCGGGGGGCAATTCGGTTAGTTGCGGCACGGTGCCGGGAATTGGAGTGAGCTTGCGCGGCTCGAGCGTTGGCGAAGCGTTGAGCAACCCCTGCGTGTAGGGATGCAGCGGCGCGGTCAGCACTTTTTGCACCGGACCTTCTTCGACGATGCGCCCGGCGTACATCACCGCGACGCGATCCGCCACGTTCGCGACGACGGCCAGATCGTGCGTAATGAAAAGCAGCGCCAGATGCAATTCGCGCCGGAGACGGTCGAGGAGGTCCAGAATTTGTTTCTGCACGGTCACGTCCAGCGCGGTGGTCGGTTCGTCCGCGATGAGCAATTTTGGCGATTGCGCCAGAGCCATGGCGATCATTGCGCGCTGGCGCAGGCCGCCGGAAAGTTGATGCGGATATTGTTGCGTGCGCGTTTCCGGCTCTGGCATGGCGGCGTGTTGCATCGCGGTGAGCAGGCGGCGGTGCAGTTCTTCGCTGCTGAGCTTTGGCTCGTGAGCCAGGATCGCCTCTTCAATCTGCGCGCCGACTCGCATGACGGGGTTCAGCGACGTCATTGGCTCCTGAAAAATCATGGCGATTTCGCGGCCACGCACGGCGCGCCATTCTTCCTCGCTGAGAGCCGACAGAGATTTGGCGCTGCCGTTTTGCGACGCGAGCCGCGCCTCTCCGGTGATGCGCGCGCCGGCCGGCAGCAATCCCATCAGCGCCAGAGAAAGCATCGTCTTCCCGCTGCCCGATTCGCCGACGAGGCCGAGTGTTTCTCCCGCCGCAATCTGCAACGAGACGTCGTTCACCGGCTTCACCCATCCCGCCGCGGTGGGAAGTTCCACGGTGAGCGATCGCAACTCGAGCAATGCCGCCATACCGTTATCATACGGGCTTGGTTGCTTGCGCTCACCAAAGAAAGCGGTGGCGTTCTACAAATCCGAAACTGTTTCCGATTAGCGCAAATGGATCGCAGCTGCTCGCCGGGAACACGAACGGCTCCGTTAGAATACGAATCATGCCCAGCATCACTTGTCCTCGCTGCGGGTCGCAGGTTCTAATGCGGCGCTTCTTTAATCCTGGGTACAAGCCGTTCTGCGCGCGTTGCGGATGGAACCTGGAGCGGGCGGAAGCTGCTTTCAATGCGAACAGAGCAGCGATGAAGTTTTTGCCGCTGGTCATCGCCGCGATCGGCCTTTTTGCCGCGTTTGCCGCCATCCACGCGCACTCGCGGATTATTTTATTTTCCCCGCGTTCTTTCTTCTGATTTGGCTGGCTCCCCTTTGGAATTATTATTCGACGCGAAAGGCGCTGGCGGCGGCCAAGAACACCGTCAACCCGGGCCTTGCGCCGGCGCAGCCGCCGCTTGACCCTTCGCTACAGATGCTTCAGTCTCTGCCACGGCCTCGCCAGGTTCGCTTCAGGCTTCAGGGAGGCTCACCGATTATCGTCGTGCTTGGCATGGTGGCCATAGCCAGCGCGATGGCCTTCGCGGCGATGAGTAGCCATCCCCATTCCAATCGCAGTCCGGGTTTTGTTGTTGCGTTTCCTTTTCTGTTCATACTTTTGATTTTTGGAACCGTTCTGATTGCTCCGTATCTTCAGGAGAAACGGAACCGGCCGCTTCTGAGCGATGGAGAAGTGACGATTGCGCGCGTCACGGCGCAGCGAACGATTCAGCAGGGAAAGGCCAGCTATAGCCGGATCGACTACGAATTCAAAACCGCTTCCGGGGAGGTTGTGCGCAATTCCTGCCGGGATCTGAGTGGCTTGGTGTTCGAGGACATGACCGTTCCGGTTTTTTATGATTCCCTTGACCCGTCCAAAAACGTCGCGGCCTGCGCCAGCTACCTGAGGATCGTTAACATGTTTCAGTGAAGGATGCGTCTTAACGGCTGTGTGCCGCACCGGCGGCGCTTGTGGTTTGATACCGCGCACCCAGCCCTTGCGGGCTGGGCTAATTTTTGCCGCGCCTCCGGCGCTGAGGGTCACCTAAGCATTTTTGTAACGCCGGATTTTGCGCAAGCGGACATTTCGTGGCCAGTGTTTCACTTCGCGCAACTGTGCGTAGGGAGGGCGCGCTTCCGATAGTAAAATGTAGGGCTCGATGGCTATTGCTACGACTCACCGTGTGGACTGGTCGCTGCTGCTGGGGCAGCGTGCGTTCCGGTTTTTCTTCGCCGCGATGTTTATTTCGCTGTTCGGCAGCGGAATGAATTTCATCGGCGTGAGCTGGTACATCATGTCCGCCACGCATTCGACGGTGGCGGTAAGTTGGCAAGTGATCGTGGTGACGCTGCCGGGCCTGGTGGTGCCGTTTCTGGGCGGCGTGCTGATTGACCGCTACGACCGCCGCTACCTCGGGGTGCTGCTCGATCTGGCGCGCGGCTTCGCGGTGCTGGCCATCGCTTACATCGCATGGCGCCGCGATCTGCACCTGTGGCACCTGTACATCATGACGCTGATCACGGGCACTGGCTCCGCGATGTATTGGGCCAACGTGAACGCGCTGGTGCAGGAAGTGATTCCGCCGAGCCAGTTCACGGGCGCCAATGCCACCGTGCTCGTGGGAGTGCAGACCGGCATGCTGCTGGCCGGAACGTTCGTAGGATTTATCTACGACCACATCGGGATCGCCGGCATTCTGTTTATCGATGGCCTTACTTATTTTGTGTCCGCCTACTGCCTGTATTCGCTGCGCAAGGGTTACGTTTCGCCGCTTTCGCACCGGCAATATCCGCGCGAGTTTTCGGAGTCTACCCAGGCCACGGTGCAGGCGCTGGAAAGCGGCGAGAATCCGGAAGTGGCGGAGGCGGGTTTATCGCTCGCGGTGTACACGGACATGAAAGCCGGTTGGGCGTACCTGCGCGATCAGCCGGTGGTGCTGGCGCTGGGAATCACGCACGCGATGCTGATGGCCAGCATTGTCAGCTCCAACGTGGTGGTGGTGGCGCTGGCCAACGAAATTCTGCATTCCGGCGCGCGAGGATTCGGCTTTATCGAAGCGGGTTGGGCAATTGGCGCTATCATTGGCGGGCTGATCACCAGCCAGTTGCCGCAGCGTTTGCGCCTGCCGCTTTATGTGATGGCGGTGGCGGGAATGGCGTTGGGACATGTGGCTGTGCCGTTCGTGGTGCTGTTGCTGGGCGCAACGATCCTACAGGGGTGCTTCGGATTTTTCCGAGCGCTGGCCGGGATTGTGGCGCAATCTTCGCTGATGGCTATTGTTCCTAAACAATTCATGGGGCGGACGCAATCGGCGTTTGCCATTTTTGCCACGGTACTGCAACTTGCGATGAGCTTTTCGCTAGGCTGGATCGCGGAACGGTTCAGTATTGCTATCGGATTTTTTCTGCTTGCGGCCATGTACGCGGGGGCGACACTGACTGCCAGCCGGGCGCGCAGGCTGCTGCAGGCTTCGGCAACGTAGGGCTTGCTTGCGCGTGGATCTTGGTAATTTTTAGGTTGAGATCCTTCGATGTGTGTGCGGGTAAAATCCTGGTGAATTATTCTTTGGTTTTAGGTGACCACCGGCTCGGCAGACTGGGCTTTTCCGCCAAGCAATTCCACGGCGGCCTGGTTGAGTTTGTTGCGCAGCGCGTAACGGTCGTTCGCGCGGGTCACATAACGCACGGCAACTTCGATGCCGCCAACCACCGGTTTCACACTGATGGCCGGATCGGCGGATAAGCCGCCGAGTTCGCGCGAGGTGGTGGTGCTGCGCCATTCCTGCTCGGCTTGCTGCACGGTCTCGCGCGTGGCTTCCACCACTTTTTTGTGAAGCGCATCCACCAGAGGATACGGATCCTTGCCAGCCGGAAGCACCACTTGCAGTTCATCCCATAGCCACTGGCCGGTGGTGGAAAAGTTGAAGTAATGGCCTTCGATGGCAAAGCTGTTAGTGAAGGTTACGCGGCGGCCCGTCGGGTGGCCTGAGTCGGTCCAGTTCCCCGTCTCCAGCAAGACGGTATGGAATGGACCGATTTCCGCTACTTCGCCGGTGACGCCATTAATCTCCACCCAATCGCCGAGCCGCATGCCGTGTTTCCCCATGAGCACGAACCAGCCGAGGAAGCCGATGATAAAGTCCTTCAGCGCGACGGTTAAGCCCGCGCCGGCGAGTCCGAGGAAAGTTCCCAGCTGGCTGGGCGGCCCAAATAGCACCAGCAAGATCAAACAGAGCGAAAGAATCTGCAGCGACATACGTGTGACCGTTCGCAGCGAGTCAACCTGGCGGCGATCCATCGGCAGGCGCTTGACCAGAGATTCCATCCAGGTGCTGACGGCGAGTCCGAACAACGCGATCGCCAGGATGATGGCGATTCCGAACAGCGCCCGGTGCAGAAGTTCGCGCTGGCGAGCGGCCACCAGGTAAATCCATTGGCCGTACACGGCGGAAAGATCTTTCTTCGTTTCGATGCGCATGTCGTACGCCGAAAGGATTCTCTGATTCAGCGCCAGCCGCTGCGTTTTCTTGAGCAATGCGGCCGTATCGTCCTGGCTTTTGTTGGCCGCGGATACTTGCGCGCCCGTGGTGGTGGTTTTCGCCCCTTTCGCGTGATGAGCCAGTGCCGGGGCGGCGGCCTTTTCCGCGTCTACCTCGGCTTCCAGCGCGTTGTGCTTGGCGGTCAGCGTGGCGATCGCGATGTCCGTATCCGTTTTCGCGCTCCACAATTGCAATTGTTTCTGGTGGAGCTGCCGCCATTGCGCGATGCGATAAACGACGCCGGGATGGTCCACCGGCTCGGGCCCGGTGGGAATTGCGTTCGGGGTGCCATGGGCCGTTTCTTCGTGTTGTTTCTTCAGCGCCTGGATGCGATCGATGATGTCGCCGCCGGCGCGGATCAAATCCTCTTTGGCATCGTCTACTTCATCCTGCGCAAGTTCCACGTCGGCCTGGGCCTGAATCAGATCGGCTTGCAGCGCATCCTTTTTGGATTCGGGCGCTCTGGCCACCTGGTCAGTAAGTTGCTTCACACGGTCTTGATCGGCCTGCAGCAGGTTTTCTGTTTTTTGCAAACGAGCTTCATCTTCCTTGGCTCCCGGCGAGAGAGGAGGCGGATGCAAGCGCGCGTGCCGCAATGCATTGTCGAAAGCCTGGTCGACATCAAAGTCGGAAAGGCGCAAGGCTTCCTGTGCGAGCTCGCGTTCGTCATGCAACGAAGCGAGTTGTGCCAGTTGTTGCGCGGTGGTCAGCGGGCTCTGGTCCACGAGGGCTTTTTCCGGCGCCTGGACCGTGGCTGTGGCCTCGAGGGGCGCCAGCGGTTCGCGCGTTATCCAGAAACCGTAAATCGTAAGTGCTGCCAGTAAAAGGAGCACGATTGCTACAATTTGCTGTCTTCGTCTCATAGGAATTTCCGCAAGTTACCCTGACCGCGGTTTGTTCTCATCTTGGCTCATCTTGTGGGAAACGCAAGAACTTCCTGAGCACAGTGCGGAGCAAATTTCTTGTCGATTGTTAACCAAGTGCCGAGGTGAGATCTGTTTGTCCGAAATCATCGCCCTTGAATAGAATCGGTTCACTCGTTTCCTTGGCGAGAGCATATGCAAAGCAGTCTCCAAGGTTCAGCCCCGCCGGATGTCCGCTTCCCTTTCCAAAATCGCGATATGCATCACGGGCAACGCGTGCTTGATTGGTGGTCACTGGCGCAATCATGAATTGGGCTTCGCGGAAGAGTTGGTCAAAACGCCGGCTCGCAACAGGGTCACGGCTCCCATCGATTACAGCTGCGGCTTCTACGAAACTCACAGCCGAGACTCGCCTGCTTCGCGCAGCGGCAATCACCTCCACGAATACCGCAGCTTCGGGTTCATCGCGCAGGATCGCGACGATGGCAGAAGTGTCGATAATCACCGGGGCAGTCCCTTCTCGTCATACAACAATTCACCATGGTCCTTGCTGCGAAAAGGTTCTTTCAGGCGCGGCGCGCAATCCCGGCCAATTTCCAGCATGCGCTGTGCGAGCCCCTTCCCTCGTTTGCTTCGTACCTTATCAAGCCGCTCTCGTATAGCCTCCGTCACCGCGGCGGTCATAGTTTCGCCGGTTAACTTAGCCAATTCGCGCGCAAGTTTTTGCGTTTCATCGCTCTTGATGTTAATGGCCATGACTCGTTCTACCTTTCTACCTCGCTGCTTACATTATTCTACCACAAGTATCTATTTCCCCAAGGCTCCAGAGATACCGCATCAAGATGCTTAGGAGAGAAGGATCGAGCAACAAATAAAAAACGCCCAGCTGGTGGCGGGCGTTTTTCCATTTTCACTTTTCTAATTTCGTTGCTTTTACAGGTAATCGCGCGAGGGACCTTCGAGGAACGCGCGCAGCTTCCGCGAGCGCGAAGGGTGCCGCAGCTTGCGCAGCGCCTTGGCTTCGATCTGCCGAATGCGTTCGCGGGTGACGGCAAAAGACTGGCCGACTTCCTCGAGCGTGTGCTCGCTACCATCGTCCAAGCCGAAGCGCATCTTGATCACTTTTTCTTCGCGCGGCGTCAGCGTCTTCAGCACCGAAGAGGTCTGTTCCTTCAAATTGAGGTTGATCACCGCGTCGGAAGGCGACACCACGGCCTTGTCCTCGATGAAATCCCCAAGATGCGAGTCTTCTTCTTCGCCAATTGGCGTTTCCAGCGAAATCGGTTCCTGCGCGATCTTCAGGATCTTGCGCACCTTGGACACGGGAATATCCATGCGCTTGGCAATTTCTTCGCTGGTCGGCTCGCGCCCGAGTTCCTGCACCAACTGGCGGCTGGTGCGGACCAGTTTGTTGATGGTTTCGATCATGTGCACCGGAATACGAATCGTGCGCGCCTGGTCGGCAATCGCGCGGGTGATCGCCTGGCGGATCCACCACGTCGCGTAGGTTGAAAATTTGTAGCCGCGGCGCCACTCGAACTTGTCGACCGCCTTCATCAAGCCGATGTTGCCTTCCTGAATCAGGTCCAGGAACTGCAATCCGCGGTTGGTATATTTCTTCGCGATGGAAACCACCAAGCGCAAGTTGGCTTCAATCAGTTCCTTCTTGGCCTGTTCGGCTTCCGCTTCGCCGCGATGAATGATGGTCAGCGTGCGCTTCAGTTCCATCAAGCCGACTTCGCTGGCCTCTTCAATATCCTTTAGTTCAGAGCGGCGAGTGCGCAATTCCCGGCGCGCTTCGGCGGCATTTTCGCCTTTGGAAACGTCCGCGCGGCGCTCCAGCCTGCCCGCTTCGCGTTCCAGCGACTGCAGCCGCTCGACGGTGCCACGCATTTTGTCGATCAGGCGCTTTTTCTCAAACGGGTTGAAATCGATGCCGCGAATTTCCAGCGAGATTCCGACGCGGGTCCGCGCCACGGCCCACTTCGCGCGAATATAGGGCTTCTTCTTTGCCTTCGGCGTTTTATCCAGGCGCACCGCTTCTTTCAGCGCCTGGTCATACAGCTTGGCAATCTTGTCGATATATTTCAGGGTCTGCTTGGTCTTATTGGCGATTTTCTCTTCGGTGAGCTCTTCATCGTCAAACTGGACGATTTCCTTGATCGACCGCGCGCCCTTGCGCAGGTCTTCACCGACAGCGATCAATTCCTTGATCACGATTGGCGAGCGCGTGATGGCTTTCATCACAACGAGCTGGCCACGCTCGATGCGCTTGGCGATAGTTACTTCGCCTTCGCGCGTCAACAGCGGAACAGTGCCCATTTCCCGCAAGTACATCCTGACGGGATCGTTGGTCTTTTCCAGCGAACCGGGAGTCAGGTCCAGATCGCTTCCGCCCTCTTCCGCGTGAATGTCGTCCTTCACCACCGCGTCGCGGTCGCCATGATCTGCTGACACTTCCACCGCGCGCGCAGCCTTGGCCGAAGCGGCGTCCTCGTAAATCTCGATTCCGTTGCGTTCAAATGTGGTGAGAAGGTCGTCGATCTCTTCCGAAGAATGCACTTCGGCAGGAAGCGAATCGTTCACTTCGTCGTACAACAGGTACCCGCGCTCTTTGCCTATGGCAATAAGCTGCCGTACCGCATCATATTTTTCTTCTAATCCGGTAGCCGCCACAACACTCCTCCCGCTCTACTCTTTCACAAAGCCACTAAGCTGCTGCCAAACGTCGCTTGCGCACACCCAAGCGCGCTGTAGGTACACAGAGCGGACAGAGATAGCCAGAAACTGGCATAAGGAGGAACAGTCCTCCGCGAAGCTCTCAATTTTTGCTCTGAAGCCTTATTTGCCGCGCCGATTTCTAGCCGCTGCCCCACGCAATGCCTGTCTCCTGCGATGCTGCTCGAACGGTGCCTTTGCTCTTGTTTGACTCTTAAATAGATGCCAAAACAAGGGAAACCGTTACCCGCACAACCCTTCTACGTTACACGGCTAAGTCCCTCCACGTCAATGCTTTCGTTGGCCGGAAGGACCCTCGAGTTTGGTGACACTTCAGCGTCCGATTCGTGGCGGACTTAGAGATCCTTTTCGTTCGCCTGCTTGATTTCCTGGTCTGCCACCGGCGGGCAGCGATGCACCGTGACGTCGCCTACGTTTCGGAGCAGAAATACCGGCAGGCCCGTGACCTGCGGCGAACGCACACCCACAAATTCAGCCCCATGCACGTCTTCCAGCACAAAGGCGGGGCGAGCATCCGGTTCCTGGGAGATGATTTTTACGTTGTTCATCTCGAGTCCATGGACGTGGCGTAGGAAAAAGCCGTGCGAGGGGGTGGGACCGAACATGTTTGGCTCGGGATACTTCTTTTCCACTTCCGGCAACTGCCCCGATGCCTGCGCAAGCGTGCCGCCGCGATGCTCGATGAGGATGTCGGTGATGCGCACGTTCTCAATTTCGTGTCCGGGAATTCCGGAGATGATCGAGCTGATGGAGGACGCTGCATTGGAGCAGACCAGGTTGCTGATCGACACGCGCTGGATTTTGCCTATGGCCGCACCGTCCGGTCCACGCATGCGCGCGCCAAGGCGCAAGAAGATCGGAGGGCTGAACAAGTCGCGCATGGTGATGTTCGTGATGGTGACGTCTTCCAGAAGCGCGCCATCGACCGATTCCAGCGCGAATCCCTGGCAGCCATCAAACACGCAATTCGAAATGGTGATGTTCTTGAAGCCGCCGTTGGATTCGGTGCCGAATTTGATGCGCCCGGTCCGCGGGACTTTGTCTGCGCCGGCGCCGAAGTGTTTGCAACTGGCATCGAGCAGAGTGCCTTCCTCGAAATCGCCGGCGACCAGGCAATTCGTGATGGTGACCATCTCCGTGGCGCGCGGGTATCCCAGCGCATAAGAACTTTTCAGGCAGATGCCGTCGTCCCAGGGCGAATTGACACTGCAATTGGAAATGCGCACGTTGCGGCAGCAATCGACATCCATGCCGTCACGATTTGTGTCAATGGTGAGATTGTCGATCGTGAGGTTGTCGACGCCAGTGGCCAGAACCCCGAAATGTCCGCCGTGCAGAATGCGGAAATCGCGAAGCAGTACATTGCGGCAGTTTTTCAGGGCGATGGATTTGTTGCCGACTCCCGGCGATTCCGCTTTGGGCCCGGGCCCCGAGCCGCGGCTCAAACCCTTGCCCCAAATCAGGCCTGGACCAAGAATCGAAATATTTTCCAAGCCTTCTCCCCAGATAAGGCTGTTGTGCCAGTGATTGTGGCCGTAATCCTGATAATTTTCCCAAGGCGCATTGGATTCGGCGGGATCGTAGCCCGTGCCGCTGCCGTCTTCGGGGGAATCCGCGGCAAGAATCGTTGCCCCCTGATTGAGCCACAGCGCCACATTGCTTTTCAGTCGAATGGAATAGCAAAGATATGTGCCTGCCGGGAAGCACAGCGTGCCACCGCCGTTTGCCGCACTGGCGTCAATCGCTTTGTTGATTGCCGGAGAGTCCAGCGCCTTGCCGTCGCCGGTTGCGCCAAAATGCATGACGTCGGTTAAGGATGTTTTGCCTTGGCTTGTTGCGGGTGATGTCTGCGGTGCGCCCGAGGCAACCAGGAAAGCCGAGCCTGCGCCCAAGAAATTGCGACGTGATTTGGGTTCTTCCAACATGTCTTGCTATCCCGCCGCGCGCCGCTTCATCAGTTCCTGTTTGCGAGCCAGAAGCCCGCGCATAGCCTCGGCCGTGGGGCTGTTCTCGATTTCGCGCTGCACTTGAGCCAATTCCTGTTCGATTTGCCTGCCGTGCAGCGCTTCCATGCAGCTCTCCGCTTCCTCCCAGGTGCCCTCGTTCGCTTCTTCAAACAAAATTTCGAAGAATATGCGGCGGTCGCGTTCTTCCAGGAGCGCGCCAATTTCGGTGGCGGGCATCGGTTCGTCCGCCAAACCTGCGACGATGAGGGCGGCGAAAATCTTTTCCGTTTCCAGGCCGGAATACAGGCGCGATTGCTTCAGACGCTGCGCCAGTTCTCGCTTGAACTCTTCCGCTTCGGCCAGCATGCGAATCAGGCGGCGTTCGGCGGGTTTCCCGGCTTTGCCCACAAGCTCCGGCCTGGTTTTCACTTCGCTGCGGCGCTCGGTCGCGGCTTTATTCAGGGCGGCGCGCAGCACCGGTTCGTCAATGCGAAGTTGCGTGGAAATGCGCGTGGCCCATTCGGAGCGCAGCAGGCCATTCGGAATTTTCTGGACGTAGGGCATCAGGAAATTAAGGGCGCGAAGCTTTCCTTCACCGGTGGTCAAATCCATTTGCCGGGCGCGGCCGATCAGATAATCCACGTAAGGCGGCGCGTCTTTCAGAGCTTTGATGTAGGCCTCCGCACCTTTTTCACGGATGAAGAGATCCGGATCGGCCTTCTTCTCGCCAATCGCCGGCAACGCCAACACTTTTACCTCGAATTCGTGCTCGAGCAAGAGCGAAACGGAACGCTCGGTGGCCGCCTGACCCGCGCTGTCCGGGTCGTAATTCACAATCACCCGTTTTGTGAATCGTCCCAGCAATTTGATTTGCGGCTCGGCCAAGCTGGTGCCACAACTGGCGACAACATTGCTGATGCCGGCGCGCGCCACGGCGATTGCGTCCATGTATCCTTCGACCAGGACCGCGAAATCCTGGCGCCGCAGCGCGTCTTTCGCGCGGTCGAGATGATACAGCAGGTTGCTCTTCGAATAAATCGGCGTTTCCGGGGAATTCAGATATTTCGGCTGGTCATCACCCAGGGCCCGGCAGCCGAAGGCAACAATTTTCCCGGACTCGTTCGCGATCGGAAACGTAATGCGCCGGCGAAAGCGGTCAAACAAACGCGCGCCGCTCTGATCCCGCGAAACCAATCCCGATTCGCCCAGCAATTTCTCCGGATACTTTGGCTTCAGCATGCGCAGCAGCACATCGCCGCCGCTGGGGGCATAGCCGATGCCAAATCGCGCAATCGTGTCCTTGTCCAGCCCACGATCTTCCAGATACGCGCGCGCAGCTTTGCCTTCCCCCGTGGTTTCGAGTTGCTTTACGAAAAAGGCTTGGGCCTCGCGATGCATTTCGATGAGGACCGCCCGCTGCTGATTTTCTTTGCGTTCTTCCGGCGTGCGTTCCTTGGGGCGTGGCAATGCGATGCCACATTTTTCAGCGACGATGCGGATGGCCTCTGGAAACTCGCACTTTTCCATCTCCATTACAAAGCTGAAAACGTCTCCGCCCTTGCCGCAGCCGAAACAATGGAAAATTTGCTTCACCGGGTGGACGGCGAACGACGGCGTCTTTTCTCCGTGAAACGGGCACAGGCCGGTATAATTCTGCCCGCTCTTCTTCAGGCGGACGTATTCGCCGACGACGCGGACAATGTCCGCCTGCTGCTTCACCCGATCCGCAAATGATCCCGCTTCGGCCATCGCTTCCCTGAGTTTAATCCTTCAGACTTACAACGGTAATCGCCTTCCCGCCGTTCTCCTCGGTCTCAAACTGCGCGTGTTCCACGAGCGGGTGACTCTTCAAAAACTCGCCGAGGCCTTTGCGCAAAGCGCCGGTTCCATGCCCGTGAATGATTCGCACCTGGGTGCGATGAGCCAGCGCCGCGTCATCCAGGAATTTGTCCACACGCTCGCTCGCCTGTTCGACGGTCATGCCAATCACATTAATTTCGCCAGATTCCGCAGCTTCACCGCCGAGGGATGTCACGGTAATATTTTCGCGTTTCGAATGGTGACTTGCCGCTTTGCCTTTGGCATCCGCTTCAACGCCAGTAATCTCTTCCACCGCAACCTTCATCCGCAACGGCCCGGCTTCGATTTCCGCCGATGGCCCGTCGACACGCCGCAAGATAACCGGCTTATTGAATCCGCGCACGCGAATCCTGGCGCCCGGCTGCAACTGCGCGGCGTTCACCTTCTCAAGCGTATCCGCCCTTAGTCCCAAATCCTGCTGCGATTCGGAAATTGTCTGCACTACTGCGGCGTTCAATTCTTCCTTTGCACCGCCCCGCGCGTCCTGCATTTTTCGGTGGGTCGTTTTCTCCAGCTGCGCGCGCAGTTCGCGTTCCTTCACGGCTTCCACAACGCTCGCGACATTTTCTTCGAAGCGCTTCTGCATTTCGGCGAATTTTTGTTCCAGTTCCGAGATTCGTTGCTTCTGCCGGTCCACCCATTCGCTTCGCAGCTTCGCGCGTTCCTGTTCCAGGGCACGCCGCTCTTCCGCCATCTGTGTGCACAAATGGTCGAGCTCGTCGCGGCTACGATGCAAGTAAGCGATCAGGTCCGCGGCTTCTTGCGATTCGGGCGTCATCAACGAACGGGCGTGGTCGATGATGGACTCCGGCAGCTCCAGCCGTTTTGCAATGGCAATCCCGCTCGACCCACCGGGAACTCCCACCATCAAGCGATATGTCGGCCGCAAATTCGCTTCATCAAATTCCACCGCCGCATTTACCACGCCCGGTGTGGTGGAAGCGTATGTTTTCAGCCGATCGTGGTGCGTGGTTGCCAGCACGAAGCAGTGCTTCTTTTGAAACGCGGCCAGCAGCGCGATCGCCAGCGCCGCGCCTTCTTCCGGAGCCGTACCTGTCCCCATTTCGTCGGCAAGCACAAGCGAATTCGGCGTGGCTTCCTCCAGCATGCGTTTCAGGTTCAGCATATGTGAAGAAAATGTGGAAAGATCGGCGGCAATCGATTGTTCGTCGCCGATATCCACCAGCACGCGATCGAACATCGAGAGCACCGCGCGCTGCGCCGCCACGGGAATTCCCGCTTGCGCGGCCAAGACGGTAAGGCCGGTAGTCTTCAACGCCACGGTTTTTCCGCCAGTGTTCGGCCCACTGATCACCAGCAAACGTTCGTCTCCGCCGAGGGCCAGCGACATAGGAACGACTGCGCGATTTTCCTTGCGCAATTTGTCTTCCAGTACCGGGTGGCGCGCCGCGTCCAATCGCAATTGCGGTTCGGCGGACAATTCGGGGATGCACGCATCGAAATCGCGCGCGAATCGTCCTCGAGCGAAGATACTGTCGAGTTGGGCAATCACGGCGGCGGCAGATTGCAGCGGCGCCAGCATTCCTCGCAACCGATCGGTCAGCTCTTTCAAGATGCGAAAAATCTCCGCGGCTTCATCTTCCGCGAGCTGCACCAATTGATTGTTGATCTCGACGGTTTCAAAGGGCTCTACGAAAACGGTTTGCCCCGTAGCGCTGGCGCCGTGCACCACGCCCTGGACGTTGCGCCGATGTTCCGAGCGAACCGGGATCACAAAGCGATCGTTGCGCAGGGTGACGTAGTCTTCGCCGGAGTCCGCTTGGCGCGAACGCAAAATTTGTTTCAGGGTTCTCTGAATCGATTCTCGCGTTTGCTGGATGCTGGCGCGAATGCGACGAAGCGCGCTCGAAGCATCATCGCTGATCTCGCCGTTCGGCAAAATACACCGGCGGATGGCCGCGTGCAATTCCTTGAAGTCAGCAAGAGACGCGGCGCGCGATGCCAGCAGCGGAAATTTTTCCGCTTCTTCTCGAAATTGCTGGCGCAGCCACGACGACGTCTCCAGTAGCGATCCCGCATCCAGAAAATCCGCGGATTCGAGCGCCGCACCGGGAGATTCCAGGCGCTCCATCCAGCCCTGCGGGTCCGAGAGCGCGCCAAATCCGAGTTCGCGCCCAAGCCGCAGCCATTCGCGCGCTTCGCGTATTAAGGCAAACGCGCTTTCCATCTCCTCGCGGGTGGCATTTGATTCCAGGCCGTCGACAAATCTACGTCCCGGCGCGCACGTGGTCCGCTGCCGCAGCAACTCTCGCAGCTTGTCAAACTCCAGAACGTGTTCCGCTCGCCGTGACATTTTTTTCCAGTCGTGACAGATCTCGCGACCCGCAGCGGTCCCTATTTTCTATTTTCCCTTTTCGCGTTTCCGGTTTCCAATTGCGCTGCCAAGAAGCCGACCGCCTCCTCCACTCCCTTGGCACTGTGCACCAATTTCCCGTTCGCTTCGGCCCACACGTGAGCAGACGGCGGCCTCAGTTCCACTTCCCTGACGCGCTGCAGAATGGGCTGCCAGAAATCGCCAAGGACCACCAATGGTTTCGCAGCCATCACGGATTTATTCAACATTTCCCAAACGACGGCCAACTCCACCAGCGTGCCCGTTCCGCCTTTGCAAGCCACAAAGCCATCGCCAAGTTCGATCAATGCAAACAGCCGTTCTTGCCAAGTCTTCTTTCGCACTTCGACATCGATCCACTGATTGGCGTTTCGGCTGAAAAATTCCGCGGTTACGCCGTAGGTTTTTCCTCCGCCATCCTTCGCGCCGCGTGACGCTGCTTCCATCACTCCGCCATATCCGCCGGTGCATACCGAAAAGCCGCGCTGCGCCAGAACTGTACCGAGCTTTTGCGCTTCTTCATAATCCGCATCGCCTCGCTGCGGCCGCGAACTTCCGAAGACCGTCACAATCTTTTCGCCCATCGGCGGATTCTGCGCTCTTTCCGCGTCCATCACTTCGAGGCTTCTTTCTTCTCGTCGAACTCTTCGATCATCGCCTGGCACAGTCCGTCCAGCGCGTCGTGCACTTCATGGTTCTTCACCTCCTCGTTGTTGCTCATAAACGAGAAAATCAATCTTCGGCCACCCACCGTCTCCGCAAAACCACTGAGTGTGCGGACGTGGGAGACGGAACCCGTTTTCGCGTGGATCCGCCCCGCTATTCCCGAATCCTTCATTCGTTCGTTCAGCGTTCCGTCCACCCCAGCTACAGGCAAAGAGACATAGTATTCCGGAAACCATTTTTGCTTTTGCGCATATTCCAGCAGCGCCACAAATGCCCGCGGCGTCACCAGATCGTGGCGAGACAGTCCCGATCCGTCGGTTTGCACCACGTCGTCCACGCCAATACCCACCTTGGCATAAAAATCCTGCGGGAATTTTTGTAAATCTTCAGGATCGATCCAGCGGCTGCTTTGCCGCGCCGACGTCCGCAAGAGGACTTCCGCGTGCAGGTTTTGGCTGATCTTGTTGACCAGCTTCACCGCATCGCCGAGGCGAATCGACAAATGTTCGGCCAGCACCGTGCGCGACGCTTCCAGCGGATCGGCATCGTGCAGGGCGCGCACTTTGCCATCAAGTTTGATTCCGCGTTCCTCGAGCAGCGTGGCCATGAGCGCCGCCGCGTGTTGCGCCGGTTCCTGAATAGCCAGCACTAGCTTGCGCGGGGAACTTCGGGCGGGTAGCGTTCCGCTCACTACCACCGTGGCTGCGCCGGGTTCTCGCGTCAGGCGCAAGTCCGCCTTTTCTTTCGCGGCAATGGTGATCACTTCGTTCCTGACCACGAATTCCTGCGCCGGCGGCTCCAGCACTGCCTGGACGGCGTCTGCGGCCTTTTCTCCAGGTGTAAGCGTCAGGGTGACGGTGTTGTCGTCAACCACGATCGCGGAAATCGCCGCGCCATATTCCCAAACCATATCGTCGATTTCCCAACCGTCAGGGTAACGCTCGCGCGGGAAATAGCTGTCGTCGCCAACCACGTCGCCGCTAATTTCCTTCACTCCGCGCGCCGCGACGGCATCTGCCAATTCGGCCAGCGCCTTTTCCGGCGGGCCGTCGAACTCTTCCTTTAAATCGAATGGAAATTTGCGATTGGAGAGGTTTGGATCGCCGCGCCCGACCAGAATCAGATCGCCGGAGAGCTTTCCATCCGCGGAAAGCGCGCCATTGGTTTCGATGGTGGTGCGAAACCGGTAGTCCGGCCCAAGTGTGTCCAGCGCCAGCGCGGTGGTCAGGAGTTTCATGTTCGATGCGGGGACGAAATACTTGTCGGCGTTCTTCTCGTACAGAATTCCGCCGGTTGCGGCATCCACCACCAGCAAACCCCATTCGCCTTTGTCGACAGGCGCCGACTGCACAAGCTTTTCCGCGCGTTCGGCGAAGCGTCCCGTGGCCGTGATCGGTCTTGGGCTCTGCTCCTGCATCGCCGGAGCGGCTTGGGGGACGGGCGCTTGAGTCCAGGCCGGCGCTGCCGCAAGGGCGAAGAGCACGGCAAACAGCAAGCACATCGCATTTCCGTTTTTCCTGACCATAAATCCTCTATTGGCAAAATCCATGGACTGAAAGTATATTCGAAAGTCAGCAAAGGCTTCCGCTCCTCTTACTTCCCAGCGCGGGGCGGCAAGCAGCCGTCTCTCGCTTTTTTCGACCCGCGGCTTTCACCGCCCAGATTTGCATCATTTGCGGACTCGGGAGGGTGCACTCAGGAGGGGAAGAAAAAGCAGGTCCCTCACTGCGCAGACTCCGTTCGGGATGACACGTTTTTTTTATGGTTGGCAACAGGCAAGAGTTTCGGAAGGGATTCTCGAGATCAGTTGTTGGACTACGAAGTTGTAGCACTACGGACGGAATCTTTGAAGAGGGTGATACGAATGAAAAAGTGGCTGGCAACGGTTTTGACTCTTTCCCTGGCGGCTCCGGCAATCTTCGCCGATGACCGCAAAGAAAAAGAGCGGCTGGAGAATTGCGGTCTGGTCGTGCAGGAAATTATGGATATCCCCGACGACATCCCGCAGGATCTGATCGACAAAGCCGACTGTATTATCGTTTATCCCTCGGTGCTGAAAGGCGCTTTTATCTTCGGTGGCAGCTACGGGCGCGGCGCGATGACCTGTCGCACCGGCGAAAGGTTCAACGGTCCGTGGAGCGCGCCTACGATGATGGCGCTCGAAGGGGGCAGCTTTGGCTTTCAGATTGGGGGACAGGCCACGGACTTCGTGCTGCTGGTGATGAATGAACGCGGGGCTCGCGCGATTCTCAGCAGTAAGGTGAAACTTGGCGCCGATGCTTCCGCGGCGGCGGGACCCAAAGGACGCAACGCCGAGGCTTCCACCGACGTTACGATGCGCGCCGAGATTCTTTCCTATTCGCGCGCGCGCGGACTGTTTGCCGGCATCTCTCTGGCCGGTTCCACGGTGCGGCCGGACAATGGCGCCAACGAGAAGGTCTACAGTAAATCGGTCAGTGCCCAGGACATTATCTTTAAGGGTGCTGTGGCGGTGCCTCCTTCGGCGCAGCAGTTCATCTCCTATTTGAACAAGAAGTCTCCTAAGAATCAGTCCTCCGGCAAAGAGATATAATACTGATTTAAAATGGGTTAACGTGAGAGCCTCGGCTTGCACCCGAGGCTCTTTTATTTTTGCACGCAATTTCAGTTGACAGGCTCCGTTAAATGACCTATGGTCATTTATGAATGGAGGTCAACTATCATGCCTTCTTTGCTTTCGCCCGCCCATGCCGATCGCCGAACCCGCCGCAGTGCCGAGCTTCGCGAACGACTGTTCCACGCCGCGCTGGCCCTGTTCGCCAAGAAAGGTTTTGCGGAAACGACCGTCGAGGACATCACCAACGCCGCGGATGTGGGCAAAGGTACCTTCTTCAACTATTTTCCCAGCAAGGATCACATCCTGCTGGCATTCGGTGAGATGCAATACGCGAAACTTAAATCCGCGGTCGAGGAGGCGCAACGCACCACCACGCCGATGCCTGTTTTTTTGCGGTCGCTCGGCACGCGCATGACAGAGGAGCCGACGCGCAATCCCGACGTACTGCGCGCGCTGCTTCAGGCGTTTCTTGCCAGCACTCCGGTGCGCGAAGGCATGTTGGATTTGCAGAAGCGCGTTCTGGCGCTGCATTCGGAAATGGTTCAGCTGGGCCAGCAGCGAGGAGAAATTCGCGGAGATCTTCCTCCGATACAAATTGCCAAAGTTTTTCGCCAGGCCATTTTCGGCACATTGTTGCTGTGGTCGCTGGATGGGGATGGCACGCTGTTGTCGCGGATGGAAGCGGCATTCGAAGTGCTGTGGGAAGGGTTGACGCCGCGAAATATATCGACGACGACGGGCGTAGTTCCGTTGTTCTGGTGAATTGACGTGGTGGGTTGTGCTGCTGAGGAGTAGCAATTTATGAAACGCAAGTTTTTACTGATCCCTGTCGTGGTGGCCGCTGTTGCGGGGGCCGCGGCGTACTCGATGGGGTGGTTCCATCGAGACACGGCCTTGCAAGGTTCCGGCACCGTGGAAGCGCGCGACATACGCGTCGGATCCAAGGTCGGCGGGCGCATCGACAAAATCCTTGTGCGCGAGGGCGACACCGTGGAAGCAGGCCAGCTGCTGATTTCGTTTGATGACAAAGAGCTGCTCGCCTCTCTCGATCAATCGCGTGCGGCCGCGGAAAAGGCGGAACGCGGATTCCGGCCGGAAGAAATTGCGGAAGCGCGCGCTGCCGCCGCTCAAGCCGAAGCGGAATACGACCAGCGCAAGAACGGCTATCGCCAGGAAGACATCGCCGCGGCCAAGGCGGACCTCGATCGAGCGAACGCCGACGAAGTGCGAACGCATCTCGATTTCCAGCGGTATGACGCGCTGGCGGCCAAGGACCTGGTGTCCAAGCAACAACTGGACACCGCCGAAGCAAACTGGAAAATGGCGCTGGCGCAAAGACAGAATGCGCAGCACAAACTCGATGAATTCCACAAAGGCTACCGGCCCGAGGAAATTGCCGCCGCGAAGGCCCGGTATCAGCAGACCGAAGCGACACTGGAAAAATACGAACGCGGCAACCGCCGTGAAGATGTGGAAGCGGCCAAGGCCGCGTTGGCTTACGACGAAGCCCGATTCCGCGAACGCCAGGTGCTTGCACCCGCGGCAGCGACCGTTGAAGTTCTGGATGTGCGCCCTGGGGATTTGATTCCTCCGAACACGCCGGTCGCCACATTACTGGAGCGCGATCAAATTTATGTGCGCATCTATATTCCAGAAACGGAGATTGGACAAGTGCATCTTGGCCAGAAAGCGGAGATTCGCGTCGACTCGTTTCCCAATCAATCGTTCAGCGGCGTGGTGGAACAGATCAACCAACAAGCGGAATTTCTGCCGCGCAACGTGCAGACGCGCGAGGAACGTGTACACCAGGTTTTCGGAGTGAAGGTGCGCATCGACGATTCTTCCCATCGCGTGCTGGCCGGAATGGCCGCGGACGTAAAACTTTCGCCGAACAGCTAAACCGTGACCACCTCCGACCAACCCGCCATTTCCGCCCGGCACCTGGTCCGCCGTTTCGGGGACTTCACGGCCGTGGCCGACGTGAGTTTCCGCGTGGAAAAGGGCGAGATCTTCGGCTTTCTCGGGCCCAACGGCAGCGGCAAAACCACGGTCATCAAGATGCTTACGGGGCTGGTGCCGCTCACCTCGGGTGACGCGACGGTGCAGGGCATCGACGTTCGAAGCGATCCCGAAGGCGTGCGCGAACACATAGGCTATATGTCACAAAATTTCAGCTTGTATGCCGACCTGACGGTTTCCGAAAATCTTATTTTTTATGGACGCATTTACGGGCTGTCCCCGGGACGTCTGCGACGCCGAATGGACGAGATTATCCAGTTGAACGGGCTCAGCCCTTATCTGAACCGCTTGTCCGCGCAACTTTCGGGCGGATGGAAACAGCGGCTGGCTCTGGGGTGCGCGATGCTGCACGAACCCAGCCTGATTTTTCTGGACGAGCCCACCGCAGGCATCGATCCGGTGGCGCGCCGCCAGCTTTGGGATTTGCTGTTCGACCTTTCCGCGCACGGCATTACGTTTTTTGTTACCACGCATTACATGGACGAAGCCGAGAGGTGCAGCCATGTTGCGTACATCTATTTCGGCAAAGTGATCGCGGATGGCACGCCCGATGCGCTTCGCGAATTGCCGGATGTGAACCCGGAGAAGACCTATCGCGTGGAAATTACGGCGCAACACGTGACGCAGGCACTGCGCGCGGCGCGCACCATTCCGGGGATTCGCAGCGCAACGATTTTCGGGCAGTCCGTGCATGCGCTAATCGATGACAACCTCAGCCTGGACCATTTGCGCGCTGAACTCCTGAACCAAAAGGTCACGGTGGCGGAAATTCGTCCGCTGGCGCCCAGCCTCGAAGACGTTTTCGTGGAACTCACGAACAAGCACCAGACCGCGGAGGAGGCCACCCGTGGATAATCCGTTTCGTGGCTTCAGCGCGGTGTTCTATAAGGAAACGCTGCATGTGCGGCGGGACTTCGGCACTCTATTTTTCTCTCTGATCATTCCGATCCTGCAGATGCTGCTGCTGGGCTTCGGGATCGACACCAACGTGCGGCAAATCAACACGGTGGTGTACAACGCCGACGGACGGCGCGAAAGCCGCGAACTGCTGGACCGGCTGAAAAATTCGGACACGTTCCACCTGGCTCGCTTCGTCAACACCGACAAGGACCTGAACGACGCGATCATTTCCGGCAAGTGCCGGGTGGGAATACAAATTCCCGTCGATTATTCGGACAAGCTTCTGCACGATATGAGCGCGCAGGTGCTGGTGCTGATCGACGGCTCCGATTCTTCCGTTGCCGGGCAAGCCATCAACGTCACGACGGCGATCGGCCTGGATGAATCGCTGCGGCGGGTGCTGCCAAACGACGTCACGTTCGCGGTGGACATGCGTCCAAAGATTCTGTTCAACCCGGATTCGCGGTCGCCGAATTTCTTTTTGCCGGGCTTGACCGCGATTCTGCTTCTAAATGTGACCACGTTCCTGACGGCTTTTTCGATCGTGCGCGAAAAGGAGCGCGGCACCCTCGAGCAGTTGTTTGTCACTCCCGTTCGCCCCATGGGCCTGCTGCTTGGCAAGCTTCTGCCTTATCTGGGCATCGGTTTCTTTGAGTTGTGCATGATCGTCACCGCCATGCGCTTCCTGTTCCAGGTGCCGATTCACGGCAGCGTGCTGATGCTCGCGTTTCTTTCCCTACCGTACATTTTCGTGTCCCTGTCACTGGGCATTCTGATTTCCAGCAAAGCCACATCGCAGGCACAGGCAATGCAGCTGGCTTTCCTGACCATTCTTCCCAGCATTTTTTTCTCCGGCTACATCTTTCCGCGAGAGACGATGCCCAAATTTTTCTATGTGCTCAGCTACTTTGTTCCCGCCACTTACTTCATTAACATCACGCGCGGGATCATCCTGCGAGGCGCGACCTGGGCGCATCTCTGGACGGATGGCCTGGCGCTTTTCCTGATGGGCACCTTCCTGCTTTTCGTGGCCGCGCGCCGCTTCCACAACAAAGTGATCACGGCGTGATATTCTGTTTTTCCGCCACTCTCCAGGGGATCGTTCGTGACTTGTCCAATTTGCCAGAAGCGTAAGCCGGGGCGTTTTTGCCCGGCGAAAGCGGAAAAAATTTGTGCGGTTTGTTGCGGGACGGAGCGCGAAGTGACCATCGACTGTCCTTCGGACTGCGGGTACCTGGTTTCCGCGCACCGCTATGAGGACCAGCACGAACGCGCGCTGCCCGCGGACACTCCGCTACTGGACGTTCGCATCACCTCGGACACGATCCACGCTCATGGACAGTTTCTCTCCGCGATGGCGTTCAACATCGCGAAGTTCTGCGCCGCTCAGCATTCGACAACTGATCCGGACGTGATTGCGGCGGTGCGCGCGCTTGCGGAAACTTACAAGACCTTGGCTGCGGGCATCGTGTACGAGCAGCCGCCGGTGCCGATGCTGCAGCGTGATTTGTACGACGCGCTTTCGGCATACCTGGTCGAGGCCAAGCAGAACACACAGCAGCCCTCCTTTGGTCCGATTAAAGACGGGGAGATTTTTCAGCTGCTGGTCTTTCTGTTTCGCATGGGCTTGCTGCGTACGAACGGCCGGCCCCGCGCGCGCCGCTTCATTGAGTTTCTGCGCGGACAATTTCCCGGAGCGCAGGAACTGCAACGCGAACAATCCCGCATCATCGTGCCTTAAGTTGTTCGGCTCTCTCGGAGTCTGTATGCAGAAAAACGCCTATCACCCAACCACACATACTCGACTCGGACTCGCAATTGAAAATGACGGGTTCGCGATCGCTGAAAATTGCGTGGACGAGTCCACAATAAATCGGCTGTGTGTAACCCTCGATGGGAATACACACGGACAGAGGAATCTGCTGGGTGTTCCGTCGGTCCGCCAACTGGCGGCCTCAGAATCTGTGCGCACCCTCGTCGAGGGGATTCTTGGTCCGGATTGTCATGCCGTAAAAGGCATCCTGTTTAACAAAACCCCGGAATCGAATTGGAAGGTTGCATGGCACCAGGACTTGACGATTGCAGTGCGGCAGCGAATCGAAATCACTGGCTTCGGCCCGTGGACCATCAAGGATGGCGTGCACAACGTTCAACCCCCCACAGAGATTCTCGCTGGAATCCTCGCTATCCGGATCCATCTCGACGACAACACTGTCGAAAACGGACCGCTGCGTGTTGTCCGAGGGAGTCACAAGCACGGCCGCCTTTCGTCGGAACAAATCGCGGGCTGGGACAAGTCCGTGGCCGTGACCTGCACAGTCCCCAAAGGAGGCGCACTACTGATGCGCCCGCTTGTGTTGCACGCTTCGTCGGCCTGTATAATCCCCCGCTCTCGGCGCGTCGTTCACCTTGAATTCACTGCCTTGTCGCTGCCAGGTGGACTAGAGTGGCATTCCGTCGTGTAGCGGCTTTCCTTCGCTGTATACTTTCGTGGGGAGGAACCGCCCGGTGCCCGGTAAACGGAAACGTTCGTCTGCATCCACAACGCCACCTCCCGCCATCGCTTCCGACCGTGTCCTTCACTACGCCGTTCTGGACGATTCCGTAGGCTACAGCAAGGGCCACGGCTTGTTGTTTGTGGATGGCGAAGAAATCGGAAGAGTGCCGCTGCTGGCCATTTGCCAATCGCGAAATAAGTCGGAAGTGGTGCTGTATTTTTGCGAGAAGGGCTGGAACACGCTGGCCGTTTCCGTGCACGATTCCGTGGCCAACGCCAAGCGTCGCGCGGAACGTATCTATCCGGGCTCGTCGGAATGCTGGGAAGAGTCTCACGTTTCCGAGGAAGAAGTCGCACAGCACCTCGATCGCGTGTACAAAGATTTCCGCTGCAGTTTTTGCGGCAAGCGCGGCGATCTGGTGGGCCAGATGTTCGCGGGAAACGGCGATGCGCAAATTTGCGACGAGTGCGTAGCGGAATTCAACGCCGGGCTTGCCAATCCTCCCACGCAGAGCGATTAAAAAAGAGCTGAGACAAGGGGACTCACGGCCCGTCGTCGAGCGAAAGTCCACTTACCGGGAACTGCGGGTCCAAGAATAGAGCAAAGCAAATGCTGCCTTACGTGTTCGTTACGGCGTGCCGCGCACTTCCTGGCTGATTGCGCCTGGATCCCAGCCTAGGGTCATTTGGGCTGGGCGATTTGTCGGGCGGGTGCCTTCCCAGGGGCGGGTGGCGAATCCGAATTTCTCGCGGATTTTTCGCACGCGGTCGGAGATTTTTTTGCGATATTCTTCCGGGGCGTAGCCGTTCTTCGCGTACCACTCTTCATATTGCTTCGCCAGGTTCGGAAATTTCTGCCGGATGAACGGCAAGAATTGTTTCGCTGACGAGGGCATCAGGAACAAGACACCGGGAAAAAACCATTGCGCGCCGGCTTCTTTGGAAGCAGCCGCCACCGCTTCCAGCTCGGCCTCATTGATTCCGGGCAGCAGCGGTGAGGCGGAGACGCCGACATCCAGGCCGGCTTCGCGAAGTTGCTTCACGGCCGCGAGGCGCAGATCGGGCCGTGGCGCGCGGGGTTCCAGCAAGCGCGCCAGCCTGGGCCGGAGCGTGGTGATGGTGATGTTCACGGTCAGCGCGGATTTCGCGGCGATCTGCTGCAAAACATCAATATCGCGCACGATCTGGTTTGATTTTGTGATGATGGAGACGCTGAGGCCTTCGCGCTTGGCGAGTTCTTCCAGGCACGCGCGCGTCACTCCGTATTCACGCTCGGCGGGCTGGTAAGGATCGGTGGCCGTGCCAATGGCTATATGTTCGGCTTGCGTGTGGCCGGACGACTCCGACTCGTAGGAATATTTTCTGGCAACATCGTTGGCCAGCAGCGCCGCGGCGTCTTTCTTCACGAAAATTTTGCGCTCGAATTCGCCGCCGTCAATTTCCATGTATTCGTGGGTGTATCGCGCGTAACAATACTTGCAGCCAAACTCGCAGCCGCGATACGGGTTAATGGTCCAATCGAAAGGCACACGCTGGGAATCGCAGCGGTTCAGGATCGATTTCACCGGCAGCAAGAAATATTCGGGCTTGCCCGCGGATTTCCTGCGCGTCTCCGCAGACGGAGAATTTGCGGCGAGGCGTGCTATGCCCACCAGTGGCGCATGGGGAGTCTGGAGTTGTGGCGGGGGGCAATCCGCCGTGGGCTTTTCCAGACTTCCCTTGCACCAGCCGGCTTCACCCGGGGCACGGGGACCGGCCTCTGCTGTTGGGTCAGGCGTTTCAGGGCAAAAAGGCAGGAATCGAACTGCGGGGGGACGAACGGGGCGACGCCGAGTTGTGAAACGAGGCGCCGAAAGGGGAAGAACTGGGGACATAGCTCACCTCGAGCGGGAGCAGTATTTCGCTTTTTGTTCGCCATGTCAAGCACTTTCTCTTTTATTTCGCCCCGTCGCTCTTGCGCCGCAGACCGTTTGAGTCGACCTTGCGCCTCGCCGCCACCCTCTGTTCTAATCTCGACGAAGCGAACTTCGCGACGAACTTCGCCGCGCTGTGGCGATGCCGGGCGGCGTTGCGATGGTTGCCTCGCATCTTACCTTCTGGAGAACTGCTGGTCCTCTTGAGAAATACTGGGGATTTCGTGCGCATCGAATATTGCCTTCTCAGCCTACTTGTCCTGGCACCTTCCTGCATCGCGGCGCAAGCCCCAACTCCCGCACAAAAACCTGCAGCTAAGGCGCCTGCGAATCCGCCGCAACAGCAGACAGCGCAGGAAATTGCTTCGCCGGTCTCTCACCATTATCCGATTCTGATTATTGCGCACGGCAGCGATCCTGGATGGTCTCTGCGGCTTGGCATGAAGGGTCCTGAGCGGCTGGACCGCGTGGGTTATCCGCCGATTGTGCTCGACCCGGGCGAGATCGTGTCCGATGAATCGGGCGTTTCCTGGACGTACACCGCTAAAGACGACACCACCGATGCGAATGTTGTGGTCAAGCTGATTCGCGATACCTGCACGGACGGAGCAACCGACGCCACCAAGTACACGTTTCGCGTTGAGGTGAATCACGCGCAAATCGGGCAGCTGAAGGGTTGCGGGCAGAGCGATCCGGAGAAGTTTCCGGAGTTTCGAAAGAAGAACCAGCTGGACGTTCCCGATGACACGGTCACGAACGACAAAGATAAAGATAAGGATAAGGACAAAGACAAAAAGACGGTGCTCGATCCGATCACTAATTTTCATTCGCCAGTGGCTAACGCTTATCTCGACTCGGCCGGGCGGGTGATCGTTTCGCGGGGCGCGATCCGGAAAACGGCGGCGACGGCGGGAATGGAACCTGCGCTTTCCCACGATGGCAGGTTCCTGCTGTACACGCGGTCCGATTCCGCAAGCGGCCCGGAGCGTTCCATTGTGCTGTACGAGGTGGACTCTGGGCGCTCCAGTCAAATTGCGGGGAATAATGTTCGTCAGGCGTTCTGGTCGCCCGAGGATTCGCACATCGCTTATCTGAAGTTCGATGGAAAGATTTGGCAGGTTTGGACAGCGCCGGTGAGTGCGCCGGATAAGGCCACGCTATTCTCTCCGCAGAATGTGGATTCGCTGCACGGGTGGGTAAATCCTACGACGGTTCTGGCCAGCGACATGCAGAATGCTTACTGGCTGAGCGAAGATAAGCCCACGCAAACGGTGCCGCTGAAAGAAATTTACGGCGACAGTTTCCAGATCATGAGCAGCGACACGATTCGTGTTTGCCCGATCAATCCGGATCTGTTGCTGGTTTCGGCTTATTATCAGAACACGCCGGCGGGAGCTCCGACGGACCAGGTGGGATTGAATCAAACGTTTTTCCTTTATGAAGTGCGCTCGCACCGGCGGACGATCCTGGGACCTCGCGATGCATTCACGCGCAATGCGGAATGGTCTCGGGACGGCTTGGAGATTTTCTTCACGATAGGCGTCCCGGGCAAAGGCGCTCTCGCTACTGATCGCATGTTTTGGGATGGCACCGGGGTGAAGCGTTATTCCAGCGGCTATGCACTGGTGGTTGGAAAGTAGCCTGATTGTGCGAATGGGGCGTCTGCCGCCCTTCCCTGTGGTCCCCTTCTGCTATATGAGCGTGGTTCTGCTCCTCCGGAGTTGCGCCGCCTGCCTGAACTGGCTTATGAGTTGAAAAATGAATTTTGGGTAAGTGCGGATTCTAAAAGAGTTGAGGAGTTGGGTGCTTGTAAGTGCGGATTGTGCAGGGGTTACAGGTGCTTTGTTTTGATAACGATGTGCAAGTGCGGATTCTAAGGGGGTTGCGAGGGCGGTTTTTCGTAAGTGCGGAATCGGAAGGAGTTAGGGCTGGTGTCGATTGCGAGGTCATGTTTCGGGGCACAATTTTAGCCCGCGGCGATTATAACTACTAGGTAATATTATGTCAAGGGAATTCTGGCAATAGTGTTGATTCCGTCTTAGAGCATGTGCCGCACCTACGGCGCTGCGGATACTTTGGGCACGTTTCCCAGCCCTTGCGGGCTGGGCTAATTTTGTGGCGCGCCTCTGGCGCTTCGAACAGGGCCGGAATGCGATCAGGATGGAACACGTGCTGACGACGCAGATAAGTGGGAGTTTTGCGATTGTTGGACTTCAAGCGGGCGATGGTGGAGAAGTGCGAAATTCGCGCTGGCTAATCCCTAGAGCAAACCCAAGATCTAACCTTACAAACCAAGAGTGGGGCGCGGGGCGCACGGGACGGACCCAAGAGGGTTGGGGAGCACAGGAGCGTTTGAAGTGGCGGCAGCCAGGCTGCCGCTTAATTGGCGTGGGCGTGGGTTGCTTGGCAAGGGCGGGAGCTGGGCTCCCGCCCTCCAAGGTTACATTGCGCGAATTTTCATGTAGCGGGCGAAGTCGGGATAGAGCTTTACGGCGGCTACGGCAAGAAGAATCAGTACGGCACTCTTTATCGTGGCGTTCATTGGAGAGTCCTCTCATTTTAAGTAGACTCGCGGGGATAGCCAAGGAATATCGGAGGAAGGCAGTAGGGGCGGCCGGGGTTTGCGGGAGTGACGGCGGGCTCAGGAGAGACACCAGGCGAGCGGGAGATTACAATACGGCTGAAGAGGAAGAAATTATGAGGACAAGATTTTGTGCACATGTGGGTTCGGGGCTGATGCTGAGCGCTTTGCTGGCGGTTGGGATCCCGGCGCAGGAGCCTCCCCCCGCCGAAAATACTACACCTGCCGCGCATAACAATGTGCGCAAGGCGATTCGCTGGAAACATTTTGAGTACACCTGCGAGGGTGGGGCGAAGTTGGTGGTCGATCTTGGTGACCAATTGGCGAAGGTCAGATTTGGCGGCAAGGCCTATGTGATGAAGCAGACGATGTCCGCCGATGGCAACCGCTATTCTGACGGGAAGGTGGTGTGGTGGGGCAAGGGCAACGGCGGGTTTCTGCAGGAAGATACGCCAGATGGAAACGGCAAGATGATCGTGCAGGGTTGCCAGCTGCATAAACCGCTAAACGGCGAGGAACAAGGGGTTGTGAGCGGGACGGTGAACTACCTGCAGCGGATGGCGTTGCCGACGAACGCGGTGATCCAGGTGCAATTGCTGGATGTGTCTCTGGCGGACGCGGCGGCCAAAGTGATGGCGGAAGAGAGCATCAACCTGGGGCAACGGCAGGTGCCAGTGCCGTTTTCTTTGCACTTTGATGCCGCGAAGATTGATGTGAAACATCGGTATTCAGTGAGCGCGAAGATTACGTTGGATGGGAAGTTGTGGTTTATCAGTGGCCGGTTGTACCCGGTTTTGACTGAGGGGAACCCTACGCATGTGGATTTGATTTTGAAACAGGTGACGGGGCAGGGCGGGGAGTAGGAGCGGAGTCCTCAGGGGCTGAAGCTCAGGGTGATTGGCTCTTTAATGTCGGGGCTGAAGCTCCGACCCTTAAGGAGAAGAAAACCCAAGAGGCGCTGGCATAAAGCCAGCGCTACAGGCTCGTGAACGAGGCATGGGGCGCAGCGATGCTGCGGCCTTAGGCGGAGGAAAAGACGGCGCGCTTTCGGGCCCTACAAAACATGAGCGCCAGCGAGCCGCCTTGTTAGAAGCGCCCGTCCTTTGGGACAGTTAGCGGTTAGGAATCGTTTGCGGTTGGCCTGTCGTCCTTGCGGAAACCGTTGCCTATACTTTACTCATGGCGACCCCTCCCACGGCCGCGGTACGGCAAGTTGGACTCCTTGTGCTGGAAGCCGACTCTGGCAATTCCGGCGCGTTAAAACAAATTTTGGATAGCGAAGGCTGGCGCGTCCGCATTGTGGGCGACCTGCAACTGTTGCATATGGAGCTGAAGACCGGCGAATACTCGCTGGTGATCGCGAACATTGAAATGGTGGGCCTCGATACGCCAACATTTCACGTGCTGAAAGAGCTGGCGGCGGTTGCGCCGGAAGAAGGCGGGCGTATACGGGTGCTGTACGTGGTGTCGGAACTGGCGGGCAGCCAATTTGTGCCGGCGCTGGAAAAAGCGAAGGTGCCGTACGCGGCGAAGCCGTTCCACCTGCACGATTTTCTGGAAAAAGTGAGCGATTTGCTGGTGGAAGTGAAGGCCATCGAAGGACCGCTGCGCATGACGCGGTATGAATTCGGCGAAGCGCGAAAGAAGAAGAAGCAGACCAGCCGGACCACTTCCATGTTTGCCTCGCGGGACTCGTACTCGTATACGGAAGAAGAGATTGCGGAGTATGAACGCGAGGAGGCGGAAGCCTCGAAGACGCGGCGAATCAAGCCACGGACTAACTTGGGCGATCCTCGACGATAACGGCTGTGGCGGGTGGCCTGCCACGAAAATTCCCTGCAAGAAAATTTGGTGCGAGCGTTCCAACTCTAGAGCGTGCCGTGGGCGCGCAGAGGAGGATGGCATGATTCGTTCCGTACACACGTTGTTTGGCAGTTCCCTTTTCGGGATGGCTACGATGGGCATCGCCACGCTGGGTTTTCTGTGGGCTTCACCTGCACCGCCAACGCCGCCGGGAAAACCGTTGGGCGAATGGAGGCTGCTGGAGCCGATCAGCTATGAAAACCTGACGGTGTTCCCGGTGGTGACCTCGTCCGGCTATGACACTGGGATGTTTCTGACGCTGGAGGAAGGACTGGCACGTGGAGAAGTGACTGTGCAGGAACAGGGCGCGACCATGGTGCGGGATCGCGGTGAAGGGCGCCCGGCGGTGCAAAACTATGGCGGGCCCTCGGTGAATCAGCTGGTGCTGATCAACCGCAGCAAGCGTCCGCTGCTGTTGCTGGCCGGGGAGTTGGTGAGCGGCGGAAAACAGGACCGCATCATCGGTAAAGACCGCATCGTGCCAGTGGGCGCGCAGCCGTTGCCGCTGGATGTGTTTTGCGTGGAGCACGGGCGGTGGTCGTCGGGATCAAATTTCACGGCGGCGAAAACGATTGTGCACCCGAGCGTGCGGGAACAGGCCGCGGTGAATCAGGAGCAAACCAGTGTGTGGGCGTCAGTAGCTTCAGGGAGCACAGCGGCGAGATCGGCGGCAGCACCGGCTCCGCAGGTATCCCAAGAAGTGCTGGTGCAGACGATGCGATCGGACGCGCCCACGCAGTCTTACGACAAAATTTACGGATCACGGCAAGTGGCGGTGTCGGTGGATGCGATGGTGGACGAGGTGCAACGGCGATTCCGGAAGGAAATGGCGGGGCTGAAAGGCGAGCGCGTGGTGGGCGTGGTGATCGCGTATGGAGGTGAAGTGGCGTGGAGCGATATTTTCGCGTCGGGAGAATTGTTCGACCAGTATTGGAGTAAGTTGCTGCGGAGCTACGCGGTGGAAGCCGTGGCACGGCCGACATTGCGGGAAAAGGCGGCGACGGAAGACGCGCAGGAATTTTTGCAGCAGTTGAAGGGGCGGGAGCAGACGGAATCCGAGCCGGGCGTGTATGTGTGGAGAGAAACGAAGGACGGGAGGCTTTCACAGATCGAGCTGGAAGCGCTGCAGCCGAAGTTGATGATGTTGCACCGGCTGGTGGTAAGACGGACGAGTTAACCGGTTGCCGTTCGAAGGATTTTATCGCGCAAATTTGCGGACGAGGCTGGTGTCGGACGAATTGGAAACAAGTGCGGCTGCGTAGGCGGGCCAGGAGGGATGGCGGAGGGTGGGGGCGATTTCGGCCAGTGGGACCAGGACGAAGTTGCGTTGGAGCATGCGGGGATGAGGGATCTGGAGATCGGGCGTGTCGATGGTGACGTCGTCGTAGAGGAGGATGTCCAGATCGATCAGGCGGGGACCTTTGGCGAAGGCTTTCTTGCTGCCCATTTGCGATTCGATGTTGCGCAGAGTGGCGAGGAGTTCGGCGGCTGGTAGATTCGTTTGCGCTTGCAGGACAGCGTTCAGGAACCAGGGTTGGTCAAGATAATCGACCGGTTCGGTTTCGTAGATGCTGGAGATTTTTGTGATCTGGAGGGAGGATTCGCGGAGAAGGCGAATGGCTTCGCGGAGATTTTTTTCACGATCGCCGATGTTGGAGCCTAGGGCCAGGTAGGTGGTGGGCATTGGCTGCTACAGTTTACCGAAGCGGCGGGAGATTAGGGCGATCATGGAATGGGCTTCGGGGAGTTTCATGACAAGGGTGACGGCGAAGAAAATGACGCCGTAGAGGCCGAGGACAAGGACGGCAATGGCGATGTGGTGATTTCGCAGGTTGAGCGCGTGGTTCAGGCCTCGGCCAGCGGCGGCGGCCAGAAGCGCAGCCAGCCAGACTTTGGCGAGGAAGGCTAGAGGGACGCCGACTTGACCTACGCGTTGGCGGATGCCGCGCTGCAAGAGAGTGAACTCGACCCAGGAAGCGATGCCGGCGGAGATGGTGAGTCCGGCTACGCCCCAGCGCGGCTCAATGCCGAGGAGGCGAGGTAGAGGAAGAGCGGCGAGGTAGCCGAGAATTGTTGTGAGCACGACGCGGATGATGGCGTAGCGCAAGGGCGTGCGGGTGTCGCGCAGGGCGTAGAACGCGGAAGAATAGAGGCGGCCGAGAGTGGACGCGAGCATACCGACCGTGGAACCTACCAGAATGCCCCAAACGTAAATGACATCATTGTGCATGAAGCGGCCGGACTGATAGATGGCTGCGACGATGACATCTCCGAGCACGAGAAAACCAGCAATGGAAGGAACGACCAGGAAAGTGATTTGACGCAGGCCGTGATTGAGACGGTTGCGGAGAATGCCGGCGACTTCGTCGGCTGCTCCGAGCGCGCCGCTCATGACCGGGAGTTCGGCGGCGGACACGGACATGCCGAACAGGCTGACAGGCAACGTGTAAAGCGTTTGCGCGTAAGCGAGGGCGGCAACGGCACCGGTGGGCAACCAACTGGCGAGAAATGCGTCGATGTAAGCGCTGATCTGGACGACACCGCGACTGACGAAGACCGGAAAAAAATTGTGGATTACGATGCGAACGTTTTCGGCGTGATAGGCGAGAGAGAGTTTCAAGCCACCCAGAAGTTTCAATACCATGGGGAGCTGCACGCCAACCTGCAGAGCGCTGCCGAGGACGGAAGCCCACGCCGTGATGATCACCAGGGAGTTTTGCGCGCGCCCTGGACCAAAAACGATCATTCCCGCAATCATGGCGAGATTCCAAAGAACGGGAGCGGTGTAAGAGATAAAGAATTTGCGATGGCTGTTCAGAACGCCGAGGCACCACGCCGACCCGACGAGGAGGCCTGCGCCGGGAAAGAGAATGCGGACGAGGAGGACTGTGAGTTCGCGCTTCTCTCCGTGAAAGCCGGGGGCGATGGCTTCGATGAGCCAAGGCGCGGCGAGAACACCGAGGAGAACGAGGATGGAAGTGCTGAGAGCGAGAAGTGCGGCTACGGCGCCGGCAGTTTTTCGAGCTTCTCCCTTGTCGTCATGCGCAAGAAGATTGGCGTATACGGGAATGAAGGAAGCGGAGAGGACGCCTTCACCGAAAAGATTTTGCAGGAAGTTGGGGATGCGCAAGGCGGCTTTGAAGACGTCGGCCGCGTCGGAGTTGCCAAAATAGTGGGCGAACACGCGATCGCGGATCAGGCCGGCGATGCGGCTGAGTAGAATGCCGGCGGCTACGAGGAAGGCGAAACGTTTGGAGCTGGAGGGCGTGGATTTGGCGGTGGCGGGATCGGTCACGAGATTGTCCAAGGTCGAGAGCGGCTCCAGAAAAGAGGGGTTCCCCACTCCGCGGATTCTGCGCGGAATTATGGGTTCATGCCCTACCCACGCATCCGCGGCCTGTGAATTGAAGATAGCTTATCAACGGCTGGGGAATGGAAGCGAATTGGCGGAATGTGCCGAGAAGTTACTTTGGGCGGAGATGAGCTAGGGTGAGTTCTGCGCTTGACCCATAATAAGGGAAACCCTTATTATGGGTACATGAATATCACGCTTTCATTGGACGAGAAGATCGTTAAGGAGGTCCGCAAGATTGCCGTTGAGCGGGACACGACGTTAACGGGATTGGTGCGCGAGTACCTCGAAAAACTGGCAGCAGAGAGCGCTCTGGCTGGAAGAAGGCGTCGTGACCTGGAAGCCTTGGAGCGAACCTTCCGGGAGTTTCACGGCGAGATGGGGAAAAAGACGTGGACGCGGGCGGATCTGCATGAACGCCGTTGAATTTCTGGACGCAAACGTTTTGGTGTACGCCTACGATACTGGAGAACCCAAGAAGCGGAGTATTGCGCAGGGATACATGCAAAGAGCGTTATGGGGACAATACGTCATATCTGTGCAGGTTCTGGCGGAATTGAGTACGACGCTGATGCATAGATTCGCTGTTCCGCTTCTACCGGAACAGATCAAGAGAATCCTGGATGCCTTGAGTCCCGTGCGCGTGGTTCAACCTGATAAAGAACTAGTGCGCCGTGCGGTAGAAGCACACGGTGAATATGGCGTGTATTTTTATGACGGGATGATTTTGGCTGCAGCGGAACGAGCGGGGTGCACAAAGGTCTGGTCTGAAGATTTGAACGCAGGGCAAGAATATTTTGGCGTAAGAGTCGAGAATCCCTTCGCGTAATTTGACTCAAACGAAAGAAAGAAAAAGCAGGTTCCTCGCTTCGCTCGGAATGACAATGGGGGGCTGGGCTGAAGCCCAGCTTACGGCCAAGTGTCTCCGGGCGCATACGCTTATGCGGCGCTAGAAGAGGCGGGGCTGGCGCTTTGGTTGTTCGCGTTTGAAGTATTCGTAGGCGCGGTGGGTGGCTACGCGGCCGCGGGGCGTGCGATCGAGCATGCCGATTTGCATGAGATAAGGCTCGTAAATTTCCTCGATGGCGTCTTCTTCCTCGCTGAGGGCGGCGGCCAAGGTGCCCAGGCCGACGGGACCACCGGCATATTTGTCGAGCAGGGCGATCATGAGGTTGCGGTCGACTTCGTCGAGGCCGTGTTCATCGACGCCGAGCATGTGCAGCGCTTCGCGGGCGACTTCGCGAGTGATGCGGCCGCCGGCGCGAACTTCGGCGAAATCACGCGCGCGGCGAAGAAGGCGATTGGCGATGCGCGGCGTTCCACGGCAGCGTCCGGCGATTTCTTCAGCGCCGGCATCATCCATCTGAATGTTCAGAATTTTGGCGGAGCGGTGGAGGATGATGAGCAAATCTTCCGGCTCGTAAAAATCGAGGCGGTGCACGATGCCGAAGCGAGAACGAAGTGGCGCGGTGATCAGTCCGGCGCGGGTGGTGGCGCCTACGAGTGTGAAATGGTTCAGATGGAAGGGATGAATGCGCGCGCCAGGGCCCTGGCCGATAACTAGATCGACGCGAAAATCTTCCATGGCGGGGTAAAGAACTTCTTCGACGGCGGGTTGGAGGCGATGAATCTCGTCTAGAAAGAAAACTTCCTTGGCCTCGAGCGATGTGAGTATGGCGGTGAGGTCGCCTTTGCGTTCGAGGAGGGGGCCAGCGCTGGTTTTTATGGGAACGTTGAGCTCGTTGGCGATAATTTGGGCGAGCGTGGTTTTTCCGAGGCCCGGCGGCCCATAGAGGAGAACGTGATCGAGGGCTTCGCCGCGATTGCGGGCGGCTTCGAGGGCGATGGAGATGTTTTCCTTGACGCGCTTCTGACCGATGTATTCGGCGAGGGTTTTGGGGCGGACGCTGGCATCCAGGCGCGCGTCGTCGTCCGCGAGCACGCCAGAAAGGAGGCGTGGAGGCTGTTGCGCTTTCTTTGGAGCGATGTTGGTCATGCTATTTGCCAGTGCTCATTATCACCTGTTTTGCGGGGTGGTGAGGGTTCCGAGAGCGACACGCAATAATTTTTCAAAATTGGTAGTGCCTGCTTCGCGCCTGGCTTCGGTTACGGCGGATTCGGCGGTGCGTTCGTCGTAGCCAAGGTTGACGAGGGCGGACTTGACGTCGCTCTCGACGCCGGCCGGAGAGGCAGGAGCGGGCTTTTCGGCTTCAACGGCGACGGATTCGAGCTTGTCTTTCAGTTCGACGACCATGCGTTCGGCGGTTTTGCGGCCGACACCGGGGATTTTGGTAAGACGTGCGAGATCGCCGGTGCGAATGGCGGGAACCAGCTCTTCGACGTTCATGCCGGAAAGAATTTTCAGGGCGAGCGAGGGGCCAACGCCGGAAGCGCCGAGAAGAAGTTCGAAAAGATGCTTTTCGCGCTGTGAGAGAAACCCGTAGAGGGCAAGCGCATCTTCGCGGACATGCGTGTGAATCAGCAA
The DNA here is from genome assembly GCA_963709705.1 of Candidatus Acidiferrales bacterium. Taxonomy (GTDB): domain Bacteria; phylum Acidobacteriota; class Terriglobia; order Acidiferrales; family UBA7541; genus Acidiferrum. The sequence continues at coordinate 443,083 of CAVPXU010000006.1, forward strand.
GGTGACTTCGGCGTGAAGTTCACCAAGGGCCGCGAACGTGGAGAGAGGAACGGCAACGAGATAGCCGACACCGCCAACATCGAGGATTACCTGGTTGGGACGTTTTTCGAGAAGGCGGCCGCGGAGGAGTCCGATCATCGGATGAAAGTATTGCTGGTGTGACGCGGTGGTGTCAATGAAACGAGGGAAGAAGGCTGGCGGAGAGCGGCGAGGCGAGTGTACTCGAGATCGTCGCGGTAGAAGAGATTGTAAGTGTCAAAGGGTATGAGACGGCCGTCGGGATGGACGATGTGAATGCACGTCTTTTTGACGGAGCGGACATCGAAGGCGTAGGCATCGAGAAAATGGACGATGAGGACGCGAAAAATATTTTTGTAGCTGAGCTCGGCGGGGGCGGAAATCCGAGGGAGGCAGCAGAGGAGCTCGCGAAGACTGGTGGCGCTGGATTCGGGGGAATGGTTGGTGGCAAACAGTTTGAAGAGGCAATCACGGATGCCCGGCTCTTCCTCATAGACGATGGTGTTGCTGGCGGCGTTGATGAGCACATCCGGGTCAACAAAGCGGGTGAGCGGAACGACCTTGCCATCAACTTTCAGCGCGTAAGCCATGGCCAGGGCGTCCGGATGGCATGGGACGGGAATAACGTCCTCGGGGCGGAAGACATTTGTTTGTTCGAGGATTTTGCGGCGGACTTCGGTGAGAGTGAGGCGGTCGGTGGAAGGATTGAACTTCTCGACGCGGCCCGCATTCTGAATGGGCTGCAAGGTGACGCCGCGAACGCAAGGCTGTGTGAGCGCGTAGTCGATGATTTTGCCGATTTCGCCGTCGTTGAGGCCTTTGCGAAGAGTGACGACGAGAGTGGTGGAAAGATTGTGTTTGTTCAGACGCTCGAGGGCTTTTTCGCGAATAGAGCGAAGATCGCCGCCGCGGAGATCGAGCAGAGCTTCGCGTTCAAAGGAATCAAACTGAAGGTAGATTTCAAGGTCGGGGGCCGTATCCGAAATCTTGCGGACGAAACCTTCGTCCTGGGCGATTTTCAAGCCGTTGGTGTTGAGCATGAGGTGGCGAATGGGGCGCGCTTGAGCCATGCGTAAAATCTCGAAGAAGTCCGGATGCAGCGTGGGCTCGCCACCGGAGATCTGGACGACATCGGGACGGCCTTCGTTGCGAACAACGGCATCGAGCATTTTCTCGATGAGAAAGAGCGGACGATGCTCGAGGCGTTCCGGGCCACTGGAGGAATAACAAACCGGGCAACGGAGATTGCAGGAATCGGTGATTTCCACAAGGGACAAACAAGCGTGCTGCTCGTGATCGGTGCAGAGACCGCAATCGTAGGGGCAGCCCCACTTCACGGGTGTATTGTAAACGACTGGCATTTCGGGGCGCTTGATAAAGACTTCGCGGCAGCGGCGGTAATAATCGATGTCATCGGCGATGAGAACGCGCTCGGAACCGTGCTCGGGACAACGCTTGAGGAGGAAAACCCTCTCGTCCTGGAAAACGATCTTGCCCTCGAGCTTGCGATAGCAGTGCGAGCAAATAGTGAGGGCGACGTCGTAAAAGAGGTAGGGACGGACGCGTTCGGTCATCGGGAGGTCGCTTTCTGGAACAGCCGGACGATCAAGTAGACCGCCGCAAACAAGAGCGTCAGCAAAAACAATCCGACAAAAAGCAGGCCAGTGTAGAACCATCGATTGTTTCCGGAATAACTGCAGGTACTAAGAGCTCCGAACGCAGAGCCACCGAGAAGAACGAAAGCACATCCAACCGTGATCAGCGCTGGAATAATGGAGTTGCGGCGGCGGCGAGGGGACTGGGGAGGATCCGGCGGAAGCCAGTTGGCAGGAAGATGGCTCATCGGCGGGAACGCCCCGATAAATCGACGAAAAGTTGAATGAAGGCGAAGAGGATGGAGAGGACAAAGATCGCGAAGGAACCGATGGCGGTCATCAGTAGGACGTTACTAACGATGGAGAGTGTTTTTGACGGAGAGTTCGAAAGCCATAAGCCGCCACCACAACATGAGATCGCAAGAAACAGGGAGCAGAGAAAAACGATGGCGAGTTGCCGCCACGGGTTATTTTTCGGAGCTCGTGCTGGTAGTGGAGCCGTCATCGCGAGGTACCTTCCGGGAGTCGGAGAGCTGGCGTTGAGGAAGGTTCAGCGGCCGATAAAGAAGGCACCGGTTTGGGGGACGAAGTGAGACGCGCCCAGCGAACGATGTCCGGAGAATAGTAAAGAAGCATGGCAACGCAGGCCCATTGGATGGAGGAGAGCCCGGCAAAGACGCGGACTTCGGGTTTAAGAAAATCGCCGGCGAGACGAAAAGAAAAATAGCCAACCATGAAAAGTTTAAAGAGGTCGCCTTTGCGATGAGGGTGCCGGGACATGGCGAAAATAAAACTGCCGAGCAGGACGATGAAGAGAATTTCGTAGAGTTGGGTGGGATGGCGGCGGAGGCCATCGCCGAAGTTGACCCCCCAAGGCAAAGAGGTGACGGTGCCAGCGGTTTGGTCATCAATGCCGGTGAGGAAGCAGCCAACGCGCCCGATGGCGATGCCAAGGCACAAAGGAAGGGCGAAGAGGTCCCCGGTCCGGACGGTAACGCCGAGCAGGCGCTTGGCAAATTCGACAGCAAAGAGTCCGCCGATCAGCGCGCCGACGATGGTCTTGCCGGAAAAAAGAAGCGCCGGTTGTGAGAGGTGCTGCAACGATTGCCTAGGATCTTCCAGTAGAAAAAGGAACTTGGCGCCGACAACGGCGCCAATAGCAGCGGCGGCGATTACCCACCAGCGATGGAAGTCTTCGACGCGATCGCCACGCTGGCGGCGGAGTTCGAGATAGAGGCGGAAACCGAGGGTGTAGGCAAGAGCTTCGAAGAGAAGATGCGGATGAATAGAAAGCGGGCCGAAATGGAGGTAGACGGGAAAAGACATGGGCGATGAGGAAACGCTACGCGAACACGCGGAGATCGTCAACGGGCGATGGGCGGGAGGTTAGTGGGAGTAGCGGCCGATGTATTCGCCGCGGGCGAGGATGTGGCCTTGCATGGCGCGCTCGAGGTCTTTCTTGGCGGCGCCGAGCTTGAGATTCAGCTTGGCGTCCAGGGCGTAGAGCTTGAAGTAGTAGCGATGGAGCTGGCCACCGGGCGGGCAAGGACCTCCATAACCAATTTTGCCGAAGTCGTTGGCGCCCTGGCGGGAGCCATCGGCGGATTGTTCGGCCTTGGGAAAATTCTGCGGCAGCGAGCGCAGAGTTGGAGGCATGTCGAAGATAACCCAGTGGACCCAGGTGCCGATCGGGGCGTCGGGATCGTCCGCGATCAGAGCAAAACTTTGCGTGGCATCCGGCGGAAATTGCCATTGAAGCGCGGGAGAAAGATCGCCGCCATCGCAGGTGAGAGGTTTGGGGATAGTTGCGCCGGGAGAAAAATCAGGGCTGATTAATTGTAACGTCAGTGGCGCGGTTTCCGGGGGACGCCTGGAGCATGCGGTGATGATGGCAAAACAACCTAGCGTGATGAGTGCGGCGAAAACGAATTTGCGTTGATTGTGGTGCATGAGTTGGCCTCTGCAGTGTTCCCACGGATTTAGACCGCGACGCTTTGAAGATGCTCGGCGACAGCGGGGTGATTGCGTTCGGTGGCGAGAGCGAGAGCGGACTTGCCATCGTTGGAGACGGCGCGAAGGTCCGCTCCGTGGGCGAGAAGAAGTTTGACGATTTCCAAATGGCCATTGGCGGCAGCGGTGAGGAGTGGCGAGTAGCCGGGGCCGTAGCGGTAGTTTGCGTCAGCTCCCGTTTCGAGGAGCCATTTGACGATTTGAGCGTGGCCGCTGGCGACGGCGCCGGTGAGAGCGTTGTAGCCGGAACCGTTGGTGGCGGGAGCGTTGACGTCCGCACCTTGCGCGGCGAGATAGCGCGCGACTTCGAGGTGGCCGAAGACGGCGGCGAGAGCGACGACAGGAAACCCGTCCGGGGAAAAGGAACGGGCGGCGGACGGATCGTTTTGCACAAATTGTCTGACGCGATCGAGATTGCCTACCGCAACAGCTTCGTGGAGTTGCAATGCGGCGCCGCGCGAGAGCAGGAGATCACGGATTTCGCGGCGGCCTGTGTAGACGGACATGAGAACGGCAGAAACGCCGGAGTCATTTTTGGCGGAAGCGAGAGAAGCTTCGGAGTTCAGTAGAGCAGTGACGGCTGCGAAGTTTCCGGCGCGAATGGCTTCGAAGAGTGCAGAGGTGGACATGAGGGAGCCTCGTGGGAGTGCGTTGGCACTCAGGCAGGAGTGACTGTGCCACTTAGCGGCGGGCGCGGTCTTTGCGGACGGCTTCGTCGACGAGGGCGTCCAGTTCGGAGCGCGTCAGGGTGACTTCCTCGGTGGGACTTTCACGAGCATCACATGTTTCCGGAAGTTCGGCGCCGCCACCCGGAGGCGGAGTGACGTAGTATCTGGCGCGCGCGGCCATTAGCTTCGCGACTTCGCGGGTGGAGAGCAGTTGCGGCTGGCCAGCGAGACGAGCGGCCAAAGTGATTTTCGCGAAGTGCTCGACGATATCCATGCGATAAAACGCGGTGAACAAATCCGGGCCACAAGTTACGGCGCCGTGGTTTGCCAGCAGCAGCGCGTCGTAATGAGGAACGTAGGGTTCGAGGACAGCGCTGAGATCGGTAGTGCCTGGGGTGGCGTAGCGCACCAAAGGAACTTTGCCGAGGCAGACGACTACTTCGGGGAGCAGAGCTTGATCGAGTCCCTGACCGGAAGCGGCGAAACCAGTGGCCGTGGGGGGATGTGCGTGACATACAGCCTGAACATCCGGGCGCATTTGATAAAACAAGAGGTGCATGCCGGCTTCGGAAGAAACCGGGCGGCTGCCTTGAAGATGTTTGCCGTTCAGATCCATCACGACAAGATCGTCCGGAGACATCATGCCTTTGTTGAGGCAAGTGGGAGTGGTGAGGATGCGATTGGCGTCCAGGCGCACGGAGAGATTGCCCTCTTGGGCAACGATGTGGCCTCGCTCGTACAACCAGCGACCGATCTGGCAAATGTCATAACGATGTTGCTCCTCCGTTTGAGGAGGGCGAGAGAGTGATGAGTCCGGAGACACGGTGCGGACTCCTTCCTGGGACCCACGCGGTCCCGCAGGGGCATTCGATTCAGCTAAAGCAAAGCTGGTGGTGAAAGAGTACGCTTGACTGCGCGGAAAGCCAAGAAAAAATCAGGCGTAAATGCCACGCAGCTTCAGGGACGTGGCCACGCGGTCAACCGCCAGCATATAGGCAGCGATGCGGTTGTTGACGCGATGCGTTTCGGCATAGCGGACAACCTCGTCGAAAGCGCGATCCATGACATCGAAGAGCCGCTCGTTCACTTCGCTTTCGCGCCAGAAGAAGCCCTGGCGATCCTGAACCCATTCGAAGTAACTGACGGTGACGCCGCCGGCATTTCCAAGGATGTCGGGAACGGTGAAAATGCCCTTGGAATCGATGATGGCGTCGGCTTGCCAGGTGGTGGGGCCGTTGGCGCCCTCACAAAGGATTTTCGCCTGGACCTGATGGGCGTTCTGCTCGGTGATCTGGTTTTCGATGGCGGCGGGAATCACGACATCGCAAGGCTGGAAGAGGACGTCGCGGGCGCTCATCTTGGCGCCACCGCCGGGGAACTCTTGTAAAGGCTTTTTGCGGGTGTAGACCCATTCGATGACCTTGGGCACATCGAAGCCATTTTCGTTATAGAGACCGCCGCCGATGTCGGCGAGACCGACGATCTTATAACCGGCTTTCTGCATGAGTTCGGCAGCGAGCGATCCGACATTGCCGAAACCCTGGACGACGACGCTGGTGTTTTCCTTGCGAAGGCCGAACTTGTGGATGGCTTTATCGACGCAAATCATCACGCCACGTCCGGTGGCTTCGCGGCGGCCACGGGAACCGCCAAGCTCAATGGGCTTGCCAGTGACGACGGCCGTGGTGGCCTGGCGGGCGTGCATGGCGTAGGTGTCCATGACCCAAGCCATGGTCTGCTCGTTGGTGCCAACGTCCGGTGCCGGGATATCGCGCTCGGGCCCGAGCCAGTCCGAAAGCTCCGCAGTGTAGCGGCGGGTGAGGCGCTCGAGTTCGTTGCGAGACATTTTGCGGGGATCGCAGATGATGCCACCCTTGGCACCGCCGAAGGGGATGTCAACGACCGCGCATTTCCAGGTCATCCAGGCGGAGAGGGCGCGGACTTCGTCGAGGGAGACATCGGGTGCGAAGCGGATGCCGCCTTTGCCGGGACCGCGGACGGTGGAGTGCAGGACACGATAGCCGATGAAAACTTCCAGCTGTCCATTGTCCATGCCAACGGGAATGTACAGAGTGATTTCTTTATCGGGATATTTAAGATAGCGATAGACGCCCTGCTCCAAACCGAGCTTATTGGCGGCTACTTCAAAACGCGCCTCGGCGTTCTGGTATACATTCATTTCTTCCGGCATTGGCGTGTTGGCCATGCAAAAGTCTCCTTTGTGCGGACAACCGTAGAGCAATGACTACGCAGCAAGCTTCGGCCTGTGAGAGACGAGCAGGCGCGAAAAAAGGGCCAAAAGGAGAGAAATTCAGCGGGCTACCCACCCGCCGGACCGCCAATTGGCCGGGTGGTCAGTATATTAAGCGGAATGGCAGAGAGCAAGGTTGTGGCAGCCAAGAAGTAACGGCAGGAAATTTGCGGAACATGGGGAGTTGCAGGCGGTAAACTACAGGACGCGGGGAGCCGCAGCCCCGCTAATGAAAAAGCGAGAAACGGAATGTTGGAATCCAAGCTGAGCTTATCAATCCTGGTACCGGTGTACAACGAACAGTACCTGGTGGAAGCAAGCCTGAAGCGGTTGGAAGTGCTGGCCGAGTCCAATTGGCTGGAGCGGGTGCGCGTGGTTGTGGTGAACGACGCATCGACGGACCAGACGGGCGAGGTGCTGAAGAACCTGCGTGAGAAACTGGTGCAGCCATCCGCGACGAAGCTGGAATGGATTTTTGATGAGCACGCGAAAAATCAGGGAAAGGGGGCCGCGATCCGGACGGCGCTGAAATATGCGGATACGGACCTGGTGGTGATTCATGACGCGGACCTGGAATATCACCCGGAAGATTTGTTGAAGATGATTCCGTTGTTCGTGAACGAGGATGCGGATGCGGTGTACGGATCGCGTTTTCTGGCCAGCGATTACCGGCGCGTGCTGTTTTTCCGGCATAGCCTGGGCAACAAGCTGTTGACGTTGCTGACGAATTTCGTGACGGACCTGAACCTGACGGACATGGAAACCTGTTACAAAATGGTCCGCAGGTCATTGCTGAACAGCATTCCGTTGGAAAGCAACCGTTTCGGATTCGAACCGGAAATCACCATCAAGCTGGCAAAACGAGATGCGCGCATTTTCGAATTGCCTATTCGTTATTCCGGGCGCACCTATATGGAAGGGAAAAAAATCACCTGGAAGGATGGCGTAAAGGCGCTGGGCGCGCTGGTGAAGTATGGAATTTCCGACCGAATCTATGTTGCGGACGAGCATGGCAGCGAAATCCTGGCGCGGCTGAATCGCGCACCCCGGTTCACGAAGTGGATGGCGGACACGATCCGGCCGTACCTGGGCGAGCGCATTCTGGAGATTGGAGCAGGGATAGGAAATCTGACTTCGAATCTGGTGCCGCGAACCGAGTATTGGGCCAGCGACATTAATCCGCAGTACCTGGACCGGCTAAAAAAATTGCAACAAACGCGGCCGTACCTGCATGTGCAGTTTACGGATGCAGGAGCGGGAGAGACGTACCCCGAGGAGCAGTTCGATACGGTGATCTGCCTGAACGTGGTGGAGCATCTGGAAGACGATATAAGAGCTTTGCGGAACATTCGAGCCTCGCTGCAGAAAAATGGGCGCGCGATTGTTCTTGTGCCGAACGGCCCGGGGCTCTACGGGTCTCTGGATCGCGTTTTGGGGCATTACCGGCGATACACGGATAGCCAGCTCCGGAAAGTATGCGAGCAGGCAGGATTCCGCGTGGAAAAGATGCTGAAGTTCAACCACATCGGCGCGCCGGGATGGTGGTGGAACGGGCGGATCTTGAAGAAGAAGACGTTTGGATTCTGGCAAATCAAGCTATTGAACACATTGTTGCCGGCAGTGCGGCCGATCGACCGGTTCCTGCCGTTTCCACACTTGTCATGGATTGCCATTCTACGCGTGGATGAGCAGGTTCAGGAAAGCGCTTCGCAAGCGGCCGCTGCGACCTTGCTGCCGGTGCAGGAGAACTACAGCCAGGGGCATTGACGGGTGCTGAAGGAGCTGAGCGGATACTGTTTCTGTTTGTGAGATTTGAGGTTGCGCAAGCAAAAAAACTACTGGTTGCGGAACTCGACGGTTACCGTCAGGTGCGTTGAAGTGGGCTGGCCATCGAGCATGGCTGGTTTGTATTTCCATTGCTTGACGGCGTCCAACGCGGCGCGATGGAGTAGCGTGGGGCCTGAGAGAATCCTTACGGCCGAGACGTTTCCCGAGGCGTCGATCAACGCGTCCATCTGGACTTTGCCGGAAACGTGCTGAGCCTTGGCGAGCGCGGGATATTCCGGCGGAACGGATTTGATCAGTTGCGCTTCCTTCACATCGCCACCAACCGGGAGAGGTGCGGCCGGCCCGGCGTGGCGGGCAGCGGCAGCGGCGAAAGGATCGCCGTCCGCAGGGACGGTCCTGGTGTCAATGGACTGCAACGCGTTTGGATCCGCCTGGGCCTGCTGTGAATCCGCGCTGCGAACTACCGGAGCGGCCAAATGGACGTCGCCGAGAGAGGGCTTTTCGGGAGCAGTGTCGACCGGCTCGGGATTTCTGGGAGCAGGCTTGGAATTTTTGGAAGCAGGAGCAGCGGCAGGCGAGGCCGCAGGAGCCGGGACAACTGGAGCTGAATTTTTGGCAGGCCTTTCGGCGTTTGCAGAAGCTGAATTCGGCCTGTTGGATGCGACTGCGGAAGCGGAAGGCTCCGATGGGGCGGACGAGTTCGAAGCGGGCGCCGCTGCGGCGGAAGAAGGAAGGTTGGCGGACCGCGCAGCCGCGGTCGCCGGAGAGGCGGAGTGGTTCTGGAGGAAATACCAGCCACCGCCAGCGGCGAGAAGCAAACCAGCCGCGGCGAGTCCGAAGAAGAGACCTTTTTTCGAGCCGGAAGAAGAGTCCTCTGCAGAAGCGGAGGATTCGCCTAGTAACTGTCCGCCGAAGACCGCGGTCTGTGGCCGCTGGTGCGGGCCGCCAACCAGAGCGTCATAGGATTCTTCGGAGTTCACAGAAACGGAATGATCGTGGGCGGCTTCCGAGGATGCAGACGATTCCACAGCGGCGGTTTCGGAATTTTGGGAAAGCGGCGCGAGCCAAGACGGCATTTTGACTTCTTCGTCGACGCCCAGCGGCAACGAAGAGGTTTTTGGCGCGGGAACCGCGGGCTTGGATTCGATTGGAACAATCGATTTGGGGGGCTCGGGCGTGACGTCAGAAATTGTTTTTGGCGCGTCCTGGTGTGCCGGGGTTGCGGCAGGGGCAACCGGAGGCGCGGAAGGAGTTTGCGTAAAAAGAAGCGAGCTGAGTTGCGCCTGCAGGCGTGCGGCTTCTTCCTTGAGATGTTCGGTGGTAGGGGCTGGTGGCACAGGCGCGTGATGCTGTTCTGGCGCGACGGGCGGAGCGGGGACGGGAGAGGCGGAGAAGATGGCTTCAATCTGCTTCGAGTAATCGCGCAGCGGCGGAACTGGGTTTACGGGGGAGTGAACGTCCGGCGCTGAAGGAACGACTGGTTCAGTATGCGCGACGGGCGGTGGAGGCGCGGAAATTACGGGAGCCGGAGGCGCGGCGCTGACGGGAGCGACGGGGTGTGCATTCTCCGGGACAGGAATCACAGGAACTGCGGCAATTGGCGGCGGAGGCGGAGTGACGGGCGTTACAGGGGGAGCGGAAATCGCGACCGGTGCCGGGGGCTTTGGTGTGACTGGAATTGGCGCGAGAGGAGGCTTAACGGCAACAGGCGCGGCCGGAGCGATGGGTGCCGCGGGCTTGGGAGCCGGTGGCGCAGGGGACGGAACCAAACGTGGGGCGGGAGGCGCGGCCGAGGCTCCGGGAATCTGCAATCCCCAGAAACTGGCGGAAGGCTCGGTAAACTGGAGTTCCACGTAAGCGCCGGTGCCGCCACTGGACTTCGATTTCACGACCTGGCAAACAACTTCCTTTTTTGTTTTTTCGTTGGTCAGAAAAACGAGCTGGCCGGAAGCAAGCGGCGTGGTGATGCGGATGACAGCGCCGTGGGGAAAAACGAGAACGGTTTGAGTGGACTCGGAAAAAGGAGCGCGCTTATCGGAGCCATCGACGGTGCGAGCGCCGTTCACGGTAACGGGAATTTCCAGCGCTACAGGTTGCGGGCGCGCCGCTGGAGGAGCTGGGGCGTTGGGGTTGGCGGCGGGCGCCGCTTCCAGTTCTTTTAAAATAGGTGCCATAGAGTACCCACTTAGAGAGGTATTGAATCGAAAGCCCTGTTAAGACAGGGCTTCCCTGTTGCGTAACCATGGTGGGGGTGGTGCAGGAGGTGGGCCTATAGTACTTGGGTACCACGGTGGAAATGTGTGCCGGATTGGTCACGGCGGTTCGTGGCGGAACGTGGATTATTTTGGCGGATGGAGCGGCGGCTGAAAACGGGCATCGATGGCGACCTGGTAGCCGGAGACGAGCTTGTTGGTTTCGTTGGCCATGCCGATGACCTGCTGAAGTTCCTTGAATATTTCCGGGGTCATGCCTTTGGCGAAAGCGGAAGCGGTGTGGGAATAAATGCAGTACTGGCAATTGTTGGTGACGCTGACGGCGATGTAGAGAAGTTCCTTGGTGAGAGGATCGAGGGCGCCGGGGCCCATGATGGCTTTCAGATCTTCCCAGGTTCGTTTGAGAAGCGCGGGATCGTGGGCGATGGCCTTCCAGAAATTATTGATGTAGTCGGTTTTGCGGGTGGCCATGATGTCGTCGTAGACGGCTTTGACCTGCGGGTTGGCGTCGCTGTATTCGATGAGACCGAACGTAGACATGAGGTCGCTCCGTTGCCTGAAATGATTACGAGGGAAATGTTAGCTGGAATTTGGGGACAACGGTAGTTCGGGAGTGGGAACCGTTGGGAGGTTGAGTTAGTCCGTGAGAAAGCAAACCTTTTCCACGCCAGTGAGTTGGATTTGCGGAAGAACCAGGGCGACATCGCCGTAGCGAGCGCGGGCGTCAACGGATAGATAGATTTTCTTTTCGGCGCCGTTCAGCGTGGCGTCGCGAATCATGTTCGGCAATGCCTCAATCTTGACGTGTTGGTTGCGAAAATAAATCGCTCCATCGCGCATAACTGCAATTCGTATCATGTCTTCCCTCATGGCAGCACGCTGTGACCTGGCATGGGGACTTCTGGCTAAGTGGGTGCTCACTCCGTGGTTTATCATTGGCTGGGCCGTCATGAAAGCGCACAGCAGTACGAAGGAGAAACCAGGGTAGGGGATGGGGTCGATGCGGCAATAGAGGTGGTTTGGCCGGTGCGCTGCTTTCAAGAAGCCATTGCGAAGGAAAGGCATTTGGGGATCTCCCGATCGATTCGCTGAGTTATTAGACACCGTGGACAAGGGAACGTGCCCGATGAAAATGGAAGAGGGTCATATGAAACAACTAAAGCGACCTTTCTGCTTAATAGGAGTTGATTGCCCCGTTGAGATCCTTCGCCCATCCTCTTCGGATGGGCTCTAGGATGACAGATCACTTGGGTGTCAAGGGCTAGGAGGCAAAGCGAAGGGCTTGCTGGAAAGTTACCACTACTTATCGATTTAAATCGATATAATAGCGGCGATGTGAGGAGGATGCGCATGGAGTTTCCCACCATGAGGAAAAGTTTGCTGGCGCTGGTTTGCGGTTGTTGCGCGTTTGTGTTGCCGGTGGCGGCGCAGACGGTGCGCGTGGATGTGACGGCATCGAAGGCGATCCCGTTTGATCCGGACAAGGCCATGGGAACGTCTCTGGACATTTTGCCGGCCAAGGATTTCGACAAGATTTTCAGCGAGCCAATCATCAAGGAGAGTTTGTCGGCGGGATGGGGACCGATCACCTACCGGCAGAATACGGAATTGACGTACGACACGTGGCATTGGAACCCGAACGGGACGTGGAGCGACGAAAAACACAAGAGCGGATATTTCGAGGGGAATGCAGAGCCAAAGGATTTTCTGCGCGAATCGTTCGGATATCGCGTGGCGCACCGGGGAACAACGCGCAGCGACTCCGGGCAGTTTGAGTCTTCGCGAATGACGGACGGCGATCCGGCGACGTACTGGAAGAGCAATCCATATCTGGCATCGAAATTCACGGGCGATCCGGATTCCGCGAATCCGCAGTGGGTGGTGATCGATTTTGCGTTTGCTCAGGACATCAATGCGATCGAGATTGCCTGGGCCAATCCGTATGCGACGAAATACGTGGTGGAATACTGGACCGGAAGAGAAGATGCGCTGACCAAGCCGCTGGCGGGGAAATGGGTGAAATTTCCGCAAGGGGAAGTGACGGCGGGAACGGGAGGAAGCAAAGTGCAGCGGCTGGCGGATGTTCCGGTGTCCACGCGGTTTCTGCGCATCTGGATGACCGAATCTTCGAACACGTGCGATACGCATGGGAGCGACGACCCGCGCAATTGCGTGGGATACGCGATTTCGGAAATTTCGGTTGGGAATTTCAACACGCTGGGACAGTTCGTCGATCTGGCCAAGCACACGCCGAGCCAGGCGCAGACGGTGACGCAAGCGTCCTCCGTCGACCCATGGCACACGGACAAGGATATTGTCGCGTCTCGCATCCAGACGGGATTCGACCAGTTTTTCAAGAGCGGCTATACGAATCACCTGCCAGCCATGATTCCGATCGCAATGATTTATGCGACGCCGGAAGACAGCGCAGCGGAACTTGCGTACATCGAGAAGCGCGGGTACCCGGTTTCCTATGTGGAGATGGGCGAAGAGCCGGATGGGGCGTACATGCTGCCGGAAGATTACGCGGCGCTTTATGTGCAGTGGGCGAAGGCGCTGCACAAAGTGGATGCAAAGCTGAAGCTGGGCGGGCCGGTGTTCACGGGCGTGAATGAGGACATAAAGGTGTGGCCAGACGAGCAAGGAAGGACTTCGTGGCTGGGGCGCTTTGTGGATTATTTGAAGGCGCACAAGGCGATGGATGATCTGGCGTTTGTTTCTTTCGAGCATTACCCGCTGAATCCCTGCGAGATCAACTGGTCCGATCTATACAACGAGCCAAAGCTGGTGGAAACGACGCTGAAAGCATGGCGGGATGACGGAGTGCCGGCGAATGTGCCGCTGATGAACACGGAGAGCAATGTGTCCTGGGCTTTGACCGATCCCATGCAGGATTTGTTCGCCGGGTTGTGGCTGGCGGACAGCGTTGGAGCGTTTCTGACTGAGGCGGGACCTGGGGCGGCTTACTACCATTCGCCGATCCAGCCGGAGCCGTTGCGGCCAGGATGCCAGGCTTGGAGCACGTACGGGAATTTTGTGGCGGACGAAAAACTGGAGATCAAGCAACACACCGCGCAATTTTTCGCGAGCCAGTTGCTGAATCTGGATTGGGTGAAACACGGCGCGGGAGTGCATCAATTGTATCCGGCTGAGTCGGATTTGCAGGACGAGGCGAAGCACCAGCTGATTACGGCCTACGCGGTGAAGAGGCCCGACGGGGAGTGGTCTCTGCTGATTGTGAATAAGGACCCGAGCAATGCGCATGAGGTGAAAATTTCGTTCGAGAACGGCGGAAAAGAAGTGGCGGACGGATTTTCCGGGCAAGTGAAAATGGTGACGTTCGGCGCGGCGGAATATGTGTGGCATTCGTCGGGACCAACGAGCCACGCCGATCCGGATGGTCCGGCGAAACGAAGCGACGTGGACTGGAAAGCAGGCGAGAAGGTGCTGCTGCCGAAAGCGTCGGTGACGGTGCTGACTGGAAAAGTTGGCGGCATCTGAGCGGCGCGGTCCAGTTGAGGCTTGCGATTTACGCAGCAGGCAAAATATAGGTCGAAGCAGGGGCGCCGCAATTCAGATAACCTGAGGGTGCCCTTCCCCCATCTAGACGATCAAACGAAGAACCTGGGCCCCTGGGGATCATTGCAAATAGCGTTGTGAAAACAGGCGCTGAGAAAACGCATGAGTGGAAGTGTAAAAGCAGAAAAGTGTTGTGTACATTTGTCCGCGAAGCGAGCGCGCAGATCAATTGTTGCCGGCATATTTCTGGCAATAATGGCGATGGCGTGTGCCGCGCCTGCTCAGGATCACACCGGAATCAACGGGACAGTGATGGATACAACGGACGCGCCGATACCAGGGGCGCAAATTGAATTCCGCTCCCCGGCAGGAATCGTGCGAATCGGGAGCGATGAAGGAGGACATTTTCACCTGACGGGCGTGGATTCCGGCGGAACGCTGGTTGTGACGTTTCCGGGATTCGCCACCGTTACTCGAGAGATTCGGCCGCACTCTTCGGCGGAGAACCTGCAGATTGTGCTGGCTCCGGCGGCCAATTTGCAACGCATCGAAGTGCAAAGCGCGCCCGTCGACATGATTCCGGCGGTGCCCACCAGCCAGTATGAAATTTCGGCGGAAGCGATGGAACAGTACGGGAGCATGGCGCTGGACGATATGTTGAGACAGGTGCCGGGCTTCAGCACGTATCGCAGGTCGAGCAGTTTGTTTGCGAATCCCACCTCGCAGGGCGTGTCTCTGCGCGGAGTGGGCGCGAGCGCGACGAGCCGGTCGAGCGTGTTGCTCGATGGGATTCCGTTGAACGATCCGTTTGGCGGCTGGGTATATTGGGCGCGCGTGCCTGAGGCAGCCATTTCGTCGGTGGAAGTGGCAAACGGCGGGGCTTCGGACTTGTACGGGGGCGGGGCGCTCGGTGGGGTCATAAATATTCGGACGCTGACGGAAGAGCAGGCGTATGCGACGGGCGAATTGTCTTACGGCAGCATGAACACGCCGGATTTTTCTTTCGCCGCGGGAGCGCCGGTGGGGCGATGGACGATATCGGGCGCGGGGCAGGCCTATCAGACGCAGGGATATGTGGCGGTGGCGCCGGATGAACGCGGCTCCGTGGACACCTACGTGGGGTCAGGAGCGCTGTCGGGATATCTGGAGGCATCGCGAAATCTTGGGGAGCGCGGGCACTTTTTTATCAGGGGTAGCGATTTCGGGGAGAGTTCGAAGAACGGAACGCCGCTGGAAAACAATAACACGACGATACCGGAGCTGGATTTAGGCGCGGACTGGAATTCAACGGAGTTGGGGAGTTTTTCGATACGGGCGTACGGATCGCGCGAGTTGTATCACCAGACGTTTTCCGCGGTGGCGCCGGACCGCGACAGCGAGTCTCTGACGGATGTGCAGAGGAATCCGTCTCAGCAGATCGGGTTCGTGGGGACATGGTCCCGGCTGTTCGCCGAGAGGCACAAAGTCACCGCGGGAGTGGAAGCGCGGGACGTGCGCGGGCACAGTCAAGACACAAATTACAGCCAGGGTACGGAAACAGCGGTGGTGGATGCGGGAGGAAGGCAGCACACGTTTGGATTATTTGCGCAAGATGCTTATAGCTTCGCTGGAACGTGGCTGCTGACGTTTGGCGGGCGCGTGGACACGTGGAATAACAACAGCGGTTATCAGGACAGGACGCCGCTTACAGTCGGCGCTCCGACAACCGCTACGTTTCCGGACCGCACGGAATCGGCTTTCAGCCCGAGGGTGTCATTGCTGAAGAATTTTTCGCATGGAACCGCGGTGAATGTATCGGTATATCGGGCGTTTCGCGCCCCCACGCTGAACGAGCTATATCGAAATTTTCGCGTCGGAAATGTACTGACGCTGGCGAATCCGGCGCTAACGGGCGAGCACCTGACGGGCGGCGAAGCGGGCGTCAGCCAACTATTTTGGCACGACCGTTTGACCTTGCGGGGGAATTTTTTCTGGAGCGACATAGCCGATCCGGTGGCCAACGTGACGCTGTCCACGACGCCTGCGCTGATTCTTCGGGAAAAAGAAAACCTGGGAGTGACGCAAGCGCGGGGATTCGAACTGTCCGGATTGCTGCAAGTAACGTCGAAGATACAGATCACGGGCTCTTACCTGTTCGTGAACAGCATCGTGCTGACTTATGCGGCGAACCCGGCGTTACAAGGGAATTTTCTGCCGCAAGTGCCGCAGAACCAGTTCAGTTTTCAAGTGAGTTACGTGGGGAACAAATGGGCGGCGGGAATGCAGGCGCGTTTCCTGGGGAACCAGTTTGACGACGACCAGAACCTGCTGCCACTGGGGCGGGCGTTTTCGTTGGATGGGCAGATTTCGCGAAAGTTGGGAAAAGGCACTTCGCTATTCTTTGCCGTACAGAACCTGACCGACGATCGATTTGGGATTGAAGCAACGCCGGTATTGCTGGTGGGACCGCCGATATTTGTACGGGGCGGGGTGCGATTTACGTTGAAGTGAAGCGCACTCAGCGACGGCGGGAAGCAAGCAGGAATTCGTCGAAGAGCAAACGCGCGAGCCGCGAGGAATTGTGGCGAAGCACGCCATGTTCCTCGACGAGATTGCCGGTAACGAGACGCACTTTCAACTTAAGCACTTTTTCGCGATCGAGAACGACGGCTTCCGCACCTTGCGCGCGATAACGCCGCGCCACTTCCGGAGAAATGGACTGACGATTGGCGACAACCGCATCAATGACGCGGCCGCGCACGTGGTGCGAAACCGCGCGCAGATGATCGCTGAGGGCGTACTGCGTGGTTTCGCCGGGTTGCGTCATGAGGTTGGCGATGTACACGCGCGGAGCTTTGGAACGCGCGACCGCGTGGGCAATTTCCGGAATCAGCAGATTGGGAATAACGCTGGTGTACAGCGAGCCGGGACCCAGAAAAATAAGGTCGGCTTCCTCGATGGCTTCGATCGCGGCGGGGAGCGGACGAACACGGCGGGGGTTCAGTGCGATTTTGCGAATGGGAATGCGGCTGCGAGAGATGCGCGTTTCGCCTTGTACGCGTTTGCCATCGGCCAGCGTGGCCACCAAGTGGACATTCGAAAGCGTGGACGGGAAGATACGCCCGCGAACGGCGAGCACTTTGCTGGAAACGCGTATGGCTTCAGCAAAATCGCCGGTGACGTGCGTGAGAGCCGCGAGGAAAAGATTGCCGAAGTTGTGGCCACGCAAGCCGCGACCGGCGTTAAAACGATACTGGAACAGGCGGCTCAGAAGCGCTTCGTCTTTCGAAAGGGCGACCATGCAGTTGCGAATGTCACCCGGGGGAAGCATGCGATTTTCCCGGCGCAGGCGGCCGGAGCTTCCGCCATCGTCGGTGACGGTGACAATGGCGGCGAGATCAGTGATGGGCCTTTCGAGAGTGGCGTGCTGATCGCTGCGGCGAACTACATGTTCCTTCAATCCGCGCAGCAGTGCGGACAAGCCGGTGCCTCCACCGAGCGCTACAACGCGCAAGCCAGCGGAAGGACCTGTCTTTAAACGAGGCTTGTTCATGAGAATCCCAAGTACCGAGACCCGGTTCGCAGATGGGGAGCGGCATCTCTTGCAGGGCGCTCACTGAAGGTGCACCAGTACATCACAGGATTTCTACGCCGGGAGAGGCTAGCCCGAATAGCCTTCTTTTTCAGGATACAGCAATTCCGTGAAACGCGGATCTTCCTGGAGGAAATTGAAATCTTCATCGTTGCGGGCGTGATAGCGGTTGGCGGAGCGCAGCTCGATGGCGATCTTGAGATTAGCCAAAGCGGAATCGGCTTCGCCGGTGAGGCAATCGAGAGCGGCAAGAGCGTAATGAATATGATCGGCTTTCGGAGCCAGCTTGCGCGCTTTTTCCAGACTTTCACGGGCTTCGTCCCAGCGGCCCAGATTCATCATGGCAACACCGCGTTGATAATGATCTTCGGAGCCACGGGGATTCTGGTCGGCCGAGGGCTTCATGCGCTGTTCGGTGATGCGAAGATGGGTGCGCGCGCGATCCGCAAGTTCCTTGCTGGGACCGGCAATAACGCGTTCTAACTCCTGTTTGGCGCGCTGAAACTTCTGCTGATGGAACAAGCCCATGGCTTCTTCGTAGACTTTCATCTGAGCTTGAACGAGGGGATCGACCATCTCGACGCCGCCACGCTGCGGGGGCGGAGGCGGCAAAGCTTTTGTTTTCTTTGGCTTAGCTTTAAGATGGGCCGAGGGCTTGGCCCGGCTGGAAGAAGACTTGTGCACTTTGGCCATGGCGCGAATGCTAACAAACGCGCGAGCATCCGTCAACGGAAGGGAAAAGGCTGTGGAAAGTGCGCAGTTGAATAGCCTTTACCGTCCGGCAGCATGTACGAAAATAAGCTACCTGAGAAACGCCCTTCTCCGTGAAACTAGAACAGTAGCAGACGGATGGCGCGCATCGGGGATTTGCCTGCCCGAGCGTGAGTGTTATAAGTTCAAGACTGAACTCAGGTTGACGACTCGTGCCTTTCATCAATTTTCCTGCGCGCGAAATAAATTGCAAGCTGGTGTACTACGGTCCGGGTCTCGGCGGAAAGACCGCGAACCTGCAGTGGATCTACGACCACACGGGACAAAATCAAAAAGGGAAAATGGTTTCGCTGGCGACGGAAACGGACCGCACGCTTTTTTTCGATTTTTTGCCGCTGGATCTGGGAACGGTGCGCGGATTCAAGACGCGCTTTCATTTATATACGGTACCTGGGCAGGTGTTTTATGAGGCCAGCCGGAAGCTGATTTTGAAGGGCGCGGATGGCGTGGTGTTCGTGGCCGATTCGCAGGAAGAACGGCTGGACGCGAATTTTGAAACGCTGGAAAACCTGCAGGAACATTTGAAGGAACACAGCCTGAATTTCGCGTCGATTCCGTATGTGCTGCAGTTGAACAAGCGCGACCTGCCGAACGCGATGACCGTGGAAGAATTGACCAAGCAATTGCAGAAGAAGGGCGAGCCGGTGATCGAGGGGATCGCGATCAACGGGCAGGGCGTGTTCGAGACGCTGAAAGAGCTGGCGAAGATGGTGCTGGCGGAGTTGAAGAAGAGCGGATAGGTAGGCGAGCACGACCAGTGTAAGGTGCCAATTGTGCGGCGCGTAGCAATATGGCAAGGTAGTCTGTGATGACCAAAGCAGAATTACTCCAGCGAATCACAATAGAGCCGGACAAGTGTGGCGGGAAGCCGTGTGTGCGCGGTCTACGAATCCGCGTGGTGGATATTCTGCAGTTGTTGAGCGCGGGAGCGTCATTCGAAGAAATCCTGACGGATTATCCATTCCTGGTGCGAGAAGATATTCTGGCAGCGATTGAATATGCCGCGTTACAGACCGACCACATCGTACTGCAATCCAAGTGAAGTTCCTGGTGGATAACCAGCTTCCTACCGCTCTAGCAAAATGGCTGATTTCCCACGGGCATGAGGCCTCTCATGTTCTGGACGCAGGTCTAAGCGAGGCCAAAGATCGGGAAATCTGGGATTACGCCACTTTAAGTTCGCTGGTACTCGTAACCAAAGATGAGGACTTCTCGCGGTATGCGACTGCAGATCGCCCGGGCGTTCCTGTAGTGTGGGTTCGGCTGGGAAATTGCCGCACAAAAACATTGTTGTCGGCGTTCGAGTCACTCCTCGTCGAAATACTTGCAGGTCTGGAAAGCGGAGCCCGCTTGATCGAAATCCGATGATAACTAGCTTTGATCCAAGTAAATCGCGATCAACGGGCAGGGCGTGTTCGAGACGCTGAAAGAGCTGGCGAAGATGGTGCTGGCGGAGTTGAAGAAGAGCGGGTAGGTCTAGAAGCCATCTCATAAATACCTCAGGAGGATGACGGCACAAGCAAGCTGCACCATGCCGAGGAAATTTTCTGGGTAGTATTCCCAGCGGATGACCACGCGACGAAAATTATGAAGCCAGGCGAACAAGCGCTCGATTTTCCAGCGGCGGCGATAGCGGCGCAGTACGCGGCCATCTTGCGTGGCCTTCCGGCTGCGTGTGGGGTTGTGCGGAGCAACTAACTGCACACCGAAGCGTTCACGAATCTGCGCATCCAGCGGATCGCTGTCGTAAGCGCGATCGCCGATCAAGCGCTCGGGAGTTTCCGCGAGGAAGCGTCGCTGGAGCGTGGGTTCGACGAGTTTTGTTTCATGGGGCGAAGCGCTGGCCACGTGTATGGCGAGAGGAAGACCATGGCCGTCGCTGATCGCCATGATTTTGCTGCCTTTGCCGCGGCGAGTAGGGCCGACAGCAGAGCCCCTTTTTTCGCCGAACTGAAGGTGGCATCGATGAACGATTCGCTCAGGTCCAGCTTTCCTCGATCACGTAAGTCTTCCGCCAGTTTCTGCAGCAGCCGGGTAAGCAGCCCAGAGCGCTGCCACTGCTGGAAGCGGCGATGACAGGTTTGGTAGGGAGGATAACGACGCGGCAGATCGTGCCAAGGAGCGCCGGTGCGCAAAACCCAAAAGACACCGTTCAGCACCGCTCGCGTATCTTGCCACGGCCGGCCACGCCCATCGTCCCGGCGTTTCGGACGAAATAGTGGTTCAAGCACTGCCCACTGGGCGTCGGTGAGGTCCACATTCTTGATTTACGCCATTGGCCATAAACTTCAACCGCCCAGTGCTTTGAACGTGTTTATGAGATAACTTCTAGTGGTTCAGGCGGAAGTTCACCTCGAAAGGCACGACTACTGGAACTGGCTTGCCTTCTCGAACAGGCGCTTTGCATCTCCATGTTGCCATGGTTTTCAATGTAACTTCATTCAAACCGGGCAGGCCGCGTATAACCCACATATTGCTGAGATGTCCATTAGGCTCGACGATCGCTTCCACAATGATCGCCCCCCATATGTGCGCCTGCCTGGCCTGTTCGGTATAAGGTGGATTCGGCATGTAGGAACAGGACGGGAGTAAATCTGGTGCGGCGGTATAGAGCGTCTCGCCATTGAAGGTGTTGCCGAAAGATGGCAGGCCGTTGGGATCGGCCAAACTCGAAAGATCGACGAGGGAAAGGTCTACATGCAATCTGCCTTTCACGCTGAGCCCTTTATTTTCGTCTCCAGCCCGAAGTACACGAGCAGAAAACTCGATGGTTTTATCATCGACCTTCGCGAGATCAGCGCTAATGATAGCATCCGCTTTTAATTCGATGCCTAGCCATCGGGCCACGTCTAAAGATTGCAAGCTAAGCGGCGAAAGGCGCTCACGCTGAATCAGATTCTGAACGTTCGTGCGGTCGACAATCGTGAAATCGTGATTAGAAAGTTCCGTCGAGAGTAAATCCGCCAGTTGAACCCCGAATGGCGTTACACCCTTACCGATGAATATGAAGTCGGTCACCGCAATTTTGCATTTCCCGGGTTTACAACCAATTTGCTGCGCGTTGTCTTTGATTTGCAAAGCGAGTGGCGCGAGCAGGTCGGGGGCTAGATTGGCTAAGGGCTGAGGGGGAGCGTTCGGCTGTTGTGAATGGGCGCGGCCAGTACAGGAAAAACAAACAAGCGTAAGAGACAAGAATGGCCGAAGGGATTTGAGGATCATTTTTGAGTAGTCTAGCATGAGGCACTTACCAAATACGGCATCTTTGAGAACGGCCGGCTTCGGAAAGCGGGCCCTACAACGGCTGACAACCCAAGACCCACCCTTCGCAGAATGCTTTGAGAGTGGGGCAGCCCGAACTGAGAACCCCAATAGCCCATATGCGACGGCTCCATGTGGAGCATCCGGGGAGATTTGTTTGACGGCGGTCGCCAGAGGGTAGGACAAAATCTGAGCCGCTTGGAGATTTTTTGGAGGGCTGACCCCAAGATGCTGACCCCAAGATGCCGGCCTGAAGGCGCGGCGCTACATTTAGAAGGTGGCGGAGGCGGTGGCTTCGGATTCGAAGGTGGGGATGGCTTCGACGAGGCGCGTGACGGTGAGGGCATCGCGGACGCGGCCTTGGCCACAGACCAAGTGGAGTCCGCCACCCTGGCGGGCTAGGGAGATGGAAAGCTTGACTAGCGCGGAGATGCCGGAACTGTCGATTTGCGGAATGTCGTTGAGATTGACGATAAGTTTACGGGCGCCGCGCTGCACAAGATTCTGTGTGAACTCGTTGAGATGCTCGCTGGGTTCGCCGATCGTCAAGCGCCCATGAACCTGCAAATAATGGATGCCGCCGTCTTCGCGCGCAGAAATCTCCAGTGGTGGATGAAGCATCGTAAATTTCCCCTCAATGTCCAGCGGCAGCCAGCGTGGAGGCCGGCGGCGTTAATGGCACCAGCATTATACGATGAAGGGTATGAAGATTAAATCAATGGAAGCGCGGAAACACCCCTGGGACGTTTCCACGCAGGAGGCGCGGAAAATCCAGGAGGAGCTGCGCGAGCTGTGGGAAGGAAAGGACCGGCTGGGAAAGATCCGCACGGTGGCGGGGCTGGACGCGGCGTTCGTGTTGACGGGATCGCAAGGGATGCGCGCGAAGTTGAACCGCTGGAACCGGCTGCGAGAGGCCAATCGGGCGATTGGGTGCGTGGTTATGTACCGCTTTCCGGAGATGGAAGAGGTGACGCGTGCTTACGCGGTTGCGCCGCTGGAGTTTCCGTATATACCCGGCTTGTTGAGCTTTCGCGAGATCCCGTTGTTGCTGGCGGCGCTGGATAAGTTAGAGGAACTGCCCGACCTGCTGTTCTGCGACGGGCAGGGATTCGCGCATCCGCGGCGGTTCGGGATCGCGAGCCACTTGGGCGTGCTGCTGGACAGGCCGTCGATCGGGTGCGCCAAGAGCATCCTTATTGGGACTCACGGGGCGTTGAAGAAGCCGGCAGGAAGCTGGACGGGGTTAGTGGATTCGAAAGCGGGAGGGCAACGCATCGGGGCGGCGGTTCGAACGCGCGACGGCGTGCGGCCGATCTATGTTTCCCAGGGGCACAGGGTCAGCCTGGAAACCGCGATAAAGCTGACACTACGAGTGGCTTCCGGATACCGCATCCCAAAGCCAACACGCGACGCGGACCACTTTGCCAGCGAGGTCAAAAGGAAGGTGTTAGCGAACGAGCTATCCGAAAAATGAATGCGGGGCAGAAAAATTTCAAAGGGCGGAGACGGAGGAGTGGTGCGTATAATCTGCCCTACACTTGTGGTAAGTCCCCAAATGCCAACGCGAATGAGAAGAGCAGAGTGGATGCCCATTCATTCGCCCCGGAGAATTCGATGAAGCGCATGGGCATTGTCTGGTGTAGCGTACTGACCCTGATGCTGCTTGCTGTTCCGCTGCTTGCCCAGCAACCCCCGGCAACGGCCGCTCCTTCCGCCAGCGCTTCCTCTCCTGCAACTTCCCAAGCCGTCACGGACAAACTAAACCAGTTGGAGCAGAAGGTTACCGCGGCGCAATCCTCGGCGGACAACGCGTGGATGCTGGTGAGCGCGGCGCTGGTATTAATGATGACGGGGCCGGGATTGGCACTGTTCTACGGCGGGCTGGTGCGGCAGAAGAACGTACTCGCCATCATGATGCAGAGTTTTGCGCTGATGGCGTTGATTACGGTGCTGTGGGCGCTGGTGGGTTATAGCCTGTGTTTTGGCGGCGACGGACCTTTTATAGGGAACTTCCATATGGCGCTGCTGCGCGGGGTGGGGGCGCTTCCGAATGCGGACTATGCGGGGACGCTGCCGCAGTCCACGTTTATGGTGTACCAGTTGATGTTCGCAATCATCACGCCGGCGCTGATCACGGGAGCGACCGCGGAGCGCATGAAGTTTTCCGCAACCGTGCTGTTCATGACGTTGTGGTTTTTTGTGGTGTACGCGCCGATGGCGCACATGGTGTGGGGCAAAGGCGGCATTCTGAACGCATCGCTTGGCGGGCGATTCCCTACTCTCGATTTTGCGGGCGGGACTGTGGTGCACGTGACTTCGGGCGTTTCCGCGCTGGTGTGCGCGTTGTATCTGGGGAAACGCGTCGGTTACCCGAAGCAACCAATGCCGCCACACAGTTTGGTGCTGAGCTTCACGGGAGCTTGCTTGCTGTGGGTGGGGTGGTTCGGGTTTAACGCGGGAAGCGCGCTGGCTTCGAATGGACTGGCGTCGAGCGCGTTCGTGGCCACGCATTTTGGAGCAGCGGCCGCGGCCATTGGATGGTGCCTGGCGGAATGGATCAAGAACGGGAGGCCGAGTGCGTTGGGCGCAATTTCCGGAGCGGTGGCCGGGCTGGTAGCGATTACGCCTGCAGCCGGTTTTGTTGCGCCGATGCCAGCGCTGGCGATTGGATTCATCGCGGGAATTTTCTGTTTCTGGATGGTGACGAAGTTCAAGAGTATTTTTGGCTACGATGATGCGCTGGATGCTTTTGGCGTACACGGAGCTGGGGGCACGATTGGCGCGATATTGACGGGCGTGTTTGCGCAGACCTTTATTAATCCGATTTTCGGCGACGGCAAAGCGGTGGGCGGATTGGACGGACATTGGAGCCAGGTGGCGAACCAATTGATCGCGGTGGTGATTGCGTGGTTGCTGGCGCTGGTGGGCACCATCGTGATCCTGAAGATCGTGGATGTCACGGTCGGGCTGCGGGTTAGCGAGGAGCAGGAAGTGGAAGGCCTGGACATTACTCTGCATGGTGAAGAAGGATATAACCTGGAAGGGTGAAGCACGGAGCAAGGCGGTTGATAACTCGAGGCGGGAGCACAGATTCGTATGATGAAAATTGAAGCGATCATTCAGCCGTCGAGGTTCGAATCGGTGAAGGATGCGCTGTTGGAAATTGGCGTAGAGGGAATGACAGTGACGGAAGTGCGTGGCCACGGCCGGCAGAAGGGGCACACGGAAGTTTATCGTGGACGGGAGTACACGGTAGACCTGCTGCCAAAGGTAAAGCTGGAGGTGGTGCTGCCGGACCAGTTGGTGAATCGTGCGGTGGATGCGATATTAAAGAGCGCCAAGACAGGAAAGATCGGGGACGGTAAAATATTCTTGTCGCGGGTCGAAGAGGCGATCCGGATCAGGAATGAGGAACGAGGCGAGAGCGCGCTCTGAGAACGAATATGTCCTCGCCCCGCCCAGGTCTCGCTGCCGGAATTCGCCCGAAAACAACAATGGAAGAATCGGTAACGCCGCTGTCTGTGCTGGGACCGCAATGCGAAGTCCAGCGGGAGCGGATAAGAAAGCTATTTGAAAGCGGAGCGAGCGCGCAGGAAACGCTGCGGCAGTTGTGTGAGCTGGCGGATGGAACGATTCGCCGTGTTTTTGGCGAGCTGCAACGTGTGAGAGAGGGCAGCAGTGAAGGGCTGGCGCTGCTGGGTTTAGGCGGTTACGGCCGCGAAGTACTGTTTCCCTTCTCCGATCTGGACCTGCTGTTCCTGTTTGCCAACGAAAAAATTGAAGAAGATTCGCGGCCGTTGATCGCGGACTTTTCTCGCACGCTGTGGGACCTAGGCTTTCGCGTGAGTTCCGCAGGCCGCACCATCGACGAGTGTAAGAAGATCGAACAGGACAACGCGGAATTCCACCTGGCGATGCTGGACCGCCGGTTTCTGGATGGCGACCAATCTTTGTTCGAGAAGCTGGACACGAAAGTCCTGTCCGTGGCGGAAAAGCAGGCAAGGCCGTTTCTGCTGGTTGAGTTGCAGCGGCTGACGCGAGACCGACTGGGGCGCTATGGCAACACCATTTTCCACCTGGAGCCGAACGTAAAGGATGCGCCGGGCGGGCTGCGCGATTTTCATTCAACGCTGTGGATGCGGCAATTGGCCGGGGACCGGCGCGATCCGCGATTCAGCCCGGTGAACGAAGATGAACTGACGCGCAACGCGGTGGAATTTCTGAGCGCGATCCGCTGTTTTCTGCACTACAGCAACGGACGAAACGACAACACATTAACCTATGAATTGCAGGCGCAGGCAGCTGAGCGATCGTTGGGCATCGATGACAACCTGAGGCGCAACGCCGCGGAATGGATGCGCTTGTACTTCCGGCACGCGCGAACGCTGAACCGGCAACTGCTGCGGTACGTGGACCAGCGACCGCCGGTGACGCTTTCCTTGCCGCGGCGGCTGATGAACGCCGCCATGGGACCAAAGACAGACATTCCGACCGGAAGACCATTCGCCGTTCGCGATGGCCTGCTGGAAATTACGAACGAGCACCTTTTTGCGGACCGCAACGTGACTTATTCGCTGCTTACGGAAGCAGCGCGCACGGGCGTGGCGCTGAGCCGCGATGCAGAACGCAGCATTGCTTACATCATGGCGCATCCGGAGCTGACGCAACGAAATTCGCGGATCACCTGGCCGGTATTGTCGGAAATTCTGAGTGGTGATTATCCGGGAGCGGCGTTGCGGCCGATGCACCGACTGGGGTTGCTCACGGAAGCGCTGCCGGAATTTCGCGCGATCGATTCGCTGGTGGTGCGCGATTTCTACCATCGCTATACCGTGGACGAACATTCGTTGCGCACAATCGAACACCTGC
Organism: Candidatus Acidiferrales bacterium; assembly: GCA_963709705.1. GTDB lineage: Bacteria > Acidobacteriota > Terriglobia > Acidiferrales > UBA7541 > Acidiferrum. Next base: position 469,614 of record CAVPXU010000006.1, read on the forward strand.
AGGAACTGGGCGATCCGCAGGAACCGTTGGGGAAACACTTCGCGCCGTTGTGGCGAACGGTGGACCGGCGCGACCTGCTGATCCTGTCTTTGCTGCTGCATGACGTGGGCAAAGGCATGCCAGTGGAAAACCACGTGACCGGGAGCTTGCAGGCGCTGGAAATTGCTTCGGACCGTTTGAAGCTTTCGCCGGAAGAAAAAGCCGAGGTTCACTTTCTGATCGAGCACCATCTGGATATGTCCGCCACGGTACAGAGGCGCGACATTTTCGATCCGGGCACGGTTTCTGGATTTGCCGCCACGGTGAATACGCACGAGCGGCTGCAACGGCTGTGCCTGCTGACTTATGCAGACATCCACGCCGTGAATCCAGAGGCGTTGACCCCGTGGAAAGCCGAAATGCTGTGGCAGTTGTTCGTGGCCACTTCCAATCACTTCAGCCGAACTTTGGATCGCGACCGGCTTCACGCTTCCGACGAAGCGCCCTTGCTGGAGCAAGTGCGCGCACAGGTCAAGGGCGCGGACAAAAAAGAAATCGAACGGTTCCTGGAGGGATTCCCGCGACGCTATCTTGCGGTACACTCCGCGCAGGAAATTGCAGAACATTTCGCGCTGTACCGCAGGCTTGGCACTGAGCCGGTGCAGACTGAGATCAAGAAAGCGCAGCATGCTTATGTGTTGACGCTACTGTCGGGGGACCGGCCGGCACTGTTCGTGACGATTGCGGGAGTGCTTGCGGCGTGGGGCATGAACATCGTGAAGGCAGATGCGTTTGCGAATGCGGCGGGAGTGGTGCTGGACACGTTCCACTTCGTGGACCTGCATCGGACGCTAGAGCTGAATCCTGGAGAGGTTGCAAGATTCCAGCAAGGCATCGCGGATGTACTTAACGGCAAGCAGGCGCTGGAGCCGCTGATGAAGGGGCGGTTGGCGGCGTCCGTGGCGCGGCCACCCAAGGTGTTGGTGCCGACGGCGATTAACTTTGATGAAGGCTCTTCCGAGCACTGCACGCTGGTGGAAGTGGTTACGCAGGACAGACCGGGATTGTTATACGGGATTGGTTCCGCGTTGGCGCGGTTGGCGTGCAACATCGATGTGGCGCTGATCGACACGGAAGGACAGAAAGCCATCGACGTGTTTTATCTGACGGCGCAGGGAAAGAAGTTGACGAGCCAGAAGCAGGAATTGCTACGCGAAGTTCTGCAAGCGACGCTTACCTAAGTTAGCCGGAAGTTTTCTGCCGCAGTTGATATCCTCCTGGCGTAGCATCTCCACGAATGGAGATTCTTGTAGAGCGCGGATCGGTTGAGATCCTTCGGCTATCCTTGTCGAATAGCTTCAGGAAGACAGGCGGGTGGTGGGTGGCACGAGGAGGACGATGAATCCTGCATTGGACTACCAAAAAATGCTTGCTGTTGCGGTGGCGGAGGCGCGGCTGGGGCTGAAGGAAGGCGGCATTCCCATTGGCGCGGCGATTTTCGATGAGAGCGGAATGTTAATCGGCGCGGGGCACAATCGCCGGGTGCAGCAAGGCGACCCATCCGTGCATGGAGAGACGGATGCGTTTCGAAAGGCGGGCCGGCAGAGGAGCTACCGAAACTTAACGATGGTGACTACGCTGGCGCCGTGCTGGTATTGCAGCGGACTGCTGAGGCAATTTCGTTTTGGCAGAGTGGTCGTGGGAGAGAGCCGGAATTTTCAAGGTGGAAGCGAATGGTTGCGTTCGTTGGGAATTGAAGTGATCGATCTGGATTCCCAGGAATGCGTGACACTGCTAGCAGATTATATTCGCGCGAATCCCGCGGTTTGGAATGAAGATATCGGAGAGGAATAGGAAGCTCCCTCCAAAGACTGACGCAACTATCCGCACGCGATCGTTACCTGGCGAATCCATAGCGGAAAACGTAGGAATTGGATAGAATCCGCGGCGGGCGGCCGCCCACGGGTAGGGGTGGCACGCCTCGGTCTGAACCCTCCGCAGTCGAGAGCCAGGGAAGGATGACGTCCATCGTGTCCAAGCATGGGATCACTGGCACAGACGCTTTACCCATTTCCGAAATCGACGTTCTATGGATGACGGCGGGACTCGGTTGCGATGGAGACACCATCGCGGTGACGGCAGCGACACAGCCAAGCATCGAAGATCTAATTTTTGGCGCGATCCCGTGGGTTCCCAAAATCAAGTTTCATAATCCGTTCCTTGCGTATGAAAATGGCGAAGAATTCGTTCGCTTTTTTCGCGAGGCTGCCGAAGGAACGCGCTCGCCGTTCATCCTGGTGGTGGAAGGCTCGATTCCCAACGAAAAAAATAAGAAGGAAGGCTACTGGGCGACGTTCGGCACGGATGCAACAACCGGCCAGCCGATTACGACGTGCGATTGGATCGACCGGCTGGCGCCGAAAGCGTGGGCGGTGGTGGCGGCAGGGACGTGCGCAACCTATGGCGGTATTCACGCGATGGAAGGAAATCCGACCGGTTGCATGGGATTGCCGGATTATCTCGGTTGGAAATGGAAAACCGCCTCTGGGATTCCCCTCGTGTGCGTGCCGGGGTGCCCGGTGCAGCCGGACAATTTCACCGAAGTGCTTTTGTACCTGCTGAACATGGCCGCGGGCCGCGCGCCGATGATTCCCCTGGACGACGCGTTGCGTCCAACATGGTTGTTCGGGCAAACGGTGCATGAAGGATGCGACCGCGGCGGCTACTACGAGCAGGCACAATTCGCGGACGAGTACGGTTCGCCAACGTGCATCGTGAAACTGGGATGCTGGGGTCCGGTGGTGCAGTGCAACGTGGGGAAACGCGGATGGATGGGAGGAATCGGGGGCTGCCCGAACGTGGGAGGAATCTGCATCGGCTGCACGATGCCGGGATTTCCGGACAAGTTCATGCCATTTATGAACCAGCCGCCGGGATCGTTGCTTTCTTCGAATGCGGTCACCACCTACGGGCGGGCGATTCACGCGCTGCGGCGATTCACGCAGGCTTCGTTGAACAAAGAACCGGCATGGCGAGGGCGCGGCAAGGACTGAAGTTATTTTTCGAAACAATTTGAATCGGCGAGGAATCTAGTTACTGAGGGGCATTTGAAGGGCAAGAGGCAAGACATGGGGCTGGATTTTCTTTCGCAATTCAACGGGCGCGAGGCCACGGAGACGATTGACAGCGACGCCGGTGCCGGAAAGCTCGGCGATGCTGAAAAAGCCCTGCAGGAGCTCGCCAGCGTTTTCCTCGAACAAACACTGGTCCCCAATGGCGACGTAGATTTTGGAGCCCCCACGGAAACGATTGCGGAAGCGCCCGCGCTGAACATGGAAGCGAAGTACCGGGCGCTGGTGGAGCAGATTCCGGCGGTTGTGTTCATGGCGTATCTGGACAAAGGGATTGGCGAGGCGTATGTCAGTCCGCAGATTGAGGCCGCGCTTGGCTTTTCGCAGAGCGAATGGCTGGAAGATCCGGTGCGGTGGTACCAACAGATTCATCCCGACGACAAGATCCGATGGAGCACGGAAGCAGCGGAAATGTTCCTGTCTGGAAAACCGCTGCGTTCTTCGTACCGGGTGATCGCGCGGGACGGACGAGTGCTGTGGTTCCAGTGCGAAGCGAAAATGATCCGGCGGGAAGACGGCCGGCCGTGGTTCATTCATGGCGTGGGCGTGGATGTTACGGAACTGAAGCGAGCGGAAGGCGCGTTGCACCAGGAGCGCAATCTTTTAGCGGCGATTCTGGATACGGTGGGAGCGCTGGTGGTGGTTCTGGACCGCGAGGGACACATCATTCAATTTAATCGCGCATGCGAGGAGTTGACGGGATGCTCGTTCGTGGAAGCGCAGGGAAAAGCAATCTGGGAACTGTTTCTGGCTGCGGAAGACGTAGGCCAGTTCAAGGAACTATTCCGGGAGATCGGCGACAAAGTGACGCGCACGGAGTTTGAAAGTTGCTGGATCACGCGCGACGGCAGGCGGAGAACAATCGCGTGGTCCGCAGCGGTGCTGCCGGGAGCCAAACAGACGCCGAAGTACATCATCGCCTCCGGAATCGATGTGACGGATCAGAAGCGGGCACAGGCAAAATTTCGAGGGCTGCTGGAAGCCGCGCCGGATGCGGTGGTAGTGATCAATCAAAAAGGAAAGATTGTGTTGGTGAACGCGCAGACGGAGAAGCTGTTCGGCTACAAGCGGGAGGAACTGCTGGGGCAGGAAATTGAAAAGCTTGTGCCGGAGCGGCTTCGCGGGAAACATCCGGGCCACAGGAGCAATTTTTTCGCCGAGCCGCGCGTGCGGCCGATGGGCGCAGGCTTGGAATTGTACGGACTGCATAAGGATGGCAACGAGTTCCCCGTGGAAATCAGTTTGAGTCCGCTGGAGACGGAAGATGGCGTGTTGGTATCCAGCGCCATCCGCGACATCAGCGAACGAAAGCGCCTGGAAAACACGATTTTGAAGATGAGCGAACGCGAGCAACGGCGAATCGGCCGCGACTTGCACGACGGATTGGGCCAGCACCTGACGGGAATCGCATTCATGAGCAAGGTTCTGGAGGAACGGCTGTCGGAAGTGTCCGTGCCGGAATCAGCGGATGCGGCGAAGATTGTGCGGCTAGTGAACGACGCGATCCGCAAAACGAAGGAGCTATCGCGGGGGTTGTTGCCTGTGGTGTCCGAGGCGCACGGATTGATGTCCGCGCTGAAACAACGCACGGGCGAACTGGAAGACCTGTTTCAGATTCGTTGCCGGTTCGAATGCGATGAGCCTGTTCTGATCGGCGATTTAAATGTCGCGACGAACCTGTATCACATTGCCCAGGAAGCCGTGAACAATGCCATTCGCCACGGCAAGTCGAAAAACATTGTGATTCGCCTGACGAGCAGAGACGGTACAGGAGATCTGACGATTCAGGACGATGGGGACGGATTTCCGAAGAAGCCAACCGGCCAGCCCGGCGTAGGACTGAGCATCATGAACTACAGAGCCGTGATGGTGGGCGGATCGTTGAAGCTACAAGCAAACGCGGACCGCGGAATCAGCGTGAGTTGTACGTTTCCCATTCGGAACGTCGAATAGGAGTTTGAATCCCATGGCAGCTACTCCACAAATTCAGACGCATACCAAGAAATGTAGGGTCTTGCTGGTGGACGACCATCCGATCGTGCGACAAGGGTTGGCTTTACTGATCGACCGGGAACCGGACCTGTCCGTATGCGGCGAGGCGGACGGAGCGCATTCGGCGTTTCACGCGATCACCACGCTTCGGCCGGATATCGTGGTGTTGGACATTTCCTTGAGCGGACCGGATGGACTGGATGTGCTGAAGGATATCCGGATGAAGACGGCGAGCTTGCCGGTGTTGATTCTGTCCATGCACGACGAATCCATCTATGCGGAGCGGGCCATGCGCGCGGGCGCCAACGGCTACATCATGAAGCAGGAAGCGACGGAAAAGGTTCTGGTGGCGATTCGACGGATTCTGCAAGGCGAAGTGTATCTAAGCGACCGCTTGACGAGCACGATGCTGCAACAATATGTGCGCGGAACCGCGCCAGCGAAGAAGTCACCGCTGGTGAACCTTACGGACCGGGAGCTGGAAGTGTTCCGCTTGATTGGGGAAGGCCACGGAACGCGGCAAATCGCGGACGAATTGCACCTGAGTGTGAAGACCATCGAGTCTTACCAGGCGCACATCAAGGAAAAACTGGCGCTGCGGAACGCCCGGGAGCTGGTGCAGCACGCCATTGAGTGGACGATGAACCTGAAGGGTGGGTACTAAGGTTCACTCCCTAGAAAACCGCACCTAAGGGTTTCCCCTATTACCGCTTACGAACAACCCTTATACACAATTCGGCGTGTGCCCGATTGCTCGATCCCCTCGTGAATTGTAATTCTCTGTATCGAAATTCTGGATAGGCGGTTCATCCAGAATCGGGCCGCGGGCTCCGTTCAGGGAGTTCTCTGCCTGTCCCTGCCAACATTCAGAGTAGGGGTTCGGGATTTTCCCGCTGGGGGATGCCTCCGGAGGGATTGTCGAAAGCCCGAGAGGAGAAAAGATTCATGGCACCAGAGGCAGTTCCTTACGGCCGAAAGACCCAAAAGCCTTCGCCCGTTTCCGATATTCACATTTTATGGATTACCGCGGGATTGGGGTGTGACGGCGATTCGGTTTCCGTCACGGCGGCGATGCAGCCAAGCATCGAGGATGTTCTGCTGGGAGCGATTCCCGGACTGCCGCGAGTGCACCTGCATAACCCCGTGCTGGCTTATGAAAATGGCGATGATTTTCTGAAGTATTGGTATCAGGCGGAACAGGGCAAGCTGGAGCCCTTCGTCTTGGTGGTGGAGGGTTCGATTCCCAACGAAAAAATCAAGAAGGAAGGTTATTGGGCGGCGCTGGGAACGGATGCGAAGACGAACCAACCGATCCCCACGAATGAATGGATTGACCGGCTGGCCCCGAAGGCTTTGGCGGTGGTGGCCTGCGGAACCTGCGCAACTTATGGCGGCATTCACGCGATGCAGGGCAACGCGACCGGGGCGATGGGCCTGGCGGATTATTTGGGCTGGGACTGGAAGTCCAAGGCGGGCTTGCCGATCGTGAACGTGCCGGGCTGTCCGGTTCAGCCGGATAACTTCATGGAGACGGTTTTGTACCTTCTCTATCAAGTTTCCGGACTGGCGCCGATGATTCCGCTGGACGATCAGTTGCGACCGACCTGGTTGTTCGGCGCGACGGTTCATGACGGGTGCGATCGCGCGGGTTATTACGAGCAGGGAGATTTTGCCGAAGTTTATGGCTCGCCAAAGTGCATCGTGAAGCTGGGCTGCTGGGGGCCGGTGGTCAATTGCAACGTGCCCAAGCGCGGGTGGATGGCGGGAATCGGCGGATGCCCGAACGTGGGCGGAATCTGCATCGGCTGCACCATGCCGGGCTTCCCGGACAAGTTCATGCCGTTTATGGATGAGCCGCCGGGGGCGAGAATTTCCACGAGCAGCATCGGGATGTACGGAAAAACCATTCGCGCGCTTCGCGCATTTACCAACGACACAGTGAATAAAGAACCGAAGTGGCGTCATCCTCGGGCAGAGCTGACCACCGGCTACCGGCCACGGGCGTATTAAGAAATTAAAGGAGCAGAAATCATGGGGACGATGACAACGGAAGCAAAGAAGACGCCGACTGGTTCTCGAAAGCTGGTGGAGATGAACTGGGACCCCATCACGCGAATTGTGGGGAGCCTGGGAATCTTCACGAAGATCGATTTTGACAACCGGCAGGTGGCGGAGTGCCACAGCACTTCGTCGATTTTCCGGGGGTACAGCATTTTCATGAAAGGCAAAGACCCGCGGGACGCGCACTTCATCACCAGCCGCATCTGCGGAATTTGCGGGGACAACCACGCTACCTGTGCGACGTACGCGCAGAACATGGCGTTTGGCGTGCGCCCGCCTCACCTGGGCGAATGGATTGTGAACCTCGGTGAAGCGGCCGAGTACATGTTTGACCACAACATTTTCCAGGACAACCTGGTGGGGGTGGACTTCTGCGAGCAGATGGTGAAGGAAACAAATCCATCTGTTTACGCGAAGGCGGAGAAAACCGCCGCGCCGCATGCGAACCTTCATGGCTTCCGGACAATCGCGGACATCATGAAGGCGCTGAATCCGTTCACGGGCTCGTTCTATCGCGAAGCGCTGCAAATGAGCCGGATGACGCGCGAGATGTTCTGCCTGATGGAAGGGCGGCACGTGCATCCGTCCACGCTGTATCCGGGCGGAGTCGGGACGGTACCGACGATTCAGCTGTTCACGGATTATCTGGTGAGGCTGATGAAGTATGTGGAGTTCATGAAGAAAGTGGTGCCGCTGCATGACGACCTGTTCGATTTCTTCTACGATGCGTTGCCGGGTTACGAAGAAGTGGGGCGGCGGCGCGTGCTTTTGGGATGCTGGGGATCATTCAACAACCCGCATGAATGCGATTACCAGTACAAGAACATGACCAAGTGGGGCCGCGCGATGTACGTCACGCCCGGCGTGGTGGTGGACGACCAGTTGGTTACCAATGATCTGGTGGATATCAACCTGAACATACGGATTCTGTTGGGCAGTTCCTACTATGACAGCTGGGAGCATGGCGAGAAATTTGTGGACAAGGATCCTCTGGGCAATCCCGTGGATCAGAACCATCCCTGGAATCAGACGACGATACCGCGACCGCAAAAGCGCGATTTCGGCGGCAAGTACACGTGGGTCATGTCCCCGCGGTGGTTCGATAAGAGGACGGGCGATCACCTGGCACTGGATACCGGCGGCGGACCGATCGCGCGGTTGTGGGCGACGGCGTTAGGGGGGCTTGTGGACTTCGGCTACGTGAAATCGACGGGCCGCAGCGTGAAGATGTATCTGCCGAAGACGACTTCGCTGCCAGAAGTGGAATTCGAGTGGAAAATTCCCAAATGGAGCAATGCCATCGAACGCGATCGCGCACGCACTTACTTCCAGGTGTACGCAGCATGTGCGGGGCTCTACTTTATGGAACAAGCGCTGTCCGAACTGCATGCCGGGCGGACCAAGACCTGGAATGACTTCAAAGTGCCGGAAGATGCGATTGGCTGCGGCTTCCATGAAGCGGTGCGCGGGGTGTTGTCGCACCACGTGGTGATCCGCGACGGCAAGATCGCAAACTACCATCCATATCCACCGACGCCATGGAACGCGAATCCGCGCGACATCTATGGAACGCCCGGACCTTATGAAGATGCGGTACAGAACACGCCGATCTTCGAAGAGAACGGCCCGGACAAATTCAAGGGCATCGACATCATGCGAGCGGTGCGCAGTTTCGATCCATGCCTGCCTTGCGGGGTGCATATGTACCTTGGCAATGGGAAGGTGCTGGAGACACACCATTCGCCAATGTTTGGAGTGCATGCTTGAGGTTTGCAGGAATGGGGCTATAGCGGGTGGTTCTGCGGGCGAGGAAGGCGGACATAAATAATTCGCATCCTCAAATGCGGCCACCCGCTTTGAGTTGTAACTGAAGGAGACCATGGCGCAGGACACGGAACTGCAAAAGAAAATTCAGCGCATCGGGACGATTGTCGAACAGCTTGAAACTTCGGCGGACCCCAATTCGCGCGCTTTGGCACGGGACCTTCTGGAATCGCTGATGGCGCTGCATGGAGCGGGGCTGGAGCGCATCCTGGAGCTTGCCGCAGAAGAAGGCGACAACGGGACAAAGCTCATTGAGAAGTGCGGGCGCGACGAACTTGTGAGCAGCTTGCTGCTTTTGTATGGGTTGCACCCGGACGATCTGGCTACGCGCGTGGAGCGGGCCCTGGAGAAGACGCGCCCCTTTCTCCAGTCGCATGCGGCGCAGGCGGAGATGGTGTCCGTACGCGAGGACGGGGCGGTTACCGTTCGTCTTAAGCAGAGTGCAAATGGTTGCGGATCGACGGCCGCGACGGTGCGATCGGCGCTGGAGGCAGCGATACAGGACGCCGCGCCGGATGCGACGTCCATCGTGGTGGAACAGCCGGAGCAGCCGGTTGCCGGGTTTGTTTCGGTGGAGCAACTGCAGAGCGGGCAGTCGATGAGTGTGCTTTCGCCCGCACCTTTCCAGCGGACTGGGGATTGAGATGACTCCGGCAATGCCACCGTCGCAGGAAAACGCGTTCGCAGCGCTGCAGCAATTTGCGCGCAAGCGAGCTGTCGTGGAGCGCTGCGAGATGTGCAGCCAGGAACTGCCGGCGGAACACGAACACCTTGTGGAACCCGACAAGCGCAAGCTGGTCTGCGCTTGCGATGCTTGCGCGATTTTGTTCGAAGGCCAAAGCGGCTCGAAATACAAACGTGTGCCGCGCCGGGTTTTGTTCTTGCGCGATTTCCAGATGACGGATGCCCAATGGGATGGGCTGATGGTGCCGATTGAGATGGCATTTTTCTTCCGCAGCTCGCCACAGCAGAAAATGGCCGCGTTGTATCCCAGCCCCGCCGGCCCCATGGAGTCGCTGCTCTCGCTGGATACGTGGACGGACATCGCGGAAGTGAATCCGGTTTTAAGAACGATGGAGGACGACGTGACCGCTTTGCTGGTGAACCGCGTTGGGCATGTGAGAGGCGCGGCGCCGGCGGAGTATTACCTGGTGCCGATCGATGAGTGCTACAAACTGGTCGGGCTGATCCGTGCGCACTGGCGCGGGCTTTCCGGGGGCACCGAGGTCTGGCGCGAGATTCAATCCTTTTTCTCCGCGTTGAAGAAACGCGCGCAACCCGGCCATGGAGGGACGGATGCCTGATCTGCAACTGACGATCGAGGGCGCGGAAGTGGCGCAACATGCGGCTACGCCCCTAATGCTGTTCAAAGCGCAGGTCGTCAACCACCCGAGCGACCAGCTTATCCACACTGTTGTGCTCAAGGCGCAAATCCAGATCGAAGTGACTCGGCGGAAGTACGACGCGAAAGAACAAGCGAGCTTGCAGGACCTGTTTGGAGAACCCGAGCGGTGGGGTCAGACGCTTCGCAATCTTTTGTGGACGCACGCCAGCGTTGTGGTGCCGCGCTTTACCGGGAGCACGCTCATTGATATTCCCGTCCCCTGCACGTTTGATTTCAACGTGGCCGCCACAAAATATTTTCACGGGTTGACGAACGGCGATTTGCCGCTGTGCTTCCAGTTCAGCGGCACTGTGTTTTATCAAGGCATGGAGGAAGCGCTGCAAGTGGCGCCCATTTCCTGGGATAAGGAAGCGAAGTACAGGCTGCCGGTGGACGTGTGGAAAAACTTGATGGACACGTATTATCCGAATTCCGTGTGGCTGGCTTTGCATAAGGACGCATTTGAAAAGCTCCACCAGTTCAAGATGCGCGAAGGAATTCCTACGTGGGAAGTGGCGCTGGAGAAAGCGTTGAACAGCGTTTCGGAGACGGTGCGGTCATGAATGTGGAGTTGGTCGACAAAATCGTGAAAGCCGTGCTTTACGAAGGCTACATGCTGTACCCGTACCGGCCTTCGGCGGTGAAGAACCAGCAACGATTCAATTTTGGCGTGGTGTACCCACGGAAATACAGCGAGGCGCAAGGCGGCAATGAAGCGTGCACGATGCAGACCGAGTGCCTGTTGGTGGGCAACAACGAAACACGATGCACGGTGCGCGTGCGATTCCTGAGGATGGTGGCGCGGTCCGTTGGGAAGCTGGCAGGCTCGTCCGCGAGCGGGGAGCCAAGATTTGAAAACGTTTCGCGGCTGGAAATCAACGGCAAGAGTTACAACGCGTGGCAGGAAGCTGTCGAAGAGACCATTGAGATAACCGAATTCGATCTGGCCGGGTTGATTGCTCAACCGATGCAATGGCCATTTCGTTTGTCCGCCAAGCAAGACAAAGAACCGATACGAGATGAGCGCGGAGTTGTGGCCGGAATGATCGTACGGGATAAAAGAAAGATGGCGGGGAGGATCGATCTTTCGGCGGAACAACGGCAAGAGGGACTGTTCAAGCTGAGGGTGTTGATCTCCAACGATTCCCGGCTGGAAAGCCATCCGGAAAGCCGTGAAGAAGCGCTGGAGCAATCGCTGGTTTCTGCGCACACGATCCTGGATGTGCGCGACGGAGAATTTGTTTCGCTGGTCGACCCGCCGGAAGCGTATCGCGATTTCGCGAACGGCTGCCAGAACGTTGGCACCTGGCCGATTCTCGTTGGGGGAGACGGCGAGCACGACACGATGCTTTCTTCCCCGATCATTCTTTACGACTATCCGGAAATCGCGCCGGAGAGCCCCGGCGATCTGTTTGACGGCGCGGAAATCGACGAAATTCTGTCGCTGCGCATCATGACCATGACGGATGAAGAGAAACGAGAAATGCGGGAATCCGATGAACGCGCGCGGCAGATCCTGGAGCGCACCGAAGCTTTGCCGGAGGAGCAGTGGATGAAACTTCACGGCGCCTTGCGGGGATTGCGCTCGGCGAAGGGAGAGAAGCCATGAACGAATGGGAATGGCAGCTCCTGGAAGACAAATCTCCGGTGGAATCCGTGGAGATACGTGGCGTTGTGGTGCGGCGCGGAGATCGCGTGCGGCTGTGTCCACACGCGGGGGGCGATGTTTTCGACCTTGCGTTGGATGGGAAGACGGCGGCAATCGAATCCATCGAGCAGGACTATGAAGGGAATGTTCACGTTTGCGTGGTGGTGGATGACGATCCGGGTAGGGACATCGGGCTGATGCGCCAACCGGGCCACCGGTTTTTCTTTGCTACCAACGAAGTGGAACCCCTAGGGCCGGGCGAAGAGACGCCTGCGACCGCGACGAAACAAATATTGATCGCTGGAATTGGCAACATTTTTCTGGCTGACGACGCTTTCGGCGTGGAAGTCGCGAGCCGGCTGGCCACCCAGTCTTTTCCGCCGGGGGTGCGCGTGGCCGATTTTGGGATTCGAGGCTTCGACCTGGCGTATGCCCTGATGGAGGGCTACGAAACGACGATTCTGGTCGACGCATTTCCGGGCGACGGCGAGCCCGGCACACTGTTTGTTGTTGAGCCAGATTTGAAGGAACTGGATTCGGCGACCGGTGGCGAGGGATCTATCGAGCCTCACGGAATGAACCCGTTGAACGTGTTGCGAATGGCGAAGAACATGGGCGGGGAGTTGAAACGAATCTTGCTGGTGGGATGTGTGCCGGCGACGCTGGCGCCGGAAGAGGGCCAAATGGGGCTTAGCGAACCGGTGAGCGCGGCTGTGGCCGAGGCGGCGACGCTGGTGAGGTCGCTGGTGAGACGAATTCTTGCGGGAGAATGGCCCGCAAAGAAATGAAGTGGATTCTCAACTCTCAAAGGAGACTCCCATGGCCGTTGAAATCATGAATCGGACAGATGACGTAGTTGGACCGGATAAGGAAACTTTGTACATGCTGGGAGGCGTGGCACTGATGATTTTTGGCGCGGGCCTGGTGCTTTCGAATCCCATCGTGCGGCGTTATCTGAGCCAGGTTGGTTTGGGAAGCTTTACGTCCGCGGCGCTGCCGGACTTGGAGCGGTATTTCCGTTTGCGGTCGATGTGAGACAGCCCGTTGGAGTAAGGAAGTACACACTTGTGACAGGCGCGAAACACAGGCGATGTCTGCCTATTTGATGCGGCGCGCGAAGAGAGATTGAGGGGCGAGAGTTGGACATGGAAACCGCGGCACAAAAAAGGTTGGCACTCGTGAAATATCAGATCGATAAAACGGCGAGCCGTTTCCAGGTGCAGGCTTTCGCTACCGGGCTTCTTTCGTCTTTCGGCCACAATCCCCGGATCGCCATACGCGACTACGAAGCGGAGATTCAATGCGTTCCCGACACTTTTGAGAAGGCGTATCTGAAAGTGACCGTGCAGATGAGCCGGATGGAAGTGCTGGACGAAATGAAAAGGAACGACCAGAACAAGTTGGAGCAGGAGATGTACGAAAAAGTTCTGGACGCTTCCCACTTTCCGACGGGCGTTTACGAGAGTAAGGAAATTATCGTGCAAAAAGTGGCGGATGGGCGGCTGAATGCCCGAGTGAACGGAGAGCTTTCTTTTCATGGCGTGACGCAGCCGCTGACCTTGCGGGCGAACGTGAACGTGCTGGGAACCATGCTGCGGATCAACGGCGATTTTACGTTGCGGCAAACGGACTACGGGATCAAACCGGTGTCCTTTGCGGCGGGCGCACTACGGCTGAAGGACGAATTGAAATTTACATTTGATCTTGTGGCGCGAAGACAAGACTAAGAGGAGTTGCACCGTGTGCCTGGCGATACCGGGAAAAATCGTGGAAATTGACGCGCAAAACGCGCATCTGGCGGTGGTGGATGTGGTCGGCGTGCGCCGCAAGGTGGATTTGGGGCTTCTGCAGGATGATTCGCCCGCGCCAGGAGATTGGGTGCTGATTCATGTGGGTTTTGCGATGAGCAAAATCAGCGAGGCGGACGCCGCCGACCAGATGCGCACGCTGACGATGCTTGGCGAGAGTGAAGCTGCGATGCAGGAAGTGCGCGGCTATGGCATGGAGCAGGAAGAGCAACGATCTCCGGGCCCGAAGGTGCAGCAATGAAATATGTAGATGAATTCCGCGCGCCGGAACTGATTGCGAAGGCCGGCGAAGAAATCCGCAGGCTGGCCGATCCCGCGCGGCACTATCGCATCATGGAAGTGTGCGGCGGGCATACGCACGCGATTTATCGTTTTGGATTGAAGGATCTGCTGCCGGACAACGTGGAATTGATTCACGGACCGGGCTGCCCGGTTTGCGTGTTGCCGATGGGCCGAATTGACGACGGCCTGTCGCTTGCGGCAAGGCCGGATTTTATTTTTGCGGCGTTCGGAGACATGATGCGCGTTCCGGGCACGCATGGGAGTCCGCTGGAATACAAAGCGCGCGGGACGGACGTGCGCATTGTTTACTCGCCGGCCGACGCGCTGAAACTGGCGCGCAATAATTCCGAAAAACATGTGATGTTCTTCGCCATCGGCTTTGAAACAACAGCGCCTTCCACCGCTCTGACGCTGATGCGCGCGAAGGCCGAAGGGCTGCGCAATTTCTCCGTGTTTTGCAATCACGTGACGATTATTCCGGCGATCCGCGCGATCCTGGATTCTCCGGACATGCGCATCGACGGATTTGTGGGGCCCGGCCACGTCTCCACGGTGATCGGATGCCGGCCGTATCACTGGATCTCGACTGACGAGGGCAAGCCGGTGGTGGTATCGGGTTTCGAACCGCTCGACATCCTGCAGTCGATCGTCATGCTGCTGCGGCAACTTCGGCGCAATGAAGCTATCGTGGAAAATCAGTACAAACGGGTTGTGCCGTGGGAAGGCAATAAGGCGGCGCTTCGCGTGATGAACGAAGTATTCGAACTGCGCCCGTATTTCGAATGGCGCGGCCTGGGATTCATCTCTCAATCCGCACTGAAGATTCGCGCGAGTTACGCGCAGTGGGATGCCGAGCAGCGTTTCACGGTTCCGGGGGTGCGTGTGACGGATCCCAAGGCGGCGCAGTGCGGCGAAGTGTTGAAAGGCGTGCTGAAGCCATCGCAGTGCAAACTGTTTGGACGCGAATGCACGCCCGAACAGCCCGTCGGGGCGCTGATGGTTTCGTCGGAAGGATCCTGCGCGGCGTATTACAACTACCAGCATCTGAAGCCAGTGACGATCACAAGCGGCATGTCGTTTTGAGCGACTAAGGAAGCTATGGCCAGCCCTGCCACCAAAATTAAATTTCGCGAGCCGCAGATCGAAATGGCGCACGGCGCCGGCGGTAAGGCCAGCCGGAGACTTGTGGAGGGATTGTTCGCACCACTTTTGTTTGGAGCGAGCCAAGGCCCGCTGGGCGACGCGGCGCATATTCAGATCAACGGAACGCGCATTGCGATGACCACGGATAGTTTTGTGGTGAGCCCGTTGCGATTTCCTGGCGGGTCGATTGGAGAGCTGGCGATCAACGGCACGGTGAATGATCTGGCGGTATCCGGCGCAAAAGCGGAAGCCATCGTGGTGACGTTTGTTCTGGAAGCGGGATTGCCGACGGAGATGCTGGAAGCAGAAGTACGCGCGATGGGCGAGGCCGCGGAAAAAGCGGGGATTCTGATTGCCGGCGGCGACACGAAGGTGGTGGAACACGGCAAAGCGGATCGCATGTACATTACGACGACCGGCATCGGGCGATTGCTCCCCGGAGTGACCATTTCTCCGCTGTCTGTGCGATCTGGCGACAAGGTTTTGCTTTCCGGTCCCATTGGAGACCACGGGATCACGATTGTTCTGGCTCGCGGCGAACTGGACCTGGAAGCGGACGATCTTCGATCGGACACGCGCCCAGTGCTTCCGTTGGTGCAATCGCTGGTGCGCGAAGCCGGCGCGGGAGTTCGGTGGATGCGCGATCCGACTCGTGGGGGCGTGGCTACGTCCTTGAATGAATTGGCGCGGGATTGTGGCCGCGGCGTTGTTTTGTTTGAAGAAAAAATACCGGTGCGCGATTCGGTGCGCGGGGCGTGTGAATTGCTCGGGCTGGACCCGTTGCATATCGCGAACGAAGGGCAATTTCTTGCGATCGTTTCCGCCGAACATGCGGACTCCGCGCTGGGTGCTTTGCGGACGACTCCTGGTGGAGAGGATGCTGTGGTGATCGGGGAGATTCGCGACGAGCCCGCAGGCATGGTTTCCGTGACCACGCTTTACGGGGGAAATCGGCTGGTGGATATGCTTGTTGGCGATCCTTTACCTCGAATTTGCTAGGAAGCGAGATGGCGATTGAACTGCAGCTGACGACGCAAATCGAGCAGCGCTTGCTGGCGCGCAACCAGGTGATTGAGTCGTTCTTCGCGAAGGAAGCGCGGCGACTGGCGGAAGCGTGCCGGGAAATATCTGAGCGGTTTCTTCGTGGCGGGCGATTGCTGGCGTTTGGACGCGGACCGTATGCCACGGACGCACAACACGTGTCGGTGGAATTCGTGCATCCGGTAATCGTGGGAAAGCGGGCGCTGCCGGCTCTCGATTTATCTTGCGCGTTTGAGCCTTGGCTAAAAACGCTATTGCAGCCAGATGACATCGTGATGGGGTTCGGGCCGCCGGATGGCGACCCTGAAGTCTGGGCCGCACTGCATACCGCGAGGCGGCGCGGCGCGATGACGTTCGCATTGCCCGGTGATGAAGGATCTTACTTTGCGCATCCTGGCGCGCAAGATCGTTTTGTTCACCAGGAATTGATCGAGATTCTGTATCACACGCTTTGGGAG
This sequence comes from Candidatus Acidiferrales bacterium, assembly GCA_963709705.1. GTDB lineage: Bacteria > Acidobacteriota > Terriglobia > Acidiferrales > UBA7541 > Acidiferrum. The sequence goes on from CAVPXU010000006.1 coordinate 486,365, forward strand.
ACTGTGCACGTTTTTTTTGAACATCGCGAATTGGGTCATGACGTTGGCGATGCGGGGTTCCTTTACCCGTTTCTGGGCAAGGACAAGCAGGAAACGTTCGATGTTGTCGCCGAGGTGGCCGCGTCCATTCGAATGAAGGTTCACGACGATTCGCTTTTGCGCGGGCAAGTGGCAAAGGAAGAAGCGGAAAAGATTGTTGGGGCCGCCCTGGCGATGCGGGAAAGAATTGACGGCGGCGGCAAGCTCATTATTTTTGGAAATGGCGGCTCAGCCACGGATGCGAATGACTGGGCCATCGACTGCGTGCTGCCTCCCCCCGGATACGAGGCGGTTCCCGCGATTTCGCTTTCGATGGAACCGGCAAACATTTCCGCCATAGCGAATGACGTTGGAACCGAGCTGATGTTCCAGCGCCAATTGATCGCTCACGCGCGTCCCGAAGACGTGGCCATCGCGATTTCCACGAGTGGCGGGTCGAAAAATATTGTGATGGCGCTTGAGGAAGCGCGAAAGCAGAACCTGTTGACGGTCGCGCTGCTGGGTTACGACGGCGGAGATGTGCTGCGCCGGGGCCTGGCGGATTTCCCATTGATTGTGCGTTCGGACTACATTCCGCGCATTCAGGAAGTGCAGGCTTCGATCTATCACCTGATTTGCGAGCTGTTGGAGGGCTTTGCGCATGTCTAGCCTGGAACTTTACGGAGCAGCCGGTTGCCCGTATACGAGTGAAATGCGCGAGTGGCTCGAGTGGAAGGGCAGCGAGTTCACGGAGTATGACGTGGAACGTGACAGCCAGGCGCGCGAACGATTGCGGGAATTGGCGCAAGCACCTTTCACTGTTCCGCTGCTGGTGGAAGATGGAAAAGTGATTCAGGTGGGCTGGCAGGGCCGCGGTTGCGTGGTGGGCAGGTAACGCATGCACGAACTTTCGATCGCCATGAGCATCGTGGAAATGGCCCAGGAAGAAGCGGAGCGCCGCGGAAAAGTGAAAGTGCAAGCGGTGCATCTGCGGCTGGGGCTTTTGTGCGGTGTGGTAAAGGAAGCGCTGCTTTCGTCATACGAAATGGCGTGTGAGGACACGCCGCTGGAAGGGTCACGGCTTTTGGTCGAGGAAATTCCAGTGGAAGTGTATTGTCCCGTGTGCGAGATGGTCCGGCCACTTTCGTCGATACAGATGTTCACCTGCTCCGAATGCGGCACGGCCACGCCGACGATCTTGCGTGGGAAAGAGCTGGAAGTTGTGGCGTTGGAGATCAGCGAATGAGCACGGAACCCCGACTGGTGGAAGTGCGACAAAATGTTTTGAAGCAGAATGACGTGGTTGCGCGGGTGCTTCGCGAACGCTTTCGCCAGGCAGGTGTGCTTGCCGTGAGCCTGGTGTCCAGTCCTGGTTCGGGCAAGACAGCGTTTCTGGAGAAAACGTTGACGTTGCTTTACCCGCATTGTCGCGTTGCGGCGCTGGTGGGTGACCTGGCTACAGAAAATGACGCGGCGCGGCTGGCGCGCAGCCGGGCCCCTGTGAAACAAATTCAAACGGGAACAGTTTGTCATCTGGAAGCGGCCATGGTGCAACATGCCTTGGAAGATTGGGATTTGAACGAACTGGATTTTCTGTTTATCGAGAATGTGGGAAATCTCGTGTGCCCTTCTTCGTACGATCTCGGCGAGGACCTCCGATTCGTGCTGCTTTCCGTGACGGAAGGCGAAGACAAGCCACTGAAGTATCCGACGATCTTTAATAGCGCGGACGTCGCGGTGATTACGAAATCCGATCTTGCCGCGGCCGTGGAATTTGACGAAGAAGCAGCGCGCCGCAGCATTCGCGCGGTGCGCCCGGGGATGGAGATATTCAAACTCTCGGCTAAAACGGGTGATGGAATGACGGAATATCTCGACTATCTGGAACGCCGGCGCGTGCATGCGCGAACCGCGGTGGTCTGAATTATTGACTGACTGCTGCGTTCCGCCCACAGAGAGCTGTGGGCGGAAGGTCTACCGAATTCAATGAAGCGGGGGAAAAATTGTTGGAAGAATGAGATTGGATAGTCATAGTGCATACGCGCCAACAATCTCGCGAGCCAGGTGACCGCGTCCCCCACGGGATGGAAAAACAGCCGGTCGACAATCCCCACCGATACAATGTGGTCAAAGGTAGCGCGAACATCACGATAGTCCTGAAGACGGATTTCGACAGGCAAACCGTTGCAACTGCTTTCGGCATGTTTAGCCTGTCAGGATGTTCAACTCCCCAGCAGCCCGTTAATCTCTCTCTCCACCATCCCGATTCGTTCTAGCTTTGCCTCCACCGCAGACGCGCCTCGACTTCTGGCCTCCCGCGCATGCTCCAGAGCGCTTGTCGCGATGCGCGTGACTGCATGCAGCAGTTTGCGAATCTCCGCCTCCAATTGGCCCTGACTTTCTTCCACCCGGTCCATCACATCGGATTGCACTCGCGAGCTGTTCATCTCCAGCAGATATTCGAAAAACTCCACTGTATCCTTTTGGATTACAGCAAACGCGCCAATGAAGCCGAGAACGACATCCGCCAAATAGCGCAGCGGTGACGCGGGCTGCGCGACATTGATTAACTCCTCGAACCGGAACCGGGAGCCGGCCCGGAAACCCTTCTCGGAGTTGAGGGCACTCGGCATCCGGGACAACTCGGGAATTCTCGATTCTGAAAGCTTTTGGAGAAATTCGTTCCCAATGTTCACAAAGCGGCCGGCCACCTTGCGATATTCCTCTTCGGCGCGCGCCTGCTCTTTCGTGAGCCAGGGCAAGACGCGATGCGCCGCTATCGTTTGAGCCGCGTGCATCGCGTCCCGGCGGAATTTCGGGCCGTAGCGGCGGAGAATCTTGAGAAATTCTTCTTTGGCTTCCGCTCTTGCCGCAGTCAGATTTTCCTTCATGAACCATGTTCGTCGTTCCAGAAACAAATCGGAGAGCCGGTGCTTCTCCGCCATAAAGAGATAGCCGATTTCCCGCAGCGATCGCTCCGTCTCTGCGATGGTTTCGCGCATCGCTGCGATGCGCCGCTCCGATTCCTCGATCGGACGCACCAAAGCTTCACGCTCCTCGAGCGTCACGGCAAGCATCTGTTCGGCAAGCCGCTGCAGGCCGCGCGCAGCCGCCTCACGGACCAAGGTACGGCCGGACTCATCCACGAGCTCCTGCAGCGCGGCGAAAAGAGCATCCCAATCCCAATGGGTCTCATGCTTGCCCAACCGCTGGTACGCGCTGATCTCGTAAATCGGACCGATGGGCCGCCCCAGCCGCTTTTCCAACACCTTTCGCGTGAACGGCACGGCAGCGCTGCGTTCCTCGTCGGTGGTGCGATCCGCCTTGTTGAGAACCACGAGCAGGTGGTGAACTTGCTTGCCCACCTCTTCCACCAATGCCAGCTCCTCTCCGGCGATAGGGGGATCGGCTCCGACGACGATGATGGCTGCATCAATGTGCGGGACGAAGGCTTGCGTGGCCGCAGTGTTGCCGGCGAAAATCGACCCCAGGCCCGGTGTATCGACAAAGCACATGCCGTCGGCGAGAAGCGGGCTGGGAACAAACACTTCCACACCCGCCACGGCTTTGGCGTTCTCGGGGTTGTGCTCTTCGGAAACATACTGCGTGAGCTCTCCCGGAGCAACGTCCGTCCACGTACCTCCCTGGAAACGAACGCGCGCCCTGAGCGTTTGACCGTAACGAACAACCGTCGGCACGGTCGTAATCGGCACGACGCCTGTTGGTAACACGGTATCGCCCACGAGTGCATTCAGCAGCGTAGACTTTCCGCGCTTGAACTGCCCGATGCACGCCACATAAAAGCGGCCTTCCTTAAGTCTGTTTGCAAGGCTTGTGGCCTCCTCCGTGACGAGCTCTGAATTAAATTCTCGGGCCAACTCGGCAAGGTGGCTAAGCTTCCCTGCCGCCTCCAGTATTTCTCCTGAACGGGCAGCTGTAGTTGGCAGACTAGCCCCCCCAACAACGGGCGTTTTTTCAGTAAAACGGTTCATGGAAGTTTCTCCGCTCTTATCGCGTAAACGTAAGCGCGATCAAAATCCATAGCCTCATGCTCCCCGGAAGGAGTTTCCTGGCTGGACAATTCCTTGACAGTGCTTCATCAGATAGTCCGCGTGCAACAGTTTGCTCTTTATGCGCCCTTCGTATTGATAGCGGATGTCGGACGCCGCCGCACACATTCGGAGTATCGTTCCAGGTAGCATCCCGCTGAACGCCGAGATGTCTTCCCGAAAGCCTTCAAGATCAAATTGCGACAGTCCGAATTTGCTATCACAAAGCATGCGTTGTCTTCTGGAAGTTTCACTCTCTTCCGAACTCTGTTTGTTCCCTTGGTTCGCCATCGCTTCGCAGTTCTCTCCGTGTCGGGTCTGCCTACGCAGCCTTGCAAGCAAACATGCCGCGCATCTTTCGAAGGCATTTCCGCGAGACGGCCGTTCCGCAGCAAGGTGACCAGATCGCTCCGCACCGCTTTCCGAAACCTGCATGGCCTGCACTTTCGCTACGGTTGTCTCCAGTGCGTGCGCGGTCGAACACAGGCTCACAGTCCCGTTCTCCCAAACCGCATAGCAGGCGAGATCGCGCCGGTTGATTGAGTTCGGCCCCATTTTGTTCGGAGGATTGTCCCGTCGAGTTCGCTGGCCGCAAGGAAAGTGAGGATGATCGCGGCGGCCCCCACAGCGAAAGAGATGCGCGCTGCACATATTGAACCAAAATAGCCGGAAGCGTGGCAAATAACGCCAGCCCAATCCGGGCGCAGGCCAAGACGCACACGTTCACCATGGGCTACTCCAGTTTCAGTTTTCGGGATACTTGCCGGGTAACATGACTCCGCGACAAGAATCCTTGTCACTTGTCAGGAGTCATCATCTGCCCCGGCGTATGATGGGACAGCGGTTATAGGCGAACTCCCTCGCCTATTCGGATGTTACCAACTCCCTAGACCAAGTCAACTCCGATTTCGTCGCCGTGTTCCAAAAGTTTTTGAACGGGCTCGCACTTCTGGAGGACTGTAAGCGGACCGAACGCCAACGTAAATTCCAACTACTGGCCTTCTGGGGACTTCTGCTCGACGATCTTCCTTAGCCTGTAGGAAGTACTTCTCCCTCCGGCCTCTTCTTGTTCAATGATCCCGAGGGCGATCAGTTCTTCGATATCGCGAAGGGCAGTTCGCGAAGACGCTTTCGTCATTTTCATCCACTTATCTCTCGTCAGCTTTCCTTCGAACCCGCTGAATAGCCTATTTAGGACCTTTGTCTGCCGATCATTCAGTGAGACCTTCCCCTGTTTTAAGCCCTTCCAGAAAAGTTCCTTCTCCAGAGCACTGCTTGTGATCTGATTCGATTGCTCAATGGCTCTACCCAGGCATTCGAGAAACCATGTCAGCCATTCCGTGATATCGAGCGATCCAGCCTGAGTCTTTTCCAGAACCTCGTAATAGCCCTTCCGTTCTTCGAGAATTTGCGACGACATGCTGTAGAAACGCTGGGTGCTCGCATCCGATCTGGCCAAGCACATTTCAGCGATTGCTCTTCCGATCCTTCCGTTACCATCTTCAAAGGGATGAATCGTAACGAACCACAAATGCGCGATTGCGGCTTTCAAGAGCGGGTCTTCCTGTTCGTTGCCATCGAACCACAGGAGAAACTTTCCCATCTCGCTTTCGACGCGATCAGCCGTAGGCGCTTCGTAATGAACCTTGTGACGACCGACCGGCCCAGACACGACTTGCATTGGCCCCTGGCTCTCATCCCGCCATACGCCAATTGGAAATTTATCGAGTGTCGTGCGAACGCCCGGAAAGAGATGCGCGTGCCACTCGAACAACCGTTCCTTTGTTAGCGGCTTGCTGAATTTCTGCGTCACGTCCAGCATCATTTCAACAACGCCATCGACGTTTCGATCCTTGTGCGCTGTGAGCCCACCGACTTCCAGCCCAAGCCACCGAGCAAGGGACGACCGGACGTTTTCTGGGTCAAGCACCACGCCTTCAATTGCGCTCGATTTGATTGTTTCTTCCGTAAGAACTTTTAGCGTCGCGGTCCATCGAGAAGCCAGCCCGTAACCACGCATCTTCCCGACCAGCAATCCCTGATGTAGTCGGACTTCGGAGAGCAAAGGGGCAAGCGCCTTTGAATCCCATGTGAATCTGGGCCAACCACGCAGTTCGTGGATATATTTCTTCGCCATATTCTCGCCTCTAATCTCGCCACAATTCTATCATATTCTCGCCACTATCTCGCCATGAAACTGAGACCTAGCTTCAGAAGATACTCGCGACAGTCAGCGGAGCTGTCACCCGCGTGAAGAGCAGGCCTTAGCCCTCGGGCGGTTGGTCCCCAATCGACAACTAAACCGCGTCGCAAAAGAACCTTCCTTCGAAGAAGGTTAGACTTGCCTGAGCTGTGGGTAATTCTGAACTTCAGGCAGACCGTTTAATCTGCGCCCAACGGTGGCGGAAATGCTTAAGGATTTCATTGGCGGGAGTAAGTCTGGCCTACTCTTTTGCAATCGGAGAGGTCGGCAGCTCGCACAATCGAACATCTTGCGCCGCTCTCTTCATCCGATATTAACCAGCCTCGAACAGCCGAAAACTGAATTCGCGCATTTCGTCGTTTCCGTATCACTTGGCTTCGCAGGAACTAAGTTCCCGATGAACTCATCAGGTTCTGGCATGGCCGCAGGAAGGACAATGACCGACAGTTATTCCAAGTTGAAATACGATGTGGAGTTTCGCAAACAAGTTGAGAAGGTGGGCTTGGGTTTCGAACTCCCGGTCGAGAAAAATAAAAACGCCGATTCGCTATCTCGTACAAAACTCAACTAAATCCCTTTGCCAGCCGTAAGATAGCGACAGTTTCAATTTTCTGGATTTGCTTCGTTTTTGCTCGTTTTGCGCCACTTTTAGTGACAATTTAGTGACACTCACAGTTTTCACGCTTCTGCACACTTGAGTGTCACAAACTCAGCTTCTGCATTGTTCCTTGCTCGTCAATCCGCCGAGTTATTTTCAAGATGCTAGAGTAGCGGGTGTCGTTAGTGCCTCCTCATTTCAAGGCACGGCTAGCATGACTCAGAGTCTCGCGCCCGCCACCCTTCACAAAGATGATCGGCTCCGAGACAACTCTGCAGCGCCAATCGAACGAGACGTTCGGGGCAGGGTTTCCGTTGGAATCCCACGTATAAACCGTGATCTGCACATCGGTGTTGCTGTTGATAAGTAAATGTGATTGCGTCGCGAAGGATGGGCTCGAGGAGCGTGGAGTGATGACGACGTTGATGGGTTCGCTGAGGATGTGGGGGTCCGTGAAGCAGACGACCTCGCTGATCTGGAAGACGAGCTGGCCGTTGTCGGCAGTCGAGTTAGCTCCACTGACATCAAGCAGGGTTGCGTCGGAACAACTTTTGCCAGGAAAAATCGGCAGAATACTACGCCAACAGACGTTACCGTCATTGTAAGAGTAAGCCCCTGCGGGAAACCAGATATTGAAGAGCTGGTCAGCCGGGACACGAAGGTCGCGACCGGCAAGAGCTTCGAGTTGTTTCTTGACCTCTTCGGCTTTGGGGAGTTTCTCCGTTTTATTTTCCATGATTATTCTCCTGGAAGCTCTCGGACTCGGGCCAAGCTTTGCCAAGAGCTTATATTTTACTAGTGCCTTAGGGCGAGCCGACGTTTCACCGAAAACCAAAGTATTGTGTTTTTCTTGCGAAGAATGCCTTGGAGAAACCTGGCAGTGCCCTCCGTGCCAACATCTCTGAGACAGGTTTAGTACTCTTAATTAATGAAGAGTAGGGCGAGAAAGAAGCAAGCAGAGATGAATGGGAATTCTCTTGGTGTTGTTCTTTCCTCTGGGGGTTTGGCTGCCGCGGAACGAAGCGAAGGCTCGCCTCCTGGCGAGCCGCAGCGGAGTGACGCGGCAGCCAAAGCAGGCGCCGATTCGGGGGCAGCTTCGCGGCCGGACCCTGAGGTGGTAGCCAAAGCCAAGCGTCGTACCTACACAGCTGAATATAAGCAACGCATTCTCGAGGAAGCCGATGCCGCTGCAGCGACACGCGGTGCTCTCGGTGCTCTTCTTCGCCGGGAAGGCTTGTACTACTCGTTGCTCACCACCTGGCGGCGAGAACGATCCAGCGGTATTCGCGAAGCGTTGACCGCACGACGGCGCGGACCGAAATCAAAGCACAACCCGTTCGGAGAAGAAGTTCAGCAGCTACGCCGTCAGGTCGGCCGATTGACGGAAAAACTCCGCAAAGCGGAGATCATCATCGACGTTCAAAAAAAAGTCGCTGCGCTGTTGGGGAACCCGCTTCCCGACGTGGACCCGGACGAGAAATCCTGATGTCTGCGGTCACCGAACTGGCGATCGACGTGGGCACCAGCGCGGCTTGCCAAGTTCTGTGGATGCCGCGGGCGTCTTACTACGGACAGCGCCGTAAGGCTGCTGCTCCCGCCGTAGCATCCCCGCGGCCTTCGCCGGCACGAGCACTCCACCCGGCGGAACGGGAAGCGGTCCTGGCTCGTCTACACGAAGAACGTTTCCAGGATCGTTCTCCAGCCGCTGTTTATGCGACGTTGCTCGATGAAGGCGAATATCACTGCTCGATTCGCACCATGTATCGCTTGCTCGACGAGCAAGGCGAGGTTCGCGAGCGCCGCGATCAGTTGACGCATCCGCCCTACCAGAAGCCGGAACTGTTGGCCACGGCTCCGAATCAACTTTGGAGCTGGGATATAACCAAACTACTCGGCCCAGCGAAATGGAGTTACTTCTACTTGTATGTCCTGCTGGATGTATTCAGTCGTTACGTCACCGGCTGGATGGTCGCTTATCGCGAAAGCTCTGAGCTGGCCAAGCGGCTGATCGAGGAAAGTTGCAAGAAACAAGACATCCAGCCCGGTCAACTCACCCTGCATGCCGACCGCGGCACCTCGATGAGGTCCAAACCGGTAGCTTTTTTACTCGCCGACCTGGGTGTCACGAAGACGCACAGTCGACCGCACGTCTCGGACGACAATCCCTTTTCCGAGAGCCAATTCCGAACCCTAAAGTATCGGCCGGAGTTCCCGGACCGCTTTGGGTGCATCCAGGACAGTCGCGCTTTCTGTCAGAGTTTTTTTCGGTGGTATAACGAAGAGCATCGTCACTCTGGCATCGGCTTGTTGACGCCAGCGATGGTTCACTATGGCCAAGCGGAAAGCGTCTTACGGCAACGGCAAGATGTGCTCGATGTTGCTTACCAACGTCACCCGGAGCGCTTCGTGCGAAGCGCCCCGAAACCACCCCAAATCCCCGCCGAAGTCTGGATCAATAAGCCGGCCCAGCACCCATGAATAGCTCACTAAATTCCGTGAGCACCTGTCTCAAGGTGGTTGACACGCGCCGGTGAGTAAAGAGGGTAAGCGGTAAAGACCGGTTGCCTTGAAAGCCGCTGTTGGACTGAATGCACCGAAACTCGGAGTTGGACCAGTTGAAGAACTCGCTGTAAACTGTTGTGAGTGGATTGGTTGCACCGCGTGGGCGTGTAGCTCAGCTGGGAGAGCACCTGCTTTGCAAGCAGGGGGTCGCCGGTTCGATCCCGGCCACGTCCACCATATTTTCCTTGGTTCCGCGACTCACTCAAGAGATCACCTCCACCTTCACGACTGCGCGAAAAAGCGCAGGAAACTGACAATGAAGCGGGTAGCTTAGACTCATTATTATTGGAACAGCCAAGAGGTGAAATGCAGGACAACCACAGCCTAAACAGTAACTTGAATTTGACTCGCTCCACCTTTCCGCCAGTTTGCATCACCCCTAGTTTTTAAGCCTGGTCCAGGGCGGGTGGAGGTTCTTTTAGCTGGTAGCCGCTGGAGTTTGTTTGGATCATGCGGGCAGCGAAGTTTAGGATGCGCGCGGCGGCTTCGTGGGGAGTTAAGCCTCTGACGTGGATGTTGGAGATTACGTTGCGGTCGGCATCTGTGTGCGCATGGTTGGGCCGGTATGCGAGATAGGCGGACAAACTTTCCGCAGTGGCCAGGCCGGGGCGCTCGCCGATAAGAAGCAACGCGACGCGTGGACTCAACAGTTCGCCTATTTCGTTGAGGATTCCGACGCGGCAATGACGAATCACGAAGGTCTGGCCGACTTTCCAATGCCGCTGGCTGGCGCCGTCGATGATTAGCGGAAGGAGCAGCGGAACCTGCGCCGCAACCGCCGAAACCGACAGGCCATCACCGATTGCAATTTGAAGATCGTTCCGCGAGGAGCAGCGGGCATGCAATTCCTCGCGAGAATGATCTGTAAAATGGCGGCCTAATTCAGGGCGCAAGAGATATTCGTCTTTGAGAGCAGCATTCGTGGAGACTTCGAAGAGGTTCCAGGTGTCGACGAAATCTTTGCCGAAAGCCTGCTCCGAATTCAGCTCTGCGCGGACGGCATCGCGCGCCGCGGCATGAGCTTCGCGCAAATCCAGCTGAGTGCTTGTGCGGTAAGCGGCTCCGGCACGGCCAACCAGAAGACGCGCCGGAGTCCGCGCGCGAATCTTGCGCACGATTTCCGGGAGATCCGATGTAGCCAGCTCCGCGTCGCGTCTGTCCTTCATTCAGTCGATTCCCTGCAAAGACGATTCGAGACGTTGCATCAGCTGACGGCGCGCGGGCGAGTCCAGCAAAACGGGCTCGACATCGCGGTAGATTCCCGACTGCTGCAGCCAGTCCAGGAATTCCGGCGCCGGTTGCAGTTTGAAGAGCCGCCTGACGGCCAGCGCATCGTGGTAGCTGGTGGATTGATAGTTCAGCATTACATCGTCCGAACACGGAACACCCATGAAGTAATTGCATCCGGCCGCGCCCAACAGCAGCAGCAGATTGTCCGCGGAATTCTGATCGGCGGCTGCGTGATTCGTGTAGCAAACATCGCAGCCCATCGGCAGACCGAGGAGCTTGCCCATGAAGTGATCCTCCAGGCCTGCGCGAATAATCTGGCGTTCGTCGTAAAGATATTCTGGACCGATGAAGCCGACGACGCTGTTCACCAAAAATGGTTCGAATACGCGCGCGACGCCGTAGGCACGAGCCTCCAGCGTCAGTTGATCCACGCCGTGGTGAGCTTCGGCGGATAGAGCGCTTCCCTGCCCTGTTTCGAAATACATCGCGTTCGTGCCTTTCCAGGCCACGTCGCGGGTGCGATGGTGCTCAAGGACCAGCTCGCGGCCCTCCTGCAGCGTGGCCAGCGAAATCCCGAAACTGCGATTGGCCGCTTCCGTTCCGGCTATCGATTGAAAGAGCAGATCAACCGGTGAGCCGTGCTCCATGGCCGCGAGTTGCGCGCTGATGTGGGCGAGGCAACAAGTCTGCGTAGGCACGTTGTAAGTGTTCACGAGGCGCTGAAGGGCATGAAGGATGGAGCCGACGGTCTCGACAGAGTCCGATGCGGGATTCACTCCAATTACGGCGTCGCCGCAACCGAAGAGCAACCCTTCGAAAGCCGCTAGAAGAATTCCACCGAGGTCGTCGACGGGATGATTCGGCTGCACACGGATGGCAAGAACGCCACGGTCGCCGAGCGTATTGCGGCAGCGGGTGACGTTGCGGATTTTCGCCGCAGCCAGCACGAGATCCTTGTTGCTCATGATTTTGGCAACAGCAGCGGCAATTTCGGGGATGATTGCCCACTGAACGTGTTTCAGGGCTGGCTCTGTGGTGGTGTCGTCGAGGATGTATTCGCGGAATTCGCCGACGGTGAGGCTCTTGATCGATTGGAACGCGGCTTGGTCAAAGGACTCGAGAAGTAAACGGCTGACTTCGTCGGTGTCTGGATCGATCAGGGGCTGTTGCACAATCTCCGCGAGCGTCAAGTCGGCTAGTTGTCGTTTCGCGGCGACGCGTTCACGCTCCGAGCGAGCGGCGATGCCCGCCAAATGATCACCGGACTTCTCTTCGTTGGCTTTGGCGAATAGCTCACGAAGACCAGAGAAAGTAAATCGTTCGGACATTGAAGTGTCGCCGCCGTTCGAGATCTCGTCGCGAAGCGAAGTTAGCATCATTTTTGAAGAGGGGAAAGGGATGCAGCTTGAAAGGGAGGCTCGCCCGCACAGACTAGAAGTTGTTTGATTGCTGGGTGGGAGGCTCTTTCTTGGCGGATTCCTCGACGCGTTGAAGGATTTTCTGCAGATCGGCTTTCGAGATGTATTTTCCATTCAGGATGACGGCAGTTACCTTCTGCGTGTTGCGAATATCCTCGAGGGGATTGGCATCCAGGAAAACCAGATCGGCAAATTTCCCCTTCTCGATTGTTCCCAACTGATCTTCCATCTGGAAAAACCGCGCCGGATTCAGCGTAGCGGTCTGCAGCGCTTCCAGCGGTGTGAACCCGGCAGCAACGAATCGCTGTAATTCCTCGTGCAGGCTGAAGCCGGGAAAGATGTAGACCCCTGGAGGCGTATCCGTGCCGGCAAGAAAGGGCACGCCCGCTTTATGCAGAAGCTGGACTACCTCGAGTTCCTTATCGAGGAATTTCTTGCGCGTTTCGAGGTCATCCGTGTTGAATTCCTTTTCCACCTGGTCCGTAAATTTCTTCCAGGTCTGATCCTTCCAGTAGGCCGGGACGTATTTCGCGCGCGCGTCCTTGCTTGAAGTCGGTGGCGTCGATCAAATTGCCTCCGCGCTCCCAGACGAGCGTTGGACATTGCCACGTTTGATTCCTGGCGAGGAGCGCAGCCAATGCGGAAGCGCGTTCCGGGTCGTAGCTGGATAATAATTTTGCCTCGGTCTTGTCGCCCTTCAGAAATTCGTCCTCCAGTGGCGAACTCCCTTCGAAAATTCCGATCAAGTGCTCAAAACTGTGCATCCCTGCGCTGGAAACTTCACTCGCACGAACCGAGTCTGGAACGTGACCCTCGAAAGGGATTTCCTGTTTGCGGGCTTCCTCCGCAATGGCAAAGACGGCGTCGCGCGGGATCAACGATTGCAATTTGATGAAGTCCGCGCCGCTTTGCTTCAACTGGTCGACGGCACGGCGGCCGTCTTCGGGAGTTGCAATCGCGATCGAGCTGGGGAAGCGCGGCTTGGGCCCATCCAGCATCGGACCGGAGGTCATAATGCGCGGTCCCAGCATGCGTCCGCCTTCAATCTCGTCCCGCCAGGACTGAACGGTTGCCAAGTCGCTGCCCATGTCTCGAACGCTGGTGATACCGTTGGCCACGAATAGTGGCAGGGAAATTTCCTCGGCCCGAGGGAACCAATCGCCAAAAACAAGGTGCACGTGCATGTCCCACAGGCCGGGAATCAGAAACGAGCCTCTGCCGTTCAGAATTGTGGGAGCGTTGCGCGGATAACGAGTCTCCTTGCGGGAGCCGACCGTGGTGATGCGGTTCCGTTCAATGATGACGACCTGGTCCGGATGGATTTCGCCGGTACGGACGTCGACGATATTGACGTCGGTGATGACGGTCATGTCTTGAAGCGACCAGTTTTGGCCAGCGGCCGGCCATGAGCTGAAAAGCAGAAGAAAGAAGAAGGGCCCAAGCACGGGGAAAAATCGAGGGCTGATTCTCATGGGCAGGATTGTATCGAGTAACGGGAAAAGAAACGAGAGTCGCGTGGGCTGGTGTTCTTATGTGGTATGGTTCGCAAAGTCCTTCACTAAATCGATTCAAAGGTGTAGGCTGCCAGCCATTGCTTTCGGCTAACCTGGGCTCTCCGGCGTCCTCCCGTTGTGGGCTCGCAGTGCCGAGAGATCGCAACGTTTCGAAGACGAATAAGGGGGCGGTCCATGAAGTGCTTGAAAGTGATTCTGTCATCCTCTCTGATTGCAGTGTTCATTCTTGTGGTGTGTGGAACAGGTTCGGCGGCGAATGCGCAGACAACGGCTACAAGTCCGCCTCCGACCAAGCGACTGATTGCGGACTACGGTTATTGGAGCCAAACACAAACTCCACCTTATAGCTCCGCCCAGATTCCTTATAACGAGTTGACACACATCAATCATGCCGGCGTCGGTTTCGATGCGAACGGCAACCTGATTGTGCCTTCGGGTTTTATCGAGAAAGCGCTGTTGACCAAGGCGCACAATCACGGAGTGAAGGTGATGCTGCTGCTTGGCGGCGACTTTACCGGCATGGAGACGACCAGCGGCGGCTTGAGCGCGTTCCTCACAAATCTTCTGGCGTTCATCAAGGAGTACGGCTACGACGGCGTGGATATCGATTGGGAATATCCGGCGAGCGCCCAGGATGCCGCGTTTTTCGAAAGCATGTTAATGGGGCTGCGTTCGATCTTGCCGACGCCGCAGTACATTATTTCGACCGACGTTGCGCCATGGGGCGGCAGCGGTTACGACTTTCCCGACACCAAACTGCTCGTCGATTACTTCAACGTGTTGACGTATGACTGCGCGGGGCCGTGGACGGACTCAGCGCAACTGAACTCCGCGATTTTTCCCGATCCCAATGATCCGGAATCCTATAACTGCGAACCAGGCGGCAGCGTGAAAGAAGCGATCGACATTTACGAGGCCTCGGGGATACCGCCGGCGCAAATCAATATCGGCACACCGTTCTACGGATACGTTTATCACAAGGCGGATGCGCTCTGGGGCTTTTGCCCGGACCAGAACGCGGCGCAGGAATGCGGGAACTCCGTGGTCTCCCAAAACTACGGGACGTTTTTTAAACAGCGCATCAACGCGATGGGCTGGCGGACTTACTACGATCCGTACTCGCTGGTTCCGTACATGCTGAAGGCGGATGGCAGCGAGGGATTCATCACCTACGATGACGCGTCTTCCACTTTTTATCGTGTCTCCTACACCGACTGGGCACGCGGGTGCGGCGGCACATTTATTTGGGAGATCGATGCGGACTACGACGGCACCACGCAGGACCTGCTGGATGCCGCCTATAACGCTAGCTTGCCGCAAACACCGTAGACGCCGCGATTGCAAGGCGGCCTGGATCGTCGGGATCGCGGAGACACCTCGAATGTCCTCGGAAGCGTTTGGGTGTCTGCTGCGGCTCGGTCTATTCGGCGGAAGTGAACGATTGGTTCATACCACTGTCACGTTTCCGTAATGTTCCCCTCATACCGTTAGAGTTTCAAATCTCATGAAGGCAAAGCCAGGGCTATCGATCGTTGATGGCGCGAAATCGGGGCGTTTTGAAATTGAGGTTGTATCCAAGGAATAGGTCAGGCCGCTCACTCTTTTCTTCCCAGGTCGCCGCACACATCGGACTTTTCGTCATCACCTGGAGTGTATTCGGCTGCTTTACGCTTCACGCACAGGGCGTTTTGCAAGACCCGTGCCCTCGTCCTGCGCATGGCAGCGAAGTTCCTGAACCAGAAGATTTACGCAGCCAGAACGGCGTTCTGCGTGTCGATCTGACCGTGCACAATGTGAAGGAAGCGGACGGCACGACGCGCTATTGCTATCTGCTGCCGGACGGCAGTCAATCACCTACACTGCGGGTGAAACCGGGCGATGAGCTTATACTGAACCTCAAGAACGATTTGACCGACTCCGATTCTTCGGCGTCTGCCGCTGCGAATCGTCAGACGCATCACCACGGCAGTTCTGCCGCAAGTTCCGATCCTTGCCAGAGTGGCTTGATGTCCGCGACTTCCACGAATTTGCACTTCCACGGGTTGACGGTGCCGCCAGTGTGCCACCAGGACGACGTGCTAAAAACGTCGATTCAGCCGGACGATCCGCCATTCGAGTATCGTTTCCGGATTCCGGAAGACGAGCCCCCGGGGCTGTATTGGTACCACCCGCACATCCATGGATTCAGCACGCATCAGGTTCTCGGCGGCGCATCGGGAGCGCTGGTTGTGGAAGGCATTGAGCGGGCGAATTCGAAATTGGCAGGGTTACCGGAGCGCGTGTTTGTTGTCCGCGATCAGGATCTGGTGAATCCCAACGCGGCTCCCAATAAATCAGAGCCCGTCGTTCCAAAATTCCTGATCGATCGCGACGGAGACTCCGCGAACAACGGCACAGGTTTTGGCAAGCCCGCCAAGGATCTTTCCGTCAATTTTGTGCCTGTGCCCTATCCGGACTATCCGCCTGCGGTCATCAAGATGAAGCCGGGCGAGCGGCAACTGTGGCGAGTGTTGAATGCATCCGCGATCACTTATTTGAACCTGGCGGTGCTGTTTAATAATCACAAGCCACAAATGCTGGGGGTCGTCGCGCTGGACGGCGTGCCGATCAATTGGAATCCAGGCGCGCAAAACGCCATCGAGTGGCAAGAGCACATCGGCGTGCCGCCGGGCGCGCGCGTGGAATTCGTCGTCGATGGGCCGCCTGCGGGAACTCCGGGCCTGCTGGTAACGCGAACGGTGGATACAGGGCAGGGCGGCGAAAATGATCCAAACCGCGCGCTCGCGACCATAGTTGCTAGTTCGGATGCGCAGGAACCGCGGTCCACGCTTGCTTCGAATCCTGTCCCGCTTGCTGCCCCTGCTTTGCCATGGCTTGGAAGCATCGCACCGACGCACGTGAGGAAATTATATTTCTCGGAGAAGCTGGAAGACCCCAGCAACCCGAATAGCGCGACCACGTTTTTCATTACTGTTGACGGGCAGACCCCTACCGCTTTCGATCCTGCTTTGGGCGTGCCGAACATTGTGGTGAAACAAGGCGATGTGGAAGATTGGATTATTGAGAACCGCACTTCGGAGCTGCACGCCTTTCACATTCACCAGATCCACTTTGAATTGCTGGAATACTCCGGAGTTCCCGTGAATGAACCGTTTCTGCGGGACACGGTGAATGTGCCGTATTACAACGGCCGGAACCTGCTGTACCCGAGCGTCCGGCTGCGGATGGACTTCCGCGATCCAAACACGATCGGCACCTTCGTCTACCACTGCCACCTCCTGGAGCACGAAGATGGCGGCATGATGGGAACAGTGCGCGTCGAACCAGCGGAGCAGACAGGCATTCCAAAAACTCCTAATGCTGCTGTGTCTCGCACTCTCGGCGAGCAATAAATTTCCCACAGCTCGAAAATTTGCGTCTCTAAGCGCACTGATTTTCTGCGCGGGGTTTTATTTGCAGGTTGAAAACTATTTTTCCGCGAACCTCGATTGGTTTTTCGGGTTTTCTTACGCCGTTAACATTCGAGACATGCCACTGAAAAGAGCGACGGTATAACCTCTGACGCCCAGTCAGATACGTTCGTAGAAAAAGGGGAGGTTCTTGAATGAAGCTGAAGAAATTCGCAGAAAGAAGCCTGCATGGTATGCGCATAGCCTTGACGGGACTTGCGCTCTTCCAGTTTTCAGTCGGCACTCCGGTGCTGAATGCACAGGAGTCCGGCGCATCTGGACACACCAGATCGCCAATCAAGCACGTTATTGTGATCATCGGAGAAAATCGCAGTTTTGACCACGTATTCGCGACGTATGCACCCAAAAACGGACAAAAGGTATGGAACCTCCTGTCGGAGGGAATCATCAACAGCAACGGTACGCCGGGACCGAACTTCACAAAGTACGAGCAAAGCGCCGCTTCGGACACCGGTACCGATCCGTTCCTGCTGAACCCGACGAAGAATCCGTTTCCGAGCAATATTATGCCGCCGCCTCTGGTGGGCGGAGCGAAAGACTCCTACATTCCGGGCGACAGCCTGCAACTGGCCATGGAATCCGAAAATGGCTTGCCTGACGATTACTACCAATACCTGATCTCTGGCGGAACCGGCCTTACCTCCAAGACGCCGGACTCTCGCATCACCGGGGTAACCAGCACTGCGCCATATTATTCGAGCCTGAAACCGGGCCCGTTCCAACTCACCAACGGCAATGCGTTCGTTTACAACTCATACGCCGCCAGCCCGGTTCACCGCTTCTACCAGATGTGGCAGCAACTGGACTGCAGCACAATTCACAGCACATGGGAAAATCCCTCGGGCTGCGATGCGTCGCTGTTTTCCTGGGTTGAGACCACGGTAGGCGCCGGCACCAATGGCCTCCCGCAGGCTGCTAACTTCACCACCTACTACTCCCCGACGGGCAAAACCACGGGGGAGGGTTCCACGGCACTCGGTTTCTACAACGTGCAGCAGGGTGACGCGCCGTACTTGAAGAGCCTCGCCGATACTTACTCCATGAGCGACAACTTCCACCAGTCCGTGAATGGTGGCACCGGCGCCAACCACATCATGTTCGGCCACGCCGATTTGATCTGGTTCAGCGACGGCAAGGGCCATCCGTCGCAGCCACCCCATAACGTGACCGTCGTGCCCGGCACCCCGAACGCGGGCGTCGTGGATGAAGTCGAGAACCCTAACCCCGCCAGTGGCACAAACAACTGGTACACCGAAGACGGCTACGGCGGCGGTTCCTACGGCTCAGCCTCGTACGGCGGAGGCTCGTACAGCGACTGCTCCGACCCCTCGCAGCGTGGCGTCGGCCCGGTGCTCCAGTATCTGAAGTCGGTGCACATCAAACCGAACTGCGAGCCCGGCCACTACTATTTGTTGAACAACTACAATCCGGGCTATTTCGGGAACGGCAACAACGCCTACACCGATACGAGCGCGGATAACACCGTGTTCACGATTCCTCCCTCCTCGGTTCCGAGCATCGGCGATGAACTGCTGGCCCGGCACATCTCCTGGAAGTACTACGGGGATCAGTGGAACAACTATGTTCCCGATCCGTACGAGCTGAACTACGGCGCGATCGGTGCGGCCACGGACGAGTATTGCAACATCTGCAATCCCTTCCAGTACGACACTTCGATCATGGCCAATGCCTCGATCCGCACGGCACACATCCAGGACACCGCGAATCTTTACTCGGACATCGCCAACGGCACGCTCCCAGCGGTTTCCATCGTGAAGCCCAGCGGGCTGGTTGACGGCCATCCGTCCTCTTCGAAGCTGAACCTGTTCGAAGGGTTCACGAAGAAAATCGTGGATGCGGTGAAGGCGAACCCCCAGCTGTGGAAAGATACGGCGATCTTCATCACCTTCGATGAAGGCGGCGGTTACTACGACTCCGGCTACGTTCAGCCGCTGGACTTCTTCGGCGACGGAACGCGTATCCCGCTGTTGGTGGTTTCTCCCTACGTGAAGCCGGCCTACATTTCGCACGAATATACGGACCACGTTTCGATCATCAAGTTCATCGAACGGAACTGGTACCTGGACCCGATCACCCATCGCAGCCGCGACAATTACCCGAATCCCCGGGTGCGCGACGACAATCCCTATGTTCCGGTCAACAGCCCGGCCATCGGCGATCTGTTTGACATGTTCCAGTTCGATCACGACTGCGACGGTGCACGGTAGTTTCCGCCGCAATCTGATCTGACGAAGTTTTCTTCCCCAAGCCTCCGGCGCCGCGCAAATGGCTCCGGAGGCTTGGCGTTTTGAGGCTCGGCTTCGAAGTGTGACCGACGGCGGAAGCGAAGGCATGCGGGCCTTGATTCTTCAGTGAGAACTTGACAATTCGGTTATCATACCCGTAGGCTCTCAAGAGCATGGAGCCGGAAGCTTCCCTCTCTTGGCTGGCGCTGACCTTGACGCCGGGCATCGCCGCCCGGCTGACAGTGCGGCTATTGCGCGAATTTGGCACGCCTGAGGCTGTGTTCCGCGCCAGCCTGAGGTCGCTGGAAGCCTGCAACCTGCCAGCTCCCGCGGCACAGGCCATTTTCAAGAAGCAAAACTTCTGGCGCGCGGAAAAAGAGATGGACGCCATCCGGCGTATCGGCTGCCGCGTGGTGAACTGCACGGAACCGGAATATCCACAGACATTGCTGCAGATCTACGATCCCCCGGCGCTTCTTTATGTTCGGGGTGACGCCAGCATATTAAATGCGCCTGCCCTGAGCATCGTCGGCACACGGCGGCCCACCATGTATGGCACACAAATGGCGGAGCGCATGGGCCGGGACCTCGCCAAGCGCGGCCTGGTGATCGTGAGCGGATTGGCGCGGGGAGTGGACGCTTTGGCTCATAACGGAGCCACCGCGGTGGGTGGCCGGGCGCTTGGAGTGCTGGGAACCGGCATTGATGTTTGTTACCCAAAGGAAAACAAGAAACTGTTCGAGAAGGTGCTGGAGAAAGGGGCCATCATTAGCGAACTCCCAACGGGTTCGCATCCGGCCCCAGAGAACTTTCCGGTGCGCAACCGCATCATTGCGGGCATGCCGCTGGGAGTGGTGATCGTGGAGGGCAAGCAATATAGCGGCTCCTTGATTACTGCACGGTTGGCGATGGAGTTTGGGCGCGAGGTGTTTGGGGTTCCCGGCAACGTAACGCAGGAAATGAGCTTCGCGCCAAACCAATTGATCAAGCAAGGGGCAAAGCTGGTCACCAGCGCGGAAGACATGATCGAAGATCTGCCGACCCCGATCCGGGCGGCCCTGGTGCAGGCCGAAGCGATGGGATCCGAGCAGCGGAACCTGCTGGCAGGAGACTGGCTAAACCCAACAGAAAAAAGGATTTACGAGCTATTGAGCATAGAGACAGCCAAGCCGATTGACGAAATCGTCGAATCGACCGGATTGAATTCCAGCGACGTTCTCGCTACCCTGTTTGACTTGGAGATGAAAGGCATTATCCGGCAATTGCCGGGGAAGCAGTTCGCCAAGGTATTGTTGTAAGTGGGGAAGAAGTAACCGCCGTCGCATACGCCCAATGCATCGGAAGGAAGGCATGGCGCATCAGAAGTGGGGCGCAAGCTGCCCGATGGGGCACTTATAAAGGTAGCGAGAAAGACACAGCTGCGCTCTACCGGCCCTTCCAGCGGAAGTAACTAAGGTACAAAGGAACACATGGCACGATCACTGGTGATCGTCGAGTCGCCGGCGAAGGCGAAGACGATAAATAAATATCTGGGCAAAAACTACCTGGTCAAAGCATCGATTGGCCACGTACTGGATTTGCCGACGAAAACGATCGGCATCCGCATGCCCATCGATGAAGACGAAATCAACAAGAAGAAAAAGAAGAAAAAGGGCAAGAAGGGCGGGAAGGCGGCAGCTCCTAAACCACCGCTTAAACCCATTTCGCTGGATGACCCGAAAATCTTTGAGCCTACGCTGCAGATTATTCCGGGCAAGGGCAAAGTGATCAACGATCTTCGTAAAGCCGCGAATACAGCCGAAGCTGTGTACCTGGCCGGCGACCCGGATCGCGAAGGAGAGGCGATTTCCGCGCACCTGGCAATGGTGCTCTCTAAACCGGCGAAGTTCCTGATTCCCGAGGATGAAGAAAACGCCATCAATGGGAAGAAGGATGGAGCCGAAGCCGAGAAACCCGCGGAGCAAACGGGGAAGAAGGGCGCGAAGGGCAAATTGCCGAAGAAAGCCGAGAAGGATCGCATCGAGATTGAGCCGATCGATCCGAAGAAGATTT
Organism: Candidatus Acidiferrales bacterium; assembly: GCA_963709705.1. Lineage (GTDB taxonomy): Bacteria > Acidobacteriota > Terriglobia > Acidiferrales > UBA7541 > Acidiferrum. Next base: position 507,725 of record CAVPXU010000006.1, read on the forward strand.
TTCGCGTTACGTTCAACGAAATTACGCCGAAGGCGATTCGGGCGGCGTTTGAGAAGCCGCGCCAGGTGGATGCGCAGCTGGTGGACGCGCAACAGGCGCGCCGGGTGCTTGACCGCATCGTGGGCTATAAGGTTTCGCCGCTGTTGTGGGACAAAGTGCGCCGGGGATTGAGCGCCGGACGTGTGCAAACCGTGGCGCTGCGGCTGATCGTCGAACGCGAACAGGAGATTCGCGCGTTCGTGCCTCAGGAATACTGGTCCATTCACGCCATGCTGGACGCCGGCGAACCGCCGATCTTCGAAGCCAAGCTGAGCAAGAAAAAGGGCGAAGACATTGAGGTGACGAATCAGGCCGCCGCTGACGAGATTGTGGCAGCAGTGAGCAAAGCCAAGTGGCAGGTGGAAAGCGTGGCGCTGAAGGAAAAACGGCGCAATCCTGTCCCGCCATTCACGACTTCAAAGCTGCAGCAAGCCGCTTACAACCGCTTGCGCTATACCGCCAAGCGCACCATGGCGCTGGCGCAGCGGCTTTATGAAGGCGTTGAGCTGGGCGAAGAAGGATCGGTTGCGCTGATCACCTATATGCGTACGGATTCCGTGCAAGTGTCCAACGATGCGTTGGCACAGGTGCGCGAATTGATTCCAGCGCGTTTTGGGAGCGATTACCTGCCGGAAAAGCCGAACTTCTATAAGTCGAAGAAGGACGCGCAGGGCGCTCACGAAGCGATCCGGCCCACGGACGTGGCGCGCGCGCCGGAAGATGTGCGCAAGTATCTGGACGACGACGTTTTCAAGCTGTACCAGTTGATCTGGCAGCGATTTGTTGCCTCGCAAATGTTGCCGGCGGTGTACGACCAGACGACGATCGATATTTCGGCCGCGGACTACACGTTCCGGTCTACCGGATCGATCATGAAGTTCGACGGATACCTGAAGGTATATCAGATTCCGGCGGTGCAATCGGATCGCGAAGACGACGAAAAGGATGATGAGGGCGAAGGCAAGACACTGCCGCGCGTGACTGAAGGCCAGGTGCTGAAGCTGGATTCCATCCGGCCGGACCAACACTTTACGGAACCGCCGCCGCGCTACACGGAAGCGACGCTGGTGAAAGAGTTGGAAGAGGATGGCATCGGCCGGCCTTCCACGTATGCCTCGATTATTTCCACGATCGTGGAGCGCGAATATGTGAAGAAAGATCAGGGCCGGTTTACGCCAACGATGCTGGGAGAGCGCGTTTGCGGGTTGTTGATCAAGAGCTTCGAAGACGTGTTCGACGTGAAATTTACGGCGCGGCTGGAAGAAGAACTCGACGAGATCGAAGAAGGCAAGCTGCCCTGGCGCGAATCCGTGAAGGAATTCTGGGAAAAGTTCATCATCGACCTGGATAAGGCCGGCGATGAAATGATTTCGTACAAAGCCGGAATCCCGACCGGGAAAAAGTGCGAAAAGTGCGGGGAAGGCGAGTTATTGGAACGCATCAGCCGCCATGGCTTTTTTCTGGGGTGCTCGCGTTATCCGGATTGTGACTTCATCCAGGACCTTTCCGAGGAAATACCGGAAGACGCCGAAAATAAGGTGGAATATTGCGAGAACTGCGGCAAGGAAATGGCGTTGAAGCGCGGCCGCTTTGGGGCATTTCTGGCTTGCACCGGCTATCCAGATTGCAAGACAACCCGGCGCCTGGTGGCAGGCACGCGCATTGCACACCAGCCGGATGAGCCTCTGGATGAGAAGTGCCCGCTCGACGGCAATGGGCTGGTGAAGAAACACGGCCGCTTTGGGGAATTTATCGGTTGCTCGGGCTATCCGAAGTGCAAATACACGCGGCCCATCACCATGGGTATCAAATGCCCGAAGTGCAACGAAGGCGAATTTGTGAAACGCGGCAGCATGGGGAAAGGCGGCCGCGGCAGATTCCGCGTGTTCTATGGCTGCTCTCGCTATCCCGATTGTGATTTCACGTCGCCCAACATGCCCATCGCGGAGCCTTGTCCGAAGTGCGGAGCGCCGTTCGTGGTGGAAAAGAAATCCAAAATCGGCACGGTTTACGCCTGCATTAAAGAAGGATGCGATTGGGAAAAGCTGGCGCCAGAGGAAAAACCCGCGAGCGCGCCGCAGCCTGAAGAAGCTCCGGTGGCGGTGAAGTCATAGCCGGGCCAGCTACCCCAGCCAGTCCGTTCAACAAAATAACCGTTCTTTCTAAAGTGCCTCCCTCCGCTGAAGCTGCCTCTATAATTGACAGGGGAGGTGGGATGAAGGCGTTCATCGACAAATTCATGGAATATCTCCGGTCGGTGCGCAATGCCTCGCCGCACACCATCGCGAATTACGGCCACGATCTGGAGCAATTCCAGACCTTTCTGACTCCGCCGGGGACGACCACCCCGCCCATCGCCAAGATCAAGCACCAGTTCATTCGCGAATACATCGGACATTTGCACGAAGCTGGCCTTGAAAAAAGCTCCATTGCGCGAAAATTGGCGGCGTTGCGTTCGTTCTTTAAGTACTGTGTGAGGGAAGGGGCGCTCAAAGACAATCCGGCGCGCCTGGTGCCCACTCCCAAACTGCCGAAGCGCATTCCATCCGTGCTGTCGGCGGAGGAGATGAGCGGATTCCTGGACCAGTTGGCGACGATACAAAATCCAGGCTCGGGCCGGAAGCAGAAGAAGGGTGTGGACATTGCATCGTTGATGCCTACGACGGCAGTAATCAAGCTGGAGGATGGCCTGCTGCTGCGACGGGACCGCGCAATTCTGGAGCTTCTGTATGCCGCGGGACTGCGGGTCAGCGAGTTAACCGGGCTGAACCTTGTGGACATGGATCAGAAGGATCGCGTTGTGCGCGTCATCGGCAAAGGGCGGAAGGAGCGCATCGTGCCTTATGGGGTGAAGGCGGCGGAAGCTCTGGCGTTGTATTGGCCAGAGCGTGAAAAACTGCTGCGCGCGAATTATGGCCAGGAAGGCGGCACGAGTCCTGACGCGATATTCCTGAACTACATGGGCAGGCGATTGACGCAGCGCAGCGTGGGCCGCATCGTGAAGAAATATGTTCGCCTGGTGAATATCAACTGGGACCTGCATCCGCACTCCCTGCGGCACGCGTTCGCCACGCACTTGCTGGCCGATGGCGCCGATCTTCGCGCAATTCAGGAATTGCTGGGCCACCAGTCGCTGTCGACTACGCAGAAATATACACACGCTTCCATCCGCCAATTAATGGACATTTACGACAAGTCTCACCCGCACGCATAGAATTGAACGTGGGTGATGCGGCAAAGAATCTGTACACTTGGTGTTTTCCTGAAGCATCTTATTACAGGGCGGGTGTATGCACAGGATGGTTGCCAATTGCCGAGTCGATTGAGCCGTTCTTCTATTGTTTGCGCGGTGGCTCTTGTTGTTTGTTTTCTGGGCGCCGCGGGAGCACACGCGCAAGATAATTACGAAATTCAGGTTTACGGTTCGGAGCTGGTCGCCCCCGCGAACACGATGGTTGAACTGCACAGCAATTTCACGTTTCAGGGTTCCAAGACCAGTGTCGACGGCGTATATCCCACCAATCATCAGTTGCACGAGACCGTGGAAATTACACATGGCTTCACGGACTGGTTCGAGACGGGATTTTACATTTTCACCGCGGCACAAAACGGATTGGGATGGGATTGGGTGGGCGATCATATCCGGCCGCGGTTCAGCATTCCAAAAAAATGGGATTGGCCCGTGGGGCTGAGCCTTTCTCAGGAAATTGGCTATCAGAGGCGGCAGTTCTCGACGGACACGTGGACCTACGAGTTGCGCCCGATCATCGACAAGCAGCTGGGCCGGTGGTATTTCGCGTTCAATCCGGCGTTCGATAAGTCGCTCCATGGATTGACAGAGAATCAGGGTTTTATATTTTCCCCAGCGGTAAAAGTGAGCTATGACTTCACGCCAAAAATTACCGGTGGATTCGAGTATTACGGGTCGGACGGGCCCGTGACGGGGTTCTATCCGGTGTGGCAGCAGCAACAGCAGATTTTTCCGGCGATCGACCTGAATGTTTCTCCCAAGTGGGAAATCAACTTCGGCGTGGGAGTCGGAGTGACTCGATCAACGGACCACCTGATCGCCAAAATGATTCTGGGTTACAGGTTTGATTTTTGAGATGGAACGGCAATTGAACGGATTGTTGGTGGAGGCGTGTGCACGCTGATCCCATGAACGGAAACGCAGCGCGCCCGGTTCAGGCTTTGTCGCCGCCAGCGCTGTCCGATGCCGCGCAACGATTGCTGCCCTGGATGATTGCGGTGGCATTCTTCATGGAATCGCTTGATACCACGATTTTAAACACGGCGGTGCCGGCGATCGCGGCAGCTCTGCACGTCGCCCCTCTCAGCATGAAATCGGTATTGGCCAGTTACACATTGAGCTTGGCCGTTTTCATTCCCATCAGCGGGTGGATGGCCGACCGCTTCGGAACGCGCGCCGTTTTCGCTTCGGCCATCGGGGTCTTCACGCTGGGATCATTTCTCTGCGGCATATCGACAAACATTCACCTGCTTGTGGCGTTCCGCATTTTGCAGGGCTTGGGCGGAGCCATGATGGTGCCGGTCGGACGGCTGACGATGGTGCGGACCTTCGCCAAGTCGGAGCTAGTTCGCGCCATGAGTTTCGTGGCGATTCCGGGATTGATTGGGCCCATGCTCGGACCGATCGCCGGAGGTTTGATTGTCGGATATTTTCACTGGCGGCTGATTTTCTTCGTGAATATTCCGATTGGTTTGATCGGACTGTATCTCGTGTACAAGCATTTGCCGGATTACCGCGAACATACCGATCCGCTTGATATTGTCGGGTTGATTTTGTTCGGCACGGGAGTGGCGCTGCTCTCGTATGTGCTGGAAGTGTTCGGCGAGCACACGCTGAGCACCACAGAGGTTGTGGGGCTTTTGATTCTTTCTTTGTCTCTTCTTGCGGGTTACGGCCTGCACGCCACGCAGACCGCGCATCCCCTGTTGCGCATGGTTCTTTTTCGCATCCGTACATTTCGCGCGGCTGTGAGCGGTAGTTTCCTGACGCGCCTTGGCATTGGCGGAATTCCTTTCCTGTTTCCGCTTTTGTACCAGGTGGGGCTGGGGTTCACTCCGATCCAGTCTGGCCTGCTGATGATGCCGCAAGCATTCGCGGCGATGAGCCTGAAGATGACTATGCCGAAAATCCTGGCTCGCTTTGGTTATCGCTTCGTGCTGATTTCCAACACCATCATCATCGGGATTCTGATCCTGCTGTTCTCGACGATTGGTTTGGGAACGCCTGTTTGGCTCATTGTGAGCATGGTGTTCTGCTATGGATTTTTCACTTCGTTGCAATATACGAGCATGAACACGCTGGTTTATGCGGACATTTCCGAGGAAGAAGCGAGCGCCGCAAGCTCGATTGCCAGCACGATGCAGCAAATGTCGATCAGTTTTGGAGTGGCTTCGGCTTCGTTGGTGACGGCGTTCTTTCTGCCCGACCGGTTTCGCTCGAATCCGGCGCAATTTATCCACGGGATTCATCGCGCGTTTTACGTGCTTGGTGGAATGACGGTGTTATCTACGATTGTTTTCCGCGAATTGAAAAGAGGGGACGGAGACGCAGTGAGCCAGGCAAAAGAGGTTCATGGCGGGTAGAGCGACAGAGACACCGCCCGGACATAACTCATTTAGAATCAGGCGGATTAAATCCGCCGCATAACCAAAGGGTTTGGATAGGCGAGTCGTTTTTTTGAATCGGTAGGGTTTCGGGGGTATTTTTTTCTGAAGGTTTTGTGGCGGATTTTTCCAGCACAAGAAAAACTATCAAAGGCTGGCCGATCTGAAGTTCGGCCACTACATTTGTTCGAAAACGGTTCGTTGACGGTTGGGAGGGGCGGACCGTATAATTGGAGTTTGTCTAGAGGCCTTGGAGGATCGATGTACGCCGTTATCAAGACCGGGGGAAAGCAATATCGTGTCGCACCCGGCGACACCATCCGCATCGAACGCGTGAAGGGCGATGTGGGCGAACAGGTGAAATTCGGAACTGTGCTTGCCGTGCAGACCGAAGACAAGAAAATGCTGGCAGGTACAGACGCGTCGCAAGCTACGGTTACCGGTAAGATTGTGGAGCAGGGCCGGGCGAAGAAGCTCACGGTTCTGAAGTACAAGAAGACCAACCAGTACAAGATTCAGCGGGGACACCGGCAGAATTACACGGCCGTGCAGGTCAGCGAGATCAAGCTGTAAATCTTCGAAATTTTGGTTGGCTGGTCAAAGACCGGCCACTACGAAGCGAGGAATTAGCGATGGCACATAAGAAGGGCGGCGGTTCGTCTACAAACGGCCGCGATTCACACGGACAGAGGCTGGGCGTCAAACGGTTTGGCGGACAGCTGGTCAACGCAGGAACGATTATCGTGCGGCAGCGCGGCACCAAGCATCGCGCCGGGGAAAACGTGGCGCAGGGCAAGGATGACACGCTGTTCGCGCTGGTGACCGGCTATGTGGAGTTCAAGGATCGGGGCCGCAGCGGGCGCTTTGTGAACATCAAACCAGCGGAGACGGAAAAGGCCGCCAGCTAACCGAGGGAGTTTCCAGCGGCCCCGGTCCATCCGCCGGGGCCGTTTTTGTTTTATGGCGACGTTGTAGCGGAGTAGCCAGGATCGCGGCTGGCGAATCGAAAGAACACATGTTTGTTGATGAAGCAAAAATTGCAGTAAAGGCCGGAGACGGTGGGAACGGTTGCGTGGCGTTCCGCAGGGAGAAGTATGTCCCGCGGGGCGGACCATCGGGTGGCGACGGCGGCCGGGGCGGAAGCGTTTATCTGGAAGCAAATCCCAACGACAATACGCTGCTGCGTTACCGCTACAATCGCGAATTCAAGGCGGACCGCGGGCGGCACGGCGAAGGCTCAAACTGTACAGGCGTTTCAGGCGAGGACATGATCCTGAAAGTGCCGGTGGGCACACTGGTCTACGACAGCAACGGATCGGAACTGCTGGCGGATTTGAAAAAGCCGGGCCAGCGCGTCCTGGTAGCCCAAGGAGGCAAGGGAGGCCGGGGGAATCAGCATTTTGCCAAGCCGTGGCATCAGGCTCCGCGCGAAAAAGAAGAAGGCGAACCGGGCGAAGAACGGCATTTGCGGTTGGAACTGAAACTTTTGGCGGACGTTGGGCTGGTGGGATTTCCGAATGCGGGCAAATCGACGCTGATTTCAGTGATCAGCGCGGCGCGGCCCAAGATTGCGAATTACCCGTTCACGACGCTGGAACCAAATCTTGGCGTGGTGAATGCGGATGGCGGGACCGGCGGCCACGGTACGGAACTGGGGCGCACATTTGTGGTGGCCGATCTTCCGGGACTGATTGAAGGCGCGAGTGAAGGCGCGGGGCTGGGAATTCGATTCTTGCGGCACGTGGAGCGCACGCGGTTGCTGGTTCATTTGATCGATACAAGCGACACGGCGGAAATGGATCCAATCAAGGCGTTCGAAATTATCGAAGGCGAGCTGTCGGCGTTCAGCGAAGCGCTAACGAAGAAGCCGCGGATTGTGGTGGCTACGAAACTGGATGCGACCACCGATCATGCGAAGCTCGAGGAATTGCGCGAATTCTGTAAGGAACACGGGCTTGAGTTCCATGCCATTTCGGCTCCGACCGGGGAAGGCGTGAAGGATCTGGTGCGCGGGATGGCCGACGCGCTGGATAAAATCCCGAAGGAAGAATTCGACGATCCCGAGGGCGCGACGGAACCGAGCAACGACAGGGCGGATTTCGAGGCGTATCAAGACGGGGATGAGATAGAAGCCAAAGAAGACGAGCCACCAGCCACGGAGGTTTCGTGAGAGAATTTAGGCGCGTACCCACGGGGGAGGCGGATTGACCACGGCGCAAGCTCACCGCACGGCGGCGAAACATCATCCCAGGCGCATCGCGATTTTTGGTGGCTCGTTTGACCCCATCCATTCCGGGCATCTTGCCGTGGCACGGGCCGCGGACCGGCGATTCAACTTCGACGAGATCCACTTCATACCTGCGAGCCGGCCGCCGCACAAATTAAAACAGCACCTGGCGCCGTTTCCGCACCGGTTTGCGATGGTGGCGCTGGCGTGCGCCGAACATCCGCATTTCGTGCCGTCACTTGCTGAGGCGGGAGAAGATTTCAGCGGCACACAACTGCACTATTCGATCGATACGGTGCGCTACTTCCGCCATGCGTACAACGGAGCCGGCGACCGGGTGTTTTTTATTTTGGGCGCGGACGCGTTCCTGGATATTCCGATGTGGAAGGAATATGAAGCGCTGCTGGGGCTGTGCGATTTCGTGATTGCGAACCGGCCGGGAATCCGGCTGGAAGCGCTGCGCCTGGTGATTCCACCGGATTTGCATGCGGCGCCCGACGCTTCGCGCGATAAGAAGGAAAAGGAAGAGGATCCGGTGGCGCACGGCTCTCCGGTGGTGGCGCGACTGCAACGCACCACAGTGTACCTGTTGGAAAATGTGGCGAGTGAGGCCAGCGCTACGGATATCCGCCGCAAAGCGAATCGCGGCCAATCGATTCACGGGCTTGTGTCTGCCCGCGTGGAGGAATACATTTTGAAACAAGGATTGTACCGGTGAACCTGGAATCGCTCCCCCAAGCTGTGCGGCTGGCTGTCGAAGCCGCGCAAAGCAAGAAAGCCGGTGGCATCACCGTGCTGAATCTGAGCGGGCACGCCGCGTTCACGGAATATTTCGTGATCTGCACAGGGCATAGCACTCCGCAATTGCAGGCTATCTGCAATGAAATCGAAGAAGTGCTGTATCGCGAGATGAAGCGCACGCCCGAACATCGCGAAGGGCAACGCTCGGCCGAATGGGCACTGCTGGATTTTGGCGGCTTTATCGTGCACGTGTTTGGCGAGCAGGCGCGGCGTTATTACGATCTGGAGCGGCTATGGCGCGCGGCTTCCTCGCTGGTGCTTGCGGATGAGCCGGATTCTCCAGCGCGGCATTCGGCTCCGGATGAGAATTATCTTCAGCCTTAAGTCGGCTGCGCTGGATCGCATTTTGCTTTCCGAACAAAACTTTTTTCCGTGCAAGACGGAGGGCGGTAGACTCCCGTCATGAAGATTCGCCTGTTGATGCTGGGGAAAACGCGGCGACCAGAGATAAATGCCGTGCTTGACGATTATGTGAAACGTATCAGCCGATCTTGCTCCTTAGAGATTACGGAAGTGCGCGACGCGGAAGCCGCGGTGAAGAAATTGGACGCGGACCGCGCCGCAACCATGTTGTTGCTGGATGCAGGCGGCAAGGTTTACGATTCCGCCGCGTTTGCGAAGTGGATCGGGGAACAACGCGACCGGGGCACACGCGAAATTATTTTTGTTTGCGGGGACGCCGACGGTTTTTCTGACGTACTGCGCGAGCGCGTGAAGCAGAAGATATCGCTCAGCGCCATGACTTATTCCCATGAACTTGCGCGGGTGATGCTGGCCGAACAGATCTACCGCGCTTTCGCGACCCTGTCCGGCAGTCCTTACCCCAAGTAACGCCTAGGCATGCGGGTTTGTGCAGCGCGAACATCGGTATTTTTAGGTGTTGCGTGAACACGCCACTGGCGGGACACTTTATGTCCATGCGCATTGCCCCGGACAAGAACAAACCATCCGTTGCCATTGAAATCCCGCTGACGAAGCCATTACCTGATTACGATCTGGAGCAGGTGGAACAGCCGACGCCGCGGGACATCGACGGAATTCTGGTGTCGCAGGGATTTCGCGACCTGGTGGACGACGCGCGCGGGATTCTGACCGATCTTGTGGCGCATCCTCCGGCTAGCCCGGACGGATCGCATTTTCTCGATCTGGATTTGAGCGGCATTTCTCATCTGGAGATTGCGCAGTTGACGGGAGCGATCTGCCCTGGGGATGAGGAAGTGTATCGCCCGGGATTGTGGATCGTGCTGAAAGATCCGAAGGCGCTCCCGAATGAACCGCTAAATGAAATGGCGCTGGAACATGTGCGGCAGATTGTTGCGGCGCTGGTGGAGAAATTGAGTTTGTAGTTCTCGACGGATTCACGGAACGTTCGCGCATGTGCGCCCCAAGCGCTTGTTTCTTCGTTGCCACGCGGTTACCGTCGATTTCGAATCCATGCAGGTGATATTTCACTAAGTAGCGGTCAACTTGACGTTTCGTTTAGGACTGCGCACACTGGAATTCTTCCACTGCGATTGCGCACACATTACTGGGGACAGAAACGATGCCGGAGGGAAAAGGCTTGCTGATTGTTTACACCGGACCCGGCAAGGGGAAGACGACTTGCGCGCTAGGCACGGCGTTTCGCGCTGTGGGACAAGGATTGCGCGTGCTGATGGTGCAGTTCATCAAAGGCTCGTGGCACTACGGCGAACTCGACGCGGCGAAAATGCTGGGCGACGATAAATTCGAAATTCGACCCATGGGCCGCGGATTCGTGAAAATCGGCGGCGCGGAAACCGATCCGGAGGACATTCGCATGGCCGAGGAGTGCTGGGAAACGGGGCGCGCGGCGATTTACAGCGGGACGTACGACCTGGTGATTCTGGACGAAATTAATTACACGATCAGCTACAAGATGCTGGACGCGCAAAAGGTGACGGAAGCGTTAAAGGGCAGGCCGGAGCAAGTGCATGTGATTTGTACCGGGCGAAACGCGCATCCGTTGCTGGTGGAACAGGCCGATCTTGTTACGGAAATGAAAGAAGTGAAACACCCGTACACCAAGGGTATACTGGCGCAGCGGGGAATCGACTATTGAGGTTAAGTTATAAGTTTTTTGGTCATAAGTTTTAAGTAGGGCTATTTTGTTGCTACGCTGGGTTGACTTAGAACTAATAACTTAGGACTTTGAACTGTTCGTCATGGCTTGGTTTAAACGCGACAAAAAATCGATCGATCAGCCCACACCTCCGGAAGAGCGGCGCGTGCGCACGGAAGGCTTGTGGGTGAAGTGCGAGTCTTGCCGGGCGATCGTGTTCCGAAAGGATTTGGAAGAAAACCTGCTGGTGTGCCCGAAATGCCAGTTCCACTTCCGGATGGATGCGAAGCAGAGACTGAAAATGCTCCTGGACGGCAAGTGGACGGAACATGATGCAGGGATGGTCTCCACCGATCCGTTGAAATTCGTGGACACGAAGCCGTACGCGAAGCGCATCAAGGACGCGCAAAAGAAATTGCAGATGAACGACGCGATCATTACCGCGGAAGGGCAACTGAACGGCAAGCCCGTGGTGTGTTGCGCGATGGAATTTGGATTTATTGGCGGGTCGATGGGGGCGGTGGTCGGAGAAAAAGTTACGCGAGCGATTGAGCTTTCGATGGACACCCGCCAGCCGCTGATTATCGTTTCCTGTTCCGGCGGGGCGCGCATGATGGAGGGCACGATCAGCCTGATGCAGTTGGCGAAGGTGGCGGCTGCCCTGGCGCGGCTCGACGATGAGAAGTTGCCGTATATCTCCGTGCTAACCGACCCTACAACGGGCGGAGTCACCGCGAGTTTTGCGATGCTGGGCGATCTGAACATCGCCGAACCAGGCGCACTGATCGGATTTGCCGGGCCGCGGGTGATCGAGCAGACCATCCGGCAGAAACTCCCCGAAGGTTTCCAGCGTTCTGAATTCCTTCTTGAGCACGGCTTCCTTGACGCCGTCGTCCACCGCAAGGACATGAAGGGTTTTATTGCCAACACTCTCGATCTGCTGATTTCCTGAAATGGATTACGCGAGCGCGGTCCGTTATCTGCTGTCTCTTGGCCGCGAATTGGCTGCGCCTACGCAAGCGGCGACTGCGAAATTCGATCTGGAAAATACGACGGTGCTGCTGGAGCGGCTGGGCCGGCCCGACCGCGCTTATCCTACGATTCATATCGCTGGAACAAATGGCAAAGGTTCGACCGCGGCGTTTGTTGAATCCATTTTGCGTGGCGCTGGTTTTCGGACAGGGCTGAATACTTCGCCACACCTGGAGCGGATCAACGAGCGTTTTCGAATTAATGGCGTGGAAATCAGCGACGAGGTGTTCGCGGGCACGTTCACGCGAATCCACTCGGTGATCGAAGAACTGCTGGCCGAGGGCAAGCTGCGGGCTCATCCCACTTACTTCGAATGCGTGACGGCACTGGCGTTTGAAGTGTTTGCGCGGGAACGGGTGGAATTTGGCGTTATCGAGGTGGGGCTTGGCGGGCGGCTGGACGCTACGAATATCATCACGCCTGTCGCAAGCATCATCACGCGGATTGATTTCGACCATGAGAATTTTCTTGGGCACTCGCTGCGCGAAATCGCCGGGGAAAAGGCGGGGATTCTGAAACATGGCGTGCCGGCGGTAAGCGCACCGCAACTTCCGGAAGCTCGTGAAGTTTTGCTAACGCGTGCGGCGGAATTGCATTGCACGGTCGTGGAAACAGCGAAAGCGTTTCGTATTGAGGAAGAGAGCATGGAAGGCGGGTACGTTCGTGCGGACGTGACGGAGTTGGCGACGGGAACGCAATTTCTGATTGCTCCCCAACTACCGGGACGATTCCAACGGCAGAATGCGCTGAATGCCGTGGCTTGCGCACGGCTGCTGCAAGCGAAGGGCTTTCGCGTTTCGGATGAGAATATTGAGCGCGGGATTGCCGAGACGCAGTGGCCAGGGCGGCTGGAAAAACTGCAATCCCAGCCGGACCTGTATCTTGATGGGGCGCACAATCCCGGCGCCGCTCGGGAACTTGCGCAATTCCTGGAAGAAAATTTTGCTGGGCGGCGTATTTTTCTTATTTATGGGGCTATGCGCGATAAGGCCGTTGACGAGGTTACTGGGTTGCTCTTCCCTCTCGCTACCGAGGTTATTTTTACTCAGCCGAATAACCCGCGCGCCGTCAGCGCTTCGCAATTGGCGCAAATGGCCGGCCATCACGCTTCGCACTTTTCAGTTATCGACAATGCTGAAGCGGCGCTTGATGTTGTGTTTGCGCAGGCGCGCCCGGATGACGCGATCTTCGTTACCGGCTCGCTCTACCTGGTGGGGCAACTCCGCCACACGTGGAAAGAGCATGGGAAACGACCAGTCGCATCGGGTGGGAAAAGGCCGTAGAATTAGGGTTTGTTGCGAGGTTGAGCCGGCCACTTGGCCGGCGTTCTGTTTTTGGCTAAGGATGAAATTCGCCGATCATGACGAATGGCGCGCACATGCCTGTTGACTCCAAGAAACCGCTGGTTGGGATCATCATGGGATCCACTTCGGATTGGGATACCATGGAGCACACGGCCAAAACCTTGGAAGAATTGGGCGTCCCCCATGAGACGCGCGTGGTTTCGGCGCATCGCACTCCGGACTTGCTGTTCGAATACGCTTCTTCGGCGGAACAACGCGGGATTGAAGTGATCATTGCCGGGGCGGGCTGGGCGGCGCACTTGCCCGGGATGACCGCTTCGAAGACGGTTTTGCCGGTGCTGGGCGTGCCTGTGGAGTCGAAGGCGCTCAAAGGACTTGATTCGCTTCTTTCAATCGCGCAAATGCCGGGCGGAATTCCCGTTGGCACGCTGGCCATCGGAAAGGCAGGAGCCATCAACGCGGCATTGCTGGCGGCGGCCATGCTGGGCAACAAATATCCGGAAATTCGAGAAGCGCTGCGTCAGTTCCGCCAGTCGCAAACCGCGAAAGTTCTGGCTACGCCCGATCCCGCCAAAGTTGCTCTGGCGGTTACAAAAAGCAATGGCCCCGTTGCAAAATCGAAAAGGAAAAAGAGCGCATGACCATCGGCATCCTGGGCGGCGGGCAACTTGGATACATGCTGGCGCTCGCCGGCTATCCGCTGGGGCTGCGTTTCCGTTTTCTCGACCCGTCGCCGGAGGCACCGGTGGGGAGGATCGCGCACCGCGTGACGGCGGAGTACACCGACGAGCAGGCGCTGGAGAAATTTGCGCACGGCCTGGAAGTGGCAACCTACGAATTTGAAAATGTGCCGGTGCAGGCGGCGCGATTCCTGGCGGAACGCGTTCCGGTTTATCCCGCGCCGGCGGCGCTGGAAGAGGCGCAGGATCGCCGGAGGGAAAAGCGTCTGTTCCAGCGCCTTGGGATTCCGACTACCGATTTTGCGGAAATTTCAAAACCAGAAGAATTCGATGCGGCGCTGAAGCGAGTGGGCGTGCCCGCGGTGTTAAAAACCTGCCGCCTGGGCTATGACGGCAAGGGGCAATGGCTGCTGCGCACGGCTGAAGACGCGGAGCGAGCGCGGGCCGAATTTCCTAACGTTCCGATGATCCTGGAAAAATTCGTGGCTTTCACGCGCGAGCTTTCGATTCTGGGAGTGCGGAGCCGAACGGGCGAAACCGTGTTTTACCCGCTGGTTGAAAATCATCATCGCGGCGGGATTCTGCGTTTGTCTCTGGCGCCAGCACCGCGGCTTGCTGATGGACTGCAGCAAACGGCCGAAGAAGCCACGCGCAAGATACTGGAAGCGCTCGATTACGCCGGAGTGATCTGCCTGGAACTGTTTCAACTTGGCGAGAAGCTGCTGGCCAGCGAAATTGCCCCGCGGGTGCACAATTCGGGGCACTGGTCGATCGAAGGAGCGGCGACAAGCCAATTCGAAAATCATCTGCGGGCCATTCTTGGCATGCCGTTGGGCTCGACTGCAACCGTGGGTTATTCCGCGATGGTGAACCTGATCGGCGAACTGCCCGAAGCGGCGGAAGTGCTACGCGCACCGAACACGCACTTGCATCTTTACGGAAAATCGCCGCGGCCGGGAAGAAAGCTGGGGCATGTGACCGTCCGCGCCGACAAGTTCGAAAAATTGCAGCAACGGCTGGCAGAGCTTCCTGCGTTTTTCCAGCGCCCCGAATATTGCCTGCAGCAAGCGCTACCGGAGACTTTGGCGAACCGCGCTTGACTCTTGGCAGGGCGCACGGCCGCTGGCAAACTGAGACCATGCCCTGCAAATACCTAGGTCTTTTCTTCTGCGCTTTGCTGCTGGTCGGCGCTGCAATCACTCCGGCACAGCAGGCCCAGCCCGCTCCCGGTACGTTCACGGTGCACGACGGGCAATTCCTGCTGAACGGAAAACCGTTTCGCATCATTTCCGGCGAGATGCACTACGCGCGCATCCCTCGCGATTACTGGCGCGCCCGTTTTCGAATGGCGAAAGCGATGGGCCTGAACGCCGTGACTACTTATGTTTTCTGGAACACGCACGAGCCGCGGCCCGGCGTTTACGATTTCTCTGGCAATCTGGATGTGGCGGAATTTATCCGGGAAGCCCAGCAGGAGGGATTGTACGTGATCCTGCGACCGGGCCCGTACGCCTGCGCGGAATGGGAATTTGGCGGGTTTCCGGCGTGGCTGCTGAAGGATCATTCGACGACCGTGCGCAGCCGCGATCCCAAATTCATGGAACCCGCGGCTCGGTGGATTCACCGGTTGGGGCAGGAACTGGCGCCGCTGCAAATCGGCAATGGCGGGCCGATTATCCTGGTGCAGGTGGAAAATGAGTACGGATCGTTCGGCGACGATCATGCATACATGCAAGACATTCACCGCATGCTCGTGGAGGCAGGCTTCACGAAATCGCAGCTTTACACCGCGGACGGCGCGGATGAGGTTGCAGCCGGCTCGCTGCCGGATTTGCCAGTGGGAATTAATTTTGGCGGCGGGGATGCGGGAGCGGCGCAGGAAGAGTTCGCCAAGCTGAAGAAACTGCGGCCGAATGGGCCTTACTTCAACAGCGAATTCTGGGATGGCTGGTTCGATCATTGGGGCGGTAAGCACGGAGTAACGAACGCCGCGAACGAAGCGGCGAATCTGGACTGGATGCTGCGGCAGGGATATTCCGTGAGCCTGTATATGTTTCACGGGGGCACGAGCTTTGGTTGGATGAATGGGGCGAACAGCGACGGAAAGAATTACGAGCCGGACGTTACGAGCTACGATTACAACGCACCGCTGGACGAGAGCGGGCGGCCTACGCTGAAATATGTCAGCTTCCGAGACGTCATCGCCAAGGCTACTGGCACTACTCCACCCGCGGTCCCGACTGTCGCACCAGCTATAAAAATCCCGGAATTCAAGCTGGAGGAGGCCGTCTCTCTTTGGAAAGTGTTGCCCGCGCCGGTCCGCTCCGAACAAGCGCTGAGCATGGAGGATCTCGACCAGGCTTACGGGTACATTCTTTATCGCAAGCAGCTCGACGGTCCCGTGGAAGGCGATCTTGTCCTCGACGAACTGCACGATTACGCGCAAATTTATCTGGACGGCAAACTTGTTGGCACGCTCGATCGGCGGGTCGCGCAGAATCATCTTCGGTTGAAAGTACCTGCTTCTGGCGGACGCTTGGACATCCTTGTCGAGAATACCGGGCGCATTAATTTCAATGTGGTGCTCCGCGGCGAACGGAAAGGAATTACAAAACAGGTCACTCTTGTTGGGAAGCCACTGGCTGGCTGGAATATTTACTCCATCCCCATGACTGACCCAGCAAAACTGGCTTTCAATGGCACGGACTGCGCTGGCCCATGCTTCTACCGGGCGACATTCCGGACCGACGCTCCGGCCGACACATTTCTTGACACGAGCGCCTTCGGCAAAGGTGAAGTGTGGCTGAATGGCCGGCCGCTTGGGCGAATCTGGAATATCGGGCCGCAGAAAACCCTGTATGTGCCGGGGCCGTGGCTTCATGCCGGTGAAAACGAAGTTGTCGTGTTCGATCTCAACGGCGGCTCTGCGCGGGCACTGCTTGGCCACGATCAACCGATCCTCGACAGCCACGCAATGAAGTGAGTCAGAAAACCCTAGGCGTTTGGGCGATTTTCGCTGTCCTTATTTCCCTTCGCGCATCCATGGAGTGAAGGTGATCCCGAGGAGCAGGCCTTCAGGGCTGAGCATGCGGGTCACAGTTTGACCCCAGGGTTCCTTTTTGTTTCTTAGTAGGACCTGATAGCCCTTTGCTTCGAGTTCCGCTGTAGCTGCCTCGACATTCTCCACGTCAAATTCGAGCCAAGCTTGAGGAACTGGATATTCACTGGGCCAAACGTCTTTGCCGAAACAAGATTGCGCTGCGTGGGGCAGGGGCCACAGCGCGAAGCTTTTTGCTCCCGGCAGATCTCCGGTGTGGAGATAGCCGCCGTCTTCTTCCTTGAAGGAAATGCCAAGAATCTGCCGGTAGAATTTCTGGCTGGCCGCGCCGTCTGCAACGATGGGACCGAATCCGGCGATGAACAGGATTTTGATATTTCCAAGATCTGTCATGATCTCGTAGCCTCCTAAGCCATCGCCGCTTCCTCGCCTCGCCTTGCAAGACGCGTTTTTTCGGCCGTTGGTTCGATCATTCTACCTTTGACCGGTAGTTTTTTCGGCCGGTATGGCGGTGGGTTATGCATGAAATGAACGGCCAGCCTCGGACGGTGAGCCCTACATGCGCATGACACCCCAAGAACCCTCGTGCAACACCGGCATGTAGGGCACCCTGCGGAAGGAGCGCGAAAGGAGAACGACGCAGGGTTCGCAAAAAAGCGCTCGCCCTGCGCTACAGGAGGTTGGTTGCCGCCCTTCCCGCCCAATGTTACGATTCTGGGTTCCATGACACCCATCGGCCCAAACCGACCGCGGATCGGCATCCCCTGGCGGACGTCGCAAGAAGAGGTTGCCGGGAACTTACCGAAAATCCGCGATTATATGGAAGCGGTGGAGCAGGCCGGGGGTGAGGCGGTATTGCTGTCTCTGGCACATCCAGAGGCCCTGCCGCAGGAGATAGCGGGGCTGGAGGGGTTCGTGTTGCCAGGCAGTCCGGCGGACGTCAACCCCAACGAATATGGTGCCTCCAATCGCGGCCAATCCGAGGCCCCTGACCTGGCCCGGGAGGACACGGATAAGGCGATCCTTGGGCATGCATTCGCCGAGCAGAAGCCGGTGCTGGCCATCTGCTATGGGTGCCAGCTGCTGAACGTGTTCCTCGGGGGGACGCTGATCCAGGACGTATGGACGGAGACAAGCACTTCTCTGCCACACCGGAAGAAGGATATCCAACCTGTTCCGGCGGACGACCCGCGACACGAGGTGCGGTTCACGCCGGAGAGCCAGTTGGCCAAGCTGGCAGGTTCCACGCAGGGAGTGGTGAACAGCTCGCATCACCAATCCGTTGCCAAGCCCGGCCGTCAACTGCGGATCACCGCGCTGGCTGCCGACGGCGTTGTGGAAGCCGTGGAGTGGACCGGCGACGCCAATTGGGTGATTGGGGTTCAGTGGCATCCCGAACGCATGCGCGGCGACGCCCTTGCAGACCGGCTGTTCTCGGATCTGGTGTTCGCGGCACGGGGAGCACGCCGAGCGTCCACATTGCAATCGTAGTGGGCAGCGGTAGTTGAGCTATCGCAATTGGGTCCAACCGCTTTTTGTCGTTCACGATTCAGAATATTGGGGGAAACATGATCTCACTGGCAGGAAAAGCGGCACTCATCACCGGGGGTTCCCGGGGCATCGGCGCGGCGGCGGTTAAAATGTTTGCGCAGGCCGGCGCGGACGTGGTTTTCAGTTACAACTCGGCGAAGGATGCGGCGCGTCAAATCGAGCAGGAGGCGGCCAAGCACGGGACGAGGGTGGAAGCGTTCAAGGCGGATGTGGGGAAACATGAGGACAATCGCAAGCTAGTGGAGCACTGCATCAACCGGCTGGGGCGGCTGGACATCCTGGTGCCCAACGCCGGCATCTGGAACCTGGAAGACCTGCCCATCGAGAAAATGACGGAAAAACAGTGGGACGACATGATCCGCATCAACCTGAAGAGCGTTTATTCGGTGATTCACTTCGCGGTGCCGCAAATGATCAAGCAAAAGTCGGGGAAGATTATTCCCATCAGCTCCACGGCGGGACAACGGGGCGAATCGCTTCACACGCATTACGGCGCGTCCAAGGGAGCGATCATCAGCTTGACCAAGGGCTTGTCCACGGAATTGGCGAGGCACGGGATTCTGGTAAACAGCGTGGCACCTGGATGGGTGGCCACGGACATGTCTAACCCTGTGCTGCATACCAAAGCCGGAAAAAAGATGGCGGCGAGCGTGATTCCGATCGGGCGTCCGGCTACGGCGGAGGAAGTGGCTGGGCCAATTCTGTTTCTGGCGTCGGACCTGGCGAACTTCATCAATGGCGAAGTTTTGAACGTGAACGGAGGCTCGGTGTTGTGCGGTTAAACGCACGCCAATGCGGTCAGGTGGTTTTGGCGGGGCTTTTTGTTTTTGTCTCCGGATTGCTGCTATCCGCAGCTTCGCAGCAAAATCCGGACACGATGGACCTCGATCAGAACAAAGCCAAGGCCAAGCAACTGTTAAAGCAATCCGTTGATGCGTTGGGCGGCAGCCTGTATCGCGACCAGTCCGAAAGCGATTGCAACGGCCGGGTGGCGCAGTTCGATCGCAACGGCGGCACGTTGGGCTATTCGATGATGCGCAGTTACTGGAAATTTCCCGACAAGAATCGGACCGAATACGTGGTGAAAACCACCAAGGGTGGACTGTTTGCGGTTCTATGGGGAAATTTGCCGGTCAAAGGCGGCGAGTTTATTCAATTGTTCGATGGGGATAAGGGCTGGACCATGGACAGGGGCGGGGTGAACGAGGCCGACGCAACCGTGGTGGCGGAATTTCAGGCGTCGATGAAGCGCCAACTCCGCAATCTTCTGCTGCATCGAGCTGACGAAGAAGGAGTTTTCCTGCATTATGCCGGGTTCGGCATTTCTGACATGCGCGAAGTGGAGTGGGTAGACTTCAGCGACGAGCAAGATCGAACGGTGCGGCTGGCGCTGGACCGGATGTCTCACCTGCCGTTGCGGACGATTGCGATCACGCCGAATGAAGAAATGCACGATAAAGACGAAGACGTGACCATTTATTCGAACTACCAGGAGATGCAGGGCATTCAGACGCCCATGCAGGTGACGCGCGAGCGCAACGGCAGGCGCACACACCAGATTTTTTACACTTCCTGCACGAATGCTCCCAATCTGCCCGCGGATTTTTTCACTGAAGAGTCACTGGAGAAGAAGTTCAAGGAATCCGGGCACAAAACCAAGGCGCAGAACTAGTAAAATGGTGAAGCTCAGTGCGCACACGGGTTATTTTTCTGGTAAAAGTGTGAATATTACCCACAATGGCAACGCCTATCTAACTAGCCAAATCCCTGCTACTTTATAGCCCCAGTCCAGCGTGTTGGCGTTAGTCTGTTCCCGGGGTAGTTGAAGTTCACTTGATTTCCTTTGTTTTGAGAGGGGAACGGTCTCGATTTGTGTGCGTCAGTGAAGCGGAGCCCTGGCTACAGCCTTACGGAACTCGTGGTCACGCTTGCGGTCGCCATGATCCTGATTGCCGTAGGCTTACCCGCATTCCTGCGCGCTTATCATTCGTACCAGCTGTCGAACGCCGCCACGCAGGTGAAGGACATGATGCTTTTGACGCGGTATGAGGCAATTCGGTTGAATCAGCCGATCAACTGCATTATTCAGCCGTCTGCGACGAATCCCGGGATGACCAGCTTGTGGGCGGATTCGAACCGAAATAACCAGCTGGACCCGACGGAGAAGACTATTTTGCTGGGGACCAGTGGAAATCTGGTCGACAGTGGAACGGTTCCGGGGATTTCGACACTATTTACTGCGCTTGGTTTGTTGGTGCCGACGTCCCCGTCGCCCAGCGGATCGACTGTAAAGTTTGACGCGCGAGGGGCGGTGATTCCGCCGACGAACGTCACTGTGTTTTATCTGGCCAGCAGCGCACCGGAAGCAGGGTATCGAGCGGTTTTGCTGTTACCGGCTGGTTCGGTGCAAATGTGGACTTCGGATGCCAGCGGCAATTGGCAACAACAGCAGTGAGGCAAAAGAGTGCAAGTGAAGGCAGTTCGCAAACACGGTAAACGTTTTGCCGGCCAGCAGGGATTCACGCTGGTGGAAATGCTGATGGCGACGGCGATTGTGATTGTGGGCCTGGTTGCCGTGGCACAGCTTGTGCCCGCTTCGGTGATGTTGAGTTCGAACAATCGCAATGACGGCACCGCGCTGGTGTTTGGACAAAAGGTATTGGAAGCGATGAGGGAGCAACCGCTGACGGCAACTTCGTACACCGATCCGAATGGGATTGTTTGTCCGTTGAGCCAAATATGCCAGTTGGGCGACCCGACTTTGCCCAAGACGGTGGTCGGCAGCCCCGTGGTCCTCTTCCAGAATTCGCCGATCATCGATTTCACCGCGTCACCCGTGGCGAACTACAGCTTTACGTATAGCGACCCGAACGATCCCGAGGGCACTACGACCGACGTGCGATGGGCGGTGATTATGAATACCAACCCAACTTCGGGAGTACCCATTTCGCGGCGGATTATCCTGGGAGTTTTTCGGCGTGGCATGCGTTCGCCGACCTATCCGGTTACTCTCGACGTAATTCTGGAAAAGTAGCGATGATGCGACCATCTGCCAAGGTCCGAGGCTTCACGATTCTGGAACTGATGGTGGCGATGGCGATTTTTCTGGTGATTTGCGGTGCGATGTTTGCACTTCTGCAACTTAGCCAGCAGAGGTATAGCAGCCAGGCGCAGATGTCGGGCTCGTTTCAGGAAGCACGGTTGGGAATCGACCAGATAGTCCGGGACATCAACATGTCGGGCTATCCGTCACTGGGAATGTTTTCCAAAGCTTCGTTTCCCGCTAACTATGCCTTAAGCCCGTTCGCGTGGGATCCCGGGTATACGAACACACCTCCTACCACGTGCCAGGTCGGTTTAACGTGTAGTCCGACGCCCGGAGATTTCGACCTAATCGTGGAAACAAATATCGGAAGCGGGGTCAGCTGGATTCGCTACCAACTCAGCGGCACAACTCTTTACCGTACGGTAGTCCCCAAAATCGCTGGGGCCGATCCGGTCACAGCTACTTCTTTGGCGACGGCAATGACCCCGTTTGTGGAAAACGTAATGAATAATGTGCCCGACCCGCTGCTGAGCCAAATCACCGCGCAGTACCCTACGATGTTTTCGGGCGGCGCGGTGCCGGTATTTCAATACACTTGCGCCACTCCGTCAGGCCCTCAATCCTGTACATTGGCGACGGGATATAACGCACCGCAGAATATCAGTGACGTGGATATCGTTTTGATCGTGAAGACTCCGCAGGCAGATGCGCAGACCCACGCATTGCAATTGATCGAATTAACCGGCCGGGGCCACCGATCCAACCCGTCAAATTGAAGGATCGAGTTGAATGAAGGTTAAGCTAACAACGCGCAGAATGAGAAGGCCGACTGAGTCTGGCGCAGCTATGCTCATCGCGATTTTTGCGTTGCTTTTGATCAGCGTCGTGGCCATTGCGCTCGTCGTGTCGACGGGAACCGACAGCTCCCTGGCGGGAAACTACCGGACGGCCACTACAGCTTATTACGCTGGCGTGGCTGGGCTGGAAGAGGCGCGTGGCCGTTTGCTGTGGAAGAATCCGGACTTCATCAACAACGGCAATAGTTATCCGAATCTGTGGAGCCTGACGCAAGTTTTGTACATCACTAACCCAGCTTCGGGCGAAACTGTGGACCCGACGAGCAGCAATCCGGCTTATTACCCGGACACGGAATACATCCATGAGTTTCCATCGGGGCTCTCCGTCGCGACAGTTCAACAGATTCCGTCGGTCTCTCCGGTACCTTTGGCTTCCTTACCGGGCCCGAGCTATAAATGGGTGCGGATCAATGCGGTAACCGAATGGGCGCTACAAGTCGACGTCGATAGCAGCGGCACAATTGATAGCACATACCCTCTATACTACGACCCAACCCATGTTGATACGTCCACCGGCAGACCTTCACCTGGTCTGATCGTATCTTCACCCCCTGTACCCCAAACGGCAGTGCAGGCACTGGAGATTACGGCGCTGGCGGTTGCGCCGAATGGGGGACAGCGGCTGTTGCAGTATGTTGTGGCGCCGTTGATTATTTCGCCGGACGCGGCGGATCAGAATTTTCCGGCGGCGCTCACGCTGGATGGTAATGGAGTGACTTACCAGGCTCCGGGAACGCCAGCTTTCAAAATCAACGGAGTAGACACATGCAATCCGCCTGCACCTCCGGCTCTTCCGGGGTCAGTCCCATCCATCGGAGCGGCCAATGCAACGGATACAACTTCTGTTCTCGGGGAGGTGAATTCGCCGCCGACTGATGCGCAGTATTACCCGGGGGCGCCGCTTTCGAGCACACCACCTCCCTATACGGCGACGACACCTAGCGTTTCGAATCTGAATGTCGGGTACCCGAGTTCGATTTTGCGGCAGAGCTGGTTGACGCCTGCTTCCCTGGATGCGGTAATGCAAGACATCGAGAACAGCGCTGACCTGGTGCTCACGGGCTCGGTTACGGGGGCCGATATTTCGGCGAAGGCGCCGTTGATGTCGGCAGCAAGTCCGATGACGATCGTGGTGAACGGAAATTTGAACCTGAGCGGATGGCACAACTCCGGTTTTGGGCTACTACTTGTGACCGGCACGCTTTATTACGATCCTGATGCGAGCTGGAATGGAATTGTGCTGGTGGTGGGGCAGGGCATTTTTTCTGCGAGCAAGAACGGCTCGGGAGGTTTCAACGGAGCCGTGTTCGTGGCGCAGACGCGCGACTCGAGTGGCAATCTTCTGAGCGGTACCTCACTTGGGCCGGCGTTTTTTGGCAGCCAGACGAGTTATGGCAGCACCCCCGGTTTCGGGATCAATTACAGCAGTTGTACGGTGCAAAGCGCGCAGGGGCCGTTAATGTATAAGGTGCTTTCGTTCCACGAAATTCCTCTGAATTAGAGGATCCAGATCGAACATTGAGAGTAGTTCGTTTTGCTTGCGGTGAAGCTTTAGTTGGATACGTGTCGGCTGCAACTAGAAACCCAAGATGCCGGCCTGAAGGCGCGGCGCTGCGACGGCGCCATGACCCAAATGCGGGGTCGCGGTATACTTGGAGGATGCGAAATGGCGCGGGAGACACGCAGTTGCACGGTACAACCGTGCTGTGCATACGCAAGGAAGCAAAAGTGGTGCTTATCGCCGATGGGCAGGTGACGCTCGGCGATCACGTTCTGAAACATACGGCCCGGAAAACGCGGCGACTGTACAACGATAAAGTGCTGGCGGGATTTGCCGGTTCGACGGCGGATGCGCTTTCCCTGTTCGAACGATTCGAAGGCAAGCTTCAGGAACATTCCGGCAATTTGCAGAAAGCTTCGGTGGAATTGGCCAAGGAATGGCGCAAAGACCGCGCGCTGCGGCACCTGGAAGCGCTGCTGATCGTGGCGGATGCGAAAGCCACGTTTGTGCTTTCCGGCAATGGAGATGTGATTGAGCCAGACGACGGACTGTGCGCGATCGGGTCCGGCGGCATGTATGCGCTTTCGGCGGCTCGCGCGCTGTTGAAGCATTCGAAGCTGGCCGTGAAGGAACTCGCCCTGGAGGCGATGCGCATCGCCAGCGAGATTTGCATTTACACCAACGCTAATTTTACCGTCGAGGAAATTTAAGGAAGGCGCCGCAACAGCAACCGGGCGCACGCAAGGAATCGAAACGAAATGACCAGCAAGTCTGATAAAGAAATTACGCTCTTCCCGGGCGCCAACGGCAATGGCCGCCCGGAGGAGGAAGAACAACTGCTGCCCGCGCTGGATGACATGACCCCGCGCGAAATCGTAAAGGAACTCGACAAGTACATCGTCGGTCAGGCCGCGGCGAAGAGAGCTGTGGCGGTGGCGTTGCGGAACCGCGTGCGACGGCAGAAGCTACCGCCGGAAATTGCCGAAGACGTTCTGCCAAAGAACATTTTGATGATTGGTCCCACAGGCGTTGGCAAGACGGAGATTGCCCGGCGGTTGGCCCGGCTGGCCGGGTGCCCGTTTGTGAAAGTGGAAGCTTCGAAATATACGGAAGTAGGCTACGTGGGGCGCGACGTTGAATCCATGGTGCGCGACCTGGTGGAGACTTCCATCGACATGGTGCGCGAAGAGAAGCTGGACGAAGTTGCCGATCGCGCCGAGGAATCCGCTGAAGAGCGCATCCTCGACCTGCTTCTGCCTCCCCCTCCGCCGCCGGCCGAAGGGACTTCCGAGAGCGAACTGGCCGCTCAGCGGGAACAGACCAAGCGCACGCGAGAGAAACTTCGCGCGCAGTTGCGGGAAGGCAAGCTCGATCAGCGCATTGTCGATCTAGAGGTGCGCGAAAGAGCCATGCCGTCATTCGAGATTATTTCCAACCAGGGCATCGAGGAAATGGACGTAAACCTGAAGGACATGCTGAGCAACTTCAGCGGTATTTTCGGGCAGCAGAAAAAGAAGCGCAAGATGTCTGTTTCAGACGCTTTCGAATACCTGATCCAGGAAGAGGAAAACAAGCTCCTGGATATGGACCAGGTCACGCGGGTGGCCGTGGAACGCGCGGAGCAGATGGGTATCATCTTTGTGGACGAAATCGACAAAGTGGCGGGCCGCGAATCCGGCCATGGCCCGGACGTTTCGCGGGAAGGCGTGCAGCGGGACATTCTACCGATTATCGAGGGCACGACGGTCAACACGCGCTACGGGATGATTCGCACGGATCACATTCTTTTCGTGGCCGCCGGTGCATTCCACGTTACGAAACCTTCGGACCTGATCCCGGAATTACAGGGCCGCTTGCCGATTCGCGTGGAAATGCAGTCGCTGAAGGAAGAAGACTTCGTCCGCATCCTGACGGAGCCAAAGAATGCTCTGATCAAGCAATATATCGCGCTGCTGGACACGGAAGGCGTGAAGCTTTCCTTTACGGAAGATGCGATACAGGCGATCGCGCGTTTTGCGACCAGCGTGAACGAACAAACGGAGAACATCGGCGCGCGGCGGTTGCACACCATCCTGGAAAAGGTTCTGGATGAGCTTTCTTTCGAAGCGCCCGACCTGAAGAAAAAAACGGTGAAGGTCGATGCGGCTTACGTCAACAAACAGCTGGCCGATATCGTGAAGAATCAGGATCTGAGCCGGTACATCCTGTAAAATCCGAAACTCGAAAATGGAAATTCGAAACTCGTGCAAGGCGGGGGAGCGCGCCATCCGGTTTAAGGGCTTCTGGGGTGGCGACTTTCGCGTTTTGGTTGCGATGCTTCTTCTGGTGGCGGGCTGCGGCGCGCCCGGTGAACCGACTCCGCCGTCCCCGCCCATACCGGTTACCATTACCGATCTGAAGGCCCATCAACTGGGCGATGCGGTGCTTTTGAACTTTGCCCTGCCTGTCAAAAGCACATTGGGCGTGCGGCTCGCGCAGGTTCCGACTCTGGAAGTTTGGCGCGGGGGATTGCGGCCGGATGGCACGCCCGATCCGCGATCGTTCCATCTTGTGGACACGGTGCCTGGGACGATTCTGTCCAGCTACGTGCAGCAAGGTGAAGTTTCGTTTCCCGAACCTCTGCAGCCGGAAGAACTGCGCACGCGCACCGGCGAGACTGTTCTTTACCGCGTCCGTACCAGAGTGAGCGACCGGAAATCCTCTCAGAATTCGAATGAGGTCATGCTGGATCTTTATCCGGTTCCGCAGCGCATATCGGATTTGAAAGCAGAGGTAACGGAAAAAAGTATTCAGCTCAGCTGGAATGCACCCGCGAGCACGTCCGCAGGCGCGCAACTGCCGCCGATCCAGGAGTATCACGTATACCGCGGTGAACTGGATCCGGCGTCGGCTGCCGCCGCAGAGAAGGACCTGCACGCTGCGGTGTGGAAGCTGCCGCTTCTGCAGATCGCCGTGACGCCGAAAACGGAGTATGAAGACGCCAGCTTCGACTTTGGGAAGACTTATGCGTACGTGGTTCGCAGCGTAATCAATGAAGCGGGGTCGCTGATTGAGTCGGGAGACTCTGTACCCGCGATTCTTACCCCGAAGGACACATTCCCGCCTGCGGCTCCGCAGAATCTGGCTGCAGCGGTGCTACCCGGTACTAGTCCCGGGACGTTCGCCGTCGATCTTTCCTGGTCAATAAATCTCGAAACGGATGTGGCCGGTTATCGCGTCTATCGTAGTGAGAGTGAGAACGCGCGCGGACAATTGCTGACGCCAGATCTTTTGCCCACCCCGTCCTTCCGTGACACTTCGGTTCAGGCAGGGCATCGCTATTGGTATACCGTCACGGCCGTTGACCGTGCTGGCAACGAAAGCCCAGCCAGCGCCGCCACCCTCGCAGAATTGCCATAACTTTTTCGCCGAAACTGGGTTCATCAAATGGGGCGAGACCCGGTGAGAGAGGTCACTACCCATGGATACTGCCGTAGAACTTCCAGGGATTCATTGGTTCGGGTTCATGAAGGATGTTGGTATACGTGTAGGAGTCTATGCCGGGCTGTCGCTTTCGCTCGTCTTTACGGCCTGGCTGCTGATCGCAAATCGCGTGGCTTTTCTTGAGCCTCTGGCAATGGAACGCAATATCATTGCGGCCGCGCTGCTTGCACTGCTGGCCTGCATCCCGCTGATGCGCTTCTTTCGCTCGCCGGGCGATCTGCTGGTTTCCGGGCTGGTCGGCTGGAGCATGCTGGCGTTGACGTACGGCATTCTGTGCATCAAGTTTGTGCTGCTGGACGAATACTACAGTGCTTTCCATATTTTTGTTCTTGGGGCAATCAGCTATTTGGTCTTTGCCACCGTCTCGTGGATTGGTACGATCATCTGGAGAGTCCACGCAGCGAACAGCTCTCACATTCCACACTAAGCGAGTTGCCATCGCATGAAATTTTGCCGGTTTCTGCCTCTTTCAACCCCGGCTGGACGCACGCACGCGCCCGTTTACGGGCTTTTGGATGCAGATGCCGTACGGGAAATCAACGGGCTGCCGTGGAGCGGCTGGGTGGAAGGCCACACGCTCTGGGATTTGAAGAATGTGCGGATGCTGGCTCCCTGTGAGCCTTCGAAGATCGTGTGCGTGGGGCGGAATTATGCGGCGCATGCCGCTGAGCTTGGCAATGAAATGCCGAAAGAGCCGCTACTCTTCCTCAAGCCTCCTTCATCGATCATCGGGCCGGAAGAAGCCATCGTGCTACCGAGCGCTTCAAACCGTGTGGAACATGAGGGGGAATTGGGCGTGGTGATTGGCAAGAAGTGTTCGCATCTGAGCGACGAGGCGGACCCGCTCTCGTTCGTGCTCGGCTACACGTGCGTGAACGACGTTACTGCTCGCGATCTGCAAAAGGCCGACGTGCAATTTACGCGCGCCAAGGGATTTGACAGCTTTTGCCCAGTTGGGCCGCATATCGAAACGCAACTTGATCCAATGAACGCGCTAGTGGAATGCCGTGTGAACGGCCAGACGCGGCAATCCGGCAGCACAGCGCTAATGACCTATCGAGTGGCATTCCTGATTCGCTACATCTCGCGCATCATGACGCTTATGCCGGGAGATTTGATCGCTACCGGAACTCCCGCCGGCGTGGGACCGCTGCTCGCGAACGACACTGTAGAAGTGTCCGTGGCCGGAATAGGGGTGTTGCGTAATCCAGTGCACGGCCTTGGCGTCAGCGTCGCGCGGGCCACTCTGTTTGGGTAAACTATCCCTTCGTGGGGGAACCGGAAGTCCTTCCCGATCCCAAACTCAATCCACGTTTGTTATCGCAAGAGGTAGTGCGTTGAAAGAAGTGCTCGCCGATTGGAAGATGATGGTTGCTGTAGGTGCAGGAGCTATTCTGGCAATCGCGTTGGTGGTGTTCGCGTTTATGCGCCCCAACGTAGATCCGGAAGAAGCAGAGCGCAAACGCCGGCTTCATTTGAATCATATTGGCAGGATCGCGGAGGGCCAGGTGGTAGAGCTCAGCGAGCACCCAGCCACACCTGTGGAGGCACATCGCAGCTTGTTGAGTTCGCGGTCGCGGCCGCTGCCGGATATGCGTCCGCGCTGCATGGTTTCTTACAGCTATTCGATTTCCGGCGTTACTTACCATACCGCGCAGGATATTACGGGACTGGAAAGCCAGGTGCGGTTTGACCGGTTGATGGCCGGGCAACAAGCCAGTGTGAAGTACGATCCCGCGAATCCCAGCGATTCCATCCTTGTGGCAGACGATTGGTCCGGTCTACGCTGAAGCGCTCCTCGCGACTTTCGTAACTGGATTTCGGCGAGTCGATCTCGTTCGTTTCTGCCCACTTTCCCTGCATACCGCTTTGCTTGCGATTGCGCTATCCTTTGGCTGCAGCCCCAGAACTGTGCGATCGCATCCATGAAACATGTGTTTTTGTCCATACTGACGGCAATTCTTATTGTGGCCATGACTCTGAGTTCGATGGTCATTCTCGTGCGCGCCACGCACTACGTAACCGCCATCGAATCGCCCTTGCCACGTGCCGGCGCCATTGCGGCGGAGCTTTTACTTGGCGTGGTGCTTTTGCTGGGCACGGTTTGGCTGGCTACGCATCTCGCTGTGCTTATTTTCGCTGCGAAGTCACCTTCCGACGGAGGCCGTCTTGGCTGAGAAGAATCACGTTACCTGGGAATCGCCGCTCAACAGCGATCGCATGGACCAGTTGCGGCGCATGTCTGAAGAAGCAGAGGCGGGCGGCGGCGTGGAGCGGCGTGAACGGGAACACAAGGCGGGGAAACTTTCGGCGCGCGAACGCATCCATATTCTGCTGGATGAAGGGACATTCGAAGAGCTGGATAAATTTGTGCGGCACCGCTGCGTGGATTTTGGATCCGAGGAAAATCGGCCGACGGGGGACGGGTTCGTCACGGGCTTCGGGCGCATCGATGGCCGGCTCGTGTATGTGTTTGCACAGGACTTTACTGTTTTCGGCGGCTCTCTTTCGGAGACGAACGCACTGAAGATTTGCAAAATTATGGACCTGGCAATGCGCAATGGCGCTCCGGTGATCGGACTGAATGATTCCGGCGGAGCGCGCATCCAGGAAGGCGTGGCTTCCCTTGCCGGGTATGCGGATATTTTTTTGCGGAACACTCTGGCGAGCGGGGTGATTCCGCAGATCAGCGCGATCCTTGGACCTTGCGCCGGCGGGGCCGTGTATTCGCCGGCAATCACCGATTTCATCCTGATGACTCGAGATACTTCGTACATGTTCGTCACCGGACCCGACGTCATCAAGAACGTGACGCATGAGGAGGTCACAAAGCAGGAACTCGGCGGGGCCATGACGCACAATGCCACAAGCGGTGTGGCGCACTTTGTTTCACGGGACGATGCGGACTGCTGCGCCATGATTCGGGAGTTGTTCAGCTTTTTGCCTTCGAACAATCTTGAGGATCCACCGCGGCGCGCCAGCCACGATCCCATCGACCGGCGGGAAGAATCGCTGAACCGCATAGTGCCGGAGGATCCGCAGAAGCCCTACGACATCAAGGATGTGATCCACACTATTGTCGACGAACATTATTTCTTCGAGGTTCACGAGCATTTCGCGAAGAATCTTGTTGTGGGTTTTGCGCGGCTGGATGGCCGGCCGGTCGGGATTGTGGCGAACCAACCCGCGTTTCTGGCCGGCACCCTAGACATTAATGCTTCGGTGAAAGGCGCGAGGTTTGTGCGATTTTGTGATGCCTTCAACATTCCGCTGATCACGTTTGAAGATGTGCCCGGATTTTTGCCGGGCACGCAGCAGGAGTATGGCGGGATCATCAAACACGGCGCGAAATTGCTGTTTGCGTTTGCGGAAGCCACGGTGCCGAAAATCACCGTAATCACGCGGAAGGCCTACGGCGGCGCTTACTGCGTCATGGCGTCCAAACACATTCGCACCGACGCGAATTACGCGTGGCCTACCGCTGAAATTGCGGTTATGGGGCCGGAAGGCGCGGTGGACATTGTGTACAAGCGTGAGTTGAACGCTGCTCCCGCGAGCGAAAGGGCCAAGCTCCGCCAAGAAAAAATAGCCGAATTTCGCAGCCGGTTCGCGAATCCGTTCGTCGCTGCCGAGCGCGGGTACCTTGATGGTGTGATTGAGCCCGCGGATACTCGCAAACTGGTCATTACTTCTTTGCGGGCGCTGGAAAACAAGCGCGATATCAACCCTAAGAAGAAGCACGGCAACATTCCACTGTAAGCATTTTCCGCCACGCGTAAATAAATTCTGATTCTGCTGTTTACCAGTCGGGTTAGATTACTTGCATTTGAATCGGGCCACAATCATTCTGCTGATAGAGGAAAAGATGAGGATCTTTTGCTTCGTCCTAGGTCTGTTCGTGATGTCTTCGGTCACCGCTGGCGCAGCTGCCCAAGAATCTGCTGAATCCATGCCGAAGGTGATTCAGCACGCTCCGCCGACTTATCCACCATTGGCGCGGCAGACGCGGATTCAAGGCGATGTGCGCGTCAAAATCGTCACAGACGGCGAGTCTGTACGAGAAGTTACGGCCGAGACTGGACACCCGTTGCTCCAGAAGGCAGCGGAGGAGAATGTTCAAACATGGAAATTCGCCGCGCACAACCCAGGGACGTTTCATGTAACCTTCCTCTACAAACTGCAGGGCGGTAACGTTGATGTGGAATTTCTGGAAGTGCCGGACACAATACGAGTCGAGGCAGCCGCTCCCGAGATGATCATCGATTGGGCCTGGGCAGATCTGGGAAAGTGGAAGGCGCAATTAATAAGTCCTCACGACAAATCTACGCTGGTCTTCGAGTTCAGTTATTCTGGCCCGAACGAGGATTGGCTGAAGGGCAGTGTTTCGGACGAAAAGAGTGAGCCGATAGATATCGACTTTGGACATAAGGAGGGCGATTTTCTCGCTTTTACCGTTATATTTGCCCCGTCCGGCTGGACGAAAAGGACAACTTTTTTCGTCGGCAGGATGAAAGGCAGAGAAATTATTGGCACGTTTCTGGACGACGCTGGGACAACCGGCCACTGGACCGCCATCAGAATCGGCGATAACACGACACATTGATTCGCGTAGTACGACGGGTGTCCTCCATCCATCTTGTAGCAAACCTCCGGTTACTGGGTTACAATCTCTTCACTGATGCGGGCCTTTAGTTTGGCCTTCGTCTGGAAAGAAACATGTTTCAGCCTCGTAACATCCCTGTCCTTTGATCCGCTCCTGAAGCGGAACTGAATTTCTTCTCCTCTCTGTTTGTGTCTTTTGGCGGCGCGAGCATTTTCCATCGCATGCGGACTCGCGCAGAAATACGCGGGATTATATGAGTTCGCCGGAAACTGTAACTGTCTCAGCGCCCCCGACGTTTTGGGGTTCGATTCGCGAGGCGATCCGCGGGTCACACCAGGACTACACGAAGGGCAGCCTAAACCGCGCGATCGTGCTGCTGGCCATCCCGATGGTTCTGGAAATGGTGCTGGAATCGCTGTTCGCGGTTGTGGACGTTTTCTGGGTTGGGCGGCTGGGCGCGGATGCGATTGCGACGGTCGGCCTGACCGAATCGATTCTCAGCCTGGTGATCGCCGTGGGTTTCGGCCTTGGCATGTCCACCACAGCGATGGTTGCGCGACGGATCGGGGAAAAGGATCCGGCCGACGCAGCGGTCGCGGGTGTGCAAGCTATTGTTCTCGGGCTGGCGACATCGGTGGTTATAGGAGTGCCGTGCTGGATTTACGCGCCGCGGTTGCTGCAGTTGATGGGCGCTTCGCCACAAATTGTCGCCACAGGGTCCGGCTATGCGCGCATCGCTCTGGGCGGCTGCGGCGCAATCCTGATGCTGTTCCTGAACAACGCGATCTTTCGCGGTGCCGGCGATGCTGCGATTGCCATGCGGCTGTTGTGGGTTTCCAACATCATTAATTTGATTCTCGATCCTTGCCTGATTTTTGGGTGGGGCCCGTTTCCAAAGCTCGGTGTGACTGGCGCGGCCCTTGCGACGCTGATCGGACGCAGCATCGGCGTTTTGTACCAGTTTTATCGCCTGCTGCGCGGCACGGAGCGGATTCGCATTCTCACCTCACGGTTGCGCGTGGACCTCGGAGTTTTGCTCCGGCTTGTGCGCGTGTCTATCACTGGCATCCTGCAATTCGCGATTGCCGACGTGAGCTGGATCGGACTGGTGCGCATCGTGAGCCTGTTCGGGTCAGCCGCGCTTGCGGGCTATACGATCGCCATTCGCATTGTGATTTTTGTGATTCTGCCGAGTTGGGGTTTGAGCAACGCGGCGGCCACGCTCGTTGGGCAGAATCTCGGCGCCAAGCAACCGGAACGCGCTGAACAATCTGTGTGGCGAACCGGGCTGTATAACATGATTTTTCTCGGAACCGTCGGCGTGTTCTTCGTGTTTTTCGCAGAGCCAGTGATCCGCCTGTTCACGAACGATCCCGCCGTAGTGCCGCTTGCGGTTTCGTGTTTGCGCATCATCAGTTACGGAAACATCGGGTATGCCTACGGGATGGTGATGCTGCAGGCGTTTAATGGCGCGGGGGACACGGTTACACCGACCATCGTTAATTTTTTTGGCTTCTGGTTGCTGGAGATTCCCCTGGCTTATGCTTTGGCGGTGCCATTTCATTTGCGGGCCAATGGCGCTTATTTCGCGATTGTTATCGCGGAAACGGCTATCGCCGGCGCCGGGATTCTGCTTTTCTGGCACGGCCGGTGGAAACGGCAGCAGATCTGATACCCATCACTCTCCATGGCTGCCGTGATCTGGGAATTCCTTTGCCATAGAATGACGCTCTGTTACTTCAGCAGATATTGCTCCAGGAATTCCACGGTGGCGTAAAACTGATAATCCTGGTTGGCCTTTTTCTGGTAGCCGTGGCCTTCGTCTTTGGCCATGATGTACCACACAGGCGTTCCGGATTTTTTCAGCTCGGCCACAATCTGGTCGCTTTCGCTGACCGGCACGCGAGGATCATTCTTTCCGGCAACCACAAGCATCGGCTTCTTGATTTTTTCGATGTTGTTCATGGGAGCGATGCGCTCCAGAAATTCGCGCATCTTGGGATCGCGTTCGTCGCCATATTCCACGCGTCGCAAATCCCGGCGATAGCTTTCGGTATGCTCCAGAAATGTCACCAGGTTGGACATGCCGACGATGTCCACAGAGCAGCGAATGCGATCGCTGTAAAACGTTGAGATCGCGAGGGTCATGTGGCCGCCGTAGCTTCCGCCGGTCACACCGATGCGGCTGGCGTCCAGCTCTGGCTGCGTGCCAATCCAGTCGAAGAGCGCGTTGATGTCTTTGTACGTGTCTTCGCGCAGAAATCCGTTATCGAGAATCGTGAACGTCTTGCCGAAGCCGGTCGATCCGCGCACGTTTGGGAAAATCAGTGCGATCCCCAGTTCGTTCAAGAGGTAATTTTGTCTTCCCAAAAAGTATGGCAGCGACTGCCCTTCCGGGCCGCCATGAATCACCACCAGGACCGGCCGCTTTCCTGTGAACTTCGCCGGTGGCTTGTAGAGGAAGCCGCTGATGATTTTGCCGTCGAAGCTCTTCCACTTCACAAGCTCCGCCGATGGAAAATCTTTTGCCGGCACCGCGGTTTCACTGTCAGTCCACCGCTCCAGCTTTCCAGTGACCACATCGAGCGAATAAACATCGCCCGGCCCTTGCGCGTTGGCCAGGGAAAATGCCAACTCCGGTCCATCGCGACGCCAGTGGACTCCGCCGATTACGCCCGAAGGCAAGTTCTTCGGCTCTAGCAAAATATCTTTCTTGTCCGTGCGGAAGTGGCGCAACACGCCCAGGCCATCCTCATCTGTTACGAAGGCGATGCGTTTGCCGTCGTGGGATAGATCAAAAGCCACGACGTCCCAGGGAATCTTCGAGGTCAGATAAGAATACTCCTTGGTGCTCAGACTGAAGTACGCGAGCCGGTGAAATTCCGAATCTTTGTCGGTAGTGACGTAGAGCCCCCGGCCGTCTTTGCTGAACCGGCCCTCAAAGTAAGAGACCTTTTCCTTCGCGTTGCGTGGGGTCAGCGCAGTTTTCTCTCCCGTCGTCGTGTCCACAAGCCATAGGTACGATTCGTTTACGGACAGATCCTCCATCAGCAAAATCATTTTGTCGTCTGGAGACCAGTCGAGAGGCTCCCAGCCGCCGCCTTCGAGCTTGGCCAGCATCCGGTCGGATTTTGGCTCGGCGGGATTCATCAGCCACAAATCGGTATCTTTTCCGGTGCGCCGCGTCGAGGTGTAGGCAATCTGGTCACCTTTGCTGGACCATGGGCCCATGCTGTTCCGCGATTTTCCATCTGTGAGCAGCGTGATGTTCCCTGTCGCCAAACCCAATCGATAGAGCTGGTACCATTCGCCGCCGCCGATATCCTTGGGAAACACAATGTAATCGCCGACATTGGGATGGAACCGACCATCGCGCACGGCATCCGAGAAAAACGTAAGCTGGCGGCGCTCGCCACCGGGCTGGCCGACCAGATGAAGTTGCGGTGTTGCCGCGAAGCGCGTGCTGATCAGCATGCCGCGTTTTCCCGGCTGCCAATCGGCCAATGACGCGCTTCGATACTCGCCGTACCGCCCCGCCGTTTCCGCCAGGCTCGCGGGAATCTTGAGTACCCCGTCGAGCACCAAACTCTCCGGCGGCGCCACCACCGGCTCTTGGGCCGCGACTCCAACTGCGCACCATAACCAAATGGCAGCAAGCAAGATCGCAATTCGCTTCATGGCTTCTCCTTCCAATGATTCGTGGCTGCTTTCATACACCGCACACAATACGACACGCAAGCCTTACGTGGTCATTTGCCTGAATTGGCCGCATGGTAAAATTCGCGTGACTGCTCGATCCTCTATGTTTCGAAAAATTCTGATCGCCAATCGCGGTGAAATTGCCGTACGTATCTTGCGGGCGTGCCGCGAAATGGGCATTCCGTCGGTTTGCGTATTCAGTGAGGTGGACCGCACCTCGCTGCACATCCGGCTGGCGGACGAAGCTTACCTCATTGGGCCAGCACCTTCGCGCGAAAGTTACCTGCGCATCGACAAACTGATCGACGTTGCGCGCCGGTCTGGCTGCGACGCGATTCATCCGGGCTACGGTTTCCTGGCGGAAAATCCCGCGCTGCCTCGCGCGTGCGCTGAAGCGGGCATCACTTTCATCGGGCCTTCGCCGGAGACCATGGAAATGATGGGTTCCAAAACAGCGGGCAAACAACTTGCGCGCCGCGCCGACGTTCCGACCGTGCCCGGGACGGACGATCAAATCGAAAATGTCGAGGATGCTCAGGCGCTGGCGCGCGTGATGGGTTATCCCGTGCTGCTGAAGGCCGTGGCCGGCGGCGGCGGCAAAGGCATGCGGGTTGTTGCGAATGACGAAAGCTTTTCGCCGGCGTTTCGCGACGCTTCCTCGGAAGCGTTCAATGCGTTTGGGGATTCTCGTGTGTTCCTGGAAAAGTATCTGGATTCCCCACGGCACATTGAAATCCAGATTTTGGCGGATTCGCATGGCCGAGTGGTGTCTCTGGGCGAACGGGAATGTTCGATACAGCGGCGCCATCAGAAGGTGATCGAGGAAGCGCCTTCGACGGTCGTCAATCCCGACCTGCGGCGAAAAATGGGAGACGCCGCGGTGCGTCTAGCGCACGCGGGCGGGTACGTCAATGCGGGAACTGTGGAATTTCTGGTGGACGCCAATCTGAATTTCTATTTTCTTGAGGTGAACACGCGGTTGCAGGTGGAGCATCCGGTGACGGAGCAAGTTACCGGCCTCGACCTGGTGAAGCTGCAGATTGCTATCGCTGCCGGACACCGGCTGCCTTTCGCGTGGGAAACGATCACGCCACGCGGCCATGCGATGGAGGTGCGGCTCTACGCGGAGGACCCCGACAACAATTTCTTTCCGTGTCCGGGGAAAATTATCGCGCGGCGCATTGCTACTGGTCCCGGCATTCGCCTGGACGAGGGCGTTTATCGCGGGTGGACCGTGCCGATCGAGTACGATCCTCTGCTGAGCAAACTTATCGCATGGGGCAACAGCCGCGAAGAAACCATTTCGCGCCTGCGCCGTGCTCTCGATGAATACACTATTACGGGGATTCGTACTAACGTGAGCTTGTTCCGGCGAGTTCTGAGCGAGCCCGAATTTCTTCGCGGCGAAATTCATACGAAGTGGCTGGACCAGTTGCTGGCTCGTGCGCAGCCCCCGGCAATGGAGGCACGAGCGGGCACAGAAGCTGCGGCCGCCATTGCTGCCGTTTACTGGGAGAGTATTCAGCCGGGCAATTCTGGCGGAGTCCAAACTCCTGGAGCCGAACCTTCGCGATGGAAACTGGAAGGGCGCCGCTCCCAGCTGGATCGCCAGCCATGAAATTCGAGGTTTATCTCGAGTCGTCCGCGGGTAAGACGAAACACGTTGTGGACCTGGAAAAGGATGGGGCGTCGTACAAGGTTTCCCTGGACGGTAAGCCTGTGGACGCGGACGTAATTCTTGCGGCCCCGAACGCGGTGTCCGTGATCCTCGATGGGGCCGTGTTCGAGATTCACATCGCACCATCCCTCGACGGTACTTACAAACTGCAGACTGGGCCGCACGAGTTTCAGGCGGATGTCCGCGACCCGCGCGCATGGCATGGCAGAAAACAGGGCGCGCTCGAAGCCGAAGGCCGCCAGCAGATCATCGCGCCCATGCCGGGCAAAGTGATCCGGTTGTTGGTGAATGTGGGCGATGAAGTGGAAGTGGGGCAGGGCCTGGTGGTGGTGGAAGCGATGAAAATGCAGAATGAGATTCGCTCGCCGAAAAAGGGCAAGGTTGAACGGTTGCACGCGAAAGAAGGTCAGGCCGTCAACGCCGGTGATGTGCTGGCTTGGGTGGATTGATGTTCCCGGACGAATTGTGTTGATGTAACAGTTGAGATCCTTCGTCACGCAAAAGGCGCGCTCTTCAGGATGACACCAGCCGGGATTAAAGATCAGATAGAGTTTTACTGCGTGTTCGTGGGACGGCCGGTGCTTGGAGTGATCGGCGCAGTGCCTGCCGCGGGTGGCGCGCTTGGCTTCGCGGCCTCCGGCAACTTGCCTGCAGTCTCAATCACCTGGATCGCCAGATAATTTGTTACGTGGGCTTCATCGCGAGCGACTGCCAGGTAGGCGTTGCGCAGCAACTGCTCCTTGCGGTTGCGCAGCGTGTCCCGGATCATTTGTTGCACCTGGGGATCGTTGATGCCGCGTTGTCCGGCGGCTTCGCGAGCCACCAGCTTCAAAATTCGAATGCTATCCTTCAGGACAATCGGGGGGCTGACCTGGCCCGGCTTCAGGCTGAGCACCATGCGCTTGAGGACAGGGTCGGTCTGAGGCGCATTCAGCGAGGATTCGGGAATGTAACCCAAATCGCCGCCGGTCGCGGCGGTGTTCGGATCCTCGGAATAATCCATCGCTAACTGGGCAAAGTCCGCGCCACTGTTCAGCTTATCCTCGAGCATTTTTGCCTTGCGCTCCGCTTCCGCCTCGTTGGTGGCGTCGTCGTTCTTGCGGTTGCGGATCATCTGATCCTTGCGCGGTGTGATCACGATCTGGGAAATGCGGTATTGGGCGTCTGCGACGTTAAACTGGTTGCGATTGGTATTGTAGAAGTCCGTGACATCCTGATCCGTGATGGTGACCTTCGAGGCGACTTCTCGGTTCAACAACTTCTGGATGGAGAGTTGGCGGCGCAGATCCTTTTTGAGATCATCCACGGTCATGCCGCCATCTTTCAATTTTTTCTGAAATTCTTCTTCGGTGTAGCCGCTCTTCAGCTCGGTGAATTTGTCTTCCACTTCGCCGTCGCTGGCTTCGAGGTTCAGCTTCTTGGCGCGCTCCAGCAGAATTTCGTTGTTGATCAACTGTTCGACTACATTGAGCTTGCCGGAAAGAACTTCCTCGGGCGAGGTTTCCTGAGCTTCAGGATTGATGCGCGTGCGGTAGTACTTTTCTACTTCATCCCGCTTGATTTCGGTGCCATTCACCACGGCCCACACGTCGGGCGCGTGGCTTTCCTGCTGCTTGCAGCCGACGAATAAAGACGCCACCAGCACCGCCGCGGGCAACAATGCCACGCCGCGATGAATCGCGCCGCCGTTCCTCTGCCGTCGGGTTGCAGGATTCAGGGAAAAGTTCAAGGGTTTGCTCAGGCGGCTTTTTTTACGCGACCGAGTCTAATGCACGCGGTGCACACTTTGATTTGCTTGCGGGCGCCATTGACTACCGCACGCACGCGCTTGAGATTGGGATTCCACCGGCGTCGCCGGGTATTGTTGGCGTGGCTGACCACGTTGCCGTAGCTCGGGCCCTTACCGCAGAGTTCACACTTCAGTGCCATGATATTCCACTTCCTAAGCTTCAAAGGATAGAAAACAAGAACCTTAATTCTAGCAGATGGACATCAAAACGCAAAACATACTCATGCAACTTTCGCGCGTTTCGAACAGGCTGAATTCTCTGTCGGGCTGTGCTGAAACCCGTGATTTCGGCCGCCTTTGTTATACTTGAGGAGTAGTTTTTGGGATAGGAACTACGTGAGCTCGCTTCGCATTTCTATTGTGCAATATCTGAATACCGCGCCGCTGGTGCGTGGCTTCACGCGTGGACCGTTGCGCGGAAAATATCAGTTGTCGTTCACCGTGCCTTCGCAGTGTGCGGAAGCGTTGCGGTCCGGGGAAGTGGACATCGCCATTATTCCCGCTATCGAGTTTCAGCGCATCGAGGGGCTTGTGGCTCTGCCGAATCTTTCGATTGCTTCGAAGATATCCGTGCGCAGCCTGTTGCTTGTTTCCAAGAAACCCATCCATGACGTGCGGCGCATCGCCTTGGACCGCAGTTCACGGAGTACCCAGGCGCTGGTGCGTATCCTTTGCGCCAAGCGGTGGCACATTGCGCCTGAGTTTTTCGAAGCTGATCCCGACTTGCCCGGCATGCTGGGAGACGCGGACGCCGCGCTGCTTATCGGCGATCCCGCTCTACGACTGGCGCTAGGCTTCGAAACTGTCGCGAAGCGCGATGCCGCGGGCGAGTCCCTCGTTCCCGCGGAGGCAGCAGGCCTTCCGTCCTCGCCTCCGCTGTTCCTCTACGATGTGGTGGAAAAATGGCGCGCCCTTACGAGCTTTCCGGCCGTGCTGGCCATTTGGGCTGCCAGGCCTGCTGCCGTCACGCCCGCAGTGATTCGCGATTTTCAGGATTCGCTGGCTTTTGGCATGCAGCATGTGGCGGAGATCAGCGCCGAAGCCTCGCGCGAATTGAATCTTCCGGCAGACAAAATTGCGCGTTATCTCAGCGAAAACATCGATTACACTCTTGACGGGGAAAACCTCCGTGGCCTGCAGCGATATTACGACCTGGCCGCCGAACTGGGTTTGATTCCGCAGGCAAGGCCGCTGCAAATCGCCGGCTTTCAGGGATTGGCGGAACTGGCGGCGGCGCGGCGCACGTAAAGGAAAAACAAGTGGGAATCAGTAAACAACAAGCGCTCGAAATGCTGCAATCCGATGACCTGGTGGGCATCGGAATGGCCGCGCACCAACTTCGCCTGCAGAAAAACGATCCGCGCATCGTTACGTACCAAATCGATCGCAACATTAACTACACGAATTTCTGCACGGAGTATTGCTCGTTCTGCGCGTTCTATCGACCGCTGGGCGCGAAAGACGGGTACATCCTGCCGTTCGAAGAAATTTACGCGAAGATCGAGGAGATGCTGCCCCTTGGCGGTACCGGCGTGCTGCTGCAGGGCGGACTGCATCCCGATCTTCAGATTGGCTATTACGAAAATCTCTTGCGTTCGCTCAAATCACGTTATCCGCAAGTCCATCTGCACTGTTTTTCGGCGCCGGAGATTCTGTGCATCGCCGAAGTGAGCGAACTCAGCATTCGCGACACAATTCGGCGGTTAATGGACGCGGGTTTGCAATCGATTCCCGGCGGTGGCGCGGAAATTCTGGATGACGAAGTGCGCGGCAAGATCGCGCGGTTGAAATGTACCAGCGAGGACTGGGTGGAAGTGCATCGTACCGCGCATTCGCTGGGCCTGCGCACAACGGCCACCATGATGTTCGGCTGCGGCGAAGAACTGCGGCATCGCGTAAACCATCTGGAGCGCGTCCGGCAGCTTCAGGAAGAGACCGGAGGGTTCACAGCGTTTATCCCATGGATCTTTGCAGCGGAGAACACCGCGCTAGGGAAGCGTGTTCAAGAAACGACCGCGGTGGATTACCTGAAGACGCTGGCAGTGAGCCGGCTCTATC
Source organism: Candidatus Acidiferrales bacterium (assembly GCA_963709705.1). Lineage (GTDB taxonomy): Bacteria > Acidobacteriota > Terriglobia > Acidiferrales > UBA7541 > Acidiferrum. The sequence continues at coordinate 548,845 of CAVPXU010000006.1, forward strand.
TGGACAATATCGATCACATTCAATCGAGTTGGCTGACGCCGGGGATCAAGGTTTGCCAAGTAGGATTGCAATTTGGGGCGGACGATGTGGGCAGCATCCTGATTGAAGAAAATGTGGTGTACGCGGCGGGCGTGCGGCGGCGTACGAATGAGGAAGAACTGCGGCGGATTATTTATGATGCGGGATTTTTGCCGGCGCAGAGGGATACGCTGTACCGGTCGTATGTTTTGAAGTCGCCTTATGCGCCGAGGCAGGCGAACGCGGCGTGAATCCAGCTCGCAAGTAAATAGTCCTGATGGAAGCGCAAGATGAAGAGGGATTCCTCATTCCGGGGACTGCGTTCGGAATGACGTATTTATTTTTGTGGAGTGACTGAACCCTTCGTCGCGCTAAAGTCCTCATCAAGATGGGAATATGTTAACAGGTGGTACGCGCTACTTTTTCAGGCGGAGGAGGATTTCTACTTCGGTGCCGTCTGGCAGGTTGAGCGGCTCAACTGGTTCGAGCCTGCCATCGCGGCAACGCGCCACCAGGCGCATGGTGTTGTCTCTCGCAGCGGGCTTTTCCGCCGGGGTGCTTGTACCCGGCCGGCCTGTTTCGTCCAGGGCCTGGTTGACCAGGGCATCGGCTTCGCGATTGTGTTCGCGATATACATGATCGATCCGGAACGACTCCAGGGACTGAGCCATTTTCCTGGCGCGTTCGAACAATGGCTTCAACTCGGGACTCTTCACTTTGTACTGGCCGCGCATCTGCTTGACCATTAATTCGGAATCGCTCTCGACACGGAGCGCACGCACGCCATGCGTCTGGGCATAATCCAAGGCGGCGATCAACCCGAAATATTCCGCCACGTTGTTTGTGTTTGATCCGATGTATTTTTTCAGCTTGGCGACAATTGCGCCGCTGCCGTCGCGGACTATCACGCCGTACGCGGCTGGGCCGGGATTTCCGCGTGAGCCGCCGTCAATATTCGCCTGATGCGCCGCTACCTGTTTCGGAGGCTCCGGCGGCGCGTCGCCAAACAGACCGGCTCCCCGGGGGGCTGGCGTGCGCTTGAACATCACGAATTCGCGGCTCCGTTCGCGGTTTCATTCGGCGTTGCGTGGGGGATCGGCTCCAAGGAATAGAGAATCCGTCCGCACATTTCGCAGCGGAAAACTTCTTCATCCGTTTCCGAGGCAAGCATTTGCACTACATGGGGCAGGACGCGCATTCCGCACGCGCGGCACTGATCTCCGCGCGCCTCGGCCAGCGCCGATGCGGGATGCCGCTTTTCGACTCTGGTGTACAGATCCAGCACATCTTGCGGCACTTTCTTTGCGATCTGCTCGCGTTCCGCGGTGGCGGCTTCCAGCTTTTTTTTCTTATCCCCATACTGCACTTGCATCTGCTTCTTTTCCGCGGCGATGGCCTTCTCCGATTCGCGCAAATCCGCTTCGACGTGCTTCACGCGGCGCTCCACTTCCTCGAGAGCCATCATCTGTTCCAGCACCTGGTCTTCAGCCTTGGCGGCTTCGCCTTCCGCAGTGGCAATCTCATGTTGCAGGGCCTTGTAAGCTTCGTTCGTCTTCACGGAGCTGCTCTGCTCGCGGTATTTTTTTGCGCGGCCTTTCCATTGCTCGACATCCAATTCCAGTTTCTTGCGGTGCGTTAAGGCTTGTGTGTGCGCTTCCTTCGCGGCAGTGACCGCGGCGCGCGCGCTATTCAATTTGGCGTCCGCTTCCCGTAATTGTTTCGGCAGGCTGTCCAATCCGGCGCGCGACGATGCGATGATCTGGTCGAGTCGCTGAAGCTCTAATAATTGCGGGATGGCAGGATGCATGGCGGTTGATTTTAGCACACGGTGAGGATTGGGCTTGGAGGGGAGACCGGATGAGGAAGGGCTTGTGTGGCTTTGATTGTTGTTGGGATTAGATCGAAGAGGGATTCCTCGCTTCGCTCGGAATAACGGTGGGTCGTGAAGCTTCTCGTTGCGGGTATTACGGTAGCGAGACTTTTTTGTTATAGCGGAACTCGCCGCCGCCGTCCAAAACGGGCTGGGCGGAAGCGAGTGGGCCCTCCTCGACGGAATCGCCATTTGCGGTTCCAAGGGCTTTTCGTCGCTTCCGCAGAGCACGCTACTGCAAACTCACGTGGCTTTGATGTCCCGGTGAATCAGGGTGGCATCCACGAAGTACCCGATTCCGACGGCCAGCGGCAAAATACCAAACGCGGCCGCGGCCATGGTTTCCGGTTCCGAAACGACCCGCGCAATCACCGCGAACATAAGCATGAATCCCAGACCGCCGCTGACCAGCAAAATACCGGCCCGCCGGGAACGCGCGAATTGCGACAATTCCGGCTCCATAGGGATCTGTGTTCCCCTTGCGAGCGCGGCAAGGCGCTCTTCCGTGCGCAGCTTTCTCACGCGGTAATAGGTGTACATCGCCGCGACCGGCACGCCGCACGTCAATACCACTGCAACCAATCCGATCAAATCCCCTCCCATATGCCACTCCTTTCGCGGCTGTTTTCTCCGGCCGCTTTCCGCGATCTCACCAGAAGGTACGCACACTTGTAGGGAAATGTTCCTGAATCGAAGGGGGAAAAAGTGCGTTGGGAGTGGGAGTGTTACTGGACTTCCTGAATCTGCATATTTGCATCGATCGCCAGTTTTGGGAAACGGATCCCGGAACCGGCCAGGGCTGGGGGGTGTTCTGCGATGACCTGGAAGTCGGCGCCGGAACAGCTCACTTCGTAGGTATAGCCGTCCCGCTCTTTGCGGCTTACGGACATGGCACCCGATGAAATCAGCTCATCGAGGGAAAGGCATTTGCTGTTCAAGGCGATATTTCCGCGTTCGGCCTGGGCGATCTGCAACAGATCGCTGCGGACACCGGTCAGGCTGATGGCCTGAGTCGGCGCCGTTCCTTCATCGGTGGTGGGCATCTTTTTCAGATAAAAATAGTAGATTCCCAATGCCAAGCCAGCGAAGACGAGTAATCCGGCGAGTGCGCGCATATCCCAATTTTGGCCCCGCCTGAGTCTAACCACAAGCTTTTCCGCGGCCATGGTGCGTTTGGTTACAACCCACCACAATTGTTTCGCACTCGCCTTCCAGACTTGCTATTGTTTGTACAGGCGCCACGCTTTCCCTCTCGGCGTACTTGAAATCCTTTCGACACCCAACCGCATGGTCACTGCCACAGCTCTTCATGATCTGATTGCCATTGAGAAGTTGCGCGAACAGGAGCTAGAGGAAGCGCGCATTATCCAGAGCGCCATGCTGCCTTCGCACCCTCTTCACGAATTCGACGCCCTGATCTCCCACGAGTTTCAGCCGGTCACTGAAGTTGGCGGCGACTATATCGATTACTTCACGCTCACCGACGGCACGATCGGTTTGTATCTCGGCGACGTCTCCGGCAAGGGACTTCCCGCGGCTCTTTATGCGGCCTTGGCGATAGGCACTCTCTGCGGAATTCACAAAACAGGCCAGCGCCCCGGGCGGGTTCTTTCTCTACTCAACCAGCGACTGCATCTCCGGGGAATTCCGGGGCGGCATACCTCGATCCAATACGCGATCTTTTTTCCGGCCACTGGCCAGATGATCATCTCGAGCGCGGGAATGCCGGGCCCCTACCTTTTGCGCGGTCAGGAATGCCGCGGCCTGGAAGTCACCGGCATCCCCCCAGGCCTGTTCCCCGGCGTCTCCTACGACGAGTTTTCTTTTCAGCTGGAGCCTGGGGATTCGGTGCTGTTTTGTACCGATGGACTAACGGATGCCCGCAACCCGCAGGACGAGGACTTCGGCGCTGAAGGAATTCGGAGGGTATGCAGCCAGCTTGCAGGGGAGACGCCGCTTGATCTGCTGGGCCACATTTTCCGGGCGATTGAGGAATTCACGCGCGAATGCCGCCAGTGGGACGACATGACCGCAACGATCTTTCATTACGCGGCGCACTGATTCCTGCTCCAGTGTCGAAACGGGCAACTGCTTTTGCTTTTTATTTGACCCCTCCGCGCTTCTCACGTAACTAAAAGATAGTGATTTTTTTGTCGTCTCCCTGAGGAGTCCCCGATGAACATCAAGTCCCCCGGTATTGTGGCGCTGGCCTGCCTTGTGGCGGCTTCGATCACAATTCCCGTCGACCTGCTTGCGCAAGCTCCCGGCGCTTCACAGCGGGCGGGCGAAGTCTCTCGCATTATTCCGGCCGTGAGTATCGCGCGCGGCACCAAATCCATCACCGCCTCGGCCAGAACGGTCGTAGATTGGTTGGACGTGCTGAACACGCAGCCAAGCGCGCGCGCGAGGGTGTCTCTGGATGACGGCTCGGTTCTTAACATTGGATCGGATTCTTCCATCCATATCGTCAAGCATGATGCCGGTGCGCAGCAGACGGACCTGGAGCTTAGCCTCGGAAAAGTGCGGTCCCAGGCGCAAAAAATCACTCAACCCAATGGCAAATTCGAAGTGCACACTCCGGCGGGAGTCGCCGGCGTGGTTGGCACCGATTTTTATACCGGATATGAAAACAACATCATGACCGTCATCGTCTTCGAAGGCTTTGTGCGCGTCTGCAATCTAGCTGGCGTGTGCGTGGTGGTGAAAGCGGGGCAAATGACGACGATTCGCAATGGTGATACTTCTTCTCCCGTGGTCACGCAGGCTGCTTTGTCTGTGCTGTCGGATGCGATTGCGTCCACTACGCTTGAAGCTCCCAGCGGCCTGCAACAAGCCCATCATCTCGGCAAGGGCACGATAATCGCGCTGGGGCTGGTCGCGGTGATTCCAGTGGTGGTGATTCCGATTGTGGCGAGCCGGGGGACAACGCAAGGCAAAAGCACGCCTCTTCCGACCAATCCGGGGTGCCCGAACGGCGCTGCCGCTTGCTAGTTTTTGTTTTGTTCAGAGGTAAAGAGAAGACCCGGGGCGCCCAGCCGCCGGGTCTTTTCCTTTCGCGCGTTGATGATGGCGCGTAGATTCCTAAGTGAACGGCCCGCCTCAGAAGGCGCGCCCTACATAAGTAAGAAGGAGAGCCGTTTCTTGAAGTGCATGCTAATGCAAAACTACTACCGCTGCGTCGACTAGCAACGCCAGCCTTGCCGATTTCATCCAACCTTTGTGGCGTTTTGGGCGTTACGTTCTCGCCCAACCCCGCTTTGTCTGCGGCACATCACTGGCGTACACTGGACTCTTGCCATGTGCGTCTAATCCGGAGTGAGGCACCCTTGAACGATCAATCCCGCGCCATCCGGCGCCATAGCAGTTCCCTCTTTTTAGTTTCATTGAGTTTCTTGACTGTTTTAGCGCTGATCACGGTGCCACGGCTTGTGGCCGCTCCGCATGACGGCACAGCCAAACCTTCACCGGCGTTCAGCGCCATGAAGGCCGAACTCGATCGTTCCATGAAGACCATGGGGACGCTTGATCCGCCAGCCTACTACATCGGCTACACACTGACCGATTCGCAGCGCGCCACGGTGTCCGGGTCCAATGGAGCGCTGTTGCAGAGCGACGAGAACCGCAACCGGTGGCTGGAAGTTTCCGTGCGCACCGGAAGCTACGATCTGGACGATACGCACAAGGTTGACGGCAAGCAGCCTCCCAACGGTGGGCCTGGCACAAACGCGCCGCTCGACGACGATCCCGACGTTCTGCGCCGGGCCATCTGGCTGGAAACCGATAAGCAGTATCGCGCGGCGGCCGAAGCCCTGATCAAGATCAAGACCGGCAAGGAAGTGAAAGTACAGACCGCCGAGGGCAGCGCGCCGGATTTTTCTCGCGAGAAACCCCAGGATTTCACCGGACCTTGGGTGTCTTTTACGCTGGACCGCAAGCCCTGGGAACAAAAGGTCCGCAACTACACGACTTATTTCCGGCAATCGCCCGCTGTGATCAACTCGATCGTGACTTTCACCGCGCTCGCCGAGAACACGATGCAGCTGACGTCCGAAGGCACGCAACTTCAATACGGCCAGATCCGCTATCGCCTGGAACTTTTCATTCAAGGCAAAGCCAGCGACGGGATGGACATCGATCGCTATTACAATTTTGACTGGGTAAACCCGTCCGACGCTCCGGATGACAACGCGGTGCTTGCGGCATCCAGTCAACTCCGCAAGGAAATGGAAGGACTGGTTGTTTCGCCGTTGAACGATCCGACTGTCGGCCCTGCGCTGCTGACCGGCCGCGCCGCAGCAGTTTTCTTTCATGAGGTTTTCGGTCACCGCGCTGAAGGTCACCGGCAGAAGGATGTAAACGAGGGTCAGACGTTCGCGAAAAAGGTGGGCGAGCCCATTCTTCCAGACTTTCTCAGCATTGTGGACGATCCAACGTTGAAGAAATTGGGCAAGCAGGATCTGCTTGGGTACTACCAGTATGACGACGAAGGCGTGATTGGCCAGCGCACTGTGCTCGTCGATCACGGTGTGCTGAAAAATTTTGAAATGTCGCGGTCGCCGCTTGTGGGCTTTCCTCACTCCAACGGCCACGGCCGCCGACAGATTGGCGCAACGCCCGTTTCCCGGCAAGGAAACCTGATCGTGGAAAGCAACAAGACCGTCACCAACGCCGAACTTCGCGCCAAACTGCTTGAGCTGATCAAGCAGCAGAACAAACCCTACGGCCTTTTGATCGACGATATCGCGGGAGGCTTCACCTTCACAGGACGAGGACAGCCGCAGGCTTTCCAGGTTGAACCGCTCGTTGTTTATAAAGTTTTCGCCGATGGGCGGCCGGATGAACTGGTTCGTGGCGTGGATATTGTGGGGACTCCGCTTGCCGCTCTGACCAAGATCGTGGCAACGGGCGACACGCCGGAAGTGTTTAATGGCTATTGCGGCGCGGAATCCGGATACGTCCCTGTTTCTGCCGCTGCCCCCGCCATCCTCACTACGGAATTGGAAGTACAGAAAAAGCAGACGTCGACGGACCGGCCGCCAATCCTGCCGCCGCCCGCGCATGACAGCGTGAAACCGGGAGGCCTTCAGTAATGCGCTCACTACGTTTCGCGGCAGTTATTGCTTCCCTCTGCGTCGCGCCTATGGTCTTTGCGTCACAGGCGCCGGAGGACAAGGACCACACGATTCAGGCGATGAAGGATGAAATGGCTCGCGCCAAGTCGCGCCTGGAACTGGCCATTCCGCCATCGAACCAGCCGGTGCGCCCGTACTATATCGAATATCGCCTTCTGGATCTGGATATTCGCGAGATCACGGGTGAGTTTGGTGCCCTGCTTTCCACGGGCCACAGCCGCACACGCCAGATGACGGTGGGCGCCCGCGTGGGCGATTACAAGCTGGATAGCTCCAACTTTATTGGCGATGAAGGATTCAGGGGATTCATTGGACCTTCCGGGAGCGTCGGCATCGACCGCGATTACGACTCGCTTCGGCAGGATCTGTGGATTGCCACCGATCAGGCGTTTAAGGAAGCGGTTGAAACTTATTCGCGCAAGCAAGCTTATCTCAGCAGCCTCGCGCGTCCCTCGGACATTGAGGACTTTTCGCGCGTTCAAGTTATCCAGCACGTCGATCCTCTTCCCACCACGGATTGGTCCAACCGCAATTGGGAGGAAGAGGTTCGTCAGACGTCGTCGGCATTGCGCGCTTTCCCGCAGGTCTACGAATCGCGGGTTACTTATTATCTCGTTTACATGACCGAATATCTGCTTACCAGCGAGGGTGCGGAGATTCGCGTGAACCATTCCTATGCGGCGATTGAAGCGCCGATGAGCACCCTGGCCGACGATGGTATGGAACTGAATCATTTTTACGCCACGTACGCGCCGCGGCCGGCCGAACTTCCGTCGGTCGACGACGTTCGCAAGAATCTGAATGTGGCGGCTTCCGAGCTTATGGCCATGCGAGCGGCTCCGACAGCTTCCGATTACACCGGGCCCGTGTTGTTTGAATCTCGCGCCGCTGCTGCGCTGATTGCGCAAGTCCTCGGCCCTTCCCTGAACGGGGCTCGTCCACCCGTGGCGTTTCAGCCTGTGGTGGATCAGCTAATGAACAGCCTGGGTGCGCACAGCGACTGGACCGGGAAGGTCGATGTTCGCGTTCTGCCCCCGACCGTTACCTTGGTCGACGATCCTGCCGCCAAGGATTACAAGGGCACGCCGCTTATCGGCAGCTATACGATTGACGAGCAAGGTGTGCCTGCCGAAAAAGTGACGATCGTGGAAGACGGCAAGCTGAAGAATTTGTTGATGTCTCGCAGACCTGGACCGGATTCGGATAAGTCCAATGGGCACGGGCGCGCCGCTTTCAACGGTGACCCTGAGCCCACGATGAGTAATCTGTTCTTCACGTCTTCAGAAACCGTTTCCAAGGAAGACATGAAGAAGAAGTTCATCGATGCCTGCAAGGACGAGAAGCTCGACTATTGCCTGATCGTGCGACAGATGGACAATCCGACGATCAGCATCATGCACCAGGAAGATTTCACCGACCTACTTGCCAGTTTCGGCGGAAACGCGGCTACGGATCGTTTGCCGTTGGTGGTATATCGCTTCTATCCGGCTGACGGCCATGAGGAGCTGGTTCGCGGGGCGCGGATCACGGGATTTAATGCGCGCTCGCTGCGGAATATCGCTGCGATAGGGAATGACGATTACGTTTACAACTTCATGGAGAACCAGACGGTGGGTGTGGCCGGTACGGCGCTGGGCGCATTCGGCAGCGCTCAAAACGGTTTACCGGTCGCGGTGGTTGCGCCGTCGTTGCTGTTCGAAGAAGTTGAGTTTCGCGGGGCCCGCGGGGAACCCAAGCGTTTGCCGATTCTTCCTGAACCGCCTATGTCGCCAACGGTCGGCAAATGAGCGACCAGCGGTTTGGTTTACAGCGTTAACGCGGCAGCAGGCCGCCGCACTCCTTCGGTCGAAGGTCATCGCAACATACTGTAGGCTTATAGCCAATGGTTCTCACACGCCGGCTACATGAAGCCAGCCAGGAAAAGAAGCGCGCTGCACTGCTGAGCATCGGCTCCGCGACGCTGCTGCTTTGCCTTAAGACTTTTCTTGTTCTGCGGACGAGCAGCCTTGGCGTGCTTTCCGAAGCGCTGCATTCCGGGCTTGATCTGGTCGCCGCGGTGATTACGTTTCTGTCCGTTCGCGTTGCCGATCAACCGGCTGATGCACGGCATCCGTACGGACACGGAAAGTTTGAGAATTTTTCGGCATTTCTGGAAACCGGACTGCTCGTCGTTACGGCTCTTTACATCATCTATGAGGCCTTTTATCGCCTGTTCTTTCATTCCGTTCACATTGAACCGAGCTTCACAGCGATTCTGATACTCCTTGCCGCGCTGGCCATCGACGTTACACGCGCGCGGGCGCTCAATAAGGTGGCGCACAAGCACACCAGCGAAGCGTTGGAGGCCGATGCGTTGCATTTCTCCACGGACGTCTGGAGCACGACCGTCGTGATCCTGGGCGTGGCCCTCGTTTGGGCCGGCAATAGCTGGAATCTTCCCTGGCTTTCTTACGCGGACTCGCTGGCTGCTCTTGCGGTGGCCGGCGTCATTCTTTGGCTTAGCTCGCAGCTTGGCCGACGCACGCTTGACGCGCTGCTAGATGCCGCTCCCGCAGGCCTACAGAGCGAAATTGCGGATGCGATCGGTGGGATGGAAGGAGTGCTGCGCGTGGACCGCGTGCGTGTCCGGCGCTCCGGGAATCGCCACTTCGTTGACGCGACAGTCTCGGTGCCGCGCGCCGCCAATCTCGAGCGCGTCCATGCGCTCACCGATGCCATTGAGCAGCGTGTCAGCCAGATCGTACCCGCGGACGTGGTGGTGCATACCGAGCCGCGCGCCCCTGACAACGAGGACCTGTTCGAATCAATTCGCGCCATTGCGCAGCGCATGGGCCATCCGGTCCACGACATTTCCGCGTACCAGCAAGACGGCAATCTTTTCGTGGAGCTGCACCTGGAGGTGGACGAAAATCTTTCTCTGGGTGAAGCGCATCGGCAGGCTACCGAACTGGAAGATGCGATCGCGGCCCTCGGCGGACGTAGCCATAAGCTTGACGTCAACATTCATATTGAGCCGCTCGGGCGGCATATCTCCACGCCTGAAATCGCCGCCGGCGAAATGCGGCAACTTGAGCTGGCTGTAGAATCCTTTCTGAATCGCATGCCCGGCAATTACGACGAACTCCTGAGTTGCCACGATGTCCGCGTCCGGCAGGTGGACCATCACATCATGGTCTCCTGCCACTGTGTAATGAAGAGCGATTACGCGATCACGAGGATTCATGATGTTCTGGCGGCGCTTGAGGATCTGGTGAAGGAACGGTTTCCGCAAATTTCGCGCGTCACGATTCACCCGGAACCCCCCGACGCAGTCTAGAACATCAGGCCGGAGGGCTCGAGGACTGGCCTTGGCTACGCCGTCGGCTTGCCGGCAACTACCTGGGCGGCCAGCGCGAGTATGGCGGGAAAGCATTCCAGGACGTAGCGTGGCTCGGGCGTTTCCAGGGTGGTGAGGAACGCCGTGCGGACGACGACGTAAAGAATCAGCACGGCTAAGGAGGCATGGGCCGCAGGCCGACGCCACAGTTTCCAGGCACCCCACAGCGCCAGCGCTACAAACACAACATTGCCGAGAAAGAACAGGATGGTCACTTCCTGGTCAACCGGATCTTCCTCGCGCTGGTAGGCCAAGGGGAAGACGTGGCCGGCGACGGGCAGCAATTCGATGCGCGGAGTAAACCAGATGCGGATGGCTCGCCTGGCCGGAATCCACAAATAGGTGCGCAGGGGATGGCGGGCAGTTCGCTCTCGTGCTAACTGAGCGAAGATCGCATCTTCTTCGGGAGTCCAAGTAATCTCGTCATTGTATTTGTCGAGAATGGTGGCTACACGTTCGCGTTCTTCGGGAGTATCGAAGGCCGAGTCCGGAATATCTTCCATATGGATCTCGTCGTCGTTGAGTTTCCAGGCGACCAGATAATTGTCTCGGACGCGGTAGAGCCAGGTTTTTTCCCAAGCCATGAAGCCCTTTGGATCCACCTCGCTGGGCAAGGTCGTGTCTTTCGGCGTGAGCGGCTGAAATTCGTGGAGCGTAATTGCATTGCGGATGGTCCATGGCACCAGCGGCAACGCGCACCCAACGCACATCACAAAGCACAGCAGCAGCCAGCGTTTCAGCTCTTGGCGCGGCAGCATCCAGAATGCCAGCGCCACGAAGGTGGTGATCAGCACAAGCGGCGTTTCCGGCCTGAAGAGAGCGCCGACGCCGACAACGAATCCCGCTAGCGCGGCCAGTTTCCACGTGCTTTGCTCGTTCAGTTCCGTGCCACCGGGTAACTGAACCGGTCTGCCGGTGACGCGAGCCGCGACGGCGGCCAGCAGCAAAAAGGCGGCCGCTGTAAGGAACACGGCGCAAACTTCGGTGAGTGGCACGGCCACGTAATTTGCCGTGAATGGACATAGGGCTGCCAGCCACAGGGCGAACAAAAACACTCTTTTTGCCTTTGCCGGCTGGCCGCAAAGGCGCACGAGCATGGCAGCGAGCGCCGCAATCACCACGCAGGTGGCCAAATCCACCAGAACCTGCGCCAGCATGACCGGCACGCGCGCGGCCTCACCGGTTCGACCCGTCAGCGCGTAGACCAACGCAAGAAAAGCGGGGTAGCCTGGCATGCGCAAATCGACCGGGGTGGCTTGGCCGTTGATGTCCATGGCAAATTTGCCCAGCTTCAGCCAGTTTCCAGCGAACTGTTCGTAGAGGACGGTGTCACCGGTGGCCGCGGGATATTTGAAGACAAAAAGCAGCCGTAAACAGGCTCCTGCGACAAGTGGCAGCACGGGGCTGGAGAAAAAACGTTTCATTGGCTTCTCCGCATCTTACAATAGAGAGGTTCAGTTACCTTCGACGGAGTGATTCTTGCCTCGCCGGTTCCCAACCCGCCCCGAGGCGTCCACGCGGAATGAAAGAACGTAAGCCTATTTTTTACGATTCGGATAAGGTGCGCTGGCGACGCACGCGCCGAATTCTGGAATTGAGCGGCGTGTTACTGACATTGCTGCTGGTATATTTCTTCGTCACCGTAGCGGGCAGCGTAGAGCTGCCTTCCGCGTTACTGCCGGACACGCGGCCGACCTACCATTCCGCCAAGAAAAAGAATCTGAAGCTGGTAAACGCGAGGGAAGGACGACACCTGCGCGTCTCTCGCATCGGCCAGATCCCGCAGGGCTATGACCCACTACGCGCCGCATTCTTCGTCAGTTGGGATCCCAACAGCCTTGCTTCGCTGAAGAAGAATTACAAGGATCTGGACCTGCTGATACCCGAGCAGCTGCATTCTGTTACTGCCGATGGCCGGATTACGGTGGTCGATTACGAACGCGGCGGCGAAAAGGTGGAGCTGACTCCCGCTGAGGCGATTTCGCGGCTGAAGCAGGACAAGCTGCACCAGTGGATGCGCTCGCTGAATCCACCAGTCGAGTTGCCGATGATGGGCTTGCTGAACAATTACGACGGCACCGTGTGGCGCGTGACGGAACTGGAAGAGATGCTGGCAAATCCGTCGGCGCGCCAGCACCTGGTGGGCGATGTAGTGGAATACGCCACGGAATCGCATCAAGCCGGGATTGTGGTGGATTTCGAAGAAGTTCCGCTCAAGAGCCAGCCAAATTTCCGGCAGTTCATCGCCGAATTGGGTGTGGGGCTGCATGGAGCAGGGCTGAAGCTGATGATTGCGTTGCCGGCGCGTGACGACGATTACGACTATGCGTTCTTTGGGCGGGAGACCGACGCGATCATCCTGATGGATTACGACCAGCACTGGATTACTTCGCCACCAGGGCCGATCGCCGGGCAGGACTGGTTCATGGAGAATTTGCGGCAAATCCGTGACGTGGTTCCGGCACAGAAAATCGTGGTAGGCATCGCCAACTATGCCTATGACTGGACGGAAACCCCCAAGAAGGAAGAACGACATGCGGAAGAGTTCAGCGTTCAGGAAGCGTTGCTGCATGCGCACGAATCGGAAACGGACGTCGACTTCGATTCCGCATCGTTGAACCCGCACTATTCGTATGACGACGAACAGAACCACACGCACCAGGTCTGGCTGCTGGACGCGGTCACGGCGTACAACGAATTGCGCGCTTGCGAGCGACTGGGGGTGCAGGGGACGGCGCTTTGGCGGATGGGGACGGCGGACACGTCCATATGGCCCATTTGGGATGCGGTTCATGCCGACGACGCGACGCGAGACAAATTGAAGGACTTACCGCCCGGACCCGATCTGATTCTGGAAGGCGCGGGCGATATTTGGCACATCATCGACGTGCCGAAGCCGGGGCGGCGGAGTTTCACCTACGACAACATCAGCGACCTGATCACGAGCGAGAAGTACGACGCAATACCGCTGTCGTACGACATCGACCAGATCGGCGATGCGAAAAACAAGATTGTAATCTCGTTCGACGATGGTCCCGACCGGCGATGGACGCCCCGGATTCTGGACATTCTGAAAGAGAAACATGCGCCAGCGGTATTTTTCGTGGTTGGGGAGGAGGCGAACTCGTCGCCCGATCTGCTGAAGCGGGAATATAACGAAGGACATGAAATCGGGAATCACACGTTCACGCATCCGAATTTTGATGAGATCTCGCGCACGCAATTGAAGTGGGAACTGAACCTGACGCAACGCCTGATCGAAAGCACGCTAGGTGTGAAATCGCTGCTGTTCCGGCCGCCATACGGCATAGACCACCAACCGGAGTATGCCGAAGAAGTGGCGCAACTGCCCTACCCGCAGGACCTGGGCTACATCATCGTTGGACAGCGGGTTGACCCAGACGATTGGCGGATCGATGGGAACCGGCCGCAGCGTCCTGCAAAGGAAATTGTCGAAGACGTGATGCGGCAAGCCAGTAAGGGAAACATTCTGTTGCTGCACGATGGGGGCGGGGACCGCGAACAAACGGTGGAAGCGCTTCCGCAGATCATCGACGGACTGCGCGCTAAGGGAATCGAGATGACATCGGTTTCCGACCTGCTTGGCCAAACGAGGGATGCGGTGATGGTGCCGCTCACTCTGCGCGAACGAATGGTAGCGCGCGCGGACGGCCTGATTTTCGGAATTTTCCAGTGGTCGCGATTCGCAATCGCGACGGTGTTCATCCTGGGAATTGTGCTGGTGAGCGGACGCGCGCTGATTATCGGAATACTGGCGATCATCGAGAAGCTGAGACCGGACCATACAAAGCTGGCGGACCCGCCGCCGGCCGTTACGGTGCTGATTCCGGCTTACAACGAAGAATCGGTGATCGTGCAGACGGTGAACTCCGTGCTGTTGTCAGACCTGAAGGATATTCAGGTGATCGTGGTGGACGACGGCTCAACAGACAAGACTCTGGAACTGCTGCACGCGAATTTCGGACGCAACGAAGCGGTGCAGATCATTCACCAGGTAAACCGGGGGAAGGCCGTAGCGTTGAATAACGCGCTTTCGAATGCGCGGACGGACATCGTGGTGACCATAGACGCGGACACGGAGATCGAGCCGGACGCGATCCGTAGACTGCTGCGACATTTCTCCGATCCCACAGTGGGAGCGGTTGCGGGCAATGTGAAGGTCGGAAACCGGTCACGGTGGCTGACGCGCTGGCAGGCGCTGGAATATATCACCAGCCAGAACATGGAGAAGCGCGCGTTTGATTTGCTGAACTGCATCACAGTCGTGCCAGGGGCGCTGGGCGCTTGGCGTCGAAAGGCAATTGAAGACGCGGGCGGAATTACGGCGGATACGGTGGCGGAAGATGCCGACCTGACGATTGCGATCCGGCGACTGGGATGGCGGATTACATACGACGAGGACGCGATCGCGTGGACGGAAGCTCCGGTAACGCCGACTACACTGATCCGACAGAGGTTCCGGTGGACGTTTGGAACATTGCAATCGTTCTGGAAACACAGCGGCACGCTGTTCCGGCCGAAATACGGAACCTTGGGATTCATCGCGCTGCCGAATATTTTTGTGTTTCAGATTGTGTTGCCGCTGGTATCGCCGCTGCTGGACTTGTTGTTTTTCGGGAGCATCGTTTTGTGGGGGCTGGCGCAACTGCATATCACACAGATCCCGCAGCTTTGGACGACGGCGGATGTGCAGCGGTCTGTGGTGTTCTTTCTGGGCTTCCTGATTATCGATGTGCTGACGTGCGTGATTGCGTTTGCTCTGGAACGTCACGAAGACTGGACCTTGCTCATTCCCGTGCTACTGCAGCGCTTTTATTACCGGCAGTTGATGTACATCGTGCTGTTCCGGTCGGTGAAGGAGGCCGTCAGTGGGCGGCCTGTCGGGTGGAGGGGCGTGGAACACGAACCGCCGCGGCCTACGCCGGAGCCCGCTACATCGTAGGAGTGTTAGTGGGCAGCGGGTTCTGGGGCTGGTGGGGGATCCTGGGCCGGCGGAAGGAAGAATTCGCGTGGGGCGGCCCAGAAACGGCGCCAGAGGGTACGAAAGATTTCATAGTTTTCGCTTGGCGGAATATCCTGCGCACGAAGCGCGAGGCGCAACGCCAGATAGAAGCTGACCCCAAGATTCATCACGAACGTCACGGCAATTCCAAGAGAAGCCCAAATCAAGGCACCACGGCCTAGCACTTCCGGCCCGCGAGAAGTAATTCCCAGCGCGAGAGTGCCGGTAGACAGCGTTACGTGACGCACGTCCAGGGGCAGGCCGAAGAAATGACCGACGGAGGGAGTCATTCCGAGCATGAAGCCAAGCACGATGGAGCCACCCCATGGAGCAATGTTCTGGGCAAAGGATTCCGAAAAACGTTGAAGCGTTTCGGGTTTGAAGGAAGAGCCGAGGCGATGCTCAGCAATGGCGCGGGGAAGCTGGTGATACACAGCCCAATTTTCGATCCAGCCTCCCGCCAGGCTGGAGAGCCAGAGAATCACGCCGGTAAGAATGGCAAAAAAGATAGTTCCACTTGTGATTGGATTCATGGACTTCACCGCGTATTCGGCGGTTTCTACGTTTAGAAAAGGCTGACCAAAGGTTCGATTCCAGACAATGCTGAAGACAACCGCGCCTGCGCCGACAGCGATGATGTTGCCGAAGGCGGCAGCGAGCTGGGAACGGACGATGCGCTGGACATAGGAAACGAGTTCCTCGCTTTTCGAGGCATCCTGGCAACGGTGAAGGATGCCAGCAAGAGCCGCCCCGGTCATGGAAGGCTGCTTGGTGGCGAGAGCGAGATGGAAAACGTGCATGAGAACGAAACTAACGGCGTAGTTCAGTCCCGCCAGAAAACCTTCTACAAAAGGCGGCAGGCCACGGTGCGTAACCATCATTTTGATTGCAGCCGTGCCAACGGTGAGAAGGCCGCCTCCGAGAGCGGCATACCACATCTGACGATACTCTTCGCGATTGTTGGTGACGTAATGCTCGCCGGTTTTTCCGGCCCATTCGACAATTTTCTTGGCGAGTAACCGGAAACTATTTTGCGCCAAGCCGATGAGGCTGCGGTCGTGGAGCCGGCCACGGATCACGTCGCGCAAAAGCCGGAGAGCCGTGACCATTTTGGGAGCACCGGAGTGAGCGACAAGAACGCCGCTGATCAGCTCCATGCGCTTCAGGCTTTGCTCAATCACATCCATGGCATAGACGACGTCGAGATTGACGCCGCGGGTGTCCAGATGAGTGACGATGGCTTGCAGTTCGGCGCGACAATCCGCCACTGCCGATTTCCAGTCCTGAGCCGTCTCCGGGATGCTCTCGTTTTCCAGCACCGCTTCCAGCAATGCGTCCGAAGTGCGCATCAGGCGATGGAAGGCGGAGCGCTGCACGGAGCCGCCCTGTCCGCGGATGCGCAGGTTCTCCGACATGCCGAGGCCCTGGGCGCGAGCAGCCAAAAGGTAGAAAGCGTCCCGCAAAGCTGCGAGGGGTTTGTCCCAGGCTTCGGGAATGTCCACCGGTGCGATTTGAGAAGCCAATTCTTTCAGTTGGTCCGGGGACTGGCTGAAAAAACGGTCCACTTCATTTTGCGTGGGAAAGAGGCGGATAAAGAGCTTCGCTAGATCTGTTTCTTCGCGCGGGGCGGGGAGAACGATGCGGAAAAAGCGATCAAAAGTTTCGGAGAGGAGTCCACGATCCGTCGGAAGGCCGGACTGAGCAAAGAGGGAAATCGCGTTGGTTTCGTCGAGGATGGCGGCGACGCCAGCCTGATAGCGATCGCGGAGTTCGGGAGAAGCTTCAAGGATGGAAAGCCAGACGCGCTCACGCCGCCAAGCCGAACCCGTTTGCGCGAAGGAACCCGTCGGGGGCCGAAGTTCGGGGAGACGATTGTCCTTGCGGCGCAGCCAGGAATAGAGGGCGACCAGAGCGTCCAAACGCGCATGCAGCGTTCCGGCCCGGGTGAAATCCTCGAGCAGGCTCGCCATGGTTTGCAACGAACGATTGGCGTGCACCTCCGGCGGGAATAGGGAAATGACCAGATTGCGAGTCGAATCCACGCTGACTACCTCTTTAAGCCGGCTGCAAAGACACTGGGATCCTGGCGGGACCCTCCAAAGCAGGGTAATGGTAACAGGTCAACGGCAATAGCGGCAGCCCCCGGGCGATTCGTCAAATTGGGCAGGCTTGGTGCGCTTTTTCGTACATTTCCATCCAGGAACCGGTTTGGTGTACGATATTTTCCCTACCTGAAGGAGGCAAACCATGGCCGTCACTTTTGTGTTGAATGGAAAGTCCACCACCGTTGAGGCGGATCCGCAGATGCCACTGCTGTGGGTGCTTCGCGATACATTGAATATGACGGGAACAAAGTTTGGCTGCGGAATGGCGTTGTGCGGCGCGTGCACGGTTCACATCAACGGAGAGGCCGCGCGTTCGTGCATCACTCCGATTTCCAGCGTGGCGGGAAAGAAAATCACGACGATCGAAGGGCTGTCCGCGGACGCTTCGCACCCGGTGCAGCTAGCCTGGATCGAGGAAGATGTGCCGCAATGCGGATACTGCCAGTCTGGGCAGATCATGAGCGCTGTGGCACTGTTGGAAAAGAAGCCGAACCCTTCGGACGCGGATATTGACGATGCGATGAGTGGCAACATTTGCCGCTGCGGAACTTACCAGCGGATCCGCAAAGCTATTCACCGCGCGGCAACAATGCAAGCCGCGAAGTAATTCCCTTCTGGAAGCGCAGCGGACGCTGCGCCGCGAACTGTGAGGATTGCCATGGCACAGACTCTCATTCTTAATCGACGTGAATTCCTGAAGAGTAGCTCGGTTGCAGGTGCCGGCTTGCTGATTGGTTTTCATCTGGACGCGCGCGCGGCGACCGATCCGGCGGAATCCCAGGAAAAACCGGTCGTAAATCCATTCAACGCTTGGGTGCGCATTACGCCGGACAACCGTATTACGTTGATCCTTGCGAAATCGGAAATGGGACAGGGCGTTAACACGTCTTTGCCGATGATTCTGGCGGAGGAATTGTGCGTGGATTGGAAGCAGGTTGGCATCGAGCAGGCGCCGACCAATCCAAAGATCTATCAGCTAGGGACGGGGGGCAGCGGGAGCGTTGCCAGCTCCTGGTTGCCGTTGCGGAGAGCAGGAGCGGCTGCGCGGGAAATGTTCATCACGGCCGCGGCAACGCACTGGAACGTGAATCGGGATACGTGCGTGGCTCAGGATGGCGGAATTCTGCACGGGGCGCGAAAGAACTTCCTGACGTACGGGCAACTCGTCGAGGAGGCGAGCAAGCTGCCAATTCCGGATTTGAATAAGGTGCCACTGAAGAATTCGCAAGACTTCACGATTGTGGGTAAAGCGCTGCGCAGGACGGATGCAAAGAGCAAATCGAGCGGCGCCGCGAAATTCGGAATCGACGCGCGTATCCCGGGTATGCAGTATGCGGTGATCGCGCGATGCCCGGTCTTCGGCGGCAAAGTGAAATCTTTCGACGCGACGAAGGCAAAAAGTGTGCCTGGCGTCCGCGACGTGATTGCGATCGATCCGGTGGCAAAGGGCGCGTTTTCGGCCGGTGGCATAGCCGTACTTGCGGATAGTTCGTGGGCGGCCATGCAAGCAAGGGATGCGCTGAACATCGTTTGGGAGGAAGGGCCGCACGCGGGGGAATCCAGCGAAACGCTGCACAAGCAGTTCCTGGAGAACGCGGCAAAGCCAGGGAAGGCGCTGCGGAGCGATGGAGATGCGGATGCCGCGCTGGCTAAATCCACGAAAAAGATCGAGGCAACTTACGAATTTCCATTTGCCGCGCATGCGTCGATGGAGCCGATGAATTGCACCGTGCACATCCGGCCGGATGGGGCGGAGGCCTGGGTTCCAACGCAAGCGCCGCAATGGGCCCAGGATGTGATCGCCGGCGTTTCGGGGTTGCCTCACGACTCTGTTGTCGTACACACGACGTTGATGGGCGGAGGCTTTGGGCGGCGCTATCAGGCTGACTTCGTGATGGAGGCCGCGCAGGTGGCGAAAGCTTCGGGAAAACCTGTAATGGTGCTTTGGACGCGTGAAGACGATATGCAGCACGACTTTTATCGCCCCGCTTCCTATCACAAATTTTCGGGCGCGATCGATGGCGACGGGAAAGTAGTTGCCTGGAAACATTTCCAGACTTCGACGTCGATTGCGGCGATGTGGGGCGACAAGGGTGAGGACGATCCCGGAGGCGGCGAGTTTGGGACCGCGGCTTTCATTCCTTATCAGACACCGAATTATCGGGTGGAATTTACGCTGGCCAAGTCAGGAGTGCCGCGGGCGTGGTGGCGATCGGTGGAACATTCGAGCAGCGGATTCGTGGTGGAAAGTTTCATTGATGAACTGGCTGCGCTGGCAGGCGCGGATCCACTGGAATACCGGTTGCGCCAAATCGGGGATGATCGCGCGATTCCGGACTTTGGGAATCCGAAGGAAGGAAATCCGCTGAAGACGGCACGGCTGAAAGGCGTGCTGAAGCTTGCGGCGGACAAAGGCGGATGGGGTTCACCACTACCGAAGGGCACAGCACGCGGCATCGCAGGCTACTACGCGTTTGAAACTTATACGGCGTGCGTGGCGGAAGTGAGCGTGGTGGGCAAAGCCGTGAAAGTGCACCGGCTGGTGTACGCGGTGGACTGTGGGCGGCCGATCAATCCGGATGGCGTGCGTGCGCAAGTGGAAAGCGCGGCGATCTACGGGCTTTCGGCCGCCATGCATGACGCCATCACGATTCAGGGCGGCCGTGTGGAACAATCGAATTTCAACGATTATGAAATGCCGCGCATTGAGGAAACGCCAAAGATCGAGGTCCACGTGGTGGAGAGCACGGAGGAGCCTACGGGAATCGGCGAACCAGGTTTGCCGGTGGTGGCACCTGCGATTTGCAACGCTGTGTTTACGCTGACAGGCAAGCGGATACGCCGGTTGCCGATTCGCGCGGAGGATCTGGCGTAACTAACCGGCTTGTGTCGGGAGGCGTTGGCGAGAAGCTGCAGGGCTCGCGGACTCGCACTACGCTACAGTGGCACAATAGGGCGTGGCTTATTTCCTGATCATCCTGGCCGGACTTTCACTTGGAATATGGGTCGTTCTCGCCTTTTTTCGTGGAGCTTTCTGGCAGGTCAGACGGTTCGATGGAGATAACGCTCGCATCGATATGCCTGCGGAGTTGCCCCGCGTAGTGATTGTGGTGCCGGCGCGGAATGAAGCAGAAACGATTGCGCGGTGCGTGGAATCACTGGTGGCCCAGGATTACGCCGGCGAGTTCCCCATCATTATTGTGGACGATCACAGCGAGGACGAAACAGGTGCGCGCGCCAAGTCTGCCGCACAACTAGCTCGCGCGGGACAGGTGTCGCTTTTGCATGCTGCGCCGCTGGAGCCGGGTTGGACCGGGAAGCTATGGGCGCTGCAACAAGGGATCGATCAGGCGGCCGGCAGTTCACCAGATTATTTCTGGTTCACGGATGCAGATATTGTGCACGCGCCGGACACGCTGCGACGACTGGTGGTGCGGGCGGAACAAGATCGGCTGGACTTGGCATCGTTGATGGTGCTGCTGCAGGCCAAAACGATTCCGGAGCGGCTGCTGATTCCCGCGTTCCTCTATTTTTTCCTGATGCTGTATCCACCGAAGTGGATTGCCAAGGCAAAATCGAAAACAGCAGGAGCCGCGGGAGGTTGCATCCTATTGCGGATAGCGGCGCTGGAGCGGATTGGAGGAATTTCAGCGATTCGGGCGGAAGTGATCGACGACTGTGCGTTGGCGCGTGCGGTGAAACGGAACGGCGGCGCGATCTGGATGGGGCTCACAAGAAAAAGCGTGAGCCTGCGATCGTACGACACATTTGGAGAAGTTCGGGACTTGATTGCGCGAACAGCTTTCACACAGTTGGGATATTCAGGGATGGTGTTGGCAGGAACGGTTTTGGGAATGCTGCTGACGTATCTTGTGCCGTTGGTGCTGACATTTGCAGTGCAACCGTTGGTTTGGCGTTTGAGCCTGGCGGCATGGGCATTGATGACGCTGACATATCTGCCGACAGTACGGTTCTATGAGCTTTCACCGTTGTGGGCACCGCTGCTGCCTGTAGCCGCGCTGTTTTATTCCTATGCGACCTGGCTTTCCGCTTGGCGCTACTGGATGAAACGCGGAGGCCAATGGAAAGGGCGAGTTCAGGCGGTCGCAAAGAGGAGTGGAGAGGCTCAGAATCACTAATATTGGTGACTTGGATCACTTTTTGTTATAGTGGGGCTGTTGGAAGAGGGCTATACCCCGTAGTCAGGGGATGGCACCGGAGGCCGACATGAGTATCCTGCCAAACCAGGGCAACGGGAAGGTCACTGTGCCCGATCTGATGCAGCGAAAGACGTTAGGCGCTGCAAATTCCGAAAACAAGAAAATCACCTGCCTGACCGCATACGACTATCCAACCGCACGCTTAATGGATGAAGCGGGAGTGGACGTGGTGCTGGTGGGGGATTCCGTTGCAATGGTGGCTCTTGGCTATGACAGCACGTTGCCGCTCACGCTGGAGGAGGCCCTGCATCACACGAAGGCGGCGCGGCGCGGGGTAAAACGGGCGCTAGTGGTGGCGGATATGCCGTATGGCTCTTATCACGGCGATATGAACGAATCTCTGCGGAACGCCATGCGCTTTGTGAAGGAAGCCGGCGCTGAGGCCGTGAAGGTGGAAGGCGGCGAGCGAAGGCTGGAATTGATTGCACGGCTGACGGAGGCGGAGATTCCGGTGATGGGCCACGTAGGCTTGACGCCGCAATCCGTGAACGCAATGGGCGGTTACCGCGTGCAGGGGAAAACACCGGGGACGGCGGAGCAGTTACTACGCGATGCGCGATCCGTGGAAGCGGCGGGAGCGTTTGCGATTGTGCTGGAAGCGATGCCGCGGGAGTTGGCGGCGGAAATTACGCGGGCGGTGCGCATTCCAACGATTGGGATCGGCGCGGGACCGGACTGCGACGGGCAAGTCTTGGTGCTGCACGACATGCTGGGATTGACATTTCAGGACGCGCCGAAATTCGCGCGGCGCTATGCCAATGTAGGCGACATGATTTCGAATGCGGTGCGGGAATACTGCGCGGATGTGCAGAATGGCAAGTTCCCCACGGACGAGGAGTCTTACCACCGGCCGGAAAGTTTGAAGGGCCGCAAGACCATTCCGATAGCACGTTGAGCGAGTGGAAAGAAGTGCACACAGGGGCGCCTTGAGCAGACCGGGGCGCCCCTGCGATTTTGTGAGAGAGGTGAATACGATGAAGCCGGAAGAGATGGTGGCTTTATATGAGTACAACGCCTGGGCGGATCTCCGGGTGCTGGAAGCGGCAAGCGCGCTGACGAAGGAGCAGTTCACGAAGAAGCTAGGATCCAGTTTTTCGTCGGTGAGAGACACGCTGAGCCACATCTACGGCGTGGAATGGCTGTGGCTGGAGCGATTTCAAGGGCGGTCGCCGTCGGCCATCCCGGACGATTCGGAATTTGATGACATTGAAAAGCTGAAGGCAAGCTGGCGCGAATTTGAACCGACGCTGCTGAATTTCGTGCGCGGGCTGAAGCAGGAAGAACTGGATCGCGTGATGGAATATAAGACCATGAAGTTCGGCGTGTATCGAAACCCGTTATGGCAATCGATGCAGCACCTGGTGAATCATGGCACGTACCATCGCGGGCAGATCACAACCATGTTAAGGCAACTGGGTGCGCGACCGATTTTGACGGACTTAATGCACTTTTATCGCGAGCAGGCCACGGCGGCGAGGGCCTGAGCGCGGGATGGAAACGATACGCACGATTTCCTGGATGAAGGAGAAGACGCGGGAAGCACGGTTGGAACAGCGGGTGATCGGCCTGGTGCCGACGATGGGGGCGTTGCATGCCGGGCATATGGCACTGGTGGAGCGCGCGAGGAAGGAATGCTCGCCCGTGTATGCTTCGATTTTTCTGAACCCAACACAGTTTGGAGCGAATGAGGACTTGTCCAATTATCCGCAGCCGCTGCAAGCAGACCTGGAAAAACTGACGAATGCAAAAGCGGATGGATTGTTTCTGCCCTCCGCGGAGGAGATGTACCCAGCGGGATTTTCGACGTATGTACACGTGGAGGGAATCAGCGAGCGGCTGGAAGGAAAATCACGTCCGGGTCATTTTCGCGGGGTGGTTACGGTGGTGCTGAAGTTATTTGAGATTGTGCAGCCCCATTATGCATATTTCGGAAGGAAGGATGCGCAGCAGGTGCGGATCATCCAGAAGATGGTCCGGGATCTGGATCTGAATGTGGAGTTGGTGATTTGCCCGACGGTGCGAGAAGCGGATGGATTGGCAATGAGCTCGCGGAACTCTTATTTGAGCCAAGAGGAAAGGCGCGCGGCGGCGGTGCTTTTTCGGGCGCTGCGGGCGGCGGA
The DNA here is from genome assembly GCA_963709705.1 of Candidatus Acidiferrales bacterium. Taxonomy (GTDB): domain Bacteria; phylum Acidobacteriota; class Terriglobia; order Acidiferrales; family UBA7541; genus Acidiferrum. Next base: position 572,709 of record CAVPXU010000006.1, read on the forward strand.
GACGGAGTTATCGGCTGGCGTTAAGGATACGCTGGAGCTGCAGCGGACGATGCGGAAAGTTTTGGAGAGCGAACCGCGAGCGCGAGTGGATTATGCGGAGATTGTGGATGCGGCGACGTTTGAGCCAGTGGTGCGAGTGGGGCGAGATTGTTATGCGTTGCTGGCGGTGCGGATTGGAAGTACACGATTGATCGACAATATGCTGATTCGCGCTGGTGACGAAGCAACTGTTGAATTGTGATTGGCGCCTGCGCTCAGGCGGAGAGCTTGGACAGCACTTCGGCCGCGTGACCTTTAGCTTTTACTTCATCCCATATTTCTTCGATCTTGCCATCCCGGCCGATGAGGAACGTGCTGCGGACGATTCCCTTAAACGAGCGGCCCATGAACTTCTTCATGCGCCAAACGCCGTAGGATTTGATCATTTTGTGGGTGGGATCACCGAGCAGTGGGAAATTCAGTTTTTGTTTGGTTTTGAAGTTTTTGAGGGCTTTTTCCGGGTCGGCGCTGACACCCAGAACGACAGTCTCTTCCTTTTCAAATTTTGGTTTCAGGTCGCGGAATTCGCAGGCCTCGATGGTACAGCCGGGCGTGCTGGCCTTGGGATAGAAATAGAGGAGCACACGCTTACCCTTGAAGTCTTTGAGAGAGACGTCCTTGCCATCGTCCGATTTGAGGGTGAAGTCTGGAGCCTTGTCGCCAACTTTGAGCATGGGTCCTCGTGGGAATCAGGATAGAAGTTTGCGGAGCGTTTCAGTAATGACCTGGGGATTGGCCTGGCCCTTTGTAGCTTTCATGACCTGACCGACGAAAAATTTCAGTACACCTTCATTGCCGGCTTTAAACTTGGCGACATTGTCGGCATTCTTTGCGATGACCTCGCGGGCTGCTTGCTCGATGGCGTCGCCTGTAACTTGTACGCCGAGGCCCTCGGCGGCAACGATATCCCCGGCGGTGCGGCTGGTTTCAAACATGGTGGCGAAAACTTTCTTGCCAACCGCGCCGGTGATTTTCCCGGACTCGACCAAAGATACAAGGTCGGCAAGGGCCGCGGGTGATACGGGACTTTCGCCGATTGCCTTGCCGGAATCGTTCAGGCGGCGGAGAAGCTCGGTCTGCATCCAGTTCGCAGCGGCTTTGCCGGGCGCTCCCGCCTTGACTACGGATTCGAAATAATTGGCTAGAGCCTGCGTGTCGGTTAAAACTTCCGCGTCATAGGCGGTAATGCCGAAGGCGGAAACGAATCGGGCGCGCTTCGCGAAAGGCAGCTCCGGCAAGGAGGCGTGGATTTCTTCGCGCCAAGCGTTGGTGACATGGACAGGAAGAAGATCGGGCTCCGGGAAATAGCGATAATCGTGCGCTTTTTCCTTGGAACGCATGGGATCCGTGCGACCGGCCGGCTGATTCCAGAGGCGGGTTTCCTGAGAGATGCGGCCGCCGGATTCGAGTACGGAAATGTGGCGCTCAATTTCAAATTCGAGGGCTTTGGCTAGATAGCGGAAGGAATTGAGATTCTTGACTTCGACTTTGGTGCCAAATTCCTTTTCGCCGCGCAGGCGGACACTGACATTGGCGTCGCAACGCAGCGAACCTTCCTCCATGTTGCAGTCGCTCACGCCAGTGTAAAGAAGAATCTGGCGGAGCGTGGTGAGATAGGCATAGGCCTCGTCGGGAGAGCGCATATCCGGCTCGGAAACAATTTCGCTGAGGGGCGTGCCGCAGCGATTGAAATCGACGTAAGTTTTTTCGGCGGATTGCGGGAAGCCGTCGTGAAGCGATTTGCCCGCGTCTTCCTCAAGGTGCAGACGGGTGATGCCGATGCGCTTGGTCTTGCCTTCATATTCGATTTCCACCCAACCGCCGGTAGCCAGGGGAAGTTCAAATTGCGAGATTTGGTAACCCTTGGGAAGGTCTGGATAGAAATAGTTTTTGCGGGCGAAGCGAGAGTGATCGTGAACGGCGCAATTCAGAGCCAGGGAGGCGCGAATACCCATTTCCACGGCACGCTTGTTGAGAACAGGAAGTGTGCCGGGCAGGCCGAGGCAAACGGGGCAGACATTGGAGTTGGGGGCATCGCCAAAACGAGTGGAACAGCCGCAGAAAATCTTAGTTTTGGTCAGCAATTGAGCATGGACTTCCAAGCCAATCACCGGTTCATATTTGGCGAAGAGCTCGGGGGTCATGGCGGATTCGGTCGCGAATTTCGTCATAAGCTGAACAGGAATTATAGCAGAGGCAGCGCTCCGGCCGGCTCAATCGCCATACCCGGGCAAGGACGATGAGCCCGTGGCGCTGAGGGCAGGGCTGTAGCGCTCGAGAAGGGCGAATCCTCCGAAGAGAACGAGCGCGTAGAAGGAATCCCCGGCGAGAGTATTGCCAAAGTACGGAATTGCCGCGATGAAGCAGGTTGTGAGACCAGAGAGTGAGCGGGGGTAGAAATTTTCGAGGACCCATACACCGAAGTTGGTAATCAGAAAAAACTGCAAAGCGCCAAAGGCGGTGGCGATGGAAAGCGGTTTCAGGGATTGCCGGCGGCGAAATGCGATTCCAATCAAAACACTGACGCAGAAACTGAAATAGACAACAGGCATGAGTCGATGAAATCCAACGAACAAATCGCCGCAGAGGAGCGCGATCAGAGGAAAAAGAAAGGCTTTCCAGGAACGTCCAAGCTTTGCACCACTGAAGAGGGCCATGGCTCCCACGGGGGTGAAATTCCACGGGTGCAGCAATATGCGAACAATGGAAGCGAAAAGAATAAAGCAGGCGAAAACGGAAATGCGGTAGATCGGCGCAGGATTCTGGAAATTCATTTCCCGGAACATCGTTACTCTCCTTCATTTTTTGGCAAGAGGTCGCAAAAGACAAATGAATCGCGCTCGACGATCTTGCCAACCTGGACAGGAATCGGAGAGCGGAAGATGGGGCTGGCGAAGACGAAGGTATGGAATTCGCCATTTTCGCCGCAGGAATCGACACCGGGAGGAAGATCGCGGAAAAAGGAAGCGTCCAATTCCCGTCCGGCGAAGGATTTATCAAGTTTTTTCGGATCGATGCAGACAGTGAAGGCGCGGAAGCCGTCGTACACGAACCTCGAGGCAAGTTCCCGCGTGTCTATTTTCCAGATGGGGAAGAGCGCGGTCATGTTTGCGCGCATAAGTTTCTGTTCACGGTAGGCACGCAGGTCTTCCAGGAAAATGTCGCCGAAGCCGAAGTGAAGAACTCCCTGCTCGCGAAAACGCAAAACCGCTTCGGCCATGCGCGCCTCGTAGACAGGATTAGGACATTGCTGCGGAATGCGGACTTCTTCGACCGGCAAGCCAATGGATTCAGCCTGCCGGTGAAGGAGTTCGTTGCGTACACCGTGCATGCTGATGCGCTCGTAGCCCTCGGTTACTGTGGTCAAGAGGGAGACCACTTCATAGTGGGGATCACGAAGAAGGACGTGCAAGGCCATTGCACTGTCTTTCCCGCCACTCCACGAGAAAACGAGTGGAACAGCCATGGTTCAGTTGCGGCCCGCGAAGGTGTAGCGCAAGCCCATGGTGTACGTTTGGCCTAGCGCAGGATAGCCGAGAGCGTCCTGATATTGTTTGTTGAAGAGGTTCCAGACGCGGGCGGTGACGGCAAGGCTGTGGGTAAGGTTATAGCTGGCCGCCATATCAAAACGGGCGTAGCCAGGATTGTTGGCAGGTTCGAGCGTGAAAAAGTTGATGTCTGTGCGGACGCCACTGAAGTAACCGATGAAATTCCAGTTCACGCGCGCCCAGAGAACGTTGAGGATGATAGACCCGGAGTTTGTGGGGCGGCGAAGAAGCGGTTCGCCCGGACCGTAGGCAGGATCGGTGGGAGGGTTGTCGGTTGAGAGAACACGGGTGGCGTCATAGGTGTAATAGCCGTTGATGCTGAGCCATTTTTTCATGCGCAGTTCGGTGGACAGGTTGAGTCCGCGGGCGCGGGCCAGATCAGTGTTGAAATATGTGCCGCAGTAGTTAGGATTTGGTTGCGGATTGGGAGCATAACTGATGATGTCCGTGAAGCGGCTAGCGAAGAAGCTGACCGAGACGCGAGCCCGATCGGAGAGAAGATATTGGTCGAGAGTGGCATTGTATGTTTCGCTCTGTTCGGGCTTGAGATTTGGATTGCCGGGATAACACGGATCAGAGCCATAGGATTGTTCGAGCGCGGGCTCCTTGATGCCTTCGCCATAAGAGAAGCGGAGGTTTGTATTGCCCCAAAGACCGTTGCCGTAACGGGCAGCATAAACTATGCCCGCGCTGGGAACGGTGCGAATCCCGAAAGTGGTGTTGGACACAATGCGGAAACCTGCCGTCAGCGTTAAGCGGCGTATGGAGAACCAACGACCATCGGCGAAGCCGGCCTGATTGTTACGCCGGGCGTGCGTGCCACCGACAATGCCACTCGGATAAGCGTTTTCGACCTCGTATTCATAGCCGAGAGCGATAAGGCCCTTTGTGAAGGAGTAGTTGGACTGCTCGTCGAAGGCAGCGACGTTGAATTGATCGACGAACGCCGGGCCGTCGCCAGGGATGTAATTGGAGTCGACAATGCGAGAGTCCCATCCGGAGAGGCGGTGCTGCCAGTGATCGCCAGTCTTGAACGTCCAAGACGGATTCGCAGTTAGATCCTGATATGCATAATACTGGCCGAGAGTTGGAGGTTCGAGAAGCGTGGGTCCGGGAATAGCGGCCCAGCTGGAATTACTGCGAACCGTCAGGCGAAGTTGGTCGGTATCCGAAAAGCTATAGCCAGCGTTTCCGGCTAAGGAACGGTTGATGAAGGAATCGTTCGGCCCTTGGCCATCGGTGCTGAGGTAAGAACCGGCTCCGGAGTAATCAAATTTGCCGAGAAGCCCACTGACCTGCCCGCCTCCCCGGCCGGAAGAAAGATTGCCGCCATCGCTGAAGAGAGCGAACGACGGAATCTCCGTGGTGCCGCGATGAGAGAAGAGCTGGATTACGCCGGACATGGCGTCGGAACCGTAGAGGGTACTCTCCGCGCCATGAACCACTTCTACCTTGTCGATGTTGTCGAGCGAAAGATTGGAATAATCGAAATTGCCGCCAGGTTGGTTGGCGGGGGTGCCATCGATGAAAACTTTTGTGTAGTTGGAGTTTCCGCCGTCGAGGAAAAGCGTGGTCAACCCGCCGACCGGGCCGGTGCGGGCGAAGCTGATTCCCGGTTGGGTGTATAGGAGATCGGGAAGCGAGATGGCCTGACGTTGCGCGATTTGTTCACTGGTAAGAATTGAACTCGGCGCGGGCGATTGCTCCTGTTCGGTGGGTGCGATTTGGCCGGTGACCAACACGCTGGAGGACATGGCCGCAAGATCCATGCGAAAGTCCAGGGTGAGTGATTCGCCTGATTGCAGGGCGATGTCAGTTTCATGCGTGACGAACGAATCCTTCGTGATAAGGGCACGATAACGGCCGGCAGGGAGAGCGAGCGCGTAGGCGCCATCGTCGTCCGATTCCGTTACCAAGGGACTGGCACCTGCTGCTTCTGGCTTGACCGAAATGCGAGCGCCAGAAACGCTGGCACCAGAAGGATCGGTCAGAGTGCCGACGAGATGAGCATCTTTCGTTTGGGATTGAGAAAACGTAGGTGTGGCGACAACGGGACTGAGTAAGGCAAGAAACAGTACTGCTAGTTTCGAAATTCGCATGGTTCCTCCGCTCCCTCACGCGCGGGAGAGTAAAGGTTGGCCTGGGCAACAGAAATTGCGCAGGCTGCAGACTTCGCCGGTCTCCTGGCTTGGCGACGATTCGCTGGCCCGATATGAATCGAGGCAGCTGGCTTGCGGCCTTCCCGCAGCGAAGTGGCTGCAGTGGCGCGCAAGCGAAAAGTTCGCCTTACAGTCGCGCGGCGGCGACGGCATTGCACCGTCTTCCCGAGCACGAAGTCCGCGGTTGAGGTGAAGGGGCTGGGCCCACTCTGGGTTGCGATGTTTGGTGGCGCAAAGCCCGCTTATCGCAGGCAGGCCGCCCGTTTGGGTTATTCGGCAAACTACGTTTTATCGAACAGCGTTACACGCGGCCGTCCGGAAGAGGTCATCTCCACGTTGAGCGGCGCTTGGAACACGTGTTCGAGCAAATCTTTCTGAAAAACAGACGCGGGCGATCCGACACGCAGGCATTTGCCCTTCTGGAGCAACACAACCTGATCCGCGTACTCGCCCGTAAGATTCAGTTCATGCGTGACAACCAGCACGGTGTAGCGATTCTCAGCGGCGAGGCGGCGCAGCGATTCAAGAAGGTCCACCTGCGCGCCGATGTCCAGGTGCAGCGTAGGTTCGTCCAGGAGGAGCAGCAGCGGTTGTTGCGAAAGCGCGCGGGCCAGGATTACACGCTGTTTTTCGCCTCCGGAGATTTGGTCCATCCAGCGATCGGTGAGGTGCGCGGCGCCGACCTGCGCGAGAGCATTTTTGGCGATGGAGATGTCGTCTTCGGATTCGAAGCGAAGGCCGCGGCCATGTGCGTGGCGACCCTGCAGAACAAATTCCCAAACGCGCGATGGAAAGAGCAGGCGGCTTTCCTGTTGGACGAGGGCGATGCGCTGCGCGCGAATCTTCGGGGCAAGCGAATGGGTCGGAAATCCATTCAGAAAAACACGGCCAGAAAGAGGCTCAAGGGCGCCGGAGATGAGTTTGAGCAACGTGGATTTGCCGCTGGCATTCGGACCAAGAATGGAAACGATTTCGCCGGGCTTGGCTTGAAAACTGAGGGCTTCGAGGGTAAACAGCGGCGCTTGCGAAGGATTTGGGGCGTAGACGTAGCTGGCTTGCTCGACGCTGAGGCGTACATCGGGATTGCCGCGCGGCTGATCCGAAGAATTTGGCATCGAGGTTCGAATGGGAGTGCTCACGCGAGCCTCCTGCGAAGCAAATAAATGAAGAAAGGCGCGCCGACCAAAGCGGTGACAGCGCCAACAGGAAGCTCGGATGGAGCCACGACGGTGCGTGCCAGCGTGTCTGCAATCACCAGGGCAATCGCTCCGCCCAAAGCCGAAGCGGGAAGAAGCATGCGATGGTCGGAACCGAAGATCATGCGCATGGCGTGTGGGACGAGTAAGCCGACATACCCGATGGCGCCGCTGACAGATACTGCGACGCCGGTGAGAATGGACGCCGCGATGTAGACAACGATGCGGACGCGGGGCACGTCCACGCCGAGATGCATGGCTTCTTTTTCACCGGCCAGGAGGAGATTGAGATCGGATGAGGTGGTGTAAATCGCACCGAAAGCCACAAGAAAACCTATGGCAAGAAAATAGAGAAGACTTGTTGGGGGAAGCGAGGAGAGGCTTCCCATCATCCAGTAAGGGGCTCCGCGAAGGTTGCTTCCCGTCAGCGTGGACATCAGGAACATGATGATGGCGGAAAGAAACGAAGCGGTGATCACGCCACCGAGAAGCAGGGTAGTGCTATCGATCTGACCTTCCCGGCGGCCAAGGACATAAACCGCAGCGATGGTGACCGCGGCCCCTATGAATGCGCCAAAGGGAGTGATGAGTCCGGCATATTCCGGCGACAAGGAAAGCTGGCTCTCCACCATTAGAGCAATGATGGCGCCGACGGCCGCACCGCTGGAAATGCCGAGCACATACGGATCGGCGAGGGGGTTGCGCAAGAGCGCTTGAAACGCAGTGCCTGCAACGGAGAGAGAGGCGCCGACCACTACGGCCAGAAAGATGCGAGGGAGGCGGATGTCCACGACGATCATGCCGTAATCGGTGGAAATGGAGCTGCTTTGGTGCAACAGAACGCGGATCAAGTCACGGCCCAGACCGTAGAGGGAAACCTGGACCGCACCAAGTTTGAGAGCGATTACGACGACAACGAACAAAACGACGGCGAGAATGCCGCAACGCAGGAAGAGACGTCCGAGTGTCAGCGGACGCATGGAGACTCCTGCAGGCAATCTTGCGCGGGGACATGATAGGCAATGGGTTTCGGCTGGAGATCGCCAGACGGCCCGGGGGGCGGCACGGCATTCGCAGGAGGAGTTTCTCTTTCCGTTCCAGATTTTTCCATAAACGCCTCTGGATGCAATTGATGAGCAAGATCCTCGATCACAGAAACAATGCGCGGCGCAGGGCGGATGATTGCCTCGCTAACAAGGGCGTAACGACGTTCGCGCACGGCATCCAGAATCTGCCAGCCGGGACGATTTGCCACGGATTCGAAATCGTTGCCGGCGGCGCCAGTATGAGCAGCGGCGAAGACGAGATAGTCTGGCTGAAGGCGGGCGACTTCTTCGAAATTGACCTGGGGCCAATCCTGGTTTGAATCAACGATGGAGGCCGCGCCTGCTCTACGAAGGGCATCAGCAACAAAGGTGCCTTTGCCTACGGACATGAGCGGCTCCGGCCAAACAATGAACAGCACGCGCTTTGGAGGCACGCCGTTGAGCTTTGCCTGAAGCGTTTGCAAACGCAGTTGTAGATCATCGGTGAGCGCTTTTCCCGCGGAAGCCGCGTTCAGGACATCGGCAAGCTTTTGTACGGAGGAAATAATCTGGTCGATGGTGTGAGCATCGGTGGCGTACGTGGGAATGCCGAGAGTTTCTAGGGCACGGACAGTATCCAACATGTTGCCTTCTTTGGAGAGAAGAACGAGGTCGGGATGAAGCACGGCGATCTGCTCGAGATTGGGATTGATGACGCCGCCAACTTTCGGTTTTTTCTGGGCGTCGGGAGGGTAGTCACAATAGTCTGTGTCTCCCACCAGGCGATCTTCGACGCCGAGAGCGTATACCGTCTCGGTCAGGCTGGGGGCGAGAGAAACGATTCGCAAAGGGTTGAGCGGGACACGCACGGCGCGGCCGTACCCGTCCGTGACATCACGCATAACAGGTGATGCGGGAGAGATAGGCGAGGCAGCGGAAGGGGCCGAATTTGACTGAGCGGCTATCACGCCCGTCCAAAGTAGGGCGAGCGTGGCGCAAACAAGCAACGCGCGCGGGACAATGCTGGACGCTGAATCAGACACGAAGCTCCCCTGACGAGAGTTCGCGAGAACTAACAATAAAAAAGCCCCGTGAGAGGCTGGGGCGATTCTGGACCGTGTTCTCTCTCGCGAAGGACACGCGGCCGCTGCAACTTGGGAGGGTAGCCTGGCTAACGGCGATTTGCCGATCACAGTGGCGGGACCGCGGCCGGTTTTCACGGCACTTCCCCACTTCCCGAGCTTGCAAATTGTAGAATTAGTGTACGGTGGGCCCACAAAGCTGTCAATGAACAGCACCCGTTTCAGGGCAAGGGCTAGCGATTTTTCCAGTTGGGCTTGCGCTTTTCGACGAGCGCGCGAAGGCCTTCCTGGGAATCTTCCAATCGATAAAGTTCGTTGAGAAAAATATTCATGGAATTTTTCAGGCCGTCGCGAAGAGAAAGGCCAATCCCCCCAAGGATGGCTTTTTTGGCCATGGCAAGGACAGGTCCTGAGTGGCCGGTGATGCGGGCAATTAACTCATCCACTGTGACTTGGAGTTTTGACTCTGGCACAAGGCGGTTGACCAGGCCGAGCTCGAGCGCGTGTTCGGCGGTAACGGGTTCGCCAAGCAGCACTAGTTCGAGGGCCACCTTCGGGCCGACGAGAAACGGCAAAATCGTGGAAGCCAGCGGAGGGAAAACGCCGATGGTGATTTCCGGCTGAGCAAACCGCGCTTTCGGCGTGGCGATGACAAGATCGCCGAAGGCTGCGAGTTCCGCGCCGCCGCCGATCGCGGGACCGTTCACGACGGTGAGCACCGGCTTGGAGATTTCCATCATAGCGGTGAAGACCGAGTGGAACGCGTCAATCATCTGAAAGATGCGCTCGGAGGTGTATTCGCCGACATCAATGCCGCCGCAGAAAACTTTGCGGGAGGAATCGAGGACGATGAGTTTGACGTCGTCTCTCTCGGCGACAAAAATCATGCCGTCGGCGAGTTCACGGAGCATCAATTCGTTGAGGAGATTGTGCTCTGGTCGGTTCAGGGTCATGCGGGCGACGCCGGACTCGATGCGATGCTGGATAAACTGAAATTCTTCGGGATGGCGGCGCTGGGGTTCGGTCCTAACTTCGACAGATTGACGGCCTGGCACGGTGGAATTCTCCTTCCGGACGAAGGGTTTTGCCCTTTGATCAAGGCTAGCACGTAGACCAGGCTGATCCGGGGTCGCGTTCGCGAGATGGTGACCAATAAGTTCGCTGGCCGGTTGGCTGGGAACGGCGCAGCACGGCGGTGGAGAAAACGAGGGCTTTCTTTCCCCTGGGGAAAAGAATTTTCAGCTATGAAGTGACCTTGCGGGGACTTCCGTCATTCCAAGAACTAAGAAGGGATCGGACATCCTACTGTCGTTAGAGCTGAAAAGAACTATATGGCGCTGAAGAGGTCTTTCGCACTTATCTGGTTTCTATTGCTGTGTTATTTTGTGGCGTTTGTGGCTGGATTCTTGACGCGGCCGGAAATTTCCACATGGTATGCGGGATTGGTAAAGCCAGCGTGGCGACCACCGAACTGGCTTTTTGGCCCGGTATGGACGATTCTGTATGGGCTAATGACCGTGGCGGCGTGGCGAGTGTGGAAAGCGCCGGCTTCCCAGTGGAGAAACATGGCGTTGACTCTATTTGGTTTGCAGTTGGCGGTCAATTTTCTGTGGTCACCTGCCTTTTTCAGCCTGCATCTGATTGGTCCGGCTTTCGCGATTATTTTGTTATTGCTTCTGCTCTTGCTGCTCTTCATTGCGAATGCCCGAAAGGTTGACCGATTGGCCGCAGCGCTGTTCGTGCCGTATGTTTTGTGGGTGAGCTTTGCGGGGGCACTGAACTACACTATCTGGACAATGAATCCCGTCCATGCTTCTGAGCGTACGACACTCCCAACCGCTTACGCATTGCGCCTGAAAGAACCGCTTGGGGCAGAGGGATTGCCGGCGGCAGTTTCGTGGGAGAAAGTGGCGGCGTATTCATTTGATCAGGACTGGAAGGGAGAAAATCCCGACCCTGCGCGAGCGACGGAAGTTCGTGTGCTATGGACGCCCGAGACGTTTTTCCTTCGCTTCCACTGCAAATACAAGAATATTTTTGTGTTTCCGGATGCTCGAGCCGACGGCTGGCGCTATGAACTGTGGGAGCGGGACGTGGCGGAAACTTTTCTTCAGCCGGATTCGAGCGATCCGTTTGTGTACAGGGAATTCGAAATCAGCCCAAATGGATACTGGATCGATCTGGCGGTGTCTCACGGCAAGATCGAGGAACTGAAGAGCGGTTTGCGGCGCCGCGTGTTGATGGACGAAAAGGACAAAACGTGGACAGCCGAGTTGGCGATTCCCATGAAGTATCTGGCCACGCAATTTGATCCGAAGCACCCATGGCGGGTGAATTTTTACCGGATTGAGGGAGATACAGAGCCGAGATTTTATTCGGCGTGGAGCCCGACGTTTTCTCCGAAGCCAAACTTCCATGTTCCATCGGCGTTTGGAAGGCTGGAATTTCGCGAGTAGACGCGAAAAATCTCCTGTGGCGGCGCAGTTCTGTTAAGCTCGCGAATTGATTGCCATGCCCCGTTCATACGCGCTTAGCTGGAACAATCCAATCCATCTAAACGTTCGGCATTGCCTGATCGTAGTCTGCCTTTTGCTCTCTTGGGCTTCGTCTGTACATGCGCAGACACTGGCCTCCCCCCATGCTCCCATCGTAAATAAGGTGGAACCGCCAAACTGGTGGGTGGGGTTGACTCCGGATGTGATGGTGCTGCTCTCCGGGAAGAATCTGCGGGCAACGCATGCGCAGTGCAACCTGCAGGACGTTCTCGTCAGCCGAACACAATCGTCGATCAATGGAGATTATCTTTTTGTCTGGTTGAAATTCCTTCCGCAATTGAAATCAGGGACGGCCGTTTGCCGCATTGTCACGGCGAACGGCGAGACGTCCTTTGAATTTCCAATTGCTGCGCGGAAGCAAATTCTGGGCAGAAACCAGGGGCTCTCTTTGGACGACGTGATTTATCTGATCATGCCTGATCGTTTTGCGAATGGAGATCCTACCAATGACGAGCCAGTAGAATTCCCTGGGTCGCACGACCGCGGAAAACCGCGTGCGTATCATGGCGGCGACTTGCGTGGAATTGAAGCGCACCTTCCTTATCTGAAGGACTTGGGAATTACTACGCTCTGGCTGACTCCTATCGTCAAGAATGGCGCACCGGCGGATTATCACGGCTATGGAGCGGTGGATGGATATGCCGTCGATCCGCACCTGGGAACGTTAAAGGATTATCAAGGATTGGTGGAGGCAGCGCACAAACAACATATGAAAGTGCTTTTTGACATTGTGCCGAATCACGTGGGTCCGCTGAATTCGTGGGTGAAAGATCCTCCGATGGCAGACTGGTTTCACGGGACGGCGGAAAGTCATTTGTCCACGTTTTCGCAGTTAAAGAGCGACTTTTATGGACAGCCTGAGAAAAGGGACAACTCGGATTTGTTAGAAGCGCTGGTCGATCCACACACACCGCCGCAGATGAGGAAAAACCTGACGGAAGGATGGTTTTGGGGAATATTGCCGGACATGAACACGGAGAATCCGGTGGTTGCCGATTACCTGATTCAGAATGCGATCTGGTGGGCTGAAGCGTCCGGACTGGATGGATACCGCATCGACACGTTTGCCTACGTGCCTCGGGCGTTCTGGGCCCAATGGCATGAGGAGCTGCGAAGGATTTATCCGCGGCTGTCTACGGTCGGAGAAGTATTTCATCCCGACCCCACGGTTACGTCTTTCTTTGCAGGCGGGCGCAAAGGCTGGGACGGAATTGACACGCAGTTGACAACTCTGTTCGATTTTCCGCTGTATTATGCGATGCGGGATGTTTTGTTAAGCGGCGCTTCAGCAGGACGGATGACGAATATCTTGCGGCAGGATTCGCTTTATCCGCATCCGGAATACCTGGTGCCATTTTTCGGGAACCATGATTCGCCGCGGTTTGCCGGGGCAGCGGGCGCAACTATTGAGAAACTGAAGCTGGCATTTGGATTGGCCCTGACTGTCCGGGGAATTCCGGAGATATATTACGGCGACGAAATTGGGATGAAAGGCGGCGCCGACCCGGATAACCGGCGCGATTTTCCAGGCGGCTGGTCTGAGGATCAAAATAATGCCTTCGTGCGAGCAGGCCGAACCAAGGAACAACAGGAGATTTTTGAGTACGTGCAGACGCTACTGCGCTTGAGGCGAGAGAATGATGCGCTGCGAGATGGAAAGCTTTGGCATCTGGCTTCGGATGACTCCAGCTATATTTTCTTGCGCGAATCGGACGAAGAGAAACTGGTGATCGCATTTCACGATGGAGCGAACGCGAAGACAGTGAATCTATCGCTGCAAGGTACGCCAGCGGAGGCAGCGGCCGGAATTTCGGCGATATTCGGGAATGGCGAAGCCGATCTGGCAGGGCAGCAACTTAAGCTGGTGCTGCCGGCGCAGACCTTGACGATTTTTGCGTTGCAGTAAGACGACCTCTCTTGAGGGTGGACCTGGGAATCGAGCGATGAAAAGGAGGCGCTCACACAACGCCGGAATATCGTTTACAGTTATGGCCTGAGAGTATAAATTTGCGATTGCGAAGGTGAACAATGAAGAAAGTTTTTGTGCTGATGGCACTTCTGGGGATGAGCGCGATGGCAGCGGAAAAGACCGTTTATGATTTCACGTTGAATTCGATCGATGGACAGCCGACTTCCCTTTCGTCATTCAAGGATAAAGTGGTAATGCTGGTGAATGTGGCCAGCCGATGCGGATATACACCGCAATATGCGGGGCTGGAATCGCTGTACGAAAAATATAAAGACCGTGGATTCGTGATTGTGGGGATACCGGCGAATAACTTTGGCGGACAGGAGCCGGGGACAAACCAGGAGATCAAGACGTTCTGCAGCGCAAAATATCACGTCAGTTTTCCGATGATGGCGAAGGTTTCCGTGAAAGGCAGCGACATCACGCCGCTGTATGCATTCCTGACGGACAAAAGCGAACATCCGGAGACGGGCGGCGAGATTGGCTGGAATTTCACAAAATTCCTTGTGGGACCTGATGGAAAAGTGATCGCGCGATTTGACTCCAAGGTGGCACCGGAATCGCCAGAGGTAACGTCGGCGGTTGAGAAAGCTCTAGCAGGCTTGAAGAAGTGAATCCGGGTCAGGGCCGCGACCAAAGGCCGGGCTAGTTGTTGACGATGGCTTCGAGGCCTTGCTTGTTTTTGATAATCAGCGTGGAGCCCAAAACCTGAAGGATTTGCTTCTTGCGGAAATCCGCGAGCAGACGCGTGACGGTCTCGCGGGACGAGCCGATCATCTGAGCAATTTCCTCGTGAGTGAGGGTCAGCTTGATGCGTACCTGCCCCTTTTCTTCCGGATAATTCGAGGCCCATTCGAGCAGGAAGCGCGCGAGCTTTTCGCCGGCGGAATGCGAGAGGCCAATGGTGCGCATTTCGGAAATCGCGGAATGATAGGTTTCGCCGAGCTGTTGGGCGACGCGCAGGGCCGCTTCTCCATTATCTTTGAGAAACCCAATAAATTCGTTGCGCCCGATGAAATTGGCCTGAGCGGGCTCTATCACGTCCGCAGTGAGCTCGTAACATGTGCCTGTGACGGTAGCGGGAAGACCCAGGACTTCACCGGGTTCGGCGATGCGGAGGATGAGAGTTTTTCCATCAGCTGAAGAAGTGGAGAGCTTCACGCGGCCGCTGCATAGAATGAACACACCGCGAGCGGGCTGGCCTTCGACAAACAGAGTTGCGGCTTTGGGATAAGCGGCCGAAGACGTGATAGCGGCCAGGGATTTGACGGCGGCGTCAGGAAGATTGCAAAAGAGGCGCTCTTCGCGATGCGGGCAGGAGAGGCAATTTTCGATTATTTCCAAGCCGTAAGGAGTGCGCATACTGATTCCCTCCGGGAGTGCCCCACCTTCTAGCTTGGTTACAAACTGAAAGCGATTGCCGTTACGTCGCCAATCATTGAGCATGGAAATCACCCACTGCTGTGATTTTGCGGCCGGAGGGGGTGGGAGTCCCGGTGACCCAAGTCACTAGTTATAGTGATATTCGTCACCGACATTGCTTGGGCTGAGGAGGGAACGTAGCGTGGGGAGGTATCGCCATGCAGAACCGACAACAACTCGCGGCAATTTTAAAAGCGGAGCTGGCCTTCCTCGAACGAGGCGGATATCGTCGGGGACCGAGGTATCCGTGGCGACCCAACTTTGTGTTTGAAGATTCTCCAACGTGTATCAATTTCCAGGATAAGGAAGAGCGGCAACCGTGTTCGGAATGCCCATTGATTTACTTTGTGCCCCAAGAACGACAAGCGACGCGATTCCCTTGCCGGCATATTCACCTGACAGCGACAGGTGAAACGGTGAATTCTTTCTACGAATGGGGCACAGAGGAAGAGCTGGAAAAGGCTGTGGGCGAATGGCTGAAGCGGACGATCCAGCAACTCGAAAGCGAAGAACAGGAACGTTCGACGACGGCGTGAGTGGGATTGGCGTAATCGTTTCCGATTTCCCCTTTGATTCAGGGTCAAGCACGACTCAACAATTCAAATAAAAGCAGAATGTGCTAATTCTGTCCCCCCGACGCACCAGTTCGAGGTTGGCGTCCAAAACTTCGTCACGAAGACTTTTCAATCTGATACGTTGCCTCTGGCGCGGGGTTGTAGTTCCTAGCCTGCGTGGGCGTACATGTCCCAGTGAAGGTAGCGCGTGGCGGCTTCGTGGACGGCTGGGGCGACGGAGGAGAAGTTGGCGGCGACGTGATGTTCGAAGCCGTTTTCGCAGATGTAGCGGAGAAGTTTCTGCAAGCCGGGAATTTCCACCACGCCGGCGCCGCAGAATGTTTCCAGTGGATCGTCGGTGAAGCGGCCGCTGCCGGTGTAGCCGCGAATTCTGCCGCTGGCATCGTCGGTGGAAAAGCGCGCGAAACACATCGCGCCGGATTTCACCACGCCGACGCACGTGCCAAAAGTGTTTTCCTTGCCGACGGTGCCGGCGATGATGGCCTGATAGTCCATTTTCACATCGCGGAAGAAATGTTTGGGAAGATTGCTGCAGTGGAAACAGACCGCTTTGTTGGGATCGGAACCGTAGTTGTTGTTCCAGTCGAGCAGCGCGCTGGGAGTTTCCGAAGCAAGCTGCAACGCGTGCATTCCGAGAACGCCGCAAACATCGACTTCGCAGGCGCTCGAAAGAAGCGAATCGCTCATCATGCTCATCACCGTGCAGGGAACCACGCCGAGATTTTCCTCGAGCGAAGTCCAGCACTGCACCGCGCTGATTTGCAGATCGGTGGTTTTCATCCAATCGTCGA
The DNA here is from genome assembly GCA_963709705.1 of Candidatus Acidiferrales bacterium. Classification (GTDB taxonomy): domain Bacteria; phylum Acidobacteriota; class Terriglobia; order Acidiferrales; family UBA7541; genus Acidiferrum. The sequence continues at coordinate 589,070 of CAVPXU010000006.1, forward strand.
CTGCCGCGCCCAGCTTGGCCATTTTGAGCAGCGCAGCGTGGGGAATATTGCTGGTGGAAACATATTTCTGGATGGACTGCAATTTCTGGACGGCGGCGGCGTCATCATCTTTCATGCGGCTGATGCGGCCGAGAACTTCGGAAAGATCGAGGGTTTCAATGGAGATACCGCTGGCTTCGAGAAGTTTCTCGCTGTAACGCACGGTGTTGAACGCGGTGGGACGCGCGCCGAGTGCGCCGATGCGGAGATTGCGCAGACCTTTGACGACCCGACAGACCGCGGCGAACCATTCGAGATCCCTGGCGAATTCGGCGGAATCGGGAGTTTCCGTGTGCAGCGTCGTGAGCGAATACGCAATGCCGTACTGCTTGAGATTGTTGCACGCGGACATTTTTCCGCAAAAGCTGTCGCGGCGATGCGTGATGCCCATTTTTGCGGGCGTGTCTGGAGTGGCCTGAATCAGCACGGGAACATTGAGGCGCGCGAGGCGAAGCGTGTCCGCGATCGCGCTCGTCGCCAAAATTGGGAAGAGTGACGATGACGCCGTCGATCGCGGTGTCTTTGGAGCGGAACAGTTCGGCGCAGCGTTTGGCTTCCTCGTGAGTTTCCACGGCGCCGTATTTGCTTTGCTCCGGCGCGAGCGCGACCACGTCGAAGCCGGCATTTTGCAGGGTTTGCAACATTTCTTCGCGGCCGGTCTTGGCCAGATGGTCCGGAAAAAATCCCCTGTTCCCTACAATCAACCCCATTGTCATTTTTTTCTTGCTGGCCATGTTGAGCTCCGCGAACTGTGACTGCACTAAGGCCGTTCAGCTACGGCCTTTGCCTGGAGCATAGTAAATGCAATAAAGCGCTCCGATGATGGCCAGAATGGCGCCCCACCAGACACCCGCGTGCAGGTGGAACAGCACCACTTCTTTCAACGGGGGATGAACGAGCTCGTACAGACCGGCGCCAAGGATAAGCACGCCGTTGAACAGCAACGAAATTCCAATGAAAAACCAGATTGAAATCGATCCACCAGGTTTCATAGAGCCTCACCAGAAAATAATATTCAGGACCACGAAGATGGCCCCCACAACCGTGGCCCAGAACCATGGCCGGTGCAACATGGAGACTTGGCCTTCGGAAGGAATTTCGGTGACGCCGTACACCAGGCCTTTGAGCTCGGCGTCCGGCTTTGGCTTGGTGACCAAGCTGACGGCGACCGTGATGATCACGCAAATGATACAAGACCAAAGGGCGCGGTACATGTTTTCGGCCATGTCTCGGGCATACGGAGATAACGCCACATAGCGAAGGGCGGATGGATCCAATTTGACCCAGGCCCACATGCCAACGGAGGACGCGGTGCCGGCGAGCAAGCCCCAGAAACCGCCTGCAGCTGTGGCGCGCTTCCACAGCATGCCAAGAATCACGGTGCCGAACAGCGGAGCAATGAAGAAGCTGAACAAGGCCTGGACGTAATCCATGATGCTCTTGAAATCCATCACGAGATATGCAGTGCCGATGGAAATGGCCACGCCAATAATGGTGGACCAACGGCCCATGCTGACATAGTGCTGATCGGACGCGTCTTTTTTGATGAGGGCGCGATAGATGTCGTAAGTCCAGACCGTCGTAAAGGCGCTGACGTTGCCCGCCATGCCAGACATGAAGCCCGCGATGAGAGCGGTGATGCCGAGGCCTAACAACCCGGGTCCGCAATAACGGGCGAGCATCAGGGGAAGAACTTCGTTATAGCTATGGCCGCCGGTGGCTACGGCTTGCGTTTCGCCTACGAGTTTAATCGGCAGGAGCGCGAGCGCGAGAAGACCGGGCAGGATGACGATGAAGGGCACCATCATTTTGAAACCTGCGCCGATGATAGGAGCCATTTTCGCGGCGCGGAGATCTTTGGCAGAAAGAACACGCTGGACAACAAGAAAGTCGGTGGTCCAATAGCCCATGGAAATGATTGCCCCAAGACCGAAAACGATGCCGGTCCAGTGGATGCCCATCGGATTGTCGTTGAAGTGGCCGAGTGTGCTCCACATATGTGTGTACTCGGCGGAGGCATTTGTAGCGATCCGCGCCTTCAGGCCACTCCATCCGCCGGCTTCGATCAAACCGAGTATTGGAATTAATAACGCGCCGGCCCAGATGAGGATGAACTGAAGAACCTCGTTGAAGATCGCGGAGCGCAGCCCTCCGAGAGCAACATAGATGGCGACGGTGACGGAAGAAATCAAGATGCTGAAGTTGATGTCCCAGCCAAGAACGATCTTCAGCACCAGCGCCATCGAATACATATTGATGCCGCTCATCAGAACGGTCATGAACGCGAAGCTGACCGAGGAGAGAGCGCGGCTGGCTTCTCCGAATCGGAGTTTGAGATAGCCAGGGACAGAGTGGGTCCTGCTGATGTAATAGAACGGCATCATCACCAGCGCCAGGAACAACATGGCGGGAATCGCGCCAATCCAATACCAATGCGCGGCGAGGATGCCGTATTGATAGGAAGCGCCGGCCCAGCCCATCAATTCCAGCGAGCCAAGATTTGCGGAGAGAAAACTGAGACCCGCAACCCAGGCGGTCATCTCCCGGCCGGCCATAAAGAAGTCTTCGCCGGTGTTGGCTTGGCCCTTCAGATAAAAGCCGATGGCCAGCACAAGCGCAAAGTAGAAAACGATAATGACCAAATCGACAGGCGAGAGATGAACGAGCCGCTGCGTGTCCAGGAATGCGAGAGTTGCAATCATAATAGGATTAACGATTCTCCTCTCCAAAGCCGCGAGAATACTTGCCTTGAAGCCTGTTGTCCATGAAACAAGAACTTGCCGCGAAGCTCGATGGGAGCGCCGGACCTCGGTTGAGGATTGCAATCGCGATAAAGCGCCAGTGGAGGGCGAAAGCGGTCGAAAGTCTTAGCCTGGTGGCCAGGCTGGGCGAAGAGGTTAAGGTCAGCAAATTCAGGTTCTCGCATTCCTTTTCGTTCAAGATCGGAAAGCGGAGCGCTAGTTGTCAAACAAGCTTTCTCAGATAGCGCGGAGATGAACGGAAAGATTCTATGACCTCCAGGAGAGAGAAACAACCCGGCTACCGAGGGGAAGGTAGAGGCATGTGTCTTAAGAGTTTTTCGTAGACGGCCGAAGGGCGCGGGGCGAATTGAAGGGAGGGTGGTTGGCGGGCTAGACTCTAAGCGGTTATTTTTTCGGAACAAAGAATGGGCTTACCGGGACTTCTCTGCGACGGGCATCGCAACCTGCTTGAAGCCGCAAGACTCTCGCACCCGCAGTTCGGGCTGTAGTTTCTTCAAAACGCCGGGGCCGTCTTTTCCGGCAACTCGATCCAGAAGAAGCTCAACCGCCTCTTGCCCCAATTGATACTTTGGAAGTTCCACTGTGGTGAGCTTGGGATGAAAAATGCCGAGCCAGGGATAATCGTCGAAGCTTACCAGACCAAAATCCTCAGGGCAGCGCAGACCCATTTCTTCGGCGGCTTTAAGCAGCCCGACGGTCATCAGGAAATTAGCAACGTACATCCCGTCCGGTCGATGAGACAGGAGCAAATTGCCGGCGCGATAACCGGATTCCACGCGATAGTCTCCCTCAATCACAAGCGCCGGATCGTATTCGAGACTGTTGGCTTTCAAAGCATCGCGAAATCCTTCCCAACTCGCCTTGCCGTTGCTAACCTTACGCGGACCGCCAATGAGGCCGATTCGCTTTCTCCCGGCGCGGGCCAAGTGACAAACCGCTTCGTGTGCGCCCCGATAGTCATCCGTGACAACAGCGTCCTTTGAGATCTTGGGAGACGTGCGCATCACCAGCACGATCGGCACTTTCATTTCCTGCATCATTTGACGAAGCGACGGACTGAGATCGCTGATGGCCTTGGTGAGAAGAATGCCGTCGACGCGCTTGGAGAGGAGGAGTTCGAGGGCATTTTCCTCTTTTTCCTGCGTGTCATCGCTATTGCAGAGGAGGAGATTATAGCCGCGCTTCTGTGCCGCATCTTCCGCGCCCCTCACGACCATCGGGAAAAACGGGTTAGCGATATCCGGAACAATCATGCCAATTGTGTGCGTCTTCTGCTTCGCCAGGCTACGCGCGAGTAGATTTGGCCGGTAGTTCAGCTCGCGGATGGCCACTTCCACGCGCTCGCGGAGTTTTTTTCCGACGTGAGTTTTGTGATTCACGACGGCAGAGACGGTGAATACGGAGACGCGTGCTTCCCGTGCTACGTCATAAATGCTGGCGGCCTTGCTCACGGTGGACGATTGTTTTTTTCGTTGCATGATCAAAGATATGCTAAGTGTATCTTACCTTCGATGCAATCTCTAACGATATGCTCTAAGCGCTTATATCTGTGGCGGTTAAACGCACGGGCAGGCCAAACGTTGTCGGATCAGGCCAGGCGGAGCGGATACGGCGTTCGGCCCGTCGACGCGGAACAACACTTTTCTCGTCCTCGCGCGAGATACGTACTGGACACCAATCCATCGATAAATTGAGGGGCATTTTGTCTCGAATGGATTTGGGATCTGTAGCTACAATGTTCAAAGCAAAATAGCCTTGAACTTTACCTGGAACATAGTTCCATCCTACTTTGGGAGAATTCGATGCGTGTTGTACGTTACGAAGGCAGCGATCGAGTGACACGCTTGGGCGCGCTCACCGAGTCCGGCGTGATTGATTTGAAGGTCGCAGCGAGTGCTGCGGGTATTTCGGGCGAGACCTTCACCGATATCGCATTGTTCTTGTCGGCGGGCGAAGCTGGCGTCCGTGATGCAGGGAAGCTAGTTAAGGGAACGAGCAAGGCCGCCATCATTCCGCTCGAGAAAGTTGTCTTGCACGCGCCAATTCCGAAACCTGGAAAAATCATCGCCGTTGGATTGAATTATCGCGATCATTCCATGGAGGCAGGTGCGAAAGAGCTGCCGAAGAGTCCCATCATCTTCGCGAAATTCACCACCAGCATTTGTGGTCCTGGTGACTCGATTGTAATCCCGGTGGGCGATCCGCAAGTGGACTATGAGGCGGAGCTTGCGGTTGTGATTGGACGGAAGGCAAAAGGCATTGCAGCCGCAAACGCGCTGCAATATGTGGCGGGCTATATGCCGCTGAACGATGTTTCCGCGCGTGCCTGGCAGTTTGCGGATAAACAGTGGGTCCGTGGAAAGTCTTGTGACACGTTTTGTCCGATCGGACCGTATCTGACCACGCGTGATGAAGTTCCCGACCCGCACTCACTTGGTATTTTCGCTCGAGTGAATGGAGTGACTCTGCAGAACTCCAACACATCCAAGATGATCTTCCACATCCCGGAACTGATTGAGTTTATTTCCGCAAGCATCACGCTGGAACCAGGAGATATCATCGCTACCGGAACTCCGGAGGGCGTCGGCGTATTTCGCAAACCGCCCATGTTCCTAAAACCTGGTGACGCGGTGGAAATCGAGATCCAAAACCTGGGAGTATTGCGCAACCCCGTCGTGGCTCCGCAGGTCTAGACAAAAACCACTTCCATAGAGTGCCCAAAGAGCCACCCATATCCTCATGGACGGGGCTGGCCGACAACGTTAGCCTTGAAATGGGCTGTTCTGTCCATGCGATGAATACATTGCTCAATGTCGGTAACTTGCACGTCCGCTTTTCGGGCTCCGGCGAGAAGCTTGTTCATGCTTTGAATGGCATTAGCTTCGAGATCCAGAAGGGGACAGTGGTTGGCATTCTGGGTGAATCGGGTAGCGGAAAATCGACGTTCGCTAAAACGCTACTTCGAATGCTGCCGAAGAATGCTGAGGTGGCTGGAGGATCCGTTGAATTCGAAGGAAGAAATCTTTTTCAGTTGACGGAACACGAAATGAACAAGATCCGCGGGGCTCAAATGGCAATGATCCCACAAGAGCCCGGGATGGCACTGAATCCTGTCATGAAAGTGGGGGATCAGATCGCTGAAGTCCTTCGCGCGCATCGAGACTGGAACGGGCGGCGCTGCAAATCAGAAGCGGCATCGATTCTCGAGCGAGTAAATCTTCACAATGCCGGAAGGCGGATGTATGACACCTATCCGCACCAGCTAAGTGGTGGACAGCAACAACGAGTGGTCATTGGGCAAGCGCTCGCTTGCAATCCTTCGCTGATCATCGCGGATGAGCCGACGGCGTCTCTCGATCCCGCCACGGAAGTGGAAATTCTGGAAATATTCCGCCAGCTGAGGGCTGAACGGAAGACTTCTCTGCTTTTGATCACTCACGATCCCGAAATCCTGCGGGGCCTCGCGGACCGTGTTGCCGTCCTTTATGCAGGCAGAATCGTGGAGGATGCGCCGAGCGAACGGATTTTTCAAAACGCAATGCATCCCTATGCGAAGGCGCTGCTCTCCTGTCTCCCACCCGCAATCGCGGAACGTCCCCACGGGTACCGCTTCACAACAATCCCTGGGAGTCCACCTAATGCCGGCGGGCATGCCGCAGGGTGCAGCTTTTCTCCGCGATGCTCGGAACGCATGTCGAAATGCGAAAATCTGCGCCCCTCAATTCAAGAGATCGAGGAAAAAAGCCGCGTGGAGTGTTTTCTGTATGACCGCTGAGGCGCAGAATCATCGGGACACCTCGCGCGAGCTGCTCTGTGTGCGCGAACTGTCTCTCGAATACTTGCGGCGAGATCCATTTGCGTCCGCGCGAACCGAAACCGTGGCGCTCCAGAACGTATCGTTTGACTTACGTGAAGGGGAGACGCTGGCGCTAGTTGGACCTTCGGGATCAGGAAAATCGAGTTTGGCGCGATGCCTGGTAGTGCTCGAGAGACCCAGCACCGGGCGCATTCTCTACAAAGGCCAGGATATCCTTGCACTTCCACCGGATGCGCTAAAGGCTATCCGGAAAGAAATTCATCTCGTATTTCAGGATTCCGCGTCGGCGCTGAATCCGCGGCGAACAGTAGAGGAGCTTGTAGCCGAGCCACTGGTTATCCACAAGGCTGTATCCGGTATCCGAAAAATCAAGGAGCGGGTCGCGGAAGTACTCGACCAAGTTGAATTGGGGGGTTCCTGGCGTTGTCAAAGGCCATGTGAACTAAGCGGGGGGCAGCGCCAGCGCGTGGCGATTGCAAGAGCCCTGGTTTTGCGGCCCAGACTGCTGATCCTCGATGAAGCTTTGTCTTCGCTCGATCTTTCGGCGCAGGCACAGATCGCGAACCTGCTCCTCGACTTGCAGGACCGCCATTCGCTCGCCTACCTGTATGTCACGCATGATCTGCGGATGGCGGGTGCCCTGGCCAACCAAGTTGCATTGCTGGAGGCCGGGCGGATCGTCCATCGCGGTTTGCCCGCAGAGGTATTAACCGCCAATCTACAGTCCGTTTCCTGATGATTGCAGCCGGATTCTTCTTCAGGGGAGACTGGGTCAGGCCCCTTTCCGGGCAACTGAATCATGGTAAGAGTCGCAAGGCGCATCCTGCATGGCCTCTTGCTCCTGTTCGGAGTGTCTGCACTCTCATTTGCGCTGGTTTCCGCGGCGCCTGGAAACTTTTTTGACGAACTCAAGTTGAATCCTCAGATCTCGGCCGACACTGTTGCGTCACTCAAAATGGCCTATGGAATCGACAAGCCGTGGCCTGTACGCTACGCACGTTGGCTTCGCTCCGCGCTCCGGGGTGAATTCGGATACTCGCTTTCGTATCGATGCCCTGTCGGCACGATTTTATGGCCTCGCGCGCAAAATACTCTGTTGCTAACCAGCCTTTCAACATTGCTCGCGTGGATGATCGCGGTTCCGTGGGGGATTCTTGAAGCCCTGAACCGGGGGAAGTGGCTCGATCGAATCGGCGGTGGCCTCACCGCCATTTTGCTGGCGGTTCCTGAACTCATACTTGGGTTGCTCTTTCTGCTGCTGGCCGCCCGAACGGGGTGGTTCCCCACCGGGGGAATGTTCTCATTGTATGGAGCAGAGGCCACATTTCCAGGGAAATTGTCTGATCTGGCGATTCACCTGGTGTTACCGGTCGTCGCACTTGCGCTCGGAGCCGCTCCGTTGTTCATCCGTTACGTCCGCTTAGCCATCGTCGCCGTTTTGGATGCTCCGTTTATCGAGTCTGCGCGAGGCCACGGAATTCCGACAATACGGATCGTATACCGACATGCCCTGCCGGCGGCGGCAAACTCGCTTATCTCCTTGCTAGGCTTTTCCATCGGCGCGCTGCTGAGCAGTTCGCTGATCATCGAGGTCGTGTTGGGCTGGCCAGGGCTCGGCCCGCTGGTGCTCGAATCACTGCTTGCGCGCGACACTTACGTAGTGATGGCCGTTGTGATGCTCTCCTCCGTTTTCCTGGTGATAGGCAATCTTCTGGCAGACTTGCTGCTGTACGCGAGCGATCCAAGGATTCGAGCGGTATGACCATGAACAAGCGCCATCGCCAGCTTCTGCTGCTCTTCTCCCTCGTGCTACTGCACGTTTTTTTCATGGTTTTTCCAGGTTTTTTCGCTCCGTACGACTATTCCGAGCAAAATCGCGAGCTACCGTTTGCGCCTCCCACGCGTTTGCATTTCATTGACAGCGCGGGCGGCTTTCACTTGATGCCCTTCGTTCATCCGTTTCGCCCCAATGAGGACGGTGCTCCCTATGTAGAGGATCAGGCTCGCGTGTACCCGCTTCATCTGCTGAAAAACGGCGCACCTTACCGGGTGCTGGGTCTTTGGACTGCGCGACTACATCTTTTTGGCGTGGAACAGCCCGGCCACGTTTTTCTTTTCGGGACCGATGATTTTGGCAGAGACGAACTTTCGCGAATGCTGTTCGGAGGCCAGATTTCGCTGCTGGCCGGTGTTCTTGGCGCGGCAATGGCGATTCTTGCAGGTGCAGCACTGGGGGTGCTCTCCGGTTTTTATGGGGGATGGCTTGACGCGCTCATTATGAGGAGCGCCGAACTATTTTTGGCGCTTCCGTGGTTGTATCTGCTGTTCGCCGTGCGTGCGATTTTGCCATTGCATATCAAGACGACGGATACGCTTTTGCTGCTGATCGCGGTCGTAGGGCTCGTGGGCTGGGCGCGCCCTGGGAGGCTTGTACGCGGTATCGTCTTGAGCGCGAAGGAAAGAAATTTTGCACTCGCCGCGAGGGCCATGGGCGCATCGAATTTTCATGTCCTTCGCTGGCACATTCTGCCGGAGACCTATGGTGTCCTGCTGACGACGGCGGCATTGTTGGTGCCGCAGTTCATTCTGGCGGAAGTGACATTGTCTTTCCTCGGATTGGGAGTTGGCGAGCCGATGCCCAGTTGGGGAAGTCTCCTTGCGGAATTACAGAATTACAGTGTGTTGACTTCCTACTGGTGGATGTATTTACCCGCGTGTGCCCTGATCATTCTTTTCCTCGCGTATCACTGGGCGTCAACGGTGCTGCAGGAAAAAGTTGCGGAGGTGCGCTCGTGAAGCCCATTGCGACTCGCTACCGCTTTTGGGGATTGGCGTTGCTCGTTGTCGCAGCCCTCCCTGGCAATGCTCATTCGACGGCCGCCGCCGGGCCACAAGATTACGCAAAACCGGGCGGCGAGACCGGTGAGCTGGGAGGGAAGCTGGTCGTCGCGCTTCGCTCCGAACCGAAGACTCTCAATCCGATTCTTTCCGTGGATGCCACGTCGAGGGAAGTGATTGGGGTGATGAATGCCGATCTGATCCACATCAACCGCGCGACCCAGCGAACTGAACCTGCCCTGGCGAAGTCCTGGACGCTTTCTGCGGACGGCAAGAAATACGTTTTGCAACTTCGGCGTGGAATACAGTTCTCCGATGGCGCGCCTTTCACGGCCGACGATGTTATTTTTTCCTTTGAGCTATATCTTGACGAAAAACTTCACTCGCCACAGCGAGACCTGCTGCTAATTGACGACAAGCCCATCGTCGTCAAGAAACTCAGCGATTACTCGGTGGAGTTCGATCTGGCGAAGCCGTACGGCCCCGCGGAGCGGTTGTTTGACGGATTAGCGATACTGCCCAACCATCTTCTCGAAAGGCCTTATCACAGTGGAAAGTTGCAACAGTCCTGGAGCACATCGGCGCGACCCGAAGAGTTCGCGGGGCTCGGCCCATTCAAGTTGAGTTCGTACGTCCCAGGACAACAGATGATTCTGGAGCGCAATCCGTATTATTGGAAGAAAGACCCTCGCGGAATTTCCTTGCCGTATCTTGCCACAATCACTTTTCTTTTTGTGCCCACTGAAGACGCGCAGGTGGTCAAGTTTCAATCGGGCGAGACGCACTTGCTCGAGCGACTCAATGCCGACAACTTCACGTTGCTGCAGAGGGACGCAAAGGCTAAAGGGCAGTGCTTGCAGGACCTGGGTCCCGGACTCGAATTTCAGTTTCTGGTGTTCAATCAAAATCATCTGGATTCAGCCAAAGCTCCCGATCTTGTGGCGAAACAATCGTGGTTTCGCGATCTGAAGTTTCGCGAGGCAGTTTCTCTGGCGATGGACCGCAAAGGGATGGCCCGGCTGGTGTACTCCGGCAGAGCCACACCGATCTGGGGCAATGTGACGCCCGGCAACAAACTGTGGTTGGAACCGAATCTACCCCACCCGGAGCGTTCGATCGAGGAAGCGCGAAAAATACTCCAATCGGCCGGCTATTCCTGGAATTCCGAGGGCGCGCTGCTTGATCCGCAGAAACGGCCTGTCACTTTCACGATTATAGTCAGCTCTTCGAATGTGCAGCGCTCGAAATTGGCGACCCTGGCACAGGATGACTTGAAACAACTGGGAATGGACGTTCAAGTAGTGCCCATGGAATTTCGAGCGCTCGTGGACCGCCTTCTTAACACGAAAGATTATGAAGCGGTGCTGATGAATCTCGTGAACGGTGACGTCGATCCCACGCCGGAAATGAATCTCTGGCTTTCCAGTGGCGAGACCCATCTTTGGGATCTAGGAGAGGCGAAGCCTGCCACGCCATGGGAAGCAGAATTGGATCATCTGATGGAAGCACAAATGACCACAAACGATCCGGCGACGCGTAAGAAGCTATACGACCGTGTTCAGGAAATCGTGGCGCACAATCTGCCGTTCATCTTCCTGGTCAGTCCCAATATTCTGGTTGCGGCGCAGTCCACAGTGGGAAATTTTCATCCGGCTATTCTTGAGCCATACGTAGTCTGGAACGCCGACGAATTGTTTCTCGGCCGCGCCGGAGCCGCAAAATGCCAGTAAAAGAGCCCATCGAAGCGCGATTCGCTGAGGAAACTACAGCGAAGTCCGATCGCGAGCTCATACGAGGCTGCCTGAAACATCGCGAAGAGGACTGGAGCCTGTTGGTCGACAAATACAAGAATCTGGTCTATTCGATTCCTCTGCGCTACGGATTCTCACGCGAAGAGGCCGCGGACGTTTTCCAGGCGGTTTGTCTTGATCTGATCCAAGAGCTGCCAAAGCTGCGAGATCCCAAAGCGCTTCCGAAATGGCTGATGCAGGTCACGGCTCATAAATGCTTTCACAAGAAAAAACATAATCAGCGCATGGTGTCTCAAGACGACGAAGAGGCGGCTGTTCCGGAAACGGCGGTTCCAGCTGAAGTGGAATTGAAGTTACGGGGAATCGAAGAAGAACAAATGCTGCGCGAGGCCATCGCCGGGCTTGCCCCGCGTTGTCGCGAGTTGATTCATATGCTGTTTTATGAAGAACCGAAACGGCCCTATCAAGAAGTCGCGGCTAGCCTGGGCCTGGCGACAGGTTCGATAGGACTTCAACGACAAAAATGCCTCAGCTGCCTAAAGAAGCGCCTCGAGGACCTGGGTTTCGCGTGAGCAAAAAGGCCAACGCTTCGGCCCTTTCTCCAGCCGTGGTTTCGGCGTTGTCTTCCATGACGGAAGAGAAGACTCGACTGACATATCTACGAAAAAAGAAACTCCTCCGCGCCAAGTTCGTTGGGGAGTTGAACGCAGCCACGCAAAAGGAATTTCGTTTCAATACCCAGAATGCGCTCATGCTCGCCGAAGCCGCGATTCTGATCGCGCGTAACGTTCGTCATAAGGAATTGCTTGCGCAGAGTCTCCGCGTGAAGGCAAACGTGCTCGCCGCCGGCGGGCAATATCAGGAAGCCATCGATTTATACGGCTCCGCGCTCAAAATCTTCGCGAAAATCGGCGATCAGGAAGGGATTGCCCGTACCCTCACAGCCGTCATCCAGCCGCACATCATGCTGGGCACATATGAAACAGCATTTAAGGCGGCCGAACGCGCACGGAAAATATTTCTGAAGCTTGGGGACTCGCGGCGCATCGCGCGGCTGGAAAACAATGTTGGCAATATCTACCACCGCCAGGATCGGTTTGAGGAAGCGCTCGCTCACTACGAGAATTCCTACCGAGAGCTGTTGCCCATCGGAGACTCCGAAGAACTTACGATCGCGCTGAATAACATGTCGATGTGCCTGATCGGCATGAACAACTTCGCGCGCGCCCTAGACACGTACAAGAGGGCGAAGGAACTTCTGCAAGCACGCGATTTGCCCCTAATTCACCTTATTACCGACTACAACGTCGCTTATCTCCACTACCTGAGAGGCGATTACCACACCGCCATCGAGATGCTCAAGACTTCTCGAATTGCGGCCGAACAAATCTCATACACCTATCTGGTGGCGCTTTGTTACCTCGATCTCTCTGACATCTACATCGAGCTAAATCTCAGCGAGGAAGCGAAGTCCGTTGCGGAAGAGGGTTATCTCCTTTTTCGAAACACGGACATCGGTTACGAAGCTGCGAAGGCGTTGACAAACCAGGCCATTGCCTTTGGCCAGGACGGAAAGACGCGACGCGCGCTGGAGTTGTTTACTGAAGCTAAATTGTTATTTCAGAAGGAAAAGAACGAAGTCTTCCCATGGCTGATCGATCTTTACCAGGCCATCGTGCTCTTCCACGAAGGCCGCTACTACGAGGCCCAGCGCCTCGCACGCAGCGCAGCCGGATTCTTTGACAACTCGTTTCTGAAGAACAAGGCGGTTGTATGTCATTTCGTTCTTGCGCAGATCGCCATCCGCACTGGAAATTCCGAAGGCGCGCGCGACGAATGCACCAAGGCACTCAATTTTCTGGCGGCTCTCGATGCGCCAATTCTGAGCTACCAGGCACACTTCCTGCTAGGCCAAGTTGAACACGCCTCCGGGAAGCGCGGTGAGGCCTACATACAATACAAGCTCGGCCGCGCGCAACTCGAAAGTCTCCGGAGCAACCTTGGCCGCGACGAGCTCAAGATTTCTTTCATGAAGAACAAGGTGGAGCTTTATGAACGACTCGTGGAACTCTGCCTCGACGAGAATTTCGATGGCGCCTCGCAGGAGGAAGCATTTCAGTACATCGAGCTGGCAAAATCACGAAGCTTGGCGGAGATGATCATTCGACACGGAAGCGGGCTTCCCGAAGCGACGCCAGGCCAGAGTGACTTGGTACACAAGATTCGCGAACTTCGCGAAGAGCTGAACTGGTATCAGCACCGTATCGAGCTCGAACAACTGCGGCCGGAAGGAAATGCCGCAGCACGTATTGAACAATTACGGAGTGACGCTCAGGAAAGAGAAAAGCAACTCCTGCGCGTGTTTGGAGAACTTCCAACAACCGAAGCTCGATCGGTTCCATCTCAATTGGAAAGCTCCTTAGACGCCGTTCGTCCCTTACTAGGCGGCACGGTCTTGCTGGAATATTTCTCTGTTGGCGACAAGATACTCACCGCCGTCGTTACGAGTAAGACCCTCGAAATCACGACTGTGACGACAGTTCCCCGGGTTTCCGAATCGCTCCGCCTATTGCGATTTCAGCTCGGCAAATTCCAGCATCATCAGAAGCTGCCGGAGGCTTCCTCAGCGAACGCCTACCGCGCTACGATGGCTCATCTTACGACCCTATATAACGAACTGATCGCCCCAATCCGCGCTCAGCTACCGGCCCGGCATCTCGTAATTATCCCTCACGGGATTTTGCATTATCTTCCGTTTCAGGCTCTCCACGACGGAGAGGCATTCCTGACAGACTCGTTCGATATTTCCTACGCACCTAGCGCCGCCGTTTATGCATTGTGCCATTCGCGACCAGCTGGGTCGTGCAACGGCTCCCTTGTTTTAGGTGTGCCCGATGCACACGCTCCCCTGATAAAAGACGAAGTCGAGTCGGTCCATCGCATGCTGCCGGACTCAGAGTTGTTTCTCGGTGAAGCCGCAAATCATGAGAAATTCTTCGAACGGGCTCAATCCAGCCGCATTATTCATATCGCAACGCACGGGACGTTTCGGCCGGACAACCCCATGTTTTCCGGCGTACGGCTGGGTGACGGCTATCTCTACCTCTACGAACTCTACAATCTTAAATTAAACGTGGATCTGCTCACTCTGAGCGGTTGTGCAACCGGCCTGAATGTTGTTGCCGATGGCGACGAACTGGTCGGCCTTATTCGCGGCGCATTGTATGCTGGGGCTCGTTCTCTGCTACTGACGTTGTGGGAGGTCAACGATCGAAGCGCCACGATGTTCATGACTTCCTTCTATAAACTCTTTCAGGAATCGGGGGGCAAGGCTGCAGCCGTCGCAGAAGCTGCACTCGAGGTCCGCGAACAGCACCCTCACCCCTACCACTGGGCGCCTTTTATGGTTGTAGGCAAAGCACTTAGAGGAGATTGAAGATTTTCGAAATTTCCGCAATTTTTCGAATGGTTGCTTACCCCTATTCTCAGACAGAAAGACGGTATTGGGACGGAAGATGCGAGTGAAAGCCGGCAAACATTATTCGGCGGAAGAGTGGGTTAATTTTGCCATGCACCAGGTGCAGCAAAACCAATTGGCAGCCATGAGGCAGCACCTCCATGCCGGGTGCAAGAAATGTTCCGCAGAAGCGAATCTCTGGAGCCGCGTTGCCCAGCTCGCGGCTTCAGGAGTTTCGGCGGAGCCGCCATTTTCTGCGGTTCAACATGTCCGTCAAGCCTTTTCCGTCCTGGCAGAATCGCGCGACACGAAGCGCCACTCGCTCATCCCGCGACTGACCTTCGATAGTTTGTGGCAGCCTGCGCTGGCTGGCGTTCGTTCCGTTTCCGATGCCTCGCGGCATGTGATGTATGCAGCCGGGCAAATTAGTATTGATATGCGACTGGAACCCGAGCCGAAGTCCGAGCGCATGAATCTGGCAGGGCAGATATCCATGGCGTCCGCGGAGGAAAACGAGTTTCCGGCGATTGCGGTGGTTGTCTCTGGAAAAACAAGCGATTTGGCTACGACTACGACCAACAGGTTCGGGGAGTTTCACTTGGCGTTTGTGCCCGAGCAGGGTTTGCAGATCTCGTTCGCAATAGCCGGCAAGCAAGATATCTTGATCCCGCTGGAGAGTTCGGCGATCCGGCGAAGATAAGTTTCCGAGTTTGTTGGCGCGCCGCCGCGCCGAGAGGCTCGATCGTAAGGTAAGGGGAGACCGGCTGAAATCCGGCAGGTCGCCCAGGGGCGACGGGAGCAGTAAGGGTAAGGAGGAGAAAGGTTTAAGGGGGCAAACGAAAGTGCTGGTCGGGTCATACTTGGGTACCATTGCCGGTCTTCGGGCCTATTCCCGAAACTAGGCGTACACCAGTCTCGACATCGACAGGACCTTTCGTTCAGTTGAGATTTTTGACGACTGAATCTTAGGGAAGAAGAGGCCCCAAAACGATGAAACGCGCATTACTCGGTGTCACGCTCCTACTGGCATTTTTTGCGGCGAAGCCGGCCAACGCCACCGGCACGCAGCAGTTGCTCGTACAGACAACCCTCGGCGCACCCGCTATCCGCCTGGTGTGTTTGCTCACTGGCTGCCAGGTAAGTCAGTCTCTCACTGGCTCGCCTAACAATTTCTTTCTTCTCTCTTTCCCGGGATCCGCGGACATCACTTCTCTGGAGACCATCCTCCAAAACATCGGCGGTATCCTGAATGTCACCGTTGTCGGTGGCTCGGAAAATCCCGTGGGCAACCGATACATTGTTCGCACGACGGGTGGTCTGCTTAACCTGCCGCTGCTTTGCAAATTGGGATTGTGCAGCACAATTCAGTCCATCGATGGACCGGGAAATCAGCTGTTCCTGCTCACTGGCCCAAGCAGCCAGAGTCCAAACCTGATCTTGCGCATCCTGGAAGACCTGCCGGGCGTCGTTGATGCCGAACTCGACCAGATTGTGAATGTGACCACCGGAGGCGCGCAGGCGACCACTCCCCCGCCCTCGTTGGTAAACACCGCGCCAGTGGAGTATTACGGCTCGACTGCGTGGAGCGGCTATGTGAATCAGCCTGCTACTGAACTCATTAATCTTGCCCAGGCACAGCAAGAATTCAACGTTAGCGGCACCGGCATTATTGCGGACATCGACACGGGCGTCGACCCAAATCACCCGGTGCTTGTTCCCGTACTTCTCCAGGGTTATGACTTTACGCGTAACCAGCCGGGCGGCTCGGAAATGAATGACCTGCCCAGTGGTACGGCAACGCCGGAATCGCCTTGCGTGAATTGCACGCCCGGCCAGGTGAACCAGCACTCCATTGCCATGGTCGATCAACACAGCATCGCGATGGTAGACCAGCCCGGATACCAGGATTTTGGCCACGGCACGATGGTCGCCGGAATTCTTCACCTTGTTGCGCCCACCGCCAAACTCATGCCTTTGAAGGCCTTTGGTCCCGATGGCACAGGAAATCTGTCGAACATTTTGCGCGCCATCTATTACGCTTCGCAGAACAACGTGAACATCGTAAACATGAGCTTCGACATGACGTCCCCCTCGCAGGAACTGACGAGCGCGATCAATGCCGGACAGAAAAACGGAATTGTGTTTGTGGCTTCCGCCGGCAATGACGGGAAAATGGAGATGGTTTATCCCGCGGGCTTGGCCAATGTCATGGGCGTCGCGTCGACCAACTATCAGGATCAACGCTCGTCCTTTTCCAACTACGGCGACCAAATCGTCTGGGTTGCGGCGCCTGGTGAGGCGGTGGTGACCACCTATCCCTTCGGCACTTACGCCGCCGGTTGGGGCACGTCTTTCAGCGCGCCCATGGTGAGCGGTGGCGTCGACTTGATCGAGAACGTGAAGCCTGCGGTTTCGGATATGCAGGCCGCGTATGCGATCGGTCAGGCACAGTATTTGCTGGCAATCGGCATGGGCAACGGCCGAATCGATCTCTTCCGCGCCCTGGCCGCTTCCGGCCAGCAACCCGGTGTCTTGTAATGCCTGATGCACAAGAATCCGCGGCGGCGCCGTCGAGGAAGGTCAACGGTGACCCCCGACGACAAGAACTCCGGATCAAGGAGCTAGAGGGTCAGATCGCTGATCTGCGAAGCGCCCTGGTTTGTTCGTTCAATCAACTTCTGGACTTGCGGGATCTCAATACCGGCGTTCACAGCACACGCCTCGCCGAATGGGGCTTGCGCGTGGCTCGCGATCTCGGCGTTCCCGAAGGCCGCATGGTGGATCTCGAGATGGGGGCATTACTGCACGACATTGGCAAGATCGGCGTTCCGGATAACATTTTGAACAAACCTGGACGGCTCACTCCCGAAGAATATGAAGTCGTCAAGCGCCACCCGGAATTTGGCTGGACGGTAATCCGAAAGCTTCCCGGACTCGAGCAAACCAGCCTGTACGTTTTGCATCATCATGAAAATTTCGACGGCACCGGCTATCCGGCGCGTCTGAAAGGTCCCGAAATTCCTATCGGGTCGAGGATCGTTTCAGTGATTGACGCGTTCGACGCCATGGTTTCCTCGAGGCCGTATCGCAACGGTCTTCCCATAGCGGAAGCAATCCGGCGACTGAACGAAGCGAGTGGCACACAATTTGATCCTTCGGTGATCCAGAGCTTCGTTCCTATCGCCGCGTCTGAAATGCCCGCTGTTCTTGAGGCCGTCGGAGTCGGGGAATTTGAGACGTTCTGATCCTATGCTCCGCCGAAGAGATTCAAATCTAGAAATTCGTTGTGGAACTTGCCCTGGGGGTCATTCTTCCTACTCAATTCGACGAAGTCTGGCATTTTTTCGTACATGGAATGCAGCTGCGCAGGAGAGAAGGTGAAAAGTTTTCCCCAGTGAGGACGCGCCTGGAAGGGAGCCAACTCTCTCTCGATTACGGGCAGCAACTTACTGACGGCGGGCCAATCCTGTTTCCACGTGAAGTGAATGGTCACGCTCGGTCGTTTGTAGCAAGGACTCATCCAAAGGCTGTCCGCGGCGATAGTGCGAATTTCTGAGATCAACAGATGCGGAGTCACCTTGTCACGCAACCGCTCAACGGCGAGAATTGCCTCCACAGCGTGATGGCGAGGCACAAAATATTCCGATTGCAACTCCTTGCCTGCGCTGGGCGTAAAGCCCATGCGGAAGTGAGGCAATCGTTCGTACCAAGGGCCTGGCACTCCCATCTGTTCGGTGCAATTTTCCGCGGAGAGCTCGGCGATGGGATGCAGGTTCTTGGTGGCTAGTTTTGCGCCAAAGAATTCCGGTGGCGCGTCGACAGTCCGACCTGGCTCAATAACTTTTTTCAACCACACCTCATTGATGCGCTGATTCTGCCAATCAGTAAAGAGGCTGACGCTATAGGCTGCAGACTGTATGGCGTCGAAATGGTTTTTCATCTCGCTTAACGGCAGATTTTCATATACGTACTGCTGCATCTGAAACGTGGGCCGAACATCGAGCGTTATCTTTGAAATCGCACCCAAGGCGCCGAGCCCAACAACCGAACCAAGAAACGTCTCCCCGTTCTTTTCGCGAGATAGGGGAACGAGATCGCCGGAGGCATTCACTAGTTCGAGCGCAGAGACAGCGGTGGCGAGGTTACCATTCCGCTCTCCCGATCCGTGTGTGGCTGTGCTGCAAGCTCCGGCAACGGAGATATGCGGCAAAGAAGCCAGGTTATGGAGCGCAAAGCCCTTGCTCTCGAGGTAGGGACACAACTGCCCATAGGTTATGCCACCCTCAACGGTGACTGTGCGTGCCTGCGAGTCGACTCCAACAACCCTGTCCATTTCCTTGAGCGAAAGGAATTGATGACTGCTGTCGGCGATTTTGTTGAAGCAATGGCGCGTGCCGAGAACTTTCAGCCGGCTCTGTTTCCTGACAAATTCCTGAATCTGATCCAGGGACTTGGCCGCGAATAATTGGTCGGTGCCATACTCCACATTTCCCGCCCAGTTCATTAGCTTCTCTCCGGAGGCCCAAGCCAGGAGTGGTGACAAAAGACGGCTCATGAGGACGGCAGAGCAAAACTTGATAAACGCTCTTTTGTTCAAGGTTGTTTCTCCCCGGCATCCGGAGCATAGCGTGAGATGAACCAAGACCGCAATTCGTCTACGCGCACTTGCCCTCAAATCTGCCCGCGGGCATTGCACCCCTGGAATGGGGTAAGATGGCTCCTTATGAATTCACAACTCGCCGGAGACCAACTCCGGAAATTGCGTATTCGCTTGGGAATCACAACGCGAGATGTTGAAAACCTGAGCCAAAGGATCGCGGAAGAAGAAAAGAATCCCGAATTTCAGATCTCCAATGCGTGGCTTACGCAGCTGGAAAACTCAGACTCCGTACCCAGTATTTTCAAGCTGTATTCCTTAGCTGCAATCTATCACGTCAAATTCACGGATCTGTTGCTGCACTTCGGAGTGGACCTGCAGAAGACCGGGCATCACCAACTGATTGCTCCGCTGCCGAACACGCACCTGACGACGCTGGAAATGTATGACGTGGAAAAGACCGTCTCTTTCCCGGTGCGATTCGACCGCTCTTTCGACTTGGACAACACCAACTTGTTAACACGCATCGTGGAAATCTGGGGCGAGATACCGATCGCGCTGCTGCAGCACCTGGATCTGCGCCACAGCCTGTATGGCTACATCGGGCTTCAGGATTTCACCCTCTACCCGCTTGTGCGGCCCGGCTCTTTCGTCCAGGTAGATCAACGCGTCCGCAAAATACAGCCACAGCGTTGGCGGACGGAGTTCGACCGGCCGATCTATTTTGTGGAGCTGCGCGATGGGTATGCGTGTTCCTGGTGCGAATTGCAGGATGGGCATCTTCTGCTGCTGCCACACCCACTCTCACCCTGTAGCGTCCGGCGTCTGGATCATGGAAAAGATGCGGAAATCATCGGCCAAGTAACGGCTGTAGCGATGAGGCTGGTTGACATGCCTGAGTCTTCTCCTGACGGAATCGCAAAACCTCCAAGGCAAGCCTGATATTGGACAAGAAGAATTGTACGACCGTGGAATCCACTTCCATGGGGACAGAGATTCTGTAAGGCTCCAGTTCCATCCAGGCATGGATAAAACCGGCCGGGGCTTCATGGGAGACCCGGACGTAAGCTTCCAACTCCGTGACCAGTTCCTCCAAAGGCAAAGAAACCAGCCTGCTGAAAACGTCGCGATGGCACGCTTCCAGCGCTTCACGAGCCTGCTCCTGGCCGAAGCGGGCCGCAAGGCCTTCGTGATGGTACACACCACTGTTGTAATCCCGAGTAGACGCAAGATAGATGAGGCGCGCGAAGTCGCAGGGAATGCCCGCTAGCGTGCGGCGCTGCAGGTCGTCATACGCGTTGTGGATGCTGACGAGATTGGCTGGAGTGCTCATGAAACTTTCAAGGGGTAACAACTCCATCGGTCATCGCGCGGCCGAGCCTTTGGTAAAGTTCGCCAGCGTGAGAGGCCACATCCATCAGCGCGTGCGGTCCGAAAAGCCGGATCAGCAAGAGCAGCATGCCGCACAGGAAACGAAGTTCAACGTACTGGCAGAACAGTTTCGTCTCTGCGGCGACATTCAAGTTAGTGCTTTGGCGGGAACCGAGGCGATGATTGCGCATGATGCGGCTGACTTCGCGAGAAGTGTAGCGAACCCATTGCAACGCAACTTTGCGGCGCTCTTCCTTGTACAGGCGCTGCAACCGAGGAGAACGCGTACGCGCGATAAATTCCCGATCATCCGGCGAAAATATTCGGATGGCCAGTTCCGTAGGCGGAAACGCGGGGACGGAGCGGAAGCGGTTGTGCGTTTGCTGCCCGGAACTTTCCGGGGCTTCCACTTCTTCAAGCTGCTCTCGCCGGTTGCTCAGCAGAAGAAGGGCAACGAAGAACGCGGCCGCCGCCGCGAGTGCCAAAGAGGGATTCATGCGCGGGCCGCCCAACCGAGGCGCGCAAGCGTCCTCCGGAATTGAGCCCGGGTGGCGTGCAGCAGCAACTCGTAATCGCTCTCGAGCGGAGCATCACGCTGTGTTTGCGCAACAGGCTGCGCGGACCAGAGAGTCGCTGTCCAAATCCCCAGCACCAGAAGATAAGAACCAGTTTCCGCGTAGGCCCAGTAGGGCTTGATCTGTTCCCAAGAGTACGACCACAAAATGAACTGACCAATCCTCATGGCGATGAACAGACTGTAGCCGAACAAGATGCCTTTCAAGTTCTTGCCAAACGGAATCGCATACCAGGCGAATAGAGCAACCAGTGTCAGGATGGCCAGCGCCTGGGTTATCCGCAGGCTTCTTTCGAGAAGAAGTGAAGTCTTCGCAAGCCAGACGAATACGTCGCTGGAAGAGTTGGCCAGCGTTTTGATAAAGATCGCGCCAAACACAAACAAGAGTAGATAACGCGCCATCCTCGCCGCCCCCGGAAACGAACGGAGGGCAACGCGATAAATTTCGAAGATGATTCCGCAGCCAAGAGCGAGGCAGATAAACTGTGTGACCCAGTAGAGTTGGAAATAATGGCTGGGCAACCACCGCGACGTGATGACGCGGATAACATCATCCACAGTCACAAACAGCAAGTACAAGTAGAAGAGAGGGAACTGGTGAAAAAGCTTCTGCTGAAAGCCTCGGGCAAGGACAAGAATCTCGAGGACTGTCCCGACGCACCAGATGATCATGAGGGGCATAACTATAGAGTTCCCGTGCTCAAAGTCTATCCTGGGCCCAAATAATAGCACGAGATGAGGGGAGTGGGACTACTCCCCTCTTCACCGCAAGCGGCAAATCGGTGACAGCCGGTTTAAGCCAGACTTGCGGAAACCGTTGTGGCCCTGTTGATCGCACGGGGAGATGGCGGAGGCGGTGGTGGCGCCACTCCGTCTGCCTGCAGAACCACTGCCTGCACTGGCTGATGCTGCAGTGCAGGTGATACTGAGGATCTGCCGGAACCCGCGAAAGAACAGGCAAATAACGCAACGGTCAAAAATGCGGCAAGAACCTTCAAATGATGACTTTCTTCCAGAATGTTCATAAATGTCTCCTGAGCGATTTGGCCGGACACCAACAAACGGTACCCAGTAGGAGTTTATTGGTGGGTCAGAGTGTACGAATTACAGGGTCAGGAGTGGAAAAGAACGCGAAAGTGCTTGGAATGCCAAGCAACGTGAATTCTTGCGTGTTTCGATGCGTTGTCAGCCGTCGTTGTTTTCCGATTTAACGGGTGCGGTGACGCTGAGGCAGACGCCGGGAGCCCTTAAAGTTTGCTTGTTCTTTTTCAACCGCGGGTTGGCGATTCTCTTCTTGAGAAGAGTAGCCCCGCACCTTAGTACCCGTCTAAGACGCTGTTCTGATGATGCTTAATCATGAATTTCCTCAAGCTGTGTCTCCTGCGAGGGGCTCTGTGGCCAGTCTGGGTTTCGCAAAACCTTCGTATATGGCGATGAGCGGACTGGAAGTTGTCAGGTGCCGTTGAAGTGGGTGCAGTGCGGTGAGGAGCGCCAATAAATGCTTGGATAGCAAAGCAAGGCAGACATTTCTAAGAAAACGTCCCATTTTGGAACGGACACTACAGGAACGCTGGAAGACGGTACTCGAATTGGTTCACGGGTAAGAGGGGTCGCCGAACTTTTCGGCTTTCCGATGATGAAATCGCATGAGAGGCCGACCATGAACAAGATCAAGTTGGCCCCAGAGCAGCGCTCGCTGGATGGAACGTTTCGTGGCTCAAAAAAATAGCCTGAGGCGGAGCGAACGAGTGTTGCTGCAGATCCGGGTTCTTGTGGAAACGGAGACCGAAGAAGGCGCTCTGGTTCGGCTGGAGGCTTTCACGCTGGTTGTGAATGCGCACGGCGGATTGCTCGAAATGAGTTTGAAGGTTCCCAAGGGACATCGGATGTCGCTGAGTAACCCGACTCTGGGGGTGCGGGAGGACTGCCGGGTTATCGCCAGCAGGAGTTCCCAAGGGGGAGTCTTTGCCATTGCGTTCGAATTTAATAACCCGGCACCGCAGTTCTGGCCGATTGCCTTCCCTCCGATAGATTGGAACCTCGTTAAGGCGGAAGATTAGCAGCCGGCTTTCTTATTACGCAGATTTCCCAATCTTTTTTTCAAACGAACAAGGGCAAATTTCCGCTGAGGTGACCTGAATTACTTTTGCCGGACAGAGACGACGGAAGCTGTGTAGCGATCTGCGCGCAACACCGAAACGCTATATTCAATGGCCATTTCCTGCGTGTCAAAGGTGGTTTCTTTGATAAGCAAAACTGCGCTCCCCACCGCGGCCTGAAGCAGTTCGGCATCGCCCGGATTCACGATCGCCGCGCCAATCACTTCTTCGGCCCAACGCAGTTTTCGTTTATAGACATTTTCAAAGACGTGATACAAGGATTGGCCGGCAAGGTCCTGCTTGTCGATATCCGGGAAAATCGACGTTGGCAAGAAACTCGTCACGACCGCCATCGGTTCGCCCTCCACAAATCGCAGGCGCTTTAAGCTAAACACTTCTTCCCCCGCTTGCAGCTTCAGGGCCTGCATCACATCGCCCTCCGGCTCTTTCCTCTCCAGCGAGATCACTTTTGCCGAGGGTTGCAAACCCCGGCGCCGCATTTCTTCGCTGAACCCGCGAAGTTGCTGGAAATTCCATGGCAATTTTCCGGAGCCAATGATCGGCCTCTTTCCTCTCGACACGACCAATAATCCTTCGGAGCGCAATTTTTGGAACGCCTGGCGAACGGGCATCTTGCTGATACCCAACATTCGCGCCACTTCCCCCTCTGAATAGAAAGTTTCCCCCTCGGAAAGTCTCTTCTCCTTTATCAGCGTCCGGATCTGATCCACGATCTGCTCGTAGTAAGGGACGAAGCTCTGCTGATCGAGCAGGAATTTCGGGGAAATCGTTCCCTCCGAAGATTCGGAACCGAGGCGTTTCTGAGTTGTCGCCATAGCTGTGCGTCCTGTTGGCAAACAACAAATGATACAACGTAGACAAGTTCCGACAAAGACTAACTTCTCGCCAGACCCGATTTACTAGCCTGCATTCAATTTAACTCATTGATTTAACGAGCCATATTGTATTTTCCACACAATGATTAGACACAAATGTGGGCCAGGGGAGCATTTCACTTGACAACAAAACTACATATGATGTTTAGTTGACATCGATCTAGTCGCGACCCCGTTCCCTTTCCGGGGCTTCCACAATTCGCATCCTCGAGGTGGCTTCGATGTTTGTATTTGGCGTTCGCGTACCATCCTTCTGCAAGCCGCTGATTAGCTTATCCCTCCTCCTTTTCGTTTATGGATGGTGGAGCAGTCCGGTGTTCGCGCAAATTGAGTCTGGAAGTTTTGTGGGCACAGTGACCGACTCATCAGGAGCTGCGATTTCTGGTGCCACGGTCACGGTGACCGAAGTGCAGACCAATGTGTCGCACAAAAGCGCTACGAATGCGCAGGGCGAATATAACGTTGGCCACTTGAATCCTGGTCTCTACAGCATCACCATCGGTCAGGCTGGATTCAAAAGCGCCGTCCAATCAAACATCCAGCTGGACATTAATCAGGTTGTTCGCGTGGACGTTGCACTCGTGCCCGGCGCAGTTTCGGAGCGCGTCGAAGTTACCGCTGCCGAACCGCTCGTGGAATCGCAAACATCTTCCATCGGCCAGGTGATCGAGCAAACGCAGGTTCACGAACTCCCGCTAAACGGCCGCGACTTCGTGCAACTCGCCTACCTCAGCCCTGGCGTGAATCAAGGTGAGATCGGCGCGGTGCAGCAAGGCGGAATCCCCGAGAACGAACGCGGCAACGGCTCCATTCACGTGAACGGCCTGATGGCCACAAATAACAACTTCCTGCTAAACGGTTTCGACAACAACGAACAACAAATCGGGTTCGAGATTCTGCAGCCACCCGTCGAAGCCATCGATGAATTCAAGGTGCAGACCAGCAATTTCGGCGCGGATATCGGGAAGGGAGGCGCCGTCGTCAATGTAGTGATCAAGTCTGGAACAAATAACTTCCACGGTAGCGCCTTTGAATTCCTGCGCAACTCGTACATGGATGCGAAAAACTATTTCGATGACCCAACTGCGCCGATACCTCCATTCAAACAGAACCAATTCGGCGGGACGCTGGGCGGTCCAATCCTGAGGAACAAAACATTTTTCTTTGTCGATTACCAAGGCACGCGCGTACGCCAATCACAAACCTTTATCTCTACGGTGCCCAGTGCTGCCGAACGCACAGGAAATTTCTCGGACTTGCTCGGCCCCAACGGAAGCGGCCAGCTTTACGATCCATTGACAACCGATCCGGTCACCAACGCCAGGTCTCCTCTTCCCGGCAACATCATTCCGCCATGCGCCGGTTCCACTCGCCGCAGCGCCACCGGGGGCAGTTGCCTTGATCCCGCGGCGCTGAACGTGATCAATCTGTTTCCACTGCCAAACATTCCCAGCGCTGGGACCGCAAACAATTATCTCTATAATCCAGTCGCCAGTAACAATCAGGATTCTTTCGACATCCGCGTGGATCATCAATGGCGCTCAGACACCATCGCGGGCACCTTCAGCTTCGGCAATGTTGATTCCATCCAGCCCGACCCGTTCCCGGGAAAGGCAGGAGGCGGCTCCTTCTCCGGGAATATCCATAACAAGTCCTATGTGGCGGGAATCAGCGACGTGCACACATTTTCGTCGTCCAAAACCAATGAATTGAAAATTGGCTACACGCGCTATGTGGTTGATGCCATACCTTTCTTCGAAAATGAGACGCTCGCCACGGAATTGGGCATTCCGGGAATCAATGTGCCGGGCAATCCAAACACCAATGGCCTATCCAACATCATGATTTCGGGCTACAGCGCTTTGGGCAACCAGGATTGGTTCCCGGAAATATTGAAGGAAAACAATTATCAGTTGAAAGATTCTTTTAGCTGGACGCACGGCCGCCATTCTTTCAAGGCCGGAGGTGATTTGATCCGACGCCAACATGGATTCTTTCAGACGCAAAACCCCCGCGGAGATTTCACCTTTGATCAGCAGTTCACGGAAAATATCAATGACACTACGGACGACCCCGGCAGTTCGCTTGCCAGTTTTCTGGTCGGCAATCCCATTTATTCGTTCCGCGACGGTCTCTCCGGTTCATTCGGCATGAGTTGGTGGGAAGCTAGCGGCTACTTCATGGACGATTTTCGCGTGTCGCCCAAGCTCACGCTTAACCTGGGGCTGCGCTATGACGTTTTTACACCGATGGTCGAGGATCACGACCGCATCGCCAATTTCAATTTTGCAACCGGCGAGTTTGTCGCACCAGGGATGCCTGGTGTGAGCGACACGGGTAACGTGCAAACAAACTTTAAGAATTTCGCTCCGCGCATCGGTTTCGCCTATACGCCATTCAACGATTCGAAAACAGTGCTGCGCGGCGGCTACGGCATTTTCTACAGTCTGCAGGCCGATCAAAACGACGCGGAGCTCGCCTACAATCCCACCGGCCTCTTTGGCAACCAGACCATTCAGTTCAACGCCAATTCGATTCCGACGCTGCAGCTTTCCACGGGGTTCGCCACTCCTTCGGATCCCTCCGGAAGCCTTCCGCCGTCGAGCCTGAGCGACCCCAGCGGCCGCGCCAGCGCTATCCCCTTTCACAATCCGACTCCTTCCATCCAGGAGTGGAACCTGAATGTGGAGCGCCAACTCGCCAAGGACACCATTCTGCAAGTGGCATATGTCGGCGTGCACGGTGTCCACCTCACTTACTTACGCAACCTGAATCAAGCGCTCCAGCCGCTCGATTCCAATTTCGAGGTTTGTCCAACTCCGGCCGATCCCTACTGCGCGGACGGGTTGCCTTCGAATTATGGCCGGCCCTACTACAGCACGGTTCCGCAGATTGGTCCGATTCGCACATCGAACAACGATGCCAGTATGACTTCGAATGCCCTTCAGGTCCGATTTGAAAAAAGATTTTCGGCCGGCTGGACCATGTTGGCTGGCTATACATACCAACACAGCATTGGGGTCGCGGATGAAGACGAAGTCGTCGGGCCGGAGCCGCAGAACACGTACGACATGCGCGCCGAACGGGGCGATGTCAGTCCCGATTTCCGCCACCAGTTCACCGCTGCCTGGACATACGAGTTGCCGTTCGGT
This sequence comes from Candidatus Acidiferrales bacterium, assembly GCA_963709705.1. GTDB lineage: Bacteria > Acidobacteriota > Terriglobia > Acidiferrales > UBA7541 > Acidiferrum. The sequence continues at coordinate 616,423 of CAVPXU010000006.1, forward strand.
CCTGGCAAGCGATATTTCAATTCCAATGGCCCTGCCCGCTGGTTTGCCGGTGGCTGGCAACTGAACGGCATCGTCACCATGTATTCCGGCCAGTCGATTACGCCGCTACTCTCTTATGACGACACCAACACCGGTTCCGGCGGCGCTCGTCCGAACATTTACGGAAATGAGTACTCTTTCACCAATGCTATGCCTGGGTGCCCTTCGAACTCTCAATCGTTGCAATGCTGGTACAATCCGGCGGCATTTGGTCAAACGAGCTCAACTTTCCTTTATCCCGCGTTGGCTCCCGGGCAATCGTTCGCGAGATTATATGGCGACGCGGGCACCGGAACTCTGAGAGGCCCAGCACAATACAATGTGGACTTTTCAGCTTTCAAGAGTTTTCAGTTGAAGGAATCGCTGAACCTCGAGCTTCGCGGTGAGGTCTTCAACCTTTTCAACACGCCGCAATTTGCTCCTCCCAATAATACGGTCGACATACCCGGGCTTTCCGGCTCGATCTCGAGCACCGTGCATTCTTCGCGGCAACTGCAAGTCGCTGTGCGGTTGAAGTTCTGAGAGAATCGACTGACGATTTCCCCACAAAAGAGGCCCAATGAAGAATCATAGACACGGTTGGCTCAAAGGAGTCTTGCTGGGCAGTGCGTGCGTCGCCTTGGCCGTCATGGCCGCCGCGCAAGATTCGAGCTCGCAGTCAGCGGCCAAACTGCCGCCCGTACACCTTGACGGCACTTACTTCACGGCCAATGGCAAGCGCTTCGTCCCCGTGGGCGCGCATTGGGTTCCGGCGAAAGCCGCGATGCAGTGGAACGTCGATTGGAATCCTCAGGATATTGAAGCCGATTTCGCAAAGATGCACGAATTGGGATATACGATCACACGGTTCGATGTGATGTGGGCATGGTTTGAGCCGCGGCCTGGCGATTACAATCCCGTCGCGTTTCAGCAATTGGATTATCTGGTTTCGCTTGCCCACAAATATAAGATCTACCTCCATCCCAGTTTGTTTATCGGTGGAGAAGTTGGCGAGGCCTATTGGGATGTGCCGTGGCGCCTGGGCCGTCATCCTCACGCCGATCCGGATATGTTGCGACTGGAAACCAATCTCGCCGCCGAATTCGGACGCCGCTACGCGAACGAAAGCGCCATTCTTGGTTGGGACTTGACGGACGAGCCGCCGTTCTGGATTGTGCCGAGCCCGCAAACCACCGATTCCATGGCGATCAACTGGACGCGGCTCATCGTGGATGGCATCCGCGAACACGACAAACTTCATCCCGTGGTTGTTGGCACCAGCGGCGAAGAAATCGGTCATGGACCGTTTCGTGCCGATAACGTCGCGAAATTCGTGGATTTCTTCAGCGTTCACCCCTTCTCGCTGTACTCTCCGGATCTTTTTCCAGATGCGTTGCTTTCCGTGCGTGGCACGTACGGTGCGGCTTTTGAAATCACTCTGTCTCAAGGTGCTGGACGCCCGGTGATGATTCATGAGATGGGCGCCTCCACGGCGCAGTTTTCTCCGGAGCGTGTCGCAGCCTATGATCGCGCGCAAATATATTCCGGACTGGGCGCGGGGAGCATCGGCGTTGATCTGTGGTGTTACACGGATGCCGCTCCGGAACAGTTTCACAAAGCGCCATATCTGCGAACGCCTCAGGAAACGGGTTGGGGCATGACCACGTGGGATCGTCAGGACAAGCCGCTGGCTGTCGAATTCAAGAAGTTTTCGCAAGTTGTGTCTCAGCTCGACCTGAGTGGCATCGCTCCAGCGCCCGCCGATATCGGCATTGTTATTCCGGACGAGTGGGCCAAGGTCCACGGAGATTTCTCACGAATGGGCCTCACCGGCCCCGCGGTAACGCCTTATGTTTCGCAAGCGGATGGTGACGCGATGCCGGGACGTCCGCAACCAGATTCCAGCGCGGCCAACGAATGGCTTATGTCCTCTGCGCTTACTTCGTTCATCCTCGCCCGGCAGGCAGGGCTGAAAGCTGATTTCCCGCGCGAGTACGCGGATTGGGAGTCGCGTCCGATGTTGTTTCTGCCTTCACCCATCACGAGCACGTCCGATCCTTTCCTAGCGCACGTACACTCCGACTTTTATGAGAAAGCGCGAAAATATGTGGAGAAGGGCGGATTCTTATACGCCTCTCTCGCGTCCGACGGTGCCGTGCCAGAAATGACGTCTCTATTTGGTGCGCGAATCGCGGATCGCATCATTTCCTCGGAAGTCACCATTAAAATGGTGGAACCGTTCGGGAATTTGAAAGTGGGAGACACCTTCCACTACGCAGTTCCTTCCCAAACCGTTCAATCCTGGGGTGTGCTTCTTGAAGTGTCCACGGGCAAAGTGATCGCCGTAGATCAGGATGACCGTCCGGCGTTAGTAGTGAACTCCGTTGGTTCCGGCAAGACTCTTCTCAGTGCGTACCCCATTGAACATTATTTGGCCAATGTACCGGCGGCGTTTGATCAGCCAGAGAACACGCGGAAAATCTATGAAGCCTTCCGCGATTGGGTTGGTGTGAAGCCCGTGTTCAGGTCCGATCGCTCAGAGGTAGAAGTATCGACGCTCAAGGGAGATCGCCGGGGGTATGTCGTGGCCGTGAATCACAGCGATCAACCTCAGGATTTCAGCATTGTCTCCACTTTGCCGGTACGCTCCTACACCTTGGTCAATCCCGATGGACCAAAAACGCTTCAGCTCGACGGTGCCAATACAAAAATTCATCTCGGTCCATACGAGGCGGCCATTCTCGAGTGGAAACAATGATGCGACCTTGCCTTGCCTATTTCCGGAGAACATTATGATCGGTGCAGTTGATATTGGCGGCACAAAAATCGCAGCCGGAATTGTCGACGCCGATGGACGAGTGCTTGCCCGCTCTCAGGTTTCCACGAACGCGGATGCCGGTTACCGCAGCGCCGTTGACTCCGTCATTCAAATGCTTCATTCCGCCGAGAAGGCTACTGGGCAGAAAATCATGGGTATCGGCATCGGTTCCACAGGCCCGGTCTACCCTCTTACTGGCGCAATCGGTGACGTTAATTTTTTTCCCAACTGGAAGGGCGAGAATCCCGTCAACGATCTCGCGCGCGTTTTCCAGGTCGGAGTTGCGATAGAGAATGACGCGGACGCAGCGGCGCTCGGCGAAGCGGGTTGGGGCGCCGGCCGCAATAAGTCGCGGCTGATTTACGTCACGGTCGGCACAGGCATCGGTGTTGGTCTTATTTTCGATGGAAAGGTTTATCGCGGCGTCGACTATTCTCACCCTGAAATAGGCCATCACTTAATCGATCCTTCCGGCCCACACTGTTACTGCGGCTTTAGCGGTTGTTGGGAATCCCTGGCCACCGGTCCCGCCATGGAATCCTGGATGGCAAGCAACATCCCCCCGGACTATCCCGACCACGAACATCTCACCGCAAAGAAAATCTGCGAACTGGCCCGCGCCGGTGACCAACACGCGCGTCGTGCCGTGGACCGGGAAGCCCGCTATCTGGGTTTGGGACTTGCGAACCTCGTAACTTTGTATGTTCCCGATGCCATCGTTCTGGGCGGGAGTGTGATGAACAGTTCGGACCTTTTCCTTGACGCCATCCATAAAACAATCGCCGCAAGCTGTCGCTTTGTCCCCTACGAACGCACCGAAATAGCTCTTGCGTCGCTGGGCGAAGACGCAAATCTGATTGGCGCCGCCAGAGTCTGGTATCACAAATTCGCACCCACCGGAGATGTCCATGCCCGTTGACCTCTCCGTGGTGGAAGGCGAGTACTTTCAGGACTTGCTGAGCCAACCCCGCGCGCTCGCCGACACTTTGAAACAGCTAAACGATTCGAGAGAACTACAGGCGCTTGCCTCCCGCTTGCAAAAGCGCAAATTTAAATCCGTTGTGCTGACGGGCATGGGGTCTTCTTTTCATGGCCTGAACCCGCTGCTTCTCCAGCTGACCGATGCGGGCTATCCCGCGGTTTTAGTAGAAACATCGGAGCTCATCTACTACCGCAAACAAATGCTGAATCGCGATTCTCTGCTCGTTGCGGTATCACAGTCCGGGCGCAGTGCAGAAATGATCCGGCTTTTGAATGAAAATCGCCGGCGCGCACCAGTCATCGCTGTTACCAACACGGCAGACAGTCCCCTTGCCCACGCCGGCGACGCTGTTTTGCTAACACGAGCCGGCGAGGAATATTCGGTTTCTTGTAAAACGTACGTCAGCGCATTGTTGGCTCTGAAATTTCTCGGTGATCGGCTCTGTGCTGTTCCAGGTGTCCACACGCGCAAGGAACTCCAGGCCGTTTTGGACCCCGTCACGAGCTATCTCGCCCACTGGAAAGACCATGTGGAGTCGATACTTCCGTCCCTCAACGGAATCTGCCAAATGTTTCTCACCGGACGGGGACCTTCCCTCGCCGCCGTTGGCACAGGCGCGCTCATCCTGAAGGAATCCACGCAATTTCCGTCTGAGGGGCTATCCAGCGCCGCATTCCGTCACGGTCCTTTCGAAATGGTCGGCCCGGAGACTTTCGTTCTGGTGTTCGCGGGTGAGTCGAGAACCAGAAAACTGAACAAGCGCCTGGTCGAGGATATCCAAGCAAACGGGGGATGCGCTGAAATGGTTTCGCAAGAAACGCGCGCGTGCGCTTACTCCTTGCCCAAAGTCCCCGCCGCGCTTCTGCCGGTATTGGAGATTTTGCCGGTGCAGATTCTGACGCTTGCGCTGGCGATAACGAAGGGGCTGCAGCCAGGGAAGTTTCGCCTGGCCAGCAAAATCACCACGACAGAGTAATTCGACAAGCGCACGCAGCATGAATTATTCGGAGGCACGCTTCATGGTTCGTAGCCCCTATATCGTTGGCCTGATCCTGCTGATCTTTTTCGTGATGTCCTTCCTCACGAACATTCCCGGAGCGATCATTCCGGACGTCATCACGGGGTTCAATGTCAGCCTCACCATCGTTGCTCTTCTTCCTTTTTTCTTTTTCAGCGCGTACGGCGTAATGTCCATCCCGGCAGGATTTCTGGTGGAGAGATATTCCGAAAAACCGGTGATGATCGCTTCGTTTGCGGCGGGTCTGGCGGGTTCCCTCAGTATCGCCCTGCGTCCCTCCTTTCTTGTCATCATCATTGCCTCCTTTGTGATTGGAGGGGGAATGGCGTCGCTGCAAGTCGCCATCAATCCTCTGCTTCGGGTGGCTGGAGGTGAGGAACACTTCGCCTTCAACTCGGCGTTCGCTCAACTCGTCTTCGGTGCGGCTTCCTTTCTTAGCCCCAGAGTCTATTCTTATATCGTCGAACATCGCGGAACATATTCCGGACCCGCGATCTCACCCCTGCAATTGCTCGATCGTCTAACTCCCGCACAATTTCCATGGGTCGCTATCTACTGGATCTTTGCCGGCGCCTCCATCGTCATGATTGTCATTCTCTTTTTCACCCGCATTCCTCGGGTCGAGCGAAAGGCCGACGAACAAGCCGGCACCTTGAGCATGTACCGCGATCTTCTTCGCAAGCGGATCGTATGGCTATTCTTTGCAAGCGTTTTTGTCTACGTCGCTTCAGAGCAAGGAACAGCTAACTGGATCTCCCAATTCCTCGCCACGTATCACCACGCGAACCCGGACACGACCGGTGCCAATGCGGTCTCCTGGTTCTGGGGATTGCTGACGCTGGGATGTCTGCTGGGCATGTTCCTGCTGAAGTTATTCGACAGCCGTCGTGTGTTGATCGGCTTCAGCACTGCCACTCTCGTCTGCCTTACATTCGCTCTATTTGGTCCCGCGAAGATTTCCATCGTCGCCTTCCCCATGGTCGGCTTTTTCGCGTCTATCATGTGGCCGGTAATCTCCTCGCTCGCTCTGAACTCGGTGGCAGAACATCACGGCTCTTTCGCGGGTATTTTATGCACGGGAATCGTCGGAGGCGCCTTCGGCCCTATCATCATCGGCCGCTTGGGCGACGTGTTCGGGCTGCGCGCTGGTATGTGCTTTTTGTATCTGACTTTCGGCTGCGTTTTGAGTGTTGGCTTCTGGGCCAAACCGCTCATCAGCAATGCCACTATTCTTCAGAAAAAGGAGACGTAAATTGAGATCGACTTATATTTCCGCGAGCATTTTGCTTGCAACGATCGTTTTGACTGCGCATGCAGTGTTCGCTCAGGAAAAGGACCCCGGTGGTATCCAATACTTACATTTAAGCAAGCCGCAAATCGCGCTTCCTGTGGCTCAGGAGTGGGAAGGAAAGGAATTTCCTCATACGATGAGCGTCCTCGAATTGAACCGCGATGGCTTCCGCTACTGGGGTTGGTATGGTCTGAATGAAGGGCATGGAATTGGCCTGGCTCGAAGCAACGATCTGGTTCAATGGACAAAATATGAAAAAAACCCTTTGTGGACGAACGCTCGGTGGCCGACCGTCCTCGAACACGCCGATCCAAAGGATCCCAATCTTCTGTACTTCGCGATCACGCGCGACTATGACACACCCAGCAGCCACATCGTTCTGGCAACCTCGAGTGACGGCATAAACCTGAAGGAAGAAAAGATCCTCGTCGCCGGCGTTCCCAATCAGCGCAACCAAAATCCGAATCTGTTTTGCGATCCGGTTTCCGGGCGGTTCTTCCTGACCTTCTATCGCGGCAACGACCAGGACCATTTCGAAATCGTAAGCCGCAATGCCGCGGCGGTCGCGGATCTCGATAAGGCCCCCGAGAAAATTCTCATTCGCTCCTCAGAAACGGTTGCCGCCCCAACGCTTCTTTACCTCAAACCAAAAGGAACGAAAGCCGGAATCTATTACTTGGCCACGGAAGTCTATCCTCATCGCTACACCAACAATCCCGAAGGGGAATGGCAAGTAAAAGTCTTCGCCGCCACCGGTCCTGACGGCGATTTTCAGCCCGTTGCGGGAAATCCGATTATGCAGGGACAGCGCGCGTGTCTATTCCAGCACGTTTTTCACGATCGTTTCTATGGCTACGACTGCCATCTCGAATCGAATGACAGGTGGGTCCTGGAAGAAGTGGAAGCATCGCTTCCATGACCAGTTTTTACAGCGGCGCATTGATATGAACCCAGCGCTGTCCGGAGAGTTGGCACGATTTCGCAACTTGTTGTAAATTAAAAGTCTAGCTTGCCCGTTCCCCGGTAGCTCAATGGTAGAGCATTCGGCTGTT
>CAVPXU010000007.1:0-118407 GCA_963709705.1 Candidatus Acidiferrales bacterium
AGGACCTCGTTCTCGTTGATCTGGCGCTTGTTCAGGCCTTCGCTGACCGCCTTCGGGGTCCACATGGCGAGCTGGGCGTCCCACAGCGGGCTGTAGGCGTCGGCGTGCCGCGGGTCGGTCAGGGTCGGGAAGTCCCCGAACACGTTCAGGATGTCGCCGCCGTAGCGCATGGCGTTGATGAACGCCGTGTTGGTCTGCACGGCGTTCTCCGATATCGGGCTGTCCTTGGCGAAGTGCTGGAACCCCTGGGCGTTCGGGTTGTTGACGCCGGTCTGCCCGTTAACGAAGCCGAACAGCCGCTCGCGGGCCGAGCCGAGGAAGTCGTCACAGCCGTTGCAGGAGGCGTCGTTCAGCGCGGGCACGTAGGTGGACCGCTCGAGCACCGCGGTCAGCGGCTGCCCGGCGTCGGTGGACAGGTACACGATCGGCTGGCTGCCGTCGAAGCCCTTGGTGATCAGCAAGTCTGCCCACGACTCCTGGAACGCCCCGGACGGCGAGTCCGCCGGGGACGGGGCGATGTGGATGCCCATCACCTTGTCGGAGGTGTTGGTGTGGTTCACCACGTCGTACGGGCCGTTTCCGGTGGCCACGATCGGCGCGTTGTAGATGGTGTCCGACCCGGCGATCTGGATGAACGGGGTGTAGCCGGGGCCGGCCACCGCGCCGGGCTGGAACTTGGCCAGCGGGAACCCGTCCGGCCCGGGGACCGCGATGCGGGTGGGGCTGAAGTCCGGCGCGCCCGCGAAGCTGAGGGGGGCCGGGCCGAAATGGTTCTGCGACGGCGGCGGGTTGATCAGGTGGACGGTCTGCACGCACGCCGGGCAGGAGATGCCGATGTTGGCCAGCTTGGGCGCGAAGTTCACGCCCAGGTCGTCCGCGGCGCCGGAGGTGGAGGCGTCCTCCAGGATGTACCAGACCGTCTCCTGATGGGGTGTGCCTGCGTAGGCGATCCCGGGGTAGATCGGAAGCCGCACGTATTCCTGGCTGAGGTTGACCTCGATGGCGCTTGGCAGGGTCAGCTTGCTCGCGGGCAGGATGCCGCTGAGCTGCCCCAGCCCGGTGGACTCGCCCGGAGCCTGCTCCGCCCGGACGGGCGCGGCCGACGCGGCCGTCCCGCCACCCGCGGCAATGGCCAGCGACGTGCTCGCGGCCACGGCCGCCGCGAGCACGGCAAACAGCCCGCGTTTCCGCGCGGGCACTCGTCTGAAAATACGGAGATTCACGTTCTGTTCCTCTTTTCTCTCCTGATACCTGCCTTTTCGGCAGTTCCGGATACGAACCTTCGCTTGACCCGGGCGAACGCGCATCGTCAGGACAGGCAATTTCCACGGCCCGGTCGCCGGGCGATCCGGCTCCCGCCCGCCAGGGCGGCCGCCGACCTGGCTGACCGGCTCGCGAGGCAAGCACCACGGCCGTTCGGGGAAAAGATCTTGACCTGCCGAACGGGCGAGGCTTTCCGCCCCCGCGTCCGCTGCTTGCGATCGGGACCTTGGGCGGCTCCGATGCGATTACCTGACCTGACGATGTGCGGCGCCGATCGCGCGGCAACACTGGGCTGTCGCGATCAGCGGGCCGATGAGCGGCCGCAGAGAGGTGAGGACTCATGAGTACAGGTGATGAGGCGGGAGACCGCATACGCACTGCCCTGGTGACTGGCGGGACGGGAGGCATGGGGCGGGTTATCGCCGCCAAGCTGGCTGCCGACGGGTTTGACGTCGCGGTGGCGTACGCCGGCAGCGTGGACCTGGCCGACGCGACGGTCAAGGAAATCGCGGGGCATGGGCGGCGCGGCGCGGCATTCGCGGCGGACATCGCCGGCGAGGGGGCGGTATCTGCTCTTTTCGACGCCGTCGAGGACCGCTTCGGGCGCCTCAACGTCGTCGTGCATACCGCCGGGATCAATCACCCCGTCCCCCTCATCGACCTTGACCTGGCTGACTTCGACGCGATCCACAGGATCAACGTGCGAGGCACGTTCGTCGTCAACCAGCAGGCCGCGCGGCGGGTTCGCGACGGCGGCTCGATCGTCAACATCTCGTCGAGCATGGTGCGGTTCGCGCCACCGGGTCTGGGCGCCTACGCGGCGTCCAAAGCCGCCGTCGACGCACTCACCCGCATCCTCGCGAAGGAGCTGCGCGGCCGCGACATCACGGTCAACGCGGTCGCGCCGGGTCCCACCGCCACCGAGGCGTTCCTGCACAGCACCCCGGCCGACGAACAAGAACAGCTGGCCGCCTTGCCGCCACTCGGCCGTCTCGGCACTCCCGACGACGTCGCCGGCGTCGTGTCATTCCTGGTCGGGCCGACCGGGCGATGGGTCAACGGCCAGGTGGTCTACGCCAACGGCGGATTCGTCTGACCGGCCCGTCCGACACCGATAGGGATGGAATAGGCATGTTGCTCAAAGGCAAGTCCATCGTCGTCACCGGCGGCAACAGCGGCATCGGCAAGGCGATCGTCCTCGCCGCCGCCGCAGAAGGCGCGAACGTCGTCGTCGACTACCGTATGCACCCGGACTACGCAGCCGAGGTCGTAGCCGCCGCCGGACGGGCGGGCGGCCGCGCGGTAGGAGTCGAAGCCGACGTCTCGCGCACCGAAGACCTGTACCGGATCATCCAGACCGCCGTTGAGAACTTCGGCCGGCTCGATGTTCTCGTCAGCAACGCGGGCATCGAGACCCGCACGTCGCTGCTGGAGACCAGCGAGGCCGACTTCGACAAGGTGCTGGCGGTCAACCTCAAGAGCGCGTTCTTCGGCGCCCAGTTCGCGGCGCAGCAGTTCATGGCCCAGGCCAGCGGCGGGCTGATCGTGACGATCTCGTCCACCCACGAGGACTGGCCGATGCCCGGCAACATCGCCTACTGCGTCTCCAAGGGCGGCGCGAAGATGCTCACCCGCACGGCGGGCGTCGAATTGGGATCGCTTGGGATCCGGTTCGTCAACATCGCGCCGGGAGCGGTGAGCACCCCGATCAACGCCGTCACCGAGATGACCCCGGAACTGCTCAAGCAGCTGAATGCGGCGATCCCGCTCGGCCGGATCGCCCAGGCCGCCGAGATCGCCGATGTGGTGGTGTTTCTCTCCTCAGACAGGGCCGGGTACGTCAACGCCACCACGGTCACCGTCGACGGCGGCCTGTCGCAGTCGAGCGTGGGACTGTGACCGCCATGCCCGCCCCGGCGGGGAACGATCACTACGACGTCCTGGTCGTCGGCAGCGGGCCGGGGGGCGCGACCACCGCGGCGCGCGTGGCCGAAACGGGCAAGCGTGTACTGTTGCTCGAACGCGGTGACTTCCTCCCGCGGGAACGCGACAACTGGAGCTCGCAGGCTGTCTTCGGCGACGCGAAATACACCGCGGATGAGACCTTCTACGACCACCGCGACCGGCCCTTCCGGCCCGAGCTGCACTACTACGTGGGCGGCAACTCCAAGGTGTACGGCGCGGCGCTTTTCCGGCTGCTGCCCGGCGACTTCGGCGAGGTCCAGCATCGAGGCGGTGTCGCGCTGGCCTGGCCGCTGAGCTACCAGGACATGGAGCCGTACTACGTCCGCGCCGAGCACCTGTTCTGGGTGCACGGCCAGCACGGCGAGGACCCGTTCGCCGGCATCTCGAGCCAGGACTACAAATACCCGCCCGTTCGGCACGAGCATCGTATCCAGCAGCTGTCGGACGGCCTGGAGCAGCTGGGCCTGCACCCGTTTCACCTGCCGCTGGGCGTGCAGCTCACCCAGGACGCGCACGGCCGGGCGACCACGGACTCGCGATGCATACGGTGCGACCGCGTGGACGGGTTCCCCTGCCTGATCGGCGCCAAGGCCGACGCCGAAATGGCCGTCGTCCGCCCGGCCCTGGCCGCGCACCCCAATCTGGCCTTGATGACGAGAACGACTGTCGAGCGCCTGCTGACGGACAACAGCGGCCGTTCCGTCAGTGGCGTGGCGGTCACGCTCCCGGACGGCTCTCCGCACACGTTCACCGCCAACATCGTCGTGCTGTCCGCGGGGGCCATCCTGTCGGCTGCCCTGCTGCTGAAGTCAGCCAACGACAAGCATCCAGACGGCCTGGCGAACTCATCCAACATGGTCGGCCGGAACTACATGCGGCACAACAACCTGGCCCTCATCGCGTTCTCGCGCGAACTCAACCCGACGGTGTTCCAGAAAACGCTGGCCCTCAACGACTTCTACGGCCCCGGCGAGCACTGGCAGTACCCGATGGGCCACATCCAGATGCTCGGCAAGTCCGATGACTGGCAGATCAAGGGCGCGGCACCACGCCGGCTGGGGTGGGCTCCGTCCGCACCCTACGGCGAGGTCGCGAAGCACTCGATCGACTTCTGGCTGTCCAGCGAGGACCTCCCGCTCGCCGACAGCAGGGTCACGCTCCGGCGTGACGGCGCAATCAGGCTCGCGCTGCAGCCCGGCAACAATACCGAAGCCCTCACCCGCCTCCGCACGACCTTCCAGGGCATGCTGAGCAAGCTCGGCATGGTGGACACGACCTTCGTCCGCAGCCTCTACCTGCACAAGGCATTCGACGCGGCCGCCACCGCGCACCAGGCCGGGACGGCGCGTTTCGGAACCGAGCCGGCCGCCTCAGTCCTCGACGTGCACTGCAAGGCCCACGACCTGGACAACCTCTACGTGGTGGACGGCAGCTTCATGCCCTCGATCGGCGCGGTGAACCCCACCTTGACGATCATCGCGAACGCGCTGCGCGTGGGCGATCACATCGCCGAGCGCATCGGGACCACCCGCCACCCGCAGCTCCGCACCGTCCCCGCGTAGTCCTCGCCCGTCCTGTGAGAGGTCTCTGGTCATGCCGAAAATCGAAGATTACGCCGTGCTGGGAGACCTGCACACGGCAGCTCTGGTGAGCACCGCGGGGTCGGTCGACTGGCTCTGCCTGCCCCGCTTCGACTCGCCCGCCGCGTTCGCCGCCCTCCTGCACAACCACGAGGCGGGACACTGGGCTCTCGCGCCCGCGGGGGCGAGCACCTGCACGGCCCGCCGGTACGCCGGCCACACCCTGGTGCTCGAGACGGACTGGGTCACCGCGGACGGCGCCGTACGGGTCATCGACTTCATGCCGCCCCGGGCGGGCACCCCGCACCTTATCCGCATCGCGGTGGGCTTGCGCGGCGAAGTGGCGATGCGATCGGCGCTGCGCCTGCGGTTCGACTACGGCCGCGTCGTTCCGTGGGTCCGGAACCTTGGCACCCAGGTCCATGCGATCGCGGGGCCTGACCGCGTCCGGCTGATGTCCGCGGTCCCGCTGCGTGGCGATCAATGGGGCACGCTCGCGGACTTCACCGTGCGCAAGGGCGATCGGGTTCCGTTCGTCATGTCGTGGGCGCCCGGCCACGACCCGCAGATGCCGCAGGTAGACGCCGAGCAGGCCCTGTCCGCGACGATGGACTTCTGGACCGAGTGGTCTGCTCATGCCGCTTACCAAGCCGGGCCGTACAGCGACGCCGTCGACCGGTCGGTCATTACCCTGAAGGCCCTGACCTACGAGCCGACGGGCGGGATCGTCGCGGCGGCAACCACGTCGCTGCCGGAGGAGATCGGCGGCGTCCGCAACTGGGATTACCGGTACTGCTGGCTTCGCGACGCCACCTACACGCTGCAGGCCCTTCTCGCGGCCGGGTTCAGGTCCGAGGCCGGCGCGTGGCGCGACTGGCTGCTGCGCGCCATAGCGGGTCAGCCGGAGAGGCTGCAGATCCTGTACAGCCTGGACGGCGCGCGCCGGCTTCCCGAGGCCGACCTGCCCTGGTTGTCCGGCTACGAAGGCAGCAGCCCGGTCCGCACGGGCAACGCCGCGTCCGGTCAGGTCCAGCTCGACGTCTGGGGTGAGACACTGGACGCCCTGTTCCTCGCCCGGCAGGCAGGTCTTCCCGCCGACCGCGACGCGTGGGCCCTGCAGGTCGCCCTACGTGGGACAATTTCGTGAACCATCCTACATACGACAATTTCTGGCAGATCCACGCAGTGGAAAGTGCATTGAAGCAGGCGACGGTGCCCAATCTGAATGTGGCCGGCTGGTGGGATCAGGAAGACTTTTATGGGCCGATGCGCACTTACGAAAACCTGGAAAAGTCCGATTCAAAGCACCTGAACTACGTCGTAGTCGGTCCGTGGAATCACGGAGGCTGGGCGCACGGGTCCGGCGATTCGCTGGGCGAGATTCCGTTTGATTCGAATACGGCGCAATATTTCCGGCAAAAGGTGGAAGCGCCGTGGTTTGCCTACTGGCTGCATGACAAAGGATCGCTGCCGCTGAAAGAGGCGCTGCTGTTTCAGACCGGAAGCGACACCTGGACGCGATTCGATTCCTGGCCGCCGATAGAGGCGCAGAAAGAAAATTTGTATTTTGGCGAAGACGGCAAGCTATCGTTTAACGCGCCGACAGCAAAAAGCGCGGAGGCGTTCGACTCTTACGTAAGCGATCCAGCGCATCCGGTGCCTTATCGTCACCGGCCGGTGGACATGACGTATCCCAACGACCATCCGGGATCCTGGTACACGTGGTTGGTGCAGGACCAGCGTTTTGTGGACAACCGGCCCGACGTGCTGACCTGGCAGACGGACGAACTACAGGATGACGTGACCATCGCCGGCGAGGTGACCGCGAAGCTTTTTTCCTCGACCACAGGAACCGACAGCGACTGGGTGGTGAAATTGATCGACGTATATCCACAAAAAGTGGAGTCTGACTGGAAACTTTCCGGATATGAGCTGATGATCGCGGACGAGATCTTCCGGGGCCGTTACCGCACGTCTTACCAAAAGCCGGAGCCGTTGGTGGCGGGGCAAATTACGCCATTCACGTTCAGCTTGCACACCGCGGATCACGTCTTCAAGAAGGGACACCGGATCATGGTGCAGGTGCAGAGCTCGTGGTTTCCGCTATACGATCGCAATCCCCAAAAATTTGTACCGAACATTTTTGAGGCAACTGCGGCGGACTATCAGAAGGCGACGCAGCGCATCTATCGCTCGGCGGAATATCCATCAAGCGTCGAAGTGTCGGTTGTGCCGGAAACCGACGGGCGCTAATCCGCGAAACAAGAATCAGCAGGGCTTGCCGGATTGCGCAAGCCAGATCAATCTTGACCTTTCCGTCATAGAACCGTAATAACGCCTTTTTACCCTGCGGATGAAGGAGAGTTATGTCCTTCCACCCGCGGGTCGCGCTGTTCTGCGAGACGTACCACGAGATCAATGGAGTGGCGTTGACGGCGCGGCAACTGGTGGCGTATGCGAATCGGCACGATTTTCCGCTGCTGGCGATTCATGGGGGCAAGCAGCCGGGCGTTTGGAACGAAGGCAGCGTGCGGCGGATTGAACTGAGGCGGTCCTGGCTGGGCATTGGGATTGAACGTGACCTGGAGTTTGACTTAGCGTTCTGCCGGTACTGCAATCGAATTCGCCGGGAATTACGGGAGTTCCAGCCCGACGTTATTCATATCACCAGTCCGGGAGAGCTTGGAGAACTTGGCGTATATCTTTCGTGGAAGCTGAAAATTCCTTTGGTGGCTTCCTGGCACACGAATTTCCACCAATTTGCGGCGCGGCGATTGCAGAAACTGATTGGTTTCCTGCCGGAGAAAATTGTGCGGCCAACAGTAGCGTGGTCGCAACGGCGCGGGCTGAGGATCCTGTTATGGTTTTACGGCTTCGCTGATGTGACGCTGGCGCCCACCGCGCAGCAGGTTGCGTGGCTGGGGAAGGAATTGGGAAAGCCATCGTTTCTGATGCCGCGGGGAGTGGATACGGAGCAGTTCAATCCGAAACACAGAACTGTGGAGGACGGAATTCTTCGTTTAGGTTTTGTTGGCAGAGTGACGCCAGAGAAAGGCGTCCGGCTGTTGCAGAAAATCGAACAGGCATTGCTGGAAAGCGGGTTGAAGGACTTTCGAATCATTGTGGTTGGCGATGGCAGCGAAGTGGCGTGGCTGCAACGGCGGCTGGCTCACGGAGAATTCCTGGGCGTTTTGCGGGGCGATGAACTGGCGCGCGCGTATGCGAACATGGATGTGTTCGTGTTTCCATCCAAGACGGACACATTTGGAAATGTGGTGCAGGAAGCGGCGGCTTCTGGCGTGGCGGCAGTGGTTACGAATGAAGGCGGCCCGCGCAATTTGGTGGTGCACGGAGAGACGGGTTACATTGCGGAGCGAGATGCGGAGTTTGTAGGGCGAGTCGTGGAATTGGCGCGCAACCGGGAGCTCTTGAAAAGGTTGGGGGAACGCGCCCGGGAAACAATGGCGGACATAACTTGGGATGGAGCGTTTGAGAAAACTTATGCGGCTTACCGGTATTGTTTGCCTGCAGAAAGGCAAAACGAGTGCTTGGGGGAAAAAGTTAAAGCGGCTGCTCAGGCACAGGCTGGTTTGCAAAGATAGCGACTGACTGGTTGAGCTGGTAGGCCTGAAGTCCTGCGCCTAAGAAATCACGCGACGAAACTTCGAAATGTCTAATTGTTTATTTCGCTGCTGGGGGCTGGGCTTCGCCGGATTGGAAGAAGGACCACGGTCCGGCGTTCATGTCCCGGAGGTAGGGTTCCTGCCAGGCGAATTCGGGATGAGCGGCCAGGAACGGTTTGGCCTGGAAATTTTCTCCGCACGGATGTCCCATGCGGGCTACGAGGCGCATTTCTTTGGTCATGGCTGAGTCGGTCGCCTTGCCCTGAACCGCCCCACCGGGATAATACGGACCCCAGCCCCAGATGGAAATGCCGCGCGCGTTGTTGTCCACATGGCCGCAGAGCGTGCGCTCGTTCGCGTCGGTCCTTTTTTCGAACGCGTCGACATGATCGCCGAGCATCTGCTGCGCGAGGGTGACATCGATTTTGCCCTTGTTTTCATTGAGCAGTTGTTCCCAGCGGGCGCGGCGCGCGTTGGGCGATGATTCGGGATTGTTGGAATCAAACTGTGGCGCATCGAGTTTCAAGACTTTTGGATCGCGCGCCCAGTTGGAACCGGAAAATACGCCGTCCTTCGTGCGCCAGAGCTTGTATGCCTTCAAACCAAGTTCGAGTTGGGCGACTTCCCCGGTTTTGCGATCGCCGAGCAGCCAGTCATTGGCATAGCCGCCGTTGTTGCCGTCGAGCATGATGCGCGTGTAATCGTCAATGGAACCGGCATACTGAAGAGCTTTTCGTGCGCGCATGAATTCCGGCTTGCCATTGGGATCCCATCCTTCGAACTGGCTGATGGTGGTTTCCGTGACCATTAATCCATCGCTGTTAATTCCAAAATCGTCGTCGCTGACGATGACGCCGGGAAAACCATCCATTAATATCCGATAGCCGTGCGCGGGTTGAATATCGAAGATGATGCGCCAGCGTTCTCCTTTCATGTAACTGGTCCAGTTGTTGTGGGCGATAACGATCTGACCATCTTTGGTCCAGCTTCCCGTGGCGACGAACGCGCTACAGTTCCCCGGGCTTTTCAGGTTTGGTGCATTAGTCCTTTTTTCCTGCTTGTCGAGCCAGGGCACATAGTAATCCGGGACTTCTTCGAAAGAGTTAAGCGCGACGATGTCATAAACGTCCAATTGCGAGCCGGTGCGTGCATTCAGTCCTTCGGCTATGCCTTCTAACTCCTGCTGATATTCGGGATCGAGCTTCGGCCATAACTTTTCGCGAGCATCCTCTCGGAAGAAATCCCACTTGTAGTTGGTGGAATGCATCATATCGGCAGAAACGGCGGGAAACGCATCTTCAATTTCGGGAGCGAGCAAATAGCCATGCTGAAAGCCGATGTTGAAGGGATCACCCTCAAGATGAACATAGACCCAGCCGCCGCGTTCGAAACTGTAAGCGCCCTTCAGGCGTGGATCGCTGGATGCCACGCGCTCGCGAGCCGCCACGATTGCCGCTTTCGCCTGGTCCTTCGCGTCTTGGGAATCAGTATAGGAACGCCGGCCCGCCAACAGCAGAACCGCGCCGAGAATCACGACGGTAAGGGCTATTATCTTGCGCACAACGTCAGACATGTCCGGGCGCTCCTTTAGCTTTCAGCTTGCTGTGGGAAGATTATGGGAGTCTATCGAGAATTGAGAGAAGCGACAACCGTGCGAAGTGGGGGGAAGCGTCCGTGACCGTGCCCGAAGCGCCGTTCTTTGATACATTCACAAAATGCTGACGGCGATCACTCGAAAAGTAAGTTCCGCGCTTGCCAACTGTGAACTGAGTTTCATCGAGCGCAAACCGATAGATATGGAGAAGGCCCGCGCGCAGCACCTGGCGTACGAAGAACTGCTCGGCAAACTTGGCGCACACGTGATTTCCCTGCCGGAGGAGCCGGAGTTGCCGGATTCGATGTTTGTGGAGGACCCCGCAGTGGTGCTGGACGAAGAGGCGGTGATTTGTCCCCTGGGCACGGAATCGCGGCGAAAAGAAGCGATAACGATCGCGGCGGCGTTGGAAAAATTCCGCAAACTCGCTTATGTGAAATTGCCAGGCACACTGGAAGGCGGGGATGTTTTGCGGGCTGGAAGAAAAGTATTCGTGGGATTCACGGCGCGCTCCAATCCGGATGGGATCCGGCAATTCTCTGTGATATTGGAACACTTTGGGTATGACGTGACCGCAGTACCGGTAACGGGATGCCTGCACTTGAAATCCGCGGTGACCTATCTTGGACGGAATACGCTGCTGGCGAATCGCGGGTGGTTTGATTGGAAAAGGATGGAAGGATTCGCATGGGTGGATCTTGATCCCAGCGAACCGCATGCTGGGAATGCCCTGGCGATTGGAGATTCCGTGATTTTCCCAGCGTCGTTCCCGAAGACCCGGGCGATCATGGAAGGCCAAGGGTTTCACGTATTGCCCCTGGATATCAGCGAGTTACAGAAGGCGGAGTCCGGTTTGACGTGTTCCAGCCTGTTATTCGAGGCGTAGAAATCAAGTCTTTCGCTTCATTTTCGCCCACACGTCTTCGCGCAAATCTTCCTAAAATTCGATTGGAAATTCGGCGAGCCATGATATTCTTTCGGCATGTTGGCTATTGCCACGAAGCGAATTTCCTCCCCGTCGACCAAGTCCTCCAAGTCGACTACGTCCACTATTATGCGCACTACAATCGCTTCGGGCGCGGGGAGAAACAGCTAGCCAGCTAGAAAAAGTTTCCAAACCCACCGCCGGAAGCGAACCTGGCGGTGGGTTTCTTAGTCTAAACTCCCTCCAGAGACGCTCCGGCAGAAAAGAACCAAGGAGCGATTGTCATGGCACAGGAACAGCAGCAAGAAGCGAGTCACAACGCGGAGGGTGAGTTAGGCCCTCACCAGCGAGGCCTTGACCTGGAGCGGGTGTTTGCGCTCCCGGCCGAACATGCCTTACTCCAGAACGTGATTGCTTTTAAATTTGGCGGCAGCTCGTTGCTGGGAGCGGAGCGATTGCTCCACGCAGCGCGCCTTGCGCGAGAAGAGGCGTGCACGCGTCCGGTCACTGCGGTGGTTTCCGCGATGAAGGGCGTGACGGACCGGCTGTTGCAGGTGGGCGAGTGGCTGGGCCAAGGTAAGAACCTGCAAGCGCGAAAGGAAGCGGAGTCCATTGCGGAGTTGCATCGAGTCACCCTCGCGGATTTGTGCCTCGAACCTGTGGAACAGGAGCGCGTGGAGGAAGAGCTGGCGCTTTTGACTGACGATTTGCTGCACGATGTTCCGTTGCACGGTCACGTGGAGGCCGACGGGGCTTTGCTTGACCGGTTGGCGTCTTTCGGCGAACGATATGGGTCTCGGCTGTTTGCGGCAGCGCTCAGCAAGACGGGCGTGACGGCGGTGCCCGTAGCTTCTTCGGATTTTGTGCTGACGTGCGACACTTTTCGTGACGCCAAGCCACATTTGGAACACACGCGGCTCCGCGGGCGCGAGATTTTGTTGCCACTGCTGGAAGCAGGAATCATTCCGGTGGTGACGGGGTTCATCGGCGCCACGCAGGACGGGCGAATTACGACACTAGGACGTAACAGTTCGGATTTTTCCGGCGCGCTGATTGCGCATGTGGTGGATGCAGAGGAACTAGTGATCTGGACGGATGTGGATGGAATTTATACCGCGAATCCGAAGGAATCAGCGGAAGCCATGCTGCTGCATGAATTGAGCTACGATGAGGCTCACGCGCTGGCGGCGAGCGGAGCGAAAGTGTTGCACCCACACGTGCTGCCGCTGGCGGCGCAAACGGAAATGACGGTTTGGGTCAAGAACACGTTCAAGCCAGAGGCCCGGGGTACGCGCATTGGCTCTCAACAAAACGGAGGATTGGCATGAGCGCTCGAGCAAATTCGAAGAGATGGCGCGCGGGCGTATTGGGCGCTACGGGAATGGTGGGGCAGCGGCTGGTGAAGCTTTTGTCGGACCATCCGTGGTTTGAGTTGAGCGCGGTTGCGGCTTCGGAGCGATCCACGGGAAAAACATACGCGGACGCAGCGCGTTGGCATCTGGAAGGACCGATACCTGAGCGCGCGCGTGGGCTGGTGGTGAAGGATCTGGAGCCGACGCTGGATTGCGATTTTGTTTTCTCGGCGCTGGATTCGTCGGTCGCCGGTGAAGCCGAAGAGCGGTTTGCGCGCGCGGGGTATCCGGTGGTGAGCAACTCCAAAAATCACCGCATGGATGCGGATGTGCCGCTGCTGATTCCCGAAGTGAACGCGGCGCACGTGAACTGTATTCCTGTGCAGCAAAAGAATCGTGGGTACGATTCCGGATTCATCGTCACAAATCCAAATTGTTCGACAGCGGGCCTGGTGTTGGTGCTGAAGCCCCTGGCCGATGCGTTTGGTTTGGAGAGATTGTTTGTGGTGACGCTGCAGGCGGTTTCCGGAGCAGGCTATCCCGGAGTGCCCGCGATGGACGCTCTGGGAAACGTGGTTCCGTTCATCAGCGGCGAAGAAGAAAAAATGGAAGCGGAGCCGCAGAAACTGCTGGGGAAGTGGGACGGCAACCGGTTTATTGACGCAGGCTTGGGAATCAGCGCGCATTGTAATCGCGTGCCGGTGGTTGACGGGCACCTGGAATGCGTGTCCGTGCGGCTGAAGAAAACGGCGACGATTGCGGAAGTGCGGGAAGCGTTGCGAAGCTTCGAGGTTTCGGAGGAGCTGGCTTCTTTGCCGACAGCGGTGAAACACCCGGTTGTGGTGCATGATGGCGACGACCGGCCCCAGCCACGAAAAGACGCGAACACCGGACACGGAATGGCCGCGGTGGTTGGGCGCGTACGGGAATGCCCGCTGCTGGACGTGAAACTGACGTTGCTATCGCACAACCTGGTGCGTGGTGCGGCGGGCGCGGCGCTGCTCAATGCGGAATTATTGGCGGCGCGAGGATTCCTGAAATCGCGGCAGGCAGAACAAGCCGAAGTGGAACAAGCTACGCGCTAAAAGCGCCGGGAACTCACGGCACAAACAAATAACGGACGAGGTGGAAAAAGATCGGTGCGGCGAAGCAGAGTGAGTCGATGCGATCGAGAATGCCGCCGCGTCCTTCGACCACGACGCCAAAATCCTTGATGCCGATATCGCGTTTGATGGCGCTCATCACCAGGCTGCCGTTGAAACCCAGAATGCAAATCATCAGAGACATTCCCGCGGACTGCAACGGCGTGAACGGCGTGGCCCACCATAGCGCGGTGCCCAGAGCGGTGGCGCTCACGACACCCCCGGCAAACCCTTCCCACGTTTTGTTTGGACTGACGCGCCACGCAATTTTGTGTTTTCCAATTAGCTTGCCCCAGACGTTCTGAAGCACATCGCTCATTTGATCGACGATCACGAGATAAAGAAGCAAGCGCGCATCGTGCCCTTCGAAGCCGGGAATTTTCAGTAAAAGAAGCGCCGGCGCGTGGCTCAGTGAGTACACGCACACCATAATGCCGAACTGAATCTTGGAGGCGCGCTCCAGGAAATGTTCCGTGTCTCCGGCGATGGCAATGCTGGGAGGA
Source organism: Candidatus Acidiferrales bacterium (assembly GCA_963709705.1). Classification (GTDB taxonomy): domain Bacteria; phylum Acidobacteriota; class Terriglobia; order Acidiferrales; family UBA7541; genus Acidiferrum. The sequence goes on from CAVPXU010000007.1 coordinate 13,948, forward strand.
ATATAAATGCAGGCGAGTACCGGGATCATAATCGCGAACAAGACGTACCACTGAATGCCGACGAGGTAATACTGCATCGGCATAATGACGAAGAAGCTCCAGAACAAAGTGCGGTGATCGCCGCGGCGCGTGGGCACGAGGGTCATGTACTCCCGCATCGCCAGGAACGAGATGATGCCGAACAGGATCAGCGAGCCGATGCGGCCACTCACAACGGCCACCGCGAAGATAGCGGACATCTTCCACCACGCCCGAATGCGGGCATTGAAATTGTTGATGCTGGTGCGGCTGTCGTCGTCGCGATGGCGAGATTTCAGAATCCTGACAATCAACGTGGAGATCACCAGCAGGAACAGCACGCTGCCATATAGCCAATCGAATTTGGCGTCGTGGAGAGCTTCGAACATCAGGCGGATCCAATCCGGCGCAGGCTGGCAACGGCCTCGCGCGCGCGTTCAAGGAACGCATCTTTGTCTTCATCGGGTTCCACATGAAGAGGTTTGCCAAAGGTCAGCAAGCTGAGCATCGGCACGGGCAGAAATTCCCCTTTGGGCAAAATGCGGTTGAGATTTTCCAGGTGAGCCGGTACCAATTCCACATCGGGCCGCCGCAGCGCGAGATGATACATGCCCGATCGGAAAGGACCGACCTTTTCGCCGGTGCCGCGGGTGCCCTCAGGAAAAAGTATGAGGGAGTTTTCCGTGCCGAGCGCCTCAACCATTGCCTCGATCAGATGGCGGCCGGCAAAATGCGGTTCGTCCGCATTCTTTGCTTTGTGGCTGGAAACGCGTTCAAGGAATACCGCGTGGAAGACATTCTGTGCCAGGTAACGACGCAGCGGTGTTGCTTCCCAATAATCTTTTGCGGCGATAGGGCGCGTCCTTGCGCGAATTTCCGAGGGCAAGGCCGACCATAGAACCACAAAATCGAGATGGCTGCTGTGATTGGCGAAATAAATGCGCTGCCGTTCGTCTGGCTGGCAACCAGCCCATTGCACCTGCACGCCACTGATCCCGCGAGCGACCGCAGCCAGAAGACTGGCGATGGGGTGAATATTATTGTTCATTGGGTGGCGGCCTTCATCTTACTCGCAAGTGCGGCCGAACCACCATGCTGCAGCCATCGTAAGGGTAACGCGCGACTCCAGCGTTACCAGCAGACCCGGAACTGAAGTTCCTGGCCTTCAGCATATTTTTGCAGCAAAGAAACCATGCGCTGACAGGAAGATTGCAAGCCCTCGGCGCCGCCGAAGGAAACCAGGATCGCGGCGATATTGCGCGTGGATGGCGTGACCATGGTGCGTTCGGAATCGCTAGTCGGGCTGCCGTGCGGGCCTTCGCCGTCGGAAAAAACGGGCAAGCCTTCCAGGTTCAAATCATATTTGCCGATGCCCTTGTAGGTTTCGCCGCTGCGGCCCGATCGAAAAACGATGTCTCCGGTTACATGCGCGAGGTTATACAGACCGATCGGCAACCGGCTCTCCACGGACATCAGGTTGATGATATCCACGACGGAATTGATTTGCGGGAAACCCTTGCCGGAAATGATGCGGCGCAGCAATGCTTCCGCCGAGCCACGATAACGCGCTGGATCTTTTCCCAGTGCTTTATAGCCGGCGCGCGTTGCCAAAATCTTCGAAGATTCCAACAACGTCCGCGGTTCAGGAAGATGCAGAATTTCCGTTTCGCGCACTTTCATTTCTTCCAGCAGCGCCGCGGGAGTTTCCCGTGGAACTACCCGGCCAGTCAGGAAGCCTAGCGAGATGCGCGGACATTTCAGCTTCAAGCCGGGATCGATTGTAAGGGTCGCCATGCGCCTAAGAATACCCGACGGAAACCCGATTCGCACATCACACTCGCAAATAGCATCAAAAATTAGCCAAAAAAAGACGGAACGCTTTGTTCGGCGCGATGTCAGGCAGGCAAAGGTCTTAAGCGCGCGGTGAAATGGCGGAGGAACGGCGCGTGATGCACCAGTTCGTAGCCGGGAATCTGCTGGCGGCGGCGCCAAACGTCGAGAATCACTTCCACTACATACTCGATGTGGCTTTGCGTGTACACACGGCGGGGGATCGCCAGTCTGACCAAGTCCATGGAGGCGTGTTCACCAAACATGAGCGTGCCGATTTCCACGGAACGGATTCCGCCCTCGAGGTAGAGTTCTACGGCAAGCGCGACCCCAGGGAATTGCTCTACGGGAATGTGAGGCAGGAACGCCCGCGCATCAATATAAATTGCGTGGCCTCCCGGCGGCAGCACGATGGGCACACCTTCGCTGGAAATGTGATTACCCAGGAAGGCAGTGGAAGCGATGCGATAGTGCAGATAATCTTCTTCCAGGGCTTCGTTCAAACCGACGGCGATGGCTTCAAGGTCGCGGCCTGCCAATCCGCCATACGTGGGAAAACCTTCCGTGAGAATCAGCAGATCTTTTTCTTGTTGAGCGAGGATGTCGTCATTGGTGCAAAGAAAACCGCCGATATTGGCGAGGCCATCTTTCTTCGCGGACATGGTGCAGCCGTCGGCGTAGGAAAACATTTCGCGGGCAATTTCTCGCGGAGTTTTGCCGGAGTAGCCCGGCTCGCGCAATTTGATGAAGTAGGCATTTTCGGCGAAGCGGCAAGCGTCAATGTATAGCGGGATGCCGTGGCTTTTGCAGATTTGTTTCACATCACGAATATTGGCCAGCGACACGGGTTGGCCGCCGCCGGAATTATTGGTGACCGTGAGCATCACCAGCGGAATTTTCCCGGCGCCCTCGCGCTCGATTAACTCCGTCAAGCGACCGGTGTCCATATTTCCCTTGAAGGGATGAAGAATCGACGGCTCCTTGGCTTCCGGTATCGGAATGTCCAAAGCCTGCGCGCCCACAAATTCGCAATTCGCGCGCGTGGTGTCAAAATGCGTGTTGTTTGGGACGATGTCGCCTTTCTTGCACATCACATTGAAGAGAATGCGTTCAGCGGCGCGGCCTTGATGCGTCGGAATGACGTGGCGAAAACCGAAAATCGATTGTACGGAATTGCGGAAACGCGTGAAGCTGGGCGAACCGGCGTAGGATTCATCGCCGCGCATCATGGCGGCCCATTGTTCGGTGGACATGGCGGACGTGCCGGAGTCGGTGAGCAGGTCGATGAGGATGGCTTCCGAAGGAACAAGAAAAAGATTGTAGCCAGCGTCGTGAATCAGTTTCTGGCGTTCGGCGCGGGTGGTGGCGCGAATGGGTTCAACGCTCTTGATGCGAAATGGCTCGATGATCGTGCGAATTGGCATGGCGTGGGCAAGCTCCCAAGCAACACTACCACACCGGAACCAGGCGTTTTAGGTCAAGCGACGCCGCTATTTTTAGTCGTCGCCGTGCACGAGCTCGGGCGATTTTGCCACTTCCCCGGAATCATCCGGCGTTTGGACCAACCCCCGTTTCACGAGCTCGCGATAATAGGCAGGCCGCGTGTGACGGTAATGGTCCGCGGGAATTTTTCCATCGAGCCATGCGGTGTCCATCGGATAGACGGCGGGATCAAAGATCACAAGATAAAAGTGCCAGATCAAAATGGAGAAAGTTGCCAGCAGCGCTTCATACCAGTGCACCGCGGTGGCCGCATCCGTAATCCACTTTGGAAAATGACGCAACGCGAAATTATTGAACCATAACAGAAAACCCGAGAGGGCCATCACCATGGTGCCCCACATAAATGCCCAATATTCCATTTTCTCCGCGTAGTTGAATTTCGCGAATTTCGGCTCTTGTTTAGTGAGTCCGAGGTTGTACCGGAAGACGTCCAGCATGTCCGTGGCGTCTTTTATGGTAGGAATCATGGACCAAACAAAAGAGCGGTCCTTCTTCTTCAACGCGAGATGAATGAAGTGAAATACCGTGGCGGCGATCATCACGACGGCGGCTGTGCGGTGCAATCCACCTCGCACACCCGCGTTTGCTTCCCACATCAACAACGGCTTTGCCCACCAACTATCGGGGAACTTCAGCGCGAAGCCGGTAACCACCAGCGTCGGGAAACTCGCCATGATGCCCCAGTGCGCGATGCGGAACCATAAATTCATCCGCAGCGCCACTTCATTGCTTTCATGGCGCGGCTTGCGGCGCAGCAACTTGCTGAGCAGATCCAGCAAATTGTGGAGCAGCATGAAGCCGAGCGTCACCGGGATCAGGATCAGGTACGTCCAGCGAATCCATCGCACGACCGGATGATTTGGCCCGGAGCCGGTTTGCACGTGAATCGCTCCGATGGCATAGCGAGCCTGATTGACACCCGTGTGGCATTGGCCGCAGGTTTTCGCCAGGTTCGCGGCATTCACCGTTGAGCGCGGATCGGCGGACTTGAAAATGTTGTGAACGCCGTGGCAGGAAGCGCAATTGGCGGCGGTGAGCTTTCCCTCCTTTAGCGCCAGGCCGTGATAACTGTCGGCATAGGACGGAACGCGGTCGGCGGGGATGTCGTAGAGTTGCGCCATGCGAGTGCTCGCGTGGCAGCGCCCGCAAGTTTCCGCGGAAACATTGGCGGCGCTCACCGGAGAGGCGGGATTTCTTGGATCTAGGATCAGGTGCTCGCCGTGGCAGTCCACACATGCCGGCGCATCCTTCACGCCGGCTTCCACGGCTGCACCATGCACGCTTTGATTATAGATTTTTGCAATTTTGCCGTGGCATTCCCCGCAGGTTTGCGAAACTTTCCAGTGATTGACGCGGGACCGCTCGTCTTTCGCGGGGTAAATGTCATGATTTCCATGACAGCTGTTGCAATCCGCGGCTTTTTCGCTGCCCGCCGCAATCGCACGGCCATGGACGCTTTGCTTGTATGATTCCACCGGATGCGCGACAGGAATCTCGTGGCGAGACAAGAATCCAGCGTCGCTGTGGCACTTCGCACACGTATCGGCGAGGTTTTTGCGAGCAACAGCGGAGTCCGGTTCACTGGCAGCCTTCACTTCATGGATGGAGCCGTGGCACGACATGCACTTCGGCGCATCATGATCGCCCTTCGCCGCGGCCTGGCCATGGATGCTGGCCGCAAAATCTTTTACCTCATCGGCGTGACACTCTTTGCACTTTGCAGGCGCAAGATTTTCCGTGGTAGTCAGTTCGTGCACGTTGCCATGGCAAGTGGCGCAAGCGGAACCACCAAGGATCGAGTGGGCGCTCGTGGCGAAACTTTTGGCTTCCTGCTCATGACAGGTGCTGCATTGCACTCTGGCGACTTTGGCGGGATGCGGAAAATCCTTGATGGACGTGTGGCAATCCTGGCAGCCGAGAATTCCGTGCGCGCCGGCCGCGTGCTTTGCCGGATTGATGGAAATGTCTTTGCCGCTATCAGACTTCATGCCCGCTGTGCCATGGCACGCCAGGCATGGTTCATCCTGTTTAAGGGGATGGGCATTTTGTGGTGTTGCGATAGCGAGAGTGGGAGCGAGCACCGACGCCAAGGCGATCAGCAAGGTGCAAAAGTTGAATTTGCGGCCCTGCCTATGCGCTCGTATGGAGCTCATAAGGCACTACCTCCGGACCCGTGAGGGCCCACGAATTTTGAATTACTGCAATCCCAGGTCCGTAAGGACCTTGGGTTTTTCCTCCTGCACCGCCAGAAGATTGTGGCAAGCGGTGCAATCGTTGGTGATGGTCTGGCCGTCCGCGCTGGTGTGGGACCCATCATGGCAGCGGAAGCAGCCGGGAAAGTCGTTGTGTCCGAGATTGTTCGGGTAGACGCCCCAGGTAACCTTCATGTCCGGGAAAATATTGCGCAAATAGATGTCCGCGGTGGTGCTGGCGGCCTGCTCGACAAGAGCGCGTTTGGTGTCGTACACGTCAGGATAGGTTGTACGGTAGTAGGCGCTGATGCCTTCCGTGATTTTTGCTTTGGCGGTATCCCTGTCCGGATAGTTCACCTTCAGCAACTCCACCGCTTTTTTCCGCACGTACGGCAATTCAGGACTGATCGAACCGCGCGACATCCGCAAATCCACGGCGTTCTCCGGCAATTCAAACGCGTGCGTCGGGCGATTGTGACAATCGATGCAATCCATCGCGCGCCGCTCGCCCTTTTCCAACTGCTCTTTGCTGACCTTCGTGTCCGTGGATACATACTCAACGGTCTTGCCCTTGTCATCTGTGTAGTAGACCACCGGGATGACCTGACGTTTCTCATCGGTGGAGATGTAATGGATGCGAGAGCCATCATCGAGATGGCGCCCGTGAATGCCGACCGAGCCTTGCCACGTGCGCCCGCCAACTTTCAGCAACAGCACGGTCGTGAGCGGAGTGTTTTTCTCGTTTTCGGTGTAACTTGTTCTCACCAGGAACTTGTCTCCGGTGAATCGCGCGGGCCAGTGGCACTGTTCGCAAGTTTCCCTGGCGGGGCGCAGGTACTTTACCGGCGAAGGGATCGGGCGGGAGTAAGTTTTGAACGTGACCGCGTAGACCTGGCGCAATCCGGACAGCTTGGACTTGACAAACCACCCGGCTCCGGGACCGATGTGGCATTCGACGCACTCCACGCGCGAGTGCGGCGAACCTTGGTAAGCGCTGAACTCCGGCGCCATCACGGTGTGGCAGGTCTGGCCGCAGAACGTGGTTGTGTCCATATAAGAGACGCCGCGATAGGACGCAAATCCAAAAATCATCAAGTTCAGTACCGTGGCCAGACCGACGAACATGAGTCCGTTGCGGACCATGGGGGTCTTCAGGTCAATGGCTGGATAAATGGACGGTAACTCTCCCGCGGCAATCAATTTCCGACGTCGAAAAAGAATTCCGACGGGCATGAGGATGAGCCCTAGGAGAAAGACGCCGGGAAGGAGCAGGAAAATGAGGATACCGATGTACGGGTGCGGAGGACCGGGCAGAATAAAATCGTAAATCCAAAAGCCGATCAGGGTGATGGCGCTGCTGGTGGTCAACACAACGCCGATAAGGCTCAGCGTGTTCTGGCTCAGGTAATAAATCAGCCTGGCCCAATCCTTAATAGTATTTTTCGAGTTCATGGCCCGAGTGTCCTCGTCTTTTCCAACGAAATGGCGGTACCCTGCAGAAACACGAGCCCCAGCGAAGGATAGCCGGGGCCCGCGAGGGAACAGCTTGGTTGTGTGCCTGGTTTCGCAGGCGCACCGGCGAACTTACTTTGCGAGCGTCCGAATGTAGGCAACGACATCCTTTACTTCGGCGTCGGTAATCTTCTTGTCGTATCCGGGCATTTTGTTCTTGCCCTTGACGATGATGTCCGTCCAGATGGCGTCGGATTCCTTCTTCACTTCATCGGAGCTGAAATCCCGTGCCTTGGTGGCCTTTCCGGCGGCGGTATCACCTTTGCCATCTGGTCCGTGGCAGGCGACGCACTTGGCCTTGTAGACCTTTTCGCCATTCGCAACATCTTGAGCGCGCGAAACGGATGCCGCCAGACAAAGCATTGCGACGACCGCGATTGCTGTCAAAACCTTCTTCATCACTTCCTCCTTGTGTTTGTTCTTTGCACGAAGCGCGTAGGAGCGTCCGCGCTTCGTGCCAGATGTCTTCGGAGACACCTTCCGCCGGTTACTTCTTCAGCGAGCGAATGTAAGACACCATGTCTTTCACCTGATCGGGCGTCATGCTCTTGTAAGGCGGCATCTTGCCTTTTCCGTTGGTGATGATGGCGGTCAGGTCGGCGTCGCTCTGCTTTTGCACGTCGGCGGAGGAAAGGTCGCGCGTCTTCATCGCTTCCTTACCTTTGCCGTCGGCGCCATGACACATGGCGCACTTGGCTTTAAAGGTTGCTTCCGCAGCGGCAACGTCCGCCTTTGCGGGCGAGCTAAACAGGCAAATGCCTGCCAGCAGAGCCCCGGCGAGCGTCATCGCACCCAAGTTCTTCATCGTGTTTTCCATGTTGCTCTCCTCAATAGATTTCGACAGGGACCCGTTTCGCGAGCTCCTGTCGCCTTCCTAAAAATTGTGTTTTGACAGTGTAATCCCTTAGCGGTGGACATACATAAGGTGGCATCGGCCGCGCGGGAATTACCATGAGAGCCCCGGGTCATCCCAAGGGGCATCGCTTCATACATTTGGCGATGCGGTTCGGAGTGTGCGAACTGTGTCATCCAACACCAATGTTGAACCTTGAGCCTCTTGCGGACTCAAAAACATTCAAGTTCGGGCATGTTGAACGCGCCTGACAACCGGGGGAACTGCCAAGTTAACATGCGCGCCGGAGTGCAAATTGTCAGGGTGATAACTCGAAAGGATAGCTAATCGTCGCAGCAAACGAAGAAAGTGTCAATGAAATTGACACAAAACGATGAAAATTTCATCTATGGAAACACGACCCGTTTTGTCCGCATTAAGTTTGTTTAATTCGTACTAGCGCTTCTTCAGTATGTGCCAGTTGGAGTTAACTCAATCTCAGGCGAAGATACCCCAAACACCTTAGCGCATTTCTCTGTCCTTCATGTTCTCCTGTGACCTATAATCACGGTCGCATTACCCCGCCCGCTGAAGTGACCCATTGACTGGGTCCCGGCATAGAAAGCCTCAAGGAGCGATTGTTATGAAAAAGTGTTGGAGTTCCATGCTCGTGGCGCTCTTCCTGGCCTTTACGAGTTTCAGTGCATTTGCGGACGATACGAAAGAAACGGATCGCGTGGAAAACGCAGGAAAAGTGATGACAGAAATCCTGAATGTGCCGGACGACATTCCTCAGGATGTTCTGAACAAAGCCTATTGCGTTGTGGTGTTGCCATCGGTGTTGAAGGCGGCCTTCATCGTTGGTGCAAGTTACGGACGTGGGGTTATGACCTGCCGGTCGGGCGCCAACTTTGAGGGACCCTGGGGCGCGCCGACCATGATGGCGCTGGAAGGGGGAAGCTTCGGCTTGCAGATCGGCGGCGAAGCGACCGACTTTGTGCTGCTGTTGATGAGTGACCGGAGCGCGAAAGGGATATTGACGAGCAAGGTTAAGATCGGAGGGGATGCTTCGGCTGCGGCCGGGCCGGTGGGGCGCACCGCTTCCGCCGCCACGGACGCAACTATGCGAGCCGAAATTCTGAGCTATTCGCGGGCGCGGGGCGCCTTTGCCGGTGTGTCGCTGGAGGGCTCCACGCTTCGGCCGGACAACGACGCCAACAAAAAGCTCTACGGGAAAGAAGTCAACGCAGACGCAGTCGTGCTAAAGGGTGCGGTGAAGGCCCCGCCAAGCGCGAGCGTTCTGCTGCACACACTGGACAGGAAGTCACCTCACCGCAAGCGCTAAAAAACGCGACGCGGTTAAACTCAAGAAATTATGGACGGCGGCTGAACGGTCGCCGTCCATTTCTTTTTAGCTTTGGAATTGCGCTCTCAGGAAAATTTGTAACCCTCAGAAGCGAGTTGCGGCGCCATAGGCAGGGAACGCAGCGGAATTCCGGTAACGGCGAAGATGGCGTTGGCAATTGCAGGAGCAATTCCGAGAATGGGAGCCTCGCCTGCGCCCACGGAGGGCTGGTCCTTACGGTCGATCAATAGCGCGTCCATGGAGGGCACGTCCCGGAAGCGCGGCACCCGGTATTTGGAGAAGACATTATTAACGATGCGCCCGTCCTCAAATTCAATGGCTTCGAAGATCGCGCCCCCTATACCCATAATATTCGCGCCAATCAGTTGATTGCGCAGGCCGTCTGGATTGACTATTGCGCCACAATCGAAAGCCGTCAGCACGCGCTCGAGTTTAATCTCGCGGGTGTCCGGTTTCACCGAGACTTCGGCGAACGTGGCCATATAGCCGAGCTTTTCAAAGCCGCCGCCCGCTCCAAATCCTTGATGGGCAGCGCGCGGTTTGTCCCATCCAAACTGTTTGCCACCTTGTTCGAACACGGCTCGCAGACGTTCGTTTTTCAAATTCTTCAGGCGGAACTGCAAAGGATCCATCTTTAGCGACGCAGCAATTTCGTCCATGTGCACTTCGCGCGCAAAGTGATTCGCGGTCGCCGCCAACGCACGGTAGGAGCCCTGGCGGAGCGGCGAATTCACGGGATGAAACTGGATCCGCTGATTCGGGACGTCATAATACGTGCGGATTCCCGCCGCGCCAGAATTGTAATTATGAAATTCCCATGCGGTGATCCTGCCGTCTGCGTCGACGGCGCTGGTCACGTCGATCACGCCTGCGGGACGGAAGTAGGCCCAGGTAAACTCCTCCTGGCGGGTCCACACGAGCTTTACCGGAAGTTTCGCGGCGCGCGCCAGACGGGCAGCTTCCAGTGCGGCATCTCCGGTGTGTTTTCCCCCGTAACCCGATCCTGTGTCTGGCATCAGGACGCGTACTTTTTCTTCCGGCAGATGAAACGCGGTGGCGAGTTCGCTGCGCACGCCAAAAGGCCGCTGGGTGCCGGTCCACACGGTGAGCTGGTCGGCGTTCCACTGTGCGACTGCGGCGCGCGGTTCCAACGGAGCGTGGGCGATGTAGGAGATATTAAAGGTAGAGTTCAATTTGTGACCGGAGGAAGCGAAAACTTTCTGGACATTTCCCGTTTCGGATGCGGACTCGCGTTCTTCGCCGGGAGTTTGATTTTTCTTCAGGTACTCGAAAAGTTCCTTGCTGGAGGGTTGGGGCTCTTGCTTCCACTCGGCTTTGATTGCGGCCGCAGCCTTTTCTGCTTCGGCGGTCGTGGGAGCGGCGACACCGAGGAAGTTGCCATCGCGGACAACGATTACGTCTGACATTTGTTCCGCCGCGTGCGTATCCGCGGAAACCAGAGTCGCCCCAAACGAGGGCGGCCGCACGACTTTGCCATAGAGCATGTCCGGGAGTTTGTAATCGGAAGGGTAGCGATGCTTGCCGGTTACAAAATCGCGCCCATCGACTTTGGGAACGGATTGGCCAGCGATTTTCCATTGCGCCGCGGGGATGAGCGGTTCTTCAGCGGGAAGCAGTTGCGTGATCTGCTGACCCTTAACGAGATCGCAATAGCTGGCGGAGCGATTAGCCTTCGGGTCGATAATCTTGCCATTGGCGGCGGTTAGGTGGGCCGGATCCGTGTTCCACTGTTTCGCCGCGAGCGCGATCAGGGCGTCGCGCGCGGCTGCCGAAACGCGGCGCAATTGCAAATTCATGACGGGAGTGGTGCGGCTACCGAATGTGCCCATGTCGAACGGCACCAACTGCGTGTCTCCCATCAGCAAGCGGATGGATTCGATAGGCACGCATAACTCTTCCGCCACGGCTTGCGACAGAGATGTGCGGATGTTCTGTCCTACTTCCACTTTACCGGTGAGGACGGTGATCTCGCCTTTTTCTCCGATGTGCAACCACGCATCGATTTCCTGGGGAAGATTGTCTTCGCTATTGTGGCCACTCCTTCCCGATTCCTGCAATGCGGACGCCTTCGCAGCAGCGCAAACTATGAAAATTCCGGCGCCCAGAAATTTGAAGAAGCCGCGGCGATCGCTTTCGAAAATGACGGACACGGGCGTATGGAGTTCGTAGCGTTCCGGTTCCAGCCCTGCTGCCAGATCGGTTTTCGTGGTCATCGGACCTGCTCCTTTCCGGCTGCGCTGGCTTTTCGAATGGCCGCAACAATCCGCGGATAAGTTCCGCAGCGGCACATGTTGCCCTGCATGAAGTGCAGAATCTCCGCGTCGGAAGGATTTTCGCGTGTGTTCAAGAGGCCCACGGCGGACATGATCATCCCAGAGGTGCAATAGGCGCACTGCATCGCGCCTTCGTCAAGAAACGCCTGCTGAACTGGATGCAAGCTAGCGCCTTTTGCAAGACCTTCGACGGTCACGATAGATTTGCCCGAAACGGTGGAAACGGGAGTGAGGCAGGAGCGAAAGGAACGGCCGTCAATCAACACGGTGCACGCGCCACATTGGCCTTCGCCACAGCCATATTTTGTGCCGGTTAAATCCAGTTGTTCGCGGAGGACCATGAGCAGGCTTGCATCGGGTTCTGCCTCGACGGAAACGTTCTGTCCATTAATTCGAAGAGCGTATTTCGTAGGCATGGTTTCTTCCCCTCTTAGAAGTCTACGCCTACCGGCCGCGCACGAGGAAAGAGCACAACTCGGACAGGAAGATGCTGTGGTTTTGGTCAAAAACCTTTAGCGTGGTACAACTCCAGGCATTTTTTCGCTGTTTCCAACTCCGAGTAGCGGCTGCCTTCCTGTTCCATCAAGTAATATTCGGCGCCACCCACGCTTTCGGCTGCGGCGAAAATCGCCTTCCAATCGGCGATGCCTTCGCCAAACAAGACGGAATATCCTTTGTCCGGGCCAGGCGCCCAGTCCTTGCAATGCACGGAACGAATGCGGCCGGGATTCGCGCGAATCCACGCGGCCGGATCAGAGCCCGCCTCCAGGCAGGTTCCCACGTCCAGTTGCAGCATTACGGAGGGCTTGGTGTTTTTCGCGAGAATTTCCATGGGTCGCACGCCGTCCACCGGGGTGAATTCCAGTTGATGATTGTGGTAGCCGGCTTTCAAGCCCGACGCTTCGAGCTTTTCCGCGGCAAAATTCAGCGCATCCGCAATTTCTTTCCAGCCATCCAATCCCGGTTTCGGCTGGGAACTGGCCATCACCACGTATTTGCTGCCCAAATTGAGATTCAGATCGACGGCATTCTGGATGTGTTCCTTGTTCATATAGGATGCGTCGTTATGCGTGGAGAAGCACCGGATCCCAAGATCATCCAGGAGCTTTTTCATCTCTTTTGCCTGTGCGTGACTCCATTCGAAATACGGAGCGTAAAACTCCAGGCCTTGATAACCCATGGCGGCGATGGCTCGAACTGTTCCTTGCGGATCTTTCTTTAATTCGTCGCGAACGGAATACATTTCGATGCCCATGGGAATCTTTGCGGTTGCTGCCGCTGCGCGCCACGCCCAGGGCATCACCGCGGAAAACGCAAGAAAGCTTCTTCGCGAAAATGGTTTTGTTTTCATTTGACGTATCCTACCAGAAGGCTGCATGGCGAAGCGCCGGCTTGGCTCCGGTCAAAGTAGCCATGGCGGGGCGCTGCCTCACGAGTATAATTCCGGGAGTCGTCGAAGGGCCGATGTTTTTATGTTGAGGGCGATTTCCCCAATGAAGAAATGGGTTTTTCTCGCAAGCCTGTTGTCGATCATGGCGGTTGGACGCGTGGCTGCGCAAAACGCAAGCGTGAATTACGACAAAAATGCGGATTTCTCCAAATATAAAACGTATAAGTGGGTGAACATCGAGCACGCGCAACACCTGGATGATTTGACCGCAGACCAGTTGGCCGGAACCGTGGAATCCGAACTGGCCAAGAAAGGCCTGAAAGAATCACAAACGGACAAGGCGGATCTGTTCATCGGCTATCAGGTCGCTCGTGGCAAGGAAAAGCAATTGAGCCAATACAATGTTGGCGCATCCTATGGATCGGCAGCGGGAGCAACCAGTGGAACGGGTGGAGCGGCAACGACCGTTGTTCACACTGGCCTGTTGGTTCTGGATATATACGACGCGGAAACAAAGCAGTTGATTTGGCGTAGTGTTGTGGCAAATGCGATCGATGCGAACGCCAAACCCGACAAAAAACAGAAGCGCATGGATCAGGGAGTCGTAAAACTGTTAAAGGATTATCCGCCGCAAAAGTAGTGATCCTGAAATAAAACTCAAATCAAACCTTGCGCCGAATATGCGGGGCCTGTATCGTAGCCACCTTTACGCGGCCGCTAAAAACGCGGCAACGAAAGTGGAGGCCGATGCAGGACGAGGCGCAATTCCCTGTTGAGACGGGCATCTATGGGCTGCGGCGCGAAGCGCTTTCGCCTATGGAGACGCTCGCGCAGTCCGTCTCCACCATAGCGCCGACCACCACGCCGGCGGCAACCATTCCGCTGGTGTGCGCGCTGGCCGGAAATGGGACGTGGCTTGCTTACGTGCTGGCGACGGCCGCGATTCTGCTGGTCGCGTTGTGCATTGGGAAGTTCGCGCGTTATTCCGCTTCGCCCGGCTCCCTCTATACATACGCTTCGATGATCCTTCCCCCGTCGCTGGGAGCCACGGCGGCATGGAGCCTTCTGCTGGCATACGTGGCAACGGGAGCGAGCGTGATTGGCGGTTTCTATCATTACGGCAATCTGCTGCTACGAGACGCGACGGGCCACGGCACTTCGGCGGCGCTGTTGGCGATTTTTGTGGCGGCGATTTCGATCTGGATCGCGTGGCGCGACGTAAAGATTTCCACGCGCTTGATGCTATGGATCGAAGCGGTTTCGGTGTCGTTTATCTTGATCGTGGTGACGGCCGTCCTCGTGCGCCATGGCTGGCACCTGGATTGGGACCAATTGCGACTGCGCGGTATGACCGGCAGCGGATTGCGGCTGGGACTGGTGCTGGCGTTATTCAGTTTCGTGGGATTCGAAAGCGCGACGACGCTTGGCTCAGAGGCGCGCGATCCTTTGAAGACGATTCCTCGCGCGGTGATTCAGAGCGCGCTGCTGGTCGGTGCGATGTTTATCGCGTGCGCGTATGCAGAAGTGCTGGGCATGCGCAGCGCAGGCCAGGATCTTGGCACCAGCCAGGCTCCGATGCGCGTGCTTGCGCAAGTTGGCGGCATTCCGATCCTGGGATTGTTTATCGACATCGGCGTGTTGGTGAGCATGTTTGCGGGGACTCTGGCGTGCATCACGGCGGCGGCGCGCGTGCTGCTTCTGATGTCTCACAACGGCCTTGCGCACAAATCGCTACGCAAAACGCATTCGCGAAATGAGACACCGACATTGGCGATCATCGTGACGGGTACGGCGGCGGTTCTACCGGCCGCAATTCTTGCAGCGCGGGGCGCAAGCGGATTGGACGTCTATGGCTGGATGGGATCGCTGGCGACCTACGGTTTTATCGTTACGTACGCGTTGGTGAGTGTTGCTTTGCCGCGCTACCTACGAGATCACAACGCTTATCGTCCGGGTGCACAGATCATTCCGTGGCTGGCGTGTTGCGCCATGCTGCTGGCGCTGGCTGGAAATCTGTATCCCGTGCCCGAAGGCCCGTACGGCAAGCTCCCGCTTATCTATCTGGCTTATCTTGCCGCGGGTCTATGCTGGTTTTTCTTGCGTGGCCGGAACCGCAAAACGGAGCTGGCGGAAAGCTAAGGCCGGTTTTCTTCTTCAGCTTCCGGCTGCACCAGCAGAAGCAAGATGATTCCGACCACGGTGAACATCCGGAACGCGGATTGTTGGCCGTTCCACACTCTGGATTGCCACATCAGAAACCATTCCCCGCCAACCGTAAGAAACGCGACCAACCACATCAGCAGGTTCAACGTCAGCCCGGCGATCGCGAGCTGCTTTGCCTGGCGAAACGCTGGCGCATCTTTTTTCAAAGCTATTGCCAGCCGAAAGCCGCCCCACCAGCAAAGAATCGCCGCGGTCAATTCCCACACGACAATCGCACCGTAGAACGCGACATGCCACGCGGGTGCGTTCAAGGCGCGCCACATCGAGTGGCCATCGATGAAGGTGGAATCCATCATCAGGACATGGCGAACCAAATCGAGGTTTGGTTCGTAATCGGTGAGGTTTGTGAACACGACGACGGTCAAATAGAGAGCGACGCCAAAAACGAGCGACATTTTGGCGGCGCGCAAAGTCATGGTTTCTCCCGCTCTACGAAGGTTCGGAAGTAGGAAATCAAAGCGTTGATGGTGGCATCGTCGTAGTTCGGATTGCCTGGCATCTCCGCGTTGGCATTCTTCGACTTGGGATCTCGAACATACGCAGAGAAGTATTCCGGCGCGGCGGCAGCCCATGCGGCGAGGACAAGCCAGGGCCTGCCTGCTTTGGTGCCGCCTTCCGGGCCCATATTGTGGCAACGAAAACAATTTTGCTGCGCGATGCGATAGCCGGCTTGAACGGAATCGTCGTTCGCGCGTGGGCCGCGAGGCGCAATCGCCTGCAGAACTTCGCGCTCATTTCGAAAATCCAGTCGCACGACGCCCCAAGGAATTTGCGGAGCTTCGGCTTGAGACAAGACTTTGAAACTGGCGGTGAAGCGGTTTTGATAAATCAGATAAGGGCCCAAGGAGAGACCAAGACCCTCGGCATCTTTTGGCCACTCTTCCGAGGATTTCCCATTGATCGTAAGCACGAGGATTGGATGGTGGGATGTGATGTAGGAATGCGAGTAGTACGCGTGGTAGCGGTCGCTGGAGATGGCGATCATTAAGCTGGACTCAGTATTCGCGTTCAGGCGCCGCGCCAGTTCTTCCAACGGCACGCCGCTCACTTCGGCCGGCACGGTGAGGTTGCCATCGGTAGCGCCAGCGTATTTCACCTGGGGAAGTTTTAGCAGATCTTCTCCTTGGATGTAACGAGCGGAACCCTGAGGAAGGCCAACCAGGTCGCCGGTGACTTCCAGATCCAGGGGAGAAGTGCGCGCGGGATACAACGGCAGGCTGGAGTTATCCGCGGTTTCGCGGGCTTGCGCTTGTGATGCGGCGGAAGGAATGGAAGAAGCGTTCCCCGCGAGGATAAGAAAGAGACCGGCGAACGCCAACCGCGGCAAGCGTCGTGGCATGGCACATGCTATCGCACCTCGTACTGGCCGCAAGGGAAAAATTCGATGAGAGCTGAGCCCCGCTCATCAGGTACCTCGCCAGTTTTCCTCAGAAAAGGAAAAACGAATTCAGAACAGCGAAAGTTTGCATTTCGGTTCCGCATCGATTTGGCATAGCTTCCTTGGAACAATTGGCACACAGGGCGGGCCATTCCATTTACCGACAAGATTACTTGGTTTCATTGCTGCACGGTGCTGGCAGCCGCGCCTGTATTGAGAATCCTCGGAGGCCTCACAGCATGGCCAAAACAGCACAAAAAGTTTCGCTCTTCCTCTCGATGTGTCTCTCCTGTGTGTTCCTTCTGTTTTTTCCATTTGCTGCACACGCGCAGCAGACGCTGGGCGGCATCACGGGAGAGGTGACGGACGCATCCGGCGGAGCGATCTCGGAGACACAAGTGACGCTGGTCGCGGACGGCACGAAGCTCACGCGGACGCAGAAGACGACAAACGCGGGCACGTACGATTTCGTCAATCTCCCGATCGGCGCATACACACTCACCTTTACTCACGACGGTTTCGTCACGCTGAAAATTCCTTCCATCGTGGTGCAGGCCGATCGCACAGCGACCGTCAACGCCACATTGAAGGTCGGACAAGTTGGCACCACGGTCACTGTGGAAGCGACGCCGCTGATGAACGCCGAGGACACCACCAACGGTTACATTCTGGAAAAACAGCAAATCGAGTCCGTTCCGTTACCGACGGGAAGTTTTACCGGCTTGGCTATTCTTTCTCCGGGCGTCAACGCAGAGCTGCCAAGCGGCACCGGAGCGAACAGTGGACTTGGCAACCAACCGATCTGGGCCAATGGCCAGCGCGACACCAGCAACAGTTTTCTTCTGAACGGCGTCGATGCCAGCAGCCTGTTCAACGGGAAAAGCACCAGCCAGGTGGCTTCCGCGCGAGTCGTGAACAATACCGGTGTCAGCGGCGCGGCGAGCTCCAGTGCGGCCGTCATCCAGAGCACTGCTTCGCCTTATCTGGCAATTGGTCAAGCGCTGCCAACGCCTGCTCCGGAATCCATCGAGGAATTGCGCGTGAATACGTCCATGTACGATGCCCAACAGGGTTCCACCAGTGGCGCACACATCGACATGAGCACGGCTTCCGGCACAAACACGATCCATGGCCAGGCGTACATCCATCGCGGTACCAACTGGATCAACGCAGCTCCCTTCTTTTTCAAGGCTGATCCCAACATCGCCGCCGATCAGAAGAATCCTGAACTTCATCGCAACGATATTGGTGGCACTCTTGGTGGCCCGCTGATCAAGGACAAACTTTTCGGTTTTATCAGCTACCAGCACATTCACTCGTCGGATCAGGAGATTGGACTGTCGCGCCTCACAGTGCCTTACGGCCTTACCAACGACCGGAGTCCAACGGCCATAGCCAACGTGGTGAACGGTAATTTTCCGGCGACCGTGAATCCGGTTGTTGGGAGTGGCCCTGGAGACATCAGCCCAATTGCGTACCAGTTGCTGAATTACAAATTTCCCAACGGCCAATATCTGATTCCCTCCGCGGATGGAAATACTCCCACGGTGAATTTTCCGGAGAACGCCGTGGTTCCCGGGACGGCTTTATTTACATCCGACCAGGCGGTGGCCAATCTGGACTGGAACGCGACGGCGAAGGACACGGTTGCGCTGAAGTATTACTACCAGCACGATCCCACGACCGCGCCGTATGCGTATTCAAGCGTCGCTGGGTTCGCGCAGCGTTTGGATGCCGGCAGCCAGGTTGCTTCCATCACCAACACGCAAACCGTGCGTCCTAATCTGAGCATCACGGAAACATTCGGCTTCATCCGCGAAAAGGTGTACAGCACGATTTCGCAGCCGTTTGGTCCGGCGCCTTTCGGCATCAACACCTTCGGCTCGCCTGTCTTCCCCGGTATCACCATCGTTGACAATTTTGGAAACGAAGCCGATTACAACACCGGATGCCCGAACGTTACTCCAAATTGCGCCGATCCGGCGCCGGTTGCCAACGCCGCGCTCTCGATCGGGCAAGGTTCGGCGTCTCAAGGAGCGTTCACCGGCGTTTTCCAAAATCGCTTCATGCCTTCCGCAAATGCCATCTGGACTCTCGGCAAACATACAATTACGTTCGGCGGCAGTTATTCTTACACGCAATTGAACACGCTAGACCAGCGTACCAATCAGGGGAACATCGGCGTCGCGGACTTTTCTCAGTTCGTGCAAGGACTGGTTACCCCGTACACGTCGGACGGTTTTGTGACCACAGCGTACCTGCAGGGCAACGCCAACCGCTATTTGCGCGCTGGCGACACCGGGATGTACATCCAGGATCGTTACCAGTTTCGTCCCAATCTCAGCGTCACCCTGGGATTGCGCTATGACTGGAACGGGGCGTTCACCGAGAAGTACGGCCGCATTTATAATTTTGATCCGTCGCTGTACTCCTACGACCAAAACACCGGCGCCGTCACCTCCAGCGGGTTCATTGTCGCCGGCAACAACACGGAATTTCCTACCAAAGGTGTCAGCAACAGCACGCTCACCGGCCGGCAATGGGGATTTGCGCCACGCTTGGGAATTGCCTGGAGTCCGGAAATGTTCCATAGCAAAGTGGTGGTGCGCGCGGGAACCGGACTTTATTATGACCGGGGCGAACTATTCACATACTTGTCGCCCGGATTTGCCGCGGGTGTTATCGCTGGCGGCCCATTTGGATTCAATCAAGCGCCGCCGTTCGTAAATTCGCAGGTTTGTTCCTCGCTCACAGCTCCGTACCAGGATTTCATTCCGACGTGCGACCCGACCTCGCCGAGTGGCGGTTCTCTCGCCGCGCCGTGGGGCAACACCTTGCAACCGCCGCCCAGCGGCAATCCCGCAAATATTCTGAACTACCTTCCTTCCGCGTCACAGATCATCAACGGAGCGCCACTCTTCTCGTTCGCCGTCTACAATCGCAACAATAAGTTGCCCTACACCATCAACAACATGCTGGATATTCAATGGCAGCCGCGCAACGACATTGCCATTCAGATCGGCTATGTGGGCAACCTGGGACGCCACCTGGTGATTCCTGTGCCCTTCAACCAAGCGCAAATTGCTTCACCAAGTCATCCCATAAATGGCCAATACTACAGCTACGGCTACATAATTCTTAACTCCAGCGGCAGTCCGATCGCTCTTCCGGCAGTACCTGGATCGAATGTTAATCCCGGGAATTATCTCTCCACATATGAAGGCGGAAATATCGATCTCCGCGTACCTTACGTGGGATATTCTTCGGAATCGGAGAGCTACGACGCGGCTGGTATCTCAGCCTATAACGCATTACAGACGCACATCGAAAAGCGCATGAGCCATAACCTCCGCATCGGCTTCTCTTACACTTATTCCCATGCCACGGATGAACAGAGCGCTTTGGGCCTGTTTTATAACGGCAATAACCCGCTGAACCTGCACGAAGCGTATGGCACTTCGGATTTCGATCGCACGCACGTATTCAACTTCAGCTTTGTTTTCGATTTGCCGAAACTGGCGCCGGACGCGTCCATCAAAGGTAGATTTACGAATGGCTGGTCGCTGGAAGGCATTGGGATTTACCAGAGCGGGCAGCCATTCAGCGTGATTGATTACAGCGGCGCGGTTGGCAGCTTGTATTATGGAGTTTCGGACGGCATCACCAACCCGATCGTGCCGTTGGCTCCGGGATGTTCGCCGAAAACGGCTCTCTCCGGACAGATTGGCGTGAACGGCCCGGCACTGAATGCGGCGTGCTTCACGATTCCGCTCCTGCAACCAGGCGCGCTGAACGGCGCAATTCCCTCCAATGATCCTTATGAGACGACATTTACCACCGGACAGCGGAATATTTTCCGGCAGTCCTGGCAAGAGCGACTGGATATGTCCATCGTCAAAATGACGGAGATTAATGAACGAATGACGCTGCGATTCAGCTTCGATGTGTTCAACGTAACGAACACTCCCAGCTTCGACATTCCCATCGACGATGTAACGCAAAACCAGTATTACAACGGGTTTCCGACGCAGGGAACCACACCGTTGCCGACGGGTTGCGGAACCTCCAATGAATCGAGTGGCTTTTACAATTGTCCGTTTGGATTGGGCAGCGTGAACAAGACCATTGGAAGCGCGCGGCAGATTCAGATGACGCTAAGCCTAAGGTTTTAGCCGTTGAGAAATTACCCCACGCTCACCGTCACTGATCGTCGCGGCGAGCCTGGATCCGCATATGGCGCTATACCTCGGATTCCCATGGTGGCTTATCCTTAAATGAGCGGAATCCGGAGGCCTCCATGAACGTGGATCGCGCGGTACTCAAAAGGCTCCCGAAAGTTTTGTTGCATGAACATCTGGACGGCGTGCTGCGGCCGAAAACCGTCATCGAATTGGCGCGCGGCGCGAATTACGATCGGCTTCCCAGCGAAGATCCCGAGGAACTGGCGCGCTGGTTCCATCAAGGGGCAAATCAGGGAAGCCTGCCAAAATACCTGGAAGGTTTTGCACACACGATCGGCGTGATGCAAACGGAACAGGCCCTCGAACGCGTGGCTTACGAACAGGCGGAAGACTTGAGCCGCGACGGAGTGGTTTATTTCGAGACGCGCTTTGCTCCTGTCTTTCATACGCGAAATGGATTGACGCACCAGCAAGTGATTTCCGCCGTGCTGAAAGGATTGGAGGAGGGGCGAAAGGCGTTTGGAATTTCGTCGGGTTTGATCATCTGCGCGATGCGCAATATGGACGTATCGCTTGAGATGGCGGAACTTGCCGTGGACTTTCGCGAGCGCGGCGTGGTGGGATTCGACCTGGCGGGCGAAGAAGGCGGTTATCCGCCGAAAAAGCATGTGGACGCGTTTCACTATATTCAGCGGCAAAATTTCAACATTACGGTCCACGCGGGCGAAGGTTTCGGAAAGGAATCCATCTGGCAGGCTATTCAATATTGCGGAGCACACCGCATCGGTCACGGGACGCGATTGATCGAGGACATCGCCATCGCCGACGGCAAAGTGGTGAAGTTGGGCGACCTCGCCCAATACGTTCTGGATAAAAGGATTCCCCTCGAGATTTGCCTTCTGAGCAACGTGCACACAGGCGCGGCGCGAAGCCTGGCCGAACATCCGTTCAAGACCTTCTACCAAGAGAAATTTCGCGTCACTCTGAATACGGACAACCGCTTGATGAGCAACACGTCGATGACGAAGGAATTCGAAGCTGCGGCGGAAACGTTCGGGCTGTCGCTGGACGATTTTGAAAAACTCACGATTAATGCGATGAAAAGCGCTTTTCTGCCATACGACCGGCGCATTGACTTCATCTATTCCGTAATCAAGCCGGGTTACGCCAAAATTCGCACCGCGCAAACAGCTGCACAAATTTCAAATTAGCCCGCCAGAGCAGCCAGAGTCTCCGCGAGTACCGCGACTCCGCGTTGAATATCTTCGGGAGATGCGTATTCGTCAGGCCTGTGGCTATAACCATTGCGGCACGGAATAAATAGCATCGCCACGGGCGCGAACCGCGACATGAAGAGCGAGTCATGATAGGCGCGGCTGACCATGGTTACGAACGCCTGTTGGTGCTTCCTGCAGGATTGCGAAAGTGCTTCCACAATTTCGGGATCGCATTCGGCCGGCGCATCCGCGTTCAACTGTTCTGTTTGGACGGACACGCCGCGCTTTGCGCCAATAGCTTGGCCCGCTTCCTCCATGGCGCGAATTACGGCATCGCGACGCCCCAGATTGGTGTCTCGTACGTCCGCAGTCAGGTTCACCCGGCTTGGAATGCTGTTGATCGCTCCGGGAAACACATCGCAGATGCCCACGGTCGCCACGGTATCCACGGCTCCGCTTGTGCGCGCGGCAGCTTCGATTGCCAGGATAAGTTCCGCCGCCGCGCACAACGCGTCTCTGCGACCGGGCATTAATGCGCCGCCCGCGTGTCCACCTGAACCTTCGATCGAAATCCTGAAGCTGGCGGGAGCGGCGATTTGCGTGACGATCCCGAGCGGAATCTTTTGGCTCTCCAGTAAAGGTCCTTGCTCGATGTGCAGTTCCACGAATGCCTTGTAATAGCCCGCTGGCAGCTTCACTTCTTCGAGCTTTCCTGTGAGGCCCGCGGCTTGCCGCACTTCTTCGAGCGACGCTCCCTGTTTATCCACTAGTTTCCTCGCGGCGGTCGCGGAGAGCGTCCCGGACAGCAAGCGGCTGCCCAGGCAGCCAATCCCAAATCGCGTCGGTTCTTCGGACGTGAAGACCAGCAGCTCAATCGACCGTTTTGGCTGGTAACCGCGGCTCTGCAAAGATCGAATCGCTTCCAGGCCTCCGAGGACGCCGACAACGCCATCATATTTTCCGGCGTTTGGAATCGCGTCGATGTGAGAGCCCGTGCCCACGGCTGCGGCGTGTGGTTCCGATCCAATCCATCGCGCAAAAATATTGCCGATGGAATCCTGGCGAACCTCCAGGCCAGCTTTCTCGCATCGAGCGATCAACCAGTTACGAGCTTTTCGATCGATAGGAGTAAAAACGATGCGAGTAACAGCGGGGGCTTCCGCGTCGGAAATCGAAGCCAACTCCTCAATCTCCGTGGCCAGTCTCGCTCCATCCACTCCTTCGAAATTCATTTTTGTGACCCTGTGAGTGGATGCCGGTTCCAGTCCTTATATATAAGATACTTCGCGGGGACTTTGCCGATTGCCCCGAACCACTGCGGACACCACGGCCCCATCCAGATAAAGTCGCCAGCCGTAACGGGATACCACGAATCACCGAGGCGGTAGATGCCGCCGCCTTCCAGCATCAGCAGTCCATGCTCCATCACGTGCATTTCGACCATGCTGAGAGCCGCGCCAGGCTTGTACACCATGGTGTTCACCGCGAAGTCGAAATTCATGGAGTCGGGAAGCAGGCATTTCACCTGTAGATCAGGATCATCGCCGAGAGGATGCGACGAAACGGCATCCTCGTTGGAGGCGATCGCTAGTGGAGCGTCGACGTAAACCAGTTTCTGGTAGAACTTTTCGATCACGGCGGCGCGGCTGGCTCTTGTTGCCGTCACTTTGTGCGTGGCGCCTTCGGGGAAATAGGCATAGCCGCGCGCCCCCAGCTCGGTGTGCCGCCCTTCCACTTCTATTTTTAGTTGGCCATTGAGTACATACACGAATCGTTGCGCGAGAGATGCGCCCAATTCGCCACCGGATTCGAATTCAGCGGTGTACTGCGCAAAATTCGCACCTATCGCTGGCCCCGCATGCACGATCGCCGCGCACGCCTTCATGCCTGGTAGCGCGGTGCGAACGAAGGTATCCGCGGTAAGGAGTAAATGGTTCGGTTGCTGGCTGCTTCGCGTTCCGCCAAGATTATGCACGGCACATCCTTTTTTGAAACTCGGAAGATTTAGCAAGCTGGTCCAGCAACTGCGTGCCGCATCCCAGCGCGTTTGCGATGTCTTCAACCTTCACCGATTCGGCCGGGTCGTGACTGATTCCGCCGGGGCTCCGTAGAAAAATCATGGCGGCGGGCACTTTTTCCGCCAGGATCATGGCGTCGTGACCCGCGCCGCTGACCATGCGATGCGGGTCGCACCCGATTTGCCGGATGGCCTGGTCAATCTGTCCGATAAGAAACGCATCCATCTTGGCGGCCCTTTGCTTTAGTAACACATTTTGCTTCAGGGACAGTCCACGTTTGTTGGCAATCTCTTCCGCTTGCCGAATCAGCGTTTCCGTGGCGCACGCGCAAACCTCATCTGTTCCATGCCGCACATCCAGTGTGACGCGAGCGCTTCCGGCGATCACGTTGATCGCGCCGGGTTTTGCTTCAATCTGACCGACCGTAGCGACTAATCCGGCGGTGTCCCGCGCTGTGTGCTCCACGGCAGCAATCCACTCGGCTGCCCCCGCGACGGTGTCGTGGCGGAGATGCATGGGCGTAGTGCCGGCATGGTTCGCGCGGCCCGTGAAAACAAACTCCGTGCGAGTCTGCGCGGCAATAGCTTCGACAACTCCAAGCGAGCGGTCCAGAGAGTCCAGCACCGGGCCTTGCTCGATGTGAAATTCCAGGTAAGCTAACGTTTCGTCCTTTAAAGCTGCGTTTGGAATTTCCGCCGGGTTGAGGCCGAAACTTTCGATGGCCGCGCGAACCGAAATGCCATTTTGGTCCTGGCGATTCAGCAATTCTTCATCGAGCCGTCCGACCAGCGCGCGGCTGCCGATGAACGGAGTGCTGAAGCGTACGCCTTCCTCCTCGGAAAATCCGATGATCTCGATCGCAAAAGGCAGCCGTCTCCCTTCGAGCGATTCCACCAGGGTCACTGCGAGCACGACCCCCAGAACCCCGTCATACGCGCCGGCATTCGGGATGGTATCCAAATGCGATCCGATCAACAGCCTTGGCGAGCTCGCTTCCGCGCCGGCGTAAAATCCATGCAGATTGCCTGCCGCATCCACGCTCACTTTCGCCCCTGCCGCGTTCAGCCATTTTGTAATCTCGCGATGGCAGTCGCGCATTGCCGGACAGAGAAACATGCGGCGTATCGAAGCGGGGTCCTCGGAAAATGACGCCAACAGCTTGCAACGAGAGACGATTTCGTTTGCGCGAACGCTTGCGTTATCAAGTCCGGGCACGAAGTTTCATCCTTGCCGGCGAAGCCGCGCCTCAATGGAGCCGTGTGGCTCATCGATGGGCACAAAAATCTCGTTGGGGTTGTCCTGGCCGAAGCGTGATAAATCAACCAGGTTGCAATGTTTGTTGGGCATGGCCAGTTCGATGTCGGCAATTTCGGGAACCTGGGCAAGCGCCGCTTCGCCCATTGCGTATAAAGTGTGTTGCACGGATTTGCTGGCGTGATTTGCAAACACATCCAGCAAAATGTCCCGGATTGTGCGCCGCAATTCCGCGAAAGCCAGGTTTGCCCGCGCGTAATTCCATCGCGCGCGAACGGCAGTGCCAAACAAGCGATCCGTGGCCTCCGGCAGCGTCGTGAGCGCATCCTTAATATAGCCCACGAATGCGGAGTCCGCGGTTTTCAAGATCACCAGATCCGCTAGTCCTGACTGGACCGAGAGCGCGCCATTTCTCTTTGCTGAAACCTCCGCCGTCTGACACTCTCCGCTCGATTGTACGAACGTTGTAGGATGCGGCTTGCCGCCGGTGCGCAGATGTTCCCAGGTTTTTTCCGAAATTGCGACGGTCGCAGCGGAAACTTGCGGATTGCGGTCCAGCAAGAAAGCAATCAGTTCCTCGCCAAAGTCTTCCATGCATTCCGCCGAGGAATTGCGCGCCAGCGAATACACGGTGTTTTTCATGGTATCGGTAGGGAGGATCTTGCTGTTGTCGCCTTCCACAAAGCAGGATTCGAAGTCGCCTTCCAACAGAATTTGCAACGTCCATTCGCGAAAATCGTGACGGTCCGAATGCCGTTTCACCTTGACGAGCCGGACGCGTGATTTACCGTATGAATTTTCTGCCAGAAGGCTCATCAGCTCAGCTTCCCCTGTAGGTTGTGTAGCCATGCGGGGTCAACAACAGTGGAATGTGAAACTGCGAATCGCCTTCCCGCACCTGAAAGGTGATTTCGACGATCGGATACAATCCTTCGATATTGTGAGCAAGATGATAGCTTGCCGTGTCGAAGGCCAAGCGATACAAGCCGGGGCGAAGAGGCTCGTCTTCCGGCAGCAATTGCGTGCAGCGGCCGTCTCCATCGGTGCGCGATGAAGCGAGGCGGACCCACTCGCCTGCGCCTTCTCGCCGCTCCAGGCGCACCGGCACATCTTTCGCCGGATGGCCATGAGCAATGTCCAAAACATGAGTGGAGATTCGTTTCATGTTGCGAGCCATTTCTTCAGCCGGAGCTGCGCGATTTGCCGTTGCTGCTCCGCTGCTTCATGAAGTTCCGAACGTTCGTCGTTTCGCAATCGTCGGTGGAGTATCTCCAGGATTTCCGGGGCCGATTTGCCGGTAGCACAGACAATAAAGATACGATGAAACCGTTGTTCGTAGGCGCGATTGCCTTCCGCCAGTGCTGTCTTAACGTCTTCTGACGCGCCGCCGACGTTACGCTGTTCCTGCCCCGGCCACGATGCCGATCTCGCTTTGCCACGAACTTCCGGATGCGACTCACCGATGCGCGGATGGCTGCGAAAGGCTTCGTCCCAGTCGGACTCTGTCAAGCCTTTGCACACTTCGTCGCAAGCGGCCAATAATGCTCCTTCATCGCCAACCGGTCTTCGCATGGCCATTTGCTGCGCCCAATTCTTCGAACCGCAGCAAGGCAAAATCTCTCCCGCGGCCTTCTGCAAACTCAGTTGATTCCATCGCGCCAGCACGCCATTCATGCCCTGCGTCCACCGGATGCTAATTTCTCCAGAAATTCCGCTACAAGATTACCCGCCACGGCTGTGCGATATCGTGCCGAAGAGCGGATGTCGTCAATGGGCCTTACTTCCGCGGCGGCAACCTTCTTCGCATCCTGGATGAGCCTTGCATTCACTGTTTTTGACTTGAGCACTCGCTCCGTTTCCGTCAAACGAAGCGGTACCGGCGCCACACTTCCCATTGCCAGACGAACATCCTGGACCACGCCATCTTTGATTCGCGCCAGCGCCGCCAGGCATACCTTGGAAATCGCCTGTGCGTTGCGAGCGCCCACTTTCCGCGCATGCGCATCATACTCCGAATATCGCCGCTTCAAGCAGATCGCGCGGATTAATTCGCCGGCGCTGAGTCGCGTTTTGCGATAGCCGATGTGAAAGTTGCCATACGGCACACGACGTTCCCCACGCGCGGAGATGAGAATCAATTCCGCTTCGTAAGCCAGTAGCGGCGGCAGCGAATCGCCCGCCGGTGAAGCGTTCACGATATTTCCACCAAGGGTCCCGCGATTCTGGTTTGCGATTCCGCCGGTCCAGCGCGCCGCCACCGGCAGCAGGGGGAATTCGCGATTAATGATTTCGTGTTCGCGCAAATCGGTATAGGTGCATGCAGCGCCAATCCGGATCTCGTCAGGGGATATTTCAATTTGCCGCAATTCCGGAAGGTTCCAGATACTGACCAGTTTTCGCGCGCGCAAAGTACCCGCGGAAAATTGCACCATCACATCCGTGCCCCCGGCGATGGGCAGCCATGCACCCGGCTCTTGCTCCATAAGCGACAACGCGGCAGGCAATGTTGGCGGAGCCACCACTTCGTATTCGACCGGTTGCGCTCTCATTTCGCGGCATCCTGGCGTCCCGCTTCCTGGACCGCTTCGAAAATTTGCATATACCCGGTGCAGCGGCAGAGATTGCCAGACAGCCCTTCCCGAATCTCATCCAAACTAGGATTTGTTTTCTTGCTCAACAAATGACATGCAGCGAGCAGCATTCCCGGCGTGCAGATTCCGCACTGCGCGGCGCCACAGGCAAGGAAAGCCTCCTGCAATGCGCTGAGGCGGCCGTTCGAGGCGAGGCCTTCGATGGTAGTAATGTTGGCGCGAGCGGCTTGCAACGTTGGAATTAAGCAGCTATTCACCAATTTGCCGTCCATCAGTATCGCGCAAGAGCCGCATTCTCCCTCGCCGCAACCTTCCTTCGTTCCCGTCAAGCCGAGCTCATTGCGCAACACGTCCAGTAGACGTTCCATCGGATACGCGCGCACATTTTTCTCTTGCCCGTTAACTGTGAGCGAGATCTCGCACCTTTCGCGAACGCGCGACGATTCGCTCATTCACTCCCTCGAGCCCCAACGGAAACCTTTTCCGGCTGCACTCTTTCGCTCATTGCATCAAAGATGTCCTCGGGAAGAAGCGGAATCGAATCGAAGGGGACACCAAGGGCATCTTGCACGGCATTGACGATTGCGGGCGCCGGGCCGTCCATCGGCAGTTCGCCGATTCCTTTTGCGCCGTACGCGCCGTGATGGTTGCCCAATTCCTCAAAATAAACGCGGATCAAAGGCAGATCGGCGGAGGTCGGCATGATGTAGTTGGTCATCTGGCCGTTCTGCATCCTGCCTTTGTCCCACAGTACTTTTTCATAGAGAGCGAAGCCGATCCCTTGTGCCACGCCGCCGATGATTTGCCCCTTCGCCAGAACAGGGTGCAACACTTTTCCCACTTCCTGCAGCGCGACAAAATCGTCCACAGTTACGCTGTACGTCGTCAAATCCACCGTGACTTCAGCCACATAGACCGCCCACGCGAATGCGGCATACGCAGAGCCGCGATATTTCTCGTCGTCCCAAACGATTTCGCCGGGCTGCTCATAGCGCGCCAGGCTACGGAATGTGCCACGCTCCGCGACATAGGCGCGGCACGCGGAGCGAAACTCTTCGGGTGAATACGATTCGCCAAGCATTCCACAGGCAGCCAGCGTTTGCCTGATTCCGATTGCCGCGGATTGCACCAGTTTTCCCACCACCATCACCGTCCGCGACGCTACCGTGGGCCCGCTGTTCGGCACATCCTGCGTGTCCGGTTGGGCAATTCCCACATCGTCGTAGCGCAACCCCAGCGCTTCCGCCGCGATCTGGCAAAGCACTGTTTTCGTTCCCTGTCCAAACTCCGTGCTGGAGACCAATACGCGAACGCTCCCATCGGCGCACGCTTCCACACCAACCACGGAACCGAGATAGCGCTCGCCCGACCCCGTGAACCCCGCACCGTGCAAGAACGCAGCAATGCCGATTCCCTTTTTGCGGCCGCGCGCCGGATTTTCCTTCGCGAATCTCTGTTTCTTTGCGTGATAGTCCGAAAGCTCCAGCCCTCGTTCCAGAAGTTTGTTGAGATCGATCTGTTCGTTTATCGTTTGCTCGGTAGTCGTGGTCCGGCCAGGCTTCAGGAAATTCCGCCGTCGAATCTCGACGGGCGATAACCCAACTGCCTTAGCGATGCGATCCATGTGGCGCTCCATCGCGAAGAGCGACTGTGGCGCGCCAAATCCGCGAAAAGCACCGTGCGGCGGCGCGTTCGTGGCGACGGCTTTGGCGCGAATACGAATAGTCGGCCAGTAATAAGGACCGCCTGCGTGAATGGCCCCACGCGAAAGAACCACGGGCGACAAAGTTTTATAGGCGCCACCGTCAATCACGAATTCAATTTCCCCGCCCAGAATTTTGCCGTCGGCACTTACGGCCGTTCTATGGCGGGTCCGCGAAGGATGCCGTTTTGTGGTAGCTGCCATATCCTCCATGCGATCGTAAATAATCTTCACCGGCTTTCCCGATTTCATGGCCAGCAGCGCTGCATGGCCGGCGATCATCGACGGATATTCTTCCTTGCCGCCAAACGCGCCGCCAGTTTCCATCTGGATCACGCGGACGCGCTCTGCGGGCAGGCCGAAAAGCTTCATCAGGGCTTTGTGTACATAATAAGGACACTGCAGCGAACCCCACACGGTCACGCCCTGCTGCGGGTCAAACGTCGCAATCATCCCGTTATTCTCGATATAGAGCTGTTCTTGCGCCCCGGTTTCGTATTCACCGTCGACGATGTGATCCGCGTGCTGCCAAACGTCGTCCACGTCGCCCTTTTCGATCAAGTAGCTCTTGAAAGTGTTGTCCTCGCCCCAAATGATTTCGGAGCGCCGCTCACTTTCTTCTATTGTGAAGATTCCGGGTAGCGGATCGGTTTCGATCGATATCGCCGGGACCACTTTTGGCAGGAGGTGGCGATCCGGATGGGCAAGCAAAAGAATCGCCTCCTCCGGGTGATTGATCGTTCCATCCGCCAAACATGGCTGATCGTCTTCGATCAGGGCGATACAGTTCTTGCCGGGAATATCCTTCGCGGAGAAGATTACGAACTCGTTCCAATCAACGCCTGGCCCGAACTCGATATTTTTTATTTTGCCGCGGGCGATGCGGCTACGCACCGTCGCGCCGTACAACATGCCCGGCAAAACCATGTCGTCGACGTACCCCGCTTCCCCCGTAACTTTTCCCCGGCCTTCCCGGCGCGGGACCGAGGTGCCGACGATGCGATCATTCTTCATAGCGTGCGCTGGTACTCCCGGCCCCGCGGCTCTCCCGGAAACTCTCCGTCCTTGAAAACCAGATTACCGCGAAGATACGTTGCCTCCACTTTGCCACGGAGCTTCTCTCCAAGATACGGCGAAACTGGATGGCGGTAATGCAGCAAATTTTCACTTACTTCAAATTCGCTCTCAGCGTCAAAAATAACAAAGTCCGCGTCATTGCCCGCTGCAATGCGCCCTTTCCGCTGGTCGCAGCCAGCCAGTTTCGCCGGGGCTTCCGCCATCCAACGCGCGATATCTTGCAGTGAAAATCCACGCTCGCTGGCAGCGGTGTACATCAGCGGCAACGCCAGCGACAAACTCGCAATCCCGCCCCATGCGGTTCCGAAATTTCCTTCCTCGAGCCGCTTCATGTCCGGCGGGCAAGGAGAATGATCGGTGGCGACGAGGTCAATCACTCCGTCTAGGAGCCCTTGCCATAAGGCGTCCCTATTTTGTGCGCTGCGAACTGGAGGCGCGCACTTAAAAAGCGTTGCTCCTCTGGGAATTTCCTCGGCTGTCAAATATAAATAGTGCGGACAGGTCTCGACACTCACAGGGAGCCCTTCCGCCCGCGCGGCACGCAACTCCGAAAGCGCCTGGCTGGCCGATAAATGGACAATGTGCAGCCGGAACCTGAATTCGCGGCACAGTGCCAACAGCATTCGAATCGCCGCCAGTTCCGCTTCTTCCGGCCGCGATGCCAGATAGGTTTCGTAGAGCGACCAATCCGCATTCGCCAATCTTTCAGTGGCTGCGCTGATTGGTCCGGGAAGCTCGGCATGTACCAGCAGCGGCAAGCCTGACCGTACGATGTGAGGCAACGCCGCGCGAAGTTGCTCTTCCGTGACCATTGTGAAGCCATCGATGCCGGGATGAACCAGGAAGCACTTAAATCCTGCCACTCCCGCGTTGGCCAGCGGCTGAATGCAGTGTGGATTGTCTTCGACGACTCCGCCCCAGGCCATCCAATCGACCCGGCAACGTCCCTTTGCGGCCATACGTTTTGCTTCGAGCGCGGCTACATTGGTGGTTGCCGGCAAACAATTTAGCGGCATATCCACCAACAACGTGTATCCTCCCGCCGCCGCAGCTCGCGTGGCCGTTTCAAATCCTTCCCAGTCCGCGCGGCCGGGATCGTTAATGTGAACGTGAGAATCCACGAGGCCCGGGAGAATTGCGGCATCGCCAAAATTCAGAGTTTCCACAACATCCGTCGGCACGCTGGTTGGGTCCGTTACCTCGCGGATTCGCTCTCCCTCCACCAATATGGCGGCGGGGCGCACCCCTTCCGGCGTTACTACACGGCGAGAAAGGAAGGCGCGCAGACTCATGATCGAAGGGCTTTGGCTGCAGAATCCCCTGAGATTGAGGCAAGAGCGTAGCTTCATATCTTCAGTTTTTCAAGTCACCAAAATCGATAATTCAACGCGAAAAATGTTCTGGATGGGCATTTTCCGGGCTTATACTTGCTCCTTTGCTCGCCTAGTGCAATAAGAATGGACAGTTTCTACCGATAACACATGAGCAATCCGTTCATGGCGCGCGCGATTCAACTGTCGATTGAAGGGGTTCAGTCCGGGCGCGGCGGTCCTTTTGGCGCCGTGATTGTGAAGGACAATGCGATTATCGCCGAGGCTTCCAACCAGGTGACCTCCACGAACGATCCGACCGCCCACGCGGAAGTGCTGGCCATTCGCCGGGCTTGCCAGAAACTTGGCGTGTTCGAGCTGAAGGATTGCGAACTCTACACTTCCTGCGAGCCTTGTCCGATGTGCTTCGGCGCGATCTATTGGGCGCGCCTGGCGCGAATTTATTTTGCCAATACCGCCGAAGACGCCGCCAAAATCGGTTTCGACGATTCGTTTATTTATTGCGAGCTGAAAGAGCACCATTCCCAGCGTCACATTCCTGCAAATCAAATCATGCGCGAAGAAGCTCTTGCGGGATTCCGCGCGTGGACCGAAAAGTCTGGCAAGATCCCGTATTGAGAATTGCTGGCGATTTAACCCGGCCACGTTGAGTTTCAGATGTATCGACGAATTTCTGCGCGACCGATGCTCGCTGTTTAATCCTGCGGGTGTATTTGCGGTCGAAACGAATTGGGAATTTCACCCGGACCAAGGGGAGGGCGGACGATTGATCGATCGCTACTTCAAACTTTCCGAAAATCAAACTTCGGTGAAACAGGAAATGCTGGGGGGGCTCACCACGTTTGTCACGATGGCCTACATCGTGGTGGTGAATCCCCAGATTCTGGCCCAGGCGGGCATGCCGGCCGAAGGCGTCGTGTTCGCCACTTGCTTGTCGGCAGCCGCGGCCACGCTGGTGATGGGTTTGTATGCCAATTATCCAATTGCGTTGGCGCCGGGCATGTCTCTCAACGCTTACTTTACATACTCCGTATGTCTGGCGATGCATGTACCGTGGCAAACCGCGCTTGCCGTGGTGTTTTTTTCGGGCGTGCTGTTCCTGATCCTTACCGTGACCCGCGTTCGCGAGCAAATCGTGAATGGCATGCCGGATGGCCTGAAGCACTCGACCGCCGCGGGAATCGGCATGTTCATCGCCTTTGTCGGTATGCGAAATGCCAAGTTGATCGTCGCCAGTTCCGCCACTTTTGTCGGGATCGGCAGTTTCGCGGATAAGGAAGTGCAAACCGCATGCTTCGGCCTTGCCCTGACTTTGATTCTGATGGCACGCAGGGTCCATGGAGCGATCCTGCTGGGTATTATCGGAACCACTCTGGTCGGCATGTTTCGCGGTATTTCCAGTTGGCCGGCCAGTTTTGTTGCTCTGCCCCATCCCTCCTCCACATTTTTGCAACTGGATTTTCGCGGGGCGCTTCGCCTGGGATTTCTGGAGATTCTTTTTGCGTTTTTGTTCGTGGACCTTTTTGACAATGTTGGCACGCTCGTCGGTGTCTGCGAACAAGCGGGTTTCGTCAAAGATGGCAAAATCCCTCGGGTCGGCCGCGTGTTGCTGGCGGATTCTGTCGGCACGATTTTCGGCGCTTTGACGGGCACGTCCACAGTGACCAGTTACATCGAAAGCGCGGCTGGTGTCGCCGCCGGCGCGCGCACGGGGCTCAGCAACATGACAGTCGCTGGTCTGTTTCTCCTGGCAATGTTCTTTTCGCCGCTGGCGGCCGCGATTCCGGCTTACGCTACCGCACCCGCGTTGATTCTTGTAGGCGTGTTGATGTCGCAATCCATAGCGCACGTGAAGTGGCAGGATTTTACCGAAGCGCTGCCGGCGTTTATCACCATACTGGTCACGCCGCTGGCCTTCAGCATCGCGACGGGGTTGAGCTTTGGCGTGATCTCCTACACGGTGGTGAAACTGGCGGCGGGCAAGGTGGCGGAGATCAATACGCTCGTGTGGATTCTGACTGTGCTGTTTATTCTGCGCTACGTTTATCTGGCGGCTGCCTGATTATCGTTGCGCACCTTCCGCTTCATTCATAATCCGGAGAAAATCTAATACAATCGGGCCGCTCACCGAGGTTCAACCTCATCTATGAAACTTAATTCTTATCTGCTGCGAAGCACGGTCGTCGCCGCGCTGGGCGGGCTGCTTTTTGGCTTCGACACTGCGGTCATCGCGGGCACCACGCAGATCCTGACGAAATACTTCAGCCTGACTCCCCTCACTTTGGGGATTACCGTATCCAGCGCTCTTGCCGGTACGATTTTGGGTTCAATCCTTGCGGGAATTCCGGGCGACAAATATGGACGACGGGATAGCTTGCGCGGCCTCGCGGTTCTCTACCTGGTTTCTGCCGTAGGTTGCGCGTTTGCATGGAATTGGCCGGTGTTGATTTTGTTCCGCGTAATCGGAGGGCTGGCCATTGGCGGTTCGTCCGTGCTCGGGCCGATGTACATCGCCGAAATCTCACCCGCGAAGTGGCGCGGCCGGTTGGTCGGATTCTTTCAGTTCAACGTGGTCTTCGGCATCCTGGTGGCTTACTTGTCGAATTATATGGTCGGCTCGTTCAATCTGGGTTGGGCGGAATGGAGATGGAAACTGGGCGTAGGGGCGATTCCGGCGGCTGCATTCCTGTTGATGTTGTTCTTCATTCCCCGCAGCCCGCGATGGCTGGTCAAAACAGGAAGAATCGCCGAGGCGCGCGAAGTGCTGCAACTGATCGGAGAACAGAACTACGAGCAGGAGCTTAAGGATATTGTTGAATCGATCGATGCGGAGCACGTTACCGACGAGCCATTTTTTTCACGCAAGTATCGCCTGCCCATCTTTCTTGCCGTCACCATCGGCTTCTTCAACCAACTCTCCGGCATTAACGCGATCCTTTATTACCTCAACGACATATTCGCGCGTGCCAGCTTCGACAAAGTATCTTCGGATTTGCAGGCAGTGGTGATTGGCGCGACCAACCTGTTGTTCACAATGCTGGCGATGACTTTGATCGACAAGGTTGGCCGCAAGAAATTGCTATTGATCGGCGCGGTGGGAACGGCCTTTTGTCTTGCGGGTGTTGCGGCGGTTTTCCTGACTCATGAACACGAAGCGCTGCTTTTGTGGCTGCTGGTCGGCTTTATCGCCTTTTTTGGATTTTCTCAAGGCGCGGTCATCTGGGTGTACATCGGTGAAGTGTTCCCGAATCGCGTGCGGGCGAAGGGCCAAAGCTTGGGAAGCTTTTCGCACTGGGTTATGAACGGAGTTATTTCGCTGATCTTTCCGGTAATGGCGGCCAAGTCCGGCGGATATCCATTTGTATTTTTCGCCGCGATGATGGTGCTTCAGTTCGTTGTCGTGCTGTTGTTCTATCCAGAGACGAAAGGGTACTCGCTCGAGGAATTGCAGAAGAGGCTCGGGATCGCTTGAAAATCATCAGCACAAAGCCCCAAAGACAGGGGAGCGACTCCGCCGAGCAGCCAGACGGAGTCGCCCTCTCCGCTGAAGTTTAGTGAAGTTTATTCAGCGTGTTGGAAGCGTCGTCCACGAACACCAATCCCACTGCTGGATCGAACAACACACCAAACAACGCACCGGCTCCCGGAGGCGGACCTCCCGTGTCGTCGAGGAGTTTGGTGGCAATTTGGCGGCCCTGCGGCGCGATCTCGGTGGCGTAACCATCATTGCCATCGACAGCGATTACGTGACCGTTGGGAGCGACCGTCAAACCCAACGGATCGTTCAGGTTTCCACCGCTTGTAAGCGTCTTGCCGTTCACGGAAGGCGTCCAGCGTGTAAACGGATCGGTAATGACCGCAATGCGATTGTTGAGGCTGTCCGCCACATACAGCACGGGTTCATCTTCACCAAAAGGAGTCCAGCAATCAGTGTCTCCCGAATGGTCACAACGCGGGGAAAGCGCCACGCCGGTCGGGCCAATAACCAGCGCCGCGGGATCAGTGCGCTCGGAGAATCCTGTACCGATAACGGTCAGCGATTCAAGCACCGGCATCTGTTTTTCAGAGACGGCAAGGTTCACACGCACCACCGTGCCTTGTTGTACGACGGTGCCGTTTGCCGCCACCGTTCCATTCAGGACATTCGTGACAAACAGCACGGCGCCCTGATCCCCATCCACAGACGTCATGTCCCATGGACCATTGATCAGCGAGCCGTAGATCGTTTCTACCGGAGTGCCGTAACTGTTCAGAACGATCAGGCAGCCTGCCTGTGCGGTAGCAGAAGTTCCGTCCGAAGTGGGCAGGCTGCCAACGATCACCCAGCCCGTTTGCAAAACTGCCAGCGCAGTGGTCAGGCCGACTCCACCTGGGCAAGGACCGGGAAGCGTGGCGGGATTAATTTGGGCGAAGAGCGTGAGCGCTCCACCTGGCGAGACTTGCACGATCGTCGTTCCCGTGCCTTGCAGGTTGGAAACGGCGTTGAAGTTGCTCACCAAATAGTTGCCTTCCTGCAAATTTCCTACGCTGCGCGGAACACGAACGAGTCCGTAAGGATTAACGTCACCGTTCGAAGGCACAGTGGAGGATTTGGTTGAAATATTTTTCAGTTGCTTGAGGATGGAATTACCGTCGCCGGCCAAAGCCGGTGAACTGCCAAGGCCGAATGCGACGACAATTCCCAAGATGCTCTTGAGCCGATAGCTGGATCGTCTTGCCATTTGTGAAGCTCCTTACTTTCTCCTGAAATAAGCGGGTCCGCAGACAGGTTCGGAGTCGAGCGACTCAAAAACTGAACGCGCGGGTGCAAGAATAGACGTAACTCGCCTGGCGGTTGTCAGAAGGATGTCATGAGGATGTAAAAAGAAGGACCTGCGTTTGGCCGCGAACGATCGGGTTGGCTTGAACTATAGAGAAACGAATCTTCAGCGAGGTAGAGGTATTGAAAGGATCGGCCGGGAAAGCGTTCAAGCCCTCTATTCCGCGCAAGGTAAAGAACCAGAACACTCCCGGCCGAAACCGAAGCATAGAGAAACGGAGGGATGTGGTTGTCACGGCAAGGTCAACGAGGGGCAAATTAATTGTCGGGAAGCCACGTGGTGGGACCAGGAAATGGTGCCGACTAGTGGACTGTAACAGCTGAACGGGGAGTAATGCGACGTGTAGGGTCAAAGTAGCGCCACTTCACAGTCTTGGGCGCGTTGTTGTAGTGCCGGATGTACTTCATGAGCTTTCTCCGCAAGTCGGGCACCGAGGTGAATACACCGCGCGCAATGACGTCGCGCTCGATCTTGGAAAACCAGAGTTCGATCTGGTTGAGCCAGGAGGAATAGGTCGGAGTGAAATGCAGGTGAACCTTCGGATGTCGAACGAGAAAGTCGTCGACCTGCCCCGTCTTATGGGCGGAGAGGTTGTCGGCAATCACGTGGATCTCTTTGCCGCGCGGCTGGTTGACGACGATGTCCGCCAGGAAGGCGACGAACTCCGCAGAAGTGTGACGCACGGCCGTTTTGCCGAGCACCTCGCCGGTCTTGGTGTCGAACGCCGCGTACAGGGACAGCGTGCCGTGCCGGAAGTACTCAAAGCCATGCCGCTCGGCGCGTCCCGGCGAGAGTGGCAACACCGGATCCTTGCGGTCGAGTGCCTGAATCGCCGTCTTTTCATCCACACAGAACACCGCCGCATGCGCTGGCGGGTTCAGATACAGCCCAATGATGTCGGCGGCCTTCTGCTCAAAGTCCGGATCGTTGGTGGCCATGTAGCGGTCCAGTCGCTGGGGCTTGAGTCCGTGCTTGGCCCACACCCGCGCCACCATCATGTGACTGACCTTGAGCTGCGTTCCCAGCCTGCGCGTGCTCCACTGAGTCGTCCCGTCCGGCGGCGTACGCTTGAGCGTCCATTGCAAAATGCGCGCCTCCAGGGCAGGAGTCAGCGTGGTGGCCTCTTGGCCAGCGTGCCTGCTGAACAGCCCGGCCAGCCGCTCTTCCCGAAATCGCTTGCTCCAGCGATTGATAAACGCATCATTGCAGTCCAGTTTGTCGCGAATCGCGGCCCAGGTATGGTTTGCCTCCAGCAACAACATCAGCCGCGCCCGCCGCGCGTCATCGGCACGCCCACTACGGCTCGCCGCTCGCTGGTTGAGTTCCAGACGTTCCGAATCCGTCAGCACGATGGTGTTCTCCATGTACACAATCATACTGCCGTTTCAGCTGTTACAGTACACTAGTAGGCGTTTTTGTCTGTAAATCCACGGAAGAGCGTTAGCATCACGATCAAAAGATCCACGCGTTCCGCTCCTGGATCCGCGTCTCCTGGCTTCTCGAACTTGCCAAACGTCTGGAAAAGCACCAGCAAAATGAAGCGCATGGAATCGGGTGATCGCTCGCGCAGGCGGCACCCGCTTGGCCAACTCTATTTTTGCCTTTGTTCTCGGCCTTGTCGCGCGCCTGTTTCACACTCCAATCCCAACGCCTCTGGCCGTCTTGACAACAGACACAACGACTCTGGAGATGCGCGCATGGTTGGACCATTTCGGCTGCGACTGGGCGCTCTCGGATTGGCCCGGAAGCCTCAATAATCTTTTTCTGACGGCGGAGTTCATCCCCGGTCTGAGCCTTCGCGTGCGGTATGGCGCAGCCGGCTTATTCCCAGAGCCGCGCAAACATCGATGGCATTGATCGTGCCCGCCACGCCGCGAAAGTTCTTCCAGTTGCAGGCCGCTCGTGTGCAGTACCTGGCTCGCCGTGCTGCCGTGCATTTCAAGGATATTGCCGCCCTTCCGCGGCAACAACTCCGCTGGAAACGCGCTCTCGAGTCCTCTCGGAGGCTTGGTATCGATGCAGACTTCTGAATGGTTAGTTCACGATGGAGGGGTATCATATGGGAATCACGAATTCCGTTGCTTCAGAAACTACTTTCCAGGGCGGTTCGCCAAAGCAAGTAATTCGGATAGGAGTCATTAGTTCGATGGACACGGTGCTGATTATAGAAGACAGCCGGCCGATGCAACGAACATTACAGCGCCTGTTCGAATCGGATTCATTGCAAGTACAAATTGCCGGAGACGGTCCGAGTGGCCTGGAGTTTTTCCGCAAGCAACTCCCGGCCGTAGTTGTGCTGGACTTGAAGCTTCCGGGCATTTCCGGCAAGGAGTTATGCCGCGAGTTCAAGTCCATTGCGGCCGCGGTTCCCATTGTTGTGCTGAGTGCAAATTCGGAAGTGGAAGACAAAGTTCTACTGCTGGAGCTCGGGGCGGACGATTACGTCACCAAGCCTTTCAGCCCGAAAGAACTCTTGGCCCGCGTTCGGCGCGCGATGCGGCGCACCGCGGCTCCGCAACCGATCGTCTCTCCGGTTGCTGCCAGAGCCGGAAGCCGCGAGATTTTGACCTTCGGCGACGCGCGTGTCGATTTCACCAGCATGGAGGCAACGCGCTCCGGAAAGTCCATCACCCTGACCACCCAGGAGTTCAAGTTGTTGAAGTATCTCGCGTCTTCACCCGGCAGAGTCGTCTCTCGCGAGGAACTTCTCAACGAAGTTTGGGGATACCAGAATTATCCATCGACCAGAACGGTGGACAATCATATCCTCCGTCTTCGCCAGAAACTTGAACCAGATCCCGCATCTCCCCGGTTTCTCTTGACCATGCACGGCGCCGGGTACAAATTCATACCGGAGGGCGCGGCAACCTGATTTTGTCGGTCAGCCTATTCTGAAATTTCAATGAAACCTCTTCGGCTCCGTTCACAGCTACTGATTGCCGCATTGTTGATCATCCTGGGATTGACAGGTTCCCTGCTACTTTTCATTCGACACACTGTGAACGTGGAAATTCAGAAATCGGTTCGCGACGGCACCCAAGCGTCCGTTCGCGCTTTTGAAAATGTCCAACGCCAGCGCGAACAGCAACTTTCTCGCACCGCGGCCATGCTCGCCGACCTTCCCCCCTTGGAAGCTATGATGCCTGCGAACGCTTTGACCATTCAGGATGCCTCAGAGACTTTTTGGAAACTCGCGGGAAGCGATCTTTTCGTCCTGGCGAAGCCAGACGGACAAGTGGTCGCTCTACATGTCACGCGCCCCGGATGGTCGGCCGCCAACGCGCAGCGGGATTTGAAGCGATCCATCGATCTTGGCGAAGACGCTTCCTGGTGGTACGACGACGGCCGCTTGTACTGGGTTTTCTTGCATCCAATTATCTCCGGCGCGGGAGAGACCACTCGGCAGGAAGGAACCTTGGCAGTCGGCTACCAGGTCGATTCCGCTGTTGCGCAACAACTGGCCATCGCCGCCAACAATCAAATCGCGTTGACGACCGCCGACACTGTTATCGCTTCTACTTTACCTGGCGTAGACGAGGCTGAACTGGAACGCCGCATTCGATCCGGCAAATTTCTGGTGGCCGCAACATCTGGGGACATCGCGTTGCAGACGGACCACTACACTTTCTCTTCGGTTTTGATCAACCGTTCTCCTCCTTCCCCGGTGTATTGTTACGTGATGATGCCGCTCGTGCCCATCAACACGTTCATCAAGCGCTTGGATTATTCCATTTATCTGACGGGTGGGCTGGCAGTCTTGTTTGGCGGATTGCTCATCGGATTCGTGGCGCGCACGATTACCCGCCCTCTCGATAATCTCGTCGCGGGTGTGAAAGCGCTCGCCTCCGGCGACTTTGCCTACTCCATCACGCCCGAGGGAAGCACGGAACTCGTTGAACTCAGCACCTCGTTTGCACAAATGCGTGGCCAGTTGCTGGCTTTGCAGCAGCAACGAATCGAAACCGAGCGGATCGCCGCGCTCGCCCGCGCCGCCAGTTCGATTTCCCACGATCTCCGCCATTATCTCGCGGCCGTAGTTGCCAACGCCGAATTCCTGTACGAAGCCGACGTATTAAAGCTTAATCGCGACGAAATTTACGAAGAAATCAAGACCGCGGCCAACCAGATGACCGATCTGATCGATTCCCTTCGTGAGTTGTCTTACCAGCGCAATGCCATCACCCCTGCACCCACCAGAATCGATCAGGTGATTCGCCGCGCGATCGAAGCAATTCATGCAAAGCCCGAATTTCGTAACGTCCGGATAATGCTGATGGACTCCGATGATCTGGAAGGGATGTTCGATGCCCGCAAGCTGGAACGTGTTTTCTTCAATTTGATACTGAATGCTTGTGAAGCCGTGTCAGGCGGAGACGGCCTGATTTCCATCGATGCCAAAAGGAATGGCAGTTCTTTCGAAATTCGCATCCAGGACAACGGCGCAGGGATTCCGGAGAGCATTCAAAGCTCTTTGTTCGATCCGTTCGTGAGTTTTGGCAAACCGAATGGCACCGGCTTAGGGCTTGCAATTGTCAGCAAGATTGTTCACGACCATGCAGGCGCAGTCTCTATCGAGCACACTTCAAACTCGGGCACCACCGTGCTTGTGCGTCTGCCTTACTCCGAACAATCGAGTCGCTACCCCACCACTTCAGCTCTATCCTGACCGCTCCTTTCACGCTTTTCAGTCGTTGCGTCTTTCTTTGCTCCCTGCCGACATATTCTTGACATGCTTTTGACATCCTGTGGATTGACCCCGCTTCTCTCCCACAGTAAGGTCCTACTGAACATTGAATAATATAGTGACATTACCGAATTCTTATGCTATCTTCCAAGCATGGGAAATCCAAAAGGTGTTCGACGAGACTTCGAAAAACTGGAACGGCGGCGCTGGCTCGCCGCGGGGCTGTTGCGGCAGGGCGTTCCTCAGGCGGAAGTGGCCCGGCAGGTGGGCGTGCATCGGCAATCCGTGAGTCGCTGGGCCCAGCAACTGGCCGAGGGCGGACGAAAGGCGCTGCAGAAGGCCGGGCGCGCCGGGCGCAAGCCGCGCCTGAAGACAGCCGACCTGCGGCGCATCGAACGCGGACTGCAGCGCGGGCCGGAAGCGCTGGGATACGAAACCAGTTTGTGGTCGGCTTGGCGCGTGGCCGACCTGATCGAACAGGAATGTGGCGTACGTTACAATCCTTCGCAGGCTTGGCGCATCCTGCGGCAACTGGGCTGGAGTTGCCAGCGTCCCGTGGGACGGGCCCTCGAGCGGGACGAGGCCAAGATTCGGGAGTGGAAAGCGAAGCGCTGGGTGGAGATTAAAAAAAAGCCCAAAAAGAAAGGCGAACCATCGTCTTCGCCGACGAAAGTGGACTGAGCGAGCGTCCCCACCGCACACGCACCTGGGCGCCGAAAGGACAGACGCCGGTGCTGCAATATCACTTCACTTGGAAGACTCTATCGGT
This sequence comes from Candidatus Acidiferrales bacterium, assembly GCA_963709705.1. Taxonomy (GTDB): domain Bacteria; phylum Acidobacteriota; class Terriglobia; order Acidiferrales; family UBA7541; genus Acidiferrum. Next base: position 56,130 of record CAVPXU010000007.1, read on the forward strand.
GATCGCCGGAATCACCTTTTGGAATTTTTACTTCCGGCTCTTTCCCGGAGCCATTCGCAGCCAGCAGATCATCGCGTTTCTCACGCACCTGCGGCGGCATATTCCCGGCAAGCTGTTGATCGTTTGGGACGGCTTGCCCGCGCATCGCAGCCGTGCCGTCTGGGATTTCGTGCGCCAACAGCGAGGACGCATCTGGTTAGAATTTCTTCCTGCTTATGCCCCGGAACTGAATCCGACCGAATACATCTGGGGCCATCTGAAGCAACATGAGATCGCTAATCTCTGCCCCAAGAACCTCAGCGAGTTGAGCCTGCAAGCGGTCCGCGCCCTCAAACGCATGCGTCGCCGTCCAACCCTAGTTATGGCCTTCTGGCAACAGGCCGAGCTCTTTCCTGTGTAACTATATTATGCAATTCTCAAATAGGTGGCAGCTACGAAATTCACTTTTTTGTCCCGCTTTCTCTTTGTTTTATGAATACTGCGAAAACAATTCGCAGCACGAAAGTGACTAGGCTCGTCCTCGTCATCGAAAACCGCATGTTGCGCGAAGCCATGACCGCGCTTCTCCAGAAGCAACCCGATTGTTTTCTGCTGGATTCCCCCCGATACTCCGCGGACGCGCACAAGCGCATCGCTTCCTCTGACTGCGACGTACTACTTGCCGACCAGGCTTCCGCCGCCGCTTTCCCTTCGAATTTCTTTAGCGATTTTTTGGCGCGCGCTCCGCGCCGCAAGGCTATCCTTTTCGGAATGGAGAATGATCCGGAGATGTTCCTGCAGGCGGTGAAATCGGGTGTAAGCGGTTATTTGTTGGGCGAAGCCAGCGCCGAGGAGACCATTGCCGCCGTCCGCAGAGTGGTCGCGGGAGAAGCGGTGTCGCCTCCGTGCCTCTGCCATGATTTCTTTCAGTTTGTTGCGCGCACCACGCGCGAAGGATCAATGATTCTGAATCAACGCCTTTGCCACAGCCTGGGCCTGACCGCCAGGCAGCAACAGCTTATCGCGCTACTTGCGCGCGGTTTTACGAACAAGGAAATCGCGGAGTCCATGCGTCTCTCCGAATTCACCGTGAAAAACCATGTACATCGTATTATGCGCTGCCTAAACGCGCAGAGCCGTTATGCCGCGGTCCAAACCGTTTGCCAGAGCAGCATTAGCGCCACAATCTAATCTCAAAGTGTGATCAAGGTTGTGAGTAGCCTTGCTTTGGCGGCGGAGCATAATCCTGGCCGTATTTGTTCTTGTGCGCAGGCGTGAAAGCGGGATCCTGCGGAACTACGATCGTCCCCAAGTCGCGCGTATCGGTTGTGATGTGTACGGTTCGCGTCAGCCCTTTCAAGGCATCCGGCGCGCTCTTCTCGTACCAAACGTACAATTCATATTTTCCGTCCGGCACGTTCGCAATTTCCAGATGGCCGGACTTGTCGGTTACGCCGTAGTAGGGAGTGTCCACCGCCACCACCACCGCGCTCATCTCCGGGTGAATGTTGCAGAACAAGTAGCTGACGCCGACGTGATCGAATCGTACGGAATTCGTCGCGCCCGCTTCATATAATCCGAGGTCGAATCGCTTTCCGTCATACAACGAAAACACGTTGTGAAAAAATGGATCGCGGTTCGGGAAATCCACCACGGATCCCACGCGAACCACAGTCAAATGCGGGTGAAAACTCTTATTCTTTTGAATCACCTGTGGCCTTTTCCCTGGTTCCGCGGCCGCGGCGGTCTGATTGTCCGCGGGGTCAAGAGACTTCAGCCACAAAACAACTTCGGATGCATCCTGCGAAGCGCCCGGGGCCTTCTCCGACTTCTTCGAACTTTCATTCTCGATCTTGATGCGCACCGTGACTGGTTTTTCCTGCGCCGCGGCCCGGTGATTCTCAAATGCACAGGTTCCTGCGATCCAGACCACCCCTATCGCTATTCGGCTCAGTGCCCGTTTTCCCACTAGAATATGTACCCCACGCTCATACTTATGATGTTCGCCGCATTCGCGTTGCTGTCCAACGTATATGTTTTCAGTCTTCGATATTCCAGGGAAAGCACGATATCGGATTTCGGATGGTACAGGAAATTCCCCATCGCGGTCAGATTCTTCGACAATGGCGAAGGATAATACGTCTGGCCTCCTCCATTTTCTCGCATGTCCGCAGCGTATGGGTTATCCAGCCCGAAAGCCCCGTTGAACTCCAGCTTTGAGGTTGCCTTATATTTCAGTTGCGCCCAACCTCCAATCGAATCCAGCCCGTATACTTCTGTTGAGGGATCGGTGAAGGGGCCGACCCAAAGCGCGGTTTGTCCAATTCCTCCGCCAAGCCCGCCAATCCCGCGCCCTCGGAAGAACTGGCCCGTAAACTCGAAGCGGTTGCCCAGCGGTAAGATCAAATCCGCGGTGCCCGCCCATGCATCGATCGTCCGCCCATATCCCCAATTTTGCCGACCGTAATATCCGCCCACGCCGGCCGTTATGTTCTGTCCATTTACGGTTTGCGTCCAGGCTACCCTCGTGGCATAAGCCGGCTGTCCGGAATTCTCGCCATAGGTCGGGTAGCGATAATAGTCGGAAAAAGGCGTATCTCCCGTCAACGAATCGAGGATTCCTCCTTGCAGCAAGAGAGTCGAATTATCGCTGACGGTGAAACGATGCTCCACGCGCACTTGCGGCGTCCAGCTCCACAGATCCCCGGAATATGCGAATGCAGGCGCCGCCAGGGTTGCAATCGAAGTCGGGCTCAAGGGCGCCAGGAACAGCGTGTCCTGCCCCGCGATCACCGATGTGTTCTCCCAATCAAACCGGACCGTTCCTGTTCGAAGGCGCATGACCCCGAACGATACTCCGTTTGGAGCATCCGGAAATCCGCCGGCAAAATCAAACTGCACTTCCGCGCTTGTGCGCGCCCCGCCGATTGTTGGACCAAATCCTTGCAGGTCGATCTGCGATTGGCGCAACGAACCCCCGAAACTGTTGCCAGAGGAAAGCGGATACCGCGGCGTTGCCAACTCCGGAAAATCCTGGTTGTCCACGGAGCCGCGATCCGCATACATATTGAACAGCACGATTCCCGATAGCCGTAAGCGATACTTCGAACCGCTTTCCACTTTCGTCTGGCTTTGTTCCGCGGCCTTCTCATCGGCTAGTTGCTGATTTTCTTCCAGGCGAGAGATGCGTTCTTCGGTCGAAGTTTGCGGAGGCGTTGCGTTGGAGGGCGCCAGCTCGCTTGGGGCAACTCCACCGGGTTGTGCGGACAATGCCACAAGCTGCGATTTCGTGGCATCCAGTTCTTTGCGGAGCTCGGCGGACTCGGCGTGCGCGGACTCTTGTTCTGCCTTCAGGCTTTTCACCTGCCCGCTCAATTCCTGCACTTGCGATTGAAGTTGCTGTAGCAACTTGCCCACCGACGCGAGATCCATCTGTGGCGTGTTCTCCGGGGCGGTCGTCGCCCTGATGGCTGACGCGCTTTGTGCCAGCGCCGCAGGCTGAGCCAAGGCAGCTCCCGCCAGCCCGCACGTCCACAGAATCCCTTTGCCCATGCCGTTGCCACGCATAATGACCTCCAACCCCAGCCGATCTTGTCTCGAAGGTAACAAACCCAATTCGGTATTGCCCGTTGTTTGCCCCTCATTTATAAGCGCTGATTTTCACACAAAACTCGCATTTGAAGCGCAGCTGACATTCTTTTGACATCCTGGTGATATCTCGTTTGCTCGTTCGTTTAACAATTCGGTGGGGTGGACTCTTCACGTCGACCGCCGCGAGCTAGCATCAAAAAAGATCATCAAGTCAGTGTCCAGAGACTCTCAAATCCGCAGTGACGTCGCCGTAATTGTTCCTTGCCACAACGTTGCATCTTATCTCCAGCGCGCTCTCAATAGCGTTTTCGCCCAAACCTTCAGCGACTTTCATATCTATGCTGTGAACGACGGTTCTACGGACGGCACCGCGCGCGTGTTGGAAGCAAATGCTTCTCGGTGCTCGTTTGTCTTTCAACCACAGTTCGGGCCGGCAGCAGCTCGGAATCGCGCGATTCAAATGTCAAACAGTTCTTTCATTGCCTTTTTGGACGCGGACGACGAATGGCTGCCCCAGAAATTGGAACGTCAGATCACTTTAATGAAGCAGGATCTAACTTTGGGATTGGTCTGTTCCGCGTGTTTTGTCAACGAACCCGGCGGTGACGCCCGCGTCACTTCCGCACCGCAGTCCCTGCTTGGCTCTGGAAAAGTGTTCCGCCAACTGGCACGCAATTGCTTCGTCTTTACCCCTACCGTCGTTGTGCGCCGCCGCTGCCTGGAAGAAGTCGGATACTTTAACGAGTCGCTAGCCGTCAGCGAAGATTTCAATCTCTGGTTGCGGATCGCGGCGAAGTGGAGAATTGCGTGCCTGCCGGAAGCGCTTGCCATCGCTCACAAGTGCTCTGGAAGTTTGTCGGAGAACATTTCGCCAGCGGATCGTCTGAAGAACGGCGTTGCCGCGCTCGAGCATGTTCGATCCAGCTGTCTCCAACTGTCGCCTGCGGAAGCGCAAGCTTCGCACCGCGCGCTCGCGGAACGTTTTTACCTTTATGGTTCGTTTCTGCTTTACTCGGGCGCTAAAGAGTCCTCCCGTCCTGAACTCGCCGCCGCTCTCAAGCTTCGTCCAGCTTATTGGAAAGCGCTTCTTAAGCTTTTTCTCAGCTTTCTTCCTACCCCTGCATTCGCGCCCTGTCGTTTATTCCACACTGTTCTTTCCGGAGGCTGGCTACCGAAGACGGAACGTGGTTCAGCGACCAGCATCTTTTTCTGAATCTTCCAGCCGGGTTCATTTCTCTTCAGAGGTTCGCGCTGGAGTTCTCCCCCGATTTGCTGGTCTCGCACGCCTTCGAAGGCGGCCACATCGATCACGATGCCTGCCATTTTCTGGGCAAACAACTGGCGTACGTGTTCGGCCTCCCGGTGCTGGAATTTCCTCTGTATTGGAAATCGAGCTACGGTCAAGATCTGTTTCAAGGATTTCGCGAAAGCCGCGACGGGGAATTCGGTTTGCAACTCTCGCAGCAGGAACTACGGGTGAAGCGGCGGATGCTCAAGGAATATCGGACCCAGCAAGGTCTTACCGCGGTTTTTAGCCCGGAAAGAGAGCGTGTTCGCCATTTAGTTCAAACAGAACCCGCAATTCCGAACTGGTCCGGTTATCCCTTCGAAAACCGCGCGGAACAATACAAGACTGAATCGTTTATGCAACTCGTCGCTGGCTTTCAGCAATCGATCGGAGACTCTGCTTGGAGTCAGTCCGTCGCGTTCGAACCGCACGCTTGAAGATCTCAATCGAACAGGTCCTCACTTCACGACAATCTTGCCGGTCATCTTCGGATGAACCGAGCAAAAGTAGGCGTATTCCCCGGCCTTGTTGAACGTAAACGCAAACTTTTCATCTGTGTCGAGCACTTTGGATTTGAAAGCGCCCTCGGTGCTCACGACGGTATGCGGAATATCGTCTCGATTCGTCCATGTCACCGTCCTTCCAACAGGCACCGTCAGCGTTCCCGGCCCAAAACTGAAGTTATCGATTTTCACTTCGGCACGGCCCGCCGAACTTTGTTGCGCGTGCACTGTCGCAAGCTGCATCACAGCGAATAGAGTCAGCGCCGTCACAACCATTACCAAACCTCCCGCACACAGAGTTCTCCGTTTCATCGTTTTGTCCTTTCTCGATTCATTCAGGATTAATTTTCTTATCTGGTTTCCTACGCAAGTTTCGCGTCCACCACGGCCAGGGCATGTTGCCCCCTCACATAATTCACGTCTGTAATTCCCAGCAAGCTTTTCAATTGCTCCGCGGGGACTTTCATCGGTCCGGGCGAGTCTGCTTTTCCGGGTTGCGGCTGAGGAAATGCCGTCGATGCCGCCGTATGAAATGTCACGTTGCCTTCCACCTTTTGCATAGTTTGATGAATGTGGCCATTCAGCACAGTCACGGATCCGAATTTCTTCAAATAGGCCAGCGCCTGCGCGCTGTCCTGCGTTCCCCAACCCCAATCGGGGTAAACCGACCACAACGGAATATGCGCAAACACCACAATCGGAGTGCTGTGCTTCAGATGCTTCACATCATTCTTCATCCATTCCAGTTGCTCGGCTCCCAGCGTACCCAGTCCACCCGCCTTCAAATTCACCACATTCACCAGCCCGATAAAATGCACGCCCTTCTTGTCAAAGCTGTACCACCCGGCACCCTTCGCGCCTTTTCCGTAACGCTCCAGGTACTGTTTTCCGTCGTCGTTCAGCAAGTCGTGTTCCCCCGGCACGAAAAACACCTCTTTCGCTGTTGCGTCCTTCAGTATCTGATCGACTGTATCGAACTCCTCCGGTTTCGAAAGGTGCGTGATGTCCCCGGTATGCAGCAGGAATTCCGGCGGCACGTTCAATCCATTAATTTTGTCCACCGCTGCTTTCAGCGTGCCTACAACATCCAGATTCGCTGCCTTGTTGAATCCCATATGGCTGTCGCTGATCTGCACGAAGCTCAGTTCTCCCGCGGTCACTTGTCCGCCGATCTTCGAAATCTGGCTCATGCTGTAGGATTTCAGCACTCCGCCTTGCATCACGCATAGCGCTCCAGTGCCGGCCCACGCCATGCATTTCAGAAATCCTCGCCGGTTGATTCCATCGTTATTGTGATCGTGCAACAATTCGTCTTTTACTTTGTCCGCCATAATCTTTTCCCTCCACGAAATATGTCGTCCCCGCACTACTGTTCCTTACTACATCGCCACCAAAAATGAGCGGCGCTCGCTACCCAGCATCGACCATGGCCAGCGCCGCCCAGGGACGTGGTTCGTTTGTGTAGACCGGCCTTGCTCGCTGCTTATTCCACAAAAAGCAAAAACTGGCCTTTTTCTCTCTGCACAAATAAAGTTGATCGAGTGGGAATAAAACCGCCGCCAAGCCAGTCTTATAAATGAGCAATCTTGTCCAGGAGAAAAGTTCGGACGTGCTGGCCTCACAGGATCGGTTGCGCTTTGAGATGCTCGTGGTTCCGCATCTCGATGCGGCATTCAATCTGGCTCACTGGCTGGTGCGCGGTGGCGCCGACGCGGAAGACGTCGCACAAGAGGCGGTGCTGCGTTCGTACCGTTTCTTTCCGGGATTTCATGGGGGAGATGTGCGCGCCTGGCTGCTGCAAATTGTTCGAAACACCTGCTACACGTGGCTGGAGAAGAATCGACGCGCGCAGAATATGGCCGAGTTTGACGAGGAATTGCACCTGAGCCCTAGCCCTTCGCCGGAAGCCCTCGCCATTGCGAGCAACAATCGCGACCGCCTGACGCGGGCTCTGGAATCTTTGCCGCCGCGCGTTCGTGAGGTGATTGTGCTGCGCGAACTGGAAGGCTGTTCGTACAAGGAAATTGCCGCCATCACGTCCATCCCCATCGGTACGGTCATGTCTACGCTCTCTCGCGCGCGCCGCCAGCTTCAATCCGCGCTGGCAAATCCGGCCCCAAAGGAGGCCCACCATGAGTTGTGACCGGACCGAGACCGTTCTTCATGCCTACTTTGACCAGGAACTGGATCCCGTGGGCGCCGCGGAATTCGAAGGCCATCTCGATCACTGTCCGGAATGCGCGGCATCTCTCGTAGCCTTGCAATCCTTACGCTCGTCTATTACCGGCGCGCAGCTCTATCAAAAAGCCCCGGCCCCGTTGCGAAGTAAAGTCCTGGCCGACTTAAATTCTTCCCAGCCTGCCATTTCTCCGCGTCGCAGTAATACCGCAAGCTGGCTGGCGATGGCGGCTGCGCTCCTCTTGTTTGCAATCGTAGGATGGCAATTCTTTTTGGTGCAGCGCGCACCGGATAAAGAGTCAGTGCTGGCGGTCGCGGTCGTTGATGCGCATTTGCGTTCGCTGCAACCCGGCCACCTTACCGACGTGCTCTCCACCGACCAGCACACCGTTAAGCCCTGGTTTGACGGCAAGCTCGACTTCTCTCCGCCAGTGCGCGATTTCGCCGACCAGGGATTCCCGTTGCAGGGTGGCCGGCTCGACGTGGTTCAGGGCCGCACCGTCGCTGCTCTGGTCTATGGCCGGCACAAACATGAGGTAAGCACGTTTATCTGGCCAACAACCGAGACTGACGCCGCACCGCAATCCGGCTCGCATCAGGGCTATCAATGGATTAGTTGGCGCAAAGGCGGGGTGGAATTCTACGCAGTCTCGGACACCACGGCATCCGACCTGGAACAGCTTCAACAACTTTTTTCCAAATTGTGAGATGCGATTCCATAATCGATCCACCCACCGAACTCCGCAAAGTTATCCACCTGGTTCGCCTAATATCGACTCGCCTTGTTCCTGCATCGAAACAAATAGACGATCATTATTTCACGGAGCAGCAAAGCTATTCGGCAAAATATTTCAGTGAGCGTTCTTAGTGCGAAGACTGAACATGGCAGACCCGAGCAAACTTTGTATCAGCGCTGAACTTGCCGCGAAGATCTGGCAGCATGGCGTGGAAACCTATCCACACGAATGCTGTGGCGCGCTTCTAGGACATGATGCAAATACCGCCGCGCAGCCATCGAAGCCGCGCGAAATTCTGGATTTATTCCGGCTGATCAACCGCTGTGAAGACTCTCCGCAAAACCGTTTTTCGGCAACGCCGCGCGATGTGATGGATGCGGATCGTGCCGCCCAGTCGCGCGGCCTGGAAATCGTCGGGTGGTATCATTCGCACCCGGACCATCCGGCGGAGCCAAGTGAATACGACCGCGAACACGCATGGCCCTGGTATAGCTACATCATCGTGAGCGTGCAAAAGGGCATTCCTCAACAGGTGACTTCCTGGCAGTTGAATGACGACCGCGCAGGGTATACCCAGGAATTCATCGAGATTCGTAAGGATGCCACTGCGGAATCATGACTCGTGAATTCGCGATCGTGTCCGGGAGGAAATATTGCGGCTGAAAATCGTGCAAACAGGTGATCCGGTCTTACGGCAATCCGCCCGCGCCCTCACCCCTCAGGAAATTCTCAGCGAAGAAACGCAAAGACTCATTCGCGACATGCAAGAGACCATGTACGACGCGCCCGGCGTTGGTCTCGCCGCTCCCCAAGTCGGACTCGCGCTGCAACTGGCGGTCATCGAAGATCGCGAGGACCTGCTGAAAACTCTTCCTCCGCAGGATCTTCTCGGGAAGGAGCGCAACCCCGTTCCGTTTCACGTCCTGATCAATCCCAGAATCGTGCAAATGACGAAGGATAAACGCGACTTTTTCGAAGGCTGCCTCAGCCTGCCCGGTTTCTCGGCCATGGTACCACGCGCACACACGGTTCGCGTCGAATTCCTGAATGAACATGCCGAACCTCGCCAAGTCGAAGCCGCTGGATGGTACGCGCGAATTCTTCAACACGAGATCGATCATCTCGGCGGCACGCTCTACCTCGATCGCATGCAGACCCGCACGTTCACTTCATTGGACAACTGGAACCGCTACTGGAAGGGCAAGCCCATTTCGAAAGACTAGCCAAGCTGTGCTATCTATGGCCATTTACTTCGAGGTGTCGCGCAGCAGCACCACATCGGATTCGACATGATCCCGAGCGACCATAAGCTTCCTGCCGTCGGGCGACCAGCTGAACACAGGGATGTGTTCTGAAGAAAAATGAGTGATTTGGTGCCCCGGCTTTCCGTCAAGCGGCTGCTCCATCAGGTTATACTCATCGCTTCCCCCGCGGATGGGATACGCGACCGCCTGCCCATCCGGTGTGAATAGAGGGCTTCGGGCTCCTGCCAGGACATTTCGCGAATCAGCGTCAAAAAGTTGTGGCACCGTGGCGAGTGCATTGGTTTTAACCAAGCCGAAAGTTTGTTTGTAAGTGTTCTTTGCCGCTTCGAATACCGAAGCCGGCATAACCAACAGCGAGTCATCGCGCGAAACATCAGTGATGAAAAGAGTCGGAGATCCGGGTACTCCCGTTCTTGGCAAGGCTTCCGTCTTTCCGCCATCCAGGGGTACCCGCATCCAGCGGCCAGCGCCGGCATCAAAGTAGTACACCCACTTGCTGCCGTTCGCGGCGCATACGGGCCCAATGTCATCTTCGCCATCCGTCAGGCCCTTCAAGTTTGCGCCGTCGGCGTCCATCCTCCAAAGATTCATCGCGGAGCGGCCCTCGCGGCCTCGAATACCAACAACAATCGATTTGCCGCCTGCACAAACCGTTCCCTGGTCCAGAGTCGACGCGCTGTCGCTGAAGATCTCCGTCTGTTTCGCTCCGTCAATTCCTATGCGCAGGATTTTGTCGCGCTGAATCAACAAAAGTTCCGAGTCGGTCAGCCAGGCGAGGTCCTTCGCTTGCCGGAGCATCTTGCTGATTCCGGGTATAACACTGCTGGCCGCGCCGCCCGCGGCAGGAAGTAAATCCACTTCACCCTCGATTTGCGACTCAATGGTCGTCAGGGCTTTTCCGTCGCTGGAGAGGCTCAATGTGCTGTAGTTATTCGTATCGTTCGTCAGCGGCTCGAACTTTCCCTCCGGGTAAGAAACATAACCGATCTGCCCGCGACTGAAATTAGAGTTCTTGTCCGAGTAACGAACCAGGAGGCCGTTTCCGTCCGGAGTCCAACTCAAATCGTAGATGCGTTTGCCGGGAAACGAAAAAAGAGGCTTTTCCGTATTGCCGGCTGGATCGAACAGCCCAATGGTTTCGTGTTCCTTGGCACTGCCGTAGTTCAACGCAAAAGCGATGCGTTTACCATCCGGCGACCAGCTCATCCATACGGGTATGGTCCCTTCACGGATGAGCAGCGTTTGTTCTCCTTCCCCATCGGGATTCGCGGAAAGCCAGCGGCACTTATTGGCTTCCGGACTGTTGCAGCGGAAGTAGATCATACGCTGGCCGTCCGGCGAAAACACCGGATGTGCATCAATGTCTCGAACAATTTGCTTCGGAGTGCCGCCGAGGACTGGAGCGCGAAACAACACATGGAAGAGCCCGGAGCTATCTCCGGCCTGGAGGAAGTAAAGATAGTTGCCGTCAGGCGAGAACGACAGCGACGCGAAGGGTGCAAGAGACGGGGCGACTACCTGCGTGTCGCTTCCCGTTGGTAAGTTGCGCAGCCACAGGCTCTCGAGTCCTTTTTCGCGCATCGCGATGAGCACATATTTTCCGTCCGGCGATATTGCCGAGAGCCTTGCGGTGCCTGAGTTTGTTATCTGGCTGATGGAATACTGCTGAAATGGCCGTGGGCCGCTGTGCCTCAAAAACATCCGTAGGAGGATAGCCGCAGTGGCGAGCAACGCAATCATGGCAACTGCCGCGATCCACCTTAGTTTCGAAGAGCCGCTCTTCGCTTGAGCTGCCGCCGGAGCCCCGCCGTTGGATAGCGAGCTCGCTGCGGGACTAGCTTCGAAGCCCGATTGTTGTGCCGGGGAGCTGACCGTGTTTACTCGCCCGGAACTCGTGTCGCGTTTCAAACGCTTCAAGTCCGCCCGCATGTCTGCGGCGCTCTGATAGCGCAGGTCGCGGTCCTTTTCCATCGCCTTGTGGATCACCTGTTCGAATTCCACGGGAAGATTGCTGTTTAGCCGGACCGGAGCCACGGGAGTTTTGTGAAGGATTGAGTCGAAAATCGCGCCCGAACTTTCGCCCTGGAATGGAAGAGCGCCAGTTCCCATTTCATACAGCACAATTCCGAACGAGAACAAATCCGTCCGCGCGTCCAACTCTTTTCCCAGCACCTGCTCTGGAGACATGTAAGAAACGGTTCCCAGCGCCGTGCCCGGACTGGTCAACTGAGCGCTGTCCACTCCCATCGTGGCCAGTGTGTCGGCCTTGCTTCCTCCGCTTCCCTTCGAATTCGCCACTTTGGCCAGTCCAAAATCCAGAATTTTCGCATGGGCCCGCTTGGTCACAAAAATGTTTGCGGGCTTGATGTCCCGGTGCACTATGGCCTGGCTGTGCGCGGCGTCAAGGGCGTCCGCGACCTGAATCCCCAGATCCAGCAAGCTTTCCAGTTCAATGCGCTGGCCGCCGATCAGATGTTTCAGCGTTTGCCCATCCAGAAACTCCATTGCGATGAACGCTTTTTCATCCGATTCGCCGATGTCGTAGATGGTGCAGATGTTGGGATGATTCAGGGCAGATGCGGCCTGCGCTTCTCTCTGAAAACGCGCTAGCGCCTGTGGATCTTTCGCGACGTTGTCGGGCAGGAACTTCAGGGCGACGAAGCGATGCAGCCGCGTGTCTTCCGCCTTGTAGACCACACCCATACCTCCACCGCCGAGCTTTTCCAGGATGCGGTAATGGGAGATGGTTTGACCGAGCAGCGAAGAGGAATCCGTCATTCGTTGCTCATGGTATGTGCTGCGATTCCACAAGTCAACATCGCCGGAATTGCCGAAAATCCATAAGCATTATCAACGCCGGATTCTCGCGCCTATTGTCACTTTTGCTGATGGATCCAGGCCTGCTTTGCCGATACTCATCCATTGCGGAACAATCGGAAGTTTGCAACAATTTGGCCAATTCCGGTCTGCTCGAAAGCGAAGGATGTCCCTCCGATAATAAATCGTTTTTTTACTTGTGAGGCCGAAACGTTGAACGTGCGTTCTCAAGGAGGATCGAGATGACAACAAAGAGTGCGGCACTGTGCTGTTTGCTTGCGTTCCTGGTTTCTGTTTCTGCATTGCCGGCCCAGGACGCCGCGCCTGCTCAGAAGCCCGCCGCGAAATCCGCTGCGCCCACATCGCCGAATGCGCAGAATATGGATGCCTACATCAAACTTTTGCGCAAAGATGTACGCTCCCAAAAGTCCGAGGTCATGAGCGAGGTCATGCAACTCGACCCCGATCAGGCCGCAAAATTCTGGCCAATCTATCGCGACTACGATGCTGAACTCTCCAAGGTAAACGATTTGCGCATCGCGAATATCAAGGAATACGCCGATTCTTACAATCAAATGACCGATGCCAAGGCCGACGAGTTGATTCACAGCTCCATGGCCTATCAGAAACAGCGCGCAGAACTCTTGGCAAAATACTATGACCGCATGAAGCAGGAAATGGGCGCGATCACCGCGGCACGTTTCGTCCAGGTGGAATATCAAATGCTCTTGATTATCGATTTACAAATAATGTCGTCTTTGCCGGTAGCGGGCTCCTGATGCAAAGGAAAATGAGAATAATCATGCGCAGCTATAAAATTTTGCCCGCGGTCTTGTTGGCCGGAGCCATATCGATGTTCGCGGGGACGCCCACGCCGGCGCCACAGAAAAAAATGATCACCGTTCCCGCCGGTACCACCATTCTTGTGCGTATGTTGGATACCGTGGATTCCAGCAAGAATCCCCCGGGTTCCCGCTTCACCGCCACACTGGAAACCAATCTTATGGTTGGCGACACTGTTGTCGTTCCCAAGGGAAATACGATTTACGGGCGCCTGTCCGAAGCAAAACAGGCCGGACGCGCAACCGGCTCCTCCGAGCTGCAACTGGAACTGACGGATATCGTCGTGCGCGGAACGGCGTATCCGCTTCTCACCGGCGATTACCAGGTGAAAGGCAGCAGCAGCACCAAGCGAAGCGCCAAGCGTCTTATCGGTGGTGCGGGTCTGGGAGCCGCGATCGGCGGCATCGCGGGCAATGCCGGCAAGGGCGCTGCAATTGGCGCCACTGCCGGGGCGGTAGGCTCCGTGGTCCAGAAAGGCAAATCGGTCCAGGTACCCAGCGAGACCTTGCTCGAGTTTCGCCTGCAACAGCCCGCGTCCCTGCCGGCCTGATAACGCGTCCGGCCCGCACAATTGTGACTTCGCTAGAAGTTAAACTTCAATGCTAGCTGGCATTGCCGCGGTCCGACCGCGGTGTAGTTAATCTGCCCGAACGTGGGATCGCCAACCGTGGTGTCTGGCGTGCCAAAGACGGGATGGTTGAAGGCATTCTCCGCTTCAAGCCGCAGTTCCAGGTTCATTCCTTCGTGTTTGGTCGAAAGTTCGAACTGTTTGCTGACCGACAAGTTCGCGCTGAAGAAGAACGGGCTCCGCACACTGCCGATTGTGCGCGCTGCGTCGCCAAGTGTGTACGGCGCCGGTGCCTGGAAAACATTCGGATCGGCGAAGTAGCTGTTGACCCAATTTCCATCGCCTCCGCCTGTCTTCTCGATAGGGCCGGTAATATTAGGCCGCTGCTGACCGTAAGTCGGTATCGGATTTCCGCCGTTCTCCATGATATAGGCGAGCGGGAAGCCGTCATGAATCACCCACACACCCGCCGTTTTCCACCCGCCGATCAGCAACTCCAGCGGCCGGGGCATGTCGTTCAGCCAGGGTCGTCCCCGCCCGATCGGCAGATCGTAGGTGTAGTTCAATTTGAATAGTTGGGGGATATCGAAAGTAGACAGGCTCCGATCAAGCCCTGGCCGGTTCGGATCCTGTGGGCCGTAAATACCGCTTGTAGTATTTGCCAGCCAGCTCACGTTGCCATCGTAAATGGAGGAATCGTCGATGGATTTTGAAAAAGTGTAACTCGCCGAGAGTTGCAGCCCGTTGGAGTAGTGTTTTTCCAATGTGATCTGCAATGCGTTGTAGATGGAGTTAGCAACCGGTGGCTCATCGGTAGTCACACCCGTGAATTGCGGGTACGGCAACTCCAGTTGAAAACCCTGAACCGTCGGGCTCGTCAGAGAGCTGTTGGCATAGTACGGCCCTGTGAGAATCGATGCGAAAGGATTTGGAACGTAACTGACCAGCGCGTTCATCTGCGCGGGCGTGTACTTCTCCACCTGTATCGGCAGAATGTCCAACGTATTCAGGCCCTGGTAATACAGGTGCGTGCCCTTCTTCCCAATATAATCCACGGTCAAAATCAGGTTGTTTGCCAGTTCCCGCTGCACTCCAAGACTCCAGCTTTGCTCGCTGGGAGTTCTTGCGTAGAAGGAGTCGCGGATCGGGCCGATGGCTCCGTAGCCTACGTCGTTGACCAGGCCCAGGGAGTTTCCCGTTGGCAGTTGCAATCCATTGGGGAACGGGTTGTTCAGGTGCAAGTAGGGCGTTGCGCCGTCGTTCTGATACGTGGGGACCAGGTTGCTGTACTGGTTGAATCC
Organism: Candidatus Acidiferrales bacterium; assembly: GCA_963709705.1. Lineage (GTDB taxonomy): Bacteria > Acidobacteriota > Terriglobia > Acidiferrales > UBA7541 > Acidiferrum. The sequence continues at coordinate 71,200 of CAVPXU010000007.1, forward strand.
CTGCGAACCGTAACTCAACAGGCCGTTTGCGCCCGAGCGTGTCTGGTCGTAATAAATGCCGTAGCCGCCGCGGATGACTGTCTTCGGATCATATTGAAAGGAAAAGCCGATGCGCGGCTGGATGTCTTTCCAGTCCGTGACCCAGTTCGTCCGTATGCTGGGGCTGGCAAACACTTCGCCGCCGAGCAGCGGCCGGGTCACGGTATTTCCAGTGATCGGATCGGGATACGTAATGCTGCCGCCGTTAATCGGGCTCACTGCATCGGGATTGAACCAGTTCATGCGGTTATAACGTTCCGTGCGGGGAGTATTTACGTCGTAGCGCAGCCCCAGATTCAACGTTAACCTTGGTTTCACTTTCCAGTTGTCCTGCACATATCCGGCATATTGGAAACTTTGCGTTGCCGGTTCGAACTGGATTTCATAGGTGCTGCCATAGGGAGAGCCAGTTGAGATCTGGCCCATCATGAAGCTGGCCATGCTGTCGCCGCCGCACTGCGTGATATCGGCGATGGGGCACTGGGAACTGCCCAGCGCGTTGAAGCTGAATATTCCCAGCGGGGCGTTGGTCTGAATATAGTTCTGCTGGTGGATACGTCCTTCAAAGCCGAACTTCAGCTCGTGGTTGCCGTGAATCTTTGTCAGCAGTTCCGTCAACTGGCCCGTGTCCTGGCCTTGCCGGTAATTGCCGTAAGGATCCTGTCCGATACTGGTGTAACTTGCAGAATAGTAGTCGTTGATCGCTATCGCGGGAACGCCGAGAAACCCGTTGGTTCCCAGATACGATGGAAAGCCGAGCGCGCCCAGCGGATTGGAGTTCAAGCTCTCGTTGTAGGCATCGATCAGCGTCGCTCCTCGCGTGAAACCAAATGTGCTCGTCAGTATCAGCGTGGGACTGAAGGTTTCCGTATCGTCGATCGCGAAGAGATGAGACGAGCCGCTGTTCGGTCCGCTCCCGCAGGGATCCGTAAAATTCTTGAAACAGTTGTACGGAGTCGCGCTGTTCGTGTCTTGCGAATACCTTCCGCTCAGCAAGTTCTTTTCGCTGATGCGGTAATCAATCTTGATGTCGAACTGGTTGTTGGGGTTGACGGTTGCTCCTGTCGCGACCCAGTTGTCATAGATACCGTTACCCGAATAATTCGGCATTGGGAACATGCTCATCATCTTCAGCGCTACGGGGTCAATGAGGTTTCCGGCCACCTGCGGCAATTGATAAGGCGTGCCGTTCAGATTTGGATTCCCCGGGCTGGTATAGGTAGCCAGATTGTTGAATGGAATAAATGCGCTGCGGTATGCGCCAGCGGTGCCATTTGCAGGCGCTTGGTATGTGCCGGTATAAGGATCCCAAATCTGTCCCGCCGCCAGGCTGCACTGGCCGGAACCGTTGAACGTCCCGCCATTCGCTGCGCACAATCCGCCAAAATCGCCGGTGCGTTCCGCCGCAGTGGGCACGCCCGCCTGGTAGGTGTTCATATACGACTGCCGCGTGCCGTCATAATCAAAGAAAAAGAAAAGCTTGTTCTTCACGATCGGGCCGCCGATGGTGCCGCCGAAATTATTGCGGTGTACCGGAGGAAGCGGCTGGTCCGCGGCATTCGCGAACCAGTTATTCGCGTCCGTCAACTGGTTACGAATAAAGTCGTATGCGCTTCCATGGAACGAATTGCCGCCCGACCGCGTGATCATGTTGACGACCGACGCGCCGGAAAATCCATATTCCGCGCTGAAGTTCGTCTGTTCCACCTTGAACTCTTCGACTGCCTCCGCCGACGGAGTGTACGTAACATACGTAATGCCGCCATTGGGCTCAAAGTTGGTGATGGAAGCGCCATCCATCAGAATGTCTGCGCTGGCCCCGCGGCTGCCGTTGGACACAAAGTTCGTTCCCGTGTCGCCGACGGAGTTCTGGTCACTCATGTTGGTGATACCCGGCCCGAGGCTCACGAAATCAAGCACGTAACGGTCAACCAGCGGCAGGTCGTTGATGAACTTGCGGTTGACCACCTGGCCTGTCACGGCATCTTCGGTGTTTAACTCCTGAGACTGCGCCGAAACCTCGACGCTTTGTGTCGCGCTGGCCACCTTCAACCTTAGGTTTGCCGTCGCGTTCTCCGTCACGTCCACCTTGATACCAGTGCGCACTTCCTTCTGAAACCCTTCCATTTCCACCGACACGGTGTACACCCCCGGCGGGATCGAGGGAAAGAGATACCGCCCGCTGCTGTCGGTCTTGGCATTAAACACGAAACCTTTTGCTTGGTCCGTCAGAAGCACTTTGGCTCCGGGCACGACTGCCCCGGTCGGGTCCGTAATTTCCCCGCTCACTGTTCCGAAATAAGCTTGGCTGAATAAAGCCACAGGCAGAAGTAGAAGAGTAGCGAACAGCACTGCACGGGAAATTTCTGCCAGGCGCTTGGAGTCTGCTCTATAAAAAATTCGTTTCATGACAATCTCCTTTGCATAAGCGAACCTATGCAACAATTCGCGGCACCTTCGCGATTCCTGCTTGCAACGACACCCCCGCGGGCACAGCTACCAATCTCGCTTGATTTTCGACGCGCCCCAAAGACACTGGAAGGCGGTCACTATCCCCCGGCCCCTTATTTGAATCGATTCAAATGCTTATTTGCCGCGCTGTCAAGACTTAAAGTTACGCAGTCTTAAAGTTACGCAGTACGGCGGTGGGAAAAATTTACCTGCATGCGGATTCTGAACTCAGGGAGGGCTAATCAATGGTGGCGTCTTTGTCTTCCGCCCGCAACCAATCTGCAAACCGGCTCTGCGAAGCTCGCGGATGAGTTTTTATCTAGCAGCGCTATCTGGAATCTGGCTTCCGATCCAGCTGTCCACGCGCGCTTCCAACATATCGAGTGGCAGGCTTCCTCCACTGAGGATCTCATCGTGAAAGGCTCTTATATCGAAGCGCGTGCCAAGCCGCTGCTTGGCGCGGCTGCGAAGATCGAGAATCTTCAGTTGGCCGATCTTGTAGCTGAGTGCTTGTGCTGGCCACGCGATATACCGGTCGACTTCCGCTTTAATCGTCGGTTCATCGGCGGCGCCACTCTCGCGGAAATAATCGGCAGCCTGCTCGCGACTCCAACCTTCGGAGTGAATCCCGGTATCCACAACCAAACGCACTGCGCGCATCAACTCCAGATTCAGCCGTCCGTAATCCGACGCCGGATCCTGGAAAAAACCGATCTCCTTGCCCAATGCCTCCGCATAAACTGCCCAGCCCTCGGCGTACGCATTATTGATGACGTGCAGGCGAAACTCTGGCAGGCCCGTGAGCCGCTGCTGGATGGAAATCTGCATGTGATGGCCCGGAATACCTTCATGGTAGGCCAGCGTCTCGTCGCTCAGCAGCTTTCGGTGCGCGAAATTGGAAGTCGCCACCACCACGCGAGCCGGCCTGCTGCCATCCGGTGTCCCAAATACATAATGCGTAGGATTGTTGGGCTGCGAAGCGGGCACAGCTTCCACCCTTAGCGGTGTTTTCGGGAACACGCCGAAAAGCTCCGGCAGCCGCGGCTGTATTTGGGCCACGTAATGACGGAAATCGTCCACGATCTGTTCGGGAGATTTCGGCACGTATTTGGGATCGCTGTTCAACGCGGCGCGAAAACTGGCAAGGTCTTTGTAGCCCGCCTTGACCGCTAGCGCGTTGAGCAATCCATTGATCCGCGCTACCTCTCGCAGCCCGAGCGCGTGGATCTCCGCCGGAGACATGTCCGTGGTGGTTTGCTCGCGAATCGCTTGCTGGTACCGGCGATCCCCGTCCGGCAAGCTGTTTAGCCCGATGGCGGTGCGGCCGTGCAGTGCATAGTCCTTGGCGATGAATTCTGCAAAGCGCCGGTAAGCAGGCAGCACTTCCGCGTTCACCACCCGCACGATTTCTTCCGTAAGCCGTTGCTGGTCTTCCTTGGAAATCGAAGCGGGGAACTTTTTGGTGGGCTCCACGAAGGGATTTTCGGCAATCGTGCCTTCACATTGCGCCGGGATCTGCTCCAGCAAGACCCGGACAGGCATCAATCCGTCCTTTTCTCCTTGTCGCAGCACCTCGATCGTTTGGTCGAACGCGCGCGGAATTTGATGCAGCCGCGCAATGTAGTCTTCATAATGTTTCACGCTGTCAAGCGGTACAGAGTTGGGCAGATCGGCCAGGCTGTTATGGATGCCCTGCATTTGCGAGATGGGCATTTCATAATTCTTCAGCTCGTAATCCGCGATGCGATTGTCCAGCACGTGCAGCAAAAGGTCGTGCGACAATCGATCCTGCTCTGGGAATCCTTCCGTCGAAATGGCTTCGAGCCGCGCGCGATACGCGCGATCCGTTGCGTTCTGCTTCTTGCTCGCTTCCAGCGAGTAATCGTCCAGCCGATCGTTATCGCGATAATCTCCCCGTGCCGTTTCGCTCTCCGGAGAAGCGCGCAGGTCATCCTCATACTGTTCCTTGAACAGAGCGTTCTGCGCGGCAAGACGAACGGCTAGCGGCGCCGTCGATTGCCACGAGCGGCGAATCTCGGGAAACGGAGCGTCTTTGGCCTGCGCTACGAGCGGCGCAAATACACCTTGCGCACACACCCAGGCCAGGGTGAAGACAAACACCGTTGTTATAAGCGTCCGAAAGAAACGAACGTAAGCGACGATGCTTCGCCGAGGCTGACTCATATCCACCCCTTTCCCGTATGCGAGTTTCGCCCTAAGTACTACAGGAGCGTCTCGTCTGTATCAATGGAAAAGGTGCACAAACCCAGCGCTTTCCGGGAAGTCACCACGGAGCGGTATTTTATAAGATTTGCCGGATCAGCCGGCAGCTAGTTCACACTTCTCAGAAGTTTCTTTTCCTGAGGAGAAAAATGGCTGTAGCGCCCTGTTTCGATTTCCCGTTCGCGGGCAAACGGCGGCATCTCGTGCAAAGCCCGCATCGCGCTCTGCACTTCAGGCCGAACCGTTTGATGCACCGCTGGATCTGGCTTTGCGGCGGGATGAGACACTCGATAGCTGCTCGGCGTTGCCGTTATCCGGTCGACCGAAACAATCGGCGCACTTGCATACCGCTGGTCCGCGTAAGCCGCTGCGGCTGGACTGTAATTTGGAGTGGCCGTTATGTGGTCAACGGAAAGAATCGGAGCGCTGGAATCGTCGTCACCATTGTCGCTCGGAGAGTAGTTCGAAGGTCCCGCTCCTGAGGGAGGTGCCGAAGGATTTGCCGGATAGTACCCAGGATTTGGATTTGAGTTGGATGGGGGAGGATCGTCGCCTCCGTTGTAAGTGCATGTGTAACCTGGAGGACAGGAGTAGCTCGGGTCATACGAGTAGGAATACGGATAATAGGTGTACGAGTAGGGATATCCCCAATACGGCCAACCCCATCCTAGTCCGAAGCCCCATCCATAACCGTACCCCGGGTAACCCCAATATCCGCCGCGCCAGCCATATCCACCATGCCACCCGTAACCGCCACGCCAGCCGTAGCCACCGCGCCCACCATAGTAACCTCCGCCATGATAATATCCGCCGCCGCGGTTGTAGGATCCACCCCGGTATCCGCCCCCGCCATAGTAACCACGGCCTCCGCCAGAGTAACCTCCGCCACCATGAAATCCACCCATGCTGCCGCCATGGAAACCACCACCGCCACCACCGCCATGGAAGCCTCCACCGCCACCGCCGTGGAAGCCACCTCCTCCGCCTCCTCCATGACCGCCGCCACCACGTTGCGCAAACGCCGGAGATGCCAACCAGCCCAGCAAGATAAACGCTGCAATCATGCAAAAAATACTGAATAAGTTCGGTTTCTTCATTGTACGTACCTCTGTCCCATGTCCCGCGCTCCGCAACGGCAGGCCTCTACAAGCGAAGACATCGGAGCCCTATTCTGGACTCCTGAACCCCATTCTACACCCGTGTTGACAGCGTCGCGCGCTCCTTGACAACCCGGGAATGACCGCGAATCGCCAGAGCTCAACGGCATTAGTTGTTAAACAGTTCGTCACCAACAATCTTTCCGTCTTGACCCCATCCGGAATCTTTTCTACATTGTGGCTGCGACGTTCCTGTCGAGTAAGGAGGTGATCCCTGAGGTACACTTCGCATTAATTTCTAAACTGGAAGGCGCCTGTGAGTTTTCCGGGCGCCTTTCGTTTTCGATCTGCTTTACCCCGGCTCGTTTTTCCGTCCATCACTGGAATTGCTGTTCAGCACCACATCAAACAACGCGTCAGGCGTAACGAAACAGCGCTTTGAATCCATAATCCATGTGCTGCTGGATGTGGCAGTGAAACAGTGAGAGGCCGGGCTGATCGGCGGTGAAATCGACAATCGCGCGCCCATAGTAAGGAACCACGACCGTATCCTTAATAACACCGGCAGTCTTTTTTCCATTGATCTCAATCAGCTCGAAACTGTGCCGGTGAAGATGCATGGGATGCGCGTCGTCGGTACGATTGCGCATAACCAGCCGGTAGCGAGTTCCTTGCTGCAGCACAAACTCGCGTTCGTGAGGATAGGGCTTGCCGTTGACGAGCCACAAATTGAATTTACCCGCCCCGCCTGGAATCTTTTCGAACACCAGCTCAATGGTCTGCTGCGAAGCAGGCGAAGTGGACCCGGCGGTTCCGAAGCCAGTTCCGAAAATTGCGTAGTCCCACGCAAACCTCGGCGGATCGAGCCATTGCGGCTGACGATGCTGCCCGGCGTATTCCACAACGGCGCCGAGTCCAGACTCCCGGATGATCTTCTCCGTTGAACCGAGAACCCAGATTCCCGGATTGTTCATCTCGATCACTACATCCGCGCGCTCGCCCGCACCCAGAAAAACCGAATCGAGCTCTCTCGGAAAGGGCACCGGATTACCGTCGAGCGCGATCACCTTCATTTTGTGCCCGGCCAGCGCGATGCGGCGGTTTTCGATGGCGCTTGCATTCAGAAAATGAATCAACAACCGCTGGCCTTCCCGCACGCGAATGGGATCGCCGGACCCAAGCGCCTTGTCGTTGATGGAATAGGTCATCGAACCGACTTCAAGACCGTCAGGATCGGTGTTCAGCGTGGCGGGCTTTTCCAGCAGCGGCCCAGCATGGGTATCGTCGTCTTCGTCATCCATCGTCCCGGTAAAGAACGGCTCCCAATCGCGGAGCGCAAGGAAAAATTCCTGGTCGTATTGGCCGGGATTGTCGGCGCCCTCCACGTACACAAACCCGAACTGGCCGGTGTATGCGCCCTTATGAAGATCCGCCATGGCCATGGCGTGCGAGTGGTACCACCGGCTTCCCGCCGGACGTGGCGTGAATTGGAACCGGCGCCGGCCATGCGGCGGTACGAGTGGCGAACCTTCTTCCTCCGTGCCATCCACTTCCGGCGGAATCAGCATGCCATGCCAATGCACTAACTCCGGCGTGTCCGTATCATTGATCACGTCCACAGTGACCGGCTTTCCTTCCCGCATTCGCAGCACCGGCCCCGGTGCGGAGTTGTTATAGCCGACGGTCGAGATAATGTGGGAGCGGTCCAGTTCGACGGTGACGGGGCCAATGCGCAGGGTATGATCGGCGTTAGCGCCGGGAGTCGCTGCCTGGGACGGACCGACCTGAGCAGCAAACGGCAGTCGCGCAATTCTGGCGTGGGCCAAGGCCATGCCGCTGAGTTGGAGGAAATTGCGCCTTTGCACAATCGTCGCTTTCGCTCCGGCTGGACATTCCTGGATGGTCTCACGGGGAAAGCATCGGGACAAGCGGGGCCAATATGCCTGCAACTGCAACCATCAGTGGATATTCATCGTCTAATTGTTCTCGCCCCTTGACGCCCCGCTGCGGAGGTCCTGCATGAGGTTTTCACGTGTTGCGCTGGCAGGTCTGACAGCTGCCCTGTGCTGCGTGGGGCTCTGCGCCCAGCGGACCGCGGACTTCGGCTTCGGCGATGATGACTCGCCTTCGAACGTGAAGGCGGAGTTTTACTGGTCTCGCCTGGCTTATTCCTCGAACATGGCCAGCATCAACCCCTATGCCAGGCATGGATGGTATCGATCATGGTCGCGTGATTATCCGAAAGCGGACCGCCAGTTTCTGATCGCCATGCACCGGCTGACGCGCATTGACGGACGCCCCACCGAACAAGTAGTTACCCTCAATAACAACGACATTTTCAACTATCCATGGATTTATGCGGTTCAGGTGCAGACCTGGACGTTCACCGATTCTGAAGCCAAGCGATTGCGTGAGTACCTGTTGAAGGGCGGCTTCTTGATGGTGGACGATTTCCATGGCACTGAAGATTGGGAAAACTTTATGAATGGTATGCGCCAGGTGCTGCCCGACCGTCCTGTGGAGAACTTGCAAAGCGGCGACGAAATCTTTCACACCCTGTATGACATCGACGACAAGATGCAGATACCTGGCGAGCAGTATGTCTGGTCTGGCCGCACGTATGAGAAAGACGGCTACCAGCCGAAGTGGCGCGCCATTCGCGACGACAAAGGCCGCATCATCGTGGCCATCTGCCACAACATGCATTTGGGTGACGCGTGGGAGTGGGCCGACGACCCGAATTACCCGGAGACTTTCGCGTCGATGGCGTTCCGCGTAGGGCTGGACTATATCCTCTATGGTATGACGCATTAGTGCGGACAGTACATCCGGCGAGAGCCGAATCGTAATAGCAAAAGATTTGCGCAAGTGACTTAGGGCTAGAAGGGTGGATGTTCGAATTTTTATTCAAGTACCCGGTTCCGGTATTTACGAAGGGACGATTCGTGCTGCTTGCGGGTTGGCCGGCATGGGCTTTGGCAGCATTGATTGTTGCCGCCGCCGGGGGACTCGCGCTGTTGATCCGCTGGAAGTTGCGTCGTGCAACGCCTGAACTGCGAAGCTGGCGCGGGTGGCTGATTTGGGGACTGCAGTCGGCGCTCGTAGCGCTGGTGCTTTTGCTGCTCTGGCAGCCGGCAATGCTGGTGAGCGAGTTGAACTCTCAGCAGAACATTATCGCCGTGGTTGTGGACGATTCGCGCAGCATGCGCATCGCAGACAGTGACGGAAAGCCACGCGAAGCCGCGGCGATTGCGGCCCTCGAGGATAGTGTTCTCGCTGGACTGCAGAAGCGATTCCAGACACGAGTGTACCGGCTGGGCAGTTCGCTCACACGAGTCGATGGCCCGCGAGAGATCGCACCGGTGGAACCAGCCACGCATATTAGCGAGGGCCTGAAACAACTGGCCACGGAAACTGCGGACTTGCCGGTAGGAGCAGTCCTCTTGCTCAGCGACGGCAGCCAGAATACGGCAGGGACCGGTGGCTCGGGAATCAGTCTCGATGCTTTGCAGGCACTGCGGAACCGGCGATTGCCCGTTCACGCAATCGGCTTCGGCAAGGAGGAAGCCGCGCACGATATTGAAATTGAGGATGTCAGCGTGGCCCCAACAGCCACGGCCAACGCGCGCATCGCCGCCACCGTCAGCCTGACACAGCGTGGCTATTCGGGGCAGCAGGCGAAGCTCACCGTACGCGATGGAGACAAATCTCTCGCGGAGCGCGAAATCACTTTGCCGCCGGATGGACGCGTGCAAACCGAACCGCTTTTCTTTCCCATCGGCGCCGCGGGTGCAAAAAGTCTGGCGTTCAGCGTGGAACCGCTGCCCGGCGAGGAAAATCTGGCGAACAACGCTGTGACGCGCCCCATTCTCGTGAGCGATGCGAAGCGAAGGATTTTGTACGTCGAGGGCGAGCCGCGCTGGGAATACAAATTCATTCGGCGAGCGGAAGAAGACGACCCGACGGTGCAGCTGGTTTCCATGCTGCGTACCAGTGAAAACAAGATTTACCGGCAAGGTATTCGAGATTCGAGCGAGCTGGCGGACGGGTTTCCGTCGCGGCCGGAGGATTTGTTCGGCTATGCGGGCATCATTATCGGCTCGGTTGATGCGGATTACTTTACGCCGCTGCAACAGGAACTTCTGCGCGAGTATGTCGACCGCCGTGGCGGCGGAATTCTGTTTCTGGGTGGCCGCTATTCGCTGAGCGACGGAGGCTGGGCAGCATCAGGTTTGAACGATTTGCTCCCCACCTTTCTGCCGGCGGGAAATCACAATTTCCATCGCAATGCCGCAACCGTCGAATTGACTCCGGAAGGTGTCGATTCGCCGATCACGCAGATCCTGGATGATCCGGAGAAGAACGCGCTGCGCTGGAAGAAGCTGACGTATCTGGCCGACTACGAAGATGCCGGCGCGCCCAAACCAGGCGCCACCGTACTCGCCGACATGAACGCAGGCCGGCGCAAATTGCCGCTGCTGATCACCGAGAGTTACGGCCACGGCCGCACCGCCATCATGGCAACTGGCGGCACCTGGCGGTGGCAGATGAGCGAGGCGCTTGGCGATCCCTCGCACGATCTTTTCTGGCAGCAGCTTCTGCGCTGGCTGATCGCAGAGTCGCCGGGTCCGGTTGTCGCGTCCATGCCGGAGCGTTTGCTGATGGACGAAGGGCAGGCGCGGCTGGCGGCGCAAGTGCGCGACCAGCAATTTCAGCAAGCTGCAAACGCGCACGTCATCGCGCACATTCTGGGACCCGAAGGCGTGAATGCGCTAATTGACCTCACGCCTTCGGATGAAACGCCGGGACTGTATCAAACCGAATGGACCGCGGAGAAGCCGGGCACGTATCTCGCGGAAGTCGTCGCGGAATCCGCGGGCAGCCAGCCGCAGGAACTCGGCCGCGACGTGGTGACCTTCCAGCGCGAGGACGGGGTCGCGGAGAACTTTCACACCGAACAGAATCGCCATTTATTGGAACAGCTGGCAGCGGAGACCGGCGGACGTTATTGGAAATCGTCTGACCTCAAGAACCTGCCGCGCGATATCTCATACTCCGAGGCTGGCATCTCCGTTCGTAGCACGAAGGAACTCTGGGATATGCCGATCGTATTTTTGCTGTTGCTCGGGTTGCCGATTGGGGAGTGGCTACTGCGTCGCAAGTGGGGCGTGATATGAAGCGCGCTCTGCTGCTGGCGATAGCATGTGCGGTTGCGGTCCAGACGCATGCCGCAACCTATTACGTCATCGTGGCCGGATTGGGTGGAGAGCCGGATTACGACCAGCGCTTTGCGGCAGCGGCGAAAGATTTGGACAAAATCTTCAAGGCGTCCGGCCCCGCGGCGCATGTCTACACGCTGTCCGGCCCGCAAGCCACGGCAACGCAGCTCACGGAGACTATGGGCGCGGTGGCGCGAGACGCCAAGGACAACGACGACTTTGCGCTGATCCTGATTGGCCATGGTTCGTTCGACGGCGTGGAATACAAGTTTAATCTTGTTGGACCCGATGTGACCGGAGCACAGATCGCTGCGCTATGCGATCGCATTGCCGCAAAGCGCCAGCTTGTGGTGGACACGACCAGCGCGAGCGGAGGCGCATTACAGGTTCTCGATCGCCCAGGCCGCGCTGTGATCGCGGCAACCAAATCAGGTACAGAAAAGAACGCTACAGTGTTTGCGCGGTATTGGGTTGAAGCGATCCAGGATCCGGCTGCGGACGTCGACAAGAGTGATTCCATCAGCGCTATGGAGGCATTTACATACGCCGCAAAGAAAACCGCGGCATTTTACGATTCGCAGAAACGCCTCGCAACCGAGCACGCGGTTTTTAACGATGTAGGCACAGGCGAACCCGTGCGCGAAGCTGGGAACGGCCAAGGCGTGCTCATGTCCAGCTTCACCTTGCTGCGACTTGGCACAAGCCAGCAGGCGGCAAACGACCCAGCGAAGCGAGCTCTGCTCAACAAGAAAGACGAACTCGAGCAAAAAATTGACACGCTGAAGTACCAGAAAGCCGCGATGGATCCCGACGATTACAAAAAGCAATTGACGGACGCACTGGTGGAATTGGCGAAGGTGCAAGAGGAGCTGGACAAATGAAGAGGCTCCTCGCTCTTGCTACGTTTTTCCTGTTCGCGTCCGTTGCCGCGGCGCAGGCGGCTGTACCCACAGACTGCTGGAATCTGCGCAAGCATGGACATTCCGCGGATGCACAAACGTGCTTCGAGGATCTGACGCGAAGCGGCGATGTATATTTCCGCGCCGAAGGTTTCTGGGGCCTGGAATCTTGGGAGCAGGCGAATGAGCAGTTCCGTCTCGCCACGCAGCCCGCGAACAGCAAAGCTCTCTATAAAGTGCGCTGGGGAATGCTGTTTCACGAGCGCTTCAATGACACCGATGCGGCCGGCCTCTTTCGCGAAGCGCTGGCGAAGGATCCATCCAACGCGGGCGCGTATCTCGGCTTAGCCGTTGTGTCCGCCGATGGATTCGACGGCAAAGCCGCGGAATATTTCGCGAAGGCCATCCAGCTTGATCCGAAGCTGGCGGCGGCGCATGAATTGATGGCCGACTTTGCGCTCGCGAACGACGATCGTGATGCATCCGCGGCGGAGGCCGATAAAGCGATCGCTTTGGAGAACGATGCGCTCGATGCCATGGCGATTCACGCGGCCATCGAGCTGATTGCGGATCGTCCACCCGATGCCTGGTTCGCAAAGATTCGGGCGATCAGTCCCGGTTATGGCGAAGCATACGCCCGCGTGGCGCGCCAGCTGGAGTTGCATTACCGCTACGAGGACGCGGTCACGTATTACCGAAAAGCGATCGAAGCCGATCCCCGATTGTGGGCGGCGCATTCCGCGCTCGGCATCGATCTGATGCGTTTGGGCAAGGAAGACGAGCCGTTCAAGGAGCTTGAACTCAGCTACAACAACGGCTATCGCGACGCCGCAACCGTGAATAGCTTGCGCCTGCTGGACAGTTATAAAAACTTCGACACCTTTCGCGACAACGCGACCATCCTGAAGCTGAACAAAACGGAAGCCGCGCTGCTGCTGCCTTATATGCAATCGGAACTGCACACGATTCTTGCCACCTACGAGAAAAAATATCGTATGAAGCTGCCTGGGCCCGTCCAGGTCGAGGTTTATCCAAACCACGAGGATTTCGCGGTGCGCACCATGGGCATGCCGGGGTTGGGCGCCCTAGGAGTTACATTCGGCGAGGTAGTGGCCATGGACAGCCCGTCGGCACGTAAGCCCGGCGATTTCAATTGGGGATCGACGCTGTGGCATGAGATGAGCCACGTATTTATTCTTACGGCCACCAATCATCGCGTGCCGCGCTGGTTCACCGAAGGGCTGGCTGTGCACGAAGAAGGCGAACGTTCGCCGGAATGGAAAAACCGTGTGACTCCGGAAGTGCTGCTCGCCATTCGCGACAAGAAATTGTTGCCGGTGGCCACGCTCGATCGCGGCTTTGTCTCTCCGGAATACCCGTCCCAGGTAGTCGTCTCTTACTTCCAGGCGGGCAGCATTTGCGACTTTGTGAAGGAGAAATGGGGCGAAGGAAAGCTGCTGGACATGGCCTACTCCTATGCGAAATTGCAGACGACTCCGCAGGTTATCCAGCAAGATCTCGGCATTGCGCCTGACGATTTCGACAAACAATATCTCGCGTGGATTGGCCAGAAATATGGAACCGAGGCAGCGCACTTCGACGAATGGCGGGAAAAGCTGAAAACGCTCTATGCCGCGGCGCAGCAAAAACAATACGACGTCGTGGTGCAACAGGGCCCCGCAATCCTGGCGATGTATCCGGAATACGTAGACGAAGCAAACGTCTACGTGCTAATGGCCGACGCGGCTAAAGCGAAAGGCGACGCCAAGTCTGAGGCCGCCATCCTCACGTCGTATGAACACGAAGGTGGCCAGATGCCGGCGGTGTTGAAACGTCTTGCGGCGTTGGAAGAGGTCGCAGGGCAACCGGCAGAAGCGGCAGCGACGCTCGAACGCGTGAATTACATTTACCCAGTCAAGGATGAAGACTTGCATCGCCGTCTCGGCGATCTGCTGTTTGCGGGAAAACAGTATGAAGGTGCAATCCGCGAATACAGCGCGCGGGTCGCGTCGAATCCCGTCGATAAGGCTGGCGCCGAGTTCAACCTGGCGCAAGCGTATTTTGCCGCGGGACAGAAAGACAAGGCGCAGGAAAGTGTGCTGGCCGCCCTCGAAACCGCTCCCGGCTACCGGCCGGCGCAAAAACTATTGCTGGAGTTGCAGCGGCCGCCCACAAAATCCAATTGAAGAGGAAGGAAATCGATGGCTTCCATTGCCGGATTAAATCAAGACGCAGCTGCTCTCCAGAAACGCATCGAGCGCTTCCACGCGGTGCGCGAAGCAATCCTCAAGCAGGTGCGCGAGGTCATCGTGGGCCAGCAGGAAGTGCTGGACCAGATATTGATTGGCATCTTTATTGGTGGACACTGCCTGTTGACCGGCATGCCCGGCACCGCAAAAACATTGATGGTTCGGACCATCGCCGAAGCGCTGGGCCTCCAGTTCCGTCGCATCCAATTCACGCCAGACTTGATGCCATCCGATATCACCGGCACGGATATCATCGAGGAAGATCTTACGACCGGCCATCGCAAGTGGACCTTCGTCGAAGGGCCGATCTTTGGCAACATCCTTTTGGCCGACGAGATTAACCGGACGCCTCCGAAGACTCAGTCCGCTCTCCTCGAAGCAATGCAGGAACATTCCTGCACCGTGCGCGGGCACCTCTACCACTTACCGGCGCCATTCTTTGTGCTGGCCACTCAGAACCCCATCGAATTGGAAGGAACTTATCCGCTGCCCGAAGCGCAATTGGACCGTTTCCTATTCAACGCGATCCTGGATGACCTGAGCGCGGAAGACGAACTGAAAGTAATCGACCTGACGACGGCAAATCGCGTTGCGAAGATCGAAGCCGTGGCCACGGCGGAAGATTTGCTCGATTTCCAGCAGCTCGTACGCATGGTGCCCATTGCGGAAACACTTGCGCGATACGTCGTAAGCCTGGTGCGCGCCACGCGGCCGAAAAGCGAAAACGCACCCGATTTCGTGAAGAAATATGTAAATTACGGAGCCAGCGTGCGTGCCGCTCAATTCGTTGTTCTGGCAGCGAAAGCACGCGCACTTTCTCACAAACGCTATCACGTGACCTACGAAGACATCACCTCAGTGGTGGTGCCGGTGTTGCGGCACCGCATTTTGTTGAACTTCCATGCGGAATCCGACCGCATCGATGCGGATGAAATCTTGAAGAGACTCATCGCGCACGTACAGCGGCCAAAGGAGAGTTGATGCAGCGGTTCCTTGATCCGCAAGTTCTCGCGGGTATCTCTTCGCTGGATCTGGTCGCGAAGACGGTAGTGGACGGCTTTGTGGCCGGTCTTCATCGCTCGCCGGACTTCGGCTTCAGCCAGGAGTTCGCGGAGTATCGCGCTTACACGCCGGGCGACGACCTGCGGCACGTGGACTGGAACTTGTTTGCGCGCACTGAACGCTGCTACCTGAAGCGTTATCGCGGCGAAACCAACAGCCAGCTCACCGTGATGCTGGACGCCAGCAACTCGATGCAGTACACCTCCGGTCCGCCGAGGAAGATGGATTATGCGCGCTATATCGCCGCGTCTCTTTTTTATCTCGCCATCCACAATCAGCGCGATGCGGCGGGTCTAATCGTTTTTGACGACGAAGTGCGCGAGTACATCAAGCCGTCCACGCGACCGGGACAGCTCGCGCGTCTCTTCGCGGGACTCGAGCAAGCCGAGCCGCGCGCGCTGACGAATTTCGCCAAGCCTCTCAAACACCTGGAAACTTTCTGGCACCGCCGCGGTATCGCGATTGTGATCTCGGATTTCTATGAGGACCCCGAAACCATCGTGCACACCATCGCGCCAATGCGATTTCGCGGCAATGACGTAGTCCTATTTCATATTCTCGATCCGCAGGAAGTCCGGCCGGTACTGAACGGTTCGGCGATTCTTGTCGATCTCGAAACCGATCGGCGGATCGAAGTCATCCCCGAATATGCGAAGACCACCTATCGCGCGAAGATCGATGCGCACATCGAACAGCTCCGCTCGCGTGCACGCGGTGCGGGCATCGATTACCACTTGCTCGTCACGGATCAGCCTCTCGATCAGGCGCTTCGAGAGTATCTCTCTCTGCGGAAGGCGGCGAACTAATGGGCTTTCTCGCGCCATGGTTTCTCGGTGGGCTGGTCGCGCTAGGAGTGCCGGTCTTTTTGCACTTGCTGCGACATCACCGGGCCACGCCGCGGCCGGTAAGCTCGCTGATGTTCTTCGAACGGGGTACGCAGAGCTCGACACGGTACCGGCGGCTCCGTTATCTGGTGTTGTTCGCACTGCGATTTGCGTTGGTGTTGCTTGTGGTGCTCGCATTTGCCAATCCGTTTGTGCGGCATGCCGCGGCGGACGCAAACGGGCGGCTGCTTTTGATTGTGCTGGATAACTCCTTCAGCATGCGCGCTGGAACGCGGTTCACGGATGCGAAGCAGAAAGCCCTGGCCGCACTGGCCGCAAAACCGCATGCGCAGAAAGCGCAGATCATGACTCTCGGCGGCCAGTTCGCAGTCTTGACGCAGGCAATCGCCGACGAAGCGCAATTGCGCGCGGCTCTGGAAAGCGTCCAGCCGGGCGATGGGCGCGCAAATTTCGGCGAGTTGGGGCGCGCTATTCGCCAATTGTCGGAGACGGTGCGCGGGCCAATCGATCTTCGCTTGTTCAGCGACATGCAGCGCACGGCGATGCCCGCAAACTTTGCGGACATGGTTCTACCGAACAATGTAACTCTGTTGCTGCAACCTGTCGCGATGGGTGCAGCGCCGCCGAACTGGACGGTGGAGAGCGTCGACGCACCGGCGGTTTTGTCCGATCCGAAAGATCCCAAGCGGTCTCGTGTAAAGGCAGTGGTGGCAGGCTTCAACGCGCCGGCGGCTTCGAAAACGGTGTCGCTGGTGGTGAATGGAAAAGTCATCGCCACGCGCAAAATAGATGTCCCGGCGAATGGCCGCGTCACAGTTGAGTTTGCCCCGCTCGATGTGGGATACGGATTCAACCGCTGCGCGGTGCGCATCGAAGGCGGAGACGCTTTCCCTGCCGATGATGCGAGCGTGTTTGCCGTGCGACGTTCGGACCCGGAGCGGGTTTTGTTCGTGCACGCCGCGGGTGAGACGCGCTCGGCGCTGTACTTTGGCTCTGCGTTGGAAGCCTCGGCGCAAGGAGCATTCGTGGTGCAATCCGTGGCCGCGGAGCAAGCCACTGACCTGGATCCGTCGAAGTACGCCTTCGTAGTTCTTTCGGATGCCGTCGTGCTGCCCTCAATTTTCGAACACGCGCTTGCGCAGTACGTGGCGAAGGGAGGCAGCGTGCTGATCGCGCTGGGCACGGCTGCGGCACACAATGCGCGGATCCCTCTGTGGGATAGCAGTATGAAAGACGTGCATGAATATGCGCGCACGGGCAGGCCGGCGACCATCGGCCAGGTCGACTTCAACTATCCAGCACTGGCACAAGATCAACCAGGGCACGATGAGGGAGGTTGGGCGGACGTAAAAATATTTTACGCCGCCGTGTTGGACGCCGGACAGTCGCGCGTGGCGGCTCGGCTCGCGGACGGCACACCTCTCTTGCTCGACAAGCAATTGGGCGAAGGGCACGTAGTACTCCTTGCTTCGGGCCTCGAAAACTTGACGAACGACATGCCGTTGCATCCGGTGTTTGTGGCTTTCGTCGACCGTACGGCGCGATATCTTTCCGGCAGCGGACTGCTCAGTGGATCGCGACTGGTCGATTCGTTCGTTCAATTGCGTTCGGCCGGTGAACCGGTCGGTGCGGCGACGAATATAGAAGTGATTGCTCCAGAAGGGCGAAGGCCGCTTTCGCTCGCCGAGGCGCGAACGGTGCAATCGTTCCGGCTGGAGCGCGCAGGGTTCTATCAGATTCGATTTGCGAACGGACGCGATGCGGTCATCGCTGTGAATCCCGACCGGCGCGAATCGGATCTGCAACCATTAGCCGAGGACGTGCAGCAACTTTGGAGTGGAAGTGCCACAAGCAGCGCATCGCAAACGGCGGCAGCTGCGCCGCTCGAAGCGACATATCGAGTCGCAAGCCTGTGGTGGTACGTTATGCTGCTTGCGTTGCTGGTCGCTTTAGCAGAAATGATTTTCGCCAGCGGCTACATGGGCACGCCGCGGGAGGAAGTATGAGCAACCACAGCGAGCTCAATTCTTACATTGCACAGTTACAGAAAAGGTTGCGATTGGGTGCATGGCTGCGCGGCGCGGCTATCTTTACCGGTACCGCGCTCGTCGTAACCGTCTCGCTCGTGCTCATACTCAATCGTTTCGCCTTCCCGGCGCATGGCGTCACTGCGGCACGGCTAGCCATCCTTATTGCACTCGCCGTCGCTGCAGTATTTGGAATTGTACTGCCTTTGATTCGCGCAACAAAAAAGTGGGCGGTGCGTAACGCCGAGGCCGCAAATCCTGCCCTTGAACAACGACTCACGACTTTTCAGGAACGCGCGAGCAACGACGATCCTTTCCTGGAACTGTTGGCGGCCGATACGCTGTCACGCACGCGCGGCACGCAGCCATCTTCGCTGGTTCCAGACAACCGTTTGTTTGCGCTCGGTGGCGCGGGGCTCGCGTGTCTTGCCGTGTTGGTGTGGATGATCGCCGCCGGGCCGGGTTATCTGGGCTACGGCGCTTCACTGCTTTGGACAAACGCCAACGCTGCTCCGATTTATGCCATCGCAGTCACTCCGGGCAACGCCACTGTGCGGCGCAACAGCGATCAGTTGATCACGGCTCATGTCACGCGCTTGCGCCCGGGCAAGGCGCAACTCTTCGCGCGCTATCAAAGCTCCAGTGTTTGGGAACCTGCCGTAATGCAGGTCGCACCCGACTCCGGCGGAGGCGCAACCTACCAATTCGTTTTCGCTGGGCTGCCTGAAAACGTCGAATATTACGTAACCGCCGGCCCGCTTGTCTCTTCGCACTTCAAAGTGCGCGTCGTGGATTTGCCATCCATTAAGGACATCAGCGTTACCTACCACTATCCGGCATGGACCGGGATGAAGCCGTCCACCGAGGAAAATTCCGGTGATCTGCGCGCCATTGAAGGAACGGACGCAGCCATCGAAGTAAAGATGGATCGGCCGTTGAAGGATGGCCAACTCACGCTGGACGACGGCCAGGTCATTCCTCTCAAAAGCGGCGCTGCCAACACATACAAAGGCTCGATTCATCTGCAGAAGGACGGCGCATATCACTTGGCGGAGACCGACGAAGGCCAGCAGGTTCGGCTCTCCGAAGACTACTTCATCGCCACAGACAAGGCTTTACCGCCGGAAATCGCAATCGAGCGCCCCGGCGGTGATTATCGTGCAAGCCCCATTGAGGAAGTCACCGTGGGTGTAAAGGCGGCTGACCAGTTCGGCCTGCATGACGTGCATCTTCACTACTCCGTAAACGGCGCGCCCAACCACGATGTGGACTTGCTCAAATCGCCTGGCGCAAAAAGCGCCGATGGTTCCTTCACGCTTCCCCTGGAAGATTTCAAGCTGGTCCCTGGCGATTTGGTCAGCCTTTATGCCACTGCCAGAGACGGACACAGCGAAGCGCGCACAGACATTGCGTTCATTCAGGTCGAACCTTTCGAACGCGAGTTTTCGCAATCTCAACAAAGCGGCGGAGGGGCTGGTGGAGGTGGGGCAAACAAACAGACGGAAATTTCCAAGCGTGAAAAGGAATTGATCGCCGCAACCTGGAAGCAGCAAAACGATAAGACGGCTACTCTCAAAGACGCCGCAGCCGCGGGACAGTTCCTCTCTGACGCACAAGAGAAGCTGCGCGATCAGGTGGCGGCGCTCTCCATCCGCATGCAAAGCCGCGATATCTCCGAAGCCAACGAAGAGTTCACTGATTTCGATAAAGATATGCAGGACGCCGCCGCGGCCATGGCGCCTTCGGCGGAAAAATTGAAGGGCATGAAGTGGAAGGAAGCGATTCCGCTGGAGCAGAAAGCGCTTCAGGCGTTGCTGCGAGCGGAAGCGACTTTCCGGAAAATAGAAGTCGCCTTCGGCCAACAGGGAGGAGCTGGGGGAAGCGGCGGCAACGCAGGCCGTGACCTGGCCAGCCTCTTCGACCTGGAATTGGACACCGAGAAAAATCAGTACGAGACGGCGCAAACCGCATCTCCTGCCCAGCAGCATGAGAAAGATGTGGAAGATGCGCTCGAAAAACTCGACGCGCTGGCCAAGCGCCAGGAAGAGTTGGCCAACCAGCAACACAACCCGCAGCAAAGTTTCCAGGAACGCTGGCAACAGGAGATGCTGCGGCGCGAAGCAGAACAGCTGCAGCGCCAAATGGAGCAGTTGGCGCGAAACGGCCAGCAAGGCGCCAACGGATCACAGCAGGATTCGCAGCAACAGCAGCAGAGCGCGTCATCACAGAACGGTTCGCCATCTTCGCGCCAACAGTCCGGTGACCAATCTTCCCGATCATCGGCGGGCGCATCCGGGGATCAGCGAATCGAGCAAGCTCTTAAACGTCTGCAACAAGCCACCGGCGCGATGAAGCGCAACGGCAACCCGCAACAGAGGGCAGCCGGACAACAGGCCGCGGACCAGTTGCGCCAGGCCTCGAATCTGCTCGCCGGCACGCAGCAGCAGCTCGCCTCCGGCAAGGTGGGCTCTCTCGCGAACGAGGCCGGCCGCTTGACGCAGGAGGAGCGCGCGCAAGCCGACCGGATCAACAAGTTCGCCGGCCAGCAGCCCGATCCTAACGCCACAAATCTCGACGCAATGTTGGGACGCCTTCATGAGCGCGATCGCCTGGCGAAAGACCGGCAGAAGCTCTCCGACGATCTCTCCAACTTGCAGAGAAATCTCCGCGAAGCCGCGCGCGACATGGCCTCCGCTCGACCAGACGTTGCCAAAAAATTGCGCGACGCGCTGTCGGAGATGGATGAGTCCGATCTGGACAATCGTGTGCAAAGAACCGCGGACTGGTTGCGGCGGGGAATCAATCCAAATGCAAACGGCACCGAAAGCGAGATCGCGCAAGGTCTCGGGAAATTGGACCAGCAGCTTCAGCAGGCACAGAAAAAAGTCGATCAAGGCGAGCCCGGCCAACGCGGCACCGACCACGGCGGCGAAACAACGGCGCTCGATCAAGTGGAAGGCCTGCGTAAACAGCTTGAAGCCATGGCCTCGTCGCAAGGCGGCCGGCGGAGCGAACAACAGGGACAGAACCGCGCAGGCCAGAGCGGAGATGTCCACAACGGTGGTGGCCGCAATTCAGATGGCACCGTCTGGGGCAACATCAACACCGGCAACAATCGCTACGGCCAACCGGGACAACCGTCTGCTTCCACGGACGCCTCGGGTAACCCCGCCGACACCGAGCGCACTTTTCGCCAGAGCATGCGAGCGCTGAACCAGCTCCGCCAGATGGTCCGGGATGATCCAGAGGCTGCCAAAGAAGTTGCGGAACTTGCGCGCCAGATGCAACTGCTCGATCCCAGCCGCTTCCCGGGCAATCCCGCGATGCTGGAGCAAATGCATCGCGAAGTGCTCAGCTCCGTCGACAAGTTGGAGCTCCAGTTGCAACGCGATGCTGCTTCGACCCAGGCCCGCACGGGAAAATCCTCCGCCGTTCCATCGGGCTATCAGGAATCCGTCGCCGAATATTACAAACGGCTAAGCAAAAATCCGTAGGGAGCCAGCGAATGAAACTTTTTCGTCGAGGCCTCATCAAACTTGCTTTGCCGCTCTCTTGCGGCCTCGGCCTCGTGGCTGCCTTGTTTGCCCAACGTCCGTTCCATCAATACCCATCCGTCGAATATGGGGAATCGATCCCGTTGCCTTCAGACTGGCAGCGCCCGGGCGAATGGGCTTTTGCAAGGCTGATGTATCCGCCAGGACCCAACGACGGTTATCGCGGCCGTTTCGACGGGGATTGGCGGCAAGGCATGTCCCTGTGGACGCAAGACGGTCCTCCCGCCGATCGTGCGATGGCCGCTGCTGTTCGCCGCCTGACGCGCATCGACGCGCGCTCCGTGGAACAAGACGTGAATCTCGATGACGGCGACGAAGTCTACAATTGGCCCTGGCTTTACGCCGTCCAGGTGGGCGAATGGGGAATCACGCAGCACCAGGCGAAAGTCCTGCGAGACTATCTATTGCGCGGCGGCTTCCTGATGGCCGACGATTTTCACGGCGCTTACGAGTGGCAGATGTTTACCGAGCGCATGCGCATGGTTTTTCCGGATCGCCCCATCGTCGATATCCCCGATAACGACCCGATATTCCACACCCTGTTCGATCTGGACGACCGCTATCAGATTCCCGGCGAAGCCCACGTGCGCCGCGGCTACAAAGTGCCGGACTATCCCCAGGGTCCCAACGATGGAAAGGGAGCCCACTGGCGCGCCATCTACGACGACAAAGGCCGCATCATGGTCGCCATCTCCTACAACTCCGATATCGGCGATTCATGGGAATGGTCCGATCGTCCGTCCTATCCCGAGCGCTTCTCCGCCCTCGGCATCCGCATCGGCGTCAACTACGTCGTCTATGCCATGACCCACTGACCAGCAACCGTGCAAGAACGCCAGAACCTGTGCACGGCCTTCAGGCAAAAGGTGACCCACCGCGGTCGGCGCTGTCATCGTTTACGATTCGTCAGTGGGTTCGTTTTGTAAAATCCACTTTTTTTGCGGCTAACGACGGCATCGATGCCAAAAAATATGGCTGAATCGCGTACACTAGTCGGATCCCGCGGAGAAATCTTTGCCCCCATCCGGTCAATGCGATTTGACGTTGTTCCTCGCGAATGGCGCGTTCTCCTCGAGTGCGCCTCTGCCGCATTTGACTCCCAGCGGCTGGTGAAGCTGACACACTCGGTGGATTGGTCCCAATTGCTCGTCCTCGCAGAGCAACACGGGGTCCTTGGGCATCTCGCAAGGCGTCTGGGTGAGCTCCACGAGAATCTTGTCCCTGAGGACATCAGGCAGACTCTGCTGTTCACGTGTTTTGTTCGAGTTAGCAGTTCTCATTTGCACCCGAAACATCTGATTCGCAGTCCAAAGGCCAGCAGATATAGCCTTCAAGCCCTGCGCGCTGTGGCGAGCCCGCCAGGCCACCAATTCCAATCGCCTGCAATACGAAGGAGCGCGGGACCGATCACAATACGAACGAGTGTCGCGTCAATCAACACGGCGACCGCCAACGTAAATCCGATCATCTTGACCACCAGGAAATCTCCGAAGGTGAATGCAGCAAATACCACGATCATGATCGCGGCGGCGCTCGTAATCAGGCCTGCGGTTCTAGCCAGACCCTCCGGGATCGCATCCATTTCACTCAGCCCGCTTCTTCTTGCTTCGAGAACGCGTGCGACCAGGAATACCTCGTAATCCATGCTTAATCCGAAGACGATGGCAAAGGCGACGATCGGAACAAGGGGAAACACGCTACCGGTTCCCCCAGGAACTCCCAGGAAGCTGCTTCCGTGTCCATCTTGGATAACGAAAACCAGTGCTCCGAACGACGCCGCGACCGAGAACAGGTTGAGTGCGATGGCCTTCACGGCGGCGAAGATCGATCGGAACCCGCAGAGCAGAGCAAGGAGCGTCCCCCCCACTACCAGCGCCATTACGGACGGAAAGCGGTCTCTGATAATCGTTTCATAATCGGCGTTGAGTGCCGGGATGCCCCCAACAAGAAGGGTTGCGCCAGGCACTCCGGTGAGAGCTGGCGCGCCGGTCTTACGGAGCTCCCGCACCCAGTTGACCTGGTCGCGCAGAGACGCCGAACTCGCGGGTAATACCTCAAGCAGTGCCGCTCGTCCGTCGCTACTCAGGAACGTTCGACGCGTCTCCCGCGAGAGGTCAGGGAGGGAAGACCGGTTGCTCTCCGCAATCGTAGTGATAGAAATCACGCGGTCACAGCGAGGGTCGCTCGCGAGGCGCTTGGTGAGACGATCCAGCGCCTTCCACCCCGCGTCGGTTCGCGCGATGGAATCCGTTGGAAGTTCGACAATGACGCGCAACGATTCAACAACGCCGCCCCGATCCATCCGTTCAAGGGCATGTAGCGCATGGACTGATTCCGCCGCCTGCGGAAGCCAATCCCCTCGGGGGAGACTGGTATCCAGTCGTCTGACCTGCCAGGCGAGCAGAAGCAAAGGAGTACCTGCCACAAAGAGGGCAAGCCAGGGATGCGCGACAATCATCTTTCCCCATTGCCGCCAGCGATTTCCCGTACGTGCGGACCGGTGCGCATCCAACTTTGGAGTAAAGGGCAATCGGCCAAGATCAATCCGCGGACCAAGCAACACCAGCGTTGCCGGAACGAGGGTATTTGTAAGCAACACACTCATTCCCGTCACCAGGAATCCCGCGACGCCGATGGAACGGATTTCGCTGATAGGAACCGTCAAGAGGGCTAGAAATCCGATGGCTACCGTTGAGCCTGAAATCGAGAGCGTGCGACCTGCCTGACGTGCCGCGATGACCGAGGCCGCGGGTCCGTCGTGGCCGGCGGAAATCGCTTCCCGGAAGCGGCTGATCATGAGGAGCGCGTAGTCGATTCCCAGGCCCAGGCCAAGCATGGTGGCCAAATTCTGAACCAGAATAGACAAGTGCCAGCGCTGGGCCAGGAATCCCGTAATCGCCAGAGTGGTCGCGATGGCAAGCTGGCCAACCGCCAATGGAATCAGGGCGGCGATCAGGCTTCCAAAAGCCACCAGCAGAAGCGCGAGGGTCGCGGGGATCACTAGGATTTCGCCGCGATGCACGTCGGCGGCGCTCGCTTTCCGAATATCGAAATTCAGTGGAATCTCGCCTGTGAGTTCGAGCTTTACCACCGGATAACGGACCCGCAGTTGATTTTCAAGCGAGCTTGCCAGCTGATGAAGCTCCGGAACAAGCGACTCGACTGGACCGCCGGTCGACGTGAGCCCCACGAGAACAAACGTTCCCCCTCCCCGGCCCAGAAAAATCGGATCGCGCAAGTCCAGATAGGACACCACTCCGGAAACGCCGGCTGGCTCTTTCAGTCCTGCCACGATGGTTTCTAACGCTTGCCCGCCTTCCTCGGAATCCGCAGGTGGAAGTCCCTCGATCACCAGGACAACGCGGTCCACAAACGGCGACCGAAAACGACTGGCCAGCTCCTCCCGGACAGTTTCAGCTTGGCTCCCTTCGACACGGGTTGCCGTCTCCAGGCGGCGCTCCGCGTGAAAAGAGAATGGAAGAAGTGCGATGGCTGCTGCGAGGACGATCCCTGACACCCAAAAACGGCGCACATACATGGCTATCATCGTGTCATATCACACAAGATCGTCGTCATCAAAACTGTCCGGTAGGACCTAAGAACCATAGGGGCGAAAGAGGTGCTCCGGCCGGAACCGATTCCTACGTTTGCGCTTAGTTTCGCGAGTTTACACTTGCGCAGGACTCACGTACGGAATCTGCTAAACTCTGCCCGATCGATTTAGGAGGATCAATTCGTACCTTTCTTTTGCTCGGACTGCTTGCCGCCATTCAATCTGGAGTGGCAGATCCTCGTCTTGGCTGGTGGACGCTCATCTCTGCGCAGTCTAGTCTGGATCCTCCGAACCGGCTCTCCATAACACCTCTGCATGACGGGGTGCATGTAGTCATGTCGGGCGAAACCCATTTCGATTTCACTGCGAATTGGAAGGGACACGAATCGTCCGCACCAGGCAATCTCGCGTTCAATCAAATTGAGCTGCGCAGGATCGATAAGAGGCAGGCGGAGGTCAAGGAGAAAAAGGACGGAACTGTTGTGGCGACGGTGCGCGAAAAAATTTCGAATGATGGGAACGAGCTAACGACCACGACTGCGACAGGCGGCCACGCCGATAAGATCACCGTGTGGACGCGAAGCGGTGGTGCGAAAGTCGCCAACGACCTCTTTGCAGGCGAATGGACGCAAGATCTCAGCAAGACCCGTTTGCGGCAAGGTTTGGTGCTCAAAATTGAGGCGGAGGGAAGCGGTGGGATCCGTTTTCTGGGTGACTTCAGCTATACCGCCCGTTTTGACGGAAAGCAATACGATCTAAAGAACTCGCGCAACGATACCGTGACGCTTGAACTCGTCGATCCTCATACGGTGGATGCGAGCTACCGGCGGGACGATCAAGTCACTCAAAAGGATAGGTGGGTGGTTTCCGCGGATGGGCAGCAGATGACACTATCCACCACAGGCACGTTGGAAACGGGCCAGCGGGTAACCGAGAAGCTCTTGTTTAAGAAGCAGTAGCGGATATTGCATCTGTGCGGTTCAGAAGCCGATCGCTCGGTGACACCGCTTCACGAGTCGCGACCGAAATGATCCCCTTGCGATGCATGAATTTCAGAATACCGTTGACCGTATCTTCCAGAGACGGATCTGCTTTGCCCCACACCGAGGCATCGCGGGCCATTTGATAAGAAGAGCTGTCATAGCGTTTGAACTCCATCGCGGAGATGTTGTCTACAGAGCCCACCAGAAAATCCAGCAGCGGAAAGAGAAGGTCTTCCTTCCGGCATCTCCGGATCAGCTCGGGAACGAAGTCTGGAAGCCTGAATATTTCGAATTGCCGGCCAGTCGCTTTGGTAATAAGCCCGGTAATGTCCATCATGTTGGAATAATCGTCCCGCGTGACATGGTAAGTCTTATTCGCTGTGCCGGGAGTGGTAGAGATTGCAACGATGTTGTTTGCCACGATGTCCGCCGGAACAAAGCTAACCTGGTTGAGAGTATCAACGCCAATGCCGTGATTCACCATGAAGGCAACTAAGCGAACGGCGATATCGAAGTTGTTGCCTCCGCCCGTGACGGAAGGACTAACGAGAGCAGGCCGGAAAATCCGCGCGGAAAGTCCCCGGCTGCGTGCGTCGACAACCACCTGTTCCGCTACCCATTTCGATTGGCTGTACCCAAAATCGAGCAGCTCCATGTTCTCGTTCAGGTCGGTCTCATGCAGGACTGATTTGACCGCCCAGCCAAACACGAAGGTAGTCGAGACATAATTGAACTCTTTGGGCCTTCCCTCGAACGCCAATCTTACGACCTCATTGGTTCCCAGCACGTTCGCGTCACGCATCAGGTCGTAGTTGAACAGGTAGTTCACGGTTGCACCGTTGTGGAACACCGTGTCGATTTCACTCGCGAGGAAATCCCACACGTCTTGCGTCAGGCCCAGCTTTGGCTGCCCTAGATCCCCGCAGACGGGGATCACCCGAGCTTCGAACATCTCCATCAGACCTGCCCCGCAGGGTCCCATTGACTCCATCGCGGATCTCAGTCGTTGCCTACCCTGCTTTTCGTGGGAAGACCTGACGAGAACATGGATCTTCGCACGTGTCTGTTCCAGCAAGCTTTTCATGAGGAATGGCCCTATGAAGCCGGTCCCGCCCGTGAGCAGCACCTGATTCAGCATCGGTATCTCCGGCATGGGCAAAGGCACCGGAGGCTCGAAGATGAGCTTCCTGTCGTTGCTCATCATCTGCTTCTCAGCGGCGCACTGCTCTTCACGGAAAGCCGCAAGGGAATGACGCAGATGAACGAGTGCCTCTTCGGGAGCGCGCTTCAACTGTTCGGCTAGTCCAAACAGCTCGGCTACGCTGACACGCTGAATGACACCAATATCAACCTGCCTCGCCAGCATCTCGGCGCCTTTATCTTTCAGGAGTTCCTTTAGCTCATGCATGAACACAACAAGATCCAGGGAATCCAGGCCGGCTTCGACGAGGCTGTACGATTCCAGACCTGTCAGGCCGTACCTGGCTTTCAATTCGGCGAAACAGGAATGCATGTCGGAATCGGACGGGGAGTTCCCGGCATCCTTCTCGCGCGAAAAGTCGGAAAGAACGGTGAACTGACCTTGCAGCCACATCTGCTTGGTCTTATGGCGCATAATCTTGCCCGAACTCGTTTTCGGGATCGCCCGAGCCGCGATCAGGGAAATCACCGCCACTTCCACGTTGAGATAATTCCGGACCGCGGCGGCAATCTTTCGTGCGTCGGGAAGTGCTCTAGGATTTTTGACTTCGGCGACGATTGCCAGCGCAGGTTCGCTGTCTTCCTGAATCTGGAACGCGGCGACGCAGTTGTGCCGGATCAGACCGGATGATTTCTCCACGACGTTTTCAATGTCGTGCGGGTAATAGTTTTGCCCGCGGAGAATAATCATGTCCTTGATGCGGCCGCAGACGTAGAGTTCGCCGTCGTGGAAAAATCCTATGTCGCCGGTCCGAAGGTAGCCGTCGTCATAAGGAGTATCGTCCACAAGCCGCGCACGAAACTGCTTCAGAGTCAATTCGGGATTATTCCAGTAACCTCGGCACTTACCGCTTCCGGCGACCCAAATTTCGCCGGTGCGCTCTGGCTTAAGAGCGAAATGCCCTTCCGGATCCACGATCTTAACGTCGAGACCCGGGAGCGGCGTGCCGCAACTGACAATCTGCGTGGCCCCGCCGATTTCAGAGACCTCCGTAGTCATGCGGGCCGCCCCCAGGGCGAGGGCACGCTTGTTGACGGAAACGATGTTGCGACCGCCCAGCGAGACCGCCAGAGTATTCTCGGCCAGCCCGTAGGCGACGTAGAAACTCTCGGACTTCAGTCCATAGGACTGAAACGCTTCTAGAAACCGGGTGTAGGTATCCGGCTTTACGGGTTCCGCGGCGCACATCAAAACGCGAAGCGAGCTGAGATCACAAGCCTTCAGGTTCTCCTTGGAAAGCCTCCCGGCGCGCAGGCAATAGTCGTAGGCGAAGTTGGGGGCCGCCGTCGCGGTGGCGTGGTAGGTCGTCATCGCATCGAACCACAGGATCGGCCGCTGAATGAAGTCCATGGGAGCGAACCCGTACGTCGTGCCACCTTTCAGTGCTGGATATAGGTAGCACCCGATCAGTCCCATATCGTGATACTGCGGAAGCCAGGAAACGACGACCGGCGCGGGATGGTCGATCACGAGCGGACACGTATTCAGAATGTTTTCGTGCGTCACGATCACGCCCTTGGGCTCCATCGTCGAACCCGACGTGTATTGGAGAAACAAGATCTTCGAAGGATCGACAGCCGGTCGGTCCGAAATCGCATCCACGAAATCTTCCGTGGCGATCCACGGAAGACCGGAAATGTAATCTACGTCAACGCCGCACGCCGAGACTCCACTTCTGGCGAGATTCGTCTTAAGGGATGCGTGGTAGTCTCTGCTCGTTAAGATCCCAGCCGCCTGGCAATCCTTTGCGATGTGTACCATCTTGTATAATGCGCTCTGGAACCCACGCGAACTGGGGGGATAGACCGGCACGGGGATCAATCCGGCGCGGACGCAGCCAAAGAATGCGCAGATCATTTCGAGCCCCGGCGGGTAGGCGAGCAGCAGCCGGTTGCCCGCCGCGAAACGACCCTCTTTCCACAAATGTCCGGCGATTGCCTCCACTCGCTGGAGAAACGACGCGTGGGTGTAGCTTTCGATCGGATCGCCGTTTACATCGAGGTACGAATATAGAAGTTTATCCGGGTGCTCATCTGCCAGCCTATCCAGGTGGCCTAAAATTGAAGCCGTCATCAATCAGCGATCCTCCAATGTTGAATAGAACCCAATCCAGTAAACAAAACATCTCTCCCCAGCAAGCGAGGTGATCGGCGATTGAGTTTGAAAGTGCAAACCTGAAATGCAGGCCGACGGCGAGAATGTTCGCTTAATTTTTTCTCAGCATAAGCGTCGCTCGACGTTCTGGGAACGGATGTTTTCCTTTTTGGCGCATAAGGGCGCCCATGGGAATCGTGGAGCTCCGCCGACCTTCTATGGTCCCTTGCAGGAAGCCCGGTTCGTTATGGTTCACTGAAGATTTTATATTAACAAAGCGTTATGGACAATGCCATGCGTCGTCGCTTGTCGCTTTCCATTGTTCAAACGCTGCAACCAGGAATCATCGGTTCCGAATGTCCTTGATTGTCTTTACGGGCCCGCATTAAAATCGTGTGCGAGGCTGTCGGCACGGCACCAATTTCGCTGAGGGTCAGCACCCCGGATGCGGCGTATGGAACGCGTCGGGCCCAGTTAGCATGACCGCGGAGGCGCCGGTGACGTTCGAATCCGAAGTGTTGATCATTCAAGATCCGGAGACTCCGGATCTTGTACCATCGGAATCCTCAACGGCGTCGATTCCCGAACCTGTCGGTGCATCTTCCTTTCCGAAAGTCTTACGTCGACGTCTGGATAAGTTTTTTGCCGACCAGAACATTACCCACAAAGCGGACCGTACGATGTGGGTCAAGATCGCTGTGGGTCTCTCAGTCCTCGTAGGCGTCTGGACTGCTCTGTATGCCCTGCGGCCCGATTCATGGAAGTTTGTTGCCCTCTACCTATTAGGCGGCCTCGCTCAGACATTCCTGTTGCTGAACATCGCCCATGACAGCAATCACAACGCCATCTCGTCCCGGCCGCGCGTCAACAAAACCCTGAACTATGTCTTCGATTTGTGCGGAATCAGTTCGTACATGTGGCGTATCCTCCATCATCGCGGCCATCACTCCTGCATTAATCTCCACGGCGAAGATGATGCGCTTTCGGGACGCGGCATCTTTCGCTTTACCCCCTTTGAGTCCCGCGCGCCGTGGCACCGGTTCCAGCACATCTATGCGCTGTTCTTTTATGCAATGTTCTCTCTCGACTATGTGTTCTTCAGGGACTTCGAAAGCTTTTTCTTCCCGTCCCACGATTATCTGAAACGCGCCAATCATTCTCTGCGCGAATATGCCATTCTGATCGCCGGCAAGGCCTTCTACCTCACCTACATGCTTGTCTTGCCGGTGATAGTGCTGGGGAAATCACCTCTGCTGGTCGCCGGGGCGTTCCTCCTGGTCCATTTGTTCGTCGGTTTAGCCGTAACGCTTGTATTCCAGACGACACATACCATCGACAGCACCCACTTTCCAACGGACCGTGGTGAGTTTGACAACGGCGTGTATCACATCTTCGCGACAACGGCCGATTATGCGACGGAAAACCCGCTCGTCGGTTGGCTCGCTGGCGGGCTCAACCATCACATCGTCCACCATCTGTGCCCTTTTGTGTGCCATACCCACTATGCTCCGCTGACCAGGATTGTGAAGGAGACCGCCGAAGAGTTCGGGGTTCCTTATCGGCAGCACCCCACCATGGCTCAGGCAATCCGGCATCATCTGATACTCTTGAAGCAACTGGGGAACGAAAACTGATTCTGAGCATTTTATTTTTTACCTGCTACGACTTCCTATAAATGACATGAAATCACCTGCGGTTCGAAGCAAGTATCAGGACGGCTGGGTATGACCTTATTCACGCCTGTCCCCGTTGTTCCCCGATTTCGCTGCTTTGCGGATTCTCGCGCAATGTTCCGCAACCCCGTGCAGGTTTTGTCCAGGTACAACGAAATCTTCGGCGACACATTCCGGTTCTATTTGGGTGGTCTCAAGGAGGCGATCGTTACGATCGATCCCGCTGTCATTCAGCACGTGTTAAAAACCAATGCGGAGAACTACCAAAAATCCGAAATTCAAGTAAAGCGGATGGGCCACTTCCTGGGGAAAGGTCTTCTCACAACCCACGGAGAAGCCTGGCGCACGCAGCGGCGTCTCATCCAGAAAGGCTTCGATCGAACGCAACTCGATGCGCTGTCCTCAATCATGCAGGACTCCCTTGCCGAGTCGCTGCGCGATTTCGACAAACAGGCCCGTCGCGGCCCTGTCGATATCTACCCCCAGCTGATGAAAATTACCTTCGCGATGGTCGCCCGATCGCTATTTGGCGCACGGTTGAAGGACGAAGACATCGATCTTGTCAGCCATACCATCTGCACCGTTCAGGAGTTTATTGTTCGGCAAACCCTTCAGCCCTATCTGAACCCCTGGCTCGCCGTTTCGGGGGAACTGCGCAGGCACGAAAACATGCGAACCCGCGCGGACTCCGTTCTACTCGAATACATTACTAAGCGCCGGAACGAACCGCCCGGCCACGACCTGCTGCAGACCTTGATGGATGCGCGTTACAGCGATGGCGAAGGCATGAGCGATAGGCTCATCCTGAGCGAAAGTATGCAACTTCTGGTCGCCGGCCATGAAACATCGTCGAATGCGTTATCGTGGCTTTTTTATCTTTTGAGCTCGCGTCCGGATTGTCTCGAAAAGGTGAGGCAGGAATTTGATTCCGTGCTCGGCGAAGCGCCTCTGAGCTACACCGACGTTCCAAAATTCGAATTTACGACTCAGGTCATTCAGGAGGGGCTCCGCCTCTACCCGCCATTTTGGATGATCGACCGCATGGCTGTCGCGGACGACCGCGTAGGCGACCTCACCATACCGCGCGGATCAACTGTCATTGTGTATGTGTACGGTGCGCACCATGCTCCGCGTTACTGGCAGGACCCGGAGAATTTCGATACGCAACGCTTCACCAAAGCGAACGAGAAGTTGCGCACGCCCTTCACCTTCTTTCCCTTCGGGGGCGGACCGCGAGGCTGTATCGGTGGAAATTACGCGATGCTGCAGATCCTCATGATTTTGAGCGGTGTGCTCAGAAAATACGATTTTCAGTTGGCTCCGGGACAAATGATCGAAGCTCGTCCGATGGTCATTCTGCGGCCGAAGCACGGAATCCGCATGACGTTCACTAATACCGTCGCGCCGGCCTCGTGCACCGCATAAGACGCGTTCCGGTCGGAAACAAACTTGAGTTGTAAAGCGTGAAACATTGAGACTCGTGAAACTGACACAGTCTATGGTGTAGACCTCACAACTGCACGGACCCTAAATTCTGCTATATCGCCGAAGATGCGGTTCCTAACGCAACGGAAGCGGCTGAATCACGTACACTAAGGTCGGATCTGCACGGAGCAATCTTTGCCCCCATCCGGTCAACCCAATTCGAAGTCGTTCCTTGGCGAATGGCCCGTTCTACTCGAGTGCGCCTCTCCCGACTTTGACTCCCACCGGCTTGTGGGGCTGGCACGCGCTGTGGACTGGTCTCGATTGCTCTTGCTGGCGGAAGAACAGGGGGTCCTGGGTCATCTCGCGAAGTGTCTGCCCGAGCTCGAGGAGACTGTCGTGCCCGTGGAGATAAGGCAAACGCTGCATGAACGCCACCGCGCCCAGGTTTTCTCCACGCTGAAAATCACTGCGGAGCTACTTCGACTCCTGGAGCTCTTCGCGGCCAAAGATATGCCCGCGATCGTCGTCAAAGGCCCGGTGCTGGCTATGCAGGCCTACGGAGACCCCGCGATGCGCAGCTATGGCGATCTGGACTTGTTGGTGCGCCAACCCGACATCCGTCGCGCCACGGAGTTGCTGCAGGCCGCCGGATACACGGCGACTGTTTCCCTTCGCGCGATCGACGCGGGCAAAATTCCCGGGCAGTATCTTTTCGCCAAGCCCTCAGGAAAGCTGCTCGTCGAACTGCATAACGACCTCACGCTTCGTTACTTTCCCCGCCGCCTGCCTCTAGAAAAGCTTCTCGCGCGGCATATTCTCGTACGGCTGGATGGTCACGAAGCTCCTGCTCTGGCTGTCGAAGACGAACTGGTCTACATCTGTGTCCACGGCGCCACCCATCTCTGGGAACGTTTGGGCTGGATTGCGGATGTTGCCGCGCTCATCACTCGCCAGTCGAGCATTAATTGGCAGGCCGTACGCGAGACAGCCAAGGAATTGGGGGCGGAGCGCATGTTGAACATCGGCCTGCGCCTTGCATCGGATCTGCTGCGTGCCCGTTTGCCGGAGGCGGTGCTGGCGTCCGTGCAGAGAGATGGGGGTGCCGCCACGCTGGCCGCGAGTGTCCGTGAGTGGCTTGCCCCGACAGGGAATGCATCTCCCACTCTGTTCGACCGCGCCGCGTTCCGTCTGCGAATGCGGGGTAACTGGTTCTTTGCCCCGACCTATCTCCTTAGACTTACTCTTTCTCCCACCGAGGATGACTGGCAAGCGGATGGCGAAATCAGCCACAACTTTTTGCTCGACGCATTGCGCCGCCCGTTCCGCCTCGCACGCAAATACGGTCGCAGCAACAAATCCTGAGACCGCGCACTTGCTCTCTTCCTCATCCGCGAAGAGGATTCATGTCTGTTCTTTCCGTGTTCAGCGAAGAAAGTCGCGCTGCTGCGGAATGCACGAGCGATCTCTACTGCTATCACGCGTTCTCTTTGAGGGGAAGGGGAATTGACGAGGGAATGTCCTCCCCGCGTGTTCGGTGAGCAGACCGCCCACGGTCTGGTTTGGCCCGCAAAATTCCATATGAGTACCAAGATAAGCACACTCTAAGGTGCAAGAGGCTCAAACTGTAGTCTGATTTAATTATGCAGGAAACCGCCCGGAAGTATCATCGCCGGAGCCGCCGAATCAACATCGGCCAGCCTGTGAGGCTCATCCCTTCCATGCCCCGTGGTGAACTGTTGGAGGAAATCGGAACCACCAGTAATGTCTCACAGGAAGGATTTTACTTTCTCACCAAAGGTGAACACTACGAAGAAGGCATGCGCTTGCTGGTGACACTCCCTTATCACTCCCCCCGCCGCCCCCATGACCGGGAATACCTCGCACAAGTCGTTCGGGTAGAACTGCTCGACGACAGCCAGCGTGGCGTCGCGGTGCAACTACTGTCGCCAATCGGAGGCCCTCGGTGAAATTACTGACAGTCGTCGCTTCATGTTCCTCAGGAGCTAGGAGTCTTTTATGACAGACGCAAAGACCCATTGGTGCCTTGTGGTTTTTCGATGTATCCATTGCGGAAGGAATGAAGCATTTGCTGAAGATTGTTTTGAAGGCAAACCGAGCGAAGACCAAATCAGGCGCAAGATATACCAAGCTACCTGCAGGTATTGCGGCTGGGAGGGCGAGGTTCGTGGTCTCTCCGCCGTAGAAACGCGCAGCGGAGTCGAGCGTAGAACGGGAATTCGTAATAAGCAATGACGTCAGCCCGTGCTTGACGGCTAGGGACGCGGGACAACTTTCCAGTCAGTCCTTTTCTCGTCTTGGTATCAACACCCGAAGCAAAGTCCGTAGCCTCGCACCTTTTGTAAACAGGTTTCCCTGCGCCACGAGAATTTGGTTTGACTCAGGCATATATGGATGCTAACAATCACGGCCCTGACCTCGCGCCGGTTACGACAAACCTTCCCAATCTGGAGTAAGTCATGAAATTCTTCGTTCCAGACCAACCGCCAGAACATGCCGAGGATATCTATAACGATTTCCGGGCACTCCACAACGCGGCTGATAAGCGAATCCGAAGCATCACGTTCTTGGACCGGGAACGGCGAGCGGAAGTGCAACTCTGCGTCGGCGAGAACGAGCCGTGGTTTGGCGGTAAAATCCTTCTGATTCTGTTGTGCTATCCGCGAGGCTATCAGGTCTTCACCCAGGAGCGGGGCATTGAGAGTGGATCGCCGATCATGGTTCAAACAACGGACGCGCGTGTGGAGGAATTCGATCCATTCGACTGGCCGAGCAAATTGAGCCACAGGGCGTAAATCTGTGCGGAGGGATGCTCCTGGAGATCTGCCTGACAGACAAGCTGGCTTTTGCAGAGAGGGCGCGACGATTGATTCAGAGGGCGATCGAGGCGGAAGTCGTTGCCGCATCCGGTCGATAGGCCGAAATCCCGCGCCGATCCGTCAAGCGATGTGGCGGATCGGCCGGACCAAAGCGCTGAAAAAGCAAAACGCGAAACTCGGCTTACTCCCGACGTCCAACAAATGTTGGAAGTATTTTCTCGGGTCTCAAGGCGGATTAATTCTTACGAAGCAAAGCAAATCCCAGCATCAACGCCAGACCGATGGCCAACATATAAAGAGTCGAAGGCTCTGGGGTAGGTATCACTTCGAGAGTGCCTCCGTAAACTGGGCAATTATCGTTTCCGTAGTCGGTGACGGAAAACGTGCCCGGAAGCAACGTCGGTGCGCTCTCTGGGCCGGTATAAAGCTGCGGTCCATAAGCGTCAATCAAAGGAAAGTTCGCTCCGGTCCAAAGGTCAAAGCCTCCACCCCAATTCGTGTGATAGAAATCAAAAGTGCCACTCATCGCCTCGCCGTTTTCCGACAAAGATACATTAGAAAAAGTGAAGTAGTCTCCAACATCGACATTGTCAGAGGTCATCCCTGGGTTTGCCGGCAGTGACCAGGTGAACGTATTGCCGTCGACCGCATAAACATAACTGTCGGTCCCGTCCGCTCGGACTTCCGTGGCGGCAAGTAGCAAAAAAGAGAGGAAGACAAGCGCCGCAGATAATAGCTTACGTGTTCGCATAGATCCAATTCTCCTCGAGAAATTTCCCTGCACAGGGAGCAGCAAGAAACACTCTGATAGACCTATACAGCACGTTGGATGCCAACGGCACGTGAGCACTGCAAGCGATAAGTATTTCGATTTCAGACACTTTGCGACCTGCCAGATCGAATCGGAATCCTAACACTCAAAATGAGCCCAAGAGTCGCGCGAAGACTTTTCCTGTTTAGGGACAAGACGGGATAAAACCTCTTTAGTACTTCTGATCTAGGACTGGAACTAGGAGGTTCGCCGGCTCGATCCTGGCCACGCTCCTCCGCAACATTCCAACTACCGCCATGAAGAAAATTCGCCAATGGCCAAAACCATGAAACGTCCGTGTCGCCGGTGTCGCCATGGCATAGTTATTCATCCCGCCAAGTACGTTATGGTTAAGGGCGAACGAGTGCTCCGGAGCCCCTGTAATCATCCGGACTGCAAATGTAACGATTACGAGATTTCAGAGAGGTAGACCCATACCTCCTCGAACTCATACTGTGCACCGCCGCATCCTGTATCGATAAGAACTCAACCAGCCTCTCTCCGGTCATGGCATCGCCAGATTATTGCTAGCATTGTTATATGTCAAAAAAGATTCGTATCACGGTTCAACTTGACAAAGATCAGCTTGACGCTTTGAAGGACCTGTCCGAGCGAACGAGAGCGTCGGTTGCGGAATTAATTCGGCGGGCCATCAAGCCTTTTTTGGAGCAGATGAAGTGATGACTGAACTTCTCGAAACCATCTACGGAAAACACCGCCTGGCAGCACAATGGGATTATTGTGGCTACTGGGAATTTCCGGACCTACGCTTCGGTGGTTGCTTCTCAGGCACTACCAAAGTCGAATCAAGGTGTAAACATCTGAGAGCCCATGTGCGATGATCACCGGAAGCGCACGGCGTGACCGCACGTAATACAGTGCTAAGGCGAGGAAAAAAAAGGCCAAAGAAATTGCGCCACTCCAACCGTAGTAGAGATGATAGGCGAACTGGACAAAGACGCTCAGAACAACCGCGAGTGTCGAAGAACCTGTTAGCTCCATGACCTCGGTCATAAGGTAAGCTCGAACGATCAGCTCTTCAAAGAATGGATTTAGCAGTGCTAGGGGAATCGCCATGACGGAAGGGTGCGCGAAGAAATCTCTCGCAGTGGACCATCGGACCAGCTCCCGTAGACCAAATGGTGGACGGCTTGAACCAACGTGTAACCCACCCCAAATGTTGCGTAAGAGACTGAGGTGAGTAGAAGACCCATCCGCACGTCGCTTAATGACCAACGCAAGCCGAGACTGCTGAATTTGAGACCGCGACGTGACAAGACATAGCCGAGCAGTAGCAAGGCCGCGACTTCCTGCACGATATTTCCGGCCGCCCTGAAACTCGAAACTTGCGACTCGGCGGTCGGGCCATGTAACAGCAGATATAGGGCCGACACTAGATAGCCTCCGAAGGCGACCAGTACTACCAGGAAAATCTCGAACCAACGTTGACGCCTCTCCTTATCACTTAGTTCATTTTGTGGACCATTTGCGCAACCAGAAACAATCGTGTTGGAAGGAGCGTTCATTTCAGAGTTATCCAGCATCGCCGTATTTGAAGTTAAGAGAGGGTTTGCCCGAGCTTCGCCGCATTGTTACAAACGTGGGTTGCTGTTTGGGGCGAGACTGAATTCAGAAGTAAGGATGTCATTTCATCTACTTGGTTTCGGCAAAGTTTCGGGGGTTGGTACGGCGCGCGAATTTTGTCGATTCTCCAAGGAAACAAACAGTAACGAAGTGATTTGGTCTTTTTCTCTGCGCTTTCCTAGCAAAGCTTTGCAAAGTATCCCGACTTCTGTTTTGGTTTAGCGGATGATGCCGCTAGTCGACGGTTACAGCCACCGTAGCCGAGTGGCTCGCACTGCCGGCAGAGCCGGTCGAGGTTCCTGTGATCGTCACAGTTCCTGTAGTCGGTGGCCTCGAACTCGAACAGCCAGCCAAGGTGACGAGGAGCACAACTGCCGTTGCCAGCCCGACTCGCACGCGAAGCGCCTTCGCTTTCGTCAGCAGGAAGAGCAACAGCGACGCCAGAATCAGGGGCACAATCTGCCAAATCGAAATGGGTGGAGTGCGGACCGGCGGAGTCGGCAAAAGAATGCTGCCGGCAGTCCTGGTTATGGTGACCGCGACCGACTGCGCTGTCTTTCCGTCCGTAGCCGTGATTGGCGTGGCAACGGTGCACGTTGTGCCCGCGGGAGCCCCCGTGCAAGTGAACGCCACGCTTTGATTAAATCCGCCGAGCGGCGTCATTGTCGCATTGAAGGTTAGCGGGCTCTTGCCAGTTGCAGTGGCCGGCGCGGTAACCTGGAAATCCCATCCGGTTCCGGTCAGTGGAATCGTCTGCGGGCTGCCGCGGGCATTGTCTGTGAACGTGAGTGTTCCTGTACGCGCACCTACCGCTGTCGGTGCAAACGTTACGTTGATCGTGCAAGTTCCCAATGCGGGTAGGGTTGTCGGACTCGAGGGACATGTGTTCGTCTGAGCGAAATCGCCGGAAGCGGTGATCGAATTAATTGTTAATGGTCCTGTGCCAGGGTTGGTGAGCGTCACGGGCATCGCGGCACTGGTCGTGGTAAGCATCTGGGGATTGAAAGGCACAGTCGTAGGGTTAAACGAGATGCCCGGCACTGTCGTGGATCCGGTGCCGGTGAGGTTCACGTTGAATACCTCTGAGCTCGGCTGGCCGCCATTCGTAACCACAGCAGTGATCACCAACGTAGCAGACTCGGCCGCCGCGACTGAGGGAGTAAAGGTCACATCTACCATACACGTAGCGCCGGCTGCGACGCTCGGACTGCATCCATCGGACGACTTTGCGAAGTCCGTGTTGGCTGCGGGCGATACTCCCGTAACCACGATACTGTTGAACGTGACTGAGGTACTCGTGTTGTTCGTTACGGTGAATGCCTGCGGCGGTGTTGGGACGCTCAGTTGCTCGACTCCAAAATCAAACGGCGAGGGCGCGACCGTCATGGTCGGGATCAGCGTCAATTTGGCTACGTAGCCGTCGGAAGGTCCTCGCAGGCTTCCGCCGGTCGGGAGCGCTGAAAGGACCGGCAAATTGGTTGAATAGGTTTGCCCTGTAAGGTATGCATTCGGAGGACTCGTGGAATCGATGGCTATCCCATACCCCTGATCAACGTCGTTGGCTCCGTCTCCGCTTCCCCCATAATAAGTTGCGTATAGGAGGTCGCTGGTGCCTCCGCCGGCCGGATTTAATTTGGCGACAAACGCGTCGCCAAGTGCATTCAGCAGCGATGCTTGCAGCGCGCCGGACGTCACGGGAAAGTCAGATGAAGC
Organism: Candidatus Acidiferrales bacterium; assembly: GCA_963709705.1. Taxonomy (GTDB): domain Bacteria; phylum Acidobacteriota; class Terriglobia; order Acidiferrales; family UBA7541; genus Acidiferrum. Next base: position 110,742 of record CAVPXU010000007.1, read on the forward strand.
CGTCGTCCCTGCAATGTAGGCATTTCCAGAAGAATCTGCCTTGATAGCGTAGCCGTTGTCTCCGGCCGTTCCTCCGAGGTACGTCGAATACGGCACGGAAGCCGCCCCGGATTTTGTACCATCCACCACCACCAGGGTCACAAACGCTTTGCCTGAGACCGCCCCAGTGGTGTCGAACGCCCCAGGATTTGGGGCCACGGGAAAGTCGCTCGAGCCTGTTGTGCCTGTTACGTATGCGACATTACTGGGACCCAGCGCGATGGCAAACCCTTGATCCGAGGTTGAACCCGCCACATACGTCGAATAAACCAAAGATCCTGTTGTCGTATCAATGTTAGAGACGAATACACTTGATTGTATATTTCCTGCTGGAGGGACCGCCTGATAGGCGGTAGCACTGGTGATGAATGTAGCGGGAGAATTGGTCGAACTTGTGGCGCCGACAAGGTAGGCGTGTTGAGATCCATCTGTGGCGACTCCCCACGCGTTGTCGCCGTAGCCTATGCCTGGTGTGTTGTTCCAGTTGGCGCCATTTCCTCCAAAATACGTGGAAAAAATCAGCGATGCCGTCCCTGCTTTGGTCGTGTCAATTCTTGTGAGAAAGGCAGTTCCCTCTGCATTGTTGGGTGCGCTTTGTAAAGGATTCGCAGTGGGAAAATCTGTTGAATCCGTCTCTCCGGCGACATATGCATTGCCCGCGGCGTCTGCTGCTACGCCATTCCCATAATCGCCGCCCGTTCCCGCTATATACGTGGAGTAGATGAGGGAACTCAGTCCGCTGAGCGTGGGGTTGAGTTTGGTCAGATATGCTGTGCCGTTGAGATTGCTCGAAAGCGGGCCGGCGTTTAAAGCGTTCGCCGATGTCGTTGGAAAGTCAGTCGCATACGTTAGACCCGTGACATAAACGTTTCCTGATGGATCCAAGGCGACGCCGAAAGCGCCTTCGGCTGAACCCGACGTTAAACCTGCTAAGTAGGTGGAGTACAGCAAACTTGTACCCGTGGGGTTCAACTCCGCAACGAAGGCGGCACTCGAACCAGCCGATGGAGCTGCAGTCACCGTTCCACTCGTTCCAGTCGGAAAGTCCGTGGAGTACGTCGATCCGGCTACAAAGGCGTCCCCCGAGCCGTCCACGACAATCGCGTTGCCGGTATCGTCCGCCGTTCCGCCGAGGTAAGTCGCATAGCTGAGGACAGGGTCAAGAATCAGTGGCGCACTCCGGTCGTAGTTAGGGACCGAGAAGGATACAGAGTTATGGCCATCGACTATGAAATTTCCGGCGATCTCGTGTCTCTCGCCTCTCACTTCTTGATAGATGAGCGGCTTTTGAAGCTCTAGTTTGCCACCGGGAACACTCAAAACTAAATCCCCATGCGAGTTGACCCGCATTTTTTGCGCGCCGCCGATTTTCAGTTGAATGGATTTCGGATCGACTCCCGGCGCGACGATAAAGTCATATTCAAGCCGCCGCTGATTGCCGTAAAAGACCAAATCCACTCCCGGATACACTCCTATGTACTTCACTCGGGCAAAGGCCGGTACGTCGGTATGCCATTTCTTTGGATCGTTCCCGATGAAATAATTTACTCTGGCTGGCAGACGTTCCATTCCGAAGATATCCGGATTCGGACTTGCTCCTTCCAGTTGCATGCGCACCGCAGTAGTCTCCTCCGCCTTGCGTGCCTTTCGGATGGCTCGAATAGATGCCGCGCGATGACGTGGTGAGAGGTCATAATGTTGTTGGCTGCGAAGTGCAAGGACCGCTTCTTGAGGTGTCAGGAAAAGCTCATAACCACTGCCGTGAGACACATAGCGAACTTCGCGTGCCGTTTGTCCCTGGTTTTCTTCAAAGCTCAACGGTAGCTTGGCGTAAGCTTGCGCCCATCGGGAACTTCCCTTCACAGCCCCCGTCTTTGCTAAGCCACTGGCTCCCACCTTCAAGCTTCCCGCGTTGCCAGGGGCTGTATGCTTGCGCGTCTCTCCAAGCGTGGTCAAGAGCAAAAGGCCAGAAACCAGTGTGGCAACGACCGTAATCTTCGACCTACTCCCAAAGGCATCGCGCATCTTCATGGCAACCACCCTCCCAGGACATTGACTTGCTCCGTGTCCAATTCCGTATTGCTCGTAAAGTTGAATCAACAGTCAGCCAGCCGCATCTTCCCAAAGGAACAACGTACGACCTCTCGGGCCATGCTTATGCTTGAGTTATTGGGCGAGGGAGTCAACATGCCACGAACAGGTAACATAGTCCCTATAACGAAAAAACCGCTCCGAGAACTTAAATTGCAACGCATCGTACCAGATAATCGGGGATACTTAAATACAGATTTGGGATTCGCCTGAAAATTAAGACAAACTAGCGTCGATGCACTTAGGTGGTGCGAGAGCTTCGAGCGCGAATAGGCACGATTACCTAGAGAGCTCGTGTCAGGTGATCATTAAAGAGAATTCGCCGGAGACAGGACAGTCATCTCCCACAATCTCCGATAGCCTTACGCCCGGCTGCTATCCTTAGTGCGGATTTTCACATTCTTTCACCCAGGGGTTTTCACCATCATTCACCCACCCCCGGGTTTTGCTTTTAGGTTTCTAGCAGTTTCCTTTCTCCGTGGCAATCGGCAACGGCAGTTGGTTTGATTTTTTTGGGGCGGACCCCCATTTCTGGCTCGAAGCTCGAGAAAAATCTCGTTGGGATGACCGTGGCTGCATTTTCTGGAGGTCTCCCATGGTTCAGGTCGTGGCCTTACTGGCGGTTTTCGAAGTGCTCGTCGCTCCTGGAGCAGTACGTTTCCGGTAAGACTCCCCTTCGATGACGAACTGGTGGGCGCGGTGGCAGAAGCGATCCAAAGCGCTCTGGCCGAGCATCGGATCATCAAAGACCGCCATCCATTCTTCAATGCCGCGGTCGGAGGTCAGCATCGTCGAGCTGCGGGTGTGCCGTTCGATCAACAGATCATAGAAGTCGGAAGTGGCCTGGCTGGAGAGCTTTTTCAGAGCGAAGTCGTCGACGATGAGTAGATCCGGGCTGATAAAGGAACGCAACTCACGGTCGAAGGAGTTGTCGGCACGGGAGCGTGCCAGGTTTTTCAATAGCCCGTCACTGCGAATAAACAGTACGCGATAGCCGGCGCGGCAAGCGGCGTGGCCCAAAGCCTGGGCCCAAAAGGATTTGCCTACGCCTACCGGTCCACAAAAAATGACATTTTCATGGCGCTCGATAAAATGCAAGCGGAACAGCTCCATTAAACGTGCCTTGTCGATGGAGATTTTGGCCGACCAATCGAACCGTTCCAGGGTACATTCTTCCTCGAAGCCGGCATCCTGTAAGCGGTTCTCCAGATGTTTGTGATCGCGGCGCTCGACTTCGTCGGAAAGCACCAGTTCCAAGAACTGCGGGTAGTCGAGTTTTTCCTGGCGGGCGTACGCCCAGCGGTCGGGCAGGGTGGCCAGGATGCCGGAGAGTCGCAAGCGCTTCAGCACGCTTTTTAATTCAGGCTGGATCTGCATCTGGGCCTCCCTTGTCAGAAACGAAGTGTTCCGCGGGACGCAGGAACTTCAATTCCAGCGCCGACTGTTGGCCAACGATGGGCTGCGGTTCGGTTTGCGATTCCAGTCCCTGTTCCAGAATGCGCTTCAGGCGGTGCACATCCAGCAAGTCGAAGTCGAGAGCCCGCCGGCAAGCCGCGTCCAGACGAGCGGCGCCGTAGCGTTCGGCCAAGCCCAGTAACTTCTGCGCCTGACGCAGTCGGCTCCAGGGGAACTCGCCGCTCAGAAGTTTATCGGTGAAATCGCCGGCAGCCGATCCGAGTTCCCGGGCCCGCTTGCAGTAGAAGTTGGGCCAGCGCAAGGCATAGGGAGCGCGGCCATCGGGATAATCCGCGTAATCGGTGGAGCGCTGGCCGGGAAGTTTCCGCTCATGGGTCTTAATCAACTCGCCGTGCAGGTAGATGCGCACCAGCGATCGATCGCCGCGGACATCGACCTGGCAGCCGATCCAGCGCGTGGGAACCGAGTACAACACCTGAGCAAAGCGGACGTGGTGATCCGGATGTACTTTGCATTGCGCCCAAGTCGGGGTATCGAAGCGTTCGCCCACCAGGGGAATCAGCTGGGGCTTTTCCTCCGCCTCAAAGACCTCCAGAGGGACTCGTCGGGTGGTTCCGTGGATCCGACGGCCGGCAACTTCGCGACACCAGACTAGGGCACGACGCGCTACGTCGTCGAGATCGATGAACGTCTCCCCTTTAAAGAAGCGCTCCCGTATATAGGCCACGCTATTTTCAACAAGCGGCTTGTCCTGGGGATGGCGCGGCCTGGCTGGATCGGGCAGAAAGCCCCGATAGTTGGCGTACTCCAGAAAGGTCCGGTTGAAGCGCGGAGTGTAGGGATCGGCTCGATCGATACAAGCTTTCATTCCATCCAGAACCACACGCCGTGGACAGCCTCCCAAAAACAACCAGATGCGTTCCAAACAATCGATGACCGTGGGCAGGTCCTGCTTGAACACCGGGATCACGCAGCTGAGCCGGCTGTAGCCCAGCGTCAGGATGAAGCCGTGGACCATACGCGGCTGGCGGCTACCCAGTTCCTGCAACGGACCAAGTCGGCCAAAGTCGACTTCGGCCATCTCGCCCGGCAGGCTCTCCGCCCGTCGTACGGTGATCGCCGAAGCAGTTCCGAAATCGCACCACTTCCGCGCAAACCGATACAAGCTGCTATAGGAAACCACCAGACCCTCGCGTCCCAACAGTTCGTGCACCTTGCTCAACAGCAGGTGGTCTTTGTCCAGCCAGTCTCGAATCTGCTCGGTTCGCGGCTTCAACCGCTGCTCTGGCTCGCTGCTGGCGACAGCCGTGCCCGGCCGGCCCATGCGCTGCCGGATCACTTGGAGCTTGCCTTCGTCGGGCCACGGCGTTTCCGGTCCGATTCCCTCTTTCTCCGCGAAACGCACGATCCGCCGTACGGTGTTCCGGTCCGCACCGGTCGATCGTGCGATAGCTCGCATCTTCTCCCCGGCCAACCACCGCCGGATGATCTGATCAATGTCCATCCTCCTCACCTCCCGGTATGCCATCCCTTGTCCTCCTGGAGAACTGGTTGGCACACCTGCTCGTTCAGCCGCAATGGGGGGTGGGTGAATGATCCTGAAAATGTGGGTGAAAGTTGGTGAAAACGGGTGGGTGAAAGTTGGTGAAAAACTACCGCCTCAGGTGGTCGGTAGATCCTGAAAATTCACACTTAGTTCCCGCACTGTCTCATAAACAATGAACTTGGGCTCTGAATACGGCTTTTTCGCTCCGCGCTCGATGGGTTTAGTCATTAGCAGTTACCAGACGTAGGGTATAGCAAACTGGCTGCGCCCAGTTCAACCAAATCATCTAATTATGTGTCCTTAGTTTAACCCAGCTTGCGGTACTTCACGGCCAAGGCTTGTTGTAGCGATCCAATGCTTGTTCGAGGACATCGACGCCGACACGGGAAGCTCGGCATTCGTACCTTCGACCGTAGCCTAGCTCTGCAGCGATCGACAAAGTTAAGATTGCGTCGAAGTTCCATCTTCAAAGCGGAAGAGTGCAAAGTGGCCGCGGTGGGTCTACCGACTATACTCTTGCGAAATCACACCAGCGTACGATAAGGCTTGCTCCCACCTGGAGAAGCGCTGAGGGAATTCCCTTGTCAGCTGGTGCGCGATCTCTGCAAGCGAAGCTTTTCCGTCCATGAGCTCGAACGTCTTGCGACGTAGGCACCCCTCCTCGGAAAGGTGCGCTACGTAGTCTGCTGCCGTTCTGTGGAGCCGGGCGGCGGACAGAACCTCTCCGGTCAACTGCGATTGCTCAAAACGGGTGACAGGGTCAGCCGACCCTTCCTGTGGTTCGACGCGAGTAATCCATCGCCAGACGTAATCGCCTTCCACTAATTTCGCCTCGAGGGTCACGCGCACGGCTTGGCCAACCGCCAGTGACACGGGTTGAGTCCAAGGGAAAAATAGCGAACCATAGATTGTCTCTGGCGCACTGGGGTCGTTCGAGAATCCCGTACCCTCCGCTAAATCCGCATCGAACCAGACCACAATTCCGTGTCCAGTCCCTGCACGCACAGCCCTCCAATCTAGATCGCCTAGGACATTGGGGTTTTCAATGCTGCCATAGTCGAGCGAGGTCCAGAATTGACGTTCGGTCAGGAGCTGGTCCGGACTCACACGCACCCTCTGAGTGCCGTTGACCATCAATTGTCGGGCTGAACTCAGGTCTTGGCCAAGCTGATTATGATCCCATGGGTCTACTAATTCTCCGTATGGTTTCGGGGCTTCCACGACCGCGGCCCACAGCGTATCCCTCCGCGGGATCAGAGTTCCCTCAGGCGCAAGAAACCGACGGCGTGCGTCTACGATCGACGGGATGTGACGTTCGAAAAGTGGAAGAGCACCTCGGAGATCGGAAAAAATGACGTCAGCCCGGAGCGGAAGTGTCACACGATTAGAAAGGTCCTCGAAAAACTCGATCTTGTCAGCACAGCCGTTGGCGGCGGCGACCTCACGAGCCACCTGGATAATTTCACTCGGTTCGATAGCGAATACCCGGCTGGCGCCAAGCTGGCACGCCAGCACCGCGAAAATACCCGGCCCCGTTCCGATTTCCGCAACGATAGAACCTTCGCGAACGGTTTTGCGCAACGCCTGAGCATAGGCATCCACTCGAACGCGGTCCGTGATCATAGAGCCGTATCCACCCAAGGTATACATAAGTCAGGCGTGGCTCGAGGGCGCGCTTGCGGAAGTGCTTGACAACACCCGTCTCGTATCGGCAGCGATAGCCTCGCAGAGGCTAAAAACGGTGGAAGGGTCAGCCTGCGGGCGCACACGACGAATGGGGATTCCATTCACGACACGGCCGAGCACATCAAACTCTCGGGAACGCATCTCCCGATCGAGGAGATAGTTCACATAGGTGTTGGCAACGAGCTCTGCGAGAGCGTTACCTCCGGCAAATTCTTCTACGACAGGAGCGCCCAAGGCCGGGTCGCGTTCGCCAAGGAAGTAGATTGCCCCTAGAGGCAACGGCTTTGCAACGAAGCCAAGACTCTTTTTGCCAAGCGCCATGTACCGTTTGTCCCAAGTCGGGGTGATCTGAGGCAATGCCTCCTCCGAGCCAAATAAGGCCCGAACCGAATCTGGCCACAAGTTCACTCGAGGATAACCCGGAGGCACTAGAAAATTTTGTCCGTCCTCCACCAACGCCACCACATCATCCGCAACCACCGAAAAACCGCGGTGCGCAAACGCCGCAGCAGCGGTGGACTTGCCGGCACCGGGGAAACCTACGAGAGCAATTGCATGTTTATCGACAGCAACGGCACTAGCGTGCAAGCACGTCATTCCACGCAAGCGCAAAACGAAGCCGATCACGGGTCCGAGCAAATAGGTACAGGCATCTTCGAGCGTGTAGTTTTGCGGCCAGTCGCCCCACACCTCGTGGCCTCGGCGTTCGACGGCGAATCGCACCCCATCACTATAGAAAAAGACGAAGTAGTCCCCCCCGGGGAGCAATCCAACGCGCAAGTTCGGCGGGCCGTCAGCATCGTCCGAACTGGTATAGAAAATTTCGACACGCTCAATAGAGCTTGCGGTGAATACGGTGCAATCCTTCATCCGTATCCGTACGTCAAA
>CAVPXU010000008.1:0-1147877 GCA_963709705.1 Candidatus Acidiferrales bacterium
CGTTTATGGGGACCAATCCTGAAAATGAAGCACAACCCCAGGTCAATGCGTGCATTGTCCGCAAAATAAGTCATCTCAATGGGCCATCAGGCCGCCCATTCATCAAATCGGCGCATAATCTCCATGAGCTTGCATCCCATCAGAATGACAGAGCCCCACAATATGAAGGGAACGCCATAGAGTAGGAGATGCTTGCGCGAATGGGCTAATTCAAACACTCCTACCTTCACGATGGCGTATGCATTCGTTGCGAGATAACCGACCGCCAAAAAGCTCACTACTAGGTTATGCATCTTCCTAGTCCTCCTTTTACCGGCCTGCATCTCCGCGCCGATACTCTTCGGTTAGATCATCAAGCGAGATCCACACCTTAGAGTTGAGACCATCCTCCGTCTACCGGAAGCTCGGCGCCGGTCGTGTAGGTCGCGTCGAACGCGAGGAAGAGGACAGCCTTCGCGATTTCCTCCGACGTCCCCCAGCGCTTCATGGGAACCATGCCGATCATCTTCTCCCTAAGCTGGGTGGCCGCGTCTTTATCGGGGAACATTTTGCCCAAGATCGGCGTGTCGATGGGACCGGGCGTCACCGCGTTGACGCGAATCTCGCGAGGAAGCAACTCGGCGGCGAGCGTCCGAGCGAATGATCGCAGCGCGGCCTTGGCCGCTCCGTATGCGGCGTTGCCGGGCATTCCCTTGACGTTGGCGATCGAGGTCGTGAGGACGATAGAGCCTCCCCGGTTTATCAACGGCGTGAGCTTCTGCATCGCGAAAAGCGGCCCTTTGGTGTTCAAGTTAAACATCTCGTCGTAGACAGCCTCGGTCATGCTCTCAAGAGGCGCTCGGATGCTGAACCCGGCGTTGACGAAGAGCAGGTCGAAGGTGTCGAACTCGGCCTTCACCCGAGAGGCGAGGGCGTCGATTTCCGTCAACGAACGCGCGTCGCTCGAAACCACGAGGGCGTCCTTTCCAAGCTCTTTCTTGGCCGATTCCAGGCCGGCCTGCGACCGCCCCGTCACCAGAACGCGCGCGCCCCCATCGAGAAGCATCTTCGCCGTGGCGAGCCCCATGCCACTGGTGCCGCCGATGATCACCACTTTTTTACCTTGGTACCGTTCCATATGTATTCTCCTCGCGAGGTTAGGGTTGCTTTGCCAATTTAGAACTGTTTGGTATGATAATCAGGGGCGAAGGCTGCGGTCAAGGGATATTTGAACTATTTAATTCAAAAGTCCGTAGGACCTGTGGACGACCATGTAGCTCCGCAATCGCCTGCTGATTCTAGTCACCGCGACCATTTCGCCGCGACCGGCGCTCCTTCAGGACACCGCGCTTAAGGATGCTGGGCTAGACAAGTCGACGCCGGAGACATTGACGACGGCCTGCCAGGCGGCTTCCTGGCTGGCGCGATCGTGGAGGTGTGGGTGGCGCTGCGCCTCAATTGGGCCTGTGAACTTCCCTTGGGCCGAGGCGAAGAATTGCCCTGAGACGTCGGTTCCGAACTCCGAGGCCTGGAGGTACCGACGGGCCGCGGTCTCCGGCGTCTGATTCATGCCGGGAATGAGGTTCACGATTGGGATAAACAGATACTTCAACGCCGGGCCAGCGTTTCGCACCACCTTGGTGTCGGTCGCCGCACCGGGCGAGACAGCGTACACGGCCATGCCGGAGGGTAGCCGGCGCGCCAGCGCCGCGACCCACCAAGCGATGATGAGCTTCGCGTCGGCATACGTCCGGTTGGGCACATACTTCACGTTCGGCCCGTTGCGCACCAGGGCTTCAACAGCGGCGGTTCGGTCACCTTGGTGGTGTTTGGCCGCGAAGGCCGCTACGTCGGTGTAGCTGAACATGGGTACGTCCCCTCGGGCAGGTTCCGCGCCGGCGATAACAATCCGCGCGTTGGGGGTTAGCAGGCCGGCGCGGAGCAACCTGACAGTCAGTTGATGATGGCCGATCAGCGGGGCCTGAGCCGCCTCGACGCCCGCCGCAGTGAGCACGCGCTTCTTACCTGGGACCATCCCTGCATTGAGCAGTAGGAAATCGATCGGCTGACCCCGCTTGACCAGCGCGGCGAGCGCGGACTGAACGCTGGACGGCGTGTCCAGATTCAGCTCCAGCGGCGTGAAAATCTTTTTCTTGGTCTCAGCCGCGAGTTGAGCGGCCGTTTCCTGGACCCGGGCCAGGCTGCGCCCGGTGACGATGATCTCGCGCCACCCCTCTCCGGCAAGAGTGCGGGCTGCGGCATAACCGAGCCCGGAGGTGGTGCCAGTGACGAGCGCGATCGAATGTTCCATGGGCGTCTCCGTGGTGAAAGGTTAAGGTAGAGTCGTGAGGCCCCGGGCGGCCAGAGCCTGCTTGCTAATTTCGAACTATTCGGTTATATATTGGTGGGATGGCCATTGTCAATGAGTTTTGAACCAAATGATTCAAAATACCGCTAGGCCGCGGGGTCGACCGCGCAGCTTCGACGAGACGGGGGCGCTGGAAAAGGCGACTCAGGTGTTCTGGTCGAAAGGCTACGACGGAGTGACGATTGACGATCTCGTCGCCGGGATGGGTGTGGGACGGCCGAGCCTGTATGCCGTCTTTGGGGACAAGCGGGCGATATTCTTGCGCGTCCTTAAGGCGTACGCAGAACGGAAGGGCGCAGCAGCCGCGAAGGCACTCCTCTCGCCACAGAGTCTTCGCGACTCGATCGCGGGCTTTCTGAGGTACGCCGTCGAAAGTGCGACCGGGAGAGGGTCCGCCCGTGGCTGCCTTATGGTGTGCGTCGCGCCGCTTGTGAACGACGCTGAGGTTCAGTGGTTCCTGCAGAGCGCGGTCGCGGGCGGTGCGGCGCTGGTGGAAGGTCGTTTCCGGGACGCGATCACCGCTGGAGAAATCCCGTCCGACTTTCCTGTGGCCGTCCGCGCGATCCAAGTCACGGATTTAGCGCGTGGGCTGACCATGCGTGCGCAGATAGGCACCCCGCGAAAGACGCTCCTCAAAGATGCTGAGGAAGCGGCCGACTTGGTGCTCCAGCCGCGCCTGAAGGCCATCGGCAAGCAGAAGCTATAACTTTCTCTCGCCGGCGCTTGAGCCGGGCAAACGCGGTGCCTGCATGATCGCACCCGTTCCGGTGAGCCCGCTCTGAGGGCTTCATTCATATAGATAGTGCGCACGCAAGCATTTGGAGATCACTATGTCACTCATCGAGCCCGGATTGGTAATGATATGTCGGCTAGCAGTTACGATTCCCGCAAACACCGAATCATGAGGACGGATCAGGTTCCAGACCAATGTGATCGTTGACCGCATCGCGGAAACGCTGCTTGCACCCGAGGTATCGCTCCGTCGTTTGGATGGAGACGTGACCGAGAAGAAATTGAATCTGCTCCAGTTCGCCGCCAGCCTGATGGCACAGTCGTGCACAGGTACGCCGTAGATCGTGCGGTGCGACTGTTGGCAGACCGCAGCTTTTCGCATTAGCTTTCACAATTGCCCAGATCACTTTGGGGGTAAATCCGTCTCCCCAAATCTTGCCTGCTTTGTTGATCGATCGCAGGAGAGGGCCTGCGTTGATCCTGGCTGCCAGCGTCCAGCGGTCGACCGCTGCTTTTACCCACTCGGGAACTGGAATCGTGCGAATATGTCCGCCTTTACCTCTCAAATCAGCGATCACCCAATGACCTTCCCGAAGTTGAAAATCCTCGAACCGTAAGGTCGTCACCTCAGCCCTCCGCAGGCCACATCCAATGAGGAGCGCGAGGAGAGCTCGATTACGACAACTTCGGAGATTGTCACTGCTTTCAGTACTGAGCAACTTCTTGCCCTCTTCTGCGGTGAGCCAGTTTCCTACACGTACCCCCAACCGCCTAACTCCTTTAACGCGTCGTATGCCGGCTGCAAGATCAGGGCTGAGCAGACCGCAATCGGACGCTTCATACGCCAGCCGGCGTATCGCCGCCAATCTCAAGTTGATCGTCGAGGCAGCATACGGATGTTGTTCGAGTGCGATTCTGTATCGCGTGACTACAGTCCTGTTGAAGGCAAGCCTGGGCTCCGAGCAATACCACTCGATGAACTCTCGGATGGCATGCTCATAAGAACGTTTTGAACTCGCCGAAGTCAGGCTGTTCAGGACGGCCGATTTCGATTGTTCTAGATCGGGTAGTTTGAGGACGGTCTTCGGAGTGCGTTTACGTTTACTTTTCGCCATGGCGAGCGGCCTCCATTCGCCGCGGCGAAAAGCATGATCATGTCCTCAATCTCCTGAACAGCAGCGCGTTTAGCGGTACTGATTCGCACAACCTGTTAGACCACTGCCGTGACAGTCCAGCGTTGTTTGGTTTTACAACGACATAAAAGATTGCGAGGCCTGGTCTTTTTCGTTCTTCCGGAAAAACGCCGCGATTCCAGCTACCAGGGCCAGGTACTGCCATCGTAGCTTAGGAATTTTCCCGTCAATTCCATTGGATTGCCCTCGAGAACTTTGCGCATTCCTGCAATGCTCTGTTCGGGTGTCAACGCTGCGTTGGGGCCCCCCATATCAGTCTGCACCCACCCCGGGCTGAATATCAGCACGCTGATTGCTTGCGGCGCGACCTCCTTTGCCAGAATCGACATTGCCATGTTCAACGCCGCCTTGCTTGACCTGTACTGGTATGCCGATCCGAATCCGATCGTAGTGCCCAACGTTTGCAGTGAGCCCATCCCAGTGCTGATTGCCACGATCTGTTTTCGCTTGCTTGCCGCTACATTATCGATCAGCGCCTCCGCAACGCGCACAGCTCCCAGAACGTTTGTTTCAAACGATTCGCGCCAACCGACAAAATTCAACTCACCAAGTTTGTTTCCGTCGCGAGTAAAGATGGCTGAATTTAAAATGAGCAAATCCACGGGCTTGCCGTTCAGCACTTCCGCCAAATGCTTTACGGAATCATCGCTGGCCACGTCGAGCGCTTGCAGAGACACGCTTTTGTTTTTTGCCAACCGCTCCAATTCTTGGCTCTGTTTTGGATTTCGCGCCGTCGCGATCACATCCCATCCATCTGCGGAGTATTGCCGGGCAAATTCCAACCCTAGCCCGCGATTGGCTCCGGTAATCAAAACTGTCGACATGGCTCGTTTCTCCTCTGTTTGCGAAAGATCTCACAGGTGTTTGCAGTGGATATCTCTTTGAACGCTCCCTTCCTAGGATGCTTCCCCCGCCGTTTTGTTATTCGCAAACTATGTCAGCAACAATTCCGCCACCACAGTCAGCCCTGTACCCGCCCTCTAGTTTGGCGTCACCATCTTTCGAGCTGGTCGTAGTCACTAAAGATGTATCATTACCACATGATTAAACGAATTGCAGAGGGCAAGTCAGCCGCACATGCCCATGTATACCCATGCCCATGTATAAGGACCAGAACCAAAAGACCGTTCCGAGATAAGTTCTGTACAGCCGAGCACCCGAAAGGTGGCAGCACCAGCCAATACAAGCGCGTTTAGCGGTACTAATCCGACGGACGAATCGATAACTTCCGGATTGCCCTTCGCTCGGGGCGCAATTCTACGACGGAGGGGTAGAGTGGGGCGGCTGTTGCGAGTCACTTCGACGAATAGCCGACCTTCCGACGAACTGTTGTGATCCGAATTCCGTGGCTCCAACTAGAGGTTCCCTTTGTGAGTTACAACGCTGTTTGAAACCGTTGCAGTGCGCGCTCGCCAAATAGCTAGGCCCGTCCCCAGTTGCGACACCCACCCGTACTAATAGCGCGTTTTTCGGCTACTTGGGTTACTTCCCATTGCCATTTCGCACTGGGCCTAGGTCAGTCTAAACAGACAGGCGCGTGCCGAGGCTTTAGGGCGGAACGATATGGTTCGCGGTTCATGGATGCGCAACGCCAACGACCGCTACGGCCGATTCGGTCCAGGCTGTGCCGTCGCGTGTCAAGCGATGCGCAGCCTCGTCCCAATGAAGCCGGGTGACCGAACCGCCGCCCTTCTCATACGAATAAGTAGTTCCGTCATCTGAGAACAGCGTGAAATCTGCGTCAGCCCCAGGATAGACATGCACCGATGCAATCGCTTGCGGCTGCTGTGCGCTCTGAACTGCGACACCCAGCGGCACGATGGAGCCAGCTCGAACAAACAGCGGGATGGTGTCTATTGGCGCGGCAACAGTGATCGACTGGCCGCCCTTTACCCGTTCGTTGGTCCAAAAGTTATACCAATCCGAACCTGCAGGTAGGTACATCTTGCGGCTTGTGGCGCCCTGCTCGGTCACCGGCGCCACCAGGAAGGCCGGTCCGAACATGTATTCGTCCGGAATATCTGCTACGTTCGGGTCATCCGGAAAGTCCATGAAGAGTGCGCGCATGAACGGAGCGCCGGTCTGGTAGGTACCATAGGCGAGTGAATAAATGTACGGGAGCAGTTCATAGCGCAGGCGCAGATACTTCTCAAGAATGGGCTCCGCCTGCTTGCCATACGACCAGACCTCGTTGTGCTTTCTTTCGCCGTGTGCCCGCATCACTGGCTGAAAGGCACCCCACTCGAACCAGCGCACGAACAATTCAGGATAGTCTTCATACCTATCCACGGTTTCGCTAACGTCCGAGGAATCGACGAGAGGTTTGTGTGCAGAGCGATAGTTGACTGACACGTTAGGTGAAAAAAGCCGGCAATATCCGTATCCCAGTAAGGCATACCACTAGCAGTAAAGTTCAAGCCGGCGGGAATAGAACGTCTCAGCATGTCCCAGGTCGAAACAACGTCGCTCGACCAAAACACCGTGCGGTTGCGTTGCGCGCCTAGATAGGCAGCGCGGGCTAGGATCATCACACGGCGGCCATCTCCGAAGTCGCGGCGGAATCCTTCGTAAACTGAAGCGGTATGGAACAGCGGGTACACGTTGTAATACCGGGCTCCTGACCCGATTGAGAACAAATCTTTCGCCGGATCGATATCCGGTTCCGTCTCATCGAGCCAAATGTAGTCGAATCCGTACGGTTTCACATAACGATCCCGTATCGATTCCCACCACCACTTCGCCGCCGCCGCATTCGTGGTATCAAGGTTCGGTCCGATTTCCTTCGTGAAGCGGCCTGGATCCGGAGTTCCATCGGCAGTGTGAATGAGCCAGTCGTTCTGAAGCAGCATCTCGTAAAACTGCGTGCCAGCAGAAAAGTGAGGCCAGACGCTCAAGAGAGTGTTGATACCCATCGAATGAAGTTGCCGGTTCATGGCGGCTGGATCGGGCCAGCGGGTCCGATCCAGGTCCAACTCGCCTTGCTTGGTCATGTTCAGGAAGTCCACCACCAACACATCCAGAGGCAGGTTTCGATCGCGATACGCCTTCGCGACGTCAAGGAGTTGTTCCTGCGTCGGATAGATGGCCTTGCTTTGTATGTAGCCGTAAACCGCCCGCGGCAACATGTGGGTGATGCCGGTCAGTTGGCGGTAGCCCTGGTAGACGTCGTCAGTTTGGTCACCCGTGATCACGAAAAAAGAGACCCGGTCGCCAACTTCGGAGGACCAAACGTTTTGCTGGTTAAAGCCGAGATCGATGGTGGTTTTCGATGGATTGTCCCAGATAAGACCATAGCCGCGGCTGGAGACGAGGAAGGGAACGCAAACGTTCTCTCCGCCCATCGCCCCATAATCATGCCAGCATTTGACTTGATGGTCGCGCAAATCGAGGAGACCTTGTTGCTGTTGGCCAAGGCCATAGTAATGCTCGTCGGTGGGCGAGTCGAAGGTCGCAGAAATATGGTAGGCGGCATCAGACGCTTGCATCGCGGCGTTGTTGGATGATGCGTTCGGAACCATAGACCATCGGAGCATCTTCAGCAGCGGTTTGCCTGCAATGTTCGCTATAAAGATTTCGTCGTTGTGCGTTCCCCGGCCCCAGTCTCCATAGAAGTAGCGGTTTCTCAGGGACTGGTTCAACTCGTCGAGCGGCATTGCTTTTGGTGGGGCAGATTTTTCGGAGCAATACGGACCAGCATTCGCGCCGAACGAACAACGTCGTATCCGGCTGAGTCTTGCTCGTGCGTCCAACCAGCCATGGAGCGCGTGCCGACGATGCCATAGCCAGGCAGGCCAAGAGCCGCAGATTTCTCCGAACTAAGAGTCACCCGCAGAACATTTGGGCCGAAACTCTCCAGTACGATGGTTCGATTATCTCGTTCGAAGACGAATCTATTGCCTTGATCTGATGTGTCGGCACAAAGGAGCGGGGCCAAGACCAACAGTAGAGCCATCGCGGCCTGGGCCAGCACAACCGCATGGAGCGGTTGAATTCGATCATGTTGGGAGGAATCCTGCATCGGATCGCACCCGAAACGCCAGTTGGAAGTGGTGGAATTCCTTAAACATCTTATGAAGATCACGTTCAAAAAGTCAACGAACAGGACATGAACGAGTGTACTATGGCCCCCAAGCGTTAACGTTAACGAGAAGCTGAAAGCCTGCGGATCAGTGGACGCAGTTCTTTCCTCAAGGAGAGCTGCATGAAGCGACTCGGGATCTTGATGTTCTTGTTTGTGACTTATTGTTGCGCACAGGACCCGGACAATTATCAACCCTCGGAGACAAATGTCTGGGGATCAGAATATCCCCGCGTCGACAGCACGGGAAGAGTGCAGATCCGTATCAAAGCTCCCGACGCTATAAAGGTGAAGCTGAATTTCTGGAGCGGACCGAAAGTCGACATGGTCAAACAGCCCGACGGATTCTGGACCGTCACCACGACTCCCTTGGTCCCCGGGTTCCACTACTACACACTAAACATCGATGGCGCAGAAGTCAGCGATCCTAACACTCATGCGTTCTTTGGTGGCGGTAAGCCCGCAAGTGGTGTAGAAGTGCCGGAGCCCGGGTCTACTTATTATTCAATTCAGGATGTGCCGCATGGGCAGGTTCGTGAGGTGTGGTACACCTCGAAGGTGACCGGTAGCTGGCGGCATGCATTGGTCTACCTGCCACCTAAATATGACGAGGAGACCAAAGTACGCTATCCGGTGCTCTACCTACAGCACGGCGCCGGCGAAGATGAGACCGGATGGACAAAACAGGGTCGTGCAAATTTCATTCTCGACAATCTGATCGCCGCTGGAAGCTGCAAACCAATGATCCTGGTGATGGCCTACGGCTATGCTGGCCGCGCCGGTCAACCTGCGCCCGATTTCACGGGAAAACCCTTTGGGTCACCCGAAATGCTGAAGGCCATGAAGGACATGGCCGCTGCGTTTGAAGATGATGTCACGCGGGCGCTGATCCCGTATATCGATTCCAACTTTAGGACACTTTCCGATCGCGACCATCGCGCCATGGCTGGCCTTTCCATGGGGGGAATGCAAACTTTCCAAATCACACTCGATCATCTGGATCTCTTTTCCTACATCGGAGGATTCAGCGGGGCCGGCGGTATGCTTTTGCTTGGAGACCGCAAACTCGATCCCAAAACCGACTACAACGGCGTATTTGCGAATCCCGCCACCTTTGCCAAAAAAGTCCATTTGCTGTGGCTCGGCGTCGGCACAGCCGAGCCGGAGCGCTTGCGCGCCGGCCTGCAGAGGTTGCACGCCTCGCTGCTCGAAGCAAACATCCAACATGTTTTCTACGAATCATCCGGCACCGACCACGAGTGGCAAACCTGGCGCCGCGATCTCAAGGATTTTGCACCAAGGCTCTTTCAGCAAACCAGCCAATGAACAATGCAGCCGTTTAGTGCAGGTTGGAAGATGGAAGAGCGTCAACTCCAGAGGCCTACTCCGAACATGCGTAAACCTAACTGTAAGGCACTTGTCGAAGTCGCGGTTCTCTTGTTCGCAAGCTGCGCGTACGCGCAAAATTCCGCTCCCCCGGCCTACCTCAACCCTTCGCTGCCACCTGAACAGCGCGCCGCGGACCTAGTGCACCGCATGACCGTAGAGGAAAAGGTCAGCCAATTGACCAACCAGTCGCGCGCCATCGAGCGCTTGCACATCCCCGCCTACAACTGGTGGAGCGAAGCGCTGCACGGTGTTGCCTCCAGCGGCACCACGGAGTTTCCCGAGCCGGTTGGCCTGGCGTCTACGTTTGACACAGACGCCATCCATCGCATGGCCATCGCCATCGGCATTGAAGCACGCATCAAGCGCGCACAGTTTGAGCGCGCCGGCCACAGCCGCGCCCAGGAAGGTCTGGACTTCTGGGCGCCGAACATCAACATCTTTCGCGACCCTCGCTGGGGACGCGGCCAGGAAACCTTCGGTGAGGATCCATTCCTGAGCGCGCGCCTGGGCGTGGCCTACGTCACCGGAATGCAGGGCGATGATCCGAAATACTATCGCGCCATTTCCACGCCCAAGCACTACGCGGTCCACAGCGGGCCCGAGCCGACGCGCCACACCGCCGACGTCAAAGTCAGCAAGCACGACGAACTGGACACCTATTTGCCCGCTTTTCGGGCCACGGTCACCGAAGGCAAGGCTGGCTCGGTCATGTGCGCCTACAACAGCGTCAACGGGCAGCCCGCGTGCGTCAACGAGTTTCTGCTCCAGGACCAGTTGCGGGGCAAATGGAATTTCCAGGGCTACGTGGTCTCTGACTGCGCCGCCATCGTCAACATCTTTCGCGATCACCACTTCGCCAAGACGCAACCGGAAGCTTCCGCCCTGGCCATCCAGCGCGGCATGGATAACGAATGCCTGAACTACGCGGACATCAAAGACGATCGCGACTACAAGCCCTACCTCGACGCTTACAACAAGGGCTTTCTGAAGGAGAGCGACATCGACACGGCCTTGATTCGACTGTTCACAGCACGTATGAAGCTTGGCATGTTCGATCCCCCGGAGATGGTTCCGTATGCAAAGATCGACGAAAAGGAGCTCGACAGTCCCGCGCACCGCGAACTGGCCCGTGCGCTTGCCAACGAGTCCATGGTTCTGCTCAAGAACGACGGCACTCTGCCGCTCAAGAAAAGCGGAATCAAGATCGCTGTCGTAAGCCCAGTCGCCGACCAGACCCGCTATCTGCTCGGCAACTACAACGGCAGGCCCACGCATACGGTTTCCGTGCTGGACGGAATCAAAACGGAATTTCCCGACGCACAAGTCACGTCTGTGCCCGGAACGCAATTCTTGCGTTATGAAGGCGATGTCATTCCGGGGTCGTTTCTCGCCACTTTGGAAGGCCGCCCAGGGCTCACCGTGGAATTTTCTACCGGAGAAATGTGGGGGCCGCAACGAACGGTCCTGACGGAACGGACGGTGAACAACCTAGATTTGAAGGCGGAGGATATCCCCCAGGAAGCCGCAGGCAAATATCCGTTGCGCATCGAGTGGAGCGGCTTCCTCACCCCAACCGAAACCGGTGACTACACCGTCGGCGTGCGTCTGCAAGGCGGGTTCGCGCGAGTCGAGGTCGATGGCAAACCACTGGCCCGCGGCTGGGTCGGTGCCGATGAAGCGCCACAGGTGCGAGCCGGACACATTCACCTCGAGCAGGGGAAGAAGGCCTACCTCAAAGTTGGTTACGGGCAAGGCAGCGCCGGGCCATTGATGGCGCAGTTGATTTGGTCGAAATATGATCCGCGGCCCAGTCCCGAAGCCATTCAAGCGGCGAAGGGCGCTGATGTCGTCGTCGCTGTTCTGGGCATCACCAGCGAATTGGAGGGCGAAGAGATGCCGGTCAGCGAGGAAGGATTTAAGGGTGGAGATCGCACCAGCATCGATCTTCCCAAGCCCGAGGAGGACTTGCTCGAAGCGGTCGCGGCCGTTGGCAAACCCGTGGTCCTCGTGCTGACCAATGGCAGTGCGCTCGCCGTGAACTGGGCCAACAAACACGTCAATGCCATTCTCGAATCCTGGTATCCGGGCGAGGAGGGCGGCACCGCCATTGCGCAAACGCTCTCCGGCGCGAACAATCCGGCGGGCCGACTCCCTGTCACCTTCTACACAGGAATCGACCAGTTGCCGCCGTTCGAAGACTACGCCATGAAGGGCCGCACTTACCGCTACTTCGAAGGCAAGCCGCTCTACCCCTTTGGCTATGGCCTAAGCTACACCACATTTTCCTATCGCGGGCTTCGCCTCCCGAAAAAGGCAATCAACGCCGGCGATCCGCTCATCGCGGAACTCACGGTTACCAACACCGGCAAGCGTGAGGGCGACGAGGTCGTGCAGCTCTATCTCAGCTTCCCGAATCTGCCGGGAGCGCCGCTGCGTGCTCTGCGCGGATTCACGCGCGTGCGGCTGAAGCCCGGCGAGTCGCAGAATGTGCGCTTCGAACTGAAAGACCGTGATCTGAGCATGGTCACCGAAGCTGGCGATCCGATCATCGCCGAAGGCAAATATTCGTTGTCGATCGGGGGCGGCCAGCCAAATACTGGCGCTCCTACTGTGCTTGGAGCGTTTCAGATCAAGGGAGCGAGAACTTTACCGGAATAGGAACAGGAGGCACGATAGCGTGCGTTCGAAACCCGAGAATCTCACTTACGCAAAGCAACTCATCCTACTCGCAGTGCTTCTGTTCTCCAGTTCTGCTTTTCCACAAACTCAGCCGGTTCACGCCACCATCGACGCCTCCAAGACTAGCCACCCTATCTCGAAATACATCTACGGGCAGTTCCTCGAGCACGCTGGGAATCTCGTCAACGAAGGTGTTTGCGCCGAAATGCTCGCGGATCGTAAATTCTATTATCCGATCTCTTCGCAACCGCCGGAAGAGCCACCTACACCTTCTTGGCGTCGCCGCGGGCCCTTGCGCCACTGGACGCCCATGGTAGCTGACGAGTTCATCACGATGGACACGAAAATCCGTACACCGGCGACCACTCACCCTTGGTAAAACTCGACAAAACGGAACTGCATGGATTTATGCAGTCTGGCCTGGCCGTACGAAACGGGAGAGCCTACACAGGCAGGATCGTTCTCGCAGGCAGCCCGACAGCGACGGTGAAAGTGACGCTGGTCTGGGGCAACGAAGCAGGCGACCAGCAGACGGTAACGATTCCCACTCTAGGCTTCACTTACCGTAAGTTCCCGCTCGCTTTCGTCGCCAAAGCCGACAGCGACGACGCGCGACTCGAGATCACCGGTACGGGCGTAGGCGCGTTTCATGTTGGAGCTGCTTCGCTGATGCCGGCCGACAACATTGAAGGTTTCCGCGGCGAAGTGATCGAAGCATTGAAGCAACTCCACTCCGGGCTGTATCGCTTCCCGGGGGGCAACTTCGTCTCCGCGCACGAATGGCGCAATGCTGTCGGCGATATCGATATGCGCCCTCCTATCTACGATCCGGTCTGGCATGCTGTGCAGCCCAACGATGTGGGCACGGATGAGTTTCTGACACTTTGCCGTCTTCTCGATGTGGAACCGTACATCACAGTGAATGCCGGCTTTGGCGACGAATGGTCGGCGAGAGAGTTGGTGGAATATACGAACGGTGCGGTCACCACGCCCATGGGCGAATGGCGCGCTGCCAATGGTCATCCCAAGCCCTACAACGTCAAGTCCTGGGGCATTGGCAACGAACCCTGGGGCGATTACCAGATGGGCGCCATGTCCATCGAACAATTCGAACTCAAACACGTCCTGTTCGCCAAAGCTATGCGTAAGGTGGACCTCTCGATCATTCTGATTGCTGGCGGCGCGATGCCCGACGTGATGACCGGAGCGAATCAGTCCAAACGTATCGGGGGCAAGTTCGTTCCGGACTATCTGTCAACAGCGGACTGGAGCGGCCACATGCTCGCCCACTGTCTGGACTACATCGACATGCTCAGCGAGCACTTCTACTCTTCGAGCAATATGCACACCGATCTGAAGTTGGAGAAGAAGGTAAATATCGGTCCGCAATCACTGATCGAGTGGGAGCGTGCGCCGGCTACACAGGTCCGCGTGAAATACGAGCATTATCAGGAGTATCTAAAGCTGATTCCGGCGCTCGAGGCCAAACCAGTGCCGATCGCCATCGACGAATGGGCCTACATGGACCGGGACTCGCCTCCTGGCTCATACAAAACCGTCCCCGCCTATGCGTGGGCATTCCATGAGATGTTCCGCCACTCCGACATCTTCCAGATGGGTGCGTTCACCTTCGCCACAGCCATGATCAACGAGGACCGCACTCGCGCCGTGCTCAGCCCCACGGGTCTTCTGTTCAAAATGTATCGCGATCATTTCGGTACCATTCCGGTGGAAGTCTCCGGTGATTCCCCTCAGCCCAAGCCGATCTTCCCCGCAGGCGGAGACCAACCCGCGGTCAATCCCGGCAGTGACACCTATCCTCTGGATGTGAGCGCGGCTCTCAGTGACGATCACAAAACTCTCACCTTTGCAGTGCTGAACCCGTCCGATTCCCAGCAGAGTCTGAACCTCACCATTAACGGTACGAAGGTCGCAAGCCAGGGTCATCTTTGGCGAATGGCGCCCGATAAGCTCACCGCCGTGAACATCGTGGGACAAAAGCCCGAAGTGGAAGTGCAGGAGCAGGAACTAACACCCGTACCGGATACGATGTCCCTCCCGCCCTTCAGCATCAGCATCTATTCGTTTCCAGTGCAGTAGTTGGTCTTATCAGTATGGTCTCTGGCCTACGGCACGTTGAGAAAATCTTGCAACTAGGAAGCGAGGCAACATCAATTATGTTTTCGAAATACCGGATAGTCGTGTGGTCCCTACTCGCGCTGGCTTCGTCTGCCCGAGCGCAAATGGTGAATCCATGCGTCAGCATGATGAACTTTAAAAGTCCTGGCATTCAAATCACCAAGGCGGTGTCGATTGCCGCCGGAACCACGGAGCCGAATCCCTATGGGCCCGGTCACAGCGCGCCCCTTCCGGCTTACTGTCGCGTCGAAGGTGTAATAAACCATCGCATCGGAATAGGTGGCGAGGAGTTTGGCATCCATTTCGCGTTGGCAATGCCTGACAAGTGGAATGGCGATTTCCTGATGCAAGGCGGCGGGGGCGGCAACGGCGTTGTGTTCCCCCCACTCGCACTAACCGCTGCCGGCGACACACCGGGGCTAGTGCGCGGATTCGCTGTGGTCAGCACGGACACCGGCCACACAAGCCACCGAGGACCGTTCGATTTCGATTTCATGAAAGATCAGCAGGCCTATCTGGATTTTGCCTATCTCGCGAACGCCCAAGTCGCACCGCTGGCCAGACAGGTGATCGCACAGTATTACGGCAAGCCCGCCGCCTATTCGTATTTCGCCGGGTGTTCCACCGGCGGCCGTGAAGGCATGATTGTCTCGCAGCGCTATCCTGGCACGTTCGACGGGATCATCTCCGGCGATCCCGCCATGCGCACCGGCCTATCGAATCTGGCCATCGGAAAATGGATCCCCGTCGCCTTCAACCAGATTGCGCCCAAAGACGCCGAAGGCAAACCCATCATCGCCCAGGCCATTACAGACGCGGACCGCAAGCTGATCATCGATTCTCTTCTGAAGCAGTGTGACGCTAAGGACGGAGTCGCCGATGGCATGATCTCAGATCCACTGGCGTGCGATTTTGATCCTGCGGCGCTGACTTGCAAAGAAGGAAAGACCACCGACTCCTGCCTGACTCCGGACAAGGTAGCCGCCCACCTTTTCCCCTCAGGTCAGCGATGACCCAATGGCCCTCGCGAAGCTGGAGATCCTCTAACCGTAGGTTTGTAACCTCAGCTTTCCGGAGGCCGCAGCCGATGAGAAGCGAGAGCAAAGCACGATTTCGTCGGCTGCGAAGAGTGTCAGCTGTTTCAGCGCCGAGTAACTTCTTGCCCTCCTCGGCCGTCAGCCAATTCCCGACACGCACTCCCAGCCGCCGGACACCCTTCACACGCCGAATGCCTGCCGCAAGATCCGGGCTAAGTAATCCGCAGTCGGACGCTTCATACGCCAGCCGGCGTATCGCCGCCAATCTTAGGTTAATCGTCGACGGAGCATACGGGTGCTGTTCGAGTGCGATTCGGTAGCGTGTGACCACAGTCCTGTTGAAGGCTAACCTGGGCTCCGAACAGTACCAGTCGATGAATTCACGAATGGCATGGTCGTACGAGCGCTTTGAACTCGTCGACGTTAGGCTTTTCAAGACCGCAGATTTCGATTGTTCTAGATCGGGTAATTTGAGGACCGTCTTCGGAACTCGTTTGCGTTTGCTCTTCGCCATTGGAAGCGGCCTCCGCTGCCGCGGCGAAAAGCGTGATCCTGTCCCCGATCTCCTAACCAGTAGCGCGTTTCTCGGTACTGAGTGAGTGACGAATTCCTTCTTGTCTCATTTAGACTGCCACTCTTCTCCCTGGGATCTTCTAGGCCATGGAACAAATGTCAGCCGCCTCGCGTATCTTCCTGTTGACATCCGACAAGGGTGCATGCACTCTATTGTCGAACGTCGAGGGGAGAGTGCGTGCCACCATCCACTGATTTATTGCAAGGAACGCTAGATGTTTTGATTCTTAGAACCCTGGCCCAAGGGGCCATGCATGGCTGGGGAATCGCCACCCGCATCCATCAACTCTCTCAGAACGTTCTGCAAATTGGACAGGGTTCGCTGTATCCGGCGCTACAACGGCTGGAGTACAAGGGCTGGATCACCTCCAGCTGGGGCACTTCGGAGAATAACCGCAGAGCGAGGTTCTACGTGTTAACCGCAGCGGGTAGGAAGCAATTGAAGGCAGAGTTGCAGCAGTGGGACCGTCTGAGTTCGGCCATCGGGCTAGTGCTTAGCCCAAAGGCAGAAGGGTAATGCGCAACATGTTGCACGAGTGGATGACGCGTTTTCGCTTTCTCTTCCGAGGCAAGCGTACGCAAGACCTCGAGGAAGAGATGCGCGAACACATTGAGCGGCTCACGGAGATCTACCTGGGACGCGGGATGGAACCAGCCGAAGCGCGGAGACATGCGATGATCGATTTTGGCGGGGTGGAAAACACGCTTGAGCAGTGCGAGGACCTTCGACCCGGGCAGAGTTGGGACAACCTGAGACAGGACCTGCGTTATACGTTTCGCGTGCTGAAGAGAGACGGCGGGTTCACATGTGTGGCGGTGCTGATTCTTGCGTTAGGCATCAGTGCCAACGTCGCCGTATTCAGCGTAGTAAATACAATCCTCCTGCGCCCTCTTCCTTTCCATCATGCTCATGAGCTGCTCTGGATAACCGGCAACTTTGGTAAAGGTAGCCTGGGGGAAACAAGTTTTCGCGTGGAGGGATGGGACGCATATCGCCGCTACAACAAATCGCTCCAGTATGTCTCGGGCTACATCCCGTATCTGCAAGTAGGCGAGACCAAGCTGATGCAAAGCGGCGCTGATCCAATACCTGTCGCTGGTGTCTGGGTACTGCAGGACTTCTTTTCCATGCTCGGCGTGGAGCCTCGAATGGGGCGCCAGTTTGCAGAGAGCGATGCCGTGAAGGGTGCGGCGCCCGTGGTGATCTTGAGTGATGCATTTTGGAGGAACCAGTTCCACAGCGATCCTCGAATCATTGGAAAGACCATCAGGCTGGATAAGAACACATGCACAGTCGTTGGTGTGCTTCCTGAAAACTTCGATTTCGGCAGTGTATTCAGTCCGGGCGCTAAGCTCGATTACTTTGTTCCTGTAATTCCGGAAAACGTAAAGGATTGGGGACATGTGTTGGCGCTGGTGGGGCGCCGGAGGCATGGCGTGTCTGTCGAGCAAGCAGAGGCGGAGGCGAGAACACTTCTTCCCAATCTACGCGACACACTAAAGCTGGGCGGTGTTACGGATTACGAGCCTGCCATTGTGGAACTAAAGGAGCATGTGAGCGGGGAACTGCGGCGGCCGCTGGAGTTATTGTGGGGCGCAGTCGGCCTGATTCTTCTGATCGTGTGCGTCAATCTTTCAAGCTTGCTGCTGGCACGCGCTTCCTCTCGCAGAAAAGAGTTTGCTATGCGCGTTGCGCTCGGCGCAGGGCGCGGACGATTGGTAAGGCAACTCGTCACCGAGAGCCTTGTGCTCTCTGGAGCGGGGGCGGCAGTCGGATTAGCACTCGCCTATGCAGTCACAATGTTCCTCGTTCATGAAAATGTAGGGGATTTGCCGCTGATGAGCACGGTGCGCGTGAATGGTGCGGTCTTAGCTTGGACCCTTGTGCTCGCCTTGAGTGTCGGGTTGGTTCTCGGGTTGCTTCCCGGCTTGAAGATCACGGACGAAGACCTGCAAGAGATATTGAAGAGCCAGGGCCAAGGCAGGAGCGGCGGCCATGTACATGGACGGCTGAGGACGACACTTGTTGTTGCCGAGGTGGCACTAGCCTGCGTGTTGATTGCCTCCGCAGGATTATTACTACGGAGCTTCCTGCAGGTCTTGCAAGTGGACCTGGGATTTGAACCAGAGCGGGTCTCGTCGATTCGAATGGACTATCAGCCGGACAATGATGGCAACAGCCCGAGCGAGCAGCGTGCAAGTAAGTTTCAAGAGATGGTTCGTCAGGCGCAGGCGATTCCCGGTGTACAGTCTGTCGCCGTTACCGACAACCTGCCTTTCGAGCGCGGACGGAGTTGGGACTTAAGTGCAAAAGGGAGAGCACACAAAGCGGGTGACGACCTCGATGTGATGGTCTCGGTTGTCACACCGGGCTATCTGCAGACCATGGGAATGCGTCTGAAAGCCGGGCGAGACTTCAACTGGGACGATCAGGCCAAGAGCGAACGCGTGATCATTATTAATCAAGCGGCGGCGCGCAGAGAGTGGCCAAATCAGGACCCGATTGCCCGCGGCTGGTTTCGTCAGCCCTTTCTTCAACGACTCGAAATAGAGATTCTTGAGGTTGCAGGAAACCTAGCATGCGCGGACTTACGTGCGCGTTCCGGAGAGCAGGGTCATCAGGCTGTATCTATGGCAAGGGATTTTAATATGGCTTTCAGTGATTCTAGCCAGGTCTTGGCGATCAGAGATGCATGATCCCGGTCTGCTGACAACAACGCTGCCAAATCGGGAGACGCGAGTTCAGTCGTGAGCCAATCCAAAGGCCCAAGGAGATTCAGAAGATGGATCAGGGCTCCGGCCGCTTTCGCGGAACGCTCAAGTGGGCCCGCAGGTCCGAACGCGAGATGGCGTTCTAGAGGGCCATACGTTGCAAGGCGAGAAACATCTATAGGGCAGCGAGCTTGCACTCGCGTTCTGGCCTGACCTGAAAATTCAGGATCACGAAGATATGCGACAACTGCTAGCTGCGGCGTCACCCAACTCCCAGCATCAAATGCATCCCAGAGTTTCTTGAAAGCCACTTGGCTATAGCCAAGAGCGGATAAGGCCACGGCGGCGACGAGGTGAGGGCGCCAGTTCTCTTGATCGAGCAATCGGTTTATGTCTGGAAGCGGATCGGGAGAGGAATGACAGCACTCGATAACTCTAGAAACTGCGAGCTTGTTCCGCCGCAGATCAAGATGCAGGAGATCCAAATACCCAGGATGGGAATCAAATAGAGGAGAGAAGACTCCAAAGCGTTGTTGCGACGTGTTCATGTCTTCTTAAAATGAAGCTTGTTGCTCTGCCATCTCATACTGCTCCGAGTTTTCCAACCACGTTAGCTCCGGAGAATTCGCACGATGAATCTGCGCGAACGGAAAAAGCATAGCCACACAAGCCCCCGGAATCGAACGAAAACATACTTCAGAATTCATCGTACCAATCATCAGCAATAATGGACCTGTGAATCGCGCGAATTTCAATGAGGCAATTCTACTTCGATTTCAAGCCCGCATGACCGGCAGTCTCGGTACCGGGACCTACCTGGACCATCAAGCTTACCGGGCTGGTGCTCCTGGCAGCCTAAGGTGGCAAAAAGCTCACATTATTGAAACAATCAGAAAATATGGGACACGAAATCACTAGCAAACTCCTAGTGGCTCTAAAAGAGAAACCCTCCTTTGAGGGAGAATTATGCGCCCACCTGCGGGAGGATTACGACGCAGACGGCCGCGCAAAATATTTCTTGGTCTGTCAAAAAACACCGCCATTCAATGTGGAAGAATTCGCTCTAATTGCAGGGGTACGTGGGGGCCTTGTTGTCGATAACTGCGAGGAAATTACGAAGGGCATCAGCTGGAGGCAGGAGGTTTCTCCCACTGAAGTAAGGGAAATTCTGGATATTTTGGAGCATCAAGTCATCTCTGTTGTTCCCGAAACAGTTATGGGGTTAGATGGAACGACCTATGAACTCCTCATCGAACGTGGCTTCAGTAAAGTCCAATTCACATGGTGGTGTGAGCCACCAGCAGTTTGGAAAGTACTTGGAGAAGTATCAAAAAGACTTCTAAGTGTCGCCGACGCAACCTCGACGCTAGAGACCCTACAGCCGGACAGCCGGAAGCAAGTGATTAAGCAACTAAGAGAGGAGCTCGACAAGCTGCGGGCCCGGCGCGAAGAAGAAAATGAGGAATTGATGAAGGTGCACAATCTTCGATGCTATGAGCTTTCGAGGTCGTTGAGAGCTGTAGGACTGACGTGCCCTGGTTGTGGCCGACATTCAAAGGAAAATCGTTTCGTCGATAAAAGTCCCGACGCTAAGTCCTATTTCATTTGTAGTGCGTGTGGTCGGTCTATTCGACCCGAGGACCTGTAGGCTCTTTGATTATGCAGACAAGGAATGGTTAGCATACATCCCTAAGGAACGGCTAAGCTCAGGTCGGTGGAATGAAACTCTGGAGCAGCGATTCCGCTTGTGGGATGCCGCCACGGGCACAACGATCGCAACCTCCCCGCGTTTTCGCCCGCACCCGGACTCTACCAGTAAGCGCTGGAATGAAGTGGTCGATCCTAGTATGGAGCTGAGTGACAACGGTCGTGCCGTGATCGTTTATTGGAAGAAGGGAGTATTTAGGATCTACGTATTCTCCCTGCCGCCAGCAGTGTCTCTCCATCCGCAATAACATTCAAAGGAAGGTGCCGGCTTCGGATGATAGGGAACGCTTGCGGAGAAACGGCTCGATTCACTGTATCTTCTTTGCTGCTTTCCCTGATTCATAGGTGACGATGGGATGGCACGAATCTCCCGTGGCAGTGAAAGTGGACGAACCGGAGTTTTGCCCGGATGAGTTGGCCTGAACGGTCACAGCAAATTCTCCTGTGGGGGAAGCCTGTTGAGTGCCCGGGGTCGCGCTGTCTCCGAAGCTGGACGAAGTCTTAATATTCTCGTTTGGTTCAAACCCGGCCCCGCGAATGATGAACGAACTGAATTTAGAGTTTGCGATCTCCACGTTCAAAGTGCACTTTCCATCCTGGGCTTGGATCGGGAAAGGGTAGGCGCGCGCATAGGCTCGCACGGCACCGTCGGTCGAAATGATGGCAATGTTCACCGGTTCCCCGTTGTGGTAGTTATCGACATCGATTGATGCGCGTTCGAGAGGAAAGCAATGCGAATGCGGTTGCGGAGGATCGCCGGGTTGCGTTTGCCCCGGACAGATTAGCAAGCCAGCCGCGTTTGCCTGATAGCCGGTCAAAAGGCGAACCGTCTTATGATCTCCGGATTGCATCATCCAGAGCGAATAGGTTTTTTCAGTGGGGAATCCGGAGCCTTCCGCATGGTAGGTAATCACTGTGCCGTGCCGGCCTGGTTTTCGTCCCGCTTCTTTCAACTCGAGGTGCGCACGTGGCGCAGGGTTGTATCCCCAGTTTGCGTAAACTACGGGAGTATTGTCCTGCGCAGATCCCGCTGGGGCACCTGCAGCCTCGGATATAGCTGCATTGGTTGGTGGAGTTAGAGCAGATTCTTGCAGGCGCTGTACCATCTGTTCGTAGATGGGTGTGGACCAGTTGCTTTTTGCCAATCGCCCGTAGAAACCGAGGCCGGTCGTGATTCGAACTTGCGTCTGGTCGCCATTTGCTTCCAGCACGGCTGTTACGCTCTCGCCACCTGAAGTCTGCCGGTTATTCGCAAACACGCGGTGACGCTTGCACTCAATGTGGTTGGTCGTCGACTCCGTGACATAGCAGTTCTGGCTCTCCATGGCGGGCTTCAAAGCGGTCATGACCTGTTCCATTGGAAACGGAACGACTTCGTCCACGTCATCTCTTCCTGCAGATGGGACAAGCGCACTGGCCTCGGAATCCAGGGTGGCTTCCGAAAACGTCTTGATCCACAGCACTCGAGTTTCAGCGGTCAGTTCGTGGACTTTTGCGGCGTAGTGAAGGAAAAATGAATTGCGTTGCCCTGACATAATTCTGGCGATTTCAACTTGCTCCGGCCAGCCGGCGCACGGGTTTGCGTGCCATTCGTACAAAATGCTGTTTTCGTCTTTTTGGATTACATTCCATTCCGTTGCACCGTGACACTCGGTTTCACGGAGCGCTTTCAGCTTGTCCAGCAATTTTTCGGGGGAAGATTTACGCGATCCAACGTTCTGAATCGTCACCAACTCCTCCCAGTGATTTATATCGTCTCCTTCGCGAATAAATTCGAGAATCGTTGCCTGCCTGGTTTGAGCACTGAACGCACGCTTCCATTCTTTCCCTAACTTGAGTTCAACCCCTTCATTCTCGGATGCCCTGGCGACGGGAACCCAGGAGATGAAACAGGATAAGATAACGAGCGGCATCAAGTGTTTCATTGCGAACTCACTATGGCCTCATCATCAGGCATCTTGGATTTGTCTGGATCTGCAAGTCGAGACTAAGTGGGCACATCCTATGTTTCTCCGGTCCCGAACACAATGAATTTGTCGACAATGAAACGATCCCTACGCGGTTAGATGTGGGCTGGGCCTTATGGCTTTTTTGGTATTCCTCTCCGTGCCCCCAGAGCTTATCTCAATTCTTTTACAGCGATGGCCTAAATCCTGATTTTTCGGCAACCGGAGATCTCTAACAATGTCGGCTCTGTCATCTCTAACAATGTCGGCTCTGTCAAATACTTTTTGAGCACACCTCTCCATTCACTCCTAAGAGTGGTCTTCCCGGCTCAAGTTTGACCGCTGCATCGACGACCACGGCTCGCTCATAATCTTTCGGTCGGCTTCAGTCCGACCTAAACATCTCTTCGATCGGTACTTCGACCATGATTAGTAATTCAAACTCCCCTTGCAGGGAGCGGGACGCCCACTCAAGTGCACGGCGCACTACTTCACGCCATCTCCGGTACCGAGCTGTCCCGCGTACGAACCGAACTCTAAAGACTGCGAATACTCACGACCATTCCGCCACATCCAGTACAACCGAACCCCCAGCCTGCGTCCCATCGCTACCTTCGCAATGCTTTTGTGTCGACGCATCGCCAGGTGCATGTACCGACGTCTCCAATCAGGATGAACACGCGCTGCGGCTTGGGCTGCTTCCACCAACAAGAAGCGCAACAACGAATTGCCTTGCTTGCTGATGTGTCCCAGTCGCTGCTTGCGAGCACTGGATTTCTCACACGGAATCATACCCACGTACGTGCCGATCTGCTTGCCGCATTGAAACCGAGTCGGAGTTCCTATGATCAACACGTAGGCCAGTGCCGTAATCGGACCAACACCAGGGTGAGTCATCAGCCGCATTGCCTCAGGCCGCTTCTTGGCTTCCCGCTCGACGGCTGCGGTTAGTTCCTCAATCGTTGGATTCATACGATCGAGCAACTCCAACAACTCTTGCCGGCGGCGACTGGCCCAAGGAGCCAACGAGAGTTTCTCTAACACTACTCGTCCTTGTTCGCTGAATAGTTTCTTCTTCCAGCAATAGCCCTCGTTCATCGCTAGCGCATGCAGCTGATTCATGATTCGGGTGCGCATCTGCACCAACCGATGCCGGTGCCACAGCAGTTGTCGCAGATCCCGATTCTCCGGACCCGGCACCCAAATTTGCGGAAAGTTATTTTCCCGCAACAGCCTGAGTAAAAGTCGGGCGTCCTCGCGGTCGAACTTCTGCTTCTTCACTCGCTTGGCTTTGATCTCCGCAGGATCGCCGATCCACAGCTCGAAGCCCAATTCAGCTAGTAGCCGCTCGAACCAGCGTGAATGTCCGGTAGCCTCCATCCCTACCCGTACACAGATTCCTCGCTGCTTCAGGCCTCGATAGAATTTCTCGGCTTGTCCATCACTGTGGTTCAGTTCCTGTTCGTCATACTCGCCAGTTTCTTCCACAAAATATGCAATCGTCTGAAAGCTCGGGTGGTAATCTACACCTATCAACATCATGTTCGGCTCCTTCCATCCGAACCTATGGTCGTTATGCAACCACAGTGTACGGTCGAGGGAGCCGACATTGTTATGCAATCAAGTTCGGACTAATACGCGTGTGTCCGATAACCCCGCGGGCTCGGTACGGCTGATTGGAGTGTTGGAACGTCCAGCGACGAGAGGTTTTCACCGAAAGAAATGGCGAGGCGGGTGAGTCGAAGGATCTATCAGATTATCAGCGAGGGCGGAATCGCGAACGAACGCAGCATAAAACAACGTGTTAATCACTCCGACAGAAAACAGGCAAATGATCATGAGGTACGTCGCTTGCGAACAAGCCCACCACAAAACGAGAGCCACCGAAACAGAGATTATGGCGGTGAAGAGTACCAAAAGGATCAGTCGTAGGAACAAGGCGACATGGCTCCGCCCCGACCAGAGGAAATAAAACGCGGCGGCAATGAAGATCCAAAATAACCCCCGGTACAAGAAGTTGAGAACACGCGGGAGTTTTTCTGTTATCCAGCCAAGCAAGACAAAAGCCCCAAGGCCTGCAGCCAGCCCGACAAGAGCCAGCGGCAAAGACAGGAGCAATCGAGCGACCCTTGCTTGACGCAATTGCAAAACAAGCTCTTTCCAAAGATGCCAGAGTGCTACGAATCCTGCGCCAACTACAGCGACAGCCACCGCCCCGCCTAGCCCGAGCAGCGCGCCAGCCAAAGTCATCAAGGCGCCGCTAGGCGACTCGAATGCACCGACCAGCATATAGACGACGACAGAACCACCGATTCCGAATTGGAGAAAACGCATTCCCTTCGACGCGGCCGGTGGCCAGTTAGGGGTCTCAGGAATTTCTGTTATGAGTACTGCAGGTTTTCTCAGTGTCGCCCATGCCTTTGCATAATAGGCAAAGATGGCCACTAATCCGAGGAACCAACAGATCGTGCCACTTGGGAAGACGCGGGCACTGAGGAGACTACTCATGGGAGGGCACCTAACGAAATCTAGGAAAAAAGCCGAGCAGACGTCAAGGGGTTATGGTGTGAGACGAGTTTGCTCCTGATTTACGGCTATGACTTCATTCGGGTCACTGGATGATAACGCTCAGCCTCTCTTCGCTGTCCCGAAGTCCCGTTCGAGGACATCGTCAGTGATCTCCTCGAACGCCGTTCTGGCCAACTTCTCGGTAGTCGGCAGGGAGGGCGCGCTGGATGCTATGTTTGCTGACCGGAGGGGCGGTGAACCGAAAGAGCGACGTTCCTTGGACAACGTAATCTCGGCCACCTTCCATTCGTATATTCTTAGAGATGGTCCCAGTAGCTTGGGCAACTCACATTTCACCCTTCGCAGGATTTGATAGGGTAACTGGACAAGTTTTCTGTACCGCCATGCTCACCGTCAGCGACAATCTTGCCCAGTGCTTCAGTGCCTTGCGCGGGCACAAGCTACGTGCTTCGCTCACAATCCTAGGACTGACTATGGGTGTGGCCACGCTCATCACGGTCATGACCATCGTGCAGGGCGCAAACCTTTATGTTGAGCAAAAGATCGCCAACCTGGGCACGAACGTGTTCCAGATCGCGCGTACGCCGTTTGCGGTGACAGACTTCGACATCATCGTCAAAGCGCTGAAGTTCAAGAAACTTGAACTTGAGGACATGGCCGCGATTTCCGTGGGATGCGGCGCTTGCCAAGAAGTTGGTGCCAGCATGAGTACCGGCGTTCGGGCACGATCGGGCGACAAAGAACTGCAGGACGTGAGCCTCTATGGCCAAACGGCAAACATGGCGGATATTGATACGCGAAAGATCGAAGTGGGGCGCTACTTCAGTTCCTCCGAAGCTGAACATCGAGCCAATGTTTGCTTGATCGGCGACACGCTTAAGCGGGAGCTATTTCTCGGCGTGGATCCCATCGGAAAGTCGATTCGCATTGGCAACGACGAATTCACGGTGGTAGGGGGGATGGAAAAGATCGGCAGCGTGCTCGGCCAGGACCAGGACAACTTCGTAATCGTCCCGCTACCTGTTTTTCTTCGCATTCAGGGAATACATTCCAGCATCACGATAAACGTCAAGACAAGCACAGGGAA
Source organism: Candidatus Acidiferrales bacterium (assembly GCA_963709705.1). Lineage (GTDB taxonomy): Bacteria > Acidobacteriota > Terriglobia > Acidiferrales > UBA7541 > Acidiferrum. The sequence goes on from CAVPXU010000008.1 coordinate 26,149, forward strand.
CTTTGAAAAGGCCCAGGATCAGGCACATCTGATTTTGCGCTCGCGTCGTCATCTCTTGGGCAACATGGACGACGATTTTTTCATTGGCACCAAGGAAAGTTACATGGTCTTGTGGCGCAGTATCAGCTCGGCGTTTTTCGCTGTATTCATCATGGTGAGCGCCATCTCCGTGGTCATCGGCGGCATCGTGATCATGAACGTCATGCTGATGAGTGTGACCCTTCGGCGGAGAGAGATTGGCGTCCGGCGCGCCGTCGGTGCAACCCAGCAAGACATCCTGCGCCAGTTCATAGTGGAAAGCGTCATGCAATGCATTGTCGGAGGCCTCGCGGGCATCGCGCTGGGATTCCTGGTCGCGACAGTACTGCACACTTATACGCCGTTCCCTGCCTCAGTACAGACCTGGGTGGCGGTGATGGGGCTGTTCTTTAGTTCCGCGGTCGGGCTATTTTTTGGAATCTATCCGGCGTTGCGCGCTTCACGGCTGGACCCCGTGGTCGCACTGAGGTCGGAGTGATGGGAATCATGACGCTTGCTCAGGCCCGGGAAAATTTCCTTGCCGCGATGGAGACGTTGCGCTCGTCGAAGGTGCGCACTGCTTTGACCGTGCTGGGCATCGTCATCGGGGTGTCCTCGGTTATCTCCATGGCGGCAATCATTCAAGGCCTGAACAAGTTCGTGCAAGACAAAGTGGAATCGCTCGGCTCGCGCACTTATTTTCTTACAAGATTTCCCCCAGGGATGGACCCCGCACACATGCCGGAACACATCCGCACACGCAAATATATCGAATACAACTATGCCGATTTCATCCGCCAAGCCGCTCCCGACGTGGAGATCGTGACCACTTCTGGTACCCGGGGTTTCTTCTTGGGGGATAGCAATCTGATTACAAGTGGTGACCATAGCGTCGAGAAAGTGATCGTGCGCGGTGCCGAACCGGAATACACGGAGGCCATTCCGCTGTTTTCGATCGCACAAGGCCGCTTCATCAGCACCTTTGACCAGGAGCACGCGCGTTCCGTCGTGGTGCTGGGCGCGGCCATCAGCGAATCGCTCTTCCCCGGCACGGATGCCGTTGGCAAGATGGTGCGCATCAACGGAGGACAGTACGAGGTCATCGGTGTTTTCGAGCACGACCAGGGCTTGTTCCTCGGTCCGGGAGTCGACATCTTCGCCATCATCCCATTGAGCAACTTCAAGAAGCAGTACCCGGAGGCGAAGGAGCTGATCATGATATTCACAGTCCCCAAGAATGTGAACGTCGAACTGGCACAAGGGGAAGTCGTTCAAGCGATGCGCCGTTTGCGCCGCGTTCCCGTGGACAAGGAAAACGATTTCGAGCTGAGCTCGCCGGACTTTCTGAGCAATCTGTGGAATCAACTTACCGGTGCGCTCGTGATCCTCACGACGGCGATCAGTTCGATAGGTTTGCTAGTGGGCGGTATCGGAGTGATGAACATCATGCTCATCTCCGTGACCGAGCGCACTCAGGAAATTGGCATACGCAAGGCTATCGGTGCTCGTCGTGCGGATATACGTTTGCAGTTTCTCTTGGAAGCCGTGGCCCTCACCCTCGTCGGAGGTACTTTCGGCATCTTGATCGGGGCCGTCATATCCACATTGGTGCGTACATTCGTGCCTTCGATTCCCGCAACTATTTCTTATCTGTGGGTGACGATTGGTTTCGCGATCTCTGTCAGCGTGGGCTTGTTTTTCGGCTATTATCCGGCAAGAGTGGCGGCCAACCTCGATCCTATCGATTGCCTGCGCTACGAATGAAAACCCTAGCGCTTCACCGCGGGAATACTGAAACATGCAAGGCTGCTTGGCGCGGAGTTACGGAGTTCGGCCAATTCTCCATCAGCTCGAGAAAAGATTCGGTCGGGTCCAACGACGATTGTCATCGGACGGCGGCGTACTCGGAATGAATTCCGGTCCAGAAGTCCGCTTGTGGGAAGTTTCACTAGATAGGTAACGAGAAACGTCCCTACTGGTTAGGAGATCAAGGACAGGATCACGCTTTTCGCCGCGGCAGCAGAGGCCGCTTCCAATGGGGAAGAGCAAACGCAAACGAGTTCCGAAGACGGTCCTCAAATTACACGATCTAGAACAATCGAAATCTGCGGTCTTGAACGGCCTAACGTCGACGAGTTCAAAGCGCTCGTACGACCATGCCATTCGTGAATTCATCGACTGGTACTGTTCGGAGCCCAGGCTGGCCTTCAACCGGCGCGTGTCAACCACCTTGAGACAGGTGCTCACGGAATTTAGTGAGCTATTCATGGGTGCTGGGCCGGCTTATTGATCCAGACTTCGGCGGGGATTTGGGGTGGTTTCGGGGCGCTTCGCACGAAGCGCTCCGGGTGACGTTGGTAAGCAACATCGAGCACATCTTGCCGTTGCCGTAAGACGCTTTCCGCTTGGCCATAGTGAACCATCGCTGGCGTCAACAAGCCGATGCCAGAGTGACGATGCTCTTCGTTATACCACCGAAAAAAACTCTGACAGAAAGCGCGACTGTCCTGGATGCACCCAAAGCGGTCCGGGAACTCCGGCCGATACTTTAGGGTTCGGAATTGGCTCTCGGAAAAGGGATTGTCGTCCGAGACGTGCGGTCGACTGTGCGTCTTCGTGACACCCAGGTCGGCGAGTAAAAAAGCTACCGGTTTGGACCTCATCGAGGTGCCGCGGTCGGCATGCAGGGTGAGTTGACCGGGCTGGATGTCTTGTTTCTTGCAACTTTCCTCGATCAGCCGCTTGGCCAGCTCAGAGCTTTCGCGATAAGCGACCATCCAGCCGGTGACGTAACGACTGAATACATCCAGCAGGACATACAAGTAGAAGTAACTCCATTTCGCTGGGCCGAGTAGTTTGGTTATATCCCAGCTCCAAAGTTGATTCGGAGCCGTGGCCAACAGTTCCGGCTTCTGGTAGGGCGGATGCGTCAACTGATCGCGGCGCTCGCGAACCTCGCCTTGCTCGTCGAGCAAGCGATACATGGTGCGAATCGAGCAGTGATATTCGCCTTCATCGAGCAACGTCGCATAAACAGCGGCTGGAGAACGATCCTGGAAACGTTCTTCGTGTAGACGAGCCAGGACCGCTTCCCGTTCCGCCGGGTGGAGTGCTCGTGCCGGCGAAGGCCGCGGGGATGCTACGGCGGGAGCAGCAGCCTTACGGCGCTGTCCGTAGTAAGACGCCCGCGGCATCCACAGAACTTGGCAAGCCGCGCTGGTGCCCACGTCGATCGCCAGTTCGGTGACCGCAGACATCAGGATTTCTCGTCCGGGTCCACGTCGGGAAGCGGGTTCCCCAACAGCGCAGCGACTTTTTTTTGAACGTCGATGATGATCTCCGCTTTGCGGAGTTTTTCCGTCAATCGGCCGACCTGACGGCGTAGCTGCTGAACTTCTTCTCCGAACGGGTTGTGCTTTGATTTCGGTCCGCGCCGTCGTGCGGTCAACGCTTCGCGAATACCGCTGGATCGTTCTCGCCGCCAGGTGGTGAGCAACGAGTAGTACAAGCCTTCCCGGCGAAGAAGAGCACCGAGAGCACCGCGTGTCGCTGCAGCGGCATCGGCTTCCTCGAGAATGCGTTGCTTATATTCAGCTGTGTAGGTACGACGCTTGGCTTTGGCTACCACCTCAGGGTCCGGCCGCGAAGCTGCCCCCGAATCGGCGCCTGCTTTGGCTGCCGCGTCACTCCGCTGCGGCTCGCCAGGAGGCGAGCCTTCGCTTCGTTCCGCGGCAGCCAAACCCCCAGAGGAAAGAACAACACCAAGAGAATTCCCATTCATCTCTGCTTGCTTCTTTCTCGCCCTACTCTTCATTAATTAAGAGTACTAAACCTGTCTCAGAGATGTTGGCACGGAGGGAACAGGAGCGTGGTCACACGCTACCGAGTCGCACTCGAACAGCACCCATATGCTCCGTCGACGATTAACCTAAGATTGGCAGCGATACGCCGGCTGGTGTGCAGCGGAACACGGATCCCAGGGCGCATAGAATTCATGGTTTTGGACTCTAATTCAAGGAGCTTCCATCGAGCGTCTGGATCCCGCGGAGTAGATTTGGTAACCCTCGGAGGGCGACCGGCATCTACTTAATTTCAGCCCTCCAATTCAATAAAGGATAGGGAGGAGCTTATGTACGTTATTACCGGCGCGACAGGACACACGGGAAACGAAGTAGCGGAAAAGTTGCTCGCAAAAGGCGAACAGGTGCGTGTTGTAGGCCGCAGCGCAAAGCGACTAGAACCATTCGTAAAGAAGGGCGCTGAGGCTTTCGTTGCGGACATCACCGACACGGGGGCGTTCACGAGAGCTTTTTCGGGTGCAAAGGCGGTGTACGCGATGATACCGCCGGACGTGAGCGCCCCGGATGTGCTGGCACACTATCAGCGCGTGGGCGACGCCCTGGCCGCCGCGATTGAGAAGAGCGGAGTAAAATACGCCGTCGTGCTGAGCAGCGTCGGCGCGGACAAGCCGGATAAAACAGGCCCGGTGGTCGGGCTGTACAATCTTGAAAAGAAACTTGGGGCGATTCCTGGATTGAACGCCCTCTACCTGCGACCCGCCTCCTTCATGGAAAACCTTCTGTTCCAGGTTGGCGTGATCAAGGCCTTCGGAACAATGGCCGGCCCGGTCAAAGGCGATCTGCCGATACCCATGATCGCAACGCGCGATATCGGCGACGCAGCCGCGGACGCCCTGTTGCAGCTCGATTTTCAAGGACAGAGCACGCGCGAACTGCAAGGGGCTCGCGATGTCACGAACACGGAAGCCGCCAAAATAATCGGCGCGGCGATAGGCAAGCCCGACCTGACATATAAGCAGATGCCCGCGGCACAGTTGAAGCCCGGTTTCATGCAGATGGGCATGTCTTCGAATATGGCGGACCAGCTGTTTGAGTTGGCGGACGCGCAGAATTCGGGCTACCTAAAGACGCTCGAGCCACGCTCCCCAAGGAACACCACTCCTACAACGCTGGAGACTTTTGTAGCCGAGGTTTTCGCGCCAACCTATCGGGAACAAAAGGCGGCCCGCGCCTAGGCGGCTTGCCGACATGGGCTCGCCTGGCGGGCCCATGTCCCAAGCGTCGATGTTCTTGTCAATTTCCGTGTAGCTCGTGATCCGCCCGGGACATTTGATTGTCAGCGCCTCTCAGGCTTTCCCGGAAGGAAAATGCCTCGTCGGTGCTCCCACCTCCGAGGCCTCCTCCTGGTCGATTCCCGTTATCCGCTAGCCTACTTTGCGGCGGCCAATTCACCCCGGCGGCTTTTGCTTTTCCGGCCGTCAAGGCATCCGTTGCGGCCCTTTCAATGAGGAGAGCGATCGCCTGCGGTTGCGAGACATACACGGCGTGGCTGCCTTTGACCTCGACCACCGTTTGCACCGGCGCGCTTCGACATCAGCCGCTGGGCGTCGGGAGGAATCATCCTGTCCTCGGTCGTAAGCAGGTACCAAGTGGGTTTCGCCTTCCATGCTTGTTCGCTGAACAAAACCTAGGATTCGCTAACCGCAACTGATGCTTGGTAAATAGTATGCTAGGCGGAAATTTCTGGCGGCCTTGTTGTGGTAGCACCGGCGGCCTTCTTTCCCCACTAGCCGAGACCCTCAGGGCACATGTCCCGGTTTTTCCGCGTGCCAACGCGTCATTTCACCACGACGGTCGTGCGCATCCAAGGATGGATACAACACTGAAAGTAATGTTCCCCTTGCGACAGACCCGTGACCTGGAGCTGGCTTCCTTGAAGGATGCGCGTTCTGGCCACCGAGACTTTCGAAAAGCCGCCAGCGCACTCGGGAACTACTTCCTCGCCTGGCCCGTTCAGGCCCGGTATGAAGCCGCCACCGAACTTTGCAACCTCGGTGAAGGTGTGAGGCTCGCCGCCCTGATTGACGGCGTGAATGATGGTTCCTTTCTTGATTGTGAGAGTGTCAGGTTCGAAATCCCAGTTCGGGTCAGGAGTTCCAGCAGCTGCTTTCGCAAACAACGCTGAAAACGTTGTGGATGCACCCACCGCAACGTTCTTGCAGAAATCCGCGCCGGCCGCGGTCGGGGCGTTGAAGGTGGCCGGATCACATTCGTCTAAGGAAACGACCTGTGCGGTACCTGGTGCATCATCTTCGCCCATCCAGCCCGCGAACAGGAAACAACAAATGACTAAACCGAACTTAATTAATGAGGCGCTCGTCATAAATTCTCCTTCTTGGGGCTGAAGAGCCCGGTAAACTGCAGCCTTTGTAACTCCGAGGGAGGGTGCCTGGTCAATGCAGGAGCGGTAAGGAAAGGGTGAAATGAAGGTGAAGACCCAAATAGCTGATTCGCAATAGTTTTCTCTTGCTGGAGGCAAAGGACTGAGGCAAAATCGCGCTAACCTCGCAGACTTTTGCCCATGCCCTTTCAGGACGCCATCTACCGCTTTGGCCCATTCGAGCTGCGAGCGCGAACCCGCGAACTCTACAAGAACGGTGTCCGGCTGAAGGTGCGTCCGCAGCCCCTCCAGATCCTGCTGGCTCTGTTGGCGCGCTCGGGGGATATCGTGAGCCGGGAGGAACTGCGGCGACTCCTTTGGTCAGCGGAAACGTTCGTGGATTTCGAACACGGGCTGAATACGGCCATCAAGGAGTTACGCGGCTTGCTGAATGATTCTGCTGGCGAGCCTCGCTATATTGAGACCCTGCCAAAACTGGGCTACCGCGTCATCGTGCCGGTAACCCAAGTCGCGCCGGTTCACGCCGCAAAAGCAAAAGAAAAAAACGCCACTACGCCAGCCGCTTCCGTTGCTGTATTGCCTTTCGTCAATCTTAGTGCTGCCCCGGAAAACGAGTTCTTCGCGGATGGAATCACCGAAGACGTCATCACGCATCTGGCGAAAATGAAATCCCTAAAGGTAATCTCACGCACCTCGGTCATGACGTTTAAGAAGCGCGACAGGGGATTGCGCGAAATCGGCGAACGGCTCGGCGCCTCGACCTTGCTCGAGGGCAGCGTCAGGCGAGCCGGCAGCCGGGTGCGTATCGTCGCGCAGCTGATTGACTGCGCTACCGACGAACACCTTTGGGCGGAGACTTACGATCGTGACCTGACGGACATCTTCGCCATTCAGACCGACGTCGCTCTGAAGATCGCCACAGCTTTGCGCGCAGAGCTATCGCACGACGAACGGTCGCGCGTGGGCCGGCGGCCAACCGACGATCTCGCGGCTTACGAACTGTACTCGCGGGGCCGCAACTGGTTTCATCAATACACGGAAGAAGGCTATCTTCGAAGCCTGCTCGACTATCACGCCGCCGTTGACCGCGATCCGGGTTTCGCCCTGGCTTGGGCCAGTATTGCCGGGGCTCATACGGAACTCTGTATCGGGGGCAGCGTCGGCAAATCGCCCGAGGAAGCTATCGCTCTCGCAAAAAAAGCGGCTACGCACGCACTGGAGATCGATCAGGAGCTTGGAGAAGCTCACAGCATCTCTGCCCTGATCCAATTTGCCTTCGACTTCGATTGGGCAGGCGCTGAACGCTCCTTCCTGCGAGCCCTCGAACTCAGTCCCGGCAGCGCCCAGGCGCATCAGCATTACGGTTGGCTGTGCTCTTCGCTCGGAAGATACGACGCTGCGCTGGGCCAACTGCGACGCGCGCGTGAGCTCGACCCGATCCTGATCCCGACCGACGTCGTGACTCACCTTCTGCGGGCCGGACGCATCGGAGAAGCGTTGGAGGAGGCTCGAAAGTCGGCGCGGGAACAGCCCGGCACACCACGTTGCCATTCGGTCCTCGGTTGGGCGCTGATTTTTTCCGGCGAGGAGGCCGCAGGCATTGCATCGCTTGAACGGGCGGTAGCACTCTCACCCGGCGCAACGCTGTTCCTCTCCCAGCTCGGTCAGGCCTGCGCATTGGCGGGCGACGTTAAGCGGGCAAGGGAGATACTCCAGCAACTGTGTGACCGGTCGATGCGTGAGTTTGTCTCGCCGTACCACTTCGCTTATGTGTACGCTGGCCTCGGAGAGGCCGATGCCGCGATCGATTGCCTGGAACAGGCTTTCGACCGACGCTCAGGCGCAATTTACGGCATCAAGGGTTCGTTCCTCTTCCGCAACCTGCGTGACCATCCCCGTTTCAAGTCTCTTCTTCGTCGCATGAATTTAAGCTGATCGACCACCGCGGCGTCGACAAATAGGGAACCGAAAAATCGGCTCGGGGCGTATCGTCGAGCAAACCGGAAATAATCCAGACGGGCAGCGGCGATCAATACCGGGGAGTCCGCATCTCGTTAGGAAATAATCTGGTGAGACTTCCCACAATCGGGACTAGCTCTGAAAAAGCTCATTAGTGATTCTTCTAGGTGAGCTGCACCCGTTCAGATCATAAAGGAGTGACCTTGGTCACCAAAACGACTAGAAGCCATCTCATAAATACCTCAGGAGGATGACGGCACAAGCAAGCTGCACCATGCCGAGGAAATTTTCTGGGTAGTATTCCCAGCGGATGACCACGCGACGAAAATTATGAAGCCAGGCGAACAAGCGCTCGATTTTCCAGCGGCGGCGATAGCGGCGCAGTACGCGGCCATCTTGCGTGGCCTTCCGGCTGCGTGTGGGGTTGTGCGGAGCAACTAACTGCACACCGAAGCGTTCACGAATCTGCGCATCCAGCGGATCGCTGTCGTAAGCGCGATCGCCGATCAAGCGCTCGGGAGTTTCCGCGAGGAAGCGTCGCTGGAGCGTGGGTTCGACGAGTTTTGTTTCATGGGGCGAAGCGCTGGCCACGTGTATGGCGAGAGGAAGACCATGGCCGTCGCTGATCGCCATGATTTTGCTGCCTTTGCCGCGGCGAGTAGGGCCGACAGCAGAGCCCCTTTTTTCGCCGAACTGAAGGTGGCATCGATGAACGATTCGCTCAGGTCCAGCTTTCCTCGATCACGTAAGTCTTCCGCCAGTTTCTGCAGCAGCCGGGTAAGCAGCCCAGAGCGCTGCCACTGCTGGAAGCGGCGATGACAGGTTTGGTAGGGAGGATAACGACGCGGCAGATCGTGCCAAGGAGCGCCGGTGCGCAAAACCCAAAAGACACCGTTCAGCACCGCTCGCGTATCTTGCCACGGCCGGCCACGCCCATCGTCCCGGCGTTTCGGACGAAATAGTGGTTCAAGCACTGCCCACTGGGCGTCGGTGAGGTCCACATTCTTGATTTACGCCATTGGCCATAAACTTCAACCGCCCAGTGCTTTGAACGTGTTTATGAGATAACTTCTAGAGCCTCCGTGCTAACATCTCCGACGCTGGTCCCCATTGAACACCTGCGCAATGTACAGCATTCTGCAGATGACACAAGGAAATCTCCGCAAACAGCACGCTCCAAGTAGACCGCTGCGCGCGCGAGGAATGATCCATGGCACACGCACCCGTATTGATCGAGAAGCCAAAACCGCTTGAATTCGCTGACAGCAAAATCCCCGCCTCCAAGTCACACCGCTTGCGAGCCGAAGGTCAAGGCGGTCATCGAAAAGAAAAAGTAGTTGCCTGCGCGTCATGGAAGCCGCTGCAGCGCGTTCCCTGAGGTTAAGAACTTGACGCTTCGACGTGACACGATCACAACTGTGCTGGCGATTCTCGTGATCGTCGTTACCATACCATTTGCGATTAGGGACACCATTCAAGCGGGTCGCGTGTACGTGTTCTCCAGACAGTTCCTCGACGAATTACCTCAGCGGTTCACGGGGCCCGGACGCTTCCGCTTCATCCTGCAACCGATTGTTGCCATCCTCCTGGGGATTCGCGGAGGCCTTGCCGATGCCAAGGCGGGAAATCCGCCCTACCTGTTCAGACTGCTCTCCGGTGCTCAACATCGAAGGGAGTTGCTGCGAAGTGGACTAGCGGCCATCCGCAACGTTCTCGCTCTGGGAATCATCATGGACATCGTGTTTCAACTGATCCTCTACCACTCGGTGCATCCAGGAGCGGCCTTAGTGGTGGGGCCAATTCTCATTTGCTTCCCATACGCACTCTCCAGAGCGCTGACGCACTAGAGCTAATCCCTACTGTAGATGGTCGCGTCCCAAGAATTTGGGTAACAAGAAGAGGTTGCAAAAATGGCGTTTAACGCAGGTCGGAAAAATCCCTTGGCAACTCAGGGTAGTCTCAATCGCTTGCCTTCGTTGACTACCACCTGCCTACGCTGTCCTCGAAAGCTGTAATCGAGTTTCAAGCTTTTGCCCGCGCCTTTGTTCGGGTCCCCGCCCATATTGGCATTGGTAACCATTACATTCAGCGTGTTGTTCTGAACCATTCTTTGAAGGCGTCGGGTTACGTCGTTGCCCACTCCCCCCTTACCGTACACCGCTTTGATTATCTGAAGACTGCCTACTTGTGCGTGGACAAGCGTGGTGGATACAAGTGCCACCGCGAGTAATAGAGCAAATACTGGTAAAGCCAAACGAACGATCCGCATGCCTGTTTCCTTTCAAACGAAGGCTAATCCGCCGCCGGATCTCCGGACAATATTTGAGTGATGTGGTAAAAGTAGCGAACGGCGCGTGTCAACCACCTTGAGACAGGTGCTCACGGAATTTAGTGAGCTATTCATGGGTGCTGGGCCGGCTTATTGATCCAGACTTCGGCGGGGATTTGGGGTGGTTTCGGGGCGCTTCGCACGAAGCGCTCCGGGTGACGTTGGTAAGCAACATCGAGCACATCTTGCCGTTGCCGTAAGACGCTTTCCGCTTGGCCATAGTGAACCATCGCTGGCGTCAACAAGCCGATGCCAGAGTGACGATGCTCTTCGTTATACCACCGAAAAAAACTCTGACAGAAAGCGCGACTGTCCTGGATGCACCCAAAGCGGTCCGGGAACTCCGGCCGATACTTTAGGGTTCGGAATTGGCTCTCGGAAAAGGGATTGTCGTCCGAGACGTGCGGTCGACTGTGCGTCTTCGTGACACCCAGGTCGGCGAGTAAAAAAGCTACCGGTTTGGACCTCATCGAGGTGCCGCGGTCGGCATGCAGGGTGAGTTGACCGGGCTGGATGTCTTGTTTCTTGCAACTTTCCTCGATCAGCCGCTTGGCCAGCTCAGAGCTTTCGCGATAAGCGACCATCCAGCCGGTGACGTAACGACTGAATACATCCAGCAGGACATACAAGTAGAAGTAACTCCATTTCGCTGGGCCGAGTAGTTTGGTTATATCCCAGCTCCAAAGTTGATTCGGAGCCGTGGCCAACAGTTCCGGCTTCTGGTAGGGCGGATGCGTCAACTGATCGCGGCGCTCGCGAACCTCGCCTTGCTCGTCGAGCAAGCGATACATGGTGCGAATCGAGCAGTGATATTCGCCTTCATCGAGCAACGTCGCATAAACAGCGGCTGGAGAACGATCCTGGAAACGTTCTTCGTGTAGACGAGCCAGGACCGCTTCCCGTTCCGCCGGGTGGAGTGCTCGTGCCGGCGAAGGCCGCGGGGATGCTACGGCGGGAGCAGCAGCCTTACGGCGCTGTCCGTAGTAAGACGCCCGCGGCATCCACAGAACTTGGCAAGCCGCGCTGGTGCCCACGTCGATCGCCAGTTCGGTGACCGCAGACATCAGGATTTCTCGTCCGGGTCCACGTCGGGAAGCGGGTTCCCCAACAGCGCAGCGACTTTTTTTTGAACGTCGATGATGATCTCCGCTTTGCGGAGTTTTTCCGTCAATCGGCCGACCTGACGGCGTAGCTGCTGAACTTCTTCTCCGAACGGGTTGTGCTTTGATTTCGGTCCGCGCCGTCGTGCGGTCAACGCTTCGCGAATACCGCTGGATCGTTCTCGCCGCCAGGTGGTGAGCAACGAGTAGTACAAGCCTTCCCGGCGAAGAAGAGCACCGAGAGCACCGCGTGTCGCTGCAGCGGCATCGGCTTCCTCGAGAATGCGTTGCTTATATTCAGCTGTGTAGGTACGACGCTTGGCTTTGGCTACCACCTCAGGGTCCGGCCGCGAAGCTGCCCCCGAATCGGCGCCTGCTTTGGCTGCCGCGTCACTCCGCTGCGGCTCGCCAGGAGGCGAGCCTTCGCTTCGTTCCGCGGCAGCCAAACCCCCAGAGGAAAGAACAACACCAAGAGAATTCCCATTCATCTCTGCTTGCTTCTTTCTCGCCCTACTCTTCATTAATTAAGAGTACTAAACCTGTCTCAGAGATGTTGGCACGGAGGGAAGTGCCAGATACCGGGCTATTGTCAGTAATGACAGAAGGTTGCAAGGGCGAATTTGATCGTGCTGCAAACTGCATCCGAGTGATATGAACTACCTGCTAAACTCCTGCCATTATCATGTCCGCCGAGAGCCCGGGGCTGAGGACCTAGTATGGGACACAATGCACGCACCTGATGTGATCTGCGTCGCAGCAGCAAAAGAACAACTCCGCCACTGTCATCATCGCGTCTACCAACACCGCGTCGTGCTCGCCGAAAATCAAAGTCGACGTGATCGGGTCAAAGCCGAGCGCTTCGCCGAAGGGCCTGGGCCGCTCGCCTACCATAGCCTTTCCCGGGGCGGTGAAAACGTTCACACCAAGCGTGGTCTCTTTCGGTCGCTTTGTGCCATCCATCTGGGACTCCTTTCGATATCAGAGCGAGTGACTGTTCGAGGCAGAGATTGGCAGAAGCGCGACGGCGAGGCGCAGAGCCCGGCATCCTATCTGCTCCACGGGCTAACCGTACTTGAGGGTGGTGCTTTGTCCGACCTCGATAATATAACCGTCAGGATCGCGGATGTAGCAGCGAATCTCGCCGTACTTGGGGATCGGTTCCGTGAGAAACTCCGCTCCCCGGCTTTTCCACAATTCATAGCACGCTTGAATATCCGCAACTCGGAAATTCATAAAGCTGTTGATGTGATTCGGGTCGGGAACGCTGAGCGTTACCGTTGGCTTATCCGGAGTCGGCCCGCCCCCTACGTTCAGAATCATCCAGATATTCGCAAGCTGAAGGTACGGAGGGGCGTTGCCGTCACCCATGGTCAGAATGCGAGCGCCGAAGACCTTTTCGTAGTAGCGAGCCGATCGTTCGACGTCGGCGACGGTGAGAAAATACGCGATGCTCATCCCCTCTTGCGGCGGCATCTCATAGCTCTTCTGTTCTACTTGTACGCTCATTGACGACCTCTCGACCTCGTCTGAAATAATGCAGACATAAAGTCGCCGAGATAATACAACAGAAACGCAGTCGTCGGCTCTACGCAGATCGAGGCAGAATAGAGCCATTAACGGGGACTACAGCCTAGGCCTAACCGTCGAAGTGGGCACTGAACCTACCTTTTCTTCGCTAGTTTTTGCTCTCGCCACTCCAACAGCCTTTTCTCGACGGTTTTCAACCTTGCAGCTTGGTCGGAGGATAGTGGGGCTCGTCGCAATTTCCGCAAAATATCCTTGAACATGTAACCCGAGCGGAAGAAGTACGGGCGAATTTCTAGGAAGCAGATTGCCGCCTCCATTGCTTCAGAGTCGCCATGCAATATACGGTTCAATGCGCCGCCACCCTGGTAACCACCCGGAAATGCCAGACTATCGTATCGTGCGTGAAATTCTGCACACGCTTGCTCCCACTTTTTTTTCTTTTCAGGACTCTTCGACCGAAGGGCGTAAGCTTCGTAAATGCGTGAACGCAAGCGTTCAATTTCCGCAGCGTTCTCGCGGATTCGTTCTCTTATGCGTTCCGAGTCCATGCTTTTCAGATTATCTGACTGGGCGTCGGGATTCAGTTGCGCGGCCGCTTAACTGAATCCTGAAAGTAACTCCTGATAAACGGTGCCGGCTCAAACGGTCGCGCGATCGCCGAAGTTGGTACTGGTATAGGGGCGCGGCCACGCTGAGCGCAACTACGGCGCCCCAATATCTGGCCCTGAGGAGCGCAGGCGGCCATCTCTATAAGGGAAAGACCCGCTGAAGTGGAGGACCGCTCCATTTCTGGTCACTGGGAGGCTTCGACCTGTCGAAAGCATCCGGCTTATCAGGAGTTGGGAGCGCGTCGCTCGTGTCATGCTTTTCGAAGACTGTTTCTTTCCTGAATCAGTGGTATTAGTATTCTCGCCATGGCAAAGAGAGATTCGACGCTGGCCGTCCCGCTTACCGCACTTCCGCGAAAAAGCAGCACCACCATGACTAAATCAGCGCTCCTCGCTGCGGCGCTCCTCCTCACCGTTGCGGCTCAAGGTTGTGCACGTTCCGCCCCGCCGAAAGACACACGCGCCGAAGACGAAGCGACGATCCGCGCCTACTCTCAAGCCCTCAATGAAGCCGTGCGCTCTAAGAACGTTGATAAGGCCGCCTCCTTCTACGCCGATGACACTTTTGGTTTCGGCTACGGCAGCGCCACGACGACGACTGAAGAAGCCACACGAGCCGACATGCAGAAGGGCTTCTCTGTCCCGGGGTGGACGATCAGTTGGAAGACCGCGAGCGTCGTTGTCGCGCGCTCCGGCGATCTCGCCTACGAGCGCGGACACTACATCTATACCACCACGAAAAAAGACGGGAAGCCTGAAATAAAAACGGGGAACTACCTTTTAGTGTGGAAGAAGCCACCCGGTGGCGATTGGAAGATTGCGGTCGATACGGACGCAGAGGACCCGCCGCCCGCGCCGCCTACGAAATAACCTAAGCTCGAAACTTACGGTCCGGGACTGCCGGTATACGCCACGCGCGTCCCCCCGCGCATCGAGCGCTCGATTCGGCCAATGGCGTGGAACTTTTCGCAATGCCGCTGTAATTCCTGATCTAACGCCGAAATCGGAAGCTTAAAGCACTAGAACGAACCTTTCCGGTTTCGCGACTTCCCGGGAGTTGACGCCGCAATCATTCGTGCGCGGGTGCGGAAGCGTCTGTGCCCAAAACCGCTTCACAGTCTTTCACCTTCTCGCGGTCGCCAATTCGCAAAGGCGCGTCCGGTGTCACTTCCGCACCGCGGCATGTAATGCTATGCAACACAACGCCCGCCGGATTCTTCAGCAGCTTGAATTCGTAGTTTCCTGGCAGCACACGGCCGAACGCGAAGTGCCCTGTCGCATCCACATTACTGCCTTGCGCCGCACCCCCGGACTTGATTCCGACCATGACTCCTGCGGGAATCTTGGCGTGTGCGCCGTCCGACTTTACGATGCCTTGAATCTCTCCAAGCCCGCCAACGCGTAAATGCACCGTCACATCGGCATTTGTAACATCGAACGTTGTATCACCTGCACCTTGGTATTCAGAACCTAACCACGCCACACTTAACAGCCTATAATGGCCTGGCGGAATTCCCGGAATCACGTAACTGCCGTCTGGGTTCTTGTCTCGAAGTATGGCTCCTGCCTTCGATACGCACTTCGTAACGGTCCGGATTCGGCTGGTCTTCCGGACCCGATGGCCAAACGACCACGCTGTATCGCTGTTCCCGTTCAACCTTAATGCGAATGTCGTTCTGCTCTTCACCCTCCGTAAGGGTCAATTCCTTTGCGTCTTTCGCTGAGCTGTCATTCCCGTACCAGGTTTCGCGATACCACACTCCGGCGATAGGAAATGCGTTGAACCCGTTAGGACAGTTCACGCAGACAAAATAAGTGCCAGACTCAAGCTTCGTGAATACAAATCGTCCGCTAGCGTCCGTCTTCACCGTGTCCACGGCTCGCCGTCGATCTTTCCCCGGCCCTTTTTCCTCCTGGCGAACTACGGTTACGGAAACTCCAGCACCAACGGACTCTCCTGCGCCCGTCAGAATGCCCCGAATGACAGCCTCTCGCTCGAGCCGGAAGTCGATTCCGCGAAGATGGGTGGTCTCACCGAGCTGTTGCAATTGACCTTCGGCTGTCCCATCGCGGCTATAGGTCTGCCAGACAAATCCTTCGGCAGATGCTCTGATTCGATAAGCATCTGCCTTCATTTCAGGAAAGTAATATTCCCCATTTTTGTCCGTTATCGCGGTCGGATATTGGCCATTCGAGGATAGTGCCCACGCCTGCTCCAACTCAACCGTCGCTCCCTCGATGGGTTCCCCGTTGTCTGACCGAACGACTCGTCCCGCGACCCATGGTTCGCGTGTCTGGACGTTACCGATAACAAATACAGGAACCAACAGCATGAGGGCACATACTCTTGGCAAGTTGAATGACATACGCGGCCTTTATCTGAATGTTATACCCAATGTACGCCGTAGCCCGGTAAAACGGCATAACCGCCGAAGTTGATTTTGGCGTCGGGTCCAGTACCTATATTTCCGATTCCCGACCAGGACTTAGCCTGACAGATGCAGGACTTTGTGAGATTATTCGGCTAGAACAGCGGGAGGTGCAGCATGAAATACCGAGTTGCAATATGGGCGGCTGCGGGCTTTCTCGTTGCGGGTGGATGGGCGGTTTATTTCTTAGTGGCAAGCAAGAACCTTCCGATAGAACCGGTGGTGTCCGCTCTTGTTCGGTTAACCTGCCCCATTGCGATTGTCGGCTCGCATTATCCCGTTAGCCTCTACTTGGCTCTTGCTGCAAATGTCGCCACGTATGCACTGGTCGGTCTTGTGGTGGAAACCCTGCGGCGGCAATTAAACCACTCAAACTAATTCAAGGCAGTTCGCTACGTTCTCGGTACTGGGAGCAACTTTTCCGGTTGATGTCATAACGAGGTCGGCCTCACGACGAGCCGAGTAGACTGTTCGGTGTTCAACCTACAGCGCTCGGAACGAAGGAGGCCGAATGCGAATTATTAGGATGTGATTTGCACGCTCGCCAGCAGACTTTGGCGATGCTCGATACAGAGACCGGAGAAGTGGTGAATCGCACGCTGATGCACGAAGGCAACCAGGTGCGGGAGTTTTATTCCGAACTTCCGCGCCCGGTGCTGGTGGGCATCGAAGCCATTGGACCCATGCAGTGGTTTTTGGATCTGCTGGCGCAGTTGGGAATCGAATGCCGGGTGGGAGACGCCGCTAAGATTCGTGCGGCGGAACCCCGCAAGCAGAAACATGACCGGCGC
Organism: Candidatus Acidiferrales bacterium; assembly: GCA_963709705.1. GTDB lineage: Bacteria > Acidobacteriota > Terriglobia > Acidiferrales > UBA7541 > Acidiferrum. Next base: position 43,111 of record CAVPXU010000008.1, read on the forward strand.
GACGCCGAGTTGATTCTAAAACTGCTGGTAGAGAAGCGTTTCCCGGCCATTTGGATGCCCAGCAAGGAACTACTGGATCTGCGCGCGTTGTTGCTGCACCGTCATCAATGGGTGCGTCTACGCACGCAGGTACAGAATGCGCTGCAGGCCATCGCGCTCGCGAATGGATTGCGGCGCGGTCCTGGCTTGTGGAGTTATGACGGGCAAGCGACGATCGCGTTCTTGCCCTTGCCGCCGCACACCTCTTTGCGACGGAGCGCCTTGCAGGCGATGTATGGCCATATGGAAGAGGAAATCGAGAAGCTGACGGTGCAAGTTGCCGAACAAGTGGAGCATCGCTCGGGAGCCCAGTTGCTGATGACCCATCCAGGAGTGGGACCGGTCACGGCGCTGGCCACGGATGTGTTCTTGGGGGATGCGCAGCGGTTCGACGATGGTAAGTCGTTGGCCAGCTACGTGGGGCTGATTCCGGAGGAACGTTCCAGCGGGAGACGGCGGCGGCTCGGCAGAATCAGCAAACAAGGTAATCCGTTGTTGCGCTTTCTGTGGAATGAGGCGGGCGCTCACGCGGCACGCCGCGATCCGGAGTTGCGGCGTTTCTATCGGCGCAAACTGGTGCAAAAGGGGCTGGGAAAAGCACGCGTGGCCGTGGCCCGCAAGCTGGGAATCCGGCTGTGGATCATGCTGCGCGATCAGATCGATTACCAAGAGTTCTGTCGTCGTGGACAGAAGCAAAGCGGTGCCGCCTGTGCGGGGATGCCTGAAGTCGGGAATGGTGCGAATCGTCACCGTCCGGTTGAATAGGTTACCCGCCTCCCTTCGCAGGAAGGGAGTTCGCAGAAGTCATCATGGTCCGCAATGACCGAAGAGATGCTTGGTGGGCAGCACCGCAACGATGAAAGCGACACAGATCTGAGCGTCAGGGGTGAACACACGAATGCCAACGATCGATGCTCTTCAGCAGATATGCAACGGGTGTGCCCCGAGGAGGCCAACACCCCAGAAAAAAGCTCTTGCAACGGCCGACCTCGTTAGAGATTCGCGACAAACCAGGCACGACGACAAGAATCGCGTCCAACAGTGCCGAATCAATAATTTCTAAAGTTCAACTCGAATGCGACCCGCACCGGAACAAGGGTGCCATCGGGCGTCTCCGCTGGCTTAAAAAGCCAGACCTTAGTCTCTTCAACAGCCGCCTTGTCCAAATCGGGGTCGACTCTTTGTATGACCCGAGCTTCGTAAATCTTGCCGTCCAGCTTGACGAGGGCCGAGATAACGACAGTGCCAGACACATGCATGGCTCGCAGCTTTTCCGGGTAGGGCGGGCTTTGCATTTTGATGGCTCTCGGAATGGTGATGCCTTCCCCTACAAAGTAGAACGGCCAACCCGATGGTGCGGCAACGGGCGGCAAGTAGCCAAGGGTATGCGCTTCAAAGGGTTCTTTGTATGAGGCGCGCAGTAGCTCCTTGCCAGCGAGGTCACGAAAACTGAAATCGACAGAAAACGAGTTGTTATCAGACGAAACAGTTACGAAAAGAATGGAGTCTACACCGAGAGCTGCAACAAATTTCGTGAGGACCTCGGCCTTCATCAGGTCGCAGTCAGTCCATTGATTCTTGAGGAGGAAACGATGAGCCTCGGCACGGTTCAGAACCATGAAGTTTTTGTGATTTGTTTCTAGCAGACCCGAGAAGATGTAGGCAAAAAAGGAACTGACGCCATTGGCATGGAAAGAGCTGTCGCAGGAGTCTGGAACGTAGAGTTTGTGAAGACCAAGGCGAGAGAAATCTTGCGCAATGTGGTCTACCATCGACTTACGATTCCGATTGATGTCAACCGCCTGAACAGCTATGGGCAGCAGGATTGAGAGAACGATGGCCAAAAGACGCGGGCGGAGCATGCCCACATTCTATCGCCGAGAGATGCAGGAAGGATTGACATCCTCGCATCGCGTCCACTCCTGATTAATGGCCTATCCGTCCATTTAAAGTCCGAGAACTTCTCCGGTTGGGCGACAAATTATCAGGAGTTTCAACTATCGCTGCAGCCGGAAATCGGTGGAGACTGAGGTTTCCACGCGAATAGGTACTGAGCCACAGGCGGCGGGTTTGTAGCGCCATTGGCGTATGGCTTCGGCGGCAGCGGCTTCCATGTCGGGGCTTGCCCTTTGAATGATTGTCAAGTGAGAGAGAGTTCCATCAGCTTCAATCACCGCGTAAAATCCAACTCTACCCTCTTCACCATGGGCGCGAGCACTTGCCGGGTATCTCGGTGAAACACGATTTACTAATTCTGCTGCCCGCATGTCGTTGCACTGCGGCCAAAATTCTGAATCCGCTGGCACGTTAAACTCTGCGGGGGCATCTTCAGTGGCTCTAGCCAGCTCTAGAATCTTTACTGAGGCAATAGTCTTGTGTTCCTTGAATGCTTGGATTTCAAAGGGAACACGTTTTTCACCAATGCTGTTGAACGCAGTATATTCAATGCGGGAAATGTCAGGCGCGATCAGATATCCAGACTTGGGATATTCAACGCTGACCAGGTCCCCACTGGCCTCGTCGAAGCACATTATCCTTTCGGTCCCTATAGCCCACTTAATCTCCGTGCACGACTGGCGGACTCCGTCCTTGTCGTGGCTCTTTGCCTCACCGAGGGTCTCCTTGGGTCCAATATGAAGGACATCCTTGAAATGCAATAGCCTGTCGAGTTGAAAGATCATCTCGGGCTGATAGTTCAGGGTGCTTTTCTGCCAATAACCCTTCTTATCTCGGACTCGGAGCCGTTCATAGTTTGCAAACTTGATCTCTGCCGTCCACTGAGTAGGTGAAACCCAACGAAAAACATATTGTCCTTGTGCCACGCCGCCCTTGGCATCAGAAATTTGAATTGCCGCTCGCATCAACATGGGAGGCGTTCCTTCAGCCCAAATCTCCCGTTGTATTCTTGCGCGAGAGATCAGGGCTTCGGAACTCGATGTCCCCTCTTTGCTTGCGAAAGAAGCGTCACCAATAACAGCGAGGAGCAAACATACGACTATCTTTTTTGTGATGTTGCACATGGGGCCGCGATTATATCTGTACATTTACGAGAATTCCAACTGGAGCCTGGTAAAGAGGGTAACCGTCCATATGGGCAGCAGCGTTTGCCCCTATTGGCTAGCCATTTCCAAGAAAAAATTCCTCAAACTACATTCCTTGTGTCCTGTGATTTGTGTCATGACCTTGGACAAGGGTTGGCACTTCATTGTTAGCTTCGCGCTGATAGGATTCTTAATCGCCATGTTGGCCGCCCGCTGCATGGTTTTCAATGCGCCCGACATCATCACGGATTCGATGATTTTAGTTTCACCGGGCCTTTTGCTTTTCCTGGAAAGAGTATGGGGCCGCGTGGGGTTTGCCAATGAAACTGCGGCTATGTGGTCCAGTATTGTCTTAGTCGCCGTAGCGAACGGCATGATGTACGCGAAATAGGAGCACTCATCGCCGGGTTACGGTGGACATTGAAACACAGAAACACTGCAAAGTGATCGTTAGGCCCCGATTAACGGGGAATCTCTGACGAGGCCGGCCGTTGCCAGAGTTTTTTCTTCGGGTGTCACTTAAAACCACACGCCGCGGAATTGACGAAGATGACCGAAGAGATGGTTGGTGGGCAGCACCGAAACGATGAAGCGACACAGATCCGAGCGTAAGGGGTGAGCACACGGACGCAACGATCAAGGCTCTTTAGAAGCTAGCATAGCGGTGTTTCCTGAGGAGGCCAACACCACAGAAAAAAGCTCTTGCCACGGCCGACCTCGTTAGAGATTCCCGACAAATCAGGAGTTGAGAATATTTTCTACTAGAATTGTGCAACGGTTATGCTGGCTGGTGTCACTTGTTGGCAGGATAATCCAGTCTGAGGTGCAGGCGTGACAGGGCGAACACGGCTCGTATTTTGGCTCGTATTTTGTGGCGTTCAGCTTCTCGGCTGGATTTTTCTCAATGTTCGCGACATGTTTGCGTGGTTAGGGGGAGTTCTACTCCTTTTTCCTGGATTTCTGCTGGCAATCGCGCTCGATGCCATACTTAATCGTGTCCCTACTCTGGTTGTCCGTTTTGCGGTCACCGTTGCGTGCAATGCTATTTTCTGGTTTGCCTGTTCAGCAGCATGGCGAAAACTCCGAGGCAATCATCAGGTATGACAGCGGCTTTGCACCATCAACGCTGGGCGGGGTATTTATGAGGTGAGTTGTCGTCCGATAACCATGTCAATCCCAAAACTAACACCGGGCCATCAAGACTGGCCCAATAACTGCCACAGCCCATTCGCTCGGCTCGGAGAGATGTTCAACCGGGGCTCTTTGTGCCACAGATACAAAGCGACTCCAGCCAGCACGACAAAAGCGAGGATATAAAGAATGAGCCGGGAACCGTCGGCATAGATGGCGATTATAGAGATTGACCGAAAGGCTCACAAGAAAGCGCCGTAGCTCCTGGTTGACGCGGTAACCGTCCATGTGGACTTCAAGTTTCCGAGTACGCGACTTAGGCGGACGATATGCTTGTGAGGGGGCACTACTCGGCATCAGTTGGACTGTGTTCAGCCTCGAATTTTTTAGCATCAACTAACCAAAAATTGTTACAACTGCCCCCGCCGAATCTCATGTTGACCGCTATTTCTCGTTTGGATTTTGGCTCAGGATGGACAAGCACAACGTTAGTAACAGCCACGATGGGAAACGGAGCAGCCTCGAATCGAACGTAAAACCACACGCCGCGGAATTGACGAAGATGACCGAAGAGATGATTGGTGGGCAACACCGAAGTGATGAAGCGACACGGAACCGAGCCGGTTGGTAGATCCAGCCGCTGAACACGGTCGCCTCCATCGCAGCGCTCCACGGCTGCGGCAGCGTCTTCATCCAGCGATCCAGATCAAAGCGTGCGCGTATCGATCGTTCGCAGCGAATCGCGCCACTGCTGTCTTTCACGCGTACCTGATCGTCCTCTTGTGTACATCCGGGCCAATGGAATGCATAGGTTGCATTGGGCGCCTCCTTGCTGTTTCTGAATCAGCTTCGCGGCTGAGTTCAGCTTTTTTACACCATGCGCTCCTCCCCTGACCTATACATTCAAACTAATCAGGGGTGTTGTGCCATTCGTGGAGTAAAATACGACGCAATCGCTTGGTAACTACGTTTATCCGTCAAAAGAGAGGTTCCCATGAGAAGAAGCGCCCTGGTGATGACACTTAAAGTGATTCTCGGAATGTTCCTTGCTTTGTTGGTTCCCACGCCAGCCACGACCCAAGAACCTGCACCGCCGGTACAGGAACTGAAAGATGTGTTTCCCAAAAACCGCCCTATTCTCCATATGCAGATCGCCACTTCCCTGAACGCGTCTACTGGGGCGACACGCACCTACACACTTCTTTTTCCATGGATGCAGGTGCGTTCGGCTGCCGTTTAGGGCCACGAGAAGCTTATCGCTTCGCCAAAGGCTACGAGGTCACAGCTTCCAGCGGGTCCGACTCGCACGGCCACTCGATTTCTTGGTCGTAGCTGATCACTCTGACGGCTTTGGATTATTTCCCATGCTCCTAAACGGTGATCCCTCAGTTTTGGAAGACCCACAGGGTAAGCGCTGGTACGACATGATCCAGAACGGGCAAGGGGCAGCCGCAGCCGTTGATATCATCACGAACTTCGGCAAAGGAACTATCTCTAAGGCTTTTTTCCCAGTGCCGGGCACTCCCTCTTTCCAAGGTGCGTGGGAGGAGATCATTAAGGCAGCGGAAGACGCAAATGAGCCGGGACGGTTCACGGCTTTTACGAATGGACGTCTAACACCGGAGGGAACAATCTCCACCGCAATATTCTCTTTCGAGACAGTGCCAGTAAGGCCAGTATGGTTGAGCCGTACACCACGCAGAAACCTCTGGGAAGCGACAACCCGCGTGACCTGTGGAAGTGGATGGCTGCCTACGAGGAGAAAACCGGTGGACAAGTGCTTGCCATCGCTCATAACGGCAATCTGAGCAACGGTCGCATGTTTCCAATTATTGAGTCGTTCACAGGAAAGCCGATTGACCGCGAATATGCCGAGACCCGCGCCCAGCGCGAAAGAATTTATGAGGTTACGCAAATCAAGGGTGACGGCGAAGCTCATCCCTTTCTCTCTCCCAATGATGAGTTTGCGAATTACGAAAGGTGGGACAAGGGCAACCTCGATCTCACCGAAAAGAAAAGGCCGGAAATGTTGGAGTTCGAGTATGCGCGTTCCGCTCTGCGAAACGGACTGAAGCTGGAGCAGGAACTGGGCGTGAATCCTTACAAGTTCGGCATGATCGGGTCAACCGATGCCCACACCGGATTAGCCACCGCTGATGAAGACAACTTCTGGGGCAAAACCTCCAGTTCCGAACCTAGCCCCGACCGCGCCACGCACCCGTTCGTTAAAACGGAAAACGCCACAATCATGGGCTGGGAACAGACTGCCTCCGGTTACGCAGGTGTGTGGGCCACTGACAATACCCGCGAAGCCCTGTTCGACGCCATGCAGCGGAAAGAAGTTTACGCCACGACTGGTCCGCGCATGATCGTGCGTTTTTTCGGTGGCTGGAACTTCGATGCTAACGACGCTAACACCCGCAATCCGGCAATCGCTGGTTACGCCAAAGGTGTCCCGATGGGCGGAGACCTCTCCAACGCAGCCGCGAACAAATCGCCGACTTTTCTGGTAGCCGCTCTCAAAGACCCGATCGGTGCGAATCTTGACCGCATTCAGATCATCAAGGGCTGGCTCGATGCCAAGGGCGAGACGCACGAGAAAATCTATGATGTGGTTTGGTCCGGCGAACGTAAAGCAGACCCGAAGACTGGAAAGGTTCCTCCAGTGGGTGACACCGTTGACGTGCCAAATGCAAGCTACACCAATACAATCGGTGCCTCTGAACTGATTAAAGTCTGGAAAGACCCCGAGTTCGATCCATCGCAACGTGCATTTTACTACGTGCGCGTGTTGGAAATTCCCACACCCCGTTGGACCGCTTATGACGCCAAGTATTTCGGCATCCAGATGCCGCCGGAGGTTCCCATGAAAGGCCAGGAACGAGCCTACACGTCCCCCATCTGGTACACACCGGCCAAATAATGCAGGAGGAACGATGAGATTACTGCGCGAACCGTTGCTCCACTTTCTTTTGCTTGGGGTCGCGATCTTTGCGGCCTTCAGTCTTCTATCTAGACACAAAGTCGACAAGCCCGGCGAAATTGTCATCACTCAGGGAACAATGGAAAACCTCGTGACGGGCTTCACCCGTACGTGGCAGCGTCCGCCAACTCAGGAGGAGCTTCGGGGCTTGGTGACCGATTACGTCCGCGAAGAAGTAGCGTATCGCCGAGCGGTTGCCATGGGTCTCGACCGGGACGACACCATCGTGCGCAGGCGTCTTCAGCAGAAGCTGGAGTTCCTTTCCGATGATCTTTCGGCTCGCGTCACACCCACCGATGCCGATTTGCAGGCGTTCTTGCAATCGCATGCGGATAAGTTCAAGACAGAAACTACTCTTAGTTTCCGGCAGATTTACCTCAATCCCCAACTGCACGGAAACAATCTCCACCGAGACGAGGCTCACCTCCTCGCTCACCTCCAACGTTCTGGCCAGGAGTCCGATCTCAGTTCTTTCGGAGATCCTTTTCTTCTGCCACAGAGCTTCGAGAACATTTCGCTCTCGGAAGTAAAGAAAATCTTTGGTGAACAGTTTGCTGTTGGAATTTCCGCCGTTGCGCCCGGCCAATGGCGGTGGCCCGTCGTCTCTGGTTATGGCGCACATCTTGTCTACGTTGTCCGACGCAACGAGGGACGCCTTCCCGCACTTGCCGACATTCACGATGACGTTCGGCGACAATGGCTCGACGCTAAGCGAGGCGAAGCGACCGACAAGCTTTATCAGGCGTTGCTTAAGGGTTACACGATCAGGATCGAGCCACTGGAAGAAAAGAAAGTCGCACAGGTGCATTGATGCGGCGTACGATCCAGTGCTTCTTATTCCTTTTCATTTGTGGGACTGGTGCGGGTGCGCACGAAATGCGCCCTGCCTATCTGCAAGTTCAGCAGGCCGGGGACGACACCTACGACATATTTTGGAAAGTTCCCGCTATCGGCGATGGGATGCGTCTCAGCCTTTATGTCCGATTGCCTGAGACTTGCTCCAATCTCATCCAACCGAGTGGATTATTCTCCACCGGAGCTTACACGGAACAGTGGAGCGTTGTCTGCCAAGGTGGCTTGAGCGGCGCCACCATACGGATCACCGGGCTCACCGCCACTCTCACGGGCGTTCTCGTGAGCATCGAGCGCCTTGATGGTTCGTCTCAGGTCACGAGACTTACCTCTTCTTCGCCATCGTTTGTTGTGGAAGCTGCGCCTCGCCGCTTTGAGGTTGCTCGGACTTATCTCGTGTTGGGCATCGAGCATATTCTGACCGGCGTCGACCACCTGCTTTTCGTCTCGGGCTTACTACTTTCGGTGACAGGTCTTCGTCGGCTGCTTCTGACCGTAAGTGCGTTCACGCTTTCTCACACGGTTACCTTAACGCTCGCCACTCTCGGATTTGTTCATGTTCCTCCGGCTCCTGTGGAAGCGGTCATCGCACTAAGCATTCTCTTCGTTGCGTATGAGGTGCTGCGGAAAAATGACAGTCCGAACGGGCTCGCGCAACGCAAGCCGTGGCTGGTGGCTTTCTCTTTCGGCCTGCTACACGGGCTTGGTTTTGCGGGAGGCCTAAGCGCCGCGGGATTACCGGCGGGTCACATTCCTTTGGCTTTGGGCTTCTTCAGCGCAGGAGTGGAGGTCGGGCACTTCTCCTTTGTCGCGATGGCGTTACTTTTGATCGCTGTGGCTGCAAAGTGGGTGGTTAGATTACCGGCGTGGTCCTGGCGGATTCCGCCCTACGCCATCGGCAGCGTCGCCTCTTACTGGCTCATCGCTCGCATTGCCGCATTTTGAAAAGCCCCGGTCAACTCCTGGGAAACGGCGTAACCGTACAAATAAACTTGGACCTCAGTGGTAGTATTTGTCTCTTGAATGGCTCACTTGCCCCGAGTTCCGGACCTAAACGCGCAGCGTGCTGCGATGAAAAAGCTGGGATTTCTAGTCAGGAAATGGAATGGAGAGGCACGTCTCCTGCGTGGCCCCGGCGGATGGATGGATTTGCATCAGAGCGAGGAAGCACAGTACAAGCTCGATGGCTTGATACTGGTCATCGAAGGAGTCGGGCGGACAAAATCTGATGGGCGTTCTGTTCTACAGGCTCTCGGGGTAATCTCTTTCGACGACGAAACTGCAACTTATCGCATACGTGCCTTCAACGATGGTCGTTTTCTGGAAAGCGGGTGAAACTGCTGGATCAGGATAAGGCGATAAGTTGGGGCTTTGCCTTAGGCCAGATCCGGTTTCCCGTGCGTTTACCAGGAGCTACGAGAATTTTCTCGGTTCTCCGTGTCGATTCTGCACCTTCTCGTTCGACTATCAGTAGAGCATCAATTAGGCTCTGAACTTGAACGTCAGACCAACTCAACCCGAAGGGACAAACAAAATGCGATTCATGGTCATCGTCAAATGCTCCGAAAACGAAGGCGCACTCCCGTCAGACCAACTCATGGCCGACATGAACAAATTCAACGACGAGCTCTTAGAAGCCGGGGTCTTGATAGGCTACGACGGTCTTCACCCCTCGTCCAAAGGCGCCCGCGTCCACTTCTCCGGCAAGAACCGCCCCACCGTCACTGACGGACCCTTCGTCGAAACCAAGGAACTCATCGCCGCCTTCTGGTTCTGGCAGGTCAAGTCTCTCGAAGAGGCCATCGAGTGGGTCAAGCGTTGCCCCAACGAAGGCGAGACCGACATAGAGATCCGCCAGGTCTTCGAGCCCGAAGAGTTCGCACCTGCTTTCAGCGACGAAGAAATTCAGAAGGAAAAACAGTTCCGCGCTCGAATGGCAGCGAACGCAGCCAAGAAATAGTCCCACTTGCACTGACGTATCCGAACTGGTGGGATCGGTAGCACGCTGAATGTTCGAAAAATACAGGTTCGGTCGAAGTGTGAACGGAGAAGTAGAAAACGAAAAAAACAGGAGGGGTCGATGCGAACGTTCCTCGTCGCCATTCTTCTTTTTGCTGCTTCAAGCGCCAATGCTCAACAGGTTGCGCCGGGGCCGGCTCCCAGCCCGTCGGAAGCCGTGCTGGAGTCATGGAACGACATTGGACGGAAGCTGATTGCCATGGCGAGTGATTTTCCGGAGGACAAGTTTTCGTATAAGCCGCAGGCGGAGTCGCGGACCTTCGTCGCGAATCTGGTGCACGCTTCGGCGTCCATGTACTTTTTCACGGATACCGCTGCTGGCAAGAAGCCCCGCAAAATGGCCTACGCCGATGATCCCAAGGACGTCAATATCAAGAACCGGGCGGATCTGGTGGCGTTCGTAAAGAAGTGCGTCGAAGACGGCGCCGCGGAGATCAAGGCCAAGGGCGACAAAGGCCTGATGGAAGCGGTCAATGACGGCGGGCCGCATCTGGACCGGTTGTATGACCTGGCATACGGGCTGATCGAGCATTCAGGAGAGCATTACGGCCAGTTGGTGGTCTATTACCGGGCCAACGGATTGGTGCCGCCAGAATCACGGCCGAAGAAATAAGGAAGTGAAGGACGTAAAGGAAGGAAATGAGGTAAAGGATTTGGAGGATTGGAGTACGGGGGCGCGGTGCAAATGCATCGCGCCCTTTTTTTGGGAAGGCTACTTTTGGAGTGCGGCGGCTCTGCGCAGTCGGATTATCAGGCCGCAGGGTTTCTTGGTTACAAGATTAGCCGCAAATGCGTTTTCCTGGGCGGTTTCCGCTACCTCAGCGTGAACTACAGACCGAATGGAAAAGCGCAATTCGTGCATGACGTCAACATGCCTGGCTTGATGCGGCAAACTCCTGGTGGTCTCAATGGGTCGACGCAACACTCAGTTCGAACCCAATTTACAATGAAAACAAAGGCTGAAATCGGTCGCTATGGTTAGATCAGCGGAACACTGCCCTGGCTAGGCTTTGACCGAATACAACTAAACAGAAGAGTTCTTCTAGGGAAAGCATAGTCGAATCAGCGTAAGCGTCAATGACAGACCGTCTTGACGATCTGGTTGACCGAAATCCTGCCTGGAGTTTTTCGCCAGTCAGCTAGGCCAAGTCGGGTAGCTCATCGCTCATCTGCTCATCTCGTGAGATCAGCAGATGGATGGATCGGGCCTGCCCGCGGGTTCGCGTGATGAGTCCGCGCGCTTCGAGTGTCAAGACCATCTGATGTACGGCAGGCGGCGAGACCAGAAAGTACTGCTGCATCTCGGCCTCTGAGGGCGAACATCTGTGGATTTTGCTGTAGTAATGGATGAAGGCCAGGTACTGGCCCTGTTTATCCGTATAGGTTTTCTTCATAGCCACCACAGAACGTCTGAAACTGGAACTAACCATCTGGCAACGAAGGGATGTGTGGTGTTAGGGCTGGTGAAAGCCGGCGTGGTTCACCTCATCGGTGAATACGTCTTCTGTCTGGGCTCTGGCGATGGCCAGGTCCAACCGAGTCAGTAACTGGGCCAGAGTTTCCCCTTTTCGCCGTACCAGCATGGCTAACGTGTGTTTCCCCTCATGCGCGACGGCCACGCATTCTGTTAGGGGAGGAACGACCCCGATACTGATTTCACCGAGTTCGATGATCTCGTTGACGTAGGGCAGGTCAGCGAAATTATCTGCAGCGTTTTCGTTCAGGCCGCCTCGGGTGCGGCGGGTAGGCTTACGGCGACGTGCCAAGGGAGCAACTCCTCGATGCGATTTACCGGGTGATCCGCAATGCGGGACAGTACGTTCCGCAAGTAGCTTTCCGGATCGATCCCGTTTAGTTTAGCCGTTCCGATCAGGCTGTACAGCGTCGCGGCGCTTTCTCCCCCACCATCGGAGCCCGCGAAAAGAAAATTCTTTCTTCCCAGAGCCACGACCCGCAACGCTCGTTCCGCCGCATTATTATCGATTTCGATGCGGCCGTCATCACAGAAGCGCAGCAGCGCCTCCCACCGTCCTAGCGCGTAACGAACGGCCACGGCCGTGTCGGATTTTCTCGAGAGTTTCCCCAATGTCTCTTCGAGCCATTGCTTCAGCGATTCCAGTAATGGTCGACCGCGCGTGTTGCGAACCTCACGCCGCTCGTCGGGTGGACGTCCTCGGATTTCTTTTTCGATGGCATATAACTCCGCGATGCGTTCCAGAGCCTCAGCGGCAACCGGAGATTTGTGCGCGACCTCAAGATCGTAAAACTTTCTCCGTACGTGCGCCCAGCACGCCGCTTCCTGAACGCGGCCTGCTGTGTAGATCTGATCAAAGCCGGCGTAACCATCCGCTTGCAGTGTGCCGGTAAAGTTGCGCAGATGAGATTGCGGGTGTTCGCCCTTGCGATCCGGCGAATACGCGAACCACACCGCAGCGGGTGTGTTGTCTGCTGCGGGGCGATCGTCGCGCACGTAGGTCCACAGCCGTCCCGTTTTGGTCTTGCCCAACCCTGGTGCCAACACCGGAACCGGAATGTCATCCGCGTGTAGTTTGCCGGCAGACAGAACGTGACGTCGCAGAGCTTCGACGAGCGGCGCCAGTAGCTCACTCGATCCACCTACCCACTCTGCCAGGGTGGAACGATCCAACTCCACACCGGAACGCGCAAAGATCTGCGACTGACGATACAGCGGTAGGTGGTCGCAGTATTTCGAGCTCAGCACATGCGCCAAAAGCCCAGGACCCGCCATCCCTCGCTCGATTGGCCGGCTCGGGGCTTCCGCCTGCACGATCCGATCGCAGCCGGCACAAGCCAGCCTGGGACGAACGTATTGGATGACTTTGAGACTGGCTGGCACGTACTCCAGGATCTCCGAAATATCCTGACCAAGATGCTTTAGCTTCCCGCCACAGTCCGGACAAGCTTCGTGCTTCGGAAGACACTTTCGCACTTCCCTTGGTAAGTGATCGGGTAAGGGCCGCCGCACAGGGCGCGCCACGGTAGTGCTTCCCGTTGATCCTGGAGTTGCAGTTCTTTCTTTTCTGCGCCTCACCTCCAGCTCTTCCAGCCGCAGTTCCAGTTGTTCGATCTGACTTTCCCTCTTCTCCGACGACCGGCCGAATTCCATGCGGCGTAGTTTTGCGATGAGCAGCTTCAAGTGCTCGATTTCTGCATCGCGCGAAGCGAGCTGCTCGCGCTGAGAAAGGATTTCTTCTTGCTGTGTGGTGAGCTGTTTCCGATGCGAAAAGGCTTGCTCATGCAGTGCCAGGATGAGGGACTTCAGCGCTTTGGAATCGAGTTGATCGAGATCAGGAAGTGTGGCGGCATCCATTGCCGCGAACATAGCGCAGTTCCTTTACAGCGTGATGAAAACACATCAGAAAAATAGCAAAATCTTTTCTTCACACGGCCATCTGCGGATCGTGGCTGCGCACGGGGCGTCGCCAATCGATTCCTTCGAGCAACATCGATAGCTGTGCGGGCGTCAGTGCGACTGTTCCGCTCGTTGCTTGTGGCCACGTGAATTTTCCTCGCTCGATTCTTTTTGCAAAAAGACAAAGACCATCGCCGTCCCACCACAACATCTTGATCAGATCACCCCGCCGCCCTCGGAAAACAAACACATGACCCGAAAATGGATTCTCCTGAAGTGCCGTTTGCACCATTCCGCTCAGCCCGGTAAAGCCGCGACGAAGATCCGTTACGCCTGCGGCGATCCAGATGCGCGTTCCTGCCGGTAGCCCGATCATCCCGCTAGGCACTCGAGTACCGCGCGCAACGCCACCACGTCCACAGTTCCGGCGATGCGAAGTGTTCCTCTCGAAAGTTTTATCTCCATCGTCCCGACAGCCGATGGCGCAGACATACTGCCAACTCGCCTGCATTTACTCTCTGGAATGTCTGAAACGGTTACAGGTAGGAGCTTGCTGCTCTTGCCCAGTCGCCCTTCACGATACCTCTTGCGCCAGGAAAATACTTGGTTGGCGTTGATCGCATGTCGCTGCGCCACCCGGGCTACCGACGCGCCAGCACCCAAGGTCTCTTCAACGATTCGTCGTTTCTCTTCGACCGATCTCCGCCGCCTCTTTACGTGAGTAACAGTCTCAATGGTCCGCTGCTCGGAAGTGTCCATTTATCCCTCGTGGACACTTGTCGATGTGCCCACATCGGGCAGCATCCTTAATTACTCACACTTAGTCCAGACGGTTCATACCAGCCGCTTACGAATCAGCGCATTGAAGGGTGCTGCATCGACCGTCTGAGCAGGCACGACAAACCAGGAGGTGCGTGCGGCTTCTGGAGCCGATTGGTGGTAAGGCGATTTTTCTACAACAATGCAGAGTTAGGACTGCGGAGAGTTTTTCGCGGCATTTTCTTTGGCCCATTGCTGTTTTTTCGCAGCGATGGCGTCTGGGGAGGGTTGGTAGGCTTTGAAGGCTTTTTTGATGCTGCTATCGGCGGACTTCCATATCTTGTCCGGGTCGGTGTGGTAGATTTTTTCGGTGGCGTACATGCGCCAGGCCAGGCCCTTGGTATTGGCGTCAATCAATTCGATTCCTATGGTGCCTTCGTTGGCGGTGTGGGTGTGCATGGAGATGTACTGGACGGACCAATGGCCAGTCCAGTAGGTGCCGTAGATGCCCCAGCTGGCGCCGTAACCTACTCCAGATTCGCTCTGCGTCTCGATCCAATAGCGTACAACTAGATCCGGGTGGCTTTCCGATTGCACTTCGCGAAGACCTTTTGCCGTAAGTTCACGAACGACGGAGCGGTGAATCTGGTTGTTGAGCTGGTCGGGATTCAACTGCATGCGGAGGAGCTTTTCGGTGCCGCCGAGGTAGGCGAAGGTTTTGTAGTTTGAAAAGTCGAGAGTGGGATCGAAATCGGTGGCCACTTTGGCGTTTGTTGGCGGGGTGAGAAGAAGGAACAGAATAGCCACTAGCGAGAGAATTTTAGTTTCTTGTGACATCTGCAAGGTTTGTATCACGTTTGGGGAGCGCGAGCAAACAAGAGCGGCGGTGACTTGTGCTACGCAGCTTCACCCTTAACGCTTCGGGCATTTGGTGGGCTTTCGAACTATTTAGTTGCGGGACTCCGTCGAAGGAATACCCGAGACCTAGCCCGATGATGACGAACTCGATTGTGTTGGCCAAGAAAAACAGGCCAGTCGCCCCGAGCGTGTAACCTAATTGCAAGTTCTCGATGGCGGCTCCCGCTAGGCCTGCCGGTACAAGCACCAGCCAGTTCCTACGCGGCACCAATAGCATCGCTGCCACCAACAGCGCGGATGGCGGCCAAAATACCGAAAGACCCAGGCTGGAGACAACCATTTTGCCACCCAGCCTGGCGGCCAGGTACGACACCAGGATGACCAGGAGTGCCAGGAGGGCCGTTCGCGCCGCGGAAGAAGGCTTTGTCAGGAACGGCGGAGCGTTGCTCTCACCGACTAGTAGATGGGAGTGAGGTGCATTCATAATGCACACCAATAGCCTTATTTTCTGCGCGGTTGCTGTTTAACTTCCAGGCCTGCAGGAGGCCACCGAGAGTGCACCACTCCCTAGAAATGATCAATAGAATCGTATGTGGGCTAAGCGGAATAACCCGACAAGTTCCGCGATAGCGATTCGTGCGTTGCTGTTGATTGATTGTGAGTTGCTATTTCCCGAACGAATACTTGCGGGCGTAAGAGGAGCGGGTAGTAGAATGGCTCGCAATAGAGGTTCGATTGATGAGCATCTTCCGCACGATTCGGAAGTGGTTCTTCCGCTTTTGTCTTCTAGTGATTTTCCTGGCGGCATTCACGTGGTTAGGCGTTCACGTTTCGCGTGCTTACTATCTCCACCAGGCGAAACAGCCGCCCTCGGCTTTCATAGTCGAAAGCGCACCGGTCATCGCGCTTATTCACGCACGCGTAATCGATGGCACCGCGTCGCCAGCGCAAGACGACCAAACGCTGATCCTTGAAAATGGGATGATCGACGATGTTGGTCCGTCGTCGATTAAGGTTCCGGCGAGTGCGCGTGTCATTGATCTTTCCGGCAAGACCGTTTTCCCCGGCCTCGTGATGCTTCACGAACATCTCTTCACCATTTCGCCTGATAGCACGCCAAAGAAGATTCTGCTCGTTGAGCAGCCTGTTTCGTTTCCGCTGATGTATCTCGCCGCGGGCGTGACCACCTTGCGTACGACCGGAAGCATATTTCCGCAAGCCGACCTCGCGATCAAGAGCGCCATCGACTCTGGCCAGCGCCCCGGACCGGACATGTTTTTGACTGCGCCATACCTGGAATCGAACCCTCTCACTTTTTCGCAGATGCATGCGATCGCCGGTCCGGACGAAGCTCGTCGCGCGGTTGACGAAGGCGCCGCCGAAGGCATGACTTCTTTCAAAGCGTACATACATCTGACGCCGGAAGAACTCAAAGCCGCCATCGACGAGGCGCATAGTAAGGGCTTGAAAATTACTGGGCATTTGTGCTCCGTGGGGTTCACGGAAGCGGCCGACATGGGAATCGATGGTCTTGAGCACGGCATCGGGGTCGACACAGAGTTTTTCCCCGGGAAGCAGCCTGGAATTTGCCCTCCGGATCGCGCCGCTGGAAAAGATATCAACGATCGACTGGATATCGAAAGTCCGGAAGTGCAACGGATGATTCATCTCCTCGTCGAGAGACATGTTGCAATCACCTCGACGATGGCCGTGTTCGCTGATTTCACCGATGACGCCCAGCCCATGTCTGCCCTTGCGGACCGCGAGGTGCGCGCGCTTTGCTTCAAGAGCGCTCTCATATACAGAATTCTTCGAGCGTTCGTCCTGCCGAAAATTGTTATGCATCATGTGATGCCCAAAGAAATACAATTCGAGCGTGATTTCGCCGCTGCGGGTGGCCTCTTGCTTGCCGGCGCCGATCCAACCGGCGACGGCGGAACACTGGCGGGCTATGCCGATCAGCGCGAAATCGAATTACTCGTGAAGGCAGGCTTCACGCCGGTTGAAGCGATACACATCGCAACACAAAATGGCGCCGAGGCGCTCAGCCAAAGCGATCGAATCGGTACAATCGCAAAAGGCAAGCAGGCGGACTTGGTCGTCGTTACCGGTGATCCATCGACAAATATTTCCGACATTCGCGATGTGGATCTCGTCTTCCGCAAAGGTGTTGGCTACAGCTCCGCAAAACTATTCGGCGCAATCAAAGGTCTTGTGGGTGTGCAATGACGCTTATTCTTTTTTGGTTAGCGCCTGATTAACGGCGTTTCTCTAACGCGGCCCAACGAAGAACTTCGGGCGGCTTGGTCTAGGAGCGTTCGACCTTGGGCGCCGACTGAGCTCCTAGCGGTTCGCGGAAAGCATCCATCGGAATCGGTGCGTACTCGACCTCGATGATCTCGAGATGCTCCGTCTTTGCTGGTGCGCGCAGGTTCACGCGATCGCCGGGGCTCGCCTTCATCAGCGCATTGGCCAGAGGCGAGCGCCAGCTGATGTAGCCGCGGTCCAGGTCCACCTCGTCGATGCCTACGATCGAGACGACGTGTTCGAGGCCGGCGGCGTCCTTGTAGGTCACGGTTGCGCCGAAGAAGACGCGCGTAGCGGCTGACCCTGGCCGCGGAGCGGCGGGATCGACGACCACGGCCGCGTCAATGCGCTTCGTGAGAAAGCGAATCCGCGAATCGATCTGCCCTAACCGTCGTTTGCCGTAGAGGTAGTCGGCGTTTTCACTGCGGTCCCCGTTACTTGCAGCCCACGCTACAACCTCCACCACCGCGGGCCGCTCGCGACTCAGTAAGAACAGATGCTCGTCTTTCAGCCGCTGCAACCCGGCGGGCGTGATGTAGTTTTTGAGTGTCGGACCCGCTTCCTCGCGCACCGGTCCTCGGAGCGGCCGCTTTGTTCGCATTTGCCAATCTGCCATGGGATTTCCTGTACTTGTGGGTGACCCAATCTCGTTTGTGGTCCTCAGCAATCTGACCCATGTAAGCCACCTGGGAAGTTATCGACGCTCCCACCGCCGTATGGTACACGAGCACGACGGTTTAAGTCCCGAAGCTGACCCGTAGAGTTTGGAGCGCTCCGCGCTTACCCCCTATACTCCCATGGGGGCGAAAGGGGTCCGGTGACCTTCCCGGCCTTCAAAGCCGGCGACGCGTTCCTTCGCGGAACGGGTGGTGGATTCGACTTCCACACGCCTCCGCCATTTTTCTGAATCGAAAGCTGCTTAGCAAGAGCGTGACTGCCGTTTTGGAGTTGAACTTTCAAAACGCATTACGGAGCCGGCAAATTCATCGGCGTGCAACTTGTGCCTCCGAGCTATCAAACATGCTCGGCACACAAAAAAAGACGGGCGCCTGCGAAGCGCCCGTGAACTTCTTCGTAGGGACGCAGCATGCCGCGCCCGTACTCGGATAAATGGTTACCGGTTAAGCTGCATCTACTGTTTTTGCCTGTGGGATAGAACCGTGACGGTCACTCGCGGCTACCGCGCCCCCAGTCTCGGTCGCCCCGGCAGCTGTCCATATCCTGTTTATCTTTGTCTTGCCAATCGGAATCACGATCCGTTCTTGAGGTATTCACGAACATCAACCCGCCCGGGTTGCTCAAGCCGGTCACGATCGGCGTGATGACGCCGGTGGTCATGTCGATGGTGCCCACGAAGGGGCCGCCGTCAGCGGCGGTGTACGCGACGCCGGGCGCCCAGCCATTCTTGCTCAACTTGAAAACTTGGTTGAGGCCCTTGTCCGCAAAGATGATGAACCCCTCGGTGGAGGTGGTGAAAAAGGTATCGTCGACTTCCACGCCCACCGGCCCACCGGGGGTCAGATAGGAAAGCGGCAACTGCTGCACGCGCTGATCGGAGCCGCCGGGATTCGACACTGTAATCAATTGCTGATCGCCCTGGCTGTCCAGCACCAGGTTCTTGAGCGGATCGAGGGTCATCGAATCAGGATCCTGCAGGTTCAATTTGACGGTAGTGTCCATTGGAATGTTGATGGCGTTCGCGTTGCCTTGCAGCACGCCGTCGAGGTCCACGGTGCCGTTCCTCAGTTGCACGCTGACAATTGCCGGCGCAGTGTTCGGATTGATTAGCGGGTTCGATGCGCTGAAGTACACTTTGCAGCCGCGGAAGGTGATGTCGTCATAGCCACCGCCATGCGGGCCGGTGCCCACGATGTAGAGCGAGGTCTGCTGCGTCTTCGGATCGATAATCACCAGGCGGGTGTTGCCGTCTTCGTTTTCCAGTGTCCACACTTTGTGGGTGATCGGGTCAATCTTTACCCCGTCAACATGCCCGAGCACGGTGTAGATGTGCTCGACACTGCCGTCCATGTTGTATTCCACGACCTGGCTGCTAAGACCATCGACGCCGCCCGGATCGTGATTGTCACCATAACCCACCCATACGTGACCATCCATTACGGCGATGTCGTCTGGGGCGCTCAGCCCCGTGGGAGCGTTAGCGAAAACAGATAAAACGTACGGCGGATTCGCGTGCGGTATAGACGGCGTGGTCTGCCCGAAAACGGGAGACGCCGCCATCGCGCACAAACTTAGCAATGCCGGTGCCAGCACCGGTATATTTAGCTTCATTTTCTGTCCTCCTGAAGATAGCCTGCGGTTTCCGGCGGAGATGGAAACCGATGGTGTATATCACTTACTGTGTCAACGCAGAATGAAAGTCTGATGAACCGCATGCATCTGGAGAGGACCTCATCAGCGACTGAGGTAATTTACAATTCCGTTGTGGTGGTTAACTCTGTTACTCAGGCCGAGAATCGGTATGCCACAACCTGCGACGAATTTCGCGACACGTGTGTGTTCCGTTGGTTCTTTCTATGTCTAAGACAGTCTTTTGCAGTTAGATCTGAAGACGAGTCGCACACGTTCCGTTCGTCCTCCAGAACGTTTCGGTTCCAGCCCCGACTTCGACGGGAAACTTGATACTATCGCTATGGTTGCAGTGACGAGAACAAGCTCGAACAA
Source organism: Candidatus Acidiferrales bacterium (assembly GCA_963709705.1). GTDB lineage: Bacteria > Acidobacteriota > Terriglobia > Acidiferrales > UBA7541 > Acidiferrum. The sequence goes on from CAVPXU010000008.1 coordinate 63,155, forward strand.
ATAGTTGCTTGCGGGATTCGTTGTGGCGGGGGGAACTTGACCCTGCCAGTTCGTTACTCATCTTGTGGGATCGCGCTTCATGCGGAAAAAGGAGCTTGCAGTTCGGTCGAACCGTCGATCATGCGAAGGAAACTGTTTCGAATTAGTTTAGTGCTTCTGCTAGTTTGCGCTGCGGCGCCAGCACAGCAGGATACGCGGTCGGAGGTGCCTTCCTTTCCGGTGGCGGTATGGTACAGCGGGGGAAAAGCGCGCGCGCCCATGCTGGAAGAGATCAACGCGGATTCGGCGCGCTTGTGGAAAGCGGATTTGCTGAAGATCAAGGGGCTGGGATTCAACACCGTTCGCACCTGGGTGGAATGGAATGTGGGAGAGCCGCGTGAAGGGGAATATCACCTGGAGAATCTGGATTTGTTGCTGCGCCTGGCAGACGAAGCTGGGCTGAAGGTGATCATTCAGGTGTACGTCGATTCCGCGCCGGAATGGGTGGGCGCGAAATATCCGGAAGGGCGTTACGCGGCGCAGGATGGCCAGCCGATTCCATCTCAGGCAGCTCCTGGATTCTGTTTTGACAATAAGAATGTCCGCAAAGCCGTGCTGGATTTCTTCCAGGAAGTGGCGCGGCACGCGGACAAGAGTGCTGCATTTTACGGCTGGGATTTGTGGAGCGAGCCGGCGGCGCTGAATTGGGCTCGTGTGGGATACAAGTCAGAGCCGATGTTTTGTTATTGCCCGGCCAGCATCGAGCGCTTTCGCGAGTGGCTGCAAAAGAAATATGGAACGCTGGAGAAATTGAACGCCGCCTGGCATCGCACTTTCACGGATTGGAAGCAGGTGGAACCTCCGCGATTCGGCACCATCCTCACGTACACGGATTTCATGGATTGGCGCGTGTACTACGGTTACAAGCTCGCGGAAGACCTGAAGATGCGCAACGACGCCGTACGAGCTGTCGATGCCTCGCACGTCACCACCAGCCACGCGCCAAATCCTTCGCCCCTGGTCCGCACCCTGGCCGATCCATACGATCCCACGGACGATTTCCTGATGAAAGACTCGGTGGATTTTTTTGGAACCAGTTTCTACCCGAAGCTGACAGCCGTGGAACACAACTGGACGTTGAACCGGCGGGTTCTGGCGATGGATTTGACCTCGTCAATGACCGGAGGGCGCGGATTTTACGTCGGCGAATTGCAAAGCGGCTTTGGCGTGCACGGAACGACAATCGGGTCGGAAGTGTCCGCAAGCGATCTGGAGATGTGGACCTGGGGCATGGTATCGCGCGGGGCCCGCGCCATTAATTACTACGCGTTCTACCCGATGAATGCGGGATACGAGAGCGGCGGCTACGGAATGATTCAGCTGGATGGAACGTTAACAGAACGAAGCCGGCGGGCCGGCGAAACCGCGAAAGCGATTCAGGCGAACAGTGATTTGCTGCTTGCCGCGAATCCGAAACCCGCGGAGGCAGCGATCGTTTTCAGTCCCTTGGTGCCCCTTCTCGGTGGATACGACGAGGAAAATTCGCGCACGGCCATGCACAAGGCGCTGGCGGGCTATCACCGCATGTTTTTCGAACGCAATATCCCCGTGGAAATCCTGAGTTCCCGCGAATTGGCCGGACAGAATCTGCAGAAATATAAACTGATCGTCCTGCCCTATCCTCTGATGATGACGAATGAGGAAGCGACGGCTTTGCGGGAGTATGTCGAAAAGGGCGGACATTTGTTTGTTGAGGCCCGGCCCGGCTGGGTGAACGAAGAAGGACACGCAGAACCCGCGATACCCGGATTTGGATGGACGGAGATTTTCGGCGTGCGTGAAGCTTCGATTGATCCCGCAAAAGAAGCGGCCGTGAACTGGGATGGCGCTTCATTCACCGGTTCGAGCTTCGCGGAGCATTTTACCGTCCTCGACGATAACGCAAAGGTGGTGGCGAAATTCGCGGACGGAACTCCGGCGGCTTACGGGCACAAGTACGGAAAGGGAGAAGCGATTCTGCTGGGAACTTTCGCGGGCCAGTGGAACGAAGCGAATCCCGCGCCCCTTCACCCGCTCGGCGATATTTTGGCGAAATGGGCGGGCTTGACCCTTCCCAACCTGAAGGCACAAGCGTTACTCGAATTGCGAGAGATGAATGGACCTGGCGGCCAGTTTGTATTTCTGTTCAATCACGCAGACACGGCCGCGAAAGTGGAGTTCGCAGAAACACTCGATAAGCCGGCGGCAAAGGTTCGGGAAATTATCCCAGGTGAGACACCGGCTGGTGACACGCCAAAGGTCGAAGGCAAACGATTTTCCGTAACCACGGAAGTGCCGGCGCAAGCCGTGCGCATTTACCGGATTGAGTTTTGAGCTGAACAAAAAGAGTCGACAGGGAGGATGACGTGAGTGCTCGCGCTTACCAAGAGCGGATCAGTACAGTGTTGGCAAAAATCTGGGAAACACAGATCGAGAATATACAAAAGGCGTCTGCGCTGATGGCGGACGCCATATCCAACGGCGGCTTGGCGCACCTTTTCGGCAGCGGGCATTCCGTGCTGCCGGTGCAGGATATGTTTCCGCGTTACGGATCCTATCCCGGTTTCCGGCCGTTGATGGATATGCGCCTGATGTGGACCAACGTGATCGGCAGCGGCGGCGCGAAGGGACTGCTATGGCTGGAGCGCAGAGAAGGATATGCTCAAGTGCTGTTTGAAAACGAACCAATCCGCAAAGGTGACGTGATGCTGGTGTTTTCGCACGGAGGATTGAACGCCGTCGGAATCGAAGTTCTGATCGAAGCAAAGAAACGCGGACTAAGCACCGTAGCGGTAACTTCCATGGACAACTACGCCAAAAGAGCGGCGACGCATTCTTCCGGAAAGAAATTGGCGGATGTCGCTGACGTCGTCATCGACAATTGCACTCCAGCCGAAGACGCCTTGGTGAGCATCGAGGGTTGGAAAGCGCCGGTGGCTGCCGGATCGACCGTGGCCTGCGTCACCATTGCCATGTCCATTGTCGCGCAAGTGGCGGCGAATTTGGCGGCGAAGGGTCACATGCTTCCGGCGTTTGTTTCGCCCAACGTCCTTGGCATTCCTCCCGACCAGATGAACCGTGTGTACGAGGAGTATGAGCAACGTTTGAAAAGGTGATCCGTGACCCAGACGATTCGACGCGGAATCTTGTTCGGAGGCGCGACGACCGGAATTTTTGTTTTTGGAATTGTGATGGCCGTACTCGGCACGTTGTTCGGGCTTCCAGAAATGCGAGCGCGGCTGCGAATCGATTTGGCGCAACAAGGGAACCTGTTCCTGTTGCTGTATGTGGGAATTTTTATAGCCACGTTGGTGGCTGGGCCGGCGATCGATGTTATCGGCAATAAGCTGATTTTGATTGTGTCGGCAGCGCTGGTGGCTGCGGGAATGTTGGGATTCGCTTTCGCGCATTCTTATTCCAGTTCGGCAATACCGGCGCTGCTGCTGGGATGCGGGGGCGGAGGGCTGAACACTTCGACCAATGCGTTGATTTCCGATTTGTACCCCGACCGGCGCGGTCCAATGTTGAATGTGTTGGGCATCTTTTATGGGATTGGCGCTCTTTGCATTCCGTTGTTAGCTGCAACCATCGTGGCGCTTGTTTCGATAAGGTCGCAGTTATTTTGTTGCGCCGGTCTCGCTGCGGCATGCGCCCTGTTGTTTTTGGCTCTGCGTTTTCCAGCGGCCGCTGCGGCGCAGAGTTTTTCCTGGCGCGATGCCCTGCAGGTGGCGCGGTATCCCGGTGTTTTGATTCTGGGATTTTTATTGTTTTGCGAGTCGGGAAACGAAGCAAGCATCGCCGGTTGGACTTCCACCTACGCCGGAGAAGCGGGATTTCCAGTCCGGACGGCCACGCTGATCCTGGCAGGCTATTGGGCTGCGCTGATGACAGGCCGGTTCGTCGTGGCGCAATTGCTAAAGTCCATGAGCAAAGAACGATTGGTGCTTGCTAGCGGTATAGGCGCGTTTTTTGGCGCCGGACTTTTGCTGGCGAACCGTTCGATAGTCATGTTGGGCTTAGGAGTGCTCGTTCTCGGATTTTCCTACGCAGGAGTTTTCCCGACGGCCCTTGCCATCGCGGGTGATAGCTACCGGAAATTGTCGGGCACTGTATTTGGGTTGATATTCGGCATCGCCCTGGTGGGAGGAATGTCGTTCCCGTGGGCAGTCGGACAGTTTTCGCAAGCGTGGGGAGTTCGTTACGGAATGATGGTTCCGCTCGTGGGGGCGGCCGCGATATGCGTTTTGGCGTGGAGAATTTTATCGGCGAAGCGCAAACAGCCGCTTGTTTCGATTGGTGAATGAACGCGATGAGAAAAAATTATGTGGTCGCCGTCGATCTGGGTGGTACCAAGCTGGCGGCAGCACTCGTGGACGGAAAGGGTCGAGTATCAAACGAGATGACCCTCGCTGTGGACACGCGCTCTTCCTTGGCGCCGGTGAATCAGATTGTGGAAGTCGCGCATGAATTGATCCGTGCGAAAGGCGGAAAGAAAAACATTTCCGGAATAGGCGTGGCAGTGCCGGGCCTTGTGCGGCGCGAGGGCACGGTGTGGGCTCCGAATTTAAAGGGATGGAGACGGATGCCCTTGGCGCAGCGGCTGAAGCGTGCTCTCGGATTGCCAGTCATCGTGGAAAGTGACCGCAATGCGGCAGTCCTCGGTGAGGCGTGGTGCGGCGCGGCGCGGGGAAAGAGCGATGCGATTGTATTGATGTTGGGAACGGGAATTGGCGCCGGGATACTGAGCGGCGGCAACCTGGTGCGGGGTGCGCATGAACTTTCTGGCTGCGCGGGATGGATGGTGGTGACGGAAACAAAGGGCAGGGAAGCGCAAAACATCGGACAGTTGGAGTCGCTGGCCGCGGGGCCGGCTATCGCGCGCGCGGCCGGGGCTCGGAGTGCAGAAGACGTGGCCGAGTCGGCCAGGCGTGGCGATCGCGCGTCCATCGACATCTTTCTTGAAGCCGGGCGTATGTTGGGCTATGCCGTGGCAAATCTGGTGAGTTTGTTCGATCCGGAAATTGTAGTAATTGGCGGAGGATTGGCAAAGGCGAGTGATTTGTTTCTGGCTGCACTGCGAAAAGCCGTGAAGGAACAAGCTCAACCGATCGCAGCCAGCCGGGTACGGATTGTGACAAGCACTTTGGGCTCGCATGCGAATTTATTAGGCGTCGCGCGATGGGCAGGTTCAACCGGTCAGATTGGCGGGCGCGGCAGAGGCTAAGATGGCATCCTCTCTTTCGCGCTTTTCATTGTTCTTACGCAGAACAGACATTTCTTCTCCGAAAGGAAGGACGGGCCATGTCTCCAACACGGCGTGACTTTCTAACAATGGCGAGTGGCAGCGCGCTTGCCTTCTCAGCAAGAAGCGAATTCTTCAACGTCGCTCAGTTACCAGGTCGTCCGGCAAACTCAATTTCCGGATCGCAGGATCGAGACTTCTCGAGCGTTTTAGTGATTGCCGCGCATCCCGGCGACGCATTTTTCGCCATGGGCGCGCCCGTCGCCGTTGCCACGCATTTGAAAGGCGAAGGCTACTTTCTCAGTCTCTCCTTGGGCGAACGGGGATCTCCCACAGTTCCGGCTGAGCAGTACGGACATTCTCAACAGGAAGCGTCCGAGAAGGCTGCGACGGTGCTCGGTGCGAAGGCTTTGTTTCTTCACTATCCCGACGGCGAAATTCCTGTGAATGACGAAGCAAAGTTTTCTGTGTGCGACTTGATTCGCCGGTGCAAGCCTTCGACAATTGTTACCCACTGGAAGGGAAGCTGGCACAAGGACCACCGCGCTTGCTACGAAATCGTTCAGGATGCGATCTTCTATGCGGGTCTCCCCGCCATTGCCCGCAAAGCCCCGGCGCACACGGTCAGAAAGCTGTACTTCGCCAGCAATTGGGAAGACGCCGTGAACTTTGCCGCCGATACGTATCTGGATATAACTCCGGTCTGCGATGACTGGCTGAACGCGTGTAGCGTGTTTCCCATGTGGCGCGGAGAAAATGGATTTCGTTACAGCGATTATTATTCCAGTATGGCGATTGCCCACGGTTGCATCAGTAACTTCAAGCGCGCCGCCGCATTGATGTCGTCCGAGGATCAACGCATCCGCAACATTCCTACGTCGTAGTGTCGGTGCGCCAAATTGTCATCTTCGACGCCGCAGAGTTTCGTCGCGGAATGAACATAATGTGCTGTCCTTCGGGACAGTAACCAAGTTGCGGCGTGTTGCGGTGAAGACCGCTGCGTCGCGTTCGCCCATCGCCTAGAATGATTAAGCATTTTCTAAGAATCCTTCGGGCTTCGGCTACTTGGGTTGTCGTTTCCCACCTACGTTCCCCGGGCTCCGTTACAAAGGCAGGCCATGACCATTGCTTCTCCGCCGGGATTGAATCCGAAAAGCGAAAATGTCTCTTCAACTAACGCGCCTCCGGCGCCGGCAAACGGACAGCAGCCCGCTGCTCCGCCAAAAGCGGCGCCAGTCTCGCGAACAGTTCAGCTGATCACGGCGATGATGAAAGCCCATCCGCAAATCAGCGATTTGATTTTTTCGCCAGGGCGCTTGCCGCAGATTGAAGTAGATGGCGAATTGGTTGAGTTGGCATTCAACGGGCTGAATCGCTTCAGCCCCGACGACACCATGGCGATTGCGCGCGATCTGATTGGCGACAGCCAGCACCACCTGAAGCAGTTGGATCAAACCGGATCGGCCGACCTTTCCTGCGGAATTTCCGGCATCGGGCGCTTTCGCGTGAACGTGTTCCGCCAGCGCGGCACGTGTGCCGTGGTGATGCGCGCGATCCCCCAGACAATTCCCACGTTCGATGGTCTTGGCTTGCCTAAGATAGTCCAGGAAATCGTTCACCTGCGAAACGGGCTGGTGCTGATGACCGGCCCCACGGGTTCCGGAAAGTCATCTACGTTGGCAGCCATCGTCGGGCAAATGAATGAAGAACGGGCCATCCACATTTTGACCATCGAAGATCCCATCGAGTTTGCGCACCGGCACAAAAAAGCCACCATCCATCAACGCGAATTGCATATGGACACGCCCACGTTTGCGCTGGCGCTTCGCGCGGCGTTGCGGCAAGCGCCGAAAGTGATCCTGGTTGGCGAAATGCGCGACCGGGAAACCATCGAAGTGGCGCTGGAAGCGTCGGAGACCGGACACCTGGTGATGTCCACCTTGCACACGATTGACGCTTCGAAAACCGTCGAGCGCATCATCGGCGTTTTCCCGTTGGGCGAGCAGCAAAGCATTCGAGTGCGGCTGGCGAAAGCGTTTCGCTTCATCGTTTCGCAGCGCTTGCTACCTCGCAAAGGCGGACGCGGCCGAATCGCGGCGCTGGAAGTGTTGAAGGGAACCGTGCGAACACGCGAATACGTGGAAAAAGGCGAGAGCGAGGGAAAGACGCTGCTGGACGCCATGCGCGATGGTTCGCAAGATGGAATGCAATACTTCGATGCCGAAATCGAAAGAATGATCCGCGAAGGCTCGATCGACTTCGAGACCGGCATGAGTTTTGCGACAAACGCGGGAAACCTGCGCCTGCAATTGGCCGATTACCTGGACGATCCGAGACAAGCACGCAGCAGAGCGCCCGAACGCGAAACAGAACTCGAGATTGAGCGGTAGTGGCAGCCGGCGCGAGTCACACTGGAACGAGGAACCTAAGTGTGCAATAGGGGACAGCATCTCGGTTCTCTCTATGCCCTAGTGAAAAAGCAGACGCCCGGCGCGACATTCTTGCAGGTGACAAATCTGCGCCAAGAGTTGCATGAGCAAAGGCAAAAGCTCCTGATGTCTCCGGCTACTCCCGTTCGCACGGGCCCCGTGAGCTTGGCTAAGCCTGGCTTTATGGCCTCCTCTCTGCCTTGGAAGCGCTATTTGAGAATTCTCGTCTGCGCGTCGCTTCTTACGTGTCTGGCTTCTGGGAGATTGCCCGCTCAGCAACAAACTGCCGGGCTTGGGCCTGACCGTAGCCCCCTCCCGGAAGCACCTTTTCCCACACCACCCGCTGCGGAGGGGTTAGCCGGCGTTGCAGGCACAGTGTTGGACCTGAGCGGTTCCACCGTTTCCGGTGCGGACGTCGATTTGATGCATAGTGATGGAACGCAATCGCATCACATGGTATCCGATGCGAAGGGCGAATTTAGCTTCTTGAAGATTCTTCCCGGTTCCTACCTCGTGGTCGTCAACGCTAAGGGCTTTGCGCCCTTTATTTCTGAGGAGTTCCTCGCCACGGACCAGCAGGTCTACGAGCTTCCCGACATCTCATTGTCAGTTGCAACAGCGAGCATCGAGGTGATGGTCCGTCCAACCGACCTGATCGCCGCTGGGCAGATAAAGGCTGCGGAGAAGCAGCGTCTGGTCGGCGTCATCCCAAACTTCTATACAAGCTACATTTATGATGCTGCCCCGCTCACTTGGAAACAGAAGTTCTCGCTCGCTGTACGGGGCACCTTCGATCCGGTTGCATTTATCGGCGTCGGCTTCGCTGCCGGCATCGAGCAGGCCAACAACTCCTTTGCCGGGTACGGCCAAGGTGCGTCGGGATACGCCAAGCGTTATGCCGCAAAGTTTGTGGACGGACGAACCAGTGACTTGCTGACTCATGCGGTCTTCCCAACGCTACTTCACCAGGATCCGCGCTACTACTACCAGGGCTCCGGTTCCTTCAAGTCCCGCCTTGCGCATGCGGTCGGCTCCGCATTTGTCACACGCAGCGATCATGGCCGTAATCAGCCAAACTATTCCTATTTGCTTGGCGACGTGGGCTCAGCAGCGCTGTCCAATCTGTACTATCCGGAAGCGAATCGGGGAGCGCACCTGGTCTTTACGAATGCTGCAGTCGGCCTCGCGGGACGAGTGGGTGGGAATTTAATTCGTGAATTCCTCTCGAAGCGCTTGACCACAAACGTCACGGGCGATGGAAGACCACCAACATTTTAGTCATGCGCCATTCGTCCTGAGTTCGGTGAACCGTCCGCAGGTCCTGATTTCGGGATAATCGCCGGAGTGGGCGCTATGAACAACCTTTCCGGTTTTGCGTGCTGCTGGGGCCGATTGCTAGTGGTAAGGCGATTTATCAACATCAATGACCACCATCATGTAAGTCCCCGTTGCCTATGTCGGGGATTCCGGTAGACTCTTTTCGATCGGGGGGCAAGAATACGTCCATGCGTGAGAGTGAAGCAGAGCTTCGAGAGAGGTAGTCAGAACGATGAAGAAGCCTTATCTTCTGATTTCGGCGGCATGGCTACTCCACATCGTTGCCTGGTTCCTTCCCGTAATTAAGCCTGGTGAGTTTCGCCCGGCGATACCCGGGTGGCAAGCATTTCGCTACGCGGCCTGCGGAGTTTGGGCTTGCCAGGGCGTCCAATTCGACGCTTGGTACTACGCGGTCCTTTCAACGATAAGCGCGATAACGACGCTGTTTTTTATTCTGGCTTCACCGTGGGTTGTGTTGCGCGGGTCGCGTTCCCTTCGAAGGGGGTTTGCATGGGCTGCGGCTGCAGCCTTTATTTTTAACGCTCACTGGATTGTCATTTTTGGGTCAGAAAGGTCCGAATTGACAACTGGATACTTCCTCTGGTGGTGTTCGTTTCTGCTTCTGGCAATAGGTTTGTTCGGTCTCGCAGGCGGAAATAAGACAGAGGCTGGCGAAAGGCAAATTGCACCACTTTCAGGATGATTATTGATTGCGCGAGTTATCGCCAGCTAATCGGCAACGGTAGTAGCTCCAACCGGCTTGCTGCAAGCAGCAAACGGAATTCTGATGTTCGGCGTTTCGACTGCGATGATTTTTACCCTCATTCTACAGCTAACTCAGACGAGATTTGTAGATCTCAAGGACTAAGAGCCTGCATCCAGTCGCCTGGTTAAGTCCCGATTAACGCGCATACCCGCACTCATCGTCTGCCATTCCCATTCCATCCGCCGTCTGGTTAGTTGCCCTCGCGCAAAATCCGCTGGTACGCCGGTACGGTCAGAAACTCCACGAATTGCGGCGCACGAATCAATTCGCGCATCAGTTGGGCGGACTTCTCGTAGGCGGTAAAGCGGGCCGCATCCCCGCCCTTTTTCGCTTTACTCAGTTCTTCGTCGATGATGCTGTCGCACAAGGAAACATCAATCTTGTGCCCGTCTTTGAGATGCCGGTTCTGGTGAATCCATTGCCACAGTTGCGCCCGGCTGATTTCTGCCGTTGCCGCGTCTTCCATCAGGTTGAATAGCGGCACACACCCAGTTCCTCGCAGCCACGCCTCCAAATAGCCGAGGCCCACTGCGATGTTTTGTCTCAGGCCCGCTTCCGTAATATCGCCAGGCGGCACTTGCAGCAAATCCTCCGCCATCGCTTGGAATTCAGCAAGCTTCCTGTCGATCTGGTTTGGTCCAGGCATCAGCCGGTCAAAAATTTCCGCGGCCACGGGAACCAGTCCTGGATGCGCTACCCACGTACCGTCATGTCCATCGCCCGCTTCCCGTTCTTTGTCTGCGCGCACCTGGGCAATGGCTTTCTCATTCGCCACTGGATCACTCTTGATCGGAATGAACGCCGCCATTCCCCCCATGGCATGAATGTTTCGCCGGTGACACGTGCGGATCAGCAACTTGCTGTACGAGCGCAGGAAATGCGTGGTCATGGTAACTTGCGCGCGGTCCGGAAGCACCGCGTGCGGATCGTGTGAAAACTTCTTGATAAAACTGAAAATGTAGTCCCAGCGCCCGCAATTCAATCCGGCGGAATGTTCGCGCAATTCATACAGAATTTCGTCCATCTCAAATGAAGCCAGTATGGTCTCGATCAAAACCGTGGCCCGGATGCTCCCTTGCGCAAGTCCCAGTGTGTCTTGCGCAAATACAAAAATGTCATTCCACAATCGTGCTTCCAAATGGCTTTCCAGCTTTGGCAAATAGAAGTACGGGCCGGTTCCTGATCCCTGTAGTTCTTTGGCGTTATGAAACAGGTACAACCCGAAATCAAAAAGCGAGCCGGACATCGGCTGGCCATCCACCAGCACGTGCCGTTCCTCCAAATGCCAGCCCCGCGGTCTCACAAACAACACCGCGGTGCGCTCATTCAGTTTGTACTCTTTTCCCGTGGACGGGTCCGAGTAGGTAATCTTCCGCCGCACCGCATCCATCAGATTGAGTTGCCCCTCAATCTGGTTTGTCCACGTGGGCGTGTTCGAATCCTCAAAATCGGCCATGAAAACTTTCGCTCCAGAATTGAGCGCATTGATGATCATCTTCCGGTCGACCGGTCCCGTAATTTCCACACGCCGGTCCAGCAAGTCCCCTGGAATCGGCGCTACTGTCCATTCCGTTTCGCGGATTTTCGATGTTTCCTTCAGGAAATCCGGCTTCTCACCGGCATCGAGCCGTTTTTGGCGCGCCGCGCGCGCGGCTAGCAGTTCGACCCGGCGAGCCTGGAACCGCCGCTGCAGTTCGACAACGAATTGCAGAGCGCCCGCCGTCAGCACCCGCTCTTGGCCGCCGTGCGAAGGGGCCTTTATTTCTACGCCGTGAAGTAAAGGGGAAGCCATGGTTCGTCACCTCGATCCGCCGTAGTAAGCCGCGTCGCCTACTTTGCCAGTGACCTTTGCTAAATTCAGATCCACGACCGCCGCGTTGGTTTGAGGCTCAGGGCTGCGGTGGAAGGTACTGGATAAATCAGGCGTTGTCGATTCTTCCCCTGTATTTCGGGTTTGTCAGCCTCCAGCGCCTCCGTATGACAGTACCAAAAGACAATCGCGTCCAGCACAACTCTTAAGATTTCCTTGGTCGATTTACGTTTCTCGTTTTTCTTTGGGCCGGTAGTAGCGCAGGCTTGATGCCACGTCATATAAACCTTCCAGCCACGTCGTTGGCGATGAAAGATTTGGGGCCTTTACATATGCCTCACGGACCGCGGGCCAGAAGATTGCGTTTTCAACACGAGACATTTGATCACAAGCTGTTCGGGTATTTCCTTCCCCGTAGTAAGCTTCAAGGCGTGATCTCAAGGCGGAAATCTTCTCCCGATCCAGGGTTTTTTCAGCCTGACGAGTCATTTCCAAAAGCCCGTCTATCGTCGCTCGGCAAACATCCTCTGACTCGATACCATACAAGTTGGCCATGCTTCGAACTCCAACCTGTCCCCAGCAAATACTAAACGAGGGGACGGCAAGTTACGACCCAGTTTGAAGTAGGGCTCACAGGACAGGATTCGGAACGGCTGTTCTGTCCCTCTTTTGATATCGAAACCCCACCACACCAATACATTGATGTGCGTGGCAAGCGCCTGTCAGTGATTTGGGACACAGGTGAACAAGGCGGGGCGGCACGGTCCAGACATTTCAATTTGGTGGAACTTTCCAACGCGCAAGATCGATTACCGACGTTAGCGCAGTATCGGTTGTCGCGCCTTTCTCAATGGGAGACTCAACTCATCGATTCATCAATGGCACGCTCCGCCATGGTCCCAGCCTGTTTAGAGCGTCCACATAGGCCTTTGCGCTAGCTTCGATAATGTCAGTAGAGGCGCCACGACCCATGACGCGCCGGTTGCCGATCTCGAGTTGTACGGTCACCTCACCCATGGCCTCGGTCCCTTCCGTTACCGCTCGAATGTCGTAGCGCAAAAGTTTCGCATGCGTGGCCGTCACTCCCGCAATCGCTTTGTACACGGCATCGACTGGGCCGTCGCCAACCGAAGCTCCTTGCCTCCTCTTCCCCTTAACCAGCAAGCGTACGGTAGCGGTCGGAATCGCCGTTGTGCCACTGTAACAATGCAGGTACTCCAACTTAAGGCTCTGCTGCACCGGAGGCAATTCGTCGTGTACCAGTGCCAGCAGGTCCTCGTCGAGCACTTCCTGCTTTTTATCCGCCACGGCAAGGAACCGTTGGTACATGGCGTCAAGCTCTTGCCGCGAGAGTTCGTAGCCCAGTCTCTCCAGCCGTGAGCGAAGCCCCGCCCGTCCTGTGCGTGCCGTTAAGACTACACGGCTCTCTGTAAATCCAACGTCGGCGGGACGCATGATTTCGTAAGTCTGACGGTCTTTCAGAAAGCCATCCACGTGGATACCCGAACTATGCGCAAACGCATTCGAGCCAACGACCGCCTTATTGGCTGGAACCGGCATTCCAAGCATGTCGGCGACCATCCGGCTGGTGCGGAAGAACTCTCGAGGTTCAACTCCGGTGCGCAGTCCGTAGTAGTCGGCGCGGGTGCGGATGCCCATGACAATTTCTTCCAGTGCGGCGTTCCCGGCCCGCTCGCCGATTCCGTTGATCGTCCCCTCCACCTGGCGCGCACCATTGCGAATACCTGCCAGGGAGTTGGCCACGGCAAGACCAAGGTCATCGTGGCAGTGGACGCTTATCGTTGCGCGCGAAATATTCGATACGTTTTCACGAATGCTCCGAATCAGTTCACCGTACTGCTCGGGAACGGTGTATCCGGTGGTGTCGGGAATGTTGACGACCGTTGCGCCTGCATCGATGACGGCCTCCAGCATCTCGAAGAGATACGACGGAACCGCGCGGCCGGCATCTTCGGCGTAGAATTCCACGTCCCCAACGCAGTTGCGCGCACGTTTTACGGCATCCACGGCCAGCTCTACCAGTTTTGCCTTCTTGCCTTCCAGCGTCTTCCCATACCGCTCATCGCGGAACTTGCCCATGATGTGAATGTCTGAAACGCCGATGCCAGTGTGAATGCGAGGGCGGGCGGCCTTGGCTAGCGCCTTGCCGCAGGACTCGATGTCGGCGGGCACGGCGCGCGACAGTGCGCAGATCGTAGGCCCTTTGATTTCCTGGGCAATCTTTCGGACGGCATCAAAGTCTTCCGGAGACGACGCCGGGAACCCGGCCTCGATAATATCCACTTTCAACCGGGCCAGCTGTCGTGCGAGCGTTATCTTGTCACGGCTCCCCAGGCGGGTTCCCGCTGCCTGTTCGCCATCTCGGAGAGTGGTATCAAACACCGCGATCTTTGCCGTTGCCTTCATTCCTTTATCCTCGATGAATTTGCACTTGGAATCAGAGCAGAATAACTCCCAATGCGAGCTCGTCTGGTCACGAACCAACCGTTGCCGCAATGGCGGCCTCATGGAAACTGGCGAATTTCTCATCGAAATTCTGAACGATAGGGACTCCCTCAATGAATTTATCCACCATCTTCTCGATCGTGGGATACAGTTCTCGATTGTAAATCTCCGCGCTGCTTTTCGTTTCCCACAAACTGATGGCCACCATTTCCCTCGATTGCGGTGAAATCAGAAGCAACTCGTCCATGAATCCCTTCTGCGTCTTCAGGAGAGGCACGATCTCCTTCTCAAATGTCACCGGAAATTCGCTCGCAAGGCTTGGCCTTAATTGCATGGTTACAAGGCGTGCAAACATAGGATCCTCCTTTTCTTCTCTCCGAGGCCTGATGCCGCCAGGCTCCGTATCCTTCCTGTCAAACGGAATAGCGACGAGAATTCATTTTGTCCCCTGCACGGTGTTAGTTCCACACGCTCAAAATTGCTGTACCACTGGTCACCCGGCAACGTGCCCAGCGATACTTGGCACGGACCAGGGACTGCCCGCCGCCAACCGGACTCAAACGCATTCACCCACGAACGGATACCAGAAAAGCTATTCAACTCTGGTGCACATACCTTGCCGTGTAGATTCGAGGGTCTTTATCAGCGACTCCTTGGGGAGTTTTTGGATGATGGGTTCGATAATCCATCCCAGCCCGAAAGGTACGTCACGCGTGAGCGAGATAGCTCGACATTCAAGGTTCACACCATGATCGCGCTCCTGGAATCTCCAGTAAGAGCCAAGCCGCCATAGAAATCCATTGCCTGTGTCGGGAGGGAGCACTATCTCTTTCGGGCTTCCGGCATTTTGTACCTCAGCGATCCTGGTGGTGTGAGAGCGACAAAGCCAGCGTGTGGGCCCTACGGAACTATAATGGACATGGTGATCCGTATCGAGTATAACCGTCACGATTTTTTTCTTGAGAAGTCTTAAGTAAATTTCAAAATCGTTATGGTGACGGCTGATCAACTTGGAGTCCATCACCTCCGGTTTGTAAATGTTCTTGTGGTTATCGTAGTCCTGGATGAGCGCCAACGTCTGGTCTATCTTCGCACCAGGCAGGAATGCGGCGCCGATCCAGTCATGGATTAAGCCATCCGGCACCTTGACAGGCCCGTGACCTGACCAGAATTCCGCCGCAATCTGTCCTTCGTGGATCTGCTGGGCTCTCTCCGCATTGGCGTCCGACCACAGGAAGGAACTGCTAGCGCGTAAGTTCTGGTCCATTTTTGCTTCGGCTTCGCGGATGTAGCTTTCAAAGGCCGCCAAGGTTTCAAGCTTTAAAAGCGTGGGCTTTACAGCTTGCGCCATTTCGCACCTCCAATCGTGAATCGAACACGAATGAGCAGAGCGCTAGCGAGAGAAGGCTGCTGCCTCAGGCACGGCGCTTTCGCTTGACTGCTCGGCGGGCGCGCTTCTTGCCAGGCGCAAGGCGCGCCTGCAATTCCTCAACGCGACGGCGCAGCCGTTCGACTTCGCTGTCCTGCGCCTCCGGTGGCCGTGATTGGCCTGCCAGCAGTTTGCGCAGGTAGTCGAACGGGGTCGAGGCGGCATTCTTCGCCTGCGATAGTCCGGTGTTCACGGATTTCTGGGCCTGTTGATAAAGGTCGAGTGTGTTGTTCAGATACCAGGACAAAAAATCGTGCGTAGCCTTATCGGAGGCCCGGACGATCTGTGTCAAAAGTTGCAGGGGCAGGGCAATCTGACGCTCCTTGGCAGTCTCCGCGATGATTTGAGTGAGGATAATGTGGGTCACGTCCTTGCCGGTCCGTTCGTCTACCACGCGGACATCCCGGCCATCGCGAACCATGCGAGCGATGTCTTCCAGCTTCACATAGTGGCTGCCGGTCGTATCGTAGAGCCGCCGGTCGCTGTATTTGCGGATAAGAACTTCAGGGTTTTTCATTTCGCCCTCGGAGCTCGGTCTCTAGCGCAACTTCGACAAAAGAGCTTGACACGGACGATACGGAGTCATACCGTGAAGCTGGATACTGCAACGCAGTATACCGCGGAATGATAGGAGATTCAATCATGATCCCGAAAGAAAAAAAATCATCTCGAGCCTCCCCGCCAGCGAACCCGCTGATGGGCTGGGCGCGGCAAGGCATCCAGAGTTTTGTGGCTGCGCAGAGAATCCTGCTGGATCTGGCGGCTCAAGAAAATGCTCTGCTTGTCGGAATGGTCCGCGAGAACCTTGGCAAATCCATTTCCCGGCCGGACGCAACACTCGCAGGCTTGGCGGACATGGGTGTCAGGAATTTCACATCAGCCGGGAAAATCCTGCTGGACTTGGCCGCGGGTGAGACCGCCCTGGTGGTGGATGGCGTGAAGGAAGGATTGCGGCTTCCGGCGGCCGGGAGTGTTGTCGCCGATGTGGCGCGCCACCGCGTGGACACATTAGTAGGCATGCAAAAGCACCTGTTGGATGCGGCCGCGGAACAGACTCATGCCATGGCGGAATCCTATCAAGAAGGCAACGGCTTGATGGCTGAGGCGAAGGTCGTCGAACTTGCACGGCGCGGAATCGAGGGCTTTGTCGAGAGTGAGAAAAAATTCCTCGACTTGGCCGCGCATGAGATCAGCGCTGCCGCCAAGGGAACCAAGCCTGGTGGAAAGCCGCGGGCTCGGATGGAAGTGTTGACTAAATTGGCGCGAGAAGGCGCCCAGAAATATATCGATGCGCAGAAAAGGCTTTTGGAACTGGCAATCGAGGAGCTGGATACGCTTCGCAAAACCAGGGGCGGTAGCAAAGCAGCAGTACGGAAGCCGCAGCAGTCTTGGGGAGAACTGACGGAGAAAGGTGTTAAGAACCTGGTGGCTGCGGAGAAGTCGCTGCTGGATCTGGCCATCAAACCGGCGAGAGGGGTGGCGCGGGAGGCCCACAAGGGTGCCCCGCCGGTGGGGAGAGCGCGTGTAAGAACGCACAAGACAGCAGGCGCGAGGACAGCTGTCGCCGTTTAGGCCGCTGCCACGGACACCGCCACGGACACCGCATGACCGGTGTCACTTGTATGGAGGTGGACACCAGTTGCCGATTCCTGCCCACTCCGGCGGGAATCGGCGGCGAGTTAACCAATCCGCGAATTATTCACGCAGCCGTGTCTTGCTCTGTTCACTTTCTTGCGTAGAGTGAGGAAAACATGACTCCTCGCCGAGGTGTGCGGCCAAAAGAGTCAAAAACGGAGCCGCCGTTGCCCATCTGGCACGAGTGGCTGGTGGGAGTGGAGTTGGCCTTTTTACGGTTGTCTCCTCTTTACTGGGGATATGGAGTTCCCCGCGGGGATGGGTCGGCCGTCATTCTGGTTCCGGGTTTTCTCAGTACCGATCTCTATTTGACCCAGTTCCGTAGCTGGTTACGTCGCATAGGGTACGAGGCATTTTATTCCGGTATCCAGCTGAACGCCGATTGCCCCAACCTCTTAATTCGACGACAGTTGAATGACTCTATCCAGCAGGCCTACAAGGCTACTGGCGGAAAGATTCATCTTATCGGCCACAGCCTCGGCGGCTCAATCGCGCTGGCCGCCGCCTCGCAGATTCCTGACCGCGTCGCGTCTGTGATCACACTGGCAGCGCCAATCCGAGGAGTCGCCGGGCATGCGTCGATCTTGTTCGCCGCTGACCTTGTTCGGGAGCAAATACTGGAAAAGCATGGCCAGGGCGTGCTGCCAACTTGCTACACGTCCCGGTGTACCTGTGATTTTCTCGAGTCGCTCAAAGGAAAACTGCCAAGATCGGTGCGTCAGACCGCGATCTATACCAAGAACGACGGAATTGTGGATTGGCATGTCTGCCGAACAGGCGATCCGGCGGTCGACGTGGAGGTGTCCGCCACGCACCTCGGAATGGTGTTTAGTCCCCTTGTGTATAACGTTGTCGCACACCGCCTGGCGCGGGAGTGAGGTTTAAGAGGTCTTTGTCCAGGCGGGTGGGCAGATCGGTTTCCATACGTAGAGTTTTGAATGCGGGCAACCGCAGAACCAGATGAAGTTGTGCTCGAAAGAGCAATACAACTCAGCTCTTGTGTGTCGGAAGACGCACGAAAGAGAGGAATGGCGCAAGAAAGAGATGGCAGGTGTCGAATATCTGTTAGGGAGAGATGAGTTACGAAGGTTTGGAGATTGGCTCGGCGACTGCAGAGGCAATTAGGGTGAACCCGTATTGCGTGGGGTTCTGCAATGAGCGCTGGGCTGACAAAACAGTTCAGGGACGTTTTGCCAGGTTTAAACTACCTTCCTCACAGTCGCCCGGGCTGGGAACAAGGAACAAGAATTACGCGAGTGCCTCATTGCCAAGAACTCCGAGAGATAGATTTCGGGGGCAACAATGGGTACCAGCGAATCGGTTCAGGAGCGGACTCAAGTCCCGCCTGCCGCAGAATGCCTTAGTGAAGAACGAATTGCCTACCTGGACAAATTAGTCAACCAAGCAAGAACCGCCGCCATCCTTTTTGCGCAGTTCACCCAAGAGGACGTCGATCGCATTGTCAAGTCGATGGTTCTGGCTGGCTTAGGTCAAGCTCAACATCTCGCCCGCTTGGCAATTGAGGAAACCAAGCTCGGAGTCATGGAAGACAAGGTCATCAAGAACATGGTGGCCACCGAATTCGTCTACCACTATATAAAGGACAAACGTACCGTTGGCATTATTCGTGAGATTCCCGAGCGCAATCTCGTAGAGATGGCCGAACCCATCGGGGTGATCTTCGCCCTCACGCCAATTACCAACCCCACTTCCACACTGCTCTTCAAATGCATCATGGCCATCAAGACGCGCAACGCGGTGATATTTAGCCCTCATCCCAGCGCCTGGCGTTGTTCCTCAGAGGCTGTAAAGATCATGTACGAGACAGCGCTGAAACATGGTGCACCAGAAGGGGTTTTTTCGTGTCTGCAGTCGCACACGTTGCTGGATAACGCCTATCTGATGCGGCACAAAGACGTCAGCCTGATCGATGCCACCGGCGGGAGGGGAGCTGTCAAGGCCGCCTATAGTTCTGGTAAACCAGCTCTGGGAGTAGGGCCAGGCAACACGCCCGTGTACCTGGAAAAAACGGCAGACCTGAATACCGCGGTGGTGGACATCATCGTCTCGAAAACCTTCGACAACGGCACCATCTGTGCCTCAGAACAAACGGTAGTCATCGATGATGAGATTTACGACATCGCGCTGACGAAATTTGCGGACCTCGGTGCACACATTTGTAACGAGAACGAGGCGGAGCGGTTGGCACGCACAGTAATCGACTCTAAAACCGGCTTTATGCAACCCATGGCAGTCGGGCAGAAGGCTACCGATATCGCCCGTTTTGCCGGTCTTTCCGTGAAGTCGGACACCAAACTCCTGATCGCACAGATTCATGGCGTAGGGCGCGAACATCCACTGTCGGTTGAGAAACTCTTCCCGGTGCTCTCGGTCTATCGGGCGAAATCCGTCGATGAGGCGTTCAGGGTTTGTGTGGATTTAAATCACGCCGGTGGACTTGGACATACAGCGGTCATTTTCTCACGCAACGACGATGTCATCCGCAAGTTTGCTGAGGTGATGAACGCGGGGCGGATCATCGTAAACTCCCCGGGCTCAGTCGGTGCGGTGGGAGGCGTTTACAACGATCTGGTGCCCACCTTCTCCTTCGGATGTGGCACCGGTGGCGGCAACAGCACAACCGATAACGTAAATATCTACCACTACCTGAATATCAAGCGTGTGGCTCGCAGGACACAAGCCCATATGTGGTTCCGTGTTCCCAATCAGATTTATTTCAATATGAACGCCGTGGAAAATGTGCACCAGTTTCCATCCCGCTCTACCATCATCGTTACGAATCCCGCTTTAGAGCATCTCGGGCTCGTTGACCTTGTCCGGCGCTACATTCCAGAGGGAACCCACGTCCACGTCTCGGTCATTCCCGATGCGGAACCCGAGGTCAAAGTTGTCATGCAGGGAGTTGAGGCGCTCAATTCCTACAAAGCAGACCAAATCATCGCGCTAGGCGGCGGGTCGGTGATCGATGCCGCCAAGATCATGAAACTCAAGTACCAATCGCCGGAGGCTGACCTGGAAGAGCTGGCCGCCCCCTTTCTGGATCTCCGCAAGCGCGTAATCCAGTATCCGGCCGACAAACCCATCCCCGTGCGGCTGATTGCTATCTCCACCACCAGTGGAACGGGGAGCGAAGTCACTCCCTTTGCCGTCCTGACCGACAAAGCGCGCGGACGCAAGGTAACCTTGGCCGACTACTCGCTGACGCCGAATGTGGCCATCGTCGATCCGCAATTTGTTATGTCTATGCCCAAGAGCCTCACTGCCGATACCGGAATCGACTGCCTGACCCACGCCTTGGAAGCTGGAGTCTCCACTTACGCTTCGGCCTATACCGACGCCAACGCCATGGAGGCTATCCAGCTGGTCTTCAAATACCTGCCCATCGCCTATGAGCATCCCCACAATGAAGAGGCGCGATGCATGATGCACAACGCCGCCTGCATTGCTGCTATGGCCTTCGCTAACGCGTCGGTGGGTATAAATCATGCGCTGGCACATGCTTTTGGCGCGCGCTTCGGTGTCCCGCATGGTCGCGCCAATGCTCTCATGTTGCCGCACGTCATTGCGTACAACGCGTCGGTGCCCACCAAGTTCCTGCCTTCGCCGTACCAAAAGGGGTTTGTTGCGCATGAAAAATACGCCAGAATCGCGGATTTATTGGGTCCGGGCGGCCACACAATTGAAGAAAAGGTCAGGAACCTGATAGCAGCGACTGAACAGCTACTCGACCGGTTGGAGTTCCCACGTTCGATCGCCGATCTGGGGATCTCGAAGGAAGAGTTCGAGAGGGCAATGCCTGATTTAACCAAGCTGGCCTTTGACGATCCCTCCTGGCTGTCGAATCCTCGCATGCCACTGATGAGCGAGTTGGTAGAGCTGTTTTGGCAGGCTTATCAGGGCCGACGTCTGGCGGTGGTGTCCCGTGAATCTCAGCTACAAAATGCCTAGTCAATGGTGGTGTGTATGGCAATGACCGTCGTGTGGCTCAAGTTTGATGAACAGCGCCTTGTGCAAACCCTGCAAGAGGCCATGGAAAAACTGGACAGCATCGAGAACGAAGTGATTTTGGATTTTTCGTCTGTGCGCCGCATCGATTCGAGGGTACTCAGAGGGATGGAAGACTTTGTGAGAACGGCCGAGGGCAAAGGAGTAAGAATCGTTTTGCGGAGCGTCAGCGGCGATATTTATAAGGTGCTGAAGCTGGTGAATCTGGCGCCACGATTTGTTTTCTTGAACTAACGGCGCAGTTGTCGGGTAACGGAAGTCCGGCGGCGGAACAGGAGGCTAGCCGTGCAGAGTGACGGGCATGGTGACGTGCAGAGCGATCGCCTTTCATGGGGTGACACTGTTTTCTTGAATCTCGAACGCGAGGGCATGCCTCTCAACGTAGCCTGTGTCTGCGTGTGTGATGGCGAGATCCCTTTCAATGACTGCGTCCAGTTTGTTGAGTCAAAGTTGCCGCTCATCCCCCGCTACCTGAAGCGCGTGGTGCCCTCACTCTTCAACATCGGCCTTCCCAGCTGGGAATACGATCCTGCTTTCGATATCCGCAATCACGTAATTGAGGTAACGCTCAAGCGCGGTTCTGACACAGAGTTGAAGACGCTTGCAGGAAAGATTCTGAGCACCGTGATGGACCGGCGGCATCCGCTGTGGGATCTGACCGTTGTGCATGGGCTGAAACGTAATCGCAGCGGGCTCATCCTGCGCCTTCATCACTGTCTCGCCGACGGCATCGCTGGCGTCGGCATCATGAACGTAATGATGGATACAAGCCCCGTGACTCCGCGCCTTCCCAAACGAAAGCTTCGTCGCCGAGTGCCGCCGCCTCGGGGCGTCTTAAGTTCCATCGCCAGTGACTCTGTCGATTCCTATTCTGATTTCGTCAAACGAATTCTCGCCGCGCTTGCGGACGTCTCGAGCATGGTCGAGCGATTCCTCGCGAACGGCGGAGACCTCGCCACCGACGAATTCACCCGCCTCCTGCCGGAACTCAGTTCACCGACGGAGCGACTGCGCTTCAACGTTCTCTACCGCGGACCGCAGAAATTTGCCTGCGCGGGGATTCGGCTGGCTGATGTCAAAGCCATCCGTCACGCCTGTGGAACCAGCGTGAATGACGTCATTCTCGCTCTTGTCACCGCCACTATTCGGCGTTACCTCGAACTGCATGGTGACCCCGTTAAAGGGCGGTTGCTTCGCTTGATGGTTCCGGTCAATCTGCGCGGCGAAGACAGTCCCGGCGAATTGGGAAATCGCATCTCCCTGGTTCCGGTGACCATTCCGCTGGATATTCGTAACCCTTTGAAGTTGCTCAGAGGCGTCCATCAGAGAACCGAGCTTATGAAACGCGCACATGCCGCCGAGTTAGTTAGCTTGGCCGGCGGCTTGATCAGCATGTTCCCGAATTCGGCTCAGGCGCTGGGCGGCAGCATTTTGAGCCGGTTGCCATTCACACCTTTTAACATGGTCTGCACCAACGTGCCCGGGCCGCAATATCCGCTCTACGTGCTCGGTCATAAGATCCTTCACTGTTACCCCTATGTACCCGTTGGCGGCGAGATGGCGCTCAACTGCGCCATCTTGACCTACAACGACACGGCATATTTTGGGTTCAGCGGAGATATTCATGCAGCACCGGACCTGCGGCGTTTGGAAACATTGCTGAAAGCGAGCTTTACGGAACTGCGAGAAGCCGCTGGAGTCAGGCCCTCGCATAAGCAGGGGAAGAAGAAAGCAAAAAGGGCGCGCACCCAGAACAAGGTCGCTTCGACACCGCCGCCCGCACCGCCGTCGGATCCGACATTCATTCCGGCGAGGCCGCTCATCTTGGTCGAATCATCGATCGCGCCACAGTCCACGGATACGGAGAAAAAAGTCCCGGCGCAGTTGATCGCCTAGGGACGGTTACGCAAGTGAGTCGAGAACGAGGTAGAAATGCAGTCAGCATTGCAATTGACGTCCTGGTTGGTCACGGGTCGCATCCTCTTCCTGGTCATTCATCTCCTGGGTATCGCACTATTTTCCTATATCGTGGCAAAGCGCCTGGTCCCGCTCGTTCGGGGAGAACGGGATTTTCGTTTTGACCAGCCATGGGTTCGCCTGCAAAGAGTTCTGAAATATTGGTTGGGGCAGTGGAAACAACCACGCTACAGGGCTGCGGGAGCGCTGCATGTTTTTATTTTTGCCGGCTTCCTGGTTTTGGCTATTCGCGCCTTTTCCGTACTGATTGTTGGCGTCTCCCAGAATTTTGTCATGCCCGGCCTTTCAGGCAGGGCCGGTCATATCTATGACATCATCACGGACTACGCTGCCACCGTTGTTTTCCTCTGCATGGTGATCGCTATCGTTCGCCGCCTGGTTTTCAAGCCTGCGCGGTACGCTGTCCCGGCCAGGTACGGTAAGAGCCGCACGGCCGACGCTATTTTTCTTCTTTCGCTTATCGCACTTTTGATGCTGGCCGACAGTCTCTTTGCAGCTGTTCAAGCCGCCGCGCAGTCACAGCAAGGCCAGCCCATTGAAATGTTGGCAGCATTTTCGCTTCCTTGGCTCTTGCGGAATGCCCTCGTATCAAGTCCCCTGGCTGTGCTCGGGAGGTTCTACTTTGGCGCCTATCTTGTCCATGAGCTGACCTTTTACTTCTTGCTTTGCTATCGGCCTTTTGGAATCCAGTTCCATGTGGAAACGTCTCTCTTCAATATCTATTTCGCAAAGTTGGACCGGGAGGTTCTAAAACCGGTGAGGTGGGGCGTCAGCGATGTTCATCTGGATCAGGTGAAATCCTTTGGCGTTAAGACCTTCGAAGACTTCACCTGGAAGCAGATGCTTGACTTCTATTCCTGCGCGGACTGCGGACGGTGTTCAGACAATTGCCCGGCCAATTCGGTGGGAAGGCCGTTATCGCCCCGATTCATCACTATCAAAGCGAGAGATTACTGTTTCCAGCACTACCCGGTTTTTGGACGCGCGAACACGGGTACGGCGCTGGTCGGCAGCGTCTACTCGCAGGATGAACTCTGGTCCTGCACGACTTGCGGAGCTTGTGAAGAGGAATGCCCGTTGCTGGTGGAATACATCGACAAGATTGTTGATTTGCGCCGGGGCATGGTCGATGACGGCAATGTGCCCCAGTCCCTGCAAAAGCCCTTAAAGGCCCTGGAGAGCCGTGGCAATCCCTACGGTAAATTGGCGAAGAAACGAGCTGACTGGGCAAGCGTTAAGGAATTCCAGCAAATCTGTCGCGTCAAAACCCTTGGCGACCGCAATGGTACGAAGACTCTGTATTTTGTCGATAGCATTACTTCCTACGATGACCGCATGCAAGCTATCGGGCGCGCAACGGCAAAGATACTTGATCATGTTGGCGAGAATTTCGGAATCCTCGGCGCCGCGGAAAGAGATAGCGGCCATGAAGTCCGGCGCTTTGGCGAAGAGACGCTTTTCATTGCCTTGCGAGACCATAACGCCGATGCCATCAAAGCCTCTGGAGTCCAGCGCATCGTCACTGCTGACCCACACGCTTACAACGCGCTGAAACACGACTACGCGGCCGTGCCGCCCGTGGAGCACATCAGCCAGGTAATCGCCAGGAAAGTGGAAGCCGGCAAGATCAAGTTCAATCCCGTGGAAAACCCGAACGATGTCTACACCTACCACGATCCCTGCTATCTCGGCCGCCACAACCAGATCTACGACGACCCTCGCGCTGTTCTGGACGCGATTCCGGGTCTGCAGAGAGTTGAAATGAGTCGCTCCCGGGATCGCTCCTTTTGCTGCGGTGGCGGTGGATTGATGTTGTTCTACGAGCCCAAAGAAGACCAGAGGATGGGAGTCAAGCGAGTGCAGATGGCGGCGGACGCAGGGGCCAATGTGATCGTTACGGCTTGTCCGTTCTGCATGGTGAATATCGAAGACGCGATCAAGGTCGCAGGCATGGAAGGAAAAATGACCGTCATTGACCTGACGGAACTGGTGGACCGGCAAATCGTTCGTGAAGCACGCCTCGATGAAATAAAAGAGCCAGCCGCCGAAATCGAGGAGCGCGCGACGGCTTCGTCCAGTCTCAATTGAAATTGCGTTAAGTGATTCGTGGAGGTGAACGTGGAGATTCTAGTTTGCGTAAGAAGAGTGCCCGATACTTCGGAAAACGAGATTGCTCTCAACAGTGCGGGAAACGAAATCGAACGCGACGAGCTGGTCTATTCGATCAACGAAGCAGACAATTACGCGGTCGAAGAAGCTCTGCAGATCGTTGCCAAGGTTGGGGGAAACGTCACCGTCGCGACCGTTGGGGGCGAAGATGACGAAGAGGTCTTGCGCCGGGAGATGGCCATGGGTGCGAACCATGGCGTTCTAATCACGGATGAATCCTTCAACGGATCGGATGGCAGAGGCATCGCCACCATCTTGAAAGCTTTCGTGCTGAAGGGACACTACGACCTGATTCTGACCGGGGTCCAGGCCGAGGATGGTGGCGCCCAGGTCGGCGGAATGCTTGCAGCTCTGCTCGACTGTCCGTTCGCTTCGTTGGTTAATTCCATCGAGGTGCTTGAGGACCGGAAGCTAAAAATCGGCCGGGAAATTGAAGGCGGCAACAAGGAACTCTATGAGATTGATCTGCCTTGTGTGCTCTCGATCCAGACCGGCATTAATGAACCGCGCTATGTCGGTATGCGAGGCATCCGGCAGGTGGCCTCAGTACCTATCCCAACCTTCAGCGCGGAGGAACTGGGCATCGGGGCCGGCAGTATTGGAGAGGCTGCGGCGAAAGTGAAACGACTGGACTACTTCGTTCCCTCGTTGGGGAAAGGCGCTGAAATTCTGCACGGCAGCCGGGAAGAAAACGTCAACAAGGTTCTGGAGTTGGTGACAGCCAAAGGAGGGTTGAAATAATGGCTCGCATCTTCGCTTACATCGCACACAAAGGCGGCATCGTCGCGGATTCCGCGTCCGAACTGGCGGCTGCGGCGCGCAAGATCGATGGTACCGCTCCGCTGACGGCTATTCTCACCGGTTGTGGCGCTGACCTCGATGCGGCGTGCAACACCCTTTGCGCGTCCTACGGGGAGGTTTGGAAAATCGCGAATGAAGTTCTCGCGCACCCGAATGCCGAATTGATTCGCGGGGCCCTGCGGAAGGTCCTGCCAAGCAACAGCATTGTGCTTGTTGCTCATGAGCATTTCGGAATCGATCTGGCCCCGGGTCTTTCCATCAAAATGAATTCGGCCTTCGTTTCCGACGTGCTGGATATCGCCAGCGTTGAAGGCGTCTACATGAAGGTAGTCCGCCAGGAATTCGGGGGACAGGTGAGCGCTCACGTCCGGTGCGACATTTCATCGGGCGCGGTCCTCACGATACGTCCCGGTGCATTTAAAGCGGCAGAGATAACAACAGAACGCGGCCTCATCGTTGACAAATCAGGCGAGGTGGGCCCTCTTGCGGCGGGCCGGCGCTACCTGGAGACAGTGGTCGCCGAAGCAGGTGAAGTGGATATCACCAAATACAACGTACTGGTTTCTATCGGCCGTGGCATTCAGGAAAAAGACAATGTGGCGATCGCGCTGGAACTGGCTGAAGCCATGGGAGCGGCGATGAGTTGCTCAAGACCCGTGGTCGACGCCAAGTGGATGGAGAAGTCACGTCAAGTGGGTTCATCCGGGAAAACCGTCAAGCCAAAAGTCTATCTGGCATGCGGTATCAGCGGCGCGTTTCAACATCTGGCTGGCCTTAAAGGCAGTCCCTACTTGATCGCCATTAACAAGAATCCGAAGGCTCCGATCTTTCAGGTGGCGGATGTCGGAGTGGTCGATGACCTTCTGGAGTTTTTGCCCGAACTGACCAACAAAGTCCGCGAAATGCGCAACGTTGCAGCAAAGTGAGGCACCGCCAATGATTGCAAACAAAACGCTGAAGCTCAGTTTGAAATCGCTGAGGGACTTCGCCAAAAAACGCCTGCCGGACGAAGTGCTCCGGGAGCTTGACGATCGTGATGAATGTCCGCTCGATGTTGTTCACGACATGTGCAGCCCGGAGCAACTCGGCATTCAACTCCTCTTCATTCCCGAAGAGTTCGGGGGCTTGGGGGGCGGGGCTTTCGATGTGTATTGCGTGTGCGAAGAGATGGCGCGCATTGATCTGGGAGTCGCGACGGCAGTACTGGCCACTTTCCTTGGAAGCGATCCCATCACTGTCGGGGCAACTCCCGAACAAAAGAAAAAGTGGTTGACCCGTATCGCTGAGGAGGGATTGTTATTTGCCTATGGCGCCACGGAACCGGAAGCCGGCAGTGATCTGGGGGCTCTTCGCACTACCGCCGACCCAGTCAACCAAGACGGCCGCGTCATCGGTTACAAAATTAACGGGAACAAACAGTGGATCAGCAACGGTGGAGTGGCCGATGCCTACACGGTTTTGGCCAATACACCCAGCGGTCCGAGTTGGTTCATCGTGGAAAAAGGCGCGAAGGGTTTCACCCACGACGAGCCGGAAGACAAGCACGGCATCCGTCTTAGCAACACGGCGGCACTTGCGTTTAACGACGTCTATGTCGACGCCGATAGGCTCGTCGGTGGTGTCGAAGGCCAGGGGCTGAATCAAGCGCAGGCGGTATTCGGCTATACGCGCCTGATGGTAGCGGCATTCGGCCTCGGGGCCGGTTGGGCTGCGCTCGATCGAGCAATTCCTTACTCCACCAAGCGCATCCAGGCGGGCGCGCCGCTCTCCCAGAAACAAGGATACACGCACAAGCTCATCGTTCCACACGTGGCCCGTCTTGAGGCTGCCCGTGCATACATCGAGGAAACCGCGGAGCGCATCGACGCCGGTAACGAAGGAAGCCTGAACACCGAAGGCGCCATCGCCAAATACATGGCAACCGAAGCCGGGAATGCAGCCGCCGAGGCCAGCATCCAGGCGCTTGGTGGCTACGGTTACACGCACGAATACATGGTTGAAAAAATCAGCCGGGACGTTCGTATCACCACGATTTACGAAGGTACGTCCGAGATCATGGAGATGACGATCAGCCGCGACCGTTGGCAGTCTCATCTCAAAACCCGAGGACAGCACTATCACGAGCGCGCGCGAGAATTCGAAGCATTGCACGCCCGCCAGCCTGGTGTGGGCGCTGACGTGGCGGCACTGGCTTTCCACGCATTGGCCGAAGTCATGGAAAAAGCGCGCGCCGCGCGGCTAACCCGCTATCAACATATTTTGCTGCGTCTGGGCGAGTTGATCGCCTATGCGGAGTGCGCGGGCAGCTTGTCCCGCCGCGCCGGGTTTTTGTTTGAAGGCAAGCTCAAGGAAAAAGCGAACCGGCGCTTCGATGCAACCGCGCTGGCAGCGATCAGTCGCATCTTTGCTCGCGACGCCGCGCTCAAGGTGGCCGAAGACGGTCTGCGTTGGATCGTCGGGGCCGCGGGCGTAAGCGATGCCGGGATGGCCGGATTTGAAATCAGCTTGGGATTGCCCGCCATTCACCGCGCGCAGTCGGGCCTTATCTCCGACATGGATTACGTGGCAGACGCTCTGTACGGCCGCGCGGCCAAGCACTCGGAAGCGGCTGCATAGCACTTTTAGCTGGGTTTTGCAGGAGTCTCATCATGGAAAGCACTTCTTATCGCGCCATCGCAATTGTCGGAGTGGGAGCTGTTTTACCCGATGCTCCGAATGTAGCGTCTTTCTGGAAAAACGTGAAAGAAGGCCGCTACAGCATCAGCGAAGTTACACCCAGCCGTTGGGATCCGGCGCTTTACTACGATCCCGATCACAATGTCCCGGACAAGACTTACTCAAAGATCGGCGGCTGGGTCCGGGAGCACGTGTGGGATCCCATCAAGTGGCATTTGCCTATCCCGCCACGCGTCGTCGATGCCATGGATGAATCTCAGAAATGGGCAATTGCCTGCACACGGGAAGCGCTCGAGGACTTTGGCTATCCCAACCGCACGCTGGTCGCCAATCGCACCGCCGTGATCCTGGGCAACGCGATGGGCGGCGAAAAGCACTATTTCACCGCCTTGCGCGCGTACTTCCCGGAATATGCGCGTGAACTCGCTGCAAGCCCCAGTTTCAGCGCGTTACCAGATGCCGTCCGCCAGGGCATTACCCGCGAATTGCACGGCCGGATGGGGAAGCTGCTTCCTGAAATCACCGAAGATAGCATGCCCGGCGAATTGTCCAATTGCATTGCCGGACGTATTGCGAACGTTTTCAACTTCCATGGCCCCAACTATATTTGTGACGCCGCCTGCGCATCTGCGATGGCAGCGATCAGTTCTGCCGCGGAAGGATTGACAGAACGCGATTTCGACGTGGCCATCACCGGAGGCATTGACCGCAACATGGGCGCTTCCACCTTCATCAAGTTCTCCAAGATCGGAGCCCTCTCGGCTACCGGTTCCCGGCCGTACGCCGCGGGGGCTGACGGGTTCGTCATGGGTGAAGGCGCCGCCATCTTTATTCTCAAGCGACTGGCCGATGCCGAGCATGACGGTGACAAAATCTACGCCGTGCTCCGCGGCATGGGCGGATCGAGCGACGGCAAGGGAAAGGGCATCACCGCGCCCAACCCGATTGGACAAAAATTGGCCGTCGAGCGCGCGTGGCAGAACGCCGGATTATCGCCAGCTACGGCGACGCTGATTGAGGGCCACGGCACATCCACACGCGTGGGCGACGTCGTCGAAGTGCAAAGCATGGTCGATGTGCTTAGTAGTTTCCATCTCCCTTCCGGCTCAGTCGCGCTTGGTTCGGTCAAATCGAACTTCGGTCACCTCAAGGGCGCGGCCGGCGCTGCGGGCCTGCTGAAAACTGCCCTGGCGCTTCGCGACAAAATATTGCCGCCCAGCGTGCATTGTGAGCATTCCAATCCAGATATCGACTTTGCCCACTCTCCGCTTTACGTCAATACCGAACTGAAACCGTGGACGATTACGGCAGATGGCGTACGCCGCGCGGGCTTGAGCGCTTTTGGTTTTGGCGGCACCAATTTCCACGCTGTCCTCGAAGAATACATTCCTGGCAGATTGAATGGAAACGGCAAGCGATTTGTCGCCGTCAGTGAGACTCCATCAAAGGTGGCGGAGCCAGTTCTAACGCCGGCGATGAATGTGGGAGCCTCTGGCGACTCACATTACAAAGCTCCGTTACGCGGAGCATTAGTAATCGGCGCTGCTTCGGAGGCCGCGCTGGCCGAGCGTTTGCGCGCGGTTGAGAAGGAAGCCATCACTGGCCGTGCGCCGGCGCCAGTTGCCCCGGCGGAATCGGACTTGCGCGCGCCCGAGCGCCTGGCCATCGACTACGCCAGCGCCAGTGAGCTGGCGGACAAAGCAAGCAGTGCGCTCAAAGCACTGGTGCTCAATCAACCGGCGATGTGGAAAGCACTCCGTGCACAGGGTATTTTCCATGGTCACGGCCCCGCTCCGAAGGTGGCCTTCCTGTACACCGGTCAAGGCTCGCAGTACGTGAACATGCTCCAGTTGCTCCGGGCAACGGAGCCGATTGTGGCTGAAACGTTTGCCGACACTGATCGCGTCATGATGCCGTTGCTGGGCAAGCCGCTCAGCAAGTTCATCTTTGTCGACTTAGCCGACGCCAATGCGGTCGCCAAGGCTGAAGACGATCTTCGCCAAACCGCGATTACTCAGCCAGCCGTGCTGGCAACCGACCTGGCGCTGACTCGGCTCCTCGCCTCTTACGGTATCGCGCCCGATTTCACCATGGGACACAGTCTGGGCGAGTACGGAGCGTTGGTCGCCGCCGGCGCCCTCCCCTTCGCGGATTCGCTTGAAGCCGTCAGCGCTCGCGGCCGCGGAATGACTCAAGTAGCGATGGAGGACAACGGCCTTATGGCCGCCGTATTTGCTCCACTGGAAGAAGTCGAGCGAATTTTAAATATGATCGACGGCTACGTCGTCATCGCCAACGTCAACAGCAACCGTCAGGCGGTAATTGGCGGCGCAAGCAAGGCAGTCGAGCAGGCCATGGAAGCCTTCAAAAAAGCTGGCTACGACGTGGCTGCTCTAACGGTGAGTCACGCCTTCCACACATCGATAGTGGCTGGAGCAAGCAAACCGCTCCGGCAAGTTCTGGAACGCCTGCATCTCCAATCGCCCCGTTTGCCAATCGTGGCGAACACCAACGGCGAGTTCTATCCCTCGGGACCTGAAGCCGTTCCTCAGATGCTGGACATTCTCACGCAGCAGGTCGCATCGCCTGTCCAATTTGTTAAGGGATTGCACACCCTATACGCCGCCGGCGCTCGTATGTTTGTTGAAGTTGGACCGAAGAAGGCATTGCAGGGATTCGCTGAGGATGTGCTCGGCGCCCACGGTGATGTGATTTCATTGTTTACCAATCATCCGAAGGTGGGTGACATCGTCGCGTTCAATCAGGCGCTGTGCGGCCTCTATGCGGCGGGACTCGGCCGTGGAACCGCGGAGAGCTTGCTCCAGCCCGCGTTGACCTCTGCGCAGGCTTTTTCCTCCCCGCTGGAATCCTCGAAACCAATCCCGGTCACGGCGTCCACAGGTGGCGCCGCCTCCACGCCAGCGGCGCCGTCGAACGGTGATCGCTACCTCGAACTCGGGCGTTTGTTTGCCGATGTTCTCGATCGCGGCTACCAGATCTATCACGGCCGGAACGGTGCCTCGAAAGGTGCCCCGGTGGTCATCACCGGCGCGGCGCTGGGCCTGCCCGGAACCGAACACATCTTCGATGATGCCAATATCGCGCGCATTCTGCGGGGCGATCAGTTCATCCAGTCGATTCCCACGCGGTTCCGGAACGCCATGCTCGATAAGCACATCACGCGTCTGGTTAAGAGCGAGAACGGAGAAGCCAGGTTCGACACCATCAGTGATGTCGCGGACGTCATCAAGCTCGCGGGTCGCGGAGGTGCTTTCGATCTGGAACAGGAATTCGGCATTCCGTCCGAGCGCGTGGGCGCTTTCGACCGTGTCACCCAATTGGCGATCGCCGCGGGTATCGATGCATTACGCGATGCCGGCATCCCCCTCGTCATGCGCTATAAAACCACCACCAAAGGTACGCAATTGCCGGATCGCTGGGCATTGCCAGATGCTTTGGTCGACGATACCGGTGTGATTTTTGCCTCTGCCTTTCCTGGAAGCGATTCGTTTGCTCAGGAAATGGCGCGATATTACGCGGACCACGAACGCCGCCAGCAGTTGGCACTGCTCGAAAGCCTTCTGCCACGCGCGGTCGAAGCGAATGGTCATTCCATTCTGGTGCAGGAGATCAAACGACATATCGACGAACTCGCTGCCGCTCTCGGCGAAGAACCGTACAACTTCAACCGCCGTTTCCTCCTCCGAGTTTTGCCCATGGGACACTCGCAGTTTGCCGAATTCATCGGCGCGCGCGGCCCCAACACCCAGATCAATTCTGCTTGCGCGAGCACCACGCAAGCGGTAGCGATGGCGGAGGACTGGATCCACGCCGGGCGATGCAGCCGCGTAATTGTCATCTCTGCCGACGACGTCACCTCCGACCATCTCATCGATTGGATGGGCGCTGGCTTTTTGGCCAGTGGAGCGGCGGCCACTGACGAAGCGGTCGCGGATGCCGCCATTCCTTTCGATCGCCGGCGTCACGGCATGATCATCGGCATGGGAGCCGCAGCGCTGGTGGTGGAGAGCGAGGACGCCGCGCGTGAACGAGGAATACAGCCGATTTGCGAAGTATTGTCCACCACGACGAACAACAGCGCTTTCCACGGTACGCGTCTCGATGTGCAGCACATCGGCCAGGTGATGGAGTCCCTCGTCGCCAAGGCCGAATCGCGCAGCAAGATTTCGCGTCGTCAGATCGCGCCACAAACAGTTTTCGTTTCGCATGAAACGTATACACCCGCGCGCGGCGGCAGCGCCGGCGCTGAAATCCATGCGCTTCGTCGGGTCTTCGGCGACATCGCGGATCGTATCGTGATCGCTAACACTAAGGGCTTCACCGGCCACGCAATGGCCACAGGTATCGAAGATGTTGTCGCGGTCAAAGCTTTGGAAACCGGTTGCGTGCCGCCGGTCGCCAATTTTAAGGAAGTTGATCCGGAGTTGGGACAGCTAAACCTGTCGAAAGGCGGTTTCTATCCCGTGGAATATGCCTTGCACTTGGGAGCGGGCTTCGGATCGCAGATCAGCATGATGCTGCTGCATTGGATAAAGACCAAAGACGGGAAACGCCGCAGGCCGAACGATCTCGGCTATGCCTACCGCATCGCCGATGCTACCGTCTGGAATGCTTGGCTCCATAGCGTTGCGCGCTGTCCAACCGTGGATTTGGAAGTCGTACATCGCACCCTCCGTGTGCGCGATGGAACCGCGGCAGGGCGCGTCCCCGAAGCAGCAAAGCAGTTACAAACCACGGCGGCAAAAACGAAGGCGCCAACCAGCACACTGCAGCCGCCTGCGTCGCCAGTCCCCGATGTCAGGCCGGTGCCACCGCGCATCCCCGTCGTTGAACCGGCATTGATCGTTCAAGTCTCTGCCCCCGTCACACCCGCACCAACAAAAGCGGCGGCAATGGACGATCTCGTGAAAGAGAAAATATTGGCGCTGGTGGCCGAGAAAACCGGTTACCCGAAAGACATGCTGGATCTGGATCTCGATCTCGAGGCGGACCTGGGCGTCGACACAGTGAAACAGGCCGAAGTCTTTGCCTCAATCCGCGAAGCTTACAACATCCCACGTGATGAGAACCGCAAACTTCGTGATTACCCCACATTGGCTCATGTCATCCGCTTCGTTTATGACAAGCGTCCAGACCTGGCTGCAGCGCCCGTGGTCGCAAGGCAGGAAGTCCAAAGCGCGATGCCGGATGCCGCTGTGGCCAGTGAAAAACAAGCCGCCACCGTGACGTCCTCGCAATTCGCCGCAGGCGATGCCGTCAAAGAGCACATTCTTGCCCTGGTAGTAGAGAAAACTGGCTATCCAAAGGACATGCTGGATTTGGATCTTGATCTCGAAGCCGACCTGGGTGTTGACACGGTAAAACAGGCCGAAATGTTTGCAGCCATCCGAGCCGCGTATAACATTCCTCGCGATGAGAACCGCAAACTGCGGGATTACCCAACCCTGGCGCACGTCATCCGGTTCGTATACGAGAAGCGGCCAGACCTGGACGCAGCCCTGTCGGCAGCGAAGCAAGAAGTAGTCGCTACGCAGAAATTGGCGGTGGCCATCGAGAAACCAGCTCCCACTTTAGCTTCCGCGCCAGCCGTCGATGGCGACTCCGTCAACGAACGCATTCTCGCGCTAGTAGTTGAGAAGACCGGTTACCCCAAAGAAATGCTGGATTTGGATCTTGATCTCGAAGCCGACCTCGGCGTTGACACCGTCAAACAGGCGGAAATGTTTGCGGCCATCCGATCCGCATACAACATTCCCCGCGATGAGAACCGCAAACTGCGCGATTACCCTACCTTGGCGCACGTTATCCGGTTCGTGTATGAGAATCGACCCGACCTCGCCGGTGTGCCTGCGACAGCAACCTCACAAATTGTCAGCGCGCCAACCGTGCCGGCACCGCTTCCGGGCTCGCCCCTAGCGGTACCAGATGATTCCATCAAGGAGAAGGTCCTGGAGATCGTGGCCGACAAGTCGGGTTACCCCAAAGACATGTTGGACCTGGATCTCGATCTGGAAGCAGACCTGGGCATCGACACCGTCAAACAGGCGGAGATGTTTGCGGCCGTACGAGCGGCGTACAACATTCCGCGCGACGAGAATGTCAAGCTACACGATTTTCCTACCCTGGCCCACGTCATCAGGTTCGCTGCCACTCGCCGGCCCGGCGTGGCTAAAATGCCCGCTCCGAGCTCTTCTGCCTTGCAAGAGGAACAAGTGCCCGCGCAGGAAAAACCGGCGCCACCTGTGTCTTCGGGCTCGAAGCCAGCTACGGCTGCCCGGCCCGTCCCCGCTAGTTTCGACGCCGCCAATCGTATTCCACGCCGCGTACCGGTTCCCAACTTGCGCCCGCTGCTCACGATCTGCAAGCCAACAGGTGTGACACTCGGGTCCCGTCGGCGAGTCGTCGTTATGCCCGACAAATCTGGAGTGGGAGACGCGCTGGCGCAACGCCTGCAGACCATGGGTGTAGAAGTCCTCCGCATCAATGAGGCGCTGGATGTAGACGCGTTGAAGAATCGGCTGGAGAGCTGGACCGCCGCGGGCCCGGTGCACGGAGTGTACTGGCTACCCGCGCTAGACGACGAGGGCGACCTCAGTGCAATGGACTTTGCCACATGGCAAGGAGCCCTGTGGATACGGGTCAAATCACTGCATGCCACCATGCGCATTCTGTATGAGCAGGTTGCTGCACCGGGCACATTCCTGGTGTCAGCCACAAGGCTCGGTGGACAGCACGGCTACGATGAGGCCGGAGCAACAGCGCCATTAGGTGGCGCGGTCGTGGGCTTCACCAAAGCGTACAAACGCGAGCGGATGGACGCTCTGGTCAAAGCGGTCGACTTCGAATCGGAACGAAAGCCAGCAGAGGTTGCCGGCATCCTGATTGAGGAAACTCTGCGGGATCCCGGCGCTGTCGAAATTGGCTACAAGCAGGGGCTGCGCTGGACAGTTGGTCTGCAAGAACAGCTCGCCGCCGATGGCAACTCTGGTTTAACTTTGGACAGCAACACAGTCTTTCTCGTCACCGGCGCGGCGGGAAGTATCGTGTCGGCAATCACCGCCGATTTGGCAACCGCCTCCGGAGGCACGTTCTACTTGCTCGATCTCGTGCCCGAGCCTGATCCAGAGAATCTCGATCTCAAGCGTTTTGTGGCAGACAAGGAGGGCCTGAAGCGTGATCTGTTCGCACGCATCCAGGCGCGCGGTGAGCGCGCCACGCCAGCCCTCGTAGAAAAGGAGCTTGCAGCACTGGAGCGAGCGCAAGCAGCGTACAGTGCAATCACCGCGGTGCGAGCCGCTGGCGGTATCGCTCATTACTTCAGCGTCAACCTCACGGACGCAAGCGCTGTAGCAAAAATTATCGACCGGGTGCGGGAGCGTAGCGGACACATCGATGTGCTTCTGCACGCCGCCGGCATCGAGCGTAGCCACTTGCTACCTGACAAAGACCCTCGTGAATTCGATTTGATCTTCGATGTCAAGAGCGACGGCTGGTTCAATCTTCTGCATGCCATCGGTAGCATGCCTCTCGGCGCTACAGTGGCCTTTAGTTCCATTGCCGGACGGTTCGGCAATGCGGGACAAACGGACTACAGCTCCGCCAATGACCTGTTGTGCAAGATCTCCTCTAGCTTTCGGACTACCCGGCCAGCTACCCGTGGCATCGTCATCGATTGGACGGCATGGGGCGGCATAGGCATGGCCACACGTGGCTCCATCCCTAAGATGATGGAACTGGCAGGTATCGACATGCTGCCAACAGAGGCAGGGATTCCTTTGATTCGCCGCGAACTTACTCTGGGAGGTACCAAGGGCGAAATTGTCATCGGCCAGCGCCTCGGTCTCCTGCTAAACGAATGGGATGCCACTGGCGGGTTGGATACTTCCGCGGCTACAGCCTCGAATAGCCTACCGGCACAGGGTCCAATGATCGGCAAGATAACAAGCATGGGCCTGCTGAGCGGCCTCACAATCGAGACCACACTGGACCCGGCAATTCAGCCGTTTTTGCACGATCATCAAATCGATGGCACACCGGTGCTTCCCGGAGTCATGGGCATCGAAGCGTTCGCCGAAGCTGCACGTTGTCTGCTTCCCGGCTGGTATGTGGCAGCGATCGAAAATGTGAACTTCCTCGTGCCGTTCAAGTTCTATCGGAACCAACCTCGGGTCTTAGCGATCGAAGCGGTCATTCGTCCGCAGCGCGACGCCTTGCTGGCAGAGTGCCGCTTGATCGGACGCCGGTCCCTTACGAATCAGGCTGAGCCACAACTGACAACGCACTTTACCGCTCAAGTCCGCCTCACAAAACAATTACCCAATGCGGCGGTCGTGCCGGCGCTCGGCTCACCGAACGGGCACATCATCAAGGCCGCCGACATTTACCGCATTTACTTCCATGGACCCGCATATCAAGTTCTGGAGCGGGCGTGGAGCGACGGAGATCGAATTGTTGGAAAGATGGCAAAGAATTTGCCATGCAATCATTTTCCACCCGAACAGCCAATACTCATGGCTCCGCGATTGATCGAACTTTGCT
Organism: Candidatus Acidiferrales bacterium; assembly: GCA_963709705.1. Lineage (GTDB taxonomy): Bacteria > Acidobacteriota > Terriglobia > Acidiferrales > UBA7541 > Acidiferrum. Next base: position 100,475 of record CAVPXU010000008.1, read on the forward strand.
TCCAAACATCAGGACTCTGGGAGATGAGCGCGCTAGGCCGTATGGGTTTGCCCCAATACATCGATCGGATCAGCTTGTTACGAAGCCCGGATCTGGCCGAAGGCGATTTGTATGCCCTAATCGTGCCCAACCCGGATCAAGGAAGTTTTGACGCGGATGTGGTGGACGCAGCAGGAAACCCATATGTGCAAATGCGCGGTTACCGCACTGTGGCGCTTCCTAACACCGTCGATGCAGAACCGTTGAAGCAACTGCAGGCCGTCGGATTGTAGGAATCGTAACTTCTTGCACTCGAGGCCTGCCAATCTGAGGCGTTATGCCACAAGAATTTCAACGAGTGGCCATTGTAAATCGTGGCGAAGCAGCCATGCGTTTCATCCATGCGGCTCGCGACTTCAATCAAGAACAAGGCGCTTCGCTACGCGCGATAGCTCTTTTCACTGACCCTGACCGCCATAGCATGTTTGTGCGCGAGGCGGACGAAGCAGTCTGTCTTGGTCCCGCCCAAATCGTCGACCCCAATACGCGACAGCTCAAAAGTAGTTACGTCGACTATCGCCTGCTCGAACACGCGTTGGCGATCGCCAGGGCGGATGCGGTCTGGGTAGGTTGGGGCTTCGTGGCCGAGCACGCTGCCTTCGCCGACCTTTGTCAAGAACTGGGAATCGTATTCATCGGCCCGGATGGCGATGTGATGCGTCGAATAGGCGACAAGATCGCCTCAAAACGATTGGCCGAGGAAGCACACATACCGGTTGTGCCATGGAGCAATGGCCCGGTGGAAACCATCGAGGCCGCCTTGCGCCATGCCGAGCGTTTGGGTTATCCGCTCCTTATCAAGGCCACCGCTGGAGGCGGAGGTCACGGAATTCGCTTGGTGAATTCGGCAGCACAGGTTCCTCAGGCCTTTGCAAGCGCGCAGGCTGAGGCATTCAAGGCCTTTGGGAACCCAACCGTCTTTTTAGAGCAACTGGCGAAACGTGCTCGTCACGTCGAGGTGCAAATTATTGCCGACCACTATGGAAAGACGTGGGCTGCCGGCGTGCGTGACTGCACCATCCAGCGCCACCACCAAAAAATACTCGAAGAAGCGCCCTCACCGGCACTTTCTCCCCAGCAAGAGTTGTCTCTGCGCGAGGCCGCGGTGCGCTTGAGTCAAGCGACCGCTTATCGCAATGCTGGCACCGTCGAATTCCTGTATGAATCAGAAATCGATTGCTTCTCGTTCATGGAGATGAACACCCGCTTGCAAGTCGAACATCCGGTCACAGAGTGCACCACCGGGCTCGATCTCGTGAAACTTCAGATTCACGTCGCGCGCGGTGGCCACTTGGAAGGCCAACCACCTCGCACAAACGGTCATGCCATCGAGGTGCGCCTGAATGCCGAAGATCCTGATAACGGTTTTGCTCCGGCCCCAGGCCTTATCGAGCGCTTCAGAATTCTGCTGGGACCGGGCGTGCGCGTCGATACCGGCGTCGCTGAGGGTGATGTCATCCCTGCGGAGTTCGATTCGATGATCGCTAAGATCATCGCCTACGGCCAAAATCGAAAGGAGGCGCTGTCTCGCCTGCAGCGCGCGCTGCGCGAGAGCGTAGTTGTCATCAAGGGCGGCACCAGCAATAAAGCGTTCTTGCTGGACTTGTTGAACCGGCCCGAGGTTCAGTGCGGGGAATTTAATAACGGGTGGCTGGATCAGTTGGCGGCAACCGGTGAGCATGTCTCCAGACGTTACGCCGACGTCGCTCTGGTTCAAGCCGCGATCGAGGCCTATGATACTCAGCTCGCCGTTGAGCAGGCGCAGTTTTATGCTTCAGCGGTACGTGGGAGACCGCAAGTCCGCAGCGATGTCGGCTGGACCGCGGAACTGCGCTATCGTGGCCATCGCTATGCGCCTAAAACTTATCGCCTCGGACCTCAGCGATACCGCGTGGAGGTGGATGGAACACGTATCGATGCCCACATCGAGCGTTGGGGCGAATTTGAATGTTGGCTCACGGTGTTCGGACGGCGTTTTCGCGTCGTCTCCGTGGTGCAGGGACTGAATTACCGCATCGAGGTAGACGGCGTATCACACCAGATTGATCGAGATGATGGAGGCGTGGTGCACGCGCCGGCGCCGGCGGTGGTCGTTTCGATTCTCGTCAAGCCGGGCGATACCGTTGCGGTCGGCGACCGTCTTGCTGTGCTCGAGGCCATGAAGATGGAAATGCAGCTCGTGGCCCCATTTCCTGGAAAAGTCCGGCAGGTAATGGCCATACCTAACATTCAAGTCGATACGGGAGCTCCGCTTTTACAGATCGACCCTATCGCGGACGGCAATGTCGTTGCCAACGCTGACCGGGTGCTTTTTGCCGCGTATGAATCCGCGAATGCAAATACAGACGCAATCCGATCGGTCTGGCACCAGAGCTTGGATGAACTCCGCCAGCTCATGTTGGGTTTCGATGTGGATCCAAAGCACAGCGCGCAGCGGCTCGCCGAATGGAGCGAGGATTGTCCCTTGGACAGCGACGAAGCACGAAAGCGCGAAGAAGAGATTCTGAACATCTTTGTGGATATATGTTTTCTGTTTCAGCGTGAGCCGCAGGTAAACCGCCAGGCCGGGGCTGAAGAACCCAGCGCTGAAGCCTACCTTTTTTCCTACTTGCGTATGCTGGACACCCGCGGTGAACGACTGCCTCGTGCCTTTGTAAGCTCGCTCCAAAGAGCACTGTCCCACTACGATGTGAAAACGCTGGAACGCTCTCCTGAACTGGAAGAGAGCTTGCTCTGGATCTACAAGTCACACCAACGAGCGGAGCAACAGGTCGCCCCCGTTGTGAGTATCCTGGAACGACGCCTGAGGACACGGTCGCGGCGCGCGGAAGAATCCTTTCGAATTCTCCTCGACCGCATGGCCTTCGTTAGCAATGGGCTTTTCCCTGCCATTACCGACCTCGCACGGGAAGTCCGCTATCGCTATTTCGATCAACCGCAGTTCGAGCAAACACGTCAACAGATCTACGAACAAATGGAGGAACACCTCGCCTATCTGGCGGCTAATCCCGGCGCCGCGGACCGCCACGATAGAGTCCGCGCATTGGTCGAATGTCCGCAGCCCTTGTTCGCCCTGATCTCAACCCGATTCGCAACCGCCCATCAAAACATGTGCAAATTGATGTTGGAGGCCCTGACTTGGCGGTACTACCGCATTCGAAAACTCACGAACTTCCGCACCCAGGTTGTGGATGGACAATGCTGCGCATCGGCCGAGTATGATCATGAGGGAAAGCATATTCACGTTTTCACAACGCACTCCGAGTACCGCCAACTCCCCGCGGCAGCGCGGGCGCTGTTTCCCATGATCGCGGAGGTCCCGCAGAATCACGATATCGTCATCGATTTTTACTGCTTTCATTCCGGCAGCATGGAGGACCCGGACGTTACTCAACAGGAAGTCCGCTCGATGCTCGACCGAGTGGATTTCCCCCGCTCCATCCGGCGCGTCGTGGCTTCGGTGGCCGCTACTGTTCACGGTCAGGGCAGACCCGCCATGCATTTCACGTATCGCCCGAATGGAAGTTCGTATGAAGAGGAGAAGCTTTACCGCGGTATCCACCCCATGCTGGCAAAGCGGTTGCATCTCTGGCGCCTCAGCAATTTCAAGATTGAACGCTTGCCCTCAGTCGAGGATGTATACCTGATCCATGCGCTGGCCCGCGATAACCCGAAGGATGAGCGCTTGTTCGCATGCGCGGAAGTGCGCGATGCAACTCCGGTACGAGATGGCGAGGGGAAAGTCGTGCAACTACCCCATCTGGAACGCATGTTATTGGAAGCGATGGCCAGCATTCGGCATTTTCAGTCGCAACGGCCGACCCATCAACGCCTCCATTGGAACCGCATACTGCTGAACGTGTGGCCAACGCTGAATCTTGGGCGGGATGAATTGCGTGATCTCGTGAGTAAACTGGCGCCCGCCACCGAAGGTCTGGGATTGGAACAAGTGATTGTGCGCGTGCGCCTTCCCAGTCCGTCAACCGGCGAGTTGCGCGATATGGTCGTGCGCATCTCGAGCCCGGGCGGCAGGGGCATGCTCATTACGTTTCGGCCGGCCGACGACCAACTTCGATCAATCGAACCGCTGACCGAGTATGGCCAGAAGGTCGTCCGTATGCGCCAGCGCGGACTCATCTACCCTTACGAACTCATCAAAATACTCGCGCCCGCTCCGGAACACACTCGAGCAGAATTTCCGCCCGGCGATTTTGTCGAATTTGACCTGGACCCGCAAGGCCGTCTTGTCGCCGTCGATCGTCCATATGGTCAAAACAATGCAAACATCATCGTCGGTATCATCCGCAACTTTACACTGAAGTATCCCGAGGGCATGGCGCGTGTTCTGTTGCTCGGTGATCCGAGCAAGGATCTGGGCGCCATAGCCGAACCAGAATGCCGGCGCATCCTCGCAGCTTTGGATCTTGCCCAGGCCAAGGGCGTTCCTTTGGAATGGTTTCCCATCTCCGCCGGCGCCAAGATCTCCATGGACAGCGGGGTCGAAAACATGGACTGGATCGCCCGTGTGCTCCGTGGCTTGGTGAAATTTACGCAAGCAGGCGGCGAAGTGAATCTCGTGGTTAACGGGATCAACGTCGGCGCGCAACCGTACTGGAATGCCGAAGCCACCATGCTGATGCACACTCGGGGCATTCTAATCATGACCCCGAAAGCGGCAATGGTGCTCACCGGCAAGCGTGCATTGGATTACTCCGGCAGTGTCTCGGCGGAGGACAATCAAGGGATCGGCGGTTACGACCGCATCATGGGTCCCAACGGACAAGCGCAGTACTGGGCACACGACATCGACGAAGCATGCCACATTTTATTGCGCCACTACGAACACACCTATGTGGCGCCGGGTGAGCGCTTTCCCCGACGCGCTACGACGGTTGATCCCATTGATAGAGATGTGCGAACCCATCCTCACGGCAGGAACGGCGATATCGGCTTCGAACTGATTGGCGAAATCTTATCGGATGACACCAATCCTGGGCGGAAGAAATCATTTGATATTCGCAAAGTAATGATGGCGGCTGCTGACCAGGACCATCCCCCCCTCGAGCGCTGGGCTGGCATGCGCGCCGCAGAGACCGCGGTCGTGTGGGATGCCCATCTCGGCGGCTATCCCGTCTGCCTCATCGGCATCGAATCCCGGCCGGTGCCGCGGTTAGGATTTGTCCCCGCCGACGGGCCGGATCAATGGTGCGCCGGGACGCTCTTCCCGCAATCCTCTAAAAAAGTGGCACGCGCGATAAACTCCGCCAGCAACAATCGACCCGTCGTGGTCCTGGCGAACCTGTCCGGGTTTGATGGCTCGCCCGAGTCCATGCGCAGGCTACAGTTGGAGTACGGCGCTGAGATCGGAAGAGCGGTAGTGAATTTCCAGGGACCGATCGTGTTTTGCGTGATTTCTCGTTATCACGGAGGCGCTTACGTGGTTTTCTCGCGGGCGCTGAATGAAAACGTCGAAGTGGCAGCCTTGGAGGGAACGTACGCCTCAGTCATCGGCGGCGCTCCTGCGGCGGCTGTGGTTTTCGCCGGTGAGGTCGAAGCCAAAGCGAGTAAAGATGCACGCCTGCAGGCGCTGAGCCAAGCGATCACCCAGGCTGACGGAGCTGAGAAAGGCCGCTTGCGCACCCAGTGGGATGAACTTTTCAAGGTCGTACACTCCGAACGATTGGGCGAGATGGCTTCCGAGTTCGACCGTGTGCACTCCGTGCAACGGGCTCTCGACGTGGGTGCTCTCAATTACATAATTCCGCCCGCCAACCTGCGGCCTTATCTCATCAATGCCGTCGAACGCGGTATTGCGAGAGAAGGCGAATTGCATTCCGGAAAGAACGAAGTCGAAAAACCGGGAGTGAGAGAGACGGCTGCATTCGCCGCATCTGGGGCTTCTTGATGGAAGTATATTGGTTGGAACAAACCTATGCAGATGTACCCGCAGACAACGATTGGTTGAGCGCAAACGAAGCCGCCCGCCTGAACACGATGCGTTTTGCCAGACGGCGAAGCGACTGGAGACTAGGACGCTGGACGGCCAAGAATGCCCTGGCATTGTACTTTTTATACTTAAAGGCCCCGGCTGATCCACAGCTTCTCGCCAGTATCGAAATATGCTCAGCTCCGTCCGGCGCGCCCAAACCCTATTTCGCCAATCAACCGGCGGCGGCCACTGTTTCACTGAGCCACCGGGCCGGCATAGCTGCCTGTGTGGTAGCCATGCCCGGCGTGCAGCTGGGTTGCGATCTGGAAGTTGTGGAACCGCACAGCGACGCTTTTGCCCTTGATTATTTCACCACCGAAGAGCAATCGATCGTGGCGGAAGCGCCTGCCATCCATCGCCAGCGCCTCCTCGCTTTACTTTGGAGCGCGAAGGAAAGTGCGCTCAAAGCGTTGCACGAGGGTTTGCGGCTAGACGCCCGAAGTGTAATCGCCAGCCTCAGCGATGCTGAATTTGATTTAAATGGCTGGAGCTCGATGCAAGTCCGCCACACCGGCAGCCGAATCTTTTGCGGGTGGTGGCAACAGGAGAACGGCATGGTGCGGACTTTGGTTGCCGCGCCGCCACCAACCCCGCCGATTCGTTTGCGGATTCCGGGGTACGTTCTCGGCGCGGCTTCCCTATGCGCGTAGAGAAAGGTGTTTGGCATGACTACTCGGATACATTTCACAGGTCCCTTTCGCTATCGCCTCTGCTGTGCTGCAGAGTTGAGCCAATCCCTTCTCGAAGTGGCTACTCGCCGTGCTCTCAAAGGTCCACGCCTGCCCGGCTGGAACTGGTTCATCGAACTGGCCACGCAAATGTTGAAGCGGCAGATGCTTGCTGCCTTCCGGATGCGCGATGTGAAAGAATCCCGCCGCTATCTTGACTCGATCTTGATTAGTTCACCCGCGTTGTCGGAAGTAAATATCACGCCTGTCGTGCGAGAAAAGTTCAGTGGAAGCTGGTATGTAGGCAAGCACACAGCGCCAGCCCTGACCGTCCTCTATTTTCATGGCGGCGGATACTCGTTTTATCCGCGGGCTTATGCAAACTTTATCGCGTTGTTCACAATGGCCGCGAAATCCAGAATTTTTGCCCTCGATTACCGCCTCGCACCGGAACATCCATTCCCGGCACAGCTTGAAGATGCGTTCTCTGCCTACCGGTGGCTGCTCGAAAAGGGCGTCGATCCTGACAGTCTGATTCTTGCTGGGGATTCGGCTGGCGGTAATTTGACGCTGGCTTTGCTTCTTGCGATACGGGAGTCCAAGGTTCCTCTGCCGGCACTGGCCGTTGCGCTTTCCCCGCCAACCGACTCCCAAACTGACTTGATCGCCAATTGGGAATTTGACTGGATTGAGAAGCGAATGCTTGACCAGTGGGCGGACTGGTTTTGCGATGCTGCTGAACGCCGGAATCCGCTGGTTTCACCGCTATGGGCCGACCTTGCCGGTCTTCCTCCTATTTATATACAGGCTGGCCGCGCCGAGATTCTCTACGACAGCATTCTCGCCTTCGCGGATCGCGCCCGGAAACAGGGAGCGGACGTCGTCCTCGAAACCTGGGAGGACATGAACCATGACTTTCAGATGTTTGGGCTCGAGTCGCCGCAGAGTGCCGAAGCCCTTCGCAGGATTGGGCAGGTGATTGAGGAAAAGGTTTGTGTGCGCAAGGGAGTGCTTACGGCCTAACTCGACCGCAACCGGCGATCGAAAACGTAGTGAACCTATGCAACAATGTAGCAACCAATTCGATTTCGATTTTATCGTCATTGGTTCGGGCTTCGGTGGTAGTGTTTCCGCCCATCGGCTCGTGGAAAAGGGCTATCGTGTTGCGGTTATGGAAATGGGCCGGCGTTGGACGCCGGACAGCCTACCGCGCACCAGTTGGTCAATCCATCGCTGGTTCTGGCGTCCCAAACTCGGCCTGCGCGGCTTTTTCAACATGCGCTTCTTCCGGCACGCAACCATATTTCATGGCTGTGCGGTGGGCGGCGGATCAATCACCTACGCCAGCACTTTGCTTGCTCCTCCTCAGAAAGTTTGGGAAGCGGGATCTTGGACGGGATTGGCCGATTGGAAAGCGGAAATGCCCGAGCACTACGAAACCGCCGCGCGAATGTTGGGTGTGACGGAAAACAGAATCCTCGGACCAGCCGACTATCTCCTGAAGAAAGCCGCGGAAGTCGCGGGCGTTGGCCATACTTTCTACTGTACGAAGGTGGGCATCTTCCAGCCTGCGCCCGGAGAGCCCGGTAATCAAACCTTCTCCGATCCGTTCTTCAGGGGAGATGGTCCACCACGAACTACCTGCACCGCCTGCGGTGGCTGCATGATGGGTTGCCGCTTTGGGGCAAAAAATACGCTGGATCTAGGCTACCTGTATCTGGCGGAAAAGCACGGAGCGCGACTCTTTCCCGAAACAAAGGTAGTGGACGTCAAACCTCTGGGTGGCGCCACCGATGGTAGCGCTGGATACGAAGTAGGCACCGTCAAGTCTACCGCGCGGATTCGCCGCCAGCCTCGGCGATTCACTTGCCGGGGGGTGATCTTCTCTGCCTCATCGCTGGGCACCATGGAACTGCTTTTTCATCTCAAAGAAAAGGGCTCATTGCCGGCCCTTAGTAGCCAACTGGGTCAACACGTGCGCACGAATTCTGAATCGCTTATCGGGGCACGCACGCCGGGCTACCCCCAGGATGTGTCGCAGGGCATCGCGATTGGTTCCGGGATTTATATTGACGAGCACACTCACATTGAAGCGGTGCGCTACCCAAGCGGCTCAGACGCTATGGGGTTTCTGACTACGATCTTAACCGATGGCCGCCCAGGTCCGCGGCGGATTGCACTTTGGCTAAAAAACATCCTCTTCTCTCTGCTCCGTCACCCATTCAAGACTGTACGTGTACTGCAACCAATTGGATGGGCGCGTGAGTTTGTGATTCTGCTTTGCATGCAGGCGCTGGATGGAGAGATCGAGATGCGCTGGCGACGCCCCTGGTTCTGGCCATTCAGAAAGTTTCTCGTAAGTCGGGGCGAGAAGGTGCCTACTTACATCCCGAAGGCCAACGAGTTCGCACAGAAATTCGCACAACTGACTGGCGGATTTGCGATGAGCATGCTTCCGGAGATCCTCTTCGACGTTCCAGGCACGGCACACTGTATTGGAGGTTGTGTGATCGCCGATTGCGCCAGCCGCGGCGTGGTTGATTCTCGCCACCGTATCTTCAACTACAAGAATATGTATATCTGTGACGGGTCCGTAGTGGCCGCCAATCTTGGCGTCAACCCCAGCCTGACGATTACCGCCTTGGCCGAACGAGCCATGAAGTTTATCCCTCCAGTGGCAGAGACCGATTGGAACGATTCCGCTGCGCCTCACACGGAACCCCGCCTCGTGTGACTTCGCACTGCCTCAGGGCTCAACGGCCCAAGACTTTAGCTCTTCGAACCCGATTTCCCAGCCATCACCGCTAAACCGTCTGTCATTACTCCTGTTTTTTCGATCCTGGTCGAACCATCTCTTGGCTGTGTTTTTTGGATTGCTCTTGTGTCCATTAGACAGGCTTTCGCCAGCGTTGCTAAGTATCACCATGTCGATCAGAGAATGATGCCCTTCCTCGCCGAGAAAGTAGCTATCCCGCGTAATGACCTCGACAATTACGTAACGCTCATGGTGGTCGCCGATCTCATAAGCTTCATAGTTACTACGGGCGTGCTCCAAGACCTCTCGAAACTTCTGATCGGCCGCGTAGGCAGCCAGCGCTTCTAATGTCTCGTTATCCAGCTCTTCAAAGTCAATTTTCTCCCTAAGAAATTGAAACAGTAGAGCTGCCGTCATACGCTTCAGCAGTTGATAAGGAGCGGCGATAACATTCGGTCGAGGGAGTCCTCCAATCTCAACCGAATACCATTCGAGATCTGACATGCGGAGTACTGTGGCCAAGGCCGTCCTCAGCTCTTCTATCATTCCATGCTTGAAGTGTCCCCATTTCGTCCTAATCTTGTGGTCTGCTTCCTTAAGTTTCGCGTCGACCGTATCTTCGTAGGCGGCCTTTACGTGGCGAATTATGGTTCTAGCGTCGTTGTTTGAATCAGAAGGATGGTCGGCCAAATAACGCTTCCGGGCATCCTCCCAAAGGCGCTCTTCAAGAATCTTCACCGCCGGATTTGGAAACAGCATTGAAATCGGTCCCATAATGCATACTCCTAAATGGGGATTTCTTGTTTGAGTCTGAAAACCCCTTCAATCTGCGCTGACGTTTTTCAACGTGCGACTTTTCCGTGGCCCAATACGCCAAGCAAACTTGGACAGACGCTTCAGGTTTATTAGCGCACGTGCCGGGCTGACCTGCAGTGACCCCCCTCACAGGCCTTTCATGATTTCTATGGGAGGCCTCAGGTAGGGAATTGTTGCGCCTATGCGTAGAGGCTGCATGGGGGGCGCAACGCGCCCCCGCAAGTATCGGCAACGGAACGAAGTTGGCAGGTTTCTCTTTTACCGAGCTCAGGCGAGGTCAAAGCGATCGTGATTCATCACTTTGGTCCACGCCGCCGCAAAGTCTTTCACGAACTTCTCCTGCGAATCCGCGCAGGCGTAAACTTCCGCGAGTGCCCGTAGCTGGGAGTTCGAACCGAAGATCAGGTCGACACGGGTGCCGGTCCACTTGACCTCGTTCGTCTTCCGGTCGCGGCCCTCGTACACGCCTCCAGAGCCATTGGATGGCTGCCATTGCGTGCCCATGTCGAGCAGGTGGACGAAGAAATCATTCGTGAGCGTCTCCGGTCGCTTGGTGAAGACGCCGTGCGCCGATTTCCCGGCATTTGCTCCCAGAACGCGCAGGCCGCCGACGAGAACGGTCATCTCCGGGGCGGTAAGCTTCAGCAATTGCGCCCGATCCACCAAGCGTTCTTCTGCCGATAGACACTGGCTGGCGCGAAAATAGTTGCGGAAGCCATCCGCCATCGGTTCGAGCGGCTCGAAGGAATCGACGTCAGTTTGTTCTTGCGAGGCATCCATGCGCCCCGGGGTGAAGGGGACCTTGACATCGAATCCGGCAGCCTTCGCGGCTTTCTCGACCGCCGCACAGCCGCCGAGAACGATCAGGTCGGCCAGCGAGACCTTCTTCCCGCCGGTCTGCGAAGCGTTGAACTCCTTCTGTATCGCTTCGAGCTTTTGCAGCACCTTTGCCAGCTGAGCCGGCTCGTTGACTTCCCAATCTTTTTGCGGCGCCAGGCGAACGCGCGCGCCGTTTGCTCCGCCGCGCTTATCCGAGCCGCGGAACGTCGACGCCGACGCCCAAGCCGTCGAGACCAACTGGGAAACGGACAGCCCTGACGCGAGGATTTTGGCCTTCAGAGCTGCAATGTCCTGCTCCCCGATCAGCGGATGATTCACAGCGGGGATCGGATCTTGCCACGAGAGCGTCTCCTTTGGAACGAGGGGGCCGAGATAACGCACGATCGGTCCCATGTCGCGGTGCGTCAGCTTGAACCACGCCCGCGCAAACGCGTCTGCGAACTGATCCGGATGCTCGTAGAAGCGGCGCGAAATTTTTTCGTAAGCAGGATCAAACCGCAACGAGAGGTCGGTGGTAAGCATGGATGGGGCGCGACGCTTTGAGGAATCGTGCGGATCAGGCACGGTACCGGCGCCTGCGCCATTTTTCGGTGCCCACTGGTGCGCACCGGCCGGGCTCTTGGTCAGTTCCCATTCGTAGCCGAACAAGTTCTCAAAGAAGTTGTTGCTCCATTTCGTCGGCGTCGTGGTCCAAATGACTTCCAGGCCGCTGCCGATCGCGTCGTCACCCTTGCCCGAGCGAAATTTGCCCTTCCAGCCCAGACCCTGCTCCTCAATGCTGGCGGATTCCGGCTCTGGGCCAACCAGGGCCGCATCGCCGGCGCCGTGGGTTTTGCCGAAACTGTGCCCGCCGGCAATCAGCGCAACCGTTTCTTCGTCGTTCATTGCCATGCGGCGAAACGTTTCGCGAATATCCTTTGCCGCCGCGATGGGATCCGGCTTGCCGTTCGGCCCTTCCGGATTCACATAGATCAGACCCATTTGCACGGCAGCGAGCGGATTCTGAAGATCACGATCGCCGCTGTAGCGCTCGTCGGCCAGCCACTTGCCTTCCGGTCCCCAGAACACGTCCTCTTGGGGCTCCCACTGGTCCGCGCGCCCGCCGCCAAAACCGAACGTCTTGAAGCCCATCGACTCGAGGGCGACGTTGCCCGCAAGAACCATCAGGTCGGCCCAGGAAATCTTCCGGCCGTATTTCTGCTTGATCGGCCACAGCAGTCGGCGAGCCTTGTCGAGGTTCACGTTGTCTGGCCAGCTGTTGAGCGGCGCGAAGCGCTGCTGGCCCGCCCCCGCGCCGCCGCGACCGTCGCCGATACGATATGTGCCGGCACTATGCCACGCCATGCGAATGAACAGACCACCGTAGTGGCCAAAGTCGGCCGGCCACCAGTCCTGCGAGTCCGTCATCAACGCATAAAGGTCCTTGATCACAGCATGCAGGTCGAGACTCTTGAATTCCTTCGCATAATCGAACTCCTGGCCCATCGGATTCGACAGGGCGGAGTGCTGGTGGAGTACCTGAAGGTCCAACTGCTTCGGCCACCAGTCGCGGTTCGTGGATGCGGTGGTTCCGTGAGAAAACGGGCACTTGGATTCCGTTGGCGCCCCCGCTGAGATGGTAATTTCTTTGTCCATACATTCACCTTCCTTCGAATTAGTCAAAAACTGTTACGAACTTCAAACTCATTCTCGGTTCCCCATTCGCGCAATCGCCGCAGCGTTTGCTCACGCACCTTCGAAAACTAACGGGATGTGCGCCGCGGAGCGCATTTCGTGCAGAGTCCCCGGAAAATGACTTCGCATTCGCGAAGCATCCTCTTACCGAGAGAGTGCGAGGCAGGCCTGGGCACGCCGTACCACTCGAGGTCCTCAACATTGCCGCAGCGGTCGCAGATGAAGTGGTGATGCCGCATGCCTTTCGCATCGAATCGCGCGGCGCGGCCCTCCACCGCCACTTCACGCACCAAACCCGCCTGCACCAGGTCCCGCAGATTGTTATAAGTCGTGGCCCGGGAAGAGCGCGGATCCAGGCGATTCACGGCTTCGAAGATTTCCGCAGCCGTCGGATGACTGTTGTGTCCCATCAGGAATGCCATCACCGCATAGCGCTGCGGCGTGCACCGCAAACCGCTGCCGTCGAAGAACCGCTTTATCGCCTTGGCGTCCACCAGACACTTAGACTATGTCTAATCTGAGATTTAGTCAAGACTTGTGCCTTTGGTCTTCATGCGGTTAGCGAATCGAATCGCCCGACCCCCACATAAAAGTTTGCATGCAAAAAAATCCCCGGGCAAATGCCCACTCTGCCCGGGGATTTTTTAAGGATTAAGGTGTACTGCCGTCTCAGTCAGCGGCTACCACCGGTCGTCGTCGTGATCGGTCGGCGCCAGCGCCACCCCGCGAAACACTTCGCCCGCCTTTGCCGAACGAATCGTCTCGAATTGCCCCAATCGATGGCCCCATTCGTCACAGTCACTCGCCACCGGAAGAGTCGTGGACGACACGCGGTCGCTCACCTTCACCAGCTTGTTCGGGTCCGCGCCCTGGTCTCCATTCGTGCTGATCGTCGATGTGATCGCATAGATCGTCACGGTTCCATCATGATTGTGGCGCCCGGCAATATTGCAGCAACCGCCGGTCGCGGGATTTAGCGACGACGGATAATTCGCCACGCCGTAGGGCACGCCGATATTCAAGCCGTCCTGCAAAACGTAGAGCATCGTCCAAGTTCCATTCACCAGGCTCCACTTCTGCAATCCGGCGGTGGCCAGGCTCTGCGCATCCGCTACGTTGCCATTCACAGGAGGCGACACCAATGTTCCGTCCCCCTCGTCGCAAACATACAACGTAGTCGCATTCGCAAACCAGATCCCGAACGGAAACGCCGTGGAGGTACTCGCGGTAGTGCTCGGGAATCCCGGCAAAATCGTGATGGGCACAGTCGCGAGATCCGCTGCGGTGCCATTTGGCAGCGTGCCTGTGCTACCGACCTGGTACACGGTGTTGATGCCGTTGCCTCCGCTGCCTTTGGTGATGTACAGCGTATTGTTGAAGATCGTCATGCCGCGAAAGTTTGTGTCTTTCCCCGGCTTATCCGTACCAATCTCAAGGCGCCCGATCATGGTGATATTGGGCGGCACAGGCGCCACTTGTCCCGGCACAAGCAGTTCCGACCCCGTCGCATTGATTAGGTCGATTCCAATCTGCGTGATCGGCAGCTGCTTCTTGGACAAGTTGCCGCTGTTGTCGTTTCCGACCATATAGAACAAGCCGTTGCCACCCTTCATTGCCGCGCGGCCATTGTCCCCGCTGTACGCATTTCCATCCGTGACGCCAAGTTTCCCGTCTTGATCCACCTCTGCCACCGCCCTGTAATGTGACGTGGGCACAACCGGCGTGCTCACATAGCTGGAAATCACAGGATTTGTCGGATCGCACACGCCTGGCGTGTTGGAAGCGGACACATCGATCAGATTCGGCGCCGTAGGAGAAACCGGGAACCCTCCGCAGCCGGGTCCACCGCGATAGCCCATAAATGTGATCGATCTTCCATCCACCGAGCGGTTCAGCGCCAACTCCGATTTCGAGCTGAAGCTCGTCACAATCTGATTCGTCGGGATCGCCAGCGTTCCCAATAGCCGCCCATCGCTCGAGAGGTTGTCCAGGAAAATCGGCGCACTGATGCCAAAGCTTCCGTCAGAGTTGGCGTTGTTCCACACGTTGTGCGAATCGGAAAGGTTTGAAAATTCTCCGTTGTCCGAGGCAATGCCGCACGCAACTGCCACGCTCGTTGTGCCTCCCGCCGTGGTGGGCACCTGAACCGTGGTCGTTCCGTTTGCCCCCCGGCGCATCCCGGCGGCAAGGTCTCTCCGATCACCACCGTCGAAGCAGTTCCCGTGTAAACGCTGCGGCTGAGCACGATACTATCCGGCTGAAACTTGAAATGCCCCCAACCATCTTGATCGCCGGCGGAAACTTTCAGCACGGTCCCGGCTGTCAATGCGACTGCGCTTGTAACAACCAACAATCCAAGAGTTCTACGTCTTTTCATTTTTTGTGAGCCTCCAGGCGGAAGGATGTTCCCACACCCGGAGAAGCAATCGTTTGCAGCTTGATTAAGATGCTGTGAAAACGTTGTTGTTCAGTCACAACCGCGTACACGCCCATACAGCGTTCCATGTATGTCCCGGTCAACCTGTATAATGGCGCTCTTTGTAGGCGCCGGTCTTTAGACCGGCCAGCACAGCCTTCCATAAGACCCCAAGGAGAAAACCATGGCATCCGTCCTAATCACCGGCACCAGCAAAGGAATTGGCCTCCAGGCTGCCCTGGCTTTCGCGCGCGCCGGCCACACCGTGTACGCCGCGATGCGCAATCCGTCCCAATCTCCAGAGCTCGCCCGCGCAGCCGCCGAAGAAAAATTGCCAATCACAATCATCACCATGGACGTGGACAGTGACGATTCCGTCCGCGATGCCTTCGCCGCTATCCACGCACAACTCGGCCCCATCGATGTTCTGGTCAACAACGCCGGTATCGAACGCGCCGGCGCCATCGAGGAATTGCCGCTCGCCGAGTTTCGCGCCGTCATGGAGACCAACTATTTCGGCGTGATCCGTTGCGTTCAGGCCGTGGCGCCTCATATGCGCAAACGCCGCAGCGGCTGCATCATTAATATAAGCTCGGTCGCCGGGCGCATCACGAATCCGCCGTTAGCCCCGTACACCGCCTCTAAGTGGGCGCTCGAAGCCCTGACCGAAGCCCTCGCCGCGGAAATGAAAACATTCGGCGTGCGCGTTGCCCTCGTCGAGCCCGGCATCATTGACACCGCCATGGCCCACCGCATCGGAGAATCTCCGGAAGGTTCGGCGTACCCGCAGCGCGCGCGCTTCGGCAAGCTCTTCACGGCCTCGCTGAAGAATCCCGTTCGACCTTCTCTCGTCGCCCGGAAAATCCTGGAAGTCGCCGAAAGCGGCTCATGGACACTCCGCCACCCGGTCGGCCCGGATGCGCTCCCTTTGCTGCAATGGCGAAAAAGTATGAGCGACGAAAAATGGGTGGAACTAAACGCCAGCGACGACGAAACCTGGGCCCGCAGCGTCGGCCTAAATCTCGGCCTCTGAAGAGACCTATTGCGCGCTGCGTCCCGCGGCGGGACCTCTCTGCTCTTTTAACTGAGAATTGTCATCCGCTTATTGTCAGAAAGATACAATAACGTAGGAGCTACTCATGTGCTAAGATTGAGGCTCCAATGCCTCTCAATTTTCCTTCAAACAAGGAGCTGCGGAAACATACGAAGCGACATTGGCAGGAATTTAACCTCGCAAATGAAGACGCTCTTGATGAATACTTGGCTTTAGCTCGTACCTTTTGCGAAGGATCTTGTCCAAAAGGTACCGATGAATGCACGAGAACGTGCGACACTAAAGTCGATAGATTTTGCGAATTAAGTGGAGAATTCTCGGTAATGACCTGGTCGGACTGCGATCTTGACGTACCACATTCTTCATCCCTTCGGGGCTCTTGGTGTGGCGATCGAGCGAACTCATAGCTTTACAACTAATCGGCAATATTACGAGGCCGATTGCGAGTGTTTAACATGAATATCTGCCCAGTGTGTGCGTACACCAAGCTAGAGTTTCCTCCCACAAACTACAGCATCTGCGCTTGTTGCGGCACAGAGTTCGGTTATGACGACCGTGTACTGTCACATCCAGAACTAACGAAAGAGTGGGTTCATCAAGGATGTCCATGGTTCGATCAAGGCGAGCCCAAGCCGGTAGGTTGGAATGCTTATCTACAATTGATTGTAGGAGGACTTGGGTGGGCCGTGCCAACGTTTGTTGATGGGGTCCAATTGCAAGAAAACCTAAATGTTAAGTCCAAAAGGACATTGAGACAGAACGAAACTGAATTTGAGTTTGCCTAATTATGCTTAGACCTTACGTATACGTCGTTTGTGAAAAAGTGATCATAGATAAGCAACAAGAAGGAGTCGCGTCTTTGATTGCTCTGTTCAGTAAGATCGTTGCGACGGTTCCAGTAGGTTCGCCAGAAATTCCTGCAAATGCTGTTATCCCAAAAGAGTGGGCAATTTTTTCTTCTTGGGACTCTGAACCGAGCGATGCCAAAGAGTACGTTTTGTGCACACAGATACTGTATCCTGACAAAAGCCAATTTGGAGAAATTGGCAGAGTCCCTGTTCTGGTCCAACCGAGTCTGCGCGCACAAACCGTGGTTGTTGTTAAAGGCTTCCCCATAGGTCCCTCCGTGCCAACATCTCTGAGACAGGTTTAGTACTCTTAATTAATGAAGAGTAGGGCGAGAAAGAAGCAAGCACCCTCCGTGCCAACATCTCTGAGACAGGTTTAGTACTCTTAATTAATGAAGAGTAGGGCGAGAAAGAAGCAAGCAGAGATGAATGGGAATTCTCTTGGTGTTGTTCTTTCCTCTGGGGGTTTGGCTGCCGCGGAACGAAGCGAAGGCTCGCCTCCTGGCGAGCCGCAGCGGAGTGACGCGGCAGCCAAAGCAGGCGCCGATTCGGGGGCAGCTTCGCGGCCGGACCCTGAGGTGGTAGCCAAAGCCAAGCGTCGTACCTACACAGCTGAATATAAGCAACGCATTCTCGAGGAAGCCGATGCCGCTGCAGCGACACGCGGTGCTCTCGGTGCTCTTCTTCGCCGGGAAGGCTTGTACTACTCGTTGCTCACCACCTGGCGGCGAGAACGATCCAGCGGTATTCGCGAAGCGTTGACCGCACGACGGCGCGGACCGAAATCAAAGCACAACCCGTTCGGAGAAGAAGTTCAGCAGCTACGCCGTCAGGTCGGCCGATTGACGGAAAAACTCCGCAAAGCGGAGATCATCATCGACGTTCAAAAAAAAGTCGCTGCGCTGTTGGGGAACCCGCTTCCCGACGTGGACCCGGACGAGAAATCCTGATGTCTGCGGTCACCGAACTGGCGATCGACGTGGGCACCAGCGCGGCTTGCCAAGTTCTGTGGATGCCGCGGGCGTCTTACTACGGACAGCGCCGTAAGGCTGCTGCTCCCGCCGTAGCATCCCCGCGGCCTTCGCCGGCACGAGCACTCCACCCGGCGGAACGGGAAGCGGTCCTGGCTCGTCTACACGAAGAACGTTTCCAGGATCGTTCTCCAGCCGCTGTTTATGCGACGTTGCTCGATGAAGGCGAATATCACTGCTCGATTCGCACCATGTATCGCTTGCTCGACGAGCAAGGCGAGGTTCGCGAGCGCCGCGATCAGTTGACGCATCCGCCCTACCAGAAGCCGGAACTGTTGGCCACGGCTCCGAATCAACTTTGGAGCTGGGATATAACCAAACTACTCGGCCCAGCGAAATGGAGTTACTTCTACTTGTATGTCCTGCTGGATGTATTCAGTCGTTACGTCACCGGCTGGATGGTCGCTTATCGCGAAAGCTCTGAGCTGGCCAAGCGGCTGATCGAGGAAAGTTGCAAGAAACAAGACATCCAGCCCGGTCAACTCACCCTGCATGCCGACCGCGGCACCTCGATGAGGTCCAAACCGGTAGCTTTTTTACTCGCCGACCTGGGTGTCACGAAGACGCACAGTCGACCGCACGTCTCGGACGACAATCCCTTTTCCGAGAGCCAATTCCGAACCCTAAAGTATCGGCCGGAGTTCCCGGACCGCTTTGGGTGCATCCAGGACAGTCGCGCTTTCTGTCAGAGTTTTTTTCGGTGGTATAACGAAGAGCATCGTCACTCTGGCATCGGCTTGTTGACGCCAGCGATGGTTCACTATGGCCAAGCGGAAAGCGTCTTACGGCAACGGCAAGATGTGCTCGATGTTGCTTACCAACGTCACCCGGAGCGCTTCGTGCGAAGCGCCCCGAAACCACCCCAAATCCCCGCCGAAGTCTGGATCAATAAGCCGGCCCAGCACCCATGAATAGCTCACTAAATTCCGTGAGCACCTGTCTCAAGGTGGTTGACACGCGCCGGGTCAGGTCGGGGAGTACACGATACGCACTTGGATGGAGTTCTCCGATAAAGTCATTGTGGAGCCGCTGGAACTGAAGGTCGGAGTTGAGATTAAGAAGCAAGAGCAGCTAGCGCCGCAGTGAAAAAAATTGACCGCCTCTTGAGGATTCAGCGGCGAGGGGGAGCACCTATAAAAGTCAGTTTTAAGTGAAATAGATTTTTACCGCTGCCGCATTCCCCCCACAAAATCAATCTTCTCAAAAATGAAATACGAAGCATGCACTCCGGGCGTGCCCTTGAAGAATCGCGTCCCATCCGAATAATGCACCAGCACGTAATCCACCGATCGATACGACTCAATCATCGGAACCGCTTCCTGTGGACTCTCATACTCCGTGGCCACCACGATAAACGGCGGCCCGTTCCGCGCTTGCGATTCCGTGATCACATCCGCGCGTTTCTGAAATTCCTTTGAAAAATTGTAGAACGCGGGTGCGTCCGGACCGCCGTAGTTCAGGAAAATATTGTGATCGAAATACGGCTGCACTCCCACGGCCCAAAACAGGTAGCCGCTGCAGCCCAGTTCGTCCGCATGCATCAATTTCAGGTATTTCGCCGCATCCAGCGCCCCGGAATAAGGCCCGGCCCAATCTCCGCGCACCGCTTTGTACGACCACGTGCAGTGCCACCCAAAAGTCACCAGCAGCGCCACAAGCAATGCCTGGTGCAACAACTTTGCAGAGCGCTGCAAGCCTGCAAACTGTTCCGCCGTCGGCCACGCGGCCCACAAGAAAACAACAAACGCAATCGTGATCAGCCCCTGGTGATGACCGAAGCCGCGCACGAATCCATATTCCAGCGCTGTTCCTCCCACGGTCAGCAACAGCAGCGGCAACCCGCGCCGTTGATAAGCCCACGCGCCAGCCAGCACCAGCAACGGGATCGCCGGCAACATGCCCTGCGCGAACGCCCCCGTCAATCCTTCCGCCACCAGATGCAGGTGATGAGACAAGCTCGCATGCGTCGCCTCCGCCATAAGCGGCGAATCCGCCT
Organism: Candidatus Acidiferrales bacterium; assembly: GCA_963709705.1. Classification (GTDB taxonomy): domain Bacteria; phylum Acidobacteriota; class Terriglobia; order Acidiferrales; family UBA7541; genus Acidiferrum. The sequence goes on from CAVPXU010000008.1 coordinate 120,601, forward strand.
TCGGAAACAGCACAATCACGCCAAAAATCAGCGATGCCGCAATCACCCCTCCTGCGCGCCAAACGCGCTTGCGATCCTCCGCGGAAACTTCCTTCCATCTCCGCGCAATTTGCCACGCATAAAAAGCGGACAAACCGAAACCAATCACCGCCGCATACGTGCTGTCCTGAATCAACAGCGCAGTCGCGATCGCAAACGCCATCACCCGCGGCAATCCCTGCCGGTAAAAATAAGCCGCAAGAAATCCCAGCAACGGCATCAGCACATAAGGCCGAGCCACCACCGCATACTGGTAAAGAAAAAAGAACGACGCGGCGATCACGTACCGCAAAGGCCGCGGGAAAGGCGCAAGAAAAACGAGGACGGCCAGACCGCCAACAGCGCAAACTCCCCCGATGTAAACAAAATAATCGTACGGCATGTGAAACAAATGTATCGGCGCCCACACGAGCGCGTGCCACAGCGGCAAATGCCCGTCATAGCGAAGCTGGCTGAACACCAGCCGCAGCCACGGAACATCCCGCACCTCCACCCAAGTCTCCGCTTCATCCGCCCAAGGCTCGTGTTTGGAAACGGTGTACATCACGATCGCAGCCAGCGCCACGAACACAGTTGCATCCGACAGCAACGCATAGCGCGATTTCAGCCGCTTCCAAATCGAACGTCCCTCAAACATTCACGAACCTCTGTGTAGTGGCCGAACTTCAGATCGGCCAGCCCTCATGCAGCAATAAAAAGTGCCGCCAACTTCATCTCACCAGCCAGCTTAGAAGCTAACCATGCGCAACGAACAACCCTCTGTGACCACCATCACTCCAATTCCACCGCGTGCCGATCCACTCTCCTCCTATAAGCAGGCAGGGAACTGCCCGGGGGAAAATGCATTCCATTTGCACTCAAAAAAACTGGCGCGAACAATTATTCGCACTGTCACTTTTGACAATATTGAATCTTCAGAACATCGCTGAACATAGCCGAAGTCTAATCAATGGCTAGGAACAGCTCTTCGCACCCGCTCTGCGCCGGGCATCCAGTTCCCCTGGAATTTTCGCTCAGGCGACTCTGGGAAAAATCTAAATCTTGAAGGAGCTTTACATGAAGATCAGAAATGCGCTAATTCTCGCGATCGCTTTGCTGTTGGGAACGGCAGCATTCGCCCAGGACAGCGATCACAAAATTGAAATCACCGGCGATTATTCCTACATTCACGCAAATCCCCAAAATAACAATATTATTCCCACATTTTCCCTGAATGGTGGCGGCGGTTCGGCAGCTTTTTACTTCAGCAAGTACATCGGAATCGAAGGGGAATTTGAAGGCTACGGCAGCTACACCCACACCGTAATCACCCCAAATGGGATCGTGTCCGCCTCGGGAAATCTGTTTACCTATAACGTCGGTCCGATCGTTAAGTTTCGGACATCACATGTCGAACCCTTTGTCGAGGCTCTCTTCGGCGGGGCGCACAGCAATTTCTACGGAAATATCTACGGCGCTTGTCCCGGCTGCACGGTTCTCAGCAAGTCTCCGAGCAACAATGCGTTCGATTTCATCATTGGCGGTGGCGTCGACATTCCGCTGGGCGAACACTTCGTCATAAGGCCGGCACAGTTTGACTATTTGCTGACCCGCTTTGGCAATGACTTTACGGCGGGGAACAACAACCAGAGCAACTTCCGCTTCCAGGCGGGCGTTCAGTACCGCTTCTAATGTATTTGAATCGCGCTCGGCGCGGTTCTTTCCCAGGCGAGGGTGCAGTGATGTCCGCTGCACTCTTCACCAACAAAAAGGTAGATACACCAATCGGAGGAAAAGCAGCACATGGATAAGCAAAGGCCTTGGCGACACTCGGCAGTAATTCGCGCGTCCAAGGAAGAAAGACAATATGTGTTGGAAGATGTTTTCTGGGTTCCTGCCCGCAACCTTAGTTCCGGTCGCGCAGCCCCCCATCTCCTTTCTGAACCCGGCCCCGAAAAAGTCGTCAACAGCGAAGCGTTGCCCTCAAACGATTCGGAAAAAATGGAATGACCGCCCTTTGAGCGCTGCACCAAACATCTTCGTAATTTGCCGCATGGCGCACCACAACTTGCTGCGTAACAACGCTTTAGAACCACCCACTCGCACCAATTGGCACAGGCTTACGAATTCCTAACAGAACGCTCAGGATTTATTCGACCAGGTTTTCCTACGATTGGATTTGCGCTGAGTGGAAGTCCGCAAAGCGCAGGCCATGGAGGAACTTCAATGCAATGCGGTCCGAAGGGAAGTGCGGAGCCGTCCCATTTACAATGCGAAGTCTGTGGACGCCGCGGAGAATTGTTTGACCTGCCGGGGAGAAAAGAAAAATATTGTCTGGAATGTAGCGCGGATGTCGCCACGTCAATCCTGTTGACGACAGAGATCGACGCCTCAACCAGTTCAGGGGAAGAAACCGCAGGCCTGGTATCGGAATTTGTTCTGCTCAGCAGGCGGCTGCTGGCAAGAGCCCAGTTGCAATAAAATCCCGTAGAACGGACAGTCCCATTCCGTCACCGTGGATGAAACAGCCGTTGCGCCAGCAGAGAAATTGTAGCGCTGGCTTTATGCCAGCTCTTGGGTTCTCCCCGTGGCTCTTGGGTTCTCCCCGTAGGGGCGCTGCACCGCCGCGCCCCATGTCCGCACGAACCGCGCGTCTTGCTCCGCTCGCATCCCACAAACCAAAAATTGTCATCCCGAGCGCAGCGAGGGCCCGCTTTTCTCTCTTGGGTTCCATGTAGTGGCCGAACTTTAGATCGGCCAACTTCCGGGTGCCCCACTCGGAGCGCCATTCGCGAAGGGTGGGCTTGGGGTCACACCCACTTCCGCTGAACAACGCAATCCCTCCGACACCTCGCCTGTTCTGGCCACCACCCGACCCTTGCTGTATCCTGATCTCAAATTTCCTGCACCAATCGATTGCAGCCCATGACCGCATCGGACTCTCACCTCGATCGTCGCGCTCCCTGGCGGGACAAGCTTTACGAAATCATCTTCGGCCACGTCACCTTTGCCGGCCGCTTGTTCGACCTCGCCCTTCTCGTCCTCATCCTTCTCGGCGTCCTCACCGTTCTCCTCGATAGTGTCCGCAGCCTTAACGACACCTACGGTCCTTACCTCCAGGCCACCGAATGGATGGTCACCATCCTCTTCACTCTCGAATATGCCGCCCGCCTCGCCTGCGCCCCCAACGCGTGGCGTTACGCCATCAGCTTCTTCGGCATCGTGGACTTGCTCGCTGTCCTCCCCGTCTACCTCGGAATCTTTTTCGGCATCACTCACACCTTCACACTGGTCCGCACGCTTCGCCTTCTCCGCGTCTTTCGCATTCTCAAGCTCACGCAATTCCTCGGTGAAGCAAACGCCCTGAAGCTCGCTCTCCGCGCCAGCCTGCCCAAAATTACCGTATTCCTCTTCACGGTCCTCACCGTCGTCATCCTCGTGGGCGCCATGATGTACCAGATCGAGGGCGAGCAAAACGGTTTCACAAGCATTCCCGCGGCCATGTACTGGGCCATTGTCACCGTAACCACCGTCGGTTACGGCGACATCTCTCCGCACACCGTCCTCGGCCGCTTCATTGCTTCCATCCTCATGGTGTTGGGCTATGGAATCATCGCCGTGCCCACCGGCATCTTCTCCTTCGAACTAGCCCGCGCCGCCGGCCACGCCGCCCCGCGCCTCTGCCCCGGCTGCACCTTCACTCTCCACGACAAAGACGCCACCCACTGCAAACACTGCGGCCAGCTCCTCCCCCCCGCCCCCTGATTTGCCTCTGATCGGCCGGGTTCCGGGTGTCCCACTGTGAGCGCCATTATTGCGTTTCAGTAGGTCCCTCCTGTAGTGGCGGGACTTCAGTCCCGTGCTTTTTCTTGGGTCATTCTTAGCTTTTCTCCCCCTTCAACCGCGAATCATTAACCAACAAAAGCCCCTGTCGTTCCGAGCGAAGCGAGGAATCCCTCTTCCATCAAGCCCAGAATTTCCAATCCCGTGGCACAGGCACTCCTGCCTGTGTTCTTGGATTGTGTAGCGCTGGCTTTATGCCAGCTCTTGGGTTCTCCCCGTAGGGGCGCCGCACGGCCGCGCCCCATGTCCGCACGAACCGTGCGTCTTGCTCCGGTCGCTTCCCACAAACAAGAAATTATCATCCCGAGCACAGCGAGGGACCGGCTTTCCTCTCTTCGTTCCATGTAATGGCCGAACTTTAGATCGGCCAAGTTCTGCGTGCCCATCTGCGAGCGTAGTTTGCGAAGGGTAGGTCTTGAGCCTAACCCACAACTTCCAATCCCGTGGCACAGGCACTCCTGCCTGTGCTCTTGGGGTGGTCCTCCCGCAGCACCTCACACAAATTCTTCCTCAACGTTGCTATCGCCCACACTTTTAGTTATTCTGGGTTTTCGCAACGACTCCACAATCAACACGGATCAAACGCCATCAACGAAGCGCACGACAAGCAATGGAAATTCTCTGCGGCGCCACGCAGGGTTCTTCGATCCACGCCCTCTCAATCGCCGAACACTCACGGAGATTCTGTTAAGTGACCACCTCTAACCTGTCATCCCGAGCGGAGTCCGCGAAGCGAGGGACCCGCTTTTTCTTCCTCCTGTGTGTCGCGTTCCTCGTCGCATGCGCCTCCGCACTTTTCCTCCCCCCCACGCGCGCACAACAAACGACTCCCGCCGCTCCGGTTATCGTCCAACCCGGCGCGCCCGGTCAACCCACCAAAACTCTGCCGCCCTCCACAAAAGGCACGCTCCCTCCACTCTCTCCCGCCGACGTCGAATTCATGCAGGGCATGATCATGCATCACTCGCAAGCCGTGGAAATGACCGCGCTCATCCCGTCGCACACGGACAACAAAGATCTACGGCTGCTAGGCGCAAAAATCAGCAGCTCGCAATCCGACGAAATAAAATTCATGCAGCGGTGGCTCGCCGCTCGTGGTGAGCCCCTCACCATGCCGATGCCCAATATGCCCGGCATGGATATGTCGCACCAATCCATGGCTCTCATGCCCGGTATGCTTTCGCCCGAACAAATGGACGCGCTCCGCAAGGCCAAGGGCCCCGAGTTCGATCGTTTATTCCTGGCCGGAATGATCCAGCATCACAACGGCGCGCTCATCATGGTCAAGGATTTGTTTGACACGTCGGGCGCGGGGCAGGATGCCACCCTCTTCGACTTCGCCACCGATGTGGACAGCGGCCAACGCGCCGAGATCAGGATTATGCAATCCATGTTGCAGAAAGAATCTTCAGAGGAGAAACGATGAATCGAGTGCCCAGTCTAGCCTTTCGCGTCGCGGTGGCCGCGTTTGTTTTATCTTCCGCCGGTGTCGGCCGCATACACGCGCAAGCGCCCGCACAACCGCCTGCGCAGACGCCCGGACCATCGGCTGCAACCCCGCCGCCGGCCGCCGAAACCGCGAAGCCTGCGGAGGACGAAAATCCTTTCGCCGTGAAGCCCGCACCCCCACTCCCGCCGGGTATGACCGGCTCGGACGCCACCGATCCGCGCTTCAAACTCACGCCCGGTTTGTACGACGCCGGCGAAACCTCCATGGGCATCAAGCACCTCCAACTGCTCAAAAAGCCGGACGCGTTTCAACTTGGCTCCGCCGATCCCGATGATCCGAAAGTGCAGAAAACCCTGGCCCAGCTCGGCGTAGGCAATCCCGCGAAGATGCCGAAGCCTTTACAACTGGAAATCGCGCAGCTCGCCTTCGCGAACTCAGACTTCGCCTTTCAGGGCACGCACCTCTTCCAGGGAAATTTTTATGGCGTGAATATCTACGACATTTCCAATCCCGCCAACACCCAGTTGCTCACCTCGATGGTCTGCCCCGGCGGCCAGGGCGATGTCTCCGTCTACAAAAACTTGCTCTTCATGTCCGTGGAAATGCCGAATGGGCGCCTCGATTGTGGCACCCAGGGCTTTCCTCCAAATCCTCCGCCGGAACCAGGTCACGAAAAAGAACACCGCTTGCCCGCGGCGCAAAAAGACCGTTTCCGCGGCGTGCGCATCTTCGATATTTCCGACATCAAGAACCCGAAGCAAGTCGCCGCCGTTCAGACTTGCCGCGGTTCGCACACCCACACCCTCGTCCTCGATCCCAACGACAAAGACAACGTTTATATCTACGTCTCCGGCACATCCTTCGTCCGTCAACCGGAAGAACTCGCCGGCTGCTCCGGTGAAAAACCGGATAAGGACCCCAACACCGCGCTGTTTCGTATCGACGTAATCAAAGTTCCCGTCGCCGCTCCGCAGGACGCCAAGATCGTCTCCAGCCCTCGCGTCTTCATGGACGCGCGCACCGGAGCGTTGAACGGCCTCAGCAACGGCGGCAGCCATGACAAGGATGAGCAGAAACCAGCGGACTCCAACCAGTGCCATGACATCACCGTCTACTCCGCAATCGGCCTGGCCGCTGGCGCCTGCTCCGGTAACGGAATTCTTCTCGACATTAAAGATCCCGTTCACCCGAAGCGTGTCGATGCCGTCAATGATCCAAACTATTCCTACTGGCACTCCGCTTCCTTCTCCAACGATGGAAGCAAAGTCGTCTTCACCGACGAGTGGGGCGGCGGCCTTGGCGCGCGCTGCCGGCCGAACGATCCCAACAAGTGGGGCGCGGACGCCATCTTCCGCCTGAATGACGACAAGCTCAGCATGGCCAGCTATTACAAGCTTCCCGCTGCGCAAGCCGACAACGAAAATTGCGTGGCGCACAACGGCTCGCTCGTTCCGGTTCCCGGCCGCGACATCGAAGTCCAGGCCTGGTATCAGGGGGGCATCTCCGTAATGGACTTCACGGACGCGTCTCACCCATTCGAAATCGCCTATTTCGACCGCGGTCCGATTGATCCCACCATCCTGGTTCTTGGCGGAGACTGGTCCGCCTACTGGTACAACGGCATCATTTACGCTTCGGAAATTGCCCGCGGCCTGGACGTCTTCGAACTCACGCCCACCAAATTCCTGACGCAAAACGAAATCGACGCAGCCAAAGCAGTTCGCGTCTCCGAACTCAACGTGCAGAACCAGCAAAAAATCGAGTGGCCTTCGCAATTGATCGTCGCGAAAGCTTACCTGGACCAACTGTCGCGCTCGCAAGCTTTGCCCGCCAATCAAATTGCGTCTCTACAAAAAGCCATCCAAAACGCGGAAAAATCGCACATGAACAAAGGCAAAGTAGCCAAGCTCAACAAAATGGCGCCCTCCGTGGAAAAAAACGCCGCCACAGCCAAAACTCCCGCCGACGCAGCGCGCCTTCACGCCCTCGCCGGCATCCTCCAACACCCGTCCGCCTAACCGGACCTTAACCTGAAGACGTTTTCGTCTAGCTCAAAGCAGTTGACTCCGGGCAAAACGCGATCGTCTGACATATGCGCGCATCTATCAGCATGTGTGGATGGCCGACACAACAAATGTTGACTGGATGCTGCTATTTACTGGCGCCGTCTCTGGTTGGTTCGCCAAAAACTAATCCTAAGGAGGAGTCTTGGCGCATCGGTGCATCTCATGGCGCCGGAAGTTGTGCCCTCTTCCGAATGGGTTCGCCTTCTTTGATATCGTAGATCGCGTCGCCCTGAATTTCGCTGAACTCCTGCCGCAAACCGCTTGGCCAAAGGACTTCCACCCTTTTTATCGTCGCTTCGCTTCCCAGCCCGAAGTGCAGCCGCGTGTCGCTCGTCGAATTGTAGCTGCCGCCCGCGCGCACCTCGTCAATTTGCGTCATTTTAGAGGTGGTCACCCGCACACGAGCGCCGATGCCCCCGCGATTGCTCTTTGTCCCGATCAATCGAAAAAGCACGCTGTGGTTTGAATTCTTCGTTTCGTTCAGGAACACAGACGGCGGCGCGTTCGCGTTGAACACCACTACATCCAGCTTCCCATCATTATTTATGTCCCCGAATGCTGTCCCTCGCCGCGAATACAGTCGTCCTGCATTGAGTCCCGCCTCATCGGCTATTTCCTCAAACGTGAGATTGCCTCGATTGCGAAAAAGTTGAATCGGTTCGGCAAACCTCGCCTCCTTCGGCAGCGTATCCAGTAGCGACGAAAAGTTGCCGTTGGCCACCAGGATGTCTGGCCATCCGTCATTATCAAAATCCCCAAACCCCGTTCCCCACTTCACGGGAACCATTGTCAGGCCCGCTATGCCAGCTTTGCGGGAGATGTCTATGAATTGTTCACCCTGATTCCAATACTAGCTCGCAGGTTGATTGTCAGCTCGCGTAACAAATAGATCGAGTTTGCCATCCCGGTCAAAGTCGCCGAAATCCCCCGCCATGTTTCCGTAGCCCTGTCCGTCTGGCCCCAGCCCTGTCCCCGAAGGACTCCCCACGTCTTCAAATGTGCCGTCGTGACGGTTGTGGTACAGAAATGTCGCCCCATAATCGTTGGTCACAGACAGGTCAGGCCAGCCGTCCCCATCATAATCGCCCCAAGTCACGCCCATCCCATGAAGTTTGCCAGGATCGCTGACTCCAGCTTTTTCCGACACCTCTTCGAACGTGCCATCTCCCCGATTCCGAAATAATAGATCGGTTTCTCCCTCCATCCTGTCGGGCAATTCGAACAGCACACCCCTATAGCCGCGAAAGCCTTTTGCCGGATCGGGAAGATGATTCACATCTGTTTTCACGTACCGCGCCACGAATAAATCCAGATGACCGTCGCGGTCGTAATCCGCCCAAGCCGCGCCAGTGCTAAAACCTCCGCCCTGCACCCCCGCCTTCGCGGTCACGTCCTCGAATTTGCAGTTTCCCAGGTTGTGATAAAGCACGTTATGCCCATAGCCAGTCACATATATGTCCGGAAGTCCGTCGTTATCGTAGTCTCCGACCGCGATGGCCATTCCCCATCCGCGCGCGATTAAACCGGATTCTTTTGTTACGTCGGTGAAATGTGTCGCCGAAGCGCTGCTGTCCTGGTGGTACAGCGTAATCATTAAGTCTCCACCTTTACGGTATTGCTCAATGGTGGAGTCATTGACCACTGCAATGTCCAGCTTCCCGTCATTGTCACAGTCGAACAGCGCAATTCCGCCGCCCCCCATTGTCTCCAACACATACCGCCGGTCAGTGTTGGAGTTAGGCGTGGTCGTGACTCCAACCTGAGCAGCCACGTCTCGGAAAAACATCTGGGGATTCGCCCCAGAGTCCGCTTTTGTCTCTTGTTTGGCGGCATCGACAAACTGGGCCACGGGGTGGGAATTTTGTGCGGTTAGATCACCTGGAAATGGAGAGCAAACCAGGATTGTTAACACAATCAGATCGAGCGTGGTCTTTCTCCACATCAGATTCTCAAGATTCTAGCAGCTTTCACGGCGTGGTGAACGTCGCGCACTAACTCCCTGCGATTTTTATAAACTCCATCTAGTATTCAATGATATATATTGCAGGGTACCAACCAAACCGCCTTCGGAGGATTAAGAATGAACCGACTCACCGCAACCTTTATCGCCGTGGCATTAGCTGGGACCATTTCTTCCCCCGCGCAATCCGCGCAAAGTAAAGATGCGCAAGCCAGCGCTGCCGCCGAGAGAGCAGAAGCCCTTCCCAAGGGCACCAGGCTCATGGGAAAGTTGACAACAAAACTGGATACCAAACGCACGAAGGTTGGCCAGCCTGTCGTCATCGAAGTAAGTAAAGACGTTAAGTCGGGCGATCAGACTCTTTTGAAAAAGGGCTCACTGATCAAGGGAACCGTCACCCAGGTGCAGGCGTTTTCCAAGGGACAATCCAGCGCCTCGTTTGAGATTGCCTTGGACACCGCGGTTCCGAAGGGCGGTCAACAAATCTCCAACCATTTCGCGATCTTCGCCTTGTCTGCCAAGGTGGAAGAGCAACCGGCAGACATCTACAACGATAAAAAGGATCTCGCGACTTCAGCTTCTATTTCTGGCGGCGTCAACGCACCGAGAAAAATGGACATAAGCCCGGAATCGACGGGAATCTTCGGCTTCGACAGTCTGGAACTCCATCCCCTCGCGCACATGACGCCGCCCACCGCCTCGGTCACTTCCTCCACTGGAAACATTGTCCTGGAAAGAGAAACAACATTCGTCCTCGAATCCTTGGGTCAATAAATCTAATCACAATAATCAATTCACAAAATTGCCTGCAAGTAGGATAGACCGCCGCCCACCGCCGGTGACCTATCCTTCCGCACGCCCGCATAGGGGCGCCGCACCGCCGCACCCCATGTCCGCACAATCACAGCGTCTTGTAACCACCCGGAGGTGCCCCATACCTTGTTGCGTGTGGGTCCTGGGTTACGCAACAAAAAAAACACGTCATTCCGAGCGAAGTCCTCGCAGTTAGGAATCCCTCTTTCTCGGGTTCCACCCCAAACTCCACCTCACGCATGCTAACCTTCGCGACCCTCAACCACCGCCGCAATTCGCTCATGCAACCTCGCGCTATACCCCACCGGCAACTCATACACCCGGTCGTCCGCCGTCAACACCAGAATATTCCGCGTCGAATCCAATATCGCTGAACACACTTCGCAGCTCTCCAAGTGTTTCTCCACTGCCGCCAGCAGCTCCGCATCCAGCTGCTTGTCCAGGTACCCGGATATATGTTCCCAAACGTGCTTGCATTCCAGCTTCATTGGAACCACCTCCGGAAAAATCCGCCGCGCGCCGGCTTGCCCTGACCAGGGAAGGGAACTTCGCTCTTCAAGTAAGGTGCCAGCATCTTTTGCAGCATCATCCGTGCGCGGTGCAGCCTCACTTTCACCAGCGTCACATTGATTCCCAGCGCCGCCGCCGTTTCTTCCTGATTCAATTCCTCAATATCCCGCAGCACAAACACTTCCTGGTATTTCTGCGGCAGCGTCGCCACCGCCTCCTGTAATTTCTCCCTCAGCTCTTTTCGCTCCAACGCCTCCAGCGGAATCTCCCGCCAATCCGTCAGCACCTCTGGCGTAAAATCCCCTTCGCCATCGTCTCGCGGCTCATCCAGCGAATCCTCCGCCGCCGTCTTCGCCTTCCGCAGACGCTTCCGTGCCTCATTCATCGCAATCGTCACCAGCCACGTGCTGAACTTCGCCTCGCCTCGAAAACTCTTCAAATTCCGGAAGGCGCTGATCATCGCTTCCTGCGCCCCGTCTTCCGCCTCCGTCTCATTCTTCAGAATCGCGAATATCGTCACGTACACCAACCGTTCGTACGGCCGGATCAGCTCGTGGAACAGCTCGTTCTCCCCGGCCACCACGCGCGCGATTAACACCCTTTCATCGGTTGTCGCCGTTGCTTTCATCCCACCCTTTTTTGCAATTTACAATTCCGATCGGGCAATCCAAAACCGTTCGTTCCAGCGTACTTATCCTTCTTCATCGGAGTCCATCTCCGGCCAAAAGTAACAGAAATTCTTTTCCCATTTGTCATAGCGCCTCCCCTCGCTCCCCTGCGCCTCACAATTTTTCTCCTCTTTTCCATTCCACGGGTGTAACCTTCCCCCTGCCCTTGCGTCACACAGGGGCAATCGCTTTCCGGCCACTGGGGTTCGCGAGCCTTGACGGGCTCCGGGAATTCCGGAACTTCGCTGACCCTCCCGGCCGAGATTCCGCTCTGGCTTCTTCAGGCTGGTCCCTGTCCGGACGGCGATTCACGTTCCGAAACTTCAAACTGGAGGGAAGAAACACCCATGACAAAAACCACCAAGGCTCTCATCACTAGCGCAGCGGTTGCTGGCCTGCTCGCAGGTACCGGCGTCGTTGCTCGTGCTTCCACGGGATACAACACGGCCAAGACTTCGTTCTCGGCTCTCAGCCAGGACAAGCCGGACACCACCAAGAAGCCCGAAAAGCATGCCTGTAAAGGCCAAAACTCCTGCAAAGGCAACGGCGGTTGCAAGAGCAGCGACAATGGCTGCAAAGGCAAGAACAGCTGCAAGGGCAAGGGCGGCTGCGCCACTGACGGCTCCAAGATGCCAAAGTCGTAACCCCAATCCTCCGCCGGAGCAGTGGCACCCACCCGCCACTCTCCGGATCCTAAGTAGTGGCCGGTCTTTAGACCGGTGCCTCTGCCCCCACCGCCGAATTTGCGCGGGGCCTCTTGGGGCATGTAGCGCTGGCTTTATGCCAGCGCCTCCTGGGTTTTCAGCACCTTCTGCGTTTTCTTCACCCGGGATGTCAGAACTTCAGCTCCGACATCCCACAAACCAAGCACCGGGCTTCAGCCCCTGAGGAATCTTCGCTGTCCAACCAACGAACACAAAAAACACCCGTCATTCCGAACGGAGTCCGCGAAGTGAGGAATCCCTCTTTCTTGGGTTTCTTCTCCGCACAAACCCACAAACAAAAAAACGCGAAGTGACGCCGTAATCCAGGAGCCACGTAATGCCCGCAAACCGCTTCAACAATTTCACCACCTACGCCGCCGGCATCGGCCTGCGCATCCCCCACTACGACCACATCCTCACCCGCAAACCCACCTGCGATTGGTTCGAAATCATTTCCGAAAATTTCATGGTCGACGGCGGCCGTCCCCTTCAAGTCCTCGACCAGATCCTCGAACGCTATAAAGTCGTCCAGCACGGCGTGTCCATGTACTTCGGCTCCGCGGAAAAACCCAATCGCGAACACCTCCGCCGCCTGAAAAATCTCGTGCGCCGCACAAAGACTCCATGGCTCTCCGATCATCTTTGCTGGGGCAGCGTCGACGGCCGCTACACTCACGATCTTCTCCCCATGCCGTACACGTTCGAAGCCGCGCGCCTCACCGCCCAAAAAATTCGCGAAGTCCGCGACTTCCTCGAAGTTCCCGTTGTCGTCGAAAATGTCAGCAGCTACGCTGAATATCACGTCTCCGAAATGTCTGAGTGGGAATTCCTCAACGAAGTCGTCGAGCGCGCCGATTGCGGCATCCTTCTCGACGTCAATAATATCTACGTCTCTTCGCAGAATCACAGTTTCGATCCCGCCATCTACGTCAACAGCGTCCCTGCTGATCGCGTCGCGCAGATTCACATCGCCGGCCATTCCAAATATCGCAAATATATTCTGGACACTCACGATCACCCGGTGATCGATCCCGTCTGGAAACTCTACGATCGCGCCATCCAACGCGTCGGCCACACCGCCACGCTCCTCGAGTGGGATGATCGCATTCCCTCCTTCGACGAAGTCCACAATGAAGCCCTCAAAGCTAACAAATATCTAGCCAGCGCCTCTCTCGCGGCGGCCATATGACAGAACGCGTCACATCCTTGTTCTTCGTCAGCTCACTGTTCTTAATCAGCACGCTCTCCGCCGGGGCAACGTTCTTCTTCAGGGCACTGTTCTTCGTCAAAGTACCGCTCTCCGACAGAGTGCTCTTCGTCAGGGCACGGCTTCAGCCGTGCCACACGTGTTGCAACTTCAATGCGGCTTTAGCCGCTGAGGGCAGCCATCTATGAAACTCGCCGCCCTCCAACGCCAAGTCGCCCGCGCGGTCATGACTCCCCTGGCTTCCTCCGATCGCATGCGTCGCTTCGACCCCGATGGACGCTCGCTCGCCAAGCTTGCCAAAAAAATCATCAAGCCCAACGATCGCCTCACGTCCTTCGAACGCCTCGAAATTTACAATCGCCAATATTGGTTCCGCGTTCTCGACGCCCTCTCCGACGATTTTCCCGGCCTTCGCGCCGTTCTCGGCGATCGCCGCTTCGACGCCCTCGCGAAACATTATTTAACCGATTGCCCTTCGCGTTCCTTCACCATGCGCAATCTCGGTTGGCAACTCGAATCCTGGCTCCGCAAACATCCGCGCTATGCTCCCGGCCGCCACCAACTCGCCATCGACATGGTTCGCCTCGAGTGGGCCGAAATCGAAGCCTTCGACGGCGCCTCCCAACCTCCCCTAACCGCCGCCGCGCTCGCCAACGTAAATCCCGCAAAACTTCGCCTCCGCCTTCAACCGTACATTCGCCTTCTCGACCTCCATTTCCCGGTAGACGATCTTCTCCTCGCCGTTAAACAGGATGCGCCCACCGACATCGCCAGCAACGCCATGGAAGAACGCCAGAAACGCAAAAAAGTTTCCGCCGTAGCCCGCCTGAAACCCGCTCCGGTCTACCTGGCCATCCATCGCCTCGAAAACACAGTCTATTTCCGTCGCCTGGAAAAAGAAGAGTTCGTGCTCCTGCAATCACTCCAAAAGGGCCGCACCCTGGAACGCGCCCTGGTCTCCGCCTTCCGCTCCAGTAAAATTTCCCCGCAAGAGCGCGCAGCGCACGCCGCCTCCTGGTTCCAAAATTGGTCCTCCCTGGGCTGGTTCATCGTGTAACCAAAAGCGCCTTTCCATCTCCAATGCAAGATGCCAACAACGCTCTCTGTAGTGGCCGGTCTTCAGACCGGTGCTTCTGCCCCCAGCGCCGAATTTGCGCGGGGCCTCCTGGGGTTAGCTTTTACCTTGGGGCAGCCTGCGGCTCTTCTCGGAGCATCTTCTCCTCAGACGTCGGAGCTTCAGCTCCGACTCTCACAGCCAAGAGAACCGCGATTTAGCCCCTGAGGACTCCCGACCGATGCATCTGTGCGAAGGCTTTCTATTTTCCATTTTCCGATTTCACCAAAACTGAGGAGCACACAAAACACATGAATCCCGCCATCACCCAAATTCGCCGTATGTACGCCTGGGCCGTTCAAGCCGCCAGCACCCTGGAATCGCCGTTCTTACTCTTCATCCGTCTCTACTGGGGCTGGCAGCTTGCCACTAACGGCTGGGCCAAGCTCCACAATCTCTCGCGCGTCACCGAGTACTTCACCTCCCTCGGTGTCCCCGCGCCTGGGCCCACGGCCGCCTTCATATCCTCTGTCGAACTCGTCTTCGGTATTCTCCTCGCGATCGGCCTGCTTTCACGCTTTGCCGGCCTTGTCCTCACCATCGACATGGCCAACGCCTACTTCTTTGGTGACCGCCCGGCTCTCCTCTCCATCTTCTCCGACCCTGACAAATTTACCGCGGCCACTCCTTACACCACGCTCTGCGCTGTTCTGGTCATCCTGATCTTCGGCCCCGGCAAATACGCCTTAGACACCTACCTCCTCCGCCGCTACCCCTACCACAAACAGGCCATGTAGTGGCCGGTCTTCAGACCGGTGCCTCCGCCCCCAGCGCCGAATTTGCGCGGGGCCTCTTGGGGTATCTGTAAGCCCGCCTCCAACGCACACCACTTCCGAATCATGTAGCGCTGGCTTTATGCCAGCGCCGCCATCGCCCATCCACACCAAAAATAAAAACCGTATGTCATCCTAAGGAGTCCGCGACGAAGGATCTCAACCACCACCACATCTACCACCAACGATCCGCCGACACTCTTCAGACCGGTGCTTCTGCCCCCAGCGCCGAATTTGCGCGGGGCCTCCTTAGCTGTAAGCCCGCCTCCAACGCACACCACTTCCGAATCATGTAGCGCTGGCTTTATGCCAGCGCCGCCATCGCCCATCCACACCAAAAATAAAAACCGTATGTCATCCTAAGGAGTCCGCGACGAAGGATCTCAACCACCCAACGATCCGCCACCACCACCCTCCCCGTAGGGCCACAGCACCGCTGTGCCCCATGTCAGGCACTCCTGCCTGTGCTCTTGAGTTCAATTGCTTTTCCGTGAAGCTGAATGACCACAGGCGAGAACAAACCGACCACAAACTACCGGCTTCCGCTCCCTCGATACTCCCCAAACCCCGGCCCCACCCTCATCGAATGGTGCCAAGACAACGGAAACGCCCACCACACCAGCGCCCCCAAAACCGCCTGCCCCAACGCCAGCGGCAATATATTCCGCTCCGTCGCAAACAACCACGCCATCGCCACTCCGCCCACAAACGTCAACGGCACCAGCACCGGATTCGGCCAATGCAACGCCGCAAACACCACCCCCGACAGCACCGCCGCTGGCACCGGCTTCTCAAACGCCGCCAGCAGCCGGTTCGTCAAAAACGAATTCAGCGCCACCTGCTGCAGCAAACAAAACGCCAGGTAACCCACGAATCGTTTCGGTTGCAGAAAATGCGTCGGCATCCGGTGCAGCATTCCCAAAAACAATCCCGCAATACAAATCAGCACCGCGCTCGGTACAAAAAAATACGCCGCCCGTTTCGTCGCCCGCCACAGATTATCCGCGCGCCACCCGATCGTCTTCGGCGTATCCTTCCGCGCCACAAAACTCACCACCAGCCACACCACGAACACCCACCACGTCCAGGACGCGACGGCCTGCAACTTCCACATATATGTCCCAACGAATCCCGCGAACGCCAGCGATTCCACCAGGCAAGACCACCGGTAAGCACTCCACTTCACGCCGACTGTCCCATCGCCTTGCGGTTCTCCTCCGGATACTCGCCCGTCAGTTCCAGCAAATGCTCGAACAATGTATCGATGTCGTCCGTGGCCCCGCTCTGTCCCAGATATTCTTTCAACTCAAATTCCGGAAATCCCAGGTTCGTCACCCTACCCGGCAGCAATTCCCGCAACCGTCGCGCCGGCACTTTCCCCAGTCCCAAAACCGCTTCGTAAACCGCCTCATTCAACTGGTCCGCAAACACATAACTCTTCAGCAATCCCGCCAGCCGTTCCCGGTTGTCCGGTTCAATCAGGTCTGAACACAACAATCTCACGGCATCCTGCTCGAATTGCTCGCGCGTGGCCCTGTATCTCTTTATCGTGGCCATCATCTAAATAATGGCCCATCCCTGCCTTCGGGCACAATATAGGCTTTCTTTTCCGCAGCGGAAGGGGAAACATGCCTGGCCAACATCGCATCCTTATCCTTGGCGGCGGCTTCGGCGGCCTGGTCGCCGCGCAAACCCTCAAGCGCGCCGACGCCGAAATCACCCTCATCGACAAGCGCAACTTCCATCTCTTCCAGCCGCTTCTCTATCAAGTCGCCACCGGCTCGCTTTCTCCTGGAGAGATTGCCGCTCCCCTTCGCTCCGTCCTCGCCAGCCAGAAAAACACCGAAGTCCTTCTCGGCGAAGCCCATGATGTCGATCCTGTCGCGAAAACCGTCACGCTTCTCGATGGCGCCGTCTTCCCCTATGACTCCCTCATCGTCGCCACCGGCTCCAAAACTTCCTACTACGGCAAAGACCAGTGGCGCGCCGATGCTCCCAGCCTCAAAACCGTCGAAGAAGCCACCGCCATCCGCCACAAACTACTCTACGCCTTCGAACAAGCGGAGCGCGCCAGCACCGAACAGGAAGCCCGCGCTTGGCTCACCTTCGTCATCGTCGGCGGCGGTGCCACCGGACTCGAACTCGCCGGCGCTATCGCCGAAATTGCCCAGGAAACCCTCCGCCACGATTTCCGCCGCATTCGTCCCGAAGAATCGCGCATCATTCTTCTCGAAGGCGGCCCCCGCGTCCTCGCTGCTTATCCCGACGATCTTTCCACGAAAGCCGAACAGCTCGTCACCCGTCTCGGCGTCGAAATCCGAAAGAACGCTTTCGTCACGGACATCGATTCCCAGGGCCTCACTTTCAAACATGGCGACACCACTTCCAGGCTCGATGCCAAAAACATTCTCTGGACCGGAGGCGTCGTCGTCACTTCCTTCGGTCGCCGCTTGGCCGAACGCACTTCCGCCCCAACCGACAAGTCCGGAAAAATAAAAGTTCTTCCCGATCTCACCATTCCCAATTTCCCGGATATTTTTGTAGCCGGCGATCTCGCTTACGTTGAAACCAAAGACGGCACTCTCGTCCCCGGCGTCGCCCAACCCGCCATCCAGGAAGGCCGCTACGCCGCCAAAGTTATCCTCGCCCGCCTCAAAGGCCAGCCCAAACCCGATCCATTCCACTATTTCAACAAAGGCGATATGGCCGTAATCGGCCGCGCCGCTGCCGTCGCCAACATCTTCGGCATCCACGTTTCCGGCGTCATGGCCTGGCTCATCTGGCTCTTCATCCACCTCATGTACATTGTCGAATTCCAAAGTCGCGTCCAAGTCTTCATCCAATGGGGCTTCGAATACCTAACCTTCTCCCGTGGCGCCCGCATAATCACCGGCCCCACCGAACCCCAATTCAAATCGCAACCTCAACCCAAATCCGAAACCGAATCCAAATCCGAGGCCCAACCAAAATCCAAATCCTCCGCCGCCAACTAATCGCCTCCATCCATCATGCCCCCCAACAAACCGCACCACCCTCCGCGTAGGCACGCAGCACTGCCGCACCCCATGTCCGCACGATTCCAACACTCCTGCCTCTGTACGGCCCGCCATCTGACCCGTCCCGTTTCCGGTATGTAACGCTGGCTTTATGCCAGCGCCTCCCGGGTTTTCCTTTCAACTTCCACAAATAAAAACACGTCATTCCGAACGCAGCCCGCGAAGCAAGGAATCCCTCTTCGATCTCAACAACATTCACAATCCACCCCCCCGTTCCTCTCACACAACCCTGCCCCAATCCCACCCTCAACCCTGCTACTCTTGCGACATGCCCCGCCCCGATCACTGGACGCGCGTCTCCCGCACCGGCGCCGCCATCGTCCTCACCCTCTACTTCCTCTTTCTCCTCTACGCCGCCCGCGACCGATCCGGCTTCCTCTTCCTCGACTACGCCAACCTCGTCATCCACGAAGCCGGCCATTACTTCTTCAGCTGGGGTCCGCACACTCTCATGATTCTCGG
Source organism: Candidatus Acidiferrales bacterium (assembly GCA_963709705.1). Lineage (GTDB taxonomy): Bacteria > Acidobacteriota > Terriglobia > Acidiferrales > UBA7541 > Acidiferrum. The sequence continues at coordinate 139,245 of CAVPXU010000008.1, forward strand.
CGGCACTCTCGGCGAACTCATCGTTCCATTCCTCTGCGCCATTTTTTTCTTCTATCACCGCCAAACTTACGGTCTCGCCTTCTCTCTCTTCTGGTTCTTCGAAAATTTTCTCTACATTGGCACCTACATGGCCGACGCCCGCACCCTTTCACTCCCTCTCGTCAATTCCGACGAAAGCGATTGGACCATCCTCTTCTCTCACTGGCACATCCTCGAATACGATCAAAAAATCGGCCACCTGACCCGCCAACTAGGCTGGCTAGGCATGCTCTCCATCCTCGCTTGGCTCTCCTTCCGCCTCTACCGCGATTCCCAACCGCACAACAACGCCCCATCGTTGTAGCGCTGGCTTTATGCCAGCGCCTCCTGGGTCCTCTTCTCCCGAGGGGGGCAGCGCCCCACGTCCGCAAAATAAAAACTCCCGATATCACCACAAAGAAAACCCTTCCTCTTCTCCCTGGGTGCCCACTCGAATTCCGCGAAGGAATTTCTCTTCGATCCCACCCTACACAAAAAAAAGGCGGCGAGATCGCTCTCGCCGCCCACCTCTCCTCACAAAAAAATTCTATTCCCCCGGATTAGCCGGCGGCGCAGCCGCACCACCACCACCACCGCTTCCCGGCCCGCGCTGCCCATGACCACCAGGCCCGCCGCGCCGGCCTTCTCCTCGCCGCGCCTGCATACGATCCTTCATCGCCTGCCGCAACTTCTCCCGTTGCTCCGGCGTCAACGCATCCTTCATATTCAACCGGAAATCAACCCGCGATTTATCCATCGCCAGTCGCGAAGCGCTGATCGCCTGCAACTGCCGGTCAATCGCCGCACGGTCCGGCTTATCCGCCGCCAGCAAATCTCCCAGATCAATCTGCTTCACTTCCAGATCGGCTCGTTGCTGAATCGCGGTCTTCCGGAACGCCGTTTCCTGCTGACGAATCTTCGCCACTTGCTCCGGCGTCACGCCCACCTTCTGCTGAATCTCCGGATTGCTCAATATCCGAGACAATCCAAACTCGTGCCGCCCATGTCCGCCGCGTTCAAATCCTCCGCGTCCACGGCCCCAATCGCCGCGCCCGCCATCCCGTGCGCCGCCAGGCCCTCCCGGTCCATCCGGATCGACAAATCCTTCGTCGCCGCCTCCCGGCCCCCCAGGCCCCATCACCGCGCCGCCCGGTGCGCCCGCAAAATCACGCGGCCCATCTTGCGCCACCATCACTCCACAACTAAGCGCCATTGCCAGCGCCGCCAATCCCATCTTCATCGCTATCTTCATATCCCAACCTTTCCATTTCCTTCCGTCCATCACCAATAAATTCCCCCCAACCCCCCAAAAAGTTCCCGCCCACAAGTAGCACAAGCTTCAGCCTCTGCTCCTGGGGTCTCTCTCCTGGGCGCCCCACTCTGAGCGCTTTGTGCGAAGGGTAGGTCTTGAATTTGTAGCGCCGCGCCTTCAGGCCGGCATCTTGGGTTCAACGTTATCTTGGGTTCCATGTAGTGGCCGAACTTTAGATCGGTCAACCGTCTCAAAAACAAAACCTGTCATCCCGAGCGCAGCGAGGGAACTGCTATTCTCTTCCTTCACTCCGCGTAGCGCCGCGCCTTCAGGCCGGCATCTTGGGTTCAGCGTTATCTTGGGTTCCGTGTAGTGGCCGAACTTTAGATCGGCCAACCGTCTCAAAAAACAAAACCTGTCATTCCGAGCGCAGTGAGGGAACTGCTCTTTTCTTCCTTCCCTCCGCGTAGCACCGGCTTTCATGCCAGCTCTTGGGTTTTCTTCTCCTGGGTGTCCCACTCTGAGTCCGCGAAGGTTGGGTCTTGGGTTCCTCGTGGCATAGTCATTCCGAACGCAGTCCGCGAAGTGAGGACCGCCGCCCCTTTCCGCGCCTTTTGCGGAAATAATCCCTCTTCTCTTCCCACTTGCCACTCGCCACTTCCCACCGCCTCCTCATCTCACAAACTCCACCCCGCACCTCCACAGCCCCGCCACTTCCTTCACATGCGCAATCCTTCCCTTCACATAAATCGCCGGCGCATTCATCTCCTCCGGCGAAAACGGCACCGCAATCAACACGCTCTTCTCCTTCGCATAAACATGCTTGCTCCGAAAACTCACTCCGCCCCTTGACATATCAATGCACCGCACCACTTCATCCCCAAATTCCGCCGACCGCACGCACGCAAAAAAATTCACTTTCGCCCTCACGCGCACCCGCCGTTCCGTCCCTTCTGTCGAGTCCGCCAGCGCCACCATCTCCTTCGCCACCGCGCTCGCTTCGCGCAATTCCCGCTTGTCCTCCAACGGCAACGCAACAGCCAACGCTGCCTTCTCCTCCACGTTCTGCGCCACTTTCTTCGGCCGCGCCGGCGCCAGTTCATGCGACTGACTCCACACCGTCAAAAATCCGCAGTCCTCGCAAAAACGCGCCAGCCCCCCATGAATCCTGCAAATGTCATACTCAAAATCTCCATTCTCCAGTTCCACCGTCCCCTTGCAGCCGCCGCACTCCAGCAACAACAACGCCGGCCGCGAATCCCAATCCGCCGTCTCCGGAAATTCCATCCTCCAGAAATCCAGCTCCGCATCCACAAACGCCACCCCGTACGTGTGCACCTCTCCTTGTTTCGCAATCTCTCCCACCACCCGCGCTACCGCCTCCCGCTTCGCCTCCACCGCGCGCAACACCAGTTCCTGCTCCGCTCCCAATTTTTGCCGTGAAACAATTCCCGCGCCGTGTTGACTCAACACCACCGTGTGCGTCTCTTCCGAGAACACTTTTCCTTCTGCATCGCTTCCAATGATCCGGATTGATACCGCTAAGGAGAGCCGCCCGCCACGCCGCGCCCGAGACCCTTGATTCGCCACAGTTGCCGGTCGCGCATCACTGAGGCGCTCCTGCCTGTGCTCCTGGGTTGTTTGCCCGTTCGCCTGTGCCGTCTGCGTCCCGTCAGCTTCCAGCGGACGCCTCGCTTGCTCCATCATCTTGGCCATCCTGGGGAAGGGGCCAAGTCTCAACACCTAAATTCTATCTCCCCCACGCACTTCCCACATCACTTCATACCAAGAGTTTCTCCCCCCGCACTCCACCCTCTTCGCTCGGCCTAAAAAAAATCCCCGTCGCCCCCGCTTCCCCAACCTCTACACCTCCACCACTCCCCGTTCCTTCCTAACCAAATAAATCAAATATCCCACCAACCCCAAATTCACCACCAACACCGCCACCTTCCACACATTCGGATGCTTGAAAATTTCCCATATCTCCACCGGCAACAACGAACTCGTCAACAAAATCGTCATCCACTCCGCCCACTTCTGGTAAAACCACAGCCCCAGCCCTTCCGTCAAAAAAAGCGCCGCATACAAAAAACTTCCCGCGCCCACTTCCCGGATCCGCGTCGGCGTCAACTTCGTCGCTTCCAACATCAGCCGTCCCACATGATGGCTCGCCGGTTCAAATCCAAGCCGCGGTACCCACTCCTCCAGAACTCCCGAAATATCCGTGTGCACCAGCCGCAGCGCCACCACTCCTACCGTAACCATCAGCGCTGCCTTCGCCAGCTTGAACAGCGCAATCCCGCGAATCATCCGCCGGTCGCTCTTCTTCATAATCTCCCGCACCAACCCCTGTCAGGTCTCCATCCATAACCACATCCCCCCATTGTCCCACACCCGTACCACCCCCGCCCGCGCCTCTACCCTGAATGTAGTGGCCGAACTTTAGATTCCCGCCTTTGTAGCGCTGGCTTCATGCCAGCGTCTTGGGGTTTCAGCGTCTTGGGGTTTCTTCGCAGGGGCGCCGCCCTGCTGCGCCCCATGTCCGCAAAATTCCAAATCTCAATATCTCTGGTATCACCAAACAAACCGCGCACGTCATCGTGACGAATCCGCGACGAAATATCTCAACCCCGCGTCTTGCCGCAAGAAAATCCTCGCCGTGCACCTCCGCGCTCTTCCTTCCGCGCTCCGCGTTAATCTTCCCCCGTCCCACCAAATTTCCGTTTTCCAACCGCCTCACTTCACCTTCTCCACCACCTCATCTCGTATCCTCTTCGCCGCGTACAACAACGCCTCCCCATACTCTCCCTTCTTCAACATCGGCAACATTTCCTTCCCCAACTTCGCCGCCTCCTCATCCGTCAGCACCGTCTCCAATCCACTCCCCACCGTAATCCTCCACTGCCGGTCTCCGCGAGACAACAACACCATCACCCCGCGATTCGTATCCTTCGGTCCCATTTGCCACCGATTAAATAATTCCGTCGAAAACTCCCTGATCGACATCCCTTCCAACGACGGCACCGTCACAATCGCCATCGTCGTCTTCCTCTTCGCCGCCAAATCCGTACACACCGCATCAATCTCCAATTGCACCTTCGGATCAATCAACTCCGCAAAATCATTCACGTATCCCGCAGCCTTATACTTCTCCACAGGACTAGCTTTACCCGCAGCCTCAGGATCTTGCCCCCAACAACCCACGGGGCAGGGAACTACCAACCAACAAAAAACCACCGCACACACCAAGCCCCCGCGAATCCCCGCCATCCGCCTCATCCCGATTCTCCTAGCTTCCCGTAGTGGCGGGACTTTAGTCCCGTGCTTCTGCCCCCAGCGCCCCGCGCGGGGCCTCTTGGGGTACAGAATCCGCGAAGTGAAGAATCCCTCATCGATCGACCCGCCTCCCGCCCCACACGCCGCCGTTGCGTGTGGGTCTCGGGTTATCTTGCCCGTGTAGCGCCGCGCCTTCAGGCCGGCATCTTGGGTTCATGTAGTGGCCGAACTTTAGATCGGCCAGCCGCCCCACCCAGAGTCCGCGAAGGGCGCGGCTTGGGGTCCCTTCCGCACCGCCGAAAAACAAACCCCGTCATTCCGAACGGAGTCCGCGTAGTGAGGAATCCCTCTTCGATCGATCCACCTTAACTCACTCAACCATGGCGTCTTGCGATCCTCCACTCTTCCACTTTCAATTTTCCAACTCCTCACGCCCGAAACACCGGCTCCAACTTCCCCACACTCCTCTTCAATCCCCCCAATTCCTCCGCACTCAACACCGGCAGCGGCCCACTCGCCAACTCCATCGCCATATCAAAAATCTTTTCATTCCCCGGTGGCACCGCCGCCGTCACATCCTGATTCAACGTAAACCGCAGCGCCAGCTTCGCCATCTCCGGATCGGCAATCGGCTCGTACCAGCATTTCGCCCACGGCCGCTCGCTCTCTTTCATCTCCTTCGGCCACAATCCCATCGCCAGCGCCTTCAACGCCATGCGCGCCATTCCTTTCTCTTTCGCCTTCGCCATGATCTGCGGACCAAATCCGCCGTTCTCCCACGCATTCACGTTTACCGGAAACATCACGCTGTCCAGTTCCAGCGCGTCCATCAACCGGATCGCTGCCGGCGCATTGTGCGCGGAAAATCCCAGGTGTCGCGCCTTACCCTCTTTCTTCGCCGCAAAAAATAATTCCGCCGCCCCGCCCGGCGCCAGAATTTTGTCCACGTCCTCCATCGAACCCACCGCATGAAATTGATACAAATCCACATGATCGGTATGAAACCGTTGCAGCGTCTGCTCCAACTCCACGCGCCCCGATTTCGCGTCCCGCTTCTGCGTCTTCTCCGCTAAAAACACTTTATTCCGGTAGGGCCGCAGCGCCTCGCCCAACTTCATTTCCGCTTCGCCATCAAAATACGAAGGCGCGCAGTCAAAATAATTAATCCCGCGCTCGTAAGCCTCCGTCACTCGCCGCGAACTCTCCTCTTGCGGCATTTTGCAAACCACAATTCCGCCCAACGCCAGAATCGAAAGCTCGATCCCATCTTTCCAAGCCCGCCGTGGCACCATTTCCATATTTTTTCCCCACGTTCCCGCTGCCGTCAGCGCCTCGCCCACTCCACCAATCGCCGCCGCTCCACCAACCGCGCCCAAAAATTCCCGCCGGTCCATTCCCATACCGCACCTCCACCCCCAAATTCTATGCCCACCCCAACCACCCCAACAAACATTCTCTATCCATCACCACCAACAATCTCCAAAAAAAAGTGCCTGATCATCCCGAAGAGTCCGACGAAGGATCTCAACCACCGCATCTTGCCTCCAAACAATCCGCGATCTCCGCGTAGTAACCGCCGCGCCCCATTCCCGCAACCTCCCTGTGGCACAGGCACTCCTGCCTGTGTCTTGGGCCTCGTAGCGCTGGCTTTATGCCAGCGTCTTGGGTTTGTGGCTCTGCCTTTCCTGCCAGCTCTTGGCTCCACTCCTCGTAGGGTCGCAGCACCGCTGCGCCCCATGTCCGCAAAATCCCAACCATCCGCCCCAAAACAAAAATGTACCCCCGCGTCCCCATCTGCGATCTAATTTAACAGTAGGGTCTGCGCCACCACTCAAGTCGCGTCCCACGAAATTCCAATCATCCAAGAGGCACAATGAGCGAAGCTGCAAGAACCGTCCCCACAATCGAATCTAAAAAGCCCAAAACCTTCACCGCCAAAGCCTACGCCGCACACAGCGCCACCGCTCCTCTCGAACGCTTCACCGTCGCGCGCCGTTCTCCACGCCCGCAAGATGTCCAGATCCAAATTCTGTTCTGCGGAGTCTGCCATTCCGATCTCCATCAGGTTCGCAACGAATGGCAAATGGTTGCGCCCACCGTGTATCCCTGCGTTCCCGGCCATGAAATCGTGGGCCGCGTCGTCAAGGTTGGCGGCGCCGTCACCAAGTTCAAGGAAGGCGATCTCGCCGCCGTTGGCTGCATGGTCGATTCCTGCCGCGTCTGCTCCAGTTGCCGCGATGGGGAAGAACAATATTGCGAAGTAGGCATGACTCTCACCTACAACGGCGAAGACAAAATTCTCGGCGGCGTCACCTACGGCGGCTATTCGGACAGCATCGTCGTCGATGAGAACTACGTCCTTCGCGTTTCTCCCAAGCTCGATCTCGCCGGCACCGCGCCTCTTCTCTGCGCCGGCATCACCACCTATTCGCCCCTGCGCCACTGGAACGTCGGCAAAGGTCAGAAAGTTGGCATCGTCGGTCTAGGCGGCTTGGGCCACATGGGCGTCAAGTTCGCCCACGCTTTCGGCGCTCACGTCGTTCTCTTCACCACGTCTCCCAACAAAGCCGCTGACGCCCGCCGCCTTGGCGCTAACGAAGTCATCATTTCCAAAAACGCCGGTGAAATGCAGAAGCACGCCGGCAGCTTCAATTTCATTCTCGATGCGGTCTCCGCCGAACACGATTTGAACGCATATCTTCAGTTGCTCAAGCGCGACGGCACACTCGTCCTGGTGGGCGCTCCAGAAAAGCCATCCCCCGTTTACGCCTTCAATTTATTAATGGGACGCCGCAGCCTCGCAGGCTCTGCCATCGGCGGCATTCGCGAAACTCAGGAAATGCTCGACTTTTGCGCCGAACACAACATCACTTCCGACATCGAGCGCATTCCCATCCAGCAAATCAACAACGCCTACGACCGCCTCCTGAAAGGCGACGTAAAATACCGCTTCGTAATCGACATCTCCACCCTGGCCCAATAACCAGTGGCACAGGCACTCCTGCCTGTGTCTTGGGCTTCCGTAAACCTCGCGTCGCTTCCGCTTACCATGTAGCGCTGGCTTTATGCCAGCGCCTCCAGGGTTCCTCTTCTTCCCAGCAGGTCGGAGCCTGAAGCTCCAACAAAAGCCAATAAGGCACAGGGCTGCAGCCCACGAGGAATCCTTGTTCGCGCTCTCCCTCACTCCCCCACCACCTTCACCCCTCCACCCTTCCCCAACCTCGAATAATCCTTCGCATACGCCCTTAACCCAAAATTCGCCGTAATCCTCGAATATCCCGCCACCAATTGCTCCTTATAATGATCCTGGTCCCACTCCAACGTATTCTTCGGATCCACATCCAACACCGTCAAATCCGTCGGATCCATCACCAATTTCCCAAACTGCACTTTGCCTCCCTCAAACGCCATAAAACTCTCTGTTTCCTTCGGCGCCGGCAGCGACTTTCCCCCATCTCCAAACGTAGTCACAATCGCATTCTTCTCCACTCTTACTCCCGTCAGCTTTCCCTTGATGTGCGGCGGCGGCAACAACGTCCCCAAATCCATCAGCAAATCATTCTTATCCGTATCGATTCCCGGAATTTTGCTGGTATTCACCATGTTCGCCAGCTCCACTCCAAACAATCCCATCAACCCTTTCACCGGGACCTTCATCGCCGTGATCTTTTCCGTGTGTACCCGGATCCGCCCGTCGTTCGTCACGTTCAACGTTCCCGCCGTTGCAAACGGCAGATCGCCTTTGGTGTGCAATTTCCCCTTGATGATCAATCGTCCGTTGTCGATCGAAACCTGCAAATCCTTCAACGGCGCATCGTTCTTCTTGAAAACATAATTATTCATAATGTCCGTCAACGCTTCCGGCGAAATCGACACCGTTCCATTTGTCACCCGCACCTCAAACGAATTCTTATCGTCAAACACCACCATCTCGTTTTTCCCGGCAGGCCACAATTCTCCAGACAGCACCACCAGGTGCGCCGCCGCTGCCGGCGTCAAATGAAACAACACATTCCGCATCTCCGCCGTCACCCCGCGATTGCTCTCCTCCGCTTTCGCCGTAGGCGCCCCAGGCACCATTCCCGTAGTCGGATTCGCCGGGGTAGGCGCCGGAGGCAGCGCCGATGTCTGCACATTCGCCGGCGTCTTGCTCTTCGAACAACCCACCAAACAAAGCCCGCACACCACCATCAACACAAAATTCCTAGTCTTCATCGTTCCCCCAACAATAAGCCCCCCAGCAACTTACGCCGTCCCCCAACCCCATAGCAAGCCTCGATTCACCCTAAATATGTAGCGCTGGCTTTACGCCAGCGCCTCCTGGGTCCTATTCCCCTCCGCATAGGGCCGCAGCACCGCTGCGCCCCATGTCCGCACAGCCATACGAAACCCGCCATTCCTGAGAGGGGTCCGCGACAAAAGCTGATGTAGCGCTGGCTTTATGCCAGCGCCTCTAGGGGTCCCGTTGTCCTGAGGTGCCAGGAGCTAGCTAGCTCCGACGCAAAATCCAGCAAAATTCGGGCTTCAGCCCCTGAGGAATCCTCCTCAATTCCACCCGAAGAATACAAACAACCCCGTCATCCCGACCAACCTCCGCCAAACAACAATTTCATGAGATAGTTCTCCCGCGCACCCATCATGACCTGGACCCAACTCTACGATCCTCTCGGCCACTGGTGGCTCTCCACCCTGGTTGCCGCCCTCCCCATAGTCATCCTCCTCGGTCTCCTCGCCGGCCTGAAAATCCGCCCACACTGGTGCGCCATCGCAGGCGCCACCGCCGCCGTTCTCTGCGCCATCTTCATCTTCGGCATGCCCGCCAAACTCGCCGTCACCAGCCTCTTCTACGGCGCCGCCTTCGGCCTCATCAAAATTGTCTGGATCGTCATCGCCGCCGTCTTCCTCTACGACATTTCCGTTGCCACCGGCCAGTTCGAAATCATGAAGCAGTCCGTCGCCTCCATCACTCCCGATCGCCGCCTGCAGCTTCTTCTCGTCGCTTTCTGTTTCGGCGCATTCATCGAAGGCGCCGCCGGCTTCGGTGCTCCCGTCGCCATTGCCGGAGCCTTCATGATTGGCCTCGGCTTCAAACCCTTCCACGCCGCCGCTCTCAATCTCATCGCCAACACCGCTCCCGTAGCCTGGGGCGCCATCGGCACTCCCGTTCACACCCTCGCCGTAGTCACCGCGCTCCCCGAGCACGACCTCAACGTCATGCTTGGCCGCATCCTTCCGATCACCGCCGTTCTCGTTCCTTTTTGGCTGGTTCGCGCCATGGTCAGCTGGCAGGAAACTTGGGAAGTCCTTCCCGCAATTCTCGTGGTCGGCATTTCCTTCGCTGGAATGCAATTCTTCTGGTCCAACTATATGGACAGCAACCTCGTCGACATCGCCGCCGGCGCAACTTCCATGATCGCCACGCTGATCTTTCTTCGCTTCTGGAAACCAAAACGCATTTGGCGCTTCGAAGACGAACGCGAACTCGATCTTCCTTCGCAAAAAATCATTCCGCCCGCCGCGTCAAAAAATCACATCGTCATCGATCAGATGGATGACGAATGGGATATCCGCCAACTCCAACAGGGAACTGCCGCCCGCGCCTACACTCCCGCACAAATCGCCAAAGCCTGGCTACCCTTCGCCATTCTCTCCATGTTCGTTCTTCTCTGGGGATTGCCTTCCATCAAAAACGCCATGGGCCGCGCCACCACTCCCGCCTTCGCCACCGGCGGCTGGGAAGTTCCGTATCTTCACAAAACAGTTTTCCGCGCCCCGCCCGTAGTCGCAAATCCCACCGCCGAAAACGCCAAATTCGATTTCAACTGGCTCACCGCTACCGGCACAGCCTGTTTCCTCGCCGCGCTGCTCTCCGGCCTGATTCTCCGCGTAAAGCCCAAAAAGCTCCTCGCCATTTTCGCCCACACGCTCTTCCGCATGCGCCACGCCATCGTCGCCATGTCCTTCATGTTGGGTTTGGGCTACGTCACGCGTTATTCCGGCATGGACGCCGTCCTCGGTCTCGCCTTCACGCGCACCGGTTGGCTCTATCCCTTCTTCGGCACTTACATCGGCTGGCTCGGCGTCGCCCTCACTGGCAGCGACACTTCCTCCAACGCCATCTTCGGCGGCCTTCAACGCATCACCGCCGAACAACTCAACCTCAGCCCCATCCTCATGTGCGCCACCAACAGCGCCGGCGGCGTCATGGGCAAAATGGTCGACGCCCAATCCATCACCGTTGCCACTGCCGCCACCAACCAGGTCGGCAACGAAGGCCTGATCTTCCGCTACGTCTTCTGGCACTCCATCTCGTTAGCGGCAATAGTAGGCATCATAGTCATGCTCTACGCCTACCTCTTCCCCCACCTAATCCCCCCCACCTAGCGGCTGCACAAGAAACCCAGTCTTCGCTCTTGGGTTCTCATCCGCATAGCGGCACGATAAGCCGAGTCCGCGAGCCAAGTAATGGCGGGTCTTTAGACCCGTGCTTTCTCCCACCAACATAAAAACCCATCATCCCGAACGAAGTCCCCGAAGCGAAGGCTCTCCCCTCCTGGGTGCCCCACTCTGAGTCCGCGAAGAGTGGGTCTTGATTTCATAACAATGTCGGCTCCCTCGACCCGAGTACACTGTGGTTGCTTGTGACGACCAAGGCTCGGGAGGAAGGAGCCGAACATGTTCATTATAGGAGTAGATTATCACCCGAGCTTTCAGCAAATTGCTTTTTTGAATAAAGAGACAGGAGAGTGCGGTGAGTAGCGGTTGGAGCACAGCGATGGAGAGGTAGAGAAGTTCTATCGTTGCGTACAATCGCAAGGCGTTCCCACTCGCGTAGGTATCGAAGCCACCGGCTATGTACGCTGGTTCGAGCGGCTACTGGCAGAGTTGGGCATCGAACTGTGGATTGGAGATGCAGCCGAGATCCGCACGTTGCGCGTTCGGAAGCGCAAGACCGATCGCGAGGATGCAAAACTCTTGCTAAAGCTGCTGGTGGAAGATCGTTTTCCCCGAGTGTGGGTACCCAACCCGGAGAACCGCGATTTGCGGCAGTTGCTTTGGCATCGGCATCGGCTGGTACAGATGCGCACGCGCATCCTGAATCAGCTGCAGGCCGTAGCCATGAATGAAGGCCAGCGTTGGAAGAAGCGGCTTTGGAACAAGCAGGGACGGGCGCTGCTAGAGAATCTCCCGTTGGCTCCTTGGGCTAGCCGGCGCCGGCAAGATTTATCGGAGTTGCTGGACCGCTTCAACCCAGTGATCGCCGAGTTGACCACCGCCGTCGAGCGGGAAGCCAACAAACGGCCCGAGGTCTTGCGGTTGATGACCCATCCAGGCGTGGGTCCACTCACCGCACTTGCTTTCGTGCTGATCATCGGCGATCCGTTCCGCTTTGCTCGTGGCAAGCAGATCGGGAGTTATGTGGGGCTCGTCCCATGCGAAAACTCCAGCGCGGGCCGGCAACGACTGGGACACATCAGCAAGCAAGGCAACAAGCTGTTGCGCTTTCTGCTGGTGGAAGCCGCGCAAGTGGCGGTGCGCTTCGATCCCGACTGGCGGCGCCGCTATCTGCACCTGGCGATGCGCCGAGATCGCCGCATCGCGAAAGTGGCCATGGGACGCAAACTTGCCGTTCGCTTGTTCTGGATGTGGCGCAAAGGTTGGGACTATTCGCAGTTAGTAGAGTTCGGTTCGCACGCGGGACAGCTCGAGGCAACCCCTGGTGGGCAGTAGATCACCGTGGTCTTGATGGGGCGTCCCGCTCCCTGAAAAGGGAGATCGAAGTCGTAATCATGGTCGAGAAGTTTTTGATCGGAGAGATGGTTGGGTCGGACTGAAACCGGCCGCCAGATTAACAACGAGCCGTGGTCGCCGCTGCATACGTCGAAAAAGAACAACGAAGACCACTCTTCGGAGCGGAAGGAGAAGTACGCTCAAGAAATATTTGACAGAGCCGACATTGTTAGAGATGGGTTTTCGACTATCGCCCACCCGCAGAGCCACCAAAAAAAGCTGTCATCCTAAGCGCAGGTTTTCAACCCACCTTCGTGCCACCAGCCCTACCGTGTGCAACCCCCACCTCACCACGTACCGATCCTCACCACTGCCTGCGTGGAAATCTTCAGGCCCTCCTGCGGATGAATCGCACCCACGTCGTTCATCCATGACCGGGTATATTCCACGTTGATAATCCGCCACGCAAACGGCCGCCTGACCACCCAGTCAAAGCCGCCGCCAACCGCTATGCTCGGGCCGTTCTGCGCGGTCTCGAACTCATACGCGCTGCGCGTGGGATAATGCGCAAGCGCGCCGCTCCCATTGTTCCATTCGGTCAGCAACTGTTTCTTCAGTGGTAGATTGTCGATTTCCTGCGTAACCTTTCTCCCGCCAAACATAAATTGCGCGAAGGGAGAGAATCGGTGCGTTGACAGCGGAGTCCAGCGGAAACCGCCGCCATAGAACAGGCTGTCCGCGCTGTAGTTGTAAAACGGCTGGTGCATAATCAGGCAGCCGCTGACTTCGGTGATCACTTGCCACGAAGGATTTACGCGAGCGGCGCCGCTGCCACCCCCACCGACGCACGAGCCACCGCCGAGAAACGTTTCGTAGTATGGAAACGCGGTAAGCTCAATGTCGGCAGCCTTGGAATGCGGGTGCTTGAAGTCCACGCCGGCTGGCTTCCAGGAGTCTTTCACAAATACGAACGGCTTCTCTCCATCGCCGTTCTTATACTCTTCCATCAGTTCTTTTCGAAGATCGTAGTTAGCACCAAACAAACCCAGCCGCGTGTCGCGGTTCCAGGGAACTTTAAAAGCCATCATGTTGGCAAACGTTCGGCCAGGATTCAGGAAGCTGCGCACCAGAATAATCGCCGCGCGATTGTTCGTGCGATTCTCCAGGCCCATTATCACGTAGCGATCGGCCGCGTCTTCCGCCAGCATGGTCACAAACCCCAGCGTGGGCGTGTCGACCAAAGTGATAAATCCGGGCGATGCATGCATCATCACGTTTCCAATGGACGCTTCGCTGGCAGGACCGATCTTCCATTGCGTATGCCAGATAGCCCCGTATGCCATGGACCGTAACATACTGATCCAATACTCGCGGCCGTCTCCAAACTGCACCAGCCTGAATCGAGGATCGTTCTGCCTCTCGATGAAACCAAAAATCGAGCCCTCGATGGGATGGCCCACGTAGGGAGCCATGAACCTGTCACTGTCGCTCCAGCCGCGCAGTTCCGAAACCGATTCGGTGTAATGCGCGAACCAGTGGCCGTTCAGCGTGTCGCGGGTTCCCGCCTCGGTGGTGAGGTTGAACGTGTGCATGATGCCGGTGAACAACAGAGATTCGCCGAGCGCCGTTTTCCAACGAAAACGCGTGCCTTCGCCCTTTTCTTCGTCCTTGGGATTCGGCTTGATACTGGAATCGTTGGCGCGCGCGTTCGCCGGAGGCAACGGCGGCAGAGTCAGAGCATTGGGCGAATCGGAGGATGAGCTTTCAGAAAAGGCCGGCGAAAGAGGAACGAACCAGGCCTCGTCGACTGATTGGAGCAGATGCGGTTGTGCGTACAGCACGTCCCGAGAGCCTCGGAATATGTCAGGGTAGCCTTGCGCCAGCACCGGCGCGCGCAATGATCCCCACCCAAGAAACATGAACACGAAGCAGGCAGTCATCCTGCTGAATCGTGCAAAACTCTGTTGCGCTACAAGTGTTCGGTCGGCCCCGAGGAAAACGCGCCCACTTGTGCGAATGCACCTGCCGTCATAAGAGGCCATTTCTATCCCGCTTATGCTCCTGTTGGGTGGCTGCCCAGAGATACCGGTGCAATTGCAGCCATCGGTTTCCTGTCGCAAACAGCCCCGCCCAAGCGGTGCCCAAGATACGACATCCTACGAAATGTCGATATTGTCAGATGTTACAGGTGGTCGTTTCTTCGCCTGAACCTTCTCCAAATCCCCTGTCATTTATACCAATACCAAACGTCCGGCCAGGGGGACAGGATACACAAGAGACTGGTGTGCCCCATCCGCGCGTGTATTATCACAGCGAAAGTGGAAGGCCCTCAGCGAGGAACTATGAAACGCATTCAATGTTGCATGTCGTTCGTGATGGCATTTTTGCTTCTGAGCGCCACGTCCGGAATCGAGGGCTGCGGCACCAAAGATTCCGCTCCTGCAGCCGTTGTTCAACAGCCACCTGCAAATTCATCGGCGCAAGATCCCGCCGCGCAGCAACCACCGGACGCGCAAACCGCTCAGCCTGCCTCCGCCGATCAGAGCCAGCCGCAGGCGCAAGCGCAGCCCCAGACGCAATTACCTCCAGTCAATCTCACCGCCGATGGCCTCGATGAACTCCTCGCCCCCGTCGCTCTTTACCCTGATCCCGTCCTCGCCGTCCTACTACAGGCCTCGGTCGATCCCCAGGAAGTGATGGACGGCGGCAACTGGCTCGTGCTCCCCGATAATCAAAACCTGAAAGAAGCGGCCTTGGATCAAGCCTCCAGCAAGGCCGGCTTCACCCCGGTCATGCAAGCGCTCTTGCACTATCCCACCGTCGTCGATCTCATGTGCCAGCAATTTGATTGGACCAAGCAACTCGGCGCCGCCTATCAGGGAGATCCAAAGGCCGTCTTGGCCTCCGTGCAAAGACTTCGCGCGCAGGCTGTCGACAATGGCGCGCTGAAAAGTTCTCCGCAGATGACCGTCGATGTCAAGCAGGATCAGGGCAGGGAAGTCGTCGAACTAAAACCAACCGACCCCAAAGTCGTCTACGTTCCTCAATACGATCCCAGCCGCGTCTATTCCACCACTACGACAACCACCTCTCCGAGTGGCTACACCACGACCACTACCACATCCAGCGCACCAGCCGCTTCCAGCGGCAGTTCCACGGTCGTCGTTCAGCAGCAGAGTTCCGGTGTGAGCACCGGAACCGCAGTCGCAATTGGCCTGCTTTCTTTCGGCGCAGGAATCGCCGTTGGCATGGCCATCAACAACAATAATTATTACTATCCGGCTTGGGGTTACGGCGGTGTGTACTACGGTCCGCGGCCCTATTATCCTCCGCCGTATCGCCCCATCTATTACCCCGGTTATGGCGGCGGTTATCATTACAATCGTCCCGTACACTACGGCAACAACAACATCTACATCAACAACAATAATAATTATTACAACCGCTTCAACAACAACAATAATCTGAATTCCAATTACAAGCCGAAGCCAGTCCCTTACAACCGGAATAATCCGAACAGCACTTACGCCAGAAGCATGGGAAACAATCCCGGCGGAAACAAAGGCGTGAACTATCGGCCGCCCGCCAACAATAACGCAAACAATTTCAAGGGCCAGAATACCTATCAGGGAAATCAGGCAAATCGTCCTGCCAACAACGGAGACGCCAATGCCAATACCCGGCCGGCCACCGGAAATATTCAAAATCGCCCTCCCAACGCGAATCCCGGAAATAATCCGAATAATGCGCAACGTCCCGCCGCCGGAAATAATCCCAACAATAATTGGAAGGGCCAGACCACATATCAGGGCAACAAAGGCGCCAATGCGAACGCCGGTGCAAATAATCGCGTAGCCACCGGCAATCCTCCGGCAAGAAACCCTTCCGGTGATCGTGGCTTTGGCCAAACCGGCGGAACCCGCCCAACAACGAACAACGTTGCACGGCCTGCCCCGGCCAATACGCCAACCGCGAGGCCCTCCACAGGAAATACCAATGCTTCGAAACCTGCCACGGGAAATACCAATGCATCGAGACCCGCACAGAACAACGCACAGCCTGCCGCACGCCCCGCCCCACAACAGGCCAATCGCCAACAACAGCCCTCATCCAACGGCGGCGCTTTCGGTGGAGTCAGCAACCCAAAGAGTGATCGAGCCGCAAGTAATCGCGGCCAGGCCAGCATGGGCGCGAAGTCCAAGCCTGCAAACGCCGGCGCAGGCAGGAAGAACTAGCCATGAACATCAAGACTCTCTGGAGCAGTGAAAACAAAATGCACACAAAAACTCTCTTGACCGCGTTTCTTCTCACTTCGTTCCTGTTCGTGGCTTCGGTAAAAGCCGCAGACCAAAAAACGTTTGCCACTCCCGAGCAGGCCGTCCAGGCGCTTGTCAAGGCTTCGCAGGATGGAAATCAGGATGAAATGCTTGCTGTCTTTGGCGACGAAGGGAAGGAACTGGTCTTTTCAGGCGACACCGTTCAAGACAAAGCGCGCATGCAGCGTTTCGTGAAATCTTACGAGACCAAGCACGTCCTCGTCCGCAAAGACGCCAACACCCGCATACTCCAGGTCGGCGCCAACAACTGGCCAATGCCCATTCCCATCGTTAACGATGGCGGCAAATGGAGATTTGATACCGCAGCCGGCAAACAGGAGCTGCTCTTTCGCCGCATTGGCCACAACGAACTGGGCGCCATTGCCGCCTGCCGCGGGTTCATTGACGCGCAGAAAGACTACGCCGCCGTTGGCCACGACGACTTGCCCGCCGGAATTTATGCGCAGCGATTGATGAGCGAGCCCGGCAAACAAAACGGTCTCTACTGGGAAACCAAGGAAGACGAACCCGCAAGCCCCGCCGGTCCCTTTCTGGCGAAGGCGGGCGGCGAAGGCTACGGCGGCACGCCAGGGAGCGCCGCAAGTGAGCCCTATCACGGTTATTTCTACCGTACTCTGAAAGCCCAGGGCGCCGCAGCCAAAGGCGGAGCGAAAAGCTATCTCAGCGATGGCAAGCTCACGCAGGGAGTCGCGCTGGTCGCCTATCCCGCACAATATAAAGTAAGCGGCGTCATGACCTTCATCATCAACCAACAGGGCATCGTCTACCAAAAAGATCTAGGCGACCAAACTTCAGATCTCGCCGCAGCCATGACCGAATACAATCCAGACAGCACATGGACCAAAGTCACCGACTAGCCCCAGCGCCATACATGTAACGCTGGCATTGTAACTCTGGTAATGTAACGCTGGTAATGTAGCGCTGGCTTTATGCCAGCGCTCTTAATCCTTCGCGCAAACGCAATTCCTCGCCTTGCTTCACGGATTCTCAAAAATCGAGCCGCAGCGCGAGTTGCCCTGTTCGGTTTCCGCCAGAGCCCTGTGGCAGCGCTGCTTGCAGCACTCCAAACGAATTCGGATTGCTGATGTTCGTCGCTGGGGGCGCGAAATTGGTGTGGTTCAACACATTGGTGAACGTGGCCTCAAATCGCAAATGAAACCGTTCCCCGAACTGGAATTGCTTGGCCACGCCCGCATCGACGTCGATCATGCCGGGGCCCTCCAAAATGCCCAATCCACAATTTCCGAAACGGCCAGCGCCAACCGGTGTCGAGGTAAAAGCACTGGTATTGAAGAAATGCGAGGAACTCTGGCCGGCATACGGATTTCCCACGCAGTCCGGACGAAGGGAAGCACCTGTGCGATTAGCAATGTCGGTGTTCGATTGGTCGTTAATCTGCGAAGGGTCGTTCGAATTTGGCGCTGTAGGATTGATGGTCGGCGTCAGCCACTGGCCTGTCTGGACCGTCGCCACCGTGCTTAAATTCAAGCCGCCGAACGCGGAATTGATCCACCCTGAATTGCCCCAGCGGTGTCCCGAGCCAAACGGAAGTTGGTAAGTGCCTGTCAGCAGGAATCGTTGCCGCGGCGTAGCCACCACGTTGCCTCGGTCCATGCGCAGATCAAAGCGGTTCGCAACCTCGGCCGCGTACGACTCCTCGCCAGAGAACACCGTCGGAGCATCGCTGCCCTGCGCGTCACTGATATTTTTCGCCCACGTGTATCTTCCTTGAAACGCCAGGCCGTGCGAAAACTTATGCACCATTTCCAGTTGCATCGCCTGGTAGTTGGAACTGCCCGCGTTCTGCGAAGACATCAACAGAAACCAGTTCGCGTAAGGAACCGCGCTGGGTGAATAGGGAGTTGTGCTGGGCGCCACCTGATTCAGATCCTCCGTGACCGGCAGGCGGTAAGAATTCATGCCCACATAGCTGATGCGCACAACGGTATTTACCGTGATTTGCCGCTCCACCGTAAGATTCCACTGCGCCGCTTGGGGATCGCGAAAATTCGGATCATTCGCTTGTTCCAGGCTGCCTCCACCATACGTGACCGTTTGTGTGGACGGCGCCGTCTGCGGGAATTGAAATTGCGGCGCCTGCAATACCTTGCCATTGAACACCGCATTCACATTGGTGATCAGGGCCGAAAGCGGGTTGCCGGCATTATTGAAAGAGAGCGGACCCAGTGTGGTCATCGTGAAAATCCCAAAACCCGCGCGGATCACAGTCTTATTGTTGTTGAACGGCCGGTAAGCCACACTGATCCGCGGATCAAAATCCCGCAGATACAGCTTCCTCAAACCCTGCGTTACGCCTGCTTGGCTGGCCGTTTCCACGTTCGAACAGGGCAGCGCCATATTTCGCTGTGGAAGCGAGCAGGCATTGAATGACGCAAGAAACTCGGTGTACACCGGCTGAAGCGAAGGGTTTTTCGCCAGCGTCGTGAACAGCGCATTCGGAACCAGCGCGCTGTTGGTTTTCGGATCGAAACTTCCCAGGTCGCCGATGCCCTCCGTAAACGGTGGCAGCAGCTCCCACCGCAGTCCGAAATTCACCGTTAAATGATTGTTCACCTGCCAGGTGTCCTGACCATAGACGCCATATTGCGTCGTGCGCGCGTTAACTTGCGGGCTGGTAGTGGCGAAGAAAGATTGCTGTGGCAAACCCAATAGGAAATCCCCGAAAGAATAATTCGTAAACAGCCCGGGACTGAAAGTGAAGTCGCCGTAATCGTCCGAGGGCTGAAAGAACATCAACGCGTTGTAGCGCACCATGCGCACATCTACGCCAAATCGCAATGTGTGGTTATGCACGATGTCCGTAAAGTTGTCGGTGAACTGGCTATTCTGCGAGATCGTTGTTCCCGTTCTGTCCTGTCCGATCGATGAGATGGTGCCATCGCTGAACAAAAAAGTCGGGAACGCATCGCCGTCCGGATGCTGCGATATGTTGATGCCCTGCAGGCCCAATTGGTTGATTGCCGAGCCGCCTTGAATCGGGAAACTATCATTTTCATTGAAGTTCGTGAATCCATACCGGAATTCGTTAATCAAATTCGGTTTGATCACATAATTGTACGAAACCAGGAAACTTCGATTCTGATCGTGAGACACCACATTCGGCAGAAACTGATTCGCCGGGAGCCCGCTGCCGCCTTCATTGGTCAGCAGATTTTTCCAGCTGTAACGAGCATAGATTTGCTGCTTCGGCGTGATCGTTTGGTCCACTCGCAGGTCCCAGCCATTTGTCGTCGAAGGGATCGGCACCATAGTCTGGTAATTGTAAGAGGGGTTGGCCACGCTCAGGTTCGCATTCGGCAGGGGATAGTAGTTCAGCAACGCCTGCGCAACGGGATTGATACAGTCTTTAGAATTGCTGCACCCGCTTCCGCTTGGGATTGTATTGTTGGGATACGCCTGACCGGTAAACGGATCGAGCAACGGACTGCCCTGTGTCGCCGCGAGTCCGCTTAAATTGCCGTTTCTTTCCGCCTCCGTGGGGACAAGAAGCTGCTCCGGCGAAGAAACATTCTTCCGATTCCCCTCATAAGCAAAAAAGAAAAAAGTTTTGTCCTTCCCGTTGTAGAGTCGGGGAATAATCACCGGACCGCCCATGCTGCCGCCGAATGTGTTGAAATTCTTCGGTGCTTGCGTCGGAAAATTCAAAATCCTCGCGTCCATAAACGCGTTTTGGTAATACTCGAACAGGCTGCCGTGCCACTGGTTCGTTCCACTCTTGGTTACAAACGTTACGTCGCCGATCTGCGCGAACTCCGCATTGTTGTTGAACGCCGTAACCTTCATCTCCGCGATTCCCTCCGCCGAAGGATACGTGTCCTGCAAGGCTCCGTTCTGGCGCACATTCGCCGTGGAAATTCCGTCCACCGAGTATCCCACCATCGCTGACGACGCGCCGCCCACCGCAATATTTCCTTGCGAGTCCTTCACAACGTCCGGCGAAACCGCCAAAGCCGCCAGTGGACTGGTGGACACCGCGCGCGAATTCAGCGGCATCTGTGTGATATCGGCATTCAGCTTTGAATCCGTGAGTGTGGCGTTTTCAGTATTCACAAGCACAGCGGCTTCGCTTACCTCCACCACCTGGCTCTGCGACGCCAACGCCAGCGTCACATCCAGTCGCAGGTTTTGCCGCGCCGCCAATTCCACTTTGTCGACAATTCCATCGGCAAAGCTATCCTTGTTGGCGGTCAGCCTGTAGTGGCCGGACTTCACGTTCTCAAACGCGTAGTTCCCGTGATCGTCGCTGGTCGCGGTGAACTCCGTATTCTCATCATCATTGTGCAATTTCACTTGCGCCTGCGGAATGAATGATCCCGTCTGGTCCAGTGTCGTGCCGCGAATACTGCCGAACGTCGACTGAGCTCGAGCCCCTGTGGCCACAAGACTCATAAGCACAAGTAAGTCAAAAACAGTACCTAGACAAATCTTTCCATTGCGCATTTGAAGCCTCCCATTTGACCTGTGAAATGGATGACCAGCGTTAACTTGCGCGGAAGGGTCTAAGTAAGTGTTGGGAGGTTCGTAAGGAAGTTGTTATTTCGACCGGAAAACTTTCGATGGCATGAATCAGAATTTCCACGCGGTTCAATCGGCACAGAGCCTGGCGGAAATAAAATGCCACGATTTGGATTCCGCCCATCCGCACTAAGTTCCGTACAGTAAACGTTCCAGGATAGGACCAAGCGCCAACGCCGGTAGATAGCTAAGCGCCACCATTGTGATCAAGCACGCCGTCAGCAGGATCCCGAATAGAAGCGAATGCGTAGGCAGTGTTCCGGACGACGATGGTGTGTTTCTTTGCCGCGCAAAACAAGCGGCGAACGCCAGCGCAAACCGCCCCGCCATCATCGCAACCGCCGTCGTCAAATTGTTACTCATCTCCTCGTCAGGATCAATTGCGCTTAAGCGATAGATAAGCCGTTCCACGGGAACGCATAATCGATCGAGAATCGTCTGCTTCCTCGAAAAAACGCGCTCCACATACCCGCCCAACGGCTTCAGGAGAGCCGTCACAATCGCCAGGAACACCACGTATTGGACCGCGCTGAGAAAATCCATAAACTCCGCTTAACAAGCGCGCAGACATATAGTCTCGATGACTTAGCGCTCAGAAGTCCTCAAAAGTTCATCAAGAACTTGTTAAGACGACAAGGAGCCGAACACCCGTAGGCGCCGGGCTTCAGCCCGCCCACCCCTACTTGACCGCCGAATCCCTATTCCGAAAACTTCTGCACGAAGCTGCCGAACACACCCGCCCTCGGCCATCAATAAACTATTTTCAACGAAAACTGGATTTGCCTCGAGGGTCCCGAGGTTTTACTGATAACCCCAAACCCGCTGCCGCGCACTGTGTTGGAAGGAAGACCAAAATTGGCGATGTTGAAGATGTTGAAGAATTCCGCTCGAAATTGCAAAATGCCAAGTTCGCCTCCGCTGCGATGGCCGAAGGGCGTGTTCTTGATCAGTGCAATATCGAATTGATGGAAGCCGGGGCCGCGAAACGTGTCGCGCCCCACAGTGCCGAAGAAGCCGGAATTGGGCCCGCTACCTCCAGCAACGCCGATGGGAATGTAAAAGAATGAACTATTGTTTGCACCGCGCCCAAAATAATCCTCCCGTATAGTGCGGCTGGTCGAAAAATCCGGCATGGAAACTAAATCGGGACGATCCGTTCCGCCCGCGCCTGCCCCGGTTTGCTGAATGCCAGAGTAAACCGTGAACGGCGGCCCGCTCGTAAGCGAAGTAATGTTGAGGAACTGCCATCCCTGCGTAACATAGCGGCTGATCGGTTGGAGAAAGCTGACACGATCGAACGGCAGATCCTGAATCACACTCAGCGAAAAAACATGCGTGATGTCGAAAGTGGATGGGCCTTTGTCGTCTTGAGGGCGCAGCGGATCCTGCGGCAAAGTTTGCAGAATCACCCCCGCATTGGCAGGCAGTCCACCCAGAACCGCGCTGGTGTCGTCGATGGATTTGGAAAAAGTGTAGCTGGCCTGATAGCTCAGCCCAATCTTCGAATTCGTCTGGCTGATGCTGGTTTGCAGGGCGTTGTAATCGGAATGAGATCCCGTTTGCATCACGGCTTCTGGCCCGAATCCAGCGGTAGCCTGCCCCGCCGAATTAAATTGCGTGTAGGGAGCATAGGCAGGAACGGCTCCCGCATAACCATTTGGCGAAAACACCCGCGCAAGATGGATGCCGGCGGTTCCCACGTAAGCCACGCTCAATTTCGCTCTGTCGATTTGCTGATCCACTCCCAAAGTGTAAGTGCCGATGTAACCGTTACGGAAATCGCGAGAGATTACGGCAGCGCTCAGCAGTTGCGTTTGATCGCCGGGAGTCAACGCCGCCAAATCTTTCTGGAATCGTTGCAAATCAATTTGCGTATTGGCGGGAACGTCGGAACTGTTGCCATTGGGAAAAAGCAGTTGGCCGCCGGTCGTGTATGCGGGCGGGAGTGCGAGTGGAACGGCACTGTTGTGAAAGGGAACAGGAACGCCGGGAAGTGCAGTGGTCAGCGGCTGAAAAACCAGCGGGATCCCGCCGGTGACAAAATTGTCTTGCCACAAGTTGGGAAGAATCGTGGTAATCGCCCCGCCCGCGTGAATCACCGTGGTCGGGGTGGCAGCATAATCGATCGCAACCCGTGGACCAAAACCCCGCCAGTCCAGCGGATACACGGGCTGAGGATTGTACAGAAATTCCTGCGTCGCGCCGGGAGTAAGAAACGAAGTTTCCTTGCCGTCTGGCCCGATCGGAATCGCAATGGAAGTGCGGTTCTTCGCTTCTTTAATGCGGCTATTCAGTTCGTAGCGCAAGCCGTAGTTGACGGTCCACTTCGGTGAAAGCTTCCAGGTGTCTTGACAATAAAAATTGTAAGCCTCGCGGCGCACAGCCGCTTCATCGAATTTATTGCCGACGGGAGTGGTTTCCGCGGCTGCCGTGATCGAATACGAATAGGGACTTGCCGTCAGAAGTCCGGTGAGGGAATCGGGAAGCGGTTGGCCCGGTAGAATATTGTGCAAGCCGCTGACGGAAGTAATTTCCACGGGAGAATAAGCGGTGCCTCCACCGAAGGTGTATACCCCGCTGGGATTCGTGCCGAAGATTGTGGCGTCTTTATTCAAGCGCGTTTCGAATCCCCATTTGAAACTGTGCGGCCCGTGGATTTCGCTCATATCAAACTTGATTTGGTACAAATTTCCATAAGACCCAAAGATGGAGCCATCCGCCGTGTTAAAGCCGATATAAAGTCCGTCGCCAAACACCAGCGCGGGATCGGTGTGATTCGAAGCTGGGAAAATCGGAGTGCTCCGGTCATATCCGAACGTTGCCGAAAAGTTGAGCGTCGGCGAAAGCGTCTGCGTGTAGCGCAACGCCGCGTTCCGTTGATGGTCGTAAAAATTTACAGCGAAGCCAGGATCGACCGCGGTTTGGTCCGGATTCGTGGTCGGCCCCTCCACTTGGTTGAGGCTGAAGCGGCCGAACAGCGTGGCTTTGTCGTTGATGATCTGATCGATACGCACGGAGAACTGGTTCGTGTCGGTGACAACTTTAGACGAAGCCGCGTAAGTGCGGTCACCAAATGCGCCTCCAGGATCGTTCGGAAGCGGATAACGAGCGAGCAGTGGCGCGATCTCAGGACTGACGGGAATGATTAGCGTGTCGCCAGGAAATGTTGTTGTATCGATACCTTTGCGTTCATCGGCCGTGGGCACCGCGAAAACTTGTGTAGTTCCAAGGACTTGCCGGAAACCCTGATACTCGCCAAAATAAAATGTTTTCCCGCGCCCGTCGTAAATACCAGGAAGTACTACGGGTCCTCCGTTTGTAAATCCAAATTCATTGCGCACGAACGGAGGAATGCGGCGAGGTTCGACCACGCTCTCATGGTCAAAAAAATTGCGCGCGTCGAACGCGGCATTGCGCACGAACTCAAACACGCTCCCGTGAATCTGGTCGATTCCGGACTTCGTTATCATATTCGTGAAGCCCGCCGCCCCTTGGCCAATTTCAGCTGGCATAACACCAGAACTCGATTGCACTTCCTGAATCGCGTCCACATTGAAGTTGGAGAATGTGGCGCCTCCCAGTTCCGGATCGCTGCTGTCCGCACCATCCATCGCGAAAACGGAGGCGCTGCCTCGCAGTCCGTTCACCGTGAACTGCTGCGTAAAGTTGGCCGCTCCGTTGGTGTCGGTCATGGTGCCGGCGGCCAGCAACAGAAGCTTGCTGAAGTCGCGTTCGTTCAGAGGCAGGCTGGAAACTTCACCGCTGGTTAACTTGGACGTATTCGTGGATACCTGCGGCACACTAATTGTCTGGGCGATAACTGCTGCACTTTGGTTTTGATCGGACAGTTCGAGATCAGCGAGCAGCGAATCCCCGGGCTTGATAAGCACAGGCTCGGCTGTTTTCCAGGTCTTGCCGTTTGCGGCGATGGAAACAACATAACTCTGGGGAGCAATATCGGGAAAAATAAATTCGCCGGAGATGGAACTGGTCGAGGAGTAGCTGTCGCTTCCTGTTGTGGACTGAAGAGAAACAATAGCACTGGCCACGGGGCGGCCCGACTTTTCGCGGACGACACCTTTCCAGGAATTGGCGGGAAGCGACGGGGCCGACAAGATCCAAAAAAGCGAGAATAAGCAGGAACACTTCTGAACAACACCCATAGTGGACCGTAAACTTACCCGCAATTGTACACGCACAACGATGGCCGCGATAGAACCAAGCTACCATTTAATAATGCCTATCCTCGTGTACCTCCTCTCATCTCTTCGCTAGACCTCGATCTCTCTCTATGGCCGTATTGCTTGTGGCGACTTTGGGGCAAGACTCGGACCGAATTCCCGTCGGTCTGCTTCGGACGCTCAATCCGCCTTCCAGCTATTTTGCGATCGATCGGGCGATAACCTCATTTCCACCAGGGTCCAGATGCATCCACTTGTCGATATACAGCGGCTCCTTCACGGTGTCAAAAATGTCCCCCAGAAACACAAAGCCCCCGCTCGACGCACTCTGCTCCTCCGCTTTCCGATAAACCCCAGCCAGAATGCGGAACGAGGTTTTTGTGCTGTCGTTGCTGGCAATTTTCATCTCGAAAGGATCAGTGGCTTGTGCCCATATACCAGCGCTGGTTGCCAGAAGCAGAACACCCGGAAACCATAGGCCTCGCCAAGTATTCTTGCCATACGCAGATTCGTTTCGTAGTTTTCGAGCGTTGCGGAAGCCTTTGGCTCAATTTCTTCAATTCTTGTTGCCGCAGGCCTCGCCCTCCGAAGCCAATTCACTTCGGTCATAACTAACTGCAAAGTGTTGGAATCGCGAAGAAAGTCGATCCTTCCTGCAACTGAACCCTCAACCCGTGCCTTAATGTTTGCCAGCGATACATGAGCGGTCGGAATTCCCGGCGCAATTGTGCCGGCGAAGGAATCGTTCACTCCGTCGTAGAAAATAACGATGCCTGGGCGCCGCCCGGCTTTGAGCTGTTCCGTCAGAAGAATAATCTCTTGATTGGTGACGTAACCTTCCACTGCGAAGTTGCTCACCACAAAACATCCGCGTCCGGTGGAGTTTAGCTCTCGCGTTAGGAACGACGGCAAAGTCTCTTCACTTTGTCAACAGCAAGTCACCGTTCCGTCAAATACATGTCTATCACCCGCAAAATCTGAGATTGTTTCTGTGCTGTCGTCTATTTCTCTGATTACGACTTGAACAAACAAGTCTCCGCTAACACGGGTGTTTGTCCGGAGCGGGAGCAAGTGATGCAGCTCACTTTGCTTGACCGCCCTTGTTGTTAGAGTTCTTCCTATATGGCAGCGTTTGCGCGTCCCCGACGAGAGGAGAATTGAAATTGGTTCATCCTTACAACTCGCGGCGCTTCTCATGGAACATAATATTAACGGCGTCCTCCAAGCCGGCTGTTCGGCGTCGTCGCCCTGTCGTGACCTTGCTGAGGAGTTAAAAACCTTATGCACAAATTGCAAGAGGTCCAGGAAGCCAAAGAACTGATGAACCAGGCCAAGGACTGGTCGGCATTCAGGTGGCTGTTTGAAAAACTCAGAGTACGCCAGACCGCAGACCGGGCGAACGCCGCGTTGGACCGCCGGAACCGGACCGTCAAATCGCGTTGGAGCGATGAGGTCAAATCAACCTACAAAACGCTAAACAAGGCCGGATCCGCTCGGCGACAAGAGACCGCGCACCAACAATCGGAATCAGACCCTCCCGAAATCACTCTTCTGCTCGAAAAGGTCATTGATGCTGATAACGCAGCACACCGCGCCAGAGAAAACGCGGAACATATCTTCGACGAAGCGGAGAGGCGAATGAGCACTGATCTGGCAAAGGAAGGGTGTAAGAAAGCCATCCATTCCTGGGAATTGCACGAGAAAGCGATACGCAAGGCAGAGGCGATCGCGGAGTCAAATCCCGCGGAAAAGTAAGGGCATCTGCCACGCCCTCTGCAACCTTTGCAGCCAGGAAAGCCTTGACTGTCTCGTCGCACGGTCCTGAAGTCTAACCAACCGATACTGCGACGCAGTTCTCTCGCCCGTCGCATACGCGACGATCGCCTGCTGCCAGTCCACCTTATCGCTCTCGCCGCTTGCGTCTCTTGCGTTTAGTTCCGGTCCGGGCGCCTTTTTCGCGGCGTCGTAAGCGCATCTGAAGTTCTTCGATCTGGCCGCGAAGTTTTTCGAGTTCCTCAGCCTCCACCGGCGGCCCTTGCGCGCGTAAGGAGTGTCCTGCAAGAAGATTGCGTACGAATTCCAGCGGGCTTGCCACCACACTCTTTGCAGTGGGCAGTCGCGTGTGCACCGTTTCCTGCGCCTTCTGGTAGAGATCAAGAGTGTTGTTCAGGTACCAGGTCAAAAAATCGTGCGTAGCCTTGTCAGAAGCCCGGACCAGTTGCGCCAAAAGTTGTAAAGGTAAAGCGATCTCCTGCTCGCGAGCGTTCTCCACGATGATTTGCGTAAAGATCAGATGCGTCAAGTCTTTCCCGCTGCGGCCATCCACCACGCGGACGTTGATGCCATCCCGCACCATGCGAGCGATATCATCCAGTTTCACGTACTTGCTCGCCTCGGTGTCGTAAAGCCGGCGGTCGCTGTACTTGCGAATGATAACTTCCGGGTTGTTCATCAGTTCTCCGGCGAATCAGCTTGTTCCATTTTCTCTGACAAACAGCTTGACACGGTCAGGCCCCGGACGTACAGTCAACTAGGATACTGCAGTGCAGTATGAAGGTGCTTGAGAGGAGAATCTATATGAAGGCGAGAGAAAAGAAAGCTACGCAATCGGCCTCGCCCAGTTTGCTGACGGGTTGGGCTCGTCAAGGCGTGCAAAGTTTTGTGTCCGCGCAGAAAATCCTTATGGATCTGGCGGCTCAAGAGAACGCTTTGCTGATCGGCATGGTTAGAGAAGGATTTAGCAAGCCCGGTACCCGTTTCGGCGCGTCCGTGGCAGGAATTGCGGAAAAAGGTGTCGAGAACCTCACCACTGTTGGGAAAATCCTGCTGGATCTTGCAGCGGACGAAACGGCGCTGGCCCTGGATGGAGCAAAAGACGTCCTGCGTCTTCCCGCAGCGGCAGGAGCCGTGGCCGAAGTAGCCCGCCACAGAGTAGGCACAATCATCGAAATGCAGAAGAACCTCCTGGACGCAACGGCAGAGCAGGCGCACTCCGTCGCCGAATCTTATCGGGAAGATGGAAAGCTGCAGGCCGCAGCGCGTGTCACAGAACTGACGCGGCGCGGAATCCAGGAGTTTGTCGACAGTGAAAAGAAGTTCCTCGATTTGGCCATGCAAGAGGTGACCGCTGCAACCAAGAATGACAAGCCTGCGCACAAGCCGCCCCGGGACCGCGTGGAAGTGTTGACAAAAGTCGCTCGCGAGGGCGCGGAGAAGTATTTCGAAACCCAGAAAAAGCTCATGGACTTTGCCATCGAACAGTTCGAGGGCACCGCGAAAGCGGGTCGCGAAAGATTCAAGCAAGTCACTCGCAAAGAAGCGCGTCCGTCCCTCGGGGAACTGACCGAGAAGAGTATGAAGAACTTCGTGAATGCTGAGAAATCCTTGCTGGATTTGGCAATGAACCCCGTGGGACCGGGCGAAAAAAAAGACCGGAAACCTTCCCGGCGCGGGCACAGAATGCATCATGCGGCAAAGAAGGCAGCCGCTGAAGGAAAACACGTTGCCAACGTGGCCTGATCCACGATTTCCTTCTGCTGGGTAGATCTTCGATCTGCGCCGGCAACGGCAAAAAGCCCGTAACATTTCCAACAACCCAGTCGGCGGGTGCTCCTTGCTTCGCAGCACACGTCGGGTAGACTGACTTCAATGAAAGCTTCTCGACGGAAGCCTCACAAAAGGCAGGAATCGCCCCAGTTCCCCGTCTGGCAAGAATGGCTTGCCGGAGTGGAACTGGCATTTCTGCAGGTTTCCCCGATCTACTGGGGATTTGGAATCCCTCACGGTGATGGATCCGGAGTTGTACTGGTGCCGGGCTTTCTAGGCACGGATTTGTACTTGTCACAATTCGCCGTTTGGTTGCGTCGCATCGGGTATAAAGCCTATTACTCCGGCATCCCCATCAACGCCGACTGCCCGAACCTGCTAATTCGCCGGAACCTGAACGACGCCATCGAGAAAGCCAACGCCTCCTCCAAGGGAAAAATCCATCTGGTAGGTCACAGTCTTGGTGGTTCGCTCGCCCGTGCGGTTGCTGCGCAAATGCCGGAACGCATTGCTTCAGTGATTACGCTGGGAGCGCCCATTCGCGGCATCGGTGCTCGCACTTCTGTCATGAATGCTGCCGACATGGTGCGCCGACAGATCCTGGAGAAGCATGGCCGCAGTGTACTGCCGGCCTGCTACACATCCAGGTGTACTTGCGAGTTTGTCGAGTCGTTAAAGGGCGAGATTCCGAAATCCGTGCGGCAGACGGCGATTTATACGAAGAAGGACGGAATTCTGGATTGGCGTGTCTGTCAAACAGGTGATCCCGATGTGGATATTGAAGTTTCCGCCACACACATTGGCATGGTCTTCAGCCCGCTCGTTTATGGCATTGTAGCTCGTCGGCTGGCCGCCGAATAACTTACCAAGTTTCGCAGTTGCAGCGAACCTTTGTCTTCCTCAGTCTTTCTTAGCGGTGCCGCTCGAGCTTGTCGATAAGGACCGCGTTGGTGATCGTGGCTTCGGCGGTAACTCGCTTGCCGCGGGTCCGCTTGATGTTGACGTGCGAGGTGTTCTTGTCCGTGGCAATATTGAGTTCTATCGGGACGAAAACAGGTTGTGATGGAAATCACGCCTGCCTCTCGCCGTTATCTGCAGGAGCGCTAGATGGGCTCCCTACGCACTGTGCCTCGTCCGCTCCTCGTACAACTCTGCTATCTGTTTGGAATATCGTTCCTCAATCACCCTGCGGCGGATCTTCATCGTCGGCGTCATCGTGCCATCGTCGGCCGTGAATTCGTGCGGCACCAGCAGTACCTTCTTCAGCATCTCGTGCCGGCCCAGGTTCCTGTTCACTTGGCTGACGATGTCGTTGTACAGTTCGCGGACTTTTGGATTGGCAACCAGTGTTTCCCGCGACGAACAGGAGATGTGCTTGCTGCGTGCCCAATCCTCAAGCAGCGGAAAATGCGGTGAAATGATTACCGACGGGTACCTGCGCCGGTCTCCCAAAACTACCGCGGCCGCGATAAGCGCATTCAGCTTCAGCGAATTCTCTATCGGTTGCGGCGCCACGAATTTCCCGCCCGAGGTTTTCAGCAGATCCTTTTTACGGTCTGTGATCTGCAGGAATCCATCCTCATCTAGACGGCCAATGTCCCCTGTCTTGAACCAGCCATCCACAAAAGCTTCTCTCGTCTCCTCGGGTTGGTTCCAGTACCCCGCGAAAACCGACGGGCCGCGAACCAGAATTTCGGAATCTTCCGCGATCCGGACTTCCACATTGGGAAGAACGCGACCGACCGTACCCAACTTGTGTGCCTGCGGTGAATTCAGCGCGATCACCGGCGAGGTCTCCGTGAGGCCATATCCTTCGTGAATGCGAATCCCGATAGCGGCAAACCACTCTGCCAGTTCCTTGCCCAACGGCGCTCCGCCTGAGACGAACAATTCCACCCTGCCCCCCAGTCGTTCGCGCACTTTGGAATAAACGACTTTATTCGCGAGCTTCCACGCTGCCGCAGTTGGTATTCTTCCCGCCGAAATTTCGCAAGCATTTGCACGTCCGACCAGAAGAGCCCAGCGATAGACAGCTTGCTGCGCAAGCCCCTTGGCGGTTTGTTCCACTTGGCTATAAATCTTTTCGTATACACGCGGTACCGCCACCAAAATGTGCGGCCTCACCTCTTGCAGCGCCTGTGCCAGATTCTCGATGAACGGGCAATAGGCCAATGTCACGCCGCGGTGGAGCAGCGTGAGGTCGGCATGGCGCGCGGTCACGTGCGACAGCGGCAGGAAGGAAATACTGATTTGCCCCGGTCCAACCGCAAAACCATCTAACGAATGGCGCATGTTCGAGGTCAAGTTGCCATGCGTCAGCTTCACGCCCTTTGGGATCCCCGTCGTACCCGAGGTGTAAATAATGGAAGCCAGATCCTCTGAGGTGACCGCGCCAGCCCGTGCTTCCAATCCTGCATCGCCTTCCACGGAAGCGTCGCGCATCAGCCGCCGCATCCAGACTGCCTCGCCGCTCTTGACTTCGTCCATTACTACAACGCGTTCCACACCCGTCTGGCCCTTAATCGATAGCACTTTTTCCAGTTGTTGCCGTGTAGAGACCACAACGACCTTCGACCCGGAATGCGACAAAATGAACGCCACTTGCTGCGCTGTCAGCGTCGAGTAAATGGGCACCACCACCCCGCCCAATTGCAGACAGGCAAAATCCGTAATGGCCCACTCCGGCCGGTTTTCACTCAGGATCGCGACTCGATCTCCTTTGCTCACTCCCCATTCATTCAGCGTCCGCCTCATACCTCTTACATCTTCACAGAGCTCTCGCGCACTGATGGAAACCCACCCGGTTTCTTCCCGGACCATCATCACGCGAGCCTGCCCGCGTTCCACAATGGCGGAGAAAATATCGTTAAGAGTTTCGGCTTTCATGCCTAGGAGGGCTCGTGGCCGTGCGAAGCAAGTACGCTTCACGGCCAGTCAGCTCATCGAGCCCGTCTCCTTGTTAGAGAATCGCGGCCCAGCTCCTACTAAAAATGGCCCCAACGAAATGTTGGACCAATCGTGAATCTCACGTAATTCTGCCGGTTCGTCAGTAGATCGGAGAATAGGTGCGTATTCACCCAGTCCGCAGTGAAGCGCAGTCCCAAGTGCCGGCTGACGTTGAGATCGAAACCGCCACCCAATCCGATGAACCACGTCGTATCGGTCTGGTGCGCATTGGGCACGGGAATTCCCAGCTCAGTAAACAAGGGCCCCAGCTGTGGTGGGAAATTTAGGGTTGCCGACTCGTGAATTCCCCCGAAACCCGGTCGGCCAAGAAACGTAATCCTTTTCCATCTGCGCCAGTAAAACTGCGGCCCTACGGCAAACGTGTAACTCGTCGACCGGAATGGCACGTGGATCGCACTCGGGGGAATACCAACCGCGCTTACTGCCGGCGCGTAAACCGTCTCGCTTCCGTTGATCGTGCCCGCGCCACTGATGACGCTATCGCCGATTGCGCTGACATCCCCGCCCAACGCCATCCACGGTTTCACCGTAACCCCGAAGTCCATATCAAAGCCGCGTTCGGTGAGGTTACGCGCAGGGCTGACCATGTAATCGAATCCGGTATAAAGCGTGTATCGATTTATGTCCCTGTCCTGCGCCAGGGAAGGAAAGCAAAAGCAAATCGCAAGAGCGCAAAAAAGCACACATCGAGCAATTGCCACACTTGCGAGAAGTATGGAAGGGGAACTTCTCATGTAATACCTCTTCAGTTTCCCAGGTCGGTTCTGTCTCGAGGGTTATTCCGCCACCGAGTGGGCGTATTGAGAATCCCCTGCGTCCGCACAGCGTGGTAATTGACTTTGACTGTAAGCTTAGCCCCTTTGCAGTGACCTTCATCACCTACCGGCGGGTCAACAAGAACACCAGGGCTGCACGCGGTCGAACAAGCAGTCAGTTGGGGCGGAGTACGCCGTCGACTAACAGTGAGAATGAATCTTCCAAAGTGAGGCCCGCTTCTAGCAGGGGTTGGACATAAAGCTGGTGAAATTCTTCGGGATTGTTTTTTGTTTCGGCGAAGATGTTGTCTAGCGTTTGCAACCTTGGGCCCAGGTCTTCGTCGATCAGATCAATCTGTCTGCGGATGTCGTCAGACATGCTCTTGCTTGCTGCGCTGCTCCTGATCCGAATCTTACGATCTTTCATTTCCTTCTACTCCTTCCTCTCTTTTTCGGGAGAGGCATTCCATCGTTCGTGGCTCCCTTGCGGTTCGAACGTCACGCTTCCGCCTCTGTGCCAACCGTGATTGCCTGGCTGGCACAGAGACCTCCGTGGAAGCGTACCAACTACGCGGTGATATACAGCGTTCTGCCGCCGCGATTGACGAGCAACAGCGGCTCGTCGCCACCCTTCTTAAGCGCGTTCTGGAACTCAGAAACGTTCTTCACAGTCTGGTGGTTTACTTCCTGAATCACATCGCCTCGGCTCAAACCGGACTCCGCCATCTTGCTGGAAGGATCGACTCCGGCCACGACAACTCCCGTCGTACTCGCGGGCAGTCCCAGTTGTTGCGCGATTTCGGGGTTGAGGTTTGACACTTCCACGCCGTCCAGCGCTTTGCTTCCGCCTTCTTCTTGCGAATTCAGCTTGGCTGTCTCCGTGGGCATTTCGGCCAGCTTGACCGTGACGTCGCGTTCACTGCCATTGCGTAGGGTCTTCAGGTTAACGCTGCTCCCCGGCGTCATCATGGAAATCGTCATGCGCAGTTGGTTGCTGTCGTTCACCGGCTTGCCGTTCAACTCCAGAATGATGTCGCCGCGCTGAATGCCGCTCTCTTGCGCGGGGCTGCTGGCAGTAACGTCACCAACCACGATGCCCTTGGCTTCTTTCTCTCCAAACGCTTTTGCCATGCTGGGGGTAACGTCTTGCGGCAGGATTCCAAGATACGCGCGTACAACTTTGCCGTTCTTCAGAATTTGGTCCATCACCTCGCGCGCGAGATTCGCAGGAACCGCAAACCCAATGCCCTGGCTGCCGCCTGAACCATGCGAAATGATCGCGGTGTTGATGCCGATCAGTTCGCCGCGATCGTTCACGAGCGCGCCACCGGAATTTCCGGGATTAATAGGCGCGTCTGTCTGTAGAAAATCCTCGTAGTCTTCGATGCCCAGGCCTCCGCGACCCTTCGCGCTGATGATGCCTTTGGTCACCGTTTGGCCGACACCGAACGGATCGCCCACCGCAATCGCCACATCGCCCACCTCCACCTTCGAGGAATCACCAATCGTAAGCGGCACAAGGTTGCTGGCGTCAATCTTGAGCACCGCAACGTCCGTCTTCGGATCTGTGCCCACGATGCGCGCCTGAAATTCACGTTTGTCAGAGAGCGTCACCTTTACGTCGGTCGCGCCATCCACCACGTGGTTGTTCGTCAATACATAACCTTCTGGGCTGACAATCACTCCGGAGCCGAGCGCCTTCTCGCGTCGATCCTTGGGCGCTTCCATTCCGCCTTGCCCGAAAAACTGCCGGAACATCGGGTCCTGCTCCATCTGTTCCATGCCGTCCGCGCTGGCTTTGACAACTTTCGAAGACGAAATATTCACAACTGAGGGAAGAACGGCCTTCACGACCGGAGCAAAACTTGTCTTGCTCGCTCCTTCGTTGACATCGGCCAACTTCAACGTGGCCGGTGGATTCGCGTCTGCCTTTTCCGTCGCTGTTTTTGTACTCTTCTGCATCGTGTGCGCAAAACTGACTCCAGCGACTCCCAATGCCAATCCGAGTACGAGAGCGGCTGGTCTTGATTTGAGTGAAATCGCATTTGCTTTCATCTGTCCGTCCTTAAGTGAAGCGTTTTTGCGCACCCTGTCCGCCGTGCTTTGCTGGATGCGCTTCTTTGCTCGCACTCAGTAAGATGTCCTCAGGCAGGCAAATACGCCTCCCTGGCGGTCGGTATCTTTGCACCCCGTGATTGGGTAGTGCCTGGATGGAATAGGGGAAGGGAATCTAGCCATCGCCTTTCGCGCGAAGGGTAGGTCTTGGGTTACTCCCTCGACTCTTGGGTCACTCCGTTGTAGCGCCGCGCCTTCAGGCCGGCATCTTGGGTTCCCAGTCGTTTTAGGGCCCACCTTCCGAGGCAGCCCGTTCTCTTCCTCTTGGGCTCACTGCTCGTAGGGCCGCAGCACCGCTGCGCCCCATGTCCGCAACCACCGTGGCACAGGCACTCCTGCCTGTGTCTTGGGTTACCCTACGAAATGATGCCCTTACGCACCGCGTACAAAATCAACTCCGGAACCCCATGCAAATTCAATTTTTCCATAATGTTTGACCGGTGCGTCTCCACGGTATAAACGCTCAAATTCAAAAGTTGTGCTACGTCCTTGTTCGATTTGCCCTCGGCCACAAGCTGCAACACTTCCCGCTCTCGCGGCGTCAGCAGATCGTAAGGATCATCCGTCCCGGAACGCTTCAGTTTGCGTACATAATCGTCCAACAAAACTTTGCTCACGGCAGGACTAAAAAAGGACTTGCCCTCCGCCACCGCATGCACTGCTCGTATCAGATCGGCCTCTGCAGAATCCTTCAGTAAATATCCTTTCGCGCCCGCCTTCAGTGCCCGCAGTACATAGCTCTCGTCGGAATGCATGCTCAACATCACGATCGCGGTTTCGGGACGGCTTTGCGTAATCTGTCCTGCGGCTTCAATGCCATTCAAGCTTGGCATCCCGATGTCCATCACCAGCACATCCGGCCTCTGCGACGCCACTAGCGCTACCGCCTCCCGCCCATCCGATGCTTCGCCAACCACCGTTAAGTCCGCCTGCTGTTCCAGCAGCACGCGCAGTCCGCTCCTCATCAACTTATGATCGTCGGCAAGCAAAATCCGTATTTTCCTCATGAGTTCAGGCAGACTCCAGCCGCTGCGCCGGGATTTCCGCAACTACTGTTGTGCCTTTCCCCGGTCCCGACTTGATGTTCAGGCTTCCGCCCAAGCGCTTTACCCGCTCCTCCATCCCCAAAATCCCCATACCCCGAACGCGTTCTGCGTTAAATCCTTTTCCGTCGTCGGCAATTTGCACGCGAATATTCTCCCCGCTTTGCACCACGGAAACCTGCGCGTGTTTTGCCCCGGAATGCCGCGCCGCATTCGTCAGCGCTTCTTGCACCACCCGGTAAATGCAAACCTTCACATCATCGGGAAGCTGCTCGGACACGTTTTCCGATCGCACGTCAACTTCCATATCGCCACGGCGCGAAATCTCTCGTCCTTGCCATTCCAGCGCGGGCACCAGCCCAAGGTCATCCAGCATGGGAGGCCGCAAAAGCAACGCAAGATTCCGAATCGATTTCACCGCCGTCTCTGCAATCGACTTGATCCTTGCGATATGCGTCTGCAGAAAATTGTCTTCTGCTGGCACCAGTTTCGACAATTGACCTAAATCCACAAGCAGCGCGCCCAGCGTCTGCCCAACTTCGTCGTGCAATTCGCGCGAAATAGAACGTCTTTCCTCTTCTTGCGCGTCTACCAACCGCGCCGACAGCGCTCCCAGTTCTTCTCGGCTGGCCACCAGCTCCTGATAGCGGCTGCGGCCCTGCCTCTCCAGCTTCAAAATATAAAATCCCCCCAGTAGCGACAAAATCAGCCCCGCCAGCAAGGACAGCGTGACCATCGACATAAGCCGCATCTGCGTATTACGAAAATCGATTGTCAACGTCTGCTTTGCTTCCATCAGCTTTTCATCATTCAAGGAAGAAACGTCTCTGGAAATTCTCAGAATATAGGCGCGGCGCAACATCATCTCTTCGCCGATGTGCTCCTGCCTCTCCTGCGCTCTTTCGCCGGCACGTTGGCTGGCGAGCACGGCGAAAGAGTTTTCCTGTTCCGTGAATCTCTTTTGTATCTCGGACAGTAGTGCCCGCTCATCCGGTTCGGTATCCGCTGGATACTTCTGCAACGCGTCGCGAACTTTCGCGCCACAGTCCCGTACATCTGCCGCGGCCTCTGGATCGGCTTCGGGCCTTTCTGCGCTCAGCAAATAACGCTCCATCTGGTCATGGTACACGTGTACCGAAATCAGTATCGTCGTCAGCGCCTGCGTGTGCGTCGCGTATCTTTGATTTACCTGACGTTCGAGTCCGTCCAGCTGTCGCAACGAATGCAGCGCATCCAAGCCCGCCGCCACCATCAACACCAGCAAGCCACCGAACGCCACAAACAAAATTCTGCGCACCTTGCGCGCTTGCTCTCTAGATTGCAAATCGCCTTCGATCATGTAAGTCGCCAACATTTTCCCGCAACCCAAGTCAGCCACTAGCATAATCCAACCATTCCCTCGCAACGAAATCGCACTCAGCATCAACGCACACCCAGCGGACGCAACAACCTAACCGTGGGTGGCCTACCCTTTGCGCTTTTTGCAAAGGGTGGGCTCTTCATCCCCAAAAAACAAAAAGCCTGGAGTCTGCGTCTGTGGGAAAGCGAGTATTTTTCGTCCGGGCATGGCTTCAGCCATGCCATCACTGCTACAAAATCAGCCCGGC
The DNA here is from genome assembly GCA_963709705.1 of Candidatus Acidiferrales bacterium. GTDB lineage: Bacteria > Acidobacteriota > Terriglobia > Acidiferrales > UBA7541 > Acidiferrum. The sequence continues at coordinate 176,609 of CAVPXU010000008.1, forward strand.
TTTAGCCGCTGCGGGCCGGGTGCCCTACCCTTTGCGCCGTTTGCAAAGGGTGGGCTCTTCATCCACAAAAACAAAAAGCCGGGCGTCTAAGCCCGGCCTCAAACCTTACGGAGTCTTCTCTCCACTCGGCGGCGGCTGCGGCACCACTGCCGGTTTATATTCCGGCGCCGGTCGTGCCGCCGGCCTGTTCGGCAGCTTAATCTCCTTCTTCTTTGGCTTTTTCTTCTCCCGCCCTCGTGTGTCTCGATTACCCATGACCCTCTCCTCCCAACGATGACGTGCCTATTCCTAAAATCGCCGAACAGCTAAAGTGTACCCTTATTCCATCCAAACATCCGCGCCCCAAAACCATCCGCAAACAAAAAGGCCGGGCGCCTGTGCCCGGCCTTGCATCCCAAATTGGTTGCGGGGGTCAGATTTGAACTGACGACCTTCGGGTTATGAGCCGGCCAAAATACTAGCTCGTCTTTGCTTCTCAACAACTTACGTAGATGTTGATCGACCTATTTCACGGGTGTTCTTCGATAGTTTGTTCCCAATTTGTTCTCGATTTGTTCCCAGTTTGGTGAGGTGCCCCTTAAACTGTCACAAAATCTTTGGGCACACTTCCATTAGTTTGTCGCTCGTGATATGCGCGTGATCGCTCTACTGCCTGTGTTATAAGTACGACTTTTATAGGAGTCTAACTCGCGAAGAGCTGTGCTGTACGTTACAAGCAATCAGGACAGACGTGTGGTAATTTGGCACACATCTGAAGCCTCTGCCGAAGGCATCTCGCATGAATCGACTTCGCGAAAACAAAAGGTCTCATCCATACGAGATCATTGCCGCCGAGCACATCCTGGGAGCATCTCGGTTTAGTGATTACAGCGCTGTAGTTAAGGAGCGTTACTGATGGCCAAGAAAAACAAAGACAACGAAAGAGAAAATAAACGGATGAAACGCAAGGAATACGAGGCGGAACTGCGTGGACTGCAGGCAGAGCTCTGTAAACTGCAGGACTGGGTGAAATACAAAGGCCTTCGGGTGATTATCGTCTTTGAAGGACGCGACGCAGCGGGCAAAGGTGGCACCATTCGCGCAATCACCGAACGCGTCAGTCCTCGAGTGTTCCGACTCATTGCACTTCCCGCACCTTCTGACAGGGAAAAAAGCCAGATGTATCACCAGCGGTACGTGCCACATTTCCCTGCGGCTGGTGAAATCGTGATTTTTGACCGAAGTTGGTACAACCGCGCTGGCGTTGAGCACGTGATGGGTTTCTGCACTGACACTGAATATGAGCGATTCCTGGAGTTATGCCCCACGGTGGAAAGCTATATCAAAGATGCTGGGATTATCCTGATCAAGTATTGGCTGGAAGTTGGCAAGAAGGAGCAACAGCGCCGTTTCGAGGCGCGGATTAACGACCCGGTACGGCAATGGAAACTCAGTCCGATGGATTTGGAGTCATTTCGCAGGTGGTATGAATATTCTCGTGCTCGTGATCGTATGCTGGAAGCCACCGATTCAAGGCATGCGCCCTGGTACATCATCAGGTCCGACGATAAAAAGAGAGCGCGGCTGAACTGCATCACGCATCTTTTGAGCCTGATTCCTTATCGCAAAGCCCCGCGACAAAAAAGTGAAATTGCCGGCCCGCAAGAACAAGGGCAGTTACGACGACCAAGCCTCGCTCAAGCGGAGGCACTTTGTTCCTGAGAAGTACTGACTGGCGGGTGACCGCCCCCTCGCGGATAAGGTGATGCAAGATGCTCTCTCCGCGCTGCCCACTTCATCTGTGGTAGCTAGCGAACTTGTGTTATTGAACTCGCTGGGCCGCCAGAGTTCGCAAACATTGCCAAATACTTAGTGACGGCGACCTCAAGGTTGAAATGCATCGCTTGCCGACCCAAAATCTCGCCTAATTCCGATTTCTGAACCATCCGCAGGACTTCCTGGTTCAGACCTGCCAACCACAATAATATTCCCCGGTCACGCTGTCTTTTTTCGCCTTCAGTCAGAGCCTTAAGCGCGGTGTATTCGAGATCGTGTACTGCACTAAGGTCAATGAGCACGACTCTCGGCCGGGTGCCCCACGTTCCGCATTTTGGTACGTGGGTCTTGGGTCGGCATGGCGTTTCTCCGTCCCCAAAAACAAAAAGGCCGGGCGCCTGTGCCCGGCCTCACATCCCAAAATTGGTTGCGGGGGTCAGATTTGAACTGACGACCTTCGGGTTATGAGTTCGAAGGGCATATGCTAAGTCTCGATGATTCAATTGACCTTACAGTTCGATGACCCCCAAAATCTACCCAAAACCGGGGATTTTTGGACGCCAGTTGGACGCTGAGTTCCCAGTTGTTCAACTGCATGTGTCCATTGCGTTAGCTTCTTGGAGACTGCGACTTTATCTCAACGCCTGCATGGTCTAAGTGCTCAGAGTCACGTTTCCGATTAGCCCTGTTGATCAGGAATTAAGATGGCTCTAGCACGATTTCCCAAGGCTGGCGTGTTTCCTGGAGTGGACTCAAAGTTACCCAAGAAGATTTCGGGGCATCGATGGTGGCTGCTTGAGCTTTGTTGGCCCTGAGACGGCTTGAAGGTAGTGATAGTTCAGATGGAGCGGCGAGGCGAATGTGTGAGAAGCGGTACGGCTCTGAGCGAATTTCTTGTTGGTAACATACACGTCTATCGTGTCGTGGATCTCCAACATTATGCAGCATGCAGCCCGCCTGATTGTTGGTGATGATCGGTAGTCCCCTACTCTGAAACGCGCCATAAGCCAGATGTTCCGATGGTGCGTTTCCGAACAAAGTGAGAGCCGGGTTCACCACATCCAAGAAGTCATACGATCTGTCGGAAGCTCTGCCGTGGTGCGGAGCCCTCCGTGCCAACATCTCTGAGACAGGTTTAGTACTCTTAATTAATGAAGAGTAGGGCGAGAAAGAAGCAAGCAGAGATGAATGGGAATTCTCTTGGTGTTGTTCTTTCCTCTGGGGGTTTGGCTGCCGCGGAACGAAGCGAAGGCTCGCCTCCTGGCGAGCCGCAGCGGAGTGACGCGGCAGCCAAAGCAGGCGCCGATTCGGGGGCAGCTTCGCGGCCGGACCCTGAGGTGGTAGCCAAAGCCAAGCGTCGTACCTACACAGCTGAATATAAGCAACGCATTCTCGAGGAAGCCGATGCCGCTGCAGCGACACGCGGTGCTCTCGGTGCTCTTCTTCGCCGGGAAGGCTTGTACTACTCGTTGCTCACCACCTGGCGGCGAGAACGATCCAGCGGTATTCGCGAAGCGTTGACCGCACGACGGCGCGGACCGAAATCAAAGCACAACCCGTTCGGAGAAGAAGTTCAGCAGCTACGCCGTCAGGTCGGCCGATTGACGGAAAAACTCCGCAAAGCGGAGATCATCATCGACGTTCAAAAAAAAGTCGCTGCGCTGTTGGGGAACCCGCTTCCCGACGTGGACCCGGACGAGAAATCCTGATGTCTGCGGTCACCGAACTGGCGATCGACGTGGGCACCAGCGCGGCTTGCCAAGTTCTGTGGATGCCGCGGGCGTCTTACTACGGACAGCGCCGTAAGGCTGCTGCTCCCGCCGTAGCATCCCCGCGGCCTTCGCCGGCACGAGCACTCCACCCGGCGGAACGGGAAGCGGTCCTGGCTCGTCTACACGAAGAACGTTTCCAGGATCGTTCTCCAGCCGCTGTTTATGCGACGTTGCTCGATGAAGGCGAATATCACTGCTCGATTCGCACCATGTATCGCTTGCTCGACGAGCAAGGCGAGGTTCGCGAGCGCCGCGATCAGTTGACGCATCCGCCCTACCAGAAGCCGGAACTGTTGGCCACGGCTCCGAATCAACTTTGGAGCTGGGATATAACCAAACTACTCGGCCCAGCGAAATGGAGTTACTTCTACTTGTATGTCCTGCTGGATGTATTCAGTCGTTACGTCACCGGCTGGATGGTCGCTTATCGCGAAAGCTCTGAGCTGGCCAAGCGGCTGATCGAGGAAAGTTGCAAGAAACAAGACATCCAGCCCGGTCAACTCACCCTGCATGCCGACCGCGGCACCTCGATGAGGTCCAAACCGGTAGCTTTTTTACTCGCCGACCTGGGTGTCACGAAGACGCACAGTCGACCGCACGTCTCGGACGACAATCCCTTTTCCGAGAGCCAATTCCGAACCCTAAAGTATCGGCCGGAGTTCCCGGACCGCTTTGGGTGCATCCAGGACAGTCGCGCTTTCTGTCAGAGTTTTTTTCGGTGGTATAACGAAGAGCATCGTCACTCTGGCATCGGCTTGTTGACGCCAGCGATGGTTCACTATGGCCAAGCGGAAAGCGTCTTACGGCAACGGCAAGATGTGCTCGATGTTGCTTACCAACGTCACCCGGAGCGCTTCGTGCGAAGCGCCCCGAAACCACCCCAAATCCCCGCCGAAGTCTGGATCAATAAGCCGGCCCAGCACCCATGAATAGCTCACTAAATTCCGTGAGCACCTGTCTCAAGGTGGTTGACACGCGCCGGAGCGATAAGCACTTCAACATCGGTCACTGCTTTGTGGTTGTTGAGAATGTGGTCCCAAGTGTCATCGTGCGAATTGCCACCCAAGAGTATTTTGTGGGGCTTGTCGCCCGTGATGTACAAAATCACGTAGGAGCAGCCGTGGTAGTTTTCGCATTTCTCGTTGGCGTCGGCAATCAGAGTTGGGGTGGGCGCGAGGATATGAGCCGTCACCACTGCTGCTACCATCCTCAGCCACGTTGAGTATTTGCCGGTCGAATTTGAATACAGCGTCAGCCGTTTCGTACTCTGATTGGTGCCCTTGCGCAGGCTTAGATAAAACTTCCAATCCTCTTCATTGAACTTGCCAGACTTGTCCTTGCTCCAATCTATGGTCTTGTTGTTGTCGGTGTCCCAAAAGTTTGTCGGCTGAAAGTGCTCGAAAAATGCTTTCATCCCGTCCATGTGGTCCATATCTGGATCCGTGAGCATAAAACGAAAAACGTCGTTGATGTTGCGCTGCTTGAGGTAATCAATCGGATTAACCGGAAACTCTTTTTGACCAAAGTCTCCCGGCAGTGGGGGAGGCGTCATTGATCGGCCGCCGAGGATTGTGCGGGCCATTCCAAAGGTCTGAAACGGCATTGCCTTCGGAGCCGCGTTGCAAACATCTATGACCGTGACATGGTTATTTCGATGCTCAATGACGTTGCAGTCTCCATCCTTCACATTGAGAAGTGAACACGGGGCATATCACGGAACCTTCACAGGCTCAAGTTCAGCGTAGCGGAGGAACAGTTCGTAGCTGAATTCCCTGAAGAATTTCAAATAGCGATAGAACAGGGTGATGGAAGCGAAGCCGGAGAGAACGGCCCAACGGAGTCGAACCGGGTGCGCCCCAACGAAGTGCGCTATCATTATGCCAACGGCTGCGACAAAGAAGACAAATGACATGTTCCGCGCAAAGCCGTACTGATTGCGGAACCCGTCGAGCCGATTCTGCGGAGTGTCGTCACCACTCACTACCGCATAACAATGTAGAAACAGGCCTTCGCCACGACCTTCAAACGCACGGGATCGCGCCCGCAAGTTGACCCTAGTTTGGTCTCGGCAATGGGCGCTGCAGTCGCCATCTGGGAGAGCCGCCCATAAGCATGTCCGTTTGGGCGTTTCAGGAACCGCGCCACGGTGAGGTGTTCATACAGGAACGAAGAGAAGTGTGCGGCGATGTGCCCACACACGTAAGGCAGAACAACGAGAAGCACGGCAAACAACGGTGCGATCTTCGCTTGCGAGAGAAGGCCGAACCCAAAAATGTAGTCGAATGTCGCTAGCAAGATGGAGCCGGACGACAGATACGCAAAGAAGTCGTAAACGCTGAACGGAACCTTGTCCAAGGCCGGGTGACTTCCTCGAGGGAGGCGGCTAACATAGCACTAAGTCACTAATTGTTTAACGATTCAAGTCATTGTACAGTGGCTGTGAATGAGACAGGAGAAAATTCAGCCCATGTCAGGAAAGAACTCGCTTGACCATCGAAGCCGTAACACAAGCAGCGGCAGAATCCGGCAAGACCGTTCTGACCGCCAACTCAAATCTATCCGTGAAGAATTTGGAGAACACATCGCACCCGGAAGGCGCGAGGATGTGACCTTGGGAACGTTGCGTGAGGAAACTGGCAAGACGGCGGTGCGTGACGTTGTGAAGGCCCTTCCAAAGGGAAAGGGAAACAGCTAAACTCTGAAGACAACAAGATCCATTGTGGTACCAACGCGGATTCGTGCGACTATCTAACTGTCCGAGAGGTCTCCCAAGCTTTGGAGCGGGTTCGATTCCCATCGCCCGCTCCATAAACCCCGATGGCCCAGTTGACCTTACGCGGCTAAGCTGCTCGGATTCTCCCAAGAATCAGCACGTTTTGGACGACGGTTGGACGGCAAATAACCCAATTGGACGGTAGCTAGGAACTGCTTCCGACTTGCCAGGCATTCGGAGTTGTGTAGGTCCAAGTGCTCGGATAGGCCTTTGCTGCGACACTTCGCAGTTAAGAAGTTAAGTTAAGAAGCTGAGAAGTTGAGAAGTACTTTCAACGACTTAGTTAGAAGAGGACGGCACCGAAAAGCACCCGCAAGTATCCCTTAGGCCAAGCTGTTGTGTACCACGATGTATACCGCGCCAGAGGAGCAATCCACTGACGGAGCGCGCCTCCAGCCGTACTAGTCATCGAGTTGGATACGTGGATCAGGCAAGGCCCTACAGTTGTGACGCGAGATGTAAAAAGCGATCCAGTCCGGCTTCGCCTCGTATCCTGACCACGCTCTTGTTTCGATTAGGCGTCAGCCTCAGACCCTCTCCCGATCCTCTGAAAAGGTTTAGGCTTAGTCATGGCTGAACCCAACCCTGAGCTAATAGTCCCCGTCTGGGCGCAAGACGTCCTCTTAACATTCGAGAATCGGGCTAAGCCGTACCAAGAGGTCGAAGTTGCTGAGGTATTGGGGGCGGCTCGCAAACTGCAAGGCGACCTAAGCGCTGAGGACTGGAAGGGCTTTCTCAGTGAATGGTCGGGCTTCATGTTCCACGAGACGCATGGTAGGGAAAGCGTGTGGAACACGTATTTCTCGCCGATGATGTCAGGAAAGGCGGAAGACGGTAGTGATTTCCATTCGCCCGATATCAAGAAGTTGGATGCCGACTCCGTCTCCCACTGGGAAGCACGTGCCAAGGATTGCTCGCATCCGGTCATGCGTGCCAGATATGCCGACCTCGTCTGGGACTTGAAGCGAGCCATAACAGGGGAGAAAGCGAACGTCGAGTTCGCCCGGATTGCCATCGACTCGTATCTGGAAGCCGACGAGAAGAAATATTATTCGATGGAGATGTTCGGTATCCAATGGCTCAGGCGTGCGCTCGGCCTTTCGCTCTCCATCAACGATCCTGAACGCACCAAACGAATCATTGAGTTCATGTTCGAGTTCTACGACCGCGTGGAGCAGCTTCCGCTTCCCGAAACTTGGCTCTTCCTTTTTGACAATCTCTACGGAACGAAGGGGGTTACCGCCGAGCCAGAAGCCCGCATTATTGCCAACCTTGAAGCCAAACTCGCCAAGGTGAGTGACACGAAACCTAACGATAAAGGCGTCTATGAAACGCTCGACCCTTGGACTGCAGAGTCGATTGCGGAGCGGCTTGCACAACACTATCGGAGCAAAAGTGACAAAGCCAGCGTAGAGCGGGTAATTAGAACCTATGGTAAGGCATTTGAGGAAATGGCCCGTGCGGCCAATCCGATGCTTGCGATGGCGTGGCTGCAACCCGTCATCGAACGCTACGAGCAAGGGGGACTAAAGCAAGAAGCGGAAAGCCTGCAAATCCTTGCGCGAGAGAAAGGGAAGAACATATCTTCCGACTTGAAAACGGTTTCAGTTGAATCGGATGTTAAGCCAGCAGATGTCGAGAAACTCGTAGAGCAGCTCATAGGGAGCGGCAACCTGAGGACTTCGCTCGGCCACATCGCTCACTATTTCCTCCCGAAAGTCGATGACACGCGCAAACTTCTAGAACGGCTTCGGTCTGATGCGCCCTTCCTGAGCATAGTTCCGCTACACATTATCGAAGCGGACGGTTTTACCACCGCGAAGATCGGGTCGATAGATGACGATTCTGACGGACGGCTTCACCTCCAATTGCGTCAGACAATTGGGTTCTACCTGCCTTTCCTTGAATATACGCTCGGCAAGTTGCGCGAGCGATACGCTCCGACTGTTGATGGCATTTTGAGCTTCCTTTGTGAGTCTCCACTGTTCGCCGACGCAGAGGTCGGGCTGCTCAGAGAGGGTCTAGAGGCATACCAGCAAGATGATTTCGTGAAAGCCGTGCACGTAGTAGTGCCGCAGGTCGAGCTTATCCTGCGGAACTTTGCCGGACGACTCGGAATCCCGACCCGGAAAACGGTCAAGAATCAACAGGGCATTACGGACGCGAAAAACATGAACGATGTACTGGCAGACGATAGGATTAAACAAACGCTGACAGAAAACCTGTGGAGATATCTCGCAGTGGTTTACTCGGATAGAAGAGGCCTCAACGTCAGGAACAACATGGCTCACGGTCTAGTCCCTCGCGCTGCTTTTGGGAGGCGTATGGGTGACCTTGTCTTCCATACGCTGCTTGCCTTAAGTCTCATGCGGGCACCAGAAAAGAAAGCAGAAGGTGTCTGAGAATGGTGCATTACACACAACACACGAACGCTGTGCGGTAAAGATTTCCTGAAGGAACTTGCGGCTGGCAACGGGGTCGTGTCCATCTGGGCCCCACAGCGGTGACCGCCGATAGCGTTGCAGTTGTTCGCCTTCAGTATTTCGTCCGCACATATGTGCCATACCGCCCGAAACAGGGCGATCCTCGGTGATTCTTGTGAGGATTAAGCGAGCCATCCATTCTTTTCTTATTGAATGTCCGGCCGCAGACCGTGCATCGATAAACGTAGGTCGGCCCTTGATGTCTGGTTCTGGCCGCGGAGCGAATCCGTGGCAGACGCGGCATTGCCGTTGAATGCACAACCGTAAGCGGGCCCGTCGAAGTCAGTTCGACCGCATAACGCGGCGCGAAAACCTGCGAAGTCACCGTCGCGCCTTGTATCCGGTCCACGCGATAGGACCTATACTCTCCTGACTCACTGCGTATCGCACCCAGCACGTAGTTTCCTTCAGCCGTTTGCCGCAACGAATACGGTTCTATACGCCGAACACTGCCGTCGTAGGCAAGATCGACACACAGATGGTTTGCTGCGGCGAAGCGTATGATCTCCAGGTCGGAGCGTGAACGAAGCGGAATATTCATCGGCAAGGTGCGTGTATGTATAGGCACTTCCCCGATGTCACGCTGGATCAGTGCGCGCTGCGGGACCGGAGCCCCGCTCATCATCCAGTTGAAAATCTCTGGCAGCGCATCCCAGAAGTCATTGAGTGGCGGGAGCACGGGGAGCTGGTGGGACAACATGTCGGACCACATTCCTTCGAGAGCGGGGCGATGTGGCACAAGCATCTGAAACGTGGGGACGGCAATCGCCTTGTAGGCACATTTTTGTCGAAGTACATCAAGCAGCACGGTAGCGCTCGGTCGGCTGTCCGTATGGCGATAGAGATTGACGACATCGTACAGATCACGCGGTCGCGTTCTTTCTCCGAGCGCACGCAGTTTTTCGCCGAACGCTTCTTCGTAGGCATAGCAATTTGCCCAGATGCCTCCTTCTGGACGGTCGCTGTACGGATGAAAGACTTCGCGTCGTACGAATGGTAGGACCAGCCTCTCATCGGCTGTCAGGTCAAGCTTTATTTTCGGCCAACCGCCCGATGTCGGTGATACCGGCCCGCGATATCCGATTTTGCCCTGGCAATTGGGCCGTCCGCGAGGATTGTCATAGATGTCGAATTCAATCTGGTCGGGGGGAATGTTCAGGCCAGACTGCTCAGTTATCCAGCTAATGACCTCCTCGAACACTTGCCGCAAGAACTCCTCGTCGAGGTGTTCTTCATTGCGTAGGGTAAAATCCAGATCTTCGGAGAAGCGATAAGTCTCGAAATAGCATTTCTTGAGGCAAGTGCCGCCTTTGAATATCCAACTCTCCTCGAGTTCTTCGTGCGCATAAATGCCCGCAAGTATCCAGCCCAGAACGTAGTCTTTCTCGACTATGCTGGGTTGAAGCGAATAGGAAGACGCGGCTTCGAGGATTTCGCGCTTGTCGATCATCGGGCCGCATTTTTCGTCGCTGACGGCAACCAGAGCCGCCATGAGGTGACGAGTTTTTTCGAAGGTAGCGCAGGATCTAATCGGGCGTATCCTTGCGTCAAGCGTGAGCGACACGCAGCGGCTAACTTGTCGTCGTGTAACCGCGTTTCCGCCAGATATCCGAGACGCTTGAAAACGACCCCGTTATCAAACTGCTCTGCGTAGTGAATCAACAGGTCTCGGTCGGCTTTCTTACTGTGAAAATATGCCGCTATGCTATCTGCTACTTGGTCAATGCCACCGCCTACCTCGGGGGCCGCGATCATGTCAATCAAGGTGCGCGGTGGGTCCGATATAGAGACTTTGACGGAACCGCGCCACAGCGTTTTCAATCCAAAGAGACGTCTGGGTTTGATTCTATACAAAATGAAAACCGCGCCCTGGGAATTCACGCGCGTTTCTGTGAGACGTCGAGTTGTGAAGACGAGAATCTGGTTAAAGAGCTGCTCGGTCAGTTCCCAATGATGGGCTGCCGTCCAGCCGCCAATGTAGCATGGATCGAAGAGGGCTGGTGCGAGTACCCATGGATCTGCGAGCACCTGCTCGCTACCGGCGAGTTCGAGCGGGACGGCAACGTAGAGTCCATGTCCGACCCGGCGTAACCAGCCCTGCCCTTTCCATCGTGATAGGAGCTTGGCTGCGGAGCGGCGTTCGATACCAAGGGTCCGGGCCGTGATATCGACTGACACCACTTCCTTCGCGACGCGAAGCACAGCAGCAAGCCGCGCGCGATGGGCCGGCAGCGAGTCGGCTCTGGGGATCATAGCTATACCACTATACTAAAAGTTCTCATTTTATGGGAACATCATGCGCGTATATATAGCTACGGCTGGCCCGAAGGTGCCCCGCCCGCTCGATTCGGAGACAGGCTCTTTACCACGGAGATGGATACGCCCCCTCGAACTGCTGCCCACGTGTTCGGATGTCCGGCGTCAGTTCACCCTCTTCGTCACCGGCTATCCTTCTCACCTTGGAATCGGCTTCATGTAGGTCGGTCTCGCTGATGTATTTCGTCATCGAGGCCGAGAAAAAGCCGCAAGCCTGTTCATGTCCGCGCACGGGTTGATCCGGGGGGCCCGATTAGCACCGTTCGCGCCACCGAGTTTTCGATTCCGGTGTCATCGTAACCGGAATCTACGAAATAAGAACGCTGCCCGAACAGAGTGGCAGTTAGCTGGAACTTGGTGAAACTTAACGGCGCTGACAGCGCGTCATTGGAATCCTAAGGAAGTCTTTGCCACGATTTATCGGACCCTGATTGGACCCGGATTGACCTGCAAGCGGTTTCGAGACTACAGTTGATTTTGAGGTGCGAGAACGTGTTTAACAGGCCTATGCAAATTGAAAACAACATTGCAAGAGTTGAACGCAATTCAGGTGACTACACCATTGTCGTCACGGTGGAACACCGAGGGGCCGTCACGATCACACAAGAGGAGGCGGAAATTCTGCTCACGCAGGAGTTTCCGTTCTTGTTCACGCAGAGGAAACGATACGGCGGGTCTCCGCTCTAGATGATTGGCTTGCTCAACGAGCCCCCGGGATGACGAAGGATCGTCGGTCGCTTCGCCGAAAATTGTTTGAGAAACACGATAACGGCGCAGCTAACATATAACCTGAGCAAGCCTGGCCCGAAATTGGTATCGAAGCTTCAAAACAATCTAATTGCGCTTCAAGCAAGTTTCCTTGAAATCGGCCAGGTGGCCGGCGCAGAGCTACAATTCGTCGCGTCAAGCATTCCTTGCCGAACGTGCAGCCTTCAAACGTATGCGTCAGAGCAAAGCCATGGTTGACAGCGAGAGGGGAGGTTAGCGGTTTTGTGAGACCCAGGCTATCGGGGTGAGTTGGGGAAGGCGATGGATGGGACTTTCGGCGAGACCGGGAAGGACCGCGGCCAAGTATTCGCGCACGGGTATGTTCATCCGCCGGCAGGTTTCGACGACGGAGAGGATGGATGCTGGCGAACTCTTTTCTCCGCTGGTTGCACAGGCACCGGCTCGCGGGCACTCTCCGCTTGCACTTCGGCGCTACTCACTCCCGGTTCCAACTCCAGCATTTCCAACTGCTCATTGGTCAGCTTCTCGCTGCCCGGACCATACATCTGGATGCGCTTCAGCCGCAAACGCTCTTCCAGTACCTGGATCTTTAGTTCGGCATATTGCAGACGATTCTGATAAGAGTTCAGCTTGCAGGATACGGCCGCAAATAACGTTTCGGGGATCTCGTTCTTTAATTCTTCGAGAAGTTCGTCGAGGGCAGGCTCGAAAGGGTTCCGATTCACGATAACTTACTAAGTAACACGATGATTACCATTATGCAATCATATTCTCGGGGCTTACCCTAAAATTTCTGTAACAACTTTATGCCGCCGGCTCCTCCGCAACTCCCCGCCGGTACCACCGCCGCCGTTCCGCCTGCTGCAGATCGATCCCGCCCAACAACAGCGCCAACTCCTCGTGGCGCAGCTGTACTTTCTTTTGATCGTCGCTAACTTCCGGCCAGCGAAATTTCCCCTCCTCCAATCTTTTGTACCACAGTACGAAGCCGTCCCGGTCCCACACTAGAATCTTCAACCGATCGCCGCGCCGCGAACGGAACACAAACAGATGGCCGCTTTGCGGGTTCTCCCCAATGACCGCTCGCACACGTTCCGCCAGCCGATCGAATCCACAGCGCATATCCGTCGCTTCGCTGCTCATCCAGATCCGCGCTCCTTGTGCGCGATCCATCGCCTGCAAACTTGGCAGCCCGATCACCCCGCTGCCTCCACCACCGCCAGCAACGCCCGCACATGTTCTGCATCGAATCCGGGCCGCACCATTAGGCTTCGTCCATTCTGCAATCGGATTTCAACCGCGTCACCGGATGGCGCGCCCTCGGTTACCTGCACTTCCAGAAACTTCGCTTGCGCATCTTCCTGCAACCGCTTCTTCCACGTGAAAAAATACGGCCTGCACAGCCCGCGCTCACGGCAGAATGCCGTCACCGTCTGTCCGCTACGCGCATGTTCTCGCATCAGTCTTCGCCACTTCGTCCACGCCTTCTTTGCGCGCTTGGTCATGCCGCAACAGTGCTATGGGACCGACCCTTTTACAAGATGGGGTTCGTTTAACGCTCACCATGAACCGCACAATCCCGGACCGGACCCGCATCTGGATTGGCAGGTTTGCCGAATCGTCGCTCGGCGCCGACGGCACAGACGTAACCATTATTTCTCCGGATTCCTTAAAGTATGGCGTGGCAACCGTCGTTACAATCGTTGTTGGATATTTGGCCGTTCAGGTTTTGACGATGCACATTTATCCCGAGCACGGAGGCGTCATGGTTTCGCTGCTAATTCCAATGCCTTCTCCAGAACTGGGTCCCGTCCGTTCTTCAGGTCCTCAATTGTTGTGTGCACCTCGACATCGGGCTTAATGCCCACTCCCTCAAATTCCGAGCCGTCTGGGAAATAATCGCGCTTAACAGCAATCTTTAGACTCATTCCGTTGTGAAAATCGTAGAAGAACGGAGCGCCAGCGCTACCTTGCGTAGTTTCTCCGATGAGGGTGGCTCGACCGCTGTCCTTCGACGGCTCGACGAAGTCTTCACAAGCTGAGATGCATCCGCCATCCACAAGTAGAATCACTCGGCCCTGGAATGCGTTTCGGCTAGGCGATATTACCCTGCTTACCTGAGGCGTTTGTGAGTCGTCATTAGAATTAATGAAGGAATTCGGACAGCCGCGCGAGGAGTCGACTTCAGCAGCAGTTGCCCTATTCTTTGGTTCTTCATCATCTGGATTGATCGGTTCGCCGCATGTGTCCGTGGACTCGGCCCACCCACGGTACGGACGATTCATGAGCGCCCTGATTAGCCGTTCAGGTGGAATGCCACCGGGGTTGTTCCGTACATCGATGATCAGAACCTTTGCGTGGTGAAACTGTCTCAGATCGTACAAGGCCATCTCTTCCATAAGGGGATCGAAAAACGAAGAGATGCGAATGTAAGCTGTCGCACCTGGGTTCACCCAGCGGCTTTCCGTCCTCTGCGGAGGTTTGCTCAGGCTCGCGCGATCGACTGCAACTTGTCGGCCATCCTCCAATGTCAGTGTGAATTTTTCTGGGAACACATATGGAAAAAGAAACAAATTGCGACGCCGCGCGACCGTGCTTGACGCAGGAATATACCGTTGCTGTTGTAGAAAGAATGCTTCAATAGCCGTCCCGTCAACTTTCGAAATAACTTCGCCAGGCTTAAGATTGTCGAGACGGCTTTCTCGAACGACCCATCGACCATCGAGCGGCAACGCATAGAAGCCCAACGGCTGATTGTTGCTCTCGTCGAGAAAAGTGTCCCAGAAAAACGTATGACCGTCGTGCAGCTCGGCTACAAATTCGATTGTGGCCAAATCAAACTGGCGGCGATCGTCGGTGGCCGACACCTCATGGAGGTAGTTCTTGTACAAATCATTCAAATCCGGAGTGGCCAATGCTCTATCTGAGTAGAAATGCAACTGCAGCAGCATATACACTTTCGACGCCGTGAAGACTCGTTCTTCGAGAATTAGAGTTCCATCAGGATTCTCTTGGCCAGCCGCCAATTGCAGGAAACAGCAAACCAAGAGTCCAAGACAGAAAAGCACGCGCAACACTCTGTTCAGCAAACAGCACCAGCTGCTAGTCGTCCAGGGCGGCTGAAGCATCGTTTGTCTTTGACGTCAACACGTCTAATCTTTGTCTTCCGGCCGGGCATTTGATATAGCCGACCCAGAGCATGCTGGCTAGGAGCCCGATGATGGGGAACCCGAAGTTGAATAGAATAGACAATAAAGTCAATCCCACAGTCCACGCCCACGAGTGGTAGTATGGAGAACCGCGAAAGGTACTAATCAATAAAGGAGCATTGACGTAACTCGAGGTCACCCAGCCCCACGCTCCAAAGTGAACGAAGAAGATAACTAATATCAGCCAAGTCGGTAGCCACGGCTTCTGCAAATAGAAAATCGCCCCACAAATCAAAGCAAATGCAACTTCCAAGCAAAGAGCAACATGATAAGCCTCGCTTTCATAGGAGGAACGGATCAATCCGAAGGGATATTGTTGTAAAGCTACGAAGGGAAAGCCAGCAAGAGCTACAGCCCCCGCCACGATGCGCAACGTAGTCTCCCTGACCGTAGGCTGCGAAACCAGTCGAAAAAGAAAAAAAACAATAGTGGCTATCGCCATCGACCATATGACCTGTTCGAGTATCGAGAAGCTACCAATCGTGGCAACGTGTGGATTCGCCCTGT
The DNA here is from genome assembly GCA_963709705.1 of Candidatus Acidiferrales bacterium. GTDB lineage: Bacteria > Acidobacteriota > Terriglobia > Acidiferrales > UBA7541 > Acidiferrum. The sequence goes on from CAVPXU010000008.1 coordinate 192,153, forward strand.
GAAAAACTCTAGCGAAGTAATTTGATACGACCGATCCGCCGAAGTGATCAGTTCTTTGTCTTTCGATCCACACAATTATCCAAGCTAAATTCAACGAAAATGTGTACTCATGAGCCCAAGGCAGCCACCTGTGGCACCGAGAACTATTCCGGACCATTTTGGACACTTCAACCCTCCGTTGCGATACCGGGCATAAGTATTTACTACTCACACGAACTGGCGTTACATTTGAAAAAGTTCTGCAAGGCCGTAATGTCGATGGGCTCCCAAGTAATCTTGGGTGTATAGTTAGGAAAGTCCCACAGGCCCATGGCCGCTGATTCATATACAGAGTTCCCGCCTTGGCAGGGCTTCTCTGCACCGCATTCCATGCCTGGCAACGGGACTACGTATGCAATCTGATGGCCTGTCTCGTGCGCGGCAGTATTGCCTATTCCCGTACCGATTGCAGTTACTAGTTTCAGCATGTTTGTGGCATCGCTAAACGGGGGGGTAAAATCTGGTAGGTTCCCATAAGTGCCAAGTAATTCCTCCCCATTAAAAATCACGATCGTGTAGAAGACTCGGCTCCACGTACGGGCACTGGTATAACCAGGCACTGGCCCGCCATTCCATGTGAACCAAGACCCGTCCACATATACGACATGTTCAAAGGGCGGATTGTCCGACCCGCCATACAGGGTCGTGATAGGAGCTTGGACTTTGTGGCTTACGATGGCAGGGAGCTGGGCGAATGCCGCCGTGTACGCATTGAGGGCTTGAACTTTGATTGCATTAACCCATTCGGGATGGGCGGTATTCTTGTCGCATGATAAGGCCACACTAAAGTCGCAACCCTTGTTGTAATTGGTATCATCCATTTTAATCTCCGGAATGTACGAGAATGTCATGGGAGTTACGTTGGACGGACATTGCCCGTCCCCACCAGGGCCTGTGTTGCAAAAAACCAGACCGAATGTATGGTTGCGTAGCGCAAAACCATTCCCCGTGAGATTCCCTTTTGCTACAGATCCCGGATTCGGCGCGATGTCCGCCAAGTCAAAAGCCGGTTCTACCGATTCGGCTGAGCCAAGTTGATAGGCGCCCTTCCACGAGTACGTTGGTAAACTACCGTATTGGCCGGTGGCATTCCCGTATTGGTCATAGCTGATTCCCGACGTACCCACCACTCCTCCGTCCGAAGTCGCAAACTGCGGGGTGTCGTTCGGCACTGTCCACAAAAGCGAACCGGACGGCGTAAAAGCGTACATATTGGTGCCGTCCGTATCAATATAGGATGCGTCTGCGCGCTGCAGAACCGGCTGTAGAGGTGCATATTGTCCCGGGATGTTTAAAGTACCCTGGTAAGCCAGCCCGGCCCCGGATGTTGTAGCGAAATTAAACGTGCTGGTTTCGTTCACGCACCCGCTTTCAATGCCGTTCGTTTCGGAGGCACAATAGGCTGGTGTGTCCACCTCCCAGCTATAAAGGACACCAGTATTGGCGTTGGTGATCGGGGTCGTTTGAAGAAGAGAATATGCGTTCGGAACCGGCGCTGACTGAGACGCGGTAAAGGCATACGGAGTATAACCGCTAGAAATCCAGTCACCCAAGGATATTACATAGGAATCGCCACCTGTTCCCACGCGAAGCAACCTTAAATGTTCGTCTTCAGTCTCTAAGTTCATAGCGTTGCAGTTATTGTTTGTGGGATTCGCGACCGTCGCTGCGACAGAATTTTCATTTTCGAAAACGTAAGGTATATAGGCATATCCGTCTCCTGCGATAATTAGGCTTCCGATTTTTGGAGGTTCATTGGAAGAATTCGTGTTCGACCCGTTCTGCCGGGGCAGGGGACTGTCATAACAAGCTTCCAGCTGACCGAGAGTAGTATCGGCAAAAGTCGATTGATCTATTTGAACGCTGACATTTGGTTGTCCCGTCAGTGGATTGATCCCAACCACCGTGGCACCATCTACCGTGAAGATGGTACCGTCCGTGTGAAGCACCGGGGTGGGAAGCGAACTGCCGGAAACAGAATTGTAAGCCGGATATGGTAGACCGGTAATGCCGTCGAGTTTGTAAATGGACTGCCCGTTGGCTACTACGAGGCCACCTTGAAAATCAGGGATAAGAGTGTTGTTTGTGCCGACATAAGCAGTCCAGGCAGTCATACAGCTGCTGGTAATAGCCCACACGTTTCCGTCCGCTTGTAGGGCGAACACGTCCGCCACGCCTGTCGCGCTTGGGACTGCGGGCACAATGCTTATGACACCGGAGGTGTCTCCTGGATTTGAACAAAGGACTGTTCCTGCCGGCAACGAGATTGTGGGCCATACTGTCACGTCGGCGGAGGCGCTTCCAGCGGTAATCGTTGTATTGCCGGCCGCTACAGCGGTGATTATAGGCGGGTCATCAGTCGAAAGTGTTGCAACCGCCGTATTGCTAGAGGTCCACGTCAAGCCGCTGACCGACTGGCCTCTGGCATTCAGGGCTTGAATCGAGCTGGTCGTATTGACCGACATGTTAATCACATTTGGACTGAGCGTTACCGAGGTCCCAGTGCCCTCGCCGCCAGAAACGCTGAAGGTAACGGCATTGCTCCAAATCCCACTCTGCTGGATTTTGACGATACCACTCGCTGCACCGGACGCAACACCCGCTACAACTTGTGCATCAGTCCAGCTCATAACCGTCGCAGGCATATTCCCTATCCAGATCACCCCACTTCCCTGCGAGGCTCCGAAGCCATTTCCGGTGATCGTTACCTGGGTGCCCGTGGTTCCCGAGTTGGGGCTGATGCTTGCAATATGCGGCAAGTTTATTGTGAAAGCGACGGAGTTACTCCACACTCCGTTTTGTAGAATTTGTGCTGATCCCGACGCCGCGCCCGTGGCTACTGTTGCTAGGACCTGCCCATCGCTCCAACTTGTTACTGAGCCAGGTGTGTTCCCCAGCCAGACGACACCGCTGCCCTGCACCGCTCCGAAACCCGAACCGATGATTGTGACCTGTGTTCCAGGGACGCCGTTCGTTGGTGTGACACTCGAAATTGTCGCCGCGTTTATCGTGAAGAGGACAGCGTTTGAGGAGACTCCGCTTTGCTGAACTTGAACTACACCCGAGCTAGAACCAGTCGTAACGTTCGCGACGATCTGCCCATCGCTCCAGCTAAGTACTGCGCCCAAATTGGTACCTAGCCAGACCGCGCCTGCGCTCTGACTAGCCCCAAAACCGGAGCCGCTGATGGTTACTTGGGTCCCGGCTGAGGCCGTTACAGGTGACACGCTGACAATACTTGGTGCCGCAGGTGTTGGCGGTGCAAGTACGCTGACGGCAGTGGAAGCGGAAACGCCACCGAATGTTGCAGTTAGATTTGTAGTTCCGACGCCGACGGGCACCAGCGTAATTGCTGAGCTCAGTCCGGCTAGGTTCGGCAAGATTGTAGCAACCGAACTGTTCGAGTCACTCCAAACCGCATAGAGGGTGAGATCGTTAGAACTTCCGTCCGAATAGTTGCCCATCGCTGTCAACTGGAGCGATTGTGATGAGTTCAGAGCGACTGACGGGTTGGCTGGCGTCACCGTGATCGAGACTAGTTGCGCAGTTACTGTAATCTGAGCCGTAGCACTTATTGTTCCTACCGCCGCTGTAATGGTTGTGGTGCCAGCGCTCAGCGCATTCACAATCCCCGCGCTTCCCACGGCATTGCTGACGGTCGCCACCGACGGTAAAGAGGAACTCCATATCACCGGTTGAAGCACGTTGGAAGAGCTTCCGTTGCCGCTGGCCGCTAGCGGCAGAGTTGAGCCTACAGACAAGGGGCTGTTTGAAGGAGTGATGGCGATTGACGATAATCCGGGCAGTGCCAGGCTTGGCGGTTGGTATAAATCAGTGCTTGCCAACGTCTCACCGTTGTTGATCCCGCCCACCAAAAGCACACTACCGTCGGTGAGTAACGTTGCTGTGTGGCCGGACCGACCGGTCGTCAATGCCTGGCTGGAGGTGAAACTAAAGGTTTGTGGATTATACAGCTCGCTAGTCGCGTCCGATACGCACGAGGAACTGCAGGAGTCGAATCCGCCGGCGAGGAACAACTGGCCGTTTGTCAGCAACGTGGCCGTCTGATTAAGCCGCGAAACGGTCATATTGTTCAAGAAGGTGAACGACCCATTTTGGTAATACTCAGTAGAGGCTACTGGGCAGCCCGGTAAACTACAGGTGGAGCCACCTGCAATTAATACCATGTCGGCAGTTCCAAGCCACGTGGCAGTAGCATAAGCGCGTGGGGTGTTCAGGCTTCCCGTGACGCTGAAGGTACCGGCAACAGGGTCGTATAGTTCAGCGGCCGCGGGATAAGTGCTCCCATTGAACCCTCCAGCGATCAACACTTGGCCCGAACTGAGCACGGCGGCGCTGGCGTTGAATCGAGCTGCATTGAGGGAGCCCGTCGCCGTGAAAGTTCCCGCCACTGGATCATAGAGTTCAGCAGTGTTTAGGGCGGCGCAGGATGTGGAGGAACTGCAAATTTCGCCTCCCGCGATCAACACCTTGCCATTAGCGAGCAGTGTCATCGTGTGGCCATAACGATCAATGATCATGTTTCCCGCGCTTGTAAAGGTACTGGAATTGGGATCGTATGTTTCTGCGCTGCTCAGTGAGGCGCAATTTCCATTTGCGTCGCAGCTGTAACCCCCCGCGACGAGCACTTTGCCGTTACCCAACAAGATAGCCGGTGCAGAGCGAGCGGTTGCCAAGTTTCCCGTATAGGCGAATGTCCCCAAACCAGGGCTGTACAGCTCGGCGGTATTCAAATACGTACAGGAGCCAGCGGAAGGACAGCTCACCCCACCTGCAATCAACACCGAGCCATTGTTCAGAAGCGTGGCGCTGTGCTGGTACCGGCTGGTATTAAGCGCCAGCGTGCTTGCCGTAACGGAAATAGTCGCATTCCCGGTAAGCGAGCCAGAAGTTGCCGTGAGCGTGCTGTTGCCTTGGGTCGAGGCAGTCGCCAGCCCAGAACTGCTGATGCTGGCTACTGCTGTACTCGAGGAGGTCCATGTCACCGTTGACGTGAGATCCTGCGTGCTCCCATCGGAATAGTTGCCGGTGGCAACGAACTGTTGGGGGCTACCAATCGGCAAGCTTGCTTGGCTAGGGGTCACGACCACCGAAACCAGGCTCGGAGCAGCTTGTGCTTGCACGGTAAGGCTGGCAGCGGCAAAAAGGACGCCGTTCGCTGCTGTGATGGTCGCGGGACCCTGTGCAATACCAGTTGCCAACCCTGTGCCATTCACAGACGCGGTCTCTGACGGGACTGCGAACCAGCTCATCAAATTTGTAACATTGCTGACGCTGCCGTCGGTGTAAGTACCAATCACCTGATATTGTTGACTTGCTCCATAGGCAATCGTAGAGGTTGACGGAGTGAGGGTAAGCGAAACCAATACTGGAGAACTAATCGTGACGCTTGTGGAAGAGTTTATGGAACCTGAGCTGGCTTGAATGACACTGGTCCCTAGCTGAACTCCGGTGACCAGACCAGCACTATTGACGGTGGCTGAAGGAGATGAAGAGGTCCACGTTGTCGTCGAGGTGAGATCTTGAACGCTCCCGTCTGAGTAGGTTCCCGTTGCACAGAATTGCTGGGCCGTTCCCAAAGGCAACGTGGGGCTCTGCGGATTCAGCGTAATCGAAACCAGGGAAGGAGCGGCAACGGTTACCGTCGACGATCCACTGATTCCGGCTCCGGTCGCGGTAATTGTCGCTGTTCCTGGCGCGATGCTCGTTGTGAAGCCTGCATCAGTCGCATCGTTACTCACCAGAGATACGCTGGGCGATGAAGAACTCCACAGCACGGATGACAACACTTGAATACTCCCATCACTGAAAGTACCCGTAGCCACTAAAAGCTGTTGAGTTCCAGTCGGGACCGACGGGGAGGCGGGTGAAACCGCGATGCTGGTTAGCCCCGTCAATTTACTCGCGGTGTAGATTTCGGCCGTATTGAAAATATTCGTGCCGTCGGTCCCCCCATCTTCAAGAACCGTTCCATCATTGAGTAGCGTGGCCATTTGATGTTCGCGCGTGCTCGTCATGTTTCCGGGAACCGCCGTGAACGTTAGGGCGGTTGGGTTAAAAACCTCCGCAGTGTTGAGCGCGGTGCTATTTCCACCCGCGTCATCCTCTCCTCCGGAGAGCAGGACCTGGCCACCGTTCAAAAGCACTGCGTCATGATAAATCCTGGGTGTCGTCATCGTGGAAGAAACAGCCGTGAAGGAGTTCGCTATGGGATCATAGCTCTCCGCAGTGTTGAGCGAGCCCGTTCCAGGGAGGTCGCCGCCGGTGATGAGAATCTGCCCGTTGTTCAGTAGTGTTGCTGCGTGGCCTTCGCGGGCCGTGGTCATAGTTGCCGAAAGCGGAATGAAGGTCCAAGTCGCCGGATTGAAGATTTCGGCGTTATTATGGGCGGCCGTAGGAGTCGGGTCTGTTTCGCCACCTGCGATCAGGACTTGGCCAGTCTCGAGCAGGGTTGCCGTGTGTCTGTACCGAGGAGTATTCGTGTCGCCCAGGTCGATGAACACTTGCGCGATGGGGTCGTAGAGTTCCGCATCCGCGATGATGCCCGTCTCTGGGTCATAACCTCCTACAATCAGGACTTGACCATTGCTCAGTAATGTTGCCGTGTGTCCAACTCGGGCCGTATTCAGCGTCGCGGATAGAAGGGTGAATGTTCCTGCTACCGGATTATAGATTTCGGCAGTGTCCAACGTTTCTTGGTTCGCTAGGTCCGAGCCGCCTGCGATCAATACAGTTCCGTCATTCAGTAGTGTGGCCGTGTGCAACCATCGCGCGACATTCATCGGACTGGCCAGAGCAAAGGTCTGACTCGACGGAGTGTAAAGCTCTGCGGTGTTCACTACGCTGGAAGTGCTCATTCCTCCTGTGATCAGAACTTGCCCTGTTATCAATTGAGTGGCTGTCTGTCCGTACCGAGAAGCCGCCATTTGTCCAGTGGTGGCCACGAAACCGCCTAATTGGACCGCAAAGCTAATTCCGCCGCTGGCTATGCCATTCACTTTAACTACGACATTCCCCGTTGTGGCCCCGCTCGGCACCGCGACGACGATGCTAGTCGTGCTCCAACTCGTCGGCGTTCCCACTGTCCCGTTGAATGTCACCGTGCTCGTGCGCTGTGTCGCACCAAAATTGTTCCCCGTAATCGTCACGGATGTTCCAACCGTCCCCGAACTCGGGCTCAAACTCGCAATACTTGGCGGCACGACCACCGTGAATGCCACTTCGTTGCTCGCGATTCCCCCGACCGTCACGACCACGTTTCCCGTAGTGGCTCCGCTCGGCAGCGGCACCACTATGCCCGTTGCGCTCCAACTCGTCGGCGTTCCCGTTGTTCCGTTGAATGTCACAGTGCTTGTGCCCTGTGTCGCACCAAAATTGTTCCCTGTAATCGTGACTGATGTTCCAGCCGTTCCTGAGGTGGGAGATAAACTCGTGATGCTTGGTGTTGGCAACACCGCAAAACCCCTCCGTGCCAACATCTCTGAGACAGGTTTAGTACTCTTAATTAATGAAGAGTAGGGCGAGAAAGAAGCAAGCAGAGATGAATGGGAATTCTCTTGGTGTTGTTCTTTCCTCTGGGGGTTTGGCTGCCGCGGAACGAAGCGAAGGCTCGCCTCCTGGCGAGCCGCAGCGGAGTGACGCGGCAGCCAAAGCAGGCGCCGATTCGGGGGCAGCTTCGCGGCCGGACCCTGAGGTGGTAGCCAAAGCCAAGCGTCGTACCTACACAGCTGAATATAAGCAACGCATTCTCGAGGAAGCCGATGCCGCTGCAGCGACACGCGGTGCTCTCGGTGCTCTTCTTCGCCGGGAAGGCTTGTACTACTCGTTGCTCACCACCTGGCGGCGAGAACGATCCAGCGGTATTCGCGAAGCGTTGACCGCACGACGGCGCGGACCGAAATCAAAGCACAACCCGTTCGGAGAAGAAGTTCAGCAGCTACGCCGTCAGGTCGGCCGATTGACGGAAAAACTCCGCAAAGCGGAGATCATCATCGACGTTCAAAAAAAAGTCGCTGCGCTGTTGGGGAACCCGCTTCCCGACGTGGACCCGGACGAGAAATCCTGATGTCTGCGGTCACCGAACTGGCGATCGACGTGGGCACCAGCGCGGCTTGCCAAGTTCTGTGGATGCCGCGGGCGTCTTACTACGGACAGCGCCGTAAGGCTGCTGCTCCCGCCGTAGCATCCCCGCGGCCTTCGCCGGCACGAGCACTCCACCCGGCGGAACGGGAAGCGGTCCTGGCTCGTCTACACGAAGAACGTTTCCAGGATCGTTCTCCAGCCGCTGTTTATGCGACGTTGCTCGATGAAGGCGAATATCACTGCTCGATTCGCACCATGTATCGCTTGCTCGACGAGCAAGGCGAGGTTCGCGAGCGCCGCGATCAGTTGACGCATCCGCCCTACCAGAAGCCGGAACTGTTGGCCACGGCTCCGAATCAACTTTGGAGCTGGGATATAACCAAACTACTCGGCCCAGCGAAATGGAGTTACTTCTACTTGTATGTCCTGCTGGATATATTCAGTCGTTACGTCACCGGCTGGATGGTCGCTTATCGCGAAAGCTCTGAGCTGGCCAAGCGGCTGATCGAGGAAAGTTGCAAGAAACAAGACATCCAGCCCGGTCAACTCACCCTGCATGCCGACCGCGGCACCTCGATGAGGTCCAAACCGGTAGCTTTTTTACTCGCCGACCTGGGTGTCACGAAGACGCACGGTCGACCGCACGTCTCGGACGACAATCCCTTTTCCGAGAGCCAATTCCGAACCCTAAAGTATCGGCCGGAGTTCCCGGACCGCTTTGGGTGCATCCAGGACAGTCGCGCTTTCTGTCAGAGTTTTTTTCGGTGGTATAACGAAGAGCATCGTCACTCTGGCATCGGCTTGTTGACGCCAGCGATGGTTCACTATGGCCAAGCGGAAAGCGTCTTACGGCAACGGCAAGATGTGCTCGATGTTGCTTACCAACGTCACCCGGAGCGCTTCGTGCGAAGCGCCCCGAAACCACCCCAAATCCCCGCCGAAGTCTGGATCAATAAGCCGGCCCAGCACCCATGAATAGCTCACTAAATTCCGTGAGCACCTGTCTCAAGGTGGTTGACACGCGCCGAACTGACTCCATTGCTGGCCACGCCTGAAGCGGTCACAACTACATTCCCCGTCGTGGCTCCATTCGGAACCGCTACGGTGATGGAACTGGCTCCCCAGCTTGTCGGAGTTGCGACAGTCCCGTTGAACGTCACGGTGCTTGTGCCCTGGATTGAGCCAAAGCTGGTTCCTGAAATCGTGATGGATGTTCCAACCGCTCCTGAAGTGGGAGATAAACTCGTGATGCTCGGGGCTACAGTGAAGCTGATCCCACTGCTCGCAGTGCCATCGACCGAAACCACTACGCTGCCGCTCGTAGCACTAGAAGGTACCGTTGCCACTATCGACGTCGGGCTCCAGCCCGTGGCCGTGGCCGCTATGCCATTGAACGTTACGGTGCTCGTTCCCTGCGTCGCGTCGAAGTTCGTTCCGGTGATCGTCACCGATGTCCCTACTGGGCCCGAACTGGGGGACACACTCGTAACGCTTGGTCCTGTTCCAGGAACAGTGAAGTTGACACTGTTGCTCACAGTCCCGCTAGCCGTTACCACGACGCTTCCAGTCGTGGCGCCCTTCGGCACAGGAACTTTAATTTGAGTCGCGCTCCAACTAGTCGGCACACCCGACACTACGTTAAAGTTCACGGTGTTTGCACCCTGTGCCGAGCCAAAGCCAGTGCCCGTGATTGTCACCGACGTAGCTACTGCACCCGAGGTTGGCGAGATGCTGGTAATGTTTGGTGCCGCAGTTCCCACCTCAAAACCGTATGGGTTACTTGCCACACCGCCAACCGTCACCACCACGTTGCCGGTCGTAGCGCCGGTGGGGACGGGCACTTTAATGGAAGTCGCACTCCAACTCGTGGGAGTTCCAGTTGTCCCATTAAATGTGACCGTGCTGGTGCCCTGCGACGTACCGAAGTTTGTGCCAGTAATTGTTACCGAAGTGCCCACCACGCCTGCGCCGGGTGTCAGATTGCTGATGCTTGGGTCCGAAGATGTAACCGTGAAAAGAACGCTGTTGCTGTTCCCACCACCCACCGAGACAAGGAGATCTCCGGTCGCCGCACCTGCGGGAACCGCCACCGTAATCGATGTGTCGGTCGAACTTATCGGGCTTGCGTAGAGCTCAGGGTTAAACACTACTTGAGGCGACTGAGTGCCGCCAGCCGTGAAACTGCTCCCGGTGATTGTTATCGTTGCGCCGACTGCCCCTGAAGTAGGTGACAAGCCCGTTATGGTCGGAGACGGCGTAACCGTGAAGCTCTCTGCGTTGCTAGCTTTTCCGCTGACTGTAACGACCACGTTGCCCGAGCTAGCCCCGGCAGGAACCTGAACTTGCAAGCTGGTTGCACTCCAGGAGACCCAAGTCACCGGTGTGCCATTAAACGTCACTGTACTGGTTCCCTGCGATGCCCCAAAGCCACTTCCTACGATGACAACCAATGTTCCTACTGGCCCAGATTGTGGTGTCATCAGCTCTATCACCGGCGCGGCTTTTGCTGAACTTGCCCAGAGAAAGCAAGCCACAAAAAGCGAAGCTCCCAGAAGGATTCTTGCCACATAGCCCTGGATTGGCGTAGAAACATCACTGCAGGTGGTTAGCTCAGCAGTAATAGAGTTGAAGGTTTTGCTTTTCATGCAGTGACCTCTCCGGGGAATGAGAATCCTTGCTGTAACGATGGGCACGCAAATAGCGCCAAGTGAATTGTTTTGCGCAAATCAACGGTTTTCCCGTGTACGCGACAAAAGCATACGTTTGGGAAGGAAGGACGAATTTGCAGAGTCACTGGCCTGACAGGAGAAGGGCCACTCTTTCCGGTGAGCGACCTGCTTGTTATCGAGGAAGCGCCCCCAAACGCAATATGAGCGACGAGGAGCCTGAGGAAGCGGAACAAGATGACCTTGGGCAGTACCCACTCTTTCGGCAGCATAGACACAACCTCCACGGCCGCCGAAGTAAGCTGGCGCCCAGGCCAAACTTGCTAGCTCATAAAGCCCGATTCAAAATCGAAGGGTCCTAGTCTTGAAAAGTGGCGGCATGGTATACGAGCCACGAATGGGCGTCAAGTACGGTAATCACAAGCTGTGGAAGTGCTTGGTATTGTAAGCAGCCTCTTTAATCCGTCGGAAATTTCCAGGCTGGATTTTAGCGGTTGACGCTTCTCGTGGGCCTAAAACGGTACCGTAGTAAACAACATCGGCCTGCTATACCAGAATGGCCAAGGCGTACCAAACGACTATGCGCAAGCTGCCGCCTGTGGCAGAAAGATCGAGCAACTCATCGAAACACTGCTCCGATTGTAATTCCAGGGTGCATTACTCCTAGCAACGTTGACAGTAAACATCTCTCTCCCCAGTCGCCCTCACACTGATTAAACCGTTCTCGGATGTTCTTTGCGCCGCCCCTCAATGCGAGGCTCCCGACAATTGACTAGGGTTCCTGTTTTTTGGGGAAATTTAAACAATTTTCGATTTTACGCGACACGTTTTCCCTTCTCTGCGCTGATTAGATACATAGAGGGAGAAATTGCTGCTTATCCCCTTCTACCGAGGGAAAAACCTGATGTGTCACCCTCTGTTACCTGCCACCAAGTCCCCGAAGCACGCCAGCCGACTGGGATGGAAGCGGACGGCCTTTGCCCTGCTGTCCGCGGAGCAGTTCGATCTCCGGTCCTTGCCTGGACATTGGTTTGCGACGGGACGTTGGTCGGAACCGGATCGAAGAGCTGTGGATCTCCCGGACCGGGGATTTCAGCACGAGAGCGCAGCGGATATTCCGCAGACCGGTGAAGTGTGCTTCACCTCTCAACTTCACTTAATCCAAGGCGACAAGCTTCACCGCTTGGAAGTGGCGAACTGCGGAAAAAGCAGCAAGATAAATGCAGAAAGGCCACGCAGTGGGAACGCGGCCAAAACCTCGGATGAGGCGGGAGCGACCCCACCCTTTGCCGCACGGTGCGTCACCAGTTCCGTGGGGTCGCTCCCGCCTCATCAATTCTCGGAATGCACGAGGAGATTATCGAAATCGACAGGCCGATCATCGTTCCTCAATTTTCATCTGAGTGAAGACACGGTGACGAGTGCGCGAAGGACACGCGTCACTGTCGCAGTCACTAATGCCGTCACCTCGGATGCGTGGCAAAACCACGCGCGACACGGAAGTTATGAATCGGATTGGACACGGGGAAAACCCCGGAATGGGCTGGAGCGACCCCGCTTTTGGCCAAATGCTTATTGCCAAAAGACCGCAAGGGTCGCTCCAGCCCATTGTGCTACTCACACGACCGTTCGTAGCGACGGCGCAGAGTCCAACCAAACAAGTTTGCATGCGCACATTAATAACGTGCGCATGCAGGAAAGGAAAACCGCATGGCAATTCTCAAAGCAGCACCCAAACCACCGAAGAATGAAACACTCCAACTGCGGGTTGATGAGGAGATCAAGACGAAGCTCGCGAAGTACGCCGAGTTCATTGATTCCTCAGAATCCTATGTTGTGAGTGAAGCGTTGAAGCTTGTTTTTAGAAAGGACGATGAATTTCGTGTTTGGCTGGACGAGCACAACGGCAATGGTGACCATCCTAAGTCCAACGGTGGATCTCTCTTTGAAACGGTAAATAGGGCTTGAAGCGCTAACGAGACCACAGGTGAGACGAGAAGGGAAGACCCGCGGATGTTCGGCCGTACGGAAGTCTAGAGGCGGAACACAATTTTTCCAGAGTGACGTCCTCAATGCACCGAGTGATGAACGCAAATTCTGATAAACTCTCGCCTCATAGGGCAATTGAGTCATCGAGCGAAAGAGGCTCGATGGCACGAAAGAGGTATCAGAAAGGACAGTTGTGGTCGGAAGGGGAAATTTGGTTTGGCCGATGGCGCGAAGATGTTCTTATTGACGGCGCTCGTAAACGTGTTCGGGTACAGAAGGAGTTAGGGACCCGCCGTGAATATCCAACGAAACGGCTTGCGCAGCGTGAGTTGGATAGGCAGATCGAGCATGTCAACGATCTCAGTTATCGCCCGCGACCGACGGCCAGATTCAGAGACTTCGCAAAGAAGTGGGAAAGGGACGTGTTGAGTCAATACGGGCAATCAACGGCCATCAACTATCGCACCCATATTCGGAAGCACCTCGTTCCGTTCTTGGGTGAATACGCGATGAAGGACGTTAACCCTGAACTTGTCCAACATTTCGTTTCCTGCTCGGCAGTCTCCCCGAAAACCACTCGAAACATCTGCATCACACTCCAGAGCATGTGGGCTACGGCGAAAGCTTGGCACTACGTCGCTCATGACGTCATGGAAGGCGTTGTGCTCCCTGACAGTAAGCGGGTACAGCGTTACTTCGCATCACAACAACAAATCCAACTCATCATCGCGGCGGCAAAAGAGCCATACCGGACGTTCTACGGACTCGCGGCAGAAACCGGCTTACGACCCGGTGAACTCTGTGGCTTGACCGTGGACGACCTGGATCTCGAACGCGGACTACTTCAAGTGCAACGGAGTGCATGGCGCGGGAAATTAGGCGATCCGAAAACGAACGATTCCATTCGGGTCGTTGAGCTATCGCTACACGCCTGCGAGCACTTGAAAACGTTTCTGACGTCCTGGCGTCCCAATGAACGCCGGCTGCTTTTTGCGACGCGCAATGGAACACCGTGGGACCAGAATTTGCTTCTCAAACGAAAGTTCAAGCCGTTACTAAAAGCGCTCGGCATTCAATTGCCTCGCGGTGATGGCTTCTACATTCTGCGTCACGGGAACGCCACATTGATGAGCAGCTTCGGAGCTCCTCAAAAGTTACGCCAGGAGAGACTCGGCCACGCCGACGGTTCGCCAGTCACAGAATCGGTTTACACACATGTGATCAGCGAGGACGGAAAGCGTGTCGCGGCTCAATTGGGTAATGCGGTCTGGGGAGTTTTGGACGCAATTGGACGCCAGTTGGACGTAAATGGACGCCAAAAGAAAAACGGCCTAGGAGTGGAGTCTCCTAAGCCGTTGTATCTGAACTAAGTTAAATGGTTGCGGGGGTCAGATTTGAACTGACGACCTTCGGGTTATGAGCCCGACGAGCTACCAGGCTGCTCCACCCCGCATAATCACTATAGCGGAGTGCCACGATTCCGTCAATTTTCTAGGGATTTTGCCCAGCCCTGCTCGCACACAACCCACAACCGCTACATTATCCTAACGTCGCAGCGAAAATCACCAGGTGTTGTACGCCGTCCCGTCGCTTCCCACCTGATCCGACCCGGAATGCACATCGTCCATGCCAGTGCTGCTTTGATCCGGTGACAGAACCGCATCGCCATAATGAGGCACCCAGTCCTCTTGTTGATTCACGGGATCGATCGGCACCTGACGCAGATAATGCGCGTCCACCAGATCCTGCAACGATTGCGGAGCCTGCTGCTTGTCCAGCGTGTAATTGTCGATGGCTTCCCGCATCGTCTGCAGGTCTTTTCGCAACACCGATTCGCGCGCATGCTGAATCGTTCTCGAATAAATTCCAGCAGCCATTCCCACCAGAATGGCGATGATCGCAATCACAATCATCAATTCGATCAGCGTGAAGCCGCGTTGTCCGCGAAACGCAGCATTGCCACCCGAACGGCCGCGGCGAAAACGCAACGGAATGAATGTACGTCCCTGCATCATTTCACCAATCCGAATATTTTGTCCCATCCATGGCCGTGCCCGTCGACTTCGAATACACATCGAAAATATCTTTGCCGCCCCAACTCGTCGAGTCCGGATCGTCTTCCACCGAGCGCAAACCCCAATCGGCCTCTTTGGTCATCGGATCAATCGGAATGCTCCGCAGAAAGTGAATCTTCTTGCCCTGCGCACCGCCCGCCGCCCCAGCCAGCGGAACTCCCTTGACCAGCGTCTCCAGGTCCGGAGGGTAACCGCCAGTCAAAATGTCCACGCGGATTTGGCCACGATCGGCCAGGTCTTTGTAACGGTCAATCGCCTCTCGCATGTCCAGCAAATCGCGCCGCAACTCTTTTTCGCGTTCACGGTAAGCCGTCCAGCGCGCAATCGGCAGCGCCGCCGTGGAGATAACCAGCAGGATCGCGCAGGTAACAATCAGCTCAAGCAGCGTCATCCCTGCTTCTGAACTTTTTTGCCGCTTGTGATGAATCACACGCATTGGATGCCCAAAGAGCAAGGTTACTGCACGCGAACCGTTGCTTCCGTCGTTACCAGCGGGATCGAGCGTTGCTGCGAATCCTTGGCATTCACCTGCACAATCGACAGATTCGAAGTCCCCGGACCGATCGCTTTAATCACGATGCCCAGCAACGTGCCGCTTCCACTTACGCCCGGAGTGTTCGGCTGGCGCGTCGCGGAAATAATGGCCTGCCCGTGCTCCTTGTCCACTCGCTGCACCACAGCGATTTCCTGTGTGCCGCCGGAAAGGAAAGTGCCATGGCGGGCTTCTTCAATGCTGATCACCGCGGGGTTGTACTGGATCATCAGCGGTATTGAGAACAGGTCAGACACGTTCTCGACCGCAATTCCAACCGTCGAAGTCTGTCCAGGACTCAGATTCAGCATCGCGGGTTCAAAGTGAATTCGCGGCGTGTTAACCGCGGGAGCGGGTGCCACACCGGTCGCCGGAACTGCCGCAGCGCCCGGAGGCGTAACCTGGTTAACTGGCGGCGCTCCGCCCGGGTTCGAAAAGCTAGCCGGAGCCACCGCGCCTGGCGTCGTAGCTGAAGGAGACGGATTCGAACTCGGCGTTTTCACGTCCAATTCTTTGCGAACCGACGGCATCGTTTCCGTGCCCGAATACAGCGCGCGCAGATTCGCCTTCGTCCACTCGGGCATGCGCACGATGCGAGGCGTCAGAACGATCAGCACCTCGCTGTCCTGCAACTCCGTATTATCCGCGGAGAACAAATAGCGCATGATCGGAACATTCGCCAGCCACGGCCAGCCGTTCAATGTCTTGGTGTCGGTGCGCTGAATCAAGCCCGCCAGGATACTGACTTCGCCTTCCTTAAGCCGGATTTCCTGCTGCGTTTTATTCTGCGCGATCACCGGCTGCTGAATGCCGCCAATGGTCGCATAGCTCGCCACGGAGGAAACTTCCACCTGCAGCTTCATGCTCACTTCACGATTCGGATGGATATGCGGCGTCACATCGATATTCACGCCGACATCGATGTACTGGAATTGCGTGTTGACCAACGGGTTGACGGCCGTCGTTCCGACGCCGACACCCGCCTGGAAGCTGCCCGTTGCGACGGGAACGCGCTGCCCGATGTTCAGTTTCGCCTGCTGTCCATCCAGCGCTCGAATCTCCGGATTCTGAATAATCTTGGTCGAAGAATCCGTCATTAGGAAATTGGCAGTGGCGCTCGGTATGGTTAACACCACGTCGCTCTGATTCAGGTGTGTCAATTGGTTCAGTTGGATGCCGTTGGGTGTTCCGGTCGTCGTGGTCGTGGTCGAGCTACTGGTGGTCGAGTTGTTGGGATTGATCGTCGCACTGATGTTTTGCGGCGGCAGGATTCCCAGATTCTTCAAATTATCCGTACTGGCCTGCAGAATTTCCACCTGGATGATCACTTCAGGCTTGGCTTTGTCGATATCTTTGATAATTTTATCGATCAGCTCCAGTTTATCCGGAGTGTCGCGCACCACGATCGCATTCTGCGCATTCACCTGCGAAATCCGCTTCAAATCCAGCAATTGCCGAAGGCCGGTCGTAATTTCCGTAAGGTCTTGCGCCACCGCCACGTTATTCAGGTAAAACGTGCGTACCACCTGCTCTTCATAATCTCGGCGCTTTTGCGTTTGGTCCGGAATCACCATGATGGTGTTTTCCGTGATCGGCTTCCAGAACGTCTTGCTCTCCAGAGCTGCAATGTCCAGCGCCTGCTCCAGCGTCGCGTTACTCACTTCGAACGGAATTCGCCGCGCCTGCAGGTCGGGATCGTAAATCACGTTGATACCCGCCAGTTTGCCAATGGTGTCAAAAACCACCTTCGTGTCGTTCGCCATTTTCAGGTTAAGCGGCGCGCGCGACAGCGGCTTCAATTCCGGCGGCGCGGAAGCCAGCGTAGCCTCGCCATTTTCCATCAGTGGTTGTTCGCTTTGTTGCTCGCTGGCGCGCGCGCGTTCCGCAAGCATGTCCAAAGTTTTCTTCAATTCCTGGTCGTTAATCTGGCTGGAAGGATCGAGGATCTGTGCGCGCTGAAACTCCGAAATCGCCCCCTGTAAATCACCCTTTTCGCGTAACTTCAGGCCCTGATGAAGGTGGATTTGACCGGCTTGGAAACGGGCGTCGTTCAGCTTGATGCGATAAAAAGGGTTATGTGGGTCTGCAGCGAGGGCTTTCCCGTAATAATCCACTGCGGCGTCGTAGTCCTTCAGGTCCTCAGCTTTTTCGCCGGCCTTGTAGCTCTGATTGCCATTGCCATGTTTGGGGCAGCCGGCAAGCGCCACTCCCACAGCAATCCAGACCATCAACAAACTCCAGCGGCGCATAGACTCTCCGGGATTAGTCCTGGAAGCAAACTCCGTCGTTCCTTGCCTTTGGAGTCTAGCATCGGCCTTATCAGCCCGGCAAGCAGGCCGCCACGAACCGCTTCTCTTAAGCCATCGTTCCATGTATCAATGTCCCCTGACCGTTGCAGTGGGGCTTGTCCGCGAGTTAGACCACCCGAAACCACCTGCAAGGAGCGAGCCACGAAGGATCGAGGGGCAAGGCTTAGGGCCACCCTTCCGCTTCACTGTCTTTAGACGCATCATCAGGTAAAATGAAAGATTGTGACCAAGCCTATTAAGAAAACTGAGAAGGGCAAAGACACCAAAACGCCACGGGAGCAGATTGTCGCTCAAAACCGTGCCGCTTCTTATAATTACCATATTCTTGAGAAGCTGGAGGCGGGTCTGGTGTTGCACGGCACGGAAGTGAAGGCCCTGCGCGAAGGCAAGGCCAACATCCGCGATGCGTACGTGGACTTCAAGCCCAGCGGCCCTTTTCTCGTCAACGCCCACATTGCACAATACATGCCGGGTGGTCCGTGGAATCACGAGCCGCTTGGCGAACGCAAATTGCTGCTTCACAAACGTGAAATCCATAAATTTTCGGGCCGCATCGAATCCAAAGGTTTGACCGTCATTCCCCTGCGGATTTATTTCCGCGACGGTATTGCCAAGGTTGAAATCGCCCTGGCACAGGGCAAGAAGTCGTGGGACCGCCGCCACGACGAGCGCACCAAGGAAGCTCGCCGGGAAGCGGAACAAGCTATGTATCGCAACCGGAGGCGATAGAAACACCATGCAAATCACCTTAGAACTAAAGCCGATCGCTGCACTGGGAACCGAAGCGCTGGTTACTTGCGTGTTCGAAGATAACAATGGCCCCCAAGGCCGCGTTGCCGAACTCGACCAGCTCACCGGCGGCCTGCTCTCTCGATTGCACAAAAGCGGAGAGCTGACCGGAAAATCGCTGGAAACCACTCTCATCCATGCGCCCGCGGGACTCAAAGCCGTCCGCCTCCTCCTCATCGGGGCAGGGAAGCGCGAGCAGTTGAACACCGCCACGCTGCGGAAAGTTGCGGGTGTAGCATTGCGATATCTAAAATCTCGCTCGGTTCACAATTTTGTGTTCGCTGTCCGCGAGGGCGCCACTAACGAAGAAACTGCCCAGGCCATTACCGAAGGCTTTGTCACCGCTGATTTTGAGACCGATAAATATAAGAGCGAAAAAAAGAATCACAAGTCCATCGATTCCGCAGCCATTGCAGGCTACAGCGATTCAGAAAAGTCTGCCGGGGAGAAGGGAATTGCCCGCGGTCGCATTATTGCCGATGCGCAAAATTTCGCGCGCGATCTCGTGAACGAGCCTTCGAACAAGCTCACTCCCAAAATCCTCGCTGAAAAAGCCGAAGCCATGGCCAAGGAAGCGGGTCTAGCCGTCGAAGTCCTCGACGAAAAGAAAATTACGGATCTGAAAATGGGTGCCCTGCTAAGCGTCGCCCAAGGCAGCGTCGAGCCTCCTCGCATGATTGTGATTACCTACACACCAGCCCAAGCTCCTAAGCCCGGAGCCCCGGTAGTCGGCTTGGTAGGGAAAGCAGTCACCTTCGATACCGGCGGTATTTCGATTAAGCCCTCCGATGGTATGGAAAAGATGAAATACGATATGGCCGGCGGCGCCACAATGATCGGCATCATGCGCGCTCTCGCGGCGCTGAAACCCAGCGTCAAAGTCATCTGCGTTGTCCCCGCCACCGAAAATATGCCCGGCGGAAAAGCCCAAAAGCCGGGAGACATCCAAACCGCGATGTCCGGCAAAACCATCGAGGTCCTCAACACTGACGCCGAAGGCCGGCTGATCCTCGCCGATGGCGTGCACTACGCAAAGCTACTGGGCGCCACGCATCTTATCGACGCTGCCACATTGACCGGCGCAATCGTCGTGGCGCTGGCCAACGTAAACGTGGGCGTCTTCGGCTCCGACCAGGCGTGGACCGACAAGCTGCTCGCCAGCGCCAAACAAGCGGGCGAAAAAATGTGGCAACTTCCGATGGACGACGAATATCGCGAGTTCATCAAGGGCAGCTTCGCCGACATTCAGAACATCGGCAGCGGCAAAGGCGGCGGTTCCATCACCGGCGCATGGTTCATCCGCGAATTTGCCGGCGACACCCCGTGGATCCACCTCGACATAGCTGGCACAGCCTGGAACGACGACGCCAAGCCCTGGTTAGCCAAGGGCCCCACCGGCGTAGCCCTCCGCACTATCGTCCAACTAGTGATGTCACTCTAATCTCCGCCGAGTAGGGGCGCAGCGCAACTGCGCCCCCAACATTTGGTGCCCCACTCTGAGCGCCCTTCGCGAAGGGTGGGTCCTGGGGTCTCCTCGCGTAGCGCCGTGCCTTCAGGCCGGCACCTGGGTCTTTCCTTTCCTGGGTGCCTCACACGCCGCCGTTGCCTGTGAGTCTTGGGTGTTCCTTTTTTCTAACCGCAACGTTTGTCAATCTTCCATGTAGCGCTGGCTTTATGCCAGCGCACGCAAATCCACCCGAAAATCCGCTTGTTTCCCTACCCCTACATCTTCTCCGGCGTTTCAATCCCCAACATCTTCAAAGTCCCCACTAACCCCTCTTCCACCAACTCCGTCAACGCAATCAGAAACGCCCGCTTCTGCTCATCTGTCTCCGACAAAATATGGTGCTTGTGGTAAAAATTGTTAAAAGCCTGCGCCAACTGGAACGCATACTTGGCCACAAACGCCGGCTCCTGCCCGCCAATCGCTGCATCCACGGCATAATCCAACGAACCATCAAGCAACACGAGTTCCCAAACATCCGCGTTCTCTGCCCCCTCCAGAAATCTCCTCAGGGAATCTCCCGTGATCGCGGCCCGATCCGCGGCCACTTCCGCACCTTTCCTTTGAATGCCCCGAATACGCACCACCGCATACTGGCAGTAAGGCCCCGTTTCGCCCTCCGCCTTCAACGCATCCTCAAAATCGAACGCGATAATCGTATTGCGTGTGTACTTCAGCAGGAAAAAACGCAGCGCCCCAACCGCCAGGGCATTCGCGGTCTTTGCCAACTCCTCCGGCGCCATCGTCGCTTGCTTCTGCAGCACCCGCGCTTCGGCAGCCTGCAGCATGCGCGTGATCAAATCGTCCGCCTTCACGCCCAGCCCTTTGCGCCCGCTCACCTCCACATACGATTTCGATTCTTCCTCGCTGATGTCGTATCCCATCTCCGCGGCGCATCGCGGCGTCAGCGCCACAATCTCATAATCAAAATGGATGGAATTATCGGCTTCCTTGGGATAGCCCAACGCGCGCACCCCCTCCGCCACCACGTCCTGCAGGTAAGCCTGCCGCGAATCGATCACGTTATAAACAACATCTACGCCACCAAAATGCGGCGCACCGGGCTCATTCGGCCCCGTAGTAGTCGTCCACAAAATTCTTCCGCCCGGAGGATCGGGCCACTTCGCATAGCGAAAATCCTTCCCCAGCAATCCAAATTTCCAAAGTTGGTAGGCAATATCCTTCCCAACGTAAGTCACAGTCCCGTTAGATCGAACAATAATCTTCGCCTGATCCTCCGGAGACGATGAATCGGTCTCCTCCGAATCCTTTGCCTCCTTCCCCTCCTGCGCCTCCTTCCCCTCTTTCTCCCAAGGCATTATCCAGCAACCTGCATTCTTCCCCGATGTCGCATACTGAATCGCACCTCTCGCCTTCAACTTTTCGAACGCCGCATCCCAAAAATGCAAATGCAGAATTTCGCTCTCGCGTGCCAGCAACTCGTAATAAATGTCCAGCCGCGCCATGGTGCGCAGGTGATAGCCCACAACCGTGTCGCCGATCACCGCCGCCATTTCCGCGGTCTCGCCCGTGCCCGCCTCGATCGCTTTCAGCGTTTCCCCGCGAAGCTGCGCAGCGCGCGTTTTGTCTTCTTCAAAAAACTGCGTCGCCCTCGCGTAGAGGTCCCAGCACAAATAATCAAAATGCGGTTGGGAGGCGAGCTTCTTCACCGCAGCCAGCGTCTTCTTTTCCATCTGTTGGAACGCGATGACCACGTCCGCAACCTGCACGCCCGTATTATCAATGTAATTTTGCACCACAACCTCGCGCCCAGCCTCGCGAAGCAGCCGTACTATCGTGTCCCCCAGCACTGCATTGCGCAGATGCCCGATGTGTGCGGCCTTATTGGGATTGATACTGGTGTGTTCGACGATCACTTTCTGTCGCGTTTCAGTCGCCGCCTGTGTCGCTCCATCCTGCGTCCCCACGAGAGCTTCCCAGAACGCGGCGCGATCGAAAAACGCGTTCAGGTAACCACCGCCCGCCACTTCCACGCGAGCGATGCCGTCGATCTTTGGCAACGACGTGGCAATCTCCTGGGCGATCGCTCGCGGAGCCTTCTTCAATCGTTTCGCAAGCTCGAAGCAAACGGGAGAGGCGGCCTCGCCCATCTCCAGCTTCGGCGGCTTCTCCAGCACGATGGCAAGCTCGATCCCATACGTTTTCTGGATGAAAGCTGCGAGCGCGTCGCGAAGCCGGTTCCTGATCGTTAGATACACGGTGCCTCAGTCTATTCTTGAATGAACCTGGAATTTTCCAGTATACCAGCAACGATTCCACGAACGAGCCACGGCCTCTCCGTGGCACAGTCAATCCTGACTGTGATTTCCACCGTCTTAAAACTTAAAACTAGCTCCCCACGTTTGACGCCCCGAACCGGGGCCGATAGTATCAATACGAGCCTCTCCCACAATGAAAGCTGCCTATTTTGATTGTTTTAGCGGGATCAGCGGAGACATGACGCTTGGCGCCTTGCTCGATGCTGGCTGCTCCATCGACTTATTGCGCGCAAAACTCCAGGCACTCCAGGTGCCCGGCTGGGAGATTTCCTCTGAAAAAGTCTGGAAGAACGGCATGTCCGCCACCCATGTACGCGTAAATACACAAGATACGCAAACGCACCGCTCGCTGACCACGATTCTGGGAATTCTCGACAAATCCAATCTGGACACAAACGTAAAGGAACGTGCCAGCGCCATTTTCAGAAGGCTCGGCGAAGCCGAAGCTGCGGTCCACAATGTTTCCATCGAGAAGATTCATTTTCATGAAGTCGGCGCGGTGGATGCCATCGTCGATATCGTTGGCGCCTGCATTGGATTCCAAGAGCTGGGCTTCGAAAAATTTGCCTGTTCCGCGCTTAACGTAGGAGGCGGAACCGCAAAAATGGCCCACGGCGTTCTGCCCGTCCCCGCACCGGCAACCGCACGTTTGCTGCTTGGCAAGCCCACCTATTCGACCGGCGTGCAAAAAGAATTGGTAACCCCGACCGGCGCCGCCATTGTGGCAACCCTCTGCGATCACTTTGGCCCACAGCCGGCCATGAAAATAAGCGTCATCGGCTACGGTGCCGGCACCGCCGATCTCGAAAGCCAGCCAAACGTATTACGAATCATGGTGGGTGAACTCGCCGCATCAACCACCGACACTCACGACGGCACCGTTCGCGTCCTCGAAGCCAATCTCGACGACATGAATCCGCAGATTTTTGGTTACCTCCTCGAAAAAGCCCTGGCCGCTGGTGCTCTGGACGTCTTCGCCACGCCAGTTCAAATGAAGAAAAACCGTCCCGGCACGCTCGTGACGGTATTATGCAAGCCCGAAGACGAAGCAAAATTCCAGGAAATGCTGTTCTCAGAGACCACAACCCTCGGCATCAGAAGCCACTTGGTTGAACGTCGCGCCTTGCCTCGCGAGTTTGTTAAAGTATCCACGCGATTCGGCGAAGTGCGCGTTAAGCTGTCGCGAACCGCCGGCCGCGTCCAGCACGCTTCGCCGGAATTTGACGATTGCCGTAAACTGGCAGAGGAGAAAAATGTGCCGCTCCACGAAGTCATGGAGCAGGCCATGCTTCGTTTCGAAGAGCAATATAAAGGCTGAAAATCGGCATCATCGAGTCAAGCGCTGCGGCTCGCAAGTCACGCCAGGGACAGGGAATGGCTGAGAGAAAAGAAAAATTCTATATCACCACGCCGATCTACTACACGAACGGCCTGCCGCACATCGGCCACACGTACACAACTGTCGTAGCCGACGTGCTCCGCCGCTACAAGAAAATGCGTGGCTACGACGTTGTGATGACCACCGGCACAGACGAACACGGCGTCAACGTCGAGCGCGCTGCCAAGAAAGCCGGCATTCCCGAATCTGAATTCGTCGCGCGTATGGCGGAAACCTGGCGGGCCCTCTGGGATGAATTGGGTTTGACCGCCGACGAATTCGTCCGCACCACGGATCTCTCCCACGTCCGCACCGTCCAGTGGCTCTTTAAACTTTGCAAGGAAAATGGCTACGTCTACAAAGGCCACTACACCGGCCAGTACTGCATCTACGACAACGCTTACGTGAACGACGCCAAGCCCGGCGATCCCTGCCCGGATTGCGGCCGTCCCACGGAAACCGTGACGGAAGAGAACCATTTCTTCAAACTCTCCGCCTTCCAGAAACCGTTGCTCGATTTCTACAAAAAATTTCCCAATTTCATTCAGCCCGAAAGCCGCAGGAACGAAATTGTCAGCTTTGTCGAAGGCGGCCTGAAAGATCTCAGCATCACCCGTACCACGATCCGCTGGGGCATTCCCGTCCCAGGGGAGGAGCCGCACGTCTTTTACGTCTGGTTCGATGCTCTCACCGCCTACATCAGCGCGGTGGGCGGCCCGGAATTCGAGAAGCGCGGCATGTGGCCCGCCGATGTTCACCTTGTCGGCAAAGACATCATTCGTTTCCACACCGTCTACTGGCCCGCCTTCCTGATGGCCGCCATGCTCCCGCTGCCAAAGCAGGTCTGGGCGCATGGCTGGTTCCTCATGGACGCCGCGAAAATGAGCAAGTCTAAAGGCAACGTCGTCCTGCCGCGCCCAATCGCCAACATGCTGGGCATGGACGCGCTGCGCTATTTCCTCCTGCGCGAAGTGGTCTTCGGCCAGGACGGCAACTTCAGCTACGACGCCCTCGTCACCCGCTACAACAGCGACCTCGCCAACGGCCTCGGCAATCTCGCCAGCCGCACCGCCGCTATGCTCGAAAAGAATTTCGCCGGCAAGGTCCCGAAACCCGGCACGATTCTCCCTCAGGACGACGTCCTCGCCAAAGAAGCCCAAAGCGCCATCGGCGAAGTCCTAGAACGCTATGAAAAATTCGAATTCGCCCGCGCTCTCGAAACCATTTGGAGTGTCATCGCGGCAGCCGATAAATATCTCACCACCGAACAGCCTTGGGCACTTGGCACTTCGCCGGACGAGGAATCCCGCAAAGCCACAATCTTGTGGACCACCGCCGAGCTCCTCCGCATCGTCGTCGCATTGGCGCATCCCGTCCTCCCGGACAGCACCGCCAAAGTATGGAAGCTCCTCGGTCAACCGATCGCGATTGGCGCAACACCATTGGACGGATTGCGTTGGGGACAGTTGACGCCAGGAATAACTCTAGGAAAGTTTCAGGCGCTATTCCCGCGCGTAGAGAAAACCGAAGCAATAGAGAGGATCGAAGCCATGGCAAACGAAGAACTCAATCCCACACCAGCAGCCCCCGCGGCTGCTCCGGCACCCACTGCTCCTGCTGGAGCTGCTGCTGCAGCGCCCGCTGCTGCACCAGCCGAGAAAATCGGCATCGAGGATTTTACAAAGGTAGAAATGCGCGTCGGCCAGGTCAAAACCGCCGAGCGCATCGTCGGCGCGGACAAACTCCTGAAGCTCACCGTCGACATCGGCTCGGAAGTCCGCCAAATCTGTGCCGGCATCGCCCAATTCTACGAGCCGGAATCCCTCATAGGTCGCAAAGTTGTTGTCGTAGTCAATCTCGCCCCGCGCAAGCTTCGCGGCGTTGAGTCCAACGGCATGATCGTTGCCGCATCGGTCGGCCCTGACGGTCGCCCAGTGCTAGCCGGCTTCCACGAAGATGTAGAAGTAGGTTCGCGGCTGAAATAAAAGAACCTTCGCAGCCCCACACACAATCAAAACGTACATGGACCTGATCGATTCACACGCGCACATCGATTTCCCGCAGTTCGACGAAGACCGCGACGCCATGCTCGAACGTGCCCGCATCGCCGGTGTGAACACGATTCTTGCTATCGGCGTAGGTCCCGGCCCCGAAAAACTCGACGCCGCGATTCCGTACGCCGAAGCCCACGACTGGATCTACACCACCGTCGGCATCCACCCCCACGAAGCCAAAGAAGTCACCCCCGCACATCTCGACACTCTGGCTCGCCTCGCGAAGCATCCCAAAGTCATTGCCTTCGGCGAAATTGGCCTGGATTATTTCTACGATCACTCTCCCCGCGACGTCCAGCAGCGCGTCTTCCGCGATCAGATGCAACTTGCCCACGCCGCCAAATTGCCCATCATCATCCATTGTCGGGACGCCTGGTCCGATTGCCTCGATATGCTGGAGACACATTGGAAGCCCACCGGCCTAGGTGGCATCCTGCACTGCTTCACCAGCACCATCGAAGACGCCCAGCGCGGCTTGGACCTCGGCTTCATGGTCTCTTTTACGGGCAATTTGACCTATCCAAAAGCTCAGAACATTCGCGACGTTGCAAAAGGTTTGCCCTTGGAAAACATCCTGATAGAGACGGACTCTCCGTACCTCTCGCCCCAGCCCGTGCGCGGCAAACGAAATGAGCCCGCCTATGTGGCGGAGGTGGCCAAGGCCCTTGCGAATGTGAGAAACTTAGGGACCGAAGAAACGGCCGCAACTACAGCCGCCAATTTCCGGCGTTTTTTCAAACTTACTCAATCGGTCTCGAATCCGGTTGCGGTATCGCGCGGGTCCAGGGGCGCGAATTCAGGAGAACGGCCATAGCGTTACTCACTGTAAAAGAAATTTTTGAGCTTGTGCGGGAAGACCTCGTCCTGGTCGAACAGGAATTGTCGCGCCAAAGCGCCTCGGCCTATCAGCCTGTTTCAGAAATCACAAGCTACTTGCTCGGCGGGGGAGGGAAGCGCCTCCGGCCCGCACTCCTGTTGCTCTGTCACGGCTACGCATCCGGGCATCAAGTCAGCCGCCGCAGCGCAATCAAACTGGCCTCCGTAGTCGAGTTGCTCCACAGCGCCACGCTGATCCACGACGATGTGATCGACAGCGCAGACACGCGTCGCGGCCGCCCATCCGCAAATACCCGCTGGGGAAATCACCGCAGCGTCCTCGCAGGAGACTGGCTGTACATGCAGTCCTTCCAGATTGCGCTGGAAGAACGAAATTTTCATGTTCTGGATATCCTCATCGACCTCACTCAAAAAATGGTTGAAGGCGAACTCATCCAGTTGGCCAAAATTGGCCGCATGGACGTCACCGAAGATGACGCCCTGAAGCTAGCCACCCACAAAACCGCTTGCCTCTTCAGCGGTTGTGCCCGTCTCGGCGCGGTTCTCGGCGGCTTTGACGAGCAGCACGAAGAAGCCCTGGCTGAATATGGCCGCTATGCCGGTCTGGCCTTCCAATTGGTCGACGACCTGCTCGATTTCACTGCCTCCAGCGAACAACTCGGCAAGCCGGTACTCAGCGATCTAAAAGAAGGCAAGGTCACGCTTCCCCTGATTTACGCCATGGAAAACGGCCACCGCGAAGCCCGGGAAATGGTCGCTCGCGTCCTCGAAGAAAAAGAGTTCCACTCGGTGCAGCCGGAAACCCTGGTCGCGCTGGTTCGCGATTCTGGCGCTCTCGATCGCACCCGCAACCTGGCCATCGACTACGTCCGTCGTGCCAAGGAATGCATCAACGGCGGCGGCGAAGCCGAATACGGCCGCGCCCTACGCACCCTCCCCGACTTCATCCTCGAACGCGAATACTAATCCGCCTACCAAAACTGTCATCCGAACGAAGTCCGCGCAGTGAGGGACCTGCTCTTTCTTCCCCCTCGGTGTCCCCGCGGGCTGCTCGACTGTGTTCTTGACTTTTCCACCGTCCGAAACAAAACCACTCTTCAATCCCAAATTGGAACCCCCTCCACTTTGCCCCTCCCGTCCCATCTGTGTTGTAATGTTCCAGTAACAATGACAGATTACGCTCAACGTTTCGAAGGGCTCGCGACGAGCCCGCTCATGGACAATCAAGACACCACCACTCTCAAACCTCCTCGTCCGGAAGCCTCCAAAACCACGCTGCCGCAACCCGGACGTCCTGTCCCCAGCCGCGCCTATCCCGGCGCCCTGATCGTCGTCGAAGGCACCGACGGCTCCGGAAAAAGCACGCAACTCTATTTGCTCAAGCGCTGGCTCGAAATTGGCGGCTATCGTCTCCATTTCACGGAGTGGAACTCCTCCCCGCTGGTCAAATCCGCCACCCGTCGCGGCAAACAAAAGCGCCTGCTCACCCCCACAACCTTCTCCCTCCTGCACGCCGCCGACTTCGCCGACCGTTGCGAGCGCCAGATCATGCCGCTCCTCCAGGGCGACTATCTCGTCCTCGCCGATCGCTACATTTACACCGCCTTCGCCCGAGACGCGGCTCGCGGCTGCTCTCATCGCTGGCTGCGCAACCTCTATCGCTTCGCTCCCATTCCCGACATCGTCTTTTATTTCCGCGCACCCCTCGACGTCGCCGTCGATCGCATCCTCAGTGGCCGTCCCAAATTGAAATACTACGAAGCCGGCATGGATCTCGGCCTCTCCTACGACCGCTCCGAAAGCTTCAAGCTCTTTCAGGCGCGCATCCTCGAGGAATACGACCGCATGGTCGACAGTGATAATTTCGTGGTCCTCGACGGCACCCTGCCCGTCAACAAGCTGCAAAAACAGATGCGCGATATCGTCGCCTCTAAAATCGATCTCAAGCGCTTCGCCCCGCGCCCCGATGTGGTGGAGTGATCATGTCTGACCAGGAGAAAGACAAAGAGAAGGTCACCCCCATCGCTTCTGCTTCCGAACAACCCTCCAAGCCGCACCCGGAGCCCGAAGACTCCCAATTTTTCTTTGGCGAACATCTCGTCGGCCTCGATCCCACCGAACTGCAGGGCAATCTCATTGTCATTGAAGGTCTCGACGGCTCCGGCCGCTCCACGCAGATCGCCCTCCTCCAGGAATGGCTGGAGTCCGAAGGCTTCGCGGTCCAGACCAGCGGTCTCCGCCGTTCCAACCTGGTTGGTCGCGACATTGACGAACTCCTCGCCAAAAATGCCGTCACCCGCCTCACTCTCGCGCTGATGTACTCCACCGATTTCTTCGATCAGCTCGAACATCGTATCGTTCCCGCTCTTCGTTCCGGCGCCATCGTTCTCGCAGACCGCTTCATTTTCACCTTGATCGCCCGCAGCGTCGTTCGCGGCATCAATCGAGACTATCTCACCGGCCTCTACGCCATGGCTCTTCGCCCCAATCTCACTTTCTGGCTCAACGTCCGTCCGGAAACCGCCTTCGCTCGCGAATTTAAGAAAGCCCAGGCCATCAGCTATTGGGAAGCCGGCCGCGACATGTCTCTCTCTCACGATCTCTATTGGTCCTTCGTTCGCTACCAGACCATGATCAAGCGCGAATTCGAAGTCATGGCCAAGCGCAACGCCTTCATCGAGCTCGACGGCGAAGCCAGCGTCTCCACCGTCAACAAACAGCTTCGCCAGCGGATCGGCGAACATCTCGGCATTCGTCCAACCAAGTACACGCCTTCTTCCGCGCTCGCTCATCTCTGGCGGTAACCTCGACCATGCCAGAGCCCGTTCACATCGCCGCCATCGACGCCGGCTCCAATGCAGTCCGCCTGTCCATCGCCCGCGCCTATTCCGGCCTCGATATTGAGCCGCTCATCACTGAACGCTATCCCCTGCGCCTCGGCGAAGGTGTTTTTGTCCGCCATCGTTTCACCGAGGAAATTCTCAAAAAGGGTGTGAAAGCCTTCCGCCACCTCCACGAGATCATGGAGGAATTTGGCGTCACCAAATATCGCGCCGTCGCCACCAGCGCCTCTCGCGAAGCCCAGAACCGCGGCACTCTCATCCGCCGCGTCAAGCAAGCCACGGGAATTACTCTGGAAGTCATCAGCGCCAAGGAAGAATCCCGCCTCGGCAGGGAAGCGGTGTTTGCCGCTTTGGGCCCGGAAGCCCCCGCCGGCTGTATTGCCGATCTGGGCGGCGGCAGTCTGGAACTCAGCATCCTGCGAGACCATGCCCTTACCCACTCCGCTCAACTCCCGCTCGGCACCGTGCGCCTGATGAGCACGCTGAATCTTCCCGGCGTCATCCGCCCTGCCCAAGCCGAACAGGTCCGCCGTTACGTTCGCGCGCTTTTGGAATCGCGGCTCCCCGTGCGTCCCAATCTTGCCGATCGCGTAGCCGTGGCCCTCGGTGGAAATGCGGAAACACTGGCCAACGTCGCCCCCGGACCGCGTCAGGACGGCCTTCCCACCCTCGAAGTCTCTCTCCTGCGCGAACGCCTCCCGGACATTTTGAAGCGTGATGTTCGCTCGCGCATGAAAGCCTATGGAGTCCGCCGCGATCGCGCCGATGTCATGGCCGTTGCCGCCCTGATCTTCGTCACCCTAGGCCGTTATCTCAACATCCGCACCTTCGCCATCCCCAGTGTCGGCCTTCGCGAAGGTGTTCTTCAGGAAATCGCTCGCGAGGCCTTCTCCCGCAAAGAGCCGCATCGCTACAATGCCGACGCGCGCCAGATCCTGGTGGCAACGCGAAGTTTCGGCCGCCGCCTCGAGTACGACCAGCGCCACGCCGAGCATGTTCGCGAACTCAGCCTGATGCTCTTTGATCAGCTCCAACCCTTGCACCATCTACCGGTTCAGGCACGCGTCCAGCTCGAAGCCGGGGCCCTTCTTCACGATTTGGGTCACCGCATTAGCCACCGCGGCCACCACAAACACGGCGAATATCTGGCCCTGAATGGCGACATTCCCGGTTTGGAAGGCCGTGACCGCAACATCGTCGCTGCCATCGTCCGCTATCACAACCGCAAGTCTGAACCCGACGGCCACCATCCCGCCTATTCGGTCCTGAACAACAATGACAAGCGCATTGCCCGCCGCCTAGCCTCCCTCGTTCGCATCGCCGAAGGACTCGACCATTCCCACCGCCAGCGCATCCTCAGTCTCCGCGCCACTTTCCAACGCGGTGCCGTCACCCTCCAGGTCGAAGCTCGCGGCGATGTCACCGAAGATCTCCGCGATGCCGAACGCAGCTCCAACCTATTCGAAAAAGAATTCCACCTCCAACTCTTCTTCCGCCGCCCCTCACCCACCCCATAATTATCACCATAATAAATACCCAAACATGTATCACAATACTCTCGTGCATCTCTGCGTCCGGGCCATCGTAGGGGGGCCCGTGCCGCTGGCCCCGCCGGTGCACTCCAAGGGTGGTGCTCTTGGTTCGTAGCGCTGGCTTTCATGCGAGCTCTTGGGTTTCTCTTCTCAGGCGTGCGCCACTCTCAGTCTCAGGGTGGGGCGGCTGGCGGAAAAGGAAAAAGCAGGTCCCTCGCTGCGCAGACCCCGCTCGGGATGACGCGTTTGGGTGATGGTACTGGCAGACCGCTGGGCTCGAAGACTCGCGCGGCGGGTTCGGTCCAAAGACCGGACTAAAGCCCCGCCGCTGCAACGCTAATTGGCGGCGGATTGGGCGGTTTCGGTGGTGTGTTTGGTTACGGCGAACCATTCGGCTGTGGGGGTGCGCAGGTATTTGAGGCGGAGTTGGGCTTTTTCTGTGGCTTCGGGGTTGTTGAGTTTTTGTTGGGCGGCAATTAGTTGTTGAACTACCAGGGGGGAGTGCAAGTCGGAATCTAGTTCGTCTATAGCGTTGGCGTAGTCGCCGTTTGCGGCCATGACGAAGCCGCGGGCGGATTCGTAGATGCTTTCGACTTTTGGATCGCGAGAAGCGGCGGCGAGTTGATCTAGCTTCAGGATGAGGGCGTCAGCGTCATTCTCCTTGTGAGCTGCCAGCGCCAGGCGGACTTCTTCGCGAAGGACGGTGGCATATTCCTGGTTGCGTTCGGCGGTGAGTTCGTCCGCGGGAACGTTGGAGAGGCGTGCTTCCATGGCGGCCAGGAGTTCGCCGGCGGCTTTTGCGTCTGGCGCGAGAAGAACGCGGGCGTAATCGATTTCAAACTGGGCCATCATGTCCTTGGCTTCCGCGGCTTTTGCGGAAAGCGCGGCCAGCTCGGCGCGGCCTGTGCCGAGATCCCCTTGCCAGAAAAAGACGAGGGCTTTTTGAAATTCGATGTGCAGGATGTCGTGTTCGTTGGTGGCCATCTTGAGGGCTTTGTCGTATTCGGCGCGGGCTTGCGAATATTTTCCCATGAGCGTGAAGGTGTCGCCGCGTCCATATTGCGAGGTGATGAAGGTGGAGGAAATGTCGAGTGCGGCGGCATAGCGCGCAAGGGAGCCTTCGTCGTCACCGGTGATGCGCAATACTTCGCCGAGGGAATCCTGGGCGTTTGGATCATCGGGCAGTTCATCCGCATATTTGCGCAAGAGGCTGATGCCTTTAGCGGGTTCGAGCGATCCCACATAGGCGTAGCCGAGCGAATTCAATGCGGGCGGGAAATTTGGATCCTGCTCGAGGGATTTTTCTAGGAGCTTGCGGCCACGCGTGGAGTCTTCCTGAGAGGAGAGCCAATCGCCGGCCAAGTAGAGGACATGCTTGTCCTTGGGATGCTTCTGGACAAGATCGTTCATGGCGATAATGGCGGGAAGGGAATCGGCTTGCTGCGCGCCGACCATGAAGGCGACGAGAAGCTTTTCGTCGGGAGCGCTTTTGGCGGAGAGGGCCTGGGCCTTCGCTAAGGCATCGGGGGCAGAGCCCATCATGCGCGCGGCGTAGGACCAGACAGCGTAGGCGAGAGCGCTCTGGGGATCTTTTTCCGCAGCGATTTGGGCGTGTTTGACGGCCTCGGCGTATTGCGCGAGTTCGTAGCTTTCCAGCGCGAGTTCGATTTGCTGTTTTGCAACGACGGACCTGGATGCGATTCCGATGGAGCCGAATATGTGCTGCGTTGGCGCGACTTTGACGGCGGGCTTGGCGGTGGTGGCTTTGGCCGGGGTGATGTGAGCGGACTGTTGCGACCAGGTTGGGGCTGCGAGCGCTCCCGTAAGAATCAGCAAAAGTGCTTTCGATGCCGTGTGCCGCATAAGCGTTTTATTCCTCGCGTCGTTTTCCACCGTAACTTTTTCCGGCGGTACTTTATATATGAGTGCCAGGGATACTCCTTGAAGGTATCGGGTGAGGCTTTGCGGTGGGAACTGGACGGAGGGACAGGTGTGCGCATTTTGTGAGTGGTCAGGTTGGGCACATTGTCTTAGAAGCTACTTGTGCGGTTCCTCGCCAATCTTGAAACTACACGTAACCTACCCAGAAAGGTGGCGTGTGGGAAGGATGAAAGACCGTCGCTCCGTACGATTACTACATCTCGTGGTGGTTGGGTGTGTGCTGTTTGTTTGCGCTTTGCCCCTATTTCCCGCGGTGAAGAATTGGGCGCTGGTGGCGTCCGCGGGGAGCAAGGTGCAAGACGTTACGCTCGTTGACCTGGAGAAGCTTTGTAAAGGTTCACAAAAGGCTTGGCCGGACGGGAAGAGTTTCACGCTGGTGATGCATGATCCGGAATCGCCAGAGATGCACGCGGCAGTGCAGAAACTGTTTGGAGTGGCTCCGGCCGAGGTGAAGCCGCTGCTGGCCAAGCTGAATGAATCGCGGCCGATGATCAAGATCGTGGAGAACGATGAAGATTTGATGCGCACGGTGGAGGCGACGCCGGGCGCGGTTGGATTGGTGGATGTGTATGCGATTAATAGTTCGGTGAAGGTGCTGAGGATCGATGGGAAGTTGCCGTTTGATGTGGGGTATTCGCTTAAGGGGAATTAGAAGGGCTGTGGTTCGAAAATAGAAATGGGAAAAGGGAAAATGAGGACGGCGAGTTAGCGGCATTTTGTGGTGAGGAAAGATTGGGTTTTGTTGGGGCCTGGCTCTTGAGAGCTGGGCCGTTTTTTTTTTGTGGCGCGAGGAGGCTCCAGATTCGGGATCTTGCAGACAAGGGGCGCAGCAGTGCTGCGCCCCTACGAAGAGAAACCCAAGAGCATACCCTAAAGCCGTTGCCACAGTTAGGCGTGGTCGGTGATGGTTTCTGTTGTGGCGTGCCAGTAGAGTTTTTTGCCGGACCAGTAGGATTGGGCGGCCATGATGCACGCTACGGAATGCGCGAAGCCGTTGTGGACGGTGCAGTGGGGTTGTTGTCGGGAGCGCAGGCATTCGAACCAGTTGGCCATGTGTTCGGTCGACAGATCATCGATGCCCATGGGAGGAAGCGCGGTTTGGCCGGGCAGCAGAACATATTTTGAAGCGCGCTGCTTGTCAATGTCCGGATCATCTTCGTGATTTCCTTTTTCTTCCGCAACTTCATAACGAGGGCTGCCTTCGCCGCCGACGTTGGTGAGCGTGGCCTTTTTTCCCATGTAGCGGGTGAAGCTGGGAGAGTCGTTGCCAAAGCTGGTGGCGTAGCTGACTAGAAAGCCTTTTGGATATTCGAGCAAAGCCTGGAAGGTGTCGGGATTTTCGCGGCCATCGTGCCAGGCGAGGATACCGCCGTTGGCGACTACGGAGCGGGGGAAGTTGTCGTCCATAAACCAGTGGACGAGGTCGATCCCATGGCTCATCCACTGATCGGGAATGCCGCTGGAAAATTCCTTGTAAAGGCGGAACTCACAATAGATTTGGGGATCGAACGGGCGATAGGGTTTGGTGAGAAGCCATTTGCGCCAGTCGGTGTCCTGTTCGCGGATGAGTTTGGATTCGGGGCGGCCTCTCCAGCGCGGGCCATGATAATTCCAGACGATTTCCACTTTGCTGACATCGCCGAGGACGCCGGTTTGGACTAAATCGTGCGCGGCGATGGGATAAGGTTCGCTGCGATGCTGTGTCCCGACCTGGACGATGCGCTTGTTGGCGATGACGGCGTCGCGGGCGGCTTTGACTTCGTCGAGGATGTTGCCCATGGGCTTTTCGATGTAGGCATCCTTGCCTGCGTCGACGGCCATTTTGAGGAGCGGCGAATGGGAATGTTCGGGCGTGGAGATGAGGACTGCGTCGACGTCTTTTAGCGCGAGGACTTCTTCGATGTATTGAAACTGGCGTGGCGCGCGGCCGTAATATTTTGCGTTGGTGGCCACGGCTTTTTCGCGATTGCGGCTCCAGAGGTCGCAGACGGTCGTCATTTCGACGTTGTGGGAGGTCTTCAGTTGCGATGCGATCAAATCGAGATCGGAGCCGCGGCTTCCGTTGCCGATGTGAGCCAGGGAGATACGACCGTTCGAGCCGGCGATTCGGCTGTAGGAAAGGGAAGTACTTGCGGAGGCCGCGCCGCCGGCCAGCAACGCGGCGGATTTAGTTAAAAATGTTTTGCGGCTCATGGTGGATTTGGGGTCGCTCATTTTTTCTCCTGGGCGGGATTATAGGGAATGCATGGAAATAATTTCGCGCACCGGAAGAGAACATCACGCGGCTGATATCATGTCAAGCGTTTGAAGAGACGTAGCCAGAAAAAGCCGGGGCGGATTTAGTTTGCAGTCCGGCGGAAAGTGACGGAGATGATTCTGAAGGTATTTGAGGACAAGAGTTCACTCGCGAGGGCCGCGGCGATGCAAGCGGCTGCGACGATTCGCGCGGCGATTGCGGAGCGGGGAGTGGCGCGCGTGATCGCAGCCACGGGTGCGTCTCAATTCGAATTTCTGGAGGCGCTTACGGCAATGCCTGGGATCGATTGGCAGAAAGTTGAACTTTTTCATCTGGACGAATATATCGGGCTGCCCGCGAATCATCCGGCGAGTTTTTGCAAATATTTGCAGGAACGGTTGATTGGCAAGACGGGGATGAGGAATGTGCATTTGCTGGAGGGGCAGGGAGATGCGGTCGAAGTGATTCGACGGGCTAGCGAGGCTATTTCTTCGGCACCGGTTGATATTGCGTTTGTGGGGATTGGGGAGAATGGGCATTTGGCGTTTAATGATCCGCCGGCGGATTTTGCGATCGATAATCCTTACATCATTGTGAATCTGGATGAGGCGTGCCGGCTGCAGCAGGTGGGGGAAGGATGGTTTCGAGATCTTGCGGAAGTGCCGGCGCAGGCGATTTCGATGTCGATTCGGTGGATTTTGAAGAGCCGCGAAATTATTTGTATTGCGCCGGATGCACGGAAGGCTAAAGCGGTGCAGGCGTGTTTTGAGGGAGAGATCAGCGTGATGGCGCCGGCGTCGGTTTTGCGGGGGCATGAAGGCGTAACGGTTTATTTGGATCGGGAGTCGGCGCGGTTGCTGGGGGCGGAGACGTTGCGTGCGTTTGGTAGGTGATGGGTGAGTTCAGAATTGCAGGATTTTTTTAGGCTCGAAGATCCAGTTCGATGGCGTCGATCAGGGGCACTAGCCAGGCAAGAAGGGCCTGGTGAGAGGGATGTTGGACGTAGGCTTCGAGCGCGGCTTGATCTGTGAATTGCATGATGCCGCCAAAGGTGTAGCCCCTGCCACGCGGGGAAATATTGGGGCCGACGTGGGTTTGGAGAAGGCCGGGGATATGGCCCTGGAATGCGGCGATGTCTTTTGCGGCTTTTTGTTTTTGCGTGTCGGTGGCGTTGGGCTTCCATTGGAAGGCGAAGACGTGGAAGACGGTGGCTGCCGCGTTGTCTGTTGCAGCGGGATTTATGTTGGGCGCGAGTGTGGCGAGAGATGTGGCGATTGCGGTTTTTTGGATTAGGGAGCGGCGGGTGAGTTTGGGCATGGCGTGAGTCCTTTTGTTGGTCGTTTGAATGATTGGATTATACGGGGGAACGCTTTCTCGGGTTGCGAGGGGAAAAGCCGCAGGGTTCGAAGACTTGCCCTGCGCTACAGGTCAGGCGTGTTGGAGGAATTCGGTGCGATATTTGGCCGCTAAGGAGGCGGCTTTGACTCGGAATTGAGCTTGGGCGGATTCGTCGAGTGGGGGCGGGGGCGTGGTACGCGTGGCGACAGGAACGCCCATCTCCTGGAAAAACTCTTCCTGGCCCGCTGGAGAGCAGATGCAAAGCATTCGTGCCGGTTGGGCGGATGCATTGTGAAATTGGTGCGGAGCGTTTGCCGGGATGTGCACGGTTTCGCCTGCGCGTGCTGTTTGCTTTGCGCCACGAAAAATAAAATCGAGCTGGCCCTCGAGCAACGTGAAGGTTTCCTCGAAATCGTGGCGGTGAGGAGGAGGCCCGCCCGCGGCCGGAACATACATGTCGATCAGAGAGAAGCGGCCGGCGGTATCTTTACCGGTGAGGAGGATTGTGTAAGTGTCACCTACGATGCCGATGTGGGGGAATTTTTTGCTGGCGTCGGGGTTAGCGATTGTGAGGTGGCGTTGCGGGTCGTCGAGAGGGATTGGCACGGGCTGCTCCTTGATTTGCTTTAAGTGGTGAGCGGTGCGAGTTTCGCGGCTATTGTTCGTAGTCTTCGACTATTTTGGGTGGACGAAGCTTGGCTTCGTTTGGGTCATCGCCGAATTCTTCCAGGGCGCGGCGCTGGCGGAGGAGATCCCAATATTGATCGAGTTCGATTTTTATTTTGGCCAGGCGGGCGGTGTCTTGATCGGAGAGTTCGTCGCGGGCGTAGAGGCTTTCTTCTTCTTTGACGAGGCTGTCGATGTGGTTCAGGACGGATTGATTGTTGAGTTCGTTTGCCATGGTGGTTCTCCTTGTGCGATCCGGCGTGGGGAAAGAGTTTACTGCGAGGGGTGGCGTTGCGCCAAGGCGGTGCGAAGCGTGGGGTGGGGCACGCTGGATTGTTAGTTGAAGCCGCCGGATTTGTAGATGGAGTGGAGAACGGCGGCGATGATTACGGTGGTCAAGAAGAGCCAGATGTAGGGGACGCGTTTTAAAAACCAGTCCATTTTCTGGGCGCCCTTTGACCGCGGTCTTTGTTTGTATCGGCAGGGTTTGGATTCGCTTGAGGAGGAATTCAACCGCCGCGCCTTGCCAAAGAAAAACAAAACACACCGTGGCACAGGCACTCCTGCCTGTGTCTTCGGTTTTGTAGCGCTGGCTTTATGCCAGCGCTTGGGTATCTGCGTAGGGTCGCACCGAAGGTGCAGAGGAGCTGCCGGGGAGGGCGACAGCTCTTACGATGGCAATTTGTTAGCTCGGTTTGCGGGGACTTTCTTCGTGGGGAGCCGAGGCGTGTTGTTGGGCTGGCTTGGATTCGTGAACGGCTGATCTTTGCTGTTGTGGATGTGATTGAGGTTTCGGTTGGTGAGTCGCGGCTTGTTTAGGCTCGGTGCGCGGCTTGGGTACGGATTTTGGCTCGTGCATAGTGGCGGACTTTTCGGGTTTCGGCGTGGATGCAGCCTTGGGTTGGTGCGTAGTGGCGGGCATTGTTTCCTTGCGAGGTTTGGGTTCGGATTTTGGTTCTCGCGTGGCTGACCTCGTTTCCGTTCTTGGCTTCGACTCGGTCTTTGGCTCGTGTGTGGCGGCAGGTTTTGTTTCTGTGCGAGGTTTAGATTCGGATTTTGGTTCTCGCATGGTTGACCTCGTTTCCGTCCTTGGCTCCGACTCGGTCTTTGGCTCTCGTGTGGTGGCGGCTCTTGTTTCTGTGTGCGACTTGGCTTCGGATCTTGTCTCGGTGCGTGGCTTGGCTTCCGCGGGTTTGGTGGTTGTGCGCTCACGCGACGCCGTTCTTGCCGGGGCCGCGGTGGAAGATTTGAATGCGGCGGGCTTGGCTGTGGCTGTTACGGCGGAACGGCCGTGGTTGACGGAGGCAAACTGATTGCGATTGGCGCGTGCAGTGCTTTCGAGGTGCCGCTGCGCGGACGTTGCCGCTACGTGGCGCTCGCGGGTGGCTTGTTCCTGAGCGGCAGTTGGGCGCGCATTGATACCGCCGCGGCCGCCGTTGAAGCTGACGTGATTATTGCTGGCGCGAACGGAAGTGTTGTACGTGTTGTGAATGACGTTGACGTTTACATTTGTGACGGCGCGGTTGTAGTAGAAGTTGCTGCCGCGCCAGTAACCGCCCGCGTAGCCGACGCCGGTGTAGCCGAACCCATAATTTATGCCGCCATAGAAGCCAACCTGCGCGCCCCAGTAGCCGGCATTCCAACTATAGAAACCGCTGGTGAATGCCCAATAGCCGGGAGTCCAGAGCAGACCGAAAGCGGGTGGCTCAACCCACGCGCCGGGAACCCAGTAATAACCGTCGGGTCCGTAGGCCCAGTAACCCGGAACCCACAGATAACCGGCCGCGGGACAGATGGGTTGCGAGTAGATGGGCAGGACGGGAGGACCAACGCGAATGGAAACGCCAACGGCGACTTGCGCGCGAGTGGCGCTGGGGATCGCGGCGATTCCCAGTAAGAAGAGGGCGGAAAAAATCAGGCGTGCGATGCGCATCAGATTCACCTTTCATTCGTACATGGCTGGCGGATTTCTTGGCCAGCTTCTTGGTGAGAAAAAGGCAAATTAGGAGCCAGAGTACGGGCGAAATTCGTAGTGCTTGCGGATCGAGGAAGATAGCGGCGTCGGGGTACAAGATTCTACTGAGGAATCGTTACGCAAGGCTGACCCAGTACAGTGGTAAATTTTTCCGGGGAGGTGGGAGGACCGGAGGGGAAAGTACAGGGGGCGGTGCGGAAAAGTAAGGGAGGTGCGGCGGATGCATGGGAGGTGGATCGCAATTTTTTCCGCAAAAGGGGCGGCGGTGCTTCGCGGAGTCAGTTCGGAATGACGTGTCATTTTTTGTAGTGATAAGCTGTGGCGCTTGGAGGGATGGCTATGAATGAGTTTGAGGGAGTGGTACCGATTTTGCGGGTGAAGAATTTTGCGGCGGCGATGGAGTATTACGTGACGAAGTTGGGATTCCAGAAGAAGTGGGATTGGGGGATGCCGCCTACGTTTGGGTGTGTGACGCGAGGAAAGGTGAATCTTTTTTTGTGCGAAGGGGCGCAAGGCCAGCCAGGGATGTGGATGTCGATATTTTTGGAGGATGTGGACGCGTTGCATGAGGAATACAAGAAGAGCGGGGCGATTATCCGGATGGGGCCGGCGAATATGCCTTGGGGCACGCGAGAGATGAATGTAGTCGATCTGGATGGGCATCATTTGCGGATGGGAAGTGATGCCACGGGGCCAGCGGATGAGGATGGGATGAAGAGGTTTGAGGAGGTGGAGGAGGAGGGCTGAGCATTGGGCGGAGGGACTTGAGGCCGATGAATTTTTATTCGGTGGAGAATTTGTGGAGACGGAAAGGGGCGGTACAGGAGAGGCGATGCAGGTATTTGAGAGGCGGGCGAGGCCGGAGAGTTGGAAGGAATGGAGGCGGAAGGGGCGCCGGTGGTGGGTCGCGCCGTTTGCGTTGGTGGAATACTGGATGGAGTGGGTGGTGTATGCGCTCAGCCATTGGACATTTCTGGAGGTGCTGGAATATTTGGGAAGATTTGGCGTGCTAGTGGCGGTGATTTTTTATTTTGCGGAATCGGGAGACCGGCTGAAGCAGAAGCATTACCAGGCGTGGCAGGTGATCAATTCGGCGGAGGGTAAGGGCGGAAACGGAGGAAGGATCGAGGCGCTGGAAGAGTTAAATGCGGATGGGGTGTCGCTGGTAGGAGTGAATTTGTCTTCAGCGTTTTTGATGGGAGTGCGATTGCCGAAGGGAAAATTGGCGCGGGCGAATTTTGATGGTGCGGATGCGCGGAATTCGGATTTGACGGGGTCGCGCGTGACGGATGCGAGTTTGCGAAGCGCGAATTTTCGAGGGGCGCGGCTGGAGGAGGTGTCGTTTGCGGGGAGCGTTTTGAGCGACGCGGATCTTGTTGGGGCGGATTTGCGCAATTCGGATTTGTCAGGGGCGAATCTGGAGAATACGGATTTGCGCAACGCGGATTTGCGGGGAGTGGCGTGGGGATCATTGCAGAGCGTGAAGGGCGCGAATGTGTTGGGAGTGAAGAACGCGCCGAGCGGGATGGTGGAATGGATGATGGGGCATGGGGCGGTCCGAAGAGAGGAGGAGTAAGGTGATTTGGTTTGGGTGGCGAGAATTTATGGTTGAGATCCTTCGTCGCGGACTCCTCAAGATGACAGACCGTTTTTTTGTGAATCAGGAAGAGTGGTGATGGATGGTGGGGAAATTGCGGAAGGTGAAGGCGCAGTAGATTAGAAAAGTGTCCATGTTGGGATTGCGCGGAGCGGTCCAGTCATCGGAGAAATGGTAGAACGAAGCGCCGGTTTTGAGGGTGTGAGTCTCGTCGAGGGGAATGATGAGGCCGGGGCCGAAATCGAAGGTGAGATTGATTCGGCGGGTATCGGGGATCGGCGTGTCTTTGACGAAGACGATCGTGCCACCGTCCATATCGAAGACGGGTTTGCAGCGCCAGTGGTTATGCGGAATGATTTCGGCGCCGAACGTGAAGCTGGCGCCATAGGTGTATTTGCGAGGGCCATAGATGTCGTTGGAGTACAGGGCGAGAGGTTTGAGATCAGCGTTCCAGTTAAGGGTGAAGTCGCGAAAAGTGTGCCAATGGTGTGTGAAGCGAATGCCAAGGACGAAGAGGCGCTGATCCTTGAGGCTGCTCATGACGAGCGGATAGCCAAAGGATTGGCCGGCGTAAAGGGAGAGTTCGCGATAGCCGGGCGAGTCTGGACTGCGCGAGGGGGAAGGACTGACGAGCGCGGTCGCGGTGGAATCGGCGGTGTTGGCCGCGAAATCCGCGGATGGAGATTGCGACAAGACGGTGGAAGGTGCGAAAAGAAATAGCAACAGGAGAGAGGAGCGGATGTCCATGAGGACTCCAGGAGTTTGAGTTGGGGCCTGTGCTGCGTGGGACGAGAGAATTTAGGGAAGGATAGGACAGGCGAAGTGGGAAGTAAAGAGATTGATTGTTACCAGGGGTGGACGTTAGGGATGGTGTAGGAGACGTAGACAAAGAAGGAATCGAAGCCGGGGTTGAGGTGGGCGGTCCAGGCGTTGGAGAAGTGGAAGAATTGTACGCCGGTTTTTAGAGAGCGGCGGCGGTCGAGCGGGATGTAAAGGCCGGGGCCAAAATCGAGAGCCATGTTGACGCGGCGGGAATCCGGGACGGGAATTTCCTTGGTGAAGGCCAGCAAGCCGCCATTGACGTCGAAGAAGGGACGATAGCGCCAGTGGTTGTGCGGGAGGATTTGCAGCCCGAGGGCGCCACCGCCGCCGTAGGTGTATCTGCGCGGGCCGTAAATATCATTGGAATAGATAGCGAGGGGCTTGAGATCGAAATTGTAATTGAGCGTGGTGTGATGGAATTCGATGAAGTGGGAAGTGAGGCGCGCGCCGACGATAGTTAGACGTTGGCCGGGAAGATCGCTGAGGATGAGGGGATAGCCGAAGGATTGGCCGGTGTAGATGGAGAGTTCGTGGATATCGCGGAGGAATGTGCGGGTGGTGGCGGTGGAGTTGACGGGATTGAGAGAAGAGGAATTGGAGTTGTTGGTGGGATCGGTGTCGGAGGCATCGGTGAAGTGGAAGGAGAAATCGGCGGACTGGGAGACGGCGCGGTGGGGAAGCGCGAAAATGAGCAGGAGTAGCGGAACGGAGCGAAACCGCATCATGACTCCAGGAACAAGTAAAGGACCACGCCCGGGCCCGGAGACGGAAGCATACAGCAGGAACAGCCGGGAAGCAAATACCGCGAAAGTGGGAGAGGAATCAACAGTAGCGGCGGGACTTTAGTCCCGTGCATCTGCCCCCAGCGCCCCAGCGCGGGGCCTCTTGGCTGCCCAAGAGAGGAGCTATTTCAGGTGACGCATTAGGGCGGCGGCGGATAGCGCGGCTTTCTTGATTTCGGAGAGGGGACGCACGTCGGGGCCGATGCCGGGACCGGTGGAGTCGCTGAGTTTGTCGGCTAGCAGGTCGGCGTTGGCGGAGATTACGCAGAGAAGATTGTTGAGGGCGTGAGTGATGACCTGATTTTTGGAGAAAGTCATGGCGACGCCTTCGGGATTCTGCAGTGGAAGATTCATTTGCTGACCTTTCTCGAGGATGAATTGGGATTTGGTGTCTGCCAGCACGGAAGCGATGGCAGCGTGAAGCGATTCGGTGGAAAGCCGATCGAGAGCGATGCAACGAGACGCGCCGGAGGTGGTGGCCTTTTTTTCGAGATCGGGAAGAGCGCGGGAAAAGATAGCGATGATGGGGAAGGCCGGATATTCCGAGCGAACTTTTTCGACAAAGTGCAGGCCCTGAAAATTCCAGGCATGAACATCGACCGCGAGGGCGTGCCAGCGTCCAGCAGCGAGCGCGTGGAAAAGTTCAGCGAGGGAATCGAGGCGGCGGACGTTGAGAGAAGAATCCGGCGCGTCGAGGAGAGCTTGAGAGAGCTTGGACCACGCGGCGTTTTCGCCGAGGAAAAGGATTTGGAAGACAGAATCTTGCATTGATCTTGCGTTTTAGAACTTGCCTCTGAAGCGAGAGTGAGGCCCTCCAGCCCACACTGCCAAATTTGAGACGACGTCTAAGTGCTCTCCTTCGTTAAAATTTGCGAGGATTGCTCTCTTCTTACATCGAAGAGGGATTCCTCACTGCGCGGACTCCGTTCAGAATGACGGAGATGCCCGCATGTTTTAGACCGCGGAGTCCGTTGGAATTACGGCCTCGCGGAGGTTGCTGTAGCGCAATCTCCGTTCGCAATTACGGAGATGCGCGTGTGCGCGGAGACATCGGACACGCACGGGGCCTGAGGAACGCCGGCGGGGTGGGCGTTCGAGAGAAAGTTCGTACTGCTAGTTGTCGCTGGACCGTGGACTGCCGCTCTCACCGGAAGAAAAAAGACGATCAATCTCCGGGAGAAGGCGATCGGGCAAATGACTCTTTTGGACGAAAGAGTCGGCGCCGTGGCGACGACACTCGTCGGCAAGAGAAAGACCATTGAGTTCGGAAAAGATAATCACCCGCGGGTGGGGACTGGAGAGGCGGATTTGTTCGGCAGCCTCCAGTCCGTTCACCCGTGGCATGCTGAGATCGAGAAGAACCAGGTCCGGCTTGTGGACGGATGCAAGTTGCACAGCATTCAAGCCGTCACTGGCGGTTCCTACGATCTCAAACCCGCCGGCGAATTCGAGGTAATCACACACAGAGCGAAGCGCTGTGGGGGAATCGTCGGCAATAAGTACGCGAATCGATTTAGTGGACTGCATCCCTTTTCCTGAACCGATTTAAAGATAGTGAAGGAAAACGAAACGAAGAGGAATGGAGGGGAATGCCTAGTGAATTTGCACTAGAAGTGAGAGGAAAGAGAGTTTTCCTGGGAGGAAAACGGGTGCTGGGGGACGATGTATCGTGCCCCCACGATCCATCTCCACCACAGAAAAAGATATTGTCATCCTGAGGAGTCCGCGACGAAGGATCTCAACCCCAGCGTCTTGTCTCGACAGCTGCGCGCCGCGCCCCAGGCGAGTCCGCGAACCTCCCTTTTTCCTTTGTAGCGCCGTGCCTTCAGGCCGGCATCTTGGGTTTCCTCAAAAAAACCATCATTCCGAATGTAGTGGCGGGTCTTTAGACCCGTCTCTCTTGGG
Source organism: Candidatus Acidiferrales bacterium (assembly GCA_963709705.1). Lineage (GTDB taxonomy): Bacteria > Acidobacteriota > Terriglobia > Acidiferrales > UBA7541 > Acidiferrum. The sequence continues at coordinate 236,344 of CAVPXU010000008.1, forward strand.
TTCCTCTCGGGTTCCCCTCCCGCTCTCCCAGCAAGAAAAAACCGTCATTCCGAACGGAGTCCGCGAAGTGAGGAATCTTCGCAGGCGTGCGGACTCACATGGAGCACGATGAATCGTGCCCTACGAATTCTAGAGTACAGCAAAGTAAAGGTGGTGGTCAGGGTTTGATGATTTGGTTGCGGATGGCGTAGTGGACTAGTTCGGCCAGGGAGTGCAGGTTGAGTTTTAGCATGATGTTGGCGCGGTGGGCTTCGGCGGTGTTTACGCTGATGCCGAGGAGATTGGCTACTTCTTTGTTGGATTTGCCTTCGGCCAGGAGTTGGAGGATTTCGCGTTCGCGGGGAGTCAGGCGGGGGCGGGCGGGTTTGGCGGGATCGGAGGGCGAGGCGTGGAGATCGTCGTGGCGGGTCGGCGCGATGCGAGCGGAGAAGTACGGTTTGTGATGGCGGGCGGCGTCTACGGCGGCCAGGAGAACGCGGTCGGCTTCGTCTTTGAGAATGTAGCCCCGGGCGCCGGCCTGGACGACTTGATGAACGAGATCATCGGATTCGTGCATGGTGAGGATGAGGATTTCGGTGGAAGGAGAGGCCGTGCGGATGCGGCGGGTGGCTTCGACGCCGTTGAGGAGGGGCATCCCGATGTCGAGGACGGCGACGTCGGGTTTGAGTTTGGTGGCTTTGTCGACGGCTTCGCGGCCGTCGGAGGCTTCGGCTACGACTTCCCAGCCATGACGAGATTCAAGGAGCGCACGAAGGCCGGCGCGGACGACGGAATGGTCATCGGCGATCAGGATGCGAAGAGGATGCATCAAGAGGCTCCGTCACAGGTAGGGAGATAGTAGCGCGAATGGTGGTGCCGGAGGAGCCAGAAAAAATCTCAAGGTTCCCGTCGAGTTGTGCCATGCGTTCGCGCATGCCGGGAATGCCGACGCCAAGGCGGATGGATTCCGGGGCGGTGAGGGTGGAGTGGGCGTACGGTTCGGCATTTTGACCGTTTCCGTCAGGGGCTGGAGCACCGGAAAGTGCGTCGGAGAACGGCGCGGCTGAAGCCGTGAGCCTACGGGATTCGGGGGCGGGGGGACGGATGCCGTGGCCGTGGTCGGTTACTTCGAGGGTGAGGAGGGAGTCTTGGGTGGTTAGATGGATTTCGGCGGTGCTGCTGCCGGAGTGGCGCTGGATGTTGGCGAGGCTTTCCTGGACGATGCGGAAGAGAGCGATTTCGATGGGCTGAGGGAGGCGCGCGAAATCGCTGTTGGCGAAGAGTTGCGTTTCGATGCCACTGCGCTCGCTGAAGCCGTGAACATATTCCCTGAGAGTGGCGACGAGGCCAAGATCGTCGAGCAGTGGAGGATGGAGCAAATAGGACAGCGTGCGGATTTCGCGGGACATTTGCTGCGTGAGGGCGCGGGCTTTTTCGAGGGAGCGCGCGGCAGCTTCTTCCTGAGACGTGAGGGACTGGCGCACCTGAGCGAGGCTGAGATTGATAGCGAGAACGGTTTGCGCGAGGCCATCGTGAAGTTCACGGCCGAGGCGGCGGCGCTCTTCATCCTGAAGCTTAAGAAGTTGCGTGGAGAGGTTGTGGACGGCGCGCTCCGCGTTTTTCATTTCGGTGACATCGGCGAAAGAGCTGATGACACGGACGAGGTTGCCGCTGGAGTCAAACTGCGGGACAGCACTGCCAAAGATCCACAGGATGCGATCAGAGCCGGGGCGGCGGAAGGCCACCAGGCCGTCGTGGATGGGAGCGTGTGTGCGCAAAACGTAGGGAACGGGATGATCGTCGAACGGAACAGGTTTGCCGTCTTCGCCGATCGCGTAGATGCCAAGGTCGGTGAGATGTTTGCCGACAGCGGCGCCGTCGGGGATATTGAACATGCGATGAGCGGCGCGATTCGCAAATTCGACATTGGCTTCCGGAGTATGAAGAACAACAGCGAAGTGGAGATCGCGAACGAGTGAACGGAAACGCTCTTCGCTGGAACGGAGGATTTCTTCAGCTTCCTTGCGCTCGGTGATGTCGCGGACGATGACCAGGGTGCAGCGCTGTTCGCTGAGATCGATGACGGACGCGCTCATCTGGCCGAAGCGAATCTGGCCGGACTTGGTGCGGAATCGGAATTCGAAATCGCGGAGATGGGCTGAACGATGCAAGAGAGCAAGAGCTTCGTCGCGGCGATCGAAATCGACCCAGAGATTCATCTGGCGAGGAGTTTTGCCAATGACTTCTTCGCGCGTGTATCCGGTGAGACGCGTGAAGCCGTCGTTGACTTCGAGATACGGGCCGTTGGGAAAGGGATTGATGCTGAAGGCGTCGGGGCTGTTGAAGAAGGCGGTGGCGAGGATTTCTTCGGAACTGCGGAGGGCGCGTTCGGTCTCAAGGAGATTGTCCGCGACACGGCGCTGCCGGCGATTGGTGAGGATAAGACGGATCGAAGCGCACAGGACGGAGGCGGTGACAGCAATCCAGGCGAAGAGCAATTGTTCGCGGGCGATGGAGCGGCCCATGAGAATGACGATGAGAGGCGTGGCGACGGGGAGAATCTGCGTGGCCACCATGGTGCCGAAGCGCGAACTGGAGGAAGAGAGTGGAAGAAGCGCGGGGGGCTTCCAGTACACGGCAAGAAGAATGACCATGAAATAGGGAAGCATCCAGAGGAGATCGGCCCACGTGGCGGAACTGACGGAGGAATTGATGGTGAAGAGATAGTCCGCGTCTGAGAGTACGGCAGCGAGGAAAGCGAAGGCGAGAACGATGGAAAGAGAGCGAAGCCAGGACGGGACGGAAGCACGCGAGCGAAGGAAAAAGGAGGATGCAAGAATGGCATCGCGGGCAATGTAGAGAATAAGAATCTGGCGGAGGAGGCCGTGAGGATCGGTTTTCCAGCGAACAGGCGAGTAGAAGAAGTAGACGTAAACGGTGACGGCGACGATGGCGACCTGCAGGAAATCGAGGAGGCGCAGAGAATCGATGCCGGAGGATTGGTCGTCGGAACGGGGAAGAAAGATCATGAAGACGGGAGCGGACCAGACGAAGAAGAGAATGTCCGAAGGTGAAGCCGACTCGGAGGAGCCGGGGACGAAGCTTTGATAGTAGGTCGTGATGGCTTGGGCGACGCTGTTAAGGGTGAGAGCAATGGCGAGAAGGAGCCAGATCTGGCGGGCGTAGCCGGTGGAGCGAGATGCCGCGAAGAAACAACAGAGGGCGGCGAGAAGGACCATGCCGAGGTCGAGAACGTTGGAAGCGAGGAGGGCAGCGAAAGTGGAACGGACAAATTCGAGGTCGTAGACCAGGAGCAGCGCGAGGAGAAGAGCGGCTGCGACAACGAGGCGAGACATCCACCTGGTGGGGAGCAAAGGACCTCACAGATTGCGCGATTAGAGAGAGTGTACAACAGGTGAGGAGCTTGCGAGGCCGGTGGATTGGGCGTGGGGTGGATCAGACGACAATGTCTATTTCGTTTTGGATGACGGATAGGCACGCCCCTTTCCGCGCCTTTTGCGGAAAGAACCCCTCTTCGATTTCAACCCTCCAACCAGTGCCACACGCTCTCCTGCCTGTGCTCTTTGGTTCCGTAGCGCTGGCTTTATGCCAGCTCTTGGGGTCTCCGCGTATGCACGCCGCACCGCGACCCCCATTTCCGCACGATCCCCGCGTCTTGCCACCAACACGTAGTGGCCGAACTTTAGATCGGCGCCGCTGCCCCCAGCGCGTCTCTTGCGCGGGGCCTCTTGGGTTCTCAACGGGTAATCTCGCAATAGAAACACCCCGTCATTCCGAACGCAGTCCGCGAAGTGAGGACCCAGCGGTGTGGATCGATGATCGATAATCCAAGAGTGCTGGCATGAAACCCAGCGCTTCAATTTTTGACGGTGGTGGGGGCGCGTGATAGGATCGAAAATTGTTCGAGCGCGCGGAATGGAATCCGTAAATTCTTCCTCCAATTCAGTTCTTCGAAAAACAGCGTTAAATGCGTTGCACCGTCGTCTTGGGGCCAGAATGGTGAATTTTGGCGGCTGGGATATGCCTGTGGAGTACCCGTCGAGCGACGGGCTGGTGGGAGAGCACAAGGCGGTGCGCGGTGGCGTGGGAATTTTTGATGTTAGCCATATGGGCGACATACGCATCCATACTGCGAAGAAACCGGGCGGGGCGCTGCGCGCTGTGCAGCACCTGACGATGAACGACGCTTCCAAGCTGGCGATCGGGCAGGCGCAATATTCGGCGATGCTCTATCCGGAAGGCACGTTCGTGGACGACGTGATTGTACACCGGCTGGGCGAAGACGATTACCTGCTGGTGATCAATGCGGGCACGCGGGAAAAAGATATTAATTGGGTGAGGAAGAATACCGCGGGGTTCGATTGCGTGGTGGAAGATTTGAGCGACAGCTATACGCAACTGGCGATTCAGGGGCCGGGCGCGGTGGACGTGATGAGCAAGCTGACGGATGTAAACCTGGATGCTGTGAAGAATTACTGGTTCACGCACGGTACGGTTTGCGGGTTGAAGAATACGTTGATTGCGCGGACGGGTTATACGGGCGAGGATGGATTTGAGATTTATGTGCCGTCAGATGTGGCGACGAGCGAGCGCGTGTGGAACGCCGTGATCGAAGCGGGGAAAGAGTTTGGGATTGTGCCTTGTGGGTTGGGAGCGCGGAACACTCTGCGGCTGGAATCCAAAATGGCGCTGTACGAGCACGAGATCAGCGACACGATCAATGTGTGGGAATCGGGGCTTGAGCGATACTGCAAGATGGACAAGGGCGATTTTCTGGGACGCGCGGGATTGGAAAAGGCTTGGGCGGCGGGAATAACGAGGACGCTGGTGGGATTGGAAATGGTGGAACGAGGAATTGCGCGCGACGGTTACCGGGTGATGGATGAAAATGGAAACGCGATTGGGGTGGTGACGAGCGGGTCGCCTTCACCGACGCTGTGCAAGAATATTGCGCTGGCGTATGTGCCGCCGGAGAAGGCGGAAATCGGGACGGCGATTTACGTGGAGATTCGTGGACAGAAATGTAAGGCGCAGGTGGTGGCGACGCCGTTTTACAAGAGAGTGCGTAAGAACACGGCGAAGTAAAAAGAATCCAGCAGCAAAGACCGGGGAAATTTACGACGAGGAGCGATGACATGGCATATCCGACGCAGTATCGCTACACGAAAGAACATGAATGGATCGAAGCCAAGGGAGCGGCGGCGACGATCGGGATCACCGATTACGCACAGCACGAACTGGGCGACGTGGTGTTCGTGGAACTTCCGAAGGTGGGGACGCCGCTGACGGCGGGGAAAACTTTCAGCTCGGTGGAATCGGTGAAGGCGGTGAGCGAAATTTACGCTCCGGCAAACGGTGAAGTGACGGAGGCGAACGCGACACTGCAAGACAAGCCTGAGACGATCAACAGCGATCCGCACGGCGCGGGATGGCTGGTGAAGGTCAAACTGGCGAATCCAGCGGACGTGAACGAACTGATGGACGCAACGGCGTATGAAGCGTACATCGCGGAGAAGCAGAAGGAAGCGTCGGCCTGATGCGCTATCTGCCAAAGAGCCCAGCCGAGCGGCAGGAAATGCTGGCGTCAATCGGCGTGAAATCGATCGAAGAATTGTTTTCGTCCATTCCTGAAGCTTATCGATTGAAGAAGCCATTGAATTTGCCGGGGCCGCTGTCGGAGGCGGAGGTGATCCGCTATTTCGAGGAGCGCGGCGCGGAAAATTCAGTGGGGTACAGCAGTTTCCTGGGCGCGGGAATTTATTCGCATTTGCGATCAGTGGTTACGGACGCGATTCTGCAACGCGGCGAGTTTTTGACGTCGTACACACCGTACCAGGCGGAAATTTCGCAGGGAACGCTGCAGGCTATTTTTGAATTTCAGACGTTGATGTGCCAGTTGACGGGGCAGGAAGTGGCGAACGCGTCGATGTATGACGGCTCGACGGCTACCACCGAAGCGGTGCTGATGGCGGAGCGGCTGACGGGACGAAGACGGGTGCTGGTGGCGCGTTCGTTGCATCCGGAATATCGCGAAGTGTTGCGGACGTATGCGAAGAATTCCGGATTGGTAGTGGAAGAGATCGCGTTCGGGGCGAAAGGGACTTTGGACCTGGGCGGGTTGAAGAGCGCCCTGCGTGGCGATGTGTGCGCAGTGGTGGTGCAATCACCCAACTTTTTTGGCGCGATTGAAGAGCTTGCGCCTTTGGCCGAGGCGGCGCATGCGGCGGGAGCGCTGCTGGTTGTGGCGGTGGCGGAGGCGTTGTCCTTGGGATTGGTGAAGCCGCCCGCGGAAGCGGACATTGTGGCAATGGAGGGGCAGAGTTTTGGATTGGCGCCGAGTTATGGAGGGCCGTTTGTTGGCGTGATTGCTTCGCGCGAGAAATTTGTGCGGCAGATGCCGGGGAGATTGGCGGGAGAGACAACGGACCAGAACGGGCACCGGGGATTTGTGCTGACCTTGGCGACGCGGGAACAGCATATACGGCGGGAGAAGGCGACTTCGAATATCTGCACGAACCAGGCACTGTGCGCGCTGGCGGCTACGGTGCATTTGACGCTGCTGGGAAAAGAAGGAATCCGGGAGATGGCGGAGCAGAATTTGGCGAAGGCGCAGTTTGCGTTGAGCGAGTTGGAAAAGATTCCGGGAGTGAAGAGGAGTTTTGCGGCGCCATTTTTTAATGAGTTTGCGGTGGAGTTTCCGCGGTCGGTGAAGATGGTGAATGCGGAATTGTTGCGGTCGAAGATTGTGGGCCCGTATGTGCTGGGCGGGGCGTATCCCGAATTGAGCAAGCATGGGTTGGTTTGTGTGACGGAGACGACGTCGCGCGCGGAGATTGAGAAATTTGCGGGGGCGGTGCGGGCGGCGTTGGCGGTGCCGGTGTAGGAGTGTTGGTTTTTGTGTTGTGGTGTGATGGGAAAACCCAAGAGCGCTGGCATAAAGCCAGCGCTATAAAGGTCAGGCGGGATGAACGAGAAGATTAAGAAGGCTGGGCGGCAGGTTAGTCAGAATGAGGGATTGATATTTGAGAAGTCGTCGAAGGGGAAACGCGCGTTTGAATTGCCGCCGCTGGATGTGCCGGCCGTGGATGCGGGAAAAGCTTTGGGTGCGGTATACCGGGCGGAGGGCGTGGAGGGATTCCCGGAGGTCAGCGAGATTGAAGTGATCCGGCACTTCACGCGGCTTTCGACGTGGAATTACGCGATCGATCTGGGGATGTATCCGCTGGGATCGTGCACGATGAAATACAATCCGCGGGTGAATGAGCATGTGGCGAGGCTCGCGGGGATTGCGACGGAACATCCTTACCAGCCGCAGGAACTTTCGCAGGGATGCCTGAAGATACTTTCGCTGCTGGAAAGGTGTTTGCTGGAAATTACGGGGATGGACGCCATCACCTTGCAGCCGGCGGCGGGAGCGCAAGGCGAGTTGACGGGGTTGCTGCTGATTCGCGCTTACCTGCAGAAGCAGGGGAACCCGCGGAAGATCGTGCTGATTCCAGACTCGGCGCACGGGACGAATCCGGCGACGGCGGTGATCGCGGGATACGGCGTGGAAAATATCAAGTCCGACGCGAATGGCCAGGTCGATATGGCGCATTTGCGGGAGCAGGTGAATCCGTACGTGGCGGCGTTGATGTTGACGAACCCATCGACGCTGGGAATTTTTGAGCAACAGATTCCGGAGATTGCGGAAATTCTACACGCAAACGGATCGCTACTGTATATGGACGGCGCGAACATGAACGCGCTGGCGGGTGTGACGCGGCCGGGCGATATGGGCGTGGACGTGATGCACTTGAATTTGCATAAGACTTTTTCCACGCCGCATGGCGGAGGCGGGCCGGGCGCCGGTCCGGTGGCGATGAAGAAAATGCTGGAGCCGTTTTTGCCGGTGCCGATTCTGGTGGAGAAAGAGGGCGGACGGCTGGCGCTGGATTATCAGAGGAAAGATAGTATCGGGCGCGTGCGGGCGTTCGGCGGAAATTTTGGCGTGCTGGTTCGGGCGCTGGCGTACATTCTGGCGTATGGACCTGGCGTGCGGCAGGCGACGGAGGATGCGGTGTTGAACGCGAATTATATTCGCAAGCATCTGGAAGGAACGTACGAGTTACCGTACACGCGGCCCTCGATGCATGAGGTGGTGTTCAGCGACGCGTTCCAGAAAAAGCGCGGCGTGAACACGATGGACATTGCGAAGCGGTTGATCGATTACGGATTCCATCCCTACACGACGGCGTTTCCGTTGATTGTGCCGGGGGCGTTGATGATCGAGCCCACGGAATCGGAGAGCAAGGAAGAGTGCGATTATTTCATCGATGCGATGAAGAACGTGGCGGAGGAGGCGGAAAAGAATCCGGAGTTAGTGAAGAGCGCGCCACATACGACGCGGATTCAGAGATTGGATGAGGTGGGGGCGGCGCGGAAGCCGATTTTGCGGTGGAAGAAGGGTGAGGCGGTGGAGGAGAAGAGGCATAAGGTGGTGGCTGGGCCGGTGGTGCCTACGTGTTGAGGTGTCGGTGACGGAAATAGGGTTTAGGGCCACGACGTTGTGATCGAAGAGGGATTCCTCACTCCTCGGCCGCCGTTCGGAATGATGGACATTTTTTTGTGTCTGGTCTCGTAGATTTGTAGTGCTGCCTTTCATGCCACCTCTTGGGCTTCTATCCTTAGGTCGCTCTCCGCAGGGTCGCAGCACTGCTGCGACCCATCTATGTTGATAGGTTGGATGAAAGTGGGAGCTGAACCCCCGCACTCCATCTGGGGCCTGCTAAACTGGATGTAAGACGTTAGAAGGAAGCAGGTCTTCTTGACATGAGTTTTTCGCTTGAGGCGTGGATGCCGAAGTCGGTCATCCTGCTGCGCGAGTATACATTCGACAAATTTGTTTCGGACTTGATCGCGGGCGTAACCGTGGGATTGGTGGCGCTGCCGCTGGCGATGGCGTTTGCGATTGCGTCGGGTGTGTCGCCGCAAGCAGGAATTTACTGCGCGATTGTTACAGGATTCCTGATTTCGGCGCTGGGTGGATCGAAGACGCAGATCGGCGGCCCAACGGGCGCGTTCGTGGTGGTAGTTCTGGGAATCATCGCGAAGTACGGGATCGACGGGCTGTTCACGTGCACGATGCTGGCCGGAGTGCTGCTGGTGGTGATGGGTTTGACGGGGTTGGGCGCGATGGTGCGGTATTTCCCGCGGCCAGTGGTGGTGGGGTTCACGAACGGAATTGCGATTCTGATTGCTAGCACGCAGATCCGTGACTTTTTTGGATTGCGCATGGAGCACGTGCCGGGCGATTTTTTTCACCGCATGGGTGCGGTGGCCGAAAATTTCCACACATTGAACTGGACGGCGACGGCGGTGGGCGTGGCTTCGCTGGCGGTGATGATTGTGTGCGTGCGCTACTTCAAGCGCGTGCCGGGAGCGATTGTGGCGTGCTTCGGGGCCACGGCCGCGGTAAGTTTGCTGCACCTGCCGGTGGAAACGATTGGCACGCGATTTGGCGGGATACCGAGCGGGTTGCCGCACATCGCGATACCGCAATTGCGGCCGAGTTTGCTGCTGCACTTGCTGTCGCCGGCGGTGACGGTGGCGATGCTGGGCGCGATTGAATCGCTGTTTTCCGCGGTGGTGTCCGATCGCATGACGCACGACAAACACAATCCCAATGTGGAACTGGTGGCGCAGGGCGTCGCAAATATTTTTTCCCCGCTGTTTGGCGGATTGCCCGCGACGGGAGCGATTGCGCGCACGGCAACGAATGTGCGCGCCGGGGCGAAGACTCCGGTGGCGGGAATGATTCACGCGTTGACGCTGCTGGCGGTGATTCTGTTTGCGGCGCCGCTGGTGAAGAATGTACCGCTCGCCGCGCTGGCCGGGATTTTGTTCATGGTGTCGTACAACATGGGGGATTGGGGCGAGATCTCGGAGACGCTGAAGTTGACGAAGGCAGATATTGCGGTGTGGGCTCTGACGTTTGGGTTGACGGTCTTCGCGGACCTGACGCTGGCGGTGGAAGTCGGCATGATCCTGGCAGCGTTTACATTCATACGGAAAATTTCGCAGACCACCACGGTTTCGAAGGTGACGGACGAATACATTGAAGACGGGCGCGTGCATATTCTGCAGGACAAGGATATTCCGGAGTATGCGGCGGTTTACCGGATTCACGGACCGTTTCTGTTTGGCGTAACGGACAAGATTTCAGCGATCACGGAAAATATGGAGCAACTGCCTGCGATTGTGATTGTGCGTTTGCGGAATATGACGGCGATCGATGCGACGGGGATTGCGGCGCTGCAGGAGTTGGCGGACCAGTTGCACAAAAGCGGGCGGTCGATGCTGATTTGCGGGGCTCGGCCTCAGCCGGCGGAATTGATGAAGGAAGCGGGATTTGACCGCCATGTTGGAGCGGAAAATATTTGCGAGAACATTACCGAGGCGTTGAAGAGGGCCGAGGAGATTGCGGCGGGAGTGGGAGTTGGGCGGTAAGTGGGTGAGTCGGGGTGGGGTTGAGAGGGATTTGTTCCCGAAAATGGCGATGGTTCGCCATTCATGTAACGTGGGCTTTTATGCTAGCGCTATTGAGTTCTCGAGCCACACCGCTCCCTATCCGTCAACCAAAACGAAATGGGCATTGCCATCCTGGGGAGTCCGCGACCAACGATTTCAGCCACCGCGTCTTGCCTCCAATCACCGAGACCACCCACCCGCCGTACCAACCCGCCACCTTCCGTCCCTCTTCTGCTTGCCGCTCTCCAATACCTCAGGTAAAGTCTCTTCCGGAGGGCGCAATGGCGGCCAATCGTGAGCAGGTTCTCTGTTCCCAGTGTGACAAAAGCGAGGAATACTGCACCTGCGAAAAGTATTGCACCATCTGCAAGGGTCAGAGCAATGTCCGCCTCTGCACCGACGGCCTCTACTATTGTCCCGAATGCCGCGAAGCCTGTGATGTCGCGCTCGCCAACGATCGCTAGCCGTGTCTACTTTGCCCCATCAAATTTCGCTGCTGATGGACCCGGATGAACGTCTGGTCGCCGCCGTAGGTGGCGCCGCTCGCTATCTCGCCGACGCCGCTGGACTCGGCAATGAAACCATCCTGCAATTCCAGGCCTCCGTAGTCTCCGCCTGCAAACACTGCTTCCACTGCCACTCTTCCGGCGTCCCGTGTGGCATCACCCTCCGCCGCTCCCTGGATCGTCTGGAAGTAGAAGTAAATCTCCCCGGCACCGAACCCCCCGACCAGGAAAAACCCGCTTGGGAAGGCATCGACGAAGTAGCCTGCGAAACTCGCGACCACGCCGCCATCCTCCGCCTGACCAAATTCGTAGCCCCCAACCCCCCAGCCGACTAACCCAAAACAAACAAAAAAGGGCGTCAAAGGCGCCATGTAGCGCTGGCTTTATGCCAGCGCTCTTGGGTTTCTCATCCAACCCGCTAAAAAACCCGTCATTCCGAACGGAGTCCGCGAAGTGAGGAATCCCTCTTCGCTCTAGCTTGTCCTCTTCTCTTTATGGGGTCGGAGCTTCACTCCGACATCACAGCCAATAAACCGCGGACTTCAGCCCCAGGGGAATCCTCCTTGGCTCGGCCCAAACCCGCCACCACCCTCACATCTTAAACGCGAACGTATTCCTCTTAATCAACGACGTCATCTGATCGTCGCTCACCGTCAACGCAATCACAACGCGATCCCCCGACGGCGTCACATTTGCCTGATCCAACAACTGCGCCAGATCCGGATTCGTCTTGCTCGCTTCATACTTCTTGTACAGCAGTCCTGCCGCCATCAACTGGCTCAACGTGTTCGCATCCTGCGTCGACCCGCAAACCGCCTGGAACTTCGCATCCACGCCGCTGCTCGCATTCGCCGTAATGATCATCGCCTGCATCCGCTGCGCCAGCGCCGCCGCATCCGGGAACTGTTGCACTTCCGGCGCAAGCTGCCCCAACGCCAGTCGCGAATATCCCGGACCGAGCACCGCCCACACCACGCTCGATCCATTCACTTCATTCACCAGGTTGTACATCTGCTCGTTCCGCATGAACCCGTCTTCTTTGCCCAGGCGGATATCCAGCAATTTCTCCAGCAGCGGCTTGTGCCCGAACACCGCCTTCGTCGAATCTAGAAAAAAGAAATACAAATCGCCTTCGCCGGATCCGGATCCGAACGCGAACAGCGTATAATTCTGAATCTTCGTCACCGACAAGTTCTGCTGCTTGAAATAAGCCTCCGTCGTCTCCGGATTGTAATTTCCCATTGCAATTCCCACCGTCATCTCGCTCGACGGAATATCCGTGGACACGCCTTTATCCGTCTTCGTCGTCGATTCCGGCACCAGTCCCCAGACTAATTCATCCACCTGCGTGTTCGGATCCACTCCCGCCGACGCCAAAAACTTCTCGAACTGTTTGAACCTGTCCGGCAGCAGTTGCTCCCGCAGGGCAGGGAACCACTTCTCGCCGCGCGCCGTCTTCAGGTCCACGTAGCCAAGCTCGCCCGTGTTCTTCGGGAACAGCGCGATTGTGTCCGCGCTCACGCCGCTCGCCTTTGCCGGCCGCGCCAGCACGGCGCCCATCATCACCAGCAGTGCGCACGCCGCGACCATCCTCATCCCTGTTTTCCTCATCCTCATCTGTTGCTCCTTTTGTGCGGCCGGGGGAACGATCCTCGAACCTCTATTTTACGACACGCTTCTCCCGCTAGCCTAACCGGGTGCGCAGTTCGGCAACCTTGGCCTTCATCTGCTCCACCGTGCCCGCGTCCTTTAATCCTTCCAGGTTGATTTCCACGTTGGCCAGGGCGCCCTTCGCTGCCGCTACTGCCATTAGACGTGCCACCTGCAAATCTGACTTCATAGATGCCGCCGCGATCCGTTCCAGTTGTAACAGCCGTTCGTTCAGACGCGCCGCCGTTGTCGCCACACGCAGCGGCACCTCCGCCGCCCCCTTTGTAGCCGCCTGAATGCCAGTCTCGCGCTTGGCGATTTCCTCATCATTTCCTTGCGGCAGTTTGAACGCCGCCATCACTGCGTCATAGGAAGACGCATCCTGATCGATCGCCACCGTCAACTCGTCCGCCGTCACTCGCAACTCCTCCAGCGCCTCGGACAATTTGTCCACATGCAAAATTTGCGATTTCTTCTTCCGCGAAAGTCCCGCCACCATCTGCCCCAGCCCCGCCGCCAGCGCTCCCACGTACGCGGAAACGCTTCCTCCGCCCGGCGTCGCCGTCGGTGCCGCCACCGCATCCAGAAACGGCCGCGCCAGCCCAGCCAGCTTGCCCTCCCGCGATTCAACCGGCGCCCCGCCCAGCGTCGCCTCCAGCTTGTTTTCGAACACCTGCGCCGGCGAAAAATTCTCCAGTTGCAGAAAATAGTCTGCCGCCATCTCCATCGCTTTCTTCGGCACCAACCCCACAATCTCGCTTCCCACCGGCATCGCGCCGTACCGCTGCGCTTCCCGCTTCACCATCTCGTACACCCGGTGCATCGGTGTCTGCTCGTAATCCGTCAAATTGATCGACACCTGCGCCAGGTTCCGCGCCTTCAATTCCACTCCCATCGATTTCACGTAGCGCAACCCGCCACTCGAATAACGAATGGCCTTCGCAATCTTGTTCGCGATGCTTACATCAGAAGTGTTCAGGTTCACGTTGTACGCGATCAAAAACTTCCGCGCGCCCACCACCGTCACTCCCGCTGTCGGGTGCAGCTTCGGCTCGCCGATGTCCGGCTGCCGGTCGTGATTCTTCTTCAATTCCTCCCGCAATCCCTCAAATTGTCCGCGCCGCACATTTTCCAGATTCACCCGGTCTGGCCTCGTCGCCGCCGCCTCATAAAAAAAGATCGGAATCCGGTGCCGCTTCCAGATTTCATTTCCCACCCGCCGCGCCAGCGCCACGCAATCTTCCAGCGTCACTCCCTCAATTGGAATAAACGGCACAACATCCGTAGCCCCCACGCGCGGGTGTGCCCCCTTATGCGTAGTCATATCGATCAGTTCCAACGCTTTTCCCGCCCCCGCAATCGCCGCTTCACCCACCGCATCCGGCTCGCCCGCCAGCGTAATCACGCACCGGTTATGATCTGCGTCCATCTCCCGGTCCAACACATACACCCCGGGCACGCTGCGCATCACCTCCACCAGCGCATCCACCTTTGCCGCATCACGCCCCTCGGAAAAATTCGGCACGCACTCAATCAACCGTTTCATATCCCCCCTATGTAGCGCTGGCTTCATGCCAGCGCTCTTGGGTTCCTCCCGTAGGGCCGCAGCACTGCTGCGCCCCATCTAGGAAAATCACAACAACTCACCGAACAAAAAAACCGTCATTCCGAACGGAGCCCGCGAAGTGAGGAATCCCTCTTCTCCTGGGTGCCCACTCTGAGTCCGCGAAGAGTGGGTCTTGGGTTCCCCAATCACCGCCGCAAAAAACCACCACAAAAAACTCACCGTCATCCCGCGGAGTGGCACAGGCACTCCTGCCTGTGTTCTTGGGTTCACCCATTCCAACCACCCCCCATCACTCCCGCATCCAAACAATCTCTCCCCTCTTCATCGTCATCCACCCCCGCGCCATCCCAAAATAATAGGGAATTTCCCGATAATCCTCCACTTCGGACACCGCCACATCCGCCGTTTTCCCCACTTCCAACGACCCAATCCGCTTTTCCCTCTTCAAAGCAAACGCTCCATTGATCGTCGCCGCCGCAATCGCTTCCGCCGGAGTCATCCGCAACTCCGAACACGCCAGCGACAAAATCATCGGCATGCTCACGGTCGGGCTCGTCCCCGGATTGTAATCCGTCGCCAGCGCCACCACCGCTCCCGCTTCAATCAATTTCCGTGCAGGAGCATAATTCTTCCAACCCAAATGAAAATCGCATCCCGGCAGCAGCGTCGCCACCGTCCGTGATTTGGCCAGGGCCCGAATGTCCGTCGCATTCACCTGTTCCAGATGATCGCAACTCGCCGCCCCCAGCTCCACTCCCAGTAAAGTCGCGCCCGTCCGCGAGAGCTGCTCTGCATGCAATCGCGGCGTCAACCCAAGCTCCTTCGCCTCACTCAAAATCTTCCGTGCCGCTCCCCGCGTAAACGCCCCACTATCGCAGAACACATCGCAAAATTCCGCCAGCCCCTCATTCACCACCTCCGGCAGCATCTGCTCCAGCAGCAGCGCAATATACCGCTTCGCCCCGTCCGGCTTCCCGCGAAATTCCGCCGGCACAACGTGCGCCCCCAAAAAAGTAGATACAATCTCCAACGGTTGCTCGCCATTCAACTCCCGCTGCAGCAGCAAAATCTTCAACTCGCTCGCAACATCCAGCCCGTACCCGCTCTTTGCCTCCACCGTCGTAGTTCCGTAGCTCGCAAACTCCTCCAGCGCTGCCCGCGCCCTCCGCTTCAACGCCTCCGCGCTGGCCGCCCTTAATTTCTTCACCGAATTCAGTATCCCGCCGCCCTTTCGCGCAATCTCCTCGTAACCCGCTCCCTGTATCTTCAGCTCATATTCTTCCGCGCGGCTCGCCGCATGAATCAAATGCGTATGCGAATCCACAAATCCCGGAAGCACCACTCGCCCGCCGACATCCAGTTTCTCCGCTGCCCGCGAATCCTTTCGCGCCTCCACCTGCGCGCGCGTGCCCACAGCCGCGATCTTTCCATCGTGCACCAGCAGCGCTCCATCCTTCACGATGCCCAGATTTGAAAGGGAATTGCCTCGCCGGGGCGCGCTTCCCCGCAGCGTCAGCAGTTGCGAAGCACCTGTAATCAGCAAGTTCTCGCTCAAAGCGTCGTTATCGCATCTCCGCAGGAGACGAACTTCGCTTACGCACCCACTCCGACCCCTTGATAGGCCGGCACAAAAATTTCCTTCACAAATGTCTCGATCGAAGTCGGCGTCGTATTTTCCGCCGAACGCGCCTCAGTCGGCACAACAATTCCATCATTCAGTCCCTGGAACATTTCAATGAAGTACTCCGCAGTCTTCGCCGGCGTTCCCATCTGCACCAGCACCTTCTTCACCTGGTCGTAAGGGAACTGCGCGTACAGCAGGTCCGCCTTTTGCAGCGCCTTCCCGATCACCGCCGCCACTTCATTCATCGTCACGTCGCGCTCGCCCAGCAACTCTTGCGTCTGCTTTCCCTTGAAGTCCAGTTTCAGCAATCGTTCCGCCGCGTAAGCCCCAATGTCCCTCGTCGCGATCATAGGCACCGGCAAATCCGGCTTTAGCGCTCCGCCGTACAATCCCATCATTTGAATCATACTGATCGCAGCCAGGTGATTTTCCATAAAGTATCCCGGCCGCAGGTGCAACACGTTCAGCTTCTCCACCGCGTTCAACTTCTCTTCCGCGCGGTGACACCCCAGAATCGGCCCGGTTCCTGCCGGCGCCTGTGCCCCAAAACTACTCAGGTTTACCGCGTAGTGCAATCCCGCATTCCGCGCTGCGCTCGAAATAGCGGTGGTTTCCCGCTCCTGGTCCGCGCGGTAATCCGGCGAAGCCATCCCCGGCGGCAACAGCAAAAACGCCGCGCGCACATCCTGCAGCGCCCGCGTCATCGCTTCCACGTCCCCCACATCGCCGATGAACGCCTCCGCGCCCTTTTGTACAAACGTCTGCAATCGCGCCGTGTTTCTTCCCACGACGCGCACCTTCTCGCCCTTCTCAAGCAGTCTTTTAGTAATGGCAGAGCCGATATGCCCTGTTGCTCCCAGCACTGTATACATAATCTACTCCCTCGACTGAATTCTCATCCCTGGCCCAACAGCACACAGCATAAGCTCCGTCCGAAATCGTCCGCGTCGCATGCACCTGCGCGCGCGTCCCATTCCGATCAGAGCATCGGAATCTTCACACCTGTCTTCTTGGCGAACTCGATGGCTTCACCATACCCTGCATCCGCGTGGCGCGCCACCCCGATTCCGGGGTCGTTCGTCAACACTCTTTCGATGCGCTTGCCCATCTCTTTGGTGCCATCCGCGCAAGTTACCTGTCCCGCATGTTGTGAATATCCAATCCCCACTCCCCCGCCGTTATGGATAGACACCCACGAAGCCCCGCTCGCCGTATTCACCAGCGCATTCAGCAGCGCCCAATCCGCCACCGCATCCGAACCATCCTTCATCGATTCCGTCTCGCGATACGGCGAGGCCACCGACCCGCAATCCAGGTGATCCCGGCCCATCACAATCGGCCCCTTCAACTCGCCCTTCGCCACCAGGTCATTAATCGCCATTCCAAACTTGTCTCGCTCCCCGTAACCCAGCCAGCAGATCCGCGACGGCAATCCCTGGAACTTCACTTTCTTCTGCGCCAGCGTGATCCATCGCTTCAAATGCTCGTTCTCCGGAAACATTTCCAGCACCAGCTGGTCCGTTCGCGCAATGTCCGAAGCCTCTCCCGAAAGCGCCGCCCAGCGGAACGGCCCTTTTCCCTCGCAGAACAACGGCCGGATATACGCCGGCACAAATCCCGGAAAATCGTACGCGCTCTTTACCCCGCCCTCAAACGCAAATGTCCTTATATTGTTTCCATAATCAAACGTCACCGCGCCCAGCTTCTGCAAATCCAGCATCCCCTGAACGTGCTCGGCGATCGCCGCAATCGCCCGCTTCCGGTATTCCTGCGGATTCGTCTTCCGCTGCTCCGCCGCTTGCTCCAGCGTCATTCCATTCGGCACATATCCATTGATAGGATCGTGCGCGCTCGTCTGATCCGTTAGCACGTCCGGCACAACCCCGCGTTTTGCCAGCTCCGGTATCAGATCCGCGCAATTTCCCACCAGCCCCACCGAAGTCGCTTCGCGTTTCCTCACTGCATTCTTCAGAATGCGCAGCGCCTCGTCCAGCGACGTCACCATCACGTCGCAATAGCCCGTCTTCACACGCTTCTTGATTCGTTCCGGGTCCACATCAATTCCCAGAAACGCCGCGCCATTCATCGTCGCCGCCAGCGGTTGCGCTCCGCCCATTCCCCCCATCCCGCCCGTCACCACCAGTTTCCCGCTCAGGTCCCCGCGAAAATGCTGTCGCGCCAGCGCGCCAAATGTCTCATACGTCCCCTGCAGGATCCCTTGCGTCCCGATGTAAATCCAGCTTCCTGCCGTCATCTGACCGAACATCATCAGCCCGGCGCGGTCTAGTTCGTTGAATTTCTCCCAATTATTCCAGTGTCCCACCAGGTTCGAATTGCATAGCAGCACCCGCGGCGCGTATTCATGCGTACGAAACACCGCCACCGGTTTCCCTGATTGCACCAGCAGTGTCTCGTCGCCTTCCAGCGCCCGCAGCGATTTCACAATCGCGTGAAAACAATCCCAATTCCGCGCCGCTTTCCCCGTTCCACCGTACACCACCAGCTCATCCGGCTTTTCCGCCACCTCCGGATCCAAATTGTTCAGCAGCATCCGCAAAGCCGCTTCTTGCTGCCATCCCTTGCAAGAAAGCTCCGTCCCCCGAGGCGCCCGAAAAGGCCCTCGCCCAACCGCCGGATCACTCATACCCGCCGCACTTAAAGTAGCCATATCCCAATCCTCTAGCCGCCATCTTATCCCACCCACCAGTAGGGACACGATACATCATGCCCTCCCATCCTGAATGTAGCGCTGGCTTTATGCCAGCGCTCTTGGGTTCCACCCAACCAACACACACCCGCACGTTATCATCCTTGTCCGAACTCTTCCCCAATCAACCGACCGCCAAAACACAACCGCCAACCCCACCGTTGCGCCCGTTTTCCTTCTCATGTACATTCAAATTTCGCATGGCCTACACTTCACTCCCTGCCGCTCTTCTCCGCGCCGTCGATCAACATCCCTCTCAGCGCGCCCAGATGTACCGCTCCGCCGACCGCTGGGAAGCAATCTCCTCCCAGGAACTCCTTCGCCGCATCGCCGGCTTGGCCAATTGTCTCTTAGAACTCGGCGTCAAATCCGGCGATCGCGTCGGCATCTTCGCTCCCAATTGTCCCGAATGGCACACCGCCGATTTCGCCGTCAACGGTTCCGGCGCGGTCACCGTCCCCATCTACTTCAACGAATCTCCAGAGCGCATGACCTACATCCTGAATCATTGCGGCGCGCAAGTCGTCTTCATCGCTGGCCTCTCGCAACTCGAAAAATTTCTCCAGATCCGCCAACAACTCGCCCACCTTCAGCACGTCATCGTTGCCGGTGCCGGCGATGCTCTCCCCGAAGAATTCCTTCGCTACGAAACCCTGCTCGCCACTGCTGGCTCCGCGGACATCGCCTCTTACCGCAAGCGCGTCTCTGATGTTGATTCCTCTCAGCTCGCCTCCATCATTTACACTTCCGGCACCACCGGCGAGCCCAAAGGCGTCATGCTTTCGCATTCCAATTTCAGTTCCAACGTCGCCGATTCCTGCGAGAACATCGTCCTTCATCCCGAAACCGATATTGCCGTTTCCTTTCTACCGCTCGCCCACGTTTACGGACGCATGTTGGATTATCTTTACCTTTTCCAGGGCTGCCCCATCGCCTACGTCCCCGTCGTCGAAAACGTCGCGCAGGCCCTCACGGAAGTTCATCCTACTGTCGTCGCCGCCGTCCCGCGTTTCTTCGAGAAAATTTATGCCCGACTGATGGAGCAGGGAAGTAAAGCTACCGGAGCCAAACGCAAAATTTTTGATTTCGCCATGCAGACCGCCCGGGAATCCGCCGCTTGGCGCTGCGGCGAAAAATCCGCCGGCCTTCTCTTGAAATTAAAATGGGCCATCGCCGACCGTCTCGTCTATTCCAAAATTCGCGCCGGCACCGGCGGACGCTTGCGCCTGATTCTCTCCGGCGGTGCGCCTCTTTCGAAAGCGCTCGGGGAATTTTTCTGGGCCGTCGGTATTCCCATCTATCAAGGTTACGGCCTCACGGAAACTTCTCCCGTCCTCACCAACAATTATCCCCACAATCGCGTCGGCAGTTCCGGCCGTCCCATCGCGAACGTGCAAATCCGCATTGCCGATGACGGCGAAATTCTCGCCAAAGGCCCCTGCGTCATGCAGGGCTATTACAAAAATCCCGAAGCCACCGGCGAAGTCCTCTCCCCGGATGGCTGGTTCAAAACCGGCGACATCGGCTATCTCGACAAAGACAACTATCTTTTCATCACCGATCGCAAAAAAGATCTGCTCAAGACTGCCGCCGGAAAATTCATCGCGCCGCAGCCCATCGAAAATATTCTCAAGACGAGTCCCTTCATCCTCAACGCCATGGTCGTTGGCGATCAGCGCAAATTTGTAGTCGCGCTCGTTGTCATCAATCCCGCCACTCTCGCCTCCAGACTTTCCGAAGAAGGCCTCACCCTTTCTTCCAGCGCAGAAATGGCCGCGCATCCTCGCACCTATTCTTTGATCGAAAACGAAGTCTCCCGCCTCACCTCTCACCTGGCCCAATACGAAACCATCAAGCGCTTCGCCCTTCTCCCCGACGACTTCACCTTCGACAGCGGCGCCCTCACCTTCACCATGAAACTCAAACGCCGCGTAGTCGAACAGCAATACCACCACCTAATCGACAAACTCTACTCCGACGTGACAGAACCCCGCCCGCTAATCCCCAGCTAACCCCAACAAGTAGCATAGGCTTCAGCCTGTGTTCTTGGGTTGTGTAGTGGCCGGTCTTCAGACCGGTGCCTCTGCCCCCAGCGCCGAACTTGCGCGGGGCCTCCTGGGTTTTTCCCTCCTTGGTGCCCCACCCTGAGTCCGCGAACGTGAGTTCTTGGGTTTCTCACCAAACAGAAAAGCTCCCATACCACCCTGAATGCCATGTAGCGCTGGCTTTATGCCAGCGCCTCTTGGGTTCCCCTTCTCCCTAGAGGATCGGAGCTTCCGACATAGAGACTCGAGCAAACGGGGCCGCAAGGTGCGCCACAAAACAGGCCCGCCCGCAAGGGCGGGGTACTCACACAAAAAAAAGAGCGCCGTAGGTGCGACACTCTACTCCAACCAACTCCTCAAATAATTGTATCCACCCCCCAATCCCTCAGCATCTACTTCAACAGCAACGAACTCATCAGGGGGGTTCCTATGCCAAAAGCAGCCACTGCCACTTCCACCGCCCGCACTTACCCCACAAGCATCGGCGTACCCGAACACAATCGCCAAGCCATCATTGCTCTCCTAAACGCGCGCTTAGCCGACAGCACCGACCTGCGCACACAAGTGAAGTGGGCCCACTGGAACGTAAAAGGCCTTCACTTCATGCAACTCCACGAACTTTTCGATTCCATCGCGTCTCATCTCGAAGACCAGACTGACACAATCGCCGAGCGCGTCGCTGCCCTCGGAGGAGTGGCCAACGGCACCGTCCGCGAAGCCGCCGCCAAGTCCGGCCTCAAAGAGGCCGACCTCTCCGCCTCCGACGGTCCCTCCATGCTCAAATTCCTGGTCCACAACGTGGCTCACCACGCCAACGCCGTCCGCACCGCCATCCAGGAATCCGACGACCTCGGCGACGCCACTACCGCCGACCTCTTCACCCAACTCTCCCGCGAACTAGACAAAGATCTCTGGTTCCTCGAAGCCCACCTAACCCAATCCTGACCCGGAGTGCGGCAGCCCAGCTCCCGCCTGCACCAACCCAAAGTGGCACAGGCACTCCTGTCTGTGTCTTGGGTTATGTAGTGGCCGGTCTTTAGACCGGTGCCTCTGCCCCCAGCGCCGAAGTTTGCGCGGGGCCTCTTGGGTTCTCCTGGGTCGATCTCCTGGGTCGATCTCTTGAGTTTCTTTTTCCTGGGTGCCCCACTCTGAGCCAGCGAAGGCTGGGTCTTATGTCCTCCATCCAATTAAAAAAATCCGCCGAGTGCCGCACCCTTTGATGTCTAAGGGCGCGGGTTTACTTCCAAGCGCTCCACCCAACAAAAAAACACGCGCTGTCATCCTGAGGAGTCCGCGACGAAGGATCTCAACCCCCGCGTCTTGCCACCAACTACACCATTCTCCCTTTTCCAAATTCCAACCTTGTCTCTTCCCCCACTTCCCGGCAAACTATTCCCACGCGCACAGAATCGAGGGACCTTTTCAATGCCCACTGCATCCCTGCCCAACGAAGAGCCGCGTGTCTCCTCTCCCTCGCGTTTCCAGTGGCTCAACTGGTCCGGTTTTTTCCTCGCGTTCCTCCAAAGCGTTTGCAGCACCTTCATCGCTCTTCACGGCATCCGCCTCCTGGTCGGCATCGGCGCCGTAGTCCTGGCCTCTTCCGCCTGGCACTTAGCCGAACGCCTCCACGCCGACGCCATCCGCATCCCCATGATGCTTATCGCTCTAATCGGTTCTCTCCTGAATCTCGCCGCTCTCTGGCAAGTGCGCAGGCTCCGCCGTCGCGCGTCCTCCGCCTGGCGCCAACAACCTCTAACCCAAAGCAAGCGCCGTTCCGAGGCTCTCCAACTAGCCCTATCCCTACTAACTCTTGTTCTCTTATTAGCCGAAGAGATCGCCCACTACAAATTAAAAGGCACCATGTAGCCTCCAGACTGCAGGCACTCCTGCCCGACCCGAGGCCCGCCACCTCCCACCTTACTCATACACACCTCAACCCCTCTTGTTACCCCCCATACATATTTGCTTTTGTAAGATGTAACCACAGGAGGATCGCCCCCGATGGAGCTGTACATTGTGCGCCACGCAATCGCCGTGGACCGCGAAGATCCAAAATGTCCCTCGGATCCCGAGCGCTTCCTCACCGACGAGGGCATCGAGAAATCCCGCCAGGTGGCCAAAGGCGTCGCGGAGGTCGCTTCCGTTCCCGACCTGGTCCTCACCAGCCCCTATTTACGCGCGATGCAAACTGCCGAGATATTTGCCGAAATCCTGGAATACTCCAAGCACAAAATTCGCAAGTCAGATCTGCTCCTGCCAGGTGCCGAACCTCTGCAACTATTTCGCGAACTGGCCAAAGACAAGGAGCTATCCAGTGTCTTCGTCTTCGGCCACGCCCCCCACCTCGACGACCTCATCGCCACATCCATCAACACTAAACACCATATCTCCTCGCTGAAAAAAGCGGGCGTAGCCTTCGTCCAACTAAAACGCCTGAACCCTCCCAGTGGCGAACTAATCTGGCTAGCCACCCCCAAACTACTCCGCAAAGCCGGCAAGTAAGCACAACCCGCTCTCGCAGTGGCCAGCCTTCAGGCTGGCTCATAGGTTTTATCGTAAACGCTGTCATTCTGAAGAGCGTATTTTGCGACGAAGGATCTCAACGTAAAGTCCAAGCAAGCCCTACCCTCACGCAGCGCCGCAACCAACCCCTAATCCGAAGCCGCCGCGCTAGCCTGTGGCGACTCTTCCTTCCGCGGCAACTCCACCAACTTAGGCGCCAACGCCGCTGCCTTCACAATCACCGGCTGCGCCAAATTGCTCTCCAGCAAGAATTTCCCCGCTGCCAACCGCGCCGCCGTCTCCTCACCCTCCTGCAGCCCGGGCACATGAATAATTAGCGCATCCACAGACTTCTCCACGCGCAATCCCTTCGTCAACGAAACTCCAGACTTGCTGATCGCCCGCGCCAAACGCAAAATTCCCGCCAGCACAGAGATCGTCTTCTGCTCCTCCGGGTTGAATCGAGCAAACGACTTTTGCTTTTGATCCGGCAATCCGCCGCGATGATAGCGAACTATGTTCGCCATAATTTCCCATTCCGCCTCTGTCCACCCGGGCGGCAGCACCATACCCTTCAAATATTTTCTTGCCGCCTTTTGCGGCGATTTCGCATCCAGCCCTGCCCCGATCGCGTGCAGCCGCGAAGCCGCCTGCATGATTTGTCGCGAGTCTTTATTCGCCAGAGCGACGTCTGCATGCAGCTTCATGAGCGCGTCAAACAATCGCATCGCCAACCGGCAAACCAGCGTCGCCCTCCGTGTATTCACTTCCAGCGCTCGAGCCGTTGCCCGCAAGCGCGCCAACGACGCCGCCACCAACCGGTTGCCTTCCGGCAATCCGCGTCTCCAGTGCTGCCACAATCCGCCTTCGCCGATCGCCAGCCGCCGGTAATTCTCGATCCGTTCATGCCGCTGAGACGCAATTCGCTCGCCCCACGCAGTTCGCGATTCGTCCAGTTCGCCTTCCACTTCTCCAATCTTGCCAGACAGCACGTCCAAATCGTGTACCTCGCCGAGCAAATCCTGAACCCGTTTCAGGTTCTCCCCCCACTCCTCGTAACGTGCGGGCAACAAACTCTCCACCGTGTATCGGAATCGCTTCACGCCAATGCGCAGCTCGTGCCATGCCTCCGGCTTCTCCGATCGCAGCGCCCGCACGTGCAGTTCTTTCGCGGCCTCCAGCCGTTCCAGCGCCAGGCATTCCGCGGCCAGTTTGTCCGGGGGAACCAAGCGGCTCCTCCGTTGCAGCTTGCGTTCCAGTTTTCGCCATGATTTCTGGTCGAACTTCTCCGCTGCTTTCAACGCCGCCTGCTGCTGTTCTTTTTCCGCTGTCGCGAACGCCGCCAGCAGCCTCTCCCGCACCGGATCGGACTCCGGCCCCAGGCTCTTTGCCCATTCCTCCAAAACCTGCGTATCCCGCAGTTCGCCCAGTTGCCGGAACAGCCTTTTCCCGAGCTTGCGCATATCCGGCCAAGCTGCGTCCGGATCGACTTCTTCCATCACGGACGCCACCGACCGGCACCGCCGGATAGCCACGCGCAGGTCATGCACCGCGTCCGGCTCGGGCGCCTCGCGCACCGACTCCAGCTCCTTCAGAACCCGCTCCATCCAATACTGCAAGCCACGGAACTCTGGTCGCGAGCCCGTTCCTGTACTTTCTGTTTCCATTGTTAATTTCCAGCCAAACCGGCCCCTGGGCCGTCCGTTCCAAAATGAGACACCTATAGGCTAGCCCGTTGTCTCAGCCGCGTCCAGTACAGCGCTCTTGGCCACAACTCCGGAAGCATCCGCGCCAGCACAAATCCCATGCCAATGCACGCTACGGAGCAGATCAGAAAAACATGGCCCGGGTCCGGGTGGCCCAGCCGCAACATGGCGTATTGCGCCAAGGGTTGAAGCGCAATCCCGCCAAACGAAAGCAGGTTCGCTGCTCCAATTACGCGACCCTTTACCTCCGGCCTTGGGCGGTTCTGAATCAGCGCGTTAATCGGCACAACGAAAAATCCGGCGGAAATTCCTAATGCCACCAGCAGCACCATCACCATTTCGTAGCTCAATCCCGGCGCAAACAATGCCCCGGTCGCCAGCACGATCCCCGACATCCCCGGCAAGATCATTCCCATCTCGATCTTTCGCCCGGAAACGTGCCCCGCCAGAAAACTTCCCATTCCAATTCCCAAACTCAGCGCCGCCAGCAGGTAACTGCTCCGCGCCTCGTCCACCTGCAAAACATCCGTCGCATACAGCACGATGTTCAGCAACAGAATGGCTCCCAGAAACCAGAAAAAAGTATTGGCGATCACCGCCACCCAGAGCACCGCATCCTGCCGCATCCGCTGAATCTCTTCCACAAATTGCTTCGCCCAATTCCATTCGTACCGCCGCGCCGCATCCGCCGCCGGCACCTGGCTGATTCCCAGGCTGGTCATCAGCCCCACCAATGAAAGCGCCATCAGGAGAATTCCGGACCACTGCTGCTGTCCGCGAAAATGATGCACCAGGAATCCCCCCGCAAGCGTTCCGCCTATCGCCGCCAGCAGCGTCCATAACTCAATCACTCCGTTTCCCCAGCTCAACTTGCTCGTCGGCAACAGCTCCGGCAACAAACCATATTTCGACGGCCCGAATATCGCTCCCTGCATGCACACAAAAAACAGCGCCACTGCCGCCAGGTCCAGCCGGTTCATCCACAACGCGTAGGTCGCCCCGCCCATGGTCAGCAGCTCAAGCAGTTTCGTCCACTGCGTTACGCTGCGCTTGCTATAACGGTCCGCCAAATATCCGCCGGGAATAGAGAAAATCAGGAAGGGCACCGCAAACACCAACGGCACAACCAACACAAACAAGAAATCGCGTCGTTCGCGCGAAATGCTCGATTCCAGCACCAGAAAACTCACCAGCCACTTCAACGCGTTATCGCTGAATGCGCCCTGGAACTGCGTTGCGATCAACGCCCAAAAGCCCAACAATCTTCCGCGCGGATCCCCAAGCGGCGCTCGGTCCACTTCCTGACCTGAAGGAGTTTTCATTCTGGCCGCGAGTCTACCGTCTCCCGTCAACTCAAGCAACCACCCAACTCAGGCACTTGTGCGCAGCAACCACCACCACAACGCTGTCATCCTGAGGAGTCCGCGACGAAGGATCTCAACTGACGTGTCTTGCACCAAACCCGACCGCCAACTGCCATCCGCGCCACAAAAAAACTGTCACCCCGAGCGAACTCCCCGCAGCGAGCAATCCCTCTTCCCGCAATGTCATGTAGCGCTGGCTTTATGCCAGCGCCTCTTGGGTTCCTCTTCTCCCTAAGGGGTCGGAGCTTCAGTTCCGACAATAAGCCAAAAACCCACGGGCTTCAGCCCCTGAAGAATCCCTCTTCGATCGCTCACCAAAGCGCCCATGTAACAATCACTCCAGGCTCGCCGTTGTAGGGCCCGCTTTCCGAAGTGGGCCGTTTCCCACGCTCCGCGTGCGGCCGCAGCACCGCTGCGCCTCATGTCCGCACAATCAAACAAAACGGGTTATCCTGAGGAGTCCGCGACGAAGGATCTCAACGACCCGCAATCTCGAAACTCAGCGCGTCGAGCGCCTTCTCCTGATGCGTTCTCACGCCAAATACTGCAACGACGCCGCAATCAGTCTCTTCGTGCCCACATAAGGATCTTCAGGCCCTTCCCACTCCATCGAGCAATAACCCTTGTATCCACTAGCCTTTAGGATGCCGAAGGTTTTCTTCAAATCCACGCGAAACACTCTTCCCTCGTCGCCCACTTCGGAATCCTTTACATGGCAGATGTTGTAGGCATGCTGGAACATCGCCGCGACCGCGTCGTAATTGAACTTTTCATTTCCGCTGGCCATCGAATTACAAAAATCCGGCAGCGCGTGCACATACGGATGGTTCACTTTCTCAATCACGCGCACCACGAAAAACGCATCCTCGCTCACCAGATCGTCGTTTTCGAGATTCACCTGAATATTTTTGCCGGCCGCATAATCCGCCAGAGCGCGAACGCTCTCCGCCGCTGCATCCACGTTCGGCTTGGAGTTCTTCGCCTCCGCCATTGACGTGCGCACACTCGGCGATCCGAGGATCACGGCAATGTCCACCCACTTCTTCCCGTTGTCCACGGCCTTCTTTCGCGTCGCGGCATCCGCGTCGTAATAACTGGCCGAATTGTCCACCGGAATGTTCACCACGTGTACGCCGGCCTTCTCAATCGCTTCGCGGAATCCAATCAGGTAGCGCTCGTCCGTCGAAGGGAAGTGCGCGCTCAGTGGCTCCACTCCTGGCACTCCGAATTCTTCGCGTACCTTCACCGCAAAATCGTGCAAATCCATTCCCGGGCGCTTCTTGTCGCGATACTCGTTATGAGCGCTCTCGATTTCCGCGCGAAATGGCCAGGAAGCCACCCCCAGCCGCTCCCGCGCACCCTTCGGGAAATTCATATGAGGCGCTTCCTGCCCAGCGAGTGCCCCGCCAAGAAATCCGAATGCGCCCGGCCGCCACGCCACTGCTCCCGCTGCCAATGCCGCCGACGATTGCAACACACCTCGACGCGATATATTTTTCATCCCCGCCTCCCTTGGAGCCTTGAAGAGTCCCTGTGAACACTCGTGTCGTTCGTCAGGGCATGCCTTTCAGCCAAGCCGTAACGCGTCTACATAAGCGCGGCTTTGTCTTTCGTCAAGGCATGGCTTTCAGCCATGCCGTAACATTTCCAGACGAGCGCGGCTTTAGCCGCTGAGGGCCGTATTAATTTCGCACAGACTCCGTAAGTTCCTAAATCTCGCTGGTATTGAACACCCGCCTCCTCCCGAAAGCAAACCAGCGCCACATTTGCGGCCCGCGCAATCGCACCCCTTGGCAAGCCCCCAGCTTTACCCGCCTCTCGCCTCATGCTATTTTCAATACAGTTCTCCCGGAGTGGCGGAACTGGCAGACGCAGCAGACTCAAAATCTGCCGGGGATCACTCCCCGTGTGGGTTCGACTCCCTCCTCCGGGACCACTTTTTGTCTTCTTCAGGTTCTACTATCCCTCTTAACAATTCGCTCGCTCATCCAAGAACCATTCCATAATTGAATCGATTTAATGTACACTGGCGCCAGTTGTTCCAGAACATCACATTGCCGCCATTTTGTTTCGCGAGGGATTTCATGCCTTCACTCCGCCTTTTCCGCTTCTCCGTTTTAGCTCTGCTGGTCACCCTGGTTTCCGCAGCTTTCTCACCGGCGCAGACGCCCGCCGTTCGCCAGGATCTTCATGGCACCTGGCGCATGCAGTCGTCTTGTCAGGACAGCGCAAAGGGCGAACAAATCTCAGTCGCCGGCTTTGACGCGTCCAAGTGGCACCCCGCCGAAGTGCCCGGCACCGTTGTCGGCGCGCTCGTAACCGACAAATCGCTCCCGGATCCCAACTATGGAATGAATCTGAAGTCGTTTCCCGGATTTGTCTCGGACACCAAGGGTCTTTTCGCCACGCGCGATATGCCTTCGGACAGTCCCTATCGTTGCTCGTTCTGGTTTCGCACCGAGTTTGCCGCGCCCAGCAGCGCGGGAAGGCCCGCGGCGTGGCTCCATTTCCTCGGCATCAACTATCGCGCGAACGTCTGGCTGAACGGCACGAAAATCGCCGATCGCGCCGACGTGGCCGGCGCCTATCGCACCTTTGAATTTCGCATTGATCAGTTGCTGAAAAAGGACGGCCCGAACGCCCTCGCCGTCGAAATCTTCGCCCCGGAAAAAAATGATCTCGGCCTCACGTGGGTCGATTGGAATCCCACGCCCCCCGACAAAGACATGGGCATCTGGCGCGAAGTCTTTTTGTCGGAGACCGGCGACGTTTCCCTGCGCCGTCCATTCGTAGCTTCCAAACTCGGCTCGGATTACAAGTCCGCGGCGCTCACCGTCAGCGCGCTTCTCACCAACACCACGGACCACCCGGTAAAAACAACGCTCGAAGTCGATCTCGCCGGCGCGAAAATCAGCCAGCCCGTCGAACTTGCCGCCAAGGAATCCAAAACCGTTCGCATTACGCCCGAACAATTTTCGCAGTTGAAACTATTGCAGCCTCGACTCTGGTGGCCCTACCAGATGGGCGAGCCGTATCTCTACACCGCAAAATTCCGCGTCGTCTCCAGCGGCGGCGAATCGGGTAGCGCCAACGTCGCCTTCGGTATTCGCGAAGTCACCTCCGAAGTCACCGCCAGCGGTGGCCGGCTCTTCAAGGTCAACGGCAAAAACGTCCTGATCCGCGGCGCTGCCTGGGCTCCAGACATGCTTCTCCGCTGGTCCTCCAAGCGTCTGGATGCCGATCTGGATTACGTCAAGCACATGGGCCTGAATTCCATTCGCCTCGAAGGCAAAACCGATCGCGATGAATTCTTCGACAAAACCGATCGCATGGGCCTTCTCGTAATGCCCGGCTGGATTTGCTGCGACGCGTGGGAACGCTGGAAGCACTGGACGCCGGAAACCAAGTCCATCGCCGCGGCCTCGCTCACCGATCAAATCTCCCGCTTGCGCAATCATCCCAGCGTCTTCGTTTGGCTCTACGGCAGCGACAATCCCCCGCCTCCCGAGATTGAAAACATGTACCTCGGCATTTTGAAAGACCTGGAGTGGCCGAATCCCACGGTCTCTTCCGCCAGCGAAACGTCAACCACCGTTACGGGCAAATCTGGCGTGAAGATGACCGGCCCATACGAATATGTTCCTCCGGTTTATTGGCTCACGGACACGAAAGCCGGTGGCGCCTACGGCTACAACACGGAAACCAGTCCCGGCCCTGCCATCCCTCCCAAAGAGAGCCTGGAAAAATTTATTCCCAAGGACCACCTGTGGCCCATCGACGAATACTGGAATTTCCATTCGGGGCGCGACCGTTTCGCCACCGTCAACGTTTTCACCGACGCGCTCACGAAACGCTACGGCGCTCCCACGTCCCTCGATGATTACGAGCGCAAAGCGCAAGCCATGGCCTACGACAACGAGCGTTCCATGTTCGAGGCCTACGCCCGCAACAAGTACACGTCCACCGGCGTCATTCAGTGGATGCTCGACAATGCGTGGCCCTCGCTCATCTGGCATCTCTACGATTACTATCTCGTGCCCGCCGGCGGCTATTTCGGCACGAAGAAGGCCCAGGAAATCGTCCACGTGCAATACGACTACAACGACAACTCCGTCGCGGTCGTCAACGGCACCTACGAGCCCATCAAAGGTCTGGAAGCAACGGCGCGGTTCTTCAACGTCGATGGCAAGGAAATCGATCAGCACAATGCGAAAGTCGATGTCCCGGCGGATGGCGTGGTCAAGGCTTTCGATTTATCCTCACCGGCCAATCTCTCACGCACTTATTTCCTGAAGCTGTATCTCCACGATGCCTCGGGCAAACTCATCAGCGACAATTTCTACTGGCTCTCCACCAAACTCGACACGCTCGATTGGACGAAACAGAAGGACACCGTCTATACGCCCCAGAAGGAGTTCGCAGATCTGACTGGGCTTAACTCCATGCCGCAGGTCAAACTGGAGATGACTTCCTCCGCCGCGCAATCCGGCGAAAAGGGAACCATCACCGTTAAGGTTAAGAATCCAAGCGAAGGCATAGCCTTCCAGGTCCATTTGCGCGCCACCAAGGGCAAAGACGGCGACGACATTGTCCCCATTTTCTGGGAGGACAATTATTTTTCGCTGCTGCCCGGCGAAGAAAAGTCCGTCACCGCCGCCTACGACCTGAACGACGCCGGGGGTAAACCCCCCGTCCTCGAACTAGACGGCTACAACATCGCCCCAGCAACCGTGCAGCTAACCCACTAAAACGCCACCGAATCCCGTCCCGTAGGGGCACAGCACTGCTGTGCCCCATGTCCGCAACATCCCTGAATCTGGAGGCTCTCGAAGCTCCCATCCGGCGCCAGCCCAGTGCTTCCACCACAAGCCACTCCCCGTTACTTTTAGGAACAGTTCGCCATCCTTTCGCCCTTGCCAGTCCTACTGTTAGCCACTAAGCTACTGTTTCCGTTGGAGGAAACCGTGCCTAAAGAGAAACCACAAGTAAACATCGGCGAAGTCATCAAAACCTATCGCAGCCAACGCGGCCTTTCGCAGGGCGACATTGAACGCCGCACCGGCCTGCTGCGCTGCTACCTTTCCCGCGTCGAAAACGGGCACACCGTTCCTTCGTTGGAAACTCTCGCCAAGATTGCCGAAGCCATGGAAATTTCCCTGGCCGATTTCTTTCCCGGCACGGAAACGCCGCGCGACAAGGAAACCCAGAAAATGCTCGGCGAGCTTTCTCAGGACGAAATTCGCTTCCTCGCCGAAATCAAAAAGTACAGCACCACGCTTTCCGACGGCGACAAACGCCTGGTGCTCGCGATGATCCGCAAAATGGCCACGTTGCTGCCCGCGCAAGCCGCGCAGGCGAAGAAGGCGGTCGTGCGCCGGCCGTCGCTCTAAAGAATCTCCAAATTTTCGGGTAAACACGCGTTCGCTAAGGAAAGCTCGCGGCTGCTCAGGAATTCTGCGAGCGAATCAGGCGAATCGCGTCCGGCAGACCACCCGCGGTAGTCCCGCTTCCGTTATTTTCGCCCGCTTCTCCGTCCGTCTTATCACCTTCGCCCGGCGCCAGAAACAGATTCGTCTCCACCGCGTGCTGTTTATTGTAAAGCTCAAAATAGCGCCCCTGCTGCGCATACAAGCTCTCGTGAGTTCCGCGTTCCAGAATGCGGCCATCCTGCACCACCAGGATCTGTTCCGCCCGCCGGATCGTGGAAAGCCGGTGCGCGATCACAAACGTGGTGCGCCCACGCATCAGGTACCGCAAGCCTTCCTGAATCAGCGACTCTGATTCGGAGTCCAGACTCGATGTGGCTTCATCCAGGATAAGAATCCGTGGATCGGCCAGAATCGCGCGGGCAATCGACACACGCTGCTTCTGACCGCCGGAAAGCTTCACACCGCGTTCGCCCACGAAAGTGTCATATTTCTTATCGAAGCCTTCCGCAAATTCATCCACGCGCGCAATGCGACAAGCGGCCATGATTTCTTCTTCGGTCGCGTCCGGCCGCGCATACGCCACGTTGTCCCGGATCGTGCCGTCGAACAGAAACGTTTCCTGCAAAACGATTCCGAGTTGCGTTCGATAAGAATTCAGCCGCACCGTCGCCACATCGATGCCGTCAACCAGAATCTGCCCCTGCGTCGGCACATAAAACGCCGAAATCAAACCAATAATCGTGGATTTGCCGGAGCCGGAGGGCCCTACAAGCGCCGTAACCGTTCCCGGCTGAGACATGAAGCTGATTCCGTGCAGGACTTCCTTATTCGCTTCGTACGCAAAATGTACATCCTGAAATTGCACGCGGCCTTCAATGCGGTGCAGCGTCACGGTGCGCTTCGGATCCTGATCCTCTTTTGATTCGTTGAGTATTTCCCGTGTTCGCTCCAGCCCGGTAATGGCTTCGGTAATTTGCGTACCGATGGCCACGATCTGAAATACCGGCGCCACCATCAGCACCAGGTATGCAGAGTAGGCAATCAGTTGGCCCGGCGTCATCGTTCCCGCCAGAATCCGCCGCGCTCCCAGATACATAATGATGGCGCTCACAATGCCCATTAACGTCGCACCAGACAAACTCATAAACGAAGTCGCGGTCAGCGTCTTCAGCACATTGTCCAACAGCCGCTGTACGCCACCGGCAAACACAACTTCCTCGCGCTCTTCCGCGTGATAGCCCTTTACCACTCGCACGCCGCCAAGCGACTCGGTCAGCCGGCCCGTCACTTCCGCGTTGATCTTTGGCCTTTGCCGGAAAATCGGGCGAATGGTGGTAAACGCTTTGTTCAATCCAAACCCAAATCCCAGCAGCACGGCAAATGCGATCGACGTCATCAACACGCTCGTGCGCAGCAGAATGATCAGCGCCAGCACCGCTGTCAGCACACCCCCGACGAACTCCACCAGTCCCGTGCCGATCAGGTTGCGGATGCCTTCCACGTCGCTCATGATCCGCGACACCAGTACACCTGTCTTGTTGGCATCGTAAAAGCTGATCGGCAATCGCCCAATGTGCGCCTGCACCTGCTTGCGCAATTCCGTAATCATTCTTTGCGCGGACTTGGACAGCACTTGCGTCAACGTGAACGAAGTCAGTCCTTGTATTAGCGTTGCCCCGATCACAATCAGGACCAGCGGCGTCAGCAGGTTCACTTGCCTCTTGGCAATCACGTTGTCGAACAAATATTTGCTGGAGCCGGGCAGAACAAGCCCCGCCACGCGGTTGATCGCCACCAGCACGAGTCCGAGGGCAAGCACGGCTTTGCGCGGTTGTATCAATGCCCAGATTTCAGGCAAGGACTGCCAATTGATTTTTTTCTTCGCGGGCTTAGCGGGAGCCGCTGCCGTCGTCGTCGTCGCCGTTGTTGCCATGGGGTTCGTGGTCACCTGGGAGAATATCCCGTTCGATGCCGCTGGGGTTAAAGGTACTACGAGTAGTCCCCTTCGTGCTGGTCGGATCCTGTATTCTGGAAGCCAGAAAGTGGGCTGTTAGTCTGCCGACTTCACAATAAACCCAGAGCGCCAAAGGACTTGGGGAGTACTAGGAAGGTCGTAACAGAGGTTCCGAAAAAATGAAAACTGTTTCCATACCTGGTGACCCCAGAAGCGAGCCAATCTGGAAGTGTCGCAAAATGAGAAGGATACCTCCAGCGTGTTGGGCGGACGGATGGTTGTCAAAATGCTCAACCTGTTGTCGGGGGTGTATACATGCCGGTTTCACACCTGGAAGCAGGTCCTAAACGATGAAAACTTGGAGGGCAGTTTTTTTTCTGGCAGTCGTAGCAGGTTTTGCAGGCAGGGCACAAGCCGATGGTTCCAATCCTGTGGTCGCCGCTTATGACGTCACCGGGACTTTGACAATCGTCGGAAACAGTGGCTGTACCGGCGCGTGTACGGAGAATGTCGCTTACTCCTTCACGCTCGATTACACGTCAACCTCGAACAGTCCCATCTTTACGAGCTACGACCCTGTCCAGCAAGGTTCGTTCTCGATAAGTTCTTCGGGTCCGCTCAACTTGGATACCGGGAACTGTTGCAGCAATTTTGCGCCATCTTCCGGCTTGCTGGAGATCACCAACGGAGTGACGCCGGGCAATACGGATGGTTATGACGAAATCGACGTTCAGCTTCTCTTCGGCGCCAACCCATCAACCCCGCCGGCGTTAGGCTATGCGGAGATTTTTGCCTGCGAATCCACAACATGCGTGCAGAATTTCAGCCCCTACGGCACGCAGACCTATGGACAAGCTATTTCCATTGCTGACGCGACACTTAATGCCACAGCGGTCCCTGAGCCACCGGTCTGGATGCTGCTCTTGAGCGGTTTGTTAGTCGTCGGCCTCTTGAGAGTCGCGTATACAACATACGGTCAAAGGCAAGCAGCCCGGCTTGCCCCATTGGCTTAATTCCTCTTCCCCAGCCCTTCCCAGCCCTCAATCTCAAATTCGCCAGTTTCGATTCCGTGGGCGCGGCCGGTTACGTATAGTCGAAAAGAGTCATGAAGCCGAAGTCCATGTGCAGCTGTTGGTGGCAATGGAATAGCGTAAGGCCGGGATTATCGGCGACGAAATCGATTTCAGCTTCCTGGTAACCGCCAAGCATTACCACATCCTTCAAGATACCCGCTGTCGGCACTCCCGCAATCCGAGTCAATTCAAAACTATGCCGGTGAAGATGGACAGGGTGAATATCGTCGCTCGCATTGTGCATCTTAAGCCGGTAACGCTTGCCTTGCTTTAAATGAAAAGTCGCGGGACTAGGGCCCTCCGTCATGGGATACGCGGCGCCGTTGATGGTCCACAGGTTAAAGCCCTCATGCGCGGCGTTCTGTTTAGCAAACGTCATTTCAATCACTTCGTCGGCAGGCGCAGGCGAAGCATTCGCTTTGCCAAATCGCGCATAGCTCCATTTGAACGGCGGCGGCGCTGCCCACGCCGGAGCGCCCTTGTGATTGGCATATTCAACCACGATGCCCATGCCGTGGCGGCGATCATCATTGTCTAGATCGCCCAGAATCCAGACGCCCGGATGATTCATCTCCACAATCGCGGAAATTCGTTCGGCCGTTCCGAGCCACAGCACCGGCACCTTCACGGGGTTGGGCACTTCATTCCCATCCAGCGCTATCACCTGGAACATGTGCCCCGGCAGAGCGAGGCTGCGAATTTCCGTCGCGCTGCCGTTTAACACATGCAGCAGGATGCGTTGGCCCGCCTTCACTCGAATGGGATCGCCATGGCCCAACATGCGGCCGTTGATTGTGAATGATCCGTAGCCGACCTCGAAGCCGTGAGGCATGCCCTTGGCCAAAGACGCCTTCATTGAAGATTCGCCTACTTCCTCCAGCGATTTCACGCGCGTGGCCGGAGAAAGAAAATTCATGTCCATATCGCCGCCCCGGCTGAAAGTCGGCTCAAACTCTTTCATAACGAGAAATACTTCGCGATCGTAATCGCCCGGAGAGGATTTCGGCTCGATGTAAACCGCCCCGACCTGGCCGCTGTATTGCCCGGCAGCAAGGTTTGCGCCAGCTCGATTGTGGCTGTGATAGAAGCGCAACCCCGATGGATTGGGAGTGAAGGAAATCCGGCGTTGGCCGTGTGCTGGAATATACGGCGTGCCTTCCTCAGCGGCTCCATCGACGTCAGTGGAAACTTTTTGGCCGTGCCAATGAAGCTGCTCCGGAGTGTCTGTGTCATTAAAGATGTCGATCGCGACCGGCTGGCCTTCCTTGAAACGCAAAAGCGGGCCCGGGAATTGCCCATTGTAGCTGGTCACGCCCACGATGCTCTTGGGTGCAATTTCGACCGCCGCATTCTGAATACGCACTGTGTAGTCGGCACGAGTGGCGGCTTGCCCCGGATCAGTGCCGGAAGCGATGAGCGAATTCGGCAGAAGAAACGCGCCACTGGCAAGGCCGGCGGTTCTTAAGAACTCACGTCGAGAGCCTGAAATTCTCTGCATGATCAAGCAGCCATCCCGGGCGTCCATCCCACAAAAAGAATCGTTATTCCGAGCGCAGCGAGAAATCCCTCTTCGATCTAACCAACTTCACCAACTACCGGGATGGCCGCCGGGATTGCTCAAGAGCCCACGTGCTGCCACCCGAAAGAATCAGGAATATCAGCGAGCAGAGCATAGCAAAATCCGTGCGCGCATCGCTCACCATGTACCAGAAACCCTGACCCGCCCGGGAAAGCTCCGGCACCTTGGTGGTGACAATCGCGGTGATGATGATAATCAGCAGCGGAATTGATGCGGCACGAGTCCACAGCCCGATTAGGACCAGCAAGCCGCAAATAATTTCGAACCAGCCGACAAAGTGAGCGGTCAAAGCCGGATGCGGAAAGCCGATCCGCGTAAAACGATTAACGCCCATCGCTGGATCGGTGAATTTCAGAACGCCCTGCGTAAAGAAAATCAGCCCCACCGCCAGCCGGATGAAGAAAATCGCAGCGGGACCCGGCGTCGGCTGAAAGAAGAAGCGAAATGCGGAATTCATCAGTAGCTCATCTCCCTCAGTAAGACGCGAAATGCCGCAGGTCCGATACCGCCCGTGAGCGCTTTCGGCGTCACAGCCTTAGGTATTGCGCATTTTGTGGCCAAAATGCAATGATTTCAATAGTTCCTGCCGCACGGCGAAATGGACGGCCTCGCCGCTGCTTGTGTGCCCTAGCTTCGAGGACTTGGGACCTGAGAGCAGACGCTCCAGTGGCTCGAGGTCTCGCAAGAGCCTCCCGCAATGGGCACAGGCAAGGAACCAGGTGATTCATGGCACTCACGGAAGAACAGTTGCTCTCCGCAAAGGAATTGATCGGCCTGGAAGACGCTTATGGCGCGCATAACTATCTTCCGTTGGACGTCGTCGTCGAGCGGGCCCAGGGTTGCTGGGTGTATGACGTGGAAGGGAAGCGCTATCTGGATTGCCTGGCGGCGTATTCGGCGGTCAATCAGGGGCACTGCCATCCGCGCATTTTAGCGGCATTGATCGAGCAGGCGCGCAAAGTGACGCTGACTTCGCGCGCGTTTCGTAACACGCAATTGCCGCTGCTCTATCGGGATTTGCATGATCTGACCGGAATGGAAATGACCCTGCCCATGAATTCCGGTGCCGAAGCGGTGGAAACGGCTCTAAAAGCTGCGCGGAAATGGGGCCACACACAGAAAAGAATCCCCGATGGAAAAGCCGAAATCATCGTGTGCGCCGGCAATTTTCACGGCCGCACGCTGACAGTCATCAGTTTTTCGAGCGACGAGCAATATCGCAACGGCTTCGGCCCACTGACGCCGGGATTTCGCATCATCCCATTCGGCGATGCGCAAGCATTGCGCGACGCCATTACGCCGAACACCTGCGCGTTTCTCTGTGAGCCGATACAGGGTGAAGCCGGCGTTGTGATTCCGCCGGACGGATATCTGCGGGACGCGGCAGCCATCTGCCGGGAAAATCGCGTGCTGCTGATGGTGGACGAAATTCAGTCCGGCCTGGGGCGCACCGGGAAATTATTCGCCTACAT
The DNA here is from genome assembly GCA_963709705.1 of Candidatus Acidiferrales bacterium. Classification (GTDB taxonomy): domain Bacteria; phylum Acidobacteriota; class Terriglobia; order Acidiferrales; family UBA7541; genus Acidiferrum. The sequence goes on from CAVPXU010000008.1 coordinate 274,031, forward strand.
GCATGAGGGAGTTCAGCCCGATGTTCTGATCGTGGGCAAGGCGCTGGGCGGAGGCTTCTATCCAGTTTCGGCAGTGCTGGCGTCGAAGGAAATCCTGGGTGTTTTCGGTCCCGGCGATCATGGCAGCACGTTCGGCGGCAATCCGTTGGCCTGCGCCGTGGCGAGAACCGCCCTGCGCGTGCTGCTGGACGAGAAACTCTCCGAGCGTTCGGAAGAATTGGGGGGCTATTTCCTGGCGAAGTTGCGTAGCCTGCGCAGCCCGGTGATCAAAGAGGTTCGCGGGCGCGGCTTGTGGATTGGGATCGAACTGAACACCGAAGCCAGGAAATATTGTGAAGCGCTGAAGGACGAGGGCGTGCTCTGCAAGGAAACGCACGATCATATTCTTCGCATCGCGCCGCCGTTGGTAATTCAACGCGAAGAACTTGATTGGGCGTTTGAACGCTTCCAGAAAGTGCTGGCGTAACGGTAGAGCTTAATCTGCCGCGTCGGATGTAGGCGTTTTCGCGGCGGGATGATCGAACCGGAGCACGCTATTCACGAACTGGCTCAGCGTCCCGCCCAGGTGGCTGAGCACGCGCTGCTTAAGCGTCGTGTAATCCTGGGTTCCACAAAACAGATCAGACAGAAGCTGGCGAAATACCGCATTGCGCTGCAGGAATTGCACCATGCGCGTAGTGACCGCCGTGCCCAGGAACGATCCGCGATAGAAGCGCCGCACAATGCGAGCTGCAAATTCCAGTTCCAAAGAAAACGAAGCGCGAACGCGCGCAGGATATTTCTCCGGGCAGCCTTCCGCCAGAGACTTGCCAAGAATTTCGCCCGATCGCATGGCGTAAAACAGTCCTTCGCCAGTGAGCGGATCCACCCACGCGGCAGCATCTCCGCACAGCGCCCAGTTGCGGCCGATCACCGCGCGATCAGACAGTGTTCGCACCTGCGGGGAAGGCAGGACGTGGCTGTAGAATTTTGCGTTTGCCGTCTCAATTTTTTCCGATCCCGCAAATTGGTGAAGATGGTTGCGCAGTTCATTGCTGGTATGCGCTTGCATGCTTCCGCAAATGCCCAGGGAAAGATGATCCGCGCGCGGAAACGACCAGATGTAGCCTTCGAATTCCGGCAAGAACTTGATCAGGATCTGGTCCGCGGTCTGTGGAACGAAGTACCCTTGCGTCATTTCTAGTTCGTCGCGGGCAAGAGCGCGCGTGCCGGGCAGAAATTGGTTGCGCGCGCCGCCGGCAAGCACCAGAAAATCGGCGGTCCGCCATTGGCTGTCCACAGCATAGCGCGGCTTGTCCGCGGACGTCTCAACACCCTGCACGCGCGAATGATGAACCCGGCAGCCGGCGTCGCGAGCGCGGTCCAGCAGCAGGCCGTTCAGAATAGTGCGGGAATAAATGACGATGGGATGCAGCAGGTCCAGTTGTGCGCGCTGATTTTCCGCGCTGATCAGCTCAACCTTCCGAATTAATTTCTTGGGCAGAGGATTATCGAGCAGGAAAGGGAAGCACTGCGTCGCCTTATAAGTCAGGCCGCCGCCGCAGGGTTTTTCCCACGCCAGATGCTCATCAAAAATATCTACGGAGTGGCCGGCACGCGCTAGCTGTTCGCCGCACATGGCACCAGAAGGCCCACCACCGACAATGACATAGTCAGCCATTTCGTCACCGCAATTTCAGTTGTTTCCATCTCCGGCGCAGGAGGGATGGCCCACAAATTCGGGGAACCAGCGTCTCTCAGGATAAAGGAAAGAGCACCAGACAAAACCCCGCAAGAAGTATAGCACCGAACAATGCGGCGGCTGACGGAGAGCCGGACTCGCGACGTACCAATTGGATACCTAGTCCCGACAGCACGAAAAACAGCGCAAAATAGGGCGACAGCAGCACCAGCAGGATTTCGCCGCTCTTCAAATACACCATCGCGCCGGCCAGAGACAACCAGGCCAGCACCACGAGCAATATCCAGAACGGATAGCGCGCGCGCCAACTCACCGCGGGACCGGCGACAAGTTCGAGCCCGTAAAGGAACAGAAACACAGCTAAAAGAAAAAGTGGAAAGCGCTCCCAACGCTGTACGTTGAGCCATGCGCCCGTGGCCGTCAGTTCGAACCAGCCGGTGGCCAGAAAATGCAAAAGTAAACCGGCAACCGCCGCACCGATCAGCAGGACCGCGCGAGTTCGGAAACCTTCGCGCGCCGGCTTCAGGTGCAGCAAGATGAGCCCCAAGCCGACGATCAGGAAGAAGCTCGCAAGATAATCGCCTTCGAAAAGGTGAATGATTCGCAACGGCTGCCAATATTGCAGAAGATAAACGGCAACCACGGACAATAGCAGCAGTTCAAGCGCGCCGCGCAACTTCGGCACGGGGGTTGCGCCCTCTACACCCGGCAGTGGCTGGCTGCCCACCATTTCGCGCAGGAACGGTCCAGCAATCAGCAGCAAGCCCAAAATGCCCAGAAGGCAGCCGCCAAGGTTGGCGTTGGAAGGCGGTTGCGCGTTGTCTGGGATGGAAAGAACGCGCGCGGCCCACGCCTGGGTTTCGCGAGCCACGGTGGGAGAAAATAGCATGCTCACGTGAGTGTTCCGCGGCACTTGTTCAAATTTCACGGACGAATCGTGACTGTTGGCCACGAGATCCGCGGCATTCCCGCGAATCCATTCAGGTTCAAATTGCCCAACGATAATGAGTGTGTTCGCCGTCAGGATCGGCAATGTGTGGAACAAAAGATTTTCGTGGATCACCCCGTGCGCCGGAATCATGGGCGCTGGCGAAATCGCGATTACGCCCGCAGGGCGAAATTTCTCAGCGATGCGCAGGGCAATGGCTGCTCCCATGGAATGGCCCGCGATGATGGTGCGATTGGGGACAATCATGCCGCGTGCCGCCAGGCCACGTAGCAACGACACGGAACACGATTCGGTTTGTTCCGGCGTAAACGGCCCGGGCGAACGGCCGTGGCCGGGAAGGTCGGGGACGTACACGCGCAGGCCCAGTTCGGCAAACGCCCGGGCCAGATATTGCATGATGATTTTGTTCGCGGAGATTCCGTGAAGAACCACAACTGATCCAGTGTCCGGCCTGGCCAGCAGATCGGCGCGGCTGACCATCAAGAGATCCATGCGGCAAGCGGCGGCATCGACGATGTAACGGTGCTCCTCATACCGGCGCGTGGGGTACAACGCGAGAAGCGCTCCGGCGACAAGGCAGACGATTCCGCCAAGCGCCTGAATTAGCTGTTTTTTCTTGTTCAAGCGCCGCGCTCCCGGAAACAGCCAAATTTGAGAGCATGATAAACTGATCTATCGGCGGTCCTGCTTGGTTCAGCAAACATGGAGAGCCTTTGCATCCAGCGGTTTTGACATTAGAAGAAATAATTGTGCGGTTTGGCCGCCAGAAACGCAACGGCAAGCGCGTCGTGTTCTCGAATGGTTGTTTTGAGTTGCTGCATCCCGGCCACATTAAAACTTTGGAGGCCGCGCGTTCCCTTGGCGACGTGTTAATCGTAGGGGTGAATGGCGACCAAAGCGTGCGGACGCTGAAAGGACCCGACAGACCGGTGGTTCCTGCGGAAGAGCGGGCCGAGATTCTGGCCAGTCTGGAGTGTGTCGATGCTGTATTAATCTTTGACGAACTGACGCCGCAGAAAGTGATCGCGGCGCTCCTGCCGGACGTACTCGTAAAGGGCGCTCATTGGCCGGCTGATCAAATCGTCGGGCGCGAGGAAGTCGAAGCGGCTGGTGGAGAAGTTGTGCGGGTGCACATAAAACCGGATATCTCTACGACTGCTCTCCTGAAGAAGATTCGCGAGTAGAAAAGTAGAGCGTCAACGAGAAAGGAAGAATGGGATTAACAGGCATTTCTTATTTCGTTCGGAATGGTAACAAAGCGTTTGAAAGAACTCGGTAAAGCAGTGAACGGGCGCGCCGGACCAAGGGACCGATCTCCGAAGAAATGATACTGCCGGCGGTGAGAGAACGATTGGAAGCACTTCTGCGCCACCCTTCTGTCGAGGGCGTGGTGGGAGAAGTGCGCTCGGGCGCAAACCTGGTCGGCCTTTCCGGCCTGCATGACGTGGCAAAACCGCTCGTGGCGGCGCATGTCGTCCACGAATTAAGGCGTCCGGCGTTCTTCATTACCGAAAACAACCGTCGCGCGGAGGAATTGGCGGAAACTCTGCGGTTCTTCGCGCAGATTTTTCCCGGCCCTACCGGCGGCATCGCGGTGCTCCCGGCCTTCGACAGCCTTCCTTGGGATTCCCAGCCACCTCACGCCGACATCTTGGAACGCCGGGCCGCCACGTTGTATCGATTGGCGAATGGAGAAGTATCCGTTGTGCTCGCGCCGGTTGCGGCGGCGCTGTGGCGTTATCAGGATCCCTACGTTTATCTCACATTGGCGCGCACGCTGGCCAAGGATACCGAAGCGAATCACGAAGATCTGATCACGCATCTGGCAAGCATCGGTTACGCACGGACAGAAATGGTGGAATTGCCCGGACAATTTGCCGTTCGCGGCGGGATTGTGGACGTGTTCTCTCCGGAAGCGTTGCGGCCCGTCCGCATTGAATTGCTCGGCGATACGGTTGAATCCGTGCGCGAGTTTGATCCGCGGACACAGCGATCGATCTCGCCGGTAGTGAGAACCACGATTCTGCCGCTGGCGGAATGGAGCGTGCCTGCTCCCGGCAGCCGCGAGGCGGAAGAGTGGGAACCCGGGGGATGGTACGGAACTAGGAAAGAGCCTGCCGCCGCCGCTCTGTTTGAGTTGGCGGAAAGTTCGCTGAAGCCCATTGTGTTTGTGGACGAACCGGAAACGCTGCGCGAAACACGAAAGAAAATGCTGGAAGCGGCGACAGAGAATTACGAACGCCATGGACAAGCCAACGCACCGCTGGTCTCAGACTTTTTCTGGAATGAAGAAGGCTGGGAAAAGGCCCTGCACAAGACCTCGCGCATCGAGCTGGAGCAATTGAATCTGGCGCAATCAGGTGGTAAACGCTTTGAACTCATTTCCCGGCCAAGCACGCGGTTTCACGGAGACGTAGTCGCGTGCCTCGGCGATATCCGCTCGCAGATTTCCGTAGGTGGAACGGCGTTCTTGACGGCGGCCAGCACTGGCGAATTGGAGCGTTACGCCGACATTTGCCGCGAATACGAAGTCCCTTATGTTTTGGGCGAGACCGAAGAAGCGGCAGCCGGTTTCACGGCGGAAAGCGCATCGGAAACGGCTCGCCTCTTGCTGGTGCGCGCGCCTTTCGCCGCGGGCGTGTCCTTTCCGGAAGTAAAACTCACGCTGTACGGCAATGCGGATTTGTTCGACGTGGCCCCGTCAGTTGAGCGTCCTGGCCGCAAGATTCGCACTTCTGGATTCTTCGCGGACTTTGCGGAACTTAAGCCCGGAGATTATGTGGTCCATGTGGATCACGGTATCGGCCAGTTTGAAGGCCTGCGCTTGATCGAATCCGATGGCCGGCGCGGCGAATTCATGCTGCTGCGCTATGCCGAGGACTCACGCCTGTACGTCCCGCTCGAGCGCATGGATTTGGTGCAGAGCTATCGCGTGGTGGAAGGAACGCATCCGGCTCTTGACAAGCTTGGCGGCACGGCCTGGAACACGCGCAAGACCCGCGTCCGCAAATCGCTGGAGGACATGGCGGACAAGCTCCTGGCCCTATATGCCGAACGCAAGACCGCACAAGGTTTTGCTTTTTCTCCCGACGGCACGTGGCAAAGAGAGTTTGAAGACGCGTTCGAGTTTGAAGAGACGCCGGACCAACTTACCGCGATTGCCGATGTGAAGCGCGACCTGGAAAAGGCATCTCCCATGGACCGCTTGCTATGCGGCGACGTCGGCTACGGCAAAACCGAAGTGGCCATGCGCGCCGCCTTCAAAGCCATCAGCGAGAACAAACAGGTGGCCGTGCTGACGCCTACCACGGTGCTGGCCTTCCAGCACTTTGAAACCTTCAAAAAGCGTTTCGCAGCTTTCCCTGCTCGGATCGAAATGCTGAGCCGCTTTCGCACCGCCGCTGAACAGAAGTCCATCATGGCGGATCTGGAGACCGGCAAGGTCGATATCGTCATCGGCACCCACAGGCTGCTCTCGAAAGACGTGAAGTTTCAAGATTTGGGCTTGCTCGTCGTGGATGAAGAACAACGCTTTGGCGTCGCCCACAAGGAACGCCTGAAGGAAATGCGCAAAAACGTGCACGCCCTGGCGCTTTCCGCCACTCCGATCCCGCGCACCCTTCACATGTCTCTGGTAGGCTTGCGGGATATGTCCGTGATCGAAACGGCGCCACGCGACCGCTTGTCGATCCAGACGGTTGTATCGCCGTTCAACGAAGAGCTCGTGAAGAAGGCCATCGAAAATGAATTGGCGCGCGATGGCCAGGTCTATTTCATTCACAATCGCGTCGAGTCCATCTATTCCCTGGGAAACCTGGTAACCAAACTTGTTCCCAAGGCGCGCGTAGTCGTAGGCCACGGCCAATTGGGAGAAAAAGAGTTGGAGCAGGTGATGCTGAAGTTTATCCGCGACGAAGCGGATGTGCTGGTAGCCACCACCATCGTAGAAAATGGCCTGGATATTCCTCGCGCCAACACGATTTTGATCAATCGCGCGGACCGTCTCGGCCTGGCTGAGTTGTACCAGTTGCGCGGGCGTGTGGGCCGTTCAAGCCAGCGCGCGTATGCCTATTTGCTTGTGCCACCAGAGAAAGTCTTGAGCGATGTTGCCAGGAAGCGACTGGCGGCGATGAAGGAATTCAGCGAACTTGGTGCAGGCTTCCGCATCGCAGCCTTGGATCTGGAATTGCGTGGAGCGGGCAACATGCTGGGCCGCCAGCAGCACGGCCACATCGAATCGATCGGTTTTGACATGTACGTACAAATGCTGGAGCGCGCTGTGGCCAAGCTCAAGGGTGAGGAGGCAGCCCCCGAACTACGAACCACGCTGAGCCTTGGAATGGATGTGCGCATTCCACCCGAATACATTCCCAGCGAAAATCTGCGGCTGCGCACGTACAAACGCATTTCCTCGGTGGCCAGCGAAGCCGAAAAGCAGGACGTCCACAAGGAACTGGAAGACCGTTTCGGAGCTTTGCCGAAAGCCGTGGAAAACCTTCTGGAATTTGCGGTCCTCAAATCCATGTGTGAGCGTTTGAGGATTGCCGCGGTAGAGCGACAGGGAACCAAGATCGCCCTGCGCTTCCATCCAGAGACAACTCTGGAGCCGGCGGCAGTGGTTAAGGTGGTGCGCTCGCGCAAGGGGATTAAGCTCGATCCCAGCGGCGTGCTCTGGATGGAAGTGGAGCGGGGAGAACCGGTTACGGCGGCCCTGCGCAAGGTTTTGCTGGGTCTGAGTGGGCAAAGCGAAAGCTGACAGCGCGGGCAATCCAAGTTAAACTTCCGAAGTGGAGAAAACGGGGAAAACCATGAAAAAAGTAGCATTCATCGCCGGATTTTTGATTGCGTGGCCACTGCTGGCCCAGAATCCACCAGCGCAAAATCCGCCGGCGCAGAACCCACCGGCCCAAAGCCCGGCGCCACAAACTCCTCCCGCTCAGAATCCACCCGCGATCGAGAAGCCTCAGATGGAAACGCCGGAACCGGCGGCCACAGGGGACACCAAGATCACCGCGCCGAAGAAGGCCGACACTCCCGCAACGCCGCCGAAAAAGACCACCGGCGAAGGCAAGGTGGTCGAGGAAATCGTGGCGCGGGTGAACAACGAGATCATCACGCAATCGGAGCTGGAAAAGGCGAAGGCAGCGTCCGCCGACGGTGCCCGTGAAGAATGCAACGGCCGCTGCTCCTCAGAGCAATTGCAGGTGGCGGTGGAGGATGCGGAGAAGTATGCATTGCGCGACCTGATCGACCAGTCTTTGCTGGCACAGCGCGGCAAAGACATGGACATCAACGTTGAGCCCGAAGTGGTGAAGCAGTTGGACCAGATCCGCCAGAAAAACAATTTGAAGGACCTGGACGAACTGGAGAAGGCCGTGTCCTCTCAGCCGGGTATGAACTGGGAAGATTTCAAGAGCCAGATCCGAAATCGCTTGTTGACGCAGGAAGTGATTCGTCGCGAAGTGGGTTCGCACATCACCATCACGCACGAGGAAGAGATGAAGTATTACGAGGACCATAAGAAAGACTTCATCAAGCCAGAACAGGTGGCTCTCAGCGCGATCGAAATCAAGACCGAAGGCAAGAAGGAATCGGAGATACCGGAATTGAAAGCCAAGGCTCAGAAGCTGCATGATCGCGTGAAAGACGGCGAAGACTTCGCGGAACTGGCGAAACGTTTTTCGGATGGTGCCACGGCGCAACAGGGAGGCTTCCTGGGCGTTTATAAGCGCGGCGAACTTTCCAAGGAATTGGAAGATACCGTCTTCAAGATGGACAAGAATCAGATGACCGACGTGATTGAAACAAAGCAAGGCTTCCTGATCCTGAAAGTGCTGGAGCACTACGACGAAGGCCAGCAGCCCTTCGAAAAGGTCGAAAACGAAATTCAGGATCACCTCTACAACCAAAAACTAGAGCCCGCAATGCGCGAATATCTGAAAACCCTGCGGGAACAGAGCTACGTGGTGATCAAGCCGGGCTATCAGGAAATGGCTGGCGGCGGCAACTCCGAAATTCAGGAAGTAAGCGCCACGCCCGAAACAACGAAAGAGAAGAAGGGCCACAAAAAGTACCTTCTGTTCGGGAAAACGACGGGAACATGAAGAGCCCTTTCGTCAAGGATCTGACAGCGGATCAGGTGATCACCGGGTTTTTCCTTGTGCATGAGAAAGAAGTTCGCAATACCAACACGGGCAAACCCTACCTGCGGTTGGAACTCGGTGATCGCAGCGGCACTATCGAAGCGCGCATGTGGGAACAGTTTGAGCCGTACGCCAAGGAAGTGAATCGCGACGATTTTGTGAAGGTGCAAGCTCGCGTCGAGATTTACCGCAACAAACCCCAATTGTCGTTGCAGCAGTTCCGCGTGGCGAAGCCGGCGGAGATCGACCTGGCGGATTTTCTTGCGCACACTCCATTCAATGTGGATGAGATGTACCAGGGCCTGTTGAGCACGGCAGAGGGCATGACCAATCCGTACCTGAAAAAGCTCGTGATCCAGATATTGAGCGATCCCAACACTGCGTCGCGATATAAGCGCGCCCCTGCGGCGAAGGTGATGCATCACGCCTATCTCGGCGGGTTGCTGGAGCACGTTGTGGGTTTGTGCGGTTTGGCCAAACTGGTGGCGGTGCATTACCCCGAGCTGGATGTGGACCTGTTGCTGACCGCCGCGATGCTTCACGACGTGGGGAAGCTGGACGAGTTGTGCTACGAGCGCTCCGTGGGCTACACGGTCGAGGGGCAACTGCTGGGTCACATCGTTATGGAATTGGAAACCGTGACCAAGTCCATGGACGCCATCGCAGGTTTTCCGGCGAAACTGAAGACGGTAGTGGAACACATGTTGATCAGCCACCACGGCCAGTATGAGTTTGGTTCGCCCAAATTGCCGATGATCCGCGAAGCGCTGGTGTTTCATTATTTGGACGACATGGATTCCAAGGTGGCAGCTGTGCGTGCCGCCATGGCCATCGAATCCGGGGAAGAAAATTGGTCCGCGTACAGTGGCGCGCTGGGCCGCAAATTCCTGAGACTGGACCGGTATTTGGCGGACGAGCCGGTGGAAGCACCGAAGAAGGAACAAAAAAATTAACTGCGACAATCCACATTTTACGGAGCGGGCCCGTAACATCTTTGGCAACAGCGAGCGCCTGATCGACGCGACCTATTCCGCGATGATCCCCGCGCAATATAAGGTGCGGGATTTGTGTATCCGCCCGGCAACCGTTCTTGCCCCAATGGCGGGGGTAACGGACACGCTGTTTCGCCGCGTGATTCGTGGCCTTGGCGGCTGCGGATTGCTGATGACCGAATTCACCAGTTCCGAGGGTATTACGCGCAGTCCGGCGAAGACGCAGCGGTATCTTCACTTCGAGGAAGACGAACATCCCATTGCCGCGCAATTGTTCGGCGCGAGTTCCGACGTGATGGCTGAAGCCGCGCGCATGGTGGAAGACCTGGCCTACGACGCGGTGGACATCAACCTCGGTTGCCCTGCGAAGAAAGTCGTCAAGTGTGGCGGCTCCGGGTTGCTGCGGGAACTGCCTTTGCTGGACAAGATTTTTCGCAGCGTGCGCGCCGCCGTGAAGATCCCGCTGACGATCAAATTGCGCGCGGGCTGGGACGAAAATTCGATTGTGGCGCGCGAAGTGGTGAAGATGGCGGAACAGGCTGGCGTGGAAGCCGCCGCCATTCACCCGCGGACCCGGCTGCAAGGCTATTCCGGCAAAGCCGACTGGAAAATCATCGCGGAAGTGAAACAGTCCGTTAAAATTCCGATTATCGGCAATGGCGATATTCAGTGTCCGGAAGATGCCGCGCGCATGGTCCAGGAAACGGGTTGCGATGCGGTGATGATCGGGCGCGCCGCCGCCACCAATCCCTGGATCTTCGCGCAAATGAAGGAATTTCGAGAGACCGGGCGCTACAGCGTCCCCACCGAGGATGACCGCCACCGTTTACTTTCTGGCTACTACAGGCAAATTCTTAACTCCAATGCACCGGATAGCATGGGAAAAATGAAGCAGTTCGCCTGCTGGTTTACCCATGGGGTGGGAAATGGCAGCGAGCTGCGTAGGATCGTGCATTTGGCGCGCACGCCGGCGGAAGTGGTCGAGAACGTCGAGCGCTTCTTTGAGCGGAAAGCGGCCGTTTGGGGGAATCCAGCCCATGAGCAGCCAGAAAATCGAGAGGTCCCTGCGACAACGCTCCGAACGTAGGATTTCCGTGCGTTTGCCGCTGCGCGTTTGGGGAAAAGACGCGCGAGGCTTCAGCTTCGAAGAAGAAACCGCCAGCGAAAATTTATGCCGCAGTGGAGCAGCGTTTCGCACGCGCTTCGACGTGGCCATTGGCTCCAGCCTGCAGATTCGCATACCGCTGCAAGGCCCGGCCATGCGGCGCGACGAAAGCGATTTCGAGACGCAAGGTCGCGTCGTGCACGTAAGCCCATCGGAACCCGATGGCGAGCGTGTCGTCGGCGTACAATTCGTAGGCCCGCGCTTCCAACGTATGTTCCGTCCAGAATCCGCGGCGTGAAGCAGGGCTTCGTTTTAGCGAGTTGATATACTGGCTCGAGATGAACGAGAGTGACGTTACTCCGTGGCCGGTGGATTTTCGTCCAGGAGTTGGCGATAGGCGTCGCGCTTGGTCATGCCTCGTTCCTTAGCCGCCAGTTTTAAAGCTTCCTTGCGGTCCAGTTTTGCTTGGTGCATCAGCTCATCGACGCGCGCAGCAAGCGATTGCGCAGTATCAATATTTGCCCCGGGAGCGCCCTTTTCCGGCGGCCCGATCACCAGAGTCATTTCCCCTTTAGCCGGAGGCTCATTCAAAGTCTGAAAAATATCCGTCAGCTTGCCGCGCCGGAACTCCTCGTGCAGCTTCGTCACTTCACGCGCCAGGCATGCAGGTCGGTCGCCCAGAATCGCCACGGCGTCGGCGATCGTATCGGAGATGCGGTGCGGAGCCTCGTAAAAAATCAGCGTGCGGTCCTCGATGCGCAAGCGCTCCAAGGCGCGCTGGCGTTCCCCGCTGCGTGCGGGCAAGAAGCCAATAAACACAAATTCTTCGCTGGGGAGGCCGGAGGCCGACAGCGCCGCCAGCAACGCCGCGGGCCCAGGCACCGGAATCACAGGAATATGATGGCGAATCGCCAGTGTCACCAGGCGATGGCCGGGGTCAGAGACCAGTGGCATGCCCGCATCGCTGACCAGCGCGACAGTCGAGCCACGCTCCATCGCCAGCACCAGTTCGGAAGCGCGAGTCAATTCATTGTGCTCGTGGTAGCTCACCAGCGGCTTGTGAATTTCAAAATGATTGAGCAGCTTCAAGGTGTGCCGGGTATCTTCGCAAGCAATTTGATCGACTTCTTTCAAGATGCGAAGCGCGCGCAGCGTGATGTCCTCCAGGTTGCCGATCGGCGTGGCGACCAGGTACAAACAGCCGTGGGGCTGTGGGGAAGATTCGGGATGCGCATTTCCGCTCATGGAATTGGCAGGGAGCCAGTTTAGCATGGCGGAACCAGCCCGGCGGCGCATGCTATAATCGTTCTTTTGACATATGCGCAGGAGGACGGACCGTGCCGTTGTACGAGTATGAATGCACGAAGTGCCACAAAAGGACCGAGAAAATCGAGCCTGTGGCTGGGCCCCACTTGAAGAAATGCCCGCATTGCGGCGGGAAAGTCGAATCGGTGATCACCGCGCCTTCCATTCAGTTCAAGGGCGCTGGATGGTACGTCACCGATTACGCCGGGAAAAAGAGCGCGGGCAGCGACAGCAAGCCGGCGGAGAAAGAATCAGGGAAAGACTCCGGCAAGGATTCCGGAAAAGATTCGGGGAAAGACGGTTCCAAGGAAACCGCAAAGACCTCTGAGTCCAAGGAATCGAAAGAAAAGAAGTCGTCGAAGAAGTAGGGAAGCGCCTTATCTGGAAATTTGCCGCGGTTACAGCTTTAATGTTTTGAGGTACGCGCGAAAATCCTGGCCGAATTCCTTGTTCTGCAGCGCCAGTTCCACCGTAGCTTTCAGGAAGCCCAGTTTCTCTCCCGCATCGTAGGAAATTCCTTCATAGATTAGCGCCCACAAACCTTGTTCCTTCGCCAGCAACCGCAGCGCGTCCGTGAGCTGGATTTCGCCCCCGGCGCCGGGCTTGGTGCGCTCCAGGCATTCAAAGATCGCGGACGGCAGCACATAGCGTCCGGTGATCGCCAGGTTGGACGGCGCCTCATCGGGCTTGGGTTTTTCGACCAGGTCGCGAATGCGCAGCAACCGTTCGCCGAACGGAGCCAGTGGCGCAGGCTCGCCATCTACGATTCCGTACAAATGTGTTTTCTCGCGGGGAACTTCCTCCACGGCGATGGCGCCCGTGCCCGTTGCTTCATAAACGTTGATCAGTTGCTTGGTGGCAGGATTTGGCCCGGGAATGAGCACGTCGCCAAGGAGCACCGCGAACGGCTCGTCGCCCACGAGATCTCTCGCGACGAGCACGGCATGGCCAAGGCCCAGCGGCTCTTTTTGCCGCGTGTAACTGACTTGAACCATGTCGCTGATATCGCGAACCATTTCGGCTTGTTTGGTTTTGCCTTTTTCTTCCAGAAATCGCTCGAGTACGGGCGAATAGTCGAAATGATCTTCGATCGAATTCTTGCCTTTGCCCGTAATGATAATGACGTGCTCGATGCCGGAAGCGACGCATTCCTCCACGACATACTGGATTTGCGGCTTGTCGACAACCGTCAACATTTCTTTCGGCTGAGCTTTCGTGGCGGGGAGAAAGCGCGTGCCAAGACCGGCGGCGGGTAAAACGGCTTTGCGAACTTTTCGGTACTTCGGAGTATTCAGCGGCGACGGCTTTTGCTCTTCAGTCATGGGATCGGCTTGGCGGTAGAAAAATTCGCTCCTCATCGACAGTAGCTGCGACGGCTAATGTTTGTCAATGAAACCGGAGAACAAAACGCGCGTCAGGGAAAAACAGGATTGTATTGCGGGCGATGCTGTGAGCCAACGACCGTTCAGGGCGTGCGTGATAGCGCCCGATTGGCCCCGGTCAGCAACGAATGCCCAGACAGGCTAAAATAAAACTGTGGGAACGAGATGAGCGCGAACGTGATCGCTGAAACGCGGATTCTGGGCATTGAGTCATCGTGTGACGAAACGGCTGCGGCCGTAGTCGTCAATGGGCGCAGGATTTTGTCCAGCGTGGTGGCTTCGCAGATCGATATTCATCGCAAATATGGCGGGGTGGTGCCGGAATTAGCTTCGCGCGAGCATTTGCGCCAAATCGTGCCGGTGGTGCGCGAAGCGATGGAGCAATCCGGGCTAACTTTAGCGGAATTGGACGCGATTGGCGTAACGGAAGGCCCCGGATTGGTGGGCTCGCTGCTTGTCGGGATCACCTACGGAAAAACGCTGGCTGCGGCGCTTGGCAAACCGCTGATCGGTGTGAATCACCTGGAGGGGCACATCCAAGCGGTGTTTCTGGAGGCTCATCAGCACGGCGTCATGCCACAGCTTCCGGCGGTGTGCCTGATCGTTTCCGGTGGGCACACGGTTTTGTATGAGGTGAAGTCCGCTGACGGTTCGCAGACCGAATCATTTGCGTACCGCAAACTTGGCCACACCCGAGATGACGCCGCAGGCGAAGCCTATGACAAAGTGGCCAAGCTGCTCGGTCTCGGCTATCCCGGTGGTCCGATCCTGGACCGGCTCGCGACATCTGCGAACAATGCGCCCGCCCCAACAAAGTTTGGCCCAACGAAAACGCGCGGCAATCCGCTGGACTTTAGCTTTAGCGGACTGAAAACCGCGGTCTTGTATCACGTGCGCGAACATCCTGAGTACAACGAGGAGATTCGCAAGAGGGAAGAGGCGCAGCACAACGGCCATCGAACTTTTCATGAATTGCTGGAGCTTTGCAGCCCAGCCACCCTGGGCCTCGTGCGCGAATTCCAGAACGCGGTTGTGCGGGATCTGGTCGAACGCACCATGATGGCGGCGGAAGAATGCAGTGTGGAGACAATCCTGGTATCAGGCGGAGTCGCGGCAAACAGCCAGCTTCGCGCCACGTTTGAGGAACGAGCCGGGTCGCGAGGTCTAAAGATCTATTTTCCCAGCCGGGCGTTGTCGACGGACAACGCGGCGATGATTGCCGCCGCGGCCTATCCGCGCTTCGAACGCAGGCTGTTTGCGGACAACAGCTTGAATGCCACAGCCAGCATGCCGTTGGCGTAATCCATCTCGTAACTCCTTTCCTGCGTGCACCACTCTAAGTCCGCCAACGATGTAGCGCTGGCTTTATGCCAGCGCCTCTTGGGTTCCTCTTCTCCAGAGCTTCAGCTCTCCCATTTAGAGCCAAGAAAATTAGGCTTTTAGCCCCTGAGGAGGCTCTTCTCATCAAACTCTCAATACGATGAGACCGATGCTGGTGGGTACTGCCGAGAAATGGCGGCGAAGCAAAAAAAAACGGGCAACCCAGAGGGCTGCCCGCGGATCAAAATGGAACTTATTTCAGTTAGTCGACTTTTTCCTGCAAGGTGGGGAACTGCAATTTGGCCTTCGCCAACGACTTGACCACCAGGCCCTCGGCGTTTTCCGCGGTCAGGTTGCGCGCGGTGGCCATTTCGCTCACCAAAAGATACTTGGCGCGCTCCAACATTTTCTTTTCGCGGAAGGAGAGTGGTTTGCTGCGGCTGAGAGACACGAGGCTCTTCAGCACGACAGCCACTTCCAAAAGGGAACCCGTGCGCATGCGCTCGGAATTCTCTTTGAAACGATGTTTCCAGTCATGATGCGAATTGAGCTTGCCTCTTTCGAGGAAGCCCAGCACCTTGACCGCATCGTTGGAACGAATGACAGATCGCAGGCCAACCGCCGGCGCGTTGGAAGAAGGAACCATCACGCGCAAACCGCTGGAGATAATTCGAATCATGAAGTAACGTTCAGTTCTGCCGTTCAAAACGCCGTAACTGATTTGTTCTACTACCCCAACGCCGTGATTCGGATATACAACCTTGTCGCCGATCTTATATTCCATAAAGTCCGCGCCCCCAGGAAGATAAACCGAGTGTAAAGAAGTGTGTTGGAAGAGTCAAGATATATCCAGTGGAATCAGGAAGATAGAGAGAGTTGCCGCAGGATTTGGCAGTCGAATTGCTCAGTGAGCACCCTGATTCGTCTTGAACGTCTGCCTGAGGAAAGCCACGGGCATCTCTGTAGTTTTTCGCAAGGTATTCAGTTTGAAGGAGTAAGCTAGACGGGAGTGATTTCCTGACGTGATTACTTTAGCCATCGATACCAGCGAAGCGCGCGGAAGTGTGTTCCTCGTGCGGGACGGCGCTCGAGTCAGTGGAACACGTCACGACGACGGCAGCGATTATTCGGCGTGGCTGTTGCCGGCAGTTAACCGTATCCTCGCTGAAGCCGGATCCAAGCTGGAAAAGGTTGACGTCCTGGCTGTCTCCACAGGTCCCGGATCGTTCACTGGCCTGCGCGTTGGGCTTACGACCGTGAAGGCCTGGGCAGAAGTGTATGCGAAACCGGTTGTGGGAGTGCCCAGACTGGACGCCCTAGCCCGTTCCGCAAACATCGGTGCCGGCTTCGTGGCCGCTTGCTATGACGCGCAGAGGGGGCAGTTGTTCGCCGCGCTGTTCCGGCGAATCACCGGTGGTCTGGAGCGAATTGGAGCGGAACTTGTGGCCACACCCGAGGAGTTTGTCGAATTTGTCGACAACCAAGCTGGCACCGGAGCTGTTGCGTGGGTATCTCTGGACCCAGAACAGATCAAACCGGTCGAGAGGCTAAAGGCCCGCCTGCTCCGCGGCGACGAAGTGATCGCTGCCTCGCCAGACCTGGCACCCACCATAGGACTACTAGCCGAGGAAAGCGCCTCGCGGGGCCAATTCAGCGACCACCTGGCGCTGGACGCCAACTACGTGCGCCGCTCTGACGCGGAGATTTTCTGGAAGGGAGCCTCGACCGGTGTGCGCTAGTTCCTGGAGGAGTATGTCAAAACACGGCGTGCGATTGGGTCGCGAAGATGACCTCGCCGCAGTTGAAGCAATACTTCAATTGTCACCGGAAGCCTCGAACTGGACCATTGGTTCGCTAACCCAGGCATTCGAACAATATCCTTCCTACTTCCTCGTGGCAGCACAGGACGAACAAATTACAGGATTTATCTCTGGACGGCGAATTCTGGACGAGGGGGAAATCCTCAACCTGGCAGTCAAACCAAGCGAGAGAAGCGCGGGCGTTGGAAAGGCGTTGGTTCAAGCGTTGCTTGAACGATTCGGGCGCGAGAATGTACTTCAAGTCTTTCTTGAGGTGCGCGAATCCAACCTCGGCGCCATCGCGTTTTACCAAGGTTTCGGATTTCGCCAGGTCGGAAAGCGCACTGGTTACTATAGAAATCCCGTCGAGGCGGCGCTAATGTTGGCGCTGCGGACGGGTTCTTCCGCAAGAAGTTACTAAGCCAAACGAAGGTACCGCATTAATTCACAGGGCCGGTACCAATTTACCCTTGACGCCGAGATTCCCAGTGCTAGTCTCCGTTTATGTAGTGTTCACAATCCAAGTCGTCAGGAGACACGCATGGCAACAGCACAGCGGAGTCCTCGGGACGTAATTTTCGAAGCAGACGCCGAGTATCAGCGTCTGGCCGAAAAGCACAAGCAATACGAATCCGAACTTCAGAAACTCTCGCAGTCGCCCTACCTCAATTCAGAAGACCTCATCGAAGAAATCCGGTTAAAAAAACTAAAGCTTCATGTAAAGGATGAAATGGAGCGCATTGCTGCGCACTTCCAAAGTGCGCGTGCTAGACATTCGCAGTAGCCCGCCGTTAATCGCCCTCCCGGTTGAGCGAAGTATCGTAGAATGACCAAGTCCTCCCGCGGCACAGAGCCGCGACGGAGATGGGGAGGCTATGGTCCGGGAAGGGTATTGGTTCGGCTTACCACCACTGTTGATTGGTCTTTTGTTGTTGGCCATCGGCCACGGTTCGATCCTTGCCGGGGGCGTGCTGCTGGTTTTCCTGGGCCTTTTTGTTTTTAGCTTCTTTCGAAATCCAGACCGAACTGTTCCCGGAGAACCAGGGCTAATCGTTGCGCCTGCCGATGGGCGCGTCGTCGTCATCAAAGACGAAAGCTACAGCAGCCGGCCGGGAAAGCGGATCAGCATTTTCCTGGCAATCTGGAACGTGCACGTCAACCGCGCGCCTGTCGCGGGCAAGATCACTCACCTCGAGTACAAACCCGGAAAATTTCTTGCGGCTTGGGACGAAAACGCATCGCGGCAGAACGAACAGAACGTGTTTACGCAGGCCACCGAACACGGCGAAATCGTATATAAGCAGATTGCCGGCTGGGTGGCGCGTCGTGTGGTGGCCTGGAAGAAGGCCGGCGACGAGGTCGCGCGTGGCGAGCGCATTGGCCTGGTGCGCTTCGGTTCGCGCATGGACCTGTGGCTGCCGGCCGAGGCGGAAGTTCTGGTGAAAGTGGGAGAAAATGTGAAAGGCGGGTCGAGCGTAGTGGCCCGAATGCCCGAAAGTGCGCATGTGCGAACGCCAGACTCGCGTCCGCAATCGAAGAAAGCCGAACAGAAACTGCAGGACGACTCGCGCTCGTAGTACTCTGTGTTGGCACAAAGGAACCAGATGGACGCCATCGAACAGCAAAGCATGCCGTTTCCCGAGGGCAAACGACGCCAGAACCGCATGAGGCGTGGAATCTTTCTTTTGCCGAGTATCTTGACTGGCCTGAATCTGCTCTGTGGCTACTACGCCTCGATCGCCGCGCTGGTGGGCCGCAGTGAAGATTTTGATCACGCCGCAAAGGCCATCGGCATCGCCATTTTGTTTGATTCCCTGGACGGGCGAATCGCGCGCATGACCGGCACCAACACCGAGTTTGGCGTGCAGTTCGATTCGCTGGCCGATGTGGTGAGCTTTGGAATCGCTCCGGCCATACTCGCGTATGCCTGGGGGTATCGCAGCATGGTGGCCGGCAATACCGATTCGTTTCTGGGCCACTTTGCCTGGCTATGTTGCCTGGCGTTCCTGATTTGCTGCGCGTGGCGGCTGGCGCGTTTCAACGTGAAAGGCATGGAACCAGGCGGCAACAAGAATTTTGTGGGCATGCCGACGCCCGCAGCCGCCGGAGTTGTCGCTGCGATCGTCCACGCCTGTCACTGGTTCGGCCCCATCGATAACCAGAAATGGGCCTACGCGTGGTTCGTCCTGCTGCTGGCGCTGGGTGCACTAATGACCAGCACGGTGCGCTATTACAGCTTTAAGGATGTTCCGTGGGCGCGTAAGCAGCCATCCATCACCGTCATCCTGGTCGTGATGCTGGTGGGAATTGCCTGGCGCTATTCCGAATACTTTCTGGTGATCTTTGCAGGCACTTACGCAGTGGCCGGGATCGTTCTGCATATCTTGCGAGCGTTTCGACATCGCACCGTGGCCAGGACCGCCTGAGCCATGGCTTTGGACCGTCGCTCCCAGAAACTCGTTATCGCTGGTGCGTCCTCACTCGTTGGTGCCGAAGCAAAATCTGTGCTGGAAGAAAGCCGATTTGCGGGGTGGGACTTTCGGCTGGTGGACGAAGAAATTGTCGCGGGTACGCTGACCGAAGCCGGTGGCGAGGCGACAGTGATCCAGCGCGTGGAAGAAGATACGTTTCACGGCGCGCGCTATGCGTTTCTGACCGGCTCCACGGCCTTTGGCAAAAAGTGTTTGGGCCCTGCATGGGAAGCCGGCGCGAGAATCCTGGATTTTTCCGGAGCAAGTTTGCCGGATGCTGACGCGCTGCCATGGTTTCCGCGAATTGACACAGTGAGCGGGAGAAGTATTGCCAAGGACGCAAAAGCCTATTCGGTTTGTTCCGCCGGTGGCACTGCCATTTCTATGCTGGCGATGGCGTTGCGGAAAATCGGCTTGCGAAGGCTCATGGCGGTTGTGTTTCAGCCGGTATCGAAAGCGGGAAGGGAAGGGATCGAAGAACTGGAAACGCAGACTTCCCAATTGCTTTCGTTTCAGAATATAGGTTCGCCGGTGTTTGGGACGCAGGCCGCGTTCAATCTGTTGCCCCGGTATGGAGAAGAAAGCCGCCACAGTTTGCGCGAGAGCTTGTTGCAACTCCGCGCCGAAGTCAGCAAGGCTGTGGGCGATGCCGCTGAGAACTCGAAAATCGCGCTGAACCTGGTGCATGCGCCAGTATTTTATGGAATGACCTTCAGCGCGTACGTGGAAGTGGATGAGGCAAAAGAGCAGGCGAACCTCATCGATGTTTGTAAGGAAGCCGGGTTCTCGCTGGTTCCGGCTGCGGAGGCTGGGCCGAGCAACATCAGCGTCGCCGGTGAAACCAGTGTTTTCCTGCGCGAGCCAGAAGCGGACAGCGCTCGTCCCGGCGGCTGGTGGTTCTGGGGCGCGGCGGATAATTTGCGATTGCCGGCATGGTCTGGCTGTAAACTTGCCGAATGGTTGGAAGGCTGATGGGTCGAACATTCCGGTTGTTGGGTTTGTGTGTTGCTGTGAGCGTGGCCTCTGCGGGCTGTGGTTATCACATTACCGGGCATGGTCCCGACGCGCTGCCGAAGACCATTCATGTGATCGCGGTTCCCGCACTGGAAAATAACACCAAAACCTTCAAAATTGAGCAGAGACTGACCGCCGCAACCATTCATGAATTTCTGGCCAAGACGCAATACAAAGTGGTTTCCGACCCGAACGCCGGCGATGCTGTGCTGACCGGGAAAGTGCTCAGCCTGGAAATTTTGCCGCTGTTGTTTCAGACGCCCACGGCAACAACTTCCACCGAGCAAGCCACGGCAATGATGGTGACCATGAAGTGTGAAGTCACCCTAACCGAGCGGGACAACGACAAAGTCCTCTACCACACGGATAATTTCGTGTTCCGCAACGAATACCAGCTCGCTACCACCGGGCAAACAACCAGCGATTCCCGTGCCAGCGTGGAAACATTTTTTCAGGAAAGCGACCCGGCCTTCGACCGTATGGCGCAGGATTTTGCCAGCCGGTTGGTGGCGGCCGTGATCGAGAACTACTGATGGCTCGTGTGACATTCGACCAACTGAAAGAGCGCCTGGAAAAGGGCAAGCCGGTTCCGGCGTTGCTGCTGCTCGGTGACGAGCCTTATTTGCGCGACGCGTGCCGGGCCGCGCTCATCGATCGCTTCGTTCCGGAAGCCGCCCGCACCTGGGCTATTTCTCGTTTTTCCGCGAGACGCGGAGAGACGCAAGCCGCTCTGGACCAGTCACAAAGCTTGCCGATGCTGTCTTCGCAGCAAGTCGTATTTCTGGAAGACGCGGAAGCCATCGAGAAGTTGGGAGAAAAGGCCAGGGAAGAAGCCGTCGAGCGCATTGTGGCGTATGTGCAGGATCCCGCGCCGTTCACTGTTTTCGTGATTGAAGCGGAAAAACTGGATATGCGCATGGTGCTCGGCAAAAAACTTGCAGACCTAACGCTTGTCGTGGAAGTCGGTCTCGGCGACAACGCCGATGAGCGCATCATCGCCGCGGAAGCTTTGGCGAAAACGATGGCCAGGGAACAAGGCGTGAGCTTTGACAAAGGCGCCGCGGAAGATTTGGCGGAATTCGTAAACGGCGACCTGATGCGCCTGAAAAGCGAAGTGGACAAGTTGGCGACGTTTGCGGCCGAGCGGAAAGTCGTCCGCCGGGAAGATGTCACTCTGCTGGTGATTTCCGAAAAGACGACGACGATCTGGGAAGTGGCGGAATTGTTGGCCTCCCACCAGCCCCGCAAAGCCCTGGAATTTATCGACCGCTTGCTGCGCGAGGGCGAAGAGCCGGTGCTGATGGTTGGCGGCATGGCCTGGATGTATCGCAAATTGGTGGAGGCCAGCGAAGTGCGTGGCGCCACCAATGGATGGCAGGCTGCCAAGGCCTTGGCCATGCGCCCGGAACAGGCGGAGCTGGCCATTCGCTGCGCCCGCAGGATTCCACGGGAACGATTGCTGGACGGTTTACAGGCGCTGCAAGAGGCGGACAACCGGTTGAAGGGCGGCGCCAAAGATGTGCGCGCCATCATGGAATTTCTAGTATGGCGCTTGAGCGGAGATCGCGCCACGGCGGCCGGGCAATAGGCTTTCGACTGGCCAAAAAAGTCTATGTGAGAACTCAGGTTTTTCGTCAGGGCATGGCTTCAGCCATGCCGAAACCGCGCCGAGGTCAGTGCGGCTTTAGCCGCTGAGGGCAATCTCAGTCAGTCCTTGCACAGATTCTAAGCCCTCGCGCACAACAAAAAGCGGGCAACGTGTGGCGTTGCCCGCAAGGAATCAGTTTTGTTGAGTGCTTACTTCGCGGCTTTCGCTTTGAGCGAGTTGTAAGCCAGCGCCAGGCGCGATTTGTAGCGATTGCCGGTGTTTTCGTGCAACACGCCCTTGGCAATGGCGCCATCGATAGCCGACAGCGTCGGATTCAAAAGGTTTCCAGCGGCCGTTGCGTCTCCCGCGGTGATCGCGGTGCGCAGGCGCTTGATGACGCTGCGGACGCGCGTGCGGTTGGCCCGGTTCACTTCGTAACGCTCACGTGACTGCGCTGCGCGCTTTAGTACCGACTTTTTCTTCTTCTTGATCTTCGTAGACTGACCCTGCGCCATCTATTGCTCCTTATGCGTATTTCTCAAACTATTAGTTTGAAGGCAGTGCCCACGCTTTGTCAAACGAGCTATCCCTACACAACACGAAATAAACACAACGAAACCATCATTCCGAACGGAGTCCCTCTTCGATCTCCATAACCGCTGCTCCGGTGGCACTGGCACTCCTGCCTGTCTCTTGGGTCTAATGTAGTGGCCGAACTTCAGATCGGCCAGGCCCCCTCCCTAGAAGCTAGAACACGTCATCCCGAACGCAGCTCGCGGATTGAGGAATCCCTTTAAGGTTCTCACAAAAAGAAAAAAGGCCCGGCGTGGGGGTGCGCCGGGCCTTTGCGTGAGGGAGTTGTTATTTTTTCTGTTCGAAGGAAAACGGGAAGTCGAACACCATGTTTCCCACGGGCACGCGCATGGAAAGCTCGTGGGTGTTGTTGTCGCGTTCAAACCACATCACGCCGGCGGTAATCTGCTCGTTGGGCAGCCCGGTCGTCTTGAGGGCGATCGATTGCACGTCAACGGACTGGCTGCGTTCGAACGCGACGTGGTGCGTAGAAGAAGTCAGCGTGAAATGTGAATTGAGGTAGTCGGGCGCCTCGGAAGCGCGATTCGCCAAACGATCGGTGTTTGAATAATTCGCCACCGCGCTCGGCGAAGGCACCGCGTCGACCAGCGTCCACAAAACCTGGTGCGTCGTCGTGTGCTCCAGTTTTTCCGGGCTGACCGCATACAGCGTCTTCATGTTCGGCGCCAACTCATCCAGCGTCACGATTCCGGGCAGCACGTCAACGCGCTCGCCCGATTGATTCGAAACGGCTACGTTCGCGCGATACTTCCATCCGCTGTCTTGCACGGAGACTTGCACCGTGATGCCATTGGCGGTGGCCGACTCCACGTGACGGCCGTGGCTGATGAACTCATCGCAACCCGGCTGGCCTGCGGACCAGCGGACTACGCCATTCACCGGCTTGGCCGAAGATGGCTGAGCCTTTTGTTGTCTCGCGGGCGCGCTCTGCGTCGCGGCTAGATACATCTGCGCGACGTACCCTTCCTGGCCGTCCTTCGTGCGAATCTCCGATGTGTAGCCTTCGCCGCTGGAGAGCACCGCGACGGTCTCGCCACAAGTGAGCGAGCCGGCGATGCGCAACGGTAACGCTTGTTCCGCGTCGGAAGTGAACGGGATGCTGGTGACGCCGGGGCACTTGACGACCGCTGTCGGTATCGTCGCGGATGGCGCCACGTTGGGCGATGTTTCTTCATTGTTGGCGAGCGCCGGAAGCGCCGCCAACAGCAGCGCCGAGCTCAGAACCAGGTATTTTGGAGCCATGCGAATCATACTTTCCTCCCTCAGTGCTTTCTAATTCCCACAAGTGCATCTCGGTATGTTTGTCATTTTTGAGGAAGCGATGGTTTGCGTCTATAGGTCTGACGTACCAGAGTACAGTTAATTCTTGCGATACTGACCTTGGCTCGGATTTTCGTTAAACAGGTACAGGTGAAGAATTCACGAACTGCGGCGCGATGAAACGAACGCTAGTGTTGTTCGCGAGTGTGATGTGCGTTGGCGGAAATGCGTGGGGACAGCAGGAATCGGCGCGAAGTCCTGGGGCTTCGAGTAAGCCACGCCGCGCGCACGGCTGTCACAATACTCTAACTTGACCCTGCCGGGTGGGTGCGCTACGTTGAAGGTAGTTTCTCCTTATTGAGGCTGCCGAGCAGCCGGAAAGATTCAGGAGGAAACCCATCGGCCACCCATTGCAGGAAGCAACGCAACCTTCCAATTGGATGAAGAGAACGATACATATCACCGGGCAACTGGAACCCTTCTTCGGGACTCTCGACGAAAATATACGCATGCTGGAAGACGTTTTGCAGGTGCGAACGCATCTGAACGACACCCGTCTGACCGTTGAGGGCGTGCAGGAATCCGTCGACCAGGCTGTGCGCATCATCGAGGAGTACAACCATTTGACCCGGCACGGGCGCGTGCTCTCCAGCGCGGAAGTGAAATCGCTGATGCGCGTGGCTACGGAAGAGCCGCACACTTCGCCGCGCGGGATGTTCGAACACGTGCGCGCGCGTTCGTTCGGCAAGAAAACCGTCACGCCGAAGAACGCCAGCCAGCGCCGCTACATGGAAGAGATTGAGAGCCACGACATGACGTTCGGGATCGGCCCGGGCGGCACGGGGAAAACGTATCTAGCGGTGGCGATGGCCGTGAGCGCGTTGCTGACGAAGCAAGTCAACCGTATCATCCTGGCGCGGCCGGCGGTGGAAGCTGGAGAGCGCCTTGGGTTCTTGCCGGGCACTTTGCAACAAAAGATCGATCCTTATATGCGGCCGCTTTACGATGCGCTGTACGATATGTTGGACGCGGACAAGTTGGAACGCTTCCTGGAGAAAGGCATCATTGAAGTGGCGCCACTGGCCTTCATGCGCGGCCGCACACTGAATGATTCGTTTGTGATTCTTGATGAAGCGCAAAACACCACCAGCGAACAAATGAAAATGTTTCTGACGCGCCTGGGATTCAATTCCAAGGCGGTCATCACAGGAGACGTGACGCAGATCGACCTGCCAGCGGGGAAAAAGTCCGGCCTGGTGGAAGCCATGGAAATTTGCGGGCGGATTCCGGGAATCAGCGTGATCCAGTTTGGCGAGAAGGATGTGGTACGCCACAATCTGGTGCAACAGATTATTCGCGCGTATGAGGAACACGACGCCACGCACCCGCAGCGCAACGGCCACGGGCAAGTGAGAGAGCCGGTGCGAGAGCCAGCCAAAGACAAAGAGCCGCCGGCTTCAGAGAAACCGGTATCGTAGCTTTCCATGGGCAGTAAGCGGCGTGAGCTCACGACCTCCAGCGTGCCAGGCAAGATCCATGTCACCGAAAATCACCAGAAGCGCGTGCCATTGCCTCTGCCGCAATTGGAGCGTTTCATGAAGCGCATGAATCGCGAACTGGGCCTTCGCAAAGGTTCGGCGTTTGTACGGTTTGTCACCGATGCGGAAATGAAGCGCCTGAATCAAAAGTTTCGCAAGAAGCCGAAAACCACCGACGTACTCTCGTTTCCCTCGGAAGATCGCGCCCGTCCACGGAGCCTGCGTGTGCGCACGAAGCAACTGCGCGGTTCGTTTCTGGGCGACATTGCCATTTCACCCACGGTAGCCGGGCGCAATGCGAAAGCGTTCGGCCGCAGCATGCCAGAAGAGATTTGCGTTCTGTTGCTGCACGGGGTTTTGCACCTTCTGGGATATGATCACGAGACCGATCGCGGCGAGATGGAACGAGTGGAAGCCGCGCTGCGAACTCGATTGAGGCTGAGCTGATGTTGCTGTGGACCTACGTCGGCAGCTTGTTGGTTTTGGCTCTGGGCCTGCCGATCTTTTCTTACCTGACGCTGATTTACCGCGAACTCGGGCGCATGACCACAGGCCGCGTCCACGAACATCTCGAAATTTTCGAAGCGGAGATCGAGCCGAAGCTGAACATCAATCGCCGCAGCGGCGGGCGCACCTTCCGCATCCTCGGGCATTTCTGGCTGGCGTTTGTGGTGCTGGAAACGACGCGCGGCGTGGTTTACCTGGTTCCGAATCGCTGGGAAGCTGGCGTGCAGTTTCTGGTCTTCCTATCGCTCGAAGTCGTGATCCTGATGCACTTTGTCCCGGACATGTTGCTGTACCGCACGACGGGACGCTGGCTCTTGCCACTGTTGCCGTTGGTTCGCACGGGCATGTGGCTCGTCTGGCCCATCCGCATTTTCCTAGAAGGTGCGGAATCGCTGGCGCGCATTTCGGAGCTGGAAGTGGAACGTACCGAAGAGCAGCGCACGGAAGAGGGAATTGAAGCGCTCGTGGAAGTGGCCGAAGAGGAAGGCATCATCGAGCCGGAGCAGGCGGACCTGATCGAGCAAGTGGTGGAGTTCAGCGACAAGCGCGTGCGCGAAGTGATGACCCCGCGGCCGGACGTAGTCTCCATCAAAGCCGATGCATCACTGGAAGAAATGCACGCGAAGTACGTGGAGACGAACTTTGCGAAGATGCCGGTGTACGAGCGATCGCCGGACGATATTGTTGGCGTGGTGCACGCGCAGGATTTGTTGCAGGTCGCCGATGCGGATTTGCCGAAACGAAAAGTGCGAGAGTTGATGAAGCCGATTCTGTTTGTGCCAGAGACGAAAGTCGGCTCCGACCTGTTGCGGGAAATGCGGCAGAAGGGCCAGTCCATGGTGGTGGTGATCGACGAGCACGGATCGGTGGCGGGCATTGCGACCGTGGAAGATCTCGTGGAGGAAATCGTAGGAGAAAGCGCCAGGGGCAGCGTACAACCGGCGCCCGATGCCGTGCGAGAGGCGGATGGTACGCTGGTCCTGCGCGGCAGCATGTCCATCTCTGACGTGGAAAAATTATTGTCCGTGCAGTTTGGCGAACATTCCGACGAGACTGTCACCACCATGGCGGGACTGATGAGTCACGCGCTGGGGAAGGTGCCCGCGCCCGGAGACAAAATCGATCTGGAAGGCTATCGTTTCGAAGTGCTGGAATCGAATCAACGCAAGGTATTGCGTCTGCGCGCGCGCCGCTTGGTCGCTGCGGGCTCTTCAGGAAAACTTTGAGGTGAACGTGACGGAGAAAAAAGCGGGCAAGCAGGAGAAGAAACGGGCGGGGTTCGTGGCCATCATCGGCCGTCCGAATGCCGGAAAATCCACGCTGTTGAACCGCTTCGTCGGGCAGAAGGTCGCGATTGTCACTTCGAAGCCACAGACCACGCGCAACCGCATCCAGGGAATTGTCACGCGCCCGGAAGGCCAAATCGTTTTCGTGGATACTCCCGGATTGCATGACACGACCACGGCGCTGAATCGTCAGATGATGCGTGAAGTGGCCGCGGCGCTTGAAGGGATCGATGTACTGCTCATGATGGTGGACGCCAGCCGCACGTTGCCGCACGCCGATACTCTGCTGCTCGATAAAGGCCAACGCTTCGGCGGCAAGACAATTCTGGCGTTGAACAAAATTGACCTGCTGCCCAAACCAAAGCTGCTGCCATTGCTCACAGTCTTCAGCAAGGCGTTTCCCTTTGCCGCGCTGGTGCCGGTTTCCGCGCGCAAGGGCAACGGTTGCCTGGATCTTCTTGCAGAGATTTTTAAGCAATTGCCAGAGGGTGAGCCGTTCTTTCCGGAAGATCAAATTACCGACCAGCCCGAACGGTTCCTGGTGGGTGAGATCATCCGCGAAAAGGCAATTGATCTGACCTATCACGAAGTGCCGCACGCGCTGGCCGTCGTAATCGATGAGTTTGAGGAATCGCCGAAGCTGTTGCGAATTCACGCCACCCTCCACGTCGAGCGCGATTCGCAGAAGAAAATCCTGATCGGCCACAAAGGCGAGATGCTGAAAACAATCGGCACTGCCGCACGCAAAGAATTGGAAACACTCCTTGACAGGAAAATCTTTCTGGCCATGTTCGTGAAGGTGGTCCCCGACTGGCGCGAGAATCCGCAGAAGGTCCGAGAACTGGACTGGCACACGCAGCTCGAAGCCTTAGCGGAAAATCAGGTTACGAAGTACGACAAAGAATAGGCTACTCTGGCGCGGCAATCCCCAACGATTTCATTTTGCGGTAGAGGTGAGAGCGCTCAAGGCCCAGCGCGGAGGCCGTCTGCGTCATGTTCCAACGATGTTCCTGAAGTTTGCGCAGGATGAACTCGCGTTCGTAAGCGCTTCGCGCTTCATGCAGCGTGGAATAAGGATGCTGCGGACTTTCAGCCACGCCGCGGAAAAGTTCCGGCGGCAAGTGGTGTGGCTCAATGCGCGCTTGTGGGCAGACAATCACCAGGCGCTCCACGAGATTCTTCAGCTCGCGTACATTTCCCGGCCACGGATAGCGCATCAGAATCTCCAATGCGCCATCGCTCAACTCGCGCGTCTTCTTTCCATACTCCGTGCTGAACTCATTCAGAAAGAATCGTGCCAACACCGGAATATCTTCCTTGCGATCGCGCAACGGAGGCACATGGAAGGGAATCACGTTCAAGCGGTAAAACAGGTCCTGGCGGAATGCGCCTCTGGCAATCTCTTGCTCCAGGTTTTTATTCGTGGCGGCAATCACGCGCACATCCACGCGCAACGTCTGATTTGAGCCGATCGGTTCAACCCGTTGCTCTTCCAGCACGCGCAAAACCTTTGATTGCGTGCGATGGCTCATGTCGCCCACTTCGTCGAGAAATAACGTGCCGCTATCGGCTTTCAGGAATTTGCCGGTCTTGTCTTCGGTGGCGCTGCTGAAACTCGCCTTGACGTGGCCAAACAGTTCCGATTCGATCAAATCCTCTGGAATCGCGGCGCAACTGACTTCCACGAACGGTCCTTTGTTGCGCAGGCTGTTCGCGTGCAGCGCGCGAGCGACGAGCTCCTTGCCAGTGCCGCTTTCGCCGTAGATCAACACGCGCCCATTCGTCGGAGCGGTCACGGCGATTTGCTGTCGAAGAGCTTTCATCGGCACGCTGTCGCCGATCACCTGATAGCGATGTACCAATTCGCTGCGCAGCGTCTGGTTCTCGTCCTGCAGGCGCCGCTGTTGCACCGCATTCCGCACCAGCACATTCACTTTTTCCAGCGAGAGGGGCTTCTCAATGAAATCAAATGCGCCCAATTTTGTGGCGCGAACCGCGGTTTCAATGCTGCCGTGTCCGGAAATCATGATGACCGCGGGCGGGCGAGGCAAATCCTGGATGCGCGTAAGTGCTTCCATGCCATCCATGCCGGGTAGCCAGATGTCCAGCAGCACAACCTGAAAATCGCTCTTGGCAATGAGCGCCAGCGCGTCCTCACCCGAGCTAACCGTGTCCACTGAGTAGCGTTCGTCGCGCAGGATCGACGCAAGCGATTCGCGGATGCCTTCTTCGTCGTCAACAATCAAAATTCTCGGGTGAACGGTCATCGATCGGTGTCCGCTCCAAATCGTTCCGTTCCGGCGGTGGCGGACAATTCCGCAACGGGCAGTTCAATCAAAAAGCGCGAGCCAACAGGCCGGTTATCTTCCACGCGCAAAGAGCCGCCATGCTCGGAAATAATCCGCGCGGCAATTGCCAAGCCCAGTCCTGTGCCCCGATCCTTTGTGGAAAAATGCGGCAGAAATAGTTTGTCCTTGTCCTCGGGTGATATGCCGTGTCCGGTGTCGGCGACGGCAATCTCAATCGTATCCGATTCCGGCCGCAGATGCGTGGCAATGGAGATTTCGCGAACTGTCGCGTCTTCCAATGCTTCAGCCGCATTGTCGATCAGGTTGATGATGACACTGCGGAGCAGTTGACTGTCCGCGCGAACGGCGGGTAGATTCCCCTCAAGCGAAGTTTTCACGCGAATGCCATCCAGCCTGCCAGAGAAAACCTCAATCGCCTCATGCACTGTGGTATTCGCGTCCGTCGGCTGCAGCTTCGCCGTGGGAAAGCGCACAAACTGGGAAAATTCGTTGACCAGCGCCGAGAGCGTAGCCACTTCGCGCAGGATGAGCTTGGCGCACTCCTGGGCCACGCGCGCGATCTCCGATTTGGCATTTGCTTCGGGACCGCCGGCGCGAAGCTCAAGGTGATGCAGAATGCGCTGCGCGGAAAGCTGGATCGGCGTCAGCGGATTCTTGATTTCGTGGGCGATGCGCCGCGCCACTTCCTGCCACGCAGCCGATTTTTGCGCGCGCAGCACTTCCGTGAGGTCGTCGAATACGATCACGAAGCCCGTGTTCGTCCGCCGTGGCCCCAGCGAGCTGACGGTTACAGCGAGGTGCAACACGCGATCGCTCACCACAACTTCAATTTCTCGCGTGACCACGCCCATGCGCAGCGCGCGCCTCATCAGTTGCTGCAGCGTCCGATGCGCGTCCAGACCCACCAGCTCCTCAAGCGAGTGCACTTCTCTCGACGCGCCGGTGAACATGCTCTCCAAAGCTTTGTTCGTCCGTTGAACCGCGCCAGCCGAATCCAGGTAAATCACGCCAGCAGGAATATTTTCGAGCACCGTTTCCATCAGCTGGCGGCGTCGTTCGAGCTCCTGCACGGCTTGCTGCAGATTGCGTGTGAACTCATCGATCTGCGCGCGATTGTCGCGCAGTTGGGTGGTCATCGAATTGAACGAGCGGACCAAAATGCCAAGTTCATCCTGTGCTTGCTCAGGAACCTGGTATTCGAAGTTCCCGGCGGAAATTTCGCGCGTGCCTTCAGCAAGAGCCTGAATGGGGACAGTCACCTGCTTAGCGAGGAACAAAGCGACCCACGTTGCGGCGGACAGGACGAGAACGGTGAAAAAGAAAAGGATCAGCAACATCTGACGTTTCAATGCCCGCAAATTCTGCTTGAGGTTTTCGTATTGCTGCGTCTGATCGCGGATGATGGTCCAGCGTTTCAGAAAGTCTGGATTAGTGCGAAAACCCGCAACGAGAGTGGAGTTGGGATGGTCTCGCAAGTTCACAGGCAATCGCGCAGTGAAATAGGTACTGTTCTTGGCCTGCCAAATCTCCACGCCACTCGGCAGAGTGTTCTGCAATGAACCCTGGACGCCGCTAACGGTACAAAGCTCCTTGGTCCGGTCGTCCGGTTGGTCGGCGCAGATCACTCCGCCTTTCAGAAATGCCCCTTGTGCGTCATACAACCACGCCGCGTCCAGTCCCAGGCTCAATGCGTGCTGCAAGAACGCTTCGGGCGCTTCGTCGGCATGCAGAGCCGCCTGAAAGCCGAGCGTGTGCAGTCGAGGAAGGGTGCTGCGGCCAAAATCGTTCAATAATTTCTGAGTTTCCTCAGAGGCAATTTCCAGCGGCCGGGGGAACCACCTGCCCAGCGTGCGATTAAGCAGGGAATAGCTCACGAAGAACATGAAGATCACAGGCAACAGCGAAACCGCCATTGCGCCCAGAACCATCTTGGTTTTGAAGCGCGCACCCAATTGCGCCTTGCTGCTCTCCATGCGCAAGCGCACGAAGCTACGAATCAGGATCAGGCTGAACACCAGCAGCGCCGCGATGATGAAACAAGACACCGCATACAGCACCATGATGTCCGGCCACGAACGCGGCTCGATCGGCACGTCCAGCGAACCCAGGGTGAATACCGCCGCGAGAAGCAGCGTGACCAGCACACCGCCAATTGCCAGTCTTGCGCGATTCTTCGTGGAAGCAGGACTCATGGTCGCGCCTCCACAGCAGCGGGAAGAAATGGCTTCAACGCGCATTCCTCGCAACGCGGACCGCTCTTGCGGCAGAAATGCTTGCCCGTATGCACGATCAAAGCGTGGTACTCATTGAACAGCGGCGCGCTCGCGGGAAGGTTTTGCTCGAACAGCCGCTGGATTTCCTCGTAGCTTTGCTTCCCGTGCGCCAATTGGTGCCGCTCCAGGATTCGCCGCGTGTATGCGTCCACCACGAACACAGGATGGTTACCCGCATACAACAGAATGGAGTCGGCGGTCTCTGGACCAATGCCGTGGACGCCCAAAAGTTGCTCGCGAAGCTTTGACGTTGGCGTGGCGAACATCAGATCCAGCGAGCCTCTGTACTCTTTTCGAAGGAAATGAACGAATGCTTTCAGTTTGCGAGCCTTCTGCCGGAAATAGCCCGACGAACGGATCAAGGCCGAAAGCCGGGCAAGTGAAACGCGCTCGAGAGCAAGCGGGGACAAAAGTTTTTCGCGGCGCAGCGCCACAATCGCAAGCTCCACGTTCGACCAACTCGTGCTCTGCGTCAAAATCGCTCCGACGATCACTTCAAACCGCGTGCGCCCCGGCCACCAGTGTTGCGGGCCATAAGCCTTCAACAACGCATCATAATATAAGGTTAGTTCCGGCAAAGCCGCAGGCTCTTGCGAAGCACCCACCCGTCGCGGAGCACGCGCGAGCCGATTGCGAAAATCGCTCTGGGTCGGCAAAATGCGGGTAGCAGGCATCTCTTTCGCAAGATAGCGACGCAGCTGTGGCAAGTCAAGAAATAGACACTGGCCCGGCGCTCCAGACCTGTTCCGTTGGGCAGGTATTAGCGAATTCACAACGATGGTTCAAAATCGAACGACGCAAACGCGGCCCCTTTGCTATGTTGAGCGTTGGGTGCACTGTGTTTAGGGAGTCTTACGGATGTCTGTCCGTCTTGGTGAGATTTTACTGAAAGAAAGCCTGATCACGCAGGACCAGTTGGAGAAAGCGCTCGAATTTCAGCGCTCCAATGGCGGGAAGCTGGGAAGCTGCCTGACGAAGATGGGCTTTATTACGGATGACGACATTACGGGTGTGCTTTCCCGGCAGTACGGCGTTCCCTCCATAAACCTCAAGTATTACGAAATCGATCCCAATGTCATCAAGTTGATCCCGCAGGATACCGCGCTGCGCTATCAGGTGATTCCGCTTTCACGCGTCGGGTCTGTGCTGACCATTGCTATGACCGACCCCACGAACGTGTTCGCGATGGACGACATCAAGTTCATGACTGGTTTCAACGTGGAACCAGTCGTGGCCTCGGAATCCGCCATCGGCGAAGCGATCAGCCGTTTCTATGGCGGCAGCGCGTCCAGCCACGAAGAACTCAGCTCCTTGATGAAAGACCTGGTCGATGAAGACCAGGAGCTGGAGTTGGCCGCCGAAGAGCAGGAAATGGACGCGGCCATGCTCGAGAAGGCCGCCGAAGAAGCGCCCATCATCAAGCTGGTGAACTTGATCCTGACGGATTCCGTAAAGCGGGGCGCCAGCGATATTCACGTTGAGCCGTACGAGAACGAAATGCGCGTGCGCTTCCGCGTAGACGGTGTGCTGCAAACGGTGATGAGCCCGCCATTGAAGCTGCGCGACGCCATTACCAGCCGTATGAAGATCATGGCCAAACTGGACATCGCCGAAAAGCGTTTGCCGCAAGACGGCCGCATCATGATCAAGTACAAGGCCGAGGGTAAAAAGAAGGAATTGGACTTCCGCGTATCCACTGTACCAACGCTGTACGGCGAAAAGATCGTGCTCCGGTTGTTGGACAAGGAAAACCTGCGGCTGGACATGACCAAGCTCGGTTTCGAACCGGAGTCCTTGAAGAAGTTCGAGCGAAACATTTTGCGGCCGTACGGCATGGTGCTGGTCACGGGTCCTACGGGTTCCGGTAAAACCAACACCCTGTACTCTTCGGTTTCCCGCCTGAATCAGGTCGATACCAACATCATGACCGCCGAAGATCCTGTGGAATTCCAATTGCAAGGTATCAACCAGGTACAGATGAAGGACCAGATTGGGTTGAACTTCGCCGCTGCCTTGCGCGCCTTCCTGCGGCAAGACCCCAACATCATTCTGGTCGGTGAGATTCGAGACTTTGAAACGGCGGAAATCGCGGTGAAAGCGGCATTGACCGGTCACTTGGTGCTTTCGACCTTGCACACCAACGACGCCCCGTCCACCATCAGCCGTTTGATGAACATGGGTATCGAACCTTTCCTGGTGGCTACTTCTGTCAACCTGATTTGCGCCCAGCGCCTGGTTCGCCGGGTTTGCGGTAACTGCAAAGAAGAACTGGACATTCCGGAGCAAGCATTGATCGACGCGGGTTATACGCCGGAGGAAGCCAAGACCACCAAGGTGTATCACGGCAAGGGCTGCTCCACGTGCGGCAAACGCGGCTATAAAGGACGCACCGGCTTGTACGAAGTGATGGAAATCAACGATGAGTTGCGTGAGCTGATTCTCGTTGGCGCCTCGGCTCTGGAACTGAAGAAAAAGGCCATCGAACAGGGAATGATCACATTGCGGCGCAGCGGACTGATCAAATCGGCCCTGGGATTGACGACATTGGAAGAAGTTATCCGCGAAACGGTTTTATAGAACGGAGAACAAGAGATTATGGCTGGGATCACACTAAGCGAGCTGCTGAAAAAAATGATTGAGATGGGAGGCAGCGACCTCCACATCACCACCAACAGTGCGCCGCGCGTGCGCGTACACGGCCGCTTGCGCCCGCTCGATATGCCGCCTCTTACCGCCGCGGACACGAAATCGCTGGCGTACAGTGTGCTAACAGACGCGCAAAAGCACCGTTTCGAAGAAAACCTGGAGCTGGACTTTTCCTTCGGCTTGAAAAACCTGGCGCGCTTCCGCGGCAACGTGTTCAACCAGCGCGGCGCCGTCGGAGCTGTATTCCGTACCATTCCCTGGGAAATTAAAGGTTTCGACGCTTTGGGTCTGCCGCTCGTTGTGAAGGGTCTTTGCGACAAGCCTCGCGGCCTTGTGCTGGTTACCGGGCCAACCGGTTCAGGCAAGTCCACCACGCTTGCGGCGATGCTGGACAAGATCAACGCCGAACGCGAAGAGCATATGATCACCATTGAGGACCCCATCGAGTTCTTGCACAACCACAAGAAGTGCCTGGTGAACCAGCGCGAAGTCCACGCGGACACGCACTCGTTCGCAAACTCCCTGCGCGCCGCATTGCGCGAAGATCCTGACGTGGTGCTGATCGGCGAAATGCGCGACTTGGAAACCATCGAATCCGCGCTGCGTATCGCGGAAACCGGCCACTTGACCTTCGCGACCCTGCACACGAACTCCGCGGCGTCCACCATCAACCGTATCATTGACGTTTTCCCGTCTCACCAGCAGCCGCAGATTCGCGCGCAGCTTTCCATGGTGCTGGAAGGCATCCTTTGCCAGGCGTTGTTGCCACGCGGCGACGGGCGTGGCCGCGCGATGGTGATGGAAGTTCTGATCCCGACGCCGGCTATCCGCAATCTGATCCGTGAAGACAAAATTCACCAGATCTATTCGGCGATGCAGACGGGCACGGGCCAGACCGGTATGCAGACGTTCAACCAGGGACTGGCAGCCGCCTACTTTGCTAAAATGATAACACTGGATATGGCCCTGTCTCGTTCGTCAAACCCAGACGAATTGCAGGACATGATCAATCGCGGAGTCTCTAACGTGCAAAGCGGTGGCAACCGCACGGTGGGCAAGTCGCCCGTGGGCGCGCGGCACTAATTTTGATGAGTTTGAATGGACCCGGGGAAGTGCGAAGTTCGATAAAAGGCTTTCGACCGCTGAGGAGGAGATACCATGCCGGTCTTTACTTATAAGGGAACGAATCGCTCGGGCTCGTCTGTTGCTGGCGAGATGAGTGCCAACAGCAAGACGGAGCTGCAGAGCCTGCTGAGGCGGCAGCAAATCACGCCCACACGTGTGTCCGAAAAGGGCAAGGAGTTCAACCTGCCCACCTTCGGCGGCGGCGTCAGCGCCAAGGAACTCGCCATCTTCACGCGGCAGTTCTCGGTGATGATCGATGCCGGCTTGCCGCTGGTGCAGTGCCTGGAAATCCTGGCCAGCCAGCAGGAGAACAAGACCTTTCAAAAGGTCTTGACCGGCACGCGCAGCGCGGTCGAAGGCGGCAGCAACCTTTCCTCCGCCATGAAGCAGTATCCCAAAGTATTCGATCCGCTCTACAGCAACATGGTGGAAGCCGGCGAGACGGGCGGTATTCTTGACACCATTCTCCAGCGCCTTTCCACATACATCGAAAAGAACGTCAAACTCAAAGCGGCGGTGAAGTCCGCCTTGATCTACCCGATCGGCGTTTTGTCCATCGCCGGTGGCGTCATTACATTGCTCTTGTGGAAGGTCGTTCCGATTTTCGCAACGCTCTTTGCCGGCTTGGGTGTGGACCTGCCTCTGCCTACCAAAATCGTGATCGCCTTGAGCCATTTTGTGGGCAGTATCTTCGGCTTCCTGATTTTAGTAGGGCTCGTTGCCTCGATTTTTGGTCTGAAGATCTGGTATGGAACTCCGGGCGGCAGGTTTGTCATGGACACGATCGTCTTGAAGTTACCAGTCCTTGGTATCCTGATGAGGAAGATCGCGGTCGCGCGGTTCACCCGCACACTTGGCACGCTGATTGCCAGCGGCGTACCGATCCTCGAAGGCCTGGATATTACCGCCAAGACTTCCGGCAACGCTGTCGTCGAGCGTGCGCTGAACCAGGTCCGCAAATCGCTGGAAGAAGGCAAATCCCTCACCGAACCATTGAAGGAATCCGAAGTGTTTCCGGGCATGGTGACGCAGATGATCGCGGTCGGCGAACAGACCGGCGCCATGGATGCCATGTTGCAGAAGATCGCGGACTTTTACGAGGACGAAGTGGACGTCGCTGTGAAGGACCTCCTCACCGCCCTCGAACCGATCATGATCGTTTTCCTTGGCTTGGTGGTCGGCGGCGTGGTTATCTCCATGTACTTGCCGCTGTTCTCCTTGATCGGAAAACTCAGCAGCTCACACTAAGCGGTATAGTTAAACTTCGGAAATGGGAGGGCAGGCGGCGGGCTCCTGTCCTCCCATTTCTTTTAAGATAGGGTTGGGGGAGGGAAGCTGGCAGCGATGCCGCGCTTCCACCGCATGGAGCAAACATTAACGCGCCGGGAATGGTTGGAGTGGCTGACCAAGGTCAGGCTGCTCATGATCGCCCTTATTTTGGGTGTGGGCGTGGTGTGGCCGCAGTATTCTCCGCCAACCGGCAGCACCCGCTATTTCTTGCCCATCATCATCCTGTGGATCACTATCGGCATCCTCCACCTGATCCTGGTGCGCCTGCTTCCAACGGCCTCCTGGCTGGGTGCCCTGCAGGTGTCCTGCGATGTGGGGATGATCACCGCGATCGTTTACGCCACCGGACTGCAGGACAGCAATTTCGTTTCGCTCTACCTGCTGGTGATCCTTGTTGCCAGCATCCTGTTCTCTCGCCAGCTGACGTTCCTGACGGCGCTGTTCTGCCTGTCATCCCTCGCGCTGACGACCGCGCTGGTCTACAGCGGTAAAATCCCCAGAACATCGATCGCGGCGCCGACTTTTGACAACATTCGCCTGTGGTTTCTGTGGAACACGTTTGGTTTTCTGGCCGTGGCGTATTTGTCCAGCCTGCTCGGCGTCTCTCTGCGCAAGAAAAGCTCGGAACTGGAACAGAAAAGGGAAGAGCTGCGCGAGTTGCAGGAATTCACCGCGGACATTATTCACTCCATGCGCGGCGGCCTGGTAACCACCGATATGGAAGGGCTTGTCGTGCTGCTGAATCGCACAGGAGAAGAAATTCTTGGGCGGTCTTTCAGCGAGTTGCGCGGCAGAAATTTGCGCGAAGTGAGCCCGGATTTCTGGATCGGGGAAATGTCGGAGCTGCCAGGGAGGCTGTCGCTTCGGCGCGAAATCGAGGTGCGCATTCCCGGCGGGCAGAGGCGCTATCTGGGTATTTCCGTTTCGCCTCTTCGGACGCGGGAAGCAGCTCGCAGTGGGTACGTCTTCAACTTCCAGGATCTTACCGAACTTCGGCGTTTGGAACAGGAAGTGGCCACCAAGGAGCGCATGGCCGCTGTAGGACGCCTGTCGGCTGCGATCGCTCACGAGATCAGGCAGCCGCTGACGGCCATTGCCGGTGCCGTCAAGGAGTTGGGCCGGCTGGTGCCACTGGAAGAAGATGAGAAGCATCTGGTCAGCATCGTCAGTCGGGAGTCCGAGCGCCTGAATCACATCATCACCGACTTCCTGAACTATTCCCGGGAAAAAAGCTATGCCTTCCAGCAAGAGGATGTGCGTCCATTGCTGGAGGAAACCCTGATGTTGATGGAGCGCAAACCCGACGTGGTGAAAAACGTGCAGTTGGTGCGCGCCTTCAACGGAGAAGTCTCTCTCGCTCGAGTGGACTCCAGCAAGATCAGACAGGTGTTCTGGAACCTCTGCGACAACGCGGTGCGGGCCATGCCACAAGGCGGCACGCTGACGGTCGGGATCGAGCACGTCCCGGATTGGCTGCGTATTTCATTTCGCGATACCGGCGTCGGCCTGGAGCCCGACGAACGCGCAAAAATTTTTGAGCCCCTGCAATCGAATTTCGAGGGCGGAACCGGGCTGGGGCTCGCCATCGTTTACCAGATTGTTCAGGCCCACAGTGGACGAATCACCGTATTCAGCGAAAAGAATAAAGGCGCGGAGTTTGTGATTGAGCTCCCGCGCATTGAATGAGGCGCTATGCAAGCAACGAAAACTGCTCCGAAAGACACCGGCCGCGAGATGGCGCATATTCTGGTGGTCGACGACGAAAAATCCATTTGTGAGCTCTTGGAGATTACCTTTCGCAAGGAAGGGCACCGCGTGGAAGTGGCGCACAGTGTGGAAGGAGCCAAGCGCAAACTGGAAGGCTCGCTTTACGACATCATCATTTCGGATGTGCGCATGCCCGGCGAAACCGGCGTGGAATTGTTGCGCTTTGCGCGGGAAGTGGCTCCCGATTCCTACTTCGTGCTGATCACCGGCGTTCCTTCGCTGGAGACTGCCATCGCGGCGGCCAATGAAGGTGCGAACCGCTACGTGATTAAGGACCACGACCTGGTGGAACAACTGCGCGTGGCCGTGCGCGAAGTCACCGAAAGCATGAGGTGGAAGAAGGAAGCCGGATACCTGCGCCGTGAATTACGCCGTCTGACCGGGCTCGACAATATCATCGGCCAAAGCCCCAAGATGAAGGCCATCTTTGACTTGATCCAAACCGTGGCGCCCCAGAATAGCCGCGTGCTGATTACCGGCGAAAGTGGAACCGGTAAGGAATTAGTGGCCCGAGCCATTCACGAAAATAGCGCGCGGTCCGGCACTCCCTTCATCACCATCAATTGCGGCGCGTTTCCGGAAACTCTTCTGGAGTCCGAACTGTTCGGTTACACCAAAGGCGCGTTTACCGGGGCCAATGAGAATCGCCGCGGGCTATTCCAGGCGTCGCACGGCGGTACCCTCTTCATGGACGAGATCGGCAACATGAATCAGGCCATGCAGGTGAAGTTGTACCGCGTGCTCCAGGAAGGAAAAGTGCGCCCGCTGGGAAGTACCGAAGAAATCGATGTGGACGTTCGCGTCATTGCGGCAACCAATAAAGATCTGGAGAAAGCCATTGCCGCGGGAGAATTCCGGGAAGATCTTTTTTATCGTTTGAGTGTTATCCCGTTGCACGTCCCCGCGCTGCGAGACCGGCGCGAAGACATTCCGTTGTTGGCGCGGCATTTCCTTGAGTCTTTCCGCAATTCCATGGGAAAGAAAATAGACGGGATTTCACCGGAGGCCATGCGTCGCCTGGAGTCTTACGACTGGCCCGGAAATGTTCGCGAACTGGAAAATACCATCGAGCGTGCAGTGGCGCTGGAAAGTGGTTCGGACATTTCGCTGGCCGTGCTTCCGGATCGCGTCGCGGGTTCTTCTTCGGTGTTTGGCCCCGCCATGGGTGAATCCACGGGAGCGCAGATTCCCCCGGACGGAATTAATTTTGAGCAGGTGATCGCGGAGACAGAAAAACGGTATTTACGTTCCGCGCTCGAGAAATCCGGCGGAGTTCGTACCCAGGCCGCCGATCTGCTGAAGATCAGTTACCGCTCTTTCCGCCATTATGCCAAGAAGCATTCACTTTAGTTCACAGGTTACGGTGTTCGTAAAGAGGGTTGTGAGAGCGCGTCCGAATGAGTGAACGATTGCGCATTGCGCTACTGATGGCGGTAGCCCTACTCGTCTATGCCAACGCGCTACTGAATGGCTTCACTCTGGACGATAACTTATACATTTTGTATAACCCGATGGTCACTCATTTTTCGGTAAGCGGGCTGTTCGAACCCACCGCCTACAACAACATTTTTCGCCCACTTACCTTTGCCAGCTTTGCGATGAATTGGGCCGTAGCGGGCGCCCGGCCGTTTGGCTATCACCTGGTCGATCTGCTGCTTCACGCCGCGGCAACGTTGCTGCTTTACCTGCTCCTCCGCAAGTTGCTCGCCGCCGTGCCGCGGGGGGCCACGGTTGCCTGGGTGACGGCACTGCTATTCGCAGTGCACCCGATTCATACCGAGGCAGTCGCTTCCATCTCAGGACGCTCCGAAGTTCTTGCCATGGATTTCGTCTTGGCGGCCTGGCTGCTGCATCTGTTTGATTGGCCTATTCTTGCGCTTGTCAGCTTTGTGCTGGCTCTGTTGTCGAAGGAATCGGCCATCGCTTTCGTCCCACTCGTGATTGCTGGCGACTATGCCCGTGGCCAATGGAAATCACTGTATCGTTACGCAGCGCCGGTAGCTGTTGGCGCGGCCTATTTGGTTTCGCTTTGGAAAGTTCAGGGTGGGCGTTTTGGGGCAGAGTATGTCAATTTTCTGGATAATCCTCTCGCTCATCTTCCGGTTAGTTTGCGCATCCCCAATGCCCTGCGCATCGCTTGGAAATATGTCTGGCTCCAGGTCTATCCGGCTACGCTATCTTGCGATTATTCCTATAACGCCATTCTCTTATATTCAAAGTGGCAGCGGAACGCCCCTGCAATGATCGCGGCCATTTGCGTGCTCGCCTTGTGGATCTGGACCTTTCGGACCTCCAGGCGGGAGTGGTTTCTAGCCGGAGCGATCTACCTGTTTGCTTTTGCGGCCACCGCGAACCTGCTGGTGCCCACGGGAACAATTATGGCGGAGCGGCTCGCCTATCTTCCCTCTGCCGGGTTTTGTTTGCTCATAGCCCTGATCTGGATGCGGTTCGGGGAGCCCAATCGCCAGGTCGCCTGGGCCGTTCTGGGGTTTGTCGTGGCTCTTCTTGCCATGCGGACGGTGGTGCGCAACAGGGATTGGCGCGACAATTTCAGCCTATTCTCGGCTGATGTACAGGCGGTTCCAGGCAGCGCAAAAATACATTCCAATCTTGGGCTGGAGTATTACGATCTTGACCGCTTGGAATCGGCGAGGACCGAACTCCAGATCGCGCTGCGCATTTATCCACAGATGCCTGACGCCATTGCGTATATGGCATTGCTAGAGTCCCGGAAAGGTAACGATGTCGAGGCTGGACGCTTGCTGGAGAAAGCCCTGGCCATTACCGCGAAGGCCAGCCCCAACTATGATTTTATTGCGGTGAATCTGGCAGCGGTGGAAATGAAGCTCGGGGCGGACGAAGACGCCCTCGCTCTCCTGGACAAGGAGATCGGTACAACACCGGCCTCTGATCGTGCTTGGTCAAACCGTGCGGTGATTCGGTACAGACGAGGGGAGATTGCGTCAGCCCGTTCTGATGCGGAAATGGCCCGCCGGCTCAACCCCGCCAATACTCAGGCCCAGAACTTGCTTGCATTGTTAAACAGCTCCGTTCCCCCCACGTCTAGCGGAAGCCAAATCGTCGGTCCATGATCGCGGCATTCGATTGTTTCAAATTCAACTGGCTCCCAGGCTGTTTTGACATTAATTATCTAGATGGGATGTTCACAAACCGCTGTGAGAGGTTGTACTGAATGAGAGAGCGATTGTGCATTGCGCTGTTGATAGCCATAATCCTGCTCGCCTACGGAAACACGTTGCTGAACGGCTTCACCATGGACGATGAACTCTACATCTTCCGGAATCCCACGGTGACTAATCTTTCCCTGGGCGGTATTTTCGAGCCGACCAAAGCCACCAACCTCTTTCGGCCGCTCACCTACGGCAGCCTGATAGTGAATTGGGCCGTGGAGGGTGGCCATCCGTTTGGCTATCATGTCTTTAATCTTCTGCTGCACGTCGCAGTCACAGTGCTGCTGTATCTGGTCCTGCGGAAACTGCTCGAAGGCCTGCCGCGAGGAGAGATTGCGGCTTGGGTAGCCGCGTTGTTATTTGCCGTGCACCCAATTCATTCCGAGGCCGTGGCGTCCATCATGGGACGCTCT
Source organism: Candidatus Acidiferrales bacterium (assembly GCA_963709705.1). Lineage (GTDB taxonomy): Bacteria > Acidobacteriota > Terriglobia > Acidiferrales > UBA7541 > Acidiferrum. Next base: position 315,979 of record CAVPXU010000008.1, read on the forward strand.
GAGCTGCTTGCTGCGGGATTTTTGTTGGCGGCATGGCTGTTGCATCTGCACGACCAATCTATTCTTGCTCTAGTCTGTTTTATCCTGGCGCTGCTTTCGAAGGAATCGGCCGTCGCCTTCGTCCCACTGGTGATTGCCGGTGATTATGCGCGTCGACAATGGAAACCACTTCATCGCTATGGGGTCATCTCAGGTATTGCCGCCGCGTATTTGGTTTTGCTTTGGAAAGTTCAAGGGGGACGATTCGGAGCGAACAGCGTCAGTTATCTGGACAATCCCCTTGCCCATTTTCCCGTTAGCCTAAGAATTCCCAATGCGCTGCGCATTGCCTGGAAGTACGTAGGCCTCCAGATCTATCCGGCCACTCTCTCCTGCGACTATTCCTACAACGCCATTCTCTTGTATTCGAAGTGGCAGCGGAATGCCCCCGCAATGATCGCGGCAATTTGTGTGGTTGCCTTGTGGATTTGGACCTTGCGGACATCTAGGCGGGAATGGTTCCTGACAGGAGCCATCTATTTGGGCGCCTTTGCGGTTACCGCGAACATTCTTGTGCCGACGGGAACGATAATGGGTGAGCGGCTCGCCTACCTTCCTTCGGCGGGCTTTTGTCTGCTTGTAGCCTTGATCTGGATGTGGTTCGCGGAACGCAATCAGAGGGTTGCGTGGGCGGTGCTCATGATAGTTTTACTGGCCTTGTCGGCGCGCACTGTGGCGCGGAACAGGGACTGGCGGGACAATTTCAGCCTTTATTCGGCCGGCGTGCGCGCTGTCCCGGGAAGCGCGAAAATGCATGCCAATCTCGCTTTCCAGTACTATTATCGCGGCCAACTGGATGCGGCCCAACAAGAACTCCAGACCGCCCTTCGCATTTTCCCAAACCTGCCCGACGGTGTAGGGCTTAAGGCACTTATCGAGGGCCACGAGGGAAATGATCAACTGGCCCGCGGGCTCTTGCAGAACGAGTTGGCCCTGATGACAAAGGACAGCCCAAACTACGATTTCATCGCGGTAAACCTGGCGGCGGTGCTCGTAAAGATGGGCGAAAACCAAGAGGCTCTGACGCTCTTGAACGAGGAAATTGCGAAATCCCCTGGGCTCTCACGCGCTTGGTCAAACCGCGCGGTAATTCGGTATCGTCAGGGTGACATACTCTCCGCGCGATCTGACGCGGAAATGGCCATGCAGTTGAATCCTAGGGATGCTCAGGCGCAGAACTTGCTTGGCCTCTTGAACAGTTCGTTGCCGCCAACGTCTACCTCTCACGATAGGCAAATCATCAGCCCCTGATTCGGATTCGTTTTTTTAGCTGGCGTCTAGGAGTAGGTGCCTTCGTTTGTTATGACACTAATTGGCCAGAAAAGCCGACAATAATTGTCACAATCGCAAGAATCCGCGTATAGTTGGCTTGGTAGCGGAGGTAGTGAGAAGCGAACCGTTCCGGGCAACATCCTTATTATCAAATACTTGTAGCGACAAGGCGATATCTCGGAGATCAGGATCGGAATGGCCCCCGCCTTGCACCTCTGTCCGACGTGCTCTGGCACCAAACACTCTCTCAAGGAGATTTCATGAAGAAGCAGAAGGGTTTCTCACTTATCGAATTGCTGATCGTCGTGGCGATCATTCTGATCATCGCGGCCATCGCTATTCCGAACTTGATGCGCTCCAAGATGGCCGCGAATCAATCTTCGGCCGTCGGTTCTTTGCGCACGATCAACACCGCGATGGTGACCTATTCGACGAACTATCCGTCCGTCGGATACGCGACAGCCCTGTCCAACCTCGGTGGGACCGCGGCCACTTGCGCGACGACTACCGGCGCCACCTCGGCTACTGCATGCTTGATCGACTCGGTTCTCGCGACGGGCGCGAAGAGCGGCTACGTTTTCACGGCCGCAGGTGCGCCTGGTACCGCCGGCACGGCCCTCGTAACGTACACCTCGCTTGCTCTGCCCCAATCGTTGGGTCAGACGGGCCAGAACGCCTACTGCTCCGACCAGTCCGGCGTCCTGTACATCGATGGGTCCGGTACGGCTTGCACGAACGCCAGCTCAGCGCTCTAAATCGCTGTTCTGTTCGCAGGCAATTCGGCAGAGCGGGTTGATTTCAACCCGCTCTGTTTTTTTTTTGTCCCCTCACAACCGTTTCTTCTCGTTCGATTTGATTCTCAATTTCAGAATCAGCTGACATTTTTCGTCTTCGCTGTGACCTATTGCGGCACTGAACATCTCCGCTGAAAATGTTTGCTATAGTTGTCTCTGAAAGTAGAGACTTTATTTCGCTCCAAAGACCCTGGATTGCCATAGGTTTGGCACCTCATATGCTACACAGTAGGTGAATCCGTTTTTCTCTTGACTCGTTCGCTGGAGACAGCGCCAATGAAATGTAGACAGGCTGGGTTTTCGCTCATTGAATTGCTGGTGGTGGTGGCGATCATTTTGATCATCGCCGCGATTGCGATCCCGAACTTTCTTCGCGCCAAAATCTCCGCGAACGAATCGTCCGCGGTATCTTCCGTTCATGCCGTGGACACTGCGGAGCTAGGCTATTCCAGTATGTTTATTTATGTTGGATATTCCGCCAGCTTGGCGGACCTGGGAACGGGAGGCGTAAGCCCTTGTCCCGGGACGGTCACCGCCTCTTGCTTTATTGATCCCGTTCTGGCTTCCGGCACGAAGTCCGGATACGTTTTCACTTATGTGCAAAATGGCTCCCTTACGCCATCGATTCAATTCACGATCAATGCGGATCCCGTCACTCCGAACATCACCGGTCAGCGCGGATTCTATTCTGACGAAGGCAACATCATCCGCTACAACTCTACGGGGCCTGCCACTGTCGCTAGTCCTCCGCTCTAACGCGAACTGCTGCTAAACTGTCTGGGTGCGAATCGGGTTCACCCTTCTCCTGGCATGTCTATCGCTCGTTGTCGCCGAATCCGGGGACGATCCGCTCTTGCGGCAGTTCGAATCCCACTACAGTTCGGCGCAAACCCTACAAGCTACCTTTCTCGAGCGCTATCTTGAAAATGGCCAAGTCACGCGCGTGGAAGCGGGCGATGCCTATTTCTTGCGGCCAGGCAAAATGCGCTGGGATTATCAGCAGCCGGAAAAGAACACGTTTCTGGTCGACGGCAAGTTCGTGTGGTTCTATTCCCCAGTGGACCACACAGCCACGCGCATGCCGGCTAAACAGAGCGAGGATTGGCGCACGCCCCTCGCCTTCCTCACCTCCCACATGAAGCTTTCGCGGCTATGTTCCGCGGTTGCGTCGGCCCCAGCGCAAAAACCTGCACAGGTTGGCGATAGCGTCTATAGCTGCACCCTGCGGGGCGCGTCCAGCTCTGAATCGCCAGCGACCAAATCAGTTTTATTCGAGTTGTCGCCACTAGGCGAATTGGCAAGGATTGTGATTCCGCAGGAAGGCGGTATCGTGCTGGAGTTTTCCTTCACCGGTTGGCGATGGAATCCCCCCTTGGACAAAACGGTATTTCAGTTTATCCCGCCTCCCAATGTAGTTATCGTGGATGGCTTGCTACCGGATACGCCTGGCCTGCGTCAGTAAGCAATAGGAGCCATTGGGCTTGCCCTGGAAGGGAATCGCCTGTCTTCACCGATTTCGGGTTAGGTCCGCTTGAGGTAAACTATCTAGCTATGGGTGAATTTGTTTGCCGTGTTGCCGACGCCAATGGCCGTGTCTTTTCGCACGTCGAGGCGGCCTCTAATAAGGATGAGGCGCGGCAGAAGCTTGCCGACCGCGGCCTCTATGTGTATTCGGTCGATCCGCGCAACACGCTAGTCAGCGGCTTCCTTGGCGTGCGCCGGGAACGCAAGGTTGGCGGCAACGACTTCCTGGTCTTAAATCAGCAATTCAATACGCTGGTCAAGGCCGGCCTGCCCATTCTCCGCGCCCTGGACCTGTTGGCCACGCGTGCGAGCGCTCCGAAACTTCGCCCCATCCTTACACAGATTCGAGATCGCGTGCGGGAAGGGAAGTCGCTTTCGGAAGCGGTAGACGAAGCCGGAGTCTTTTCCAAAGTGTACTCGACGGCCATTCTCGCGGGTGAAAAAAGCGGCAACCTTTCTGGCGTGCTGGAATATTACATTGCGTATCAGAAGGTCAGCACCACGGTGCAAAAAAAGCTTGTAGCCGCCTTGGTGTATCCAACGTTGTTGATCGTCACCGCGACAATCATCGTCACTTATCTGGTTACGTTTGTCGTGCCAAAGTTCGGCCTGCTCTACCGCGATCTCGGCGTGGAATTGCCGACACCGACGAAAATCCTGATCGCGATTACTGTCGACTATCGCATGTATATATTGGGATTCATTGCGCTGCTGGCACTGACCGGCGTGGGAGTTTTCTTCTGGTCCCGCAGCGAACAGGGCGGAATCGCATTCGATCGTTTCAAATTCAAGCTGCCGATCCTGGGTCAAACTTTGTTGAAATTTCAGGTCGCTCAGTTCTGCCGCACTTTGGGTACGTTGCTGACCGGAGGCACGCCGCTTGTCGCTGCGTTGGCGACTGCTTCTGAATCTCTCGATAGCCGGCTCGTGCGCGGAACAGTCACCCAGGCCACGCAAATGGTTCGAGAAGGCGAGTCGCTCCATGGAGCGTTATCCGCCAACCGCGTGATGCCAGAGATGGCGCTGGACATGATTGAGGTGGGAGAAACCAGCGGCGCGTTGGCGCCGATGTTGAACAGCGTTGCTGAATTCTATGAGGAGGAAGTTTCACTGAAGCTGGGCGCGCTGGTCTCTTTGATTGAGCCGGTGCTCCTGATTGTGATGGGTTTAATTGTGGCCGGGATATTGATTTCGCTTTATCTGCCGATTTTCTCGTTCTCTGTTTCGGGCACCTCAAGGTAAGGTGAGTACAGTCTATGGCTACGGATCCAAATCTTCCGAATAGCGCGCTTCCTCCTGGCGCTCCGATGGACGTGGAGCAGGAGCGGGCCCAGGCCCGGCGGCTGGCGGCGCGTTATCGCTGCGGATTTATCGACCTGCAGGAACAGCGGATCGATCCGGACCTGTTTCGAACGATTCAAGCAGACCTAATGTTCCGGTACAACTTTGTGCCCCTGGTGGAACACGACGGCGTTCTGGTGATTGCCGTAGCGGACCCCAGCATCGTTATCCTGAGCGATGAACTTCCACTGCTGCTGGGCAAGAAACTTACTTACAAAGTTGCGACGCCACGGCAGATCAGCGATTTACTGAAGCGCACGGAGCAGTCGCAGCGCGTGCTGGAGCAAGCCACCGAAGCCTTTACGCTGCAGGTTTCCAAAGAAGACGAAGAAGAAGGCGAAGAGACCATTTCCGGCGATCGCCTGACGCGCGATACCACCGTCAGCCCCGTCGTGCGCCTGGTGGAAACCATCATCTTCACTGCTCTTGAACGCCGCGCCAGTGATATTCACATCGAAGCGCGAGACAGCGAAGTTGCCGTGAAGTACCGCATTGACGGTGTGCTCCAGCACGCCATGCAGCCCATCGCCAAGGAATGGCATTCCACCGTGCTATCGCGCATCAAGGTCCTCAGCGACCTCGATATCGCCGAGCGCCGTGTTCCTCAAGACGGCCGCTTCCGCGTGAAGTACAAGGGCCGCTTCATCGATCTTCGCGTCTCCATCATGCCCGCCAGCCACGGTGAAGACGCCGTTCTCCGCGTTCTGGACAAGGAAACTCTTTCAGAAAAATTCCAGAGCCTGAGCCTGGATGTTGTCGGCTTCTCTCCTGAAGAAACCAAGAGTTTTCGCCGCTACATCCGCGAGCCGTACGGGATGGTGCTGGTTACCGGTCCCACGGGTTCGGGAAAAACCACCACGCTGTACGCAGCCATCAACGAGATCAAGTCCGATGAGGACAAGATCGTCACCATCGAAGATCCTGTCGAGTATCAGCTTCGCGGCATCACGCAAATTCCCGTCAACGAGAAAAAGGGTCTGACCTTTGCTCGTGGTTTGCGTTCCATCCTGCGCCACGATCCGGACAAGATCATGGTCGGCGAAATCCGCGACCAGGAAACCGCTCAGATCGCCATCCAGTCCGCGCTCACCGGCCACCTTGTCTTCACCACTGTCCACGCCAACAACGTTACCGACGTCATCGGCCGCTTCATCAACATGGGCGTTGAACCCTACAATTTCGTTTCCGCGCTAAACTGCATCCTGGCGCAACGGCTAGTCCGTCTGATTTGCTCCAATTGCAAGCGGCCCAAGAAGCTCACGGACATCGAGTTGACCGAATCGGGCATCGATCCCGCTACGGCCGGAAGTTACCAGTTCGCCGAAGGCGCGGGCTGCCTTGAATGCTCCGGCACCGGCTTTCATGGCCGCAGCGCGATCTGCGAATTGCTTGACTTAAGTGACCACATCCGTGAAATGATTGTGGACCGCCGTCCCACGTCGGAGATCAAGCGGGCAGCCATCGCCGAGGGAATGATTACGTTGCGTGAAAGCGCATTGGCCAAGGTGCGCGCGGGGGTAACCACGCTGCGAGAAATCAATAAGGTGACGTTCGTTGAGTAGCGGCACAGCCATTCGCGAAGGAATTTACAAGGTCGAAGCCGTCCGTCGCTTCATGCGCTGGATGGATGCCACGCCGCATCCGCCGCTGGCGATCGAAATCTCTCCGGAGCGGGTTGCCGGAGTGCGCTTTGGCCGTGCGGGCACCCACGTTTCCTATGACATTGAAGAGTTGCCCAAAGGCGCCATCGTTCCTTCGGCGATTGAATCCAATATCCTCAACGCCGGTGCAGTGAAAGCGGCGCTTGCCAAGGTGTGCCAGACAATTGCTGCAAAGGATGAAGATTCGGCGCTTCTGGTTCCCGATCCCGTCATCCGCGTGTTCGTGCAACACTTCGACGAATTTCCGCGCAGCGCGGAGGAAGCCGTCCCGATGCTGCGCTGGAAATTGAAGAAGAGCGTGCCCTTCGAAGTGGAAGAAACGCTGCTGTCCTACATGCGGCAGGCGCCGAAAGCCGAGGGCGTGGATGTGGTCACTGCCATCGCGCGGCTTCGCATCATCAAGGAATATGAGGCCCTGGTCGAAGAAGCTTCGCTGCGGCCTGGCGTGGTCATGAGCACCACGTTGGCGGCGGTCAGTTTGCTCGAAGATCAAAAGCCCACATTGTTGGCGCGCGTTGCGGGTACTTCGCTTACGACGGCGATCGTCCGAGAAGGCGTGCTTGCCGGATTCCGCTGTACGGAACTGCCCGTTCACACCGACGCGTTGACCCCGCACTTGCTCCTGGAAGAGATTTATCCGCTGGCTGCCTATTATCAGGATACGTGGCAGGAAGGCATTCAAGCCGTACGCGTCGCTGGCCTGGGGAACCGCTTGCCGGAATTTGTGCGGCCACTGGAAGACGAATTCAAGTGCCCGGTGCGGTCCCTGTTGAGCGCGGCCATCTCAGATGGAACCCTGAAAGCCGAGGCCCGTCCGCTGGCGGATCATGAACTGGAAGGCCTGGTTGGATGGATGCTGCACCGGAACTAAAGGGGAATTGACGCGAATTTATGCAAGTCGGACTTAATCTTTCCACCAAACCACTGGTCAGCCACCGGAGATTCGTGGTTGGTTCTGCGTTGCTCGGCCTTGTCGCCAGCCTGCTCTTCGTTTATCTCAGTTGGCATTTTTATTCCCTGCGTAAAGCCGATGAGGAGTTCCGGGCGCGCCAGGGGAAGCTTCAACAGGAAATGGCGCGTGTGCAGGAACAGCGTAACGAACTGGTCCGCTTCTTCGGAAAAGAGGAAAACCACAATCTTCAGGAGCGCGCCAAGTTTGTCGGCAGCGTAATAGAAGCGCGCAGTTTCAATTGGACAAAGATGTTCATGGATCTGGAGCACACCTTGCCCCCAGGCGTGCACGTTGTGAAGATTGAGCCAAAGCTGGAAAACGGCTCGGCGGCAGTGAAATTTGTCGTGGCCGGTTCCTCGGAAGAGGCGAAGGTAAAATTACTGAAGGCGTTTGAGGATTCCAGGTCTTTTTCGGATATCGAACTTACGGGATTGGGAACGCCTTCGAAACAATCTGCGACGACGCCAAGCACCGATGTGTTCGTGGCGGAATTCTCGGCGATCTATACGGGTATTTGAGAATGAGCGATTTTCAAACAAAGAAGCGGTTGATCATTGGCGCGTTGTCGATCCTTTTGCTCGCGGACGCGGGCCTCATGTATTTCAATGCCAAGTTAACCTCTCCGGAAAACGATCATCAACGGGCGCTGACCGCGCAAACTCGTCAGTTAGCTCTGGTGAAGGCAGACGTAGAGCGCGCTTCCAAAATTCGCCAGACTATTCCAGACATCTTGAAAAAATTCGACGACTTTGAAGGAACGCTGCTGCCGGCTTCGAAAGGCCAGTCGGTCATTGCTCAGGAACTGGATCAGTACGCTCACGATACGCACCTGATCGTAGAGGCCGAGCAAATTAACCATAAGGATGTGCCTGGTCGGAACCTTACGGAGTTGCACATGGAAGCGGATGTCACCGGCGACTATAACGGGATCGTCGAGTTCCTGAATCATTTGCAGCGCTCCAAGAATGTCTACATTGTGGACTCCTTGGGTGTGGAGTCTGGCGATGCGAGCCACGGGAATGCCGGGGTTTTGCGAGTGGCGTTGCATATGCGAACCTATTTTCGGAAGGCTTAATGGCACAGACCACCAAAGAACTGCGAGAGCGAGTCCTGCTGGGCGTGCTGGTGGCAGTTGCCCTGGTTGTCTGGTATTTCTACTTCGGCCGCAGCAAAGTGCCCAGCAATAGCGCTACGGCAGCGGGTTCGTATTCGCCCATCGACGCCGAAGATTACAGCATCATCTTCAAGGAAATGGGCGAGTCTCAATCGACGGTCTACAAGCCCTCCGGCCGCAACATTTTCATTGCCGGGGCTGCCGCTCCGGTCGCTTCTACCTCGGCTGCTGCAGCTAAGCCGGTGAAACCCGCGCCCGATTTGCCTACCGTGCATGCGCCGCCGGAGCCTCCTCCTCCGGTGCTGACCATGAAGTTCTTCGGATACGGCGCGCTGCCGACGAATGGCCCGCGCCGCGCATTCCTTCTCGATGGCGAAGACATCCACATTGTCGAAGAAGGCGACGTTGTCCAGAACCATATCCGGATAACGCACATTGGCAACGACCGCATCGAATATGAGGACACGGTGACGGGCAAAAAGAATTCCACTAATCTGGAGATGCCGCCAAACGCATGAGGCCAAGTCTGCACAATCGTCGAGCGCGCTGTGCCGAATCAGGGTACGCCCTGGTGATGGTCATGTTTATTCTGGCGCTGTTGGTTTTGACCATGGCTGAAGCTGCGCCCACCGTCCTCAGTAATATCCAACGCGAGCGCGAAAAGGAAATGGTGTGGCGCGGGAAACAATATACCCGCGGAATTCGCATGTACTACACGAAGATGAATCGCTTTCCCACTTCGCTGGACGATTTGACGAAGCCCAAGACGGGCATTCGCTTCATGCGCCAAGCCTACAAAGATCCCATGAACCAGGTCGATGGCTCCTGGAGACTGATCTACGTTGGGCCGAACGGCCAGCTCATTGGCAGCCTCAACAATCGCACCATAGGACTGGGCGGAATGGGTGGCGCTCCGGGAGTCGCCGGATCGCCGATGGCTGGCTCCTCATCGATGTCCGGAGGCAATGGGCTTTTGAGCTTTGGTTCCAATTCCGCGAACTCCACGGGATTTGGGATGAATCAAGCCACGGCAACACAGCAAGCGGGCGCGGCCGGAACCGCGTCCACGGCCGCCACCGGCTCGGGCGCTACCAATACCAGCCTCGGAACTAACGGCGATCCTACGATCGAGGATCCCACCCAGCCGCATTCGATTGCTGGCCCAATGGATGCCAGCAACACCATCGGCGGCAACATTATTGGCGTTGGCAGCAAGATCGACAAAAAATCGTTCCGGATTTACGAGAAGGCGAAGAATTATAAATTGTTCGAGTTCATCTGGGATCCTTCGAAGGATACGACGGTCGGCCGTGCTTCCGCCGGCATCGGAACACCGGTAAACTCGAATGGCATGAGTCCGGTAGGCACTTCACCAACGGGCTCGCCCTTTTCCTCCGGTATGAATCCGGGCGCCTCGGGAATGAATCCCGGCCAGAACGGCACCCAGACACAGAATCCTTCCCAGAATCCCGCGCAAAATCCGAATCCCAACAGCAATCCCGATCCGAATCAGATTCCGCCGCTGCAGGCTCCGACGCCGAATCAGTAGTCAGACTGCCAATTTCAGGGAAAGCGCTTCAGCCGGCTTGCTTCTGCGCCGTGGTCTGAGACTTGATCTTCGCGTAGCTCTTCGCGATCCGCTGCACGTATTTCATGGTTTCCAGATAAGGGGGCACGCGCCGGCCATACTGGTCCACGCGTTCCGGCCCCGCATTGTAAGCGGCCAGAGCCAGCGTCAGATCGTGATATTTCGCCAGCAGTTCCTTCAGGTAGCGCGTTCCGGCATTGACGTTCTCCTCCGGGTCAAAAATATTCTTCACGCCGTATTGCGCGGCCGTCTGCGGCAGAAGCTGCATCAAGCCGCTCGCCTTTTTGGAGGAAACCGCCTTCGGATTGAAATTCGATTCCACGGCAATCACACAGTGAATCAGGTCCGCGTCCATCCCGTAGCGTTCCGCCGCGGCGCGAATGACCCTCTCGAATGGGGTTTTGTCGGTTAGCGGCGCTTCTATGGCCTCGAAAACGTCTTCCGGCTCAATGCCCACAATTTCACTCAACGGAACTTCGGCCACGCCGCCTTTAAGGTGCAGAATGTAGCGATCGGGCAGGATCTCGTAACCGGTGACGTCCAGGCGCGCGCCGCTCCGCAGCACAACGTAGTCTGCGCGTGCTGCGGTTGCGCCTCCCAGCAGGAGCGCCAGGGCCGCCAAACTGCCTGTGAGAATGTATTTTCGGATCAATCTATTCCGCTGCTTCCGCCAATGCGAAACGCTCAATTGCCGCGGCAACGCCGTCTTCGTCATTGGAGCGCGTAACGTGCCAGCCGCGTTGCTTCAGCTCCGCCACGCTGTTTTCCATCACTACCGGGACACCTGCAAAGGATAGCATTTCCAGGTCATTGTGATTGTCGCCGATGGCCAGGATTTCCTCGCGGGCGATACCGCGCGCCGCTGTCCATTCGGCCAGGGTGGTTCCCTTGGTCACTCCCGGATGGATCACATCAATCATCGAAAAATCGCGGTCCTCGTACACCGTTGCGGCCAGCGTGAACTCCTCGGCAAATTGGACGCGCCGCAGGGTCGTTTCGGCTTCTCGCATGGCGACAACCGAGCCGGTATACATCACCTGCAAGGGGTCTTCGTTGAGGCAGCTCTCCAGTGGCGTAACCGCGGCCATGAACTTGCGATTTCGAGAATAGTAGCCGCCTCGCGTCGGGTCTTCCCAATCAATCGATTCCAGGATCATCTGGTTGGCGCTGGGGCGATCGAATACGACGACTGTCGCGTCTCGCCACGGGGCAGTCGCCAGAATCACACGCCTGGCCGTCTCCCGAGGCAACAGATGCCGCAGCAGCGTCTGGCCGTCTTTCGTGCGCACCAGCGCCCCGTTATTCACGATCATGGTGAGCGGCGCATCGACCTGCCGGGCTACCGGCATCGCGAAATCGTATCGCCGCCCGGTCACCAGCGCGACTTCCACTCCGCGCCGGGTGGCTTCGGCGATGGCCGCGCGATTTGCCGGCGAAACTTCAAAGTGGCTGTTCAGCAGGGTTCCATCAATGTCCAAAGCAATAAAGCGAACGGGCATAACTTTAGTGTACCGGAATCGGCTCATGCACCCGGGAAAAGCGCTCGCGATGGCGAGTTTCGAAGCGGACAATTTGGTTGTGCTAAAATCCCGCTTTCATGGCCACGCATCGACTGTATTACGACGATTCTTTCCTCCGCAATTTCACCGCTCGCGTGCTCTCCTGTTCTCCCGCGGAGCCCATGCCCACGGAATTTGGACCTAAGCCCAGCTGGGAAGTGCTTCTGGATCGCACCGCCTTCTATCCCACCTCAGGCGGCCAGCCCAATGACCTCGGCAAGCTTGCAGACGCACAAATTCTCGATGTGCGCGACGACGGTGAAGACATCGTCCACATCGTCGACCTGGAGCTTTCTCCGGGCCCCGTCGATGGCTGTGTGGATTGGGGCCGCCGCTTCGACCACATGCAGCAACATACCGGCCAGCATTTGCTCTCCGCCGTGTTCCAGGAGCGCTTTGGATTGCCGACGGTTTCTTTCCATCTCGGCAGTGAACTCTGCACCATTGATCTTCATGGGCCAGAGCCTTCTCCGGACGCACTACACGGCGCTCAACGCGCCGCAAACGCGGTGATCTTCGAAGATCGCCCGGTCAACGTGCGCTATGGAACCGCCGATCAGCTGGCGCAACGCGGTGTGCGCAAGGAAGTGGATCGCGAAGGAATTTTGCGTGCCATTGAGATTGAAGCCGCGGACTTGCAGCCTTGCGGCGGCACACACGTAAAAAGCACGGGGCAGATCGGCATGGTGTTGGTTCGCCGCTGCACCAAGATTCGCCAGGACTGGCGCGTGGAATTTGCCTGTGGCGCGCGCGCGGATCGCATAGCTACCAACGATTTCCGCCTGTTGCGCACGATCGGCGAGCGATTGAGTTGCTCGCCGGAAGAAGCGCAGGCAGTGATCGAAAAGCTCACCGTGGAACGCGACGCCGGCTACAAAAATCTTCGGACGGCCTTACAGCAACTCGCCGTGGACCGCGCTCAGTTGCTCCTCGCGGCTGCCCAGGCCGGAAACGATGGCCTGCTCTGCGTTGCTGCACTCCTGCGCGAAGAAAGCGCGGAGCTGCTTCTTCCGCTGGCAACCGAGCTCGCCAAGAACGGAAAAACCGTCGCACTCCTCGCTCATGAACCCACCGGCCAGCTGGTTTTTGCCCAGGCCCTCGGCGGGAGCATCGATCTAAGCGCGATCCTGAAACAGGTTTTCGCTACAATTCCCGGCAAAGGCGGCGGCACACGCGATTTCGTCCGCGCCAAGCTCGTTGATCCCAGCCACTCGAACGGCGCACTCACTCTGGCAAAACAATTCGTGGCTGGATAACGAAAAAAGTTTACTCAGGAGGACAAATGAAAGTCGTGCGACGTGTGTTGATTGCTGTGACGGGGATGTGTGTGTGGACGGCGATGGCTCTGGGGCAAATGACGCCCCAAAAGCCGGACGTGCCCGTGGAAAAGTGGACGGGCAAAACGATCATGCTGATCGGCGCACACGCCGATGATGACGCGCTTTCCCACGGCACGCTCGCCATGCTGCAGGCCCACGGCAATCAGGTGTACATCGTCACTCTGACCACCGGAAACGTGGGCACGCAAGATCCCAAGCTTTCGCGTACGCAACTGGCGGAAATCCGGCGCCAGGAGGAATTGGCCGCGCTCAAGGACCTGGGCATTCCCGCCGACCATTACATCAATCTAGGCTATGACGACGGCCTGCTGGAATTCGAGGATCGCAAGGCGGTTGTGGAGAACCTCGTAAGGTGGATCCGCAAGCTGCGCCCGGACGTTCTGTTCGCCTGGGATCCCGGAAAGAATTATCAGCGTTGGCACAAATCCGACCATCGCGCCGCGGCTTATCTGGCGGCGGATGCGGCGCGCGCGGCCATGTGGCGGCTGCTGTTCGAAGGCCAGATCACGCAGGAAGGATTGAAGGAGTTCATGATCCCGGAATACATGTTTTACGATGATTTCGATTACCAGGACGAAAACGTTTGGGTGGACATCAGTGATTTCGTCGAAAAGCGCGTGAATGCGGACTCCCACTACATCAGCCAGTTCGGTCCAGGCTGGAAAAATTACAACCCGAATCCAAGCGAAGCCGAAGTGCAGCAAATGAAAGCGCAAGCCCTTGACTTTATCCGCACCCGCGATGGCAAACGCATCGAAGGTTTCCGCTATTACAAAGGATTGCCAGACGCCATCGGCAAATAGGGCCCACCGGTTAGCGTCAAGCAGCATGCCTTGAAGGAGGGATTGCGCAGAAGGCAAATGGAGTGCGCATAATGGAGCATAGTTTCGCACGGCTCTCAGCGCTCAGTAGTGCGCGGACAAGCAAGTACGCGCCGGGTGAAAGACAATGACGATCGGCAAAGGATATCCGGACTCCACTCTCTCCGAAGAAGAGCTGCGTCAAATCGTCGCCGCGTCGGCAAGAGACATGGAAATTAACGACAAGCGCGTTCTGATCGTCATCCCGGACGGTACGCGCACGATGCCCATGGCTCTGATGTTCGAACTCTTGCAGGAAGCCATCGGAGAATGGGCCGCACGATGCGACTACATGGTCGCACTCGGTACTCATCCGCATATGAGCGACGAGCAGTTAACGAAGCTGATGGGCAAGCCGGTACAAAACGGAATGTGCGGCCGCACTCGCATTTTCAACCATCATTGGGAGAATCCGGACACGTTTGCCGACATCGGCACAATCCCTGCCGGCGAAGTCGCCGAAGTTTCGGCTGGCCTGCTATCCGAAGCGATTACCGTCAAAATCAACAAGCTCATTTTTGAGTATGATCAAGTCTTGATCTGTGGCCCCGTTTTTCCCCACGAGGTCGTCGGATTTTCCGGCGGCAATAAATATCTTTTCCCCGGCATCAGCGGCAAGGAAATGATCGATCAAACGCACTGGCTGGGCGCGCTGATCGGCAGTTATCACATGATTGGTACGGAAATCACGCCGGTAAGGGAACTGATCGACCGCGCCGCCGCAAAAATCAAGGTTCCCGTAGCTTGCATGGCGTTGGTGGTGACCGATGAAGGCGTCTCTGGACTATATTTTGGTGGCGCGCGCGTGGCCTGGAAATGCGCGGCTGCTTTGTCAGCCCAGAAGCATATCGAATGGGTCGAGCAGCCTTTCCGGCGCGCGCTCGCGATCATGCCGGAAATGTATGCGGATATCTGGACCGCCGCGAAGGGTATGTACAAAGCAGAGCCGGCAATGATGGATGAAGGCGAAGTCGTGGTCTACGCACCGCACATCACGGAATTCAGTTACACCCACGGTCCGGAGATCGAGAAGATCGGCTACCATTGCCGCGATTACTTTGTGAAGCAGTGGAAACACTTTGCGGACGTGCCTCGCGGAGTTCTGGCGCATTCCACGCATTTGCGCGGCGAAGGCGCTTTTGACCTCTCCACCGGATTTGAGCGAGACCGCATCCGCGTGACGCTGGCCACTGGCATCTCCGAGGAGCGCTGCCGCCGGATGAATCTCGGCTACCTGGATCCGGAAGACGTCAAGCCAAAGGAATGGATGGGGCGCGAAGCCGAAGGAATCAAACTGATGCCACACGCGGGGGAAACTCTTTACCGGCTAAAGCGATCCTTGCGGCTTTCCTGAAACCAAATCAGTTTTCCTCAATTTGCGCTTATGCCCGATCAGGCCTGCGCGGACTTCTTCGCAGCTTCGGAATCATAGCTTTGCCCATAAATCGGAGGGACCTTCCCGCCCATGGCGCGCAAGTATGTGGACAGTTGACCACGATGATGAATGGTGTGATTCAAGGAGAAATTGAACCAGCTAACCGCCGGTAGCTGAAAAATGCCTCGAAAATCCAGAATTTTGGCGAGATGCTCCCCGGAAAGATTGGGGAACCTCTCAAAATTCTTGTCAAACGATTCTCCATACCACTGTCCCACCTGCGCCGGTGTCTGCACACTCTCGGGCCGGGGAATCGGCGCAAAATCAAATGCACCGGCTGCAATGGCGCTGTAGAAGCGTTCTTCGGAGGCCGCAACGTGCCATGCAATTTCCATGGCGGTTTTCGCATGAATGTCAGGCCGGTAATCGGCATTGGATTGCGGGATCGCTTCAATTACGCCTCGCGTGATGCGGTGTTCATTCTTCACGGTCGGCAGCATGTACTGCAGCAGGAAGCTGGCGTTTTCAGGAGTGATCGAAATCACAAATTTCACCTCAGCCGAAACAGTGTACACCGCCCTAATCGTAGCAGGCCACAAACTGTTTAGCGGAGCCGTTGTAGTGGCGGGACTTTAGTCCCGTGCTTTTTCTTGGGTCCGTAGCGAAACCTAGAAGAATCGCGTTCGGACGCGTTCCGGCAGACTCGCCAGATCGACCAGGGTCAGGAAATCGATGGTTTTGAATTCCCGGTCGATCGCCGGAGGCCCGCAAATGCGTCCCGAAATTTCCAGATAAGCGCGAAACAAGCGGGGCGGACGCGCTGCTTCCACCGCGGCCCCGGTGCTGCGGCAATCGTGGCCAGGATGCGGCACTGTCCGCAAAGATGGATCGACCAGGTACTTCGCCTTTAGCCCCTCATACATCGCCACGCCAACGTTTTCGTCCTGCGAAGAAATGGAACTGCAGCCAATCAGGTAGCGCGAATCGTTCCGGGTAGCGTAAACGGCTATGCCTTTCCACAGGGCATGCAACACCATGATGTTGCGGTAATCGATATGAACACACGCGCGACCAAGTTCCAGCAGTTCCTTGCGAATCGAATTGTATACGGAAAAATCAAACAGTTGGTCGCCGTAATACCCCAGATTGCACCGGGCCACTTCTCCCGTTTGCAGGCGGTACGTGCCCACAAGTCTCCCGGATTCCAGATCGCGCACCATCAAGTGGTCGCAAAAAGAGTCGAATGGATCGATATCCAGCCCGGACCGGTCGGACGTGGAAAGACCTTCGCCAAGTTCAAGGTTAAAGACTTCATAGCGGAGGCGCTGGCACTCGACCAGATCCTGCGGAGACTGCGCCAGCGAAATACGGAAAAGGGAAGTTTCGGTTAAGAGTGGGTCGGCGGTTAGCGTTCTCACAGTTGACCTCTGGCTGCGCCAAGTTTCACTTGGACCAGGTTACGAGAGTGTTTCATCTACGTCATTTTCGTATGGTCGTAGTTACCTATTGGAAACAGAACGAACGCCTCCCCAATTTTACTGAGATCGGAAAACAAAAGGAAGGCGGGCGCTCCTCCACCAGTTACAAAGAAGCAACCGCCGCCACGCTTGCGGTAGACGCGCGGATGATCAGCTCTGGCTTCACAATGATCGATTTGGGATATCCCGCCTGGCGTGGCGCATTGATTCGCGCTAGAAGCGTCTCCGCTGCGATCACGCCCATTTGCCGAAGCGGCTGGCGCACTGTGGTCAACCCGGGATTCTGGTACGCCGCGCTTTGAATATCGTCGAAGCCGATTACAGAGACATCCTCGGGAACGCGCCTGCCGGACTCGCGCAACGCCTGAATGGCGCCGATGGCAGAAATATCATTAAAGGCGAATAAGGCGGAGAATGGTTCACCTCGGTCTAGTAACCTTCGCGTCACACTGTAGCCAACCTGCGGCGAAGGCGAGTCATTATCGAGCTGAACCGTCAGTTTTTCGTGGATTGTGATGCCAAGTTGCTTTGCGACGTTATGCAGCGCCCGCCACCGTATTTCCGTATCGGAACTGAAGTCCTGCCCCTTAATCATGGCGATGCGCTTGTGTCCGGACTTGAGCAAGTGTTCCAAAGCCAGGTGCGCAGCCAGATTGTGATCCAGAACGATATTCGTCACTCCCGGCACTTGGCGATGGCCGGAGATCGCGACTGCCGGAATCAGGCAGTCCTCCGTCAATAGCGTGTCCACCGCTATAATGCCCTCTACCGCTCTCTGTTGCAGCAGTGTGGGGTATTCCTCAATCAGGTCCGCGCGGTGCCGGTGGCTGACAACAAAATAAAAATACCCTTCCTGGAGCAGATGGTCCTCAATCCCGGACAGCACCAGCGCCGCATAGCCCTCACTAACCTCCGGGACCACCACGCCGATAGTAAAGCTACGCTTCTGGCGCAACGACCTCGCCATCAGGTTTGGCCGGTAATTCAGCTCCTTAGCGGCCTCCCTCACCCGTTCCTGCGTGCTCGCGGGAATGGACTTGGCCCCCGGGGAGTGATTTATGACCAGGGAGACGGTAGCGGAGGAGAGTCCAAGATGAGCAGCCAGTTCCTTCAGGCTGATGGACGAATTGCCCGTAGAGCGACCACCGTTGGGCTGGGTTTTCTTTGTCCGTACCATTATGGTTCTTGTGGCGTAGTCTTGCACAACGGAGGGCAGGGGAGCAAGAAGGCATAGCAAGTTGCACTGGCCGATCCCTGTTAAATGGAAAAATGTTATAGATTTCAGCTAATAAATCGATTTATCATTGCAAAGGTCCGGAAGTGAATGGCGGGCGATGCTGCCGGCGGCTCCGGGGTGAGGCGCCGCTGCTCTTCGCAATCTCGCTGGAATAACGATTTGTCACTCTCCGGCCGCCCCGGTCTTGAGGAGTAGCAACGGGGTGCTTCCTTACAAGCAGTGCGTGCCGTCAAACCCAGACGATTGGGATACCATGTGCACGCTGACTAGGAGTTTGAAACCCGTGCCGCCTCGTTCACTACGCCTATCTCTCGTTCTTGGTCTGCTGACCTTTCTCATTTTGCCTGGCGTTCGCTGCCAAACTCCCACAGAACCTGCCGGATTCCACGGGCTGCCCGTGAGGTCAAATCTTGCCTCTCCCGCTGTCGAGAAAAAAATCGACGCCCTCCTGAAGGAAATGACCCTCGATGAGAAAGTCGGACAACTGGTTCAATATTCCGTTGGCGCGCCAACCGGGCCGGAAACTGGGCCGGGCGGTTACGAAGAAATGGTGCAGAAGGGCCAGGTAGGCTCGCTCTACAACTTGCAAGGTGTTCACGAAGCCAACTTTTACCAGCATGTGGCTATGGAGAAATCCCGCCTCCGCATCCCTCTTATCAATGGCCTGGACGTGATTCACGGCTACCGCACTGAATTTCCCATTCCGTTGGCACTGGCCTCAACGTGGGATCCGCAAATCGTCGAGAAAGCCGCCCGCATCGCGGCTCAGGAAGCTTCCGCCGCGGGCGTTCGCTGGACGTTTTCGCCGATGGTGGATATCGCCCGAGATGCGCGGTGGGGCCGCATGGTGGAAAGCGCAGGAGAAGATCCGTACCTGGGAAGCGCCATCGCCCGCGCGTATGTGCGTGGATACCAGGCAGCAAATCTAAACGCGCCTGACAGCATTGCCGCATGCGTGAAACACTTTGTCGGTTACGGCGCAGCGGAAGCCGGCCGCGATTACAACACCACGGAGATCTCCGAGCACACTTTGCGCGAAGTGTATCTCCCGCCATTCTATGCGGCTCTGGATGAGGGCAGCGCTTCGCTGATGAGCGCTTTCAATACGCTCAATGGAGTTCCGTCGAGCGCGAATCCGTTTACCCTGACGCAGATTTTGCGGAAAGAATGGCGGTTTACGGGTCTGGTGGACAGCGACTGGACTTCCATCGCCGAATTGCAAGCGCATGGCATCGCCAATGACGGAGAAACCGCCGCATGGAGAGCCTTCGCCGCAGGCGTGGATATGGATATGGAAAGCAATCTATATCACGAGCATCTGGCGGACCTGGTCAAGCAGGGCAAAGTCTCGGAGGCGCAGATCGATGACGCCGTGCGCCGCGTGCTTCGCGTGAAGTTTGCGCTCGGGCTCTTCGACCATCCGTACACGGATGAGTCTCGCGAAAATCACGGGCCGTTGACGAAAGAGAATCTGGACGTGGCGCGCGAAACCGCGGAGCGATCCTTTGTCCTGTTGAGAAATGAGCCGCAAGGTTCCACGCGCATTCTGCCCTTGAGCGACCAGTTCCGTACCGTCGCGCTAATCGGTCCGCTTGCAGACGATCCGCAGGAAATGTTGGGCGCGTGGGCCGCACAGGGCCAGCCAGCCGACGTGGTCACGCTGAAAACTGCATTGACGCAGCGCTTGGGGGCGGACCGCGTGAAATACGCAAAGGGCGCCGACTTCCGCGCGGCGACGGACGAACAAATCAACGCGGCGGTAGAAGCGGCACGTTCCGCGGACGTGGCCATTTTAGCCCTGGGCGAAGAAGCAGGCAGCATGACCGGGGAAGCCGGGTCGCGGGCGCATCTGGATTTGCCCGGACGCCAGGAAGAGCTTCTGGAAAAAGTAACCGCCACCGGCAAGCCCGTGGTGCTGGTGTTATTCAGCGGAAGGCCGCTCACTTTGAAGTGGGCCTTTGCCCATGTTCCTGCCGTGCTGGAAGTGTGGTTTCCGGGAGTGCAAGCCGGCCCGGCCTTGGTGCGCACCCTCTACGGCGATTCCGTGCCAAGCGGAAGGCTCGTCGTGAGTTGGCCAGATTCGATTGGACAGATTCCGGTCTACTACAATTCCCTCAACACTGGACGTCCCGCGGGCAACGTCGATCTGACTCGCCCGGGCACCACGATTAAGGAAAAATATGTTTCGCGTTATGTGGACGAACCCAACGCCCCACAATTTCCATTCGGCTATGGCTTATCCTATACCGAGTTCCAATATTCCGCGCCGCAACTCAGCAACACGAAGCTAAACGCCAAGGAACTGTGCGCGGCTCTGCGCCACCGTGCCACCGACGGGAAGACCGTGCTCACCGTGACCGCGAACGTCACCAATTCCGGAAAGGTCGCGGCCGAAGAAGTCGTGCAGCTTTATGTGGGTTTGCGCGGCACAAGCGTGGAAGAGCCTATACGCGCGTTGAAGGCGTTTCAGCACGTCCTTCTGGCGCCGGGAGAGACTAAGACAGTTACGTTTTCCCTTACACCCGAGGCCTTTGCCCTGTGGGACATTCACAACGATCGCACCGTCGAACCGAGCTTGGCGCGAATTTGGGTCAGCCCGGATTCCCAAAGCGGGCAACCCGTCGAGCTGGAAATCGCGGAATAGAGGAAGCGCCCCATGAGCACACGTGAAATGAACAGAAGGGAATTGCTGCGTCGCTGCGGGCAGGCCCTGGCCGTTGCTCCGTTCGCGCCATGGCTTCGCGCCGCGCGTTTCCAGGCAGCCAAACCGCTTCCTGTCGCAGCACCGTATCAGGGCACCGACGACCAATTGCTCGATGAAATTCAGCGCAGATGCTTCCAGTTTTTTTGGAACGAAACCAATCCCGCCACAGGCCAGGTGAAAGATCGCGCCTTGCTTAACGGCCACGACACGCGCACCATGTCCAGCATTGCCGCCACCGGTTTTGCCCTAACCGCGCTGTGCATCGGCGACTCCCGCGGCTACGGCAAAACCGTGGATATCGCTAACAGGGTAAAAACCACGCTGCAGTTTCTCTACAGCCGCATGCCCAATGTCCACGGTTTTTATTATCACTTCGTCGACATGAATTCCGGCCAACGTTGGGCCACTTGCGAATTGTCCTCGATCGACACCTCGCTCCTTTTGTGCGGCGTCCTCACCGCCCGGCAATATTTTCAAGACGCGCAAATTCAGGATCTGGCCACAAAGATCTACGAACGCGTCGACTGGCCCTGGATGCTCAACGGCGGTCCAACTTTCTCCATGGGCTGGACGCCCGAACACGGATTTCTGGACGCGCGCTGGGAGCATTTCTGCGAATTGATGATGATCTATCTTTTGGGGATCGGCTCGCCAACTCACCCCGTTCCGGCCGCAACATGGAACGCTTGGACGCGTCCGACGATCACCTACCAGGGCCTCACCTATATTTCCGGGAACGATCCGATCTTCACGCACCAGTATTCGCAAGCCTGGTACGATTTCCGCAGCAAGAGGGACGCCTACGCAAATTATTTCGACAATTCCGTCACGGCCACAAAAGCGCACAAGCTTTTTTGCCTCTCGTTAGCCTCGCGTTTCCCAGACTATGCGGACAACCTCTGGGGCATCAGCGCATCCGATTACGTGGATGGCTACACAGCGTGGGGCGGCCCTCCCCCGCAAGGCCCGATCGATGGCAGCGTTGTTCCCTGTGCGACTGGTGGCTCTCTGCCGTTCCTTTATTCCGATTGCATCCGGGTTCTGCGCAACATTCGCGGCACGTATGCGGAAAAAGCCTGGGGCCTGTATAGTTACGTGGATGCCTTCAATCCTCTTTCGGGCTGGTACGATACCGACGTGCTTGGAATTGATTTGGGCATTACCATGGTAATGGCGGAAAATCATCGGACCGGCCTGGTATGGAACACTTTCATGAAGAACAGCGAAGCACAGGCCGCCATGACAAAGGTTGGTTTTCATCAGGCATGAAGAAATGCGGCGGCTGTTAATTTTATTGGGAATCCTGCTGCTCCCGGTCATGGGGCAGGACAAAACCACTCCGAATCCGCAGAACCCCCAACCGGCAGGCCCTATCCGATTTGAAGAAATCGCGGAAAAGGCCGGTCTGCACTACGTCACAGCCACCGGAGACACGGAAAATAAAAATCAACCGCAAACCATGGTCGCGGGCGTCGCGTTGTTCGACTATGACGGCGACGGTTACCTGGACGTCTATCTCGTCGGCGGAGCTGCGATACCGTCGCTGGAAAAAGAAACTCCGGCCTACTGGAATCGCCTGTTCCACAACAATCGCGATGGCACCTTCACCGACGTCACGGAAAAAGCCGGCCTTG
Source organism: Candidatus Acidiferrales bacterium (assembly GCA_963709705.1). GTDB lineage: Bacteria > Acidobacteriota > Terriglobia > Acidiferrales > UBA7541 > Acidiferrum. The sequence goes on from CAVPXU010000008.1 coordinate 338,451, forward strand.
CGGGAATCGGTTATGGCAGCGGCGTAGCCGTTGGCGATTACGACAACGATGGATGGCCGGATCTGTTCGTGGCCAACGTCACCGGCAACCAGTTATTCCACAACAATGGAGACGGCACGTTTACCGACGTCACCGCAAAGGCCGGCGTCGGCGGCGCAAAACTCAACGGCAAGAAAATGTGGTCGGTCGGAGCGGGCTGGTTTGACTACAACAACGATGGCCTGCTGGACCTCTTCGTGGTCAATTACTGCGTCTGGGAAGTGAACAAGGACCCTTACTGCCGCGTCAAGGAGGGCGTGCGCGGCTTCTGCCACCCCAAGTATTACGCGCCGACGCACAACACCCTCTATCGCAACAACGGCGACGGCACGTTCACCGACGTTTCCGAAGAAACCGGTATCGCCAAGCAATTTGGAAAGGGAATGAGCGTAACCTTCGCCGATTACGATGGCGACGGTTACTTGGATGCTTTCGTGGCCAACGACACCACGCAGAATTTCTTGTTCCACAATCTGAAAGGCAAGAAATTCGAAGAGGTTGCGCTCGATGCAGGCGTTGGTTATGCGCCCGACGGAATCGCGCGCTCCGGCATGGGCGCCGATTTTCGCGATGTGAACAACGATGGCCTGCCGGACATCTGGCACACTGCCGTGGAACACGAGGAATTTCCGTTGTGGATCAACCAGGGCAAGGGCGAATTTCAGGACATGACCGTGGCCAGCGGCCTGGCCAAAACCAATGACATGTCCGGCTGGGGCAACGGCATCGTCGACTTTGATAACGATGGTTGGAAGGATTTATTCGTGGCCCGTGCCAACGTCATGGACAACATCAGCATACAAACCCCAGCGCGGAAATATCCTGAGCCGAACACGATTTTCCGCAATCTGGGCAATGGCAAGTTCGCGGATGTTAGCGCGACCGCCGGTCCGGATTTTCAAATCGAAGCGGCGCATCGCGGCGTGGCGTTCGGCGATCTGGATAACGATGGCCGCGTAGACATGGTCGTCTCCGTGCTGAATGGTCCCGCGCAACTGTTTCACAACATCACCGACAACGGCAATCACTGGATCCTGCTGAAGCTGGTGGGAACTAAAAGCAATCGCATGGGCATTGGCGCGCAGATCCGCATCACGACCCCAGATGGCAAGAAGCAATGGAGTGAAGTGACCACGGCGGTTGGCTACGCCTGTTCGAGCGACCCGCGCGTACACTTTGGCCTGGGAAAAAACGAAAAAATTTCAGAAATTCAGATTCGCTGGCCCAGCGGCATCACGCAAACCATGAAAGACGTAAGCGCCGACCGCATCCTGACGATAGAAGAACCAAAGTAGCGCCCACGTGACCGTCAGGGCACGGCTTCACCCGAAGCTTTTGTAGTGGCGGGACTTTAGTCCCGTGCTTTTTCTTGGGTCGAGCGCCGACGTCGCGCCCTCCCCTTTTCAATCGTGCGGGTTTAGACTCCGCGCACCACACAATCAGATCCTTCTTCGTACCGGCCGGCCTCCATGTCGGTCCCTCTTGGGTTGATCTCTCCCAAGCCCATAACCTAGGTTCCACCGCAAAATTTCCTCAATACCCCGCGTCCCCATCGCTGGTCGATTTCTCGCCAAGCCGTTGAAACATCGCTCGCGCCTTCTCCGCATCCTGACGCCGCCCCGCGCGAGAGTAGGCTGACCCGAGCGCAAAATACACCTTTGCGTCCTTAGGGAACGCCTTCTCGGCAATCTCCAACTGGGGAATCGCCTTCTGATACTCGTCCACATCCAGATAGAGCAGTCCCAGCAAATAATGCGCAAAGGGAATATGAGAATCAATTTGTACAGCTTGCTCCGCGTACGGAATACCCGCCGCCGAATTTATTTTGTACTGCGTGGCGGCGATCTCCAGCCGTGAATGGATGTCCTGCGGATTGCTTTTAATTTCCTTCTGGAATTCGGCCACTGCCCCAGCCGTATCGTTGGTTTCCGCCAAAAACTTCCCAAACACATAATGCAAATTCGGGTACTCCGGATATTCGGCCAGAAGATCGGCATACTCCTTGCGCGCTTCGTCGTACTTCTTCTGCACGCTGATGCACGCGGCGTGGCCAACACGCTGCACTACAGGCGCGCCCGGCGTCCCCTCCGCGGGTGCTTCCTTCGAAGCCAGACGAAACACCGCAAGCCCCAACGCCTTCACCACATCGTCGTTCGGCACTTCATCGCGGCAGAGCGCGCCCAGCGACGTTTCCGCGGATTGGTATTTCCTGGTCCGCAGCAAAAGTATTCCATCGTGATACAGCATCACCAGTCGCAGCTGTGAATTTGTGGACACCTGCAGCCGCCTGGCCTCCTCCAGGTGCCTCAGCGCGGCATCATCCCGCCCCAACTCAAACTCCGATAGTCCGAGCATCGCGTAGACCGTGCCATCCTTTGGCGTCAGTGGCAAAAGCTGCCGGAACGCGCTGGCGGCCGCGCGATAATTGTTACGGTCGTATTCGATCGTGCCCAGCGACCACCATCCTTCCTCCCACTTCGGCCGCACCGCCAACGCTTTCTTGTACAGCACCACAGCCTCGTCCAGCCGATCCGAGTCGCGCGCGGCGTCAGCCCGCTGCGCCAGCGAGTCAAAGGTGTCCGCGCCAGTCTTCGGCGGAGCGGACTGAGCGAAACACAAACCCACACCAACGAGCAGGCCAACGAATAGAATCTGAGCAACCATGACGCGCGCCAGAAATGGCGAGCAACGCAGTACGCTCTGCTTTACAACGGGATTGGCTATGCGACAGATCATCGGCAAGCTTCCAGTGTAAAAGAAAAGCTGCCAACGAGAGAGCTTCCCGGGGTGCGGGGGAACTCGTTGGCAGCTTTCCACTGCATCAACAGGGGCGCTGGGGGACATCGTCCCTGGAAAACGTTAGAAGCTGAACCGCGCTTGCAGTTCCATGGTCCGCGAACCCATGGCCTGGGTTGCCGTGCCAAACTGCGCGTTATTGATCACGTTGTTGAACCCGTTCATGCTGAGGTTCAGGTTGTTGAACAGGTTGTACACGTTGGCGCGGAACTCCAGCTGTGCGTTCTCGCCCAGCACTGGCATCTTTGGCAAGCCAAACGCTTTGCTGATCGTCGCATCGACATCCATATACCGCGGTCCGCGGAACGCATTCCGCTCGATTCCGGGCGCGCCAGGAATGGGGCACGTCTCCGGGAAGGGAACCGTGCATGGAGTGTAGGAGGGCTGTGTGAAGTAGGGCCCACCAGTCGAGTTGATGCCGGGGAAATTGCCTTTGTTCTGGAACGTACCCACGCTCTGGCTGGATCCCGCTCCCCCCGCATACGCTGCTGGCTGCAATTGGAAGTTTGAGCCGTTGGGTTGTCCGCAGCCGGTGTTATAGGTGATGCTGCAGATCTGATTGCCGTCGATAACCGTGTAAATAGGATTCCACGGGAATCCCGAGTGCCAGTTGAAGATTCCGCTCAAGCTCCAGCCTCCCACCAGCTTATTCACCCACTGGCGATCGCTGTGAACGTAGTTGGGAGTCCAAACGCCCCAAAGTTTGAAAAGGTTCCTCACGTCCCAATCCGAGGGGCCCCAAGCTGCCCTGGGATTCCACTGATAATTGCTAACGGCGTAGGGTTGTGAGCCTTGGTCCATGCTCGAAGCGTAGCGGTACTGGCCATCGATCGAGAACGACCGCGAGAATTGGTGCTGAATTTCCAGCAGCAACGCATTGAAGTGCGCATTGGCGTCCGTCGCATACCAATCCACGTCGCTGACCATAGGGTTCAGGGCTGCACCTTCGGCACCCAGTGTCTCGTTCAGGTTGTATTGGCGCGTAAGGTGCCGCGACTGGCTGCCCTGATAACCGATGCTGGCTACCCAGGATTTCACAAATTCATATTGTGCTTCCATCGAGTAGCGATAGGTGTACGGCGTGCGGAAGACTTCCGGAAAACCGGTGCCGCTGATCGGGGCGCCGCTTACCGGGATGTTGTTCACGTTGAAGGTGGTCAATGTGTTGGGATTGGAGGGGTAGCAGCCGAAACAATGCAGGCTGCTTGCCGGCTGATACAAAATGTCCGAGCCAGAGAGGGTTGGGGCAAAAGATACGTTCGGCACGTTTCCGTTTCCATTGAGCGTGATCGCTTCTTCTTCACCGGTATAGCCGATGCCGAAGCCACCGCGAATCACCAGCTTGCCTGCCGTGCTGTGGTGCAGGAAAGAGTCCGGACTCCACGCAAAACCGAGTTGCGGACCGAAGTCTGCCTTGTCGGCGGTGTACAGCGGCCCACCCACCCGGAAGTACATCCCCGTGAGCTCCGAGGCGGGTGAGGATCCAAGCTGCAGCACGCCGAGATTGTTTTGCTTTGTCGTCAGCGGACCGAAGTATTCCCAGCGTAGGCCATAAGTGAGGGTGAAGTTCGATTTCACCTTGTAGTTGTCCTGGATGAAGAAGCCAAGCAACGTCGACCGCGTGTCGTAGCGGAATGACGCGGGAATACCGGTAAGGGGATCAAACGTCCCATTCTCCTGGTACGGCGCGTCGTTCAGGAAATCCCAGTAATTGTGGAAATTGTAGGAAGGCCGGGCGCTCCACGGTGCTTCCTGGACGAACAACAAGCGCGTCACTTCGCCACCAAACTTGATGGTGTGCGCACCGTGCACCTTGGTGGCAACGTCTTTGCCGCTGTAGGTCCACTGGTCGAACACGCTGGGACCCGGAGGCCCAAAGTAGTTGTTGTTGCCGTTCACGATCGTGCCGATATTGTCGATGTTCGCGGTCGGCAATCCCCAAGGTTCCTGCGGGTTGTTGTTGATTTCATTCCAGCGCCAGCCGGCGGCGTTGACGCGAACTTCATTCAAGAACGTGGGGGAGAAGGTGTGATCCCACAAACCAGTCATAGCCTGGTTGATCGCGTCGTGATTCCACAAGTTAGCCGAGCGCACCGGACCGTTGTAGTTGGTCGTCTGGACTGGCACATCATAGACGCTGACTGCCAGCAAGTCCTTACTCGTAATGTTGAAATCCAGGCGGCCATTGTATTGCGCTTCCGTGACGCTGCTGGGCGCCGTGGTGCTCACGTCCATGATCGTCGCCACGGGATTGGCTGGATTCAGTCCGCCGCCGACACCCGGAATGTTGGCGCTTTGCCACGTGGGGTCCGCGGTTCCGAGCGCCGTGGCTAAGGGCGAGCCGAGGTCGAGGCCCTGGCCCGGTACGGTAATACAGTCCCCAACTTTGGTGGCAGCGTTGTACTCAACAAGGCCAACAGCTGTGCAGTTTGTTCCCGCGTTGCTGATGATCGAAGAGTACGACGCACCTTCTCCCGGGAAAGACAGGAACTGAGAGGCAACGCTGTTCGATGGCGCCAACTTGGCGTAGGCCGGAGTTTCGTACCAACCAGTGCTGGTGGCCGTCGAATTGTTCCGGATCGTTTCATAAGCAAAAAATACGAACAACTTGTTCTTGATAATCGGGCCGCCGATGCTGCCGCCGATCTGATTGAACTTCGCGGTATCTTTCTGCAATCCTCGTTCTTCTGGCGTCCCCGGTCCTTCGGAGCCAAGTCCGTTCCACCGCTGGTAGGCATTAAACCCTGGCTGCGAATTCTTGAGGAACGCGCTGCCATGGTATTCATTGGTGCCGCTCTTGCTCGTTACTTGAATTTGGGCGCCGCTGAAGCGGCCGTCTTCTGCGTCGTAGCTATTTGTTACTACCTTAACTTCTTGGACAGAGTCCTCCGTCGGCGTAATAACTGCAGCTCCGCCCCAGGAAACGCTGGTAATCCCCACCCCATCGAGTGTGATGTTGTTTTGCTGGAGCTGCGCACCATTGGCGATGATCTGAGGCGCATTCTCTGTTTTGAAGATTCCATCCGTCGAACCAGACGCGGCGGAGTTCGTGCCGGGAAGCTGCGCTGAACCACCACCACCCTGTTGCGCGGCGTCTCCGAAAGCTCCGGGGGCAAGCTGCGCGAGTTGATATACGTCCCGGCCAAACGAGGGCAATTGCTGGATCTGTTTGCTGCTGACCGTTCCGGTGATTTGTCCGGACTCGGTATCAATCGCGGGCAATTCGGCCGCGTTGACCGTCACTGATTCCGTCACCTGGCCGACCTCCAGCGTGATATTCAGCGCCGTGATCTGATCGGCGATTATATTCAAATCCTGGATCGTCTTCTTCTTGAATCCGCTCTTTTCAGCGGCAATTGTATATGGACCCGGAGCAAGCCGGTTCACGGAATACACGCCGTTATCGTCGGTGGTGGTCTGTTGAGCCACCCCGGTTTCTTGCGCGGTTACCGTCACTTTCGCCCCGCTCACCGCCGCTCCTTGCGCATCCAACACCGATCCTTGAATGCCGGCGCGATATTGGGCGTGAGCACTGAATGCGGCGAAGAGAATGAAAGCCAACACAATGAAGCTTCGTGAAAGAGTTCGTGAAACGGACATGCGTCTTCCTCCGCTCGACTAAAGTTCCAATGAAGAAATTCAGCGAAGTAGCACCGGACCCGCTAGTAAATCGGTTAAGTAGCTGTTGACGGGAAGTATAAGAATGCGCTTTTTGAATGTCAAGCATCAGTTTGTTAAGTATGGATAGCTTGCATCGAAAAAGCCGCTAGACCCTCGCCCCAACCTGGAACAACAGCATCCACCCCGGCCGCCATCCGCCCCGGCGACTTCCTACCCTATCGGCCTCGGCCGTTTTTTCTTTAACTCCAGCAGCGCAAAGCCACTTACCGGCGCGTCAGCACCGCGTGCCGGGACTTTTCCCGTGCTCCAGGCACGGCGCAATCCCCTGTGAAATGGTCCTACTTAATCGATTGATCTACACTTTGCGCCCCGCGCCACGAAAGACTTCGAGTAAACTCTTCTTCGGAATGCGATTTGACCGGTCAAATCCGTGAGGATTCTCGATGAAAAGCTCGTTATTACTTGGAAATCCGCCGCAAATGCTGCGGAGCTTCTGCCGATTCGCCGCAGTGCTCTTCACTTTACTTTTATCCTGCCTCGCTGTTCGCGCCGACGACTACTATCTCCACGCATATTTCGATAACAGCCTGACCACGGACGCCTATTTCTACAGCAGTGCCAGCGCCACCGCGCCCAGCGTTCTGCTGGACAAGAATGGAAAACTTCCGGTGGACACCAAGATTTTCTTTACACCTCCAAACGCGCTTCGCCTGGAATGGCAATCGCAGCCCGGTGGCGGCTGGGAAGCAGCCGTTCACATCGTGAGCTTTCGCAACCGCTACCCCGGTCTGCAGGGAGACACGCTTTCCTTCTGGTGTTACGCGCCCGAAGCGATTGCGGCGGACGATTTGCCGTTGCTTACCTTGATGAACACTCGCGGCGGCCTCCAGGTCGCGGAATTTCCGGGCAGCTTCAGCGAAGCGTTACCTCTGGGAAAATATGCCGGAAACGTGCAGGCCGGCCACTGGGTTCAAGTTCACATTCCGCTGTCGGAGTTTCACAGCGCTTCCATTTACCCGTTCCAACCGCTTTTTTTCCAGAACATGGTCTTCCATCAAGGCAAATCGGACGGCGCGCGTCACACCCTAGTGATCGACGAAATCCGCGTGGACGACGAACACGCCAAAAACGCAAATCCCGCAGGGCAGAAACCGCTTCCGGCCCCGCAAAATTTGCATGCCAAAGGTTACGACCGCCACGTTGAGCTGATCTGGGATCCTGTCAGCAGCCCTCGCCTGGCGCGTTACATGATTTACCGCTCCCTGGACGGCGGGAAATTCGAACCAATCGGCATTCAGTTACCCGGCGCGCATCGGTTTGAAGATTTTATAGGCAAGTCCGGAATTCACGCGGATTACAAAATAGCAGCGTCCGACGGCGGTTACCGCGAATCCGCACTATCCAAAGCCGCATCCGCGGGCACTCGCGAACTAACCGACGACGAATTGCTGACGATGCTGCAGGAAGCCTGCTTTCATTACTACTGGGACGGCGCCGATCCGCACTCTGGCATGACGCGCGAAAGCATTCCCGGCGACGATCGCATTGTGGCCACGGGCGCAAGCGGCTTTGGCATCGCCGCGCTGATCGTCGGTGTGGAACGCGGATTCATCACGCGCCAGCAAGCCGTCGAGCGCTTGACCAAGATCGTCGGCTTCCTGGAGCACGCCCAGCGCTATCACGGTGTATGGTCGCATTTCATGGACGGTAGCACCGGCAAGACCATGCCCGTCTTCGGCATGTTGGACGACGGCGGTGATTTGGTGGAAACTTCCTTCCTGGTCCAGGGCCTGCTTGCCGCGCGCCAATATTTCCACCACACCGAGCCCGAAGAGCAAGCGCTCTACAATCGCATCACCCAGCTGTGGGAAACGGTCGAGTGGGATTGGTATCGCGAAAGTCCGCAAAGTGATTTTCTATATTGGCATTGGTCTTCGGACTGGTCCTGGAAAATCCATCACAACCTCATCGGCTTCAATGAAGTGATGATCACCTATCTCCTTGCCATCGCTTCGCCCACACATCCCGTGTCCCCTGAAATGTATTATTCCGGCTGGGCCAGCCAGTCCCAGCGCGCGCAGGAATACCGCGAGGGATGGTCCGGCTCGAAAGACGGAGATCATTACCGCAACGGCAACACGTATTTTGGAATTAAGCTGGATGTTGGCGTGGGAACCGGCGGCCCGCTTTTCTTCACGCATTACTCCTTCCTCGGCTTTGATCCGCATGCATTGCATGATCGCTACACAGCGTCCTACTTCGAAAACAATCGCAACATTGCTCTGATCAATCGCGCCTACGTCACCGCCAATCCCAAACACTTTGCGGGCTACGGCCCGGACGCCTGGGGACTCACGGCGAGCGATGGACCCTACGGCTACGTGGCGCACGCGCCGGATGCCGAGAACGATCGCGGAACCCTCACGCCCACTGGTGCTCTCGCTTCGTTCCCCTACACCCCGGAAGCCTCCATGCTGGCGTTCAAACATTACTATCGCGATTTGGGTGGCGAATTGTGGGATATTTATGGTCCACGCGACGCCTTCAATCCCGGCGAGGATTGGGTGTCGCCTTTATATATGGGATTGAATCAGGCGCCCATCGCGGTAATGATCGAAAATTATCGCAGTGGGATCATTTGGAAATCGTTCATGGCCAATCCGGAGATCGGCGAGATGCTGAAGAAATTGAACGCTGTCACCGGCAACTGATTTTGTCCGAATGAAAACAAGCGCGGGGGGATATATGCGGATGATCGCTGCATGTGGGCGCGTAATGCTGTTGTTTCTTCTGGCCGGTACGGCGTTGTTCGCTCAGACTCGCGACGGGATCGGCGGCTTGACCGAACCACACGACTACGTGCAGAAGCGCGTCTCCAGTTACGATCGCACCGGCGGTAACGAGGATTTTCGCACCATCGCCCCGGGCGAAACGCTCACCATTCTCGACGACTCGGGCCCTGGAATCATCACGCACATCTGGTTCACCTTTTCCTCTGACGAACCATTTCACCTCAAGAAACTCGTCCTGCGCATGTATTGGGATGGCGAAGCCACGCCCAGCGTAGAAGCCCCAATCGGCGATTTCTTCGGCCTTGGCCTCGGCGAATATTTCACCTTTGACGCGCTCCCGCTGTCCGCCGCGCCCAACCACGCCGTCAATTCCTTTTTCCCCATGCCGTTTCAGAAACACGCGCGCATCACCGTCGAAAACCAGGGCCAGATGAAGCTCGATGCGTTGTACTACAACATCGATTACCAGTCCTACGCCAAGCCACTCGCGCCCGATACTTTGTATTTCCACGCGCAGTATCGCCAGGCTTCGCCCAATAAAGGTTTCTCTGGAAATTGGAAAGACAACAACGATCCTCTACAGAACGACAAGAAGAATCTCAACGGGGAAGGGAATTATGTCTGGATGGAAGCTACCGGCCGCGGCCACTTCGTCGGCGTCACCATGTCCATTTTGCAAAATCAGGATTTCTGGTGGGGCGAAGGTGACGACATGTTTTTCATCGACGGCGAGAAAGTGCCCTCGATCAACGGCACGGGAACCGAAGATTATTTCCTCGGCGCTTACGATTTCGGCGGCAAGCCATTTTCGTATGCCCTGTACGGCGCGCCTGTCGTGGGCGAAGAAAAAGCCGGCAGCCGCAGCAGCGTTTACCGCTTCCACCTTGATTCCCCAATCCCGTTCACAATATCAATCAAGGCCACCATCGAGCATGGTCACGCCAACGGCCGCTCCGACAATTTCTTCTCCGTAGCCTACTGGTATCAGACCGAACCGCACGCCCCATTTCCCCAGCTCCCGCCAGCGGATGAGCGCCTTCCGCGCTTGCACCCGGTAGGCGGCCCAGGCAACGCCACAAAATAATGGCGTGAGCTAACAGTCGCAGTAGCGTGGCTCTTGGGTTTGTAGCGCCGCGCCTTCAGGCCGGCATCTTGGGTTCCTTCACCAAGCAAAAAAACTGTCATCCCGAGCGCAGCGAGGAACCTTCCTTTTGGACCATCCTGGATGCCAACCGCCGCTAAGTCTTCGCTTCCAACTCCGACCAACGCGCATACATCGCATCAATCGCCGTCTGAGCCGCTTCCATCTCCATCGTGATTTCGCGGATCCGCGCCCCATCGCTCATAACCGCCGGATCGAGCAGGGAATCGTGCTGTGCCTGCAATTCTCGTTCAGCATCCGCAATGCGCTGCTCGATCGTCTCCAACTCCCGCGTCTCTTTGTACGACAACTTCTTCCTCGACATGGGTGCCGCTGTCGAAGCCGCCGGAGCGCTGCCGCCAGACTGCACGCCCGCCGCAGCTTTATTTTTCGCCCCCGCCGTTTGCGCGCTCTGCCAAGCCTCCCACTGCGGATAATCGGCGAAGCGTTCCGCATGTCCCAAACCATCCAGCCCCAGCACCACCGTCGAAACGCGGTCGAGCATATAGCGGTCGTGCGTCACCAGCACCAGCGCTCCGCGATATTCCAGCAAGCTTTCTTCCAGAATTTCCAGTGTCGGAATGTCCAGGTCGTTCGTCGGCTCGTCCAGTAGCAAAACATCGGCGGGTTGCAGCATCAGTTGCGCAATCAACACGCGCGCCCGTTCGCCGCCGGAAAGCCGCCCAACCGGCTGGCTCAGCTGCTCTCCCGTAAACAGAAATCGCGCCGCCCATGAAGCCACATGCACAATGCGGTCCTGATAAATCACCGAATCGGAATCCGGCGCCAGCGCGCGGCGCAAGCTTACGTCCGGATCAAGCACGCGATTCTGATCGAAATACACAACGCGCAGCGAATCCGCCTGCCGCATCTTTCCCTGTGTCGGCTTGAGCTCGCCCTTCAGCAGTCGCAGCAGCGTGCTTTTCCCGCTTCCGTTCGGTCCTACAAGGCCAACGCGCATCCCCGAAGTAATGATGAAGTGCAGGTGGTCAAATAGCTTCTTCTCGCCAAACGAATAACTCACGTCATCCAGCGTGATGAGCTGCTTCGTTTTGCGATCCGACGACGAAAAATCGATTTGCGCGCTGCTCGTGCGTGTCCGGGCGTTCATGTCCGCCAGTTCGCCGATCAGTTGGTGCGCCTTGTCGATGCGCGCCTTGGATTTTGTCGTGCGAGCCTTCGGGCCACGCCGTAACCATTCGATTTCCGTATGCACGCGGTTTTCCAGCGCAGACTGCCGGTTGCGTTGCGCGTGAAGATATTCTTCCTTCGCCTCCAGAAACGCGCTGTAGTTTCCAGACACCCGCAAAGAGCCGTTCTCGTAAGCCGGATTTATCTCCACAATTTCGTTCGCCACATTTTCCAGGAAATAGCGGTCGTGGCTGACCACCACGCAGGCAAACGGCGCGTTTTGCAGCACCGATTCCAGCCAGTCGATCCCCGCAAGATCCAGATGGTTGGTCGGCTCATCCAGCAGCAGCACGTCCGGCCGCCGCACCAGCGCTTCCACGATAGCCAGCCGTTTTCGCCAGCCGCCGGAAAGTGTGGAAGCAAGAATGTCCAGATCGTTGAATCCGGCGCGCCCCAGAATTGCGGCCATGCGTCCGGCGCGATCCTCTTCGGGAACTTGCCCCTCGTCGAGCGCCTTATCCAGAACCGAATGAATCGTCTCGCCCGCCTCATAGTCGGAGACCTGCCGCACCAGGCTCAAATGCGTGCCCTTGCGGATCGCCAGATCGCCGCTGTCCGGCTGCATCCGCCCGCTCAGAATCTCCAGCAGCGTGGACTTCCCCGAACCATTCGGCCCGATCACGCCAATGCGTTCGCCTTCCGATACCATGAACGCAAGATTCTGAAACAATGGCGCTACGCCGAAACGTTTGGCCAGACCTTGAGCGCTGAGAATAGGAGGCAAGTGGAGTCAGTGTCCCTCAAAAAGTGGATGAATCAAGACTAACAGTAGAACCGTCACGAAGCGAAACCGGCCGCGACCACGACGCGGCAACCCATCTCCGGCTGTTATTCTGAAATGTGACCGAAATGCCTAACACTGAAGTGCCGAATACAGACACCAAGGTTCCGCCTCGGACGGCCTTCCTCCGATCCTTTGTTCTATGGCTCGCCCTCGGCGTAGCGCTTCTTTGGTTGCTTGCCGCGCTGACCCTTGTGGCCGCCCGCTGGATTGACCCACCCACCACCGCGGTCCACGTGCAGCGCCGCTTGCAGGCCTGGATTCACCACAAGCCGTACCGCGAACGCTACAAATTTATTCCCCTCAGCCAGATCTCGCCCGATCTCCAGCACGCGGTCATCGCCGCCGAGGACGCAAACTTCTACCACCACCACGGATTCGATTGGGGTGAGATCCAAAAAGCCGCGCAAGAAGATATGGAAGGAGAACGCACTCGCGGCGCTTCCACCATTACGCAGCAACTCGTAAAAAACTTATTCTTCGGAACGGGCCGCTCTATCCTTCGCAAGGGCGCGGAGGCCACACTGGTGCCGGTGGCCGAATTCGTCCTCGGCAAACAGCGCATTCTGGAGCTCTACCTAAACGTAGTCGAATGGGGCCCTGGCGTTTATGGTGCAGACGCGGCGTGCCGTTACTACGACGACATCCCAGCGCGCAATATCGGCCGGCAACAGGCGGCACGGCTCGCTGCAATCCTGCCGGCTCCCCTGAAGCGACGACCCGACCGCATGAACAACTACAGCGCGATTATCCTCAGGCGCATGGACCAAATGGGCTGGTAATCCTGGCTACCATTTTACTAATGCGGATACTTTCAGCATGGACCGGTGCATCATTCTCGCTAAAACACGATCATGTTGCTGTCCGAAAATGTCCGGAACCGGCGCGTAAAATGCGATAAATTCACCATGGGTGGTTTGGCTGGAAGAAGGCAGCGTTATGGGACCTGAACAATTTTCAGAATTTCAACATGATGCGGTGCATGAACTCATACGTTTGAATCAGCTTTGCGAGGAAGAGTTTCACATTGGCTCGTGGCCGCGCTGGGATTTTGACCTTGAACGCGGAACTCTCACATTTTCTGAAAACGGCGTGCCGAAGGTTTTGGCTTCAATTCAGGTCATCGGCACAACTTCTATTTCGGGTGGAACTTGGATGTGGGGATGGGCGAACGAGAGTTTGCCCTCGAGCCAGACCAGTCAATATAAGGGCGTGAATCAGGAGTTTTGCGCAGTCCGAATCGGCGCTGGCGGTACCACGACCTCGACAAATCCAGTCGCTACGTCGTAGACGAGGCCTGAGATAAGCCAAGCGCCCGGCAATGCGGGAATCGCCCGGAGCGCAGCAACGTCGAAGGTGACTGCTGCCCTAGGATCGGGTACCGCTTTTGTCTTGAGTTCGCCTTCCTGTATTTGAAAATAGTGCGCCAGCTTGCTGGGGTCGCCGACAAGGCGGGTGATGCCGCAATCGGTGTGCTGAAGTACGATGATGTGGAACTCACCGCCGCCTCCAGGAATCTCTCCGGCAACTTCACCGATTCGCCCGAGTAGTCCCAACTCCTCCAACAACCCCGGCGTGATTCGACCGCCGATGTTGCGCATCACGACGGCCTCGCCCGGTTTGATTCCAAGTATGTCAGCAGGATCTACACGCATATCAGCGCAACCGATGACGATCGCCTTCACATTTGGCAGCGCCCTCGGAAGCGAAGGCATAAGTGTGCCCTCAGCAGACTGCCGAGCAGCAAATTCTTTGTTACGTTGTAACCAGTGGTCGAGATTGTTCAGCTCGCTGCCTCGTTGTGTAGCACTGGATTGGGTCATGGTCTCCTCCCTTTTTAAATAGATTCCGCTGCATTAGGGTCCGGTACATCGGCTTGTGGGACATGATTGAGCGCTATGGCCAAAATTAGTAGATTACGGAGCGGGTGGCCCTGGCTCAGCGGTCAAGGCAGGTTTGGGGTGCCCCAAGTTCGGGGCTCAGAACATGGGTCTTGATTTCCTTTCCCGGGTTCGGTGTTACAGCAGACCAGGTAACCTCAGCACGTTGTCAAGAGACACGATCACTCTTGCGTCGGGTTCGTCATCCTTGGAATCCAGTGCATCGCGTTGTCGTGATAAAGCTTGCGTAGCACAGGGTCCGGCAGCTGCAGGCCTTGCACCTTTCGTCCTTGAAACTCGACCATTTCGTTCGTGGAAAAAAACTTCCAATCACGCAGGTAGGTTGAGTCCCACTCTTGCAGGCTATCTGAATCTTTCTTCCGGCCATATTCCAGATCGGTGCCGTAGAGAACGCGATCCTGGTACTTCAGCAAGAAGGCCCGCACTTTGTCGCGCGGTTGCAGTGCGAAATAGGCTACGCGCGCGGCCGTATCGACGGCAAAGTTCGGGTAGCGATCGAAGCGTTTCGCTATTTCGTCCACATCCACTTCCATGCTGCCAAGATGCGCGCCCACGACACGCAACTTGGGATTTTCCGCGAGCAAGTGGTCGCGCGCCGCAAGTATCTGCTCTTTGGAAGGGCGGTCCGTCTTGCCGTACATGTACCACTCCGGATGCTCTTTGTAATAGCGATAGTCGGGACTTGCGGGGTTGGGAGCCTCCCAACAGGAATTCGGCTCTGCCAGATGAGCGATCAGCGTCATATTGTGTTCGGCAATGGCCCGGTAAATCGGCGCAAACGCGGCATCGTCAGGCATCACAAATTTACCTTCCGGACTTTTGAGCTCCATGCCGATGTTTTTCCAGATTTTCACCGCGACGGCCCCGTTTTTGGAATCTTGATCGAGCTGCCGGATGGTGTCCGCGGCAAAATGGGCAGAGCCAAATTTAAACGGATCGAAAGTCGTGCAGAAGGACACATGCCCCTTGGACGCGCGGGTTACCGCCAACGCGGAGTCGATCTCGGCCTGCAAGGTAGGAAACGAAGGCCCCTGGTCCGTGAAAACGCAGATGTCCACCAGGTGCAGGTGTAATTTGTTCAGCATTGCATGGAACGCCGGATCGTTCCGGAAGACGTGAGTGTGCGTGTCAATAGGATCGAGCGCCGCAAAGTGCTTTAATTCGTCATCGTTCAAACTCTGCGTATTCTGCTGGGTCAAGAGCGATGCGGATGCGGAAACACTGAGTAGCCAGGGCAAGCTGGAAAGCGTAATCAATACGCCGATCATGACCAAGCCGGACAGTTTCTTCACGCTGCCTCCGCGGATGTCTTGAGCAGTTCGCGCCACAAGATTCTAGCTCAGAACCACCAATATCAGCTCACGTGGGCACAGATCACGCCATCCTATGTCCATCCATAGGCCGCAGCAACAGAGAGCTAGCGCTTTACGCCAGAATCCCTATCATAAGTCGCGGTGACCAATGTCGTTAGGCGCAAAGGAGCGTCTTGCTCCTGGCCGTGCAGCGTGAATTCGGCATTTAGAGCTTCAAGAAGCCCCGAACTATTGCGCAGGTCGCGGAAGTTATGCAGCATTCTGTGAACGTGAGCGGCTACCTGGCTCGCCGCGAAACTATGACCTATGCAATCCGCAACCACCACGCGCGCATGTCCAGCACCGCAGGAAAACAGGGCGCAAAGATCGCCACCTTCCCGGTCTCCCGACGGCAACTCGATCACCGCGGCTTCAAGTCCGGCGAATTCAATTATGCGGGGGGCCAAGACCTGCCTAATACTTTTCAATTAGTATTACGCTGCAGTTACCCTAAACTCCCTGCTGTTCGTCGAGCGCGTCACGCTCTTCCCATGGCCGTTGGGAGCACCGTAGGCCTTGGCACACGCGGTAATCGCCGAATTGGGTACTTGGACTGCGTTTTATGGGGAAATTTGGTGGACGTGACAGGGTTCGAACCTGCGACCTCGTCGTTGCGAACGACGCGCTCTCCCAGCTGAGCTACACGCCCACGAACTGCAAGCAACCTAATTTTAGCAGAGGAGCAAAGGTATTCCAACCGACCCAGCCTTTTGCCTCCCAGAAAGGTTCCTCAGAAGCAACCGCGCCACAGTCAGCCAAAAAAAGAAAGGGGCGACTGCGTGAGTCGCCCCTCGGACCAAAGCAATAATCGAATCAGGGTTGGCTCAGACGATTGTTGGACCCGCCGCTCTTCTGCGCCACTACCTTCCGCGCGTTTTCGTACAGCGCGCGGGCTTGCGGGATGGCGTCGGCGGCCTTCTGCACCTGCGGATCGGCGTCCAGCAGGACTTTAAACCCTTCCTGGGTGCCATAATTCGACATGAACACTTCCTGCTTGATTTTGCGCTTTACCCAGTCCTGATTCTCCGCAAATTCCGGCTCGGTGTAGCGGATATTGTGTTTGGTCAGGTAGTCGCGGAACTCACTAATTACCTTATCATCCACCTCAAAGCTATGGGTGATCACCGGCTTGGTGCCTAGGAAGTAGCGCGTGAATCCGCCAACCCCCTGCTCCTGCGGAAAGAAAACATCGTCGCGATACATCTCATCCTGGAATTTCGTCGGCTTCGGCGTATCGACAACGATGTCCGGCGTGATGCCCCCGCCGCCCGTTACCTGCCGCCCACTGTCGGTCTGGCGAATTTCCGTCGGATGCTCGGGAACCTTGCGTTCGTAGTGATATTCGTAAAGCGAAATGGATTTGTAATCGCGCTGAATCAGCCGGCCGCTGGGCGTGTAGTAGCGCGCGGTCGTCAACGCCAAACCGGTGTTCTCGGAAAGCGGCGTAACGGTCTGAACCAGCCCCTTGCCAAACGTAGTTTCGCCGACAACCAGCCCGCGGTCATGGTCCTGAACCGCGCCAGTAACGATTTCTGCCGCCGACGCCGAATTGTTGTTCACCAAAATCACCAGCGGCACTTCCATGCCCTGATTGCCGCGAATCGCGTAGAACCGGCGTTCCGGTGCGCTCCGCCCGTGATAAGAAACGATCAGCTGGTTCTTCTGCAGGAAAATGTCGCCCACGGCCACGGCTTCATTCAACAGTCCGCCCGGATTGTTGCGCATGTCCAAAACCAACCCGTCGAGCCCATTCGCGCCCAGTTGCTTCAGCGCATCCGCAATCTCCCGGTCCGTCGTTTCGTTGAACTGCGTCAACCGCACGTAACCGATCCCGGGCTTCAACATGGTGACGATGTCCACCGAGTGCCGCGGAATCTCATCGCGCGTAACGCTAAATGACAGCGGATCGTTCCAGCCTTCGCGCGTCACTTGAATCTTTACGATGGTGCCCTTGGGGCCCTTCAACATGTCCGCCACTTCCGTGGTAGACAGGCCTTCCGTGGATTTCTCGTCAACCTTGGTAATCACGTCGCCGGGACGCAACCCCGCTTTGAACGCCGGAGCGTCAACATAAGGAGCCACCACAATCGTGTGAGTGTCCCGCGGTGCCACGACCATGCCGACGCCATAATACTTGCCGCGTTGATCTTCGCGGAGCAGCGCAAACTGGCGGGAGTCAAAGAAATTCGAGTGCGGATCGAGCATCCGCAGCATGCCTGGAATCGCGCCTTGGTACACCGCGCGGTCAACATCCACTGGTTCGGCGTAGTTGGACTGCACCACATCGAGCACTGAAGTAAAGCTCTCGACTGAGGTGCGGAAGTCGTCCGTAGACGATGTCGTCGCGCGCACCGAGGGTCCATAAATTCCCCCCAGGATCGCCGACAAACCGAGCACTACGACGACTAAAACTACTCCACGCCGTTCTGGATTCATGAATACCCCCCGGCTCGCCTGAAGCTCCAATTATAACATGCGAATGCTATATAATCCGCCAGTGCCAACAGCCGTTTGACAGTGCTGCCTACCCTTTCTATGATGCAGGCAGGGCACCTTTAGGGCACCCAGGGACGTCTAAATCCATAATGCTCAGCATTCCCCACATGATCGTGGTCTTCCTGGTGGTGCTGGTTGTATTTGGCCCCCAAAAACTGCCCGAACTGGCCCGGAGCTTCGGCAAGCTCATGGCGGAGTTCCGCAAAGCCTCCAACGACTTCAAAAGCGCCTTCGAAGAAGAAATGCGTGATCTGGAACGCCAGGCCCGCATCGCCGAACTGAAAAAGCAAGTGGCGGAGGCCAATGCTGCCGCCGACGCAGCCACCCGGGGTACCCTAAATCCCCCGGCTCCGGTTGCCACCACTGCACTGGCCCAGGCCGCGGCTCAAAGCCATTCGGGCGACTTTCCCGTGCTTCAGCCTGCGACGGAATCTGTCCCTCGATTGGACGGCGCAACCTCCGAAACGGAAGCGCCCACCGAACCTGCCGAAAAAGCCAAGGAAGAATCAGAGCCCGTGACCGAAAACCCTCCCTCTCATGACCAACAGCAACCAGCCTGACAAGTCCATTGCCGGCCGACTGGAGGCAGCCGGGGGGCAGATGACGTTCTTTGAGCATCTGTCCGAGCTTCGCAAACGCATAATCAATTCCCTCTACGCCATCGGAATCGGCGCATTCGTCGGCGTATACATTTCGCCGAAAGTCATCAGGTTCATCAACGAACCCGTGCTGAAGGCCCTCCAGCAAGCGGGCTTTGAGTCCAAGCTCTATTACAACCACCCCGCTGGGGCATTGAACCTGGTCATCACCCTGGGCGTGTATATCGGTCTGGTGCTGGCCTCGCCGTGGGTCCTCTACCAATTATGGTTGTTCGTGGCGCCGGCGCTTTATAAGCACGAGCGCAGCGCTGTCACCGGATTCCTGTTCTCCACCGTATTTCTTTTTTTGTCTGGGATTGCCTTCGGATACTTTGTCACCCTTCCGTATGTGCTGAAATTCCTGGTCGGTTTTCAGAAATTTGGCGGAAGCGTGGTGCCGCTGCTGAGTATCAACGAATACTTTGACCTGATTCTGATGATCCTGTTGGGGCTGGGCCTGGTTTTTGAACTCCCGATCCTGATTTTCTTTCTTTCGCTTTTTGGGATTGTTACTCCCCAGTTTCTTTGGAAAAACTTTCGCTACGCTGTTCTCGTCATCGCGGTTGTGGCGGCCATCATCACACCCACGCCCGATGCGCAAACCATGCTGATTTTTATGATGCCTATGGTGTTACTGTATTTCGTCGGAATTGGTGTGTCTGCGGTGGTTGTGCGCAAGAGGAATAAACGGCTCGCCGAAGAGGCTGCGGGGCAATCCACATGAAAAATTCCGAAACGTTTTCCCGCTTTGTGCTGGGAGCAGCCGTTTGCTGCGTACTGGTGGCTCCCGGCTGCAAGTCAGATAAACCCGCGCCCGCGCAGCCTCCATTCATGAGCGCCGTGGCCGGCAGCGCTCCCGCCATCGCGCCGGAAGACGAAGCGCCTTCGCCGGACAAGACCGGCGGCTTCGATGGCAAGCGCGCTTATGATCAGGTTGCCAAGCAGGTAAGTTTTGGTCCACGCCCTCCGGGAACTCCGGCGATTGCAAAACTCCAGGAATATCTGGAGACGGAACTGAAATCCTACGGTTGCACCGTTGACTCGGACTCGTTTTCCGCGGACACGCCTGACGGCCGCGTCCCCATGAAAAATATTCTGGTGAAAATTCCCGGCAAAACCGACGGCATCATTCTGCTGGGCACGCACTACGACACAAAGAAGATGGACAACTTTGTCGGCGCCGACGACGCCGGTTCATCCACCGCCGTGATGTTGGAGCTCGCGCGATCGCTCTGCAAGCAGCCGCCGCAGAAATATGCAGTCTGGATCGCTTTCTTTGACGCGGAAGAGGCTTTCAACACCGAGTGGCACGATCCGGATAACACCTACGGTAGCCGCCAAATGGCCGCGCAGTTGGCGCAAAGCGGCGATTTGCCGAAGATCAAGGCGTTCATCCTGGCCGATCTTGTGGGAGGGCGCACCCCGCATTTCCGCCGCGAAGCCGGTTCCACCAAATGGCTTGCGGATCTCGTTTGGGCCACCGCCGGCAAGCTGGGCTATTCGAACGTCTTCGTCACCGAAACCACGGACGCGATAAGCGACGACCATTTTTCTTTCACCAAGCGCAAAGTTCCCTCCGTGGACATCATCGACCTTGACGCTGTCCACGACGTGCCCTACTGGCACACTCCGCAGGACACCCTCGATAAGATCAGCCCAAAAACCCTAGCCATAGTCGGCTACACCATCCTCGAATCCATCAAGGAATTACAGAACAAGTAACCGAAATTCACTCCGC
This sequence comes from Candidatus Acidiferrales bacterium, assembly GCA_963709705.1. Classification (GTDB taxonomy): domain Bacteria; phylum Acidobacteriota; class Terriglobia; order Acidiferrales; family UBA7541; genus Acidiferrum. The sequence goes on from CAVPXU010000008.1 coordinate 358,937, forward strand.
ACCTAACCGCCGGCAGCCTTCCCACTTCTCTTTTCGAACGCCACCTCATGCCCCTTCGTGACAATCGAATGCGTCTGAAATTTCTCGTCATCCCGATAAGGGAATTCGGAGCGATAGTGGCTGCCGCGGCTTTCCTGGCGCGCCAGCGCACTACGAGCGACCAGTTCGCCCAGCGTATGCAAATTGCTGAGTTCGTATTCTCTCCGCCCGTCTTTTTCCGATACCGCACACTGCATAGCGGCGATCGCTTCCACAGCCGCCTTTAATTCCTTTCCGCTGCGCAGAATTCCCACGTCCTTCCACATAACTTCTTTCAACTTCTCCAGTCCTGCCCCATTGACAGGTTTTGATTTCGATTTATCCTTCTGCTTCTCATTGTCATCCCAGGTCTTGGGAACCACCGATCCGGGCAAGTGCGCCGCACTCTTCTTCGATCCCGGCGTGTCCTTCATCATGGAGATTCCCGCGCGCGCTCCAAACACCAGCCCCTCAAGAAGGGAATTGCTCACCAACCTGTTCGCCCCGTGAACGCCGGTCGCCGCCGTTTCTCCTGCGGCATACAGGCCCTCTACCGACGTGTGCCCCCAAAGATCGGTTTTTACTCCGCCCATGGAAAAATGAGCGGCGGGGCTTACTGGAGCAAGATCCGACGCCAGATCAAGTCCATACGTCGTGCAGGTGGCATAAATGTGCGGGAAGCGCTTCTCGAAAAACTCCTGCGATTTGGAAGTCATGTCCAGATACACATGCTTGCTGCTGGTGCGGTGCATCTCGCTGACAATAGCGCGCGCAATCACGTCGCGGGGAGCCATGTCATGAGCCTCGTGGTAGCGCTTCATGAATCGCTCCAGATTGATGTTGCGCAAAACCGCGCCTTCGCTGCGCAGCACTTCACTCAACACGAACCGCGGCGCGCGCGGAATGCTCAGTGCCGTCGCATGGAATTGCACGAATTCCATGTCGCTGAGAATGGCGCCGGCTTCATACGCAACCGCCATTCCGTCGCCCGTGCTCACTTCGGGATTCGTGGTTTCGCTAAACAACTGTCCCAGTCCGCCAGTGGCGAGCAGCACCGCGCCGGCGCGCAGTTCGTGCAACGAGCCATCCGTCTCATCAAGAAAGTAAACCCCAACCGCCCGGCCCTTTTCGACGATCAGTCGCGTTGTAAACGCATGCGGCCGCAGATGAAGATGCGGAATCGTGTGTGCCCGAGCCAGCAGCGCGCGGCTGATTTCGCGCCCGGTGGAATCGCCGCGTGCATGCAGAATGCGCGAACGGCTGTGTGCCGCCTCTCGCGTGAATGCCAGTTTTGTTCCCGCGCGATCGAATTCCATGCCCCACTCGATCAGTTGTGTGATGTACTTCGGGCCTTCTTCCACCAGGAGCGCGACCGCTTCGGGATTGCACAGCCCATCGCCGGAATCAATCGTGTCCTGCTCGTGCAGGCTGATTTCATCTTCATCATTCAGCGCGACCGCCACGCCGCTGTGCGCATAAGCGGTAGCCGATTCGTTGAGGGAGGATTTCGCCAGCACCACCACGCTGCCGGCCTGGCTCAGTTCAATCGCCGCGCGCACACCCGCCACCCCGGATCCGACAACAATGTAGTCGGCGTGGTGCACCTTGCGGGCTTGAGTCATGCAAAGCCTTCTTCGGGCGAAGGGGGTATGGTAGCACGAAGATTTTTGTTATCGGCAGAATGTCGTTATGCGACCGCAGCCGCCCGCCCCCGGTTTAGCGCCGTACACGCTTGTGCTACATTGGATGAATTCACTCATTGCGATGAAACTCACAGGATCAAAAGCCATTCGCGTGCGCGCCGCTGCCGGAGATTACTCCGTGCTCTGCCGTCGAGGATTGTTGCGTGACGCTTCGCGCGAGATCGCAAGCCTGGGAAATTTTTCCAGTATTCATATTCTGACTTCGCCGCGCGTTTGGCGTGCCCTCGGAAAAAAGGTAAAGGCTGGCCTTTCTCCACGCGCGGACGTGCAACTCCATCTGTTCGACGACACGGAAGCCGCTAAAAACCTGAAAACTGTCGAAGCACTTGCACGAAAACTCGTGCGTGCGGGCGCCGACCGCAAATCGCTTCTCGTCGCTGTTGGTGGCGGCGTCATAGGCGACGTTGCCGGCTTTGTAGCCGCTTCCTACTTGCGCGGAGTCGCTCTCGTCCAGGTGCCGACGACGGTCGTTGCACAAGTCGATAGCGCTGTCGGTGGAAAAACCGGCGTAAATCTGCCGGAAGGGAAGAATCTGGTCGGTGCGTTCTACCCGCCAAACCTTGTCTTGGTCGATCCGGAAGTTCTCGGCACTCTGCCACCTAGAGAATTTCGCGGAGGCCTGGCCGAAGTCATCAAGTACGGCGTAATTGCCGATGCAAAATTGTTCGCCTTCCTGGAAAACAACATGCCCGGCATCCTGGCGCGCAAACAACAGCCCCTGGAGCACGTCATTCGGCGGTCCATCGAGATCAAAGCGCAAGTCGTCAGTAGCGATGAACGCGAATCCGGTCTCCGCGAAATTCTGAACTATGGCCACACCTTCGCCCACGCCCTGGAATCCGTCACCCGCTACAAAATATTTCAGCACGGTGAAGCCGTTGCCTGGGGCATGATGTGCGCGGCCTTGCTCGGCCATGAAACCATAAAAACGCCGCCCAACGATGTCGCGCGCATTATCGCCCTCGTTCGGCAAATTGGTCCGTTACCCAAATGGCCCGCAGCGCCGCCAGAAAAATTATTCAGCTTGATGCGCGCGGACAAGAAAACGAAATTTGGCCAAGTCCGCTTTGTCCTCTCTCCCCGTCTGGGCGCCGCAGAGTCTTACGACGGAATCACGCAGCACGCCGCCATCTGCGTCTTGCGATTTGCGCCGCGGATGATCCTGCGCCCCGTGGACGCTCTTGGAAAATGTGATGAGTAACCCCCCGGCCCTGCCCAAAGGTACCCAGCCGGAAGGGGCGAAAAATCAGCAAGAAGCTTCGCGGCAAGTGCGCGAAATGTTTACGCGCATCGCGCCTCGCTACGATCTGCTGAATCATCTTCTTTCCGCGCAAATGGACCGCCTGTGGCGCTCCCGTACCGCCAGGGAACTCAAGCCGATCTTGTCGCGTCCCGATGCCATCGTTCTTGATCTCTGCTGCGGCACCGGTGATCTGGCCTTCGCGCTGCAACGCAATTCCAAAGCCCACATCTTTGGCGCGGATTTTTCCCACACCATGCTGGTGCGCGCGCGCGAAAAAGCCTCGGTCGCGAATGGCGCCGCTCTCATGCCGTTTCTGGAAGCCGATGCATTGCGATTGCCCTTTGCTTCCGGCTCCTTTGACCTGGTCACATCCGCCTTCGGTTTTCGAAATCTCGCAAACTACGAGGAGGGACTAAAAGAAATTTTTCGCATTCTCAAACCTGGCGCGACCATCGGCATTCTCGAATTCGCGGAACCCGCGCCCGGCTTTCTCGGCGACGCTTACCGCTTTTACACCAGGACGGTCCTACCAAAGATCGGTGGCTGGATTTCCGGCGATTCCGAGGCTTACGCCTACCTCCCAAAGTCTGTCGCCCGTTTCTTCCGTCCAGAGGAATTTGCTTCCGTCCTCCGCCAAGTTGGTTATAGAAATGTCCGCTATCACCTGATGACTCTGGGCTCTGTCGCGCTGCATCTGGGCATCCGTCCGTAGCCGCCGCGACTGCGGTATGATTTCGCCACAATGGAGGGCATTCACGTCTTCACCGGCAGAATCTACAAAGTAGGGCTCATCCGCTTCGTCGATGTGCCAGCGGACATTTCTCGAGCCATTAGCGATCGCACGCCGCACGTCGCCGTTCGTGGCGAAGTCGAACGCATCCCATTTCAATCGACGCTCGTCTCGCGCGGGAAAGGCTGCTATCGCCTGGCCATTCACGGCGACATTCGCAAGAAACTGAAAGTGGATGCCGGCGCATTTGTGGAAATTGCCTTGGAGCGCGACGAGCAATCCCGCGAACCCGTCCTTCCCCCGGCTCTGGTTCTCGCTTTGCGCAACGCACCCAAAGCGCAAGCCGTTTTCCGCCGCATGACCACCGCTTTGCGCCGGCAGATCGTCCGTTACCTCACATCCGTCCGCCAACAATCCACCCTGGAACGCCGTGTGGACAAATTCGTCCGCATCCTCGAGCAACGCCACGCCAATTTACCGAAACCGAAGCCCCATCGAAAAGCATCTATTAAGTGAGCCTCAAAAGGCGCCCACGCCCGGCCTTGGAAATGTGTGCATTTCATTAATGCCTGGTACGCGGTACTTATTGTGGCTCGCACCCGGAGCCTGTAGTCTCACCGGAGACAGAGCAGACGGAAGAGTCCAAGTAAGGGAGACTCCGGTATGAACGACGCTCGAATTGTGACAAACAACGGAATGGCGCAGGCCGCCAAAAGCGAATTGAAAGGCCGAATTCGCCGAATCCATCTGGAAGACGCGCTCGTGGAAATGGCCTGCGGATTGTGCATGGAAGAAGTACCCGTCGAAATGGCCTTCCAACAAATTCAAGACAGAGCGCTGGAGAAGTTGGTTCCCCTGTTGGACACGAAGATCCTGGGGAATCCCGAAGCCATTCAAGGCTGTCTCGAACTCGTAGCGGAAGAATCCGAGCGCGTGGCCTGGAAAGCTTTGCAAAAAGGCACCAAGCTCCTCGAAGAAGGCTTGGCCGTCCTGGAAGAAGGCAAGCTCGAACTTCCCGATAGCCCGTACCTAAACTAGAAGCCATCGCCATCCCATAGATCAGGGTAGGGCTTGGAGCTTCAGAGTGATCTCAACGCCGCGTCTTGTCGACCACCCAACCACAACCCAAATCCGTCACAATCACGCAAAGAAAATGCCATCCCGAGCGCAGCGAGAAACGCGCTTCTCTCCTGATTTCCCACCATTCCCACTTCCGCTCACCCCGAATGCAATGTAGCGCTGGCTTTATGCCAGCGCCTCTTGGGTTCCTTTTCTTCCCAGGGGTAGGAGCTTTTAGCCCCTGAGGACACTCTCGCTAATTTGCTTGTGAGGCAGCTCCTACTATAGGCTGCCACGATCTACCGGCCAGCTTTTCTAGATTCGTTTGATCACGATGGCGGTCAGGTCGTCGTTTTGCGGCGTTCCGCCCGAAAAAGCAATCACATCGTTATATAAGCAAGAGATGATCTCAGCCGCGGGTTTCTCCCGGTTGCTTCGAATACTCTTTTCCAGCCGCTCGCTGCCAAACAATTCTTCTTTGGCGTTGGCCCATTCGAAAAATCCATCCGTGCACAGCACCAGCATGTCCCCTCTGTCAAAAGGTAAACTCTGTGGCGGCTCCGACATCAATTCGGGAGAAATGCCCAGTGGCAAGCCCTGCGCTTCCATCTTGTCGAAGCGATCGTGCTGTAGCCAATAAATGAACAGTGGAGCGTGTCCCGCCGACAGAAGCTCCACTTGCGAACTCTTCGCGCTCACAATCGCAGCCACGAACGTCACGAACCGGCCCTCTCCCACGTCCGCCGCAATCGCCGAATTGATTCGTGCCATGGATTCCAGAAATCCTTCGTGCTGTCCGAAGACCGCGCGCGAATAAGCGCGGCAAACCGCCGCCAGTAACGCCGGTCCAATTCCGTGGCCGGTCACATCCGCCAGAGCCACCACGATCCGGCCATCGGGAAGCACCTGCCAGTCGTAGTAATCTCCGCTCGTTTGATCGGCGGATTTATTCCACGCGGCAATCTCAAAGCCAGGGACCTGTGGCATCGACGCAGGCAGCAGTGACCGCTGGATGTTACGCGCCACCTCGAGGTCGTGCTGTAGATGCTCCATCGCTCTCCGCGCTTCCGCTTCCCGCAGTGCCGCTTCCACCTGCTTGCGAATCTCCCGCGCCACAAGCCCCGCCGCGACGCCAGCTGCCAGCAGGCTGATGGCGTATGTAGCCACGATTTTTTGCGGCGCCAGCAAAGACGCGTTTTGCAGTGCCATCGCGGGCCGCCAACCGTGGTGATACGCGGCTCCCAGATAACTTCCCGCCGCGAAAAGGCCGCACAGCCAGCTCACCCGTTCGCTCAGCCGCAGAACCGAGAGGCTGATCACCAGAAAATACAAGCCGAAGATTGGATTCGCGATGACGCGGTATTCCGCAGGCGTCGCCGAACTCGTCATGAACGCAATGATCAGGCCCGGTATGCAGGCTTCGATCAGAATGTTAGCAAGCCACGAATAGTGCGAAAGGTCCTTGCCAGTTTCGATTGCCGGGCGAATAGCACGCAGAACATAAACTTCAAGTATTCCCAAAGCTATCGCGAACGAACCTAGCCAGAATAACTCCGCGGCATTTTCTGGATTCCAGGCGATTGCTGTGCGAACGATCCGCAGCACCAGAAAGGCCCCCAGGATCGAAAGGAGAATCAGGATGCGCAGGCGTTCGCTCTTCAGTAATGCCTGGCGGAACGCCGGAGACTGGTCGTGCAAAGTAGTCATAAATCTGCACCTCGGATAACGGGTCCGATAAGCACTTCTGTCTGCGTCTTGGGTCTAATGTAGTGGCCGAACTTTAGATCGGCCAGCCTTCCCCCAAACACTAACCCATCATTCCTAACGCAGCCCGCAAATTGAGGACCTCCGCCCTATCGCACGGTCTTTGTGTCAGGGAATAGAGACTGAGCGGATGCAATGATGCTGGCAGGAGGATAGAAGGGAACAGCAGGGAATTACAAGAACAAAGCGCGCCAGCGCAGAAGCTTAGCGAGCCCAGCCCGGATCGCCGCCCGCTTTGCGCATCTCGTCTTCCATATCGCTGAGTTGCTGCTTCAGGTTCTCGATTTCCTTTTTCTTGGCGTCGATTTTGTCCATCTTGTCGTTAATGTCGGAGCGGTCGTGCTGTTGCGTCAGCGCCTTTTGCGGATCGCTGTAATATTGCACCTGATCTTTTCCCAGTTCGCGCTGCATCACATCCAGCTCTTTTTCGGATTGGCTTATCTTGTCGCGTGTTTCCTGGAAGCGCTTCTTCCAGTAAGCTTCGGACTTGGGATCGTTTTCATCCGCTTTTCCACCTGCTTTTGCGGAATCCCCCTTGGAGGCATCGGTGCCCTCGGCGGGAGTAGTGTTCTTCGCCGCGGGAATATCGTCATTCGTGATGACCTTCTTCGGTGCAGGCGCGGTCTTCTGTTGTTCGCGCGCTTTTCGGGCGGCGGCAGCTACGTCGTCAGTGCTTTGATCCTGCGCAGGCAGGCAATAGGCGCTAAAGCCAAATATCGACGCAAGCGCGGCCATTCGCAACAGCGATCGGAACGGTGATTGTGACAGGGTTGATTGGCGCATCATACCGACCTCCACCGGAGCCAGCCCCTTCGAAAAGGGCCAAAGCTCTGAGCTCCGCGAACACGTTCTACTTTGACTAAATGACAGTTTACCCCGGAAAGGTTGCCAGCGGCTGTAGAGCCTCTTAACAGTAACGGCACATAAGACTAAGAGTGAAAATAAGAGAAGCCGGGAGTGATCGGATAGCCCAGCCAAGGCAGCGCGTAAACCACGATGAGCGCTGCTATACCCAAAAACGTGCCAAGTGGCAGTTGGTATTCCGCGGCCAACGTCCAGCGAAGAGTCACTACGCTGCCAAGCCCGCGGCGATGCGCGCGCTCCGCGACATTCTTCCGCCAGCCAAACAGGTACAGGATCGAAACCACTCCAATCCCAATCACGCTCCCCAGTAACGTGCCGATCAGGATCGTCAAAAACGTCCCGCGAACCCCCAAAAACGCCCCCACCATCGCCATCATCTTCACGTCGCCCATTCCCATGCCTTCGCGCTTGCGCACCAGTTTATAAAGCGTAGCCGCAAAGAGCAGCAGCAAGCTCCCGAAAGCGGCGCCCGCTAGAGCATCCAGAACGCCGATCAACATTGGCGGAATGGATCGATCGTGAATCCACACGTCAAAGAAGCCATCTGGAGGCACACGCGTCGCAAACGCCAGCGCCAGCCCGAAGCCGAACCAGTTCACCGCATCCGGCAGAATGCGCGCCACGATATCCGTGACGATCAAAATAATCAGCAGGCATCCGAAGATCAGAAATTTGAACGTCGGCAACGTCAGTCCGTAACTGTAATAGGTCAGCACGAACAGCGCGCCGGTCAAAAATTCCACCACGGGGTACATCGGCGAAATCGGCAGGTGGCAATTCCGGCATTTCCCGCCGAGCACCAGCCAGCTCACCACCGGAATATTGTCGTACGGCCGGATAGCGGTCATACAGCGCGGGCAGCGCGAGCCCGGCGAAACCACGGACAAGCCCTCCGGAATGCGTGAAATGCAAACATTCAGGAAGCTGCCAATCACTATGCCGAAAAGAAAAAATAAGAAGGGGATCACAGCTTTGACTCTGCCACACCCCTGCTCACCGCTCAATGCGCCGAAGCGTGCGCGGTGTCGGATGGCTAACGGTAAGTGGGGCCTCCGCACGCCCGCGCCGGGTTCCAGCATGCCGCTTGCGCTAAACTAGATGGCTTATGGCCATGAGCAGGTACGAGCATTGGATCCGCCGGTACGAACACCGGCGCTGGACCACCGACGACAACCGCATGGTTCGCCCCTTCGAATGGGGTCTGGAGCACCTTGGCGGACGCCCCGGCCAGGACGATCCTCACCGCTATGTCGCCGAATATGCCAGCGAAGCCATCGCGCGCAGCGAGGATTGGTACGCCACGGCAGACGTAAACGATTATCGCTTGGATGACCACAACGTCCTGACATTCACCAGCCCGATCGCCTCGCCCTGGCCAGAGAACAATACCGTCCACGCGCAATTTTTCCCCGCGCGTAAGGCTGGCCCGGCCGTGCTGATCCTTTCAAATTGGAATGCCAAATGGCATGGCCAAGTGGCCCTGTGTCACTGGCTGCAGCGCATCGGCATCAGCGCCATGAAAATGAGCCTGCCCTATCACGATCGCCGCATGGCGCAGGGACACGAGCGCGCCGACCAATTGGTCGGCCCCAATATCGGACTGACGCTAGTGGCGAACCGTCAGGCAGTTCAGGACGCGCGCGCCTGCCTCTCCTGGCTCGAGCGCCAGGGCTACGACCGTTTGGGCATTCTGGGTACGAGCATCGGCTCGTCCGTCGGCTATATCACCCTTGTCCATGACGAACGCGTTCGTGCCGGCGGCTTCTTTCACGTCTCCACTTATTTCGCCGATGTCGTTAGCCAAGGAATGACCACGAATCACGTCTGGGAAGGTCTGCGCCACGAAGTTACCGTGGAAGAGTTGCGCCGGTACTGGGCTCCGATAAGCCCGATGCCGTACGTCGAACGCGGCATGGGCGCAAATCGAAGCACCTTCATGGTCTACGGCAAATACGACCCCACCTTCTTGCCCGAACTCACCGAACAGATGCTCCATGCCCTTCGCCATCACGGTGCCGACCCTCGCACCCTAGAGTTGCCAGTCGGCCACTATTCCCTCGAACTAGCTCCCTTCAGTTACATAGCCGGCTACCGCATGTTCATGTATTTCCTCGAAGCGCTGGGATAAGCACCATGAATCTTGCTGATAGCGGCTTTTCTGGATATAATCCACCAAGGTAGACAGAGTCTATCTGAGGTAGAAAGATGGGTCTAAACATCAAGGATCCCGAGGCACATCAGCTAGCGCAAGAGCTAGCTGAGGCGACAGGCGAGACCATGACTCGTGCGGTTACCGAGGCTGTGCGCGAGAGACTGCAGCGTGTTCGTAAGAATCGCCGCAAAAAGCCCTCTGTCGAAGAGTTGTTGGAATATGGTCGCCGATGCCGGAGCCACCTGAAAGGTCCGGTGCCGGACCATTCCACCCTTCTATACGATGAAGATGGTCTTCCGAAATGATAATCGACAGTTCAGCATTGGTGGCAATCATGTACTTGGAAGATCAGGCCGATAGCTTTGCACGTGCAATTCAAGCGGCTGAGACTTGCCGCATTTCCGCGGCGACATTTGTGGAGACTTCCATTGTCGTCGAAAAGGGTTCAGGAGATTCCGGAATCCGGCAATTGGATGCATTTTTGCGGGATGCAGGGATCGTGATTGAACCATTTACCGTTGAACAGGCCTATGATGCGAGGCAGGCATACTCAGATTACGGCAAGGGTCGTCACCCAGCCGGGCTGAATCTTGGAGATTGTTTTTCCTACGCTCTCCCGAAGGTCGCCGACGAACCCCTATTGTTCAAGGGAAGCGATTTTCGTAAAACTGACGTTAAAGTGGCGATCTAACATCCAAACTTTCGTTGTAGCGCCGACCCTTCAGGCCGGCATCTTGGGTTTCCTTGGAGTGCGGCCGCCCAGCCGCCGCTTTTACGGACAAAAACTCTCCACCGAAACCATGGGCGTAGTACGTTGAGACCAACCGCATCCGGAGAAACCTCCCCCGCCAATCCATTCACGAGCCAAATTGGCGATCTTTCACACGCTCCACCCCTCTATTCGCAAACATTTTTTCTGTACACTTCCTAAAGCACGTGAACGACAGCACCAGGAATCCGCCGTGAAAACAAATCTCCCATCCATCGCCGAAGTTCAATCCGCCGCCGAATCTGTCTATCGCTTCATGCAGCCGACTCCGCAATACTGTTGGCCGCTCCTGAGCGAGCGCTTGGGCGCCGAACTCTGGGTGAAGCACGAGAACCAGACCCCTACGGGCGCGTTCAAAGCTCGCACTGCGGTCGTTTACGTCGAGGAACTAATCAAGCGCGAGCCGGCAACTCGCGGCCTCATCACCGCCACGCGCGGCAACCACGGCCAATCCGTGGCCCTTGCTGCGAGGCGCTTCGGCCTTTCCGCCACCATTCTCGTTCCCCACGGCAACAGCCGCGAGAAAAACGCCGCAATGCGTGCACAAGGCGGCACGCTCATCGAATTCGGCGCCGATTATCAGGCTGCGCGTGAAAAAGCCATGGAAATGGCCGCAGAGCAACACCTTCACATGGTTCCCCCCTATCACTACGACATCGTCCGCGGCGTGGCCAGCTACTGGTTGGAACTGTTTTCGGCCGTGAACGATATTGACGTCGCCTACGTGCCCATCGGCATGGGCTCGGGGATTTGCTCTGCGGTCGCCGTCCGCAATGGCTTGGGTTTGAAAACAAAACTGGTCGGCGTAGTCTCGTCGCACGCACCGGCTTACGCGGAGTCATTCGAAAAGAAAACCGTCGTCGAAATGTCCGCGACCACCAAGGTCGCCGACGGTATGGCTTGTCGCAAGCCCGAACCAGAAGCTCTGGCCATCCTGCTGGAAAATGTCGATCACATCGTGCGCGTCAGCGACGACGAAGTGGAACAATCCATGCGCCACATGTTCACCGATACGCACAATGTTGTCGAAGGCGCGGGTGCGGCGGGCTTAGCAGCCGCGTTGCTGGAAAAAGAACAATTACAAGGGAAACGCGTTGCTGTCGTGGCCACCGGGGCGAATGTCGATCGCGAAATGTTCGCCCAAATCTTGCAACGCGGGAATCGCACAGGCGCAATCAGTGCAAAATCTTCGCAATAGCTCCACTGGCTACTAACTCCGCCACAGCATTGATGTCCGGCGCCAGCGGGCGATCCGCGACAACTTTCGTGGACACACCGCGCACCGCCTCTTGCGCCTTCTTCGCCAGCGCGCCCGTCTGCAATGGCGCCAAAAGGTCGATGCCCTGGCAAGCGCACAACAATTCAATCGCCAGAATATTCCGCAGATTCTGCAGCATGCGCTCCAGCCTGCGCGCCCCGCCCATGCCCATGGAAACGTAGTCTTCCTGGTTTCCCGAAGTAGAAATGGAATCCACTGAATGCGGCGTGGCCAGTGCGCGATTCTCGCTCGTAAGCGCCGCCGCGGTCACTTGCGCAATCATGAAGCCGGAATTCAGTCCCGGGTCAGGCGTAAGAAATGCCGGCAGCATGCTTGTCAGCGGATTGGTCATCTGCTCCACGCGCCGCTCCGCGATGCCGCTGAGTGTGGCCGCCGCAATCGCAACCTGATCAGCTCCCATGGCCAACGGCTGCCCGTGAAAATTGCCGCCGCTGATAATGTCTCCGCCCCCGCCTTCCTTCACGAACACCAGCGGATTGTCTGTAGCGCTGTTCAATTCCACCAGCGCTATCTCCCGCGCCTGCAAAAGGGAATCGCGCACGGCCCCATGTACTTGCGGAGTGCAGCGCAAACTGTAAGCGTCCTGCACGCGCTTGTCCGCGTCCGGCGAACGGTGCGATTCGCGAATCTGGCTTCCATCGTTTAGATGAGCCAGGTTGCGCGCCGTTGTCGCCGCACCGGAATATGCACGCGCATGCATGATGCGCGCATCGAACGCCCCCGGACTTCCACGAAGCGCGTCCAGCGAAAGCGCCGCCGCTACATCCGCCGTGTCCGCAAGCATATCCGCCTCGCGCAAAGCCAGGCTCAGCAGCGATAACATTCCTTGCGTGCCATTGAGCAGCGACAGCCCTTCCTTTGCCTCCAGCGCCACCGGCGTAATGCATGCGCGCTTCAGAGCTTCACCGCCGCTAAGCTTCTCATCCTTGTAAATCGCATCGCCTTCGCCGATCACCACCTGAGCCAGATGTGCCAGCGGCGCCAGATCGCCGGACGCCCCCACGGAACCTTGCGACGGAATCACCGGATGTACCCGGTTATTCAACATCGCACACAGCGTTTCCACCATCACCGGCCGCACGCCGCTCAATCCCTTCGCCAGTGCATTTGCGCGCAACAGAATCATCGCGCGTGTTTCGGCCACCGAAAGCGCCGCCCCGACGCCGCACGAATGAGAACGCACCAGGTTCACCTGCAACTCGCGCACCTGCTCCGCGGAAATTCGTACGCTGGCCAGCTTGCCGAATCCCGTGTTGATCCCGTAAGCCGTGTGGCCATCGGCCAGAAGCTTTTCCACCACCGCGCGCGAAGCATTCATGCGAGCGACGGCGTCCGCCGCAATCTCCACGGCTTCATACTCCAGCACCACGGCATAGAGTTGCGCGAACGTCAGATCATTGCCGGTCAGTGCAATGCTCATGCCTCGCTCCGGTCGGGCAGGGAAGCGGCAATGGCCAGAAACGCCGTTTTGTATTTCTCCGGGAAATGGGTGACGCGCCCGTCGCGATGGCAGGAAACGTGAGTGGTGTCCCCCGTGGCCAGCAGTTTTTGATCCGCCTGCCGGAAAACCTCGTAACCGAATTTCAGCATACGGTTCTTTGCTTCCAGGATGCGCGTGCGCACCGTGATCAATTCGTCGTAACGCGCCGGATGGTGATAGCGGCAGTGTACGTCGGCAACCACCAGGTAGCAGTCATCCTCCACTTCCATGCGCTTGTAGTCGAAACCCAGCGAACGCATGATCTCCACCCGTCCGACCTCGAACCAGATCAAAAAATTTGAATGGTAAACCACGCCCATCTGGTCGGTCTCGGCATATCGCACACGTACAGTCACATCGTAATATTCGATCATCAGTAGTTTCGTAAGCCCGATGCACTTGAAGCTGTCTTATAGATGCACCAGAAGTTGTCTTATAAATTCCGCTTAGGGAGTCGAAGCTTCAGCTCCGACATTAAAAGCCAGGAAATCCGGGCTTTAGCCCCTGAAGAAAGTCTTGCCTTCTTACCGATCCATCTACGAGACAAATCTTAGTATGCAGCAAACAGTCAGCAGTCGGTAGTCAGGAGTCTGCAGTTTCGGAGTCTCAGCGCCTTCGCCTCGGTAGCCGGCTCAGCGCGCCACACCTTCCTGGACTTTCCGGCGCAGGGCGCTCAACATTTTGAGTACTTCCATTGCTTCGGCCAAGAAACTTTTCCGCGGCGTCTTCGCGAATATAGCCCAAATCACGGCTTACGAGAATCAGGTATTCGGTTTCTGACAGCGAGCCTTCCGCGATGTTCAGAAAACGCGAATATTCTTTGGCGGTGGCGCGCCGGCAACCTTCCGCGAGATTGGTTGGAACGGACAGGCAGGCGCGGCGAAGTTGTGATGTGAGCCCGTAGCGTTCCGTGGGCGGGAAGCCCTGCGTAGCTCGGTACAATCGCAGCACCAGCTTATGGCTGCGTTGCCACACGCGAAGCTCCCCATAATCCTGCAATGTGTTACCCCAGAAGTACTATTCATATTAGGTTAGTAGAGGGCCTAGAGCCACAAAATAATATTGAACCACCATGGGCCGCAGGCGGCACGTCAGACCCAAGCTCCGAAACTACCAACTCCCGACTACCGACTCTCTTACCGGCTCTCTCCATGCCACACGGGCTTACGCTTTTCAAGAAACGCTGCCAAACCTTCCTTAAAGTCCGGTGTGCAGCGCACCCTTGCGCTTTCGAGAACAGCCCGCTCCAGATCATGGTCCACTCCAGCCGCTGCCGCGGAAACGAGCAAATGCTTAGCTCGCGTCACGCTACTCGGACTCGCCGCCAAAATGGTTTCCGCCAGTTCATGCGCCCGCGCCATCAGGTTCTCCGGCGGCACCAGCTCATTCACCATTCCCAATTCCTTCGCTTCCGTTGCTTCCACCAGCCTTCCCGTGAGCAAAAGATCGCGCGCCCGTTTCTCCCCAATCTGCCGCGTCAAGAACACAGACACAATCGCCGGCAAAAAACCAATCTTCACTTCCGTGTACCCGAACTTCGCCTCAGGCACCGCCAGCGTAAAATCGCACAAGGTTGCGATCCCGCAGCCGCCCGCCAGCGCGTGTCCATTCACCGCCGCGATCAACGGCCGCGAGTAACTCCAGATCTTGCGAAACATTTTCGCGATTCGCTTCGAGTCTTCCTGGTTCTCCGCCGCCGTTTGCCGTCCAATAGCCCGCAAATAATCCAGATCGATCCCCGCGCAAAACGCTTTCCCTGCTCCCGTCAGAATCACCACCCGCGTATGTGTTTTCTCAATTTCATCCAGCGCCGACTGCAATTCCGCAATCATCTGAATGGAAATCGCGTTGCGCTTCTCAGGCCGGTTCAGCGTGATCGTGGAAAGGTGGCCCGAAGTCTCAAATTGCAGCGTTTCGAAGTGCATAGAGAGCTCTCCTAACTTGCTACAACACCGTGTGCGTACTTGGCACGAATCTCGTTGGTCATTTCAATCACTTTCGCCAGCTTCGCCCCATCGAATCCCAGCTGCACTCCCACCGACACCAGCGCCGCGAGCACGCTTTCCGTCGGAATATTCCCCACAAGTTCGTCCCCGGCAAAAGGACAGCCTCCCAGTCCAGTCAGCGCGGAATCAAAACGTCGGCATCCGGCCGCATACGCCGCAAGAATCTTTTCTTCCGCATTGTCCGGCCGGGAATGAAGGTGTACGCCCAACTCAATTCCCGCAACGTGATCCTTCACCTTCGAATAAAGTTCGTGCACCACTTCCGGTGTTGCCGTTCCAACCGTATCCGCAAGCGAAACCGTATCCACGCGAATATCCTTCAGCCAATCCAGCGTGTCTTGCACAATCTCCGGCCCCCACGGCTCGTCATAAGGATTGCCGAACGCCATGGAAATATAAATCACCAGTCCCTTGTTCGCCGCTTTGGTCTCGCGCTTCAGGGTTTCCACCAGTTGGCGAGATTCCGCGCGGCTCATGTTGGCATTCGATCGCCGAAAATACGCGGAAATCGAATAAGGATAACCAATCGTGGAAATCCCGGGCGCAGCCAGCGCCCGCTCCAGGCCCTTTTCGTTCACCACGATTCCAATAATTTCCGGCAGCGTGCTCCCATCGGGCAGGGAACTAAGCAATCGCGTCATCACTTCTTCGCTGTCCGCCATCTGTTTCACATGCTTCGGCGAAACAAAACTCACCGCATCGATGTGCTGGAATCCTGCAACGATCAGTTCCCTCAAATAGCGAGCTTTTTCCTCCGCAGGGATGAGCTCGGGCAAGCCTTGCCACGCATCCCGCGGGCACTCGATTAATTTAATAGCGTCCATGGTTCCTCAAACTTTTAAGTTTGTAAAACGCCCGTCTTGAATTCTCGAATTTCCGTATTCAGCGCCGCCGCCTGCAGCGCCCAGATCAACGCGTCACGAGTCTGCGCGGGATCAATAATCGCATCCAGCCACAGCCGCGCTGCCGCATACCGCGGATTGGTCTGGTGCCCATACGTGGCTTTGATGGAATCCAGCAATTCCTTCTTCGCCTTCTCATCCACCTTCTTGCCTTCGCGTTCCAGTTGCTTGATCTTGATCTCTGCCAGCGTGTTCGCCGCGGCATCCCCGCTCATCACTGCGAATTTCGCCGTCGGCCACGCAAACATAAAGCGCGGGTCGTACGCTTTGCCGCACATCGCATAATTGCCTGCGCCGAAACTGCCGCCCACAATCACGGTAATCTTCGGCACCACGCTGTTCGCCACCGCGTTCACCATTTTCGCCCCGGCCCGGATGATCCCGCTCCACTCCGCATCCTTGCCGACCATGAAGCCATTCACGTCATGCAAAAAAATCAGCGGGATGCGGTTCTGGTTGCAATCCATGATGAAGCGCGCCGCTTTCTCCGCCGATTCCGTATAAATCACGCCGCCAAATTCAATGCGCTTCTCGTCGGAATGCGGCGCGTGCGTCTGGACATGTTTCTTCTGGTTGGCCACGATGCCCACGGCCCAACCGCCGATGCGCGCATAGCCACACAGCAGCGTTTCACCATATTCCGCGCGGTATTCCTCGAACGCGCTCCCATCCACAATTCGCGCAATGATTTCACGCATGTCGTACTGCTTCCCGGGATCGCCGGAGAAAATGCCGTAAATTTCGCTCGCGGAGTAAAGCGGTTCGGCCAGCCGCGCGTGGCTGAAGATCGGCGGATTCGGCGCTCCCATTTTGTCGGCCAGCGCGCGAATGCGTTTCAGGCAAGACTCATCGTCCGGCTCCCGAAAATCCACAGTCCCGCTGATCTGCGCGTGCATTGCTGCCCCGCCCAGTTCCTCCGCGGAAGTTTTCTGCCCGATCGCCGCTTGCACCAGCGCCGGCCCAGCCAAAAACAAGCCGGACCCCTCCGTCATCAAAATGTGATCGCACATCACCGGAAGATAGGCCCCGCCCGCCACGCACATCCCCATGATCGCCGTGATCTGCGGGATTCCCATGGCGCTCATCACCGCGTTATTCCGGAAAACGCGCCCGAAATCGTCGGTATCCGGAAACACATCTTCCTGCAGCGGTAAGAACACTCCCGCGGAATCCACCAGGTAGATTGTCGGGATGTGATTATCGATGGCGATATTCTGCGCGCGGATCACTTTCTTCGCGGTCATGGGAAAAAATGCGCCCGCCTTCACCGTCGCGTCGTTGGCAATTATCATGAACATTCTGCCAGCCACGCGCCCCAGCCCCGTGATCGTTCCCGCAGCCGGCGCGCCGCCCCACTCCTCATACATTTCATAAGCGGCATAAATGCCCAGCTCGAATAAATGGGTGCCGGGATCGATCAGTCCGGCCACACGTTCGCGCGCGGTCAACCGGTTCTTCTTGTGTTGAGAATCGATTGCCTTCGCGCCGCCGCCCTCGCGTATTTTTTCCTCTTCGTTTTTCAGCTCGGTCAGAAGCTCAACCATTTGGTGAGAGTTTTTCTCGAATTGTGGGGATTTGGGATTGACGCTACTTTTAAGAACCGAAGAGGACACGCGGTGACCTCGCAGAACAAATTCGCAGCTCATTGAGTATACGGAGTTAGCCACGCGAGAAGCAAAGCCCCATGGAGTACGCTGACCAAGCCGCTTTTACAGCCCTCTCGCGGTACGTCAAAGCACGGCTTCAGCCGTGCCGAAGACTGAGTAGTGGCGGGACTTTAGTCCCGTGCCTTTTCTTGGGTTCCTCTTCGTACCGGCCGACCTTCAGGCTGGTCCCTCTTGGGTTGCTCTCTCCGAAGCCCATGACACCGGTGCCACCCAAATTTTCTTCGGCCTCCTGCCACAAAACTCCAAGCTCCATTGAGCCTTGACCCGCACAGCCTGAGACGATACGCTTTCCATCACCGCGGCCCCTTACGCCGCAATCTTCCACCGGAGGCGCCTGTGCACACCACCGTAATTGACCGCAGGTATAAGTGTGCGCGCGGCTCCGCAGGCTAACACGCTTCCCCAACCGCAAAATCCAGCAGCAAAATGAAGTTGGCCAGCTTCGTAGAATCATTTCTTCGAAGCACAGCTGTCGCAGGTATCTCGAAGGGAGACGCCAGGCGCGCTGCCGGAAGGCAGCAGAAGGATTTCTCCGTGAATCTGCAACAAAAGAATCTGCAATTGAACCTGGACCTCGCCCGCGAACTCGAACTTGCCGAAGCCCACGCCGCCGTAGCGTGCGCCGAAAAAATGATCCAGATGCAATCCAATTCGGACGGTGCGGTAGAAAAGATTCCCGGTGGTTTCGCCGTTTACTGCGGGGCAGGGAATCCCGTCACGCAGGCCGTTGGTCTCGGTTTGCAAGGCCCGGTAAGTGCGGAAGAGTTCAATCAGCTCGAAGCGTTCTACTTCTCCCGTAACGAACCCGTGCGTGTGGAAACCTGCCCGCTTGCCGACCCAACGCTCTTCGAACACTACAAAGAGCGCCACTACTATGTCAGCGAATTTTCCAACCTCATGGTTCGCCCGGTTTTCGATGACGCAACAACGCCATCGCCCACAGCTAAGGGAATCGAGATTCGCCTCGCCGGTCCCGACGAACTGGACCTCTGGGTCATGACCGTCGCACAAGGCTTTGCCGAAAATTATCCCGTCACCCACGAAATACTAAGCGTGATGAAAATGTTCGCCATCGTGGAAGACACCCAATGCTTTCTCGCCCGCATCGACGGCCGCGTCGTTGGCGGAGCCACACTCGCCATCCGGGGAAGAATCGCCGGACTCTTCGGCGCCAGCACTCTTCCCGAATTCCGCAACCGCGGCGTGCAAACCGCCCTTCTTCACGCGCGTCTCCGAAGCGCGGTCGAAGCGCGTTGTGAACTAGCCATGAGCCTCGCCCAACCCGGCAGCCACTCCCAACGCAATATCACCCGCCTCGGCTTCCAGACCCTCTACACCAGAGTGAAATTCGAACGCGCCGTTCCCGCACCGTAGGCGCACGGCTTCAGCCGTGCCTCGCCGCCTCCCGGGTGCCCCACGCTGAATTTTGCGAAGGGTGGGCCTGGGTTTTCTTTCAGCCGCAGATTCGTCTTGTAGATTCTCACTTCAACGGCTTCAACGGCGCAGTTCCAGCCACCGCAACCTAGCGTTCTGGAGTGTCGCTGTTTCTTTAGGGGGTCGGGGCTTCAGCCACGACAAAAAGCCACACAACGAGTGGGGCTTTAGCCCCTGAGGATTCCGAACTCACAAAAGGAAAAACTAACTCGCGGTCGCAAACCGCCTGTGAATAAACTCCACAATATCCTGCGTAGAAGTCCCCGGCAGAAAAATTGCCGCAATGCCCGCCGCCTTCAGCGCCGGAATATCCGCCTCCGGAATAATTCCGCCCACAAGCACGGTAACGTCATCCATGCCTTTTTCATGAAGCAGCTTCATCAACTGCGGACACAAAGTATTGTGCGCGCCGGAAAGTATCGACAGGCCGATCACGTCCACATCTTCCTGCGCTGCAGCCGATGCAATCATCTCCGGCGTTTGCCGCAGCCCGGTATAAATCACTTCCATGCCGGCATCCCGCAACGCCCGCGCAATCACTTTGGCGCCGCGGTCGTGTCCGTCCAACCCCGGCTTGGCAATCAGCACCCGAATCTTCTTTTCCGGCATTCTTTTTGGCCTCTGTGGTGATAAAGCGGCTCGCCAAATCCTAGATCAAGTAACCGCAACTTCTTCATACGCGCCAAACACTGTGCGCATTGCCTCGCAAATCTCCCCCAGCGTCGCGTAAGCTTTCACGGCATCGTAAATAAACGGCATCAAATTGTCGCTGCCCTCCGCCGCCTTACGCAGCGCTTGAAGCCGCCGTTCCACTTCCGCCCCGGAGCGTTCCGCGCGCAGTTTCGAAAGCCGCGCTTCCTGCCGCCGCCCCACAGTCTCATCGATCTGCAGCAATTCGATTGGCTTTTCCGGCGTCACATACTCATTCACGCCAACAATAATCTTTTCCTTCTTGTCCACGGCCATCTGATACCGGTAGCTGGCCTCGGCTATCTCCCGCTGCGGATAACTCTTCTCAATCGCCGCCACCATTCCGCCCATCGCATCAATCCGCCGCACGTACTCCCACGCTCCCTGCTCCACTTCGTTGGTCAGCGCCTCTACAAAGTACGAGCCTCCAAGCGGGTCCACCGTATTCGTCACGCCAGTCTCATGCGCGATGATCTGCTGCGTGCGGAGCGCCACCGTCGCGGCAAACTCCGTAGGCAACGCCCACGCCTCATCCAGTGAATTCGTGTGCAAAGACTGCGTTCCGCCCATCACCCCGGCAAGCGCCTGGATCGCCGTGCGCACTACATTATTAATCGGCTGCTGCGCCGTAAGCGAACATCCCGCCGTCTGCGTATGAAACCGCAAAGCCCACGAACGCGGGTTCTTCGCCTTGTACCGCTCCGTCATCGCCTTGTACCAGATCCGCCGAGCCGCCCGGTACTTCGCAATTTCCTCAAAAAAATCATTATGTGCGTTAAAGAAAAACGAAAGTTGCGGCGTAAACTCGTCCACCGGTAATCCGCGCCGCATGGCCCATTCCACATACTCCATGCCATCGCGCAGCGTGAACGCCAGTTCCTGGATCGCCGTCGAACCCGCCTCGCGGATGTGATAGCCGCTGATCGAAATCACGTTGAATTTCGGAGTATGCTTCATTCCGAATTCAAACGTGTCTATCACCAGCCGCATGGAAGGCTCCGGCGGGTAAATATATTCCTTCTGTGCGATGTACTCCTTCAAAATGTCGTTTTGCAGTGTGCCCGAAATTTTCTTCCAGTCCGCGCCTTGTTTTTCCGCCACCGCCAGGTACATCGCCCAGATCACCGCCGCCGGCGAGTTGATTGTCATCGACGTCGTAACATCCGCGAGCGGAATCCCATCGAACAACACTTCCATGTCCGCCAGCGAACTGATCGACACGCCGCATTTGCCCACTTCGCCCTCGGACAGTGGGTGGTCGGAGTCGTAGCCCATCAAGGTCGGCAGATCGAACGCCGTAGACAGCCCCGTCTGCCCGTGTTCCAGCAGGTAGCGAAAGCGCTGGTTGGTGTCCTCTGCGGTCCCAAATCCCGCGAACTGCCGCATCGTCCAAAGCCGTGTTCGATACATCGTGGGATGAATTCCCCGCGTATACGGCGGCTGCCCCGGAAAATTCAAATCGCGCGCAGCATCCCAATTTTCGAGGTCCGCCTCCGTATAAAGCCGCCGGATGGGGTAACTAGACGTCGTCGTAAATTCTTTCTGTCTCTCTGGGCTCTTAGCCAGCGTCGGATCGAGCGTATTTTTCTCCCAGGATTGTTCGGCAGGGGAAGGATTGCGTTTGGGCGGGTTGCCAGGCGCTTTCGCCTTCATGTCCGACGGTTCACTCATGAATGGGCGCTCCCGGAGCGTGAAGTCGCAGCGTGCAGGTAACTGGAAAGAATAAGGAATTCAATATGGAGCACGTCACAAAAAGTAATGCTATGCGAAAGCACCGCAAGGGGCAAGCGCAGCACCGCCGATTCAGCAACGGCACCGAAGGTGCTCTCCGGGTTTTTGGCTGTTACGTCTGGGCACGACTTTAGCCGTGCCGCAACCTTCAGGATTTGATTGTCGTCGCGCCTACTTCTGTCCCGGCACCAATCCCTTATCCAACGCCTTGAACAACTCTTCCGTTCCCACCACCTGGCCGTTCATCGTCCCGGGGATTAACGTGTCTTTCTCGATGTCGCCCTTCTTGGCGCCCGCAATCGTCACGTTATTCACCTCCAGCGTCCGGCCAAGTGCTCGTTCGTAATTGGCCTTCGCTTCGGCAAGACTCGCCAGCGCGCGCAATTCCGTGCCTTGCGCGGTAATCAAGTCGCGTTGCGTCAAAATCACGTTGTACACCGTGGAAGCGCCCAGTTGGTATTTCTTCTGCTCGGCGTCGAACGTCTGCTGTTGCAGTTCGCGCGCTTTCGTAGCCGCGTCCACCTGCGCGCGCCCTTGCTCCACGGCGATGGTCGTATTTCGCACGTCGAGTAGCGCGTTGTTCTTTGTCTGCTGCACTTCCGCCTCAAATTGCCGCTCCACCAACTGCGCGTGAATGTTATCCGCCTGATTGGCGCGATTGCGAATTGGCAGGCTCAACGTTAGCTGCCCGGAATACACCGGAAAATTATTATGGAAGATCTCCGATTGCGCAGTGCCGAATCCCTGCTTGGCTACTCCCGTGTTCGGAGTGACCGTCACCGGCAGATAATATCCAGGAACCGGAACGCCGTTGACGTCCACGATCGGTGCCCCGGAAATCGTGGTGGGCGCGCCGGTGATAAACGAATTGCCGGCCAAGCCATTGGAAGAGTACTGCACTCCAAGCGTGGCCGTTGGCAACAACGCGTTGCGAGTAAACTTCACGTCGAGCTGCGCGTTCTTCAGGTTGAAATACTGCTCCTGGAGATCGGGCCGCTTCTGGAACGCTTCCTTCACCGCATCCGCGAACGAAGATGTCTCCACCGTCGCCGGACTTTCCGGCTTGTCCGTGGGAACGATTTCCACGTCCAGCAGATTCGAAGCCGTCGGATCCTTCGCGATGTAGTTCTTCAGCGTCAGCTCGTCTTGCAACTGTATGGTTCGGGCCACGATCAGGTTCTGCCGGTCTGTAGCCAGTTCGGATTCCGCGCGAGTCACGTCGAGCGGAGCCATGGTGCCGATTTCCAGCTGCTTTTTGTTGTCATTGTACAGCTTCTCGGACACTGTCACGGCCTGTTGCTGCACCTTCACGTTCTCGCGCGCGTAGACCAGTTCCCAATAAGCCGTGATGGTGCTTGTCACCGTGGTGATGGCTTGCTGCGCAAACTGCAGGTCCGCGATCTTGCGGTTGTTTTCCGCGATGATAATGTTGCGCCGGTTCACGAAGCGGCCCGCGCCTGCCAGCAATTGCTGTTGAAAGCCGATGTTGACCGAGGACTGAACGTAGGGATTGAAAAAGTTGTCCGCCGTGGAAGATGCGCGGGTATTGTCCCAAGACACGCTGAGCGAGGATCCAGTTGCGAAGCTCTGATAATAAGAGGTGTTGTATACCGCAGTGTGAGAGAACAGCGGTTGCGCCGACGTTGTGCTGCCTGAGGCGCCGAGGCCGGAAATAAAGGGGTTGGCAATCGGGATCGTGGCGTCAGCGAACTGCAGCGTCTGCGTAAGCACCGGATCGTAATACAGTTCCGGAAGATTGGCCGTCGATCCCACCGCGATGCTGCCGGGGGTGCCGTAGCCGTAACCACCGGCCCGGGCTTTCAGCAGGCTGACGTCCGCCATCCACGGCGTGTAGCGTTGCACCACGATGTCCATGCTGTTTTCCAGCGCCAACGCAATCGCGTCCTGCAGGCTCAGCGGCATTTTGCCGTCGTGAATCAACTGGTCCAATCGCGGTGAGTTTGTCAGCACGCCCGGATCGACATATTGTGTCCGGTAAGGATTAATGATGTTTGGAAACCAGCTCGGAGCCTTCGAGAAGTCAAACTTGGAGACCCCCAGCGAAATTGGCACGCCGCCCTGCGCGGCTGCGTGCCCCTGTGCGGGCGAAGATGGTTCCTGCGCCAGGATCGGAGCCACAGGCGTTCCGGCCATCACGCCAACCAGGATCGCAGCAAGCAGGGGTCGAACTAACGGCTTCTTCATGGGATAACCTCACCTCAGACAATTGAAAAGACTTGGAGCGTTAATACAGCGATTACTGTAATTCCGATGCTTCTTCTAGTGTAAACGTTCGCAACACCCAATTTGTTTCAAAAGACAGGATCTTAAGGAAGCGTGGCAACCAGCAAAAATATCCCGCACACCCGGAAGAGCCAGTTTAACAAGGAGCCCTAACCTTGACAACGCGAGAACTGGCAGCTAATCTCCTGACGTTTCGACGTTTAGGTGTTGCAAAGGGTTAGTTCTGCGAATGACGGAAGGCATGTTTACACGCGAGGAACTTTTTCAGCTCTTTGAGATGGCCGGTGCCATCCGCCATGGCCATTTTGAGCTTTCCAGCGGCCGCCACAGTGGCACCTACGTCCAATGCGCCCTCGTTCTGCGCTATCCCCGTTACGCCGAGAAACTCGGCCAGGCCCTCGCGGCGCTTTTTTCCGATGCCCGCATAGATGTCGTCGTTTCCCCTGCTCTCGGTGGCGTGATTATCGGCCAGGAAGTAGCCCGCGCCCTGCCTCCTCCGAACGATGAACTTGGCGGTGGTGTGCCCGCCTTATTTGTCGAGCGCGATGGCAGCGGCACCATGACTATGCGTCGCGGCTTCTCCCTGAAACCCGATCAGCATGTCCTCGTTATCGAAGACGTCTGGACAACTGGCGGCTCCACGGAAGAAACCATCCACGTGGTTCAGGAAGCTGGCGGTCGTGTAGTCGCAGCCGGAGCCTTGATCGATCGCAGCGGCGGCAAAATCGAATTTCCCGTCGAATCCAACGCCCTAATCCAACTCAAAATCGATAGCTACGAGCCCGAAGATTGCCCCCTCTGCCGCCAGGGCAACGTAGCCGTTAAACCCGGCAGCCGCTTCGTCCGCTCCGCTTCCTAAGTGGCAACTCGCAAAAGTCAGCAGTCAAAACCCACTTTCTGTAAACTACCAACTACTAACTCCCGACTTCTTCATGCGCTATTTTAAACTCACCATAGCCTACGACGGCACAGACTTCCACGGCTGGCAGTTTCAAGCCAACAAACCAACCATTCAGGGCGAAATTGTCGCCGTCCTTCGCCGCCTCACTCAGGAAAACGTCCAGTTGCTAGGCGCCGGCCGCACCGATGCCGGCGTGCATGCACTTGGCCAGGTCGGCAGTTTCCGCACGCAATCGCCGCTCTCCGCCCTGGAATTTCAGCGAGCCCTCAACGCCCTCTTGCCTCCCGCCATCCGCATCGTAGCCGCCGAAGAGAAAGGCCCGGACTTCAACGCGCGCTGGTCCGCTAAAGCAAAAATCTATCGCTACCGCATCTATCGCGGAAAAGTTGTCCCGCCGATGCTCTGGCGTTACGTCTTACATTATCCATTTCCGCTGGACGAGGCCGCCATGAAAGATGCCGCAACCCGTTTCATAGGCATCCACGATTTTTCTTCCTTCGCCGCGTCCACCGGTTCCGAAGACGACGACAAGGAACGAAATATGGTGCGCGAGATTTTCTCCACCGAACTCGCACGCACCGCAGACGACCAGGAACTCTGGTTCACCGTCCACGGCCGCTCCTTCCTCCGCTACATGGTCCGCAAAATGGTTGGCTCCCTCCTCGAAGTAGGCCGCGGAAAGCTAACTCCAGCCGACATCGACAACCTCTACGCCCTGAAAGACCGCTCCAAATCCGGCCCCACCGTCCCCCCGCAAGGCCTCTTCATGGTAAGCGTAGACCACGACGAACCCTTCCGCCTCCCCACCTAACGCGCGCACATAATACGCGCACAAAATAAATACGTCATTCCGAACGAAGTCCGCGCAGTGAGGAATCCCTCTTCGATCTCAACACGCCACATGTAGCGCTGGCTTTATGCCAGCGCTCTTGGGTTTTCCATCCACACCTGTCCGTCATAAAACGAGATGGTCACTGCCATCCCGAAGAGTCATCCCGAAGAGTCCGAAGTGGCACAGGCACTCCTGCCTGTATCCTGGAGTTTTTGAAGCGCTAGCTTGCACTCCAACTCTTGCCATCTCCACGTAGGGGCGCAGCACCGCTGCGCCCCATGCCCACCCTGAGTCCGCGAAGGGTGGTCTTAGGTTTTTCCCCTCCGAAACTGCGAACTCCCGACTACCAACTCCCGACTCTCCCCAAAACAAAAAACGCCGCCGGCAGGTTTCCCCGCCAGCGGCGCTCTCGTTCAGGGAGGAACTAGTGTACTGTAACAGCTGAAACGGCAGTATGATTGTGTACATGGAGAACCCCATCGTGCTGACGGATTCGGAACGTCTGGAACTCAACCAGCGAGCGGCGAGCCGTAGTGGGCGTGCCGATGACGCGCGGCGGGCGCGGCTGATGTTGTTGCTGGAGGCAAACCATACCTGGGCCGCGATTCGCGACAAACTGGACTGCAATGATGCGTTTATCAATCGCTGGAGCAAGCGATTTCGGGAAGAGCGGCTGGCCGGGCTGTTCAGCAGGCACGCTGGCCAAGAGGCCACCACGCTGACTCCTGCCCTGGAGGCGCGCATTTTGCAATGGACGCTCAAGCGTACGCCGCCGGACGGGACGACTCAGTGGAGCACGCGCAGGCTGGGAACGCAGCTCAAGGTCAGTCACATGATGGTGGCGCGGGTGTGGGCCAAGCACGGACTCAAGCCCCAGCGACTGGACCGCTACATGGCCACCAACGATCCGGACTTTGAGCAGAAGGCCGCCGACATCATTGGGCTGTATCTGAACCCGCCAGCGCATGCGGCGGTGTTCTGTGTGGATGAAAAGACGGCGATTCAGGCACTCGACCGCAAGGATCCGGTGTTGCCACTCTCGCCGGGACGCGCCGAGCGGCATGGCTTTGAGTACTTCCGGCACGGCACGCTGTCCCTGTACGCGGCGTTCGACACCAAGACCGGCGAGGTGCTCGGCAAAACGGCCGTGCGTCACACTTCTGCGGAGTTCGTCGCCTTCCTGGCGGACATCGTCGTCAACCAGCCGCGCGGCAAAGAGATCCACGTGATTGCCGACAACCTCTCCGCCCATAAGACGGGGCAGGTCGACGACTTTCTCGTTCGACATCCGAAGGTTCACCTGCATTTCACTCCGACCTATTCCTCCTGGCTCAACCAGATCGAACTCTGGTTTTCCAAGATCGAGCGCGACGTCATTGCGCGCGGTGTATTCACCTCGGTGCCCGACTTGCGGAGAAAGCTCATGAAGTACATCCGGCACTACAACAACGCGCCCAAGACTGTGAAGTGGCGCTACTTTGACCCTACACGTCGCATTACTCCCCGTTCAGCTGTTACAGTCCACTAGTTCGTCGTGGCCGACGCAAATCCCGTGAAGTACGTCAGCACATACCCATTAATTGTGCCGTTGGCTTGCGGGATCCCGTAGACCTTCACCGGCGTACCGGTTACGAGGTTTGTCGACAGCGTGTTCTGCCCAGCCGTGGTCGTGATGTCCACCGGACTGATGGTCAGCACGCCATTGCTCCAATCCACCTGGTAAACCAGCGTGGCGGAGCCGGAAGTAGTGTTCAGGTTCACCGTCACGGCATTCGTGCCGCCGGCGACGCTGACTGTAAAGCTGCCGTTGTTATACGAAGTCGCTGCCGTAGCCATCGGAATCGTGGTCGGCGTCAGCACTGCCGAAGGCGCATTCCATGCCGCCGGAGTGTTCTGAGCGTTCCACTTGGCATAGGTCTCGCCCGCGGCCTGCATCAAGCCGACGCTGCCGCCAAAGTTCACGCTGCCATTCGTAGCGTTGTCGAAATCCGAAATCGCATTCGCGCCGCTGTCCACGATCGTCGGATATGTGAAGTTCCAGAACTTGAATCCGGTGATCGCGTTGCCCGATTGCGGATCGCTGCCGTTCGGCATCGTGGATGGAATGAACGGCAATTGCACCGTGTAGTCGTCGCTCGTCATGTGGAAATCACGCGTGTAGTTGAAGCTGGTCAAATTGCTGCCGGTGATCGTTCCATCGTAACGCGCGATTTCGATATCGATCTCGCTGGCAACCAGCGGGCTGGCCAACGGATCGACCACGCTCGCATGCACTTTGAATCCACGCACCAGGTTGGACAGAAACGCCGTTCCTTGTCCGATCGCCGTGGCGTCCGATTGCGCGTTCGAAGGCGTGCGGAAGAAGAACAACGTATTCGCGTCCACGGTTAAGGGAACGCCCGCGCCCAATTCGTTTTCCACCACCAGCGTGTTGCTGGTCGTGTCTACGTGCAGTACATGGCCCTCAGGGCTGATCCACACGCTGTTAAACGAAGTGCTGGCCCACAGGCGCACGGCCACCAGCGTTCCGTCTTCCTGGTACCGCGCGGCCACGCGAATATATTTGCCCACGATGCTCGCGGCTATCGAGCTGAAATCCTTGATCGTGGCCACTGCCTTCGCGTCCACATCGTAATAGAGCGTCCCATTCGTGGAATCCGCCAGAATCGAAAGCGCCTGGTTCGTGGAGATGGCTGTTTCCGGATTGGTTGGCGGATATATCGGGTAATCTTTATCGAACGTTAGCGAGGTATTGTCGCTGGAAACCGCCGTCACCGTTCCGTAGTGATGGCGCAGAATCAGCCGCGTGATGTCGAAGATGCGCCGGTGACGCAACGTCCCATTGAAGTTCACCGCCCACATCGTCGTTCCGCCGCCCGAAGGAGGCACGTGCGCCACAATGAACGCCGGATGCGCCAGATCGAATTCCAGATCCAGCGCGTTACTCTGGGTCGCGGTCACAACCAGCGGTGCAGCCAACTTCAACGTCACCGGCACAGTCAAACTTCCCACGCTGCCTTGCGTCTTCATGATTTGAATCTGGCCGGAAGGAATCGTGGAACCCGCAGCAGCCGCAAAGCCCGTCTCCGGGTCAGCCGAAGCGGTGAGCAGCACATCACCCGGATTGCCGCTGATCGTGATCGTCGCCGAAGTATATGTGCCGACAGGCACACTGACATTTCCAAGAATTTCATTCAGCTGGTCGAGTTGCAGCAAGTTGATGCACGGCGCCGGGCTTGCTGCCGTGTACACCGTCACTGAAGTCCCACCGCCTTGCCGAGTCAACGCGATCGACAGCACTTTCACTCCGATCGTTGCCCAATCTTCCGCCGGCGCATCGCTCACGATCAAACTGACCGTGCCGTTTTGCGCCTGTGGCGTCGGGCCCACAGGATTCCCCATCGAAGAACTTCCGGAAGAGCACCCTAGAGAAAAGAGCGTCACCGCAGCCGCGGCCACACCGAGCATCACCCGCGAATAAAGACACTTCATTTGTATTCTCCTGATGAGGGGCGAGCCTCACGCCATTAAGTTAAGTTCGTGGTCTATTGCGTTTCTGTTTCAACCACCGAGACCCGTCAGAATTCGACAAGCCCGATTACCAGGTCAAACCCGCGTGTCCGCCAAAGGTTGCACGGGAAATATAATTCATAAGTGGTACCAAAGTACTAGGGGTACAGTCGTCCTCGTGCCATGGCTGAGTTTGTAATTCCCCATGTCTCGGATAAAATGCGCCCTATGAAACGTCACCATACAAACCACGCCTTACGATTTCTCGCTATTTTCCTGCTTGTTTGCGCTGCTGGCGCCGTGCCGCGCTCGCTGGCTGCCCAGGACAAACATCCTTTCGGTCTTGATGATTATTCCGCGCTCCATCGCGCCCGGGCCCTCGCGGTCTCCCCCGACGGAAAACTCATTTTGTACAACGTCAGCTATGACGGTGACAAAGGACCCACAAAAAACGAGTGGCGGCTCATCGAAGTGTCTGGAGAAAACAGCCGCAAGCTGGAATTGCCGGAATCCTTCCGCCCTTCCGGATTCACGAAAGACGGCCAGTCTCTCTACGGTTCCTATCAGGTGGATAAGAAAGGCCAGTTGGGGATCGTTCCGCTCACTGGCGGAAATCCTACGCAAATTATTGCCCTGCCCAACGGCATTGGCGGAATCTCGATTTCTCCCGACGGAGACAAATTCGCCTTCACCGCTGATCCGAGCCCCGTTGACCCGCTGGCCGACGTCCGCCATGTCGTCGGAAACGATGTGACCAGCGTTTACGTCGCCAGCGTTAATGGCTCGCAAGGTGCCTGGTGGTGCCCGGAATTGAAAGATGTATCGGAGTTGGCCTGGTCACCGGACAGTTCACAGCTCGCCGTGGTTACCCAATACCAAAAAATCGGCCATCATGACGCCCATTCCTTCGTTTGGGTTTGCTCTTCCAGCGGTGCCCGCAAAGTCGCGGAGATTCCGAACTCGATTGCCGGTCTCGCGTGGGCGAATAGCGGAAAAGATTTGGCCTTCGGCAGCACCACAACCGATGTCTTGACTCCCGATCATCTCTGGACCGTTCCCGTTTCTGGTGGCACGCCGCAGGACCAAACTCCCCATCTCGATGGAAGCATCCAGGGCGGCGCTGGCGATCCTCACGGTAACGTTTGGCTGGAAATGCACAAGGGCACGATCGTTGAAGTCTATTCCTACCGCGATGGAAAATTGTCGCCCGCTTATCGTTGGTCGGGCGGCATCATCGCAGGTACGCCGGTTGGCTCACCCTTCGCTTCCGCCTCGCCAGTCCTCGCCTTCACCGTCGGCGATCCTACGCACTCCATGAATGTCGCGGTGCTTCACGGAACCGAACTGCAAAAAATCACCCACGAAGGCGACGACACTCTCGCCAAGGTCGCGCTAGGCGAAGTTCGCGTCGTGAATTGGACGGCGAAAGACGGCACCAAGCTCGAAGGCATCCTCACCCTCCCCGCCAATTACGAAGCAGGGAAGCGCTATTCCTTCCTCGTTCTTCCGCATGGCGGCCCAGAAGCGAATGACACTCTGGACTTCGATCTCTTTTCCCGCATGATTGCTGGCTTCGGCTACGTCGTCCTTCAGCCGCAATATCGCGGTTCCACTGGTTATGGCACCGATTTCCTTCAAGCCATTTATCAGCATTTTGGCGATCGCGCCTACAGCGATGTCGACAGCGCCACGGATTTCGCCATCGCGCAGGGCTGGGCCGATCCGAATCGCCTCGCTATCTTCGGCTGGAGCGCGGGGGGTTTCATGACTTCATGGACTGTCACACAAACGCATCGCTACAAAGCCGCCGTCGAAGGCGCCGGCATCACCGATTGGCTCAGCTTCATTCCCACCAGCGACATCGGTCAGGTTGACTACGACATGCGCCTCCAGGAAAAAGATCCCACGGCATTCCTGCAGTTTTCCGCGGTCATGCACGCGGATCAAGTCACCACTCCGCTCCTGATTCTCCACGGTGAAGCCGACCTCCGCGTGCCCACTTTCCAGGGCCGCGAATTCTTCGTCCTTCTCGCCGAACGCGGCAAAACCGTTCGCATGGTCACCTATCCCGGCTCGCCCCATTTCCCGCGCCTCGCCGAACAACGCCGCGACATCTTCACCGAACTAAAATCCTGGCTCCAAAAATACAACCCGTAGCCAATCACCAATCCTAGCCTTCGCCTTCATCGCATAATCAGCGCCAGAGGTGCGGCAAATCTTAGCCCAGCGCGTCAGCGCTGGGTGTCAATGATCCCGGGACGAGCGCCGGAAGGTGCGACACATCTCACGCACGCTCCGTTCCGATTTTCCATTTCCCCCGCCGCCTGGTGTCCCACACCCCGCCGTTGCGTGTGGGTCTTGGCTTTCCAATCTTCCACTTTCCATTTTCCACGCCGCCACACGTGAACTCTCCCCCTCATTACGTTAGAATCAAACCCATGGCCGCCTCTCCCGTCATACTCGAAGCTCTGCCTTCCATCGATCCGGCAACCGGCAAGGTCTCCGCGAGCTACGAACGCACCCCGCCTCTCCAAGTCCCGCAGCTCATCGCCAAAGCCCGCGAAGCGCAAGCCGCCTGGGCAACAGTTTCCGTAAAAGACCGCTGCGCCCGAATCGCCATCCTCCAGAAAAAAATCCTGGCCGCGCGCGAAACCCTCACCGACGCCGTCGTCCGCGAATCTGGCAAGCCCCGCGTCGAAGCGAAATTCGCCGACATCTTCGTCGCTCTGGACACCGCCGCCTATTACGCCAAGCACGGCCCGTCGTTGCTCAAGCCCGAAAGAGTTCCCCACCACAGTACCGCCGCAAAATTAAAATCCGGTGTCCTTCTCTACGAGCCGCTCGGCGTGCTGGGAATCATCAGTTCCTGGAATTATCCCCTCGCGATCCCTATCAGCCAGATCATCCCGGCACTCGCCGCCGGCAACGCGGTCGTTTGCAAAACGAGCGATTTCACCCCCGAATGCGGCGCTCTGATCGAGAAATTATTTCGCGACGCCGGATTCCCGGAAGGCCTCGTCACGCTGTTGCAAGGCAGTGGGGACGTCGGCCAGGCTCTGATCGACGCCCACCCGGACAAAGTCTTCTTCACCGGCAGCGTTTTCACCGGCCGCCACGTTGCCGAGGCCTGCGCGCGCGAATTGATTCCCAGCGTTCTGGAACTCGGTGGCAAAGACGCAATGGTTGTGCTCGCCGACGCTGATATAAATGTCACCTCCAGCGCCGCCGTTTGGGGCAGCTTCACCAATTGCGGTCAAGTGTGCCTGTCGCTGGAACGCGTCTTCGTCGAATCTTCCGTTAGCGAACAATTCCTCCAGGCCTGCGTCCAGAAAACGCAAAAGCTGCGCCTTGGTCCCGGCAACGATCCTCAAACCGACGTCGGCCCGCTCATCCGCCCGCAGCACGTTCAACGCATGAGCGATCTGATCGCCGACGCCGTCCAACGCGGCGCAAAAGTCCTCTGTGGCGGACACGCCCGCCCCGATCTCGGTCCCAACTTCTTCGAACCCACAGTTCTCACTGGCGCGGATGCGTCCATGCAGCTCTTCCGTGACGAAACATTCGGCCCGATCCTTGCTGTCCAGGTGGTTCGCGACACCGAAGAAGCAATTCGCCTCGCCAACAATACGGAATTTGCGCTAGCCGCGAGCGTATGGACGCGCGACACCGCCCGCGGCACAAAAATCGCCAAGCAGCTTCGCGCAGGCACCGTCATGGTCAACGACGCCATTTGCGGTTTCGCCATTGCCGAAGCCCCGCACGGCGGCACAGGTCTCAGCGGCTGGGGGCGCACGCACGGCGAAGCCGGCCTCCTCGAAATGGTGCATCTGAAATATTTGGATGTAGATAAGCTGCCGCGCATGGAAAAGCCCTGGTGGTATCGCTACGGCCCCGATCTTGAAAAGGCCGCCGACGCATTTTTGCGCTTCGAATTCAGCGGCGGACTCGCCGCGCGCCTGCGCAATGCCCGCGGCGCGATGAAAACCATGTTTCGCAACCGTGGCTTTTAAGTCGTCTGGAGCGCTGGCGAGTCTGCGAGCCCTGGGGTTTTTGAGTCGCAACAGGTTTTTGAGCCGCAACAAATGGTGTTGCGATAGCACAATCGAAGGAGAACACACGTGCCCGAAGAAATCACGCCACCAACCGTCGCAGACGCGTCCCCGCCAGCCGCCGAAGAAAAGCCTGTCGCTCCCAAGCTCAAAACGCGCAAACCCAAACAGCGCGCCTGCGACGAAAAAGATGCCAAAGGCAAACTCTGCAACGGCCATCTGAAGCGCTGGTTCGACTATTCTCCCGAAGTTGCCACGCTCGTCGGCAAAGGCGCCGAAGTCTATCGCTGCGAATTTTGCAAGACCATCTACCGCCCCGATCCCAACCAGCAACCAAACAGTTTCACCGTCCGATACTAAGCAGGACAGGGAGGTCGCTCCGCCGTGTCCGAAAACGAACTGATCTACGATTGGAATCTGGCTGGCCAAGTCCCCATCCCTCCGGGCACGCAAGTCCTCGTCAATGACGAAACCTTGCGCGACGGCCTGCAGAATCCGTCGATCCACGATCCCACTATCCACGAAAAAATCGAAATCCTTCACCTGATGGAATCCCTGGCCATCGATTCCGTAAATATCGGTTTGCCCGGCGCCGGAGCTCGCGCGGCAAAAGATGCGGAAGCGTTGGCGCGCGAAATTGTCAACCACCGCATGCGCATCAAGCCAAACTGCGCCGCGCGTACCGTCGAAGCGGACATTCGTCCCATCGTGGAAATTTCCCAACGTGTCGGCGTTCCCATCGAAGCCGCCACATTTCTCGGCTCCAGCCCCATCCGCAGGCTTGTGGAAGATTGGAGTGTCGACCACCTCGAACGCATCACCGAGAACGCCGTAAAATTTGCCGTCGCTCACGGCCTGCCTTCCATGTACGTCACTGAAGACACCGTGCGCACCGACCCCGCCACCGTCGAGCGCCTCTACAAAACCGCGATTCGCAGCGGCGCCCGCGCCGTCGTCCTTTGCGACACTGTCGGCCACGCCACGCCCGAGGGCGCTTACAATCTCGTGAAATTCGTTATCGCCAACGTCGTAAAACCCTCCGGCGAAGATATTCGCGTTGACTGGCACGGCCATCGTGACCGCGGCCTCGCAATTGCCAATTCCCTCGCAGCCATCGCGGCGGGCGCGCGCCAGATCCATGGTGTTGCCTTATCCCTCGGCGAACGCGTCGGCAACACTCCTATGGAACTGCTCCTGATCAATTTGCGGCTCATGGGCCTGCGCCAGAACGATCTCTCGTACCTCCGCGCCTACTGCACCAAAGTCGCCTCTGCCACGCACACCGTCATCCCACCAAACTATCCCGTCTTCGGCCGCGATGCCTTCCGCACCGCCACCGGCGTCCACGCCGCCGCCATCATCAAAGCTCTCCGCGGCCACGACCGCAAACTCGCCGACGCGGTCTACAGCGGTGTCCCCGCGCATCTCGTCGGCCTCGAGCAGATCGTCGAAATCGGTCCGATGAGCGGCAAGTCCAATGTGATTTACTGGCTCGCTCGCCATGGCATCGCCGAAACCGACGAAGTCGTGAACCGCATTTTTGAAGCGGCCAAGCAATCCTCTCGCGTCCTGACCGACGACGAAATCCATGCCCTGTGCAACGCACCCGGCGCCGCCGCGTAACCTTTTACTCACCCAGCCCCACTCTGGTTCGGCAGCGTGTTATAGAATGCCGTGTATCCCCCCATGAACGTCGAAAGCACATCGTTCCCGCTGCGCTACCAAACTTTCCTGTCCCTTGTGACAGTGAAACGCCTTGCCGTTTGCGCTATCCT
Source organism: Candidatus Acidiferrales bacterium (assembly GCA_963709705.1). Lineage (GTDB taxonomy): Bacteria > Acidobacteriota > Terriglobia > Acidiferrales > UBA7541 > Acidiferrum. The sequence goes on from CAVPXU010000008.1 coordinate 393,739, forward strand.
CTTGGCTATGCCCATTCGCTCCTCCGCCGTTCCCTCCACAGCGCGGGCTATCCGTACGACTTCTCTCGCGGATCAACCTCAGGTGCGCGATGCCCTCGATTGGCTGGACCACAATCTGGATTGGACCACCGCGCAACAAATCCGCCTGACGGAAATTCCCGCTCCTTCCTTTCAGGAAGAAAAGCGCGCTCAGGCTGTGAAGGAAATTCTTTCCGCTGAAGGTCTCTCCGTATATACGGACAAGGTCGGCAACGTCATCGGCGAACTCCGCGGCGCGGAAGATAAAGAAGTTGTGCTTCTCTCCGCTCACCTTGACACGGTTTTTCCTGAGGGCACGGAAATCAACGTCAAGCGCGAAGGTGACCGCCTCGTCGCACCCGGCATCTCCGATAACGGCACCGGCCTCGCCGGATTGTTGGCTGTCGCGCGCGCGCTGCATGTGGCGAAAATCAAGCCACAGCGAACCATCCTCTTCGCCGCAAACGTCGGCGAAGAAGGCGAAGGCAACCTCCGCGGCATGCGTGCCCTGATCGACGCCTATCGCGCAAAGTTGCGCGCCGTAATTGTTCTCGACGGCTCCGGCATCGACCACGTCACCACCAAGGCGCTGGCCTCACGCCGCGTCGAGGTTGTCATCACCGGACCCGGCGGCCACAGTTGGTCCGATTTCGGCATGCCCAATCCCATCAACGCACTGGTCCGCGGTTCTGTGCGCTTTATCAACACCAAAATTCCCGCCGCCCCGCGTACCACGTTTAATCTTGGCCAGGTCGAAGGCGGCACTTCCGTCAATTCCATTCCTTTCGAAGCCAAACTCAAAGTCGACCTCCGTTCGGAGAACGAAGATGAGATCGTCCGCATGGAAAGCGCGTTGCGCGAATGCATGGCTGCAGGCGTCAAGGATGAGATGGACAATTCGCGCGATCGCAGCCGCGGCAAACTGGAATGGAAACTCAATCTGATAGGTAGCCGCCCCGGTGGCGATCTCCCAGCCGATTCCGCGCTACTGGCTGCGCTTCGCGCCGCCGATGACGTTATTGGCAATAAGTCCCGCAACGAACGTTCCTCCACCGACGCCAACATCCCCCTCTCGATGGGCATCGAAGCGATCTCCATCGGCGCCGGCGGAAATGGCGGCGGCGCCCATTCGCTCCAGGAATGGTATGAGCCCACGGACAGGGAACTGGGTCTCAAGCGCGTACTTCTGACCCTCCTGGGTGTTTCCGGTTTGGCTGCGGAGAAGTCGCAATGAATTTGCCGCTGCAGTTTTTTGCGCGCAGCGCGATTCTGTTTGTGATTGCTTTCGGATGTGCGGCGCTCTCGCAACAAAGCGTTGCGCAAACAGCAAAAGCAAAGCTTGATCCCACAACGTATTACCTCCACGGCCGCATTTACACCAACGATCCCAAACATCCCTGGGCCGATGCCATGGCCACGCGCGATGGGCAAATCCTCTGCATCGGCACGATCACCCAGATTTTGCTGGATTGCGGCGGCGCCGAATCGAACGATGTGATTCAATTGGCCGGACACTTCGTAATGCCGGGCTTCAACGACGCTCACACTCACATTGGCGGTGCCGGCCGCGACAAGCTCACTCTTCAACTCAACAGCGCCACTTCCGTTGACGACGTTCTCAAACTCGTCAAAGCCGCCGCTGCTCAGCACAAACCCGGCGAATGGATCCTCGGTAGCGGCTGGGATCAATCCCGCTGGGCCGATCAGAGTTTTCCTACGCGTCTCCAACTCGACCAGGCCGCGCCAAACAATCCCGTTTATCTCGATCACATCTCTGGCCACATCGCCGTTGCCAACTCCTTGGCCCTGAAGCACGCGGAGATTAATCCGGACACTCCGAACCCGGTGGGAGGCGAGATCGCGCGCTTTGCCGACGGTGAACCCAACGGTTTGCTGAAAGAAACCGCCACGGAAATGGTAACCCAACGCATTCCCGATCCTTCGGAAGAAGAACGCCGGAAGGGAATTGAACTGGTTCTGCAGGAGCTCGCGCAAAACGGCGTCACCTCTGCTCAGGATTTTTCCACCTGGGACGATTTTGGCGTGTACAACGATCTCAAACTGGAAAAGAAGCTCACCGTCCGCATCACCGAATGGTTGCCGTTCACGGCTTCCACCGACGATTTGCAGAACATGCGCGCTCAGGGCGGCACCACCGATCCTTGGCTCAAAACGGGAGCGCTCAAGGGCTTTCTTGATGGCGCGCTCGGCACACACACCGCCGCGCTTCTCGCCCCGTATTCCGACGATCCTTCCACCAGCGGCATCCTCACCATGGATCCCGAAAAGGTGAAGGCCATGGCTATCGAACGCGATCGCCTGGGATTTCAAATCGCCTTTCATGCCATCGGCGATAAAGCCAACCGCGTCGCACTGGACACTTTCGAATCCCTCGTGCGCGTCAACCCTCCCCGCGACCGCAGAGACCGCATCGAGCACGCACAAGTCGTCGCTCCCGAAGATATGCCTCGTTTCGGAAAATTGCAGGTCATCGCTTCCATGCAGCCTTCGCATGAGACCAATGACATGCGTTGGGCTGAACAGCGCCTCGGTCCCGAACGCTCCAAAGGCGCTTACGCCTGGAAATCCCTGCAGAATGCCGGCGCCAGGCTCGCTTTCGGCACGGACTACGACGTCGAGCCCATCAATCCTCTCCGCGGGCTCTACGCTTGCTTCACCCGCGAAGGCATTGACGGCGATCCTCCCGGCGGCTGGATCCCGCAAGAAAAACTTCCGTTGGCCGATTGCATCAGCGCATACACTTCAGGATCGGCGTATGCCGAGTTCATGGAAGGGAAGAAAGGGGAATTGAAGGTCGGCGAATTTGCCGATTTCATCATTCTTTCCCAGGATCTTACGAAAATCGAACCGCGCGAGTTCCTCAAGACCGAAGTGCTTCGCACCGTCGTCAACGGCAAAACCGTGTATCAGAAGAATTGAATCGTGTTCAGGTCGCCGGTCGTCTGTTTGTCTTTCGCCTTGTAGAAATAAATGCGAACGCGGCGGCCTTTCCACGCGTCGCAAGCCGGTGCGTTTCCGGAATCTTGCTTCGCGGTCGTCACCACTTCCACTCCCGCTATATTTTGAAAACGAAAACTCAGCGCGGAACTGCCGACGGCGATAGTCACTTTACCCGGGTTCGTGGCGCAATCGACAGCTGAGATATTTCCCTCCACGGCATATTCGGACTCGCCGCGGTGCGCATCAGCCGAAGCCGTCGCGTTGCCACTCGCACTTGTCGTCGGCTTCGCCGAAGCGGGAGGACGATCGTCGTGCGTCGCCGGAACCTCAACGCTCTTCTGCCCGTCGGCTGTCACCGGCGCGGCATGCTGCTCGTTGGCCTGCCGGTACGTCTTGGCAACTTGTTTATCGTACTGTTCCCGGGCCGCAACCACCGCCAGCAGTTGCTGCGCATTTGCGCGGTCCATGGGAGTCTTTGCCGCCTGCTGAATCCGTACCGCCAGCGCCTTCGCATCCGCCGTTTTCCCCGTATTCGCTAAAACGTATCCGTAGCTAGTCGCGTAGGTCAGGTTCCCCGGTTCCAATTCAATAGCCTTCCGCCCGGCTACATACGCCTTCTCATACGTTGCCGGATTCGCCGAATACACCGAAGCCAGCGCGGAGTAGGCCGGAGCGAATTGCGGATTCATCTGAATTGCTTTGTCCAGATTCTCGATGATCTTTGTGGCTTGCTCCGGCGTCGGCCTTCCATTCCTCAACTGCGCCTGCGCAATAAAGTAATAAGGAAAGTAGTCCGTGGTTCCCAGTTCGATGGCGTGCTGAAACGAAGCTTCCGCTGGCAGAAATTCCTGTTGCGTATACGCCAGAAATCCCTGCGCCTCATAAGCCAGCGGCAGCTTCGGATCTTCCTTGATGGCGTCGTCAATGGCGGCCATTGCTTCTTTCGGCCGCGCGGTGTGCGCATAAAAAAGTCCGCGTTGCGCATCCACTTCCGCCGCAGGCAGCACCCTGCTGGTAAAACTTTTCGGGTCGCCGTGAATCGTCGTACTGATCTTGGTCACGTAAAACGCCCGCTGTCTCGCGTACGCCTCCATCAGCGCTTCAAATTTCTTTAAATCCCCGAACGCCTTCTCCGCCGCGTCCAGTTGGTCGCCGCTGGCGTCCCACGAAGTCAGGAATTTCGTGAACAGCTGCTGCTTGCGTGCCTCCGGATCCATCATCAGGTAATGCACGATCGCCCACGACTCCGCGTAAAACATGGTCGCGTGGTTGGCTTCGTTGTAATACGGCGAAGTGCGATCCGCCATCAGCAGCTCATTGATCGGAATCAGCCGCTCCGTCTGCAGTTCCTGTAGGTGGTACGGGGAAGGCTTTCCGATCTCCACATCCTTGTCCTGAATGACGGAATTTCCATAAAACTCCGCCAGTCCTTCGCTTAGCCATACCGGCAATTCACGAAAATTCAGGTTCATGATCGCGTGCGTGTATTCGTGATACACGATCTGATACGGATTGTCGGTCTCCACGTCCGTCCGAACCGCCACGTAATGCCGTTCTTCTCCCGGCATATACAGCCCCGCGGGATGCGCGCGGCCTTTGCCCTCCCAATAAGCCGGAATCAACGTTTTCAGGGATTCTTCATTCTTCAACGCAAAAATAATCAGCGGCTTGCCCAGGTCCACTCGCCATATCGGAAACGTGGTGTGAAACACTTCGCGGAATTGCTCGAATTGGTCGGCCATCTTCCGCGCTTCCTTGTCGCCACCATTGCTGATCACTGGGAAATGCGGAGACCGGACTTCGATCCAGGTATCTTTTGCGAAAGCTCCGTGAGGTAAGGTGCTGATAAGGAGCAACGTAAAAATCCAGCAGGAAACAGCGCGAAGCCTGTGGCGGAAGGGCATAAGACGAGAATGTACAGCACGGTCCGCTGGAGTCAAGTCAAGCATGCCTAACGTAATCCCATGGACATCGCTTCGTCCGCTGCGGCTTTGCGGCTACACTGGCTAGGACTTGGGACGCGCATTTCCTCCATGAATCGCAAACTGCAAGCCGATCTGTCGCTCATGTTCTGTTCGCTCCTCTGGGGCGTGACGTTCGTTGTTGTGAAGACCGGCCTCGATCATTCCTCGCCCTTCATCTTTCTCGCTGTGCGTTTCACCATAGCCGCCGTGCTCATGGCGCTGTTTCGCCCTCGCGTCGTGGGCAGAATCCAGCGCGGCGAAATCTTCCCCGGCATGCGCCTCGCCTTCTTCATGTTTTCCGGATATTGCTTTCAGACCGCCGGCCTGCAATACACCACCGCCACCAACTCCGGCTTCGTCACCGGTTCCAGCGTGGTCCTGGTTCCGCTACTGCTCGCCGTATTCTGGGGCCGCACGCTCACAAAGTGGATTTATGCCGGCGCCTTCGCCGCTCTGGTTGGTCTGTATTTCCTCACCGTTCCGGCCGAGGGCTTGCGCTACCTGAATCGCGGCGACGTTCTCACCTTCATCGGCTCGGGCTTTTATGCCGTGCACATCATTCTAGTCGGCGAATACTCCCAGGAACATTCCGTCTCTGCGCTTAGCGTGATCCAAGTGGCCGGATGCGCGCTGATGGCTTGGCCGCTGATGGGTTTCGCCGGCGCAATCCACTGGCAACCTGTTCGCTTCGATTGTGGCTGGCCGCTCTTCGGTGCAATTCTAATCTGCGCTGTCTTCGCCACCGCGGTAGCGTTCACCGTTCAACTGTGGGCCCAGCAATACACTTCGCCCGGCCACGCCGCCATCCTCTTCGCCCTCGAACCAGTCTTCGCGGTAATCACGTCCTACCTCTTCCTGCACGAACGCCTCAGCTCGCGCGCCTGGAAAGGCGCCGGCCTCGTAGTAGCGGGAATTGTCTTCGCCGAATTATTAGGTGAGCCCGCCGCCCCAGAAGCCCCTGAACCCATCTTCGAAGGCCGCGTCTACTTCAAACCCTGGTGGCGCGAAAAATAAAGAAAACCAGCCGGGAGTCAGTAGTCAGGAGTCCGCAATTAAAACCGATCCGTCCTAATTCTTGGGGGGCCCAACTCGAGCGCCTTATGCGAGGGGTGGGTCTTGGGTTCTCTTGCCGTTGTAGCGCCGAGCCTTCAGGCCGGCATCTTGGGTTTTACCACAAAAAGTTACCCGTCATTCCGAACGGAGTCCGCGCAGGGACCGCCGCCCTTTCCGCGCCCTTTGCGGAAAGAATCTCTCTTCGACCCCAACAAGCAAAACCCACCAGTGGCAGAAGCACTCCTGCCTGTGCTCTCTTGGATTACTCTTAACTCCCGACTACGAACTCCCAACTCCCTAATAATTCTTCACATCCACCGCTTCATACATCTCCGCCGTCTTCCGATTCGCCGCCTCATACGCGTTGATCTTGTCAATCTGCAGCAAGGAAGTGCCAATATCATCCAGCCCCTTCAACAAAACTTCTTTCCGCGAAGGCGCAATCTCAAACTTGAACTCCAACCCGTGCTTGTCCTTCACCGTCTGGCTCGGCAGGTCCACGGTAAGCGAATACCCCTCTTCTTTTTCCGTCCGTTGAAAAAGTTCTTCAATCTGCGCTTCCGTCAACTCCGCGGGCAAGATCCCGTTCTTGAAACAATTGTTATAAAAAATATCCGCGTAACTGGGCGCAAGAATCACGCGAAACCCGTAATCCCCAATCGCCCATGGAGCGTGCTCGCGGCTAGACCCACATCCAAAATTCGCGCGCGCCAATAAAACAGAAGCTCCCCTATAACGCGGAAAATTCAGCACAAACTCCGGATTCGGCCTTTCGCCCGGTTGCAAATATCGCCAATCATAAAAAAGTTTCCGCCCAAATCCCTGCCGCGTCAGTGCCTTCAAAAATTGCTTCGGCACCATCTGGTCCGTATCCACATTCACCTTGTCAATCGGTTGAACCAGCCCAGTATGCGTAATAAACGGTTTCATCTACAAGCTCTCCCAAAATCAGAATCCAAACTCTAAGCGACTCTAACTCCCACCATTACCACAAAAAAAACGCTGTCATCCTGAGGAGTCCCCACGAAGGATCTCAACCACCGCGTCCCGCCTCCCAACCCTCTTACTCCCAACTACAAACTCTCGACTCCCGACTATCCGTCACTCCACCTTCGCCACATCAAACTCCCTCACATCCACAAAATGCCCCGCAATCGCCGCGGCCGCCGCCATCACCGGACTCACCAAATGCGTCCGGCTGTCGCGACCCTGCCGCCCTTCAAAATTGCGATTCGATGTGCTCGCGCTTCGTTCGTGTGGCGGCAACACATCCGCGTTCATGCCGATGCACATGCTGCAGCCCGCATCGCGCCACTCAAACCCGGCTTCGGCGAAGATCTTGTCCAATCCTTCTTTCTCCGCTTGCGCCTTGATCCCGCGAGAACCCGGCACAATCAGCGCTTGCTTGATGTTCTTCGCGATGTGCTTGCCCGCCACCAGTTGCGCTGCCGCCCGCAAATCGTCGAGCCTCGAATTCGTGCACGATCCGATAAACACGCGGTCCACCGGGATGTCCACAATCGGCGTGCCCGGTTTCAAACCCATATATTTCAACGCGCTTTCCGTCGCCTTCTGATCGTTCAAGTCCTTGAAATCGTGCGGGTCCGGCACGCGTCCGTTCACGCCGGTCACCATGCCGGGATTCGTTCCCCAGGTAACTTGCGGACCAATCTCCTCCGCGCGCAATTCCACAGTCATATCAAATTTCGCGCCATCGTCGGTCGTTAGCAGCTTCCACCGCTCCACAGCATCTTGAAATTCCTTCCCGCGCGGCACAAACGGCCGCCCTTCCAGATACGCAAACGTCGTGTCGTCCGGCGCCACCATGCCCGCCCGCGCGCCGCCTTCAATCGTCATATTGCAAACCGTCATCCGGCCGTCCATCGACAGTTCGCGAATCGCATCGCCGCCATATTCCGCCACGTGCGAAGTGCCGCCGCCGATCCCGATCTTGCCGATGATCGCCAGAATAATGTCTTTCGCGGTCACGCCCTTCGGCCGCTTTCCATTCACCACAATGTGCATCGTCTTCGACTTGCTCTGCACCAGGCATTGCGTGGCCAACACGTGTTCCACTTCGCTCGTGCCAATGCCAAACGCCAGCGTGCCAAACGCGCCATGCGTGGAAGTGTGACTGTCGCCGCAAACGATCGTCTGTCCCGGCTGCGTAATTCCCAACTCCGGCCCGATAATGTGCACGATCCCCTGATTCTTGCTGTGCATATCGAACAGGCGCACGCCCGTTTCCCGGCAATTCTGTTCCAACGCCTCAAACTGCAGCTTGGCGTCCTGATCCACGATGGGCAGCAGCCGGTCTTTCGTCGGCACAGAATGGTCCATCACCGCAAACGTCAGGTCGGGCCGCCGCACCTTGCGCCCCTCGGCCTTCAGCCCGGCAAACGCCTGCGGCGAAGTGCCTTCATGAATCAAATGGCGATCGATATAAATCAGCGAAGGCTTTCCCGCTTCTTCATGTACAACGTGGCTATTCCAGATTTTTTCGTAAAGGGTCTTGGGTGTCATAGTCGTATCCAACCAGTTTAACACTCCAAAAACAACCGGCAACCCAACCGCAATGTAGCGCTGGCTTTATGCCAGCGTCTTGGGGTAAGCCTCTTGGGGTAAGCCTCTTGGGGTCATAAGGAGCCCACGCTACACCGGCACCTTCGCCGTCCGCCGGTCCTCGCACAAATCCACCACATAATGCCGCACCCGGTGGTCATACGACGTCAATAAATGTAACGCTTCATCTGCGATCACCGCTGCATCCCGGTCCGGTCCTGCGAAACGATCGATCGCTTCCATCGAAGACCACAACGTCTCCGCGATGAATTGCACCACGACGCCGTCGGACTGCGAAATCACTCGCGCCTCCAGGAACCCATCCACCGCGCACAAACGGGGCAGCACGTTTTCGTTAAAGTGTCGCAGGTAATCGGGAAATCGCACTTGCGTTGTTCGTGCCGACCAGAATCGCACTACCATCTCAGGATTCTCCTTGGATCTCACTCACCTTATTTCTTGCTTCGCCTCCCACAACCACCGTCCACGGACGCACTTCCCAATGCTTCACCAGACCATTCCGGACGTACGGATCGTTTTCTGCGAAAGAGGAAGCGGCCATAGGATCTTCGCCGCGAAAGATGATTAGCGCTCCATCCGCGGGTTCCGCCAGGGCGCCTGCCAAAACCAGTTCGCCCCGTTGATTCGCCTGGTCGGCCAGTTTCAGGTGTTCTTCGCGAAACGGAGCGCGCAACTCGACAAAATTGTCGACAACTTCATAGAACAGGGCGTAGTAGCCCATTTCGATCCTCCCAACCCGCAAAGGACCAACACGCAAATAGCCTATCACGGTGTTAGATCGAACGAGTCGGAGTCACGTCCGGGGTGCTAGTGGCACAGTCACTCCTGACTGTGTTCTTGGGGTTCGCACTGACAACCTAAGTGCAAAAAAAAACACTGTTATCTCGAGCGCAGCGAGGGACCTGCCGTTGGTCTTCTTCCTGGGTTAGGCGCTTGATAAGCTACCGCGCCTTTGTAGGGCTCGCCTTCCAAGGCGGGCCGTCTACGTGGGGGAGGGGGCACAGCGTTGCCAGGCCCCGCGTGAGACAAAACAAAATTTGTAACAGCAAAAGCCTTCTTAAGCGGTGATCGAAACCCCAGTCGTCCCGGCCGTTCCCGATGACGTCGAAGTCGCCGCCGCCGTAGTGTTCCCACCCCGCGCATACTTCAACAGGTCCTGCTGCAGCGAACTGTACACTTGCTGCGCGCTGGAAAGATTTCCCGATTGCAGCGCCGATCCTAACTGGGTAAACAACTGGCTGACCGCGCCCACTCCGCTCGAACCGCTATCACTGCCGCCACCGCCGCCACGATGATGGTGGTGATGAGAATACCCTTGCGTCGATTGCCCCTGCGTAGCCTGATTCTGGAAGTCCTGCTGGATCGTGGCAAAATCCTGCTGCGCCGATGAAAGATTACCGGAAGTCAGATCCTGCGACAGTTGGTTGAATGCCTGCGCGATTGGACTATTGCTTTGCGAATTGCTTTGCGATGACCTGCTCGCCGGACTGCCTTGTGGCGCATTCTGCTGCAACGTGGCAAGGTCCGACTGCGCCGCGGAAAGATTCCCCGACTGCAAGTCCTGGCCAAGCTGCTGGAACTCTTGCCGAAATTGCTGCCGCTTGCTCTGCGCGCCCTGATTCGTCTGTGTCTGGCTTCCCTGATTACTCTGGGTGCTCTGAATTTGCGAAAGGAGACTAAACAAACTGCTACCCGCAATACCTAAGACGGACATGAGTATGTCCTCCTCTGAGACGTCAATCAGCTACCAACCCGGTTATCGGCAATTTGCCGCCCGGCTTTAGCGCTGCCTCGTCTAAGGGATTGCAACCCGCTTGCCAATTCCCCCCATTCGCAGCGTTCGCCAATCTAAACAATGCATGCGGCTTGTGAAAGGGAATCGTATTCTCCTGGTTGGAATGCGGATTCTGTAGGCAAAGGCTGCCCATCAGGTAGGTGACCCAAGAGCGCTGGCATAAAGCCAGCGCTACATGGCTTGCCGTGGGCACGATTTGTCGTGCCTTGCGGGAGCAAAGGGAACTTTAGAGGGACGCTGTTGTAGCCCAAAAGGGACGGGACTAAAGTCCCGCCACTACGTGAAGCCAAGAGTTAAGGGCAACGGCGGGGCGCAGCGGAGCTGCAACCCTACTCGGAGTGATTAGTCGTCGTCGCCGTGCAGGACTGCGGCGGTCAGGACGGTGGTCCAGAGGCCGCGCTTGTCGCCAACGGCGGATTGGGTGATGTTCATGGTGCGGACGATTTTGTTGGAGATGCGATAAACTTCTTTTTTTTCGTCCCAGGAGAGATCGGGATCGAATTCGACGTTGAGGGTGGTGGCGAGCATTTCGGCGGCTAGCTCTTCGGCGTATTCGCCGGCGACTTCTTCGGTTTCACCGAAAGAATGGTGCTCGCTCAAGTAACCGTACATCGGGCGTTCGCTGGGAAGAGCGAGGCCGATGCTGGCGGCGATGAGGCGATGGGGTTCCTTGGTGGAATTTTCGCTGATGACGGTGAAAGCGACCTGACCGGGCTTGATGAGCTTCAAACCTTCACTGCGGGAAATGAGTTTGCAGTTGGGCGGAAAAATGGAACTGACGCGGACGATGTTGCACGCCGCGATGCCTGCGTTTCGTAGTGCCAGCTCGAAGCTTGAAAGCCTCTCGCGATGTTTCCCCACACCTTTGGTCAGGAAAATCTTCTTCGCTACGAACGCCATTGTGCTGGGTCACCGTCCAGATGGATTTTTTCGAGCAAAATATTTTGCACCATTGAAAAAGTAACAAGCTTGAGAGGCAGTGTCAATGTAGTTCGCGTGGTTGTTGGGGCGACGGGGCGAGTGGCTAGAAGCCATCTCATAAATACCTCAGGAGGATGACGGCACAAGCAAGCTGCACCATGCCGAGGAAATTTTCTGGGTAGTATTCCCAGCGGATGACCACGCGACGAAAATTATGAAGCCAGGCGAACAAGCGCTCGATTTTCCAGCGGCGGCGATAGCGGCGCAGTACGCGGCCATCTTGCGTGGCCTTCCGGCTGCGTGTGGGGTTGTGCGGAGCAACTAACTGCACACCGAAGCGTTCACGAATCTGCGCATCCAGCGGATCGCTGTCGTAAGCGCGATCGCCGATCAAGCGCTCGGGAGTTTCCGCGAGGAAGCGTCGCTGGAGCGTGGGTTCGACGAGTTTTGTTTCATGGGGCGAAGCGCTGGCCACGTGTATGGCGAGAGGAAGACCATGGCCGTCGCTGATCGCCATGATTTTGCTGCCTTTGCCGCGGCGAGTAGGGCCGACAGCAGAGCCCCTTTTTTCGCCGAACTGAAGGTGGCATCGATGAACGATTCGCTCAGGTCCAGCTTTCCTCGATCACGTAAGTCTTCCGCCAGTTTCTGCAGCAGCCGGGTAAGCAGCCCAGAGCGCTGCCACTGCTGGAAGCGGCGATGACAGGTTTGGTAGGGAGGATAACGACGCGGCAGATCGTGCCAAGGAGCGCCGGTGCGCAAAACCCAAAAGACACCGTTCAGCACCGCTCGCGTATCTTGCCACGGCCGGCCACGCCCATCGTCCCGGCGTTTCGGACGAAATAGTGGTTTAAGCACCGCCCACTGGGCGTCGGTGAGGTCCACATTCTTGATTTACGCCATTGGCCATAAACTTCAACCGCCCAGTGCTTTGAACGTGTTTATGAGATAACTTCTAGTGGCGAGCGAGAGAAATCGAGAGGCCACCTTCGAAGCGTTCGGAATGACGGGGGTTGTTCTGAACGGAAGAGCAAGAGAACAGCAGGTCCCTCACTTCGTTCGGGATGACGGGTTTATTTTTTGGTGTGGGCATGAGGAACCCAAGAGCGCTGGCATAAAGCCAGCGCTACATGGCTCGCGGACTCGTCTGGGGCACGATTTATCGTGGCGCTACTGGAGGGCACGGAAACCCAAGATGCCGGCCTGAAGGCGCGGCGCTACAGGAAGCCAAGAGGGGAAGCCAAGAGTGCTGGCATAAAGCCAGCGCTACTAGGGTTATTCGCCGGCCAGGGCGTCAACCAGTTTGCCAAGGGGGCGGGAGAGGGCTTGGACCTTGGCTAGATCTTCGGTGGTGAAATCGGCGCCGGCGGTTGCGGCGGATTCGCCTTTGCGGCTGATCTGGATTACGCCGACGACTTTGCCGTCGTTGAGGATGGGAGCGCTGATAATTTTTTGAATGGATTCGCCGCTGGTGGTGGCTGCTTTGACGCCTTCGAAAACGGTGGCGTGACGCACGGCGGAAAAATTATTGTTAATTTCGGCGCGGCTTTCGCGGGCGGTGCGCGCGGCGAGAGCGGAGTTGCTGGTGAGCGGAACGAAGCCGACATTTTTCAGAGCGGCGGGGACGAGGAAATGGAGATGACGCCAGCGGTTGGAGACGGCGAGGATGGCGACTTCATCTACCTTTACGCGAAGTTCTTTGGCGATTTTTTCGGCGAGAGTGGGCATGGAGATTGTTGAGGCGGAGGATTCATCTTCCGCGAGGGCGGAAGCGAGCTTTTCGAGTTCGGACACGAGGGTGGTCGCCATGATCTTGCGAATCTCCGTACCGCGGGAAGGGAATTCGAGGAGGTGCGGTGATGCCTCCGCCTGGTTAGTTAGTATGTTCGTCTGTTCGGAGGGTTCTCGCAAGAATTTTTGTGGGGGAGGGTGCTTGGGAGGGAAAATTGAAAGGGAGAATTACGGCAGCGTGTCGGGCACGGGAAGAATTCAGGAAATTCCAAGAGGAACACAAGAGAGACGGGTCTGAAGACCCGCCACTACGGGAACATAAGAGCTACCCTTCGCGGACTCCGGGTGGGGCGGCCAGGGAAACCCAAGAGCGCTGGCATAAAGCCAGCGCTACAGAGCCAGCGCGCTACGGTGGGTTGCGTTTGGTGGGGGGGAGTGCCTATACTGAAATTGCGGATTCCCACCGCGCCGATTGGATGGCGCTCCACAAGAATTTTTCGGGACACTGGCGGCGGAGAGGGCATGTCTCCCACGACAACCCAGCCTGATTCGGGTAGATTATTCACGGAACTTCAGTTTTTATTCGCAAGCGTTGGCATCAAATACCACAATTTTAAGGGACGATATAATTCATGAGCGCTGCGGCGGCATCGGCGAATGTACAGGCCGGGAGTTTGCGCTTCTGGCAGACTACGGTTGGGAAGAAAGCGGTCATGGCGGTTACGGGCGTGGCGCTTTTTGGATTTGTGGTGGGACACCTGGCGGGGAACCTGCAGATATTTGAGGGGCCGGAAAAAATCAATCATTATGCGGCGCTGCTGAAGACTTTGGGGGCGCTGTTGTGGACGACGCGGATTATTTTGTTGGTGGCGGTGGTGCTGCACATCTGGTCTTCGTTTCAGTTGTGGATATTGCAGCGGGAGGCGCGGCCGATCAAGTATGCGAAGAAGGTGAACCTTCATTCGACGTATGCTTCGCGGACAATGATGTGGAGCGGGCCGATAATTCTGGCGTTTATATTGTTTCACCTGGCGCAATTCACGTTTGGCGCGGTGCATCCGGGAGCGCCGTTCGATGAGCACAACGTGTACAACAATGTGGTGCTGGGATTTCAGGTATGGCAGGTTTCACTGTTCTACATTATTGCGATGACGATGCTGTGCTATCACCTGTATCACGGATTGTGGAGCATGTTTCAGTCGCTGGGGATAAGCCATCCGGTGTACACGCCGTGGTTGCGATTGTTCGCAAAAGTTTTCGCTATCCTGATAGCTATTGGCTACATTTCGATCCCGGTTGGGGTGTTGACCGGCGTGATCAAGCCTGTTTAGGGAGCCTGATTCGATGGGATTAAATTCGCATGCCCCAACAGGGCCGATTGAGCAGGCCTGGGACAAGCACAAGTTTGAGCTCAAGCTGATTAATCCGGCCAACAAGCGGAAGTACAACATTATTGTGGTGGGATCGGGGCTGGCGGGAGGAGCGGCGGCGGCGAGCCTGGGAGAACTGGGCTACAACGTGCAGTGTTTCTGTTATCAAGACAGCCCGCGGCGGGCGCATTCGATTGCGGCGCAGGGCGGGATCAACGCGGCGAAAAATTATCACAACGACGGGGATAGCATTTTCCGGTTGTTCTACGACACGGTGAAGGGCGGAGATTTTCGCTCGCGCGAAGCGAACGTGTACCGGCTGGCGCAGGTGAGCGTGAACATTATCGACCAGTGCGTGGCGCAGGGCGTGCCGTTCGCGCGGGAGTACGGCGGATTGCTGGACAACCGGTCGTTCGGCGGCGCGCAGGTTTCGCGGACGTTTTATGCGCGGGGGCAGACGGGGCAGCAACTTTTGCTGGGCGCTTACCAGGCGTTGGAGCGGCAGATCGGGCTCGGCACGGTGACAATGAACGAGCGGACGGAGATGCTGGACCTGATTGTGGTAGACGGGCAGGCGCGGGGGATTGTTACGCGGGATTTGTGCGACGGGAAGATTGAAGTACACATTGGCGATGCGGTGGTACTGGCGACGGGCGGATACGGGAACGTATTTTATCTTTCGACGAACGCGAAGGGTTGCAACGCCACGGCGATCTGGCGGGCTTACAAACGCGGGGCATTGTTTGCGAATCCGTGTTTCACGCAAATTCATCCGACGTGCATTCCGGTGGCGGGGGAGTACCAGTCGAAACTGACGCTGATGTCCGAATCGCTGAGGAATGACGGGCGAATCTGGGTGCCCAAGACGCCAGGAGATAAGCGGCCGCCGGCATCGATACCGGAAGACGAGCGCGATTATTATCTGGAGCGGCGGTATCCGAGTTTTGGGAATTTGGTGCCGCGAGACATTGCTTCGCGCGCGGCGAAAGCGGAATGCGATTCGGGGCGCGGCGTGGGCGAGACGGGGCTTGGCGTTTACCTGGATTTTTCGGAAGCGATCAAGCGGCTGGGGAAGCAGAAAATTGCGGAGCGTTACGGAAACTTGTTTGAGATGTACGAACGCATCACCGGCGAGAATCCTTATGAAGTGCCGATGCGGATTTATCCGGCAATCCATTACACGATGGGCGGGTTGTGGGTGGATTACAACCTGATGTCGACGATCCCGGGGCTGTTTGTGCTGGGGGAAGCGAATTTTTCGGACCACGGGGCGAATCGATTGGGCGCGAGTGCGTTGATGCAGGGATTGGCGGACGGATATTTCATTATTCCTTATACGATCGGAAATTATCTGGCTACGGCGAAGCCCGCGAAGGTTTCGGTGGATGCGCCGGCGGTGAAAGAAGCGGTTGCGAATACGGCGGCGATTACGAAGAAGCTGCTGAATGGAAATGGAACGCGCACCGTGGATTCTTTTCACCGCGAGCTGGGGAAAATTGTTTGGGATTATTGCGGGATGGCGCGAAATGAGGCGGGGTTGAACAAGGCGCTTACGCTGATCCCCGCGTTGCGCGAAGAGTTCTGGAAGAATGTGAAGGTGTTGGGAACGAATGAAGAGTTCAACCAGTCTTTGGAAAAGGCCGGGAGGGTGGCGGACTTTTTCGAGCTGGCGGAGCTGATGTGCCGCGATGCATTGGAGCGCAAGGAATCTTGCGGCGGGCATTTCCGTGAGGAGTTTCAAACGCCGGAGGGCGAGGCGTTGCGGGACGACGAACATTATTCGTATGTGGCGGCGTGGGAGTATCGGGGAGAAGGCGCCGCGCCGGCGTTGAACAAGGAACCGCTGACGTTTGAGTATGTGCACCCGTCGCAACGGAGCTACAAGTGAAACTGACACTTCACGTTTGGCGGCAGAAGAATGCGAAGGATCACGGCGGGCTGGTGCGCTATGAGGTGCCGAACGCGAATGAGCACATGTCTTTTCTGGAGATGCTAGATGTGCTGAACGAGAGTTTGATCCAGAAGGGCGAGGATCCGATTGCGTTTGACCACGATTGCCGCGAAGGGATTTGCGGGATGTGCGGATTCATGATCAATGGGAGGGCGCACGGAGGGTTCAAGGGAACGACCGTTTGCCAGCTGCACATGCGGCACTTTAAAGATGGCGACGTCATTTACCTGGAGCCGTGGCGCGCGAAGGCGTTTCCGGTGGTGAAGGATCTAGTGGTGAATCGCGGATCGTTCGACCGGATTATTGCGGCGGGGGGATTTATTACCGCGCCTACCGGTGGAGCGCAGGACGCGAACACGATTGCTGTGGCGAAGCAGGCGGCCGACCTGGCTATGGATGCGGCGGCGTGTATTGGATGCGGGGCTTGCGTGGCGGCTTGCCCGAATGCGGCGTCGTCGTTGTTTGTTGGCGCGAAGATTTCGCACCTGGGACATTTGCCGCAGGGGCAGGCGGAACGGGACCGGCGGGCGCTGGCGATGGTGCGGCAGATGAATGTGGAAGGATTTGCGAATTGCACGAATATCGGGGAGTGCGAGGCGGCGTGCCCGAAGCAGATCCCGTTGGAAGTGATTGCGCAGACGAATGGGGATTATTTGAAGGCGGCGGTGCGAGAGAGGCCGGAAGGTGTGGCGGGGGGAACGGGGTGACGTTGGTTTTGTGTCGGAGTCCTCAGGGGCTAAAGCCCAGAGGTTGAGAGAGTTTTATGTCGGACCTGAAGGTCCGACCCCCTAAGGAGGGGATGGAGAGAAGAGAAACCCAAGAAGGAAGCAGGTAAGGGTGAAGGAACCCAAGAGGCCCCGCGCTGGGGCGCTGGGGGCAGAAGCACGGGACTAAAGTCCCGCCACTACATTGGCGGCTACATGGGATGGACGGGGGGTGGGGATGACTAGGGCTATATTGTTGATTTGTGTTTGTTTGGTGGTGGGAGCTGGTGTGTTTGTGGCGGGGCAGAGTGACGGGGTGTCGGAGAAGGCTAAGAAGCTGCACTTTTCGTCGATTGTGGTGGATACCCATGACGATACTACGCAGCGGCTGCTTGATCCTCAATTTGATATTGCGGTGCCGCACACGGACGGGAACATCGATATTCCGCGGATGCGCGACGGCGGGCTGACCGCGATTTTCTTTTCCATATGGATCAACGGAAAAATTCTGGGGCCGGACGCGGTGAAGCAGGCGCTGGACCAGATCGATGCGGTACGCGAGACGGTGCGCAGGCATCCGAACGACATGATGCTGGCGACGACCGCGGACGATATTCGGGAAGCGAAGAAGCAGCACAAGATTGCCGCGCTGATGGGAGTGGAAGGCGGGCACATGATGGGGAACGATCTGGCGGTGCTGCGGACGTTCGCTGCGCTGGGTGTGCGGTACATGACGTTGACGCACATGCAAAATAACGAGTGGGCGGATTCGTCGACGGCGAAGCCGGAACACAACGGGTTGACGGATTTTGGGAAGAATGTGGTGCGGGAAATGAACCGGCTGGGGATGATGGTGGACATTTCGCACGTGTCGGACAAGACGTTTTACGACGCGCTGGAAGTGAGCAAGGCGCCGCTGATTGCGTCGCACTCTTCATGCAGGACATTGTGCAATGCGGCGCGGAATATGACCGACGATATGATTCGGGATCTGGCGAAACACGGAGGCGTGATCCAGATCAATTATCACGTGGGATTTTTGAGCCAGGAATTTCGCGATTTCGAAAATGCTCATCCCGAGGTGGAAAAGCAGATTACCGAGGATGTGAAGAAGCGTTGCGGGACGGATGAGGCGTGCAGTGGAACGGCGGGCGATCAAGTGGTGCGGGAATTCATGAAGGAAGGGAAGCTGCCGAAGGTGGATTGGACGCTGATTGTGGAGCACATCGATCATGCGGTGAAGATTGCGGGCGTGGATCACGTGGGGCTGGGATCGGATTTTGATGGGGCGGTAATGCCGCTGGGAATGGAAGACGTGACACATTTGCCGCAGATTACGGATGCGTTGTTGAAGAAGGGATATTCGGAAGGGGATGTGCGGAAGATATTGGGGGAGAATACGCTGCGGGTGTTGAGCGAGGCGCAGAAGGTTTCGCGGGAGATGAATGGGCACTGAGCGGGAGGGATTGGATTTTGGGGTCGCGGATTTGCGCGGGGGTTATGTGGGGGGGGGGTGGGAAGAAGACCCCAAGAGCGCTGGCATAAAGCCAGCGCTACGATTTATCGTGGCGGGGTGGGATTGGTTTTGGTTTTAAGAGCGGCGGATGGGCTGCTGCACTCCAAATGGGGGTTATTATGCGTTTTGTGAGAGTGATGGTTAGTGTTGTTGCGTTTGCTTTTGTGGGTTGCGTTGGTGGATTTGCGCAGACGCCTGCGCCTGCGGCTAAGGCTAAGACTGGGACGGCTACTACACATACAGCTTCGCCTTATGACCGGACTCTGCTTAAGCCGGCGTTGTTGAAGGATGTTGCGCCGGCTACTTATCAGGTGAAATTTGTGACTACGCGGGGGGATTTCACGGTTACGGTGCACCGGGACTGGGCGCCGCTGGGGGCGGACCGTTTTTATAATCTGGTGAAGCATCATTATTATGACGGGATGCGGATCTATCGCGTGATTCCGAATTTCGTGGCGCAGTTTGGGATCAGCGCGTATCCGGTGGTGAATGCGGCGTGGGCGCATGCGACGATCAAGGACGATCCGGTTACGCAGAAGAATTTGCGGGGGACGCTGACGTTTGCGAAGACAGGCGCGCCGAATTCGCGGACGACGGAAGTGTTTATCAATTTGAAGGACAATACGGGGCTGGATGGGCAGGGATTTGCGCCGTTTGCGTCGATCGATGAGAAGGGAATCAATATTGTGGAGATGTTCTACGACCAGTATCCGGACCCCGCAGGGGAAGAGCAGCAGAATATGGAGAAGGGCGGGGAGAAGTATATGGCGGGGAAGTTTGCGAAGCTGGATACGATAAAGTCGGCGACGATTGTGGGAGGGGCGGCGGAGAAGGGGAAGTAAGGGACGGGATGGGGTTTTTTGGTGCGAGAACCCAAGATGCCGGCCTGAAGGCACGGCGCTACAACTGCCGGAAAACCCGCTATACGGCAAGAAAACCCCAAGCTTTACGGCAAGAAAACCCCTAGCAAGAAAACCCAGGACCCACCCTTCGGGGACTCAGGGTGGGGTACACGGCTAACCCAAGAGGCCCCGCGCTGGGGCGCTGGGGGCAGAGGCACGGGACTAAAGTCCCGCCACTACATAGATGATGTATCCAAAGGATTGATGAAACGCATCTGATAATTGCGGGATGCGGTGGTTGACGGTGTAGGAGACACTGCGTACCCTTAGCTTGTATGTTGCTTGATTGCCAGAAGTGCGGGACCGCGAACGGCATGTGTTGCTGCTGTTGTTGTCGGCTTGTCCGCTCTGGCAATCGGTGCTTCGCGATGTAACGCGCGTTTTAATCGACGAGTTTCGAAGCCCACCTGCCAGAGTTAGCGGCAGGTGGGCTTTTTGTTTTTGGTGACGTGTTGCGGTGCGTAGGACCGGCTCGCGGACTCGCCCTGGGCTACATGAGGACATGGGTTATGAGTGAGGTTAAGGAAACTAAGGCGCAGCGGGTGGAGCGGCTCAAGCGGGAGAAGAATGCCTGGGAACATTTGGATGAGATCCGGAGGTTTGCGCGCGAGGGGCATGGATCGATTCCACCGGAATGGCTGACGACTTATTTCCGGACTTGGGGAATTTACACGCAGGGAGATGGGAAGGGCGTGGTTGGCGGGTCGGGCGGGGAAGGACGGGCAAGGCCATTTTTCATGGTGCGGATCCGGATACCTAACGGGCTGCTGACCAGCCACCAGGTGCGCACAATCGCGGATCTTTCTTCGCAATTTGGGAATGGCGTGGCGGATATTACGGTGCGGCAAAATGTGCAACTGCACTGGGTGCGAATTGAAGATGTTCCGGAGTTGCTGGAGCGGTTGTATGCGATCGGGCTGAGCACGACCGGGGCTTGCGGGGATGTGCCGCGAAATATTACGGGGTGCCCGCTGGCTGGGGTGCATGCGCATGAACTGGCGGATGTGAGCGGGCTGGTGGAGGAGTTGGACAAGGAGTTGGGCGGGAATGCGGAATTTTATAATTTACCGAGGAAGTTCAAGATTTCTGTGACGGCTTGCCCGGACTGGTGCTCGTATCCGGAGATTAATGATATTGCGTTGGTTGCTACGCGGAGGAGGCGGCCGGACAGTTCGCAGGAGGAAGTTGGGTTTGCGTTGCGCGTGGCGGGGGGATTGTCTACGCAGCCGCATTTGGCTGTGCCGCTGAATGTGTTTGTGCGATGGAATCAGGTGATTCCGGTGGTGCGGGCGATTACGGAAGTTTTTCGGGAGTCGGAAGTGCTGCGGCACTCGCGCGATAAAGCGCGCATGAAATACCTTTTCCTGGAACATGGATGGACGGCGGAATCGTTTTTGGCAGCGGTGGAAGCGCGGCTTGGGTATGCGCTTGATCCTGCAGAGCCGCTGGAGCCTCCGGCGCAGGTACATCGCGATCATCTGGGAGTTATTCCGCAGAAGCAGGATGGATTTTTTTCCGTTGGCGCGGCGGTGATTCGCGGACGGATTACGCCGGAGCAGTTGACGGTGGCGGCCGATCTGGCGGAGCGTTACGGCGATGGGCATGTGCGGAACACGCCGATGCAGAACCTTTTGCTGGTGAATATTCCGGAAGAGCATGTGGCTACGGTGACGCGCGAGCTTTCGGCGGCTGGGTTGCCGATTGAGTCTTCGTCGTTCGTGCGCGGGACGGTAGCTTGCACGGGATCGGAGTTTTGCAAGCTGGCGCTGACGGAAACGAAATCGTACGCGCGGTGGCTGACGGAACAGTTGGAAGAACGCTTTCCGAATTATCAGGAGCAGCTGCGCTTGCACATTACCGGGTGCCCGAATTCGTGCGGGCAGCACTGGATTGCGGACATCGGGATTGAGGGGAAGAAGATCAAGGCGAATGGGAAGATGGTGGACGCTTATTATTTTTGCATCGGCGGGAGTGTGGGGCAATTTGCGGCGATTGCGCGGCCAGTGGGTTACCGGTGCGCGGCGGATGAAGTGCCTGAGGCGATTACGCGGCTGCTGGACGCTTTTCACGAACAGCGTGTGGAGAATGAGCCGCTGCAGAAATTTTTGACGCGGCATACGACGGAAACGCTGCGGACGATTTTGGCGGGAGCGCCTGCGGCGGAGGCGGAACGCGATCTGGCGACGGCGGCTACACCGCATTCCGTGGAGGACCGATGAGTTTGTTTCCCGCGTTCGTGAAATTGGAAGGCCGCGCGGTGCTGGTGGTGGGCGGCGGTGCGATTGCGACGGCGAAGATTCCGACGTTGTTGCAGGCTGGGGCGCGGGTGACGGTGGTGGCGCCGGAAATTACGGGAGAACTTGCGGAACGAGCGGTGAAAGGCGAGATTACGTGGCTGGGCAAGGCGTTTGAGGCGGGCGACCTGGACGGAAAATTTCTGGTGATTGCGGCAACGGCGATTGCGGAATTGAATGCAGCGGTGTTTCGCGAAGCGGATGCGCGGCAGATTCTGTGCAACGCGGTGGACGATATTGAAAACTGCCATTTTTATTATGGATCGGTGGTGCAGCGCGGCGACCTGCAGATTGCGATTTCGACGAATGGGAAGAGCCCGGCGTTGGCGCAGAGGTTGCGGAAGGAATTGGAGGAGCAGTTCCGGCCGGAGTATGCGGAGTGGGTGGATTGGTTGGGTGAGGCGCGATTGCGGGAGCGGGCGGCATCGGTGGATGCGGAGGAGACGAAGAAGAAGTTGCATGAGTTGGCTTCGCGTGGGGAGTTTGAGAAGTTTTTGGCTGGCGGGGCGGCCGCGTCGGAGAGTACGGCGCGGCTCGAGGACTCGCCCCGCGCTGCGGGTGGCTGTGTTTATCTGGTGGGGGCGGGGCCGGGAGATCCGGAACTGCTGACGCGGAAGGCGGCACGGGTGATTGAGGCGGCGGATATTGTTTTGCATGATTCGCTGGTGAGCGCGGAAATTCTGGAGATGATTCCGGCTCGGGCGGTGCGGATTGATGTGGGCAAGCGGGCGGGATTCCGGCTGCTGACGCAGGCGGATATTAATGCGCTGCTAGTGGATGCGGCGCGGAAATATCGCGTTGTTGTGCGGCTGAAGGGCGGCGATCCGTTGTTGTTCGGGCGGGCGGCGGAAGAAATCGATGCGTTGCGGGCGGAGAAGATTGCGTTTGAGATTGTGCCGGGGATTTCGGCTGGATTCGCTTCGGCGGCGGCCGCGCAGGTTTCGTTGACGGACCGGCGGCTGGCGTCGCATGTGTTATTCACGACGTATTCGCGTTCACCGGAGACGGCGGTGCTGCCGGTGATGGGAATCACTTCGGAGACGACGGTTGTGGTGTATATGCCGGGCGCGGATTATGCGGGCGTGTCGCACTGGCTGGTGGAATCGGGGATAGCGGGAGAGACGCCGTGTTTGGTGGTTTCGCGTGCTTCGCAGCGGGAGCAGGCGGTGGAATTGACTACGCTGGCGAGGCTGGGTTCGTTTGCGGCGCTGGCTGCGCCGGCGTTGTTGATTGTTGGGAGGGTGGCGTCGCATTCGGCGGCGGCTGGCGCGGGGGCGGGTTGGTTGCGGGAATTTGCGGAGGGAAGCGCGAAGGAATTGTCGATTTTGTGATGGAGGGAAACGTGGCGGAGAAGATTCGGATTTCGGTGGATACGTGGGCGGTGTTGTTGGCGTTGGTGGCGGCGTTGTTGGTGAAGTTGGGGGTGATTGTTAGGGTGCCGTGGTAGGCGGAGTCCTCAGGGGCGGGAGCCCGGATTTTCTTGGTGGTAAATATCGGAGCTGAAGCTCCGACCTCCTAAAGAGGAATTTCAGGTGTGGGATGGTATTTGGAGAAAAGCAGGTCCCTCACTTCGTTCGGGATGACGGGTTTTTTGGTGAGGTTGGGGGATTGAGATTTGGGATTTTGTGGACATGGGGCGCGGTGCTGCGACCTTACGTGGAGAAACCCAAGAGCGCTGGCATGAAGCCAGCGCTACATGGGCGGCGATGGGTGGGAGGATTGAGGAGGGATTCCTCACTTCGCGGAGTTCGTTCGGAATGACGGGTTTTTTTGGGGTGAGGTTGGGGGATTGAGATTTGGGATTTTGTGGACATGGGGCGCGGTGCTGCGACCTTACGTGGAGAAACCCAAGAGCGCTGGCATAAAGCCAGCGCTACATGGGTGGCGATGCGTGGGAGGATTGAGGAGGGATTCCTCACTTCGCGGACTTCGTTCGGAATGACGGGTTTTTTTTTGTGGGGTTGGGGGATTGGATTTGGGATTTTGCGGACATGGGGCTGCAGTGCTGGGACCTTACGTGGAGAAACCCTAGAGCGCTGTGGAGAAACCCAAGAGCGCTGGCATGAAGCCAGCGCTACATGGGCGGCGATGCGTGGGAGGATCGAGGAGGGATTCCTCACTGCGCGGACTTCGTTCGGAATGACGGGGTTTTTTTGGTGGGGTTGGGGGATTGAGATTTGGGATTTTGCGGACATGGGGGGCAGCAGTGCTGCGACCTTACGTGGAGAAACCCTAGAGCGCTGGCATGAAGCCAGCGCTACATGAGAAGGAAGACTCAAGAGGCAGAAGTGCCTGTGCCACTGTGATTTTGGTTCTGGGGATTTGAGTTTATTTTTTGGTCGGGAAAGGATGGTATGGCTGAGACTATTGCGCTGCCGCGGGCGGAGAGTCCGCAGATTTCGGTTAGTGGGAAATTTTTCAGGGTGCTGCCTGGGGTGGCGCTGCTGGCGGTGATTGGATTTGCGGGGAAGCTGCTGGAGAAGAATATTAACGGGTATGCGAAGGCGCATCACTTTCCTTTTCCGAATATTGAGTATGTGCTTTGGGCAATTTTGATTGGGCTGGTGATTTCGAATGTGTTTGGCGTGGCGGAAATTTTCCGGCCGGGCGTGGCGACGTACGAGTTTTGGTTGAAGGCGGGGATTGTGCTGCTGGGATCGCGATTTTTGCTGGGGGATGTGGCGAAACTTGGCGGGGTGAGTTTGCTACTGGTGGGAATTGAGATTGCGGGATCGCTGGCGTTTATGACGTTTCTGGGGCGGCTGTTCGGGCTGAAGCCGAAGCTGACGACGCTGCTGGCGGTGGGCTCGGCGGTGTGCGGGGTGAGCGCGATTATTGCGACGCAGGGAGCGATCGATGCGGACGAGGAGGATTCGTCGTTCGCGATAGCGGCGATTCTGGCACTGGGAGCGATTGCGCTGTTCACGTTTCCGCTGATCGGGCACTCGCTGCATTTGAGCGATCACGCGTATGGGATATGGGCGGGGCTGGCGGTGGACAATACCGCGGAGGCTACGGCGGCGGGCGCGCTGTATTCGGATGCGGCGGCGAAACTGGCGGTGCTGACGAAGACGACGCGGAATGCGCTGATTGGATTTGTGGTGCTGGCGTATGCGATTTATTGGGCGAGCAAAGGGCAAGCGCAGAACGTGACGAACAAGGCGGCGTTTTTGTGGCAGAAATTTCCCAAGTTTGTGTTGGGATTTTTATTGATTTCGCTGCTGGCTACGGTGGGATTGTTTACGAAGGATCAGAATACGGCTTTGGCGAATCTTTCGCGGTGGGCGTTTTTGTTGACGTTTGCGGGGGTTGGGCTGCGGACGAATTTTAAGCAGATGCGGAAGCAGGGATTGCGGCCGTTTGCGGTGGGATTTATCGGGGAGATTGTGATTGCAGTGTTTACGTTGGTGTTGGTGGTGGTGGCGGGGAGGTTGTTTGGGTTTTGAGGGTTGTGCAGGAGAGCGGAGTCCTCAAGGGCTGAAGCCCGGATTTTCTTGGTGGTGAATGTCGGAGCTGAAGCTCCGACCCCCTAAAGAGAAAAGGAACCCAAGACCCACCCTTGTAAACCCGAGGGTGAGGCACCCAGGAGGGAGGCGGTCCTCCCTTCGCGGAGTTCGCTCGGAATGACGGGGTTTTTTGTGAGGTTGGGGGATTGGATTTGGGATTTTGCGGACATGGGGCGCGGCAGTGCTGGGACCTTACGTGGAGAAACCCTAGAGCGCTGGCATGAAGCCAGCGCTACATGGGTGGCGATGCGTGGGAGGATCGAGGAGGGATTCTTTCCGCAAAAGAACACAGGCAGGAGTGCCTGTGCCACGCGAAGAAGAAAACTCCAAGATGCCGGCCTGAAGGCGCGGCGCTACAACGGAAAGAAAACCCAAGACCCACACGCAACGACGGCGTGTCAACCGGTTGGAATAGGAACCCGGAGAGAGAAGCTGGGTCCCTCACTTCGTTCGGGATGACATTTTTGGCAGGTGAATGGCGATTGTTAGGCGAGCCTAGACTGAATTTTAGAGGCCCAGGACGGTTATTAGTTCTTTTACGCTGGCGGCGCTTTTTTGCAGGGCGGCGTTTTCGTCCGCGGTCAACTTGATTTGGATTATTTGTTCGGCGCCGTTGGCGCCTAGTTTTACGGGGACGCCCACGAAGAGGCCGCGGATGCCGTATTCGCCTTCGAGGTAGACGGCGCAGGGCAGGATTTTCTTTTTGTCTTTTAGGATGGCTTCTACCATTTCTACGGCGGCGGCGGAGGGGGCGTAGTAGGCGGAACCAGTTTTGAGAAGATTTACGATTTCTGCGCCGCCTTTGCGGGTGCGCGTGACGATGGCTTCGATTTTATCCGCGGGCAACAGATCGGGGAGCGGGATTCCGGCTACAGTGGAGTAGCGCGGAAGTGGAACCATGTCGTCGCCGTGGCCGCCGAGAACGAAGGAGTGAACGTTTTCGACGCTGACTTTGCATTCCATGGCGACGAAAGCGCTCATGCGCGCGGAATCGAGAACGCCTGCCATACCGAGCACGCGATTTTTGGGGAAGCCGCTGACTTTCATTGCGGCTTGGGCCATGGCGTCCAGAGGATTCGTGACGATGACCAGGATGGCGTTGGGGGAATGCTTGACGATTTGTTCTACTACGCCTTTGACTACGTCGAAGTTGGCTTTAAGGAGATCGTCGCGGCTCATGCCGGGCTTGCGTGGGAATCCGGCGGTGATGACGACGACATCGCTGTTGGCGGTGGCGCTGTAGTCACCGGTGGCGGTGGAAATTCCAGTGGCGAAGGAATCGGTGCGGGTGATGGGGCCACTCTCGACCATGTCGAGGGCTTTGCCGGCGGGCGGGCCGTCGAGGATGTCGGTCAAGACTACGTCAGCGAGTTCGAGATCGACGATGCGTTGGGCTGTGGTGGAGCCTACGAAACCACCACCGACTACTGTGACTTTTTTGCGGCTCATTGCTGGGTCTCCTTTGGGCGGCGGTTTGGCGCCGCGGTTGGTGCGAAGAGTGGTGGCTGTGTTGGGAGGCAAGATGCGTGGGTTGAGATCCTTCGTCGCGAAAAGCGCTCCTCAGGATGACAATGGGTTTTTATTTGGGATGCGGTGGGGGACAT
The DNA here is from genome assembly GCA_963709705.1 of Candidatus Acidiferrales bacterium. GTDB lineage: Bacteria > Acidobacteriota > Terriglobia > Acidiferrales > UBA7541 > Acidiferrum. The sequence goes on from CAVPXU010000008.1 coordinate 420,612, forward strand.
TACATGTTCTCGATTATGGCGGAGGCGAAGGCGGCGGTGCCTAGTTTGGTGGCGCCGGGGAGAAGGCGTTCGAGGTCGTAGGTGACTTTTTTTTGTTGGATGGTTTTGGCTATGCCGTCTTCGATGCGCTTTGCGGCTTCGCCCCAGCCGAGGAATTCGAACATCATGGCGCCGCTTAGCATGAGGGAACCGGGATTGATGACGTCTTTGTCGGCGTATTTGGGAGCGGTGCCGTGGGTGGCTTCGAAGACGCCGTAACCATCGCCGATGTTGGAGCCGGGGGCGATACCGAGGCCGCCCACTTGCGCGGCGCAGGCATCGCTGAGGTAATCGCCATTGAGATTTGGAGTGGCGAGGACGCTGTATTCGTTGGGGCGCAGAAGCATTTGCTGGAAAACGGAATCGGCGATGCGATCGTTGATCATGAGCTTCTTTTTCCAGTGGCCTTTGCCGTGGGTGGCGCCGATGGAGTCGAGCACCTGTTTGACTTCGGCGTAGACGGTTTTCTTGAAATCTTCGGTGGCGGAGTATAGGCCGGGTTCGATCATGGCGGCATTTTGTTCGACGGCGAGGCCGGGATTCTTGTCGAGATTGTCTAGAATCCAGCTTTCGCGTTCGGTGACGGTTTGCGCGCGGAATTCTTCGCGGGCGAGGTCGTAGCCCCAATCGCGGAAAGCGCCTTCCGTAAATTTCTGAATGTTGCCTTTGTGGACGAGGGTGACGCTGGGTTTGTGGTGATCGAGGGCGAATTGGACGGCGCGGCGGACCAGGCGTTTTGTGCCGGTGGGCGAAATGGGCTTGATGCCGACGCCGGAATCCCAGCGAATTTGTTTTTTGCCGCCCTTGAGCATGTCGTTGTTGAGGAATTCGAGGAGTTTTTTTACTTCGGGGGTGCCGCTTTTCCATTCGATGCCGATGTAAACGTCTTCAGTGTTCTCGCGGAAGATGACCACGTTCATTTTTTCCGGCTCGCGGACAGGGGAGGGAACCCCGGTGAAATAACGGACGGGGCGGACGCAGGCATAGAGGTCGAGAATCTGGCGGAGGGCGACGTTGAGAGAGCGGATGCCGCCCCCGACGGGAGTCGTGAGCGGGCCTTTGATGGAAACGCGAAAATCGCGGGCGGCGTCGACGGTGTCATCGGGGAGCCATTGCTTGAAGGTGTTGAAAGCTTTTTCGCCGGCGAAAACTTCGAACCAGGCGACGTGGCGCTTGCCGCCATAGGCTTTTTCTACTGCGGCGTCGAACACGCGGCGCGAGGCTTTCCAGATGTCGCGGCCAGTGCCGTCGCCTTCGATGAAGGGGATGATGGGATTGTCGGGCACTTGCAGCGTGTTGTTCGCGTAGCCAATGGGCTTGCCATCGGCGGGCACTGGCACACCGTTGTACGTGGTCTTCATTCCTTGGTCCCCCTGGGCGCGACACTGCGTGAATGCTTAGTTCGCGGAGCAATGGCGAACCAAAAACTTTACCACAGGGGAGTGCGGGGGTAGAAATCGCGGGGGTACTTGTGGGTTGGGTTGTATGGGGAGAGAAAGAGACAGGATTTAACGCAGAGGGCACTGAGTTGGGAGCGCAGAGAACGCGGAGAAGAGAGGAGTGAGAGATAGCCGGCGGAGTAGGCTGGAAGGATTGTTCAATGTGCAGAGTTCAGAATGACGTGTCAATTTTTGGGAAAGGTTTGGCCGATCTAAAGTTCGGCCACTACATTAGACCTAAGACCTTCGCAAGAGGCTCTCAGAGTGGGCACCGAAGGAAGAAAACCCAAGCGCACAGGCAGGAGTGCCTGTGCCACGGATATTCGGAATGACGGGGATTTTTTATTCCTTGGGTCGAAGGGAGAAGACCCATCAGGGGCTGAAGCCCGGTGGTTGGGTGGGTTGATGTCGGAGCTGAAGCTCCGACCCCCTAAGATGAAGAAAGCGGGAAGTGGCGCGATTTACCCATGGCAGGGTGGGCGGATATACTTTTGCTGGTTTAATTTTATTGGAGGGAATTGATGCTTTTTGATTGGAATACTTACCAGGCGGAACTTACGAAGGCTATTCCCAATTTTGCGAAGCTGTCGCCGGATTCGTTGAAGGGTTACCAGACGCTATCGGCGGCGGGTGCAAAGAATTCGTTGCTGGGGGAGAAGGTGCGGCAGTTGATTTCGATTGCTGTGGCGGTGACTACGCACTGCGATGGGTGCATTACGCTTCATACGGATGCGGCGCTGAAGGCAGGGGCGAGTAAGGAAGAGATTGCGGAGGCGCTGGGGGTGGCCATGGCGATGAATGCGGGGGCGGCGTTGATTTATTCGCTGCGGGCGATGGATTCGGTGGAGGCGCATTTGAAGAAGTAGGGTTTTATGCGGTTGGGTTGGTCGAGGAGGTTGGCGTTGAGATCCTTCGTCGGAGATCAGGATACAACGCGTTTTTTTGAGTTGCCGGATCGGGCGAAGAGGGATTCCTCACTGCGCGGAGTGCGTTCGGAATGACGGGGGGTTTTTGGTGAAACCCAGGACGCTGGCATAAAGCCAGCGCTACGGAGGAAAGCGGGTCGCTCACTGCACGGAGTGCGTTCGGAATGACGGGGGGGGTTGGTGAAACCCAGGACGCTGGCATAAAGCCAGCGCTACGGAGGAAAGCGGGTCGCTCAGGGCGCGGAGTGCGTTCGGAATGATGGGGGTTTTTGGTGAAACCCAAGACGCTGGCATACCCAGGACGCTGGCATAAAGCCAGCGCTACTAGGAAAGGGGAAGCGGGTGTGATGGCGGTGGGGGTTAGGATTTGTTTAGGTGGATGGAGCCGTCGCCGGTGCGGATGGAGAGGGGTTGGCCGCCGCCGTTGAGTTTGCCGTGGATGCTGGAGGAGCTGAAGGTGCCCTCGACGGTGACCTGGAGGCCGAGGCTGATGTGGCCGTCGTGGGTGCTGGCATCGAGATTGGCCTGGAGGTCGCCGGGGACTTCGAGGTCGACGCTGCCGTCACCGGTGTGGATATTCCATGGGGAGTTGACCTTGGAGCCTGCGGATGCGCGAGCGGTTACGCTGCCATCGCCGGTGTGAATGGTGAGGCCATCGAAGCGGCCCTGAAGGTCGATATGGCCATCGCCGGCAGACGCGTCCACAACGCCGTCAAGGCCGCGCGCTTCAATGTGGCCATCGCCGGAATGAAAATGCATATTGCCCTTAGCGCCCTGGACGGTGATGCTGCCATCGCCGGTGGTGACATCGACGTTGCCGTTGATGGATTCGGCTTCGACAGAGCCATCGCCGCTGCGCACGGTGAGGTCGGCGTCTTTGGGCATGTGGACTTCGACGCGCAAGCTGGTGTGACGCGGGCCCCAATTCCAGAAGCCGCCGCCGGAGGTTTTTGCGAGGACGTCGACGGAATCACCGTTTTGTTCGGTGCTGACGCGGAGATCGCGATCGAGTTTGTAGCCGCTGTAGACGATGCGAATTTCTACCTGCTTGATGTCGCCGGTGGATACGCGCACGGCACCATCGTCAGTTTCGACTTTCACGCGGGCGTGACCGGCGATGGTGAAAGTCTTGGTTACTTCGTCGGCTCGCGCGGAAGGAGCTGTGCAGAGCCCGAGAATCGCTACTGCCATTAAGCCCAATACTGCCCGCGTTGCTTTTTGCGCTTTCGCGCGCTGGGGCAGGGAATTCACTGATTTGACCGTGACCGTCGTCCGCATCGCTATCTCCCTTGAGAGCTCCGTATGTGCCGTCCTATTACTTGAAACGCAGAATGGGGCAAAAATGTTCCGTTAGCCACGCTGGCTGGCGGCCTTCTTGGGGCGCAAGGAAACCAGAAAATCGGCAACCGGCTGGGTGTTGATCACGTCCTTATTCTCGAGCCAGCCGCGGCGGGCGACGGTGACGCCGTAGCGGATAAAAGCGAGATTGGTGGTGGTGTGGGAATCCGTGGAGATCACGACTTTCACGCCCTTTTCCTTGCACATGCGGAGGTAGACGTCTTTGAGGTCGAGGCGGTCGGGGTAGGAATTGCACTCCATGGCGACGCCGTATTTGGCGCAGGCGTCGAGGATTTTCTCCATGTCGTAGGCGAGTTCGTCGCGGCGGAGGAGCAAGCGGCCGGTGGGGTGGCCGATGATTTGCGTGTAGCGATTTTCGATGGCGGCGAGCATGCGGTCGGTCATTTCGGCGGGCTCGAGATTGAAATAGGAATGGATGGAGCAGACGGTCACGTCGAGCTGCGCGAGGATTTCGTCGGAATAATCGAGCTTGCCATTCTTGAGGATGTCGACTTCGGAGCCGACGAGCACGCGGATGCCCAGGCCTTTGGCATCGGCGGCGCGAAGATTTTTGATGTGCTCGGCCATGCGCTTGTCGTCGAGACCGTTCGCTACGGTGACGGCTTTGGAATGGTCGGTGATGGCGATGTATTCGTGGCCGAGGGCTTTGGCGGCGGCGGCCATTTCTTCGATGGAGTTTTTTCCATCGCTGGCGGTGGTGTGCATCTGGAGGTCGCCCTTGATGTCGCGGAGTTCGACGAGCTTGGGGAGTTTGTGTTTTTCGGCGGCTTCGATTTCGCCGGTGTTTTCGCGCAATTCGGGAGGGACGAAGTCGAGGCCGAGCTTGGAGTAAATTTCTTCTTCGGTGCGGCTGGCTACGCGAACGCTGGTTGAGGCGGGGGCGGGTGAAGGAGCGGGCTTTGCGGATTTTGTGGGAGCGGCTTTAGCGCTGGGTTTTGCTTCTTTCTTTGCGGACTTTTTCGGTTCGGGCGCTTTCAGCTTGTTGCCTAACGAGACGCTGATTTTTGCGCCGGCGCTTTTGGTGGGACGTTCCTCGACTTTTTGCTCGGCATTTTTGTCGGCAGCGGATTTGTCCAGCGTGGCCATTTCATATTCGTTGAGGGTCCAGCCCATGTCGTTGGCGCGGCCACGCAGTCGGACGTTGTGTTCCTTGGAGCCGGTGAAATACAAAAGCGCGGCGCCGAAATTTTCTTTTTCGAGGAGGCGGACATCGACCTGCAGGCCGCTGGACAAGGTGAAGCTGACTTTGTTTTCGCCGTGGGCGAGGACTTGATCGATGCGCGGGTAAGTGAGGATATGTTTGGCGACGGTGTCGATGACGTCCTGGCGGTTAGCGGAATTGGATTTTTCTTCAGCCATGGTGACGAGGAGATCCAGATCGCCAACGGTTTCTTTGCCGCGGCGGAGAGAGCCGGCGGGCGTGACGCTTTCCACCGCTTTGCCGGCTTTTTTGATGTGATCGGCGATTTCCCTGGCGGCGGATTCGACGTCGCTGATGAGGAAACGGCCAGAACCTTTTTTGAAAGCTTCGACGGCTTTGAGGATGTTTTGTTCGCTTTTTTCGCCGAAGCCGGCGAGGTCGCGTAGTTTGCCTTCGCGCGCGAGTTTTTCGACGTCGGCGACGGTGGCGCACTTGAATTGTTTCCAGAGGAAGGCAACTTTTTTGGGGCCGAGGGATTGGAGGGTGAGGACTTCGAGAAGCGTTGGCGGGAATTTTTTGGCTAGTTTGAGGCGGAGGGAGTAATCGCCGGTTTTTACGATTTCAGTGAGGTGATCGACCATGCCCTGGCCGATGCCGGGGAGTTCGAGAAGTTTTTCAGGAGTGGAGACGAGTTGTTCGACGGGTTGAGGGAGGCCTTCGATGAGTTCGGCGGCTTTTTCGTAGGTGCGGTAGCGGCCGATGATGGCGCCATCGATTTCGAGGAGTTGCGCGGTTTCGCGGAGGATGCGAGCGATGCGTTTGTTGTCCATGGCGGGAATTGTAGCGCGGAAATTGGGTGGGTGGGGAAGGAGGGTGGGTGCGGATTGATTGCAGAGGAGGAGTCCTCAAGGGCTGAAGCCCAGGGTGCTTGGCGGCTCAATGTCGGAGCTGAAGCTGCGAGCCCTCTAGGGAGCGGAAAGCCGGACCCACGTTGGGCGGTGCGATGGAAGAGGGATTCTTTCCGCAAAAGGTGCGGGAAGGGGCGGCGGTCCTCACTGCGCGGGCTGCGTTCGGAATGACGGGGGTTTTTTTGGTGAAACCCAAGACGCTGGCATAAAGCCAGCGCTACGGGAACTCCAGGAGGACAGGCGGCCGCTCACTTCGTTCGGGATGACAGGATTTTTGGATGAGGAAGAGAACCCAAAGAACCCAGGACCCACCCTCAGAAACCGAGAGTGGGGGGCACCCAGGAAAGAGGGATTCCTCACTGCGCGGGCTGCGTTCGGAATGACGGGGGGGTTGGTGAAACCCAAGAGCGCTGGCATAAAGCCAGCGCTACGGGAACTCCAGGAGGACAGGCGGCCGCTCACTTCGTTCGGGATGACAGGATTTATTTTTGGGTGAGGTTAGGAGATGGGGAGTTTGGGTTTTACGGACATGGGGCGCGGCGGTGCGGCGACCCTACGGGGAGGGACACAAAGAGCGCTGGCATAAAGCCAGCGCTACATTTGGAAGAAAAAAGAGCGGTGGACGGCGCGTTATGATTTAGAAAAAGCGGCGGAGGCGCAAGCTTCCGCCGCTTTTGATTCCAAACTTTTCAGGAAACTGGTTTGGATACGTTCGCCGCTTGGGGTCCTTTCGGGCCTTGCACGATTTCGAATTCTACCGGATCTCCTTCCTGGAGCGTCCGGTAACCATCGCCGACGATCGCGGAATAATGTACGAAAACATCGGGCCCATCTTCACGCCCTATGAATCCGTAACCTTTCGAATTATTGAACCACTTAACTGTTCCTTGCACTTCGTGTCTCCTTTGGCAGGTGACCAACATTTCTACTCTTGGGGCGGATCAGAAACGAATCGCCGCCATGAGCACGAATTGCGTGGAGTGTATCAAAATGGAATTATTTTTTGCTACGAAAAAAATGCCGGGTTGTGCATTTTTATACATAAAAACGATTTAAATGGACAGCGGGAAGGTTATTTTAGAAAAGTAAGGTAGAAGAGAATTCCAGCAATCGACTTTCCATCCTTGAGTTCACCGCGCTTGATCATGGTTTTCAGTTCGTTGGCGGAGTAGGCATGGGAAATTATTTTCTCATCGGCTTCGGGCTCGGCCTCTCCTGCTTTCAATCCTTTGGCTAACAAAAGATGCATGCGCTCTTGGAGGAATCCGGGAGAGGGGAAGAAGTTCAAAAACTGATGGTACTTAGCGGCGCGGTAGCCGGTTTCTTCCTTGAGTTCGCGAGCGGCGGCGTGCTTGACGGTTTCGCCGCGATCGATGCGACCTGCTACCAATTCCCATAGATATTGACGGGCGGCGTGGCGGTACTGACGAATCATGAGGATGCGGCCGTCGTCGAAGACGGGAAGAACGACGACGGAACCGGAATGCGTGATGACTTCGCGGGTGGCGCGGACGCCGCCGGGTTCTTCGACTTCGTCGCGGCGAACGCCGAAGACTTTGCCGCGAAAGACGATTTTGCTGTTGAGTATTTTTGCTTTGCCCTTTGATTTGGCTTTGGACATGGCGCTCCTTACCTTTACGTGATTCCCGACGGCATCATATACTCAAGTGGATCACTGCCAAACTAGCGCCCATGCCGATCAATACGATTATTGTCGACGACGAAAAGCCTGCCCGCGACGAGCTGGCGTTTTTGCTGAAAGCGTTCCCGGAGATCAATGTGCTGGCGACCGGGAAGAACGGCGTGGAAGCGGTGAACCTGATCAAAGAGCATAGCCCGGACCTGATGTTTCTGGACGTGCAGATGCCAGGGCTGGACGGGTTCGGCGTGCTGCAGAAGCTGGTGGAGCGGAAACTGAAAGTGCCGCATGTGGTGTTCGCAACCGCGTTTGATCATTACGCGGTGCAGGCGTTTGACGTGAACGCGGTGGATTATGTGTTGAAGCCGTTCGACAAGGCGCGCATCAACCGGGCGATTCAAAAAGTGAAGCGGGAGATTGAAGCGCAGACGAGCCCGACGGAGCGGCTGGAGCAGCTGGTGTCACAGCTGGCGGCGCCGAAGGCGGGATCGTCGCAACCGTCGAAGGTGCTGCTGCGTTCGCAACAGAGGATGCTGCTGGTGGATTCGCGCGATCTGATTTTTGCATCGATTGAGGGCGGGCTGATTTCGATCATGGCGAAGGATGCGGAGGGAACGTCGAATTACCGCACGCTGGAGGAATTGCTGGAGGCACTGGATTCGGAATCGTTCTGGAGGCCGCACCGGTCGTATCTGGTGAACATTCATCATATTAAGGAAGTGGTGCCGTGGTTCAAGTCGTCGTTCATGTTGAAGATGAATGATAAGAAGCAGTCGGAGATACCGGTGAGCCGGCAGCAGACGAAGAGGTTGCGGGAATTGTTTAATTTGTAGTGGGGGGAGATGTTTTTTGTTGGGATCGAAGAGAGATTGCTTCCGCAAAAGGCGCGGAAAGGGGCGGCGGTCCTCACTTCGCGGACTCCGTTCGGAATGACGTGTGTTTTTTGGGTTGGGCGAAACCCAAGACGCTGGCGTAAAGCCAGCGCTACGGGAGGTCGTGGAGTTGGTTGCAGCGCAGTGCTTCGACGGTACGAAGATGGGGATCGAGGGGAACAGAGTCAACCCAGGAGGAACCCGAGAGAGGCCGGTCTAAAGTTCGGCCACTACACACCCAAGACACAGGCAGGAGTGCCTGTGCCACTTCGATTATGGAATTTTCGTTTAGTGATGATCAGAGGTTGATTCGCGATACTGTGCGCGAGTTTATGCAGGTGGAGGTGCGTCCGCATGTGAAGGAGTGGGAGCGGGCGGAATATTTTCCGGCGGAGGCGATCCGGAAATTGGGGGAGATGGGTTGTTGCGGGATGCTGATGCCGGAGGAGTGGGGCGGGCCGGGGCTGGATTCGATTTCGTATGTGTTGATGCTGGGGGAAGTGGCGAAGGTTTTTACGGCGATGTCCACGGCGTTGAGCGTGACGAATTCGGCGGTGCAGTTGCCGTTGCTGGCGCATGGCACGGAGGAGCAGAAGAAAAAATATTTGCGGCGGTTGGCGTCGGGGGAAATTTTGGGCGCGTTTTGTTTGACGGAGCCGGCGGCGGGATCGGATGCGGCTGGGATTCAGAGTACGGCGGTGCGTTGTGGTGGCGCGGATAGTGGCGTGGGTGGTGGTGCGGGCAGCGGCGCTGGCATAAAGGCCAGCGCTACAGGCTACCGGCTGAATGGGGTTAAGAGTTGGGTTACTAATGGGTCGTGCGCTGGAGTGTACATTATTTTTGCGAAGACGGATGTGGCGGCGGGTGGAAAGGGAATCAGCGCGTTCCTTGTGGAGCCGGGCGCGCCGGGACTGAAGATTGGGCGGCATGAAGACAAGATGGGGCAGCGGAGTTCGCCGTCGGTGGAAATTTTGCTGAACGATTGCGTGGTGCCGGTGGAGAACCGGTTGGGCGAGGAAGGCGCGGGGCTGAAGATTGCGTTGTCGGCGCTGGATGGCGGAAGGATCGGGATTGCGGCGCAGGCGGTGGGGCTGGCGCAGGGAGCGCTGGATGAATCGGTGAAGTATGCGAAGGCGCGGAAGGCGTTTGGGAAAGCGATTGGGGAGTTTCAGGCGATCCAGTGGATGCTGGCGGATATGCATACGGAGATTGAAGCGGCGCGCGGGTTGTTGTATGCGGCGGCGTACCGGAAGGATTGTTTGGGGGCGGGAGTGGCGGTGAGTTCGGCGGCGTCGGCATCTTCGCGGGCGAAACTTTATGCCAGCGAGATGGTGAACCGCGTGGCGTACAAGGCGGTGCAGATTCATGGATCGCTGGGATATTCGCGGGAGTCGGATGTGGAGAGGATGTACCGGGATGCGCGGGTGATTTCGATTTATGAGGGGACGAGCGAAGTGCAGAGGACGATTATTGCGCGGGATTTGTTGAGAGCATAGTTTTAAGTCGTTAGTTTTAAGTTTTAAGTACGGAATCTTGGTGTGCTGGTTTACTTGAGACTTAAAACTGAATACTTATTACTTTTTCCGAGGATGTTGTTGCGGGCATAGTTTTGAGTCGTTAGTTTTAAGTTTTAAGTACGGAAGCTTGGTGGTGCTGGTTTACTTGAGATTTAAAACTGATTACTTATAACTTTTTCCGAGGATGAGTCATTGACACTTACTACTAAGCGGGTGCTTTCGGGGATGCGGCCTACGGGGCGGCTGCATATTGGGCATTATTTTGGGGCTTTGCAGAATTGGGTGAGGTTGCAGGGAGATGCGTCGTATGAGTGCTTTTATTTTGTGGCGGACTGGCATGCGCTGACCAGCGATTACGCGGATACTTCGGCGATTGCGGAAAATTCGCTGCAGATCACGATTGATTTTCTGGCGGCTGGGTTGGACCCGGCGAAGTCTGTGATTTTTTTGCAGTCGTTGGTGCCGGAGCATGCGGAATTGCATTTGTTGTTGTCGATGATTACCCCGCTGGGGTGGTTGGAGCGCATTCCGACTTATAAGGAAGCGCTTGAGAATGTGACGAACAAGGATTTGCATACGTATGGGTTTTTGGGTTACCCGACGCTGCAGACGGCGGATATTGTGATGTATTCGGAGCCGGGAAAATCTCTTTTCGTGCCAGTCGGCGAAGACCAAGTCTCTCACGTCGAGTTCAGCCGCGAACTCGTCCGACGTTTTAATACTTTTTACGGCTTGGAGATTGACCGCGATCGCTGGGAGAAAGAAGGAGGAATTCAGAGTTTAATCTATGCGGTTCGTAGTGGGAGTAACATCGCGGTCGAAGGACCACGTCAACAGGCACTCGACGACGGAATTCAAAACTGGTTGGAAAGAATTGGCCCCGTCGGACGGAAGTTCGTTAGGTTCGAAGAACGCCTAACTGAGCCGGCCGTTCTTCTCACGCCGACGCCGCGGATACCTGGGTTGGATGGTAGGAAGATGTCGAAGTCGTATGGAAATTCGATTACGTTGTCGGAGACAGATCCGGAGATTCGGGCTAAGACGAAGGTGATGGTTACGGACCCGGCGCGGAAGAGACGGACTGATCCAGGGAATCCGGATATTTGTCCGGTTTATGATTGGCACAAACTTTTTTCGTCGAAGGAGACGTTGGAGTGGGCGGCGGAAGGTTGCCGCACGGCGGGGATTGGGTGCATCGAGTGCAAGGCGAAGATGGCGGACCATTTGATTCGATGGATTGAGCCGGTGCGGGAACGGCGGGTGGCGTACGAGAAGAAGCCGAAGGCGGTGTTGGAGATTTTGGATGAGGGGTCGGCGAAGGCGCGGGAATCGGCGCGGGGGACGATGGAGAGGGTTAGGGAGGCGGTGTTTCATTGGAGGGAGAAGAGGGGGGAGATTGGGTGAGAGGGAAGAGGCGGGCGGCTTTTTTATTGGTGCATGGATCGAAGAGGGATTCTTTCCGCAATAGACGCGGAAAGGGGTGATATGGGTCGGATTTTGAGGTAAGACGCTGGCGTAAAGCCAGCGCTACCGGGAAACGCAAGGTGGGGCGCCCGGCCTGTTCAGTGTTGGGGATTCACTGTAAACTGTTGGTCGACGATGGCATCGCCTTATCGAATTAACATACCGCTTTATGAGGGGCCGCTGGACCTGCTGCTTGATTTGATCAAGAAGCAGGAAATGAATATTCACGATATTCAGATTTCAAAGATCACATCGCAATATCTGGATTACCTGCACCAGCTGGAGGTGCAGAACGTGGACGTGTCCGCGGAATTCATTTATATGGCGGCGACGCTGATTTACATCAAATCGAAAATGCTGTTGCCGCCGGACCCGCTGGCTTCGGCGGAAGAGCAGGCCGGGGACCCGCGGGAAGAGCTGGTACAGCGGCTGCTGGAGCACGAGAAGTTCAAGAATGCCGCGCAGCTTTTATACCAGAAGCAGCAGATTGAAGAGAACGTCTGGTCCAAGCCGGACAAATCGCTTTATAACGACGAAGGAACCGAGGGCGAGCTGGTGGTTTCGCTGGTGGACCTGGTGCGCGTGTTCCAGCAAGTGTTGGAACGCAAGAAGGAAGTGACGCGCATCGAGCTGCAGCATGAATCGTTCACAGTGGCGCAGATGATTGCGCAGTTGCGCGGGCAGATTTTGTCCAGCGACACGAATACGGTGAGCCTGGTGCAGTTTTTTGAGGCTTGCCCATCGCGGCATGCGATGATCGTGGCGTTTCTGGCGGTGCTGGAAATGGTGAAGCTGCAGGCGATTGCGTTGTCGCAGGAAAAACAGTTTGGGGAAATTGTGATCAAGAAGGCCAAGGCGTTTGATGTGGCGTTTGACGATAGTGGAGCGCTGCGGATTGATGCGGAATATCAGTGAGATTGAGATGAGGTTCAGGAAGTGAGGGAGGTTGGGGATTTGGAGGGGTGGCGCTACACGCGGGCGCTGGCATAAAGCCAGCGCTACGGAGTATCAGGTAGATTGAGATGATGTTTCAGGAAGTGCGGGAGGTTGAGGATTCGGGAGGGGTGGCGCTACACGCGGGCGCTGGCATAAAGCCAGCGCTACGGAGTATCAGGTAGATTGAGGTGAGGTTCAGGAAGTGCGGGAGGTTGAGGATTCGGGAGGGGTGGCGCTACACGCGGGCGCTCGCATAAAGCCAGCGCTACGGAGTATCAGGTAGATTGAGGTGAGGTTCAGGAAGTGCGGGAGGTTGAGGATTCGGGAGGGGTGGCGCTACACGCGGGCGCTCGCATAAAGCCAGCGCTACATTATTTGTTGAAGGGCATTCATGACTGACTTGGAACTTAAGGCTGCACTTGAAGCGATTATTTATGCGGCGGACGAGCCGGCGACGCTGGAGCAACTGGCGACCGCGCTGGGCGAAGATAAGATGCCGGTGAAGGCGGCGCTGGATGAGCTGATCGCGTCTTATGCGGCGGAGGATCGCGGGATTGAAGTGCGTGCGGTTGCGGGCGGCTACAAGATGTATACGAAGCCGCAGCATCACGATGTGGTGCGGAGATTTATCAAGTCGCTGCGGCCGCCGCTGAGGTTGTCGATGCCGGCGCTCGAAACGCTGGCGGTGATTGCGTACAAGCAGCCGGTGACGGCGCCGGAGATTTCGGAGATTCGCAGCGTGAACACGTCCGGCGTGATTTCCACGCTGCTGGACAAGAAATTGATCACTACGGCCGGACGGAAGGAAGTGATTGGGCGGCCGATTTTGTACAAGACATCGAAGGAATTTTTGATGCGGTTTGGGCTGAGCGACCTGGATGAGCTGCCAAGTTTGAAAGAGTTTGAGGCGCTGGCGCGCGAGGCGTTGGGGTCGGATGAAGTGATGGCATCGGACGTGTCCGAGGAGCAGTTTTCGGAATTGCATCCGGAGACAGATGTGGCGAACGCGGGCGCGGGGATTCATGAGGCGATCGAGCATGTGGAGGAGGAATTGACGGAGGCGGAAGCGTTTCGGGAACATGAGGCTCTGGCGACGGATGAGGGAATGCCGTCGGGGGATTTGGATGAGGATCCGCCGCCGCCGAATGCGCGGTCGACGTCGGCGTCGTAGGAGTTGGAAGTCGGGAGTTACCCCCAAGGCCCACCCTTCGCGGATGGCATTCTGAGTGCGGGAAAACGCAAGACAGAGAAGTCCTCAGGGGCTGGAGGCCGTACTTTCTTGGCACTTAAGTCGGAGCTGAAGCTCCGACCCCCTAGGGAGAAGAACCCCAAGCGGACTGCGTTCGGAATGTCGTGTTTTCTGTGGACCCCAGGACGCTGGCATAAAGCCAGCGCTACAAACACGAGAGCACTCCAAGAAAAAGATTACCCCGAGAGGCCCCGCGCCTGGCGCTGGGGGCAGAGGCACCGGTCTAAAGACCGGCCACTACAACTGCTTACCCCAAGCGGAGTGTGCGATGCTTCGTCGCGGACTCCTTAGGAGGGCAACGTCGTGCTTGTTGTTTTTCTATTTTCTCTTTTCTAATTGCTGATTTCCGAAATTCGGTTTGGGGAGATCATTTCAGGCCTACGCCGTAGAAGTAGGTGTAGGGGTTGGTGGGGGCGGCTGGGAGGGCGGATTGGAAGCTGGCGAAGATGGCGGCGTTGCCCTGGAAAGAGACGAAGAGATCTTGTAGAGAGGTGGCGGAGGCGATGCGGACGGTGAAGAGGCCGAAGCAAGGGTCGGAGAGTGGAATGTTGGCGGGCTCAATCAGATCGACTGGGGAATAGGAATCGTGCGTGATGTCGCCGTTGGCATCGATGCTGACGTTGCCGACGTTCAGGCCGCCCTGCGTGGTGCGGAATTGAATGTAATTGTAATTTTTGCCGGCGAGATTGGCTAGGCTGACGGGACCTTTTTCGACGGCGGTGATTAAGGCGGGCGTGTTCTGGTTGGGGCCGACTTTGGCGGCTTCGATGAGGAGGGCGTAGCCGGAGAGTTCGTAGGCCGCGAGGAGATTACCTTGCGGGTCGGTGATTGTGTATGTGCCATTGGTGCCGACGGTGTAGGGGACGGTGCCGGATTGGCCGTTGGATAGATCGTTGTAGGTGATTGTGGCGGTGGTGGAGTCGATGGAGATTGTTAAGAAATCTCCCACGGAGGCGGTGCCGTTGTAGGTGCGGACGGCGGCGACGGAGGGTGTCGTGTGGGTGGTGCTGTCGCTGCAGGCGGTTAGCAGGATTGCGGGCGGGGAACTTTAGGGGGTGGGGAGTGGCGAGTTGATCGCGTAGAGGGGTTTGCTTGATCGGAGAAGGATTCTTCAGGGGCCCACGTGTCGGGAGGATTTATGTCGGAGGTGAAGCTCCGACCACCTAGGGAGAAGAGAACCCAAGATGCCGGGCTGAAGGCACGGCGCTACAACGGCAACCCAAGAGCCACCCTTCGCGGACTCAGGGTGGACGGGGGAAAAGCAGGTCACTCGCTGCGCTCGGGTGACAAATTTTTACTTTTTGGCGTTACGGGGAGGATTGAGATTTGGGATTTTGCGGACATGGGGCGCGGGTGGTGGTGCGACTCTACGAAGAGAAACCCAAGAGGCCCCGGCGCGGCGCCTGGGGGCAGAGGCACGGGTCTAAAGACCCGCCACTACACTCCCGCCACTAGAGGCGGGGTTGAGGATTCGCCCGCGGGTGCCGTTTAGCGTGCCCCTTCTAAGAGAGAACCCCTGGAGACAGGTAGGAGTGGCTGTGCCACTTGGGTGGGCGGGGATTCTGTTATATTGACGGCTTATGCTGGAACGATTGCAGAAGATAATTGCGCGGGCGGGAATTGCTTCGAGGCGTCATGCGGAGCAGCTGATTTTGTCGGGGCAGGTGCGCGTCAACGGGAAGACGGTGACGGAGCTGGGGAGCAAGGCTGATCCGGCGAAAGACAAGATTGAGGCGGCGGGCCGGACGATTGAGGAACCGGAGCGGCAGATTTATTTGCTGCTGCACAAGCCGCCGGAAGTGGTTTCGTCTTTGGCCGATCCGGAAGGACGGAAGACGTTGCGGAATTTTTTGCGGGGATTTCCGGAGCGCGTGTATCCGGTGGGGAATCTGGAGTACGCGGCGTCGGGGCTGGTGTTTTTGACGAATGATGGGGATTTGGCGGCGCAGATGTTGAAGACCTGGAATCAGCTGGAGCAGACGTATCACATCAAAGTGAAGGGAATGCTGACGCTGGTCGATCTGGAGCGATTGAACAAGGAATTGCGAGTGAAATTGAAGACCGTGCGGCAGCCGGAGGCTACGCGGAGGCATAGCGCGAATTATTGGTATCAACTGCAGATGGCGGGGCCGAAGCTGGAGGCGCTGCGGAAGATTTTGTTTCGCGAAGGGCATCCGTTGGAGAAGGTGATGCGGATTGGGTTGGGGCCGTTGAGTATTGAAGGGATACCGCGCGGGAGGTATCGGGTGTTGGATGCGCGGGAGGTGGCGGGATTGGGGAAGGGCGGGGTTGGGAAAGGGAAGGTGGGTAGGTGAGTTGAGTTGAGTTGGAAGATTTGGGTTGGATGCTTGATGGTGGGATCGAAGAGGGATTCCTTAGTTCGCGGGCTTCGTTTGGGATGACGGGGTGTTTTGTTGTGGAAACCCAGGAGGAACCCGAGAGCACAGCACGGGTCTAAAGACCCGCCACTACATGGCTTGCTTCGCGGGCTTCGTTTGGGATTTTTGTTGTGAACCCAAGATGCCGGCCTGAAGGCACGGCGCTACAACAGCAAGAAGACTCAAGACCCGCGCTTCGCGGACTCAGAGTGGGCACCCCGGAAGGAACTTCAGAGAGACTGGCGGGGCTGAAGTTCCTCGTCTACGTTGGGCGAGTTGGGCTGGATTGATGGAGCGATTACAGAAAATATTGGCGGCGGCGGGAGTGGCTTCGCGGCGCAAGGCGGAGGAGTTGATTGTTGCGGGGCGCGTTGCGGTGAATGGGATTGTAGTGCGGGAGTTGGGAACTAAGGCGGATGCGGCGGTTGATTCTATTAGCGTGGATGGGAAAACGCTGGAGGGGCCGCAGCGGTTCGTATATTTTTTGTTGAACAAGCCGAAAGGGTATGTCACTACCGTTTCCGATCCTGAGGGGCGGCCTACCGTGATGCAATTGTTGGGGAAAATGCGCGAACGCGTGTATCCGGTGGGGCGGTTGGATTATGCGAGCGAGGGGTTGTTGCTGCTGACGAATGATGGGGCGCTGGCGCAGAAGCTGACGAAGGCGGGTTCGCACGTTCCCAAAACTTATCACGTGAAGATTAGCGGGCGGCCGGACGAGCGGGCGATCCAGCGGCTGCGCGATGGGATTGCGATTTCGCTGGACGATGACCGGCGGGTGAAGACTTCTCCGGCGAAGATACATTTACTGCAGGAGGCGGAAAATCCGTGGTATGAGGTGACGTTGATCGAGGGACGGAACCGGCAGATCCGGCGAATGTTTCAGCAGGTGGGATTTCTGGTGGAGAAGATCAAGCGGGTGCAGTTGGGGCCGTTGACGTTGGATGTGGCGCCGGGGAAGTTTCGGGCGTTGACGGAGAAGGAAGTGCGGAGGTTGAAGAATTTGGCGGTGGTGCCGGGGGGTTGAGGGGGGCGGGGCCGATTTAAGGTTTGGCTATTACGTAACCCAGGACGCTGGCATAAAGCCAGCGCTACATTATTTGGATTTGGGTTGGGTGGTTGGTGTGGCACCCCATGATTCGGGGGGGATGTCTTTGGCGTGGCGGGAGAAGAGCCAGTGGTGGCCGTCTAGATCTATGGCGGCGTATTGGAATTCGCCGTAATCGGTTTCGTGCAATTCTTCGACAATTTGTGCGCCGTGGGATTTGGCGTTGGCGTAGTGGGCTTCGATGTTTTCCACAAAGATGGTGAGGCTTTGTGTGGCGGAGCCCAGTTGCGCTGGTGTGGAGGTGCGATCTTTTGGGCGATTGACCATGATGTAGGCTTTGCCTAAATACATTTGTGCGCCGCTGGTGGGATTGCTGCCGTAGCGGTAATGCTCCTGGAAGCCGAAGACGCGGGTTAGCCATGCGACGGCGACGTCCACGTCGCGGTAGGTTAGGTGCGCTAGGAGGGTATCTGCGGGGACGGAGCGGTTGTGGAGCATTTTCGGATGGTAGCACTGATGGGGTGGGTGGTGTTGCGGGTTGGTTTTGGGTGATGGGATTTTTGAAGAGGGATTCCTCACTGCGCGGACTTCGTTCGGAATGACGTGTTTTTGTTTTTTATTTTTTTAATGGAACGGAGAGAGTCAGCCCAAGAGGAACCCAAGAGCACAGCACGGGTCTAAAGACCCGCCACTAAATTGTGGTCCTGTGCCACATGGGTGACGGAATCGGCATGGGGGGTACACAAAATCTGATGGTGGGCATAAGATAGGCTTATGACGCATACATTGGAAGAGTTGATACCGGATTATATTCAGGGGCTGCCTGCTTACGTGCCGGGGAAGCCGGTGGAAGAGGTGGAGCAGGATCTGAAGATTCATGCGGTGAAGCTGGCATCGAACGAGAATCCGCTGGGGCCTTCGCCGAAAGGGATGGAGGCGGCGCGGCGGGCGCTGGGCGAGGCGAATTGGTATCCGGATGGCGGGAGCAAACGGCTGCGCGAAGTGTTGGCGGCGAGGAATGGCGTGCGGTTTGAAGAAGTTTTTGTAGGACTGGGGTCGAGCGAGATTATCGATCTGGCTTCGCGAGTGCTGTTGCGGCCGGGGCTGGACGGGATTACGAGCGAAGGATCGTTTGCGCTGTTTGCGATTGCGATTCGCGCCAGCGGCGGACATTTGATTCAGACGCGGATGCGGGATTATGCGTTTGATCTGGATGCGATTGCCAGCGCGGTGACGGCGCAGACGCGCGTGATTTATATTGCGAATCCGAATAATCCAACGGGGACGGCGTTTGGGCATGAGGAGTTTGCCGCGTTTCTGAAGAAGGTGCCGGGCGATGTGCTGGTGGTGTACGACGAGGCGTATCACGAATATGCGGCGCGGCCCGATCTTCCGCGGGCGCTGGGATTGTTTCGCGAGTACAACAATATTTTGACGCTGCGGACGTTTTCGAAAGTTTATGGGCTGGCGGGATTGCGGATCGGGTATGGCATTGGGCATCCGACGCTGGTGGCGGAAATGAATAAACTGAGGACGCCGTTCAATGTGACTAGCGTGGGGCAGGCGGCGGCGCTGGCGGCGCTGGACGATGAAGAGCATGTGCGGCGGTCGGTGGAGGCGAATTTCAGCGAGCGGCGGCGGTTGTTTGAGGAATTGCGGAAGCTGGGATTTGCGCCGGTGCTGAGCGAGACGAATTTTTTGTTTGTGCCGATTGGGCCGAGTGCGAAGGCGTTGTGCGAGGTGTTGTTGTTGGAAGGCGTGATTGTACGGCCGATGGCGTGGATGGGATTTCCGGAAGCGATCCGGATTTCGGTGGGGAGTCCGGCGGAGAATACGAAATTGTTGCAGGGGTTGGCGGCGGCGCGGTTGCGGGTGCGTGCGGAGGTGGTGGGGTAGGAACGGAAGTGAATTTTTGATTAAGCCCAAGAGGAAAGCAGGTCTCTCGTTGCGCTCGGGATGACGTGTGTTTTGGGGTGGGTGAAACCCAGGACGCTGGCGTGAAGCCAGCGCTACAGAGCCAGCGCTACAAACGTCAGAACACCCCAAGAAAAGGCGTAACCCAGGAGGCCCCGCGCAAAAGACGCGCTGGGGGCAGAGGCACGGGTCTAAAGACCCGCCACTACAAGTGCTTACCCCAAGAGTGACGGTGAGTGGCTGTGCCACTTTGTTGAGGATTGACGTCTAATTGGAATGAAAATTTATTTGCCTGATGGTGGGGCTTTCGTCAGATGTGCGGCGGCCTTCGGATTCGGCGGGACTGAAGATCCTGTGGGCGTGTTGCTGCGCGAGGCGAAGAGGATTGCGGTGGTGGGGCTTTCGTCGGATGTGCGGCGGCCTTCGTATGAGGTGGCGTCTTACTTGAAGGGCGTGGGGTTCACGATTATTCCTGTGAATCCGAATGAGACGGAAGTGTTGGGGGAGAAGGCGTACGCGCGGTTGGAGGATGTACCTGGGCCCATCGATATTGTGGATGTGTTTCGGCGGGCGGAGTTTTTGCCGGGGATTGCGGAGGCGGCGGTGGCGGTAAAGGCGAAGGTTTTGTGGATGCAGTTGGGAATTTTAAACGTGGAGGCGGCGGAAAGGGCGCGTGCGGGAGGATTGGTGGTGGTGGAAGATGCGTGTTTGTTTGTGGAGGACCGGAAGAGGCGGAGAGGATTTTAACGCGGAGGGCGCGGTTTTTTTTTAAGGTGGACGAGGGAGGATCGGAGAAGGATTCCTCAAGGGCTGAAGCCTGGAGTGATTGGTACTTGATGTCGGAGCTGAAGCTGCGACCCTAGGGAGAAGAACCCCAAGCAGATTGCGTTCGGAATGGCGTGTGTTTTTGGGTTGGTGAAACCCAGGACGCTGGCATAAAGCCAGCGCTACGACGCCAGCGCTACGACGCCAGCGCTACAAAGGGCAGCGCTACAAAGGCCAGCGCTACAAAGGCCAGCGCTACAAAGGCCAGCGCTACAAGAGGACCACTTGAAAAGGCTTACCCCAGGAGGCCCCGCGCCTGGCGCTGGGGGCAGAGGCACCGGTCTGAAGACCGGCCACTACGGGGAAAACCCAGGAATACAGGCAGGTGCCTGTGGGGCACTGTGTTAGAAGCTGAAGACTTGGAGGTTGCGTTTGCCGGGGAGGACTATGGCCAGGTAGCGGCCGTCGGCGGAGAGGGCGTATTCACGGACGGCGAGGCCGTGGAGGAGTTGGCGAGGTTCGGGTTCGAGAACGGGGATGGCCTGGTTGCGGTTGAAGGTGGTGAGGCCGGGGACGCGGAAGCTGACGAGATCGGCGGATTTTTTTTCTACTGTGCGCTTGACGTAAATTTCGGATTCGTCGGCGTTCCATTGGAGGACGCCGAGGCCGACGCGCATGCGGGCTACGCGAGTGGGATGTTCGAGATCGCGGATTTCCAGGACTTCACGATCGAGAAAATAGGCGACTTTTGTGCCGCTGGGAGAGACGGAGAGCCCGCCTTGGAAACCGTCGACGGTGGCGAGCTCCTTGTCGTCTTGCGAGAGGAGATCGAGGCGCTGAATGCGCGGGGGACCTTCCATGTTGCGGTCGCGTTCGATGGCGATGGCGGAATTGCTGCCGGGGATGCGGACAGCGGCGGTGAAAGTGCGGCCTTCGAAGGCTTTGGTGTCCGGGCCGCCGCCGATGTAGAGGTAATGCAGGGAAAATAATTCGCGGGTGGAAATTTCCTCGGTGAGATAGACGAGGGTGCCGTTATCGCGCAGCCACATGGGCTGTTCGGCGTCGGTGATGAGGGAATCGGGGCCGCGGGGATGCAGTTCGTGGCCGGAATCATCGAGGATGAGCAGGGCGCGGGTGTCGTCGTGGTGCTCGTCTTCGGGGTCGACGGTGGTGGTGAAAAGTTGCACGGCGATGTTGTGGCCGTTGGGAGACCAGGTGAAGGATTCGACCTGGTAGGTGAAGGGTTTGTCCCCGTGGGTGAATTTTTGGCCTTCGAGGATGCGGTGGCGTTTGCCGTTGGGTTCGGCGATGAAGATATCGTCGCGTTGCATATCGTATTTTTTGTTTTTGAACATGCGGCGGACGGAGAAGACGATGCGGCCGTCGGGGGCATAGGCGAAGGCGGTGACTTCATCATCGACGAACATTACGGGCTTGTCGAGATTTTGCGCGCGGAGGGTTGGGCAGGGAAGGAAGAAGAGTGCGGCGAGGAATGCGAACATCAATAGACATGGCAAAAGAAACGGAGCAGAAACGGCCGGCCTCAGAAGGCGGGCCCTACAACGGCGGGACATTTTTGCTGTTGCGACCAGTTGGGGCATTTCGCGTGTTCTCCGAGGTTCCTATGATAGCGCGAAGCTGGTTACGGCTTTGGTTGCGTGCCGGTAAAGTCCGAACAGCAGGGCTTTTGCACGGGAGTAAATTCCATAAGCTCCACACGGGTTTGATCCGGGTCGTACAGATTCAGTTGCCACTTGCCGTCTTTTCCGATTTTTGGTTCTTCGGCAGTGTAGCCTTTGGCGGCCAATTCTTTCGCGGCCGCGGCTACGCTGGGCACTCCCAGTGAGATGTGGTACATGACGCCTCGGGTGCGCTTATCCGCGTCGGGCGGTATGCGAAGCATGTATTCGATCCAATCGGTGCCATCAGGGACTTGCATGGCCATCCAGTCGGTTTGATCGTCCTTCATTCCACCGTG
This sequence comes from Candidatus Acidiferrales bacterium, assembly GCA_963709705.1. Classification (GTDB taxonomy): domain Bacteria; phylum Acidobacteriota; class Terriglobia; order Acidiferrales; family UBA7541; genus Acidiferrum. The sequence goes on from CAVPXU010000008.1 coordinate 442,184, forward strand.
CCAATAGACGTGGAAGCCGAGAATGCCTTCGTAAAATTTGCTTTCGGCGTCGGCGTCTTTGACGATGATCCCGGCGTGGATCAGCTTGTGGCTGATGGCGCTGGCTGGCCCGGTTTCGGCTCCAGTGCGTATTTGTTCGACGAAGACGATTTTATTTTCTTCGGGGTCGCCGGTCTCGAAATATTTTGTGCCGTCGGGTCGGATCATGATGCGATCGGCGGGGACGCCCTTGGCGGTTAAATATTCGCGCATTTTGGCGAGATTGTCGGTGGCGAGGCCAATTTCTATCAAGTAGGAGCCGCCGGTGCCGGGAGCGGTTTTGACGAGTTCGACGCGCTGATCCTGGTTGACGATGAAAGTGTCTTGCTTGGCGTCGCCGGTGTTGCCGTTGGTGAGGCCGAGTTCGCCGCCGTAGAAGCCTTTGGCTTTTTCGAGGTCGGTGGTTTTGAATTTGACGTAGGCGATGCCGAGGATTTTGGGGCGTGGGTCGGAGGCGTGGAGTGCGGCGACGGCGAAGATTATGAGCGCGGCTGCGCTTGCACGCGTTTTTGATTTTGCGGTTGTTGGCATTTCGTTGCTCCTTGTTTGTGGTGCGCTTGCTTCGTTGTGCTGAAGTGCTTTTTGCTGGCGGGACTGAAGTCCCGCGCCTACGAATTTTTTGGCCCAGGCCCCACATGCGACACCGGCGTGTGTGGCACCTTGGAGTTAAGAGAAACCCAGGAGTTAAGAGAAAGCCAAGACGCCGGGGAAACCCAAGACGCTGGGGAAACCCAAGACGCTGGCATAAAGCCAGCGCTACAAACCCCAAGGGGCCCCGCGCAAAAGAGGCGCTGGGGGCAGAGGCACGGGTCTAAAGACCCGCCACTACAACGGCTTACCCCAAGAGCATACTAGAGCATCACCCGAGACTCGGCATGACTCAAGACCCACTCTTCGCGGACTCAGAGTGGGGCGCCCGGGATTTGGGCTTGGACATTTTATTACTTATTGCGGGTGCGGGTGCGGGGAAGTGTAGACCGCGCCAGAGTTTCGGACTCAGGGTGGGGAAACCCTGAGAAAGGAAACCCAAGATGCCGGCCTGAAGGCACGGCGCTACGAGTGCAAGAGCACCCCAAGAAAAGGCGTAACCCAGGAGGCCCCGCGCAAAAGACGCGCTGGGGGCAGAGGCACGGGTCTAAAGACCCGCCACTACATGAACCGAAGAGGGGACACGAGGTATCGTGCCCCTACGAAGAGAGACCCAAGAGCAGAGGAATACCCAAGAGTTGAGGAGTTACCCAAGAGCAGGCAAGAGGGCGGGCTGGAGCTTGTGGTAGTTAGTTCTGCTATGCTGTTTTTCCATGACTGGGACGCGAGTTCTTACTGCTTTGGTGCTGATTCCTGTTGTTCTGGTGGTTGTACTTTTAACTCCTACTTATGTTGTGGCGGTGGCGCTTGCGGTGGTTACGGTGCAGGCGTTGCGGGAATATTTTGCATTGGGCGATGCGATTGGGCACCGGGCGTACCGGTGGTGGACGATTTTTTGTTCGGTGTTGCTGATCGCGGAGACTTGGCGGGCTACAAGACCATTTTTTGATGTACTGGCGGTTGGCGGTTCAACTACAACACCGCCTATGACGGCGGCGGCTCACCGCTTTAGCGCGATCTATTCGTCGGGGAGTTTGTTTTTTTTGTTTGTGCTTGGTGTGACGGTGTTGACGTTGTTTACGCGGCGGCCGCTGGTGGAGAGTTTGCCTGCGGCGGGAATTTCGTCTAGCGGGCTGCTGCTGGTGGCGTTTCCGCTTTCGTTTGCTGTGCGGCTTCATGGGATTCCTGGCAACGGGCCGCGGTTGTTGCTTTTTCCGTTGGCGATTACGTGGGCGGCGGATACTACGGCTTACTTTGTGGGGCGGGCTGTGGGGAAGCATCCGCTGGCGCCGCATATTTCGCCTAAGAAGACTTGGGAAGGATCGATTGGGGGAATTGTTGGGTCGCTGTTGATTGGCTATGCGGCTAGTTTCTTTTTGACGATTCCGCTGGTGCATCTTTTGGCGATGGCGTTTTTGGGGAATGTGGCGGGGCAGATGGGGGATTTGCTGGAGTCGGCGTATAAGAGGTCGGCGGGGGTGAAGGATTCGGGATCGTTGTTGCCGGGGCATGGGGGAGTGTTGGATCGGATTGATGCGTTGATTTTGTGTGTGCCGGTGGTTTGGTATTACGTGGTTTTGGTCGGGGTGTAGGATTTTGTTAGCTTAGACGCAAGACCCGCACTTCGCGGATTCAGAGTGGGACGTTCAGGGATAGGAAACCCTAGGGAAAGCTAAGAGGGAAAGCTAAGAGTTAAGAAAAACCCAAGAGTTAGGAAAAACCCAAGAGTTAGGAAAAACCCAAGAGTTAGGAAAAACCCAAGAGTTAGGAAAAACCCAAGACGCTGGCATGGAGCCAGCGCTACAAACCCCAAGAGGCCCCGCGCTGAAGACGCGCTGGGGGCAGAGGCACCGGTCTAAAGACCGGCCACTACAAGAGATGGGCCCGCGTATCGTGTGCTTACGAAGAGAGAGACCCAACCCAGGATGAAACCCAAAAAAGCTCGCGCTGCAAACCCATGAGCAGAGGCTGAAGAGTATGTTACGGGGTGGTGTGAGCTACAATTGAGATTATGGGGCAAAAACTTTTAGCGGTGTTGGGGTGTACTGGTTCGATTGGGCGGCAGACGCTGAATGTGGTGGAGGCGATGCCGGAGCGATTGAAGATTGTGGCGTTGGCGGGAGGTAGCAATCTGGATGAGCTGGCGGGGCAGATTGAACGGCATGGGCCGGAAGTGGTTTCGGTGGCGGATGGGAAGTTGGCGGATGAATTGGCGCGGCGGTTGAGAGAGCGGAGTGTGGCGCTGCCCGCGATTCATCATGGGCGCGAAGGGATGCTGGCGGTTGGGACGCATGCAGCGGCGGACATTGTGCTTTCGGCGGCGGTGGGCGTTGTGGGGTTGGAGGCTACGTACGAGGCCGTGAAGTTGGGGCGTACGGTGGCGCTGTCGAATAAGGAAGTACTGGTGGCGGCGGGCGAGTTGGTGATGGCGGCGGCGGCGAAGTCTGGCAGGGAATTGCTGCCGGTGGACTCGGAACACAATGCGGTACACCAGTGTTTGCGGGCTTCGCGGCGGGCTCAGACGTACGGAGGAAGAGGGGTTCCTCACTTCGCGGACTCCGTTCGGAATGACGGAAAGAAGAAAACGGCGGGAGGAGACGAGGCGCTTTATCCGGAGGTGCGGCGGATTGTGTTGACCGCTTCGGGCGGACCGTTCCGGAAGACGCCACTGGCGGAGTTGGAGAAGGTGACGATTGAGCAGGCGCTGGCTCATCCGAATTGGAAGATGGGGAGCCGGATCACGATTGATTCGGCGACCATGATGAACAAGGGATTTGAAGTGATTGAGGCGCGGTGGTTGTTTGGGATGGAGCCGGAACAGATCGACGTGATCATTCACCCGCAATCGGTGATTCATTCGTTTGTGGAATTTGTGGATGGAGCGGTGCTGGCGCAGCTTGCGCCGCCGGATATGCGCATGCCGATTCAGTATGCGCTGACGTATCCGGAGCGGGTGGAATCGAAGCAGGTGCAGCTGGACTGGCGGGAGCTGCGGCGGTTGGATTTTCAGAAGGCGTCTACGCGGCGGTTTCCTTGTTTGCGATTGGCGCGGGAAGCGATGAAGAAGGGCGGGGCGCTGCCGTGTGCGTTGAACGCGGCGGATGAAGTGGCGGTGGCGGCGTTTCTGGAGAAGAGGTTGCCGTTTTTGGGGATTGAGGAAGTGGTGGAAGAGGTTTTGGCGGGGACGAGTAGCGGGAAGTTTGGGAGTATCGAGGATGTGTTGGCGGCGGATGGTGAGGCGCGGAGGAGGGCGGAGGAGGTTGTGGGGAAGGTGGCGGGGGTGAGTGCGTAAAACAACTTTGTCATCTTGAGGAGTTTGCGACGAAGGACCTCAACCCACGCGTCTTGCCACCCAACCAGGTCTGCCGCAAACCAGCAAACCAGAAACTCTCCGTTTGGGTGTAGACGGGTTGAGCGAAGAGGGATTTCTCACTCCGTTCGGAATTACTAGGGTTTTAATTTTGCAGATTTTGCGGACATGGGGCGCAGCAGTGCTGCGACCCTACTAAGAGGAAGAGAGACCCAAGAGCCACTCTTCGCGGACTCAGAGTGGGAGGGAGAAACTCACTCGAAGGAGTACCCCAAGAGGCCCCGGCGGGGCGCCTGGGGGCAGAGGCACGGGTCTGAAGACCCGCCACTACAGACGCAAGAGGTGGCGGGCTCGGGGAATCGCCCGCGCGGGCGATTTATCGTGCGACTGCGAAGAGACCCAAGAGCGCTGGCGTAAAGCCAGCGCTACAAGGCCAGGTGCTTACTTATTTTGGGTGGGGCGCATCTAATTTGGGGTGGTTTGATTTTTGCGGCACAGTGACGGGGTGGTGGTGCTGTGGGTGGTGGGAGTTTGCTACACTATTTTGGCGGAGTCGCTTGATCGAATGAATACAATTATTGGCATGGTGTTGGTGCTGGGCGTCCTTATTCTGGTGCATGAATGGGGACATTACATCGTGGCGCGTTTTTTTGGCGTGCGCGTGGATGTGTTCTCCATTGGATTTGGACCGCGGCTGTTTGGGATCAAGCGCGGAGCAACGGACTGGCGTGTGAGCGCGCTGCCGCTGGGCGGATATGTGCGCATGGCTGGGCAGGATATTACGGACATTGATTCGGGCGATCAGAAGCCGACGGGTGCGCCGGATGAGTTGATGTCCAAGCCGCGTTGGCAACGTGCGCTGATTTGCGCGGCGGGTCCGGCGGTGAATTTGATTTTTCCGATTTTTCTGCTGACCGGATATTACGTAATTAAGGGCGAAGCGCTGCCGAAGTACGAGCAGGATCCGCTGGTGGTTGTGGACCTGCAGAAGGATTCGCCGCTGGCGAAGGCTGGCGTGGTTCACGGCGACAGGATTATTTCGGTGGACGGGATTGCGAATCCTACCTGGGAAACGGCGCAGAATGTGGTGGAGAAATCGCCGGCGGGGCAGACGTATCAGCTTACGATTGATCATCAGGGAGTGACGCGAGCGCTGACGGTTAGTTCGGTGGGGATGAAGAGTCCCGAATTGATTTTTGGTTTTCCGCCGGATGCGCCTGCGGTTGTGAGCGATCTTGATCCATCGCTTCCTGCGAAGGCTGCGGGAGTGAAGGTTGGGGACACGATCGTGGCGGTTGATGGCGAGCCTGTGGCCAGTTGGGGCGCGTTCGTGGACGCTATTCAGCAAGGGCAAGGCAAGCCCGTGAATTTTGTGGTGCGGCGCGATGGGCAGTTGGTGAACCTGTCGGTGACGCCACAAAAAGGGAAGAACGAGCTTGGAGAAACGGCGTGGATGGTGGGGATTCACCGGTCGCCGGGCAAACCCGAGGTTTTTTTTCGCAAGATTTCGTTCGAGCAGGCGTTGGCGCAATCTTGCATGATGACCTGGCGCGGGACACAGATGGTGGTGGATGTGGTGGACCGGCTGGTGTCGGGGAAGACTTCGCCGAAGGAATTGCAGAGCGTGGTGGGGATAGCTTCGCTGGCGGGGAAGGCTGTGGAAGCGGGGTCGTTTGCGGTGGTGCAGTTGATGGCCGTGCTCAGCGTGAATTTAGGGATTTTGAATATTTTGCCGATACCGATTCTGGATGGCGGGCAAATTTTGTTGCTGTCGCTGGAAGGAATTCGGCGGCGGGATTTCAGTTTGGCGTTCAAGGAACGGTTTATCCAGGTGGGGCTGGTGTTTCTGTTGGTGCTGATTGCGTACGTGACGTATAACGATGTGGCGCGGATGCTGATCCGGCATTCGTGATTCGGTTTACATTTTAGTTTTGTGGGTGGAGGCGCACGTGTGGGTGTGTGTGCGGCGGATTTTTGTTGGGTGGCGAAACGCAGGATCGAAGCGGGATTCTTTCCGCAAAGAACGCGGAAAGGGGCGGCGGTTCTCACTTCGGTTCGGAATGACGGGTTTTATTGAGTGAAACCCAAGAGGCCGGCCTGAAGGCACGGCGCCTGGGGGCAGAGGCACGGGTCTAAAGACCCGCCACTACACACCCAAGAGGCCGCGCGCAACTGCGGTGCTGGCGGGAGAGTGGCCGATCTGAAGTTCGGCTACTACAAAGGCTAGGAGTAGAACCTTAAGAGAATCCCAAGCGAACCCCAAGCGAACCCCAAGAACCCCAAGAGGGCTGGCATGAAGCCAGCGCTACAAACCCAAGAGTACAGGGTGAAGCTATGCTACTGCGGTGCGGTTCCTGATACACTTGGGTTTTCGAGGATGTTCGTGCCATGGCTGCTACTCCATCGCGCCGTGTTTCTTCTGGCGAACGCATTAATGCTGCGGAGCCTTCCGGACATTTACAGGACGCACTTCGTCAGCGAGGGATACGGCTGACGCGGCAGAGGCGGGTGATTCTGCAGGTGATGGATTCGGCGGAGCAGCATCTGGATGTGGATCAGATCCTGGAGCGGGCGCAGAAGATCGATCCGGAAGTACACCTGGTTACTGTTTATCGAACAATTGATTTGTTGAAGCGGCAGGGCTTGATTGATGAGCTCGATCTGCTGCATTTGCGGGGCGACCGGCATTATTACGAGACGCATGGGCCCCGGGATCATATCCATGTGGCGTGTTTGCGGTGCGGGAAAGTGCGGGAGTTCGAATCGCGGCTGTATGAGCAGTTGAAGGAACAGATTGCGCGGGATTGCGATATTCGGGTGACGGTGTCGCGGACGGAAGTGGGCGGGATTTGCAATGATTGCTTGGAGCGAGAGAAGAAGTAGTGGTGTGGCGGCAAGACGTGGGGGATAGAGAGCCATCGTCGCGAACTCTACCGGCATGTTTTTTCGTAGAAGGATTGATCGAAGACGGATTCCTCAGGGGCTGAAGCCCGACTTTCATGGTTCTTATGTCGGAGCTGAAGCTCCGACCCCCTAAAGAGAAGACAAGGCAAGACCCACTTTTCGCGGACTTAGAGTGGGCCCCCCGGAAAAGAGAAACCCAAGACGCTGGCATGAAGCCAGCGCTACAAACCCAAGAGCACAGGCTGACGCCTGTGTGGGTGGATTTATGTTTGTTGGGTGGGGCAGTTAACGGTGGCAACGGGGTGCGGACCCCAAGAGGCGGGCTCGGGGACTTGCCCTGGCCGATCTAGGGTTCGGCCACTACAAGGGAACGGCCGAGGTGTAGCACCCGTCGGCGGACGGACCAAGATGGCGGCCTGAAGGCATGGCGCTACGGGGGAAGGCCGACTCGCGTTGGGTTGTTAGGCTAGTTTTTGGTGGGAATGCGGGGTGGATAGGCGGGAGCGGATTTTTTGCAGGCGGGCGCGGGTTTGCGGGCCGGCTTGGACGAGGAAGGGACGGGGCTGCGGCGTTTGGATTTGTGTGGCTTCGCGATGGGCGGCTAGTTTGCGGGCGATGGCGCGGCGTTTGTCGCCGAAGGTCCATTGGAAGAGAACGTAGATGAGGAAGTCTACGCCTACGACACAGATTGCGAGAAAAATTGCCAGCGACATCGCGATGCTCCAAGTGCGCAGGAAGGCCTGCTTTTTGGAGATTAGGATTTGGTGTGCTGAAAAGTAATGAGGAGTTCGTGAGGAAGTTGTTAAGGTGCGCGGAATGGGTGAGGGTTCTTTTGCGGGAGCGGATCGGTTGAAGAAGGATTCCTCACTTCGCGGACTTCGTTCGGAATGACGGGGTTTGTTCTTTAATTAGTTAGAGGAGGCCAAGACCTACTCTTCGCGGACTCAGAGTGGGATACCCATGAGAAGAGAGAAAAACCCAAGAGGCCGCGCGCAACTGCGGCGCTGGCGGCAGAGTGGCCGATCTGAAGTTCGGCCACTACAAAGGCTAGGAGAAACCCAAGACGCTGGCATGAAGCCAGCGCTACAAACCCAAGAGCACAGGCTGACGCCTGTGTGGGTGGATTTATGTTTGTTGGGTGGGGCGGGTTAACGGTGGCAACGGGGTGCGGACCCCAAGAGGCGGGCTCGGGGACTTGCCCTGGCCGATCTAGGGTTCGGCCACTACACGGGAACGGGCGTTGCACCCGTCGACGGACCGCCCAAGATGGGGGCCTGAAGGCATGGCGCTACAATGGCGGGAAAAGTCATGGCCTGCCCCTTCGCACAAGTCGCTCAGAGAGAGGCACCGAGGGGAAGAGAGAAAACCCAGGAGGCCCCGGCGCGGCGCCTGGGGGCAGAGGCACGGGTCTGAAGACCCGCCACTACATGACCGGGAGGTGGGCTCGCCTGTGGGTGCAAGTACGGCGTGGCTTGGTTTGTGTGTGTTTATTCGGAGGGCATGCGCATGGTGCGGTGGCGGGCTTGGCGCAGGCGGGCGAAGAATTTGTTGGCGGAGAGGATGTCTGTCGCGATTTGTTGTTTTAGTTCTTCGGGGGTGGAGAATTTTTTTTCTGGGCGGAGGCGCTTCCAGAAGCGAACTTCGATGGTGCGCGGGGTGAAGTTGCCGGAATAGTCGAGAAGATGAGTTTCTACGCTTAAGCCGGAGCCGTTGAAGGTGGGGCGGACGCCGATGTTGGTGACGCTGCGGTGGCTGCTGGATTCGCCTTCGAGGACGGTGCGGGTGATATAGACGCCGCGGGCGGGGAGCAGTTCTTGTTCGGGCTGGAGATTCAGAGTGGGGAAGGTGAATTTTCGGCCTGTGCCTGTGCCGCTGACTACCTGACCCGTTAGCGCGAAGGGGCGGCCGAGCATGCGCGCGGCGTGGCGGACATCGCCTGCGCTTACGGATTTGCGGATCAGAGTGCTGGAGATAATTTCGCCGTCGAGGGTTACTGGGTCGTGGACTACTACTTCGAAGCCGTCACGCATGCCCATTTCGCGGAGTAATGTTACATCGCCGGTTTGGCGGTTGCCGAAGCGGAAATTTTCGCCGACGACTACGGCGCGCACTTGCAACTGGCGCACTAGAATTTCATCCACAAATTCCTGAGCTGTTAATTCCGCCAATTCTTTGGTGAACGGCAGCACTACGGCCGCTTCCATGCCGATGGCGCCGAACCAGTCGATGCGCTGCTGGTTGGTGGAAATGCGGGGCGGTGCGGATTCCGGGCGCAGGATTTTCATTGGAGGCGGCTCAAAGGTGAGGGCGGTGGCTACGGCACCGCTTTCGAGGGCGCGCTCGATGGCATATTTCAGGACGCTTTGGTGGCCGAGGTGAATGCCATCGAAAGTGCCGATGGCGATTACGCTGCCACGTCTGGTTGCGGATTCTGCTTGGGCAGAGCCATAGCGGGCGGCCCAGTCTTCGGCGGAGGTGAAGACGCTGATGCCGCTGGTTGCGCGATGGCCGCGCACCTGGACTGACTGTGATTCGGTGGCTACTTCCAGAGTGAGTCCGTCGTGGGCCAGTTGTACGTGCGGATAGCCAAGTTTTCGCAGGCGTTCGTTGGTGGCTTCGTGGGGAAGATCGTGGGCGATGTGCGTGAACCAGGCGCGTTTGGGTTTGAGGCGATCGATGAGTGCGAGGGCTTGTTCGACGGTTTGATGCATAGGATGCGGAACGTCTCGCAGCGCGTCGAGAATTAAATCGTCGAGATCTTCGAGGAGCGGGACGCTGGAGTCGGGGAGGCGACTGAAATCGGTGAGATACGCGGCGCGGCCGAAGCGGAAACCGAGGACTTGCATTTCTCCGTGGAGGAGCGGGACGGGTATGAAGGGAACGCCGAGGAGAATGAAGGGGCCGTCGACTTCGCGAAGTTCAACGCTGGGAATGCTGCTGAGCGTGGGGCGCGTGTCGAAGACGTAAGAGAAAACGCGGCGGATTACGCGGAACGTGTCTTCGGTGGAGTAAACGGGGATGGCGCCCTTCTGGCGGAAATTGTAGGGGCGGAGATCGTCGAAGCCGAGGATGTGGTCGGCGTGGCAATGCGTGAGGACGACGGCGTCGAGGCGATCGATGTTGGCGCGAAGGGCTTGCGTGCGGAAATCGGGGCCGGTGTCGATGACGACGTTTTGGCCGGCGCGGGAGAGGAGGAGAGAAGGACGAAGGCGTTTGTCGCGAGGATCGAGGGATTCGCAGACGGGGCAGTGACAGCCGAGAGAGGGGACGCCCATGCTGGTGCCGGAGCCGAGAATGGTGAGGCGGATGGGTTCGGGAGGCATGGGAGTATTGTAGCGGGGTTTTATTTGGTGTGGTGGGGATGGGCGCGGTTGCTGGGGAGGAGGTGGTTGAGATTCCTCGTTGCGGACTCCGGAGGATGACGGTGGTTTTTTTTGTTGGACGGAATGAGTGGAGAAGATTCCTCAGGGGCTGAAGCCCGACCTTGCCAGTGTTCATGGCGGAGCTGAAGCTCCGACCCCTTAAAGAGAAGAGGAACCCAAGAGCCACCCTTCGCGAAAGGTGCTCAGAGTGGGAACGCGGGAACGGAAACCCCAAGAGGCCGCGCGCAAAAGCGGCGCTGGCGGCAGAGGCACCGGTCTAAAGACCGGCCACTACAAACCCAAGATGCCGGCCTGAAGGCGCGGCGCTAGAAGAGAGACCCAAGAAGGAGAGACGCAAGAGCACAGGCTGAAGCCCGTGCCACTTAGCGCTTGGCGGTGCCTTTGGCTTGGGCGGTTACTTTGGCCATTTCCGCGGCCATGGCTTTGGAGATTTCCAGGTAGGTTAGTTTTAGTTTGCCTAAGAGATCGATCAGCATGCCGTCTTCTTCGGGGGCAAGGTTGCCTTTGGTTTTTTGTTGGAGGGCGTCGAGCATATCGATTAGCTCGCGGGCTGCGTCGGGATCGATCATTGGCTGACCGGTGTTGGGGTCGGCGTAGGCGCCCAAAACCATTGCGGCATTGCTGCCGATCATGCGAATGAGATTTTCGAAGGCAGGAAGTTTTTTTGGGGTTTCGACGTGAGGCTTTGCGCTTTCGGCGCTGGCGTTGGCGGCGGCCTTGGCTTCGGCTTTTACTTCTTCGCGGCGCGCTTCGCGTTCCTGCTCTTCCACGACTTCTTTGCGGATTTCGCCTTCGGATGTGAATGGGCGGCGGTCAATTACCTTGAAGCCTTCGTCTTTGTTGTCGGACACGCTGGTTACCTCGCTTGGGGAGTTAAGGGATAAGTTTAGCATGGTGGGGAAGGGGTTGACGGGCGGGAGACGCGTGGAGCTAAGAGGGATTCCTCACTGGGCGGACTTCGTTCGGAATGACGTGTTTTTTTATGTAACCCAAGCGGGGGGGCGGAACCCAAGAGGCCCCGCGCTGGGGCGCTGGGGGCAGAGGCACCGGTCTAAAGACCGGCCACTACGAAGGCGCTAGAGGGGCGGTGAGGGCTTGGGAATTGGGGTCGTGGTATTCTTTGGGTATGCGTCGGATATTTATTTTTATTTTTGGCGTGTTGATGGTGGGCGGAGTTGCTCGGGCGCAGTCGGAGTTTGCGCCGTTTGAGAAATGGCGGACGGCGGTGCTGGCTGGTGATTCGGCGGCGCTGACTGCGCTTTATACGCAATCGCCGGCGCCGGACATTATCGGGCCGGACAAGAAAAACATTTCTGTGCAGAGTGAAGTGGCGTTCTGGACGGCCTGGAAGACGCAGGGGCTGACGAATATTACGGCGCAGGTGGTGCAGCAGGATCAGCCTACGCCGGATATTCATTCGCTGGTGCTGCAACTGACGCTGACCTTGAAGCAAGGCGGCGCGACGAAGAAACAGTTCGTGGCTATGTCGCAAAACTGGTTCCGGCAGGGGAATAACTGGTACCTGGGAATTGTGCGGCACAGCGCGGCTACGAAGCTGCGGCAGCCGTTGGAGAATAAGCAGATTTATCCGCCGAATGTGAATGCGAACGAGGAAATTGCGGAGGCGGTGCGGACGGCGGGAGTTTCGCACAAGCGGGTGCTGCTGGTGTTTGGCGGGAACTGGTGCTTCGATTGCCATGTGCTGGACGAGGCGTTCCATTCGCCGGAGATTGCGCCGACGCTGAACAAATCGTTTCTGGTGGTGCACGTGGACATAGGGCAGATGGACAAGAACCTGGATATTGCGAAGAAATACGATATTCCGTTGGAGCGGGGCGTACCGGCGATCGCGGTGCTGGATTCGGATGGGAAGTTGTTGTTCAGCCAGAAGCGCGGAGAGTTTGAGGCGGCGCGGTCTATGGCGCCGGAAGATATTTTGGCATTTTTGAATAAGTGGAAGCCGGGGACGGCGGGGCGAGGGGCGGCGAAGTAGAGTTGCGTTGGGAAAATAGAAAAGTGAAATTGGAAAATTGGAAGGGGGATTTTCCGCTTCCCAGAGTCCGATTGGAATGACGGATTTTATTTTTGAGTAATTGAAAACCCAAAAGCTACCCTTCGCGGCTCAGGGTGGGGTAGCCAGGAAGAGAAACCCAAGACGCTGGCATAAAGCCAGCGCTACTGTGGCCCTACGGATGACAGTGAGTTTTTTTTCGGGACGGATCGAGTAGAGGGCTGAAGCTCCGACTCCCTAAAGAGAAGAGAAAAACCAAGAGTCCTCACTTCGCGGACTCCTTTCGGAATGACGGTTCCGTTTTTTAGGTATTTACCAGAAAATTGAGAAACGCAAGACCCACACGCAATAGCCGTTTCGGGCACGCGTGTGCAGGTGGTGAGTTTTGTAGCAAACGGTGGGGTTGAGATCTTTCGCTTCGCTCAAGATGATGAGGAGTTTTATTTATCGGCTGGGGTGGGGGCGGGAGTGGGTTTGGATTTGGTGGGCTTGATGGAGGAGACGGTCAGGACGGGGCGGTGGCCGGTTTCTACGCCTACGGCGTTGGAGAGTTTACCGGTGGCTTTTACGGTTTTGTTGGCGAGGGCTTCGAGTTTTTGCGGGTTGGAATATTGGATTTCGATGGAGGTGACTTGATTGCCGTTCACAGTGAGGGCGGGATCGAGTTCGATGGCCCAGCCGGAGGTTTCCGCGCCGATGGCCATGACGCGAGTGAGTTTGCCGGTGACGGTGAGTTTGTCGGATTGGGCGGGAGTGGAGACGGCGAAGAGTAAGAGGGCGATGAGTAGTGGACGCATGGGTGTTCCTGTTTTTGTTTGGGCGGGGTGAGAGTTTAGCATGGTGGGCGGTGGGTGGTTTTGATGAAAATTGATTTTAAGCGGCCCGCTCCGGAAAGCGGGCCTTGCAAGAACGAGCAATCCTGGATGCCGGCCTGGAGGCACGGGGCTACGAAGGAGAAACCCAAGAGCCACCCTTCGCGAACGGCGCTCAGGGTGGGGTAACCAGGAAGAGAAACCCAAGACGCTGGCATAAAGCCAGCGCTACGGGAGATTGTGGAGCAGTGCGGCGCCCCTACGAAGAGGGTTGGGGGTTATTTTAGTTTTATGGTTTTTTGGGATTTGGCGGATTCGCGGGCGGCGTCCAGGATTTCGGAGACTACTATGTTTGTTTCGAGGGAGCCTGGGCCTTCGGGTTTTATTTCGCCCTTGACTACGGCGGTCAGGTAGCGGAGTTCGTCGTCCATTGGTGGGACTAGGGCTTTGGCTCGGACTTGTTGGGATTCCTTGTCGCCGGCTTTGCGGACTTCCAGGGCGCCGCTGCCGATGGTTTTGGCTTGGCCGGTTCTGCCGTAGACTTCGACGTCGCTGCGTCCGATGGCCCAGTTCCAGGAGGCTTGGATGATGCCCTGGGCTTTGGGATAGGTGAGGATGATGGTGGCTTCGTCTTCTACTTTGGGGTAGACGTCGGGCTTGATTTGCTGCGTGACCGCGGTGACGGTGAGCGGACGCTCGCCGTGCATGACCCAGGTCATGAAATCGATGCCGTAGCAGCCGAAATCGTAGAGCGCGCCGCCGCCGTTGAGAGCTGGATCGGTGAGCCAGTTTAGAAATTCGGGACCTACGCCGATTTCTTTTGGACCCATGTGGCCGTCATGGGCGACGATTTTGCGGACGTCGCCGAGCTGGCCGCTGGTGGCGAATTCGTAGGCGGCGTGGCGGCTGGGTTCCCAAGTGGTGAAATAATTTACGAGGACATTCATTTTTGCGGCGTTAGCGGATTTGGCCATGGAATGGGCGTCTTCGGCGCTGATGGCGAGAGGCTTCTCCATCATTACGGTGAGAGGCTTGGCTCCGGCGGTTTCGCTGAACTTGGCGCAAGCTTCGACGACTTTGCGGTGCTCGGCGGTGTTGGTGTAAATGAGGACGGCCTGGGGATGCGTGGAGTTCAGCATTTCGACGAAATCGGCGTGATAGAGGTTGGGGGCGAGGCCGTATTTTTTGGCGTATCGATCGAAGAGGGCGCGGTCTGGTTCGGCGATGCCGAGGATGGAGATGTCGGTGCGTTTTGCGGAGGCCGAGAAAAAGCCTTCGGCGTGGCCATGGACCAAGCCGATTACGACTACGCGGAGCGGAGTGGTTTGGACGGCGCGATTGTCGAGGGGAGTGTCTGGGGTTTGGGATTTTTGGGCTTGGGATGAGGCGGTGGTGAAGAGGGCGAAGGCGAGTAGGATTGCGATTGGTAGTGCGCGACGGATTTTCATTTTTGGTTTGTTTCTCCTTTGGCGGTGAAGAGAACGGCCCGCCTCGGAAGGCGGGCCTGCAAGAGCGGAAACACTACAAAATCGGAACCCAAGACCCACCCTTCGCGGACTTAGGGTGGGACACCTGGGAACGGAAACCCCAAGAGGCCGCGCGCAAAAACGGCGCTGGCGGCCGAGGCACGGGTCTAAAGACCCGCCACTACAGCCCCAGGAGCTGGCATCAAGCCAGCGCTACAAACCCAAGATGCCGGCCTGAAGGCGCGGCGCTACAAACCCAAGAGCGCAGGCAGTGCTAGCGGTTGTAAATTATACGCTTAGGGTAATTTACATCCTTTTTTGGGCTTGGCGTAGGAATTCCTTTGCACACTTCGCGGGGATTGCGGGCTTGGGGCTAGGACTAAGGTGCGACATCCATGGCAGTTAGCGTTTGCTTGTGGGATGGCGCGATTTGGACGATTGATTGCTCCCATGTGAAGCACTGAGGATTACTGTCCGACGGCTTTTGCGCCCCAGTCCGGCGGACTCAAGACGGATTTTTTAGGAGATTCTATTGATGCGTCGATATCTGGTGGTGTGCGCTTTTCTTGCTGCTGTGCTGCTCCTGCTCTCTGCGCCGCAGGTACGCGCAGATGGTTGGGGCGATGACAATTTTTCCTTCACTGAACAGTTTAGCCCGACACAAACGCTGACCGTGGACTGGCAACTGCCGGCCGCTCCCGGAACCAGTTCGACGTACGTTGAGGGAATTGGGTTCGCGGAAGTTGGCGTGAACACTTCGTATTTTCTCAACGGCTGCTATGCGGGTACGACGCAGGATGCTTTCCTGTTTCTTTCCGATGCGGCGGGCGGCGGGTTCCTGGACGGTCTGAATTTCGGCCTTGGCGGAACGAACCAGGTGTATATGGGGCCGGAAGACAATCCGGTTTTTGTGCCGGGAACGTATGCGGGATACGATTCGCTGAATTTGGATGCGAATGGGAATTTGATCCCGGCTTCGCTGACGATCACGACACCGGAACCGTCTTCGCTGCTGTTGCTTTGTGTGGGTTTCCTGGCATTTCTCGGCACGGTGGCCGTGAAAAAACTCCAGGCCTAGTTTCCCTCAATCCCCCCTGACAGCCGCCGCTCCGGCACCCTCAACGGAGCGGCGGCGTTTTTTTTTGAGGCGGATCGGTGCGTGGTAGGACGGTGGAGTTTTGAGTAGGAAGTATTCAGTTGGAGCGGCGGGATGGTTGGGAGGCAAGATGCTCAGTTTGCGGACTGCGGTCGGAATGTTTTTGGGTGGCGAGACCCAAGACGCTGGCGTAAAGCCAGCGCTACGGGAGATTGTGAGATGGGGCGACGGGAGATTGTGGAGATGGGGCGCAGCGGTGCTGCGGCCCCTGCGCGGAGAAGGGAACGGGCCGCCTTGGAAGGCGGGCCCTATATGGGCGTTGCGTTGCGGCTTGCGGTGCCTTGTAAAACGGGGGCTGGGACCTTAATCTGAGTTGGCGATGGCTCAGAAAAAAACTGGTAAGAGCAAGTCGAAGTTTAAAAACACAAACAAGAAGAAAAACAAGGCGAAGCTGGCTCGGGCGTTCACTCCTACTCGTGTGGGCGGGGAGTTTCAGAAGCTTGTGGGGGTGATGGCACGGCTGCGCGCGCCGGGAGGATGTCCTTGGGACCGCGAGCAGACGCACGCTACTTTGCGGACTTACTTGATTGAAGAGGCTTATGAAGTTCTGGACGCCATGGATTCCGGCGATGATTTGAAATTTGCGGAGGAGCTTGGAGATTTGTTGCTGCAGGTGCTTTTTCATGCGCAGCTTGCGCAGGAGGAAGGACGGTTTACGATTGCGGATGTGGTGCGGGAAATTTACGAGAAGATGATTCGACGGCACCCGCACGTGTTCGGGAATAAGAGAGCGAAGACGGCGGCGGATGTGTTGAGGAATTGGGAAAAGATCAAAGCACAGGAACGAAAGGAAGCAGAGGAAGTGAAGGAGGTACAGGAAAAGAAAGAGGAGAAGGCTGGGTCTGTGCTTGATGGGGTGCCTCGGACTTTGCCGGCTTTGCTGGAGGCGAATCAGCTTACGCGGAAGGCGGCGCGGATTGGATTTGATTGGGAGAATGTTGAGGGGATTTTGGCTAAGTTGACGGAAGAGACTGGGGAATTGCGGGAGGCTTTGCGGAATCGCGGTGGTGTTGGGGAGAGGCCACAGGGTTCGCGGACTCGTCCTGGGATGCAGGATATTGAGGGGGAAGTGGGGGATATTCTTTTTGTGGCGGTGAATTTGGCGAGGTTTCTGGAGCTTGATCCGGAAATTGCGTTGAAGAAGACGAGCCGGAAATTTTCGCGAAGATTTCGGGAGATGGAGCGGGCGGCGCGGGAGCGGGGAACGACGTTGGCGGAGGTGCCGCGGGAGGCGATGGAGAGGCTTTGGGAGGAGGCGAAGCGGGGAGAGTGAGGGGGTGGCGGGGCGAGACGCGTGTGGTGGCGGCCAGAAGGGAGAAACGCAGGGGGATTGGAAACCCCAGACGCGGACACGCAACGGCAGCAGCTTGTGGGGCACCTAGGCAAAGAGGGATTCCTCAGTTCGCGGACTTCGGCCGGAGTGATATGGGTTTTTTTGTGGCGAAACCCAAGACGCTGGCGTAAAGCCAGCGCTACGGGAGATTGTGGGGGCAGCGGTGCTGGGACCCTACTAAGAGCAGGGGGAGGAGTGCCTGTGCCACTGGAGGGAGTGAGAGCTGAGATTATGGGTGATGATATTAGGATTCGAGGGCTGCATACGTTGGAGGAGTTTCAGAGGTGTGTGCAGATTGCGCGGGAAGTTTGGGGTGACGCGGAGCTGGAGACGGAGCCGCACGTTACCTATGTGATTGCGGATCATACGGGCGGGCAGGTGCTGGGCGCGTTTGATGGCGAGACTATGGTGGGATTTACGAAGGCGTTTGTGGGGGTGCATGAGCGCACGCCGTATTTGCATTCGCATATGGCGGCGGTGGTTGCGTCTCACCGGGACCGGCACATTGGGCGGGCGCTTAAACTTTTTCAGCGGGAGGATGCGCTGCGGCGGGGCTTTCGGGTGATCGAGTGGACCTTCGATCCGCTGGAAACGAAGAACGCGCATTTCAATATTAACCGGCTGGGGGCGATTTCGCGGCGGTACATACCGAATTTTTATGGGATCACCACGAGCCCGCTGCACCGGGCGATGCCGACGGATCGATTGCTGGTGGAATGGCATTTGGATTCGCCGCGAGTGGTGGCGGCGATTAACGATTTGAAAGCGGGGGCCTTTAATTACCCGGCGCAGGTGCATGTGCCGAAGGATGGGGCTTTGATTGAAGTGCAGGCGCGATTGCGGGATGAGTTTACGGGGTGGTTTGCGAAGGGGTATGCGGTTATGGGAGTGCGGGCGAGTGGGGGAGGGGTGGATTATTGTTTGGGGCCGTATTCGGATTTTTGAGGGAGCGAGGAAAACAGAAAAGGGAGAAGGAAAAATGGCGGGGCGGGCGTGGATGTAAGACGCGGGGATTGAGATCTAAACACGAACCCTTGTAGGGCAAAGGGTGCGGCACCCGGCGGCGCTGGCATAAAGCCAGCGCTACATTGTGGCGGTTGCGGCAGCTGGGCTGCCGCACCATGGTGAGGATGATCGATGAGAGTGAATGGGCTTACGTTGCGGGAAATACATTTGAGGCTTTTGACGCCGTTTGAGACGAGTATGGATCGGGTTAGCGAGCGGCGGATTATTTTGGCTGAGGTGCAAGTTGATAATGTTTCGGGGTGGGGCGAGTGCACTGCGGGGGAGACTCCTTACTATTGCCCTGAGGATACGGAGACGGCGTGGCACATTTTGAAGAATTTTGTGTGGCCGCGGATTAAGGGGAGGGAACTGGCGGCTGCGAGCGAGGTTTGGCCGCTGCTGGGGCAGATTCGCGGGCACAACATGGCGAAGGCTGCGGTGGAAACGGCCGTGTGGGATGCGGAAGCGAAGCTGAAGAATATTCCGCTTTGGAAATTGATTGGCGGCGTGCGCGAGGAAATTGCTTGCGGCGTTTCGATTGGGATCAAGGAATCGCTGGACGAGCTTTCGGCGGCGGTGAAGAAAGAGCTGGCGGCCGGTTACCAGCGAATCAAGATAAAGATCAAGCCGGGGCAGGATCTGGCGCCGGTGCAACGGCTGCGAAAGGATTTTCCGCAGATCAAATTGATGGTGGATGCGAATTCGGCTTACCGGGTGGAGGATTTGCCGCTGCTGAAACAGTTGGATGCGTACTACCTGATGATGATCGAGCAGCCGCTGGGGTGGGACGATCTGTTTGGGCACGTGGAGATTCAGAAGAATTTGCAGACGCCGATTTGCCTGGATGAATGTATTCACACATACGAGCAGGCGGAGGCGGCGATTGCGCTGGGCGCGTGCAAGATTATCAACATCAAGCTGGGGCGCGTGGGCGGATTGCTGCAAGCGAAACGGATTCACGATCTTTGCCAGCGGAAGGGCGTGCCGGTGTGGTGCGGGGGGATGCTGGAATCGGGAATTGGGCGCGCGCAGAATATTGCGATGTCTACGTTGCCGAATTTTTCGTTGCCTGGGGATGTGACGGCGAGTAAGCGGTATTGGCAGGAGGATGTGATTGCGCCGGGGGTTACGGTTAGTGCGGCGGGAACGATTCGGGTGCCGGGCGGGGCTGGGATTGGGTATGCGCCGCGGATGGATCGGATGGGTGGGATTACGGTGCGGGAGGAGCGGTTAGTTTGATGGGTGGTTGCGGTGAGATCGAAGGGGGATTTTTTACTGCGCGGACTTCGTGCGGAAATGACGGGTATCTTTTTGTGATACGAGGGGGACTCGAGTTGTTGATTGTGCGGATATGGGGCGCAGTGGAGCGGCGACTCTGCGAAGAGGTGCGGAACCCAAGACGCTGGCATAAAGCCAGCGCTACTACACCCTGAGTTGAAGGAAGGATCGAAGAGGGATTCTTCAGTTCGCGGACTTCGTTCGGAAATGACGGGGATCTTTGTGTGATACGAGGGGGACTCGAGTTGTTGATTGTGCGGATATGGGGCGCGGCGGTGCGGCGACTCTGCGAAGAGGGTGCGGAACCCAAGACGCTGGCATAAAGCCAGCGCTACTACACCCTGAGTTGAGGGAAGGATCGAAGAGGGATTCTTCAGTTCGCGGACTTCGTGCGGAATTACGGGGATCTTTTTGTGTTTAGAACCCAAGATGCCGGCCTGAAGGCGCGGCGCTACAGTGGACCCAAGACGCCGGCATAAAGGCTGGCGCTACAGTGGACCCAAGACACGGCGTGGACCCAAACACAGCGTCGACCCAAGACACAGAGTGGACCCAAGACACAGGCAGGAGTGGCTGTGCCACGTTGTGAGCCGAGAACCACTCTTCGCGGAGTCAGGGTGGGGTACATGGTAGAGGAGAACCCAAGACGCTGGCATGAAGCCAGCGCTACGGAGGGGATGACAATGTTTATGTTTTTAGTTTTATGATTGGGTAACTGGTGGAGAAGTGTGGTGCGCTTGGTTTGGGGAGTGAACGTATAATTTGGGGAATGATCGTTTGGCTTGATTGGTTGCTGTGCAGATAGCGGGTGGCAATGGCCGGGCGCCGTCGCGTGGCGCGATTGGTTTAGCTATTGCGGTGTTGATGGCGATTTGGGCTGTGAATTTTCTGGTGGTTAAGGTTGGGCTGCGGTATTTGCCGGCGCTGGCGTTTGCTTCGTTTCGAATTGTAGCCGCGGGCGTGTTTATGGTGGCAATTGCGCCGTTGTGCCGGCGGCTGGCGATGTTTTCCGCAGCTGATCCCAATGAAAAATTCACGGTGCGGGATTTGTGGACGTTCGCGTACCTGGGGTTCTTCGGAGTATCCGTAAATCAATTTTGTTTCACGCTGGGGCTGCGTTACACGAACGTGACGCATTCATCGATCATTGTGGGGATGGCGCCGATTTATACGTTGACGCTGGCGGTGTTGCTGAGGCTGGAACGATTGACTTGGCGAAAAGCGGTGGGGATGGGGATTGCGTTTACGGGCGTGGCGACTCTGGCGTCGGCTACGGGATTGTCGCACCATTCGCCAACGTTGATGGGTGATGCGATTACCGTGTGCGGGTCGCTGGGGTTTGCGATGTATGTGGTGCTGGGGAAGCGGGTGGCGTCGACTTACAACGCGCTGACGATGACGACGTGGAATTTTATTTTTGGGTCGGCGCTGTTGTTGCCGGTGGCTTTGCAGCAGGTTGTGGCGATGCGATTTTTTTCGACGTGGCGCGAGGTGCCCTGGCAGGCTTGGGCTTGCGTGGTGTTTACGGGGCTGCTTAGTTCTACTGTGGCTTATTTGCTTTATTTTTGGTTGCTGCGGTATTTGGAGGCTTCGCAGTTGGCTTCGTTTTCGTATTTGTTGCCGGTGTCGGCGTCAGGGTTGAGTATTTTGATTTTGGGGGAGCGCGGGTCGTGGATGGAGCTGGTGGGCGGGGTGTTGGCGTTGTTGGGGGTGTATTGGGTGGAGGCTGGGCGGGGACGGTGAGGGGTGATTTTGTGGTGAGGGTTGGATCGAGGAGGGATTCTTTACTTCGCGGAGTTCGTTTGGAATGATGTGTTTTGTTTTGTGTTGTGAAACCCAAGACGCTGGCATAAAGCCAGCGCTACGGGAGTTGAGGCGGGTTGGTTGAGATCGTTCGTCGCGGACTTTGTTCGGAATGATGTGTTTTGTTTTGTTTTGTGTTGTGAAACCCAAGACGCTGGCATAAAGCCAGCGCTACGGGAGTTGAGGCGGGTTGGTTGAGATCGTTCGTCGCGGACTTTGTTCGGAATGATGTGTTTTGTTTTGTTTTGTTTTGTGTTGTGTTGTGAAACCCAAGACGCTGGCATAAAGCCAGCGCTACGGGAGTTGAGGCGGGTTGTGCGTTTTGTTTAGCGCGGAGAGAGGGGCGCAGCGGTGCTGCGCCCCTTGTGGTTTAGTGGAGGCCGGCGGCTATGGTTTTTACTATGGTGCCGTTGGTGTCGTCGTCTTTCAGGGCCCAGACGTAGGCGCCGCCTAGACCGCCGGGGGCGCGGAGGTTGACGTAGCCCATTTTTAGCCAGACGGTGACGGGATCGTCGTAGGTCCAGAAAGTGCCGGTGCCGGGTTGGTAGACCCAAACTGCGATGCGCTTGGGATCGAAGTGGCGCGTGTAGCCGGTGAGGCTGCTGATGGTGAGATAGGTGGCGACGCCCGGCGTTTCGAGATAGTCGGAGGCGGGCGGAGTGGCTAGAGCAGTGGCGGACTGGTAGAGACCGTTGTTGATGTTGGGAACGCCGGTCCAGCCGTAGCCGTAGGTGGGAATTCCCAGAACCAATTTATCCGCGGGCACGCCTGCTCTCAGGTACGAGGCGATGGTGTATTCGATATAGAAATTTTCGGAGTCGTCGGGATCCTGCTTATCATCGAAAAGAGGAGAAGCGTGATTGGTGGCCATTTCCCAATCGCCGTGGAAGTCGTATCCCTGGACGTTGTAGAAGTCCAGAGTTCGCGCGACTTTAGCTAGCTGAATGTTTGAGAAATTCTGCTGGCCCGCGGGACCGAACATGGTGAGGAGATAGTGTTTTTTGCAGCCGTCACCGAGAGCATCGAGCTGCTTGCGAAATTCCTCCATCAGCAACGTGGCGTTTACGGTGTCCGTGGCGGCGGGAAATTCCCAGTCGATATCGATGCCGTCAAAGATGCCGGCGGCGGAGACTCCACCACCAAGATTGCCGTTGATGAAGAGGTCGATGCAGTTGGCGACGAAGGCCTGGCGTCCGGCGGCAGTGCTGGCAGCGGCGGAGAAACCGGGAGCGCCGGCGAGGGAGACGAGAACTTTTAGATTGGGATGAAGCGTTTTGAGCTGCTGGAGCGCGGCGAAATTGCCGTAAAGCGGGCCGGGGTAGGGAGTACCGGTGACGCTGGGAAGATAAGGATCCTGGTAGTCGGCCCAGGTGTCGGCGATGGCGCAACCGGTGGGGGTGGCGTCACCGAAAGCGTAGGTGAGATGAGTGAGTTTGTCGGCGACGCCGTTGGCCTGGAGATTGGCAACGTTGAAGTTGGCGCCGTAGATGGACCACTCCTCGAAATAGCCGCCGACGACTTTGGAATGTTTTTCCGGTTCGTTGGCGGAAGAGAAAGCGGCGGTTGAAAGAGCACACACAAGGACTGCAAAGACAGCGACTGCACGGAATTTCATAGGACACACCTCGGGACGGAAGAATCGGACGGGGAGACTATAGACCTATATAGCAGGGGAGGCAAGAGTGGAGTTTGTGGGGAATTTGGGGGGTTGGGCGGTGGAGGCGATATATAGCGGTGGGAGAGGCGGAAAATGGAAAAGAGAAAATGGAAAATTGAGGGGAGCCAGGATGGTGGCGGTTTTGGCAGTGGCAAAGGAGGGGAGTCCTCCGGGGCTAAAGCCCACGTTTCGAAGAGTCGGGGGTCGGAGCTAAAGCTCCGACTCGCTAAGGAGAAGAGGCAGTGGTGCAAGGAGGGTGCGGAACCCAAGACGCTGGCATAAAGCCAGCGCTACTACAGAGCTGAGGCAGAAGGCGTGGATCGAAGTGCGACTCTGCGAAGAGGGTGCGGAACCCAAGACGCCGGCATAAAGCCGGCGCTACTACAGAGCTGAGGCAGAAGGCGTGGATCGAAGTGCGACTCTGCGAAGAGGGTGCGGAACCCAAGACGCTGGCATAAAGCCAGCGCTACAGAGTTGAGGCAGGAGGCGTGGCTGAGGCAGGAGGCGTGGATCGAAGAGGGATTCCTCACTGCGCGGAGTTCGTTCGGAATGACGGGGGGGGTTGTTGTGAACCCAAGACGTCGGCATAAAGCCGGCGCTACGGGAGACTGGGCCAGCGGTGCTGCGGCCCTACTGGGAGGGCACCTGCACGGAGAGATTCGGTGCCGTGTTTACGAGTTTGGTTGCGAGGGCTGTGGTGGTGCGGTGGAGGATTTCTTCGGGGGAGCCCGTGGCTTGGACTGGGAGGAGGAGATTTTGGTTGCGGTAGAAGTTGATTAGCGGGGCGGTGGAATTGTTGTAGGCGGCCAGGCGGACATGGATGGATTCGGGGCGGTCGTCTTCGCGCTGGAAGAGCGGGGCGTTGCAATGGTCGCAGATATTTTCGATTTTTGGCGGTTGGTTGGCGATGTGGAAGACGGCTTTGCATTGGGAACAGGTGCGACGTCCGCTGAGGCGGGAAATGATTTCGGGGAGCGGGAGTTCGTAATCGATTACGCCGTGGAGCGGGAGATTTTCTTTTTCGAGCAGATCGTGGAGGGATTCGGCTTGGCTTAGGGTGCGCGGGAAACCGTCGAGCAGGAAGCCTCCGGAGCAGCGGAGACAGTCGAGGCGTTCACGAACCATTTCCCATACGGTGTCATCAGGGACGAGTTCGCCGCGGCGCATGAATTGGAGAGCTGCGGCCATAGCGGGAGAGGGAGCGCAATCTTTGCGGGATGCGGCGGAGCGGAAGACGTCACCGGTGGAGAGATGGCAGGCGCCGAGTTGTTCGTGGAGGAGTTGGGCTTGCGTGCCTTTGCCTACGCCGGGAGGGCCGAGGAGGACGAGACGCCAAGCGGGGTTTTGTGTGCCGGCGTGAGGAGTGCAGTGAGCGGCGGGGCCTTGGAGCCAGTGGGCGCGATCGGTGGTGGTCATGGGAGGACTTTTGGGGAGCGAAGGTAAGTGGTAGCACGGGGAGTTGGGATTGGCAAGGATGGGGGACACAGGATGGGGTTGGGTTGTGTAGTTAGAGGTTGCGTTGACGGTCGGATCGAAGAGGGATTCCTCACTGCGCGGACTTCGGGCGGAATGATGGGGTTTTTTGGTTGTGAACCCAAGACGCCGGCATAAAGCCGGCGCTACTACAGAGTTGCAGCCTACGCGGAGGCTGGCCGGGGTTGGGAGGCGAGACGCGGTGGTTGAGATCCTTGGTCGCGGAGTTCTCAGAATGACTGGGCGTTTTTTTTGACGCGTGGGTGGCGGGCAAGAAAGGAGAAAAGAAGGTCCCTCGCTGCGCTCGGGATGACAGTTTTATTTTTTGGGAGAAGGCTGGCCGATCTAAGGTTCGGCCACTACATTAGAACCCAGGGGTGGAGAAACCCAAGAGCGCTGGCATGAAGCCAGCGCTACATGGCGGAGATGCAACTCTGACCAGAATCCCCCGCCAAGGCGGGATTAAAGGCTGGCGGTTGCGTGCTTTTGTTTTTGGTTTTGTGTTTGGTTGGACCAGGGGGTGGACCAGGTGGGGCGGGTGGCGGCGGCTTGGAGCCAGTTGATGGTTTGGGAGCCGGAGAAGGGATATTCGGCGGGATAGTGGCAGAGATTTTTGCGTATGGGATTCCACCAGATGTAGCGGGCTACTTCGACCATGCTGTCTTGAGGGCGGAGGATGTGGTTGTGATAGCTGAATTCCCACAAGATCTGCAGGGTTTTGGTTTTGAAAGGGAGGGAGGTGTGTTGTTTGAAGTGGGAGATAAAGGCTAGCGCATCGGAAACGGAGCGCAGGCCTTCGGCGAGGATGTGGACATGGTCAGGCATGAGGCAGTAGGGGTCGATGGCGAAAGATTTGACGACGGCGGAGTGGAGGAGGGAATCGAGGACGTCGCCGGCGGCGATGGAGTCGGCGAGATGAGGAAGGCGATGGGCGCAGGTGACGGTGAAAAAATAGGTGGAACGGCCGAGGTAGTCGAGCGGGTGGGCGGTGTGGTGGTGGATCATGGTTCGATTGGAGTATTGTAGAGTAAGAGAATAGAAAAGTAAATAGTGATGCAAGGGTGGTTGTGCGATTTGGGTTCGAGGAGGGAGGCCGGATGGTGAGAGGCAAGGCCGATGGTTGAGATTTTTCGGATCGATCGAAGAGGGATTCCTCACTGCGCGGACTTCGGGCGGAATGTTTTTTGTCGTGATACGAGGGGACTCGATTTGTTGGTAGTGCGGACATGGGGCGCAGGAGTGGTGCGACTCTGCGAAGAGGGTGCGGAACCCAAGACGCGACTCTGCGAAGAGGAAGCGGAACCCAAGACGCTGGCATAAAGCCAGCGCTACAGAGGGGCGTGGATCGAAGAGGCGGACTTCGTTCGGAATGACGTGTGGGTTTTTGGGTGGGGTTAGAAGGTTTTTACGGCTATGCGGGTGGGGTGGGGGCCGGCGGGGATCAGGGTGATCAGGGAATAGGTGCGGGTGCGAATTATGGCGACGTCGCCGGAGGATTCGTCGGCTACCAGGAGCATGGGGGATTTTGCGCCGCGGTCGGTGGGGGAGAAGCGCATGAAGCTGGGAGAGGCGCCGACGGAGATGGGAGGAGCAAGCATGTGGCGATTGAGGATATCGACGGGAATGACGCGGGAGGCGGCACGGTCGGAGACGTACATTTCGGAAGCGTCGGAGCTAATGATGGCGAAGGCGGGAGCGGAACCGAGGAGCATGGAGTCGCCCATTTCGTGAGTCCAAGTATTGACGGCTTGCAGGCCGTGGGCGTCGGGAGAAATGACGTAGAGTTCGCCGCCGTCAGGTTTGAGAAGCATTTGCGTGGGCTTTCCGGCTAGTTCGAGATTGGCGAGGAGAACGGCGCGGTCGAGATCGACGACGGAGAGACGCGTTTGCGTGCGGCTCATGACGAAGGCGAGAGCGGAATCGGGAGTGATGAGGACTTCGTCGGGCTGAGGAATTACGGGGATGGAGTTGAGGAATTGGAGAGTGCGCGCGTCATGGATGGAGAGCATGCCGGCGCGGCGATTGACTACGGCGATATTTTTGCCGTCGGGCGTGAGGCGAGCCTGGACGGGTTCGGCGGCGGTGTGGGCGCGGCCGAGGACCTGGCGGGAGACGGCGTCGATGGCGACGAGCTGGTCGGATGCGGCGGTGGTGGTGTAGATGCGATTGCCGTCGGGAGAAAAATCCAGCGAATAAGGTGAAGGGCCAACAGGAATGCGGGTGAGTTGGTTGGTGGGCGCGTCGAGGACGAAGACGTAGCCGCCAGCGGAAGAGACGCCCCAAATTTCGTTGCGGTTGGTGTGTTCGCGAAGATCGGAGATGGCGGGGCCGACGGGAATTTTGGCGACGGCCTGGAGCTTGGCGAGATCGAGGACGGTGAGGGAGCCGTCGTCGGTGGAGACGTAGGCGTACATGTGGAGATTGGGACGAAGGAAGGAGGGGCGATGCTCGTTGAAGATGATGATGGTGGCGGAGACGAGGAGGAGGAGAAGGGCGAAATAGAGGCGTGGGTTTTTGGAGTAGGACATGGAATGGAAAAAGGATAACAGAAGTGGCGAGTGGGTAGTGGCGAGTGGCGAGGGGTTGTCGTTTTGATTGTGGCAAGACGTGGTGGTTGAGATCCTTCGTCGGGGAGTCCGCAGGATGACAGTGCGTTTATTTTTTGGCGAGATGGGAAGATGGTGGTTACGACAGGAGAAAAGCAGGTCCGTTGCTACGCGGAGTTCGCTCGGGATGACTTGCTTTCTTGGAGGGGATTAGGAGACGAAGAGCCCACCCGCACAGCAGAAAAAGCTAGAGAAACCCAAGAGAAAGGCTAGAAGTTATCTCATAAACACGTTCAAAGCACTGGGCGGTTGAAGTTTATGGCCAATGGCGTAAATCAAGAATGTGGACCTCACCGACGCCCAGTGGGCAGTGCTTGAACCACTATTTCGTCCGAAACGCCGGGACGATGGGCGTGGCCGGCCGTGGCAAGATACGCGAGCGGTGCTGAACGGTGTCTTTTGGGTTTTGCGCACCGGCGCTCCTTGGCACGATCTGCCGCGTCGTTATCCTCCCTACCAAACCTGTCATCGCCGCTTCCAGCAGTGGCAGCGCTCTGGGCTGCTTACCCGGCTGCTGCAGAAACTGGCGGAAGACTTACGTGATCGAGGAAAGCTGGACCTGAGCGAATCGTTCATCGATGCCACCTTCAGTTCGGCGAAAAAAGGGGCTCTGCTGTCGGCCCTACTCGCCGCGGCAAAGGCAGCAAAATCATGGCGATCAGCGACGGCCATGGTCTTCCTCTCGCCATACACGTGGCCAGCGCTTCGCCCCATGAAACAAAACTCGTCGAACCCACGCTCCAGCGACGCTTCCTCGCGGAAACTCCCGAGCGCTTGATCGGCGATCGCGCTTACGACAGCGATCCGCTGGATGCGCAGATTCGTGAACACTTCGGTGTGCAGTTAGTTGCTCCGCACAACCCCACACGCAGCCGGAAGGCCACGCAAGATGGCCGCGTACTGCGCCGCTATCGCCGCCGCTGGAAAATCGAGCGCTTGTTCGCCTGGCTTCATAATTTTCGTCGCGTGGTCATCCGCTGGGAATACTACCCAGAAAATTTCCTCGGCATGGTGCAGCTTGCTTGTGCCGTCATCCTCCTGAGGTATTTATGAGATGGCTTCTAGTCTCCTGAGTCATAAATAGGTTGTATAAATGAAGTAAAGGGGTTATCGTGGATCATGTCGAATCCACGAGGACGTCCTCCGAAGCAAGAACTCGTTGTCAGTCCAGAACAGAAGATAAACTTGCGGCAACTGCTGCAGCAACCGCGCAGTTCGCGATCGCTGGCCTTTCGCGCCCGCATCATTTTGGAATGTGCCGCTGGAGCGAACAACGCTGCGGTAGCCGCTAAACTGCGGACCACGGGCTTCACCGTGGGAATGTGGCGGAATCGCTTTATCGCCGGCGGAATTGCTGCTTTAGGGGATGAAGTGCGGCCGGGAGCGCCACGACAGATCGGCGATGACCGCGTCGAACGGGCCGTACGGCTGACCTTGGAAGAGGCCCCCAAAGGAGCAACGCATTGGAGCAGTCGCTCGTTGGCAGCCAAAACGGGACTAAGTCAATCGACGGTCAGCCGCATCTGGCGGGCGTTCGGATTGCGCCCCCATCGCAGCGAAACGTTCCAACTTTCCAACGATCCGCTGTTGGTCGACAAGGTGCGGGACATCGTGGGCTTGTACCTGAATCCTCCGCATCACGCCCTGGTGCTATGCGTGGATGAGAAGAGCCAGATTCAGGCACTGAGCCGCAGTCAGCCGATTCTTCCGATGCTGCCCAGCCAAGCCGAGCGCCGCACCCACGATTACAAACGCCATGGCACCACCAGCCTTTTCGCTGCCTTGGACATCGCCACGGGATCGGTGATCGGCAAGTGCTGGCCACGCCATCGCGCCATCGAGTTCCGCAAATTCTTGAATCAGATCGATCGCGCCGTTCCTGCCGATCTTACCGTCCATCTGGTGTTGGACAACTATGCCACCCACAAGACCAAGGAAATTCGGGCGTGGTTCCTGCGGCATCCTCGCTATCAGCTGCACTTCACACCCACGCACAGTTCGTGGCTGAACCAAGTGGAGCGCTGGTTCGCCATACTGTCACAGCGGCAGATAAAACGAGGCTCGCACAACAGCGTGCGGGAACTGGAATCCGCCATCGGAGAGTTTATCGACGTGCACAACGAGCAGCCCAAGCCCTTTGTCTGGACCAAGAGTGCCGATGCAATTCTCAACAGCATTGGCCGGTTTGCTTCCCGCACCCTGGCCACATATGGCACAAACAATATGCAAGAAATCAATGACTCAGGAGACTAGAGAAACCCAAGAGAAAGGCACGGGTCTGAAGACCCGCCACTACAAGTGCTCCCTAGCTGTTTGCCAGGGCGCGAACCAGGCCGGAAGGACTTGTGACTCTTGCATCCATGTCAGAGTTTGCGAACCGGAAAATGGATAATCTGCTGGCGACGCACATAAGTTTTTGCGAACCGGATTCCACCAGATGTACCGGGCGACCTCGATGATCCGGTCCTTTGGCGAGAGGATGTGATCGTAGTAGCTGAATTCCCACAACGTCCGCTGCGTTTTTCGTTTGAATTGGAAGGCGGTACGTTGTTTGAAATGGCGGACAAATTCAAGCGCGTCCGCGGTGGGATGCATGCCTTCGGTGAGGATGTGCACGTGGTCTGGCATGAGGCAATAGGCATGAATGGAAAAGGTGTTGGCAGTGGCAGATTGGAATAGAAGGGTCCGAACATCCGTTGCGATGGAAGGGCTGGCTAGGTGGGGATGGCGGTGATCGCAGCAGATGGTGAGGAAATAGATTCCGTGTCCGAGGTAGTTTTGGGGATGGAGGCGGGAGGATTTGCGGTGGAGCATGGGTGGTTTACTGTTAGTTAGATAACGTATAGATTATATTCAAGAAGATGGGAAAAAGCTAGGGGAAACTTGGGAAGAGGAACCCCAAGAGAAAGGCACGGGTCTGAAGACCCGCCACTACGAGAGCCACTACGAGAGTTAGTTGATGGTGCGGTTTAGGACTTGGGCGATTTGTTGGACTTCGTGGAGGAGGTTGGCGAAGTCGGAGGGAAGGATGGATTGGATGCCGTCGGAGAGGGCTTTGTCGGGTTGGTGGTGGACTTCGACCAGGAGGCCGTCGGCGCCTACGGCTACTGCGGCGCGGGAGAGGGGGAGAACTTTGTGGCGTTTGCCGGTACCGTGGCTCGGATCGACTAGGATGGGGAGGTGGCTGCGCTTTTTTACGGCGGGGACTACGGCCAGGTCGAGAGTGTTGCGGGAAAAATCGGAGAAGGTGCGGACGCCGCGTTCGCAGAGCATGACGTTGTAGTTGCCTTCGGAGAGGATGTATTCGGCGGCCATCAGGAATTCGTCGAGAGTGGCGGACATGCCGCGCTTGAGGAGGATGGGGAGTTTGGCGCGGCCGGCGCGTTTGAGGAGAGAAAAGTTTTGCATGTTGCGAGCGCCGATCTGGATTACGTCGGCGTATTCCTCGACAAGGTCGAGAGATTCATTGTCGATGGCTTCGGTGACGATGCCGAAACCGAACTGCTTGCGAACTTTGGAGAGAATTTTGAGGCCGGAGAGACCGAGGCCCTGGAAGGAGTAGGGCGAAGTGCGTGGTTTGTACGCGCCACCCCGGAAGAGATGGACGCCGGTGGATTGGAGTTGTTGGGCGATGGCGAGACATTGCTCTTCGGTTTCGACGGCGCAGGGGCCGGCAACCATGGCGATGTGTTTGCCGCCGACGAGGACGTCACCGGAAGGCGTGGAAATTTTGATGATGGAATCTTCTTCTTTTACGTCGCGTGAGACGAGTTTGTAGGGTTTTGTGACAGGGATGCATTCGATAACGCCGGGCATGGATTCGAGGAAGCCGAGGTCGATGGCGCCGGAATTTCCGGTGATGCCGATGGCGGTGCGCGCGGAGCCGGGAATGGGATGAGCTTTCATGCCGAGGGAATCGATGCGGTCGCAGACGGCGCGGACTTGTTCGTCGGTAGCGTGGGATTGCATGACAACGAGCATGGAAGAGTTCCTTTTTGGAGTGTGGGTAGTGTAATGGAAGGGGGATTAGGAGGCAAAGGAGCGTGAGGTGAAGGAAAGGGGTGGAGGTTGTTGCTTCGATCGAAGATTCCTCACTGCGCGGACTTCGTTCGGAATGACGGGTTGGTGTTTTGGGGAAGGCTGGCCGATCTAAAATTCGGCCACTACATGAATTCTTGGAACACAGGCAGGTGTGCCTGTGCCACGAGAATTTTGTAGGGGAAAGGCGGAGGTCGAATTACGGGGAAGAGGGTAGAAACAGCGAGGCTTGGGGGCGCATCCATCTTTAGGAAAGCATGGATGGGTTTGGAGCTGAGGTGATGTGGGGGTGGTTGATGATTGGGGATATCGAGATACCTTTGAGTAGTTTTGGGTTGATGGTAGCGGGAGGCGGGTTGTTGGTTTTTGCGAGAATTTTGTTGGCGTTGACGCGGAAGGCGAAGGTAGAGGTGGAAGCGTCGGCGGTGACGGATGAGTTGATGATTTGTTTGGCGCGGATTGCGGAGGGGTTGGAAGGATTTCGGGCGCCGAGCCGGGATGAGGTTACTCGGGATGTGTTGGTGAGGTTGCACGAAATTGCGAATGCCAAGCCGGGCGGGAAGATTCGGGAGATGCCGGGAGTGCTTGTGAAGAGGTGAGGGAAGGCGAGGGATTTTGGATGGCGCGCATGCTGGTGGGTGCGCGCTTTTTTGTTTTTTGGTGCGGGAGATTGTGGTAGGTGATTGGGGGAGTTTGTGTGGTTGGAGGACCCCAAGAGGTGAGGAACCCAAGAGCGCTGGCATAAAGCCAGCGCTACAAATCACGTGGGCTTAGGTTGGCGTGAAACGTGGGGTAGGAGGGGGTTATGGGTTGGAGAATGATTGGAGTGATGGGATTGATGGTGGCGGCGGGGTGTGTGGTGGAGGCGCAGAGTGGGCCTCGGGAGATGGTGGTGGTTAGTAAGGGGGCAAATGCGTTGGAGATTGTGGATTTGGGGACGTTGAAGGTGGAGGGGCAGGTGGGGGTGGGGACGGTGCCGCATGAGGTGGCGGTTAGTGCGGATGGGAAAATTGCGGTGGTTACGAATTATGGTGCGCGGCAGGATGGGACTACATTGAGTGTGATTGATCTGGACGCGAAGAAGGAAATTCATCGCGTGGATTTGTTGAATGTGGTGGGGCCGAAGGGGGAGAAGTTTGGGGATTTGATTGGGCCGCATGGGGTGGAATTTTTTGAGGGGAAATTTTATTTCACGGCGGAGGGCAGCAAGAAAATCGGGCGGTACGATCCGGCGACGGACAAAGTGGATTGGGTGCAGGTGATCGGGCAGGAGCGCACGCATATGCTGGTGGTTTCGAAGAGGACGCATGCGATCTATACGTCTAATGTGAATTCGGATTCGGTGACCGAGGTTTTGCCTGTCCCAGATGTCGGAGATCCGAGGACAGTGATTAAGGTGGGGAAGGGGCCGGAGGGAATCGCGGCTTCACCGGACGATAAGGAAGTGTGGGCGGCAAATTCGGGAGATGGGACGGTGTCGATTATCGATACGGGAGCGAAGAAGGTGGTGGAGACGATTGATGTGGGGACGAAGCGGTCGAACCGCGTGAAGTTTACGGTGGATGGGAAGTTGGTTTTGATTTCGGATATGGGTAGCGGGGAATTGGTGGTGGTGGATGCGAAGACGAGGAAGGTGGCGCGGAAGGTAAAGTTGGGGAAGAGCGTGGAGGGAATTTTGGTGGCACCGGATGGGAAGAAAGCGTTTGTGGCGGTGAGTGGTGAGGGGAAGGTGGATGTGTTGGATTTGGGGAATTGGGAGGTGGTGGGGGCGATTGGGGGGATTGAGGATGCGGATGGGATGGGGTTTGTACAGTGAGGTTTAGGAGATTGAGGAGATGGAGGAGGTGGAGGGTTCGGAGGTGGTGTCGCGTTATTTGAGGCGAGATGCGGTGGTTGAGATCTTTCGTTGCGGAGCAGAACCCAAGAGCGCTGGCATAAAGCCAGCGCTACAAACTATACTTGGCGGAACTGCGGCCCGGTGGACCGTTGCTGAGACAAGTTGCGTAGGAGATGCGGGCATGAAATGGATATTTCTGTGCGTGACGATGATGGTGTGGCCGATGATGCAGCAGGAGGCGGCGAAGCAGACGGAAGAAAAACCGGTAGCGGTGGAAGCGTCGAAGGCCAGTGCGGATACGCCGAGGCTGGTGAATCCGGTGAAGCCGACGGCGGCATCGCTGGCGGGCGGGAAGAAAACGTATGGAACGGATTGCGCGATGTGTCATGGGAAGACGGGAGCGGGGGATGGAGATTTGGCGGCGGACATGAAGTTGACGCTGAAGGATTATCGTGATCCGGCGTCGTTGAAGGGAATGAGCGATGGCGAGATTTTTACGGTGATTGAAAAAGGGAAAGGGCAGATGAGCGGGGAAGAAGGAAGAATGAAGCCAACGCAGATTTGGGATGTGGTGAATTATGTGAGGAGTTTGGCGAAGAAGTAGAAAAGTGAAATTAGAAAAGCGAAAATTGGTGGGGACGCGTTGGTGATGGTTTAGGTTGAGATCCTGTCGCGGACTCCTCAGGATGACAGCGCGTTTTTTTTGTGGCGCGATGCGGGGATCGAAGAGAGAAACGGACCGCCTCGGAAGGCGGGGCCCTACACGGGATCTAACCCAAGATGCCGGCCTGAAGCCACGGCGATACAGAAGAAGACCCAAGAGGCAGAGGGATTCCTGACTGCGCGGACTGCGTTCGGAATGACGGTTTTTTTGATGTGGGAGGACCCAAGCCCCATCTCTAACAATGTCGGCTCTGTCAAATATTTCTTGAGCGTACTTCTCCTTCCGCTCCGAAGAGTGGTCTTCGTTGTTCTTTTTCGACGTATGCAGCGGCGACCACGGCTCGTTGTTAATCTGGCGGCCGGTTTCAGTCCGACCCAACCATCTCTCCGATCAAAAACTTCTCGACCATGATTACGACTTCGATCTCCCTTTTCAGGGAGCGGGACGCCCCATCAAGACCACGGTGATCTACTGCCCACCAGGGGTTGCCTCGAGCTGTCCCGCGTGCGAACCGAACTCTACTAACTGCGAATAGTCCCAACCTTTGCGCCACATCCAGAACAAGCGAACGGCAAGTTTGCGTCCCATGGCCACTTTCGCGATGCGGCGATCTCGGCGCATCGCCAGGTGCAGATAGCGGCGCCGCCAGTCGGGATCGAAGCGCACCGCCACTTGCGCGGCTTCCACCAGCAGAAAGCGCAACAGCTTGTTGCCTTGCTTGCTGATGTGTCCCAGTCGTTGCCGGCCCGCGCTGGAGTTTTCGCATGGGACGAGCCCCACATAACTCCCGATCTGCTTGCCACGAGCAAAGCGGAACGGATCGCCGATGATCAGCACGAAAGCAAGTGCGGTGAGTGGACCCACGCCTGGATGGGTCATCAACCGCAAGACCTCGGGCCGTTTGTTGGCTTCCCGCTCGACGGCGGTGGTCAACTCGGCGATCACTGGGTTGAAGCGGTCCAGCAACTCCGATAAATCTTGCCGGCGCCGGCTAGCCCAAGGAGCCAACGGGAGATTCTCTAGCAGCGCCCGTCCCTGCTTGTTCCAAAGCCGCTTCTTCCAACGCTGGCCTTCATTCATGGCTACGGCCTGCAGCTGATTCAGGATGCGCGTGCGCATCTGTACCAGCCGATGCCGATGCCAAAGCAACTGCCGCAAATCGCGGTTCTCCGGGTTGGGTACCCACACTCGGGGAAAACGATCTTCCACCAGCAGCTTTAGCAAGAGTTTTGCATCCTCGCGATCGGTCTTGCGCTTCCGAACGCGCAACGTGCGGATCTCGGCTGCATCTCCAATCCACAGTTCGATGCCCAACTCTGCCAGTAGCCGCTCGAACCAGCGTGCATAGCCGGTGGCTTCGATACCTACGCGAGTGGGAACGCCTTGCGATTGTACGCAACGATAGAACTTCTCTACCTCTCCATCGCTGTGCTCCAACCGCTGCTCACCGCACTCTCCTGTCTCTTTATTCAAAAAAGCAATTTGCTGAAAGCTCGGGTGATAATCTACTCCTATAATGAACATGTTCGGCTCCTTCCTCCCGAGCCTTGGTCGTCACAAGCAACCACAGTGTACTCGGGTCGAGGGAGCCGACATTGTTATGAAATCAAGACCCACCCTTCGCAGAAAGCGCTCAGAGTGGGCACTCAGGAATTCAGGGAGAGGAACCCAAGAGAGAGACACGGGTCTAAAGACCCGCCACTACAAGGAGGCTAGAGTCAGCCTTGGCGGATTCGGGGTGGGAGTGCCTGTGCCACGGAAGAAAGGCTCGGAGCCGGCAAGATGCCGGCGCTACGAATGCCGGAAATGATGGTGTGGTAGAATAGGAAGTTTAACGAGAGAGAGAAAGAGCAGGTAGAAGGAACAGGTATGGCGGAATATCCATTGGTGGACAACACGGTATTTGAGGCGGATGAGGAGTATATCCCTCAGCCAGAACCGGAGCCACAGGCGCCGGGGTGGATGGACGGGAGTGTGCGGATTGGGATCCACACTTCGATTGCGGGGAGTTATCTGAACGCGCTGGAATCGGCGCGGAAGCTGGGTGCTAACGCGCTGCAGATATTTTCGGCCAGCCCGCGGATGTGGCAGGTGGCGACGGTAAGGATCCCGTCATCGGATGCGAAGGCGTTTCGGACGCGGCGGGAAGAATTGGGGCTGGGACCACTGGTGATACACGCGAATTATCTGGTGAACCTGGCGGCGACGCAGCCGATGTTGCGAACGCGGTCGATCCAGGCGTTCCACGAGGAGTTGGTGCGAGGCGTGGCACTGGGAGCGGATTATATTGTGGTGCATCCAGGGTCGCGGGGAGAGGCGACGCTGGAGAGCGCGATTGCGTCGATTGTGGAGTCGGTGAGACAGGCGGCGAAGCGCGTGCCGCTGGGGAAGTTGCGGATTTTGATTGAGAATACGGCGGGCATGGGCAGTTCGGTGGGATCGCGGTTGGAGGAAGTGGCGACGATTGTAAGCGGATGCAATCGCGGGGGCGGAATCAATCGGACGGATGACAGGCCGCTGGAGGTGGGCGTTTGCATCGATACGGCGCATTTACTGGCGGCGGGATATGACATTCGCAGCGAGAAGGGTCTGGAGCAGACGATTGAATTGATTGAGCAGACGATTGGGTTGGAAAATGTTCCGGTGCTGCATGTGAACGATTCGAAGATAGCGCTGGGCGGGAGAGTGGATCGTCACGCGAATATTGGAGAAGGGAAGATCGGGCGGGAGGCGTTTGCGAGATTGTTGAAGCACCCGCGGTTGGGGACGTTGCCGCCGGAGGGATTGACGGGGCGCGCGTTTTTGCTGGAGACGCCGATTGACGAGCCGGGAGACGACCGCAGGAATGTGGCGAAGCTTTGGGAGTTGGCGGGAGCGGAAGGACCGGAGGCAGAGAAGGGATTTTCGATGTTGACGCCGGCGTTGAAGAGGGCGATGGATAAGGCGGGGAAGAAAGCTAGCTCGCGACATTTGCCGGTGAAGAAGAATCGGAAGGGAAAGAAGTAGAGGAGATTGGTTTGGGAAAATTGAAAAGGGAAATTGGAAAATAGGAAGGCTTTGAAATTTGGTGGATTGGGTTAGTCCGTAAAAGCGGCGGCTGGGCCGCCGCACTCCAAAGGGGACGGGGATAGCGTGGGGGACTACAGGCCGCAGGAAATTGAGGAGAAGTGGCAGAAGCGGTGGAATGAAAACCGTGTGTTTGAGTCGGAAGCGGATGTGGAGACGGAGTCTTCAGGGGCTAAAGCCCATACTTCTGTTGATCAAATGTCGGACCTGAAGGTCCGACCCCCTAAGGAGGGGGCAGAGAAAGAAGTCAGTGGTCGGGAGTCGGGAGTCGGGAGTGAGGAGCGGAAAACCCAAGACCCACCCTTCCCGAAAAGCGCTCAGAGTGGGGCACCCGGGAAAAGCAAGCCAAAATATTATGTGCTGGAGATGCTGCCGTACCCTAGCGGGACGCTGCATATGGGGCACATGCGTAACTACACGATTGGGGATGTAGTTGCGCGAGTGAAGAGGATGAAAGGGTATAACGTGTTGCACCCAATGGGGTGGGACGCGTTTGGATTGCCTGCCGAGAACGCCGCGATCAAGAATCACACGCATCCGCGGATCTGGACCAACAATAACATTGCGGAATTTCAGAGAGTGCTGCGGCGCTTCGGGTTTTCCTACGACTGGCGGCGGGAAATTTCGACGTGCGAGCCAGAATATTACAAGTGGAACCAGTGGTTCTTTTTGCGGATGCTGGAGCGCGGGATTGCGTACAAGAAAAAGAGCCGGGTGAATTGGTGTCCGAAATGTTGCACGGTGCTGGCAAACGAGCAGGTGGTGAATGGGGGATTTTGCTGGCGGCATGAGGATACGCGGGTGGAGGCGCGGGAGATTGAGCAGTGGTTTTTGAAGACGACGGCGTATGCGGAACAGTTGCTGGATGATTTGAAATTGCTGGAGGGTGGATGGCCGGAGCGGGTCATCACTATGCAGCGGAATTGGATTGGGAAGAGCACTGGGGCGAAGGTTTGGTTTGGGGTGGAGGGGGAAGTTGGGAGTCGGGAGTTCGGAGTCGGGAGTCAAGAGGAAGAGAAAAGCAGGTCCCTCGCTGCGCTCGGGATGACAGGTGAGAGGAGTGGCGGAGTGGAGTTGGGACAGAACCCAAGAACACAGGCAGGAGTGCCTGTGCCACAGCGGATTGAGATATTTACTACGCGGATCGATACGATTTATGGGGCTAGCGCGTTGATATTGGCGCCGAATCATCCGTTGGTGGAGGAGTTGATACGTGGGGCTACGGCCGAAGGCGAGGGGTTGGCGGGGCGGGAGAATCGCGCGGCGGAGTTGACTGAAGAGCGGTTGGCGAAGCTGGCGGTGATGAAACAGACTTCGGTGAAGATGGAGGATATTGCCACCGCGGAGAAAGACGGATTTTTTACGGGGCGGTATGCGGTGAATCCGTTTAATCGGGAGAGGATTCCCATTTGGGTGGGGAATTTTGTGCTGATGGAGTATGGGACCGGGGCGATTATGGCGGTGCCTGGTCATGATGAGAGGGATTTTGAGTTTTGTCGGAAGTATGGGCTGCCGGTGATGGTGGTGGTGGAGGAAGTTGGGAGTCGGGAGTTGGGAGTTGGGCGTCAAGTGGCGGAGTCCTCAGGGGCTAAAGCCCAGGTCTCGGAGCGAGTTATGTCGGAGCTGAAGCTCCGACCCCCTAAAGAGGGGAGCGGTCCGTTTACGGAGTATGGGATTAGTGTGAACTCGGGGCCGTATAGTGGGATGCGGACTGCGGATGCGATTGAGAAGATGGCGGCGGATGCGGAGGCTGGGGGATTCGGGAAGCAGGAGACGATTTTCCGGTTGCGGGATTGGGGAATTTCGCGGCAACGGTATTGGGGCACGCCGATCCCGGTAATTTATTGCGAGAAGGATGGAATGGTGCCGGTGCCGGATGCGGACTTGCCGGTGGTGCTGCCGGCGAATCCGAAGTTGACGGGCGAGGGACAATCGCCGCTGGCGACCGATCCGGAATTTGTGAATGTGAAATGCCCGAAGTGCGGCGGGACGGCGCGGCGAGAGACGGACACGATGGATACGTTCGTGGATTCGTCGTGGTATTTCTACCGTTATTGCGATCCACACAATAGCAAGGCGCCTTACGATTCGGCGAAGGTGGGTTACTGGTTTCCGATTGACCAATATATTGGCGGGATTACGCACGCGATTTTGCACCTGCTGTATTCGCGGTTCTGGTGCAAGGTGATGCGGGATATTGGATTGATTTCGCATGGCGAGCCTGCGGCGCGGTTGTTTACGCAGGGAATGGTGTTGAAGGGCGGGGAAGCGATGTCGAAGTCGCGCGGGAATGTGGTGGGCGCGATTGATATGGCGGAGAAGTACGGGGCGGATACAGGGAGATTGTATACATTGTTTGCGGCGCCGCCGGAGAAGGATCTGGAGTGGAGCGAGGAGAGCATTGAGGGGGCTTGGAGATTTTTGAATAGAGTTTATCGATTGGTGGAGAAGGCAGTCGGGAGTCGGGAGTGGGGAGTCGGGAGTGGGGAGAAGAGAGCCCAAGAGTTACTCCAAAACCCAGCCTTCGCGAAAGGCGCTCAGAGTGGGGCACCCGGGGAGCCGGATTCCTCAGGGGCTAAAGCCCAAATCTCGGAGCGCACTATGTCGGACCTGAAGGTCCGACCCCCTAAGGAGGAAAGCAGGTCCCTCGCTTCGCTCGGGATGACAGGTGGCGAGGTGGTCGAGACCGCAGGAACACAGGCAGGAGTGCCCGTGCCACTGCTGGATTATAACGAGGCGGAAAAGGCGCTGCTCCGGAAGGCGCATCAGACTTTGCGGAGGGTTACGGCGGATTTTGAGACGCGGTGGCATTTCAATTCGGCGATTGCGCAGATTATGGAATTGACGAATGCGGTGTATGCGGCGGATGCGAGTGTGCGGCCGGAAGTGCGCAAGGAAGTACTGGAGATATTGGTGTTAATGTTGGCGCCGATGACGCCGCATCTCGCGGAAGAGTTGTGGGAGATGCTGGGGCATGAAGGCGGATTGTGGACGGTGAGCTGGCCGGCGTTCAATGCGGAATTGGCGAAAGATGAGGAAGTGGAAATTGTGGTGCAGATCAATGGGAAGCTGAGAGGGAAGGTTCGGGTGGCGGCTGGCGCAACGGAGGAAGAGGTGATGAAATTGGCGCGGGCGGACGCGGGCGTGGCGGCGCATCTGGCGGGGAAGACGGTGGTGAAGGTGATTTTTGTGAAGGATAAGTTGTTGAATGTTGTGGTGAGGTGAGGGGGAAGTCGGGAGTTGGTAGTCGGGAGTTGGGAGTTGGGAGAAAGAGAAAAGCAGGTCTCTCGCTGTGCTCGGGATGAGATTTTTTTGGTGGGATTTGGAGTTGACATTGGCGCCCCTACGAAGAGGGTCGGAGGTGGATGGGATGGGCGGGAGTGCACAGGTTAAGGCGGAAACGGTGGTGGGGAAGATGAAGGCGGAGTTGGGCGGAGTGGTGGTGCTGGATTTTGGCGGGCAGTATACGCAGCTGATTGCGCGGAGGGTGCGCGAGCAGCAGGTGTTCAGCGCGATTTTGCCTTGCACTACTTCGCTGGATGAGATTCGGAAGCTGGAGCCGGCGGGAATTATTTTGTCGGGCGGGCCGAGCTCGGTGTACGACAAAGATGCGCCGAAGTGCGATCCGGCGGTGCTGGCGATGGGGATTCCGGTGCTGGGGATTTGCTACGGAATGCAATGGGTGGCGCGGAACCTGGGCGGAAAAGTGGAGCCGGTGGAGCGGCGGGAGTACGGGCCGGCACAGTTGAACATGGAGAAGTGCGAGAGCCACCTGTTCAAGAATTTCCCCGCCAGTTTGCGAATCTGGAACAGCCATGGGGATAACGTGCTGGAGCTGCCAGAAGGTTTTTACAAAACAGGGATGACTGCGAACGCGATTGCGTCGGCGGAAGATCCGAAGCGGAAGATTTACACCGTACAGTTTCATCCGGAAGTGAAGCACACGGAGCGGGGAACGGAGATTCTGCGGAATTTTCTGTTTACGGTGTGCAAGGCGGAGTCGAAGTGGAGCGGGGCGACATTTATTGGAGAGACGGTAGAGGCGGTGCGGGCGAAGGTGGGTGCGCATCACGCGATTTGCGGATTGAGCGGGGGAGTGGACTCGACGGTGGCGGCGGTACTGGTACACCGTGCGATCGGCGAGCGGCTAACGAATATTTTCGTGAATACGGGACTGCTGCGGAAAAACGAGTTTGAGCACACCTTGGAAATGTACCGGGAGCGGCTGGGGCTGCGGGTTATCGGCGTAGACGCTACTGACCGGTTCCTGGGAAAACTGGAGGGAGTGAGCGACCCGGAGAAGAAGCGGAAGATCATCGGGAACGAGTTCATTGAGGTGTTCGCGGCGGAAGCGGAAAAACTGCAGAAGGAAATGGGCGGGGACATCCAGTGGCTGGTGCAAGGGACGCTGTACCCGGATGTAATTGAATCTGTGTCGGTTAAGGGGCCTTCGGCGACGATAAAATCGCACCATAATGTGGGCGGATTGCCGGAAAAGATGCCGTTTGGGCTGATTGAGCCGCTGAGGGATTTGTTCAAGGATGAAGTGCGGAGTATTGGAAAAGACTTAGGTTTACCAGAAGAGATACTGGTGAAACACCCGTTTCCGGGGCCGGGTTTGGCGGTTCGGTTATTAGGGCAAATCACCCGTCCAGAGTTGGCCATATTGCGAGAGGCGGACGCGATTGTGGTGGAGGAAATCCGGCGGGCGGGGCTGTATGAAAAGGTGTGGCAGGCGTTTGCGGTGCTGCTGCCGGTGCGAAGCGTTGGGGTTATGGGAGACGGAAGGACTTATGGATTGACGGTGGCGGTGCGGGTGGTGCAGTCCGAGGACGCGATGACGGCGGACTGGGTAAGGCTGCCCGGGGAAGTACTGGAGAGGATGTCAACGAGGATTGTGAATGAAGTGCCGGGAGTGACGCGGGTGGTGTACGACGTGAGCAGCAAACCGCCAAGCACGATTGAGTGGGAGTAGAGCAGGGAAGAGACGGGGCGGCGGATTTCCACAGGCTGGGTTTATTAGTTACAAAACTTTACAAAGCCAGAAAAGCGAAAAGGCCGCAATGGCTGGCTTTTTGCGGCCTTCTACGGTG
Source organism: Candidatus Acidiferrales bacterium (assembly GCA_963709705.1). Classification (GTDB taxonomy): domain Bacteria; phylum Acidobacteriota; class Terriglobia; order Acidiferrales; family UBA7541; genus Acidiferrum. Next base: position 483,706 of record CAVPXU010000008.1, read on the forward strand.
CCTTCAGTTTGTTCCGGAGGAAGGCCTCCGAAGGAAACTGCTATCTATTGGCCATCTTCTGCGCCATATAGAGGAGCAATTTGCGATCTTCGTCGTCGGCTTTGCTTAGCAAGCGGCGAAGCTTGTTGAGGTAACGCGCCTCTTTACCCGTGGTGCCCCAGGCAATGTCGTCAGATGACTTGCGCTTGGGCAGGTTGGGAAGCTGAGGAGGTTCCTCGCCGTCGTAGAAGAGTTGATAAAGTGGGCATTCGAGAGCGCGCGCCAGTTTTTCGAGCGTCTCAATGGCCGGCACTGTGTGGCCATTTTCGACGCGGGAAATATAGCAGCGAAGCAAACCGGTACGCTTCTCGATATCACCCTGGGAGAGTTTCTTTTCCTCGCGCAGAGCGCGAAGCCTGTCACCGATAATCATGGGTTGAGTATTCTACAGTTAGTTAACAATTGCAAGAGCAAATCTCTAAGCGGTCTGATGATGAGAAGGTACCAGGGAACGAGGGGAGGAGGTTGGGAAGGTGTGGACAGTGGGATTAAAATAGCGTAACCAAAAGAACATGGCTAACGTCCCAAAACCAGAGGATACCGACTTGCCGGTAGCAGCGGCGGAGGCCAAGAAGGCCGAGCAAGGCATAGCAGCGCGGAGGGGCGATGACCGCGAACTGGTGCGACGGGCCCAGCAGGGAGAGAAGGAAGCATTTGAGGTGCTGGTAGCGAAGCATCAGGGTCGAGTCTTTGCGGTGGCGGGAGGAATCCTGAGGAATCGCGAAGACGTGGAGGACATCGCGCAGCAAGTATTTTTGAAGGCATATTTTTCGCTGAAACGGTTCGACCAGCGATCCGCGTTCAGCACCTGGCTGTACAAGATAACCGTGAACGAATGCTGGGACCTGTTGCGGAAGAAGAAAGTAAGACCGCTGGTTTTTGAATCGGAATTGAGCGAAGAGCAGGCGCACGCGTACCAGTCCACAGAACAGAAGGCGGAATTCGCGCCGGATATCAGCGAACAACTGGATACGAAACAGCAGCTGAGTCACTGGCTGGAATGCCTGGAGGAACGCGACCGGACGATGCTGGTGCTGAAGGAAGTGCAAGGATTCACCGTGGAAGAGATCGCGGAGATCATGGGAATTAATGGAAACACGGTGAAAGTGAGATTATTCCGAGCTCGACAGAAGATAGCGGAGAAAATGCGGCGGAAGAAACGCGCGGCAGGGATTTGAAGTTTTGCAGTTTTTGAAGTGAAAGAGACCAGGGAGAAACGAGGTAACGACAGAATGAAAGAGCTCCCCAAGGACGAACAATTGATTTGTGAATGGATGACCGGTGAATTGGAAGGATTGCCGAGCGGCGAGGGCGACGGCGAGACCGCGGAGGAGTTGCTGGTGCGATTGCCGGAGGCTGCGCGGGAGCATGCGGCAAAGTGCGCCGAGTGCGAAAACGCGGTGCGAGACTTTGTGGATACGCGGCTGGCGCTGGCGGAGATGAAAGAAAGCTTGCCAGAGGCTGGGCCGTGGTTCACGAGGCGGGTGATGCAAGGGATCGCCGCGCGGGAAGAAGAGATTGAAGAACGGCAGAATGGCTTCTGGACCAGCGTGAGGCGATTGGCGCCACGCATTGTGGCGTTTGCGACGCTGCTGCTGATGCTGGGAGGAACATGGGCGTTCCAGGAACGGCGAGCGGCGCGGGCAAATGGACCACAGATGGGGCCGGCAGAGGGAATTTTTGAAGCGGCGCCGACTGCTCCGGTGAACGACGATATTATCGCAAGCGCAACTGAGGAGAAGTAAGCATGAACCAGGATTCACTGCGTAAGGCGCGGTTGTGGCTGGCCGTTGTGTTTTTGGTGGGAGGCGCGATTGGCGCTGTGTTTGGCTACAGCTTTGGGAGCCACATTTATGCGGCGCCGAAGCAGTCGCAGCCGACGGCCATGAGCGAGCCGGAGCGGCGGGCCAAGCGCGTGGCAGACATGACGAAGGAGCTGGGGCTGACGCCGGATCAGAGCGCGAAGATGGATGAAATTATCCGCGGAGCGCACCAGGAGATGAAGGGAATCCGCGACAAGGCGGAGAGCGACGTGGATGCGGTGCGGGAAAAAGCGCGGAACGAGATGCGTGGGTATTTGACGCCGGAGCAGAAGCCGAAGTTTGAGGAGTTGGTGCAGAAGATGGATGCGGAGAGGAAGAAGCAGGGCGGCCCTGGAAAATAGAAAAGAGAAAATAGAAAAAAGAAAAAGGGTTAGTGGTGTTTTTATTGTAGTTGAGTTTTTCCTTCCTGTTGGATTCTTGAACATTTTGAATTGTTAGTTTCTCGTTTTGAATGTTGACCCAAGACGGAGAGATCCCTCACTGCGCGGGCTTCGTTCGGGATGACGGTTTTTTTGCGAAGATACGAGGGGGCGAGATTTGTTGATTGTTGTTGATTGTGCGGACAAGGGGCGCAGCGGTGCTGCGACCCTACGAGGAGAAAGCGGAGCCCAAGACGCTGGCATAAAGCCAGCGCTACTACATCCAAGTAGGGAGACCCTAGATGCCGGCCTGAAGGCGCGGCGCTACAACGGACACAGTTTGAAGGCTATGTTAGTTGGATCAGGAGTTTGCCGGTGTTGGCGCCTTGGAAGAGCATGTTGATTGCTTGGGGGGCTTGGTCCAGGCCTTTTAGCAGGGTTTGTTTGTCTTTTATTTTGTTGGACATTTTCCAGAGGCCGATTTTTTGGGCGGCTTCGGTAAATTTGGCGGAATAGTCCATGATGAGGAAGCCTTGTACGCGGAGGCGTTTTATTATGATCTGGCCGAAACTGGCGAGGCTGGGACTATTTTTGGTGTAGCCGGAGATCAGGCCGCAGAGGACTACGCGGCCGTGAAGATTCATGCGGGCCAGGACGGCTTGCATGATTTCGCCGCCGACGTTTTCGAAATCGATGTCGATGCCATTGGGCGTGGCGGCCGCGAGTTGTTCCTTCCAGTCGGGAAGTTTGTAGTTGATGGCGGCGTCAAAGCCGAGATCGTCTTTAATCCATTTACATTTTTCATCGGAACCGGCGATGCCGACTACGCGGCAGCCGTGAATTTTGCCGATTTGTCCGGCGATGCTGCCAGTGGCGCCGGCGGCCGCGGAAACGACCAGAGTTTCGCCCGCTTTGGGATTGCCGATTTCGAGGAGGCCGAAGTAGGCGGTGAGGCCGTTGATGCCGAGAGTGCCGAGGAAGTTGGTGTCTGAGAGGAAGGGAATGTTGGGGAGTTTGTGGAAGGCGCGTTTTTCGTTGCCGGAGATGAGGACGTATTCCTGGAGACCGGTGAGGCCCATGACCTTGTCGCCTTTTTTGAAATCGGGATGGCGGGATTCGATGATTTCGGCGAGACCGAAGGCGCGCATGACTTCTCCGATTTGGACGGGAGGCATGTATTGGGGGAAGTCGGCCATCCAGACGCGCATGGTGGGGTCGATGGAGAGGTATTTGACGCGGGCGAGGGCCTGGTTTTCGGCGGGAATGGGGATAGGGGATTCGGTGAAATGGAGGACGTCGGGAGTGATCAGACCGGTGGGGCGGGAGGCGAGGATCCAGTGATGGTTGGTGGTGGTGGTCATGGGGAGGAGGATAGCAGAAGAGGGGGAGGGGGCGCGGGGCGGGCGGGAGGTTTTGTTGGGTGGATGAGGAAGCCAAGAGAACCCCAAGACGGAGGATTCCTCAGTTCGCGGGCTTCGTTCGGGATGACGGTTTTTTTTTGCGTAGATACGAGGGGACGAGATTTGTTGATTGTTGTTGATTGTGCGGACAAGGGGCGCAGCGGTGCTGCGACCCTACGAGGAGAAAGCGGAGCCCAAGACGCTGGCATAAAGCCAGCGCTACAAGAGTTGAGGCAAGACGCGGAAAGGGGCGGGGGTCCTCACTGCGCGGACTCCGTTCGGACTGGCGGGTGTTTTTTGTAGGGAAACCCAAGATGCCGGCCTGAAGGCACGGCGCTACAAAGGCAAGAAAACGCAAGAGCTACTCTTCGCGGACTCAGAGTGGGGGATCCAGGTGAGGATCACATTGTATAGAAAATACGGGAATTACGGTACAGCTTGGGTGGGTGGGGTGGCGTAGTAATGGAGGGCGGGTTGTTATCCGGAAATGGGGACCGAGTGGCTACCTGGCAGCTTGAATGTGTTCATTGCAAAAAGAAGTTCCGGCATTCGGACTTGGACGAAACCACGCTGGACATTTTTTTGCCGGCTAAGCCGGAATTTCCGAGCGGAGGGAGCGAGCTGGAGTGTCCGCATTGTGGAAAGACAGCGACCTACCAGAGGTATCAGTTGACATATCAAGCGTAGGATGTGGGGCGTGGTTAGAGTGTCCTAATGATTCGGGTGTTTGAAGAGTTGCATTGATTTGCTAGAGTCGAGTTCCCCAACCAGGATGAGACCGGCACGACGATGCCATTGAGTGCACGAAAACCAGCTAAAAAACGGGCTACACGGGCGGGTGTGCCGGCGGATGCACGTCTACGCATAATTGGCGAAGGGGAAATGGCGGAGCTGGTGCGCGGGTTTGACTGGGGCAGCACCAGCGTCGGACCGATTGAGGTATGGCCGGACACGCTGGTGACTACGGTGAACCTGCTGCTGGCATCGCGGCACCCGATGTTTTTGTGGTGGGGGCCGGAGCTGATCCAATTTTATAACGATGGATACCGGCCGAGCATTCGGGCGGACAAGCATCCGAGCGCGGTGGGCCAGCGAGGTGCGGAATGCTGGCCGGAGATCTGGCCGATCATCGGGCCGCAAATCGAAGCGGTGATGACGGAGGGGCGGTCGACGTGGCACAAGAACCAACTTGTGCCGATTAATCGAGACGGAAAACCGGAAGAGGTGTACTGGACTTACGGGTACAGCCCGGTGCGGAATGAGGAAGGAACCGTGCAGGGGACGCTGGTGGTGTGCACGGAAACTACCGAGCAGGTGTTGGGTGAGCGGCGGCAGGAAACGCTGCTGGCGATCACGGGGAGCACGGAGACGGAAACTCCGGCTTCGCCCCCGCAAGCATTGGAATGTTTTGTTGAGGAAATTATGGCGGCGGTTGGACGCGAGCCGGCGGACATTCCGTTTGCGGCGTTGTATCAGGTAAATGGAAGCGAAGTCGTGCGACTGGGAGCGGCTCCTAAGGGAAGCGGAGTTTGCGAGGGTCTGGAGACACGTTTGAGGGAAGTGGTGCGCACAAAGATGCCGATGCGGGTGACTGATCTGGACAAACGTTTGGGCGAAGTGATCTGCAAACCGTGGCCAGAGCCGGTGACGCGGGCGTATGCGTTGCCACTGGAGATGCAGGGAGCAGCGCTGAAGGCGGTGCTGGTGTTCGGGATCAGCCCGCGATTGCCGTTCGATAAAAGCTATGAAACTTTTTTTCAACTGGTGGGGGCGAAGGTCGCGGGGTTGCTAGAGAGCGAGATGCAGAGGTCGGAACTGGTGCGAGCGGCGACGCGGTTCAATGCGCTGGCGGCCGCGGACCCGTTTGGAATGGTGATTGGAACGTTTGATGGCAGGCTGAAGTACATCAATCCGGGACTTCGGAAGAGGCTGGGCTACTCTGAAGAGGAAGTGCGCGCTGGAAAAGTGCGCTGGGATCATTTGACTCCGGGGGAATACGCAAAGGCCGACGCGGAAGCGGTGAAACAACTGCAGGCGAAAGGCAATTGCGAAGTGTACGAGAAAGTTTTCGTTGCGAAAGATGGCCGGGCGGTGCCGATCCTGATCGGGGCGTCGGTGATCGATGCGCCAGGAGGGACGGCGGAGGTCGCGGCGTTCGTGACAGATTTGACGCCGCTGAAGAAAGCGGAGGCGGCGCTGCGGGAGGCGAACGACGAACTGGAAGGCAAGGTGGCTGAGCGCACGGAGGCGCTGGAGGCGGAGGTGGCGGAACGAAAGCGGATGGAGATGAGCCTGCGCGAACTTACCGGGAGAGTGCTGAACCTGCGCGACGAAGAGCGGCGGCACATGGCGAGGGAGTTGCATGATAATGCCGGGCAAACGTTGGTGGCGTTGACGATGAAATTGTCTGCGATCAAAGCGGCGTCGGCGCGGTCGGATGGAGCGATACGGACGCTGGCAACGGAGGCGAAGGAATTTTCAGATGCGCTGTCGACGGAGATTCGGACGCTGTCTTATTTGTTGCACCCGCCGTTGCTGGACGAGGCGGGATTGGAATCGGCGCTGCGGTGGTATGTGGAAGGATTTACGGAGCGCAGCAAGATTCAGGTGGAGTTGGAATTGCCGGAGGAGATGGAACGTTTGCCGCGGGAGATTGAGCTGGCGCTGTTTCGCGTTGTGCAGGAAAGTTTGACGAACGTGCACCGGCATTCGGCTAGCCCGACGGCGAAGATTTCGCTGGCGCGATTGGAGGATCGCGTGAGAGTGGAGATCAGCGATTGCGGGAAGGGAATACCGGAGGCGAAGCAACGGAATTTGACGGCGGCGAAAGCGGGGGTTGGCGTGCGCGGGATGCAGGAACGGGTGCGGCAGTTTGGGGGGACGTTGGAAATTGTTTCTGGAGGGGAAGGGACGAGGGTGGTGGTTTGGTTGCCGGTGGAGCGAGGGTGAGATTGAGGACGGGGGATTTAACGCGGAGGGGAACAGCACGGAGAACGCGGAGAGGGAGGGAGGATTCTTTGCTTGGGACGATGAACCCAAGAGGGGAGGGATTCCTCACTACGTTGGGAATGACGGAATTTTTTGTAGGAAACCCAGGATGCCGTCCTGAAGGCGCGGGGCTACAAACCCTGGAGCACTCCAAGAAAAGGCTTACCCCAAGAGGCCCCGCGCCGGGCGCTGGGGGCAGAAGCACCGGTCTAAAGACCGGCCACTACACGATACGAAACTCATTACTGTGAAATCCAGGGATGCCGGCGGTACATGGTTTCACAATTGGGTGGGCTGGGAGGTGTATGATCGGGGGCGTTTTTGGGAACGCTGGTTTTGGGGAGAGAGATTATGAAGAAGATGGTTTTGGGATTTGTTTTTGTTTTGGGATTTGTTGGTGGGGCGCGGGGGCAGGGGGCGGCGCCTGCGGCGCAGGCTGGCGCGTCGAGTGGGCCGGTGGCTAATCCGGTGATGACGGTGGTGCGAATGATGTTGCCGCGACAGGAGAAAAGTATTATTGGGGCGATTGAGGCGATGCCAGCGGATAAGTTTGGGTATAAGCCGACGCCGGACCAGATTAGTTTTGGGCACCTGGCGATGCACATTGCGCAGTCGAACAATGGATTGTGCGCGAAGATCGCAGACGTGCCTGCGCCGAAGACGGAAGAGTTGAAGGAGACGGATTCGAAGGATGTGTTGCTGGCGGCGGCGAAGGCGTCGTTTGCGTTTTGCTCGACGGCGTTGGCGAATGTGGAGGATTCGAAGCTGGGAGACAATGTGGATTTTGGGCGTGTGCAGGGGCCCCGGGCGTTGGGAGTTTTCTTTTTGGCTGGCGGGTGGTCGGATCATTATGGAGCGGCGGCGATGTATTTGAGGTTGAATGGGATTTTGCCGCCTACGGCGCAGAAGAAGTAGGAAGTTTAAGTTTGGAGTTTAGGAGTGGAGATTCGTTGTGATGGGGGGATCGAAGAGGGATTCCTCGCTTCGCGGACTTCGCTCGGAATGACGGTTATTTTTATTTGAGGATTGGGGAAACCCAAGACGTTTCGTTCGCAAATGGCGCTCAGAGTGGGGCGCGCAGGGAGGTAACCCAAGACGCTGGCATAAAGCCAGCGCTACGGGGGGCGAGCAGGCAGTTTTGGGGGGTGGCGAGCAGGCAGTTTTGTTTTGGGGGTGCTGGATGCTCGCCGGTGGGAGTGCCGGTTGGGTACGAATTGCGCCGGAAGAACGGGGATGGCGCAATTCGTACCTGGACCGGCTGTGGGGTGGTTGCGGGGGCTAGTTGAAGCTCTTTTTCAGGGTGGCTACGGAGATGTGCGGCCAACCCAGGTTGACGTAGACGGATGGAGTTTGGTGGAGCAGGTGGAAGATGGGGAAATTCAGGATGACCATCTGCGCGTATTGAAGCTGCATGAACTTGTGGCCGTTGGTTTTGTGAGTGACCTTTTCGAGCCAGAAGGTGGCGTAGACGACGGCGGTCTGGGCATTTTCTTGCAACTGCGTTTTGCCGGCAACGACAGGATCTTCTCCAACTAAAAACTGAATATTTTCGATGCCGCCGCCGAATTGTGGAACGGTGATGGCCGTGGTGGGTCCAGCCGCGCCGGAGTTGGCGTTTTTGAGAAAGGTGAGAGGGGTTTGGGTGGCGATGTTCAGAGTGGTGCCTTCGAAGGTGTAGCCATCGTTGAGAAGTTTCTGGACGTCTGCCTGGAGGAGCGTGATGGGATCGTTGACGACGTCCTGCATGGGGACGCCGTTGATGTTTGCGGGAAGCGGCGGCTCCGTGGGAGAGGTGTCAAAGGGAGTGCGGGTGTTTAGGGTGAATGGAGGGTTGAAGGGTCCTGCCGGGATGGGACCGATCGGAACGGTGACGTCGTATTGAGGAAATGGGGTGGCTGGGACCGTCGGAGCGGTAAGCTTTTCGGATGAACCGGCGGCGTTGAAGACAATGGCCGGGGCGGTAGGTTGAACGGCAAAGGGAGTGCTGTTGAAGGATGGGAAAAGCGAGCCGTTATATTGCGTGCCGGGAATGGTGAGCACGGGCGAGCCGGTGAAGGGCGCAGCGATTCCTTCGGCAAGCAAGGAATTGCCGTGAGGGATGGTGCCCATGCGCGCGACGAGTTGCGCGGGAGCGGGCACGCTTTCGTCGGGGAATGTGGTGTTGGGTTGCGTGATCCAGATGCCGGGCTCGATGTGGAGGGCGCCGTCGAGGCCTGAGTCGGTGATTTGTTGCAGGTAAGTGAGGCCGAAGAGGGAGATGTCGTCTTGGCCGAAGCCGCGATTGGGGATGGCGGAGCCGATGGGATCGAATTTGAGGGTTTCGCGGGTCTGGTTGAGTTGGAGGTAGAGGTCGGTGCTGTCGTGGAAGTCTGGACGGGCGACGAGGTTGAAGCCGCGACCCTTCCAGGTGCCGGCAAGTTCGGCGAGAAGTCCTAATTGCTTGAGGACGGTTACGTTGTCTGGGGTGATGCGGATGTCGGGGATTCTGGGGTTTTGGCCTGGTGCCATGCGTTGCTCCTTTTTTGTGTGGCGCGGTTCTGCGGTGCCGCGTTTTGGGGCCTGGGCTGGGTGCTTTGCTTCTGGTCCTGCGTGCGAGTGGGACTCGCGGTAGGAAGAAGTGTGCTTGAGGAGTAGTGGGGCGAGGGGCGGGATCGTTTCAGGGTGGGAGGGAATTTTATTTGGGGAGGCATGGTGTTTCCTGAGATCGAAGAGGGAGTCCTCGCTTCGAAGACTTCGCTCGGAATGACGATTTTATTTTTTTGAAGATTGGAAATCCAAGATGCGGGGCTGAAGGCACGGGGCTCAAACCCTGGAGCACTCCAAGAAAAGGCTTACCCCAAGAGGCCCCGCGCCGGGCGCTGGGGGCAGAGGCACCGGTCTAAAGACCGGCCACTACTACTGCTTACCCCAGAGGCAGGAGTTGAGGCGAGACGCTTTGATTGAAGAGGGATTCCTCGCTGCGCGGACTTCGCTCGGGATTACGTGTTTTTTTTGCGCGCGGGTCGGACGGTGGTTGATCCAAACCAAGAGACAGGCTAAAGCCTGTGCTACTTGGTTACTGGAACTGGGGCTTTTGGGGCTTTGGTGGGTGGTCGGCGTGTTGTTTGCGCATTTCTTCTTTTTCTTTTTCGGTGGGAGGGAAGCTTTCGAAAGCTTTGGTGATTTCCTGATTTACTTTGTCCCAAATTTTGTCGACGTTGAGAATTTTTTGCTGGAGGAGGAGGCGCCAGGCTAGATCTTTGCGTTGGACATCGATTAGGTCGATGAGGAGGGAGCCTTCCTTGGTGGTGGTGGCGGCGCTCCAGACGGCGTAGCTATAGGCCCATTGATCGAAGATGAAAGGATCGAAGCCGCCCCAATCGTTGGTGGGGGCGTAGTTGGAATCGGCTTGGGTGTTGGCGAAATAGCGGACGACAAGGTCGGGATTTTCGTTGCGTTTCACTTCTTTGAGGCCGCGTTTGGCGAGTTCGCGGGCGACGGCGTCATGGACGTTGTCGCGAATTTCGTTGGGGTTGAGCTGGAGCATGGCGAGGTGTTCGACGCCGCCGACGTAGGCGAAAGTTTTGTATCTGGAGAAATCGAGATTGGGGTTGAAGTCGACGTTTTCTTTGGCGGGGGAGGATGGGGCGAGGAGGACCGCGCAGAGGCAGAGGAGGAGTGCGGCGAATGGTTTGGGAAGGATGGTTTGCATTTGGAGGCTCCGTTGTTTTTGGATTGCTTATGGGATTTTATGGGGTGGTGGGAGTGGTTGGGTATTGGTAGAAGTGACGAGGGGGGACCCAAGAACGCTGGCATGAAGCCAGCGCTACAGGGAGGTGGATGACGAGGAGTGACCCAAGAGCACAGGCTTGAGGGGATATAATGCGCGCGATTTGGTGAGGAGAGTTGATAAGACGGATTTTATTGGTGGTGGGGGTTTTTGTTTTGGTTGTGGTTGGCGATTGTTTTGGGGCTGCGCCGGTAGCGTTGTTTTATTTGACGAATTCGCCGGAGTCGATCCGGTCGTTTTTGGCGCACTCGGCGCAGATCGATCTGCTGGTGCCTGCGTGGTATGACGTGGATGAAAATGGATTGGTGACGGGAGCGCCAGAACCGACGGTGTTGAAGCGGGCGCAGGAAGAAAAGCTGGCGGTGATGCCGATTATCGCGCTGTTCAGCAAGACGAAGTTCCACACGCTGGCTACGAATGCTGCCGCGCAGAGCGAAATGAATGCGGCGATGATTCGCGAGAGCAAGCTGCATGGGTATACGGGATTTCAGTTGGATATTGAGAATGTCGATTGGACGGATCGCGACCACTTGACGGAGTTGGTGAAGGCTTCGGCGGACGCGATGCACAAGGCCGGTTTGCAACTGACGATCGCGACGGTGCCGAATGCTCCGGGTTATCCGGGGGCGGGCGGGTTTGCGAAATGGATCTATACGGACTGGCGCGGGGCTTACGACATTGCGGCGATTGCGAAGTACGTCGATCTGGTTTGCCTGATGACTTATGACCAGCACACGCGGTGGACGATGCCGGGGCCGGTGGCTGGATGGGATTGGACGGTGGAGAATTTAAATTACGCGCTGAAAGTGGTGCCGAAGGAGAAGTTGTCGTTGGGAATTCCGCTGTATGGATATCACTGGTATACGGGAGCGCCGACGAAAGGGCCGGAGCTGGGTAGCGAGGACAAGCCGAATCCGACGGCGGTTTATATCGGGACGCCGAATGCGTTGCAGTTGGCGGAAGCGTATGGCGGGAAGATTCAGTGGGACGCGGAGGATCACAGCGCGTATTTTTATTTTTACCGGGACCAGATGCGGGAATGGATTTTCTTTACGGATGTACGGACGTTCCGGGACGGGTATGAGTTGGTGGAGAAGGATGGGTTGCAGGGATTTTGTTCGTGGGCGTTGGGGGAGGAGGATCCGGGGATTTGGGGGTTTTTGCCGAAGAGGAGGTGATGGGGGGTGAGTGGAGAAGGAAGACCCCAAGAGGCGGAGGGATTCCTCACTGCGCGGACTTCGCTCGGAATGACGGTGGATTTTTTTGTTTAGGAGCAGGCAGGGAAATAGTGGCCAGTCTAAAGAGTGGCCACTATACAGGCTAAGAAAGGGCACGATGTACCGTGCGCCTGGGAATTGTCACGGAGTTGTAAAATCTTTTTTGGTGGATGAACTTCTTTGGGGGGTGGGTCGTCTATTGCGATATCGCCCCCTGGCGAGCGCAGTGGTCCGATAGGGCATCACGCTTTTAGCGTGTCTCGAAGGGCTGTGCTTGGTTTCCGCAATTGCTGCGGTCTCGCCATCCCGTTGGTTCACGTTTTGGTTGTGGTGTGCCTCCCGGTCCTCGGCTGAGGGCAACGTGCGCGACACGTATTGCCGCGGAACACGAGGAACGACGTTCGAAGTGATAGGGGAGGTCCTCGTGGCTACTACACTCGCTGTGCGTCTTCCTTTGATTCGATTTTTATCCGGTTCACTTTTTGTGGCGTTCTGTTTGTTCGCGGTTCGAAGTTATGCGGGATCTTCGAATGCGAATGCGCAGAGGACGGATATTGCGAATATTGATTTGCCGGCGATGCCTGGAGGGGGAGACGCGATTGCGCAGTACAAGCGTGCGTGTGCGGTGTTGTTCGATGCGCATGGGGCGCCGGATTACGATTCGGCATTGCGATTGTTGCGCTCGTCCGCGTCGTTGCATTTTGCGCCGGCGGAATTTTTGCTGGGGTATTTGTACGAGCACGGACGCGGCGTGGCGGTCGATTATGGCAAGGCGGCGGAATATTACCGGGCCGCGGCGCAGGGTGGCGATGCGGGGGCGGAAAATAACCTGGGAGGAATGTACGAGTACGGGCGCGGCGTGGCGAAAGATGTGTATACGGCGTTCAAGTGGTTCAGCGCGGCGGCGCAGCATGGGAATGCGATGGGGCAGTATAACCTTGGGACGTTTTACCAGTTGGGTTATGGGACGGCGGTGGATCTGGGACGGTCCGCGCAATGGTTTCGGGCTGCGGCGGATCAGGGTCTGGCGGTAGCGGAAGCGAATTTGGCGATTTGCTATTTCAAGGGCAGGGGAGTGCCGGTTGACTATGCGCTGGCGGCGCACTGGTCGCAACTGGCTGCGGAACAGGGATTGCCGCATGCGGCGATGAATTATGCGTATTTGTGCGAGCACGGAATGGGAGTGGCGCGGGATGAGTTGGCGGCGTATGTGTGGTATTCGCGGGCGGTCGTGGGGGGAGATAAGTTGGGAGCTGGGCATGTGAAGGCGTTGGCGCGGCATTTGTCGAAGGCGCAGAAGGAGCAGGCGAGTTCGGAGTTGGCGGCGATGGCGAAGAAGCCAGCGGCGGGAGGGATGACGGCGGCGGAGGGGGATGTGACGTTGATAGAGAATCCGTAGGGGGTTGTTGCGCCGGTTCGTTTGCGCATTGCTAGATCGAGGAGGGATTCTTTCCGCACAAGGCGCGGAAAGGAGCGGCGGTCCTCACTGCGTGGACTGCGTTCGGAATGACGTGTTTTTGTTTTTTAAAACTGGAACGGAGAATCAACCCAAGAGGACCCCGGGAGAGACGGGTCTAAAGACCCGCCACTACATTCGAGTACGAAAACAAGTTGCCACACAGACTCTTCAGCTCCGACATTAAGCAATCCGACCACCGGGCTTCAGCCCCTGTGGATTCCTCTCCTTCGATTCAACGAAAACCAAAAAAGAAATCCCGTCATTCCGAACGAAGTCCGCGCAGTGAGGAATCCCTCTTCGATCCATCCGCCTCCTTGCTAGGAATGGTGGGCACGGCGTTGCGTTTGGTCAAGATGATGTGGCGGGCGCGAGGGCTAGATCTTCGCGCGGGATCTGCAGGAAATCCTGAAGGACGGAAATAACGAGAGCGTGGTCTTCGCGCTGGGGGAGGCCGGAGACGGTGATGGTGCCTACGCAGCCGGTGCCTGCGAGGAGGATGGGGAAACAGCCGCCGTGTGCGGCGTAATCTTTTGCGTCCAGGCCGGTGCCGTCGTGGAGAGATGTGGAAGCGCGGGCATGTTTCAGGCCGATGGCGTAAGAGCTGCGATGGAAGCGGGTGACTACGTTGCGCTTGCGGCGAATCCAGTCGGCGTTGTCTGGCGTGGTGCCGGGCATGGCGTAGTAGAAGAGGGGAAAGCCGTGGAGCTGGATGTCGATGGCCACGGCGAGATGGCGTTTTTCCGCGGCGGATTTGAGGGCGGCGCCGAGGACCCAGGCGGTGTTGGCGTCGAAGGAATTGAATTGCAGGAGTTTTTCCTGGAGGGCGATTTTTTCTAGATCTTGGTCGATGGTCATGTGGCTTCCGTGTGGTGGTTTATGGGTGTTTATCATAGCGCGGAAGAAGAGCGGAGTCCTCAGGGGCTGAAGCCCCTTCTTGTTTTGGCGGTGAGGGCACGACTGAAGTCGTGCCCTGACGTGACCCCGAGCGCGGACCGCATTTGGAATGACGTTACTTTTGTGGAACCCAAGATGCGGGGCTGAAGGCACGGGGCTACAAACCCTGGAGCACCCAAGAAAAGGCGTAACCCGAGAGGCCCCGCGCCTGGCGCTGGGGGCAAAGGCACCGGTCTAAAGACCGGCCACTACTACTGCTTACCCCAAGAGCCGAGGCATGAGTGACTGTGCCACTGGTTTGAGGCGAGACGCTTTGATCGAAGAGGGCTTCCTCGCTCCTTTGTCGCGGATTCTTCAGGATGCATTTTGTTTTGAGTTGTGCGGGCATGGGTCGCAGCGATGTTGCGGCCCTACAGGGAGGGGATGAAACTCCCCGCACAGGGCGCGGGGATTCGGGATGACAATTGCGGGTTTGGTTGCGGAATGAGATGAGTTGTGACGTCGGGTTGGGCGCTGGCATAAAGCCAGCGCTACAGGGGCAACGGTGGCAAAGAGGGGGCGGTGAGTGCGGTAGTTGTGGATTTGTGGGGTAGGCGTTATAAGCTGCTACAGACTGTGGCGTCAGCCACTGTGCAAAGGGTGCGTCTATGAACTCAAGTTCGGTTTCGACGGTGATTGGGAATGTACTGAAGACGTGGACGTTTTCACTGCAGGACTACTCGCTGCTGACGATGAGATCCGTGCGGAACATGTTCGGGAGCAAGGGATACTTTTCCGATCTGGTAGACCAGATGGACCAGATCGGAGTGGGATCGTCGCTGATCGTGGTGGTGGCGCTGTTTTGCGTGGGCGGCGTGGTGGTGTTGAATGCGGCGTCGCAATTCGCGCGATTTGGGGAAACGGTGTTGACGGGAGACGCGGTTTCGCTGGCGCTTCTGCGGGAGCTGGGTCCGGTGTTCACGGCGCTGCTGGTGGCGGGGCGAAACGCAACGGCGATGGCGTCGGAGTTGGGGTCGATGGTGGTGACGGACCAGGTGGACGCGATTCGAGGATTTGGAATCGACCCGATCCGGAAGCTGATGACGCCGCGAGTGCTGGCGACGGTGTTGACGCTGCCATTGCTGGTGGCGCTGGGGGATTGCGCGGGATTGCTGGGAGGATTCGTGGTGGCGTGGGCGATCCTGCACCTGGGGGCGGAACAGTTCATGACGCGGGCGATCAACGCGCTGGAGTTTGGCGACCTGGTGATCGGGTTCACGAAGCCGCTGGTGTTTGGATTTATTATCGCGTCGGTGGGTTGTTATAAAGGATTTCGAGTGAAAGGCGGGACGGAGGGAGTGGGGCGAGCGACGATTACGGCGTTTGTGGTGTCGTCGGTGGTGGTGTTGATTGTGGATTTGTTTATTACGCGGTTGTTGTTGTATGCGTTTAATTTGTAGGAGGGAAGTCGAGTAGCGGGGATGTTGCGGATATGAGGCGCAGAGGTGCTGCGACCTACGAAGAGAAGATTTGGGGTGGTGCGGCATGGGAATGGCTGTTGGCCGATCTAAAGTTCGGCCACTACACTAGAAGGATGACCCAAGAGACAGTTAGGAGTGCCTGTGTTACGGATGCAAGGAGAACCCAAGAGCCACCCTTCGCGGACTCAGGGTGGGGAACTCGAGAGTTGAGAGAAACCCAAGAGCTAAGAGAAACCTGAGAGGCGGAGAAACCCAAGAGTTGGCATAAACCCAAGAGGACCGCATGGGGACCCCAAGAAAAAGGCTTACCCCAAGAGGCCCCGCGCCTGGCGCTGGGGGCAGAAGCACCGGTCTAAAGACCGGCCACTTCAACGGCCACCCAAGACCACCCTTCGCGGACTTAGGGTGGGGTAGCCAGGAGCTAAGAAAACCAAAGAGCGCAGGCTGAAGCCTCTGCTACGAACCCAGGAATGAGTCTATTTGGAGCCGGGGGCGGGTTTGTTTTTGAGTTTGGCGAATTCGTGCATTTTGGTGCGCAGGCGGGCTTCGAAACCCTGGTCTGTGGGTTTGTAGTAGGTGCGGCCGGAAAGGTTGTCCGGTAGGCACTGCATGTTGGTGATCTTTTCGTCATAATCGTGGGCGTATTGGTAGCCTGCGCCGTAGCCAATATTTTTCATCAAGCCTGTGACGGCGTTGCGTAGATGGAGCGGGACGGGATCGGCTTCGGTTTTGCGAACGTCTTCCATTACGTTTCCGTAGCCGACGTAGAGGGCGTTTGATTTTGGAGCGAGGGAGAGATAGACAGCGGCTTGCGCTAGGGCTAGATGGCCTTCAGGGGCGCCCAGGAAATCGAATGCTTCTTTCGCGGCCAGCGTGACTGCTAGCGCGCCTGGCTCGGCTAAGCCGATGTCTTCGCTGGCCATGCGAACCATGCGACGAGCCAGGTAGAGAGCGTCTTCGCCGCTTTCGAGCATGCGGGCGAGCCAGTAGAGAGCGGCGTCGGGATCGGAATTTCTTACGGATTTGTGGAGGGCGGAGATTAGGTTGTAGTGTTCCTCGCCGGCTTTGTCGTAGCGCAGCATTTTGCGCTGGAGGATTTGCTCGAGGAGGTCGAGGGTGATTTGTTTTGTGCCATTTTCGGGTTGCGGCTTGGCGCTTTTTACGCTGAGTTCAAGGGTGTTGTAGGCGGAGCGGGCATCGCCATTGGCGAAGGAGGCGATGCGAAATAAAACTTCGTCGGAGGCGTGGATGTTTTCTTTGCCGAGGCCATGCTCGGTGTCTTTCAGGGCGCGGTGGAGGAGCTCGACAATTTGCGGAGTGGTGAGGGATTCGAGGACATAGACTTTTGTGCGCGAGAGCAACGGCGAGATTACTTCGAAGGAAGGATTTTCCGTGGTGGCGCCGATGAAGAGAATGTGGCCGGCTTCGACGTAGGGCAAGAAGGCGTCTTGTTGAGATTTGTTGAAGCGATGGACTTCGTCAACGAAGACGATGGTGCGGATGCCACTGCGGGAACGGCGTTCGGCTTCGGCCATGACTTCTTTTATTTCTTTTATGCCGCTGAGAACGGCGCTGAAGGAGACGAATTCGCTTTTTGTGAGGCGCGCGATGAGGCGAGCGAGAGTGGTTTTGCCGCAACCGGGCGGGCCCCAGAGGAGCATGGAGCTTAGATTGTCCGATTCGATTTGCACGCGGAGGGGTTTCCCGGGGCCGAGCAATTTTTCCTGGCCGATGAATTCGTCGAGGGTGCGCGGGCGCATGCGTTCGGCGAGGGGTTGCAAGCCGGGGGCGGTTTCTGGTTGGGGCATGCCTGCGAAGAGAGACATGGGTTAAGTTTAGGGGTTTTTGATGTGGATTTCGAATGGGAGTGGGGTGCGTCTGGTGAGGGTGGGAGGCGAGGCAGAGCGATCAAAGAGGACACCGTTCGGAATGGCGGGGATTTTTTTTTGCGTAAGTACGAGGGGACAAGATCTGTTGATTGTGCGGACATGGGGCGCAGGGGTGCTGCGACTCTGCGAAGAGGAAGCGGAACCCAAGACGCTGGCATAAAGCCAGCGCTACTAGTTGAGGCAAGACGCGTGGATCGAAGAGGGATTCCTCACTGCGTGACTTGGTTCGGGATGACGTGTGTTTTTTTTTTGCGTAAGTACGAGGGGACAAGATCTGTTGATTGTGCGGACATGGGGCGCAGGGGTGCTGCGACTCTGCGAAGAGGAAGCGGAACCCAAGACGCTGGCATAAAGCCAGCGCTACTAGTTGAGGCAAGACGCGTGGATCGAAGAGGGATTCCTCACTGCGTGACTTGGTTCGGGATGACGTGTGTTTTTTTTTGCGTAAGTACGAGGGGACAAGATCTGTTGATTGTGCGGACATGGGGCGCAGGGGTGCTGCGACTCTGCGAAGAGGAAGCGGAACCCAAGACGCTGGCATAAAGCCAGCGCTACTAGTTGAGGCAAGACGCGTGGATCGAAGAGGGATTCCTCACTGCGTGACTTGGTTCGGGGTGACGGGGTTTTTTTGGTGAAACGCAAGATGCCGGCTGGGAAGCCGGCGCTAAGAGGACCCTAAGAAAAGGCTTACCCCAAGAGGCCCCGCGCCGGGCGCTGGGGGCAAAGGCACCGGTCTAAAGACCGGCCACTATTACTGTTTACCTCAAGATTTGCAGGAAGGAGTGGCTGTGCCACTGCTGCGGCCTTACTGGCTGCGTTGGCGGTAAGCTTCGTAGAGGACTACGGCGGCTGCGGCTGCGGCGTTTAGGGATTCTACTTGGGTGGCCATGGGGATGTGGATGCGGGTGTCGGCGGCGTGGACGATTTCTTCGGGGAGACCGGCACCTTCGTTGCCTACGAGGAGGGCGGTTGGTTCGCACCATTGGATTTGCCAGGGGGCGCGGACGTCGGAATTTTTTTCATTGGATTGATGCGCGCAGGAGGCTACGGTGCGGATGCCGAGGAGTTTGAGTTGCGTTAGTAAGACGGCGAGGGCCATGCCTGTGAGGATGGGGAGATGCAGCGCGGCGCCAGCGGAGGCGCGCATGGCTTTGGGCGCAAAGGGGCTGGCGGTGCCGCTTTGACCAGAGGCGGCGGTGACGATGCCGGTGGCGCCAAAAGCGGCGGCGGTGCGGACGATGGTGCCAACGTTGCCGGGATCTTGAACGCCGGCGAGGACGACTAGTAAGGCAGCGCAGGATTTTTGGTTTTGTTGGGTTGCGGGAAACGGCGAGTTTTGGAAAGCGAGCCCTACAACTTCTGCTTTGACCATTTGCTCGAGGGTTGATGAGCGCGGGACTACCAGGGCGGCTACTCCTTGCGGGTGCTCGGTGTCGGCGATGCCTTCAAAGAGGCGATCGGTGGTGCGGAGAACGGGAAAGCCAATTTCGGGGCGGCCTACCAGCGGCGCCAGGCGGTCGCGGTAACGTTGGGCGGATTCATTGAAGAGGACGGCTTCGATGCGGCACCCGGAGGTTAGGGCTTCTTCGACCAGGCGAACGCCTTCGACGCCTACAGCGCCGGAGGTTGTGGCCAAGCCGCCGCGGAGGGCTATGCGAAATTCCTTTAGCCAGCGATTATCGCGGCTGGTGATGATATCGGAGGCGGGTGCGCGTTGGGGGGTTGTTGGTGCGTTTGAAGAAGCTGCGGCGCGTCCGTTGCGTGCTTTCGGCATTGCATGCTCCCGGTGGGGAGCGTAGCAAATTTTTGAGGGTTGGTGGTGGGGAACGCGGGGTGAGAAAATTTTTGTGGCGGAAGGAGGAGATGGGGCGATCGTTCGGAATGACGGGATTTTTTGTGGTGATGTTGGGAGTTTTGAGATTTGGGATCTTGCGGACACGGGGCGCGGGAGTGCGGCGCACCTGCGAAGAGGAAGAGGAACCCGAGAGCGCTGGCATAAAGCCAGCGCTACATGGACGCGGGGCGATCGAGGAAGGATTCTTTCCGCAAAGAACGCGGAAAGGGGCGGCGGTCCTCAGTGCGCGGACTTCGTTCGGAATGACGGGGATTTTTTGGCGAACCCAAGATGCGGGCACGGGGCTACAAACCCTGGAGCACTCCAAGAAAAGGCTTACCCCGAGAGGCCCCGCGCCGGGCGCTGGGGGCAAAGGCACCGGTCTAAAGACCGGCCACTACTACTGCTTACCCAAAGAGTTGCAAGCAGGAGTGGCTGTGCCACGGTTGAGGCAAGACGCGTGGTTTGCGTGGGGGGAGGACGTGTGATAGGTTCGCAGGCAGCGGCGAGTGGTGAGTGTGCTGCCGTGCGTCGCTCCAGAACAAGGTGGGTACCTTCGATTGTCCGCTGAGGTATTGAAGGTTAATTCCGCGAATCCCGATCCACGATCGATTCGGTATGCAGCAGGCTGGTTAAACCGTGGTGCGGTGATTGCTGTGCCCACGGATACGTTATATGCGCTGGCTGCGGATCCCGTAAATTTAGCTTCGGTGCAAGAAATATTTCGAGTGAAGGGGCGGCCGGAACATCGCGCGCTGCCCATCCTGATTAATTCTTTGATATATGCGCAAGTGCTGGCGAAAGAATTGCCGGACAATTTTTACCGGCTGGCGCAGGCTTGCTGGCCGGGTCCGTTGACGATTGTGGTGGATGCATCGAACCGGTTGCCGTTGAAAGTGACGGCGAATACGCGGCGGGTGGCTTTGCGGTGGCCGAAAAATAAAGTTGTGAATGATTTGATCGCGGAGTTGGGAGTGCCGCTGACGGGGACGAGCGCGAATCTTTCGGGATCGCCTACGTGCGAGAGCGGAGATGAAGTTTTTCGGCAACTGGGAGACCGGATTCCGTTGATCTTGGATGGCGGGAACACGTCTGGAAGTTTGCCGTCGACGATTGTGGAATTGCGCGGGGATCTTTGGTGTGTCGGGAGGGAAGGGGCGATTGCGCCGGAAGTGATTCGGGAGACGTTGGAGGGGGATGACGGGGTGATGGCGTAGGAGCCAACATTTTTTTGTTTGGCAAGTGGGCGGGGGAGGGAAGCAGGTCCCTCGCTCCGCTCGGGATGACATTATTTTTATTTTTGGGGTGAAAATAACGGGAGATTTTTTGTAGTGAAACCCAAGATGCCGGCTGGGAAGCCGGCGCTACAACGGCGGGAGAAGGCAAGCGGGAGAAGGCAAGAATAGAGAACCCAAGAAAGAAAACCCAAGAAAGAAAACCCAAGAAAGAGAACCCAAGAAAGAAAACCCAAGAAAGAGAACCCAAGAAAGAGAACCCAAGAGCGCTGGCATAAAGCCAGCGCTACATGGACGGGGGGAGGATGGTTAGGAAATCGAAATCGCCTGTGGGGGTTAGTTGGACTTGGAGGCGGCGGTTGTGGACGCTTACCTGGTCTACGTACCAGAGGGGGACGTAGGGGAGATCTTCGGATAGGATTTTTTGGATTTGGCTGCAGAGTTGTTTGCGTTTAGATTGATCCATTTCGCCGCGAATCTGTTCGATTAGAGCGTCTGCCTGAGGGTTGCGGTAGCGGCCACGGTTGCGGCCGTTTGGCGGGATTTTTTTTGAAGAGAAGACCAGATCGAAGATATCGGGATCGTTGTTTGCGCCTACCCAGATGGAATAGCTGAGCTGAAAATTACCTTTATCGAGATCGGAAAATAGCGTGGCCAGTTCGAGCGGACGCACTTCGAGAGTTACGCCTACGCGCTTCCATTGATCCTGGAGCGCGGCCGCTACCAGGCGGGCTTGTTCTTGCGTGGAAACTTTCAACGTGAGGTGCATGCGCACGCCGCTGGCGTCGCGGGGGAATCCTGCGGCATCGAGGAGTTGTTCGGCGTGGGCGGGATCGTAGGCATATTTGCGGACATCAGGTTCGTAGGCCCAATGATTTGGCGGGAGGATGCCGCTGGCTTCGCGGGCCTGGCCGTGGAGTAGATATTTTATGAGGGAGTCCCGGTCGATGGCGTAGGCGAGGGCCTGGCGGACTTCTTTTTTCTTGAGGATTGGATCTTCAAGGTTGACGCCGAGGTAGGCGAAATTTGTGCCGGGCTCTTCGGTGACCTGCAGTTCTTTTCGTTTGGCTAATACCGGAATCATGTCGGGGGAGAGGGAGCTCATCTCCACGTCGGCGGAACCTTTGCGGAGTTCGAGGGCGCGGACGATGGCGTCGGGGACTATGCGGAAGGTTACGTTTTGCACGGCGGGATTATTTGCGTTGTCGTACGCGGTGAGGACCACGGAATCGTCCTGGGCCTGGCTTACGAATTGGAACGCGCCGGTGCCTACGGGATGCTCGCTGAAATCGCGGGTTGAGTCCGCGGGGACGATGCCAACGGCGCTGCGTTCCATGTTCCAAAGGAAGGAGGCGTAGGGTTCTTTGAGGTGGAAGATGACGGTGTTGGCGTCGGGGGCGTCAATGGAGGAAATCATGTTGAAGGAGCCGCGTTTGGGGGAGCGATTGGCGGGATCCATCATAAATTCGATGGTGAATTTGACGTCGCGGGAGGTGAGCGGGCGCCCGTCGTGAAAACGAATGCCGGGTTTGAGGTGAAATATGTAGGTGAGAGGGTCGGGAGTTTCCCAGGAGTTGGCTAGATCGCCGTGGAGTTTCATTTGATTGTCGCGGACGACGAGGCCGTTGAAGAGGAGACGGTCGATGCGTTGGGTGGTGCCGTCGGTGGCGTAGCGTGGATCGAGGTTGGCGGGATTGGATTCGATGACGAAGATGACGTTGCCGGCGGGGCGTGGGGGAGTGGAGCAGGCGTGGATTAGGAGGCAGGTGGCCAGGAGTAGGGTTGGGCGTTTCATGCGTGGTGATAGTTGGAGTTTAGCATTTTGGCGGTGGTGATGGATTTGGAAGAGGGGTTCATTCCGCATAAGACGCGGAAGGGGGCGGCGGTATTCACTGCGCGGAGTGCGTTCGGAATGGCGTGGATTTTTTTGGGGAAAGCCAGGATGCCGGTGTGAAGGCGCGGGGCTACAACGGCAGGAGGAACCCAAGAGCGCTGGCATAAAGCCAGCGCTACATGGTGGGGGGCGATCGAAGAGGAGTGCGTTCGGAATTGCGGTACTTTATTTTTTAGGAAGAGGAGGAGGGGGAGAGTTTGCCCAGGATGGCGGGGCGGGTGGCGCCTGTGGCGCTGGGGAGGTTGCCTGGGCGGCGGTGGAAAGTTTCGTAGGCCAGGAGGGCGAAGGCGTAGGCTTCTTTGGCTTCTTCGGGGACGCCTAATTTGGAGGAGGGGAGGACTTCCATGGGCGTGAGGGCTGCCGCTAGTTGGGCCATGATCAGGGGATTTTTTGCGCCGCCGCCGGAGACGATGAGTTGCTGGATTTTATTTTTGCGCAGCACGAAGCGCTGGAGCGCGTCGACTACGGAGGCTACGGTGAATTCGGTGGTGGTGCGGATCAGATCGTTGGGGGCGGCGGCGTGTTTTTTGCCGAGGCGCAATAATTCCTGGAAATAGGCGCGGCCGTAATATTCGCGGCCGGTGGATTTTGGCGGGCCGAGGCGCAAATAGGGATCGCGCAGCAGTTCTTTCAAAACTTTTACGTTTAGTTTGCCATCACGGGCCAGGCGCGCGCCGCGATCGAAGCGTTGTTTTTTGCGTGTGAAATGCCAGACGAGCGCGTCCATCAACATGTTGCCGGGGCCGCTGTCGAAGGCGACGATTTGATTTGGTTTCGCGGCGGCGGGAAGGACGGTGAGGTTGCCGATGCCGCCGAGATTGAGGGCGACGCGGCCGATTTTTTCGTCGGCGTAGAGCAGATAGTCGGCGTAGGGGACGAGTGGCGCGCCCTGGCCGCCTACGGCCATGTCGGCTACGCGAAAATCGCCGATGGTGGGGACGCCGGTTTCGGCGGCGATGACGGATGGTTCGCCGATTTGCATGGTGGAAGAGGTGGAACGTCCGAGGAACGAGGCGGGGCTGCCTTGATGGAAGATGGTTTGGCCGTGGCTGCCGATTAGTTCGATGCGCGAGAGGGCAACGCGAAATTCGCGGCAAGCGCTGATGGCGGCGTCGGCGAAGGCCATGCCGAGGCGGAAATTGAGTTGGCTGATTTCGCCGGCGGTGGCGGGGGCGCCTTCGGCGATGCGCAGGACTTCCTTGCGGAGTGCGTCTGGCATGCGGCGGGAGGCGTGTTTTAGTAATTGCGTTTTTAATTTTGGCGGGGCGCCGTGGATTTGGGCGAGGGCGACGTCGATGCCGTCGGCGGAAGTGCCGCTCATCATGCCGAGGACTAGCATGGTTGTTTGTAACACAGGACGTTGGAGAGGGGTATTGGTGTGTTGGGTGGGTGTGCGGAAAGTGGCGAGTGGCGAGTGGCGAGTGGGAAGAGGAAATGTACCGCAGAGGGCACGGAGGGAAGAGCGCGGAGAGAGTTGGTGGCGAGACGCTGTGGTTGAGATCCTTCGTCGCGGACTCCTTAGGATGACAACGGGCTTTTGGGGAGGAGTCGGGTGGATTGAAGAGGGGTTCCTTGATTCGCGGACTGCGTTTGGAATGGGGTGGTTTTTTGTGGGGAAAGCCAGGATGCCGGCCTGAAGGGGCGGGGGTACGACGGCAGGAGGAACCCAAGAGCGCTGGCATAAAGCCAGCGCTACATGGTGACGCGGGGCGATTGAAGAGGGGTTCCTTGATTCGCGGACTGCGTTTGGAATGGGGTGGTTTTTTGTGGGGAAAGCCAGGATGCCGGCCTGAAGGGGCGGGGGTACGACGGCAGGAGGAACCCAAGAGCGCTGGCATAAAGCCAGCGCTACATGGTGACGCGGGGCGATCGAAGAGGACTGCGTTTGGAATGCGGGGAATTTTTGTTGGTTAGGTGATTTGTTTTTTTAGGTCGGCTAGTAGGTTTAGGGCGTCCAGGGGTTTTAGGTCGTCGAGGTTGGCGGATTTCAGGCGGTCGATTACGGCGCGGTCGAGGGCGGTGAAGAGGACGTTTTGGTTGCCGTTGCCGTTGGGGGTGGCGCCGGGGGTCAGGGTTTCGCTCAGGGCGTGCTCGCTTTGTTCGTGTTTCTTTAGAACTTCGCGGGCGCGGTCGATTACGCTGCGGGGGAGGCCGGCTAAGCGGGCTACTTCTATGCCGTAACTTTTGTTGGCGCTGCCTGGTTCGACTTTGCGGAGGAAGATAATTTCGCTGGGAGTTTCTTTAACGCTGACGTGGACATTTTTTACGGCTGGAAGAAGTTCGGCGAGTTCGGTTAGTTCGTGATAGTGCGTGGCGAAGAGAGTGCGCGCGCGAGTTTGCTTTTGGAGATGTTCTACGACAGCCCAAGCTATGGAAAGGCCGTCGAAGGTGGCGGTGCCGCGGCCGACTTCGTCGAGGAGGACGAGGCTGGAGGGAGTGGCGTGATTGAGGATGCCGGCGACTTCGCTCATTTCGACGAGGAAAGTGGAGCGGCCCCGGGCTAGATTGTCGCTGGCGCCGATGCGCGTGAAGATGCGGTCGGTGATGGGAAGCTTGGCCTGGCGAGCGGCGACGTAGCAGCCCATTTGGGCCATGAGGACGATGAGAGCGGTTTGGCGAAGGTATGTGGATTTGCCGCCCATGTTGGGGCCGGTGATGAGAAGCAATTGTTGTCGGCCGGGTTCGAAGCAGAGATCGTTGGGAACGAAGCGCTCGCCTTTTTGTTTCAGCAATTCCTCGATTACGGGATGGCGGCCACCGACGATCAGCAATTCGCCAGTGGCGGTGAATTCGGGGCGGACGTAATTGCGGTCCGCGGCGAGCTTGGCGAAGGATGCGAGAACGTCGAGTTTGGCGATGGCCGCGGCGGTGCGGCGGAGGCGGGAGGCTTTTCCCGCGATGGTGGAGCGGACTTCGATGTAAAGCTGGCGTTCGATTTCGGAGATGCGTTCGTCCGCGGCGAGGATTTTGCGTTCGTATTCTTTCAGTTCGGGCGAGGTGAAGCGCTCGGCGTTGACTAGAGTTTGTTTGCGCTCGTAATCGGGCGGGGCGAGATGCAGATTGGGTTTGGAAATTTCAATGTAATAGCCGAAGACCTGGTTGTAGCGGATTTTCAGCGAGCCGATGGCGGTGCGTTTGCGCTCGCGCTCTTCCATGGAGGCGATGATCTGCTTGCTGTGCTGGCTGAGGTTGCGGAGTTCGTCGAGTTCGGCGGAATAGCCGGTGCGGATTACGCCGGGTTCGGTGGCTACGGCGGGAGGTTCTTCGGCGATGGAGCGCTCGAGGAGTTCGCGGACGTCGGTGAGCTCGTCAATTTCTTCGTGCAATTCGCGCAGCATGCCTTTGGAGTTGGGGATTGCGGCGGCGGAGTTGGCAGCGGCGTTGTCGAAGCTGGGCGCGTCTTTGCGAGGGACGCCATCGCCGGTGAATTCGCGAACGACGGGCAACTGCGCGAGGGATTTGCGGAGGGCGACGAGTTCGCGGGGCATGGCCTGGCCGAGAGTGATGCGGCTGGTGATGCGCTCGAGATCCTGAATACCGCGGAGCTCTTTGCGAATTTCGCCGCGGACTACAGTTTGTTTGAGGAGATAGTCGACGGCGTCGAGGCGGGCTTCGATGGCTTGTTCGTCGATGAGCGGGCGCAAAATCCAGGAGCGAAGCAGACGGGCGCCCATGCCGGTGACGGTGGAATCTAGCGCGGCGATCAATGTGGTGGGGCCTGTGGATTTGGCTTCTTCGGTGAAGATGGGCGAAAGCAATTCGAGATTGCGGACGGAGACAGGATCGAGGACTAGCGCGTCTTGCTGCTGGTAATAGCGGATACGGTCGAGATGCTGGAGGGCTTCGACGCTGGGGACGTCGCCGCCGCCTGCTGCGTTTTCTCGCAAGTAATGGACTATAGCGGCTGAGGCGCACATGGCCTGGATGCGGGAATCCAAACCGAAGCCGGTGAGTTCGGCGACGCCGAATTGTTCGCGGAGGATGCGTTCGGCGTAATCGCGCTGGAAAATCCAGTCTTCGAGGCGGGTTTCGACGCCGCCTGCGCCATCGAGGAGAGTATTTTTGGCAGTTTCGAAAAGTTGCTGGGGGCGGGCAAGGAGGGTTTCGCGCGGATGGAGAAGTTGGAGTTCGTCGCGCAAATCTTCTTCGGCTTGCGGGCCCTGAAATTCGGTGGCGAGGAATTCTCCGGTGGAGAGATCGACGAGGGCGAGGCCGATGACCTGGCTGCCGCGTGTTGAGGTGTCTTGCGCTACGGCGGCTAAGAAATTATTTTCGCGCGCGTCAAGGACGGCGACATCGGTGGCGGTGCCGGGAGTGATTACGCGAGAGACTTCGCGGCGGACGAGTTTTTTGCCAGGGCCGGGCTGCTCCATTTGTTCGCAGATGGCGACTTTGAAGCCGGCGCGGATGAGGCGGGCGATGTAGCCGTCGGCAGCGTGATAGGGGACGCCGCACATGGGGATGGGCTGGCCCTTTTCGCGATTGCGGGAGGTGAGGGTGATGCGGAGTTCGCGGGCGGCGATGATGGCGTCTTCGTAGAAGAGTTCGTAGAAATCGCCGAGGCGGAAGAGGAGGAGGGCGTGAGGGTAGCGGGACTTCACGGCGTTGTACTGCTGCATCAGGGGTGTGGTGGCTTCGGACATGGGTCAGCCCGAAGTGGCGAGTGGGGAGTGGCGAGTGGGGAGGAGCAAGGATAGAGGCGGATGGATCGAAGCGAGATTCTTTCCGCATAAGACGCGGAAAGAGGCGGCGGTCCTCACTGCGCGGAATTCGTTCGGAATGAGGTGTTTTTTTGTGGTGAAACCCAAGATGCCGGCCTGAAGGCACGGCGCTACAAGAGAGAGCCGGGGCACAGGCAGGAGTGGCTGTGCCACATGCGGGCGGGTCATTCGGAGACTCCTGATTCGCGGAGGATGAAGGCGTAGTCGAGGGCGATTTCGCGGAGGAAGTCGTAGCGGCCGCTGGCGCCGCCGTGTCCTGCGCCCATGTTGGTTTTGAGGAGCAGGAGGTGGCCGTCGGATTTCAGGGAGCGGAGTTTGGCCACGTATTTGGAGGCTTCCCAGTACATGACCTGGCTGTCGTTCCAGGCGGTTTTCACGAGCATACGGGGATAATTTTTGCGTTCGAGGTTGGTGTAGGGGCAGTACTGCTTCATGTAGAAATAATCTTCTTCGAGTTCGGGATTGCCCCATTCTTCGTATTCGCCGACGGTGAGCGGGAGCGTGGCGTCGAGCATGGTGTTGAGGACATCGACGAAGGGGACGTGGCTGACTATGGCGTGGAATTTATCTGGCGCGAGATTGGAAACGGCGCCCATGAGCAAGCCTCCGGCGCTGCCGCCTTCGATGATGAGACGGTCGGGCGAAGTGTAATGCTTGGCGAAGAGATAATCGGCGCAGGAAATAAAATCGGTGAAGGTGTTCATCTTGCGATGCATTTTGCCAGCATCGTGCCAGGGCTTGCCGAGTTCACCGCCGCCGCGAATGTGAGCGATGGCGTAGATCATGCCGCGGTCGAGAAGGCTCAGGCGATTGGAGCTGAAGACTACGGGCATGGATAAGCCGTAGCTGCCGTAGCCGTAGAGGAGGAGCGGGGCGTTGCCGTCGCGCACGGTATCTT
Source organism: Candidatus Acidiferrales bacterium (assembly GCA_963709705.1). Lineage (GTDB taxonomy): Bacteria > Acidobacteriota > Terriglobia > Acidiferrales > UBA7541 > Acidiferrum. The sequence goes on from CAVPXU010000008.1 coordinate 511,585, forward strand.
TGCGGCGGACGAGGGAGATGGGGATGAGTGTGCCGTCGGCGGCTTTGGCATGGAGGCGCTCGCTGAGATAGTTGGCGGTGTCGAAATCTCCGAGGACGGGTTGCCGTTTTTTGAGGTGCCACTGTTGCGATTTGAGGTCGTAATCGTAGACGGTGCGGGGCGTGACCATGGACTCGTACTGGAAGCGAACGAGTTCGGTGTCGAACTCAGGATTTGTGGTGAGCATGGCGTTGTAAGCAGGCTCGGCAAATTGCAGCCGCTGGGAGGCTTCCATGGCGGTGCGGGCCTGGCGCGTCAGATCGATGATGCGCAAGTGGGGGAGGCCGTCTTCGCGTTCGATGAGGACGAGGTGGGAGCGGAAGGCTTCGAGTCCGGCAAGCATGACGCCGGGGCGATTGGGGATGACTTCGCGCCAGCGGGATTGCGCTGGATCGGAGGTGGGCGCGGTGACTACGCGATAGGTGCGGCCGCCGCTGTTGGTGCGAATGAAGAAGACGCCGCCGGCAGGGTCGCTGGAATTGCCGGGATGATGATCGACGTAATATTCGTGCTCGTCTTCGCGTTCGGCGAGGGTTTCGAAGCGGCCGAAGGGGGAATCGGCGCGCAGGTAGCGGGCTTCGCTGGTGGTGTGACTGTTGATGACGAGGAAGAGATAGGCGCCACTGCGGCTGCGCTCGACATCCATGCGAAAGCGCTCATCTTTTTCTTCGTGAAGAAGTTCGTCGACGGAGTCGTGGGGAGCGGGGTCGGTTGGATCTGGGAAATTGTGGCGCCAAAGTTGGTTGGAGCGTTTGGTGACTTCGTCTTCGGTGACGTAGAAGAGGGTGCGGTTGTCCATGGCCCAGGCGGCGCTAGTGACACGTTCGACTCGGAATTTGTGGGGCTGGGGCCGAGTTGTGACGGTGACGAGTGGGGCGAGATCTTTTACTTCGAGGACGTACTGGCGGAAACCGGTGGTGTCCGTGGCGTAGGCTAGCCAGCGATCGTCGTCGCTGACATCGAAAATGCCGAGGCCCATATAGGTGTGGCCGACGGCGAGAGCGTTGAGATCGAGGAGAATTTCTTCTTGCGGGGCGGCGCTGGCGCTTGCGGCTTCGTCGAGGGGTGCTGCTGTTGTGGCTTCGACGGTGCTCTCGGTTACGCGGCCCTCTCGGCGCTGAAAGTCTTCGGCAAATTCTTTGCGCAATTCGGCGCGCAGCTCCTGCATGACGGAATCTTCGCCCCAGCGTTCGTGCTCGGGAGTGTGCGCCAGTTCGCCGGCGGCGGGCATTTCGGCGGTTTGGAGTTTTTTACGGCAATAGATTGGGTACTGCTTGCCTTCTTCGGTGCGGGTGTAATACTCGTAGCCGCGGAGGCGATAGGGGACGCTAAGATCGGTTTGCTGAATGCGGCCGAGCATTTCCTGGTAGAGCTTTTCCTGAAACGGTTCAGTGTCTTTCATTTCGGCATCGGCGTAGGCGTTTTCTGCTTCGAGGTAGGCGCGGACACGAGGATCTTTCTTATTTTTCATCCAGGCGTAGTGGTCCATGCGGCGGTCGCCGTGGATGACGTGCTCGACCGGCTCGCGGTCGGCCAAGGGCGCCTGCATCTTGCCACCGCCTGCGCTGCCCACCGCTGCACCTCTCACGTTTGCGGGACCGCCTGCGGCCCCATTGTCAGACCATTTCGCCATGCCATCCCCAGTTACACGACGAGATACCGTGGGAGCAAACCGAGGCCCAAGACTGCGGTCCCCCCGCGGCAGATACGACCAGCCATGTGTGACAAGCCATGTATAACAACATGTATAACAAATTGTAGGAAAAGCCGCCCCGCGATGCTCGGGACAAGCAAGGCTCGGGGACTCGCCCAGCGTACAGGTGTTGGCCGAGCGGATATCGTAACTGAGTTCGGGGAGAGTTTGTAGGGCGGGGGCTGAGGAAAATTTTGGGTGGGGGGATTTTGCGGACATGGGGCGCAGCGGTGCTGCGACCCTACGAAGAGGGAGCAGGGGGGAACGTTGGTGGGCAAGACGCGGCTTGAGAAGATTCCTCAGGGGCTGAAGCGCGATCTTGCCAGTCTTCTTGTCGGAGCTGAAGCTCCGACCCCCTAAAGAGAAGAGGAACCCATCTCTAACAATGTCGGCTCTGTCAAATATTTCTTGAGCGTACTTCTCCTTCCGCTCCGAAGAGTGGTCTTCGTTGTTCTTTTTCGACGTATGCAGCGGCGACCACGGCTCGTTGTTAATCTGGCGGCCGGTTTCAGTCCGACCCAACCATCTCTCCGATCAAAAACTTCTCGACCATGATTACGACTTCGATCTCCCTTTTCAGGGAGCGGGACGCCCCATCAAGACCACGGTGATCTACTGCCCACCAGGGGTTGCCTCGAGCTGTCCCGCGTGCGAACCGAACTCTACTAACTGCGAATAGTCCCAACCTTTGCGCCACATCCAGAACAAGCGAACGGCAAGTTTGCGTCCCATGGCCACTTTCGCGATGCGGCGATCTCGGCGCATCGCCAGGTGCAGATAGCGGCGCCGCCAGTCGGGATCGAAGCGCACCGCCACTTGCGCGGCTTCCACCAGCAGAAAGCGCAACAGCTTGTTGCCTTGCTTGCTGATGTGTCCCAGTCGTTGCCGGCCCGCGCTGGAGTTTTCGCATGGGACGAGCCCCACATAACTCCCGATCTGCTTGCCACGAGCAAAGCGGAACGGATCGCCGATGATCAGCACGAAAGCAAGTGCGGTGAGTGGACCCACGCCTGGATGGGTCATCAACCGCAAGACCTCGGGCCGTTTGTTGGCTTCCCGCTCGACGGCGGTGGTCAACTCGACGATCACTGGGTTGAAGCGGTCCAGCAACTCCGATAAATCTTGCCGGCGCCGGCTAGCTCAAGGAGCCAACGGGAGATTCTCTAGCAGCGCCCGTCCCTGCTTGTTCCAAAGCCGCTTCTTCCAACGCTGGCCTTCATTCATGGCTACGGCCTGCAGTTGATTCAGGATGCGCGTGCGCATCTGTACCAGCCGATGCCGATGCCAAAGCAACTGCCGCAAATCGCGGTTCTCCGGGTTGGGTACCCACACTCGGGGAAAACGATCTTCCACCAGCAGCTTTAGCAAGAGTTTTGCATCCTCGCGATCGGTCTTGCGCTTCCGAACGCGCAACGTGCGGATCTCGGCTGCATCTCCAATCCACAGTTCGATGCCCAACTCTGCCAGTAGCCGCTCGAACCAGCGTGCATAGCCGGTGGCTTCAATACCTACGCGAGTGGGAACGCCTTGCGATTGTACGCAACGATAGAACTTCTCTACCTCTCCATCGCTGTGCTCCAACCGCTGCTCACCGCACTCTCCTGTCTCTTTATTCAAAAAAGCAATTTGCTGAAAGCTCGGGTGATAATCTACTCCTATAATGAACATGTTCGGCTCCTTCCTCCCGAGCCTTGGTCGTCAAGCAACCACAGTGTACTCGGGTCGAGGGAGCCGACATTGTTATGAAATCAAGACCCACCCTTCGCAAAAGGCGCTTAGAGTGGGGGGCACCCAGAAATCGAAGAGGCGCGCTCGAAGATTCGCCCGCGGGCACGATGTATCGTGCCTCTACGAAGAGGAACCCAAGAGCTGGCGTAAAGCCAGCGCTACAGACCTAAGAGAGAAGTCAGTTGAGAGGCTTGACGGTGGGATCGAAGAGAGATGATGTAGTTTTTTTGATGGATGGAGGAGTCCAGGAGGTAAGGGTGGGGCACCGGGGGAGGAGGAACCCAAGAGCTGGCGTAAAGCCAGCGCTACAGACCTAGAGGCGGCATGCAACTGTGGCATGTGTGGAGCCCGAGGGAAGAGGAAAACCAAGAGCTGGCGTAAAGCCAGCGCTACAAACCCAAGAGTGCAGGCTGAAGCCTATGCTACGGGGGGCGGGTGGGGCACCCGGGGAAGAAAAAGCCAAGAGATGCAAAGTTGGCTTGGCTTGGGAGTTCTCGATTACAATTTGCGGCATGGCTGCTGAGATTGAAATTAAGCTTCGGATCGCGAATGGCAAGAAGTTTTTGAAGACGCTGGCGAAGTTTGGCGGTAAGGCAGTTGCCGCGCGAGTGCATGAGCAGAATTTGTTGTTTGATACGCCAGATGGGGGATTGGCGAAACATGGGCAGTTGCTGAGGATTCGGACGGAGACGCCGGCGGCGGCTGGGAAGAAGAAGCGTGGGGCAAAGAAAGGCCCGGAGCGATATGTGCTGACGTTCAAGTCGCCGCCGGAACAAATGGCGATTGTACCGGCTGAGGCCGCGCGGAACCGGCGGCATAAGGTGCGTGAGGAATTGGAGACGGTGCTGACGGATCCGTTGGCGCTGCAAAAGATTTTTGAGGGGCTGGGGCTGCGCGGATGGTTTCGGTATGAGAAATACCGGACGGCTTATAAGTTGCCAGGGCGTTATGCATGGGCGAAGGAGTTGCTGATCGATTTTGATGAGACGCCAATTGGGACGTTTGTGGAGTTAGAAGGGCCGCATGAGGCGATTGACCAGGCCGCGAAATTGTTGGGGTTTCATCCGCGGGATTTTATTACGAAGAATTATTTGGTGCTGTATGTGGAGGAGTGTAAGAGGAAGGGTGTGGGGGCTACGCATATGTTGTTTGAGTAGTGGGGTGGGCAGGCTTCGTGTTGTGGGGTGACAGCGATGTGGGGTGCGGAGGAGGGGAATATGAGGATAGCGCGGGTGGTGGCAGCGGGGGGGGTGGTTGCGTTGAGTTTGATGGCGGGAGTGTGGGTGAAGGGGCAGTCGGCGGGAGGCACTGGGTATCATGCGGCGGGAGTGGCGCAGGGGGGCAGTATTCCGTATCCGATCAATGCCCAGACGCCGGGATTTGTGACCTTGGACGTGAGTGTGGATGCGAGCGGGGCGGTGGAGAATGTAACCGTGGTGCGGGACGTGCCACCGTTGACTGCGGCGGCGCAGGGAGCGGTGAAGAAGTGGCAATTTACGGGTGCGATTGCGGATGGACAGGCTGCGGCTGGAGTGGTGCCTGTGGATGTGGCGTTCAATCCGTATAACCCCAGCGGAGCGGGATTGCCCGGGGAGTCGCTGCAGCCACCGAGTACGACCGTGAGTGGAGATTTTCAGCCAGCGGGATTGGTGAAGGCGAATTATGCGGTTTATCCGCCGAACACGGTGGCGTCGGGGACAGTGGTGATGATGGTGCGTGTGGGGAGCGACGGGAGTGTGCATCGGGTGCGGGTGTTGCGCGGGAAGGGCGTGTTGGCGGATGCGGCGACGGCGGCGGTGAAGACATGGGGGTTCATCGCGGCGACGTATAAGGGGTCGGCGGTTGGAGCGGATGTGGCCGTGGCGTTTGTGTTTGCGGCACCCCAGGCGGGGACGCGGTAAGCCTGGAGCGCGTTCGGAATGGGGTGGATTTTTGTGGGGAAACCCGAGATGCCGGCCTGAAGGCACGGCGCTACAACGGCAGGAGGAACCCAAGAGCGCTGGCATAAAGCCAGCGCTACATGGTGACGGGGGGCGATCGAGAAAAGAAAAAGGCGGGGGGCTTGCGCCACCCGCCTTGGTGAATCGTTAATTGGCTGACCTTGGGAGGTTAGCCAGGAGATTGAATGAAGCGCCCGCTGAAGTAGCCGGCCGCTCGATGAAGTGGTTTACAGAGGTTGAACGTTGGAAGCCTGCAGGCCCTTGGGGCCGCGGACAACCTCGAATTCAACGGCCTGGCCCTCATTGAGAGAGCGATAGCCGTCCGCCTGAATAGCGGAGAAATGGACGAAAACGTCCTCGCCGCTCTGGCGTTGGATGAATCCAAAACCCTTGCTGGCGTTAAACCACTTCACTGTACCTTGTTCTTTCACAGATGTGTTCCTTTAAAAGTAAAAGCTATTTGAAGCACTCTTTTTCCGGAGACCTTTGAAGGGAAGCCGGGCGTCTTTCGCTGATTCTCCAGACACCGCGGTAAAGCGGGATGGGAAACAAAAAAAGGCCGCAAGTTGAACCTGCGGCGCTTTTAAAACAAAAGGCGAAACAAGAGCAACAAACGCAGATACAGGTTAGCAGGTATGAGGAGGAAGTGCAAGTGGAATTTGAGTGGAGGGTTGGCAGATGTTGGGGGGAATTGGAAAAGGAAATCGAAGAGGGATTGCTTTGCGGAAGGCGTTCAGAGTGTGGCGCCCAGGAGGTGCTTGGGGAGGATTAATGGGGTGGGATTGAGGAGGAGTGGGGTATAGTCGGGGAGTTTTTGTGAGACTTTTGAGGGGAGGAGTTCGTCGGTACGGTGTGTGGTAGCGGGAGGGTGGTTTGGAGGCAAGACGCGATGGTTGCGATCCTTCGTCGCGGACTCTTGGTGGTGGTTGAGATCGAAGAGGATTCTTTCCGCAAAAAAACGCGGAAAGGGGCGGCGGTGTTCACTGCGCGGACTTCGTTCGGAATGACGGGGATTTTTGTGGGGAAACCCAGGATGCCGACCTGAAGGCGCGGCTCTACAACGGCAGGAGGAACCCAAGAGCGCTGGCATAAAGCCAGCGCTACATGGTGAGGCGGGGCGATCGAAGAGGGATGCCTCACTGCGTTCGGAATGACGGGTTTTTGTTTTGCGTGGAGAGAGATTTTGCGGACATGGGGCGCGGCGGTGGGGCGCCGGTACGAAGAGGAACCCAAGAGCCCACACGCAGCGACAGTGTGCGGGTTAGGTTATAGGAGGGAATGTGCTGACTATTCGGGGATTGAGCAAGACTTATGCGGGCGGGGTGCAGGCTTTGCGGGGGATATCGCTGGATATTCCTACGGGGATGTTTGGATTGGTGGGACCGAATGGGGCGGGGAAGTCGACGTTGATGAAGATATTGGCGACGCTGCTGGAGCCGGATGAGGGGACGGCGCAGCTGGATGGACTGAACCTGGTGTCGCAGAAGGATGAGACGCGGAAAATTCTGGGATATTTGCCGCAGGAGTTTGGCGTGTATCCGAAGATGCCGGCAATCGATTTGCTGGACCACCTGGCGGTGATGAAGGGAATCACGAACGCGAAAGAGCGGAAGGAGATTGTGGAATCGCTGCTGCAGCAAACGAATTTGTGGGACAGCCGGAAGAAGGCGCTGGGGGGATACTCGGGAGGGATGAAGCAGCGATTTGGAATTGCGCAGGCGCTGCTGGCGAATCCGAAGCTGATCATCGTGGATGAACCTACGGCGGGATTGGATCCAACGGAGCGGAACCGATTTTTGAATTTGTTGAGCGGGATCGGGCGGAATGTGGTGGTGATTCTGTCGACGCATATTGTGGAGGACGTACGGGAATTGTGTTCGCGGATGGCGATTATCAGCCAGGGGCAATTGCTGCTGGAGGGGAATCCGAGCGAGGCGCTGGAGAAATTGCGCGGGCACGTGTGGAAGAAGATTGTGGCGACGGATGCGGAGCGGGAGGCGTTGGAGAAATCGATGAATGTGATTTCGACGCACCTGATGGGCGGGCTGCATGAGGTGCGGGTGTATGCGGAGGCGTCGCCGGGGGAGGGGTTTGAGAGCGCGGAGGCGGATCTGGAGGATGTGTATTTTTTGAATTTGGGGAAGGCGGAGAGGAATTGAGGGGGAGTTGAGAAAATGAAAATAGAAAAGGGAAATTGGAAAAGGGGCGGCGTAACCCTGGACCCACCCTTCGCGGAAGGCGCTCAGAGCGGGGCACCCGGCTTCGAGGCGAGACGCTTGATCGAAGAGGGATTCTTTCCGCAAAAAACGCAGAAAGGGGCGGCGTTCCTCACTGCGCGGACTTCGTTCGGAATGACGGTTTTTTTTTGCGGTGAAAGCCAAGGTGCCGGCCTGAAGGCGCGGCGCTACAACGGGAAGAGGAACCCAAGAGCGCTGGCATAAAGCCAGCGCTACATGGTGACGCGGGGCGATCGAAGAGGGATTCCTCACTTCGTTCGGAATGACGTGGTTTTTTTTGGTGGTGATATGAGGGCGGAGGATTTGGGGATTTTGCGGACATGGGGCGCAGCAGTGCTGCGACCCTACGAAGAGACCCCAAGCGCTGGCATAAAGCCAGCGCTACGGTTTGGAATTATTGAGGAATTGGGAAGGCGGAGGAGTGGGAATGTTTTGGACATTTTTTTGGTTTGAGATGAAGTTGCGGTTGCGGAGCGTGTCTACGTATATCTTTTTTCTGATTCCGTTCGCGATGGTGTTTTTCTCGGTGTCCACGGAAAACTTCGGGCCGATCGGAGTGGGAAAAGTACTGAAGAACGGGCCGTATGCGCTGACGCTGATGGATACGTTCCTGACGATGTTCGGGGTGATTCTGATCGCGGCAATTTTTGGGCCAGCGATCCTGAGGGACTTCCAACAGGACACGTACGCGATGATCTTCACGAAGCCGGTGAAGAAATTCGATTATCTGGGGGGGAAGTGGCTGGCGTCGTATGTGGTGTCCGTATTTGTGTTCACCGGGCTGATCGTGGGCGGGATCGTGGGAGCGTTCATGCCGTGGGCGGACAAGACGCGGCTGGGGCCGTTGCACTTGATGGATTACGTGCGGCCGTTCGTGCAGCTTACGATGGTCAATCTGTTTTTCCTGGGAGCGTTGTTTTTCTGCGTGGCAGCGCTCTCGCGAAGAATCATTGTGGTGTACCTGCAGGGAGTGGCGGTGTTTGTGTTGTATCTGGTTTTGTACCTGTGGGTGGACACGTCGAACAGGCTGGACCGGTTCTGGGCGTCGGTGGCCGACCCAATGGGGTTGATTCTGGTAAGAGCTATAACGCGCTATTGGACGGTGGCGGAACAGAACAGCAAGTTTCTGGAGTGGTCTGGAACATTTCTTTACAACCGGCTGGTGTGGACGGTCGTGGGAATCGTGGCGCTGGCGGTGACATACGTCCTGTTCCCGATGTCGGCGGAGGCGTTGACCTCGAAGAGAGCGAACAAAAAGGCGCGGGAAGCGGCGGCGGCAGAGGAGCAGGAGAAGAAGGCGCGACCGCGAGCGGTGGCGCAGTTGCCGGCGGTGACGCAAGTTTTCAATGCGGGGACGACGTGGGCGCAGTTCTGGTCGATGACGAAGATGCGGGCCAGAAATATTTTTCGAGAGCCGGTGTTCTGGGCGATCGGGTTGCTGCTGGTGTTTTTCTGCGGGGCGGACGGGTGGCTGGCGGGGAATGTGAGCGGAGTGGATGTGTGGCCGGTGACGTATGTGGTGTTGAATACGATGGCTGGCGACGGATTCCTGTTCATGTTTATCGTGATCGCTTTGTATGCGGGGGAGTTGATCTGGAGAGAAAGAGACGTGCGGTTCGAGCAGATCCACGATGCGTTGCCGGAGAAGGACTGGACGGATTGGGCGAGCAAGGCGACGGCGTTGACGCTGGTGTGCCTGACGATGCTGACGATCATCCTGATTCTGGGAGTGGTTACGCAGACGCTGCGAGGATTCTACAGGTACGAGCTTTTGCATTATGTGGTGGAACTGTACCTGATCTGGCTGCCACAACTGCTGATGATCGTGCTGCTGGCGTTATTCGTGCACACGGTAGTGAGAAACAAGTTCGTGGGGCACGCGATCATCATTGGATTCGTGATCGTGGTTCCAGTGTTGTACCGGTATGGAGTGGAGAACCGGCTGTGGCTGTATGGGGAGATTACGCCGTATACGTACTCGGATATGAACGGGTACGGACACTTTGTGAAGGCGCTGGTTTGGATCAATTTGTACTGGCTGGCGATTGGCGGAGTGCTGGGAGTGTTGGCGATTGCGCTGGTGAGGCGCGGGACGGACACGCGATTTGCGATCCGGCTGAAGTTGATGTGGGAACACTTTCCGCGACTGGCGCCAGCGGCGGTGCTGTGCGCGGGGCTGGCGGTGGCGGCGGGAGGATGGTTCTACTATAACGCGCACGTGATGAACATTTATCGAACGACGTTCACGGAGAGGGACCGGCGGGCAGAGTACGAGCGAAGATATAAGAAGTATGAAAAATTTGCGCAGCCGAAAATCACGGACGTGGAAGTGGCGGTGGATATTTATCCGGAGACACGGTCGTTTGCGGCGAACGGGCATTACCTGATGACGAACCGGACGGACCAGCCGATCACGGAAATCCATTTGACGGAGGCGCAGGAATCGATCGAGGAAGTGAAGTTTGACCGGGCGTTCAAGAACAAGCTGAGCGACAAGGTGCACTTTTACGAGATTTATACGCTGGAACAGCCGCTGCAACCTGGGGAGACGCTGCGCATGGATTTTCGCGCGGCGTCAAAGACGAAGGGATTCAAGGATGGAGGCGAGCGGCCGGAACTGGCGTACAACGGAACATTTTTCGACCGCGACTACTTCCCAAGCCTGGGATATTCGCGGCAGCTCGAACTGGACGAGCCGGTGCGGCGGCGCGAAGAGAAGCTGGGTGAGTATGAGGAGATGGCGCCGCGTGGCGATCCGTACTACTCGAACCTGAATCTTTTTACGCCGGATTCGGAATGGATCACGTTCAAGTGCGTGGTGAGCACTTCAGCGGACCAGATTGCGATTGCGCCGGGATATTTGACGAAGGGGTGGACGGAGAACGGGCGACGCTATTTTGCGTACGACATGGGCGATACGCGGATCAATAATTTTTATTCGTTTTTGTCCGGGCGTTTTGAGGTGAAGCGGGACAAGTGGAAGAACGTGAACCTGGAGGTGTATTACACGCCGGGGCATGAATATAACCTGGACAAGATGATGGAGTCGGCAAAGGCGGGACTGGAGTATTACGAGACGAATTTCGGGCCGTTCCAGTTCACGCAGTATCGCGTGCTGGAGTTTCCGCGCTACCGGCAGTTTGCGCAATCGTTTCCGAATACGGTGCCGTTTTCGGAGGGCATCGGGTTCATCGAGAGGATGAAGAAGAGCGACGACCTGGATTTGTTGTACTTCGTGAACGCACACGAACTGGCGCACCAGTGGTGGGGACACCAGCTGATCGGGAGCATGACGCAGGGGTCGAACATGATGTCCGAGACGCTGGCGGAATATTCGGCGCTGCAGGTGATGAAGAAGAAGTATGGGGAAGAGAATACGCGGAAGTACCTGAAGTACGAGCTGGACCGTTATTTGCGAGGGCGCGCGGGAGAAGTGCGGCATGAACCGCCGCTGGCGCTGGTGCAGAACGAGCCGTACGTCTGGTATTACAAGGGCGCGCTGGTGATGTTTGCGCTGAGCGACTACATCGGGGAAGACAAGTTGAATGCGGCGCTGCGCGGATACCTGGAGAAGAACCGGTATGCGACGGGGCCATATCCAGACACGCGGGGATTTGTGGAGGCGATGCGGGAGGCTACGCCGCCGGAGCTGCAGTACATGGTGGACGATATGTTCGAATCGATTGTGTTGTATGAGAACAAGGCGACATCGGCGGTGGTGACGCCGGAAGGCGGGAAGTACAAGGTGACGTTGACGGTGGAGACTGGGAAACGGAAGGCCGATGGATCGGGGAACGAGACGGCGATGCCAATACACGACTGGATCGATGTGGGCGTGTTCAGCGGGACGAAGGAACATTTGAAGAAGCTGTATATGGAGAAGAAGAAGTTTGATACGGCCAAGTCGACGGTGGAAGTGGTGGTGGAGGAGAAGCCGACCTTCGCGGGGATTGATCCGTACAACAAATTGATTGACCGGAATCCGGAGGATAATTTAGTGGAGGTTAGTGGGAAGTAATTGGGAGTTGGTAGTCGGGAGTTTAAGAGTGGGTGGTTGTTGTTGAGATCGAAGAGGGATTCTTTCCGCAAAAACGCGGAAAGGGCGGCGGTCCTCACTGCGCGGACTTCGTTCGGGATGACGGTTTTCTTTATTTTTTTAGCAAAAATTGGGAGACCCAAGACCCACCCTTCGCGAAAGGCGATCAGATTGGGTACCCATGAGAGGGGAGAAAAACCTAAGAGGCCGCGCGCAACTACGGCGCTGGCGGCAGAGTGGCCGATCTGAAGTTCGGCCACTACATGACCCAAGAGCCGGCTCGCGGACTTGCCGGGGGCACGATGTATCGTGCCCCTACGAGGGGGAACCCAAGATGCCGGCCTGAAGGCACGGCGCTACACGGCAAGAAACCCCATCTCTAACAATGTCGGCTCTGTCAAATATTTCTTGAGCGTACTTCTCCTTCCGCTCCGAAGAGTGGTCTTCGTTGTTCTTTTTCGACGTATGCAGCGGCGACCACGGCTCGTTGTTAATCTGGCGGCCGGTTTCAGTCCGACCCAACCATCTCTCCGATCAAAAACTTCTCGACCATGATTACGACTTCGATCTCCCTTTTCAGGGAGCGGGACGCCCCATCAAGACCACGGTGATCTACTGCCCACCAGGGGTTGCCTCGAGCTGTCCCGCGTGCGAACCGAACTCTACTAACTGCGAATAGTCCCAACCTTTGCGCCACATCCAGAACAAGCGAACGGCAAGTTTGCGTCCCATGGCCACTTTCGCGATGCGGCGATCTCGGCGCATCGCCAGGTGCAGATAGCGGCGCCGCCAGTCGGGATCGAAGCGCACCGCCACTTGCGCGGCTTCCACCAGCAGAAAGCGCAACAGCTTGTTGCCTTGCTTGCTGATGTGTCCCAGTCGTTGCCGGCCCGCGCTGGAGTTTTCGCATGGGACGAGCCCCACATAACTCCCGATCTGCTTGCCACGAGCAAAGCGGAACGGATCGCCGATGATCAGCACGAAAGCAAGTGCGGTGAGTGGACCCACGCCTGGATGGGTCATCAACCGCAAGACCTCGGGCCGTTTGTTGGCTTCCCGCTCGACGGCGGTGGTCAACTCGGCGATCACTGGGTTGAAGCGGTCCAGCAACTCCGATAAATCTTGCCGGCGCCGGCTAGCCCAAGGAGCCAACGGGAGATTCTCTAGCAGCGCCCGTCCCTGCTTGTTCCAAAGCCGCTTCTTCCAACGCTGGCCTTCATTCATGGCTACGGCCTGCAGCTGATTCAGGATGCGCGTGCGCATCTGTACCAGCCGATGCCGATGCCAAAGCAACTGCCGCAAATCGCGGTTCTCCGGGTTGGGTACCCACACTCGGGGAAAACGATCTTCCACCAGCAGCTTTAGCAAGAGTTTTGCATCCTCGCGATCGGTCTTGCGCTTCCGAACGCGCAACGTGCGGATCTCGGCTGCATCTCCAATCCACAGTTCGATGCCCAACTCTGCCAGTAGCCGCTCGAACCAGCGTGCATAGCCGGTGGCTTCGATACCTACGCGAGTGGGAACGCCTTGCGATTGTACACAACGATAGAACTTCTCTACCTCTCCATCGCTGTGCTCCAACCGCTGCTCACCGCACTCTCCTGTCTCTTTATTCAAAAAAGCAATTTGCTGAAAGCTCGGGTGATAATCTACTCCTATAATGAACATGTTCGGCTCCTTCCTCCCGAGCCTTGGTCGTCACAAGCAACCACAGTGTACTCGGGTCGAGGGAGCCGACATTGTTATGAAATCAAGACCCACCGGCTACTGGGCGGACCAGGGGTGGAGGCGGGGGAGCCAGCGGTGGACGTTTTGGGTGTAGGCGGAGTAGGCGGGGCCGAATTTCTTTCGTAGGGTGGGTTCTTCGTAGAAGAGGACGAAGAGGTGGACGCCGAGGATTACGGCGGCGGCGGCGATGATTACGATGGGATTGGCTTGGCCGAAGACGATCCAGAGGGTGATCCAGCCGATGAAGAAACCTACGTACATGGGATTGCGGACGTAGCGGTAAAAACCAACTACAACCAAATTTTGCGGAGGCGCGATGGGCGCGGGTGTGCCGTGGCCTGTGCGGCCGAAGCCCCAGATGCAGCGGAGTGCGACGGCGAAGCCGAGGATGGAGGGGATGGCGAAGAGCCAGCGCCAGGTGGGGGTGGTCGTGTTTGTGCGGAAGCCTAGCCATGGAGGGAGTAGCCAGAACCAGAGAGCGAAGAAGGCGGCGCCGACGGTTAGGGAGGCTACGGTGGCGGCGACGGTTGTGAAGTGGGATGAAGGATGCGGTACGTGAGCGGGGACGGTGGGCATGGGTCCTCCGACGAGGGGAGTATGGAATGGGGGGAGGGGGAAGTAAAGGGATGGAAAGTGGAAAAGGAAAAATGGGCGGGATGGCGAGACCCGTGTTGGCGCCGAGGAAGAGAACCCAAGACCGAGGTTTCGCGAAGGGCGTCAGAGTGGAAACCCAGGAGAGGAGGGAGAAACCCAGGAGAGAAGGGAGGAGGAGAAACCCAAGAGAGAAGAGAGGAGGAGAAACCCAAGAGCTGGCATGAAGCCAGCGCTACAACCCCAAGAGAGATGGTAGAATCGGCGTGGTTATGGATGGGGAAAGTGGCTTATGAGGTATGAGGGGATGAGATTCATAGGAATAGGCATGGTGATTTTTTGTGTTGCGGTGATTTGGTGTGGGGTGGCGTTGGGGCAGCAAGACGCGGTGGCGGGGGATGACCCAAGACCACAGGCAGGAGTGCCTATGCCACCTGGAGAGGAGGTGGTTAGTGTGGTGCGGGGGAGGGTGGTGAATGCGGTTACGGGAGTGCCGGTGGGTAGGGCGTTGGTGGTTGAGGCTGGGAATCAGGCTGCGATGTTTACGGATGATCGGGGGGAGTTTGCGTTGAAGATTTCGGAGTCGAAGGCGGGGATGGTGGAGACTTTCGGCGGAATATCGAGGCGAGGGTTGGAGGTGAGAAAGCCGGGATTTCTGGGGCTGTCGCGATCGATTCGGTACTCGCGAGGCGCGGCGGAGGGAGATGCGGCGGAAGTGACGATTGCGCTGGTGCCGGAGGCGTTGATTGTGGGGCATGTGGAGGTGCCGGGATCGGATGGAGAAGTGCAGATCGAGTGCGAGTTGTACCAGAAAGAGTTTCAGTACGGGCAGGAGACGTGGACTCCGGCGACGATTTTTCGGACGTGGGCGAATGGGGAATTCCGGTTCAGCGGATTGAAGGCGGGAACATACAAGCTGATTACGCACGAGCAAATGGATCGCGATTCGATGCGGCCGATGCCGGGAGCGCCGATGTTCGGTTACCCGCCGATTTATTACCCGAACACCACGGATTTTTCGGCGGCGAGCGCGATTGTGGTGAAGGCCGGAGAAACGGCGCAGGTGAGCTTAACGGTGGCGCGGCGGGAATATTATCCGGTGCAGATTGGGGTGAGAAATGCGCAGCCGGGAATGCCGATGAATTTGCAGGTGGCTCCGATGGGGACGCACAGTCCGGGGTGGTCGCTGGGATATAACCCGATGGATGGAGCAATCGAAGGATTGTTGCCGGACGGAAATTACACGGTGCAGGCGACGGCGCTGGGCGGCCAGGATCAATCGACGGGGATACTGAATTTCACGGTGGGGGGGAAGCCGCTGGAAGGACCGGCGCTGAATCTGGTGCCGGATGCGTCGGTGACGGTGAACGTGCGGGAGGTGTTTACAGGACAAAGCGACGGGAGCGGTTTGAACGCAAGCGCAACGACCGCAATTGCTTCCGACGAAGGTCCAGCAATGCATGTTCAGGTCAGACTAAATTCCCTGGAAGAAGTGGCCATGTTCCGGGGCGGCTTCGCGCGGCCAGTAACGGGAACGGGGAACACGCTAAGGATCGAGAATGTCGTGCCGGGAAAATACCGGGTAACAGTGATGGGTGGCCGAGGCTATGTGGCATCGGTGGAATCAGACGGGGTGGATTTGCTGCGGCAGCCGCTGGTGGTCGGATTGGGGGGCTCACCGGCGCCGATTGAAGTTACGCTGCGAGATGATGGAGGCGAGGTGGATGTTTCGTGGGAGAAAGCGACTGGAGCAATGGAAGGCTCAGCGCCCGGCACAGGAAACTCGAAGCTTGGGTTTGCGTATTTGCTGGCACTGCCTCCCACTGACGGCGGAGATCAATTGCGGGAATATAGTTCACCGCAAGCGAGCATAGCCATTAATCAAGTGGCGCCGGGGGATTATCTAGCGGTGGTGTTCCACGCGCCGCTGGAAGCGCGCCCCACGGAAAGTGAGATGGAGGCGCTGGAAAGTAAAGGGAAAGTGATTCAT
The DNA here is from genome assembly GCA_963709705.1 of Candidatus Acidiferrales bacterium. Lineage (GTDB taxonomy): Bacteria > Acidobacteriota > Terriglobia > Acidiferrales > UBA7541 > Acidiferrum. Next base: position 527,567 of record CAVPXU010000008.1, read on the forward strand.
GTGGAGGCTGGGCAGAAGGTGAGTGTGCAGGTGAAGATGATTTCCGAGGATGGGGAATGAAGATGGGGCTTGCGAGGCGGTGCGTTTGGATCGCGATGTGTGGACTTTTATTGTTGATCGCTGTGGGGCTGGTGCAACCCAAGACACAGGCAGGAGCGCCTGTGCCACAGGAGCAGGGGTACGTGATTGCGGGGACGGTGGTGAATGCGATTACGGGGGCGCCGCTGGGGCGGGTGAAGGTGTCGATTGCCGATACGCGGGCGCGGATGCAGAGAATTGAGATGGAGACGGGCGAGGGCGGGCATTTTGAGTTTGCGCATCTACCGGCGGGGAAATATTCGCTGCAGGGATCGCGGCAGGGGTACATCACGTCGTTTTACCAACAGCATGAGCAATATTCGACGGCGATTGTTACGGGAACGGAGTTTGCGACGGACAAGCTGGTGCTTCGGTTGACGCCGATGGCGACGATCAGCGGGCACGTGCTGGATGAATCGGGAGAGCCGGTGCGAAGCGCGCAGGTGCAATTATTTGTGGAGGATCACAGCGAAGGAATGAGCCGGGTGAATCATGCGGGCGGGGCTTCGAGCGATGACCGGGGATATTTCGATGTTGGAGGGCTGCAGCCGGGAACGTATTTTGTCTCGGCGAATGCAAAGCCGTGGTACGCGGTGCATCCGGCCAGCGGTGGCGCGAGTGGAGACTCAGCGCAGAAAGTTTTGGCGGGGCTGGATGTGGCGTATCCCACGACGTATTACGGAGGGGCGACCGAATCGGATGGCGCGGCGGCGATTGAGTTGAAGGGCGGGGACAAGCGCGAGATTGATATCCGGATGAGCCCGGTGCCGGCGCTGCATTTGTTGTTTCACATGTCTATGGAGGAGGACGGGCGCGGGATGCAGATCCCGATATTGCAGCGGCACGTGTTTGATATGACGGAAGGCGCTCCGGTGGGAGAACTTCGGCAGGTGGCACCGGGCGTGATGGAAATGGCGGGAGTGCCAGCGGGGCGATATGAAGTGAGTATTCTAAGCGGCGGTCCGGATACTCCGCAGGAATTCAGAGAGATGGATCTGCGGCGCGACGGGCAGGATTTGAATGCGACCGAGGGGGAGGCGTTGGGGAAACTGAATGTGACGGTAAAGTTTGCGGATGGACAGGGGCTGCCGAAGATGTACGTGGTGGGACTGCGTGATGCGGGGCAGAGAATTGCGCAACTGCTGCCAGGGGATGCGAGAGGGAACGTGACGTTTGCCGCGGTGAAGCCGGGGAAATATGCCTTGGTGGTGCTGGCGCAGGGGCGGACGTATGCGGTGGTGGGGACTTTGGCGGGGACCACGGAGACGGCGGGGCATGATGTGATTGTGGCGTCCGGCGCGGGGACGGATGTGACGGCGGAAGTGGCGGCGGGGGACGGGCTGGTGGAGGGCGTGGCGGTGAAGAATGGAAAGCCGGTGGCGGGAGTGATGGTGGCGCTGGTGCCGAATGAGCCGGAAGGACATGTGGAATGGTTTCGGCGGGATCAGAGCGATTTTGATGGGACGTTTGCGCTGCAGGGAGTGATAGCGGGGAAGTACACGATTGTGGCGGTGGAAGATGCGTGGGGAATCGATTGGATGAAGCCGGGAGTACTGGCGGGTTATGTGAAGAAGGGGAAGAGTGTGGAGGTTGGCGCGAGCGGGAGGGTGCGACTGGAGGAGGGGGTGGAGGTGCAGGGGAGCCGGTAGTTTGTAGTCGGGAGTTGGGAGTTTTGTTGGGAGGCAAGACGCGGTGGTTGAGGTCCTTCGTCGCGGAATGCTCGGGATGAGAGTGCGTGTTTTTGGTGGAGTTTTTTTTTGCGGTGTTTTTTGTGGAGATGGTGGGATTGAAGAGGGATTCTTTCCGCAAAAAGCGCGGAAAAGGGCGGCGGTCCTTACTTCGCGGATTCTGTTCGGAATGACGGGGATTTATTTTGAAGTATGAACCCCTGGACGTACCCGGGAGAAGAGAAAAGCAGGTCCCTCACTGCGCGGATACTGTTCGGAATGACGTGTGTTTATTTATGGTGAAACCCAAGATGCCGGCCTGAAGGCGCGGCGCTACAAGGGAGCCCAAGACCTCCCTTTGCAAAAGGCGCTCAGAGTGGGGCACCCAGGAGAAGAGGAACCCAGGGAGGGAAAGGGTTGGGATTCGGACTTGGGGCGCAGCGGTGCTGCGGCCCTATCGAGGAAAACCTGGGAGCCACCCTTCGCGGACTCAGGGTGGCGCGGAGCTGGCATGAAAGCCAGGGCTACACGGAGGAACCCAAGGCCCACACGCTACCGCTACGTGTGGGCAGCCGAGACAAAGAGATGGCCCTGGAGAAAAGGGAACCCCTCGAGGCCCCGGCGCGGCGCCTGGGGGATGCACGGGTCTAAAGACCCGCCACTACGGGATTGGGCGGCGCAAGGGGCGATTGTGCCACAGGTTGAGGCGTGGCGTAGTACGGATTGGGGGTGGGGATGGTACTGGGTTGCTATTGGGGTTCGCGGTGGGGGCGGGGAGAATGGGTTATGTGGGAATGGATTGTATTTGTGGTTTGGAGCGATTGGTGCGTACAACGGCTGCGGTTGGCTGCGGTGCGCGTGACGCAGACCCGGGTGCGTTGAACTGAGAACGGCGGAGGAAGAGGAAGATGTCCCTATTACATTTTCGGCGAGTGGAACGCAGACGGACCCGGCGGGCGGTGATGTGTATTAATGTACTGGTGTTTGGCGAGGTTGAGGGCGGGGAGAAATTTCGCTATTGGACGCGGTCGGTGAGCGTGAGCGGGCATGGCGGCGTGGTGCTGCTGGAACAGGAATTGGAAGTGGGCCAGGCGCTGCATGTGATGAACGAATATAACGGAAAGAAAGCGACGGCGCGGATTGTGGCGGTGAGGAGTTCGAAAGAAGGACAGGTGCAGGCGTCGTTTGAGTTTGTTGAAGGCGGGGATAGGTTTTGGAGTATGACGTTTCCGGCTTCGGGCGCGAAGCCGATGCGGAGAGTGGCGGCGGGGCAGTCAGGAGTTGGGAGTTTGTAGTCGGGAGTTTGGCGGCTTGTTGGTGATGGTCTGCGGTTGTTGGGAATTCCAAAAGACAATTTAGGTAGTTGCGAGACGGTGAGGTCGAAGGGGGATTCTTTCCGCAAAAAGCGCGGAAAGGGGCGGCGGTCCTCACTTCGCGGATTCCGTTCGGAATGACGTGATTATTTTTTGGCGGGGAAGGAAACCCAAGATGCCGGCCTGAAGCACGGCGCTACAAGGGCAAGGAAGAGACCCGAGAGCCACTCTTCGCGGACTCAGAGTGGGGCACCGAGGAGAGTAGAAAAGCAGGTCCCTCGCTGCGCTCGGGATGACAGGTTAATTTTTGTGCGGAGCCCAAGACCCCACACGCAACGGCGACGTGTGGGGCACCCGCGAAGAACGGGCCGCCTTATGGGCGCGGGGGTGCTGCGAAGCTACGAGGAGAAACCCAGGAGCGCTGGCGTAAAGCCAGCGCTACACGAGCTTGCTGTTTTGGGGGTTGGGGGATTAGGGTAGGGGCATGCGAAAACTTATTTTTGTTTTGGTGGTGGTTTTTGTGTGGATGGGCGCGGTGAGTGCGAGGGCGGATGCGCCGGATAGTGAGGGGAAGAATTGGAAGGCGGAATGGATTACGGCGGAGGGAGTGGCGCAGCGGGATGAGGTGGTGCTGCATTTCCGGAAGGTGATCGAGTTGGTGGCGGCGCCGGGACATTTTTTTGTGGATGTAAGCGCGGATAATCAGTTTGTGTTTTATGTGAATGGGAAACGGGTGGGAACGGGGCCGAGCCGCGGGGATCTGGCGCACTGGCGGTATGAGACGTTTGATCTGGGAGCGTTTTTGCATGCGGGGAAGAATGTGTTGGGCGCGACGGTGTGGAATTTTGGCGTGCATGCGGCGGTGGCGCAGATGACCAACCGCACCGGATTCCTGGTGCATGGAAAAAGCAAGGCGGAACGGGCGGCGGACACGGATGCATCGTGGGAAGTGGAGGAGGAGAAGGGTATTGCGACGATGCGGCCGGAGGCGGGGGGATTTTATTTTGCGGCGGGGCCCGGGGAGCGGTGGGACGCGGCGAAGATTGATTGGGATCGCGAGGGAAGTGCTGGTGGATGGACGAAAGGGGTGACGTTGGGGCACGGGTCGATGCGGGAAGAGCGGGATGCGCCGAATAATTGGCAGTTGGTGGCCGATCCTTTGCCGGCGATGGAGATGAAGGAAGTGCCCAGCGGGAGGGTGGTGCGCGCCACGGGCGTGGCGATGCCAGCGGGATTTCCGGCGAAGGGTTTTGAAGTGGCGGGGCACACCAAGGCCAGTATTTTGGTGGACCGGGGGGAATTGGTTACCGCGTATCCCGCGTTGACGGTGAGTGCGGGAGCGGGGAGCAAGATTCGAGTTACGTATTCGGAAGCGCTTTACGATGAGAAGGGAGAGAAAGGGAATCGCGACGAGATTGCGGGGAAGCATATTGTGGGGATTGCGGATGAATTTGTTGCGGGGGGACCTTCGCAGGCGGCGGGAAACCCAGGAACACAGGCAGGAGTGCCTGTGCCACGGACGTTCATGCCGTTGGCGTGGAGGACCTGGAGATATTTGCAGATTGATGTGGAGACCGGGGAGCAGCCGATCAAGATCGAAGGATTGCAGACGTGGTTTACGGCTTATCCGTTTGAGGAGAAGGGATATTTCCGGGGGGATGATGGAATGACGGGAAAGATTTGGGAGATTGGGTGGAGAACGGCGCGGCTGGATGCGCACGATACGTATATGGACACGCCGTATTGGGAGAGGCTGCAATACATCGGAGATACGCGGATCCAGGCGCTGATTTCGTACGCGGTGGCGGGCGACGATCGATTGGCGAGGCAGGCGATGGAGGCGTTCAACGATTCACGCGTGCCGGATGGATTGACGCAGAGCCGGTACCCGTCGGAGCTGGTGCAGATGATCCCGACGTTTTCGTTGCTGTGGGTGGGGATGGTGCACGATTTCTGGATGTATCGTGGCGATGCGGACTTTGTGCGCCAGGAATTGCCGGGAACGCGCACGGTGCTGGACTGGTTTGTGCGGCGGCAGAGGGCGGATGGTTTGTTGGGGAAGATTGCGTGGTGGCCGTTTGTGGATTGGGGAAAGGATTTTGATTTTGGGGAGCCGGAGCAGGAGGCGGATGGTGAATCGTCGATATTGACGCTGCAATTTGTGGAGGCGCTGCGGTATGCGGCGGAGCTGGAGGATTTGTACGGCGACCGTCATTTGGCGGAGGAATATCGTGCGGCGGCGGGGCGCGCGGCGGCGGGAGTTTTGAAATTGTGCTGGGATGATCAGTACGGATTGTTGGCGGACACTCCGGCGAAGAATCATTTCAGCCAGCACGCGAATATTTTGGGAGTTTGGCTGGATGTGATTCCAAAGGAACGGCAGAAGCGTGTGATGGAGGAAATTTTGATCGCCAGCGAGGCGCCGGGACAGAAGAGTTGGCCGCAATACCATCTTCAATACGACCAATATGAAGCGATACCGAAGATGACGCTGGCTACTTATTATTTTCGATTTTATCTGGCGCGGGCGGTGGAACATGTGGGGATGGGCGATTGGTATTTGGAGTTGCTGCGCCCGTGGCGGGAAATGGTGAAATTGGGATTATCGACTTGGGCGGAATCGCCGGAGCCGACGCGATCGGATTCGCATGCGTGGAGCGCACATCCGAATTTTGATTTGTTGACGATTGTGGCGGGGATACGGCCGGAGAGTGCGGGGTTTGGAAAGGTGCGGATTGCGCCGCATTTGGCGGGGTTGACGCGTGTGGAAGCGGGGATGCCGACGCCGCGGGGGATGGTGGAGGTGCGGTTTACGAATGGGGCGCAGGGTTTGGCGGGAGAGGTGACGTTGCCGGCGGGGGTGAGTGGGGAATTGGAGTGGGGTGGGAAGGTGGTGGCGTTACATGGCGGGGAGCAGAAGGTCGGAATGAAGTGAAGGAGGAGTGGAGTTTTGGTGGTTGTGGCGCGTGGTTTGAGATTCTGGGAATTTAACGCGGAGGGCGCGGAAGGTTTGGCGTCTGCTATCAGGCAGAACATCAGAGAAACTGCTTATTGGCGTCGTGCCTTGACCACGTGATTCCCCGGGCTGTCTCCTGACGAGACGGCCCGGGATTTCACGATCAAACTAAACAGCTAGTCCGCTGAGCCTATGACTTGAACGAGTTTCTTGATATCCATCAAAGGCAGAGGGTTGTCCGGATGCTGCAAATCTGGGCTCGTATCATTGGACGCTCCGCCGGGAAAGCGCTTCATGTTTGGGAAATCCACGATGGATTTGTCAAACTCTCCGATCGGCACCGCTATTAGCGAAACAACCCAGCCATTGTCATAGCCAGCATAGCGGCCTGGCGAAGTGGTGGGGAGGCGCGAGCTCACCGCACCGTTGAACAGCATGTCGTATTTCTCGTATGGATCCATCGTCAGGTTGTACACCGAACCGCAACAGCCGAGATCCTGCTTGGGACCGAGCCATGTGTCCTTGGATGTATACAGGTATTTCCAGGCGATTTTGAGATCGGGGTTCGTAGGATCGCCTGCGACGTCGGCGCGAGCACCGGCGAAGGATTCACCGTCGATATAGATCCATCCGTTGCGCGCGGAATGGCGTTCCTTACCGAGAATGTAGGCGCTGTTGTCAATACTGTCGAAATAAATCGGCTTGCCGTCATTGTCTTTCCACGCACCGTGAGGGGGCGGCGTGAGGCCGACCATAGTTGCCAGCGTTGCCCAGCAGTCAATGTGCGACATCATTTCGCCATAGCGAGCTCCCGCCGGTATTTTGCCGGGCCACCACATGATTCCGGGCACGCGGAAACCACCCTCAAACGGCGAGCCTTTTTCGCCACGGAACGGCACTGTGCCTGCATCCGGGTAGGCGTCCTGCCACGCGCCGTTGTCCGCCGTGATGACGACGATGGTGTTGGGAGCCGCTGCACGGATTGCGTCCATAATCCGGCCAATGTTGGAGTCGAGTTCCATCATGGCATCGGAATAATTGCCGAGGTGCGATTTGCCAATGAACGCCTTGGCGGGAATGTTCGGGTTGTGCATCTTCATGAAATTAACGTCCATGAAGAACGGCTTTCCGCCTTTGGCGTGAGCCTTAATGTATTCGACCGCTGAGTCAGCCTGACGCACGTCGAATTCATGGAGATACTCGTAGTCGATGCGGGCAACCTTGGTTGCGGGTTTACCGGCGGTGCCTTCCCATTCATATAGGTTGACGATCTTTTGATATTCTTCCCAGTAAGCCGAGTTATATTTCGGGAACCAGGGATGCGCAAAGTTATCGGTATCGTCATAGGTGTAGACGCCTGGATAATATGCGGCAAACTCTTTCATTTCGTCGAACCCATGTTCGATGGGGTAGAATTTTGGTTGATCCCCGAGATGCCACTTGCCCGAAAAATATGTTGAATAGCCGTTCTTCTGAAAAAACTCGGCGATTGTCGGCGTGCTCTTCGTCAGGCCGTTTTCGTCGCCAGGCACAACCACCACCGAGAGTGCCGAGCGGATCGGGATGCGTCCAGTCATAAACGAAGCCCGGCCCGCAGTGCAACTCGCCTGGCCGTACCAACTGGTGAAGACCGCGCCTTCCTGGGCGACCTTATCGACGTTCGGAGTCGGATGGCCCAGGTTTGCGCCACCGCCATAGGTTCCGAAGTCACTCCAGCCGGTGTCGTCGGTCATCAGTATCACAATATTTGGTTTGTCTTGAGGCTTGGCGATTGGGGCCGATGCTGCGTTGAAGAGTGCTGCAGCCCCCACCAAACTGAAAGTGATTTTCGAATACCATCTCATACGAGTCTCCTATCAAAAAAAGGGGGAGACGCCTTCAGTTCCGTCCCTGAGGACTTGGGCAGCGTCCCCCCAAATAAAATCTAGCTGGTTGGGAATTCTGTCGAGCGAAGCCCAATAACGGAATTGTCAAAAATACCAATCAAAAAAAGATTGAACCGCGGGAGTGCCCAAGTTGGGGGTGTTGCCTGATTAAACGGGGTTATGAGGAACTTCTCCGGTGAGGCTACTTCCGTGGAGTTGACCGATACCTAGGACGCTGGCAGAGTGTCTGAATTGGGGGCCGGGCGCATGAGAAATGTAGTCTTCGCAATCAACATTACCTTAGATGGCTGCTGCGACCACACCAAGACAATTGCTGAGGAAGAACTGCTCGATATTTGAACCAAGAACAAGGCAAAATATTTTAGTCGGTGGTGTAGCTGTTCCGTCACAGCTTATAGAGCTTGGTCTGGTTGATGAATATCGATTTGTCGTTCAGCCAATCATGGCAGGCGAGGGGAGACGATTGTTAGAGGGTGTTAGCCTACAGGAGAGATTACAATTGAGACTTGTTGAGTCAAAGATTTTCAAATCGGATGTGTTGCGCTTCGTTACTTGAAACAGTGTCGTCCGTTGCTCACTTCATTGCCTCCAGGGTGACTTCCTTCGTGATTTTCTCGTGTCCCCGCAGCACGGTGACCATCACCTTCTCGCCCTCGTAGTAGGCGTAAACGAGTCCTTGGTTTTTTGGAGGACGGGTTGAGGAACCCTAGGACCCACCCTTCGCGGACTCAGGGTGGGACACCCGGGAGGCCGATCTAAAGTTCGGCCGCTACATTTCTTATGCGGGAATTTTGAAGAGGAGGGATTCCTCAATGCGCGGCCTTCGTTCGGAATGACGGTTATTTATTGTGGTGAAACCCAAGATGCCGGCCTGAAGGCACGGCGCTACAACGGCAAGAGGAACCCAAGAGCGATGGCATAAAAGCCAGCGCTACATGGGCGACGACGCGGGTTGATCGAAGAGGGATTCCTAAGTGCGGGGACTGCGTTCGGAATGACAGGATAATTTGTGATTTGCGGACATGGGGCACGACTAATTTTGTGCCCCTACGGGGAGACCCCCTGCCCCACCCTTCGCGGACTCAGCGTGGGGCAGGGAGGAGAAGAAAACCCGGGCGGGGACCCCAAGAAAAAGCACCGGTCTAAAGACCGGCCACTACATGTGCTCGTTGGAGTTCGGCTTCGTGCTTGGATTCAAATTTACGGTTAGCCGGCTATGTTCGGGGGGTCTCCCGTGTGATGGTCCACGATTTGGAAGAGCAGGAAGGCGTGCACTGCGTCCGTGGTTTCCGGGCTGCTGGTAAGTATGCGAATCTTGGCACCTTTCTGGGTATCGGTGATGGTGTAGCGGATGTCCGATTTGAGGCGCGTCATCGTGGCTACGCCGGGCGGATTTGTGTCGTGAATCAGCATGGGCACATCAAAATCGCCCTTCGAGAACATGCCGACGATGTGCGTCAGGTGAATGCGAATCTGCTCGATGCTGGCCCTGTCGTTCGGGTCGTTCGCTTCGACGATAATCTCGCCGCCGTCTTTGAGAAGGCGGAAGTGATGGGCGGTGAGGTCGTGCGAGAAGCCCATCACATGGTCACCACGCTGGGTGACACCATCCTGGCGCGTAGCCTGATCAGGCTGCGAAGTTTGTTGCGCCAGTGAGTAGCGTGGCAGGACGGCCAGCAGAAGTAGCAAAATTATCGTTCGCATTGCGGCGCTCCTTCTCTGCTGCGAATGATTTTAGGGAAGTGCAGGACACCTGTCACTGAAAACCTACGGGAGTGGGCGCGCGGGATGCAGGCTTAGGCAGGTAACGTCATAAGCGAAGAGGGATTCTTCTGCGCGGAGTTCGTTCGGAATGACAGGATAATTTGTGATTTTGCGGACATGGGGCGGAACAATGTTGTGCCCCTACGGGGGGCCCCAAGAAAAAGCACCGGTCTAAAGACCGGCCACTACATTTCTTATGTGGAGGGATTCCTCACTGCGCGGAGTTCGTTCGGAATGGCGGGTTTTTTGGAGGACGGGTTGAGGAAACCCAGGACCCACCCTTCGCGGACTTAGGGTGGGGCTGTGGAAATTTTTTCAGGGGCTAGCCCCTGAAAAGGGAGCACCTCGAGTGCGGCGGGACACCTCGGGACACCTGAGTGAAGAAAAGAGCCTGTGTATTGGCTGCTCTTCTTATGTGGGCATTTTGAAGAAGAAGTAGAGGGCTAGGAAGAAGAAGATCAGGTCGGGGGACCAGGCGGCCAGGAAGGGGGGGAGTTGGCCTATGCCGCCCATGGCTTCGGTTAGGGCGGAGAGGGCCCAGTAGGAAATGCCGATGCCTACGCCCATGGCGATGCCGCCTACGGCACCGCGGCTGCCGACGAATAGGGCGAAGGGAATGGCTAGCATCATGCTGATGGGCGCGATCAACGGGTAAGCAAATTTTTTGTGAAGCTGGACGGTTAGCGAGGAAACATCGAAACCGGCGTCACGAAGGCCGGCGATGTAGCGGCGAAGCTCGCGCCAACTCATCTGGAAAGCCTGGATGACTTCGCGATTGAAATAAGTGGGAGGTTCGGTGAGTTCGGGGAACGATGTGACTTTGAAGGGCGTGTAGCGGGAAACGGAGCCACCGGAAAAATCGCGGACCCAGCCGGATTCGAGGCCCCAGGTATTTTCCGAGGGGAGCCAAGTGGCACGAGTGGCGTAAATGCGGCGGCGCATCTGGTAGGTGACGGGGTCGAGTTCGATGACGGTCAGGCCGCCGAAAAGTTTTTCTTTGGAGTCGAAGAGATCGTAGTTGTAGACCTTGGAATTTTCGCCGAAGATCCAGCGCTCGGGGCGGGTGTGGGTTTGCGGCGGGCGACCTTTGATAATGGCGCGGAGCTCGTCCTGGCGCTGGTTGGCATAAGGGAGGTAGGTGTCGTCGAGGATGAGGAGCGCGGTGGCGATGGCGAGGCCGGAGATGAGAAGAGGAATGGCCAGGCGGTAGAGAGAAATGCCGCTGGCTTTGAAGGCGATGATTTCGTTGTTTTTGCTGAGAATGCCGAGAGTGACGAGAACGGAAACGAGAGCGCCGAGCGGAGTGAATTGATAGACGGAATAGGGAATGAGGAAGACGAAATATTTGATGACGATCATGAAGGGGACATTGTGGCGGCGAATGTCTTCGGCGAGTTCGAAGAAGGTGAAGATTTCGAAGAGGAAGAGGAAGGCGACCATGATGAGAAGGAAGAAATAGACAAAGCGGCGAAGGACGTAGAGATCGACGATGGAGGGAAGGCTGGAGTAAGAAGGGAAATGCGGTTCGGCGTTTTCAGCGCGAGTGGAGGACTGGCGGGCCTTGAAGCGGCGGCGAATCAGGCGGCGAAAGGCGGTGAAGCGCGCGAAGATGGCGGGTGTGCGAGTTTCACTGCGGTAGCGCTCCATGCGGGGAAAGAGGACGAGAGCGACGAGGGCGATGATGATGTTGGCGGCCCAGATGCCGATGGCGGCGGGAATGGTGCCTTCTCGAGCGAAGCCGGCGCCGGTGACGAGGATGAGGTAGTACACAGAGATGATGACGATGGCGAGGAGCGTGCCGGCAGCGCGGCCACCGCGACGTGGTTGAGCGCCGAGCGGAACGGCGATCAGGGCAAAGACGAAACAGGCGAAAGGGAAGGCAAAGCGCTGGTTGAGCTCGACGCGAGCATCACGCCAGTTGGGGCCGTGATCGTTCCAGAGCTGGCGGAGAGTGCGCTCTGGATAGCTGCGGATGCGCTCGTGCGGTGGGAGCATGGTGGAAAATTCCATGGGCCAATCGGAGCGGCCGAAGGCGGTGATGGAATAACGATCGGGAGTGGCGCGGGAGAATTCGTGAGTGGTGCCGTCGTTGAGATGGAGCTCTAACTTGCCGAGGGCGGGTTCGGCAATTACAATCGCACTTTCCGCAAGAGTGATCTGGGAGTTGCTGTCAGCGCCGGCTTCGGCGATGAAGACGCCGTTCCAGTGCGTGCCGCTGACGGCGACGTCGTTGACATAGAGGACGAGGTGCGGGAAGCGTTCGTCGAAAACGCGTGGCTGGACGGCGAAGGAGATTTGGGAAGTGATGAGGGTAGCTTCGATGTCGCGGCCGGTGCGGAGGGATAAGGGCGCCAGCCAAGCGGTCATGAGAAAGGTGAGGACCGCGCCGATCACGGCGAGTACACCAACGGGAACAAGAATGCGTTTGCGGGAGATGCCCAGGGAAGTGATGGCAATGATTTCGCTGTCCATGGACATGCGGCCGAGACCGAGAAGAACGCCGATGAGGACGGCCATGGGAATGGTGAAGACGAGGACGCTGGGGACGATGCAGAGGAAGAGGACGACGACCTGTGAGGCGGAGCCGGAATGGCGGACGAAAATCTCCATGATTTTGACAAGCTTGGGGACGAAGAGGACGAAGGTGAAGATGATGAGTCCGAGGAAGGCGTGGCGGATAACTTCGCGGGCGATATAGCGATCAAGGAGACGCATGGGCGAAAGGAGGAGTGTAACATGGGGGAGAAGGCGGTTGAGGGACAGGAGGTGAAGGAAGTAGAGGAAGTAAAGGAGTGATGCCGCGATACGGTTTGAGTTTGCGGGTTGGGGTGTTTAACGCAGAGGGCGCAGAGGTGGGAGCACGGAGGGCGTGGAGGGATTGGTGGGAGGAGTGGTTGGGTTTGGGCAAGAGGCGGTGGTTGAGATCCTTCGTCGCGGACTCCTCGGGATGACAACGCGTTTTTATTTTTGGTGAGGGTGGGATCGAAGAGGGATTCTTTCCGCAAAAAGCGCGGAAAGGGGCGGCGGTCCTCACTTCGCGGAATGCGTTCGGAATGACGGGCGTTTTTTTTTGTGATTGGGGGGCAGCGGCGGGAGTGACGGCCCGTCGCGGTGAGTGGTTCTGGATTGGGGAGAGGGTAGGGGATGAATCGGATACATTTGGCGGTTTTGTGGCACATGCACCAGCCGCAATACCGGGACCCGGAGACGGGAGCGTATGTGTTGCCGTGGACGCGGCTGCATGCGACGAAAGACTATTGGGGAATGGTGAAGCTGTTCGAAGAGTTTCCGAAGTTTCATGCGACGTTCAACATGGTGCCGTCGCTGTGCATGCAGCTGGAGGAATATGCGAGCGGAAAATTCAAGGAACCATGGTTCGACCTGGCGTTTCAACCGGCGGAGAAGCTGACGAAGGAAGGGAAGCGGGAAATATTGGACCGGGCGTTTCAGGTGAATCACGAGCGGTTGATGGCGCGATGGGGGAGGTTTGTGGAGTTGTATGAATGGTCGCGGGTGGCGGGAGGGGCGCAGGCGCTAGTGACATTTACGGCGCGGGACTGGCGAGATTTGCAGTTGTTGTCGCAACTGGCGTGGATGGATGAGGAATGGTTCACGAAGGACGCGGTGGTGTGCCGGCTGGCGAACCGCGGAAAAGATTTCAGCGAAAAAGATAAAGCGGATTTGAAGGCAAAGCAGATCGAGCTGATGGGCATGGTGTTGCCAACATGCCGGGAAGCGGCGGCGCGAGGACAGGTGGAGATCAGCACGACGCCGTTTTATCACCCGATTTTGCCGCTGCTGTGCGATTCGGATATTGCGCGGGTGGCGAATCCGGGAACACCACTGCCGCGACGGGCGTTCCGGCGGCCAGAGGATGCGCGAGAACAGTTGCGGCGAGCGAAGGAATATCACGAACGCGTGTTTGGAGCGAAGCCGGTGGGATTGTGGCCGTCGGAGGGATCGGTGTCCGACCAGGCGCTGGCGATCGCGGCGGAAGAAGGATTTCGGTGGTTTGGGACGGATGAAGGAGTGCTGGGGCGGACGCTGAACGTGGGATTTTTCCGGGACTCGAATGGAACGCCAGCGAATGGGGAACGATTGTACCAACCGTGGCGATTGCAATTGAACAATCGGGGGATCACGGGATTGTTCCGCGATCATCATTTGTCCGACCTGGTGGGATTTGTGTACAGCAGGATGGATAGCGCTGCCGCGGCTGCGGATTTGCACGGGAGATTGCGGCAATTGGGCGAATCGGTGAAGACGGGTAAGCCGCTGACGATTTGTTTGTTTCTGGATGGCGAGAATGCGTGGGAATACTATCCGGGGAATGGAAGGCAATTTTTGCGGGAGTTTTACCGGCGGATCAGCGACGACCAGGATTTCCGGGCGATGACGGCGAGCGAAACGATTGAGGCGGCGGGAGATGTGCCGACAACGTGTGGAATTTTTCCGGCGTCGTGGATCAATGCGAATTTTGATGTGTGGATCGGGAATGGGGAGGATGTGGAGGCGTGGGAATTGTTGTGGGATGCGCGAGAGGCTTACGCGCACGCGGTGGATGCGCGGGCGAAGGGAAGGACGGACGCGCCATCGGAGGAAGGGCTGAAGGAAGCGGAGGAATCGCTGCTGGCAGCGGAAGGCAGCGACTGGTGCTGGTGGTACGGGCCGGAACACAGCACGGCGAACGATGCGGAGTTCGATGCGCTGTACCGCAAACATTTGACGGGAGTGTACCTGGCGCTGGGACTGGTGGCGCCGGAGGAATTGGCGAAACCGATCAAGAAGAAGCCGGAGCGGGCGTACCAATTGCCGCCGAGCGCGAATTTAAAGGTGAAAGTGGATGGAGTGGATTCGAGTTATTTTGAGTGGCTGGGCGCGGGCGTGTATTCGCCATTGCAACGAGGCGGGGCGATGCACGGGCGGGTGTTTTATTTGAAGGAATTGCGCTACGGGTTCGAGGAAGAGCGATTTGTGGTGAGAGTGGAATGTTTCCCGGATTCGCTGGCGGAGTTGGAAGATCCGGAATTTCGAATTGTGGTGGGGGCGGCGGAGGAGTTGACGGTGGTGGTGAAACTGGAACGCGGACGGATGAAAGAATTTGCGGTGGAAATGAATCGCGTGTGTTTGTTGAAGCCGGATACGATTGCGGTGGCGGCGTTTCAGCGGACGTTGGAAGTGGCGATCTGGAAAAATGCGTTGGACCTGAAAGGGTTGACGAAGTTGAAGCTGGGAGTGGCGTTGTGGCACGGAGGATTGCCGATCGATGTGATGCCGGCGGAGGGAGCTGTGGAAGTGCAGTTGGGTGAAGAGAATGCGGCTTGGGGGGTGGAGTAGGAGGAGTTGTTGGGAGATTGGGATTGGAGGGGCCGGCCGGGATTTTTGGCGGGCTTTTCTTTGGGTGAGGCGGAAATTGGAAAATTGGTGGCGGCGCGGCTTTTGGTCGCGCCGTTTTGTTTGAAATAGAGAGTTGATGAGATCGACGACCCCATGCGAGAACGGCGTGTGGGGACACGGCGCTGGCATAAAGCCAGCGCTGCAGCCGGCGATGAGTGCGTACCAGACGCCGTCGATTAATGGGATGTTGTATGAGATACAGCCGCAGTATTCGAATGCGGTGCATGCGCCCGCTTGAGAGATCGGGCGGGCGTTTTTTTTTGGGATGGGCGGTTTTGTTTTATAGAGAGGTTGTTGAGATCGAAGAGGGATTCTTTCCGCAAAAGGCGCGGAAATGGGCGGCGGTCCTCACTGGGCGGACTGCGTTCGGAATGACGGTGTTTTGTTTTGTGGTGGACTTGGCGCTGCAGGCTGGCCGATCTAAAGTTCGGCCACTACACGTGCGAAGAGAACGGCCCACCTCGGAAGGCGGGCCCTACAACAGAGAGATCGACGACCCCATGCGAGAACGGCGTGTGGGGACACGGCGCTGGCATAAAGCCAGCGCTACAGCCAGCGCTACAGCCGATGTACTAGGGGTACTGTGAAAATTTGGTGATTTGGGGAATGTGCGTTGACAGGGGTGGAACGATGGAATAGAAAGGACGCGCTGTGGGGTTGTGCAGATGTGGTAAGTCCAGAAGACGATAGGGGTGAACGATGATGAAGCAGAGATGGGGTAGCCTGGGAAAGACCTGGGCGATTAGCACGGTTGTGGCTGGAGCAGTTTTGTTGGCGGGTGCGGTTGGCGCGCGGGCGGCGCAGGATCCGGAAGAAGGAACGCCATTGACACTGAAGGTGGGGCGGCAAATCCAGGCGACGGATTTCAATACGGAAACGCTGACGATGCACGTGATGCCGGCGAATACGGCGAATGGGAAAAAGGCGAGAGAGCTGCAGAAGAAGACAGTGCCGGCGGGGAAGAATTCGCAGGGATGGGGAGGCAATGGAGTTTCCTACTATCCGGGAGATTTGAGCTACCAGGGCGGGAACGTGGTGGAGTCGGCGGTGAGCCATGCGGTGTATGTGAACTGCAACGCGAGCTGCTTTGGATACCCGACGAAATTTTTGCGGAATCTGCAGAAGAGCCAGCTGATCCATGTGACGGACCAATACGTGGGCAATGACGGGCATAACCGTTACGGTGTGGGACAGAGCGGGATCATCGAGTACACGGTGAGCGGGCCATTGGGTCCCAATGACATCATCACGCTGGTGCATGCATCGGCGGAGGCGTTTGGAAGCGGGTATGGGCACATCCATCACATCTTTTTCGCGCCGGGAATCGACGTGTGCGAAGATGCGGCGCTTTCGGTTTGCTACTCGCCGGACAATCTGGCGACGTGGTATTTCTGCGCGTTTCACGGAAGCATCGACTACACGGATGTGGGACACGTGCTGTTTACGGTAGAGCCGTATCAGAACGTGAACGGATGCGCGGTAGGACAGCCGAGTCCGAACGGGCCGGTGGTGGACTCGCAAGCGAGCGTGCTATCGCACGAGACGATCGAAACGATTACCGATCCGGATGGGACGGCATGGTGGAATACCGTGTCACTGGATTTGTACGGGTATGAGATCAGCGATGAGTGCCAGAATTCGACGTTCGTGTACCAGACGCCGTCGATTAATGGGACGTTGTATGAGATACAGCCGCAGTATTCGAATGCGGTGCATGCGTGCACGTATCGACCGCCGTATGAGTGAGGAGTGAAATAGGAGTTGGAGTGGGCGCCCGCTTGAGAGATCAGGCGGGCGTTTTTTTTTGGGATGGGCGGTTTGTTTTGTAGAGAGGTTGTTGAGATCGAAGAGGGATTCTTTCCGCAAAATGCGCGGAAAGGGGCGGCGGTCCTCACTGCGCGGACTGCGTTCGGAATAGCGGGGTTTTGTTTTATGGTGGACTTGGCGCTGCAGGCTGGCCGATCTAAAGTTCGGCCACTACACGTGCTGGGCGACTGCGTTCGGAATGACGGGGTTTTTTGCGATTAGGGGAGGAACCCAAGAGGGGCACGATTTATCGTGCCCCAACGTGGTTGCGGGGGTTTTTTAGTGGGGTAGGAGGGAGAGGGTGTTGGTCGAGGATTGAGTTGGTTGCGGAGTGGGTGTGGAGGCTTGGGTGGTGGCTTCGTCGCGTTGTTTGGCGGTCATCAGTCGTTTGAGGTTGGCGCGATTGTCTTGACCGGAGCGGTCGCCGGCGGAAATGGCTCGGGAATACCAGGTGTAGGCGGCGATGTAATCGAGAGGGACGCCTTTGCCTTGTTCGTAGAGGTAGGCGAGGTTGGTTTGTGCGGCGGGCAGGCCTTGTTGCGCTGCTAGTTTCAGGAGGCGCGCGGCTTCTGTGTAATCGCGCTGGATGGCTAGGCCGTTGAAATAGAAATAGGCGAGATTGCTTTGCGCTTCGGGTGCGCCGGCATCCGCGGCAGCGCGGAACCAGCGAATGGATTGTTCGAGATTGCGCGGAGTGCCGTAGCCGAGATAGTAGAGCGACGCGAGATTGCACTGGGCGACGGTGTTTCCGTGTTGCGCGGAGGCGGAATACCATTCGAAGGCTTTCGCGAGATTTTTTGGAACGCCCTGGCCGTGTTCGTAGAGAGACGCTAGATTATTTTCCGCGGTGGAATGATGCTGGAGCGCGGCGGCCTGGTAATTCTGCAGGGCCAGGGAATAATCGCGCGGGACGCTTTGGCCGTGTTCATAGAGATAGCCGAGAAGGAACTGGGCGTTGGAATTATTTTGTGCGGCGGAGGCGCGAAGGCATTTGAGGGCGGATTGCGTGTCCGCGGGGGAAGGGTTGTGAGCCAGCAAGGATTTTGCGAGTTGGTATTGCGCCGAGGAATCGCCCTGTTCGGCGCGGGCCTGGAGATTGGAGATAGAGGCGGTCTGCGGAGTTTGAGGCGCGGCATGGACCGGTGGAATGGCCGCGAAGGCTGCAACTGCGCAGAATGAGATGAACGAGAAGATACGAGCGGCGAACGAGTGAGATGGACGAGAGTTCATGATGTTCCCCCTTGACTAGAGTTGCGTTTCTTTTACAACGCGGAATTGCCGGCCGCACTGCGTGGCTGGCAAAACCGTTTGCACCTAGGCACACCACGGCGAAGGCGCGTTGGAGCGGGATTGCGGGCGCCGGCGATAAAGCAGGCACACGAGGTCCCGGCACGCGAAAACGCGCGGTGAACCAGTTGTTCCACTCGGCTTGGCGGATCGTTACAGGTATAACGAAGGAAGTGGGGGAAAAGTTTGGTTTGCGAATGAACAAAGTGATTAGAAATGCAAGAACATTGGGAAATAGTTAGAGTACCTGTGGGATGACCACATCGTACATGTGGGTATGCCACAGGAGGGAAAGGGGTTAGGGGGCGGTTGCAGAAAATGGAAAAGAGAAATGGGAAATTTGGGGGATGGGAGGCAAGTGGCGTCGATTGGAGGAAAGAGGCGGGAGGGATTCCTCACTGCGCGGACTGCGTTCGGAATGACGGGTTTTGTTTTGTGGTGGACTTGGCGCTGCAGGCTGGCCGATCTAAAGTTCGGCCACTACACGTGCGAAGAGAACGGCCCACCTCGGAAGGCGGGCCCTACAACGGAGAGATCGACGACCCCATGCGAGAACGGCGTGTGGGGACACGGCGCTGGCATAAAGCCAGCGCTACAGCCAGCGATGAGTGCGTACCAGACGCCGTCGATTAATGGGACGTTGTATGAGATACAGCCGCAGTATTCGAATGCGGTGCATGCGTGCACGTGTCGACCGCCGAATGAGTGAGGAGTGAATTAGGAGTTGGAGTGGGCGCCCGCTTGAGAGATCAGGCGGGCGTTTTTTTTGGGATGGGCGGTTTTGTTTTATAGAGAGGTTGTTGAGATCGAAGAGGGATTCTTTCCGCAAAAAGCGCGGAAAGGGGCGGCGGTCCTCACTGCGCGGACTGCGTTCGGAATGACGGTGTTTTGTTTTGTGGTGGACTTGGCGCTGCAGGCTGGCCGATCTAAAGTTCGGCCACTACACGTGCTGGGCGGAGTTCGTTCTTGTTTTGTGGTGGACGTTAGGAGGCGAAACCCAGGAGGAAAAACCAAGAGGGCGGCTCGCGGACTCGCCGGGGGCAAGAGGTATCGTGCTCCTACGCAGAGGAAACCCAAGAGCACAGGCTGAAGCCTATGCTACGTGACGGTTGCCGATTGGGTATATCGGGGTGTGGGGGTGCGGCATCCAATCGGTTTGGCGGTGCGGTGGGAATCTACTTTGAGGGAGATTGGTTATGGCTAAGAATTTGGCGGCGGTGATTTCGAAGGCTGAGGGGGAATTTGAGTTGGTGGAGCGGGAGATTCCGCAGCCGGGGGCGGGAGAAATTCGGATTAAGGTGGAGGCTTGCGGCGTTTGTCATAGCGACGTGATCGTAAAACGCGGGGCGTTTCCGTGGCTGAAGTATCCGTTGGTGGCGGGACATGAGGTCGTGGGATATGTGGATGAGGTTGGCAGCGGCGTGACGGAATGGAAGAAGGGCGACCACGTGGGAGTGGGCTGGCACGGCGGCCATTGTTTTGTGTGCGACCGGTGCCGGCGCGGAGACTTTTTGACTTGCGTGAACCAAGCGATTACCGGAATCACGCGCGATGGAGGATACCAACAATATATGTTGGCGCGGCATGAGGCCGTGGCGCTGCTGCCGGAAGGAATGGATCCGGCCGAGGGGGGGCCGCTGATGTGCGCGGGAGTCACAACGTTTAATTCGTTGCGGCACAGCGGGGCGGTGGCAGGCGATCTGGTGGGCGTGCTGGGAATCGGGGGATTGGGACATTTGGGGATTCAGTATGCGGCAAAGGCCGGATACCGCACGGTGGCGCTCGGACGTGGACCCGAGAATGCGGCGCTCGCGAAAAAGCTGGGCGCGTTTGCATACATCGACACCAAAGCTTCGAATGGCGCGGAAGAGTTGAAGAAATTGGGTGGTGCAAGATTGATTCTTGCGACGGCGCCGAGCGCGAAAGCGATGACGGAGTTAGTGGGAGGATTGAGCGCTGGAGGGACATTGCTGGTGCTAGGGGCACCGATGGAGCCGCTGGAAGTTTCCGTGATGGATTTGCTGTTGGCGCGGCGAGGGATTCAGGGATTTCCGTCGGGGACAGCGAGGGACTCGCAGGACACGCTGGAGTTTTCGAAATTTGCGGGAGTGCGGCCGATGATTGAAAAGTATCCGCTAGCGAAGGTGAAGGAAGCGTACGAGAGGATGGAGAGCGGGAAGGCGGAGTTTCGAGTGGTGCTGACGATGGGGTAGCGGCGGGGATTGAAGAGCGAATTGGATGGTTTGGCGGCGCGGCTTTTGGTCGCGCCGTTTTTTTTGGCGGTGGGGGATCGGTTGAGATCCTTCGTCGCGGACTCCTCAGGATGACAGGTGGTTTTTGAAGGATTGGCGGGGAAATTTAACGCAGAGGGTGCGGAGAGATTCGGGAACGTTGGCTGGGATGGAAGAGGGATTGTTTCTGGAAAGACTGAGAAGGAATTCCTCACTTCGCGGACTCCGTTCGGAATTTCGCGGGCTTGATTGTGGTGGACTTTGCGCTGTCGGCTGGCCGATCTAAAGTTCGGCCACTACACGTGCGAAGAGAACGGCCCGCCTCGGAAGGCGGGCCCTACATAGGAGACGGAGTAAAGCCCAAGACCTACACGCAAAACGGAGTGGGGGCACCCAGCGCCGCCCTACGAGGAATGAGGAAACCCAGGACACAGGCAGGAGTGCCTGTCCCACGGTGGCATCGGGCTCGGGGACTCGCCCGGGGGCACGATATATCGTGCCCCTACGGTGGCGGGAATTTGGGTTCGGATTTATGATTTGACGGCGCGGATTGGCGGGATGGGGGAGCTTATGAGATTGGGACGGATTTTGTTGGGAGTGATGTTGGTGATGGGAATGTCGCCACGGTTTGTGCGGGGGGCCGCGGATGCTGCGAATTTGGCGGCGCGGCGGCAGCAGTTTGCGTCGTTGCTGGCGGAGGAGTGGGAGTATGAAATGCGAGAGGCGCCGGAGTATGCGACGGCGGTGGGAGATTACCGGTACAACGACCGGTGGAGCGATTCTTCGTTGTCGTATCCGGCGAAGCAACGGGTGGATTTGCAGAAATGGCTGACGCGATTTGAGGCGGTGGACACGACGGGATTTCCGGAGCAGGAAATACTGAGCGAAAAGTTGATGGTGCGCAATTTGAAGGAGCGCATCGAAGCAATTGATTTGAAACTTTATTTGATGCCGGTGGACCAGTTCAACGGAATCCACCTGGCGCTGGCAACGTTTGTGAATCTGATCCCGTTCAATACGACGAAGCAGTATGAGGATTACCTGGCGCGGCTGCACAAGATTCCGGTGGTGCTGGACCAGACAACGGAAGTTTTGCAAGCAGGCGAGAAGGAGATGATGGAGCCGCCGGCCTATTTGCTGGACAAAACGGTGACGCAGTGCGAAGCAATTGCGGCGGCAGCGGGAGAAGCGAACGCGTTTGGAACACCGGTGACGCATTTTCCGGCGACGGTTCCGGCGGCGGATCAGAAGCGGCTGCATGATGAAATTATCGCGGCGGTGGATACGGAAGTGCGGCCGGCTTACCGGAAGCTGGAGAAGTTTTTGTCGACGGAGTACGCAGCGAAGGGGCGGAAGGACGAGGGAGTGTGGGCGCTGCCGAACGGGGATGCGCTGTATCGGTTTTATGTGCGGCAGCAGACTACAACCAACATGGACCCGGAAACGATTCACCAGCTGGGGTTGAAGGAGGTGGCGCGGGTGCAGGCGGAACAGCTGGCGATTGCCAAGAAACTGGGATTCGCGAACCTAAAGACGTTTCGGGCTTCACTGAAGACAAACCCGAAGCTGGTGCCGACTTCGCGGGAAGATATTCTGAACATCTATCGAAAATATATTACGCAGATGGAGCCGGTGCTGCCGAAATATTTCGGATTGCTGCCGAAGACGAAGGTGGATGTGAAGCCGGTGGAAGAGTTTCGCGAGAAGGATGCAGCGGCGGCGCAATATTTTTCGGGGACACCGGACGGTTCCCGGCACGGCATCGTATTTGTGAATACCGGAGACTACCAGCACCGCTCGACTCCGGAAATGGAGGCGACGGCGTATCACGAAGGCGTGCCGGGCCATCACATGCAGATTTCCATCGCGCAGACACTGCCGGAGCTTCCGAAATTCCGGCAGGAGGGCGGGTATAACGCGTATGACGAGGGATGGGCGTTGTACGCGGAGCGATTGGGGAAAGACATGGGATTTTACCAGGACCCGTATTCGGATTACGGACGGCTTTCGGGAGAAATGTTGCGGGCCATCCGGCTGGTGGTCGATACCGGCGTGCATTACAAACATTGGACGCGGCAACAGATGGTGGATTATTTCCACGAGTATTCGTCGGAGGATGAGCCGGACGTGCAGGCGGAGACGGACCGGTATATTGCGTTTCCGGGGCAGGCGCTGGGATATAAGTTGGGGCAGCTGGAGATTTTGAAATTGCGGCAGCAGGCGCAGGATGAATTGGGAAGTAAGTACGATGTGCGGACGTTTCATGATGAGGTGTTGAATGGAGGGTCGTTGCCGCTGGATGTGCTGGATCAGCGGGTGGCGGAGTGGATTACGGGGATAGCGGGAAAGAGAAAATAGAAAAGGGAAATTGGAAAATTGTTTGGCGGCGCGGCGTTTGGTCGCGCCGTTTTTTTTTGGGGTCGGGGAGGGGATTTGGAGGCGAGAAACCAAAACCCACTCTTCGCCGACTCAGAGTGGGGCACCAGGGAAAAGAACACCCGGGAGGGAACCCCAAGAAAAAGCACCGGTCTAAAGACCGGCCACTACACGGGCTGGGAATTATTTTTCGCGGCGGTGTGAAGCGGTGGGTTTGATGTTGGATTTTTTGGGGTTGGGGGATTTGGCGTTTCTTTGTACGCGGAGGTTGTAGGCGGCTTGGAGGGCGCCGGTTAGGACGTCTTCGGAGGCGGCGGCGAGGCGGATGTGGGTCATTCCCGTGCGGCCCCAGCCACCGGGGATGGGGAGAAAAATTTCGGGGAGTTCCTCGACGAAGGATTGTTGTTGTTCGAGAGTGAGTTTGAGATTGCCGTAGCCCTGTTTGGCGTGGGCTAGCGTGGCGAAGATGTGGCCGTTTACGCGGAAGTCGGGATTACCCATGTGCGAGGATTCTTCGGCGTCGGGAAAGCTGAGAGCGATGCGGCGGAAGTCGCGAATGTTCATGGGGAGTATGGTAACGCGGTGGTGGGGGATTTTGGAGGGGGGGCCGTTGGGGTGAGGCTAGACGGGGGGGTGAGATTTAATGGTTGGTGCGTTTGGGAAGAGATTGAGATGGTGGCAGTCCAAGGAGGAACCCAAGAGCTGGCATAAAGCCAGCGCTACAAAACCCAGCGCTACAAAACCCAGGAGCGCAGGCAGGAGTGCCTGTGCCATAGAGGAGTAACCCAAGAAAAAGCACGGGACTGAAGTCCCGCCACTACGTTTTTTGGGTTTAGAAGGGGATGTCTTCGTCGTTGATTTCTGGGCCGGGGGGTGCGGCGAAATCGTCGGAGGGTGCGGCGTGTTCGTAATCGTCGGAGCGGCCCGCTGCGTGCGCGCCTCCGCCTCCTGCGCCTGCGCCCGCGGCCATGCCGTCGCCGCGTCCGCCTAGCATGCGGAAATTGGTGGCGACAATTTCGAAGCTGGTGCGCTTTTGGCCTTCCTTATCCTGCCATTCGCGGGATTGGATGCGGCCCTCGATGAAGATGAGCGAGCCCTTTTTCAGATATTGCTGCGCGATTTCAGCTTGCTTTCCCCAAACAACAATTTTGTGCCACTCGGTGCGCTTCTGGCGCTCGCCATTTTTGTCTTTGTAGGATTCATCGGTAGCGACGGAGAAATTGGCGACGGCCTGGCCGCCGGAGGTGTAACGGGTTTCCGGATCGCGGCCAAGGCGGCCGACGAGAATGACTTTATTGACGGACATTTGGAGCGCTCCAAGTCAGGAAGTTTGAAGAGTACGGAATCGTGCGTCGCGTTGCTCTTGAGGGTGGTGAGTGCAAAGCATCCTGATCTTTGGAAGATAGCATGGGCGAGGGGAAAAGGAAATTTGTTGGGAGGCGGGGAAAATGGAAAAGAGGGAGTTGGGAGGCAAGACGAGATGATTTTGCGGGCATGAGACCCGGGGGGAAAAGCAGGTCCGGTAGTTCGTTCGGGCGACAATTTTTTGGTAGACGGGTGGTTAGAGAAACCCAAGAGCACAGGCAGGAGTGCCTGTGCACTGGCAACCCGAGAGGCCCCGCGCCGGGCGCTGGGGGCAAAGGCACGGGACTGAAGTTCCGCCACTACGAGATAGGCTCCAGATCGAAAGCGTGTTGGTTTTTATTTGCCGGTGAAGCGGGAGGCGGAGATGGTGGTGGATTGGGCTAGGAGGCGGGCGTTTAGTTGGCCTTGATTGGATTTGTCCAGGCGGTGGAATTCGGCTTCCATGTAGCGCATGTAGTCTTGTTTGGAGACCATGCCGTTTTTGTCGGTGTCCATGAGGAGGAGGAGTTGTTTGACGTTTTCTTCGCCGAGGGCGAGGCGGTCTTGGGGTTTGGGGACGTTGGCTTTTTGCGCGGCGGCGGTGCCGAAGACGGTGACGGCGGCGAGGAAGACGGCGGTGATGGTAACGAGCCGGATTTTGTTTGTTGGACGATGCATGCGTGGCCTCCTTGGTGAGGAATGTACACCGGAAGGATTGCGAAGGATTACGCAAAGAATGGATGGGGTGGATTGGATTTTTTGGGGTGGGGGAGATGTTGAGATCGAAGAGGGATTCTTTCCGCAAAAAACGCGGAAAGGGGCGGCGGTCCTCGCTGCGCGGACTCCGCTCGGAAGGACGCGGGTTTTTGTGGCGATTTGGAACTGCTGGCTGGCCGATCTAAAGTTCGGCCACTACACGTGCTCGGAAGGCGGCCCCTACAACGGCGAGAGGACCCCATCTCTAACAATGTCGGCTCTGTCAAATATTTCTTGAGCGTACTTCTCCTTCCGCTCCGAAGAGTGGTCTTCGTTGTTCTTTTTCGACGTATGCAGCGGCGACCACGGCTCGTTGTTAATCTGGCGGCCGGTTTCAGTCCGACCCAACCATCTCTCCGATCAAAAACTTCTCGACCATGATTACGACTTCGATCTCCCTTTTCAGGGAGCGGGACGCCCCATCAAGACCACGGTGATCTACTGCCCACCAGGGGTTGCCTCGAGCTGTCCCGCGTGCGAACCGAACTCTACTAACTGCGAATAGTCCCAACCTTTGCGCCACATCCAGAACAAGCGAACGGCAAGTTTGCGTCCCATGGCCACTTTCGCGATGCGGCGATCTCGGCGCATCGCCAGGTGCAGATAGTGGCGCCGCCAGTCGGGATCGAAGCGCACCGCCACTTGCGCGGCTTCCACCAGCAGAAAGCGCAACAGCTTGTTGCCTTGCTTGCTGATGTGTCCCAGTCGTTGCCGGCCCGCGCTGGAGTTTTCGCATGGGACGAGCCCCACATAACTCCCGATCTGCTTGCCACGAGCAAAGCGGAACGGATCGCCGATGATCAGCACGAAAGCAAGTGCGGTGAGTGGACCCACGCCTGGATGGGTCATCAACCGCAAGACCTCGGGCCGTTTGTTGGCTTCCCGCTCGACGGCGGTGGTCAACTCGACGATCACTGGGTTGAAGCGGTCCAGCAACTCCGATAAATCTTGCCGGCGCCGGCTAGCTCAAGGAGCCAACGGGAGATTCTCTAGCAGCGCCCGTCCCTGCTTGTTCCAAAGCCGCTTCTTCCAACGCTGGCCTTCATTCATGGCTACGGCCTGCAGTTGATTCAGGATGCGCGTGCGCATCTGTACCAGCCGATGCCGATGCCAAAGCAACTGCCGCAAATCGCGGTTCTCCGGGTTGGGTACCCACACTCGGGGAAAACGATCTTCCACCAGCAGCTTTAGCAAGAGTTTTGCATCCTCGCGATCGGTCTTGCGCTTCCGAACGCGCAACGTGCGGATCTCGGCTGCATCTCCAATCCACAGTTCGATGCCCAACTCTGCCAGTAGCCGCTCGAACCAGCGTGCATAGCCGGTGGCTTCAATACCTACGCGAGTGGGAACGCCTTGCGATTGTACGCAACGATAGAACTTCTCTACCTCTCCATCGCTGTGCTCCAACCGCTGCTCACCGCACTCTCCTGTCTCTTTATTCAAAAAAGCAATTTGCTGAAAGCTCGGGTGATAATCTACTCCTATAATGAACATGTTCGGCTCCTTCCTCCCGAGCCTTGGTCGTCACAAGCAACCACAGTGTACTCGGGTCGAGGGAGCGACATTGTTATGAAATCAAGACCCACCCTCACAAACCCTAGGGTGGGGCACCCTGGAGCGGAAACCCCAAGAGTTCGGAGGACCCCAAGCGGCCCCGCGCCAGGCGCTGGGGGCAGAGGCACGGGACTAAAGTCCCGCCACTACATAGCCCAAGAGAACGGCTCCCTACAACGGTAAAAGAACCCCGAGACACAGGCTGAAGCCTATGCTACGGAGAGTTAGCGTTGGGGGGAGAGGAGTTTGGAGATGTTGTGGGCGGTAGGGTCTTGGATGGTGATGGGGCAATCGAAGATGTCGTTGGCGGAGATGAGATTGCCGGAGGAGGTGGTGGTTTTGAGGATGCCGATGGAGGCTTCGGTGATGGTGTTATCGCGGACGAGGTTGTTGTTGCCGTCGAGGAAGATGCCGGATTCGGAGGCGTTGAAGACGGTGTTGCTGCGGGCACGATTGGAACTGCCTTCGAGACGAATGCCGTCGAAAACGGAATTGGCGGTGGATTGATTGTCGGAGAGTACGGCGGAGTTGGCGTCGATGAAGATGCCGACCTGGCTGACAGAAACGGAATTGTTGGAGACGGTGACGCCGTCGGACTGGTCGACGAGGATGTTGGTGGCAACGGCGGCGCAGGTGGCGACGGCAACGCATGGAGACCAAATGGTGTTGGTGACGGTATTGCCATTGATGGCGCCGGTGGCGCCGAAGCCAACTTGAATACCGTTTTGCGCGGCGCCGGTGGTGGGGCCGAGGCCGGTAACGACGTTGCCGCGGATCAGAACTTGCGTGCCGATTTCATTGGCGGTGATGCCGTTTTTCTGGAAATCGTGGACGGAGGTGGAATCGATAGTGACGCTGGAAATTTGACCGCCGCCGCTTTGCACGAAGATGCCGGTGCCGGTTTGACAGCCGTTGAGAGTGCCGCTGAGTTTGAAATTGCGGACGGTGGTGTGACGGACGACGCCGGAAGCGTTCTGGTACGCGATGCCGAAGAAATCGGGACTGCAGGCGGAGATGCCGGAGTTGGTGCCGTCGACGATGAGGCCATTGATGGTGACATCGGTGGCGTTGGCGACGAGAAGAGCGACGGCGAGAGGAGAACCGTCAAAGAGGCTGGTGCTGTTTTGCTGGAGAGCGGAAGGCATGAGGATGGCGCCGCTTTCGGCGTGGAGTGTGAGAGATTTCTGGATGACAACTTGTTCGACGTAAGTGCCGGGGCAGATGCGGATGTGATCGCCGGGTGAGGCGGCGTTGACGGCGGCCTGGATGGAAGTGTACGCGGCGGTGGGACAGGCGACTTTGTCTACGTCGACGAGGAGTTCCTTTGCGAGGGCCGGTTGCGTGAAGAGAGCGATGGCTAGGACAGCGAGAATCGAGGACAGAGTGGTGCGGAATTTCATGGTCATCCCCCTTGAGTGACACACACCAGAGACGAATCGAGCGTGCAAGCGAGATTGGCGGGCTTGCGGCGCCGGGCGAATGAAAAGTTGTGGGGCCGAAGGTGCTGGGATGAGAGGGAACATAGCAGGGTATTGGGCGGGGGGCAATAGTACGGGGTGGTGACGTGGATGGTAGATCGAAGAGGGAAAGGGTGGCGGTGCTCACTTCGCGGACTTCGTTCGGAATGACGGGGATTTTTTTGGCGAAACCCAAGACGCTGGCATAAAGCCAGCGCTACGGGAGAGAACCCCAGGAGAACAGCAGGTCCCTCACTTCGTTCGGGATGACAGTTTTTTTGGTAATTGATTTTGTTTTTGTGATCGGAGGTGGAGAGGAAACCCAAGCACACAGGCAGGAGTGCCTGTGCCGCATTGACTTGGGCGTGCGGTGGGCCTATGGTGGGCGGTTCTGGAAGGGGAGGGATTGTGATGGGGATTGTGATGGGGAAGATGTTTAGTGTGATTTTATTTTTGGCGATTGCGGTGGCGGTGGGTGTTGGAGTATCGCTGACGGAGATTTCGGGGCAGGATTTAGGGGCGGTGGGGATTTTTGAGGGGCATGGGGATGTGGGAGCTGTGGGGGCGAAGTACAAGGGAAGCGTGGAGTATGACGCGGCGAAGAAGAGTTATCTGGTGGCGGGCAGCGGGGAGAATATGTGGGGTGGGGCGGATGCGTTTCAGTTTGCGTGGAAGAAGATGAACGGGGATGTGGAGGTGTCTGCGGAGATTACGTTTTTGGGGGAGGGAAAGAACCCGCACCGGAAGGCGGTGGTGATGGTGAGGCAGAGTTTGGACGCGGATTCGGCGTATGCGGACGTGGCGCTGCATGGAGTGGGATTGACGTCGTTACAATATCGCGAGGAGAAGGGGGCGACAACGAAGGAGGTGCAGACGACGATTTCCGCGCCTAAGCAGATACGGCTGGTGAAGAAGGGCGCGATTTTTACGATGTGGGTGGCAGGGGAGGATGGAAAGTTTGTGCTGGCGGGGACGAGTCCGGCGATTGCGATGAAGGAACCGTTTTATGTGGGGATCGGGGTTTGTAGTCATGAGAAAGATGTGTTGGAGAGGGTGGTGTTTGAGAAGGTGGCGGTGAGGTGACGGAAGTGGAGGGGAAGGGAGAGGATTTATGAGGTAGAGGGTGGAGGGTCCGTGTGTCGTGGGAGGTTCTTGACGCGTGGGACGGGGGCGGGGGATCTTTTGTGGTGGATCATTATTTTGGTGCTGGCCGATCTAAAGTTCGGCCACTACACGAGAAGGAAACTCCAGAAGGGAAAAAAACAGGATGCGGGTGGTGGTGGAGCTACCGCAGGCGGAGGGGGCGGCCATCATTGATTGGAGGGAGAAGATTACGAAAGCGGAGAGTGGTGCTGAGAATCTTGCGAGGGGTTTGGAGCGAGGATTGTTGTCGGTTCGATGAGGAGTTAGTGAGCGGTGGAAGCGGAGACGGCGACGCCCATGTCTTTCAGTTTGGCGCGAGAACGTCTTTCTTCTTCTGTGCCGGGATAACGCTTGACGACTTCACGGAGTTCCTTGACGCCGGAATTTTTCTGGCCTAGATCGAGAAGAGCCATCCCTTTTTTAAAATGCGCGGATGCCAGCTTGAAACTTTTGGGATAGTTGGTGATGACCTTGTCGTATTGCTGGACGGCGGTGTTGTAATCCTTCTGCGCGTACGCGATTTCGCCTAGCCAATATTGGGCGTTGGAGGCGAGGTCGGTGTCTCCGTAGTACTTCAGATAATCGTCAAATTCAGAGCGGGCGAGTTCATATTTGCCGCTGGTGAGATCGCGGAGGCCATTGGAGTAGAGAGTGTCCGCGGATGGCGGTGGGCCGGCGGGCGCGGACGTGGGAGCAACGTTGCTGCCGGTGGGGCCGGATGGAGGAGCGGAACCGCCGCCGGGCGTGGTCATCGGGGCGCCACCGGCGAGACGGGAGTCGATGCTCTGGACGGAATTCTGGAGATCGACGAGCTGCTGATTGAGTTTGCCGATGCGGGATTTTATTTCTTCGAGATTGTCGGAGAGACCCTGGACTTGCGTGGACATGGTGTCGAGGCGCGTGCCGGAATTGGCCTGAACGTCCTGCACGGATTTCTGGAGGGAGGACATGGTGGAGTTGAGCTTGTTGACGGAGTCGGAGGATTGCTCGATCAAAGTTTTCTGGACGGTATGGTCCTGGGTCATTTGCGTTTGAATATCTTTTTGACCCTGGAGGAGGGTGGTGACGTCGCGCTGAAGTTCGATGATTTCGCGGGCGACGGCGAGAGCGGGCTTGGGACCAACGAGACTGCCGGCAAGAGCGCTGAGAAGCATGGTGCCGACGAAGATGGCGATATTACGCGTGCGCATGAAGAGGCCTCCAAAGTGGGAAGAAGAATCCCAATTATCCAATTTACTGGCAGTGGAGGAATGGAGCAAGTGGTTGTGTGGGATTTGGGTGGAATTGTGGGAGGAGGTGGAGAGGATTCTGCACTTTGCGGACTTCGTTCGGAATGACGGGATGTTTTGTGGCTGACTATTGTTGTGTAGTGGCCGATCTAAAGTTCGGCCACTACACATGCAAGAGAGCAAGCCGACTCGGAAGGCGGGCCTGAAAATGACGTTCTCTTGCGACGAAGCGCGAGGATTCTTCAGGGGCTGAAGCCCGAGGTTGCTGGCCTCCTTATGTCGGAGCTAAGGCTCCGCCCCCCTAAAGAGAAGAGCAGCACAAGGACCCACCCTTCGAGGTTCAGAAGAGAAACCCAAGAGCTGGCATAAAGCCAGCGCTACAAAACCAAGGCACATCACATGAGAGCAAGACACAGGCAGGAGTGCCTGTGCCACGAAGAGAGCCCAAGACCACCCTTCGCGGACTCAGGGTGGGGCAGCCAGGAGAAGAGTGGCCGATCTAAAGTTCGGCCACTACACATGCAAGAGAACCCAAGAGGGAAGACCAGGACCCACACGCAAAAACGGCGTGTGGGGCACCCAGGCGGATCGGGCTCGGGGACTCGCGCGGGGGCACAATTTATCGTGCCCCTACGTCACGGGCAAAGAAGGTGACGGACACCTTCCGGCGATCGGGTGGTTGTGGTTATTTGGCTTGGGTGAAGTGGCCGCGACGGTTTTGTTGGTAGCAGGCTTCGGTGGATTCGGTGCAGAAGGGCTTTTCTTTGCCCCAACTGGTGGTGTTGAGGTGATCGGCGGGAAGGCCGAGGCTGACCAGATATTCCTTAACGGCGTTGGCACGGCGCTGGCCCAGAGCGAGGTTGTATTCGGTGGAACCGCGTTCGTCGCAGTGTCCTTCGATCGTGACGTGCACGTTGGGATAATTCTTGAGGAAGTCGGCGGTTTTCTGCAGGGCTTCGCGCGCGTCGGGCCGGATGGCGGCGGAATCGTAATCGAAGTAGGCGTCACGAACTTCTTTGAGGAAGAGTTCATCGAAACTGGTGTTTGGCGCGACCGCAACAGGAGCGGGCACGTTGACGGAAACGCGGACGGTGGCATCGGTGCTGCCGCCTGCGCCGCTGGCCGTGAGCGTGTAGGTGGTGGATTGCGTGGGCGTGACACTGGTGGATCCTTGCGGAGTGACGGCGCCGACTTCCGGAGCGATGGAAACGTTGGTGGCGTCGGTGGTGGTCCAGGAAAGCTTGACGGATTCGCCCTGATTGATGGAATTGCGATCGGCATTAATGCTGGCGGTGGGTTTTACGGCCGCGGGGGGAGGAGTGTAGGCCGCGGGCGGCGGTGGAGGCGTTTTCTTGTGGCAACCAGCGACGAACAAAGCGAGAGCCGAAAGTGAAATGAGAAACGAACGAACGAGCGGGCGGTGTGACTGATTCATTGCGTGTCCTCCTGAGACACCGAGAAATCCCGTGTTTGGTCCGCTGGACAGAAAGATAGTAACACCAGAGGACCGGGTCCGGATGATATGTCGTAACACGATATATATTGTATAGGGGAAGGGGAAGAAACAAAAGGAAATGTGTTCGAAGAAGCACGGGGGTTGATGGGTGAATGAGGGGTCATTGGAAAATGCTTAGAGACAGTGATAAGTGGCTAGAAGTTATCTCATAAACACGTTCAAAGCACTGGGCGGTTGAAGTTTATGGCCAATGGCGTAAATCAAGAATGTGGACCTCACCGACGCCCAGTGGGCAGTGCTTGAACCACTATTTCGTCCGAAACGCCGGGACGATGGGCGTGGCCGGCCGTGGCAAGATACGCGAGCGGTGCTGAACGGTGTCTTTTGGGTTTTGCGCACCGGCGCTCCTTGGCACGATCTGCCGCGTCGTTATCCTCCCTACCAAACCTGTCATCGCCGCTTCCAGCAGTGGCAGCGCTCTGGGCTGCTTACCCGGCTGCTGCAGAAACTGGCGGAAGACTTACGTGATCGAGGAAAGCTGGACCTGAGCGAATCGTTCATCGATGCCACCTTCAGTTCGGCGAAAAAAGGGGCTCTGCTGTCGGCCCTACTCGCCGCGGCAAAGGCAGCAAAATCATGGCGATCAGCGACGGCCATGGTCTTCCTCTCGCCATACACGTGGCCAGCGCTTCGCCCCATGAAACAAAACTCGTCGAACCCACGCTCCAGCGACGCTTCCTCGCGGAAACTCCCGAGCGCTTGATCGGCGATCGCGCTTACGACAGCGATCCGCTGGATGCGCAGATTCGTGAACGCTTCGGTGTGCAGTTAGTTGCTCCGCACAACCCCACACGCAGCCGGAAGGCCACGCAAGATGGCCGCGTACTGCGCCGCTATCGCCGCCGCTGGAAAATCGAGCGCTTGTTCGCCTGGCTTCATAATTTTCGTCGCGTGGTCATCCGCTGGGAATACTACCCAGAAAATTTCCTCGGCATGGTGCAGCTTGCTTGTGCCGTCATCCTCCTGAGGTATTTATGAGATGGCTTCTAGGGGCAAGTGGCGAGGGAGAGAGCAGATCGCTCGCTGCGCTCGGGATGGCATGGTGTTTTGTGGGCGGGGAAGTTGGGCTGGCGGAGAGTGGCAACAATTTTTTCATTTGGGTTGGTTGCGGACATGGGGCGCGGCGATGCGGCGCCCCTACGGGGAGAGGACGGATTTCTAATTTTTTGCGCGGCGGCATGGGTTGTGGCTTAGCGGGTGGACCAGTTGGGGGATTCGTTGTGGCCGGAGGTGGTGAGTTGGTGGGGAGAGGTGCCGTCGGCGAGCATGGTCCAAATTTGGCGCGAGCCGCCGCGCGTGGATTCGAAGACAATGTGACGTCCATCGGGAGCCCAGCTGGGGCGTTCGTTGCGGCCGGAATCACGGGTGAGTTCGCGGATTTGGTGAGAGACGACGTCCATGATGTAGATGTCGTAATTGCCGGAGGGACGGCGCCAGGAGAAGGCGAGCAGTTGGCCGTTGGGTGACCATGCGGGATCGATGACGTAACCCATGTCGGGAAGATCGATCTTGCGCGAATCTGTGCCGTCTGAATTCATCATGTACAACTGAGGAACGCCGCCGCGATCGCTGACGAAGGCGACGCTTTGGCCGGTTTTTGGATTCCACGCGGGAGATGTGTCCGCGCCGTTGGAGGCGTAGGTGAGGCGCTTGGGACGATTACCGCTGGCGTCGGTGACGTACAGCGCGGGATTGCCCTGCATGGAGGAAGAGAACATGACTTGCGAGCCATCGGGAGACCAAGTGGGGGAATTGTTGGTGCCGCGATAACGGGCGAAGGAAACGAGTTTGCCGGCGTCGAAGGAGTACATGCAGATTTGGGCGCTGACGATGCCACTGACGGGAACGAAACAAGTGAAGGCGATGCGCGAGGCGTCCGGAGACCAACGCGGCGTGAGCGTGACGGAACCGAGCGAGGTGAGCTTGTGCTGATTCGCGCCGTCATAATCCATGACCCAAAGTTCCTTGGAACCGTAGGTGCCGCGGATGAAAGCGATTTGGGTGGAGGCGATGCTGGCGAGGCCACCGGAGAGTTTGCTGATGATTTCGTCGGCAAATTGATGAGCGAATTTGCGGACCTGCGCGTCGGTGGGAGCGCCGCGATAAACCTTGCCGACGATGGACTGACTGGAAGTGCTGCGGACGTCGTACATCCAGGCGAAGATGGCGACTTCCGAAGAAGTTTCCGTGAGATTGCCGAAGGCGAGGAAATTGGCGTTGACGGGAGGTTGCGACCAATCGAGCATCTGGAGTTCGCCGGGCTGCGAAGGGACTTTTTGCGGATAGAAATCGGGGCTGGCGAGATCGACGATGCCGGAGAAGGCGAGATCGTCGCGGACGACGTTGGTGAAGAGCGTGGCATGCGGCTGGTCGGTGGGGGATTTCGGGGCGAAGTTGGAGACGGCGATGCGGGGTTTTTCGACGCCGAGGCCGGTGCCGGTGCGGAACCAGTCCTGGGCGAAGGAAGTTGAGGAGAAGAGAAGGAGGGTGAGGAGGCAAAGGATTATGGGGAGCGAAGTTTTTTTGAGAGTCAAGCGATCCTCCGGGGTTGCAGCGTTGGAAAAAACAGAATAGCAGGGGAAGTGGCGAGTGAGGAGTGATGAGTGGCGGGGAAAGGAAAAGCAGGTCCCTCGCTGCGCGGACTCCGCTCGGGATGACAAATCTGTTGGTTGGTGATGATGGGATTGGCGATGGTGGGAAAAGGATTCCGATTTTGGTGATGGAGGTTCGATTGTTGTTAAAGCGGAGACTCGTTGGTTGAGTTCGAGGGGACTCATCGGGTCATGCTCAGATCGAAGTCGAAAGTTACGTCTACGTAGCGGCCGGAATAGTCTGCGGGGAGAGGAGGGAAGTGCTCGATGGAGAGGAGTGCGCGCGAGGCGGAATCGTCCATGGAGCGATTGCCACTGGATTCGGAGATGCGGATATTTTTTACGGAGCCGTCGCGATTGATGGTGAAGGTGAGAGTGGTTTTGGCGCGGCGAGCGGCGCGGACTCCGGGATCAATGGTGTTCTGCAACCAGTTTTGATTAACGGCGCGACGAACGGCTTCGATGTACCAACCATAGCGCGTGGCGAAATCGCCGCCACCCTGGCCCTGCACGGCAACGCCGCCGTTGAGCGGGCCGGGCTGATCGGAATAGCCGGTGGGGACATTCATCTGGCCGCCCTTGCCGTAGGGAACGGCGTTGGGAGGGGGCGTGGTTTTCTTTTCGAAGACTTTGGACTTTTTGCTGGGCGGAAGAACTTTTTCTTTGTCGAACTTGGGAATATTGGTGGTGTCTTTGGGCGGCTCGGGAGGCTTCGGCTGGGGCTCTTCGACGTTGAGGCCCTTGGTGGGATCGACGACCTGGGATTCGGTGGGATTGATGGTGGGAGGCATGGGAATGCCTGCACTGGAGGCGAGGGAAACTTTTACGCCAGTGTCGCCGCCGCCGACTCCGCCCCAGGCATCGCCGGAGCGTTGGAGCCAGATGCTGACAAGGAGGATGGCGGTGAGCGCTACATGGAAGAAGACAGAGTAGGAGAAGTAGCGTTTGAGGCTGAGGTCTTCGGAGGTGTAGACGGCTTCGGTCATTCGAGTCGGTAGTCGGTAGTCAGGAGCCGGTAGCTCAGAGCCGATTGTCGCTGGGTATCGTGGTGACGAGGTGGTTGAGATCCTTCGTGGCTTACGGCGCTCGTCAGGATGACAACACGTTTGTTTTTGGTTAGCCGATCTGAGTATCGGGCAGTGCGTTGCGCGTTGGGACGGGTGGTCATTTGCTGCGGTCGGTGATGGGTTGGGTGACGATGCTGATGTTGGAGATGCCGGACTGGCGAAGGGAATCGATGACGGTGCAGAAGGCGCCGAAGGGAATGGTTTCGTCGGCGCGGAGGAAGACGACATCGCCGTTGGGACTCTTGGATTGCTTTTTAATTTTGGGAGCGAGGTCGTGAATGTTGATGGGATCGTTGCCGAGATAGATGCGTTGATTTTTGTCGATGG
This sequence comes from Candidatus Acidiferrales bacterium, assembly GCA_963709705.1. Lineage (GTDB taxonomy): Bacteria > Acidobacteriota > Terriglobia > Acidiferrales > UBA7541 > Acidiferrum. The sequence goes on from CAVPXU010000008.1 coordinate 563,312, forward strand.
TGACGACGAGTTTCTGCTCGGTGATTTCCTTGACGGTGTGCGTTTTGGGGACGTCGACCTCGATGCCGGATTGCAGGATGGGTGCGGTGATCATGAAGATGATGAGGAGGACGAGGACTACGTCGATGAACGGGACCATGTTGATATCGGAGAGCGAGGTTTGCGTGGATTTGGTTAGTTGCGGCATAGCGGCCTCAGGGTAGTAGAGGAAGTGACGAGTGACGAGTGGAGAGTGGCGAGCGGGAGAAAAGCAGGTCCCTCGCTTCGCTTGGGATGACAGATTTAGCGGAGGGCGTGGGGGGCGGGGCGAACGGAGTGGTTGAGATCCTTCGTCGCGAACGGCGCTCCTCAGGATGACAATTGTTTTGTTTGGTTCGTGTGGTGCGCATGGGTTTAGCCGAAAGTTTTTTCGATTTGGGAGGTGAATTCGTTGGCGAAAGTGTCGAGGCGCTGTGCCAGATCGCGAATGTCCTGGAGGAAATAGTTGTAGGCGATGAGGGCAGGGATGGCGGCGAAGAGTCCGGCGGCGGTGGTGACGAGGGCTTCGGCAATTCCAGGAGCGACGGCGCGAAGACTGGCGGAACCGGAAGTGCCGAGGCCGGAGAAGGCGTCAATGATGCCCCAAACGGTGCCGAAGAGGCCGATGAAGGGAGTGACGCCGGCGGTGGTGGCTAGCCAGGACATACCTTTTTCGACGCGGCGAACCTCGTCGGTGGATGCCAACTGCATGTTGACGGTGATGGCTTGAAGGGATTTGACTTTTTGCGGCGCGGGATTGCTGTTGGCGGTCATTTGGGATTGGAGCTCGCGGTAACCGGCGGCATAGACGTTGGCGTAGGGAGAGCCGGCGGAGATGAGTCCTTGAGGATTGGCAACGCCCTTGGTGGCGCGGAAGATTTTGAGGAATTGATCGCTTTGGCGGCGGATGCGACCGAAGAGACCGAGTTTTTGGAAGATCAGCGCCCAGGAAATCAGGGAGAAGAAGAGCAGGATGCCGAGAACGGCACGGGCGACCCAGCCGGTTTGCGCGAGAATGTCAAAGATATTGCCGACGTAAAGTGCGGATAGCAAAGAAATGATGTCAGTCCCCTCAGTGTGAGCAAAATTTGCTGACAAAATTAGCGTAGCAGAGGAGTAGGGGTGAAGCAAAGAGTTATGAGGTTTGGGGGAGTGATTAGAAGTGAGCGTGGAATGAAGATTTTTTGTGAGTTGGGGTCGCGGAGAGTTTGTCGTCGTTGTGCGTGAGGCGTAGGTTGAGATCCTTCGTCGCGGACTCCTCGGGATGACAGCAGCTTTTTTACCGTGCTTTGAAGATGAAAAGTGGCGAGTGATGAGTGGCGAGTGGCGCGTCGGAGGAAAGCAGGTCCCTCACTGCGCGGACTGCGTTCGGGATGACAGGGCGGTTTTTTGGCAAGACTCTGGGATTTTGCGGACATGGGACGCAGAAGTGCGGCGCCCCAACGCGGAAAGAGAAACCCGAGAGCACAGGCAGGAGCGCCTGTGCTACTAGAGGGAGTTGATGGAGTATCGGACTACAACGCCGTCGACGTAGGTCACGTTTACGCGGCGATCGGGGGTGGTGTATTCGAAGATCTGCGTTTTTAGGCCGGCGTCGCCTACGGATTCGGAGAGCTGTTTGCCTGGGCCGAAGAGAGTGGTGACGTCCTGAATGCTCATGCCGCGTTTTAATTTGGCGGTAGCGGGAGTATCCGCGGCGGAGGAATCGGCTTGAGCGGGGACGGCGTTGGGAGCGGGTTCGGCGGCGGTGGCGGGTGGAGCGGTGGCGAAGGTGACATATTCGGAGAGGCATTTCATGACGCCTTCGGGAGTGAGTTGATCGGCGGGAATGGAGCCGGACCAGCGAAGATTGAAACGAGAGCCGCCGGTGGCGCGATTTTGTTCGACGACTGCGGCCTTTTGCTGGCTGGCGTACTGAGCCTGGCGCTGGTTATTGGCATCCTGGCGTTCGCGGCGGGCACGCTCGCGATCGAGGTCGTGTTGGAGAGAGGCCTTCTTGTCGGGATCGTCGGTGTTGGCGATCTGATTTTCCAGATCCTTTTCGTACGCGCTTTTTTCGACGGGCTTGGCAGTAACGGTGGTGCTGGTATCGTCACCGGCGGTGCCGAAGCCGCCACCATCGAGCTGAAATTCGATCATGTCTTTCTTCACAACGATGGTGGTAACGCGGGCGACGCCGCCCTTTTGGATCGCGACGCCGAACTGCTTGATGCGCGAACCGTATTCTTTCCAATCCATGGGAGTGGGCTTGTTGAAGCGAAGGTCGACGCCCTTCTGCGTTCCGGGCATATCAATTTTGAGTGTGACTTCTTTGCCGGAGAAGTAGGCTTGGAGCGCGGCGGCGTTGTCTTGCGCGCGCGCGGGAGTGCCGATGGAAACGCCGATGACGGCGAGGACGACGGCAGAGCGGAGCATTCGGAATGGCCTCCTGATGGAAATGAGAAAACCCAAGAACACAGGCAGGAGTGCCTGTGCCACATGATTTCGGCGTGGGCGGTACCGTAGGTGGAGTAAATTACACGGAAGCGGAGGGACAGGCAAGAGATTCTGAGAGGAGGTACGTGACGGATGAAATTTGCGAAGGTAGTTTTTGGGGTTGCAGGGATTTGGGGAGTGCTGGTGCTGACGCCGCTGTATTTTATGTTTGATTTGATTGGCAAGCAGGACCCGCCGCCGATCACGCATCCGGGATTTTATTATGGGTTTGTGGGAGCGGGATTGGCGTGGCAACTGGTGTTCTTTGTAATCGCGCGAGATCCGGTGCGATTTCGGCTGCTGATGATTCCGTCGGTGGTGGAAAAGTTAAGTTATGTGATTCCTGTAGCGGTGCTGGTGATGCAGGGACGGACGCGGAAACAGGATTTGTTGTTCGTGGGGACGGATTTGGTGCTGGCAATTTTGATTGTGGCGGCATTTGTGGCGACGAGAGGGGTAGGTTGGGGAAAGGGAAAATAGAAAATAGGAAGCGTGTAGTTTTGCTGAGGAGACGGAAACTTCAAGGGCTAACGCCGTGGTTTCGGGGGATTTTATGTCGGTCCTGGAGGTCCGAGCCTGGGGAGAGGAGAACCCAAGAGGCGCTGGAGAGGAGAACCCAAGAGACGCTGGCATAAAGCCAGCGCTACATGGGTAGTAAGGTGGGGTGGGATTGAAAATTTGGAGAGGAGAAACGGCGCATGAGGAATTGGCGATGGGTGATGGGGATTGGGTTGGTGGTTTGTTTGGGGTTGGCGGGGATTGCGGAGTTGGCTGGGCTGTCTGAGGAGCGGACGGTACATGCTGCGCCTGCGGCGGGGAAATATGAGGCTACTGTCGAGTCGTTGAATGGGCATGCTTTGCCGGAGTGGTATGCGGATGCGAAGTTGGGAATTTTTATTCATTGGGGATTGTATTCGGTGCCGGGGTGGGCGGTGCTGACGCCGGAAGCGGAGCTGCAGAAGCTTTCGCCGGAAGAATATTTGAAGAGGAATCCGTATGCGGAGTGGTACTACAACACGGTGAGGCTGGACGGATCGCCTACGCAGGAATATCAGAAGGAGCATTACGGAGCGAATTACAACTACTACGATTTCGCGGAGACGTTCGATAAGGAGATACAAAAGTGGAAGCCGGAAGAGATGGCGAACGTTTTCAAGATGGCGGGAGCGCGCTATGTGGTGCTGACTTCCAAGCATCATGAGGGATTCACGTTGTGGCCGAGCGAGACGCCGAATCCGGCCTTACCGAAGGACCGGCAGCATGCTACGCGCGACCTGGTAGGGGAGTTGACGGCGGCGGTGCGCGCGCAGGGAATGAAAATGGGTCTTTATTATTCGGGCGGGTACGACTGGACGTTTGTGCCGGGGCCGATCACGGATTGGAAGCAGGCGAAGACGGTGGAACCGCAGAGCGAGGCGTATGGGAAATATGTGGATGCGCACATGCGGGAGTTGATTCGCAAATACCAGCCGTCGGTTTTGTGGAATGACATCGATTATCCGAAGTCCGGGCACCCGCTGGAAATCATGGCGGAGTATTACAACGCGATTCCGGATGGCGTGGTGGACGACCGGTTCGGGGTGAAGCACGCGGATTTTGTTTCGCCGGAGTACGAGACTTTGAGCAAGATCAGCGAAAAGAAGTGGGAGGAATGCCGCGGGCTGGGAAGATCGTTCGGATACAACCGGGCGGAAGGCGAGGCACAGACGATTGCGAAAGATGCGTTGATTTATTTGCTCGTGGATATTGTGAGCAAGAATGGAAATTTGTTGCTGGATGTGGGGCCAGAGGCGGATGGAACGATACCGTCTGTGCAGTTGGACCGGCTGAAGGCGTTGGGAGCATGGTTGCAGCAGAATGGCGAGGGGATTTATGGGACGCGGCCGTGGAAGCGGGCCGAGGGCGAGACTGCGGATGGGTTGAAGGTGAGATTTACGCAGAAGGATGGGGCGGTGTATGCGTTTTTGTTGGGAGAGCCGAAGGGGCGGACGGTGACGATTAAGGATTTGCGGCTTGCGGCGGGCGCCCAGGTGTCGGTGTTGGTGGGCGCTGGAGGGAATGGCAGCGTTACATGGAAGCAGAACGGTGGGGATGTGGTGATTACCTTGCCGGAGAAGTTGGTGGGGAAGTATGCGTATGCGGTGAAGATTGTGGGAGTGGAGTAGGGGTTTGGAAAATGGAAAAGAGAAAATGGAAAATCGGGTTTTGTGGATGATTTAGTGGCTGTGGCGTTTCGGGGAATGTGGGTGGTGCGATTGAGATTGTAAAAGCGGCGGCTGGGCCGCCGCACTGCAAAAGGGCATGGTAGACTGCGAGGATATGGGGAATTTGTTTGATATTGGGGTGGAAAGGTTGATGGGTCGGGGTGTGGCTGGGGGGGCTGGCGAGCCGGGTAAGGCCGCAGGGCTTGTGGACTCGCCCTGCACTACAGGGCGGGGAACATTTTATTTGGAGACGTTTGGGTGCCAGATGAATGAGCATGACTCGGAGAAGGTGGCCGGGGTGCTTTTGGCGCGGGGGTATAGGCAGGTAGAGTCGGTGGAAGCGGCGAATGTGGTCCTTTATAACACGTGTTCGATACGGGAGAAGGCGGCGCAGAAGGTGTTTTCGAGGTTGGGGGAGTTTCGGCCAAGAGGAAGTGGCGAGTGGCGAGTGGGTAGTGGCGAGAAAGAGGGGATTCCTCAGGGGCTAAAGCCCAATTTTGGTAGAGGTGTGATGTCGGACCTGAAGGTCCGACCCCTTAAGGAGAAGAGAACCCTTGACGGATCCTTTGAAAGAACCCCAGAGGACGCGAGAACCCAATCCTTTGAGAAAAAGGCGCAAGGGGATTCGTTGTGTTCGTCGGGCTTGGGTGCAGAGACCCAAGAGCCACCCTTCGCGCTTGGCGCTCAGGGTGGGGCGCTCGGGGACTCGCTTGACCGGTCTGAAGACCGGCGACTACACAGGCAAGAGAAGATTATTGGGGTGTTGGGGTGTGTGGCGCAGCAGGAGGGGGAGAGGATTTTCACGCGGGCGCCTTGGGTTAGTTTGGTTTGTGGGAGTGCCAGTTACCGGAAGTTGCCGCAGTTGCTGGCGCAGTTGGAGGCTGGGGAGCGGCGGGTGACTGGGCTGGATACGGATACGGATGAGACTTTTGAGACGGAAGTTACACGCAGGGACAATCCGTGGCGGGCGTATCTGACGATTATTGAGGGTTGCGATAAGGCTTGTTCGTATTGCGTGGTGCCGTTTACGCGAGGGCCGGAGCGTAGCCGGGGAAGCGCGTCGATATTGGAAGAGGTACGGAAGCTGGCGGATGCGGGGTACACGGAAGTGCAGTTGCTGGGTCAGACGGTGAATTCGTACGCGGACCCTTCCGCGAGGAAGATGCGGTTTTCGGAATTGCTGGTGGCGGTGGCGGAAGTGAGGGGGATCCGACGCGTGAGATTTACGACTTCGCACCCGCGTGATTTCGGGAGAGACATTGTGGAAGCGATCGAGGCGGTGCCGGGGATTTGCGAGCATGTGCATTTGCCGGTGCAAAGCGGGTCGACGAAAGTGTTGCGGGCGATGGCGCGGACGTATACGCGGGAAGAATATCTGGAAAAGATTGCGATGATGCGCGCGGCGAAACGCGAGATCAGCATCACTTCGGACATTATTGTGGGATTTCCTGGGGAGACGGAAAAGGATTTCGAGGAGACGCTGTCGCTGCTTGATGTGGCGCAGTATGACGGAGCGTTTTCGTTCAAGTATTCGCCGCGACCGAATACGCCGTCGTTGAAGATGGAGGATGCGATACCGGAAGAGGAGAAGTCGCGGCGGCTGGCGATTTTGATGGAACGGCAGCGGGAGATTCAGCGAGTGCGGAATGAGAAGCTGATCGGGAAGACGTTCGAGGTGATGGTGGAAGGGAAATCGCGGCGGGAAAATCAGTGGTCTGGGCATACGTCGGCGAATAAAGTGGTGAATTTCACTTCCCGCAGGGAAGAAAGTCTGGGAGACTACGTGCAGGTTGTGGTGAACGGAGCGACGCCGAATAGTTTGGTGGGAGAAGTGGTGCGGGAAGATTGAGACGTGGGCTGCGGGGGAATTTTCACGCAGAGGGCGCGGAGTACGGGGAGCGCGGAGAGTTTGGGAGTAACCCAAGACGCTGTGTTTTGGAGTGGCCCAAGACGCTGGCATAAAGCCAGCCCTACGGGTCGGCATGGGGTAAGGAGGGCGCGATGGAAGTAGAGATGAAGATACGCGGCCTGATGATGGATCCGGTTACGCAGATGCCGATTGTGGTGTTGAAGGATGTGCAGGGGCAGGCGATCCTGCCGATCTGGGTAGGGGCGTACGAGGCGAACGCCATCGCGCTGGAAATTGAGAAAGTGCAGACGCCGCGGCCGATGACCCATGATCTGCTGAAGAATGTGCTGCAGGGGCTGGAAGTTTCCGTGCAGAAGATTGTGGTGAATGATCTGCGCGACGATACGTTTTACGCGCTGATCTGGGTGGAGCGCGAAGGGGAATTGATGAGTATCGATTCGCGGCCCAGCGATGCGTTGGCGTTGGCGCTGCGGATGGATTGCCCGATATTTGTAGATGAAACGGTGTTGAAGAATTCGAAGGTGAGTTCGGCGCTGGCGGAGCGGACGACGAATGAGCAGTTGCGGAATTATCTGGAAGGGTTGAGCGATGAGGATTTGGGTAGGTACAAGATGTGAAGCTGGAAAGTAGAAAAAGGAAATTGAAAATGGCGGCGCGATGAATATCGCGCCGTTTTTGTTTTTTGGGGAGGGATTTTATCGCGGAGGACGCAGAGTGCGGAGGATTTGGTGGGCGTGATTATTGATTGTCGAGGAGATGCGGAGATCGAAGAGGGATTTTTCATTGCGCGGACTCCGTTCGGAATGACTGGGCTTTTTTGTGGCGAAACCCAAGACGCTGGCATAAAGCCAGCGCTACGGGGGAGAAGAAACCACAAGGAGAGGAGAAACCACAGGAGAGGAGAAACCACAGGAGAGAAGAAACCACCGGAGAGCGGCAGGTCCCTCAGTTCGTTTGGGATGATATGGTGTTTTCGTTCGGGATGACATGTTGATTTGATGGTGATGGAGGGCGGCGGGGAAACCCGGGAGCAGAGGCTCGGGGACTCGCCTGGGGCAGGATGTATCGTGCCCCTACTGGAGGCGGCTTATGCGGCGGCGCCAGAAGGTTAGGAGGAGGATGCCGATCAGGATCAGGCTGAGGCTTAGGCCGATCCAGAGGCCCAGGGCGCCCCAGTGTTTGTGGAAGCAGAGGTAGGCGCCGAGGGGCAGGCCCATTAGCCAGTAGGCGGAGAAGTGGCAGAGCATGGGAGTGCGGGTGTCTCCGGTGCCGCGAAGGGAACCGGTGGCTACGGTTTGAATGCCGTCGAAGAGCTGGAAAGCCGCGCCGGCCATGAGAAGAATTGTGGCGCTGTGGATTACGGTTTCGTTGGCGGTGTAGAAGCGGGCGATGTAACGCGGGAAGACCAGCAGGACAATACTCATCATGGACATGAAGGAAGCGCCGAGAAGAATGGCGGTGTTGCCAGCGTTGCGCGCAGCGACGGGATCGCGGCGGCCGAGGGCCTGGCCGACTCGAACGGCGGCTGCAGAGGAGAGGCCGAGAGGAATCATGTAGGTGAAAGCGACGGTGTTGAGGGCGATCTGGTGGCCGGCTTGTGCGACGGCGCCGAGACGGGCGATGAGAGTTGCGACCAGGGCGAAGACGGTAACTTCGGCGGTTTGCTGCAGGGCGGCGGGAACGCCGAGAGCGACGAGTTGGCGGATGCGATTGAGATTGGGTTGAAGAGGAGTGTTGAGAAGTTCGGTTTTGTGGCGGCGATCGTACCAGAGGAGATAAACGACAAGGACAAGCGCGAGATAACCGCGGGAGATGCAGGTGGCGATGCCAGAGCCGGTGACGCCGTAAGCGTGGAAACCGAACTTGCCGAAGATGAGGACGTAGTTGCCTGCGAAGTTGATGATGTTGGCGGTGACCAGGGCGAAGGCGATGGGGCGAACCATGTTCATGCCTTGCAGGGTGCGGCGAACGGCAAAATAGAGAAGTAGCGGAACGAGGCCGGCGGAAAGTGTGCGCATGTACGGCGCGGCCAGGACGGCTACGGGATGGGTGACGCCGAAGCGCTCGTAATAGCGGGGAATGATCCAGACGGGAATGGCGAGAAAAGGCGCGATGGCGAAGCTGAGGTAGATGCCGTTGACAAGCGAGGTGTGGCAATCTTCGCGGTGGCCGGCGCCGAAGGATTGGGAGACGAGCGTGTCCAGGCCGACGAGGAGGCCTTCACCAAAGAAGGCGAAGACGATGAAGATGCTGGAGGAGACGCTGACGGCGCCGATGGCTTCGGCACTGTAGGGAAGGCGACCGACCATCATGGTGTCTACGATGACCATGCTCATCCAACCGATTTCGGCGAGGATGAGCGGGAGGGCGAGGTGGAGTGTGGGGCGGAGTTCGCGGCGGAAGATGGGGAGGAAGGACATGGGGAAGTTTGAGTTTATGAAGATAGCAGAGTCGGTGGGGAAGAAGGTGTAGGAGGTAAAGGAGGTAAAGGAGAAGAGGTTGGTGATGGGATTTGGATCGAAGTGGGATTCTTCGCTTCACGAACTCCGCTCGGAATGACGGGTTTTTGCTTTGCGTGATGCGGAGGATCTTTGATTTGGGATTTTGCGGACAAGGGGCGCAGCAGTGCTGCGCCCCTACGAAGAGGCGAAGAGGTGATGACTGATAGGAGAGTTTGGTGGGGAAGTTCCATTGACCGGGGCGTGAGGGGACTCTAAGGTGGGAAATTGGTGGTAATGCGTGAGGTTGTGGCAGGAGGAGTGGACGTGAACGCTACGAACGAAATGAATTATGCGCTGCGGATGCTGCAATATATGCGAGCTGGGGCGCGGGTGAACTCGCGGGTGAAGGTGACGGTGCAGTGGACGGAAGGCGGGACCGCCCACGAGGCGGAAGGCTATACGGTGGATATCAGCCCTAAGGGATGCCTGGCGATTGTGCCGCAAGGATTTGCGGTGGGGCAGAAGATGCGGATCAAGAATGGAAGCAACCAGAGAGAAGCGGAAGCCGTGTTGATCTGGCGTGGGCATGAGGGGCGGGCTGGATGGGAGTTGGGGTTGGAGTTGGTGCACCCGCCGGCGGAGTTTTGGGGAGTGGATTTTTAGGGGGTTGGTGAGATTGCGGGATTGGTGGGTGGCGCGGCCTTGGGGTCGCGCCGTTTTTTTTGGGGGGGGAACCCGAGAGTGAAGCAGGTCCCTCACTTCGTTCGGGATGACATTTTTTAGTTATTTTTTGGTGGTGGAACCCAAGATGCCGGCCTGAAGGCACGGCGCTACAACGGCAGGGAGACCCAAGACTCCACATGCAACACCGGAATGTGGGGTCCCCGAAGGCGAAATGAGAGAAGAGAGAAACCCAGGAGGCTGCTCGCGGACTCGCCGGGCACGATGTATCGTGCCCCTACGCAGAGGAACCCCGCGACCCACCCTTCGCGGACTTAGGGGGAACCTAAGGCACGGGTCTAAAGACCCGCCACTACATGGGGAGTGTCGAAATGGGAAATTGGTGGTGGGCGGGAGTTTTCCACTGGCAGGGGTAATTTTTCCTTGCGTGGGTTGGGGTGGCGAACATAGAGTAGGCTTATGCCATTGGGCCTGTCTGCCGGCATAAATACCAAAAGAATTGATGCAGTGATTTTGACTCAAGAGGAGGAGTTTGTGCGTTTGGAGGTTGTACGCGGATTTTTTTGCGAGTGTTGAGATGGAAGAGGGATTCCTCACTTCGCGGATTCTGTTTGGGATGACATTTTTTTTGTGGAGATGTTAGGAATGGGGGGAAGAATAACCCAAGACGCTGGGAGAAGAATAACCCTAGACGCTGGCATAAAGCCAGCGCTACATGGGAGAACGGTTTTAGCTCACTTCGCGGGTTCTGTTTGGGATGACATTTTTTTTGGAGATGTTAGGAACGGCGGGAAGAATAACCCAAGTCGCTGGGAGAAGAATAACCCTAGACGCTGGCATAAAGCCAGCGCTATATGGAAAGAGTTTTGATGTTCGGGAAACGGGAAAGAGTTTTGGCGTTCGGGAAACGGGTAGAGGTGATTTGCGGAGTCGTGGCGAATTATTTGGATTGGGAGTGGAGGCGGTTGTAGATGACGGCGATTATCACGGTTGCTAACCAGAAGGGTGGCGTGGGGAAGACGACCACGGCTATAAATCTGGCTGCGGGAATTGCGACGAAGGGGCGGCGGACGCTGTTGATCGATCTGGATCCGCAGGCGAACTCGACGATCGCGTTTTTCGATATGGCGGACGTGAAAGAGTCGATGTTCGATGTACTGAGCGATACGCGGACGCCGATGGCGAACATCATCAAGCCGAGCAAGGATCCGATGCTGAGCGTCGGGCCGGGCCGGCTGGCGCTGGCGAAACTGGAAACGGTGTTGAGCGGGCAGTTCGATGCGCCGTATCGATTGAAGGACGCGCTCGCGCCGGTGCTGAAAGATTACGATTATGTGGTGATCGACACTCCGCCATCGCTGGGAATTTTGACGGTGAACGCGCTGGTGTCCGCGACACATTTGCTGGTGCCGATCCAGGCGGCGTATTTTGCGATTGAAGGCACGGACGATTTATTGGAGACGTACGAGCGGATTCGGGCGCGGCCCAATCCGCAATTGCGGATGCTGGGCGTGGTGATCACGCTGTACGACAAGAGAACGAATATTTCTCGGGACACGCACGGGCAGATTCGCAATGTGTTTGGCGAAGTGCTGTTCAAGACGAAGATCAGCAAAAATGTAAGGCTGGAAGAAAGCCCGGCGTACAAAGAAACGATATTTTCGTTTGCACCCAAATCTCCGGGAGCAATCGAGTACAAAAAACTTGCCACGGAGGTCGTCCAACGTGTTGAAGAAAGCCGGGTTGCCCGTCACGCTGAAGATGCGGCATGACGCGCACTACGTAGAATCACTGACAAGCTATAGCGGGGCAGCGGTGGGACGGATGATCCCTGTGGACCAGATCCGGCCGAATCCGGATCAGCCGCGAAAAGCGCTGGGAGACCTGCGTGAATTGACGGATTCGATCCGCGAAAAGGGCGTGCTGGAGCCGCTGCTGGTGCGGTTTATGCCGCGGGAAGATTGCTACTACATTATTTCCGGAGAGCGTCGTTACCACGCATCGCGCGCGGCGGGTTTGCGGGAAGTGCCAGCGATCGAGAAGATGGCGGACGACGCGGAAACGCTGGAAATTGCGCTGATCGAAAATATTCAGCGCAAAGATTTGACGCCGTTTGAAGAAGCGGATGGATTGCAACGGCTGGCGCAGCAGTTCGATTACACGCACGACGATGTGGCGAAGAAGATCGGGCGGGCGCGGAGCTCGGTGAGCGAGACGCTGATGCTGCGGACGATTCCGGAATCGATCCGGAGGAAATGCGTGGAGCATGGCGTGTTGTCCAAGTCCGTGCTGCTGCAAATTGCGAAACAGTCGACCGAGAAGAAGATGCAGGAAATGCTGGCGCGGATTTTGCAGGGCGGGTTGACGCGGGATCAGGCGCGGAAAGAACGCGCGGAGGAAAAGACCGGGCCGCAGAGGCCGCAGCCATTTATTTTTCATTATGAGCCGGAGAATGAGGCGTTCCGGTTCCGGCTGCAGTTCAAGAAGAGCCATGTGTCGAGGGATGAGTTGATCCATACGCTGCGGGATATATTGGCGCAGTTGGAAGGGAATGAGGCGGATTCGACGGCGGCATGAGAGAAGGGAAGTTCAGGGTGTAGAGGAAGTTTAGGAAGTGAAGGATTGGCGGCGCGGCTTTGGGGTCGCGCCGTTTTTGTTGTTTAGAAGGCTATGACCCGCGTGTGAGATGAATCCGGAAATCGAAGAGGGATTCTTTCCGCAAAAAACGCGGAAAGGGCCGGCGGTCCTCGCTCCGCAGACTCCGCTCGGAATGACGGGTTTTTCTTTTTTTGATTTGCGTGGAGGATGCCAGTCTGGATTCCGCGGCTGTGGCGCCCTTACAGGGCGAAACCCAAGACGCTGGCATAAAGCCAGCGCTACAAAACTCGGGAGTGACCCAAGAAAAGGCGTAGACCCAAGAGGGCCCCGCGCGGACTTCGCGCTGGGGGCAGAGGCTCGGGTCTAAAGACCCGCCACTACAAAGTCCAGGAGCCGGCTCGCGGACTCGCCGAGGGCACGATGTATAGTGCCCCTACGTGCGGAATTGCGGCACTAAAGTGCCGGCGCAACATGGCTGTATAATTTTTGGGTATGGAATTTACGGCGGGACAGGCGGATGTGTTGAAGAGGTTGTTTGTGGCGGGATTTCGGCCGATTGCGATACCGCCGTATGAGAGTGCGTTGTGCGTGCATCGCGGAGAGTGCGCGGCGTTGTTGGCGCCGGTGGAGAATGGCGGGTTGCGGTTGATGGCGCCGGTGACCGTGATGGTGGATGGAAATTTGAGTGTACGGTTGAAGAAGCCGGGCGGGGATGTGTTTGTTTGGAAGAAGACGGAGGTGGCGGCGACGGAGGAGCGGTTGAAGGAGTTGGAGAGGTTTCGGGAGGAATTGATAGGGTTATTGGAGAGTTATAAGTTGTAAGTTTTAAGTTGTGTTTTTCTTGTTGGTGCGGAGAGTGAAGGTTCGTATGCGGTGGAGTAACCGGGGAGAGGGGTTGGAAATCTAAGACGATATGACTACATACGATATTGTTTGCGTGGGAGCTGGGCCGACCGGATTGGCTTGCGCTATGGAAGCGAAACGGGCGGGGATGCGGGCGCTGGTAATCGATAAGGGATGCTTGTGCAATTCGATCTTCCACTATCCGGTGAATATGGTGTTTTTTACTACGCCGGAATTGCTAGAGATTGGGGATTTGCCGCTGGTGTGCGGCGGGGAGAAGCCGACGCGGGCGGAAGCGCTGAAGTATTACCGCAAGGGGACGGAGCATTACGCGCTGGAACTGCGATTGTTCGAGAAGGTGTTGCGCGTGGATGGGCATGCGGGCGCGTTCACGGTGGTTACGCAGACGGAGACCGGCGCCGAGGAACGTTATCGCGCGAAGAATGTGGTGGTGGCGACCGGCTATTACGATTTGCCGAATGAGATGGGCGTGCCGGGAGAACACCAGCCGCATGTGAGCCATTACTATACGGAGCCGCATGAGTTTTGGAACCAGGATGTGGTGGTGATTGGGGGGAAGAATTCGTCGGTGGAAGCGGCGCTGGATTTGTGGAGGAATGGGGCGCGGGTGACGTTGGTGGTGCGCGGAAAGGAATTGGGGTCGTCGATCAAATATTGGGTGCGGCCGGATATTGAGAATCGGATCAAGGCGGGGCAGATTGCGGCAGTGTTTGGGACGAAGATTAAAGAAATTGTGCGCGACGGAGTGATGGTGGAGAACGGAGGCGGGGCGCGATTGGTGCCAGGGAAGCAGGTGTTTGCGCTGACGGGGTACCATCCAGATTATGAATTCATTGAAGGTTTGGGAGTGAAGCTCGATCCGGAGAGCCGTAGGCCGGCGCTCGATCCAAACACGCTGGAGAGCAATGTGCCGGGGATTTATCTGGCGGGCGTGGTTGTGGCAGGGAAGAATACGAATGAAATTTTTATTGAGAATGGAAGATTTCATGGGAAGCAGATTGTGGAAGCGGTGAAGAAGTGAAGGAGGTTTAGGAGGTAAAGGAATGTGGTGGCGGTTGGGTTTCGCGGGAGTGAACACCTAGGACGAGGACAAGCCCAAGACGCTGGCGTAAAGCCAGCGCTACTCGCTTGGATGACGGTTTTTTTTTGCGTTAGGAGGGGCGGGAGTGAACACCTAGGACGAGGACAAGCCCAAGACGCTGGCATAAAGCCAGCGCTACGCGGAGGTTTTGGGATCTTGCGGACATGGGGCGCGGCAGTGTGGCGTCCCTAGGATTTTGGAATGTTTGCTCGGGTTAGTGGGGGTTTGTTAGACTGGCAGAGTTAGACGGTTGCGGGACTACAGTCCCGCGTCTACGTGGCTGGTCGATCTGAAGATCGGCCTTACAGGGTGATATGGGAAATTTTTTGGGTGAGATCGGGGCTACGGCGATGGCGCTGGTGAAGGGTTTCAGCGTCACGTTCAAGACCATGTTTGAGAAGACGGTGACGGAGAATTATCCGGCGGCACCGGTGAATTTTCAGCCGCGCTACCGGGGAATTCACGTTTTGCACCGCGATGAAGGCGGCCTGGAGAAGTGCGTGGGCTGCTTTTTGTGCGCGGCGGCGTGCCCATCGAATTGCATTTATATTGAGGCGGCGGAGAACACCGAGGACAAGAGGATTTCCGCGGGCGAGCGGTACGCGAAGGTGTACAACATCGATTATTCGCGGTGCATTTTCTGCGGGTATTGCGTGGAAGCGTGCCCGACGGACGCGATTACGCACGGACATGGATTTGAGCTGGCGACGTATGACATCAATTCGCTGGTGTACCGGAAGGAACAGATGCTGGAGAGTTTGAAGGGAGTGCCGCCGGTGGGAACGATGGCGGAAGGGCGGCCGGAAATTAGTTCGCGGTAGGTTGGGTGGGTAGAAAATAGAAATTGGAAATTGGTGGCCCCGAGAGATCGGGGCCATTTTTTTTGGATGGGACCCAAGGGGGAAGCAGGCCCCTCACTTCGTTCGGGATGACATTGTTTTAATTTTAATTATTTTCTTGTAGTGAAATCCAAGATGCCGGCCTAAAGGCTCGGCGCGAGGGAAAAAGCGCGACTTTGTCGCGTTTTTTTGTTTTTTGGCGGTGGTATTGGCGTATCGCTTTGCCGCTTGGCGATGCGGCTTGGCGATCGGATGGGGAAGATGGGTCCTGTAAATCATATACAGATAGCGAAACGTAAGGTGGCGGAGAGAGGGATGAGGAACGAAGAAGGAAGAGGGGACAGGAGAGTGGGCGAGGCGAACGGGAGCGAGGCGGCGAGAGGGCCGCAACGGGCGAGGGTGCTGCGGCGTGGGGACGCAGACACGCAAGGCAAACCTCTGGGAGCGCCGGTGATGAGCCGGGTTCCTCGGCAAAACGAATCGAACTTCGAAAAACGGGTACGAAGCGCAAGCGAAAGTTCAGTGACGGTTGCGCGGCGTACGCGGCAGAGGAATACGATCTGCCAAAAAATTATCGGACGCAGTATGTGCGCCAGGTTGGCCATTGGAGGCAACAACTTCCGCGGGCGCGGGATTTTCCACGGCGAGGACGGAGCGTTCGCGCTGTTCGATAAGCCATCGAGCAAGCATGGCGGAGGTGTTCTCTTCGAGCCATTGATCGAGGAGCTCGGTGATTTCCTTGCGCAGATTGGCGGCGTGAGCAAGGCGAGAGAGTTCGTACGACTGAAGGGTGGTGCGGGAAGCGGAGAGAAGAAATTCCCAAGGGGCCTGGGGGCGGAACTGAGACACGTGGTCCTCCGGAACGGCGGAACGATTAAACGAAGGCATATTAACCATAGAGTAATAACTGGGTCCAGGACCATGAGGATAAATAGTCTGTGGAAAACTGTGGAAAAGCGGGGGAACGCGGTAGAGGCATGCAGCGGGTGCGCGGGGGATTACGAAGACCCAGACAGGAGCGCGTGGGAAGAAGATGCCGAGGAAGAGGAAGGCGTTGTGGAGGAGCGGACGGAACGTGGCGGGGAGCGTGAGCGCGAGGAGAAGTAGAGGCGGTGGGAGTTGTGGAGAACGGGGGAATGGTACGAAGCAGTTTTGTTAATTCGATAGTTACTAGATAGGAGGAAGGATGCGAGAGAGGAGACGAGTGGCGGGGGACAGGCAGGAACGAATGCCGACGCAGTTGGACGTGGTGCGGCAGGTGATATTGCTGGCGGCGCAATTGCGGCATTTGCGGAAGGAGGAGCACGGAGCGTTTGAGGTGGAGAAGCGGAGGCGGGCCAGCGATGAAGCGTTGCGGACGAATACGCGGGAGAGGGTTTGGGAATATTTGGTGAAGGGCTAAGGAAGGCAGCGGCGAGTGCGTTGAAGGCAGCGTGAAATTGGTCGAGTGCGGCAGCAGGGCTGCCGCTGGGCGTGCGGAGATGGGGATCGAGTGGAGCGACGGCGGGAGCTGGGCTCCCGCACTCCATAAACGGAGGGGATATGGGTGTTAAGGCGGAGATGGCGTTTGATGTTTGTTGGGAGGTTTATCGTGGAGCGCGGGAGGTGCTGGAGAGTAAGCGGGGAGTGGCGGCGCTGGATTGGCAGCAAGGGTCGAAATATTTGTGGAGGCCGGACCTGAGGCCGAAGTTGAAAGATTGGGTGGCGGATTTTGCGTTGGCGGGGCAGGCGGCGTTGCGCGAGCCGGAGCGAGCATCGAGGATGGTGATGTTTCGTTTGTATTACTTGGGTTTGGCGGAGTATGAGAGGGCGCGGCATTTTTTGGGATTGAGCGAGAGGGGCTGGGGGAATTGGTCGGAGGAGATACGGAGAAGGTGCGGGGAGGAGCTGATGAGGAGGGGGATGTTTCTGCCGCGGAAGTATTTTGGGGGAAGTGGCGGGTGAGGAGTGGCGAGTGGAAGATTTGGAAAATCCGGGAGCTGCGAAGTTGAGTCGAGCAGAGTCCTCAGGGGCTGAAGCCTGTTCACTGTTGATCATTTTGTCGGAGCTGAAGCTCCGACCCCCTAAAGAGAAAAAACCTGGAGTAACCGGGAAGACTCAAGACTCCACATGCAAAGGCGGCATGTGGGGCACCCAGGAGCAAGAGGGACCCAAGACACAGGCAGGAGTGCCTGTGCCACTGGCGATGCGTCCCTACAATTTCTAGTTTAGGTAAACGTTAGGGGGTCGTGGAGGCGGAGTGGCTTGCCGGCTTCGGTGCTTGGTACGCGGGTGTTGGTTGACAGGCGGTAGAAATGGTCGAAGCGGTCGCGTGGGGACCACGGGGGCAGGGTGGATTCGCGTTGGCGGGTGAAATATTTTTGGAAGCCGACGAGGTCGATGCCGGTGCAGGGATCGCGGGGAGGAACGGGGCAGCGGGCGCAGGGATTGCTGCCTTCTAGATGAGCTTCGCCGATAGTGAAGCGGATAACGCTGCGTTCGTTTTCGCCGAAGAGCTGGTCTTCCCAGAAGGCGGGGACGCCGTCGATCTCGAGAGTGGCGCGGAAACGGCGGCGAACATTTTCGAGAGAGAGGCCGGGAAAGCCATCGGAAGTGGCGGGAAACCAGTCGGCTATGGCCTGGAGGGAAGCGGTGGAAACGATGGTGGGACCGCTGGCGATGGAGTCGTCGGGAAAGCCGCCTTCGGAATAGCGGACGATAATTTGCTGCTCGAAAAAAACGCTGAACCATTCGGCGGCGTCTTCTTGGTCTTGCGGGAAGGCGAAAGTGCGGAGAGGAATTTTGCGGCGGTCGGTGGGGACAGACAGGTTGACGGAAGAGACGTCCGGGGAATAATTTGCGCGAATGAGATGGATGGCGGGAGTGCGCTTGCCATTGACCCATTTGCCGTCGACGGAATAGAGGGCCCAGGCGCGATCTAGGGCGAGGCCGCCGGACGGGGAGATGCGGGCCTCGGGGACGGAGACAGGGTCGAGAGATTTGATCGGGTGGAGACGGATGTGAGCGAGATGGGGCGTCGGAGTGGTGAGAGGCACTGGGAAAGTTTAGCAGAAGAGTGTTGGCGGGAGGCAAGACGAGGTCGGGAGGAATGGCGAGTGGCGGGGAGGGCGAGAGGAACGGAGTCCTCAGGGGCTGAAGCCCGGTTTAGGGGTGATGTTTATGTCGGAGCTGAAGCTCCGGCGCCTTAAAGAGAAAATCTCCGACCCCAGGCAGGATGGGAAACCAAGATGCTGGCGGGCTTATGGGGAACCCCAAGACGTCGGCGTAAAGCCGCCGCTACAGGAAGAGGGACTCTTCGCGGACTCAGAGTGGGCCACTACATTGAACCCAGGTGCAGGGGCAAGAATTTTGGATACAAGAGAGTATTTCACTTGACAGTAATTTACCTTGTGATATACTTAAGGGCATAGAAAAGTGTATCTAAGCCCTGGCGATTCGCCGGGGCTTTTTGTTTTTGTGGGTGCGGGATGTGGCGCACCTACGGCGCTTCGGGGATTTGGCTGGTTTTTCCAAGCCTTGCGGGATGGGATTGCTTCTGACGCGTCGCTGGCGATTCGGAGGGATGACGTGTGAGGCGGGCTTATGGGAACCCCAGGACGTCGGCGTAAAGCCGCCGCTACAACCCGAGAGGCACTCTTCGCGGACTCAGAGTGGGCCACTACATTGAACCCAGGTGCATGGGTTGCGCGCTTGAATTATGGCGCAGTTGGTCGGGACGCGTTGTTGTTGGGTTTGCGGTTGGGTTTGGGTGGATTGGTTTTGGTTGAAAAAGCGGCGGTTGGGCCGCCGCACTCCAAATGAAGAAGTGTTGCGCATTTTATCCGATCGCGGGGTCGCGAACGGCTTGGCTTCCGTGTGTGCGGAAGGTGGAGGCGGGATCGCGTTTTTGCCGGCGTCATGGGGAGGCGATTTTTGGGGCGATGCTGGGTGCACTGGCCTACGGGGAGCCGGTGAACTTGATGGAGCATTTGTGCGTGGAGGAACGGCCGTGCGCGGTGGCACGGGCGGCGCGGAGGTGAGCGATGGCGGTAGCGCGGGCTAGAACGATTTCGATTCGAGAATTTCAGGGGACGGAAGTTTTCTCCGGAGAAATGCGCGTTACGCCCGGGTCAAAAACGCGCAAGGGAGTGCACCGGCAGCACAGGCAGGCGAGTTGCAAATCGCTTGTGGGGTTAGCTGGAACTGATGCCGGATGTGAAGCGGCCGCTGGCGAGAGTGCGCACACCTCCGCAGCACGCGCTGCGAGCCGCGACACGGACGCAGAGCTGGCTAAGCCGAAGGCCAAAGATGCCGGGGGCACTCCCGAAACAAAGAGCAAGAAGAGCAGGGCGAAGAACGGGAAGGGTGGCGGCGGAGACGGTGAACATCCGCTGGTGAGTTTGTGGGAGGAGCGGTGGCAGTTGGATGGCGGGGAGGAATTGCCGGCAGATGGAGAGCGGTTTGTGGATGAAGTGAATTCGTACATGGGCCTGGTGAGAACGACGGAGTTGTTGTTGCGCGGGAACGATGAGAAGTCGACGAAAAGTTTGCTGGAAATGTTGCTGGAGATGAAGTACGGAAAAAATGTGCGAGGAAGAGCAGCGAGGACGCCGGTGATCGATTGTTTGCCGCAGGCGATCCAAGACTAAGGAGAAGAACATGGCGAGCGCAAAAGTGGTTTTTGCAGGAGAAGTGGCGCAGGTGGCGGGAGTGGCCGCGGTGGTGCTGGGGGTGGTGTTGAGTATGAAACATTGGGGAGCGGCATTGGCGCTAGTGGGGGGAATCGCGGCGTATTTTGTGGGGAAGAAGTTGCGAGGGGCGTGAGGGCGGAGTCCTCAGGGACTGAAGCCCGGTGGTTGGGCGGGTTGATGTCGGAGCTGAAGCTCCGACCCCCTAAAGAGAGGGATTGCTCGCTGCGCGGACTCGTTCGGAATGAGGGTTTTACTTTTTGGAGAGGCTGGCCGATCTAAAGTTCGGCCACTACATTAGACCCAAGACCCACGCATCGCGAAATGCGCTTAGGGTGAGTGCGAGCGATTTACTAGTGATTGCAAATGTGCGAATGCGCTGGCATAAAGCCAGCGCTACATTGCGGACATGGGGTCCAGCGGTGCTGGACCCCTACGGGAGTGAGCGGGATGAGGAATGGAGAGTGCTGGGAATCGGGATGGGGTGCCGAAGAAAAGGCGTCGGATTTGGAAGAAGGGCAAACGCAAGGTAAAGAGGCTCAAACCCCGGAGGGATTTGTCGGAGGCGCAAGCGGCGGTTGAGAAAGAGTTGTGGTATGGGGCGTTTCCTCGGCAGGACGAGTTTCACCGGTCGAGGGCGAAGTATCGGTTGTTTGGGGGAGCGGCGGGGCCGGGGAAGACAAAGGCGCTTTTGTGGGAGGCGATCCGGCTGGCACGGAAGCACAAGGGCTGCGACACGCTTTTGTTGCGGCGGACATTCCCGGAGCTGGAGAGCTCGTTACTGGCGCAATTCCGGCGAGACGTGCCGCGCCACGAATACCGCAGCTTTAACGAATCGAAGCATGTGGTGACGTGGCACAACGGGTCGACGACGCGATTTGGATATTGCCGGAATGAGAATGACGTTTACCAATATCAGGGCGCAGAGTTTTTGTTTATCGGGATCGATGAGCTGACGCATTTTAGTTTGAAGCAGTGGCAATTTTTGACTTCGCGAAACAGGTGCCCTATTCCAAGCACGAGGCCGTGCATGGCGGGGGCTACGAATCCGGGAAATATCGGGCATGCATGGGTGAAGGCGCTTTGGGTGGATAAGGTGGCGCCGGCGGGTTATGACCGGCCGGAACAGTACGATGCAGGTGATTACGATTTTATTCCGGCGCGGATTGCGGACAATCCGATCTACGCGAACGACAAAAATTATCTGAAAACGTTGGATGCACTTCCGGAACGATTGCGGAAAGCGTTTCTGGAGGGGACCTGGGACGTGTTCGCCGGGCAGTATTTCGATTTGTTCGAGGTGGGAAGGCATACGGCGCGCGCGGAAGAGATAGGGATGCAGCGGTGGTGGCCGCGATGGATTTCGATTGATTGGGGATTCCATCATCCGAGTGCGGTGTATTGGCATTGCGCGGCGCCGGAGGGGAGAGTGGCGAGTGACGAATGGCGAGTGGCTAGAGAGGAGAAAAGCAGGTCGCTCGCTGGGGCTCGGGATGACAACAGTAAAGAATGCGGCGGGGGAGACGGGCCGCGGATTGTTACTTACCGGGAGTTTGTTAAGGATTTGCTTTCGTCGCGGATGTTGGGGCAGGCGATTGCGGAGTTGAGTAGAGACGAGCGAATCGGAAATGTGTTTTTGTCGCCGGATGCGTTTGCGCACCGGACGAGCGAGGCATCGATTGCGGAGCAGTTGGGGGAAGTGCTGGAGCAGAACGGATTGCCGCGACCGGAACTGGCGGATGACGACCGGCTGGGCGGATGGCAGTTGATGTACCAGTTCCTGGAAACCAACAGCTGGATGATTACCGAAAATTGCAAAGAGTTGATCGGGTGTTTGCCGATGCTGGTGCGGGATGAGCGAAGGGTCGAGGACGTGCGGAAGACGGACGGAGACGACGCGGCGGACGCGGCGAGATATGGATTGGTTTCCGGCGTGAGATACGCCGGATTTGGGGCACACGGACGTGCGCCCGGGGCGGGGCAATCCCCGCCCGATAAATTTAGCGCGGGCGCGGTGAGATTTGTGCCGGGAGTGCCGGTGGAATTGCAGGTCGAGAAAATGATCAGCGCGAAGGATCCGACGTCGCGGGCGATTCTGCGGGAGAGGCAGTTGGGGCCGCATTGGTTTGGTGGGAAGAAGGGGCGGTAGGGGGATTGTTTGGGTGGCACTGCGGTTGGAGCGAGACTCCGTTCGGAATGACGGGGCTATTTTTTTTCTGAGAATGCGGTGGAACCCAAGATGCCGGCCTGAAGGCACGGCGCTACAGGAAGAGAAAACCCAAGATTCACCCTTCGCGGACTCAGGGTGGAGTACTTGGTCGAAGAGTTTTGGTTTTGGGATTTTTCGGTGCGTGGCTCGTACGAAGAGGTAAGGGTAGCCCAAGAGAAATACACGGGACTGAAGTCCCGCCACTACGGTATTTGGGGAATATTTTAAGGAGAGGATGACATGAAGAAGATTCTAGCGGTGTTGGCGGTTGTGGCAATGGTTTGGGGACTGGCGTGGTGGGTGGGAGTGGCGCGGGAGGCTGACGCGCAGAATGGGTCAGGGCAATTTTCGCGGGCGGTGGGCGTGTTCGATTCGACGAAGTACAACCAGTGGGGCGCGTTCATCTTGAGCGGAAATACGGCGACGGGGGCGCAGACGATTACGGTATGCCCGGCGATCGTGGCGCTGCCGGATGGTCGAGTGATTCAGCCGATGGCTCCGGCGAACGGCGTGTTTGTGCCGTTGACGATCGATGCGCAGTCGAGCGCGGTGGTGGAAACGGTGACGCCGACGGCGTACTCGCTGATCGGGCCGCAGAGCGGGACAGGGAATGTACCATGCGCGGCGATTACAGCGACGTTTGCGAATTTGCATTCGGCGAGTTACGCGACCACGCAGGTGCTCAGCGGCGACCAGGGCGTGCAGGAAGCGATTAATGACGCGTCGAACACCGGCGGCGGGATTGTTTACTGGCAAGCGGATGCCGGCAACGTGACGCTGAATAATTCTGGCGCGACGACCACGACGGGCGTGAGTGTGCCCGCGACGTTTCTGGCGATGGGCGGATCGGCGTACGTGAAGACTACGATCACGACGGCAGCGAGTTATTCGCTGGGGACATCGACGACGGCGACAGCATTTCTTTCTTCGTGCACGAGTTTAACGGCGGGGCTGAATTGTTCGCAGTTTGTGACGGGGCCGGGAAAAGTGAGCGGCGGAACGGGGTTGACGCCGCTGGTGATTACGGCTAACGCGACGGCGGGTGCGGGGGCGGTACACGTGCGGGCGTGGGGCTACACGATGGCGCAATCCAGTTTTTAGGGGGTTGGTTGAGATGAGATTTCTGCGGGAGATCTTCAAATCCAGTTATGTTCGGATGCTTGAGGAAGAGAATGCGCGATTGCGTTTGGAGAATCGGGCTTTCCTGAATTCACTGTTGGGGACGGTGGGACAGCCGCCGGTGGAAACAGGGGAGACGGGAAAGCCCGTGGATTTTGCGAGGGTGAGGAAGAGGTCCTGGCCGCAGATACAGAGGAAGAGGGAAGAGGAAACGCGGGGGTGAGGGGGGTGGTTGGGGTGCGATTGGAAGATCGAAGAGGGATTCCGTTCGGGATGACTTGTTGTTTTTATGGTGATGCTAGGAGTTTTTGATTTGGAATTTTGTGGACATGGGGGCGATGGTGCGGTGCTTCTATACGGATGGGAAACCCCCAGAGGCCCCGCGCCGGGCGCTGGGGGCAGAGGCACCGGTCTAAAGACCGGCCACTACAACGGAAAGAGAAAACTTGCGGCGTTGGGCGGCTGATACGGGCGGGAGAATATGGGTTACGAGATGAATGAGTTTGAGCGGGGCGTGATGGCGCCGGCGGATGGGAATGCTGGGGCGGGCACGGATGGGACGCAAATTCCTCACTTCGCGGACTCCGTTCGGAGTGGCGGGTACGGTGACGTTGGGGAAGGCGCTGGCATGAAAGCCAGCGCTACATTGGAGTTGGGGCCGAATTTGGAAAGGTTGGAGGAGGAGCGGCCGGAGTTGGTGAATGCGTTGCGGGAATTGGTGCGGCAATACCGGATGGAGGGAGTGGCGGCGCGGCGGCACGAAATTCGGAGAATCCGGCAGGCGCGATTGTTCTGGCAGGGAATGCAGTATGCCTGGTGGAACAACAACGACATGAACTGGCATTTGCCGTACGAGAATCCGTCGGGGAGCGATCGCAGTTTGGAGGAGATGCCGCGCTACCAGTTCGTGACGAATTTTTCCAGGGGTTTGGGCTGTCGTTTGTGGCGGTGCTTTCGCAGGATGTGCCGAGTGTGCAGTTTTATCCGCAATCGTTCCAGTCGCTGGTGGATATTGGCGCGGCGCGGGCGGCCAGCGACGTGGCGGAATTGATCGAGCGAAATAATCAGGTGGAGGATCTGCTGACGGCGATTGGGTATTTTTTGTGGACGGATGGGAAGCTGGGCGCGTATGTGCGGTACGTGGAGGACGCGCAGAGGTTTGGATTTCGGGATGTGGAGATTTTGGAGGCGGTGGAGATTCCGCTGGGGCCGGATGTTTGGAAGTGTGCGGAGTGCGGGAAGGAAACGGCCGCGGAGGAGATGGGAGTAGACGCAGGGATCGAAGATCGAAGAGGGATCCCTCGCTCCGCAGACTTCGCTTGGGATGACGGGATTGGGTGAGCAGGGAGACGCGGGCCGGCAGGATGCCGGCGCTACAACGTGTCCCAGGTGTGGGACGGAAATGGGCGACGGGGAGTTGAAGAGGGCGGAGCGGGTGATGGTGCCGCGGGTTTGTGGAGTGCGGCGGTTGGCAAATGGGCAGGAAGTGATTTCGATTGCGGGCGGGCTGGAGTTGAATACGCCGGTGTGGGCGAATGAGATGCATGAATTTCCGTACTTGCAATGGCAGGCGGAAGTGCATCGCGCGAAATTGAAGGCGTCGTATCCGCTGGTGGCGGACAAAATTGAGAGCGCGCCGTCGATGGGGGCGGAGGACGTGTACGCGCGGGTGTCGCGGATCAGCGTGGAGCAGGGAATTCCGACGGTGGCGCCCGGCGACGCGCTGATGAATTTGATTACCTTTGACAGGACCTGGCTGCGGCCGTGGGCGTTTTACGGAGTGGAAGACCAGGCGGTGCGGCAGGAATTGCTGGCGATGTTTCCGGAAGGATGTTATAAGGCGTTCGCGGGGGAAGTGTACTGCGAAGCGCGCAACGAAAGCATGGACGACCACTGGCGGGTGTTGCACGCGCTGCCTGGTGATGGACAGAACCGGCCAAGCGTGGGCGATTCGCTAGTGCAGGTGCAGGAGCGGTATAACGCGCTGTCGAATATTCAGGCGGAGACGTATGAGTATGGCATCCCGCCGATTTATGCGGACCCGCAGGTTCTGGATTTCGACGCGATTGGGAATCAGACCGCGGAGCCTGCGGCACATTTTCCAGCGCGGGCGCGGCCCGGACAGCCACTGGCGGCGGGATTTTTTCAGCCGGCGCCGGCGCAGGTGCAGGTGCCTCCGGATATGATTCGACACCAGCAGGATTTGATCGGGCCGGTGGCGCAATTTTTGACGGGACTGTTTCCGGCAATATTTGGCGGGGGAATGGAAGATGTGAAGACCGCGAGCGGATACGCGATGGCGCGAGACCAGGCGATGGGGCGGTTAGGGCTGGTGTGGCGGCGGCTGAAGCAATTTTATTCGGAAGTGCTGCTGCTGGGAGTGGATTGCTTCCGGAAGAACCGGCCGGAAAATGTGGATGTGCCGCTGCTGGGGCCGGATGGAATGCTGGACGCGAAACTGATTCGTGTGGCGGATTTGAAGGGGAATATCTGCGTGCATCCGGAGGCGGATGAAACTTTTCCGCGGTTGAAATCGCAGCAGCGGGGAGTGTTGCAGCAATTGTTCGGGTTGAAGGATCCGGTGATCCAGGAGGCGCTGGCGGACCCGGCGAATCTTGGGTACATCAAGAATGTGCTGGGATTAACGGAATTGGTAGTGCCCGGGGAGGATTCCAGGAATAAGCAGTTGCGGGAGATTCAGGCGCTGCTGGGGAGCGGTCCGATCGTGGTGAATTCAGAAGATGGAAAATTGAAAAGCGAAAATGTGAATTCGGGAGATGCCTCGGCAGTGGTGGTGATGCCGACGGTGCCGGTGGATGTTTTGTTGGATGATCATGCGGTGGAGTTTGAGGAGTGCAAGAGGTGGGCCAGTTCGGAGGCGGAGCAGGCGTCGAAGATGACGAATCCAGCGGGGTTTGCGAATGTTCGGGCGCATGCGGAGGCGCATTTGAAGGTGTTGCAGGCGCAACAGATGGTGGCAGCGGCGAAACAGGTAGCGCCGAACGCTTGACACCGGAAGTGTTGGAGCATAGGTTGCATCGAGTTGCCTTGCCAGGGCGTCTAAGGTGTAATGGAAGCTGGGCAAAGGAAATGACGGTTATGAGTCCAGAATCGCGAATCAAAGCCTTGCAGGAAGCGAAGCCAGGAACATGGCTGGCGTTTTCCGAAGATGAATCGCGTGTTGTGGCGCAAGCAGAGAGCTACGACGAAGTGGTGAAGGCGGCAGAGGATGCCGGAGAGAAAGAGCCCGTGATTACCCGTGTGCCGGCTAACTGGGCACCTCGGGTATTTCATTGTTGAAGCTGCCGTGCAAGGTGTGGCCCACGCCGCAATCCCATCCAGCCTTTCCGAGTGAGACGTTTCATTGGGCGCCAATTATTAATGTGCGGCTGATCCATAGGCATGCCCCACCGACAAGAACCATTGAATGTTGGGTAGATTCGGGAGCTCATGTGTGTTTGTTCCATGCGAGTCTCTGCCATTCCCTGGGAATTAAGCGCGTCGAGGATGGCGTGAAAGAGGAGTTCGGCGGGATATTTGGCGACTATCGACGTCCGGTATATTTTCACAAAGTGAAGGTCGTGATTGTGGGAGAACAGTTTGAGACGATGGCTGGGTTCTCGGAGGACCTGGCGGTTGTGGGCATTCTTGGCCGGCGTGGATTTTTCCAGAATTTCGTGACGAAGATCGATTCATCGCAAAATCCTCCGTCGATCGAGCTTCAGAAGATCGCTTCACACTAGAATTGGTTCGTTGTCGGGATTGCGATACAAAGCCGCGCGTTCGCGCGGCTTTCTTTTTTTGAGAAAGAAAACATGAGTTCATTAAATTCAAGTGGAACCGCCGTGAGCGGGAATGCGAGTGAAGTGTTTGCGTTGACGGATGAGCAGATTGTGGGGATTGGGGAGGACGCGGGGGGTGTGGGTGGCGGTGGGGAGCGCGCTGGGGATGACGTTGAGATCCTTCGGAATGCGAACGGCGCGCCCACCAGGATGACAAACAGTGCCGAGGAGGCCGTGGTTGGCGGTGATGGGAAAAGCGCACAGGCAGGAGTGCCTGTGCCACTCGAGGCGCCGGGGTGGTTGGCGGAGCGGATGCGGGATCCTTGGCATGGGGATGAGGCTAAGGAATTGTGGCAAGGGAAGCAGAAGGCGGAGGCAGAGATTGCGGCGTATCGCGAGGCGATTGGAACCGCGGAGGATGCGCGGGCGTTGAAGGAAATTTATCCGGGCGGAGTGGCGGACGCGCGGGCGGCGGCGACGCGAGCCCGGGAGTTGGATGCGATTGATGCGGCGTTTTATCGCGGGGATGCGACGGCGCGCGGGCAGTTGGCGCAGAGGATGATGCGGGATGATCCGGCAGCGTTTCGGGAGATGGTGGAGGCGGGGGTGCGGCTGCTCAGGACAGTGGCGAGTGGGGAGTGGCGAGTGGCGAGTGGCCAGTGAAGAGAAAAGCTCGTCCTTCACTGGGACTCAGGATGCTGGGCGTGGACGGGCGGAGCGGGACGAGAACACTAAAGAGACACAGGCAGGAGTGCCTGTGCCACATGACGTAATGCGGGCTTATGGGGAGTTTGAGAAGGCGGCGAATCTGGAGTTGGAGAAGAGTGTGGGCGGGGCGATTGCGCGGGTGATGGAAGAGGCGCTGCCGAATTTGCGGGTTAGCGGTGCGAACGGAAGAGAAGGGGCGCTAGGGACGGCGCCCCTTCGGGATCGATTGACGGGAGCGGTGCGGGAAGAGATTGAAGGGGCGTTGAAGAGCGACCGGCAATTGGGTGAGCAGGTTTCACGGATTTTGGCGGGGCGGCGATTTGATGGAGAAGCGCGAGCGCAGGTGGTGCGGTTGATTGATACGCGGGCGCAACAGTTGGTGCCGGGGGCGGTGCGACGAGTGGTGGGGTCGTGGACATCAGCTACGTTGGGGGCGCGTGGGAAGAGTGACGGCGCTACGGCGCATGAGAGTTCGCGACAAGAAAAAGTGGCGGCGCGAGGAGAGAAAGTTTCCGCGCGGAGAGAAGCGGCGGCGAGTCGAGTGCGTCGACCGGATTACCGGCGGGTTAGCGATGAGGAGATTTTGGGGATGTGAAGATTAGCGGAAGTTGAGGACGGTAAGGAGATGGAGGAGGTTGGGATTTAGCGGACATGGGGTGCTGCGACGCTGCGGGAATGGGATGGGTGGACTGGGGCACGATGTATCGTGCCCCTACGGGGACTTAAGAACACTGGCAGGCGTGCCTGTGCCACATAGAGTTTTGGAGTTGGTGGGTGGTTGTTGGAGGACGGGCGCACCTTGAAGTGGGCCGGTCAAAACTAAGGAGAAAAGAAAATGCCAGCACAAGCAAACGCGAATGTCATCGCGTTGCAGCTCGAGAAGGTGCGCGACAAGGTGCCCCTGCTCTACGAGCGCGACGACATTCTATTGACGATGATGCAACAGAGAGGCGACATCCAGGCGATTTCCAGCCGAAACATGCGGCTGCCGCTGCAGGTGAACCCGGGAGGAAAAGCGGGGTCATATGACGCGGACGGGGGAGACTTGGGGCGCGGTGCGGGATCGCAGTATGACGTGGCGCAGGTTTCGCCGATTTTTTTCCGGTTCGCGATTGAGATCACGAAACTGGCGGAGTACGGAACGACCGGGAAAGAACGCGCGATCGAGGATTCGACGAAACGCGAAGTGGTGAACGGGATGAGGCAGTTCCGCGCGTTCCTGGACAAACTGATGCAGACGGCCGGGAACGGCGTGCTGGGGACGATCGGCGCGGTGAGTGGAGCGACGTTCACGATGACTGTGCCAAGCGGCGCGGCGCTGGTGTATCCGGGGCAGACCATCCAGATTTACGACACGACGTTGACGACGAACCGGAACGCGGCTTCGGGAGTGACGACGACGGTGCAGACGTGCGATCCGATCACGACGCAACAGATCGTGGTGGACAACGTGCCGCCGGGGACAGTGGCGACGGACGTGATCGTGCACGACGGATTGATCGGGGCGCAGCCGGTTTCGTTGTACGGGATCAAGTATCACCAGAACAATGCGACCACGGGAACGTGGTTGAACCTGAACCGCGCGACGTATCCGGTGATCCTGGCGACACCGCGCGTGAATGCGGGGAATGCCGCGTTGACGCCGGCGAACGTGCGGCTGGCGATCAACAAGGTGAGGAAGGCGCTGGGGATCAACCACCTGGCGAAGCTGATTGCGTACATGGCGGTGGAACAGGAACATGCATGGGAAAACCTGGGAATCACAGTGAGCCAGGTGATCAAGGAAGGCGGCGGCACGAGCGGAAACGATCTCGATCTGCTGTTCACCGGGCGGAAGACGATGAGTGGGATTCCGATCAAGTCCAGCGTGAACGCGGACCAGACGCGCGTGGATTTTCTGGACCTGTCGCATTGGGGACGCGCGGTGCTGAAGGACATCGACTTTTACGAGGTCAACGGCAATACCGTGTTTCCGATTTATGGAGGAAGCGGCGGGTTGGCGGCATCGTTCATCTTTTATTTTGATACCGCGTTTCAGGTGTGGGATGACTCGCCGAGAAGCGGGGCGTATATCGATACGTTGGCGCGGCCGTCGGGGTATTGAGGCGGGAAGTGAAGGAGGTTTAGGAGATGGAGGAGGTAAAGGATTGGAGGAGGCTCGCAACTTTGCGCGGCGCCGTTTCCTTTACTTCCTTAGTTTCCTTTGCTTCCTTTGCTTCACATTATTTCGTGTGTGACAAGACGCGAGGAGCGAAGAGGGATTCTTTCCGCAAAGGACGCGGAAAGGGGCGGCGGTCCTCACTTCGCGGACTGCGTTCGGAATGACGTGGTTTTGTTTTTGGTGAGGATAAAGAACCCAAGATGCCGGCCTGAAGGCGCGGCGCTACTGGGAGACGTTCGGAGGGGCTTGGGTTTGGTTTTTGGGGGAAGGATGGCCGATCTAAAGTTCGGCCACTACATTAGAAGCAAAGACCAACGCTCCGCGAAGGGCGCTCAGAGTGGGCACCCAGGACAGATGCGGCTATGGCAAGACGCGGTGAGGCTGCGGACATTGGGCGCAGCAGCGCTGCGACCCTACGAGTGGGATTAATTTTGCGAGCGAATTGAATGATACGAGTCTTGCGGGAAAGGCATGAGGCGCCGGAAGCGGTTGCGGAGCGGTTGGCTTGGGCTGGCGGGTGGAACCGGTATGGGGAAGGGAATTACCGGGTGGTGTGGGGATGGAACCGGTTGGCGTGGATTGGCGGGAAGTTTGAGGATCGCGGCGAGCATGGGGAATTGCTGCGCGAAGTGGTGGAACTGCGGAAGGAGCCGAAGTATGCGGAAGTGAATCGCTGGCATGTGGAGCGATGGGTTGCGCCGGAAGCGTACGGATCGCCGAGGCAGTGGTATGCGCAGACGGTGGAATATGCGGGAGGAAGAAGCGTGCCGGCGCTGGGACCGTATCCGTCGCGCGGGGAGTATGAACATTGTTTTACGATCCAGGGATTGCGCGGGGAGTTTGTACAGCTGACGCCGGCGATTGTGGAGCGAGTGGCGCAGGCGATTGAATGGTGCCGGCAGATCCCGAGTGGGAAGAGGCGCGAGGGATTGTACGAGAGAGAAGCGCGCGGGGATCGCGGGTATGAGGCGTGGGCGTATGACGTGCTGGATGATGGTGCGCCGGCGTTGCATGGACAGCCGTTTGTGACGGTGGGGTAAGTGGGGATTGGGTTGGGAGGCAAGACGCGATGGTTGAGATTCTTCGTCGCGGACTCCTCAGGATGACAGCAGTTTTTTGGCGGGGAAACCCAAGATGCCGGCCTGAAGGCGCGGCGCTACAACGGCAGGGAACCCCAAGAGCACAGGCTGAAGCCTATGCTACTTAGTCGGCTTGGTGGCGAAGATCTTCCAGGAGGTCGGATAGCGGGTGGTGTTTGTAGAGGAGCAGGCCGAAGACCGCGGAGAGTATGGCGGTGGAGAAAAGGATTACGGACAGAGAAATGTGGTGGTAATGGCGGAGGGTGAGCGCCAGGCCGGAGATGAGGAAGGCGGAGGTAAGAAGAGTCTTGCCCACTGGGAGTTCCTTCCACAACCAGAGGATGGGGAGCTTAGCACTGACGGCGGGAATGGCAAACGTAAATTTTGTGGAGTCGAGGGGTAGTGCTGCGATGGCGGCTAGTACCACAAGGATTTGTGTGGGATTGAGGTGGTGATCCGTGCAAGAGAAGAAAAAGGCGGGAGAGTTGACGCGGGTGGAGGTGTGGATGCGCGGAATGTTTGCGGCGGGAATCAGCGGGGCTTCGGGCGGAATGATGACGGGACTGGCAGCGGTGGGAATCGACCCGGCCCATTTTAATCTGCAGGCGGGCGTGGGAGCGACGGGGAAAATCGCGGGAGCCGCGGCGATGATCAATGCGGTGATTGGGGTTGCGGCGTATTTGCAGAAGTCGCCGTTGCCGGAGCGGGAGAAGGTGGAGGAGCGGGAAGAGGAGCGGAGGATTTGAAGCTTTGGTGGGTTCGTGGCAAAGATCCGTCGCTTCGCTCAGGATAACAAAGCTTTTAGCCGGGCGAATTGAGAAAAAGCGACGAGAAGAACGTTGCGACGTTGCGACGTTAGATCGTCAGAGCCCACCCTTAAAAACCAAGGGTGGGGCACCCTCAAGTTCAATTGGGTGAGGCGTATTTAGGAAAACACAGAAGGAAATGACATATGCCAGTTGTTGGATCTAGTGCGTATAACACGGCGGGACAGATTATGGCGCTGGTGCAGTCACTGCTGAATGATGCGCAGGGGAATCTGTTTACGGATACGGTGCTGCTGCCGTATCTGAATTCGGCTTACCGGAAATTGCAGCGGGCGATCGGGAATGCGGGAGGCGGGGGATTCATCCAGGACGATGTGCTGCTGGTGGTGACGGCGGTGACGGCGGTGACGGAGCAGGATCCGTCATTGCAGGTGTCCATCACGGATTCCACGGCGCCGCCGAATCAACTGCCAACGGATTTGCTGGTACCGATGAAGCTTTGGGAACGGCCAAATTTATCCGGCGACGATTTTTCGGAAATGGTGGACCTGACGCGGCACGGAGGATTGCCGTCGCAGGAGCAGGACGTGACGTTGAACGTGTGGGAGTGGAGAGCGGATGGATTGTGGTTCCTGGGCGCGACGCAGGACACGCAGATACGTTTGCGATATTTCAAGGCGTATCCGGACTTCACGGATTCGACTTCGCCGGTACTGGTGAGGAATGCGCAGGAAGCGCTGGCGTATGCGACGGCGGCGCTGGCGGGATGGGCAAGAGGGAGCCCGTTGTCCGAGAAGTGGGACGACGCGGCGGCGGATGCGATTGAAGACCTGGTGGTGACGGCGGTGAAGAGGGAGCAGCAGACGCAGAGGCGGAGACGGCCGTACTCTTCGCGTGGCGGGTTTGCACGGTTTCGGGGTGGTCGTCGACGAACGGAGTGGTGACGATCACGACGAGCGCGGCGCACAACATTCCGTCGGCAAGATATAGCAACGGTTTTCTGTACCCGCAGATCGAGATCGCATCGTTCTCGTCCAATTCGCGTTATTGCGAAGGGGCGTTCACGCTCGTTGGAGTGCCGAGTGGGACGCAAGTACAGATCACGCGGTACGGGGTGCCGGACACGACGATGAACGGATGCAGCGGCGGGACGCTGCGCGTGCTGCCGCGCGTGATTCTCAGTTGGGATTCCCATTACAGCTACGCGGTGACAAACGCGGCCTGCACGGGGAGCACGGCAACGCTGACGATCAGCCCAGGAATCTACGGGCCAAATAATTCATGGATGGTGCCTTACGGCGTGAAGGCGGTGATTGCGGGGGTATCCGACTCTCATTACAACATCGGCGACGGCGCCGACCGCGGCAAGCAAGGAATACCTGAGCACGACGATCAGCAACATCAGCGGCACAACGTTCACGCTGGCGCAAGCGGCGACGACTGGGGTGACAGGCGCGAAAGTGTATCACGACAACACGCCGAACCTGTTGGAAGTGTGCGCAGCAATGCCGGCATCGGGCGGAACGCAGAATGGCGGGCACGTGATCATTCCGACGTCAACGTCGTTGAGCGGCCAGGGCTATTCGCTATTTCCGATCATGGCGAATTTCGACACGTATGGAAGTGCGTACACCGGTTCGGTGAGGACTTGCCCCAACCAAACGACTTTCGATTTCCGATCGCAGGTGTGGATGCAGGGAACGATGCTGATGGCCAAGGGAATCAGCCTGACGGCGGATCAAGGGTCAGCGGGATGCATCAGCTCCTTCTATACTGAGTTGCGGCATTTCGGCACGGCAGACCTGTTTGTGGCCGGCTGGCGCACCCCCCGCGCCAGCCGGAAGTGGTTGGTTCTAGGGTGGCCTATGGTGTGGGGAATGCTTAAGAAAAGGCAGGAAAAGCTGAAGAAAGAGCTTAACAGTGCGTCCTATAAGCTATATTATGTTAACTATAAAATGGGGCTGAATTTGGTGTGGTTACTGTGCCCTATATTAAGGACTGTATTCCCTCCTTGCTTCGCCTCGGTTGATTCCCTCCTTTAGGCACTTGCCTTGGTCTTTTCAAACCTGCTGCTGGTTCCCTAATTTAGATCGCGTGAAGCAGATCCCATTGGGTGGTTGTCGGATTGGAGGAACCCAAGAGACCGGTCTGAAGACCGGCCACTACACAGGCGAGATTGGTTTTTGGGGTGCGACTGACCCAAGAGGTAGAGGCACCGGTCTGAAGACCGGCCACTACAGGGGCAGGATTATTTTTTGGATTTTAGTTTGTTGGCTTCGAAGTCCAGGTATTGCTGGAGGGCGTGGGGGTCGGCGCCGGCCAGGGGGCGGCCGTTGACGAAGACGGTGGGGGTGCTGCGGACGCCGACGAGTTTGCCGTTTTCGATGCTGGCGTCTACTTCGGCAGTGGCTTGCGGGCTGCTTAGGCAAGCCTTGAAGGTTTCGGCATTCAGTCCGGCGCGGGTGGCGAACTCTATCATTTTGTCGTAGGCGTTGGCGGCGGAGATTAGATCCTGGTTGTCGTAGATAAGGTCGTACATCTTCCAGAAGGATTGACGGTCCTGCTGGTAGGCGCAGCGGCCGGCGATGGCGGCGGTGCGTGCCCAGGGATGAATCGAGTCTATGGGGAAATCCTTGAAGATGAGTTTGACCTGGGGATAGTTGGGGAGCATGCCGCGCACGGCGTCATGGAAATTGCGGCAGACGGGGCATTCGAAGTCACCGTATTCCACGATGGTGATGGGCGCGTTGGGATTACCGTAGACGGGAGCGCCTTTGAGATCGAACTTGGCGATGTTGGCGGCCAGCGGATCAGTGGTCAGGTCGTCCAGTTCCCCGCGCAGGAGATAGCGGCCGTCGGCGGTGAGATACATTTTGACGGTGTCGCCGCCATCGGGACTTTTCACGTCAACGGAAATTTCGGAGAGGCCGGAGGAGCCGACGGGTTTGGGCGTGCCGACGGTAATGGTGTAGCCAGAGCCGAGGGCGTAGTAATTGCGGAGGAAGGCTTCGATGGATTTTTGAGTGCTGGAGGCGGGTTGTTGGCCGCGAGCGAGAGTGGCCGCGAAGGCGAGGGATACGATCAGTAAAAGGTGCTTGGTGATTTTCACGCTTGTCCTCGTTTAGGTGGACCGTAGAGTTGGTTTTTCAGGGGACACAAACGAAATTCGTTTGTTGGTGCGGGTTGTGGGGCGGTTGGCGTTGAGATCGTTCGCTGCGCAAACGGCGCTGGACGCAGGATGACAGATTGTCTTTGTGGCGGCTATGGTTGGATGTTTTTCGGATTGTGAGCAACCCAAGAGGTACCGGTCTAAAGACCGGCCACTACATACCCTTACGCAAACGGCGCTGCGCGCAGGATGACAGATTGTCTTTGTGGCGGCTATGGTTGGATGTTTTTCGGATTGTGAGCAACCCAAGAGGTACCGGTCTAAAGACCGGCCACTACATACCCTTACGCAAACGGCGCTGCGCGCAGGATGACAGATTGTTTTTGTGGCGGCTATGGTTGGATGTTTTTCGGATTGTGAGCAACCCAGCGAGCAACCCAAGAGGTACCGGTCTAAAGACCGGCCACTACATACCCTGGAGAGGAACCGAGGTGAAGGTCGGCCGCTACTACATAGGATGGTGCGGAACGGTGTCATGGGACGAAGCGCTGGGCTATGGGGAATGGGCGGCCGAAGCCGAAGGCACGCGAGGTGATTTTCAGGCCGGGGGCGGCTTGTTTGCGTTTGTATTCATTGCGATCGACTAGCGCGGCGATGTTGCGAATGAGGCTGAGGTCGTAGCCGGTCTCGATGGCGATCTCCTCGGGACACTTCACTTCTTCAATATAGGATTTCAAGATGCGGTCCAGAACCTCGTAAGGAGGAAGGGAGTCCGTGTCCTTTTGATTTGGACGCAACTCGGCGGAAGGCGGTTTCTCGAGCGTCGAGAGGGGAATCAGTTCCCTTTCGCGATTGATGTAGCGAGCAAGCTCGTAAACCATGAGCTTGGGAACATCGGAGATGACGGCGAGGCCGCCAGCCATGTCACCGTAAAGAGTGCAATAGCCAACGGCATTTTCCGATTTGTTGCCGGTGCTGAGAACCATGGAACCAAATTTATTCGAAAGCGCCATCAGATAATTGCCGCGAATGCGCGCCTGGATATTTTCTTCGGTGGCATTTGGCGCGAGGCCGGCGAAAACGGGGGCCAGGGTTTGCAAGTACGAATCGAAAACCGTCGCGATGGGAATGGTGCGGAACTCGATGCCGAGATTGCGAGCGAGGGCCTGGGCATCGGTCTTGCTGCCTTCGGAGGAATACGGGCCGGGCATGGAGACGCCGAGAACATTTTCCTTGCCGAGCGCGTTTACGGCTATGGCGGCGACTACGGCGGAATCGACACCGCCGCTGAGGCCGACGATAGTCTTGGCGAAATTGCATTTGCGAACGTAATCGCGAGTGCCGAGGACGAGGGCCTGGTAGGCGCAGGCGAGTTCGTCGGGAGGCTGCTCGTGGATGTCGCCCTCGCCGGTGGTGGTGTCAAAGAGGGCGAGATCTTCCTCGAAGGCTTTGGCCTGCGCGGCGATTTTGCCGTCAGCAGTGAAGGCGGTGCTGGCGCCATCGAAGATCAGGGAATCGTTGCCGCCGACCTGGTTGACGTAGACGACGGGGCGCTTGTGATGAAGCGCGGTGGAGCTAAGCATGCCGAGGCGCAGGGAACGCTTGTCGATGGTGAAGGGCGAAGCGGAGATGTTGACGAGGACGCTGGTGCCCTGGTGAATCAATTCGGTGACGGGATCGCGGGCGTACATGGGCGAGGCCCAGAATGTTTTGTCGTTCCAGACGTCCTCGCAGATGGTGATGCCGAGCTGTTCCTGGAAGAGGCCGTAGACATATTGTTTGTCGCCGGGTTGGAAATAGCGGGATTCATCGAAGACGTCGTAGGTGGGGAGAAGCATTTTGGATTGCTCGAAGATGACGCGGCCTTCGTGGATGAGCGCGGCTTTATTGGCGATGAACTTCCCTGCCCGGTGATGATCGGGATTGACGCGCCCGGCGTATCCAACGATGGCGGGAAGAGGCATTTGCGAGGCGACGCGATTGAGCGTGTCATGATTGCGCTGGATGAAGGCGGGGCGTTCGAGAAGATCAAGGGGAAGATAGCCGCAGATGCAAAGCTCGGAAAAGACGGCGAGGTCGGCGCCAAGGCGCTTGGCCTGCGCGGCGAGGGCGAGGATGCGCGCGGAATTGCCGTCGAAATCACCCACAGTGGGATTGAATTGAGCGAGGGCTATTTTCATCCGGGTTGAAGATTAGGATAAGTGGGGATGCGGGGGAATGCAAATGGGGGTGTCGGATTAGCGACGGCGGCGAGCCCCGGAAAGCATGGCACCGCGCAGGATGGCGTTCAGGCGGCTCTGATATCCGCTGCCCCTGCTTTTGAGCCATTCCACGACATCGGCGTCAATGCGGACCGTTAGCTGCTTTTTGACGGGGCGATAGAATTTTCCGCGGACAGCGCTGGCCCAGTCTTCGCGGGTGGTGGCGGGAAGGTCGGAGAAGTCGATATCTTTTTCGGAGCGGGCAGAGAGGGCAGCGAGTTCCCTGCGCACCGATTCAGGCACCTTCTTCATAGATTTTTCGCTCCACTTTCGTGGTGCGTCGCGCCGAGATAATGCGGATTTGCGTTTCATGGGTTATGGATTCCTCCCAAGTGAGGGCAACAAGCAGCAGGAGCACGCCACCCGCCATACCAATCGTCTGCCAGCGCTGTTCCCCGTCCTCGATACGCTCCAACCTGGTGATGTGCAACGGATCGTCGAAGACCAGGGTAGCGGCTTCGAAGCTGACGCCGTGTTTCTTCAGATTTGAGCGGCTTTTTCGTTCATCCCAGGAGAACAAAAGTGTAACTGCCGTAATGTAACTACAATAGTGTAACGCTGAAGGAGCGAGAGGTCAAGGTGACGCGTTGGAAGACAGACCCAAGAGCACAGGCTGAAGCCTATGCTACAGCGGGGTTAGTCGGCGGTGGCGGATTTGGAGTGGGTGAAGGTGGTTTCGGAGGTTAGGCCGAAAGCTTCGAGGAGATGGGATTGCACTTGCGCGGAGACTTGGTTGATGGCGTCGACGCCCAGATCGGCGGGGCTGACGCGATAGCGGAGCTGGCGCTGGCCTGCGGGAGTTTCGACGATGGCTAGCACGGCGTCGGCGACTTCTTGGGCGTTGGCGGCGCTTGCGGTGAGGGCTTTGCCGACCTTGTCGGGAATTTGTGCGGCGGGGCCGTAGGTTTCTGTGCGCGCGTGGTCGGCGGCGGTGACCATGTTGCCGAAGACGGCGGTTTGGTAGGCGCCGGGTTCGATGACGGACGATTCAATTCCCTGCCCTGCGAGTTCGTAGTGATAGGACTCGGCGAGGGCCTCCATGGCAAACTTGCTGGCGCAGTAGAAACTGCAACCAGGGACGACTACGCGGCCGGCCCCGCTGCTGACGTGGAGTAGCAGGCCGCTGCGTTGCTTGCGCATGAAAGGCAACACGGCGCGATCGACGCGCACGGCTCCGAAGAAATTCGTGTCCATGAGTTTGCGCGCCTGCTCGACGGTGGTGGCTTCGGCGAGGCCGAGGATGGCGTAGCCCGCGTTGTTGATGGCGACATCGATGCGGCCGGCTTTTTGCATGACGGAGTGGACGGCGCGATCAACGGAGGCTTCGTCGGTGACGTCCATTTCAAGGACTTCGATGGCGATGGATTCTTTTCCAGCGAGGGCGCGGAGTTCGGTGGCGTTGGCGGCGTTGCGCACGGCGGGATCGCGCATGGTGGCGAAGACGGTGTGGCCGTGACGGGCGAGGGTTTCGGCGAAGAGGCGGCCGAATCCGGTGCTGGCGCCGGTGATGAGGACGACTTGATTGGATGGCATGATTCCTCCTGTGGCGGGTGGGGGATTATGGTGAACCGGGAGGGGATGGAAGTAAAGGGCGGTTTTTTGATGTGGGTGATGTGTGTAGATCGAAGAGAGATTCCTCGCTTCGCTCGGAATGACGGGGTTATTTTTTTGGTGCGGTTAGGGGATTGAGAGTTGGGATCTTGCGGACATGGGGCGCAGCAGTGCGGGCCCCCGGGAACCCAAGATGCCGGCCGGAAGGCGCGGCGCTACTAGAGACCCAGAATGAGCTTGTGCAAAAGGAAAAGCCCTACATGTGTTTTGCATGCAGGGCTGAAAATGTCACAGGGCTCGCGGACTTGCCCTGCGATATTAGACGCTGAAGGAGCTGCCGCAGCCGCAGGTGCTCTTGACGTTGGGGTTGTTGAACTTGAAGCCGGCGCCTTCGAGAGTTTCGACATAGTCGATTTCAACGCCGTCGAGATACATGGAACTCATCTGGTCGACAGCGACTTTGAGACCGTTGAAATCCACGACTTCGTCGGATTCATTGGTCTGATTTTCGAACGCCATATGGTACTGGAAACCGGAGCAACCGCCGCCGACAACGGCGACGCGCAGGGCCACCGGGACGGGGCTCTGCATATTCATGATTTCCTTGACCTTGGTGGCGGCAACAGGCGTTAGATTAACCATAATTTCGTTTGGCCTCCGCTCGCGGAATTGATCCACAAGCTGAACTGTTTCTTAGTATAGCACACGGCGTAATGGGGTCCAGAGCATGTGCGGATTGTGTAATTCCCTGCCCTCATCAGCGCAGCATACAATACCGGTAAAACACGACAACAACGTCAAAACGACAACAACGTCCCGGTCAGAGCGAGACAAGGTTCCGGGCTTCCCTTAAAATAGATGCATGATCAAACATAAGGTTACGTTGTTGCCGGGCGAAGGAATTGGGCCGGAAGTTTCCGCGGCGGTGCGGCGGATTCTGGATGCTTCGGGCGTGCAGATTGAGTGGGAAGTGTTGGAGGCGCGCGCGGAGAATACGGATAAGGCCACGACCGGCGCAGAAGTTTTGAACAATGCCGCGATTGAATCGGTGCGACGAAATCACGTGGCACTGAAAGGGCCGATGGCCACGGCGATTGCCGGCGGGGCGCGCAGCGTGAACGTGGCGCTGCGGAAGAGTTTGGAGTTGTACGCGAATTTGCGGCCGGTGAAGAATCTACCGGGCGTGAAATCGCACTTTGACGATGTGGATGTGGTGATCGTGCGGGAGAACACGGAGGATTTGTACTCTGGGCTGGAGCATGAGGTGGTGCCCGGGGTGGTGGAGAGTTTGAAGATTATTACGGAGAAGGCGTCGACGCGGATTGCGAAGTTTGCGTTTGAATATGCGCGGAAGACCGGGCGGAAGAAGATTCACGCGATTCATAAAGCGAACATCATGAAGCTTAGCGATGGACTGTTTCTGAAGTCGGTGCGGGCGGTGGCTGAGAAATATCCGGACATCGAGTACAAGGAACTGATTGTGGATAATGCGTGCATGCAGATTGTGATCGACCCGAAACAGTTCGATATTTTGCTGCTGCCGAATTTGTATGGCGACGTGATGAGCGATCTGGCGGCGGGGTTGGTGGGCGGATTGGGAGTGGTGCCGAGCGGGAATATTGGGGATGAAGGCGCGATATTTGAGGCGGTGCATGGGACGGCACCGGACATTGCGGGAAAAGGCGTGGCGAACCCTACGGCGCTGCTGATGAGTTCGATTCTGATGCTGAATTATATTGGTGAGGCGTTCACGGCGGACCGGGTGGAGCAGGCGCTGTGGAAGGTGTATCGCGAAGGAAACCATAAGACGCGGGATTTGGGCGGGAACGCGAGTACGGAAGAGTTTACGGATGCGGTGATTGCGGCGTTGCCGCATGTGTGAGGGGGAGGCGGGAGTTGGTAGTCGGGAGTTACCCCGAGAGCACCACGAGAAAAAAGGCATAACCCAGGAGGCCCCGCGCCGGGCGCTGGGGGCAGAAGCACCGGTCTAAAGACCGGCCACTACTACGAACTCTCCCTAGAAGCTGGCGCGGGAGGCGATTTGGCGGATTTCGGGATTTTCGATTATGCGGCTGCGAAGATTTTCCTTGGTGGCTTGGAGCATGGCGCGGCCCAGGTGCTGGCCATTGATGTAGAGAGTGGGAAATGGTTTTAGGAGGCGAAGGATTGGATAGAAGAGCGCGTAAGCTTTCGGGAGATTGGGAGAGGGTTTGGCGTCGATGAAGGCGGGGCGCCAGCAGTCGGCTTGGACGAGAACGATAAGATCTTGTTCGACCTGGGCTTTGACCTGGGACCAGAACATGCGGCTTTTGGGATTTGTGCCGCGGCCGCTGATGTAATGGAAGATGGCGTTGGGACTGTGGCGCTTGAGCATGTTGGCGGCGGCGAGCGTGTAGGAATACGTGATGGTGCGGTAGTCCTCTTTGGAAACTTGTGTGACGGAGACGCCGAGACAGAAGAGACAGGCGTCAATGTTGCGGAAGGCTTCTTCAACGGTGGAGTAATCGAGAAAATCCTTGTGAACGAAGGTGCGGAGTTTGGCACTGGTGTGCATCAGCGGGCGGCGGGCGATGGCGCGGACTTCGTCGACGACGGAGGCAGCGAGGCAGGCGTCGAGAACGGCTGAACCGGCGGAACCCGTGGCGCCGAAGAGGAGGATTTTCATCGGACCTGAGTTTACACGAAGTTCCGGTTAGCAGCGGAGCGGGGCCACTGGAAAATCGTGACTCGTGGTGCGTCTAGTCATAGAATGCAAGGTAAGCACCGGGATGTTCTCACTGAAGGGAAATTGGCAAAGGGCTAAGGCGGTATGTCAGGACGCGTTGTGCGCGACCTGGAATAAATCTGCAGCGAGTAGGATCGTTGAAAATCTCACACAAAGTTTTTAAGGCGCGCGTCAAGAGGAATGCGCTCGAAGTTGTGCTTTTCATTCCGTTGATCATTGGCGCTACTTTTTGGATTGCGGGTTGTGGCGGAGCATCGTCTGAGTCTCAGCACATTTCGACAGCAGCCGTGCAGATTTTATCCGGTTCTTTGCCTGGTGGGACTGCCGAGAAGGCGTATTCAGCGACGTTGACGGCGAGTGGGGGCACGGCTCCGTACAGCTGGAGTGTGAGTGCGGGAACGCTGCCGGCAGGTTTGACGTTGGCTGTTGCTAGCGGAACGATTTCCGGAACGCCGACGACGGCGGGATCATTCAGCTTCACGGCGATGGTGACGGATGCAAGCACGCCCGCGGCGGAGACGGCCACGCAGCCGCTCAGCATCACGGTGGCGGCTGCGGCAACACCGGTAAGCGTTACGACGACTTTGTTGGCGAGTGGCCAACAGGGTCTGGCGTACAATGAGAGTCTTGCCGCCACCGGAGGAACCACTCCGTACACATGGTCGATTACTTCTTCTTCCCTGCCCCCCGGTCTAAATTTGAATGCTTCCACCGGCGCGATTTCCGGAACGCCCACCGCCCCCGGAACTTTCGGTTTCACGGTGAAGGCGACAGACTCGACCACGCCAACGGCGGAGACCGCGACACAAAAGTTGAGCATCACCGTAGCGGCTGCACAAAAACAGGTAAGCATCACCACCACATTTCTTCCCGAGGGTCAGCAAGGAAATACTTACAGTGCGACGGTTCTTACTGCCCGCGGCGGCGTGGCGCCGTATACGTGGTCTGTCAGCAGTGGAGCATTGCCGGCGGGCCTTACGCTTACTTCGTCCGGTACAATTTCAGGCGTTCCAACGGCGTCTGGGTCTTTTCCCGTGACGATCAAGGTGAAGGATTCCACCACTCCGACGGCGGAGACGAATACGGGCAGCTTTACCATTACGATCGTTGCCGGCGCAGATCATTCCGTGTTGCTGACTTGGACGGCGAGCCCTTCGTCCGGCGCGACTGGATACGATGTTTATCGCAGCAATGCGAGCGGCACGGGCTTTTCGAAGATTAACTCGACACCTGTTTCCGCGCTGACTTACTCGGACGGCACCGTAGTTGACGGGCTGACTTACTATTACGCGACCACGGCCGTGGATTTGAGCGGCGATGAGAGCACATATTCGGAACAAATTCAGATCGTCATTCCGTAACTTTCCGGACAATTAAAATCACACACAGGTGGCTTGGACGCGGAAGGCGTAGCCTCCATCCCCGCGCGCATGGGCACGTTCCTCGAGGCTAATGGTGAGCTGAAGCTACGACCCTGCGGATGCTCGCGGAGGTGCGATCTCGCGACGGGCGGATTCCTCAGGGGCTGAAGCCCATGGTTGGCGATGTGGAATGTCGGAGCTGAAGCTCCGACCCCCTAGGGAGAGGAATGAGCACAGGCAGGAATGGTTGTGCCACGCCAAAATGTAAAAGCTGAAGGAAAATGGCTGCTGGTTTGTTCTTAGGTGGCATACCACTGGTAGACCATGAAGTAGACGATTACGCCTGTGACGGAGACGTAGAACCAGAGGGGGAGGGTCCAGCGGGCGATGATGCGGTGTTTGTCGAATTTTTGGAGCCAGGCGCGGCGGAGGGTGATCAGGATTAGCGGGACGATGACGATGGCCAGGATGGTGTGTGAGGTGAGCAGGGTGAAATAGACGGGGCGGATCCAGCCCTGGCCGTGGAAGTGGATCACCTGGCGGATGCGGATGTGGTAGATCACGTAAGAGACTAGGAAGGCGCAGGAAACGAAGAAGGCGGAGAGCATGAATTTTTTGTGGAGATTGATTTTGCCGGAGCGGATGGCGACGTAGCCACAGGCGAGAAGAATGGCGCTGATGCCGTTGAGGGTGGCGTTGAGGGCGGGTTGCGAGAACATGAGTAGTTGTCAGTTATAAGTTATCAGTTTTTAGCAAAAGCTGAAGAGAAAAGGTGGGGATTTAGTGAGAGGTTAAGGAGGTGAGGGAGGTTGAGGAGGTAGAGGACGAAGAGGGATTTGAGTTGTTTCGATGATTCGAAGAGGGATTCCTCGCTTCGCGGACTTCGCTCCGAATGACGTGGCTTTATTTTTTTGTGCGCGACGGAACGAGTGGCGCAGGACTGCGGGTCTGAAGAGTCTGAGTGAGAACTGAAGAAGATTGCCCTCAGCGGCTAAAGCCGGACT
This sequence comes from Candidatus Acidiferrales bacterium, assembly GCA_963709705.1. Classification (GTDB taxonomy): domain Bacteria; phylum Acidobacteriota; class Terriglobia; order Acidiferrales; family UBA7541; genus Acidiferrum. Next base: position 606,886 of record CAVPXU010000008.1, read on the forward strand.
AATTTTTGCGGGTTACGGCATGGCTGAAGCCATGCCCTGACGTAAACCAGATTATTCATGCGGACTCTGAAGACCCGCGTCTGCTTGCTTGGCGGGATTTTGGGTGGTGCTTTGGAAGTTGTGAAAGCGGCGGCTGGGCCGCCGCACTCCAAGGTTAGTGGGGGAGTTTGTCGTACATCATCAGGCCTAGCAGGATGGGGATGTGCATTACGGTGGCGTGCATGAGCCACTTGGCACGGGTGTTGGTTTTTGCGGTGGCGGCCCACAAGCACACTTGAAGGCTGGCGGTGCATGTCACCAGGGCGCCGAAGAAATAGAGGACGCCGGCGAAGCCCATTACTGCGGGGAGCAGGCTGACGGCTACGAGGGCGCTGGCGTAGAGAATGATTTGGCGGAAGGTGCGTGTGCCGTCCTTGTCGACTACCGGAAGCATAAGAATGCCGGCGCGGGCGTAATCTTCGCGGTACATCCAGCTGATGGCGTGGAAGTGCGGAAATTGCCAGAAAAAAAGAATGGCGAAGAGCAGCCACGCGCCTGCATCGAGTTTGCCGGTGGCGGCGGTCCAGCCAATCATGGGCGGAATCGCGCCGGGAATGGCGCCGATGAATGTGGCCCAGATAGTGCGCTTTTTTAGCGGCGTATACGCGAGCAGGTAGCTGAGGCTGGTGAGAATGCCGAGCGCGCACGGCAGATAGCCCGCGGCGAAATACAAATCCAATGCGCCCGCTGCGGCGAGAATGAGGCCGAAAAGCAGCGCTTCCGCGGGCGTGAGCAAGCCGGTGGGCAGCGGGCGGCTGGCGGTGCGGCGCATGTAGCGATCGGATTCGCGTTCGATGTAGTGATTCAGCGCGGCGGTGCCGGCGGCGATGAGCATGGTGCCGCAGACGACATGGATCATGTGTAGCCACGGCATCGGGCCACGCACGCCCATGTAAAATCCGGCGCCGGTGGTCATGAGGACGAGGAAAGAGACGTCAGGCTTGGTGAGGGCGATGTAGGCGCCGAGCTTGGTGGGCTGCGGGAGCACCGCGGCCCGTGAGCGATCGTTGGACATCAGGCAGGCACCTCACCTTTGGTGGTAGCAAACAGCACTTCCCTTTTGCGTGGAACCAGGCGATAGCACAGCAGAACGGTGACGATCGACGTGGCGAAGAGGAACGCGCCGACTACAGTGTGGACTACTGTGAAGGCGATCATGACCGGCATGGGTTGCGGCGCGTCGGCGGTGGTGATGCGCGACCAGAGCGAGCCGAGGCCGAGAAGAATTTGCAGGCCGACCAGCGCATGCAGGAACAGGCGCGCGCGCGAGATGGAGGGAACTTCCGGGAAACGGCGGCGCAGTGTGCCCGCGGTCCAGATCACGGAGGTGAGAACGATGAGCGAGCCGAAGACGTGAGGAACGTAGGAAATGTAATGGTGGCGGAAGCCGGCGCCGAGCAAGACCTGGAAGAAGATGAGGCACGCATTGACGGTCACGACGAAATGAATCGAGGGCACATTGCTGTCGGCGTATTGCGGAAGATCCTGCATGTACCAGTGGCTGGTGAAGAAAGCGATGCTGACGAGGATGGCGAACATGAGTTCGGCGGTGCACGCGTGCATTACCGGGAGCCAGTAATGGAGAAGCTGCAGAACGGTGAGGCCGCCGAGGACGCCCTGGAAGACTACGCCAGCGACGGCGACCAGGCCGAGTTTTTTCAACCAGGGGCGCTCGTCGTAACGCCAAAGAAGAGCCGCGAGGACGATGATCCAGATGCCGAGAATGGCTGCGACTACACGGTGGGTGTGTTCGATGCCGGCGCCGCCGTGAAGCAGGCGCAGAGGCGGGAAGAACGTGCCGAAGGATGTGGGCCAATCGGAGACGGCCAGCGCGGCGTCATTGGAGGTGACTAAGGCGCCGGCGGTGAGGAGGCATGCGGTCCAGCACACGACGAAGACCGCGTATTTGTGAATACCCGGATGGTACGTAGCTTTCATGAATTTCGGGCCCCAAACCCGAAAGACAGAGTATAACGCAAGGTGGAAAAACCCTGAACCGGGTGGGATTGTAGCAGGGGGCGCGCGAGATTTAAAGGGAGTGGGAAAGCGGCAGGGGAATTGGAGAAGTAACCCAGGACCCACCCTTCGCGAAAGGCGCTCAGAGTGGGACACCCAAAAGGGAGAAAAGCGGATCTCTCACTCGGTTCGGGATGACAATTTTTTGCTTTTGTTGGTTGTGGGTTGCGAGGAATCCTCGACCCACAACGCAAATGCGGCGTGTGGGGCACCTGGCGGCGAAGCTTCAGAGGGCGGTGATTCGGTTTAGGGTTTTTATTGAGGTTGAGGCTTTCTTTGCGCGGAGCTTTTTCCAGTTTGGCGGGGCTGCGCCGCGCGATCTGTCTGACAGGAAAGCCCATTCGGGATTTGGGCGGGTGTGGTTCTTCGCAGCTTGCAGCCAGGCGGACGCGTATTGTTTGAAGGTGGGGGCCTGACCCTTGCTCCAGAAATCTCTGGCCAGGATTCTGGCGATTGCGCCATTGCGGAATTTTCCGTTGGTGAGATTTTTCAGAAGGGCGATCATGGCGGGGTTTGATTTGTCGTATTGTCCATAAAATAGTTTGTCATTCGCGGCTAGCGTTTTGCGGGGCGCGTCAAAACATACAATTCTGGCGGGAAAACGCGTTTCTCCCAGAACGACGCCAGTCTGCAAGAAATGGCGAATGCGGTTGAGGATCACGCCTTTGCGATCGTCCTCGTTGGTCTTTCTCGATTGGCCTTCGCTGGTTTCGATGGCAATCGTGTATGGGATGGAGTGGCGCTGGCAGAAGGATTTGATCTCAGCGGTATTGAGGTAATTGAGATCATGCAATAGCTGCTGCCGCTGGGCTTTTGGGAGCTTTGAGATGGGCGGGATAATCATTTTGTGATGGTAGCGCGGGGTGGGCGTTAGTTGGGTGAGAAAGTTGAAAGTGGAAAAGTGAAAATGGAAATTTGAAAATCGGGGGGAGTAACCCTAGACCCACTCCTCGCGGACTCAGAGTGGGGCACCCGGGGAGTGGAGAAAAGCAGGTCCCTCACTTCGTTCGGGATGACAAATTTTTGGTTTGTTGCGTGATTCTGAGGAAACGCCAAGGCTCATACTGGAAGTGATCGTTATTTCACGGGGAGGTCGAGGCCGGGTTCGGGTTTTTTGTAAGTGCCGGCCAGGTGGACTGGCAGGACGGCTCCGGCATGTTTTTTGCGGAAGAAGACGTTGAAGGGTTTGAGGATTACGGATTTGAAGCCGGTGGTGAGGCCGGAGAACTCTTCGTCGGTTTTTAATGTGCCGTGGAGATCGATGGCCAGGGTTTCGAGATTGTAGGTTCCGTGCATGTGGGCAGAAGCACCGGGCACGGTGAAGCGGAAATCGTTGAATGTGGCGGTGGCATCGCGAAGCTCGACGTGGCCTGCCAGTGCGGAGATGACCGCGTCGGGATCGGCGTCGGGATCGGTGCTAACCGTTTGGGTGACTGCTGGGCTTACTTTTTCACCCAGCGCTCGCTGGCTCAAGGTGTCCACGCTGATTTGCGTTGCGGGCTTTGCAAATTGGCCATCATCGATACCAAAATCGCCAACCAAACGAACCTTGTGGAGGAACGGTTCATCACCGGGAGGAATGATGACGTGCGCGCGAAAGCTGGTGGTGCCGTGCATGGGAGGGTGGTGGCCGTGGATGAACATTCGAAGGACATCCTGAATGCGGCCGTTTTGCACGGACAGATCCACGGTGGTGAGTTTGCCGTCATGACCGGGATGATGGGCAATCTGGCCTTTGCCGAGTACGAAGGTATTGAGGAAAGTGCCGGTGACACGATCGAGTTGGACGTCGCCGTTGGTGCCGTCAACGGTGGCGTGAAACGAACTTTTCAAATGGATGGGATGATCGCTGCGCGTGACCATGAAATTGGGCACGTCAATGGTGCCGCTGGAATCGATCTGGCGCAGGATGCCTTGAAAATTATCGTGGGCGGAAAGAATACCGGCGATGCCATGGAAGACGGAGAGATCGGCGTTTTGAAATGTGTACTCGCCCGCGACAAGAGTTTGGCCCGGGTCGCTGTAGTTCCACGGGCCGAATTTTCCAGTGGCGCGAATATCGCCGGGCGGCAAGGGGATGTGGAGCGCAAGGATGAAGGTGGCGGGTTGATTGCCGGCGACGGAATCCAGTCGTAGCGTGGGGATTGCGAAGAGCAGCGGTGGCCCGGAGACGCGGTCGATCTGCATGGAAGAACCGTCGGCTACGACTTCGCCAACGCGGATGGTGGAAGGAGTCTCTTGCCAATTGGAGTTTTCAACAGGCGTGCCCATCGGTGGAATGTGGACACGAAAATCTTTCAGGACAATTTCGGAGAGATACCCCGGACGGAAAAGGAGATCGAGGTAGTGGGCTTGAATCGTGAGTTGCTGGACGGTGACTACCGGAGGCGTGCCGGGTGTGGCACCGAGGCGCGAGAAGACCAGACCCTCCGCGACGCATCCGGGATGCGGGAAATAGGTCGAGTGAAACTTTTGAAACGTGACGGTGGCGGGAAAAGTGGATTGCAGGGATTGCGCAATGCGCGCTTGCGAAAAGGGCCAATGGCGGGCAAGAAGAATGGCGAAAATGGCAAGCGCCAGCAGGAATGCGGACAGGCCCACTAACGCAAGCTTTTTGATATTCACTGGCGGGCCGCCGGATTCGTGCGCAGAGCTTTCACAATGACAAATGTACGAAATGATTCCGCGGAATGGCGTAGGGAAAACGCTGGAGGAGACTGGCACCGAGTATGTAGGCGGAATTCGCGATGGTTTTGGGTTCCCTGCACGAGTTTAAATCAGGAGGTCTGCCGCAAACTGTGCAGTTTGGGACACCTGGCTGCGGTTCCGCGGGTTCGACGGGCGGCGAGGTAAAATAAAAGAGGAGATTCTTGCGTGAAACTGGGATTGCCTGCTGGTGTGTTTGGGGCTTATTTGTTCGATTGCGATGGCACGATTGCGGATTCGATGCCGCTGCACTACGTTGCGTGGAAAAAGTCGCTTGGGGAATGGAATTGTACGTTCGACGAGAAGGTTTTTTATGCGTGGGGCGGAAGGACGGTGGCGGAGATTATTTGGCAGTTGAACGAGCAACAAGGGCTGAGCATGCCGGTGGAGCGCGTGGCTTCACGTAAAGAGGAGCTGTATCGGGAATTGCTGCCGCAGCTGAAGGCTGTGCCGGAAGTGATGGAGCATATTGACGCGCAGCAGGGGCGGATTCCCTTTGCGGTGGTTTCGGGGAGCACGCGAGAATCGGTGACGGCGTCGCTGGCTTCGCTGCGGTTGCTCGATCGATTCGCGACGATGGTTTGTGCGGGGGAGTACGAGAAGAGCAAGCCCGACCCGGAATGTTTTTTGCTGGCGGCGGCAAGACTGGGAGTTGCGCCGGGAGATTGTTTGGTGTTTGAAGATACGGAGATGGGGATTCAGGCGGCGAAGGCGGCGGGGATGGGGTGGGTGAGGGTGCCGCCGCCGTGGGAGCGGGGCGGTTGACGGGCGGTGGTGTTAGGACGGGGGATGTGGCTGGGGTTGGTCGGCAAGACGCGGTGGTTGAGATCCTTCGCTTCGCTCAGGATGTTTTTATTGGGAGATTACCCATCAAGGGAACCCCCAAGATGCCCCGCGCAAAGAGCGCGCTGGGGGCAGAGACGCCGATCTGAAGTTCGGCCACTACATGACCTCGGAAAATAGCAGCATTGGCAGTGCCACTGCAGATTCATTGTAGGGACTATCACGTATAGCGATTTTGTCCCTGAAATGTAGAAATTCCCACGTACTGGCAGAACCGAACGCGTTCGTAAAGGCTGCGCAAGTGGTTGAAGGATGGGAGCTTTTGGTTTTAGTGCGGTCGTTCGGCCTTTCAGTTGCAGTTTGCTGTTGCGATTTCACCCAGCGATTCCCCCCAGCGCCAAATCTACTGTTAGGAGGAACGCGGCATGAAGAAGCAAGTGCAATTCAGGAAGTGGCCGGCATACTCGGCGTTAACAGCATTTTTCTGGTGCGGGAGTTTTGTGTGCGCGCATTCCGCTCCGGCACAGAACCCTACGCAAAATCCAACGGCGCAGAACCCGTCCACCCAGGATCACGATAATGTACGGCTCTCCGACGATCGGGATGCCAAGCGGGAAGAACTGGCGAATTTCGATCGATTTCTAGACAGCCACCGGGAGGAGGCGGAGCAACTCCGCAAAGATCCGTCTTTGGTGGACAACCAGCAATTCCTGAAGACGCATCCGGCGCTGCAGACTTATCTGCAGGAGCATCCAGCGGTGCGCGAGGAATTGAAGCAAAATCCAAGAGCGTTCATGCGGCAGGAAGATCGCTATGACCGGAACGAGAACGACCGGGATCGCGACAACACGCGCCGGGAACTCGCGAACTTCGACCGATTTCTGGATAGTCATCGCGAGGCTGCCGAACAGTTGCGCAAGAATCCGTCGCTGGCTGATAACCAACAATTCCTGAAGGAGCATCCGGAGTTGCAGGCTTACCTGCAGCAGCATCCGGCGGTGCAGCAGGAATTAAAGAACAATCCAAATGCGTTTATGCAAGAGGAAAGCCGGTTTGATCGCAACGACAGCGATCGGGACCGGGAAGCCAATCGGCGTGAACTGGCGAACTTCGACCGGTATCTGGACAACCATCGGGAAGTGTCGGAACAGGTGCGCAAGAACCCATCGCTGGTGGATAACCAGGAATTCCTGAAGGATCATCCGAGCCTGCAAAGTTATCTGCAGGACCATCCGGCCGTGACGCAGGAACTGAAGAGCAATCCAAACGCGTTCATGCAGGAAGAAGCCCGCTACGATCAGCGTGAGAACGACATGAATCGTGGCGATCGCGGGCGCGATTTCGATCATAACCATACGGCCAGCTTTGGAGAATTCCTTGGCGCCCATGCAAATATCAACGAACAACTTTCCAAGGATCCTACGCTGGCGAAGAGAGACGATTACCTGCAAGACCATCCGGAACTTCGGGATTATTTGAATCAGCATCCCGAAGTACGCGCGGACCTAAATAACGATCCACAGAACTTCATGAAGTCCTGTCAGCAGTTCAATGCCAATGGGCAGGCTGGAAAGCCGAGTACCCCGGCTCCAACAGCTCAGATGCCTGAACCTAAACCCAAGCAGCAGTAAGTAATGCTTTTTGGCGGGGCTGGGAGGCTGGCTGACCGGTCTGAAGACCGGCCACTACATGAGCCTCCCAGCCGACGGCGAAAGAGTGGTGGCAAGTGCGGGACGGTTGGAAACTTTTATCGGAGGCGGTATGAACTTTCGGAACTCACTGATTTTAGCTTGTGTTCTGGTTGCGGCGGTTCCTGTCAGCGCAGGAGGCAAGAAAAAGAACGTGCCCGAGCGGGCCATGCTTGAAAAGATGGAGGCAGTGCCTTGTGGCGCGAAGCAGAAGGGATTGAATGGACTGGGATCTTTCTGGGCGTCCGTGGGAATTACGCACGTGAATTCGGATGAAAAGCTGTGCCCGCAATATTTGCTGAGGACCGACGAGATGGACTACCGGATCCGGCCAACGGACTTGAAGCACCCTGTGATTTTGCCCATCGGGCAAGAGGTAGTGTTCAAGATCAAGAAGGATCGCATGTTTGTTGGCGTGGCCGACGGGGATAAGAAGATGCGGGCGTATGAATTAGTGGCGATGGAGCCGGCAAATCCGCCGGCGGAGAATGCGTCGGCGGAAAGAAAATAGAAGATGGAAAGGTGAAAATAGAAGAATGAGCGTTTCCAGTTTAGATGTATCGAGTCCCTGCGTAGAAACCCACGACACAGGCAGGAGTGCCTGTGCCACGGAGAGAGGAGGGTTGGTTGTGGAGATGGGGAGCGAAGAGGGATTCGTTGCAACTTTCCTGTGTCGTTCACGCGGTGGAGGTGGTCGTGGCGGTGGATTTTGGGGCGGCGGGAACTTCTACGGCGCGGAGGACGAGGTCCTGGAGGGCGGCGATGAAGGAGGGCGAATCGCCAACGGCGGGCATCATGCGGAAGCGGGTGATGCCGGATTTTTTGGCGTCGGCGCGGCCGTCGATATTGATTTCGTGGAGAGTTTCGATGTGTTCGGTGACGAAGGAAATGGGGACGACCATGGCCTCCTTGACGCCTTCGTGGCCGAGTTTTTCGAGAGTGGCGAGGAAACTGGGCTCAAGCCATTTGGCGGGGCCTACTTTGCTTTGGAAGCAGAGCATGTGGATTTTGGGCCAGTTGGGGTAACGCGCGGCGCCTTGTTCGCAAACGAGGCGAATGGTTTCGGCAACGTGCTTGGGATAGGGATCGCCCTTTTCGACGAGGCTCATCGGGAGGCCGTGGGCGCTGAAGAGAAGATGAATGCGCGAGGCGTCGGGAAACTGGCGCAGGCATTTGCCGATGTTGGTGACGAGAGCTTCGATGTACAGCGGATGATCGTAAAAGGCTTCAATGCTGCGCTCGGGAAGCGTGTCCACGGGTTCGCCGTAGACGCGGCGCCATTCCTTAAGGCTGCTGAGCGTGGTGGCATAGGAATAGTGAGGATAGAGCGGGAGGAGGACGAGTTCATCGAGAGGGCCGGCGGATTTTAGGGTGGCGACGGCGTCTTCGGTGAGCGGTTTCCAGTAGCGCATGGCGGTAACGGCAACGGGATCGATGTAGGGCTCGAGGGAGCGGACAAGGCGAGCGCGTTGACGTTCGGTGAGGATGGCGATGGGAGAGCGGCGGCCGATCATGGCGTAGCGTCCGGCGACGGGAGGCGTGCGTTTTTTTGCGATGTAGCGCGCGAGTGGGCCGCGAATAAAATTTAGCGGACCCAGCGGGATGATATCCGGATCGAGGAAAAGATTGCGGAGGAAGGGTTCGACGGTGGCGAGGGAATCAGGGCCACCCAGTTGGAAGAGGACGATGCCGACGCGTTTTTTTGTGGTGGTCATGGGGATCCTTTTTGCTCGGGCGCGTTGGGGTTAGTTTAGCAAGGATTGGTGTGAAGAAGTGACGAGTGGTTCGTGGCGAGTGGCGAGGAGAGCGAAGAGGGATTCCTTCCGCAAAGGGCGCGGAAAGAGGCGGCGGTCCTCACTTCGCGGCCTCCGGTCGGGATGACGTGGCTTTTTATGGGTGGGAAACCCCAAGAAGCCGGCCTGAAGGCACGGCGCTACGACAACCCCATCTCTAACAATGTCGGCTCTGTCAAATATTTCTTGAGCGTACTTCTCCTTCCGCTCCGAAGAGTGGTCTTCGTTGTTCTTTTTCGACGTATGCAGCGGCGACCACGGCTCGTTGTTAATCTGGCGGCCGGTTTCAGTCCGACCCAACCATCTCTCCGATCAAAAACTTCTCGACCATGATTACGACTTCGATCTCCCTTTTCAGGGAGCGGGACGCCCCATCAAGACCACGGTGATCTACTGCCCACCAGGGGTTGCCTCGAGCTGTCCCGCGTGCGAACCGAACTCTACTAACTGCGAATAGTCCCAACCTTTGCGCCACATCCAGAACAAGCGAACGGCAAGTTTGCGTCCCATGGCCACTTTCGCGATGCGGCGATCTCGGCGCATCGCCAGGTGCAGATAGCGGCGCCGCCAGTCGGGATCGAAGCGCACCGCCACTTGCGCGGCTTCCACCAGCAGAAAGCGCAACAGCTTGTTGCCTTGCTTGCTGATGTGTCCCAGTCGTTGCCGGCCCGCGCTGGAGTTTTCGCATGGGACGAGCCCCACATAACTCCCGATCTGCTTGCCACGAGCAAAGCGGAACGGATCGCCGATGATCAGCACGAAAGCAAGTGCGGTGAGTGGACCCACGCCTGGATGGGTCATCAACCGCAAGACCTCGGGCCGTTTGTTGGCTTCCCGCTCGACGGCGGTGGTCAACTCGGCGATCACTGGGTTGAAGCGGTCCAGCAACTCCGATAAATCTTGCCGGCGCCGGCTAGCCCAAGGAGCCAACGGGAGATTCTCTAGCAGCGCCCGTCCCTGCTTGTTCCAAAGCCGCTTCTTCCAACGCTGGCCTTCATTCATGGCTACGGCCTGCAGCTGATTCAGGATGCGCGTGCGCATCTGTACCAGCCGATGCCGATGCCAAAGCAACTGCCGCAAATCGCGGTTCTCCGGGTTGGGTACCCACACTCGGGGAAAACGATCTTCCACCAGCAGCTTTAGCAAGAGTTTTGCATCCTCGCGATCGGTCTTGCGCTTCCGAACGCGCAACGTGCGGATCTCGGCTGCATCTCCAATCCACAGTTCGATGCCCAACTCTGCCAGTAGCCGCTCGAACCAGCGTGCATAGCCGGTGGCTTCGATACCTACGCGAGTGGGAACGCCTTGCGATTGTACGCAACGATAGAACTTCTCTACCTCTCCATCGCTGTGCTCCAACCGCTGCTCACCGCACTCTCCTGTCTCTTTATTCAAAAAAGCAATTTGCTGAAAGCTCGGGTGATAATCTACTCCTATAATGAACATGTTCGGCTCCTTCCTCCCGAGCCTTGGTCGTCACAAGCAACCACAGTGTACTCGGGTCGAGGGAGCCGACATTGTTATGAAATCAAGACCACCCTTCGCACAAGGCGGTCAGAGTGAGGCACCCAAGGAATTCAGGGAACAGCAAGAGTAACCCAAGAGAGAGACACGGGTCTAAAGACCCGCCACTACATGGAGGCTAGAGCCAGCGATCGCGGACTCATGTGTGTTGTTTGATGGCTGGGTGGTGTTTCATTTTTGGTGTTTCGTGTGCGCGGTGTCGCTTCTATTTTGTGCGGGGTAGGGCGTTTTTCAGGCGGTCGATTTCGGCGCGGAGGTCGTTGGTGCGTTTGGCTATGGTGATGTAGAAGAGAAAGAAGACGCCCCAGCCGATGATGTAGGCGGCGAAGACGCTGTTCAGATTTTTCATAAGGCCTCCGATTCGCGTTGCAGGATATCGACTTCGTTTTTCATTTTTTCCAGAATGTAGCGTTCGACGATTAAGAATGCGGCAAAGACGTGCATGGCAAAGACAAAAAAGAAGAGGACTTTTTTCATGGTGGGATCGAGGCCGGAGCCGGGGCCGCCCATGATGACCGGCTGGGGATGCTGCGTGCGCCACCAGCGGATGGCGCCGAAGACAAGAGGAACGTCCAGAAAAGCGAAAATGCCGAAGAGCGAACTGAGGAGGGCGCGGCGATCGGGCTCTTCGATGAGCGTGCGGAGAAGAAGATAGGACACGTAGAGAAGCCAGAGCACGAATGTGGAAGTGAGACGCGCGTCCCAGGTCCACCAGATGCCCCAGACAGGATGCGCCCAGATGGGGCCGGTGATCAGAACTACAGTGGTAAGGACGAGGCCGACTTCGGCGGCGGAAACGGCCAGCCAATCGTATTTGGGGGCGCGCTTCCAGACGTACAGAAGATTGCAGACGAAGCAGACGAAGAAGGCGTCCATGCCGGACCAGGCGCTGGCAACGTGGAAATAGAAGATGCGATAGATGAGACCCATGGTGCGCTCTTCGGGCGCGACGTAGAACGCGCCATAGCCGGCTGCAATGAGCAGGAGAATGGCAGCGGCCCCGAGAAGTATGCGTTTCACCATGGCGGATTTATTCCTCCAGAAGATATTCGCCGAAAAGCCATAGCGCCGTCAAAAAGACGAGATCGAAAACCGCAAGGAAGCCAATTCCCTTCCAAAGGATGACGGGTTCGCGATCGAGCAGGCTGACGCTGACGGCGGCGCTGACGACAAGGACCGGCGTAAGAAGCGGAAGCAGAAGCAGCGGGAGAAGAAGTTCGCGCATGCGGGCCTGCGCGGAAATGGCGGAGAGGGCGGTGCCTGCTACGGAGACGCCGAGGCTGCCGAGGAAAAGGACGAGGAGCAGATAGTGAAGCTCCGGGAGGATGGGAATGTTGTAGAAGGCGGCGAAGAGCGGAAGCATGAGGATTTCAGTGACAAGGAGAAAGAGAGTGTTGGCGATGAGCTTGGCAAGGAAGATGGAGAAAGGATCGCTGACCGCGAGGCGGAGGGAGCTCAGCGTGTCATTGGATTGTTCGCGGAGGAAGCAGGGCTGAAGCATGAGGCTGGCGGCGAAAAGAATGGCGAGCCAGAGCAGGCCGGGACCGAATTCGCGAGATTCTTCCGTGGTGGGATTGATGGCGAAGCTGAAGAGGATAAGAACGACGAGGATGAAGACGACGGTGGTGGTAAGGAGTTCGCGGGAGCGAAATTCGGTGCGCAGTTCCTTGCCGAGCAGCGTGGCGGTGTTGGAGAGGAGGCTCATGGCGGTGGCTCAGGCGCCTCCGAAGGTGAGGATGGAACGGAGGGATGCGCCGGAGTTGGTGTCCGCGACGACGGAGCCGGCGTCTAGCTGGACGGCGCGGGTGGCGAGCGCGGAAATTTCAGATTCGCCGTGAAGGCTCATCACAACGGTGCAACCGGAGCGATTGACTTCGCCAAGCGTTTTGGCGAGCCAGGAAATGCCGAGGGGATCGAGGCCGGTGGCGGGTTCGTCGAAGAGCAGAACGCTGGGGCGATGGACGAGAGCGCGGGCGATGGCGATGCGCTGGCGCATGCCGCGGGAAAAAGTGCGAACGAGGGAGGCGCGGCGCTCGTACAGGCCGACTTCGCGGAGCAATTCTTCGGCGCGGGCGGCGGGTTGCGGAACGCCCTGGAGTTTGGCGAAGAGGATAAGATTTTCTTCGGCGGAGAGTTCGTCGTAGACCATGGTGGTGTGGGCGACGTAGCCGGGGCGATTGTTGGCGGGGGAGGCGGCATCGGGGCCGGGGAAGGAGAGAGCGCCCGCGGTAGGACGAACGATACGCGCGGCTACGCGGAGGAGCGTGGTTTTTCCGGAGCCGTTACGTCCGGCGAGCACGACGCATTCGCCGGGAGAGATTTCCAGGGAGACGCGGCGGAGAGCGAAAAGGCCGCCATAACGCTTATCGATGTTTTCGAAGCGCAGGCCGGTTGGAGAGAGAGAAGGCAAAGTGTTTTTCCGCGTTGCGCCCGGTGGAGCTGGGCGGAAATTCCGTTGGGGAGCGCCTACGGATGATGCGTGTGGTTCATTGTAGCTAAAACACGCAGCCGAAGAGGGATTCCTCGCTCCGCAGACTCCGCTCGGAATGACGGTTCGTCATCGTACCCCTGGAGAAAGGCACGGGTCTAAAGACCCGCCACTACGGGGATTAGCCTTGGACCAGGTTGCGGAGGAGCTGGTCGAAGCGAGCTTTTTCACTGGCATAGTCTTCCTCGGAAATTGTGCCGGCTTGGCGGCGAAGTTCGAGACGGAAAATTTGTTCTTTGAGCGAGTCGAGGGTGACGGCTACGTGCTGATCGACTTGCGCCGAGACATTCGCTGGTGCGGCAGGCGCTTTTTTGGACTTGGAAGATGCGGCGGCCTTCGATGGTTTTGCGGCAGGCGCGGCGATGTCGTCTCCGTCGGCGGGGGCTACGACTACTTGTTTGCGCGAGAGCAGGAGCGCACCCATGGCGAAGAGGGCGATGAGGCCCGCGAAGATGTACCACTTGAAATCGTTCAGACGGCTTGGAGCGGCGATTACTTCGGGGCCCTGATTCTGGCGTGAGTTCCCTTCCTGCGGGGCGGCCTGGCCTTGCTCATCGGCGGCAGGCTGTCCCGTGGCGGCGCCGGAGAGGCTGACGGTGAGAACGCCTTTTGCGGGAAGCGCGTCGTGCGTGTAAACCATCATGCCCTGTTCCTGGCCGGCAGCAGCCAAGCCATCGCCGGTTACGGTGATGCCTGGAGGAACGACGACGAGAATTTTTGCTCCGGGATAGGTAGCGGGCAGTTTCACAGTGGCGGCATTGTTGGTGTAAGGCAGGCCGTAGGAAAGGCGCACGTTGGTTTGGCCGGGACGAAACGGATAGGCGATAGCGAAACGGCCTTTGCCCTTCTCGATGGAAGCTTGCGTGACAGCCATGCCCATGGAGGTGGTGGTGCTGACCTGACCCATGGTGGCGCCTTCCGGAATCGCAAAATCAAAATTGCCTTCGGTGCGGAAGAAGGCGGCGGGCGGCTGGGCATTGTTCTGTACTTCATATTCCTCGGCGCCGACCAGCTTGTTGTCCTGCGGCTCAAAAATGATGACGTGAGAGGGGACGGAGATAGTTTTGGGTTCCTTGGAAATATCGAAGACTTCGACGTCCACGTTGGGGCGGCCCGGAGGCGCGAAGGTGTTGAAGCTGACGTCGTGGAAGGTGGCACGGATGAGAACCGGCGCGGTGCCGATGGAATCCTTGGTGACGGAAAAATGCCCCTGAGCGTCGCTGGTGGCGGTGGCGAGTTCGGTCATGCCCTGAGTGGGGCTGAGAAGATCGACCACAATGTTGGGCTCGGGTTTGCCCGTGGTGCGATTGATGACCGTGCCGCTGAGCGTACCGGCGTGAGCGGCGGCGGCCAGGAACAATGTGATGGAAAGAGGGAGAAGGATGCGCGAACGGATCGCCGTCATCGAGCGCTCCGCTCAGGAGCTACAGGGCGTACAGCGCGAGCGCGCCGCACTTGCGATTCGGTGACCCGTTCGATTTCGGTGAGGACCACAGCTGCTTCATTTTCGAGGGAAGACATCATGAGTTCGTAATCGCCTTCGGAGTATTTACCGGCACGGTGTTCGAATTTAAGATCGCGAAGGTTATCATAAATCGTGTCGCGGCGTTCGAGAAGCTGGTCGAGCTTGGTGCGATGGGGAGCGAGATCGGAAGCGTCGGGCTGAATGTAGAAGATGAAAAGGAAGACGGCGGCAGCGAGGGCGAAACAGGCGCCGAGTGCGGCCCAGTCGGGGAGGATGGCGAGAAACAAAATTTGCGAAAGTGCGAGCATTCCGTCAGTCCTCGGTCTCGCGAGCGGCTTGCGCGCGGGCTCTAGCGAGAGGGTCATTGAGATCGATGGCCGCAGCGTGGCCGGCCGGGGCGTGAGTCAGCGTGGATGGACGAAGGGCCCATTTGCGCACGATGAAAATGAGGATGCCCAAACCGACGACAACGTAAAAAATGGGCATGAGCCAGGCGACCAGGCCGAACCCCTTTTTTGGCGGCTCGACATAGACTACCGTGCCATATTCGGCGACGAAGGCGTCTATGATTTGCTGTTCGGATTCGCCTTTTGCGAGATGCTGATCCACTTCCTTGAGCATGGCCTTGGCGGTGTCGCACGGGCCGGAGAACGATCCGCCGGGGTGCGCGCAGAGGCCGGCGCTCATGTCGCAACCGCGGCACATGCATTTGAGGTGAGTGCCGATTTCTTTGGCGCGTTGCGAATAGCCGACCTGCGCGGTGACGAGAGGGGCGGAGGCGAAAACGAGGAGCGCGAGTGCAAAGGCGATGCGTTTGATAAGACGGACCTCAGGGGCTGAAGCCCCAGAAATGTGGCTGCCGGACGGCACGGCTGAAGCCGTGCCCTGACGTGGCTTCGCGTTAGTCATGGCCTTCTCGCAGGGTTACGTTGGGGGTTAGAGCGGGCGTGCCGGGGATTGCGGCGGCCGGTTGCGTGGCGGCGGACAAGACGAGCGTGGCGCGACGATTGGGCATCAGCGCGAGGAGCGTGCCCATGACGACCCAGACGCCGCCGAGCCAAATCCATTTGACCAAGGGATTGAGGAAGGCGTGGATGACGGGGATGTTGGATTCGGGATCCATGCCTGCGTAGACGACGTAGAGATCTTCGCGGAGCGTGGAGTAAATGGCGACCATGGTGCCGGCGGCCTGCTCGGTGCCCTGGAACTGGCGCTTCTCCGGGTACAGCAACATGATCTGCTTGTTGCCCTTGAGGACTTCGACGATCATGCGCTGCGCGGTGTAATTTTTGTCAACCTTGGTGTCGCCGCTTTGAAGCACGAGCGTGTACGGGCCAAGCTTGAGGGAGTCGCCGATGTTCATGGCTTTTTGCGCTTCCGTGTTGAAGGCAGCGCCAGCGAGACCGATGAAGATGAGAACCATGCCGAAGTGCACGACGTAGCCGCCGTAACGACGAGTGTTGCGCATGGCGAGTTCGTGGGCCGCCATCATTTTGCTCATGCCAGTGCGGGCACTGATGACTTTTGCGCCGCGGTAGAACTCCATGACGATGGTCCAAGTGACGAAGCCGCAGAGAGCGAAACAGAACGCGGAAGCGGCATCACGATAGCCGAGGATGAGCGCGGCGATTCCAGAGAGAGCGCCAACCACGAGCGGCCAACCGAAATTGCGCTTCAAGCTGTCGCCGGAAGTCTTGCGCCAGGCGAGCAGCGGGCCCACGCCGGTGAGGAAAAGAATGGCAAGGCCGATGGGGATCATCACTTTGTTGAAGAAGGGAGCACCCACGCTGATGCGATTGCTGGTGAACCATTCGGAGAAGACCGGGAATAGTGTGCCGGAAAGAACGGCGATGCAGGCAACGAGGAAAAGCAGGTTGTTGAACAGGAAGCTGGATTCGCGGGAAACCATGGAATCAAGCGCATTTTCGCTTTTGAGGTAATCCCGATTCTTGAAATACGCGATGATGCAAACGGCCATCGTGAGAAGAATAAAGCCCACGAACCAGGAACCGATCTGCGAATTGGCGAAAGCGTGCACGGAACTGACGACGCCGCTGCGCGTGAGGAACGTGCCGAGAATGCAGAGCAAGAACGTGGAGAAAACGAGCCAGACGTTCCAGACCTTCATCATGCCGCGCTTCTCTTGCATCATCACCGAGTGAAGAAAGGCAGTGCCGGTAAGCCAGGGAAGCAATGAGGCGTTTTCGACGGGATCCCAGCCCCAGTAGCCGCCCCAACCGAGAACGGCGTAGGCCCAGTGCGCGCCAAGTAGAATGCCAAGGGATTGGAAGCACCACGCGACCATGGTCCATTTGCGCGTGAGGTGAATCCACTTTTCGCCGGGGTAACGGGCGAGCAGCGCGGCCAGGGCAAAAGCGAATGGAATAGTAAAGCCGGTATAGCCGGAATAGAGGTTGGGAGGATGAATGACCATTTCCGGATACTGGAGAAGAGGATTGAGGCCGTTGCCATCCATGCGGGTGAAGGGAGCGAGAACGCCGGCGGCATTGACGGTGGCGAGAGTTTTGAAGGGATTCTCGACGAAATTGTTCAGCGTGAGGAAGAAGATTTGAACGCCAGCGAGGATGACGCCGACGTATGGCATGAGTTCGCCGTTCTTGTTGCGATAGACAAGGAGAACGGAAATGACGTAGACGGAGAGGAGCGTGCTCCAGAAGAGCAACGAACCTTCCTGTCCGGCCCAGAGGGCGGCGACTTTGTAGAAGGTGGAGAGATCGCGATTGGAATGCTGAACTACATAGGCCATCGAGAAGTTGTCGCTGAAAAGCAGATACTCGAGGCTGATGGTGGAGATGAAAATCAGAACGCAGGTGGCGATGCCAGCCTGGCGAGTGCTTTTGATCAGGAGGGGATGTCGCGTCTTGATGGCGAAGATGCCGCCAATGAAGGCGTAGACTGCGCAGACAAACGCGAGCAGAAGCGAAAAACTACCGAATACATCCATAGGCCGTTCGCCCTCCCCCTCGCGCCATTTTCGGTCCGCTATTCCATCGCGCAAACGGCGCGATCAGGATTGCAGGTTCGCCGGAGTAAAGACCGGCCACTACAAAACCATCACCGAGCGCTGTACGTGCTGCTGGTGGTTTGCGTCGCGCTTGCTGCCGAAGCTGGTTTGTCGCCGCCAGGCGCCGACTCATACTTGGACGCGCACTTGGCCTGAACATGCTCGGCAACGAACTTGCCATCGCCGGATGGGCGCCCTTCCACGAGAGCCTGGGACTTATCCACGAAAGTATCCGGCAGAGGATCGGTGCCGACATAGCTGACGGGCAGAGTCTTTCCCTGCTCTTCCAAAACGAAATCGATGCGGCCGGGCAAGTGTTTGATGGAACCGGGCTCGACAGTGCCGGCCAAACGCATACGATGATTGCGGGCCGAACCCTGGAGGGACTGATATTCGGCGATGGTGTGGTAGTACGTCTTGCTTTCGCCGTATCCAAGCCAAGCCAGAAAGGCCATGGAGACCACGATAACGCTAATGCCAACACCGAATTTTGCACGAGTTTGCACAAATCACCCCTAAGGAGTGGGCTCCGAATGAATAGTAACATACCCAGAAGCACGTAGGTACGGTACCCAGTGTGGGCAGAGGGGTCACGGGGCACAGTGACGTGTGTCACAGGGCAGAAATGGCTCAGACGGCGGGCGCTGGGACAATTGCCAGAGCGGTGCGGAAGGCTTGGAGGTCGGCTTCCGAGGGGGCCGAGGCGGGTAGGAATACGCCAGAGGCAGGCAGGATGGGGCAGCCCAGCGTGGTGTTATGGAATTGGTCGACCAGTGGCAGGAGCTCGGCGGAGAGAAGAAGAAGGCGCTTGGGTTTGAGAGAGCGACGAATGCGGGCCACGGCGGTGAGGAGTTGCTTTGCGAGTAAGTTTTGGGCTTGCGCGGGGGAAACGTTGTCGTCGAACGGGCATTCAAGGACGTGGGTGAGCATCAGACCGAGTTTTTGGAATTCGGTTTGGACGGATTCAGGAGACTTCCCTGCCGCGGAAATTTGGACGGCTTGGAGGATGGTGGTGGCTTCGCCGTGAAAAGATTCGTTCGGGGAATAGAGGAAGTCGGAATTGTTTTTTGGCGCGATGGAGGAGAGGAGCAGGGCTTGGATGTGGAGCGGGCGAAAGCGCGTGGTCCAGGCTAGGCGTTCAAGGCGGCGGGAGATGTGGGCAGAGTCGGCGAGTTGGCCGCAGCCGTCGCAGGGGAGAAGAGTGGAAGGGGGCATGAGTGAAAATCGTAGAGCAAGAGACGCGGAGAGGCAAATCGGGGTGCATTGCGGAGAGGGACCGGAGAGGGGGAACCCCATCTCTAACAATGTCGGCTCTGTCAAATATTTCTTGAGCGTACTTCTCCTTCCGCTCCGAAGAGTGGTCTTCGTTGTTCTTTTTCGACGTATGCAGCGGCGACCACGGCTCGTTGTTAATCTGGCGGCCGGTTTCAGTCCGACCCAACCATCTCTCCGATCAAAAACTTCTCGACCATGATTACGACTTCGATCTCCCTTTTCAGGGAGCGGGACGCCCCATCAAGACCACGGTGATCTACTGCCCACCAGGGGTTGCCTCGAGCTGTCCCGCGTGCGAACCGAACTCTACTAACTGCGAATAGTCCCAACCTTTGCGCCACATCCAGAACAAGCGAACGGCAAGTTTGCGTCCCATGGCCACTTTCGCGATGCGGCGATCTCGGCGCATCGCCAGGTGCAGATAGCGGCGCCGCCAGTCGGGATCGAAGCGCACCGCCACTTGCGCGGCTTCCACCAGCAGAAAGCGCAACAGCTTGTTGCCTTGCTTGCTGATGTGTCCCAGTCGTTGCCGGCCCGCGCTGGAGTTTTCGCATGGGACGAGCCCCACATAACTCCCGATCTGCTTGCCACGAGCAAAGCGGAACGGATCGCCGATGATCAGCACGAAAGCAAGTGCGGTGAGTGGACCCACGCCTGGATGGGTCATCAACCGCAAGACCTCGGGCCGTTTGTTGGCTTCCCGCTCGACGGCGGTGGTCAACTCGGCGATCACTGGGTTGAAGCGGTCCAGCAACTCCGATAAATCTTGCCGGCGCCGGCTAGCCCAAGGAGCCAACGGGAGATTCTCTAGCAGCGCCCGTCCCTGCTTGTTCCAAAGCCGCTTCTTCCAACGCTGGCCTTCATTCATGGCTACGGCCTGCAGCTGATTCAGGATGCGCGTGCGCATCTGTACCAGCCGATGCCGATGCCAAAGCAACTGCCGCAAATCGCGGTTCTCCGGGTTGGGTACCCACACTCGGGGAAAACGATCTTCCACCAGCAGCTTTAGCAAGAGTTTTGCATCCTCGCGATCGGTCTTGCGCTTCCGAACGCGCAACGTGCGGATCTCGGCTGCATCTCCAATCCACAGTTCGATGCCCAACTCTGCCAGTAGCCGCTCGAACCAGCGTGCATAGCCGGTGGCTTCGATACCTACGCGAGTGGGAACGCCTTGCGATTGTACGCAACGATAGAACTTCTCTACCTCTCCATCGCTGTGCTCCAACCGCTGCTCACCGCACTCTCCTGTCTCTTTATTCAAAAAAGCAATTTGCTGAAAGCTCGGGTGATAATCTACTCCTATAATGAACATGTTCGGCTCCTTCCTCCCGAGCCTTGGTCGTCACAAGCAACCACAGTGTACTCGGGTCGAGGGAGCCGACATTGTTATGAAATCAAGACGCTGGCGTGAAGCCAGCGCTACGGTGGAGTTGGGAACCCCAAGACGCTGGCATAAAGCCAGCGCTACGGTGGAGTTGGGAACCCCAAGACGCTGGCGTGAAGCCAGCGCTACGGTGGAGTTGGGTAACCCAAGACGCTGGCATGAAGCCAGCGCTACGAGGATTGTGGGGAGATGAGAATTATTTGGAGACTGGGGTGTCTGAGGGGAGCTTGGCGCGGAGGCACCATTTTAGTTCCTGGCTTAGGTCGGTGATTTCCATGCCGGGCATAACTATGAATTTGCAGGAGAGCATTTCGCGGGGCTCGTCGTCGTCGGGGAGCTGGCACGAGACGCGGCAATATTGACAATCCTGATTCCAGCAGAAGCGGCCGTAGGGAATCGTTTCCGGGCTGATGAACTGGAAGCAACGCAGCAAAGAGTTGCGCTCCGGGACCTGAAATTTCTTGCCCATGATAATGATATCAACGAGTTTTTCGTACGGACGAAAGGGTTCCGACATGATGAGGCAGTGTCCTTTGCAAACGGTGCGGAGTGTATTCCCCGGGGCAGATGGGCCACACGCTGCCATTTCAGAGTAGAGCGGAGGGATTGGGGGAACAACGGAAGGATGGGGAGCGAGTGGCGAAAGTGGTACGGGGGTGGGGAGGGCGCGGAAGTCGGGAGTCAGTAGTCTGTAGTCGGGAGATCGGAGGCTTTGCCGTTGGCGTTTGCGGGAGGACTTTACGATTAGGAGAAGAATTGGCACATGCGGCGGAATTTTTCGTAGCGGTCGTGGATTAGTTGGCGGGGGGAGTGGCTGGTCAGGATGAGGAGTTGGCGCTCGAGGACGTCGCCGAAGAGTTTGGCGGCGGTTTCGTAGTCGCCGTGGGCGCCGCCGTCGGGCTCTGGGATGATTTCGTCGATGATGCCGAGTTCACGAAGATCGGTGGCCATGATTTTCATGGCGATGGCGGCGGTTTCCGCTTTGGCCGCATCGCGCCAGATGATGGAAGCGCAACCTTCGGGAGAAATCACGGAGTAGAAACCGTTTTCGAGAATGTTGACGCGATCGCCGACAGCGATGGCCAGTGCGCCGCCGGAGCCGCCTTCGCCAGTGACGGTGACGATGACGGGAACGGGGAGGCGGGCCATTTCGCGAAGATTACGCGCGATGGCTTCGCCCTGGCCGCGTTCTTCGGCGTCGATACCGGGATAAGCGCCGGGAGTGTCAATAAAGGCGAGAACAGGGCGACCAAATTTCGCGGCGAGTTGCATGACGCGGAGGGCTTTGCGGTAGCCTTCGGGCTTAGGTTGGCCAAAATTGCGAATGACGCGCTGCTTGGTGTCTCTTCCCTTTTGCTGGCCGACGACGGCGACAGGGCGTCCGCGAAATTTTCCCAGACCAGCGACGAGAGCTTTGTCGTCGCCAAAACCGCGGTCGCCATGAAGCTCGATGAAGTCCGTAATCATCAGACCAATCCAATCCAGCGTATGAGGGCGCTGCGGATGCCTGGCGATCTGGGCGCGCTGCCACGGGCCGAGATGAGTATAAAACTCGCGACGAAGTTCGAGAACTTCCTGCTTGAGGCGCTCAAGTTCGGTGTCGTCGCCGTTCGGGCTTACCGAGGAGAGGCGGCGCAGTTCCTCGACATCTTTTTCGAGACGCTCGATTTCTTTTTGGCGCTCGAGAGTCGGAAGGCCCTTTTTATCTTTTTTCGCCGCGCACATTACGAAATCCTTTGGATACCCTCGTCGCCACAGATACGGTCGAGGGCAGCGATGAAGTCCGGTGTGACCCGTATCTTACGCTGAGATTGCACCACGGCAGTAGTGCCATCGTTGGCCTTGACCTCAAAGACTACCGTGCTTGGCCCGGCAGCCTTGGCGAAGAGATCTTCGAGCTGCGCCAGGGCTGCCTCGTTGAGGCGCTGCAGGTCTAGCTTGACGCGAAATTCGGGTGCGCCATTGGATTCCGGCATGGATTCGAGCTTGCGGGCTTCCTGAAGGGAGAGGCGAGTGCCGGCTTCTTCCACCTGGATGCGGACTTTCAGAAGCAGCGGCTGGCCGGGTTTCAGGACATTTTCGAGACGAGCAAAACTTTCGGGGAAGGCGAGGAGTTCCTGGACGCCGGTCATGTCCTGCAAGGTGAAGATGGCCCAGCGCGCTCCTTTCTTGGAGCGCATGGGGCGAGTGCCAACGATAAGGCCCGCGACCGCGATTTCCTTGCCGTTGCGCTGGCCTTCGACTTCATCGAGAGAAATGACGCCGAGTTCTTTCAGGCGCGACGCGTATCTTTCCAGCGGATGGCCGGAGATGTAAAACCCGAGCATGGCATATTCGCTGGTGAGGCGATCTTCTTCGGACCACGGAGGGGCTTCGCGGAGTTCGAAGTGGACCTTTGGCTCGCTGGCGCCGCCGCCGAAGAAGAGGCCGTGCTGGCCGGATTCCTTGGCGCGCGCGGCACGCTGGATAGCGGCGATGGCATCGTCGACCGAGGCGGCCATGGGTTCGCGGGGGCCGAGAGAGTCCATGGCGCCGCACTTGATGAGGCTTTCGAAGACGCGCTTGTTGAGGAAGCGGGACTCGATGCGTTCGCAGAAATCGTAGAGGGATTTGAATTCACCCTGGCTGAGGCGGGAATCGCGAATGGCTTTGGCGGTGTTTTCGCCGACGTTTTTGATGGCGGCCATACCGAAGCGGATGGAATCGCCGACGGGAGTGAAGAAAAGATCGCTTTCGTTGACGTCGGGAGGAAGGATGGGAATACCCATGCCGCGGGACTCGTTGATGTATTTGACCTGCTTTTCGGCGTTACCAGTTTCGGAAGTGAGCAATGCAGCCATGAACTCGACGGGATAGTGCGTCTTGAGCCATGCGGTCTGGTAGGCAAGAAGAGCGTAGGCGCAGGAGTGCGACTTGTTGAAGCCGTAGCCCGCGAATTCTTCCATCAAGTCAAAGATGCGGACGGCTTTTTTGTCGGGAATTTTATTTTTGTCGCAGCCGGCGAGGAACTTGGCGCGCTGGGCGGCCATTTCTTCCTTTTTCTTTTTGCCCATGGCACGGCGCAGGATATCGGCTTCGCCGAGAGAAAAGCTGGCGAGGCGATTGGCGATTTGCATAACCTGTTCCTGGTAGAGGATGACGCCGTAGGTTTCCTCGAGAATATCCTTGAGCTGCGGGAGTTCGTAGCTGACTTTGGTTTTGCCGTGCTTGCGATTGATGAAATCGTCGATCATGCCGCCCTGAATGGGGCCGGGACGGTAAAGGGCGTTGAGAGCGGTGAGATCCTCGATGCGCGTGGGCTGATAGCGGCGAAGAATGTCTCGCATGCCGTGCGATTCAAACTGGAAGATGGCGGTGGTGTCGCCGCGGGAGAACAGTTTGTAGGTGGCTTCGTCGTCGAAGGGGAGACTGTCAAGATCGATCCTGACGCCGCGATTCCGCTCAACCATTTTGACGGCGTCGTAGAGAACGGTGAGCGTGGTGAGGCCGAGGAAATCCATTTTGAGCAGGCCGATGCGCTCGAGCGCGTTCATGTCGTACTGCGTGGTGATTTCATCGCGGTTGGTCTTGTAAACCGGGACGAGTTCGGTGAGCGGCTGCGGTGAAATGACAACGCCTGCTGCGTGCGTGGAAGCGTGGCGGGAGAGGCCTTCGAGGCGCAGGGCCACCTTCATCAGATCCTTGAATTTTTCGTCGCCATCGACGGCGGATTTTAGTTGCGGGGATTCCTTAAGGGCGGTCTCCAGATCGATACCGAGGGTTGTGGGGATGAGCTTCGCGAGTTTATCGACATCGCCGTAAGGAATATCCATGGCGCGGCCGACGTCTTTGACGGCAGCTTTGGCGGCCATGGTGCCGAAAGTGATGATCTGGGAGACATTGTCGCGGCCGTATTTTTGCGTGACGTAATCGATGAGCTCGCCGCGGCGGCGCATGCAGAAATCGATGTCGATATCGGGCATGGAGACGCGTTCGGGGTTGAGGAAGCGCTCGAAGAGGAGGTTGTACTGGAGAGGATCGACGTCGGTGATGCGCAGCGCATAGCTGACGAGGCTGCCCGCAGCGGAGCCGCGACCGGGACCGACGGGAACTTCCTGCGAGCGGGCGTAATGAATGAAATCCCAGACGATCAGGAAGTAGCCTTCATAGTGCATCTTCTTGATCATTTCGATTTCGGAAGTGAGGCGCGTTTCGTAATCCGCCAGCGGATTGCGCAGAAGATTTTGTTTGGCGAGGCGCTCGAGATTGGGAAGGCGCTGCGAAAAACCTTCGCGAGCCATTTTTTCAAAATAGCTGCCGGGCGTGTGGCCCGCGGGAACTTTAAACTCGGGGAGCGCGTTGGGAAGATGTTCGATTTTAACGCTGCAGCGAGCGGCGATATCCACGGTGCGGGAGACCGCGTCGGGGACTTCGCGAAAGACCTCGGCCATTTCCTGGGCAGTCTTGAAATAAAACTGGTCTGTGGCGAACTTCATGCGATGCGTATCGCTCATGGTCTTGCCGGTCTGGATGCAGAGCAAGACTTCCTGGGCGTGGGCGTCTTCGTGGTGGAGATAGTGGCAATCGTTGGTGGCGACAAGAGGGATGCCAGTTTCTTTCGAGAGGCGGATGAGCTGGGTGTTGACGCCCTTTTCGATGGGCAGGCCCTGGTCCTGAATTTCGAGGAAGAAATTGCCTTTACCGAAAATGTCGCGGAGGCGGTAGGCGTTTTCGCGAGCCTTGTCGTATTTTTCTTCGACGATGCATTCGGTGACGGGGCCGCGGAGGCAGGCGCCGAGAGCGATCAGCCCTCTGGAATGCTTGCTGAGAAGTTCGTAATCGATGCGCGGCTTGTAATAAAAGCCTTCGAGGAATCCTGCGGAGACGAGCTTGATAAGATTGCGGTAGCCTTCGAGATTTTCGCAGAGGAGAACCAGGTGATTGCTGCCCCGGGTGCCGGGCTCAAAATCGTCGCGATCTTCGGAAGTGACGGGGCCGAATTTTTCGCCGCGATCGTGGCGGCTGCCCTTGGCGACATAGACTTCGCACCCGATGATGGGCTTCACATCGCGCTTGCTGGCTTCGTAAAAAAAATTGGCGGCGGCGAAGAGGTTTCCGTGATCGGTGATGGCGACCGCGGGCATTTTTTGGCGGGAAGCTTCGTCGAGGAGCTGGGAGGTTTCACACGCTCCATCGAGGAGACTGAAATCAGTGTGTACGTGCAGGTGAACGAACTGCGGATTACCCATGGAATTTAATTGTAGAACGCGGGGATGCGAATTGCGACTGGGATTAAGGGGATTGTGGATAACGTGGGTGGAGGTTGGGGAAAATGGAAAATGGAAATCAGGGAGAAGATGTTTTTTGGTTGATGCCGGCCAAGTGGCGCGAAGAGGATTCCTTACCTGGCGGACTCCGTCGGAATGACGGCTTTTTGTTTGTGGTAAAACCCAAGATGCCGGCCTGAAGGCACGGCGCTACAACCCCGGGACCCACCCTTTGCGAAAGGCGCGCTTAGAGTGGGCACCCAGGAGAGGAGAAAAGCAGATCCCTCGCTGCGCTTGGAATGACAGGTTTTTATTGGTGCGGCAGACGAGAAGTAGGGGAGGTGCTATGCGGAGAGGGGACGGGTAATTGGGGAGGTGGCGGCAGCTGGGCTGCCGCTGCGCGATTGGTGGCGCGGCTAAGGTGCTAGGGACGGCGGGAGCTGGGCTCCCGCACTCCTTGGGGTTATTTGGATTTTTTCTTGGGGGTTGGTGGTTTGGTTTGTTGTTTTTCTTTGGCGGCTTTGTCGGCGGCGGCTTTGTTTTTGGCGTGGATGGCTTCGGAGGCGGCGTGCTTGTCCGCGCCTCGGGTGGCTTTCTTCTCTTTTTCTTTTTTCTTCGGCGGTTCCTTGATACCAGAGAGCTTGCGGAGAGTTTTCTCGCGCTCTTCGGGAGTCTTTCCGCGACCGTTCAACTGGATGGCAAAGACTTCGTTGATGACCTGATCGAATTTCGGGCCACGAGGCATACCCAGCGTTTCGAGTTCGGTGACGACTACGGGTAGCGCCTGGCGAATCGGGCGCCACTTGTGGAGGAAGGCCTTCAGTTTGGAGACGGCGGCGGAATTATTGGATTCCGCGAGAAGATAGGCAACCACTTCGAGCGGAAGCTTCTCGATGTAGTGATAGGCGTCGATGGGAGTTTTGCCCTTTTTGCCGGCCAGATCTTTTTGGGCTTCGTTGGCCTTTTCCGGAAATTCCTCGATCTCCGCGATTTCCGCGGCGCGAAAATCCAGCTTGGATAAGAGATGGTTGAGCTCGCGTTCTTTCAGGCGGCCAAGAATGGCGAGCATCATGGGCGTGGCCAAACGCGGGCGGAAACCGGCCATAAAAAGTTCGTCGCGGACTTTCAGGAGGCGAGAAATGGCGTCGTAGTCGGGATGTTTTTTGGCCAAGAGAGGATGGACGAGCTCGAGAAGATTTTGGTGGTCCCATTCCTTGAGGATGAGTTGCGGGCGCTCTTCGCGGGCGAGGGCGCGGAGTTCGTAGCCGGCGTCTTCGGGAGTGATGGTCTTTTGCAGTTCGCGTTCAATGGCGAGGTTGAACCATTCCTGCGTGCGCGATTCGAGTTTGAAACCCATGCGGGCGGCCACACGCAGCGCACGGATGAGGCGAACGGGCTGATTGGTGAAGCTGTGAATGATCAGGGCGCGAACTTCGCCATGCTCGATGTCCGAGAGGCCGTTGGTGGGATCGAGAAGCAGGCCGCGGGATGCGGGATTCAGAGAGATAGCGATGGCGTTGAGAGAAAAGTCGCGGCGGCGCAGGTCTTCCATGATGGTAGACCAGCGAATTTCGGGGCGCGTGCCGGGGCGCACGTAATATTCGTCGCGAGCGGCGGAAAGGCTGCCCTCGACTTCTCCGGCGAAAAGTATTTCGATGTGGCGCAGCTTTTCGTCCTCGGAGAGGACTTTGGCTCCGC
This sequence comes from Candidatus Acidiferrales bacterium, assembly GCA_963709705.1. Taxonomy (GTDB): domain Bacteria; phylum Acidobacteriota; class Terriglobia; order Acidiferrales; family UBA7541; genus Acidiferrum. The sequence continues at coordinate 634,016 of CAVPXU010000008.1, forward strand.
CCTTTTCGAGTTCGCGGGCAATTTTGGAAGGATTGCCTTCGATGGTGAAATCGAGATCGCGAAGGGTTGCGCCGGTGATGAGGTCGCGGACGGTGCCCCCGGTGAGATAAAGATTGAAGCCCATGGCGGCGGCCAATTCCTGGACGCGGAGCATGGCGGCACGCTGCTCCGGAGAGAGGCGGCTTTCGAGCAAAAACATATAATCAGGCATTGCGCTCCTTCCACATTAGGGCGGGCGGCTGAAGCGGCAGCGCCCGTACCCACGTTAGTTCCCTTCCCGCTCGCTAAGCGCGCGGGTGATGAGCCTTGTAAATCTGCTTCAAACGCTCTTCCACAACGTGGGTGTAAATTTGCGTCGTGGAAATATCGCTGTGACCCAGCATCAACTGGACGGAGCGCAGATCGGCGCCGCGTTCCAGAAGATGCGTTGCAAAACTGTGACGCAGCATGTGGGGCGTGAGCGCCACACGCAAACCCGCCTGACGGCCGTAGGCGGAGAGAATTTTCCAGACACCGACGCGGCTGAGACGCCCACCGCGACGATTCAGGAATAGAACCGGCGAGTGCGCCATCGTGCCTTTGCCGAGAAGCTTGGGACGCGCGTCGCGAAGATAACGATCGACGAGGGCCATAGCTTTCTTGCCTACGGGCACGATGCGTTCCTTATCGCCTTTGCCGATGCAGCGGACGCAACCGACGGCGCGATCGAGGTCCATCACGCGCAGGCCGGTCAACTCCGAAACGCGCAGGCCGCTGGAGTAAAGGACTTCGAGCATGGCGCGATCGCGCAGGCCGATGGGAGTTTTATCGTCGGGCTGAGCAAGGAGTTTTTCCACTTCTTCCAGGCGCAGATAATCCGGAAGGGAGCGGCGGATTTTGGGCGATTCGAGATTTAGCGAGGGATCGTCTGTGATGAGTTCCTGAATCTGGGCAAAGCGAAAGAAGTTGCGCAGGGTGACAAGATGGCGGGCAACGGTGCGGCTTTCGAGCTTCTGGCGATAGAGGCTGGCGAGGAAGTCCACAAGATCGTCGCGAGAAATAGATTTGAGGGCGAGCTTATTCTTCTTGGCGAACGCTTCGAACTTGAACATGTCCCGGGCATAGGCGGAAATTGTGTTCGGGGACAAGCCCTTCTCTACGCGAACGTGAGTGAGATAAGCGGAGATGGCAGCAGAAATTTCCATCACGAACCAGCCAATTCTTCGGCGGTCTCGCGCCGTGTAGCGATGCCGTAGACTTCTTCAATCTCCGGGCAACGGAAAATCCAGGTGAGGCCGATGTAAAGAAGGGTGGCCCCGCCAATCAGAGCGATAAAGATGAGCAGGTGATCGAAGAAGGACGCTTGCAACGCCGCAGGCGAGCTGGCGTAGTGATTGCCGATCATGCAGGCAACGCCCATGAGCACGGAGCAGAGCGAGATCTTTCCGATGGAACGAAGAATCGGAATGGTGCCGAGTGCACCGTAACGGAGGCGGAAAATAAAGAACAGCGTGAAGAAGTCGAAGAAGGTGGCAAGGACGGTGGCAAGCGCAGGGCCGCCATTCTGAAAGCGGCGGAAGAGGAAGTTGAGAAAAATAATATTGAGGAAAATGTTCAGGGCAAAGGACATGAGCGCGACGATGACGGGGGTCTTGGTGTCTCCCGCGGAATAAAACGCGGGGACGATGAGCTTGACGCAGGCGAGCGCGGGAAGACCGGCGGCGTAATAGAGCAGCGGACGGGCGGTGAGGCGGGTGGATTCGGCAACGAACTGGCCGTGTTGGAAGAGCATGCGGATGATGGGTTCGCGCAGGATCATGAGGCCGAGAGCGGCGGGAATGGTGATGTAGGCAACTATGCGCACGGCAAAAGTGAGGGTGCGCTTCAGGCCCTCGTAATCATTAGCGGCGGCTTGATGGGACATCATCGGAAGGATGGCGGTGGCGACGGCGATGGCGTAACCGCCCAGGACCAGCTCCATGACGCGATCAGAGACGTACAGAGCTGCCAAGCTGCCACGGGGCATGCGGGGAGCGGTGACGAAGAAGGTGTCCACGAAAAAGTTGATCTGGGCAATGCCCATGCCGAAGAAGCGGGGGAACATGAGGCGGGCGAAATTCTTGACGCCGGGATGAGCGAAGGAGATTCCGAAATCGAAGCGCATGCCGCGGCGAACGAGCTGAGGAACGAGGATCAGGAATTGCAGGGCGCCGCCAACGAGCACGCCGACGGCTAGAGAGACGGCGGGCCGTTGGAAATAATGCCAGACGAGGGCGGTGGAAAAGATAATGATGGCGAGATTTTGCAAGGCGGTGGTGGCGGCGGGCAAAGCGAAATTGTGATAGGAGTTGAGAATGCCCATGCCGAGCGCGGCGAGGCCGGCGAAAAAGAGATACGGGAAGATAATGCGGTTGAGCGCGATGGCTTCATTCCAACTGCTGGCGCGGTCCTGGGGAGAAGAGAATGACTGGATGACGAAGGGAGTGAAGATTACGCCGAGCACGGTGACGATGGCGAGGACAAGCGCAAGCGTCCAGAAGAGGCGGTTGGCAAATCTCCAGAGTTCCTCGGAGGTGGAATCGCGCATGTAGGCGGTGAAGACAGGAATGAAAGAAGCGGTGACGACGCCGTCGCCAACCATGCGGCGGAAAAGGTTAGGAAGGCGGTAAGCGAGAACGAAAGCGTCGGCAGAGAGAGTGGTACCGAGGAGGAAGGAGATGCGCTGGTCGCGGACGTAGCCGAGAATCCGGCTGACAATAGTAACCAGGGAAATAATGGAGGCGGATTTGAGGATTTGCGTCTTTTCGGTCAAAAGCGGCCCTCGGGGACCTAAACCCAATAAAAACAATAACTTGACAGGAAAGGCAGGGCTAAATTAACATAATCTGCGATTTTGCGCAATTGTTTCGTGAATGTAAGCGGAAAAGAGCGGTTTGAAGAGCAAAAGCCCAACCTCTACCCACAAAAAGGTGATCATCGAGCTTCTGGAGCGGAAGCTGCTGCGGGGGTACCTGAACCCGGCGCGGTTGCCGCAGGCGGAAGCGGTTGATGTGTTGACGCCGGAGGGTGCGCACGAGGAGATTCAACTGGCCAAAGTGCGGGCCATTTATTTTGTGCGGGACCTGGATGAAGATATTGAGATGGAGCGGAAAAGCTTTCTGAGCCGGCCGAAACTGGATGGCTTGTGGGTGCGGCTGCGTTTTCGAGATGGGGAAAGCCTGGAGGGGGTGATCCCTAATGATCTATTGGGATTGCAGGACAACGGGCTGCAGATGACGCCGCCGGATTTTAATTCGAATACGGACCGGATTTTTGTGCCGAGAAGCGCGTTGACGGAGTTTTCGGTGTTGGGAGTGGTGGGAATCGCGCGGAGGAAGCCGGCGACAGCGGGGGGAGTGCAGCCGCGGTTGTTTACGGAGGAGGAAGGGTCGTGAGGGATTTGTAGCGCCGTGCCTTCAGGCCGGCATCTCGGGTTTGACCTTAAAAAAAAACGTCATTGCGAACAGAGTCCGCGTATTGAGGAATCCCTCCGAACTCTTGGGGTTCACCACCTCTCCATCTCCGGGGGCACACACTAGCCTGCAGGGGAGGCCGGTACATCAATTTTTTGTGAAATCTCAACGAATCTCTGTGACGGCAAGCTCGACCGGGATAGCGACGGAGAGAATTTTGGTCGTACTGCAAAATGATTGCGAAACAGCAAGTGATTTCAACGAATTGTTCCACAGCGATACAAATTCATAACAGAGTCAACTAGCCGCAACACCCTGCCGCTATAGATTGCGATCCTGGAGGGCTTTCCTATGATCAATAAGAAATTTTTGTCAGCATTTGGGGTGACTTTACTTGCGGCCGCAGCCATTGGTCCGGCAGTGCGTGCGCAAAGTTGGGACCAATCCGACAATTCGAACGGGATTCGACACGTTTTACTTGTAAGCGTTGACGGCATGCACGCAGTTGATTTTACGAACTGCGCGAAAGGCATCAGCACCGTCAACAATGGCGAACCATACTGCCCAGCGCTTGCAGCGCTGGGCCAGACCGGCGTCAACTATGTAGCCGCAAGCACCTCAAAACCATCGGACTCTTTTCCCGGCCTGACCGCAATCGTTACCGGCGGAAGCCCGGCGCTGACCGGCATTTATTACGATGTCGCTTACTCCCGCAATTTTGACGCTCCGGCGGAAACGACCGGCAATGGTCTCGGCGCCGGCCCCTGCACTCCCGGCGCGGCCCCAACAGGCACCACAACCGAGTATGAGGAAGGCATCGACATCGACCAGACCAAGTTGAATGGTGGCGCACCCGGGGCCGCACTGACCGATGGCGGTCTTGCCTCCATCAATCCCATGAGGCTGGTGCGTGACCCAAGTAATGGTTGCAAACCGGTTTATCCGTGGGATTTCGTGCGCGCTAACAGCATCTTCAGCGTGATTCACCAAGCTGGCGGGTATACGGCATGGTCGGACAAGCACCCGGCGTACATCTCCGTGGCCTCCGGTCTTGGCCCGCGCGCTGTTGACGACTTCTACGGACCGGAGATTAACTCCAACGTGATCGCACTTCCCGGCGTCACGACGCCGACGGGCATGTCCTGTGCGACAGTCCCCGACCCAGATTCAGACCTGACCGCCTGGACGAACAGTTTTCAAAACATTCAGTGCTATGACACGTTGAAGGTCGACGCGGTTCTGAACGAGATCGCTGGGAAGAACCATCTGGGCACCAGGAAGACCGAAGTTCCCACGATCATGGGCATGAACTTCCAAGCCGTCAGCGTAGGACAGAAACTCGTTGAGAAAAGCAATGGGGTTACGGGCGGATATCTGGATGCCGCCGGCACACCCACTACGGCGCTTCTGGACGAGATCAAGTTCGTGGACGCCTCCCTTGGGGCATGGGTCAAAGAGTTGAAGGCAAAAGGCCTATACGATTCGACGATGATTGTGATCACCGCGAAGCACGGCCAGTCTCCGATCGATCCGAGCCGCTACGTCTCTCAACTGATTAAGGGCACTTCGCCCGTTACGCTGCTTTCGAATGCCGGCTATATTCCCTACTCTGAATCTACCAACAACCCCACTGGGATTGGACCCACGGAAGATGATGTCTCGTTGGTGTGGCTGAACAACTCCTCCGACACTCTTGCCAGCGTGCAAATCCTTGAAGAAAATGCCACCGCCGCCGGCATCGAACTCGGGCAGCTTTACTATGGCCCCACGGTGACACTCAACTACAACGACCCAACCGTAGACCCGCGCACCCCGGATATCATCGTTACGCCAAACGTCGGCGTTACTTACTCCGGCAGCACCGCGAAACTGGCGGAACACGGCGGGTTCGCCCACGACGACACCAACGTCATTTTGCTGGTTTCGCATCCCTGCTTGCAGCCCCGCACGATCCGCGAGGGAGTGGGGACCGTACAGGTGGCGCCTACCATCCTCAAAGCCTTGGGTATTGATCCCTGGGCTCTCCTTGCCGTTCGTGTTGAGGGTACGAGCGTTCTTCCGGGCCTGCAACTCAAGTAAGCCTTCGCAGAAGTTCGGTGAATTGACAGCGGACGTCCCCGTGCGGGCGTCCGCTGTTTTTTTATGCCAGTTCTCTGCCGGTTGCCTCGTGTTTTGAAGTTCCTCGTTTGGAATGGCGTTTTTTTTGGGAGACGCAAGATGCCGGCCTGAAGGCACGGGGCGACAAGAGGAAGAAGATCCAAGAGCCGGCTCGCGGATTTGCCGTGGGCACGCAGGGATTGGGTTGCGAGGCATGTCGCGGTGGTTGGTCTTTTTTGGGGTGGGAATTTTTGCGACGAGCGAAGGCCCAAGACCCACCCTTCGCGGACTCAGGGGTGGGGCAGCCAAGAAGGCCGATCTAAAGTTCGGCCACTACATTTAGGCGGAGCGGGAGCTTTTCCATTGGAGTGGGGGGAGTTGGGCTTTGGCTACGCGCTGGAGATAGGCGATGGCGTGGGCGGTGGCGCGGTCTTTGCCGGATTCGATGTCGTCTACGTTTTCTGAGGGGGCGATCCAGTTTTTGCTATTGACGTTATAGACGGACGCCTGCACACCTTGCGCATTTTGTTCCGAGAACAGTCGCAGGTGTTCGGCACCCACTTTGACTTCAGCCCAGACGCCTTCATCGAGCATCGAACTCTCCCTCTGAGTGAGAAGCTATGGGGGAGTTTAGCGTGGAATGCCAGAAATGTTTTGTTACATGCGCGAGGGTGTATCGGATCTGCAACTCGAGTGTGATGTGCTTTTCGCGTGGGACAAAAAGGAAGGCATAGCAAAAGCAGATCCCTCGCTCCGCGGACTCCGCACAGGATGACGATGGTGGAGGGACACGTTCCCGGTGCAAACCTCTGGCATGGGAAACGCGGGCTACCAGGTTCCGATGCGAACAACGGCCTGGGTGGAAATTTTTATGCCTTCTTGGGGATGGATCTGCATGACGTCATTCATCCAGGAATGGGTGTACTCGACGCTCAGAATGCGCCACGCGAAGGGTCGCGTCACCACCCAATCGAAGCCACCGCCAACCGCGATGCTGGGGCCGTTCTGCGCGGTTTGAAATTCATAGGCGCTGCGCATGGGGTAATGCGCGAGGGCGCCGTCTCCATTGTTCCACTCGTCGAGGAGCTGCTTCTTCAGGGGGAGGTTGTCAATTTCGTAGCTCACTTTTCTGCCGCCGAACATGAATTGTCCGAAGGGAGAAAAACGATGAGTGGCCAGCGGGGTCCAGCGGAAACCGCCGCCGTAGAAAAGGCTGTCCGCGCTGTAATTGTAGAAGGGCTGGTGCATGATCAGGCAGCCGCTGACTTCTGTGATGACTTGCCAGTTAGGATTGACGCGAGCGGCGCCAGAGCCACCGCCGCCGATGCAGGAGCCACCGCCGAGGAAGCTTTCGTAGTACGGAAAAGCGGTCAGCTCGATGTCGGCGGCTTTGGAATGCGGGTGGGTGAAGTCCACGCCAGCGGGCTTCCAGGCCTCCTTGACGAAGACGAACGGCTTCTCTCCATCGCCGTTCTTATAGTCTTCCATGAGTTCTTTTCGAAGATCGTAGTAAGAACCGAACAGGCCGAGGCGGGTGTCGCGGTTCCATGGAACTTTAAAGGCCATCATGTTAGCGAAAGTGCGGCCAGGATTCAGGAAGCTGCGAACGAGAATGATGACGACGCGATTGTTGGTGCGATTCTCGAGGCCCATAATGACATAGCGATCGGCGGCGTCTTCCGCGAGCATGGTGACAAAGCCGAGCGTGGGCGTGTCCACGAGGGTGATAAAGCCAGGGGAAGCATGCAACATGACGTTGCCGATAGAGGCTTCACTGGCAGGGCCGATTTTCCATTGCGTATGCCAGACGGCACCGTAGGCCATGGAACGCAACATACTGATCCAATATTCGCGACCGTCGCCAAACTGTACGAGGCGAAACTGAGGATCGTTCTGGCGTTCGATGAAGCCAAAGACCGAGCCTTCGATGGGATGGCCCACGTAGGGAGCCATGAACTTGTCGCTGTCGCTCCAGCCGCGCAATTCCGAAACGGAATCGGTGTAATGGGTGAACCAGTGGCCGTTTAGCGCGTCGCGCGTGCCAGCCTCAGTAGTGAGGTTGAACGTGTGCATGAGGCCGGTGAACAGCAGGGATTCGCCGAGCGCGGGCGTCCAGCGGAAACGAGTGCCTTCCTCTTTCTGGTCCTTCGGATTCGGACGGATGCTGGAATCGTTTGCGCTCGTGTTCGTGGGAGGCAGAGGCGGCAGCGCCAGGAATTCGGGCGAATCGAACGGGGAGGCTGTGGGCGAGAGAGGAGCAAACCAGGCTTCGTCGATGGATTGCAGAAGTTCCGACTGGGCGTACAAAACGTCCTGAGGGCCGGAAGAGATGTTCACAACTTGAGCTTGCTGCGCAAGGAGGCTCCGCGCGTTCAGACAAAAACACGCCAAGGCTGAAAGAAAAATCCAGATACGCCGCGGGCTTGCCAAAACCTGAAACTCCTTTACTGAATTTATTGCACGCACTACGTCACATGCCTGCGGGGCGTCGCAGAGACTGGGACTATCCTGGCGGTTTAAAAACCTCAGACATTATAACGATTCCGATGCGAAGGGCAAACTCAAAGTTGCCGGGGGCTGTGGAAGGGCGCCTGTACTTCCCTCTTGAGGCTGTGCGAGACTCTGACGATAACCCACGAAAACAGAAGACGGGTTGGGTGCAGGAGCTGACTCCATGAAATTGCAGGAACTCGCGCATAAACTGGGATGCCGCCTGGAAGGAAATCCCGCGACGGAGATCAAAGGTGTGGCGGGAATCGAACATGCGGGAGCGGGGCAACTGACATTTCTCGCTAACCGGCGGTATTCGCCGATGTTGAAGAGCACGCGCGCGTCCGCGGTGCTTGTGGAAGACGGAGTGACGCTGGAGCGCGAGGACGGGCTGGAAGCTTTGGCGGCGCTGCGGACTGCGAATCCGTACCTGGGTTTCGCGCAGGCGCTGGAATTGTTTTATGCCGCGCCAGTGTATGCACCCGGCGTGCATGCAACCGCGATCGTGGCGGCATCGGCGAAGATTGGAGAAGGAGCGCACATTGGACCGTATTGTTTTGTGGACGAGGGCGCGGAGATTGGAGCGAGGGCGGTGTTGCACAGCTTCGTGACGATTTATCGCGGCGCGAAAATTGGCGCGGACTTTTTTGCGCACGCGCATGCGGTGGTGCGGGAAGGTTGCGTCGTGGGAGATCGAGTGATCCTGCAAAACGGCGCGGTGATTGGCGGGGATGGATTAGGGTACGCGAAACGCGCGGACGGAACGTGGCACAAAATTGTGCAGTCGGGACCGGCGGTGCTGGAAGATGACGTAGAAGTGCAGTCGAACGCATGCATAGACCGGGCGACGGTGGGAGAGACGCGCATCGGGCGCGGGACGAAGATCGATGACCTGGTGCTGGTGGGACATGCTTCGCAGGTTGGAGCGAACACGATGTTGTGCGGGCAGGTGGGGCTGGCGGGGTCGACGAAGGTTGGGGAGGGGTGCATTCTGGCCGGGCAAGTGGGAACCGCGGGACATTTAACGGTGGGCGATGGAACGGTGATTACGGCGCAGAGTGGCGTGCCGAATGATGTGCCGGCGGGGGCGGTATATTCAGGGTATCCGGCGGTGGAGAATCGAGAGTGGTTGAAGACGATGGCGGCGTTGCGGCGGTTGCCGGAATTGTTGAGGAGGGTGGCGGAGTTGGAGGGGAGAGTCGGGAGTCGGTAGTCGGGAGTTGGGTCGCGGAGTTGGTTTAGATCGAAGAGAGATTCCTGACTGCGCGGACTTCGTTCGGAATGACGGATTTTCTAATTTAGGTGGCGCCGGGAAAACCTTGGGGGCGCTGGTCGGGGGGTAGGCCGGCGGCTAGGCGGTCGTGGAGTTGCTGGACCAGGGTCTCGCGTTGTTCCAGGGTGTAGTTGGCGGAGTCTATCGGATCCAGGAATTCGACCAGTATTGTGCCGGGGTGAATGTTGAGTTTGCGTTTTTCCATGATGCGGTGGGCGTTGGAGCAAGCCACCGGCACAACCGGAACGCCGGACTTGATGGCCATGACCGCAGTTCCCTTCTTGAATGCTTGAAGGCGGCCGTCGGGGCTGCGCGTGCCTTCTGGATAAACCAAAAACGATTGGCCGTTGCGGATGGCGTCGATGGCTTTGTCCACGCTTTCGATGGCGGAGTCGCGATTGTGGCGATCGACCGGGATGAAGTGCGCGATGTGGAAGGCCTGACCAACGATGGGCCAGTCGAAGAGCGAGCGCTTCAGAAGAATGGCGATACGGCGAGGGATAGCGCCGACGACGGCGGGAGCATCGGCGGAACTGGTATGATTTGCAGCGAAGATGCAGGTGCCTTTGGGAATACGCTCGACTCCTTTGACCTGAACGTGGACACCGACACAGTTTACGAAGAACATGACGCCCTTGATGGCGGCCCAATAGAGCGGGTCAACATTTTTTGTGAAGTAGGCATAGAGGATGAGCGGAGGGCCGGCGATGAGAATGTAGATAGACAGGAAGAAGCAGATGAAGGCGGTGCGGAGCATGAGTAAGTAATACGTTATAAGTTTTTAGTTTTAAGTAAAGAGAGAGTTAGCGGTTTTGGGCGGTGATGGGATCTGTGGCGCCGTGGAGCATGCCATCACGGATGCGCCTGGCGCGATCGGTGACGTCGGGGAGTTCGACAACCTGATAAAACTTTTCGCGTTGCTCGCCGAGGCGGAGAGAGACGTCCTGATCGACATCCGCGCGGCGGATGCGCAAGTGGAGATCCTGGCCGGGCTTCTGCTGTGCTACCCAGCGGTCGGAGCGGCGCGGGGGATCGCCGCCATTCCAGCGGACAACGGTGTCGCCCACTTTCAGGCCGCTTTTTTCGGCGTTGCTGCCGGCTTCGACGCTGGCAACGGAGAACGTGCCGTCCTGTTCCCTTTCCATGGTGAAACCCAGCGTGGCGCGGACGGACTCGCGCTCTTCCAGGGAGAGGCCTGCTTCTGAAAATAGCTTGGCATAGGGGAGCGGATCGGCACCGCTGACATACTTGGAGAAGAAATCGTCGAGGGAGCCGCCGGTGATTTTTTCGGCGGTGAGTTTGACGTCGAGACTGTCGCGATAAAACTTTCCAGACTTGGCAAAATCCTGATTCATGGCGCGCATGACATCATCGAGGCTGTGCTGATTGTCGGTGCGATCGCGAATGACGATGTCCAGAAGCAGGCCGAGGACCTGGCCTTTTGTGTAATAGGAGACGCTGCGCTGGGGCTGGTTGTAGAGCGCGTATTTATCGAGCCAGGTATCGAGGCTGGATTGCTCGGCGCTCTGCCAATGTTCGGCGGAGCGAGTTTCGAGCTCGGTGATTTGCGAGGAGAGATCCTGGTAGAACTCCGTCTTGTTCCAGATGCCGGAACGGACGAGGGTGTAAGAACCGTAAGTGTTGGTGACGCCTTCGGCGAACCAGAGAGCGCGAGTGTACATCTCGTGGGTGTAATCGACGGGCTCGAGGGTGGCAGGGCGAATGCGCTTGACGTTCCAGAGATGGAAATACTCGTGCGCGGAAACGTTGGGGAGATAGTCGCCGGAGGGAATGTAGATGGCGGTGGAATTGGAATGCTCCATACCGCCGCCTCCGCCAGCGGCGGGTTTGCCGATGTGGAAGATGAAGGTGTACTGATCGTAGGGCGCGCCATCCATGAGCTTGATTTCGTACATGCAGATTTTGCGGAGGGCCGCTTCGACGTCGTGGCGTTTGTAGTTGTCTCCGTGGATGACGACGTGGACGGGTGGAGTGAGGTCGTGGATGGTGAATTCTTCGAAGTTGGAAATTTCGATGGGGCCATCGGCGAGGGCGTCGTAACTGAGAGCCGTCAGGGTGAACACACGATTGGGCCCGGATACAAACATAGAAGTTGTTGTGGATGAGGCGACTCTCCACTCAGCGGGCACATCCCTCAGCATTATGCTACTTTCTTCCGCGCGACGGTCGGGAACGTAGAGCAGAATCATGGCGGGATTGATGAAGGCGTGCTCGGCGTTGAGTTGGGAATTGAACGGCCCGGAATCGTCCCAGAAGGTGGCGTATTTTACGGTGATGGTGCCAGAGGCCTTGACGTCCCAGGTAAGCTTGTCGAGTTTTTCGATGTCAACGCGCTTGCCGTCGGCATAGGCTTCGACCTGCTGGACGTGGCTGCTGAAATCTCGAATTTCGTAGAGGGCGTTCCACGCGGGCATCTGGAGTTTTAGTTCGGTTTGGACGTTGGGAATTTCCATGGAGACGTGGAAGAGGTGTTGATCGGGGTGGGCGATGGAGACTTCGTAACGGATGGCGGCGGGGGTGGGAGTGGCGAAGAGGAGAGGAAGGGCGAAGGAGAGCAGGATAGAAAGAGAAAGCAGGTTCCTCGCTTCGCGGACTCCGCTCGGAATGACAATGTTTTTGTTTTTGCGGGATTTTTGGTGGATGTAGGCGCCACCGTGGCGGAGGAGAAAGGCCGCAGGGCTCGGGGAGGTGGAAAAGTTCGAGGATAAGGCCGCAGGGCTCGCGGACTCGCCCTGCGCTACAAGAGAGGATGGCCGATCTGAAGTTCGGCCACTACATTGGGCGGAGATTTGGTTCACTGGGCCGGGACCTCAGACACGGTTGGGCGTGCGTGAAGGCGTTTCAGTAGCTTTTCGCATAATCCATCGAAGCTACCATTGGACATGACCAAGAGCAAATCGTTCGGGCGCGCTTCGACAGCGAGGAAATCGGCGATGGCGTCGGCGCTGGGCAGTACGCGAGCGTCTTTGCCGAGTTGGCGAACGGCGGAAATTATTGTTTCGGGATCGAGGCGCTGCTCGTCTGCAAGCTGGCCTGCGCGGTGAACGCTGCCGAGGATGACGCGGTCGCCGAGAGCGAGGGATTGCGGAAGAGCGTCCTGAAAAACGCGGCGGCGCATGGAATTGGAGCGCGGTTCGAGAATGGCCCAGAGGCGGCGGTTGGGCCAGCGGAGGCGGGCGGCTTCGATGGTGGCGCGGATGGCGGTGGGATGGTGGGCGAAATCATCGACGACGAGAATGTTGTCGATTTCTCCCTTCACGTCCATGCGGCGTTTGACGCTTTGGAACGTGGGCAGCGCGGATTGCAGGGACTCGGTTCGAATGCCTCTTCCCTGCGCCACGATGATGGCGGCGAGGGCGTTGAGCACGTTGTGGCGGCCAGAGGCGGAGAGAGAAAAATCGCCGTAGAGATCGCCCTTGAAGTGCACGCGAAAATGCATTTGGTCATCGACGATGGAGACGTTGCTGGCGACCCAATCGTTTTGTGGTTCGAAGCCGTAGGTGATCACCGGGCAGAAGGCCTTTTCCGTGGCGTTGCGCGGGGCTTCACCGGCGGCGGAATCGCCCCAAACGATTACGCGGCCGCGACGTGGGACTAGGTTGACGAGACGCTTAAAGGCGAGTTGGTAGACGTCGAAATCGGAATAAATGTCGGCGTGATCGAATTCGACGGAAGTGATGATGAGGTCGTCGGGCTGGTAGTGGAGGAATTTCGCGGCTTTGTCCCAGTAGGCGGAATCGTACTCGTCGCCTTCGAGAATAAATTCGGGGCCGCCGGCGAGGCCATAACTTTTGCCGAAATTTTCCGCGACGCCGCCGACCAGGAAATTCGGATGCTTGTTCGCGACGTGAAAAATCCACGCCAGCATGGCGGTGGTTGTGGTTTTGCCGTGAGTGCCGCTGACTACAATGGAGTGTTTGCCGGGGAGAAATTCTTCCTCGAGGATTTCCGGGAGTGAGAGATGCGGGAGTTTGCGATCGAGCATTTCCTCGACTTCGACATTGCCGCGAGAGATGGCGTTGCCGACGACGATAAGGTCGGGCGCAGGAGTAAGATTTTTGGCGTCGAATGCGGTGGCGTATTCAATGCCGAAAGATTCCAGAAGCGTGGAGGCGGGCGGATACACTCCAGCGTCCGAGCCCGTGACCTTGTAGCCGCGTTCGCGAAGCATTCCTGCCAGCGGCGCCATGGCTGAGCCACCGATGCCAATCATGTGAATATGTTTCATTTTCTTTCGAGCGTTCCTCATTTCATCGCACCATCATTCTTATGGGAGCACAGCCGGCTCCAGAATTTCCAAGCGGCCTTCACCGGAAGCGATCAGGCGCGCCTGGATGCCGAGAGGAAGAGTGAGCATGGGCCGCTGCGTGTGACCGATGGCAGCGCCGAACACGATTGGAATATTCAGAGGGGCGAGGATGCGTTCGCAAACATCGAGGACGGATGGGCTGTCTCTTACCGTGGCGGCGGAATCCGGAAAATCGCCGAGAACAATGCCGCGAATGGAATCGAACTTCCCCGCTTGTTTCAGGTGCATGAGCGCGCGATCGAGTTGATAGGGACGGATGCCGCGATCTTCGAGCACGAGAATGGCGCCGGTGGTATCGATTTCCCACGGGGTGCCGAGCGTGGTTTGCAGAAGCGTGATGCAGCCGCCAAGCAAGCGCCCATCGGCAACACCGTTGGCGAGAGATTTGCCGGCCAGCGGAATTTCCCAGCCGGAGTCCGTGTTGCCGACGGCCTGGAGGAAGGAATGTTCGTCGTAGCCGTGGGAATCATCGGCGCCACGATTGAGGGCGGCGGCGACCATGGGGCCATAGAACGTCACCCAACCGGAGGTCTGCCACAGATACGCTTGCAGCGAGGTCAGGTCGCTATAGCCGATGACGCATTTTGGTTCCTGCAATTGCGTGGAGAGATCGGGGCCGAGGAGATAGTTTGCGCCGTAGCCGCCGCGAAGTGCGATGAGGCCGGCGATTTCCGGGTGGCGCGCGGCTTTGAGGAACGCGTCGCGGCGAGAGGCGGCGGAGGCGGCGAAGTAGCCTTCGGGACCGGGGAGTTGGACGGGATGGAATTCGTAACCGAGGCGGCGCAATTCGGCTAGGCCTGCGGTTACGTCGAGTTGTTCGGCGGGCGAGGATGGGGCAAAGACGGCAACCTTGGAGCCTTTGCGGAGGGCTTTGGGTTTTCGCGGGGATGTGGAGGGTGGCGTCATGATTTGTGGGGCAAAGCGATTTTAGCGAAACCGGAGTTGGAGGGGGATGAGTTTTGCGGGGTAGCGTGCTCTGGAGGGTATGGCCGTTAACAGTAGACCGGCGGATTTAACGCGGAGGGCGCGGAGAAGAGGGTTGTGCAGGACGGAACACAGGCAGGAATGCCTGTGCCAATTGTGGGTCGTCAAGACGCAGTGGTTGAGATGCCTCGTCGCGGGCAGGATGACTATGTGCGTTTTTTGGTGGTGATGCTAGAGATCTTGGGATTTGGGATTTTGCGGACTTGGGGCGCGGCAGTGCGGCGCTTCTACGAAGGGGTTGGAGAACTCGAGACCCACCCTTCGCGAAAGGCGCTCGGCGTGGGGCACTCTGCGGATTCAACTAAGAACATAGGCTGAAGCCTATGCTAGAGGAAACCCAAGAGCGCTGGCATAAAGCCAGCGCTACGGGATTAGAGTTTGAATTGGGTTAATTTTGCGAAGTGGCGGGCTCTGGCGTGGATTTCGGATTTTTTCAG
The DNA here is from genome assembly GCA_963709705.1 of Candidatus Acidiferrales bacterium. GTDB lineage: Bacteria > Acidobacteriota > Terriglobia > Acidiferrales > UBA7541 > Acidiferrum. The sequence continues at coordinate 649,058 of CAVPXU010000008.1, forward strand.
GGTTAGGAGGCGCTCGAGGCCGAAGCGCTCTACGGTGAAGCTGCCCATGACGGAGCCGTAGACCATGGCGCGACGGAGGGCTGCGTCGTTGGTGCCGCTGCCGCCGGCGCTGGTGAGGTAGCCCATGAAGCCGCCGGCGAAGCTGTCGCCCGCGCCAGTGGGATCGTGCGGTTCTTCGAGGGGAAAGGCGGGGACGGAGAAGACGCCGTGTTTGTCGACGAGCATGGCGCCGTATTCGCCCCGTTTCACGACGAGTGTGCTCGGACCCATTTTAAAAATGTGGCGAGCGGCGCGGAGAAGATTGTGCTCGCTGGAAAGCTGGCGCGTTTCGGAATCGTTGATCATGAGGATATCGACGTGTTTGAGGGTTTCGCGGAGTTCGGAGTTGGTGCGCTCGATCCAGTAGTTCATGGTGTCCATCGCGGCGAGTTTCGGAGTGCCTTTGACCTGATGCAGCACGTCGCGCTGGAGGTCTGGAGCGATGTTGGCCAGGAAAACATATTTGGAATTGCGATATTTCTCGGGCAAGCGCGGCTTGAACTCGGCGAAGACGTTGAGATCGGTGGTGAGGGTGACGCGCTCGTTGAGATTTTCCGAATAGCGGCCGGCCCAGAAGAAGCATTTACCGGCGGCGCGCTCGAGACCTTCGATGTCGATGGAGCGCTTGCGGAGCAGGGCTTCGTCTTTGGGATCGAAATCATCGCCGACGATGGCGACGAGATTAACGTGCGTAAAGAAGGCCGCGCAGACGGAGAAGTAGGTGGCGGCGCCGCCGAGGGTGCGTTCGACTTTTCCGTAGGGGGATTCTAGAGCGTCATATGCGACAGAGCCGACGACGAGCAAGGACATGAGGTTCTCCTGGTGAGATTGGTTGGTGCTGTTGCGCACGAACGGAGGGCAGACGGATTCCTCACTCCGGGGACTCCGTTCGGAATGACGTTGTTTAGTTTCAACTGAGGGCAGTATGGATCGTAGGCCTTCACGTTAGATATTTTCCAAGGATTGCGGCCAGGTTCTTTTTTGTTTTGGCTGGGACTCGTTTTGGATCGGTGAGGATGGCGTGTTTGAGGGCGCTGGCGCATTTGCAGCTGTGCTCGGAGGGAAGGGTTTTGATGGCTTGGCGAAGAACGTTTTGGGCGTTAGTGGCGTTTTGGTTGAGGGTGGCGATGATGGTGGCCACGGTGACGGAGTCGTGTTCGGGATGCCAGCAATCGTAATCGGTGATCATGGCGATGGTGGAATAGCAGAGTTCGGCTTCGCGGGCGAGTTTGGCTTCGGTGACGTTGGTCATACCGATTACGGAAAATTTCATGGCGCGATGATAGTTCGCCTCGGCCAGGGTGGAGAATTGCGGGCCTTCCATGCAAATGTATGTGCCCTTTTCGTGGGCCGGAACGTTTTGTGCACGACAGGCTTCGCCAAGGACGGCAGAGAGTTGCGGGCACACGGGTTTATCGAACGTGACGTGGGCGACGATGCCATTGCCGAAGAAAGTGGATTTTCGGCCCTTGGTGCTGTCGAAGAATTGGTCGGGGATGAGAAATTGTCCCGGCTGAAGATTGTCCTGGAGGGAGCCAACGGCGCTAACGGAGATGATGCGCTGAACGCCAAGTAGTTTCATGGCGTAAATATTGGCGCGGGAATTGAGTTCGGTGGGCAGAATGCGATGGCCGCGGCCGTGGCGGGCAAGGAAGGCAACGCGCTTCCCTTCCACGGTGCCGATGACGAAGGCGTCGGAAGGATCGCCGAAAGGAGTTTTGATGCGGAGTCCGCGCGTGTTGGACAGGCCGGACATGGAATAGAGGCCGCTGCCGCCGATTACGCCGATGTCGGCTTGGGGAGATTTGGCGCGGGCGCTCTTCTTCTTTTTGGGCTGGGCCATGGAGTGGTCTCCGAGGAAATATTGTAGCAGTGATGGGTGCGAAGAAGTGGCTAGTGGCGAGTGAGGGGAAAGACCAAAGACGGTGAGCCGATTATGCTACGCCGTCACACGTTAGAGGGGATTTAACGCGGAGGGCGCGGAGGTTGGGCGCGGAAAAGAGGGGATGGTTTCATTGCTCGCGTGGACGGACACAGGCAGGAGTTCCTGTACCACGCGCTTTGTGGGCGTTTTGGATTTGCGATGGAGTTCGGGAAACGGCCCGCTCGGAAGGTGGGCCCTACAAAGACGAGAGTCGAACATCGGAGCAACACCTACGCGACCGCCATCGGGAAACCCAAGAGCCCACACGCAACTGCGGCGTGTGGAAAAACCATTGGATCAACCCAAGACGCCGGCTTGAAGGCGCGGCGCTAAAACGGCGACGGCAAGAAAACCCCGGACCCACTCATCGCTTCGGTCGCTCAAAGTCCGCAGCTTGGAATTGGATCAACGGTTTAGGTCGAGGGGTTCGGCTTCGATTTTTCCGTTTCGTTCGTGGAGGATGGCGGCGGGTACGTCGGGATCGTGGCCGAAGACTACGATCCATTGCTTGGAGACCATGGGAGGGAGCCAGAGGCGCTTTGTTTCGAGTGATTGGAGGGGATAGAGGTCGTAGGCCATGATCCACGGTAGGGGAAGGTGGTGGCGCGTGGGGATCAGGTCGGCGACGAAGGCCAGGGTTTTGCCGCCGCCGGAGATTACGACGGCTTGAATGCCCGCGTTGTGGCCGGGAATGCGGGCTACAGAGATGCCGGGGAGAATTTCCACGTCGCCGTCGACAAGATCCCAGAGGCCCAGCTTGGAGATGGGCGCAAAATTTTCTGTGAAATAACTGGCGCGGTCGCGGTCGGTGGGATTCATGGCGTGTTCGAGTTCAGTGCGCTGGACGACGTAGCGCGCGCGGCGGAAAGTGGGGAGAACGCGGTCGTTGACGACGCGGGTGTTGCCGCCGCAATGATCGAAGTGAAGATGCGTGTTGATGACGAGATCGATTTGATCGGGCTGGACACCTGCACGATCGAGGGAGTCCATGAGAGGATCGCCGTCCTGGACGTTGTAAATGGCGCGTTGCTTGGCGTCCCACTTCGTGCCGTTGCCAGTTTCGACGAGGATAGTTTTGCCTTGGGCGCGCACGAGCAACGAATTGGCACGCATGCGAATGCGATTTCTCTCGTCGGGAGGAGATTTTTTCTCCCAGAGAACTTTGGGCACGACGCCGAACATGGCGCCGCCGTCGAGGCCGAAGTGGCCGCCATCGAGATATCGAACTTCGATTTCGCCGAAGTGCATAAGGTCCCTCAGGGGCGGAAGCCCGTGGTGTTGCTACAAAAGATTCGCATTTTCCAGTAATTCGTTTACGGCGGAGAATGGGTCCTTTTTTCGGGCAGCCACCTCGGCCGCGGCAGCTTGGAAGCGCGCTTCGCCTTCTTTGCCATGCAGAACTTTCTCGAGGAGGCGGGATTCCAGCATTTCGATCAGGCGAGTTTGCCAATGTTCGATTTGCTTTTTTTGGCGCTGGCCGGTGGATTCGAAGTGCTGGCGGAATTTGTCGATGGCGGAGGCGAGATCGCTGATGCCACGATTTTCCGTGGCTACGGTGCGGAGCACGGGAGGATGCCAGCCGTCGCGCAGCATGACCAGGGAGAGCATGGCGTGGAGTTGCTCTTCGAGGCGGTCGGCGCCTTCGCGGTCGGCTTTGTTGAGCACGAAGATGTCGGCGATTTCCATCAGGCCGGCTTTCATATTTTGGATGTCGTCGCCGAGGCCAGGGACGAGAATCACGAGAACGCAATCGGCGAGACGAACGATGTCGACTTCGTCTTGGCCGACGCCGACGGTTTCGATCAACACCTGGCGCTTGCCCGCGGCGTCGAGGAGAAGCGCGACTTCGGCAGTGGAACGGGCCAGCCCGCCGAGAAAGCCGCGCGTGGCCATGGAGCGGATGAAGATGCCGGTGTCGGCAGAGTGGCTTTGCATGCGGATACGATCGCCGAGAATTGCGCCGCCGGAGTACGGGCTGGTGGGATCGACGGCGATGACGCCGACGCGTTCTTCGCGCTTGCGGTAAACGGCGGCGAGGCGATCGACTAAGGTGCTTTTGCCCGTGCCGGGAGCGCCGGTGATGCCGGTGAGGTAGGCTTTGCCGGTGTGGGGGAAAAGGTGCTTGAGGAGATGTTCGGATTCGGGGGAATGATTTTCAATGGCGGTGATGGCGCGCGAGAGGGCAAGGATGTCACCTTGCAGAATTTTGTCGGCCCAGTCGGAGGCGGGGAGGATCATTTCGGCGATCCGTGCGGCGGCGATGGAATTAGTTTCATTGGGTTTTCTGAATAAATCATTTCCTCAGGGGCTAAAGCCCAGTGAAGCTGGATGGTTATTGTCGGAGCTGAAGATCCGACCCCTAAGGATCCGACCCCATAAGGATCCGACCCAAAAGACTACACGGAATTACTTCCATTATTTCTTGCCCAGGAGTTGGCGCGCAATGACCAGGCGCTGGATTTCGCTGGTGCCTTCGCCGATGGTGCAGAGCTTGACGTCCCGATAAAACTTTTCGGCGGGATAGTCTTTGATGAAGCCGTAGCCGCCGTGGACCTGGACGCACTCGTTGGCGACTCGAACGGCGACTTCGCTGGCAAACAGCTTGGCCATGCTGGATTCGCGGGTGAAACGTACGTTCTTCTGGTCGGCGAGCCATGCGGCTTGATAAACGAGCAGGCGGGCGGCTTCGACATGCGTGGCCATATCGGCGAGCTTGAACTGGATGGCCTGGAAATCAGCGATGGGCTTGTTGAATTGCTTGCGCTGCTTAGCGTAATTGGTTGCGGCTTCGAGAGCGCCCTGGGCCATGCCGAGCGCAAGAGCGGCGATGGAAATGCGGCCGCCGTCCAGAATTTTCAGGCTGCCGATGAAGCCTTCGCCCAGCGGGCCGAGGAGTTGAGCAGCGGGAATGCGGCAATCGGTGAAGATGACTTCGGCAGTGTCACTGGCGCGCATGCCGAGCTTATTTTCTTTCTTGCCGGGGCGAAAACCGGGAGTGCCTTTTTCCAGGATGAAGGCGCTGATGCCGTGAGATTCCTTGGCTTTGTCGGTGACGGCCATGGCAACGCAGACGTCGGCGTAGGAACCGTTAGTGGTGAAGGTTTTGGAGCCGTTGAGAACCCAGGCATCGCCTTGGCGAACGGCGGTGGTGCGCGTGCCGCCCGCGTCAGAGCCGGCTTCGGGTTCGGTGAGGGACCAGGCGCCGAGTTTTTTACCCTGGGCTAAGGGAACTAGATACTTTTTCTTTTGCTCTTCGGTGCCGAATTTATAGATGTGATTGCTGCAGAGCGAATTGTGCGCGGCAACGAAAAGGCCGACGGAGCCATCGACGCGGGAGAGTTCTTCGATGACGGTGGCGTATTCGATGTAGCCCAAGCCGGAGCCGCCGTATTCCTCGGGAAAGATGACGCCCATGAGGCCCATTTCGGCGAGCTTTGGGAGAAGTTCGGTGGGAAAGTGGGAGACTTCGTCCCATTCCATGACGTGGGGGGCGATTTCGCCTTCGGCAAATTCGCGCACGGACTTGCGGAGATGGATTTGTTCGTCGGTGAAGGTGAAGTCCACGTGTGCCTCGCCTGATGGTGTTGCGTATAGACAGTAAAAGTTTAGCTTATGGGCGGGGTTTGCGCACGGGTGGTTGGCGGAGGAGATGGCGTAATACTTATGTTGAGATCCTTCGTCGCGAAAGGCGCTCCTCAGGATGACAACCGGTGACCCAAGATGCCGGCCTGAAGGCACGGCGCTACACGGAGTAACCCAAGAGCCCACATGCAGAGGCGGCCTGTGGGGCACCTGGGGAAAAATCACGGGCTTTCGGGAGCGTGGAAACTGGATGCGGAGAGAGTCGGGCAAGCTGGGATTGTGATTGCGGCAGCTGGGCTGACTGGCGTTTGGGTGGTTGAGTTGCACGCGAGAAAGCGGGAGCTGGGCTCCCGCACTCCAAAATTACCAGCCTACTGGGTAGTTGTTCTTTTTGTTTTGGGCGTCTAGCCAGGTTTTCAGAGGGGCGAAGTAATCGGCCAGGGCGGAGGCGTCCATTTGTTTTTGGCCGGTGAGGACTTCTAGGGCGTCGGGCCAGGGCTTGCTTTGGCCTAGGGAGAGCATGGCGTTGAGTTTTTCGCCGGCGGCTTTGTTGCCGTAGATGGAGCAGCGGTGGAGCGGGCCCTGGAAGCCGGCGGTTTTGCAAAGGGCGCGTTGAAACTGAAATTGATAAATACGGGCGAGAAAATAGCGAGCGTAGGGGACGTTTGCGGGGAAATGATATTTTGCGCCGGGATCAAAATCAGCTTCGGTGCGAGCGTCGGGCGGAGCAACGCCTTGATATTTCAGGCGAAGATCCCACCAGGCTTTGTTGAAGTCGTCGGGTTTGATCTGACCGGAGAAGACTTCCCAGCGCCACTTGTCAACAAGGAGGCCGAACGGTAAGAACGCCACTTTTTCGAGAGCTTGTTGCAGCAGGTAATCGATATCGCCGGAAGGTGGCGGAATGGTTTCGATCAGGCCGATTTGTTTCAGATATTCCGGGGTGACGGAGAGCGCGATGGTGTCTCCAACAGCTTCATGGAAACCATCGTTGGCGCTGTTCTGAAAGAGCGGAGGTTGAGTGTCGTAAGCGCGTTGATAAAAATTGTGGCCGAGTTCGTGATGAATGGTGCGGAAATCTTCTTCGGTGATTTGAATGCACATTTTGACGCGGAGATCGTCTTTGGAATCGACGTCCCAGGCGCTGGCGTGGCATACCACGTCGCGGTCGGCAGGTTTGGTGAAGAGCGAGCGCTCCCAGAAAGATTCGGGAAGAGGAGCGAAGCCGAGGGAGATGAAAAAGTTTTCGCCGTATTTGACCATGCCCTTGGGATCAGTCTTGCGTTGGACGAGGATGGAAGTGAGGTCGAAGGTTTGCGCGGGCTTCGGCGAATCCATCAGATCGTAAACATTGTTCCATTCCTGGGCCCAGATGTTGCCGAGCAGGTGAGCGGGAATCGGACCGTTGGGCGGAACGACAGTCTTGCCATATTTTTTGGCGAGCTGGCCGCGGACGTAGGCGTGAAGAGAAAGATAGAGCGGGCGGAGTTGCTCCCAGGTGCGATCCATTTCCGCGGCGAATTGATCGGGAGGCATATCGTAATTGGAACGCCACAACGCGCCGACATCGGAATAGCCGAGTTGGCTGGCGCCCTGGTCGCCGAGTTCGACCATGCGGGCGTAACGTTGGCGCATGGGAGCGCCGACAGCGTGCCAGCCGATCCAGGCGCGCTTTAGCTCTTCAGGATCGCGGCTGGTGGCCATAAGTTTTTCGATGGCGGTAACGTCGAGGCAAGACTTATTGGCGCCATCGGGACACCACTTCCCTTTTCCGTAGTCGCCTTCGAGCGAAGACAAAATTTGGGCTAGTTCTTTCTCCGCCTTCGGATCATCGGGGGCGGGAAAGCCGCTGGCGAGTTCGAGGAGGTAGCGTTTGCGAGCGAGTTCGGGAGAAAGCTGCACGTGATCAAAACGGTGGGCTTCCTTGGCGTATTGCGTGGCGGCGGTGTTGGCTTCTTCGTTGGCGTCAGCGGCGATCGCGTCAGTATCAAAGGTGATGAAATTGTCGTGGACCCAGGAGGCGCGGTTGGCTTTGTTGGTGAGATCGAAGAGGCGTTGCTCGGCGGCCTCGATGAATTTTTTGGCATCTTCGGGAGTGGGTGCCGCGCTTGGCGCTTGGGCGTGGAGAGGGGCGGTGGAGAGGGCCATGAAGAAGAGAACGAGTACGGGAAATTTCGAGAGGCGATTCATTGGGCATTCCTTGTGGTGATATGAGTTGATCATGAGAAAAACAGGATCCTCGCTTCGCGAACTCCGCTCGGAATGACAACGTTTGAATCTTGTGACTTACGCGCCGCGGCCTTGTTGTTTTTGGACTACGGCGCGTATTTCGGTCAGGGCGCGATCCATGTCGGAGCGGTTTACGTCGCAGTGAGTGACCAGACGGACGGAGTAGAGCGCGGTGTCTTGCGCCCAGATCCCCTTGGGGTGGAGCGCGTCGCATAGTTCGACGGCGGTGAGACCGCTGGCTTTGCAATCGAAGATGACGATGTTGCTGCGGACGGCGGCGGGATCGATGGAGAGACCAGGAATTTTGGCGATGCCTTCGGCAAGATGCTTCGCGTTGGCGTGATCTTCGTGGAGGCGAGCGGGAGATTTTTCGAGAGCGATTAGGCCCGCAGCCGCAAGTATGCCAACCTGGCGCATGCCGCCTCCGAACATTTTGCGATACACGCGGGCGCGTTCGATGAATTCGCGCGAGCCGACGATCATGGAGCCTACGGGCGCGCCTAGCCCTTTGGAGAGGCAGAACATGACGGAATCACATTTTTGCGTCATGTGCGCGATGTTATCGTTGAGGGCGGTGGCGGCGTTGAAGATGCGCGCGCCGTCGAGATGGACTTTCAGGCCGAGAGCGTGGGCTTGATCGCAAATTTCATGGACGCGTTCAGTGGGATAAACGGTACCGCCGGCCATGTTGCTGGTGTTTTCCAGACAGACGAGAGTGGTTTGCGAATCGTAATAAATTTTCGGGCGGATGGCGGCGTGGATTTGTTCCCAGGCGAGGATGCCATCGTGGCCACCACGAACGGGTCGCGGCGTGCAGCCAGCGATTGCGGACATGGAAGCAAGTTCGTAAAGATTGACGTGGGCGCGCTCTTCGCAGATGACTTCGTCGCCGTGGTGCGTCCAGACCTTGATGGAAATAAGATTGCCCATGCAGCCGGTGGGGACGAAGAGCGCGGATTCCTTTGCGAAAATTTCGGCGGCGCGTTTTTGCAGGAGATTGACGGTGGGATCTTCACCGTAGACGTCATCGCCGACTTCGGCGGCGGCCATGGCGCGGCGCATTTCGTCGGTGGGGCGGGTGACGGTGTCGCTGCGGAGATCGACGGAGTTGGCGACGGGTGAAACGTGGTCGGGATCTGCGAGCTGGTTGCCTTTGGCTACGGTGTAGGTCATTGGTTGTGTTGCTCCGAGAAACAAATTCTACAAATTCTTTCGGATTCACTGCGCTGACGGAACCCAAGACCCACCCTTCGCATAAGGCGTGCAGAGTGGGGCACCCAGGAAGCGCTATCCAAAAATTCAAAGCCGCAGGGCTCGAAGACTCGCCCTGCGCTACAGGAGAAGTTCGACCAGGATTTCGTTGGAGACGTTCAGTTTTGCCGGGGCAAGCCTGAGGACGTCACCTTGTTGTTCTACCATGCCGGTGGATGCCAGGCGACCAACTTTCTGGCTCAGGTCGACACCATATTGGCGCTGGATGCGCGCGAGATTAATTCCGGCGAGCTGGCGTAAGCCCAGGAATAGTTCTTCTTCCAAAGCGGATTGCGAGGTTACGGACTGGAGGCCTTCGATGGCGCCTTTACCGGAGGTAATTGCGGAGACGTAGGCAGCGGCATCGTGGAGGTTGGACCAGCGCTGGTTGCCGGAGAAGGAGTGAGCGCCCGCGCCGAAACCGATGTAGGGTTCGCGGCGCCAATATTTCAGGTTGTGCTGCGACGCGTAGCCAGGCTTGGCCCAGTTGGAAATTTCGTATTGTTCGTAGCCTGCGGCGCGCAATTCGCGCTGTGCCAGTTCGTAAAAATCGGCCATGGATTCTTCGGTGGGCAGTTCGCGGGCACTGTAGCGCGAGCCGTTTTTGATGACTTCCAGGCCGAGGCGGGAGGCTTCGTCGATCTCCATCATGTAGATTGAAACATGTTCGGGAGAGAGGACGATGGTTTCGGCGAGGGAGTGTCGCCAGGAATCGTGAGTTTGTTTGGGGAGGCCTGCGATGAGATCGAAGCTGATGTTCTGGATGCCCGCATCGCGGAGAATTGGCACCGCTTTGAAAATGTCCTCGCAGCGGTGCATGCGGCCGGCGGCTTTTAATTCGTCGTCGACGAAAGATTGCGAGCCGAAGCTGATGCGATGGATGCCCGCGGCGGACCATTGGGAGGCTTTGTGGGGATCGATAGTTTCGGGATCGGCTTCCAACGTGACTTCTTGCCAGTTGCTTTCGAAGGATTGGTGGATGGAATGGAGAAGCGCCGCGAGAAGTTCGGGATTCAGTAAGCTAGGCGTGCCGCCGCCTATGTAGACGGTGTCTACGGTGCGCGTTTCAGCAGATTCGGGCCGGAGGATGCCTGCGGAAGTATGTAACCTGAGGGCGTTCGCCAGTTCTTGCTGGATCGCGTGGATGTAGGGGGCGAAACGATCGGAGGACACTACGCCGGTGTGGAAGTTGCAGTAGGTGCATTTGGTCTGGCAGAAGGGCACCTGGACGTATATGCCTAGAGTGGACATGAAAGATCAGTTTAGCAGAGAGAGGTGGGGGTGGTTACGACCGGGTGGCAGCGGCGGACCGCTGCTTGGTCAACGGTGCTGGTGGTCGCGATTAGGCGTGGCGGCGGGAGGGGTTCCCGCACCCCAAGACAGCGGCGTAAAGCCGCTGCTACGACCGAGCATGGGTTAGACACGGTCGGGGAGGACTTTTACGTAGATTTTGCGTTCGCGGGGGCCGTCGAATTCGGCCAGGAAGATGCCTTGCCAGCGGCCCAGGGCGAGTTTGGTTTCTTCTACGAAAACGAATTGCGTTGTGCCTGTAAGCATTACTTTCACGTGCGAGTCTGAGTTTCCTTCGGCATGGCGGTAGGGGCCGGAGAGCGGGACCAGGCGATCGATTGCGCCTTCGGCGTCGGAGGCTACGTCGGGGTCCGCATGTTCGTTGATTAGGATGGCGGCGGTGGTGTGGGGGACGTAGAGGAAGCAGGTGCCGACGCGAATGCCGAGAGCGGTGACAATGCGCTGGACGTCTTTGGTGATGTCAACGAGTTGAGTGCGGCGTGACGTTTTGACGGTGATGGATTGCAAAGGGCCTCCGGGTTTACTTAGGTCGCTATCGGGTTGGCTTCGGTGCCCGGAAGAAAAAGCAGGTTCCTCACTTCGCGGACTCTCTTCGGAATGGCAGGTTTTTGTTTTGTCGAGGACAGAAAACCCAAGCTGCCGGCCTGAAGGCAAGGCGCTACAACGGCAAGAGATGGGGCGCAGCGGTGCTGCGGCCATACTGAGTAGAAACCCAAGAGGGCCCGCGCAAAACCGGCGCTGGGGCAGAGGCACGGGACTAAAGTCCCGCCACTACATGATCGGAATTTGGGGTTTTTGTCCATTTGTTAGGGGATGGGGACGATTAGGTGACGACCGGGCTTTTTGGGGCTGGCTTGTTTCTGGAGTTCGAGGAGGCCGCCAGTGCCCCAGCGGCCGAGGAACGGCAGGAAACAAAGATCGCGGGATTGCAGGGCTTTTTGGGGGAAGAGCAAATTTTCGAGGAAGGATTCGTGTTTGGCGATCAGCTTTTCGTGACGATCGAGGGCCGCGCCGGTTTTGTGGCGAAGCTTCTCGATTTGATAGCGGATACGCTTTTCGGCGCGGGCGATGGTGCCTTGAATGGTGGGATCGACTTTGGCGATGGCTTTATGAAGTTTCTGGACGCTCTTTTCCATCTGGCGAAGATTGGCTTCGAATTCGCGCGCGAGTTTTTTGGGGACGGCGGAATTGTACATGCGATTGCGAAGAGACTGCGAGCCGCGCCAGACATCTTCGACTTCGAGACGATACTTCTTCAGGATGCGCTCGGCTTTGGGATCGACCAGGGTGAAATCAGCGCGTGGGAGAATCACGGGCATGCGGCCGAGAAGCTTTTTGTAGAGCACCTGGGATTGCGCGTAGTAGGCAATTTCGGCGGGGCCACCGAAATAGGCGACGGTGGGAAGTAGAAAATCCTGGACGACAGGGCGGAACAAAGCGTTGGGGCTGAAATTCTCGGGAGATGCCTCGACGCGGGGGAGCCAGTCTGCGCGGGGAGCAGTGAGTCCGCCGCTGGAGAATTCGTTATTGGCAGCAGTGATGACCTGGCGATGGCCGTCTTCCATGGAAAAGAGAACGGTGCTGTGGGAAGTGACTTTTACCTGGACTTCATATCCCGCGTGTTCCAGTTCTTTGCCGCGCTGGAGCAGGAGGCCGTTTAGTTCGTCGCGCTGGATCAGCGCTTCTTTCAGGATTGGGGCGGCGATTTTGTGGAGCTGTTCATCGAGAGGATCGAGAAGGATCAGGCCCTGGTCGGCGAAAATGCGCGCAAAGAGCGCGGCAAAGGCGCTGCCGTAGGTGGCCACGGGCGTATAGGTTTCATGGAGCATATCGCCGAAGGTTTGGCCGAGGAGCGGTTGAACAAGGACGACGAGATCGTGGACTTCCTTGCCGAGGGGAATACGACCAACCGGAATCGCCTCGTCGGCGGGTTTGGGGAGAGCGAGTTCCAGCAGATTGCCTTCGTGGAACCAGGAGACGTGGCGGACTTCATCGACATCATGATCTTCGGTAGCCATCCAGAAAATGGGGACGGCGGGAATGCCCTTTTGCGAAAGCTCGTGGGCCGTTTGGATGGCGCTGAGAGCTTTGTAAAAGGAAAATGCGGGACCACCGAAGAGCGCTACTTGCTGGCCGCTGACAACCGCGACGGCTCCGGCAGCGAGGCGATCGAGATTTTTCTGGGTTTCGGCGCCTGCACCGTAGAGAACATTTTGCGCGCGGAGGACGTCGGTGACTTGCGCGCGGCGGTCGGAGGGAAAACGGAGTTTTTTCGAATAGCGGGCGACGGAGGCCAGATCGGGGGAGTGTTCGAAGAAGGGTTGGAGCCTGGAGAAATTCTCGACGTAGTCGCGGAAAAGCTTCGACGTGTGGGGCAATTGGTGGGGTAGGAGGGCGCGACAGTCCATGAGCGCTTAGATGTCGGTCCTTGGGAAAGGTGACAGCGGTGGAGGGATGGGCGAAATTGGAAAGCGGAAAATTGAAAATGGGGAGAGAAACCCAAGACAGAGTGACCCAAGAAAGAGTGACTCAAGAAAGAGTGACTCAAGACCCACACGCAAAACCGGTGTGTGTGGCACCCAGGAGAAAAGCAGATCCCTCGCTTCGCTCGGGATGACAATTTTTCGTTGGTGGTTCGTTTTTTGATGGTTCGTTTGTTGATAATTCGTTTGCCGATGATGGTTCGTTTGTTGATGGATGGTTGGTGTTGGCATTGTTTTATTTGTGTTATTGGCGATTTATTGGGCGTGTTAGACGGACGCTGCGGCGGGATGGAGTTGGGCTACGACGTCGGCGATGGTGCGCTTTTTTTCTTCCGTTAGAGGGAGAAGCGGGGGGCGTGGGAGGCCGCCGTGGTAGCCGCGGAGGTCCATGGCGTATTTGACGCCGGCGATGCCGTTTTCGGAGACGATGCGTTTGGAAGCGTGGGCGAGTTGTAACTGGAGTTGGCGAGCTTGCTCGTGCTGGTTGCGCTGGACGAGGTCGTACACTTCGGCGCATTTTTCGGGAAGCGCGGCGGCTAGGGCCAAAATGGCTCCGCGGGCGCCGACAGCCAAGGCCGGATAAATGACGGAAGCGCCGCCGGTAAGGACGCGGAAATTGGCTGGCGCACCGGCTACGACTTCGACGACACGCTGCACGTTTCCTGAACTGTCTTTGATGCCGATGATGTTGGGATGCTGTGCGAGCGTCAAGATTTCGGGAGTTTCGAGGGTAATGCCGGTGAACTGCGGAACGGAATAGAGCAGGATCGGGATGGGCGACGCATCAGCGACGGCGCGATAGTGGCGAATGTAGGTTTCCGAGCGGTAGACGGGCTTGTAGTAATACGGAGTCTTGACGAGCGCGACGGCATAGCCGAGCAAGGCAGCGCGTTTGGTGCGGGCGATGGTTTCGGCGGTGGATTCGGCGCCGGTGCCGGCGATGAGGATTTTGTTGGGGGCGGCGGCTTCCCGAACGGCGGCGAGAACGGAATCGGCTTCCTCGCGGGAGAGCATGACCGCTTCGCCGGTTGAGCCGAGAACAACGAAGCCGGCGATGGCGGTCTCATTGTAACGGCAGACATTGTCCGTTACGGCTGCGAGGGAAACGGTTTCGTCAGGGGCGAAGGGTGTGATGAGAGCGGGGAAGACGCCGTGAATGTCCATCGATCAGTCTCCGGAGGTGGAAGTGCCGGCGGTGGCTACGCCGGAATTGTGAAGATCCTGGAGACAGTTTACCTCGCGTTGGAGTTCGTGGAGGGAGTGAATGCCGCGCACGGCGGCCTGGGCGGCAGAAAGCGTGGTGATGCAGGTGATGTTGTAGCGAATGGCGGCGCGGCGAATGGATTTTTCGTCGTAGAAAGATTCGCGGCCTAGCGGCGTGTTGATGACCAGATGGATTTTGCCGGTCTTGATGAGGTCGACGATGTTGGGACGGCCTTCGTTCACCTTGAAGACTTCGTCGCAGGGGACGCCAGCAGCGCGGAACGCAGCACAGGTGCCGCGTGTGGCGACGATCTTGAAGCCAAGGGTGACGAGTTCCTTGCCCAGGGGACCGATGTGGCGTTTGTCACGATCGTTCACGCTGATAAAGACGGTGCCGCCGCGCGGGAGTTTCTGGCCCGCGGCTAGTTGGGCCTTGGCGAAGGCCTGGCCGTAATCGGTGGAAATGCCCATGACTTCGCCGGTGGAGCGCATTTCGGGGCCGAGGATCGTGTCAACGCCGCGGAATTTGTTGAAAGGGAAGACAGGCGATTTCACGGAGTAGTAATCGCGAACAGCGATTTCAGCGACGCCGTTGTGATGAACGATGGGAAGCTTCATGTCCTTGAGCCGGCGGCCGACCATGAGGCGCGCGGCTACCTTTGCGAGAGGAACTCCAGTGGCTTTGCTGACGTAAGGAACCGTGCGCGAGGCGCGCGGATTGACTTCGAGAACGTAGACGGTCTCTCGCTGGATGGCGTACTGCACGTTCATCAAGCCGATGACTTTGAGAGCGATGGCGAGACGCTTGGTGTAATCGCGAATGGTTTCCAGAACTTTGGGCGAGAGGCTGACGGGAGGAAGGACGCAGGAAGAATCGCCGGAGTGCACGCCGGCTTCTTCGATGTGTTCCATGATGCCGCCGATGACGACGTCGGAGCCGTCGGCGAGGGCGTCGACGTCGACTTCCGTGGCTTCTTCCAGGAATTGATCGATGAGAACGGGGCGCGCGGGGCCCATCATGGCGGCTTGCGCGACATATTCCTGCACGGTGTTGACGTCATAGGCGATGACCATGGCGCGGCCGCCGAGGACGTAACTGGGGCGGACGAGGACGGGCATGCCAATATCGCCAGCGACGCGGGCAGCTTCTTCGGGAACGAGAGCAGTGCCGTTACGCGGCTGCGGGATTTTCAATTCTTCGAGCAGGCGGCCGAAGCGGCGGCGATCTTCGGCGAGATCGATGGATTCCGGAGCAGTGCCGACGATGGGAACGCCGTTGCGTTTTAATTCGAGCGCAAGATTGAGAGGAGTTTGTCCACCGAACTGGACGATGACGCCACTGGGTTTTTCTTTTTCGACGATGGCGAGAACGTCTTCGAGGGTGAGCGGCTCGAAGTAGAGGCGGTCGGAAGTGTCGTAGTCCGTGGAAACGGTTTCGGGATTGCAGTTGACCATGATGGTTTCGAAACCATCGGCGCGGAGAGCGAAGCTGGCGTGGCAGCAGCAATAATCGAATTCAATTCCCTGCCCGATGCGGTTCGGGCCGCTGCCGAGTATCATGATTTTCTGTTTTTGCGTGGGATTGGATTCGTCTTCGTCCTCATAGGTGGAATACATGTAGGGAGTGAAGGATTCGAACTCGGCAGCACAGGTGTCCACGCGTTTGAACACGGGGCCAACGCCATAGCGCGCGCGCTGGAGGCGAACCGCGGCGGGAGTGGTCTTCCAGAATTGCGCGAGGTGCTCATCGCTGGTGCCGATGCGTTTTACATCGCGGAGCAATTCCTTGGAGGCGGTTTCGACGGTGACAGCGGCGGCGCGGCGATTGACCAAGATGATTTCCTCGATCTGGTGAATGAACCACGGATCGATTTTGGTGAGTTCGCAAATGTCGTGAGCGGGCATGCCGCGCTCGACGGCGGTAAGAATCCAATGGATGCGATTCGGGCGCGGGGTTGATAGCTTTTCGCGTAACAACGAATCTGGAGTTTCGGCGGGGGCGCGCCAGGGAGTGCTGGGTTCGAGGGAACGAATTCCCTTTTGCAGCGCTTCCTTGAAGGTGCGGCCGATGGCCATGACTTCGCCGACGGATTTCATTTGCGTGCCGAGAGTGCTATCCGCGCCGGGAAACTTTTCGAATTGCCACTTGGGAATTTTCACGACCACGTAGTCGATGGTGGGTTCGAAGGATGCCGGGGTTTTTTGCGTGATGTCGTTGGGAATTTCGTCCAGGGACATGCCGACGGCCAGACGCGCCGCGATTTTGGCGATCGGGAAACCGGTGGCTTTGCTGGCCAGCGCGGAGCTGCGGGAAACGCGGGGATTCATTTCGATGACAGTCATGCGGCCGTTTTCGGGATTGACGGCGAATTGCACGTTGGAGCCGCCGGTTTCCACGCCGACTTCGCGGATGATGGCCGCGGCGGCATCGCGCATGCGCTGGTATTCCTTATCCGTGAGTGTTTGCGCGGGAGCTACGGTAATGGAATCGCCGGTGTGAACGCCCATGGGATCGAAATTTTCGATGGTGCAGATGACGACGAAGTTGTCGCGGTAGTCGCGCATGACTTCGAGTTCGTACTCTTTCCAGCCGAGGACGGATTCTTCGACGAGGGCTTCGTGGACGGGGCTCATGTCCAGGGCGTGGGCGATGGCTTCCTGGAATTCTTCCTTGTTATAGGCGATCGAGCCGCCGGTGCCGCCGAGAGTGAAGGAAGGACGGATGACGAGCGGAAAGCCGAGCTGATCGCAGAGGCGCATGGCGTCTTGGGCGCTGTTGACGAGAGCGGACGCGGGAACTTCCAGGCCGATTTTGCGGCAGGCATCCTTGAACCAGAGGCGATCTTCGGCAACTTTAATGGCGCGGAGGGAGGCGCCGATCATTTCGACTTTGTGCTTTTCGAGAATGCCGGATTCGGCGAGTTCGACGGCGAGATTGAGAGCGGTTTGGCCGCCGACAGTGGGAAGCAGGGCGTCGGGGCGTTCTTTAATGATAATCTCCTCGAGATATTCCTTGGTGAGCGGCTCGATGTAGGTGCGATGTGCCAATTCCGGATCGGTCATGATCGTGGCGGGATTGGAATTGACGAGGACGACTTCGTAGCCTTCGGCGCGGAGGGCTTTGCAGGCTTGCGCGCCGGAATAGTCGAATTCGCAGGCCTGGCCGATGACGATGGGGCCGGAGCCGATGATGAGGATTTTGTGGATGTCTGTGCGTTTAGGCATAAAAGTTCGTCAGGGCACGGCTTCAGCCGTGCCGTAGGGCAATGCCCTCCAGGAATTGGGGCTTCAGCCCCTGAGGTAGCCGGTCGAGAGCATACGTACCCGAGGCGGAGGACCACCGAAATTCTTTGGCCTCGCAGACAAGCTTTTTGCGGACCGGATTGTCTGCGATGTAACGAACGTGGGAGGCGAAATCAGCTTCGTCTCGAATGCGATGATCGCTAAAGCCGCGCTGCCAAACTGGAAAGTGCATGCTCCGTTCCAAGGCAAGTTTGCGTGCCGAGCCGCCTTTGATATATTGCACGGCTCTTTCAAGCGTTTTTCCCTGTGGGAGAGTCAGTAGAATGTGAAAATGATCGGGCATGAGAACGAAGGCATGCAAGGAAAATACTCCTTCGCCCCGGTAGTGAAGTAAGGAATCGATGAAAATTGTGCAGCAAGGCTCGGTGACAAAGAGCATACGGCTCTGCCAAGTGCGCGAGGTCACGAAGTACGTGCCCGGGACGCTCTGGTGTCTACTTGGAATCGACATTCCCTCAGCGGCTAAAGCCGCTCTCCTTCTTGCGCTTGTGCGGCACGGCTGAAGCCGTGCCCTGACGAAATACATATTTCGCAAGGCTGTTGTGGCCGTGTTCCGATACAACCCCATCGGCGTTGGAGGGCGAGTAGCTCATCCGCGGGAGCTCCCGGGTTGGGCGAATTCTTTCATCATGTCGGTGAATTGGGTGAAGAGATAGTGAGAATCGTGAGGACCCGGCGAGGCTTCGGGGTGGTACTGCACGGTGAAGAGGGGAATGTTTTTGTGGCGCATGCCTTCGTTTGTATGGTCGTTGAGATTAAGATGCGTGACTTCGACGTCGCTGGAGGGCAGCGATTCGGGATCGACACAGAAGCCGTGATTCTGCGCGGTGATTTCGACCTGATTGGTCAGAAGATTTTTTACCGGGTGGTTTGAGCCGTGGTGGCCGAATTTCAGTTTGAAGGTTTTGCCGCCAAGCGCGAGGCCGCAGAGTTGGTGGCCGAGGCAGATGCCGAAAATGGGGACCTTGCCGGAGAGTTTGCGAATATTTTCGTGGGCATAGGTGACAGGTTCGGGATCGCCGGGGCCGTTGGAGAGGAAGACTCCATCGGGCTTGAAGTTGAGAACATCTTCGGCGGGCGTGCTTGCGGGAACAACGGTCACTTCGCAGTGGTGATCGAAGAGCAAGCGCAGAATGTTCTGCTTGATGCCAAAATCGTAAGCGACCACTTTGAATTTGTACTCTTCGGGCGCTGAGCCGGACTCTCCCATTTGTTCCGCCCAGGGAGAAGTGGCCAGGTCGATGGAACCTTTTTGCCAGTCGTAGGCTTTGCCGCAGGTGACGCGGCTGGCGAGCTCGAGGCCAGCCATGTGTGGAAGCTGTTTGGCTTCGAAGATGAGTTGATCGGCGGGCGTGCCGTCGGTGGCGACGATGCCGCGAAGAGCGCCCATTTTGCGAATGTGGAGAACTAGGGCACGCGTATCGATGTCCCAAATAACGGGAATTTTGTGGCGATTGAGATAAAGCTGGGCGCTTTCGCTGGAGCGCCAGTTGGAAGCGATCTGGGAGAATTCGCGGACGATCAGAGATTCGATGTAGGGGCGAGAAGCTTCCTCATCATCGAGATTCGCGCCGACATTGCCGATATGCGGATAAGTGAGACACACGATCTGCCCGGCATAGCTGGGATCGGTGAAAACTTCCTGGTATCCGGTAAGGCTGGTGTTAAAAACGACTTCGCCGCCGCGGCGCGTGATGGCGCCGGCTGCACGGCCATTAAATACGCGCCCGTCTTCGAGCGCGAGTGTGGCGGTTCTGTGCTGAACGTCCGTCAGTGTATCCTCCGTCAAACGTCATTTGTCGCTGGCCTCGGTTGTGGACAAGGAACCGAAGTGGTCCACGGGCCAGTAGGCAAAAACAGCGCGGCCGTAGATGAACTGGCTGGAGACCGGTCCGAAAACGCGAGAATCATTGGAACTGATGCGGTGATCACCCATGACGAAATAGCTGCCGGGCGGGACGACAGTCGGGCCGTAATCGCTGACGTCGGCATATTGCGGCGGAACGTAGGGCTCCGTGATTTCCTTGCCATTTACATAGACAAGGCCGCGGCGAATTTCCACGGTTTCACCGGGGAGAGCGATAACGCGCTTGATAAAAGATTTGGAGCGATCGAGGGGATACCAGAAAACAACGACGTCGCCGCGATCGATAGGCTCGAAGCGGTAGACGAATTTGTTGATGAAGATGCGCTCCTGATCGGAGAGGAGCGGGGCCATGCTGGTGCCTTCGACCTTCACAGGCTGATAAAGGAAGACGATGATGACGAGGGCGAGACCGATGGCGATGAGGAGATCGCGGGTCCAAACGCGAATTTCGTGGCGCAAGAGCTGGTGCGAAGGAGTGGGAGATTGTTCTGGTGCGACGGAAGGAGGAAGCGCAGCTGGCAAAGGAGATGAGGTGGCGGTGGGTGAAACGCCTTGTGGAGAAGGAATGTTGTTCTCGTCAGGTTTGATCATCTCGTACTGCCTCTTAGTTATAACACGGCGTCCAGATTTTATGCCAGTCGCGAAATGAAAAGCGACAGCAAAACAGCGGGCGCAAGCGATTTGATTCGAGCTGCGAGATTCCTTGAGCGCAGCGAGACAGAAGGAATTTCGTAGCCCGGCTTTAGTTAGACGAAAAAATGGAGTATTCGGATGCTTGTCAGTCCGCTGAGAGGGCGAAGTTTATCGCGGCGAGAGAGGCGACTACGGCAGTTTCTGTACGGAGGATGAGCTTTCCAAGGGAAGCTTCCTGGAAGCCGGCGGCGCGGGCGGCGGCGAATTCGGAATCCGTCCAGCCGCCTTCCGGGCCGATGGCGAGGACGGCGGTCGACTCACGAACGCCGGAAAGAGCGTTGCGGAGCGAAGTCGCGTCCGGAGATTCGGAGAGAAGGACGCGAACGCCTCCGTCGGAAGAGTTGAACGCGGCTTCTGGTTTCGCAAGCGGATCAAGGACCGGGAGTTGAACACGACGAGACTGCTGCGAAGATTCGAGAAGGATTTTTTTCCAGCGCTCGGAGCGTTTTTGGGCGGCGACGAGGAGAGCCTTTTCGCTGCGAGCCGAGGCTAGAGGGACTATGCGGGCGACGCCGAGTTCGGTCGCTTTCTCGAGGGCCCATTCGAAGGCGTCAAATTTCACTACGGAGAGGAGCAGAGTGGTTTGGAGTTCGGGGACGTAGCCCGAGAGTTGTTCGAGAAGCGCGAAATCGATGCGGTCGCGGGTGACGATGTCGATGCGGCCGAGCCAGACGGAGGTGCCGTCGCTGAGTTCGTAGAGCTGGCCTGGTTGCGCGCGGAGGACGCGGCCGAGATGGTGGGCGGGTTCGCCTTGCATGACCGCGTGTTGGTTATCGAATTGGTTGACGAAGAAGCGGCGGCGCATGAGTGAGGGTATGTTGGCATGGATTGGGCTGGAGGTGAAGGTGGGAGTAAGTGCGAAGAGGGATTCCTCGCTGCGCGGACTTCGCTCGGAATGACGTTTTTTGTTTGGTATTCCTTGGGTCGAAGGAAGGGATTCCTCGGGGGCTGAAGCCCGACGGTCGGCCGGCTCGATGTCGGAGCTGAAGCTCCGACCCCCTAGAAGACGAAACCCAAGACCTCACACGCAACTGCTGCGTGTGAGGCACCTGGGGGATCAACCCAAGATGCCGGCCTGAAGGTGCGGCGCTACACGGAGTGACCCAAGAGCCCACATGCAGAGGCGGCATGTGGGGCACCCAGGAATCGAATCTACGAACTAAAGATTTGTGAATGCGTGTAGACCGTAAAAGCGGCGGCTGGGCCGCCGCACTCCAAAGTTAGCCGAAGATGTCTTTTACTTTGTCGAAGAGGGAGGAGCCGCGTTCGGCGGGCTTGTTGTCGACTTTCAGGGTGTTGTGGAGTTGCTCCAGGAGTTTGCGCTGTTCTTTGGTTAGTTTCGTTGGCGTGATTACGCGGACGTGGTAGTACAGATCGCCACGACCGCCGCCGTGGGGATCGGACAGGCCCTTGCCCTTGATGCGAAAGACGGCGCCGCTTTGCGTGCCTTCGGGGATTTTCAAACGTTCTTCACCGACCAGGCCTGGAACCTGAAGTTCTATGCCCAGCGAAGCTTGCGCGACACTGAGAGGAATTGTGCAGTAGAGATCGGCGCCGCGCCGCTCGAAGAAACTGTGTTCTTTCACATCGAGGACGACGTAGAGGTCACCGGCGGGACCACCATTCGGACCAGGTTCGCCTTCACCCTGGACGCGCAAGCGCGTGCCGGTGTCCACGCCGGGAGGGATGCGAAGTTCAATGGTGCGTTCGCGATCGACGCGCCCCTGGCCGCGGCATTCGGGGCAGCGTTCCTTGACGATTTGTCCCGCACCCTGGCAGGCGGGGCAAGTGCGATTGATGGTGAAAAATCCCTGCTGATAAATCAGCTGGCCGCGACCACCGCAGGTCTGGCAGGCGACGACGCCAGTTCCCTTTCTTGCGCCGGTGCCGTTACAAGCTTCGCAATATTCCTGGCGCGGGACACGAATTTTTGTGTTGATGCCCATGGACGCTTCTTCAAAGCTGAGGGTCATGTCATAGCGAAGATCGGCGCCGCGCTGAACGCGAGTGCGCCCGCCGCGGCGGCCACCGCCGAAGAGATCTTCGAAGCCGAAGAAGTCGCCGAAGATGTCGTGGAAATCCTGGAAGATGGTTTCGTTGAAATCGGAAGCGCCGCCCGCGCGAGCGAGACCGGCATGGCCGTAGGTGTCGTAAATCTGACGCTTTTGGGCGTCACTGAGAATGCTGTAAGCCTCGGTACACTCGCGGAAGCGGACCTCGGCTTCTTCCTTATTCTGAGGATTGCGGTCGGGGTGCCACTGCAAAGCCGCTTTGCGATAGGAGGTTTTAATCTCCTCGATGGAAGCGGTTTTCGCGACGCCTAAAACTTCGTAGAAATCACGTTGTTGGGATCGAGGCATAGTCAGTTAGTTTGCAGCTCTATTCGATGCAGAACCTGGGTGAACCGCTACTCGGACCATGGCGGGGCGCAAAACGCGGCCGTGATAAACGTAACCGGGCTGATAGACCTCGAGAACGGTGCCATCGGGATGCTCGGTGGTTTCCGAGCGATCGACGGCTTGATGAAGATGCGGATCGAATGGCTTGCCCTGTGGATCGACGCGTTCGGCACCAAGGCGGGCGAGGTTGTCGATCAATTGCTTGTAGATCAGCTCAAAGCCTTTGCGGTAGCCCTCGTATTGAGGCTCGCGATGCGCGGCGAGGGCGTGTTCAAAGCCATCCACGATGGGAATGAGCTGCTCGATGATGCGAGCAGTGGCACGCTGGCCCGCTTCGCGATTTTCCTTTTCGGCTCGCTTGCGGAAGTTGGAGAAGTCCGCCTGGTGGCGAACCAGCGACTGGCGCATTTCTTCTAGCTCGAACGAAAGCTTTCTTGCGTCGGCGTCTTCGCGCGAAGAGTCGTCGGCTTTGTCTTCGCCGCTGTCCTGTGGAGGGTTGATGTCAAATTCAGGGTCCTTCATAACGCTTCCTCAATTCTGGGATGAGATGGCTACACTAATCAATTTTACTCAAAGCCTCGCTAAAAAGCTGGGCGACATAGGCGACGGCGGTCATGGCGCGCTCGTAGTGCATGCGCGTTGGACCGAGGATACCGAGAGAACCCTGAGACCGGTCGTGAGTGGAATACGGCGCGCTGATCAACGCAATGTTCTCGCCGGTTTGGGATATTTCCTTCACGCCGATCTGCACGAAAACAGGCTCGGGCGTTTCGATGCAGGAGTTGAGAACGGTGATGAGGCGATGTTTTTCCTCGATGGCCGCGAGCAGTTCGCCCAATTGCGCCTGGTCGGCGAATTCCGGAGCGGTGACGATTTGTGCGGTGCCTTCGACGTAGATTTGGGACTGAGGGCTTTCGCCCAGGATTGTCGGATCGCAGAGGGTCAGGGCGCTACGAGCGATGTTTTCGTAACGTTCGCGTTCGTTGGCCAATTTTTGGAGGAGATCGGCGCGAATCGCTTCGAGGGTCCAGCCGGAGTAATGGCGATTCAGGAAATCGGCGGTTGCGTCCAGTTCTTCCTGAGTGAAAAGCCGTGGCGGGCGCAGAACTTTGTCGCGGGTGTTGCCGCCGGGCGAAATGAGTACGACAACGACGCGGCCATCGGGAATCAGCCACATGCGCGCGTGTTCCAGGATGGCCTTGCGCAACGGAGGCGAAACCACGATGCCAAGCCCTTTCGAGACTTCCGCCAAGACGTGGCCGGCACGTTCGGTGATTTGCTCCGGGGTAGACCCACTGGCCATTTCGCGGCTGATCCACTCTCGGTCTTCGACGCTCAACGTGGCTTGCGAACCGATTTCTTGAGCGAAGAAGCGATAGGCAGCGGCTGTGGGAACGCGGCCGGCGGAGGTATGCGGTTGATAAAGATAGCCGCCATCTTCGAGGTCGGCCATGACGCTGCGGATGGTGGCGGTACTCAGTGGCTCTTCAAAGCGCCTGGAAACCGCGCGCGAGGATACCGGCTCGCCCGTCTCGATGTACGTGCGGACGATATCGGCGAGAACCTGGCGATTGCGGCGATCCTGAAGAGCTGGGTAACGCATAAGCAGCAGTCCTCAGCGGGTGCTAACTACCATTTTAGGAAGCCTGTCAAGCGGCGTCAAAGGAGATCGTCGAAGACGCGCGCCTATGCCCAACTATCGCGTTCCTTTTGGAGATAATCCTCCGGATAGAGACCGCGCGCAATCCCTCTAAGAGACTTCGCGAATGACTTCGGTTTTGGCATCACAATCAGATGGTTATCGCGAACCACCAAAAGAAGCTTGTCCCCTGGCTTGAGGCCCAATGCTTTCCGGACGTCGCTTGGAATAGTGACCTGACTCCCCGAGGAAACTTTAGTTTCAGCCATGCTCATATTCTAACAGTTAAAGCGCAAGAGGCTGGCATGAAAGCCAGCGCTACCAGCCATCGCGGATTAGTTGTTGTCGATTTGGGCGCGTTGGAGTTTGTCGGAATAGTCGATGTAGATGGATTTCCATTCGGTGAAGAAATCGATGGAGGCGATGGCGGCTTCGCGGTGGCCGTTGCCGGTTTGCTTGGTGCCGCCGAAGGGTAGATGCGTTTCGGCGCCGATGGTGGGGGCGTTGATATAAACGATGCCTGTGTAGAGATCACGGAGGGCGGCGAAAGCAGCGTTGACGTTGCGCGTGTAGACGGAAGCGGAGAGGCCGTAGGGGACGCCGTTGGCCACTTCAATTCCCTGCTCGAGATTGTCGATGAGAATCACGGAAACGACGGGGCCGAAGATTTCTTCCTGAGCGATGCGCATTTTGGGATCGCAATCGCCGAAGACGGTGGGCTCGTGGAACCAGCCCTTGGCGTAATCGCCTTGATCGAGACGATGGCCGCCGGTGAGCAGTTTTGCTCCTTCTTTTTTTCCGATTTCGACGTAACTCATCACGGTCTGGAGCTGTTGCTCGTTAATGACGGGGCCCATATCGGTGGAGGGATCGAGGCCGCTGCCGACTTTTAGTGTTTTGGCGCGCTCGACGAAACGCGCGATGAATTCTTTGTAGAGAGATTTGTGGACGCCGATACGGCTGGCCGCAGTGCATCGCTGGCCAGTGGTGCCGAAGCCGCCCCAGATGGCGCCGTCGACGGCGAGATCGAGATTGGCGTCGTCTAAAACGAGGATGATATTTTTTCCGCCCATTTCGAGGCTGTAATGCTTGAAATCGGGCGCGCAGATTTGCGCAATGATGCGGCCGGTGGATGTGGAACCGGTGAAACTGACGACGGGGACGTCCTTATGGCTGGAAAGCGGCGCGCCTGCGCCGGGGCCATCGCCGCTGACGAGATTGACGACGCCGGGAGGAAGACCGGCTTCGGCCATGACTTCAACGAGGTGATACGAAGAGAGTGGAGTGTCTTCGGCGGGCTTTAATACCACGGTGTTGCCGCAGATGAGCGCAGGCATCATTTTCCAGGACGGAATGGCCATAGGAAAATTCCATGGCGTAATCAAGCCGCAGACGCCGATGGACTGGCGAACGCTCATGGCAAATTTGTTGGGAAGCTCGGAAGGCGTGGTCTGGCCGAACAGGCGGCGGCCCTCGCCTGCCATGTAATAGGTCATGTCGATGGCTTCCTGGACGTCGCCGCGAGTTTCGGCGAGGACTTTGCCCATTTCGCGGGTCATGTCGCGAGAAAATTCTTCCTTGCGCTTAACGAGAATTTCGGCGACGCGGAAGAGAATTTCGGCGCGTTTGGGAGCAGGAACGAGGCGCCAGGTTTTGTACGCTTCGCGCGCGGCGGAAACGGCGGCATCGATATCGGATTGGCTGGAGAGCGGGAATTCGCCGACGATTTCCGCGGTCTTGGCGGGATTGTGATTCAGGTGAGTTTTGCCGCCGGTGGGTGCGACCCATTCGCCGTTGATGAAATTTTTGAAGACGCGCGCGGAAACAGCCGTGGCCATAATTCCTCCTGAGAGGAATTGAGTCTAGCGACGGGAGGGGAGAGCGTCAAACGGGTGCGGTGAAAGGACGAGAACGGTGCGCCTCGGAAGGCGGGCCAGACAACGGCAGCAACCGGGATTGCGAGGGGTTGTTGGCAAGACGCGGGGGTTGAGATCCTTCGTCGCGGACTCCTCAGGTTAACAGTGTTTTTTTTGTGGATTGTTGAATGTTTCGGGGAAAACCCTCGAGGAACCCAAGAGACGGGTCTAAAGACCCGCCACTACAGGAATACATGGCCCACGC
Source organism: Candidatus Acidiferrales bacterium (assembly GCA_963709705.1). Taxonomy (GTDB): domain Bacteria; phylum Acidobacteriota; class Terriglobia; order Acidiferrales; family UBA7541; genus Acidiferrum. The sequence goes on from CAVPXU010000008.1 coordinate 675,102, forward strand.
TTCGCGGACTGCGTTCGGAATGAAGGCTGGCCGCTGGCATGAAAGCCAGCGCTAGGAAATCCAGGAGCACAGGCAGGAGTGCCCGTGCCACTGAGGGCCCAAGACCCCACGCGCAATGGCGGCGTGTGGGGCACCCAGGTGGGAGGGCGTCAAGCGGATGTGGGGTCGCCGTAGTTTGCGCGGGGGAGGGTGAAGATGATGATGAGACAGACTATGGCCAGGATGGGTAGGACGAAGACGCTGCCTTCGGGGCCGGTGGTGCCACCGCTCATGATGGGTTTGCCGACGGCGTGGGTGGCAAGAAGATGGTGCTGGACCATGAGCCCGCTGTCCGCGACGCCGTAGAGAAAGGATTGCGCCCAGTCCCACGAGGTGTGGAAACCGATGGCCCACCAGAGAGAACCGGTGCGCCAGAGGCTGAGGCAGAAAACGAGGCTGGCGACGCCGGCGGAAAGCAGCCCGATGGGAGACTCGCCGGGATTTTTGCCGTGACCAAGTCCGAAGAGGACGGAAAGGATGACTGCCGCGGTCCAAAAACCGAGCGCCTTGCTGTGCGGTGTCTTGAAGAGCCAGGAATAAATTCCTGCCAGGCCGCGGGTGAGGGTGAAGAGGAGGTAGCCTCGGGTGAGATATTCCTCGAGGAGACCGACCATGAGAAAGCCGAAGAGCCAGATCAGAGCGTAATGCAAAGCTGCGGTGCTGGAGAGCAAGCGGCCGTCGAAGACGAGCAGGCCGGTTTTCCAAAGCGTGAAGATCAGGAGCGACAGGCACGTAACTCCCCAAGCGAGGCCGGCGAAGAAGTAGGACAGCGGGCGTTGGCCGCCCAGACCGTAAACACCGTTTGGACGTTGTTCGATTTTGGACATGATCCAGGTGACGATGACAGTGATAAGGAAGGGGAGTAATTCGGCGTAGAACCCGAACGTGGGGCTGATTTCGGTTTGGGCAGGATTCGGTTTGGGGCCGAGATGCGTGAGTTTGAGGAACGCCGTCATGCCACTCAAAAATGCGAACATCAACGCGACGAAGATGAGAAGCCCCCAGCCTGCACGGAGGCCGTCTTTGCCGAAGAATATTTTATAAAGTGTGGATGGCTCCGCAGGGGTGCGTGGTTGCTGGATGGATGGATCTGGTTGCGGGCTAAGAGGGTCGTACGAGGGAAGGCTTGTGGGGTCGCTCAATATAGATGGCTCCTTGTGGGATGCATTGTATACGGAGGTGGATGGAAATTGGAAAAGTGAAAATCGGACGAGCAACCCCAAGATGCCGGCCTGAAGGCGCGGCGCTACGCGAGATTTGTGATTTGAATTATGCGCTCGTAGTAGCCGGAATTTAATCGTGGCGCTATTACGTTTGGACCTTGCGGGCGCAGCCGGACGAAATATTTTCCCGAGGCTTGCGGGGTCCAGACATGGCTCCAGAAGCGCCACTGATCGTTTGCGGATGGCTGGAAATCTTCGACGGGCACGAAGTTTTCTTCGGGGTTGAGGCGTATTTCGAGACCTTCGATTGGGATAGAGCCGCCCCACTGGATGCCCGCCACACAAAATTTGATTTTGCCGTGGACAAACCACTTTTCGATGCGAATGGGCATGGCGGCGAGATCGATCAGCGCGGGACGGTAATCCTTGGCGAGAACAGGAACGCCGGTCTGCATGGTGCGATTTGCGTATTCCTGCATCTGCGAAGTGGCCGGGGCATCATCTGGCACGAACGAAATTTCGTTGACCCACTTGATGCATGCGCAGCCATACCAGCCGGGAACCAACAGGCGAACGGGCGCGCCGTGATCTGGGGTGAGCGGCTGGCCGTTCATTTTTGTGGCCAGAAACGCGCCGGAAGTTTTCAGTTGTTCGGATGTGAAGATCCAACTGGCGCCGGGGACGGAGCTTCTGGATTCGGAGGAGTATTGGTCGAAGCCGGAGATCAATACGCGGGCGGAGGACGAAGTAGGTTTCGCGCCTTGGAGAATTTCCTGTACGGAGACGCCGTGCCAGTCTGCGACGCTGAGCATTCCGAAATGCGCGCTGCGGGAATTGCCGGCGCACTCCATGAGGTGAAGCCCCATGGGCTTGGCCATTTTTTCCACGTCAACGGCGCGCAGCGTGATGGGCTTTTCGATGAGGCCGGCCAGTTGGATGGACCACGGCTTCGTGGAGTCCAGAAGTTTCGAGGCGCGGGTTCGGATGTAAAAGTCGTTGGTGGGAGTGACGGGATTTTCCGGGGTCAACAAAGAGAGGTCTGTGAAAAGGCGGCCGTCGAGTTCGGCACCAAGGAGTTGGCCCATGGGCACTTTGCCTTCGCCTGCGAAAGGCACGATGCCAACTCTGCTGCCACCGCGGAGGGCATCTGAATCAGGAGCGGTCTGCGGCCAGGGGAGTTTATGGAGACCGGAGATCAGGAGGCTGCCGGAGATTAACGATTGCTTCAGAAATGTCCTGCGGGGAGTGTTTGCGCTGCTCACGAGTGGGTGGAGTGATTGCGATTGAGGCATTCTGCGCAACGGAGAGGTGAATTATAGCCGCCAACGAGAGGGTGGAGCAAGGCGGTGGGTTTCTGGACATTGAGAAAACGAAAAGGGATTCCTCGCTGCGCGGACTCCGTGGCTGAGGAAACCCAAGAGGCACCGCGCGACACCGGCGCTGGGGGCAGAGGCACCGGTCTAAAGACCGGCCACTACATGAAGAAATTTGGAGGCGCGAGGCGGAATCGAACCGCCGATATGGGTTTTGCAGACCTATGCCTTACCACTTAGCGACCGCGCCGCCGTTTTGTGGAACTCCACTATAAAACGAAAAACCCATCAAGCAGGGTCTGGCGATGGGCTCGGTATTGCGATTTGGCTAAACTTGATTCGCTTGCGGTTTAGCCTGCCACACCAGAAGACACTTGCGCGCAACAGAGACAGCAGCAACATGCGTGAGAAGCGTTGAGTGGGTTGCTAAACATACAGCAAGCTTACGAGGAGGGAGGGTGGACGGCAAACGCAAATTTGCGATGGGTGCCATTGAGAATTCATTCAAGGATACGATTCCGGCGACGAAGCTGGGCTGGATTTTCGGGGCGAGCTACGCAATCGCGGCGTAACTTTTGGGCGATGCAAGGGTTAAAATCAGGCGACCCGTAAACCAGGAACTGCGGCAGCAGGGCTGCCGCTGAGTGTTGGATGTTAGTTGCTGGGTTCTGGAGTGGCAGGCTCGGAGGAGGTGTTGCGCAGGCGGTTGATGGAGTTGGGAGGAGGAGTGGGGGGAGCGAGGCCGGCGGTTTCCGAGCCCAGACCCAATTTTTGTAGAGTGAGAGCATCGAGCTTGCCGGAAGGAGTGAGACCGTTGGAAGTTTGGAACTGCTTCACGGCATCGACGGTGGAATCATCCCATTTGCCGCTGGGCGTGCCCGCGAGAACACCTTTTTTCGCCAGAGCATCCTGAATTTCGCTGATGCGTTCCGGAGTAGGCGCGGCCTGGCCTTTGACCTTCTTTGTTTTTCTTCTCTTAGAACTGGTGTGCTTCGATTTTGCCGACGACGAAGATGTGGGATGCGTCGTTGTGGCCTTCTTGTGGGCCGGTGGGGTGGTGGCGCTCTGCGCGGAGACGGCAGGCACAGTGATTGTGGCCGCCGTCAGAGCCGCGAGAAGCAGTATGTTTCTCTTGCTTAGCAATTCACGCATAACGGAGTGCATGTACCTTGGTTATTTGTTGTCCGCCGCCGGAACCACGCCTGGGAGAAACACGGTCATGATCTGATCGGTGTTGCTGCGGCGCAGAACCTTGAACACGACGTTTTGTCCGGGCTTGAGCTTGCTAACGGCGTTGCGATAGTCGTCAACGGAAGCGACAGCCTGGCCGTTCACTTCGGAGATGACATCGCCTGGGCCGAAGCCAACATCATCGGCAAAGCTGGTGGGTTCGACTTCACTGACCACCACGCCCTTGACGCCTTCGATGCCGACACGCTGCGCGCGTTCCGGAGTGAGGCTTTCGACGTGCAAGCCGAATTCAGCGGGAGCGGAGTCGTCCGGCGCATTGCTAACGCGGCCAGCGGTGAGTGGGAAGACATGCGTGCGATCTTCGACGGTAGCGCTGGTTTCCTTCTGTTCCTTGTCGCGGAAGTAGGTGATCTTGACCTTGCTGCCGATAGGAGCAGAGGCGATGGGGTTCACGAGATCGTTGCCGGTCTTGACGGGAATGCCGTTGATGGCGCAGATGACGTCGCCGCCCTTGAGTCCAGCCTTTTCCGCCGGGCTTCCGGGAGTGACGGCTTCAATGACGACGCCGTGCGTGGCGCCAAGAGACTTCAGCGTGATCTGGTTAGTGCCAAGTTCTTCCTGGAACTGCACGCCGATGGAACCGCGGGTGACACGGCCATTTTTGACGAGCTGATCGTAGACGCTAATGGCGGTAACGGAAGGCATCGCAAAGCCAACGCCTTCATAGCCACGGCCGCCAGTCAGAATGGCGGTGTTGATGCCGATGACCTGGCCAGCCATATCGACAAGCGGGCCACCAGAGTTTCCGGGGTTGATGGCGGCGTCAGTCTGGAGAAAGTGCTGGAACTGACGGCCCATGCCGGCGCGATCCTTAGCGCTAATGATTCCGGCGGTAACGGTCGCGTTGAGGCCGAAGGGGCTGCCAATCGCGAGAACCCAATCGCCGACTTGAACGCCATCGGAATTGCCGAGCTTGGCGAACGGGAGATCCTTGCCGGCATCAATCTTAATCACGGCGAGATCGGATTCTTCGTCGGTGCCGATCACCTTGGCGTTGTACTTGGTGGTGTCTCCGTTGAGCTGCACTTGAATCCTGCTGGCCTGATCCACAACGTGATTGTTGGTGAGGATGTAACCGCCCTTGTCAAGAATCACGCCGGAACCGAGGCTGCGCTCGGCTTCAGGCTGTTGCTGGCCGCCAACACCGGGCTGGCCATCAAAGAAATGAAAGAAGAAATCTTCACTGGGATCGTCCGGATCACCCTGGGCGTGGTGGCGCTTGGACTTGCGATCAATCACTTGCGTGGTGGCGATATTGACGACAGCCGGTTCGACACGATTCACGATCGAAGAAAACGAATTCGACGACGGGATTGGATCGGGGAGCGCAAGGGGCGCCGCACTGGTTCCGGCAAAAGCAAAGCCACGCATCGCCGAAACCTTGCCGTTCACCAAAGTGCCGATAAAGATTCCAATGACGAGAGTAGCCGCAATCGACACGGTGGCGATCAATTTCCGACGCCGGGTCCAATCCACCACATTCCTAACATGATCCATCTGGAGTGCTCCTATTTATACCGTGGCCCAGTCCACCTGCCGAGAGTATAACACCGCGATTGGGCCGGGGTTTCTCTCGCCATATGATGCGCCTCGACGTTAACTGGCCATCCGGCCGGGTTCCACTGGAAGCATTTTATGCCTAACTGTTGGACGCAGAAGGTTAGCAAACCGTTGTTAGTAAAAGGGAGCGATAACTTTTGGCTTGACAAGAAGTTCGATATCTAGCATAAAAGAATGAGCCGTAATAGCGGCATCACGTGGCGATTTAGGGCGACTTGCTCCACGTAAAAAACTGCTAAAGAGCTGGTAGAGATCACAGAAGCAACCTCTGAGACCCTCCAAGCTTTTTGGCACGGAGGGTTTTTCATTTGGACCCACCGCGCTGCCCTCAGTCAATTGTCACGTTAACTCAGACGCAGGAATCGAATTGGAACCGATCTAAACGTCGGCACTCCAGGGCGATATTCCTGGCGCAAGGTGACTTATGAAGGAAGTCTATTTTCTACGATGCAGGGAATGCGGTAAGAAGTATGCAAATACGCCGCAATCGTTCTGCGAAGAGTGCTTCTCTCCGTTGGAAGTAAGCTATGACTATGAAGCGCTGAGCCGGGTGGCCAAACGCGAAGCGCTGGTGCACCGCGCATTCAATATGTGGCGGTATGCGGAATTGCTGCCCTTGCCGGAGGGATTCACACCGAAAGCTTCGGTGGGCGGCACGCCGCTGGTGAAGTCTCGCAAACTGGGCCCACAGTGGGGCATCAAGAATCTTTACTTCAAGAATGATGCTGTGTGCTTCCCTACCCTTTCGTTTAAAGACCGGGTGGTGGCGACGGCTTTGGCGGCAGCGCGGAGATTTGGATTCAAGACCGTAGGTTGCTCGTCCACAGGAAACCTGGCGAACGCTGTGGCGGCGCAAGGAGCGCAGCAGGGATTTGAGACCACGGTGTTCATCCCGGCAGACCTGGAACCGGCGAAGATTTTGAACACGGCGGTCTATGGCGCGCGGATTATCCGCATCGACGGGAACTACGATCACGTAAACCGGCTGTGCACGCAGATCGCGGATCGCTTCCAGTGGGGATTGGTGAATGTGAACCTGCGGCCGTACTATGCGGAAGGGTCAAAGACGCACGGATACGAGATCGCGGAGCAACTTGGCTGGGAATTGCCGGACAACGTGGTGGTGCCGATGGCCGGCGGATCCTTGATTGGAAAAATCGCCAAGGCGTTTTGCGAGCTGGCTTATCTCGGATGGGTGGAACCGAAGCAAGTGAAATTTTTTGGGGCGCAGGCGACGGGGTGCTCTCCGATTGCGGATGCCGTGAAGCGCGGGCTTAGCCGCGTGGAACCGCAGAAGCCGAACACAATTGCACGTTCGCTGGCGATTGGAAATCCTGCGGACGGGCACTACGCGCGGCGGCTGATTACAGAAACGGGCGGATGGGCGGAATGCATCTCCGATGGGGAAATCATCGACGCTATCAAACTGCTGGCGCAGACCGAGGGAATTTTTGCGGAGACTGCCGGTGGAGTTACCGCAGGCGTGACCGCGAAGCTGATTGAGCAGGGACGCATCCAGCCGGATGAGACGACCGTGGTATGCATCACCGGAAATGGATTGAAGACAACCGATGCGATTGCCGCGGACTTTCCTGCGACGGAAGCGATCCCGCCGAAACTGGAAGCGTTTGAGGCGCTGGTGGCACAGAGGGTAGACGAGGCGGTGCGGTCGAATTGAGGTTGCGGTCTGCGGGGGAAGGATTTGAGATGCGTCTCGGTTGAGATCCTTCGTCGCAAAAGGCGCTCCTGAGGATGACAACGTTTTGGATTTAGGACTACAAATGGAGAAGGAATGATGGCGATTACGATTGAGATACCGACAGCGTTCCGGCGATTTACGGATGGAACGCCGAAGCTGGAGAGCGGCGCAAAAACGGTGGCGGAGGCGTTGAATGAGCTGGTGACGCGCTACCCAGCATTGTCTCGGCATGTACGGGATGACGAGGGACAGATTCGGCAATTCATCAATGTTTATTTAAATGATGAGGACATCCGATTTCTTGGCGGAGAAGCGTCCGCGTTAAAGGATGGGGATAAGTTGTTGCTGGTGCCATCGATCGCGGGCGGATGATGGTTGGTTGGATCGAGCCAGCATAAGAGGTTTCAAACTGCTGATCCCATATTGAAGCTGGAAACCAGTTGCCCCGACGATTGCAGACGTATCAGGGGCCACCCGTAAGTTAGCAATAGTGAGTTCCCGTTTGCCGATCATCCTCGCAGAATCTCGTGATGCGAGGTATCTGTAGAGAATGCTGCGTGCTTACGTTGTTACTCGGTGATGATTCTGTCGGCCCACTCTACGAGCGACACAAAAATCGTGGGACTGCCGAACTTGGCTCCCCACTGGCTCAAGTCCGTCTCCATTACGCTCCTGGCACGGCAGCAAGCACCGCAAGCGTAAATCTGAATGTGCTTGGCAGCGACTTTATTGAGAGTCTCGGCTAGCGGTGGCCAGCCAACCGGCACGACCGCATTTGCCACTGACCTGCGCATGACAGAGACCGCCTCTCCCAAAAGAAAAATCTGCACTTCATGCCCTGCCTCGGCAAGCGCGTTGCCGTGCAAAAATGGGAAGGCTGCTTTCGTTGGGTCGTCTGATCCCCAGGCGCTCTTCATCATGATTTTGAGCGTTTTATGCGTAAGCACCTGCGCGGGCTGACCAGCAACACCTAAGAACGGCAAGGCCACTAACTGCGACAAGAACCATCGACGTGACATTTGCAAATACTCCTTTCTCTTAAGCAGACTTTCCGATGGGGCCCTCTGACTCGCGCATCGTACGCTTCTCCAGTCCACGATACAACCACTCTGCACCAAGGCAGGTCAGCGGCAGAATTCACCTACTGAACATTGAATAATATAGTGACATTACCGAATTCTTATGCTATCTTCCAAGCATGGGAAATCCAAAAGGTGTTCGACGAGACTTCGAAAAACTGGAACGGCGGCGCTGGCTCGCCGCGGGGCTGTTGCGGCAGGGCGTTCCTCAGGCGGAAGTGGCCCGGCAGGTGGGCGTGCATCGGCAATCCGTGAGTCGCTGGGCCCAGCAACTGGCCGAGGGCGGACGAAAGGCGCTGCAGAAGGCCGGGCGCGCCGGGCGCAAGCCGCGCCTGAAGACAGCCGACCTGCGGCGCATCGAACGCGGACTGCAGCGCGGGCCGGAAGCGCTGGGATACGAAACCAGTTTGTGGTCGGCTTGGCGCGTGGCCGACCTGATCGAACAGGAATGTGGCGTACGTTACAATCCTTCGCAGGCTTGGCGCATCCTGCGGCAACTGGGCTGGAGTTGCCAGCGTCCCGTGGGACGGGCCCTCGAGCGGGACGAGGCCAAGATTCGGGAGTGGAAAGCGAAGCGCTGGGTGGAGATTAAAAAAAAGCCCAAAAAGAAAGGCGAACCATCGTCTTCGCCGACGAAAGTGGACTGAGCGAGCGTCCCCACCGCACACGCACCTGGGCGCCGAAAGGACAGACGCCGGTGCTGCAATATCACTTCACTTGGAAGACTCTATCGGTGATCGCCGGAATCACCTTTTGGAATTTTTACTTCCGGCTCTTTCCCGGAGCCATTCGCAGCCAGCAGATCATCGCGTTTCTCACGCACCTGCGGCGGCATATTCCCGGCAAGCTGTTGATCGTTTGGGACGGCTTGCCCGCGCATCGCAGCCGTGCCGTCTGGGATTTCGTGCGCCAACAGCGAGGACGCATCTGGTTAGAATTTCTTCCTGCTTATGCCCCGGAACTGAATCCGACCGAATACATCTGGGGCCATCTGAAGCAACATGAGATCGCTAATCTCTGCCCCAAGAACCTCAGCGAGTTGAGCCTGCAAGCGGTCCGCGCCCTCAAACGCATGCGTCGCCGTCCAACCCTAGTTATGGCCTTCTGGCAACAGGCCGAGCTCTTTCCTGTGTAACTATATTATGCAATTCTCAATAATCCCCCACACAAAAAAACATCATTCCGAACGCAGTCCGCGCAGTGAAGACCGCCGCCCCTTTCCGCGTCCCGCCGCAGCACAGCGGCACCCCATGTCCGCACAATTCCAAATCAAAAACGCCCAGCCCAGCAACGTGCTTCCGTAAGGCACGACAATTCGCGCCCACGGCAAGCCATGTAGCGCTGGCTTTATGCCAGCGCTCTTGGGTCACCTAATCCCCCACACAAAAAAAACATCATTCCGAACGCAGTCCGCGCAGTGAGGAATCCCTCTTCGATCCCAATTCCCCGCGAACAAAATTCAACACATGTTTTAAATGGAATCCCCACATGGAGTGCGGGAGCCCAGCTCCCGCCTTAACCCAAATCCAACCAACCACCAAACCCGCAGCGGCAGCCCAGCTGCCGCCACCGCCAACATATCCCCACATCAATTTTGCAATCACTCACCGCCCACCGCCATCCAATTCCCTTTTCTCTTCTCCATCTCCCATCACGGATTAAACCAAAACTTCACCACCTCCACCGCCTTCCCCTCCACCGTCATCCCACCCTGCGTCGCTGGCGCATACTCATACTGCTTCAACGCCGCCACCGCCGCCTCGCGCAGCGCCTTCGGTCCCGACACCACCTTCACGTCCGTCACGCGCCCCGACGCATTCACCGCCACTTCCGCCTTCACATCTCCCGTGATGTAACTCCGCATCGCATCCGGCGGGTACACCGGATTCGCCGCCTTCAATAATTTCGCCGCCACCAACGGCGCATCCGCGGGCACAACGTCCGCCGCCGCGCTCTTCAATTGCTCCTCCGCCTTCGCCGCTTCCTTCCGCACCGCTGCACGTTCCCGCGCCGCCGCCCTGCGTTCTCCCGCGCTAGACTCGCTCTCCCCCGGCCGCGCCGCATCGTTGGCATCTTCCGCATCCGCCGCATCGCTGGCCGCCGAATTTTTAGCCGCACTCGCGCTCGCCGCCGCACCAACACCCGCGCCACTCGCATCCGCCGCGCCACCACCCGCCGCCGCAGGTTTGCCCGCAACTCCCGCCGCCGCATTCTTCGCCGCACTCGCCTTCTTCACCGCACCAGGCCTCGCCGGCGCCGCGCTCTTCCCCATCGGCAACAGTTCCCACCATTTTCCGTACCATGCCCCGCCCGCCAGCGCCAATCCCAGCACCGCGCTCAGCGCCATCACCCGCGCCGTGCTCATCTTCCCCGATTTCGCCGCCGCCGGAATCGCCTTTGCGCCGGCCGCTTTGCCCTTCGCCTTCCCCTTCTTCGCCGTCTGCGTAAAATCCAACGACGTCTTTGGCAACAATTCCTCTGCCGCTTCTTCCGCCGGCACTTCCGCAACCGGCTCCGGTTCCCGCTTCACTCCCAACGCCGCTTCTTCTTCCAACAATTGTTCTTCCGGAGTTTTTTCCAGCTTCCACACCGGCAAAGACATCCCCACCACCGCGCGCGCCACTTCGTCCGCATCCTTCGGCGCATTTGGCATCAGCAGCGCTGGCTTCTCTTCTCCCGCGTGCCCGCCTCCATGCGAACCCGTGTGCGCATCCTCATGCGACCCGTGTCCCGACTGCGCCTCCAGTGCGTCCATCGCCTTGGACGCCTCGCGCATCGCCATTTCCCGCGCCGCCACTTCCCGCGCCGCTTGCGCCTGCGCCATCGCCTTCCCCGCGGCCTCTTCCACGTTTCTCTTTTCCAGTAACGCCAGCTGTTCCCGCAGCGCTTCCACTTCCTGCTTCAACGCGTCCACATCTTCCGCGCTGCGCGGTTCCACTGGAGTCTCCGTCGGCTCCGCGGTGGTCTCTTCCGCTTGCACCTGTTCCTGCACAATAAATTCTGGCGTGCTCTTCGCGCCTTCCGGAAACGCCACGCCCCAATAATCCGTCCGCTCTTCCGTGAACACCAATTCCACGTAACTCGAATTCGCCTTGAAGCTTTTCTTCTTTAATACCTGGCACACCACTTCGTGATTGCTTTTCTTGTTCGTCAGAAACAGCAATTGCCCCACGGCCACCGGCGCCGCCAGACGGATCACCGCTCCATCCCTAAACACCAGCACTGTCGATGTTTCTTCGGAAAACAGGTGCCGCGCGCCATCTTCCGCGCCTGCGTTCGCTCCTGTCACACTTACCAGAACTTCCAATGCCACCGGGTTCGGCCGCGGCGTTCCGCTTCCTTCTTTTCCCTCTGCCGTCTTCCCCGGGCTCGCAATGTTCGCCGCCGATGACACGAATTTCGATCCCCTGCGCCAATTCCCAAGCGCACAATAGTTTTCGCGCAGACGCACCACACACGTCTGCCTCCCCTCCATTTTTTCGGCATCCCGCCGCCCACGCCATAGTACGCAAGTACAGGCGTGACCAATCCGCCCACACACACGACGCACCTACACGCGCACCCACCTAACCCTCCCGAACTTCCTCACGCAAATTTCCTGACCCTCCCCCAAAACTCCTCCCAACCACTCCTCATCCCTCTGCACACAAAAATATCCGGATCCTCTACCGTCTCCTCATTCTTCACCCCAAACCGGTTCCGCGTCCTCCCCGCCACCACGCACGACGCAAACTCCCTCTCCAACAATTCCCGCGGATATCCCACCACAATGAAAACTTCCGGCGCCGGCTCCCCGTACCCTCTCTCCCAAGACGAGTTCACCCCGCTGATCGCCCGCGGCAATCCAAATTTCTCTCCATACAAATTCAACGCTCCCACTTCCCCATAATTCCCCGCCAAAATTCCCAAGCGCGCTCGATCCTCCGCCGGCAACCCATCCCGCACCTTCGCCACTCCATCCACAAACTCCTCCCACCCAATCTCCTCCGGAAACACGCTGTCCACCCGCGACGCAAACTTCCACCACTCCGAATTTACCGGCGCCACCGGCAACGCCACCGCCCCCGCCACCAAAATATCCAAAACCAAACAAACCCAAATCACCCCCCGCACCGTGGCACAGGCACTCCTGCCTGTGTTCTTGGGTTGCTCCTCACTCCTGGGTTCCTCTCCTCGCCACTCGCCACTCCCCACTCGCCACTTCCCACACTTCCCCTCCACCCACACCGCCCCCGCCGCATACAACATCGGATACGCCGGCGCCAAATAATAATCCCGCCCTCTCATCACCAAAAACATCGCCAACGGCACCGCGTACATCCATCCCAATATCCGAAACCGCTCCCCCTCCTCCGAAAAAAAACAAAACCACAACCCCGCCAACGCCAACGGCACCGCCAACAACGTCACCTCCACCTGCCCCAACAAAAACCAATTCGTCAATCCCTCGCCCACATCCCGCACATGCAAAAATTTCAAAAATTCCAACGACACAAAATTTCGCTTCCACTCCCAAAGCAAATTCGGCAACCAGATCGCCCACGCCAACGCCAGTCCCAGCCACAACCACCCGCTCCGCAAATATCTCCGCATCTCCGTAAACAAAACTCCCGCCACCACCCCGCACACCAAAAATCCCATCGTGTACTTCGCCATCATCCCCAATCCCATCCCCACTCCAACCCCCACCCACCACCTAGCCGCCTCTTGGCTCTTGGGTTGGTCTTTGTCCGCTCCACTCGTCACTCGCCACTCCCCACTCGCCACTGCCACCTTCACCACACACCACGCCACCAACACCCAACACAAATAATCAAACGAGATGTACTGCATCAACCCACCCGCCCCCAAACAAAACGGCACTCCCGCCAACGTAGCCACCACCGCCGCCCATTCCCCAGTGGCACCAGAACTCCTGCCTGTGTTCTTGGCTTCCTCTTCTTCCGGGTGCCCCACTCTGAGCGCCTCTTGCGAAGGGTGCGTCTTGGGTTCTCTTGCCGTTGTAGCGCTGGCTTTCATGCCAGCGCTCTTGGGTTTCCGTCTCCTCAAACAAGAAAACACGTCATTCCGAACGGAGTCCGCGAAGTGAGGACCGCCGCCCCTTTCCGCGTCTTTCGCGGAAAGAACCCCTCTTGGGTCCGCTCGCCACTCGTCACTCCCCACTCGCCACTTCTTCCCCGCGATCTCCTTCGCCATCAACCCCGTCAACACCAACGCCCCCGCCTGCGCCAACGCCGCAAACAATCGAAATCCTCCCAACGAAGTCCCGAACAATCCCAGCGCCACCCTCCCAAAAAACGCCGTCATCGGCGGATACTGCACATATCCCCAAGCCAGATGCCGCGCATCCTCCAGCGCCATCAACTCATCTCGATCAAATCCATATCTCCACCCCAACACCAAATGCACCACCACCGTCCCCACCGCAATCCCCACCACCCCCGCCATCCCACTCCTCCACCATTTCCCCAATCCACCCTCCTCAACTCTCACCAGAATCCCCGCCAGACCATCGCCATGTAGCGCTGGCTTTATGCCAGCGCTCTTGGGTTTCTCCACGAGAGCACTGCCGCGCCCCATTCCCGCAAAATCCCAAACCTAAATTTTCTAATAAAATAAACCCAGTCATCCCAAACGAAGTCCGCGCAGTGAGCACCGCCGCCCCTTTCCGCCGAAAGAATCCCTCCTAGACCGCATGTAGCGCTGGCTTTATGCCAGCGCTCTTGGGTTTCTCCACGAGAGTCGCCGCACTGCCGCGCCCCAAGCCCACAAAATCCCAAACCTAAATTTTCTAATAAAATAAAACCCGTCATTCCGAACGGAGTCCGCGAAGTAAGGAATCCCTCTTCTCTTCCCACTCGCCACTCGCCACTCGCCACTCGCCACTCGCCACTCGCCACTCGCCACTCGCCACTCCTTCACCTCTTTACATCTACAATCCACCTTTGCCACAATTCCTCGACCACTATGCGCCCACAAAAATTCTGCATCATCCTTACTCTCTTACTTTTCCCAACCCTCCTCCATTCCCAAGCCCCCGCCATCAACCCCACCACTCCTCCCACCGCAACTCCCATCTACCTCGATCCTTCCGCCCCTCTCGAACAACGCGTCCACGATCTCGTCTCGCGCATGACCCTCGAAGAAAAAGTTTCGCAGATGCAAGACGTCGCTCCCGCCATCCCCCGCCTGCAAATCCCCGCCTACAACTGGTGGAACGAAGGTCTCCACGGCGTCGCTCGTTCCGGTTTCGCCACCGTTTTCCCGCAAGCCATCGGCCTAGGCGCCACCTGGGACGCCCCTCTCCTCCATTCCCTCGCCGACGTCATCTCCACCGAAGCTCGCGCCAAATATAATGACGCCATCGCCCATAACAACACCGCCCGCTATTACGGTCTCACGTTCTGGTCGCCCAACATCAACATCTTCCGCGATCCTCGTTGGGGACGCGGCCAGGAAACCTACGGCGAAGATCCCTTCCTCACCGCGCGCCTCGGCGTAGCCTTCGTCACCGGCCTGCAAGGCGACGATCCTCACTACCTCAAAACGGTTTCTACTCCCAAGCATTACGCCGTTCACAGCGGTCCAGAAACTCTACGCCATCGCTTCGACGTCCCCGTCTCTCTCCACGATCTTTATGACACGTACACGCCCGCCTTCCGCGCCACCATCGTCGATGGCCATGCCGATTCCGTCATGTGCGCTTACAATTCCATTCTCGACCAGCCCGCCTGCACCAATGATCTTCTTTTCGGCCTGCTCCGCAATCAGTGGGGCTTCCGCGGTTACGTCGTCTCCGATTGCTGGGCCATCAGCGATATCTACCAGGGCCACAATTACGTTCTCTCCCTCGCGCAAGCCTCCGCTCTCGCTGTAAAAGCCGGCACCGATCTTTCCTGCGGCCCCGAATTTCAATCTCTGGACTACGCCGTCGAGGATCGCCTTCTCTCCATGCAAGACATCAATCGCGCCGTCCGCCGCCTCTTCGAAGCGCGCTTCCGCCTCGGCATGTTCGATCCCCCGGCCAGCGTTCCCTGGTCCAAGCTCACTCTCGCCGATGTCGATATCAGCGCCAATCGCCAGCTCGCTCTCCGCGCCGCGCAGGAATCCATCGTCCTGCTCAAAAACGATCGCAACACCCTTCCCCTTAAATCCTCCGTAAAATCCATCGCCGTAATCGGACCCACCGCCGATTCCCTCGACGTCCTCCTCGGCAATTACAACGGCACTCCCTCCAAATACACCACCATCCTCGCCGGCATAAAATCCCGTTTCCCCAAAGCCACAATCACCTCCGCCATAGGCGCCCCCCTAACCGAAACCCGCGCCCTAGTAATTCCCGGCACCTACCTCCACCCGTCCGCTCCTGTAGCGCAGGGCGAGTCCGCGAGCCCTGCGGCGGTTTCCAATCCTGTGCCTCCTTCCTCTCCTTTACCTCCTCAACCTCAGCCGCAATCCACGACCAATGGTCTAACCGCGGAATACTTTGCCAATCCAACACTCTCAGGAACGCCAGTCCTCACCCGCGTCGATCCTGACCTCAATTTTGTCTGGAACAATATCTCGCCCGGCCCCGGCGTCCCATTGGAAAATTTCTCCGTCCGCTGGACCGGCGAACTCGTCGCCCCCGTCGACGGCGACTACCGCATCGGCGCTTCCTCCGACGGCGGCTATCGCCTCTACTTCGACAACAAACTTTTAATTGACGATTGGGTTCTCTACCGCGAACGCGGCGAACGCACCTTCACCACGCTGATCCATCTTCAAGCCGGCCACCACTACCCCATCAAGCTAGAATATTTTCGCCATTTCCGCGAATCCTTCGCGCGCCTGCTCTGGCTTCCGCCAAATCTCACGGACGAAGCCGTCGCCGCCGCGCGCAAATCCGATGTCGTCATCGCCGTAGTCGGCATCAGCCCCAGCCTCGAAGGCGAAGAGCGAGACAATTCCGACCCCGGTTTCTTCGGCGGCGATCGCACCGACATCTCTCTCCCCGCCACCCAACAGCAACTCCTCGAATCCTTAGCCGCCACCGGCAAACCGCTGATCGTCGTCCTCACCAACGGCAGCGCCCTCGCCGTCAACTGGGCCGATCAACACGCCGCCGCCATCCTCGACGCCTGGTATCCCGGCGAAGAAGGCGGCACCGCCGTAGCCGATGTCCTCTCCGGCGCTTACAATCCCGCCGGCCGCCTCCCTGTAACCTTTTATAAGTCGGTGGCCCAACTCCCCCCGTTCACCGACTACAACATGGCCAATCGCACCTACCGCTACTTAACCGAACAACCCCTCTACCCCTTCGGCTACGGCCTCTCCTATTCCACCTTCTCCTACTCCACTCCCGAAGCCACTCCCGGCGTCGCCGCCTACGCCAAAGCCATAGCCTCCACCGAAGGCGCCGACGGCCGCTACCATCCCATCCCCAACAGCGAGCTAGTCAAGAATCGCCAAGTCCCCGCAAACGCTCCCGCCGCCTCCGCAACAGATCCGACAACGCCTGCCAACGATCCCCAAGCGCCAGAGGCGCGGCAGACATCAGCCCAGCCCGCAAGGGCTGGGAACACCGCCTCAGATCCACAAGCGCCGGAGGTGCGGCACATTCCATCGACGAACGGGGCCACAACCTTCCCCGGCGATTCCCCCATCACCGTCACCACCCGCGTCACCAACACCTCCAAACTTCCCGGCGACGAAGTCGTCGAACTCTACATCTCTCACCCCAACACCGATGGCGCCCCCATCCGCGCCCTCGCCGGTTTCCAACGCATCCACCTGAACCCCGGCGCCTCCCAATCCGTCTCCTTCCTCCTGCCCCCCCGCGAACTCTCCATAGTCACCCCCGCCGGCCAACGCCAAGTCCAAGCCGGCCCCATAGAATTATGGCTAGGCTCCAGCCAACCGATAACCATCCCCAACCGCCCCACCCCCGCCGGCGTCTCCCTAAAATTAACCCTATCCTCCACCACCCCCCTACCCAACTAACCCCCAAAAATCCCGGTCAAACTCCTGTAGCGCTGGCTTTATGCCAGCGCTCTTGGGTTCCCGTGTAGCGGCCGAACTTCAGATCGGCCAGTCCCAATGCCCTCTTCACTCACAACCAAAAACCCGTCATTGGATGCCCCACTCTGAGTCCGCGAAGGGTGTGTTTCTTGCCGTTGTAGCGCTGGCTTTATGTCAGCGCTCTTGGGTTCCCCTGTACCGACCGAACTTCAGATCGGCCAGTCCTCTACCGATGCCCTCTTCACTCACAACCAAAAACCCGTCATTGGATGCCCCACTCTGAGTCCGCGAAGGGTATGTTTCTTGCCGTTGTAGCGCTGGCTTTATGCCAGCGCTCTTGGGTTCCCCTGTAGCGGCCGAACTTCAGATCGGCCCGCCTTCCCCCAACCTCACTTCACAAACTCCCCCGTCCCTCCACCCGCCCACGGGTCATACCGCAACGCAAACAAAATCCGATCCGGTATCGCCGGATGCGTATAAAACAAAATCACCCTCCATCTCGCCGGCGCCGGGTCAGATAAATCCACATCCCCCAAAATATTGAACGACTGCGCCGCCACTTCCCCCGCATCCGGCGTCAATCCGTGCGTCACTTCCAATCCATACTGGTCCGCCTGGTGCTCCAGATATCTCGAAAATGTATTCCCCACCGGCCCGATCACCGTCGCCACAATCGACACCACCAGCAGCATTGCCGGGTACGACGCCAAATCCCCGATCCCGCGTATTCCCCACGCCGGCCCCCACCGCGCCAGCACCCAGCCAATCAACCGGTATCCCAGATAAAACGTCACCAGCAGCACCAACTCCGCAAACGCAATTCCCTTCGGAATATGGTGCAGCACGTAATGCCCCATCTCATGTCCCGCCACAAACACAATCTGCGGCATATTCATCTTCGCGATTGTCGTGTCCCACACCACAATCCTCTTCGACGCGCCAAATCCCGTCACATACGCATTCAACTCCGTCGTCTTTTCCCCCGCGCCCATCCAGTACATGCGCTCCGGCGGTATCGTTTCTCCAGAACGCTGCACCATCTTCTCCAGCTCCGCCGTCAACCCCGGATCCTTCTTCTCCAGCGGCTCAAATTTATGGAACATCGGATCGATCACCAGCGGCGCAATAAATATCACCGCCAGCACCAGCGGAATCGTCGCCAGCCAAAAATAAAACCACCACCTTCGCGGCGATTTCCCGATCACCCAGTACAAAATCCCCACCACCGCAATCGCCACAATCACCGAAAGCAATTCCCCCTTCGCCCAATCCCAAAACCACGATCCCCATCCCTGCACCGACAATCCATACGCCCGCTCCAGCCAATTCTCATAAATCCCCGTCGGCAACTCCATCACATCAATCGTCAACGCAATCAGCGGCGCAAACACCAGCACCTGCACAAATCGTTTCCCCGAGATTTTCTCCGCCACGTCCCGATACTTCGCTCCCAACTTCCACCACAACACCGCCAACAGCACCACCAGCCCATAAACCAATTCCACCGCCCACTGCCGCAATCGCACCGCCGCCAACGCCCGCGCCTTCCTCTCCCTCTCCGGCGTCAACGTATACCGCGTAATCCTCCCCGCCTCCGCATTCCGCTCATTCTCCGCATTCCGCGCATTGGCCAGATTCCCCGCACCCCGCTCGGTCTGCACAAGCAACACATTCCCCGCACCCCGCTCGGTCTGCACAAGCAACACATTCCCCGCACCCCGCGCGTCCTGCGCACACAGCGCAATCTCCGCACCCCGCGCTGTCAAATCCTCGCCATCGTCCCGCCGTTGTAGGCGCGGGGCTTCAGCCCCGCCAGCAATCCCGAGCCCCAAAATTCCGCGATGTGGCACAGGCACTCCTGCCTGCCCCGAGCTTTGAAGGGCCTGGGCTCTTGGGTTCCCCGCCAAACCCAAAATAATCCCCACAAAAAACACCATCACAAAAATTCTTCTCAATTTCCCACCATCCAAAAAACTATCATCCCCAACGAACTGACGGTCCTCTCGTAGCGCTGGCTTCATGCCAGCGTCTTGGGTTTTCCCGCTCTTGGCTGCCCCACACGCCGCCGTTGCGTGTGGCTCTAGGGTTTCTCTTCATATCTTCGGTTTCTCTTCATATCTTGCGTCTCTCTTCATATCTTGGGGCCCTCTTCATATCTCGGGTTTCTCTTCACGTCTAGCCTGAATAATTCGCGTTTTTGAAACACGAAAAGCCTCTTTCATGGTACAAAGCCGTTGTCTAAGGCGGTTTTGCGACCAATCCGGAGGCTTTCGTGCCCGAGCATACCACGACACAGTGTGTTCTCTTCCCAGGAATTTTTAAGCGGCCGGTAGTTGCCAAGTTCGATCAAGCGCAGGGCAGTTCCGATGGCGGGGCGGTGTTACTCAAAGCCGCCGACCGAGAGTTAGGCCTAATCACGGCTTTGGCGGCTTGTCTGAAAGATGACCGACAAGAGGGTAAGGTCCGTCACGAATTCGATGAGCTGCTCACGCAGCGGATCATGGCCATTGCCTTGGGATATGAAGATGCCAACGATGCCGCACGGCTGGCTTCCGACCCGGTGCACAAATTATTGGTTGGTCGTGATCCGGTGGAAGGAGAAGATTTGGCTTCGCAGCCTACGCTGTCACGTTTTGAAAATAGTGTGGGTCGTAAAGAGTTGTTTCGCATGGCCGAAGCATTGGCCGACATGGTGATCGAGCGACATCGGAAACGGTTGCACGGCCGGGCTCGGCGGATCACCATCGATCTGGATCCTACCGATGATCCCACCCATGGCGCGCAACAGTTGACGTTTTTTAATTGGCATTACGACACCTACTGCTACCTTCCGGTGGTCGGATTCCTGACCTTCAACCAGGAGGCGGAGCAGTATCTGGTCACCGCGGTGTTGCGTCCGGGGAACGCGCCAGGTTCGGTGGGAGCCGTGGGGCTGCTGCACCGTTTGATCGACCGCTTGAGGCAGGCCTTTCCAGATGCCAAGATCCGGGTGCGCTTGGATGGCGGTTTCGCGTCTCCGGAAGTTCTGGCTTTTTTGGATTGCGAACCGAAAGTGGAATACCTCGTCAACATGGCCGCCAATGCGGTATTGAAACGTAGAGCCGAGTCGGCCATGAAATGCGCCCGTCGTGATTCGAAGATCTCCAGGCAGACCGAGCATGTCTACGGTGAATGTCAGTACCGGACGCGCAAGAGTTGGCCGTGGAAACGTCGCGTCATTTATAAAGCGGAGGTGGTGCGCGCGGAGGGCAAGAAACCCAAAGACAATCCGCGCTTTGTGGTGACCAACATGAAGCAGAGCCCGCAGTGGCTCTACGAGGAGGTCTACTGTCAACGAGGCGACCTCGAGAATCGCATCAAGGAACTGCATTATGGGATGGAGATCGGGCGTACCAGTTGCACGAGTTTCTGGGCCAATCAGTTCCGGGTGTTGATGACGGCCGCAGCCTACGTGTTGATGCAGGAGCTGCGCTCAGGCCTGGCCGGTACGGCTTCTGCCCGGGCACAAGTTTCCACGTTGCGGGAGCGCTTCCTGAAAATCGGAGCTCAAGTGGTTGCCTCGGTGCGTCGAATCATGTTGCACTTGCCGCGGTCGTTTCCCTATCTCGATAGCTTCCATCGCCTGGCTTTGCGCTTGGGTGCGCGAAGTAGCTGATTGACCTGTTGAACATCGCACGAAAGAACTCCCAGCTACGCAATGATACAGGTGTCACCTCTTCGGCGAAGATCGCGCCGTACGTTTGCCTAAATGTCCTAGAATCAAACTCTCGGTTTCCTAAAATCTTCGTGTGATCACGTGTGGTCTCCCGACCGGAGAAAAAAGCAAAAAATGGGGCACGAAGTCACCCTTCATGAATAATGTGGGCTAGGGTTCCTCCTCGTATGTGCGCCGCAGCGCCGCGCCCCATGTCCGCAAAATCCCAAATATCCAGCTCTCTCACACCACAAAAAAACCCGTCATTCCGAACGAAGTCCGCGTAGTGAGCAATCCCTCTCCTCTTCCCACGCCACTCGCCACTCGCCACTCGCCACTCACCACTCGCCACTACTCCTCCACCACCTCCACGCTCTTCCTCTCCCCCTCATCCACATCCACCACCGTCCCCTTCCCTCCATACTTCTCAAAAAATTCCGCCTTCCGCGAATCCCCATCCACCTCCGCCAACCCCACCACCACATACGCCCCCGGCACCAACCCACTCAACACGAAATGTCCGCTCGCATCCGCCTGCCCCGTAACATACAAATCCATCCTCCCCGCCCGACCCGTGCCCGGCCCCGTACTCGGCATCGTCACCACCGTCGCTCCGCTCACCGCTTTTCCATCTCCATCCACGACCGTCCCCTCAATCGACCCACCCTTCGCGCTCATCACCACATCCAGCACCATCTCGCCATTCACCGTGAATCCCGTATCCACCACTTCGCGTCCCTCCACCAGCACCGACTTCAAGTAATACCCCTGCATCGCCGCCACCGGTCCGCCCACAAATACCTGGTACGTCCCGCCCGCCACATCCTTCACCGCAAACGACCCATCGTCCTGCAATCCCGAATTTCCTCCCAGCGCTCCCAAGTCCGCCATCTGCGGCAATTCCTCCGCTTCCGTCACGCGCACCAGGCTCACATTCAAATTCGGCCAGTCCAACTGCTCGCCTCCCTCCGTGCGCACTCTCCCTTTCACGGATCCGCCCGCCTCCGGCTGCAACACCAATCCCGTCACGTCCGCTTCGCTCACCACAATCGGTGATCCAATCATCTGTGTATGCGTCTCCGGCGCCTGTCCATTTCCCGCGCCGCTCATATCCACAATCTGCGCCACATACGTTCCCGGCAGCACGTTCAAAAACTCAAACTTTCCTCCTTCTCCCAACGATCGCGCTTCCGTCTGCCCTGTCGTCGACACCAAAAACATCTGCACATTCCGCGGATTTCCCGCCACCGTCACCGTCCCGCTCACGCGATACGACCGGCTCAACATCAAACTGAAATTCGCCGTCGCCGTCACTCCCGCCGTCACCTGCACCAAACTCGCCTGCTTCAACTCCACCGTTCCCGGATAATAAGTCACCGCGTACATCGGTTTCTCTCTCGGCTTCCCTCTGTCCGCCGGATCGGGCGCCGGACTCATCCCATGCGTCTGCGCCTGCACGATGTATTGTCCCGCGCGCAAATTCGCAATCCGGTATTCCCCCAAATCATTCGTAGTCTCCAGCCCCGCATCTCCCGACGACACCAGCATCGACTGCCTCATGTCATTCCCATCGGCACCAAACTCCCCACCATTTTTTCCCACGCGCGTCACCCAAACGCTTACGCCTTGCATCGGATCGCCATCCGCCTCCGTAATTTTTCCCGCCACCACTCCCGTCAACAGCATCTTGTACAACAACCCCGTCACTTCCTGCCCCGCCCCCACCGTAATCCGCGCCTCTTCCTGCTTCCCGCTGGCAGGCACAAATCCCAATCGCTGGATCGTCACTCCATATTCCCCGGCCACCACTCCCTCAATCCGAAAATTTCCAAACGCATCCGTAGCCGTCTCATACTCCTGCCGCACCTCCAAATTCTCCCCCTCCAAATGCACCACCACCTTCTTCACCCCCACCCCACTCCCCTCCAACACCACCTTCCCAGCCACACTACCAACAGCCGCCGCAACCGCCTGCTGCGCAGCAGCAGCTCCCTGACCGGCACCAGCCGCAGGCGCAGCCTGCGCCGCGCACCCCAAGCACACCCCAACCCAAATCGCGCAGACCAAAACGCAAATCCCACACACAAAAATTTGTCGACTTAATCGCACATCAACACCCGAACATCCACCTCGTAGGGGCACGCTATATCGTGCCCCACTCCGATTCGCATCACACAATCACTCCCACCCCAACTCTCTCGCCCGGCGACTCCACGATCCCGTAGCGCTGGCTTTATGCCAGCGTCTTGGGTTCTCTTTTCCCGGGGTTCCCCACTCTGAGCGCCTTTAGCGAAGGGTGGGTCCAGGGGTTCCTCAAAAAAAACGTCATTCGAGCGAAGTCCGCGAAGCGAGGAATCCCTCTCCTCTTCCCACCACTACGCCACTCCCCACTCGCCACTCCCCCCTCACTCCACCCCCACCCGATACAAATTCCTCCTCACCCTCACCCTCGTAAACGAATACTCCTCCGGCGTCATCGCCGATTCCACAAACTCCCCCACCCCCTCCGACTTCGCCAACGCCTTCGCCTCTTCCGCGTTCCCCACTCCCTCCCCTCCCATCTTCGGCAATCCCACGCCCTTCTCCGTCGCCAGAAAAAACGTACGCCCGCGGATCCCGTCAAACATGTTCAGCACCAGGTGAGTTCCACTCGCATCCCAGCCCACATGGCAGATCGTCCGGCACAGCGGCACTCGCGGCCCTCCTCCCTCCACCGGATATGCCGCAATGCGATACGGATGTTCTGCATCCTCGGCGTCGCTCACCGCCACCACTACCCATTTCCCATCCGGTGACACCGAAGGCAATTCCAGGATCGCCTCCGCCAGCACTTGCTTCCCTTCGCCGCCTTCCGCGCTCCTCTTGTACACATAGTTCTTTCCGCCCCGCGCCACTCGGTAAATCAACTCTCCATTTGGCAACCACCGCGGCGAATCCTCGTTCTCCGTAGACTCCAGCTTCTGCGGCGAACTTCGGTGATCGGTCGCTGCAATCCACACGTGCGAAATTCCCTTGTCGTCCCTCATCGCAAACGCCACGTGCTTCTCGTCCTTTGACAGCGAGTAATTCTTTACGTCTCCCTCCGTCTCCACTCCATATCCCGGCACCAGCCGTTCGTTCTCTCCGCTCTTCAGGTCCATCCTCCACAATTCCGATTTCGGATCGCGCCCGCTCCGCTTCAGGTAGTACAATTTCGTCCCATCGCTCGAAAACGTCGTCGTCGACGCATTCCCCTCCGACGAAATCTGCCGCTCCCTTTGCTTGTCGTGAATCCAGATGCTCACGTCCATCGTCCCCACCGACGTAATCAGAGACTTCCCATCTGCCGCCATCGCAATTCCTTCTTCT
Source organism: Candidatus Acidiferrales bacterium (assembly GCA_963709705.1). GTDB lineage: Bacteria > Acidobacteriota > Terriglobia > Acidiferrales > UBA7541 > Acidiferrum. Next base: position 699,248 of record CAVPXU010000008.1, read on the forward strand.
TCCGTCGGACCCGATGTCACTTGCTGCAGCTCGCCATCCGGAAATCTCTGCCTCCAGATGTGAAACGCGCCATCCTTCTCCGCGCTCACATACACCCATTTCCCGTCCGGCGACCAGGCCCCCGTCGTGCACGTCGCTCCTTCCGGCCCCACCAACTGTTCCTTCCCGCTTCCGTCAAACGGCACCACCCGGCATTGCGTCAATTTTCCCTGCGAGTTCATCAGCACTACCAGCACCCACTTCCCGTCCGGCGACAGATACGAATGGTGCGCCATGCTCCTTTCCCCCACAGGCAAATACACCTCCCGGCTCTGCCCCCGTCCCTCGTCGGTCGTCACCAACCCCATGTGCAATCCACTCCCAGTCTTCATCTCGCTGAACAGCAACCGCTTCCCTCCGTCGATCCAGCTCAACGACGACGCATTTTTCAACATCACCCGCGGCTCGCCTCCCAACGTCCCAATTTCCCAAACGTCCCAAGGGTCCACCATGCTGTACGCGATCTTCGCCCCATCCGGCGAAAACATCGGACTCAATTTCGTCTTGCCATCCCGCGTCAGTTGCACCGGATCGCCCGTAGGCAGCATCTGCACGTACACATCTCCCGGTCCTATAAATGTGGATTCGCCGCGCAGATACGCCAGCATCCGCCCGTCCGGCGACAACGCCGGATACACCGCCGAGTCCGTAAAAAACGTCAGCTGCTCCCACTTGCCCGTTTCCACTTTTCCGCTGCCGGAAGATCGCAAATAAAAAATCGCTCCCACCGCTGCCGCCAGCGCCAATCCGGCCGCGACTCCCACCCAAATCCATCTGTGTTTTTTCTCTTCGCCCGCCGCGCCCGCCCTCCCGCTCGCCTTCGCCACCACTCCGCTTTCCGTATCCCGCTTCAGCCGCTCCAGATCCGTCCGCAATTCCGCCGCGCTCTGGTAACGCAGCCGCCGGTCTTTCTCCAGCGCCTTCTTCAAAATGTGCCCCAGCTCGTCGCCCATTACCGCCGAATTTCCACTCAATTCCGTCGGCTCGCGATTCAAAATCGCGTCGTGAATCATCGCCGCCGTGTTTCCACGAAACGCGCCTTTCCCCGTCGCCATCTCGTACAGCACCGCGCCAAACGAAAACAAATCCGTCCGCGCATCCAGCTCTTCCCCGCGCGCCTGCTCCGGTGACATATACGCCATCGTCCCGATCGCATAGCCCGGCGTCGTCAACGCCCATTCGTTCGTCACCGTCGGCAGCGAAGACACACCCGCGCCTCCGCCCGGCGTCTGTTTCACCAGCCCAAAATCCAGAATCTTGGCGTCTTCTCTTTCCGTGATAAAAATATTTGCAGGCTTCACGTCGCGATGCACAATTCCTTTCGCATGCGCCGCCGCCAGCGCGTCCGCAATCTGGATTCCCCATTTCACCAGTTGCGTCCGCGTTACCTTCCCTACCTCGATCCGCTCCTTCAGCGTCTGCCCTTCCAGGCATTCCATCGCGATGAACACTTCTCCCTGCTCATCGCCCACGTCATACACCGTGCAAATATGCGGATGATTGATGGCTGACGCCGCTTGCGCCTCGCGCTTGAATCTCTCCAGCGCTCCCGCGTCTCGCGCCAACTCTTCTGGTAGGAACTTCAACGCCACGGCCCGCTTCAGCCGCGTGTCTTCCGCACGGTAGACGACCCCCATCCCGCCGCCGCCCAACCGTTCCACAATCCTGTAATGACTAACCGTCTTCCCGATGCGCGAATCCAAATTCACCGCGCCATCTTACCCCAACTCCCCGTTCCTTGTAGCGCCGCGCCTTCACTCCACCCTCCATGTAGCGCTGGCTTTATGCCAGCGTCTTGGGTCCCCATCCTCCCCCGTCACTCCGAACGGAGTCCGCGCAGTGAGGGCCGCCGCATCCTGCGTTCCCGCTCCCAGCGGGAGCATGACAATTTCGCGCTTGCAACCCTGAGAGCTGGCATGCAACACACATCCACAAGCGCCTGTGGCACCGGCGTTGTCTGAGAGTTTGGTTAGCGGGCTAGGCGCGGGGTGGGTTCGGGCAGTGGGGCGCCGGGAGCTTCTACTGGGCGGCCGCCGCGGGCTTGCGTGGCGCGGGCTGCAACTACGGGTTCGGGGCGACGGGCTGGCATGGCGAGGTTTTCGCCTTCGCGGGTGAAGGAAAGCTTGTCGGCAAACGTGTCCCAATCGATGCAGATGAGATCGCCGGAGTGGACTTGATCCGTAGCTAGAAGATTGGCCATGGGATAGACGACGTGGCGTTCGATGGCGCGCTTGAGATGGCGCGCGCCGTAACGTTGGTCGGTGCCTTCCTGGAGAAGAAACTCGCGGCCGGAACTGGTGACGCGGAAGAGGAATTGTCCACGGGCGGTTTCCAGAACGCGCTGCTGCACCATGGTGAGCTCGATGTCGAGCACCTGCTCAAGCTGCGCGCGATGGAGAGGATGAAAGACCACAACCTTATCCAGGCGATTCATGAATTCTGGAGAAAACTTGCGGCGCGCAGCTTCAACGGCTGTGCGTTCGACCTTTTCGTCGAGATTGGCTTTGGGCTTGTCATCGGATTTGATGAAGCCGTACCCGCCACCCATGAGTTCGGTGATTTCCACGCCGCCGAGGTTGGAGGTCATGAAAATAACGGTTTGCGAAAGATCGACGCGGCGATTGTCGCCGAGCGTTAGCGTGGCTTTATCCAGCATGCCGAGGAGCAATTGCCAGAGGGCATCGCTGGCTTTTTCGATTTCGTCGAAGAGAAGGAAGGAAAGCTTGAGCTTGTCGGAATGCGAGGCAGCGAGGGCTTCCTGAGTGATCAAAGGATGAGTTTCGCGATGGCCAAGGTAGCCCGGGGGCGAACCGATGAGCTTGGCAATTTCGTGAGAATGCTGAAATTCGGCGCAGTCCACCTTGATGACCAGGCGGGGATCGCCAAACAGAATTTCCGCGGCGGCTTCTACGATGCGCGTTTTGCCCGAACCAGTGGGGCCGAGGAAGAGCAAATTCCCAACGGGGCGGCCGGGCGAGTTGAGTCCGGCGCAAAAGACTTGATAGAGGTCGACGAGGGCCTGCACACCCTCTTCCTGGCCGACGATCTTGCCGCGAAGGGCGTGATGGAAGTCGCGGGTATCCGTGCTACGGATGGTGGGGTCCAGTTGATGGCGAACAGCAGCTTTCATAACCCTATCCTCGGCAAAACCGACCCTTTCCTTTAATCCATCTGCTCGCGTCAGGGCCAGCCCGCAGGCGACGTTTCGATTGAAGCAACGTGCGCGAAGAGGACAGAAGCATGAGTCATGCCAATTCTCGTGGATGTTTTGGAGGGGGAAAGAGCCTTGCGGTCAACAACATACGAATAAGGAGGTTAGTGGAAGTGTCTCATCGGTGAGACAGCCGTGGGGAGGTGTGCCAATGTGAGAGGAGAACAACAGTTTGTGTCTATGCAGGGATGACAAAAAGGGGCGGTTCGGCGGTCTATGCGCAGGTGTTTTTGAGGGACCCTGTAACGCTGGCTCTCATCCCAGCTCTTAGGTTGCCCGCACGGCCACGATTAAGAAAATCCAGAAGCACCGCCTGAAGCCTATGCTACGCGGCTACTTGGATTCTTTCTTGCGGCCTTGTAGTGATTGCCGGGCGGCGGCTGGGGTCGAGGCCGGGAGCGCGGCTGGGCGCGCGGTTTCTTCGGAGATGGCTTCTAGCGGCGTGTCTTTGCCCAGACCATCCATGCCGGGAGTGGCGGCGGTTACGTCTTCGGCCGGCGGTTCGGGCGTGACCAGGGCGCCCTCGCGTTCGCGGACGAAAGTTAGTTCCTTGTGAATGCCATCCCAATCTACGCGGACCAGATCGCCCATGCGTACTTGTTGGGTGGCCAGAAGATTGGCTAGCGGGTAGACCAGGAAACGTTCGATGGCGCGTTTCAGGTGGCGTGCGCCGTAGCGCTGGTCGGTGCCTTCCTGAAGAAGAAACTCACGGCCGGCATCGGTGACGCGGAATAGAAATTTTCCGGTAGCAGTGTCGAGCACGCGCTTCTGAACCATGCCGAGCTCGATGTCGAGCACAGATTGCAGTTCATCGCGATCCAAGGGATGGAAGACGACGACTTTGTCGATGCGGTTCATGAATTCCGGCGAGAATTTCCGGCGCGCGGCTTCCACGGCCGTGCGCTCGACCTTCTGGTTGATGTCGGCTTGCGGCTTGTCCTGGGATTTGACGAATCCATAACCACCGCTGAAGAGTTCGGTGATGTCCGTGCCACCAAGGTTCGAGGTCATGAAGATCACGGTTTGCGAGAGATCGACGCGGCGGTTATCGCCGAGCGTGAGCGTGGCTTTGTCGAGCATGCCGAGAAGCAGCTGCCAGAGGGCGTCACTGGCTTTTTCGATTTCGTCAAACAGCAGGAAGCTGAGTTTCAGATCCTCACGCTGATTGGCGGCCAGGGCTTCCTGGGTGATCAAAGGATGCGTTTCGCGATGGCCAAGATAGCCCGGGGGCGAGCCGATGAGCTTGGCAATTTCGTGGGAATGCTGGAATTCGGCGCAATCGATCTTGATGACGGCGCGGGAGCTGCCAAACAGGATTTCAGCGGCGGCTTCGACGAGACGGGTTTTGCCCGAGCCGGTGGGGCCGAGGAATAGGAGATTGCCGACGGGACGGCCGGGAGAATTGAGTCCCGCGGTGAAGACCTGGAAGAGTTCGACCAGGGCCTGGACGCCTTCATCCTGTCCGACGATCTTCGAGCGCAGATTTTTCTGAAACTCGACGGTTTCCGCGCTGCGGATATTCGGATTCAGTGAGAAATCACCAGTTGCCATGACAACCTCCCTCAGCGATCCCGCAATGCGGGATGCGCATTTCCAAAACGCCCGCTGCCCCGGGTGATGCGCTTCAGATCATGGCGTTGCCTGAACTGATCGAGCTTCACCTGGATAGTGGAATTGAGCAAGCGCAGCTGCACAAGAAGTTCATGTGCGACCGCAGGCGATTCGGAAATTCGCAGGACCGGTGGAAAGAGGTCCGCAAGATCGAGATTAAGATTGCGCAAGGTTTGCACGAGTTTGTGGAGCGCGGGGGATTGCGGATCGGCGAGATCGATCTGGCTGTTGACCTGTTCACGCAGCGAGCGCCAGTTGAGTTCGACGAAAGGATGCTTCTTGGTGACTTCCCGGACGACGGCATCGGTGATGCGGGCGCGTTCGCCGAGCCGGGCGAGATGGAGTTGGCGCACTTTACCGCCGCGGCGCACGTTGTGCACCAGGTAATAGGAGTTTCCTTTACGGCGAATAAAGGCCATCTTCCTTCTTCTGCAAACCTGCCGGTTTTCGCCGGAGATTTGCCCCCTGGACGTAGTGTAAGGTTGTTCCACTACAAAGGTCAAGTGAGGAGGAGACGAATGAGTTAACATTTGAGGCTGCAATTTTTCGCTGCGACGGATTGGAATTTCAGTTGGCATCTTGGCACCTCGGTTGGTTTGGTGTTTTTTTGTTTGTCGCTCCTTTTTCGTTGGCTCGCTTGTTCGCGGCTCCTTTTGTTTTTCCCGGCTCGCGGACTCGCCGGGGGCACGATTTGTTGTGCCCCTGCATGTTTTGATGCTGTTGTATTAAACCCGGGTGTGGCGAAAGAATCTCTGTGTGGGTTGCTGGTGGCTTGCGCGTTGGTTTCGTGATGCGGTTATGGCGGTGAAAGCGGCAGCTGGCCTGCCGCACTCCAAAGGGGGGTTCGATGAGTTGGGATCCGGTGTATCGGTTGGTGAAACAAATTCCGCGGGGCCGGGTTATTACGTATGGGGCGTTAGCCAAGGCGTTGCGCTTGCGCGGTGGGGCGAGAACCGCGGGGAGAGCAATGGCGGCAACGCCCTCTGGAAAAGGCATACCCTGGCACCGCGTCGTGGGCGACCGCGGGAAGTTGCTGATTCCCGAACCGTACGGATCCCTACAAAGAAAATTGTTGCAGACGGAAGGCGTCGAGTTGGTGGAGTTCCGCGTGGATTTGAAGAAGTTTTCGTGGACGCCGGGAGTGAAATCTCGGGGGCGGGTGAAGCGTAGTAAAAAGCGGTAGCGTGGTGGCGTGGCGGAGGTTGTGGCGCGTCGCGGCGCTTGTTGTTTGGATACACTTGTTGTTTGGATGAGTTGAGGAACGCGCTGGCATGAAAGCCAGCGCTACATTGCAGCCGCGCCCGCGGCGCTTTGGGTTACCATAGAAGCTCTTCTATATGATCAAACCGATTTTGTTGGTGGAGAATTTGGAAAAGCGCTATGACGACGTGCATGCGGTGCGCGGCGTCAGCTTTTCGGTACAGGAAGGCGAAGTGTTTGGGCTGCTGGGGCCAAACGGCGCAGGGAAGACCAGCACAATTGAAGTGATTGAGGGATTGCGCGTGCCGGACGGTGGACGCGTGAGCGTGTGCGGGCTCGATCCACAGAAAAATCCCAACGAGTTGAAAAACGTGATTGGCGCAACGCTGCAGCAGACTTCCCTTCCCGACAAGTTGCGGGTGGGAGAGGCGCTGCGGATGTTCGCGGGCTTTTATAAGAAGTCGCGGAATACGGATGAACTTTTGACGCGGTTCGGGCTGGATGAAAAGCGCAACAGTTTTTACAGCCAGCTATCCGGCGGGCAGAAGCAGCGGCTGGCGCTGGCGATGGCGCTGGTGAACGATCCGAAGGTGCTGTTTCTGGACGAGCCAACGGCCGGGCTGGACCCGCAGGTGCGCCGGGAGATTTACACGATCATCGAGGAACTGAAGGCGGAGAAGAAAACGATCGTGCTGACGACGCACTATATTGAGGAAGCGGAAAAATTGTGCGATCGCGTGGCGATTATCGATCAGGGTAAGGTGATCGCTTCGGGGACGCCGCGGGAATTGAAGCAGACTTCGGCAAACACCACGCGCGTGGAAGTGCGCCTGAGCAAGCCGGCGTCGAATGGGACGCTGAAGAATCTGGATGGCGTGCTGGACGCGCGGGAACTGGATGGTGGATATGTGTTGCACTGCCACCGGACGGCGCCGGCGATTGTGGCGCTCGTGAAGCATCTGGAAGCGGACAACAACGAACTGGTGAGCCTGGAAATTGCGACGCCGTCGCTGGAAGACGTTTTTATCGAGCTGACGGGAAGGAGACTGCGGGATTGAAGACCATACTGACACTCGCAGCGATGCGCATCCGCATTACTCTGCGGAACAAGGCGTTCCTGTTTTTCAGCCTGTTCATGCCGATGCTGTTTTTCTTTTTGTACGGATCGGTGTTCGCGAAGGGCAATCCGGTGATTGTGACGGTATTGATGGGACCGGTGCTGTCGCTGACTGTGATGGGAACGTTCTGGGGTTTGAGCATACAACTGGTGACCTGGCGAGAACAAGGAATCCTGCGGAGGTTCCGGCTTGCGCCGATTCCGCCGTCGAACATGATCGCATCCAGCGTGATCGCGAACTACGCGTTGATTTTGCCAACGGTGATTTTGGAATTGGTGCTGGCGCGGTACGTTTATCATGTGACGCATTTCGGCAATCTTTTCAGTGTGTTTGTGCTGGCGATCCTGGGAATCACGTCGTTCGGTGCGCTGGGATTGGTTGTGGCTAGCGTGACGAACACGATGCAGGAAACGCAGATTATCAACCAGATCATTTGGCTGATCATGCTTTTTCTATCCGGGGCTACTTTGCCGCTGGCGCTGCTGCCGCAGGCGGTCCAGAGGGTGGCATTATTTTTGCCGGCGACATATTTGGTGAGCGGAATCCAGCGCGCCATGGTGGACCAGGCGGGAATTTTTTCCTTGGGCGTGGAAATCGTTTCGCTGGGATGCTGGGCGGCGCTGGCGTTTACGATTTCGTCGCTGCTGTTTCGCTGGGAACCTGAGGCAAAACTGCCGCGAAATGCCAAGCTGTGGGCGGTGTCAACGATTCTGCCGTTCATCCTGTTAGGCATTTGGGAAAATCACAATGGCCAGCTCCTGGCGACCGCGGCCTCGATGATGGGGGATCGACCAGCGAAGAGCGCACCGGCGGCAGAGAAGGCTCAGTAACTGCTCCAAATTGGCCCGCTTTACAGAAGATATACCTCCAAAATGGTTGAAAAACGGATAGTGACCATGCGTTGATTTCATTGACGCTCTCCGGCCGCTGACTTATTCTCAAATTGCGAGCGGCGTTAGCTGAAGAACCCAGGGACACAGGCAAGAGTGCCTGTGCCATAGGACAAGGGAGACATACCATGCCAGTACAAAAGACGGATAAAATTTGGCACAACGGGAAATGGATCCTCTGGGATGATGCGAAGCTCCACGTGTTGACCCATGCGGTGGGCTATGGATCGGCGGTGTTTGAGGGCATTCGCTGCTACGACACCCCACAGGGCCCGGCGATTTTCCGGCTGCGCGAGCACATGCAGCGGCTGATCAATTCCGGGAAGATTTACCGGATGGAGTTTGCGTATTCATTGGACGATTTCTGCAACGCGGCTTGCGAACTGGTGCGCTTGAACAAGATGGGCGCTTGTTATGTGAAGCCGATCGCGTTGCGCGGGTACGGCGAAGTGGGCGTCAACCCGCTAAGTTCGCCGATTGAGATTTATATGGCGTGCTGGCAGTGGGGTGCGTACCTGGGGCCAGAAGCGCTGTCGAAGGGCGTGGATGTTTGCGTGAGTTCGTGGACCCGGATTGCGCCCAACACATTGCCGGCGATGTCCAAGGCCGCGGCGAATTATATGAACTCGCAACTGATTCGCATGGAAGCGGCGCTGAACGGGTTTGCCGAAGGAATCGCCCTGGACTCGAATGGACATATCAGTGAAGGATCGGGGATGAATATTTTCCTGGTGCACGAAGGGGCGCTGATTACTCCGCCGCTGTCGGCCAGCATCCTCCCGGGGATTACGCGGGATTCGATCGTGAAGATCGCTGCGGATCTGAATATCCCGGTGAAGGAATCGGTGATTCCGCGCGAGATGGTTTATTTGGCGGATGAGGTGTTTTTTGTGGGGACCGCGGTAGAGGTTACGCCCATCCGAACGATCGACAAGATTACGATCGGGAATGGAGTGGCGGGGCCGGTGACGCGGAAGATTCAGGAAGAGTTTTTCGCGTTGACCAGCGGGAAGAAGGCGGACCGGCATGGGTGGCTGACGGCGGTGAATGCTCCGGTGGCGGCGGGTAGATAGAAAACTGAAAATGGAAAATTGAAAATAGAGCCTTGTGCTTGAGAGCACAGGCAAGAGTGCCTGTGCCACGGATGCTGACTTTTGCGGTACTTTGCTGATTCTCCTTCCTAGCTTGCGTGGGGCATTCCGGATAGAATTCGCACATCGCGTTGTACATGCGGGAGTAGCCGGGAGGCCTTTGGATGTACAACCTTCTGCAAAAACTGTTCGCGGAATTTCTGGGCACATTTGCGGTGGTTTTCTTTGGCGCTGGCGCGATTTGCGCGGATTTTCAATTGCGCAGCTCCGGGGGACTGGGATTGGTGGGGATCGCGCTGGCCAACGGGCTGGTGTTCGCGATCATGGTGTCGGCGCTGAGCCACATTTCCGGCGGGCATTTTAATCCGGCAATCACGATTGGATATTGGGTGACGCGGCGGCTTTCGACGCTGGAATCGCTGGCGTATTGGGGCGCGCAGCTGGTGGGGGCTACGGCGGCGGCGTTTCTGTTGAAGCTGGTGATTCCCGAAGATATTGCGACCAACGTCTTTCTGGGCACGCCGGAGCTGATGCGGGATTTTCCGCGCTGGTCGGGAATGGCCCTGGAGGGAGTCACCACGTTTTTCCTGGTGCTGGTGGTGTTCGCCACGATGGTGGACGAACGCGGGACGTTTCGTTCGGTGGCGGGATTCGGGATCGGGCTGACCATTACGATTGGCATGCTGGTGGCCGGGCCGCTGACCGGCGGGTCCATGAACCCGGCGAAGGCGTTCGGGCCGGCGGTGGCCTCGAGTCACTGGTTGAACTGGGGAGTTTATTGGGTGGGGCCGCTGGGCGGAGGGTTCCTGGCGGGACTGCTGTACGATTCGTTGTATCTGCGGAAGCCTGAGGATTGAGCTTGTGTAGGGCAAAGCGCGTGTTGCCTCGGCCGTTGTAGTGGCGGGACTTTAGTCCCGTGCTTTTTCTTGGGTCCAGCCACCCAACCCAGCCACCAGCCAAAGGCATCCGGAGATTAGGGCATGGCTGAAGCCATCCGCCTACGAAAGCTCGATTGCACGGACTCTTTTGCCACGGCCTGTACTGTGGACTAGGTAACTAAGCGGCTACCAGGGCTACGGGCTCTGTTGTTGCGTTATTGCGGGGATGCTAGCTTCAGTGAGGAAGCGCATTCTTGCGGGGTGTCTGCACATGGCTCTGAGTATTGACGATCTGCTACGGCGCGCGGTTGAAAACAAATCCTCCGACTTACACCTGAAGGTCGGCAACCATCCTTATCTGCGAGTGGACGGCCTGCTTACCCCGTTGACGGACGTGCCCCGCATCACGCCGGAAGAAATGCTGTCGATGGCCTTCAGCATGATGACCAACCGGCAAAAACAGAAATTCAAGGAAACCGCGGAATTGGATATGGCCTACGGCGTTGCCGGGCTGGGACGATTTCGTGTGAACGTGTTCCAGCAGCGCGGAAACGTGGGAATGGTTTTGCGCGTGATTCCGACGAAGATTCGCACAATTGAGGAATTGAATCTTCCTCCGGTGATCTCGAAGATTTGCGAAGAGCAGCGCGGGCTGGTGCTGGTGACGGGCACGACCGGTTCGGGTAAGTCCACTTCGCTGGCGGCGATGATTGACCGGATCAATGCGAGCCGCTCCGACCATTTAATTACGATTGAAGACCCCATTGAGTTTTTGCATCGCGACAAGCGCAGTTTTATCAACCAGCGCGAGGTGGAAGTCGACACCGCGAATTTCTCGACGGCGTTGCGCGCTGCCTTGCGTCAGGATCCGGACGTGATTCTGGTCGGCGAAATGCGCGACCTGGAAACCATTTCGACGGCGTTGCTGGCGGCGGAAACGGGCCACCTGGTCTTTTCGACGTTGCACACCTTGGACGCGACAGAAACGATTCAGCGTATTATCGCGGTGTTCCCTCCCCCGGAACAGAAACAGATTCGCTTGCAGATGGCGGCAACCCTGAAGGCCGTGGTTTCGCAGCGGTTGGTGCGGCGGGCGGACGACAAAGGGCGCGTGCCTGCGGTGGAAGTGATGATTGCAACGGCATACATCCGGGATTGCATCATCAATCCGGACAAGACGCGATTGATCCACGATGCGATCGCGGCAGGCACTTCGCAATATGGAATGCAGACGTTCGACCAATCGCTGTTTGACTTGTACACAAAGGAATTGATCACGCTGGACGAGGCGTTGCTGCGCGCGTCGAATCCGGACGAGTTCAAGCTGCGGATTCAGGGTATACGGTCGGCGGCGGATGCGGCGCGCGAAGAAATGGCGTCGCAGATGGCGGATTTCGAGCGTTTCACCCACAAATAGGTTCTCAGTAATAAGTTATTAGTCGGAAGTCTAGGCTCCTAGCTTTTGTAGCGGCGGGTTTATCCCGCCGCTCTCTGGGTTCATCAACGCCGCCCCCCAAATCGGCGGCAGATGCGGCGCGCGAAGAAATGGCGTCGCAGATGGCGGATTTCGAGCCGTTCACCCACAAATAAGTTCTCAGTAATAAGTTATCAGTCGGAAGTCTAGGCCAGTAGCTTTTCCGTTTTTCCTTCCTTGATGGGGCAATCCGCGGGTTGGTATGCAGATTGGGACGCTGGCGTCCGAAATGGCAGAGAATCCGGGAGCGCACCGGTGGGCGGTGGTGCGCTCTTGGGCAGAGGGGAGCTAAATCAGTTGTAGTAGGCGGCGTTCTTTTCGATGAAGGGCTGCAGTTCTACCGGTAGTTCATCCACAACAAACAGAGAGCCGGTTGGGCAGACGGGGATGCACGCCCCGCAGTCGATGCATTCTGCCGGATTCACGTAAAGCTGAGGAACGGTGGCGAAATCGGCTTCATCCTTCGTGGGATGAATGCAATTGACGGGGCAAGTTTCGATGCAGTGCTCGTCTTTAGTGCAAGTGTCGGTGATTACATAAGCCATTGTGAGATTCTCCCCTTGGTGGTGGAAGTGGCAATTGGTGTGCCAGTTTGTGCGCGGCGGAAGTGGCTTGTTTTCAGTCAGGAGTGGGATGTCGGACTAGATTGGGGTGTGTGATGTGGCGCACGGGGTGGTGTTTATGCGCCCATGGGAGTGGAGACGGACCTGTTTTTTTTGAGGCGGCGCTGGCATGAAAGCCAACCTAGATGGAGGCACTGCCGCTGGTCAGATGCTCTTGGTTGCTCTATGCTTCGGGGATGTTTGGGAAACCACGGATGGTGGAGACTGAGGCGGGGCTGTATGAGGCAGCGATAAAGATGTTGCTGCGCCGGGCGCACTCGGTTTCGGAGATGAAAAAAGCGTTGGCGCGGCGATGCGAAGAAGAAAAGATGGTGAAGAACGTGGTGGAGCGGTTGAAGCGGGAAAATTTGATTGACGATGCGCGGTATGCGCGGCAGTTTACGCGGCACCGGGCGGTTACGCGGAAGCAGGGAGAATTTCGAATCGCGCGCGAATTGCGGGCGCGGGGCGTGCCGGACCAGCACATTGAGGCGGCGTTGAAGGATGCGGCGGAGGAGAGCGATCCGGCAGCGGTGGTGCGGCAGCGGATCGAACGTAAATTGCGGATGTACCGCGGAAAGATCGACGAGAAAAAGCTGGCGTCATTGTACCGGTCGCTGGTAGGCGCGGGATTTCCCACCGAATTGATCCGCCAAGAATTGACGCGGCTGACCCAAAAAGAAGTACCCGAGGTGTAGCGGCGGGTTTATCCCGCCGCTCCGCAGGTTTATTAACGCCGCTAACCAGGTCTATCCCGCCGCTCCGCAGGAAAACACCGCAACCTTCCGCCACTCAAAATGAAAAGACCCCGAAAATGGCCAATTGAAGCAATTGACGCAGGAAGACGAGCTGTAGCGGCGGGTTTATCCCGCCGCTCCGCGCGGTAACCCCGCTCCTACTTCGGAAACCGCAACCTTCCGCCACTCAAAATGAAAAGACCCCGAAAATGGCCAATCGTGTGGGTCGTCGACTAACCCAGCACGCACCGGATTGCCAAAAATATAGGCAGCGACGGAATTCACACTTTCATCGGCACGCAAGATGTGGTCATAGTAACCGGGCTGCCAGAGATTGCGAATCCCCAGTTCTCTAGCACAGGGCGTAGACACGCCCTTGAATGCCCGCACGGCCCGTGCAAGATCACAGTTCTCGGATAATGCCCCGGCCAGGATGTGGCAGTGGTCTGGCATGAAACAGTAAGCTTCGATCAAGAAATTGTTATTCCGAAACGCCTTCTCCATCGAGCTGAGAATCACCCCGACGAGACTGGGCTGCGGGAATAAAGGTTTGCGGTTCAAAACGCAAATGGTCAAGAAATAAGTGCCGTAGCCCAGGTACGCGGGCCGGGCAAGTCGATGCCGGCGGTGCTTCATAGCTGTATAACCATACGGTTATTTGTTACAGTATAATCGTATAGTTATTATAGTGCAAGAATGACCAGAGGTGTAGCGGCGGGTTTATCCCGCCGCTCAGCAGGTTTCTCCCCCCTCAGTAGGTTTCTCCCCGCCGCTCAAAGGGTTTATCCCCCGCTCAGCGGGACAAACCCGCTGCTACACCCGTTGCAAAGCCACCGCTGAGGTGGCTAGTTTCTGAACGCTCTGCGATAATCAGGTGTTTCCATCAAAGTTTCGAATGAGGCGGACGTGACGGCGGAAGGCAGAAAACCGACAGGCAATGAGGTGCGCGAGAAATTCCTGCAATTTTTCGAGGAGAAGGGGCACCGGCGCGTGCGGTCGTCTTCGTTGGTGCCGCATGGCGATCCGACGCTTTTGTTCACGAACGCGGGGATGAACCAGTTCAAGGACGTGTTCCTGGGGCTGGAGAAGCGGGATTATAAACGGGCGACGACGGCGCAGAAGTGCGTGCGGGCGGGCGGGAAGCATAACGATCTGGAAAATGTGGGATTCACGAAGAGGCACCACACATTTTTTGAGATGCTGGGGAATTTTTCGTTTGGGGATTATTTCAAGAAGGAAGCGGTGGCGTTTGCGTGGGAGCTGATTACTTCGCCGCAGTGGTTTGGACTTGCGAAAGACAAGCTGTACGTGACGATTTTTGGAGGGGCGGAAGTTGCGCCGGGAACGACGCTGGGCGTGGATGAAGAGGCGGAGAAGTTCTGGCTGGAGCAGGATGTGCCGGCGGAGCGCATTTTCGCGATTCCAGGGCTGAAAGATAATTTCTGGGCGATGGGAGACACGGGGCCTTGCGGACCGTGCAGCGAAATTCATTACGACATGGGGCCAGCGGCGTCGGATGAGGGCCACACGGATTGCAAATTCCCGTGCGATTGCGGGCGGTATGTGGAGATCTGGAACCTGGTGTTCATGCAGTTTAACCGGGACGCGAAGGGTACGCTGACTCCCCTGCCGAAGCCGTGCGTGGATACGGGCATGGGGCTGGAACGCGTGGCGGCGGTGCTGCAAGGAGTGATTTCGAACTACGACACGGATTTGTTTACGCCGCTGATCGATCGCGCGGCGCAGTTGACGGGCGTCGATGAAAGGAAAGAGCTGGAGGCGGAGGAGCACCGGCGTGCGGCGGCTTCACTGCGCGTGATTGCGGACCACGCACGGGCGACTACATTTTTGATTACAGATGGGGTGCTGCCTTCGAATGAAGGGCGCGGGTACGTGCTGCGAAAGATTATGCGGCGCGCGATCCGGCACGGGCGCTTGCTGGGCGCGACGAAACCGTTTCTCGCGGAGATGGTGGAGACGGTGCGGAAACTGATGGGCGGAGCTTATCCGGAGCTGCTTGAACCGGCGGCGAATCGAGTGCCGGACATTGTGCTGGCGGAAGAAAAGCGTTTTGCGCACACGCTGGCCGTTGGCATGAAGCACCTCGATGAGATAATCGCGGACTTTCAAACGGCACGGGATGCCGAAAAGCATTCCACTGGGTTCCTGCCCGGAGACAGAGCTTTCAATCTTTACGACACCTATGGTTTGCCCCGCGATTTTATCGAGGATGCCGCACGGGATGCGGGATTGGTTTTTGATGAGCCTGGCTTTGAAATCGCTATGAATCGACAGCGAGCGCTTGCGCGGGCTTCTTGGAAAGGCGTGCATAAGGAGGCGGCGAATCCGGCTTATGCGAAGTTGGCGGAGACGTTTCGGACGGAGCCGGATTTTTATATTGCGACGCGGACGAAGGAATCGCGGATTGAAGCGATCCGCACGAAGGATGGCTCGCGCGCCGAGTTGAAGGCCGGCGAGAGCGGCGAGGTGGTGCTCGATCGCACGGTGATTTATGCGGAATCTGGCGGGCAGATGGCGGACACAGGCGGATTTTACGATGCGTCCGGGGCGCAGCAGCTTGCGGAGGTGACGGGCGCGTTCTATCCGGTGCCGGGATTGGTGGCACACCGCGTGACGGCGAAAGAAACGCTGCGCGTGGGAGATCGCGTGACGGTGGTGGCGGATGCGGAGCGGCGCGCGCGGATCATGCGAAATCATACGGGGACGCACCTGGTACATGCGGCGCTGCGAAACATTCTGGGAACGCACGTGAAGCAGGCGGGTTCGCTGAACGCGCCGGAGCGGTTGCGCTTCGATTTTTCGCATTTCGCGCCGGTGGGACAAGAGGAGTTGAAGGACATCGAGCAGCAGGTGAATGAAGAGATCCGGCTGAATACGCAGATTGAGACCGGCGTGATGTCTCTCGAGGAAGCGCTGAATTCGGGAGCGCTGGCGTTTTTCGGGGATAAGTATCCGGAGAGCAATGTGCGCGTGGTGACGATTCCCGATCCGCACGCGCCGCGCGGATTTTATTCGAAGGAATTATGCGGCGGAACGCACGTGGGACGCGGCGGAGATATTGGCTTGCTGAAAATTGTGAGCGAAGAATCCGTGGCGGCGGGAGTACGGCGGATTGAAGCGGTCACGGGAATTGGCGCCGTCGAACATTTTCAGAACCAGGCGCAGATTCTGCATACGCTCGCGGGGCAATTGAATGTGGGCGAGGATTCGCTGCTGGCTTCGGTGGAAAAACTGGCGCATACGGCCCGGCAACTGGAAAAGGAACTGGGCGAACAAAAGCGCAAAGGCGCGTTAGGGCAGCTGGATGAACTGTTTGGGCAGGCGCAGACGATCAAGGGCGTGAAGGCGGTGATAGGCGAAGTAAGCAACGTGGACCGCGAGGGTTTGCGTCAGCTGGTGGATTCGCTGAGGCAGAAGCTGGGTTCCGGAGTGGTGGCGCTGGGGATGCCGGAAGACGGAAAAGTGGCGTTAATTGTGGGCGTAACCAAGGATCTGACCGGTAAAGTCCATGCTGGCAAGCTGATACAAGCGCTGGCGAAGCAGGTGGGGGGTTCCGGGGGCGGCCGGCCGGATCTGGCGGAAGCTGGCGGAAAAGACACATCGGCCTTAAAAAGTGCCTTGCAAAGCGTGCCCTCCTTACTCGATCCATTGCTATAATCCGGAGTAGCGCCGGAAACGTGTTCTCGCAAGTGGCGGATATAAAGTTACTTGCGTGCGGACATGGGTCCAACAGTTCGGAATGTGCCAGCCCTCAAGACGAACCGCCGAGGGACAGCACATGTGCGGAATTCTTGTACAAACCAATGCCTTCCCCAAGGCGAATGTGCCTAACTCGAAACTATATGGTGATACGGGCAGGAGCGTTGTGTGCCATTGGCTTTGCGGTGTCACTCGCATTGCCCTCGGTCAGTTCGGCGCAGATTGCCACGCTGACGGACGATTCGGGTCGGCGCATGTTCGTGAACGCGGAGCCGACAGTGCGGTTGGAGGCATCTAAGCCACGTACGACCATTTACATGCCCAGCGAGGTTTCATTTTTAGGCGGAGACCGGCCGGCGGTCAGCATCGATCGGGACGGAGTGGAAAAGCTGGTGCGGGAAGCGGCGGAACGGCACCAGGTGGACCCAGCGCTGGTACGGGCTGTGATCCAGACGGAATCGAACTGGAATCCTTCGGCGGTGTCGCGAAAAGGCGCGCTGGGGCTGATGCAGTTGATTCCGACCACGGCGCAACGTTTTGGGGCGAACGACGCGTTCAGTCCAAAACAAAACGTGGATGCAGGGGTTAGATATTTAAAGACTTTGCTGGAGCGCTACAACGGGAATCTGGACTTGGCGCTGGCGGCTTATAACGCAGGGGAAGGGGCGGTGGATCGCGCGCATGGAGTTCCGGCTTATCGAGAAACTCGGAATTATGTGCAGCGGGTGCAGGATGCCTACTACCGGCCCGGATCCGGCAGGCTGGACAGCGCGTATTCGCGGACGAATCAAATCCACAAAGTTGTGGAGCCCAGCGGACGAATTATTTTCACCAACGACTACTGATTCACGAACCACGATCGATTCAAAAAAGACGGCTCGGTTTCAGGGATGGAAGCTGGGGAGTTCTGGGGCGCGGATGAATTGGGGAGCAAAAAATTTCCACAAGAGTTTCGCCGTGGTTTCGCTGGGTTTTGGCTTGGGCTTGATGACGGCCGGTTTAGTTCCCTTCCCTGTAACAGCAAATACAACAACAAACAGCGCGATTAAAGCGGCGAGTTCGCAATTTGCGCGCGCGGAAGAATTGCGCGGGCTGCTGAACAGCAAGCCGCCCGATTCACGAACACTTTCCGAGTACAAAAAAGTTGTGGCGGGATACCAGCGGGTGTACTTGATCACGCCGCGTGCCGCAGAGGTGCCGGATGCGCTGTTCGCCGTGGGTGAACTGAACACGGAGATGGGCGACCGCTTCGGGCGCAGCTACTACCAGACCGCGGCGGACACCTATGCGTACCTGATTCACGATTACCCCAGCAGCAAGCACGTGCAGGACGCGATGCTGCGACTGGCGAATCTGCAGAAGGACCAGCTGGGCGATCTGGCCGCCGCGACCAAGACGTACCAGGATTTTTCGAAGAAGTTCCCGCACTCGTCGCACAAGCGCGAGGTGCAGGAGGGTTTGGCGGAACTGGCGCTGCGGCGCGGGGCGGAGACGGGCGAGGTTGCGGCGAAGAGTTCGCCGGTGGCAACGGCGCCGCCTAAGTCTGAAGCATCGGCGACGAAAGCGACTGTGGCCACGGCTGCGGCGGTTTCGCTGGACAATCCGCGGAAAACTTTAAGTGGCGGCGAGGCGGCCAAAACGGTGGCTGTGCCCCGAGTGCAGAAGATTCGCACGAATGTTACGGCGGACAGCACCGAAGTGATTATCGATCTGGAGGATTCGGTGCTGTATTCAGCGGGGCGGATTACGAATCCGGATCGAATTTATTTTGACCTGCACGCCGCTAAGCTGAGCCCGGCAGTGGCGCACGCGGATTTTCACGTAAGCGGCGGAATGCTGACGAAGGTGCGCGCGGCGCAATATCAGGCCGGCGTGGTGCGCGTGGTGCTGGATGTGGATGGCGTGCGGGATTACGCGGTTTCGTTGACGAAGAAGCCGACGCGGCTGGTGATTGAGCTTTATCCCGCGGCGAACCGTGGAATTGGGAACGGGACGGAAACCGCGCGAAAGAGCAAGAGCGCGGATTCGGCGGCTGTGGAAGAAGCTAGCGTGGCGCCAGAGCCACCACCGGCTTCCTCGAAGCAGCTTGCGGATGACACGATTGCGGTGAAGGAAGCTCCTCCGGCCGCTCCCGCGACGAAAGCATTGCCGGAGCCGAGCAAGACGTCTTTGACGCGATCTTCGAAGAGCCGGCCAGACCTGGTGCAGCCTGTGGCGGCGCCGATGCCGACGCGCGACGGGCAATCGACATTGACGCGGGCGCTGGGTTTGAAAATCAGCCGGATTGTCATCGACGCCGGGCATGGCGGGCACGATACGGGGACGATCGGCCCGACCGGGCTCATGGAGAAAGATTTGTGCCTGGATGTTGCTCTGCGGCTTGGGAAATTGATCGAGCAGAAATTGCCGGGCGCGGATGTGGTGTACACACGGTCGGACGACACGTTTATTCCGCTGGAAGAGCGGACGCACATTGCGAACGACGCCAAGGCGGATTTGTTTGTTTCGATTCACGCCAATTCCAGCCCGGATCATGGGGCGCGGGGCGTGGAGACGTACTACCTGAACATGAAGGGCTCGCCGGAAGCGATGGAAGTGGCGGCGCGAGAGAATGCGGTGTCGCAAGAAGGCATTCACGACCTGGAAGACCTGGTGATGAAAATTGCGCGTACCGAAAAGATCGACGAGTCCAAGGAATTGGCGGAAGATGTTCAAGATTCGCTTTCGAAGCGGATTCAGAAGACCGCGAAGCCGGTGCGGAATCGCGGAGTACGCAAGGCCCCGTTTGTCGTGCTGATTGGCGCGGATATGCCGTCGATCCTGACGGAGATTTCGTTCTTGAGCAATCCGGCGGATGAGCAATTGCTGAAGAAGCCGGAACACCGGCAGCATATCGCTGAGGGCGTGTTTCAGGGCGTGTCGGCTTATTTGGAGAGCATGAATAGCATGGCGATGGATAGTGCGGCACAGCCGAAGCGGGCCCCGGTGGTGCCGAGCGTGGAGCAGTCGCGGAACCAGAAATAGCAAATTTAAATTAGAAAATCGAAAATTGGTTGGGGTGCGGTGGTTCTGCGCCCCTGCTTATTTGGCAATTTGGGGTCAAAGGTGCGGGCGGGAACCAAACCTAGGGCGTTGGCATCTAATTAATGAAGATAGACATGCGAAAGCTGATTGCTTTATTTGTGCTGGCTTTTTGTTGCTGCACCGGTGCCTTTGCAGGAACCGCTGTGCTGCCTGACCGCTTTGGAGCTTGGGAAGCGCAAGGCCCCGAAAAAAACATCACCGTGAAAGACCTGGGCGACAATTGGGCGCAAGGCACGGGTGCGCAGCAGGTGCTCCAGGAATGCGGGTTACGCGGGATCGCGCAGCGGGATTATCGCAACGGGCAGGATGAGGTTACGCTGCGCGTGTTTCAGTTGAAGGATCCGAGCGCGGCCTATGAGTTTTATACATTTTTGCTGGCGCCCGGCATGCGGAACATGGGCGTAGGCAAAGATTCCGCGTTAAGCCAGTACGACGGGCGGATTCTGGTTGGAAATTTCGTCGTGCAGGCGACGCTCTCCGCGAAGACGAAACCGGAAAGCCTGGATGAGCTTGCGGGCGCGTTGAAAGCGAAGGCGGACTCGACGCCGCTGCCTCCCCTGAAGAATTATTTGCCGGCGGAATGGCGGACGTTTGGATCGGAGAAATATGCGCTGGGGCCGGAGGGATTCCGTTCGGCGATGCGTTCCCTGGGCGAGGGGGCGTACGCGGACCTCGTGAAGGAAGTGGGATTTGGCGTTTCAGACGCGGAGGCGATGCTGGCGCGGTACCAGGGTCAACATGGCAGCGGCGTGTTGTTGTTGCTGCAATATCCCACGCCGCAGGTGGCGGAAAATCACCGGGACCATCTGGAGCAGGCGCTGCCGGAGTCCGCGAAGCACGCCGGCGTGAAGGTTGAGCGGAAAGCGTCCATGCTGTCGTTGGTGTTTGCGGCGACATCGGAGATGCACGCGCAGGCGATCCGGGACGCGGTGAATTACGAGACGGCGGTGACGTGGAACGAGCCGCACCAGTCCGCCACCGATCCGCCGCTGGTGCAGATGTTGTATAAGATATTTTTGTTTACGAGCTTGTTTTTGGTGGTGGCGACGGTAACGGGAATCGCATTCGGGGGATTCCGGATATTGATCAAGCATTGGTGGCCGGGTAAAGTGTTTGACCGGCCGGAGAAAGTGGAAGTGTTGCAGTTGGGATTGTCGGGGAAGAAGATCGACGCCAGCGATATGTATTGATTCGTTTTTCGCGATTTAACTCAAAGAACAATTTGAATTGGTGTTTGCCTGCGGTCGTGGTGTGTGCGCGAAGAGTGTCGCGCCTTCGCCGCCCGGTGGGCGAACAATTGCGATCGCGTGCGTCGCGTTGGAATTGCGGGTTTGCATTAGGCGCGGAGTTTAATCGCTGTGATTTTGGTGACTTGCGAGCGGCAAGTGGGGCAGTAGGTTGGGGATTTGAGGTCGATCCATTCCACCGCGTGCGAGGGGGACATTACGCACCGGTAGTCCTCACAGTGAGTGAGGTTGAGGGTGTGGCCTAGTTCGTGGATAGCTTCTTTGAGCAGGCGCGCCTGGAAGAGGGCGGGATTGGCGGGGAGGCCGTAAAATTCCTGGCGGAGGCGGTGGGCGGAGAGTAGCGCGCAGTTCCCCTGGAGTTGGGCTTCGCCGAACACGAACGTGAGGATCGGGATGTAAAGATCGACGGCGGTGACGCCGAGGAGATGCGCGGATTGCGGCGCTTCGCGGTTGCCCATGTGCGCGAGGATTTCGGTGGAATGATATTGCTGCCGGGTGACGTTGTAGGCGAACCGCGGGTCGGGCTCCGGCGGCAGGAGTTCGCACGGAACCAGAAATTCCCGGCGCAAACCGTTGCGGAGTCCGGCCAGAAGTTCAGCCGGAACCGAACCGAACGGCAGCAACTGAATATGGTTCACAGGGCGGGCGCCGCCTCTCGCTTCCAGCCATATTTCTTAAGCTTGTTGTGCAGGGTTACCCGGTCGATGTCCAGGACTTCGGCGGCCAGCGTTTGATTCTCTTTGCAGTCGCGCAGCACGGCCAGGATGTGCTCGCGCTCGACGTCTTCGAGAGTGCGCGGGGAGTTTTCCGCGACCGGAAGGCGCAGCGCGAAATCCTCCTCGCGAATTTCCGGTTCCTGGGCGACTACCATCGCGCGCTCGATGGCGTTTTCGAGTTCGCGCACGTTGCCCGGCCAGGTGTAACGATCGAGAAGGGCCATGGCCGCCGGGGCAACCCGGGTGATGCGCTTGTTCATGGACGCGGAGAACTTGCGAACGAAATGCTCAACGAGGACGGGGATGTCTCCCTTGCGATCGCGAAGAGGCGGAAGAACGATCTGAAAGACGTTCAGGCGATAGAAGAGGTCGGGGCGGAACTTGCCTTCGTCGACTAACTTCTGAACATCTTTGTTGGTGGCGGCGATGCAGCGGAAGTCCACGTGGATGGGATGCGTGCTGCCGACTCGGGTGATTTCGCGCTCTTGCAGGACGCGAAGAAGATCGGTTTGCGTTTTCAGGCTGATGTCCCCGATTTCATCGAGGAAAATAGATCCGCCGTCGGCAACTTCGAAGCTCCCCTTTTTGCGGTACTGCGCGCCGGTGAACGCGCCCTTTTCATGGCCGAAGAGTTCACTTTCCAGCAACGTTTCCGTGAGCGCGCCGCAGTGGATGACCACCAGCGGGTTGTAATGGCGCGGGCTGGCGGCGTGAATGGCGCGCGCGCATAGTTCCTTGCCAGTGCCGCTTTCACCGGTGATAAGGACCGTGGCCTCGGTGGGACCGACGGTCTGGATGGCTTCGAAGACGCGGATCATGGCGGCGCTTTGGCCGACGATTTCCTGCGGCCGCACTACCGAAGCGACGGTTTCCCGGAGGCGCGCGTTTTCGATTTGGGCGCGCTGGTGAGAGAGCGCGTTGTGAACGGTGTGGGCGATGTCGTCGGGATCGAATGGCTTGGAGACGTAATCGTAGGCGCCATTCTTCAGCGCGGCCACCGCGGTTTCCACGGAGGCGTAGCCAGTCATGATGATGACGAGCATGTCCGGATCGATTTCGTGCATGCGGCGCTGGAGCTCCACGCCGTCGGTGCCGGGCATTTTAATGTCGACGAGAGCCAGGTCGAAGCGCCTCGCGGCCATTTTGGCGAGGGCGTCGTGAGCGCTGTCGGCAACGGCGACGTCGTAGCCTTCCTCGCGAAACCATTTGTCCAGAGAGTCCCGGACGATAAGTTCGTCATCAACAACGAGAAGATTTGCTCTTGTAGCCATGACTAGACTCCTGGTCCCACCGCGACGGGGGAATTGTTTTTCAAAGCGGCGCTGAATTGCAGAGGCAAAGTAATCGTGAAAGTGGTGCCGTGCCCGGGCTCGGAGGCGACTTCAATGCGGCCGCCGTGGCGATCGACGATGTTGCGGCTGATGGCCAGACCCAAACCGAGGCCGCGGCCGTGTTCCTTAGTAGTGAAAAATGGCTCGAACATTTTGGCCAGGACTTCACGAGGCATGCCGACTCCGTCATCGCGGACTTCCACCTGAACCGCTCCCGTGGCCGGATCTTTGCGGGAACACAGGAAGAGATTGCCGCCGTTCGAGAGCGCATCGATGGCGTTCATGACCAGCGCCAGGATGACCTGTTCAATCTGGCCGGGATCGCAACGGACCGAGGGCAGATCGCTGGCGAGATTGAGGTGGAGTTCGATGGACTTTAGCGTGAGCTGGTGCTGAACAAGGCGGACGCAGCGGTCGATCAGGGCGTTGAGATTGGAAGGCTCGCGATTCATGGAAGTCGGGCGGGCGAAGGTCATCAGGTTTTTCACAATTTCGCCGCAGCGACGGCTTTCCGATTCCATCAGATCCAGCATGTTGATGTTTTCCGCGTTGGGTTGCGCTTCCCTGCCAAGTCGTTTTTTGAGCAGCTTCGAATAGGTGAGGATGCCCGCCAGGGGGTTATTGATTTCATGCGCGACAACCGCCGCGAGTTTCCCGATGGAGGCCATGCGCTCGACGCGAAGCATTTCTTCCTGCGCGCCGCTGAGCTCCCGCGTTTTTTGCTCGACGCGTTCCTCGAGGGTGCGGTTCCAGGCGTTGATTTCGTTGTGCGCTTCGTGAATCTGGCTGCTCATGGTGTTGAAAGAGTTGGCGAGATCCTGCAATTCCCCGCTGGACTGAAGCGGAATCTGGTAGCCCAGGTCGCCTTCGCCCAGACGATGCGTGCCTTCGGTGAGGGCGCGCAGCGGGCCGCCGAGCATACGGCGAACGAAGGCGGATATCAGAATCGCGACGCCAAGAATCGCAAGGACGGTGTAAATGAGGACCTGGCGAGTGCTTTCGGCCACGTTTTGTTCGCTGCTGGCCAGCGAGATGTCGGTGTCCAATATGCCGAGGGTTTTTGCGTTGGCGGGATGCGCGTGGCATTCGGCGCTGCTGCAGGCGGGAGAATTCTCGATGGGGTCGACGATGCCGAGCGCGCGCTGCTTATTGGGAAGGCGATAGGTGCGGAAACTTTCCTGGAGGTTGGGCAGGTCAATGGCGTCGCGGCCAACGGGGGCGGCGTCTTGCACTTTCATATTGCGATCGACAAATTTGCTAATTTCGGCGGGATCGGAAGAAAAACTGATGCGGCCCTGATCGTTGATGATGCGAATGCGCACCATGCCGGGCTCGTCGGCCATTTCCGTGATGCTGTGGTAGAGGCCGTCGCGCTGGTTGCGGAGCATATAGTACGAAGTGTTGCGCTTGATGACGCTGCTGGTCCGGGCGGCGTCGGCCAGCGCGTCTCGTTCAAGGTGGCGGCGGTGAAGCTGGATGTTGAGATAGCCGAGGACGCCGAAAATGACGGCCATGGACGAGACCAGGAGCAGAAGCAATTTTGTACTGAGACTGCCGGAGATTTTCTGCCAGCTTCGGTCCGAAGAGACTGCTTCTTCGAATACTTCAGGTGGTGGCATGGCTGTGCTCCGGAAGGATGGCTGGGGCGCGTGGCATCCTTGGCTCGGAAGTGGGGTCGTAGGCGCGGCCGTTGGGGAAAATGGGGAGATACTTCACGGCAAGAGCGAAGACCAGGAACCCGGCGGCGATGATGGCCAGCGTGATGGAGATTTCTGTCCACTTTGGAAAATAGTTGTGGCCAGAGGCGGCCAGCATGCCGGTGATGGCGACATTCATGCGATTGGTCACAAAGCCGAGAAGAGTGAGTACGGAGCAGAGATAAAGCCAGGTGCGACTGGTGAGGACGCGGCGTTTGAAGAGCAGGACCATGGGCGCCAGGAGCAGCGCTATCTCGAGATAGAAAAGGTAGGTTTCCGAGCGGCGCTGCCAGAGAAGGTGAACCTGGCCCCGGCGAATGAGATCAACCAGGCGCAGGCTGAGATAAAAGGAAAGGACGACAGCGAGAACGCGACCTAATCCTGTGAGCAGCGAGATTTGCAGGCGCTGGTGGAACGCTTTGTCGGCGTGCCAGGATTCGAAGATGGCCATGGCCAGTCCAGCGGCGATGGCGGAGATGAAGAAGAAGACGGGTTCGAGCGGCGAATACCACAGGGGATAAAGCTTCTCTGGAACGATCAGGTACAAGCTGCCGAGGGAAGACTGGTGGAGCGTGGAAAGCACTACCCCGGCGATGACCAGAGGAATCATGATGTTGTGCAGCCAGGCGAGCTGGCGATGCAGGCCGAAATGCTCCAGGACCACGGGGAGAAATTCCAGGACGAGCACGGTGGTGTACAGCATGACGCACCAGGCAATTTCGAACATAACGGAGTGGTGATTCCACATGACGATGGGGTGCCAGATGCGGAAAGGCCTGCCTAGATCGAGGATCAGCGAGGCGATGAACATCGAGTAGCCCAGGAAGGCAGTGAGGATCATGGCGCGAAGAATCGGCCTATACGCTTTGAGATTGAAAATGTAAACGACGGCGGCGAGGGTGAAGCCGCCTCCGGCAAGAGCGACGGAAAAAAGTTTGAACCCGACCCACAGGCCCCAGGGAAATTCGTCGTTGAGATTGGTGGATTGCCCGAGGCCGTGCGTGAGGCGATAGATCAAGGAGTACAGGCCGGGAACGAGGATCAGAACGAGAACCGCTCTCCAAAAAGTGATCTTGGGAATTTTCATGGTCATGAAGTCCTTAATCCTTTTTTGCTTTTGTGCCAGACGGTTTGGCTGGTGCGGCTTCGGCCGCGGCCACTTCGATGCGTCGATTGGTGATCCACCAGATGCCTCCGAGCAGAACGGAGCCGAGCGCGACTACGTCGGGAACGTGAGTGAGCACACGGTAGGTGAGTTCCGGCATGGGTTCGCTCGCTTGATCGGTGCGGTAGCCGAATTCTTCGAACGCAACGCTGGACAGAAGCAGCACGGAAGTGCCGCCGACTTCGTTCAGTCCATAAATGTGATTTACGTAATTGCCGGGATTGTCCCGGAGGCGCTGCTGGGCTTCGGCGATGAGAGCATCGCGTTCACCAAATTTTGTGGCCCCTGTGGGACAGATTGCGGCGCAGGCGGTTGGCTGCCCTTTGGCCACCAGGTCCGCGCACATATCACATTTGCGAACTAGCGGAGCCGTCTTTGCCCATTCATATTTGGGAACGAAGAAGGGGCACGCCAGCATGCAATAGCGACAACCCATGCAGCGGTCGCCGTCGTAGGAAACCGGGCCGTCGGGGGATTTGCGAAACGCGCCCACCGGGCAAACGGAAACGCAGCTGGGATCCTGGCAATTCATGCACAGCCGGCGCATGAACTTGTCTTCTTTGCTCAGTACTACCGTCAGTTTGTGTTCGGACTGCTTTTGTTCCGCGGCGATGTGGTCGTCATAGGGAAGGCCGTGATGTTCGGCGCAGGCCCTTTCACACATCTTGCAGCCGATGCATTGCGTTGCATCGTAAAGAATGCCTTTGCTCATGGTGGGAGCGCTCTCTGGAGCGAGCTTCTGGGACTGGGCCGCGTTCTGATACACGATATTTCGCGCCCCTACGGCCTGTGACGAAGTTCAGCAGGGTTGGCGATACCGGAGATGAATTCCTCCGCATAGTCGTTGGCCCACTGAAAGTTTGCCTGAGAAATTTAGCGTTTCCTGTGATGGTGGGCATGGGTTGATGTGACGAGTGTCACTTTTCACTGTAAGCAGTTTCAGCTGAGGGGTTTTGCTACAGGGGTTCGGAAAAGCGTCTTATTGGATGAGGGGACATGCCTTTTTTCGTGGCAGAGGTGTTTCTTTTGCGGGAGGCGTGGGGTTTGTAACGACGTGGGAAAGAGCAAGGCCCCGGTTGGTTTTGCCGGGGCCTTCTTTTTTTGCCAACGGATTCGGGAAAAGGTGGTGCGCTTATGTCAGGAAGAATTCGCGCGTGATTTCGGTCCATTTGGTGGTGGGCATTTGGACTGTGAGGTCGTGGACGGCCACGCCGCCGTCCTGGGCAACTGCCCCGGCCAGAGCGGGAATGCGCATCTGCAGGCGGCTCGAAGCTTCCGCCATCCACTTGCGAGCCAGCGTGCCATTCAGAAGATTGCGGAAATTGATGGCGAGATCGGGAGCCAGCACGGAGACGAACCAGCCTTGGCCATAAGGATCGTTATTAAGCATGGAAGCGTTTTCGAGAAGCGCTTCATTGACGCTGGTGACTTCGCCTTCCACGGGGGAAACGAGTTCGGTTTTCTGTCCGTCGCGCATGAGGATGGCGAACTTCTGGCCCTGACGGAGCCACTGGCCGCGCTTTGGAAGAGAGATTTCGCCGATCTTGCCAGCCAGGCGCGCGCCGAAATCATCGATGCCCACGCGTACTAATGTGGGGCTTTCCTGCTGCGCCCAAGTGTGTCCCTGATGGTAGCTGCGATTTGTTGGCAGTTCGAAGCCGGCGACGATGGTTGGCAAGGCGCGCGGCAGCACGGCTTCCGCTTCTTCGCGGGCTGCGGCGGTTTCGCGGGCTTCCCTGCCCTTGCGAACGTAGTCGATGGTGAGAAAGATGGCGAACATTGCGAGCATCAGAATGACTGTCATGGCGGCTCTCCTCTGTTGGTCTTTGCTTCTAATTTTCAATACTTATAAGGGCAATCGGGTGGCCACGGTCGACGGAGATGGGCTGGTGCGTTAATCAGTTTGTGGGGAAGGAGTTATGGATGTTTTGTGGGGAATGGGTAGAGAGAGGAAATGGTGGGGGATGATGCGTTTCTCAGCGGGGGCAAGAGGAAGAGTTGGGCGGGGGGTTGTAAGTTATGGGGAACAGGAAGGATGCGCGCGAGAATTGGGGTGATGAAAAAGGTTACGGCCGTGTGGAGAGATTCAGCGGGAGATTGGTTCTTCATCCTGGATTTACTCTCTCTGACACCAAAACAAGAAACCCACCCATCCTGAGGAGTCCGCGACGAAGGATCTCAACTCAGCGTTATTTGGGGACGTAGAAGTTGGCGATGGAGTGGACGACGGAGTTTTGTTGGGCGTCGGATAGTTCGGGGAAGATGGGTAGGGAGAGGACTTGGTGGCTGGTGGATTCGGCGATGGGAAATTGGCCGGGGCGATAGTTGAGGGTGGAGAAGGCTTTTTGGAGGTGCAGGCACAGGGGGTAGTAGATTTCGGAGGGGATGTTGGATTTTGTTAGGTGCTCTTTTAGTTCGTCGCGGCGTTGCGCGCGGATCGTGAATTGGTTGTAGACGTGGTGGAAGGAGGAGGGTGGGACTGGCGGAGGAGTGATGAAGGGGGCGAGGCCGGCTTGTTCGAAGAGCTGGCGGTAGCGTTGCGCGCGATTGGCTCGGCCGGCGGCCCAGGCGTCCAGATGGCGGAGTTTGACGCGCAAGATGGCGGCTTGCAGCGCGTCCAGGCGGCTGTTGACGCCGTGAATTTCGTGAAAATATTTTTGTTTGCTGCCGTGAACGCGCAGCATCTGCAGACGCTCGGCCTTGGCGGGATCGTTGGTGGTGATCAGGCCGCCATCGCCGGCAGCGCCGAGATTTTTGGAAGGAAAGAAACTGAAGCAGCCAAAATCGCCCAAGGTTCCGGCAAAGCGGCCGTTGTAGCGAGATCCGATGGCTTGCGCGGCGTCTTCCACGACAACAAGATTCTTGGATCTAGCGATCGCGAGAATGGGACCGAGATCGGCGGGAAGCCCGAAGAGATGGACCGGCATGATGGCTTTGGTGTTTGCGCTGATGGCGGGTTCGATATTTTTGGGATCGAGATTAAAGGTGACGGGATCGATGTCAACTAAGACGGGCTTGGCGCCGAGTTGAAAGATGGAGCCGGCGGTAGCGACGAAACTGAAGGGCGTGGTGATCACCTCGTCGCCGGGACCAATCCCCGCGGCCATGAGGGCGAGGATCAGAGCGTCGGTGCCGGAGGCGCAGCCGATGGCGTATTTTGCCCCGGCTTTGGTGGCGATTTCTTCTTCGAAGAGTTTTACTTCGGGACCGAGAATGAATTGCTGGCTTTCCAGGACGGTGGTGACGGCGGCGAGGACTTCTTCGCGGATGGAGGCGAACTGGGCCTTGAGGTCGAGGAAAGGAAATGGAGCTTTTTTGTCGACGGCTGCAGGTGTCATAAATGTTGTATTCCGGAAGTCGAGTCCTCAGGTGCTAAAGCTCATTCCACCTGCAAGTTTATGCAAGGGCTGAAGCCCTGGCCCCTTGAAGAGAGGAACTTACCGGACTAAGCACTGAATTTATTCCCTGATCATAGTGTAATGCAATTGTCGGGAATTTTTATTGGATTGGGTTGGCGCGGAAGTATTCGTCCAGGCCGGATTGGATTTCCTGAACGCTGCGCTGGATGTTCTTGTCCATGCCGGCGGCCAAGGCAGAGACGGTTTTTTCGGCGACCGGCTCATCGTAACTGTAGGAATGTTCCCAGACGGTCGTGCCGGTTTTGCGATCGCGCAAGCGGACAACATAGCTGAGGCGGGCCACGATGGTTGGTCCATCGACTTCCTTAAAATCGTAGAGGTAGCCGGCGAGGATGTACCGGCCCTCGGGATCAGCGCGCAGGCTGTAAACGGCTTTGAAACGGCCAGAGGCGCGGAGGCCGCGGATCAGGGCGTACTGCAACATTTCGACCGGCGGATCGGCCCAGCGCTGGTATTCGTACGTGCCCATTTCCGGAGAATCGAAGCCGTAAACGATTTTGTTGTCGAGATAAAGATGGGAGGATTCGAAGGGACGGACCATGAGAGCGGTGTTTATGGCGTCCGGCGCGACCACAGACTTTGTGGGATAGCTGATCTGGTAGTACTTGATGGGACGAGGACTACCACAAGCGGCCATGGCGAAGGAAACAAGAGCGCACGCGGCAAGAAGCGACAGGCGGCGAGCCGGCCAGGAATTGCGGCGAAGGATTGAGCTGAGAAAACGGAAAGAAGTGACGATCATGGCTTGTCTCCAGGCTTGCGGTCGGGACGGGTCCCGGGTTCGATCAAAGTTGAGGGACGAGTCTTGATGGTGTCCGTGAACTGTTTCAAATTCTCAGAAACAATGCGGAGGTTGTTCAAGAGTTCCTCAATGTTGTAATCGTTGTTGTCCAGCAGGTTCTGGACCTGAACGGTGATGGCGTTCACATTATCCAGAGCTTGCCTAAGTTTGATCACGGAAGCGCGTATGTCTTCCTTGTTATCGCCAACCAGGCTATCGACTTTTTTCAGCGTGCCATCGGCCTGGTTGATGGTCTTCTGGATCTGATCGAGGAGCGGAGCGATTTTGTCCGATGCGACGCTGACATTGTTCAAAGTGTGTTTGATCTGGGGGCGATTCTCTTCGAGCATTCCATGGAGGTTGGAGAGAGAGGCGGAGACGTTTTCGCGGTTCCTGTCGTTAAGGAGATCGTTCACGCGATCGACGGTGACTTTCAGCTGGATGACGCGATCGTTTAGATTCGTCAACAATTCCTGGGCCTTGGGCGCCAGGGTATTGATTTGCGCGGTGAGATCGTTAAAGCCAATGTAGGGATCGGACGGCAGCAGTGCGCCATTCGGGGCCCGCGGGGCGCTGGGAGAACCTGCCCTGATTTCCAGGTGGTTATCGCCGAGGGGACTGAAGCTGAGGATGGAAACACGGCTGTCGGTCTTCACGGGAATACCGCTTTCCACGCTGAACTGCATGTCCATGAGAGAAGGATCGGTGGGATCAATCTTCAGGGCTTCGACGCGCCCGATCTTGGGACCGCCTTCGAAGCGAACCGTGGCGCCAGGTTCGAGCCCGGCCGCGTTGTGAAACCTCGCGTGGTACATCGTGGCGGAAGTCGTAAAAACGCCGGCCAAGACGAACACCGCGAAGATCAAGAGCGCGACCGCCACTAGAACAAAGACACCGACAAAGACCTGCTCACGCCTGGCATCCATCTCTACCTGCTCTTCCCCTGACGGCCTTCACCCAGCTTGGAGGAAGGTTCCGTCAGCATTTGCAGATAATCCAATTCCTGAGCAACCGCGGGTTCGGGGACGCGATCGAGAAACTGCCGCACCTTGGGATGCTTGCTGTTTTGCATTTCCTGGACCGTGCCCATCGCAACCACATCGCCTTTGTTGATCAATACCATCCGGTCGGCGATCAAATAGGCACTGGCAAGTTCGTGCGTGACCACGATGATCGTCATGTGAAACGCCTTTTTCAACTCCAGAATTAATTGATCGATCCCCGCGGCTATGATGGGATCGAGTCCGGCGGAAGGCTCGTCGAAGAAGAGGATTTCCGGATCCATGGCGAGGGCGCGGGCGACGGCGGCGCGTTTTTTCATGCCGCCGCTCAGTTGCGAAGGAAGATAATCCTCGAAGCCGGACAACCCGACCTGGTCCAGCTTCAGGCGCACCATGATTTCCACCGTGGACTGTTC
Organism: Candidatus Acidiferrales bacterium; assembly: GCA_963709705.1. Lineage (GTDB taxonomy): Bacteria > Acidobacteriota > Terriglobia > Acidiferrales > UBA7541 > Acidiferrum. Next base: position 730,676 of record CAVPXU010000008.1, read on the forward strand.
CAGTTGCGTGTGTTCGACGAGCGGCAGGGCCACGTTTTCGCCGACGGTCATAGAGCCGAACAAAGCGCCGCCTTGAAAAGACATGCCCAGCCTCGTGCGAATTTCGTCGCGTTCGGCGCCGGTGATGGCGGCGAAATTTTTGCCGCGAATCCAGACTTCGCCCGACGTGGGAATTTGCAAGCCGACAAGGGTGCGCAGCAACGTGCTCTTGCCGGAGCCGGAGCCGCCCAGGATCACGAGAGTTTCGCCGCGCTGCACATCAAAGCTGATCCCGTGAAGTATTTCGCGGCCGCCATCGTAGCTGACCCGGAGATCGCGTATCGAGATCATGGGACCGGAGAGTTCCGCCGACGAAGTTGTTGGTAGTTTGGCCATAAGGGTTAAGTCGACAAAACAAAGAACAGCATTGTAAAGATGAGATCAACCAAAATCACAAGGAAAATCGAGACGACCACAGCTTTGGTAGTGGAACGGCCCACTTGTTCCGCGCCACCGCCGGTGTTGAAGCCCTCCAGGCAGCCGACAGCTGTGATGGTGACGCCGAACATGAAACTCTTGATCAGGCCGGTGACCACATCGCGCAGGAAAAGGGCTTCGAGCGAAGCGCTGAGGTAGCGCTGGAAGGTGAAGTCCGCCTTGAGCACACCGAACAGCGAGCCGCCGAGAATGCCCATGAAATTGGCCCAGATGGTCAGGCAAGGCAGCATCACGATCATGGCAACGAATTTTGGGGCGACGAGAAAGTCGACAGGATCGATGGCCATGGTTTCGAGCGCGTCGATTTCTTCCGTCACTTTCATGGTGCCGATTTCGGCGGCGAAGGCCGAACCGGAACGGCCGATGACAATGACGGCGGTGATCAGCGGACCCAATTCGCGGGTCATGGACAGGGCCACGGCGCTGGCGACGAAGCTCATGGCGCCGAAGCGCTTCAACTCGTAGGCAGCCTGAAGAGCAAGGATCAAGCCTATGAAAAAGGTGATGAGGGAAAGAATCGGAAGGGCGCGCACGCCCGCTTCCATGGCTTGAGAGACAGCTTTCTGAATGCGCGCGTGTTTGCCCTGGAATGGCCCGATGAAGGTGAAATACGCCGCGCGAGCGGTCAACATCGTCAGCTCGCCGACGTAAGAAATACCGCCGAGCACGGTACTACCGATTTTTCGAATAAGTTCCAAGTAAGCGTCGACCTGATTCCGGAAACTTTGCGGCCCTTAGGACGCGAGGGCTTGTTCTTCTGTTTCGTAGATTTCAAAAATCTTCTGCAGGCGAGAGAGCTCCAGCACTTCCCTCACCGAGGGACTCAGACCGTAGAGAATCAAACGAGCGCCGTTATCGCGGGCGGCTTTGAGGCCCTCCACGAGGGAAGCTATCCCGGAGCTGTCGATGTACCGCACGTTCTTGAGATTGAGAAGGACTTTGGGCGTGTGCTTCTCCTTGATCTCTCCCAGAAGCACTTTGCGCATGGCCGGAGAATTCGCCAGGTCGATATCGCCGGAGATATCCAAAATGGTCATTCGGTCAGATGGTCGGGCAGCAATCTGCACAGTCTAGTCTCCTTGAGATTTTTCTTCCGGCTTGGACGGTGCCAGATATTTCACCATGCGCAGCAGATTTTTGCCATTCTTGCGGCGAAATTCTACTACGTCCATGCTCTGTTTCATAAAGTGCAGTCCCAAACCGCCGGGACGAATCTCTTCGAGAGACCTGCCGCGAAGCTTCGCAAGATCGATGGGAGGGCCGGAGTCAGAAATAAGAATTTCCAGGCCGCCGCCCGGTTTATTGGCGCGCGGGTCGGGAAGCAAGCGCCAGCAGGCGACTTCGATCGGGAGGCCGCGTTGGTTCTTGTAGGCGTGGCGGATGATGTTGGCGAGGGCTTCGTCGACGGAGCGGACAATCGCGCGAGATTCGGCTTCAGGAAAATGTACGACCTCGGTGGCTCGTTGCATTGTGGCGCGAACCAGACAAAGTGCTTCGGGATTGCTTTGCAGAGACAACCGTAGCAGTAGTTCTGCGCGCGGCCGCGTTCCCTTCCCCTGCAGCTTCTGAACTGGCTTCGGGACACGCACCCGTCCGTGTATCTCCGTGACCATCGGGAATGTTGTCGATCCCCCGGTTGGGAGACGATGCCATTTTCTAAGGCGGCTGACAACCAATTTGTTTTGCGCAGGCGTGACGCTACTTGAGCGCGGAGTAAAGGGCTTGCTTCCAGCGGCCGTTGTCGATGGTCCAGAGAATCGCGGCTTTGTGGCCTGTACTGAGGCCTTGGGCCCAGACGGCGCGATTGCGTTCGTCGGCGACGACGTTCAGGCGGTCGACAACGGTCATGCCCCGGGTGAGTTCGCTGTCGCACTCGATTTCGAGGAAGTGATCGGACTGCGCGGTGACGATGGAAGGATCCAAAGCGACGGCCATGGCTACAGGATCGGGCAAGGAAATGCCGTGCTGGCCGGTTTGCACAAAGAAAGCTTCCTGAGCGCGGCTGTTGCACTCAATGGCGAATGTGGCCACGGGATTGTTGAAGTTGAGGACATGCCGGATGTCCGAAGGATTCAGGACGGCTTCCTCGCGGCAGAGGTGCCAGCCGACAAGTTCGATGGGAAGGCCGCTGCGGGCGACGATGCGAGCGGCTTCGGGATCGCACCAGATGTTGTACTCGGCGGCGGGCGTGACGTTGCCTTCGCAGCACGGCGCGCCGCCCATCACGACGCAGCGGCTGACTTTGGCGGCGATGGCGGGCCGTTTTTCTATGGCTAGCGCGATGTTGGTAAGCGGGCCCAGCGTGACCAGGACTAGGCCGGGATGGGTTTCGATGGCGGCAATGATGGCGTCGGTGGCGTTGCGTTGTTCCGCGGCGCGCGTAGGCGGAGGATAGCCGCGATCGCCCAGCCCGTCGCGCCCGTGGAACCAGTCGGCGCTGTGGTGGGGGCGGCTGAGGGGTTTTTCGGCACCCGTGAAAACGGGGACGGTGGACTTGCAGAGTTCGGCGGTGTACAGGGCGTTGCGGGAGGCCTGCGAGACGGGGACGTTGCCGGCGACGGTGGTGATGGCCACGACGTCAATATGCGGATTGCGGAGAGCCATGATCAGGGCTACGGCGTCGTCGGAGGCGGTGTCGGTATCGATCAGGAAGTGGCGGGTCATGGGCGGTTAGGATAGCAAATTAAGGGAGGGGTTTGTCGGTTCCTGGGTGCCCCACTCAGAGCGCCTTTTGCGAAGGGTGGGTCCTGGTTTTTCCGCGTAGGGGCGCCGCACCGCCGCGCCCCATGTCCGCAACCTCATCGCGCCTTGGCAACGACTCTTGGGTTTCTCTTCTCTGAGGTTCTCCCGCTCGGGCCTACGCCAAGAAGGCGCGTAGGGATAACTGTCCTACAGGGATTGCTGTAGGGGACATCGGGTATGTGCTGGATTGTGGCTGGCAGGTTGGGGATTGCAAGCTTGATGGTGAGACGAGCTTTGGTTCGGGTGCGTACGGACGGGTGTAGGAATGCGCACGGCGTTGGCTGCGGGACATTTCGCGGATTTATAGAACGCTGGCGGGCCTTCATCTGGATGGTGCTGTGGATTTACCCGCCGAATCTGAGCATATTGCCGGGCGCGCAGACGGATGGAGCGGTAGCGGGGCCGGTGGGAGTGCAATCGTGAAGAGGCGAGACGAAATACGAATAGGTGCGGCTGCGTTTGCGGTGGCAATGGCGCTCACGATTATCGCGCCGTGGGGAAGCGCGCAGAACGGCGGGGGAAACGATAACGGCGATGTGCTGATGCACCTGAATGTGGCGATCAACTGGTACAAGAATCTGACGACCAAGGTGCCGGCAGGAACGGAACCAAGCGATGCGATTTATCTGAGCAATGCGGAGAATTATGGGGCGCAGGTGGTGCGGCTGGCATTCCAATCGGCGCGGGCGCAGGCGGATTTGGAAACACAGACCAGCGCGGGGGAAAACGGGGCGAACGGCCGCGCACCGACTGGACCGGCTCAGAAGTATACGCAGATGCAGAACGAGGTTTCGCAGAGGATTGCGGATGATGAGTCGCAAATTGCGGCGCTCAAGCAGCAACGGCCAAAGGGAAAGAATGCCAACGATATTGCGGCGCAGCAGCAATCGCTGGAAGGCAAGCTGGCGCTGGACAAAGCGGCTCTTAGCGCGGTCCAACAATTGAAAGCGTTCGTGGAACAGAGCGCCACGGAAGGCACGGGATTAAAAGGAAGCATCAACGAGCTGGCGCGGTCTGTGCCGGAAGTGCTGGAAACGCAAGTGAACACGAAACCGGGGACAGCGACCAACGCAAAGGCCGCGACCGCTGCGCCGAAGGCGGGAATGGTGGGGCAATTGGTTACGCTGTACGGAGAGATGCAGAGCATACGCTCGATCGAACAGCGGCTGGATGAAAACGACAGCGTACAGAAAATTGCGACCGGATTGAGAACGCCGCTGCGAAATGCCTTGACGAACACTTTCCAGCAAGAGAAGGATCTGGCGGCGAAGACGGGAGTGACCCGGGACCAATACGACGCGTTGACGGAACGCTTCAAAGCACTATCCGGAGCGCTGGTGCCCTTGAGCGAAGAAGTGCTGGTGCTGGATCAGAGCCGGTCAAATTTACTGGAATGGAGAAAAGCGCACACAAATGAATCGCGCGGCACGTTGATCGCTTTGCTGTCGCGAGTGGCGGTGATCCTGGTGGCGGTGGGGCTCGTGCTGGGATTGGCCGAAATCTGGAGGCGGCTGACCTTCCGTTACATACACGACCCCAGAAGGCGCCGTCAGTTTATGGTCATCCGCCGGTTTGTGATGGGCTTCCTGATTTTTGTTGTGATTGTGATGGGATTTGCGAGCGAGTTCAGTTCCCTGGCGACGTTTGCGGGATTGTTGACGGCGGGAATCGCGGTGGGGCTGCAGACGATTCTGCTGTCCGTGGCGGCATACTTTTTTGTGATTGGGCGATACGGAATCAGCGTGGGCGATCGCGTGAGCGTGGCGGGAGTGACGGGTGACGTCATCGATGTGGGATTGGTGCGATTTTACTTGATGGAATTCGCGGGAACGGGAGCGGACTTGTATCCGACCGGAAGAATCGTGGTGTTTTCGAATGCGGTGCTGTTCCAGGCGACCACTCCGCTGTTCAAGCAACTGCCCGGCACGCGGTATACCTGGCATGAGGCGGTGATTCCGCTATCGGCGAAGGCGGATTATGAATTGGTGGAGGGCGCGCTCCATGCCGCGGTCAGTCCCGTTTACAAGGAATACAGTTTGGATACGCTGTGGCACCGGCGAAATTTTGATCCGACGGATATCGCGATCAATCCACCGGCGCCGGAACACCGGCTGCAATTCGCGGACAGCGGGCCGGAACTGGTTGCGCGCTATCCGGTGGACCTCAATCATGCGGCGGAAATCGACGACAAAATCAGCAAGGCGCTGATGGACGCGATCCACGGGAATGAGGAGTTGGCGAGCGCGGTGGCGGGCTCGCTGAAAATCCGTGCCGCGGTGAAAGGGTGAGTCGAGCCGCTACGCCGGTGCGTCGGTTGCGGTTTGCGCGGCATCAATGAAATGCAGCGAAAATGGTATACAGGGTATTGCCGCGGGTTTTACGGAAAAGCGTTCATGGCAATCCGGCGGCGAATACCGCAGCTTTAATGTATCTGGGGACAAGACGGGCTCATACTTCTGTCAGGAGTGGGTGCAAATACAAACATGATCGAGGATCAGATCCTGGACCGGGTCGGTTTGGCCGATTTGTATAATTGGGGCTCCAATCATTTCCGAAAATTAAAGGATCTGCAGGTCAGCGAAGGCTTACCGAATCCACGCGGAGCAACATGGGACGGGCAGGGCGTGAATTTCGCGCTATTTTCCGCGCATGCGAGGAAGGTGGAGCTGTGCCTGTTTGACGACGCGGGCAAAGAAGAACAGCAGCGCATCGAGCTGCCTGAATTCACCGATGAAATCTGGCACGGTTACGTGAAGGATCTCCGGCCGGGGACGGTGTATGGGTTTCGCGTGCATGGCCCGTACGAGCCCGAGAAAGGGCATCGGTTCAATGCGAACAAGCTGCTGCTTGATCCTTACGCGCGCCTGCATGTTGGTTCGCTGCGATGGAACGACGCTTGTTATGGATACAAGGTAGGAGCGGAAAATACCGATCTTTCGTTCGATGAACGAGACAGCGCTCCGTTTGTGCCGAAGTGCGTGGTGGTGAATCCGGAATTTCGCTGGCGGCCGAGCACGACACGGCGGCACGCCACGCCGTGGAATCAAAGCGTCATTTACGAATTGCACGTGAAGGGCTACACGAAACGGCATCCGATGGTGCCGAAGAAAAAGCGCGGGACGTATGCGGGGCTGGCGCAGAAGCAGGTGGTGGAATATATCAAGTCCCTTGGCGTGACGGCAATCGAGCTTCTGCCGGTGTGCACGTTTGTGGACGACCGCGCCTTGCAGGAAAAAGGGCTGACGAATTATTGGGGATACAACACCATTGGATTTTTTGCGCCGGACCCGCGTTACGCGGCGGACTCCGGAAACACGCTGAATGAGTTCAAGCAGATGATCGCGCGCTATCACGACGCCGGCATCGAAGTGATTCTGGACGTGGTTTACAACCACACGGCGGAAGGCAATGAACTGGGGCCGACGCTGTCGTTCAAAGGACTCGACAACGCCAGTTACTACCGGCTGAATGCGGATAACCCCCGGTATTACGTGAACGATACGGGAACGGGCAACACCCTGAATATCTCAAACGCCCGCGTGATTCAGATGGTGACGGACAGTTTGCGCTACTGGCACGAGGAAACGCAGGTGGATGGATTCCGGTTTGACCTGGGGACAATTCTCGCCCGCGAGACAAACGGCTTCGATCAGCAGAGTGGGTTTTTGGCGGTCTGCGGCCAAGATCCCGTGCTCCAGGAAGTGAAGAAAATCGCGGAGCCTTGGGATCTGGGGCCCGACGGATACAAGCTGGGCGCATTTCCGCCGGGATGGGCGGAGTGGAACGATAAATTTCGGGATACGGCTCGAGATTTCTGGAGGAATGGTTCGTCCATCGGAGATTTAGTGCAGCGGCTTTGCGCGTCCGCGGCTATTTTCGACCACAAAGGGCGCAAGCCGTGGACTTCCGTGAATTTTGTGACCGTGCATGACGGGTTCACGCTGAACGACCTGGTGAGTTACAACGAAAAACATAACGAAGCGAACGGCGAGGATGGGCGGGACGGGACATCGGACAATCGTTCGTGGAATTGCGGCGTGGAAGGGCCGACGGACGATCCGGCGATCAATAAGCTGCGCGAAAAACAGATACGCAATTTTCTGGCGACTACCTTGCTGGCGCAGGGATTGCCGATGATTCTGGCGGGCGACGAGTTTCACCGCACACAGCGCGGGAATAACAACGCGTATTGCCAGGACAACGAATTGAGCTGGGTGGACTGGTCGCTGGCCGAGAAAAACCGGCCGACCATCGATTTTGTGCAAACACTGACTTCGCTGCGAAAGCTTTACCCTGTGTTGCGGCGCAATCGATTTCTGACTGGGGCGTACAACGAAGAACTTGGCGTGAAGGATGTAACGTGGATTCATCCCTCGGGCGCCGAGATGAATGATGAGACGTGGAGGGATGCGGGCTTGCGATGCGTGGGGATGCTGATTGACGGGCGCGCGCAGGCTAGCGGCGTGCGGGAAAGAGGAAGCGACGCGACGCTGTTGCTGATTTTCAACGGAAAAACAGAGCCGGTGAAATTTGTGTTGCCGCAGCCGGTGGATGGGAAGGGTTGGAAATTGCAGCTGGATACCAACGTGTCCTCGAGTGTTATGGACCGGCAATTTTTGCCGCTTGAGGAACTGGAGATTGCGGAGCGCTCGGTGAGTGTGTTTTTGATGTATTGAACGAGCTGGGACCGGAGTCCTCGCGGGCTGAAGCCCGGTTTTTTGACACTTAATGCCGGGGCTGCAGCTCCGGCCCCCTGATAGGATTTAGGAAATAGCCGAGGATCGGACATTCAGAGCAACGCCGAAATCGAGTTGGATGAATTCTGGAAAACAATCCGCCCGGATTGAAGAAAACGCACATTGTCGATGATTCCCCGCGCTACGTACCGCATTCAGTTTGGCAAGGATTTTGGATTCGACGCTGCGGCTGAGATTGCGCCCTATCTGGCCGGTGTCGGGATCAGCCACGTGTACGCTTCGCCTTATTTATTGGCGCGGCCTGGAAGCAAACATGGATACGACGTTACGAATCACAATGCGCTGAATGGCGAGTTGGGAGATGCAGAAGCGTTTGCGCGCATGAATCAGGCTTTTCGGCAGCATGGGCTCCAGCAGATTTTGGATTTCGTGCCGAATCATATGGGAGTGGGAGGCGCGGACAATCCGCTGTGGCTGGATGTGCTGGAGTGGGGGCGCGAATCTCGCTACGCGGGATGGTTTGACATCGACTGGGATTCGCATTCGGAATATTTAAGCGGCAAATTGCTGGTGCCATTTCTGGGCGAGCAGTATGGGGCGGTGCTGGAGTCCGCGAAGATTGCATTGCGATTCGATGAGAACGACGGGGCGTTCAGTGTTTGGCTGTACGGCACGCACAAATTGCCGGTGACGCCGCCGTCTTACCCGGAACTTTTTGGCGGCGGCACAGAGGTCGAGAAGACGCTGGCGGGAGAATTCGCGGCCCTGCGGGATCATTTGCCGGATGTGCAGGGGCGCGCCGCGGAGTTGAAGAAAGATTTGGCGGATCGCTTCGGCAAAGATGCGCAGGTGCGCGAGGCGGTAGAAGGAGCGTTGAAGCGTTTTCAGGGAAACACTGGCGATGTGAAGTCGTGGGACAACCTGGATTCCTTGATTCGCCTCCAGCATTGGAGGCCAACGCATTTTCGAGTGGCCGCGGATGACATTAATTACCGGCGATTTTTTAATATCAGCGAATTGGCGGGGATTCGCATGGAGCTGCCGGAGGTTTTTGAGCATACGCACCGGCTGGTTTTGCGCCTGGCGAGGGAAGACAGCTTGCAGGGACTGCGCATCGACCATATCGACGGGCTTTACGATCCTAAGGAATATTCAGAAAAGCTTCGCGGCAGTTTTGGTAAATCGTTTTACATTGTGGTGGAGAAAATCCTGAGCGCGCATGAAAGCTTGCGCGAGGATTGGCCGGTGGACGGCACCACGGGTTACGAATTCTGCGCGCAGCTTACGGCTTTGCTGGTGGATGCTGCGGCGGAGCCCGCGCTGGCCCGCTTTTATCGCGAATTTACGGGCGAGACGCAGGCTTTCAGCGAAATTGTGCGGGAATCCAAAATCAAGATCATGCAAAACGAGTTGGGCAGCGAGTTGGAGGCCCTCGCGCGAGATGCCGTGCGCGTGGCCAGGCTGGATCTACGCACAACGGATTTTACGCGGCACATCTTGCGGCGGGCGTTGCTGCAGATCATCGCCTGTTTTCCCGTGTACCGCACTTATGTGGACGAATCGGGGCCGCAGGAAGAGGATGAACGGTACATTCACTGGGCCGTGGCGCAGGCCAGCAAGAATGAAGAGGAAGTGGACGCGAGCGTGTTTGAGTTTCTGGAACGGCTGCTGACCGGGAAGCTGGCGGAGGGAAGTTCGCGCGACTTTTACAAACGGGCGGCGATTCGCTGCGCAATGAAAGCGCAACAATTGAGCGGGCCGGTGATGGCGAAGGGGCTGGAGGACACGGCGCTTTACCGCTACAACCGGTTTGTCGCGTTGAACGAAGTGGGAACTTCGCCGGAACAATTTGGCTTGTCGGTTGCCACATTTCATAAAGAGAACGCGCACCGGGCGGACCGGTGGCCGCGGACGATGCTGGCGACATCGACGCACGACGTGAAACATGGTGAAGATGCGCGGGCACGGCTCGCGGCGTTGTCACTGGTGCCGGACGAGTGGGTGGCGAAAGTTGGGGCATGGAGCCGGATCTTGCGGGCCCGACGCGGGGATGTGGAAGGCACGGCGCCGCCTGCGCGGAATGACGAATATTTATTTTTTCAGAATTTGATTGCGACTTGGCCGGCGGAATTGTCCTTGCCGCGCGGGCTGGATGTGGCGGCGCTCGGGCAATATGCCGGGCGATTGCAGGGGGCGATGATCAAATCCGTGCGAGAGGCGCGGGTTCGTTCGAACTGGATTTCGCCAAACGCGCCTTATGAGAATGCGCTGGCGGAATTTGTGAAAGATGCGCTGAATCCAGAAATGGCGCAGACATTTCTGGAGGCGTTTCTTCCCTTCCAGCAGGCGATTGCGGAAATGGGAGTTCGGAATTCGCTGGTGCAGGTGTTTTTGAAAATAACTTCGCCGGGCGTGGCCGATTTTTATCAGGGGAGCGATTTGTGGAATTTGAGTTTGCCTGATCCGGATAACCGGCGGCCGGTCGATTTCGCGGCGCGGCGAGAGATGCTTCGCGGCCTTCGCGATTCTGGCGGAAAGGACCGGCGCACTTTTCTTGCCGAGCTTTTGAGGGATTGGCATGACGGCGCGATCAAACTGGAGCTGATTCGGACGCTGCTGGCATTCAGGCGGCAAAACTCCGAGGTGTTTGAGCGCGGGGATTATGAAGCTTTGCAGACTTCGGATGAGGGAGCACCCAGGGTTTACGCATTTCTGCGGAGTACAGAGCGGGGAAGATTCTTGGCGATTGCGTCGCTGGATGCGCGGCTGGCCGCTGGCGATTTTCCGCGTGCGCGGCTGGGACTTGGGTCGCAAGGTGATGTGACGCGATGGCGGGATGTGATTACGGAGCGGACGATTCGCAGTGATGGAGAGGGAGTAGTTTTGGCGGATGCGTTCAGCGTGGTCCCGGTGGCGCTGCTGGTTCCTGTGGAGTAGTTGATCATTGGAGGAGATTGAAAGCTAACGGGGCGAACAGCGCGCAGGGACTCCCCGCCGCAACACTGCCACCTAAATGTCAGAGAGTTGGCGTCGGCGGTACACGTTCTACTGTATTGTTCGCTTAGGGGCAACCGCTTACAAAGGAGTTGGAGTCAAGTTTTCAGAAAAGAGCAGGGACCATGGCAAGTCAAACGGGAACAATACGATCGAAGGAAAGTTTAGCGGAAGTGGAAGTTCGAAAAAATGATAACCAATTGCCGGACCGCGCGAACGATGCGGTTGCGCGCAGGGCGCATTCGTTATTTATGGCCGCCGGCGGCGAGGATGGCCATGACTTGACGCACTGGCTGCAGGCGGAATCGGAAGTGCTGCGGCGGATTCCCGATATTCGCGAAGCAGCTTCGTGGTACACGGTAAATGTGCCGCTGCCGGGATTTGCGGCGGAGCAGATTCGCGTGAACGTGGATGCGACGCGCGCGCTGGTTGCGGCGGAAAAAACGCAGTCGGGCGACGGGCGCGCTGGAAATGGCATGCACACGCGCACCGAGGAATCGGTTTATCTGGTGGCGAACTGGCCGAGCGCGGTCGATCCAGCAACAGCGAGCGCTTATTTGAAGAATGAAAGTTTGCTATTGACCGCAAAGCGAGCGGATGCGACCTCAGCGAAGGCATAAATTTCCACGGGACCGAAGGACAAATCGGCGCGAGCAGCCATTGCGATAAATGCCATCTCCCTTTCCATGGTGGTACCCCGTTGGTGCGCAACTCCATGAAGATGGCGTGGCATTTCGCGTGTGGGCGGAGGGGCATAGGGCCGTTTCGGTTCGCGTGAAGGATCGCGAGCACGAGCTTCGCGCGGATGCGGACGGTTTTTTTTCGGGCTTCGTCGCGGGCGCGCGCGATGGCGACACTTATTCTTTTCTGCTCGACGGCAAAGGGCCGTTTCCTGATCCGGCGTCTCGCTTTCAGCCAGAGGGTCCGCACGGGCCGTCGCAAATCGCAAATCCAAACCGTTTTTCGTGGACTGACAAGGAGTGGCCCGGCCTGCGGCTGGCGCACCAGGTCGTTTACGAAATGCATATCGGTACGTTTACGCGCGAAGGGACGTGGCTGGCGGCGATCGGCGAGTTGGCCCATCTTGCAGAGTTGGGGATCACCGCCATTGAGTTGATGCCGGTTTGCGATTTTGCGGGGGCGTTCGGCTGGGGATACGACGGAGTGGATTATTTCGCGCCGACGCGGAATTACGGGACGGCGGACGATTTTCGAACTTTTGTGAATGAAGCGCATGCGCAAGGCATCGGCGTGCTGCTGGATGTGGTTTATAACCACGCTGGCCCGGATGGAAATTATCTGCCGACGTTTTCGGAACGCTATTTTTCCAGGGAGCGGCAGACGGAGTGGGGCGCGGCGATTAATTTCGACGGCGAGAACAATGGGCCGGTGCGGGAATTCTTCGCGTGCAACGCGGCTTACTGGATAAAGGAATTCCACCTGGATGGGCTGCGGCTGGACGCAACGCATTCGATTACCGATTCGTCGAAGATACATATTCTGGAGGAAATCGTGGAGAAAGCGCGGCGGGCGGCGCAACCGCGCAGCATTATTGTGGTGGCGGAAAACGAGACGCAGGACACAAAGCTGGTGAGAGCGAAAGCGGCTGGCGGCTACGCGCTGGATGCCATATGGAATGAGGATTTTCATCACACGGCGATGGTGGCGGCGACGGGAAGCCGGGAAGCGTATTTCGCGGATTATCTTGGATCATCGCAGGAATTGTTGTCGTGCATGAAGCATGGGTTTTTGTATCAGGGGCAGTGGTATAGCTGGCAGAAGAAGCGGCGCGGCGGGAGCACGCTGGGAATTAATCCGGCGGCGATGGTGACGTTTCTGCAGAATCACGACCAGGTGGCAAATCCCGCGCGAGGATTGCGGCTTCATGAGCTGACTTCGTTTGGACGATATAAGGCATTGACCGCGGTTTGCCTGCTGGCGCCGGGGACGCCGATGCTGTTTCAGGGGCAGGAATTTGCGTCGTCCGCGCCATTCCTTTTTTTCGCGGATCACGAGCCAAAGCTGGCGGAACTGGTTCGCAAAGGGCGCGCCGATTTTATGAAGCAGTGGCGCAGCCTGGCGGCGGGCGGAATTCGTTACGACGATCCCTGCGCGAGAGCGACATTTGAGAAGTGCAAGCTGGATTTTTCCGAGCGGGAAAAGCACGGAGAGATTTATGCGCTGCATGGCGATCTCTTGAAACTCCGAAAGAACGAACCGCTATTTTCCCGGCAGACTACAGATCTGGACGGAGCGGTTCTGTCTCCGGAAGCGTTTGTAGTGAGATTTTTCTCGCCGCAGTATCGGGACGACCGGTTGCTGGTGGTGAACCTGGGAGTGCAATTGTTTTTGAATCCAGCGCCGGTGCCGCTGCTGGCGCCGCCGGAAAATCAGGCGTGGGAAACATTGTGGTCGACAGAAGACGTGAAATACGGCGGAAATGGAACCGCGGCACTGGACACTGAGGACCAGAATTGGATTATTCCCGCGCAGGCGGCGGTGGTGCTACGACCGCGGAAGAAAGAAACAGGTCCGGCGGCATCATGAGCGAAACACTTTGCCGCGTGGCGTATCGAAAATCCCAGACGGAATCGCATGCGAGTTTATTGGATAAAGAATGGTTGGTTACGAATGGATTGGGCGGGTATGCTTCCGGAACTCTTGCCGGAGTGATTACGCGCGGATTTCATGGCTACCTTGTGGCCGCGCTGCCCACACCGCTTGGTCGGATCATGATGTTGAACGATTTGATCGAGCGGGTGGAAATTCCCAACGGCTTATCGGTGCAATTGAGCGGAGAAGAACGGGTAGATGCTCCGCTGAAAACGCAAGGCGCGGAATACCTCGAGGAATTCCGGCTGGAAGACGGCATTCCGGTGTGGATGTTTCGATTCGGCGAATTGCTGATGGAAAAACGCGTGATCATGGTACACCGGCAAAACACCGTGCATGTGAATTACCGGCTGAAGAACGGGGCGGGAATCAATCTGAGCCTGCGGCCGTCGATCAATTTCCGGCCGCATGAAGCTCCGGTAAACACGCCGCTGGCGGGAAATTATGCGTTTACGGTACTTGAAGATACGTTTGAGATTGCCTCGCAAACGAATATTCCTCCGTTAAGGATGGTCCTGCACGGGCGCAACAAATCTCTGACGATGGATCGCGCGCGTTATCACGAAATTGTCTATCGCATCGAGGAGAGCCGAGGGTATGCGGCGCGCGGCGATTTATGGAGTCCTGGATATTTTTCCGTGTTGCTGACGCCGGACGATCCGGTGACGCTGGTGGCATCGAGCGAATCTTGGGATGCGATACGCGCCGTTACTCCGGACTACGCGAATTCCGCGGAGATTGTCAGGCGGAAACGATTGCTGGCGCGGGCCACGAGCGTGCCGAAAGACAGCACGGCAGCGGAACTGGTGCTGGCGGCGGACCAGTTCATCATTGTTCCTGAAGGACGCGGGGAGGACAGCCTGCGCGCGCGCGCGGCGGGGGATGATGTGCGGTCGATCATCGCGGGTTATCCGTGGTTCACGGACTGGGGCCGCGACACCATGATCACGATTGAAGGGCTGGCGTTGACCACCGGGCGGCATATGGAAGCGGGATGGATTTTGCGCACGTTCGCGCATTACGTGCGACACGGGCTGATTCCCAATATGTTTCCCGAGGGGCGCGCGGAAGGCTTGTACCACACAGCGGATGCGACGCTTTGGTTTTTTCATGCTATAGCGAGATATTTGGCGGCTTCCGAGGACGAACTGTTCCTTTCGCAAATGCTGCCGCTGCTGCAACAGATTATTCGTCTTCACCTGCAGGGAACCGATTTTGGAATTGGCGTGGATCCGGAGGACGGATTATTGAAGCAAGGCGCGCCTGGTTACCAGTTGACGTGGATGGACGCGAAGGTGGACGACTGGGTGGTGACGCCGCGGCGTGGCAAGGCGGTGGAGATCAACGCGCTTTGGTACAACGCGCTTTGTTATATGGCGCAGTGGCTGGAAGAACACGGGCAGTCAGAAAAAGCGGCCGAGATGAGAGAGCACGCGGCGAAGTGCCGGGAATCGTTTCAGAAACGGTTTTGGTATCAGCAGGGCGGATATTTGTACGATGTGGTGGATGGCGAAAATGGAGACGATCCCGCGTTGCGGCCGAACCAGATTTTCGCGATCTCACTGGATTTTCCTGTGCTGGAGCAGGACAAGTGGGCCTTGGTGATGAGCTGCGTGGAATGCGAATTGTTGACCCCGGTGGGTTTGCGATCGCTTTCACCCCGCGACAAGGATTTTAAGGCCAAGTATTTTGGCAATTTGCGCGACCGCGACGCCGCTTATCATCAGGGCACCGTCTGGCCCTGGCTCATCGGGCCCTATATCGATGCGTGGCTGAAATTGCATCCAGAGAAACTGGATGAGGCGCCCAATTTATTGGGGGCGTTCGATAAACGGCTGATGAACAATACCGTGGGATCAATCGGCGAAATTTTCGACGCGGAGCCGCCCTATACGCACCGCGGCTGCGTGGCCCAGGCGTGGAGCGTGGCGGAGGTACTGCGTTCTTTGGTGAAAATTGCCAGTTTGAAAAACAATCAGGGAAGCAGCAAACTGGCTTGAGGCCGACAGGTTCCTTGTGAAAATCAGCCGCAGCAGCGGAATCCTGCTACACCCAACCTCTCTTCCGGGGAAATTTGGCATTGGCGATCTGGGGCCAGAGAGCCGGCGATTCGTGGATTTTCTGGCGCAAGCGGGGCAGAAGCTGTGGTGCGTGCTGCCGCTGAGTCCTACCGGGCCGGAAAATTCTCCTTATCAATGCTGTTCGACGTTCGCGGGCAATTGTTTGCTGATCAGCCCCGAATTGCTGGCGGAGGAGGGATACCTTTCGCGCCGGGAGTTGCGATCCGCGCCGTACTTCCCTGCCGGGCGCGTCGCGTTCGCGGCGGTGCGGAGTTACAAGGAATCGTTGCTGAAAAAAGCGTTTCGCAATTTCTCGGTGACTCCGGAGTATTCGCGGTTTGCGCGGAAGCACTCCTGGTGGCTGGAGAAATACGCGTTGTTTATGGCGTTGCAGGAGGCGAACCGCGGCGTGGCGTGGACCAAGTTTGATCCGCGGAAGAACCCGTCGCAAGAAACGATCCGCTATCACAAATTCGAGCAATACGAATTTTTCCGCCAGTGGCAGGCGCTGCACAAATATTGCGCGGAGCGGAACATATCGATCATGGGCGATATGTCGTTCTATGTGGAACACAACAGTGCGGACGTTTGGAGCAATCGCGAGCTTTTTGACTTGCGGCGCGATGGAGAATCGCGATATGTGGGCGGGGTTCCGCCGGATTATTTCAGCAAGGACGGGCAGCTTTGGGGCACGCCGGTATACCGGTGGGACAAGTTGGCGGCAACCGGCTTCAATTGGTGGATCAATCGACTCCGAAATGCCCTCGAATCGGTGGATTTGTTGCGACTCGACCATTTTCGAGGATTCGAGGCGTTCTGGAGCGTGCGCGCGGATCAGAAGACGGCGCGAAAAGGCCGTTGGGTGAAGGGCCCAGGGCCGCGGTTGTTCGAAAAAGTTCGCAAGGAACTGGGAGACGTTCCCTTTGTCGCGGAAAATCTGGGAACGATTACGCCCGCGGTGGAAGACTTGCGGCACCGCTTTGGTTTTCCGGGGATGGCGGTGCTGCAATTTGGATTTGACCAGTCGGGCACGCACCGGCCGAACAATTATGTGCGCGAACTGGTCAGTTTTACGGGAACGCATGACAACGACACAACGGTGGGGTGGTGGAAGGCAATGCAGCGTGCGGCGCGAGGACGGGGGAGTGCGGAGGAACAAGCTGCCGTGCATCGCGTGAAAAGTTATTTGCAGACGAAGGGCGAGAACATTCACTGGTCATTTATTCAGGCGGTGCTGACATCGGTGGCGGAGATCGCGATTATTCCCCTGCAGGATGCGCTGGGACTTGGTTCGGAAGCGCGGATGAATATGCCGGGGCGGGCTAAGGGAAATTGGGACTGGCGATTTGAGGAAAAGCAAATCCATCGCGATGTGGTGGAACGGCTGCGGGATTTGACGGCAGTTTCCGGGCGCTGAACGAGGAGATGTTCTAGCAGGCAGGTAGCTATGGCAGCCCTAAGGTCATCTTGCTCGTGGGAGCCCCACTTCAAGACAAACGGCCAAATCGCCTCGGGTTCATCCTCGACGAAATATCCTACAGGAATGATGGCTTGCCAGCGCTCGTCGGTAGCGCCCTTCGGTGCGGGAACTCCAGGAAGAAGCCGTTCGGCTGCCGAAAGGGCGTCTTCAACGGACATTATGTATCTCCTCTGGTGACCACAAAGTGTAGATACTATATCCTGCCGGCACTCGATTAGGCGTTTGACCACAGGCTCGGTTATGAAAGCGGAAGAGGCGGCTGAGGTGATCCAGTTTTTGGAGGAGAACGGCGTCGAGGTGTATGTGGATGGCGGGTGGGCGGTGGATGCGGTGCTTGGCGAACAGACGCGTGAACATGAAGACCTTGACGTGGCGGTGCCGGAAAAGGATGCTTTGCGATTGCGGAAGTTGCTCGGTGAGCGGGGCTATCGGGAACGGCTTCGCGACGACACATGGGAGTGCAATTTTGTTCTTGTGGATGCGCAAGGACGCGAGGTCGATGTGCATTCATTCACTTTGGATGAGAGCGGCAAGAACGTTCACGGCGTGCCCTATGCACGCGAGCATCTTACTGGAAATGGTTTCATCAACGACTTCGCGGTTCGCTGCGTTCCGCCCGAGTGGCAGGTGAAGTTTCATACGGGTTACCAACTGGACCGCAACGATTTTCGCGATGTGCGGGCGTTATGCGAGCGGTTTGGGATCGCGCTTCCCGATGAATATCTGAAAGAGCCCGAAAACGGTTGAAGCGGGTCACTGGTCGGTACAATAGCTTCGCAAATAGCTATTTTGCACAATTGGCGGGCTTAAAGAGGTATATTGCCGAGCGCGGCAGCAGCCGCACTCCCTGTTCTGCGGATTCCCAATGAAGGCGGCGTTACGCCAGAAATCCGCTCTCATTCGCGAGTGCCGCGCCGGAAACAAATGACGGAAACCGTCCATAAAGGCTCCTTGTGGAGCACCTCGAGGCTCGATCCGCGATTGCGACTGGGCCTGCTGGCTTGCCTGGTCGCGGCGCTGGCTTACGCAGCCGCCCGATTGGGCGGGACGCTGGAAATACTGCCGGAGGCGGACTGGCCACTTTGGCCAGCAAACGTGATCGTTGTGGCGGCGCTGCTGCTGGCGCCCCGGAAAACATGGCCGGTATTGATGGGGGCAGCGTTTGCAGCGCTTGTGTTTTATAACCTGCAATCAGGCATGGGAATTCCTTCGATCGGTTGGCTGGTGGTGTCCGATGCGGTGGAAATTCTGACGGCCGCACTGGGTCTGAACTATTTGTTCGAGGGCGTGCCGCAGCTGAACAGCCCGAAGGCGCTTGCCAAGTACTCCGTGTTCGCCGGGATCCTTGCGCCGGCGGCGGGTGCCATTTTCGGTGCGCTTGCCACCAGAGGAAATTACCTGACAAGCTGGCGGATTTCATTTTTCTCGGAAGCGATTGCATTTTTCACGATACTGCCGGCGATTTTGGGTTGGATTGGCCGAGCGCAGCGGCGGGTACGCGCATCCCGGGCGGATTATGTGGAAGGGATCGTGTTGCTGGCAGGGATAATTTCGCTGGGTTATTTCGCGTTTGTGTCTCGCTGGGCCAGCACGCTGCCGGCGCTGCTTTATTTTCTTGTGCCATTTCTGGTGTGGTCCGCGCTGCGTTTTGGCTCCGCCGGGGCCGGCACTTCGGCGGCGATCATAGCCTTCCTGTCCGTTTGGGGCGCGGCGCACGGGCGAGGTCCGTTCACGGAAAAGGCTCCGATCGATAATGTGTTGTGGCTGCAGCTCTTTTTGCTTTCGGCGACGGTGCCCTTCATGGTTCTGGCGGCCCTCGTCGAAGAGCAACAGCGAAACGAAAAAGTGCTGCGTGAAAGCGAAAAGCGCTTCCGGTTGGTGGCGGACACGGCTCCGGTACTGATCTGGATGGCTGGACTCGACAAAAAGTGCAATTTTTTTAATAAGGGCTGGCTGGACTTTACGGGCAGGCGTGTTGAGGAAGAGTTGGGCGAAGGTTGGGTTTCCGGCGTGCATCCAGAGGATGTACAGCGTTGCGTCGGGATCTATTCGGCGTCGTTCGACGCTCGCGTGGATTTTGAGATGGAATACCGCCTGCGGCGTTCCGACGGGGAATTTCGCTGGATCGTCGATTATGGTGTGCCTCGATTCGATACCGACGGCAACTTTTGCGGGTATATCGGATCGTGCGTGGACATTACGGATCGGAAATCGTCCGCGGAATCTCTGCAGATTTTGACGGGAAGATTGATTCACGCGCAGGATGAAGAACGCACGCGCATCGCTCGAGAGCTGCACGACGACTTTAGCCAGCGGCTGGCGATACTGGGCATCAGCGCCGGCCAAATATGGAAATCGCTTCCCGCGTCCAACGTGGAAGACCGGGACAAAGCGCAGGAGATGCTGGAACGAATCAAGGACTTGTCGTCTGACCTGCACGCGCTCTCACACCAGTTGCACTCGAGCAGGCTGGAGCATGTTGGTTTGGTGTCGGCACTCAATGGACTTTGTAAGGAAGTCAGCGAAAAGTACAAGTTGAAGATTTTATTTGCCGGGCCTGAGCTTCGACGCAGAGTTCCGAAAGATGTGGCGTTGTGTTTATTTCGGGTAGGGCAGGAAGCGCTGGGCAACGTGGTCAAACATAGCCACGCAAAGAGCGCCGACGTTGAGCTTGGCGCGAGCGCGGACGGATTGAGTCTGCGCATCCGCGATGATGGCAGAGGTTTTCAGACTGACCGCACCACGCCGGGCACTGGAATTGGATTGATCGGCATGCATGAGAGGATTCGGCTAGTTGGCGGAAGGCTGCTCATCAAGTCGGAGCCGATGCGAGGGACGGAGATTCTGGTCGAGGTGCCACTGCATCTCACCGCGAATGATTCGGAAGCGAGGGTGCACACAGCTGGGAAGTGAACAGGTCGCGCGGGAGCTTACGCCAGCTTGCGGAATCTTTGGAGAAACATGGGTGGGTCGCCGTATGGGTTGTTTGTTTTCTGCCCTGGCGCCAGAAGCAGCAGCAGGAAGACGATGATGTCCACCAAAGGGACGAACGCCAGCAGCACTGTCCATCCCGGCCAGCCGAGGTCGTGAAGCCGGGAAACTTCCGCCTTCAGGATCACAATCGAAGCGGCCAGCACCACGATGGCAAATAATCCGTGAAGCGGCGAGCCATCCGCGCGACCATCTGGTGCCCCGACCGCGGCAGCTACAATATCCAGGATGATTGAGCCCGCAACAATGGGTGCACCGCACCAGAACACAAATTCCAGCCTGCCAATTCGATTCGCCATCATTCATTCAGGCTAAGGCTTGCCGTTTCGATGGGGGAACTGGTCCACGGGTCAGGTGCGGCGGAGGAGTTACTTTGCTGGTTGGAGACCAAATAGGAGGCAAAGGAAATACAGAAAGCGTGGTCGCGCCGGTGCTCGATCGAAGGGCGCTCCTCAGGATGACAGGCGGTTTTTTTCGGGGGGAAACTACACGTGCTATAGGCCGAACATGGAGTTGACTCCGGCGCGCGGTGCTTCGACAGCGGGGTCCCGGCGTTCGAGCGGGGGAAGAGACGCGGGCTCGGCGGGCGGAGGAGGAGGAGCAGGTTGTTGCGCGGCGGCCGGTGCTGGAACAGCGGGTTGTGAGGCTACGGGTGCCGGGGCTGAGGCGGCAGCGGCGTCAGTGGCAGCGCGGGGGGCGGCGGGAGTTGGCTGGGCGGCGATGGGCTGGAGGTACGCTAGATCGCGCGCTTCTTCCGTGCCTGGCTGAACCGCGGGGAACGACAAATTCATTTGATGTTCCATGGCGCTGGCGATGCGGTGCAACTGCCAGATGAGTTTTTCCAGTTCTTTCGAACGGCCGAGGGTCAGATTGCGTTCCCAAAGAAAACGGATGGAGAACACCAGGAAAACGGGCAGGCCAACGGCAAGCGTGGCGAGAATAATGTTGAAGAACAGCGATTCGAGGGGTGTGAAGGATTGCGTCATGGTGCCTCCAGGTGCGGGGTCCTGCAGGCAGGATAACGCAGCGCGGCGGTGGTGACAACGAGGTCCGGCACCTTGGGTCTCACCACAAAAAAAACCACATCATTCCGAACGAACTCCGCGAAGCGAGGCCCTACCGCGCCACAGACGCCGCCGGCGCAATCGCACCATACCGCCGCTCCCTCTTTTGATAATCCAACAACGCCTCCAACAACCGCGCCCGGTTAAAATCCGGCCACAACGTATCCGTCACAAAAATCTCCGCATACGCAATCTGCCACAACAAAAAATTGCTGACCCGCATCTCCCCCGAAGTCCGGATCAAAAGATCTGGATCGGGCAAATCCGCCGTATAAAGATGCCGCGCCAAATCCTCTTCCGTCACAGGCTTCCCCGGCTGGTGTCCATTCCGCGCCGCCAGGATCGCGTTCATCGCATCCACTATCTCCGCCCGCCCGCCATAATTCAGCGCAATCGAAAGCACCATCCCGGTATTCTTCGCCGTAGCCACCGTAGCCTCGCGCGACTCCCGCCGCACTGCCTCCGGCAGCTCATCCGCCCGCCCCAAAAACCGCAGCCGGATATTATTCCGTTGCAGCAGCGGCATTTCTTTCCGTATATATTCCCGTAGCAGCGCCATCAAAAACTCAATCTCCGTCTTCGGCCGCCGCCAGTTCTCCACCGAAAACGCATACAGCGTCAGCGCCTCAATGTTCAACCGCGCGCAAGTCTCAATCGCGATCCGCGCGGACTGCGTGCCATACCGGTGCCCCGCCACCCGCGGCAAGTGCCTCTTCTGCGCCCACCGCCCATTCCCATCCATAATGATGGCGATGTGCCGCGGCAGCCGATCCAGATCAAGCTTTTCAATCAGGCGAGACTCTTCGGCCGTTACCGGTCCTAGGGTTTCCAGTTGGATGCGTGGGTGCGACACGGTGAGATTCCGCTCAATCCTCTTTACGGCGCAAAGTTAACACGACCAACCCCCACAGCGCAATTGCCAACCTCCGCCAAGTACCCCAACGGTACCGCCTCAGCTCTGTAGCGCTGGCTTCATGCCAGCGTCTTGGGTTTCACCAAAAAAAAACACACGTCATCCCGAACGCAGTCCGCGAAGTGAGGAATCCCTCTTCGATCTCCCCCCCCAAAAAAAACCCGTGGCTTGGGTCCCTCCGAGTGGCACAGGCACTCCTCCCTGTGCTCTTGGGTTTCACCACAAAAAAAACGTCATTCCGAACGGTTAAAATGCCCGCCCCCCCTCACCCCGCCGGCGGGTGCAAAAACTGATTAATCGACTGCACCACCAGCACCAACGTCAAAATAATCATCGCAATCGCCGTAACCCACGCCACCAAATTAAAGAAGAATCCATTCGTATGCTCGCCCATCAAATCCTTGCGATTCACCAGCAGCAAAATGAAAATCACCACAATCGGCAACCACACGCCGTTCCCTACTTGCGAGAAAATAAAAATCTTCCACAGCGGCGCGTTCGGAATCAACACTATGCCACCGCCCACAACTATCAGAATCGTGTACAGCCAGTAGAACGCCGGCGCTTCTTTGAACTTATGATCCAGTCCCGCTTCGAATCCCAGCCCTTCGCAAATCACGTGCGCCGTCGACAGCGGCAGAATCGTCGCCGCAAACAGCGAAGCGTTCAGCAGTCCGAACGCAAAAGTCAGTCCAGCCCACTTCCCTGCCAGAGGAATCAGCGCCTTCGCTGCTTCCGCGGCGTCCGTGATATTCGTCAGGCCGTTGCGGTTCAGCGTGGACGCCGTGCAAATAATTATAAAAAACACAATCACCATGCACGAAATGCTTCCCAGCAGCACGTCCAGCCGCGCTTGCGGATATTGCCGCGGTCCCACCTTCTTCTCCACGAACCCCGCCTGCAGATAGAAAAATTGCCAAGGCGCGATGGTCGTGCCGACGAGAGCGGTAAGCGTAATGAGATAACCCGTATCGAAATGGATGCTGGGAACCACCGTCATCCGCGCGGCAAGTACCCAATCCGGATGCGAAAGCAGCGCGGAGAAAAGATACGTCAGGTAAAACGTGCACAGAACAAGAAACACGATCTCAACGAACCGGTACGTCCCTTTCAAGACCAGCGTCCACACCACCACCGCCGCGATCGGCACCGAAATATATTTGCTGACGCCGAAAATCTCCATGGCCGCTGCAACACCCGCGAATTCCGCCACCACGTTAAAAAGATCGACAAAAAACCCCGTGATCATCACAAAAAACGTCGACCGAAATCCAAATTCCTCCCGGATCAGGTCGCTCAATCCCTTCCCCGTGATCACCCCCATCCGCGCGCACATTTCCTCGGTGACGTACAGCGCGATGGTCATCGGCACCAGCGACCACAGCAGCGTGTAGCCGTAGGCGGATCCCGCTTGCGTATACGTCGCGATTCCGCCCGCATCGTTGTCCACATTCGAAGTAATAATCCCCGGCCCGATCACCGCCAGAAACAGAAACATCCGGTGTCGCCACTGGTTCCCCCTCGAGAAGAAACGCAGCACGCCACCGCGCAGCCGGTCAATAAACGCATTAATCGCCGAAAGTGTCATCGCCCCGAACTCAGTCCCCTAACCCCAATTCCCCGCACCCATCCCTCCTGGGTGCCCCACTCTGAGCGCCTTTCGCGGCGAGTGGGTCTTGGGTTCTTCAACAAAAAACCCACGTCATTCCGAACGCAAATGTAGTGGCGGGTCTTTAGACCCGTCTCTCTTGGGTTCCTCCCATGCTCTTCCCTCCACTCCCCAGCACCTAAACCACCGTCATCCCGAACGTAAATGTAGTGGCGGGTCTTTAGACCCGTCTCTTGGGTTCCTCCCAGGCCTTTCCCTCCACTCCCCCGGCACCTAAACCACCGTCATCCCGAACGTAAATGTAGTGGCGGGTCTTTAGACCCGTCTCTCTTGGGTTCCTCCCATGCTCTTCCCTCCACTCCCCAGCGCCCTAAACCACCGTCATCCCGAACGTAAATGTAGTGGCGGGTCTTTAGACCCGTCTCTCTTGGGTTCCTCCCAGGGTTTTCCCTCCACTCCCCCGGCTCCTAAACCACCGTCATCCCGAACGGAGTCCGTGGAGTGAGGAATCCCTCTTCGATCCACGTGTCTTGCCCCTCCGCGTAGGGCCGCAGCACTGCTGCTCCCCAAGTCCGCACAATCCCCAAAATCGTCACCCGCAAACAACCCAGCCCTCACGCATTCACCAACCGCGACACCACGTCATCCACCGTAATCACCCCAATCGGCCGCTGGTCGTGATCCAACACCGTCAACATCCGCAAATTGTATTTATCAAACAACTCAAATACGTCCTTCTCGTGCGCATCCGCCGAAATCCAAACCAACGGCTCCGTCTTCAATTCGCTCATGTGCTGTTCCGGCGCCGCCAAAAAAATCCGCGCTATCGGCGCCGTCCCCGCAAAATGCCCCAGCTTGTCCAGAATCACGATCGTATCCAGTTGCTCCAGATTAAATTCCTGCTTCCGCAGCCACTGCAGCACTTCATCCCTCGAAATCGATTCGCTCACAAACGCAAACTCCGTGTTCATCATCCCGCCCGCGGTCGCGGGATCGAACGCCAGCAACTCCCGCACATCGTTCGCCTCCTGATTTGGCATCTCCTCCAACAATTCTTCCGAAGTCTCCTTCGGCAAATCCGCCAGCAAATCCGCCGCCGCGTCCGGAGCCATCTCCTCGATAATGTCCGCGGCCTTCTCCGGATCGAGCCTCTCCACGATCTGCGTCGTCAAGCGCTCGTCCAACTCCGCCAGCACCGCCGCCGCCGTCTCCTCATCCAGCGAAGCAATAATTCCCTGCCGTTCCGCCGCCGAAAGCTCTTCCATCATCTCCGCCAGATCGGCCGGGTGCAGATCCTCCAGCTTCTCGTGCGTAATCCGCAGCTTCACCCGCCGCAGCGGATCAGGCTCAATCAAATTCACAAATTCCCACCGGATCGACCGCTGTGGCAACTTGCTTTGCAGCCTCCGCACCAGGCTCGAAGGCGCGATTCCCTGTAACAACCGCCGCACCGCACCCGGCACGCCCACATCCACCTGCGCAATCCTCAACTCCACATGCGCATTCGTCGGAAATTCCGCCAGGTCCACATCATTCACCCGCACCACTTTGCGCCCCGCCGTATCGATAATCTGCTGGTCCAGCAAATCCTTTTGCACCGCCAGCCACGCCTCATTCGGCTGGTAAGCGTCCAGCGCCCGCTCCGAAGCATTCAAATCGATCCGCCCGGGCACCACCTTCGCCACCTGCTCATACCGCGCCACCAATGGCTGAAATCGCCCGCGCGATATCAAAAAATGAGACACGCGGTTCGGCTGCTCCGCCGGCTCAATAAAAAACTCCCGCACGCGCCCCACATAATTCCCCTGCGCGTCATAAGCCGCCGACCCCATCAGCTCCGTAGCATAAAGCATCCCTATCCCCTCCTCTCCGCCGCCAACCAACCAGCAATTTCACTCTTGGGTTGTAGCGCTGGCTTCATGCCAGCGTCTTGGGTTTCTCCCTCCCCTCTTGGGTTTCTCCCTCCTCCCCTGGGTTTCTCCTCTTGTAGGTGCCCCACCCGAGTCCGCGAAGGGTGGGTCTTGCCTCTATCCTCGACTCCTCCCCCCAAACAAAAAAATCCCGCGAACGGTGCAACCGGCGCGGGTAACCTGCTCCAAAATTAAGCAACCGCTACCCAGGAGTCACTCCTCCATCGAGAACAGTTCCGTCACCTGCCCGGACCTTCAGCGTTGAAGCCGTCGCTACCACCGGCACAGCGAACCACAGGCGGACCCGCATCCTGGGGAAACTAGGGTGAGGTTCGAATTCGCTTGGCGCGCTCATCAGAGAAAATGCACTCCGAGCCTAGGAATAAACCTCGCCCCGACAAGTTGTCAAGAACAAACCACCTACCACCAACAAATTTCCCGCAGCACACCCTCCGGGCTCATGTAGTGGCGGGTCTTTAGACCCGTGCCTCTGCCCCCAGCGCCCGGCGCGGGGCCTCTTGGGTGTGCAGCGCTGGGTGTGCAGCGCTGGGTGTGCAGCGCTGGGTGTGCAGCGCTGGGTGTGCAGCGCTGGGTGTGCAGCGCTGGGTGCGCAGCGCTGGGTGTGCAGCGCTGGGAACGATCCTCAATCGGGAGGAATCGATCCGCAATCTGATCCGGAAATTGGGGCCGGTCAAGCAACTGAGGTTTTGTTTATACCGCTGATCCGACAAGCTACGCGTTGTACTCGAACCGGCCTCTTGGGGTCTTCACCTCCTCTCCTCCTCCATCTTCCTCACCATCCCCAAAAACACTTCCCCATCCGCCTCATCCAACGCAAACCTTCTCACCATCCGCCGCAATTTCTCCTCCGCCAATCTCTCGCTGCGCGCCGCCACATACCCGCTCCGCAACAAACTCGCCAACAAATATTTTGTGATTCGCTCCACCGTCTCCATCTTCGCCGCGCGCCCTTTCTTCACTCCCTCTTCAAAACTCCTCGCCCCTCGCGCCAATTCCCACAAACACACCGCCGCGGCCTGTCCCAGGTTCATCGACTGGTGTTCCCCGCGCGTCGGAATATGCAAAAGCCAGTGGCAATAACTCAAATCCTCGTTCGACAATCCCTTCTTCTCGGACCCAAACAAAATCGCCACGCGTTCCTTAGCCAGCCGCTTCCTGATCACCACGCCCGCCTTATCCAGACTCCGCAACGGATGCTTGATCTCCCGATTCCCGATCGCCGTCGTTCCCACCACCAACCCGCAATCCGCCACCGCCTCTTCCACCGTCGCGCACTCCTCCGCTTCCCTCAACACCGCCGCCGCTCCCACCGCCGACCGCGCCTCTCGAAACGCCTTCTCATACGGCTGCACCACCCGCAACCCACCCGCGCCAAAATTCCCAATCGCCCGCGCCACCGCCCCCATATTCAACGGGTTCCGCGTAGCCACCAACACCACCCTCAAATTTTCCATCCTCTCCCCTCCAGGGGTTGTAGTGGCGGGTCTTCAGACCCGTGCCTCTGCCCCCAGCGCGTCACTCTTGCCTCGTAGCGCTGGCTTTATGCCAGCGTCTTGGGTTTTCTTCCCTCCGCAGGTTTCCCACCCTGAGTCCGCGAAGGCTGCTCTTCGGTCAGAAGGCCGCTCGAGGGTCTAAAAAATGTAGTGGCCGAACTTTAGATCGGCCAGCCTTCCCCCAAAGTTCCACCCGACACGCCTACGCGCACGCCCCGTCTCGCGAAGGGGCACGATATATCCTGCCCCAGGCAAGTCCGCCATTCCGTAGCGCTGGCTTTATGCCAGCGTCTTGGGTCCCTCTTCTCCAAAGTACTCCACCCTGAGTCCGCGAAGGCTGCCTCTTGGGTTCATGTAGTGGCGGGTCTTTAGACCCGTGCCTCTCTTGGGTTCCTCTTGGGGTTCCCCCCCAACACTAAACAACCCACAAAAAAAAATCTCCTCGTCCTGAGGAGTCCGCCAGGTGCCGCACCCTATGCTTTCAAGGGCGCGCGTTTAGATTCAATCACTCAACCAGCTCCACCAAAAAAACATCCCGTCATCCCGAATAGTCCCCGACGGAGGATCTCAACCCAATAAAACAACCACGAACGCCGCGCCGTAAGAATCCCTCTTCTCTTCCCACTCGCCACTCGCCACTCGCCACTCGCCCCTTGCCACTTCCCCCTACTTCCCCGCCTCCAACAACCAAATCTCATCCGACTCATCCACCTCATTCGTCGTCACCAACCACTTCCCATCCCTCGACACATCAAACGGATAATTCGTCCCCGTCAATCGCAATCCCGGCAACACTCGCGCCTCTCCCGTCGCCAGCGTCACCACCGTAAATTCTCCATTTCCTTCCGGCCCCACCGTCTGCATCCCAATCTGCTCGCCATCCGGCCACCACACCGGCCATCCTCCGCGTTCCGTCACGCGCTTCAATCCGCTTCCATCCGCATGCACCAGAAACACGCCATCATCAAACCCGCGATTCGGGCTGAACGCTATCCACTTCCCATCCGGAGACCACCTCGGCACCGTCCCCACCACATTCCCCACTCGCCGCGCTTCTCCCGTTCCATCCGTCGCCCGCACAAATAAATGCGAAACCTTATTCTCCGTCCTCGCAAACACCAATGATTTTCCATCCGCCGAAATATCCGCATACGAATCGCTCGCCGTCGTTTTCGGTTCCACCGGTCGCGTCGCTCCGCCTTTCGCCGTCACGCGCCCGATACTCAGCGGCTCCGGCCCCCACGTGCTGTAATAAATTTCCTGCCCGTCCGGCGCATACCGCGCATAAATCTCCAGCAATTTTCCCGACGTCAACTTCCGCGCCGCCCCTCCTCCTCCCACCGGCAGCGTCCACAAATGCCACGCCCCATCCGGCTCCCCGCGCGAGTACGTCACTTCCTTCCCATCCGGCGAAAACACCGGCCCCCACAAAATTCCCTGGTCAGACAAAATTGTTTTGCTTTGCCCCGTCGACAAGTCATACAGCAGCAGCGCATACCGCTTCCGCGAATTCAGAAACGCCAGCGCTCCATCGCGCGCCACGCTTGGCGTGGAATCTGGCCCCGCTCCCGTCGTCAGTTGTATCGCTCCCTTTCCATTCAAATCCATGTACCAGATATTTCGCGCCCCTCCGCGATTTGACCTGAACACAATTCCCTTTCCATCCGCCGTAAACACCGGCATGTCGCTGGACACTCCCCCCGTCCCGTGCGTTATTTCCTTCGCCTCTTCTCCATTCACCGGCACCAGCCAGATTTCCCGGCTGTCTCCTCCGCGGCTCCGCGCCACCGCAATCGTTTTTCCATCCGGCGACCACGTCGGCGCTCCCAAAAACGGATAAATCGCATCGCTCGCCAGAATCGTTCGCACGTCGCTCCCGTCCAACCCCACAATCGCCAGCGTTTCCGGCTCCCCTTGCTTCCTTCTCACATACGTCAGCTTGTTTCCTTCCGGTGACCACGCCGGCATCGACCCGTCCTGCGTCACCGTCGCAATTCCTCCTCCCAGTGTTGCAATCGTGCAAACTTCCGGTGTCGCTTCTCCCGGCAGTTTTCGCGCAAACGCGATCTTCTCCCCATCCGGCGAAAACACCGGCTCGCTTTTCCGCGATACATCGCTCGTCAACTTCATTCGTTCCCCACCAGCCACCCGCGTCACATAAAGATCGTCGCCGCTCTCTCCCTGTTCCACATACGCCAGCATCGTTCCATCCGGCGAAAGTCCCGGCCCCAGAATATTTTTGTCCGTCGCCAGCAGTTGCCGCAATTTCCCACCCGGCACTGGCGCTCCCAATTTCGGCTTGGCCCCCGGAACAAAATAAATCACCGCCGCCACCGCCGCCACCAACCCCAATCCCCACAAAAATCCCAGCCGCCCAAAATACCAACTCCGCGCCTGCTCCTCTCCGCTCTCTTCGTAGGGGCGCCGCACTGCCGCGCCCCATGTCCGCACGCTCCCCGAATCTCCCGTGCGCCTCTTGGGTTCCTCCTCTCCTGGGTACCCCACTCTGAGCGCTTTTTGCGAAGGGTGGCTCCCGGGTTCCTCTTCTCGCCACTCGCCACTCCCCACTCGCCACTTCTTCTCTTCCTCCTCAATCACTCCCGCCGCCGCGGCCGCCGCGATCATCCCTCCATTCGAATGCAACGCCTCCAACGCCGCCTTCACCTCGCTCGCTCTCTGATATCTCTGCTCCGGCTGCTTCGCCAAACACCGCAAAATAATCGCCCGCAATCCCGGCGGCACGTGCATCGGCAACGGTCGCGGCGCTTCTTTCAATATCGCGCCGCACAATTCGTACATCGTGCGTCCCGGAAACGGATGCGCCCGCGACGCCATCTCGTACAGCAACACGCCCAGCGCCCAGATATCTCCCCGCGCATCCGCCGGCGTTCCACTCAACACTTCCGGCGCAAGGTACGCCAGCGTTCCCGGCGCGCCGCTCCCCGACGTCGGACTCGTCTGCGTCGCTCCTTCCACCGGCGCGTCCTTCAAACTCACCGCCAGTCCAAAATCCAGCACTTTCACTTCGCCGCTCGCGGTCCTCCGCACGTTCGCCGATTTCAAATCGCGGTGCAGCACTCCATGCGTGTGCGCGCACTCCAGCGCGCTCGCGATCTGCGCGCCATACCCCAATACCGTTTCCGTGGGTAATCCATCGTCGGGTATGCACGCGTTCAGTGGACGCCCCGCAAGGTATTCCATCGCGATGTACGGTTGCCCTTCGTACTCGCCCACTTCATATATCGTGCAAATATTCGGATGATTCAGCGCCGACGCCGCCCGCGCTTCCGCCAGCCACTTCGCGCGCAATTCTTCCGTCAGCAGCGCGCCCTCCGCCGGAATTTTCAGCGCCACATCGCGCTGCAGCCGCTCATCCCGCGCGCGGTAAACGACACCCATCGCCCCCGCGCCGGCCTGTTCCAGCACCACATAATGCCCAAACACTTTTCCAATCATTCTCCCGAACCTGTGCCCGCATCCTAGCCCCCCAACTCCCCAACGTCAACGCCATCCCATCCACCACGCCTTAGATCCACCACGCCTCCATCACCACATCTATAATCCGCCACGTACATCCACCAAGCGTAGGGGCAAATAGGTTCATGTAGTGGCGGGTCTTTAGACCCGTGCCTCTGCCCCCAGCGCCGATTCTGCGCGGGGCCTCTTGGGTTCCCCGTAGATAAACGTTCACCAAAAAAAGGCCCATCATTCCGAACGAAGTCCGCGCAGTGACAAATCCTCCTCGCTCCACATCTCTTCGGTTTCTTCGCTCCAAGTGGCACACGCACTCCTGCCTGTATCTTGGGTTAGCCTTTTCGTTCCCTTCTCTTCCGGTTGGACAACCAGGGCTTGTCTGTTGTGAAATAGCCCACCAACCATGCTCTCACCCAACGGGACACTCATCGTCTTCTGCCTTTTGGCCGTCATGGCTGTGGCCGCCGTCCTGCTTTCCGCCGACATGTTATTCCGCGGCAGGATCTATCATCGACTCAAACCCGAATCACGCCCGCGCCGATGGGTTCTCATCTCCCTGCTCATCTTGTTTGCGGTGTTCGTCGTCTGGTTCCCTGTGTGGAAATTGTGGCCAGACACTCTGATTTCCCATGTACTGGACGGACTGTTCGGTCTCACTTTCGTGATCGTAGGCCTCACCTTCAGATTGTTCTCACCACTCGTCGACAGATACATCACACGTAAGGGCTGGCCACTCAGATAAACCCTCCCCCCAAAAATGTGCCCTATCCACCGCTAACCAATCCGCCTCCCACCATTGCTTCCCCTCTACTCCGCCCCGATACTGACAATGACGAACCGGCCCGTCGCGCCGTCGTGATCTGCTCGACGCCCGCGAGCCGCTCAAATCGCTACCAAAAATTCCAGGTCCTGCACTACGGAGGAAATTCTCGTGACCATCTCTCGCCGCAATCTCACGCTTCTAGCGGCCCTCTTCGCCATCGCCATCAACGCACGCCTTGCCCACGCGCAAGAAGCCAAACCCCAAATCGGTTTCTCCATCGAAGCCATGAAGGGCGAGCGCTGGCAGACCGACCTCGATTCCTTCCAAGTCCGTGCCAAGCAACTCGGCATGCAGGTAGTTTCCGCCGACGCCGGTGGCGACGACGATCATCAATTCCAGCAAGTTCAGGACATGCTCAAATCCGGCATCAAAGTTCTTGTTCTTCTTCCCCACGACAGCGTCAAAGCCAGCCGCATCGTCGACGCCGCCAAAGCCGCCAACGTCAAAGTCATCAGTTACGATCGCCTGGTCCTCAACAGTGACGTCGATCTCTACATCAGTTTCGATCGCCGCGAAATCGGCCGCATGCAAGCCGAATATCTCGTCCAGCTAGCCCCCGAAGGAAATTACGTTTTGATCGCCGGTTCGCCCAACGATGAAGGTGCGAAAACTCTTCACGATGCGCAGATGAAAGTTCTTCAGCCTTACATCGATCGCGGCGACATCAAAATCATCGCCGACTCTTACACTAAAGATTGGCTGCCCACCGAAGCCTACCTCACCACGCTCAAAGCCATCGACTCTTCCAAAGGCAATATCGCCGCGGTGCTCGCCTCCAACGACGGCCTCGCCGGTGGCGCAATCCAGGCCCTCACCGAACACAATCTCGCCGGCAAAGTCGCCGTTTCCGGCCAGGACGCCGATCTCGTCGCCGTAATCTCCATCGCGCAAGGCACGCAATCGATGACCGTCTACAAACCCATCACCACCGAAGCCGAAACCGCCGCCACCGAAGCCGTCCGCCTTGCCAACGGCAACAAACCCTACGCCGATAGCACCACCAACAACGGCAAAACCGAAGTCCCCACCATCCTCCTCAAACCCACCCTGGTCACCAAACAAAACATCAAGTCCACAGTAGTAAAAGACAATTTCCAATCCCTGAAAAGCATCAACCAAGCCCTAACCTCAGCCCAACAAATCAACTAACAAACTCCGTAATTCCGTAAGCGTAGTCTTTGGACCGTCTAGACGAGGTGTGAGTAATTAAGGATGCTGCCGGAAGTGGGCACATCGCTAAGTGTCCACGAGGGATACGTGGACACTTCCGAACAGATGTTGGTAGAGACTGGCAGTCGAGTAAAGAGGCAGCAGAGATCGGTCGAAGAAAAGCGTCGTATCGTCGAAGAGACTTTAGAGGTCGGTGCGTCGGTAGCACGCGTAGCCATGCAGCATGCAGTAAACGCGAACCAAGTGTTTGCCTGGCGCAGGAAATACCGTGAAGGAAAACTGGGTAAGACGAGCAAGCTCCTGCCTGTAACGATTACAGATCTTCCGAGCAGTAACTCCGGACGATTTGGCAGCGAGTCTTCACCGGCTGCGATCGGGTCAATGGAGATCAAGCTTCCCAGAGCTCAACTTCGAGTGAACGGCCGTGTGGAGATAGAAGCATTGCGGACGGTCCTGGAGTGTTTACTCGGATGATTGCGCTGCCAGCCGGGACACAGATCTGGATCGCGGCGGGAGTGACCGATCTGCGTCGAGGATTTACAGGTTTGAGTGGGATGGTGCAGACAGCGCTATCGGAAAATCCCTTTTCCGGTCATGTATTCGTGTTCCGTGGCAGACGAGGAGATCTGATCAAGCTGTTGTGGTGGGACGGAGACGGGCTGTGCTTGTTCGCCAAGAGATTAGAGAGAGGGAGATTCATCTGGCCGCAAGCGGCGAGTGGAACGGTGTCGCTGACGCCGGCACAGCTGTCCATGTTGCTCGAGGGGATCGATTGGCGGCGGCCGATTCGCACGCAAGTGCCGCAGATGGCGGTGTAGATAACGAGTGTTTGGCGTTACGCACTTTTTCTTCACCGATTTTTCGCTTTCGTTGATTTTTTCCTTGCACAGAAAAAATGTTCTGGCATACTGCGCGCACGATGATGCGGCCGATAACACTTTCTGAACTGAGGAAGCTCGACCCAGAAGTGTTGGCGGCGATGGTACTCACTCAGCAGGAACAGTTACTGTCGAAAGACGAGCAGCTGGCATCGCGTGACACCGAGATCGAACATCTGAAGCTACTGATCGCCAAGTTGCGGCGCATGCAGTTCGGCCGTTCTTCGGAAAAGTTGGATCGTCAGATCGAACAACTCGAGCTTCGATTGGAAGAGCTGCAGACGAGCCAGGCGGAAAACAAGGCCGGCAACGTTGCTGCAAAACAGAGCACGCTCGAATCGCCTGCCAATGCCCCTGTGCGACGGCCGTTGCCGGAGCACCTGCCACGCGAAACAAGAAAGTACCTGCCAAAACACAAACAGTGCCCAGACTGCGGCGGAACACTGAAACAACTAGGCGAAGACGTATCGGAAATCCTGGAGTACGTGGAGGTACGCTTCAAAGTGATTCGGCAGATTCGTCCCAAGCTGGCCTGCGCGGGTTGCGATCGCATCGTGCAAGCGGAAGCACCGAGTCGGCCGATCGAGCGCGGCATCGCTGGCCCGGGTCTGTTAGCCCATGTATTAGTTGCGAAATACGGTGATCACTGCCCGCTCTATCGTCAGTCGGAGATCTATGCACGAGAAGGAGTGGAGTTGGATCGCTCGACGCTGGCGGACTGGGTGGGAGGAACGAGCCGGTTGCTTGCGCCGCTGGTGGAAGCGCTGCGGCGACACGTGATGGCAGGAAACAAGGTTCACGGCGATGATACGCCGGTGCCGGTGTTGGCGCCGGGCAGAGGCAAAACAAAAACGGGACGGCTGTGGACATATGTGCGTGACGATCGGCCGGCTGGAGATGTGACGCCGCCGGCGGTGTGGTATTGCTACACGCCGGATCGCAAGGGAGAACATCCGAAAGCGCACTTGAGCGAATTTACCGGAACACTGCAGGCGGATGCTTACGCGGGTTACGAGAGAGTTTACGAAGATGGTCGTATTCAGGAAGCTGCCTGCTGGGCTCATGTTCGCCGGAAGTTCTACGATCTGCTGGTTGCTCATAAATCTCCCGTTGCTGCCGAGGCAATCGAACGCATCGCGAAACTGTATGCCATCGAAGATGAAATCCGGGGACGACCTCCGGAGGAACGACGTGAAGTTCGCAACACGCGCAGTCGGCCGTTACTGGAATCGCTGAAACAATGGCTCGAAGAGACGTTGGGAAAACTGTCGAAGAAATCCGATACGGCGATGGCAGTTCGTTACGCACTGGGACGATGGGAAGCGCTGATGCGCTACTGCGACGATGGTCGCATCGAGGTCGACAATAATGCCGCAGAAAGATCACTGCGTGCAGTAGTGTTGGGCAGAAAAAACTACCTATTCAATGGGTCCGATGCTGGAGGCGAGCGTGCCGCGGCGATTTACAGCCTGATCAGCTCCGCCAAACTCAACGGTCTAAACCCGGAAGCCTATCTGCGGAAAGTGTTGGAGCGCATCGCGGATCATCCCATCAATCGTATCGAGGAACTGCTGCCGTGGAATCTGGCCACGGAACTTACTCGGGACAAGCTCGACGCTGCATAGTCAACCAACCCCGTCAACTCAAGACGGTCCACAGACTACGCTTACGTAATTCCGAACGTAAATGTAAATGTAAATGTAGTGGCGGGTCTTTAGACCCGTGTCTCTCTTGGGTTCCTCCCAGGCTTTCCCTCGCTCCCCGACTCCTAAACCACCGTAATTCCGAACGTAAATGTAAATGTAGTGGCGGGTCTTTAGACCCGTGTCTCTCTTGGGTTCCTCCTAGTTTTCCCCCCAGTTCCCCCGTCCAAAAAAAACACGTCATTCCGAACGCAGTCCACGCAGTGAGGAATCCCTCTTGGATCTCAACATCTCATCCGAACCTCCTGCGTTCCCCACCCTGAGTCCGCGAAGGGTGGGTCTTGGGTTCACGTCTTGGGTTCACGTCTTGGGTTCACGTCTTGGGTTCACGTCTTCCCTTCCACTCGCCTCAAAAATCCATCCACACATTTCCACACCCACTCCTCTTACCTCCCGCACCCCGCCCCCCTAAACTATCCTCATCCAAAATTTCTCTGGGGGTTCACACATGCTATTCGCCACCATCTCTCGCGGCAAAAAATCCGGCACCCGCCTGCTCCCTCATCGCTTCAAAGACAATCGTTACCGCGTCCAACTAGGCAAACACGGCCCCTACATCCCCCTGACCGATGACCGCGAAATTCCCTCCTACCTGGCCAACGGCTATTCCCTCCTAATGAGCAACAAAGCCGAACGCCACACCCCAACACTAATCAGCCCCCACTCCATCCAAGGCTGGAGCACCAACCCCAAAGACCTCTTCTTCCCCATCCTCTAAACACCCCCGCCTTGTAGTGGCGGGACTTCAGTCCCGTGCCTCTGCCCCCAGGCACCGCGCCGGGGCCTCTTGGGTTCTCCCTCTATTGGGTTCTCCCTTTCTTGACTCAATCCGCCCTAAAAACTAACCCGTCTATAAGCCTGAAGACTCCGTGACAAAAGATCTCATCGCCCTCTCGTCCCCCCAACAAAAATCCCCGCGCCTCCATCCCGCCCCTAATTCCACGCCGGTACCTGCCTCACCATGTCCCACACCATCTCATCCAACGCCGCATCGATCTCATCTGACGGCTCCGTCCTCGTATTCGTCAACGCCGCCCAACACATCCCCGTCGACGTCCTCACCATGATCGTCGTCGTCCCCGGCAAACTTCCCGTGTGCCACCAATTCCCCTCGCCATCATTCCTCACCATCCACCCGCGCGCATACTTCCCCGCCGAGCCCGCCGGATACGCTGGGCTCGGCGTGGTCATAATCTTGATCGTCTCCGGTTTCAGCAAACCCGGAATCCCCGGAAATCCCGTCACATGATCCAGAAACACCACCAGGTCGTTCGAACTCGCGATCCACCCTCCATGCGAATCCATCCGCGTCACATTCATCTTGTACGGATCCTCGCTGTACTGCCCGTAGTACACCACTTCATTCGCATACCGCTCGCCTTCCTTGTTCCTCGCTATCTGCATGTCCGTCACTCCGCACGGCCCCAGAATCGCGCTCTGCACATACGCCCCGTACGGCTGACCGGTCACCTGCTCGATCACCCGCCCCAGCACGCAATACCCAAAATTCGAATACGCCCAGTGCTGCCCCGGCGGATACGTCAGCGGCAGATTCTCCAGCGTCCATGTAATCAGCTTTTCGTGATCCCACGAATCATGCTGAAACATCGGATCGGTCGAATCGTTCGGCCATCCCCCGCTCGTATGCGTCAACAAATTGTCCACGGTAACGTCTGTCACGTACTGCTTGTACGGCGGCTTCCCGTATTTCGTTCCCAGAATTCCCGACGGCCCGAACACTTTATCGTTCAGATTCAGTTTCCCCTGCTCGATCAACGTAAAAATCGTCACCGCGGTGATCGGCTTCGTCACGCTGGCAATCCGGAACAAGCTGTTCGGCTGCACCTGCTGCGCGTTGCTCCTGTCCGCCATCCCGAACGAATGCTCGTACACGAATTTCCCGTTCCGCGTAATCGACACCCCCATCCCCGGCACCGAATATTTCTGCATGAACGCCCGCGCAATCCGAAACATCTCCGCACGGCTCCCGTTCCGTTCCTGTCCCGCCTCGATCCACGAAGTTCCATACACCCGCGGCCCCACCAATCCCGCCGCCACCCCGCCACACAAATCGCGAATCACCTGTCTCCGGCTCAGTTTTCGCGCCATCTCGCACCCCGCCTTTTTTTCTGCGAGCAACCACACACAAAATTCCCCACATCACCCCGCGCAACGCCAAAATTTATACCACAGCGGAACCCAAGGGAGACGGGTCTGAAGACCCGCCACTACATCAATCCCCCGGCGCCCCCATGTAGCGCTGGCTTTATGCCAGCGTCTTGGGGTTAGCCTCCTCCGGGCACCCACCCCGAGTCCGCGAAGGCCGCTCTAGGCCTCATGTAGTGGCGGGTCTTTAGACCCGTGTCTCTCTCTTGGGTTCCTCTTGGGTTCCTCTTGGGGTCTCCTGAATTCTTCAGGCGACCCCCACGCCGTCGCGTGTGGATCTTGGATCCTCTTAGTGGCACACACACTCCTGCCTGTACTCTCGCCTTCCCGAACACCTCTCCGGTTTCGCTTGTACCTCCGCGTCTTCCCTATATAAAATCCCAATCACCTTCCTCTGGGAGAATTCATCATGCGGAACTTTTACGCAAAATCCCTCTTACTTTTCTTATCTCTTCTCTTCCTCTCCGCCACCCACCTCTCCCTCGCCCAGCAACCGCCCCCCGAACAACCTCCCGACAACGTCGAAGGCAAATGGACCATCTACTCCAAAAACGTCGACAACGGCAAAACCGCCACCAAATACATCGAGCTAAAACAAAACGGCAACGAACTCACCGGCCACTTCAAAGGACCCAACCAGTCCGGCGGCCTCGAAGGCACCATCAACGTCCACCACATCGTCTTCCGTACCAAAACCCGCAATGTTCTCACCTTCCGCGGCCGCGTCGACGGCGACAAAATGTCCGGCGAATATGGCATCCACGGCGAACACGGCGAATGGCAAGCCGTCCGCTCCAACTAACCTACCGTTCTTGCCTTAAATTC
Organism: Candidatus Acidiferrales bacterium; assembly: GCA_963709705.1. GTDB lineage: Bacteria > Acidobacteriota > Terriglobia > Acidiferrales > UBA7541 > Acidiferrum. The sequence continues at coordinate 768,779 of CAVPXU010000008.1, forward strand.
CAAGAGCACCCACGCTGAGTCCGCGAGGGATGGCTCTTGGGCGCAGGTAGTGGCGGGTCTTTAGACCCGTGCCTCTCTTGGGTTTCTCTTGGGTTCCTCTTCGTTTCAGTTCAAACAAACCACGTCATTCCGAACGCAGTGAGGAATTCCTCTTCTCTTCCCACTCGCCGCTTCCCCCGCCTCCCACGGAACTTCCTCCACTCCTCCCACGTATCATTAACAGCCAACCCAGGAGGCTCCATGCCTGTCCTACGCACGTCCGCTCTCTTAGCCGCGCTCCTTCTCGCTCTTCTCCCCTCCGCCTCCCGCGCGCAAGACCAAAAAGATCAAAAAGGCGCAGGCATCACCATGGCCGCGGACGCCGACGCCAAAGACATCGGCCTCCCTCTCTATCCCGGCGCGCGCCGCCACAAAGACAAAGATTCAGACTCCCCTGGCATCAATTTTGACCTCTGGGGCGGCGGTTCCGGCGTTAAATTAGCTGTTCTGAAATTGGAGTCGGACGACTCCCCCGAAAAAATCGCGGACTACTACAAAAAGAAACTTTCCAAATACGGCAAGGTTCTCGACTGCTCCCATCCCACCGGCAACGCAACCGACAGCAACGACAACGACGACAACAAACCCCTGACCTGCGGCTCCGACAAACCCGAAAAAAACGGCCTCCTCTTCAAATCCGGCACCAAATCCGACCAACACCTGGTCTCGATCGAACCCAACCAAACCAACAACGGCTCCCTCTTCCAACTAGTCCACGTAGCCCACTGGCAAAAATAATCCACCCTGGCTTCAGCGTGTGTCCCCTCCTGTAGCGCTGGCTTTGTAGCGCTGGCTTTATGCCAGCGTCTTGGGTTCTCTTCTCCCGGGTGCCCCGAGTCCGCGAAGGGTGGCTCTTGCGTTCACATCAATCCGAACGCACTCCGCGCAATGACGACCGCCGCCCCTTTCCGCACCTTATGCGGAAAAAATCCCTCTTCTCTTCCCACTCGCCACTCGCCACTCGCCACTTCACACTCCCGCCGAAACTCCAACAACGCCCACCTCTTCCCAAATCTTCTACTTTCCCTTTTCCACTTTCCAATCGCATTCCCCCGCCCCAAACACCGCCGCGCTCTCCGAATTCCCCGCCCACCACGTCGCCCAATCACCAACTTGCCGGTGCGTCAACTCCACCAACCCCTCCCCTGCCAACTTCCCCAACTCCCGATCCTTCAGCGCCTCAATCAACAACGGCACCGCCGCCTTGCTCCCCGTTTTCCCTAATCCCATCACCGCGTTCGCTCGCGCCGCTCCATCCCCGCTCCCCAACATTTCCTGCAAAAAGGGCACCGCATCGTCTCCCCCCAATTCCGCCGCCGCCAACACATACTCTCTTCCTTCATTCGCCGGTTCCTTCTTCGCAATCGCCAGCAGCATCGGAAAATATTTTTTATCCCCCAACTCCGCCAGGTAACGCACCGCCGTCAAATTCTCGTCCGTCTCCTCCGACGTGTTCTGCACAATCTTCGCCAACTCCGCGCGCGATCGCGCCGTATTCAAATTCTTCAACCCCAGCAACGCAAATTCCCGCGACGTATACTGCCGCAGCATCCCCACAATCGTATCTTCTAGCCACGGCGGCGCACCGCTCACAATCGCTCGTTCCGCCTCTCTCTGAATCTCGTCGTCCTGTGAACTCAAATTCACCACATACGGTTTATAAATCGCCTCCAACCTCTCGCGATCCGCCTTCACCACCTGAATCGTAAATCGCTGCTCCACCTTGAACTGCTGCTGCGTCGCGCTCAGCCTCACATCTCCCGTAGCCGCCGCATATTTCATTTCCTGCGTCGCGCGAATCTCATAATTCCCCGCCTTCGATAAATCGTGCGCGTAATTCACCAGGATCAACTGGTGCCGCGTCTCTCCCGCTGCCAGAATCTCGCTCCCCGCAATGCACTCGTTCGCGCCGGGTTCCTTGCAATTCGCGCTCCCCTTCGCCTCCTTCTCCGACACCTCCAGCTTGTATCCGCCGCAACCCTCCGCATACGGGTCGCCCATCGAATACTGCACCGCATCCTTCCCCACATTTGTATATTCAAACAGCACGTAAACCGGCTCGCCCGCAAAGTACACATTCTTCGCCATCGAAATGTGTCCCTGCAATTGCGCCCGCGCCGCCGCCACACCCACCAACGCCAGCAGAAGCCCCACCACCACCCTACCCACCATTCGCCAATCCAAACTCACCCGCCTCCTATCCCGCACCGCCGGTCCCGCACCGCTGGTCCCGTAGCGCTGGCTTTATGCCAGCGTCTTGGGGTTTCCCACCAAACCCAAAAAATTTGTCATCCCGACCGCAGCGAAGGACCTGCTTTTCTCCCCGCACGTAGCGCTGGCTTCATGCCAGCGTCTTGGGTTTCTCTTCTCCTGGGTGCCCACTCTGAGCGCCTTCTGCGAAGGGTGGGTCTTGGGTCTAGTGTAGCGGCCGAACTTTAGATCGGCCAGCCTTGCCCCAAACACAACACATCCTCCCTCTTCTCTTTAGGGAGTCGGATCTTCAGCTCCGACATCAACACCACCTCTCGCCGGGCTTCAGCCCCTGAGGAATCCTTCCCAATCTCAGCTTACTCGCAAAACAAATTCCCGAGCGCAGCGAAGGATACCCTCCTCTTTCCCATTTTCCAAACTACCGCAAATTCTCACTCGTATAAAACTCCCCCGACGGATCCACATAATTCACCATCATCCACCTCCCATCCGGCGTTATCGTCCCCGCCTCCATCACCAGCAGCGCCCCTTCCAGATCCTTCGGCGCGATCGTCTGCCACAACTCCCTCTTCTCGCTCCCCAAATCAACCTTGAACATCTGCACATTCGTCGCACCCGCAATCTGTGTGTACAAATGATTCGGCTCTTTCGCCCAGTCCACCGGCGTTTCTCCCGGCTCCAGCGTCCGCATCTTCGTTTCGCTGCCATCCTTCAACGACCGCTTCACCAACATATCTCCCACCAGCAGCAACAAGTTTTCTCCGTCCGGCATCACGTCTGCCCAACCCGGCACGTCTTTCACCAGCATCTTCGGCGCGCTTCCGCTGCGGTCCGTCTCATACAATCCCACCGGCTGCCCCGCCGGATTTCCTCGCAATAAAATATGTTGCGAATCCGGGAACCAGTTCGCCCAGACCACCTCAAATCCTTCCCACTGCAGCGACTGCGCTTCCCCTGCTCCCACCGGTATCACTTGCACTTTTCCCTTCGCCTCTCCCGGCAGCACCACCAACACCCATTTCCCGTCGTCGCTGACATCCGTGCCGTACCCGCCTCCGCCAATCCGGATCGGCGCTCCTCCGCTCATTTTCTGCGCATACACCGAATAGTCGGACCCGCCACGCTCTGTCGCGTCCGTCACCACCACCTCCGTTCCGTCCGGCGTCAACCGCGGATTCAGTCTCTGCGCCAGCCCGCTTACCGGTTTCTCTTCTTTCGCCCCATGCTCCATCGCCATAATCGCCGTTCGCAGCACGTCGCTTGACACCAGCGTCCGGCCCACTGGCGATATATCGTGTACTCGCGTTCCCATCGTCCCGCAATACACCGTGTGCTCCTCGCCTTTCATATTGCTCGCGCGCACGCAATATTGATCCCCAGACTCCGCTGCTCCGTACCAGACTTCCTTCCCGTCCGCTGTCCACGCCATTCCTTCCAGCGCTTCCCACTCCTTCGATACCACTCTCTGTTTCCCATCCTGCCCCACCAGCAACACGTACCCGCGATCGTCCTTCCCCTCCGGCGGGTGACGAAACACCGCCACCGTCTTTCCATCCGGCGAAACGCGCAGGTCGCTCAACCAGTTCTCCGTCTCCAGCAAAACTTTTCCGATCGGATATTGCAGCCTCCACTTGTCATTTTTCCGGTCGATCACCGCCAACTGTTCCCCATCCGGCCCCCAGTCCGCGTCGTAAACATTTTCCAGTAATTCTCGCGGTGTCGTTCCTCCCACCGGCACCCGCGCCAGCGTTCCTCCCCACTCGTATTGCGCCCAGAAGTGCGGCCTCACCAGCACCGCCATGTGATCCTGCTTCGAAATCGCCAGCACCATCGCGCCTTGCAATCCCGCCGGCACCGACGTCGGATAATCCTCGCGTATCACATACGTGTCCGGCACTCCTCCGCTCAACACTCCGCTATACACCACCGTTCTTCCATCCGACGCGAACCGCCCGCGAATCATCGTTCCGTCTTCGTAAGACACGCGCTGGAACGTCGGTACCGGCTTCGGCCCAGGCCGCAAACTCCACGCAATCCCCGCGCCCACCGCCAAACACGCCAGCGCTCCCGCCGCAATCCACGGCCATCGCCGCGTCTTCGGAACTTCCGCCACCGCCGCCACACTCGGTGAAGTTCCCGTCCCCGTTCCGCTCAACGCCTCTATCGCAAACGCCAGGTCGCTCGCCGACTGGAACCGCCGCTCCACGCTCTTTTCCAAACATCGCGACAATATCCGCTGCAGCCCCACCGGCCCCTGCCATCCCGTCTCCAGCAAGTCCGGCGGCTCTTCCTTCAGGATCGCCGTCATCGTTTCCGCCGCCGTATCTCTTTTGAACGCGCGCTTTCCCGTCAGCATTTCGTACAGCACCGCGCCGAAACTGAAAATGTCCGATCGCCCGTCGCTCACTTCCCCGCGCACTTGCTCCGGCGACATATACCCGATCGTTCCCATCACGACGCCCGGCATCGTCGACGGACTTGCCATCGTCATCGTCGTCGCCGTTTCCATGCTGCCTTCCCCGCGTGTCAGCTTCGCCAATCCAAAATCCAGAATCTTCACGCGTCCATCGCGCGTTATAAAAACGTTCTCCGGTTTCAGATCGCGGTGAACAATCCCCTTGTCGTGCGCCGCCGCCAGCCCTTGCGCGATTCCGAGCGCATACTCAATCGCGCGCCGCGTCGCAATCGGTCCCGCATCGATCTTCTCGCGCAGCGTCTCCCCTTCCAGTAATTCGCTTACCAGAAAAGGCGATCCTTCATACGTTCCTATGTCGTGGATTCCCAGAATGTTCGGATGGTTCAGCGCCGCAACGGTCTTCGCTTCCTGCTCAAATCGCCACAGTCGGTCCGTATCCTTAGTCAACGCCGCCGGCAATACCTTCACCGCCACATCTCTACCAAGTCGCGTATCGGTCGCCCGATACACCTCGCCCATTCCCCCAGCGCCAATCGCCGCCACCACCTCATACGGCCCCAGCTTTGTCCCAGCCCCAATCCCCATAGCGCTCGCGATTATACGTTACATCCCCCTTCCGGTAGTGGCGGGACTTCAGTCCCGTGCCTCTGCCCCCAGGCGTCCGCGCCGGGGCCTCTTGGTGTCACTCTCTCGAAGGGTACGCACGCACTCTTGGGTTTCTCTTCGCCGGGGCACCCACTCTGAGTCCGCGAAGAGTGGCTCTTGGGTCCTCTTCGTAGCGCTGGCTTTCATGCCAGCGTCTTGGGTCTCTCTTCTCCTGGGCACCACCCCGAGTCCGCGAAGAGTGCCTCTTGGGTCCTCTTCGTAGCGCTGGCTTTATGCCAGCGTCTTTGGTCTCTCTTCTCCTGGGCCCCACTCTGAGTCCCCGAAGAGTGGCTCTTGGGTTTGGCCTTTGCGTCTAATGTATCTAATGAAATGGTCGAACGTCAGATCGGCCAGCCTCGTGGCACAGGCACTCCTGCCTCTGCTCTTGGGTCCTCCCCTCTTCCCACTCGCCACTCGCCACTCGCCACTCGCCACTCGCCACTCGCCCCCTCCCCCGTGTCCAACTCGCCACCCCCACCCCGTCCCTCTCACGCCACAAGAGTACCTTCGTACAGGTGCCCCCTCCACAATCCACATGCTAAAAACATCAAAAGGGGACTTTCATCTATGAAGCGACTATCTCTGGCCCTTCTCGGCGCACTTCTGCTCACCGCCTTCGGCCCCGTACCCATCGTCTCCGCAAATTGGTGGTGGCATCACCATTCCACTCCCCCGCCCGCCGGCGTTGGCTCCGATAACAAAACGAAAAAATCCAAAAACCATCGCCAAAATCACTCCAAACAAGCCAAAAACGCGCCTCTCTACGCCACTCCCAAATCCGTAGGCTGGTGGCACAAATCTCCCGGCCCCATGGGCGCCGGCTCCGGCAACGATTCCAAATCCACCACCAAAACCGCCCACAACAAAAAACAGAAAAAACAAAAAGACGCCACCACCCAAGCCAGCCACAAATCCCCCTTCAACTGGTTCCACCACACCTCCACCAACAACAACCCACAACCAACCGGCGCCGGCAAATAAAAATCACGTGGCACAGGCACTCCTGCCTGTGTCCTGGGTCTCCCGCACGTGTCCAAGGCTCCTGGGTTCTGTAGCGCAGGCTTTATCTACCGCTGGCTTTATGTAGCGCTGGCTTTATGCCAGCGTCTTGGGTTTCTCTCGCCGGGGTTCCGCCACACCCTTTGCCTTCTACTCCACTTCCAATTACTCAAAAAAATGTCATCACGAACGAAGTGAGGGACCTGCTGTTCTCTTGGGTTTCCAAAAAAAACACCCGTCATTCCGAACGCCGTGAGAAATCCTTCTTCTCTTCCCACTCGCCACTCGCCACTCGCCACTTCCTCCTCACTCCCCCTTCACCTCCAACGCCACCAAATTCCTCACCCCTCTCGCCGGCCTCTTATCCTCCGTAGATACCAACCGCAAAGGCCCCGTCCGCGCATCCAACGCCTTCCCATTCATCGTGTCCACCACCAACACATCCCCAGGATGAAAACTAGGATCCACCTCCGCCAACGAAAAAACCGCCTTATACCCATCCGCGCCCGTAGCCACCACGTAATACCCCAACGCCGCCCCCCCCCCCGCAATTCCTTCCCCATCGGCGCTCCATACTTCATCAACAAATCTCCCAACTCCACTCCCTCATAGGTTTCATCCGCATTCGCATGCGCGCTGTGCACCGTAACCGTCTTCCGCACCATCCCCTTCAACTCCTCGCCTGTAATCCGGAATTTCTCATCGAACGGCACCACCGTTATCAGCAACACTCCCGATTCCGGCTTCGCACTCACCATCGTAGGCCCGCTCGTACTCGCAATCTGAAGCACCACCGGAAATATCTGCGCCGCTGCGTCAGTCTTCACATCAATATGCGCGTGCAACAACGCAAATCCCGGATCGCGTACGACCACGCCATGCCCGCCCGGCTGCAATTGCAACTTCAACTCCCCCTTCGCATCCGTCTCCATCTTCTCCGGCGCATTCTCCGCCACCGGAGCCACCAGCACCTGCGCCCCAGCCACCGCCGCTCCACTCTGATCCTTAACCACAATCACCACTGCCTGCGCCTTCCCCGCCCCAACCGGCGCCTGCCCCCAAACCAATCCACACCCCATCGCCGCTACCACCAAAATCCCCGCAACCCTCAACTCATTCCTCCAGTACGGCCACGCTACACCCAAATCCCAACTCCGCCATGTAGCGCTGGCTTTATGCCAGCGCTCCTGGGTTCCCTCACCATCAAATAAGAAATAAAGTTGACCTTGTCATCCTGACGATTCCGCGCCGAACGATCTCTACCCCCGCGCCTCGCCCCCCACTCTTCGGAGGAGCGCAGCACTGCTGCGACCCAAGCCGCAAAATCGAAAATCCCAAGACTACTAGCATCACCGCCCAATGGCCTCACCAACCCTCCGCTCCTAACCTCCTTCACCTCCTTCACCTCCTCCACTTCCTTATACTCCTTCCCCCGTACCCCTCCCACTTCTCCATTCCGTCGTACACTCAACACGAGGTGCTTCATGCGCCGACAGCCTTTCGCACTGCTAACCGTTCTTCTCCTAACCACCCCGTTCCTCCGCGCGCAAGATGCGCCTTCATCCCCCGAAAAGCACGCAGGCACCGCTCCCCGCGCCTCCGCCGAAAAATATCAAGCGCACGCCGAACAAGATGGCCTCAGCGTCGGCGCCGAACTTCTCACCAAAAAACAAGCCGCGGACACTTTCGCCGCCGACGTCAACCACTGCTGCCTGATTGTTCATGTTGCGGTGTTTCCGAAGAAAGGCGAACCCATCGATCTTTCCTTCGCTGATTTCACTCTAGTCCAAGTCAAAACCGATGCGCCCTACCGCCCCGAGAGCCCCACCGTAATCGCCGCCAAACTCGAAAAAAGAAAATCCTCCGGTGGCGGCGCGGATGTCACCGAAACCGCGGGCGTCGGCTATGAATCCGGCACCTACACCGATCCCGTCACCGGACAACCAGTCCGCGTGCGCGGCGTCAGCACTGAGGCCGGCGTCGGCATTGCCGCCGGCACCCCGGTTCCTCCCGATGTCGCCGATCGCGACCGCGAAATCATCGAACGCGAGCTCTACGAAAAAGGTCTCCCCGAAGACAAAATTTCCATCCCCGTCTCCAGCTACCTCTACTTCCCAATCCCCAAACCCACCAAAGATGCCAAATATCGCCTGCTCTACTCCCCCAAAGACCAACCCCTAATCCTAACCCTCCCCTAACCAACAAAAACCCGCCGTGATTCCGAACCGTAGCATAGGCTTCAGCCTGTGCTCCTGGTGTGTAGCGCTGGCTTTATGCCAGCGCTCTTGGGGTCCTCTTCTCTACTCCCGTCCACCCAACCCACCCTGAGTCCGCGAAGAGTGGCTCCTGGGTTTGCCGTTGTAGCGCCGCGCCTTCAGGCCGGCATCTTGGGTTCACCAAAAAAAACACACGTCATTCAGAACGAAGTCCGCGCAGAAAGAAATCCCTCTCCTCGTCCCACTCGCCACTTACCCCATCCTCCCCTGCACTTCCCTCCGATACCTTCGGCTCAACCGCAACCGCGCCCCGGTCGTCAACACCACTTCCGCTCCGCCATCCTCCCCATTCTCCAATCTCCGCACTCTCTCCAGATTCACAATCGCCGACCGGTGAATCCTGCAAAACATTCCCGCATCCAGTTCCTTTTCCACTTCCGCCATACTCCTCCGCAGCAAATGCGTCTTCGTGCCCACATGCAGGCACACGTAATAATCCGCCGCCTCAATCCAATCAATCTCCGCAATTTTCAAGAACAAAACTTCCCCGGCATTCTTGATCGCAATGCGCGAAACCCGCGCCGGACGCCCCTGCCCGATTCGTTCCTTGGCTCGCCGCAGCGCCAGCTCGAACCGAGCGTTATCAAAAGGCTTCAGCAGATAATCCAGCGCCCCCGCCTCAAACGCCTGCAGCGCATACTGGTCATACGCCGTCACAAACACCAGCGCCGCCGGCAAATCCCCGCCCAACTGTTCCAGCACATCGAACCCATCGCACTCCGGCATCTGCACATCCAGAAACACCAGCTCCGGCTTTTTCTTCCGAATCTCCCGCAACGCCTCCTCCCCGCTCCCGCACTCACTAACCAGCTCCACCTCCGGATCGCGCCCCAGCAACACCCGCAAATTACTCCGCGCCATCGGCTCATCATCCACCACCGCCGCCCGTATTTTCATCCCACCTCCGGTAGTGGCGGGACTTTAGTCCCGTGCCTCTGCCCCCAGCGCCGCCTTAGCGCGGGGCCTCCTGGGGTGTAGCGCTGGCTTTATGCCAGCGTCTTGGGTTTCCCAAACCAAAAAATCAAAAAAACAAACCAAAAAAAACAAACCCCAAAAAATTGTCATCCCGAGCAATGCGAGGAACCTGCTTTTTCTTCCTGCCCCACCCCGAGTCCGCGAGGGGTGAGTCTCGCGTCCGTCTTCTCCCAAGGGTCGGAGCTTCAGCTCCGACATAACAAGAAAAGCCGGGCTTCAGCCCCTGAAAAATCCCTCTCCCCTCCGAAACTACAAACTCCCAACTACCGACTCCCGACCTCCCCGTCCTCTTTATACGGCACCAGAATCGTAACCATCGCACCCTCCGCCCCGTGCTCCACCCTCAACGCCCCGCTACCCCCATACAAACTCCCCAACCTCTCCCGCACATTTTCCAAACCAATCCCGCGCCGTTCCTTCTCCCACCCCACCGGAAATTCCGGCCCATCATTCTTCACGCACAATTCCAACGTCCCATTCGCCCGCGCCGCGCTGATCCCAATCGTCCCGCCCTGCACCCGCTTCGCAATCCCATGCTTCACCGCGTTTTCCACCACCGGCTGCAGAATCAAACTCGGCACTCGCGCGTCCCGCAACTCCTCCGCCACTTCCACGCGCACCTGCAACCGCTCCGCGAATCGCGCCTTCTCAATCTCCAGATATTTCTCCACAATTTCCAATTCTTCTCCCAGCGTCACTTCCTGCCGGTCCGAACTCTGCAGCGTCCGCCGCAACAATTCGCTCAATCCTGCAATCATGCCCACCGCGTTTTCCCCGCGTCCTTCGCGCACCAATCCCGCAATCGTGTTCAGGGTATTAAATAAAAAGTGCGGCTCAATCTGTTGCCGCAGCGCGCTCAGTTGCGCCTTCGCCAGTTGCTCGCTCAATTGCGCCGCTTCCATCTGCTGCCGTGCCAGCTTCTCCCGCGAATCCACCATCCATCCCACCAACAAAATCACGCCATACAACAACAACGACGCCAGCAGCTGCCCATAAAATTTGTTCCGCCACAATTCCACAAATCCCGGCGGCGCGTTGTCAGGCGTCCACGGATTCAACCAAATCTCAATCGCCGTATTCCACGTAGTCGCGCCAACCCAAATCGCAAACCACAATCCCACATGCCGCAACCATCCACGCAGCGAACTCCCTTGAAACAGCGGATACTCTGTCCCCACTCGCAGCGCCACCGGAGCCACCGCCGCCCACGGCACCCACCCCAGCAAAATCGTAAAAAATAAATTCACCCACGCGTGATGCATCCCCTCCGCCCGCATCACCACCACCGCCTGCGTCCCCTCAAACACCCCCAACCCGCCGCAAACCACAGCAGCCCACCACCACGCCCCCGCCATTCCGCTCTTCGCTTTCATCTCTTCTCCGACACCCGCGTCTCGTCTCTAAATCCTCTTCGTAAGGACCGTCAATCTCCGTGTAGCGCTGGCTTCATGCCAGCGTCTTGGGTTCTCTTCTCCTGGGGTGTATCCTTTACCTCCTCGTCCTCCTAAACCTCCTCGCCCCTCCTTCACTTCCTTTCGCATCATACCCCGCCCCACCACCGCCAATCCCAAAATGCAGCCAACCAACACTCCCCTGCAGCCAACGGTCTTCCCTTCCTCGCCCCTCTCCTCCAAACTCCACATCATGAAAACCAAACCGTTTCTCCTTGTCGTAATCGCCATGACCATCGTCGCCGCCTTCACCACCCACGGCCAATCCCCCGCCACCACCAACTCGCCGTCCTACACCTCCGACGGCCAACTCCGCCTCCCCGCCAACTATCGCCAATGGGTCTACCTCACCACCGGCTTCGACATGAGCTACACCGCCTCCATGTCCATGGACCACCACATGTTCGACAATGTTTTTGTGAATCCCGAATCCTACCAGGCGTTCCTGAAGACCGGCACGTGGCCCGACAAAACCATGCTCGTCCTGGAAGTCCGCGGCGCCAAAAGCAAAGGTTCCATCAACCAGGCCGGCAATTTCCAGGACACCGAAGTCATGGGCCTCGAAGTCCACATCAAAGACGAATCCCGCTTCCACTCCCAAGGCAACTGGGCCTTCTTCGGCTTCGAAGCCGCATCCGTCCCAAGCCCAGCCGCCAGCGCCGCAGGCGCGCCGCCCACATCCAAAATGACCCCCGCCTCCACCGCCTGCTATTCCTGCCACGCCCAACACGCCGCCGTCGACACCACCTTCGTCCAGTTCTACCCCACCCTACTCCCCATCGCGCAATCCCACTCCACCCTCTCCCCGTCCTATCTCAAAGATCCCACCACCCCTACAGCCAAATAACCTCTCCGCCGATGAACAATGAACGATCAACAATGTAGCGCTTGCTTTACGCCAGCGCTCTTGGGGTTCTCCTTCGACACCCCGCCGTTGCGTCTCCAAAAAAACAATCGGCGGAAGTTTAGCTGCCGCCCAACTCAAGTCTTAAGCTCTTCCGTCCCGTTACCTCCGGGCCCACCTCCAGCCTGCCGGCCATCATTCCTTCGGCAACTCCATCACAGCAAATCCTTCTGCCCTCGCCGCCTCCGACAATCTCTCATCCCCGCTCAGAAATACTCTCCTCGTCGGCCTTCCTCCACACCAAACCAGCGCCGCCGCAAGCTGCAAACCGTCTCCCGCCCGCAGCGTGTGCCTCTCCAGCAGCCTCTCCGCCAATTCGCGCACCTCATTCGTCGGCAGAACAAGTCGCCACGATCGGCCTAGCTCCTTCAATCTCGCCACTGACCATTGCGCCTGTCGCTCCGTAATTTCCTTCGCCCGCCTCAATCGAAAAATCGCGCTGTACACTTCCACACTGCTTGCCCACCACACTACCGCGTCGAACCGCCGTGCTTGCAATCTCGCGAACTGATTTGAAACCTCCAAAACACACAACGGCACGAGCGCGCTACTGTCCCAAAACGCCGCTTGCCGTTTCAACGGCCCTCTTCCCGGTCCGCCAGAAGCGCCTGAACCGCCTTGTTTCCTTTCACGCGTGCTGCCGGCATCCGCTGGAATCTTTTCCAATCCAGTTCCTTCTCCGGCAAGCGCATCTTTCCCGCCGCCGCCAGCAGCAAATCCTCGTCTGACGCGTTCTCCGCCTTGAACGGCACCAACTTCGCCACCGGCAGGTTCCGGTCCCGAATGATGATCTCCTCGCCATTCTTTGCAAAGCCCAAATATTCGCTCAACCGGTCCTTCAACTTCGCCACATTCACGCTGCGCATCGTTCACCACCCTTCATGGCTATTATAGCCATGAAACCAAGGCAAGCCCACCCCCCACTTTCCCAAGCTGCTACCTCTTCTCCCGGGTGCCCCACACGCTGCCATCGCATGTGGGTTCTTGGGTTCATGCTCTACCTCCCAACCCTCATCCACTCCCTCCTCCTCATTTCTTCCCCACAAACCGCAATCGCGCCGTGAACGCCCTCCCCTGCCCGCCCGTAAACATTCCATAATTCGGCGCATCGATGTTATTCACCACCACATCCGGATTCTGCCGGTCCAACACGTTAATCACCGAAATGCGCGCCGCGAAAATCCTGCTCTTAAACGTAAACTTCTTCTCGAGCGAAACCGTCAAGCTCGCATAATCCGGAAACCGCAGCGAATTCGGCGCCCCAATCAAAAATTGCTGCTGGTTGATCGAACTATAGGGATACCCGGTATGAAAATCGAACAAATACGCAAACAAAATTCCCCAGATCGGCGTCGGTACGCTCCCCCAAGTCAAAAACCGGTTCGGCGCGTCCCAGCTCAGCGCCCCCGGCTGCTGCGCCGCAAAATAAAGCGACCCCAGCATCGGCTGCAGCACCTGGTCCGTGGTCGCCTTCGATCGCGTGTAGCTCCCGAACAGCACCGCCGTATTCTTGAACGTATGCCGCGCCGTCACCGTGGCTCCGCGATATTTATCCCGCCGCGAACTCTGCAGCAAAAAATCCGAACCGATCTGCCCCGGCGAAAGCGTCTCGTACACCAACCCGTGATGTTCATCGCGCGCCAGCAATTCCGCGCCCACCAGCGTGTTTTCTCCAATTCTCTCTTCCCACCCCGCGCTCGCTATATCAAAGTACGGCTGCTGCAAACTTGGCAGGCCGCCCGCCGGCAAAATAAACGCGCTTGTCGCCGGCCCCTGCAGCGGAATTTTTCCCGTCGGGTCGTACAGCGTATCCACTTCCTGTTGGTCATACGCCTGCCCGATCAGCGAAAGATTCAGCGGAATGTCGTACATCCCCCAGCCAATCGAAAATTTCGCGCGGTTATCTTTCCACGGCATCCAGTTCACGGCAGCTCGCGGCTGCACCAGCCCCGCCTGAAACAAGCGGTCCCAATCCGCGCGCACGCCCACCTGCGCCACCACATGCGCATTCGGCGACCACGAATCCTGGACGAATCCGCCCGCCAGCGTGTTCGCAACGTGAAAATTCGCTTCCCCCGCGAACGTCGTCAGCCGGTCCAGGGTCAAATCCTCGCGTAGCGCCTGAATCTCTCCCCGCGTCGAATCCTGCGTCAGCTCCACGCCGGAAAAATTCGCGCCTGCGGAAATCGTATGCGTCCCAAACCATTTCAACGGTCCCCGAATCGCGCTGCCAAACAACTGGTACCGCCGCGCGTCGTACTGCAACCTCTGGAAATAATTTCCTTCCGCTCCATTCACCAGCAACACATACGGCGCCGTGCCCTGCGGCGTTGCATCATTCAGTGAATCCTCCACGGCAACCCCAACTTCCACCACCGTCCTCTCAAAGTTGCTCTGCTCCTTCACCACCCCAAACAATTCCCGCGCCGTCCTGTCCGTCGTCGTCGATTCCGGATGCAGCGCATCCAGCCCTGCGTTCCCGGCGCTATCCACATTCGCCAGAAATCCCACATGCAAACTGTGATTGTCTGACATCTTCCACAGCAGCCGAGACCAGCTATCCCCTGCCCAGTTCCGCGCCTGGTCCGGTTCCCCTGGCGGCAATCCCCTGATCACCGCCAGCGTATGAAACAAATCAAACGATTCCGCAAACCACAATTCCCCCGGAACAATCGGCCCCGAAAACGTCACCCGCGGATAATAATTCCCCAGCTGCACCCCGTTCTGGACATTAATCCCCGGAATAAAATCCACCGCGTTGAATCGCCACTTATCGTCGCCCTCGCGTGTCTGGTAGTTCAGAATCGCCCCGCCCGGATGCGCATATTCCGCGCCAAATCGCCCGGTCTGGATTTCCGCAGTCCGCACTGCATCCACGATCATCTCCGAAGTCTGCCCGTTGCTCGCCGGGTCGCCCACTTCCACACCGTCCAGCAGGTATTGCACCTCGGTATTGCTCGCCCCCGCGATGTGCAGCAGCCCCGCGTTGTCCATCATCACCTGCGGCATGGCAATCAAGCTTTGCGCCAGATTGTGCGAACTCGGCACCGGCAGGTCCGTAATCTCCTGCGCGCTCAGCGTCTCCGTGCTCTGCGTCGCCGTCGTCTCAATCCGATTGTCCGGGACCGTCACGTCCACTTTCTCCCGCACTTCCTCCTCATGATTCAACGTAAACGTAAATTCCCCGGTCTCCGACGTCAGCAGAACCTTCTCGTCCGCCAACACGAAGAATCCCAGCTTCTCAATGCGCGCTTTATATTCACCAGGAGGGACACCCGCGATGGCAAAATACCCGGCATCATCGCTCACGGCCAAAAAAACTGCCCGCCAGCGGCTTCAAGCTTTACTTGAGCTCCGCCAACGGGCAGTCCATTCTCATCCACAACATGCGCCCGCAACACCAGGTGCGAATCCGCAGCTACGCCACCGCTCGCGAAAATCACGAACGCGAACAGCGCCGCCGTCACCAGCCGAAGTCTCCTCACCGCAACTCCCCACGAGCCGGGCAATCGACTTCAAGTTCTACTTCATGTAGCGCTGGCTTTATGCCAGCGTCTTGGGGTGAATCCAGCCTACTCCGCTGCACTCACCAAGCGCGGTTGGTAGCGCCGGCTTCCCGCCAGCAAGATGCCGGCGCTACTAAAACCGCAAGAACTACCCGCTACTTCTTCTTACTCTTCGCCTTCTTCTGTTTCTCTTCCACCACCGCCTGCGCCGCCGCCAATCTCGAAATTGGCACCCGGAACGGTGACGCGCTCACATAGTTCATACCGACCTGGTGGCAGAACTTCACGCTGTCCGCATCGCCGCCATGCTCGCCGCAGATGCCAACCTTCAAATTAGGACGCGTCGACCGGCCCCTTTCGATGCCCCACTTGATCAACATTCCCACGCCCTTCACATCCAGCGTCTGGAACGGATCGCCATGAAACACGCCAGCCTTCTTCTCATCCACATAGTCCGGCAGGAAGCGCCCCGCGTCGTCGCGCGAAAGCCCCATCGTCGTTTGCGTCAGGTCGTTGGTGCCGAACGAGAAAAATTCCGCCACTTCGGCAATCTCATCCGCCAACAACGCCGCGCGCGGCAACTCAATCATCGTCCCCACCAGGTACGGCAGCTTCACGCCCGCCTTCTTCAGCAGGTCGTCGGCAACCTTCCGCGTGGCATCGACCAGAATCCCCAACTCTTTTTTGTCCAGAGTCAGCGGAATCATGATCTCAGGTAATACTTTAACTCTGCCTTTGTGGCATTCAATCGCCGCTTCGATGATCGCCCGCACCTGCATCTCCAGAATTTCCGGATAGGTGATGGACAACCGGCAGCCGCGATGGCCCAGCATCGGGTTCGCTTCGTGCAATTGCTCCACGCGGCGCGCCACTGTCTCCACGGGTATGCCGAGTTCCTTCGCCAGTTCCGCTTGCTTGGCGCGATCGTGCGGTACAAACTCGTGCAGCGGTGGATCGATCAGTCGGATGGTCACCGGGAAACCGTCCATGGCCTGGAAGATTCCGATGAAGTCGCGCCGCTGGAACGGCAACAACTTGTCCAGCGCCTTCACGCGCTTCTCTTTGTCGTCCGCCAGAATCATTTCCTGGATCGCGCGCTGCCGCTCCTGGCTCTTCTCCGGAAATTCAAAGTCCGTGAAGAACATATGCTCGGTGCGGCACAATCCAATTCCCTCCGCGCCGAACTCGATGGCCTTGCGCGCATCCTGCGGTGTATCCGCATTCGTGCGCACGCCTAGCCGGCGAATACCGTCGGCCCATTTCATGATCGTCTGGTACGCCTTCGGGAATTCCGGCGTCACCAGCGGCAAAGCGTCGACGTACACCGTGCCTTCGCTGCCATCCAGTGTCAGCCACTCCCCTTCTTTCACCACCTTGCCGCTCTTGCCATCCTTCATCGACCCGCTCTTGTAGTCGATGTCCAGCGTCTCCGCGCCAACGATGCAGCACTTGCCCCATCCGCGCGCCACCACCGCTGCGTGCGAAGTCTTGCCGCCCGTCGCGGTCAGGATTCCCTGCGCCACGGCCATACCGCCCACATCTTCCGGGCTGGTTTCGCGCCGCACCAGGATCACCTTCTCGCCCTTCTTGGCCCACTCTTCCGCGTCCGCTGCGTTGAACACAACTTTGCCCACCGCCGCGCCCGGCACCGCATCGATGCCGTGCGCCAGGATCTTCGACTGCAGCGACTTCTTATCCACCTTGGAATCGATCACCGGATAGAACAAGCGCTCGATATCTTCCGGTTTCACGCGCAGCACCGCTTCTTCCTTGGTGATCAGCTTTTCATTCGCCATGTCCATCGCGATCTTGAAGGTAGCCGCGGGCGTCCGCTTGCCCGTGCGCGTCTGCAGCATGTACAGCGTGCCTTCCTCAATCGTGAATTCCATGTCCTGCATGTCTTTGTAGTGATTCTCAAGTTTTACTCGAACTTTCTCGAGTTGCGCATACGCCTTCGGCATGATCTTCGCCAACTGCGTCAAATGTACCGGCGTGCGAATTCCCGCCACCACATCTTCGCCCTGCGCGTTCGTCAGGTAGTCGCCATAGAAAATCTTTTCGCCGGTGCTCGGGTCGCGCGTGAAGCACACGCCCGTTCCCGAATTATCGCCGGTGTTGCCGAACACCATCTGCACCACGTTGACCGCCGTGCCCAGCAAGCCGGTGATCTTTTCCACGCGGCGATACGTCACCGCCTTCTCCGCCATCCACGATCCAAACACCGCGCCAATCGCGCCCCACAACTGCTCCATCGGATCGTCGGGAAAATCCTTCCCCGCCTTTTCCTTGAAGTACGCCTTGTACTCCGCCACCAGTTCCTTCCAGCCGCTGGCCGGCACATCCGTATCCAGCTTCACGCCGAGGCGATCTTTCATCGCGCGCAGTCGGTGTTCCAGATCTTCCTTCGACAAACCCATCACCACCGTCGAATACATCTGCACAAACCGGCGATACGCGTCATACGCGAAGCGCTCGTTCTTGGTCGCGCCCGCCAGCCCCTGCACGGACTTGTCCGTCAATCCCAGGTTCAGGATCGTCTCCATCATTCCCGGCATCGAACGCGCCGAACCCGAGCGCACGCTCACCAGCAGCGGATTCTTCGGATCGCCCAGCTTCTTGCCTGTCGCCTTCTCCAGCTTGGCTACGTTGTCCTTCACCTGCTTGGCCAGCTCCGCGGGATACTTCTTCCCATTCTTATAAAAGTAGTCGCACGTCTCCGTCGAAATCGTAAACCCGGCGGGCACCGGCAGACCGATCTTGGTCATCTCTGCCAGCCCGGCGCCTTTGCCGCCGAGCACGTCGCGCCATTCGCCATCTCCCTCAGCTTTGCCTGCACCAAAAAAATAGACCCACTTTTTCACGGTACGCCTCTCTTATGTTTTGACTCATCTTGCAGCTCAGGCCTTTTCAGGCCTGAGGGTGTTCCGTCCCGGCTGTAGCGGCGGGTTTACCCCGCCGCCGCGGGCGTTGACCCCTCCGAGGCAGCGGCATAAAGCCGCTGCTACAGGGAGCAGGAAGCCCTCACCCCGGAAGGGGCGAGCTACAACTTGCACCTGACTCGCGCCGCCGCTTCCACTCAGTTGGGTTTGGAGTGGAATTTGGTCGGCGCGCCGACATTTTTCCGAAGAAATCTGCCGCAAAACCGAAACTCAATACCTCAAGTAAAACCTTATGTCATGATTCGCATTAATTTCACAGTGACAAGAGCCCCCAGAAACAACGCCGTCGGTATCCAAATCATCAGTGGAAGGTACATCGCCAAGAAATACGACGATTCCCGCACCTCCGAACGTCGCCTCAAGAATTCAGCGACTCTGTTACCCAAAGCGTGAACCATCCACGTATAAGCCATCGCCAAAACCAAACCAACAATTACAGCCACCGCGTACCCACCAATTCCCAACTTCGCAAGGTGTGCCTCGGCGAGCCCGCCAGCAAGAAACATGGCAGAACTTGTGACGAGCAATAAATCCCAAAGTGCCACGCTCCCGCTATCCTTCTTCATCTCCCTCCGCTCTGCCGCCCCGAATGTCGGCGCGCCGACCAAACTCCGCGTAGAGGTCCAGCAATGCTGGACCCCTACTTGGCACAAGTTACCGTACTTGCCACTTCGCTTACTCCCACAGTCCCAAGATCCATCGATCTTGGGGACATGGGGCGCAGCAGTGCTGCGCCCCTACGAGACATCCTGCTCAATGTCGGCGCGCCGACATTGCCGGCTCCCTGTAGCAGCGGCTTTACGCCGCTGCCTCTTGGGGTAACGCCCGTGCGGCGGGATAAACCCGCCGCTATTTCTCGTCCCCGGCCAACTCCGCGAAGTCCGCGATGGTCGTAAACTCCCGCAGCAACTCCGCCAGCAAGACCAGCCGGTTCTTCCGCACCGCCTCGTCCTCTGCCATCACCATCACATCCAGGAAGAACTGGTCCACCGCCTTGCGCAACCCGGCGATCTCCTCCAACGCTTCCTGATACCGCCCGGCCCGCTTATCCTCGCTGACCTTCCCCGCGGCCTTGCGCATCGCCGCATACAATTCCCTCTCCGCGTCCTTCTCGAACAAGTCCTTATTAATCGTCAGCACTTCCTCGCCAAGATTCGCCTTCTCCAAAATCCTCCGCACGCGCTTGAACGATACCGCCAGCGGCTCAAAGTTCTTCGACTTGCGAATGGCCTTCAGCGCCCGCAGCCGTTTCTCCACATCCACCAGATCGTCTTTGCCCGCGCTCAGCACCGCGTTCACTTCGTCGTACGCGTAGCCGGACTTTTCCCGCAACACGTACCGCGCGCGCTCCAGCAAAAACTCCAGCACCTGCGCCTCCTGCGCCGGCGTGATCGGCCTCTTCGGCGCGTTCGTGAGCAGCGCCTTCGCCGCCGCGCCGATGAACAGCGACAGCGACACGTACATCTTCTTCTCCAAAATAATCTTCACGATGCCCAGCGCCGCGCGCCGCAATGCGTACGGATCGCTTGACCCCGTCGGGACTACTCCCACCGAGAAGCACCCCACAATCGAATCCAGTTTGTCCGCCAGCGCCACTGCGCAGCCCGTCAGGTTCCGTGGGATGGGATCGTCCAGTCCCACGGGCCGGTAGTGGTCGTACACCGCGTCGGCTACTTCCTCCGATTCGCCTTGCGCCTTTGCATACAGCCCGCCGACCACTCCCTGCAATTCCGTGAACTCGCGCACCATCTCTGTGGCCAGATCGCACTTTGCCAGTTCCGCCGCGCGGTCCGCATCCGCCACATGCGCCTGATGCACGCCCAGGTTGTACCAGCCTTCCGCCAGCCAGCGCGCAATTGCCCGCACGCGCTCCACCTTGTCAAAGTAACTCCCCAGCCGCGATTCGTAGGTGACCTTCTGCAGCTTCGGCAAAATCGCCGCCAGCTTCACCTTCTGGTCGGACTCCCAGAAGAATCGCGCATCCGCAAAGCGCGCCCGCAGCACGCGTTCATGCCCGGCGCGCACCAGCCCCTTGGTATCTTTCGCCAGGTTGATCACCGCCAGGAAGTGCGGCGCCAGTTCCCCGCCCCGCTTCTCCACCGCGAAATATTTTTGATGGTCGCGCATCACCGTGATCAAAATTTCGTCGGGCAGTTCGAGGAACGATGGATCGAAGTCGCCCTCGATCACGCTCGGGTATTCGTTCAGGTAGGTCACCAGATCCAGCAGGTGCGCGTCTTCATGGACGTGCGTGCCGGTGCGCTTGCTATGCGCCGCCAGCTCGCGCGTGATTTTTTCGCGCCGTTCTTCCGGACGCACAATCACGCCATTCGCCCGCAGCTTCTTCTCGTAGTCCGCAAAGTTCGTCACGCGAATGTGTGGCTGGCCCAGGAAGCGGTGCCCGGTCGTAGTGTCTCCCGCGGCCACTCCCCCGAACGAAAACTTCAGCGGCTTGCCATCCAGCAGCGCCACGATCCAGCGGATCGGCCGGATGAACCGCGCGCCCTTTAGCCCGGTCCACGTCATGGTCTTCGGCCATGGCAGGTCATGGATCACCCGCGGCAGAATTTCCAGCAGCAGTTCGTGCGCGGTGCGGCCGCGCTTGGTAACCCGCGCCGCGATGCTTTCGCCCTTTGGCGTCGTCACCATGATGAGCTCGTGCAACGCCACGCCCTGCTTCTCCGCGAAGCTCACTGCTGCCCGTGTCGGCGCGCCTGCAATGTCGTAAGCCACAGCCTTTGGCGGCCCGGTCACTTCCATCTCCACGTCCGCCTGCTTCGCGATGATTCCGCGCACCACCGCCGTCAACCGCCGCGGCCCGCCAAATGTCTCGACGGTAGTTCCCTCGCTCAGGCTCTCCGCGGTCAAATGCTTCTCGATGATGGTCTTCAGCGCCGCCACCGCCCCGGGCAGCATCCCCGCCGGAATTTCCTCCGCCCCAATTTCAAACAGCAATTCCATACGCCGGTCTGTGTAGTGGCCGGTCTTTAGACCGGTCAGCCGCGTAGCGGCGCGAGCCGCAATCTTCTTCGAAACTGCTGCCTTCTTCGGACTTTTCTTCACGGCACTCATCCGGCCACCTCGACCCAGTTCCAAAATGAAAATGTCGGCGCGCCGACAGAGTTCTTTCTTGTAGCGCCGGCATCTTGCCGGCGGGCGCGGTTGTGCCGGCTGGAAGCCGGCGCTACAGGGAGTGGATATCGCATCAGTTCGGCCGATGGCCGAACTTTAGATCGGCCAGAAACCCTTTTGAGACACACTCCATCTCTGGTAGCGGCGGCATCCAGCCGGCAACGCAACCCCCGCCGGCAAAATGCCGGCGCTACGAAGAACCCAACCGCCCCCGGCATTGTCGGCGCGCCGACCAAACTGGCTGACACTCCAGGTAGGTGTCCAGCGGCACCGGAGCCCATTTTGGCAAGATCCATGATCCGCGCAATAGCGCTGCGACCCTTCGGCCCAATCCAAACAAAGCACGCGGACCATTTGCGCAGCAATGCTTCGCCCCCACCAGGAATACTGAAGGATGTCGGCGCGCCGACAGGTTTTGCTGGCGGCAGCTGGGCTGCCGCTGGGCGATTTGTGGCGCGGTTTTGGTTTGGGCTAAGGCGGGAGCTGGGCTGCCGCACTCCAAAGGTTGGTGCGCTGACGTTCCTTGCTATCGGCAGGTGTAGTGGGCGAACTTTAGATCGGCCAGCAACCCTTTTGAGGCGCACTCCATCTCTGGTAGCGCCGGCTTCCAGCCGGCACCGCCGCGCCCGCCGGCAAGATGCCGGCGCTACGAAGAACCCAACCGCCCCCGGCAATGTCGGCGCGCCGACCAAACTTCGCACCCTCATCGACGCACCTCGTGGCGCTTGTCCCCTGGCAATGTCGGCGCGCCGACCAAATCTTTGCCCCCGCTCTGCTCCAGGTATGCCGCCGCCGTCCGGCACGCCAGCGTCCGCACCCGCTGCATCAGCGCCGCCCGCTCCGTCGTGGAAATCACCCCGCGCGCGTCCATCAGGTTAAACAGGTGCGAGCACTTCAGGCAGTGATCGTACGCCGCCAGGATCGGGTAGCGCTCCCGCGTTTTGGTCGGCGCGCCGACCGAACTTCCCTCCCCTGCGGCAACCTGCCCGGCGTCGTGTCCGCGCCCGTGCCCTTCTTTGGTCGGCGCGCCGACCAACTGCTTCCAGCCGTCCAGCAGATCCTTCGCTTCCTTCTCGTGCAGCTCAAACTCCGAGCGCAGCGCCTTGGCGTCGCTCTTCTCGAAACTGTACTCCGAAAGCTGCTGCTCTTCCGCCAGCCGGATCTGCCCGTAGGTCATGTCCTTCGTCCAGCGAATGTCATAAACACTCTCGACGTCTTGCAGGAACGAGCAGATGCGTTCCAGCCCGTAGGTGATCTCCACCGAGATGGGGTCCAGGTCGATGCCGCCGCTCTGCTGGAAGTAGGTGAACTGGGTAATCTCCTGACCGTCGAGCAGCACTTGCCAGCCGATGCCCCACGCGCCAAGCGTCGGCGATTCCCAGTTGTCTTCCTCGAAGCGAATGTCGTGCGCGCGCAGGTCGATGCCAATGGCTTCCAGGCTGCGCAGGTACAAATCTTGAATATCGACCGGCGACGGCTTCAGGATCACCTGGTACTGAAAATGTTTGTAAAGCCGGTTGGGGTTTTCGCCATAGCGTCCGTCGGCGGGCCGACGAGATGGCTGCACATACGCCACCCGATAGGGTGCCAAACCAAGGACGCGCAGAAAAGTTTCCGGGTGCATGGTGCCCGCGCCGACCTCGGTGTCGTAGGGCTGCTGGAGGACGCAGCCTTGCTTGTCCCAGTAATGCATGAGCTTGAGAATAAGTTCTTGAAAAGTGAGTCCGTGAAGCTCTGGCTTGGATTCAAGTTTTACTTTAGCTGTCACAAACACTCCTAAAGTGTTTCTTGAGCATTGAAATTGTCTGCGCTCCGACGGTTGTGTAGTGGCCGAACTTTAGATCGGCCAGCAGTCTTCCCTTCCCACATCGCAACCCCAAGCTTGGCCAGTCTAAAGTCTGGCCACTACACAACCCAATCTCGGTCGGCGCGCCGACCAATCTTCGGTGTCGCCCCTGTCACTCTTCGTAGCGCCGGCATCTTGCCGGCGGCCTTGTCCGGCCGACTGGAAGCCGGCGCTACCAAAAACCCAATCACGTTTCGAGCAGCGTGCGCGTCGCCAGCCTGCGCTCCGTATGATGCTCGATCCAGTTGAGCCCCGCGTCGCGCAACTCTTGCACTCCGGGCAGGGCCGCCAGCCCTTCGTCCAATTGGTCCAGCCGCTGCTTGGCGAAAACTTCCGCCAGTTCCCGCGCCTCGTGGGAGACCGGCTTCATTCCTGGACGGCGATGCTCCGCGTCATACAAACCCGGGTGGAACGAATCCTGGAACGCGCTTCCCTTCCCGAACGGGTTGCCGCACACGGCGCAAAGATCGAAACGCGGCAGCCACCCGGCCAGGCGCACCGTCCAGAACGCGAAGTAGGCAAGCGACAGAGCGGTGGCGCCGCGGCGCTCGACTTCCTTGGCGGTCAGCAGGACCAGGCGGAACATCGCTTCGTTCACTTCGTGCTCCGGCAACACCTGCTCGACGGTTTCGCTGACCAGCGCGAGGCCGGTGCTGAGGCTGTAATCGCTCTGTGCCTTGTTGAAGGAGTCGAGCAATTCGGCCTGCTGGATGCGCACAAGATCGCGCGTTTCCCGTTCGACGTACCAGATGCGCACATGAGACAGCACCTGGAGCGTGGAGCCGTAGCGGTTCTTCAGGCGGCGCGCGCCGGCGGCTACGCCACGCATACGTCCCGAGGAGCGGCCCAGAAAACTGACCAGGCGGTCCGCCTCACCCAGAGGGAAAGTCTTCAGGATGATGGCTTCCGTTTCGCGGGCAGGCATGCGCAATGTCGGCGCGCCGACCGCGAGGCGGGCGAAGCGTTTACGGCGCTTCCCGCGCAAAACGAGCGCGCGTGCAGAACATACTTACTTACCATACGCACTGTAGATGACGCAATGACGGCGTGCCAGAAGCTGTGGAGATTAGAGGTGCGAAAGCGAGGCAAGGAGCATCGCGGTGCTGGGCCACGAGGCGCGACACGGTTTGTCGTCGAGACGGGCGCGACTCAAGAACAACAACAATGTCGGCGCGCCGACATTGTTTGCTCTTGGCACGTGTAGTGGACGAACTTTAGATCGGCAGGCCCTCCCTCTCCTCTTCCAAAACCGCAACCCGAGCCGGCCAGTCTAAAGTCTGGCCACTACACACCCACCCTCGTGCAGAGCAACTGTTCAGCAAGGCAGACGTTGGCGAGCCGACAATCGCGGCGATATTGGCGTTCTTGGTAGCGCCGGCATCTTGCCGGCTGCCGTGACTGTGCCGGCTGGAAGCCGGCGCTACCAAGAATCGACTACGGACCGGAGCGGGAAGGGTGAGCGATAAGAACTGGGCCACGGGCCCGGTCGGCGCGCCGACATTTCCGAGCCTTCAACCCAGACGAGCCGTATCCGTCTGCGTAGGGGTCCGGCATTGCTGGACCCCAGCTCGGCAAAATCGCTGCTGCTTGTGTCCGTGAAAATTGTGGCAGGGAATCAAGCGGAACGCGGGAATCGCGCGGACGTGGGGCGCAGCAATGCTGCGCCCCACGCCGACATCTGCGAGACTTTATAGGGACGGCCTTCCGAGGACGTCCGTTCGTTTCTCTCCGACTCACCGCAAGCTTGAAAGGGACCGACAAAACTAACGGCCCGCCTCGGAAGGCGGGCCCTACAAGTACATGGCGTCCCTGAGCCTGCGTTTGCACCGTGAGTGCGGCGGCTGGGCCGCCGCACTCCAAATGCGCTTGTAGCGAGATATGCAACGAATCGGCAGTAATATCGGCCCTTTCGGATACGCTCCAGATTCTGTTAACCAGGATTCTTGGGAGGAAATATTATAGGACACGGCGATGTGCGAAGTTCCAGGAAGCGCTGCCGCGGGGCGGCCGTGCCTCCCTGCCCTGTATTGGCCCGCTCCTGGGCAGATATTCAGCTCAAAGAGCCCGCCCTGTTTTCCCTTTTCGAATTTGGGGAATTGCAGTAGCGTTATCGCATCTGGTCAGGAAATTCCGGGGGCGTGCGATGCGTATCTGGCGATGTGGTGTGTGGCTACTGGCAATGCTGGCGCTGGCCTGCGTCGCGAGGGCGCAGACGATTGCGTGCTCCTCGGATGGCACGAAGAAATACTGCGAGGTGGACACGAAGCAGGGGGCGCACCTAGTGAAGCAGCGCAGCGACGCTCAATGCAAGCAGGGGGAATCGTGGGGCTATGACGACAAGGGCGTCTGGGTAGATCACGGCTGCAGCGGAGACTTTGCACCGGGCCCAGCGACGACGGCAGGGGCAGGTGCGGTGAAAATAGTGACGTGCACCTCGGACGGCGGAAAGAAATATTGCGACGCGAATACACACCACGGCGTAAAGCTGGTGAAGCAGCATGGCGACGCACCATGTAAGGAAGGGTCGTCGTGGGGCTACGACGGGTTGGGGATTTGGGTGGACCAGGGATGCAGCGCGGACTTTGCGTTGGGCGGAGCGGCGCAACCGGCAGCGGCGGGATCGAGCGATGAGGCAAAGGCCAAAGAAGCGGAAGACAAAACGTGTTTGAAGGAAGTGGGCAAGGCGCGGTCGGATCAGATGGTGAAGCAGTGCTTGCAGGTTTCTCCGGCGACGCACCCGCCGTGCAACGCGCAAAATTCCTGCGAGCTGATCACGGATGAGATTCGCCGGAGCTGCCAGTTGCTGGGGCAGGACGGGCCGGGATTTTGCAGCGGGTACCTAAAATAGGGATGAGGATTTGACCGGCGCGCCGACAATCGCGGCGGCTTTGAAGTGCTTCGTAGCGCCGGCATCCCGCCGGCTGGAAACCGGCGCTACGAAGAATCACGTTCGTACAAAGGTTGGGAGATGAACGATGATGGCTGGACGGTACGCCTTGGGTCGGCGCGCCGACGGATTTGTTTTCGTGGTGGCCGGACTTTAGACTGGTGCGGAGATTTTGTGTTGGAGACTCGAGGCAGGTCTGGCCGATCTGAAGTTCGGCCACTACATTGGAATGTCGGCGCGCCGACATTTTTGGAGCGCGGCGGCAAGTTGCCGCACTCCAAGGGTCCGCGATGATTCCGCTTAAGGACGATAATCCCACACGCACGTTTCCGTATGTCAATTGGGCGTTGATTGCGATCAACGTGGCGGTGTTCTTTTACCAAGTGCGGTTACCTCCGCATACGGCTCAAGCGTTCCTGATGCACAATGCCACCGTGCCGATGCGCATCCCGGCGTTTCTGGCGGGGTACCTCGGATTCAAGATGGCGTTTTATCCGATGTTCACCAGCATGTTTCTGCACAGCGGGTTGATGCACCTGCTGGGGAACATGCTGTTCCTTTATGTGTTCGGGGACAACGTGGAGGACTACTTCGGGCACGTGGGCTACCTGATTTTTTATTTGTTCTGCGGAGTCGGCTCCGGGTTCATCCATGTGCTGTTCAACTGGCACTCTACCCTGCCGGCAATTGGAGCCAGCGGGGCGATCAGCGGGGTGATGGGCGCGTATCTGGTGCTGTACCCGCGAGCAAATGTGCTGATGCTGTTCTTCATTTTCCTGATACCGATTCCGGCGGTGTTCGTGCTGGGCTACTGGTTTGTGCTGCAATTCCTCGAAGGCATCGGCGAATTCGGCGCATCCGCCACCGGCGGCGTAGCGTGGTGGGCGCACATCGGCGGCTTCCTGATGGGTGTAGCAATTACGCTGCTGGTGAAGAGACGATAGTCGGGAGTCAGTAGTCGGGAGTCGGGAGTTGAGGGAGAAGCGTCGTTAGCTTACAGCCATTGGCGGAAACTCTTTATGGTTAGCATCTTCTCTGTAGTGGTATGCTGAGGTTTCTATGGTACCGGAATCGACAAACAAGAAGCAGCAGGCGCACCAACTGATTGAGCGTCTGGCACCGAGCCAAGTCACTGCCGTAGTCGCGGTGCTGGAAGCCATGCTCGATCCAGTTTCGCACGCGATCGCCAACGCGCCTATGGACGACGAACCGGAGAGCGAACAGGAACGCGCGGCGGTTGCGGAGTCGAAGGCCTGGTTCGAGCGCCGTGGTGGCCAAGGAATCTCGCACGAAGAAATGCTCGCCGAGTTCGGTTTTACAAGAAACGATCCGATAAAACAGAAGAGTTAAGCGTGAGGAAGATAGTTTGGTCAGAACGCGCCCGAGCGGACGTGCGGAGCTTGGACCGGGAGACCGCGATGCGCATCTTCGCGGCCTTGCTGCGTTTTGCCGAGAGCGGCGAAGGAGACATCAAGAAGCTGCAAGGAGACTCGAGTGACTTGCGGCTTCGAGTCGGTGACTATCGGGTGCGGTTCACCGTTGAGGAAGAGGACGAACTGCACATTCACTCCGTCCGCCACCGCAAAGACGCTTACCGCTGACGCCGCTACCGAGAACTTCAAGTAAAGATTGAATTGCAATTTCGAATCCCTAACTACTGACTACTGGCTCCGGACTGCTGACTTTTCAAGTAGTTCATGAATGTTTGGAGGCGTAGTTGATCAGGTAGTCGGAGACTTCATGTGTTTGTTTAGATCCGTGGAGGTCGGGGGTGGTGATGTCGGCGTGGAGGGCGGACTTCACGCTTTGCTTTAAGAGTTCGGCTTCGTCGTGCCAGCCCAAGAAATCTAGCATCATGCCTGAGGCCAAGACCGAGCCGAAAGGGTTGGCTATACCCTTTCCGGCGATGTTTGGGGCGGAGCCGTGGACGGGCTCGAACAGCGAGGTCTGGCCGGGATGGATGTTGCCGGAGGGCGCGAGGCCGAGGCCACCGGCTAGTTGGGAGGTGAGGTCGCTGATGATGTCGCCGAAAAGATTGTTGGTGACGATGACGTCGAACTGGCGGGGGTCGCGGACGACTTCCATGGCGAGGGTGTCTATATAAAGGTGGCGAGAATCGACCTCGGGATATTCGGCGCGGACAGATTTGAAGGTGCGCTGCCAGAGATCACCGGCGAAGGTCATGGCGTTAGATTTATCGGACATGCAGAGGCGAAGGGGTTTGTGGGTGGTGTGGTGCGGCTGGGCTAGCGCTGACGGGAAACCGGCGGGGCTTGGGGATCCGGCTGGCGCTACAGGGTCTGAAGACGTGCCATTGCTTAGGCCTTGGCCGCGGGCGTAGTTGAAGGCGAAGCGGAGGATGCGCTCGACGCCTTTGCGGGAGTTGATGTCTTCCTGGGTGGCGATTTCGTCGGCAGTTCCCTTTTTGAAGAAGCCGCCGGCGCCGACGTAGATGCCTTCGGTGTTTTCGCGGAAGACCATCAGGCGAATGTCGTTTGGGATGCGATCCTTGAGCGGGGTGAACCGCTCGTCGAAAAGTTCGGTGGGGCGGGCGTTGACGTAGAGATCGAGTTTGAAGCGTAGGCCGAGGAGGATGTCGGCGGCGTGCTGGTTTGAGGGGACGCGGGGATCGCCTAATGCGCCGAAGAGGATGGCGTCGAATTCGTCGCGCAGCATTTCTACGGCGCCTTCGGGGAGGGTGATTTTTTCGCGAAGGAATTTGTCGGCGCCCCAGTCGAATTCGACGAAGTCGATGTGGTGATGGCGGCGTGCGATGGCGGCTTTGATGACGTTGACGGCGACGGGGGTGACCTCTTTGCCGATGCCGTCACCGGGGATGACGGCGATGCGCGCGTTGGGACCGCCTTTGCGAAGGGGGATGTTGGACACGAGTGTGCCTCCGGAGATTTGGTGCAGAAGGGTACGTTAGCACGGGAGGCGCGGATGAAGTAAGGGTGCGCGATGGCGCGTAGAAGAATGTGCCGCACCTACGGCGCTCGCGGATTCGGCGTTCGATACCCAGCTCTTGCGGTGGGCTAACTTGTGACGCGCCTCCGGCGCTGCGTCTTCGTGGCTGCGCAGGCGGATGGGAGGATTGTGATAGCGCCGGCATCTTGCCGGCTGGTGGCAAGGGCGACTGGAGCCTGGCTGGAAGCCGGCGCTACCAGGGCAGGATTATTTTTGGATCTTCGTTTCGCCCACGTTGGTTGGGGATAAAGAGTTTGGTGGGTTGGGTTACTCCTCCAGGGAAGCGGTGATTCTTTGATTTCGGACAGGGCAAGTGAGCCACCGCGACTCCATGGGGCTTTATACTGGGAACTATGAAAATGGAATCGCGGGCGGCGGAATTGTATTTGGATCTGATGAAGAAGTGTTTGACGCGGTACATTTTTCCGGAGACGGTACGGCCGTTGCGGAGGCCTCCGTTGACGATCAAGCATATCGCGTGGGTGGCTTACCCGCCGATTGCGGCGTTTCTGGAAAAGCGTAGGATGCGGATTTATACGCAGACGAATGTCGATCTGGAGCGGCGCGAGGCGGGCCGAGATTGGCCGGCGGATGCGGAGACGATGATTGGGTTGAAGCGGCTGGACAATTTGCAGTGGTGCATTGCGGAAGTTTTGCGCGAGGACGTGCCCGGGGATTTTATCGAGACGGGCGTATGGCGCGGCGGGGCATGCATTTTTATGCGCGCGGCTTTGGAAGCGTATGGAGATGAGACCCGGCAAGTGTGGGCGGCGGATTCCTTCGAGGGACTGCCGAAGCCTGACGGACGGTATGCGCAGGATGACGGAGACCGTCATTGGAAGAAGAGCGATGTGCTGGGCGTGTCTTTGGAGCAGGTGCGGGCGAATTTTGCGAAGTATGGATTGCTGGATGAACGGGTGCATTTTTTGAAGGGGTGGTTTAAGGACACGTTGCCCGCCGCGCCGATTGAGCGATTGGCGATCTTGCGGCTGGATGGGGATATGTACGCTTCGACGATGGATGCGCTGGTGAATTTGTATGGAAAGGTGTCGGCGGGCGGGTTTGTGATTGTGGATGATTATGGCGAGGTGGAGGCGTGCCGGAAGGCAGTGGAGGATTTTCGGGCGGGCCAAGGGATTGTGGCGCCGCTGGTGGCGATTGATGGAAGCGGGGTGTTTTGGAAGAAGAGCGGGTAGGGGCGGGGTTTGAGAAGTTTTAAGTTTTAAGAGCGGCGTGTGGGGCACCCGGGAAAGATCGACCCAAGAGATACCCAAGAGATCGACCCAAGAGATACCCAAGAGATCGACCCAAGAGATACCCAAGAGATCGACCCAAGAGATACCCAAGAGATCGACCCAAGAGATACCCAAGAGGCCCCGCGCCTGGCGCTGGGGGCAGAGGCACGGGACTGAAGTCCCGCCACTACGGGGAACGGGTGTTTTAGAAGAGGTAGGGCTGGTTTTTCCAGAGTAGGGGGACGTAGTAGGCGTCGAGTAGCCAGGCTAGGGCGAAGAGAAGGATTATGGCGGGGAAGGTGTATAGGAAGATGCGGACGGGGAGGGTGCGGGAGAGCGGGACGGAGGGATTGGAATTTAGACGGAAGAGGAAGCCGCTGAAGATGCAGACGCAGGCGGCCAGGACGATGCGGGCGATGGAGGCGAGCAGGCGTTCTTGCCAGGTGGTGGCGGTGACGAAGAAGGCGGCGTTCATGAGATACCAGAGGGAGAGGATGCTGAGGAGAAAGGAAAAGGCTCTGCCGACGTCGAGAAGCATGCGTGGCCTCCGGGAGGGAGTGGGTTTCCCGAGGAGGTTAGTATAGCGCGGCGGGAAATGTGCGGCGGCGGTTGAGTTGAGTGCATTTGGAAATGATGATGAGTTGCTGTGATCGAAGATGGATTGCTCACTTCGCGGACTCCGTTCGGAATGACGTATTTTCTTTTGGTGGTGAAACCCAAGACGCTGGCATAAAGCCAGCGCTACGGGAGATTGTGAGATGGGGCGGTAGTGACGGTGCGGTCGCGTGTGGTTGGGAATCCAAGACCCACTCTCCGCGGACTCAGAGGCAGGAGTGCCTGTGCCACATGACGGAGTTTATTTTAGGGTGTTAAGATTTTGCGGTTGTGGCGATGTGGGGTGGCGTGTGGCGAGGGTATTTCTTTTTTTGGGTTGGTGGTGATGGCGGTGTGTTTGTGAATATGGATCGAATGATGGGAAGGCATTTTGAGATGGCGTTGGAGAATTTGAAGAAGGTGGCGGAGGGGTAGGGGGACGTATACACTACGGGTTGTGGCGAAGGGATATTGGATGAGGCGGATTGCGGGATTGCTGGTGCTGACGGGAGTGAGTTTGGCGTGCGCGCTGCCGGCGGCGGTACGGGCGCAGCAGATGAGCGTGGCGGAATATAACAAGAAGTCGGCACAGGCGGGAAAGAAGCAGGACAAGGACCGGGCGAAGGCGGCGAAGAACCAGCAGAAGGCGCAGAAGAAAGCGCAAAAGGCGCAGGCGAAACAGTTGAAGAAGGACCGGAAGTCGGATGCGAAGGCGAACCGGTCGTTGCATTGATGTGGTTGGCGGGTTAATCCAAGGACAATTTAGTGTTGTGATCGAAGAGGGATTCTTTCCGCAAAAGGCGCGGAAAGGGGCGGCGGTCCTCACTACGCGGACTTCGTTCGGAATGACGGGGTGTTTTTGTGGTGGAGAGACCCAAGACGCTGGCATAAAGCCAGGGCTACGAGAGATTGTGGAGATGGGGGGCAGCGGTGCTGCGCCCCTACGCGGAGATGGTGGTTGGCGGATTGTTGGGAGGCAAGCTGGGGTTGAGATCCTTCGTCGCGGACTCCTCAGGATAACAGTGGTTTTTTTGGGGGGATGAGCCGGATTGATCGAAGAGGGATTCTTTCCGCAAAAGGCGCGGAAAGGGGCGGCGGTCCTCACTACGCGGGCTTCGTTCGGAATGACGGGGTGTTTTTGTGGTGCAGAGACCCAAGACGCTGGCATAAAGCCAGCGCTACTGGCTTGTGTGGATGCGGGTTGGTAGGCTTGGCGGGTGAAGGGTTTTTGGAGGAAGTGCGTCGCTGGCATAAAGCCAGCGCTACTGGCTGAGGATGGATTGGATGCGGGTTAGTAGGGCTTGGCGGGTGAAGGGTTTTTGGAGGAAGTTGGATTCGGGGAGGGGGGCGGAACCGGCGGTGATGAGGTTGCCGGAATAGCCAGACATGAAGAGGAGCGGGAGATTGGGGCGAAGGAGTCTGGCTTCGGCGGCGAGTTCGGGGCCGGATTTGCCGGGCATGATGACGTCGGTGAAGAGAAGATCGACGGGCGTGGAGGAGTGGAGAATGTCGAGAGCGGCTTGGGCGTCCTGGGCTTCTACGACGAGATAGCCAGCAGCCTGGAGAAGAGTGCAGGCGAGTTCGCGCAGAGGTTTGTCGGATTCGACCAAGAGAATTGTGGCGGAGCCTTGTGCGGCGGGAGAATCATTGACACGGGTTTCGATGCGGCGGCCGGCCTCGACAACTTTGGGGAAATAAACGGTGAAGGTGGTTCCCTTCCCTGGTTCGCTGTGAACCTGGATGTGGCCGCCGCTCTGCTGGACGATGCCGTAGACGGTGGAGAGGCCGAGACCGGAGCTGCGGCCGCTTTCCTTGGTGGTGAAAAAAGGCTCGAAAATTCGAGAACGAGTGGTTTCGTCCATGCCGCTGCCGGTGTCGGCGACGGTCAGGGCGATGTACGAACCGGGCTGGCAATCGTGAAATTGCGCGGCGGCGTGTTCGTCGAGTTCGACGGAGGAAGTTTCCAGAGAGATGCGGCCGCCCTGCGGCATGGCTTCGCGGGCGTTTTCGACGAGGCTGGTGAGGACCTGTTCGACCTGGATGGGGTCTACCTTGATGGAACCGAGGGAGCGAGTGGGATGAAAGAGAATGTGGACATTCTGCGGAACGCTGCGATTCAGCAGATTCATGGCGTGCTGGACGACTTCGTTGAGATCGAGGATTTTGGGGAAAACGATCTGGCGGCGGCCGAAGGTGAGGAGCTGGTGCGTGAGGACGGTGGCTTGCTGCGCGGCATTTTTGATTTCGGCAAGATTGCGGCTGAGCGCGGATTCCGGACCGACAAGGGAAGCGGAAATATCGCAATAGCCCATGATGACGCCGAGAAGATTGTTGAAGTCGTGAGCCACGCCGCCGGCGAGATTGCCTACCGCTTCCATCTTGTGGGCCTGGCGGAGGCGAGCTTCCATGCGCTGGGCTTCGGTGACGTCCACAACGACGGAAAGAACGCAACGGATGCCGCCGACGTCGATCAGTTCCGAGGAGACTTCAGCTTCGAAGATTTCGCCGCGCGCGGTTTTCAATTGGGCGCGGAAGGAGGTGGCACGCCCAGAATCCTGCAGCTTCTTGAACATCATGACACGCTGGGCAGATTCGACCCAGAGAGCAATTTGGGAGTGGGTGAATCCGATGATGTCTTTGCGCTGAAGGTGAAACATCTGAAGTAAGGCGTCGTTCACGTCGAGAATGCGGCCATCGGAGAGGGAGGAGATGGAAATGGCGAGGGGGCTGCCGCGGAAGGCTTTGCTGAAACGTTCTTCGGACTGGCGCAGTTGGAGTTCGGCGCGTTTGCGCGCGGTGACATCGCGAAGAAAAAAGACGAAGCGGCCGGAATCGAAATCGTGGAAGTTGACGCTGGCTTCGATGTCGATAATGGCGCCGTCTTTTCGGCAGAGGCGAGATTCGATGCGGCTGGCGCCGGCGCGAGCGTTCTGGAGAACGAGGTCGAGAGCGTCGTCTTCGTAAGGATTGCCTTTGATGTGAGCGATGTTGAGGAGCAGGAGTTCGTCGCGAGGGTAGCCGGACATTTCGCAGAAGGCGTCGTTGACTTCGAGGAAATTTCCGGCGAGATCGACGATCCAGAAAGCGTCGAGGGAAGTGCGGAGAATGGTTTCGAGGCGGCGCTCGCGCTCGATGAGGGCGGCTTCGGCTTCCTTGCGGCGGCGCTCGACCTCGAACATTTCCATGGCGAAGGAAATGTCCATGGCCATTTCCTCGAGGAGCTGGCGTTCGGCGCCGTGAAAGAAATCTTTGCTGGCGGTGCCAGCAACGAGGACGCCCCAGAGACGATTCTGAAGACGGATGGGAACGGATACGCAACTGAGGAGAGGACCATTATCATGACAGGCGGCAGCCAAGGCGTCATGGTCTACGTCGTCGATGAAGCAGAGCTTTTCGGTTTTGACGGCTTCGAGCGCGCAACCACAATGGTGGACGGGTTGGCCGAGAACGATGGCGGGATCGTCGCCGACTTTGGCGACTGGTGTGAGATCACCAGTGGGAGAATTGAGGCGACCGATCCAGGCGGATTTGAACTGGCCGGACTCCAGAGTGACCTGGCAGATGGACTGAAGCAATTCGTCGAGGGAACGGCTGCGGACGATGGCTTGATTGACGCGGCTGAGGGTGGAGAAGAGGCCGCTCATGCGACTGATCTGGGATTCGGATTTATTGCGGAAGAGAGCGACTTCGATGTTGGTGCGGAGTTCGCGGTCGTCGGAGGACTGCAAAACGTAGCCATAAGGCTCCGCGGATTTGCCCTGCTCGAGTGCGTTTTCGTCGGCGGTGGCGGTGAGAAAAACGACAGGAATTTGAAAACGACGGCGGATTTCCGAGGCGGCGGCGACACCGTCCTTTTCTCCGGACAAGTGAATATCCATCAAGACAAGGTCCGGAGAAAGCGATTCGGCGAATTCAATGGCTTGCTTGCTGGAGGTGGCGGTGGCGGAGACGGTGTAACCAAGACGGAGCAAGCGGGCGGCGAGGTCGGTGGAGACGGTGGATACTTGTTCGGCGAGCAAAACTTTGTTGTTGGCGGTCATGTGGTCGAGTCCAGAGAAACGCGTGTGCGTGAAGATTGACGACTGGAGAGGACAGTGGTCGTGGAGACAGACGGTAGGGAGTTTTAGTATGAGGGTGGGGGTGGTGGAGGGCAAGAGGGTTGCGGGTGGGGTGTGTGGGATAGAGAACGTGGGGCGGCGGACGTGATTACGGTTGGCGTTTGCGAGGAGAAACATTAGAGCCATCGTTCGCTTCGCGAACGGCGCCCAGTGTGGGGCAGTCCTTTGGAAGGCGCTGGCATAAAGCCAGCGCTACGGAATGCTCGGGGGTTTTTGTGGTGGTGTGGGGGGTTGGAAGGCGCTGGCATAAAGCCAGCGCTACGGGAGAATGCTCGGGGTTTTTTGGTGATGTGATAATTGGAGGATTTGATGACGGGGATTGAAGCGCGGAAGTTTGCTGAGGAGTGGATTCGGAACTTTAGTGGGAAGGATGTGGAGGCAGTGCTGGCCTGGTTTGCGGAGGATGCGGAGTTTACGAGTCCGAAGGCGGTGGGGATTCTGGGGCGGGCGACGCTGCGTTCGCGGGAGGAGTTGGGAGAATATTGGCGGACGGCGGTGAAGGCGATTGGGACGATCCGGTTCACGTTGGATTATTTGGTGAATGATGAGGCGGCGAGGCGGTTGACGATTGTGTACGTGTCGGAGATTGATGGAAAGAGGGCGAGGGCGGCGGAGTTGTTTCAGTTCGATGAGGCGGGGAAGGTGGTGCGGGGCGAGGCGATGTATGGGGCGGCGTTGGGGTGAGGAAGAAAGATTGAGGCAGAGTTCGCTGAGTCACGGAGACGGCGGCGCGTGATTTTTGTGGTGCCCAAGACCCCAGATGCAGAGGCGGCAAGTGGGGGGCAGCCAGTTGGAAGGCGCTGGCATAAAGCCAGCGCTACAGGAAAATGCTCGGTTTTTTGTGGTGATGTGGGGAGATTTTGATTTGGGAATTTGCGGACATGGGGCGCGGCGCCCCTACGCGGAGGTGATGACGGACACGCGGGGGGAGGGACACGAGGAGGAAGATTGACGCAGAGATCGCTGAGGGAAGGGCGGAGATAACGGAGAGGCTGAGGTTGAGATCGTTCGTCGCGGAGTTTTCAGGATGACCCGTGCGGTTTTTTTTGATTTTGGCGGGAAGGCGCTGGCATAAACCCAGCGCTACATTGGAGGGGTGATGGGGGTCACAGCGGATTATGGAGGGGGGAGGAGGATAGAAGGTGAGATGGGGAATACGAATGGCGGGGCGATTGGGCTGCCGCGGGAAGGATAGTTTATGATCCAGAAACTGGAGTCAGTGATTGAGAAGCATCCCTTTTTTAAGGGGATGTCCGAGAAGCAATTGAAGACGATTGAGGGCTGCGCGAAGAACGTACA
Organism: Candidatus Acidiferrales bacterium; assembly: GCA_963709705.1. Lineage (GTDB taxonomy): Bacteria > Acidobacteriota > Terriglobia > Acidiferrales > UBA7541 > Acidiferrum. Next base: position 805,218 of record CAVPXU010000008.1, read on the forward strand.
CTTCAAGGAAGGGAAGACGATATTTTTGGAGGGCGATCCGGCGGACGTGTTTTATTTTCTGGAGGACGGGGCGGTGTCGATTGAATTGACGATGCCGAATCACCCGCGATCGTCGGTACACAAGGTGGGGGCTGGGGAAATTTTGGGATGGTCTTGGGTTTCGCCGCCGTATCATTGGCATTTTAATGCGCGGGCGTTGAAAGAGACGCGAGCGATCGCATTTGACGCGCGGTGTTTGCGGTCGAAGCTGGAAGAGGATCATGAGTTGGGATATGAGTTGTTGAAGAGGTTTGCGGAAGTGATTGTGCAGAGGTTGGATGCGACGCAGGTGAGGTTGTTGAAGGTGACGAAGGAGAGTTGAGGGGGAGTTGGGAGTCGGGAGTCGGAAGTTTCGGAGGTGGTCGTCGGTTTGGTTTGTGGTTGGGTTTCGGTTGAGATCCTTCGTCGCGGACTCCTCAGGATCAGAGGGTGTTTTTTTATTGTGCGGTGGGAGGCGCTGGCATAAAGCCAGCGCTACAAGAAACACTTGGGAGTTTTTTGTTGGTGGGAAAAACCCAGGAGCCACCCTTCGCGGACTCAGGGTGGGGGGCTGGCCGATCTGAAGTTCGGCCACTGCAGTGCATTATATTACGTTACATTACATTAAACCCTAGAGACGGGTCTAAAGACCCGCCACTACATTGAACCCAAGACAAATTGGAGCGTACTAGGAGAAGCGGGAGGTTTGTGCCTGCGTGAAAGAGACGGAGCGCTGCGGTAGTGCAAAGATGAGGTAGAGTGTGTGGGGTTGGGGAGGGTTGTGAGAATGGCGAGGATTATGAATTATCCTGGTGTGGTGTTGTTGTTTACGTTTGTGGTGTTGTGGGTGGCGTCTTGGGTGGGAGCAACATTTCGGAGAAAGCGGGAAGTGTTGAGCGCGGAGGAGCGCGATGATTTGGGAATGGTATTGACCGCAACGCTGACGTTGCTGGGGTTGATTATTGGATTTACGTTTTCGATGGCTATCAGCCGGTATGACCAGCGGAAAAATCTGGAAGAGGAAGAAGCGAATGCCATCGGAACGGAATACGTGCGGGCGGATTTGCTGCCGGCCGCGAATGGAGAAAAAGTCCGCGAATTGTTGAAGAGCTATCTGGAGCAGCGGATTTTATTTTACAAATCGCGCGATGCGGCGGAGTTGGCACAGGTGAAAGCGAGGACCGCGCAAATGCAGGCGGAATTGTGGAATGCGGTGAAGGGGCCGGCGGAAACGACGCCGACGCCGGTGGCGGCGCTTCTATTATCGGGGATGAACGATGTGCTGAACTCGCAGGGCTATACGCAGGCGGCATGGTGGAACCGGATACCGATTGCGGCGTGGGTGTTGATGTGGGTGATCGCAATTCTGTGCAATTTGATGATTGGGTATTATGTGCGGCCCGCGGACCGGAAATGGATACGGTTGGTGGTGATGCCGCTGGTGGTGGCGGTGTCGTTTATGTTGGTTGCGGATATTGATAGTCCGAGGGGAGGGGTGATTCGGGTGAAGCCGCTGAATCTGGTTAGTTTGCAGGAGGGGTGGAAGTGAGGGAAGAGAGTTGGGAGTTTACGGAGAACCCAGGAGCCACCCTTCGCGGACTTAGGGTGGGCGGAAGGCCGATCTAAAGTTCGGCCACTACGTTGAACCCAAGAGATGTTGAACCCAAGAGACGGGTCTAAAGACCCGCCACTACATTGAACCCATGAGAACGGGTCTGAAGACCCGCCACTACGGGGGCACTATATATCGTGCCCCTACGGATGAGATCGATTTGGTGGCGGTGTGTGTGGTTATTGGATTGGGTTGCCGTCGGGGTCGATTTTGTGGACTTCGCCTATGTTCAGGGAGCGGATGCCGGCTTCTACTTTGGACATGTCGCCAACTACCACCCAGATTAAGTGATTTGGCTCGATGTATTTTTTGGCTACTTCGTTGGCATCGGATGGGGTTACGGCCAGGACTTTTTGGGTGAAGGTGTTGTAGTAATTTTCGGGCAAATTGTATTGGAGGATGTTGGCGTAGGCGCCGGAAAGTTGCTGGGTGGTTTCGAAGCTGCCGGGAAGGGCTAGCGTGGCGTTGGATTGCTCGTCTTTCAGTTCGGGTCCGGTGATGGGCTTGCCGCCGACGATATCTTTATATTCTTCGATTAAGACTTCCATGGATTCCTTGGTTTTGTCTGTCTGCACGGGGGAGAAGCTGACGAAGGGACGCTGGCCGCGCGCGGGAATGAGGCGAGAACCGACGCCGTAAGACCAGTGTTTGTCTTCGCGGAGATTCATGTTGATGCGGGAACTGAAGTTGCCGCCGAAGATATCGTTGACGAGCATGAGCGGAATCTGGTCTGGATTGTTGAAAGGCGGAGCGAGCTGCGCGGCGAGGATGAGGCTCTGGCCGGAGCCGGGGCGATCGATGAGATAGACAACATCTTTCGCGGGCTGCGGAACATCCGGAACATTGACGGTGGGAACATCGCCGGGCTTCCAGGAAGCAAAAAGCTTTTCGAGCTTGGGAGTAATTTCGGCGAGCGTGGTGTCTCCGACGATGAGAAGGGTGGCGTTGTTGGGTTTGCACCAGGTGTCGTGGAACTTGGCGAGATCGGCGCGGGTCATTTTTTTGACGCTGTCGGTGCTGCCGGTGCCGACGAAGGTTTCGTCGTAGGGATGACCTTTGCCGAAGAGAAGCGTGGGAAGAACGCGCAAGCCCATGGAGAAGGGCGTGACTTTTTCGCGCTGGATGGCGGCGAGGCGTTCTTTTTGCAGGCGCTCGAATTCTTTCTCGGGGAAGGCCGGATGGAGGATGAGGTCGGCGTAAATGTCGAGGGCTTTATCGAGATTGAGCTTGAGGGCGTTGAGGCTGACGCTGGAATAATCGAGATTGGCGCCGGCGTTGAAATTGGCGCTGAGGGATTCGAGATCTTCGCTGATTTTGAGGGAATCGCGCGTGGGAGTTCCCTCTTCAAGCATGCGCTGGGCGAAGCTGCAAGTGCCGAGAGCGGAAGTGGCGTCGGAAGAATAGCCGCCTTTGACGAGCAGCGAGAAATTGACGACCGGCGCGGTGTGGCGCTCGGCGAGCACAACTTTGAGGCCGTTGGAAAGCGTGGCTTGTTGCATGGGAGGAAGTTTCAAAGATTCGGCGGAGCCTTCGGCGGGCGGCTTGGAACGATCGATGGCCGGGCCGGTTTTGTAATCGGTGGGATAGGGCGTGACTTGGAGGACGTAATCGCCATCGCTGAGCCACTCGACGGCGGCTTTCTTGACGGAAGCGGGAGTGGCGGCCTGGATGCGCTTTAGATACGTCTTGTAGCAATCGGGATCGCCCTGGAAGGTTTGGCAACTGGCGAGGATGTCGCTTTTGCCGCCGAAGCCGCCGATGCGTTCCATGATGCGGGCGTAGCGGCCGAAGATTTGTGTTTTGGCGAGCTCGAGTTCAGATTCGGTGGGACCGTCCTTCAGAAATTTCTGCAATTCTTCATCGGCTTCTTTTTCGACTACGGGGAGATCGCCGCCGGGCTTGGCGGTGAGTTCAAAAGAAAATTGGCCGGCAATTTCGTTGTTGTCGTCTTCGGCGGTGGCGCTGGTGGCGATTTGATCCTTGTAGACGAGGCGCTTGTAGAGGCGCGAAGTTTTGCCCTGGCCAAGAACGCGCGCAGTGAGATCGAGCAAGGCTTCATCGGGCGAGCCATTTTGGGGAACGTTCCAGACGCGATAGGTACGGGCTTGCGGGACATTGTCCTGGACGGTGCCGCGATGCGTGCCGGTGCGCTTGGCGACCCAAACTTCCTGGCGAGCGATGGGAGGAACGGCGGGAATGGCGCCGTAATATTTTTCTACTTTTTGGCGCGCGACTTCGGGGGTGATGTCGCCGGCGAGGACGAGTGTGACGTTGTTGGGGCCGTAATAACTTTTGAACCAGTCCTGGACGTCGGTGAGCGAGGCGGCGTCCAGATCTTTCATGGAGCCGATGACGGTCCAGGAATAGGGATGACCGTCGGGATAGGTGTTTACGGTGATGAGTTCGTCACTGACGGCGTAAGGCTGATTTTCGTCCTGGCGCTTTTCGTTCTGGACGACGCCGCGCTGGAGATCGAGTTTTTTCTGATCGAGGACGGGGAGGAGATGGCCCATGCGATCGCTTTCAGCGAAGAGAACGTAGTCGAGCATGGAGGTGGGAACATTTTCGAAGAAATTGGTGCGGTCGTTATTGGTGGTGCCGTTGAGATCGGTGGCGCCGATGCGCTCCATGGCGTTGATGTAAGTGAAATCGAAATTTTGGCTGCCGCTGAACATGAGGTGCTCGAAGAGATGAGCGAAACCGGTGCGGCCGGTTTTTTCGTTTTTGGAGCCGACGTGATACCAGGTGTTGACGGCGACGATGGGAGCTTTATGGTCTTCGTGAACGAGGACGGTGAGACCGTTGGGGAGAACGAATTTGGTGTAGGGGATGTCGGGGATGGGGATGGCGTTGGATTTGGTGGAGGAGGTGGAGGATTTTGTGGCTGTGGATTTGGGTTTGGCGGCGGGAGCTTTGTCGGTGGTTTGGGCAACGGCGGGAATGGCGGTGAGGAGTGCGGCTGCGGCGAGGATGATGGCGCGGATGGGCGAGGATTTGTGAGTCACAGTGTGCTCCCTGAGAATTTTGGTGTTGCGCGGATTTAGGGGACGGTCGTGAGTAAGTGTCCCGGCGAGGGGTATTTTACCTTTGGAGTGTGGGAGATGCAAAAAGTGAGGAGGGTGAAATTGGAAAAGGGAAAATTGAAGATGGGAGGCGATTCGTTTTTTTGTTGGAAAGAGGCGTGAGGTTCGGAGGGGATTATTTGGGATTTTGCGGGCATAGGGCGCTGCGGTGCGGCGCCCCTACGAAGAGAGGAAGAGGAAAGGGTGGCGGAACTTAGAAGAAGGAGAGGCGGATGGATAGGAATTTTTTGGGATTTTTTCGGAAGTCGGCGATCAGGGTGCGCATTTCGCCGCTCAAGGCGGTCACGTTGTCGTAGAGTTGGGGATCGTTGAAGAGTTTGCCAGCGGTGTTATTGCTTTTGTTGAGCTTGGCGGTGGCTTCGGAGAGGTTGGAGCTGGTGTCGCGAAGCTTGTTGTAAAGGGTTTCGTCGGTGGCTAGCTTGCCCAGGGTGCCTTTGCCAGCGCGAACGTCACCGATGACGGCGTTGCCGTTGGTGAGCGCTTCCTTGGCTTGATCGTAGAGAGTGGGATCGTAGAGGAGTTTGCCGAGAGTGCCCTTTTGGGCGCGCAGATCGGCAAGAATGGTGTTGATCTGATCGACGGTGGTTTCAACCTTGTTGCCCATCTCGTCTTTCATGATGAGCTTGCCGAGAGTGCCCTGGCCGGATTGCACGGTGCTGGCGATCTGATCGGCTTTGCCCAAGATGCTGTTGAAGCGGTTGTAGGCCTGATCGTCTGTGAGAAGTTTGCCGATGGTGCCCTTGCCCTGCTGGACGTTCGAGACGATGTCTTGAATCTGCTCGCTGAGGGCTTTGAGGTTGGCGAGAACGTCGGCGCTGCGCTCGACGACTTCCTGCATAGCTTTTTCCTGACCACCTGGGACGGATTGGCCGTCTTTCAGGGGAACGCCGGTATAGCCGCGCTGGATGTTGACGTAGCGGTTGCCGAGCAAACCTTCGGTGACGAGGGTGGCGACGGAATCGGTGAGAATGTCGTTCTGATAATGCCTGTCGAGGCGCATAACGATTTCAATGTTATGCATTTTGTCGGGCGGCTTGCCGTTCTGGCGCGGAACGAGAGTGATGCGCTCGACGTTGCCAATCTCGACACCGTCGAGGCGAACGGGCGCCCCTTTGGCGAGTCCGGCGACCTCGGGTAAGAATGTGTCCAGGCGATACTTCGGGCCCCAGACGCCCGCGCCGGTAACGTAGAAAATGGCGACGGCAAGAATAAGGAGGCCGAGGAGGACAAATAGCCCCACGCGCAATTCGGACCAGGTCAATTGTTTACTGCGCGCCATTACGGAAGTCCTCCGACAAGGGACAGGCCAGCACTCCGCACCATCGCAACACTATACAAGAGTTCAAATTAAAAACCGCTGCAAATACTTATCCGTGGTTCTGAGCATTTCTTCGGGGCTACCTTCGAAATAGATGCGGCCATCGCGGAGCACAAGAAAGCGAGTGATTGGCTGCTTGCCGCTATCGCCGGAAGCGCCTCTGCGGACGGTGCGCGTTTTGGGATCGAAGTGGAAATTGGCGAGGGCAAAACCGTCCTGGAGGCGGTGCGTGGCCATGAGCGCGGTTACGCCGTAGACATCGCGCAGGCGAAGGATGAGAGTGATGATGGTTTGCGAGGTGATGGGATCGAGGCCTGCAGTGGGCGAATCGTACAGAACGATCGGCGGACGAGTGATCAAGGCGCGGGCGATGGAAACGCGGCGACGCATGCCGCCGGAGAGTTCGGACGGCAGCATCTCCATGGTGTGCTCGAGTTCGACGAAGCGAAGGACTTCCTGGACCTTTGGCGCTACCTCTTCGTCGGTGGCGCCATCTTCCTTGAGGCGATAAGCGACGTTTTCGGCGACGGTGAGCGAATCGAACAAGGCGCCTTCCTGAAAGACGAAGCCCACCTGGCGGCGAAATTCCAAAAGTTCGTGCTCCGATTTGTCCGAAACCTCGTGACCTAGAGCATAGATGCGGCCGCGATCTGGAATGAGCAGCCCGGCGGCAAGTTTCAAGGCGAGTGTTTTACCGGTGCCAGTTTCACCGAGGAGGATGAGGGTTTCTTCGGGGCGCGCCGAGAAGGTGAGGCCGCGAAGAATGGGGCCTTCCTCGAAACCGATCCAGACATCGTCGAAACGCAAGGCGACATCCGAGCGGGCGGGTGGAGGGTTGTTGAGGCTTGGAAGGGGTGAGGACATGATCGTTAGAATATGTCCGCCAAAAGGAGTGCGAGCTTGGTGAGCGAGAGCGCGGACATTTTGGCGTAGTTCTGAAGGTCCAGGACGAACTGTTTGAAGGCTTCGGTCAGAATCCGGACTACCGAAGAGGTCTCCGGAGCGAACGAATGGGATTGGATGACCTGGGGAGTCGCGTCTGGCACGGGGCTCTCGAAAAACCTCGCAGGAAGCGTAACTGGAGCAGGGAGAAGCGTCAAGGCAGGATGAGTTTAGAGAGGATGTGCGAGGACGTGAGGCAGGAGGTTTTGCGGACAATGATACACTTGGTAGTTTATGCTGCGCTTCTATACCGCGGGTGAGTCGCACGGGCAGGCGTTAATGGCATTTGTGTCTGGATTGCCGGCCGGACTGCCGATTGACGTGGAGGCGATCAATCACGAATTGCACCGCAGGCAACTGGGATATGGGCGAGGCGGGCGGCAAAAGATTGAGAAGGACCGCGCGGAGATTTTCGCGGGAGTGCGGCACGGGCAAACGATAGGAGCGCCGATCGCGGTGCGAATTGAGAATCGCGACTGGGCGAACTGGGAAAGGATTCTTTCGGTGGAAGCTTCGGATGCGCCGGAAGCGAGTTCGAAGAAGCTGGTGGCGCCGCGGCCGGGCCACGCGGATTTGGCGGGTTCGCAGAAATTTAATTTTCATGACGCGCGATATGTTCTGGAACGGGCTTCGGCGCGGGAGACTGCGGCGAGGGTGGCGGCGGGGGGATTCGCGCGGCAACTGCTGGGGCAATTCGGGATTCTCATCGCGAGCCATACGATTCAGGTGGGGCATGTGCGGCTGGAACGAGCGGTGAAGTGGGAAGAGATTGAAGCGATTTGCAGAGACCTGGAATCGCCGCTGCGTTGCGTGGACGCACAAGCACAGGAAAAGATGAAGGCGGAAGTGGATGCGGCGCTGAAAGCGGGCGATACGGTTGGCGGCGTGTTTGAAATTGTGGCGCATGGGGCGCCGGTGGGGCTGGGTTCGCACGCGCAGTGGGATGAGAAATTGGACGGCAGGCTGGCGCAGGCGTTGATGAGCGTGCAGGCGGTGAAGGCGGTTGAGATTGGAGCCGGGATACTGGCGGCGGGATCGTATGGAAGCGAAGTGCAGGACGAGATTTCGTACGATCGAGCGAAACGAAGATTTCATCGGAGCAGCAACCGCGCCGGGGGATTGGAAGGCGGCATTACCAATGGCGAGGATGTGGTGGTCCGAGGGTACTTGAAGCCGATATCGACGCTGCGGAAGGCGCTGGGGACGGCGGACATGGTGACCAAGGAGCCGGTGCAGGCGGCTTACGAGCGATCGGACTGGTGCGTGGTGCCGGCAGGGGGAGTGGCGGGGGAGGCGATGGTGGCACTTGTGCTGGCGGATGCTTTTCTGCAAAAATTTGGAGGAGATTCTCTCGCCGAGACCAGACGGAATTTCGAAAGCTATGGCCGACAAATCGACGAGTTCTGAAGCCACGACGGTGGCAAAGATGACGGTGACGCCGGAAGCGCCGCCGCGGAAGATCTATCCCATCGTGAAGTACGGCGATCCCGTGCTGGAAAAGCCAGCGGCGACTGTGCGTAATTTTGACGCCGAGCTGCAGGAACTTGCGGACGATATGTTTGCGTCGATGTATGCGGCGCAGGGAGTGGGGCTGGCAGCTCCGCAGGTCGGGAAGAGCATCCGGATGACGGTGATCGACGTTTCCAACGGAAAGAATCCGGAAGCGAAAATCGTGCTGGTGAATCCGGAGATCGTGCATGCGGAAGGCGAAGTGCGAGAAGAAGAAGGATGCCTGTCGATTCCGGGCTTCCGGGGCTACGTGGTGCGGCCGCAATTTGTGACCGTGAAGGCACAGAACCTGAAGGGCGAGCCGTTTGATATTCGCGGCGAGAATTTGTTGGCGCGGGCGTTCTGCCATGAGATCGATCATCTGGCCGGGGTGCTATTCCTACAGCATCTGAGCATGCTGAAGCGCGACCTGATCAGGAGAAAGATCAAGAAGTTGAGGAAAGAAGGCGAGTGGTAGGTTCGGCGAGCGCGCAGGCGGTGGCAGTGTGAGCCGGCTGCGCATGGTGTTTTGCGGCACGCCGCAGTTTGCAGTTCCCTCCTTAAAGAAGCTTCTGTCACAAGCGGAGTTTGAGATTGTTGGTGTGTTTACGCAGCCCGACCGGCCGAGGGGCCGCGGCAATGAAGTGTCTTTTTCGCCGGTAAAGGAAGTGGCGAGCGGGGCGGGGATTCCTGTTTATCAGCCGGAGAAAATACGCGCGCCGGAAGCGGAACAGCAACTTCGCGCGCTGACACCTGACGTGATTGTGATCATAGCCTACGGCCAGATCATTCCGGGACGGCTGCTGCCGCTTGCGCGGCTGGGCTGGATCAATCTACACGCTTCCCTGCTGCCGAAATATCGCGGAGCGGCGCCGATTCATTGGGCGATTGCCAACGGCGAAACGATTACCGGAAACACGACGATGCGCATCGATGCAGGAATGGACACGGGCGAAATGCTGTTGCAGCAGGAATTGGCCATCGGACCACACGAGACGGCACCGGAATTAAGCGCAAGGCTATCGGAGGCCGGGGCGGGGTTGATGATTGAGACGCTGCGCGGGTTGGCGGAGGGAACCCTGGCTTCGCGACCGCAGGACGGGGCTGGGGCGAGCTACGCACCCATGCTGAAGCGGGAAGACGGACGAATCGATTGGGGGCGGCCGGCTCTGGAGATTTATAACCGGATGCGAGGGTTCACATCTTGGCCGGGCGCGTTTACGGAGTTTCGCGGGCAGACGTGCCATGTTTTGGGGCGGCCGCTGGCGAAGGAGAGCAGTGCGGGCGGGCCAGGAACGCTGGTGGCGGAGCACGGCAAATTATTAGTGGCATGCGGGGCGGCAACCGTAATGGAGCTATCGCACGTCAAAGTAGAGGGACGCAAACAAATTTCCGCGTCAGAATTTGCCAACGGCGCGCATCTACAGGCTGGCGAACGGTTTGGACACAGCTAATTTGCAGAAGAGCAGATGGTCAGGCATACTCGCGATTTGAAGTGCTTTTGTGGCGTGATGAGTGAAGGCGCATAGGGTCGGTTGAGATCCGTAGGGGAAGAAGAAGCGTTGCCCGGATTTTCTTGGCTTTGAAGTCGGAGCTGAAGCTCCGACCCCCTAGAGAGGATCAAAAGCTGAAGAAGGATCGGAAGCTGAAGAAGAGTCGGAAGCTAGATGAAGATTTTTGGATTTTGCGGACATGGGGTCCAGCAGTGCTGGCCCCCTTCGGGAAGACCGGGATCGAACACGAAGGCGGCATGGCTGAAGCCGCGCCCTGACTAAATACACTAATATTAAGGGTTCAACGTCCTAAACAGCATCTATGAAATTATTGTTTCGCCGCACTCACCGTGGTTCAGGGAGCAAAAAACACATGAAACGCAGCCAGCTCGCAGGAATAGAAGCGGGAGTTTCTCTGTCCATACGGCGGCGGTTGCGGCCGGTAGGCGCTGTGCTGATGGCGCTGCAGCTCGCTACACTTCCGCTGGCGGCAGGGCCCGCGCCGGGCGACAAGCCAGCCTCGGCGGCGGCGTCGGATGTGGTGCTCACCACGATGCGCACGGAACTGAAGCGGGCGAAGGCTGACCTCTCGAAGAGCGATCCCGCGCCTTATTTTTTGAGCTACACGGTGTATGACCAGGATCAAATTGTGATTGCCGCCGCGTATGGAGGGATTTTGTCCAACTCCACGACGCGTCGGCGAACAGCGGACGTGACGATGCGCGTGGGCACGCCGCAACTCGACAACACTCACGGACAGAGCCGAGGCAGCGGCATGACCTCCGGATCATTGCCGCTCAATGACGATCCCGATGCGGAAGCGCGGGTGCTGTGGGAACTGACCAATCGCGCTTATAAACGCGCGGCGCCTGCTTATCTGAACGTAAAGACGAATACGGCGGTGGAAGCGGAAGAAGAAGATAAGTCACCGGATTTTTCGAAGGATGCGCCGCAAGTACACAGCGACGCGAAATTGAAGGAGCCGCCGTTCGATCGCCCGGCGTGGGAAGAGGAAGTGAAGAGACTTTCCGGAGCGTTTCGCAATTATGCGGACGTGTATTACTCGACGGTGGTGCTGCAGGTGTCCACGTCGAATTCGCGGACAGTGACGAGCGAAGGAACGGAACTGGCGATGCCTGGATCCACGGCGCGACTGGTGATGGAAGCACAGACGCGGGCAGAAGACGGGATGGACTTGTTGCGCGTGGAAACATTTCAGGCTCCCGTGGCGGGGGGATTGCCACCGGAAAAAAAATTGATGGGCAAAGTGGAGAAAATAGCCGTGGATTTGAAAGCATTGCGCAATGCGCCGGTGGCCGAACCTTACGATGGGCCAGCATTGTTGAGCGGACGGGCAGCGGCGGTATTTTTCCACGAAGTTTTGGGACACCGGTTGGAAGGTCACCGGCAGAAAGACGAAGAAGAAGGACAAACGTTTACAAAGAAAGTGGGACAGCAGGTGCTGCCAACGTTCCTGAGCGTGGTGGACGACCCGACGATGAAGGAAGTGGACGGAATCAAGCTGGCGGGAACGTACTCGTATGACAACGAGGGTGTTCCGGCCCAACGGGTGGAAGTGATTGAGAACGGAGTGCTGAAAAATTTCCTGATGTCCCGGATGCCGATCAAGGATTTCGACAATTCGAACGGGCACGGGAGAAATCAACCGGGATCGATGCCGACAGGGCGGCAGGGGAATCTGATCGTATCTTCTACGCAGACGGTGCCGGAATCGGAATTGCGGCAGAAGCTGATCGACGAAGTGAGGAAGGAAGGCAAGCCGTACGGACTTTATTTCGACGACATTCAGGGCGGGTTTACGCTGACGACGCGTTCTTCGCCACAGTCGTTCCAGGTCTTGCCGGTGATCGTTTACAAGATTTATCCGGACGGGCGGCCCGACGAATTGGTGCGCGGCGTGGACATCGTGGGGACGCCGCTGGCGGCGCTGACGCGCATTGTGACGACAGGCGACAAGCAGCACGTGTTCAATGGAGTTTGTGGGGCAGAGAGCGGGTACGTGCCGGTGTCGGCGGTTGCGCCGGCGATGCTGTTCAGTGAGCTGGAAGTGCAGAAACGAGCGCACGGGCACGATCGGCCACCGATTTTGCCGGCGCCGGGTGTGGAGACGGCTGCAGCATCGAAGGATGCGGTGAAGAAGGCAGAGGTAAAGCCATGACGCGGATGGCTACCTCTTTTCGTTTGATTCTTGCGGCACTGGTGTTGACGGGCAGCGCGACGGTTGGGTTGGCAAAGGCGTGGCCCAGCGATACGGGAAATGATGCAAGCATGGACGCGGCGCGTGAGGCAGCCAAGGGAGATGCGCTGCTGGAAGCGCTGCTGACGGAGCTGGACCGATCCAAGTCTGAATTGAGAATGGATCAGGTGAAGCCGCCGTACTACATCGAATACCGCGTCAACGATATGGATACGTTCAGTTCGGAGGCGGCGTTTGGCGCGCTGCGGGAGAGCGACCGCTCGCACCTGCGGTTTCTGCGGGTGGTGGTGCGCATTGGGGATTACAAGCAAGACAGCTTTTACGGACAAGGAGTGGGCACGGGATCGATTCTGCCACTGGACAACGATCCGATCGCGCTGCGGAGGCAGATCTGGCTGCTGACGGATGAGGCGTACAAGAGCGCAGCGGATGCGTATGCGGAAAAGCTTTCGGCTTTGAAGCAGTTCACGCCGGACGCGAACCCAGTGGACGATTTTGCGCAAGCGCCGGTGGTGACTGCGGTTGGCGAGACGGTGACACTGAAGGTCGATTCCGGCCAATGGGACAAGACTTTGCAGGATGTGACCGATCTTTACCGGGAATATCCGGGAATACAGTTGGTGGACGCGTCCGCGCGATTTACGGCGGTGAACGAATATTTTGTGAATTCCGAAGGAACGATCGTGCGGCAAGGGCGCACTACCGCGACGGTGACGCTTTCGGGGTCGACGCAAGCGGCGGACGGAATGCGACTGGGGCGGAGTCCTTTCTGGACGGAACGGCGGCCGGACGAACTGCCCTCTCACGAAGAGCTGCTGAAAGAATCGAAGAAGATGCTGGACACTTTGCAGGCATTGGGTAAAGCGCCGATTGTGGAGGAATCGTATCGCGGGCCGGTACTGTTCGCGCCGGACGCGGCGAACGATATTGTAGCGGGGCTGATTGGCGACAACGTGCTGGGAAGGAAGCCGCAACCGGGAAGGCCGAACCGCACCGTGGGGGCATTTGCGACGAGTTATAAAACGCGCGTGCTGCCGAAATTCGTGACGGTGGTGGACGACCCGACGATGAAGACGTTTGACGGGAAGGCACTGCTGGGAAGCTATGCGGTGGACAGTGAAGGAGTGAAGGCGCAGGCGGTGACGGTGGTGGACAAGGGAATGCTGGTGAATTATTTGCTAAGCCGGCAGCCGTTGCGGGATTTCCCGGAATCGAATGGGCATGCGCGGGCCACGCCGGGAAGTTCGCCTATACCGAGTCTGGGCGTGCTGATGGTGAAGAGTTCGGAGCCGGAATCGGTGAAGACGTTGAACGACAAGCTGAGACAGATGGCCGCGGATGAAGGGCAAGCGTATGGCTACCGCGTGGATACGTTGGGGCCGGGCAATGCGCCGCGGCTGCTGTATCGCGTGTATGTGAAGGATGGCCATGAGGAATTGGTGCGCGGGGCGGTGTTCAACGAGCTGGATGTGCGCGCGCTGCGAAATGATCTGGCGGCCGTTGGCGACGATCCGCTGGTGAGCAATCGTATGGGCGGATTGCCGGAGACTATTATTTGCCCGTCATTGTTGTTTGATGAGTTGGAAGTGAAGCGGGCGGATACGACGAAGGAGAAGCTTCCCGAGTATCCCGCGCCGGATTTGAAGCCGTGAGCGGATTGCGGTGCTTGGTGTTTCAGGAAGGGCACTGGCATAAAGCCAGCGCTACATGGAGGCCCAAGACCGACCCTACGAAAACCCAGGCGAGATTTCTTACTTCGCGGACTCTGTTTGGAATGACGTGTTTGCGCCTTTGGCGCTGGGGGTTTCAGGAAGGGCGCTGGCATAAAGCCAGCGCTACATGGACTAGGTTTGGTGTTGGACTATGTGTCGCGCCTACGGCGCTGGGGGTTTTGGAAGGCGTTGGCATAAAGCCAGCGCTACATAAGCCAGCGCTACCAAAGGGTGGGGCGCCCAGGGGCGGAAGATTTTGCATGGCTGGGGGAATAGAAACGCGGCGAACAGAAAATCGTTGACCCGCGAGCGACGGGGAATGAAAGTAAAGATATGACGTTACGGGAGCGACTTGGGTGGGCCACGCGGATGGCGTTTTTGGTGTTCATCCTGGCGTCGGCGGCCTTTCTAAGCGCGATTACCGCGATGCGCATCGCCATCCACGGGCGAGAGACGACCATGCCAAATTTGGTGGGAAAAGATGTGGGCGAGGCCAGCAAAGCGCTGCGTTCGAACGGATTAATTTTGCGGGTGGCGGACCGCGTGTACAGCGACGTGCCGATCAACCAAGTGGTGAGGCAGACTCCGCCGCCGGGGATGCTGATGAAAGTTTCGCAACAAGCACACGTGGTGCTGAGCCTGGGGCAGCGCGAACTGCAGATTCCACCGCTAGAAGGAAATTCGTTGCGGGTTTCTCGCATTGAATTGCTGCGAGGCGGATTGCAGGTGGGCGAAGTTTCTTCCGTGAATCTGCCTGAACTGGGGACGGACGTGGTGCTGCAGCAGAATCCGAAACCGGGCCGAGGGGCGGCTACGCCGAGGGTGGACATGCTGGTGTCAGCTGGGCCCAAAGAGCAGGCGTATGTGATGCCGTATTTTATGGGGCTGAACGAGATCGACGTGCAGCACCGGCTGGACCAGGCGAATTTACACCGGAAGATTAATTACGTGGCGGCGCCGCAATGGCCGCATGGCACGGTGATCGACCAATCGCCGCTGGCAGGAACGCGCATTGGGGCAAATACGGAAGTTGAGCTGACGATTTCGAACTGAGCGGGTTCTCCGGTCAGTAGTTGGAATTACCACAAAAAATATGGGAACAAGTGAGGGGCTTATCTCGTTCCATGCACTAGTGGGGTGGAGGTGTGCGGATGCGAGTGATGCTGGCAATGGTGGCTGCGACGGCTTTGGTGGTTGCCGTGGCGCAGGGGCAAGATCCGATCAAAGTGGATGTGAACCTGGTGAACGTGGCGTTCACCGCGAGGGACGCGCAGGGAGCGCTGATTGAGAATTTGACGCGAGATGATGTGGAGCTGTTCGAAGACGCCGCGCCGCAAAGGATCGAGTTTTTCGCGAAGAGCACGGATCTGCCGTTGACGCTGGCGCTGATTCTGGATGTGAGCGGGAGCCAGGAACACTTTGAAAAGAAGCATGAGAAGGACCTGGAGATTTTTCTGCACGAAGTGCTGGGGCCGAAGGACCGGGCGTTTATGGTGTGTTTCGGAAACCATTTGCGGCTGGTGAGCGACTATACGAATTCGCCGGACGAGATACTGACGGGCTATCACGATTTTGATAAAGGCAAGCGGCACTTCCCGCTGATCGGACCGGACGAAGACCGCGATCTGGGCACGGCTTTCTACGATTCGATTTATTACAGCGTGACGGAGAAACTGGCGAAGGCGGAAGGGCGCAAGGCCATTTTGATGTTCAGCGATGGAGAGGACAATTCGAGTTCGCACAATATGATGGAAGCAATCGAGGCGGCGCAGGCAGCGAACGTGATCGTGTACACGATTCGCTATACGGAGACCAACAAGCACGGCGTGTTGACTGCGCGGAATAAGTATGGGATCAGCGTGATGGACCGGAGCGCGAAGGAAACCGGAGGCGCGCACATCGACGCGCAGCACACCGACCCGCACACATATTTCCGGCAAATTGCGGAGGAACTGAGGACTTCGTACGAGCTGGCTTACTATCCCACGAATAAGGCGCACGACGGGACGTTTCGCAAAATCCGGATCAAGCCGAAGGATGAGTCGATCAAGGTGAGGGTGAAGACCGGCTATTTTTCGGAGTGAGCGGGCGGACGGTGATAGCTTGCGCAAAGGGCCGCCGTCTGGGTTAAACTGCCACCACCAATGACGGGCTCCCGCCAAGCTCGCATGGCAAGCCATTTCCTGGATCGAATCGCATGCTAGCTCTGATTGTAAGTTTGTTGCGCCCGTATCGCGGAATCCTGGTGGTTATTCTTGTGGCCATGCTGCTGCAAATGGCGATGACGGTGGCGGCGCCGTGGCCGCTGAAAGTGATCCTGGACAATGTGGCGGGGACGCATCACTTGCCCGCATGGCTTGCGCACTTCCTGCAGCCGTTTCTGAGTGAGACCGACAAGATGAGTATTGCGGCAGCGGCCGCGATTGCGACGATCGTGATTGCGCTGCTGGGGGCTACGGCTTCATACGTGGGAAATTACTACACCACGAGCGTGGGGCAGTGGGTGGCAAACGACTTGCGCTTGCGGACATACCATCACCTGCAGCAGCTATCGTTGAAGTATTACAGCGGGCATGACACGGGAACATTGCTGAGCACGATCACGGCGGACGTGCAAACGATACAGGCATTCGCGTCTTCGTCTACTTTGGGGATATTGGTCGATCTGTTCACGATTGTGGGGATGCTCGGGGTAATGTTCTGGCTGAATTGGGATTTTGCGCTGATTGTGGTGGCGCTGACACCGGTGATGCTGCTGCTGATTTCGCGATTCAAGAAGGCGGTGAAGAAAGCTACGCGAGAAGTGCGCAAGCAGCAGAGCAACATTGTGCGGGTGGTGGAGCAGGATCTGCAATCGATGCGGGTGATCAAGGCGTTCGGGCGGCAGGACCTGGAGATTGAAGAATTGACGGAAGTGAGCAAGGCCACGGTGGAGGCGTCTTTGCGAGCGCGGAAAGTGAAGGCGCTGCTGTCGCCGCTGGTCACGGTGACAGTTTCGCTGTGCACGGCGTTTGTGTTGTGGAGAAGTTCGGCGCTGATGTTGCGAGGAGCGATGACGGCTGGGGCGTTGACGGTGTTTCTGTACTACCTGGCGAACTTTTTCAAACCTGTGCAGGACCTGGCGAAGATGACAAATTCCATCGCGCAGACGGCGGTGGGCGTAGAACGAGTGCGGGCAATACTGGAGGCCGACGACGTGATTCCGGAAAAGCCGGATGCGACCGACCCGCAGCCGTTTCGCGGGGATGTGACATTCCAGAATGTGGGCTTCGCGTATTCGGCGGAGTCGGCAGTGTTGAAGGATGTGAGCTTTCAGATCAAGGCCGGGCAGATGGTGGGAATTGTGGGGCCGACCGGAAGCGGAAAATCCACGGTAGTGAGCTTGATCCCGCGGTTCTATGACCCGACGTCCGGAACGATTCAGTTGGATGGCGCCGATATTCAAAGTTACAAGCTGGATGGGCTGCGGAATCAGATAGCTTACGTGCTGCAGGAGACGGTGCTGTTTCGCGGAACGGTGGCGGACAATATTGCCTACGGGCGGGGCGGAGCGACACGGGATGAAATCATGGCGGCGGCAAAGCTGGCCAACGCCGACGAGTTCATTGCGAAAATGGCGAACGGATACGACACGATGGTGGGCGACCGCGGCGATACGCTCTCTGGCGGACAGCGGCAGCGCATCGGAATTGCGCGTGCGATTATTCGAAACAACCCGATCCTGATTCTTGATGAACCGACGGCGGCACTGGATACGGAATCGGAGCAACTGGTGATCGAAGCGCTGGAGCGGCTGATGAAAGGGCGCACGGTGATTACCATTGCGCATCGACTGAGCACGATTCGCGATGCGGACAATATATTGGTGCTGAAAGAAGGGATTGTGGCGGAGCAAGGAACACACGAAGAGTTGCTGGCGCGCGGCGGAATCTACGCGGAACTGTATCGTGTACAATTCGAAAAGGAACCGGTGGGCCAAGCAGGGAAAATCGGTTCGTGAGTGGCGTGAGGATCGCGGATTCCTCAGGGGCTAAAGCCCAGAGGTTGGAGAATTTTATGTCGGAGCTGAAGGTCCGACCCCCTAAAGAGGGGAGGCCCAGGAAGGAAAATTGAAAAGAGAAATTGGAAAGTTGTGCGGCATGGCTAAAGCCATGCCCTGACGAAAAACGCGAGTAGAACTTGTGGAGGTAGTGTGACGCACAGCCTGATTGTGCTTCCTGATGATACGGCGGCGCCGTTGTTGAAGGCGATCGCTGCGGCACGGAAATCCTTGCGCGTGAAGATGTTTCTGTTCTCGGACCCTTCCCTGCTGAAAGCTGTGCTGGGCGCGAGGAAACGAGGCGTGGATGTGCGCGTGATGCTGAACCCGGCGCGGCGCGACGGTGAGGCGGACAACAAGCTGACCAAGAAGAAATTGGAAGCGGGAGATATTGAAGTGCTGGACAGCAGCCCGGAATTTGACGTGACTCATGAAAAATCCATGGTTGTGGATGACCAGATCGCGTTCGTGAAATCGTTCAACTGGGTGGAGAAAAACCTGACGGAAACGCGGGACTATGCGGTGGCCACCACGCGGGCAAAGGAAGTGCGGGAGATCATTGAATGTTTTGAAGCGGACTGGAAGCGGAAACCGTTTGATGGGAGCGATGACGGGGAGATGATCTGGTGCAAAGGCAACGGGCGCGACCGGATTTCGCAATTTATCGATGAAGCGAAGCACACGCTGTTTGTGCAGAATGAGCGGTATCAGGACGCGGTGATCATCGAGCGGCTGGTACGCGCGCACGAGCGTGGCGTGAAGATACACGTGATGGCGCGGCCGCCGCACAAGCTGAAGAAAGAAAAACTGACGGAAGGCGTGGGCGGATTGCGCATTTTGGACGATGTTGGCGTGAAGGTTCACAAGTTGAAGCATTTGAAGCTGCACGCGAAGATGCTGCTGGCAGATCATTCGCGAGTGATCGTGGGATCGATTAACCTTGCGCCGGGGAGTTTTGACAGCCGGCGGGAGTTGGCGATCGAGGTGTACGCGTCAAACGTGGTGCACCGGCTGGAACGTGTGGCTCACCATGATTGGAAGCATTCGCATCCGTTGGATTTGACGGATGAGGGGCTGCTGGCGGAAATGGAGCAGCACAATATGGATGCGTCGAATGAATTGGCGTTGCGTGCGAAGGGGAAGAAGAAGCGGGGGTAGGAGTGGTTGCGCCTGCGGGGAATTTTTTGTTGCGTGTCGACCGTAAAAGCGGCGGCTGGGCCGCCGCACTCCAAAACGTTAGCGGAGGTAGCCCCAGTTGTGGAGTTTGTCGGAATCTTCACCCCAGCGGTCGCCAATGTCGGTGCGGTAGTACATGTTGGGGATTAAAATATTTTTGATGCGCGAGTAGGCTTGGGCTTGCGCTTGTTTCATGGTTTGACCGATACCGACTACGATGAGGACCACGCCGGATGTGCCCGCCACGAGCCATTGTTGATTGACGATTTTTACGTCTTCGATGTGGATACCTTCGAAGACCGGGCGTTTGAAAACGATGGCGGCATTTTTGCTGAAGGATTCGAAGGTGGCTTCGTCATCGAACGGGAATGGCGGAACTACGATACGCACGCCGACCTGAAAGCCGCTGCGCGTCCGCCATTTCGGCTCCAGGCCGTTGGCGAGATCCCAGAACAAATCACTGATGGGCGTGAGAATGCCTTCCTGCTGGATGCTGATGGTGGGATAACCGAAGCGCGAAGTGAATTCCAATGGATAGATGCCGTTGTTGTTCACGATGCAGTTCACGTCGATGTAGCCGACGTAGCCTTCTTCGGCGAGCTTAGGCTCCATCTTCAGCAATGTGCGGTTGAAGAGGGCGTTGGGCTCGCTCCAGAACATGGCGGTGCCCATTTCTCCCGTGGGAGGGCCGACTTCGCCGGGAAAAAGTTTTTTGTGTTCAAAGTTGATGTTGATCGGGGTTATGAATTTTTTTCCGTTGAAGAAGCCGCCAACGGCAACTTCGACGCCGTTAACGCGGCGCTGCAACTGAAAGATTTTGATCTCGTCGGCGAAGGCACGCTTGTAGGCTTCCAGCATTCCGATGACGTCGTTGCCGTCTTCTTCTTCGCCGACAAAGAGGCGGCGCTTGACGTTTTGCGCTTCGCCGCTGGGCTTGATGACGTAGCGATCGGGATTTTTCTTGACGAACTCGATGGCGGGGTCGAAGGAATCGAAATCCTGGTACGGAATGATGGTGACGCCGGCTTTTTTCAGTTCTTCCTGGCCGAAGGAGCGGTCGTCCTCGAGATTATCGGTGTAAGTGCTACCACCGATGACGGGTTTGCCAGCCGCGCGGAGGGCTTGGGCTTTGGTGCCCTGGCCTAAAGTATCGTCAAAAACAATGATGTCCGCCCATTTGACATCTTTTTCGTAATCGCTGGATTTGGGGACAAACCCGTCGGCGATGTCACGCTCCTTCTCATTCTCGACGTAATAGCGGACTTCGTGTCCTTCTTTGACGACCTGCCAGGCGATGTCTCCGATCAAACTGGAGAGTGAAACAAATAGAAATTTTCGTTTTTCCATGAGTGAGGCCCTTGCGCGCTGTGGCGAAGGGTATAGAAGCATTGTAGTTAGAGAGGGCGGGGTTGGATATTACAAAACGTTAAAAAGTCGGGCGGGGGTGCGGGCGGGGGTGGAGGGCACGGGGAGGCTGGATGGGGGGGTGGCGGTGCGGCGTGCCTACGCGGAGACCCCAAGAGCTGGCATAAAGCCAGCGCTACGAAACCCAAGAACGCAGGTCGGAGTGCCTGTGGCACTGGTTGGTTGGTTTGAGATTGAAGAGGGATTGCTCACTTCGCGGGCTGCGTTCGGAATGACGGGTGTTTTTATTGCTAGATTACGCGTTGAGAACCCTAGAGGCCCAGCGCTTAGGGCGCGCTGGGGGCAGAGGCACGGGACTAAAGTCCCGCCACTACATTTGGCCCGAGAGTTTTTTATTCGTGGCGGAGGGCGGCGGTGGGGTTTAGGAGGGAGGCGCGGCGGGCTGGGGCGTAGGAGGCGGCGAGGGAGACGAAAAGGAGGAGGAGGGCGACGACGGCGTAGGTGGCGGGGTCGTTAGGGGAGATTGCGAAGAGTTGGGAGGACATGAAGCGCGTGAGGATAAGGCCACCTGTGAGACCTAAGAGGATGCCGATTGTTGTTAGCTTTAGGCTGTGGGCCAGGATGCGGCGGAGGACTTGGGAAGGCGAGGCACCTAGGGCCATTCGAATGCCAATTTCGCGGGTTTGCAGGCCGACTACTGAACATTGAATAATATAGTGACATTACCGAATTCTTATGCTATCTTCCAAGCATGGGAAATCCAAAAGGTGTTCGACGAGACTTCGAAAAACTGGAACGGCGGCGCTGGCTCGCCGCGGGGCTGTTGCGGCAGGGCGTTCCTCAGGCGGAAGTGGCCCGGCAGGTGGGCGTGCATCGGCAATCCGTGAGTCGCTGGGCCCAGCAACTGGCCGAGGGCGGACGAAAGGCGCTGCAGAAGGCCGGGCGCGCCGGGCGCAAGCCGCGCCTGAAGACAGCCGACCTGCGGCGCATCGAACGCGGACTGCAGCGCGGGCCGGAAGCGCTGGGATACGAAACCAGTTTGTGGTCGGCTTGGCGCGTGGCCGACCTGATCGAACAGGAATGTGGCGTACGTTACAATCCTTCGCAGGCTTGGCGCATCCTGCGGCAACTGGGCTGGAGTTGCCAGCGTCCCGTGGGACGGGCCCTCGAGCGGGACGAGGCCAAGATTCGGGAGTGGAAAGCGAAGCGCTGGGTGGAGATTAAAAAAAAGCCCAAAAAGAAAGGCGAACCATCGTCTTCGCCGACGAAAGTGGACTGAGCGAGCGTCCCCACCGCACACGCACCTGGGCGCCGAAAGGACAGACGCCGGTGCTGCAATATCACTTCACTTGGAAGACTCTATCGGTGATCGCCGGAATCACCTTTTGGAATTTTTACTTCCGGCTCTTTCCCGGAGCCATTCGCAGCCAGCAGATCATCGCGTTTCTCACGCACCTGCGGCGGCATATTCCCGGCAAGCTGTTGATCGTTTGGGACGGCTTGCCCGCGCATCGCAGCCGTGCCGTCTGGGATTTCGTGCGCCAACAGCGAGGACGCATCTGGTTAGAATTTCTTCCTGCTTATGCCCCGGAACTGAATCCGACCGAATACATCTGGGGCCATCTGAAGCAACATGAGATCGCTAATCTCTGCCCCAAGAACCTCAGCGAGTTGAGCCTGCAAGCGGTCCGCGCCCTCAAACGCATGCGTCGCCGTCCAACCCTAGTTATGGCCTTCTGGCAACAGGCCGAGCTCTTTCCTGTGTAACTATATTATGCAATTCTCAATAGGTAGGACATTACGCCGTAGACGCCGATCAGGGCCAGGAGGAAACCCAGGGCTGCGAAGATGCCCAGGAGAAGAGTTTGAGAGCGCGGGGAGGCATTTACTTCGGCTATGCGTTGGTTGAGGGTGGCTACGGAGGTGATGGGTTGGTTTTTGTCGATGGACCAGATGCGGTCCTGTAGGGCGGGGATCAGGGACAGGGCGGAGTTGGGAAGGTTGGGAGAGGGAGAGTCAGGATTTAAGCCAAGAATAGGACGAAGAGTTGACCCAAGAGTTGACCCAAGAGTTGACCCAAGAGTTGACCCAAGAGTTGACCCAAGAGTTGACCCAAGAGTTGACCCAAGAGTTGACCCATCTCTAACAATGTCGGCTCTGTCAAATATTTCTTGAGCGTACTTCTCCTTCCGCTCCGAAGAGTGGTCTTCGTTGTTCTTTTTCGACGTATGCAGCGGCGACCACGGCTCGTTGTTAATCTGGCGGCCGGTTTCAGTCCGACCCAACCATCTCTCCGATCAAAAACTTCTCGACCATGATTACGACTTCGATCTCCCTTTTCAGGGAGCGGGACGCCCCATCAAGACCACGGTGATCTACTGCCCACCAGGGGTTGCCTCGAGCTGTCCCGCGTGCGAACCGAACTCTACTAACTGCGAATAGTCCCAACCTTTGCGCCACATCCAGAACAAGCGAACGGCAAGTTTGCGTCCCATGGCCACTTTCGCGATGCGGCGATCTCGGCGCATCGCCAGGTGCAGATAGCGGCGCCGCCAGTCGGGATCGAAGCGCACCGCCACTTGCGCGGCTTCCACCAGCAGAAAGCGCAACAGCTTGTTGCCTTGCTTGCTGATGTGTCCCAGTCGTTGCCGGCCCGCGCTGGAGTTTTCGCATGGGACGAGCCCCACATAACTCCCGATCTGCTTGCCACGAGCAAAGCGGAACGGATCGCCGATGATCAGCACGAAAGCAAGTGCGGTGAGTGGACCCACGCCTGGATGGGTCATCAACCGCAAGACCTCGGGCCGTTTGTTGGCTTCCCGCTCGACGGCGGTGGTCAACTCGGCGATCACTGGGTTGAAGCGGTCCAGCAACTCCGATAAATCTTGCCGGCGCCGGCTAGCCCAAGGAGCCAACGGGAGATTCTCTAGCAGCGCCCGTCCCTGCTTGTTCCAAAGCCGCTTCTTCCAACGCTGGCCTTCATTCATGGCTACGGCCTGCAGCTGATTCAGGATGCGCGTGCGCATCTGTACCAGCCGATGCCGATGCCAAAGCAACTGCCGCAAATCGCGGTTCTCCGGGTTGGGTACCCACACTCGGGGAAAACGATCTTCCACCAGCAGCTTTAGCAAGAGTTTTGCATCCTCGCGATCGGTCTTGCGCTTCCGAACGCGCAACGTGCGGATCTCGGCTGCATCTCCAATCCACAGTTCGATGCCCAACTCTGCCAGTAGCCGCTCGAACCAGCGTGCATAGCCGGTGGCTTCGATACCTACGCGAGTGGGAACGCCTTGCGATTGTACGCAACGATAGAACTTCTCTACCTCTCCATCGCTGTGCTCCAACCGCTGCTCACCGCACTCTCCTGTCTCTTTATTCAAAAAAGCAATTTGCTGAAAGCTCGGGTGATAATCTACTCCTATAATGAACATGTTCGGCTCCTTCCTCCCGAGCCTTGGTCGTCACAAGCAACCACAGTGTACTCGGGTCGAGGGAGCCGACATTGTTATGAAATCAAGACCCACTCTTCGCAGAAGGCGCTCAGAGTGGGGGAGCCAGGAGCCGAGAGGTAGGAAAACCCCTAGAGGCCCCGCGCTTAAGGCGCACTGGGGGCAGAGGCACGGGACTAAAGTCCCGCCACTACGGGGGAGAAACCCAAGAGTTGGAGCGGGAGGAGTGCTTGGGCCAGATGGATTGGAGTGGACTAGGAGGTAGACGCCTACTATGCGGGGGGATTGGTAGAAGGGGGCGTAGACCTGGGGCTTGACGTCTGCTTGTGGATCGAAGTGATTATTCTCATGGGTGTTGGCGGTTACGCCGATGATTTGGCCCCAGACGGGATGGCCGGACGAGAAATCGGTGGCAAAGCGTTTGCCGACGGCGTTGGTGGTGCCGAAATATTTTTTGGCTAAGGATTCGTTGACGATGAAGGCGGGGGACTTCCCTTTCGTGTCGGCGTCGGTGAAGTCGCGCCCGGCGAGGAATGGAATGCCTAGGGTGCGGAAGAAATCGGGAGCCACGCGATTGGCCAGAGCGGATTGTTGGGGATGGTTGGGATCGGCAGCGGTGGCTTCGGTTTCGAAGGTGGTTTCGGCGACTTCGTCGGACATGGGATAGACGAGGCCGGCGGAAGCGGAGTCGACGCCGGGAGTGGCGCGGACGCTGGAGAGAACTTGTTGGACGAAGACAATGGCCTGATCGGGAGTGGCGAAACGGAATTTGGGGAAATCGAGGCGGAGGGTTAGGACGTCGTCGGAGTGGAAGCCGAGATCCATGTGGAGGAGTTGGGAGAAGCTGCGGAGGGCTAGAGTGGCGCCGATTAAGAGGATGGCGGCGAGGGCGATTTCGGCTACGACGAGGGATTGGCGAATGTGGTTATGGGGAGTGGAGGTTTGGTGTTGGGCGGGGTCGAGGGAGAGAGGATTATGTTGGGTCCTCGGTTCGCGGACTCCGCTCGGAATGACGGATTTTAATTTTTCGGATTTTAGTTTTGGGGATTTTAGTTTTGTGATGGCGGATACGGCGCTGGCATAAAGGCCAGCGCTACATGGCCCAGCGCTACATGGGCCAGCGCTACATGGGCTCGCGGTGCGGGTGGTTAGTAGGGCTGGGGCTGCGGCGGCTAGTAGGGCGGCGGCTATGGAGGCGGCTAGGGTGAATGCGGCTACGGGGAAGGTGATTTGGATTTGGTCCAGGCGGGGAATGTCGGGAGGGAGGGTGGTGCGGAGGGCTTGGGTGGTCCAAAGGGCGATTAAGAAAGCGCAGACGCCTGCGGCTAGGGCAATGATCAGGGATTCGACGGCTTGTTGACGGAGGAGTGCGCCGCGAGTAGCGCCGATGGCGGCGCGGATGGCGAATTCGCGTCTGCGAGCCCAGCCGCGAGCGAGGAAAAGATTGCCGACGTTGGCGCAGGCGATGAGGAGAACGAAGCCGACGGCGCAGAAGAGGATGGCGAGGGGAGCTTGGGCGTCACCGAGAAGAAATTGTTTGAGGGAGGTGGCGTGAATGGTCCAGTCCTTGTCGATGTCGGGATAGGCGGAGGAGAGGCGGGCGGAGATGGTGCTGAGTTCGGCTTCGGCGGAGGCGACGGAGGAGTGGGGCTTCAAGCGGGCGATTACGGAATAGGCGTGATTGCCGCGATCGGCGAGTTGTTCTTTCGTGGGAATGAAGGCGGTGAAGAGTTGGGAGTCTGTCGAAAAACCAAGCGGAGGCTGCGCGGGCATTACGCCGATGATGGTGTGAGGCTGCGCGTCAAGCGTGATGGATTTGCCGATTACGTCGGGATCGGAGGCGAAGCGATCTTTCCAGAGTGCGTTGCTGAGGATTACGGAGCGTGTGCCGGGCTGCATGTCAGCGGAGGTGAAGGCACGGCCGTGGAGAGGGCGTAGACCGAGGACGGGGAAAAAATCTTCGGTGACTTCGCTGCACTCGAGACGCAGCGGCTTGCCGTCACTGGAGAGTTCTTTGGGGGAATCCTGAAAGACGGCGATGGAGGAGAAGGAAGTGGCGGAGGAGCGGACGTCGGAGAGATCGAGGAGAGAGAGGCCGAGGTAGGGGAAGTCGAAGAGTGTGCTGCGAGCGGAGAGATAGACGAGGGCGGAGGGATGCGGAAATGGGAGCGAGCGGAGGAGGGCGGAGTGGACTACGGAGAAGATGGCGGTGTTGGCGCCGATGCCAAGAGCGAGTGTGAGGATGGAGATGATGGTGAAGGCGGGAGATTTTTTCAGGAGACGGAGGGAGAAACGGGCGTCGCGGAGAAGGGAGTCTGGGAGGGTGTGGGGCATGGTGGTTTTAAGTTGTTAGTTTTGGGAAGTCGGGAGTTGGTAGTTTCGGAGGGGAGGAACCCAAGAGGTGGACCCCAAGAGCTGGCATAAAGCCAGCGCTACGAAACCTGGTTGGCGGGTTTGAGATTGAAGAGGGATTCCTCACTTCGCGGACTCCGTTCGGAATGACGGGGTGGTGGCGGAGGCGGTGGTGGGGTTATCGGGGAGGAGCCAGCCGTCGGCTAGATTTAGGATGCGGTTGCCGTAGGCGGCGTTTTTTTCGGAGTGGGTGACCTGGATGATGGTGGTGCCGGAATCGTTTAATTTTTTGAAGAGTTGCATGATTTCTTCGCCCTGGGAGGAATGGAGATTACCGGTGGGTTCGTCGGCGAGAATTAATTTTGGATTCTGGATAACGGCGCGAGCGACGCCGACGAGTTGTTGCTGGCCGCCGGAGAGTTGATTGGGGAAGAGATCTTTTTTGGCGACGATGTTGAAGCGATCGAGGGCGTCGCAGACGAGGCTGGCGCGTTCTTTTTGCGGGATGTTTTTGTAGGAGAGCGGGATTTCGAGATTTTCGTAGACGGTGAGATTGTCGATGAGATGGTAGGACTGGAAAACGAAACCGATATTGTATTTGTGGAGTTCGTTGCGCTGCTTGTTGTTCATTTTGTGGACAGGCTGATCGAGAAAATAATATTCGCCGGACCAGGAAGCATCGAGCATGCCGATGATGGCAAGCAGGGTGGACTTCCCTGCCCCGGATGGGCCCATGAAGGTGACGAATTCGCCGGCGTTGATGTCGAGGGAGATGCGGCGGAGGACATAGAATTTGTTGACGCCGGCGTTGAAGGATTTTTCGATGTTGCGGAGTTGGATGAGAGGCATGGGGCTCCTTGGTGGATGAGTGTAGGGTAATGCGTTTGTGGGGGGATTGGAAGACAGTTGGGAGTTGGTAGTTGGGAGTTTCGGAGGGGAGTGACCCAAGAGGTGGCGGGTTTGAGATCGAAGAGGGATTCCTCGCTTCGCGGACTCCGTTCGGAATGACGGGGTGTTTGGGGGGAAAGTTGGCCGATCTAAAGTTCGGCCACTACAGGACCCAGGAGGGGGGGAAAGCAGGTCCCTCGCTGCGCTCGGGATGACAGGTTTTTGTTAATGGGGAGCCAAGAGCTACTCGTAGCGTAATGCGTTCATGGGGCTAATGTACATGGCGCGGCGCATCGGGAAATACACGGCGACGGAAGCGACCGTGCCCAGGAAACAAACTACGCCAAGGATGGTGAGAGGGTCGAGAGGATTCACACCAAAAAGAAAACTGGACAGGACGCGGCCGGAGACGAGAGCGAGAACGACACCGGCGAGCAAACCCGCGGCTACGGGGAGAAGGGCCTGGCGGACGATGAGGCTGGCGATGTTGGTGCGCTGCGCGCCGAGAGCCATGCGGATGCCAATTTCGTTGGTGCGCTGGGACGTGGAATAGGAAACGACCCCATAAATACCGAGTCCGGCCAAGAGCGCGGCGGCGAGGGCGAAAATAAGGACGAGGGTGGTTTGGAAACGGCGCGGGGCGACGGAGGTGGCGACGATGGATTGCATGGTGCGGAGATCGGAGACGGGAACGTCTGGATCGATCTGGCGAACTACGGTGAGAATTTCCGAAGCTACGGTGGAAGGATCGATATTGGTTTTGACGACGAGCGAAAGATTGTTTTGAAAGCGCTGCCAGTAAGGGACGTAGACGGTGAGAGTCGGATTGCGATTGAGGCTGACGCCGCGAATGTCTCCAACTACGCCGACGACTTCGGTGAGCGGGTTGTCTTTGCCGCCGAAGTGGAATTGTTTACCTATCGGATTTTGGCCGGGCCAGATGCGATCGGCGGCCAGCGCAGAGACGAGGGCGATGGTGTGTCCGCGGTCGTGATCGTCGAAGAGGCGGCCTTGCTTAAGGGGAATGGCGAGCGCGGCGAAATAATCGGGGCTGGCGTTGCGAATGTCCGCCAAGGGACGTTCGGCGAACGGCACTTCGACACCCTCGGCGAAGACCAGGTTGTTGCCGCCTTCTCCCGTGAGCGGAAGATGATTGGAAATGGCGGCGGGGGCGACGCCGGGGAGTGCGCGGGTTTGCGCGAGAAGCGAATCGATGAAGGGAATATTTTTGTCGAGGTCGGGATAGCGGGTGTCTGGCAAGTTCAAGTCGGCGGTGACGATGTGCTGGACCTGAAAACCTTTGTCGACATCGAGGAGATTGAAAAAGCTGTGGAGGAGCAAACCGGCGGCGATGAGGCACGCGGCACTTAGAGCGGTTTCGAGAGCGACGAGCAGAGAGCGGACGCGGTTCATCCTGGTGCTGGACGTGGCGCTCTTCGTGGCTGACTTCATGGCGGAGACAGGATCGATGGCGGCGACATGCCAGGCGGGGAGGACGGAGAAGAGCAGGCTGACGACGATGGAGACAGCGAAGGTGAAGAGCAGCATCCAGCCGTTGAGATGAACTTCATCGACGCGCGGGAGATCCGTGGGAACGTTGGCGAGAATGACGGGGATGCCGGCCCAGGCGAACAGCAAACCGCAGAGCCCACCCAGAGACGAGAGCAATAAACTTTCTACCCACATTTGGCGAGTGAGACGGGCGGCGCTGGCTCCGACGGCGCTGCGGATGGCCAATTCCTGGCGGCGTTTGACGGCTTGCGTGAGCAGGAGATTGGCGATGTTGACGCAACCAATGAGCAGGACGGCAGCCGCAGCGGCGAGAAGAAGCACGAGGCCAGCGCGGGACCTGCCGGTGATTTGGGATTGAAGGGGGACGAGGGACGCGAAGAATTCGAGTTTTTCCGGAGTCTGGCGGCCGAGGTTGGCCTGGAGGAGATTTAGTTCGGAGAGCGATTGGGAAGGAGAGACACCGGGTTTGAGAAGGCCGATGCAGGCGAAATTGAAATCGCCTTGGTCGTCGAGCTCGTCATCGCGAATGGCGAAGGGCTTCCAAATATCGGGGCGCTCTTCGGCGACGGTCATGGCATAAAGCTGGCTGAGTTTAGGAAAGTGAAAATTTTCCGGGAGAACGCCGATGATTTCGAAGGTGTTGCCGTCTAGCAGAATGTGTTTGCCGATGGCAGAGGGATCGGAGGCGAAGCGAGAGGCCCAAAGACGATGGCTGATGACGACGACGTGGTCGTGGCCGGGACTGTCTTCGTCGGGCAGGAAGGTGCGGCCGAGTTGAGGCTTGGCGCCGAGGGTAGAAAAAATATTCCAGGAAACGCGCGCGCCTGGGATGCGTTGCGCGTCACCGGTACCGGTGAGGGTGAAGGTATTGCCGCTAAGGAGAATTAGTTGATCGAAGGAGTGGGCGTTTTTTTGCCAGTCGCGGAAGTGGAGAGCGTTGACGGGAAGGAGCGGGGCGAAGTCGCTGAATTTGGGAACGATTTCGTGGATGGCGACGAGACGGTTGGCGTTGGGATAGGTGAGCGGGCGAAGGAGGAGGGCGTCGACGACGGAGAAGATGGCGGTGTTGGCGCCGATGCCGAGAGCGAGAGTGAGGATGGAGATGATGGTGAAGGCGAGGGATTTTTTGAGGAGGCGGAGGGCGAAGCGGAGATCCTGGAAGAGAGTGTCCATGGTTACCTCATTATGATGCCTATTGGTAGGTACGTAGGGGAGGGGAAATTGTTCGGTGGGGGTTGGGGGTGACTTTGTAGGGCAAGAGTGGTTCGTTGGAGATCGAAGGGGGATTCTCACTTCGCGGACTTCGTGCGGAATGACGTGGTTTTTGTTTTGTGGGAAGGTGGCCGATCTAAAGTTCGGCCGCTACATGTTGGTGGCAAGAGATGGGGGGGTGGCGGTGCGGCGTGCTTACGTGGAGAACCCAAGAGCTGGCATAAAGCCAGCGCTACGAGACCCAAGAGCACAGGTCGGAGTGCCTGTGCTACTGAAGGGCGTGGAGGGGGCACCCGGGAAGGGAGAAAGCAGGTCCTTCCCTGGGCTCCGGACGGCAAGTTTTTTTGTTTGGTGACAGATACGGGGGAAGGCAAGAAGCGATGAGGTTGCGGACATGGGGTGCGGCGGTGCGGCGCCCCTACGAAGAAACCCCAAGAGCTGGCATAAAGCCAGCGCTACGAGACCCAAGAGCACAGGTCGAAGTGCCTGTGCTACTGAAGGGCGAGTTTGGGATCGAAGAGGGATTCCTCGCTTCGCTCGGAATAACGGGGATTTTTTTGTGGCGGAGGAACCCAAGATGCCGGCCTGAAGGCGCGGCGCTACGGTGGGCATTCGGAATGACGGTTGTTTTTTTGATTTGGAGTGGGGGCATGGTGGGTTACTCGGATCTTAGAGTGGTGGCGGGGTTGGTGTGGATGGCGCGGAGGATGGAGGGGATGGCGGCTGCGGCCGCTGACGCGGCTATAGCTATGGGAGGAAGAAGAAGCATGGGGGCGTCAGTGGGTTGGACCTGGTAGAAGAGGTCGGTTAGGTAATGGGCGGAGAGTTGGCCGGCTGCGAGGCCTGCGGCTGCGCCGGCGGCTACTGTGGCGAAGAGTGGAAGGGTGACTAAGCGGGCGATGCTGTGAGATTGGGCACCTACGGCCATGCGGATGGCGATTTCGCGGCGGCGTTGTTGGACGGAATAGTGGAGGACGCCGTAGAGGCCGACGCCGGCGAGGAGAAGCGCGACCACGGAGAAGAAGGAGGCTAGCGTGGCGAGAAGACGTTCGCGAACGGTTTGGGCTTGAATGATTCCTTTTTGGGCGCGGATGTTGCTGACGCGAAATTCGGCGCGGAATTGCGGGACGGCCTGGCGAAGAGTGGAGGCGAGAGCGAGAGGATTTGCGGCGGTGGTGCGGACTAGCAGGGTGGCGCCGCCGTGACTCCACCAGGGATCGGCGGCGGTCGAGAGGAACGGAAGGTAGGCAACGGGGAGAGCTTTTTCACGGATGTCTTGATAACGGGCATCGCGGACGACGCCGACAATTTGGTAGTGCGCGCGCTCGCCATAGGCGAAGAGTTCGTAAAAAGATTTGCCGACGGGATTTTCGCCGTTGAAAAAAACATTGACGAAAGTTTGATTGACGATGGCGGCGCCGGGGGTGGTGTCGGTGGGAAGGAAATCACGGCCGTCGACGAGAGGAATTTTCATGGTTTCGAGCCAGCCGGGAGAGACATTGAGGAAATAGCCGAGTGTGGGAGAAAGCGCGGCGCCATCGAGCGAGATGGAATTGTTGTTGGACCAATGGTCGAGAAGAGTGCGGTTGGAGACGGAGACGCGCTCGACGCCAGGGATGGAGCGGAGTTGATCAGCGAGCTGCAGCCAGACGACAGGGGAAACGGGATCGTGACTGACAGTGTCCAGAACTAGAAGACGATCAGTGGAGAAGCCAGTGGGCTGGTTCGATAAATGCTGGAAAGTGGCGACGAAGAGACCGGCTACGAAAAGAACGAGGCAGCAGAAGGCGACTTGCGCGGCGATGAGCGCGTACATAAGGCGACGGCGAGTGTGAGGATCTTTCGATCCGCCGGCGCCGCCTTTGAGGGCGCTGGCAGGTTGAATGGCGGAAGCGCGAAGAGCGGGGATCAGGCCGAAGAGACAGGTTACGGCTAGCGTGAGAGCAACGCCGAAGAGGAGCACGCGCCAGTCCGCGGGAAGCGCGAGGCGTACGGGATTGTCTGAAGGATTGATGGTGCTGACGACGAAAGGCGCGGCCCACCAGGCGAAGAGCGCGCCGATCGCGGAAGCGAGAAAGGCGAGGATGGCGCTTTCGACTAAAACGAGTTGGACAAGATGGCGGCGTCCGGCGCCGATGGAAACGCGCAGCGCCATTTCGCGAGCGCGCGCGGCGGCCTGCGCGACCATGAGATTGGCGACGTTGGCGCAGGCGATGAGAAGGACGAGGAGGACAAGAACGCCGAGAGCGAGGAGGGCGCGGCGATTGTCTTGCTGAAAGCCGGAAGCGCCGGAGGAGGCGGGAGAAAAATAGAGAGTTTGATCGAGCTCGCGGGCGATTTCCGCCGGAGTCTCGTTGACCCAGGATTTGGAGCGTTCGGTTTCGAAGGCGCGGGTGATGGAATCGAGTTTGGCGCGGAGCGGTTCGATGGCGACGCCGGGTTGGACGATGGCGAAAGTGCGATGCCAGGTGGAATCTTTTCGAACGGCGGCGGGATGCATCATGGTGGGAAGAAAAATGTCGGTCATGGTGCCGGGTTCGGTGCCGGTGAATGGGGCTTGGGAGACGCCGACGATCTGATAGATGGTGTTGCCGATGCGGAAAGTTTTGGTGAGGACGTTGGGATCGTTGGTGAAGCGGCGCGTCCAGTAATCGTGAGAGATGACGGCGACGGGATGAGCGCCGGGAGTGGTGTCGTCATTTGGAGAGAGGAGGCGGCCGAGGGCGGGCTGGAGGCCGAAGGCGGAGAACATGTCGCCGGAAACGTATTGGAGATTGGCCTTCTCCATTTCCTGATCGGATTTGTAGGTGAGGTCGACGCGATCGGCGAAGGAGATGGCGATGAGAGTGGCCTGGCCTTTGGCAGCGTCGCGCATGAGTTGGAAATCGGGATAGGCCCAGCCGTCGAAGTCGCTGGGCTGGCCGTCGGGGTCAGTGCCGAGGCGGGCGAGAGAGTAGAGCTGATCGGCGTGGGCGACGGGAAGCGGGCGAAGGAGGAGCGCGTCGATGAGGCGGAAGGCGGAAGTGCAGGCGCCGATGGCGAGAGCGAGCGAGAGGATTGCAGCGGCGGTGGTGATTTTATTTTTGGCTAGCTGGCGGAAGGCGAAAGTGGCGTCGGAGCGGAGGGAGTCTAGCCAGGGGATGATGTGCTGGTCGCGGACTCGAGCTTTTGTTTGTTCGAGGCCACCTAGTTTTAGGAGGGCCTGGCGGCGGGCTTCGGTGGGTGACATGCCGGAGCGGAGGTTGTCGTCGATGTGGAGTTGGAGGTGGGATTGGAGCTCGGCGTCTAGGTCGTGGGCGTGGGTGGAGCGTAGTGAGTTTAGGAGGCGTTGGAGTGTGGGTGGGATTTTCATTGGGCGTCCCGGGTCGGGTTGGGGAGAAGCGAGTCGGAAGTCGGTAGTTGGGAGTTGGGAGTTTTTTCGAAGAGGAGCGACCCAAGAAGACAGGTTGGAGTGCCTGTGCCACGGGAGGGCGCGGACGTCGAGTTGTAGAGGAGGGGATTCCTCAGGGGCTGAAGCCCGGTGTGGTTGGTTGTTTTGTCGGAGGTGAAGCTCCGACGCCCTAGGAAGGAGGTGAGAGAAACCCAAGAGGAACCCAAGAAAAAGCACGGGGCTAAGGTCCCGCGGCTACGACGGAGTGACCCAAGAACTGGTTGGTGGATTTGGTGGGTGGACATTTTATTTTGTTTTATTCGTACCGTAGGGCTTGGATTGGGTCTAGGCGTGACGCGCGGCGGGCCGGGATGTAGCAGGCGGTTAGGGAGACGGCGGCTAATAGGAACGCTACGGCGGCTATGGTGAGTGGATCATTTGGAGTTACGCCGAATAACAGGGTGTGGAGCAGGCGAGTAAGGGCGTAGGAGATGGCTAGACCGACGGCGATGCCGATGGCGGTCATTTTTGCGCCTTGGAGCAGGACGATGCGGAGGATGTCCGCGTGCTGCGCGCCGAGTGCTACGCGAATGCCGATTTCGCGGGTGCGCTGGCCGACAAGGTAGGAGACTACGCCGTAGATGCCGATGCTGGAGAGAAGCAATGCCAGTGCGGCGAAGAGACCGAGAAGGATCATGGAGAAACGGCGATCGGCGATGGAGAGAGAAATAATTTCGTCCATGGTTTGCGGCGCGAAGACGACTTGTTCCCTGCTGATCTGCGTACTGAGCTGGTGGATGGAATCGAAAACGTTGGCGGGCTTATCAGAACGGACAACGACGCCAAGGCCGGAGCCGGCGAGGGACATGTTTTTATCGTCGAGCTGCATGAAGGGAATGTAGAGTTGGGTGCGAAGTTCTTCCTTGGTGTCGTTGTCGAGTCCCCATTGATAGACGTGATTGACTACGCCGATGATTTCGGTGGTATCGCCCTGGGCATTGAGATGAAGGCGCTGACCGATGGGATTGGCACCGGGGAAGAATTTTTTGGAGAAGACGTCATCGACGACGGCGACCATGGGGGCGTGCTCGTTGTCCTGATCGGTGAAGAGGCGACCGGACTGAAGAGGAATGCCCATGGCTTTGAAGTAGTCTGGGCCGACGACGTAATCGATGACCCAATTCATTTCGGAATCGCTGGCGGGCTTGGGATGGCCGTCGATCCAGAAGAGCCATTCGTCGTCACCGAGAAGAGGAAGAGCGCCCCAGGAGAATGCGACGGATTGGACGCCGGGAGCGGATTCGAATCTGGATTGCACGTTGCGGAGAGAGGAGCGAACGGCACCCGCGTTGGCATTCATCAAGTTCGGCGGAAGTGAAAGGCCGAAGACGAGCACCTTATCGGAATCAAAACCGGGCTTAACGTTGTGGAGTGCGGCAAGGGTGCGAATCATGAGACCTGCGCCGACAAGAAGCACGAGGGCGAGGGAGATTTCCGCGGCGACGAGGACGCCCTGCAAACGATTGCGCTGGCCGCTGCCACCGCGGCCACCTTGCTGAAGAATTTGTTGAGGATCGCGGCGCGCGGCTTTGAGGGCTGGCGCCATGCCAAAGAAGATACCCGCAGCTAGAGAAAGGATGAGAGCGAAGAGGAAGACGCGCGCGTCGAGGGAAATTTCGGAGGAGCGCGGAAGAGCGTTGGGCAGAGTGCGAAGGACGGCTTGCGTGCCGAGGGCGGCAAGGGCGAGACCGCAAGCCCCACCGATGGCCGCGACGAGACTGCTTTCGACGAGGAGTTGACGGACGATGCGGGATTGGCCGGCGCCGAGAGCGGAACGAATGGCGAATTCGTGGGCGCGGCGCGTGGAACGAGCGAGGAGAAGATTGGCTACGTTGACGCAGGCGATGAGAAGAACGAAGGCTACCGCGCCAAAGAGAACGAAGAGCGAGGACTGGACGGAGCCAAGATTGTACTGGCGAAACGGAAAGAGAGCGGCGCCGATATTTTTGTCGGCGTCGGGATAAGCAGCGGCGAGATTGTTGGTGACGCGCTGCATGTCCGCGCGGGCTTGCTGGATGGTGACGCCGGACTTGAGGCGGCCAATGGCGCTGATGCCGAGGCCGGCAGTGCGCTTCATGAGCAACGGATTGCCCCACTGGCCAATGGGAATGTAGATATCGACATTGCTGAAATTGCCGAGGAGATCGAAGGATGCGGGGATGACGCCGATGATGGTGTAGGCCTTGCCATCGAGCGTGAGGGTTTTGCCGAGGACGTCTGGGGAAGAAGCGAATTTGCGTTTCCAGAAACGGGAGGCGATGAGGACGGCGGGAGCGGCGCCGACGCGCTCTTCGTCTTGCGTGAAGGTGCGGCCCAGGACGGGGTAGACGGCGAGTTGTTCGAAGAAGCCGGAGCTTAGAAGGATGGCGTTGAGTTGTTCGGCGTCACCGAGGCCGGTGAGGATGGGGGATCGACCGCCCCGCATCATGGCCATTGAGGAGAAGGAGCGATTGTCGTTTTGCCAATCGAGGAAATTGGGGAAAGAAATAGAGCCGGAGGAAAAATTTGGTTTGCTTTCGCGGAGGGTGACGAGTTGTTCGGCGTGAGGGTACGGAAGCGGGCGGAGGAGGACGGCGTTGACTACGGAGAAAAGCGCGGTGTTGGCGCCGATGCCGAGAGCGAGAACGAGAACGGCGGCGGCGGTGAAGGCGGGATTGTTGCGAAGGATGCGAAGGGCGAAGCGAAGATCCTGCAGCAAGGATTCGGCGAAAGGAAGTGTGGCTTGATCGAGGATGGCTTGTTTGGTTTGCTGGAGGCCGCCTAGTTTGAGGAGGGCTTGGCGGCGGGCTTCGGTGGGTGACATGCCGGAGCGGAGGTTGTCGTCGATGTGGAGTTGGAGGTGGGATTGGAGCTCGGCGTCGAGGTCGTGGGCGTGAGTGGGGCGTAGGGAGTTTAGGAGGCGGCGGAGTGTGGGTGGGATTTTCATTGGGCGACCCGGGTCGAGTTGGGGAGAAGCGAGTTGGGAGTCGGTAGTTGGGAGTTGGGAGTTTTTTCGGAGAGGAGCGACCCAAGAAGACAGGTTGGAGTGTTTGTGCCACGGGAGGGCGCGGACGTCGAGTTGTAGAGGAGGGGATTCCTCAGGGGCTGAAGCCCGCTGTGGTTGGTTGTTTTGTCGGAGGTGAAGCTCCGACGCCCTAGGGAGAAGAGGAACCCAAGATCTACACTTCGCGGTTCAGTGTGAGGCACCGCGTAAGGAAGAGAAAAGCAGGTCCCTGGCTGCGCTCGGGATGACAGGTTTTTTTGTTTGGTGGAAAACCCGAGTGGAGGCAAGACGCAGGGGTCGTGCGGACATGGGGCGCAGCGATGCGGCGAGCCTACGGTGAGGACCCCAAGAGCTGGCATAAAGCCAGCGCTACGAAAACCAGGAGCACAGGCAAGAGTGCCTGTGGCACTGGTTGGCGGATTTGAGGTCGAAGAGGGAGTCTTCGCTGCGCGGACTGCGCTCGGAACGGGGTTTGTTTTTGTTTTTTTGGGGAAGGCTGGCCGATCTAAAGTTCGGCCACTACATGGACCCACACGCAATGGCGGCGTGTGGCGCAACCGGGGAAGGCAAGACGCGATGGGGTTGTGGAGGTGGGGCGCGGCGGTGCGGCGCCCGTACGCGGAGACCCCAGGAGCGGAGACCCCAAGAGCTGGCATAAAGCCAGCGCTACGAAACCCAAGAGCACAGGTCGGAGTGTTTGTGCCACCGGTCGGTGAATTTGAGGGCGAAGAGGGATTCTTTCCGCGAAGAGCGCGGAAAGGGGCGGCGGTCCTCATTGCGCGGACTGCGTTCGGAATGACGGATAATTTATTGTGTGGGAAGCCCAAGATGCCGGCCTTAAGGCACGGCGCTACAAGAGGAATGGCGGGGATATGTGTTTGGGTGGCAAAACGCAGGGGTTGAGATCCTTGGTCGCGGACGGCGCTCCTCAGGATGACAGCGCGATTATTTTGTGTGGGCAGGGGGGTCATGAGGGTTGCTCGTTCAGGAAGCGGGCCAGGATGGCGGTGGTTTCGGCCCAGTTGGAGGCTTCGCGTTGAAGTTGGCGGCGGCCGGCACGGGTGAGTTTGTAGTAGCGGGCCTTGCGATTGTTGTCGGAGGTGCCCCATTCGGAGGAGATGTAGCCTTCCTGTTCGAGTTTGAGGAGAGCGGGATAGAGGGTGCCGTAATTGACGGAGAGGAGATCGCCGCTGGTTTGTTCGATGCGACGCGCGATGCCGTAGCCGTGAAGCGGGCCGAGGGATTCGAGAGTTTTTAGAACCATTAGGGCCAGAGTGCCTTGGTGGACGTCTTTTTTGGGGGACATCGAGGGCTCCTATGGGATAACAAGAGGAAGATAGAGGGTTTTGTATGGGAAAGCAATAGGGATGTTTGGGAGGTGGGATTTAACGCGAAGGGCGGACGAAGAAAGGAACGGAAAAAGCAAGAGGTCGGGAGTCGGGAGTTCGTAGTTGGTGGTGGAAGAGAAAAGCAGGTCCCTGGCTGCGCTCGGGATGACAGGTTTTTTATTTTTGTGAGGAGGAACCCAAGAGATTTCGGGTTTGAGATCGAAGAGGATTTCTCGCTGCGCTCGGAATGGTGAGAGTTTTTGATAGGGTGGGAACCCCAAGATGCCGGCCTGAAGGCGCGGCGCTACGGAGGTGTCCGCAAGGGCTGGGTTGGTCTTTGTTTTTGTTTTTGTTTTTGTTTTTCGGGGAAGGCTGGCCGATCTAAAGTTCGGCCACTACATGAGAAGCCAAGACACAAACGCTACGGCGGCGTGTAGGGGACGCGGGGGAGGCAAGACGCGATGGGGTTGCGGACATGGGGCGCGGCGGTGCGGCGCCCCTGCGCGGAGACCCCAGGAGGGGAGACCCCAGGAGCTGGCATAAAGCCAGCGCTACGAAACCCGGGAGCACAGGTTATTTTAGGTAGTTGATGCGTTGTAGGACTGCGCCGACCACTAATGGTAGCGCTACGGTGGCGTCTTCCAGGACTTCAGCGAATTGGCCGCCTTCTTCTGGTGGGACGAATTTGCCCCAGCTTACTGCTTCGGTGTAGGTGCTGCCGCTTAGGCCGCCCCAGTGGACGGGTTCGGGGCAGATGCGGAGTCCGTAGTGATAGCGCTTAAGGGGAAGATTTTCGTAGCCGCGGCGAGCCATGAGTTCGGCGTAGACACCGAATTGCTGGGACCAGTTGCGCGGGACGCCGCCACCGATGGTGAAGATGCCCATTTTTTTGGTGGCGAGCATGGTGGTGGCGAACTTCTCAAAATCCTCGAAGGGATCGAAGCGAAGCGCGGGACGCTTGTCTCGTTTGCGGGCGTAATTATTCAGGGCGAAATCGAGGCCAAGTTCGGAATCGGAGAAGGCGGGAACGAAGACGGGGACGTTGTGTTCGAAAGCGGATTTGAGAATGCCGCGACCCTTGGTGGTTTTCTGGAGGAATTCGCCGATACGTTTGTGGAGTTTCCAACTGCAGACGATTTCGTTGGGATCCCATTGTTCGAGGATGCCGTCAACGACTTCTTCGACGTGATCGAGATTGGTTTCGGGCTCGAGGGAATCGTAGACGCGATTGTAGCCGGCGCGAAAAAGTTCGTTGTCATCCATTTTGCCGGGATCGTAGCGGAAGTGGGAGAGGCCGGTGGCTTCGACGAGTCCGTGAGCCATGAGAGCGCCGGTGGAGACGATGGCTTTGACGATGCCGGATTCGATGAGATCGCAGAAGACGAGACCCATTTTGCCGACGGTGAGGGCGCCGGCGAGGGTCATGACGTTGAAACAATCCTTGTCGCGAGCCATGGCTTCGAGGACGTCGGCGGCGTCACCGATCTGGCGAGCGGTGTAGGCGGTGTTGCCCATGGCGCGGACGAGGTCGTCGATGGTTTTAATTTTGGAGAGATCGAGGGGAAAGATGGGGCGGAGTTTGTCTTTTACGGGATCGTGGAGGACGCGGCCGGTGACGGTTTTGGATTTTTGTTTGGATTTGTGTTTGGAAGATTTGGGCATGAGTGCTCCTCAGAAAAGGCCGGTGCCATCATACACACGAATGGAAGTGTAATGTGGCAGCGCGTGAAATTAGAGAACGGCCGCTTGCGAAGCGGGTGCTACAAGAACAAGAACTTCAAGAACGATGAACGAGTTGTAACACAAAACAAAAGCAGAATGCAGGCGGAAGAATTGTAAGGCCAGGGGAATTGATAGTACAAACGGAAGAAGAAGGAAAGTAGAATCGGGAGTCGGGAGTCGGGAGTCTGGAGTTAGGAGTCCGTAGTTAGTGATTGCCAAGACCCGGTGGTTGAGATCCTTCGTCGCGGACTCGTCAGGATGACGTGGGGTTTTTGGGCGGCGGGCGGATCGATCGAAGAGGGATTCCTCACTGCGAAGACTCTGTTCGGAATGACGGGCCTTTTTTTGTTGGTGGGGGAGAACCCAAGATGCCGGCCTGAAGGCGCGGCGCTACGGGAGGCGTTCGGAAGGGCGGGGCTTGTTTTGTTTTTGTTTTGCTTTGTTTTGTTTTTGAGGGACGGCTGGCCGATCTAAAGTTCGGCCACTACATTGACCCAAGGCGCACACGCAACGGCGGCGTGTGGGACAGCCGGGAGGAGGAATAAGCAGGTCCCTCGCTTCGCTCTCGATGACATTTTTATTTCGGTTTTTTGTTCTGTATGGGATTTGGTGCGGGAGTTGAAATTAGTTAGTTGCGCGTTTTGTGGATGGATGGGTTGGAGATGAATCTAATTTGTGTGGTTGTGCTGATCAACTTTTGAGGTGAGGGATATAGATGGCTGACAAGTTTACGGTGGGATTGGTGCAGATGCGGTGTACGGCTAATAAGGAAGAGAATTTGGCGCGCGCGGAGGGGAAGATTCGGGAGGCGGCGGCGCGGGGGGCGCAGATTATTTGTTTGCACGAATTGTTTGCGGGGGAATATTTCTGCCGGACGGAGGATGCGGAACTTTTTAATCTGGCGGAGTCGGTGCCGGGGCCGAGTACGGAGCGATTGAGCGCGTTGGCGAAAGAAAAGAAAGTGGCGCTGGTGGTTTCGTTGTTCGAGAGGCGAGCGGCGGGGGTGTATCACAATACGTGCGCGATTCTGGATGCGGATGGATCGTATTTGGGGAAATACCGGAAGATGCACATTCCGGACGACCCGCTGTATTACGAGAAATTTTATTTTACGCCGGGAGATCTGGGATTTTTGAATTTCGATACGAAGTATGCGCGGATCGGCGTGCAGATTTGCTGGGACCAGTGGTACCCGGAGGGATCGCGGATTACGGCGATGCAGGGCGCGCAGGTGATTTTTTATCCGACGAGTATTGGGTGGCATCCGCATGAGAAGGCGCAATTCGGCGCGGCGCAACTGGATTCGTGGAAGACGATCCAGAGGGCGCACGCGGTAGCCAATGGAATTTATGTGGCGGTGGTGAATCGCGTGGGATTCGAGGGGAAGCCGGAGAAGGGCGATGCGGGATTGGAATTTTGGGGAAATTCGTTTGTGGCCGATCCTTCGGGGCAATTGTTGAGCGAAGGCGCCAACGATAAGGAAGAAATATTGGTGGTGGAGTGCGATCCGGGGAAGAGCGAGGAGACGCGGAGGAATTGGCCGTTTTTTCGGGATCGGAGGATTGAGGCGTATGCGCCGCTGTTGGAGAGGTGGGGGGAGAAGTGAGGAGGTTCAGGATGTAAAGGAGAAGAGGTACAGCGGGCGCGTTTTTGTGGGTGATGGGTTGAGTTTGAATTTAGACCCGCAGCCGGCAAGAGAAAAGCGGGTCCCTTGGCGGGCTCGGGATGACAGGTTTTCTTGTTGTTGTGGAGGAGCACTGCAGGGAGACGTTGAAAATTAACTTATGACTAAGAATGAAGGTGGGAAGACGCCTCGGGAGCTGGGATTTTGCATGCCGGCGGAGTGGGAGAAGCATGAGGCTACTTGGTTGGGTTGGCCGCATGAGTTGACAGATTGGCCTGGAAAATTTGCGCCGATACCATGGGCGTTCGCGGAGATGGTGCGGCTGCTGTCGCAGGTGGAGCGGGTGTTTTTGCTGGTGCAGGATGGCGCGGCGGAAAAACGGGCGCGAGTAATTTTGAAAAAGGCGGGATCGAAGCTGGAGGCGGTGGAATTTTTTCGCGTGCCGACGGATCGCGGGTGGATGCGGGATTCGGGACCAATCTGCGTGAGGAATGCGGCGGGGGAAGTGGCGTACAACCATTTTGTGTTTAACGGTTGGGCGAAGTACGCGGACCATAAGAAGGACGCGGCGGCAGTGAGCAAGGCGAATGCGCGATTGAAGCGGCGGGTGTTTTTGCCGATGCGGAATGGGCGGCGGGTGGTGCTGGAGGGCGGATCGATTGACGTGAATGGCAAAGGGACGCTGCTGACTACGGAAGAGTGTTTGCAGAGCAAGGTGCAGGAGCGGAATCGGGGATTTACGAAAGAAGATTATGCGGAAGTGTTTCGGGAATATCTGGGCGTGACGAATGTGCTGTGGCTGGGGAATGGGATCGCGGGCGACGACACGCACGGGCATGTGGACGATCTGACGCGGTTTGTGAATGAAACTACGGTGGTGACGATTGTGGAGGAGGATCGCGCGGATGCGAATTATGCGGCGCTGCAGGAAAATTGGCAGCGGTTGCGGGGGATGAAGGATCAGGACGGGCGGGCGCTGACGGTGGAGACGCTGCCGATGCCGCGGGCGGTGTATTTTGATGGGCAGCGATTGCCGGCGAGTTATGCGAATTTTTATATTGCGAATGGATTGGTGATTGTGCCGACGTTTAATGATGCGAAAGACCGGGTGGCGCTGGATACGCTGTCGAAAGTTTTTCCGGGGCGGGACGTTGTGGGGATACATTGCCGGGATTTGGTGCTGGGGTTGGGGACGTTGCATTGCATGACGCAGCAGGAGGGGGCTCCGGGGGCGGGAAAATAGAAAAGAGAAAATGGAAAATTGGAGTTGGGAGGTAAGACGCGAGGGTCGGGATTCTTCGTCGGGGATTCCTCAGGATGACACGGCGCGTTTTTGGACGGAGCGATCGAGGAGGGATTCATCGCTTCGCGAAGTTCGTTCGGAATGACGGGGGATATTTGTGGTGATGTGAGGAATCTTGAGATTGGGGATATTGCGGACATGGGGCGCAGCAGTGCGGCGCACCTACGAGGAGAACCCAAGAGCGCTGGCATAAAGCCAGCGCTACAAACCCAAGACACAGGAAGGAGTCCCTGTGCCACGGGCGGTGGGTTTGAGATCGAGGAGGGATTCATCGCTTCGCGAAGTTCGTTCGGAACGACGGGGGATATTTGTGATGATGTGAGGAATCTTGAGATTGGGGATATTGCGGACATGGGGCGCAGCAGTGCGGCGCACCCACGAGGAGAACCCAAGAGCGCTGGCATAAAGCCAGCGCTACAAAAACCGAGACACCGGCAGGGGTGCCTGTGCCAGGGGCTGTGGGTTTGAGATCGAGGAGGGATTCATCGCTTCGCGAAGTTCGTTCGGAACGACGGGGGATATTTGTGGTGATGTGAGGAATCTTAAGATTGGGGATATTGCGGACATGGGGCGCAGCGGTGCGGCGTCCCTACGAGGAGAACCCAAGAGCGCTGGCATAAAGCCAGCGCTACAAACCCATCTCTAACAATGTCGGCTCTGTCAAATATTTCTTGAGCGTACTTCTCCTTCCGCTCCGAAGAGTGGTCTTCGTTGTTCTTTTTCGACGTATGCAGCGGCGACCACGGCTCGTTGTTAATCTGGCGGCCGGTTTCAGTCCGACCCAACCATCTCTCCGATCAAAAACTTCTCGACCATGATTACGACTTCGATCTCCCTTTTCAGGGAGCGGGACGCCCCATCAAGACCACGGTGATCTACTGCCCACCAGGGGTTGCCTCGAGCTGTCCCGCGTGCGAACCGAACTCTACTAACTGCGAATAGTCCCAACCTTTGCGCCACATCCAGAACAAGCGAACGGCAAGTTTGCGTCCCATGGCCACTTTCGCGATGCGGCGATCTCGGCGCATCGCCAGGTGCAGATAGCGGCGCCGCCAGTCGGGATCGAAGCGCACCGCCACTTGCGCGGCTTCCACCAGCAGAAAGCGCAACAGCTTGTTGCCTTGCTTGCTGATGTGTCCCAGTCGTTGCCGGCCCGCGCTGGAGTTTTCGCATGGGACGAGCCCCACATAACTCCCGATCTGCTTGCCACGAGCAAAGCGGAACGGATCGCCGATGATCAGCACGAAAGCAAGTGCGGTGAGTGGACCCACGCCTGGATGGGTCATCAACCGCAAGACCTCGGGCCGTTTGTTGGCTTCCCGCTCGACGGCGGTGGTCAACTCGGCGATCACTGGGTTGAAGCGGTCCAGCAACTCCGATAAATCTTGCCGGCGCCGGCTAGCCCAAGGAGCCAACGGGAGATTCTCTAGCAGCGCCCGTCCCTGCTTGTTCCAAAGCCGCTTCTTCCAACGCTGGCCTTCATTCATGGCTACGGCCTGCAGCTGATTCAGGATGCGCGTGCGCATCTGTACCAGCCGATGCCGATGCCAAAGCAACTGCCGCAAATCGCGGTTCTCCGGGTTGGGTACCCACACTCGGGGAAAACGATCTTCCACCAGCAGCTTTAGCAAGAGTTTTGCATCCTCGCGATCGGTCTTGCGCTTCCGAACGCGCAACGTGCGGATCTCGGCTGCATCTCCAATCCACAGTTCGATGCCCAACTCTGCCAGTAGCCGCTCGAACCAGCGTGCATAGCCGGTGGCTTCGATACCTACGCGAGTGGGAACGCCTTGCGATTGTACACAACGATAGAACTTCTCTACCTCTCCATCGCTGTGCTCCAACCGCTGCTCACCGCACTCTCCTGTCTCTTTATTCAAAAAAGCAATTTGCTGAAAGCTCGGGTGATAATCAACTCCTATAATGAACATGTTCGGCTCCTTCCTCCCGAGCCTT
Source organism: Candidatus Acidiferrales bacterium (assembly GCA_963709705.1). Classification (GTDB taxonomy): domain Bacteria; phylum Acidobacteriota; class Terriglobia; order Acidiferrales; family UBA7541; genus Acidiferrum. Next base: position 849,441 of record CAVPXU010000008.1, read on the forward strand.
GGTCGTCACAAGCAACCACAGTGTACTCGGGTCGAGGGAGCCGACATTGTTATGAAATCAAGACCCAGGCAGGAGTCCCTGTGCCACGGGCGGTGGGTTTGAGATCGAGGAGGGATTCCTCAGGATGACACGGCGCGTTTTTTTGTGGGGACTGGACGGAGCGATCGAGGAGGGATTCATCGCTTCGCGAAGTTCGTTCGGAATGACGGGGGATATTTGTGGTGATGTGAGGAATCTTGAGATTGGGGATATTGCGGACATGGGGCGCAGCAGTGCGGCGCACCTACGAGGAGACCCCAAGAGCGCTGGCATGAAGCCAGCGCTACAAACCCAAGACACAGGCAGGAGTGCCTGTGCCACGGGCGGTGGGTTTGAGATCGCTGAAGCCCGGTCTTGTTGGTTTTTTTGTTTTTGTTGACCAGCACGATCAGGGGTTGGTTGGGTTAAAGGAGATGAGGATATGAGTTTGATGGCGGGGATGGTGATACGGCAGAACGCTACTTCGTGGGATATGCGGAGTTTGGTGGTGGTGTCTTCGCATGGATTGCTGTGGTGGATATTGGTGGGGTTGGTGGCGGGATGGTTGGCGGGAAAGATTGCGCGGGGAAAAGGGTTTGGGTGTATCGGGGATGTGGTGTTGGGATTGATCGGGTCGGTGATTGGAGGATGGATTTTTACGCGATTGGGAATTGTGCATGGGGAGACGTTTTTGATTTCGTTGGCGGCGGCGACGGTGGGGGCAGTGCTGTTGGTGTCGATTGCACATTTGTTTTTTGGGGGGAAGGATTAGGGGGGATTTTAATGCGGAGTTGGTTTGGGGAGTGATTGAGATCGAAGAGGGATTCCTCACTTCGCAGACTTCGCTGGGAATTACGGTTTTTGTGGTGGAGGAACCCAAGAAAAGACACGGGACTAAAGTGCCGCCACTGTGGGAGCCGTGGCGCAGCGCGACAGAGACCCCAAGAGCGCTGGCATGAAGCCAGCGCTACACACCCCAAGAGCGGCTGGCATGAAGCCAACGCTACACACCCCAAGAGCGCTGGCATGAAGCCAGCGCTACACACCCCAAGAGCGCTGGCATGAAGCCAGCGCTACCAGGACACGGGCAGGAGCGCCTGTGGCACTGGTGGAGACGGTGGGGTGGGTGGCAGTGTGATACGATTTAGTGTTTGGTGGTGGAGAAAAAAATTCATTGAGTAAGATTAATAGCAAGAGCAACAGCAAGAGTACACAGACGCTGACAGTTATACCGCTGGGTGGGCTTGGCGAATTTGGAATGAACATGATGGTGTTCCGCTACGGGGAGGACATCCTTGTGGTGGACGCGGGAATGATGTTCCCGGAATCGGAGTTGCTGGGCGTGGACCTGGTGATTCCGGACATTACCTACCTGAAGCAGAACCAAGAACATGTGAAAGCGATAGTGCTGACGCACGGGCACGAAGATCATATTGGCGCGCTGCCGTATATTCTGCGCGACCTGAACGTGCCGATTTATGGGACGCGATTCACGCTGGCGTTGGTGAAGAAACGGCTGGCAGAGGCGGGATTGCTGGAATCGGCGAAATTGTTTGAGGTGACGCCGGGCCGGATGGTGGAGATCGGGCCGTACGAAATCGAATTTATTCCGGTGACGCACAGCACGGTGGATTGCGTGGCGCTGGCGATCCGCACGCCGATTGGCGTGATTATTCATACCGGAGACTTCAAGATCGATCAGACGCCGGTGGATGGCGCGCCGTTTGATCTGCACGCGTTCGCGCGCTACGGAAATGAAGGAGTGCTGGCGCTGTTCAGCGATTCGACGAACGTGGAGCGACCTGGATTTACGCCCTCGGAGAGGGTGGTGGTGCCGCGGATCGAGGAATTGACGCGACAGGCGCCTAGGCGAGTGGTGCTGTCGTGCTTTGCGTCATCGATTCACCGGATTCAGCAGGTGATCGATATTGGGGAGCGCGTTGGGCGCAAAGTGGGATTCGTCGGGCGCAGCATGGTGGACAACGTGGAGATTGCGCACGATCTGGGATTGTTGCGCATACCGGACGGGATCGTGGTGCGGCCGCAGGATATTCGGGGATTCGATCCGAAGCGATTGCTGCTGCTGGTGAGCGGATCGCAGGCGGAACCGATGTCGTCTATGTCGCGGATCGCGGTGGACAATCACCGGCTGGTGACCATCGACGAGAACGACACGGTGATTTTGAGCGCGCGGATTATTCCGGGAAATGAGAAGGCGATTTTCCGGATGCTGGATCATATGTTCCGGCGGCGGGCGCTGGTGTATTACGACAATGCGAGCGGGCCGATACACGTGAGCGGACACGCGAGCCAGGAAGAGCAGAAGCTATTGTTGCGGCTGGTGAAGCCGAAATATTTTATTCCGGTACACGGAGAATACCGTCATTTGTTCCGGCACGCGGCGCTGGCGCACCAGTTGGGATGCGTGAGTGAAGAAATCATGCTGCTGGAAAATGGGAAGTGCGTGGAGTTTACGGAAGATGGGGCGTACCGGCGCGATCCGGTGACGGCAGGACGGGTGCTGGTGGATTCGGGATCGCTGGAAGAAATTGAAGAGCTGGTGGTGCGCGACCGGAAACATTTGTCGGAAGAAGGCGTGGTGATCCCGATAATCGCGATCGACAAGCATACCGGGAAGGTGGAATCGTCACCGGAGATCGTGACGCGCGGTTTGATGAGCGAGAACGGGAACGCGTTTTTGGAGGGAGCGCGGGATGTGGTGTCACGGACGGTGGAATCGTCGAACCTGGAAGAGCGCGGGGATTGGTCTGTGATCAAGGAAAAGATTCGAGTGGATTTGAAGAAGTATATAAATAAGCAGACGTCGAAGAGGCCGTTGATTTTGCCGGTGATATTGGAAGTTTAGTTTTTTGGGATGGACCTGCCTGGTTTGAGTTGAAACATCGTGGATATGGGGCGCAGCTTGCTGCGACTTTACGAGGAGACCCCAAGAGCGCTGGCATAAAGCCAGCGCTACGAAAGCCAGCGGTACGAAACCTAAGGGTAGAGGAACCCAAGACACAGGTAGGAGTGGCTGTGCTACTGGGCGCATGAGTGAAGATATGCTACTGGGCGCATGGGTGAATATAAAGGATTGTACAATTTAGCTGGCTTGGGTGACATTTAGGGTGCATGAGTGAGATTGAGGCGGGTTCGGGTGGGGGGCAATTCCCTGCTGATGTAGGTGGCGCGTCGTCCGGTTCTCGGGCGGCGATGACATTTATCATTGTTACGGTGCTGCTGGATTTTCTGGCGTTTGGAATTATTGCGCCGGTTTTGCCGGATTTGATCAAGCAGTTTGAGGGCGGAAATATTGCGCGGGCTTCGGACATGGTGGGGTATTTCGGGCTCATCTGGAACCTGATGCAGTTTATGTTTTTGCCGGTGCTGGGCGCGTGGAGCGACCGGTTCGGGCGGCGACCAGTGATCCTGATTTCGTGTTTGGGATTAGGGCTGGATTACATTTTTATGGCGATGGCGCCGTCGCTGAAGTGGTTGTTTGTGGGGCGGCTGATTTCGGGGATTACGGCGTCGAATGTGTCGACGGCGTTTGCGTACATCACGGATATTTCTGCGCCGGAGCAACGCGCGAAACGATTTGGGATGCTGGGCGCATCGTTTGGAGTGGGATTTGTGGTGGGGCCGGCGGTGGGCGGGCTGCTGGGTCAGTATAATTTGCGGGCGCCGTTCTGGGCAGCGGCGGCGCTGAGCATCGCGAATTTTTTGTATGGATTGTTGGTGTTGCCGGAATCGCTGGCGAAGGAAAAGCGGGCGAAGACGGCGTGGCACATGGCGAACCCGATGGGGTCGTTGACGCTGCTGCGATCGCATCCGGAGCTGGCGGGAATGTCGATCGTGGTGATCCTTTATTACCTGGCGCACCAGGCGCTGCAGAGCGTGTGGGTGCTGTACACGGAATATCGATACGGGTGGAACCAGCGGGACATTGGATTATCGCTGGGGCTGGTGGGAGTGTGCGCGGTGATTGTGTCGGGCGGGTTGGTGGGGCCGTATGTGAAGAAATTCGGGGAACGATTCAGCCTGACGAGCGGATTGTTTTATGGGGTGCTGGGATTTTTGGGATTTGGATTGGCGTGGAAGGGTTGGGGAGCGCTGGCAGCGATTCCGTTTATTGCGTTGTGGGGAGTGGCGGGACCGGCGATGCAGTCGTTGATGTCGCAGAGGGTGGATGCGTCTTCCCAGGGGAAATTGCAGGGGGCGATTAATTCGTTGCGGGCGTTGACGGGGATGGCGGGGCCAGTGTTGTTTACGCAGGTGTTTTCCGCGTCGATTGAGAAGAGTGGGTGGTTGCATGTGCCGGGAGCGGCGTATTTCTTGGCGGCGGGGTTGTTGGTGGGGGCGATGGGGGTGGCGGTGGTGGTGATGAGGCGAGGAGAAGATAGAAGAGGGTAGACGCAAGACGGAGGGATTCCTCACTGCGCGGACTTCGTTCGGAATGACGGGTTTTTTTTGTGGAAGAAAAAGAGGACGGCCCGCCTCGGAAGGCGGCCATGCAGGGTGGGAACCCCAAGATGCCGGACTGAAGGCGCGGCGCTACAACGGAGTGACGCAAGACCCGGATGCAGAGTCGGCATGTGGGGCACGCAGGGAAAGAGAACCCCTGGAGGGAGACCCCTGGAGGGAAACCCCTGGAGGGAAACCCCTGGAGGGAAACCCCTGGAGGGAAACCCCTGGAGGGAAACCCTGGAGGGAAACCCCTGGGAGGGAAACCCCTGGAGGGAAACCCCTGGAGGGAAACCCCTGGAGGGAAACCCCTGGAGGGAAACCCCTGGAGGGAAACCCCTGGGAGGGAAACCCCTGGAGGGAAACCCCTGGAGGGAAACCCCTGGAGGGAAACCCCTGGAGGGAAACCCCTGGAGGGAAACCCCTGGAGGGAAACCCCTGGAGGGAAACCCCTGGAGGGAAACCCCTGGAGGGAAACCCCTGGAGGGAAACCCCTGGAGGGAAACCCCTGGAGGCCCCGCGCCGGGCGCTGGGGGCAGAGGCACGGGACTAAAGTCCCGCCACTACAAGGGGAGAAGAGTGTGCTAGTGGAAAATTGATGGGATGGATTGGGATTGTTGATATTGGGGGCTTGGGGGTGTAGCCTTGGCGGGACCCGGCGAGATGCGAGGAGGAACACGATGGCTACGGCTACTAGCGTGATTGAACCTAAGGTTAAGGTTAATGCTACGAAATTGTTGATTAATGGGAAGTGGGTGGATGCGGCTTCGGGGAAGACGTTTCCGACGATCAATCCGTCTACGGGGGAAGTGATTACGCAGGTGGCGGAGGCGGATGCCGCGGATGTGGACAAGGCGGTGGCAGCGGCGCGGGCGGCATTCGATCATGGCCCGTGGCGGAAGAAATTGAGCGCGTCGGCGCGCGGCGTGTTGATGAACAAGCTGGCGGATCTGATCGAGAAGCATAAAGAGGAATTGGCGGAACTGGAATCACTGGACAACGGGAAGCCGTACCATGTGGCGCTGGCGGCGGATTTGCCGCTGACGATTGCGTGTTACCGGTATTACGCGGGATGGGCGGACAAGATTCAGGGGAAGACGATCCCGGTGCAGGGACGGTATTTCAGCTACACGAAGCACGAGCCGGTGGGCGTGGTGGGGCAGATTATTCCGTGGAATTTTCCATTGCTGATGCAGGCGTGGAAATTGGGTCCGGCGCTGGCCGCGGGATGCACGGTGGTAATGAAGCCGGCGGAGCAGACGCCTCTGAGCGCGCTGCGCGTGGGCGAATTGATTCTGGAAGCGGGATTTCCGGAAGGGGTGGTGAACCTGCTGCCGGGTTATGGACCGACGGCGGGCGCGGCGCTGGCGCGGCACATGGATGTGGATAAGGTGGCGTTCACGGGATCGACGGAAGTGGGCCACTTGATCATGAAGGCTTCGGCGGAATCGAACTTGAAGCGGGCAACGCTGGAACTGGGCGGGAAGAGTCCGAATATTGTGTTTGCGGATGCGGACATGGACGAGGCGATCGAGGGAGCGCACTTTGCGTTGTTCTTTAACCAGGGGCAATGCTGCTGCGCGGGATCTCGGTTGTTTGTGGAAGAAAAGTGCTACGACGAGTTTGTGGAGAAGAGCGTGGAACGGGCGAAGAAGCGGACGGTGGGAAACCCGTTCGATAAGAATACGGAGCAAGGCCCGCAAGTGGATCAGGACCAGTTTAATAAGGTGATGGGATACATCGAGAGCGGGAAGAACGACAAGGCGAAATTGCTGGCGGGCGGGAAACGCGTGGGCGAGAAAGGATATTTCATCGAGCCGACGGTGTTTGCCGACGTGCAGGACAATATGAAGATCGCGCAGGAAGAAATATTCGGGCCGGTGATGTCGATCCTGAAATTCAAGGATATTAATGAGGTGGTAGACCGGGCGAACAAATCGCTGTATGGATTGGCCGCGGCGGTCTGGACCAAGGACATTACGAAGGCACACGCGATTGCGGATGGCGTGCGGGCCGGGACGGTGTGGGTGAACTGCTACGACGTGTTTGACGCGGCGGCGCCGTTTGGCGGGTTCAAACAGTCGGGAATCGGGCGCGAGCTGGGGGAGTATGGGCTGGCGAATTATACCGAGGTTAAGACGGTTACGGTGAAGCTGTAGGAAGTTTGGAGTTTGTAGTGGGGAGTTTTCGTTTGGGAAGAGGGGCACGTTTTTTGCGTGTCCCTTTTTCTTTTGGTGGGGGAATTGGCGCGTGCTTGGCGGGGGGATCGAAGAGGGATTCCTCACTTCGAGGACTCCGTTCGGAATTAGTTTTGTTGCGATATGAGGTGTGTTGAGATTGGAGATTTTGAGGACATGGGGCGCAGCAGGGTTGCAACGCAGAGACCCCAAGAGCTGGCATAAAGCCAGCACTACACGACCCAGGAGCACCACGGGATTGGTGGAGACGTTGGAATCGAGGAGGGATTCCTCACTTCGCGGACTCCGTTCGGAATTACGGGGTGTTTTGTTGCGATATGAGGTGTGTTGAGATTGGAGATTTTCAGGACATGGGGCGCAGCAGGGTTGCGACGCAGAGACCCCAAGAGCTGGCATAAAGCCAGCACTACAGGACCCAGGAGCACCACGGGATTGGTGGAGACGTTGGAATCGAGGAGGGATTCCTCACTTCGCGGACTCCGTTCGGAATTACGGGGTGTTTTGTGGAGTGACCTTTTGTGGGTTTGTTTCCTTTGCGGTTTTGGGTGGGTTGGCTACACTTTGCGTGATTGGAGCTGGGGGCGAAGGCGTTGGCATAAGGCCGGCGCTGGCATAAAGCCAGCGCTACAAAGCCAGCGTTACATATAGCCAGCGGTACAGGGCACGCTCGAGAGCAGGGTGGCTGCGTTTGGTTTGCAAAAGCTGCGGCGCGCTGTTGCAGTTTGAATATGAATATACGGGGATATGAGGGACGGGACTTTGCGGCTTTGTACAAGCTGGATCAGAGTTGTTTTCCGGCGGGGATTGCTTATGGAAAGTGGGCGATGCAGTATTTTTTGAGTTTGCCTGCGGCGCATTGTTTGGTGGCGGAAGACGGAAAGCAGATTGTGGGATTTATTCTGGCGGAGGAGAACCCGCCGCTGGCGCACATTATTACGTTGGATGTAGCGCCGGGGAAACGGCGGTCGGGGTTGGGATCGCGGCTGCTTGAGGAAATCGAAAAACATTTTCAGTTTAATGAGGTGCATTCGGTGCTGCTGGAAACGGCAGTGGACAATGAAAGCGGGATTGCGTTCTGGGAACATCATGGATATCGTACGGAGGCGGTGTTGAAACGATATTATTTGGGGAAAGTGGATGCGTTTGAGATGAGGAAGAGGATTTGAGGAAGTGGGATGAGGCAGTGGCGAGTGGCGAGTAAAGACGGGATGAGAGTTAGGAGTTAGGAGTTGGGAGTTGAGAGAAGAGATGTTGGGGATTTGTTTGTAAGAGCCTACCCTTTGCAGAGGGCGCGAAGAGTGGGGGACCTTCAAGATTATTGGTTGGTGTGACGGTACAGGGCGCTGGCATAAAGCCAGCGCTACAAGATTCCGGCTAGAGGTGCGGCAGAACAACCCCAGGAGCACAGGCTGAAGCCTATGCTACGTTGAGGACAGGAGATGATTGTGAATGATTATTTGATTAGTGTGATTTTGGGGATTGTGGAGGGGTTGACGGAATTTATTCCGGTTAGTTCGACGGCGCATTTGAGGTTGACGGAGGCTTTGCTGCACTTTCATTACCCGCAGCTGAGTTTGGAGAGCGGGTACTGGAAAATGTATTCGATTGTGATCCAGCTGGGAGCGATTTTGACGCTGCCGATTTATTTCCGGGAGAGAATTGCGAAATTTGTATCGACGTTTCCGAAGGGCGAGCGGGGAGACCGGACGATTCTGACGCATCCATTGAGTTTGGTGATGATCGCGTTTGTGGTTACGGCGATTCCGTCTTATTTGCTGGTGAAGGTGATCGGGCAACACCTGGAGAGCCCGTACGTGATCGGGAGCGCGTTGCTGATTGGCGGAATTGTGATGTGGTTTATCGATGCGAGGATGGCGAAGAGCGAGGCGGCGGGCGAGGGAGCGGCGGGGAGTTTGATTCACACGTGGCACATGGAAGCGATGAGTTTGGGGCAAGCGGTGTGGATCGGGGCGTGCCAGATATTGTCGGCGGTGTTTCCGGGGACGTCGCGGTCGATGTCGACGATAGCGGGAGGGCAGGTGGTGGGGATGTCGAGGGCGTCGGCGCTGGAGTTTTCGTTCTTTTTGTCGATGCCGACGATGGCGATGGCGACGTTGTACACGCTGTATAAATCGCTGCATGGAACGAAGACGGAGAATCCGATTGGAGTGACGAGCATTGATGCGCACGGATGGATCGTGCTGGCGATTGGATTTGTGGTGTCGTTTATTGTGGCGTATGGAAGCGTGGCGTGGTTTATGGCGTGGGTGAGGAAGCGTGGGTTTGGGCCGTTTGCGGTGTACCGGATTATTGTGGGGATATTGGTGTTGTTTTTCGCGGCGAAGTTGGTGGGGTGAGGCGGAAAAAGTCGGTAGTCGGGAGTTGGGAGTTTCGGAGATTGTGGTAGTGGTTGGATTGAGGCAAGAGGCGGTGGTTGAGAGCCTTCGTCGCAAAACGCGCTCCTCAGGATGACAACGATTTTTCCATGACGGATCGTGGTCGGATCGTGCGAGTAGATGGTCTTTGTGAAATTGGAAGTGAACGGCCCGCATCGGAAGGCGCCCGTACAGTGACTGAAACCCAAGATGCCGGCCTGAAGGCGCGGCGCTACACGAGACCCAGGAACACAGGCAGGAGTGGCTTGGTTTGGAAACTGGGTGGAAGATGGGCTTGTGCTGGTGGGAGTGTTTGGTATGATTTCGGTGTTCCTCCAATTGGGGGCGTTACAGCGCCGCGCCCCTGGAGAATCGCGACGTACGCGGATGCGCGTGCGTACTCAGCCTTCCCCCTACAGCCAAGACGGCGGCGTAAAGCCGCCGCTACGAGGCCAGAGCTGAGGAGAAATTTCGTGCGCTTTCTGACACCTACTGAGAATAAGCGGCTGAATGAGTTGATTGGATTTGTGTGCATCGCGGCGGCAGTGCTGCTGGCGCTGGCACTGATTTCGTATTCACCGCACGATCCGGCGTTCAATGTGAGCGCGGCATCGATGGCAGACAATCCGGTGCGGAACTGGATTGGGCCGGTGGGATCGTACACGGCCGATCTGGGATTTCAGATATTCGGATTTGCGGCGTTTTTGATTCCGGTGGCACTGGGGATATTGGGATACCGGTGGTGCCGGAGCCGCGCGATCGATTCGCAGTGGGCGACGCTGGCGGGATATGGATTGTTGCTGCTGTCGCTGCCTTCCCTGCTGGCGATGATTCATTTTCCGGATGTGCGAGGGGCGCTGCCCGCGGGAGGGTTGCTGGGCGGAGCGGTGTCGCACGGATTGCAGAGCGGATTTAATTTTTGGGGCGCGTTGCTGGTGGCGCTGATCATGATGGTGGTGGCGCTGTTTTTGACGACGCAATTCAGCTTCAGCGGGGCGCATGCGTGGGCGAGCAGCGCGAAGGGTCCGCTGGGGAAAATGGAGAAGATCGGAATATTGCAGCGGGCGCGGGCGCGTTGGGAAGAATGGCGGGACGAGCGCGAAGAAGCGCGGATGCGGCGCGAGGTGGAAGAACGGAAATTAAGCGGGCGGAAACCAGTGGCGCCACAGATTGTTGGTAAAGAAAAGGGCGAGAGCGCCGAGGCGGCGAAGACGATTCACCTGGAAGATATTGGAGACATTTTCAAGAGCAAGAAAGCCGCAGTGGCTGAGGCAGACGAGAAGCCGGCGAAAGATGCGGGACAAAAAGTGCCGGTGGTGATGCTGGGGCCGGACCGGGAGAAAAAAGCGGCGGTGGTTGCGGGCAAAGCGGATGGGAAGGCGACGAAGAACACGAATTACCGCTTGCCGTCGGTGCAATTGCTGCGGGAAGGCGAAGGCAGCCACAAGCTGGACGAGGACGAATTGAAGATGCGGGCGCGGGCGATTGAGGCGAAGTGCCACGAATTTGGCGTGGAAGGACGCGTGACGCAGATCAATCCGGGTCCGGTGGTGACGACGTTTGAGTTCAAACCGGAAGCGGGGATCAAGTACAGCCGGATTATCGGATTGACGGAAGATTTATGCCTGGCGCTGCAGGCGGAATCGATTTTGATCGAGCGCATACCGGGAAAATCGACGGTGGGCATTGAAGTGCCGAACGATCGAAGGCAAACGATTGCGCTGCGCGAGATTATCGAGGCGACGGAGTTTGCGAATTCGCCGAGCAAGTTGACGCTGGCGATGGGGCGGGATTTGCACGGACGTATACGCGTGACGGACCTGGCTTCGATGCCGCACTTGCTGATTGCGGGATCGACGGGCACGGGGAAGAGCGTGTTCATCAATTCGCTGATGATGTCAATTTTGTATAAGGCGACGCCGGACGACGTGAAGATGGTGCTGGTGGACCCGAAGCGGCTGGAGCTGAATTTGTATGAGGGGATACCGCACCTGATCGCGCCGGTGGTGACGGACCCGAAGGTGGCTTCGAATGTCTTGCGAAATGCGACGCGGGAGATGGAGAACCGTCTGAAGCTGCTGGCGCAGCGTGGCGTGAGGAATATCGATCAGTATAACCGGACGTTCCAGAAGCAGCAGTCGCTGTCGTTGTTTGAGAATGTGGAGGAAAGCGAACACAAGCCACTTCCCTACCTGGTGATAATTATCGACGAGCTGGCGGATTTGATGATGGTGGACACGAACAATGTGGAGGAATCGATCACGCGGCTGGCGCAGATGGCTCGCGCGGTGGGGATTCATTTGATTCTAGCGACGCAGAGGCCGTCGGTGGACGTGATAACGGGATTGATCAAGGCGAACTTCCCTGCGCGCATATCGTTTCGCGTGGCGAGTAAGGTGGATTCGCGAACGATTCTGGATTCGAATGGGTCGGAGTCATTGTTGGGCAAAGGCGACATGCTTTATTTGCCGGCGGGATCGGCGCGGCTGCACCGGATTCATGGGCCGTTGGTTACGGAAGATGAGATTACGAATGTTTGCGAATTCTGGAGAGAGCAGGCGCAGGCGAAGTACAACGAGGCGTTGCTGGAAGCGCCGAAGGACGAGGATGGGAAGGAACCGGCTGCGAAAGGCAAGGGCGGAGGGACGCGATTTGATGAGGAGCCGCGTGAGGCCGGTGGCGGCGATGATGTGGACGATGAGTTGTATCACGACGCGGTGAGGATTTGCTGCGAGATGGGGCGTGCTTCGACTTCGACTTTGCAGAGGCGGTTGCGAATTGGGTATGGGCGCGCGGCGCATTTGATTGATTTGATGGAGAAAGATGGGATTGTGGGGCCGCCGGATGGGACGCGGCCGCGGGAAGTGTTGAAGGGGAGCGAGTGGATGAAGGAGTTTGACGATCGGGAGAGGTGATGGGGGGACGTTTGGGGGAGAACCCAAGAGAAGAAAAAAGCAGGTCCCTCGCTGCGCTCGGGATGACAGTTTATTTTTGTTGGCCGATCTAAAGTTCGTCCACTATTCGGCCGCTACATGACCCAAGAGCTGGCATAAAGCCAGCGCTACAAACCCAAGAACACAGGCAGGAGCGCCTGTGCCACTCGGTGGCATTGCGTTGGTTCATGCTTTACATGTAATGCGACACATTAAGGGCCAGCACAGTATCAGCATTAACGATCAATTTCGAATTTGTTTTATCTGGAAGGAAAGCGATGCGTATGACGTGGAGATCGTCGATTATCACTAGGAGGAGAGCATGGGCAAGCTGAAGCCAATACATCCGGGCGAGATATTGCGTGAAGAGTTTATGCTGCCGCACAAGTTGAATCCGAACAAGCTGGCGCTTGCGCTGCGGGTGCCTCCGCCGGGAATCTATGAAATTGTCAACGAGGAACGGGCGATTTCGAGCGAGATGGCGTTGCGGCTGGCTCGCTTCTTTGGAACCACACCTGAGTTTTGGGCCAATTTGCAGGCGAGTTTTGATTTGCGGGTGGCGCGGAGTAAGGCGGAAGAGAAAGTGAAGCGCGAAGTGCAGCCGCTGGAAACGATGGTGTGAGGGGGCCCGAGACGGAGGGGTGCCTCACTTCGCGGCCTGCGTTCGGAATGACGTGGTTTTTGTTTGTGAAATAGGAAGAGGACGGGGCGCCTCGGAAGGCGAGCCCTACAAACCCAAGATGAAACCCAGGAGCCGGCTCGCGGACTTGCCGGGGGTACGATTTATCGTGGCCCTACGGGGAGGACCCAAGATGCCGGCCTGAAGGCGCGGCACTACACGGAGTGACCCAAGAGCCCACATGCAACGGCGGCATGTGGGGCACTCGGGAGGAGACCCCAAGACGCTGGCATGAAGCCAGCGCTACAAAACCTGAGAGCACGGCCGGGGTGCTTGTGCCGCTTGATTTGGTTAGGGGTGGGATTCGAGGAATTTGCCCAGGAGGGTGGCGGCGTGTTCGCAGAGTTTGCGGTCTTCGGGGCCGAAGGCGGCTTGGAAGTGGGAGTCGATGTCTAGTTCGCCTACGACTTTTTTGTGAGCGAAGATGGGGACTACGATTTCGGATTTTGTTTCGAGGGAGCAGGCAAGGTAGCGGGAATCGGAATTGACGTCGTCGACGACGATGGTTTTGCCGGTGGAGGCAGCGGCGCCGCAGATGCCTTGATGGAGAGGAATGCGAGTGTGGGGAGTCATGGTGCCTTTGAAGGGGCCGAGAACGAGGATGTCATGATCGCCTTCTTTTTCGAGCATGTAAAAGCCGACCCAATTGTAGCGAGTGAGTTTTTCGTGAAGCAGGGCGACGATGCCTTTCATGAGAGAGTCGGCGCTAGTGGAAGAAATGGCGAGGCTATCGAGGGCCGGGATGAGGTCGGAAGATTTTGCGTGTGTGGTGGTCATGAAGAATAGTCGACCATAAATGGGGCGGGATCGGCAACTGGCGCGGAAGGAAATGCGGCGGCGAATTGACAGGTGAAGGAGCGGCCTCTACACTAAATAAATTGCGTGCCGGGGTAGCTCAGTGGTAGAGCGCCGCCCTGAAAAGGCGGGCGTAGCCAGTTCGATTCTGGCCCCCGGCACCACCCGTTCGCGCCATCGCTTCTTCCCCGAAGAAATCTACTTTACCGTGAGCAAGATACACCGGTTCTCCGTCCTGAATCGTGGGTTCCAGTGTGAATGTCCCGAAGTGTTCCGCGAGTACTGCGCGTGCCATGTCAATACTCTCGGGGTGAGAGATGAGTTCTCGAATCTTGGCTAGCCGGGAGATCGCAAAGTTTCGCAATTCGTTAAGTGTGGCTTGCAAGGAGCCTGGTCCAGGCTCGACCAGTTTGTTCGTGATCGTGCGTAGTTCGGTTTCACGTTCGCCGATTGCGGCCATGAGGCTCTGCGAGGGTTGTCCTTCGGCAATCGCAGTTATGAGTCGCTTGATCTCTCCTTCAACCTGTTGTTTCCTCTGGCGCAAGCGCTCAAGCTCAGCATTAAGCTTTTCGTGACCCTGTCGTAACGCCTCTCCCATCCGCGCCACAGCATAGTCAATCACTTCGACACGAAGGACAGAGTCCGCAAGCCCTTTGAGCAAGTTCTGCTCCAACTCGTCTCGTCGTACCAACACCGCATTCTCGCATACAGACTCGCCACGCTGATAATGCACTGAACAGCCGTAGCGATCCGCACCATGTCGTCCGCGTCCGGAGACAAGGGCGATGCTTCCGCCGCATACCGAGCACTTCAGTAATCCGGAGAAAAGATAGCGCTTCGGACCAACCGCCAAGCCACTGCCTTCCCTGCCAAACATGCCCTTGACAGCTTTCAAGCGATTTTGCACAGAAGCTGCAAGCTCATCAGAAATAATCCGTAGTTGAGGGGCTTCACTCGTCACCCATTCACTTTGGGGGCGGGGCCGGAATACGCGCTTTCCTGTTCCCGGTACGCGGATCTTGCGCCGCGTGTTCCAGATCGTCTTGCCAGTGTAGCGAGCGTTCAACAAGATGTGCCTTACGGAGGATACGCACCAGGACCGATTAAACCTTCCCTTTTGCGGTTGCGGCGAGAGAACGCCTTCGGCGTTCAAAGTGTGCGCGATTCGCTTCATGGAATAACCGGATTCCGTGTACAGTCGGTAGATGCGGTCAATAATTTCGGCTTCCGCGGGATTCACTTCTAACCGGGCACTACCGTCCTCTGCTTTGACGGATGAATACCCGAAGCACCGACCGCCAGTGTGAAAGCCTCGCAAAGCTAATCCCTGCATTCCCCTGTGGGTCTTCTGGGCCAACTCGCGCCAATACACTGCATCAATGAGCCCGTGAACTCCTATCAACAATTCTGCCTGCGAACTATCCGAGTCCACGCCTTGAGATACGGCAACCAAGCGGACACCTGCAAAAGTAAGCTTTTCGTACAGATTCAATGCATCTGCGAGTTTCCTTGTCAAACGTGATGTGTCGTCGATCAGAATGCAGTCAAAGGCGCGTTCGGGAGCAGCCGCCGCTGCAAGAAGTCTCTGCAGTCCTTCCCTTGCCATGCTGGTCGCCGCAATCGCCTCATCCGAGTAGATGTGTTGCTCAAGAACGAGCCAGCCGTGCCTTGTGGCATAGTCGCGGCATTTTCTGATTTGGTCTGCAATACTGGTTTGGCTTTGACGGTCAGAGGAAAATCGTGCATAAATCGCGCAGCGCGGTTCGTTCACTCAGGTTCTCCCTTCGGAGCTTCTTCGAGTGATTGTCCTCTAGCATCTCGCGACGAATCAAGGACGCTTTTCATAAATTCTCTTAATAAGGCTGGGACTATCACACTGTCGAGAAAATCCTTGAGCCAAGGCTCGAGCAATGGGTCGATGTCGAGTTGTTGGTTGGACTTCATAGAAGCACTCTTTAAAAGATTTTGCGCGGGAACCAATTCAGTTCGCTTTTGCTTAAGGGAGGCCCCAACAAAACGCGCGCTGCAGTGCGGTGCTGGTTAGTTTTTCCTCTTCTCCCCCTGTGGTCACATAGAAACGGGCACGCCTTCTGCGTTCCGAAATCTTTAGCGAGACGAAGACGCCTAGCCAAATAAGCGTTTGTTGCCGTTCGTACCTGGTGCGGCCGCAGCCGGCACTGGAGGTGGATCGGTTTTCCCCATGGTCACGGGAGCATGCCCGTCGTGCGATTCCTTGCTACTCCCGTCTTGCCGCTCCAACCATTCTTTGAAATCCGCGTCCTTGTTGAAGACAAGTTTGAGCGCCTCAGAGACAACGTAGGACTCCGTTGAATCGAGGAACTCCGCATACTTGCCCAACTTAGTTTTCAGTTCTTCATCGACGCGAAGTTGCAGCGTGGCGTTCCTGGGTTGTTTCGGTGGTGCTTTCAGAATTGACATGCGGTTTCTCCTTTTTTGCATGCGCGCTTTACTAAAGCGCACATGTAAATCAGATTGGTCCAACTCTTGGACGCGGGGATAACACATTTACGCGTAGAGCGTGATGGGCTGGAGCGACCTATGGTCTTTTTTGGCCACAATCCTCTGGCCAAAAAAGGGGGTGGCTCCAGCCCATTCCGGGGTTTTCCCCGCGTCCAATCCGATTCATAACTTCTGTGTCGCGTGTGTTTTTGCATGTCACCAAGGTGACGACATTGGTGACTGCTACAGTGACGCGTGTCATTCGCACACCCGTCACCATGCCTGCACGCAAAAGTGCAACGAGGAGCGCTGATCGCCGTGGCGAGTTCGATAATCTGCTCGTGCATTCTGAGAATTGATGAGGCGGGAGCGACCCGGCAACACTGTGACGCACCGTGCGTCAAATAGCCGGGTCGCTCCCGCCTCATCCGACGTTTTTGCCGCGTTCCGACTCCGTGGCCTTTCTGCATTTATCTCGTTGCGTTTTCCGCAGTTCGCCACTTCCAGGCGGTGAAGCTTGTCACCTTGGACTAAGTGAAGTTGAGAGGTGAAGCACACTTCACCGGTCTTCGGAATACCCGCTCCGCTCTTGTCCCGAAGCCTCCGGTCCGGGAGATCCGCAGATCCTCGATCCGGTTCCGACCAGCGACCTCTCGCAAGCCAATGTCCAGGCAAGGACCGGAGATGGAACTGCTCCGCGGACAGCGGGGCAAAGGCCGTCCGGTTCCATCCCAGTCGGCAAATTTGCTTCGGGGGCTTGGTGGCAGGTAACAGAGAGTGACACATCAGGTTTTTCCCTCGGTAGAAGGGGATAAGGAGCAATTTCTCCCTCTATGTATCTAATCAGCGCAGAGAAGGAAAAACGTGTCGCGTAAAATCGAAAATAGTTTGAATTTCCCCAAAAACCAGGAACACTAGTCAATTATTGTGAATTTTCAGGATCTACCGACCACCTGAGGCGGTAGTTTTTCACCAACTTTCACCCACCCGTTTTCACCAACTTTCACCCACATTTTCAGGATCATTCACCCACCCCCCATTGCGGCTGAACGAGCAGGTGTGCCAACCAGTTCTCCAGGAGGACAAGGGATGGCATACCGGGAGGTGAGGAGGATGGACATTGATCAGATCATCCGGCGGTGGTTGGCCGGGGAGAAGATGCGAGCTATCGCACGATCGACCGGTGCGGACCGGAACACCGTACGGCGGATCGTGCGTTTCGCGGAGAAAGAGGGAATCGGACCGGAAACGCCGTGGCCCGACGAAGGCAAGCTCCAAGTGATCCGGCAGCGCATGGGCCGGCCGGGCACGGCTGTCGCCAGCAGCGAGCCAGAGCAGCGGTTGAAGCCGCGAACCGAGCAGATTCGAGACTGGCTGGACAAAGACCACCTGCTGTTGAGCAAGGTGCACGAACTGTTGGGACGCGAGGGTCTGGTGGTTTCCTATAGCAGCTTGTATCGGTTTGCGCGGAAGTGGTGCGATTTCGGAACTGCTTCGGCGATCACCGTACGACGGGCGGAGAGCCTGCCGGGCGAGATGGCCGAAGTCGACTTTGGCCGACTTGGTCCGTTGCAGGAACTGGGTAGCCGCCAGCCGCGTATGGTCCACGGCTTCATCCTGACGCTGGGCTACAGCCGGCTCAGCTGCGTGATCCCGGTGTTCAAGCAGGACCTGCCCACGGTCATCGATTGTTTGGAACGCATCTGGTTGTTTTTGGGAGGCTGTCCACGGCGTGTGGTTCTGGATGGAATGAAAGCTTGTATCGATCGAGCCGATCCCTACACTCCGCGCTTCAACCGGACCTTTCTGGAGTACGCCAACTATCGGGGCTTTCTGCCCGATCCAGCCAGGCCGCGCCATCCCCAGGACAAGCCGCTTGTTGAAAATAGCGTGGCCTATATACGGGAGCGCTTCTTTAAAGGGGAGACGTTCATCGATCTCGACGACGTAGCGCGTCGTGCCCTAGTCTGGTGTCGCGAAGTTGCCGGCCGTCGGATCCACGGAACCACCCGACGAGTCCCTCTGGAGGTCTTTGAGGCGGAGGAAAAGCCCCAGCTGATTCCCCTGGTGGGCGAACGCTTCGATACCCCGACTTGGGCGCAATGCAAAGTACATCCGGATCACCACGTCCGCTTTGCTCAGGTGTTGTACTCGGTTCCCACGCGCTGGATCGGCTGCCAGGTCGATGTCCGCGGCGATCGATCGCTGGTGCGCATCTACCTGCACGGCGAGTTGATTAAGACCCATGAGCGGAAACTTCCCGGCCAGCGCTCCACCGATTACGCGGATTATCCCGATGGCCGCGCTCCCTATGCCTTGCGCTGGCCCAACTTCTACTGCAAGCGGGCCCGGGAACTCGGATCGGCTGCCGGCGATTTCACCGATAAACTTCTGAGCGGCGAGTTCCCCTGGAGCCGACTGCGTCAGGCGCAGAAGTTACTGGGCTTGGCCGAACGCTACGGCGCCGCTCGTCTGGACGCGGCTTGCCGGCGGGCTCTCGACTTCGACTTGCTGGATGTGCACCGCCTGAAGCGCATTCTGGAACAGGGACTGGAATCGCAAACCGAACCGCAGCCCATCGTTGGCCAACAGTCGGCGCTGGAATTGAAGTTCCTGCGTCCCGCGGAACACTTCGTTTCTGACAAGGGAGGCCCAGATGCAGATCCAGCCTGAATTAAAAAGCGTGCTGAAGCGCTTGCGACTCTCCGGCATCCTGGCCACCCTGCCCGACCGCTGGGCGTACGCCCGCCAGGAAAAACTCGACTACCCGCAGTTCTTGGAACTGGTGCTTTCCGACGAAGTCGAGCGCCGCGATCACAAACATCTGGAGAACCGCTTACAGGATGCCGGCTTCGAGGAAGAATGTACCCTGGAACGGTTCGATTGGTCGGCCAAAATCTCCATCGACAAGGCACGTTTAATGGAGCTGTTCCGCTTGCATTTTATCGAGCGCCATGAAAATGTCATTTTTTGTGGACCGGTAGGCGTAGGCAAATCCTTTTGGGCCCAGGCTTTGGGCCACGCCGCTTGCCGCGCCGGCTATCGCGTACTGTTTATTCGCAGTGACGGGCTATTGAAAAACCTGGCACGCTCCCGTGCCGACAACTCCTTCGACCGTGAGTTGCGTTCCTTTATCAGCCCGGATCTACTCATCGTCGACGACTTCGCTCTGAAAAAGCTCTCCAGCCAGGCCACTTCCGACTTCTATGATCTGTTGATCGAACGGCACACCCGCAGCTCGACGATGCTGACCTCCGACCGCGGCATTGAAGAATGGATGGCGGTCTTTGATGATCCGATGCTCGGCCAGAGCGCTTTGGATCGCTTCTGCCACCGCGCCCACCAGTTCGTCATCGAAGGGGAGTCTTACCGGAAACGTACTGCTCCAGGAGCGACGAGCACTTCGAAAACCGCCAGTAAGGCCACGACCTGAACCATGGGAGACCTCCAGAAAATGCAGCCACGGTCATCCCAACGAGATTTTTCTCGAGCTTCGAGCCAGAAATGGGGGTCCGCCCCAAAAAAATCAAACCAACTGCCGTTGCCGATTGCCACGGAGAAAGGAAACTGCTAGAAACCTAAAAGCAAAACCCGGGGGTGGGTGAATGATGGTGAAAACCCCTGGGTGAAAGAATGTGAAAATCCGCACAGGGTGTTGAATTGGCTGACGCCACTCCCGTCGATACAGATAATTTCGCCGTCCAGGATCGCGTTTTGGACCCGAAGCATGCCCAACGATCCCGTCAACGCTTGGAACGATTTCAGCAAATTGCTGTTGCAGCTGACCAACTTGCACTTTCCCTCTTCGACGTAGGCAAGTGCGCGGAAGCCGTCGTGCTTCAACTCGAAAATGTAGTCGGGGCCGTCGAAGGGCTTGGCGATGCGAAGGCGCATCGGATGAATTCGTGGGAGCACGGCTGATTCTAGCATCTGGTGTAACTACGCTTGTGTGGTTGCGAGCTATGTCGGTGCAAGCAAAAACGCGACCCTAGAACAAAAGAACGTACCCATTTTTAAAACGAAGGCTACCTTGAATGGAATGGTTAACTATAATTAATTATCAGTAGTGTCCCAACGTTTTGCCTCTTGCCTTGCGTAAATTATTGACCCTCCGTGCCAACATCTCTGAGACAGGTTTAGTACTCTTAATTAATGAAGAGTAGGGCGAGAAAGAAGCAAGCAGAGATGAATGGGAATTCTCTTGGTGTTGTTCTTTCCTCTGGGGGTTTGGCTGCCGCGGAACGAAGCGAAGGCTCGCCTCCTGGCGAGCCGCAGCGGAGTGACGCGGCAGCCAAAGCAGGCGCCGATTCGGGGGCAGCTTCGCGGCCGGACCCTGAGGTGGTAGCCAAAGCCAAGCGTCGTACCTACACAGCTGAATATAAGCAACGCATTCTCGAGGAAGCCGATGCCGCTGCAGCGACACGCGGTGCTCTCGGTGCTCTTCTTCGCCGGGAAGGCTTGTACTACTCGTTGCTCACCACCTGGCGGCGAGAACGATCCAGCGGTATTCGCGAAGCGTTGACCGCACGACGGCGCGGACCGAAATCAAAGCACAACCCGTTCGGAGAAGAAGTTCAGCAGCTACGCCGTCAGGTCGGCCGATTGACGGAAAAACTCCGCAAAGCGGAGATCATCATCGACGTTCAAAAAAAAGTCGCTGCGCTGTTGGGGAACCCGCTTCCCGACGTGGACCCGGACGAGAAATCCTGATGTCTGCGGTCACCGAACTGGCGATCGACGTGGGCACCAGCGCGGCTTGCCAAGTTCTGTGGATGCCGCGGGCGTCTTACTACGGACAGCGCCGTAAGGCTGCTGCTCCCGCCGTAGCATCCCCGCGGCCTTCGCCGGCACGAGCACTCCACCCGGCGGAACGGGAAGCGGTCCTGGCTCGTCTACACGAAGAACGTTTCCAGGATCGTTCTCCAGCCGCTGTTTATGCGACGTTGCTCGATGAAGGCGAATATCACTGCTCGATTCGCACCATGTATCGCTTGCTCGACGAGCAAGGCGAGGTTCGCGAGCGCCGCGATCAGTTGACGCATCCGCCCTACCAGAAGCCGGAACTGTTGGCCACGGCTCCGAATCAACTTTGGAGCTGGGATATAACCAAACTACTCGGCCCAGCGAAATGGAGTTACTTCTACTTGTATGTCCTGCTGGATGTATTCAGTCGTTACGTCACCGGCTGGATGGTCGCTTATCGCGAAAGCTCTGAGCTGGCCAAGCGGCTGATCGAGGAAAGTTGCAAGAAACAAGACATCCAGCCCGGTCAACTCACCCTGCATGCCGACCGCGGCACCTCGATGAGGTCCAAACCGGTAGCTTTTTTACTCGCCGACCTGGGTGTCACGAAGACGCACAGTCGACCGCACGTCTCGGACGACAATCCCTTTTCCGAGAGCCAATTCCGAACCCTAAAGTATCGGCCGGAGTTCCCGGACCGCTTTGGGTGCATCCAGGACAGTCGCGCTTTCTGTCAGAGTTTTTTTCGGTGGTATAACGAAGAGCATCGTCACTCTGGCATCGGCTTGTTGACGCCAGCGATGGTTCACTATGGCCAAGCGGAAAGCGTCTTACGGCAACGGCAAGATGTGCTCGATGTTGCTTACCAACGTCACCCGGAGCGCTTCGTGCGAAGCGCCCCGAAACCACCCCAAATCCCCGCCGAAGTCTGGATCAATAAGCCGGCCCAGCACCCATGAATAGCTCACTAAATTCCGTGAGCACCTGTCTCAAGGTGGTTGACACGCGCCGTGATGAGAAACGCATAAGCGGCAAATTCTCTTGGTCTCGATTTGAACTTGGAATGCGGGTTCTGCGACCCTGCGAAGCATAACTTCGTGGGGGGCAGCGATGAACCGAGGCAAGCTGGTGTTTGCGCAGCTGATGCAACATCTTCCGTTGACCACCTTCCGTCGTTGCGTCACCCGCTATCGAGGCGCGTTCAAAGTGAAGTCCTTCTCGTGCCTGGATCAATTCCTGTGCATGGCGTTCGCTCAGTTGACCTTTCGGGAGAGCCTTCGAGACATCGAAGTATGTCTGCGCGCACAAAGTTCCAAGCTCTATCATCTCGGGATTCGTTCGGCGGTGGCTCGTAATACGCTGGCCAATGCCAACGCTGTGCGCGACTGGCGCATCTATGCCGATTTTGCGCAGAGCCCGATCGGCATCGCCCGGCCGTTGTATGCGCAAGAGTCCTTCGGCGTCGATCTGCAAGAAACCGTCTACGCGCTCGACACCACGACGATCGATCTGTGTCTGTCGGTATTTCCGTGGGCGGTGTTCCGCACGGCCAAGGCAGCCATCAAGTTGCATACCCTGCTCGATCTGCGCGGCAACATTCCCACCTTCGGAGAACGCGGTCAGGTCACAAATCTGGATCGCGGTCTCCGCCTACGTTCTGGTCGCCATCGTCAAAAAGCGATTGCATCTCTCGGCCAGCCTGTATGAAATCCTACAGATCCTCAGCCTGACCATGTTCGAGAAAATCCCGTTGGATCAACTACTTGCACAAACGATGAGCGACGAAATTCAACCCGTTTCCGATAACCAATTGATTTTGTTCGCATAACGTTGGGACACTACTGATTAATTATAATTTAGTACTTGACATGAATCAACCTGTAAACTAGCTTCTCTGTACCTTCGGCTCCAGTTTTTGATTCGGGGCATTTCAGCCCGATTAGGAGGTCCGATGCACTCGCCACTTCGTTCCTTTCCGATTCTGCTCACTCTCGTAGTTGGTTTCGTACTAGTCTGCATGTATGCCGTCAAACGACCACTACCACTAGTACGGGCTGCACTTCTTCCGGTGCAACCCTTGCAGTTACAAATGGGTCCTAACGGCGCAACCATCCAAGCCCTCTTTGGCCGATTTCCAGCCGTCCCCGGTCCTTGTTCAACCAAATCAATTTCTAAGTCTTCAGGAGGGCCTGCAAGCGCAGCCCCGCCACCACTTGTTTGCAACTCTCCCGGATGTCCGTACGGTAGCGTCGATTTAAATGGTGGTTGCATCATAAATAGAGTCGGGCGACCGGTCGCTATTTGCTTAAATGGTGGCTGCCGCAGTTGGGAATGCCCTATGGTATCGCAAGGCAAATGTTGCGAGATTTGCACATGGCAGCCGGGTAGCAATTGTTACGGCGACGATGGCTGCGCAACTAATGGGTACTGTTAGTGCGCGGTTTTGAAAAAGGAGATTATTCCCATGAAGATAAAGTTGTGGCTTCTCTTTCTGGTCGTTCTGCCCTTAAACGCAACTGCTCAGACTGCCGGTATTATTCAGACTTCGCTGAAATCAATGTGGACGAAATCCGAAAACGGTCTGGTTATTTCTTGGCAGCGAGATTCCAGTGTTGCCAAACCTAGTTCCATTAGCATTTTTGACAAGCAAGGACATTCTCTCCTCAGTATCGACATACTCCGTTTCGTACCCGAAGCGGTAGGTGTATCAATTTGGGATGTCTCTGCACGGCCTCAGCAATTGATCGCAGTTGCGGCGACCTATGGTCGTGGACCGGACGTGCCGCCAGCCGATGTGCTCCTCTATTTTGACTTCTATGGTGCTCTTTTATCAGCCGAAGCATTGGAACCTGCACGGGAAATCGATGCCTTGGCTATCGATGACAATCTTAACGTGTGGACACTAACGTTGGGTGCAGGTGGCAAAGACCCCGCAAAGACCCCTTTAGTAATTGAATACGACAAAAATGGAGAAACCGTCCGGGAGATGTTGCCACGAAATCTTTTTCCACCGCACGAGAGTATTATTGTCGCAAACCCAACGGTGGGAGCAGAAGCAGCTGGTTATAGTGCCGGAACCTTTTGGTTTTGGCTTCCAAAGTCAACCGACTTCGTCACGATTCGCGCTAGCGACGGAACGCTTTTGAGCAGAACGCAAACAGGCTATCCGCAAGTGCAAGGATCGAAAGTTATTCCCTTACAAATTGCTAGCGGTACTCCCAATAGAGTCATCGCCGAGGTTCGCGTTGTTGAGGAACAGGGTTCGAAGTCACCACTCAAAGTAGCGCACTTTACATGGTCAGCTGATACAAAAATATGGGAGGCGTTCGACCCTGACGTTTGCAACAATTACAGACTGCTGGGAACCGATGGTGACCAACAAATCTATTTCCGGTTCGACACGAACAAGAGTTACATTTGCGGCTATTCGGCAAAATAAGCCAGTGTGCGTCATTTTCGCTGACCTGCACGTATCTGAGAGCAGGAAGTTACCGCCCATTCGAAGCGGGTCAGTAAGCTTGAAAAAGAACTGACTGTGGTACAAAACTAGTTGAATATACACTAAGGGGACTACAAAAATAAGGTGTCACGGCGGCTGCGCCCGGCTTGTGGAACACCCGGAAGACCGCAGATGGAACCGTCGTTTTGGTCAATGCCCTTTGCTTCTCCCAGCGACAGAGTGGTCGCAGCAACACACGAACACCCGCATGAATACAGGCGATTTCTCACTTTCGGAATTCACGGTGTCGTTGAAGACGGCCAGGCGCGTCGTTGCGTTGCGATCTATTGCAGAGGGTTTTTGGATTTGCGGGCGCTCGGTAGTCGCGGCAGTTGCACCTTGGAAAGTTACACGGACTTTTCAACACGCCAGTAGCCTTTTGATGGATTGAAGAGCCGTGACCACAGCGAGCGCACGATTTTATTGATGGGTGGCGTAGTCTGGCTTTTCTCATGGTGTACAGGTCCCCAAGGGTACGCTTCTCAAGCTCTGCATTTGTTCCAGTGCCTTCATTACTCTCCTTTCGCAACGCCGTCTTCCACGGCAGGTGTCACATTAAGCCGCGTTCCATCCATCGGGACAAACTTCATTCCATCTTTCTACGCTCATGTTGTACACAAGCTCGCGTTTCTTTGGATCCCAGGCTGCTTCGGCGTAGCGAACACTTTCGGGATCACTGCTTTCGTTTGTGAACTGCCAAGCGCTTTAGAAGTTTAGAAGCAATACTGCGGAATTTTCTTCTGCATTGGAAACCAAACCCCGGAGGCATTCTGTTTGCAACACGCGACGGGTCACGTTTAACCGCACATGTCACGTTGCAACTAGCAGTGAGAAATTCATGGTGCGAACGGTGCAATCCGGGCCCCCGGCACCATCTGCAGGTTGCCGATCGCTTTCCCGTAAGAATTCTTGAGAGTATTGACTTTGAAGAGGATTGGGGCTTTAATTCCGCTCTGTTCGCCGCCTAGGCATATCTGTTTATCCCACCGTTCCGCCTGACAGGCAGTTATGTCCCTGGAATTTTTGTTTTCGGGAATCGTGTGTGTGCGGAAGTGCGCACTCTGGGGCTCCATTTTTCGTTGCGAGCCCGGCTGAAGGCATACCCTGACGAGAAACAGGAATATTCCCAAGGACTCTGCAAGTCCGCGAGGCTTGAGTTAAAGTATGGACGGAAGTAACGACGCTCCTGCGGTTTGGTTGCAGGAATAGGAGATTTGAGATGCGAAAACAAGTTGGCGTTCATTTGCCTTACGTTTCGATTGTGCTTGTTGGCGCGCTGTTGAGTTTCGCGGCGGGATGCAAGAAGCAGGCGAACGACGAGACCATTGCGCAGGACGTGCAAGCCAAGGTGGCAGCCGATCCTGACACGAAGGATTCGGCGGTGAGCGTGACGGCGAAAGACGGCAAGGTGACGTTGCGAGGTACGGTGAAGGATCAGGCCGCACAAAAGAAAGTGGAGCAGATTGCGCACGACGAACCGGGAGCTACTGGTGTGAGCGATGAGACAGCGGTCGTGTCCGCGGGTGCGGCAGCAGGGGCAGTGGCGGACCAGGCTGCGCCTGCGCCGGCAGCGGTGGCACCACCGCCGCCACAGCCGATCGTTGTGCCTGCCGGAACTTCACTGACTGTGACGGTGGATCAGGCGTTGAGTTCGAAGACGAGCCAGGCGGGGCAGACTTTCCTGGCTTCATTGGCGCGGCCTGTGTCTTTGGACGGAGTGACGGCGATACCGAAGGGATCCGGCGTGACTGGAACGGTGATCACGGCGAAACAGAAAGGAAAAATCAAGGGAGAAGGTGAATTGTCCCTTGCTCTGACGAGCATTACGATTCGCGGGCAGAACTACTCGATTCAGACGGGCACGCTGGACAGCACTATAAAAGGAAAAGGAAAGAGGACCGCGGTGACGACGGGGGGCGGCGCTGCGGGAGGCGCGTTGATTGGCGGGATCGCCGGCGGAGGAAAAGGAGCGGGGATTGGAGCGCTGGTGGGCGCGGCTGGAGGATTGGTGGGAGGCGCGATGACCGGAAACAAGCAGATCGAGATTCCGGCGGAGACGGCGCTGACGTTCACTTTGTCTAAGTCGATTACGCTGCCGCCACCAGCGCAGTAATTCGATTCAAAATGCCAAGGAGCGTCACAGTTGTCTTTGGTTGGGCGGCGGACCCATGGGTTGTTGGCCCGCCGCTTGTGCGGCGTCTAGGCTATCGATTGGCGCGTCATCCTGCTTCTGACGCCAGTTGTTGAGATAGACGCATCCGAACGCTGCGACGATTCCGAACATCATCGAGAAAGGCAAGCCGGCGTCTGGGATACTTCCCATATTCCCGCTGCCGAGACCAGCGGCATAACCGATGCCGAATCCCAAGGCCA
This sequence comes from Candidatus Acidiferrales bacterium, assembly GCA_963709705.1. Lineage (GTDB taxonomy): Bacteria > Acidobacteriota > Terriglobia > Acidiferrales > UBA7541 > Acidiferrum. Next base: position 875,978 of record CAVPXU010000008.1, read on the forward strand.
TGCAGCCGAGGATGATAGACAAGTTGAGTAATTTGCCTTTTGTCTTGAGTCCGCCGGAGATGGCGAACCCGGAGCCCAGAACCAGTGCCGTCAGCCAGACGAGTTCCATCGTTTCGCCCCCCAGGCCTTGCGTCGTAGGACGGAGCGGATAACGCCACGATATGCTGGGTGACGCGATCCGTCAAGAAGAGTTGCGGAGCGGGTTCGTGGGATGACACAGTTTGGCGGTTGGTGGAGTTGCGAATTTGACGGTTGGATGAAGAGGGATTCCTCACTTCGCGGACTTCGTTTGGAATGACGGGGGATTTTTGGGTGGCGAGACCCAAGACGCTGGCATAAAGCCAGCGCTACGGGGATTGCGAGATGGGCGGGGCGGCGCCCCTGCGGGCTGAGGACCCAAGCGCCCCTACGGCGGAGGACCCAAGATTTGGCCTTCGCGGACTCAGGGTGGGGTGGACGGATCTAGCGAAGAGGGATTTCTCACTTCGCGGACTTCGTTTGGAATGACGGGGGATTTTGGGTGGCGAGACCCAAGACGCTGGCGTAAAGCCAGCGCTACGGGGATTGCGAGATGGGCGCGGCGGTGCGGCACCCCTGCGGGGAGGGCTGCGCCGAGATTGCATGGCGTTTTGTGGGTGGAACCCCAAGATGCCGGCCTGAAGGCGCGGCGTTACGATGGCGGGAGGATTATGGAGCCACTCTTCGCGGACTCAGAGTGGGTAGCTGGGACGAAAAGAACTGTCGAAGAGTCTGGAGGCCCTGCGCGAAAAGCGCTGGGGGCGGGGTGGCCGATCTGAAGTTCGGCCACTATTCGGCCGCTACATGACCCAAGAGCTGGCATAAAGCCAGCGCTACAAACCCAAGAATACAGGCGGGAGTGCCTGTGCCACTTTTGACGAAGGGATCGGAGAGGGATTCGGATATGGACTGGAAAGAACATGGAGTGAAGATTGTGCATGCTGGGGAGTTGGATCTGAATACGCCGCAGACTTCGGGGATGACGCGGGCGGCGGCGATTACGCATGCGCGAACGGGGGCGACGAAATTGTGGGCGGGGACGATGGTGGTGCAGCCGGACGCGAAGACGGGGCCGCATCATCATGGGGAACTGGAGACGGTGCTTTATGTGGTGAAGGGTAGGGTGCGGATGCGCTGGGGCGATCATCTGGAACTGAGCGAAGAAGCGCGGGCGGGAGATTTTATTTATGTGCCGCCTTACGTGCCGCATCAGGAGATCAATGCAAGTCCGAATGAGATTTGCGAGGCGGTGGTGGTGAGGAACGGGCAGGAGCCGGTGGTGGTGAATCTTGATGTCGAAACGCCGGAGCCAGCGAGCGCGGGGCATCCGGGGATGCCGTTTCATCCGGGGGGATGAGGGGGGTTGGGTTGTGGGTGGGAAGTGGGTGATCGAGATGACGTGGGTTTGTTTAGTGAGGCGGCGAGTTTGTTTTTTACAGGCCTAATTCGGACAGACCGGGATGATCTTGGGGGCGAGGGCCTTGTGGCCAGTGGTAGAGGCGATCTTCGGGGCGAATGGGGAGATCGTTGATGCAGGCGTAGCGGTGGTGCATGACGCCTTGCGGATTATATTCCCAATTTTCGTTGCCGTAGGAGCGATACCACTGGCCGGAATCGTCGCGCCATTCGTAGGCGAAGCGTACGGCGATGCGGTCGTTGTCGAAGGCCCAGAGATCCTTGATGAGGCGGTACTCGAGTTCGCGATTCCACTTGCGGGTGAGGAATTGGATGATCTGTTCCCTGCCGTTGATGAATTCGGCGCGGTTGCGCCAGTGGCTATCGACAGTGTAGCCCAGCGCGACGTGTTGGGGGTCACGTGAATTCCAGGCGTCCTCGGCTTTGCGGACTTTCTGGGCGGCAGTCTGGCGAGTGAAGGGTGGCGCCAGAATGACTTGAGGTTGAGTGCTCATAGGAGTTCTCCTTTTTGGCTCAATCAATGCTTAGAAGCTGGCGGGAGAAAAGCAGCTACTTTTTTTTGGAGGCTGAGGATGCATTGGGGCGCGGGTTAGCCGAGCCATTGCGGGTTGGCGTAGGTGCCGTCGAAATTGTGGCTGGTTTTATAAAGTTCGAACTGGCCGGATTTGGCGGCTGTGACGGTTTTTGCGAGAAGAGTTGCGACCTGGGAAGAGTCCATGGGTTGAAAACTGCGCGCGGCCGCGAGGGCCTGCTGAAGAATGGGGAGCGAGTCGCAGCCGGTGATGACGACGCTGGTGGGAAGATTCATGGCGTAGTGCAGGCACTCGGTGGCGGTGACGGTTTTGCTGTCGAGGATAATGTGGTCGCCCATGGGCTTCATGCCGAGTACGCCGATATTGTCTTTAATGAGGACGGGCAAGACTTTCTTTTCGAAGCTATCGTAGTGGGCGTCCATTACGTTGAGGGGCATCTGTACGGTGTCGAAGCGGAAATTGTGTTGCGCAGCGGTGTCTAGCATTTTGAGGTGGATCTCCGGACTTTTGTGGCCGGTGAAACCGACGAAGCGGATTTTGCCGGCTTTTTGCGCTTCCTGAACGGCTTCTAGCGCGCCACCGGGGGCGAACACGCGGTCGGGATCCGTGTCGCGAATGACTTCGTGGAATTGCATGAGGTCGATGTGATCGGTCTGGAGGCGGCGGAGGGATTCGTTGATCTGGGCGGTGGCAGCAGTTTTTGTGCGGCCATCGATTTTGGACATAAGGAAAGCTTTCTGGCGGTAGCCGTCGCGAAGGGCGTTGCCCATACGGATTTCGCTCTCGCCACCGTTGTAGTCCCAACAGTTGTCGAGGAAATTGATACCTTCGTCGATGGCGGCGCGAATGATGCGAATGCTTTCCGCGGGATCGCTCTGCTTGCCGAGGTGATATCCGCCGATGCCGACCATGGAGACGGATTCGCCGGTGTGGCCAAGCGCGCGATAGGGGACGCCGTTCTTGTTTTCCGGCTTGGCGTTTGCGGGAAGCGCGCCGGCGGCGAAGAGAGTGGCGGCGGTCATGCCGATGAATTCCCTTCTGCTTACGCCAGAGTTTGGATCGTCTTGATTTAGGCTCATGGAAGGCTCCTGGTTTTGTGCGACTGGACTTTGCGTACTTTGGCAAACGCCATGGTACAAAACTTCAGTTCGCGGCGGATTTCTTTGCGGGTTCGGCGGAAGACATTTCTTCCATTTGCTTGATGACTACGGAGAAATCCTGGTCGGCATGAGCGGCGAGGGCTGCAGTGTTGATTTTGCAGGAGGCCGAGGTGGCAGGCATGAGCGCGTGGACATCTTCGGCGAGATGGAGGATGAGGCGAAAATCCTTGTTCATCAGCGGGAGCGGAAATTGAGGGCAGTAGTCGTTATGGGCGGCGCGGGAAAGTTTTCCGGCGTGGGCGGGGGAGATGACGACGGTCTGCGCGAGGACCTGGAGAAGGATGTCGCGGCTGAGTCCGGCTTTTTCACCCATGGCGACAGCTTCGGCGACTGCTTGCATTTCGATGCCGAGAATGGCGTTGACGACGAGCTTCATGGTGGCGCCGGCGCCGTTGGGGCCGAGATGAAAATATTTAGCGGCAATGGATTTGAAGATGGGCGCGGCCTGCTGGAAGACATTGGGATTGCCGCCGGCGAGGAGAGTCAGGGTGCCCTGTTCGGCGGCGGGGGTGCTGCCGGAAATCGCGACGTCGAGCGCGTGAACGCCGACGGCGGAGGCTTTGAGGGCGAGTTCGCGGGAGGTGGCCGGTAAAACGGTGGTCATTTCGAGAATCACCAAGCCGGGCTTGGCGTTGGCCAGGACGCCGGCGGAGCCGAAATAAACATCGCGTACGGACTGATCATCGGTTAGGCAGGAGAGGAGCACGTCGACGGATTGCGCAAGGGCTGCGATGGATTCCGATGACGGGGCGCCTTTGGCTTTGAATTTATTTCTGTCGTAGACGGAAACGGAATAGCCTGCGGCGAGCAAGCGAGCGGCGATGCGGCAGCCCATGTTGCCGAGACCGATGAAGCCGAGTTTGGTGGTGCTTGGGTCGAAGGAATTCATGTTGCCTCCCGTAGGCGATTCCGTCCGCTTCGCTGGCGCGCGCGTTATTTATCAGATGCGCGCACCGGGGGCGATTCGACAAAAACTTTCCATAACATTTGACGCGGCGGGCGGCCGGAGATTTACTGGTGGATCGAGGGGCATGCGGATTTCCGTTCTCGTTCTGGAGCGGTCGAGGATAAATTAGTCTGCGGCAAGCACTTAGGGGGTTGTTGCTTGCACGGGCGTCTTGCTCGATAGGGAGCAGCGGTGCTGGACCCCTGCGCTTTTGGCGGGGGGGACGACACACTACGTGGGTGGTATGTATATTTGTTAGCGGGAGATAAGCTTGCGGAGTTCTTGGGTGTGGTGATGGACGCTAGTTCGAAGTACACGGAAGAGCAACTTATCGAGTTGAACCGGGCGCTGCAGACGCTCCACCAGTGCAACCTTGCGTTGATTCATGCGACAGAGGAAGAGGAATTGTTGCGGTCCATCTGCGAAATTCTGATGGAATTTGGCGAATTTCGAATGGTGTGGGTGGGCTACCGGGAAGACGATGAGAAGAAATCCGTGCGTCCAGTGGCTTTTGCGGGGGTGGAGGATGGTTATTTGCAAGGGCTGGAAATAACCTGGGGGGATAACGAGCGTGGGCAAGGGCCTTCGGGGACGGCGGTACGGACGGGGAAACCATCGTGGGCGAAAAATATTCGCGAAGATGTGAAGTTTGCGCCGTGGCAACAACATGCAATCGCGCGAGGATATGCGTCTTCGTTGTCGCTGCCATTGAAGCGCGGCGAGGAAACGTTTGGCGTGCTGTCTTTGTACTCCGGCGAGGTGGAAAAATTCAACGAACAAAGCTTTGAGCAGTATGTGGAGCTGGCGGAGAACCTGGCGTATGGAATTGCGACGCTGCGCACGCGCGAGGAACGCAAACGCGTTGAGGAAGCACTGCGGCGCAGCCAGGCTTACCTGGAAGAGGGGCAGCGACTGACGCACACGGGAAGCTGGGCGTGGAATGTGGGGCGACAGGAGAATGTGTATTGGTCGGAGGAACAGTATCGAATATATGGATTCGATCCGGCGCACGATCCTTCGACGTATAAAACGGCATTGGAGCGCATCCATCCGGACGACCGGGCCGGATTTCTGGAAGGGCTGACGAAGGCGCTGGCGGGAAAGCACGATTTCGAATTCGATTATCGGTTGGTGCTGCCGGATGGCACGGTGAAATACCTGCGGACAGTGGGACACCCGGTATTGAACAAAGCGGGCGAGGTCGTGGAGTTGGTGGGCACGGGAGTGGATATTACCGAGCAGACGCTGGCGCACGCGGCGTTGCAGAAAGCGTTTGAAGAAATAAGGGCGTTGAAGGACAAGCTGTACGAGGAAAATCTTGCGTTGCGCGAGGAAATTGACCAGGCGTCGATGTTTGAGGAGATCGTCGGGTCGTCCGCGGCGCTGCAGGAAGTGCTGTCGCGGATTGCAAAAGTGGCACCGAGCGATTCGACGGTTTTGATTACGGGAGAAACCGGAACGGGCAAGGAACTTGTTGCGCGCGCTATTCATAAACGATCGCAGCGGGCGGGGCGCGCGTTTGTGAGCGTGAACTGCGCCGCTATTCCGGTATCGCTGATCGCTTCGGAGCTTTTCGGGCATGAGAAGGGGGCGTTTACCGGCGCGCTGCAGCGGCGGATCGGGCGGTTCGAGCTGGCGGAGGGAGGAACGATCTTCCTGGATGAGATTGGCGAGCTGTCCGCGGAAACGCAGATTGCTTTGCTGCGCGTGCTGCAGGAACGGGAGTTTGAGCGAGTGGGAAGCAGCCATGCGATCGCCGCGAATGTGCGGGTGATTGCGGCGACGAATCGCGATCTTGTGGCGGCGGCCGCGGCGGGCACGTTTCGCATGGACCTGTTTTACCGGCTGAATGTTTTTCCGATTGATGTTCCGCCGTTGCGACAGAGGATCGAAGATATTCCGCTACTGGTGAGATATTTTATCGACCGCTATTCGTTGAAGGTGGGAAAAGAGATTACGCGGATTGAAAAACGAACGATGGATTTGTTGAGCGCTTACCAGTGGCCGGGAAATATTCGCGAATTGCAGAACGTGATTGAACGGTCTGTGATCCTGTGCGATTCGGACGTGTTTGCGGCGGAGCCGAACTGGTTTGCGGAACAACACACCGGCACGCATAGTGCGCGGACGCTGCTGAATAAAAAGTTGGGCGAACAGGAACGGGAGATGATCGAGGCGGCGCTGGCGGAAACGAATGGCCGCGTGGCGGGGAGTTCGGGGGCGGCGGCGCGGTTGGGAGTGCCAGCGTCGACGTTGGAATCGAAGATCAGGACGTTGGGAATACGGAAAGCGAAGTTCAAGACGGCGTAGGCGAAGGATGCGGCACCCAGGAAAGAGGGATTCCTCATTTCGCGGACTTCGTTCGGAATTACGGGTTTTCTTTTGGTGGGGAGACCCAAGACGCTGGCATAAAGCCAGCGCTACGGGGATTGTGAGATGGGCGCGGCGGTGCGGCGCGCCTACCGGCGGAGAACCCAAGATTTGGCCTTCGCGGACTCGGGGTGGTGGGCTGGCCGATCTGAAGTTCATCACTTCGCGGACTTCGTTCGGAATTACGGGTTTTCTTTTGGTGGGGAGACCCAAGACGCTGGCATAAAGCCAGCGCTACGGGGATTGTGAGATGGGCGCGGCGGTGCGGCGCCCCTGCCGACGGAGGACCCAAGATTTGGCCTTCGCGGACTCAGGGTGGGGTGGACGGATCTAGCGAAGAGGGATTCCTCACTTCGTGGACTGCGTTTGGAATTACGGGGTTTTTTTGGTGGTGAGACCCAAGACGCTGGCATAAAGCCAGCGCTACGGGGATTGTGAGATGGGCGCGGCGGTGCGGTGTGAGATGGGTGCGGCGCGCGGCGGTGCGGCGTGCGGCTGTCCGTGTCAGGGTGCGGGACAGTGTCAGGCGAAATGTCGCGAATTCGCGACATTTCGCGACTTATTACCGTGGTAACTCCATTGAAATCAATTAACTAAGGGTGGCCGCTATCCTGCAATGGTATGTGGCGTTGTGTACTTAAGAGGCCATGCTCAAGATCGTGAAATTACAAATGGGAGAGGGCGGTATGGGATTCGCGCTCATCGGACGTCTTCAGGGCGAGCATGTGAATGAGGTGCGCGAACTGATTGGCAAGGAGCGGAGCGGGATTGTGTTCGATCTTCGCGAGCTGCAACTTGTGGATCGCAGCGCGGTGCAATTTCTGGCGTCGTGCGAAAGAGACGGAGTGGTTTTGCGAAATTGCGCACCGCACATCCGGGATTGGGTGACGCGGGAAGCTGGTAAGCAATCGACGGGCAACGGTGACGATGGCTGAGCTGGGCAGAAAGGTTTCGCGGGACCTCGACCACGGGCCAGCGGGAATTTTGATTCAGGAGAATGAACATGATCGAAACTAATTGCAGGAAAACGGGCAACTTTACGATTCCATTCCCGGTTTCGCAACCGGAGAGCGCGCGCAGAAAGGCTGTGGAGGAATTGTTTTCTTGTTATTCGGCGATGCTTTACAGGGTGGCACTGCGCAAGCTTGGGAATCAGGCGGACGCGGAGGACGCGGTGCAGGACGCGCTGCTGTCCGCGTACAAACACCTGGATCAGTTTAAGGGCAACTCGCATATTTCGACGTGGCTGACGACGATTGTGCTGAACTCCGCGAGGATGCAACTGCGAAGGAGGTCGAGCAACCGGTTCGTGCCGCTGGACATGCGCGACGAGAGAGGACGGGAATATTCGGAGAGGTTCGCAGACGATTCTCCGGACCCGGAAGAGATATTGCGTAAAACGCAGTTGCGGGAAGTTCTGGAACGTTCGATGCAAAGACTTTCGCCTCGTATCCGTGCGGCATTGCGGTTGCGGGTTGTGGAAGGATTGAGCACGCGAGAGGCGGCGGAACGGCTTGCGATCAGCCCAGGGACGTTGAAGGCGCGGTTGTTTCGCGCTTTGAAACAAATTACGCCGGTGTTGCGGGTAGCGCTTTCGCCTCGATCCAAGAGGCGCGCGAGTTTGGGGAGGGGGCGGCTGAAAGTCGCGGCGTGAAACTGGAATACTTAGGAGGACAGTCTTGAAACTACACGAACGGTATCATTTATATTTCGCGCTGATTTTCGGTGTTGCGTGTGTTTACGTTGCGGGGGTGGTGGCGCAAGATGTGAACTTTCATAACGCGCCGGCAGCGAGCGCTGAGCAGAAAGATCCTTATGCTGGACAGCCAGCGGCTATTGCGGCGGGGGCAAAGTTGTATGCGACGAACTGCGCCTTGTGCCATGGGGCGCATGGCGAGGGAACGGGGAATATTCCCCCGGTCGCGAAGGGGCCAACGCAGACGGCGCCGGATGGAGAGGTTTTTTGGTTTGTCACGACGGGATCGATCGGCAACGGAATGCCGGCGTGGGGGAATCTGTCGGAGGAGCAGCGCTGGCAGATTGTGGCGTTCCTGAAATCGCTGAAGAATTCGGCGGGCGGAGCGAACGCAGCTGCCGCTGCGGCTCCGGCGGACGCGAACTACACGCCGGTTGCCACGAATGCGCCCGCGCCGCAGCCGCCGTTTACGGATTTTCGGTACGAGGCGCCGGGAACGGTTCGAAAGATTACGGCGCAAGAATTGCCCGCGCCTTACGCGTCTTCGTCATCGAACAACGCGCCGAAGCTGGTGCCGCGGCCGGCGGACGCGTGGCCGAAAGCGCCGGAGGGATTTACGGTGCAACTGTACGCGACGGGTCTGAATAATCCGCGGATGATCCGCGTGGCGCCGAACGGGGATTTTTTCGTGGCAGAAAGCAGCGCGGGGCAGATCAAAGTGTTTCGCGGGATTAGCAGCGATGGAAAGCCACAGCAGGTGAGCGTGTTTGCCACCGGGCTGAATCGTCCTTATGGAATTGCGTTTTATCCAAGGGGAGAAAATCCGCAGTGGGTATATATCGGGAACACGGATTCGGTGGTGCGGTTTCCCTATAAAAATGGAGATTTAAAGGCGAGCGGGCCGGCGCAGCATCTTGCGGACTTGCCGCACGGAGGCGGGCACTGGACGCGGTCGATTGAGTTCACAGCGGACAGCACGAAAATGTTCGTGGCGGTGGGATCGTCTTCGAATGTGGACGATCCGGATACCACGCCGGCGGAAAAAGATCGCGCGGACATTCTGGAATTTAATCCGGATGGATCGGGGATGCAGGTGTATGCGTATGGGATACGGAATGCGGGGGCGGGGTTGTTGGTGCATCCGACGACGCACGAGTTGTGGTGTTCGGTGAATGAGCGGGACGGGCTTGGGGACAACCTGGTGCCAGATTACATCACGCATGTGCAGGAAGGCGGATTTTATGGATGGCCGTGGTTTTATATGGGCGGCAATCAGGATCCCCGGCACGCGGGGAAACATCCGGAGTTGAAAAATAAAGTGATTGTGCCGGACGTGCTGTTGCAGCCGCACGTGGCGACGCTGGAAATGGCGTTTTATGAGGGAACGCACTTCCCTGCGGAGTATCAGGGAGATATTTTCGCGTCGTTACACGGATCGTGGAATCGTTCGGTGCGCACGGGATATGAAGTGATTCGCGTGCCGATGCATCACACGGGACAGGCCAGCGGCGAGTACGAGGATTTTGTGACGGGATTTGCGGTGGATAACGGGCACGTGTGGGGCAGGCCGGTGGGGATCGCGGTGGCTCCGGATGGATCGCTGCTGGTGAGCGATGACGGGTCGAACTCGATCTGGCGCATCGTTTATACCGGCGGGAATGGGCAGAAGAACGCCAGCAGGCAAAACGATGGAAGCGACTCTGACTCCGCGAAAAGCGCAGCGAGGTAGCAAGGTTCTGAGCGGGCTGCTGCTGACGGTTGCGGTGCTGGGAGTTTGCGCATTTCAATACGGCGATAAATATGGACTGAATAGTTTGCCGTTCGCAGAGGTGCGTCCGTTGGTTTCGGATTTGGCGAAGGCGCGGAAATTGGCGAGCGAAGGCAACATTGATTTTTTTGCGGGAGGAGCTGTGCGCGGGGAGACGATGAGCCTGCGCGGCGAGCTTACGGATGCGAATTGTTATCTTGGGACGCAGACGCATGCTTACGATCATGCGTTCTGCGCGAAGCTTTGTGCGGCGGCGGGAAGCGCGCTGGTGTTTATCGCGGATCGGGATGGGAGGGTGTATGTGGTGCTGACATCGCGGAATGGGGTGGCGGTGCCGGAGGGCGTGCTGGATCAGATTGGTGTGCCTGGGATTGTGGTTAAGGGGAGAGTGTTGGAGGCGAGTGGGGTGAAAGCGGTGGCGATTGCTGGGTTGGGGGAGTGAGGCGGTTTTTTTTGAGTGGAGTGTCGGTGGTAAAACCCAAGACGCTGGCATAAAGCCAGCGCTACGGGGATGGATGAGCCTGCGTGGCGAGCTTACGGATGCGAATTGTTATCTTAGGACGCGGTTAAGGGGAGAGTGTTGGAGGCGAGTGGAGTGAGGGCGGTGGCGATTGCTGGGTTGGGGGAGTGAGGCGGTTTTTTTTGAGTGGAGTGTCGGTGGTAAAACCCAAGACGCTGGCATAAAGCCAGCGCTACGGGGATGGATGAGCCTGCGTGGCGAGCTTACGGATGCGAATTGTTATCTTGGGACGCGGTTAAGGGGAGAGTGTTGGAGGCGAGTGGAGTGAGGGCAGTGGCGATTGCTGGGAGGCGGTTTTTTTTGAGTGGAGTGTCGGTGGTAAAACCCAAGACGCTGGCATAAAGCCAGCGCTACGGGGATTGTGAGATGGGCGCGGCGGTACGGCGCGCCTACCGGCGGAGAACCCAAGCGCCCCTACGGCGGAGAACCCAAGATTTGCCCTTCGCGGACTCAGGGTGGTGGGGCTGGCCGATCTGAAGTTCATCACTTGGCGGACTTCGTTCGGAATTACGGGTTTATTATTGGAGGAACCCAAGACACAGGGAGGAGTGCCTGTGCCACACGCAGAGACCCCAAGACGCTGGCGTGAAGCCAGCGCTACAAATCCAAGATACAGGGAGGAGTGCCTGTGGCACGTTAGGGTGCGGATTGGGAATGTTGGAGGTGGGAGCGGAGGAAGGAGAGAGTGCGTTCACGGGCGATTTTGGCGGAGGTGGGTTCGTAGTCGGGGCGATGGTCGCAGTTGAAGCCGTGGCCGGCGTTATCGTAGAGGAAGACGGTGAGTTCGGGATGGGCTTGCTGGATTTTCTGAATTTCGGACAAGGGGATGTGTTTGTCTTTTGCACCAAAGTGCAGCATGACGGGGCAGCGCGGCTGTTCCGCAACAAATCGTGAGATTTGCCCGCCATAATAAGCTACAACGGCGGCGGGATTGAGACGGGTGGCGGCGAGCCATGAGAGAGTTCCCCCAAAACAAAAACCAACGACGGCGACTTTGCGGCCTGGAGCAGATTGCGCGGCGAAATTGATTGCGGCGGAGACGTCGAGGAGCGCCTTGTCGATGCCGATCTGCTGGACGATCTGCATACCGCGGTTGGCGTCGGCGGAATTGTAGTTGAGTTCGATGCCTGGTTGCACGCGGTCGAAGAGAGCGGGGGCAAGGGCGTAAAAGCCTTCGCTGGCGTAGAGGTCGACGACGGCACGGATGTGGCGGTTGACGCCGAAAATCTCCTGGACGATGACGACGGCGGGAGCGGCGGGGTTCGGAGGCGCGGGCTCGGCAATATAAGCTGCGGGATGATGGCCGTCTGAGGCGGAGAGTTGGACGCGGGAACCCATGGGAGAAGGAATTCTACACTGAAGAGGGGTTGGGGCAAAAAAAAAATCGAGGACTAGGGGCACTCCCATCCGCCCAGAGAGAGCACCCCTAATCCTCGCAGTTACGGGGAGTAGATTAGCGGAGGAGAGGAGACGGGGCAATCAGGGTTTCCCTGTAATTTGGGTCAGGGAATATGGGGTTGGATAGGTTAAGGATTGGTGAATGGTTGAGGGTACAGTACTTTGAAATTGGAAGATGGAGATGGAAAAGTGGAGGAGAAGGGAGATTAACGCGGAGGTCGCGGAGAGGGTGTGGTGCGGCGTTTTTTTGCGAGTGGGGTGGATTGAGCGAAGAAGGATTTCTTCGCTTCGCGGACTTCGTTTGGAATTACGGGTGTTCTTTTGGTGGGGAGACCCAAGACGCTGGCATAAAGCCAGCGCTACAACGGCAAGATTACCCAGGAGCCATCGTGCGCGGACTCAGAGTGGGCATACAGGAGGGGGGAGAAAAGCGGTCCCTCGCTCACTGCGCGGATTCCGTCCGGAATGACGGGAGTTTTTGGTGGCGAGACCCAAGACGCTGGCATAAAGCCAGCGCTACGGGATTGTGAGATGGGCGCCTGGGGGGCAGAGGCGCGGGAGTAAGGTCCCGCCGCCACATACGACGGGAATAAAAGAGATTGCAATGGGGGTAGGGGGGGACTAGGATGGCGGAAATTTTAGCTTTGGGGGTGGTTATGAAGGTTGCGGAGCTGATCGGAACGCGCAAGGATGTGTATTCGATTTCGGAAGAGACGACGGTGATGGAAGCCGCGAAATACTTGCGGGAGAAACAAGTGCGGTCGGTGGGCGTGATGGATGGGTCGGGAAAGCTTACGGGAGTTGTGTCGCAGAGCGATATATCGGACAAAGTGGCGGCGGAGAACAGGTGTCCGGCGTGGATGAAAGTTTCCGAGATCATGAGCCGGGAGTTGTTTACGGTGACGCCGGAAATGACGTTTGAAGAAAGTTTGCGGTCGATGGAACAAAACGGCGTTTATCATTTGTGCATACTGGATGGGCAGAGCCGGTATCGCGGGATGCTGTCGGTGAGCGATTTGCTGAAGGTGCTGGCGACGGATCATAAGGGGCGGGCGGATTTGTTGGAATCGTATATGTTTCCTTCGCGGTAGGAATTTCCTGGGACAAGTTGGTGGCGGTTTTCGGTTGGGTGGGGGTGTGTTTGGTGGAGGATTATTGATCGAAGAGGATTCCTTCGCGGACTGCGTTTGGAATTACGGGTGTTCTTTTGGTGGTGAGACCCAAGACGCTGGCATAAAGCCAGCGCTACGGGATTGTGAGATGGGCGCGGGGGTGCGGCGGGGGTGCGGGCGGACTGCGTTTGGAATTACGGGTGTTCTTTGGTGGCGAGACCCAAGACGCTGGCACAAAGCCAGCGCTACGGGATTGTGAGATGGGCGCGGGGGTGCGGCGGCTCGGGGACTCGCCGGGGGCACGATGTATCGTGCCCCAACGGGGGCAGAGTTTACGGAGATGCGGGGGTGGAGGAGGCGGGGGTTAGTTTTTGTTGGAGTTGTTCGCGGAGTTGTTTGGCGCGTAGGCCTGCGGGGCTGTCGGGATCTAGGGTGAGGTAGGTATCGAGGTCTTCGAGGAGAGCGGTGTAATTTTTTTGTTGGAGATGGATGTTGGAGAGGAGGCGGTAGACGATGGGGGCGCCGGGGGCGAGAAGGCGGGCTTCTTCGGCGGAGGATTGGGCTTCAGTGAGTCGATTTTGTTTCAGGAGAAGGCGGCCGAGTTCGTAATGACCCAGCCAGAGGGTGGGATTTTGTTTCAGGCCAGCGCGGATGGATTGATCGGCTTCGGAAATTTTTCCGTTGTCCAGGAGAACGGCGCCGAGACCGATTTGCGCTTCGGGATATTTATTGTTGCTGAGATCGATGGATTTGCGGAAGAAAGATTCGGCGCCGGCGCGATTGCCAAGAGTGAGTTGGGCCATGGCGAGCTGGTAGGAGGCTTCGTAATATTCGGGGGCGGCGGCGACGGCTTGCTGGAAATCGGCTAGGGCGGCCTGGGCGTTTTTATCTTCATAAAGTTTCTTTTTGCCGGATTCCATGAAGTCGCGAGCCTTGGCGGGCATGGTGAGTTCGTGGACAGAGACGGTTTGCGAGTGCAGCGTTTCATTGGGCTTCGAAGTGGATTTGAGATAGATGAGGACGTCTTTGTCGGAGGCCATGGAGACATCGACGTCCGTGGAGTAATGCTCGCAGCCGGGGGCATCAATGACGATCAAATACTGGGCGCGGCGGAGTCCGCCGAAACGGAATTGGCCGGCGTCGGTGGTGGATTGGGATTCGATGAGCTGGTGCTGGCCGTCGTAGAGGGAGACGGTGACGTCTTTGGCGGCGTTGTACTCGTTGCCGTAGTAGACGTTGCCGGCGATGGTGGCGGGCTTTTGGGCAAGGATCGCGAGAGGGAGAAGAAGAAAGAGGATGGGAGCGAAGAGGCGGGACATCGATGGCCTCCGGTTAGGGGAGTATAGCATTTGGGGAGGGTGGGGGAGGAGGGTTTAGGAAGTGGGGAATTTTGTTGGGAGTGGGACGGGTTGATCGAAGAGGAATTTCTCGCTTCGCGGACTTCGTTTGAAATTACGGGGGGGTTTTTTGGTGGTGAAACCCAAGACGCTGGCATAAAGCCAGCGCTACGGGGATTGTGAGATGGGCGCGGTGGTGCGGAGCGCCTGGCGGAGGACTCAGGGTGGGTGGGGCTGGCCGATCTGAAGTTCGGCCACTGCATGACCCAAGAACACGGGCGGGAGTGCCTGGGGCACGTTGGGTGGCTAGACGGGTTGATCGAATGGGGATTTCTCGCTTCGCGGACTTCGTTCGGAATTACGGGGTTTCTTTTGGTGGTCCAAGACGCTGGCATAAAGCCAGCGCTACAAAAGAACACGGGCGGGAGTGCCGGGAGTAGTGAATCTGGAATTTTGCGGACATGGGGCGCGGCGGCGCTGCGACCCTACGAGAGAAGATGGTGGAATACGGGAGGAAACGGTGAGGAACGTATTGGTGGTGGGGATTTGTTTTGTGTTGGCTGGCGCGATTGTGAGCGGGACTTTGGCGCGTGGCGGAACTTGCGGTGATGGTGCGCAGGCGCAGAAGCGGAGGGACTTGCAGGATACTTCGGCGGAGCCGCGGGTTATGCGGTTGTGGGAGGGAGGGGCGCCGGGGGCGTTGGGGGATGCGGAAGAGGACCGGCCGACGCTGACGTTGTATGCGGTTTCGGAGGAGCATGCGGCGGGGCCGGCGGTGCTTGTGATACCGGGCGGGAGTTATGAATGGCTGGCGACGAATCATGAAGGGCGGCAGATTGCGAATTGGTTGAATGCGATGGGGGTTACGGCGTTTGTGTTGAAGTACAGGCTGGGGCCGAAGTATCACCATCCGGTGGAATTGGAGGATGCGCAGCGGGCGATACGCATGGTGCGGACGCGGGCGAAGGAGTTTGGCGTGTTGCCGGACAAGATCGGAGTGATGGGATTTTCCGCGGGAGGACATCTGGCGTCGACGGCGGAGACACATTTCGATGCGGGGAATGCAGGGGCGGCGGATGCGATCGATCGCGAGAGTTCGCGTCCGGATTTTGCGGTGCTGTGTTACCCGGTGATTTCGCTGGTGGCGGATTATACGCACACGCATTCGCGGGACAATTTATTGGGGGAGAATCCGCCGAAGGAGTTGGAGAAGAAATTGTCGAGCGAGTTGCAGGTGACGAAGGAGACGCCGCCGACGTTTTTGTGGAGCAGCACTACGGATGATGTGGTGCCGGTGGAAAATAGCGTGGCGTTTTATATGGCGTTGCGGAAGGCGGGGGTGTCGGCGGAGTTGCATGTTTTTGCCGAGGCACCGCATGGAGTGGGATTGGATTTGCGGGATCCGTCGGTGGGGACGTGGGGGGAGTTGGTGGTGGAGTGGATGCGGGGTAGAGGGGTGTTGAAGTGAAAATCGAAAAGGGAAAATGGGGGGAGTAACCCAAGGGAGCAGGAATTTTTGTTGGGTGGAGCAGGTGGAGGATCGACCCCAAGATGCCGGCCTGAAGGCGCGGCGCTACAAGGGCAAGAGAACCCTTGACAGCAAGAGAACCCTCGACCCACCCTTCGCGGACTGGGGGTGGGAACCCACGGGCAGAGGACCCCTAGAGTTCGGAGGACCCCTAGAGTTCGGAGGACCCCTAGAGTTCGGAGGACCCCTAGAGTTCGGAGGACCCCTAGAGTTCGGAGGACCCCTAGAGTTCGGAGGACCCCTAGAGTTCGGAGGACCCCTAGAGTTCGGAGGACCCCTAGAGTTCGGAGGACCCCTAGAGTTCGGAGGACCCCTAGAGTTCGGAGGACCCCTAGAGTTCGGAGGACCCCTAGAGTTCGGAGGACCCCTAGAGTTCGGAGGACCCCTAGAGTTCGGAGGACCCCTAGAGGCCCCGCGCCGGGCGCTGGGGGCAGAGGCACGGGACTAAAGTCCCGCCACTACGGTTAGTGTTAGACCGGGACTTGGGAGGAGAGGGTTTCGTTTACGATTTTGCCGTCGAAGAGATGGACGGTGCGTTCGGCGTGGTTGGCGTAACGCGGGTCGTGGGTGACCATGCAGATGGTGGCGCCGCTTTGGTGGATGTCCTGGAGAAGTTCCATTACGGAGTCGCCATTTTTGGAGTCGAGGTTTCCGGTGGGCTCATCGGCGAGGAGAATCATGGGATCGCCTACGAGCGCGCGTGCCACCGCGACGCGTTGTTGCTGCCCACCGGAAAGCTGCGCGGGATAGTGCTTCGCGCGGTGCGCCATCTGGACGCGTTCGAGGGCCGATTGAACTTTTTCCTTGCGCTCGGAAGAGGCCATGCCGCGATAGGTGAGTGGGAGTTCGACGTTTTCGTAGACGGTGAGATCGCCGATGAGATTGAAAGCCTGAAAGATGAAGCCGATTTCGCGATTGCGGATACGGGAGCGGTCGCTGAGCTTGAGGCTGGCGACGGGCTGGCCGTTGAGGGAGTAGTTCCCTTCCGTGGGCGAATCGAGAAGGCCGAGGATGGCGAGCAGAGTGGATTTGCCGCAGCCGGAGGGACCGGCGATGGCGAGGTATTCGCCTTTTTTGATGGTGAGATCGACAGCGTCCAGAGCGTGGGTTTCGAGCTCGTCGGTGAAGAAGATTTTGGAGACGGATTTGAGATCGATTAGCGTGTCGTTGGTGGTGGACATTTTTTGTGTGCCTCGGTATTCGGTATTTAGTTTTAAGTTTTAAGTTTTAAGTTTTAAGTTTCGGAACAGAGCAAAGGCTGGCCGATCTAAAGTTCGGCCACTACATGGAAACCCAAGATGCCGGGTTGAAGGCGCGGCGCTACAGCGGCTTGAGAAGCGGTCGGACACAGGAGGTCTCAGTGATTTAGACGTTCTGGGTGGGGTGACGGTTTGATGTCTGGACATAGGATTCGTGATGCCATTTATAGATACGCAGGTGGGGTGGGAGAAGTTCAATTTGGGTCCTTAGCGGAGGCGGATGCGGTCGAAATTGTCCATGGAGGACATGTCGGAGAGGATAACTTTATCGCCGACTTTAAGTCCATCGAGGATTTCGACGGAATTGACGGAGGATTTGCCGAGTTTTACGTTGACGCGGATGGCTTCGGAGCCGTCGTCGACCAGCTTGAAGAGGCCGATGGTGGAATCGGACTGGCCATGGACTGGGCGGCCTACGAAGAGGACATCTTTCAGGTTTTCTAGCTCGATGGTGCCATCGACGCTTAGGTCAGGGCGCGCGCCGAGAGGGAGAGGATCGGTGAATTGGACGTCGACCGTGACGGTGCCGTTCTGGACGGAGGGATCGACGCGGGAGACCAGGCCTTTGACGATGCCGTTGCGGGTATCGACAGTGGCGGGCTGGCCGGGGATGACGTCTTTGGCCTGGGTTTCCGGGATTTTGATTTCGGCTTTGAGGCGCTTGGGATCGGCGACGCGGGCGAGGTTGTCGCCGGGCTTGACGTGCTGGCCGACTTCGACAGGAACAACCTGAAGAACGCCGCTGAGGCCTGCGCGGACGTGGAGGGCGTCGAGTTCACTTTTCTTTAGATCGTAAAGAGCGCGCTGCTGATCGACTTTGGATTGCTGGGCCTGGATGCGAGCGCCGGCGGAGTCTTCCGCATTTTTGGTGCGATCGTCTTCGAGCTGAGCGCGAATGGCGAGTTGCTGTTCCTTGACGCGGGAAAGTTGCTCGGTGACGTCCGCGCCAACGCCCTGCTCGTGGAGTTGCTTGTCCACGGCGTGCTGAATTTTGGCTTGCTCGTATTCGCTGCGAACGGAAGCGGCGGTGGATTTTTGGTTGAGAAGATCGCTGTTGATGGTGACCTTGAGGTTTTCGAGGTCGGCTTGCGCGGCTTTGAGTTGATATTCGGCGTCGAGGGTTTCGCGCTGAAGGACGGGATCGCTGAGTTCGATGATGATGCTGTCGGGCTTCACGATGGCGCCAGGGTGGAGAACGATTTTATCGACGCGGGAATCGGTTTGCGCGGGAATCCACTCGATGTCTTCGGGGACGAGGGTGCCAATGCCGCGAACGTCGCGAACCATGGGGCCGCGCTTGACCTCGTCGGTCCAGATGGTGGCTTTATCGACGGCGGGCGCGGCGGGACGAAGGCGAGAGACGCCGAAGGTGACGCCGGCGAGGAAGATGGCGCCGACACACGCGTAGAGGATGCGGCGTATTTTTTTGGCGCGTGCGTTGGATGGTCGTTGTATGTCCATGATTGTTCACTCTTATGTTACGGCGATATTGGGAGAAGTGCACCTGACAGCGTTCGGGTAGCGGGCGCGGAGTTGTGTTGGGAGACAAGACGCGTGGGTTGAGATCCTTCGCCGCGGACTACTCAGGATGACAGGGTGGGGAATTTCGGAGGGGAGAAACCCAGGAGTTAGGAAAACCCCTCGAGGCCCCGCGCTCAAGGCGCGCTGGGGGCAGAGGCACGGGACTGAAGTCCCGCCACTACGGGAAAACCCGAGCGAGGGGGAGGTAGGAGTGCCTGTGCTACTGGTGGGTGCGAATTTTGGCGGGGTGGACATTTTTTTGGTTATTCGGATCGTAGGGCTATGGCTGGATCTATGCGGGTGGCGCGTTGGGCTGGGAGATAGGCGGCGGCCAGGGCTACGGCCAGGAGGATGGAGATTACCAGGGCGAAGGTGATTGGATCGTTGGGTTCGGTGTGGAAGAGCAAGGAGGCTAGCAGGCGCGAGACTGCTACGGAGCCTGCGGCTCCTGCGGCTACGCCGAGTGCGGCTAGTTTTAGTGTGCGTGAGAGGATTGCGCGCTGGACTATTGCGGGGGTGGCGCCCAGGGCCATGCGAATGCCGATTTCGTGGGTTTGGCGGGTGACGGAATAGGAGATTACGCCGTAGATGCCTAGGGCCGCGAGGATCAAGCCCAGGGCGGCGAAGATGGCTACCAGGTAGACGAAGAATTTTCTGGGAGAGACGGCGTGATCGACCAGTTGTTGGATTGGCAGCAGGGGGACGGAGGACTGGGCGGGATTCAGTTCGCGTAGAGTGTGCATTAGCGTGGGCGCGAGAATGTTTGAGGGAAGATTGGAGCGCATAACTAGTGAAGCGCCATCGGGAGTGAATTGCGCGGCGGAGACGAAGACTTCGGCGGCCACGGAATTTTCCAAGCCGGTTTGACGGACATCGGAGATGACGCCGATTACGGTGGTGTCTTTATCGCCGACATTTTGCGCGAGGCGGCCGATGGGACTTTGGCCGGGCCAGTTCAGGCGCGCGGCGGTTTCGTTGATGATGATGACGGGCGCGTTGGAGGGCGAATCCTGCCAAGAGAAATCGCGGCCTTCGATGAGGTGCATGCCCATAGCCTGGATGTAGCCGGGAGTGACTACGCGAACGAAGGCGTCTGTGTTGTCATCCTTGCCATGAACGGATCCTTTGGCGACCAGACCCCAACTACGATTGCGATCGAGCGGAAGCATGTCTGACATGCCGGCGGATTCGACGCCGGGGATGGCGCGGACGCGCGCGAGAACTTCCTGAAAAATGGCGGAGCGTTTATCGGCTTTTCCGGCGTCGTCGTAGTCGACGCGGATGGAGAGAGCTTGCGCGGGCTGGAAGCCGAGTTCGACATCGAGAACGCGAAGGAAGCTGCGGAGAAGCAGGCCGGAGCCTACGAGGAGAAGGCAAGCGAGAGCGACTTCACTGACAACGAGAATAGAACGCATACGGCCGCGGCCTCGACTTTCACTTGCACCACGGCCTGCGTCCTTGAGCGCCTCTTGCGGATTACCGCTGGAGACAGCCAAGCCCGGAGCTAAACCAAAAAGAATGCCGACGAGAAGAGTGATGAAAAGAGTCCAGAGGAGGGCGGCGGCGTCAACGCGGATGGTGTTGAGAAGAGGAAGAGCGATGGAGCCTTGATGCGCGAGATAGGAAGTGACCGCAAAGGCGAGCGCCACGCCGAGGGATGCGCCGATGGCGGAGAGGACCAAGCTTTCAGTGAGGAGTTGGCGAACTAGGCGAGCGCGGCTGGCGCCAAGAGCGCTGCGCATGGCGAACTCTCTGGTGCGCGAAGCGATGCGCGCGAGAAGCAAGTTGGAGAGATTGACGCAGACGATCAAGAGGATGAGGGCTACGGCGCCCCAGAGGACGAGGAGAGAACGGCGGAGTTTGCCGCTGACGTAATCCTGGAGCGGGATGATGGAGGTTTGGATGTCATTTGACCAGTTGGGATTGTTGTTGTCGGCTTCGCGGAGTTGCGGAAAAAGAATATTGGCTTCGGCTTGGGCTTGCGCGGCGGTGACGCCGGGCTTGAGGCGGCCAAAGGCGGCGAGCATGTGGCCGTAATTGCGAATCTCGTCCATGACGGTGGGGACGAAGACGTCTTGCTTGGAGCCGGGAGAAAAGACGGACGCGAAATCGAATGTGGCGGGGAGAACGCCGATGACGGAGTAGGCGCGATCGTTGAGAGTGATGGAGCGGCCGACGATGGAGGGATCGGCAGCGTATTGGCTGCGCCAGAAAGCGTAGGAGAGAAGAACGGCGGGAGGACCGCCTTGGGCGTATTCGTCAGGAGTGAAGAGACGGCCGAGTTGCGGCTGGACGCCGAGAGTCTCGAAAAAATTTCCTGCGACATGCATGGCGGAGACGGGCTTGGGCTGATCGCCGGCGCTGAGGACGAAATCGGAGTAGGCGAGGAATGCGACGTAGGCGCTGACGGACTGGAAGGATTTGTTGTGGCGCCGGAAGGCTTCGAAGGCGTCAACGCGATAGGTGACATCGGAGAGGCCGCCGGCACCGTTGTTGGCAGCGATCCAGGCGAGTTGCGAGGAATTGTGGAATGGCAGCGGGCGCAGGAGGAGCGTGTTGACGACGCTGAAGACGACGATGTTTGCGCCGATGCCGAGAGCGAGGATAAGGATGGCGATGGCGGTGAACGAGCGGTCCTTGCGAAGAGTGCGGAAGGCGTAGCGCAGATCTTGCGCGAGAGTTTCGATCATGGGGAGGCTCCGGGCGTCACGATGATTTTCTTTGGCTTGTTGCGGGCCGCCGAATTGGGCGAGGGCGTGGCGGCGGACCTCGGCGGGAGACATACCGGATTTGAGATTGTCTTCGATGGCTAGATCGAGGTGGGCGGAGATTTCTTGGGCTAGGTCGTGGTCGAGTTGGTCTCGGCGGAAGAGGGCGGCCAGGCGATGGAGTAGGCGGAGGTTCATGGTTGCACCGGGGGACGAAGGTCGGGAGTCGGTAGTTTGTGGTTGGGAGTTTCGGAGGGGAACCCAAGAGTTAGGAAAACCCCTCGAGGCCCCGCGCTCAAGGCGCGCTGGGGGCAGAGGCACGGGGCTGAAGTCCCGCCACTACGGGAAAACCCGAGCGAGGGGGAGGTAGGAGTGCCTGTGCTACTGGTGCGTGCGAATTTTGGCGGGGTGGACATTTTTTTTATTCGGATCTTAGGGCTATGGCTGGATCTATGCGAGTGGCGCGTTGGGCTGGGAGGTAGGCGGCGGCCAGAGCAACGGCCAGGAGGATGGAGATTACCAGGGCGAAGGTGATTGGATCGTTGGGTTCGGTGTGGAAGAGCAAGGAGGCTAGCAGGCGCGAGACTGCTACGGAGCCTGCGGCTCCTGCGGCTACGCCGAGTGCGGCTAGTTTTAGTGTGCGTGAGAGGATTGCGCGCTGGACTATTGCGGGAGTGGCGCCCAGGGCCATGCGAATGCCGATTTCCTGGGTTTGGCGGGTGACGGAATAGGAGATTACGCCGTAGATGCCTAGGGCCGCGAGGATCAAGCCCAGGGCGGCGAAGATGGCAACTAGATAGACGAAGAATTTGCGCGGGGAGACGGAATGATCGATTAGAGATTGGATTGGACGGAAGGTGTTGTTGGGCTGCGCGGGATTTAGATGGCGAAGAACAGGCAAGACGGAGGCGGTCAGGACGTCGGGAGGAAGCTTGGAGCGCACGACCAGCTGTGAGCCTTCGGGGCCGTAGTTCACGGGGAGATACATTTCGGGGCCGGGAGAAGATTCGAGGCTGCTGATGTGCACGTCGGCGACGACGCCGATGATGGTGGTGGGTTTGTCTCCGGCGCCGCGAGCGGGAAAGCCGATGGGGCTTTGGCCAGGCCAGTGACGGCGCGCTGCGGTTTCGTTGACGATTTCGACGGGCTGATTTGCGAGCGTGTCTTGCCAGGAAATGTCGCGGCCTTCGATGAGGCGAATGCCCATGGTTTGCAGATAGCCGGGAGTGACGATGCGAACGACGGCGGCTTCGCCACCTCCGTCTTTGCCGATGTCGCGCGAAGGATTGACTAGACCCCAGCTGCGTTCGCGATCGAGGGGAAGCATGTCCGCAACGGCGGCGGATTCCACGCCGGGAAGAGCGGTGACGGCAGAAACAATTTGCCGGAGCGAGGCGGCGGTTTTTTCGCCTTTTTGGCCGGCTTCGTAAACGACGTCGACTACGGCTACGTGGCTGGGTTGAAAACCGAGATCGACATCTAGGACGCGGAGGAAGCTGCGAAGAAGAAGGCCGGAGCCTACGAGGAGAATGCAGGCCAACGCGACTTCGACTACGACGAGGATGGAACGGAGGCGACCGCGGCCACGCCCTTCGCTGGAGCCGCGTCCGGCGTCCTTGAGAGTTTCGGGAACGTTGGCGCCGGAGAGCGTGAGGCCGGGAGCGATGCCGAAGAGAATGCCGACGGCGATGGTGATGAGAAGGGTCCAGAGAAGCGCGGCTCCATCGACGCTAATGCTGTGGAGCAGAGGAAGAATCAGCGAGCCTTGATGCGCTAGATAGGAAGTGACGGCGAAGGCGATGGCTACGCCGATGATGGCGCCGGCGGCGGAGAGCACGAGGCTTTCGGTGACGAGTTGACGAATGAGGCGGCCACGGCTGGCACCGAGGGCGGTGCGCATGGCGAATTCCTTGCCGCGAGAGGCCATGCGCGCAAGGAGAAGATTAGAGAGATTGACGCAGACGATGAGAAGGATTAAGCCGACGGCGCCCCAGAGAACGAAGAGAGAGCGGCGCAGCCTGCCGGTGACGAAATCTTTCAGGTAGGAGAGGTCGGCGGGATATTCCATGAACCAGTCCGGATCGGGATGCGCGGCACGAAATTGCGGAGAGAGGAAATTAACTTCGGCTTGCGCTTGGGTGAGAGGAACATTTTGTTTGAGGCGGCCGACGATGGCGACCGTGTTGCCCCAATTGCGAATTTGATCGAGATAAGCGGGGACGAAGAAATCGACGCGAAGGCCGGGAGAAAAGACGGAAGCGAAATCGAAGGATTGCGGAAGAACACCAATGATGGTGACGGATTGGTTGTCGAAGTCTACAGTTTTGCCGAGAACGTTTGGATCGCCGGCGAATTGCTGTTGCCAGAAAGGATAGGTGAGCATGGCGACGGGCGCGGCGCCTTTTTTGTGTTCGTCGGGAAGGAACGTGCGGCCAAGAGCGGGAGTGACGCCGAGCGTGTGAAAGAAACTATTGGCGACCATGACGGCTTGAATGTGCTGCGGATCGCCGTGGCCGGTCATATTGAATTCGGAGCTGCCCCAGAAGCACTGGTAGGCGGTGATTTCCTGGAAGGATTGGGCGTGGCGGGCGTATTCCTCGAAGGAGCCGACGTTGTAGGTGGTGCCGGAGAGTCCGCCGATGCCGTGATTGCCGGCGAACCAGACTAGTTGATCGGAATGCGGAAATGGAAGTGGGCGCAGGAGGAGAGTGTTGACTACGCTGAAGACGACGATGTTTGCGCCGATGCCGAGAGCGAGGATGAGGATGGCGATGGCGGTGAAGCCGGGATCCTTGCGGAGGGTGCGGAAAGTGTAGCGGAGATCGTGCGCGAGGGATTCGATCATGGTTGCACCGGGGGACGGAGGTTGGGAGTCGGTAGTTTGTGGTTGGGAGTTTCGGAGGGGAGGGACCCAAGAGTTAGAGTTAGGAAAACCCCTCGAGGCCCCGCGCTCAAGGCGCGCTGGGGGCAGAGGCACGGGACTAAAGTCCCGCCACTACGAAACTCGGAGGACCCGAGGGCCGAGGCGGGAGTGCCTGTGGCATTTTGTGGTGCGTGGGTTGGCGTGTTCATGGATTGGTTCCTGTAAGAGAAACGAAGGAACGTGGGAAGAAGTTCACGGCTTGGATGGCGAGTGAGCATTCCATGGGGGTTATTCGGATTCGGGCATGGAGAGGACGCGGGACATTACGATGGAGAGGCGGAGCCAGTAGGCGGCGTCTTCGAGGAGCTGTTTGCGGCCGCGTTTGGTGATGGAATAAAACTTGGCTTTGCGATTGTTGTCGGAAGTGCCCCATTCGGCGGAGATCCAGCCGCGTTGTTGAAGGCGAACAAGCGAGGCGTAAATGGTGCCTTGGTTGAGGAGGACTTCGTTGCCGGAAACTTGTTCGATGCGGCGGGCGATGCCGTAACCGTGCTGGGCGCCGATGGTGTGAAGAGTTTGCAGGACCATGAGGTCGAGGGTGCCCTGGAGAAGATCGAGTTTGGAGTCGGACATGTGGCCTCCTGTGTGGTTACCACAGGACAGTAGCATGGTTTGGTGTGGGAATGCCACAGGGGGAGTCGGGAGTTGGTAGTTGGTAGTCGGGAGTTTAGGAGAAGAAGGATTGTAGGCAAGACGCGTGCCCCTCCGGAGGAGAACCCAAGAGCTGGCATAAAGCCAGCGCTACAACCCATCTCTAACAATGTCGGCTCTGTCAAATATTTCTTGAGCGTACTTCTCCTTCCGCTCCGAAGAGTGGTCTTCGTTGTTCTTTTTCGACGTATGCAGCGGCGACCACGGCTCGTTGTTAATCTGGCGGCCGGTTTCAGTCCGACCCAACCATCTCTCCGATCAAAAACTTCTCGACCATGATTACGACTTCGATCTCCCTTTTCAGGGAGCGGGACGCCCCATCAAGACCACGGTGATCTACTGCCCACCAGGGGTTGCCTCGAGCTGTCCCGCGTGCGAACCGAACTCTACTAACTGCGAATAGTCCCAACCTTTGCGCCACATCCAGAACAAGCGAACGGCAAGTTTGCGTCCCATGGCCACTTTCGCGATGCGGCGATCTCGGCGCATCGCCAGGTGCAGATAGCGGCGCCGCCAGTCGGGATCGAAGCGCACCGCCACTTGCGCGGCTTCCACCAGCAGAAAGCGCAACAGCTTGTTGCCTTGCTTGCTGATGTGTCCCAGTCGTTGCCGGCCCGCGCTGGAGTTTTCGCATGGGACGAGCCCCACATAACTCCCGATCTGCTTGCCACGAGCAAAGCGGAACGGATCGCCGATGATCAGCACGAAAGCAAGTGCGGTGAGTGGACCCACGCCTGGATGGGTCATCAACCGCAAGACCTCGGGCCGTTTGTTGGCTTCCCGCTCGACGGCGGTGGTCAACTCGGCGATCACTGGGTTGAAGCGGTCCAGCAACTCCGATAAATCTTGCCGGCGCCGGCTAGCCCAAGGAGCCAACGGGAGATTCTCTAGCAGCGCCCGTCCCTGCTTGTTCCAAAGCCGCTTCTTCCAACGCTGGCCTTCATTCATGGCTACGGCCTGCAGCTGATTCAGGATGCGCGTGCGCATCTGTACCAGCCGATGCCGATGCCAAAGCAACTGCCGCAAATCGCGGTTCTCCGGGTTGGGTACCCACACTCGGGGAAAACGATCTTCCACCAGCAGCTTTAGCAAGAGTTTTGCATCCTCGCGATCGGTCTTGCGCTTCCGAACGCGCAACGTGCGGATCTCGGCTGCATCTCCAATCCACAGTTCGATGCCCAACTCTGCCAGTAGCCGCTCGAACCAGCGTGCATAGCCGGTGGCTTCGATACCTACGCGAGTGGGAACGCCTTGCGATTGTACACAACGATAGAACTTCTCTACCTCTCCATCGCTGTGCTCCAACCGCTGCTCACCGCACTCTCCTGTCTCTTTATTCAAAAAAGCAATTTGCTGAAAGCTCGGGTGATAATCTACTCCTATAATGAACATGTTCGGCTCCTTCCTCCCGAGCCTTGGTCGTCAAGCAACCACAGTGTACTCGGGTCGAGGGAGCCGACATTGTTATGAAATCAAGACCCACCTTTCGCGGACTCAGAGTTGGGCACCTGGGAGTGACCCAAGAAGAGAACCCAGGACACAGGCTGAAGCCTATGCTACTGGGGTTATTCGTAGCGGAGGGCGGTCATGGGGTCAAGGTGGGAGGCGCGGCGGGCTGGGATGTAACACGCTAAGAGACCCGTTATGAGGAGGAGGATTGGGACGCTGATTAGGGTGATTGGGTCGTAGGCGGAAACGCCCCAGAGTTGGGTGGAGATGATGCGGCCCAGGGCTACGCTGACGAGGATGCCTACGATTACGCCAATGGCTACTAGTTGGAGGCCCATGGTTACTACCATGGATAGGACGTCGGAACCTTGCGCGCCCAGGGCCATGCGGATGCCGATTTCCTGGGTGCGGCGTGCGGTGGTGTACGAGAGGACGCTATAGACACCGATGGTGACCAGGATCAAGCCGACGGAGCCGAAGATCATCATTAGGATGGAGCCGAAGCGCGGGCCAGCGTAGGAGAATTGGCTGACGAAGTCGTCCATGGAACCGGTGAGGGTGAGGGCGACGTTGGAATCGGTGGCCCAGACTTCGTGGCGGACGGAGTTGAGCATGGCGAGTGGATCCTGGGTGGTGCGCACGAGAATGCCGCGAAGCGCGGAGCCGGTGACGGTGAATGGAATCCACATTTCGGCTTCGGGAGGATCCTGGAGGCCGCGATTTTTTGCGTCGGCGACTACGCCGATGATTTGAAAAACGGGATCGGCAACTTTGTCTTCGAAATCGGCGAGCTGCAGAATGCGCACTTCCCTGCCCAGCGGATTTTCTCCCTGTAAATATTTTTTAACGAAAGTTTGATTGACGACGGCGAGTTTGCGCGCGCCATCGACTTCGGCTTCGGTGAAGGGGCGGCCGTCGAGGAACTGGATGCGGAGCACGTTGAAATAGCCTTCGCTGCAGAGTTGAAAGATGGATTGCCATTTGTCCGAGTGCGATTTGCCGCCGGGAATTTCGATTTCGCTGCCGATGCCGCCGTAAGGAGGAAGTGTGCTGGTTTCGGTGGCGTCGACTACGCCGGGGAGAGTTTTCAGGCGCTGGAGGAGCGGACGATAGAAGCCGGCGATTTGCGTGGCGGTTTTGTAGCGCTCGACGGGTAGGGGAAGACGCGCGACCAGAACGTGATCGGAGCGGAAGCCGAGGTGGACTTCGCGGAGGGCGACGAAGCTGCGCATGAGAAGTCCGGCGGCGACGAGAAGTGTGAGCGAGAGCGCCACTTCGAGGATGACAACGGCGCTGCGAAGTTTGGCGTGACGGAAACCGCCGCTGAGACCTTTGCCGACATCGCGGAGGGGATCGTTGAGATCGGTGCGCGAGGCTTTCATGGCGGGGAGCAGGCCGAAGACGAGCGCGGTGAGGACGGAGACGCCGAGAGTGAAGAAGAGCACGGGAGCGTTGAGACGAATTTGCGCTTCGGCGGGAACGATGCCTTGGGGCATGAGCGCGACGAGTGATTTGAGTCCGGCCCAGGCGAAGAGTGCGCCGAGAGCTGCGCCGCCTAGCGCGAGGATCAGGCTTTCGACTAGGAGTTGGCGGACGAGGCGATAGCGAGATGCGCCTAGAGCGGAACGCACGGCGAATTCTTTTTCGCGGGTGGTGGCGCGGGCTAAAAGAAGATTGGCGACATTGCCGCAACCGATGAGAAGGAGCAGACCTACGGCGGCGAAAACGATGTAGAGCGTGGTGCGGAAATCGCCGACGACGAGATCGGTGAGGGACTGCACCTGAACGGAGAAATGCTTTGGATAATATTTAGGATAAATGGCGGAAAGATTTTTGGCGATGACGCTGAGATCGGCTTCGGCTTGTTTGGTGGTGACGCCGGGTTTCAGGTGTCCCATGAAGAACCAGAAGCGCTGGTTGGGGCTGGCCGCGGCGGCGACTTCGGTGCGGCTGGGTTTTTCGGGGATCCATAGGTCGGCGTCACCCCAACCGAAACGGGGAGGCATGATGCCGATGAGAGTGCGAGGCGTGCCGTTGAGGACGAACGTTTGATTGAGGATGGCGGGATCGGCGACAAATTCAGTGACCCAGGTTTTGTAGCGAAGGACGAAGACGGGAGGAGCGCCGGGCTCGTAATCGGCCGGCTGCATGACGCGGCCAAGAAGAGCGGGCATGCCGAGGAATTCGAAAGTGCCGGGAGTGATGTAACTGCCTTTGAGGAGTTGCGTGCCCGCGCTGGAACGGTAGAGGACATCGGATTGGCTGTTGGCGATGACGCGATCGAAGACGTGATTTTGCGCGACGTAGTCCAGAAATTCGGGGCCGATGAAACCGCCGCGGCCGCCGCGCCCGTTTTGTTCGGTGTCGTGGATTTGGATGGACATGAAACGCTGGGCGCCGGGATAGGGGAAAGGCTCGATGAGAATGTTTTCGAGGACGCTGAAGATGGCGGTAGAGGCACCGATGCCGAGGGCGAGGGTGAGGATAGCGACGAGGGCGAAGCCGGTGGATTTGCGGAGATTGCGGAGGGCGTAACGGAGGTCGTGCCAGATGGTGTGCATTGGGGCCTCGTAGAT
The DNA here is from genome assembly GCA_963709705.1 of Candidatus Acidiferrales bacterium. Classification (GTDB taxonomy): domain Bacteria; phylum Acidobacteriota; class Terriglobia; order Acidiferrales; family UBA7541; genus Acidiferrum. Next base: position 904,867 of record CAVPXU010000008.1, read on the forward strand.
ATATACGGTTGGGAGGGGAAATAGTTCGGGGGGAATGCGAGTCGGGAGTCGGGAGATGGCAGAGTCTTAATGATTCTCGAATGTTGCGGGACTTGCGTTGGAGGTAATCCTGGGAGACAGAATTCGAATTGGGGGAGGAAACCGCGTTGAGGGTCGGTGGCATCACAACGACCAGAGTGGAGCCCCTGTACCAAGGGGCTAGCTTCTCGGCATACCTGTGCTAAAGTTCAGGTTATACTGAGAAGGTCCGAGCCAGGTGGGGATTCCCAGTCCAGCCAAGAGCTTAGGCCAGGGACCTGTAAGTCGGGAAATAAGAGAGGTGAAGATTGCGGCGATTTGCGCTTCTTCTCGTGTGTGCGCTCGGGTTGGTTGTGGCCAGTGAGTGCACCGCCCAGATTCCAATCATCCATAAGAAGAAACCGGTCGATAAGTCCACGGACGCGACCAATACCGTCGAACCCGATAAGCAGCTGTACGACAAGGCCATGAATGACATAAAGCATGGCCGACACGAGGTCGGACGACTAGGCCTGCAGACCCTGATCAATACATATCCGGACAGCGAATATCTGGCTAAGGCAAAGCTGGCAATCGCGGATTCTTATTTTAAGCAGGGCGGGTCCAGCAACATCACACTGGCGATCAATGGGTACAAAGACTTCATCGTGTTCTTCCCGTTCCTGCCGGAAGCCGCGTACGCGCAGTTGCAGGTGGCCATGGCAAACTACAATGAAATGCCAAAGGCCGATCGGGACGCGACGCACACGAAGGCCGCCGAAGAAGAGTTCCAGACATTTTTGCTGAAGTATCCCAAGGACCCGCTTGCGCCGGAGGCCGAGCAACACTTGCGCGAAGTGCAGGAAGTGCTGGCCGAGGGGCAATTTCGCGTTGCTTATTATTATTATTTGAAAGGCGACCGCCGGGCGGCCGCGGGACGTTTGATGCCGCTGGTACACCGCTACCCGCTGTACAGCAAATCGGACACGGCTTTGTGGATGCTGGGAGATATTTTCGAGAAGAGCGAGCGCAAAGATCTGGCGGGAAGCTACTACGCGCAGATCGTGAAGAATTATCCTTTGTCGGTGCACGATGCCGATGCCAAGGCGAAGCTGAAAGATTTCGGGATGCCGGTGCCGCAACCGGATCCGAAGGCGTTGGCGTGGATGACCGCGGAACAGAACACGCCGCGACCGAAGGAAACCGTTGTGCACCGAGGGATGGGGATGCTGCACAATGCGCCGGACGTGCATGCGGCGGCGGCGCATGGATTGCCGAACCTGGAACCGGATGACGACGATACGGGTGGCGATATTCTGCGAGGCGGGAACCACTCTCAAATTGCACCTGGCGGGAGCACGAACGCGGTGGTGGAAGTGGTGAAACCGGGCGACGCGCCACCGGCGGGGACGCCTCCAAGCGGTACGGCTAGCGAAGATGTGAATTCGACTACGGGCGGAGATGCGGCGGGCACTGCGCCTGCGGCGACAGGGACGGCGGCTGCGGGTGCCGATCCGGCTCCTGCTGCTGCGGCGGATGGGACTGCTCCGGCGGCGGGTGCGACACCGGCGGCGGGTGGAACTGCTGGAACTGCGGCTAGTGGAGCGGCTTCGGATGGTTCGTCGTCGAGTACAGATACAGCGAAGGATGACAATACGCAGCCTACGTCAGCGGATTCTACGCAGAACCAGAATCAGAAAGAATCGAGCAGCAAGAAAAAGGGATTGAAGAAATTGTTGCCTTGGTAGTTTGAGTGATGCATGCGCGTGTTCGCGCGAAGAGAGAACGGGCCGCCGCGGTTCGGAATGACGTATTTTTGTTTGTTGTGAACCCCAAGATGCCGGCCTGAAGGCACGGCGCTACAACGACAAGAAACGGCAAGAAAAACCGCAACAGCTAGAGAACCCAAGACCCATCCTTCGCGGAAGGCGCTCAGAGCGGGGCACCCAGGAAAATGAAAAGAAGATCCGTCGCTCACTTTGCGGACTTCGTTCTGGATGGCGTGTTTTTGATTTTCGTGAACCCCAAGATGCCGGCCTGAAGGCACGGCGCTACAAAGGCAAGAAAAACCACAACAGCAAAGATTGAGGAGGTTGCGTGTTGGGAGTTGCGTGATCGGACGGGCCGCAGGGCTCGCGGACTTGCCCTGCGCTACAGGACGTGGCGTTACAGGAGGTGTGGCTGTGGTGGGGACTGGCCGTTGGGACAGGGTTACGAAATGGAACAAACCATGTCTACTTCCGACACATCTCGCGAGTAGTGCAATTGACGGCTTCCGTACCGAGTGCTCCAATTGGGTTTGCAGCTAGCACTATGGGCGGTGGCGACTGCCCGGAGGAAGTTCGGTGGCCAAGATACTGGTTGCGGACGACAACAGTAACATCCAGAAAATGGTGGGGCTAGCCCTGAAAGACCAGGGTATTGATGTGGTTGCCGTGGGAAATGGCGAAGCGGCCGTTCGCAAGATTTCGGATATTCGCCCGGACCTGGTTCTGGCCGACGTGTTCATGCCAGTGCGAAACGGATACGAAGTTTGCCGGTACGTAAAAGAAGATTCTTCTCTTGCGCATATTCCGGTGATTTTGCTGGTGGGCGCGTTTGATCCACTGGATGAGCAAGAGGCGCAGCGCGTAGGCGCGGACGGCGTTTTGAAAAAACCGTTTGTGCCGCCCGATCCGCTGATATCGATGGTGAAGTCCGCGCTGCAACGCGCTGGAGTTCCGCTGGGACCTGCGGCCGCAGCGCCGGAGAAAGCGCCTGCGATGCCGAAGCGTTCCACTGCCGACATTCTGGGCGGCGGAATGGGCACGAAGCTGACGCCGGTTGTTCCCGAAAAATTGCCCGAGATTTCGCCTGAACCGTTGGAAGAATTTCCTACGGCTGCGCCGCATTTGAAGATTGCGGCGGGCAGCGAGCCGTTGGCATTTGGAAGCTTGCTGGATACATCGGATGCGGAAGATATGGCGATTACCGCGAAGCCGATGATTAATCTGTCCCAAGGCAGCAAATGGAATGAGGAAGCGGACGAGGTAGAGGAAGAAAAAGAAGAGGGCGAGGAAGCAGAAGGCGGGTGGCGTCCGGGTGGACTGGACGAAGCGATCGAACGGGTTGCGCAACCCGAGGTAGCGGCTGCGCCAGATTGGCGCGATGAGGCATTCCACGGAAATTCGCCGGCGACAAGTTTTCCAGCGACAAATTGGGTTCCGGCGGTCGAGCAGACAGAGTCTGCGGAGGCGGCGGAGTCTCATTCTGTCGCGGTGGCAACGGTGCCGAAGCCCGCGGGCAGCCCAGTTCCCTTCGCGGGAGACGCGTGGGCCGCGGCTATGGCAGCGGGGGTTGAAGACAAGATTGCGGAAGTGATTGCGCCGGTGACACCGGCTATGCCTGAGGCAGAAGCGGCGCCGGGAGTTCACGCGGCAGCAACGCAAGAGCATGTTGCTGAGGTTGCGCCGGAAGTGCGCGAGCAAATTGCGGATGTGGCGCCGGGGATTGACCAGGGCGTGCGTGCCGCTGAATCAGCGGCGAGTTCGTTTGAGCAGCCTGCAGTTTCCGAGCCCGCGAATTGGGCTGCGGCTCCGGAGACGGCGTGGGAAAGCGAAGCGAAGAAGGCTGCGCTGCTGGCGTCAACGTGGGATGCGCCGAAACCGTTGACGGTTGATGACACCCAGGAAATTCCGGCTTATGTGGCGGAGCCCGTGGTGGAACACGCCGAGGCTTTGTTGGAGACTGCGGCGGAGGAATCGCCTTACTCGGCGGAGCCGATCGCGGCGCACGAAGCCGAGGAGCGTGTTGAAGCTTCGGTGAGTGAGGCGGTTGCGGCGAGTGAAGTTGAGACTGGCGCGGGCTTCGAAGCCGCTGAAGCGAAGACTTTGGAAACGTGGGAGCCAGCTGCGCCTGCCGCGGAGACGCGCGCGGAAGAGCCGGTTGCGGAAGAACCGCATATAGAAGCGCAGATGGAAGCGCCGCACGTTGAAGAACCGGTCGCTGTTGCGCCACAGGATGAAGAGCAGGTTGTGGTGGCTACGCCCGCGGAAACGGCAGTGGCTGAGCCAGAGGTTGCGGCAAAGCAGGCCGAGCCGGATATGGACGAAGTGGTTGCGCGCGTACTGGGGAAGATGAACCCCGAGGTGCTGCAACGGGTTACGCGAGAAATTTTGAAGCCGGTGATTGAAGCCATCGTGCGCGACGAAATCAACTCCAAGAAGTCCTGATTCCCTTACATCTACAATTGCCGTTCATCCAGTGAGTGAATTGACGGGCTGGACTGCGTGCCCGTATATTCAAAGATTCCCCTGCGAGCGACGGAGTTGACTTTGCGCGCGTGATGGGGACATGAGGATGGAATGCCGCGAGAGATAGCCAAAGCGTACGATCCGAAACAAATTGAGCCGAGATGGGCGGAGTTTTGGGTTGCGGAAGAACTGTTCAAGGCGGACCCGAACGCGCCGGGACCGGTTTTTTCTATTGTGATTCCACCGCCGAACGTGACGGGGATGCTGCACATCGGGCACATGCTGGATCACACGGAAATTGATGTGTTGACGCGGTGGCACCGGATGCGCGGGTACAACACGCTGTATTTGCCGGGAACGGACCATGCGGGAATTTCGACGCAGCGGGTGGTGGTGCGCCAATTGTCTCACGAGGGGATTCACTATCGCGATCTGGGACGCGAGGAATTCATCAAGCGTGTGTGGCAATGGAAAGAAGAGAGCGGCGGAACGATCCAGCGGCAAATGAAGCAGATTGGGGAATCGTGCGACTGGAGCCGGGAGAAATTCACGCTATCGCCGGAATTGTCGCGGGTGGTGCGGGAAGTTTTCGTGCGGCTGTATGAAGAAGGACTGATCTACCGGGAAAAAAGGATCGTGAACTGGTGCCCCGGCTGCAGGACGGTGTTGAGCGATTTGGAAGTGCTACACGAGGAACGTCATGGGCACTTCTGGTACATCCGGTACCCGGTTGTGGGATCGAAGGAATTTCTGGTGGTGGCGACGACACGGCCAGAGACGATGCTGGGCGACACGGCGATTGCTGTACACCCGGAGGACGAGCGCTACAAGCATTTGATTGGCAAAAATGCGATATTGCCGCTGATGAACCGGGAAATTCCGATTATCGGCGATGAAATGGTGGAGCGGGAATTTGGCACCGGTGCGGTGAAGATTACGCCGGCGCACGATCCGAACGACTTTGAGGCGGGCAAGCGGCACAACCTGGCGTTTATCGATGTGATGACGGAAGACGCGCATATGAACGAGAACGCCGGGGCGTATGCGGGGCTGGAGCGATTCGCGGCGCGGAAGAAAGTTGTGGAGGACCTGCAGGCTGAAGGACTGCTGGAGAAAATCACCGATCACACGAATGCGATCGGAATTTGCGAACGCAGCCATACGATTGTGGAGCCGCGGATTTCGACGCAGTGGTTTTGTTCGATGAAGCCGCTGGCGGAACCGGCGATCGCGGCGGTGGAACGCGGCGATATTCAGGTGATTCCGGAGAACCGGCGGGAAGAATATTTTAATTGGATGAGGAATATCCGCGACTGGACGCTATCGCGGCAACTGTGGTGGGGACACCGCATCCCAGCGTGGTATTGCCAGAAATGCGGTCTGGTGATTGTGGCGCGGGAAGATCCGGCGAAGTGTTCGCGGTGCGGATCGGAAGAGTTGGAGCAGGATCCGGATGTGCTGGATACGTGGTTCAGCTCAGGGTTATGGCCATTTTCGACGCTGGGCTGGCCCGCGGATACGGCGGATTACCGGACGTACTATCCGACAAGCTTGCTGATCACGGGCTACGACATTTTATTTTTCTGGGTGGCGCGGATGATCATGCTGGGGCTGCACTTCACGGGGAAAGTTCCCTTCCGCGTGGTGTACCTGCATTCGCTGGTGCGCACGGCCAGCGGCGAGAAAATGTCCAAATCGAAAGGGACGGGGCTCGATCCCGTTGCTTTGAATGAGGAGTATGGGACGGATGCAATGCGCTTTTGCCTGGCGTCCATGGCCGCGCCGGGGACGGACATCGTGCTGTCGGACGACCGGCTGGGCGGCGCAAAGGCCTTTGCAAACAAGATATGGAACGCGGCGCGCTTTTTGTTTGTGAACCTGGACAAGTTTGAGGCGGGCGGCACTACCTTGGAGGAATTGGCCGATCCGGCGATTCGCGCGAAGGCGCCGCACGCGTTTCAGGGGCGCGTGCCGCTGGTGGATCGCTGGCTGTTTGCGAGGTTGGCGGAGACGGTGAAAACGGTGAACGATGCGCTGGGGAGTTACCGTTTTCATGAGGCGGCGCAAAACGTTTACCAATTTTTCTGGGGCGATTTCTGCGATTGGTACATTGAGTGGATCAAGCCGGAACTGCAGAACGCCGATCGCGGGCGGGCTACGGTGGCTTGGCGGAATCTGTTCGCGGGATTTGATGCGGCGCTGCGGCTGCTGCATCCGTTCATGCCGTTTTTGACGGAGGAACTGTGGCATCAATTGCCGCAGAAGGCCGGGGCGAAATCGATTGCGCTGGATCGTTATCCGGAGCCGGCGGCTTCGTGGAACGATGCGGAGGCTATCCAGGAGTACGGGCTGGTGCAGGAGATTATTCAGAGTTTGCGGACGATTCGCGCGGAAATGAAGTTGGATCCGAAGAAGAGGGTGGCGGCGGAGTTTTCGAGCGCGGATGCGTGGGCGCGCGGGGTGATGGAAGCGAATAAGGATGGAATTTTGCGGCTGGGGATTCTGTCGGAGTTTGCGGTGCGGGCGGAAAAGCTGGCTGAGGGTGGCGGGGGCACACGCTCAACCGCGGAGTTTGATGTGCGGATCCCTTATGCCGCGGACACGGTTGATGTGGCGGCGGAGCGGGTGCGGTTGAAGAAAGAGATTGAGGGGCTGCAGAAGGCGATTGCTTCGAAGGAAAAGCAGTTGGGGAATGAGACGTTTCGTAGCCGGGCGCCGGCGCCGATCATTAAGCAGATGGAAGAGGCGTTGAACGGGCAGCGGATTGAATTGGGGAAATTGGTGGAGCGGTTGAGGCAGTTGGGCGAGGAATGAGGTTCACGGGTTGTGATCTTGCGAACTTGGGGCGCAGCAGTGCTGCGACCCTACGGGAGTTGGCGGATTGATCGAAGAAGGATTCTTTCCGCCGAAGACGCGGAAAGGGCAGGGGTTCCTCGGTGCGCGGAGTTTGTTCGGGATGACGGGTTGTTATGTTGGTGGAAAACCCAAGAGGAACCCAGGAGAGCACGGCACGGGTCTAAAGACCCGCCACTACTTGGAGTTTGTTCGGGATGACGTGGTTGTTATGTTGGTGGACCCCAAGAGGAACCCAGGAGAGTACGGCACGGGTCTAAAGACCCGCCACTACTTGGACTCTGTTTGGACCCGCCACTACTTGGACTTCGTTGGATGGCGTGGCGGGTTTGGGATTTTGCGGACATGGGGCGCAGCGGTGCTGCGGCCCTATGGAATTGATGCGCGGGTGCTTGTCGATAGCGTCTGGTGAACGTAAGCTAGGGACCGGCGGAATTACAGGACTCGGGCCGAATGCCCCAATCACCCTCTTTACCAGGAACAACTGACCGGCGGCTGGCAGCGCTTCTGACGCTGCTGTCAGAGAACGCCACGATTGTGATCAGCGGCGCGAGAATTGCGCGCGAAGTGGGAATGTCTCGCTCGACGGTGTGGCGGTGGGTGCAGGAGCTGCGGAAACTGGGCGTGCAGGTGAAGGGACAGCGCAGCACCGGATATTTTCTGGAGAAAGTGCCGGATGTTCTGACGCCAGACCTTTTGCGCAAGAGGCTGAAGGGGAATCTGTTCGGCAAGCGCGTGTTTCATTTTTTCAAGATCGACTCGACGAATCGAGTGGCGATGGAATTGGGATACGCGGGCGAACCGGAAGGAACCGTGGTGATGGCGGAGGCGCAGACGGCGGGACGCGGACGCTCCGGGCGAAGCTGGCACTCGGAAAAAAGCACGGGATTGTACTTCACGGTGCTGCTGAGACCGCGACTGGCTCCGGCGCAGGCTCCGCTGCTGACGATGCTGGCGGGAGTTTCGGCGTACTCTGCGATTGCGGCGCAGACGGGGCTGGTGCCGGAGCTGAAATGGCCGAACGACCTGTTGCTGAATGGAAAAAAACTCGGTGGGATTCTGACAGAGATGCATGCGGAACCGAACGTGGTGCGGTTCGTGATCGTGGGCATCGGGATTAACGTGAACCAGGAAAAGTTTCCGCCGGATCTGGCGACGATTGCGACATCGATACAGAAAGAAACCGGGCGGCTGAGCTATCGATTGGAGCTGCTGGTGCGGTTGCTGACGCAATTCGAGAGCGATTACAATCGATTTCTGCGCGAAGGCCCGGCCTATGTGGTGGATCGATTTGAAAGCGTGTCGTCGTTTGCGCGCGGCCGGAAGGTTCGCGTGGATACCGGCGTGGAAAGCTACATGGGAACCACCGCGGGCTTGAGCCCGGAGGGGATGCTGCTGGTGGCCAGGGACAATGGGCAAGTGGTGACGGTGATTGCTGGGGATGTGACCGAGGTTCGCTGAACGATGCTGCTGACCATCGATGTGGGAAATACAAATACGGTGCTGGGCGTTTTTCGAGATGAGGAACTGATCGCCAACTGGCGGCTGACGACGGCACGCACGCAGACGGTGGACGAATATGGAGTGCTGGCGCGCAACCTGTTTTCCATCGCGGAATTGAACAAGGAAATGATCAGCGGGGTGATCATCAGCTCCGTGGTGCCGCCGTTGAACTGGACGCTGGCGGAAATGTCGCGGATTTATTTGGGGAAGAAAGCGTTGTTTGTGGAGTTGGGCGTGAAGACGGGGATGTCCGTACACGTGGATAATCCGATGGAAGTGGGCGCGGACCGCATCGTGAATGGAGTGGCCGCGTTTCACCAGTACGGGGGACCGTGCGTTGTGGTGGACTTTGGCACAGCGATTACGTTCGACGTGATTTCCGCGAAGTGCGAATTTCTGGGAGGGGTGATCGCGCCGGGGATTGGCATCGCGTCAGAGGCATTGTTTTCGAGGACGGCGCGGCTGCCGCGCGTGGAGATTAAAGATCCGGGAAAAGTGATTGGCACGAACACGGTGACGAATATGCAGGCCGGCTTGTATTACGGTGCCGTGGACATGGTGGACGGAATGCTGGCGCGCATAAAAACGGAAATGAACGCGGACCCAACGGTGGTGGCGACGGGCGGACAGGCGCGATTGGTGGCGAGGGGATCGAAGCACATCCAGCATGTGGACGAGTTTTTGACGCTGACGGGCTTGCGATACATCTGGGAAAAGAATCAGCCGTCGGAAGTGCATAGTAAGACTGTGGCGGTTGCGAAAGGCGATGCGGGCAAATTGAAGAAGGGGTCGCGGTGAGGATGTGGTGGACGGTTTAGCAGGAAGAGCGGAGTGTCCTCAGGGGCTGAAGCCCACATTTTCTAGCCACTAATGTCGGAGCTGAAGCTCCGACCCCCTATGCGGAATAGAAGGGGCTGAAGCCCGGGTTTTTTGTGTTCTCATGCCGGAGCTGAAACTCCGGCCCCTTAAACAGAATTTAAAAAATGGTGGATATGGATAATTGGAATTACTTTAGTTATTTCACGGAAATTGAGGAGCATTTTTGGAAGAAGCGCGGGGCGCACTTGCTGGTTTCTCCGTTGGATTGGGCCATTATGGAGACGTGGCAGAAGGCGGGAGTGCCTTTGGACGCGGCGATCAAGGGAATTGACGCGGCGTTCGAAAGTTACCAGCGGTCACGGCGGGGCACGGGGAAGACGTTGAAGAGCCTGGCATATTGCACGGACGCGGTGCTGGAGGCGGCGCAGGAACAGCAGGAGGCGGCGGCAGGGGCTCAGCCGGCAGCGAAGGCGCACGCGAAAGAGCCGTTTTCGCGCGCGGAGTTGCGCGCTTATTTGCAGCGAAACGCAGAGATGTTGCGCAAGGCTGCGGGACTACAGAAGGATGCAAGCGCGGGGCTTGGCGACTTTTTGGGGGAGACGGCGGAGAAATTGTGCTCGGCGGAAGGTCTGCTGGAGGCTCCGGGCGCGCTCGATCTGGAGGATCTGGAACGGCGGTTGACGATTCTGGACGAGAAGATCCATGCAGCGCTGTTGACGCATGCTGCGGAGGAGTTGCTGCTGAAGATCCGGCGCGAGGTGGATTCGCAATTGGCGACTTACCGGCGCAAAATGAAAGCGGAACAATTGGCGTTGGTGGAGAAGCAGTACTCGCAGAAACGGTTGCTGGATGAGTTTCGATTGCCTCGTTTGAGTTTGTATTACTTTTCGTAGGTTCTTAGAGTGGCATTCTCCGAAAATGGAAAAGACAGGATTGATCCTATATGGCTGATGAGTTACAGTTATCAATTGAGAAGATGATCTATGGCGGTGAAGGATTGGCGCACGCTGACGGGAACACCGTGTTTGTGCCGTTTGTGCTTCCAGCGGAACAGGTGCGCGCCACGGTGCGGACGCGGAAGAAGAAGCTGATTCACGCGAACCTGGTGGAAGTGGAGAAGGCCTCTGCGTCGCGCATTGCCGCAGAGTGCCCGCATTTCCGCGTTTGCGGCGGATGCCATTACCAGCACATTGAAATTGGCGAACAGGTGCGGCTGAAGAAAGAGATTTTGCGGGAAACGCTGTCACGGCTGGGCGGCGTGCAATGGGCGGGAGAGATCAAGGAACACACGGCGCAGCCTTATGGCTACCGGAACCGCGCGCAGTGGGCTTACCGGGATGCGTTGCCGCGGGCGTTCGGCTATTTTTTGCCGGAGAGCGCGCACATTCTGCCGATTGACCAGTGTCCGGTGCTGTCGCCGCGGCTGGCGGAGACATTTTTGCAATTGCAGGAACTGGCGCGGGGCAATTCCCTGCCGCCTGGAGTGCTGGAAGTTGAGGCGTTCGCCGATGGGGCGGACGAAAAGATTGCATTGAATGTGGCGTTTGAGCGCTTTCCCGGGCCAGCGAAAGCACTGGCTAGCAAATTCAAAGAAGCGCTGCCGGCTCTGGAGAGCTTGCTTATGCTGGATCAAAGCAAGAACCGGTTTGAGTTGGAAGGACCGGGTTATTTGATCCAGAAGGCGGGGGGATTCGAGTTTCGCGTGAACCATTTATCGTTTTTCCAGGTAAATCGATTTCTTGTGGAAGATTTGTTGCAGACGATGGTGGGCGGCGCGAAGGGCGGCTATGCGCTCGATCTGTATGCGGGCGTGGGATTTTTCACTTTGCCTTTGGCCAAGGCGTTTACGAAGGTGGTGAGCGTGGATGCGAATCTTTCGGCCACGCGCGATCTACGGCAAAACGCGGAAATTGCCGGGGCTTCGATCGTTTCCGAGAATGAGCATACGGAAGATTTTCTGAAGAAGGCTCTGGATAAGCCGGACCTGGTGGTGCTTGATCCTCCACGGGCGGGACTTGGCGCAGAGGCTGCGGCGCGGCTGGCGAATCTGGGCGCGCAGGATATTGCGTATTTGTCTTGCGATCCGGCGACTTTGGCGCGAGACCTGGCGGTGCTGACGGGGTCGGAACGGAAGCCGGAATCGCCGGTACCCACAGAAAATAAATACGAAATTGCGGAAGTACATTTATTCGATTTGTTTCCGCAGACTTTCCATATCGAGACGTTGGTGAGGTTGCGAAGAACTTCATGAAGCTGCCAGCCGTTGCGATTGTCGCCGCATTTGCCGGCGGCATTTTGCTCGGGCTAGGGCCACTTCGAGCTTTTCACGCTGCGCACTCTTCCCTTCCCGCTTTTGTAGGCGTAGCGGTTATTCTCCTTTTAATTCCTGGATTTGTTGCGGCGTGGCGAGGCTTTGTTTGTGCTTCGGCGACGATTTCCCTTGTGGTGTGGGTTGGGCTGGGCGTGTTTGGCGGGTGCCTGGCGGAACTGCCGCTTCCTGCGGAACATATTTTGTCGCGGTTTGCGGCAGGACAAATTCCATTGAAGACTCCGCTACGGTGGCATGGCGTTTTGCTGAGCGAACCTGCACGGCTGCCGTGGGGCTATGGGCTGGATGTGAGCCTGACGGGAGTGGAGAAGACGGACGGCTATTTGCCGGTTATTGGCGGGATGCGCGTTGGGTTTACTCCCAGAGAAAATGAGACGGCTTTGCCGGAACTTCACGCGGGCGACGAGATTTCCGTGCTGACGGAAGCGCGGCTGCCGACGATCTATAAGGATGCGGGGGCGTTCGATCGGAGAGAGTTTCTTGCGCGGCAAGGGATTTTTGTTTTGGCGACACTGCGTGCCAGCACATTGCTGGAAAAGACAGGGAGCGCGCCGGATACGCTGCGATTCAGGATTGCGCGGCTTCGTGGACGTTTACGGGATAGCATGGACCGGATGTTTCCGGGGTCGCCGCAAACGGCCGGGATTTTGCGGGCGATGTTGCTGGGCGACCGGAGTTTTGTGGAGCGAGCGGAATCGGTGGACTTCCAGAAGACGGGCGTTTTCCATGTGCTGGTGGTGGCGGGATTGCACGTGGGTGCGCTGGCGGTGTTTTTATTCTGGTTGGCGAAGAAATTGCGGCTGCCGCAGATTGCGCGGACTTGTTTTGTGCTTGCGGCGCTGCTGGGTTATGTGGCTGTGGTGGAGCAGCGCGCCCCGGTGTTGCGGGCGGCATTGATGGCGGCGATCGTAATTTGCGGGGGGCATTTTTACCGGCGGCTGGATCTGCTGAATTCAGCGGCGCTTGCTGCGCTGGCGCTGCTGGTGGCGAATCCCACGTATGTGACGGACACGGGATTTCTGCTTTCGTTTTTGGCGATTGGGGCGATTGCGGGATTGGCGTTGCCGCTGATCCAGAGGAACGTGCAGCCCATTCTTTATGCGCTGGAGAATTGGAGGGATGTTACATGGGACGCCAGCCATCCGGCGGCTATGGCGCAATTCCGGCTGGATTTTCGCGATGCGATTTTTGCGGCGACTTCGCGAATGGGGAGCCGTGCAGCGAAATGGATGCAGGATTTTGGAGCGAAGAGCGCGCGGGTGGGCTTTCGCGTCGGCGAATTGTTTGTGCTTTCGTTTGTGCTGCAGCTTTGCATGCTGCCGCTGATGGCGCGCGATTTTCACCGCATTTCGTTATTGGGGCCGGTGGCGAATTTGTTTGCTGTGCCGCTGACGGGCGTGATTGTGCCTCTGGGGTTCTTCAGTTTGAGCGTGGCGAGCATTCTGCCTCGTGTTGCAACTGTGATTGCGCACCCGCTGATCTGGTTGGTGGTGTTGCAGCAGCATATTGTTTCTTTGCTGGCGGCGATTCCGTTTGGGAGTTACCGGATACCCGGGCCGCCGGAGTGGGTGATGGCTTGTTTTTTTCTGGTGGCTGCGGGCGCGGTGGTTTGTTTGCGAATGGAGCAAAGGGCGCCGCGATGGCCGCTGCAAGTTGTGTCTGCGTTAATGGTTTTGATGGCGGTTGTTATCGCGACATATCCGTTCCGGCCGTCGGTTACGCCAGGGGATCTGGAAGTTACGGTGCTGGACGTGGGACAAGGGGATTCGATTTTGGTGGTTTCGCCGAAGGGGAGCACGCTGTTGATCGATGGCGGCGGAATGTTTCAGGGATTTCGTGGCCGCGAGGAGCATTTGGGGCCGGAACCTGGGGAGGAAGCGGTTTCGGCATATTTATGGTCGCGTGGAATTCAGCGACTGGATGCCGTTGCGCTTACACACGCGCACCAGGATCATATCGGCGGGCTGACGGCGGTGCTGCAGAATTTTCGTGTGTCGCGATTGTTGCTGGGACGCGAAACGGCGGCGCCCGCGTTCGCGAAGCTGAAGCAGTTGGCGGCGAATCTGCATGTTCCGGTGGAACATGAGCGGCGGGCGGAAAGTTTTCTTTGGGACGGAGTGCAGGTGGATATTCTTTGGCCGGAGATTGCGCAGGACGAGATCGCGCCGCTGGCGAAGAACAACGATTCGCTGGTGATGCGGTTGAAGTACCGGGATCGAACGATTTTGTTGCCGGGGGACGCGGAAAAGCAGGTGGAATATCAAATACTCGGCGAGAACGAACAGGCGTTGCTACACGCGGATGTGCTGAAGGTGGGGCATCACGGGAGCAAGAATTCGACGATGCCGGAATTCCTGGGCGCGGTGGGGCCGAAGATATCCATCATTTCCGCGGGCGAAGAGAATCCTTATGGGCATCCCAGCCCGGAACTTCTGGAACGGCTGGAAGAAAGCGGGACACGGATTTTCCGGACGGACCGGGACGGCGCGGTGCAGGTGTTGACGGATGGAGAGAATTTGCAGGTGAGTTGTTTTGAGGCGTGCCCGGGGCTGGCCGCGGTTTCAGCGAAGGCGCAACCACCAGAGGAGAACCAAGCCAGCAAGCAATAGGGCAAAACCGAGCGAGGCCTGGTATTCATGATTTTTTTTGTACTGAGCCCAGGAGAAGGCGGAGCCATTGGCCGGTTGCCGCGCAACGAAGAGCTTGGGAAAAAACAGTGGGACGGCGGCGGCATAGGCGGTGAAGGTGTCTCCGTGCTTCTGACGAAGCTCCATTTCTTCGCGGCGCATGACGAAGGTGTAGACCAGCGCGAAATACACGAGGAGCAGCGCCGCGGCCCATACGGAATGCATGGCCAGGGCGGCCCCCAGGGCTAGAAAGCTGCTGCCAAAGTAGAGCGGGTTGCGTGTGCGGGCGTAGGGGCCGGTGGTGGTGAGCACTTCCTGCTTGTGAAGGTAGCCCGCGGCGTATGCGCGGATGAAAAGGCCGATGATTCCCGCTAGCGCGCCGACTGCAATCGAGAGTGGAGTGGGACGGGCGAGGAATAGCGTGACGACTGCGACGACGTAGCCCAGACGGACGCGCCAACGCGCAAAGAAATCGATAGCGGTCACGCGGGAGCCCCTAAGCGTTGCTTCACGGCGGCAAATACGGCGTCGACGGAAAGTTCCAGCAAGGACGGATCGGCAACGTTCGAACGGCCGTAGGTGGTGACTGCGTTGGGACTGCGCAACACGAGTTGGCCCGGAGGATAGGGGCCGTTTCGCGTGGGATCGGTCGGACCGAACAATGCGATTGCCGGAGTGCCGAGCGCTACGGCTAGATGAAGAGGTCCGGTGTCGCCTCCGACGATGCAGCGAGCACCACGAAGGAGTGCCATGAGGGTTCCCATTTGGCCGTCGTAGGGTATGGGTCGAGAGTCGCCGCTGGTGGATTGTACTTCGGCTACGAGTGATTCTTCGCCGGGGCCGTAGTTGACGACGCAAGAAAGGCCGATTTCCTTTCGGATTTTCTGGCAGAGAGCGCCGAAGCGATCCGAGGGCCAGCATTTGGCACGCCAACCACCGCCGGGGCTGAGCACAATGTAGGAGCCCAGGCCTTCCCTGGCGAGATCCTCGCGGACTCGAGTTGCCGTGGCATCGTTCACTTTCAGGCTGACTGCTCCCACGGGTTGTTTTGCGCCAGCGCGAGCGGACAGTTCGCCATTCTGATCGGCGATGTGCGTGGTTTGGCAACGAACGCTGTCGGTATAAAGAATCGGAACGCCGAATTCGCGGATGGTGTCGGAAGAAAAGCCTATGCGCTTGGGAATGCCGCCGAAGAAAGGAAGAAACGCGGACTTCCATAAACCCTGGTAATCGATGGCCGCGGTCCATTTGGAGGAACGGAGCTTTCCGAGGATGCGGCGAACGGAGGCCATGTCGCGGGAATCGACAGGCCAAATTTCCGTGGCGAGGCCACTGCTGGAGACCAAATCTGCCCAACGAGGATGCGTTAGCCAGACGATTTCGGCGTTGGGGAACGATGCACGCAAACCGGCGACGGCTGGGAAAGTGTGCACGATATCGCCCAGGGAACCGAGGCGAACGATGACGAAGCGCGGCTCAGCCATGGGGACCTTTCCGGATGGCGTCGAGGAAGGCGCGGGTGGAGTGGTCTTTGGGATCGCCTACGATAGCTACACGGATGCCGAGGCGATCGGACACGGCGCGTTCGGGAACGGTTTCGGCGGTGTAGTCCGTGCCTTTGGCGTGAACGTCCGGGCGCAGTTCCTCGAGCAATTGCTCGACGTTTGGTTCGGCGAAGAGCAGGACGAAATCGACGTCGCGCAAGGAGGCGACGAGTTGCGCGCGGGCTTGCTCGTCGAGGATTGGCCGGCCGTGGCCTTTTAGAGTTCTGACGCTGGAATCCGCGTTCACGGCGACGACCAGTGCGTCGCCTTCTTTTTTGGCGCCGGAAAGATAGCGAACGTGGCCAACGTGCAAGGTGTCAAAGCAACCGTTGGCCAATACGACGCGCTTGCCCTGACGCTGCAGTTCGCGAACGGCGGCGCGGACGGATTCGCGAGAAAGAATTTTGGATTGGGCGGACCGCATAGAAATTGCCTAAGGGGCCACCCCCGCCGCTGCTTTTCGGATGGCATCGAGGAGTTCGTTGCGGGAGACGGTGGCGGTGCCGCGCTTCATGACTACAAGGCCGCCCGCGATATTGGCAATGTGGGCGGCTTCGACGGGGGAAGCGCCACTTGCCAGAGCCAAAGTGTATGCGGCCAAGACAGTGTCGCCGGCGCCGGTCACATCGACTGCCTGGTCGCTGCCGTGAACGGGAATGTGGACGGTATTTTCGCCGGTCTGGAAGACCGCCATGCCGTCTTTGCCGCGAGTGATGACGAGGGACTTGAGTTTCAATTCGCGTAAGACTTCGCGGCCGCGGCGTTCGAGTTGGGAGAGATCCTGGCCGATGGCGATATTGTGAAGGGCTTCGATTTCGGCTTCGTTGGGCGTAGCAGCGGTTACGCCTGCGCGTTTGTAGGCCATCAGTTGGTAGCGGGAATCGAGGGTCACGGGAATGTGCCGTTGCAGTGCGCTCACGGCTTCGCGTACCGTTTCCGGATTCACGATGCCCAGGCCGTAGTCTGAAATTGCCAGCGCGTCGGCATTATGGAGCTTTGCTTTTAGCAGTTGCTGGATTTTTTTGCGATGGGACTCCGTAATTTGAGATTGCGGTTCGTAATCGACGCGCAATACCTGTTGGCCTACCGTATGCGCCCAACCGGCGAGAAAGCGCGTTTTTGTGGGGGTTATGCCGCCCTTGATACGAAGGATTCCCGAGACGTTCACGCGCATTTCGCGGAAGGCGTGGAGCAGTAAATCACCGGCTTCATCGTCTCCGACGGCGCTGATCGGAGTGACACGCGCGCCGAGAGCCGCGAAATTGCTGGTGGCGTTGGCGGCGCCTCCGGGAAGAATGCGCGTTTCACGGTGACGCAGAATCAAGACAGGAGCTTCGCGGGACACGCGGGTGATGGTGCCGTACTGGAAAGAATCCGCGACAAAATCGCCGAGGAGCACGATGCGTTTGCCTTCGAAGCGCTCGACAACATCGGCGAGCGAAAGCAGATCCGGGGCGCCCGAAGCGTTTGTGTTTTCCCTTTTGCGTTTCATCCCTGTTGCACCAGAATCCAATGCGCGGCCAGCTGCAAATTTTCGACGATCGCGTCTGGCTGCCGGGGCCATTCGCCGGAGTGCCAGGTTTCTTCGCCACGGCCGTATCCGCTGCGAACGAAAATTGCTTTGCAACCCGCGCGAAACGCCAATTCCATGTCGCCGTAGCGGTCGCCAACCACGAAAGAGCGAAGCAGATCGATGTGATGCTCGCGGACCGCGCGCTCGATCATGCCCGTTCTCGGCTTGCGACAATCGCAATCGTCGGCGGAACTGTGCGGGCAATAGTAAACCGCGTCCACATGCGCTCCATCCGCTTGCAGTTCGCGCTGCATGCGCTCATTCACTTGCTGTACGAGCGACTCCGGAAAATAGCCACGGGCTACGCCGGATTGGTTGGTTACGACAATCACAGCCAGGCCCGCTTCGTTCAGGCGGCGGATGGCTGGCCCCACAAAAGGAAACATACGAAATCTGTCGGGATGATTCAAGTAACCGACTTCCTCGGCGATGGTGCCATCGCGGTCCAGGAACACGGCGGGCTTGCGGAGGAAAAGTTCAGACAGAAGCCACCTCCGAGAGCCGCGAGCGCAGCGCTACTTCGACCATTTCCGGGGTTACGGCGGTCATGCAGCGATGGTCCGTGGGGCAACGGCGCAGGAAACAGGGACTGCAGTAGGGCTTTTGCTGGACGAGAGTCGCGAGGGGCGTTACAGGCGCAGTTCCTTCGGGGTCGGTGGGGCCAAAGATCGCGACTACCGGCAAGCCGACGGCTGCGGCGACGTGCATTGCGCCGGAATCATTTCCGAGGAAGAGATGGCATTGCGATAAAAGCGCGGGCAGTTCGGCGATTGTGGTTTTTCCTGTGAGGTCGATGGGTGGATGGCGCAATTCAGTGGCGATCGCGGACGACACTGCGGATTCGGTGGTGGTGCCGAAGAGGACTACGTCAGCGTCGACTTGAGAAAGGATGGCGTTTAGAGATTTGGCGAAACGGCCGGGGGGCCAGCACTTGGCGGAACCGTAGGAGGCTCCGGCGCCTACGGCTATGCGGAGAGCGTTGGTGCGGACACCGGCTTCGCGTAGGGTTGTTGCGGCTTGTTGTCGCTCTGGGCCGGATACTTGCAGCTTGATGTGCGCGTCGTCCTGCAAGGCGTCGATCCATCCGGCGCGACGGAGCAATTCGAGATAGTAGAATTTTTCGTGAGGAGGGATTTCGCCGGGTTTCGGGACGGCGATGGCTTTGGTCAACAGGAAGCTTCTTCCATCGCGGGCGTAACCGATTCGTTGGGGGATGTGGGCGCGCCAGGCCAGCCAAGCGGCGTCGAAGGCGTTTTGCAGGAGCAACGCGACGTCAAATCGCTTGGCGCGCAGATCCTTGGCTAGCGCCTCTCTTCCCTTCCAGCCGCGGTGCGGGCCTTTCGGATCGTAGGGAATTAGCTCATCGCAGATGGACTGGCCACGATAAATGTCGGCTACATAGGGACGCGCGACGATGGCGATATGCGCATCTGGAAATTTGGTGCGCACCGCGCGCAAGGCGGGTAATGCCATGATGGCGTCGCCGACCCAGTTTGTGGCTCGGATCATAATTCTCATGGGCAGTCACCGGCAGCGAGCTTCTGATGGATCAGTTCCAGGAACGCCACTTCTTTGGAAATCAGCAGATCGATTATGGCGATGTAGACGGGAAGCTCGGCGAAGTAAACGCCCGCGAGGTTTTGCGCATCTTTTTCGGTGGTGACGAGGGCCTTTGCGCCGGCAGTGGCCGCCGCCGATTGTAATTCCATGGCATCGCGCTGGTCATAGCGGTGATGGTCCGGAAATTCGGACTGCCCCGCTAGCGTGAGATTCCAATTCTTCAGGTCCTGGAAAAAAGCCAGCGGATTGCCGATGCCACAGAAGGCGTAGAAGGGGCCGGGGCCGAGTTCTTCGACGCTTACGAGTTTGTCCGCCTGATCCAAGCGACGATAGCCGAGCAATTTTGTGGCAGCGGAAAATACCGGATAGTCCTGAAACTTTTCGACGGCCGCGGCAGTGCCTGGCACGGTTTCGATGCGTGTGAAGACGAGCAAATCGGCTCGGGCCATGGCGGAAATGGGTTCGCGAAGGCGGCCGGTGGGGAGCATGGCTTGTTTGGCGAGGGGCTGAGCGGCGTCCAGGAGCAACACATTCGCGTCACGCGCCAGTTGCAGATGCTGGAAGCCATCATCGAGCAGAAACACGTCGACCTTTGCTTCAAGTTTCTTGCCTTCTTCGTAGCGGTCTGGGCCTACGCCGAAGACGGCGCGCTGCTGCAGGCGGTGTTTCATTAGCTCGATTTCGTCACTGGTGCCGTCGCTGCCCTTGTAGCCGCGACTCAAAATGCCTACGCGCTTCCCTTCCGCGAGCAGCCGTTCGGCCAACCAGATCACCATGGGCGTCTTGCCGGTGCCGCCGACGGTCAGATTTCCCACGCTGATGACCGGACGATCCAATCGCTTTTGGCGAAGAGTTCCCTTTTCATATAGTCGCGCGCGCCATTCCGTGACTGCGCCGTACAACACCGAAAGCGGCCAGAGGAGCAACCGCAGCAGCGGCGGCAGGGTCATTGCGAGGCGCCACCGAATTGCTTGGCGACTTGGGCCATGACGCGATCGAGGGCGCCGCGGCTGGTTTCTACAAGTTGCTTCGCCGAATCTCCCATGCGCTTCATTTTTGCGGGATCCTTCAGGAGGTGAATCCACTCGACGCCGGCGTCTTCCGGGCTTGCCACCTGAATGGCAGCGCCCGCTTGCACAAAGCGCGCGGCAATCTCCGCAAAGTTTTCCATGGAAGGACCGAAGACGGGAACTTTTCCAAAGGCGGCGGGCTCGAGAATATTGTGGCCCCCGGCTTCGACGAGGGAACCACCGACAAAGGCGCCATCGGCCAAGGGATAGAGTGACGCGAGTTCGCCGATGCTATCGAGCAAAATGACGGTGGTGTCCGCGGAGATGGAATTGGAATTTCCGCCGGCTTTGGGAGTGATGCCCGGGCCAGGCACGGGTATTTCCGATCTGCGAAGAAATTTGCGGTGAGATTCCTCAATGAATTCGGCGGCGGGGACGAAGCGCTCCGGCTTGCGCGGGGCAAGAACCAGCAGCGCGTTTCGAAAGTCGCCCTGGACGACGCCGAAAGCGATCAACGCGAGCGGCTCTTCCGTGGCGACAACGCTGCCGGCGACGATCACCGGCCACCTTTGCAGGCGTTTGCATTCTTCGGCGAGCCAGCGAGAAAGAGGTGTCGCGTCGGGCAGGCTCATATCGTATTTGAGATTGCCGATGACCTTCACACGATCCGCGGGCGCTCCCAGTGCGTGAATGCGGTCGGCGTCCGTGGGGGTTTGCATGAGAAAGACAGCGGCATTTCGAAGCGCAGATTCCAGGAATGGGCGGAGGTAAAAGCCGAAGAGGCGGAGATATTTCTGGTAACGCGCGAAGGAGCCGTCCGAGATACGCCCGCTGGCGAAGATGACGGGGATATTGCGTTTGCGGGATTCGCGCAGGAAGTTGGGCCATATTTCAGTTTCGAGAATGATGATGAGAGCGGGCTTGACGGAGTTGAGAACCCTGCGGACGCTGAAGCCCCAATCGAATGGGAAGTAAATCACGGCGTCGGCGAATGGCATGCGTTCTTTCGCAAGCGCGTAGCCGGTTTGGGTGGTGGTGGATACGACGAGGGGACGCTTCGGATACGTTTCTTTGAGGCGCTTGGCCAACGCGACTCCGGAGAGGGCCTCGCCTACGGACACGGCGTGAATCCAGATCGCGCCGGGGCGGTCTGTTGGCAGGCGGTCCGTGGTGGTGGTCACGAAGCCGAGGCGGTCGCCGAGGTTGGAAAAATATTTTCCGTGGCGGATGCCCTGAATCAGCCAATAGGGCGCCGTGAACAGGGCCGCCAGACCCATCAATATGCTATAAACGAAGTACACTCGATTTGGACTCCGGTTAGATCCGGGATTTGTGAACGCCCGAGGTCAAACAAGCAGGGGCAACCCCGCTTCTTCCCCATGAATCGAAGGCCTCAGGATGCAAACATTCTATTATAGCCTCATGCGAAAGTTCCTCGCCTGTCTTCTCCCCGCTTTTGTCGCCGCTTCGCTTTCCGCACAAAACAAAGATGCGACACAGGGTGCGGGGGACTCTTCCGCGGCGATGCATGAAAAAATCAAGGATTCGCATGAAGGGGTGACCATCGGACTTGATCCCTGGACGGAAGCGAGCGAGTACAAGGAGAAATTTCCGAAGAAGTCACCATTTTCGAAGGGGGTGGTGGCGATTCACATGAGTTTCCGTAATGACAACAACTATGCGCTGAAGGTGAACTACCAGAGTATCCGCCTGCTGGTGCAATTGAGCGAAGAAAATCGCCAGGAACTCGCGTCGCTTAGCCCGGAGGAGGTTGCGGACACGGTGATGTTGAAAAACAACGGGAGGGATCCAACCGCCAAACGTATTCCATTGCCGATACCGATACCGAGCACTGGTCCGAAGTCCGCGCGAGATTCGAACTGGACGGCGCTGCGGGACGCTTGCCAGAATGCTGGAATGCCGACCACCGTGGTGGCCGCGCACAGTACGGTGGCCGGACTGATCTATTTTGATTTGCGGGGAGAATTGGACCTGCTGCAAAACTCTCACCTGTATCTGCCCAACATCGTGTCCATGGGAGATAACGAGCCGCTGTCGTACTTTGATATCGCGCTAGGACACGGCACGTCCGAGTAAATCGCGTTTTCGACCGACAGATAAATCCACAGCGCAATTTTGGCGGATTTGCCGGACCCAAGAGGGTCGGCTACCATGGAGTGTCGAACAAATCGTTGTTCCAAACCCAAATGCAAAATCTCTTAGAACAATTGAACCCAGAACAGCGCGTTGCTGCGGAAACCACCGAAGGACCGGTGTTGATTCTTGCCGGAGCCGGTACCGGAAAAACGCGCGCGATCACGTTTCGCATGGCCAACCTGATTTCGAAGGGGACGCCGGCGGAAAGGATTTTGGCGGTCACGTTTACGAATAAGGCGGCGGAAGAAATGCAGAGCCGGGTGACCGATCTGCTGTTGCGTGCAGGGGTACCGCCCGCGAGGCCGTGGATTTCGACGTTTCATTCGTTGTGCGCGAGGCTTCTGCGCCGCGAAGCGATTCACGCCGGGCTGCCCAAAGATTTTGCGATTTACGACGACGACGACCAGATCGCCGCAGTGAAGCTGGCGATGGGACGGCTGAGGATCGAGGAAGACGGGCTGACGCCGCGCAACGTGCTGAGCCGGATCAGCTACGCGAAAAACCATGGAGAGACACCGGAACAGGTGCGGGCCACGGCGTTGGGACCGGACACGCGGAAAGTCGCGGACATTTTCGTGGGTTACGAAAAGTTACTGAAGAACAGCAAGGCGGTGGATTTCGACGACCTGCTGCTGCGTTCGGTGCGGCTGCTGCGGGAGTCCACGGATGTGCGGGAACGGTGGCGGGCGAGGTTTGCGTACATACACGTTGACGAATACCAGGATACGAACCGGGTGCAGTATGACCTGCTGCGTTTGCTGACCAACGAGCATCGGAACGTTTGCGTGGTTGGCGATGAAGACCAATCGATCTATCGGTGGCGTGGCGCGGATGTTTCTATCTTGTTGAGCTTCTCGCAGGATTATCCTTCGGCGAAGGTGGTGCGGCTGGAGCGGAATTACCGGTCGACGCAAGCGATACTGGATGCGGCGGCGGCGGTGGTGTCGAATAATCCGGGGCGGCTGGGCAAGAACCTGCAGGCACAGAAAGAGAAAGGGGCAAATCTTCGCTACTACGAAGCGCGAGACGCGCAGGCGGAGGCGGAGTTCGTGGCGGGCGAAGTGGAACGGATTTTGAGCGACGATCCGGACCAGACGTGCGCGGTGGAATACCGGACAAATTTCCAATCGCGGTCGTTCGAAGAAGTGTTCCGGCGGAGAGGGATTCGCTACAAGCTGGTTGGCGGATTCAGTTTTTATAACCGGGCGGAAGTGAAAGATGCGCTGGCGTATGTGCGGCTGGCGCTGCACCCGGAAGACGATATTTCGCTGCTGCGAGTGTTGAATGTTCCGGCGCGAGGAATTGGGAAGACGACGGTTGATGCGCTGCGGGAGATTGCGGATCGCGAAAGGCTTTCTTTGTGGGATGCGATTGAATCCTTGATGACGAATCCCGCGTCCACGCGGGCCACTGCGCCGTTGCGGGCGTTCCGGGAGCTGGTGGTGCGGCTGCGCGAGGCTTACAACACCAAGGAGCCGGCGGAATTCCTGCGGTTTCTTCTGGAAGAAACCGGCTATATGCCGATGCTGCGAGACCGCAACACGCCGGATGACGTGGCGCGGATGGAAAACCTGGAGGAATTGGCGCGGGCGGTGGCGGAGAGCCAGGAGGCCGGGGAATCGTTTACGGATTTTCTGGATGCGGCGGCGCTGGTCAGCGATGCGGATTCGTTCGAAGACAAACCAGGGGTCACGCTGATTACTTTGCACAGCACAAAGGGGCTGGAGTTCGATCACGTGTTTCTGACCGGGTTGGAGGAAGGGATTTGTCCGCATAGCCGCTCGGTCAAGGAAGAGAAAGGTATCGAAGAGGAACGGCGGCTTGTGTACGTGGGAATGACGCGAGCGCGAAATTCGCTGACGTTGACGCGGGCTGTGTACCGGCGCATTTTCGGAAACGAACAGCAGATGCGCGCGTCTCTGCCGAGCCGGTTTCTGGCGGAGGTGCCGGCGGAACTTGTGGACACGGTGCGGGGATCGATGGCGGAGATTGGCGAATCGCGGCGTTACGAGCCCGATCCGGAATATTCGTATTCGCCGGAAGAGTTTGTGCGGCGGGCTCGGGGGATTGCGCCTCCGGCACAGCGTGCGCCGCAGCGGCGAGCTTCGACGGCGTCGCCCTCGTTTGGATCTTCGGCGTTTAAACGTGGGAAGAGTGCAGACCCATTGCTGGGGCAGAAGGTGCGGCACCCGGAGTTTGGAGTTGGAACCGTGGTGGGAGTTGAGGGCGAGGACGAAGACCGGCGGCTGAGCGTGAGTTTTCCGGGGCGCGGGACGAAGAAGTTTGTGGAGAGGTACGCGCAGTTGCAGCAGTTGTAGGGTTGGGATGGCGTGATGGCACGGCGGTGCGGCGCCCGTACGTAGAGACCCCAAGAGCTGGCATAAAGCCAGCGCTACGAGACCCAGGACGAGACCCAAGGCGAAGCCCAAGAACACAGGCAGGAGTGCTTGTGCCACTGTCGTTCAGTTGGATTGGTGGCGAGATGGGGCGATTGTGCGGACATGGGCGCGGCGGTGCGGCGCCGCTACGTAGAGACCCCAAGAGCTGGCATGAAGCCAGCGCTACGAAACCCAGGACGAAACCCAAGACGAAACCCAGGACGAAACCCAGGACGAAACCCAGGACGAAACCCAAGGCGAAGCCCAAGAACACAGGCAGGAGTGCTTGTGCCACTGTCGTTCAGTTGGATTGGTGGCGAGATGGGGCGATTGTGCGGACATGGGCGCGGCGGTGCGGCGCCGCTACGTAGAGACCCCAAGAGCTGGCATGAAGCCAGCGCTACGAAACCCAGGACGAAACCCAAGACGAAACCCAGGACGAAACCCAGGACGAAACCCAAGGCGAAGCCCAAGAACACAGGCAGGAGTGCTTGTGCCACTGTCGTTCAGTTGGATTGGTGGCGAGATGGGGCGATTGTGCGGACATGGGCGCGGCGGTGCGGCGCCGCTACGTAGAGACCCCAAGAGCTGGCATAAAGCCAGCGCTACGAAACCCAGGACGAAACCCAAGACTAAGCCCAAGACGAAGCCCAAGACGAGACCCAGGACGAAACCCGGGACGAAACCCAAGACGAAGCCCAAGAACACGGGCAGGAGTGCTTGTGCCACTGTCGTTCAGTTGAATTGGTGGCGAGATGGGGCGATTGTGCGGACATGGGCGCGGCTGTGCGGCGCCGCTACGTAGAGACCCCAAGAGCTGGCATGAAGCCAGCGCTACGAAACCCAGGACGAAACCCAGGACGAAACCCAGGACGAAACCCAGGACGAAACCCAAGAGCACAGGCAGGAGTGCCTTTGCCACAAGAGATGCGCGGGCGCTTCGTGGGTGTAAGTTGCGTGGGGGATGGTGTTCGCGATAAAGTGGGCGCGATCAATCCTTGTAAATTCCGTGGCGGGCTTTTGAGTGGGCACGCATGCGCACGGATGGGATCGGAGAGCTTGAGTGGCGTCAGCACTGTTCCGCTGTAAAAGCATCGACCAGCTTTTGTCGGACTCCGAAAACGCGGAAATTAAATTAAAAAAATCGCTGGGATGGTTGAGCCTGACTTCGCTGGGAATCGGCGCGGTGATCGGTTCGGGGATCTTCACGATCGTGGGGACGGCGATCGCGGGCCAGACGATGCAGGTTTCGTCGGTGCTCAATGCGCCGCTGCTGCAATACCTTTTGACGCGATCCACTTCGTTCGGACGGCCGGGGGCGGGGCCGGCGATTGCGCTCTCTTTCGTGCTGGTTGCCATTGTTTGCGGATTTGCTTCGGTGTGTTACGCGGAGCTTGCGGCGATGATTCCGATCGCGGGCAGCGCGTACACGTACACCTACGCAACGATGGGGGAACTGATCGCATGGATTATCGGCTGGGACCTGATTCTGGAATATGCCGTAAGCAACATGGCGGTGAGCGTGGGATTCTCCGCGCACGTTGTGGCACTGCTGGACTGGTTCGGTTGGCATCCGAACCCGCGATGGATTTCTCCCGCATATCTCCCCGCGGGACTGCAGGACTTGCAGGGCAATGATATATATGGGCCCGGATGGCATTTCGGGTTCAACTGGCCGGCGTTCATCATCGTGATGCTGCTGACGGTGATTCTTGTGCGCGGGATCAAGGAATCGGCGGAAACCAACAACATCATGGTGTTTTTGAAAATCGTGGCGATCATGGTGTTCGTGATGTTTGCCGCGCGTTTTATTCACCCGGCGAATTGGCATCCATTCGCGCCGAACGGATGGCCGGGCATTTTGACGGGCGGGTCAATCGTATTCTTCACGTACATTGGGTTCGATTCCGTGTCGACGGCGGCGGAGGAATGCAAGGATCCGCAGAGGGATTTGCCGCGAGGGATTATCGCGACGCTGGTGGTTTGCACGTTGCTGTATATCGCGGTGGTTGTGGTGCTGACGGGGCTGGTGCCATGGCAAACGTTGATGGGGGATGCGGCGCCGGTGGTCAACACGATGAAGAAGCTGCATTTTGGCGGGGTGCGGCTGGTGGTTTTGCTGGGCGCGCTGATGGGAATGATCTCCTCGCTGCTGGTGTTTCAGTTGGGACAGGCGCGCGTGTGGTTCGCGATGTCTCGCGACGGATTGCTGCCGCGAATTTTTGGCCGGGTGCACCCGAGATTTCACACGCCGGATTTTTCCACGTGGCTGGCAGGATTTGTGGTGGGGATTCCGGCGGGAGTGCTGGACATCGGCACGCTGGCCGATCTGTCGAATATTGGAACGCTGTTCGCGTTCGCGCTAGTCGGCGGCGGCGTGCTGATTCTGCGTTACCGGGAGCCGAACCGGCCACGCGCTTTCCGGGCGCCGGGCGGACCGATCGCACCGGTGCTCACTATCCTGACGTGCCTGCTGTTGATGGCCGGCCTGCCAATCATGAACTGGCTGCGATTCTTCACTTGGCTGATCATCGGGCTGGTGATTTATTATTTCTACGGGCGTAGGAAGAGTACGCTTAGGTTGGCCAACCCGAGCAAGTAAGCGCCAAGGACACAATTCATGCCCCGGCAACGGAAGTGGAAAGTGGGAGGCACAGGCAAGGCCTTACTGTTCCTTGCGTTGGTGGAACTGTGCAACCCGGGCTCTGGCATTGCGTGGGGCACGAATGCGCAGCGGCTGATCGTGAACCATGCCGTCGATACGCTACCTTACGATTTGCGGAATTATTTTGAGGCGAACCGAGACTTCCTGATCGAACATGTGAACGATACGCTGAACGTGCTGGCTAAGCGTCCGAACGAAAGACAAAACCACTACGTTGAGCTTGATAAGTATGGGAAATTCCCGTTTGAGGCTTTGCCGCGCAGCTATAAGGCCGCGCTGTCCAAATACAGCAAATCCAAAATCGACTCGACAGGAACGCTGCCGTGGCAAATCGGCGTGTACAGCGCGAAGCTGACGGAGGATATGAAAACGGGTCACTGGGATGAGGCGAAGATTGACGCAGCGTTCCTGGCGAATTATGTTGCGGAAGCGCACGACCCGTTTAACACCACCGAGAATTATGACGGAAGATTGACCGGGCAAACGGGCGTGAACGAGCGGTTTAACACGATCCTGATCGTCCGCTATGGTTCGTTCTTTCCGTTGAACTCGCATGACGCGGTATTTATTACGGACCCGACCGACTACGCGTTCGATATGTGCCTGAACGCGCACAGCGTGCTGGAAGCTGTGCTGCTGGCCGATCGCAATGCGAAGCGCGGGCAAAGTTCGTACACGGACGAGTATTACGATCACTTCTACAATCTGGCGGCGGCTCCGCTGATCAAGCAATTGTCCGATGCTTCGACGGACGTTGGTTCTTACTGGTTGACGGCATGGATCAATGCTGGAAAACCGCCACTGCCGCGCTAGCTGGTTCCCGTGGAACATAGCGCCCTCTCTGACAAAATCGCCGCACTGCCGAAAGCGGAACTGCATCTGCATCTGGAAGGATCGATTCGACCGGCGATGGCCGCAGCTTTGGCCGCGCGGCACGGCGTAGCTGTAAGCGAGGAGGAGGTCCGTCAACGTTATGCTTACAGCGATTTCACGGAGTTTATTGAGGCGTTCAAGTGGGTGACTTCGTTTGCGCGGGAACCGGCGGACTTCGCGCTGATCGTGACGGACCTGGCCGAGCAGTTGCTGGCGGAAAACGTGGTGTATGCGGAAGTGACGCTGTCGATCGGGGTGATGCTGTTGCGGCAGCAGAATCCGCAAGCGAATTTCGAAGCGATGCTGGAGGCGGCAGAGCCTTTTGAGGCAAAAGGCTTGCGGTTGAACTGGGTATTTGACGCGGTGCGGCAATTCGGCGCGGATTTCGCAATGCAGGTTGTCGATTGGGCGAAGCAGTGCAATTCGCCGAGGATTGTTGCGTTCGGCACCGGCGGAGACGAGTTGAGCGTGCCGACGAAGAATTTCCAGGCGGTTTACAGGCGCGCGGCGCATTGCGGGTTGCACCTGCTGATGCATGCGGGAGAAATTGGCGGGCCGGAAAAAATCCGCGAGGCCGTGGAATTGTTGAGTGTGGAACGCGTTGGCCACGGAATCGCGGCGATTCACGATCCGGCGCTAATGGATTTGCTGGCGGCGCGACGGATTGTCCTGGAAGTATGTCCGGTGAGCAACGTTCGAACGGGGGCATTGGCCAGGCAACTTCGGGTTGATGCGCCATCGATCCGGCAACACCCGCTGCCGCAACTGCTGCGGCATGGAATTCCCACGGTGCTTTCGACGGACGATCCTTCAATGTTTCACACGTCGCTGCGCGGGGAATACCAGCACGCGGGCGAGATGGGGCTGAACGAGGCAGAGCTGAGAAAACTGGTGTCAAACAGTTTTGATTTTTCGTTTGCGGAAGTGAACCGGTAGGCTTGCGGTGTTGCCGTACTGCACGCGAGAAAGGGCCGATGTTATACTGACTTTATGAAAGCTCATGTCTGGGTAATGCCAAAACGCACTGTGCTCGATCCGCAGGGTCAGACTATTCAACATGCCCTTTCCGGCCTGGGATATTCGCAGGTGGCGGATGTCCGGCAGGGCAAATTCTTCGTGCTGAACCTTGATGGGTGGAGCCGGGACGAAGCGCAATCGCAACTTGAACGAATTTCCAAAGAAGTGCTGGCCAATCCGGTGATTGAAGAATACCGCTTCGAAATTGTGGAATAGGTTGAGTGGATGGCTTCCTTGCCGCGCCGCAAAGAAAACCGGTCTAAGCTAGGGTTAATTTCTGTTTTTTTATTTGGCGCAGTGGTGTGTGTTTTTGGTTGCAAGCAGCCCGCTTTGCCGGTGGTGGACGATCCGCAACTGAAGCCGATTCAGGCGATGCTGCAAGAGCATTTGCCGCTGGGGAGCACACAAGGAACAGTAACGGAATTTCTGTCCTCGCAAGCATACCCGATGGAGCCTTCGGATCAGGCGGATACGATTATCGCGAAGATCCGGCACATCGATACGGAAAGAATGCAACCGGTCACGGCGCGGGTGACGTTTCACTTTGACGCTAATGGCAAGCTGACCAGCTATGAGATCGTACGCACGTTGAACGACCCCATTCCTCAGTAACTTTTGCGACTTCCGACGCGCCTGTGTGGAGTGGTTGCGAACAGGCCCGTGCTAAGCTAAACGCCTGGCAAACAGGAGAACGTTGGCATGTGCGGGATAGTCGGGTATATCGGCACAAAAAAGGTGGTCCCGGTGATCATCGAAGGGCTGCGGAAGCTGGAATACCGCGGCTATGATTCGGCCGGAATCGCGGTGGTGGATGCGTCCGGGAAACTGCACCTGCGACGAGCACCCGGAAAACTGCGCAACCTTGAGGAAGTAATCCAGAACTCGCCCATCGAAGGCACGTACGGAATCGGGCACACACGCTGGGCCACGCACGGGCGGCCGACGGAAGAAAACGCGCACCCGCATCGCGATTGCACCGGGCAGTATGTGGTGGTGCACAACGGAATCATTGAAAACTATCTGGAATTGAAGGAAAAGCTGCAGAAAGAAGGGCACAAGTTCGTTACCGAGACGGACACAGAGATCGTGGCGCACCTTGTGGAGAAATATGCGAAGGATTTGCCGTTCGAAGAGGCGGTGCGAAAGACGCTGAAAGACCTGCGGGGAATCTATTCGCTGGTGTTTTTGTCAGCCAAGGATCCGCAGAAGCTGATCGCGGCGCGCATAGGGCCGCCGTCGGTTATCGGCCTGGGGGACGGCGAATATTTTGTGGCCAGCGATATTCCAGCCTTGCTGGAGCACACGCGGAACATTTTCTTTCTGGCGGATGGGGATGTTGCGATTCTGACCAGGGAAGGCGTTCGGGTGACGGACCTGGAAGGCAACCCGATGGAGCGGCCCGCTCACCAGGTTACCTGGGATCCAATCATGGCGGAAAAGGGCGGCTACAAGCATTTCATGCAGAAGGAAATTTTCGAGCAGCCGCGGGCGATCCGGGACACGCTGCTCGGGCGAATTTCCCAGGACACCGGCAAAGTGTTTCTGGATGACATGCAGATTTCCGAGGAGCAATTCCGCGGCTTTCACAATGTGCGCATCGTGGCGTGCGGGACGAGCTGGCACGCAGGTTTGGCCGGGAAGTTCATGATTGAACGGCTGGCGCGGATTCCCGTGGAGGTGGACTACGGCAGCGAATTTCGCTATCGCGATCCGATCCTGGATTCGAAGACGCTTACGGTTTGCATCAGCCAATCCGGAGAAACGGCGGACACGCTGGCGGCGCAGCGCGAGGCGAAGCAAAAAGGCTCGCCGACGCTGGCGATCTGCAACGTGAAGGGTTCGATGATTACGCGCGAGGCTGCGGGAACGATCCTGACGCATGCGGGGCCGGAGATTGGCGTGGCCTCCACGAAAGCGTTCACGGCGCAGATTGCGGCGTTGTTGCTGCTTGCATCGTATCTCGGACAGATTCGCGGGAAACTTTCGCCGGAGGACGCTCGCAAGTTGATGCTGGAATCACTGCAAATTCCGCACAAGGTGGAAACGATCCTGCAGGCCGACGCTACCGGAGTGTACGATTCGCTGGCGCGGCAATTTTTCCGTCAATCGGATTTTCTTTATCTGGGACGCGGCATTCACTACCCTATTGCGCTGGAAGGCGCGTTGAAGCTGAAGGAAATTTCGTACATTCATGCGGAAGGCTATCCATCGGGGGAGATGAAGCACGGGCCGAACGCGCTGATTGACGAAAATCTGCCGGTGGTGGTTCTGGCAACGCGCGATGAAACCGATCCGGCGTCCATGACGCTTTACGAGAAGAGCGTTTCGAACATCAAGGAAGTGAAGGCGCGCGACGGGATCGTGATATCGATTGCGACGCAAGGCGATCATTTGGCGCGGGAGGCTTCGGACCACTTGATTGAGCTGCCGCCGACTTCCGATCTGCTTTCGGTGCTACTGGAGATTGTTCCCCTGCAACTGTTGGCGTATCACATCGCGGTGCGGCGAGGCTGCGATGTGGATCAACCGCGCAACCTGGCAAAATCGGTCACCGTCGAATAGAACCTGTCTTATAAATCGGTACGAAGAGAAGAGTTCCCTCAGGGGCTGAGCCCAGATTTTCCTGGCCCGGAATGCCGGCGCTGAAGCGCCGACCCGCTAATGTGCATTTGTTGAGACATGTTGTTTCCACCACCTATTTTGTACATGAGTCTTTGCCATCCTTTGTGGCAGGAACTAGAATCAAACCGGGAAGAAGGGTTCGGCGGCCAGGCTGGATTTAGCGGGATTTATCGGGGGGTTAGCTATGAAAGCGATTCACGCACGCTGCATGATTTTTGTTTTGCTTGGATGGCTGGCCGCAGGCGTTCCGCTTCTTTCGCAGACCACGCCACAGCGCTTTGTTGCCATCACCATTGATGATCTACCCGCCGGGGACGCGAATTCGATGACCGGCGCCGAAATCGTGGAAATGACCACGAAGTTGCTAACGACGCTGCGGGAGCAAAAAGTTCCCGCGATCGGGTTCGTGAACGAGCAGAAGCTGTACAAGGTTGGCGAAGTGGACGAGCGCATCAAGTCGCTGAACCTGTGGCTGGACGATGGTTTCGAGCTTGGCAATCACACGTTCGCGCATACTTCGCTGAATCGCGTGACACTGCCGGCATGGGAAGAGGAGGTTGTGCGCGGGGAGACGGTTACGCGGCTGCTGATGGCGCAGCATAAGATGAAACTGAGGTACTTGCGGCACCCGTACCTGGATGCGGGGATGGATCTGCAAACGCGGCGCGAGGCGGAGGCGTTTCTGGCGCAACGCGGGTATCAGGTGGCTCCCGTGACGATGGATGCGTGGGACTGGATGTACGCGGGCGTATATGCGGACGCGCGGAAACGCCAGGACACGGCGATGGAGCAACAGCTGGTGAGTTCGTATCTTTCCTATACCACTACGATTTTTGACTACTTCGAAAAACTTTCGAAGAACCTGCTGGGGTATGAGCCCAAACAGGTTTTGCTGCTTCACGCGACGTGGCTGGAGGCGGATCACATTGGCGACGTTCTGGATCTGCTGCGCAAGCGGGGATATCAGTTTATCACGTTGCAAAACGCGATCAGCGACCCGGCGTATAGCACTCCCGACGAATATGTGGGCGAGGGCACGGGCTGGATCGACCATTGGGCGATTACGCGCGGGCAGCCACCACTGGGAGAGCCGTCCTTTCCGCAGTGGGTGATCGACAAGTCTCGGGAGATTCACAGTAAGAACCAGCCGGCGGCGGCTTCGGACTGAAGCAGAGCGGTGTTCCGTGAAGCGGCATAAATTTTTGCGATGAGCTACTATAGGTGCATGCGGTCCAGTTACCGGGTCTTTCCGCTTGCTCTACTTTTCTTCCTCAGCTTTGCACCCCACGCCTATCCACAGACGGCTACCCTGAAAGAAATTCGCGCCGAAGGACTGAAGACATTCAGCGAGGCTCAGGTGGCTTCGCTGTCTGGACTACAAATCGGAACTGAGGTTGGGCGCAAGGAGTTGCAG
This sequence comes from Candidatus Acidiferrales bacterium, assembly GCA_963709705.1. GTDB lineage: Bacteria > Acidobacteriota > Terriglobia > Acidiferrales > UBA7541 > Acidiferrum. The sequence goes on from CAVPXU010000008.1 coordinate 938,040, forward strand.
GATGCTGCCGACCTGCTTTTGCGGAGCGGACTGTTCGCGAAGGTGAACTATAAGTTCGACACTCATAATAATGATGTGACGTTGACGTTTCATCTGGAGGAAACGCCGCGATTGCCGGTGGCGTACGATAATTTTCCGTGGTTTGACGATAGCGAGCTGACGGAAGCGATTCGGAAGGATCTGCCGTTCTACGATGGGACTTTGCCCGAAGGCGGGACGGTGGTGGACCTGGCGGGCAATTCGCTGGCGTCTTTTTTGACGGCGCATGGGCTGAAGGCGGAGATTCAACATTATGTCCTGGCGAATCCATTGATCGACGGTTCGGAACAGGAGTTTCAAGTAACCGGCGTGACGCAAACGATCACCAGCATGGAGTTCAGCGATCCCGCGTTGGCGAGCAATCTTGCCGTGAAGCAGCATCTTTCGGAGGTGCTGCGCAAGCCTTACTCGAGGCTGACGATTGATGTGTTCCTGGCGGAGGCGATACGGCCAATTTATCTGCAGCAAGGGTATCTGCGGGCGAAGCTGGGACCCGCGCAGGTGCGGCTTTCGGGCGACCCGAACAAGAAATTTCCCGAAGAGATTCCGGTTTTTGTGCCGTGCACGCCCGGAGCTATTTATCACTGGCAAGAGGCGCAGTGGCAAGGGAACAGCGCGGTGCCGCCGGAGACTCTGAAGGCAGCGATGCGGTTAAAGCCCGGCGATGTGGCGGATGGTATGACGATTGAAGGCGGTTGGGAACGGGTGCGAGAGGAGTACGGGCACCTTGGCTATCTGGAGGCTAAGATCGAGCCGGTGGCGAAGTATGACGATCAGGCTCACACGGTTACGTATACGGTGGCGATCACGGAAGGCAAGCAGTACCGGTTTCACGAGATGACGATTACGGGGATGTCTCTTGCGGGAGAAAAGATGATCCGGGATGCATGGCCGATCAAACCGGGCGACGTGATGGATAAAATCGTGTTCGAAGAATTCCTGATGCGGCTGGAGTCTCACCACGAAGTGATTTTCAAGGATTTGCCGGTGCATTACGAGACCGTGGGGCATTGGTTGCAGACGGATGCGGAGAAGGGGACGGTTGACGCGTTGCTGGATTTTAAGTGATGGATGTTGGTAGTGGTGGTGAGTTTGCGGTTCAGAGAGAACGGACAGCTTCGGGAAGCGAGCGGTATAAGAGCGGAAAGCCCCAAGATGCCGGCCTGAAGGCACGGCGCTACAACGGCAAGAACCACCTCGCGAAAGGCGACGGAGTGGGGCGCTCGTGGCGGACTTCTCTGGAGGACAGCGCGGGTCTGGTATCGTTGCGGAATCGGGCTGAGATATACTGAGGCTTGATGAGTGCTTTGGTACAAATTCGGATGGGCGAGCCGCCGGCTGAGATGGCTGGGGAAAAAGAGCAGGGTTTGCTTGACCGGCTGGCTGCACTCCCTTCAGTGATCGTGGCGCTTTCGGGGGGGATTGATTCGGCGTATCTGGCCTGGGCTGCTGAACGTGCTCTGGGTGACCGGGCTTTGTCGGTTACGGCCATTTCGGCCAGTTATTCGGCTTTCGATCGGGAGCAGGTGGAGAGTTTTCTTCGCGCAACCGGGGCGCAGCACGAGTTTGTGGAAACCCGGGAGCTGGAGAATCCGGCATATCGCGCCAATGACAAGAACCGGTGTTATTACTGCAAGGACGAACTGTTTTCCGTGCTCGATGGGATTGCATCGGAAAGACAGTTTGCCGCGGTCGCGTATGGGGTGAATGCGGACGACACATCGGATTTCCGGCCTGGCCAGCGCGCGGCTACGGAACATCGAGTGCTGACACCGCTTCTGGACGCGCAACTGCATAAGGCGGAAATTCGGTTTCTGGCGCAGCGGGCCGAGTTGCCCATGTGGGACCGGCCAGCTTCGGCGTGCTTGGCATCGCGGCTGCCGTATGGAACAGCGGTAACCGAGGAGCGTTTGTCTCTGGTGGAACGGGGCGAAGCGGAGCTACGGCGATTGGGGTTCCGGCAGTTCCGCGTAAGGCTGCATGACACATTGGGACGGGTGGAGGTGGCGCCCGAGGAATTGCCCCGGGCGTTTACGCCGGAGATGGCTTCTGCGATTTCCAGCGCGCTGAAAGCCGTTGGATTTACGTATGTAACCCTGGACTTGGAGGGATACCGCCAAGGTTCCTTGAATGAAACGCTGAGCAAATCCGCGGGAACATAATTGCTTCAACTTGCGTATCTTTTGTACAGGAGGGCAGAGTGAGGCATATGACTTCCCTGACCAGAACGACCCGCCAAGCCTGGATTCCAGGCGCTTTACTGCTGTTTGCCAGCGTTGCGCTGGCGCCCACCCGCGCGACTGCCGCGGATAATACTTTTGAGCGTACGTTTACGGTGTCCGGCGCCGTCCGGCTGGAGTTGAATAACGGCTCGGGCAACGTGGAGATTCGAGGAAGCGCCGACGGCAAGGTGCATATCGTCGGCAAAGTGACGCCGGGATGGTCGGTGTTCGGCGGCTCTGAGAAAAACGTTCAGGAGGTTCTGGCGAATCCTCCCGTGGAACAGCATGACAATGTGGTGCACATTGGCCGGAACAATTCGATGTTCCGGAATGTTTCCATCGATTACAAGATCGAAGTTCCGCACGATACGGACATCGATGCCAGCGTGGCGTCGGGCGGCATGACCATCGACGGTGTTCGCGGTCCGGTTAAAGCTTCTTCGGCTTCAGGATATCTCCACGTGTACAACGTCGAGAAGGACACGCAGGTATCCGCGGCCAGCGGGGGAATCGACGTCTCCGGGATCGGCGGAATCCTGAGGGTGAACAGCGCATCGGGCGAAATCGTTGTGGCCAATGTGAAGGGCGACCTGCAGGTTAGCGCGGCTTCCGGATCCATTCGCATTAGCAACCCGGGCGATCGCGTGGAAGCGTCCACGGCCAGCGGCACCATTGCGGTGAACGGGGCGAAGAGCGACCTGAAGGTTCATGCTGTTTCCGGTTCAGTCAACGTTTCGGGCGACCCGAGCGCGAGCCGCTATTGGGAACTGAAGTCGGTCTCCGGTTCTATCGACATTCGCGTGCCGCCGAGCGCGAGCTTTCTGTTTACCGCCGAAACTACTTCCGGGGATATTCGCACAAATATCCCGGTGATCCTTGAGGAACAGGGCAAGCACTCTCTGCGCGCGCACATCGGATCTTCTTCGGGCCGCATTGAAGTGCACACGGTGTCCGGCGGCGTTGACGTTCAGGGAACGTAGGAGCCGGGCCGGAGGATGGCAGAAGCGCTTTCCGGCACGCTGCAAAAGTGCTTTCACCCCGGTACAATATAGTTTGTGTTGATCCGCCGCCACGCGATCGTTCGCAAATTCCCGCTGGTGATTTTGCTGGTGTTGTGCTCGCCGGTAGCAGGGTGGTGTCAGCAGGCTCAGACGCCGGCACCTTCGGCGCCAGCTCCGGCGGCGCCTGTAGCGGTGCCGCAGCATGCCGTGGCTGAAAAACATCCGCAGCCACAGGACCTCGAAAAACAGGATCTGCAGAAAGCGATCGACACCGCGGCTAACGATCGAGCCGCGCTGGTTAAGAACCTTGAGACGTTTCTAAAGAAATATCCGGAATCCACGCAGCGGCCGCAGATTTACCGGGCGCTGGTGGAATCCAGCCTGCAACTGCGGGACTTTCCGCGCGCGTTGGATTATTCCGAGAGGCTGGTTTCGCTAAACCCCGACGACATTTCCAATACCGTTCTCACTATCCAGCTTCTGAATCGCTACGGGGATGTGCCGGGCTACCGGCGCGCGGTTTTTTATTGCAGCCGTGTGTTGGAGTATGTGGACCACACGACGCAGGCCGATAAGTCACCACGGGTTTCTCCGGAGGACTGGGAGGCTTCGAAGAAAAAGGATAAGTCTTCCCTGCTGCTGATGCGTGGGGACCTTTATCAGAAGTTGAACGACAACGTGAACGCACAGAAGGATTTTGAGGCGAGCTATGCCCTTGTGCCCAATGCCAACGCGGCGGAGAAGCTGGGCGAACTCGCAGAATTGAATAAGGACCCGAATGCGGCGATCCAGGAATATGCGCGGGCGTTTGCGCTGACCGATGGGGCGAATAGCGCCACTTCCCGCGCCGAGCTGCGCAAGAAAATCGGGAATGTGTGGCGGCTGGCTCATGGATCGGAAGACGGGTTGGGGGATTATATGCTGCACGCGTTCGACGCGAGCACGGCGGCGGCCACGTCCACGAAGCCCGCGCGCAATCCCAATGGCAAAGAACCTTACGATTTCGTGTTACGGAAGGTGAGCGATGGGAGTCCGGTGCGGCTTGCGGATGCCAAAGGGAAGATTGTGGTGCTGAGTTTCTGGGCGACATGGTGCGGACCTTGCAAGGAATTGGAGCCGCTGTTCGAGAGAGTTGCGGCGCGTTATGCGTCGAAGCCGGATGTTGTGTTTTATGCGCTGAACTGCGACGACGATGAATCGCTGGTGGCGCCATTTCTGGCGGAGGAAAAGCCCAAGACTCCCGCGTTGTTCGCCGACGGCCTTGACCGGCTTTTGCGAGTGGATTCATTTCCCACCACGGTGATCCTGGATCGCAGCGGGAAGATTGCTTTTCGGTCGGATGGATTCGATCCCGACGACTTTGAAAAATCGCTGGCGAATGCGATTGATCGTGCGGCCGCGCCCGCGGGGGCCTCGGCGGCTGCGGCGGTTCGGCCTTAGTTCCCTGCCGGGCGAGCCTGCGGGAAGGCCGCGGCAATTTCTTGTGCGGCACAAACTGTGTTCCTGTGGATTCGAACCGTGTCTTCGATGCGCCTGGCGTAACCTCCTGCTAGCGTAGTGACCACGGGGATTTTTCGTTTTATTGCTTCTTCGAACACACCTCGATCACGTGACTTTAGACCCTCCATCGAAATATCCAAGCCGCCCAGCTGATCGTCGCGATAGGGATCGGCGCCACCGACGTAAAAAACCATGTCGGGTTGGAAATTATCGAGGGAGTGGCGGACTGCGGGCAGAAGAGTTTGCAGATATTGATCGTCGGCAACGCCATCTTCCAGGTTGAGGTCCAGGCTGGAGGCTGGCTTGTGCGCAGGGTAGTTGTTGAGTTGGTGGATTGAGAGGGTGAAGACGGAGTCGTCGTTCGAGAAGATTGCGGCGGTGCCATTACCGTGGTGAACGTCGGTGTCGATGACCATGGCCTTGCGGATGGCACTGTCGTGCTGGAGCCGGCGGATGGCTACGGCGACATCGTGAATGGCGCAGAAACCTTCGCCGTGGCCGGGATAGGCGTGATGGAAGCCGCCACCGAGATTGCAGCCGAAGCCGTCATGCAGGGCGGACTCGGCTGCGGCGATGGTGCCGCCTGCGGCCAGCCAGAAGGCTTCTACCAATTCTGGCGAGTAAGGGACTTCGAGCTTCATTTCCTCGCTGCGAGTCAGCGTGCCCGTTTTTAGTTTGTTGACCCAGTCGGCGGTGTGGACGCGAAGGATGTCGGCGTCGGAGGCAGGGGCTGGGCGTAGGAAATCTTGGTGGGTGGCCGTACCGTCGGCGAGGAGGGTTTCGGCGAGGAGCCTGAATTTTTGCGAGGGGAAGACGTGGGCGCCCAGATGGAGGTCGTAGCGTTCGTGGTAGACGAGTTTGAAGGGGAGCATGGTTTTGCCTCTGGTGACACCCATAGTGTGACATGGCGATTTGAGAATGCCATGATGCTTGCGTGAGAATGACGCAAAGCGATCCGTGGGCTTCTTCCGGGGGCTGAAGCCCTTACGTTCTTGGCTCTAATGTCGGAGCTGAAGCTCTGATCGCTCGGGAGCGGGAACTAGGACCAAGAAAATTGGGGGGATGTGACCGGTGTTGTGGTGGCGGGGTAAGCGAAGGGGGATTCCTCACTTCGCGGACTTCGTTCGGAATGACGCGGGTTGTTTTGTTGGTGGGGACCTTAAGAGGAACCCAAGAGCACTGCACGGGTCTGAAGACCCGCCACTACTCGGAATGACGGGGTTGTTATGTTGGTGGGAACCTTAAGAGGAACCCAAGAGCAATGCACGGGTCTAAAGACCCGCCACTACGTGGCTCACTTCGCGGGCTCCGTTGGGTCGGCTGCGGCACTGCTGTGGGGGCTACTGGCCTAGATGGGTTAGGGCTTCGCGTAGGGGTGCGGTGGAGACGCGAATCAGGCCGGTGTAGGGGGAGTACATTTCGAGGATGAGGAAGATTGCGCCGGAAACGGAGAGGGCGGAGACCAAGAGGCTTATCACCACGGTGATATTGCGCGGAGCGAAGAGGCCGAAGCTGGTAAAAATAATCGAGAGCCAAAAAACCAGGACAAGCAACAGGGGAACCGGGACCGCACCGACTTGTTGTTCCATAATCAACCAGCGGGTTTGACCCAAAGACATCAGAAGGCTCAAGGCTTGAGACTTGGCGAAGCGTTGCTCATCGTTTGTGGAAGAGAGTTTTTCGATGGTGTCGTAGAGACCTTCGCGATCCGCGGGCGGTTCGAGCCGGGAAGCATGGGCTTCATCGATGGGTGCAGCGAGATTAAGAGTGCTAACGATGCCCCGGCGCAACTGGATGCGCGCGTCTTGGGCGTCTGGGCCGTAATGGGCGAGGACGCGGTCGAGCAAGACGATTTTGCTGGACATCTCCGTGAGTTCGGTATTCTGGATATCTAAGGATGATTTGGCGGAAGCGGTGAGGAGGCCGAGTACGAGAGCGGCCAAAGTGGCGACCAGGCCCATGCCCAGCTTCACCACGTCTTTGGAATCACCATCGAGGTGACCCGGCGGCAAGATGGAACGAAGGGCCATGCCGACCATGGCGCCTCCGAAGACAAATGCAAAGGCAATCAGACTGATGGAGAGGGAACTCATTGTTGTTGGTCAGTCAGAATCAAATCTGCCCGAGGATAAAGGGGGTTTGGGAGGGGCGGGTATCGTCAAAAGTAACAGTGTCTGGGACGAGAATTGAGAGTTATCTAGCCCAGGAGGCGCGAGGACATGGTGCCGATAGATATTTCAGGAATTAACGTTGCCGGAAAAGACCCACCAGAGGGCTTCGTCGAGGTTGTCAAAGACGCGAATTCCCTTTTCACCGGCGAGTTCGCGGAAGACTGCGAACATTTTGGCCAATCCAAATATGTAATCGCCGGATACGAGGATGGCGCGGCGGGCATTGGGCGCGAAGATGGTCCTTTGGGCTAATCTGCGGACGTCATCGGGTGCGAGATCGGCTTTGGTGATGTGGGTACAGTCGAGCAATTCAGAAAAGCTGGGATGGAAGACTGGATCCTTGAGGAGTTTTTCCTGGTGCGACAAGCCGTCGGCGGCTGTGAAGACACCAGAGAAAGTGGTCATGACCAGCCGGCGTTCCTTATCGATTCTGAAGTAGGCTGGCATGACAAAGTTTGTTCGCGGCGCTAAAAAGAGAGCGCTAAGGAATCAGTTCCCTTCCCCTGCGGCGATTGTGCAACTGAAAAATCAGAATTCACGATCAGGCGACTTTAAGATTACAAATTTCTTGCCGAGTAGAACGGCTTCGATAGCGGGGAACAATTCCTGGGTTACACGGGACTTAATGACGTAACCGTCCCCACCGGAGCTCAGGGCGGCTTGAGCCACGGCGGGGTCGAGTTCCTGCGACAAGAAAAGAATTTTGGAATTGGGGGAGACTTTACGAATTTGACGGGCAGCGGCGATGCCATCGAGATGGGGAAGGCCGATGTCCAACAGAATGAGATCAGGCTTTAGTTCCTGGGCTTTTTGAACGGCCTCAAGACCGTCGGACGCGACGGCGATCACTTGGAATCTGCGATTTTGCTGAAGATAGTCACAGACACAGCGTTGCCAATCGACAAAATCATCTACTACAAGAATGCGGACGAGAGATAGATCGGTGATAGCCTCCTCCTGAAAGGCGTCCAAGACGAGATTGGGGGATTGAGGGAGTGGACTCATTGGCGCAAGAAAAGGATCACATGTGGAATGGAATGTGTCGTTGCGGGAGAGCAAGTTGGAGAATGCACGGGGGCAATTAGGTCGGGGAGGAGGGGGGAACAATCGATTTTCGTTTTGAGTTTGTGCGGGTTTGGGGCGCAGCTATGCGGCGGCTCTGCGGGGAGACCCCAAGACGCTGGCATAAAGCCAGCGCTACATGACCCAAGAGCAACAGGCGACCCAAGAGCGCGGGCGGGCCAAGAACAACAGGCGATGCGGCGGCTTACGGTGAGACCCCAAGACGCTGGCATAAAGCCAGCGCTACATGACCCGAGAGCACGGGCGAGCCAAGAGCACGGGCGATGCGGCGGCCTACGGGGAGACCCCAAGACGCTGGCATAAAGCCAGCGCTACATGACCCGAGAGCAACAGGCAAGGTGAAAAGCTGGGAAGCGCGGTTACATGGTGCGTAGGAAGAGGCGTTCGGGGGAGCGGAGGAGAACTTTGCCGCGACGTTTTAGCAAGATATGGTCGCGGTGCCACTCGCTGATGAGGCGGCTTGCGGTGAAGGGAGTGACGTTGGCGGCGTTGGCCAAATCCTCGTTGGTGATCCGGAGCGCGATGCCGCCGGGAACTTTTTGGCCGATGGTGCGGGCGAGAGTGACGAGGACCAAAGCGACGCGATGGCGGGAAGTGTAGCAAGCGAGGGCTACGTAGGAGGAGAGATGCCAAGTCATATAGTCTGACGCGGTCAACAAAGAGTTCTCCAGCAATCGAGGATAGCGGCCGACGAGGCTGCGGATTGTGGAGCGATCCCAAACCAGGGCGGAACTATCCGTGACCGTTTCTGTGCTGAGGAGATAGGAAGTACCGCGTGACAAAACAGCGCGGCCGCCGAAAAGGTCTCCTGGTCCAATCCACTGGAAAAGAAGTTTCTTGCCCTGTTCGGTAACGAAGAAATAGCGGGCAAGGCCTCTGGTAAGAAGGAAAAAATGATCGGCAGCGTGGCCGTGGTTCGTGATGACAAAATTGGCGGGATAGCGACGCTGAAGAGCGGCGCTGAGGATGGCCCTGCGGGCTTGAGGAACGAGGCCATCGAAGAATTGAGGTTTCAGTTCCGTGGGTACGATGGCAATTCCCGGGGCCGACATAGACGCTTCTCCTTGGGCGTGAGTTGCGGGACGTGAGTTGCGTCCTAGCGCTGGGGCGGAAGCGAGAGGATCCGGTCGACTCGATGGAAAGAATTGCACCCTTGGTAAGGCGCTCTTCCGGAGGTAGGGGGTATCTCGAGCCGGACCCTCCCACTGGTGTTAGTTGGCGGGAGGATATAGGGGGTTGGGGCCGGTGAGAACTGTCAAAAGTACCTAAGCGGCGGGTGAAAATTGCGCATGGATTTATTTGCTGGACAACTGATGGGCAGGCTGGCCTGGGCGAGCGGCAGAGTAAGGAGATGGCAGGCGGGGAGATAGAGTTGGAGGGTGGCGATTACCAGGAGCAGAGGCTGCTGCCAGGAGGAAATGATGGGTTTAGGTTGTGGCGTTTCTGTTGTGGAATTATTGGCGCGAAAATTCGAGCGGACTTGTGGCGCGGATTGGCAACTCGCTGGTGATTCCACGGCGGTGGAAAGAGTTGCTGACATCGGAAACCGAATTTGTATACGTGGTATTCGGAGGCGATCCGGCGGTATTTGTGGGGGGGCGGGGTGGGATCGAAGAGGGATTCCTCACTTCGCGGACTCCGTTTGGAAGGACGGGTTGTTAGGTTGGTTAGAACCCCAAGAGGAACCCCAAGAGGGCACAGCACGGGTCTAAAGACCCGCCACTACTCGGACTCTGTTTGGAAGTGTCAATTCCGGTTGAAAATTCCCCTTTGTACCGGTTGGAAATTCCCCACCCCTGAACTTCATGAATGGGCCTCCCTGGCCTCGGACGGAGTGGAGCCCAGCGCCGTCTTTTGGCGCGTTTTGGGCGCAACGGAGTCCGAGGCCAGGGAACGAGCCGCGGCCTCCGCTCCTTCCTGCCCTCGAGGCGGCACCAAGCCGGCCTTGCGGCGATCCTTCAGCCGGTAGCTCTCGCCGCGAATGTTGATGGTCGTCGAATGATGCAGCAGTCGGTCCAGGATCGCCGTGGCGATGATTGAGTCGCCGAAGATCGATCCCCAGTCCCCGTAGCTTTTGTTCGAGGTCAGGATGATGCTCCCACGTTCATATCGCGCGCTCACCAACTGGAAGAAAATCGTGGCTCCCAGATCGTCCAGCGGCAGATAGCCCACTTCATCGATCACCAGAACTTTCGGTGCCAGGTACACGCGCATCCGCCGATCCAACCGGCCTTCGCGATACGCGCGCCCCAAGTCCGCCGCCAGATCGTGCGCGGTGATGAAATACGCTCCCATCCCCGAGCGGATCGCTTCTTCCGCCAGCGCCACGCTCAAATGCGTTTTCCCCACGCCCGGTGGCCCCAGAAAAATCACGTTGCTGGCTTCGTGGATAAACCGCAGCGAACGCAACTCTCGAAGCTGCCGCTCATCAAGCGAAGGCTGAAAGCCGAAATCGAACTGCTCGAAGGTTTTCACGAACGGGAAATGCGCCAGCTGCAGCCGTGCACGCAGGTACCGAGTCCTTCGTGCTTCCACCTCGCAGCACAGCAACTCATCAAGAAAGTCCGCATAGCTCGGCTCTTTCTTCGACGCTTGTTCCAGCAAGTTCTCTAGCCGGGCTTGCACCGCTTTCAATCCCAGCGCCTCCAGCGCCGTCTGTAACCGCTCGATCGGAGTGTTCATCGCCCACCTCCGTTCGCCACGCGCTCATACGCTGCCAACGAACGCTTCTCCACCACCGGCGCGCTCTGCCGCAGATGAATCAGGATCTTGCTTTCCGCTCTTCGCGCTCCCAGCGGAATCCCCTGATGGTGTGGCGGGAACGTCAGCACGCTGTGTTTCCGTTGCGCCTTGCCGTGCATGGCAATCCGCTCACGGCCCGTGCGGATATCCACTTCCTCCGCGATCTCCTGCACCCACACTTCCTGGCCCGCATACTGCCAGGGCACCGAATACCGACTACCTTGCCAGTCCACGTAGGCATCCCGCGCCACTTTGCGCAGTTCGCCATCCACGTATGGATACGGCGGCTGCCCCGCCAGCGACTGTAAACTGAACTGCTCCACATCCCAGCGCACCGCCACTTGCTCATGCGTCGTTCCGTGTACCCGCTGGTTCGCTACTCCCCAAACCCACTCGCGCAACTGTGCGTTCAGATCGCTCAGGCTGCTGGGCTCGCGCCCCTGCAAACCACACAAAAAGTTCCGCCGCACATACTTCACGCCCGCTTCCACTTTCCCTTTCGTCTGTGCCCGATACGGCCGACACAGCCGCGGCGTGAAGCCCCAGTAGTGCGCAAAGTCCTTAAACACCGGGTGCCAAACGATCTCGCCTCGTTCATCCGTCCCCAGCCACACCGTCTTCATGCGGTCGTAGAGAATCTCCTCCGGCACTCCGCCGATCTGCTGGAACGCCACTTCGTGCAGCCGCAGCAGCGTGCCCAGTTTTTGATCCAATGCTGCTTCCGCCACCATTCTTCGGCTGTAACCCAACGTGAAGGTGAATCCGTGCAGCTTCTGCTCCTGCCCGGCCATCTCCAGCGTGCCCAGATGTCCCCAATCCACCTGCGCCTGCTTGCCCGGAGCTGTCTCGAAGCGCCGCACCGCCACCACTCGTGCCGACCTGCGTTGCGGCCGCAACCAGTCCGTCAGAATCGTGTAGCTCCCCGTGTAGTTCCGTTCACGCAGTTCGCGCAGCAGCACCCGCGCGTTCCACACCCCAGCACGCAGACGCTCCTCCAAGTACGGCTTAAACGCATCGAGCTTACTTGGTTGCGGTGTACGCGGCCCGTACTCCGGTGCCACCCCCGCCGCTTGCATATACTTTCGAATCGTCTTGCGATCCCAGCCGGTCAGCTTGCTGATCGCCTGGATGCTCATCCCTTGCCGTTGCAGTTCTTTTAGTTCTTGCACGTCTTTCCCCCTTAACAAGTCTCGGAACCTCCTCCATGCGGAGTAGGCTACGGTGTACCACATCAGGGGGTGGGGAAAATTCAACCGGCACTATGGGGATTTTTGCACCGGCGCTGACAGAAGGACGGGTTGTTAGGTTGGTTAACCCCAAGAGGAACCCAAGAGGGCACAAGCACGGGTCTAAAGACCCGCCACTACTTGGCTCGCGGACTGTATTGTGACCGTACGAAGAGGGAGGGGCCCCGCGCAAAAGGCGCCCTGGGGGCGGAGTGGCCGATGTGAAGTTCTGCCACTACATAACCCAAGACACAGGCAGGAGTGGCTGTGCCACAACGGTGCATCCAGTCAAGCTGGACTGGCTGTGAGCAGTTAGTGCATCCAGTCATCGAAGAGGGAGATGCCCTCGAGGAGGGCGTCGTAGGAATCTAGAGCTTCTGAAAGCAGAGGCCTGGCGGTGATGGTGGCTGCTTTCAGATGCACTTGATAGCTGAGGGCGAAGGCGGGATCTTCGAGCATGGTACGGCGTAGAGCGGCTTGATCGGCCATGAGGCTGACGACAATTGTGTGCAGGGCCTTAATGGTGTGTATCAGGGTTTGTGGAGTACAACTATTATTCGATTGGGGTTTGGGCGAGTGGGCTGGGGTTGACATCGCGCAAAACCTCCTTTCTGGAACTGCTTTTCTGGCACTGCTTATCTGAACGGCAATTTCTCCAATCACACAGGGCAACCTTCGGGCGGAAAGTCGACGGAAAAAAGGCGCGGCGTGGGAACGCAGCGGACGGATTTATAACACCGCGTTCCCCGCTCTATGCGCTTGGGCGGAAATCAAAGGCGCGGAAGAAATATGTGCTTTGGCGCGTGCGGTACGCTGGCAGCACGGGCAAAAAGGCAATTTGGCGCGACGGGACGGGGACAAGGCACGGGCGGAGACGGGTTTGTTAGTGGACCAGTTGGAGCCGCACTGTGGGCAACGGTGGAAGAGCAGCCAGTTTCGAGGAGATGGAATGCCATCGATGCGCACGTCCAAAACAAAACCGCAAGTGGCGTTATTGCAGAGGAGAAAGTGATTCATGAGTGGATAGCCTCCCTGACCTTTCGGACAGAGTGCGCGTGTCGTGTTGCTGGGTCAATACCGTAGTAATACTGACATGGGGGAGAGGGGATTTAACGCGGAGGGCGCGGAGAAGGTGATCGCGTTGTTGGTGGGAACCCCAAGAGAGAAGCACGGGTCTGAAGACCCGCCACTACGTGGGGCACGATTTGTCGTGCCCCCAGGCGGAGGTGAGAACCCAAGAGCTGGCGTGGAACCCAAGAGCGCTGGCGTGAAGCCAGCGCTACATGAAGACGCGAGACAGGTGGGAGTGGCTGTGCTAGTTATTTTTTTATTTTTTTTAGGCTTGGATCAGGAGGTGGCGGACGGCGTAGCGGATTAGTTCGCCCAGGGAGTGGAGATCGAGTTTGATCATCAGGCGGGCGCGGTAGGTTTCGATGGTTCTGGTGCTGAGGTCGAGGGTTAGGGCGATTTGTTTATTGCTGTTCCCTTCCGCCAACAAGCGGACGACCTGCAATTCGCGGGCGCTGAGGTCGGCAGAAAATTTTTCGTCGGAAGATGATTCCTTGGCGGCCAGATTTTGCTCGGAGGTTTCGAGAGAGACCGAGGCGACTTGCAAGTAAGGGCCGATGGGTTTTACCCAGATCACTGGGCGAGAGCGACGATGGAGGCTGGCGGCCAAGCGCATCTCTGAAATCTGACGGCGAAGAGCCATGGAACGGTCTAAGAGGTCGAGGGAACGGCGGAGGACAGGTTCGCAGGTTTCCGCGATTTCCTCGGTGGGGGCGGCGTGAAATTCGGCGGTGGTGGGATCGGTTGACAGATTGCGGCCGGAAACATGGTAGAGCTTTTGACGGAGATGCGTTTTTCTTGGAGCTTCGGAAAGAGTGGTGCCGATCCAGTGAATTCCCCTGGAAGGATCGCGCAAGGGGAAAAAATCGGCGATCCAATGCCTGGCGGCGGCCTGGTTCGGGGCGAGCGGGCTGAGAGGAACATGGCGCAGAGTGGCGCCGGTGTCGCGAACAAATTTAAATGCGCGATGGACCTGCCCTGGACGACCACCGAGGAGCTGCGGCAAGGTTTTGCCGAGGCACGCTTGCGGGGGAATGCGGCTGACGGAGAAAAGAGCGGAGTTGACGGCGGTGCAGCGAAAAGATTCATCGAAGACGGCAACGGCGGCGGTGGAACTGCGAAGGGCGAGGGCAAGCAAGTGCTGTGCGCGAGGGGCGAGATCGGAGGCGCCGATCCAGGGAGAAGAGTCAACGGGTTGTAAAGAGGGTGGAAGCGGTGGAAGAGAGATAGAGGAGGAGGGGGAAGGATTGGCGTTGTCGTTTGCTTTGGAATGACGATCAGTGCGCGACGGTTTCATTAGGGATCCCTTGCAACCATGGTCTCAACACTTCCAGCTTAATACTCACCTGCTCTAAGTCGTGATTATGCTGTCTGCGTTGGGCCACCAGCACAAGCGCGCGGTCAAACGCATTTTGAATGATGCGGATGGTGCGGCGATTGAGGAGGTTGGGGGATCGGCCCTCGGAGAGTTTACAAAAAGTGGCAGCCCAATCGAGCTGCGCGAGAAGGCTGCGCCATTGGAGTTGTTCGGCGGCGACGAGAACGGGAGCACGGCGCCAGATGCGGTCGGCGACGGGTGCGCGCAGAACGGAGGAGGCAGCGAGAGTGGCGCTGGTTACGATTTGGCGAGAGTTGGAGGGAGTGAGGTCCAGGCCTTCGTTGAGTTTTGTGGCGAAGGAGTTGGCGTGTGACCAGGATTCGAAAATGCCAAATTGTTGATCGACGATGGGTCCGGGCCGATTTTCGAGGGCGCGGCAAACCACCGCACGATCCCCCCAATAGTCCGCCGCGAAAGCGAAGCGAGGCAGCGTCACAGGAGAAGTATAGAACGGAAATGGGGAGGATGGGTAGTATGGTTATGGTTAATTCACTCTATTAATAAATGATTAGTAATATGCGGGGACGATGGGCCGGGATAGGATTTAACGCAGAGGGCGCGGAGAGTGGTGGGAGGAGTTATGTGGATCGAAGAGGATTCCTCACTTCGCGGACTGCGTTCGGAATGACGAATTGTTTTTTTGGTGGAACCCCAAGAGGAACCCAAGAGCACAGCACGGGTCTAAAGACCCGCCACTACTTGGACTGCCAGGTTTTTTACTGCGGGTTAAGGGGCAGCGTTGGCGGAGGAGATGGCGATTATGGTGATTACGGCGCCGTCGATGCGGTCATCGGAGGTGTGGTAGGGGAGGATGCGGAGCTGGTAGCGGGCGCCATCGTGGGAATGGATTTCTTTTTCTACCGTGTGGAAGGTGGACATTACGGTGAGGACCATGGTCTGAAAGTCCGGGATTTCGATGGTGGGGTTGATGTTGAGTAAGGGGCGGCCGATGTCGGCGGGGATCAGGCCCAGGAATTTTTGAGCTTCGGGAGTGAAACGGCGGATGGTGAGATCGCGATCGATCATGATGACGGCGACGTCGATGCTGGAAAAGAGATTGGTGAGGTCATTGTTGGCCTGGGTGACTTCAATGTTGCGGTTGCGGAGTTCGTCGTTGACGGTGGTGAGTTCTTCGTTGGCGGACTGAAGTTCTTCCTTGGCGGTTTCCAGTTCCTCGTTGGTGCTTTGCAACTCTTCATTGCTGGAGAGAATTTCTTCGTTGGCGCTTTGCAGTTCCTCGTTGGTGGCTTCCTGGGTTTCGATGACGGACTGGAGATATTCCTTGGTGGCGCTGAGTTCCTGTTCGAGCTTGAGGATTCTGGCGGTGGAGGCTTCGGACTGACGCTGGGGAGCGGCACGGCGCGCTGATTTGCCACGGCGGGGTTCGGCCGATTCGTCCTGGAAAATGACCATGAAATACATTTCCTTGAGATTGCCGACGGTGATGGGAACGACTTCGAAGCGGATGTTGTGGATGGAGCGGGCGGCGCGGGGAGAATCGCTGTCTTTAATCTCCACGTTCTGCTTGCGGACGGAAACGTTATCTTTTTTGGCGCGGGCGATGGCGTTGCGGAGATCCATGAGCAGGCCTTCGCGGGCCATTTTGAGGACGCTTAAGCTGGCGCGGCCGGGAGAAATTTTCAGATAACGATTGATGGCGCCGCGAGTGTGAATGATTTCCAGGTCTTCATTGATGAAGACAGTGGCGGGAGCGTAGTGACTGAGAAGGCGGCGGTCAAATTCTTTTTGAGCCTCGAGATAATTCCAGGTATTGTCCGGGGGTTTGGCGGGAACACGGATGGCACCGAGTTCCGCGCGTTCGGCGGGATTGGTGAGGGAAAAGCTGACGGACTGGCGAGCGGCGGTGGACTTCTTGAGAAAAATTTTCTGGCCGCGATCCACGGGGGTGAAGAGATTGGCGGTGGGCCCAACGCCTTCGGAACTGCCGAGGACGAGATAGCCGTTGGAGCGGGAAGCGTAATGGAAGAGTGAGATGACTTTGGTCTGCAGGATGGGTTCGAGATAGATGAGGAGATTGCGGCAACAGATGACGTCCATCTGGGAAAAGGGAGGATCACTGAGGACGTTGTGCTGGGCGAAAATGCAAACATCGCGAATGGATTTGCTGATGCGGTAGCCGTTCTCGACCTTGGTGAAGAAGCGGCGCAAGCGTTCGGGGGAAACGTCACCCTGAATATTTTCGGGGTAGACGCCGCTGCGGGCCCTGGTGATGCTGGGATCGCTGACGTCCGTGCCGAAGAACTGGATGGGAGTTTCCGCGGCTCTGTCACCGAGGAATTCGAGGAGAGCGATGGCGAGGGAGTAGGTTTCTTCTCCGGAAGCGCAGCCTGGGGTCCAGCAGCGGATGGTGGAACCCTCGGGGCGGTGCTTCAAGATATTGGGAAAGACTTCGGACTTGAGGGCGTCAAACATTTTGGGGCCGCGGAAAAAACTGGTGACATTGATCAAGATGTCCTGATATAGAGCCTTGATTTCGGCGGGATCGGAGCGAACGTATTTGAGGTAGTCGTTGAGCTTGGCGATTTTGTGGACGACCATGCGGCGTTGAATGCGGCGAAGGATGGTGGTCTGGCGGTAGTGGGTGAAATCCACGCCGGAA
This sequence comes from Candidatus Acidiferrales bacterium, assembly GCA_963709705.1. Taxonomy (GTDB): domain Bacteria; phylum Acidobacteriota; class Terriglobia; order Acidiferrales; family UBA7541; genus Acidiferrum. Next base: position 955,090 of record CAVPXU010000008.1, read on the forward strand.
GATCGGCGGAGGAGTTGGAAGATGGTGTTGAGGCCGGAGCTCTCCAAGGGCAGGGGCTGTTCGGCGTCGACAAAACTGGCGCGAGCGACGTAAGGGTGTTGAGCGATGCGAGCCAGTTCCTTGGCAATGCTCTTCGGCGGGAGGACGTAGTCAACGGAGCCGGCGGAGATGGCGCTGCGAGGCATGCTGTCGTATTTCGCGGTGTTTTCATCCTGAGCAAAGGTGACGCCGCCCTGCGCCTGAATTTCAGCCATGCCGAGCGTGCCGTCGGTGCCGGTACCGGAGAGGATGACGCCGATGGCGCGATTGCCTTCGGCTTCGGCGAGAGAACGCATGAAATGATCAATGGACATATGGACGCCGTGAGATTGTTCGCGAGGGGTGAGCTGGAGAGAGTGGTCAGTGATGGACATTGTAGCGTCGGGAGGAATGACGTAGACGTGATCGGCTTCAACGCGCATGCCGTCGGTGACTTCGTGGACGTTCATGGAAGTTTTTTTGGAGAGCAATTCGGCGAGCATGCTGTGGTGGGTGGGGTCGAGATGCTGGATGAGGACGAAGGCCATGCCGGTGTCGGAGGCCAAGTGGCTGAGCAAATCTGAAAATGCTTCGATGCCACCCGCAGAAGCGCCAATGGCAACGATGAGGAGGCTATCGGTTTTGGCAGTGCGGGGCGCAGCGGTTTTGAGGCGAGTGGGGCGACTCTTTTTTCGCTGAGCTACTTTGGCAGCCACGGGGGCACCTCGATTGATTCAGCTTGTCGAAGGCCTGGGCCCGGACCCTTTTGCGGCCGATCCAGAGCAGGGACTGGTCTGGCGGACGCCGTTGAATACAACCTGGGTTCGCGAGATTAGGGCTCGCAAGGGCCATTCTATTGATTTCGCGGAATAACTACAATAATAACTATGCCGGGGTTGTCGATTATTTAGACTTGAGGCGGGGATTGCGGGATTTGGCGACGTCGCGGCGGGGGTGGAGTGGGGAGTCATGCCATTCGAGGAGGGTCGCGGCCCATTGGGCGAAGTAGTCGATGGTTTGCAGATCGCGGACGCTGGGGCGATGCGGAGCTTTATGGTGGGTGGAGAAGACGCCGAGGACATGTCCGCGAGAGCTGACGAGAGGAGTGGATTGGACGGCGCGGACGCCTGCATCAAGGATAGTTTCCAAAATAGGATGGCGAAGAAAGATGGAGCTGTCGGTGACGTCTTCCACAACGACGCGGGAGCGAGTTTGCGCGGAGAGGCCGCAGACACCGTGGCCGGGGGTGATGGAAGAGCAATGAAAGAGGAAGGTAGAGGCGAATCCTTCCGAGATGTGAAGGCGCAGGAGACGGGAGGGGCGATCGAAGAGCTGGATATTGCCCATGCCAGCGCGGGTACCGGTGATGGCGGCGTGAAGAATCCTGGCGAGCATTTTGTCGCGGTAGCGGCGGCGGAATTCGCGGTCATGGGCGAGCTCTTCCACTTGGGCACTTGCGGTTTGGCGCGTGTGCGTGGCGTCCCGGCCAGCGAGTTGGGCCTTGAGCCAAATGCGGCGAGATTCCTCGCTGGCGCGGGAGATGCGTTCCATCGCTTCGCGGCGAGAGAGGGGTGCGTGGCGGAGTGGCGGGTGTGTCATATGAAATTGGGACGATGGTCCGCGTGAGGAGAAAGTACCGCGAAATGGGCGGGGATGGTAGGGGGAAAGTGGAGGAGGCGGGGTGGGCAAAGGGAGTGAAGGAACGGAGGAGGTGGATTTTAAGGTGTTGCAGACTCCTCGGGATGACAACTCGCGTTTTTTTGTGTGGCCATGACGGATTGATCGAAGAGGGATCCACTTCGCGGACTTCGTTCGGAATGACGGGGGGTTTTTTGTTGGTGGGAACCCCGAGAGGAACCCAAGAGCACAGGACGGGTCTAAAGACCCGCCACTACATGGCTCACTTCGCGGACTTTTTGTGGTGATACCAGGGGCGAGATTCGGGGATTTTACGGGCTCGCCTACGAAGAGGGGAGAACCCAAGACGCTGGCATGAAGCCAGCGCTACGTTGCCCAGGAGCACAGGCAGGAGTGGCGGTGCCACGTGTTGGTTAGACGGAACGACGAAGAGAGATTCCATACTGCGCGGACTTCGTTCGGAATGACGGGGGGTTTTATGTTGGTGGGAACCCCGAGGGGAACCCAAGAGCACTGCACGGGTCTAAAGACCCGCCACTACATGGCTCATTTCGAGGACTTTTTGTGGTGATACCAGGGGCGAGATTTGGGGATTTTACGGGCTTGCCTACGAAGAGGGGAGAACCCAAGACGCTGGCATGAAGCCAGCGCTACGTGACCCAGGAGCGCAGGAGTGGCTGTGCCATGGAGAACGTAAGAATCAGAGGAGGGAGATTAGGGGAGCGCTGCGGAGGGAGGCGTCCAGGAGTTGGATGGTGTGGAGGACTGGGATGGGGCGGGGGGATTTGGATAGGGAGGATTGGAGTTGGAGAAGGCAGCCGGGGTTGCCGGTGGCTACTACGTCGGGGGCTGGAGTGAGGGCGGAGATTAGGGTGGCTTTGCGATTGGCTAGTTCGGTGGCGGGTTCGGGTTGGACTAGATTGTAGATTCCAGCGGAGCCGCAACAGATTTGGGATTCGGGAATCTCTAGCAGGGTGAGGCCGGGGATTAGGGAGAGGAGTTGGCGGGGTTGCGTGCGAATGCCCTGGGCGTTTTGCAGATGGCAGGAATCGTGGAAGGCTACGCGAGCTTGAAGAGGATGACGCTTGGCGCGCGGGGGGAGTTCGGCGAGGAGTTCGGTGACGTCTTTGCATTTGGCGGCGAAGCGTTGGGCGCGATCGGCGTAGGCGGGATCGTTGCGAAGAAGGTGGCCGTATTCTTTCATGTTGGAGCCACAGCCGGCGGCGTTGATGACGATGGAATCGATGTTGGCTTGTTCGAAGATGTCGATGGTGTGGCGGGCGAAGGCGAGCGCCGCGGATTCTTCTCCGGCGTGGACGCAGAGCGCGCCGCAGCAGGTTTGATTTTGTGGGGCGACGACTTCGCAGCCTTCGGCGGAGAGGACGCGGGCGGTGGCGGCGTTGACGTGAGAGAAAAAAGTGCGCTGGACGCAGCCGAGGAGGAGGCCGACACGGCGGCGCTTTTCGCCCTGCGCGAAAGTGACGGGCGCGACGGGCTCGGTGGGCGTGACGGGAGGGAGCAATGTGTCCATGGCGGCGATGGAGTTGGGGAGAAGCTTGAAGAAGCCGATGGCACGAAGAGCAGATTGCAGGCCGGATTTTTGGTAGACGAGGAGCGGCCAGCGAAGTAGATCGAGGCGAGCGGGATGCGTGAAGGTTTCGAAGAGCAGGCGGCGATGGAATTTGTCGAAAGCGGGACGATTGTAATTGCGTTCGATTTGGGCGCGCGTGGCTTCGATGAGTTTGCCGTATTCGACGCCGGAGGGGCACGCGGGCATGCAGGCGACGCAGCCGAGGCAGGAATCGAAATGGCTGACGAATTTTTCGTTGAGGGGGGTGGCGCCGTTGAGGGCCATGTTCATGAGATAGATGCGGCCGCGCGGGGAATCCATTTCTTCACCCCAGAGGACGTAGGTGGGACAGACGGGGAGACAGAAGCCGCAGTGGACACACTTATCGATTAGTTCCTGCGCGGGAGGCTGGTGGGAATCGAAGGAGCTGGGGAGAATGGGGAGTTTGTTTTCGGCAGACATGCGATCAGATCCCCCCAACGAAGCGGCCAGGATTCAGCGTGTTGTTTGGATCGAGCTGGTGCTTGATGGCGCGCATGAGTGGCAGGGCGTCACCGGGATTGCCCCAGGCGTCGAATTCGGCGGTGAGGGCGGAGTTGCCTAGAGCGACTAGCGAGCCGCCGGCGGTTTCCATTCTTTTGCGAAATATTTGAGCGATGGAAGAAACTTGCTGTTTGTCGCCGGTGAGAAGAATTGTGGCCAGGCCGGTGGCTTGGACTACGGCGCTGTAGTTCACATTGGCGGCCGCAATTGTGGACAGATTTAAAATCGCGGGGATGGCATCGGCGGGTTCGGCGGACATTTTGAATCGTGCTGAGAATGTGTTTGCTGGCAAGATTGCGGAATGGAGCTGCTCTCTTGCTTGCCAGACGGAGTGCTCTGCTTCGGAGAAGGATAGAGGCGAAGCGAGCGTTTGGAGCTGCGCTATTTGCGCGGCAATTCCCTGCCCTGTTCCTTCGAAGATTATGTCTACGAAGCATTCGGGATTTTCGTTGGATTGAACGCGCGCTTGCAGAGCGGAGTAGGCGAGCTGCGAGTCCAACAATTGGGCGAAGAGGCGCTTCGCGTCGGAGGCTTGCTGCGCAATGCAGGTGAGCGTGGCGGCCGCGTGTGGCAGAGGATGAACTCGGAAGACGGCGCGAGTAATGATGCCGAGAGTACCGAGAGCGCCGGTGGCTAGTTTGGGAAGATCGTAGCCCGCGACATTTTTTACGACTTTGCCGCCGCTGCTGGCGAGGGTGCCGTCGGGGAGTGCCAGCGTGACGCCGATGATTAAGTCGCGGAGCGAACCGAAGCGGAGACGGAGAGCGCCGCTGTCGTTGGTGGAAAGCGCACCGCCGATGGTGGCGCGATCGGGCCAGAGGGCGTCGAGGGCGAGGCGCTGGCCGTGTACGGCGAGAGTTTGTTGGAGGGATTGCAGGGTGCAGCCGGCTTCGACGGTGACGGTGAGATCGGACCAGGCGTGTTCGAGGATGCGATTGAGGCGGGCGGTGGAGAGGATAAGATCGGCGGATTTTGGAGGATTGCCCCAATCGAGTTTTGTGGCGCCGCCGCGAGGGATTACGGTGAGGCCCGAGCTGTTGGCGAAGGCGAAGGCCGCGGCTAATTGTTGTTCGGTGGAAGGCTCTACTACTAATTTGGGTTGCAGGTTGCCGATGCGGTCGGCGGCGGTGGCGGCGCGGAGATTTTCTGAGCCGACGATGGAGGCGAGTTGCTGTTCGATGGAGGCGGTGGTGGACATGCGGCGCTAAAAACGCTCGGCGAGGCCGGCGGACTCGAGAGGATGCGGAACGTATTCGCCGGGCTTTTCACCGCAGAGGCGGGGCGTGGGAAAAACTTTTGTGGGATTGGAGAGGTTCAAAGGATCGAAGGCGCAGCGGACGCGTTGCATCGTTAGGAGATCGGGTTCGCTGAACATTTTGGACATCATGCACTTTTTGTCTTCACCGACGCCGTGTTCGCCGGTGATGGAACCGCCGGCGGCTAGACAGATTTCCAGAATTTTATTGGAGAGAGATTCGGCGGCTTCGGCCTGGCCTTCGATGTGGCCGTCGTAGAGGACGAGTGGATGGAGATTGCCATCGCCGGCGTGGAAGACGTTGGCTACGCGAAGGCCAGCTTCGCGACTGAGGCGCGTGATTTCGCTCATGACTTGCGGAAGGGCGGTGCGCGGGATCACGCCGTCCTGGACGATGTAGTGGGAGGAGATGCGGCCCATAGCGGCGAAGGCGGCTTTGCGGCCTTTCCAGACGAGGGCGCGTTCGGCGTCACTTTGCGCGAGACGAATTTCGGTGGCGCCATTTTTGCGGCAGAGTTCGCCGACGTGTTGCATGAGGAATTCGACTTCGGCGGCGGGGCCATCGAGTTCAACGAGAAGCAAGCCGCCACAATCTGGATAGTGGGCGTGGACAGCGGCTTCGGCGGCCTGGATGGCGAGATTGTCCATCATTTCGATGGCGGCGGGGAGCATGCCGGCGGCAATGATGTCGCTGACGGCGGCACCGGCTTCGTTGGTGCCGGGAAATGCGGCGAGGAGCGTGCGCACGCATTCGGGACGCTTGACGATGCGAAGAATAATTTTGGTGGCGATGCCGAGTGTGCCTTCGGAGCCGACGAAGACTCCGGCGAGATCGTAGCCGGGTACGTCGAGAGCTTTTGCGCCGAGGTGGATGAGCGAACCGTCGGGGAGAACGACTTCGAGGCCGAGCACGTGCGTGGTGGTGAAACCGTATTTGAGGCAGTGAGCGCCGCCGGAATTTTCCGCCACGTTGCCGCCGATGCTGCAGACGGATTGCGAAGAAGGATCGGGGGCGTAGAAAAAATTGTGGGGCTGGACGCGGGCGGTGACGTCGAGATTGATGACGCCGGGTTCGACGGTGACGCGGGCGTTGGGGATGTCGACTTCGAGAATGCGATTCATGCGAGCGAGGCTGATGACGATGCCGTTGTCGACGGGGAGCGCGCCGCCGCTGAGGCCGGTTCCGGAACCGCGGGCGACGAAGGGAATGCGTTCGCGATGGCACAGGCGGAGGATGGATTGGACTTGGGCGGTGGTGGAGGGGAGGAGGACGGCGGTGGGGAGGACGCGGAAGTTGGTGAGGGCGTCGCATTCGTAGGTGTGGAGTTCTTCGGGGGAGGAGATGAGAGATTTGCAGCCGAGGATGGCGCGGAATTGTTGGAGGAGGTTTGCTTGCACGGCGGCTGGCCTCGGGGGGTATTTGGGTGCGAAGAGCAGATTGACTGATTGGAGGGGGAAGGTCAAACGGGAAGAGGAGGCGTGAGTTTTTGTTGTTGCGTCGAGGGAAGAGGGATTCCTCGCTGCGCGGACTGCGCTCGGAATGATGGGTTTATTTTGGGGAAGGTTGGCCGATCTAAAGTTCGGCCACTACATTAGACCCAAGAGCACAGGCCGGAGTGCCTGTGCCACTGGGGCGGCGGAGATCGAAGGGGAATACCTCGCTTCGCGGACTTCGCTGTGGCTTACATTTGGGTATGGTTCAGGAGTTGGTGGAAGGCTAGAGACACACAGAGGCGTGTGAGGCGTGTCAACGTTGGCTTGTTCATTTGGGATTCGGCGCCGAATCGATGGCATAATCGGAGGAACCGCAGGAGGTTTGGCATGGCTTTTGTTAGGGAAAGCGTAATCGTACAGGATCCTGATATCCACAGTGGAGAGCCTGTCTTTCGTGGTACACGTGTGCCTTTCCAAACTTTGTTGGACTATCTGGAGGGCGGAGAGACGCTGGATGAGTTTCTGGAAGAATACCCGGGCGTCAGCCGAGAACAAGCCATCGCGGCGTTGGAAGAAGCAAAGGCTCTTCTTCTGGCACGCTTCGGCAAATGAAAATTCTGATTGATGAATGCCTGCCTGCAAGACTAAGAGCTGCTGTCAGAGCGCTCGGCCACGAATGCGAAACGGTGCGGCAGGTCGGTTTTGGTTCCAAGAAAAACGGCGAACTGCTGGCGCTAGCGGAGGGCCAGTGGGATGTGCTGCTCACCAGCGATCGGAATATTAAATATCAGCAAAACATGACGGGGCGTACAGTTGCGATTTTGATTCTGCGGGCGAAATCGAATCGCATGAAGGATTTGTTACCGCTTATGCAGGAGTGCGCTCAAGGCCTTCTCGCTATTCGACCAGGGCAGGTGGTTGAGGTTGGGGAAGTTTAGGCCAGGCGCGGAATCGTCGAAAGAGCAGGGCTAGGACCCATACGCAAGGACGGCGTGAGGGGCGACCGGAGGAAAGAAAAAGCAGGTCCCTCGCTTCGGGGACTTCGCTCGGAATGATGGGAGGTTTTTTTTGTGAATGGGGAAGAGAACGGCCGCCTCGGAAGGCGGCCCCACAAGGGCGAACCCCATCTCTAACAATGTCGGCTCTGTCAAATATTTCTTGAGCGTACTTCTCCTTCCGCTCCGAAGAGTGGTCTTCGTTGTTCTTTTTCGACGTATGCAGCGGCGACCACGGCTCGTTGTTAATCTGGCGGCCGGTTTCAGTCCGACCCAACCATCTCTCCGATCAAAAACTTCTCGACCATGATTACGACTTCGATCTCCCTTTTCAGGGAGCGGGACGCCCCATCAAGACCACGGTGATCTACTGCCCACCAGGGGTTGCCTCGAGCTGTCCCGCGTGCGAACCGAACTCTACTAACTGCGAATAGTCCCAACCTTTGCGCCACATCCAGAACAAGCGAACGGCAAGTTTGCGTCCCATGGCCACTTTCGCGATGCGGCGATCTCGGCGCATCGCCAGGTGCAGATAGCGGCGCCGCCAGTCGGGATCGAAGCGCACCGCCACTTGCGCGGCTTCCACCAGCAGAAAGCGCAACAGCTTGTTGCCTTGCTTGCTGATGTGTCCCAGTCGTTGCCGGCCCGCGCTGGAGTTTTCGCATGGGACGAGCCCCACATAACTCCCGATCTGCTTGCCACGAGCAAAGCGGAACGGATCGCCGATGATCAGCACGAAAGCAAGTGCGGTGAGTGGACCCACGCCTGGATGGGTCATCAACCGCAAGACCTCGGGCCGTTTGTTGGCTTCCCGCTCGACGGCGGTGGTCAACTCGGCGATCACTGGGTTGAAGCGGTCCAGCAACTCCGATAAATCTTGCCGGCGCCGGCTAGCCCAAGGAGCCAACGGGAGATTCTCTAGCAGCGCCCGTCCCTGCTTGTTCCAAAGCCGCTTCTTCCAACGCTGGCCTTCATTCATGGCTACGGCCTGCAGTTGATTCAGGATGCGCGTGCGCATCTGTACCAGCCGATGCCGATGCCAAAGCAACTGCCGCAAATCGCGGTTCTCCGGGTTGGGTACCCACACTCGGGGAAAACGATCTTCCACCAGCAGCTTTAGCAAGAGTTTTGCATCCTCGCGATCGGTCTTGCGCTTCCGAACGCGCAACGTGCGGATCTCGGCTGCATCTCCAATCCACAGTTCGATGCCCAACTCTGCCAGTAGCCGCTCGAACCAGCGTGCATAGCCGGTGGCTTCGATACCTACGCGAGTGGGAACGCCTTGCGATTGTACGCAACGATAGAACTTCTCTACCTCTCCATCGCTGTGCTCCAACCGCTGCTCACCGCACTCTCCTGTCTCTTTATTCAAAAAAGCAATTTGCTGAAAGCTCGGGTGATAATCTACTCCTATAATGAACATGTTCGGCTCCTTCCTCCCGAGCCTTGGTCGTCAAGCAACCACAGTGTACTCGGGTCGAGGGAGCCGACATTGTTATGAAATCAAGACCCAAACCCAAGAGCGCTGGCATGAAGCCAGCGCTACATGGGAACCGGGAAACGGCTGGCCTCGGATAACTAAGCTACTTGGATTCAGGTCGGATTACGTTTTCCTTTTCCAGTTCTTTGGAGACTACTTTGACCAGGTCTTTGATGATTTTTTTGACGGAGCCTACGTCGAAGGTGTTTGTGGTGCCGGTCCAGACGAGTTCGCCATCGGGTTTGGCGGTGGAATAGGAATTGACTTCGACCTGGGCTTGCTTTTCGGTCTCCATATAGCCGGGGGTGTAGATGATGGGTGAGAGGGCGCCGTAGTAGCCGTAGAAAGTGCCGTAGTAGGGGAAGGGCGTGTAGGTCTGGCCGGGGATGAAAGTGGTTTTGGTGTCTTTTTTTGTGAGGCGAGCGACGACGATGGCATCGAAGTTTTGTTCCTTGACTAGCTCGCGCATATCGTTCATGTCGATGGGAGTGAGGTCGGGGCGCGGCATAAATTCGTAGCTAGGGTAGGCCTTTGCGCCCGGACGGGTGATGGCGGCGACGAGTTCATCTTCAAACTCAGCGCGGTTCACGGCTTTGCCATTAAGCGCCAGGACAAGGATATTTTTGAAGCTGCCGCCGGTGTAGTTGGGATTCTTCCAGGTGAATTCGAGTTTGGGAGCGGCGACGGTCAGCAGCGCCAGGCTTGCGAGAACAGCCGCCAGCAGTAAAGATTTCTTTTTCATATTATTCCCTCCGTGGATTCCGTCTCATCTATTCCCATTAAAACGTCCAGCCGAGGCCAGTGCTAATACCTTGGGCGTTCTTCTGGGCGTTCAGGGGCGGACGGCTGTCGAAATTGTCCCAGAAGGAAAAATTCAGGTAGAAATTGTTAGAGAGCTTGACGCTGAAGACGTCATTGGTTGTAAGGCGGATGCGGCCAAAATCCGATAAGCCCGGGAAAACCAAGACTTGCGATTGAAGAGTGTAGCGATCGAACTGAAAGAGTTGATATTCCGCGCCGAGAAGCAATTCCGCGTTTTGCTGGGTGGGCTGATTGACGCCAGATTGATAGCCTGCGCGCGTATAGTCGGAGCCTGCAAGCCAGCGCAAGGTGTTGTGATTATTGCGGGCGAGGAAACGTCCATAGGCGACGCCCAGGGTGGTGCGCAGGACGAGATCCTGTTGAGAGCTGTGGAGGAAATCCGAAAGGCCAATGAGGTAAGAATTGCGATTAAGAAAACGCTCGCCGTAAGATTGCACTTCGAAGAGGTTGGACGTGGTACCGCCGGTTTGCCCGCTAAAGGAAGCGGTGTAGGACGCGCCCACGGCCCAGTTTGTGGCGGGATACTCGGCGCTGGCTGAGGAATTGAGCGAGGACTGGCCGTTGCCACTGGTGTAATTGTAACCAAGATCGATGCTGCCCTTGAGCTGACGCCAGAAAGTTTGCTTTTGTGATTGGATCTCGACAACGTCGATTCCGGCGACGGGCACTTCGACCCCTTCGGCATGGACGATAACGTCTTTGCCCGGAGCGGCGGCGGCTTCGACCTTGGAAATCGATCCGGTCAGGCGCTTACCGCTGCTTAAGACGATTTGGAACGTGGCCTTGCTCTCCACTTTTTCGACTTGCAGCCAATCCAGACCTACGGAGCCAGCAAAGTAATCGGTCTGAACGTAAAGGATACCGTCTTGTAATCGTTTCACTTCGCCGGTGAGGCGGTCGCCATTCTTCATGATGATGGTGTCATGGCGGTTGACCTTTGCGAGACACGAAGCCGCAGTGGACAAACAGAAAAGCAAAGAGATAAAGGCGAATGCGACTCGAGATCTGAGCGACATTGGTTCGTGCTCCTGGTTATCGGCTAACCCCGCCGGGCTGACCGGGCAAGTGATTGCCGAACTGTACTGGACAATCCGGTGCCGCAACAAGCCGAGCACTGCGCAATGTTTCGAAAGAACCGCGGGCGGTTCGCCCCTGAGTGAGAAAGCTCGAAACTTGCCTCATAAATAGAGAGAAGGGTTCCTCAGGGGCTAAAGCCCAGCCTTTCTGGGCCTCAAATGTCGGAGCTAAAGCTCCGACCTCCTAAGGCTCCCTGCCACCATTTTTGAGACGGCGCCTAGTTCTGCTGTTGCACCAGGGGAATTTGTGATGCCAGTTGCAGGTCGATCAGAGCGCTGAGACGACGATCGATCTGGAAAAAGGTGGCGGTTTTGGTGCCGGGCAGAACTTGACTGACGATGGGCACATACTTGATGCGAAGTTGCGCGGTGGCTTCGTCCAAAGCCAGGGAACGATTGAGCAAGCTCTTGGCCTCAGCATCGGTTAGCTTGCCAAAGCCCTGCGCGTATTCTTTTATGAGCGTGTACTTCTGATCGCCGATCTGAGTCATTTCGGCGGCGTACTGATCGTAGATAGGCCAGAACTTGGTGGCTTCCGCGTCGGTGAGGGTCAAGTTCGCGGCGATCATCTGTTTTTTCTTGGAACGGATATCCTGGCGCAATAACTGGATATCCTGATCGGTGACCGTCGGAGAAGCCGTGCTGGCAGCCGCTTGCGCGCGCGCAGCAGGAGCGGCCACCATCCATGCACCAGCCAAAACCACCATCGCGATTAATTTATTCCGCATTCTCATGCTCCTTGTGTGTTGCTTAAATTAAGTTCACTGCTGCCGTGCCGTGCGAACGCTCGTCAAAACTCTACAGGTGCTGGTAATTGGAATTCTGAATGGCGATGTTGAGCTGCTTGCTGACGCCATCAATGGTCATACCGGATATGTGGTTGGTGCCATCGGGAAGGCGGCTGAACTGCACGGAGAGGTTCATGGCGTCCTTGGGATCGTCCATGTAGGATGCGATCTGGACTTCGAGCAATTGTTTTTGCGTTTTGTCGAAGATGAGGGTCATGGAGTCGCCAGGCTTGATGTAGTTGTGAATAATCAATTTGGCCTCATTGGGCATGCCGTCGACGGAGCCCAAGGTAATGTTGCCCTGCTGAAACGCCTGCTGGAGAAGATCCTTGTCTGGCGGGACGTATTGCTGGGCAAGAGCCTTCATTTGGTCGGCGTAGTCTTTGTATTCTTCTTTTTTCTTGGCGACGACGTGACGCTTGAGTCGGCCGCCACTCTCTTCGGTATCGGCCGGTGGATCGAGGGAGGTTTTTTGCGGCTTGCCGTCGGGGCCAAGGCGCACCTGGAAGTGCTCCTGTTTTTTCTGTTCGCCCTTCAGGCTGATGGTGACCTGCTCGTTCCAGGTGTATTGGGCGAGCTGTTGCTTATTTTTGACGCTAGCCTCTTTCATCTCAGCGACGCGCTGCTGTAGTTCCTGGCCCTGTGCGCGGGCTTGCGGAACGTAGACGGCGGCGGCTAGAAGCGCCGAGAGACCGAGAGTCAAAGCTGTACATCCGCACGGTACCGTAATTCTCATAGAACTCCTCTCAAGATGAACGGCGAGTGCTTAGCGCCCTAGCTTTTGGGCGGGAAATTCTTCAACAGCTTCTTCATGGCGTTGTCCAAGTTTTTCTGTTTCTTTTGCTGGTTCGCGTTGGAGTCAAGGGTTTTAGTGGCGCGGCCGGTCCAAACGAGTTGTTTGGTGGTGGGATCGTACATATCGAGAACGAGAGTGCCGATGGCGATGGTGGACTGTTGCGCCGTAGCCATGCCGCCGCCCCAACGGAGACCGCCGCCCATGCCGTAGGCGTTCCACTGTTTCTCCTGATTGAGAGAGACTTGATAGCCGATGTAGAGGTTGGCGGTGTCGGCATCAGTCTTAGTGAGACCTTTGGCCGCGAGCTGATTGTCGATGGACTGCTTGATCTGAGCGTCCACGATCTGGTTGGGATAGGTTGCACCTTGAACCGTTACCCACTTATAGGTGTGGTATTTCGAGAAATCTATTCCGGGCATGGAGTTGGTGGTGACATCCTGAGCGGACGCGAGAGTGCCGGCCAAGAGCGCGAGCAACAGGACCATACCGAGTTTTGCGAATCTGTTATGCAGCATTATTTTGTCTCCTTTTTTTTGCACCGAGAATGCAGTGAAGCCTTATTTATTTCTTTTCGCCGGGCTCTAAGACACAGCGAAAGCCGAGATGGTTTGTGCCAGTGGTGACCTCGCCTTTGCCGCGCGTGCCGACCATGTAACGCGAACAATATTGGTCAGTGCAGAGGAAGGAACCGCCGCGATGAACTTTTTTCTTTTCGTTAGGTTCGGCGGGATCGAATGGGGCGTCAGGGCCTTGGGGATTGCGCGCCACTCCACCTTCTTGTGCCAGTTGATAGTAATAATCGGGGCGATACCAGTCGGAGGTCCACTGCCAGACATTACCGGCCATATCGTAGAGGCCGTATTGATTGGGGGCAAATTGGGCGACGGGGGCCAAGCCGATGAAGCCGTCAGCGCCAGTGTCTTTGTTGGGAAATTGTCCCTGAAAGGTGTTGGCCATCCATTTGCCGTTGGGCTTAAATTTTTCGCCCCACACGTAAGGCTTACCAGCAAGGCCACCACGCGCGGCAAATTCCCATTCGGCTTCGGTTGGCAGGCGCTTGTGGGCCCACTTTGCGTAGGCTTCGGCGTCGGGGTAGGCCACCTGAACAACGGGATAATTTTCTTTTCCACGGATGGAGCTTAGCGGACCGGTCGGGTGGCGCCAGTCCGCGCCTTTCACGTAACGCCACCACTGAAAGTGGTCATTCAAGGAGACGGGGTGGTTGGGGGGAGAAAATACGACGCCGCCGGCATAGAGATTTTCTGGAGGGGCCCCTGGAAAGTCTGCGGCAGAGGGAGTTTTTTCGGCAATGGTGATGTAACCGGTGGCTTTAACGAACGCGGCGAATTGAGCGTTGGTCACGTCCGTTTTGTCCATGAAAAAGCCGTCGACGTAAACACGGTGGATTGGACGCGAATCTCTCGTCGCCTGCATGCCAACCATGTTCATGTCCGGCGGGTCCTGCGCGCCCATGGAAAACTCACCGCCCGGGATCCAGACCATTCCTTTAGGAGCGGGACCCGGAGAGGGATGGGTGTTTGGGATGGTTGGGCCAAAAGCAGCGGATGGAGGCGCGGGTGGCTTGGAGCCTGCGTGCAGAGCGGCAGTGGAAAAATGGAAGAACATCGCGCAGAGGACGGCGATGATAACCAAGAAAGGCGTAACGGTGAGATGAGTTCGACGGGTAACAGGAATGGCAAGCTGAAGGGCTTCCGTGGACTGAGCGTGGTCGCGCGTAAAGATTCTACTTCTCAAATGGCCGCCTTAGGAACGAGGGTACTTCGCGCAAGAAACATCGCGCTTGCTTCAGGAGAATGCGCTGTGGGAGGGGTGGTTGAGAATTGTCAAAACTAACAGTGGAGGGGGCTGGAGCTGTGGGGTAAAACTGGGGCTGGGAGGTCGAGGGGTGAAGCCCAAGACCCACCCTTCGCGGACTCAGAGTGAGGAACCCGGGGGTTTAGCTGTCTATAGGGTGTCCTTGCGATGGCTTCAGGCACGGCTGAAGCCGTGCGCCTACGGTCGGGGCAACAGGCGGGAAAGGCATGATTTGGGTCACCGTGATGGGTGAACATAGACCTAAGAATTCTGATAGAATGTAGGAACTTCAGAGCTTGTGTGCTGATCTCGATTATTGAGCGGTACGTTGACCGTTCAGGTTAATCCAGCCAGCGACACTCCACCGCCCATGGGGAGATGACAGGCCCTGAAAAGTTGATCCGGACTGATCTTCGCTCCGCTCATGTCCGAGAATCTAACTGCCCAACTAGTTGCATTGTAGATTAGTCCTGAAAACAGGTACCTATGACCGCTCTCTCGCCGAGGGTCGGTAAGTACAACACGGTCCAGGTCCGCCCGCGCGCTACTGCGTCCGGGTGGATGACTGCTATTACGGGACGAAGGGGACTCGGTGCGGGTACCGGAATGAATCGAGCAAACCCGCGGCTGTCGTTCTGGCCGGCTGCCATCCTGGGAATTTTCGTCTTCAAGGTGTTTGTTTCCTTGGCTCTAAAGCCCGATTCCCTGCTGGTCGAGTACGGCGGGATCCCCTATTTTCTTCTGCTGTTGGTAGCGACCGGTTTCGCGGTCAGGAACGGCATTGACGACACGCTGAGGAGCCGACCGTTCTGGGTTTTCATGGCGCTTGGCTATGGCCTGTGGGCCTTGGACCAATCGATTTTCCTGTACTACCAACTGGGCCCGCACATCGAGGTGCCCGATAATTCGATGGCTGATCCGGCCCTTTTTCTTCACGTCGCGCTGTTCATGGGCGCGGTGGCGACGTTTCCCCACCGGGACGGAGCCGAACGCAAAGCCTACGAGGCGATTTTAAACGCGCTGCTGGCCGTGACGTTCTGGGGCTTTCTTTATTTTTACGCGGTGTTTCCGTATCAGTTGTACCCGAATGCCGCCGGCTACGCTGTGAGTTTTGACGCGCTGTACCCGCTGGAAAATTGGGCGCTGATATTGGCCGCAGCTTTCTTGAGCCTGCGTGCGCGCGCGCCGTGGAGATCAATCTATCTGCATTTGTTGGGCGCGGCGACAGTGTACGCGTTGAGTTCGGCGGTGGCCAATTTTGTGACGGACACCAGCGGATATGTGAGCGGAAAACTGTACGGCGTTGGGCTTACGGCAGCGGTGTGCTGGTTTGCATGGATACCAATCCGGGCGCGGCAGTTAGCAGGGGCCAAAGTAAGAGCGACGCGGATCGAGAGCTTGAGAGGATCGCAGGTGTCGGGATGGGCGATGGTTGCGGTTGTGTTGATCTCGATGCCGATTGTTTGGGAACTGCTGCGAAGAGAAGGGGTGAGTGGGGTACGCACCTTCCGCGTGCTGGTGGCGTTCGTCACGATCCTGTGCCTGGCCAGCGCCGCATTCGTCAAGGAATATCTGGCAAAGAGCGAACTGGCCGCGCACCTAAGTACCACGAATGAACGGCTGCGCTTGGCAATGGACTCCGCAAACGCGATGGGATGGGATTGGGACGCCAGGAACAGCAAGCTTTCCTGGTTCGGCGACTTGAGAACAAACTTTGGAATCGACGCCGAGATGTATGCGGAGGGCGCGAATGGATTTCTGGAGCGTTATGTGCACCCCGAGGATCGCGAACTAGTGTTCGCGGCGGTGAGGGATGCGCGGAAAAATCACACGCTGTACGAGGGACAATTCCGTGTGGTCTGGCCGGACGGAACACAACGGTGGGTGACGGCGAAAGGAGAATTTCAGTATTCCGCGAAAGGTGAAGCGGAGCGCATGATGGGCATGGCGGTAGATATCACGGAGCGGAAGCAACTGGAGGCAACGCTGCAGGAGCACCAGCAGCGAATTGTAGCGATCGTGGCATCCGCAATGGACGCGATCATTGGGCTGAATAACGAGCAAACGATCGTACTTTTCAATGAAGCGGCGGAACAAATGTTCGATTGCCCGCGAGACCAGGCGATCGGGAGTCCCATCGACCGTTTCATTCCGGAGCGATTTCGCGATCGACATGGCGCGCACATTCGCAGATTCGGGGAGACAGGCAGCAGCAGCCGCGCGATGGGCACGCTGGGGACTTTGTGGGGATTGAGGGCGAACGGCAAAGAATTTCCGATTGAGGCGTCCATTTCTCACAGTAACGTTTCCGGGGAACTGTTCTTTACGGTGATCATCCGGGATGTAACCGAGCAAAGGCTGGCAGAGCAGGCACTGCGCAACAGTGAGGAACGATTCCGGCTATTCATGGACCACAACCCCGCCGTCGCGTGGATGAAAGACGAACATGGACACTACACATACATGAGCGACAGCTACCTGAAGCAACTCGGTGTGCGTGCGGAGGATCGGCGAGGCAAGACGGACTTCGAAGTTTATCCGCAGGCGATCGCGGAAGAATTGGTGAAGAACGATCAGGCGGCATTGACGTTGGGCCACCCAATCGAGTTCACCGAGGAATCCATCGGCCCGGACGGAAAGCCCTGCACGTGGCTGACGTATAAGTTCCCATTCCAGGATGCCTCCGGTCAGATGGCAGTAGGGGGAATTGGGATCGACATTACGGAGCGCAAGATCGCCCGGGAAGCACTGGAAGCATTGACCGGGCGGCTGATTCACACGCAGGAAGAAGAACGCGCGCGGATCGCGCGGGAACTTCACGATGACTTCAGCCAGCGGCTGGCGCTGCTGGGAATCGGCCTGGCACAACTATGGAAGAAACTGCCTTTGGAAAGCGTGGACGAACGCGAAAGCGTGCTGGAAATGCTGAAAGGCACGAAGGAATTTTCGACGGACCTGCACACGCTGTCGCATGAGCTGCATTCCAGCAGGCTGGAACATGTTGGACTGCTGTCCGCGCTGAACGGGCTTTGCAAGGATGTCAGTGAGAAGCAAAAAATTGAAGTAAAATTCACGGGATGCGAACTGCGGTTCAAACTTTCGCAAGATGCGGCTTTGTGCCTGTTCCGGGTGGCGCAGGAGGCGCTGGCCAACGTAGTGAAACACAGCGGCGCCAAGGCCGCGCAGGTTGAACTCGAGACGGATGGGACTGCCGTGACACTGCGCATCCGCGATTTGGGTAAGGGATTTAATGCCGGGGCGCGAAAATCGAATGCAGGCATTGGTCTGATCGGGATGAGCGAGCGGCTGCGGCTGGTTGGCGGCCAGTTGGTGGTCAGGTCGCAACCGAATTGTGGGACGGAAATTGTGGCCGAGGTACCGCGGGTTACCAGTGAAGATGGGACACAGACAAAATCTCAAGTTGTTGGGGGGATAAAATGTTGAAGCGTATACGAGTATTGCTGGCGGACGATCATCAAATGTTGGCGGATGCCCTGAAGGGAGTGCTGGAGCCGAAGTTCGAGGTAGTGGGATCTGTGCGGGACGGCCGCGCGCTGGTGGAGGCGACCGCCAAGCTGAAGCCGGAGGTGGTGATTGTGGACGTTGCCATGCCGAAACTGAATGGGCTGGACGCGGCACGGCAAATCAAGCACAGCATGCCACAGATCAAGCTTATTTTCATGACGATGAACGAAGACCCAGACCTAGTGGGAGAAGCATTTCGTGCGGGTGGGTCGGGATTTTTGTTGAAACAGGCAGCGGCATTCGAGTTGACGGCCGCAATCGACAAAGTGGTGAAGGGCGGTTCGTATGTGACGCCGAGTGCGGCGGAGGGCCAAGCAAACATCGCGTTGCGAGAGCCGCAAGCCCGGCAGCATGCGGCGGAGCCGACGCCTCGGCAACGCGAGGTGATTCAGCTGTTAGCGGAGGGGCGTTCCATGAAGGAAGTGGCGTCGATTCTGAACATCACGAAACGAACGGTAGCGGCGCATAAGTATGCTGTAATGGAACTCTTGCAACTGCGTACCAATGCCGATCTGGTGCAATACGCCATCAAGCAGAGGATTATCTCGATCTAGGTTTCTGGGGCTGCACGAGCTTCTTTAATTTTTCGACCCGCATTGTAATTTCTACCAATAGTCAAACTCTTGAATGACGCGCAGTTTTATAGCAGAAGTGTGGTTGCGCGGTGACGGAAATGAGCTCCGGGCGCCAAAGGATGCGGCCGGCCTGACTTGCTCCGCATCTCGATGGCGATACTTGGAACTGAAAACGGCTCCGAGGTGAGCTCTAAATGAATGGCAGGCGGGTAGTACTGGCGGACGATCTAACTCAGGTGTTGAGCGCTGCGACAAAACTGTTGCATGAATCGTTTGAGATTGTCGGTATCGCCTCTGACGGAACGAGCGCATTAGAGACAATTGTGGCGCTGGATCCGGATTTGGCGGTACTGGATATATCCATGCCGGGAATGAGCGGGATTGAGGTGGCGCGGGAACTTAGAAACCGCGGCGCGAGAACAAAAATCGTATTTCTGACGGTACACGAAGATACGGACATTCTGGCGACGTGTATTGCCGCGGGCGGCTTGGGATATGTGGTGAAGGTGCTGATGGAAACGGACTTAATTCCGGCGATGAATGAGGCATTAGAGGGGCGCGAATTCGTTTCGCGATTTCCCTTGCAATGAGAGTCGCGCGAGATTGTTTGGCCAATCGTCGTTAGGACGTTAGGTTGTCACTTTTGACAATTACGCTCCGTGGCGGTTGGGCGCACGATGAGCACGAACCTAAAGAATCTGAGGCGAACGGTGCCGTCAGAACAGCGGCCGCATCGTTCGCCTCAGTAATCCGCTAAAGGCTCGCCCCTAAGCGCTCCCTGAAGGGTGGGAGGCAGCGCGTTCCGTCAGGAGAGACGAACGTGACAGGGAGCGAAAGTACAGCTTCAGGACAATCCCCGTGGCCGGCACACGCCGGGTCGCAGCGCGCGTATCACGTGATGATCAAGCCCATCGGGGCGATCTGCAATCTGGATTGCACCTACTGTTATTACCTCCACAAACAGGAACTGCTTGGCAGCAACAGCAAGTTCCGCATTTCCGACGAAATTCTGGAAACCCATATACGGCAGTACATCGAGGGGCAGGATCGCAGCGAAGTGGTTTTTTCCTGGCAGGGGGGTGAGCCGACTTTGCTGGGGCTGGAGTTCTTCGAGAAGGCGGTTTCGCTGGAGCAGAAGTACAAAAAGCCACATCAGCGGATCGAGAACGATCTGCAGACGAATGGAACGCTGCTGGATGACGAGTGGTGCGCGTTTCTGAAGAAGCACAGTTTTCTGGTGGGATTGAGTATTGACGGGCCGAAAGAATTGCACGATCGCTATCGCGTGGCGAAAGATGGGAAACCTACGTTCGATAAGGTGTTTGCGGCGGCGCAGATGTTGCACCGGCATGGAGTGCCGTTCAACGCACTGTGCGTGGTAAATCGCGAGAATGCGAAGCGGCCGCTGGATGTTTATCGCTTTCTAAAGAATGAAATCCGCGCTCGGGAAATTCAGTTTATCCCCTGCGTGGAGCCGAAAGGGTTTCAAAATATCGCGCCGCAGAAGTGGGATCCGGCTACTTTGCCGGTGCAGGATTCGCCAGCCGCGCATCCGGGGCATCCGGATTCTGTTGTGACGGATTGGTCCGTTGAACCAGACGACTGGGGCTATTTTCTGTGCAAGGTTTGGGACGACTGGTATCACCCGGACATCGGCAAGGTGTTCGTCAATCATTTTGAGACGGCGGTGGCGCAGTGGAAGGGGATGGATTCGCAGCTGTGTATCTACCACGAATTCTGTGGCAAAGGCGTGGCGCTGGAGCACGACGGCAATTTGTACTCGTGCGATCACTATGTGTATCCCGAATATAAATTGGGAAACATTTTGGAGACTTCCAGTTCACGGATGGTCTTTTCCGAACAGCAAACCAAGTTTGGATTCGCAAAGCTTAATTCCCTGCCCCAGCAATGCGTGGAGTGCTGCTTCCTTTTTGCATGCAACGGGGAGTGTCCGAAGAACCGCGTGATTCGCACGCGCGATGGCGAGCCGGGATTGAATTACTTGTGCAGCGGATTGCAGAAGTATTGGCGGCACATCGACAGGGATGTGAAAGACATTTGCCGGCGGTTGGCCTGGGGCGAAGAGTTGCGGCCTGGGTGAGGAGAAACTGTGGGAGTGGTATAAGGGAACAGCGGAGGAAAGTGCATGAGTGACTTAAAAGAAGTTCTGCAGGGCAAAGGGCTACTGAAGTTCGCGGGTGTGCTGCCATTGTGTTTGCTTGCGGCTGCGGCCTCCAGTGCACAGCAGACGGCCGCACCGCCATGCTCGCCGGCGGCGACACAGGCACTGAATTCGAAATCTTTGCCTGCGCAATCCAAACCCTTCGGCGGGGTCATCAAGCGTGATGCGCGGGAATCGAAGCCGTGCTGGGATCCGCGCATCGTCCCGCCTGAGGGCGCGCCAAACGTTTTGTTGATCATGACGGACGATGCGGGCTTCGGTGTGTCGAGCACGTTTGGCGGAGTTATTCCCACGCCCGCGTTTGACCTGATCGCCAAGAATGGGCTGCGTTATACGAATTTCAATTCCACGGCGCTTTGCTCGCCGACGCGGGCCGCATTGATCACCGGCCGCAACCATCACTCGGTGGGATTCGGCGTTGTTTCGGAGCAGGCCACAGGTTATCCGGGATACAACAGCATCATCCCAAAGGACAAAGCTACGATTGGGACGATCCTGAAGGAGAACGGCTACTCCACGGCATGGTTTGGCAAGGACCACAACACCCCCGCGTTCGCCGCGAGCAGGCTGGACCGTTTGATCAGTGGCCGGTGGGCATGGGCTTTGATTACTTCTATGGATTCGTTGGTGGCGACGCCAATCAATGGGAGCCGAACCTCTTCCGCAACACTTCGGAAATCTATCCCTATGTGGGACACCCTGGTTGGAATCTGACGACGGCGATGGCCGATGACGCCATCGAGTACATGAAGCGACTGAACGCGGTGAATCCCTCGCAGCCGTTTTTTCTTTACTACGTGCCGGGTGGAACGCATGCACCTCATCACCCAACGCCGGAATGGACCAAGAAGATCAGCGACATGCACTTGTTCGACAAGGGCTGGGACGATTTGCGCGAACAGATTTTTGTCAAACAGAAGAAGCTGGGAGTGATTCCGCCGGACGCGAAGATGACCCCTTGGCCATCGGACCTGCTAAAGCACTGGAATCAACTCACCCCCGACGAACAGAAAATGTTCCTGCGGCAGGTAGACGTGTTCGCGGCATATGTGGCTTATACCGACAATGAAATCGGGCGGGTGATCCAGGAAGTTGCGGACGAGGGCAAGCTCGACAACACGCTGATTATCTACATCGAAGGCGACAACGGCACGAGTTCCGAAGGGACTCTGAATGGCACTCCGAATGAAGTGGCCATGTTCAACCAGGTGGATGTACCGGTTGAAGTGCAATTGAAGTATTTCTATGACGCGTGGGGCACAGATAAGACGTATAACCACATGGCCGTGCCCTGAGCGTGGGCGTTTGACACACCGTTTTCCTGGACCAAACAAATCTCTTCGCACTTTGGGGGCGTGCGCCAAGGCATGGCTATTTCGTGGCCTGGACACATCGACGATCCCGGCGGCATCCGCAACCAGTTCCATCACATGATCGACATCGTTCCCACAATTCTGGAAGCCGCGCACATTCAGGCGCCCGAATACGTGGATGGCATCGAGCAAAAACCAATCGAAGGTGTAAGCATGATGTACACGTTTAAGAAAGCGAATGCCAGCGCGCCATCAACGCATCATACGCAGTACTTCGAAATGATGGGCGATCACGCGCTGTATCATGACGGTTGGATCGCGAGCACAAAGGTGATGCGGGCTCCTTGGAATACCGGCGCGATCATCAAGGAACATCCCGCGGATTACCCGTGGGAACTGTACGACCTGACAAAAGACTGGACGCAGTTCGACAACGTGGTGGACAAGTATCCAGCAAAACTGAAAGAGCTGCAGGATCTGTTCTGGAAGGAAGCCGAGAAATACCAGGTACTGCCGCTGGACAACTCCGTGGTGGGCCGGCTGCTGACACCCAAACCCAGCCTGAGCGCGGGGCGCTCGGTTTTTAATTATTCCGGTAAGATCACCGGCACGCCGAATGGCGATGCGCCGAGTATTTTGAACTCTTCGTATAACTTTAAAGCTGAAGTGGAAGTTCCGGACGGCGGTGGCGACGGAATGATTGTGACGCAGGGCGGAAGATTCGGTGGTTATGGATTCTACGTCCTGAAGGGCAAGCCGGTTTTCCTGTGGAATCTGGTGGACCTAAAGCGGATCCGGTGGGAAGGGGCGGAGGCGCTGACGCCGGGAAAGCACACGCTTGAGTTCGATTTCAAATACGAAGGGCTGGGGATGGAGACGATGGCGTTCGGCAGCCCAAGCGGGATTGGAAAAGGCGGCAGCGGTGTTCTGAAAGTCGACGGCAATCCCGTGGCTACCCAGACTATGGAACACAGCATTCCGTTCATCCTGCAGTGGGACGAAAACTTCGACGTCGGCGCGGACACCGGTACCCCGGTGGATGATGAGGACTACCAAGTGCCGTTCGAATTTAACGGCAAAATCAACAAGCTGACGTTGACGATCGACCGACCCAAGTTAACTCCAGATGATATCCAGAAGCTGCAAGAGGCACAGCGCAACAATAAAACCAGCGAGTGATTGGAATGGTTGGCAAGCATCGGACGACGTCGAGAAAAGTAATCGGCCCGCCTGTGGAGGCGGGCCGTAATGACGGAGCCACGGCGAAGGTCGCACTACTGCTTGTCGTAGACGACGACGTTGCCGTAGGTTTTGCCCTTTTCATCGGTGCCTTTGCCTGAAATGGTGAGGGTCTTGCCGTCTTTGGAGACGACCAATGTGCCGGTGCCGACAACCTTGCCTCCCCTGGTTAGGGTGGACTTTATGGTGTTGGGCGAAGTGAGATTGGCGGAGATGGCGTCTGCGCCGTACGGGCCGTTGCCAGTGATGGGATAACTCTTGCCATCGAGATTGGTGGTGTATTCAAACTGCTGGTTGGTGCCATCCGAGTTGGTGCGATCGACATCGATCTTCATTCCGGTCGGAGTAGAAACGACGATGCGGGTTTCGCTTTTGCGGGAAGGACCTTTTTCAAAGTTAGATTTGGCGGGATTCATTTTCCAGGTGCCGAGGAAAGCGTCGGTTTGCGCCACGGCGGATAATGCAGTGAAAAGAGTAAATACTAGAATCGCCACGACGCGGATGGCTGTGATGCGGTGGTTCGTGTTTTGAACCAACGATGGCTGGACGAACCGCGGGGATACCCGGGGCCGAGCGTTACGACTGAGTGACAGCAGTGTGTTCATTTGTGTTACCTCCCAGAGTCGCCTTATATCACGTAAACTCCTCGTCGCCGGCACAGCCGCGTTCACTCTGCTAGAAGTCGCAAGATTTAAGAGCGACGACCCTTGTTACTTTTGACAATTACGTCGCGGTGGCGGGGTGGGCAAATATCACCGTGCTGAGCGGAACGGTAGTTAGATCATCGCCAGCTCAATGCTGCAAATTTTGTGATTCACGCGGAGTCCTACGATGAAGGCAAAAAGATTCCAGCAAATACTGTCAACAGCGCTCAGCTGCGTTCTGGTGGCGGCTTCGACCCAGTTGGTGTTCGGGTACCAAACGATTCCCTCGTCGAATCCAGGGCCGTTGACGCCGTCGGAGACGGTCCAGCAGAGCGCAGCGGAGCTACAGGCACTGGTGGCGCCGATCGCGCTTTATCCGGACTCGCTGGTGGCGCAGATTTTATCGGCATCGACATTTCCGGACCAGGTTGCCATTGCCAATTACTGGCTGGGAGAGAATAAGAGCCTGACGGGGAGCGCTTTGATGCAGGCGGTCGATAAGCAGAGCTGGGACCCCAGCGTAAAAGCACTAACTCAATTTCCTTCGGTGCTGGAGAACATGTCAACAAATCTGACATGGACGTCCTCGCTGGGCGAAGCGTTTCACGATCAGCAGGCCGACGTGATGGCGGCAATTCAGACGTTACGAACGCAAGCGAAAGCCAAGGGCACACTCAAATCCAGCTCGCAAATCACTGTGGTGCAGCAGTCACCGCAAGTGATCGTCATCCAGCCTGCCAATCCACAAATTGTCTATGTTCCGCAATACAACCCGACCGTGGTTTATGGGTACCCCTATGTGGTGCCCGGATATGTGGCTCCGGTGTATAGCACGGGCGATGTGGTCGCCGCGGGAATCATCGGATTCGGGGCAGGAATTGCGGTGGGAGCGATGATGGCGGGGGGTTGCTGCAGTTGGGGATATAGCAGCTGGAATTGCGGGTGGCACGGAACGGCCGTGGTGTATCACGGAGGCGGATACTACGGAAATACGGCATGGCACGGAGGGTATTACAACGGCGGATACCACAACAGCTACGGATACAACAACAACTACAACCATTACAACAACTCGAGCTACAGCCACAGCAACTACAACAGCTACAACAAAAATATCAGCGGCAACACGGTCAATGTGAACAAACAGAGCGCGCAGAATTTTGGCGCCGATCACTCCGGCAGTTCGTCCTGGGCGAATCACGGGAGCTGGGGAGGCGGCAATTCGAACGCGTTCAGCGGCATGAGCGGACATTCCGGCTCCGGAGGATTTGGAGGCTCGGATGGCTGGTCATCGCGAGCGGACAGCAGCCGCGGCTGGGGAAGCATGCACTCGAGCGGGTTCAGTGGGGGGCGATTTGGCGGTGGAGGGTTCGGCGGCGGAGGATTTCGCCGATAGATATGGAAGCGCGTGGAGTGCAGAGATATACGGACATCAGGTTTGGAGGAACGCGTATGGCTTTCTTGAATTGGAAAAGGCGCCCCGGAGCGCTTTTGCCGCTGGTTATTTTGTCAGCGACATTCAGCTCTTGTGGCAAGACGGAAAAACCGGCGAGTCCTGAGATTGTCCAGAGAACTTTTGCTTCTCCCGAAGAGGCGGGGGCCGCGTTTCTGCAAGCGGCCAACTCCGGGGACCAGGCAGCACTGCTGGCAATTTTTGGACCGGATGGTAAGACGGCGCTATTTTCCGGTGACGCGGTGAAGGACAAGGATAATCTGCAAGATTTTATTGCCGCATATAACCAGATGCACCGTTGGCGGGAGATCAGGGTGGGAGGAGAAGTTCTGTATATAGGCGCAGACAATTATCCATTTCCGATTCCCTTGGGGAAGAATTCGGCGGGACAGTGGACGTTCGACACGGCCGCGGGGAAGGATGAGATTCTGGCGCGCAGGATTGGACGAGATGAATTGACGGCTATCGCTGCGAGCAGTGCCGTGGCGGAAGCGCAGGCCAAATACTTCGCGAAGCAAAAGCAATACGCCGAGAAATTTATCAGCGATGAAGGCAAGCAGAATGGATTGTACTGGCCGGTTGAGGCAGGCCAGGCACCAAGCCCACTTGAAGGTGTACGCGATTTTGCCAAAGCCGCGGGCTACACAAACGCGGGAGATAAGGCGCAGGCTTTTGGCGGCTACTACTTCAAGATCCTGACCAAGCAAGGGGCGGGGGCCAGAGGCGGCGCGAAAGATTATCTGGTGAACGGCAAACTAACCGGCGGATTTGCGCTTGTGGCGTATCCGGCGGAATACCGTAATTCGGGAATTATGACGTTCGTGACTGGCAAGGATGGCGTCGTGTACCAAAAAGATTTAGGGGAAAAGACCGTGGACACGGCGGTGGCGATCACGGAATACGATCCGGGCGACGGGTGGAATCCGGCGTTGTAGGTTGACTATATGTCGTAATCATCGGAGGCGCCGCAGTACATTCGTGCACAGACAGGGACGGCTCCGCCCAGCTCGCAGAAGCACCTCGAATTCATTCGCGCATACAATTCGTTGGTAGGTAAGCGCGATCCCTTCGAGCAAGCTGTCGGTTTCGGGGAAGCAAAGTCAGCTGCGGGCTTGGGCGGTCAATTGGGATCCCCGTCCACGGCGTATCTCTACGATTGGAACATGCTGCCAATCGGCCAACTGCTGTGGATGAACTCTACTCCTACAAGGAGTTCCCACCACTGCAGGCAGCTGAGACTTACAACCTGGATGGGATCCTGCAGCAAATGGAAAAACAAAAGGGCGACGACTAGTTCAGCTTGCCATCGAGTAAAGTTGTGGGCGCCCAACTTGGGGCGCCCAGGGTTTCGGCGCTCGACCCCAACAACATGCCACAGTCTCTTCCTACGGCTCAATAAGTCGGCAGAGCTAACCTACGGTGCGGCTCGCGAGGACAGCTTGCTCGGTGGTAGCAAGCTGGGAATGCGCGCTATTTCTTGGTCGGGATGGCGTGTCTTTTTTTTTCGACTTCTGTGAGCACGGCGGCTAGTGACTGGCGTGGCCGGATTGCGATTGCGAGTCCTTATAGGCAGCGGTTGCTTGTTACTTTTGACAATTACGGCGGACTAAAATTGGAGGTAATTGTCAAATACAAGGCTTGGGAAACTCATCTCACCGTCACCACCCCTTAGCTTTCCCGCTGCGGAATGGTCTGAAGAAATCATGGAACCGGCCCGCGAAGAAGTGTCTAGCGGTATTTCGGCTTTGTGACGGCGAGCGGGAACCGCACAAAGCGATGAACGAATAGAAATAAAAAAAGGAAGAGAGTCGGAAATGAACTTACGCAAGAAAATCAGCTTTATTTTAGGGGCGCTGGCACTTCTGCTTGCATTGACTCTGCCGGTGATAGCGCAAGAGGCGCCTGTTGGCCCTGAGGGAGCTGTAGTTGCCACACAGGCAACGCCTGCAGCAGCGACGAGTTCAGAAGAATTGAGAAAACAGTCGCAGAATCCGATCGCCAGCCTCATCAGTGTTCCCATCCAGGAGAACTGGAACTTCGGCATCGGGCCGTCTGACCGCACTCAGAATGTGATTAATATCCAGCCGGTGATCCCGTTCAGCATTGGGAAAAATTGGAACCTGATCACGCGCTGGATTACGCCGATCATCTACCAGCCGATTCCCGTGGCGCAGTCATCGGGTCCCCCCAATCAACAGACGGGAGTCTACGGATTGGGCGACATTAATCCTTCCTTTTTGTTTTCGCCGAAGAAAAGCAAGGTGACCTGGGGCGTCGGGCCGACTTTCGTGTTTCCGACGGCAACCAATACCAGGTATCTCGGGCAGGGGAAGCTCAGCATAGGGCCGTCCGTTGTCGTGCTGGTGCAGCCGTCGCATTGGACGATCGGCTTTCTTACCAACAACTACTGGTCGGTAGCCGGTCAATCCAATTTCAATTCCGCTGGTGAGGTTAATAAACCTCCCGTGAACCAGTTCCTCCTGCAATGGTTCGTCAACTACAACATGAAAAAGGGCTGGTACCTCAAAAGCGCGCCGATTATAACTGCCAACTGGAGGGGAGGCAGCAATGGCGTGTGGACGGCGCCTTTCGGCGGAGGGGTGGGAAGAATCATGAAGCTTGGATTCCAGCCGGTGAACCTTTCCGCGGAATTCTACGGCAACGCGGTGTATCCGGCCGGAACTTCGCCCTGGACGCTGCGATTGAGCTTTGTGTTGCTGTTTCCCAAGCTAAGTCCGGAGCAGGAGAAAATGCTGCTGGAGCAAAAACTGAAGCAGATGCAAGAGCACCCGCCGGCGCCGCCCAACCAATGAAGTTGCGCGGTTCGCAGCGTCACAGAGAACTGCCCGCAGCGGCTAAAGCCACATTGATTTGCGCCGGTTGCGGCATGGCTAAAAGCCATGCCCTGACGAAGCACACGAGCATCCACACGGACGCTACAGATGTGCCCTGACGAAAGACGAGTATTCATACGTACTGCAGAGAGCAATAGGTACTTTTGACAATTACGAAAGCATGGGATCAGAGGCAGTATTCCGCGTGAAGCCGGGTACACGTGATTTCGCTCGACGGGAAAAACCAGCTGAATTTGAGATTTATGTCGGAAGAATGAGGAAGAGGAGGACAAGAATGAAATGGTCTGGAAAAATTAGTTTGGCATTGGCGACCGTGGCGACGCTGTTCGGTGCATCAGGACCGCCGGCCGCCAAGGCGCAGGAGAAGAAACCCAATATCGTCGTGATCATGGGCGACGACATCGGAATGTGGAACATCGGGGCTTACCACCGCGGGATGATGGCCGGCAAAACGCCGAACCTGGACAAGCTGGCGAAGGAAGGCATGTTGTTCACGGACTATTATGCCGAGGCGAGCTGCACGGCGGGTCGCGCGAACTTTATCACCGGCGAATTGCCGATCCGCACGGGAATGACAACCGTCGGGCAGGCGGGCGCGTCGGTGGGCTTACCCGCAGAAGCAGTGACGATTGCCACAGTGCTGAAGTCGATGGGATACGCCACCGGCCAGTTCGGCAAGAATCATCTTGGCGACAAGAATGAGTTCCTGCCGTGCGTGCACGGCTTCGATGAATTCTTTGGCTATTTGTATCACCTGGATGCAATGGAAGACCCGGCGCATCCCAACTATCCGCAGGATCTCTTGAACGTTGTGGGGCCGCGCAACATGGTCCATTGCTGGGCGACCGACAAGGATGACGCGACGGAGATGCCGCGGTGGGGCAAAATCGGCAAACAAAGGATTGAGGATGCAGGCACGCTCTATCCGAAACGGATGGAAACCGTGGACGACGAAATCCGCGACCTTTCCATCAAGTTCATGGACAAAGCGAAGAGCGACAACAAGCCGTTCTTCGTGTGGATCAACCCGACGCGCATGCACATCGTGACGCACTTGTCGCCGAAGTATGAAGCCTTGCGCAACGCCGAAAATGGCTGGTCCGAAGAAGAAGCGGGCATGGCGCAATTGGACGACGACGTCGGCTTGGTGATGGCCAAGCTAAAGGACATGGGCGAGGACAGCAACACGATTGTGTTGTTTACCACCGACAACGGCACGGAACTTTTCACGTGGCCGGATGGCGGACAGACACCGTTCGCGCAATCCAAGGGCACAGTGCTCGAGGGCGGCTTCCGCGTACCCGCGATCCTTCGCTGGCCCGGCCATGTGCCGGCGGACTCCGTGCAAAACGGAATTTTCTCTGGCATGGACTGGCTGCCGACGTTCGTAGCGGCAGCGGGCAATCCGAATATCACCGAAGAATTGCTGAAAGGCAAGGCGATCAGCGACCGGACTTACAAGAACCATCTGGACGGCTACAACCAGTTGGCTGCCATCACGGGCAAAGGCCCATCCGCGCGTCATGAAATTTTCTACCTTGGTGAAAGCACGGTCGGCGCGGTGCGGATTGACGACTACAAATTCCGCTTCATCGACCAACCGCAAGGCTGGCTGGGCGAGAAGACACATCCGGACGTGCCATACATTACCAACCTTCGCCTTGATCCATTCGAGCGCGCGGGCTGGCCCAACAACGGAACGAAAGACGGAGCGCAGCAATACTTTGATTGGTTCAAGTACCAATTCTGGCGCTTCGTGTTCGTGCAACAGATCATGGGCAAGGAAATCCAAACCTTCCTCGATTTCCCGCCGATGCAGCGGGGAGCGAGCTTCAACCTTGACGCGATCAAGGCGGAGATGGGGAAGCGAATGGCCGAGGCAGAAGCAGCGTCCAAAGGTCCAAGCGAGTAGTTGGTGCGATGTCGTGGGAGGGCGGCTCGAAAGGGCCGCCCTTTGCATATGTAGACCTTTCTGGAAGCCAGGATGCCGTGAAACATGAGGCAAATACGCAGAACAATTTTGGGATGCGTGATCCTTGTTTGCGTATTCTGCTTCCGCTCTCAAGCGCAAGAAACTGAATTCCTGCCCGAAATTGACGCACACCTGACGATGAATTCGACTTTCCGGGCGTACCTGCAGGCGAAAGACGATCGGGATGGCGGCGACCCGACGCAATTCTTGTTTGGGCCGAGCCTGCAGATTTATCTGAAACCACTGCTGAAGCTGAAGAAGGTAACGGAGTTTGACCTGGACGACTCCAAGTCTCGATTCCTGGTTGTGGAAACGGGCTACCGTTACGTCGCGGCGCCGGGAGCGCCGCTGGAAAACCGGCTGATCGAAGGTGTAACTTCGAATTTTCCGCTGCAAGCTGGGTTTTTCGTTTCTGACCGGAACCGTTTCGAGTTGGACTGGAAAAACGGCGTATTCACGTGGCGCTACCGGAACAAATTGAATGTCGAGCGCACGGTTGCGATCCACTCGTATCACTTCATCCCGTATGTGGCGGCGGAACCCTTCTACGAAACCCAGTACCACAAATGGAGCACGACGTCGCTATACGCGGGGTCGTTGTTCCCGGTTGGCAAGCATGTGCAGTTCAACACCTACTTCGAACATGACAACAACACCGGCAAGCACCCGAATCAACAGGTAAATTCCGCGGGATTAATCATGAATCTGTACTTTTCCCTGAAACAATGAAAAAACGAAACTCGACGCGACTGGCGGCGGACCTGTCACAAGTGACAATTACCTCCCGCCAGCTCGGCTGGCAATATCCAACATTCGTTTCTTGTAGCTTTGGGCAGAATGCTGAGGGGCGGCTGGTTATGGCCGCTATATGTGATCGGATCAGTTGGGGTGCGCAGGTTTAGCCCTCGAATTGGCTGTTTTGGGCTCAATTTTGGTTTGGGAGGACTGAAATGTTGCATTCGACGGGGCATGGCCGGGATTCACGGATGGGCTGGAGGTTGATCGCTTTGGCATGCCTTTTCCTGGTGGTGCCGGTGGCGTTGCGGGCGCAAGAATCCGAGGAATTCGATCAGTACAAGCTACGTATCGGGGGGTACTGGTTCTATTCACAACCGACGGGAACGATTCAGGGGCACGCGGATCAGTATCCTGTCGATTTTCAAAAGGATCTCGGCTTCAGTAGTTATTCCACGGGACTGGCATTTCTGGACTGGAAGTTCACGCATAAGAACCATTTTTATGTGCAACTTGTGCCACTGTTTAGTTCGAAGCAATTTGTGTTGAACCGGACGATTACTTTCCAGGGCCAGACGTTTGATGTGGGCGCGCAGGTGAACAGCCAACTGCACGCGTTTTTCGTCGCGCCCGGCTACCAGTACGACATCATCCGGCGAAAACGGGGACATCTGGGGCTGGCGGTACAGATGGATCTGTTCAAATCGACAGCGAAAATAGTGGCGACAGGGCAGGTAAATGGTGGGGGCACCATCGTTGCGGGAACATCCGCGAGCGGTTCTCTTCTGGCGCCAATTCCTGTGGCGGGCCCGCAATTCCGGCTGTACCTGACAAATTCGCCGCGCGTGTTCATAGAGGGCAACGTGTTCGGGATGTATTTTTTTGGGTACGGGAGCTTTGTATCTACGGAGGGCGATCTGGGAGTAACGCTGCAGAAGCACATCAGCCTGAATGCGGGTTACCAGCTTGCGTCGCACCTGACCGTCAACGGAACGCAGGACCGGCTGGCGCTGCAGTTGTCACAGAAAGGCCCAGTCGTCGGAATGGAATTCTCTTTTTAGTGACACGGGGTTGCCGGAAGATGGCAGCTTCGTTCTCG
Source organism: Candidatus Acidiferrales bacterium (assembly GCA_963709705.1). GTDB lineage: Bacteria > Acidobacteriota > Terriglobia > Acidiferrales > UBA7541 > Acidiferrum. Next base: position 986,912 of record CAVPXU010000008.1, read on the forward strand.
AAAGAAGTTTAGTAAGACAGGAAAATCGAGGGGGGGATTGCATATGAAAAAGCTGGGACGGCTGGCAGTTTGTTTGATTCTTGGAGCAGGGATCTGTATGGCGCAAGACCTGGTGAGCATCATCCACGGAACGATCAAGAAAGTGGATCATACCACCAAGACGATTGTGGTGAAGACGGCGGATGGAACGGAACACACGATCAAGGTGACGGACGACGGAGTGGTGAAGGGAAGCAAAGATGGATTCGACGGGTTGAAGGAAGGAACGGAAGTAGTGGCGCGGACCACGGGAAAGGGCGTTGACGAGACCGCCGTGGACGTTGGCAAGGTGAGCAAGGACGGCTTCAAGGAGACCAAAGGAACGGTCGAAAAGTTCGATAAGGACACCAAGACCGTGGTGGTAAAGTCGGCCGACGGAACGGAGAAGACCTTTGTGTTATCCGGCAAGGCTCTGGATGACGCCGCCAAAGGCACGGGCAAAGGCGTAGAAAAGGGCACGAAAGTGACGGTGTATTACACGGAAGAGGGCGGGAAGAAGACCGCGCATTTTCTGGCGCAGTAATACGTGCGTGGAGGTTTTGCTGGCTCAGGTGCTTTGTTGCGACCTGAGGGGAAGCAAGTAATGCGCGTAGTTCATATTTGGCTGGCGTTGGCTCTGTTTCTGGCTGTGGCAGTGCCAACGCCTCTTGCACTGGCTCAGCAACCGGCGGCTTCGCAATCGACGACAAAACTGGAATTGCCGTTAACTTTCGAACGTCATGTGGGCGATCTGGACGGGATGAAAAAGAGGCATGCGATTCGTGTGCTTGTGGTGCCGAGCCATTCGGGTTTTTTCTACGATCAGGGCCAGCCTCGCGGAATCTACTACGAAGTGTTTAATGAGTTTCAGCGCTTCGCAAATCTGAAGCTGCGAAGCGGCGCGGTGAGGATTACGGTTTCGTTTATCCCCATGAGGCCCGAACAACTGGAACAGGCGTTGAAGGAAGGGGTGGGCGACGTGGTGGGCTACGGAGTGATTGTCACGCCGGAACGCGAGAAAGAGGCGCTGTTTACCACACCAATCGATTCCGACGTAAAAGAGGTGATTGTGAGCGGGCCGAAAGCGCCCGCGATGTCCACCCTGGAAGACTTGAGTGGAAAGGAGGTGTGCGTCAATCCGCTGACAGCTTACAGCGAGACGCTGCAAAGACTGAGCAAAGAATTTGAAAAGGCGGAGAGGCGGCCGATTTTAGTGAGGGCTGCCGATAAAAACCTGACGGACGAAGATCTACTGGAGATGGTCAATGCCGGTCTGATTCCGGCAACGGCGACGATAAACCTGCGAGCGGAGTTCTGGTCCAAAGTGCTACCGCACTTGACGCTTCATCCGAACATGGTCTTGAAACAAGAAGGGCAATTGGCATTTGTCACTCGGAAGGACAGCCCTGAGTTGAGGCAACTTCTGGACGAATTCGTGCAGGGCCATCAACTGGGGACGAGCTTCGGAAATACGCTGCTCCGGCGGTACCTGCAAAATACGAAGTGGGTGACCGACGCGACCTCGACAGAAGCGATGAAGAAATTTCAAGAGTATGTGGGCTATTTCAAGAAATATGCGGCGGAATATGACTTCGATTATTTGATGCTGGTGGCGCAGGGATATCAGGAATCGCTTCTGGACCAAAATCGCAGAAATCCGAGCGGGGCGGTGGGCATCATGCAGGTGATTCCGAAGTATGCGGCAGCGCCGCCGATCAGCATTTCGAACGTGGATCGGGCGGAGAACAACATCGACGCAGGCGCAAAGATGTTGCATAACATTGCGGAAACATACTTCAAGGACGACAAGCTTGACTCCCTGAATAAGACGCTGATGGTGTTCGCGTCTTACAACGCTGGACCCAGCCGCATAGTGCGCCTGCGGGAAAAAACAGCCAGCGAAGGGCTCGATCCGAACCAGTGGTTTGGGAATGTGGAGCTGGTGACGGCGCAGGACGTGGGGCAGGAAACGGTGCAGTACGTCAGCAATATCTACAAATATTATGTGGCATACAAACTCACGCTGGAAGAAGCGGCGACGCCAAAATGACGGCCGGGTGACTGGCGGGACGGCGGAGAGACAAATTGTGTTGATTCTTAACGGAGGCAAGTAAACGGGAGAGGTGGGTGATCGATGGGTCCGATTGTGAATTGGGGAAACGACTGGGTGTGGGGCCTGCCGCTGATCGTGCTGACAGTGATTATCCACTCGTTTGGCCTTGGCGTGATAAACGGAAGGGTGCCGACGGTGATGGTGTTAGCCGGACGAGTACCCAAGTTTTCGGTAGCGGCGATCATGGTGACGGGATGGACGGCGGTTGGGGCCACCGTGCTGCACGGACTTGAGGGAGCAATCTGGGCCATGGCATACCGTTTCCTGGGGGCCGTACCTGACAACAAATCCGCCATGCTGTATTCATTGGGGGCCATGACGACGTATGGGCATGCGAGCATCAGCTTGGCGCGAAATTGGCAATTGATGGGCACGTTGGAGGCGCTGAACGGGTGGATTCTGTTCGGGTTGACGACCGCATTTCTGTTCGCGGTAATGCAGAAGGTATGGCCGGCAGCGGGTTAGGTTTCGCAATCCACGAGATGCCCCTGTCACTTCTGACAATAGAATCCGGTCTTGACTGGTGAAAGGATACGCGCATAGAGTTCTTGTGCTAATTCGGTCAAGGAGGGTTTCATGCGATTCGCTATACTCGGACTGTTGGCTGCCACGTTCTTCCCATCACTCAGCCAAGCACAAGGCCCGATTTTCATCGTCACTCCAGAACAAAGCGACGTTAAGTTCTTCGTGAAGGCTTCCGTAGCCATCGATGGCACGTTCAAGAAGTGGGATGCCACGCTGACCTTTCCGACAGTGAACGCCGAGTCTGGTGTACTCGATATCAAAATTTATGCCGATTCCGTAGATACGGGGAGCGGCATGAAGGACGACAAATTGAAGGGCAAAGACTTCTTCAATGCTAAAGAGGACCCATACATAACGTTTCATTCAACTAAAGTTACGCAGACGGGTCCGAACACCTTTGATGTGCTGGGAACGTTTACGATTCGCGGGGTGTCGAAGCCAGAAACTCTGAACCTTACGCTTACGGGCAAGGGGACCGGCGAGGGCACCATTAAAGGAACGATGGCCTTCGACCGTAAGGAGTTTGGGATGAACAGTGGCATTCCGTTCATCAAAATCGCCGACCGCGTCGAGGTAGATGTCGCTCTGAAGGGCCATAAGGTCAGCGGGCCGCCGCTAGTATTCAAGGAATAGCAAGCCGGACGTGTGAGGGACCCGCCCGCGCACGATACAGGGAATAGGTTTCCATGTTTCGCCCGCGAAGATGGGCAGCTTACTTCGGGTGTTCCCTGAGGTAGAACACACTAGTGGGTGAGAGGGAGCAACATCAATGACTTTCACGGCACGACGGGGAACAGCGGCAGCGAAGCTCATGTTACTGGCGTTGGCGTGCGGGCTGCCATTCGGGGTACGCGGCGCCGAGGACAAGGAAAAGCAGCAGAAGCAAATTCAGGACATGGCGCAAGACACACTTCAGCGGCTCTACAAGGCCGAGCCTAAGTCGAAACTGGCGGTCAAACGTGCGGCCGGATACGCGGTGTTCAGCGACCTGGGCGTGAAGATCCTGTTCGCTGGCTCTGGCAATGGAAAAGGCATCGCCGTTAACAACCGGAACAAGCATGTAACGTACATGAAGATGATCGAGGTACAAGCGGGGCTCGGAGTGGGGGTAGACAAGTATCGCGTTGTGTTTGTCTTCGACAACGAACAGGCACTGAACCACTTCGTGGATTCCGGCTGGGAATTTGGCGGACAAACCACGGCCGCGGCCGATATGGGGGCGAAAGGCGCGGGAATGAGCGGGGCGGTTTCGGTGGCCGACGGGGTGTGGATGTATCAATTGACGGAGACGGGATTGGCTGCCGATATCAGCGCGACGGGCACGAAATACTACAAAGACGACGACCTGAACTAGATCGCTTGCGAAGCGATTTCCCCGGACAACTTTATGGATGTTCCAGCTCATCCACCCTTGAACGAAACCGCCGCTGAAGTTTCCCTTGTTCGCGGCGGCCCCTTTTATCGAGTGCAGCAAGCGTTGAGGCTGATGCGCCCGAATCAATGGAACATTGGACGGCGCATTACGGTCTTGATCGCTGTGACCTGGGTTCCGCTGGTTGCCATCACTGCTGTATTGAACCCGGAGGGCTTGATTTCTTTGTTGAAGGATTACCGCGTTTACTCGCGATTTTTCCTGGCGATTCCAGCGCTGCTGGTAGGCGAGGTGCTGATGGAAACGCGGTTCCGAGCAGTGATGGCGCACATACGTCAGGTGAAACTGCTGACGGAGCCGGACGCGGCCTATATGGACAAGGTAATCGCCGGGCTGGTGCGATTGCGCGATTCTCTGCTGCCCGAGTTGGCGATATTGGTGCTGCTGATCATTCATACCGTGGCGTCCTTCAGGGGACTGGTAGACGCTACACCGTGGCTTACGCATCGCGAGGGAAACGAACTACAGTTGACAGCTGCGGGTTGGTACGTAGTGGTGGTAAGCACAACGATATTCCAGTTGATGCTGGGGCTAGGGCTGTGGAAGTGGCTGATGTGGACATTCTTCGCTTTTCGATTGTCTACACGCAATTTGAGGCTGGTTCCAACACATCCAGATAGACACGGAGGCTTGGGATTCCTTGGCTTGACGGCATCGGCCTTTGGACCGGTGGCTTTCGCCGCGGCGACAGTGATTGGCGCCACGTGGCGCGAGGCGATCCTGCATGACGGGGCGCGCCTGATGGACTTCAAGCTGCCAGCAATTGCCTTGGTGGTGATTACTGCGTTGGTGGCGCTTGCGCCTCTGGCCTTTTTTGTGCCGCGCCTGGCAGAGCTAAGGCGCAAAGGGATTCTGGAATATGGAGTTTTGGGGCAAATACACAGCGCGGATTTTCACGAGAAATGGATTCTTCATCGCGCCGGACACGAAGGTGAATTCCTGCAGGCCGCAGAGAGCACCACTCTGGCTAATTTTGGCCGCGTGTACGAAAGTATTGGAGCGTTGAGACCTTTTCCCGCAGACCGCGGAGCGCTGATAACGCTGGCGGTGGCCGTGGCGGTTCCGGCGCTGCCGGTGATTCTTACACAGGTGCCGCTGATCGTGGTCCTCGATGACCTGCTGAAGGCGCTGCATTGATTTGAGGTGACGGAGTGTCCTGTGGATCGCGTAGAAGCGCGCGCATTAAGTACTGATACGCCGGGGTCCCACTGTTCCTTTTGACAATACCCTTCCCTTCTTTCAAGCGTAAGAATGCGGCCCGGAAGTCCAGAATCGATTCTCGACTTTCGCTAAGGAGAGAGAATCTTATGCCGCAGACAGAACAATCGAAACGTAAGTCCTACAGGTGGGTGGCGATGGGCTTGCTCGCAACCGGCCTGCTCATTCTGGCCGCTTTTCCGGCGCTTTCGGCGAGACACGATAAATACGAAACCATCGAAGCTACCGCCATGGGCACGGGCACGCAGATGGGCCAGAACGCGGGCATCTCCGTGGAGATTTACGATTATTCGACACCGGAGGAAAGACAGATTCTGGTCGATGCATTCAACAAGGGGCAGAACCAGGGTCTTGTGAATGCGCTGACGAAGATGCGTGCCGTTGGCCATATTTCCATTACCGGAACAATCGGCTACGACCTGGCATTTGTGCGCATGATCCCAACGCCAACCGGCCGCAAAGTTCGATTTGTCACGAACCGCCTGTTGCGATTTGGAGAGGTGTGGGCGGACTCACAGTCGACGGCGTTCAACCTGACAGGCGGAGAGTTTGACATTAATGACACGGATAAGAGCAAGAGCACAGGCGTGCTCTATCCGGAATGCCAACTGGCGATTGACAAGCAAGGCCAATTGCAGATCCAACTCACGCAAAATCCATGGAACTTGGTGGATGTGCTCGACTGGAAAGGAACGCCGGGCACGAACTGATGCTTCGGTCGGCAAACCAGAGATGCGGGCCTCGAAAGAATGTCATTCTAAGATACAGCGAGGTGTCATATGAAGAGCAGATCGTTTCCGATGATTGTGTGCAGTTTGGTGGCGTTGTTGCTGTTTGTGGTGGCGGGCCACACGCTTGCGAAGGACAAGAAAACCAAGACGACGTTTTGCTCGAACGCGCATCCTGAGCAACTGTGTACTGCGGCGAATACCTGCGGGGCTAACGGGGCTCCGTGCGTGTTGGAGGTGAAACGCGTCGGAGGCGGAACGGAAGCTTCCGTTACACCTAACATCGCGAATTTCGTCAAGGACGCGCCAGTTTGCATCAAAACGGGCGCGAACGTGACGTGGAGAGGTGAGGGAAAGAATACGGGGATGATGATCGACTTCGGGGAGTCTTCACCATTCGAGCCGTCGGGAACGATCATGGGAGGGTCCGACCGGCCCGTGAGCGTGGTGGCGAAGAAGGCGGGATGCTTCAAGTACACCGCGGGCGCGTGCACTCCCGGTTCTATGTACGGCATGTGCGGGAATTCGGACCTGGAACTGATCGTCACAAGCAGCGTTAAGTAAAATTACTGCGACAAGGGCAAGCTGACAATTTTTCACAATTCAGGTATCACTTAGGAGATTGATTTATGAACACTCAGCTTTCCCGTGTCGCACTCTTTGTTTCTCTCTTGTCTTTTTGCGTGTTTCCCGCCACTTTCGCACAAGATAAAGGGCCCATTGATGAGTACTCCGGCGTGGCTATGGGCACAGGCGGAACTGTGGGCGGCAAGAGCATTCAATTCGATTTTCGAATCACGCAATACACCACCGACGAAGAGGTTCAGAACTTCGCACAACTCGTGAAGGACAAGGGCACCGACGCTCTTCGCCGGGCATTGGAGAAGGAAGACAAGGGCCGCATCAGCCCGGTCGGTTCCACTGGCAATCAGATCGCCGTGGCGCGCAAACGGCAGCAAGGCGATAACACGATCATTACCATCGTTACGGCCCGGAACATGCCGTTCTTGGAACTTTATAACAGCGGACGCAGCACGAATTACCCGTTTGGTTTTCTGCAAGTGACGGTGAACGCCAAGGGCGAAGGCACGGGACAAATCATGGTGGCAGCAAAGATCCGCTTCGACAAGAAAAGCGGGAAATACGAGATCGAGAGTTTCGGGAACCAATACATCAAGGCCTTGAACATTCGCCCCCGGAAGTAATTGCTGATAGACGGCATTTTTGCCGGCGAATCGCGCTGACCCACCGTTTAAGTTATTGTGTGACCGCACATAGGCCGGAACGCGGAACCAATATTGTAATTATTGACAATAGTCTGGCCGCGCATCTTCTGTCAGAAAGATGAAAGCTAGCTGTCAGACGGATCCAGGTCAGGCTATGCAGTCGGAGTGAATCAATTCGAAGAGTTCCGCCCAGGACCCAGCGACGATTAAATTTTCAGCGAGTGAAAAGAGCGAATGGAGGAAGTGCTATGAGATTCAATATTGGAAATGGGAAACTACGTGTTCTATGCAGTGCAGTTTGCCTTTCTTTGCTGGGGAGCCTAGCGTATTCAGCCTCACCAGGCAAACCTCAGATCAAAGAAGACCAGAAATCAAAAGTCACCGGAACCATCACAGGACGGAGTGGAGACTTGGTGTCCGTGAAAGAAAAGAAAACCGGAAGCGTTGTGGTGGTAAGCCTGAATGACGATACGAGGGTGGAACGCAAAAAGGGGAAGGTTGAATTTTTCCGACATGAAAACATGGACGTTACGGCCATGGTGCCGGGATTAACGATAGAGGCAGAAGGCGTGGGCAACGCGAAGGGACAACTTGTGGCCAAGAAGGTCACGTTCGTTCCCGACGAGTTTGCGGTCGAAGTGGCAGAAGAGCAACAGATCATGGCGAATAAAGCTGCGGCAGGCCAGGCACAAACAACCGCCAATCAGGGCGTAGCGGCGGCGGGCCAGGCGCAAACCTCGGCAAACCAGGCGCGAACTTCCGCGAATCAAGCGGGCAATGCCGCAGAAGCCGCGGGAGACGTGGCGGTGATGGACGCAGCGGCCGTCAAACTGGTGAACCAGCGCGTGTCCGACATGGACGACTACAAGACCGTGGCGGAGGCTGGAATATATTTCGACAGCGGCAAAGCAAATCTGGATGACGCGGCGAAATCGGACCTGGACATTGTAGTGGCCGCAACGCAGGGCGTGGAGGGCTATCTGATCGAAGTGGCAGGCTACGCGTCGAGCACGGGAACAAAAGCCGAGAATCAAAAGCTGAGCGAAGAACGCGCGGCAGTCGTCGTGCAGTACCTTCAAATCAAAGGGAATGTTCCCCTGCGGCGCATCGTGGCACCGGCGGGCTATGGGGCAACTCATCCGGCGGCGGAAAATACCGACGCGCAGGGACGCGCGCTGAACCGGCGCGTGGATGTGAAGGTCCTTTTGAATAAAGGAACAACGGAAGGGTTGTAAAGACTGCGGCAGCCATCGCGGTTGCCGTGCTTTCGTTGTACGCGAGGGGAACCTGGATGAGCGAAGCTTGTTGGGTTCCTCTCGCTAAGGCAAGAGATATGCACGACCGATCTCTCGATGAGAGAAAGGGCCAGGACTAAAGCGCCCGCTCCGCGCAATGTTGAAGTTAGATTGCGCTCCAGGCCAAAAGAATTAAAATGAAACGCAGTCCAAAGGGTGCAAGTCCCGTGCGAGCCGTTCGCCTCGGAAGATTCTCGGTATTTTTTCTTTTATGCGTTTGTGTGGCGCAGGTGACCAGGGCGCAGGATCCAGCGCCGGGTGCGCAGGCGCCGGAAACGCAATCACCATCCCCGAAGGATGCCGCTCAGAACTCCACAACTTCTGCTACGACAGAAACCAAGGACGAAGAAAAAACCGCAAAGGCTGAAGAGAAGAAAAAAGAGGAAGAAAAGAAGGCGCATCGCGGAGCCATCGTGGTTGCGCCGTTGCCAATTGTGAGTCCGGCAATCGGCTCGGGGATTGTGCCGGTGGTGGGTTACATTTTCCCGTTACAGGTCAACAAAGAGCATCCTGAACCGTCGGTGATTGGAGCGGCTGGACTGATCACGAACAATGGCACGCGCGGATTTGGGCTAGGTGGCGATGTTTATCTGAAGGAGGCACGCTACGAGATCAAGTCCGTGTACGTGCATGGGAACATTGACTACAACCTTTACGGCGTCGGTTATGTGAATGGGAATGCCGGGCTGAAACTGCCGCTGGTGCAGACGGGGCAGGTTTTTTTCGCTGAGTTCCTGCGCAATATCGGTTGGGAGGTTTACGTGGGCGCGCGGTTCGTTACCGGCAATTCCTTCGTTACGATTAAGCCCACGGAAGGAGGAGGCCTATTACCACCGATACCGCCGGACGTGGGACTGCAGACCAATCTGCGGGCGCTTGGCATGGAAGTGGTGCGCGACTCGCGGCCGAACCGCTTTTATCCGGTCAAGGGTAGCTTGGTGGACTTCACGGGGGACTTTTTCGCGAACAGCCTGGGCAGCAAATACTCGTTTCAGTCCTACAAATTCACATTCAATAAATATGCGAGCCTTAGTTCGAAACAGGTGCTGGCGTACAACCTGTTTTTTTGCGGCACGGGCGGAGCGCCACCGTTTTACGGAAACTGCATTTATGGCACGAACAACGAATTGCGTGGATACACGGCAGGACGTTATCTCGATCGCTATATGTTGGGAAACCAGTTGGAGTACCGGCTGGTGCTGCCTTGGCGGCTCGGCCTGGTGGCCTTTGGCGGAGTGGGAGAAGTAGCGCCCGGCGTAGACAAATTCCGAGCGGACGCCTTTCTGCCAGCGGGAGGCACAGGCATACGGTTTCTGCTGAGCAAAAAGTATCACGTAAACCTGAGGACGGATTTTGCTTGGGGGAAAGATAACTTTACGTGGAGCATGGGTGTGGGCGAGGCGTTTTAGATTAGGGAAACGCCGCGGGGAGCGTGGACTCGCCCGCGCTACAGGGACCGACCCTGTCTTTATTGACAATGGCGTGATCACCTCCGATCTGTCAAACATAGAAAACCAAGAACCTTAAGTTCGATTCGGTCACAGGCATGCCTACGCCGTGCGGTATTGCGGAAGGAGTGGAGAGATGAAAGTGAATGTATGGAGGAAATGGTGTGCTCTCATGGCGTTTCTGGCGCTGCCCACAATGGCCATTACGCTTTTGGCGCAACAGACCAATTCGCTGGTCGTCAGCGGGCAACAAGGTCGAGCATCGGTAATCCAGGTTCAGGGACGCAATTACGTGGAAGTGGAGGGCCTGGCGCGGATGGTCAGCGGAACTATCAGCTTCAGCGGCAACCAGATTGTGTTAACAATTTCCGGAGTCGGGGGAAATGCTGCGTCCGGAGCTGTTGCTGCCTCTGCGGCGCCCGCTTCCGCGCCTGGATTCTCCAGTGAGTTTAAAACCGCGGGTATCGAGGCGATGGCTGAAGTTCGCGAGTGGCACACGGCGTTGAAAACGGCGATCGAACGGGGCGTGCCACTCAATGCGGAGTGGCTTACTCCTTATCGCGCACAGGCTCGGGAAGCGCTGCGGCTGGCGTCCGTAGCCATCAATACGGATTCTGACAGAAGCGTCTATCCATTTGTGGTCAATGAGTTCAACAACATGGGTGCGTTGACGGACAAATACCTGCAAATGACGAAAAACATGACCTACATCGATCCAGACTCATTGAAGTCGGACCCAGTGGACCAGAAGATTGTGACATGTGCGCGGTCGCTGGCGTCCATGGCCACAGCGAATCAGTTTGTTAATGACGGATCGTGCCAATAGGGGGAAAAACGGGTCGCCGCCGGTCCAGGACTAGTAGGCCCGCAACCTTGGCAAGAATACTCGCAAAAAACGCTCAGAGTGGAGGACCCGGGAGAGGGCGCAGGTCGATTGTTAGTTCTGACAATTACATCGGTTGAGGGGGCGCGACAGAATTTGGGAAGAGAGTGGCGGTGCCGGCACGAGGTTGATTTGGGATTGAGGGAAAGGGAGACGAAATGAATTGCTTCTGGAAGACTGTAAAAACAGGTTTATTGCTTGCGACCGTTGGGGCGTTGCTCACGTTGCCCCGAGCGAGCGCTCAGACAGATACGCCGACGCCCACGAAGATGACATCGCCTGATCCAAACGAGTCGAGCTCTAGTGACGGCTGGCATGTGGGAATTACGCCGTACATATGGTTCGCCGGCATTCACGGGACCTCTGGCGTACTCGGTCACGATGCATCGGTACACGCGGATTTCAGCGACATTTTCAACTACCTGAATATCGGAGCGATGGGCGCGGTGGATTTGCGGTACAACCGCGTGATCATGCCGGTCGATTTTTTGTGGATGAAATTGTCCGACAATCAGGGACTGCCGGTGAACGAGGTTGGGCTGAACTCGGTCAAGGCGCAAATGACGGAGACGATTCTGTCACCGAAGATCGGCTACCGCGTGGCGGACGGGAAAAGAGTGAAGGTGGATGCGTTGTTCGGCATTCGCTACTGGCACCTGTCCACGACATTCACGCTGCAGCCACAGATTGCTAACGGGTATTCGCAATCGGCGAGTTGGACGGACGCGGTGGCGGGCGGAAGAATTGAATTTGCGCTTACCCCAAAGGCTTCGGCAACGATTTTTGGGGATGCGGGCGGTGGTTCGGCACGGTTGGATTATCAAGTTGGCGGAGCGCTTGGATACAAGATCAGCCGGCGATGGGTTCTGCTGGTTGGATACCGTTATCTGAATGTGGATTACCGGCCGAACGGCAAAGCGCTGTTTGTTTACGACGTGGCCATGCCGGGGTTGGCCGTGGGGGCGACGTTCAACATCAAGTGAGCTGGAATCGAGAAGTTTGGCAATGAAGTTTTGGTTGCAAAAAGCGGCGGCACTCGAGGCTCGGTGGAAAGAGCCGCCGCACTTCCAAAACGGGAGTTTGATATGCGATACGCGGTGAGGTTTGTGGGGATTCTGGCGCTGGTCGTGGCGTTTTGTTCGTGCGCCTGGGCCCAGGACCCCGGCTGGCCGCGGAAACTGGTGAAGCCTGGGGGAACGGTCCTGATCTATCAACCGCAGGTGGATGACTGGCAGAATTACACGGACATCAAGTGGCGCTCGGCATTTCAGATGACTCCCGCAGGCGGGAAACAAGTGGTGGGAGCGGCAACATTCGAAGCCACTACGGAGGTGAACACCGACACGCACACGGTGTTCATGTTCAATATCAACGTTCTAGATACCTATTTTCCTTCGCAGGACCCGGCCAATTCGGCGCAAATGGATCAGTTGTTCCGGACATTTGTGCCGCTGACGTGGACCGCTTCGCTGGACCGAATCGTGGCTTACATGCCCAAGCCGCAATCCGTGAAGACGGTTGATTTGAGGAACGATCCGCCGTTTATCTTTGTCAGCTACAATCCCGCGATTCTTTTGAGCGTGGACGGCGAGCCGGTACTTTCGGACATTTCGAAAACGAGCTTGAAGTATGTGGTCAACACCATGTGGCCATTGTTTTTCGACAAATCCCAATCGCAATACTACTTGCTAGTGAACAATATCTGGCTGAGCGCGGGCGACCTGCACGGGCCATGGGTACGCGTGAATAAGCTTTCGAAGGAGTTCAGCAAATTGCCGGACTCCGGAAGATTCTCGGACGTGAAGAAAATGGTGCCGCCTCCGCAGGCGACCGGCGCCATTATTCCGCGGGTTTTCTACAGCACTGTGCCGGCGGAAGTGATCCTGTTTGATGGCCAGCCCACTTACACGAATATCCCCGGAACGCAACTGGTGTATGCGAATAATACCGATAGCCCGCTGTTCGTCTATAGTCCGACGCAAACGTATTACTACCTGGCGGCGGGACGGTGGTTCAGCGCGCAAAATCTATCGGGGCCGTGGACTTTCGCTACCCTGAGCTTGCCGGCGGATTTTGCGAAGATTCCCCTCTCCAGCCCGGCAAGCGCGATACTCTCTTCCGTACCAGGCACTTCGCAGGCGAAGGACGCGGTGCTGATTGCGCAAATTCCTACGGTGATGCTGCTGAATCCGACGACGGCGGCGGCGCAAGCGAAGGTTGAATACACGGGTGCCCCGCAATTTGTGCCCATAGAAGGCACCACGCTGCTTTATGCAACGAATACCCCGGACAAAGTGATTCAGGTCGGCGACCTTTATTATTTATGCCTGCAGGGCGTGTGGTTCATGTCCACGACTCCACAGGGACCTTGGACGACCGCGAGTTCCGTACCACAAGTGATTTACACCATCCCACCGAGCTCGCCGGTGTACAACGTAACTTACGTGACGCAGGTAACCACTTCCACCGGCTACGTGCAATCGAGCTACACGGCGGGTTATCTTGGCGCGTTTGTGATGGGCGCGGCTGTGGGAGCCATCGTGGCCAGTGGAAGCGGTTACTACTACCCGCCTTACATTGGATATCCGGCGTATGGATACCCCGTTTATCATCCCTATCCCACGTGCTATGGCGCATATGGAGCGTACGGAACTTCGTATTACCACACATCGACGGGGGCGTATGGTGTTTCGCAAACTGCGTATGGGGCATATGGGTCAGCGACTCGGACGGCTTCTTACAATCCTTACACCGGGACATCGACGCGAACAGCTTCGACGACGACAGCGTATGGGAAGCAAAGTGTCGACCAAGCGTACAACCCGTACACCGGATCGTATGGCGCGACGCACCAGGGATCGAGCCCGACAGCACAGTGGGGAAGCTCCTACGTTTCCCAGGGCAACAAATCCGCCACGACGCAGCATTATTCAACGGTGAACGGAACCGTAGCGGCTGGCCAGGGATCGCAGGGAGGAAAGGGTTATGCGTCTTCTACTGCGTACGGCAATTCGTATGCCGGCAAGAATTCGAGCGGGGATATGTATGCGGGGCACGACGGAAATGTTTATCAAAACACCGGCTCCGGTTGGCAAAAGTCCAACGGCAGCGGCGGCTGGACCAACGTGAACACCACGCAACAGGATAAATCAAATTACGAACAATCGCATCCGAACAGTCAGGCGACCGCGCAGTCGGACAAGTCGAGCTATGAGCAGTCGCATCCAAACAGCCAAGCAACGGCTCAGAGCGATAAACAAAGCTTCAACCAGGATAAGTCGTCAGGCAGCTTCTCTTCGCAAAACCTGGACTCCGAGAAACAAAACCGCGAAACCGGGTCGGCACAGAGCCAACACTACCAGAGCGGCAATCACAGTTATGGTGGATTCGGCGGGGGTGGACGGAGTTGGGGAGGCGGCGGTGGGCGAAGTTATGGCGGGGGTTTCCGACGGTAATTGGGCAACAACGGGGCTAAGGTTACGGAATGAGAAAGAAAAGGGGAAGATCCATGAATCGAAAGCGCTTTGGAAATTTTTCAATTGGGCTGGGACTGATACTGGCCGGGCTGGCTTTGGCGTTGGTTGCAGCCGCTCAGGATACGCAGATAAAGGGGCTGATCACTGGACGGAGTGGCGCGACCATGGCCGTCAAAACACAGGACGGCGAAACCATCACCGTGGCGCTGACTACGGACACGCAGGTGCAAGAAATTGAAGGAGCGTTCAAGCTACGCAAGAAGGATCTCGGGATGACCGCTCTGATTCCCGGACTGCCTGTGCAAGTCAAAGGCTCCATGAACGACAAGCATCAACTGGTGGCGGACACCGTCAAGTTTAAGGGATCAGATTTGAAGACCGCGCAGGACATCCAGGCCGGACTTGCTCCCACCGACCAGCAAGTGCAAGCAAATGCAGCGCAAATAAAGGCGACGGAGCAGCAGACCGCCGCGCAGCAGCAGGAGATCGCGGCGAATCAAGAAAAGATTGCGGCGGAAAAGGCGGCAATTGTGGCGGCTAATAAACGGTTTGGCGAACTTGGCGAATACAACATCCTGGGCGAGGTTACCGTCTACTTTGGAAATGGAAAGGTGGCGGTCGACCCGCAATATAAGCCGCAGTTGATGGACTTGGCGACGAAAGCGAAGACGATTGACGCTTATATCATCCAAGTACAGGGTTACGCGTCCGCTGTCGGCTCCGCCGCTCTGAATCAAAAGCTCAGCCTGGAGCGCGCTGACAACGTTCTGGCATTCCTCGAACAAAACGGGCAGATTCCGCTGACAAATATTCTGGCGCCGGGGGCTATGGGAACGTCGCAGCAAGTGGCGCCGAACGCGACGACCGAAGGACAAGCGGAGAATCGCAGAGTGGTGGTCAGGATATTGCAGAACAAAGGAATCGCAGGCACGTAACGGTACGGCGAACTAGCAATCTGCGTTTTGTCTTGTTCTTGATGGTGGAGTTACACCGAGAGCTACCGCTCGAAGAAGGAGCGGTAGCGCTGGAAGGCCAAGCGCAGATCTTCCGTCGAGACATCCGAGCCAGCGTGCCAGTGCTTTTCCAGTTTTTCTCGTTCGGATGCGAATTGGGTGGCGAGCTCGCGGATGGCTTCGGAGACAAGCTGGTCAGCCTGCTCTACGGAGCGACGAGGCTCATCGACGAATCCCACTTGCAGATTTTCCCATCGAGACCGCAGGCTTCGACATTCATCGCCGGTAAATAGTGGTGTGATCGGTTGTGGCGCGGCTTTTTCTGGTTCCAACCTGTGCGCCATCCTTGACTGTGATGGCGTCTCGCGAGTTGCCACAGGCTCTGTGGCGTCGGAACTTGCCGCGCGTTCTCGAGAATCGCTTCTAAGGAAAATTTCGTCGCTCACGGACCGGTCCTTTCCAGTTGCGCGTACTCCGGTTGACCAACGAGTTCTTCGAAGAGTGCGCGGAAATTGAGCATGGCCTTGCGCAGCTCTTCGGTAGAGACACGGCGCTGCACATTTCTGAGGGCAATCTCATGTCCTTCGCGATAATTCTCAACGACGACCGGGTGATCGACGGAGATATCATCGGCGCGCTGTTCGAATTCCAGCAAGGGATAGCCTTCGGCGGACATCACTTCACCGATCAACAGGTCCGCTTCCGTGAGCGAATTGGCAGGGTCGTCGACGAATCGCGCCTGGACCTCGCGCCAGCTTTCCTGAAAACGCGCACGCTCGGAATCGCTAAGAGGCCGGAGCTGCATCTGCCACACCCTTCGTTGCCGGCTCTCGAGGCTCGCTTCCGCTGCGTAGCGATCTCCAGTTTGGACGACGGTCCTGTTGTATTCAGGACCGAAGCGTTCCTTCAATTTGCGCGTGCGAGATTGCTGCTTGAGGTAAGCCATCGCCAGACCGATTGCCGTACCAACTAGCAAGGCGATTACGATCGCCGCGGTGATACTCATGTACATTCCTCCATTGAATTATTTTTCGACACGCTTCAGAGCTTCCGGTTCTGTTATTTGTTTGGGGGGAATTTCTTGAACATCTTGTCGACCGCCTTATCCAAATCCTTTTCGTTATTCTGCGCATTGTTCGAAAGCGTGTCGGTGGAAACGCCGCGCCAGATCAGGTGCTTGCTGTTTCCGTCATACATGTCCACAACGAGCGTACCGACGCGATAATTCTGGACTGTGGTAGTGGACATATCGCCGAAGCCGCCCCAGCCCCACCCGCCGCCCAAGCCATCGTAAAAGGTCTGGTATTCCTGCTGACTCTTCGCCGCGCCCACGGCCATCACCACGACATCTCCGCCGGAAGCCACTTTCTGCCAGCCTTTAGCGCTCAAATCCTTATCGACGGCCTCCTTGATGCGGGGTTCCCAAAGGGGGTCGCCAGTCTGGACTTTTCCCCACGAATAAGTGGGAAAGCGCTCGAAATTGGCTTTCTTGTCGTAGTCGGTGCGGACATCCTGCGCGAAAGAGGCTGCGCAGCAAAAGAGCGCCGCGAACAACGCTAAGCTGACATACCGCATGAGTCTCATTCCAATTCTCCTATTCCTGCTCGTTCCCTTTGGTCCTGGGCTGGCGGTGCCTTCCAAATCAGTGCTTGTCCGGAACGCCGACCTCACTCTCACGGACGGTTAAGCTTGCGATGCACCCCCATGGGTGCTCAATCGGGAACACACCTTAGACTTTGGTGGATGTGACCTGAATTGGTTTTGGGGCGAGTTCCGAACTGGCTTTTGGGCCGCGCCTCACTCCAGGGAGATCATGCTGTGGCAGACACCCGTACGGCGGGACAGGGTTAGTTCTTCGCCGCCTGACCTTGCTCTGGCTCCCATGGCGGCGGATTGGCAGATAACCTTGATTACAAGAAGGTAGCGCGGGTGAAAGCAACTTCCTGGCAGTGCTGGGGTTTCACCCATTAGCTGGCACCCAGCGCGGCTTTTAAGCCAGGCAGTCACAAGCAAGTAATGCAATCGAGTTCAAGGGGAACCTTATTATGATCCGCCTCAACAAGACTGCAGTATTGCTCTTCTTTGTGGTTCTTACGGCTTTAGCGTTGCCCTCGGCGGCACCCGCACAGATCGCTGTGGGCGTCTCCATTCACATTGGGCCACCTGCCCTGCCCGTGTACGTCCAACCCGTCTGCCCTGCGCCCGGGTATATCTGGGCCCCGGGCTATTGGGCTTATGGGCCAGTCGGCTATTACTGGGTTCCAGGAACGTGGGTACTCGCTCCCACGCCGGGATACCTATGGACGCCTGGCTATTGGGGTTGGGGCGGCGGCGTTTACGCATGGCATGCTGGATATTGGGGCCCGCACGTGGGCTTCTACGGCGGCATTAATTACGGGTTCGGCTATGGCGGCGTGGGCTTCGTCGGCGGCGAATGGCGCGGCGGGGTATTTCACTACAACACGGCGGTGACAAGCGTGAACACGACGGTTATCCATAACACCTACGTGAACAATACGGTGGTGAACCGGACCGTGGTGAACAATAACGTGAGCTACAATGGAGGCGCAGGAGGCGTCACAGCTCAGCCTACAGCGCAGGAACGAGCAGCCATGAATGAGCACCACGTCCAGCCAACCTCGCTGCAAACGCAACATGAAGAAGCCGCGCGGAGCGACCGCAGCATGCTAGCGTCAGAGAATCATGGACGTCCGGCGGTGGCCGCCACGGCACATCCTGGAGTGTTCAAGGGGGAAGGGGTTGTGGCCGCGCACGCAGCCGGCAACACCAACCGGCCTAACAATATGCAGGCGGATCGACCGCCCAGCGCGCGTACTAACAATTCTTCGAATAACAACGCAAACCGGCCCAGCAATGTGAGCTCGCATTCCGAAGATCGTCCGCCGCAATCGGCCGCGCATTCCGAAAGTGTGCACAACAACCAAAACAATTCGAACCATCCGAACAATGCGCAAGGGAACGCGAACCACAACAATAACAACAACCATCCCAATTCTTCGAAACCTCCACAGCATCAGAATAAACCGCCAGAGCACGAGTCGCACCAAGGCGGAGGCCACGAACGCTAGCGCGCCGCGATCGCTTTCGTAGAGCGCTTGTCATCAACCAGAAAGGCCAGAGCTTACGAGCTTTGGCCTTTTCCTTTCCGACGCTTGCTGATTTGGAGGGGCGCTATCTACCGCTCCACCAGACGATGGTGACACCGATGCACACAACTGCTATGCCGAGCCATCGGTTACGGCTGATGCGTTCACCGAGAAAGCCTTTTGCTCCAAACGCGCCGGCCGCGTAACTCAGCGCGCTGACTGGCACCACGAAGCTTACTTCTCGAAACGAAAGAATCGCCAGCAAGGAGAAGAATCCAAGAGCCATCATCGCAACGCCAACCCACATCCACGGCAAGCGCAGTCCACGGAAAACGAAACTTGCGATCGATTTAGGGCTGAAGTCGTGAACTTCCCCCATGCTACGCATCGCGCGGCTCACGCACAATTCCCCGCCGGTTCCAGACACGATGATGAGGAAAAAAAGGAAGACCGTGAGCATTCTTATTGGGCTCCGTGCGCGCGCGGAGAAGTTCTCCCCACGATAAATACTCCGGCACAAATGACCAGCACGCCGAGCCAGCGCAACGGGCTGATCAATTCTCCCAGCACAAAATGACTCAGGAGAGCGACGGTGGCGTAGGAGAGTGACGTGGAGGGTTGGACGTAGCTGTAATCCGCCCAGCTCAGGATGAGCATGTAGGCTACAAAAAAGGTGAGGAGGCACGCGATGCCGAGCCAGATATAGCCGCTGGAGAGAATGCGGGTGACCACGGGCCAAAAATCCGTCAGGGTCCAAGTGGCGGCCGAACCCACGCCCTTCATTCCCTTGCCCAATAAAACGCTGCCCATCGGCGCGAAAATCACGATCACAAAAATCGCCAGATATGTCTTCAGGTGCAGTCCCGGTCCGGCTTTCATGCAGTCTTCGACAAACCCGAACAGCTTTTGGAGCTTCTGTCCGGCGTCGGTATGGTCCTTTCTGCGAGGTGTCTTATTTAATGTTACTCTATGGATCGAACTCCTCCAAGCCAGCCACTGAAGTCGATATTGATGTGATTCGAGAGATATCGAGCTTGAGATATTGCGGACATGGGGCGCAGCGATGCTGCGACCCTACGAAGAGAAACCCAAGTCCCACACGCAAAAACGGCGTGTGCGGCAGCTGGGGGTACGGATTTTGGTCATGACGTTGTGGATTGAGGAGCGTTGTTACGGCCGATTCTGGCCGTTGCGTGCGCAACACGGAATCTGGCGTTTCGCTGACGGAGCGCGCTTCGCGCCGCGCGAATTCGCCATAGATGCAAGGTAAGACTGACTGTGAGAATTGAGCTCTACATTTTGTTGGGTGTCGGGGCAATTCCCTTTATCTATTATCTTCTGGCCCTTTATAGCACCCGGAAATTCTTCGCGCAGCCGAGGCAGTCAATCTCCGGCCAACCAGCCTTTACTCCCCCGGTGAGTTGCCTGAAGCCGATCAAAGGGCTGGACGAGGGCGCATATGAGAATTTCGCCAGCTTTTGCCGACAGGATTATCCGGAGTACGAAATCCTGTTTTGCGTGGATGAAAATGATCCGGCACTGCCCGTGCTGAAACGCTTGATGCAGGACTTTCCCGACACAACAATCCGGCTTCTGTACGGTCCCGATCACGCGGCGATCAACGACAAGGTGGCGCGGCTCGACCGGCTATCCAAGGAAGCGCGTTACGATGTTTGGGTTCTCACGGATGGAGACGTGCGCGTGGAACCTGGATATTTGCGTTCGGTGGTTGCGCCGCTGCAAGATCCGAAGGTTGGCAGCGCCACTGTTTTTTACACGATAACGAGCGAGAACACGTTCACGGAAAAGCTGCAGGAACTAGGCATGATGTGCGATTTTTTTCCGGGCATTCTCGTGGCGTGGCTGTTGGACGGCGTTAAGTTCGGTTTTGGCCAGACCATCGTGACCACTCGCGCGGGAATACAAGGATTTGGCGGATTCAAAGCGATTGAGAGCCGGCCGGCCGATGACCTGCTTACTTGCCGGCTGGTTGCGGAGCAGGGCTTCGAAGTGAAATTGCTTCCCTACGTGGTACAGACCACGCCCGATTTTCGTTCGATGAAGGATTTGCTGGTGAAGCGCACACGTTGGATGACGGTGATGCGGAATATGCGGCCGTGGGGACATTTGGGGCTGATTTTCACGTTTGGATTGCCGTGGTCCTTGTTGGCGTTTGCCGTGGCTCCAAGCTTCGCGACTGCTGGAATTTATTTGGGTGGTTATTTCCTTTGCCGCGTGCTGATGACCTGGTTTGTCGGCGTACACGGCCTGAAGCAGTCTGGATTGTGGTCGAAAATGTGGATGATCCCAGTCTGGGACGCCACCGCGTTCGCTATCTGGCTGGCCAGCTTCACGCGCCGAACCATTCGCTGGCGCGGTGTTGATTACATTTTGCGAGATGGGCAACTTACGCTGGCGAACGCGGATCGTTCTCCGGGTAGCTCGCCGCAACCAGAATCGTGAGCAAGAAGATCGCAGTCGTGGGCGCCGGCATTTATGGCTCGTACTCCGCAATTCGTCTGGCGGAGGCGGGTCACAGCGTGGAGCTATTTGATCCCATCGGGATTCTTCGCGCAGCTTCAGACATCAACCAGTTTCGCATTCATTCCGGCTATCACTATCCACGCAGCCCGGAGACTATCGAGGAAACGCTGGAGACCCGCGATGAATTCATCACCACTTTTGGAGCTGCCATTGTGCGCGGTACGCAGCATTATTATGCTGTGCCCAAGGTTGGTTCGCTGACGCCGCCTGACGTGTATGAAGAGGTCATGGCCCGTCACAAACTCCCGCTGCGGCGCTGCGAACCGCACTGGATGAATTTTGATTTCATCGACCGCTGTTACGAGGTGGATGAGAATATCTACGATCCGCAGGAGTTGCGCGGGTTGCTGGAATCACGCATTTGCGCTGTCGGCATTAAATTTCGCCGGCAAGCTTATCTGGCTTCCATGCGCGGCGACTATGATTTCGTGATTTACGCTACTTACGGCCTGGGTCCCAGTAGCGGAATGTTTCGCTCGGCAAAATATCAGGTAGCGGAAAAGATTCTTGTCGAAATGCCAGAGGCGCTGCGGCGCGTCGCACTGGTCGTAGTCGATGGCCCGTTCACCGCGTTCGATCCTTACGGCAATACAGCAAACTCGCAGTTTGGCTCTGCGAAAAATACCAATCACTGGACCACGAACGATCCTCACGAGGCAATCCCTGAGCCGTATGCCAATATTCTGAATTGCCCGCGTTTCGAACCGGTGACGTTTACCCGTTTCGAAGCCATGCGCGCGGATGCCGCTCTTTCTGTTCCACTTGCCAAGGAGGCTGTGTATCTGGGTTCGCGATTTACCATACGTGTGGTGGAAGACAATCCGAAAGAGGATCGGCGTACGTTGTACCTTCAGGAAAATGGCCCCAGGGAAATACACATTTTTTCCGGGAAAGTGGTGAGCGCGGCTAAGGCTGCCCGGTTGGTCTGCGAAAGGATCGCGCGCGGTGACTGAGCTGCCCAGCTATGTGATCGTCGGCCGCGGCCGCTGGGCTTCCCGCATGGCCGCGATCCTCGCAGGCGAAAATCGTCGCGTGGCTTCCCTGGAACAATCGCGGCGCGGGCCGTCCGAAGCGGAGTACCTCTACCGCGAGCGGCTTCGATCTTGTTTCAAGACCAGCGGCGCCCAGGTTGCGTGGCTTTGTGTTCCGCCGGGCGATCATATTCCGACCATGATTGAGGCCGCCGTTGAAGCGGGCATGCATGTTGTGGTTGAAAAGCCGTGGTTCTGCTCCGCGGAGGAAACGCAGCGACTTCAGGCGCTTGGCAAATCCCGCAATGCCGTGCTGGCGATCCATTATGAATATTGTTTACTGGAACAGGTGGAAGTGTGGCGGCGCGAATGGAACCATGCGGCCGGGTTAAGCTTTGCGGGGCGAATGAAAGTGAACCGCCCTAATCACACGGGGATTCCCGCGCTGGATAATCTGGGATCGCACCTGTTTTCAATCCACGAGTACTGCGTTGCCGACTCCGCGATTGCGGAGATCGATTGCGGGTACGAACAGCCCGATGAACGGCGCGTGTGGCTGACAAAGCAAGGCAGCCAAATCGCTGAAATCGATTTGCTGGCGAATAAGGAACCGATCATCCAGCGTTTTATCGCGCGCGCTGAGGCCGCGATTGGCGGAACGGAGTTTCCGTTAGATTTGAGCTTTGCCTTAAAGGTAGCCAAGCGCACTGCGCTGTGGCGCCAGCAAACACAACCGCGTTAGCGCTTACGGCTTTTGGTTTCCGGCACACGATTTTCTTGCCCGGTTGCACCAGCCAGCGCGGATTTGGCGGCCACGCCAATCTGAATCCGCCGGTCATTCCTGGGTTCGCGCCAATTCACTTGCGGCAGCATTAATGCGGGGTCGACGCGATCGCGGTACTTCACGGCGATATTAACCATCGAGTCCAGCAATGTTTCCGAAAGCGTGTGCGGCTCCAGGCCCAAATCGACGAGCTTAGAGTGCTTGGCGTTGTAGTAGTGCTGTTCCGCTTCAACGCGGGGATCGGGGATGTGGTCCACTTCCACGTTCAGGCCCAACTGCTTTCCAGCAACCTGGACTTTGTGCGCCAATTCCAACACCGAGAAATGCTCGGTGAACTGGTTGTACACGCGGCACTCACCACGCGCCGCCGGATTCAAACATGCCAGCTCGACGCAGCGGACGGTGTCACGGATATCGAGGAATCCGCGGGTTTGGCCGCCCTTTCCATAAACGGTCAAGGGTTGCCCGATGGCGGCCTGAACGCAGAAGCGATTCAGGACCGTACCAAAGACGTCGTCATAGTCGAAGCGGTTGATGAGTGCTTCGTCCATAGCAACTTCGTCGGTCATGGTGCCGTACACGACGCCTTGATTCAGATCCGTTGCGCGCAAGCCCCAGATTTTGCAGGTGAACATCATGTTGTGGCTGTCATGCACCTTGGAGAGGTGGTAGAAGGAGCCGGGCTGCTTCGGGAATGGAAGGATGTCTTTGCGGCCGTTGTGCTCGATGGTGATGTAGCCTTCTTCAATGTCGATGTTGGGCGTGCCATACTCGCCCATCGTGCCTAGCTTCACCAAATGACAATCCGGAAGGGCTTCACGCATGGCGAAGAGCACGTTCAACGTGCCCACGACATTGTTCACTTGAGTGAACACCGCGTGTTTGCGATCAATCATGGAATAGGGAGCGGAGCGTTGTTCGGCAAAGTGCACGATGGCTTCGGGCTCAAAAGTTTTCAACGAGGACAGCAGGAAATCGTAGTCGGTAACATCGCCGATGAACATGTCGATGGTCTTACCGGTGAGACGGCACCACGTTCTCAAGCGATCACTCAGCGGCTGAATCGGCGTCAGCGTCTGGGCGCTAAGCTCGTGATCCCACTGCCGCCTTATATAGTTATCCAGGATCGCGACGTTGTGTCCTTTGGAGGACAAGTACAACGCCGTCGCCCACCCGCAATAGCCGTCACCGCCCAAAACAACAATCTTCATATCTTCTCTTCCCCTTATAAACAGACTTCCGCTAATCCCTCAATTGCAACAACTACGGTTTTACTGCCGTATCCAACCAGGCTTAGTCAGGTCCCCATGTCCAATCCCATTGGACGCACGAATTAAACCAAAGCTCTAAACCAACGTTCGTCGATTTAATGTATTTATTTTACTATGCTCTTCCCTTTGGCTGCATCTAAAAATTCTTGTGCTTCTTGGACCCTGTGACACCCTGGCAGCGGTGATTCGGCCGTGCCCATAGCGCTGGCTCGACTGTTGACCTTGGCCCTCCTGTGATAGAAGTACCCTATGCTCCCTGCCTGGTTCGGTGAGTTCATGGGCACTTTCGTTCTTATTTTGCTCGGCGATGGAGTTGTTGCCGGCGTGCTGCTGCGGAAATCCAAGGCAGAAAATTCGGGCTGGATTGTTATTACCGCCGGCTGGGCCTTCGCTGTTATGTGCGGAGTTTTCACAGCAATTGCGTGCGGCAGTCCGGAGGCGCACATTAATCCCGCCGTAAGTCTGGCGGTGGCGATCAAGTCCGGTGATTTTTCGCACTTCCTGCCTTTTATCATGGCGCAAATTGCGGGCGCGTTTCTGGGCGCTGCTTGCGTGTGGATTCATTATTACCCTCATTGGCGGGAAACACCGGAGCCCGAGGCGAAGCTCGCCGTGTTCAGCACGTCACCCGCGATTCGAAATGCCCCGGCGAATTTTGCCAGCGAAGTGATCGGCACGTTTGTTCTGGTTTTTGTTGTTAACGCCATTTTTTCGAAGAATATATCTTCGCTCGGACTGACTGCGGGGCTGGGCCCCGTGTTGGTCGGAAGCCTTGTGTGGGGCATCGGCCTTTCGTTGGGCGCCACGACGGGGTACGCGATAAATCCCGCGCGCGACCTTGGCCCTCGCATCGCGCATGCGGTTCTGCCGATTGCAGGCAAAGGCTCTTCCGATTGGGGTTACAGTTATATTCCCGTGTTTGGTCCCCTGGTCGGCGCCGCACTCGCCGGACTTCTGGTGAAATTCCTGGCCATCTAAGGAGCTGTCATGCCCGCTTATCTCGGAGCGCTTGACCAAGGCACCACCAGCACGCGCTTCATCGTCTTCGATCGCACCGGAAGAATTGTTTCATCGGCGCAGGAAGAGCACGAACAAATTTATCCAGCACCGGGCTGGGTGGAACACGACCCTGACGAAATCTGGCGGCGCACTCAATCCGTCATACGTCGAGCCATGCAACAAGAAATCCTGCAGCCCGGCGACCTGGCTGCGATCGGCATCACCAACCAGCGTGAAACGGTGATTCTATGGGACAAAAACACCGGGCGCCCGCTTTGCAACGCCATCGTTTGGCAGGATACGCGCGTGGAAGGCATGGTCGCCGATTTTTCCCTGCAAGGGGGCATCGACCGCTTTCGCGCGAAAACCGGACTGCCTCTTTCCACGTATTTCAGCGCGCTGAAGATTCGCTGGATTCTCGATAATGTGCGAAATGCGCGCAAGCTCGTCGAGGCAGGCGAGATTGTTTGCGGCACCGTGGACACCTATTTAATCTGGCAACTGACGGGTGGCGTCCACCGGGGCCTTCACCTTACCGATGTGACCAACGCGAGCCGCACGCAGCTGTTGAATCTTGCGAACTTGCAATGGGATCCGGAGATTCTTGCCGCGTTTGATATTCCCGCGAATATTCTTCCGCGTATCGCTTCCAGCAGCGAGTTGTATGGCGACGCAACACTCGATTCCATCGCTGGCGTGAAGATTGCCGGAGTGCTTGGCGACCAGCAAGCAGCGCTCTTTGGGCAAACTTGTTTCCAGCCTGGCGAAGCGAAAAATACGTACGGCACGGGCTGTTTTCTGTTGATGAATACGGGCGAGCAACCTTTTCCTTCGTCCTGCGGACTGCTAACCACGGTTGCTTACAAACTCGGCAGCGCGAAGACTATTTATGCCCTGGAAGGCAGCGTGGCCATCACGGGAGCGCTGGTGCAATGGATTCGCGATAACCTCGGACTCATCCAGAAAAGCTCGGACATCGAGGACCTGGCGCGCTCCGTGCGCGACAATGGCGGCGTTTATTTCGTACCGGCGTTTTCGGGATTGTATGCTCCTTACTGGCGCAGCGACGCTCGCGGGGTGATTGCCGGGCTCACGCGCTATGCAAATAAAGGCCATCTCGCTCGGGCGGTGCTCGAAGCAACGGCTTACCAAACGCGCGAAGTGCTGGAAGCGATGGAGAAAGATTCGGAGATTCACCTGTTCTCTCTTCGAACCGACGGTGGCATGGTGGAAAACGATTTCCTGATGCAGTTTCAGGCAGATATTTTGAACATCCCGGTGCTGCGGCCTGCCATCAAGGAGACTACCGCGTTGGGTGCAGCGTATGCAGCCGGGCTTGCCGTAGGCTACTACTCCGATCTTCACGATTTGCGCGAAAATTGGTCGGCGGACCGGACCTGGGAGCCGCACATGGAAGAAGCTCAACGCGACACTTACTATCGCCAATGGAAGAAAGCTGTAACGCGCTCGTTTGCCTGGCTGGATTGATTCTTATCGCTGGCGACTGCTGAATGGTTGCGCTACGCGGTGTGAAAGAGCGACAATTCACGGTTCGCGAGGTACGAGTTCAGAATTGACGAATCAAACTTTCGGGATCCTTCATGATGAAGAAAGTGAAATGGGGAATTCTCAGCACCGCATCGATCGCGCAGCGCCGCGTACTGCCCGCCATGCTCGACTGCGTGCATGCGGAACTGGCTGGAATCGGGTCGCGCTCGCTCGATAAAGCAAAGGCCGTGGCGGCGGAATTCTCGATTCCGAGAGTTTACGGTTCGTACGAGGAACTGTTTGACGATCCGGAAATCGAGGCTATCTACAATCCACTTCCCAATCATCTGCACGTGGAATGGTCCATCCGCGCAGCCAGTCGCGGCAAGCACGTGCTGTGCGAGAAACCGCTGAGCCGCAGTGTTGCTGAGGCTCGACGCTTGCTCGAGGCGCGGGACAATTATCACGTCAAGATTGGCGAAGCGTTCATGGTGCGCACGCATCCGCAGTGGCTGCGGACCGTTGAGCTTGTGCGCGCGGGCCGGATTGGAAAGTTTCGATCTGTCCTGGGCTACTTCAGTTACTTCAACGTAGATCCCGCAAACACGCGCAACATCGCCGATTGTGCAGGCGGTGCGTTGATGGACATCGGCTGCTATCCCATTAAGACGTCGCGAATGGTCTTTGGGGAAGAACCAGTGCGCGTCATCGCCTGCATCGAACGCGACCCCAGCTTCAAGACGGACCGACTAACTTCCGCGATTCTCGAATTCTCCACCGGCCAGTCGGTCTTCACATCGTCGACGCAGATGGTCAACTACCAGAAAATGCAATTTTTCGGCGATGCTGGCCGCATTGACATCGAGATCCCTTTTAATGCCCCGACCGATAAGCCGTGCCGCATTCTGATCGACGACGGCAAGGATCTCTATGCGGGGGGTAGCGCGATCGTCGAAACTTTGCCCATCTGTAACCAGTTCACGATTCAGGCTGATCTATTCTCCGTGGCGATCCGGGAGAACACGGAAGTTCCCAATCCACTTGAAGATGCAATTTGCAACATGGCGGTGATCGAAGCACTGTTCCGTTCCGCGCATTCCGGCAGATGGGAAACTCCTGAGCGCCTGTAAGTTGTCGGCGCTAGCTCCCTCTCATACCTTCGGCAATAAAAAAGGGCGCCGAACTTCCGGCGCCCCGACCTGATTTGGTTTTCCCTGCGAGCTAGTCGTAATACTCCTGGCCGAGGTGTGTGATCAGATCTTCACCCTGCATCCAGCGCAACGTGTTTTTCAGCTTCATCAATTGAATGAACAGGTCGTGTTCGGGATAAAGTTGCGGAGCGGTCATCGGCGACTTGAAGTAGAAGCTCAGCCACTCTTGAATGCCGCGCATTCCGGCGCGCTGTGCAAGATCGAGAAACAGAACGAGATCGAGCACGATCGGCGCAGCCAGGATGGAGTCCCTGCAAAGGAAATCGACCTTGATCTGCATGGGGTAACCCAGCCAGCCGAAGATATCGATATTGTCCCAGCCTTCCTTGTTGTCACCGCGCGGCGGGTAATAGTTGATGCGCACCTTGTGATGGATCTTCTTGTACAGCTCCGGATAGAGGTGCGGTTGCAGAATAAATTCGAGGGCGCCGAGCTTGGATTCTTCCTTGGTCTTGAACGATCCGGGATCTTCGAGCACTTCCCCGTCGCGATTTCCGAGGATGTTCGTGGAGAACCAGCCGTTCAGGCCGAGCATGCGCGCTTTGAAGGCCGGCGCGAGCACTGTCTTGATCAGGGTCTGACCCGTTTTGAAGTCTTTCCCGGCGATGGCCACGCTGTGTTTTTGCGCAAGCTCTTGCATCGCAGGAATATCCACACTCAGGTTGGGTGCGCCGTTTCCATAGGCAATCCCGCTGGTGATGGCCGCCCAGGCATACAGCATGGAAGGAGCGATGGCCGGATGATTTTCCTTCATGGCCTTCTCAAAGGACTCCGCGGTCTCATGCACTTCATGCTGCTTCATAAACACTTCGGTGGACCCGCACCACAACATGACCAGGCGGGAACAGCCGTGCTTCTTTTTGAATTTCGCGATGTCGTCTTTAATTTGCAGGGCGATGTCGTACTTCGACTTGCCCTTCTTGACATTCTTGCCGTCGAGCATCTTCACGTATTCACGGTCAAACGCCGCGGGCATCGGCTTGATCTTGGACAGAAACTGCTTCACCTCCGCCAGGTGGTGCGCTTCCAGTACGCCTGCTTTCGCGGCCGCATCATACGAGCTGTCCGGGAAAATGTCCCATCCACTGAAGACCAAATCATCCAGCTTCGCCAGCTTCACAAAATCCTTGATCTTCGGCGACCGGCCGTCGGTTCTTTTTCCGAGCCGGATCGTACCTAGCTGCGTCAGCGATCCCACAGGCACGGCTTTTTTCTTGCGCACCAGCTCGACACCCGCCATGAACGTCGTTGCCACCGCTCCCATTCCCGGCAACAGCACTCCGAGCTTCCCTCTTGGCGGAGTAATACTGTTTGGCTTTTCCATGAATTCCTCAGTTTTTCAGTTGGTAGACCTGCACGGGGCACAGCAGTTCATTGCAAACACTGTATCCCAAATCACCCATTTTGGGGGATGCGTCACCGATATGCAAACGAAAAGCACCTTTTGCAAGGCAACCTTCTAGCCATTTTGGCTTTACTGCTTGTGGGATTTACTCGTCGTTGCCTACCTGGCGCTGGCTGCCTTGCCGGCCATGTCTAATTCCACGCTGACGACTGGCTTCACTTTCAGCAGCCAGTTGCTGGGATCCTTGATACCCCATTGTATGTAGGGCACGTCAAATTTCGCGGTTCCGGTCCAGTGATCGCCGCTCATTTCCGCATGTACGTCCGCAACGATTTCGTGTTCGCCGCCGTGAAGAAGCAACACGCCTCGCAACTTCACATCCGAGGCTCCCGTGAGGGCGACTTTTCCTTCGATCTGCGCGGGACGAAAAATTGCATCGGGATACTTGGCGGTCTGCAGAATTTCCTTATGCATGCGCTCGTCACGCGAACTGTTGCCCGACTCTCCACTGGTGGCATAGACCGCTACTTCTCCACTGGCTTTGCCAGTCTCCGAGTCGAATTGCACGGCTGAGCCGGCCTTCAACGCAAATGTGCCGTGCACGGTGTGCAGCGTGGTGTCCACCATATAGTGGACTTTGCTCTGTACGGGATCGAGGTACAACGTTACTTCTTTTATCGCGGTCTGCGTCGACTGTGCTGCGGGTGGGGCTGCGGTTGCCGACAAGAGCGCGGCAATTCCCAGAATTCCACAAGCTGCCCCCATTGCTGATTTCCATCCGGAAACTCGCATTCTATGTTCTGCCCCTCAGCTCGCTAGAAACTGCCACCCTAGTTCGAGTCCCGTACTGAGCGTTGCTTTCGTGGTCGAACGGCCCACGTGAATGGCCAGCAATCGCTGAAAAAGTTCAGGATTGCGGCGCAATATTTTCATTGCACGCGAGCGCATTTCTCCGTACTGACCGAATTGGAGCATCAATTTGCCCATCCAGAGCGGGCGTCGCGATAATTTTTTGTGGGCCCGGCCGTACAACCTGAGGTCTCCCGCTTGCATTGCTTCCGCCAGCGCCTGTGACTGCTGAAACGCCAACCGTAAGCCCTCGCCGGTAATTGCGTCGACGCCACCCGAAGCGTCGCCAACCAGCGCCACGCTTCCTTGCCAAACCCGCGCCAGCAATTGCATCGCCGTGACTGCGCCTCGTTCGCGACTGGCCAACTCTGCGCCGGAAAGGCGTTCGCGCAAAACTGGCAGCAGATTCAGCACATGATCAAAGTCGGCCGTCTCCGGCGTTTCGCCCAAAGTCACGATGCAAACCTCCTCATGCGAAACCGCGGTGACATATGCCTGGATGCGCTCCGCCCAATAAATTTCCATGTATTCCGTCCAGGGACGCACGCGATAGTGTCTGCGGCTGGCCACGCGATGGCTGGCCGTTACCCCAGAATTCAAATCGCACCACTGCCGCACGCGAGAGTGGCCGCCGTCCGCGCCAATAATCCACTGCGCTTGCACGGTTCCTTCGTTCAAGTAGACCCCGTGATTCGCGATTCCGACGACGGGAGTTCCCCAAAGCAGATTGACGCCGCAATTTTCAGCTTCGGAGATCAATATTTCATGCAGACGCGTCCGGCGGATCCCAATTCCTTGCCCGTCTGGAAAATCTGCCGTCGCCTCGGTGTCGCTATCCAGGAATCGTATGCCTCGAAATTGAAGGCCAGATCCGCCGGGAAGCTTCACGCCCAAGAGCGCCAGAGCTGCTTGCGTCTCTGGCATCAGGCCTTCGCCGCACGCTTTATCGATGGGAGGCTCCGACCCGTCCGCGACAGTCACCGCAAAACCTTTGCGCCGGGCTGCAATCGCCGCCGCCAGTCCCGCAGGTCCTCCCCCAATTACAAAAACATCCGTTCGCGCTCCCCTCGTATGCACCCATTCCACCTTTCGTGGACGACTCTATCAACTCGCGTTCATGGCGTTGTCAGCGGCTTGTCAAATGTTTACCGCAAGGCGTGCCACAACTCTAAACAAAAACAACCGACGCACTCTTTGTCGCCATATCAGTCAAAAGATGCGCTCCTGTCTTGCCGGGATGCCTCTCGGCTTAACAAATTAAAGCACTTTGTTCTATTAAGTCCACAAGGAATTGTCGCGGTTCGAATAAGTGGCACTCTGCAATGCGCCGGGCCGCATGCCTAGCATAATTACATCTTATTTTATGGTGCACTTCTATTAATTTGACTGATTCACCCCGGTTGGCCCATGCTGGTAGTTCGCTGGCGCTCGCTGATTCCCTGCCGCCATGCGATCTGCAGGTGTGATTAAGGCCTTTTCGAAACCCGCGCGTGGATAGCAAGCGTTCGATTCAGGAAGGAATCTTTCGTGACCGACAGCCCGTTGAAGCCTCGCAGTTCTGTACTCACCGATGGAGCCCATCGCGCTCCTGCCCGCGCGATGTTGCGCGCCGCCGGGTTGAAGGACGACGATTTCCGCAAGCCCCTGATCGGCATCGCCAACACCTGGATCGAAATCGGACCGTGCAATTACCATCTTCGCGAGCTTGCCGTGCATGTGCGTGACGGCATTCGCGCCGCCGGCGGGACTTCCCTGGAATTCAACACAATTTCCATCTCGGATGGCATTACCATGGGCACCGAGGGGATGCGCGCTTCGTTGATCAGCCGCGAAGTGATCGCCGATTCCATTGAACTCGTAACCCGGGGCAATCTCTTGGATGGACTGATCGTCCTGGTCGGTTGCGACAAAACGATTCCTGGCGGGGTGATGGCACTGGCGCGCTTGAACATTCCTGGCCTTGTCCTTTATGGTGGGTCTATTGCGCCCGGCCAGTTTGAAGGGCATGCCGTCACGATTCAGGACGTTTTCGAAGCCGTTGGCGCTCACGCGCGCGGCAAAATGACGGACGCGCAGCTGAACGAATTGGAGTGTGCTGCATGCCCCGGCGCGGGAGCTTGCGGCGGCCAGTTCACTGCCAACACCATGGCGCTGGTTTGCGAATTTCTGGGCATCGCGCCGATGGGATTGTCCAGCGTTCCCGCAACAAACGAGGCTAAGGGCCAGGCTGGCATGCTTGCCGGAAAGCTCACACTGGAACTTTTAAAACGAAACGTAACGCCCAGCAAAATCGTCACAAAAGCAGCGATCGAAAACGCGATTGCCGGCGTGGCAGCTAGCGGCGGCTCGACCAACGCCGTTCTTCACCTTCTCGCTATCGCTCGCGAAGCCGGCGTTCCTCTTTCGATTGACGATTTTGATCGCATCAGTTCGCAAACACCGATTCTGGCCGACCTCAAACCAGGAGGACGCTTTGTCGCAACCGACCTATACGCAGCAGGCGGTACTTCGCTCCTCGCAAAGCGCATGCTTGAAGCAGGGCTGCTTCGTGGCGACTGCCTCACCGTCACGGGACGCACGCTCGCTGAAGAAGCTGCCCAAGCTAAAGAAACGCCGGGCCAACAAGTCGTCCGCGTAAAAAGCAACCCGCTCAAGCCGACCGGCGGCTTGGTAATTCTGAAAGGCAATCTTGCGCCCGAAGGCTGTGTGATCAAGGTGGCCGGTCATAATACGCTGAATTTTCGCGGGCCTGCGCGTGTATTTGACAGTGAAGAAGCTGCATTCGCTGGCGTGGAAAATGGCCAGATCAAAGCTGGCGACGTTGTGGTGATCCGCTACGAAGGCCCTCGCGGCGGCCCTGGCATGCGCGAAATGCTGGCGGTGACAGCAGCGCTTGTTGGCGCTGGGCTCGGCGATTCTGTTGCGCTGCTTACGGACGGCCGCTTCTCTGGCGCCACACACGGACTGATGGCGGGACACGTGGCTCCCGAAGCCGCGGTCGGCGGGGCCATTGCCGCTGTTCGCGACGGCGACACGATCGTGTTTGACATACCCAACCGCACCCTCAGCGTGGAAGTAACTGATGCGGAACTACAGAAGCGGCTTGCTTCGTGGCAGGCGCCAAAGCCAAGGTACGCTAACGGCGTGATGGCCAAGTACGCGTTGCTGGTTTCTTCTGCTTCTTTGGGCGCAATCACTGCGGTGCCCGCGAATTTTTCTTCCGGCCCTGTGCCGGTTTCAACGGGGAGAACGCTATGAAGCTCACTGGTGCGCAAATTCTTTGCAAAACGCTCGAGCGTCTGGGCGTACGAGACATTTTTGGTTATCCCGGCGGCGCGATTCTCCCGGTCTATGACGCAATCGGCAAATCCAAGCTGCATCACATATTGGTGCGCCACGAACAAGGCGCCACGCACATGGCCGACGGATATGCGCGGGCTTCCGGTGGAGTTGGAGTGGCCATGGCTACGTCCGGCCCCGGTGCGACGAACATGGTCACGGGCATCGCTACCGCGATGCTTGATTCTTCGCCGGTGGTCTGCATCACCGGGCAAGTAAGCAGCAAGCTGCTCGGGTCCGACGCGTTCCAGGAAGTGGACATTACGGGCATCACTATGCCGATCACGAAGCACAACGTTGTGGTCTCCAGAGTGGAAGACGTTGCGCGAACGATCCGCGAGGCGTTCATCATCGCCAACTCAGGCCGTCCCGGCCCTGTGCTCGTGGACATCACCAAGGATGCACAGCAGGCCACGACGGATTTCGAGTGGGATGGCACGGAGCCGCAGCTTCCTCCGAAGCGCCGTCGCAACAACCACGACCAGGAGGAATTCGACCGCGCGGTGGAATTGCTCAACTCTGCCAAGCGGCCTGTGATTCTGGCTGGCCGCGGCATCATGCTTTCCGGAGCCATGCGCACGTTCGAGCAATTCGTGCGGACAAGCAATATTCCCGTGGCCATGACGCTACTCGGCATTGGCTGCTTCCCTGCCACCGATCCGATGAACCTGGGCATGATGGGCATGCACGGCGAGGCTTGGGTGAACACCGCGATTCAGGAAGCCGATCTGCTCATTGCGGTGGGCATGCGGTTCGACGATCGCGTCACCGGCGATTTACGCACTTACGCGCGGAATGCCCGCAAGATTCATATCGAAGTGGATCGTGCGGAGATCAACAAAAATGTGAAGGTGGCTGCGGCGATCGTCGGCGATGCCGGCGAAACGCTCGCTAACCTGCTTCCGCATGTGCACGAGCGCGACCACAGCGAGTGGATGGCGCACATCAATGAACTGAAGGGCGATTCCGCGGTGCGCGATATTCAATCCTTGCCGGACAGCGGACATCTTTACGCCGCGCACGTGATTAACGATCTATGGAAGGTCACCAAGGGCGGGGCCATCGTGGTCACCGACGTGGGTCAGCATCAGATGTGGGAAGCGCAGTATTACCACCACGATCAGCCGCGCACTCTGATCACCTCCGGCGGACTGGGCACCATGGGCTTTGCGTTGCCCGCGGCGATTGGCGCGAAATTCGCCAAACCCGATGCGGAAGTTTGGGTGGTGGTGGGTGACGGCGGATTCCAGATGACCAGTTGCGAACTGGCCACCATCGTTCAGGAAAAGATAAAAATCAACATCGCCATCATCAACAATGGCTTTCTCGGCATGGTTCGCCAGTGGCAGGAATTCTTTTATGACAAGCGGTACGTGGCGACGCCGTTGGTGGCGCCAGATTTCGCGGCGCTTGCCAATGCGTATGGGATTCGCGGCGAACGCGTCACTGGCCGCAAGGAAGTGGTGCCGATGATCGAATCCGCGCGTCAGTCCGAGCAGTCTGTGCTGTTGGACTTCCGTGTTGAGCAGGAAGATTCCGTTTATCCGATGGTTCCAGCGGGTGCCGCGCTTCACGAGATGATCCGCCGGCCCAACAACCCTTTGGTGGAAACGGCTTCCGAGCCATAATCTGTGTAGCGGTTTGTTGTGGCCGGGCTTTGGACCGGCTTGGGTGCAGAAAGATTGAGGGGCTAATGCAAACGATCGTTTGTTATGTGGAAAATAAACCGGGCGTCCTAAATCGCGTCGCGTCGCTCACGCGCCGCCTGGCCATCAATATTGATTCGCTGACCGTGGGTCCCACGGAAAATGAAGAAATCGCGCGCATGACCATCTGCGCGCACACGGACGAAAACGGGGCGCGGCGACTGGAAGCCAGCCTGGAGAAGCTTGTCGACGTTTTACTGGCGGAAAATATTTCGGACCGCTCGATGCTCGAGCGCGACCTGGCCCTGATTAAAGTTGCCGCGGATCACATGAACCGGCCTCACCTGATGGAACTGGTGAAAGCGTTTCGCGGGCGCGTGGTGGATGTCTCGCCAGAGTCGGTGATCGTGGAAGTTTCGGACACGACCGAAAAGATCGATGGCTTGCTGGAAGTTCTGCGTCCGTTCGGCGTGTTGGAAATGGGCCGTACCGGGCGCATCGCCATGACCAAAGGCAGCGACGTGCTGCGTCCTCCGGCCGGAGCCACCAGTCATTCCAGGCACAAAGACACTGCCCCGGCATCCAGCTAGCTGCGTTTCACGGGGATGATGTCGACAGATTTCTGTGAGGAGGCGGGCTGTAACCTCTCTAGTACACAATTCATTTGGCCGGCTGTGCGGCCCACGAAAGGAACAATCAACGCAATGGCAAATCTCTACTACGACAAAGACGCAGACCTCGCCTTAGTGCAGGCGAAAAAAGTCGCCATCATCGGCTACGGCTCTCAGGGCCACGCCCACGCTCTGAATCTGCGCGATTCCGGGGTGTCTGTGGTTGTCGGACTTCCCGAAGGCAGCGCTTCCCGCGCCAAGGCGGAAAAAGATGGTCTGACGGTAAAAACTCCTGCCGAGGCTGCTGCCTGGGCCGATGTGATCATGATTCTTGCTCCGGACACACGGCAGCCCAAGCTGTACAAGGATGCCATTGAACCAAATCTGACTCCGGGAAAGACGCTGATGTTTGCGCACGGCTTCAATATTCGATTTGGATCGATCGTGCCGCCAAAGAATGTGGACGTGAGCATGATCGCTCCCAAAGCGCCCGGGCATCGCGTACGCGAAGTGTTCACGGAAGGCGGAGGCACGCCCGCGCTTCTCGCCGTGCACCAGGACGCTTCCGGTAAGGCCAAAGCGTTTGCGCTGGCTTATGCCAAGGGCCTGGGTACAACTCGCGCCGGTGTGCTTGAAACCACTTTCACCGAGGAAACGGAAACCGATCTTTTTGGCGAGCAGGCGGTGCTCTGCGGCGGCGTGAGCGAACTGATCAAGGCTGGGTTCGAAACGCTGGTCAACGCCGGCTATCAGCCGGAGGTGGCTTATTTCGAATGCCTACACGAGCTGAAGCTGATCGTGGACCTGATCTATCGGGGCGGCCTGAGCTATATGCGCTACTCGATCAGCGACACCGC
This sequence comes from Candidatus Acidiferrales bacterium, assembly GCA_963709705.1. Lineage (GTDB taxonomy): Bacteria > Acidobacteriota > Terriglobia > Acidiferrales > UBA7541 > Acidiferrum. The sequence goes on from CAVPXU010000008.1 coordinate 1,023,249, forward strand.
GGAACATGGCGATTACCACGCCGGACCGCGGATTGTTACCGAGCAGACACGCGAAGCCATGAAAAAGCTTCTGGCGGAAATTCGCGACGGCAGCTTCGCAAAGGCTTGGATTGAGGAAAATGAAAAGGGCTGCCCCAACTTCCTGGCGAAACGGAAAGCCGAGCAGCAGAATGGCATCGAGCAACTGGGGCCGAGGCTTCGGGCCATGATGCCGTTCCTGAATCCAATTGTCGCGCCGGGATTGGAAGTGTCCGTGGCGACCGCAAAGAAGTAGAGCGAACCTTTTGCTATTCGGATGAGAATTGAGGATTGTGCCTAGATGGGGCGCAGCAGTGCTGCCCCGCTACGAAGTACCGGTATTTCGTTTGGTCCAATTTCCATTATCATAAGGTTCGTGAACAAACGCCGATTGCGATTGCTGTCTCTGTTTATTGCAACCAGCCTTCTAGTTTCTGTTCCGTCCCTTCAAGCCCAAACTGCAAAAGGTCCTGAGGCCTCGCTCCGGCCCGGCCCCGAACCGCCTGACGCGCCACTTGAATGGAAGCAACTGGTCGGTATCTATGAGTACAGCGAACTCAATCAGCCAGATCAGACCATGATTATCCTCGAGCGTGATCAACATCTGTTTCTGCAATCGACAGGAGCTCATCGAACCAGTTCGGAAATCCGCGAGGCGCAGGGGAATGTCTGGATTGGCGGTGAAAGTGAACGCCAGTTGGGCTATGGCGAAAAACGGGACGCGAACGGAAACGTTACGGCGATGTCGTACCTCAATGAGTTTTTCAAACGCATAGACGCGGGCGCTGACCCGGCACATTTCTATCACATCACGCCGACAGAATCTGTCGAGCAACTGCGGGCGGCGGCGCTGGCGGCGAAGCCACCTGTCGAAGCGGGGCCTTTTCGCAAGCCCGACCTGGTGGAGCTTGCCACGCTCGATCCTGCGATCCATCTCGATATTCGGTATGCGCAAACCGACAATTTTCTTTCCACTCCGCTTTACACCCAGGCGAGAGCGTTTATGCAGCGGCCGGCCGCGGAGGCGCTGCTCCGTGTTCTGCACAAACTGCAACCCCTCGGCTACGGGCTGCTGATCCACGACGCTTACCGGCCGTGGTATGTCACCAAACTTTTCTGGGATGCCACGCCGCCTGAAGATCACAATTTCGTGGCCGATCCGCAAAAAGGCTCGCGGCACAATCGCGGCTGCGCCGTCGATCTGACGCTCTATGACCTGCGTACCGGCAAACCTATCGAAATGCCCGGGTTGTACGATGAAATGTCGCCGCGTTCTTTCCCCAATTTTCCGGGAGGCACTTCGCTGCAGCGCTGGCATCGCGACTTACTGCGCCGGGCCATGGAATCGGAGGGATTTACCGTGAATGAAGATGAATGGTGGCACTTCGATTACAAGGACTGGAAGCGGTATCCAATCCTGAACGTGCCGTTTGAAGAGTTGCACGCCAGTTCCCCGCGCAACTGATTACTGCGACAAGCTGCCCTCTTGGGTGGGCGTGCCTCCCGGTTTCGGTGGTCTCGCCGAACCGAGGGGATCATGGACGGTCTGCTTCTTCAAGTGCCTGGGGCCAAGAAAAAAGGTGTCGCACTGGGGACACCACTGTGGCCGCAAATTCAAAACTTTGCAGACGATCTTCACCGAAAGGCCCGCGCGCTTCACACGGTAAGCCTCGTGACTCTTGCACACCGGACAGGTCCGGCCTCGAGTGATCTTCTGGAACATCATAAAACTCTCCCTGCATTGCCTTTCGTCAGGTCCCCAGGTAATTCACGTGCACGTAGGCGCGGTTATGCACGTTGTGTACAGCTTCGCGGGCCGCTCGGCTAGCGCTGGTAAACATGTGGCCAATAAGAACACCAGTGACAATTCGAGACACCTTTTCATTCCTCCTCCTCGGAAGGTATGAATGTGTTCGTGCCGAATGCACGGAATCCGGAGTTCTGGACTGGGCGGGATGCCGACATTGTGACGCAGATCACGTCGTGGAGGATACAGAAAACTCCGAGATTCCCATTCATCTGGATTTCACATCCGCGCGGGCAGAATCTCACTTAGTTTCTCCTAATTTTCGCCTGCCCTGGCCTGGTTGCCGCCGCAGCCCGCGGACACAAATTGCCGATTCATGCCTTATCATTCCACGATGCCCTCCTCCAAGTTCCCGCTTCTTCATTTGGGCACGTCCTCCTTTACCGCCAAGGGGTGGGAGAAGGCCTTTTATCCGCCGCAAACCCAGCCTCGTGATTTCCTGTCCTACTACGCCACGCAGTTTGACGCATTGGAAGTCGACGCTACCTTCTATCGCACTCCTGCCATGTCTACGGTCAAAAATTGGTATGCCAAGACTCCAGCCAACTTCCGGTTCGCTCTCAAGACGCCCCAGGAAATTACCCACGAACGAGTGCTGCTGGAGGCGGATTCGCCCATGAACGAATTCCTGCGCGCCACCGAGCCGCTCGGAGAAAAACTGGCGGTTATCCTGCTGCAGCTTCCCTACTTCAACAAAAATGCATTTGCCGGCCCAAACGAATTCTTGAATCGATTGAAACCATTTCTTGAGAAGCTGCCCGCGCAACCGCGCTTTGCTTTGGAAATTCGCAACAGGCACTGGCTTGTGCCCGCGTTCTTCGATCTGCTGCGCAAGCACCACATCGCGTTTGCATTGATAGACCATCCCTGGATGCCTCGTCCGTTGGAATACCTTGCGGAAACCGACCCGGTCACGGCGGACTTCAGCTATGTTCGCTGGCTGGGCGATCGCAAGGCCATCGAGGAGCGCACGCAGGTGTGGGATAAGACGATTGTGGACCGTTCAGGGGATCTGCAGAAATGGGTGGATGCCTGCCGGAACTTCATCAAGCGCAAGATCCGATTGTTCGCCTTCGCGAATAATCACTATGGTGGTTACGCTCCGGAAACCCTGCGCCTATTCGAAGAATTGCTGGAGGAACGGTGCCGTGATTTGGCGGAGCAAGGTGCGGAGGAGCAGCCAAAACGCACTGTCGAGGCTCCGGCTACACACAGAGCACGTGAACGAACGCTGTTTGATTGAGACTTTAGATCGCGGGCGTGATGAGCCGGTCATCCTAACCCTGTCGAGCCCAATTCGGCGACGCGCCTCTCATAGACCATTTCACACAATCCGCGTTTATTGTAGAAGCGGAACAGAATCTTATGGCCGGCTTCAATCTTTGGGCGCGATTTCAGGACCGCGCTCTTCAGTTCCACCCAGTTGCCACTGACGAGGTATTCGCCCTCGCGCCCCTGGAGTTCAAATTTTCCGTCCGTTTTCAGGTTCAAGGGCGCCGCCGTACAGGGCACGAGTTTGCCCGCCACATGCGCTTCGGTGCAAACATATTCACCCGCGAGATCGATGGTTTGTCCCACCGTACGCCCGGCCCACAGCAGCAGGCACAAACCTGCGCCCAGAAGACGAGCCGCCAACCGCGAACTGCTGGAAACCGCCATGGCAACCTCCCGGGCTGGGACCATTGGGTCGAGCTCGGAGCGAGACCTGGAACCTCTTCTCTCCTGCAAACGGCGCACCAGTCACCTTCCCCACAACCACCTGATGTGACACGCCTTACATCGAGATTCGGCCTCGCTCCTAAGCGGGTTCAGGGAAGGCAACTTCCCTTTTTCCTCTCTTCGGAAGCTTTTCTGCCCAACCAGACGAGACATCCGGAAAAAGAATGATGCAGTATATTAATTATCTCGTGTCTATGTCAATTGGTAACTCTAGGACAGCGGCGCCATCTTTTCGCGGGTCAGACGCGCCGTAATTCACGCCGGCAGCAAAATCTCGCATGACGGCCTGGCCGCCGCCCATCGCAGAGGAATACGTCCCCATCACCTGAATCTTGTGTCCCTTCGCCGTCAATTCGTCGCGAACTTTACCGGAAATGCGGTTTTCCATTTGCACGTCGCAGCCTTCGAATGTGCGTTTGGTAAACCGCGGCGCTTCCAATGCGGCTTGAATATTCATCTTGTTATCCACAATGTCGGCGATGAATTGAGCGTGCGCCTGAGACTGGTTCCAACCGCCCATGATTCCAAACGCCAGCCGCGTGTCGCCTTTCTGCGCGAAGGCTGGAATGATCGTATGCAACGGGCGCTTCCTTCCGGCGAGCGCGTTCGGCGAAGATGCATCCAAATTAAACAGCGCTCCCCGGTTCTGCAGAGCGAATCCGGTTCCTCTTGCGACGATCCCCGATCCAAATTCGTCGTAATTGCTTTGGATCAAAGACACCATGTTCCCATCGCGGTCTACCACGGTCAGATAGGTCGTGTCACCCGCGCCGGGCAGTGTTCCCGTGGCCACTTCGCAATTGGCGTGATCCGGGCCGATCAATTTTGCGCGTTCGGCGGCGCGATCTTTCGATAAAAGCGTTTTGACGGGAAGCGTTTCGTTGCGTGGATCGCCGATGTATTTCACCAGGTCGGCATATGCCAATTTCTTTGCTTCGATCATCGCGTGCAATGCTTTCGTCGATGCGAAGCCATAGTCTTTTTGCCCCAATGGAAACGTCTCCATCATGTTGAGCATCATCAGCGCCGCCAGGCCCTGGCCGTTTGGCGGGAGTTCATAGACCGTCCAATCGCGATAGGTGGTCGAGATGGGTTCCACCCATTCCGCGGAATATTCAGCAAGATCCTGCGGGGCCATCAAGCCGCCATGGCGCTTGATCGTTTCCAGCACGCGCTTGGAGATTTCTCCCTTGTAGTACGCGTCGCGTCCGTGGTCCGCGATCTGTTGCAGGGACCACGCGAGGTCCGGATTGTGGAACACTTCCCCGGTTTTCGGGGGGCGGTCGTTCGGCAAGTAGACTTTCGCGGCCTCGTCATCACCGCGCAGATAATCCGTTTCCGATGCCCAATAAGCGGCCACCCATTCCGTTACGGGATAACCGTTCTTTGCTGTCAGGATGGCCGGAGTGAGGTCTTCTGACAGTTTCTTCCTGCCGAACTTGTCCGCCAGTTTCTGCCAACCGTCGACAGCCCCGGGCACAGTGATAGCATTTGCGCCATGCTGCGGCATCTCTCGTAATCCCTGTTTGTGAAGCGCATCGATCGTCAACGCTCTTGGCGCCCAACCGCTTGCGTTCAACCCGTACAGTTTGTTGGCCTTCGCGTCGTAGACAATGGCGAACAGATCTCCACCAATGCCGTTCATCATTGGTGAGACCACGCCCATCATGGCGTTGGTGGCGATTGCCGCATCGACGGCGTTGCCGCCCGACTCCAGGATTCGCACTCCCGCCTGGGCCGCCAGCGGCGATTCAGCAGCCACGATTCCGTTCTGGGAGATCACCATCGAGCGGTTCTGCGATCGGTCTTGCGTTGTGCTCATGCTGGCCTCAAGTAACAGCGCTGCAGCGACAAAAATCGCTTTTCTTGCGAAACGGATTTCGCCCACTGGAGGACTCTCCCTTTGAACAAATGAAATCTTCCGTGATTTGCGAATTTCGGGAACGGCCAATGCACTCTAACCCGCGCGGGCGAAGACCCGCAAGCATGCCCTGATAGACAAATCATTTCACGAACTGCCAGTGACCGGTCCTGGCGTATCATGCCCCGGTTCATCTTTGCGTGCATTCTATGGATACGCTGAAGATCACGCTGATTGGTGGCCCAACCGCTTTGTTGGAAGTGGGGGGCTTGCGTGTGCTCACCGATGAATCGATAGCCGGCGAGGTGATCGGTTTTGTGATTTCGATAGAAAAAGGTGAGCCACTGGTTTACGTGACGGGCGGTACGGTGTGGTATGACGTCGTCGCCGAAGTGGCCAAGCGCTTCCCTGTGAAAGTGGTAGTGCTATTTGCCGGGGCGGCACAGGCTCGGGGACCTTTTCATCTGACAATGGATACAAACGATGCGCTGGAAACCGCCGCGCATTTTCAGGGAGCTGCAATCGTCCCTGTAGACACCGAAGGGTGGCAACATTTCAAACAAAGCCAGGAGGACATGGTGAACGCATTTGCGGCGCTCGGTGTTGCAGATCGATTGCACCCCCTGCGTCCCGGTATCCCACTGTCGCTAGAGATTTAATCGATTCGCCCGATTTTGGCCACGGATTAGCCATTAAGTCGTCGTTTTTCCTGGCGATTTGGCGTCGCAACCCTTTGGCACCGTACCTTTCTTCCGATAGAATGCTGTCGTGCCTGACACAAATCCTTCTTCTACAAAGCCGCCCGCGGCAGAGCAGCTTCGCGCGCGCCTGGAATCTCTCCTCGTCGCCCATAATTCCGATCCCTTCGGCATTCTCGGGCCGCATCCACTCGATTCGGCGGAAGGCCGCCGGTGGGCCGTACGCTTTTTTCAGCCGCGCGCGCTGGAGGCGGAAATCCTGCTGCGCGGTCTCTCCGCGGAAACGCTGCCCCACGAAAACGTTTCGGAACCAATTGCGATGCGCAAGCTTCGTCCAGAGGGTTTCTTTGAGGCGATTCTGCCGGGCGTCAGTGAAATGGCGCCGGCGCCTTCGAGCTACCGCATTCGGTTTCGAACGGAATACAACGAAGCGATCGAGGGCTACGACACGTACGCTTTTCCTTTTCTGCTTACGGAATTCGATCTTTACCTCATGGGCGAAGGGCGCCACTATGACGCCTACGAAAAACTTGGCGCCCATGCAAAAACGGTTGACGGAATCACTGGCGTACATTTTGCGGTCTGGGCGCCCAACGCGCACCGCGTCAGCGTCGTCGGCGATTTCAATCATTGGGACGGCCGCGTAGATCCCATGCGCTTTCGCGGTTCCTCCGGCATCTGGGAGCTCTTCATTCCCGAACTGGGGGAAGGCACGATTTACAAGTTCGAGATCTTGAGCGGCAACGACGTGGTCTTACCGCTCAAGGCTGACCCTTATGCGTTTTCGGCGGAGCTCCGGCCGAACAACGGCTCGGTTGTCGCTCGCATCGATAAGCACCACTGGGCGGATTCCGCCTGGATGCACAAGCGTACCCGCAAGATCTGGCTGGATGCGCCGATCAGCATTTATGAGGTCCACCTGGGATCCTGGCGGCGCTTCCCCGAAGACAACAATCGCTGGCTGAGCTATCGCGAACTGGCGGATCAGCTCATCCCGTACGTCAAGGATCTCGGCTACACACACATCGAGCTTCTACCGATCATGGAGCATCCGTACGACGGTTCGTGGGGCTACCAGACCCTCGGCTACTTCGCCGCTACCAGCCGCTTCGGCACTCCCACGGATTTCATGGAGTTTGTCGACCGCTGCCACCAGGCAGGGCTCGGCGTGTTTCTGGATTGGACTCCCGCGCATTTTCCGCGAGACGCGCACGGGCTGGCATTATTCGACGGCACGCATCTTTACGAACACGAAGACCCGCGGCAGGGCTCGCATCCGGACTGGGGCACACTGGTTTACAACTACGGGCGCAACGAAGTGGTGAATTATTTAATTTCGAACGCGCTCTTCTGGCTGGACAAATACCATATTGACGGCTTGCGCGTGGATGCCGTCGCGTCGATGTTATATCTGGACTACTCCCGCAAGGCCGGCGAATGGATTCCCAACAAATATGGGGGGCGCGAAAATCTTGACGCCATCGATTTTTTCAAGCGCCTGAACGAAGTGGCGCACCAACGCTTTCCCGGCATTCTGACCATTGCGGAGGAATCCACGGCATGGCCCAGCGTGTCTCGTCCAACGTATCTTGGCGGCTTAGGTTTCAGCCTGAAGTGGAACATGGGCTGGATGAACGACACGCTCAGCTATTTCTCCAAGGATCCGGTGTTCCGGCGCTACGAGCACAACAAGCTCACATTTTCACTTCTCTATGCGTTCACCGAAAATTTCGTGCTGCCCTTTTCGCACGACGAAGTGGTGCATGGCAAAAACTCTCTTCTCCACAAAATGCCGGGAGACATGTGGCAGCAATTCGCCAACCTACGGCTCTTGTTCGCTTACCAATTCGCGCATCCGGGGAAAAAGCTGCTTTTTATGGGCCAGGAGTTCGCGCAACGGCACGAATGGAACGAAGCGCGCAGCCTGGACTGGCATCTACTCGAGTACGAACCGCATCGCGGGGTGCAATGCCTGGTGCGCGACTTGAACAAGGTACTCGCCGAGGAGCCGGCACTGCATCAAGTGGATTTCGATTGGCAGGGCTTCGAATGGCTGGACGCCAACGATTCGGACAATAGCGTTTTTTCGTTCGTGCGCCGTGGCAAGAATCCGGACGACATGCTTCTGATTGTCCTGAACGCGACGCCGGTGGTGCGCTATGGCTATCGCATCGGCGTGCCGCGTCCCGGGCATTTTGACGAAATCCTGAATACGGACGCGATTACCTATGGCGGTTCCAACGTAGGCAATCTTGGCGGCATGAACACCACCGAGCACGCATGGATGGGCCGCATTTCTTCCCTGGCCCTCACGCTGCCTCCGCTGGCGGCTGTCTTCCTGAAGTGGCGCCCCTCCTGATTCCCCAGTTCATGCAACCCTATGCTTTGCGCTAGACTCTTAGGAGAAGAGTCTTAAAGTCTCTTCGGGAGAAGTATGAACGTGACTTCACCGACTCATTTAATGAATAAATTGATTCGATTCGGCTTTGGATTCCTGCTCGCAGGCACGTTGGCTTGCGTTTCCCCCGCTCAGGACCCGGGCCCGCTTCCCACGCCTCCTGCTTCACGCACCCAAGCTCCTCCTCCACCGCAAAATCAGACCTATCACACAGCCCCGCCGCCGACACATATCCACTCCCCAGGCGACAACCCGATTACCACGGAACCTCCCTCCATTCCGGCCGACCAGATCATCAAGCGCTTTGCCGAGCGCGAAGCCGATTTCAAACTGGAACGCGACAACTACACATATACCCAAGACTTCGCCATTCAAACTCTCGACGACGATAACCGGCCGGACGGCGAATACAGAATGACCAGCGACATCATCTTCACGCCCGACGGCAAGCGCTTTGAAAAGGTCACCTTCGCTCCGCAGAACACCCTGGAACGCATCATGCTCAGCGAACAGGACCTCGACGATGTCCGCAACGTTCAACCGTTTGTTCTTACCACCACCGAACTTCCCAAGTACGATGTCACCTACGTTGGCCGCCAGCAGGTCGACGAGCTATCTACCTACGTCTTCGACGTAAAGCCCAAAGTGATCGAGAAGAAGCAGCGTTACTTTCAGGGCCGGGTGTGGGTGGACGATAAGGATATGCAGATCGTGATGACTGACGGCAAGGCCGTCCCCGACATCATTTCGAAGAACAATGAAAACGTCTTTCCCCGTTTCCGCACCTACCGCGAGAACATTGAGAAGGGCTTCTGGTTCCCGGTTTATACGCGCGCCGATGATTACCTGCACTTCCGCAGCGGCGATGTACACATTCGCATGACGATTCGCTACTCGAATTACAAGCGCTATGGCAGCACCGTGAAAATTGGCTCGGCTCGGGAAGTAAAATAAGCCAGATGACCGGTTTCGCCTTTGCGCATCTGCCCAACTTATCTTTCCCCATTAAGTACCTTTCAGGTATCCTAAAATGCGGGTTGGAACCACGGTTCGGGGGGAAGTCTCTTGTGGGAGTTCTCGCGCCGCTCATGCCCGCGCGATCCCTTGTACGCAGTACCAGTTGTGCTTTGCGCATATCTCCGGGAGGGAAGGTCAAGACACTCTGACCAGTTGAGGGCACACTGTTCATGGGTGATTAGCGGCTGAGGGTGTACTTGTTGAAAATTGAAAAAAACATGGTGAGGACCGCCGAGGCCCGCAGCCTCCGTTGTGTCCCAACGGCCTCCCGGTTATTGTGGGGGAGTGGCGCTCTGCTGCTGCTGTTGTTGTTCTCTCCGGGGCGCGCTTCCGCCAATTGCGAATATATTCCAGCTGGAAAATCTTTCTGGATTCGCCTGCTTGATCCGGTCGCTTCGTACAGCTCCAAACGCGGCACATCGGTACGGGCGATACTCATCCAGTCTCCCGAGTGTGGTTCCACTCCCGTCTTTCCCGCGGGGCTCGAAGTGGATGGCGAAGTCATGTCTGTCCGCAAAGTTGGCATGGGCTTCGTACATGACACCGCGGCACTGGAGATTCAGTTCAACCGTCTGGTTACCTCGGGCGGCGAGATCCTTCCCATCTCTGCCCAAGTGGTGGAAGTTGACAATGCCCGTGAAATTGTCAGCAAGGGAATCATTCACGGCATTCGGTCGACCGACACCCCGCAAGGGCGCATCACGAGCGGCTTGATCCACTTGCCCACGTACAATCCCTATGGCGACGTGACGCTGATGGTTTACCGGTCCCTCAGTGTTCTGCCCGAGCCGGAAATCTATCTTCCTCCCGGAACCGATCTTCGTCTTCAAATCGAAGTGCCTCTCTATGTCGCCAATCAACCTGAGCTTCCCGTGGTTTCTTTCCAGCTCGACGAATACGAGCGCGGGGACATCGAACAGCTACTGCAGAATGTTCCAGAGCGCACCACTACGCGGTATGGCAAGGACGCCGACCTTGTCAATCTGTTGTTCCTTGGCTCACAGCACCAACTTCAGGACGCCTTCACCGCGGCTGGCTGGCTTCCCGCCGACCCCAATTCGCGCAAGGCTTTCTTGAAGCAATTTCATGCATTTCTGACATTCAGCAATTATTCCACCATGCCCATTTCGCGTCAGATGCTGAATGGCAAGCCTCAGGATTTGACGTGGCAAAAAAGCTTCGACAGCTATGGCAAGCGCGAACACGTCCGCATCTGGACGGAGACTCATACAGTGATGGACCAGCAAGCTTGGCTGGGCGCTTACACCCGAGAGACCAGCGCCGCGCTTTCCTTCCGCTACCACAAGTTCATCCACCACATCTCTCCCAACCTCGACGACGGCGTCAACATGCTGGTGCGCGACCTTACCCTTTCCGGTTGTGTTGATTCCGTTTACCTAATGCCCCGGCCGGACGTTCACCAGGTGATGGTGAACTCCAGCGGAGACGAGATGCGCACCGACGGCATGCTCACTATCGTGCAGCTTAAGGATTGCAACCGCCCTTCTATCGAGTACACCCGACTCAACCCCCTTATTCCCATAAGGCCGCATTCCCCGGTAGTCCGTTATTTCCGCAATGAAGTGCTGCTTTATAAGAGCGATGTGATCCGCGGCAACATTCTGTACGGCGCTTTTGATCTCTGCCGGATGGGTATCCATTCCTTTCGTCACCGCCACGACGGCTATGGGGACATTGACGACGGCCTGCCACTATCCCCGGTCTCCCCTCAAACGCTGTTCCCCAACCTGGAAAAGGGCGAAATTCCGATCGGCGACTGACCTTTCCGGCATTTGGCAGGGACTAGCGGCCTCAAATCTCGCCCCCTCGGGAACTTTTCCTTGCCCCTCTCCGTACTACTAACCAAAGGAGCTTCACATGAACCATTTTTCACGGGGTATCCTCGGCTTTGCCGGCTCGCTATTGTTTTCCGTCAGCGCGTTCTTCCCTGCTCCCTCCCTCGCGCAAACGTCTTCGAAGAGCGACCAATGGATCCATGTACGGGTGGAAAGTAAGGACGACAAAGGCGAGACCGTCCGCGTCAATGTGCCGGTTGAGATGGCGGCGAAGGTCCTGCCCGCGATCAATCATGAAAATCTCCAGGGAGGCAAGGTCCGCATCGACCATGCCCATCTTAACGACGTCGACCTGCGCGCGATTCTTGACGCGGTTCGTTCCTCGAAAGACGGCGAATACGTGACTGTCCAGAGCAACGAGGAAGACGTGCGCGTGGCCAAGAATGCCGGCTACCTCTATATACATGTGACCGATAAGAAGTCTGGCAAACATTCGGAGAGCGGCAAGGACACCAAGGTCGAGATCAAGGTGCCTATGAAGGTGGTGGATGCACTGTTCTCCGCCGGTAAAGACGAACTGGATGTGGTGGCGGCTCTTCGCGCGCTTTCTTCCAATGGAGACACGGAACTCGTGAGCGTCAAGGACGATCAGGAAACCGTACACGTCTGGATCGACTCCAAGAATGTTTCTGATTAAACCACGGAGACTTCGCGCCATATCGCCATATAAGGAGAGATCAAAATGCTCTTTCTCGCCAAAGCCGCTCTCGGATTTTGTGGCGCACTCGCGCTCACCGGGGCTTACGTGTTTCATGAAGGCGTGATCCGCGTGGACGTGGATCAGAATTGCAGCAACGGCTCGCATGTTCATCTGTTTGTGCCTGCAACGGTGGTTCCAGTTGGGTTACGTGTCGTGCCGTTTCACAATCTGGAGCGCGCGGTAGCGCAGGCTCGGCCGTTTCTACCGGCGGTGCGCGAACTTGCCAAGGAACTTCAGAAATATCCGAACGCGGAACTGGTCGATGTCCGCAACGGCACCGATCATGTGCGGGTCACGGTGCGCGACGGCAAACTGTACGTCGACGCGGTGAACAATACCGATAATATTCATGTGAGCGTTCCAGTGGAGACCATTTCTGATGTGGCGGACCGTTTAGAGGCCGCGGCACCAGGCGTTTAGTAGTTCTTTGCGTCTCCCACTCCTGCACGGAAGTAGGACGCCTCGCGATAAGTCTAACTAGATTGCCGGCGCCCGCTAACCCAGAGGGAAATAAGCTTCGTCCTGGAGGGCTTCCTTTTTCCATCCTGCTCGCAGCAGTATCGCGCGTCCGCTCTCGACCATACTGGGATTCCCACACAGATACGCTGTCGTGTCTTCAGGTTTCAGGTTCCACGCGTCGGCAAATTTGCGGATCACGTCGTCCACGCGGCCTTTTTCGCCGTTCCATGCCTGGTCTTCCCAAGGGCGGCTGACCGTGGCGACGTATTTCAACCAGGGCACTTCGCCGGCCACGCGCTCGAGTTCGTCGCGATAGCCAAATTCCTCGCTTCGGCTGGCACCCTGGATGCAGAACAATTTATGCTCGCCGGGCATCATGCCTTCGCCTTTTTTCCAATCCTGAAAAATCGTGCGCACATAGCTGACATACGGTGCGACGCCGGTGACCGTAGCGAGCAGCAGGTGGTTCTTGCGGCCGCTTCGCAAATCGAGTGTGAACCGGCCCTTTGCAAATCGCCGCAGGAGTAGCGGTGTGCCCTTGTCCATGGCGTAGAGCAACGGCGTCAGCGCGCCATTTGGCACGCGTTCGACGAAAAATTCCAGTTTTTTCTCGTACGGCGACGAACACATTGAATAGGGGCGCTCGATATGTTTCCCGTCCACTTCCACGCCTAAAGTGGCATATTGCCCTGCCAAGTACGGCAATGGTTGGCTGGCCTCAACGTGCAACAAGAACAAATCTGGCGCCACCTCTCTGCGGTCCACAATGGTTGCTTGAAAATATTTATCTGTAGCCATCGCCGTGTTCCTTCTCCTTCGATGCTGCGCCTGAGAAAAAGACACGGGCGGGACGCCCTTGCGTTCCCGCCCGTATGTGGTCTCTTCCCTGTTTCGCGTGCCGCTTTCCAGGCTCCTATTGTGGAGGTTGCTGCTGTCTCTGCTGCTGCATTTGCTGCATCATCATCTGCGGATCGAATTTCTGAACCGGCCCGGTAATGCGCTCCGGATAGTCGTTCAATACTTTTGTCAGGACCATCGAATGGTCCTTGTTCATCTCTTTCACCAATCCGAAAGGTGAAACTTTATCGCTGACCCACACGTCGCCGCCGGTTTTGTCATTTTTCCAGTGTTCGCAAACAAACGTGCCCGCAGGTACCGTGACCGATTCCGTGCCTGCGGAGCGCCAGTCCTGCATATTCTCTTCCAATTTCGTTCTCTGAGCCGCTGAGGGGTTGAACGGCATTTCCATGGCGCCTTTTCCAGGCATCTGGAAAATCATCTTGTGAAACTGAAAATCGTCGGGCGTCATCAGCATTTTGCCCAGGATCGTTTTTCCGCCTGGCTCGCTCATCATCATTTCCATCCAGTAGCCGTCTTTGCCGTCCACGCTCTCTTTGCCCACGATTCCCATGTCCATGGTGCGGACTTTGCTATCGGAGCCGGTTTTGGAGGTGGTTTCATACTCCGCGCCCTTGCCAACGACCGGATGAAACATCTTGGTGAAGGATGGCCGCTTGAACATATCCATGCCCATTTGCGCACGGGCAGGCATGGCGCAAGCCAACAGGAACAGCATGACTGCCCATTTCACCCGCTTCATATATTTCTCCCTGGTTTTTTGGAACACCCCGTTCGCAGCCAGGCAAACCGCCCCAATTCTGCTTCTCTCATATCAGTTTCGGGTTTGTTGCGCAATCCCGCGCCTGAGGAAAACTTAGGAAGAATTCGGAATTCTTTATTCGTAGGCCAGCGCTTCCACTGGATCGTAACTAGCCGCCCTCAGTGCGGGAACTGTAGCGCCCAACGCCGCTCCAAGCAGCGCCAGCCCGATCGAAGCTATCACCCAGCCGGCCGAAATCTGAATGGGCAGCGAGGGATTCGTTTGCTTCAGAATTGCCTGTGTCAGGAAGGTGATGGCGATCCCCACCAAGCTTCCAATAATCGCCAGCACGGTGGTCTCTCCGAGCAGCATTTCCGTAACTTCGAAGCGCGTAAATCCCAGGGCTTTCAGGATGCCGATTTCCCTAGTGCGCTCCATCACCATCGTGTGCATATTCATAAGCACCACCAGAAAGCTCACCACGATTCCCAGCACGACCATTGTGCGTATGAAAGGCTTCAATTCCGGCAGCTTCGACGAACTCATGAGGGAGACATACTCGGACATGGAACGCACCGTGTTCTGCGGGTTCAGTTTCAGAATTTCCGCGCGCGTCGCCTCCGTATCTCCCTTGCTCCTCACAAAAAACACGGAAACATGCTTATCGGCGCCCATGACGTCTTGCGCCGTCTTCAACGGGATGTAGAAGCGCGCGCCCTTTCCGTGCACAACGATTCCGGAAATACGGAAGGGCCGGTTGATGAGCGTCACCATATCTCCGACCTTCAGATGCCGCGACTGCGCCGCGATGTCGTCCGCGAGAGCTTCGTCCGGTGCTTCGAAGGGACGTCCGGCACGGAAGATAAATCCTTTGCTCAAAGCGTTGTAGCGTTTGTAGTCGATTCCGTAGATGACCACCAGCGTCTTCGGATCGGTCATCATCAAAGTGGGAGCCACTTCGTCGACGCCCGGCAATTTTTCGATTTCATCCCCCAAAGACTGTTGCATTACCGCGCTGGAAAAGGCGAAAAAAATCGACGCGTTGGGGGGCTGCACAACAATGTCCGCGCCCACTCCCTCCACGCGCTTGCCCCAATCGGACAGCACGCCGGAAGTCATTCCCACGATCAGCAGCACGAGCACCACCTGGATGGCGATGGCAATAATGCTGAGGAAGCAGCGCAGCGGGCGCGCCGCCAAGTTACCCCAGAACATTTGCATCATTGAAAATGGGCCGCTGGTTGTTTCTTTCATGAGCTTTTCGTCTACCTCACTGTAACATTCACCAATTCTGGCGGTCAAAATTTGTCACAAATATATCTTTCAGCGTTTGGTGGCACGACTCTCTCCTTCGCGCAACAAAAAATATTTCTCTCGCGTTAAGTTTTGCACACAAAAGTGGAAAACCTTGTGGAAACTACAGGAAATACCCGACTAACCCGCCGACTTTCAACGCGATGATCCGGTTTGCACAGTTTTGGTGCAATTTCCTTCTTCTCACAAACAATTCTTTGAGAATTGTTCGCCGGGATGGTTCCGCACGTGCTTCATAGCAAAACTTTTGTTCCGAAATTCCTGAAGAGGCATTCCTAATACCACTTCGGCGGCCGCTCCAAGTGAACCTTGATCACTTGCTTTGGATCCGTGATGTCGTACCAGTGCCCGTACGGCTTCCAACCGTCGGCCACAATCTGCACCAGCACTCGCCCCATGGGCGCGTCTGGCACGTGCGCCACTCCCTCCTGGTTCGTCTTCACGTTTACTTCAAATTTCTTGTCCTTCAGCAGGTGTTCTTCGATGGTCTTCACGTAGACGCTGGCATTTTCTACCGGCTTGTTGGAGTCTCCGGCGGTGACTTCAATGGTCAGGCGATTGCCTGGAGCGGGGGCCTGATCTTTTTTCGGGGGAGGAGCCTGGTCCTGCGCAGCACACATCACTGTCGTAAGGGCCAGTAACGCCATCAGGATCAGCATGCAGATATGCCAAGAGGTTCTTCTCATGGTTATGTCTCTTTAATCCTGTCTGGAAGTTCTGGAAACGTCAAGAGTGCACCATTTGACTCGCTGCGCCT
Source organism: Candidatus Acidiferrales bacterium (assembly GCA_963709705.1). GTDB lineage: Bacteria > Acidobacteriota > Terriglobia > Acidiferrales > UBA7541 > Acidiferrum. Next base: position 1,039,453 of record CAVPXU010000008.1, read on the forward strand.
CCTCCTGTAACTTTTTTCTAGCCTCGACAAGCTGGTATCCATCGCTGCGATGGTCCGCTTCGTCCTCCGCTCGTTTCTGCGCACGCCATCCAAGGAGAGATGCGAATGGGATTTGCTACCAATGCGATTCACGTAGGTCAGGAACCGGATCCTTCCACCGGCGCCGTCGTTCTGCCCATCTATCAGACCTCCACCTACGTCTATGAAGAACTCGGAAAGACCAAGGGCGGCTACGACTATGCCCGGACGAATCATCCTAACCGCAAGGCTCTCGAACGTACGATCGCCAAGCTCGAAGGAGCGCTTGCGTCCTATGTTTTCACGTCCGGGATGGCTGCGGTTGATTCCGTGTTTCGCCTGCTGCGGCCCGGAGATCACGTGATCGTCTCGGAAGCCGTGTATGGCGGCGTCTATCGCTTGACCACGCAACTTCTCGTACATTTTGGCCTAGAGTTTTCCTTCGTAGACACGTCGGATCCGGCCGTGGTGCTCGGCGCCTTCCGGCCGAACACTAAGATGATTTACATCGAGACTCCCACGAATCCCACGCTGCGCATCACGGATATTTCCTCGATGGCCAAGCTCGCGAACGAGCGGCATGCGACTCTGGTGGTCGACAATACTTTCCTTACTCCCTATCTGCAGCGTCCCATCGAACTTGGCGCGCATATCGTCGTCCACTCCCTGACCAAATATCTTAACGGGCATAGTGATGCGACAGGCGGCACCGTTATTCTCACGCGCCCCGACGACGCTGAAAAAATTTATTTCATTCAGCGCTCCGCTGGCGCCGGTCTTGCTCCGATGGATTGCTTCCTTACTTCTCGCGGCATCAAGACTCTGGCGGTGCGCATGCTCCAACACAATGCCAACGGACTCGCGGTCGCGCGCCATCTGGACGCACATCCTAAAGTGCGCAAAGTGTTTTATCCCGGGCTGGTTCATCACCCTCAGCATGAACTCGCCCGGCGTCAGCAGAAAGGTCCCGGCGCCATGCTTTCGTTCGACCTCGGCACGGAGGATTCCGCGCGTCGCTTCCTGAATCAGGTGAAGATTTGCTCGCTCGCGGAGAGCCTTGGCGGCGTGGAATCGCTGATCTCGCTTCCCGCTCAAATGACACACGCGTCCATGCCCAAGGAAGTGCGCGACCGCATCGGCATCACGGACAGCCTGGTGCGGCTCAGCGTCGGCATCGAAGATGTCGAAGACATCATCGCGGACCTGGATCAGGCGCTGCTGTACATCTAGCGGAGGGTCGTCTTCAGTTTAACTGGTAGAGTCGCCTAGCCATTTCAGGTACTCTTCGGAGCCTGCCACTATGGGCAGGACTATGAACTCCGGCGTGTCGTAGGAGTGCAGGTTCAGGACTTCCTTCTGCAATTCTTCCACTCGTTCGTCGGTGGTCTTCATCATCAACAGATATTCGCTGCTGTTTTCGGGCTTCCCTTCCCAGGCATAAAACGATTCGACGGCATGCGTCACGATATTCACACAGGCAGCTAAGCGCTTCTCGACCACGCCGCGCGCAATTTTTCTGGCTTCGTCCAACGTCGCGCAGGTCACCAGCACCACACGAAACCTAGTCTCCCGTTTCATTCCTGGTTTCTCCAAACATGATTCTATAAGACCAGCGGCCTGCTCTGCCGTTTACGCGTTGGCAACAACAGTTCTGCTCGCCAGATCCACAGTGACCATATCCACGCGGGATTGGGCAATGCCGCTCTTCCCCACCTGATGAAAGCCGATCTTCAGGCTGGTTTTACCCACGGCGGTGCGCAAGTAACCGTAATTGGTATCGTCGTGCCACCACATCCTTCGTCAGCAGTTTTTTCGATCTCTTTGTATTGCTGGTTATACGAAAGGTGTTTCACCTTGAATTGTTTTGGATCGGCCGCCAGATTTCCTTCATCGAATACCGGTTGCGGCAGCGGGGTGCTTTTTTCTCTCGGCATGACGGCTCCTTCAACCCTTCGTGTTAGATGAAAGGCGAGTTTGACGCGGCTGGGGCCTTCCTAGCGTACTTAACCACGAGCAGCAACGCGAATATTGGACTTGGCGCCACAACCACCCCAACGCCGGGCGTTACCTTCCGCTCAGGGCTCACAAGAGACGCGGGCCTTTCGCTTGACGCGCTCATGTTTTTGCAGGTTTTTACGCGCCGCTGCAACCCCGCTATACTGTTTGTGAACCAATGCGAATCATCCACCGAAACATGTTCCGCCCGATTGCTCTGCTCGTTGGCCTGACGTTTCTTTTCCTCTCGCCTTCCTCCGCTCAAGACCAGTCGCAGGATCAATCCCAAAGCATCATTCACGTGGATGTAAATCTTGTCCTTGTTGACGCTACCGTCAAAACCAAATCCGGACAAATCATGACTGGCTTGAAGAAGGAGGATTTCGAGATTCGCGAGGATGGCGCTCCTCAGAAAATTGATATTTTCAGCCGCGATGAACTGCCGCTCAACGTCGCTCTGGTGCTGGATCTGAGCGACTCCATCGGCCCTTTTCTCGGGCCCCTTCGGGCCGCCGCAAACGTTGCCCTTTCGGCTCTGAAACCCGAAGACGAGGTCGCGCTTTTTACTTTTTCCACTGAAGCGCAGTTGCGTGTTCCGTTCACCAACGACAAATCCAAAATTGCGCAGCAGATCAGTGCGTTCCAGGTTGGCGGGGCTACGAACATCAATGACGGAATCTTCGTAGCGGCGCAATATCTGCTCAACACCCCACCGAAAGGTCGTCGCGTCATTATCCTCATCAGTGACGACGTGGGCACCGACGCCGGCGGCCAAGGCACCCACGACATCGTGACGGAAACGATTGCCGCGGACGCCGTTCTCTACAACCTAAAAATTCCGGGTTACAATCCGCCGGGAACTCTCTTCTACGCCAGCATGGTTCCGGGCCTGGTCAACATCCGCAAAGTAACGGACCAGAGCGGTGGCGAAATTTTCGACGTTCCCGACGTGCCCCATCTTGACAGCGCCTTTCGCGCGCTGATCGAGCGCATCAAGACCCGCTACACTGTCGGCTACTATACGAATGCGAACGGCGCCAACGGCAAACCGCACAAACTCGACGTCCGGCTGGCTTCTTCGTTTAGGAAAAAGGGACACGACTATGTGATCCTGGCCAAGAGCGGATACTACGTGCACTAAAGATTGTGGATGCTTGAAGACGCGTGCGGTGTTTATTGCTTTAATCCCAGCGATTCAATGGTCTCGAAAAGTTCGGCTGGTTCAGCCGTCTTTATGACGTACCCATCCGCGCCCGATTTCAGCGCTTCGTTGCGGGCATGCGGCGAATCGTGCATGGACAGGATTACGATTTTAGTTTCTGGCACCGATGAGCGAATGGCTTTGGCTGCCTGTAAGCCATTCATCACGGGCATGCTGATGTCTAGCACGACCAACTCCGGCCGTAGTTTTTGGACCAGATCAATGGCTTCCTGGCCGTTCGCGGCTTCTCCGCAAACAGTCCATTCCGGACGCGTTTGAAAGATTGAGCGGACCCCCTGACGGATCCATGCATGATCATCCGCAATGATGACTCGCACCCCAGTTCCCCAAGTACTAGGATGTACATCGCAAGACAGCAAGCCAATACCTTGTTTCCCGTATTTAAATCGTTTTCCTAGTTTCCTCCCGCGGCGTCGCCATCGCACGAGCCAGCAATTCCTTTTCCGACCGGTGCTTTATTGGACCACGCTTCCACCCAATGCCTTTTGGCTTTCATGCCGATCACCTCGCCGGACCATCCACAATGGCAATGCGAAGAGAAATCATAGCCATCGGCGACTTCCAGGTTCCGGTTGGTGCTGTTGCATGCGGTTACCAGCGGTCGAAAGCATACAGGGCAAGCAAATAACAACACGTGGGCGAATTGTGTCGGCGCAGTTTCCATCTCCATCCTCCTATTGTGATCATGCTCGCTCGTGCCGCAAAGCAAAATTCCGGCATCGCATGATTTTCCGGGAAATTCTTCCCTAATGTCGATCGCGTAGTGATTGCGGAATTTCACTTTACCTCTGTAAGTCTCGCCGAGGGGTTGGACGCGAATAGAAGGCAAATATGGTCCACTGGGTGCACGTGGACTGTTCGACACGCGGTTGCGGAAAAGTTGTATCTGTCGGTCGGGCGGATGGAGCAAAATTCATATTCGGGAAGAGAAGCTAACCCGCCTGGCTTCCGAGTGGATACTGAACGACGAATGAAAATTAATTGGGAAGAACAGAGTGGCAAGTTGTGGCGCGCGTACGGCCGCCACGTGCTGGTTATTTTTGTTGTTGTGCTGCTGGTCCACGACGTCTTTGGCACGCACGGTTTTCTGGCCATGCGGCTAAAGCAGCAAGAGATTCGCAAGGTCAGCTCCGTGCTCGACCGACTGAACAGGGAAAACACGCTGCTGGAGCAGGATGTTCAGGATTTGAAAAGCGATCCGCAGACCATCCGCAAGATTGCCCGCGAGGAACTGGGCTTAGCGCAGCCCGGTGAAGTGATCATTAAGTTGCCGGCTCCGGAGCAGCCGGCGCCTGCGCCCGCAAAGCCTTGACTTTGGCCTGTTTGTAGCGCGTCCGCAGGATCGACAACCCCAGCATCGCGGTAAAGATCACGCACAATCCAAATGTGGCTTTCGGGATCGCGCAGCCGTGCTTCGGCAAGATCGACAGCCATCCATACACAAATTCTATGTGCACCCAATAAACGAGGAGCGATGTTTGTCCCAACTGAATCACGGCACTGAAGCCCTTTTGCGCGAATCCCCATTTACACCAGGAATAAACCAGCGACAGGATGATGAGCAGCACTCCACAGCGCGCGAGAAGGAAATTTGGGCTCGAATGCCAGTAATCGTAGACCGCATAGAGACGAACCGGCAGCGCATCGAAGAGCATCGACAGCAGAAGCGCCGCGACTCCGCCAAGCCCGAGCAAGGCGGAGAAGAGCGATTCCTGCTTCCGGGCAAAATCGCTGAACACGAGGAAACCAACCGCCAATCCAGCGAACGCAAACGCGCACCACGGGAAGATGGGGAACAGCCAATGCTGCGGCTGGTTGTAGGTATGCGTACCGTTGATGTACGTTTCCAGCGGCCAGGGCAGGAACTTTGGACGCCACGTGGTCCAAAGCGTCGGCGTGAGCAGTGCGATGACCGTGGCGACCATCAGCGCCGAAACAATCCCCCGTTGACGTGCCATCGAAATCGTTGGCGCCGCGGTGAGCCAGCAAAGAACGGCCATCAGCATCATCGACAAGCCCAAAATGTTGAGCACGTCGACGCGCAGCAGGTCCGTCCAGGTCACCCATTTGTAGCCGAGCGCATATTCCTGAATGCGGAACAGGATTCCCAGCGCGAAAATCTCCGCACCGCGGCGAATGGATTGTTTTGCAATGGCAAAACGGCCGATTCCCTTCTCGCGCAGCTTTTCCGTCACCAGCGCGAACGAAACTCCCGCAAGGAAAATGAACAAGGGAGCAGGAAGCGTGCCACCAAGCTGCGATAGTTTATACAGCTGGGTTTGGTGCAGTTCGGGACGCAGCCAGGAGTCATAGCAGTGCGTCTGGAACATCAGCAGACACGCCAGACCGCGCATCCAGTCAATGTAGGCGAGGCGTTTCAAAGGGCGGCCCTTCCTTAGTTTACCGATTTCCGCCGGCGGGATTCCGGCAAGATGCGGCGGGATGTGCAAATATTGCTAGGGACAGGAACAAGGTGAGGCGAGCGAAGCGATGAAGCAATTGGGCCCGTGGGCAGTGTTGGGAATTTGGGCAGGATGTTGTCTCGGTGGCGCACTATTTGCCTCATGGCAAGGATATGGCGGAAGGGCGTTCGCGGCAACGTTGACGTGCTTTGCGTTTCTGCTGCTGGCGATGTTGTTGCTGGCGGCGCGCGGGGTAGCGGAGGGAATCAACGCAAAGTTTGGCGCGGCCGGCGGAGTATTCCTGGGCGTATGCGTGTTGTTGGCGTACATCTTCTACTTGCTGGGAACTGAAAGCGTTTCCTGGGCGAGAATCGCAGTTGTGGCGGGATTGGTGTTTGTGCCGGTGGGCCTGGCGGTTTGGGCTGGCAACGCAGCCCCAGGAACTTGGCAGGATTTTGCGACCATCCTCGGGATTTGGGTGGCCGTAAAGTTTGGTCATCGAATCTGGCAACTGTGGCCTTATCCAGCCGGCAAACTATCGCATGTGCTGACGTCCATGGCGGCGGTGAATGTGGCGCTGGCTTCGTTCTTGCTGATCCGGCGCGCAAAGGGGATCGGCTATTCCATCGGGTGGGGCAAACGATGGGGACTGTATGTTGCCGGGAGTTTTCTGGCGTTTGCGTGTATCGCCACTCCGCTGGGCATCGCACTGCATTTTATCGCGTTTGCGCCGCAGTGGGGAAAATGGGCCGCATACGCCGGACTTTCGCTGGCAATTTTGCTATTCACGGCATGGCCAGAAGAATTGCTGTTTCGCGGACTGCTGCAGAACTTTTTATCGATGGCTTCAAAGAGCGAACTGGCAGGGTGGTGGACCGCGTCGGTGCTATTCGGATTTTCGCACATCACCAATCTGGGATTTCCCAACTGGCGTTACGTGATTTTAGCCACGATCGCAGGCTTATTCTATGGCTGGGTGTGGCGAAAAACCGGGTCGATCTTCGCTTCCGCCCTTGTGCATGCCGCGGTTGACACTGTTTGGCATTTCTTCTTTCGCACGCTGTAAATCGGCTAGTTGAACCATTCGCTGCGGTAGGCGAGCCACCAGCTAAACGCCAGAATCGGGATGGTGGCGCCGAGAGCCCACCAGAACGGCAGAATCAGGTCGGCTACCAGGCCGATCGCGGCAAAGGACATCCAGAAGATTTTACGTTGCACGACCTCAGTCTAACCCGGATCGCAACACGAAGGAGCGAAAGTGTGGCAAATCTGTGCCAAGTACGATAGAAGGGGACGGGGCAATGCGAGCGGCTTGAGGAGGCTTTGTGATGGTTGAGCTACCCAGCAGTTCGACGCGGGGATTTCGTGTGCATTGCTATGAGCATGAGGATGCGCTGGTCGCGGAATGCCACGGAAAGCTGACGTTTGAGAACACACAAGTGCTGAAAGATTCCGTGCGCGAAAGGATCCCGGGCCACAAGAGAATAGTGATCGACCTGAAGGAAGTGCCACAGGTGGACAGCTCGGGGCTCGGCGCGGTGGTGGGCCTATATGTATCCGCGAGGACGCGAGGCTGCCAGCTGGAAGTGGTAAACGCGAGTCAGCAGGTTCGAGATTTGTTCAGCATGACGAACCTTTTGTCGCTCTTTGAGCCCGCCGGACGGCACCACGGCAAAACAATCTAGACAAACTACACCCACGGAAGCAGAACGATTTTTCCGGAAGTTTGGCCTTTTTCGAGCATGGCGTTGGCGAGGGCTGCGTCTCTCATCGGGAACTTCGCGCCAATGACCGGTTGAATCTGCCGATCAGCTAATAGCGCAAATAGTTTGGATAGATCTTCGCGGAACCACTTGGGGCATTGATTCCGAAGCTTGGTCACGTTATACCAGACCGCCGTTTTGCCGTCGGGAATGAGTTTCATCAGCCCCAGCAAGGCGAAACCAGTTCCCGCGGCCAGTTGCCCCTTCGAAACCGCTGCTTGGACGCCATAACAGACCAGGCTGCCACCTCGCCGCAAACAGCCGTAGGATGTCCACCACTGTGGTCCACCGATGGGATCCAGCACACAATCCAGCCCGCCGGGAGCGAGCTGCCGGATGCGGTCCGCAAAATTCTCTGTGCGGTAATCAATGGGCACCGCGCCTAAGTTGGCAACTAAGTCATGTTTCGGTTTGCTGGCTGTGCCGAAAATGGTCAGCCCGATAATTTTTCCCAACTGCAGGGCTGCCGTGCCAACTCCACCCGCCGCGCTGTGAACCAACATACTTTGGCCGGAGCGCACGCGCGCCACTCGGTGCAACATCTGATAAGCCGTAACATAATTCAGCACCAGCGAGACCGCCTCCGCCGGATCGAGGCCATCGGGAACAGCGACCAGATGCGCCTTAGGCACAATCGTGAACTGGCTGTATCCGCCGGTCATCAGGAGCGCCGCTACACGCTGGCCCACCCGGAAATCGGTCACGCCTTTGCCGACAGCATCAATTTCGCCAACGATGTCGTAGCCCGGGACGAACGGGAATGGCGGTTGACCGGGATACATCCCACGGCGCATGAGAACATCGGCGAAGGCTACGCCGACAGCGAAGACTTTTACGCGCACTTCCGCTGCCCCTGGATTCGGTAGTTCCTCTTCGACGAGTTTGAGAACTTCGGGCCCACCCTTGCCGGTGATGATCACGCGCGCATTTTTCTGTGGAGACACCTTCAGACCTCAGAAGGAACAACATGTGAAGACCGAGATGCAAATCAGTCTTAGCGCACAACTCCAGCGAGTGGCGAGGATGCTGAGGCATACAGACGCTTGGGCATGCGACCGGCGAGGTATGCCTTTCGTCCCGCGACCACCGCGTCGCGCATCGCTTCAGCCATCAAGACAGTGTCCGCTGCTTCGGCAATGGCCGTGTTCATCAGCACGCCATCGGCGCCAAGCTCCATCGCGACAGCGGCATCGGAGGCAGTGCCAACACCGGCGTCAACGATCATGGGAACTTCCGTGATGCGTTCGCGCAGAATGCGCAGGTTCGCGGGATTTTGAATGCCCAGGCCAGAGCCGATGGGCGCCGCCAGCGGCATCACGGCGGCGGCGCCGGCGTCAATCAGCTTGCGCGCGGCGATGAGATCGTCATTGGTATAGGGCAGAACGACGAAACCTTCCTTCACCAACACTTTGGTGGCTTCGATAAGCTGTTCCGTGTCTGGAAAAAGAGTCTGCTGGTCGCCGATCACTTCGAGCTTGATCCAGTTGGACAGGCCGACTTCACGCGCCAGCCGCGCAGTGCGGATGGCTTCATCGGCGGAATAGCACGCGGCCGTGTTCGGTAGAATGAAAATCTTCTCGCGATCGATGTAGTCAATCAGGGATTCTCTGGACTTGTCCGTCAAGTTGACGCGCCGAACCGCAACCGTAACCATATCCGCGCCAGAAGCACCGTGGGCGCGAGCCATTTCCTGAAAGCTGCGGTACTTACCGGTTCCAACGATGAGGCGAGAATGAAAAGCGCGACCTGCAATAACCAGTTGATCGGACATGAGAGCTTCTCCAAGAGGATTGTAGTCCTTGCCGTCTTTGGGAACAAATCGCTCGGTCCGCAGATCCTTTTACATTACCGCGGCGGCGTTTGACCAGTGGCCAGGGATGGCATTTGCGCAGCTGGGACACTTCCCTGTTTTGAGCCGATTCTCCAAAACGTTGTGCCAAGAGCGGCGAATGACCAACTCCTTGCAACTCGGGCAATAGGTATTTGCTGCGTCGGAATGGATGTTGCCTTCGTACACGTAGTGGAGCCCGGCTTCGCGCGCAATCTGGCGAGCGTGGTGGAGAGTCTCCGGCGGCGTCGGTGGTTTGTCCTGAAGCTTAAAGTCCGGGTGGAACGCAGTGAAGTGCAACGGAATATCGGGGCCAAGATTGGCCAGAATCCAATCGGCCAGCTTTAGCGTTTCGGCGGGGTCGTCGTTAAGCGTGGGAATCATCAGGTTTGTGATCTCAAACCAGACACTGGTTTCGCTTTTCAGCCATTTCAAAGTATCGAGGACAGGCTGCAAGTGCGTAAGCGTGATTTTGCCGTAGAAATTTTCAGTGAATGCTTTCAGGTCGATGTTGGCAGCGTCGATATGGTCGTAAATATCGTGAAAGGCTTCGCGGGTAATGTAACCGTTGGAAACCATGACGGTTTTCAGGCCGAGAGGTTTGGCTGCTTTGCAAATATCGATAATGTATTCGCCCCAGATCGTCGGCTCGTTATAGGTGAACGCGATGGATTCGCAACCGTGTTTGCGGGCCAGCAGCGGAACAACTTCTGGAGGAAGGTGCTTCGAGTGAACCTGGTCCTGATGCGATTTGGAAATGTCCCAATTCTGGCAGAAGAAACAACCCATGTTGCAACCGGCCGTGCCCATGCTGAAGATGCGCGTACCCGGAAGGAAATGGTTGAGTGGCTTCTTCTCAATCGGGTCGACCTGAAGAGCGGCGGGAGAAGCGTAACCGAGGCTATACAGTTTGCCGTTCTGGTTAGCGCGAATGTAGCAGAAACCGGATTGCCCATGGCCGATGTGGCAGTGGCGCGGGCACAGGTAACAGTGGACACGATTGTTCGCTTCAGGCTCCCACCAACGCGCTTCGTGGAGCGTGGGAGTGGATTGGAGGATCTGGAGGGTCGACATAATCGCAGACCTCTTTATGTATTATACGCTCGGGCGGAATTGGACGTTGAAAGGCTTCGCCAAGCCTTTGTTCGGGATGATGGGGTGTTCTTCGGGTGGTATGAGCATTTGAGATTTGGGCTTTTGCTGACATGGGGCGCGGCAGTGCGGCGCCCCTACGCGGAGGAGTTTTTAGGAGTGTTGGGCGCGGCGGCGAATAGCGGCCCAATCAGCAAAGGACTTCAGATTGCGGCGATATTTCCAGGAGAGCGACAGAAATTTGCGGGCGTCAAGGCCGGCGGCTTCCATGCCGAGAAAAGTTTCAAACCGCCATTGGATGTAAGGGCTTTTCCAGGGCTGAAGGCGGTAGCCGGAGGAAGCAAGCCAGTAGAATTTGAGGAGGTTCCACATGGACAGTTACGTTATAGGTTTTCCGTTTTAAGTAAAGCGCTCTTCGCAGATCTGAGAAAAGCGTCAACCACCGTAAGGAGCGGAGAGGTGTTCGTGAACCAGGAGCCAGGAGGTCCCATGTTTTTCCCAGATGCCGGTGTAGCGGATCGGTGTATCGATTGTTCGGCCATCCTTCAACTTCACCGTCAAATGCATTGGCACTGTGGTCCACGCGATAACGCCATGGCGCGTTACCCGGAGATCCTTGCCCGCAGTGAGCGAAACCGACTCCGTGCTGTCGAGAAAATTCTTTTTCACACCCGCGTCGTACTCTTTCCAGCCTGAATACGAAAACGGCGCAACATCATAGAAAACCAGGCTATCGTCTTTGGCATAAAACTTCGCGGCATTGGCAGTGTTTCCAGAACTCCAGGCAGCACAATAGTTATCGATTAACTTGCGAAACGTGGTGTCGTCCGAAGCTTTCTGCTGCGCGCGAGCACCGGCAAAGGTGAGCAGCCCTCCGAAAAAAGCCAAGAAAACATAGAGAACCCAATGATGGCGCGGCCCCGGCGTACGCGGGGCAGGCAAAGAATTCTGGAACAATTTGCACCTCTTCGAAGCAAAGGTCCGCCGGGGTTAGCTGACCTGGGCGGTCACAATTTCGGGTAGGCCAACCATAAACCGGTTGGGGACAGTTTTCAAGGTCGGGACACCAACCGGCGCGTTGGCGGCATTCGCCGACTCCCAAGCGTGGTTCGCCGATTTGTGCGTGAAGGCCGGTAGGGCTCGCTCTAGTCTGGCTATGGGCGGCAGGAATGGCCGCCTGGAGGACGCCATGGGGACGCAAGCGAAGAGAGTGACGAAACGGAATCGAGTGATCGCGGGTCTCGCATGGGCAGCGGGAATTGGAATCACCCTTGTAGAAATGCAGTTCGGCATGGATTATGTGTTGTCGCACGTAATGAACAACATGTCGGCCATTGTAGGCTGGCTACCGATGATCGGGGTTCTAGTGAAGCAAGTTTGGAGCTGAGTGAAGCACCAGGCAGGTCAGAGGCGTAGCCGGGCAAACGTGACACACGGAGAATGGAAGGCGGGAGAGCGTAGTGAGTAGCGATGACAAATTCGATCCGAACAAGTTCAGCCAGAACCTGCACGACCGGATCCACCAGCGCATCCACGAGCGCATGGAAGGTCGCCAGGACCGCCCCTTGCGCGCGAGGACCCGCGTGCTACCCGGGCTGGTACTGGTGATTATCGGCACGGCGATTCTACTCGATCACATGGGGATACTGCCGTTAGACCGGATTTGGAAATTTTGGCCCCTGATTCTGATCGCGGTTGGCGCAACGCGATTTTTCGAGTCTCGCGACCGGGTGTCCGGCTCGGTGCTGATGATTGTCGGGACGGTATTCCAACTGAGCACTCTCGGGTATTTGCGAATAACGGTGGCGGACTTCTGGCCCATCATCCTGATCGCGGTTGGGATTGGGTTGATTTGGAGCCGATTTGAGTTACGGATACCCAAACTGAGTCCGACTTCGACTTCTCCGGAAGGGCCAAATAGGATCAGCGTGGCGACGCTGTTCGGAGGGGTAGAACGACGGATTAGCATGAGCAACTTTGCCGGGGGGACAGCGACGGCAACGTTTGGTGGAGTGGAATTGGACTTCCGAGCGGCAGACATCGAGGGCGAAGAAGCAGTGTTGTACGTCGAAGCAGTTTTCGGAGGAATTGAACTGGTCGTTCCGGAACGATGGACAGTCATATATGAAGGGCAAAGCATTTTCGGCGGGTACAGCGACGAAACACGGCCGCCGCTGCCGGATGTTCCGGGAGCGCCCGCGAGGAAACGCTTGATCCTGCGCGGGCAAGCGCTTTTTGGCGGGATCACGGTAAAGAACTGAAGCGATCCATGGACAGATCAAACATCGGCAAATCCGCGTGGGCGGTGCTTTGGTTCGCGGGAGTGCTGTTTGCGGCGCTCATGGCGGCCATGTTGGTGACGAATTGGGGAATGAACTGGCTGGCGGCGTTGATGGTGGCAGTGCCCATGGCGGCGTTAGCACAAGGGATAGCGTGGTCTGCGCGATTCACATGCCGTAGCCATCCACTGTTGGGCAAGGACGTATGGCACACGGTAATAACGCATGTGACGGCAGCGGTTGTGCTCGCGTATCTGTGGGTAGGAATCGGGAAACTTTTGGCGCAGTGGATCGATTCCGGGTTGGGGATGAGCGGGACGTATAAGCAGTTTGCGGCGGCCCAGACTCATCTTTATGGAGTAGGTTTCTCCTACTACCTGTTGGGCACGGCGTTCCATTACATGCTGTTCGCGCAAAAGGCCAGCCAAGAGGCGCAGGAACGCGCGCTGGAGTCCAGTGTGCGCGCGCGGGAAGCGGAGTTAAGCGCACTGAAGGCACAGATCAATCCGCATTTTCTGTACAACAGTTTGAATTCGATCAGCGCGCTGACCAGCATCGATCCGGCCCGGGCTCGCGAAATGTGCGTTTCGCTGGCGGATTTCTTGCGGCTGACGCTGGGGATGGGAGAGAGGGCTCTGATCCCATTACGAGAAGAGGTGAGCCTGCTGGAAAAATATTGCGCGATTGAAAAGGTGCGCTTTGGTGAACGCTTGACGGTGAAGGAAGAGATTCAGGAAGAAGCGAAGGAATGCCTCCTGCCGCCGTTGTTGTTGCAACCGTTGTTCGAAAACGCGGTTGTGCATGGGATTGCGCAAATGCCGGAAGGCGGCTGGATCAAGCTGCATGCGGCCAGGAATGGCGAGCGCATGTTGCTCACGGTGGAGAATTCGTGGGATCCGGAGGCAGGGAGTTCGCGCAGAAACGGCGTCGGGCTGAGAAACGTGCAGAGGCGGCTGGAAGCACGCTACGGCAACGAAGCGCAATTGCAGGCGAAGGCCGAAGACGAGATATTTCGTGTGAGTCTGTCATTCCCGGCAGAGACGGAGAAGGCTAAGTGAACGGCGGCAAACGGAAGTGGAAGGCATTGATTGTGGACGATGAGGAGTTAGCTCGAAAACTGATTCGAGAAATGCTAGCTACACATCCTGAAATCGAAGTTGCGGCGGAGTGCGGAAACGGTATGGAAGCGGTAAAGGCCGCTGGAGAACACAAACCAGATTTGCTATTCCTGGATGTGCAGATGCCAAAGCTGACGGGCTTCGATGTGTTGGAACTGATCGATCGTAATGGCGTGGCCATCGTGTTTGTAACCGCGTTCGACCAGTACGCGATGAAGGCGTTTGACGTACATGCGGTGGATTACCTGCTGAAGCCGTTCAGCAGCGAGCGATTTGAAGCAGCGCTCGAAAGAGCAAAAAGCCAGGAGGGGAAAAAAGTTGTGGACGCCGCGGAGCTGGCGGCTGCGTCACGCCCCGCGGGCCAGTATGCGGAACGGATTGTGGTGAAAGACGGCACCAAGGTGACTTTGATCGCGGTGAGCAAACTGGATTATGCGGAGGCGCTGGACGATTACGTGTCGTTAGTGAGCGAAGGCAAGAAACACTTGAAGCAGCAGACGATTTCGGGTTTGGAGTTAGCACTGGACCCGGCGCTGTTTGTACGAATTCATCGCTCTTACATCGTGAACCTGGAGCGCGTAGTGCGCATCGAGCCGTACGCCAAAGATAGCAAGGTGGCAATTTTGACCAGTGGAGTGAAACTGCCTGTGAGCCGGGCGGGATACGCACGGCTCAACACGCTGCTGGAAGATAAACGGTAAGGGTCATTCCATTTCGGGACAGCTTCCCATCCATTTTCCACATATGTTTTCCCACCATTCGAATTGAACCTTGACAAGAAGATTAATACGCTTATATTCAAACTGCTCATTCGCACTTTTCTCCCTCAATCCCCTTCTCGGTTAACACTTAATCGTTGCGCATGAGCAATGAGCGAGTGTGTCGCCCGGCAACTTGCTGCCGCCAGTGCGTGGAAAGGGGAACACATGAATCTCCGGAGAGAGTTACAAAAATTCGCGCTCGTATTGCCCATAGTGTTGTCGCTGATGATGCTTTCGGCTATTCGGGCGCAGGGGCAAGAAGGTCATCACAAGCAAGATCCTCCACACTACAAAATCACAAACCTGGGGATTCCACTGGGCGGTTCCTTCGCCACGGGCATGAGCATCAACACTATGGGTTGGGTAGGCGGCAGTTCGAATCTAACAAATGATACGAGCGAGCACGCCGTGGTGTGGAGAAACGGCTCCGCGATCGACCTCGGCACCCTCGGAGGGCCGAATAGCGCTCTCAACGGCACATACGCCGGTTTTTCGGAGACAACCACCGCCGATCCGCTGGGTCAAGATTTTTGCGCGTTTGGCGACTACCTGATCTGCCTGCCTTTCGCCTTAAAGTTCAACATGCTCACGGCACTTCCGACGCTTGGTGGGAATAGCGCTACGGCCTATGACAACAATAATTTTGGACAAGCGATTGGAGTTTCGCAGACCTCCACCTTAGACCCAGGCTGCCTGGTCGGCGGGCTGCCGCAGGCGCCGTTTTATGAAGTGCAAGTATTTCTACCCGCCGTATGGGGAAGTGGCGGAGTTAAAGCGTTGCCAGTGCTGGCCGGGGACACAGACGGCGAAGCTTCAGGGATAAACAATTCCGGTCAAATCGTGGGTTACTCCGGCAACTGCCTTAACCCGACCGTCCATGCGCTTCTTTGGAAAAACGGGCAATTGGTGAACCTTGGAAGTTTAGGAGGAGTCACAAGCAGCGCGCCGACCAGCATCAATAATCGGGGCGAAGTAACCAGAAATTCCGACCTTCCTGGGGACACAACTTACCATGCGTTTCTTTGGGGCAATGGGACCATGACTGACTTGGGCACGCTTCCCGGAGATTCCTTGAGTTACGGAAATTCCATCAACGATAAGGGGCAAATCGTAGGTGTGTCCTGCGACGCCAGCGGAAATTGCCGGCCATTCCTATGGGAGAACGGCACAATGACTGACCTGAACACGCTCATTCCCACAAGTTCGCTAATCTCTATTTTTTATCCGGCTTCGATCAACAATTCCGGCGAAATTACCGGCTACGCCTACGACGCCACCACCGGCGATTATCCCGCCTTCCTGGCGGTCGAGGGTGGCGGGGGAGAGCACTGCTCCGCCGAAGCCACGCCTCGGTTTTCCGTCAACGCGTTGACTCTGCCAGGGAATGTTCTCTCCCTGATGCAACAACACGGGAGCAAGGGCCGGTTTGCTGGCCGCGCGAATCGACCGCAATGAGGGCGCTCAAGCTTTGGGTGGCGCTGGGCGCTGGTGAATGATCATCCATGATGTTCCGAACTTATCCCGAAGCATGCTGAACCGAATAGCGAAAAAAGTTTCCTGCATTGGCATAAAGATTTCACCGCCGTTGGCGAGAAGTGCGTGAATGCGCTCGGCTTCCGCGATACTGTCTACGTTGAGCGAGAGATATACGCTGCGCATGGGTTGAAAGCGATCTCCCAGAACGTCGTTTCCCATTAGCTCTGTATCGCCCAAAGTCATGCTGGCATACATAACTGCCTTCTCCCAGCCTGGAGGTATGTTCTTTGGATCGGGCTGCTGATCCTGCGTCATCATGACCGTGATTTTTCCGCCGAGATGTTTTTCGTAAAAGCGAAAAGCTTCGGCGCAGTTGCCGCCATAGTTGAGATAAGGGTTCAGCTTCATGATGCAGGTTATCCTTTCGAGGTCGAAGAGCACTTTCTGGCCGGAGAAAGAATACATATGTCACTTGCATTATGCAAGCGACATGTGCAATAAATAAGTTTCGTCGCTGCCGTTTTCCGCCCGGGTGCCGCTTTCGTTTCGCACGCTTACAACATTACGCTGAGGTGATTTCCATGAGCGCTCTCCAACATTTTCCACGCATAACGCCATTCCTCTGGTTTGACGCCAATGCCGAAGAGGCGGTTGACTTTTACCTAAGTATCTTCAAGAACTCGCGGCGGCTCGAAGAAGTCCGCAATGTTGTCGACGGCACTCATGCGCCGAAGGCCAGCGTTCTGACAATTGCTTTCGAGCTTGATGCTCAGACGTTTACCGCGTTAAATGGTGGGCCCATGTTCAAATTCACCGAGGCTGTTTCGTTTGTGGTGCGTTGCGACACACAGCAGGAAGTGGATGAGTATTGGGACAAGCTCTCGGAGGGAGGCAGCCATCTTCAATGTGGGTGGCTGAAGGACAAGTTCGGACTTTCCTGGCAGATCGTGCCCGCGCGATTGTCCGATTTGATTAAGCATCCCAAAGCAATGCAGGCCATGCTGAAGATGAAAAAACTCGACATCGCGGAACTGGAACGCGCCGCGCGATCCTGACAGACAATCCAGTTCAAAGGAAGAATGGCGAAGTGCGCGGCCTAGTTGCTGGACCGGCGCACCCAGATGCGAGACGTTGCGGTCTTGCCGAGGTGGATGGTCTGGCCGGCGACGCCCAACGTCAGCGTCTCGTCGTAACCACGTTCGACGACTTCCACCTTGCTGGCAGGCAGCAAATGGAGATTCTCCAGAAAATCAAGGAAGCCTTCATCTTTCTCATACACGCAGAGGATAACTCCGGAATCTCCGGCTTGGAGTTCGGAGAGAAGAACGCCGCCTTGTTTACGAAGCTGGGCCACGCCGCCGCTCAAGGGAACACCGTGCGGGCAAGTTTTGTGGGCCGCGAAGCGTTTTAGCAGGAGCGCTTCGACTTCTGGCGAAATTGCGTGTTCCATCCTCTCCGCTTCCGCGTGGGATTTGGACCAAGGCAGGCCGATAACTTCCGTGAGAAGCATCTCGGCAAGCTGATGGCGAAGCATCAAGTGTTGGGCAACCTTGCGCCCTTTGGCGGTCAGCAGGATCTGGCCACCGCGCTGCACTTTAACGTGACCATCGCGCGCCATGCGCTTAACCGCAGCGGTGACTGCGGGAGGAGTGACGTCAAGTTCCTCGGCCAGACGCGCGCTGATGGGAAGCTGGTTCTGCTCGCGCATTTCCCAAATGGCCTTGAGGTAGTCTTCTTGCGAAACACTGGTCTTTTCGCGGCGCAAAGAATCTCCGATACGATCAGGAACTGGCAGTCCGCTCGACGGAGCGAAGCCGGCTGGCGAGCAACAAAACCCGGGATTCCAGTTCCTCTAAAATTCTCTGATAAATGACAGGGTCCGCGCCATAGGGATCTTCCACGTGCCAGTTTTCAATCTTTTGCGCGAGCGTTTTATCACCGGTTGTGTCGCCGTTGTCGAGCAGTTCCCTAAGTGGCTGGCCGGACATATTGATGATGAGGTCGGCGTTTTCCATATCCGCGCGGAGCAACGGCTTGGACGCCAGCCCTTCGATCGAATATCCATTGGCAATCAACGTTTTTTCCGTGGCGTCGGGAAGGTGGCCAAGCGGATAGAGACCGGCGCTGGAGGCTTCGATGATTTCGGAGGCTATCTGGCGGGCGATGGACTCGGCCATCGGGCTACGGCAGGCATTACCAACACAAACGAACAGGACGCTGTGCTTCACTGTGGCCATGGAAGTATTGTATCGTGCCGCGGCCAGAATTATGGAGCGAACCGCAAGAGTATCGGTACACAACTGGTAAGGAAACCCTCATCGTCGCTGGAGAACGCATTTAATCGATCGCTTTCTACATCGATCAGCCCAATCACTTGGCCAGCAGCAGTGATGATCGGCACGATAATTTCCGAACGCGTGGTGCCGAACGTGGTTAGCCAACGCGGGTCTTCCTGAACATTGCCGACATTCACGATGGAGCGGAGTGCGACGGCGGAACCGCAAAGCCCCTTCGAAACCGGAAACCTGGGAAATGCCGGTGGTGTGGCGCCGGTGCACGCGATCATGCCGATGTCGGTAGCGGTGACCTCGTAGATGCCAACCCAGCGATAGGCGCGTTCGCCGGCGATGGCTTCAGCAGCGCGCTTGGCTGCGATCGAGCGATCCGGCATTTCACGAAGCAGTTCGCGTAGGCGAGTGAGAAATAGTTCCGCTGCCATCAGTGCTGCCCCTTACGAAAATGGAAGCGCGCTAACGCCGGGACTTTTTCCGCGCTGATCCGTTCGCAGCAAGTTCCAGGAAGTGTTCGTGGACAGTCGTATCCGAAGTGAGTTCCGGATGAAACGTCGCGGCGAGAATATGCCCTTTTTCCACTAAGGCGGGCTTCCCTTCGAACTTGGCCAGAACACGGATGCCGGGTGCGACTTTTTCGATGACAGGGCCGCGAATAAACACCATTTCCAGCGGATCTTTCTTAAGGGTGGAGGCGCCGAAGAAAACGTCGCTGGCAAGCTGGCGGCCATAGCCATTGCGTACCACGGTCATGTCCAGAAGCTTGAGCGAATCCTGGGCGGGATTTTTCACTTTTGTGGCCAAGAGAATCGCTCCAGCGCAGGTGCCAAATATGGCTCCGCCTTTGCCGGAAAATTCGCGAATGGCGTCGTACAGACCTTCTTCCTGGAGGAATTGCAGTTGCGTGGTGCTTTCGCCGCCAGGCAGGACGAGGCCGTCACAACCTTCGAGGTCAGCGACGGTGCGCACTTCAACGGTACCCACGCCGAGTTTGTGAAACATCTCGGCGTGCGCCTGAAAGTCTCCTTGGATGGCGAGGATACCGATTTTCATGGTGTGTTGGCCTGGAAACATTGGTCAAACAGACTTTAAGTTGAGATCCTACGCGCACAAAACGCGCTTAGGATGACAATTGCTATATGTGTGGTCACGAAGAACGTAAACGGATCACCAGCCACGAGTGGCCAGAAGATCCTTTTCTTCGAGCTGGCGAACGTCGATGCCGGGCATGGCTTCGCCCAGTTGTTCGTGAGCTTCGAGAACGACCTTCGGATCTTCGAAGTGGGTGGTGGCCTTCACGATGGCTTTCGCACGCGCTTCGGGATCGCTGCTCTTGAAAATCCCTGAGCCGACAAAGACAGCTTCGGCGCCGAGTTTGCGAACAAGCGCGGCGTCAGCGGGAGTCGCTAGGCCGCCCGCGGAAAAATTGGGAACCGGCAGCTTGCCCAGGCGGGCTACTTCGCGGATCAAATCGAGCGGAGCGCCATATTCCTTGGCCTTGCGCATCAGTTCGTCATCGCGGAGCGTAGTGAGCCCACGCATCTCGCTCACAATCGTACGCATGTGCCGAACCGCTTCCACAACGTTGCCCGAGCCCGCTTCGCCCTTGGTTCGAATCATAGCCGCGCCTTCCGCGATGCGGCGAAGCGCTTCGCCAAGGTTGCGCGCGCCGCAGACGAACGGGACGCGGAAATCGTGCTTCCAAACATGGTTTTCTTCGTCGGCGGGAGTGAGGACCTCGCTCTCATCGATGAAATCCACTTGCAGCGCCTGGAGAACTTCGGCTTCCACGAAGTGTCCGATGCGCACTTTGGCCATCACCGGAATCGTAACGGTCTTCATGATCTCGCGAATCACCTTGATAGACGCCATGCGCGCGACGCCGCCTTCCTTGCGGATGTCCGAAGGAACGCGCTCGAGAGCCATCACCGCGCAGGCGCCCGCCTTTTCAGCGATGCGTGCTTGCTCGGCGGTGGTGACGTCCATAATCACGCCGCCTTTGAGCATTTCCGCCAAGCCGACTTTCACGCGCCATTCATTGGACCCTTTGGCCCCATTGTTGTGAGCGCTTCCGTTTGGTTTCTTTGTTGCCATTTCCTGTCTCCTTTCAAAATCGAAATTCACGAATTCGGTTGGGCTGACTGGGCTTCCGTAAAATGTGATTGCTTGACGATCACGAAGCGCCCTTTGCCACGCGCCAGTAAATTTCCCTGCAGATCATAGATTTCCGCAACCCGGAAGCGGTTTCTTCCCGTCGCTTCTTCCTGCCAACCTTCCACAACGATGGGCTTATCGATGGGCACGGGCCTTTTGTACTCGATGTTCATTTCCGCCGTGACCGCGCTCTCATCCGCCAGACGCGACAATTTGCCCATAGCCTCGTCTAGAACCACCGCGATAATTCCTCCGTGCGCGAAACCGCCGCCACCGGCATAATCCGGGCCGAGAACGAAGGAACCACGAGCGCGGCGCGCGTCCAGATCCAGATCGAACGAGAGCTTCATCCCTGCCGAGTTTGCGGCGCCACAACCAAAACAGCGGTTGCTGGCTTTCGGTTCGAGTTTAAGAATGTTGGCCATGTCTTTGTTCTTCTCGGCTGCTTACACCAGCGCGACGTGAGCTCGCTCTGCACGCCGCGATCCGCGCTGACGCTTGCGCATCTCCACCCGCAGAAGCTCGGAAAGCATGGCAACGCCGCGAGAGATTTGTTTTTCGTTCAAGCTGGCAAAACCCAGGCGCAACGTGTTCGGCAACGGCGACTGCACGTAGAAATAGCGCCCTGGCGCGAACAGGACGCCGCGCTCGCGCGCATGCATCATCAGTTCGCTGGCATCGAAGCCGGGCGGAAGCTCCAGCCACAAACACATGCCGCCTTCAGGCCGTGTCCAGCGCACACCCTCTGGCATGAACTTGCGCAAAGCCTCATCAAGCGCGTTGAGGCGATCGGTATAAATCTTGCGCATGCGGGCAAGATGTTTGTGAAACAGTCCGCGCTTCAGGAATTCGGCAAGCGTGGCTTGCGCGAGTTGATCCGTGTGCAGATCGGCCATTTGCTTTACAAGTCGCAGGCGCTCGATTGCAGCGGGGTGGGCAACGATCCAACCGACGCGCAGACCGGGAAACGCGACCTTGGCAAAGCTGTCGATATGAATCACGAGGTTTGAGCGATCAAGCTGCTTCAGCGAAGGCAACCGCTCGTCGCGGGAATGCAGCCGCGCGTAAATATGATCCTCGACGACCGGAACCTGATAGCGGCCGGCAAGTTCCAGAACGCGGCGGCGCGAAGCTAGCGGCATGGACGTGCCGGTGGGATTCTGGAAATCCGGCGTAAGAATCAGGAGCTTCACGCGATTGTTCGCAAGCGTGGATTCCAAGGCTTCAAGATCGATCCCGAGCGGGCTGTCGGGCTCAGCGTGCGTGCGCACAGGCACACCAAGGCAGCGCGCATGCACACCGTTGAAAACCGCTGAAGCGCCGGGATATGTGGGATTCTCGAGAACAACCGTGTCTCCCGAACGAACAAACGCTTTGGCGATCAAGTCGAGGGCTTGCTGACAGCCGTCGGTGATCAGTAGCGAATCGTCCTTCACAGAAAATCCATCGCGACGCAGCAGATCGAGCAACGCTTCTTTCAGCGGCGCGTAGCCATCGGAGGCGCCGAGATTCAGAATGTCTTGCCCTTCCCGGCGCAGCGCGGCCTGTGAACAGGCCTGCAATTCCTCAACGGGGAAGAATTCCTCCGCTGGTCGCGCCATCACAAAGGAAAGCGCATTGACGGGAGCGGAGGCAGTCAGCCGCGTAAGGACTTCTTCGCTGCGTTCATCGGCGAACAAAAGTTCCCAGCGAAGGCCGTCGGAATTGCCGTTCAACGTGGGCGGAGGCGGCGGCGTGATCTTCAGGCCATTGCCGTTGTTTCGAATGAATGTGCCGCGGCCTACGTGGCCCTGAATCAAACCTTCGGATTCGAGTTCGGCGTAAGCATTGGCGACAGTGGTGCGATGCACGCCGAGCACCTGGGCCAATTCACGGCTCGCGGGAATGCGATCGCCCGGGCGGAGGTCACCGGCATGGACCAAGGAACGAAGCTGGTCGCGCAGTTGGATATAGAGGGGGATATGGCTTTCGGGTTGAAGGTGTAATGGCAGCATTGTCTCTCACCCTGGTGGTATTTTAACAGAAATTGGCCTGCTGCAAGAGCCAATATGTCTTGCGCGCCGGACAGCTAAGGATTCTGCGAGAAAAAGGGATTCGTAATGGGGTGGTAGCCAAGGCGCCCGTTCTTTTCGTCTTCCGCAAGATCGCGGATGCAGATTCTGGTGAGGTCCTTAGCTTCGCATTGGTAAATCTGCTTCAGCGGAAGATCTTCATCCTCTACATCGTACGTGCCGGACTGCATGTCTTCGCTGTCATCGTCCGACGCGGTAACCACGCGACTTCCCTGCTGGACACGGACGCGAAACTGCCTCGTGGACGGCTCGTAGTTCGAAACCAGAAAGCAGTGACCGATACACGCGCGATCGGGAATATGGAGATAGATGGTGCGGTAATCGTTGGGAGCAAAAATTGTGGACAGCGTGCGCGTCCCGAACGGCAATTGCTGCGTGATTCGTCGCGTGCTGGCCTCCATGCGATTGAGGAAGCCGGTGTCCTGGTAGATAAAAGTGAAAAACACCGCGGCGCAAATGGCGGAAAAAGCCAGATACCAAGCGCGGACCGGTAGTGAAGCCAACCAGCAGAACGCGAGCATCGCGCTGATCAGGGTCAGGCGCGTCACGAGCGCGCCGATCCATCCTCCCGTCGGGTCGGTGTGAAGATTCTCTGGCAGCAGCGCCGTGGCACAGAAGGAAATGAAATAGAGTTCGAGGATCAGCCGGCGGTCTTTCCAGAACCTGAGGCGCTGCGTTTCGCCGAAGAGCGCGATGACGCTGGCGGTTAGCGCAAAAGCAGCCATTGCAACGGTGAACCATACGTAGCGATAGCCAAACACATGGAATTGATCCGCGCCATTGAGCTCCCAGATTGGAGTTTCACGCCACTCCACTTCGTAGCCATGATGATGAGCAACAAACTCTCGCGCGCCAACGAGAATCACGATCGCCATTGCGGGTAGAACCAGCCTCCACGCGCCCGGCAAACGAAGCCAAAGCAGGCGGTAAGCCGTCGTGCCTACAAACCATAAAAACCCCAGAGGATGGGCCAGCAACATGAACGGCGCAAGCAGAGCGGCGGCGATCAGCCCATTCTTGCGAGCGGGCCAAACAAGAGCCAAGCCAATGGTGGCCAGGCCGAGAGACAAATAATAGTTCATGAAACCCATATGAAAGATGTAGCTATAGCTCAACATGGCGATGCACGGCGTGAGCAACCACGGTGGCTTTCCGCTGACGGCTCTCATGAACGCAAACAGTCCCCAAAAGAAGATCAGCACGCAAATGGAGACTGCGATTTTTTCGGCTGCGACCCAACCGGATATTTTGCCGAAAAACGAAAGCATCAAATCAAACAAAATGTTGTCCCATTGCCACACTGTGTAAACGCCGGGCGCTCTTCCCTGCTGCGCCAGCTGCGCAAGCCAGGCGTTGTAAACGTGGCTGCCGAGATCGCCGGCTTCGATGTGGGCATGCCAGAAGCAAGGAGCCAGGAGCACAAGCGAAATCAGCAGGTAGAGCAGGTAATTCTTAGATTGGCCAGGCCATGGATGTGAGGTCGATAAGGAAGCGGCTTGCGATGGATGGGGCTGTGGTGTTTTTGGATTCGATAGCGAGGCCATTTTCGAGTATTCTAGCGCTCGATTGGGTTGTGTTGCCTCAAGAAATTCACTCCGCATTCCGCCTGATTGCTTTTCTCTGTAATGTTTGAAGGAGACGCTATGAGACTGAGGTTGGGGGGAAGTGCGTGGCTGGCGACGGCGGCGATTTTGTGTGCGGCTCCTTCGCTGCTGAACGCCCAGGAGAGCGCAGGCACTTGTCCACCGAAGACGCCTATCGAAAACGTGGAAGACCATTACGGAAAGACCGTGGTGGTGGACCCTTACCGTTGGCTGGAGGACCAGGACAGCAAGCAAACGCGCGCGTGGATCGAAGCGCAAGACAAGTGCACGGAAGCGGCGCTCGGCAAACTGCCAGACAGGGACGCGATCACGAAGCGCCTCACAGAGCTATACCGGATCGATTCTTACGGGCTGCCGGAAGAGCATGGCGGCCGGTATTTTTTCACCAAGCGACTGGCAGGGCAGGATCTGGCGCAAATCTGCATGCGTCAGGGGACGAAGGGCGAAGACGTGGTGTTGGTAGATCCATTGCCATGGTCGCCGGACCACTCCGCCAGCGCCGTTATCGAGAAAATCAGCCGGGACGGAAAATTCCTGTATTACGGGCGCCGCGAGGGCGGACAGGACGAGGTGACGGTTCACGTGCTGGATATTGATGCGCACAAGGATCTCCCGGACGTGCTGCCGTCGGCGAATTACGGTTCGGTCGAGCCGACCAACGATCACACCGGCATCTACTACGCGAAGGCGACGCTGGAAGGGCCGCGCGCCTACTACCACGCCATGGGGACTAATCCGGCAAGCGACAAGTTGCTGTTCGGCGAGAAGTTGGACAAGGAAAAGGAGCTAGCGCTGGAACCTTCCGAAGACAACTCCTACATTTATTACCTGGTGATTTATGGCGCGGGTTCGGAAAAGACCGAAGTTTACCTGCAGAACCTGAAGGACCATGGCCCGATTGTGCCCTTGGTGAATGACTTGAATAATCTGTTCTGGACGGCCTGGGCGGGCAACACGCTGTTACTGCAAACGAACTGGAAAGCGCCGCAGTGGCACGCCTACGCCGTCGATCCGCAAAAACTGTCGCGCGAAAACTGGAGAGAGGTGGTGCCAGAGTCCGACATCAAGATGGACGTGGTGACACCGGCTGGCGGGAAACTCGTCGCGACGTACATGCGCAATGCGGCGACAGAATTAAAAGTGTTCGATTGGGACGGGAAAGCCTCCTACACCGTGCCATTACCGGGATTGGGAACCGTGCAAGTATCGGGCCGCTGGGGATCGCCCGAAATTTATTACGCGTATACAAGCTTCAATTATGCGCCTACCTTATTTGCGTACGACGTGAAGACGAAAGCTTCTTCCGTTTGGGCAAAGAGCAACGTGCAGCTGAGTCCAGCGGATTTTCAGGTGGAGCAAGTGTCTTTCAAATCGAAAGACGGAACAAAAATACCCATGTTTCTGTTTTCGAAGAAAGGTGCGCAGCGCAAATCGGAAACCCCGGTGTTACTGACCGCGTATGGCGGATTCGACGTGAACATCACGCCGGATTTTGAAGAACTCGCCATCGTGTGGGCCGAGCGCGGTGGAATTTTGGCGGTTCCGAATCTTCGCGGGGGCGGTGAGTTTGGGGAGGAGTGGCATCGCGCAGGAATGCTGGAGAAAAAACAAAACGTGTTTGACGACTTCATCGCCGCGGCCGAATATTTGATTGCGGAACAATATACGCAGCCCAGCAAACTGGCCATTGAAGGCGCAAGCAATGGGGGCTTGCTGGTGGGCGCGATGCTGACGCAGCGCCCGGACCTGTACCAGGCGGTGGTGTGCGCCTATCCGCTGGAAGATATGCTACGTTTCCAGAACTTTCTGGAGGGCCCCTACTGGGTGGCGGAGTATGGCAGCGCGGAAAACGAGCAGCAATTCCCTTTCATATATGCGTACTCGCCGTATCACCACGTGAAATCAGGCGTGAAGTATCCAGCCGTGCTGTTTATCACCGGCGATGGAGACACCCGAGTGGCGCCCCTGCACGCGCGCAAAATGGCAGCCCGACTGCAAGCGGCAACAGCCTCGGATCGTCCGATCCTGCTGCTCTACGACACAGTATCCGGCCATTCCGGCGGGCGCCCGGTAAACAAACAAATCGAAGAAGACACAGACACCCTGAGCTTTTTGTTCTGGCAGTTAAAAGTGGGAAATAACTAACCGCAACAGAGCGCTAGCGCCCAGCTTGGACGTCGCCGAGGCGCTTCAGGCGATCCCGCAATTTGCGCTGCAGCGGAGTAGGCGTATTGGGATTGAACGCCACCAGATACCATAGCGGCTGAGTTTTATCCCGGCTGAGCAGCGTTAACGTATTCGCGTCAGCATTGGGATGACGAGCAACATTTTCCCGAATGGCGCCATACGGATGGCGCGCCAGGCGATTCAGCGTTTTCGCATTGGCCCTGGGATGCTCGCTGATCAAGCGGAGCAGGTAAAAATCTTCCTTCGGAGCCTGCTTGGTGAGCTTTTCCAGCATCTCCGGCTTGGCTTCCGCGCTGAGAACCAAGCCGATCTTCTCGTCCCACGCGGTATTGATGTGATTCAATTCGCGAGTCCGCGCGTGAATCAACTCTTCGAGGATGCGACGTTCCTGTTGCATGCGGGCAATCGGCAGGCTGGTGCCTTCCAGGGAATCCAGGACGCGGAGCAAGTGCTGACGTTCACCAAAGACAATCTGCGAGGTGCGCGGAATCCGCCCGGTCTCTTTTTCTTCTTTGTATTGCACAAGGTCTGAACGTCGCATAGTTCGGTGCTCCCAATTTCCTTCGGGCCTGGTCCCAAATGGGACGTACTGGCTTGCTGCCTGCTCTGGATTACTCATGGTCCAAACCGCTTTCTGGCTGAAGCTCAAAGTGGATTATGGCCGGGGGATGGGTTAGCGTAAAGTTTGGCGCCGGAAGTCTGTGCCCGAAGTGCAACCCGGCAAAAGCTGTAGAGAATGGGGAATCCGGGAGGCGGGCATGTCCGCATTCGAAGAACACCACGAAGAGCTGGAACGCTTCGAACAGATGTTTGGAAAGGAACGCGGGCGCCTGGCGGTGTCGCTGGACCGCATCACCAACGCGCTGGTGCTGACGGGCCAGCATGGCGTCTATTGCACCAGCCAGAGAAATCCCACCATACCGGCGATGGACCTGCGGATGATTGCGCAGGAATTGACGCACGCCAAGGAATTGATTCAGTCGGTAATGGAAGAGATACGGAAAGCACGGCAAGCCGCGCAAAATGCGGGTTAACGCTTCGATTTGGGAAGCACAAATTTCAGCGCGGTGTGCGTGGCGCTGAAGCTGGCGACTTTGCCCCTTCGGATAAACCAACCACAGAGCGGTGGCGCCGTGAACGGACTTAGCCACGGACGGAAGGCGGCTTAAGTCTTTTTTCTTGTTCGCGGCAAAGAAAATGCACGCAGAATCTTCGGCAACCTTCTATTGAGAATTGCATAATATAGTTACACAGGAAAGAGCTCGGCCTGTTGCCAGAAGGCCATAACTAGGGTTGGACGGCGACGCATGCGTTTGAGGGCGCGGACCGCTTGCAGGCTCAACTCGCTGAGGTTCTTGGGGCAGAGATTAGCGATCTCATGTTGCTTCAGATGGCCCCAGATGTATTCGGTCGGATTCAGTTCCGGGGCATAAGCAGGAAGAAATTCTAACCAGATGCGTCCTCGCTGTTGGCGCACGAAATCCCAGACGGCACGGCTGCGATGCGCGGGCAAGCCGTCCCAAACGATCAACAGCTTGCCGGGAATATGCCGCCGCAGGTGCGTGAGAAACGCGATGATCTGCTGGCTGCGAATGGCTCCGGGAAAGAGCCGGAAGTAAAAATTCCAAAAGGTGATTCCGGCGATCACCGATAGAGTCTTCCAAGTGAAGTGATATTGCAGCACCGGCGTCTGTCCTTTCGGCGCCCAGGTGCGTGTGCGGTGGGGACGCTCGCTCAGTCCACTTTCGTCGGCGAAGACGATGGTTCGCCTTTCTTTTTGGGCTTTTTTTTAATCTCCACCCAGCGCTTCGCTTTCCACTCCCGAATCTTGGCCTCGTCCCGCTCGAGGGCCCGTCCCACGGGACGCTGGCAACTCCAGCCCAGTTGCCGCAGGATGCGCCAAGCCTGCGAAGGATTGTAACGTACGCCACATTCCTGTTCGATCAGGTCGGCCACGCGCCAAGCCGACCACAAACTGGTTTCGTATCCCAGCGCTTCCGGCCCGCGCTGCAGTCCGCGTTCGATGCGCCGCAGGTCGGCTGTCTTCAGGCGCGGCTTGCGCCCGGCGCGCCCGGCCTTCTGCAGCGCCTTTCGTCCGCCCTCGGCCAGTTGCTGGGCCCAGCGACTCACGGATTGCCGATGCACGCCCACCTGCCGGGCCACTTCCGCCTGAGGAACGCCCTGCCGCAACAGCCCCGCGGCGAGCCAGCGCCGCCGTTCCAGTTTTTCGAAGTCTCGTCGAACACCTTTTGGATTTCCCATGCTTGGAAGATAGCATAAGAATTCGGTAATGTCACTATATTATTCAATGTTCAGTAGGTGCTCACGCCAGCGCCCATTTTCTGCAGACTTTTCAGAAAATCGGCGGGGAAGGTGCCCACGAGAGAGACCGTCTGGCCAGACTTTACACCAAGTTTGTTCAGAAGCGATTTAGGATTGGCAATTTCTTCGCGCCACTTGACCGCCTGAGCCCCCAAAACAAAAACGAACGCGCCTTCTTTCGTCTGCACGTGCAGTTCGCCGTCTTTCGCTTGCAACCGGGCGATCGCCTTGACCGCGATTTTGAATCGAGTCTCGCCTCGAAAAAGGATTTCCGCGGATTCCAGCAACGCTTTGCCGGAAAAGGATTTTCCTTGATGATGCACGGTACAGGCTAGTTCATTTCCCACGAGGACCTCCGCGCGGCAAAGGATAAAAGGCGGATCAAGCTGGAGGAGATTACTTCAAAAAAGGATTGCTGTCTCGTTCGTGGCCGATCGTAGTGCTGGCACCGTGGCCCGGATGGACAATCGTGGAGTCGGGGAGCTGCATCAGCTTCCCTTTTAAAGAGGAAATCATATCGTCGAACGATCCACCCCAAAGATCGGTGCGGCCAATGCTGCCGGCAAAAAGAGTGTCTCCCGAAAAAAGCTGCGGTTGCCTTAGGGTGGTGTTCGCTCCATCCGTGGGCAGATACAGCGAAACGCTGCCGGGCGTATGGCCAGGAGTATGAAGGACGTTCGCCAGAAAATCGCCCCACTGCAGCACATCGCCTTCCTTGAGCAGTTGATGCACTTCCACCAATTCCGGGGGACGCACGCCGAGAAATGCCGCCTGCACTTCCATGCCGCGATACAGGGGCAGGTCGTCGCTGTGCATCATCACGGGCGCACCCGTGTATTGATACAACTTGGCGAGTCCGCCGACATGATCGATGTGCGCGTGTGTGCTGACGATGGCCTTGACCTTGAGTTTATAACGCCCGAGCAGGCCGAGAATGCGCTCGACCTCATCACCAGGATCGACCACCACGCACTCGAGCGTGCGCGGGTCGCCAATAATGGAACAATTGCATTGCAGCATGCCAACCGGAATCTTCACGTAGATCATTTCCTGGTTGGCCGCGTCGGGCATGCGGTGTGCTGGGTTCATTCCGTCCACTAGGGGAAGTATATCATTGGCCCTCCTGCGCATCATTCCTGAGGGCGGCCTGAAGAAGGTGTGCGCGGGGTGGTTTGCTACACTGAGTTGGCCGGCAGCAACAGGAGCTTGAGAACTTGGAATTGCCCATCGACACACGAACCACGGCGTTGAGCGAATTGTACCGCCGCGCCGGCGCACACATGGGGGTGTGGTTCGGCTGCGATTTGCCGGACAATTTTGGAGATTGGCAAGCGGAATACCGGGCGTTGCGGGAAAGCGTTGCGCTTGTAGATAAAAACTATCGCGCATATCTGGAGTTCACCGGACCGGATCGTGCGCGCTATCTCAATGCTATCCTCACAAACGATATCAAGGGGCTGAAAGAAAACCACGGAACCGTTTCTCTGTTCCTCAGTCCGCAGGGACACATTCAAGCGGAGATCGAAACCTATGCGCTTGGAGAAATGCTACGTTGCGTTTCGTATGCAATGATCCGCGACCGCCTGATTCCGGCGATGGATAAATACATCATCATGGACGACGTGACGCTGACCGACCGCACGGATGCGTTTGCGACTTTAGCCTTTGAAGGGCCGAAAGCCGCTGCTCTAACCTCAGCGGTCAGCGGAGTGGATCTCACTGGGATGGATGAGTTGGAATCGCGGGAAGCCACGATCCAAGGGATTGCCGGCCGCGTGAGCAAACGCTCGCCGGGAGGAATCGCAGGCGCGGAAATTCTGGTTGCTCGCGAAACGGCCGCGGATCTTTGGAAAATATTGGAGGAAGCCGTTCGCCGCGAGGGAGGAAGCCCGGTCGGATATCAAGCGCTAAACGCGGTGAGGCTCGAAATGGGCATTCCGTGGTTTGGATATGACTTCGGTGAGAAGCAGATTCCTCACGAAGCAGGCTTGCAGAATTCGCATATTTCTTATACGAAGGGCTGCTATACAGGGCAAGAGATTGTGGAGCGGGTGCGCTCGCGCGGCCAGGTGAATCGCGTGCGAGTGAGTCTGAAATTTGACGCTCCGGCCCCGCCGGCAGCAAATACAGCTTTGCTCGCGGATGAAAAAGAAGCTGGCTATGTTACGAGGAGCGGGTTTTCTCCCGCGCTCAACGCGTGGATTGGGATGGGTTATGTGCGACGAGAAAAATCCTCAGCAGGAAGCCAACTGGCGATTCCCAACGGCAGCGCTAGCGTTATCGCCACGCCAATGTTGTAGCAACGTAATTCTGTCACCCTAACGGCAACGTAAAAGTGTCACCCCCCTGGGATGGTGGCGTGCTCCAAGCGAGTGTCGCCGTAATAGAGCGAGACGCGGCCATCGAGGGCTTGGTAGATGTGGATTTTGGCGCCGGCGAAACTGAAGCGGCGGGCTTGTTGGGGGATCTGGAAGCGGCGGCCTTCCCATTGCACGACGTTATCGTTGCTGACGATGCGTTCGTGCACGAAGCAGCAGATGCGCTCGAGATTTTCCGGAGCGGGGCGCCAAGCCGTTGCGATTTCGCGAGGCAGGCGGGCGAAGCGGCGATTGTAGTCGGCGATGAATTTGCGCAGCACGGCGTTAGCGGAGTCGAGGTCATGAGCACCGGCAAGGCGGAGTTCGCTGCACAAGCGGTCTTGCAGCACGCCCCAACGGCGCTCGACGCGGCCTTTGGCCTGGGGACTGTTGGCAGCGATGAAGGTGACGCCAAGTTGTTGCAGTGCGCGGCCGAACTGGGTGGGCTGACGTTTTCCCGCGAGCTGTTCTTCGACAGTCCAGTTGTCGTCGTTGCGGAGGAAGATGCTGCTGTGATCACCGTAAAAAGCCAGAGGCACACCGTGGCGGCGCAGCAATTGGCGAAGCAGGCAGAGATAGCCGAAAGCGGCTTCTGTGGGGAAGAACTGCGCAGCCAGGATTTTGCCGGTGGCGTCGTCCTGCAGACCCAGGACGGTGAGTCGGGGGCCGCGGCCTTCGAGCCAGTCGTGCGGGCTGCCGTCGAGTTGCACGAGTTCGCCGAGTCGGGCGGAACGCGTACAACGCTGGCGATGAGCGGGAGCACGGCGCTTTCTCGGCGAGCCCAGACCGTTGCCGCGCAGCAGGCGGCGCAGAGTTTCGCGACTGAGGGAAAAGCCTTCACGCTCCACCAGCTTCTCGCAGAGATGGTGGTCGTTGAAGCCGGCGTAGGTGGTGCGCGACAGCTGCACTATCCGCTGGCGGACGGCGTCGGGCAGGCGCCGGTGACTGGGCCGGCCGCGGTTGGCGTGAGCCAGAGCCGCCTCCCCGTCTTTGCGCATACGCTTCTTCAAACGCTTAATCTGGCGCACGCTCAGGCACAGGAGTGCGGCGGCTCTGGCACACGCCATGTCTCCCTTGATGCATGCGCTGATCACGCTCACTCTTTGCAGTTCCTTCTGACTCAACGTGAATGTCTCCTGTCTCATGGGGTGACAGTTTCACGTTGCCGTTAAGGGGTGACAGAATTATGGAGCTAAGACACGTTATCGCCACGCCAATTGCCTGATCCCGAATCAGTGGCATAAAATTGCAGTTCCCAGACGCCTGACGATTGGGAGACTGCTCATGTTTGAACGGTTCACGGAAAAAGCTCGCCGAGTGATCTTCTTCGCGCGCTTCGAAGCCAGCCAGTACGGCAGCCCCTTTATAGAAACCGAGCACATTCTCCTCGGTCTGATGCGCGAAGATAAGGTACTGGCCCGGCGTTTGTGGTTACGGGCGGGCTCCCTCGAAGCTTTGCGGAAAGAAATCGAAAGCAGGATCACGCCGCGCCAACGGATATCGACTTCGGTCGAGGTTCCTCTAACCGAGGACGCCAAGCAAACATTGTATTTTGCGCTAGAAGAGGCAGAGCGTTTCGGCCATAAGCATATCGGAACCGAGCACCTCCTTCTGGGATTGTTACGTGCGGACAAGAGTGTGGCAGCAATCATACTCAATGCTCAGGGCGTCGTTACTCTTTCCGATTTCCGGACATCCCTGGCGCAGCAAGAACAGGGAAAGGCAACAGTGCCTTCGGGCGTTACGCCTCGCGTTACAGAGGACGCGACAGTTATTCTGCAGCATTTTCTGAATGCGCTGCGCGCAGGCAGGAAAGATGAGTCTGGAGATTTTTTTTCGTCCAAGGCGCAGTTTATCGATGCGCGTGGGAAACGCTGGTCCGGCAAGAAAGAGTTGGAGTCAAAGTTCGCGGAACTATTTGCGCCATTTGCCGCGCGTAACGCCAAATGTGTGACGGAAGAAATCACGCAGCCTCGAGATGGAGTATGGGTTGAGGCTCTTTTGTGGGATGACGTGCCGTTGCCGGAAAAGACACCGAGAGGTTTGTGCCGAATGACCGTGATGCTGGGGCTGACGGAATTCCCCGAACCGGGATGGGTCATCTATAGCGTGCAAGTTACGCCCATCAGCGGGATTTGAAGCGGAAGCACTAAAGACCAGCGCTTACGCGGGCAGCAGCGTTCGCATTTGCTGGAACAGGCGGGCGCGGTCGGTTTGGTCCATGGCTATGAACTGCACAGCCATCCCGTGGCCGTCGCGGACGCGACGCACAATGGCGCGGCCACGCACTTGCCCAACGGGAAGGTCGAGAAGAATCTGCACCAGGCAACGCATCGGAACGCATTCCTTGGTACGAACGAACAGGCCGCCGATGCCAAGGCTATCGACGAACGAAACGCCGCGTTTCGTGCCAGCCTGCCAAGCGGCAACAACACTTTTCGGCGGCTTCACGCGGGGGTAACGCCGTTGATCAGGAGTGTTCATCAGCGCACCTTTCCAGACCAAAAGTTTAACGACCTGGGCGGGAGTTGGCTAGTGAATCTTCAATCAAATTCGTATTTTGGGGCAGCCTGATCTTTGCCTACGCGGCCTGCAGCGACATCCGCATCAAAGTAATTCTCGCTCTTGATCGGGATGCCCGATAGCCGCCGCAGAATCGCCAATTGGCCAACGTGAGTCATGATGTCGGCAATCGGCCCTTGCATCAGCTTTTCCGGCGAAGCGTGAAGCTGTTCAGGTCCAGCGAGATAATCATCGAAGCGCTTCAGGGATTCGAAGAAACGCTGCACTTCATCAGGCCAGGATAGTGGCTGCGAATTGTGCCAAGCGGGTTTTCCCTTGGCCATACTCAAAGCCCAATCAAACAGATCGCCAATATGCGCAAGGAGCTGCACGGGAGTGCGGCAATTGTGCCCCGCCTGGAATTCCACGTATCCCTGCGGAGCATCGCGCACGACTTTACCCGCGCGATACGCAATGGTAGCGAGCGAATGGCGCAACAGATCACGAGCGCTGACTGTCTCAGGCAGTTGCATGGCGAACAACCTATCAGGTAACCTGGCGGGAGAAAAGCCGTTTTTGGAGCTAGTCCAGATTCAGGGCGCGCTTGAACGATCCTTTTTCAGCCTCAATTTTTTTCTGCAGCTGAAGAATGGCATACAACACAGCCTCGGGCCGCGGCGGGCAACCGGGTACGTACACGTCCACCGGGATTACCTGATTACAGCCCTGAACGATGGCGTAATTGTTGAACACGCCCCCGGACGTGGCGCAAGCGCCCATGGAGATGACCCACTTCGGCTCTGGCATTTGATCGTACAACTGACGGATCACAGGTGCCATTTTCTGCGAAAGCCGGCCGGCCACGATCATCAGATCCGCCTGGCGAGGAGACGGCCGAAATACTTCCGCGCCAAAGCGCGCAACGTCAAAGCGCGAAGCGGCCATGGACATCATTTCAATAGCGCAGCAGGCCAGACCAAAGCCCAACGGCCAAATGGAACTCTTGCGAGCCCAGTTTACGGCCTTATCCAACTGCGTGAAGATGATGCCTTCATCCTGCAGCAGCTTGCCGAAATCGTCGGGTTTGGTGAGAGTGACGCTTTTGCCCAGGGTAGTTTTCATATCGTCCTCGCTCCTATTTTGGCATAGGGAGGCGAGGCAGACAAACGCTGATTCCCCGATGGATTGGATCGGTCTGTCTTAGGGTACCGTCAGCACTACCTTGCCGAATTGCTTGCCTTTCTCAAGATAGCTGTGTGCGGCGATGCAGTCGTGGAGCGGCCAAACCTTGTCCACAATGGGCTTTAGCCGGCCTTGCGCCACCAACTTCAGCACTGTCCGCAATTCGCTCTTGTTGCCCATGTAGGACCCCATGAGCGAAAGCTGTCGCGT
Source organism: Candidatus Acidiferrales bacterium (assembly GCA_963709705.1). Taxonomy (GTDB): domain Bacteria; phylum Acidobacteriota; class Terriglobia; order Acidiferrales; family UBA7541; genus Acidiferrum. The sequence continues at coordinate 1,074,288 of CAVPXU010000008.1, forward strand.
AAACAGAAAGCGTAAGTCGATCTTTGCGTCGTAGCCGGTGGTGGCACCACAGGTAACCAAACGCCCGCCATTCGCCAGACTTTTCACGCTGTCCTCCCAGGTTGCGGCGCCCACGTGCTCAAAGACCACATCGACACCACGATTTTGCGTCAGGCGGCGGACTTCCTTGGCGATGGGCATGATGCCGTGGTGAATCACGTCGTCCGCTCCGATTTCCTTGGCCTTCACCATTTTCTCGTCGTTGCCCGCGGTCGCAATCACGCGAGCCCCAAAGAATTTCGCTATTTGAATCGCGGCGCTGCCCACACCGCTGCCGGCAGCGAGCACCAAGACCGTTTCGCCTGGCTGGAGCTGCGCGCGATGGACCAACATGTGCCACGCAGTCTGAAACACCAGTGGTATGGCGGCGGCATGCACCCAATCCAGATTTTCCGGATACGGCATGCAATTCACTTCGGGACAGCGAACAAATTCAGCGCAGCCGCCATCGATCATGTAGCCGAGATTTGTGTAATCACGGCAAAGATTGGCGTTGCCAGAGAGACATGCCGGGCACTTGCCGCAGGTTATCCCAGGCGCGAGGACCACTTTTTGCCCAACGTATACGGTATGCACGTCCGGGCCGATCTTGGCTACTTCTCCCGCCACATCGCTCCCAGGAATATGAGGCAGCGGGATGGGCACGCCGGGCAAGCCGCGGCGGACCCACAGATCGAGATGGTTCAAAGCGCAGGCATGAACGCGGACTAAAACTTCGCTGGCACGGAGGTGCGGCTCGTTGACATCGGTGTAGTGCAGAACGCTGGGATCACCATGCTGGTGGAAAACGATAGCTTTCATGAGCAACCTCCCGGAGGGGAACGAATGAAAGGATCGCGCACATATATCGTATCACGATATGTTGGAGACGTTTTTCTTGATCGATCCTGGAGGCAATATTAGAGCAAAGGCAGCCGGGTGCCCAGACGCTTAGAATTGACAGGGGGAAGCACGCGCCGTAGGCTGAAAGACATGGACCTTTTCGAAGAGATCGTGCGGATGCGGCGAGCCGGGCAGCGCGGGGCACTGGCGACGATCGTCCATACCAACGGATCGATTCCGAGTTTCGAGAGCTCCCGGATGCTGGTGCGGGAAGACGGCTCGACGGAAGGCACCATCGGCGGCGGATGCGTCGAGGCTGACGTGTGGGCGGCGGCCAAGGAAGTAATGGGCAAGGAAGCGCCGCGAAAACTGGTTTTTCACCTGAACAATGAAGCGACTTTCGACAACGGCCTCATCTGCGGCGGCAGCGTGGAAGTATTCGTGGAACCCATACTGCCGCAGCCCGTTGTTTATTTATTCGGCGGCGGCCATGTCTCCACGGCCGTAGCGAAAGTGGCGCAGGCCGCGGGGTTTGGCGTTAGCGTGGTGGATGACCGCGAAGCGTTCGCAAATCTCACCCGTTTTCCGATGGCTCAGGAGATTTTCACAAATTTCGACAATGCGTTTGAGAAACTGCATCCGAACGCCTCCAGCTATCTGGTGATCGTAACGCGCGGACACAAGGAAGACATGCGCGTGCTCGCCTGGGCGGTGCGCACGCAGGCGCGGTATGTGGGAATGATCGGCAGCCGCCGCAAGGTGTTAAGTGTATATAAAGCGCTGGAAAAAGAGGGCTACCGCATGGAAGAGTTTGAGCACGTGTTCGCTCCCATGGGACTGGAGATTGGAGCACTCTCTCCCGAAGAGATCGCGCTGAGCATCGTGGCGGAACTCGTGGCTGTGCGGCGCAATGCGGATCCGGCAGCGCACAAGAAACTGAAGCTGGAAACGGGCAGCGTCGTCGAGAAATAGAGAGAAGGAGAGCTTCATGCTGGCCGCAGTCATCCTTTCGGGTGGGGCCTCCAGCCGGATGGGCTCGCCAAAAGCTTTGCTTCCCTACCAGGGCCGCCCGTTCCTTGAACATTTATTGGAAGTGACCCAGCATCCGAAGATCGGCGTGCGCCGTGTTGTGCTCGGCGCTCACGCGGAAGCGATCGGCCAAGGGGTGATCCTGAAACCCGAAGAAGTTGTGATCAACACAGAATGGCAGCGCGGGCAATTGAGCTCGATTCAGATGGCGCTCCGCAGTTTGCCTGACGGAACAGACGGCATGCTGGTTTGCCTGGTAGACCATCCTTTAATCAGCGCCTCGTTTGTGGACGGCCTGGTGGACCAGTTTTACGCCAGCCGCGCGCCCGTGGTCATCCCAGTGTTCGAAGGACGCCGTGGACATCCCGTGATCTTCTCCGCGGCACTCTATGGTGAATTGGAAAACGCGTCCCATGAGTTGGGAGCGCGCAGTGTCGTTTGGGCGCATAAAGAGGAAGTAAGCGAGTACGTTACGGCGGAAGAAGGATGCGTGGTGAACTTGAATGATCCGGCGACGTTTACGCGCATGACTCGCTCGATGTAGCGGTCAGCTATTTCGGAACTGCGCGCAGCAAAGCCTGCAGCGCATCGTGGGCCAATTGCACGGCATGAAACGAAGCGGCCGGCAGCCCACCTAAGGATGCGGCAAGCGACTCCGGCGAGATGGAAGAAACCTCTCGCAATTCCCTGCCCCGTATGGATTCCGTGAGCAGCGATGCCGAGGCGATCGAGGCGGTGCAGCCGCGACAGAGAAACCGCACATCGCAAATCACATCATTTTCAATAATCGCCGCAAGTTGTAGCAAGTCTCCGCAAACCGGGTTGCTGACTTTCACTTTGACATTCGCTTCGGGCAAATCCCCCGCGTTTCGAGGATTCTGAAAGTGATCAAGAAGTTCCGCGCTGAACATGATTGGAAGTATCGCAGCGGGTGCGGCGTGTGACAATGGCCGTTGCACAAGATCATTCACACACTTGGCTGCAGATTGCCTGAAGAGCGAATCGGTTTATGGGGTAGGATTCTTCGAGCAGTTTAAGAATTATGGGGGAGAAATGAGGCAGGTGGTTGCAGCAGTGATTGAGCGAGACGACCGCAGGCTGCTGATCGGCCAGAGGCGGCGCGGCGATACCTCTCCTCTAAAATGGGAATTTCCCGGGGGTAAAGTGCGCAGTGGAGAAAAACTGGAAGAAGCCTTAGCGCGAGAGCTTCAGGAAGAACTGAAGGTAACGCTCGTAAAGAGCCGTGAAATCGCCAATGTGCAATACCAATATGCGAATTACCCTGAAGAATTGGAAATACATTTTTTCGCGGCGCAGATTTCCGGCAGCGAATTGAAACCAGTGACTTTTGAGCAGGTGGCTTGGGTCTTGCCGAAAGAACTGGCGCAGTACGATTTCTTGGCGGCAAACCGCGAACTGATTGCGCACCTGGCCACCGGAAAGATCAAGCCAGCGGAAGTTTTGGAAAGCGCGTAGACAGGCGCAGACCGCTGGCATAAAGCCAGCGCCACGAGGCACATCGATTACGACGTGACGGGGTTCGGCTTGTCGGGATTGATGGCGAGGTCTTTGATGGCATTCTGAACCGTGGCTTCGCCGACAAGGCCGTCCTGCGCAAGTTCGTGTAATGTAGCGACGGTGATGAACCGCGCATCCACTTCGAAGAATTCGCGGAGCGATTCGCGGCCCTCGCTTCGCCCGAAGCCGTCGGTACCCAGTGTGGCAATACGGCGCGGCACCCACTTGGAAATCATCGCGGGCAAGACCTTCAGGTAGTCCGAAGCGGCGACAAACACGCCCTGTTCTTCCGCGAGGCACTGCGCAACGTAAGGAAGGCGCGGCGTTTCGTCCGGATGCAAACGATTCCAGCGTTCAGTCTCGATGGCATCTGTGTAAAGACCCTTGTAGCTGGTGACGCTCCACACATCGGCGGCAACGCCATAATTCTTTTCCAGAATTTCCTGCGCGTGAAGCGCTTCGTTCAGAATCGCACCACTGCCCAGCAATTGTGCGCGTAGTTTGGCTTTCTTGTTGGTCGCGGCGCGCACTTTGTACATGCCTCTGAGAATGCCTTCTTCGACGCCTTCGGGCATCGCCGGCATGGCGTAAGGCTCGTTCATCACCGTGATGTAGTAAAAAATATTCTCGCCATCTTTGTACATCCGGCGGATGCCGTCCTGAATGATGACGGCAATCTCGTAGGCATACGCAGGATCATACGCGACCAGATTCGGCACCGGGAGCGCGAGGACGTGGCTGTTTCCGTCCTGGTGCTGCAGGCCTTCGCCCGCCAGCGTGGTACGCCCGGAAGTGCCTCCCAAGAGAAACCCGCGCGTGCGCATGTCCGCAGCCGCCCAAATAAAATCCGCAATGCGTTGGAAGCCGAACATGGAGTAATAAATGAAAAAGGGAATGGTATCGATGCCGTGCGTGGCATAAGCGGAGCCCGCGGCAATGAAGGACGCCATCGAGCCCGCTTCCGTGATTCCCTCTTCCAGAATTTGGCCGTCTTTGGCTTCCTTGTAGTACAGCAGCGTATTCACATCCACCGGTTCATATTTCTGTCCCACGCTCGAATAAATGCCGATGGTGCGGAACAGCGATTCCATACCAAAGGTACGCGCTTCATCGGGCACGATGGGCACGATGAGCTTGCCAATTTCCGGATCCTTCAACATTTTGCGGAGCATGGCGACGAACGCCATGGTGGTGGAAACCTCGCGGCCGTCGCTGCCCTCGTGGAATTCGCGGAACAATTCATCGTGATCCGCCACCAGAGGCTTCGAACGCACTTTGCGATGCGGAACATAGCCGCCAAGCGATTCCCTGCGTGTGCGTAAATAGCGGATTTCTTCGCTATCTTCACTGGGACGATAGAACGGCACCTGGCTGACATCCTCGTCATTCATGGGAATGCCAAAGCGCGAACGAAATTCCCGCAGTTCGTCTTCGTTCAGTTTTTTCTGCTGGTGCGTGACGTTCTTGCCTTCGCCCGCTTCTCCCAGGCCATAGCCTTTGATGGTGCGCGCCAGAATGACCGTGGGACCGCCTCTGTGCTCCACAGCGGCTTTGTACGCGGCATACACCTTGCGTGGATCATGGCCGCCGAGCCGCAGACGCCGCAACGCCTCATCCGGCAAGGGTTCAACCAGCTTCAGCAAGCGCGGGTCGCTGCCAAAGAAAAATTGCCGGATGTAGTCGCCGGAAGAGACCACCAGCTTCTGATATTCTCCGTCGACCATTTCGCCCATGCGCTTCACCAACAGGCCTTCGGTGTCGCGCTCGAGAATGGGATCCCATTCCGATCCCCACAGGACCTTGATGACGTTCCAGCGCGCGCCGCGAAACGCGGATTCGAGTTCCTGAATAATCTGGCCATTGCCGCGAACGGGGCCGTCCAGGCGCTGAAGATTACAGTTAATGACGAAAATAAGATTGTCTAGCTTTTCGCGCGAAGCAAGCGTGATGGCGCCGAGCGATTCCGGCTCGTCCGTTTCACCGTCGCCGAGGAAGGCCCAAACTTTGGCGTCCGTGGCGGGCTTCAAACCACGATTTTCCAGATAGCGATTGAACCGCGCCTGATAAATGGCCATCAGTGGGCTCAAACCCATGGATACGGTGGGAAATTCCCAGAAGTCCGGCATCAGCCACGGGTGTGGATAAGAAGAAAGCCCACCACCGGATTTCAATTCGCGCCGAAAATTTTCCAGCTTCTCAACGCTGAGTCTGCCCTCCAAAAACGCACGCGCGTAAATTCCGGGAGCGGCGTGGCCCTGGAAATAGATGGTGTCCCCTTCGAAGTTATCGGAGCGCGCTCGAAAAAAATGATTGAAGCCGACCTCGTAGAGGGTGGCAGCGGAGGCGAAGGTGGAAATATGACCGCCAATGTTGTGTTCCATGCGGTTAGCGCGAACAACCATCGCTAGCGCATTCCAACGAATGAGCGACTTGATCCGTCGCTCCAGCTGCTGATCACCGGGGAACAAAGGCTCCAGGCGCGCGGGAATTGTGTTGGCGTAAGGGGTATTCGCGGTGAATGGGAGATCGATCCCGCTGACGGTCGCATGCGCGCGCAGGCGCTCCAAAATTTCGCGGGCAACGTCGGTTCCACTGGAAAGCAGCACGGAATCAAGCGATTCCAGCCATTCCTGAATTTCGACGTCCTCGACGTGTCTAGGAGCGAATGTTTCCTGATCCATAGGAGCGATAACCCTTCCTTTGCGGCGCGCATAGAGATTCCCTGCGCGCAAGCGTTCGTGACGCCCAATTTATAAGAATACACCCTCGCGCCACAGAGCGCATAACAGCAGTCAGAAATTTTCCTGATTCAGTACAGAGAAATTTCAAATGCAGCCGGCATTTAAAGAGTCCGGCCGCCATCGAGGACCAGTGTTTGCCCTGTAAGAAACTCGGCAGTAATGAGATAGAAGACCGCGCCGGCCACTTCGTCGGGCCGCCCTGTGCGGCGAAGCGGCGCGCGCCGAATGTAATCCGCCTGCCACTCCGGGGGATCGCCGGGCATGGTGATGGTTCCCGGAGCAATCGCGTTCACACGAACGGTGGGTGCAAGTTCCTTCGCCAGAATCCGGGTCATCAGGATGATTCCGGCTTTGGATAAGGAATGCGGCAAGAATTCTTGCCAGCCGAGCAGCCCGCCAATGTCGGCGAAATTGACGATCACGCCCTGGCCGGATTGCTTGAGGTAAGGAGCGGCGGCCTGGCAGCAAAAAAATGGCGCCTTCAAATTCGTGTCGAGAGAAGCGTCCCAGCTTTGTTCAGAAGTCTCGCCAAATTTTGCTTGGAGAAAATTGGCGGCGCCGTTGATGAGTATGTTGAGCCGCCCGAAGTGCGCCATCGCGTCGGCAAATAACTTTTGGATAGCGGTAACATCCGTGAGCTCGGCGGGGAAAGCAGCGGCACGGCGGCCGAGCTTCTCAATTTCGGACACGAGTTCACGCGCCTCGTTCACTGATTTTCCGTAGTGAATGGCCACGTCGGCGCCTTCATTCGCCAATCGCAGCGCCACCGCCCGGCCAATACGTTTGGCGCCTCCGGTCACTAGCGCCACGCGGCCATGAAGTTTCTTCTCTTCGCTCATGCCGCAAAGGTAGCATACCCGCCGTGTCTGGAAGCGACAGTAGGGTTCCACAGGTGGACCTTCGGGACGGCCCCCGGGCACACATCGGGACGATTTCGCTTTGGTGCTACAATCCACGCCGAAGTTTCGAGGCTCCCGATGAAATTGGACGTATTGGCCATTGCAGCCCACCCCGACGACGTGGAACTGACCTGCGGCGGCACGCTTATCAAGATGGTCCAGAAGGGCTACAAAACCGGGATCTTAGACCTAACCGCCGGAGAGATGGGCACCCGCGGAACTCCTGAAACCCGGGCGAAAGAGGCTGCTCGCGCGGCCAAAATACTCAAAGTCTCTTGGCGTGGCACGTTGGGCGTTCCCGATTCGGACGTACAACCCACTCGGCAGCACAAGCTGAGGCTGGCCACCGTGATCCGCAATCTCCGGCCGCATACTGTGATTATTCCGTATTGGGAAGCCAGGCATCCGGACCATTACCACGCGTCCACTTTGGGATATGAAGGATGCTTCTTGGCCGGATTGAGACAACTGCCCCTTGAGGGAGAACCGTTCCGGCCGTTCAAAATTCTTTTCGCCACCTCGTTTGAGGGTATGCCTGCAACCTTCATTGTCGACATCACCAAGCAATATGAAACCCGCCGCCGGGCGATTCTGGCCTACGCTTCCCAATTCCGCCCCGCAAAAAGCGAAAAACGCCAAAGAGTGTTCCTCGCGATCGATGAATTGGACTCCAGAATGGACCTGCTGGCGCGCCACTACGGGGAGATGATCGGTGTGAAATACGGAGAACCCTTCTTGCAGAAGGAGTTAATGGCGGTAGAAGACATCGTTGCCCTGCCGGTGCGCTCAATCTAGCCGAGCAGCCGACGCAAATTCACATCGAATCGTCGTCCATGGCCGGAGCAAATCCGGGAATGTTTTGACCTTGCGGGGTGCGCTCGACCTTAATCCGTAACTGATGTTCGTCTTCGGCCCCAGACTTGCGAAGTACCGCGATGGTGCTCAGGGCCTCGGTGTAGACGCGGGTAACTAGGAAAGTGTCCCCGCTCTCCAGGTTCTTCCATAGTTGGCCTATTTGAATCTTTCTTGCGCTCATCGTCGTCAATGACTGTAGATATCCCGGCCAGAAGTGTCAACTGTCCCTTGACCGGAAGACAATTTTGGCGATCTGGGCCGGGCTGGTAGACGAAGGAAACCTTTGGAAAGGCAGCTACATCTTACGAACAGAATGAGGGGTCTTGCGGCTGTCAACGGGTGTATACTCCGATTGGTATGGGGGGAGGCAGTATGATTGTTAACTCTTCACGCTATGCCATAGGGCTGGTTCTGTTGGGGAGCTTGGCCGTCTGGCCGGCTCTTAGCTCGGCTCAAACCAGCGCCCCGGCCAATCCTGCTCCCGTCCAGGAACAACCGCAGAATCCGTGCGCGCCACCTCCGGCGCAAGCCACGCAAGGTTCCCAGACAGCACAAGCTTCATCGACTTCGCAGCAAACCTCGCCGCCAGCCCCGCAGAAACCTAATGATTGCCCAGACAACAGTTCCACGACGAAGCCTGCCAATTCTGGCCAGTCGACGACTGGCGATCAACCGGTTCAGCAACAGCAGACGGTTCACCCAAAGAATTCCAAGGATGATGTGGATGCGATCGGCAACCGCAATATCAGCAAAGGCGTGAACTTTTACTCGCTCGAGCATGAAATTGCGCTCGGCAAACAATTGGCGCAAGAGGTGGAGCGCAGTTCAAAGATGATCGATGATCCGGTGATCACCGAATATGTGAACCGCGTGGGACAAAATCTGGTGCGCAATTCGGACGCGCAAGTCCCCTTCACCATCAAGGTGATCGATTCCGACGAAGTGAACGCTTTCGCGCTTCCCGGCGGCTTCTTCTATGTAAACAGCGGACTGATCCTGCGCGCGCAGGAAGAATCGGAACTCGCCGGCGTGATGGCGCATGAAATCTCCCACGTCACTGCGCGGCATGGCACCAAGCAAGCCACCAAGGCCGACATTATCCAGATCGGCGCCATGGCCGCCATGATTTTTGTTCCATATGGCTGGGCAGGCTACGGCATTTACGAAGGCATGCAACTGGCAATTCCCCTGACCTTCCTGAAGTTCTCTCGCGACGCCGAACGCGAAGCCGATTACCTCGGCATTGAGTACATGTACAAAGCCGGGTATGACCCCAATTCCTACGTGACGTTTTTCGAGCGCATCCAGGCAGATGAGAAGCGCCGGCCGGGCACGGTGTCAAAGATGTTCTCTACGCACCCGCCAACGCCGGACCGTATCGCCGCCGCACAAAAGGAAATCGCGCGGATTTTGCCGGAAAAAGACGAATATATCGTCACCACATCCGAGTTCGATTCCGTGAAAGGCCGCCTGCGCAATGTGATGTTTGCGCGCAAGGTGCAAGACAGCGGTCCGGGCAAGCCCACGCTGCGCACGAAGACGGAGCAGACAAAGCAGGGACAGACTCAGGGACAAGGGCAAGGAACAGCGCAGGGATCGGATCCGAGCAGTGGCGATGACGATCGCCCAACGCTCAAGCGGCGCCCCGATGGCGATGACTCATCGACGTCACCATCATCGACGCCACCACCGTCGACCACGCCCTCGTCAACCTCGCCGTAATAGCGGCCTGATTGTAAGAATAAATATTAAAGTGAAGATGGGCGGCACGATTTGGCCGCCCTTTTTCTTGCTTAGCGGTGCCCGGCCTTCTGGTGCTCTTCCGGGGCTGCGGCAATTCCCTGGCGGCGAAGTTCTTCGGCGTAGTATTTCCGGAAGAGCACGTCCCATTCCTCGCTGCCTTCCAGAATTTCTTTCTTTTGCGAGGTAATGCGCTTGCGTACCTCGACTTCAACTTTTTCTTCTTCTTTCAACACGTTGGTCATGGTCTGGACCATGTGCTGGCGGATGGTATCGCGGTCCTCGATGAACTCCACTTCATTGCTCTGCACCAGTAATTCAACTATCTGGTGAGAGATGCGCACAATTTTTTCGCGGCTCAATCGCATGGTTCGGTGTCGTCCCTGTTCCCTTCTCTACCGCAAGATAAGTTTGCGGTCACGGGCAATCTGCCCCTTCACCTTCTTGAACATCTCCTGGTAGGAGACGCCGGTGCGGCGCATTTCGTCCTGATATTGTGTAAGGATATTGCGGACTTCCTCGTTAACCTTGTCCTCAGTGGTGATTTCTTCCAGCATGCGATGGCGTACCCGCAGGATCACCGCTTCCTGGTCTTTTTCCTTGATCTCGATCTGCTCATCTTCCAGAAGCTTCTTTATTACTTCGGAGGCCATGTGGCCCACGTAGTCCCGGTTCAGCAACATATCAGTAGGGTCCTCGATGGAACTGTGAACTATTGAGTGTACTGGCCAAGCGGGAAATTCGCAAGAAAGGCGGCAAATTTTCGACGGGCCGCCGCCGCGCGCGTGCTAAGATAAATGCGGACGGGCGGTTAGCTCAGTTGGTTAGAGCGCCTGCCTTACAAGCAGGAGGTCGCAGGTTCGAGCCCTGCACTGCCCACCATCCTGGTTTTCCCATCCCCACAACCTGAAGAGGTAGACCAGTAGTGGACCTGCGGATGAATTCCGTGAAGAAAGGAAAACGTCCCGTCTGTCTCCGGGACTCGAGCATTATTCTTCCTTCGAGGGATTTGCCCAATGCGTTGAAAATCGGTCAGCCCAGCATGTTGTCATTCTTTCGAATAGGTTATTGAATCTCTGCGACGAACGGATCGTACGATCCTGTAAAGCAGCCACCCCGCTGGGCCGAACATAAATGTCAGCAGGAGACATGGAACCACCATCAGGTGAGGGATGCCGCGCTCACGCGAGTCCTCCAATTCCCATGAGCCTATGAGAAGGTCAAACGCCAGGTAATGCACCCATCCAGCCAGCAGCAGCCAGGGATTGGAGAACAGTACCCCGACACTTGCAAGAGTCGAGAAGCCGCCAGGAGAGCGCCAGAACAGCGAGACGGCAATCGCCGTGTAGAGAATAGCGAAGAGTCCTGGAACGAGCTTAGTCGTGACCACCTTGGTTACCCAAGGTCTCCTGGGCAGGGTCGCGAGCATGATCCAAGACACCAACGCGAGGGAGCTAGCGATGGAAAAAACCTGTTGTGGAGACATATTCACCTCAGATGGTCTCCGGGGTCGTTGCCGCCGAAGCGAGATTAACGGACTCCCAGCCACAGATCGCCGTGACGAGGGCCCATGCGCCGAATAGCCCGAATGTGAGCGGGTCCGGCCTTAGAATCGGTTGCCCCCGGAGCGCCTGTATGAGCAGCAGCACGACCAATGTGAAGTAGCTCCCTGCCGCAGTCAACGTCAGACGGACTCGTGCATCGCTGCTTAGCCCGCGGCGCCTCATCACGAAGGCAACCAGGGGAAGTAGCTGCAGAGCATGCAGGCCAATAAAATGTGGAATCCGCAAGTCGCCGTGCTCAGTGCTCCAGCTAGTCCCAGGAAGTCCGGGGCCACCGTCAGGCGCGCCCACAGTATGCGCCCCCCTGATCGGCATTCCCTGTCCGGCGTGCGCGGCGGCCAGTTGAGCAGCGGTCGGCCGCGTCATGAAACCCGCACTCAGAGCACCGATGATCGTGATGATCATCCCGAATCGAAGGGCCCATCCCATCGCAGGGTCTTCAAAATTCTGCCGCCAGAATGCTATAGCCACGGCTATGCTGATGAATGTCTGCGCCACGATGGCCACGCCCATGATGACGAACAGAACACTATTGAGAGGCGTGCTGAAGTTGAAATGGCTGGTGGTGCCGCGGTATGCCTGGAGGGCGATGATCACGAACTCCAACACCATCGCGATTGCCGTGGCCCACCCGACCACACGGCGCGTCTTCCGCCATCCGGGGATCAGCGCAAACGCCCAGGCAAGCGTGAACACATAAATCGCAATCGATACAGCGAACTTCGCAGGCTTTAGCCACGCGGGTGCGTCGGTGATGATTCGCGGATCGATGAGCAGGCCGACGATCGAGATTGCCAGCGCAGGCAGCATCAGCAGACCGGTAAACGTTAACGGTGCGTTTGTTCTCCAGAGTTGTTTCAGCATGTGTCCCTCCCTCAATGTAAACACTGTCAACATCAGGCATCTACCGGGTACTCGAACTGGCCCTCTATCACTGCAGGTTCTGTTGTCGCCTGGGCAATCGCCCGTGACTCCGTCGATCTGCGCAGCGCTGCTCGGCCGTGGAAAGACCGTGCCTTTGCTGGGGCGACCGAAATATCCAAAACCTTGGCTGTTTCCTTTGTCGAGAGCTCGGCGACCCAGGCGCCCAATGAGTTTCGCTGCGCGCCCTTCCGTGGGGAGCATTCCAGTCAAGAAAAGCAGGTTGGCCGACTGTACCGCCTCTACGTAGATGCCCTACGGCTCCGGAGGTGCTGGAAGTTCGATGCCAAGTTCTTTCAACCGCTGCTCAGCGCTGGCAGGCCGAGAGCCCGCGCGGGCTACCATTTGCCAGCGTGTGCGCCGCCATCGACGTGCAGTATTTCACCGGTAGTGAACGTGGCGTCCGTCAGAAACAAAACCGCGTCGACGACTTCTTTAATTTCACCCATTCTGCCAAGGGGATGTAACCCTTTGAGAAACTCATAGGTCTCGGGCTTATGCATCGGAGTTTTGATGACGCCCAGCGCAACCGTGTTTACACGAATGCCGTCCTTTGCATACTCCATTGCGAGGGCGCGTGTCACCGCGTCCAAACTGCCTTTAGCCATAACTTGAACGGCCACTGGGACGCCTGCCACCGGGTGGTCCACCAGGGTCGTTGACACGTTAACGATGCTGCCGCTCTTCTGTTGTAACATTTGCTTCACCGAGAACTGTGATACGTACAGAAAGCCCGCAAGCGTCGTGGAAACCAAGGCGTTGAAATCTTCTGTCGTGTAGTCGGTGAAGGGCTTGGGAATAAAAATGCCTGCATTATTTATCAGCGCGTCGATTCGGCCGAATCTGGATACGGCGGTATCCACGATCTTTGCCGCCGTTTTCGGGTCGCCGATGTCTCCATCGACCAGTGCGAGATTCGCGGACGCTGGGAAGGGATTGGCTTTGGTGATGTTTCGCGAGTTTGCAACTACGCTGTAACCGCGCTTCAAAAACGCTTCTACGAGTGCTGCCCCGATTCCCTGAGAAGCTCCGGTAACAATTGCTGTTTTCTGTGTACTTGCCATTTTCAAGCTCCTTTTACTGTGCGACTTGTGCGGGACTCATGCAGTCGCCGCTTTGAAGGCGAGATGACGCCCGAGAAAACTCGTATCTTGAGAATTGCCGTCTCTCTTGTGAATGGTGGCACTGAGCTTCCTACCGGTTTGGACATCATCCTTCAATATCGTTGCCGTCTTCGTTTGGTTTCCGTCCCACCACGCTTCGAGCTCTTCTGAGGGCTGCACGCTCGCGGAGCATCCATTTCCTGATGTAAGGCGAGCAGTGGAGCAGTCCGATGCCCTCCGCATAGCAGAGATTGAGAAACCGAACGCCTTCGAGATCCACGAGATCCACTTCCTCCAAATCGAGAACAAGACGTGGACTGCTGCGGATGATCTCGGCTTTCACTTGGTCGATGTCTTGACATCGCAACTCCCCGCTCAGGCGAATTCGCGTTCTGCGCTTGCCGGAGATTAGCTCAATCTTCAGCGTCATCTGTCATGGGTCCGATGCCCGCACATTGGAGGGCAACTGGGTAGCCATTATGAATTGGTTGAAGAAAAGGGACTTAGGGGAGGAAGGAGATGCTCGTTTGCGAGCGAATGGTGTTCGATGGGCAAATGCTCGAGGACAGTGAGCGCGCGCGCGAATCAGTTCGAAGGTCGGGTTTTGAACCTGTACTTATCAATTCCGAGACGTCTGATCTTTGCCTCGAGAGTAGCTCTCGGGATACTCAGCTTTGCTGCGGCACCCGTCGGCCCGGCGATCGTGCCGCGGCTGCCCGCGAGGGCAGCTTCGATCATTTCCTTTTCCTGATCAAGCAGTGCGCCTGTCATCCCGCGAGTCGGAGCTGCGACTTTTGGCTGCTTCCGCTTAAACCAGGTATCGTCGACGGAGAAAGTGTCACTGTCAGTCAGGATGACCCCTCGCTCAACTACGTTCTGAAGTTCGCGAATGTTTCCCGGCCAGGTATACGCTTGAAAAAGCCTAAGACTCTGTTCAGCAATAGTCCTGAATTTCTTCCCGGTTTTCTTCGCAAAGCGGTCAACAAAATACTCGACCAGCAGAGGAATGTCCTCTGCTCTATCCTGCAACGATGGCACGGTGATCGGTACAACATTAAGCCTGTATAGGAGATCTTGCCGGAATTTGCCCTCCGCAACGAGCTGCTCCAAATCCCGATGAGTGGCCGCTACAATTCTTATGTCAACTGGAACTGGTTTGTCGCTTCCGACACGTTCGATTTCACGCTCCTGCAACACGCGCAAGAGAGCAACTTGGATCTCCGCTGGAACATCGCCGACTTCATCTAAGAAGATTGTCCCTCCATTAGCTGCTTCAAACCGGCCCAGGCGCCGTTGGGTCGCGCCGGTGAATGCACCCCTTTCGTGACCAAATAGCTCAGATGCAATCAGAGAGGGTGGGATCGCGGCACAGTTGACCGCGATGAATGCCCGCTTGGCTCGCGACGATCGCTTGTGAATGGCGCGTGCAATCAGTTCCTTGCCGGTACCAGTCTCACCGAGAATCAGAACAGTGGAGTCAGAAGGCGCTACCTTGCGCACCTCAGAGAGCACTCTGCGCAATGGTTCGGAGGAGCCGACGATGTCCTCAAACATGGAGTCTCGCTCGATCTGCTCCCGCAACGCCAGGCTTTCGTTCCGTGATCGCGCTTCTGCTTCCGCTAGTCGATCATTTGCTTCGGCTACTTCCTCGTATTCCAACGCGTTCTTCAGGGCGAGTGCGATTTGGTTAGCTACCTGGTCGAGGAATTTGACATCCTGTTTGGCGAAGGCTGATTCGCGCCGACTGATTAGCTGAAGAACACCTATCGGTCGACTCTCGCTCAGCAAGGGGAGAAAGCAACCCGACCGTGTTTCCTCATTTCGAACAATCGATGAAAAGACCGCTAGTGCTTCGGAATTCCAATTTGCGCGGACTTCTGAGAGATTATTGAGGATCACTGCTTTGGCTGTGCGGAATGCCACGCCAGCTGATGAACCCTCAATTGGAAAGACGGTGCCTTCCTTGAAGAACCCTTTACCCTCAGGGAAGTCGATCAGGTGCTGACGGAGGTTTTTGCCACAGCTTTCTGGGAGTGCCAATCCGACGCACTCGCAATTGAACAGTCGCCGAAGCTCGCTTGATACTGCGTGAAATACCTGACGAAGTCCGCAATGAGCGGCAACGCGGTTGTTGAGATCTAACAGCAACCGCAGTCTATCCTTTTCTCGCGATTCGAGTTCAAGTCGTTCACGAAGGCGTTCTGCTTCTGTCCCCTTGACTTCAGGTTTAAGGACAAGTTCCCGACAAATTATGTACCTCGATGCAGGCTTACCGGTAAGGAGCAGACCTTCGATCAGCGAAATCTGAAATCGCTCGCCGCCTTTGCGTATGCACACCGATTGTGTGGCGGCAGTACCTTCCCTAGGTTTCGATACCGCTAAGATGTGCGCCTCCTCGCAAGATTCGGGAGGAATGATGAGAGAGGACAAATCCGCATCGACGATCTCCTCCTGCGAGTACCCGAACAGCCGGACGAATTGCCGGTTTGCCCTCACGCCACGACCACGCCCATCAACGAGCACTACGGCGTCTGGCATATGCTCGAAAAATTCGTCCAGAACTGCCCAGGATCCGATCTCTGTTTTGCTCTGTCTTTGAGACGGAACTTCCAGCTTATGTGAACACACGTGGCCTCCGTAATTGGCCCGTAAGTCAAAGAGAAGTCTACCCCATTGGGGGTCACACCCGCAGCGCACGAATAGGTAGCGTTAGATCAAACCTGGGGACAGACGGGAGGTTGCCCTTGTTGCGAATTGCTACGCGCGTTGGGTGGTGGCGTGGCGGTGGCGCAAATAGATGCGCTTGTCACAGCCGGCACACCAGTAGGGGGCAAAGTGAAACACCTTGTAGACGTGGCGTTCGATCAGGCCGCGGGGCCGCTGACGGTAGATTTCATCGGAGCCGCAGTGGGTGCAAGTGCGAGTCAGTTTGTGCAGGTTATTCAGGCCGCTAGATGGGGAAATGGGTAGAGTAGCCATCTGGGATAGTTCCCCTAGCGTATTACCCGGGGTATAGTTCTGACCGGTTTACGGGCCGGCCACTATAAAGGCGAGCCGTTCTTAAATCTACGCGTGTGCGGCCATTTCTCTTCTGGCAGCAGGGCCTCTCATCGCGTGAATCAGCGCAAGGTCCACGTCCGTGGGCTGCAGCGGGCAACGGAGCACTTCCTCAGCGCCCAGGCGCAGGGCTTCGAGATACTCTTCCCACTCACCTGTGCACAACATCACCACAAATCGAATGTCTTCGGAGAGCGCACGCACTTCTCGCAGCAAATCGTTGTAAGAGCCATCGGAAAGGCGTTCTTCGCAGAAGACCACCGAAAACGGGCGCAGTCTCAGAGCTTCCTTAGCTTGCTGAACGCTCGGTGCGGAGTAACTGTTGATCGGCAGCCCGTCAAAAATACGCATCAACATTTTCCGGTTGTCGGGCCGACAGGAAACAATCAATATTGGCAATCCGTTATCCATAAAACTCCCCTGATTTCTAGCCTGCTACCCCAAATAGATGCCTGAATCTTCAAAGATGGAGCTTATTTTTTAGCGGAACATCCAGGGCGGGACAATCGGGGCAATTCTGTATATATGGCCTGATGGAGCGACGGTGCACACCGCCTAGAACGACTAGGGCGGCGGCTAGGAAGGCTGCTTGATGGCGGCTGGATTGTCGAGCGAGAGTAGTGGGCTGGAATTGCTTGATTCTCTCTGCGGGCGGTTGGGAATGGTCGCCACCACCCGGGTTCCTTCGCCGTTAACGGACACGATCTCGAGTGTCCCGTCCAATTGGCGGATTCTCTCGCGTATTCCCAATAGTCCGACACCCAGGCTCGTTCCATCCTGCGAAGTGTTCATGCCGATGCCTTCGTCGCGCACCTGCAGCCGGATATCCCCGTTCTGCCGGTCCAAAGAGACACTTGCCGTGGCGCTATTGGAATGCCTGTGAACGTTCAGCAAGCATTCCTGGACCACCCGAAACAGAGCGGTCTCCACATCGCTCTCTAACCGGCCCAGGTCCGGAGCTACGTCCACTTTCACAGAAATGCCGCTGCGCTTGCCGAAGCCGTCGATGTACACGGCAAGCGCGGATTCCAGGCCGATTTCATCCAGCAATGGGGGATGAAGCAAATGAGAGATTGTCCGCGTCTCTGTGATCGCCCGGTTCAAAAGCACCGAAATTTCGCTTACGCTTTCGTGTACAGCAGGCTCGCGGTCAAACCGTCGGGCAAGCTGGTCGATGCCCATTTTCACGCCTACCAGATACTGCCCCAGGCCGTCGTGCACATCGCGCGCCACGCGACGCCGCTCTGCATCCTGAATCTGCATCAGGCGGCCTGTTAGACGCCTGAGCCGCTCCTCCGCGACCCGCAGATCGTTGTTTACTGTCTCCAACTCCCTGGTCTTCCGGTACAGTTCGGCGAAGACGCTTACCTTGGCGCGAAGCAATTCCGGCACGACTGGCACGGAGATATAGTCCACAGCACCGCGTTGGTATCCCTGGATGCGATCCACGTCCGTCAAATGCACGCCGGAAATGAAAATGATCGCCATATTCTGATAGCGGGGATGTTGGCGGATTAAGTTGGCAAGCTCGAAGCCGTCGATGTCCGGCATGCTAACGTCGAGCAGAACCAGGGCGATGTCGGTTTTCAGTAGGTGGTCGAGTGCCTCGCGGCCGGAAGAAACTTTGATCAGATTTTCATTGAGATCGCGCAGAATCGCTTCATAGCTCAGCAACTTTGCCGGCTGGTCGTCCACCATCAGGATGTTCACCGGACCATCCGCGCGCATCGGCGATTTGACCTCAGTCGGCATAATTATCGATGTAGCCACAAGCGCAGAGCCGACAGCAGTTGTTCTGTGTTGACTGGCTTCGCCAGGTACTCGGAAGCTCCGGCCTCCAGGCACTTTTCCCGGTCACCCTTCATAGCCTTGGCGGTCAGAGCGATAATCGGCATGCGCCAGCACAACGGGTTTTGCCGAATCACTTGCATGGTTTCGAATCCATCCATTTCCGGCATCATAATGTCCATCAACACGATGGCAACATCCGGCGTGGATTCCAAAGTGGCGATCGCTTCCCTGCCCGTGCCCGCGGTCAAGACGATCATGCGGCGCCGCTCCAGCACACTGCTGAGCGCAAAAATATTGCGCACGTCGTCGTCGACGATCAGCACCTTCTTGCCGGCAAGCGCCTCATCCGAACCGTGCAGCTTCTCGAGCATTCGCTGGCGCTCGACAGGTAGATCCGCGACGATGCGATGCAAGAAGAGCGCTGTTTCGTCCAGCAAACGCTCCGGCGATTCCACACCCTTCACTACCACGCTTCGCGCCAAGGATCGCAGCCGTGCGTCTTCCTCGGCCGTGAGTTCTTTCCCCGTGAAGACGACCACCGGGACTTCACTGAGCGCTGGACTTTCCCCAAGTTTCCCGAGGACTTCGAAGCCGCTCATGTCCGGCAAGCGAAGATCAAGCACCACGCAATCAAAAGCACTTTCTTCCAGCGCTTCCAGGGCTTCTTCGCCGGTCGAAATAACGGTCACGTCAATGTCGTCGTGTCCGAGCAGCTCGCGGATACTGAGTTGCTCACCGGGATCGTCTTCCACAACCAGCAACCGTTTTCGTCGAGGCGCGGCGTAGTCCTTGATTTTATCCAGAGCCAGTTGCAGGCCCTCGGGCGTCACCGGCTTTGTGACAAAAGAGAACGCACCGCGCGCCAATCCGTGTTGACGATCTTCATCCATGGTCAAGAGCTGCACAGGGATGTGGCGCGTAGTCGGATCCTGCTTCAGATGGTTCAGCACAGTCCAACCGAGCATGTCCGGCAGGAACACATCCAACGACACTGCGGTCGGCCGGTATTCGCGAGCCAGCGAAAGACCTTCCGCGCCCTTGTTCGCGACCAGCACCTTGAAGCCTTTGCTTCGCGCCAAATCCGCCAAGATTCGCGCGTAGTGAATGTCATCTTCCACGATCAGCAGGCTTGCATCTCCGGGCTGCAAATCGTCGCGGTCGTCGGGAATTCTTTCCGGACTCTCGGAGACCACCACGTGCGCCAGTTGACGTCCTGCTGTCAGAAATGCCGGACGCGATTCCTGTGACGCGATCGCCGATGATGGACCAACATACGTTTTCGGCAGGTAGAGCGTGAACGTGCTTCCACCTCCGGGCACGCTGCGCAGCTGAATTTCTCCTCCGAGAAGGTTCGCCAATTCGCGGCTGATCGCCAGGCCCAGACCGGTGCCGCCATATTTACGGCTGGTGCCCGCGTCCGCCTGCTGGAACGCTTCGAAAATAATGCGCTGCTTTTCCTGAGGAATGCCGATGCCCGTGTCTGTAACTTCAAATGCGATTACGGACGCGGACGTACTCAGCAGCGGGTGATCCTCGCTCCATCCACGAGTCGCCACACAGACGGAAACGCGCACGCCTCCCTGCTCGGTAAATTTGAAGGCATTCGAAAGCAGATTCTTCAGCACTTGCTGCAAGCGTTTTGAGTCTGTCACCAAACTGCGTGGCAGGTGGGGATCGGAATAAATATCGAACGTCAGGCGGCGGTTCTCCGCTTCATGCCGGAAGGGCCGCGCCACCATCTCCAGCAAAGTCGTGAACAAAACTTCTTCGGCTTCGACCGATACTGTTCCGGATTCAATCTTGGACAGATCGAGAATGTCGCTGATCAAGTTCAACAGGTCGGTACCTGCTCCGTGAATCGTTCGGGAAAATTCCACTTGCTTCGCGGACAGGTTGCCGTCGGCGTTTTCGGCCAACTGCTGGCCCAGAACCAGAATGCTGTTCAACGGTGTGCGCAGCTCGTGAGACATGTTCGCCAGGAATTCGGATTTGTACTTCGAGGTGAGCGCCAGCTCCTTGGCTTTTTCTTCCAGCGCGCGGCGCGCCTGCTCGATTTCCTGGTTCTTGCGCTCCACTTCCACGTTCTGTTCGGCGAGTTGTTGCGCTTTTTGCGCCAGCTGTTCGTTCGTTTGTTGCAGTTCTTTTTGTTGCGTTTGAAGTTCGATGGCCAACTGCTGTGATTGCTTCAGCAAGCTTTCCGTCTGCATCGTCGCTTCAATACTGTTCAGCACAATACCGATGTTCGAAGTGAGCTGTTCAAGAAATGCCAGGTGGGAAGCGGTAAATTCACCGAGCGATGCAAGTTCGATGACTGCTTTCACACGATCTTCGAACAACACGGGCAGCACAATAACGTTTTGCGGCACTGCTTTGAACAGGCCGGAGCTGATGGTAACGGCATCACGCGGGACTTCCTTGATCAAAACGCGTTTTTTCTCCGAAGCGCATTGCCCTACCATGCCCTCGCCGGCTCTCAAGTGACGGCGCTGGCCCTCCGGAACGTCGTCAGCATAAGCTGAGAGCAGCACCAATTCCCCGTGTTCTTCCGTTTGCATCTGGTAGATCAACCCTTGTTGTGCGTTGACCAGCGGCGCCAATTCAGACAAGAGCATGCGGCCCACCGTGGAGAGGTCGCGTTGCCCCTGCAACATGTTCGTAAAATTCGCGAGGTTGGTCTTCAGCCAGTCCTGTTCCGTGTTGCGATCGGTGGTCAAGCGCAGGTTGTCGATCATCGTGTTGATGTTGTCTTTGAGTTCGGCAACTTCCCCGCGCGCTTCCACCTGAATGGACCGGGTAAGGTCTCCCTTAGTCACCGCCGTAGCCACTTCCGCAATCGCGCGCACCTGGTTGGTGAGGTTATCCGCAAGAAGGTTCACGTTACCGGTTAGGTCTTTCCAGGTGCCCGATGCGCCGGGAACGTTGGCTTGTCCGCCGAGGCGCCCTTCCACACCGACTTCGCGCGCAACGGTGGTCACCTGATCGGCGAACGTCGCCAACGTATCGGTCATATTGTTGATAGTCTCGGCCAGCGCGGCAACTTCGCCCTTCGCGTTAACAGTGAGTTTCTGAGTGAGTTCACCGTTCGCGACAGCGGTCACGACCTTGACGATGCCGCGCACTTGTTCCGTCAAGTTAGCGGCCATCACGTTCACGTTGTCCGTAAGATCTTTCCACGTGCCCGCGACGCCCGGCACTTGCGCCTGGCCTCCCAGTTTTCCTTCTGTGCCGACTTCACGTGCTACGCGCGTCACTTCAGCGGCGAACGCGTTCAATTGGTCCACCATCGTATTGATGGTGTTCTTCAACTCCAGAATCTCGCCCTTCACGTCCACCGTGATTTTGCGAGACAAGTCGCCGCGCGCGACTGCCGTCGTCACCTCAGCAATGTTGCGGACCTGTCCGGTCAGGTTTCCGGCCATTGCGTTCACGGAGTCCGTCAAGTCCTTCCACGTTCCAGCCACTCCGGGCACGTTTGCCTGGCCGCCAAGCCTTCCTTCGCTGCCTACCTCGCGCGCCACGCGCGTCACTTCGGCGGCGAACGAACGCAACTGCTCCACCATCGTGTTCAGCGTTTCTTTGAGCTGCAGGATTTCGCCGCGTACGTCCACCGTAATTTTGCGGGACAAGTCACCGCTGGCAATAGCCGTGGCCACTTCCGCGATGTTTCTCACTTGGCCTGTCAGGTTACTGGCCATGAAGTTGACGTTATCCGTCAAATCCTTCCACGTGCCAGCCACGCCCGGTACCTGCGCTTGGCCACCAAGCTTTCCTTCCGTACCCACTTCGCGGGCCACGCGCGTCACTTCGCCAGCGAACGCGTTCAGCTGATCCACCATGGTGTTGATGGTGTTCTTCAACTCGAGAATTTCGCCCTTCACGTCCACCGTGATCTTTCGAGACAGGTCGCCGCGCGCTACCGCAGTCGTTACTTCGGCAATGTTGCGGACCTGAGCCGTCAAATTGCTGGCCATGAAGTTGACGTTGTCGGTCAAGTCTTTCCACGTACCACCTACGTCCGGAACCTGCGCTTGGCCGCCAAGTTTTCCTTCGGTGCCAACTTCGCGCGCGACACGCGTCACTTCGCCAGCGAACGCGTTCAACTGGTCCACCATCGTATTGATAGTGTTCTTCAGCTCCAAAATTTCGCCCTTCACGTCCACCGTGATCTTTCGAGACAAGTCGCCGCGCGCAACTGCCGTCGTCACCTCAGCAATGTTGCGCACCTGCCCCGTCAAGTTGCTGGCCATTGAGTTGACGGAATCAGTCAGGTCCTTCCACGTCCCGGCAACACCCTGCACATCCGCCTGGCCGCCCAACTTGCCGTCCGTACCAACTTCGCGTGCCACGCGCGTCACTTCCGAGGCAAATGAACGCAACTGATCCACCATGGTGTTCAGCGTGTCTTTCAATTCCAGAATTTCGCCCTTCACGTCCACCGTGATCTTGCGAGACAAGTCACCGCGCGCCACCGCCGTCGCCACTTCCGCGATGTTGCGAACTTGCGCCGTCAGGTTGCTGGCCATGAAGTTGACGTTGTCCGTCAAGTCTTTCCACGTACCTGCCACGCCCGGCACCTGCGCCTGTCCACCAAGTTTTCCTTCGGTACCGACTTCGCGCGCCACGCGTGTAACTTCCCCTGCGAACGCGTTCAACTGGTCCACCATCGTATTGATGGTGTTTTTCAACTCGAGAATTTCACCCTTCACGTCCACCGTGATT
Organism: Candidatus Acidiferrales bacterium; assembly: GCA_963709705.1. Taxonomy (GTDB): domain Bacteria; phylum Acidobacteriota; class Terriglobia; order Acidiferrales; family UBA7541; genus Acidiferrum. Next base: position 1,097,084 of record CAVPXU010000008.1, read on the forward strand.
TTGCGAGACAAGTCGCCGCGCGCTACCGCCGTCGTCACCTCAGCAATGTTGCGAACCTGAGCCGTCAAATTTCCAGCCATCGAGTTCACGGAATCGGTGAGGTCCTTCCACGTTCCAGCCACGCCCGGCACGTTTGCCTGTCCGCCAAGTCTTCCCTCGCTGCCTACCTCGCGCGCCACGCGCGTCACTTCTCCGGCGAACCGGTTTAACTGGTCCACCATGGTGTTCAGTGTTTCTTTGAGCTGCAAAATCTCGCCGCGCACATCCACCGTAATCTTGCGCGAAAGGTCGCCCTTCGCAATGGCCGTGGCTACTTCCGCGATGTTCCTCACTTGGCCAGTCAGGTTGCTGGCCATGAAGTTGACGTTATCCGTCAAATCTTTCCACGTACCCGCAACGCCGGGTACCTGCGCCTGTCCTCCAAGTTTTCCTTCGGTACCCACTTCGCGCGCCACGCGTGTAACTTCCCCTGCGAACGCGTTCAACTGGTCCACCATCGTGTTGATGGTCTCTTTCAATTCCAGAATTTCGCCCTTCACATCGACGGTGATCTTCCGAGACAAGTCGCCACGGGCCACTGCGGTCGTCACCTCAGCAATGTTGCGAACCTGTGCCGTCAAGTTTCCGGCCATCGCATTGACCGAATCCGTCAGATCCTTCCAAGTGCCGGCCACGCCAGGCACCACCGCCTGTCCGCCCAACTTACCGTCCGTGCCCACTTCGCGCGCTACACGCGTTACTTCCGAAGCGAACGAACGCAACTGGTCCACCATCGTATTGATGGCTTCCTTCAACTGCAGAATTTCCCCGCGCACGTCTACGGTAATTTTGCGTGAAAGGTCGCCGCTGGCCACTGCCGTAGCCACCTCGGCCATGTTGCGTACCTGGCCAGTCAGGTTGCTGGCCATCAAGTTCACGGAATCCGTCAGGTCCTTCCACGTGCCGGCAACACCGGGCACCACGGCTTGTCCGCCCAACTTGCCGTCCGTGCCCACTTCGCGTGCCACGCGCGTCACTTCCGCCGTAAACACGCCAAGCTGCTGAATCATCGTGTTCACGATGTTGGCAGAACGTAAAAATTCGCCTTCCAGCGGCCGGTTGTCCACTTCCATGCGCACAGTCTGCGTCAGGTTTCCTTGCGCAACAGCAGCGATGGCACGAGTGACTTCGGTGATAGGCCGCAGCAGGTCTTCGGTCAGCGTATTGACCGAGCCCTCCATCTCACCCCAGGCACCTTGCGGAATATTGAAACGCACCCGTTCCCGGATTTTGCCTTCTTTCCCAAGGGTTTGCCCCAGCCGTTTCAGTTCCAGCGCCATGTGTTGGTTGGCGCTCACGATGTCGTTGAATGTGTCCGCAATCCGCCCCGTCAAACCCGTCCAGACCACCGGGAGCCGGACGGAAAAATCTCCATTTCTGACGCTTAAAAGAGTTTGCAGGATTATCGCTAGTTCGGAGGATTCACTCTCGGAAAAACCGTTGCTCCCATTTTTCCGCTTGGAACGTTTCTTTTCTTGGGGGGTGGAGATATCGGCGGCCATCTCTCCGTTCATGCTTTTACCTCTCGCGGTCAAATTGACCCAGGACCGCGGACCGTTAATTTCGAAGGCTAGGTTTAAATATTTTCACGATCGAACTACTTAAGTAGCACCAGACTTTTTACCAGCTTGCCTGTACCTGCCACAGTAGGGTCTTTCCTGTATTTTCTCGGATGTTTCCCAGGTTATTAACATGAGGGGTTGTTACCCGTTAGATCGCTCGCGCGCTGAACCGGCTACAGCCACCCTCGAGCAGTTTTACGGGTTTGTTCCGATACAGTAATGAGAGGGCGCTGGCTAAACTCTTGGGCAGAGAGGATTTCATGAAAATTGCCCAGATTGCACCGTTGTATGAAAGTGTCCCTCCGAAACTCTATGGAGGCACGGAGCGCGTAGTTTCCTACCTGACGGAAGAACTAGTACGCTTGGGTCACGATGTCACACTTTTCGCGAGCGGCGATTCTGTAACTGCTGCTCATCTGGAAAGCGGCTGTGCGAAAGCTTTGCGGCTAACCCGAGCCTGCAACGATCCGCTCGCCCACCACACCGTGATGCTCGATAAAGTTTTGTCGATGGCCGAGGACTTCGACATTTTGCATTTTCACACCGACTATACGCACTTTCCGGCCACGAGAAATTTACAATTGCCGGCGGTGACGACCCTGCACGGCCGTTTGGATATGCCAGACCTGTTGCCTCTGTACCGGCAATTTGACCGCCAGCCTTTGGTCTCGATCTCCCAAGCGCAGCGTCAACCACTTGGCCGTGTGAACTGGATTGGTAACGTATACCACGGCCTTCCCCGGAATCTGTATCGCCCACAACTAAATCCCGACCAGTATCTTGCCTTCCTCGGTCGCATCTCGCCGGAAAAACGACCCGATCGCGCCATTCGAATTGCAATGAAAGCACAAATGCCACTGAAGATCGCGGCAAAAATCGACGACGTTGACCGGCAATATTTTGAGACAGAGATTGAACCGTTGCTCCGCGAGCCGGGAGTGGAATTTCTAGGGGAAATCAACGAAGCGCAAAAAGGCGCATTCCTTGGAAACGCCTACGCCTATCTTTTTCCCATTGATTGGCCCGAACCTTTTGGCCTAACCATGATCGAATCCATGGCCTGCGGTACGCCCACGATCGCATTTCGTTGCGGTTCCGTGCCGGAGATTATCGACGACGGGATCACCGGCTTCATCGTCAACAGCGAGGAAGAGGCCGTGAAAGCGCTACAGCGTGTCGCAACTCTGAACCGCGCAAAATGCCGAGCCACGTTCGACCACAGGTTTACGTCTTGCCGCATGGCCAAGAATTATTTGACGATCTACGAATCGCTTGCCGACCACCACTTGCCGGCGCCACGCCCCGTGCACCAGATGGAGATTTCTAGCACAATCGTGTCATGAAGCAGCCCGCAAGACGCGAAGATCTGCTCAGCATCGACCAGGAATTCTACATCAGGGCTACATCTTCGCTCGCCGATGATCGTACGCGTGTTTTGAAATACGGCGAAACATTCGCAGTGTTCAATCGCTACGGCGACATCGAATCTCTCGGCACCATGCAATTTGGCTTGTTTCATATGGAGACGCGCCATCTCTCGCGCCTGGCGTTCTACCTAGGGGGACGCAAACCTCTCCTCCTCAGTTCCACGATTCGAGAAGACAATTCCCTTTTGACTGTCGACGCAACCAATCTCGACACACCCGCAGGCGAAAACAGCCATGTCCCTCAAGGCACCATTCATATTTTTCGCTCGGCCTCGCTTTCGAAAGCCGTGTGTCACATGCACTTTCGCTTTTTGAATTACGGTGCCCACCTGCATCCCTTGTGGCTCGCATTCGCGTTTGACGCCGACTTCGCCGACATTTTCGAGGTGCGGGGTACACCACGCAAACAACACGGCCAGCGTTTGGAAGATTCCATCGAGGACAAAGCTCTTCTGTTGGCTTACGAAGGACTGGACGGCGTTCGGCGACAAACTCGCATCTCGTTTTCCGCCGCGCCGGAATCGACCATCAATCGCGAAGTCGCTTTTGAGCGCGAGTTGCGCCCGGATGAAGAATGGAGCCTGTCCATAACGGTCACCTGCGAGCAATTTGACCCCAAAGGTTCAAAAGCTCCAAACAGTTCGCCCGCACGCCATACTGAGCCCACCTCCACGCCGATTTTTCGAACGCGGTTGATTGGTTCGAATAAACGCACCAACAGCTGGCTGGCTCGCTGCCAGGCCGACCTGATGATGCTTATGGAAGGCAATCCGGAGGGCGATTATCCCTATGCGGGCGTGCCGTGGTTCAGCACGGTTTTTGGCCGCGACGGGATTATCACCGCCATGGAGTGTCTTTGGATCGCGCCCGCCATTGCCCGCGGGGTTCTGGCGTATCTTGCGCAGACTCAGGCAACCAAAGAAGACCCGAGTCGCGATGAAGAGCCCGGAAAAATCATTCACGAGATCCGCCACGGCGAAATGGCGGCAACGGGCGAAGTTCCCTTCGGACGTTATTACGGCAGTGTGGATTCCACCCCGTTGTTTCTTATGCTCGCCGGAGCCTATTTCCATCGCACCAACGATTTAGACTTCATCAAAGGCATTTGGCCAAAAATAGAAGCGGCTCTCCGCTGGATTGATACCTACGCCGACATGGATGGCGACGGATTTTACGAATATCGCCAGCGCTCCGAAAAAGGATTAACGCAGCAAGGCTGGAAAGATTCTCAGGATTCCATCTTTCATAAAGATGGGCGCCTCGCCGAACCTCCCATTGCGCTCTGCGAGATGCAAGGCTACGTTTACGCAGCGAAACAATTGGTTGCCATGTTGGGCGAGCATCTCGGCCAATCGGAGATGAGTTCGCGGCTCGCCACGCAAGCGCGTGAATTGCAAAGCCGGTTCGATCGTGCGTTCTGGAACGACGAACTAAGAACCTACGCGCTGGCGCTTGATGGCCAGAAGCAGCAATGCGAAGTACGAGCTTCGAACGCGGGCCACGCGTTGTTCACGCGCATCGCCGAGCCGTCGCGCGCGCGCCTTGTCTCAGACACCCTAATGGATGGCGCGTCTTATTCCGGTTGGGGGATTCGCACCATTGCCGCACGTGAAGCACGCTACAACCCGATGTCTTACCACAACGGCTCCGTCTGGCCGCACGACACGGCCTTGGTGGGCGCGGGCATGGCCAATTATGGACAACAACAGCTTGCCGCCCGCCTTCTTACGGGAATGTTCGACGCTGCTCGCCACGTCGATCTGAATCGTCTTCCCGAATTGTTCTGCGGATTTCACCGTCGCCCAGACGGCACGGGACCGACCCTCTACCCGGTGGCGTGCGCACCGCAAGCTTGGGCATCGGGCGCTCCGTATCTTTTGCTGTGCGCCTCTCTGGGATTTGAGATCCGCGCTTCGGAGCGGCTCGTTCAATTCGATAATCCACATCTGCCTTCGTTTCTGGACGAACTTCGAATTGAGGGACTCTCGGTCAATGATGCTTATGTGGACTTGCTCATCACCCGCCACGAAAAGGGGTTCGCTGTCGATGTCCTGCGCAAAGAAGGCACGGTAGAGATCCGAATCAAGGATTGACTGCCCTTTGCTCCCGTCCTCACGTGTTAGATGGCTCAGCTACATCTCCTTCGACATAAACTCTTTCCTGCCTCGGGTGAACTCGGGGAAGACAAAAGCTTTTACTTTCGCGGTGCCGAAGGAAAACTGAACATCCGAGCCCAGAACATGAATCTGTTCGCTCAACTGGCAGAAGGGGTAGATGAAGAGACTTGGAGCTTCACTTGTCTCACGGGGATTATTCGCGCTGGCTGCGGGATGCCATCAAGGATGAAGCGATCGCCGAAATTGTGGCCGCCTATGAAACGGACCGTACGCTTAATCCATCGGAGAGCCGGGAAATGATCCTGAAGGCGATCCGCCAGCATTACACCGCTCCCGCTTAGGCTGGCAGGTACGGCAAGACTACAGGAGTTTACAGTCAGTGATACTTGCAATCGCGGATTGTCCCGGATTGCGCTACGGCCTACTGTGAATCTTGTATCGTGCTGGTCCTTCAAGACGCGAACGTCGGGGCAAATATGGCCGTTTCAAAACGAAGATCCGTCATTCTGGCATCTTTCCTCTGTATCTCGTTCATCGGGTTCCTTAGCCTTGCTGCTGTCGGCCACACGCAACGCAGCGCGTCACAATCACAACATGTAGATGTCCAGCGCGGCAAATATTTAGTGGAAGAAGTGGCCAAATGCGCGGAATGCCACACTCCCCGCGATGCGCAAGGCAACCTTGATCCGCACGCATGGTTACAAGGCGCCCCTATCTGGATCATGCCGGTGCGCCCGATCCAGAATTGGGCGGACCATGTACCCGTCCTCGCGGGTCTTCCCACTTACACGGATGAACAAATGGAAAGAGTGCTCGAAAAGGGAATCGGTCCCCAAGGCGAGGCGCTGCGTCCACCGATGCACATCTACCATATGACTCCGGCAGACGCGAAAGCCATCATCGCGTACCTCAAGTCTTTGCCCGCACAAAGATGAGTTTAGTGTCGTTCTAGCCGTTAGCGCTTTCGTTCGCGCTCAGGCGTCTTCGAAGTGACCAACCGAGCTTGCTAAACCTTTGCACTTGCTGCCCTACGGCTTCGCCCGTATTGGCCTGCGGTGGCAATCCACCTACCGTGAAAGCGGGTACTGATCCAGTCGGCCCCCAAATACAAACACAGGTTAAGAGGTGAATGATGAAGGAAAACACGCTCCGAGATTTATTCATTGACGAGCTTCGAGATCTTTACGACGCGGAGAATCGCCTCGTAAAAGCGATCCCCAAGATGGCCAAGGCGGCCGAGTCCAGCGATCTGCGCTCTGGATTCGAGCGTCATCTTGAACAGACGAAGGAACACGTGGAACGGCTCAAGAAGGTCCTTACTTCCTTGGACGGAAAGCCCACGGCGAAGAAATGTCCGGGAATGGCGGGGATTGTTCAGGAAGGCGATGAAATGATGGAAGAGGACTACGAGGGAAGCGTGAAAGATGCTGCCCTCATCTCAGCTGCGCAGCGCGTGGAGCATTATGAAATCGCCGCCTATGGATGCGTTCACAGCTGGGCCCAGGAGCTGGGAGAAAACGAAGCCGCTGCGATTCTGGAAAAAACCCTGAACGAAGAGAAGGAAACCGACTCCAAACTCACCGAGCTGGCCGAGCAAATCAATGCGTCCGCAAACTCGGAGGGTGCTGAAGACAAAGAAACCGAAGGAGAAGGTGAAGAAGAAACTCGCGCTAGCATGCGCAAAGGCAAATCACGTTCCGCGAACGCTTGATCTTTTTACTACGAAGCAGCCGGCGATTGGTGTTTGTCGTCGGCTGCATTTTTGTTTCACTCAGTCTTGAGGATCACCGGTGGCGGCCTTTGCAACGTCACCACCACCCTTTCGAGCAATATCCTTGAGCAAGCGGCTGCTCAACACCGAAGCCGGCTTTTCTTTGGTAATGTCCTTCTTTGACGCAAACTCATCGCGGTGCTTAATCAGCAACCACGCGGTCTTCCCACTCTTGCCATAACTTTTGGTGCGCACGAGCGCCCACGATCCGTGCAGTTTCTTGCCATTCAGCTCAAATTTCAAACTGCCCTTCTTCAACCCTTCCGCGACGTCGCTCTCTTCGGGGATCCATGTTCCGCGGTCCCACAACATCACCGTTCCTCCTCCATACTCGCCCTCCGGAATCACGCCTTCGAATTTTCCATATTCAACCGGATGATCTTCCACCTGCATGGCCAGGCGCTTCACGCTTGGATCGAGCGATGGGCCCTTCGGTACAGCCCACGACAACAACACCCCATTCCATTCCAGCCGGAAATCATAATGCAGTTGCGTGGCCCGATGCTTCTGAATAACGTAAAGTAGCGAACTCTTCCGGCTGCCTGCTTTTCCCCCCTCAGGTTCCGGTGAGACGCGAAAATTTCTCTTCTTTCGATATTTTTCAAGCGGCATGACGTAGGTACCCTCTTCTTCGCGTTCAGACTTTCTTCTTCAGGTGCGAGATAGCTGTCGAGAGCGATTGTCGGGATGAGAAAAAATCCTCCCACGGATCCTTTTTCTTCAGCCGGGTTCGAAAATTGCCAAGATTAAAAGTGGATGGATCGAGCTTCGCCGTCACTTCAGCCCAGGCCAGCGGAGTCGAAACCGGCGCATGCGGCTTTCTTCGCACCGAATATGGACTCACTACCGTCTGCAGGGGTCCATTGCGAAACGGGTCCAGATAGACGCGCTCTCCTCGTTGGGCGATCGAATGCTCCATAGTGGTCTGCTTTGGAAACGCACTCGCCAGGCGTGCACAAAATTCTTCGGCAAACTTCAGCACTTCTTCCGCGGTAGGTCCCAGGCGAATGGGCACAAAAACATGCAGTCCACGGCTGCCGGACGTTTTCGGAAAGGAGTGCAGGCCCACATTGTCCAAAGCGTCGCGAACAAGCAACGCAACACGGGCAGCGTCTGCAAATTTGCCGGAACCGGGATCCAAATCGAAGCAGATCCAATCGGATTTTGGATACGTCTTTGCTCGCGTCCCGGTCACATGCACCGGAATGCATCCCAGATTCACTAGCGCCAATTGTGTCGAAAGCTTCCCGCCCACAACATAATCGGTCGCTTTGCGTTTTCCAGTCGCGTTCTGAAATCGCTTCGTAGGAGTATCCTTTGGCATGCTCTCCGGTTTCTGTTTCTGGTAGAAGCATTGCCCTCCCATGCCGTCGGGACACCGCTCAAGCGTCAAAACGCGATCTTCCACGTAAGGCTTCAATAGCGGAAAGACTTCGCGATAGAAGTCCGCCAGGTCTTGCTTGCTGTATTTTTCTTCCGGCCAGAAGATCTTATCTGGATTTGAGATCTTCACTTCCGGATTCGCAGCGGCCGCTCGCATCTAACCCTCCCGGCGGACTTCTTTGGCCTTCTTGTCGTCACGGAGCCCTAAATAGACCGGATGGCGCAACTTCCCGTCTTTGGTCCATTCGGTAAACGAAATCTGCGCCACCAATTCGGGTTTCAGAAAAGTCGCGTCGGACTCCTTCGGCAACTTTTCGAAAGGCGAGTTTGCCTGGATGATCGGTTGAAACTTCTTCCTCAAATTCTTCAGCGTCTTATCATCAAAGCCGGTCCCCACTTTTCCCACGTAGTGCAATCCCTTGCGGTCGTAGACACCAAGCAACAAAGCCCCGAAATCCAATCTCGTACTTTTCGGCTTCGTGAATCCGCCGATCACGAATTCCTGTTCGTGATGTACCTTCACCTTCAGCCATTCACGGGATCTTCGATTCTCATAGACTGATTGCAGGTTTTTCCCGACTACGCCTTCCAATCCCCGCCTGCTTGCAATTCGAAACGCCCTCAGTCCATCCGGATCAAGTTTCGCCGAAATCCTCAGACTCGGATCGAGACGAGTCAAACCTTCCAGAACCCCCCGTCGCGACGCCAAAGGTTCCCGCCTCAAATCTTTGCCATCCCGATAAAGGCAATCGAAGATGGCATATTCTGGTTTCCCTTTTCTCTGCTGTAACATTTGGAAGCGAGACACGCCCTTAGCATCGAAAACGACCACTTCCCCATCAAGCAACAGCGTCTCTGGCTTCAGCGCTAGCACCGCTCGAGCGATTTCCGGATAATGCTCCGTGCGGTCAATCGCATTCCGCGAAATCAACGTCACCCGCGAACCTTCCTTGTATGCGAGAATCCGCACGCCGTCGTATTTTTCTTCGAATATCCAGTTTGCCCGCGTGAACGGCGCATGCACCAAAGTAGCCAGCATTGGCTTCACTCGAAAAGGAATTCGCACTTGACGATTATCCTCTCTCCTTCGGCCTCTGCATCTCTTACCGGTCGCAGCAAACTACATCCGGTGACGATTCTTGTAATCCGGAACTCCTTCGCGTGGTAGGTACGCCCGCGCCTCGCCCTGATTGGCATCGCGCGCCGCTCCGATGGCTATCAACAATTCTCCTTCAAGATCCTGGCCTTCTTCCAGCAAATGAAAAGCGCTCTCTCCACCTCCGAAGCCGACCTCGAAAATGTCAATGAGATCGCCGAATTGTGTCACACTTTGATGCCATTCCTGCACCTCTTCTAACAATTCATCAGCACCGCGGCGACTCGGCGACTTCTTCGTAAATCTTCTCGACGCGGCGGGAATACCGACAACCGGCGGAGATTCGCGCCATTGGCGTTGCTTTGCCTTCGTGGCGAGGCCTTTTCCCCCTCTTTTGGTCCTCTTATTTTTCACGGTGGCTACCCCTGCTAAAATTATTGTTTGCGGACGCTGATAATGCCGCACTTCATTGGAACGCGGTGAATATCGCATTTCTCTCCCGTAGTTCAGGTATTCCCTGCGCTTTTGACACCTAGATAGAGTATGTGAGGGACAGCAAGGTTTCAGATGGGCGACCAAAAGTCAGCAAAGCGCCTCGTGTTCCATGGAAAAGCGCCCGGCGATTCCACGCCGCAAGCCGCGGAAGCTGCATCAGCTTCCGGCCATCGATATATCTACCTTTTGTCTCCCGCACATTCCGGCGGCAAGCGCGCCGCGATGCTCTTCCGTCCTGAAGCGGAATTCGAGCTGGCGAAGCGATTACGCACAACTGGAATTTCGCTTGGCGAAGCCTTCAGCTTCATGAGCCCACTCTATTTCCGCGCAAAATTACAATAGCTTATGCTACCGCTTTTTCTAATACCCAGCCCGGCGTCCCCGGCGCTTTTCTTATCACGCCGTCGCGCGGCCTGCTTTGTCCGGAAGCAATCGTAAGCTTCGCGGACCTATCCGAACTCGCCGAGGTTCGCATCAACGCGCAAGATCCCGCCTACCGCGATTCGCTCGAGCGCGATTTACGCCGGCTCTCCGAAACTATCGGGCAGACATTTCGTGTCGTGCTCTTGGGAAGTATCGCAACGCAAAAATATATCCCGCTGTTGCTGGGAATCCTCGGTGAACGCTTGCTCGTTCCCGGTAAATTTATAGGCATGGGCAACATGAGCCGGGGCGCGTTGCTGCTCCGTTGTTTGCGCGAGCGATGCGAACTGGAATATGTTACCGTCGCGCAGATGTTGTCGGGGGAGACTTGACGTTTAGCGTTATCACTCCGCCTCGAGCAAACCGTCTTCTTCATCGAGCCTTTGGTCGCCAACGCAACCTGGATGTCCGCACATGCACGGCACCCGAGCCGATCCTCTAACGCTGGCACAGGACGAACCACAAAATTGTTGTTCCGCCTCCAGCAGGCATTGACAAGGTGGGTGCGCGCATTTCATCAAAGTTTCCGAGCCCATATTCTCGCTCCTTTAATTTCGAACCTGCCCAATGATTCTCGTCAGTCGTTGGCATTGGCTATACCCTCACCGCTGTATTTCCAAACCGCATGCACCTAATCCGAAAATCACCCGGCTATTCGTTAGACGAACCGCTTTATCCGTGGGTCAAAAGGAAAAATCCCTGTTTTCGTGTCTCGACAAAGAACGAAACCCGAAGATATGTCATCGCGAGGCGCCATCGCTAAGCATGGCATCCCGAAGACGCCGCAAAACCGGGCCTAAAATGAACGCGCGTTAACTTGCAAGGAGAGCGGTGGCTAAAGTGATCACCATCATCATTCGTTTTCTTGTCGGCGGAATCGTCGTGACCGCCTTCGCGCTACTCGGAGAAGTTATCGGCCCCAAGAGTTTGGCCGGCGTTTTCGGCGCCGCGCCGTCCGTCGCCGTCGCCACTCTCGGTCTCACCATCTGGGCTGAAGGTAGAGCTTTTACGGCTCAGGAAGCCCAGTCTATGATTTGGGCCGCGTTCGCTTTCTTTTTCTACGCTTGCTGCTGCCTGGTGCTTCTCGACCTGCGCAAATGGAGCGCAACCAAAGCCAGTGTCGCTTCCCTCCCCCTGTGGTTTGCCTGTGCGTTTGGTTTTTGGTTGGTCTTTCTACGATAACCATGCGCGTCCAATTCCAGGTTGAGGCGCTCCGCAAAATAAAATGGCATGACCTGGTCACGCGTTTTCTGTTTGGCGGGGCAATCACCGCAGCCGCTGGCCTTGTCGCCCAGCACTACGGTCCAGGTGTCGGTGGCCTGTTCCTGGCGTTCCCTGCCATTTTTCCCGCAAGCGTCACGCTGCTGGCAAAAAAGCAGGCCGAGAAGAAAGCGACTCAGGGCATGGATGGCGCGATTCGGGGGAGAAAGGCGGCCGCAATCGAAAGCAGAGGCACGGCGATCGGTACCATCGGCCTTGCCTGCTTTGCGCTAGCGATCTGGCAATTGTTGCAGCGTTGGAATCCGGCAATGGTATTGTTGGCTTCCGTCTTGCTTTGGCTTGCCGTTTCCGTCTTTCTATGGGCTCTGATTAGGAGAATCAGACATTCGTGGCACCGACACCATCGAATTTCTCTTTGAAACCTGGGGCGCAATTGAAAAAATGTCAGATTTTTAGCAATTCGTGGGCTTTGCCGATTAACACCGGCATGTCTACTGTTTTTGACACTACTGCGTCGACGCCTGCTCGGGCCGCCTCCGCTTTGACCGCCCCGTCGCCGTACAAGCTAAAAAGAATAATCGGCATGTGGGGGAATAATTTCCGGAGAACCAACGCTGCTTGCAAGCCATTCATGACCGGCATAGACAAGTCCAAGATCGCCAAATCCGGCTTGAGTTCTTTGACAACTTCAATACCTTCCGCGCCGTTTTCGGCTTCGCCATAGTAGCGAAATCCATTTCCCAGCAACGCGTGACCGACGGTTTTCCGCACGGCGGCATTGTCGTCGACAATCACGACCGAATTCCCTTCGCCGGAACCTTTCGTAGTGCTCATATGTGCTTGCACGGCATATTTCCTTACCTCTATTGAATAACACTCAACCCGCTGGAGTAACCATCCACTGGTTACACTATTTTTGACCCACTGAGTTCTAGAACCTTGATGGATCTGGCGAATCGTACAGCAAGTCATGTATGTACATCCCGCACTTCCGTTGATTTAATCACTCAACGTTCGCTCAAGCGCACCCCTCACCAGGCGCGCTACTCCTTACTTCCAGGTAGAGGTGATGCAACAGCAGAAGCTCAGTATCCTGATCGCAGACGACCACGAGGTAATCCGGCGAGCTCTGCGGTCATTGCTGCTTTCTCGTCCGGAATGGTCCGTCTGCGGTGAAGCTTGCGATGGCAAAGAAGCAGTGCAGATGACTCGCGCTCAGCGGCCGGACGTTGTTCTGATGGACGTCTCCATGCCGGAGATGAATGGCATCGATGCGGCAAGAATTATCCGGCGCGACTTTCCGGATACCGCAGTCCTTATCATCAGCCAGAACGATCCCGAAATCACCAAAAGGCAGTCCATCGCAGTTGGAGCTGCCGGATATGTAGCGAAAGCGGACCTGTCGCGTAATCTACTCGGGGCCATCGATAAAATCAACGGTGCCCGCAATGGCAATGGCGCTGGCGCCCAGACTGGCGAAGCCGCCACCCACGCATTGATCAAGGACCGCATCCCTTGGCTTGGCGGCGGCGGCGAAATGGGCACTCTGATGCGCACAAGAGACTGGTCCGATAGTGCGCTGGGATCTCCTGAATGCTGGCCGGAAAGTTTGCAGCTGAGCGCGGGCATCTGCGTCAGTTCGCGATTCGATCTGATCGTCTGGTGGGGACCTGATTTGATCATGCTGTATAACGATTCCTACCGTCGAACACTGGGAGCAAAACATCCCTTCGCGCTTGGCCGGCCCGGTCGTGAAGTTTATCCGGAGATATGGGATGTGATCGGCCCTATGTTGGAGAATGTGTTGCTTACCGGTGAAGCCACGTGGTCTGCCGACCTGATGCTCTTGCTCGAACGAAGCGGCTATCCCGAGGAGACCTACCATACGTTCTCCTATACACCGATCCGCGACCACCTCGGTAAAGTTGTCGGGGTAATCACTCCTGTCGCGGAAACCACGGATAAAGTCATCAGCGAGCGCCGCCTGTTGACTCTGCGAGACCTAGGCACGCGCAGTCTGGACGCTACCAACGAAACGGAATCCTGGGAATTTGCTGCGCAAGCTCTTGGCGCCAATCCCTACGACATCCCTTGCGCCGTTCTCTACAAAGCAAATGATGATTTGACTAAAGTTGTTGCCGTCGCTAGAACTGGGATAAGTGCCGAGGACCCCTTCTTTCTGAACGAAATCGAGCTCCGCAAAGGGAACGGTTCGGCATTGTTGGCTCCAGCCCTGAACGACGCTATTCACACCGGCCATCCTGTGGAATTAAGAGAAGGAGACGGATTCCATCTCTCATTGCCTGGGGGGTTCTGGGGGATAAGCCCCAACGAACTCATCGTCCTGCCTATCGCTCAAACCGGACAAGGAACTGCGATGGGAGCGCTGGTCGTGGGAGTGAACTGCCATAAGAAGCTGGATGATGCCTACCGTGGGTTTTTGTCATTAGTAAGCGGGCAGATTGCAAAAAGTATCGCCGACGCCCGTCTGTTAGATCAGGAACGCGGGCGCTCAGAAGCACTCGCGAAACTCGATCGCGCCAAAACCACGTTCTTCAGCAATATCAGCCATGAGCTTCGTACCCCCTTAACCTTGATTCTGGGGCCGATCGAAGATCTGCTATCGCGCCACGACCCAATCACGATCTCGAGCGGCGAACTCCATCTCATGCATCGAAATGCCATGCGCCTGCTGAAGCTGGTGAATACGTTACTTGATTTTTCCCGCATCGAAGCTGGCCGCACACAAGCAACTTATCAACCGGCTTCTCTCGCTCAGGTTACCACCGATATTGCCAGTGTATTTCGCTCCGCTGTCGAAAAAGCGGGACTGCGTTATGAAGTGAATTGCCCGGATCTCGGCGAGTTGGTTTATATCGATTTACAGATGTGGGAAAAAATTGTTTTGAATTTGATTTCCAATGCCCTGAACTTTACCGCCTCAGGAAAAATTGCCGTCGAACTCAAGGCTAATGGTGGCATGGCGCACCTCACCGTGGAGGATACCGGCGTCGGCATTCCCGAGGCGGAGCTTCCCAAAATCTTCGAACGCTTTCACCGCGTCGAAGGAACTTATGGCCGCACTCATGAAGGCACCGGAATCGGCTTGGCGCTCGTTCAGGAACTGGTAAAACTTCACGGCGGGTCGATTTCCGTCGAAAGCGAAGATGGCGCCGGTACTCGATTCATGGTATCCATACCTTTTGGCTCCGCGCACCTTCCGCAGGATCGCATTGGACAATTTACGGATGAGCTGGCCCGAGCGCGGCATCGCGCGATGTTTCAGAATGAGGCACTCGCGTGGATTCCGATCGAGCCGGAAGAGCCGCTGCAGTCTGCCAACGCCACGCAGGCGAATGCGAAACTTATCTTTGGACGGGTCCCCAGCATTTTACTCGTCGAAGACAATGCAGATATGCGCGATTATGTCCGCCGCCTGCTCCAGGAAGGCGGTTACGAAGTGGAAACCGCAGGCGACGGCCAGCAAGCTCTCATTCTTACGGCCAAGCGAAGCTACGACCTGATCCTGAGCGACGTTATGATGCCAAGGATGGATGGGATTCAGCTTCTCAGGGAGATTCGTAAGGATCCCAATTTGAAGACCACCCCGGTCATACTTTTGTCTGCTCGTGCCGGCGAAGAATTCCGCATCCAGGGTCTGAATGCCGGGGCTGACGATTATTTGTCGAAACCTTTCACCGCTCGTGAATTATTTTCGCGCGTTTCCGCGCACATCGATTCACACATTCGTCGTCACGAATCCGAAGAGCGCCTCAACTTGGCCCTGGAACTTGGCAGGATGGGTACATGGGACATGGATCTGGGCACCAATCACATGATCTGGTCCCCAAGCGAATACGAATTGTTAGGTTACGTTCCCGAAGAAACTCCAGCGTCGTGGGAAGCGTGGAAATTCCGTATTCACCCGCAAGACCTTCCCGTGATTCTGCAGCAATGGGAAACTGCCAGGAACAAACGCCAGGATTTGCGCATGGAATATCGCATCATCCTGCCCAGCCAGATGATTCGTTGGATCGAAGACAAGGCGCGTTTTTTTTACGACGCCGATGGCAAAGCGTATCGCGTAATCGGAGCCTCGCGAAATATAACCGGCCGCAAACAGACGGAAGAGACTCTGCGCAGTGGCCGAGATCGCTTGCTTCAGGAAGTAAAGGGCCATCAGGTCGCTCTCCGGCAAAGTGCTCAGGAAATGGCTACGCAGGCCAAACTTCTGGATCTGGCCAACGATGCCGTGTTCATCAGTGACCTGGAAAACCGGATTTCTTATTGGAACCATGGCGCGGAGCGACTTTATGGATGGAAAAAGGAGGAAGCCATTGGTCAGAATGCATCGGAACTTTTACAGACAGAATTCCCGGTCTCCTATCAGGAAGTAGTGGCCACGCTAAAGCAAAAAGGAGTTTGGGAGGGAGAGCTTCAACAATCCACTCGCTACGGCAACCGGATGACCGTGGCGAGCCGTTGGACCTATCGCCGCGACGCGAAGGGTAATCCCGTCGGCTGGCTGGAAATCAACTCGGACTTAACATTGCAGAAACAAGCGCAGGAGGCCGCGCGCCGCTTGAGCGCTCGCATTCTGCAAGTCCAAGACCTCGAGCGCCGCAAGCTGGCCCGCGATCTGCACGACAGCCTGGGTCAATATCTCGCAAGCGTCAAAATCAATATTCGGAGCTCGCTGCGGAACATCGAGTCCGACTCGGCTCGCAAAGTGCTGACCGAATCGATCGGATTGCTTGAACAATGTCTCACCGAGACCAGAACGATTTCCTACCTGCTGCACCCGCCGTTGCTTGATGAGACCGGGCTCGGCTCTGCGATTCGCTGGTACGTCGAAGGATTTGCACAGCGCAGCGGCATCGCCGTCGCTCTCAACATACCGGATACCGTTCCGCGCTTTTCCAACGAAATTGAGACGGCCATCTTTCGCATCCTGCAAGAAAGCCTGACGAACGCCCACCGGCACGCCAAAACTGAGCGCGTGGAAATTGCCATGGACATCGGCCCACACACGGTAGCGTTAAGCGTAAGAGATTATGGTTGTGGCATCCCTCAAGAGCGCCTGCACTCATTCCTTGAGCGCAATGAAGGCATGGGCGTTGGCTTTGGCGGCATGCGCGAACGTGCCAGAGAGCTAGGCGGCTTGCTGTCAGTTAATCGTGCTGAAGAGGGCGGCACGGTCGTGTCTGTCGAAATTCCGATTGTTGCGCGGGGTTCCCAGGACGAAGAAAGCGGGGAACCGATCAACAGCGGCAGCGTGTCGTAGCCTTCACCTGGCAACTAATCTCGCGTCATTCAATTTTCTGTGAGTGGACGTAATCGCATCCTTCCACACCGCAACGCCAGCGGTAACGCGAGTTATCGTCATGACTTTCGCTTCTGTAAAGCCACGTGCGATGTTCCGGACATTGCAAAAGGTTTATCCCCGGTTCCTCAATGAAATAAGGCTGTTGCGGCGTCAAAACCACGGTGAAGTAACCATCCAAATTGTCGAAACGCACGCTGCATCCATCAAAATCACAATGGTAAGAAGCCATTGTCTGCGGCGTCTTATCGTCCGGCATGGCCTTCCAGGATATTCCTTTCGCCTCGTACTGCATTTTGTGATCATCCCGTGGGCAGATCGGTTCCAACGTGTGACTGAGCAAGTTTTCGACGGATTGCGTCATCAATGGAGTCCGCTTTTTCTATAAACACCAGGCTTGCTTCTATCACGCTGGCCGCGATTGGTGGGTAACCGTTACATAAGGCGACTGCGATGAGTCATCTTTTGCGATCTTCGACACGAATTCACACAACGGGCATTCCCGTGTATGTTTCTGCAGCACTGCATAGGATTTCGCAAATGCCGCTTGCAGCCGCACTAGCTCGCCGCCGATTTCCTTGCCGTGCCATCCCATATGCCACGCTTCCTCACGCCGCTTTGCCCACGCTTCCAGCGCGTTTTGACATTCAACCAACAGCTCCTCATATTTGCCGCAAAACGATGTCTTGAAAGTTAGTTCTTGTTTTTCCGCATTCATTTGAGCTCTCCTCTACAGAATTCGTAGTATCCCTGAGCCTTGAGTTCTTCCAACATCCCGTGCACAAAGCTGATTCCTCTATCTGTCATGCACATGATGAACCAATACGAAAACCAGTAAATCCACAGTCCACAGTCAGTTCCCCACCGCAAACAGACCTACCCGAGTGAATTTGTTCCGTCACTGAAGTACTTTTTTCTACAGGTATTTCCGCACCCGCTTTGAATACTGGCATCCACTGAGCGCTTCTAAAGTAAAAATGGGAAGTCACGCTGGAGTGGTGAATCGGCCCGGCGAATACAGGGAACCGCTGATTGCTGGGAATCTGTTGCGTGTTCATTCTGAACGCCGCCGGGATAGATGTCGCGCGCCACTCTGTTCTTCTCTCTTTCGTGCAACGGCTTCCTGTTTGCATCCGCCTGAAAGATCCGGACCATCGACCGCGTCCTGGCCTGTCGGCAGAGTCAAAAGCCTGGCTACACTGAAGAAAGCTTGCGTGTCCAACCGGCATAAGCTCGTCGACGGCAGTGTCAGCTGCTCTTCTTCCGTGGAACCTTGGCGCCCTTTTTCCGCGCCTCAGACAGGCCAATCGCGATCGCTTGCTTTCGACTCTTCACTCTTCCGCCCTTGCCGCCTTTTCCCGAACGCAAAGTTCCGCTCTTGCGTCGCCGCATTGCGCTTTTGACAGATTTGCTTACGCCCCGCCCGTATTTCGGCATAGCTTCCTCCCATTTTCTTCCTACAAAACACTATCTCGATCCAGCCGTCTTCCACGCCTCTTCGCGTTTCGCTTCATAGTCGTCAAATGCTTTGGCCAAGCCGTTGAGCGCTTCAGCAGTCGTTTCAAACAGCGCCTGCGCCTTCGGGTCGGACACCTTTCTTATATCGTCGCGGGCGCGCGCCGCAACGTCATTTAGCAACAATTTCAAGTGTTGCGCATGATGCCCGGGATCGGGGTCATTCGAAATTGCTTTCACCCGTTTCTCGCTGCTCGCTTCCTCTGCCGTTTTCTTTTTGCTTTTCTCCTGCGCCTGGCCAAACACTTCGATCATCGCTCGGTTAAACGCAGGAATATCATCGGGCTTTCTTGCAGACACAAGGTTCCCATCGATCACGGCTTCCTTATCCACCCACTCCGCGCCAGCATTCCGCAAATCCGTCTTCACCGATGGCCACGACGCTATCTTTCGCCCGCGCGCCGCACCGGCTTCAATGATCGTCCACGGACCGTGGCAAATCGTCGCTACCGGCTTTCCCGAAGCAAAAAATGATTTCACGAATTCAACTACCTTTGGATCCGTCCGAAGCTTGTCCGGATTCATTACTCCGCCCGGCAGCAAAAGCGCATCAAAGTGGTCTGGCTTGACTTCATTCAGTCGCTCATCCACTTTCACCTCGCTGCCCCAATCGGTGTACTTCCATCCGCGCACCGTTTCGTCCTTGGGCGACACAACCTTTGTGTCCGCTCCGGCTTCGTCGAGCGCTTTGCGCGGCTTCAGCAGTTCGTCCTGCTCGAATCCATCGG
This sequence comes from Candidatus Acidiferrales bacterium, assembly GCA_963709705.1. Taxonomy (GTDB): domain Bacteria; phylum Acidobacteriota; class Terriglobia; order Acidiferrales; family UBA7541; genus Acidiferrum. The sequence continues at coordinate 1,116,184 of CAVPXU010000008.1, forward strand.
TAACCAGGATGGCCACCTTCATTCCGTTCACACTTCCCATCGCTTCACCTCATCAGTCACAAGTCCGTCGTAAATTGCATCTCACCATCCGGGGCACGCCCGCTCGATCAGGTATCGCGCGTAAACTCTTTCTTGTGGCGCACGACCCTAAGCCGCTTCACTGCGACTTCTTCGTCACAACAAGGGATATCTGCACGTTGTTTCCCGGCGCGTCCTGCGTCGTATCTGCAGCTGCAGGCTGATGGGTGCCGTTCCCTTTTGCGCTCATTCGCGCTGGCGAAACTCCAAGGTTGGCTAGCCCCGCCGCCACGGCCTTTGCGCGCTGCGTCGATAGCTTCTGTTGTTCCGCCTTCGTTCCGGTGTTATCCGCATATCCATCAATCTGCACGCTCGTGGCGGGATATGCCTTCAGAATTCTGGCCAGGTTCTGAAGTTGATCTGTCGAAGTAGCCTGCAAGTCCGCGGTCCCGGTATCAAAAATCACCCGATCGCAATTGAAGGACGCTTCGTTCGCCGGAGTTCCGGAAGTATCGGTCAGGAAATTTATAATCTGAGATTCCAATCCACGCGGCGGTACCGTCAGTTCTGTTCCGTCGGGAAGATTTACCTTCGAGACGGCTCCTAACGCCACTGTCGCGGTTTCCTTGACCGCTTTGGCCGCCTCTCCGACGACATTCGCGGAACTCACTGCGGCTCCCGCTGCGGCCGAGGTCACCGGCATGCGCAACATGTCATAGCGATTCAACGAACGGTATGCCACCCACGGCATCACGATCGCGCCTGCGATCGCAAATACCAACAACCGCATCGCGCCCTTCCCGATGCCGGGCTCATCGCCCATATCGGCGTGAACGATTCCGCCGCTCACAGGTCTCGCTGAATCCGCCATAGCTCCTCCTCTTCAAAGCGCATGTCAGGTAGTACCTTCAAGGGCATGCGCACCATCGATCGTTGTTGGGCCTACGTGGTTCTGGAGCTGGTGAAGAAGTGCAGGATCAAGGAAATGATCGCGATCAGCAAAACAAGATGGATCAGCGCTCCGGCCACGTGAAAAACAAGGAAGCCGCCAATCCAAGCAATGAACAGCAGCAGAGCAATCACTAGAAATGGTCCAAATCTCATATGCCACCTTTGTTCGATGCACACTCGGCCCAGCTTGCCCAATGAATGTAAGCTCCTTGACAGTCGCGGGCCAATAGGAGCGATTCCCGAGAATGCTATGAAAGAGCCTTTACTTTTTCAGGGTTGCGAGGCTGGCTATGCGGTTCGGCGTAGTTTCCTGGATTTCGGCGTTTTGGCCGCTGGAGCATTCGCCAGGCTTTTCTTCAGCGCAGACATCAAATCGATCACCGGAGCCAGCCGTCTTGGTTGCTCTTGTTTGGGAGCCGCATGGCCTTTCGCCTTGCTCTCAATCAGTTCCTTCACGCGCGTCTGATACTCATCGTGGTATTCCTCCGGGTGGAACGGCTTCACGAGGGTCTTGGCAAATTGCTCGCCCAGAGCGATCTCCTGCTTCTTTAGATCTTTCAGGCCTGTCTGCTTGTACTGTTCCACCTTATGAATCTCATTCGGATAATAAATTGTGTGCAGCGTCAGGCCCTGTTGGTAAGAGCGAATGATTACAATGCGCTCGCGCTGGTGCAGCGTGATCCGCGCCACGCCCGCGTATTCCAACTCTTCCAGGGTCCTCAGTAACAGGTCGAAGGCTCGTTTCCCTCCTTCTTCAGGGACCGCAAAATAGGAAGTCTCAAAATAAATAGGATCGACTTCATTCAGCTTTGCGAACTGCAGAATCTCCATCACTTTCGAGGATTCCGGCTGGATTTTCTTCAACTCCGCCTGCTCGACCAGCACGAACTTATCTTTGTCCACCTCGTAGCCCAGTGCCACTTCGTCTCGCGTTACGACCCGTTCGTCATACGGGCAGTACAACTGGTGATGAATTTGCGTGCCGCATTCCCGGTGGACTTCATGGAACCGCGTGTGCTCGTAACGCGCTGCGGCAAATAGACGGACTGGAATGGATATAAGCCCAAAAGTAATGTGTCCCTTCCACAAAGTTGACGCCATGATTCCCCCTTTTTAGTCTTTCGATGATCCGGGCCCGGAGTAAGTTTTAACCTCGGCGTAAATCTGTTGCGATTTTGTCTCGAGGGCATATAGAAAGCGAAACCTCAAGGATATTCAAGGTAAATTCCTGTTGCTTCCGCATTTTTACCAGATTTACCTGATGGACCGCACCGTAAGCGGATGGCAACCTTGCTCTTGTTACGCTGTTGTTCGATCGAGGAGGCGACCCGGAGCGCTTCAGAGATGAAGCGAGAGGGCTGGGACGGGTCGCTCTCCTCGTCCATTGTTTACTTCTTTTTTTCTTTCGCGGCCTAATTGTCATCCGATCGCGCACGCAATCTTTTTAGCTTGGGACTGTTCTCGCTAGCAGCAATCTCGATCCGTTCCTGCTTGATCTCCATTCGTAGGTGCCCAAAGATGCTCATGTACAAATTCGCGATCCACACCAGACTAAGCCAAGCCACGAAATAGCCTCGCCATCCAGGAACTAGCAACCGGAATTTGCATAATGCAGTAAGGGCGGCGGCCACGTAATGGCTAAAACAGTATTCGCAGGTCAGCAGGTAAAAGAATTTTCTCTCGTACTCGCTCGCGGCGTGCATACTTCTCTTCGTGAACCATTCCCGCGGCTCTCGAAACACTTCTTCGTGCGTGACCGTCCAGCTGATGCATGCCACAGGAATACCGAGGACAAACAGCCAGAATAATTGCTCTCGCAAGCCAGCTGCCGGTGTGTTCATAAGAATTCGCTATCCTGCAAAACACTACTCAAACAAAATGCGCCGGCTGCTGGCTCTCAACAAGCCGTCAGCAGCCGGCGCACGTGGCAGACAAAACTTCAAGCGGACTGCAACTCAATCAAATTTCTTACCGTCCGGCCCGACGCGCCATGTCATCGGACTTTGAGCTGACAGAAGACTCGCTCGTCGTCGAGATGTCTTCCGCCCCGGTGCGCTTCAGGACTTCCTTCGCGCGATCAATTTCTTCCGAAGTGTCGCAATGCACCGAAGTCAGGATCCCGCCCTTCTGCAGCCTTCCCTCATAGCGCTTCGCTTCATATTCCGGAATACCAAGTCCGACGAGTGCGCCGGCAAATCCTCCCACCGCGCCTCCGACTCCGATTCCCGCGAGCGCCGCCATGATCGGTCCAGCGGCAATAAATGGACCAAGCCCTGGTATCGCCAACGCGCCAATGCCCACCAGCCATCCCAGCGCGCCGCCGATCACCGCGCCCGAACCTGCCCCAGCTGCTGTTCCTTCCGGAGCTTTAGTTGCTTTCTCCGTCGCCAGCTCTTTCGGACCCAAATTCTCCGGCAGCAAAATCGAAATGTCGGTGCTAGCGAATCCAGCATCCCGCAAATGCGTAATTGCAGACTCAACCGAACTGCGGGACGTGTAGATTCCTAGCACAGATTTATTTTTTGCCATCTCGTGTTTCCCCTTTCAATTGTTCCGTAATTCAAGTCGCAAGCAGACATACATTGTGAAGATGCGACGGGTGCAATCGTCGCAAGCAACGCGCAACTCTCCTATCGGGCGAACCCTGCAGCCATGAAAGTGCGTCACCCGAGCAACAAATATTGTGAATCCAAGTTTTCTCTGCGAATGAAATGCGGCTCAATATTTGAGTGACGCCCAGTACAGGATTTACCTTATGGCGTAAATGCGGTGTCCATATTTCAATACTTCCGTTTCCCAGTCGTTCCTACGGCCAGTTATTCAAAGATCAGAAAGGCAAACATCATGGCTACCTCGACTGCCGCGACCCAAACACAGAAGGCCCCTGGTGCGATTCCGTATGCAAAGAGTTTGCGAATTTTGGTGGCGGACGATCACGACATTCTTCGCCGCGGCTTGAAACAGCTTCTTACGTCTCATGCGGGCTGGCAGGTCTGTGCCGAGGCACGCACGGGAAGAGAAGCCGTCAGCCTCGCCGAAGAACATAAGCCAGATATCGTCGTCATCGATATCAGCATGCCGGATCTGAATGGTTTGGAAGCCGCTCGCCGCATACGCAAGGCGCTGCCAAAAACCGGTATCATTATTCTGAGTCTCCATTTCTCCGACCAGCTCGTGAAAGATATTGTTGAGGCCGGCGCGCGCGCCTACGTCATGAAGGCGGACGCGGATCGCGACCTCGTGAACGCGGTCGAAGCTCTGTCCAATCACCGCACCTTTTTTACCGCGCGCGCCGCGGAAATGTTACTCAATGATTTTTCCGATCGCGTCTCGTCTCCGGTCCAGCCTCCGGCTTCTCCGCGCAGCCGCCTCACTTCTCGTGAGCGCGAGATCGTTCAGTTGCTGGCCGAAGGAAAAAGCAGCAAGGAAGTGGCTTCCGTTCTCGGCATCAGCGTGAAAACAGCCGAAACTCATCGCGCCAATATAATGCGCAAGCTCCAGGTGCATTCCGTGAGCGAGCTCGTGCGCTACGCAATCAAGAACAGCATCATCGAGGCATAGTTCCCTTTCCAAAATCACGCACAATCCCTTGCCGCGAGATACACCGCGCCGCCGTCGTTGGTATCCGTTCCGGTGGGGCGCGAAACGATACGCTCCAGCATTCCTCTCCCTGTGTCTCCATATTTCTGCGGATAGCCTTGGTTGTTCTCAAGTGGTTACATAGGCCTGATATTTGAAGTCATTCAGGCACATTTGCTTGCTCAGCTTTGTGGCTTGGCTTTTGAAGGAGGCCCGGAATGATGTGGGACCGGATCCAAGGTAAATGGAAGCGCTGCTCCGGCAGCCTCCGGGTTCAATGGGGAATGTTTATTTGTGACAATCCCATGGTCTTCCGCGGCAAGCGCGATCAACTGGTCGGCGCCATTCAGGAGCGTTACGGAATTGCCGGAAAAGACGTCGAAGCGCAAGCCGAAGAATTTGCGCGAAGCTTGATTTTGGAAGACTTCGACGTGGAGGCCGATCTCTCTTCAGCGCCCAGGGAGCAAGCGCGACGCGGAGACAAATCCTAAGAAACATTTTCAGTGTTGAAGTGTTTGCAGTAAATAACAAGAAGGCCGTAAACCGCATCGATCCGGCCCTTGTCGAAGGAACATCCAGAAAAGGCAGGTGGTTTATCATGACCAAGCGAAACAAGACAAGTGAATATGAATCTTTGCGGGTGCTCCTCCAGCAAAAGCGCGACGAACTGAACAGTCGCATCGAGCGTCGTCGTCAGGAGATCGTCACGGATCAGGAACCCGAGGATGAAGTCGGCTTGGCTCTGCGCAATTCCTCCACGGGCATGGCCATCGCCAATATCGAGCGGGAAGTTCGCACTCTCGCCGAGATCGATCTTTCACTGCGCCGGATTGAAACTGGCGACTATGGCATTTGCGGGGTTTGCGGAGAAAAAATTCCCATGGCGCGATTGAAAGCCATTCCATGGACGCGCTGCTGCGTCGAATGTGCCGGTGGCGGCGTATCGCGCAGCGCACAGGGCCGTCGCACTCTGAATTATCAGCCGGATCTGCTCTCTATTCCATAAAATCGGTTCTCAAATCGGCTACAGTTACACGCGATTGCCTTTGCGGTTGGCAACGCTCAGCCGCTCACGTCCTTCGCATCGGGAGGTCAAGATGCCAGAAGAAGAAGTCCTCGAACGTGCTCGTCACGATAAAGAAGAAGGAAAGTCGCCCAGCACGCAGGCCGGCGAATTTGTGCGCGAAGAGATGCATCACGTTCGCGAGGGTAAGCATGGCGCTCAGTCTCCGCAAAAGGCGATTGCGATCGGATTGTCGAAGGCCCGTCGCGCCGGCGTTGCGTTTCCGACTCCCAAGCACGGCACCTCTGCCAAAACGCGCAAGCAGGCCCGCCGCGACGCGCAAAAGGGCAAGGTTGCCCCAAATCGTAAATCTTCACGGGTGCGCTCACACGCAACTTTAAATGCGTTAAGACGCGAAGGCCACTCGGCCGCAACGCCTGCGAACTTATCGAAGCATGCTCGTACAGTTGCTCTGCGCCGTGGCAGCCAAGCGCGCCACCAATCGGCGGAGAAGGCTATCCGTACGAAAGGAAAAGCAGGCATGCGCCGCGCAGCCCGCAAACCAGCAAACACACGCAGAATAAAATCTGCGTAACGTAATCAGTCCTGTAAAATTGCGCAGAAATGACAGAGGCTCTCACTTGTGTTAGCGAGAGCCTCTTTTCACTTTGGGTTTTACGCTTGCGGTTTACCAGCAACGACCGTTAAGCCCTGCTGGCAAGGTGACCGATCAGCGAAATAATAAAAAGTGCGATGAAAATGTAGAAGATAATCTTGGCGATTCCCGCGGCAGCCACGGCGATACCGCCAAACCCCAGGACCGCGGCGATCAACGCGATCACGAAAAATCCAAGTGCCCACCGTATCATTTATAGCCTCCTGTCCATACTGAACTTCCGATGTATCCAAGTTACTTGTGATGGAACACGGATTCTATACGGCTCGAACCCTAATCTACCTCCTGTCACTCTGTATTGCCTCCAAATCGACTCGCTGCCTACAGCTTTCCACCTAGAGCAAACCTGTACGAGTTGTTGTCTAATAGCTTCGCAAAGCAAAATCCGGAGAAGCGGGCGCACATACCATAGGTCAGGGCAAGACACCCCCGCTCATGCCGTCGGCCGGGAAAGCGAATCCATAGCCAGTTAGAGGCGCCCTATGCCTTGCCTAATCCTTATTCTGTTCGCCACATTTCCGCGCATCGCACTCGTCCTGCTTTTCTTTTTCTCTAATTATCTGCAGCGCGCCTACCACGGTTTACTCTTGCCGCTTCTCGGATTCATTTTTCTGCCGCTCACCACGCTTGTCTACGCATGGATCGTGAACTCCGGCCTGCCTCTCGCCGGAATTAACTTGGTTATTTTGATCATTGCTGTGATAGTTGATCTGGGGGGCTGGGGCGGCGGCGAATACCATCGTCGCAGGCGCTGGTCCGACTGACCCTTTCGCGCAAGGCCCCATTCGGTACATCACTGGAAACCTACGCAGGACTCGCCCGAGCACGACCTACCCGGCCATGCCATGTGTATCTACGGAGGTTCATTCATTGACTTGGATGGAGGCTCACCCAAAATCGGATGTGGAGGAGGAATCATGATCAAGAAAGTGAAGGATGGCTACAAGGTCCTCTCCGAGAATGGGAAGAAGAACCTGGGTGGGCCTTATAAAACGAAGGCAGCCGCGGAGAAGCGTCTTCGTCAGGTCGAATTCTTCAAACACCGCAAAGGCTAGGGCGGTTTTTTTTCAAATGTGCCTGCAAGGGATAAGTGGAACAGGAGATCGTGATGATCCGGAATGACAAAGCAAAAACAGCAAGTAAGCCCGACAGCCAGGTGAAGACGCACCGCACGCAAGATAAACGTCCGAAGGGGCAATCCCCTGTCACGCCAGTTCCACCCACCTCCAAAGTGCCCGGACTTCCCCCGACAGACAATTTGCACAAACACCCCGACGAAGCCTACGGCGACACTGAAATACCGCAACGCGGAGCGCATCTGGACAAGCTGAAGACGGGAACCAACTAGCCCAGTCGCGCCAATTCTCTTCCCTGTAAATAGCAGGTGAAAAAGGTCACTCGCACTCTATGTCATTACCTTTTGGACTTGAACAACACTTCCCTACCCAGCCTTATCGGATTCTCGCGAGGGCCAGAGCTCTCGTGAATCCTCGCATGCTGGAGTATGCAATAGTCCTGGCGGCAATCCTCATTTCACTGGTGTCCGCCACCATTCATTTGCGCAACAGCTCCATCTGGTACGACGAAGCCATCACGATGCTCACAACTTCCGGCCACGCCCAACTCAATTGGGCGCTCGGGCTTGCGCAATTCAAACCTTCTGCTAATTTGGCAAAAATCGTATCGGAACTTTATGAGCAGGACGTTCACCCGCCTCTTTATTTCTGGACGCTTGCACTCTGGCGTGTGGCCTTCGGCGAATCGCTCGAAGTGGCCCGCGCTTTATCCGCACTTTTCATCTTGGGCACTCTAGGTCTCCTCTATCGCCTGTCGATCGACCTGCGCATGCGATGGGCGCCAGTTCCGGTGATTGTCTATGCGTTATCAGCCGTAGGCCTTCGTTACGCCTATAACGCACGTCCCTACGCCATGGTCTCGTTCCTCATTGTGCTGACGCTTCTCTTAGCCCACCGAAAGTCAAAGTGGACTGGGGTGTGCGCCGCCGTCTGCATCGCCACGCATTATTTTGCCGCACTCTGCGTACTGCCAATTCTTCTCTGGCAATGCTTCGCAGAGTGGAAAACCAATCGACGCTGGGTTTGGCTCACCGCAATTTCCTTCGCTATTTGTGATGCTTCTTTGATCCCGCTTCTTCGCGTTCACATCGGCGCGCGCCCGCTGCAATATCCCGGATTCGGCATTTTTCACAAAGAAGTGTGGGCGTTGCTGAAAGGCTCGATGGAAAGCATCATGCCCAGCACATGGCTTCCGTGCTGGACCATTGGGCTGTTCGTCGCAGCTTCGTTCGTGGCATTCGGCTGCTGGTGGGCATATAAACGAAACAAACTTCTGGTGCCTTTCACCTATGGCGCGTTCCTGTGCGGCTTCCTGCTTCTCGCCATCGTCACAAACAAATCCATCGCCAAAATGCCCACGGATTATTACCTTGGCATCGCCGCTCCCTTTGCGGCCTTGCTCATCGGATACGGCGTCACTGCATTTCCTCGTGCCACTCCTTCGCTAGCATTAGTTGTGATCGCCGGCACGCTCACGCCCGTTCCGATGACTAAGTCGATCGACTACCGCGCCATGATGAGCCAGGTCCGCTCACAGTGCCCCGACTGCCCGATCCTCGTTGGCGTCGGTTATGCCGGAGCCGTTCCCGCGTGCGTCTTGTATGAAAATAGAGGAAGGAACGTCTACCTGCTCAAGCACAACGACCAGATGGAGTCCGCGATTCAGCGAATGGGCACGCCACACACGTTTATTTTAGTTCTCACGAACGAGCCCGCCACCACGGATCTCGAGCATGAGTTTGTGCAAACCTATCCATCCACTTGGAAAGATGGCTACTTCCAGATCGAAGTACCCGACAGTCAGCAGCGAGAAACCGCCAGCGCCCCCGCAGAAGAGACAGCACACCCATCAAAGCAAGAATCGCCGCTACGAATTCCAGAACAAATGGCCGCGCTTCGTTGAACGAGAGATCCACACCTATCCCCAAGGCCGGCGTCTGTACTCCCCGGTGTTTCGCATGGAGAACATGGACAACGCGGCCGGAGTATCAAGGGAAGGCTTATTTTGCGGCTGGGACTACTGAATTTACATAATCCTTTGCGCTGCGGGGAGGGTTATAGGCTGGGTTTGGTGCTGCCGGGATTCGGACAAGTTTGTCAGTTCAATGGCTCTCCGTCGCAGGAAGTGCCCTCGGACAACACCGCTTCCTGCCACGGTTCAACCCAGTGCTTGATGGACGTCACGCCGATCACATCGCCCGTCCATCCACAGTGGCAATGAGGGTTGAACCAATGTGCTTCCGCCTGTTCCAGATTTCTCTTTGTGCTGGCGCATGCCGATGCCAGCGGGTTGCCGCATTGCGGGCAGCTAAATAGCAAGACATGCGCAAATTGTTGATCGATCTCCATCTAGTCCTCCCAAGGAATAATTTGGAGGTTACCCGCTTTCTTTGGCGCAGTCCATCGCGCTTCGCTCGTGTTCCTCTTCGAATCTGACCGTCTGAGAGTACTGGCCTCAAAGTACAGCTATCACCCGATGGCAGGTTGGCCCTAGTAATGGGACTATAGTCTGACGACCCCGCAGGCGTCTCTTAGAGCGGATATGAGGGTCTGGGCCCATGCCACGCCGGACTTCAGGAAGTTCTGATGCGCAGAAGGATGCGCCGGCAAACTCCGGCCATAAGCGCAAGCCCAGGGCGAATAAGTCCTCTAATCGCGTGCTTCCTTTCAGTCGCCGCGAACTGCCCCGCAAACAAACTCTGGAATCCATTCTGTCTTCCGCTTTTCGATCCGAAGATCATGAACTTGATCAAATTCTGCGCGCACTGGACGACCTTTCGGACATCGTCAAATCCAAAAAGCTTGATCCCGCAGCCGTCCATGACGCTTTGAAAAGAGCTGCCGTATGGGCTGTTGAAAAATCCTTGCTCGATCGCGAGGTCCGCTCGCTTGCCATTACCGACGATCTGACCGGATTCTTTAATCGCAGAGGATTCCTGGCCGCCGCCTCGCACCAACTGAAGCTCGCACAACGCGATCATTTGAATGTTCTGCTGCTTTTCTGCGATGTGGATAATCTGAAAGCGATCAACGACTCCTTCGGTCATCAGGAAGGCGATCTTGTGCTTGTTCGCGCGGCGGACGCCTTGGAGGAGACATTCCGCGACTCCGACTTGCTTGCCCGCCTTGGCGGCGACGAATTCGCCATCCTCGCCTGGGAAGCATCCATTCCGAATCTTCAAGTCATGCTGTCACGCCTGGCGAAAAACCTGGATAAAGTAAACGCGGAGGAATCCCGCTATAAGCTTTCGCTCAGTGTCGGCGTCGCAAAATACGATCCACAATCTCCGCTTCCCCTCGGCGAATTGATGGCCAAGGCCGATCAAGACATGTACAAGCACAAAAAGCTGCGCGCCCTCGCGGCATCTTCCAATACGTGAAAACCTGAAATTGTAAAGAGATAGGACTTTGTGCGGAGGGATAGGCAGGGGCTGGGAACCCGCCCATTTTGCCGACTTAGTCGGACGAGCTCGCTCTTGAAGACGCCTTCTGATTTTTCACTTCCAGTTCATTCACAACCTGGCGCACATTCGGCACGCCGGAGGCCAGTTTTTCCACGCCCTCGCGTTGCGATTGTGACTTTACCTTGCCTGTCAAAGTGATCACGCCGTTCTTCACATCGTATTTAACGCTGTTGTCGAGCTTGTGCCTGACCAGCACAGCGTCAAAGTTCTTCTCGATGCCCTTATCCAGATCCGAGTCTACTTTCTTCGCTGTGCTCTCATCGCCCGGAGGCCGCACGGCGATTTGGTCGGAGATCACTTCCGCGGACGCAATGGATTTTGCGATGGATTCGGCTTGTCCGCGGTCTGCGTCCGACGTCGTCGTTCCCGTCAGCGTAACAACTCCCTTATCGCGATCCTGGCTGACGCTCACATCTTTTAGTCCCGCTTGATCCAAGGAATTTCGAATCTGGCTAGACACATCAGGATATTTATCGTGCATGTTCGAGCAACCGGCAATTCCTCCAAAAGCCAACAATGCTGCCATGACAGTTCCAGAAACTATCTTCGCGTTCATATATCTCCTTTTGCCGAGACTTTACACGGCGCTCGCAAAAACTCTTACTGGAGGAAATAGTCTCGCTACAGCGCGCCACTCTCCATCGGCTGTGAAATGTAGGATCGCTAAAAGCTGAAGGTAGAAACAGTGGAGGGAATTAACACTGGCGGTCAGGATGACTTCCAGAACGGTCAAACTGCAAAGGCCCGCTCCGGATCACCGTGTGCAGTCACTCCGCAATCGGACATGACCGCCAGTGCCTCTCAGGGTTCAGTACGCAGGTTATTTCGTGCCCGTCAAAAGTTCCATCCGTAAATTGCCGCAAAAACACACACAATCGCCATCAGTCTGCGCGGCGATTTACTTAAAAACGAGTGCGTAGGATTTCCTTGCAAACTCGGTCATTCACCCGATGCCCCAAATGTTACGTATTTGCGAAAATGCCCACGTTTGTGAACGGCTATCCTTGAAAAAAACGAGGTGCCAATGTTAAGCCTTGATACCGTGCCGGACCCCGATCATCCGAAAACTCCCAGGCCGAAGGAGCCAACGCCACAACCGCCGCAGCCGGAATTTCCACCGAAACACCCCTCAGAGCCACATCTTCCTCCTCCCGATCCGGATCCAGGCATCCCTCCATTTCCAGGCAGTCCAGACCCGCAATTCCCACAACTGATGAGGGCCTGCTGGTTGCTCTAGCGTCCTCTTATTTTTTTGGGTTCTACTTTGTGACGTCCGAGCTTTCGACTCGCGGCACGTCGATGCCAAGAGCCGTCGCAAGATCGATCAGATGATCTTGCTCGTTCACCAGAATCCCGCGAATCAGTTCGGCCATCGCGTATTCGCCCAGCGCTTCGCATTGCCGCACGCGCTGCCGGTAATTCCGGATGGTTTCCGTTTCGTTTTTCAAATCGGCTCGTAGCATTTCTTTGTTATCGTCGGTGACATGCACCGGCTTTGGTTGCGCCACTGGCATTCCGCCCAGATAATCCACCTGCTTTGCGATGATCAGGGCATGCTTCAGCTCTTGCGCCGCGTGGTTTTCTAATTCGCCGGCAATGTCCATATATTCGGCACCTTTCAGGACTTGTGAATAGATGGTATACGCAATGATGGCCTGATATTCGCGAGCCAGGTCTTCATTGAGATCTTGAATCAGTTTTTCCCGCTCGTTCTTGTCGCTCTTGTTCTTGCCCTTCTCCGCGTCGCTCATTTTCTATTTCCTCCAGTAATTCAGGTATCAAGAGTCCGCAAAATCCGGTCGGCCAGCTATCGAGTCTTTGGTGTAGGCGCGCAAGCTTCGCCGTGTACTTCGCCATCTTCTTGCGCGACACGCAACGAACGGTGCCTCTTCTAACGTTCACTGGTGTGCGACTTACACGGTTGCCTTGATTGCTTGTTTCTCGCATTGGGATTCGAATAGGCGCGGAGGTTACTAGCCCGCATTCGCGTTTCGCATTTTCTGTCGAGCGATTCATCCGCCAGGGGAATTTGCCTGCGGGACAAACACAACATGCTGACAATACTTTTAGTGATTCTGCTGTTGATGGCTTTGGGCGCGCTGCCGACCTGGCCCTATAGCCGCGGCTGGGGCTACTATCCAAGTGGCGGATTGGGCTTGGTCGTCGTGATTCTCCTGGTCTTGCTCTTGATGGGCAGGTTCTGACAATCCGGGGATGACACTCTCCGACGGTTCCCTCCTCCCGCATAGCCAGCCCTCGGCCCAGGAGTCCGAAGCATCGGTCGACGAAAAAAATGTGCCGCGTTTTTGGTCTCGTTTGGCCATCCTCCGCCATATTGGACCAGGGATCATCACGGGCGCCTCCGATGACGATCCCAGCGGCATCGCCACGTATTCCCAGGCAGGCGCGCAATTCGGATTTAGCGTCCTATGGATGGCGGTCTTTTCTTACCCTTTGATGTGCGCGGTTCAGGAAATTAGCGCGCGCATTGGGCGAGTGACAGGCAAAGGCATTTCCGCGAATCTTCTCAAAAACTATCCACGACCTGTCGTAGTCACAATCGTTCTGCTTCTTCTCATATCTTCGATTTTCAATTTGGGCGCGGATATAGGCGCCATGGGCGAAGCCCTGCACATGCTGGTCGGCGGCGCCCGCTGGATTCATATCCTTTGGCTAGGCATCGCTTCTCTTCTCCTCGAAGTGTTCGTTCGCTATACACGGTACGTCCATTATCTGAAGTGGCTCTCGTTTTCTCTGCTCGCTTACGTCATCACTGTCTTTATTGTCCATGTCCCCTGGAGCAGCGTGTTGTGGCAGTCGTTCGTTCCGCCGCTTGCCAGTTTCCATGGGGCCTACATCACCATGGTCGTCGCTGTTTTAGGCACCACCATCAGCCCTTACTTGTTCTTTTGGCAAGCTTCGCAGGAAGCCGAAGAAGTGAAAGACCGCAAACTGGAAAAGCCCCTTATTCGCGCGCCGGAACAGGCGCCCAAGCAGCTTTGGAGAATCAAGCTGGATACGTATGTCGGTATGGCGGCTTCCAATCTCGTCGCCTTCTTCATCATGCTCACTGCCGCCGTCACGCTTCACGTCCACGGCAACACCGATGTTCTGACCGCGACTCAGGCCGCTAAAGCGCTCGAGCCTCTGGGCGGCCGTTATGCCTACATTTTGTTTTCCGCGGGAATCATCGGCACAGGCCTTCTCGCGGTTCCGGTTCTCCCAGGAGCTGCAGCGTACGCGGCGGGTGAAGCCATGCGCTGGCGCGTTGGGCTCCAGGTCAAACCCGGAAAAGCATTGAAGTTCTATTTCACTCTGGGAGCAGCAATGTTGTTAGGCTTGGCGCTGAACTTCATTCATCTCGATCCGATTCGCGCACTATTTATCGCCGCGGTCATCAATGGAGTTATGGCAGCCCCAGTGATGGCCATGATGATGCTCATGACACAAGATCGCAAAATCATGGATCGCTTTGCCCTGCCCGCCTATCTGCGTATTTTTGGCTGGGTCGGCACGCTTATCATGTGCGCTGCATCGCTGGCATTCCTCTTACAAAGCCTCTGACCCGAACATAATAAAGGGCGGCCGTCGAAGCCGCCCTCACCTTCATACCGCTCTCAACTACCTTGTTGGTTTTTCGTGTTCTTTGCGATCTTGCTTACGAACTCCTTGTTGCGGTTTGTTCTTGGCTTCATGACGCGGATCGTCATGCATCGGACGCTTCTCGGTCTCCGGAGCCTTCTTCGTTCCTTCGTTCGCCATTTGATCCTCCTATGGATTCCATGGGTCTATAAAGGCGCCATTGCAGCCCCAACCTAGGAGCCGGCGTCGGGGCGAGCCATACGCACCTCGCCTGAGGAACACCAAAAACACTCGTTACTCGCAACGAATCCATTTCCCGGAAGATTGAAAACGAGGCGATACGGATATTTCCATCGATAACTCCTCGAACTCCCTTATGGGCTTTCTCGTGGAGCCCGTCGACAATTCGAAATTGCTTGCCCTTCTCCCGTACCGGTTCACGACCGATGGCAAAAAAGCGCGCTACCAATAACTCCAACCTCTTGCATCTCTCGCCTCGTGATGATGATGATCCACGAATCATTCAGGTCATCATCGAAACCCCAAAGGGTAGTCGCAACAAATACGCCTTCGATCCCGACCACAATCTATTCCAGCTCAAAAAAGTCCTTCCAGCGGGAATGGCCTTCCCCTATGACTTCGGATTCATACCTTCCACGAAAGCCGAAGATGGCGATGCCACGGATGTCCTCGCCCTGATGGATGAGCCTGCCTTCCCCGGTTGCTTGTTGAAGTGCCGCTTGGTGGGAGTGATCGAGGGCGAGGCCTACAAGAAAAATGAAAAGCTACGCAATGATCGCATCATCGCCATAGAACAAGACAACCACAGTTACGCGCACATCAAACACGTCGATGATCTTGGAAAAACCTTCATAGAGGAACTTGAAGAATTCTTCGTGAACTATCACAAGCTGTCCAATTCGCAATATCGCATTCTCGAAGTTCGCGGGCCCGGCGAGGCTTGGCGCCGCATGAAAAAAGGCATGCGCACCTTCAAGAAATAGTCCGTTTCGTCTTTACGCCAATTCCCTGCCGGCTACTTTCGCACATTCATTCGTTCTTCCCGATATTCAACCGGCGCGCGCACTTCGCTAACGCGCGACCATGGTGGAACCGCAGTGGGACGTTCCGCCAGCAGATTCGCGATCTTCCCCAACGACGGGTGCGAATCCGCAACGATCTTCACGAACGCCGTCAATGGCACCGCCAGTAACACACCGATCAGTCCCCACAGCCATCCCCAAAACAGGATGCCCACCGTCGCCGCCACAGGGCTGATGCTGACGCGTCTTCCGATCATTCGCGGAACCAGCAAATTCGCGGAGATTACGTGTAGCAAAATCACCGTAACCACGATAATCATCAACGTGCTTACCGGTTCATTTTGCAGCAATGCCGCTCCCAGCGGCACAACGGCCCCCAGAATCGCTCCCAAAAATGGAACGAGATTCAGCAACCCGCTGATCGTACCTAGCACCGCGGCCCCCTGGATGTGCATCGCAAATAACACGGCGACAGTGGTCAACGCCATCAGCGATCCGATCACCAGGTTCCCCAATACAAATCCGCGAACCATCCTCGTGACCCTTGTTGCCATCGCCGACATGTCGATCTCATCTCCCCACACAATGGCCACTTTCTGTTTCAGCCGGTTCTTCTGGATCAACAGGAAAAACATCAGGAACGGCACCACGCCGATGATGATCGCGGCTCCACTCACCGGACCCACTCCGCGAATCACGTACGAAGTCCACTCCGGGTATTCCCCTCTGATTTTCACCTCAGGAACTTTCTTCGTCGGCATTTCGGAATTCAGAGTGCCCGCGCTGTCCTGCACTTTTTGAATCTTCTTGTTGAGCGGCGCGATTACTTGCGCCACTCTTCGCGCGTATTGTGGCAGGTCATCGACGACGTCGGAGACTTGCCGGTAAGACATGTAGGCTAGGGTGCCGATCAGCACTGTCCCCACAACAATCAGCACCCCTGCGGACACTGTGCGGGAAATGCGCCAGCGTTCGAAATACATGATCAGCGGATCGACCACAATCGCAAGAAAGGCCGCCAGCAGCAACGTAATGCAAAGCGAACTGGCGAAGTAACAGAATGCCACGATCAGCGACAGGGTCAGAATCCACAGCAGAAACACAATTTGGCTCAGCCAGCGGTTCTGGACCTGATCCTCGCGAGTCAGCAACGTCGGCCTCTCTTATCGCCAAGCTCTTCTTTGTTGGGGTCGTCTCCCGTACGCGAAGGTTCCGTCGCCCTTGCTCCGTAGCATGCTGCAAATGTTGGCGGGCATGAATCAGAGAAACCCTGCAGAAATCGCGCCGTCAGACCTGAGTTTGCGCACCGCAGACAGCTGATGATATTTAACGCCGCACAAGGCGGCACAATGCTCGTCCATTCGATCATCGCCACCAGGTTCGTTGGTCGCGGAAATATCTTCTGCTCCCATCTCATTCAAAACCTTCTTCGCGCGATCCACGTCATCTACCGTCTCGCCGCTTAGCGCCACCAACATCTCTCCATGGTGTAAACGCGTTTCATATCCTCTCGCCTTGCATTCAGGTATTCCCAGGCTGACGAGCGCGCCGGCAAAACCTCCTCCAGATCCATAAACTCCGGCTCCAACCGACGCCGCCATAATCTGTCCGGCCATGATGAATGGTCCTAAAACCGGAATAGCGAGTCCGCCAATTCCCACCAGCCATACGAGCGCTCCACCAATCATGGCGCCCGCGGTTCCCGCCCCTGCTCCTTCGCTCAACTTCCCTGTGTCCATTTTGTTTGCCGCGGAATTCTCGGGCAGCAGCAGAGACAGCTCGACACTCGGAAATCCCGCGGCTTGCCATGCCGCCATTCCTGATTTCACGCCATCGCGCGATCCGTAAATCGCAAATACGGATTTGTTCCTCTCCAAAGTGTGTTTCTCCTGGTTCGTTCTGCAATTTCACCCGGGTTCCCGAGGACTTCTTTGTGCTGTCACCTGTCTCGCCAAGAAGTGCCACAGGCTTGCAGGTTCGCAGAAGGGGCTGTGTCGGCGGAATCCAGTAAAGCATGCACGCGGACACACGTCTTACCCGACTCGCAGCCATTCGCGGTGCAACAGGTTTTTTGAGGTCCCTGCGGTCTGTGTTATTATGGAAATCGCAAGGCGCACATGGCTTTTGGCAGGGACAGCTGCCATTCGCAATCCACCATGTTGCGCTCGTTTGAAGCCTTGCTCAGTTTTTGCAAGGTTCCGCTAAGCAGTAGCTTCCATAAGTGGGGACGTAGTTCAGTTGGTTAGAACGCTGCCCCGTCAGTTGTTAGAATCCTACACTGTCACGGCCAATTCCCTTTCCCCCGCTTCCCACATCTTCCCTCTAGTCGCTGTCTTGAACACGGCCCAGTTGAAACTATACCACCAGGAGTGGTATAGTTAGTGTCGGACAACAAGATGGCAGAACTCTTCACACTCGACGAAGCGGCCGCGATTGCGGAGATTGAGCCTGACACCGTTCGAACCGCTCTTGAAAAGAGAACCGTAACCCCCTCGCGCAAGATTAAAACCGGCAAAGCAGTGCGCTACCGTTTCTCCGAGGGTGACGTGCTCTTTTTACTTGTGCTTACCGAATTTCCTTTTCCGCTTTCGACGGACGATAAGAACTCTCTCGCCAAGGTTCTGGCCCACGGGGATAGGGCGGCGCACCGTTGGGTCTCGGAAGGAGCCGATCTTATCTTTCAGTCTGGCGACATGCGGATACTCGTTGAGTGCAAGATCTTTCGTGACACAATCAAAAGAAATGTTGCCGCGTATCGCTGGGGCAAGGAGCGAATCGCTTCGTCTCCGGATGTTCTCGGCGGGGAACCTGTCTTCCGGGGTACACGAGTCCCTTTGGAACATGTCGCGGCGCTCTTCCGCAAACGCGTTCCAGAAGAAGAGATCGCCGAGGACTTCCCGGCTCTCGATGAGAGAGACTTGGCCTATGCGCGGCTCGCGGCACGACTTGGACAGCCACCGGGACGGCCGAAGAAGCGCTTGCGAATCGAAAGGGAGCCCGGTGCCCACCGTTGATTCGCATATTGCTCGACGAACATGTTTCGCCGTCTTTGGTCGGGAAACTCGGTGACAAGGGTATCTTCGCTGTGGCCGCGACGCGTGTCGGTTTGTCTGGGAAACCGGACGCGAAAATCTGGAACTACGCTTTCCAAAATGACTTTGTCGTCGTTACAGGCAACGCGCGCGATTTTATCCGGCTTCTCAACGTCGAGGTGCACCCGGGTCTGATTGTCCTCCGCGAGGGCGGCCTGAGCCGCGACGAACAATGGGACCGCCTCCGACCCGTAATCGAGCACGTCTTGGAATCCACCGATGACAATTTCTTGGTCAACAAACTGGTCGAAATCTCGGGTGTGGACGAATGGGAAATTCGCGAGATTCCGAAACCTTGATTAGCCAACAACTGCGAACGGTGATCGCTTCCCTGCCTGATTTAGAATCCCACACTGTCACGGACAATTCCCTTCCCCCCGCTCGTCCACGATCCTAGAAGGCACACCCCAGACCGTATAATTAAGGATGCCTTTCACATTTCGCAAAGCGTTCCGTAACAGTCCGAATCGAACCTGACCTTAGCCCCCTGAGCGCGGCACTTTTCCGGAAAGTCGCGTTTTCCGTCCTTCTGGATTACTTCTGGATTGCCCGTGATGCGGGCAGAATCGGTGGACACAAGCCGACTCGTTACCTATCTTGTCTTGATCGCAACCTGTAAGTTCTTGGACTCTGAAGCATTTTGAAAGCAGCGTCGGAATCCGCGCTTGCAATTCGCATTATACTATACTAGGGTATATTATATTTCGGAGGACGGAACGAATGGCGCACACAACAAAAGACAAAGCGAAACTCTTGGGTCGTGTTCGGAGGATTCGGGGTCAGGTGGAAGCCATCGAGCGCGCGCTCGACGGCGAGCACGAATGTTCGAGCGTACTTCAGCTCATGGCCGCTTGTCGTGGTGGCTTGAACGGCCTGATGGCGGAAGTGCTGGAGGGTCATATCCGATTCCACGTCCTCGACCCGAAGTCTGGCAAGGACACTCCGCAGGTGGAAGCGGCCGAGGAACTCATCGACGTAGTACGGACCTACCTAAAGTAGACGCGCAAGGGCCCAGGATCTTCCAGAAATGGTGACTCCATTATGAGCCAAGGGGAATTGAAACAAGCCGAAGCTGTGAAGAATGTCGAGGAGGCCGAAAAGCTCTCATTGGATCACGCCGACCATGAGGACGGTTCCGAGCACGAGCATGCTCTGAATTGGCGTGAGATCAACCGCGTCTTGTTTGTGGCTGCGGCGGCGGGGGCCATCTGGTTTCTCGGCGGCGCGCGGAATCCTTACATAACGGGCATCGGAGTAGTTTGTACGATTGTTGGTGGTTTTCCGATATTCCACGAAGCGTACGAGAACATCGTTCAGCGCCGCATGACGATGGAGCTTTCCATGGCCATCGCCATCGTGGCGGCCCTGGCGATCCGTGAAATCTTCACGGCGTTGGTCATCACGCTATTCGTTCTGGTCGCCGAGATTCTCGAAGGCCTAACGGCCGGGCGAGGTCGCAAGGCCATCCGTCACTTGGTTGGTCTTTTGCCCACAACTGCCACGGTGCGTAGAAACGAATCTTGGCAAGATGTCGAGACGGCGGAAATCGCCGCGGGTGAAATTGTTCTCGTGAAGCCGGGGACACGAATTCCGGTAGATGGCGTTGTCGCCGGAGGCCACTCTTTCGTCGATCAGGCAACGATCACGGGTGAATCGATGCCTGCGGAAAAGATCAAGGGAACGTCAGTCTATGCCGGAACGATCAATGAGTCCGGCGCGCTCGAAATCCGGGTAGATCGGATGGGGCGCGATACTACATTCGGCAAGATCATTGACGCCGTGGAGCGGGCTGAAAAATCGAGGGCTCCCATTCAAGGAATCGCGGACCGGCTTGCGGGCTATTTGGTTTACTTCGCGCTCGGAGCGGCTGCGCTAACTTTCCTGATCACTCACAATGTGCGCTCGACCATCTCTGTGGTCATCGTTGCGGGTGCATGTGGCATCGCGGCAGGAACACCCTTAGCGATTCTTGGCGGGATTGGACGCTCCGCGCAACTCGGATCGATCATCAAGGGCGGCCTGTACCTGGAAGCGCTCGCTAACATCGATACCGTTCTTTTGGACAAGACGGGAACTCTGACCTACGGCACCCCGGAAGTAGTCGACGTTCGTCCGGTTGAAGGCGTTCCGGTTGCTTCCTTACTACAAGCGGCGGTGACTGCGGAATCGCGGTCCGAGCATCCGGTCGCAAAGGCCATTTTGAAGGAGGCGTCAAAGATGGGAATCTCCGGTGAAGAGCCCGAACAATTCGATTACACGCCTGGGAAAGGAATCGTTGCGGCCCGTCGCGGCGTGGAGATTATCGTAGGCAATCGACTCTTTCTCGAGGGACACAGGATCGCACTCCCAACCAACGCAGTTTCGCGGACGGAATCGGAGATTTTCGTGGCGAGAGAAGGCAAGTTCTTCGGAACTCTGGTCGTCGCCGATACGCTTCGGCCCGAAGCAACAAAGGCGATACAAGATCTCAAATCGATGGGATTTAAGACAGTTCTTCTCACAGGAGATTCCAAGGTCGTGGCTGAGGATATCGGAAGAAAACTGGGCGTAGACGAGATTGCCGCTGAACTCTTGCCGGAGGACAAGCTTGCATTTGTTAGCCGGCTCACGGCGGCGCGGCACACCGTCGTTATGGTGGGCGACGGAGTCAATGACGCTCCTGCTCTGATGAAGGCTACTGTCGGCGTCGCGATGGGCGCTGGTACCGACGTTGCGCGAGAGAGCGCAAACGTCGTTCTAATTGGCAATGATCTCTCGAAACTCGTCGAAACTCTGTCCATCGCCCGGCGGTGCCGTCGCACGATCATGCAGAACTTTGTCGGGACGTTGGTCGTTGACAGCATCGGGATCGGCTTGGCCGCGTTTGGATTTCTAAATCCGCTTTTAGCTGCTTTCATCCACGTTTCGTCGGAAATGACTTTCATCTTAAACTCTGCCCGCCTACTCCCACCGGTCTCTTCAGCCAAGAAGCTGGTTCGCGGAATCTTTTCTCAACCGTCCACGGTCGCACAGGACTAGATGAGAACTTATGTGTGCCGACTCGACACATTCTCTGGCAACGAAGCGCCTCGTTATTGGACATCTCACCATTTGCCAAGGATGTTGCTGTGGAAACACTGAAAACGGTCGGCCGCCGGTTCCTGTGGACTGGCTGAAAAAGGAGTGGCGTGCCAGAGGATTACTGAAGAGGGTTCAACTGACGATCAGCGGCTGCCTTGGACCGTGTGACCTTCCCAACGTGGTGACTATCTCGAACGAGAAGGGGACACAGTGGTTTGGGGAGATTACACAATTCGAGCAATACCGGGATCTCGTTGACTGGGCGACTCGATCCAGGGACGCGGGCGAATTGCTCCCCCTTCCAAAAGAATTTCAGCGACACACGCTTCATCCGTTTCGCAAGCAAGGCGAGCGGCCTGGGTGATTTGCTGAATGGAAGTAGAGCCGGAATTGAAAGCAGCCTAAGTACATTGCGAGTCACGGGCTATTCGGATGTTAAGGTCAGTTGCGGATTAGTACCGACAAGCGCGCATCTCGTCAGCGCTTGATTTCCTGACGACAAGCGGACTTACCAGATGGGATGAGAAGGCCGGTCTCCGGGGGATGCGATACGCTCCCAATGTTTCGACGTGCTCGAGGCACAAGAAAAAGGAGACCGGCGATGAAGAAGATTAGCACTGTGCAAGCATTTGGGAACGAGATTTTCAGGGAGCAAAAGCTGACGATCGGTTTGGATCTGGGAGATCGCTGGTCGTTCTACTGTGTTTTGGATGAAGCCGGCACAATTATTCTTGAACAGAAACTGCCGACGACACCGGAAACGATGAAGCAGACATTTGGAAAGATACCGCGGAGTTTGATGGCATTGGAGACAGGAACACATTCGCCATGGGTAAGCCGGCTGTTAGCAGAGCTGGGACACGAGGTGCTCGTGGCGCACGCACAAAAAGTGCAGTTGATCACCAAGAGCAATCGAAAAGATGATCGACACGATGCGCGGACCCTGGCACGACTGGCGCGCATCGATCCCGAGCTATTGGGGCCGGTGCAGCATCGCAGTGCAAAGGCGCAAATCCATCTATCGGTGATCCGGGCGCGAGCGGAACTGGTGAGTGCTCGAACGGCGTTGGTGAATGCAGCACGCGGGTTGGTGAAGTCTTTTGGCGAGCGACTACCTAAATGTGGCACGTCTCAGGTGAACGAGAAGCTGGCCGAAGGAGTGAATGCGGAGTTGCGTGATGTTCTGGGGCCACTCTTGCGAGAGGTCGAATCGCTGAACGAACGCATCCAGGAATACGACGAGCGGATGGAGAAAATCGCCAAGGAAGTATGCCCGGAAGTGTCCTTGCTCAAGCAAGTGAAGGGTGTAGGAACGCAGATCGCTCTGACCTATGTCCTCACGATAGAGGACCCGTATCGATTCCCGAAGAGTCGCGCGCTAGGTTGTTTTCTGGGATTGCGACCTGGCCGGAGAAACTCTGGGGAGAGCGAGCCACAGAAAGGAATCAGCAAAGAAGGAGACCGGTATCTGCGAACGATGATGGTGCAAGGAGCGCATTACATTCTGGGGCCGTTTGGAGAAGACAGTGATCTGCGGAGATGGGGACTGAAGCTGGCGGAGCGAGGAGGAAAAAATGCCAAGAAACGAGCGGTAGTTGCCGTGGCAAGGAAGCTGGCAGTACTGCTCCATCGGTTGTGGGTAAGCGGTGAGGTGTACGAACCATTGCGCAATAGCCAAAAAGCGATGCGTGCAGTGGCCTAGCGAGTTTTAATCCGAACAGCTGAGCTCGACCGCCGAGTCCAGGTGACTGCGACTAAGTCCTGGGGCCCGACTCCCACCCGAAAAGGTGGGACGAGAGGTCGATTATCAGGTAGCAGCACCTACTGAAACGAGAACACCCACCTTGCACCGAGCGAATATCGCTCACAAAGAGTGCGGATGGAAGGATGGCGACAGGGGCGGCTTAGCTGAATGGGAACAGACGGAAAGAAAGAAGAAAGCGAAAGTGAGCCTTGACATCAACCGGCCTTCTCATGGAAGGACTTAATGCTCCCGACCGTCGTTTTGTGTTAGGGTTCTTCAAAAAGGAGGGATTATGAAGCTCACAGGGAAAAAGGCTCTTATCACCGGCGGTAACAGTGGCATCGGTCTGGCCACAGCCCGGCTTTTCGTTGCGGAGGGCGCGCAGGTCGCCATTACCGGTCGCGACCAGAAGACGCTCGATGAAGCGATCGCCGAACTTGGATCGAGCGCGCGTGGCTACCGCGTTGACGTCACCATTGCGGAGGATCGCAAGCGGCTGTTCGCAGCCCTGGCCAAAGATTTCGGGAGGCTCGACATTGTTTTCGCCAATGCCGGCATCTCCGGCCAGACTCCTACCGGCTCGACCGACGAGGCCATTTTTGAGAACGTGATCCGCACCAACCTTAATGCCGCTTTCTTTACGGTGAATTCAGCGGCGCCTGTGCTGAACGACAACGGCAGCATCATCTTTAGTGGGTCGGTACAGAACTATCTCGGCCAGCCTGGCGTCGCCGCATATGCAGCCACCAAAGGTGGTCTCGTCTCGATGGCGCGTTGCATCGCCGCCGACCTCGCACCGCGCAAGATTCGCGTGAACGTCGTCGCACCAGGCGCGATCAAAACTCCCATTTGGAAGCGCGGGCCCCGCGCCGCTGCTTCCGCAGAGGATTCCGCTAAGTTGGCGAAGTTCTTTTCTTCTGCGGTTCCGCAGGGCCGCTGGGGCGAGCCGGAAGAAATTGCCAAAGCCGTGCTCTTCCTTGCGTCGGATGATTCCTCCTACGTCAACGCGGTCGAGCTGATAGTGGATGGCGGATTCACGGGTGCCCCGTTTGGAGCTCCCATTTTTCAGGACGTATTTAGGCCGCTCGGTGGCGAGGCGAAGTCGGCAGACGCTTAGGCGGTTGATCGACCTTTTCGCCTCGCGTCTAACCCATCAGGAGGAGATTCGCCATGTCGCATCATTTCGATACGCCTACCGCAAAAGAAGATCCCCGCATCAACATCTGCGACTTTTACTTGTTTCGCGGCCGCCCGGGCACAACGGTCATGGCTTTGACCGTGAATCCGAACGCCGGCGTCGGCGCGCCGGACACCTTCCGCGACGAAGGTCTCTACGCCTTTCGCTTTGACACGGATCGCGATCTTCGCGAAGACGTCACCTTCAAAGTCCAGTTCGGCGCACCCCGCCACGGCGATGGCGGCGAGCATCGGCACGTTCAGACCTTCACGGTGCGGCGCGCAATCGGAGCGGACGCGCTGAAGGGCGCTGCGGGCGAACTCATCATTTCCGGCACTACGGGAAGCGTGGTGAAAGCGGATCAGGGCTGCCTGGCGTACGCCGGCCTCGCGCCCGATCTGTTCGCCACTAATGGTGCCGGTTTCGGCGCGTTCAGAACAGCTCTGTGGACCGAAAACCGGTTTGCCCCGGAGGCGTTCCAGAATGGCCAGAGCTTCTTCGCGGGCAATAATGTCAGCGCCATCGTCCTCGAGATCCCCAGCAGCCTGATCGGCCGAGGTGTGGTGCACGCCTGGGCCACCGCATCGCTCTACGGGCACGCGCCGGAGTTGCAGGTATCGCGTTGGGGTCTACCGATGATCACCCACTTCCTGCTCTCCGATCCTTTGCTGCACGACGCATCGGAAAACTACAACCGCGCGGTCCCGGCGGACGAAGTGGCGCTGTTCTCAAAACCGATCCGCGACTTCGTGGAAAAAGTCACCGCGCTCGCCCACTCAGCGGCCGACCCATCCGCCTACGCTTCGCAACTCCTCGCGCGCCTCTGCCCATCGGTCCTACCGTATGAACTGGACACGCCCGCCTCATTCAGCTTTGCCGCCTTCAACGGTCGCGGCCTCTGCGACGACGTGATGGACGTGATTCTCACGCTAGTCACGAATACGGCCCTCGGCGATGGGGTGGCGCCCGATATGCGGCTGATGCGCCCGGATTTTCCCTATTTCGGCGAGCCGCACCCCACGGCGGCGAGTTCGGCAAAGCAGTGAGGGCGCGACGTATGGTAGTCGACAGGTATTGACGACCGCAACAGATTTTGACGCGCGGCGCTCGCCTGCTGTTTGTCAAACCCGCGTTAAATCCTGGAGCGGGAAGGCTCCGAGACTGCCATCCAAAGTTATGCCTAAACGGCCACTCGAAAGGAGAATCAAATGAGTCAAACAGGCGCGAGTATGAGCCAACACAAGTATGACGCGAGTGTCGGGACAGTGGACATGAAGCTCGAGGTGATCGTCATCCCGGTCTCGGACGTGGACCGCGCGAAGGAGTTCTACCGGAAGCTCGGATGGAGGCTCGACGCCGACTACGACAGCGGTAAAGACTTCCGCGTGCTCCAGTTCACGCCGCCGGGCTCGGGGTGCTCGATCATCTTCGGCAAGAACGTCACCGCGGCGGCCCCCGGTTCCGCACAGGACTTATATCTGATCGTCTCCAACATCGAGGCGACCCGCGCTGAGTTACTGGGTCGCGGCGTCGAGATCAGCGAGGTGTTCCATGACGCCAGCGGCGTATACGCTGGCCCAGATGATCCCTACCTGTTTGGGCGGCAACGGGTCAGCGGTCGGGACCCCGAGCATCGCAGCTACCGCTCGTTCGCCTCGTTCCATGATCCCGACGGCAACGGTTGGCTGTTCCAGGAGATCACGACGCGGCTGCCCGGGCGCATCGACCCAGCGATAACGACCTTCGCATCTGCCAATGACCTGGCGAGCGCGTTTCGGCGCGCAGAGGCCGCACACGGCGAGCACGAGAAGCGCACCGGGCAGCGCGACGCAAACTGGCCAGACTGGTATGCCGCCTACATGGTGGCGGAGGCAAGCGCGGCGGAGCTGCCGACGTAGCAACTTCGAACGATCGCTCGGGAGACGAGTGGTCGGGTCGATCCCGGCCGAGTCTGGGGTCGGACAAACGGACGCACTTTGAAAGCCAATCGGAGGAATTATGAGCATCGCCACCGGGTCCTCTCTCCTGCCGCGCGAAGGGCAACTTCTCGGCCAAACCGTCGTTGTCATCGGCGGTAGCGCAGGCATCGGCCTTGAAACCGCTCGACTGGCCCGTGATGGGGGAGCGAAGCTCGTCCTCGCCGCCCGTAATCCTGAGGGCCTACGGCGCGCAGCGAGCGAGCTTGGCGCACAGCACACCGCGGCCTTTGACGCTACCGACTTCGCTCAACTGGAGCGCTTCTTCAACGAGCTGCCGGCTCGGATTGATCACGTTCTTCTCACCGGTCCCGGCCCTTACTATGCGAAGTTGGCCGAGTTCGACTTTGACAAGGCGCGCCGAGACGTGGAGGCCCATCTTTTCCTGCCCATGCAGGTGGCTCGCATGGCGAGGAAAAAGGTTCGTGCCGGAGGAACGCTGCTCTTCATGGGCGGCACCGGCGGCCGGCAGACCGCGCCGGGAATGGCGCTGGTCGGGGCTCTGACGGCCGCAATGCCAGCGTTAGTGAGAAACCTGGCACTCGAGATCGCGCCGGTTCGCGTCAACCTCATCGCCGCTGGGTTTGTCGACACACCATTGTCGGCATCTCTGCTCGGTAATCAGCTTGATGCCCGCCGCGAACAACTCCGCAATACGCTGCCGATCAGGCGCGTCGTTGGCCCGGCCGACATAGCCGCGCTCGCCGTGCACATTATGACTAACACAACCCTTACAGGCGGCACTTACGACATCGACGGCGGGCAACAGCTCGTCGAGCAATGTGCCCTGTCTAAGGAGACGAAGAATAATGTCTGAGATAGAGCATTACGAGATCCTTGTTATCGGCAGTGGCGAGGCGGGCAAGCACCTTACATGGAACTTGGCCCAATCTGGTCACCGCACGGCTGTTGTGGAGCGGAAATGCATTGGCGGATCGTGCCCTAACATTGCGTGCTTGCCCAGCAAGAACGTGATCTGGAGCGCAAAGGCGAATTGGTTTGCGCGGCACGGCGCCGAGTACGGCATCCAAACGGGTCCAGTATCCACAGACATGAAAGGGGTTTTCAACCGCAAGCGAAAGATGGTCGAGAGCGAAGTTCAGTTTCATCTCGATCGCTTCAAAGCGACCGGAGCCGAATTGATCTGCGGCGAGGCTCACTTTATCGCTCCTAGCCTGAATAATTCGCGTTTTTGAAACACGAAAAGCCTCTTTCATGGTACAAAGCCGTTGTCTAAGGCGGTTTTGCGACCAATCCGGAGGCTTTCGTGCCCGAGCATACCACGACACAGTGTGTTCTCTTCCCAGGAATTTTTAAGCGGCCGGTAGTTGCCAAGTTCGATCAAGCGCAGGGCAGTTCCGATGGCGGGGCGGTGTTACTCAAAGCCGCCGACCGAGAGTTAGGCCTAATCACGGCTTTGGCGGCTTGTCTGAAAGATGACCGACAAGAGGGTAAGGTCCGTCACGAATTCGATGAGCTGCTCACGCAGCGGATCATGGCCATTGCCTTGGGATATGAAGATGCCAACGATGCCGCACGGCTGGCTTCCGACCCGGTGCACAAATTATTGGTTGGTCGTGATCCGGTGGAAGGAGAAGATTTGGCTTCGCAGCCTACGCTGTCACGTTTTGAAAATAGTGTGGGTCGTAAAGAGTTGTTTCGCATGGCCGAAGCATTGGCCGACATGGTGATCGAGCGACATCGGAAACGGTTGCACGGCCGGGCTCGGCGGATCACCATCGATCTGGATCCTACCGATGATCCCACCCATGGCGCGCAACAGTTGACGTTTTTTAATTGGCATTACGACACCTACTGCTACCTTCCGGTGGTCGGATTCCTGACCTTCAACCAGGAGGCGGAGCAGTATCTGGTCACCGCGGTGTTGCGTCCGGGGAACGCGCCAGGTTCGGTGGGAGCCGTGGGGCTGCTGCACCGTTTGATCGACCGCTTGAGGCAGGCCTTTCCAGATGCCAAGATCCGGGTGCGCTTGGATGGCGGTTTCGCGTCTCCGGAAGTTCTGGCTTTTTTGGATTGCGAACCGAAAGTGGAATACCTCGTCAACATGGCCGCCAATGCGGTATTGAAACGTAGAGCCGAGTCGGCCATGAAATGCGCCCGTCGTGATTCGAAGATCTCCAGGCAGACCGAGCATGTCTACGGTGAATGTCAGTACCGGACGCGCAAGAGTTGGCCGTGGAAACGTCGCGTCATTTATAAAGCGGAGGTGGTGCGCGCGGAGGGCAAGAAACCCAAAGACAATCCGCGCTTTGTGGTGACCAACATGAAGCAGAGCCCGCAGTGGCTCTACGAGGAGGTCTACTGTCAACGAGGCGACCTCGAGAATCGCATCAAGGAACTGCATTATGGGATGGAGATCGGGCGTACCAGTTGCACGAGTTTCTGGGCCAATCAGTTCCGGGTGTTGATGACGGCCGCAGCCTACGTGTTGATGCAGGAGCTGCGCTCAGGCCTGGCCGGTACGGCTTCTGCCCGGGCACAAGTTTCCACGTTGCGGGAGCGCTTCCTGAAAATCGGAGCTCAAGTGGTTGCCTCGGTGCGTCGAATCATGTTGCACTTGCCGCGGTCGTTTCCCTATCTCGATAGCTTCCATCGCCTGGCTTTGCGCTTGGGTGCGCGAAGTAGCTGATTGACCTGTTGAACATCGCACGAAAGAACTCCCAGCTACGCAATGATACAGGTGTCACCTCTTCGGCGAAGATCGCGCCGTACGTTTGCCTAAATGTCCTAGAATCAAACTCTCGGTTTCCTAAAATCTTCGTGTGATCACGTGTGGTCTCCCGACCGGAGAAAAAAGCAAAAAATGGGGCACGAAGTCACCCTTCATGAATAATGTGGGCTAGGGCTGTGGAAGTGTACCTAAACGACGGAGGTCGTCGGACGGTCACCGGTGATCGGCTGTTTCTGGACCTGGGATCGCGCGCGATGTTGCCGGACATTCCGGGCCTGGCGGACGCAAAACCCATGACTCACATCGAAGCACTCGATCTTCAACGTTTGCCCGCGCACGTGATCGTGTTGGGCGGCGGGTACGTGGGCCTTGAACTGGCCCAAGCCCTCCGTCGATTCGGCACTCGGGTGACCATCATCGAGCGTGGCTCGCAAGTCGCGACGGCGGAAGATCCCGACGTCTCGCAAGCGATTCGTGAAAACTTCGCGAGCGAGGGGATCGAAGTATTGCTCGAGACACAAGTGAGAAAGGTCGAGGGACTCTCAGGTCAAAGCGTACAGGTGCACGCCGAAACCGACAGTGGAGAACAGACGATAGAAGGTAGCGACTTGCTGGTCGCGGTTGGACGGACTCCGAACACGCAGGAGATCGGGCTTGAAACGGCCGGAATCGAGCTGGATTCGCGTGGCTACATCAAAGTCAACGAGCGATTGGAAACCACCGCGCCGGGGGTGTGGGCGATGGGGGATTGCGCGGGCAGTCCTCAGTTTACTCACGTCGCGTTCGATGATTTCCGCGTGGTCCGAGACAACTTGAACGGCGGTAGCCGCACCACGCGCGATAGGCTTGTGCCGTTCTGCATGTTCACGGACCCTGAACTTGCCCGAGTCGGTTTGAGCGAATCGGAATCTAAGAGACGCGGCATCGCCTATCGCTTGGCGAAAATACCGATGGCCGCCGTTCTCCGGGCCGTGGCTATAGGCGAAACCCGCGGCTTCGTCAAAATGCTTATCGACGTTCAAAGCGACCGCATTTTGGGATTCACTGTGTTCGGCATGGAAGCGAGCGAGATGATGGCAGCGGTTCAGACGGCGATGCTGGGTGGCCTGCCATACACCGTGCTGCGCGACGCAATTTTCACTCATCCGACCGCCGCAGAAGGCTTAGGCCCGTTGCTCGCCACTGTTCCCGCAAGAGCCTTACAGCAACCTGCCTAGCCTCTTGCCCAATGGAACTTTTGCCAATCGTAAGAAAACGGCGGAAGTAGAGACCACCCCACAAGCGCGCTTATGTTTACGAATATCGCGTCGACTTCTGAGTAGTTGGCCATCCGAGACTGACCAGACGGGGTTCGCGGAGGTCAGTGGCAAGGTCCTCGAAGCCGACTTGAACGCAGCCGCCCGGCGGCGGACGCTTGGCGTGAGGTAACTCAGCAGTGATTGCCTATCGGTAGAGATAAATTTGGGTCACAGGAGGTGTTCCCGTGACCCATCTAAGAAAAATGATGCTGGAGGAACTCCAGCGTCGTAATTACGCTGAAACTACCATAAGCAGTTACATTCGGATAGTGGAAGATTTCTCACGACGCTTCCAGCGTCCTCCAGACTGTCTGGGCCCCAAGCACATTCGTGAATACCAATCGGAACTTTTCAAGAAGCGAAAGTTGGCGCCAAGCACCGTTACGGTCTATCTTGCGGCTCTTCGGTTCTTCTATACCAAGACTCTCAAGAGGAGTTGGAGCGTGGCCGAGACTCCCTATCCGAAAAGAGCCGAGCACGTTCCCTCGATTCTGAGCCAGCAAGAAGTGGCGCGACTGATCGATGCGGCTGACAGTTCCTTCCATCGCACTCTGCTGATGACGCTCTACGCCACCGGAGTGCGACGTGCTGAGTTGACCCATCTGAAAATTTCGGACGTCGACAGCCAGCGCATGGTCATTCACGTCCGGGGTGGCAAAGGGCGCAAAGATCGCGACGTGATGCTTAGCGCAAAGCTGCTCAAGGAACTGCGGGAGCACTGGCGGCGGTTAAGGCGAAAGCCAAGCGAGTGGTTGTTTCCAGGCAACCGGCAGCATACCAACGACCGGCCGATCTCTACGAAAGCGGTTTGGCATGCGTGCCGGAACGCTGCCAAGCGAGCGGGTATCAAAAAACAGGTACACCCCCATACGCTTAGGCATTGCTTTGCCACGCATCTACTCGAACAGGGTGCGGATCTGCGCAACATCCAGATGCTGTTAGGCCATAACGATCTGGAACAGACCACGATCTACCTCCATGTTTCTGAACTTCGCCTGAACGCGACAGCCAGTCCACTGGACTCACTGTCCCTAAGAAGCGAGTCACCGCAGGAAGAGTAGATGGACCGGCCACCCCTCGAGGTGGCCGATATCGTCCGCGCTGCGGGAGATACCTTCATCGAACGAAACTGCCAGTGGCTCCGATGGATGCATGTCAAAGTTCTGTTAGCCATTGCCAGGTGTCGTACCGCCGCACTCGGCGGTCATCTCGATGAGTGCACCCGCTGCCGGCATCTCGCCATCTCTTTTAATTCGTGCATTA
>CAVPXU010000009.1:0-641059 GCA_963709705.1 Candidatus Acidiferrales bacterium
GCGCGATTTGCAGATCGAACGCTACACGCTTCGTTTCCTGCTGAATATCCTTCTATTCTTTCTATAGCACGAGAGGCTGCCCGGCGTTGTGTACCTTCTGTATGTGGCCTCAGACGCTCTCCGGACATGCCTGGCGCGTGCGTTCGGTGGACAACGTGGTTCAGGAAGTGAAGAACGCGCTGAGCTACTTCCCGCAGATGAAAGAAATCTTCTTCGATGACGATACCTTTAATATTCGCAAGGATCGCGCCATCGAGATGAGCCGGAAGTTCAAGCCGCTGAAATTCCAGTGGCCCTGGGATGGCCCGTTGCCACAGCAAATATGAAGAATTGAAGGCCATGGCCGATGGCGGCGCGCGCCTGTTCATCGTGGGCTTCGAGTCTGGCGACGCGCAGATTCTGAAGAACATCAAGAAGGGCGCCACCATTGAGATGGCGCGCGAGTTCATGAAGAACTGCAAGAAAGTCGGCATCAAGGTGCACGGCGACTTCATCATTGGCTTGCCTGGGGAAACCAAAGACACCATCAACAAGACCATCGATTTTGCCAAGGAGCTGGATTGCGAAACGATCCAGGTTTCTTGTGGCGCACGCCATGCCCGGCACGGAGCTTCACGAGCAGATGTCCAAGGAAGGTTTTTTGCGCGTTGAAGCGTTGGCGGACCAGAAGCCGACACCAGTTGCCGCACATTGAGTTTCCGCACCTGTCCAAGGCGGACATGATGGCGGGAGTGACTGGTGCTTCTACGACGTATATTATTTCCGTCCCAAGGTCGTGTGGCGCATCGTCAGGGACGCGCTGTGGGACAGCCATGAGCGGAAGCGCTTGTACCACGAAGCCACGGATTTTCTGAAATTGCGCGCGGAACGCCTGAAGTGGGTGCAAAACGGCGGAGACACCCCGAAGACCATGGCGGCAGTATCAGGAACTTCTTCAGCCAGCGGGAACGACTAAGCCAGAAAAAATGAGTCACGAGCACAGGCTCAGAATCAAGACCCTCTTGATGGTCTTGTTGATGGTGGTGTGCGCCAATACCGGCGACCTCATGCTAAAAGCGGGGCATGCTGCAAATTGGCGCGGTGCAGATTTTCGGGGCCGGGAAATCTGGCACGCCTCCGCCCCCTCTACCGATTCATAAAAATGGAGAATATCCGCTGGGGCATTTTTTTTCTGATTGGTTTTACGCTCTGCTATATGACCGCCGTCAGTTGGGCGGACTACAGCTACGTGATGCCAGCGGGCGCGTTTGGCTACGCGGTGCAGACGGTGCTTGCCCCCCCCATCCTCCACGAAGTTGTGAATACTCAGCGATGGATCGGGGTAGTTCTGATCGTGACTGGTGTTTTGCTGGTGGGCCAAGATGTATCTGAGCACCACGGAACAGAGGGCGGCGGTGACGCCGTGATCAAAGTCGGTGTGATGCTGGTGTTTTTGATCTGCTGAGCTCCGGCGGCGAAATCGCCGTGACTTACGGAATGAAACAAGTGGGAGAGCCGGAAAGCTTCCGGCCGATGGCGCTGCTGCGTTTTATCGGCAAAGCCATGCGGAATGGCTGGGTTTGGTTTGCGGTGCCGCTTCTGGGGGCGTCCTTTTATTCGCTGTTGATCTTGTTCTCCTGGGCGCCGCTCAGCGTGGTGATTCCCGCGTCGGCGTTCAACTACGTGGTGGGAACATTCGGGGCAAAGTATCTGTTGAAAGAGAAAATTTCCGTGAAGCGATGGCTGGGAGTGGTGATGGTGTGTGCCGGAGTTACGCTAGTGTTGCTTACGGGCGGGAATTAAGCGATCGGCCGAGCGTTGCCTGCGTTTATTCGCGTTTGGTTTCGGGTGATGCCACAGTGTACGCTAACGAAAAATGATGCCGCATATCGCCATCTGGCGCCTGATCGTCCTGCTGCTTGCGATTGCACCGCTTGCCTATTATGTTATGGCGATCGCCGCGGCGACCCGCTTCTTCACTAAGGAAAGAAAAAAGACGCTTGCGGATTTCCGGCCTTCGGTGAGCATATTGAAGCCCGTGCGCGGAGTCGATTTTGCGACGTATGAGAATTTCCGCAGTTTCTGCCTTCAGGACTACGAAAACTACGAGATTCTGTTTTGCGTAAATGAAATACCGACCCGGCATACCGGTCATTCAGCAACTTATTGCCGAGTTTCCCCAACGGCGCATTCGCGTGCTCTCGGTAGCCCGCAGCTTGGCACAAACCGCAAAGTGAACAATCTGGCCTTGCTGGCGAAAGAGGCGCAACACGATTTTCTGGTTCAGAGCGACGGCGACGTGCGCGTCGGGCCCAATTACTTGCGCGAAGTGCTGGCGCCATTTGCCGACCCGTCTGTCGGCGTTGTCAGTTGTTTTTATCGGGCGATCGCGCAGCCGAATTTGCCGGCGGAACTTGAGGCTGTGGGTACGGCGAGCGATTTTTTTGCGGGCGCGCTGGTGGCCGACTGGATGGAAGGCGTGACGTTCGCTTTGGGCGCTTCCGTGGCAACGAGAAGAGTTGGCTGGGGAAAATCGGTGGGTACGAGGGGTTCGCGGATTATCTAGCCGACGACTACGAAATCGGCAATCGCGTCCACAAAGCGGGCGGGAAGGTGTTGTTGTCGCGCGAAGCGGTATGGACGATGTACCCGGCGGAGCGCTTTCAGGATTTCTGGCAGCATCAGTTGCGCTGGGCGCGGACGGTACGGTTGGTGCGTCCCGCTTCGTTTTTCGGTTTGATCGTCACCCATGGTCTGCCGTGGGTTGTTGCGGCGGCGTTGGTGGCGCCGAATGGATGGATTGCGGGCACCTATCTAGGCGCGTATCTTGTGTTGCGGCTGACGCTTGCGTGGATGGTGGGCGTTTGGGGGATTGGTGACGACGTTGTGCGGCGTAAGTTGTGGCTAGTGCCGCTGCGCGATGCCATTCATTTTATGGTGTGGCTCGCTAGCTTTGGGTCGAACCGTGTGCAATGGGGCGGCGATGAGTATGCTATCAATCGCGGCAAAATGAAGAAAATCCCGCGCTAGCCGTGGGGAAGAAGAATCAAAATCAGGGATGCGTGCCAGGGGGATTCGTACTTGCGGGAGTTATGGTGTGTTTCTGCCAATCGGCGTCAGTCAGATTCCACCCGCCGCCAAGCGCCAGGTAAAGCTGCACGACAACCAGGCGGCGATTCAGCTCCGTCTGCGCCAGCGCGTTTTGTTCAGGGTACAACTGGATCTGGGCGTCGAGCACTTCGAAATAGCTGGCCTTTCCCGCCGTATAGCGCTGTAGCGAGAAGCTGACCGAGCGCTGGTAGGCGTCAACGGAGCGGGCTTGCTGGTCTCGAATCAGATCGAACTTCTGCCTGGAAATAAGCGCGTTGGCAACATCCGTGAATGCGTTGAGCGCGGTCGCCTGATACTGCAGCTTCGTCTGCTCCCATGCGGCGATGGCCTGGCGCTTCTGCGCGGCCAGCGCACCGCCCGTGTAGATGGGACCAGCAAGATTCGCGGCGATGCTCCATACGTTGCCGGTGCCAGAGGTGATCTGCGATAGCGGCGTGCTTGCCTGTCCAAGGAGCGCGGTGAGGCCGATTTGCGGAAAGAAATTCGCGATCGCCACGCCAACCTGTGCGTTCGCGGCTCGCACCTGCTGTTCGGCCGCAAGCACGTCCGGCCGCCGTTCGAGCAATGCCGATGGAAGGCCTACCGGAATGTCCGGGGGAACCACCTCCTCGAGGAACTTTGCGGTATGAAGAATCGGTCCGGGGTTGCTGCCGAGCAGGACACTGATCTGATTTTCCTGCAGTACGATCTGCCGCTCATATTCGGGCACGGCGGCTGCCGCGGCTGCTTCCGCCGCTTCCGCTCGAGAAGTATCCAGCTTGGAAGCGACGCCGCCCTCGTATCTTTGCGTGAAAAGTTTTAGCGTCTGGCCAAAGGAATCCGCAGTTTCTTTGGCGATCTGAAGTTGCAGTTCCAACCCCAGTAACTGGAAATAATCTTGAGCGACTTCGCTGACGAGTGTGAGCATTACGCCGCGGCGGGCTTCTTCCGTGGAAAGATACTGGGCCCGCGCGGCTTCATTCATGCGGCGAATGCGGCCCCAGATGTCGGCTTCCCACGCCACGCTGCCGATGCCAATAAAAGCTCCTTTTACGGTTGACGAGCCCGGAGCCACGGTACCGGCGAATTCGTTTTTACCGTCGCTGGCCCCGACGGAATAATTCACGGCCGGCAGGTACTGCGAATGCGCCAGAGCTGCGAGCTGGCGCGCTTGCTCCACGCGCGACACGGCGATTGCGAGATCATAATTATTCGCCAGCGCCGTATCGATGAGAGCTTTCAGTTGGTCGTCCTTGAAAGCTACCCACCAGGGTAAATCCGCGTAAGAAGCTTGCTGCGCGGCGCCTTCCTCGCTACGAAAATCTGCTGGGGCATTCACCTTGGGGCGCACATAATTTGGACCCACCGCGCAGCCAGAAAGAATTAATCCGTAAGACAGAAGCACGGCCAGCAGGGAACTGCGCATTTCGAGCCGCTTGCCGGCTCGAGGTGCTCGCTGGGAATTGGATCTTCTCATGCGCATAGCAGGTGAATCATTTCTCCGTCTCGAATTTCTGGCGTCAATCCGCGTGCCCCGGGCTGGGCGGAGCCAGTCCCGGCGCTCCCGGTTCCACGGCGCCAATGCCTTCCGCCTTTGCACCGCCAAGGCGTTCAACCATGTAGAACAAGGCCGGAATAATGAAAATCGCGATGGCGCTGGCCGCTAGCATTCCACCGATCACTGCCGTGCCCATCACCTGGCGCGAAACCGCACCGGAACCCGACGCGCGCCACAGTGGCACGCAGCCAAGAATGAAAGCGAAGGACGTCATCAAAATGGGTCGCAGGCGCAGTTTCGCGCCTTCCAGAGCGGCGTCAGAAAGTGAGCGGCCCTTTTCGTATTCGGCCTTTGCAAATTCCACGATCAGAATCGCGTTTTTCGCTGCAAGGCCGATGAGCATCACCAATCCGATTTGCGCGTACACGTTATTTTCCAGGCCCAGTCCCGTGTACTGCTTGAAGACCAATAGGTCGATGATGCGGCGCCCGAACAGCGCGGCAAACGCGCCAAAAACCGCGATGGGCACGCTGAGAAGCACGCTGAATGGCAAAGTCCAGCTTTCGTAGAGCGCCGCCAGGATCAAGAACGCAAAGAGAACCGACAGCCCAAAAATCGCGAAGGGCGAAACGCCTTGTTGCGCTTTCTGTTCCTGATAAGACATGCCCATGTAATCAAAGCCCATGTCCGGTGGCATGGTCTGTGCCTGCACTTCTTCCATGGCTTTCATCACTTGCGCCGTGCTGTATCCCCGCGCCGCACTCGCATTGATTTGCGCGCAGCGGTGCAGGTTGTAGCGCATCGTGAATTCCGGACCATTCTTCTGCTCGATGGCCGTTACCGCGGAAAGTGGCACCATGCTTCCATTGGCGTTTCTGACGTAAAACTGCCCCAGATTTTGCGCTTTTGTGCGGTAGCTGCCCTCGGCCTGGGTATACACCTGCCACTGGCGGCCGAAGCGGTTGAAATAATTGATGAACGCTCCGCCCATGAATGCCTGCAGCGTGCCGTAAACGTCTTTCAGTTGCACGCCTTGGGCGAGCACCTTGTCCCGGTCCACATTGACGTAAACCTGTGGAACCGATGGGAGAAGCGTAGTGAAGATTCTGGAGATTTCCGGACGCTTTCTGGCTGCCTCCAAGAATCGCTCGGTGTTGTTCGCCAGATAATCCACGTCGTGGCCGCCGCGATCCTCCAGAACATAGGTGACGCCGCCGGAAGCGCCGACGCCGGGAATGGCGGGAGGGGGAAACGCAACCGTAGTCGCTTCCGGCAATTTGCCGAGAACGTCGTTCATATGAAGAATCATGTTGATGTACTGTTCGTCTTCGGCTTTGCGCTCGCTCCAGGGTTTAAATGTGACCCAGAAAAACGTGCTGTAAGTGTTCTGCACGCCGCTCAACATGTTGAAGCCGATCACAGAAGTTACGTGCTCGATGCCCGGCGTCTTCATCAGGATGTCTTCCACTTTTGCGGAGCTCGCCGCCGTGCGTTGCAACGAAGCCGCATCGGGCAGTTGCTGGGCAACGAAAACATAGCCCTGGTCTTCATCGGGAAGAAAGCTGGTGGGCAGCTTGCTTCCGATCACACCGGCCAAAACGCCGAAAGCTGCCAGCAGGATTACGGCGAACGCCATCTTATGAATGAACATACGGCAAACCTTCACATAGTCATTCGTGGCGGCGTTAAACATGCGGTTGAACCAGCCGAAGAACTTGCCAAGCGGCCCGCGTGCTTCTTTTTTGGGACGCAATAACAATGCCGAGAGCGCGGGACTGAGCGTCAGCGCGTTAAAGGCCGAAAGGATCACCGAAACCGCGATGGTTACGGCGAACTGTTGATACAGGCGCCCGGTGATGCCGGGAATAAAGGCGGTGGGGATGAACACGGCCGAGAGAATCACGGCGATGCCGATTACCGGGGCGGCCACATCGGCCATCGCTTGCAACGCAGCTGCTTTCGGTGTTAATCCCTTTTCGATGTAATGTTCGACTGCTTCGACCACCACGATCGCGTCGTCGACGACCAAGCCAATCGCGAGCACCAACCCGAATAACGACAGGGTGTTCACAGAGAAGCCCAGCAACGGGAAAACCATAAACGTGCCGACGAGCGACACTGGCACCGCCAATAGCGGGATCAGCGTGGCTCTCCACCCTTGCAAGAAGATGTACACCACCAAAATCACGAGGACGAGCGCTTCCACCAGCGTGTGCTCGATTTCCTTGATACCTTCGGTTACTGCCAGAGTGGTATCCAACGCGGTTACATAAGACAGACCCGGCGGGAAACTTTTTTTGGCTCTTTCCATGAATGCCGTAGCGCCCTTTGCTGCGGCAATGGCGTTCGATCCCGGAAGTTGATATATGGCAACCACGGCGGACGACTTGCCATCCAAACGGCCCAGGACGTTGTAGATCTGAGCGCCCAGTTCAATTCTGGCCACATCCTTAAGCCGGACGAGCGAGCCATTGGGCAGCGCGCGAACGACAATCTGTCCGAATTCCTGCTCTGATATCAGGCGCCCTTGTGCGCGCACGGCATAAGTGAACTCTTGTCCCGGCGGAACGGGTTCGCCACCAATTTGCCCGGCAGGATTCACATTGTTCTGTGCCTGCACTGCGTTCAAAATGTCCGGCACGGTGATCTGCATCTTCGCCAGTTGATCCGGCTTGATCCAGATGCGCATGGCGTACTGTCCGGCGCCAAATACCGAAACGCTGGCGATGCCCGGAACCTGCGTCAGGCGGTCGACCAAATTGATGTAGGCGTAGTTCGCGAGGAATTGCGAATCATAGGTGCCATCGGGCGAGTACAAATCGAAAATCATCATCGGCGCAGCTGTGGATTTTTGAACGGTCACGCCGAAATTGTTCACGGCCGTTGGCAATTGCGAAGCCGCCTGGCCTTGCCGCATTTGCGCCAGAATCTGGTCGGTATTGGG
Organism: Candidatus Acidiferrales bacterium; assembly: GCA_963709705.1. GTDB lineage: Bacteria > Acidobacteriota > Terriglobia > Acidiferrales > UBA7541 > Acidiferrum. The sequence continues at coordinate 7,512 of CAVPXU010000009.1, forward strand.
ATCCGTCTGAATGTTGAAATCAACGGTCAGCTTCATCGTGCCGTTGTTGGCGTTCAGCGAATACATGTACTCCATGTTGTCCACGCCGCTCATCTGCTGTTCGATCGGCGTGGCCACGGATTGCTCGACGGTCAGGGCATCGGCGCCCACATAGGTGGCGTTTACCTGCACTTGCGGATCGGCAATGTTCGGAAATTGCGCGGTGGGCAGGCCCAATACGGCCACCGCACCGACAATCACCATGATGATGGAGATCACCATGGAAACAATGGGACGTTCAATGAAGAATTTGTACATGGTCCCCGGTTACTGAGAGGCGCTCCCGCTGGGATTTTCTGAAGCAGCCCCACCGGTATAAGGCTTGGGGTTCACGTGCATGCCGTCGTTGATTTTTTGCGTTCCTTCCGCCACGACGCGCTCACCGGGATTTAAGCCGTCAGTGATCACCCAAAGGGAACCGACTTTTTCCCCGGCCGCGACATTGCGGATGGTCACTTTATTGTCTTTATCCAGCACGGCAATCAAGTATTTTCCCTGGATTTCCGTCACGGCGCGCTGCGGCACCAGGAGCGCACCTTTCATCGTGTCGACGGTCGCGCGAATGTTTCCGAATCCCCCTGGCCTCAAAAGCCTTTGGGGATTTTGAAACTCAACCTGCACGAGGATAGCGCCAGTGCTGATGTCCACCTGGCGATCCAAGGCGTAGAATTTGCCCTTCAGCGGATACACGCTGCCGTCGGTGAGCTGCAGATACCAGTCCATTCTGCCGAGTGCTTGTACGTCGGTCTCGCCCTTTTTTTCGATTTGCCGCATGGACTTCAGATATTCCTGCTCGCTCGGCGTGAAATTTGCAAGGATCGGGTTCACGGTAGAAATCGTGGTCAGCGGGTTTATATTCTGGGGAGCGATAAAGTCGCCCACCTGGGCATTCGCGATTCCCGCAAGACCGTCGATGGGCGATGTGATGGTGCTGAATCCCAGGTTCAACTTTGTCGTTTCCAGAGACGCTTGCGCCGACGCGATTGCAGCTTTAGCCGTTTCCACTTGCGCCTGAGCCGCCAGGTTGGCCTGCGTGGCGTTGTCCAGTTCCTGTTGGCTGATGGCGCCGTTTTTCGCGAGGGGAGTATAGCGGTCAACGTCCTGCTGCGTCTTCACCTGGTTCGCCTGAGCGCGCGCTAAATCGCCCTTGGCTTGTGCGAGCACGCCGGCCGCCTGATCGACGGCCGCTTTGAACGTGCGAGAATCGAGCTGAAAGAGAGGCGTCCCCTGTTTCACATAGGCGCCGTTGGTGTACAGCTGCTTCAACAAATAGCCGGCAACCTGGGCGCGAATCTGGGCATTCACTTTGCCTGTTAATGTGGCGACCCACTCACGGCTGATGGGCACGTCCTTCTGCTGGACCTCGACGACCTCCACGATCGGTGGCGCGGCTTGGACGGGATTTTCTTTTCCGCAGCCGGTGGCGAACACAACTGTGCCGGCCAGAAGAAACATCGCCAAGGGCCAATGTTTCCGAATTGGGCAGGTGAAAAAAAACGACTCAGCGCAAGGCTTAACTTCACTCATAAAGGACCCGATGATTTTTGATTGGCGGTTTATAAGCCAGCGACACCGTATCACGATTCACTACCAGGAAAAAGTAAGAATTTTTTTGCCACGCCGTCAAACAAGAATGCTGGGGTAATCGCGCTTCTTGTGTCCGGTGCGATTTCGATGTCATCATGCGGGCTGAGCCTCGACTGGCCTCGCACGGTTTCGACCTCCGTCTTTCTCCGCGAGAAAGGCAATTTTTACCAGGAGCGATAATGGCAAAGCCCAAGCTGAAAAACGTCCACAAATTCATCCAGCCGTACGTCGTCACCTCCGGAAAAGAATTTCGCCTCAGGGATTATCGCGCGGATGACACGCACCATCTCAATTCCGAAGACAAGCCGGAGGCCAAGAAATGGCTGGAGCAGGGCGTATCCCTGCTTGCCGATCTTCAGCAGGTGCTCTACGCGCAGGGCCAATGGGGATTATTGCTGGTGTTTCAAGCGATGGACGCGGCCGGAAAAGACAGCACGATCAAACACGTGATGTCCGGCGTGAATCCGCAGGGCGTGGATGTCCATTCCTTCAAGTCTCCATCGACCGAGGAACTGGCGCATGATTTTCTGTGGCGGACCAATCGTTGCATGCCGCCACGCGGGAAAATCGGCATTTTCAATCGCTCTTACTATGAAGAAGTGTTGGTGGTCCGTGTTCATCCGGAGTATCTGGAAAAGGAACGCTTGCCGGGCTCCGTGCAGGGGGATCACTTCTGGAGAGGCCGATTTGAGGACATCTGCGCTTTCGAACGCTATCTGACGCGAAACGGGATCGCGGTCTGCAAATTCTTTCTTCATCTTTCGAAGAAAGAACAAAAGCGGCGCTTTCTGGAGCGCCTGAACAACAAAGATAAATACTGGAAGTTTTCGGCGGCGGATTTGCACGAACGCGAATACTGGAACGACTACCAGGATGCGTATGAAAAGATGATTCGCAACACGGCCACGGAACATGCGCCATGGATGATCGTGCCGGCGGACAACAAATGGTTCAGCCGGCTCCTGGTGGTGGCTACAGTCGTGGACACGCTGGACCGAATGGACCTGGAGTATCCGAAATTGACGCCACGGGAACTTAAGGAATTAGAGGTCGCCCGGAAACACCTGGAAAGGGAATAGTGAATACGGTTCACAGCGCGCTTGCGTAGATCGTTTAACTTTTCGGCGCGGTTACTGAATCCCTGACGAACCTGGATCGGGAATCACCTTCAGCCGGTTCAATCCCAGATCGTGAAAGATGGTGGGCCAGTAATTCTTGAACATGTTTCCGGCGAATCGCCACGCCAGGTCTGTTCCGATGCGCTCGACATTCTTCGCGGCCGTTTGTTCGGAGGCCGGCAAATACGCGTTGGCCAATCCCTCTGCCGCGGTAGTGCCCAAAATGCCGGAACTGTTGAACGTGTTTCTTCCCGAATCGGTGCGGGTCACAAAAACCCGTTGCGCTGAATACTTCACGCTGCCCCAAAAGCTGGGGCGGATTTGCGGATAAAACCGCGGGTCCTGGTGCAGCATGGATGCGAACAAGAAATTGCCGAAGAAGGCGTTTGAGGAAGCCCGTGCCAGCGATTCACCGAATCGCTGGCCGTAAGCGTCCCACCCCTGCCCGTAAGCCTCAGGACTATTTCTGGCTTGGTTGGAGGCCGCGCTGATGCTCGAGGCCAAGATGTACGGAGGGGAAATACTCTGGTTCACGAACAGGCGGAATTTTTCGCCCGGGGTCATCGGGCCCTCGCTGGTGGCGATATCCGGGAAGACGATCGAGCGGTTGGTCATGTAGCCAACGAAGCGGGTGGTTGTGTCCATGGCAGGATTCGAGCCTCCAGCCGCCTTAGGCTGTGGCGAATCCCGAGCCGACGTGGTTCCTGTGCCTGCGCCCGCCGGCGCTTGCGCCAAAGCCGCACAGGGGATCAGAAGACATGCGCCGAGTATCAGGGACGGGCCGATTCGATTGCCGGAAAAATACATACAATTGCCCAACTTAATCAAATTTTCTCCTAACCTCAGAGATTTCCATGCCTGAAAACGATACGTTCAGCGCCCCATTTTTTTAAGCTAGGGTCAGGTCCAAGCTGCGAATCAGCCATCCGAATTGCCATCCGGCGGCACTCGGAACTCCTGGGTTCGGGGAAAATACCATGGCCGCCGTGATCCTGCAACCGCCAAATTTCATGGCATTTAGCGGCTTTTTGCGTTGAAAGTCCGGTTCGTCCGTTCGATGGGACTACGGATGCCAATGCGGCCGTGTTCCCCTGATTCCAGTGCGCCTTCGCATAGACAAACGCGCTAATTAGTTTCGCGCAAAGTTAACCAGTTTGGATATACAATCGCATCCCTAAGAACAATCAGGAACGGGATTCAGAGTCTCGTTCTAAAAGAGGTGCCATGAAGATTACTCTTGGTATCTGTATTGTCGCATTGCTTGGCGGAGCTGTGCTCGCGGCAGGGGAAAAGCCGGACTTCAGTGGAACTTGGAAATTAGACACGTTAATGAGCCGGTTCGACCAAGGAGTTCCCGCTCCGAAGGGCAGGATGCTGATCATCGAGCATCACGAGCCCAAACTTCACATAGAGATTAAGACTGAAGCTAAGGAAGGTAATCAAGACCGGGTGTTCGATTTGACCACCGACGGGAGCGAGGCGAAGCAAGTCGGAGGAAGCTCTACCGCCAGCGCAGCTTGGGGAGATGTGGATGGCACGCGATTGGTACTGACCATCAAACAGCCGTCTGCGAGCGGCACAGTGGTAACGAGCCGTGTGATGAAGCTTGGCTCTCAGGGAAAAATGCTCACCACCGTGCTGACAGTTCAGAATCCAAACGGTACGGAAAAAGCTGACGAGTTTTACGTACTGCGTTAGAGGCGACTTAGCTTGTAGAGTTGGAATTGGGTGTTCCCCCGTTGTCTATCTTGAGCCACTTGCCTACAAGAGAGATCAGTGGGTGAGTACTTCGCAGAGTGCGCACACGTAGATTGAAGTGCGCTTACGCATCTACAGATGGATTGCAGAGGGGTGGCGCAAGTTGACGGGGGGAGGAGTCCCGTTTACTCTAGAAAGGTTGAACTGCGGGTGCGAATCCTGTCCTTGCTTCTGCTACTTCCTGCAGTCTCCCATCGGCTGGGAGGTCGTCTAATTGGTAGGACTCCAGACTCTGGATTCTGTCAAGTCCTTCTCCCCGCTGTGTTTTCTTCACTTTACGCTTGGTTTAGATAGGCAAAATTAGGCACTGTTTGTGTCCGTTCAGTGAAAAGTACGGTGAAAATCGTGTGGAACGCGCTTGCACACGAGCGGCGTACCGCTTGAAACGATTGGCGGTGTCTTGCGACACGGTTCTGGGAGCGAAGTCACATTGAAGCACTACGTGGATATTCAGGACGATACCAAGGCGAACGAATTGAAGAGTCTTTTCAAGAAGTAGAAGTGAAACGGTAGGGAGCCGTGGCGATAATGAAACACGACAACATAGAAGATGAAGACCGCAATCGCAAACGAGAGCAAACCCTGAAATAGATTAGACCAAGAGATGCGAGCTTTGTATGGTGGCGCAGATTCGTTCCAGAGCAAGTTAGCGAAGAAGTTGTATCCCACGGAAACGAACACAAGTCCGACGCCGAACGCAGGAACGTTCCAGTCCTTCCAGAGCCCAACGAAAAACAACACGCCACCGAATGCGTGAAGATGACCCGAGGCAGGAGATGCAGTTCTTTGAAGTAACTGAGCGGACTGAGATCGCTGATGGGCATGAGACTCTCTCTCTCTCTCTCTCTCTAGGTGGCTAAAGTGTGCAAAGCGGCAAGCTGACAAGAACGCGCATCACTTGTCACTCTCTGGTTTGGTAAGCGTGAGAATCTCAGAGACCGTCATATTCGAGGTTTCGGTCTGCGGTACGACAATCTTAATGCGCCGAATACCCGTACCAATGGTGATTATTTTTATTTCGCCGCTTTCTGAGGATATGAATGCGCTATGCGTATTGATACTCAAGGTCGGGTCATCACGCTTTAGCCGTTGTGAAGCCTCAAAAAGTGCGTTGCCCACATCTTTGGCGTCTTTCGCCAAGAAGTGCTTAAGGTCTCTTTCAAGGGTTTCCGCTCTACCGTTCCTGAAAATAATGCTTCCGATGATGACGTAGTTATTTTCTCCGTGTTTTTCTCGAACAATCCACGTAGCGGTTGCACTTTTATTGCCGCCATCGTCTAGGTAGACGGGGTCATGAATCATCGCCACCGCTTCATTCATCGTCATGCCCAGTCTAAAAGGCATTTGTCCGATAGTGAGTTGTTGACCGTGGAGTTGGGTTATTCCCACTGTGAACAGGAAGAGGAACAGGTAAACTCGGTGCATTTTTGTCTCCTCCGAGGTTTCAGTTTTATTTTGCGATGGTTACGGACCTTGGAAACTGTAACAGACTCTGACATTGTTCGGGCTGCTGGTGTCGATCATGTCGGGGCGCTTGCGGGTGCATACAATGAACTTCCCGAATTGCAACGCAGAGACCGACCGCGTCATTCACGAGGGCGGCTTCGAGGCTCGAAGCATGCTTGGCATGGCAGGTCTGGGGGAACGGCAAACGCGCCGCAGTTGCCGCAGCCCTCGATGTAGCCTTCTCCGTACTCCGATTTCACAAGTTCTTCGGCGATCCTGAACCACGGCGTCGTGCTCGGCGACATCCGATTTCCTCAAAAATATCTCGCTCAATCGGTGGACGTTGGTGAAAAAACTCTGCCGGTGTCGAGACCCGTCCTACGCCGAATGATGTGCAGTAGCGACAACAACGCTATTGCAGTTCTCTGTCGCACTGAGCATCTCGGGTGCTGGCATATGCATCAGCGTGTTGCGTCGAGTGGCCAATGGGGACAGGACTTCTTCAATGACGTACTGTTCACTTCCGATCAAGCGCGGATGGTCCTTGAGCAGTTCCCGTGCACCGTCGAGTGAAGGATAGCGTCCCTTCGGGGGGTGGTTCGGATCAAACATGCAGAGCAACAGGTTGCAGTACACTTCCGCCGCATGGGCGACGCTGAGGATTGCCCACTTGCGGTGGTGGAACGGCTCGTTCTCTTCACTGGCAGCGCTAAAGTGCTCTAGCGAATGAGTAATGGAGTCCGCACAATTACGCCACAGGCCCCTCTATCCGCTTCGACAGACGACTTATCCAGCGAGTTCATTAGCACAAACATACCTCGCTTCGGCCCTCTGGCTGCTGATTCGAGTCGGCAGCCCTTTCCGTCGTGTGCCACCATTCACATCGCGTCGGTTGTTGCGGGTACGGTAGAAGGGTTCGACCGCATTCCTCGTCAACACCTCTGAAAATTTCCAGCGTTTTCTCGAACCTATTTCGAGGCACGTCTCCTTTCCTAAAGGGATGTTGCTGTGCCTTATAGGTTATTTACTCAGCAACGAAAGTCGCCTAGAAACTTTGCTTCGCGAGGAGTAGCCACTGCTAACCTGAAGACAACTCCGCATGACGAAAGGTGTTTTATGAGCAATTTGTTCTAAGATTCTCGCAGTTGGCTCGGTAATAGCCTTGGTTGCCCGCTGGGTGTAGGGGTTGTGGCGCTGGTTCATCTTCCCCGACAACTGGAAGGAGGATTGTCCTCGCCTCAGCAAACCGCTCTCGTTACAGGCTCTTGGTCTGGCACGCTGACTTCCAATTCTGGCAACGGGACGAGCCAGTTGTTTGCCAATGTGCAGTCCCAAGGCGCGGGATCATATTTTTCAACAATGCAGCAAACAAACGTATGCGATTCTGGTCTTGCGTGCATGGCTCAAATGCCGCAGAACATGCCGAACATCCCGTGCGAGGAAGTGCCTGCATATACGCCTGGACTGAAACCGTTAGTGGAAATCAAGTTTCTGGCAGCATGTATATTAAATGGCTACTGCAGTACCAGCAGCGCACCAACCCTATCCGTGTCTTTCACTGGGACGCTTTCAACCAATGGCAAGTCCATAACGGGGACCTATAAAGAATTCTATAATGTAAATTCTGGAGATCCTTCTGAAGATTCTGGCACATTCAACGCATCCGTCAGCGGCACGGTAACTGGAACCTACTCTGGCCAAATATTTTTGGATAACCCGAGTGTGAATTTCCCTATCACTTTCGTTCTTACTCGAGAATAGCGATGGCTCTGTGACGGGAAACGGGACGGTTAATAACTGGTCTTGCGTCAGTACTGTGACCTTTACGAACAGTAATTCCACTCCGAGTTTTGCGTTCGGTGGGGCGTTCCAGGCCAGTGCGCAATTAAACCAGACGGAAACTTTTTTGTTGGATGGCATCCCAAACGGCGATGGCACTTATTCTTTGGGTTTCCTCGTGGTGAATGGTTCCAATTCGTGTTCCCAAGGGGCGGGAGAAGGCAGCGCTACGAAGCAATAGTGCTTAAAATCACGCCACGCCACTTCTTGACTACGGGTCTGTAGTCTCGGCAGCGGCAACCTGGATAGCCGCACGGGCTGGTGAATGAGCCGTTGGGGACACGTTTGACGTGGTGGATTCCGAGACCGTGATTCGTGGGTTCCTCGCACAGTAAAATGCTAGCATGCTGATTGTGGAATTTGCCGTAATCGGGGAGTAAGGTGCGCTCATGAGAACTGCCCCGCTCTGCTCTCCCTCGTCGCCCTTCTCGTGGTCGGTAAACTCGCGCTCGAAAAGGGGATAAGTCCATGTCCAACAAAGCCAAAGGAAAACCGTGGCACTCAAAAGAAGGAACGGTGTATCACGACAATTCTAAGTGCCCTGAGGGGCAGAAGGTTCCACCTAAAGAGCGACAACTTGACACAAAGGGAGGGAAACCCCACTGCCCAGAGTGCGGAAGGCTGAATAATTTGCCTTGAGATACACCTTTCGACAGGAGATTGGGCGTATCATCGGGCGGAGAGACTGATGAGGAGGAGCGATGAACAAGATTGTATCGACGCTCGCCTTATTCTTGGTTGCGCTTTGTGGGACTGCGGCGGTGACCGCTCAGCAAGTACAGCAACCTGCCCCGCAGCCGCAAGTAAACGTGAACGTGACCGTCAACAATCAAAATGACGCAGCGTTGGCTGAGAAGCAACGCATCAATGCGGAAAACGGTCAGGAAATCGGTCAAGCCATTGGCAAGGGATTGGCTGCCACGGTACAGGCTGCCATTCTTAAGCACGACGTCAAGAAGTCCTTGGAAAAAGGGGCTGCGTGGTGTGCCGCTCATGCTGGAGCGGACCACGGTTTTAAGATGCCTGACAACCTTGCTCAGGTGTTGGGAGTTTCTGGCTTATTCATCCTGTGACGACGGTAAACAAACTTTTCACGAAGCGGGTTGGAAGCCTGACCTCACAGGCAAGAAATTAACCCCAGTTAAGTAGAGGAATGAGGTGAACTTTGGCAAACGTAACAGTAGAGCCGAAGAAAGACGCCTTCGTTGCGACCCTAAAGGGGAGAATCGTTGCGAGGGGAGATACACAACAGGAGTGCGGGGCTAACGCACACGAAGCGAGACCCGCTGACCATATTCAAGCCGCCCGGCACACGTAACACGAAGTATGGGGACCGAGACGAATTTCGTACTCTTTATAAAGGAAATCCGAACGCATAACTAAAGGGCGGCTCAGCATTCGCCAAGTCGCCCCGTTGGTTGATTGTGGGTTGCGCAGCAAGTCGTCTTCGGGCAGGCGGGTAGGAACGACGAATTAAATACCCAATAACCTAGCCAGTGTTTTGTCAGAAGAGCCGAGTCGTCTTTCTCTCAAGAGAGCCGCTGTCAACTTGGGGGCGGGGAAAACCGCCTTCTCAAACTCATTGGCTGTCACCAGCACCTTGTATATAAACCCACCGTCCTTTAAATCTTGAAGGATTTCGTCGCGGGCTTTCTCGTAACTCCGCTGAAAGTCATCGGTGACTCCGCCAAAACGTAGGTACTCGCTGCGTGCGACATCCATATCTCCGCTGATGGCAACAGCGTCGTTGGGCGTGTCCAACTGCTCGCGAAATACAAAGCCAGCAATGCCCGCTTTGATTGCTTCCGTGGGGGTTGTCCCTCTCGGTAGCACGTAAGTCACGCTGCTCTTGCTAATGGCGGGACAGTCGTAACCTAGTTCAGGGCGATAGTCCCAGAACATTTCGGGTCCGTGGAATTCCACGTCTGTCGCCCCAGCCCTTCGTGCGTAAGTGATGTGCCCCGCCTCATGAAGACAAAGGCTGCGTCGCCACGCTTTGTTAAAACAGCAATCTTTACGGCAGTTGAAAAAGGCTTCGGATTTCTGCAGCAGACTGATGAAACGAGGGTCAGCCCTCTGTGTGTCGGTAACCGTGGGTGAGATTTTTACACTTACAATAGACATAGTTCTTCCTTCGCCCGTCTCGCGGGCAAAAATAAAGGGCGACACTTTTGACGAGCCGCCCGTTGAGTGTTGGTTTGGAGTCTCTCTTTACCGCGTTGCGACGATTATCAGCACCGAGAAACTTTAACCGTTCTTGGTGGTATCCAAGAAATACTGAAACGATTTCTTGGCCTCTTCCAGTTGGGGAGAAGACGGGATAGAAAACTGCAGAGCGTTCATCGCTTGGACTTTCGAAGAAAAGTTCTCGGCGAGCATGATAAGCCTGTTGTCGGACTCCGCCAGCCTTTCGTCGAGCGCGGCGAATCTGCTTTCCAGATGTTTAAGTCTGTAATCGAATGTCGCCAGCGGCTCTGTTCGCTCTTCGAGGTGCCCCTCGACTTGTTCAAGTCTGCCGTGCAAGGCTGTAATCTTGGCTCGCATGATCTCGTGCTCCGTCATCAACTTCAGAATCACTTCGAGAATTGACTCGAAGGATTTTTTGTCTACCATGATTGTTTCGTCCATCTGTGTTCTCCATTGCGCTGTGGCACGTCAGCGGATGCTTCCGTCCTCACGAGTTTTGATTTCACGAGCGATATAGGCTTCGCACTCGGCGAACGGCTTTCCCTCGTCTATAAGGGATCGGAGGTCACGGTGAAGTCGCTCACGGAAGGTGGTTACGCTCTTCAGATAGCCCCTGTTGCCGCCAAAAGCATTTATGCGATTGTTGAGCGCAATCCACTTTTCGTTGGATTCCACGGCGAGACGCTCTTTGGGAGTCAACACCTTGTCGGGCTGCTCTTCCTTCTTGGGGCGATGCACCTTGCGTGACTGGAGCCACGTTACACGCTCGTCAAATCGTTGCCCGAGAGTTAGCCCACTGGCATCACGAGTCGTTTCCCCACGGGCCGCAGGTTGGCAAAACCTTGCGATTTTTTCATTGGGGGCGTCCACGTAATCCTCAATGCAAGTTAGCCACGCCAAAGATTTGTCTGACGCGTGGGGTGGCGTGGAGTCTTCCTCCGCCTGTGCCGCTGCTGCCGCTGCTGCGTTTGCGGCAATAAGGGTGCTCGTGTCCCACTGGAGCGAACCCGCTAGTTTTATAACCAGTGCTGCCATGTTCTGCGAGTTAGGCAATCGCCCTTGCTGCGTGAAGAAAGAATCCACGACGAACATAAGGACGTTGGCGTTGTGCTCCGTCAAGAGTGGAAGTTTGAATCCCGCCCCCGTGAACTCCGTCATCACATTTTGAAACTGTTCCAAAGTAATCATGCTCATTTCACCTTTTATTCCTTTGGCGATTACTCGCCTTGATGTGGTTCGTTGCGGAGCACCCTGTCCACGGCATTTCTGCGGGCGAGTCCTCTGCTTTGTCCGTTAATAAAAAGTAGATTGTTGATTTGCGGGCGTGACATACGGCGGATTTCCGTGGCTGTATACTCCCGTTCTGGGTGCTCTGGGTTCGCCAAGAACTCATCCGCAGTTTCCACATGACGACTTTGCGGTTTCACAGTGGACGCTACGCCGCACTCTTCCGCCACGGTGGACGACGAAGGCTTGGGGGCTGTGCGCCCCGCCAACTGCGCTCGCCAATCAGGAACCCGCTGTGCTAACGCTTCCAGCATTTCGTCGGACTCGTTCTGCAAGTCATCCACGGAGGAATAACGAAACTGTCCGTGTTCCTTGCGCCACACGGGGTAAGTAGATTTGCCGTTTGCGATAGTGGCAATCCAACGCGTGCGCTGTGATGCGGCTTGTTCTTGCTTGGCTATTTGCGGTTTCAACGCCCACCCTTGTTGCTTGCCAAGGCTTTCAACAACTCCTAACAGCAACTTGGAATCGCTAGGATTGATGTATCCGCCTTGACGGACTTCGTTGAGCACAACATCATCGTATGCGCCGCAACGAAAATATCGGCTCTGGCTCCACGCTTCCGATAACGCCCTTTCAAGTTCTGCGGACATCGGCAGATTTGCCTGCTTGATGTACGGCAACAACGTTTCGGGTTTGTCTAGTCTCCAGCCGCCTTTGTTATTGAGCATTGACTGGAAGATTAGATTGACGTTTGCGTCCGCCGTGGAACGAGTCCAGTCGTAATTGGCGACGGTCTCCCGTATTTTCCGACACACACGGGCTTCATCTATTTGCACAGTTCTTGCGTTTCCTTCTCCTGTAACTTTCCACATCACTTGTTCTCCTTATTTCTTGCGAGTGCCGCATTAAGGGCGGAAGCCCCGTGACGGCGGATTAGCGAGCGAAGTTCTTCCCCGCTCAAACTTTTTAGTGTTGCAACAGTCCAACGACGCCCGTCTTTATAGACTGGTGGAAGTGGAACCGTCGTTTTTGGTTTCATTTGATGCCTCCTGTGATACCTCTTGTTCTGGTTCCCACACGGCGTCTGGGTCGTAGCCTGCATCTTGCAGGAACTTCTTACGCTCTTTTCCTCGCAAGATTGTGAACGCCGTCACCCCGTCGCTCACTAGCAAACGGGTTGTGCTGTTCCTAGGGAGTGGAATGTTGTGGAACGAACCCCAATCCAGCCAAACCACTTCGTGTTCTACGTTTTTCTTCCAAGCGGCTCCGTGCACTTTTACTTCTAGTTTCCACTGGTTCTGTTCGCTCATTGCTTTCTGGTTGTCGGAATAACTGCCCCGTTGTTTTGTTTTTCGGCGCAGCGTTTACTGCAGCCAGTTTTCGCCTGAGCCGTTTTTACCTTCTCTGGCTTAGGCGTTGTCGTGCGTGGTTTTTTCACTTTGTTTCTCCTTGGCTCCGTGGAGCCTTTCGTGGTTGCACAGCCAACATTTTGGGTCGTTGTGCTCCAATCCTTGGGTGCGGCAGTGCTTGTGCGCGCTAATGCGTCCCCGCCACAGACGAACGTGATATTGCGGGAGCGCAGTCCGTATGCCGAACTTGGCATAAATCATCGTGGCTTCCGATTCCTTGCAGAGTTCGTGGAAGCGTTCATCTCGCCAATAAGGAAGGACACGCCCCCAGATGGCGTCTACATAATCTGCCTTGGATAGCCATACGCCCCAATGCGGGCGAAAATCTTGTAAGAAAGGAGAGTTGAAATTATCGTCGTGAATCATTCCACGTTCAGCGATGAAAGCATCCATGCAAGCGATGCCGTCTTCCAGACTGACAAAATCTTCGTCGTCTGGTGGAACTTGCCAACCGCAATTAGACCAATAAATTTCATCCAAATACCCTTCTTGCATTTGCAAGTAACGATGGATGACTTTCCCGTCCGTCATTGAGCGGTTGTGTGCCCAAAGGGACTCCACGTCTTTTATATTGGCAAGAACTTGCTTGTTGACTTTCAACGCCTTTGAACCTTCGCCCTCACGGATTGCCTTGCGACGGCTGCGAGAATACAAGCGGGCATACTCACGAGCCTCTTCTGCAGTCCTGTCAATGCCACGCTTCTGACGCAGTTCGTTAAAGCGCAGCGAATCACGAAGCGCACGAGCCGACTCAAACTTCTCCGATTGTGCTGATTGTGTTTCCATTGCTTTTTCTCCTGTATAACGTCCTTGTATAACTTCGTTGCTACACACATCTGCGTTACGCCCACTGTGCACCTGTCGGGTGTTCGTCGCGGCGAAGCGCATTACTCACACGGCTGAACGGGCTGAACTGCTGAACCACGGGCTGGGTATCTCGCCACACATCTCACGGGTAAATGGCGGGTGGGTGGGCGGGTGCCCCCTGCCATTTTTCTGGCTGTAAACAACGTGTGTAACTTTTGGAAAAGCGTCGTCGCAGCCACGCCAACGTCGGCGACCACGGCGAAGGGCTGTGGGGCGACCACGACCCCCGACAAGCCACCCACCCCCCTAGATGGGACCCAAAATGCTAGCGAACAGAAAATTTCTCCCGAAAAATTCCCGAGAAAATCTGGGGGGGGGGAAATCTGGCGCACACGATTCGCTGGACTTGTCGTGGCTCGTTGCGAATTGCGATTTTGATGCGGGAGGTGGGTAATGCTTATCGCTTGCCCAAGACGATGCGGCGCACGGTCGCTGGATACCACCTGCCGCCGCTACGTGTTTTTGCGCCTTTGCTGTTCAACGTTGCCGCAATCTTCTCCCAGTTTGAGCCGTTGGCGTGCAAGTGCTTCATGCGGTCAAGGATTTCTTGCTCACCTTCGTGTGAACCATAAGGCAGACGACCTTCGCAACGCCCTGTTGCCACCTTCTTGCGCTGACGCGCTGCGCGTAGTTTCAACACAAGGTTGGACTTGTCCAGTTGGTGTACTGCGCCGAAAATCTGCCGCATGAAAACCCTGTTCGGGTCGTCGTTGCCCAACTCGGGCTCGGTCGCCGAGATGAGCGTGAATCGATTCGTAAAATATTGGTGAATCAAATTCTCTTGCACGCGGAGGTCACGAGAGAAGCGGTGCAACGCCTCCACAATCACCGTGTCGACGCCATCGCTCATCAAAGCAACCAGCATCGCGTCTAGTGCTTCACGGCTTTCTAGCGTTCCGCTGACGCCCTCTTCCACGAACCACTGCACGATGCGATAGCCATTCGCATTCGCCCACTTTTGAATGGCGGCTTTCTGGCGCGGGAACCCGTCGCCGTCGACTTGGCTCTTGCCGCTGACCCTGAGATACCCGAAGGCTTTCTTGAGGTTTTCCATGCTCAAAAATCCTACCAAAAAGCCGTCTTGGTGTAAAGCCAATTCTGTAGTATTGGTTAAGTCTTTTGCCTGCCGTCCGACCGCTCCGCGCCAGCCTTGCGGCACGGCTCCGCGCTCGCCCACGAGCAAGGACGGCTTTAGGGCGTTTCCAGCGAAAGGTAGCCCCATCGCCCGTCACCGAGGCACATCGCCCGTCCTAGCCCGCCTCCGCCCCAGCAATGGGTACTAGGACTATGTCCGTGACTCGGTCAAACCCGTGCCAAGAACGGAGCCAAAACGGGGTCTGTTTTGAATTCGGTGCTTGGTACACACAAAAACGATGCTAACTCGTTAAAAATGAACATCTTCAGCCATAAAAACGCAAAAAGATGACGAAATTTCGGTTCACACGACGCATTTGCACGAAGTGCCTAGCACAGCCGCCTTCTGGAGTCCCCAGCCAGCCACCCCCCGAAGGGCTGTTTTGACGATGTCTTTGGTGCGTTATGGCACGGGAAATCTCTTTGGCTCCTTTTGGTCGGCGAGCCGAAAACGGGCGCAACAACTTAACTCATTTTGGAGAACACGCTTTAATAAGATAGAATCTATATATAATTTCTATTTCTATTTCTACGCGGCGTCTTCTCCAAAACACTAACAAGTCCTTTCAAATGTGTGTGAGAAGGTGCTGCCAAAAAACGACCATCGGCACCGAAAAGCACCCCAAAAACGACCGTTTTGTCAAAAACGCTTGGCAGCGCCTTCTCACGATGCAAATACAGGGGTGTTTTTGGCTCCAAAACGGGGGTGTTTTCGCGTACCGCCCCGCCTGTGTTCCCTTGAACCCAACCCGTCAGTGCGAGATTGTCTTCCAATCCAGCAAGGTAGCCCCGTCCCAGACCCATTGCTCGTTTTCGTACGGCTGCGGGATGTACTTCGTGTACGGCACCTTGTTCGCCCCCATAACTTGGACGGGGAAGAAGCGCATCTTGGCGTACGAGTCCCATGCCTTCTTGAAGACATCCGAATCGTTGTCACGGTACGCGTGCACCTCGTTCTGGAAGTCACGAAGGGGCATCGCCACAATCTTAACGAAGGCACCGTTGTTGCACTGACGGCGCATCCTGTCTTCTGCTGTCTTCAAACGTGAGAGATACAAGCCAACCTTGTTGGGCACATCTTCCTTGAGTTCAATGCGGCGGATGACTAGTTCACGTTCAAACTGGTAGATGGTGCGATTGACGTCGTCAAGAGAAACCGTGGAGTCTCCACGGCTCCAAGCCGCCATGAAGGCGTCACGGCGCAGGTGTGTCAAGAGACGGACACGAGAGCGGACTTCCAAAGGCTGGCTAGCCCAGAAGGCGTCCACTCGTTCGCTGGCGTCCGATGCCATGACCATGGGTTCCTTCCACCGCTCGGCGTTCGTCAGTTTGACAAAAGCGTCCACGACGGCAGCCCGTGCGCCAATGGGGACGTCGTCCGTGCCCCCTGCTTCAATGGGGTCGCTGTACTCAAAGGTGAAGCGTTCGTCCGTGCCTTGTTTCTTACGCCCTGCGAAGCACTCACGGAACGATTCTCCGTCCAAGGCGCACCCATAAAAACTCAAACGGGCATCTTGGGATTTATGCCCACCCCATTTGCCGTTCTTGGCTTTGGTGCGATTGACTTCTTTTTTGTCGGCGAGTTCAATGATGTTGTCCACGATTTCAGGTTGCTTCGTGGAGTTCGCCTTGTGAAGCAAAGTAGATAACTCATTTATCATAATGACGACGGGCTTCTTCTCTGCGAAGAATAAGTCGCGCAAGCCTGCGCCCGAGTCCACCTCGTTCACAACCTTCACGCCTTTCAGCGCAGGGAATAAACGAAGCATGTCATCAATACCACGTCGCCAAGACCACCCCTTGGAAGTCCCCGTGGCACCTATTGCCATTCCGTACATGCACGAGTCGCAGTCAACTCCTGAGAACCTCAACACTGGTGTTGGTTTTTCGTTGTCCGATAGGCGAGACATGTAAGCGCCAGCGAGGACGCGGATTGCCAAATAAGCAAACTGCCGTGGAATCGTCGTGTGGGCACAAACCGTATCAACGAAATCTTTGAAAAACCCCGTCATCACGGTTGGGTCAAATGGCGGTATCTTCTCTTTGCCGTCTTCGGCGATTGGGACAGGCGTGGGTGCGAAGGGAAATACCATTGGCGGTGTTTCCGCAGATGGTGGAACCGCAGTCGGATTTGGCGGCGGCTGGATTGTTGTCGCACCAGAGTTGCCGCGAGTCGCCTTGTACTTCTCGGCTGATGCAATCGCCTTGGCAATCGTCTTCACCTCCAACCTGTCCCATTTCTCACGGTACATAGACTGAGAGTTGCGGAAATCGTGCGACATCTTCTCGGCGTCGCCATCGTGGAATATAGCCAAGACGGTTGCGAATGCCATGTCGGCTTCCGAGTGAGATGGGTACGTCAGACTCCCAATCCCATTGGAGATTGTGAAAGGTTTGGCGAGAGGGTCGCCTTCACCTTGCATAAAGATATCGTATTTGGAACAACGGAAGGTTCCAGCCCAAACAGGCTGTACACCTTCACCAGATGTGAGAGTATCTGCCACACCCGCCTTCTCCGACTTCTCCGACTTTGGCACGGGGTGCTCTGCCTTCAATTTGTAAAATAGTTCGCACACGGGAGCCAAATCACACTCGCGGAGACCGCCAGTGTTTTCAAAATACGCCTGACCAGTAACTGTGAAGAAGCGTGCGGTGTCGTAGATTTCAATCGCAGCCTTGCCGTAACCGATGGCTGGGTTTAGGTTGAACTTGCTGTCGGGGATGGTTTTCTTCCCGAAAAAGAAGATGTGCAACCCCGTGCCGCTGGGAGAAACCTCTACGTACACGTCGTCACCGAAGGCATCGATGATGTCCGCAGCCCATTGCTTGATTTCACCCGTGGACTTGTCGTGGGCACCGTCTAAATCAACACCCATGACGTTGTTGGCGAACATGAATCCGACGCCACCGTTTTCATTAACCACGCCGTTGACTGCGTTGATTGCCGTCTGGTAATCCGTCCAATGGCTGGGATTCGTGGATGACGCCTTCTTCCCGCTCGTTTGATACGGCACTTTTGTCATCCTGCCGTCTACCTCTTCCAGTTTCCACAGCACCCATTGCGGCAAATCTTTCATCGCTTGGGGAACGAACGGCAACGGGTCAACGTTCGCCTCGCGCAGTTCGGTACGTTCCACGTTGGGTACTGCTATAGGCGTCGCCGCGTCCGCCGCAGCATCCGCACCCGCCGTACCTACCGCACCTACTGCTACTTGTGGCTTGGTGCCGTTATCGGTGCCGTTCATCTCCTTAAACGCATCCGTGATACCCGCAAGAATAGTGGTTGAAAATCCTGCTTGGGTGAGAGAGGCGTGGATTTGTGCATCCGTTTGTCCCGACTGGTAAGCGTTGTGCAACCACTCCTTGTTGCGGACGATGCAGTCGGCTGCGCCGTAGACCTCGGCTATTACGCCAGCATCCCAGAGTCCTTGCTGATTCAAGGTGTTGTAAATGAGTGGCTGCGGAACGTTTCGTTGCAGCATTTCAACGGCGGTTTTGATGTGTTGGATATTCACAAAGACTCCTTCACATCGGTTGTGGTGGAAGCCGTGGAATCTCCCACCATTGCGACAAGGCTCGCCGCTGCAACAGCGAGTGCGTCCGCTTGCTCCATATCCTGTCTGGTTTGGTAGATTTCAGCGTTGGCTGCGGCTGGACCTTTCTTCATCGCGACCAACTCAAAACGAACGATGCGTCCTTTCTCGGGGGAACCCGACACGATATCGTTCTCGTGCAAAAAGTAGCCGCTGGTATTTCCTTCGTCCCCTTCAGCGGCACTGCACAAAAAGCCGTAGTGCCTTTCCTTAAACCAGCAAACTAGACGACTGATGACCTTCTTTTTGGTGCTTATGCTCATGATTATTTTCCTTCGCCTCCGCATTGCGGTCGGCTGTTAAAATTCACATCATTTCTGACGTGTCCTTCTTTCTGCCCCGAAGGGCGACTGCGGTTACTGCCTACTGCGACTGCAAACTCTTCCGTTGCTCTTCCCGCTCCCACTCCCGCCATAAGTCTTCCAACTGGCGTCCCGTGGTCACCCGTGCGTAGTCGTTTTTCACAACGCTTAGGCACTCAGCCCACGAGAGCATTTTCCTGACAATCTGCAACTGTCGTTCGGACAGTTTTGTAAAATCAATGTCCAACATAAATCGCCTCGTTTATCTAGAATCCCAACGCGCCATCTTCGGATTCAAATGCCCGAGACGATTAGGTCAAGCACAACTATTCTGAAAACTTTCCTTACTTCTGTTCTGCTGTTCTCCCGCCGAGCGATGCCTCAAGGAGTTCTATTTGAGGCAGGCTGGATTCCAGTTTCTGGAATAGGACATCCCGCTCTTCTACGCTGTTCGCGAACACACGAATATCTGTTCGTCCGTTTAGTTTGATTCTTACGACGATTTCTCCTTCCATGGTTTCTCCTTCTAATACTTACAAAGAGTAGGACAAAGCCCACCATCAATCTGCCGCATCTCTTTGCTGCGACAGGAGATACTTCTCGTCGGCGAGATACCACTTGTCAGCCACACGGTAAGCGTCACGGATGCGCTGTTCTGCATCTTTCTCGCTCTTGTTTTGACGCCGTGCCGAAGCCCGAGCCTTCTTGACGGATGACTCTACAAGCCGCTGGATTTCCCCGTCCGCTTGTTCTGCCGTTTTCGCCTTCAAAATCTTCAAGCGAGGCTGACCTTGAAGAACAACCACAAGGTAGTAAGTCCCGACTTTTAGTTTTGCAAACTCAGCGGGTGCAACCTTCTGGAGCAAGTTGGCAGCGTGCGTCGCTTGCCGCTCCTTCGGGGACAAATCAGGGTTGGCGCAACGATTGTTAATACCGCACGTTCCCGTGGGGCATACACCGTGGATGAAGTAGTGCATCGTATCTAGTCTCCTTTGCCACTCTTTTCGTTCTGCGTCAGACTTCCACTCTTTGCTCAAAGCGGTCTCGAACAAGTAGAGGTCTCGCTTGAGGTCAGGGAGTTGCTGCGGGCTTGGGTTGTCTCCGTAATACTGGCGGAAGACTTCGCCATACGCCGCCAAACTGCGAAGATAGCCGCTGTCGTCGTGGTTGAAGATTGACACGTCTGCATCAACATCATCACGCATGGCTTCTTCAAAAGGCGTGCGGCGTACTTCCGTCTCAGCGGGACAGGTTATGGATGGGTGCTTGGGCGGCTGCCACTTGAACCCAGACAGTTCAGAACCGTACAAGCCGTGTTTGACGAGTAATTTGTTCCACAGTTTCTTTTGTTCCGTGGTCGGCTTTCCGAAACCTTGAACGGCGTGTTGCTCATATTCACGGCGGCTACGCTCCGACTCTGCGGCTTGTTGGGCGAACTTCTGTTTATCCGCATCGTGGAGTTTTCGTGGGTCGGGTGCGTTGGCGTGCAAGTGTGTTTCATCAGGGGCAAATGACCAAAGGTATTCCAGCGGGTCATCGGTTGGTTTGAATCTCGCTCCGCCCAACGCATCGGCGACGAGTTCAATAATGCGGTTTTCTTGCACGAACTGGACGCCTTCGTGTTGCATTCGCTCTTTGGCGAAGTAGTGTTTTCTGTCATCGCAGATTGGCGTCGGTTCCGCTGCTGGAAACTTAGGATTCGTATAAACCAGTTCGGCAGAGGGCGGGATGGTGGCTTGCTGAGTGTTGCCGAGCGGAACTTCCTCCGCTGCTTCGTTAAAATAGGCTTTCTCACCTTCCATCGTGATGAAGGTTTCTCTCCACTTATCTTCGGCAAAGACGAGCGTCTTTCCGCTCTCCCGACGATATTCGTAAGGGGAAAACTCCGAGACGTGCGGTGTTACCGACTTCAACTCGGAAGGCTCAGGTTTGATTCGGACTTTGCGGAGCGTGCCGTCCCAATCAACATAGCGGGCTGTGAACGGTTTGACAGGCTCATTCCAACACGTCGGCACATCTGCCCTCAGGTCGGACAGGTCTCGGCTTGATGTGCTCGTGGGAATGTCGTGCGCCGACGTAATCGTTTTCGGCGCAGCCATCGGGAAACGAACGTGGAATAGGTCGGAAAGTGTCGGTTGCGCCTTGGCGTGCTGCCACAGACCAGCACGGCGGGCGTCATGGCAAAGTAGGAAGTAAAACAGGAGCCAATCGGTGTCGTGTGGTTCCAATCGCTCCCATTTCTTCTCGTCTGGGAGCCAGCGCAAAGATTTCTTGCTCCCATCGTCTGCTTGATGCAGTGATGCGGCGGCTAACCGCTCCGCAACAATGTTTTGCGGGGGCGGGAAATCGTGTCGCCATCTTGCGAGTTCTAGAGCACCAGCGATAGGCGCATCTGTGTGCGGCACGGGCAAGGGTAGAGGCTGGGCGGGATAAGTGGTTTTCTTACGGTGTTCCCGTTCACGCTCTGCGCTTATGTAGAAGCAAAGATTTTCGGCACGAGGCTGGAGCAGATTGCTGGCGAAGGGCGTAATCACGCTGCACCTTCCAACTGTTTGCTGATGTAGTCTTGCAAATCGCTAGGACGCACAAGGAAACGCCGTCCGATTTTCACGAACGGGATTTTGCCGTCCCACAAAAGCGAGCGCATCGCCCATGTGGTGCAACTGAGCGCACGGGCTGCCTTTGGGATGTCAAGCAAAAGGGGTTCAGCAGGAAATGCGGCAACCGAAGGAACAGGCGGTTTTTTCTTACACATAGACACACGACCTTTAAAGGTCTCAGCGTCTACTTCCCGCCTACTTATTGAGGAGAGTTTTGACTTTCATCGGGGCAGGCTGGCTGATGCTTTAGCCATTTCGGTCACCCTCTGCCAGCAACTCCATACCGCTGACAGGTTCCCCGAATCTACAAAGCAAGGTGTGGAACTGCCGTCTGCCCTGTGAGTATTCCCGCATCACCTGCTTCTGCGGGTCAGAACAAACATACCAGTGCTTACATCCTAGCACAAAGTCTTGGTACTGTCAAGTGTTATTTTCGCCAACCTAACGCAGCCAATTTTCACCGAAAGTCTGGTATGCTTTCACTATGAAGCGAGAGCGAGGCACGGGCGGTCTCATCAAAATCAAAGGCTGTCGTTTCTGGTATGCCCAGATTTACGACAAGAACGGCAAGCAGCGGCGGGTCTCTACACGAACCGAAGTCAAGCAGAAAGCCCAAGGCGTGTTGCGAAACCTTCTAACCGACAAGGACAGGGGTTTGCAGTTCGCGGGAGATTTGAAGAGGATTCGTTACGGGGATTTGCGAGCGGCTCTCCTCCAAAACTATGTGGAGCGTGGCAACAAAAGTCTGCAAGTAACGGCGGATGGCACAGAAACGATATGGGGATTGAAGGCGTTGGATGATTTTTTCGAGTACGCGCCTGCGACGGAGGGTAAACCAGAAAAGCCTGGGCTGCCTGTAATCCGAATGACAACCGATGCAGCACGGGAGTTCGCAAAGAGGCGTCTTAAAGAGGGCGCAGCCAACGGCACGGTTAATGGCTCACTGGCTCTGCTTCGGCGAATGCTGAGTCTCGCCCATGAAGATGGCAAAATCCAAGTGAAGCCGAAGATACATTTACTCAAGGCGGGTGCCCCAAGAAAGGGCTTCCTGCCTCGCGCCCAATTTGAAAGTCTACTGTCGCACATCCCCACGAACTTGAAACCACTCATCACGTTTCTGTACTACTGCGGCGTTCGTTTGGGCGAAGCGAGACAAATTGAATGGTCGCAAGTTAATCTAGGAGAGGCGTTGATTCGGCTGGAAGGCGAGCAAACGAAAAATAGTGAGCCGAGGACTGTGCCGTTGCCTGATGTGCTGGTGAAATTGCTGGAACCGTTGCCGCGCGAGGGAGCGGTGTTTGACGCTACGAACCTCCGCAAGGCGTGGCACAAGGCTTGTGTTGCGGCTGGACTCGGGACCTCCACCAAAGTTGAAGGGAAGCAGGACCCACGCTACAATGGTTTAATCATCCATGACCTGCGCCGTTCAGCAATCAAGAACCTAATGAAGGCTGGGGTGAGCGAGAAGGTTGCAATGTCGATATCGGGACACAAAACCAGAGATGTGTTTGACCGATATCACATCGTGGATACGGAAGATGTTGTTGAAGCAATGCGGCGCGTTCAACAGATTACGCCGACTGCACCGACAACCAATCTGGTGCCCAACGGTGAAAGAACGGTGAAAACTGCTCTCCGAGGAAAGCTCCAGAAACTGCTAACTGCTTCAAAATAAGGCTGTTGGGAGGTCGTCCAATTGGTAGGACTCCAGACTCTGGATCTGGCTATCCTGGTTCGAGTCCAGGCCTCCCAGCCAAAATCGTCTCGATTAATCTTAATTCACCGAACTGATTTGCGAGTGTGCTGATGTCGGCCGGAAAGCATACTGATCAAGTTGCGACCGCGACTTCTGCCAAGCGGTTTTCATTCAGGGCTGTGGCAAAGCCTTCGCGGTGCCAATGCTTTTGGCAGCCCGGATAATCGAGCACTACACATTGCGAGCAGATGCCGCGAGAGCGCATCTCCAATCCTCCCGGCAGAATATTCAACAGGCAGGCCACGGCGGTCACGCCGCAGTCCGGTTCGCGTTGCCAGCGTTTGAGCCAACTGCTGAATCCTGTGGCGTGGGGAACGATGAAAACTTCCACTCCCTCACGCCTCATCCTCTGTGTGATTCGGTTGACGTTGCAGGTGGGATCACAACCGGCGCATGTGATGTCTGTGTGTTTGACGTGCGCGAGGCATTCGTCCGCGCGTGCGCCGCGCATGCAACCGGGAACCAGTACGACTCTGCGTGATTTGCGGGCAAAATCTTCCCGCAATCCCCGGTTGAGAATTTCTACAGCCACCATGTTTAAGTGGTACTCCACGGGTTGTTTGGCACAGAGAAGCTGATCCTCTCGCCAGCCGCGCCTGCCGTGTTCGCCGACGAGAAAGCGTGCTACGCCGCCGGTGTACAACCCAAACGCTGCGGCGGCCTCAGGTTGAAACCATTCGAATAATTCCACGGATGCTTGGATACAGCGTACGGCCGCCTCTTGCGGCAGCTTGCGCAAAAAACCTTGCCAATTTTCAATCCGCGCCACTTCTTGTCTGAATTCACCTGTAGCTTGAAGCCATCTGATCAAGGCAGGCAGCTGAGGAAGCGGACAAGAATCGGATCGAATGTCGCGGCCGATGTTGCGCATCAGAAAGGCGCGTGTAAGCATAGTTCGCAGAAAATCTGCCGGGCGCTTTACGCCCGGAATCATTCGACGCAGCCAGAATAGGCCGCGAGCGGCATCAACGATCAGACGAGGTGAATGCAGGGCCGCGGACCCATATCGCCGCAGAACCATGCCGAGGACCAGCAACTCGATAGCGTGCTCGCCGCGACTTCGCGCTTGTTCATGCAGTTCGGTCTGGACGTAGTTGCTGTAGCCGTCAATGATAGCGCCGGCCAGGTGGTCGATTTTGGTTAACAACCTGTCGGAGAAGCGCGCTACGTCAGCGTAAAAGCAATTGGAACAGCCGCCTTTCTGTCGGAGATCGTAAACTAAGTCTGCGACGCCGACCGGGCAACTGTATTGCTCTTTGGTTTGATCGCACAAGCGAGGAAGCTGCATCGCCGGCCTCGATCCATGATGGCTGGCCACCGCGAGCGGCGTGGTCATCTGCTACAGATGATACGCGCTTGCTGCGCAAACGTTTCACACAAGCTGGCCGCGAGAAGTTAATTTTCAATGAATTCTATGAAGCCACGTCGGCAGAACAGCGGCGGTGCGGCAACGCTCGACTCCGGTCTTTCCCAAAATATAGATGCTGAACGGCCCGTGCATCACCGACAAAGCAATAGCTCAATGCTAAAATTACCGGGGTTTTGCTTCGTGCAATCGACCCAAGCGGGATGCGCGCATTAGTCATTATAGTTTGGCACCTGCTCACCAAGCAGCTTGTGAATTACACGTAGCAGGAGATCGTTGTCTACCGGCTTTTGCAGGAAGATTTTTGCGCCGGCGCGGAGCGAGCGTTCCTTGTGTACCCTGAAATCCCGCCCGGAAACGACGATGACGGGTGTACAGGTGAGCTGCGGGTTATTGTGGAAGCGCTCCATCACCGTATACCCATCGCCCGCGGGAAGACCGAGGTCCAGGAGCACAAGATCGGGCTGGCATTTTCGCGCTTCGGACATCGCCGATACGCCGTCTGTGGCGAAAAACGTGTCGTACTGATTCGCCTTCAGGCGGACGTTCAGAGCAAGCCGAGCGTCCGGGTCATCGTCGATAATCAAAATCTTTTTCTTAGGCACGCGTGCCTCCTCCTTGTTTGGAATGGGCCCAGTCTTCGATTTGTTTTCGAATGTTGTCAGCTAATTTCGCGGACCATTCATCTGCCCTCTCATCCCTGCGACGTTCGCTCACGGAAATCATGCGCAAATCGACGGAGCAGCGCACCCCGGCCCGGAGCAGAAGCTCGTCACGGCCTAATTGCGACTTCACGCGTTCCACGATCACTTCTGCGCCTTTCAAATCGGCCGCGGCAACCGTGAAGAGGAATTCTGCGTCATCATCGGAATGCATCTTGGGCAAAATCACATCGAGATTCGGCAGTACGCTCCCCCTGAGCAGAAAATGCGCCTGGCGAGTGGCCGCGTCTCTTTCACTTTTTGACGGCCACTCCTCGGGTGACGAAAGCTCCACGCGAATCAGAGCGATGGAATTACCCGGCGGCAAATCCTGAGAGAGAATCGGCTCGAGCACCTGCGAGAGGGAAAACACCGGCAGAGTGAAGCGGAACGTGCTGCCTTCCGGCGAGGATTTTTCCACCCAAATGCGGCCTCCCATCATCGTTGCCAGTTCGCGGCAAATATAGAGCCCCAGGCCCAGCCCATTCCGCGCACCATCGCTACGGGTAACCTGATAGAGGCGTTCGAAAATCTTTTCTGTCAACTCTGGGTCGATGCCGCACCCGGTGTCGCAAACGGAAAACTGCAGCATAGTGGGGACTGGAGTCGAGACGACGCTAACGCTCAAAGCCGCCCTGCCCCCCTGCTGCGTGTACTTGACCGCATTTTCGAGCAGGTTCACCAGAATCTGCCGGAAGCGGTCGGGATCGGCGTAAGCGGGCGGGAGGTTGGAAGGCACTTCCGCCGAGAGCGACACGCCTTTCGCGGCCGCCGCGGCTTGTACCGTCTGCACCGCTTCCTCGACTCGAGGAAGTAAGTCTGTCAATTGCGGGTCCACGGAAAGCTTTCCGGCTCCGGCACGCGTCACGTCCAACAATTCGCCGATCATCGATTGAAGTTGCCCGGCGTTACGGGAAATGATCTGGAGGTATTCAAGCTGTTGAGGATTGCATTCGCCGGCCAAGCCGTCCGAAAGAATGCTGACGAACTGGTAGATGGCGTTCAGAGGAGAGCGCAACTCGTGCGAAACGTGCGAAAGAAAATCGTCTTTCAGCGCGATCTGTTCCAAGCGCAGTTGCTCTGTTTCCGCTTGTAATTTTTGCCGCTCGATGGCGTAGCGCAGCGATTGCACCAGCGACTGGCTCTGCACCGTTCCTTTCACCAGATAGTCCTGCGCGCCCTCCTGCAGCGCCTGGAGCGCTAATTCCGAATCCTGCAAGCCCGTCAGAACCACCACTGGTGTGTTTGGAGCGATTTTCCGAGTTTGCGCTAGGGTCGCCAATCCTTGTGAATCTGGCAATCCCAGATCCAGCAGCACGGCGTCCGGTTTTTCGCGAGCCAGTTCTTCCGCGGCACGGCTCATCGCAAGAGCGTGCTTCACCTCAAAATGAATCGGGCTTTGCGTCAAGAATCCTTTCAACAATGCTGCATCGCCGGCATTGTCCTCAATCAGGAGCACCTGGAATCCTTTAGCAGGCATAGTCCCGTCGTTCGCGGCGCAGCGTCGCCATTTCCATCTCATGACCGTGTTCGACCGGCACAGCCTCAACGCACGGGGGCATAATTCATCTGCCCGGACGCGCGCGCGGGAGCCAGTGGAATCGTGAAGAAAAAAGTACTGCCGCGGCCCGGCCGAGACTCCAACCAGATTCTTCCTCCATGGCCTTCGATGATTTTCTTGCAAACCGCCAGTCCCATGCCGTTGCCCGCATAACTATCCGTGCCGTGATGCCGCTGGAACATCTGGAAGATGTGGTTATAGTGCTTGAGCTCGATTCCGATGCCATTGTCTTCCACGCTGAAAACCGAATTCTGTTTGTCTGGATGCGCGGAG
The DNA here is from genome assembly GCA_963709705.1 of Candidatus Acidiferrales bacterium. Lineage (GTDB taxonomy): Bacteria > Acidobacteriota > Terriglobia > Acidiferrales > UBA7541 > Acidiferrum. The sequence continues at coordinate 34,278 of CAVPXU010000009.1, forward strand.
ACGCGAACGAAACAGGGAGAATTACGCGAGCGAAACTTGATGGCGTTTCCAATCAGGTTCTGAAATATGCGCTCCAACTGAGGCCCATCGATAGTTACGCCAGGCAGCGGTCCAACCTCTATCCTTGCTCCGCTTTCCTCTACGGTGGCGCGCAGGTTCTTGAGTGCGTTCTTGACGACCTCTTCCGCATCACACAGGCACGCAGGACGTGCGCGAGTGCCTGCTCGCGAAGAATCCAACAGGTTCTCGATGAGCGTTTGCATGCGCTTTGCCCCGTCCACCGCAAAACGAATGTACTCGCCGGCCGTCGCGTCCAGCTTTCCCTCGTAGCGCTCCGCCAGCAATTGTGTAAAGCGCGCCACCATGCGGAGAGGTTCCTGTAGATCATGCGCTGCCACATTTGCAAACTGTTGCAACTCGGCATTCGAACGCTTCAGATCTTCAGCGGTTTCTTCGGCCTCTCGCAGGCGAACGCGAAGCTCCTCCGGCGTGAGCTTTTCATCTCCCTGCATGATTTGGCTGATCATTCTCATAACGGGCTCATAACGGCCTCACGATAACCTCATCTAACCAACCACTTTGCTTCCCACAGTGTTCTTCATCGAAACATCCATTAATTCTGACGCCAGCCCGCAAAAACCCGTTTACGGAAAGTGCAGTTCTTTTTCCAAAGCACTTCATTCCTCGAAAAATGCAATGTGCTGATAACACTCCGGTTCCTGTGGAGCGATCCAACGAAGCCAACAGGCGAATTCAGACTGACTTCCGAATCGGAACAGTCGTCCCTAATCGGCCACCTTTGTCATCCTTCACATGAGTACGAACTTACGATTAGTGACGATGAGGCCAGAAGAGCGTTACCGGAATTGGCACAGCATCCGCCCTCTTTTGTTTCTTGCTGGAACAAACCCCGGCGTTCTCAGATTGAAATCAGGCTACTTGCGCTGGTCCGTCGCTTGCACCTGTTCGTCAGGCACCTAGTCATCGCCAGTAAATTGACTGCGGAAGTGCCGCGAAACTCACCAAAGGAAACGGAGGGTGTCCGAGTATGTGCTTGAAGAGGATTCTGATCGTTGAGGACGATTCTGACACACGCCTGGCTTATCACATTATTCTGAAGGTAAAACACTATGAAACTTTTTTTGCGAAAGATCCTCTTTCCTGTCTCTGGGAGGCCCACCGATTCAAACCGAATCTGATCATCATGGATATTGGATTGACTGCCGGTGACGGTTTCCGCGCCATGTCACAGCTCAAGGCAGCCGCTCACCTGGCGGAAATCCCCGTCATCGTTGTCTCTGGCGGTGACAAGAAAGCTTTCAAATCGCGGGCGCTGAGTTTCGGCGCGTATGCCTACCTTCAGAAGCCGATTGATCCAAAGGAAATGATGAACGTTATTGCCAGGCTTATTGGAGATTCAGATGAAGAAGTGACTCCGGGTGAGTCTTCCGATTTGCGGCGCTTGTCTGCGGTCAATACCTGATTAATGCGCCGGCAGCTCCACCGAACTGTTACTTCGCCGTTACGCGAAGCGAGATGCGGCGATTCTTCTGCTTACCATCTTCCGTACTGTTGTCGGCAACGGGATGATCCTCGCCGTAGCCTTGTGCTTCCAGCCGATCTGGTGCAACGCCCAGCTTTTCGAGTTCAGTCATCACGTTGTTGGCGCGATCCTCGGACAGCTTCTGGTTAGCCGCCTTGTCGCCGGTATTGTCCGTATAGCCGCCGATTTTAATTTTCACGTTGGGGTAAGCCTTCATGATCTCGGCAATGTTGCGCAGTTGCTCGTCGGAGGCTGGCTGCAGCGTAGCGCTGCCGGTGTCAAACAACAGGCGGTCGAAATCGAACCAGGTGCTCGTATCGACGGGCTTGGAATTGTCCTGGATAAAGGCAATGAGCTTATTCTCCACGCCGTATTGGGGAATGTTGAGCTCCGTGCCATCCGGCAATGTGGTTTTGAAAAAGGAGCCGAGCGAGGCCCATGCGGCATTCGCGGCGTTGCTGGCGGTGGTGGCAGCGTTGCTGGCGGCGTTACCGACCACGTTGCTCGCGACTGCGGCGGTGGTGCTGGTCTTTGAGCCCTCCAGAGCGCGATACACAAACCACACGACGAACAGGGCTACAAGTACGCCCAGCACCGCCATCCAGTTCATCCCTTTTACTTTTTGCTCGGCGCGATGTTCCGCGGCAACCATGCGGCTGCTGACTCCCGCTGTGGCTGAAGGAATATTACTGAGGAAGCCAGTGGGAAGAAACTTCTGCAGATTGGGTCCTTCTGCCGTCAACATGTTGGCCAGCGAGCTGGTGTTCAAAGAACCTCCAGCATGCATTTTGGCGAAGAAGCCCAGAATAAGTGGAACCGCGGTCTGGAGCAGGCTGCTGGCCGCGGTCGGACTGATGCCGGCGCGCTGCGTCATCAGACTTGTCACCTGATTTTGCTGACCGCCGAACACCATTGGCAAAAAGCGGCTGACAATATCGCTCATTCCACTGGTTGTCCCTGTGGAAGCAATGCTCGGCAAATTGCTGAGAATGCCTTGTCCGGAAGAGCCGCTGACCAAGCTAATAATCTGGTTGAGAAAACTGCTGTCACCGGCTTTGCTGACTAATCCTCCCAAAGTTGCGGCAACTGCTGTGCCCATTCCCGACTGAACTGCGGTTGGGGACTCGCCCAGCCGTGAAGCAAGGGCCTGTTTCATTTCCGGGGTGACCATGCTCAGAACCCCGTCCAAAATCGAAGTAGCCATAGGTCTTTCTCCCTCTACGTTGTCTGGTGTGAAGTGAGGACTACGGGGCGGGTTATACGGCTGCATTATACTCTCGGGGGTAGGATGTCAAAGATAATTGTTGAAGAAGAAATGAAGCGGAATATCAGGCGAGTCCTAGTCCTTGGTTGGCTTCCCGAGCGCTTCGGACTTGGCTTCCTCCGCCTTTGCTTGCTCTGGCCGGCCCATATGTTTATAAATCGCCGCCATTTGCTGGTGCGGCTCGGGAGCCTTGGGATTCAGCGAGGCGGCTTCCTGCAGGTACGCCAATGCCTTCGCGTTGTCCCCGGCGCTTTGCGAGCGGCCGGCTGATGCCAGTGTGCACTGATAGAGCAGCGCGGTGGTGTTCGCGTCCTGTGCATTTAATTCATGCGCGTGATGGAGGGCTTGATAGGCGGGTAGCATCTCACCCAGGTTCCAGAGGACATTTCCATAAAGCGCGTTTAACGGAAAAAGGTCGGGCCAGCGCTGGACCGCGCCCGCGAGTGGGCCGCGCGCATCCTCAAAACGTTTCAGGCGAAAATAAGTGAAGGCCAGGTTGTACTGCATCTGAGGAGATTGCGGCGCCAACTCGGCAGCCATTTGAAGAGGTTTCAACGCCTTTTCCAGATAGCCATGCTGACCGTAGAGAATGCCCAATGCGGTGAGCTTGTCGACATCGTTGGGATCGTAAAGTTGTTCGCAGATGGGAGTTGCGGCTTCAATCGGGTCTCGATCGAGCGCCTGATTACACTGGAATTTCAGCTGGCTCTGCTTGTCGCTGCGGGCTTTCGCGTCCTTGGCCTGCTGAAAAATCTGGTTGGCTTCGTCTTGCCGTCCTTGCTTGCGAAGCAGCGTGGCCAGTTGATATTCCGCGCGAGAGTCGTCGGGATTCACCTGGATGGCTTTTTTCAGCCATGTTTCCGCGTCGGCGTCCGATCCTTGTTTCAAATAGGCGAGGCCGAGATAGAAGGCAGTATCCGGGAAGGGAGGATGCGCGCTGGCCTTCGTGAGATTCTCAACGGCGCCCTTGTAATTGCGTTCTTCGAGATCCAGGCGTCCAAGATAATACGAAATTCCAGGCTGCTCACCGGTAACTTGGCGCACGCCTTCAAATTCCTGGCGAGATTCGGGGAATTTGTGTTCCTCGAACAGGGCTACGGCCAAAGGGAAACGCGCGCGCATGGCCAGGCTTGGGTCGATGGAGAGAGCCGCGCGAAACTCCTTCTCCGCTGTTTCGTATTGCTCCTGTTTCAGCGCCTCGTACCCGTTGCCCAGGTGAACGATTAACGAATCGGCACTTTGTCCGGCTGCCTGCTGTCCAGCGACACTTCCGGGAATCAGCAGAAGCACTAAAAGCAGGTTCAGTCGCCAGGATTGGGGAAAATTCATGTCGATTCAAGCGCGCCGCGGATCATTTGCAAGAGTATCATAGCCAAAGTTCGCGTTTTGGGCCCCAGCCGGGCACAAACTTGACGCGTCTCAACCCCGATGCTACATTGCCGTTTTTGCAGCCGCACTTCAGGGAGCATCTGTCTGAGCAGGTCCTGGAAGAAATGCCGTCCCACCGATCTTAGCCGCCGTAGATTTCTCCAATACTGCCAGGGAGCGCCGCTCGTTTTTTTGCCTGCGGGTTTTTCTTCGCCTTTCGTTCGTTTTATCTCGCAACATACGGCAATCGCGCCGCTCGAGTTACAGCTTCACCCGGAATACCGCGCAAAAAGAGGGATCGAAGCTATTTTGAGCAAAGTGCCCGCCGGTTTTGACGATTTCGTCACCGAAAAATATCAGGATCAGGTTGAGGTGATTTTCCGCGAGTGGAGTTCAGAGCTTTTGGCCGCGCCGGCAAGGACTGATGCCTTGCGCAAAGCGATTGCGCCCGGCTTTGTGGGCAACTCCCAGAAACCCGCTCAGGAGCGCACTGTTCGCGAAACACCGTTCCTTAAAGTGTGGAAGGTCCAATATGCCGCGGGAACTGCGCTGACGGCTGAATCGTTTCTCGCGGAGTTGCGTTCTTCGCTCGTCACTTTTTCGAAAATTATTACCGCTGAGTTTCAGGTGGTAAGCATTCGTGCGGATGCGGCCTCAACGGACGGCAATTCCCGTCCAGTCTCCCTTGCTACTATCGTGCGTTTCGAATTCGTGGGCACGGGCAGCGGATTTCATCGCGAGCAACGCATCGGGTATTGGGAATTGCTTTGGGAGCGCCTGACTTCCGGCGAAATGCGCCTCCGAAAATGGACGACTCGGGAGGAAGAGCGCTGCCGTTCTTCCGTTCCTGTCTTCCAAGACACGGCTGCACACGCCTTCTCCGGAAATCCTTCTTACGCCGCGCAGTTTATTCCCGGGACGGATTATTGGCGAACGGTTCTCGACGGCGCCAGCGGTATTGATATTTACGGCCACAACGGTGTCGCGGTTGCCGACGTGGATGGCGACGGAATGGACGACATATATGTTTGCCAACCCTCCGGGCTTCCCAACCGGCTGTTTCGCAATCGCGGCGACGGGACGTTTGAGGACATCACCGGCGCAGCTGGAGTGGGAGTCTTGGAAAACACCGCGTGCGCCTTATTTGCCGACATCAATAACAGCGGCCACCAAGACTTGATTGTTGTGCGCGCTTCGGGGCCGCTCCTATTTCTCAATCAAGGCGGGGGCAAGTTTCGTTTGCAGCCTGACGCATTTCAGTTTGCGAATCCCCCGCAGGGCACGTTCACCGGCGCTGCGATTGCCGATTATGACCGCGACGGCTGGCTGGACATTTATTTCTGTCTTTATTCCTACTATCAAGGCGCGGACCAGTATCGTTACCCCATGCCTTATTTTGACGCGGAAAATGGGCCACCCAATTTCATGATGCGCAATCATCGCGATGGAACGTTTCGTGATGTCACTCGGGAATCTCATCTGGAACAGAACAACACGCGCTATAGCTTTTGTTGCACATGGGACGATTACAACGGCGATAACTGGCCGGACCTGTACGTCGTGAATGATTTCGGGCGCAAGAACCTGTATCGAAATAATGGCGACGGCACGTTTACCGACGTCGCGCGCGAAGCCGGAGTCGAGGATGTAGGCGCCGGGATGAGCGGGGCGTGGGCTGACTTCGACAACGATGGCCGCGAAGATTTGTACGTTGCCAATATGTGGACGGCCGCCGGCCTGCGCGTCTCTGAGCAAACTATTTTCCAGAAGGAAGCGGGTGCTGAGGCCCGCGCGCTTTATCACCAGCACGCGATGGGCAACAGTTTGTTCCGAAACAAAGGTAGTGCTTTCGAAGATTCTGGCATGCGCTCAGGAACCACGATGGGACGGTGGGCCTGGTCCAGCGACGCCTGGGATTTTGATCACGACGGTTTCGCAGACATTTATATTGCCAATGGGATGGTCACGGGGACGACACGCGACGATTTGAACAGCTTTTTCTGGCGCCAGGTCGTGGCGAATTCTCCCAATCAATCCCGGCCGAGCCACGAATACGAGCAGGCCTGGAACGCGATCAACGACCTGATCCGTTCGGATCGCACCTGGAGCGGCTTCGAACGCAACGTGCACTATCTCAATAATCGGGAGGGAACCTTCTCCGACATTTCCGGAGTTGTCGGAACAGATTTCGTGGAAGATGGCCGCACATTTGCGTTGGGAGACTTTGATCTCGATGGCCGGGTGGAAGTTGTCCTGAAAAATCGCAACAGCCCGCAGTTGCGCTATCTGAAAAATGTACTGCCCGAGCTGCCACCGGCGATCTCTTTTCGGCTCATTGGCAAGAAGAGCAACCGCGACGCCATCGGCGCCAAAATCACCATCGAAACGATGGCTGGGCTGCAGACCCGCACGGTCCGCTGCGGTTCCGGATTTTTGGCGCAACACACGAAAGAGATTTTTTTTGGCTTGGGCCGCGCGCCGTCTCCTATTCACGCCACGATTCAATGGCCGAGCGGATTCACGCAGAAGCTGCGGGATTTACCCATGAACCACAGAATCTGGATCGAGGAGGGGCTTGTTCCCACGCGCATGGAGCCTTATCGCAAGTCCGCGAATTCAGTGGCGATTGCGGAGACGCCAGAAGCCAGGGAGGTTTTGCCGCAGAACGTGGAAACGTGGCTGCTCGCTCCGGTCCTGGCTCCGGAATTTTCTCTTCCTGGCAGCGGAGGGCGCAGCGAAAGCTTGGGATCTCGCCGTGGCAAGCCAGTGCTTCTGCAATTCTGGTCGGCAACGGTGGCGGGCGCGCAAGAAAAACTGGCGGAGTTCGAGCGCGCGCACGGCGGATTGGCCAGCAAAGGCTTCGAATTGCTAGTGATCGATGTCGACGCTACCGAATCGTCGTCGGCCAAGGAGCAGTATTCGTTCCCGGTACTGAAAGCTTCGCCAGATATCATCGCCGTTTATAATCTCCTCTTCCGGCAGATCTTCGACCGCCATCGAGATATGAGCGTGCCGATTTCGTTCCTCGTCGATCCTGCGGGAAATATCGTGAAGATTTATCAAGGGTCGTTTTCTCCCAAAAAGTTCGAGGGGGACGTCCAGGGTATTCCAAAGAACGACTCGGAGCGCCTGGCAAAAGCGCTTCCGTTCGCAGGGCTGCACGAGACGTACGAGTTCGAACGCAACTATCTTTCGTTTGGCTTTGTCTTTTACGAACGCGGCTATTTTCAGCAGGCCCAGGAATTTTTTGCGCAAGCGTTAAAAGACGACCCAAATAGCGCGGAAGCACTCTACGGCCTGGGCAGCGCCTACCTACAGCTGCAGAAAACGACGGAAGCGCTCGATTGTTTTCAGCGCGCGTTGAAGCTGCATGCCAGTTATCCCGGCACGCTGCCCAATGCATGGAACAACCTCGGAATTTTGGCGGCACGCGAAGGGAATTTCGACGCGGCGATCGAATATTTCCAGCATGCCTTGCAGATCGACCCGCAACACTCGATCGCTTTGGGGAATCTTGGCAGTGCTTACCGCCAGAAGAAGGATTGGGCGCAGGCCAAAACCATGCTGGAGCGCGCGCTGGCCATCAATCCAGATGACCCGGAGGCGAATTACAGCCTCGGCATGGTGTATGCGCAGCAGAATGACACAGAGCACGCGTACGAGTATTTGCAAAAGGCCATCGCCGCGCGTCCTGCTTATCCCGAAGCGCTGAATAATCTTGGCATTCTTTATTTGCACACTGGGAAACCCGCCGAAGCGACGCAAAGTTTCGAACAAGCCATACGCGTGGCGCCGGAGTACGATCAGGCGTACCTGAATCTGGCGCGTGTTTACGCCATCCAGGGCGACCGGGAAAAAGCAAAGACGGTTCTGCGGCAACTGCTGGAACAACATCCGGATCACCCGCAGGCAAAGGCCGAATTGAAGCAATTGGACTAACAGCGCGCAGTACACCACCATTAATTGCCTGCGCCGCCATCCACCGTTAGAATGGGGATTCACCAGGGTTTTGAGTGTTCCCTCGTTCATGCGTACATTTTCATCCACAACGATTCGCATTGCAGGCTTTCTCGGTGTGTTGTTGGCGCTCTGCGCGATACAACTCCGCGCGCAAGACGCCGCCAAAACGGCCACGGCCGTCGTCTCCGGCAAGGTGCAGGACGCGCAAAACCAACCTGTTGCCGCAGCCACGATTACTTTGGAAGGAGCCGATGCTGCCCACGCGCTTACTTCCACGGCAGATGCGCAGGGGCAATTTCGTTTTGCCGGCGTGCCCGCCGGAAATTACACACTGCGCGCGAAACTGTCGGGTTACGAGGACTGCGTGAAGGGACCGTTTGTTCTCCACGCACAGGAAAATAAATCCATCGTGCTGTTCCTGACGAAGCAAAACTCCCTTACATCTGCGAAAGACGCATCCACCGGCATGGCCTTCTCCGACGAACCCGCGTTCACCGTTGCGGGCGTCACCGATACCACCGCCCTCGGTGGCCACGGCTCTGGTCCCATTGTTCGCAACAGCAATGCGTTGTCCAAGGAAACCGCTTCTCTGGCCCGCGAAGGCGCCGCCACCTCTAGCGCGGCTGCTTCCACCGCTGCCTCGCAAGAAGCAGCGATTCGCGCCGCACTCGCAAAAGAAGACAACGCGGGCCTGCGCGCCCAACTTGCCGAGATCGAGGAAAGCGAAGGCCATCCCGTTGATGCGGTGCGCGACTATCAGCGCGCCGCGGAAATGCAGCCCACGGAACCGCATTTGTTTGCATGGGGCGCGGAGTTGCTCTTGCATCATGCACCTGAGCCGGCCATCGAGGTTTTCACCAAGGGACACCGGCTATATCCGCAATCCAGCCGGATGCTGCTGGGGCTGGGCGCAGCGTGGTACGCACAGCGCTCCAAGGATGAGGCACAGCAAATATTTTTTGAGGCTTGCGATCTAAGCCCTGCCGATCCCACTCCTTATCTTTTTCTCGGCCGGCTGCAGGCCGCAGAACAAGTTGTCCCGGCGGCGTGGACGGATCGCATGAAGCGTTTCGCGAGCCTGCATCCGGAAATGGCCATGGCGCATTATCTCTATGGCGCGGCGCTGCTCAAACAAGGAGCGCATCCGGATCATTCGGATGTGGCGGAGGGGGAGTTGAAGACTGCTGTGAAGCTTGATCCGCATCTCGGCGACGCGTACCTGCAACTTGGCATTCTGCTGACGGACCGCCAAGACTTTCCTGGGGCCATCGCGGCGCTGCAAAAGGCCATCGAAAATACGCCGAGCCCGGATGATGCGCATTACCGGCTGGCGCAGATTTACCGGCGCACGGGCGAAACCGAGAAAGCCCGCCAGGAAATCGCGATCTTCAAGCAGCTCTCGGAAAAAAAGAATGAGGATGCGGAACGCGAGCGCCACGAGATTCCGCAATTTGTGTACACGCTTCGAGGCCAAGCGCCCGCTGCTCCGCCAGCCACGCCGGATTCCCACTGAACGAAAAATAAATCAGCGCGCAAAGGAAAACCGCCCCACCAGAGATCTGACGGGGCGGCGAGTGAGGTTAAGTTGTGAGCAGTCGTTAGAACGTGAGCTTCAATCCAAACTGAATCAGCCGTGGATTGTTTACGGTCGAGTTCACGGTGCCGAAGCCCGGTGCATTCAGGTCATTGACTGGCATACCGAACTGCGCGTGGTTGAACAAGTTGAAAAACTCCGCGCGGAAGTTCAGGCCCATGTTCTCCCAGGGCAGCGCGAACTGCTTGATCAGGGAGAAGTCTGTGTTCACGAAATCCGGGCCGGTGGCCGGAACACGGCTGGCGTTTCCAAGTTCGCCAGGAGCCGCGGTCGGGAAGCAAGCCTGGTTGATCCAGACGAGCTGGCTGTGATTGGCGGCAGTCGGGTTGCATCCTGCCACGTAGTTCGGCCGGTTGTAGTTGTTTCCGTTTCCGTTCTGGAAGAACACGCCAGAAGTGTTGTTGCTGTCGATCAGCGGAACCGGGAATCCGGAAGTGATCTTTTCGATCAGGGTAACCTGCCAGCCGCCAAGAAGGGAATTGGTCACGTTATTCCAATCGTTGCCAAATTTCTTTCCCTTACCGAAGGGCAAGTCGTAAATCACGCTGGCGGTAAAGCTGTTGTTCAGGTTGATTTGCGAAAGCGCCCAATCCAGCTTCTGCCAATTCGGCAGCGGGAAGTAGCTTGCGCCCAGGTTTGTGCCCAAGCCATCGGATAGGCCATTGTCATACGTCTTGGAGTAGGTGTAACCGATCAAGGCGTAAATGCCGTAACGCGTGGACTTGGTTTCGGCTTTCAGTTGGAATGAGTCGTAGCTGGTTTTGCCGGTGTCGCAGACGCAATAGATGGTGTTGAACGCATAAGGATAGGTAGACGGGAATGGAAAATACGGAGCGCCGCCTGGCAGGCAACCGAGCGTGTAGGAACCGCCCGCGACGCAGCCACTCGGGCTGCTGGTGTTGAGGTCATTCCCGAAAATCAAAAGGTGGCTGCCACGTGAACCCGCATACCCGGCAGTCAGCACGATCTGGCCGGGTAGTTGGCGTTCGAGGTTGACGTTGAACTGTTGTACTTTGCCCAGCTTGGAATTCGTATCCTGGGCGTTCAACGAACCGCTAAACGTGGCCGGATTCGGCCGCGTTGGAAAGACCTCGAATCCATTGGAAATGTTCAAAGCGGACGGAGATAGCGATCCACCTGCCGGGGTGGCGCAATAAGAAGTTGCAAACGCGCAAGCAGTGCCGCCGGCGAAGGCATCGGATTCAGCAAAGAATGGGGGGTTCTGCCACAAACCTTGGGCGCCCATGCTCCAGGCCGAATCGTGGAAGATGGCGTAGCCGCCGCGAATCACGGTCTTGTCGCTGCCAAACACTTTCCAGGCAGCGCCGAGGCGGGGTTCGAATGCCGTCCAGTTCATTTGGACTCCCGCGTCTGGACCGATTCCGGGCTCGCCGGGAATCAAGAGTTGTCCGGTTGCGGCGACAAGATCAGCCTGACGCCAGTGTTCTTCAGAGATAGGAGTCGTCAGATCCCAAGCCAAGCCAAGATTCAGCGTTAGGCTCTTGGTTATGCGCCAATCGTCCTGAACATAGGGACGATAAATCTTCCAGCGCCGGCCGGTCACAGGTCCACCAGGGTACTGGCTGTCTGTGGGAAAGGTTTGATCGTGGATAGCAAGGCTGGTGATACCTTGCATGAAATCAGCCACAGGATTACCCGAGAAGCCGCCGCTGATGACCCAGAACCCGTCCTGGAAGCCCTCCGTACCGACATTCATCTGGTTGGCGCGAATGTTGCCGCCGATCTTGATGTCATGCTTGCCGCGAATCATGTCGAACGAATCGTTGATGGAGAAGACGTTGGTTCCGCCTTGGAACGGAGAGTAACCGCGATCACCCAACGACCAGTAGCCGCCTTCAAACTCGGTGGAGGTTAATCCGCAGCTATAGCCTTGGCAGGTGGTACCCGCTGAACCGCCGCAACTGGTGTTGGCGCCGGGGATGCCCAGAGACGCAGATTCGCACGTGCCGGTGCCTTGGGAAGTGATGTAGTCGAAAATGCGGCTGTAGCCGAACGTAAACTGGTTCACCGTGGTAGGGCTAACGACGTGAGTCTCCCCGATGGCCACGCTGCGAGCGTGGTTGAGAATCCCCTGGTTGCTGGCGAACGCATTGGCTGCGGCAAATCCCGGCGCGCCGCCCGGTACGTAAGAGCCGGCCTGATCGTAACTGAAGCGCGCGAAAAGAGAATCGGAGCTGGAGAAATTCTGATCCACGCGTATGTCGAACTTGGTCTCGTCCAGGCTGCGCACAGGTTCAGAGAGAAAATTGGCTGTGGTGCTGCCCGTCAAGTTTGGCAGCGGAAAGAAATTGATCATTTTCTGCGAAAGAGGATTCAGCAAGCCCGAAGGAATCTTGTTGCAGTCCGTTCCACCGGCCACCTGGCTGCCGTCGTTCGCAGGGCTCAGCGGCAGAGGATTACCGGATGCGTCACAGCGAAAGTGCGGGTCGGCTGAACCGGCTATGTTCGGGTTATTGATCAAGCCCGCCTGCTTGCCGAATGCGTCGTTTGTGAAATCGCCGTTCCGCATCGCTGCTGTGGGCACCAAACCTTCGAAGGTGATGCCATGGCGCTGGTATTTTTGCTCACCGTCGACGAAGAAGAAGGTCTTGTTCTTGCGAATCGGACCGCCAATGGAACCACCGAATTGATTGAGATTGAATTTTTCGGTGGAAGTGGCAAAGAAGCTCTTTGCGTCCAAATCCGTGTTGCGCAGGAACTCAAACAGCGAGCCGTGAAAATCGTTGGAGCCGGACTTGGTCGTGAGGAGGACTGTCGGTCCCGCGCGGGTACCGTATTCGGCGGAATAGTTGTAAGTCAACACCTTAAACTCCTGGATCGAATCGATCGAGGAGTAGATGGCCACACCGCCGGCCGTCAATTCGTTGTCGTCCGCGCCGTCCAGCATCCAATCCGTGGCATTGGGACGAGAACCGCCAACCGAGAGAGAGTACGAACCGCGGGCTGCGACTTCGCTGCTGGAGCCGCTGGTGAAAAAGCTATTGGGGTTGGTTTCCTGCGTGGTGCCGGGCGTCAACGTGGCGAGTTGCACGAAATCGCGGCCGTTCAAGGGCAGCTGCGACACTTGCTGCGAGGTGATCACCTGGCCGAGCGTGGGATTCGCGGTTTCAACGGCCACAGCGTCGGCCGACACTTCCACCGAGGAACTGACGGTAGCGGGAGACAGGCTGAAATCCAGTTCGCGCGCCTCGTCGACCTGCAACTTGACGTCCTTTGATTCCGCTGTCTGGAAACCTTTGTACTCCACGCGAACGGTGTAGGTGGTGGCCGGAAGCAGATTGATGGTGTAATGCCCGGAATCGTCGGTTTCGGCTTCGCGCGTCGCGCCCGTTGCTTGCGACGTGATGGTGACCTTGGCTCCGGAAATCGCAGAGCCGGATTTGTCTGTCACCGTTCCCTGAAGGCTGCCGACGGCTTGACCGTAGGCGCGCTGCCCACAGCAGCACAAAACTGCAAAGCAGGCTACAACGGCAAATAAGAATCGCTTACACATTCTCCTCACCCCTCTCGGCATAACCGACCAACGGACTTTCCCGATGAAGCGCCTGAAAAATAACGAAGCGCCCTCCCGGTTCCGGAACGATCCCGAAATTAGGAGAAGCGCACCAGTTTGTTAGTACTCAGGCTCTCCGCCCCGCAAACACCCCAACGAAAGGAATCAAGCAATGATTCCAGTAAAAAACATGGAGGAAAAACTACTTCTCATTGCGGACGGTGTCAAGCAGATGTTGAGGAAACCCTGTGCAAGACTTTGAATGGCAATGATTTGGTTTGCGCAGGGATGGCGAGTTAGTGTCGTGTGTAATTGTTTCGTTATGGGCCCTGGTACCCACTGTTTCGGCATCCTCGCGCTTTCGTCTCGGCACTTTTTACAGTCCTGCGAGCCGGAATGGGGCAATTTTCGGTACACTCTTTGGGGCTTTGTTTAGCCTTGCCGGACAGCCCGAGGTTCATTCCAAGGAGGCGCTAAAAATGAAGGTGCTTGCCATCGATGTCGGCGGAACTCACGTAAAGGTGCTTCTTAGCGGCGGGGACACGCCTCGCAAATTTGAATCCGGCCCCAAGATGACCGCGGCGGAAATGGTCAAGGGCGTGAGGAAGCTGACGAAGGACTGGAAATTCGATGCCATCTCCTTGGGGTACCCGGGCCCGGTGATGCGAGACCGCCCGCTCCTGGAGCCGCACAATCTTGGTAAGGGTTGGGTCGGATTTTCTTATGAACGCGCGTTCGGTTGCCGCATCAAAATCTTGAACGATGCGGCGATGCAGGCGCTGGGGAGTTACAAGAAGGGCCGCATGCTCTTCCTGGGCCTGGGCACGGGATTGGGGACGGCAATGGTAGTGGACGGTGCCGTCGAACCAATGGAGCTCGGGCATCTGCCGTACAAGAAAGGTACGTACGAAGATTATGTGGGCCTGCGTGGTTTGAAGAAGTACGGCAAGAAGAAGTGGCGCAAGAATGTGGCGGATGTAGTGGAGAAGTTGACGATAGCGCTGGAGCCGGACGAAGTGGTGCTGGGAGGGGGCAACGTGAAAAAATTGAAAGTGCTTCCGCCGCGTTGCCGGGCGGGAGACAACTTCAACGCGTTTCTTGGCGGCTTCCGTCTGTGGAATGTTGAGGTTGCGAAAGGCCCGACGTTGGCCAAGAGTCCTGTCCGCGATAAAGCTTGAACCTATTACTAAGGAGCCTGCCATGGCAGCACGCACAAAGAGCACCCCGAAGGCTTTGCCGGTTAAGCCATTGACCAAGCGCAAAGCATGGGCGGCACTGAAGACGCACCACAAGCAGATTCAGGCAACTCATTTGAAGAAACTCTTCGCGGACGATCCCAAGCGCGCAGAGCGCTTTACCGTTGAGGCGCTAGGCATTTACCTGGATTACTCCAAGAACCTGATTACGGAGAAGACCATCAAGCTGCTGCTCGATCTGGCGAGGGAATCGCACGTGCAGGAACGCCGGGACGCGATGTTTCGCGGCGAAAAAATCAACATAACGGAAAATCGCGCGGTGTTGCATGTGGCGCTGCGCGCGCCGCGGGATGCCAGCATTCTGGTGGATGGAAAGAACGTGGTACCGGACGTACACGCGGTGCTGGACAAGATGGCGGAATTTTCCGATCGCGTCCGCAACGGCGCGTGGAAAGGTCACACGGGGAAACGCATCCGCAACGTGATCAATATTGGCATCGGCGGCTCGGATCTGGGGCCGGTCATGGCTTACGAGGCTCTGAAATTTTATAGCGAGCGCAGCATGACCTTTCGCTTCGTCTCTAACGTCGATGGCACGGATTTTGCCGAAGCTGTCGTAGCTCTCGATCCCGCCGAAACGTTGTTTATTATTTCCTCTAAAACATTCACCACGCTGGAGACCATGACCAACGCCCACACGGCGCGTGATTGGGCGCTGAAAGGACTGGGCGGGGATGAAAAGGCGGTGGCCAAGCATTTCGTGGCGGTCTCAACGAACGCCGCGGAAGTTTCTAAGTTTGGCATCGATACGGCCAACATGTTTGGTTTCTGGGATTGGGTTGGCGGCCGCTATTCGATGGACTCCGCGATTGGACTTTCCACCATGCTTGCCATTGGCCCGGACAATTTTCGCGCCATGCTGAACGGCTTTCACGAAATGGATGAGCATTTCCGCACCGCGCCATTGGAGCGAAACCTGCCGGTGCTGCTGGGATTGCTCGCCCTGTGGTATACGGATTTTTTTGACGCGCAAACCATCGCGGTCCTGCCGTACGAGCAATACTTGAAGCGCTTTCCCGCTTATCTTCAGCAATTGACGATGGAGAGCAACGGCAAGCACGTGACGCTGGAGGGGGTGAAAGTCAATTACGATACCGGTCCGATTTTCTGGGGCGAGCCCGGCACAAACGGCCAGCATTCTTTTTATCAATTGATCCATCAAGGCACGCGGCTTATTCCCTGCGACTTTATCGCTTTTGGAAAGGGGCTGAATCCGCTGGGGCGCCACCATGACATACTGGTGGCCAATGTGTGCGCGCAGAGCGAGGCGCTGGCGTTTGGGAAAACGCCGGCGCAGGTGAAGGCGGAAGGCACGCCGGACTGGCTTGTGCCGCATCGCGTGTTCGAAGGAAATCGCCCGTCCAACACAATGCTTCTGGAACGCCTGACGCCGGAAGCGCTGGGCAAACTGGTCGCGCTCTATGAACATGCCGTGTTCACGCAGGGCGCGGTATGGCACATCGATTCGTTTGACCAGTGGGGCGTGGAATTGGGGAAGGTGCTCGCGCAACGCATCATTCCTGAGTTAGAGAGCAAGACGGAACCGGCGCTGAAGCACGACAGTTCAACGAATGCCGTCATTCGTCGCTATCGGCAGCTCAAGGCTTAGCAGGGCTGTTGGTTTGCAGTTTGACGAGGGCGAGTTTGCGCAGATCGTTGCCTGCCGGATCGAAGGGCATGAGGGTTTCGGGTTCGCGTGAGATTTCCTGGTTCGCCAGGTAATCGCGTAGGATCACTCGATTGGCTCCGGTGGCGCGCAGTGCAGTGGCGACCATGCGCACTGCCAGATAGATTTCGTCGGCAGCGAATCCGGCGTTTTCTCCTGTTCGCGCACGATAGAGTTCGCGGAAGTTGCTCGCCTTGGCGGCCTGGCCTGCGTCTGCTGAATCAACCGCGAAGGATTCCCCTGACGACGTTCCGGTAACGCCCAAATCTGCAGATTTCCGGCTGAGGAACACTGGAATCACCGGGCGTATTTTTTGTATGAGGGGAAGCAATTGACCAGCGGTTGGCGTATCGGTCCAAAACACGATTGCTTCGGGAGCGTTTGTTTGCAGAAGTTCGTCGAAGGATTTCAGATTTCCCGCGGAACCGGTCAGTTCGAAACGCTGCGGTGGAGTGGCGCCGAGTTCCTTGACGGCTTTTTCGAATTCGGCGGCGCCGGTCCTGCCGTCATGATCCATTTGAGCGACTAGCAAGACCTTTTGCAGGTGAAGCTCGGCGTAAACGCGCTGGCAGAACGCGCGCGCCTGGTCCGTATCGCTCGGGCCAAGGCGGAAGATCCACGGGACATTGGCTTGTGTCGTGGACGGATCGCTTGCCAGTGTCAGAATCGGAACACTGAGTTTGTTGGCTATTTGCTCCGCTAAATGTGCGGAGGGTCCGTTCGCGGAAGTGAAGATGGCCACGGCGCGATCCTCGTCCACCAATTTGAGAATCTGTGTGCTCACCTGACCCCACGGACCAGTTTCGTCTCGAGCAACGATTTCCAAACGACGGCCATCTACAAGCGGCCCTTTTGCCTGTTCTTCCTCAATCGCCAATTGGGCCGCGACGAGAAGCGCCTTGCCTTGCGATTCCTGAGAACCTTTCAGTGGAAGAATCATGCCGATGACGACTGTTCCACCCGTTTGGTCCGCCGCTGTCGGGGAGAGCGGGCCGCGATAAGCGACATTCTGCCGGTCGAGCACAGCGTATGGCTTCGCGCTCGCCGCTTCCGATTGTGCTCGCGCGGGAAAACATGGAAACCAAAGTGCCGGAAATAACAGCAACCACGGAGAAAACCTAGCCGCGATCGTGAAACGCAAGTGCATCAATGCATCCCAGCGTCTTCGCTAACTGCAAGTTCGTTCGCCGCTTTGGATGGCGAGTATACGAATTTCCCGTTCTCGATACGCGCCATCGTGAGCGGGGCGATGTTGTTCAAGGTATGGTCAAACTGCGCGCGGCCTGCTACCCCGTCAACTATTTGACCTTGGTGGTCACGCAGCGCGTCCATGATTTTTCCGCGATTCAGTCCGGCTTTTGTCACGGCGGCGAGGAGAAGATTCATGCCATCGTAGGCATAAGCTGCGTAGGCGTCCGGCTCTTCGTGGAACATTGCGCGATAATCTTTCTGAAAGTCTCGCCAGGCCGCATCGTCCCGCGTTGGATCTATGGCTGCCGTTGTTACGAAGCCTTCCGCGGCCGGGCCGGCGGCTTCTATCAGCTGCGGATAACACAGCCGGCTGGGACCAAACACTGGTTGTTTCATTCCCATGGCGTGCATTTGCGTCAGGATTTTTGCCGCTTCGGGGACTTCGCCCCAAATCACAACGCCATCGACGCGGGCGTTTTTCAGCATCTGCAACTGCGCTGAAAAATCCTGATCGCCGCGTTCGTATTTCACCTCGAGTACGGGCACATGGCCAAGGCGCTTGGCTTCATCGAAGAATTTTTGCACGCCCACTCGCGCATATCGCGTTTGAGCGCGAATCACGCCGATTCTCTTCAACTTTCGTTCTTTGAAAACCGCTGCGGCAAGCGCGTATCCCTGCTGGCGATCGTCGGGAAAATCGTGGATCAGCCAGGGGATGCGTGTTTCCGTCACGGTGGGGTCGGTGGTCGCCGTATCCATGATGGGAAATTCCAGCTTCAGGCTTTCGCGCAGCATGATGTGCGTGGACGCTCCGTCGACTGAGCCTAGGATCGCGACCACGTGTTCGTCGAACACCATTTTCACCGCTTCCGTCGAAGACGCGCCCCACTGCGCAGAATCGGCGTGTACCTTCAATTCATAAAGTTTTGCACCAGATGCGCTTGAATCGCGGAATCCGCCTTTGGCGTTTGCCTGCGAAATGGCGAGCTGCGAACCATGCAGCATGGCAAGTCCATACGGGGATTCCGGATTATTTTGGATCGGGCCGAGAAAACCGATGTTCACGGTGTCCGACGCGTCAAATTCGGTTGTGACGCGTTCGCGAGCCGCGCCGTTATACGCGAGCGTGTCGTCGGTCAGATACCACTCTTTGTAGGGCTTGGTGAATTTCCCAAACGGAACCGCGTCCTCCGGCATGTTGGCATAACGCGGAGCAGTTGCTGCGGGCTTCTGGGTTGCCGGGGTTTCCGCTCCGGTGGATTGTGCGCGCACATCGGCCGCAACGAGCAGTAAGAACGCGCAACACGGCGCCATACAAAAATTTCTGCGAATCGATGCTGGATTACACCACATAGGCCTTCCTCAACGCGCTTTGCTCCGCGCGCATATCGATGAACCGGACAATATTTTTTAACGTGGCGGGAGAAATCGCCTGCACTGCATCGCATCGAGGCTTGGCTGCTCCCGGATAATCGCAAGCGACCTCAACGATCAGTCCGTGGCTGCCAAATGTAATGGCCGCGCAACTGGCGGACTCAACCATGCTGGCGACTCCGGTGGCGTGGCTGGGATCGGCGATCACCGGAAGGAACGTCTCCGCTTTGACGGCTGGAATAATGTTCAGGTCCAGCACATTGCGTGAATATTCGCCACAGGGATAAGCCTTGATGCCGCGCTCGCACAGCACGATGTCTAAATTTGCCTCTGTTGCGATGTACTCCGCAGCTCCCAGCCACTCGCACAAACTGGCGGCCATGCCGCGTTTCAGCAGCACAGGCTTGCCGGATTTTCCAGCTTCGATCAGCAGCGGATAATTCTGCATGTTGCGCGAGCCGATCTGCAGCATGTCCGCGTATTCGCTGACCGTCTCCACCAGCCGCGGATCCATCACTTCGGTGACGACGGGCAGGCCCGTTTGGCGGCTGACTTCGCGCAGGATGCGCAGTCCTTCGATGCCAAGCCCCTGAAAATCGTGCGGCGAAGTGCGTGGCTTGAACGCTCCACCGCGCAACATCTCCGCGCCCGCTTCCTTCACCGCCCGAGCGACGGCCAGCGTCTGGTCGAAACTTTCCACCGCGCAGGGGCCGGCGATCACCACGGGCCGCGCGCCTCCAAATTGCACTTTCCCCACGCTGACAATTCGCGTTTCGCCCGTGTCCAAAGACGATTGCACTCTCCGGCTGATCAAGGGACAAATCCGCGGCAGATCTTCCAGACCAACATTTCCCGCAATGCTCATGGACCCCTCCCTTTATCTGGTTCTTCCAAAGAGAGGAAGAACCAGGGCGACGACGAAGTGCGGGTCGCGAACGCCGCGAATCAAGACTTGCGATCGGTCGGAAACATCGCGATGGCTTCGATCTCGATCAGCAATTCCGGCCGGCAAAGAATCGCCTGGATGCCCGTGGACGCCGGCAAAATCTCCAGCCCCATTTCCTGGAAGAACTGCGTGCGAATCTGGTTGAATTCGGCGTAGTCGCGTTCGATGTCGCGGAGATAACAACTGGTCCGCACGATATCTTTCCAGGTGGCGCCTTCGGCGGCCAGCAGGCCGGTGATGTTCCAGTACGTGCGCAAAACCTGGGACCGAAAGTCACCGATGTGAACGGAATTGCCGTTTTCATCGATGCTGGCCGTGCCGGAAATCAGAAGGGTGGTGACGCCATTGATATCCAGCCGCATTCCTCGCGAGAACGAAGATGGCCTGGGATATTGATGCGCTTCGTTCAACACTTTCGGCGCTTCGATGGCCTTCTTGCGAATGGACACTGCGGCGCTTTCGAGAGGTAGGTTGCTTTCAACGACGAGTTCTTGATTGCTCATTGGAATTACCTTCCTTGTAGGATTGATGGATTCCGTGGCTCAGCCCCGCGGCCGTGGCCACCCAAATGTCTTCGCCCTGAAACGCCAGATTCAGGATGTAGTTGTGCGCGAGGGACGTAGGCGTTTCGATTTTCGTAACTTTCTTGTCCGCCGCGGTGATTAGAATTTCGCCTTTTCCGGTTTCTTTGCTGGGGCGGTAAGTGACCCAGGTGTTGGTTTTGAAATTGAGATAGCTCAGTCCCTGGTCGGTACACGCCCACACATCGTCGCCGCGCGTCTGTGTCGCGTTGATGAAATCGGAAGCCAGGCCGCTGTCGGTGGAGAGATAGTTGTACCAGTTGTGGCCGTCGTACCCGCTCATCCCGAAATACGTGGAGGCCCAGAACATTTTTGTGTCGTGGTTGTAGGAAACTCCGCTGACGATGTCGTGGATCAATCCCTGATTTTTGAACAGCACCAGTTCCATTTCGCCGTCAGGATCGGTGTAAGGCTTCCAGTAGCCGCCGGCGATGTCGTATTCCAGAAGGCCGCCGCCCCACACAGCCACGTACACTTTCTGTTCGCCCACCGCGACGCTGTAAGCCCAAGGTTCGTGCATCGGCGCGGTTTTTTCGCTGAAGATGGACCATTCGCCCGTGCGCGTATTGAAGCGGCTAACCCCGGCGGCGGTGGCGGCCCACACAAATTCATCCTGAATTGCGACCGCGTACACGATGTCGTTCGCCAGGCCGGTGGTCATGCTGGTGTAGTTTTGAAACTTGCCTCCAGAGAACTGGCTTAGTCCGCCGAAGGTGGATAGCCAGACATCGCCGGTTTTCTGATCCACAGCGATGCCGGTGACCACGCGATTCGGCAATCCATCCGCCGTGGTGTACACCTTCGAAACTTTTGAATTTTCGATGAGCACCAGGCCATTTTCCGTGCCTGCCCACACGCGCTCGCCATCCACGGCCACGCTGAAGACTTTGGCGTCGGGCATGCCGTTGGCAGTCGTGAAGTTTTCCCACCTGGTGTAAAGCGTAGGGGTTTGCGCCAGTGCGGGGGCTGCCAGAAAGAAAACGAAAATTCCTGCTATGCCTACGAGCCATCGGATTCGTTTTTCACTGCTCATTGTCTTTACTCCGCTCTGACTGCCGTCAGGCTGCTGCTACAGCGTTTTCAAAAATTCCACCAGATCGTTCAATTGCTCTTTGGACATGTCCGACGTGACCCCGTGTTTGTCGTTGGGGTTATACAGCGTCCAGATTTCCTCCAGGGAACGCGCTTCGCCGTTGTGCAAATACGGCGGCTTTTCGTAAATGCGATCGAGTTGCGGAATGTCGAAGAGCCCGGACGTGTCGTACTTCGCGGCGGTGCCTACATCGAAACTTGTTTTGGCGGTGTAATGCGTTGCGGGAGGATGGCAGGTGTCGCAGCCCTTGCGGAAGAAAATGTCACGGCCGCGTTCCTGGGGTGAGCTGAACTGCCCGTCCGCTGCGAGATGGCGATTAGGCGAAAGTGGAATCGACTTGATGAAGGCCACGAGATTCGCAAGCTGCGCGTCGTTGAAGCCTTCCGAATGAAATAAAAATTTGGCGATCCGCGGTCCACACTGCGTTTCCAGGTCTGGATTGTGACCATTCCACTTGAACGGCGCAGTGTCTGCAATATTCCGCAGCGTGCGATTGGCCACGCGGTCGCGGCCGAGTTGCGGTGTTTCGAGATTCCATGCGACACCGTCAATGTGGTTGTCCGGATGGCAGGTGGCGCAGGAGAATTGGCCCTGAAAACAGAATTTAGCATCGTGGAAGAGTTGCTCTCCCTGACGAAGAGCCGTGATTTCCTTCGGGCCGCCCAGGTCGATTCTTGCGCGAATTCGAAATTGGGGAATATCGACGGCCGTCAGGCTGTCGTCCAATCGATTGATGACATAGGCGGAATGCCCGTTCGGCGCCACGACTACGTCCGTCGGGTTCGATTGCGTTGGCAGGCGGCGGATGACTATTTGGCGCGCAGTGTCGAGGCGGTTCGGCAAGTCCGCTGCCGATACGCTGCGTAAACGCTGCTGTAGCAGTTTGGTGTCGATCACGGAAACGGTGGCGGCTTCGGCGTGGGTCACCAACGCGTAGCGGCCGTCTGGTGTGAAAGCGACGCCATCCGGGCCGGCGTAGTAGCGGTCGATATCGTCTAGCAGAATCTGCGTGACTTCAGCGCGCGTTTGCGTCGCGGTGCTGGTTTGTCCCGGGCGCACGATCGCCACGCCGTGCGTCAGGATCCAACCGTTGTCCACCTGGATCAGCGGATTCAGATTTTTTGGGCGCATCAGCGGAATCAGAAGGTAACCGCCCTGCGGCCCCGGCGCTTCCGCAATGTGCCGCATTTCCAGCGCTCCCGGTAACAGGATGCGTTCGGCTACGGTTTGCGTTTGCGTGTCGATGACCATCAATTCCGAAACCGGCGCTTCGTCCGCGGATTCGAGATGCGCCAGGATGTTGGACACGTACACGTGGCGGCCATCGCGTGAAAGTTGCACATAATGCGGTGAGCGCAGAGCCGTGAGCCGTTTTCTTTCAGTGCCAGTGGCGAGATCGATGACCGACACGTCATTGCCGATGCTGTTCGCCACATAGAGAGTTTTTCCAGGCCGGTCGGTTGTCACCCCCCTTGGACCCCATCCGGTCTGCAAACTCTTTTGCACTTGAAACGTTGCCGTGTCGACTACGCTGACGCTGTCGCTCCATTCATTGGAGACATAGAGTGTCTTGCCGTCGACGGACACCGCGAGATCTTTTGGCTTGTGGCCGACTTTTACTTTTTTCACCACACGCTGGGTGCGCACATCGACAGCCAGCACGGAATCGTCGTCTTCGCACACGACATACAACTTCGCGCCATCGGGTGAGAACTTCGCGGCAATGGGAGTGAGATAGTTCGGCGATGGCACGCCGGCCGGAGAAGCGGCTACTTGCGCGCTCACCGTCCAGGCCGCGCAGAGAACAAAAGTCATCGCGATACCAGCGAGTGCAGGAAGGAACAGCATGTTCCGCCGATCGCGCGCTGTGGAGGCTGCCATCATTGTGCTTTCCCTCCAACTCCGGACGCTGGCGATTGCCGCTGGCCAGGTTCGGTAATCGTCAGGATCTGATCGGCCTTCACGTGCTCCAACTTCTGCACCGTTCCGCTCGGCCAGCGAATCGTCAGAGAATCCACTTCCGCATGGGAACCGAGTCCGAAGTGCGGCCGCGGGTCGTTCTGCGAGAGGTAGCCGGACTGCGGCACATTTTCGACGACCTGATGCAGGTCGCCGGCTTCCGCTTCGAGGCGTACGCCAAAACCATCCCGATTGCTCACCGTGCCGATCAACTTCAGCGTTAGCCAATGATTCAGCGGGCCAACCGGAGGCTTTGCATGTAGCAAAAGTCCGTTGCCGCCGAGAACCACAATAAATGCGTCGATGTATCCATCGTTGTCGTAGTCGGCGAAGCACGCGCCACGCCCAACGATCTTCGTCTTGAAAGCGCCGCCCGCATCCGCGGACACATCGCTGAACGTGCCGTTGCCATTGTTGCGAAGCAGCAAAGGCTCCATGGGCACCAGCCAGTGCAAGCCGCCGTTGACGATGAACGCGTCTTTCCAGCCATCGTTGTCGAAATCCAGAAAGCCGTCGCCCCATCCGACGTATTGGCCACTCATCTGCGCGATTCCGGATTCCAGCGTGGTGTCGTTGAAAAATCCATCCTTCGGGGAATTGCGGAACAGGCGGTGATAGCGCATGTCGGAAACGAACAGGTCCAGCGCGCCATCGTTGTTGTAGTCCGAAAAAATCGGGCCCATCGCGGAAGGAGTATCCCCATTGGTTCCGTAGGCTACGCCCTGCTCGACCGCGACGTTGGTGAAAGTGCCGTCGTGGTTGTTGTGATACAGATAGCTTTCCATCTGATCGTTGGCGACGTAGATGTCCGGCCAGCCATCATTGTCGTAGTCGCCCACGGTCACTCCCATAGCGCGTCCAGCGGGATTGGCGACTCCGGCTTTTTCGGAAACATCGGTAAACGTGCCGTCGCCATTGTTGTGAAACAGGCGGTTGGCATCGCCTTCGTAATCGAGCGGGCCGGCGAATGCCTCCGCGGTGTAGTAAGGCTTCCTGGAGTTGGGATCGAACTTCAGATAATTGCCGACGAACAGGTCCAGCCGGCCATCGCGGTCGTAATCGAGAAATGCGGCGCCCACGCCAAAGTGATTGTTCTGCACGCCAGCGGCTTCCGTGACGTCCGTGAAAGTGCCATCGCCGTTGTTGTGATAGAGAATCGCGGAGTTCCAGTTGGTGACATAGATGTCTTCGTAGCCGTCGTTGTCGTAATCGCCCACGGTTACGCCCATGGCGAAACCTTTTCCCGCCACGCCGGCTTGCGCGGTTACATCGGTGAATGTTCCGTTGCCATTGTTGCGGTAAAGGTGATTTGTGGCGTCCAGACCGTCGGCTTTGGAATGATTCGTGACGCCGTCGAGATAACGGCCGCTCAAAACGTAAAGATCGAGCAGGCCGTCATTGTTGTAATCAAACCAGACGCAGCCCGAACCGGTAGCTTCCATGACGGAGCTCAATTTTTGCTCGCCGAACGAGTGGCGGAAATGCAGATTGGCTTGGTCGGTTACATCTTCATACGTGGGCCACTTGCTTGCCGCGAATGTTTGATGGAATGAATGTGAGCCGGGAGCGCTTTCGAAATTCAGGAGTGGCGAGCTGTGCAGCAATGGCAGGGTTGCTGCCAGAACCAACGCGCCGCGGAGCAGACGGCGCACGTTATTTCGCCTGTGCTGTTGCGGAAGCATGATCGATTTCTCCCAGTGGTGTCGGCGTATCGAAGCGCCGCAGCGTTTGCGGCCAGTGATTTTCCGGGGCGACGGATTTGTCGCCATGGCAGCCGGTGCAACCGCGTTGTTCGCCTGGACGCGCCCAGATCCAGCTGTGCTCTTCGCGGATGATCCGGCCCTTGGCATCAAGAAGCGCAAAACGTACCGGCTGGTTTGCGGGAACTTTTACGAAGAACGAGCCATCGGCTTCCACCGGCGCTTCCCCCAAGTTGTGTTCTTGGCCATCGGCAGCGCCCAAAGCGAACACGCGCACTTGCGCAATGGGCGAAGCGATGTGGCCGCCTGGATCGTCGGCGGACAAGTAGCTATTGAGCGAGATGAAATTGCCGGTGGTTGATTCCGGATTCAGCGTGTTCCAGTAATGCTTGGGAATCGGGCGGGGCAGCACGGGAACCGGTTGAATGCTCGATGCCAC
This sequence comes from Candidatus Acidiferrales bacterium, assembly GCA_963709705.1. Lineage (GTDB taxonomy): Bacteria > Acidobacteriota > Terriglobia > Acidiferrales > UBA7541 > Acidiferrum. The sequence goes on from CAVPXU010000009.1 coordinate 59,726, forward strand.
TGCACTGGTCTGGAGACGTTCCGCCAACGTGCCGGTTTTCAGATGGAACAAATAAAGATCAAAACGCGACGCTGGGTGCGAGGGGATTGCCGTTTGCTTCGCAACGACTAAATAGTCGTCGGAAAGTTGGCGCGCTGATTCATAACTTGATTCGCGAGATCCCAACGGCGTTCCGTCGAACGCTCCCTGCGACATTTTCACTAACGAGCCCGCGACAGCTTTGTCCGTTAGGCCTTTTCGCACAAATAGCAGCGAACCGTCAGCCAGTTCCTCGGCGCTGACCTGAGAAGCTTTTTCTTGATGAAGGCAACGGAATGATTCGAGCGCTGTGCCGTCGGGCCTCAAGGTATAGAACACGCGTGCGCTGATGCTTGCTGAATCGCTGGCAAGTGGCCATGGCGCTGAAGCAACAACGCGGCCATCTCTCAGAACTGTCTCGAGTTGAAATGGCGCGCTGCCGAATGTGATGCGATGAAAGTCCGAGCCGTCCGTTCTTGCGACTGCGAGATAGGACACCGACCGCTCGTTCGCCGCTTCTTCCACAGTAAGAACAATTTCGTTTGCCGGCAGATACGCGGCGCGCAGACAGTCCTGCCGGCATTGCGTAATTTGGTGTTTGCCGGATCCGTCCAGGCCCATTTCCCAGATCTGCCAGCGATCGCCCTGCGTCTTTTGGGCGGAGAAAAGTATTCTCGTAGCGTCGAAGCTCACTTGCGGATCGGCCGCGGCAAAAAAATCTCCGGTGAGGCGCGTCAGGCGCTGAGTTGCTGACGGATGGAAGCGGAGAATCACAGAGCCTTGCGGAAAACGCTCGGCTAGCGGACCCGAGACGAGCCGCGGGGTTTGAACGAAAACAATTTCGGGGAGGGCTGCGGCAGAAGCAACGTTGCGTTTTGCCAGAGCTGTTTGCGCGGAAGCGAGCGGATGAACGGCGGCGAATTCAAAAATCGCGAATGCGACCATCGCCCAAGTTGACGCGCGACCCCGTGTTTTACACAGACCCTGGCCCACCAACTCACTCCGTTCGGGATTCTGAGTTCGGTTGCAACCAGACGATCACACTTCGCGAGTACTGAGACCCCTGCAATACGCAGCGTTGTGAGAGGAGCGAAACGTCTATGCCATCCAATTAGCCAGAGGCGCAAGAGCGCGGCAATACTACGAAACAATTATTCGGCGTGAATTGTGACGCGCATCACGTACGGGCGTGCATCTCGTCACACTTTGCGAGTGATTGTAGGGCGGCAAGGCTATTATTTCAGCGAATCCTGCACCTGTTTGGCGTATTCCTTAGCCTTCGCCATCGCGGCGGCTTCATCTACGGTTAACACTTTCCCGTCTTTCAATAGTATTTTTCCGCCCACAATAACGGTTTCCACTTCGCTGGCTTTCAACGCATACACAATTTGGGAGTACACGTTGTACATCGGTACGGCGTTCGGCACATCGAGAGTCAGGATGGCGAAGTCCGCTTTCTTGCCGGTTTCCAGCGAACCAATTTCCTTTTCCATGTGCAACGCGCGGGCGCCTTCGATGGTGGCCATTTCCAATGCGCCCTTCGCTCCCAACGCGCGTGGATCGACGCGATTCGTTTTTTGCAGCTTTGACGCCAGATCCATTTCTTCCATCATGTCCAGGTCATTGTTGCTTCCCGCTGGTCCGTCAGTGCCGAGGCCCACGCGCATGCCGGCGGCGCGTTCATCGACCACCGGGGCAACGCCGCTGGCCAGCATCATGTTGCTGGAAGGATTATGGACGCACCCGACCTGGTAATCCGACAAAATCTTCATGTCCGTGTAGTCCACCCAGATACAGTGGGCCGCCAGCACATCCGGGCCGAGAAATTCGATGCGGCGGAGATATTGCACCGGGGTTGTTCCGTTTTTTGCCAGGCTGTCGATCAATTCTTTTTGCATCTCGGCGACGTGGATCAGGATCGGCGCGTGATATTTGCGCGCGAGCACAGCAGCGTCTCTCAACGTTTTTTCGGAACAGGTATAAATCGAGTGCGGGGCCACGGAAGCGTGAATCAGGGGGTCGCCCTGCCACTTTTTGAGATATTTCTCCGTATACGCGATCATTTCGGCTTCGCTTTTATTGTCCGGAGCGGGGAAATCAATCCAGGTCTCGCCGAGGAAACCGCGCAGGCCTGCGGCTTTCGTTTCTTCGGCTTCGGCGTCTTCGAAGTAATACATGTCCGCGAATGTGGTGGTGCCTCCGCGAATCATTTCCGCCAGAGCAAGGCGTGAACCCCAGCGCACGAAATCTTCGGTTACATTTTTCGCTTCGGCGGGGAAAATAAATTTGCGCAGCCAATCGTCAAGCGTGACATCGTCGACGAGTCCGCGGAACAGCACCATGGGAATGTGCGTGTGGCCGTTGATAAGCCCCGGAATGATCAGCTTGCCTTTGGCATCGACAGTTTCTTTGGCACTCAGTCCTTTCATCGTTTGCGCGTGGAGATCGGACTCACTTCCGACGAAGGCGATGGAATCGCCATTCACGCCGAGAACGCCGTCTTCGATGACCCGCCGGGCCGGATCCATGGTGACGATGGTCGCATGCGTGACGAGCAGGTCGAAGCCGACCGCCTGTTTCGGCGATGGCTGCGCCAACAGTGACTCTGGCAGGCCGAAGCAAACGCATCCGATTGCCATACACAGGATGGCTACTGTCCTGATGCACTGCGAGTATTTACGCTTCATGATGCATTCCTTCCGCGATTCGCATTAAAGATTGGATGAGTCAAACGGCTTCGGAAACAGATCGCGCATTTGCACTACTTCCACTTTGCCTTTCAGATTTGTCATCACCACCGGTACATCGCCACAAAACTCCCAGATCAATTGCCGGCAGGCGCCGCAGGGAGGGGTCAACGCATCCGTGTCGGTGACCACGGCGATCGCGTCAAACTTCCGTTCGCCTTCGCTGATCGCCTTGAAAATAGCTACGCGTTCGGCGCACACGGTGAGGCCGTAGGTGGCGTTTTCCACGTTGCAGCCGCCGTAGATTTTTCCAGAGGTGGCGCGCAGTCCGGCGCCGACCTGGAAATGCGAGAATGGCGCGTGCGCATTTTTCCATGCGCTCTTTGCCGCTGCGATTAATGGATCGTAGTCTGACATTTGGTCTTTACTCCTGATTCGTTATTCGCCACGAAGTGAAATGTAATTGGGTTATGGCACCGGCAATCATAGGGCGGAAGAGATATCCGGAATCACAGCGCGCAGAAGGCCGATGAACTGGCCTTTCACGCGCTCCGCCGCTTGCAACACTTCATTGTGATCGAGCGGCTGATCCAGAATCCCGGCGGCCGCGTTCGTGACGCAAGAAATGCCGAGCACGCGAATTCCGCTATGCCGCGCCGCGATGACTTCCGGCACGGTGGACATGCCAACAAGATCCGCGCCAATGGCACGCAGATAGCGAATTTCGGCGGGAGTTTCATAACTTGGGCCGGAGAGCGCAGCGTAGACACCTTCGTCGAGATTGATGCCGAGCAGGCGGCCTTCGGCGAGCGTCAACTCGCGAAACTTTTTGTCGTAGGCGGTGCTCATGTCCGGGAAGCGAGGGCCGAACTGTTCGTCATTCGGGCCAATCAGCGGATTCGCGCTCTGCAAATTAATGTGATCGCTGATGACCACCAGGCGCCCCTGCGTAAAATCTTTTTTGATTCCGCCAGCGGCATTGGTCAGGATCACGGCCTTCACGCCCATGCGCGCAAATACGCGAATCGGAAAAGCCACGTCTTGCGCAGAGTAGCCTTCGTAAAGATGCACCCGGCCCTGCATGCCGACGACTTCGACACCGTCCACCGCGCCGACGACCAGCTGTCCGGCGTGGCCGACGGCGGTCGATTGCGGAAAATTGGGGATCTTGGCGTAGGGAATGCGTACAGCGTTCGCAAATTGATCGGCGAACGCCCCAAGGCCTGAGCCCAGTACCAGCGCAATCTTCGGCCGCAGCTTGCTTTTCTTCTGGATATATTTGGCAGCGGCTTCAGCGCGCGAAAATTCTTGTCCCGATTTTTGCGTGTTCAGCATGCTCATGAAAGGATCCCCACGATGCAGGCAGACATCAAGTTTGCCATGGTACCCGCGAGCATGGCGCGGATCCCAAACCGGGCCAGCTGTCCGCGTTGTTCGGGCGCCAACGCGCCAATTCCACCGATCTGAATGCCGATGGAACTGAAATTTGCAAAGCCGCACAGGGCGAAGGTGGCAATAGTGAAGGATCGTGGGTCTAACGAATCCTTCATCTGGCCGAGTTTGGCGAAAGCCACCACTTCATTGATCGTCATTCGCGTCCCCAGAAGATTGCCGATAACCGGCGCGTCTTTCCAGGGAATCCCGATCAGCCAGGCGATAGGAGCGAAAATCCAGCCGAAGAATTGCTCCAGGCTCTCTGGGAAAAATCGGAAATGGTGCAGCGCGAGCCAGTTGTGCGTGCCGCCGATCAAATAGTCCACGAGCGCCAGCAAGGCGATGAAGGAAATCAGCATGGCGCCGACGTTGATGGCGAGTTGCAGGCCGTCAGAAGTGCCGCGCGAAATGGCGCCAAGGAAATTCGCTTCCTTTTCCATCGCGGGCATTTGCACTTTTCCCGCGGTCAACGGCTGTTCCGTTTCCGGCACCAGCATTTTCGCCATCAACAATGTGCCGGGGGCGGTCATGATCACGGCCGTCAACAGGTGCTTGGCTTCCACGCCGGAAGCAATGTATGCGGCCATGATTCCGCCGGAGACGTGCGCCATGCCGCAGGTCATCACGCACATGAGTTCCGATTTCGTCAGGCTGTTCAGGAACGGACGGATGGTCAACGGGGCTTCGGTTTGTCCCATGAAGATGCTGGCGGCGATATCGAGGGACTCCGCGCCGCTTGCGTCCATGACGCGCGTCATAACCCAGGCGAACGCGCGAATGAAAACCTGCATCACGCCGATGTGATAAAGAAACGCAAAAACGGCGGCGATAAAAATAATGGTGGGCAGCACTTGAAACGCAAAGATGAAGCCGAAAGAAGAATGCGCCATGCCCAGCCTGCCAAAAACAAATTGCGAACCAACGAACGCGAAGCTGAGCAACTTGTTGACGACGTCACCCAAAAACTGAAAAATTCTGCGGCCCAGCCCGAAGTTGAGCACGAAGATACCGAAGGACAGTTGCAGGCCCAGGCCCCAAAGAACGGTTTTAAGTTTGATCGACTTGCGCGAAGTGGAAAACAGATAGGCGAGGCCTACCAGCACAGCCATACCCAGCAAACCTGTGAATCTGCCCATCCTGACTCCCTTCCTGCGTTGACGGCAGCGCTGCCTGACCCTGAAGTGCGTTTCGTGCTGCTTGCGTGCTCGCTAACTTGTCGACTCGCCGCCAATAATGCGGCTGATCAAGTGAGGCGATGGTACGGCAATATCGCCAATTTCAAAAGCCGAAGCGATCAGTTCGCGGGCCTCCGCAAGCTTTGTGCTGGAATTGTATTGGATTGTGACCAGTTTTTCTCCCGCTTGCACCTTGTCGCCAATGCGCCTGTGGAATTCCAGGCCGACGCCATGATCGATGCGATCTTCTTTTTTACTACGGCCGCCTTCGAGCAGCGCGAGAGCAACACCGAACTGCCGGCAACGCGTGGCGGCGATATAGCCAGTTTTGGGACTGCTTACGATTGCTTGCGATGTGGCCATGGGCAGAAGGGAAGTGTCGTCAACGATGCGTTCGTCGCCGCCTTGCAGACGGATGCACTCGCGGAATCGTTGCAACGCTTTGCCTGACGCGATCATTTCTTTGGCGAGGCTGCGGCCTTTGTCAACAGATTTTGTGCGTTCGCCGAGATAAAACATCCACGCGGAGAGTTCCAGGCTGAGATCGCGCAAATCTTCTGGCCCGTGGCCCTTCAAGACGTCGATGGCTTCGATCACTTCGTTGGAATGGCCGGCCATGCGCCCGAGCGGCTGGTTCATATCCGTGATAAGCGCCACGGCTTTCTTTCCGGTGCGGCGAGCGGTGTCCACCATGACCTCGGCGAGGCGAATGGCGTCTTCTTCCTTGGCCATGAACGCACCGGAGCCGGTTTTCACGTCGAGAACAAGCGCATCAATGCCTTCGGCAAGCTTTTTGCTCATGATCGAGGCGCAGATCAGGCCGATATTTTCTACCGTGGACGTCGCGTCGCGCAGCGCATAGATTTTTTTGTCCGCTGGAGCAATTTCAGCGGTTTGCCCGATCAGGCCCATGCCGCATTCCCGGAGGACGCGGCGAAAATCCGCAAGTGTCAGCGAAGTGTTGAAGCCGGGGATGGCCTCGAGTTTATCCAGCGTGCCGCCCGTGTGACCCAAACCGCGGCCGCTGATCATGGGAACGGCGAGGCCGGCCACGGCAACGATGGGCGCGAGAATCAACGAAGTATTATCGCCAACGCCGCCCGTGGAATGCTTGTCCACCTTCTTCACGGGCAGGTAGGAATGATCGACGACCTCGCCGGAATGTAGCATCGCTTCGGTAAGAGCCGCGGTTTCGGCGAGCGTCAGGCCGCGAATCCAAACAGCCATGAGCCACGCGGCCATCTGGTAATCTGGAATTGCGCCGCTAGTGTAACTGCTAACGAGATAATTGATTTCCTCGCGGGTGTGTTCCCCGGAATCGCGTTTTTTTTGGATGAGGTCGACGGCACGCATGCAAGGATGAAGTGCGAGACTAACATCCGCGCATAGGGCCGTCAACGAACCGCGCGGCCGGGCTCGTCATTCCCGCTCTACTTGCTGTTCTCGCCACACTTGCTCATTCTCTCGCGCTGTTATATTTTCGCGGCTTGCCACTTACAGAGGAGAACGTATGTCCAGGTTACCCCGCATTGCTGTGGTCGGAAGCGCCAACACGGATCTAACAACGTTTAGCGACGTGTTCCCGCGGCCAGGAGAAACCATCTTCGGGAAGAGCTTCGACCTTGGTTTTGGCGGGAAAGGAGCGAACCAGGCCGTGGCGGCGCGGTACTGCGGAGCGGACGTGGTGATGATCGCAAAGGTGGGCAATGATCTTTTCGGCGAAGCAACCGTGAAGAATTTTATGTCCATGGGCATCGACGCGACGCATGTGCGCATTGTGGACGGCGTGTCCAGCGGAGTGGCGCCGATTTTCGTCGAGCCCAACGGTCAGAACCGTATCATCGTGGTGAAGGGCGCGAATGACACGCTGAAGCCCGTGGATGTGGACGCGGCATCGGACGCCCTACGGCACGTGGACGCGATTATTTTGCAGTTTGAAATTCCGCTGGAGACGGTCTATTACACGGTGCAGTTCGCGCGCAAGCACAACATCCGTTGCATCGTAAATCCCGCGCCGGCTTTGCCGGCGCAGATCAATGAGCTGATCGCCGCGGATTATTTCGTTCCCAACGAAACGGAAGCGGAAGTGATTACGGGATTGCCCGTGCATTCGCTGGAGGAGGCGAAACTCTGTGCAGCCTCCTTGCTGCAAAAAGGCTTCGGAAAAGTGATTCTGACGCTGGGCGCGCGCGGCTCTCTGATTATGGGCAAGGATCTGGAGGAGTTAATTCCGCCATTTGCGGTGACGCCGAAAGATACCACGGGCGCTGGGGACGCGTTTATCGGAAGCTTTTCCGTGTTTCTTGCGGAAGGCTTGCCGGAAAAGGACGCGCTGCTGCGGGCCAATCTTTATGCGGGATTATCGACGATGCGCGTTGGCACGCAGAAATCATTTCCGAAACGCGCCGAGTTTGAAACGGAGTGGAGCCGTCTCGGCGGCAAGCCGTAACTTCGAGGAAAGCGTTCTCCGGCGGCAAGGGCACTGATGATTTTCGCCGTCACGGAACGGCCGAAGGCATTCCGTGACGGCAAGAGTTCAAAGGAGACTCAATGTTTGTTTTGCAAAGTTATCCGTGGGCGGTGGTGTTCTGTGTGATCACGATGTTTTGTTGGGGTTCGTGGGCCAACACGCAGAAGTTGGCGAAGAAAGGCTGGCGATTCGAGCTGTTCTACTGGGACTACACGATCGGCGTACTGCTGTTGACGGTAATATTGGGTTTGACGCTGGGCAGCAACGGAACCGTGGGGAGGCCGTTTCTGGCTGATCTTGCGCAAGCTTCTCACGCCAGCGTCTACTCGGCGCTATTGGGCGGCGCAATTTTCAATCTGGCGAATATTCTTCTGGTAGCGGCGATAGATATCGCGGGAATGTCCGTGGCGTTTCCGGTGGGCATTGGTCTCGCGTTGGTTCTCGGCGTGGTTGTGAACTATCGCGAACATCCCGGCGGAAATGCGGCGTTGTTGTTCGGAGGGGTGCTTCTGGTGGTGCTGGCCATCGTGTTGGACGCGGTTGCTTATCGCAAGATACCCGGAACGGCGGCGAGCCTGAGCACCAAGGGCCTGGTTCTTTCCGTTGCCTGCGGAATCACGATGGGCTTTTTCTATCGATTTGTTGCCGCCGCCATGTATCCGGATTTCACGCAGCCGGAAGCCGGGAAGCTCGGCCCGTACGCGGCGGTTTTTGTATTTGCCGTTGGTATATTCCTCAGCAATTTCATTCTCAACACCTTCATCATGAAGAAGCCGTTCGTCGGCGCTCCGGTAACCTTTGCGGATTATTTCAAAGGCGGCTTGAGCACGCACCTCACGGGAATTTTGGGAGGAATCATTTGGGGAGTGGGCATGTCGTTCAACATCATCGCCGCGGGCAAGGCGACATTTGCTATCTCCTATGGGCTTGGGCAGGGCGCGACCATGGTGGCGGCGTTGTGGGGTGTGTTTATCTGGAAGGAATTTCGCACCGCGCCCGCGGGCACTTCGCGATTGATCGCGGCGATGTTTGGCTGTTTCGTTGTGGGGCTGGCGCTGATTATTCTGGCGAGAACGTCCTGACAATTTAGATTCGCAAGCTTAATCCGGGAGGATCCCTTCTTGGGACACTTTACTATGTATTGGCCGAAATCTATTGGAAGTCCGGTATTGGACAGCGTCCGTTATGCGGTGGAATCCTCGCGCGATGTGCAGACGCATCAAGACAAAATCGTGGAGGTTGCGTCATGGATGGCGTATGAGGAATTGCCCATGCCGGAGTTTACGTTGCCGTTCGGCGTGGGTCAGAAAGATGCGGATGAGGCTATCGATTTCGTGATGGTGGCGGACAGCATCGATACGGCCTTCACGGATTTCACGCGGCATGAAAAATTCCAGGTGGATTACGCGGGGCAGCACTGGTCGGATTCGGATGCGGAATTCGCGTGCATCAAACGCGCGGTGGACAATGGCGTGCCATTTCTGGACGGCGGCTACCTGGCGAAGATGACGCGTGCGGACCTGAACAAAGTGTTCGAAGGCAACATCGAAATGCCCATGCTGGATGAAAAGCTGGAAGTGTTGCACCAAGTGGGCGCGGTGCTGGCAGAAAAGTACGACGGGCGGTTCCATAACTTCGTGAAATCGTGCTCGCCGAAACTGTATGACAACGGAAACGGTTTGATCGACCGCTTGGTGAAGGAATTTCCGCGTTTTAACGATGTGAGCATGCTGGACGGGCATGAGATCAAGTTTTATAAACTGGCGCAGCTTGGAGTCTGGATGCTGTATGCAACGCTGCATGAGCAGGGCAAGTTCCGCCTGGATGATCCGCAGAAGATGACGGCGTTCGCGGATTACATCGTTCCGGTGGCTCTGCGTCTGCACGGCATCACGAGCTATTCCGAGAAGTTGGAGACGGCCATTAATTCGCACGAACTCATCCCGCGTGATTCGCGGTGGGAGATTGAGATTCGCGCGCATTGCATTTATGCGACCGCCGTGCTGACGGAAGAGATCAACAAGCGGCGCCCGGCGAATTTGCAGGTGATCATTCCGCAGATCGACGCGCGGTTCTGGACGCACTTTCACACCACGACGTGGCCGCACCATTTAACGCGGACGATTATGTATTAGTGCTGCGGCGAAGTCTTGGATTGTGAATTGTTGAGATTTAAACCCAAGGGGAAGGAACTGCTATGAACTGGCGCTATCGAGTATGTGTTTTCGCGGTGTTGCTTGGTGTTTGCTGCATGGGAGCGCAGGCGCAGGGGAAACGCAAGGTGATTATCGATCAGGATGCCGCGGGGCCGGGCGGCACGGACATGCAATCGATCCTGGCGCTCGTGAATTCTCCCGACACGGACGTATTGGGAATTACGGTGCTGACGGGAGACGCGTGGCGCGATGAAGAAGTGCAGCACACACTGCGGCTGATGGAAATTATCGGCCGGCCGGATATTCCGGTGGTGCCCGGCGCGGTGTTTCCGCTGGTGAACCGCAAAGAGTACATCGCCAAGTGGGAAACGATGCACGGAAAGCTGGTGTATCAGGGCGCGTGGAACTTCGGGCCTGGTGGCAAGGTTCATGGTCCTTACGAAGTGCCGGAGATGCCGGAAGAGAAGCCCACGATCAAGGCGTCGACTGAGACGGCGGCGAATTTTCTCGTGCGATTGGTGAGGCAGTATCCCCATGAAGTGACGATCTACGCGGCGGGACCGATGACCGACCTGGCGATGGCCATCGCGCTCGATCCGCAATTTCCGGAGCTGAGCAAGGAATTGATCGTGATGGGCGGGAGCATTAATCCATGCACAGACGATCCGGAGTTTGCGTTGTCGCCTTCTCATGAGTTCAATTTCTGGATGGATCCGGAAGCGTCGAGCGCGGTGCTGCACGCGCACTGGCCGCACGTGGTCATTACCACGGTGGATATTTCGGTGAAGACGCGCATGGACAAAGACCTGATTGAGCAGATCCGGAAGAGTCCGACGCCGGCGGCGCAATACGTGGCGAAGTACGCGCATGCCAATTATCTGTGGGATGAGCTTGCGGCCGTGGCGTGGCTCGATCCCACGATCATCACAAAATCGAGGAAGCTATACATGGACGTGAATACCGATCATGGGGCGGGCTACGGCTCGACGCTGGTTTGGAAACCGGGAAGCCAACCGGGCACGGGAGAAATCCTGGTGGATGTGCAAGACGATCTGGACAAGGCGAAATTCTATAAAGAATATGTGGAGCTGTTGACGCGCGCAACCCCGGGAGCGAAAGCAGGAGCGGGGAAGTAGAGGTTCGTTTAAAGCGAGATCGTTGGGTCCCCATGAAGAGGGTTGAACGTTGCGCACTTGAGGATGAACCCAAGATGCCGGCCTGAAGGCACGGCGCTACAAACCCAAGAGCACAGGCAGGAGTGCCCTGTGCCACATGAATCCGGGTTTTCGAAAGCGGCGGCCATTATATATCCGAACGTTGGGTCCGCGACGCTGGAAAAAGTTCGACAAAATTATGGAATACGTTCGGCGGACTGGATCAAGGAGATGCGAATTTGCTGAGCGAGTAGGCGCAGATCCAAAGGCTTCTGGACGAAGTGATATTTCAGCTGTTCGTCTCCCGCGTTCAGGTCGCGATCCGCGTAGCCGGACATCAGGATGACGCGAGCATTGGGATGAATCTCGAGAACTTTTGCGGCAACTTCCAGGCCACGCAGGCCCGGGAGAATGAAATCCGCGAGGATAAGATCGATGTGGCCTTTGCAAGTGGCAGAGAGGCGTAGAGCCACATCGCCGTTTTCTGCCGACAAGACGTTGTATCCCAGCGAGAGGAGATATTCACCGATGACGTTGCGAAGGGCTTTTTCATCTTCGACCAGGAGGATAGTTTCCGTTCGGCCTTCCACCTTGGCTCCAGATGGTGCAACGGGAACAACGTCAGCCGTTCCGGTGTGGTATGGCAAATAGATTTTAAATTCGGTGCCTAGGCCCGGTTCACTGTAGACCCAGACCATGCCTTTGTGCTGTTTGACGATGCCGTAAACGGTGGCGAGGCCCAGACCGGTGCCTTTGCCCCATTCTTTCGTGGTGAAAAAAGGTTCGAAGATGCGCGCCTGAGTTTCGGCGTCCATTCCCATGCCATTGTCGCGGACAGAGAGAGTGGCATAGCCCCCCGGCGAGAGGCTAATGGCGTGGCCGTAATTGGAATCTGGCGCGATCGTGGCGGTGTCCACGGCAATGGTGAGTTTTCCGCCTTGAGGCATGGCGTCGCGCGCATTGACCACCAGATTCATCAAAATCTGTTCGAGCTGGCCGCGATCCGCGAAGACAAAAACGGATTCCTTACGGGGTTTGACCTCCAGGTGAATATCCTCGCCAATGAAACGTGGGAGCATTTCGCAAAAGCGCAGAGCGAGGTCGTTGAGATCGATGATCTTGAGATCCTGCACTTGCTTGCGGCTGAAGGCCAACAACTGACGGGTAACGGCGGCGGCTTTGCTGCCAGCTTCCAGAATATTCTGGGCGTACTCCTCCAGCTTCCAATTGAGCGAAGGGTAGTCCTTGATGAGTTGCGCGTAACTGTTGATCACCATCACCAGATTATTGAAGTCGTGAGCGACGCCGCCGGCAAGACGGCCCACCGCTTCCATTTTCTGGGACTGGCGCAACTGGTCTTCGACGGCGCGGAGTTCCGTGAAGTCCCGCGCGATGGAAGAAATGCCGATGACAGTGCCGTTTTGATCGCGAATCGGAGAGACGGTTAAAGAAACATCGATAATCTTTCCGTTTTTAGCACGGCGCTGGGTTTGAAAATGCTCAATGAACTGGCCCTGGCTGACCTTTTCTATGACTTCGTCGAAATCCTGGTGACGGCCTGATACACCCAATATGCGAATGGATTGCCCGACGATTTCATCGGCGGAGTAACCGTAGATGCGCTCGGCGCCGGGGTTCCAGGTGGTGACAATGCCATTGAGATCCTTGGTGTAGATAGCGTCGTCGGAAGATTCCACGATGGCGGCGAGCAGTTTCGTTTGCACTCCGGAGAATCTGCGCTCGGAAACGTCTTGAAGAATACCTTCGAGGCGGACGGTTCCGTCGTGCTCATCGGCGAAGCATTTACCCCGAGAGGCGAGCCAGCGTTGCGTGCCGTCGGGAAGAAGAACCCGGTAATCCCAACTATACGGAGTGTCGAAATCGTACGAGCGGGGAACAGTGGCTTCCACCATCGGGCGGTCTTCCGGATGAATGGTGGATAGGACCTGGTCCAGAGAGAAGACGGGTGCGCGAGGAAGTCCGCTGAGGCCACAGAACAAATCGGAGCAAAAAACGCGCTTGGAGTCGATCTCGTAGCGCCAAGTGCCAATGCCGCCGCCCGTCAACGCCATGCGCAAGCGCTCTTCGCTCATCGCCAGATTGAGATGCGCCTCTTTCAGGGTACGGGCCGAAGCGTTCAGGGAGCGTGCGCCAAACCAGGTGATGATCACGAAGCTGGCGATAATCAAGGAAGTGAGAAGCGCATTGCCAAATTCGGTTTGATACCAGCCCATTCGCTGGCCGAGCAAACCGATCCATCCGTAAAAAACGGGGAGCAAAACGGCGGCCAACAAAATACGCCGCGCCATGACGCCGCCCGCCAGGACTGGTGAACACGGCCGTCCAGCCACGGTCGGGACGCGCCGCAAACATGGCGAGCCCAAGTAAAAGGAAAACAGTGGCGGTTTGCACGGACATCGGATTTTGATAAAACGTTCTGTACAAATCGCTGACTCCGTAGAGGTAGCCGAGGAATTGCACCAGGGAGCAAACCACGACGGCGAGGGAGAGAGGTTGCCACGCGATCCTTTCCTCCTTGGAACGCGGATCGAACAGCAGCAGAGCTAAACCGAGAACCAAGAAAGAAACACCTGTGGCGAGAGACATGCGGCCGGGATGAACAATTCCCGTGGCGAAAATCGCGCGGTGAAAGAAAACTTCCTCGAAAGCCAAATTCCGTCCGGCAGCAAATTCGAAAATGGTAGCGGCGCCGGCAGTCACCGCGACGATAGGCAAAAGCCTGGCAATTGAGTTCACAATTTGCGGCCGGCCATTATTCGCGCTGAGATGCAACCACAAGGAAGTGCTGCAAGCCAGAAAGCAAACCGCGGTGATTGGTTTCATGCTGACGAAATACGGAACCAAACTTATCAGCAGAACCACGCCGAAAGTCCAGCCGAGCAAATCCAACATGGCGATAAGGAACGACAGTGCCGTGGCCACGCGAGCAGATACAGCAAAGCGCCGTCGCGCGCGAACCGCTTCAGGACTCACCGTAGCAGACCTTTGAACCACCAGCGGCACGGGCAACGCACGCGACAGTTTGGAAATCGAAGACCATACGACCTCAAAGCGAAAAAGAGGTTCCAGCCTGGAGAGGGAGAAAGAGGAAGGCTGAGGCCATCCTCGAGGAACTACGAGCTAGTATACCGTTTTAGTTACGTGCTGTCTTTGGAAAAAAGAAGTATTGTTCGCTGGCGATGATGTGCCGAAACGGAGCACCGGTTCAAAACCAGTCCGGAAAGGCCAGATCGAACAAGCCGGGGTACCAGTAAGAGTAGAAAAGATCGTCGCAAATTTTGTATTTGCCATATCTTTTGACGGCGTATTTGCCCCAATCGGGGCGCGTGCCATTCAGGTCCGTGAATCCGTATTCACGAACCAGGGCCCACGAGCTGTAAACACGGCCGGTTTTTTCTTTTGCCTTGGGATCATTGGCCAGGGCAACGATAGCGCGGCCGATATAGCGAGGCGATTCGGACACCATGAAATCCGCGGGCGCGTCGTTCTGATCGTTGGAGTTTGCATCGGGATTTTTTCGTTTTCCCACGGACTTCCAATTGGATTCGGTGACTCCGAAATGCTGAAGGACCGCTTCCGAGCGCAAAAAACCCGGAGTCACGGCAACGGAGACAACATTGCGCCTGCGCAGTTCACGGCCCATGGCGAAGGCGAGCCGGATCACGGAAGTCTTGACCTGGTCGTAAAAAATATTGCCGCGATAGTAGAACGCGTCGCCGTCCGTGATTTCGAAGATGATCGGGCGCTTGCGGCCAAGCATCAATGGCACGGCAAAGTGCGCCGTGATGATGTGGGAATGGAGAGCTTGCTTGAGCATCTGCAAGCCTTTTTCGAGGTTCACCTTCCAGAAAGGCTTGGGAAATTCCGTGAGGGCATCGCCGCCCCAGATATCGTTGACGAGAATGTCCAGGCCTTTGTGGCGCTTTTTGATGGTAGCGACAAGTTTTTTTACCTGGGCCGGCTCGGTGTGATCGACGCGCAGGGGAATGCCGAGGCCACCCGCGGCGGTGACGAGTTCCGCGGTTTCCTCGATGGTCTCTGGACGGCCGGGAGTGGCGCCATGGCGCCGGGTGCTTCGTCCCGTACAGTAGACCGTGGCGCCGGCTTCACCGAGTGCGATGGCGATACCGCGACCAGCGCCGCGCGTGGCGCCGGCGACAATGGCGATACGCTTCTTGAAGTTGGGGGGCCGTTAGGCGGAATGAGTAGCCATGGTCAGACACCTACGGAAAGAGATGCTTGATAATAAACGAGGTTAAGGAAATAGAGGAGGTAAAGGAGATTCAGGAAGTAGAGGAAAGAAGCTCTGTGGGTGCGATGCGGGTTGCGCCGGAAGATGGGTCATTCGGCATCAAAGTGGGAGAGGTCGCATATGACTGACGGCTTGATTGAGAACGTTTCAGATACGGCGTTTTGGGTAGCGTATTACCGCGCTGTGGAAACGCAGCGGCCGGATGCGCTCTTTCAGGATCCGTTTGCGGGTGTGCTGGCAGGGGAGCAGGGTAAGAAAATCGCGGAAACCATGCCCATGCGATTCATGACGAGTTGGGTGATCGCAATCCGCACGCGAATCATTGACGAGTACATTCGAATGGCCATAGCGGACGGAGTCGAAGCGGTTGTGAATCTGGGCGCTGGCCTGGATGCCCGGCCCTACCGGATGGATCTTCCCAAGTCGTTTCTATGGATTGAGGCCGACTATCCGCGAATGATCGAGTACAAGGAAGGTCGGCTGCGCAATGAGACCCCGCGCTGCACGTTGGAGCGTGTGCCGGTGGATCTGGCCAATCCAGCCGAGCGCCGGAAATTGCTGGCCGATGTCGTTGCGCGTGGCAAGAAGCTACTGATCCTGACCGAAGGCGTGATTCCGTATTTGAGTGTGGAGGAAGTGGGCGGGCTGGCGGATGATCTGAAAGCGATGTCGCATGTGCGCTACTGGATCACGGAATACCTTTCGCCGGTTGCCATCAAGTTCCGGGAGAGGGGTGGGATATCGCGAAAGACCATGAACGCACCCCTCAAATTCAAGCCGGCCGACTGGTTTGGCTTTTTCCGCGAGCACGGCTGGGCAGTGAAAGAGATGCGCTATCTCAGCGACGAGGGTGAACGTCTAAAACGGCCGGTGCGGGCGCCTTTGCTTCTAAAGGTGATCATGAAGACTCGTACATTGCTCGCGTCCAAAGAAAAGCGCGAGGCGCTGAAGAAAGTGGCGGGTTACGCACTGCTGGAGCCTGCGAAGACGATAGGCAAGCGCTAGATTTCAAGAGATGCCGTGGCTGCTCGCTGGAGCATGTAGCGGAGTGATATGCTTTTGCTCTGCTTTGCGGCGGGCGACCGTGCGCCTCGGAAGGCGAGCGAGTGTTGGGAGAGGGATTATGAGCGGGGAAATTAAACCACGATTGGAGATTACGGACCGGCACGGGAACCGGATTGTGGAGGCGCGGGAGCATGCGCCGCAAGACACGATTGCGGTGATGAGCGGGCGTCCGCTGGCAAGCAATCGCGGAACGTCGCTGAATCTGGATTGGGTGGAAAACGTGCGTGTGAACACCAGTGCGGTGGAACGGCGCGCGGCGACGCTGGTGACGCGGCGCACGGTGAAAAAAGACTGGCAGATCGCGTGGCTGCTGCGCGCAATTACGTGCATGGACTTAACGACGCTGTCTGGAGACGACACCGACGAGCGCGTGAGACGGCTTTGCGCCAAGGCGCGCCAACCCATCCAGCAGGAAATTGTCGAGAAGCTGGGGATTGAGGAGTTGCAGATTCAAGTGGGCGCGGTGTGCGTCTACCACTTGTTTGTGGAGACGGCGCGGCGGGCTCTGGAAGGCACAAAAATTCATGTGGCCGCGGTGTCCACGGGATTTCCGGCTGGGCTGAATCCGTTTGAGGAACGGCTGGCGGAGATCCGTCGGTCAGTGGAAGCGGGCGCGCAGGAAATCGATATCGTGATCACCCGGGCGCACGTGTTCGGGGCGCAGTGGCACAGGCTGTACGACGAAATTGTAGCGTTCAAGGATGCTTGCGGGCCGGCGCATTTGAAAGTGATTCTGGGAACCGGCGACCTGATGACGCTGCGCAACGTGGCCAAAGCCAGCCTGGTGGCGATGATGGCGGGCGCGGACTTCATCAAGACATCAACGGGGAAAGAGACTGTGAACGCGACGCTGCCCGTGGGTTTGGTGATGACGCGGGCGATCCGGGAATATGCGGAAGAAACCGGGATGGCGGTGGGCTTCAAGCCGGCGGGCGGAATTCGCACCGCGAAGCAGTCCGTGGAATGGCTGATGTTGATGAAAGAAGAGTTGGGAAACAGCTGGCTGGAGCCGCATTTGTTCCGGCTGGGAGCAAGCAGCATGCTGGGCGATATCGAGCGGCAATTGGAATTTCACGCCACGGGCAGATATTCGGCGGAACACCGGCATCCAGTGGCTTAGAAGCGGTGGCGAGTAGTGGCCAGTGGCGAGCGAAGACTCAAATCGGAAACGTTAAGCGCTATGGAAGGGTGATGCTATGGGGAAAAAAGCTACGGCGCGAGACGCGCAACTGATATTGCAGCTTTACGATTTGCGGCGCGAGGCGGAGTTGCGTAAGGCGCGCAATTGGTGGATGACGGAATTCTGGCCGAATAACGTGGACGATTTCCTGAAGGTGGCGTTCGCGACCGGGGCGCCCGAAAATAATTGGCTGCGGCAGGTGCAAAGCTACTGGGGAATTGCAGCCTCGTTTGTGCTCGAAGGCGCGCTGCATGAGGATTTGTTTTTGCGGCCGGCATTCAGTGGGGAAATGTTTGCGATCTTCGCGAAAGTGTATCCATTTCTGCCGGAATTGCGAGAGAAGATGGGCGACGCGAAGGTATTCCATGACGTCGAGACCGTGATTATGGGTTCGAAATGGGGTCGCGAGCGCTTGAAGTTTATGGTGAAGCGAGTGGCGGAGTGGCGAGAGAGGATGACGAAGGCGGCTGACGCGTGAGGGGAGCCAGTCAGGAGTGCGGAACGTATTTTTTTTCATGGCGATTGGAGCGGATGAGACCAGATGAGCGTCGTTGAAAAATTCAGGACGATGGAATACGGGCCGGCGCCGGAGGACGCGAAAGAGTCGCTGCAATGGCTCGACCGGCACAAGCGGAAGTTTGGTCATTTTATCGGCGGAGCGTGGAAGGCCCCGGCGGAGGGCAAGCATTTTGAGACTAGCGACCCGTCGACCGGTGAGCGCATTGCGGAAATAGCGCAGGGAACCCCTGCGGATGTTAATGCCGCGGTGAGGGCGGCGCGCGGAGCGCTCAAGGGTTGGCAGGCCTTGACCGGGCACGAGCGGGCGAAATTGTTGTACGCGCTGGCGCGGCAAGTGCAGAAACATTCGCGCCGGTTGGCAGTTCTGGAGACGATCGACAACGGCAAGCCCATCCGCGAGAGTCGCGATATCGATATTCCCTTGGTGGCGAGGCACTTTTATTACCATGCGGGTTGGGCGCAACTGGTCGAAAGAGAATTTCCGGGCTACGAGGCCTGCGGCGTGGTGGGACAGATCATTCCGTGGAATTTTCCGCTACTGATGCTGGCGTGGAAGATTGCGCCGGCGCTGGCGACAGGAAACACGGTAGTGCTGAAGCCGGCGGAATATACGCCGCTAACCGCACTGGCATTCGCGGAAATTTGCAATAAGGTGGGCCTGCCGAAGGGCGTGGTGAATATCGTCACCGGCGACGGATCGACGGGCGAAGCGCTGGTGAAACACCCGGACGTGGACAAGATTGCGTTCACGGGATCAACGGAAGTGGGCCGCGCGATTCGCAGGGCGACGGCAGCGACGCACAAGAAGCTGTCACTGGAACTGGGCGGAAAGTCTCCCTTCGTTATTTTTGAAGATGCGGATCTCGATGGAGCGGTGGAAGGGTTGGTGGACGGAATCTGGTTCAACCAGGGGCAGGTGTGCTGCGCCGGTTCGCGTTTGCTGGTTCAGGAAAGCGTTGCGGAAAAATTGATCAAGAAATTGCAGGCGCGCATGAGCACGCTGCGAATTGGCGCGCCGCTGGACAAGGCCATCGATATCGGAGCGATTGTGGCGCGCGTGCAACTGGAGCGCATCGACCGGCTCGTGAAGCAGGGCATTGCGGAAGGCGCGACGTGCTGGCAGCCCGAAGTGGTGCTGCCGGGGCGAGGTTTGTATTACAAGCCAACGCTGCTGAGCAACGTACACCCCACATCGATTGTGGCGCAGCAGGAAATTTTTGGGCCGGTGCTGGCGGCAATGACGTTTCGCACGCCAAAGGAAGCGGTGGAGCTCGCGAATAACACCGTGTACGGACTGGCGGCGAGCGTGTGGAGCGAGAGCATCAACGTAGCCTTGCAGACGGCGGCGCAAATCAAGGCCGGCGTGGTGTGGGTGAACAGCACGAATTTGTTCGACGCGGCATGTGGATTTGGCGGCTATCGCGAGAGCGGGTACGGGCGCGAGGGCGGCAAGGAAGGCCTGCGGGAATATCTGGAGCCCAAGTGGTTCCGCAAGGCGCCGGCTCTGCGCAATGGCAACTCCGCGAAGCGCGGAGAAGAAGTGGAAGTGGCGAATCCCTCGGTGGATCGCACCGTGAAACTTTACATCGGCGGAAAGCAGGCTCGGCCGGACTCGGGCTATAGCGTGGAAGTTCGCGGGAAGAACGGAAAGCTTCTGGGCGAATCGCCGCTAGGAAATCGCAAGGATATTCGAAACGCGGTGGAAACGGCCCGGAAGGCGGAGTCGTGGGCGCGAACCACGGCGCACAATCGCGCGCAGGTGCTTTATTACATTGCAGAAAATTTGTCGCAGCGCTCGACGGAGATTACCGCGCGCATGGCGGGAGCGGTGGGAAAGAAGCAGGCCGCGCTGGAAGTGAAATTAAGCGTGGAGCGGCTGTTTTCTTATGCGGGATGGACGGACAAGTTCGACGGCGCAGTGCACAATCCTCCGTTCCGGAACATTTCGATCGCGATGAATGAGCCGGTGGGAACGGTGGGCGTGATTTGTCCCGCCGCCACGCCGCTGCTAGGATTTTTCTCCCTTGTGCTGCCATTGATTGCGGCGGGAAATACGGTGGTCGCGGTGCCTTCAGAACGTTACCCGCTGATAGCCGGCGATATTTACCAGGTGCTGGAGACGAGCGATCTGCCTGGTGGCGTAGTGAACCTGGTGACGGGACGCGCGAGCGAGTTGCTGAAGGTATTGGCGGAGCATGACGACGTGGATGCGATCTGGTGCCATGGGGACGCGGAGGCATGCACGACGGCGAAGACTCTGTCGACCGGTAACCTCAAGCAAGTGTGGACGAATGAGGGTCGCGAGATCGATTTTTTCGATGCCGGCGAAGGCGAAGGGCCGTGGTACCTGGAGCATGCGTACCAGGTGAAGAATATTTGGGTGCCATACGGGGAGTGAACTGCGGCTCAAGCGATAGCCAAGAAGGGCTCAGCGGATAGTGCACTGCCGGACTTTCCATACTCACTCCTACAGCATGGATGAAACCGCGCTCTGACCTGTCGTGAGAAAAAGAAAAGGGGTGGCTTGCGCCACCCCTTCTTATTTTGGTTTTGTCTGGATTCCCTCCCTAGGGAAGGAATCCAAACGTTGATGTTTTTTTCTGCAACCCTCGTTACTTACGGAAGGTTGAAGAAGTTCACGAACTGGGGATTATTTCCCGCGTCCACGGCCGGTTGAGCTGTGAGAGCTCCTCCGGCACCGATCGTGAAGAGAGAGATAGTACCCGGGCTCGCCGCAAGGTTGGTGTTGTCCACGGCGAGGAGCGAGCCGCTGTCGTCAATGGCGATGCCTGTTGGAGCAACCCCAACGGGAAGCGGCGTTCCGGTGATCGGGGTTGAACTTGGTACGCCCGAAGCCAGCGTGAAGCCGTAGACTTGGCCAGCAGTGGAAGCTGGAGGCGTGGCGACAGGATTGCCCGCGTCCAGAACGTAGATGTAGCTGCCGTTTGGCGAAACCACAAGGTTGAGCACGGACTGAGCGCCGGTGACCGAAGTCGCTGGAGTGACAGTTTGTGTCAGAACACCGCCGGTTCCCAGCGTGTAGCTGGAGAACGTGCCGTCGCCGTCATTGGCAACGAACAGGTAAGTCCCCGTCGGATCCATCGCCTCAAATACCGGAGAATTTCCGGTAGCAATCGTAGGCGTGGAAAGCGGAGTCAAATTGCCAGTGGTCGGGTCAATGGAATAAGCGCTGACCGTGTTGGTGTAAGTGTTGCTGACATACATGTAGGTTCCTGTCGGGTCGATGACAATGCCAGCCGGCCCACCAAGGTTAGTCGTATAGGCTGTGACCGCACCGATCGGGGTAAGCGCGCCGGTCGTTTGGTTGATCGTGAACCCATAGATCGTGCCGTTTACGTTCGGCGGCAGAGGAGGTGTAGTGCCAGAGGGCACACCGGAATCAATCACGTAGACGAATCGGCCGTAAGGATCGACTACGCCGACGTTCGAGTCTCCCTGGCCGGCGAGGACTGGCGACTGACCAGAATTGGTTGGTACACCAGCCGCGATGTTGTAAACCCAAACGTTGCTGTTCTGGTCGATCACATACATCTGTTGGCCATTCGGGTTCATGAACGTGAAGGTCGGGAGGATGCCAGCTGAGCCGTAAGCCGGCCCATTGGGAGTCAGGTAGGGAGCAGTGGCTGGAGTGAGCGTGTAGGCGCTGACGTTCTGGTCGCCGACGTTTGCGACGTACCCGTAGTGTTTGGTGCCCAGCGTGACGGTCAGTGTAGCCATTCCCATGGCGCCGCCTTCATTTGCGGTTATGGTGGGTGCGCCAGCGGAGAAGCCGGCAGCGAGAGCGCCGCCAGCAGTTCCATACTGCACAACGTTCGCCTGGGTAGGCGCGCTCGAAGACCAAGTGACGGTGCCAACGACGGGGTGCAAGGACATGTCGGCCCACTGTTCTTGAACGGTCAATGCCGCAGAATCGCCTACGGCGATCGTGGCAGGGGTCGGTGTGACAACCAACGAGACAGCATTGGTCACCGTGAGAGTAGTGCTGGCAGAAACGCTGCCGAGAGTCGCGGTGACGGTAGTCGAACCGGCCGCCACGGCATTGGCCAGGCCCGCGGTGCTGGTGCTAAACGTCGCGATGCCGGTGTTGCTGCTGGTCCAGGTGACGAAAGCAGTAACGTCGGTGGTACCGCCGCTATAATTCCCTACGGCGTCGAACTGCTGCGTACCCGTTGACTGAATCGTCGGATTGACCGGGGTGATGGTAATCGAAGCAATGGGCGCGACGGTGACTGTGGCCGTGGAGGAAGTAATGCCGATGGCCGTGGCGGTGATAGTGGCGGTGCCAGTCGCCACGCCGGACACGAGGCCGGAGGTGCCATCAACCGTGGCAACCGCCGCATTCGAAGTAGTCCAGGAAGCGCTGATGTTCGGGGTGACGGCACCGTTGCTGTAGTAGCCTGTGGCGGTTAATTGCTCTGTGGTTCCAGCCCCGATTGTGCTGGTGGCTGGACTGATGGTGATGTACCGCAAAGTTGGAGCGCAATTACATGCGGCCAGGATCAAGACGCACACCAGCGAAACAGCCACTAGAAGCCATCTCATAAATACCTCAGGAGGATGACGGCACAAGCAAGCTGCACCATGCCGAGGAAATTTTCTGGGTAGTATTCCCAGCGGATGACCACGCGACGAAAATTATGAAGCCAGGCGAACAAGCGCTCGATTTTCCAGCGGCGGCGATAGCGGCGCAGTACGCGGCCATCTTGCGTGGCCTTCCGGCTGCGTGTGGGGTTGTGCGGAGCAACTAACTGCACACCGAAGCGTTCACGAATCTGCGCATCCAGCGGATCGCTGTCGTAAGCGCGATCGCCGATCAAGCGCTCGGGAGTTTCCGCGAGGAAGCGTCGCTGGAGCGTGGGTTCGACGAGTTTTGTTTCATGGGGCGAAGCGCTGGCCACGTGTATGGCGAGAGGAAGACCATGGCCGTCGCTGATCGCCATGATTTTGCTGCCTTTGCCGCGGCGAGTAGGGCCGACAGCAGAGCCCCTTTTTTCGCCGAACTGAAGGTGGCATCGATGAACGATTCGCTCAGGTCCAGCTTTCCTCGATCACGTAAGTCTTCCGCCAGTTTCTGCAGCAGCCGGGTAAGCAGCCCAGAGCGCTGCCACTGCTGGAAGCGGCGATGACAGGTTTGGTAGGGAGGATAACGACGCGGCAGATCGTGCCAAGGAGCGCCGGTGCGCAAAACCCAAAAGACACCGTTCAGCACCGCTCGCGTATCTTGCCACGGCCGGCCACGCCCATCGTCCCGGCGTTTCGGACGAAATAGTGGTTCAAGCACTGCCCACTGGGCGTCGGTGAGGTCCACATTCTTGATTTACGCCATTGGCCATAAACTTCAACCGCCCAGTGCTTTGAACGTGTTTATGAGATAACTTCTAGTGTCAATCCACTGGTCTTTCTATTCATGACGCCTCCTCAGCGTTGAAGCAAACAAAATCGCAATGCAGAGACAAGGATCGAACGACAGTTACCTTGACTGATAAGGGCGGCAAAGTTGCATCAGCGGGCGAGGTATCCACACACCCAACGTCGTAGGACTCCCAAAGATGCCTCTGTACGTGGGAACGATACTTGAATAGGGGAGGTTGTCAAAGTGGCTTTACTGTCATTGGTGATGTAGTGATAAACAAGGCAATACCGCAACCTTACCCTCCCCCGCTTCGCCATCCGCTTGCGCCTGCGGGAACCTCCCGCAGATGCCGCTGGTTCTGGAATCCAAAATGATGCGAATATGTATGCCTGTTTTGGGTCAAGGGTCCCAGCCATGCCGAGAGCACTCACCACTGAAGATCTACGCCTGGAAGAGTCCAGGCAGCGCAAGAAGCATTGGAAGCGCTGGGGACCGTATCTGTCGGAGCGGCAGTGGGGCACGGTACGCGAGGATTACAGCGCCGGCGGAACAGCGTGGGAATATTTTCCCTTCGAACACGCTCATGCGCGAACCTACCGTTGGGGAGAGGACGGAATAGGCGGCATCAGCGATCGCCATCAAATGATCTGCTTTGCGCTGGCGATGTGGAACGGGCGCGACCCCATTCTGAAGGAGCGTTTGTTCGGGCTGACAGGCAATCAGGGCAACCACGGCGAGGATGTGAAGGAACAGTATTTCTACCTGGATTCGACGCCGACGCACAGCTACATGCGCATGCTGTACAAATACCCGCAGGCGGAGTTTCCCTACCGGCAATTGCTGGAAGAAAACCAGAAACGTGGGCGGGGCGAACCGGAGTATGAGCTGCTGGATACCGGGGCGTTCCAGGACAGCCGCTATTTCGACGTGTTCATCGAGTACGCCAAGAGCGATTGGGAAGATATTTTAATCAAGATCACGGCATACAACCGCGGGCCAGAGGCGGCCGATCTACACCTGTTGCCCACACTATGGTTTCGCAACACATGGTCCTGGGGAAAGGACCTGCGGCGGCCGGTGGCGCGAAGAGCTGCTGATTTGCCCGGAGGGGTGTGCGCGGAGGTCGAGCATTGGCAGTATGGCAAACGGTGGCTGCTCGCCTCGGGCCGGCCGGAATTGCTCTTCACGGAAAATGAAACGAACTATGTGAAGCTATTCAACTACCGCGAACGAGTGCCTTACGTAAAAGATGCTTTCCACGAATATCTGGTTCACGGAAATAAGTTGGCGGTGAATCCGGCGCTGACAGGAACCAAGATGGCGGCGTATTCCACGTTTCGCCTGGCACCCGGCGAAGCCGCGACAATGCGATTGAGGCTGACAGACCTGGATCCACTGGGAAGCATGGATCCGGAACTGCCGTGGATTGGCATGAGCGGCGCCGCGGGGCAACACACCCCGAGCGCGGGTGCACTCGCGCCGGGAAACTTTGGCGAAGGGTTCGATGGCGTGTTCAGCCAACGCATGAAAGAAGCCGACGAATTTTGGGATTCGCGAATTCCCCGGCATCTTTCCGCGGACGCGCGCATGGTGATGCGCCAGGCTTATGCGGGAATGTTGTGGTCGAAACAGTTTTATCACTACGACGTGGAGACCTGGCTGGGAGGCGATCCCGCGGGCCCTGCGCCGCCGGCGGGGCGGTCGAAGGGACGAAACAAGGATTGGGCTCACCTGTACAACGATGACGTGCTGTCGATGCCGGATAAATGGGAATACCCGTGGTATGCGGCATGGGACCTGGCATTTCACTGCATCCCGCTGGCGATTGCCGATTCCGATTTCGCGAAGGAGCAACTGGTTCTGCTGCTGCGCGAATGGTACATGCATGCGAACGGGCAGCTCCCGGCATACGAATGGGCGCTTGGTGATGTGAATCCGCCGGTGCACGCGTGGGCGGCCTGGAGAGTCTACAAGATCGACCGGCGAATGCGCGGCGTAGCGGACCGCGAATTTCTGGAGCGCGTGTTTCACAAGCTGCTGCTGAACTTCACGTGGTGGGTGAACCGGAAAGATCCCGAAGGCCACAACATTTTCCAGGGAGGCTTCCTCGGCCTCGACAACATCGGGGTATTTGACCGTTCGGCGCCGCTGCCGACTGGCGGCCATCTGGAGCAATCGGACGGCACGAGCTGGATGGGCATGTATTGCCTGAATATGCTGGCCATTGCGCTGGAACTGGCCAAGGACGATATGGCGTACGAAGACGTGGCCAGCAAATTTTTCGAGCATTTTGTGCACATCGCGCACGCTATGAACGACATCGGCACGGATGGCCGGTCGTTGTGGGACGACGAAGACGGCTTCTATTACGACTTGTTGCATCTGCCGAATGGCGAAGACCATTTCATGAAGATACGGTCGATGGTCGGGCTGATTCCATTATTCGCGGTGGAAACATTGGAGCCGGAAGTGGTCGACCGGCTGCCGGGGTTTAAGCGGCGCATGCAGTGGTTCATCGACAACCATGCGGACGTGCCGGAACACATTGAAATGACGCAGCGGTCGCCGCGAGGTGTGCGGCGACAATTGTCGCTGGCCAATCGTAAACAACTGAAGCGCATGCTGAAACGTATGCTGGACGAAGCGGAATTTTTCTCACCACACGGGATACGCGCGCTCTCTCGCTACCATCTGGATCATCCCTACGAAGTGCAGGTGAACGGCAATACCAGCCGGGTGGACTACGAGCCGGCGGAATCGTCGTCGGGAATCTTTGGAGGGAATTCGAACTGGCGAGGGCCGGTGTGGTTTCCGCTGAACTACCTGCTGATCGAGTCGCTACAGAAGTTCCATCATTATTACGGTGAAGATTTCAAGGTAGAGTGCCCGACGTATTCCGGCAAGGAAGCGGACCTTTGGCAGGTGTCCACGGAGATTTCGCGGCGGTTGACGAGATTGTTTTTGCGAGACAAGAATGGCCGGCGGCCGTTCAGCGGCAACAATGATTTGTTTAACAAGGATCCACACTGGCGTGATCTGATCCTCTTCTACGAATACTTTCATGGCGACAATGGCGCGGGCCTTGGCGCCAGCCACCAGACGGGTTGGACCGGGCTCGTGGCCAAACTGCTGGAACAAAGCGGAGAGTGACTATGTCCCTGCTTGCGGAAGTGCAGTTCGGCAGGGAAATCTGCGGCGAACTGGAAATCGCGGAAGCGCGGGAATGGTTGGTCACCAATGGGCTGGGCGGTTATGCCAGCGGCACCGTGGCGGGCACGACCACGCGCCGGTACCACGGGCTGCTGGTGGCCGCGCTGCAGCCGCCGGTGAAGCGCACGGTCCTCGTGAATGCCTTGGATGAAACTGTTCGTTATCGTGGCACGAGTTTTTCTCTCGCGACAAATCGATGGAAGAGCGGATTTGTTTCGCCGAGCGGCTATCTGCAAATTGAAAGTTTCCACCTGGAAGGTTCGAAGCCCGTCTGGCGATACGCGCTGGAAGATGCGCTGCTCGAAAAGCGCGTGTGGATGAAACAGGGCGAGAACACCACGTATATCCGGTACAGCCTGGTGCGCGGCGGTCCGGTTGTCGATGTGGACGCGAAAGCGCTGGTGAATTACCGCGATTTTCATCTGACAACGAGGACGCCGAATTGGCAGACGCGCACCGAGCCGGTGGAACATGGTCTGCGTGTGGTCGCATTTGAAGGCGCGACGCCGTTTTATCTGAGGAGCGCTGCGGGGACGTGGGGCGCGCGCGCGGAATGGTACAAGGATTATTTTCTTCCGATGGAGCTGAAACGCGGGCTGGATGACGACGAGGACCGGCTCTTTGCGGGGCAGTTTCATTGCCAGTTGCATACCGGCGAAGGCGTGACCATCGTTTTGAGCACGGAGGAGAACGCTTCTCTCGATGGCGAAGATGCGCTTACATCGCAATCCGCGCACGAGCTGAATCTTTTTCAAGAATGGCAGGCGCACCACGGGCAGATTTGCGGCAATCCCGCGGAAGAAGAGCCAAGCTGGCTCTGGCAATTGGTATTGGCCGCGGACCAGTTCCTGGTGAAGCGTGTATTGCCGGACGAGGCGGATGAGCGAAGCATCATCGCTGGTTATCCGTGGTTCAGCGACTGGGGCCGCGACACCATGATTGCGTTGCCCGGCCTGACGCTGGCCATGGGGCGTCCGGAGATTACGCGAAAAATTCTTCTTTCCTTGGTGCGCTACGTGGATCAAGGAATGCTTCCCAATAATTTCCCGGACGAAGGAAGCGCGCCCGGGTATAACACCGTGGACGCGACGCTGTGGCTGTTTGAGGCGCTGCGGCAATATTTTGAGGCCACGCAGGATCTGGAGATTCTGCAGCGGTTGTTCCCGGTGTTGGCAGGCATCATCGACGCGCACGTGCGCGGCACGCGATACAACATCAAAGTGGATCCTTCAGATGCGCTGTTGTCCGCGGGAACCGCCGACGTGCAGCTCACGTGGATGGACGCGAAAGTGGGGAATTGGGTGGTGACGCCGCGGACCGGGAAAGCGGTGGAGATCAACGCGCTATGGATCAACGCGCTGGATACCATGGCGGGATTCGCGCGCTTGCTGGTGCGGCCGGGCGAAGGCTACGAACGGCTGGGGGAGAAGGCCACCCGCAGCTTCCAGAAATTCTGGAACGCGGAGCGGAACTGCTGCTATGACGTGATCGACACGCCTTCGGGAGATAGGGACGGTTCGCTGCGGCCGAATCAAATTTTCGCGTTATCGCTGCCGGCGTGCCCGCTCGCGCCAGAGCAGCAAAAAGCGGTGGTGGATATCGTTGCAGCGCAATTGTTGACGTCGCACGGATTGCGCAGCCTGGGACCCTTCGAGCCGGGTTACAAAGGCCGGTGCGCCGGAGGGCCCCGGGAACGCGATTCCGCCTACCACCAGGGAACCGTGTGGGGATGGCTGTTGGGGCCGTTCGCGCTCGCGCATTATCGTGTCTATAAGGATGCGGCGCTGGCGCAGAGTTTTCTTGAGCCGTTGGGAAGAAGCATTTGTAGCGCGGGACTCGGCACGCTCGGCGAAATTTACGATGGCGATCCGCCGTTTGCGCCGGCGGGAGCAATCGCGCAGGCTTGGACAGTGGCCGAGGTGGTTCGCGCGTGGCAGTTTCTGAGCGCAGTGCTGGCGCCAGCCGAAGCAACAACCGTGAAGTTTCAAACCAGCCGCGGCGCTGCGTTGTAAAAAGCGGTCGCCTCGACCCGTGCTAAGGCTGGATCACGCCTGAATTTTTCGGTGGGCCCGCCCACAGCGACAGAATCGTGGCAAGCAGCAGTATCCCTCCAACAACAGCAAGAGAGACGTGGACCGAGATGTGCACCCAGGGTTCGGCGACCATCTTCACGCCGATAAAAATCAACACCACAGCCAGGCCGTAGCCGAGATAGCGCAAATACTGCAGCAGATCGGCAAGAAGGAAATACAGGGAGCGTAGGCCGAGAATCGCGAATACGTTGGAGGTAAACACGATGAACGGGTCGCGCGTGATGCCGAAGATCGCGGGGATGGAATCCACGGCAAAGGTAACATCGCTGATTTCCACGACCAGCAGAACCAAAAGCAGAGGGGTCGCGAAGAGCTGGCCGGCCTGGCGAACGAAAAAGCTGGTGCCGTGATACTCCTTGGTAACGCGAAGATGGCTGCTGGCAAAGCGAAAAATGGGGTTGCGTTCGTAATGGACCTGCTTGCCGTGCTTCCAGATCATATGCAGCCCGGTGTAAACGAGAAACAGGCCGAAGACCGGGAGGATCCACTGGAAGCGGGAGATGAGCGCGGCGCCGGCGGCGATCATGATGCCGCGCATGACCAACGCGCCCAGGATGCCCCACTCGAGGACGCGGTGCTGCACTTTCTCATCGACCTGGAAGGTCCGGAAGATCACCAGGAAAACGAATAGATTATCGATGCTGAGCGCTTTTTCGATGACATAGCCGGTGAAATATTCCAGGCCGCGCTGCGAACCGTGCCAATGCCACACGAAATAACCAAAAGCCATGGCCAGGCCGATCCACACCGCGCTCCAAAAAGCCGCTTCGCGAATTTTGATTTTGTGGGCCTTGCGATGAAAGACGCCGAGGTCCAGGGCTAGAGCGATAACGACAAATAAATTAAAGCCGACCCAGAGGAGCGGAGTGCCCATGCTGGCAAAGATATTAGCGTAAGTCGGTGGGATGCCCTAGCCGGTGGCGGAACGGCACGCGGCTGGCGATTTCCGGGATTGACTACGGCGTATCAGCGGGTTTGAGGTTATTGCTGGCGTTAAGATTGCTCAGACTCAGGCGAAGCGTTTTGCTGGCTTGGATGGTTATCGGGACGTCCCACTTCAGCCGGCGGTCACCCGAAATGGCTTCCACGCCCAGGCTGCTGACCCAGTAATTGCCGGGAGGCAAGCCGGAGATGAAAGCGTGGCCATCGAGATCGGTTTGCACCTTTGCAGCGAGATATTTCACCTGGGCGGCGTCCGGTGCAGCTTGCGCGAGACTAGCTGCGTGGCGCACATGCAAATTATCCCAGGCCACTTTGGGATTGACGCTGGTAAGTTCCAGTTCGATGCCCTGGACGCTGGCGGGATGAGTTTCAATGAATTTCTTGGTGTCGCTGAGGAATTCCTCTTTTTGTTTTGCGTACTTTTCGGGATTGGCGGTTTTGTCGGACTCGCGGTATTTCGGAAGAGGAAAACCTTTGGTCACGCCGCCGGAATTGGAGCGCTCATAAGCGGCGAAAAATTCCGGGATTTTCATGATGTCGTCGGTGGTGAGCGATTTGTCGAGGTCGGTAGTGGTAAGGTCAAGGGTTTTGTGAGCCTTTAACCAGGCTTTCAGTTCCGGAGAAACGGTGAGCTTGTCGATGAACTCCTCGCGTGTCGGCAGAATATTCTGTCCGGAGACTTCCTGAATCACATCGGCGTAGCTGCGCGTGAGGATGTAAAGATTAAATTGGCGGACAGGTTCGTCTTGCGCGCCCGTCGGAGCGACTTGAGCGGTGAGATCGAGGGCACCGGTGGAGGTCTGAGCGGCAAGGAACGCGGGGGAATAAATAAAGGCTGCGAGAGCCAGAAGAATGCGTCGAAAATTTCGCATGTGCCTGATCGTAGCAGATTGATTTTGCGCGGCGGCGGGAAACAAACGAGGGTTGTCCAATCCGCCTAGGCTGAAGATGTAAATGCCAGCAGGGCCCAACCACCGAAAGAAAACGGAATTAGAAGAGTTGGAAGCGAGTTTCTGTTGTCATCCGGGCGGGGGTGGAAAAAGTAAGGGACAGATTGACATCTTGATGTCAGATGTGTGAACATCATGATGTGCGAACCACACTCACTCTAGATGAAGACGTCGCCAAACTCCTTCGCCGGGAGATTCGTCGCTCCGGAGCTTCTCTCAAGGCCGTTGTGAATCAATTTCTGAGAATCGGGCTGACGAATCCTGGAAAAGGGACGCGAAAGCGCTTTGTTGTGCAGCCGCGTCCCATGGGACTGCGCCCCGGGCTCAGCTATGACAACGTGGAAGAATTGCTCGAAGCACTAGAAGGCGCAGCGCACAAGTGATTGTTCTGGATGCCAACATACTTCTTTATGCGTATGACTCTAGTTCGACGCAACACAGCCAGGCTCGGACTCTGATTGAAAGGATTTTTTCGGAAGACCAGATCGTCGGGATTCCCTGGCAGACGGTGTCTGCATTTCTCCGCATTGTCACCAACCCCACCTTGCCGGGCCAGCGCTTCAGCATCGAGGAAGCATCGAGTGTTATCGACCAATGGCTGGAGCAGCCCAACGTTCGCTTTCTTGCGCCTGCGGAGGAACATTGGAGCGTACTGCGCCGATTGTTGGTATCGGGGCAAGTGCGTGGCCCGATGGTTACAGACGCTCAGTTAGCGGCTCTGGCTCTGGAAAATGGCGGAGAGCTTTACTCGACTGACCGTGACTTCTCGCGATTTAAGGAGTTGCGTTGGAGCAATCCGCTCGACTGAGTCATCAACAACGAGCTGGCTGCTTCAATAATTTAATTAGTACAGGCGGAAGTTCACTTCAAACGGGACAATAACCGGGATAGGTTTGCCACCGGGTCCGGTTACGGGCTTGCAGCGCCACGTCTTCATGGTGGTAAGGGTGTTTTCGTCGAGGCCCAGGCCGGGGCTGCGGATCAGGCGCATGTTAGAGAGATGGCCGTCTGTATTCACGACCGCTTCGACGAGCACGATGCCGGAATACTTAGCCTTGCGCGCTTCTTCGGAGTACGGAGGATTGGGCATGTAGTAGCAGCTGGGCATGCCGATGCCGTTCACGCCAGCGTGGAACGCTCCGCCACCAGTGCCGCCGCCTTCGCCAGGACCAAGGCCGCCACCGCTACCACTACCGATGCCGCCGCCCTCGCCAGTGCCGATGCCGCCGCCACCGCCCGAGCCGTTGGACATATTTACTGCCGCAGCCATCGGATCGCCGAAGTTAGAAAGATTCGGGTTGGCTACTTTCAGGTCCGGTGGACCGAGCAGCGTCGGATCCATAGCCAATTTCGGATTCGGATTCTTAATCACCGCGGTTGGCGGAGTGAACTGCGTCATGCTGAAGCGCGGCGCTTTGCCCTTCGTTGGAGGAAGCGGAGAACGATCGCCGCCACCACCGCCGCCGCCGGCTTTGTCCGCACCAGCGGGCAACTTCGCGATGTATGGAGAAATATCGAGGGGCGTTACACTAACCTGCTTGTTCACCGCTTTGGTGTGCGGAGTAAACAGGACGAACGGCACTACCAGAAGAGCGATAATGCTGGCATGTACGGCGAATGCGATCGCCTGGGTCCAGCCAAAGTTCTCATCCTTGGACCAAATATCCTTGACCTTGACCGCCTTGATTCCCGGCGGAAGCGCCGCAGGTTTCGGAGGATTGAAAAAATCCTTGATTCGTTCGCCGAAACCGCCAAATGCACCGCCCCAATCGACTTCGAGGCGCTTGTTGATGACACCCTTGGGGGCAGCGGGAGCGGACAAGAAGAACTTGAGATTTTCCTTCATTCCCGAACCGAAAGAGTTCTTCGTGAAGGGAACGTCAGCGCGCTCGATGACCTTCACCGGGCGCTCAAACAAGAATTGCTTGAGGTTGGACCAGAAATTGTCGGGAATAAGTATCGCTGGCGTGCCGAAATCGGGCAACGCGGAATTGGGCACAGGAATGACTTCTTCCGGCCCTGTGCGCTTGGGCTTACTTAGTTCGTCGGGAAGGAGGTTAATGAATCCTGGCACCTTTGTCCCTCTGTCATTTAGACGCGGTTTGGCCGCGAAATGTTCGCACCTGCCGTTATGATTCGCGCCGGCTGGGAAAGGTTGCGCGACCCCCACGGCTGACACAGCTTCAACAAGTATTGTAACATACGTGGTTACACTGCTTTCCGCAATTTCCCGCCGTACAACAGAGGCGTGCGACCTTTGGCCGGTCCCCAGGGGAGTGGCGGCGTTAGAAGGGATACACAAGCTATCGTTATGGGTGAACCGCTGGAACTGAAGAAGACGCTGAACTTGCCGAAGACGGACTTTCCGATGAAGGCAAGCCTGCCACAAAATGAGCCGAAACAACTTGAGGCCTGGCAGGAATCGAAATTGTACGAGCGCATCTTGCAGGCGCGCGAAGGCAGGCCTTTGTTTGTGCTGCACGACGGACCACCGTATCCCACCGGCACGATTCACCTGGGCACTGGGCTGAACAAAATTCTGAAAGACATGATCGTCAAGTCCAAGAGCATGGCCGGCCATTACGCGCCGTACGTGCCCGGATGGGACTGCCACGGTCTGCCGATTGAAACGCAGGTGGAAAAGGAATTGGGTGGCAAGGGAAAAGTGCCCCCGGCCGAATTCCGCCAGCGTTGCCGGGACTACGCCACGAAATATGTGGAGCAACACAAGCGCGACTTCAAGCGCCTGGGCGTTTTCGGCCGCTGGGATCATCCGTACTTGACCATGAGCCATGAATACGAAGCGACCATTGCCAGCGCGTTTCTGGATTTCATGGAAAAGGGCTACGTGTACCGCGGGCGCAAGCCCGTGTATTGGTGCATTTACGACAACACCGCCCTGGCGGAAGCGGAAGTGGAGTATGAAGACCACACCAGCCCATCGATCTGGGTGACCTTCAAAGTGGTAGGCGGCGGCACCGGCGCAGCCGAGAAGATTGGCTCCGATGTTTCCGCGGTGATCTGGACAACCACGCCATGGACGATTCCGCACAACCGCGCGCTGGCGTTCCATCCCGATTTTGAATACGTGATGGTGCAGACCGAAAAAGGGAAGCTGCTGCTGGCGGCGGATCGCGTCGCAGCACTTCAGGCGGACTGCGACATCAAGCAAGCCAAGGAATTGGCGCGGTTCAAGGGCCAGGAATTTGAGGGCATGAGGTTTCAGCATCCCTTCCTGCCGATTCAGGTGCCGGGTGTTTTGGCGGAGTACGTGACGCTCGATCAGGGCAGCGGCATCGTGCATACGGCGCCGGGCCATGGCGCGGACGACTTTGTCACTGGACAAAAATATGGCCTCGAAGTGT
This sequence comes from Candidatus Acidiferrales bacterium, assembly GCA_963709705.1. Lineage (GTDB taxonomy): Bacteria > Acidobacteriota > Terriglobia > Acidiferrales > UBA7541 > Acidiferrum. Next base: position 93,791 of record CAVPXU010000009.1, read on the forward strand.
ACGCGCCCATCGACGATCGCGGCGTCTATCTGGAAGGCTTGCCGGAATACAAAGGCAAGGATGTGTTCGCGGCGAATCCAATCGTGGTGAAGCTGTTGGCCGATCGCGGAGCGTTGCTGGCGAACCATCCTTATAAGCATAGCTACCCGCATTGCTGGCGCTGCCACAAGCCGGTGATCTTTCGCGCGACAGAGCAGTGGTTCATCAAGATGGATCAGCCGAAGAAGGGCGCGACAGAAACATTCCGGCAGGAAGCGCTGGCGCAGATTCCCACGGTGAAGTGGTTGCCGGCATGGGGCCAGGATCGCATGTACGAAATGATCGAGAAGCGGCCGGACTGGTGCGTCTCGCGGCAGCGGTTCTGGGGCACGCCGATCATCGTGTTTTACTGCGATGCGTGTGGCACACGGCTGGAAGATTTTGCCGCGCTGCGTAACGTGGTGAAGTGGTTTGAAAAAGAAGGCGCGGACGCCTGGTACAAGCACTCGGCGGAGGAACTATTGCCGCCGGGAACCAAGTGCCATTGCGGCGGGGCGAAATGGCGCAAGGAGAATGACATTCTGGATGTGTGGTTTGATTCCGGCTCATCGCATCTGGCGGTGCTGAAGGGCAAGGAATGGCCCGCGGACGTATATCTGGAGGGGCCGGACCAGTATCGCGGTTGGTTCCACAGTTCGCTGTTGATTGCAGTGGGCGTGAGGGATAAAGCGCCGTACCGGGGAGTAGTGACGCACGGCTGGACGCTGGATGAACAGGGCCGGCCGATGTCGAAGTCGCTCGGCAACGTCGTGCTGCCGACGGAAATTTGCGACAAGTGGGGCGCGGACTTGCTGCGGTTGTGGGTGGGTTCGCAAGAATACCAGGCGGACGTGAAGATGAGCGATCGCGTGATGACGCAGCTCAGCGAGGCGTACCGCAAGATTCGCAATACTTTTCGCTTTGCGTTGGGGAACCTGAACAATTTTGATCCGGCCAAAGAGGCATTGCCGAACGCGCAACTGGAGGAGATGGATCAGTGGATGTTGGAGCGCACGGCAGACCTGGTGAAGCGTTGCCGCGAATGGTACGCGACGTACGAGTTCCACCGGATTTACCACGCAATCCACGATTTTTGCGTGGTGGACCTGAGCGCGTTTTATTACGACGTGCTCAAGGATCGTTTGTACACCAAGGCGCCGCGTAGCAACTCGCGGCGGTCCGCGCAAACGGCTGTGTGGAAAATCACGAGCGCACTGATCCGGCTGGTGACTCCGATACTGGTGTTCACGGGCGAAGAGATCTGGAAATATTTTCCGAAGATGGCGGGCGATCCGGAGAGCGTGCACATGACGCTGTTCCCGGACGAGGCCGAATTGCGAACGGGAATCGCTCCCGTAAAGGTGGAGACCTGGGAATTGCTGGGCCGCGTGCGCAGCGAAGTGCTGAAAGCCCTGGAAATTGCGCGTAATGAAAAGAAGCTGATCAATTCCGGCCTGGAAGCGAAGGTGCTTCTCAATGCGGACCTCGAGCTGAAGGCCAAGCTGAAGCATTACCTTGCGCAGTTGCCGGGACTGTTCATCGTGTCGCAGGTGGAACTGATCAATGCCGGCTCTGGAGAGTTTAAATCGGAAACGGTGCCAAGTCTGGAAGTGACGGTGCAGCGCGCGGACGGCAAGAAGTGCGAGCGTTGCTGGAATTACTCGATCCATGTGGGCGAGAATCCGCGGTATCCGACGATTTGCGAGCGTTGCAGCGATGCGATCGCGGAGATCGAGGCGGAAAATGACAGGAAGTAGAGGAATCAACGGAAGTAAAGGAGGCAAAGGACGCGGAATGCGACGAGCGCTTATGTTTTGCTTTTTCCGATCCTTTACTTCGTCTATCTCCTTTGCATCCTTAACCTCCTGTTTCTTATGATTATTCCTCGCCGCCTGCAGTGGCTGTGGCTCACGCTTGCCGTGGTTTTTCTGGACCGCGCGTCGAAGGCATGGATTGATTCGCGGCCGGAAGAATATTTTCCGCACATGGTGATTCGCGGCTTTCTCGAGATAATCCGTTCGCACAATCCGGGTATCGCGTTCAGTTTTTTTGCGGACGCTTCTTCACCGGCGATGCGCTACCTGCTGATTCTCGGTTCCGTGGTAATTATCGGAGTGATTGCGTGGCTGCTGGTCGCCAGTCGTCATCTGAACGCGCCGAGCGCTGCGGGGTTGGCGCTGTTGCTGGCGGGCGCCACGGGCAACGTTACGGACCGCATTATTCATGGCGCGGTCACGGATTTCCTGCAAGTGTGGCTGCGCTTCCTGCCGTGGCACATCGTCAATCCGTGGCCGACGTTCAATGTTGCCGACAGCGCGGTGACAATTGGCGCCATCCTGCTGGTAATTGATGTATTATTCTCTCGGCAAGACCTCGTGGATTCTCACTAAAATATCGATTAGGTTGATGGAGGGTGCGCATGGCTCCTCGTACGTCTGGATTTTCGCGCCGCGATTTCTTGGGCGGCTTGATTGGCGTTGCGGCGTTAAGTTCGTTGCCGGGTTCATCGCGACGGCTGGCCGCGTCAGCCGATACTCATAATGTTTTTGCGCCTTATCAATTTCCTAAGGATTTCCTGTGGGGCGTGGCCACGGCATCTTATCAAATCGAAGGCGCCTGGAACGTAGACGGCAAGGGCGAATCGATCTGGGATCGTTTTTCTCACACCGTGGGGAAAGTGAAGGGCGGCGACACAGGCGACGTGGCCTGCGATTCCTACCATCGCTACAAGGAAGACATAACGATCGCCAAGAAGTTGAACGTGAAAAGTTACCGTTTTTCGATTTCGTGGCCGCGCATCCAAGCCGACGGCACCGGCAAACCGAACCCAAAGGGTCTGGATTATTACAAGCGTGTCGCAGACACGCTGCGCGAGGCGAACATCCGCCCGCTGGCCACTTTGTACCATTGGGATTTGCCGCAGCCGTTGCAGGATGCCGGTGGCTGGCCGAATCGCGACATGGTGGGCCGCTTCACGGATTATTCGGAAATCGTGACCAAGGCTTTGGGCGATCACGTTTCCCACTGGTGCATTTTCAATGAGCCGTGGGTATTCGTGTTCCTGGGCTATTCGCGCGGCGTCCATGCGCCGGCGTTGAAAGATCCGGCGGCGGCACTGCGCGCGAGCCACGTCGTGAACATGGCGCAGGGCCAGGCATTCAAGGCGATCAAGACAGTCAACGCGAAATTTCAGGTGGGAAGCGCCTACAGCGTATCGAATTGTGAGCCAGCCACTTCTAGTGCCGAAGACAAAGCGGCCGCCGATCGCGCGCATGGCATCGGCAACGTGTGGTTTGTGAATCCGGCGTTGAAGGGCGAATATCCCAAAGCGCTCGCCGCCGGGAATTTGGACGAAATCCTGGGCATCAAGCCGGGAGACATGGAGCTTTGCAAGGCTCCACTGGATTTTCTGGGGATCAACTATTACCGGAGGCAACTTGTGGCGGCCATTCCGCCGGGCCCCGGAGAAGCTCTGTTTGGCGCGGAGGCGTTTGATGCGACGCAGGGCCCGCTCACGGATTTTGCATGGGAAGTGTGGCCGGACAGTTTTTACGAATTGCTGATGCGCTTCACGCGCGAGTACAACAAGCCGGTCCTGGAGATTACCGAGAACGGCTGCTCGTATCTGGATGCGCCGGACGCTCACGGCCGGGTGCCGGACCAGCGGCGGATCGAGTTCATGCGCGGCTACATCAGCGCGGTGGGACGCGCCATGAAGGACGGAGCCGATGTGCGCGCGTATCATCATTGGAGCCTGCTGGACAATTTCGAATGGGCGGAAGGATACGCGCAGCGATTCGGTTTGACGTACATCGATTTTCGCGACCAACGCCGAATCATCAAGGATTCCGGCTACTGGTATGGAAAGCTCGCAGGGTCGGGCAGCCTGGCTTAGATTGAATAACCCCAAGATGCCGGCCTGAAGGCACGGCGCTACAAAGATCAGAGAAACACCAGAGCTAGCTGGCATAAACGCTGACGGCGTTTCCTGCGGTACACTTTCGGCGTGATGGAATCCTTACAGCAGGAATTCGCGGTGACGATGGAGGAGGCCGGCCTGCGCCTGGACCGCGTTGTGGTGCAGCATTTTCCAGAGCTTTCACGGACGCGGGTGCAGGAATTAATTGAGCAAGGATTGGTGCTGCTGAACGGCAAAACGGTGAAGGATTCCCACAAAGTGCATGCGAACGACTTGATTCGCGTGGTGCCGCAAGAAAGGCCGCCGCTACAGGCGGAGCCCGAGACGATTCCGCTCGAGGTCTTATATGAAGATGACGATGTGATCGCCATCAACAAGCCGGCAGGCATGAGCGTTCACGCGGGAGCGGGGAATTCGCACGGCACGTTGGTGAATGCACTTCTGGGGCGCGGGCAGCAGCTTTCGCAAAGCGATGATCCGGTGCGGCCGGGCATCGTGCACCGGCTGGACAAGGAAACCTCCGGGATCCTGCTGGTGGCGAAAAACGATTTCGCGCACGCGAAACTCTCCGAAGCTTTCCGGCAGCGCGCGATCCGGAAAATATACATCGCTCTGGTGAAGGGAATCCTGGAGGAAGAACGCGGGCGCATTGAGCTGGCGATCGCGCGCGATCCAAACCGGCGCACGCGCATGACAGCGACGCGCGCTCTCTTACTGCGCAATTCGCGGCCAGCAAGGACGGACTGGCGGGTGCTCGCAAAGATTGATTCGACGAGCTTGCTGGAGCTGCAGCTGCACACCGGGCGAACCCATCAGATTCGCGTGCACTTTTCCGCGCTGCGCCACCCGGTTGTGGGCGACACGTTGTACGGCGCGGCGGGCCAATTGCACGTTGGACGCGCGACGCTTCCCGCACTGGGCCGCAATTTTCTACATGCGGCGAAGATCGGGTTCGCCCAGCCGCACAGCCGCAAGCCCATTGAATTATCCGCGCCTTTGCCCGCCGGACTGCGCGAATACTTGACGAAGCTGATCGCTGCTGCCGGCGAGAGCCAGGCTCGAATTGACGCTGCACTGCAGGGCTTCTTATAATCGGAGCACATGCGAACCAAATCACTCGTTTTGTTGTTGATCCTGCTGTCCTGCGGGGTCGTGCCTTTTTTTGCTCAGCAGCAGCCCCAGAATCCTCCCACACCAGCCACGCCGCCTGCGGCAAAGCCCGCGGACCAAGAACCGATCCAGAAGAGCCAAACCACGATTCCGGTGACGGTCAACCTGGTGGACGTGCTGTTCACGGTGCTGGACCGGCGGAATAAACTGATTTCGGGCCTGGAAAAACAGGATTTCAGGGTGCTGGACGACAACGTTCCACAGGACATCCGTTATTTCAGCAAACAAAGCGATTTGCCATTGCGCATCGGCATGCTGATGGACACTTCGAACAGCATCCGGGACCGGCTGAAGTTCGAACAGGATGCCGCCAACAATTTTCTGTACAGCGTGCTGCGTCGGAATAAGGACGAAGCGTTTGTGATGACGTTCGATGATGAGCCGCAGGTTGTTCAGGGATTCACCGGAGACACCGGCCTGTTGCGCGATCACATTTTGCGCACGCGCGCGGGCGGGGGCACCGCGGTTTACGACGCAATCTTTGACGCGTGCTTCAAGGAACTGAGCCATCCGCCGCGGCCACCGGGCGACCAGCCAGACGTTGTGCGGCGTGTGATGATCCTGATCAGCGATGGCGAAGACAACCTGTCAACCCACACGCGCTCCGAAGCCATCGAGATGGCGCAGCGGACCAGCGTGGTGATCTACACGATCAGCACCAGCACGCAGTGGATCACGCTGGACGACCCAAGTAAGGCAAACACCGGCAACCGCAAATATCATTTAACCGAAGGCGACAAAATTCTGCAGGACCTTGCCGACGAAACCGGTGGCCGGGCCTTTTATCCGTATCACGTGGACGACTTGGACCAGTCTTTCCAGGACATTGGTGAAGAATTGCGCAACCAATATTCCATCGCCTATAACCCGACGAACCATTCGGTGGATGGGCGCTACCACAAGATCAAGATTGAAGTTCCAGAACACAAGGGATACCAGGTGCGCGCGCGCCGCGGTTACTATGCGCGCGTGAATAATACGGGCACGAAGCCTGCGGACACCCGGCAGTAGCGCGACAAACTATTACTTGGATTCGTCGTGGAGCAGGACTGCGTCGGATTCTACGTTGCCAGATTGAATGGCGATTTGTGAGCCGTCCTGCGAAAAAGCAAATCGGAAAATTTTGTCTTTCGTGAAGTGTGTGATTTGGCGGTGAGGTTTGCCGTCCAGCGGTTGCAGCCAGAGATTGTCCACGCCTTTTTCGCGAACCAGATAGTAGATGGCTTTGCCGTCGGGAGCGAACGCCAGGTTGCCTGGAAGCGCCTGCGGGTCGATATCGCTGTAGGCCATCTTCTGGGTCTCCACGTTGTCCACGCGAAGCATCAACTTGTGGTCCAGTTCGCGCACTTCAAACGAGGCAATTTCCTTTCCGTCGGAAGAAAGAGCGTAGGCGCCCACCGCGTATTTCACGACGGTTTCCGGCGTGCCACCCTCGATGGGGATACGCTTCACATAACGATTGTCGGCGTTGTCCACGTAATACACCCAATTATCCGCTTTCGAACAAAGCGGTTCGCGATCATTCCGGCCGTTGCTCAATTGCCTCACATTGGCGCCGTTCAGATCCATGCGAGACAAGTTCGCCGAAGCCAAGTCTCCGGGACGGCCAATCTGCCGGAACACAATGTATTTTCCTTCACCGCAGACCGCGACCTGGTCGGCGAGGTGTTTGCCGTCGGAGAAAAGAGTTGTCTCTTCGCCTTTGGCCGTGATGGCTTTCAGGCTTCCAGCCTGAGGCACCAGCAAGCGTCCGTCCGGCATCCATCTCCATCGCCACAGGGGCGTTTCTGATTGTAGAGGGATCGCTTGTAATTGATCGGGATTGCTGGCGGGAGCAATGGCAAGCGTGAAACGAAGTTTGCTCTGCAGAGCCACAAGAGTCTTGCCGTCTTTCGCCATGCCCACATTGCTGTAATCGTTGGTGTCCGAAGTAATCTGACGGTATTCGCCGCCGGGATAGTTCAGATAGCCGATTTGTGCCTGTAAATGTTCGACGTCCGTTTGCATGGCAGTGGCGATCAACGCGCTTCCATCGGGCAACCAAACGGGCCCGTGGTAGATGTGGTCCGGGGAAATCGCGACGAATTGATCCGTCCCGTTCGACGGGTCGACAGCCATTAACCCACCCAGTGCCTGTTTGGTTGGCTGCACGATGGGAATCGCGATGACTTTCCCGTCGGGAGACCATGCCGGGACGTGGCTGTCACTCAGCAATATGTGGTTGCGGAAGATGGCCTTCTCAATAGTGCCGTCGCTTTTGGCCAGCCACAAATCCCAGTTTGGCGAATCATGCAGTTCGCGCAAAAAAACGAAGTGCGAACCGTCCGGCGAAAACGAAATGGGGCTGTCCACGTCTTCCACAATGACGCGCGGGGCGCCGCCCAGAACGGAAGCGCTGTACAACTGCGATTCGGATTCGTTGGATTCATCGCGGCGCAGGAAATAGATGTAGTTGCCGTCCGGGGAGAAGGAAAGCCCCTGATAGAGCGTCCGTTCCGGCGCCAACACTTGCTTGTTGGTCATCGAAGGAATGTGATGCAGCCACAGAGATTGTTCGCCGTTTTCTTCCAGCGCCTGCAAAAGATATTTGCCATCGGGCGAAATGGCCACCTGGGCGATGTGCCCGTTGTTGGTGACGTTTTCGATGGAGAATTTCGCAAAGGGAAGCGCCTTGGGTTTTTCTCCCATCTTGATGAAGGTATAGACGCCGTAAGCTGCCGCCGCTGCCAGCACGATGAACCCGAGGGCAAGCGCTCCGGCGCCAAGCTTGTTTTTCTGGGCTGCTTCCGCCAACACTCTCCCGCTTCCCGAAGGCGTCTTGCTCCCAGCTACGCCCGTCGCAGAACCAGCCACGGCGGAAGCGCCACTTGCAGGGCGCACCGTTGTGCTGGATCGCGCCGCGGCGGATATTGTGGAATCGGAACTCACGCGGTTGGGATCCAGTTCGCGCTGCAGGCGCTTCAGGTCGGCGCGAACCTCGGCCGCCACCTGGTAACGCAGATCTTTGTCTTTCTCCAGCAACTTATTAAGGATGCGTTCGAGTTCGGCAGGCACGTCGCCGTTGAGCTGCACGGGGGAAACCGGCGCGCTATGAAGAATGTTGCCAAAAATCACGGCGCTCGTGGAACCGGGAAAGGGCAGCGCGCCCGTGACCGCCTGATAGAGAACCGAGCCGAGGGAAAACAGATCGCTGCGAGAGTCGAGAAGCTCACCCCGAGCCTGCTCGGGAGACATGTAAGCAATCGTTCCAACCGTGGTGCCGGGGCTGGTGAGAAAAGCGTCATGCGAAGGGGCAATCGTTTCGCCTTCGATCGAGCCTTCAGGTTCCAGGAGTTTCGCCAAGCCAAAGTCGAGGATCTTGGCGTTGCCGCGATCGGTGATGAAGATGTTCGCGGGCTTGATGTCCCGATGGATGATGCCTTTTTTGTGCGCCGCATCCAGAGCATCGGCCAACTCCACGCCGAGAGCAATCGTGCGCGCTACAAGCATCGGCCCGCGAGACAGAACTTTCTCCAGCGACTCTCCTTCGAGGAGTTCCATGGCGATGAAAGTTTGGCCTTCGTTTTCCTCGATCGCATGGATGATGCAGATACCGGGATGGTTCAGGGCGGAGGCGGAACGCGCTTCGCGGAGGAAGCGCTCTACTGCGGACGGATCTTTGAGGCTGCTATCCTGCAGGAACTTCAGCGCTACGCGGCGCCCCAGCTTCGTATCTTCGGCTTCATAGACGAGTCCCATGCCGCCACTGCCTAGCGGGCGCAGGATTCGATAGTGACCGACAACTTCGTTGATCATAGGGCGCTTTTGAAAAATGGAAAAGTGTCGCCTTGCGATACTAGCCAACGCATGGCTTGGGGTCAATGCGATGCTTTGTCGAATAATTTGAGACTGGGATTAGCCGCGGGCTTTGGGAGCGTAGTAGCCCTTGCGCGCAAGCACCTTGAATTCATGATTATCCACGTCGACGCGGATTTTGCGGAACTTGCCGTCCTTGGTGGTGTTGCTCGGGTAGTAGCCGAGCGTGTACTGGCTGCGCAGCTCCTCGGAGATCTGGTCGAAAGCTTCTTCGAATTTCTTGTCGGAATTGACGGCGATCATCCGGCCGCCGGTCTCCTCGGCCAATTTGTGCGCCACGTCGGGCCGGCCGCCGCCGAAATGGCGGTCCGCGACGAACAGCACGTGAATTACGGTGTCGGTCTTTTGCGCCGCTTCAATGGCTTCTTCCAGGCGCACCTTGCTGCCTTCGTCTTCCGCGTCGGTGACCACGACGATGGCTTTACGGCCAGCTTCTCCGTTCAGTTTTTCGCCGCAGGCGAGATAAATGGCATCGTACAGCGCGGTACCAACCATATCCTGCCCGCCAACCGGCCCCGGGTTTCCGGCGATGTAGCCGCCACCCGGCGTATTGATGCGCGCCTTGTTGATGGCGCGGTCGAGTATGCCGCGGTCATCGGTGAAATCCGCGAGAAGGTCGACGTCGGTGTCGAACGACATGATCATGGCCTCGTCGCCCTTGCGCAGCACGCGATGCAGGAAGCGCGCTCCGGCGTCCTGAATGGCACCGAGCATATATTGCTCGCTGCCAGAGGTGTCCAGAAGAAGGCCCAGCGTGATGGGAAGATTCATCTCTTTGGAGAAGAAGGAGATGGTTTCTTCGTGGTTGTCCTCGAAAACCTTGAAATTGTCCTGCTTCAGGTCGGTGACGATGCGCTTGTTCTTGTCGCGCACAGTAGCGAAGATGTTGACCAGGTTTACTTCGGCTTTGATGGTCGGGGCCTGAGCCGGCTCCTGAGCCCGCTGCGGCAACGCCGGTACGGCTAAAGTGAGAGACGCGGCACATGCCAGTGCTCGCAGTCCTGTTCTGTGGAGAAACTGAATCTTCGCATTCCCGAATATCACGGTTTCTGGGTATCCTTAGAGAAGTTCTGGCTCGACCGATTCAGTTGGCCAGGTCCTGATACGGCGTTTCACGGTGCCGGTGGCTCTGCAGTTGTTCGATGCAACGACCAGCCCGCGGGGATGCGTCTTACTAATGCAGCCGGAATGGTATCGAAGCATTCTGGCCATGGAAAGTTTGGCCCGATCACTATGAAAAGTCTACGAAAAATCGCTCTCGTGGGTGCAGCTACGGCCGTTCTTTTCACAGCCGTCCGCACACAGGGGCAAAATCCCACTCCTCCCCCGCCGGCGAGTCCTGCGCCGACGATTCCCGCGCCGGGGACACAGGCTCCGGGGCAGCTGCCGCGCCAGGGAACGATTTCCACCACAACTTCGATCGTCGTGGTGCCCGTCACCGTGAAAGATCGAAATGGCAACCTGGTGGCGGACCTGAAACGAGATGAATTCCGCGTGTTCGAAGACGGAATCGAACAGCAAATCCAGCGCCTGAACACGGATTCCACGCCGATTTCCATGGTGGTGCTGATCGACAACGATCTGAAGCAAAAGGACGAGCAGCAGGTGGAACCCAGCCTGGTTTCCATCGTTGGCGGCATGAGCCCGGACGACGAGGCCTTCATCTGCCGCTTCGATCAGTACTTTCACGAAGGCAAAGGTTTCACGGCGGATCAGGACTCGTTGATCACGCAATTGCGACGCACCGTGCTCGCCTCCAAGACCTCCGCGCCACCTCCCGGCGATCCTTTTAACGGACCAACGATCAACAACGCCCCTGCGCCCGGAGCTCCGGACACAGCAGCCAACGGGTCGCTGGTGGCGATCAAAGGCCAGCCCACCAAGGCCCTGGACGACGCGGTCTACGATGCCGCGTTGCTGCTGAAGGATCGCGACAGCCGCAAGCGCCGCAAGATCATCCTGCTGATCTCCGACGGCCAGGATGGCGCGAAGTTCAACACCCACAAGTACGACGAGGTGCGCGAGGAATTGCTGCGGCAAGACATCACCGTGTACTGCGTGGCAACAGGGAGTGCTTACTTTGACCGCAAGTTCAGCCGTCTGGTCAATTACGCCCATGATACCGGGGGAGACATCTTCTACGGAGCGAAGGCTGATTCGTTCTCCGAGTTCTACTCGCGCATCACGGAAGAAGCGCGCAATCAATACACCCTGATTTACTATCCGCGGGGAGACAAAAAGGTGGATTACCACACCATCGAAGTGCGCGTGCGCCGCGAAGGGCTCACGGTTCTGGCGCGCGACGGCTACTACGGCGGAACGTTCGCCAGCGCTCCGAAGAAATAATTCGGAAAATACCCAAGAATCGCGGAATCTTCTTGACACTGCGCGTGCGCGCTCGTATACGAGTGTTACCAGTGCGGGATTGCACGCCGTAAAGCACTCCGCGCGCGAGCGACAAACTTGAGGAGGCAACAATCCATGGCAAAGAAAGCGAAGAAACCGGCGAAGAAAGCCCCAAAGAAAATGATGATGAAGTAGTCCCAGGCCCGAGCGAATTTTGGAAGACGAGGCGCTTCGATCCTGTCGAGGCGCCTTTTTTATTGGCCGTGGGTGGCGGCGCTTAGCTCGAAGCGCTGGTCATGGATTCTTCGTGGGCAGGGCAGATCAGTGCGTAGGCGCAACTGCGGCACGCGAAACCAGGCTTGGCCGGGAAATGTTTGGCGCGAATGTCAGCGGCGGTTTCCTGAATAATTCTTTCGGTGTCGGCGATCTGTTTGGCGTCGCGCGTGGTCACCAGGGTGGAATTATCCTGAAGGTAGTGAAAGACCAGGCGAACCGGATTCCATTCGAAGATTTCCTGGGCAGCAAGGGCGTAGATGCTGAGCTGCAGGCTCTTGCGGACGTCGGCTTCTTTTTTGGGCTTGCCCGTTTTGTAGTCCACGATTTCCACGTCGTTGCGGCCCAGGGAATTCACCTGATCCATGCGGCCGACGAGGATCACATCGTTTTCCAGCGGCAGTTCGAAGGCTTTTTCCTGCTCGAGTATGTTGGGCGCCTCGGCCACGATCGAGGCATAAAAAACTTTCAGCTGCTCCAGGCCGTCCTTTTTGTATTCGGCCTCCTGGTAGGCGTCTTCGTAACCGGCGCTGCTCCATTCGGTTTCGTAGATGCGTTGGACTTCTTCGAAGGGCAGCAACAAGCCTTTTTTCAGTTGCTCCAGGAAGCGCTTGAGGGTGGTATGCATCACGCTGCCGAAACTGAGCGTGGCGCGCGGGCCCTCCTTGAGAGACCACAGGTAGCTGAAAGCGTATTGCTGCGGGCATTTGCGATAATTTTCGACGGCGGAGCTGCTTAGCTTGAGCGGTTCGGGCAGGGACGGGTGATAAATCTCCGCCCATTGCGCGATACGCGCGAAAATCTTTGGCGGAGCCTCGCCGGCCGGGAACAAATCCGTTTCCGTTTGTGGTGTTGGCGTCGCGGGCGGTTCCGCTGGTTTCACCTTGGGCGCGGACACGGAAACGTCGCGGCGCTTCACGCTTGGATCCATCACGATATCTTCGATGAACACGGGCACGCGGTTCTTTTTCTCCGTGATGGTGGTGAGGGTGAGGCGCTCTTCGGCCCGCGTCAGGGCCACGTAAAACAGCCGGCGCTCTTCCTGGATGTGAAAATCGCCCTGCGGCAATTCTTCCTTCATCAAGCGCACGGGAAATTCGAACAGCGGCGCGCGATCCCTGGCAGGAAATGCATGGGAATTTACGCGCAGAAGAAAAACGTGAGGAAATTCGAGGCCCTTCGCGCCATGCACAGTCATCAGCTGCACGGCGTCGCCGGGCGCTTCATCTTCCAGACTGACGGTGCCATTGGCCTGCCGGAAGAATTCGAGATATTCCAGGAATTCGGGAAGGCCGCGCGTGTCGCTCTTCGGCTCCCAGTCTTTGACGAACTGGCCAAGCTGATTCACGTACTTTCGGTCCTGCGTTCCGGCGCGCTGCGGAACTTCCAGCCATTCGATCAAATCGCCAAGGATTTCGCGCGCGGTGCGCCGGCGCATGGTTTTGCGTTGCCCAGCGAGAAATTCCAGAAGCTCTTTGCAGGCGGCAGGTGATGGATCGAACGGCAATTCTCCCTGCGGGGCTTGCAGCACATCGTAAAGGGCGGTGCCACGCTTTTTTGCGGCGCGCTCTGTCAAGCGCACCAGATCTTCGGCCGCAAGATGCCATGCCGGCGCTGAAAGCACGCGGGCGCACGCGATGTCGTCATAGGGAAACGCGATCAGGCGCAGATACGCAAGCACGTCGCGGACGAGCGGATGCTCCAGGATGGAAAGCCTGCTGATCACGAAAGGAATTTTTCTGTGCGAAAGTTGTTCGACCAGCAAATCGCGATGCGCATGCTGGCGGTAGAGAATGGCGAGTTCCCGCCAGCGGCGCCCGGCTTTGTGCAGGCGCTCAAGCTCGTCGGCAACCCAGGTGGCTTCGGATTCCGGAGAATCGAGCTCCACGATGCGGATTTTTTCGCCTTCGGAGCGATTGGGATGCAGAACCTTTTTCGGAAATTCCGGGCTGACCTCGTTCATGCCAATCGCTTGGGTAGCCACGCGCAGAATGTTTGGCGTGGAGCGATAATTGTGCGTGAGCGATACGCGGTACGGCGTGGAGTCCTCACCCTCGGTCCAGCCGGTAAAGCGCTGGAGGAAAAGTTTGAAGCTGCCGAAAGACGCGCCGCGAAAGCGGTAGATGGCTTGATCGTTGTCGCCAACGACCACAATATTGCGAGAGCCGTGGCTGAGCAGGTGCAGCAGTTCGAGTTGCGCGATATTGGTATCTTGAAATTCATCAACCAGGATGTGTTTGTAGCGCTCGCGCAGGTGGCGCAGCCGTTTGGGATCGCTTTTGAGCAAGGCGACGGCTTCGGCGATGGAGCCGTTGATGGCGATAGCGCGTTTGTCTCGCAGGATTTCTTCGCTCGCACGATAGGCTCGGGCGATTTCCTGCTGCAGGGCCACCTGTTCGGCGCGCTCTTTGGCGGTATCGTCATCGAGAAGATGCTTTTCGGCTTGCAATTCTGCGGCGAGTTGATCGGCGAAGGCCTGATAGTCTTCGCTGGAAACCAGTTCGTCCTGGCAGCGCGAGAAAAACTGGATGAAATCGTTCAGGAACTGGCCGGGCTCGGCGAGTCGGCGATATTTCTCGAGTTTCAGGCGCGCGAGATTGCGGCGGAGCAGGATCCAATGGTCCACGGATTCGAGCGCAAGGCGATTTGGATCGACCTCTTTAAGGATGGTTTCGCAGAAGGAGTGAAATGTGGCAAGGACGACGTCTTTGCCGCGTTCGCCAACGGCCTTCACCACGCGCGTTTTCATTTCGCCGGCGGCTTTGTTGGTGAAGGTGAGGCCCAGGATGTTTTCGCCAAGTAGCGAAGAATCGGTTTCCAACAAATGACGGATGCGCTCCGTGATCACGCGGGTCTTGCCGGTACCCGCGCCGGCGATGACCAGCAGGGGGCCGTCACCGTGGGTAATGGCGCGCTGTTGCGCTTCGTTCAGTTGCGGGCCGCCCGTTTCCGGCTTGCCCATTTCGAATAGCGTTTTTTGCATCTACCTCTTACTTTACCTGCGAATGGACAAATGAAACCAGTACAAGGTGGCGATCGCGGTGAAAAAGCAGAGGAAACTTGTCGCCCATAGCCAACGGCTTCGAGTGAGCAGCGTGCCCTGAGGAAAGAGAATTTTGTACTCGCTCCGCAATTCCCAGCGCCTAAATCCTATAAGCTGAAATTGCTTGTGTTGCGGCAGTTTTGAATTAACTTCCGTGAGAATGTCATTGTCCAAAACTAAAGCCCACATCAGGCAGGTAAAGTAGCCGATGAGCAAGACGACAAAGATAATCCAGCCGAGAATGTTCATTGATGCCGGTTCAACAAGTCCTTATCACCGGAGAATCTGGGTGAGGCACAATCTCACAGACTGAGGTTTCGCTCCATCAAAGAAGAAAGCTTCGACAGCGTCTTTCACGTTTTCAACCAATTCTTTCCAGTTATCTCCCTGAGTGAAGATATTCTCACTCAAACATTCGGCGCAATAGCCCCCGTCGGCTTCTTCCGTCACCTCAAATACCAACTCGCTGATATTCGTAGGCATCATTTCAATCCTCAAGAAACCTTAGCATTTAGGTTGTGTAGCTGCAATTTCTATCACTTGCTTTACCGCGAGCTTTTATCGCTGGGAGGCTTGTCCAGAGGCGACTCTGGAGTTGAACTCCGCGGATTTCTTCCGCGGCACGGTGATGGCCGTCCATTTGCCGGATTTGACCGCAAAGTGTTTGGCGAGGAACGTGATTTGGCCGAGGTGATAGGAATAATGCGCGATCTGCCGATTGATGGCCTGCGTCACCGAATGCGGCTCGGTGCGAATCAGTACGGTGCGAGACTGGTCGGCGTCGGTTAAGGGTGTCAACGCGTCGAACAGGCACTTCCAGCCCCGTTCCCACATCGCCAGCAATTCGGCGCGGGTTTTCGGGGGCTCTTCGAACTCGGTATCGCGGTTGCGGTCGGGCTTTTCGCCATCGGTAGTCAAGAAGTCCGTCCACCGCGAACGCATGTTTCCTGCAACATGCTTGACGACGATCGCGATAGAGTTGGATTCCCCATCCAGCGCCGTGAACAGGCCTTCGTCGGGGCACTGTTCGATGGCGCGCTCAGTGAGGCGCTTGTAATAGTGGAACAGGTCGATGGAATCTTTAAGGTGGGAAGTAGTGAATTCGTGTGGCATGGGCAAAATTGTCCGCCCGTGCCATTAGGGGCGCAAGGTCCAAAAAGGACACCCGGGGGTGAATCCAAACCGGCGGTTCCTTCGTCGTTAGAGGGCAGTAACACAACGGGCGGAGAACCGTAGTACACTCAAGGCCCGTCTGATTTACCTCTACGAAATTTCTCCCAGGAGATCAATATGGCAATCGCACAAGCATTACTTCCCGAGTTCGATCACGAGATGGCCACCACACGCAGAATGCTGGAACGTTTTCCAGAGGATAAGGCGGAATGGCGGCCGCATGATACGTGCATGACCCTCGGAAGGCTGGCCGGTCACGTTTCCGAATTAGCGGGTTGGGTTGTTCCGGCGATTTCACAGGAAAAACTGGAGATGGACCCGAGCACGTTCGTTCCCGCGGTGATGACGTCCCGACAGGAAGCCTTGAAGAAATTTGACGAAACCGTGAAGTCCTCGCGCGCGGCGATTGCGGGCGCCAGCGACGAAGCGCTGATGAAGCCGTGGAGTCTGGTGGTCAGCGGGCACACGGCATTTACTATGCCTAAGGTAGTCGTACTGCGCACTTTTGTGATGAACCACATGATTCATCATCGCGGGCAACTTGCGGCGTTTTATCGCATCGCGGGCGTGCCGGTGCCGTCGTTGTACGGGCCGAGCAAAGACGAACAAACCTTCAGCTAGCACGTGGCACAGCCGCTCCTGGCGGTGTTCCTTGGCTCGTGCACTTTTTAGGAAAACGGCCCGCCTCGGAAGGCGGGCCTTACAAAAGCGCCTCGCAGGAACGCAATGCGGCGCAGTTGTATAATTATGTGTTGAACCCACCGGAGGTGCGTTTATGGATTCCCCCGTCATTCTGTCTGCTGTGCGCACGCCCATTGGCAAATTCCAGGGCGGTCTAGCGCCGTTCAGCGCACCTGAGCTTGGCGGCAAAGTGATTGCCGAGGCCTTACGGCGCGCCGGGCTTCAGGGCAAACAAATCGACGAAGCCATCATGGGAAACGTGGTGCAAGCTGGGCTGGGGCAGAATCCAGCGCGACAGGCGGCGTTGAAGGGCGGCTGCGATCCGCGCGTGGCCGCGATGACCATAAACAAGGTGTGCGGGTCCGGGCTGAAAGCGGTGGCCCTGGCGGCCCAGGCGGTGCAACTGGGCGAAAGCGAAATTGTCGTGGCAGGCGGAATGGAGTCCATGTCCAACTGCCCTTATCTGCTGCCCAACGCGCGCACCGGTTATCGCATCGGCGACCAGAAAGTTGTCGATTCGATGATTTCCGATGGCCTGTGGGACGCTTACGAAGATTTTCACATGGGCATGACCGGGGAACTGGTGGCGGAAAAATACGGAATCACCCGCGAAGAGCAGGACAAGTTTGCGCTGGAGAGTCACCAGAAGGCCATCCGCGCGCGCAAATCCTGCTTTCTGGAGGCCCAGATTCTTCCAATCGTAGTGCCGCAGAAAAAAGGCGAGCCGCTGGTGATCAAGTACGACGAATCGCCGCGCGAGGACACTACGCTGGAAGCGCTGGCGAAGCTGAAACCGGCATTCAAGAAAGATGGAACGGTAACCGCAGGCAACGCACCGGGTACAAATGATGGTGCTGCCGCTCTGGTGGTGACCAGCGAACGCGTGGCGGCGAACCTGGGGAAGCTGCCGATGGCTCGCATCGTGGCGCAGGCCGTCAGTGGCGTGGAACCGAAATGGGTGATGATGGCGCCCGTCGATGCCGTGGAAAAATTACTGGCCAAGACCGGATGGGATCGCGACAAGGATGTAGATCTGGTGGAATTAAACGAAGCTTTCGCCGTGGCGGCCATCGCGGTGACCCGGCAGCTCAAGCTGAATCCGGAAAAGGTGAACGTCAACGGCGGCGCGGTGGCGCTTGGGCATCCGATTGGCGCTTCCGGAGCGCGCATCCTGGTCACCCTGCTCTACGAATTGCAGCGGCGCAACCTGAAGCGTGGCATCGCGGCGCTGTGCTTGGGCGGAGGAAACGCCGTAGCCCTGGCCGTCGAGCGCATGTAACTCACTTCCTCCGCGCTTCCAGCTGGACAGTTCCACTATTCTTTCAGACCAATTTGCATTACATCTCAACTGATTCCGAAGAACACCAGTCAGGGAAGAACGTTGGATCCAGCACCGGGCACGGCCTCGCTCGGTGGCTTGGGTGCATGAGAAAGTTCCGCGGCGCAATAGGGGCAGAACTTGTCGTCGTCGGCGACTTCGCGCTGGCAGGCCGGGCAGACCGGGTGCAGGTTGTATTTGCAATTAGGGCAGAAGTTGAAGCGCGCGTTGACGCTCGTCGAGCACTTCGGACAATGGAAGGGCAGCGGCTCGCGCACCAGTAGATAAATGATCAGGCCGATGAAAAAGGTGCTGGAAGAAAGAATCAGCACAAGAATTGTCCACAAGCCGGCGTGCATGCCGCGGCGCTTTGCATCGCGATAGACATACCCAAGCATAAAGAGCATTGCGGAAAAAGCCGCCGCACCAAAAGTGATGACGCCGGCGAGGGCCAGGAAAGACAACGCGGGCTCGCTGCGCATACTTTCGTCGCCCGGGAAAACTGGGCCGTTGGTTTGAAAGCCGTGAAGGTTCACCAACATGCCGATGATGAGCGCGATGATATAGAGCGCAAGGCAGGTCCACACGAGCCAACGCGGGATAATGCGGAGCTCATCGCGGAACCGCGTGCTCTCTCGCTTGCGGCGAATGCGGATCAGGCGAAGGCGTTCGTTGAATGTGTCAGTCATATTTACCTTTCGTACCCGGAAAACAATCCCTTAGCGGCTAATGCTCAAAACGCACATCTGTAACGCGGACTACGCATCGGTGCGCTTTGCTAACCCGTGGCTTGAAGAGCGCTGGTGAAGAATGACGGCGACGGCGATCAACGCCGGCACGGTCCACCAGAGCACAAACCCAAATTCCAGAACCGGTTTCGGCAGGTTGAGCTGCGAGCCAACCCACGCGAAGGCACGCCAGACCAGCGGCGCGCTCAGAATGCCAAGCACCCAACTGGCTGCGGTCATGATCCACAGCAGCGCGCTGGTGGGCGAACTTTGCGCCGATTCCTGCGCGCGCAAGCGAACGTGAAGTTGTGCGCGAGCGGCAAGGTCCCGCGGAATGGCCACGGGCACGTTGCGGAACGAGCGCAGCAATTGCTGGGTGCGCGCGATTTCGCGCGAGCACTCGGCGCAATCTCGAACGTGCGCGTCCAGCCAGGATTGATCCGCCGACGAGAGTCCTTCGACGAGCGATTCGTCAAAGAGCTGTTTCGCTCGATAATGGACGTTTTCACTCATGCGGCACCTTCCGGCAAAGCGGATTTCAGCGCTTCAAGCCCGCGATACAGGCGCGACTTCACCGTGGATATCGGAGTGGCAAGAACCGTCGCGATCTCTTCAAGGCCAAGTTCTTCGTGAAAGCGCAGCAAAAGCACTTCGCGATAATACGCGGGAATTTTCAGCAGCGAGAACTGCACGGCTTGCTCATTTTCGTGTGTCACCAGAAGCTGCAGCGCGGAAATAGCGTGCTCGTCGGGCGGCTCGAAGGGCTGATGAGATTCCGGATCGGCCAGCTCCTCGAGGCTGCTGAATTTCTTGCGGCGCGAAACGTCAATGACCAGGTGGCGCGCGATGGCGAGCAGCCAGGACTCAAACTTGGATTTGGCGTTGTATTGGTGGCCCCGTTCGAGCACGCGAATCCAGGTTTCCTGGAAAAGATCTTCGGACAGCGCGGGGTCGCCGGTGAGAAAGAGAAGATAGCGATACAGGCGCTGCTGGTGCTGCTCGATCAGGCGATCCAGAACATCTGGATCGCGCTGGCGCAGGCCGTTAGCCAGGATTTGGCGTTCGTCAGTCATGAGCCCGGTGAAGAGTACCGGGGACCTTGCCATCGTTAAGCTGAATGCTTGTGCGCTCATACTATCTTGGATACGGATAAGGTGGGGGAAAAGACGCAATGGGGAAGCCAATGGGCAGGCATATTTGGTTAATGTGGCCTGTATAAGTCCTTTAGCTGCCGTGACTTATATGTGGATGGGTCGCGAATTTCTGGATGAGTTCGCGAACGGTCTCCAGACATTGGCTCTCGCCAATTTTGGCCTGGTCTTTGGCTTCGTCGAAGCGAGAGGGGATTTTTGGGTTACATTCTTGTTGCGGGTTTATGAATACGCGGAAGGGTCCAATGTTTTGTCCAAGATGTGGGGCGGAGTACCGGGCGGGATTCACCCATTGCGCGGATTGCGATGTGGATTTGGTTTGGGAGTTGCCGAAGCATGCGATTGAGATGCGGCAAACGGGCGACGACGGAGAATATCGCGTCGCCGGCGGTCCGGGCGATCCGAACGAAGATCCATTTTGTTCGTTCTGGAAGGGCGACGACCCGCGGGTGCACGCGGAATTGTGCGGCGTGCTGGAGGAAGCGGGCATTCCTCACAATACGGTGTACCGGCGCGATCATTTATTTAACATGCGGAACTATGCGGCGTTTGAAGTGGGTGTGCCTTTTTCAATGTACGAGCGGGCTGAGAACGTGGTGAAGGAAGCATACGGCACAGAGGATGTTATGGACGTGGGCGCGCAGGAAGTGCAGCTTTTGCCGGACCGTCCGATACGCTCGATTCGAAAATTGCCTGAAAGCCTGACTCCACCCGAGGAAGACAATATTCCGGGACCGCCGAGCACGGCGGAAGGAACAGATTGGTTTCCGGAAGACGCCACCGTAAAAGTGTGGTCAACCGAAACTGCCGAGCCGACCGATTTCCTGGTGGCTGCGCTGCATGAAAATGAAATTCGCTGCCGCGTGGACCGGCGTGGTCAGCACGCGGATCTGTATGTATTGCCGCAGGACGAGACGCGCGCGAGGGAAATTGTGCGCGAGATCGTGGAAGGCCAGCCGCCGGAATAAGCGCGCCCGCGATGGCCTGCGCATTGCGCCCTTGACATTCTTCTCGCCAGCTTGGAGAGTGTTGAAACTCCTCCGTTCCGCTACCAGGAGGTTCCCATGAAAAATGCAGCGGTGGGATT
This sequence comes from Candidatus Acidiferrales bacterium, assembly GCA_963709705.1. Taxonomy (GTDB): domain Bacteria; phylum Acidobacteriota; class Terriglobia; order Acidiferrales; family UBA7541; genus Acidiferrum. The sequence continues at coordinate 114,553 of CAVPXU010000009.1, forward strand.
GCGTGTCCATTCCGGTTGGACTGTACTGGTAGCCCTGTGCGTGGAAGACGGCGAACCTGTAGTGCTTCTGCGGGAGCGGGTGGAACTGGTGAAGATATTCACCTACAAATTTAGGCAGCCGTACCACACGGCGGAAAAGTTGCCTTTTTCGCGAGGCCGCGAGTTCATCTCCAAAGTGAACGCCGAGGCGCGGCAACTTTCCTATCGAGCGATACGCGCCGCGCAGGCGGAACTGACAAAACGCGGGTATCGTTTGATTGCGTGTGGACTGCTGCTCGCCTCTGGCAGGCCGCTCCCTGAGCTGCAGAACATTCTTGCGTCCCACGCCCTGATCCACACCGCGGATGGCGAGCTGTTCCGGGGCACATTGGCACACGCGAGCGCTCGATGCGGACTTCCGGTGTTGCGCGTGCGGGAACGGGAGCTGCTTCGTAATGCGGCGCAAACGCTTGGAATGCAAGAGGCGGCGTTGCTGAAACGAGTCACGGAGCTGGGAAAGCCGCTCGGCTCGCCATGGTCGCAAGATGAAAAGTATGCGGCGCTGGTAGCGTGGCAGGCGCTACTAAATGGAAAAGGGCCAGCGGCCACGCAAGCGCGGCGCGATGCGGAAATGACTGGCCAGGCTATATAATCCGTTGGGCCGAAGAACTTGGAAGATGCATTGGGCCAGGTGTTGAACGGCCGAGGGGAAGAAGCGTGACGATCGATTCGATCAAGACGGTAGCGGTTCTGGGTTCCGGGACCATGGGAAATGGCATTGCGCACGTGTTCGCGCGTGCTGGCTATAGCGTGATTCTGCGCGATGTGGAGGAGCGATTTCTCCAGCGAGGGATGGAGACCATCGGGAAGAATCTCGATCGCGAGGTAAAGAAAGGGAAGTTGACAGAAGCAGAGAAGCCGGCGGTACTGGCGCGGCTGAAGCCCGTGACGGACATGGCCGCCATTGCCGCGGCGGATTTCGTGGTGGAGGCGGTGCCGGAAAAGCTGGAGATCAAGCGCGCGGTTTTAACCGAGGCGGACCGTTTGCTGCGCCCCGAAGTGATCCTGGCGAGCAACACGTCTTCGATTTCAGTGACCACGCTGGCGGCCATGACCAAGCGCCCCGAGCGCTTTGTAGGCATGCACTTCATGAATCCGGTTCCGATGATGGTGCTGGTGGAAGTGATTCGCGCGCTGCAGACCGGCGACGAAGCGTTTGCGACAACAATGGAGCTTGCGAAGAAATTAGGGAAGACACCAGTCGCCGTGAACGATGCACCGGGCTTTGTGTCCAACCGCGTGCTGATGCCGTTGATCAACGAGGCGGCGTATGCGGTGATGGAAGGTGTGGCGACTCCGGAAGCGGTCGACGCGGTGATGAAGCTGGGGATGAATCATCCGATGGGGCCGCTGGAACTGGCTGATTTCATCGGTCTGGACGTCTGCGTCGATATTATGCACGTGCTCGTAGAAGGCCTCGGCGATCAAAAATATCGCGCCTGCCCCCTACTAAAAAAATATGTCTCAGCAGGCTGGCTAGGGAGAAAGAATGGCCGCGGATTCTACAGTTATAATTCCTGACTAGATCAATCATGGACCTGAAACAGCTTAAAGACCTGGGATTTCCTTTCCCGCAGAATGCGATTCTGCTCATTGAGGGCGGCTCCAAATTGCACGGAGCCAAGCTTGAGGGCAAGGACGACGCTGATTGGTACGGACTGTATGTCGAGCCTCCCGAGGTCGCGCTCGGCTTGGATGATTTTGCGCATTTTGTCTATACCACTGGCGGAAAGCCAGGAGGAAATGGCCCAGAGGACGTGGACCTGACCCTCTACGGACTCAGGAAGTGGGCTGGATTGGCGTGCAAAGGCAATCCCTCGGTACTCCATTTTTTCTTTGCGAAACCTCTATATGCGCATCCGCTCTGGTCGCGCCTGTCGGATCAGCGGTTATTGTTCTTTTCTCGGAATCACGTAGAGCAATTTCTCGGCTACGCCGATGCCCAACTGAAACGCCTGTATAACGAGCGCTCGAAAGACGTGAATCGCCCGGCACTGGAAGCTATACACGGATACGACACTAAGTTTGCGATGCATCTGATACGGCTTCTTGGAGAAGCAAAAGAATTCGTTGAACGTGGCGAGATCACGCTGCCCCGACCGAATGCTGCGGAATTAATCCAAATCCGTACCGGCAAATACAAACTGAACGAGGTAATCGAGTGGGCGAAAGAACTTCAGCGGGAAGCGGGGGAAGCGAAGACCAAGTCGCCGCTTCCTGAAAAGATTGATAGAGCTGCCGTTTCACGGCTAATCGCTACGGTCTATCAGGATTTCTGGCGTGGTCAGGAGAGTCCGTGAGCCTAGCGCAAGATTTCGACCAGCAGGACCCACACATTTAGCGTCGAGAAGATGAAGATGGCGATGACGCCGGCGGCAACGCAGTAGTAGCCGGAGGTGCGGCCGGCGACAAGCAAAATCGCTCCCACAAGAAAAGGAAGTACCTGGACCTCGCCAACCACCGATTCCAGCAGGGATTCAAAACGCGGGCGGCCAAGGTCCGCATGAGCACGCAGTGCGCGGCGGTTGGAGCGAAACTCCAGGAACCAACCAGCTACGGCAAAGACAATAATTTCGACGCCCAGCGCCAGAGGCGGTTGCGGGATTAGCGCCGCCATGCTGCATACTAAAATAAGGATCAGTCGCGCGACGGTGGCTGCGGAACGCGCCGGCAGGTGCGGGAATTCCAGGATGCGACTGATGTTCACGGAAATGGCCACAATGGCCAGGCCTGCGAGTGCGGCGGAAGCGCCCGCCGCAGCGATAAAAAAGTTGGTCCACATTCGGGGGAGTAGTATAGGACGAGAAGCTTGCTAAAAGGGGAGCGCAAGGCCAAGGATGGCAGGGGCGAAAATAGGGCGAAAATAGTGTTTGCTTTTTGTTCGCCTTTTGGGTATTGTGGGCCGGTAAGTTTTCAACAGGTGCCCTGTGAGCGATTTGCGGAGCGGTGTTCTTAGCTGCGTCGAACATGAGAGACTCGCATTTGAAGTACGGGAGCTGCGCACCCGGGGCCAGTACTTGCTCCGTCTGCGCGGGCTGACCCGGCAAGAGCAGGCAGAGTGGGACCGGCGGGAGCGGGCAGCTTTATCGCGGCTGGTCGATCATGAGCTCGAGCACGGGTGCGCGCGTTGAAAATTTAGTTTGAAGCGAAAGGGAAAAAAAGGCTGGCTTTCTCAAATACGATATGGTAATAGTTATCATATCGTAATATTTCGAAGACGCGGCGCTGTCCCGGCGCTGCTTCGAGAGCGAGCCCGAAAGCCCGATTGCAAAATTCCTAATTTCCTCCACCGAGGTGAGAAATGACAGATGAACGGGCGAAGTTGTTGGAAGCGGCGATCTCGCAGATCGAGAAGTCCTATGGCAAGGGCTCGATCATGCGGCTGGGCAGCAAAGATGTGCTGGTGCCGGTGAACGTGATCCCATCGGGATGCTTGTCTTTGGATGCGGCGCTCGGCGTTGGCGGATTTCCGCGCGGGCGCGTGATTGAGATTTATGGCCCGGAATCGGGCGGTAAAACAACCATGACCCTGCACATCATCGCCGAGGCGCAGAAGCTGGGCGGCCAAGCGGCGTTCATCGACGCGGAACATGCGCTCGATCCCTCCTACGCCCGGAAGCTGGGCGTGGATGTAGACAATTTGCTGGTGTCGCAGCCAGACCACGGCGAACAGGCCCTGGAAATCGCGGAAACGCTGATCCGGTCGGGCGGCGTAGACGTGGTAGTGGTGGACTCCGTGGCGGCATTGGTGCCAAAGGCGGAACTCGAGGGCGAAATGGGCGATCCGCAGATGGGCTTGCAGGCGCGGCTGATGTCGCAAGCGCTGCGGAAGCTGACCGCGATTGTCTCCAAGTCCAAAACCTGCCTGATTTTCATCAACCAGATTCGCGAAAAGATTGGTGTGATGTTCGGCAACCCGGAAACCACCACCGGCGGGCGCGCGCTGAAGTTTTATGCGTCGATGCGCGTGGATATTCGCCGCATCCAGTCGATCAAGGAAGGCGATCGCGTGGTGGGGTCGCGGACACGCGCGAAAGTAGTGAAGAACAAAGTGGCAGCCCCGTTCCGCGAAGCGGAGTTTGACATTCTGTATGGCGAAGGCATTTCCCGCGAAGGCGATTTGATCGATCTGGGCGTGGACAAGGGCGTGGTCGAGAAGAACGGCACATGGCTCAGCTTCGGCGGCGAACGCATGGGCCAGGGCCGCGAAAACGCGCGCGTCTTCCTGAAAGAGAACACGGACATTCGCGAAAAAATTGAGTCCGCGTTGCGGAAGAAGATGGAAGTTCCCGGATCGAGCGGCCAGAACCCGGCAGCTGCGGGAACGAATGGACACGCAAACGCAGCAAATGCGGGGGCGGAAAAGCCTCCACTGAAGGCCGCGGCTGCTGCCGGAGCTGCGGACAACAAAGCGCGGCCAGCGCGCTAAGACTTCGGATTTCTTCGAAGGAAGGGAGCGGGCGGGGCGGGGAAGGGTGACCCCGCCCGTTTCTTTTTTTGAGACGCGTTTGGCCCCCGCTCAGCAGCGCAGGCACGGGCGGCCGCGCAAGTCCATTAGAACCTTTGTACAGGCTTGCGAGACGGACTGTACGGTCGTCCAATCGTTTAAAAGAAAGCACATAAAGCGTACTGGCCCGACTTAGCTATTGTCAGCATAGGACCAAAATCGTTAGACTACGTCTCAGTTTGAAAATGTCCGTCCGGTGTGACTTTGAGATGGGCATTTTGAGACAGTTGTAAGTGTCGTCAAATGAAGCAGTAAAAGTGTGGAACACGGAATGCAGTCCTCGAACACCTGGCGATCGAGTCTGTGAAATTCGTATCGTGTAGGAATTCAAGGGTTGTTTCGGGTCAGGGGCTCAATGATTATTAAGGACCTGGGAAAAACTGTTGCCGCGGCGTTGCTCATCGCATCGATCGCAATGCCTGTCACGGCTGCGGAGCCTGCCGGCAAACCCATCGTCAGCGCGACGTCCAAGAAAAAAGCGAAATCGAAGAAGCATTTGGCGCCATCGAGCTATCACGGCTACGCGCCCACCTATGCGGATTCCGTAAGCGCGGATGACCCCACATACGATGATCCCATCGTCCGGCAAGCCGCTGTCGAAGCGCTGGGACGCTACAACGGCTCCGTGGTCGCCGTGGATCCTAACACCGGCCGCATTTTGACGGTAGTGAATCAGAAGATCGCCTTCAGTGACGGGTACATTCCCTGCTCCACAATCAAGCCCACGATTGCCATTGCCGCGCTGGAAGAGAACGTCATCACCAATGACACCATGCTGAAAGTGGGCCGCCGCAAATACATGAATCTGACGGAAGCGTTGGCGCACTCCAATAACGCGTTCTTCGAGGAACTCGGCCGGCGCATGGGCTTTGACACGGTTTCCCGCTATGGCCGGCTGCTCGGTTTGGGCGAACTGTCCGGATACAATTTGCCCGACGAACATCCAGGGTCGTTCCCCACGGAGCCTCCCGCGTTCGGCGGCGTGGCCAGAATGTCCAGCTTCGGCCAAGGAATTCAGATTACGCCGCTGCAGCTTGCCGCCATCGCGGTTGCATTCGCGAACGGCGGCACACTTTATTATCTGCAGTACCCGCACACCCAGGAAGAAGTACAGAACTTTGAGCCGAAGGTGAAACGCGATCTGAATATCGCCAGCGCGTTGCCGGAAGTTCGCGAAGGAATGCTAGCGGCGGTGTTGTATGGCACCGGGCGGCTGAGCTACGACGCGGGCGGCGACGAGACACCGTTGGGCAAGACCGGCACTTGCGACGATCACACGAATCCGTCTCGCATCGGCTGGTTCGTCACCTACGCGGATGAAGCGCACCCGAAAATCGCTTTGGCCGTGCTCCTGCGCGGGAATACCCGGCGCGTGAAGGGTCCCACTGCGGCACAAGTGGCGGGCGGGATTTATCGTCGTCTGCGCGAACAGAATTATTTTGCCGAGCCCGTGAAGGCGACGACGGCGACAACGAACGCCTCTTCCGGTAAATAAGCCGCCCCATCCTAAGAAAATAAAAATAGACAGTGCAGGCTGGCGCTCGTTTTTCCCTGTTATGGGCGTGGACACTCGTCCGCGCGGACGTGATCAGCATCCAATGACAGAAAAGAGGAATTACAGCGTACGCGCCCGGTGTGGGCGGACTTTCACGTGAATGTTCACCACCGGTTCGCTGACATGCCGAGCGGCGTCGAAGCAGGAATCGCACAACTGCAGGCTAAGTTGGTCTTCGCTTTTGGCGTGGAAGCTGCGATGGCATTCGAAGCAGGTGGAGTATGCGGGCTCCTGGAATTGTTTGCGGACGTGAACTTCGGGATGGACCTCGGAGGTAATCATGGCAACTCCCCTAAGCAAGGAATGGGCAAGTGACGTGCCAGACAGTTATGCGTGGGAAACACTGAAGACAGGGGACTTATAGCCTCACCCATTCCCTTTAGTGAGTGAATTGACGCAAAGCTTTGTGGAAACTCGCAAGCCGGCACCGTACTGCATTGAGCTCAGCCCGCGGCACAAGCATTGACGGCAGCGAGGGTTTGGGACAAAAGAGATGCGTGCGGTATCCTGAATACGTAATGGGGGAATGCCTCGGCCGGGGACCGAGCGCATCGCAAAGACAAATCGTCTGGGGGAAATAGTGAGCCGTGGATTTCTGTGTGCATTCGTTGCTGTCGTTTTGATCGGAGTCGCGGTCGATGGCCACGTCCTGCGTCAGCGCCGTGAAGTCGAGAAAGAATTCCAATATCAGGTAATCCAGGCGCGCGCCGAAGCCGCACGCATTCGCGAGCAGATTGTGCTTCCAACCGCGAACAAATTGCCGGCGGGCCAGAATTTCGCGATGGCTCTGCAGCGGTTCGGGCTAAGTTCACAGGAAGCGGGCGAGGCCACGATTGCGGCGGAGCGAGCCTTCAATCTGCGGCAGTTGCGCGCGGGCAATCCTGTGATCGTCGGCCGCTCGGTGGAAGGCGAACTGCGCGAAATCAACTACAAAATAGATCCCGACCGCATGCTCCATATTGTCCCCGCCACAGATGGCTTTTCGGCCGAAGTGAAGGAAATTCCTTCGCATCTGGAAGTGAGCGTCGTAAGCGGTCAGCTGGATGATTCACTGTTCAACGCAGTGGAAGACGCGGGTGAGTCCGCGGAAGTGGCCATGCGGCTGGCGCAGATCTTCGGCTACGATCTGGACTTTTATACCGACCCGCGAAAGGGCGACACTTTCCGCATCGTGCTCGAAAAGAAAAAATACACCAATGGGGAAACCGCGGGCTATGGACGAATCCTGGCGGCGGAATACGACAATGGCGGGAAGAAGTATCAGGCGCTGCTGTTTCACGATGATCAGGGCCACGCGGCGTATTACACCGCGGATGGAAAGTCACTGCAGAAAGCGTTTCTGCGCTCGCCACTGAAGTTTGCCGCGCCGGTCACATCGCACTTCAGCAAAGCACGGTTTCATCCCATCCTGAAAGTCTACCGGCCGCACTTGGGAACCGATTATGGCGCGCCCACCGGAACGCCGGTGCAGACGATTGGCAACGGGCGCGTGGAGTTTGCCGGTCGCAAGGGCGGCGACGGAAACATGGTAAAGATCGCGCATTCTCAGGGCTACGAAACCATGTACATGCATCTGTCGAAAATTTTGGTGCACGTCGGCGAACACGTTGAGATTGGCAGAACCATCGGGCTGGTGGGCATGACCGGGTTGGCCACCGGGCCGCATCTCGATTTCCGGATTTCGCAGCGCGGCCAATTTTTGAATTTCGAGAAACTTGGTTTGCCGCCGTCGGATCCGGTTTCGAAGAAGGATTGGCCGCAGTTCGCCTCCGTGCGCGAACAGTGGTTGCCGTCGCTGGAGCATACGGAACGAACTCAGGGTCAGGTGGCAGCAAACGACGCCGGGAAAAGGTAAGATAAACGGTCGAAACCGACGACTGGATTTGGGTTCGGCTGAAAAGTTTCGCCGCACCAGTTGATCGCGCGGAATGGGTGTGTGGTCGGGAAATGGGGCTACGGAAGGAATCCGCCGGCGGGACGGGGCGGGGAACTCTCCAACCGTAGGAAAATCGCTGCATACCAGCGGACAACGCAAAGGGCAGGATAGCCATTCCAATGCGTGTGTCCTGTAAATAGGCTGCCGGCCAGTCGTCTTTCTGTGTCCAAGCATGGCCAGACAGAGCTGACCAACCTGCCGCCGCGGCCAAATGAGAGATTTTTGCGTTGCCAAGCCTGAGGAGGCTTAATGGATCGTCGTCATTCCTGCACGGTTTTTCTGGGTGTGTTGTTCGCTGTAATGCAATTCGCGGCCTGCGGTGGCGGAGGAATGGCTCGCCTGGCGGTGTACACAACCTCCATCCCGAAGGGCTCTGTCAATACGCCTTACTACTCCACGCTGCAGGCTGTTGGTGGAAAGGCGCCGTTCATCTGGGCGCAAACCACAGGTGGATCGATGCCGCCAGGCATAACGCTGAATAGCTCGGGCACGTTTGCCGGCACGCCGACCCAGGCAGGCACCTTCGGCCCCTACGTGTTCACGGTAACGGATTCAACAGGCACGACCGCGTCTTCCACCAGCCTCGGCATCACCATCTCCGCCAGCACTCTTTCGGTGACGACTACGAGCTTGCCCGACGGAAATGTCGGTACGGCATTTTCCGGCACGCTCGCGGCCAGCGGTGGCAGCTCTCCTTACAGCTGGTCGGAGACTACCGGTGGCGTATTGCCGCCGGGACTGTCGTTGGCCAGCTCCGGAGCGTTCATCGGAACACCGACGACCGCGGGCACATATGGACCTTACGTTTTTACCGTGGTCGATACAAAGAACACCAGCGCTGATTCTCCAAGCTTGATGATCACGATTACCGGAACAGCCACGGCGGTTTGCACCCCGGCCGGAAATGAGGCGGCGCTCACTTCCGCGAACCCCTACGCTTTTCTGGTGAAAGGAACCGATAGCCGCGGCAACCCGATTGACATCGCGGGCAGCTTCACACCGGATGGCCAGGGCGGAATTACCGCTGCTGCCGCGGACTACAACGGATTCACTAACGGCCCTGAACAGCTACAGGTGAACCTGGCGGGCAGCTCGTATTCGTTCAGTACGTCCGCGCAAGGCTGCTTGTATTTGGCGTTTTCTGGACTTGCCCCGTCGGCCGCAAGTGCTCGCCCCGAGGGAACGGCAGCGAAGCTGGAGCCGGCAAACGCGGCGCGCACGAGAAAAACCGCCCAGCCAGAATTGGTGGCCGTGCCGACTTCGAACGTACAGTTCAGTTTCTATCTGAGCGGCTACGACGGGACGGTTTACAACAGCGGTAGAATCATCGAATCCGACACGTCCACAAGCGGAACGAATGCCTCTGGCTTCATTCATGTGCAGGCTCCCAGTGCATTTGCGCTGGCATCACTCCAGCCAAATTATGCGTTTGGCGTGGATGGATGGACGGCCACGGCCCCGGGCACTGTGCGGACGGCCATGGCCGGATCGTTTACAAATACAGCTGGCGTGATTTCGGCGGGATTTGCGGACGTAAACTCCGGCGGCACTGTGTCGGCCGGAGTAACCGGCGGCTACGGCACGCTGAGTAGCACCATCGATGCCACCACCGGTCGGGGAACCGGCAGCTATTTCCTGGTGCTCTCGCCTACCAGCAGGCTTACGTTCGACTTCGCGTTTTACGTTCTAAATGGATCGGACCTCGTTTTGATCTCCACCGATCTGGCTCAGCAAAACAGCGCCACGCCTTTGCTAGCAGGCCGCGCGTTGGTTTCCACCGTAAACTACAACGCAGCCGCGCTCAACGGCTACTACCTCCTGGCGTCCGAAGGGCTGCAGACGAGCGGCATCGCTACAGGCAACATCGCGCAGATCGGTACCTTGAACGCCACTTCCGCGGGCACCATTCCGACCGCCACGCTCTATTCGAATTTTGCCGGAACTTATCTCAGTAACCAGTATCCGGGCAGCAGTTACTCCGTGGAAGCGGCTTCCGGACGCGTTTCCATCACCGGACTTGAGTCATCGTCTCCCGTGGTTTATCTGACGAACTTGAGCGCCGACGATGGAATCGCCGGCTTCCTGGTGGGCACAGACCCGCAAGCAAGTTCTGGCGTGATCGTAACGCAGACCAGCGCCGCGCCGAGCTACACCGTTGGGAGTGTTACTGGCAGTTACGCGGCGGGCACAGCGGAAGATGTGGACGGGCTCAACGGATCTTTTCTCGGCGCATTTTCAATTACAGGAACTGGTTCTTACACCGTCACGCCGCAAACAACCGGAAATGTGACCAACGTTCCGAATCTGGGTTCAGTCGTCGTGAATTCGGACGGATCGGGCAACCTGGACGGCGGAAGTTTCCCGCTCGTCACGAATGGCACGGTTCTCTACGCGATTCCAAATTCCGGCGATCCCTTACTGTTTGTTCTAACGGAAGGGACAATCACCCCGTAGCGCTCCGTGGGCGGCTCGACGGCAATCTTCGGTAGCTGACGAACCTCGCGAACGCGCGTCTAAGTGCGGAAGAGGCGACCCATGAACAGTCAACTCCTCAGAAAGTCCATTTGGCTTGGCGCGGTGTTACTGGCCAGTGCGCGGCTGCTTTGCGCGCAAGCTGCGGCTCCCGTGCCGGCGCCGGAGCAACAAGGCAGGGCATGGCTCGCCGCGTTCAATTCCGGTGACCGCGACACTTTCCTGGCCTATCTCAAGATAAACAGGCCGCAGGACGTAGAACAGATCGACGGCCTGCTCGGATTTCGCGCCATGACCGGCGGCTTCGAGTTGCAAAAGACGGAAGAGAGCACGCCCGCGCGTTTTGTCGCCATCGTAAAAGAGAAGGTAAGTGATCAGCTGGCGCGGATGACGGTGGAGGTCGAGCCCGACCCGCCGCATCGTATCTCCAAGTTCGAATTGAGGGCGATTGAGAGGCCGGCAGAATTCGCTCTACCGCGCTTGAGCCAGCCGGACGCGATTGCCGCGCTGAAGAAAAATCTGCAGAACGATACGGCCGCGGACCGATTTTCCGGTGCAATTCTGGTGGCCAAAGACGAAAAAATGATTTTCGAACAAGCGTATGGGATGGCCGACCGTGAAAAGAAAGTCCCCAACCAGCTGAACACGCAATTTCGCATTGGTTCGATGAACAAGATGTTCACGGCCGTCTGCATCCTGCAACTGGTGCAAGCCGGGAAGATCCAGCTGAGCGACCCGCTTGGCAAATACCTGACCGGCTACGCCAACAAGAATGTCGCCTCTAAGGTGACGATTCACGATTTGCTGACGCATACCGGCGGCACGGGAGATTTCTTTGGTCCAGAATTCGATGCGCATCGCCTGGAACTGAAAACGCTGCAGGACTATGTGAAGCTTTACGAAAAGCGCGATGTGAAATTTGACCCTGGCTCGAAGTTTGAATATAGCAATTACGGCTTTCTGCTGCTCGGCGTCGTAATCGAAAAGGTCACCGGACAAAACTACTACGATTACGTTCGCGACCACGTCTATAAACCCGCAGGAATGATTTCCACCGGTTCACTGCCGGAGAACGAGTCGGTGCCCGACCGTTCTGTCGGCTATATGAGGCGCGGCCCTGGTTCGTGGGAGCCGAATACGGACACGCTACCTTATCGCGGCACTTCCGCGGGCGGCGGCTATTCCACCGTTGAGGATCTTTTCCGGTTTGCCACTGCGCTGCAGGACCACAAGCTGCTGGACGCGAAGCACACGGATCTGTTGACCACGGGCAAAGTGGATACGGACCGGGGCGAAAAATATGCTTATGGATTCTTCGAGCACGAAAAAGACGGCTTGAAGTGTTTTGGTCACGGCGGCGGCGCGCCAGGGATGAATGGAGATCTCGAGATTTGTCCGCAGTCGGGTTACGTCATTGCGGTGCTGGCGAATCTCGATCCGCCGGCGGCGGAACATGAGTCTGAGTTCATAGCCGCGCGCCTGCCGTTGAAGTAAAGCCGCGAGCGGTCAAAATTACTTGGAATCTTAACTGCGGGGTCCCACATACTTCTGGATGAGCTGTCCAGCGAGTTTTCCTCCTTCGAATTCCGGAATGACCACTTCGTCTGCGCCGGAAGTGCGCATGGCTTCCGCGTAGCGTTCCTGGCCGGCGCGGGTAATGATCTTCAACTTGGGATTAAGGGCTTTCGCGGTGATGGTGATGTACAGGTTGTCGGCATCATTGTCGATGACCACGCAGAGCCCGCGCGCCCGCGCGATGCCTGCTTCCTGAAGCACGGTATGGCGTTTGGCGTCGCCATGCAAAACCAGCACGCCTTCCTGCAGCAATTGCCGGTAAAGTCCTTCGTTGGTTTCAATCATCACGTAAGGAATTTGCGCCCGATTGAGCTGCTCGATCACCGTGCGGCCCACCTGGCCATATCCGCAAATGATGAAGTGATCGCGCACGCGCTCGAGGTTCATTTCGTTCAGCATGGATTTCCAGACCTCCCGGCCCTGGTGACCGACAAACGTGAGCAGGATTCGTTCCGCAAACCAGATTTCGAAGGCAAAAATGCCGATGGCCACCAACAGAGAAAAGTATTTGGTAGACCTGTGTACCTGCAGATAGTCGATCGCGTGCGGATGCGCCACCCAGAACAGCGCATCGGAGAAATACAGATGTTCCAGGCGCATATAAATCAATACGCAAAGCAGCACGAACACCAGGAGCAGCACGAATGGACCAATCAACCGCCGGACCAGCACCAGCACCGCGCGGTCGAACAGCAGGAAGCGGCAGGGACGTTTGGCCCCAGCGGTGGAAGCGGAAAGGCTTTGGTTTGCCATGGGATATATAAGCCTGGCTAATGATAATACAGAATAAGATAAAATAAACTAGGATCATGTGAAATGGCGGTCCCACTGTGGTGTATCCTTCGAGCCCTTCCCGCCATCTACTCCTGTTGACGGTTGCCACCATTCCACAACAGACTTGCTACCCCGGAGGTCCCCATGTCCATACGTCCCGTGAAGCGTTTGATTCAATCGAAGCCAACTCGCGAGGGCGCGGGTGTGCATCTGCGACGGGCCTTCGGGTTTGGCAACACTTCCGACTTCGATCCATTTTTGTTACTGGACGATTTTCGCAACGATGTGCCGGAAGACTATCTGGCGGGTTTTCCATGGCACCCGCATCGCGGCATTGAAACGATTACCTATGTACTGGCAGGCACGGTGGAGCACGGTGACAGCCTGGGAAACCGCGGCGCCATCGCTTCGGGCGACATTCAGTGGATGACCGCCGGCAGCGGGATCATTCACCAGGAAATGCCCAAGGGCGATCCCGCCGGGCGCATGCACGGATTCCAATTGTGGGCCAACCTTCCGTCTTCCATGAAAATGACCCCGCCGCGCTATCAGGAAGTAAAATCGCCGGACATTCCAGAAGTGACTGACGACGACGGGACGCACGTTCGCGTGGTGTGCGGAAATTTTTGGGGCACAAAAGGGCCGGTCGACGGAATTGCCGCCGATCCAATCTATCTCGATGTTTCCATCCCGCCAGGCAAGCGCAAGGTGTTGCCAGTGGAAACGACACGCCACGCATTTGCCTACGTGTTTTCGGGAGCCGGGAAATTCTGCAATGCGTCCGATCCCCTGGCAGTTCCCACGGAGCCAGTGAGTTGGGCGGACACGAATCCGCCGTCGGAAGCGGACAATCGCTCGCTGGTGTTGTTCGATCGCGGCGATGAAGTGATGGTGCAAGCGGGCGACGACGGGATTCGGTTCTTATTGGTGTCCGGGAAGCCGCTGGAAGAGCCAGTGGCGTGGTACGGGCCGATTGTCATGAACACTCAGGAACAACTCCAAGATGCCTTTCGCGATCTGGAGAAGGGCACGTTCCTTAAAACGAAGTAACCATCAAGCGCGAACATATCTACTCGTTGAAAACGCGATGGTAGCGCACGGAGGCCGGAGCGAGTAGCGCAGACGATTTGCCAGGGGCGCTAGTAGATGATGGGCAGTTTGGAAAAATCGGATTCGGAGTCTTCGGTTACGCGCAGAATCAGCAGCGTGCGGTCGTCATGCGGCGGACGTCCTATGCCCGCGTGTTCGTCTGTGGCTTTCACGATGCGCTGCGCCACCGTGTAGCCCGGATCTTCCGGCACCACCGTTGCCAGCAGCGCTTTCAAGCGGTCGCTTCCGAATTCTTCCTGATCCTTGTTCATGGATTCGTGGATGCCGTCGGAGGCGAACACCACGATGTCTCCGGGAATCAGGGTTAGCGTTTGCTCTTCGAATTCCGCTTCCGGCAGCAGCCCCAGCGGCATACCGGTCACGTTGATTTCGGTGACCACGCCGTTGCGCACCAGCAGCGGCAGCGTGCCGCCCGCGTTCGAGACATTCAATTCGCGCAGCGCCGCGTCATAAATCGCAAACTGCATGGCGATGAAGCGCGCATCCAGGCGCGCCGCCAGCAGGCGTCCATTCAATTCTTGCAGCATTTCCGCGGCGGAATTTTCGCTTTCGTGCACCAGTTCCCGCAAAATGCCGATGGCCAGGGAGCCAAACAACGCGGCAGCCGTGCCTTTGCCGGAAACGTCCCCATTCACGATGGCCAGCCGGCCAACGCCATACGGCAGCAAATCGTAAAAGTCTCCGCCCAGTTCGCGCGCCGGCACGTACGCCGTGGCCAGATCGAGGCCCGGAACTTCGCGGGCGCCGGAAGGCAATAGTTGCCGCTGGATTTCGCGCGCGGTTTCCAGATCGTCCTGCAAACGCGTCTGATTCAGCCGCGATTCTTCGAACAGCCGCGCATTTTCCAGCGCCACCGCTATGTACGAGCCAAGAATGTTCAGCAAGCGTTCGTGTTCCGCGGTGAACGCATGTGGTTTCGTGCTTTCCAGGTCCAGCACGCCGATCAGACGATCCTGCCGTAGCAGAGGCACCACCAGCTCCGAGCGCACTTCCACTTCGTCTCCGCATTGCAGGTAGCGCGGGTCCAGGCGCACGTCCACAACGCGGATTGTCCGGCGTTCCGCGGCGGCGGCGCCGGTGATGCCCTGGTTCAGCGGCATTTTGAAACGCGAAGGGATGGCTTGCTGGAAGCGCTTGGCAAAAACGCTTTCCAGCATCTGCTCTTCCTCGTTCCAGAGCATGACGGTAAACACCTGGTAATCGACCAATTTCTTGACGCGTTCGGCGATGCGCCGCAGCAGTTCTTCGCGGTCGAGGATCGAGGTGAGCTCGTGGCTGATCTCATAGAGAAGAGACAGCGTTTGAGCCTGCTCGGGCTGCTCGACATAGAAGCTGGGAGGCACAGGATCAGCGTCACCCAGCAAGGAGAACGGTATTAATTTTGGAGTCGAATCCATGAGAACGATTCTAACTGCATCTGTTGGATGTAGTTCAGGAAAGTTGGTTTCATCGGAAAAGCAAGTTTTGCGTCACGTTGCAAATCTCTTTTTTCGATGAACAGGCCCATCCGGACGGGCGATTCTGGAATTCAGCGCCGAAACTTCAAGAAAAGCGCAATTCCCGCAAGGCCCACGATGAGTTGCACGACTGTGGAAGGTTCAGGTGCGGGCGTCGGCGCTGGCGTTGACGGCGAAATCGGCTGCGGTAACGTACCCGACGAAGGCCCGGGTGACGGAGATGGCAGCACCGGCACTGGAAGAGGCGAGCGCTCGCAACGCAAAAGTCGCGCAGAGCCAACAATCGCGCCAGACGCTACTTCACTTCCCAGGTATCGCCCGCGCGCAACAGCTTGGACAAGTCTCCGGGACCTTTTTTCTGCATCACTTCTTGCATTTGTTCGTTCAGGACGTCTTCGTAGCGCGGCAAATCGTCCCAAGCGCGCAAAACGCCGATCGGAGTCGGAAAGCCTGGGCGGCCTTCCATGTGAGAAAGCAGGAAAGCGTAGGAGGGCCGTGGATGGTGCGCGTCATGAACGATCAAGTCGGATTCAGAGATGCCGTTGCCGAGCGCCACGACTTCAATGTCGCCATCCGGTCTGCGGCGAATGCCCTTGTCGCGATTCTTGCCGAAGACGAGTGGCTTGCCGTGCTCGAGTTGCAGTACTTGTTCGCTGCGAGCTTCCTTTTCAGTCAAAGCGAACCACGCGCCATCGTTAAAGATATTGCAATTTTGCAGGATTTCGACGAAGGCGGACCCGCGGTGAGCGGCAGCAGCCCTGAGCGTGTCCTTCAAGTGACTCTGGAAAACATCCACGGAACGCGCAACAAACGTGGCTTCCGCGCCAATCGCCAGTGAAACCGGGTTGAACGGACGATCCGGCGACCCGTACGGGGTGGATTTCGTGATTTTGTGAAACTCCGACGTCGGTGAATACTGTCCCTTGGTCAGCCCATAAATGCGGTTGTTAAACAGCAGCACTTTAATGCCGACGTTGCGCCGCAGCATGTGCATCGTGTGGTTGCCGCCGATGGAGAGCGCGTCTCCGTCTCCGGTCGCCACCCACACTTCCAATTCCGGATGCGTAGCCTTAATGCCCGTGGCCACGGCCGGTGCGCGGCCGTGAATCGTGTGGAAGCCATACGTGTTCATGTAATACGGAAAGCGGCTGGAGCAGCCGATTCCGGAAACGACGACGAAGTTTTCGCGGGGAATGCCCAGTTCCGGGAAGACAGCCTGCACCGCGGCGAGAATCGCGTAGTCGCCGCAACCGGGGCACCAGCGAACTTCCTGGTCGGTCTGAAAATCTTTTTTCGTGAGTGGCGGAAGAGCGGTCGTGGTCATCGTGATCTCCTAGACCCCCAGCATTTCTTCGATCCTCTGATCAAGTTCGGCTTGCTTGAAAGGCCGGCCCTGAATCTTGTTGAGGCCGACGGCGTTGACGAGATATTTGGCGCGCAGCACCCAAAGCAGCTGGCCCATGTTTAACTCTGGCACCAGAACCTTCTTGTAACGCTTGAGGATGTCGCCCAAATTGGCAGGCAGCGGATTCAGAAAGCGCAGGTGCAGATGACCGATCTTGTGGCCCTTGTTGCGCTGGCCCGTCACAGCCTGCGTGATCGAACCAAATGTGGAACCCCACGACACGATGAGCAGGTCCCCATCGGCATCGCCGCTCGGCAAAACATTGGGAACATCCTGCACGATCGCGTCGACCTTCGCGGCACGAATGCGGACCATGTTTTCGTGGTTCAGCGGTTCGTAGTTCACGTTGCCCGTGACGTCCTGCTTTTCCAGGCCGCCGATACGGTGTTCCAGTCCCCGCGTGCCGGGCACGGCCCACGGGCGAGCCAAAGTATCGGGGTCGCGCCTGTAAGGCTGAAAGCCCTCGGGGTTCGTCGTAAACTTCACGGGAATTCCAGGAATATCGTCGACGTTCGGAATGCGCCACGGCTCCGCGCCGTTAGCAATGTAGCCGTCGGACAAAACGATCACCGGCACCATGTACTTCAATGCGATACGGCACGCTTCGACGGCAACCCAGAAGCAGTCGCCGGGCGTAGCCGCGGCGAGCACCGGAATCGGCGCTTCCGAATTGCGTCCGAAGAGCGCCTGCAGCAGGTCGGCCTGCTCCGTCTTGGTCGGCAAACCGGTGGAAGGTCCGCCGCGCTGGATGTCGCAAATCACCAAAGGCAGCTCGGTCATGACCGCAAGGCCGAGCGCCTCTGTCTTCAGGGCCATGCCAGGACCGGAAGTAGTCGTGAGAGCCAGTGCGCCGGCATAGGATGCGCCAATCGCCGAAGTAATCGCGGCGATTTCGTCTTCCGCCTGGAACGTCAACACGTTGAACTCTTTGTAATGCGAAAGCTCGTGAAGAATGTCCGATGCCGGCGTGATGGGATAGCTTCCAAGGAAAAGCTTCAGTCCCGCTTTCTGCGCGGCGGTAACAAATCCCAGCGCCAGCGCCTGATTGCCGCTGATGTTGCGATACAAGCCCGGGCTCAGCTGCGCCGGAGGAATTTCGTAGCTCGTCTGGAACGCTTCCGTGGCTTCGCAATAGGAATAGCCGGCCTTCAACGCAAGCTTATTGGCTTCCACGAAGAGCGGCTTCTTCTTAAACTTGTCTTCGATCCAGCGAACCGTCGGCTCCATCGAGCGGTTGTACAGCCAGTAGCACATGCCCAACGCGAAGAAATTCTTGCAACGATCCATGGCCTTCGCGTCCAGGCCCAGATGCTGCAGAGAGGCGCGCGTCAGCCGCTGCAATTCCACGGGGAACAAGCGGAACTTGTCCAGCGAATGATCCTCCATCGGATTGCTGGTCAGACGCGCCTTGCGCAGATCGTTTTCCTTGAAACTGTCGGAATTAATAATCAGGATGCCGTTGGCCTTCAGGTCGGCGATGTTCACTTTCAGCGCGGCCGGATTCATGGCCACCAGCACATCCACCGCATCGCCGGGCGTGTGCACTTCTGCCGAAGAGAAATTCAATTGGAATCCGCTGACTCCTGGCTCCGTGCCCGCCGGGGCGCGAATCTCCGCCGGGTAATCGGGAAATGTGGCGATGTCATTGCCATAGAGCGCCACCGTGTTCGTAAACTGGCTGCCCGTCACTTGCATGCCATCGCCGGAATCGCCGGCGAAGCGGATCACAGCCTGGTCTATAATTTCGCGTTTCGTTTTGCCTGCGGGTACTTCCATTAATGTGGACATAGTGCTTGTTAGACCCCCGTCTTGCGGCGACTCCTCGGCATTAAGGAGAGGAGAGCAGCCCCTTCAAATGTAGCGGTTCGGTGATGTGTAGATCGGGAGCGAGCGCGCCGGACCGCCTGGAGCTATCCCGCTAAGAATAACACAGGGCGAAAGGGGAAGTGGAAGGAGGAACAGCAGTTAGCCAGGAGCGCAGGGAAAAACACGAAAACAATTGTGACCGCGAACACAGACGAGCGTTTGGATTTCCGGCTTTCTTGGCGAATGAATCACACTTCGCTTGTGATCGCGGACTGCTGCTCCCGGTCCTCCGTCTCCTCCCCTTGAAACTGCAATTTGACGCTCTTGGTGCGAAACAAGAACAACCACCACACGCTGACGGGAAGAAGCAGAATCACGAACGCAATCGCGATCAGTTGCTTGAGCGATTCAAGTTGTCCCACGAAACGATCGGAAATGAAAAATGTCTCAAACGGGCGCAAGGTGATCAACGCCAGGCACAGCACAAGCGTGGCAGCCGCCCAAATCATAGCGGAAACGCGGGCCCACGGGCGCAAATGAAATAAACCAATTCCAGTGCGAATGCCCACCGCAATCACCGCCGGAGGAACCAGTCCGATCAGCAGGAATGGGATGGGAAAGAGCTGATAGGGATGCTTGCCATTGGTGTCGGCTGGCAAGTTCAGAAGCGTCAGTAGAAAATATACCCAAAAGAAGAAAGCGGTGCCGCAACCGAGCAAGGCAAGTGTGGCAGCGGCCGTTACGCCGGCCGAACGGGGACGCGCAGTCATAGTCAAGAAGATGACAGCACAGGGTGAGGCGCGTGAATAGTACGAGCGGAGTGGTCGCGTATCCAAAACGCTACTTGACGTTCGCTTTCTTTTCGCCTAGAGTAGGGATGCTCCGAACGCAACACCGTTTCCCCGGCGGGGTTACAACACGGCAGCAGACGAGTGGAGGCGCTTATGGCTCTCACCAAGCGGCAAAAGGAAGTTCTGGATTATCTGGTTTCCTTTGAAACCCGTCACGGGTACGCCCCGAGTTTTGAAGAAATCGGCAAAGGATTGAAGCTTACCTCGCTGGCGACCGTGCACAAGCACATCACCACACTGGAAAAGAAGGGCTTCATTCGCCGGGGATATAATCAGAGCCGCTCGATTGAAATTGTGCAGTTACCGAAAACGCCGAAAGAGCAGGTGATTGAGCGGCGCGTTCAAGAACTGCCGTTGGTTGGCCGCATCGCGGCTGGCCGGCCCTTGGAAGCTGTCGAAGAACGCGAAACCATTTCGTTGGGGGATTTTGCGCGCGGCGGCAATTCGTTTGTTTTGCAGGTAAAGGGCAACTCCATGATTGAAGATCACATCATGGACGGCGATTACGTCGTCTGCGAACAGACGCAAGTGGCGAATGCGGGAGATATTGTTGTGGCGCTGGTAGCCGACGACGAAGCCACCCTGAAACGGTTCTACCGCGAAGGTCCCGGCAAGATTCGCCTGCAGCCCGCCAATTCGGAGATGGCCCCGATTGTTCTTCCCGCCGGCGATGTAAAAGTCCAAGGCCGCGTTATCGGAGTTCTGCGCAAGTACTGAGATTACTGCCGCCAACCACCCGCTTTTTAAGATTTTTGTGCCCACCCGCTTTGTTGCACACGTCTAACCATTTTGATGTAAACTTCCGGCTCCCGAACGGCATCAGTTTGTTTCGTTGGGTGTGGGAGGATACGACTTGGCTCCTGCCTTGGAAAATCTGTTGCTGGTCGCCGCCGATCCGGCGTTGCGGGAATCTCTGCGCAGCCTGCTGGAAGGCGAGCGCTACGCGATAACCACCACGGACTCAGCGGAAGATGCCACTGCGATTTTGCGCCAAAAGGAAATAGCCCAGATCGTCCTAGTAGCAGCTGGGCTGCCCGATGGCACGCTTTCCGCTCTGCTTTCTTCGCTGCAATCCCCCTCCGTCAATGGCAATCCACGCACACTCTTGCTGGCCCACGGCGATTCGGCCCAGCGCGCGCAGTGGCTGGATCAGGGTGTCGACGACGTGCTTCCCATTCCCTGGGACGACCGGGAATTGCTGGCCCGCTTGCGCGCCCAATTGCGGCAACGCCGCGCTCTCGGCGATCTGGAACGCCGCGTGCGCAACGCCGAGGAAAGCTATCAAGTTTCGCAGACAGCTTTCCAGGCTCTCGCGGTCACGGAAAAGATGACTCGCGACGCGTTCTCGCTGGAACGCATTCTGAAGTTCGGTGTCGGCGCGCTTTTGGGTTTGGCGATCGTCATTGCCGGAATTTTCTTCGTGTTTTCTCACAAGGCGGATAAAGAATCCAAACGCGCGTACACCCTGATTTCGCAGCTGGAGAATACCGCGCAGAATGAACAGCAATTGCTGGATTCGGCGCGGCGCCTGCGCCAGGATCCGGCCAACGCGGACATGTTGCAGCAAAAAGAACAGCTGCAGCAGCAGACCGCGGAGCTGCGAAAAAAAATCTCCGCGCCCGATGGCGCCGACGTTACCGAGCTTCGCCACCAGCTGGACGAGGCCACGGGCCGCTTGACCAAGCTGGAAGGCAGTTCGCAGGCGGCGGAAGCGGTCATCCGCGATTACGCTCCCAGCGTTTGCTTGATTCACGTTTCCGTGGCGTTCAACGAAAAAGATTCCGGAAAACGACTGCGCTATGGCGGGATCGATAACGATGGATCGCCCTTGAAAGATAGCGATGGCAACACCGTGTACACCACCGAGGGCCGGGCGCCGGAAGTGCGCGCGGACTTTTTCGGCAGCGGCTTCATTGCCGGCGAAGGAAAAATTCTGACAAATCATCACGTCGTGCAACCCTGGTGGGGAGACAACGAATTGAGCGGCGCGGTGAAACAGGGTCTGCAACCGGTGATTGCCGAAATGACCGCCTATTTCCCTGGATCCTCTACCGGCATTCCCGTGGGCATTTCGCAAATTTCACAGGAAGCGGATTTGGCGCTCGTCCACGGTGACCTGTCGGATTTGAAGCGCCCAGTGCTGAAGCTCGACAGCCGCAAAGAAGCCGCGGTCAGCGGCGAAGCGCTGATCAGCTTCGGATACGCCACGGGCATCGATGCGATCCTGGCACGCGCGGGAGACGACGCCGTCCGCGATATCGTGAAGATCAGCGGCGGAGACCCGAAACTAATTATGGAAGAATTGGCCAAGCGGAAGCTGATCCGGCCGTTGGTTACGCAAGGGCATGTTGGCGACGTGCTCGAAGACAAAATTGTCTATGACGCGCAAACCACTTCGGGTGGCTCCGGCGGGCCGCTGCTGAACCGGCAAGGCGGGGTGATCGGTGTCACCTTTGCCGTAGTGAAGGGTTTTGGCGGTTCGAATTTCGGCGTGCCCATTCGCTTTGCATCCCCGCTCTTAAAACATTGATCTAATCCACGCGTCGCTCGCAGGTGCCAAATGCTTAAAACCGCGGTCCCTCTTTTGCATATCTCCAACGCCGCCGCGGCCGTCCATTTTTATTGCAGCGGCCTTGGTTTTCACCTGGAATTCGCCCATCGTCCAGATGGCGTGACCGCAGATCCGTGCTATATGGGCGTGACCAGAGACGGCGTGTGGCTGAATCTTTCCTCCTTTTCCGGCGACGGCGTTTCCGGCGGCGTTGCCAACCTCTTCACCGACGACGTGGACGGCCTGCACTCGGAGTTTGCGTCGAAAAACGTTCCTATCGCTGTCGGCCCGGTCAATCAGAGTTGGGGATCCCGGGAAATGTACGTAAAGGACGCCGACGGAAACAGTCTCCGTTTCATCCAACCATAAGCCTGTCCCGCCCTCGGCGCGTGCATTCTTCATTATTCATTCTGCTTCTGAAATTCATCGCAATTATTGCACCCGCGTGGTTTTTCCCGCGAAACCATGTAGAATTTTGCATTGCCCTTTGGAGACGGACTGACGCCTGCGCATGAAGAAAAATCGACCGATTCGCAAACTCCTGGCTGCTAACCGAAGTGAAATTGCCATCCGCATTTTCCGCGCGGCGAACGAACTTGGCCTGCGCACTGTGGCCATTTATTCCCAGGAAGATCGCCTGGCGCTGCATCGATTCAAGGCCGACGAGGCATATCAGGTGGGCGTGGGCAAAGGGCCGGTGGAGGCTTATCTCGACATCGCCGGAATCATTGCCGTCGCGAAGGCGCATGATGTCGACGCCATCCATCCGGGATACGGGTTCCTTTCGGAAAATCCGGCTCTCGCGCGTGCTTGCGCCAAGGCTGACCTGGCGTTTGTGGGTCCGACGCCCCAACTTCTGGAATTGCTGGGAGACAAGACTGCGGCCCGGCGCCTGGCTGCTTCCGCGGGTGTGTCCGTATTGCCTGGAACCGAAAATCCAGTCTCGTCGCCGGAAGAAGCGCAGAAAATCGCCGCGGAGATCGGGTTTCCCATAATCGTCAAAGCGGCGATGGGCGGCGGCGGGCGCGGCATGCGCGTTGTACACGATCCCGCGCAGTTGGCGGCAAGGCTCGAGGAAGCGCAGGGAGAAGCAAAATCCGCGTTTGGCGATGCTTCCGTTTTTTTGGAGAAATTTCTTCCACGCGCGCGCCACATCGAAGTGCAAATTCTGGCCGACGAGCACGGCAACCTGCTGCATTTATACGAACGCGATTGCTCCGTACAGCGGCGTCACCAGAAAGTGGTCGAGGTCGCGCCTGCGCTGAATCTCCCCGATCGCGTGCGCGCGGAAATTTGGGATGCGGCGTTGAAAATCGCCCGCCATTCCGGATATCGCAACGCCGGCACCGTGGAATTTCTGTACGACGTCGACGCGGAGAAATGGTATTTCATCGAAGTCAACCCGCGCATCCAGGTGGAACACACCGTCACGGAAGTCGTCACCGGCATCGATATCGTGCGCGCACAGATCCTCGTGGCCCAGGGGCATAAGCTGCACGAAGAGCCGCTCTCGTTGCCCGTGCAAGACAAAATCCCGCTATATGGCGCCGCACTGCAATGCCGGGTTACCACCGAGGATCCGGAAAAGAATTTCGCGCCGGATTACGGCCGCATTTCCACGTACCGCTCGCCCGCCGGATTCGGGATCCGCCTCGATGGCGGCACCGCGTACGCCGGCGCGTTGCTTGCCGCCTACTATGATTCGCTGCTCGTAAAAGTCACTGCCTGGGGCACGAACCTGCCCGAAGCTTGCCAGCGCATGGATCGCGCGTTGCGCGAATTCCGCATCCGCGGCGTGAAAACGAACATCCCGTTCCTGGAAAACGTGGTGAACCATCCGCGTTTTCGCGCCAGCGAAGTGACCACTTCGTTTTTGGACGATTCGCCGGAACTCTTTCGCTTCAGCGGCCGCGCCGACCGCGCCACCAAACTGCTTTCGTATGTCGGCGACGTAATCCTGAATGGCAACCCCGAAGTGAAGGGCAAGAATCTCCCCGCGTCCCTCGAAAAAGCGCCAGCGCCCGCCGTGCCTGGTATTCCGCCGCCCGCGGGCACGCGCCAGCTATTGCAAAAACTTGGGCCGAAGAAATTTGCGGCGTGCGCGCGAAAAGAAAAGCGCCTGCTCATGACGGACACGACTTTCCGCGACGCGCACCAGTCCTTGATGGCCACGCGCGTGCGCACTTGCGACCTGCTCACCACTGCGGACGCAGTTGCGCAGCGCTTGCCCAATCTGTTCAGCCTGGAAATGTGGGGCGGCGCCACGTTTGACACCTCGATGCGCTTCCTTCACGAAGATCCCTGGCAAAGGCTTCGCGAACTTCGCCGGCGCATTCCCAATATTTGTTTTCAGATGTTGCTGCGGGGCGCGAACGCCGTCGGCTACACCTCCTATCCAGACAATGTGATTGTCGATTTCGTGCGCGAAGCCCACGAGCAGGGAATCGATATTTTCCGGATTTTCGATTCGCTGAATTCCATCGAGAACATGCGCGTTTCGATTGACGCGGTCCTGGAAACCGGCGCGGTGTGCGAGCCCGCCATCTGCTACACCGGCGATCTGTTCGACAAGGAACGCCCCAAATATTCCCTGAAATATTATGTGCAGCTGGCCAAGCGCCTGGAAAAGCTGGGCGCGCATTTCCTGGCCATCAAGGATATGGCGGGCCTGTGCCGGCCGTACGCGGCGTTTGCGCTGGTAAAAGCCTTGCGTGAGGAAATTGGCATCCCCATTCACTTTCATACGCACGATACCAGCGGTATCAACTCCGCCTCGCTCTTGAAAGCGGCGGACGCGGGCGTGGATGTGGCGGATGGCGCGATCGCTTCCATGAGTGGCGGCACCAGCCAGCCGAATCTCAATTCCATTGTCGAAGCGCTCGCAAACACGCCGCGCGATACCGGGCTGGACACCGGCGCGCTCAACGAGTGCTCGGATTTCTGGGAAGTCGTGCGCGGCTACTACGCGCCATTCGATTCCGGGCCGAAGGCAGGCTCCGCGCGTTTGTACGAGCACGAAATTCCCGGTGGTCAGTTCACGAATTTGCGGGAGCAGGCTGCGGCCATGGGGCTGGGCCATCGCTGGAGCGAAGTGGAAAAAACTTACGCGGAAGTGAACCAGCTTTTCGGCGATATCGTGAAGGTTACGCCATCGAGCAAAGTGGTTGGAGATATGGCCTTGTTTCTGTTGGCGAACGAAATCAAGCCCGCGGACCTGTTGAAGCTCAGCGAAGATCATGATGTGTCGCTGCCAAACTCCGTCGTGGAGATGTTTTCCGGCGCGCTCGGCGTGCCCCCGGGAGGTTGGCCGAAGAAATTGCAGCGCATCATTTTGCGTGGCCAGGCCCCGCTGAAAGGACGGCCCGGTGCCAGCCTGCCCGCGGTGAATTTCGAAGAAGCCAAAGCGGAACTGGAAAAGAAAGCGGCGCACCACGTGCGGCGTGACGATTTGCTGAGCTACCTGCTATATCCCGACGTGTATTTGAAATTCAACGCATTTCGCCAGGCTTATTCCGATGTCAGCGTGCTGCCGACTCCCGCTTTCTTCTACGGTTTGAAGGCCGGCGAAGAGATCACCATCGACATTGAATCCGGCAAGACCATGATCGTGAAATTTCTTACCATCAGCGATGCGCATCCCGACGGCACCCGCACTCTGTTCTTCGAATTGAACGGCCAGCCCCGCGAAGTTAACGTCCGCGACCGTTCCTTACGCGTGGTCGAACGCAGCCATCCGAAGGCCGATGCCGCCAATCCTGGCCATGTGGGCGCGCCCACCGCCGGTTTGATCAGCAGCATTGCCGTCCAACCTAACCATCCCGTCGAGCGCGGTGCTAAACTGGTCACTCTGGAAGCCATGAAGATGCAATCCAATATTTATGCGCCGATTAGCGGAAAAATCGGCAAATTGCTGGTCACCCCGGGTCAGCATGTGGAAGCCAAAGATCTTCTGGTCGTCATCGCTCCGTGAACTCGCCAAATCTCGTCAAGCATGAGCAGTTTCCTTCCCGATTTCTGCGCAACCAGCGCGATCTGATCGTTTATTTGCCTCCCGGTTACGACGCGCAGCCGCAGCGGCGTTTTCCCGTGCTTTATCTGCACGACGGCCAGAATCTTTTCGATGGCGCCACATCCTTTATTCCCGGGATGGACTGGCACGTCGGCCAAACCGCCGACCAGTGGATTCAGGCAGGCCGCGTCGAGCCCCTGATCATCGTGGGCATTTACAACGCGGGCAAGCAGCGTCTGGTCGAATACACGCCGACGCGTGCACCAAAACTCGGCGGTGGCAGCGCGAACCGTTACGCCAAATTTCTGCTAGAGGAAGTGCGGCCATTCGTTCACGGCCAATATCGCGCGCAGGATGGAGCGGAGGACACGGGGATCGGTGGTTCGTCGCTCGGTGGACTGGTGTCGCTGTATGTCGGCCTGCGGCAGCCGAAGATCTTCGGGAAGATCGCCGCGCTCTCGCCATCGGTCTGGTGGAACGAACGCGTAATTCTGAAGTTCGCCTCAACCGCATCGGTGAAGCCGCTTCCCCGCATCTGGCTGGATATCGGTACGCGCGAAGGTCCGCGCATCGTGGACGATGTGGAACGCTTCCGCGACATCCTGATCGGCAAAGGTTGGCAGCTCGATCGGAATCTGCACTACCAGCGCGTCGAAGGCGCCGAGCACAACGAAGCCGCCTGGGCCCAACGCGTCGGCCCCTTCCTCCAATTCCTATTCCCCGCCCGCTGACGCCACGCGTAGCAAGTCCAATCGTCTGTCATCCGGAGCAGCGCTTTTTGCGACGAAGGATCTCAACTTAAGAATTCATCCGCGCCTTCAGAATCGGTCTTCCAGTAAATCATCGACTTCCTCGTCCGTCATTGCTTTCCACCAATTAGGGTCGTGAATAATTACTTTGCCTTTGAGGGTGCCAAACTTCGGTTTCTTCTTCCCCGATTTTGTAGTCGGGATCATTTCCACCACAGGCTTCCCGCGCCGGCAAATGGTGACGTGCTCGCCGCATTCGACGGCCCGAATCAACTCAGCAAGTTTCTTTTGGGCCTCGGCTACGCTAACTTTCATTGAATCATTACAGCCACCAATGATGATGGTGTCAATGGACCAAACACCTTTTTACCTGTTCGCTGAAGAACTCCGGCGCGTTACAAAACTCCCGTAATCCCATATATAATCCGCGCAGCTTTGCCGTGCTGTAGCGCCGCGCCTTCAGGCCGGCATCTTGGGTTCGGGACCCTTTAGGGAGAAGCAATGGCTGCAGCGAGACCCATCACGATCCTCTGCATTTCTTCCTACGAAAAAGGCCAGGAATTCCTACGTACCTGCAAGAACCTGGGTTGCACAGTGCTGCTGCTCACCGTGGAAAAACTGCGCAACGCGGACTGGCCGCGCGATGTGATCGACGAAATGTTTTTCATGCCGGACGAACTCCCGCTCGCCGACTTGATCCACGCCGTCAGTTACGCCGCGCGTACCCGCCACATCGATCGCGTCGTCGCCCTCGACGAATTCGATATGGAAAATGTCGCGGCCCTGCGCGAGCACCTGCGGCTCCCCGGAATCGGCCTGACCACCATTCGCTATTTTCGCGACAAACTCGCCATGCGCGCGCAAGCCCGCGAATCCGGCATCCTCGTGCCCGAATTTATTCATGTGCTCAACTACGACGACCTGCGCGAGTTCATGGGCTACGTACCCGGCCCGTGGCTGCTGAAGCCGCGCTCGCAAGCTTCCGGCATCGGCATGAGAAAAATTCAATCGCCCGAAGAACTCTGGCCGTGGCTCGATCAATTGGGTGACCGCCAATCCGAATATTTGCTGGAACAATTCATTCCCGGCAGCGTGTTCCATGTCGACGGCGTAGTCTCCGAACGCACCGTACTGTTCGCCGAAGCCCATACCTATGGCGCGCCGCCTCTGGACGTCTCGCACCAAGGCGGAGTCTTCACCACGCGCACCATGGCGCGCGATTCCGCCGACACGCTGGCGCTGAAGGAAATCAATTTGAAGCTGATCCAGTGCTTAGGGCTGGTGCGCGGCGTAACCCACGCGGAATTTCTGAAAGCTCACAGCGACAATCGCATTTACTTCCTCGAAATTGCCGCTCGAGTTGGTGGCGCCTACATTTCCAACATGGTCGAAACCGCCACGGGAATTAATTTGTGGCGCGAATGGGCGCACCTGGAAGTGACCGCGGGGAAGATGCCCTACCAATTACCGCAAGCGCGCGAGGATTATGCCGGGGTAATTGTTTCCCTGGCGCGCCAGCAGGAGCCGGACACTTCATCCTACAACGACCCCGAAATTGTCGATCGCATCAAGAAGTATCACCACGCAGGATTTATTCTGAAGTCGTCCTCGTCCCAGCGCATCGAAACCCTGCTAGCGTCCTACTCTCGACGATTCGCCACCGATTTTCTAGCCCGCGAGCCGGTACCCGACAAACCCTCCTCCTAGCGTGCTACGCCCCGGCGTCGCACTCAGAAACTTATCGGAAACGGCCGCGGTGACAAATCCCCCAATTCGATCGTTTTTAAAGTGCTCCCTCTGGATGGCCCCATAATGGCGGGAGCCCAAAGCAATGTTTCCTGTGGTGGACAAGTCAGTATACGCTCGGCGATTGACGGCCACCGAAATGGTATCTATCATGGGATATATATCACTGAGCCGAGCCCAATGGCGAAACAATCCGATAAAATCAGGCCTGGATCATCGCGACGATCTGCGTCTCATACACTGCCCCTGGAAGCGAAAGTCTTCATGACCGGCCGCAGCCAGGCCGTGCGCTTGCCCAAGGAATACCGCTTCACCGGCGACAGCGTTCATATCAAGCGAGTGGGTAATGCCATCGTACTCACGCCAAAGACAGGTGATCGCTGGGCAGGATTGTTTGCCGCTCTCGACGAATTTCCTCGCGGTTTCACGTTGGCTCGCAAACAACGGCAGTCAGTTCGCGCGGGTCTCGCAGACTTGTTTAACCGCGCTGAAGATTAGCCGCGATGTACCTCCTCGACACAACCGTGTGGATCGACCTGATTCGCACCAATTCCCGTTCCATCCGGCAAAAACTTTCCGTGCATCGCAAGAGCACTATCGGACTTTCCATCATTACGCTCTGCGAACTTCAGTCCGGTTTCGAACGTCATGCCGCCATGCATCCACACCTGCGTTCCCGAGACCAACATCTCTTAGAGCAAATTCTCGCATCCTTCGAGGTCTACGCACTGGACCACGGCATCGTCGAAATTTACGGACGGCTTCGCAACGAGTTGGAATCTGCGGGCCGCGCGATTGGCGCTCTCGACATGTTCATCGCCGCGCAGGCTTTGAGTCTCTCCGCCACCCTGGTCACCAGCAATAAAAAGGAATTTTCGCGTGTTCCCGGTTTGCTCGTGGAAGACTGGCGCTAATTCGTCGCCGTTCGGCAAAATCTAACCAAAAGGGAACAAGGATGAGCTGATTCTGAGTTTCGCTTGCGCTTCTCCACCCCTTGGTACAGTCTGTACCCTGTTCTTGAGTCTAGTTACTTTCACGTGAGAAAATGAATTATTGTGTTTGATACGCGCTTTCCCGCGGACTATTGTTTGCTTACCCCGGGCCGGAAATCTGCGTGGGGTGTGCTGTCCCTTGGGAGGACCGATGTGGGGGAATAAAAAAACCGGATACGCCTCAACCAGCGCAGCCGGAATCGAAAAATTTTCCAGTCAATCCGCCGCCAAAGCCAGCTGCGGCAACTTGGGAGGGAACTACCGCAATGAGTACAGATGCTATGCGTCCGTTGGGAGCAACCGCAGACCGTTCTACGGCTCGGCTTGGTCCCAGTTTGCACGTGAAAGGTGAAATCTCCGGGAATGAAGATTTAGTGATTGAGGGCTCGGTGGAAGGATTGGTTCAACTGGACGAGCGCAAACTGACCGTCGGCGCCACGGCTAAGTTGACCGCGGATGTAATTGCCCGGGAAGTGGTGGTTTACGGCAACGTGAAAGGGAATTTGCGTGCCAAGGACCGCATCGAAATCAAGAAGGATGGCTCCGTCAACGGCGATCTCACGACCGCCCGCATCATGATCGAAGACGGCGCGTACTTCAAGGGTTCGATCGAGATCGACAAGAGCGCCGAAAAGGAAACCGGAGCAGGCGCTTTCGCGCGCACCGCTTCGCCCGCCGGCGTCGGCCCCAAGACCATTTAAGTTTGACCGTTTAAGTTTGCCCTTTTAATTTGTTTGACGCGTAGTCTGTTCTCCCAACACGGCGCTCCGATTCGTTCGGGGCGCCGTTTCTTTTTTCCGCCTGGCCTTCTTCACAATATTTATTAACTTGACAAGACACCCTTCGATAGTTATTGTGTCGTTGCTATTTCGTCCGGTTCCCACTAGGTGAGGCCGATAGCCGCCCATCGGCCTTGCCGCCTGCCAGCCGGTTTCTTCGCGATGGAGTCACGTCATGGAGGTAAGGGTCCGCAATGCCCAGGTAATCCTTATTGCCCTTTTACTTTTCGTGGCGTCCTGTGGAGGATGCGGTGGCGGGGCCGGTGGGGCTCCGTCATCGCCTGCTCCCACGCCGGATTTCTCACTTGGCCTGTCTGCAAGTTCCATCACCGTCTCGCAGGGCGCCACCAGCTCGCCCGTCAGCGTCTCCATCACTCCCATGAACAGTTTTTCCGCGGATGTCCAGGTTTCCTTCGCCGGTCTGCCCGCGGGTGTCACCACAAATCCTTCCGCGCCATTTCCCCTCGTGGCCGGTCACAGCGTTTCGGTTCTGTTCGGCGCGGATTCAAACGCCCCCGCGGGACAATTCACCTTGAGCGCCCAAGCCACCAGCGGCACGCTCTCTCATTCTAAGGCGCTCTCGTTGGCGATTCAGGCCACCGGTCCCACGAATCTTCCCAAAACCAGTTTTGTTGAGGACGATTCCGTCGCGGCAGTCGATAGTCCCGCGGGCCAGCCTCACCGCCGCCATATCGTTTTCGATTCCGCGAACCAGCGCTTTTACGCCGCCAACCTCGCCATGAATCGGGTGGAAGTCTTCTCCGTCACAAATCCAACGCTCCAAACCACGATTGCGGCACCGGGCGCTGCCAGCGTCGACCTTTCGGCGGACGGGGCCACACTGTGGGTGGGCACCGATCTCGAGCAAATTCTGGCCATCGATACCACCGCGTTGCAGGTGAAAGCGCGCTATCCCGTCTCTGGAATTTCGCCTGCTCCCGGCATCGTTTACACCAGGCCCACCGAAGCTCTCGCGCTGGCTGGTGGGGAATTGCTGGTTCGTTTGCGTCAAGCCTCGGGCACGCAATCGTTGCTGGCGCTTTGGAATCCGCCTACGAACACATTCACAAATCTCACTTCGCTTGCTCCCGCCGTGTTTCAAAACGGCGTCGGCGTCCTGGCGCGATCGGGCGATCACACTTGTGTTCTTGCTGCGGCCAACGACTCCAGCGGTGAACTCGCGGTCTTCAATGCCGCCGGCAATGTGGTCGCCGGCCCGTCGGTACCGCTGGCAGGAGCGATTTCCTGGGCGGCCGCAAATTCCAACGGCAGCACGTTCGCCGTGGCTATCTCCGCCGGAGGCTCAGCGCAAGTTTTATTGCTGAATGGCAGCCTGAATCTGCTCGGCACTTATGCATCGACAGGGCCCGCTGGCATCGTGTTCTCCGCGGACGGCCAATCGCTCTACGTGGACGAGCCGTACGGGAACGCCAGCGTAGTCTCTGTCCTCTCCACCAGCACAATGCAAAAAATGGGACAAGTCCCTGACATATTGGTGCAAGGCTTGCCAACAAATATAGAAGACGTCGGAGCGTCCTCGAATCTTGTAGGTGTAAACAATCGCGGCGTGGCGTTTCTGGACGCTTCTCAGCCAACTTCGCTTCCCGCAGCAGCGCCAGTATTTTCAGGTGCGCCTTCGGCGCAGCCGGAAGAAGGTCCCGCAACTGGTGGCACGCCGGTCACGCTGACCGGCACGAATATCGCTTCGAACCCGCAAATGCAATTTGGCGCGGGCAATCCCGTGAATGCCGCAGCGGCAGGCGCCACACAATTGCAGGTTTCCTCTCCCGCCAGTGCATCCAGCGGGCCAACAAACCTCACCGCATTTTTCTCGAATGGCTGGATCGCGCTTGCGCCTTCCGCTTTCAGTTACGGTCCATCCATCGTTCGCGTCTTTCCAAACGCTGGAACTCAGCAAGGCGGCGACACTGTCACGGTGCTTGGCTATGGTTTTGGCGCAAGCTCGGGCAGCGTTACCGCTACGATCGGGGGAAATGCAGCAAGTGTGCAAAGCGTGCAAGCGCTACCGGCCTTTGCCGCAAATTTCGGCCTCGATACCACCTATCCCTTCGCATTGGAAAGCATCACCTTGATCACTCCGCCGGGAACAGCGGGCAAAGCCGATCTCACCATCCAATCTTCCGTGGGAACCGCAACAGCGGCCAAAGCATTTCAATATCTGACGTCCAGCCAGATGTTCCCGAACGCCGCATTGCATAAATTCGTAACCTACGACCAGTCTCGCCAGCATCTTTATCTCTCCGCCACCGACCACGTCGATGTTTTCGATTTAAATGCGCAGGCATTCCTCAGCCCGATCGAGCCTCCACCGAACGGACCACCTCCCGATGCCGACCTTCGCGGCGTGGCGCTCACCCCAGACTCTTCCGAGCTGATCATCGCGGACTTCGGAGCGCAAAGCGTCTATCTCGTCGATCCTGATGCGGCGGAGTACAACGGCACCGCCGTTCCCGTGGGAGGCGTCGCGGGATTCTCCAGTTCCGGGCCCGCGCGCGTTACCGCAACCAGCACGCAAACCGTTTTCGTTGGTCTTAGCGGTCAAGGCAGCACCACGGGCACGTGCAACGGACGCCTCGGCCAGTTGAATCTGCTCGCCACGCCTCCCGCATTTCAGCCCGCGCCGCAA
Organism: Candidatus Acidiferrales bacterium; assembly: GCA_963709705.1. Taxonomy (GTDB): domain Bacteria; phylum Acidobacteriota; class Terriglobia; order Acidiferrales; family UBA7541; genus Acidiferrum. The sequence continues at coordinate 147,513 of CAVPXU010000009.1, forward strand.
CCGGAAGTCAGCGCGCTGACGGGCACCCCGTTGTTGCAGGCGGACGCGGCCGGCGACGTCGGCTACCTCGCGTACGACACTGCTCCCGGCGGACCAGTCGCGCTGTGGAATGCGGCAACGCCCAACAGTTTTTCGCTTTCCAGCTCCAACGATACGGCTACGGACCTGGTGACATCCGCCGACGGCACCATTTTCGCCATGCGCGCCGCGAATGCCACCGAGATTCGCGGGCCAAATCTCTTTCTCTTCGCCTCACCCACCTCTGCCGAACTGGAAAATATCCCGAACCGCGTGACTGTCCCGGGGATTGCGATTCATCCCACGGGCGCGTTGATCTATGAGCCGTTCCTCACTGGGCCGCCGCCCACGGCTCCGCCCGCGACAGGAATCCGCGGCGGCATTGATATTCGCGATGCGCACAGCGGCCAACTTCGCCTGCGCATGTATCTCCCCGAAGCGTTCGCCATGCTGAACACCGATGTAGACGGCCTGCACGGCGGCTTTCTCACCACAGACGAAAATGGCCGGCGGTTGTTTGCCGTCACAACCAGCGGCCTGAGCATCGTGCAGCTCGCCAACGTTCCCCTCGGCATCGGCACTTTGTCGCCCTCCTCGGGTTCCGCCGCGGGAGGAAGCGTGGTCGCCGTGCGCGGCAGCGGTTTTCAGAGCGGCATCACCGCCATGCTGGGCGGAAAATCCGCGTCGGTCTCGCTCACGGACATGAATACGCTGGTTCTCACCACTCCGGCGGTCGCCGCCGGCCCGCAGCAGCTCGTGCTGACGAATCCCGATGGCGAAACAGTTTCTCTCGACGACGCCTTTACGGCGCAATGATTCTGTCTTAACCTTTGTCCTGGCCCGTTTCATCTTATGAGTGCGCCCACTCCGCACTCTTCGCGGGCGACTTCGTCCATCTCAGAGAGACCTATGAAGACTCGCAAACTCGGAAATTCCGATCTGCACATCACCCCGGTTGGCTTTGGCGCGTGGGCCTCCGGCGGCGGAGGCTGGGAGTATTCCTGGGGACCGCAGGATGACCAGGATTCGATTGCTGCGATTCACAAAGCCTTGGAACTTGGCGTGAATTGGATCGACACCGCCGCGGTCTACGGTCTGGGCCACTCCGAAGAAGTGGTGGCGCGGGCATTGAAGAAATGGAATGGGCCGCGTCCGTATGTTTTCACCAAATGCGTGCTGCGTTGGGACGCCACGCGCAAAATTTCTCCCGACCATAGCGCCAGTTCCATTCGCAGGGAATGCGAAGACAGCCTGTTGCGTCTGCAAACGGAAACCATCGATCTTTACCAGATCCACTGGCCACCCACGGACAACGGGCCTGGGCTCGAGGAAGCTTGGCAGGCTCTGAGCGCGCTGCAAAAGGAAGGAAAAGTACGCTGGATCGGCGTGTCCAATTTTGACGTGCCGCAATTGAAGCGCGCCGAAAAGATTGCCCCCATCACTTCCTTGCAGCCGCCCTATTCCATCTTGCGCCGCCAGATTGAGGAAGAGGTTTTGCCGTACTGCGAACAGCGCAACATCGGCGTGATCGTTTATTCACCCATGTTTTCCGGCATGTTGACCGGAGGAATGACGCGCGAACGCGCCGCTGCTTTGCCAGCCGATGATTTCCGCAAACGCAACCCGGAATTTCAAGAGCCCAAGCTTTCCAAGAATCTGGAGCTGGTCGAAAGGCTGGGAGAAATTGGCGCGCGCTATGGACGCACTCCCGGCGAAGTCGCCATCGCCTGGACCTTGCGTAATCCGCGAATCACTGGCGCGATTGTCGGCGCGCGGACTGCGAATCAGGCCGCCAGCGTCATGCGTGCCGGCGATTTTCGCCTCTCTGCAGAAGAGATCGCGGAGATCGAATATTATTCCGCGGGCATTGCCAAAACCAAGAGTGCGTCCTGACGACGGTAAAAAATTGTTCAAGGAGAATTCGCAATGAATTTGGGCCTTTCGGGAAAACTGGCCGTAGTTACGGGTTCGACCGCAGGTATCGGACTGGCCATTGCCGCCACGCTTGCCGACGAAGGCGCGCGGGTGGTGATCAACGGCAGGACGCAGCCGCGCGTGGATGGAGCATTGGACAAATTGCGTATGCGCAACCGTGGCGCGGAATTCACCGGCGTGGCCGCCGATCTGGGTACTGCAGAAGGCGTCGAGCAATTTGTGGAGGCGGTGCCGGTGGCGGACGTGCTCATCAACAATCTCGGCATTTTCGAGGTGAAGCCGTTTCTGGAAATCCCCGACGCGGACTGGCAGCGCTTCTTCGAAGTGAATGTTCTCAGCGGCGTTCGCCTCAGCCGCCAGTATCTTCCCTATATGCTCAAGCGGAATTGGGGCCGCATCATTTTTATTTCCAGCGAATCGGCGCAGCAGATTCCGATGGAAATGGTCCACTACGGTATGACCAAAACCGCGCAGGTCGCGATTGCCAACGGTATCGCTCGTTCCGTCGCAGAGACCGGCGTGACCTCGAATTCCATTCTCGTGGGTCCAACCGCTTCGGAAGGAGTGGGTACTTTTCTTCGTGATGTTGCCCGGCAACAGGGGCTGAGTCCGGCGGAGATGGAAAAGGCCTTTTTTACCAAGGCGAGGCCCAGCTCACTACTGAAACGTTTCGAAACTCCAGAAGAAGTGGCCACGATTGTCGCCTTCGTCGCCAGCAATCAAGCGGCCCTGATCAATGGAGCCGCCGTCCGCGCCGAAGGCGGCGTAGTCCAAAGCATCTTCTAATGGAGTGCGGGAGCCCAGCTCCCGCTTTCAACTCCAGTTCAACAATTCCGCCCCAGGATCAGTGGCAGCCCAGCTGCCGCCGCCGTCAAACGAAAGCGCGTCATTCCAAACGAAGTCCGCGGAGTCAGCAATTTCTCCGGTCATTGAGTATCCAATCGCAACTTACGCCCGCATATAATCCGCGCGCCAGTTCTTCACCATTTGCTTGATGCCCTTGATGTCCGTCACCTTATCGTTCAGCACTTTGCGCGCCAACACTGGCAGCTCTTCATCGCTGGCGAAGCGCAACGCCACCAGCTGACTCTTCGTGAATTCACCGATACGCGGCCGCAAATCCTCCGGCAGCAGTTTCGCCAGGCGCTGGCGCTCTTCCATGCGGATCACGCGATCCTGCACGGCAAGCGCGAACACGCGCGCGTTAATCGCAAATACAAACAGTGCCGCCGCCGTCAGCAGATGAACCACCCCATCCCAACTGAATCCGGGACGGATCAACCGGAAGATGGACCATCCAAAATTTAAAATAAATACCGGCAGCACAAAAAAGTGATACGCCGGCACCCACCGCACGTGATTGGAATAATTCTGTTCCGTCATTTCGAAGATTCCTCCTGTGAGCCCGCATCTTACCAGACCTACCCGTCCGGACAGGTATCGGACTAGCTACTTTCGGTTGCGACCGCGCCGCAGTCCCACTGCGGAGGCGCACAATGAACGAATGTATTGCAGCTTCCCGGTGGAAGCGAGGAGCAAGCCATGACGAACCTCAGCCTCGCGCGAATCATGTACGGCACGAGCCAGGAATATCACGCAGCAGCTGCGCATACGCATTCTCTCGCGCCGCTGATGAATCAATCTTCAGCGGAGGCAACGAACAACTCCGCCAGAGCTCCAGAGACACTAGGCGAATTGTTTCACCGCGCCTGGATCAGCCTCTCCGGCAAACGCTGAACACGCCCCTTCACGTTCCCAAAAGATTGCCCTGAATCCTGCTATATCCCTTTTCCTGCGCCCACAAACTGAGCGGGATCGCCGCCAGATCATCCACAAGCGGAACGGCGTTGCCATCTTTGGTAAGATCGATGGTGCGCAGAAAATGCTTGCAGGTGTCGCAGCACTCCACGCGCACCTGTGGAAACTGCTCGGCAACATACACCGCAAGTTTCTGTTCCTGTTCTTCGCCGCAGTACGCGCAGAGAATCCTTCGAAAATCCCATTCCTGCGAGCAGAAAGAACACTGCAAAAATCGCTTTCCGCCATCCCCCTCCCGCCGCAGCACTCCGAGCAGCGGCAGGGAATTACAGCGCGGGCAGCGGCAAACGGTCATGGTCAAAACCGGTGGCAATTGCGCCCCAGTCACAAACTCCGCATACGGCTGCAAAAACGCGCGTGCCAGGAATTCCGTCAGCGGTTCGCTGGCGGCCGGTTCGAGCATTCCCGCTTTCCAAAAGTCCGTGAGTGCATTCGCCCACATAGTCTCTCCCCGCGAACGCAATTGCAGCGAATGCGCCGAGAGCGGTCCCGGGCCATTAGATTCGATCACGGAAAGAAATCTGCCGAACTGTTCCAGCAATACATCCAGATTCAATTCCGAACGAAGATTGCCCCCCGCCGGCGCAACCGGCCGTCTTCCCCAGCGCTTCGGCAATTGCTCATAAAATTCTTTTTGGAATTGTGCCATCCGGCCGTAGAAGCCAAGAATCTCCTGCGCAAAAGAAAAGCGTTCGCCAAGCAAAGCAGCGCGTTCGATGCGCGAGCGATAATTGAATTTTCCGGTGACGAGAAGGGTCATTTACGCGGTTCGGACGAGCCGACAATTTCCTCATACCAGCCCGGATGGTACCGTTTTGCGAACGCCAGGGAAACGTCTCCGCGAATTACGGAGCCGAACGCGCCCCGTTCCGCAAACACGCCCATGTAAATATGAATCATGAAATTTGCAATGGTAATCAACGCTGCAATCGGGTGGATCAGCACTGCGGAGTAACGCAGCCAGCGCCAGCTCCACGGAAGCTTGTCGCTGAACCACAGCACCAATCCACTCAGCAGCAAAACCCAGCCCGCGAAGAAAAAGGACCAGAACAGCAGCTTCTGTCCGGCATTGTAGCGGCCTGCGGGCGGCATTTTTTCATCCTGGTTGGTGATGTAATAGTGCAGTGACTTCCACCACGCGCGGTCCACGGCCGTAAATTCCATCTGCCGCCACCACATCACGAACATGTCGGTGACGGCGATCACGAAAATCAGGCCCATCCACGGATGCACCATCCGCGAAATTTGCCCGCCGCCGAACACCCACGCCAGCCAGAACAACCATGGCGACCAGAACGCCAATCCCGTTGCCAGCAAATATAAGTACGAACCCGCAGCCACCCAGTGCGTCAACCGTTCCTTCAACGTGTAACGCAACACGTGCCCGTGAGGAGTAAGCTGTTCCGGGTGCGTCGTCATTGCTCCCCTCCGAACGGGCGAATGTCTTCTTCTTCACGCGCTTTTGGTCCGAAGCGCAGATAATGCACGAACAATCCAATCAGGCCGCCCGCGATGGCCAGATTGCCTAGCCACTTCAGCGGGTGTTTCCACAATCTCACTGAAAGCGGAATCTTCGGATTTCTCGGCAGGCCGCCGTAAAGTTCGGGCTGCGACGCGTCATGCAGCACATAAATCACTCCCGTGCCGCCGACTCCCGGTGGATCGTAAACGCCGGCATTCGCAAAGCCATAATCATCTTTCAATTGTTTGGCGCGCTTCTCGGCCAAATCCTTCATGTCGTCTTTCAAACCAAAGTGCAGGCAGCCCGTGGGGCAAGACTTGATGCACGCCGGTTCCAGGCTTTCGCTCACGCGGTCCGCGCACAGCGTGCACTTGAACACGCGATTGGTCTTCGGATTCATCTTCGGAATATCGAAAGGACAGCCGGTGATGCAGTAACCGCACCCGATGCAATGATCCTGCTGGAAATCCACCACCCCGTTCGTGTATTGCACGATGGCGGCATCCGCGGGACAAGCCGCCAGGCAACCAGGGTCTGCGCAATGCATGCACTGGTTCTTGCGCATCAACCACATCAACGAACCGTCTTCCTTCTCATGCTCGTTGAACAGGATCAGGTTCCAGTAATTCCAGCGCGTCTCCGGCATCGTCTGGTAGGTGTTGTCAAAGACCGTCTCGCCAAACGGCAAATCGTTCCATTCCATGCACGCCACTTCGCACGCCTTGCATCCGATGCACGTGGTCGTGTCGATCAGTTTACAAACGGTGTATTCGCGCTGCGCGTCGTTCCCGGGCACGCTGCCGGCGTGACCGGACATCTTCTGAATGCGTAATGTGGCTTGGCTCATGCGCGACCCCTAAACCTTTTCCACTTTCACGAGGAAGCCCTTGAATTCTGGCGTGTGCGCGTTTGGATCGATGATCGTCGGTGTCAGTGCGTTCACCACCATCCGCGAAGTCTTGCCTTCATCCTCGGCGATGCCGCGATATCCCCAATGAAAGGGAATGCCGATCTGATAGGTTTTCTTTCCGTCGATCATCATCGGCTTGATGCGCTTGGTCACCATCGCTTTAGCAACATACTCACCGCGCGCGCTGGAAACCTTCACGCGCTCACCGCCCCGGATGCCCATTTCGTTGGCCATCTCCGCGCCCATTTCAATGAAGGGCTCCGGAACAAGCTGCACGTTCATGGGATTGTTCTTTGTCCAATAGTGATAGTGTTCGGTCAGGCGGAACGTTGTGCATATCACCGGGAAATCTTTCACGGTTCCATATTTATCGTCAGGCGTGGAGAAGCTGGCCACGACCGGACTATGCGTCTGTTGCGGATGCAATATATTTTGCACCGGGCTTTCAAAGGGTTCGTAGAATTCCGGGAACGGCCCGTCCGCGAACGCCGCCAAAGGACCAAAAATCCGTCCCACGCCTTCCGGATTCATGATGAACGGGCCCATGTGATCCTTTGGCTTGGAATCAACTTTAAAATCCGGCACGTCGTTGCCGACCCACTTCTGCAAGTCCTCGTTCCACCAGACCTGGCGCCGCGAATGATCCCATGGCTTGCCATTTACGTCGCAAGACGCGCGGTTGTACAACACGCGGCGATTGGCCGGCCAGCTCCAACCCCAGCCTGGATGCACGCCCATGTCGGAAGGATCGGAGGGATCGCGACGGGCAGTCTGGTTTCCCGCTTCGGTATACGCGCCCGAATAAATCCAGTTGCCGCACGCCGTGGTGCCGTCGTCCTTCAACCAGGCGAATCCAGGAAGTTGCTGCCCGCGCTTGATCTGCGCCTTCGTGGCCGGATCTTCCAGATCGGACAGCGCCTTGCCGTTCAGCTCTTTCAACACTTCGGTGAGCGACGGGTTCTGAGGATCCGTGTAACCCCAGGTCAAATTAACGACCGGGTCGGGGTACTTGCCGCCATCTTTCTTATACAAATCACGTACACGCAGGAAAATCTGCGCAACGATGGCCTGGTCCAGACGGCAGTCTCCTGGTGTCGGAACCGCCGCATTCTTCCAGATCAGCCACCGCGCGGAATTCGTGAATGAACCGTCTTTCTCAGCGAACCCCGCGCACGGCAGCCGGTAAACGGTTGTCTGAATCTGTTTCATGTCGCCTTGCTGGACCACGCGCGGTGACCGCCAGAATTCGCTGGTTTCGTCGGGATAAATTTCCCCAACCACCAGGAACTCCGCCTTTTTCAGCGCGTCAATGTTTTTGTTGGAATCTGGCCCAATCGCAACGCCGTTCATTCCAAAGGCCAACATGCCTTTCACGGTGCCCTTGTACATGTCGTCCCACAAATGCACCCACGAGTAATCGCGATCCACTTTCGGCAGATAATCGAACCCCCACTGGTTCTGCTTGGTGGCTGCGTCTCCGTACATTGTCTTCATCAAGCTGACCGCGAATTTCGAAGTGTTACTGTAATAATTGAAAGAATCCCACGGCGCCGGTTTCGAGGCGGTGGGTGTCGTGCGCTTCATCCATGCTTCAAAAGAAGTGTCCGCGGGCGTGGGCACCTTCAAATATCCCGGCAGGCTGTCGTACAAGCCGGCCATATCCGTCGCGCCCTGAATGTTGGAGTGCCCGCGAAGCGCGTTGACGCCGCCGCCCGCGCGACCCACGTTGCCCAGCAAAAGTTGCAACATCGCCGCGGTGCGGATAATTTGCGTCCCAAAGCTGTGTTGCGTCCATCCGACCGCGTAAATAACCGTCCCGACCTTCTTCATATCGCCGTCTTTGCGAATCGAAGTGTACAGGTCAGCGGCTTTGAGGAATTGCTCCTTGGGAATGCCGGTGATGCGTTCAACGATTTCCGGCGTGTAGCGCGAATAATGTTTCTTCAACAACTGAAACACGCAATTCGGATTCTGCAGCGTCAGGTCGTAATCGACCTTTTCTGGCAGAGGAGGCAGTGCCCCGGCAGCCGTCGCGGCCTTTCCGCCCGAATAATTCCAGCTGGCACGGTCATAACTTTTCGTTTGCGCGTCAAACCCAGAGAACACTCCGTCCGCATCGGCGGGCAGCTTGAAGTCGCCCTCGATAATGAACGCGGCATTCGTGTAGTTGATCAGGTACTCTTTGGCGATGCGGTTGTTTTCAATCGCATAGTTGATCACGCCGCCGAGGAAGGCAATATCGGAGCCGGCGCGAATCTGGCAGAAAAGATCAGCGACTGAGGAAGTCCGCGTAAAGCGCGGGTCCACCGAGATAAGCTTCGCGCTGCGGTTGCGCTTCGCTTCAATCGCCCACTTGAAACCGCACGGGTGATTCTCCGCTGGGTTCCCGCCCATGATCAGCATCATGTCGGTATTCTTGATATCGACCCAGCCATTGGTCATTGCCCCGCGTCCGAATGTTGGTCCCAAACTTGAGACCGTGGGGCCGTGTCAAACCCTGGCCTGATTTTCTATATGCACGACCCCCAGGGCGCGCATCGCTTTGACGACCAGGAAGTTGAACTCGTTCGTATCCGTGCAGCCGCCAATCCAGGCAATCGATTCCAGCCGGTTGACGGTATTTCCTTTCCCATCTTTCTGCACAAAAGTCTCATCGCGCGTTTTCTTGATCCTCTGCGCGATTTCGGTAAGCGCCTCGTCCCAGGAAATATCCTCCCAGTCTGTTCCGCCCGGCCGGCGCACCTGCGGCTTTAAGAGCCTGCGATCATTCAGGATGTCTTGTTCGAGGGAAGCGCCCTTGGGACACAGCGTGCCTCGGTTGGTGGGATGATCCGGATCGCCTTCTACATGAACTACCCGAGCCGTGACATTCTTTGCGCGGTCGCCGATCGTGTAGATGAGCGTTCCGCAACCCACAGCACAATAAGGACATGTGGACCGCGTTTCGTTTGCGCGGGCAATCTTCAGAACTCTAAGTTGGGCGTAGGCAGGTTGTAGATCGAATCCAAAGACCGCGGCAGCTGCGCCGCCAACTGCTGTAAGCTTCAGAAAATCCCGGCGTGACGCTTCCATAAGCCTCCCCCTGGGAACAGTTACGCAAACAGCGGCGCGGACCCCTTTTTATTCCTGCCGACGCATTACTGTCAAGTCTATTGATGCAGCTGGGGGACAAATGGGATCAAAAAAGTTAGGAAAGGGCACCCTTTAACATAGCTGTAACATTCGCCGGTTCCAGCTAAATCAAAACGATGGACCTGGCGTAGGCCATCAGCTCATCCCGGAAGTTCGGATGCGCGATGCTGATGAGCTCCAATGCCCGTTCGCGCGTCGATTTTCCGCGCAAATTGACGCAGCCATACTCCGTCGCGATGTATTCCACGTCCATGCGCGTGTCCGTCGCCATCTGCACGCGCGGGACGATCCCGGAAATGGCTCCGTTCTTCGCCGCGGATTTCAGGCCGATGAAGGATTTTCCACCTTTGGAGAAAGATGCCCCTTTAACGAAGTCAAACTGCCCGCCCGATCCGCTGTATTGGTGCCCGTTGATAAATTCGGCGTTCACCTGGCCATATAGGTCGACTTCGATCGCGGTGTTCACACTCATCATGTAGTCGTGCTGCTTGATGATGTGGATGTCGTTGACATACGAAGACGCGTAACTCTCCATCGAGGGATTGTCGTCGATGAACTCGTACACTTCGTCATCGCCCATCGCGAAGGTGAACACATGCTTGCGCGGGTGCAGCGTTTTCTTTCGTCCGTTGACCACCCCGCTTTTTATCAGGTGTACGAATGCGTGGCTGAATAGCTCCGAATGGATGCCCATGTCATTGTGGTTTGTAAGATACTTGGCCACCGCGTTCGGCAGATTGCCAATGCCCAACTGCAACGTGGCGCCGTCGGGAATCTGTTCGGCGATGCATTTGCCGATCTTCATCGAGTCCGGATCGGGTTCGTGATACGGAATTTGCACCAGTGACACATCGTTTTCCACGATGGCGTCGACTTCGGAAACGTGCACCAGCGAATCGCCGAACACCCGGGGCATATTACGGTTCACCTCCACGATTACGCGGTCGCAGTGGCGCAGCACGATCGAGGCGTAATCGTTATTCGTCCCCAGGCTGAAATGGCCGGATTTGTCCATTGGTGACACGGTGATGACGAAGGTGTTCACTCGGATGTGTTCCGTCAACACGCGCGGTATATTCGAGAAATTGATCGGCACATAACTGAGATTCTTCTTTGCTTCCTTGATGCCGTAAGCCACCATCTTGCGATCCGCATCACCCATGAAAAAGCAACGCGAATTCACCTTGTACAGCACTTCCGGGCGAATCAGCGTCTCTTCGCTATACTTCATGGAGTGCTGGTAATACAGATTCAAATCCTTCAAATCGTCCGCCAGGATGCGATCCGCCACCGCTTTCGCCAGCCCTTGCGGCATTCCGACTGCCAGCGCCAGGCACAAGGTGCTGCCATTCTTAATCGACTCCACCGCTTTTGCCGGCGTCGTTAGCTTTGCCGCATACTGCTCACTCGGTGCTGGATAGCCCATGGAAACCTCTTTGGTTGACGTGGTAAAGCATTTTGCGGCGAGCGTGTCCGCGATACGTCCAAGTTGGCCCATATTTTGCCTTTTTTGCAAGGGCACCGGACACTCCGCTGAAAACGCCACGAAAAGGAAGCCCGGAACTGTACCAAAGTGCCAGTTCCGGCTGCGGCACACTCCCTAGATTTCCTGCGCCAGAACCATTCGCATGCCCAAAAATAGGGGAGCGTGTGGATTCCGTCGTTCGGCCTGTTCGTTTCTTTTAGGCTGAGAAACAGCTTACCGGTTCGCTCCGGTCTCAGCTTTTTCCCCCGGGTCCATGCATGTTCCTATGGCAGAAGAATTCCAGTCCGCGCCAGGTCGAGCTGTGTCTCCGGCCCCGATTTCCAGGGAGCTGCGATTTGGATTGTATTTTGGATTCGCCGCGCTGCTCGCGTCTTTGCTTGCAGCATTGTTCGTGCCCGAAGGATTCGTGCTCAATGCATTTGGAGATTCACTGCAGGTACTCTTTGTCGCGGCCGCAACCTTATTCGCCTTTCGGAATTTTCTGCGCAGTCATTCGCAGGCGCGCATCTTCTGGTTTTTGATCTTCGCGGGTGCTTTGCAGTGGACGGTCAGCAACGCGATTTGGGCCACATACGAAGTGGTCCTCGCCAGGCCCGTGCCGGACCTTCCATTGGTAGACATTCTCCTGTTCCTGAAAGTGGTCCCTTTCACTGCGGCGGTTGCCATTGCCCCGGATCGAGAGAATGACGCGCAATTCCGCGTGTTCGGCCTGCTCGACGTGTTCGTCCTGATGGTTTACGCGCTTTATCTATTCGCGTTCGGAGTTCTCGCCTATCGTCTCTTACCGGGCGCCCAGGCCAGCTACAACTTCTACTTCAATTTGGCTGACGCGATTAGCAATCAAACTCTTGTGATCGCCACCGGCATCGCGGTCTTGTGTGTGCGCAACCACTGGCGAGCTCTCTACCGGTTCTACTTCTTTGCCGCGGTCTGCTACGGGCTTGCTTCCAATCTCATCAATGTATCCATCGATTTGGGACACTATTACACCGGCAGCCTCTATGACGTTCCGCTCATCGCGTCGCTGGCTGTGTTTCTCTGTTTCACTTTGGCGGGCCGCACGCCAGAGCAGGAGCAGATCCAGGAGCCGGCCCCGAACCTGCCGGACGCTTCGCTACGTCCGGCCACATTTTTATCCGAGCATCTGGCGATGCTGGTGGCCCTGTCCACTCCGGTGATTGGAATCTGGCTGCTATTCAGCACTTCCGCTCCGCCACAGTTGCGCACGTTCCGCCTGGCCATCACGCTTCTGACGATTCTCGTCCTCACTCTCCTGCTTTCCGTTAAGCAAGACATTTTGGCCACAGGGCTGTTTCAATCGCTACAGCGTCTTTCGGAGAATTACCGCAGCATCGAGCGTTTCAAAAACCATCTCACGCAAAGCGAAAAACTGGCGTCGCTCGGCGAACTGGTCGCGGAAGTGGCCAAGCAGATCAAGCTGTGCATGGCCTCCATTCTCGAAGCGGCCTCGCGCATCACCTCGCAGCCGGGAGCGGACTTTCGCGTGCAGAATATGGCCGGGAAAATCGCCCAGTATGCACAGCGCACCGACGGTCTTGTGGACAATATGCTGCACTTTGCGCAGGAAACTCCGATGCGCCTCGCGCCACTGGACATCAAACCGCTCCTGGAAAGCGCGCTGCACCTTAGCCGCATTGCCAAGCTGCCGGCCGTGCGCGTCGAATTGTCACAGGAAGGCGACTGTGCGCAGATCCACGCGGATTCCGGCCAACTGCTTCATGTTTTCCTGGAACTGATCTCCAACGCCATGGATGCGCTGGAAGAAGCAGGCGGCGGAACCTTCGACATCAAGCTGCGCTCGTCGGGTTCGCAACTCCTTATCGAATTTGCCGATTCCGGGCCTGGCCTTAAGGAACCGCAACGCGTTTTCGAGCCGTTTTACACCACCAAGCAAGTTGGTAAGGGAACTGGCCTGGGACTCAGCACTTGCTACGGAATCATTCAACAGCACGATGGCGACATTTCCTGCCGCAATCGCCCCGAAGGCGGCGCCATTTTCACCGTTCGAATCCCCTTTGCTCTGTCAACTGCGCCGGAGACCGCGCGCGAAGCCGGCAATCTGCTCGCGGAAGGTGTGTCGTGAACCTTTCTCCGCGCCAGAAACTCTATATTGCCCTTGCCACGGCCATTTTTTTGGCGCAATTGGCGGTCGCCGCTGTGGCCAAGCCTTCGTTTGCGCTCACCATCTATGGCGACGCCAACTCGTGCGCGTTTCTGATTCTGGCCTTCCTGGCAGCTCGCGAAAATTTCCGCGGCCCTGCGGGAATACTTCCTCTTTTCTGGAAGTTGTTCGCGGTCGGTTTGGCGGTGATGCTTGGTTCGCAAGCGTATTGGTTTTACTTTGACTGGCGCCGGTTAACCGTGCCAACCAGCCCCGTCCCCGGCGATTCGCTCTTCATCTTGGCGCACGTCTTCTTCCTCTCGGCCCTGGCGCTTCGTCCGCACTCGCTCTCGGCCGGACGCAATCTTCGCATACGCGTTCTGGACCTGATTCTCTTGAGCCTCTGGTGGCTCTTGCTGTACGCCTATTTCAGCTTGCCGTGGCAGATTGGCCGTCAGGATTTCGCGAGCTACAATCCGTCGTACTACTTTCTGGCGCTGAGCCAGCACATTGTGATCGTTGTTGCTCTGGCAATCCTGGCCGCGCGCAATGCGGGCGCCTGGCGCGGATTTTATCTACAACTCCTCGTGGTCTTTGCCTGCATCGGCGCGGGAAATTTCATGCTGAGCGAGGCCATCGATTCCGGCAAGTACTACCCAGGAAGCTTCTACGACACGCCATTCTTCTGCGCGATTTATCTTCTCGTGCCCATCGCGGCCTTTGCGTCAACGTTGCAACCGCGGCCAGACGGCCGGCCCAACCGCGAACTGATCCAAGGCGTCTGGACTGCCCGCTTCGCCATGCTTGGCATGATTTCATTGCCGGTCATCGCGCTGTTGGGCCTTTTCGCAAGGAACATTCCCGCCGGTGTGGCCATGTTTCGCCTGCGCCTGGTCTTTGGCGCCATGGCCCTGCTCGGCGCGCTGGTCTACTGGAAGTTCAATTTGCTGGCCCTCGAGTTGCGCCAGTCGGTGCAACTCACGCGCGACTCCATCGAAAATCTCAGCGCAGTTCAGCAGCAGGTCACGCATTCGGAAAAGCTCGTGGCCCTCGGACGCCTGGCCGCGGGCGCCGCGCATGAAATCAGCAATCCTCTCACGGCCATCTTTGGCTACTCCGAACTACTGACGGACATCCCCACGCTTACTCCCGAAGACCGCGCGAATGGGGAGTTGATTCGCCAGCAGGTTCACCGCGCCCAGTCGGCCGTGAACAGCCTCCGGAACACCCTGCGTCAATCTTCTACGCCCGCGACCCTCATAGGCGATAAAAAGCCTGCCTCGTGATACGTTCCCTCGCATCCAGTCCCTCTAATCCCTCCCCTCACACCATTTTTCTCCCACAGCCCGACTTCTCCGGTAAAATGGCCATGTACCGAATCCACCCGCTCCAGAATCGATATTTTTAGTAGTGTGGATGCGTATCTAAACCAGGCACAGTCGTGAACAATCGAGGAGTAGCCGCCGCATGGCGACGCCACCTAAGACCCTGAAGCCCGATCTGTCTTCGTTGCGCATTTCCGATACCAAGCGCACCAACCCGCGCCGCAGCCGCCGCTGGATCTGGATTGCTTTGGCTGTCATTTTCGTGGGCCTTGTGGGTGGGGCGGCGTTTGCCTATCGCAACCGCAAAGCTGAGGTCGAAGTTGCCGCCGCCACCAAGCCCGCCACCGGCCCAGCCGGCGTCCTCAATGCCAGCGGCTACGTCACCCCTCGCCGTCGCGCCACCATCGCCGCCAAGATTACCGGACGCGTCACCGGCGTCTTCTTCGACGAAGGCACCCGCGTGACCGAAGGGCAGCTCCTGGCTACTTTGGATGATTCCGATGCTCGCCGCGCCCTGGACTCCGCGAAAGCCGATCGCGATTCTTCCCAGGCCGCCATTCTCGACTTCCAGGTCCAGCTGAAAAACGCGGAAATCGAATTGCACCGCACGCAGCAGCTCGTCAAGGAAGGTGTTTCGACACAGGAGGCTTTGGACTCCGCGGTCATGACGGCCGACAGCTTGCGCGCGAAAATCGCATTGGCGCAGCAACAAGTGGTCGCTGCCGACGCCCGCATTCGCGAGCAGCAGCAGGCCGTGGACAATTGCACCATCCGCGCGCCGTTCGCCGGAATCGTGGTTTCGAAAGACGCGCAGGTCGGCGAAATGGTCTCGCCTATTTCCGCTGGCGGCGGTTTCACGCGCACAGGCATTGCCACCATCGTCGATCTTCACTCCAACGAATTTGAAGTGGACGTCAGCGAGGCGTATATCGCCAGAGTGCATGACGATCAGGCCGTCAACGCCGTTCTCGACGCTTACCCCGACCTGACTATTCCCGCGAAGGTCCGCACGGTGATCCCCACGGCCGATCGCCAGAAAGCCACCGTAAAGGTTCGCATCTCCGTCACGGAACCCGATCACAAGAAGCTTTATGATCCGGCGAAAGATCCGCGCATCCTGCCGGATATGGGTGTCAAAGTCACCTTTCTTGAGAACGAGGTGAAGCCGGGCTCCAAGCAGGACAAAAATCCCGCGGTGGCTCTTGTGCCACAAAAGGCCATTCGCCAGGACAATTCATCGAAGTACGTTTTTGTCCTCAAAGGTGACACCATCGAACGCCGTGCCGTTACCACCGGCGAAGCCCGCGGCTCCGACGTCGAAATTCTCGCGGGCGTTCTGCCCGGAGCTAGCGTTGTGGTCAACGGTCCCGATACCCTCAGCGACGGTCAATCGGTCCAGATCCAAAAATAGGAGCATTCCCAATGGTCAAAGTCGACGGCAGTGATGGAAAGTCCGGTCTCATCCAGGTTCGTGACCTCGATAAGACCTATCGCCGCGGCGGTGAAGAAATCCACGTCCTCCAGGGACTCAATCTGGATGTGTCCGCGGGAGAGTTCGTGGCCTTCATGGGCCCCAGCGGTTCGGGCAAAACCACCTTGTTGAATCTTCTCGGCGGCCTGGATGTTCCCACGCGCGGCAGCATCACCGTCGCCGGCGATGAGATCACCCACATGTCCTCCGGCAAATTGACGGATTGGCGGGCCCGCCATGTCGGCTTCATCTTTCAGATGTACAACCTGATTCCCGTTCTTACCGCTTTCCAGAACGTTGAGCTGCCACTTTTGCTCACCAAACTCTCGAAGGCTGAGCGCCGCTCGCACGTGGAAACCGCGCTGTCCATCGTCGGCCTCTCCGATCGCATGGACCACTTTCCCCGCCAACTCTCCGGCGGTCAGGAACAGCGTGTCACCATCGCCCGCGCCATCGTCTCTGACCCCACCTTTTTGCTGTGCGACGAACCCACCGGCGATCTGGACCGCAAAAGCGCCGATGAAATTATGGCCCTTCTCGAGGAACTCGTCGGCTCGCACCACAAAACCGTGCTGATGGTTACCCACGATCCTGTGGTCGCCGCGCGCGCCCACACCACCTTGCACTTGGACAAAGGCGTTCTCGTCGAAGGTTCGAAATTTCCCCACAGCGTGCCCGCCGGAGGTGTTGCATGAAATTCGCGCGCATCATCTGGGCGAATCTCACTCGCAAGAAGATTCGCCTGCTGCTCACCATTGGCTCTTTCGCCGTGGCCCTTTTCCTGTTTGTCTTTCTGGCCGTCGTGAAGGATGCCTTCAACCGTGGCGCGGATGTTGCCGGCGCGGATCGCCTGGTGGTCATCAATCGCACTTCGATCATCAACACCATACCTCTCTCGTATCGCGACAAAATTCTGCGCATTCCCGGCGTCAAGGCCGTCACGCATAACAACTGGTTTGGTGGCACCTATATCGAGGAAAAAAACTTTTTCCCCCAATTCGTGATCGATCCGGAATATCAGCGCCAGGTTTTTCCCGAACTTGTGGTTCCCGACGATCAATGGAAGGCCTTCATAAATGACCGTCAGGGCGCCATCGCGGGCCAACAGCTGGCGGACCGCTTTCACTGGAAGGTCGGCGATCGCATCCCCATTAAAACCACGCTTTACGGTGGCGGCGCCTGGGAATTCAATCTCGTCGGAATTTATCACGGCAAGCGCGCTCAGGACGACGAGACCCAGTTCTGGTTTCAGTGGGACTATTTCGAAGAAAAAGTTCCGGAAGCTGTGAAGGGTCAAATCGGTTGGTACGTTCTTCGCGTGGATAATCCCGATGACTCTCCTCGCATCGCCAAGGCCATCGACGACGAGTTCGCGAATTCGCCATACGAAACCAAAACTCAAACGGAGTCCGCTTTCGCCGCCAGTTGGGTGAAACAATTCGGCAACATTCAGACCCTGATTGTCAGCATCGGCACCGTGGTGTTTTTCACTTTACTTCTGGTCACCGGCAACACCATGGCCATATCCGTCCGCGAACGCACCTCCGAACTTGCCGTCTTCAAAGCCATCGGCTATTCGGATCGTTCCGTTCTCTTCTTTGTTCTCGCTGAAGCCTTGACCATTGCTTTGATCGGAGGTGCGCTCGGCATGCTCCTTGCCGTCATCGCCGTTCCAGCCCTTGCGAAAGCGCTGAATGGTCTGCTGCCCAGCATTATCCTTGCTCCACCCATGCTTGTGTTTGGCCTGGTGGTCGCTATCGTTACTGGCATTCTCAGTGGATTGCTGCCTGGCTTAAGTGCGATGCACTTGCGCATCGTGAACGCGCTGCGGAGAGTCTGACATGGCCGGGAAACTTGTATTTTTCTTTTTCATAACGATTGCGGCCATCGCCGCACTGGTGCTCATCCTCGTGGTGGTGTTCGGGATCCTCGCCGGATTGCTCGCGCCGTTTCTCGGTTCCGTACCCATTTCCTACAATTTCCGCAGCATTCGCGCGCGCTGGACGTCCACGATCGTCGCCATTCTCGGCATCGCCGGCACCGTCGGCGTGTTTGTTGCCATGCTCTCTCTGGCTCGCGGTTTCAAAGCCACGCTGGTTGCTTCCGGATCTCCCGGAAACGCTCTCGTGATGCGCGCGGGCTCGTCTTCGGAAATGATGGGCGGCATCACGCTCGATTCCATTAAAGTTCTTCAGGATGCGCCCGGCGTTGCGCGCGATGCTTCGGGCGCTCCCATCATCACCCAGGATGTAGTCGGCGTTATCCCCGTCCCCTTGATCTCCACCGGCACCGATGCCAACGTGCAAGTCCGCGGCGTTTCGCCCAACGTGCTGGAAGTTCGTAGATTCGTGAAGATCGTGCAAGGCCGCATGTTTCAACCCGGCTTGAACGAACTCGTGGTCGGCAAGAACGCTTCGAAGACCTATCAAGGGCTCACCGTGGGCAACAAAATTGATTTTGCCGGCGGCCATTGGGATGTTGTAGGCGTTTTTGACGCGGGCGGTTCCGCGTTCGATTCCGAAGTCTGGTGTGACTCCCAGATCTTCAATCAAGTGCTGAAGCGTCCCGCCAATATTTTTCAGTCCGCCACGGTTCATCTCGCTTCGCCCTCCACCTATCAGGAATTCAAGGACGCGGTCACTTCCGATCCCCGCATGAACGTGGATGTCTATCGCGAAATTGATTATTATGCCAAGCAGTCCACGACGATGACCAAACTCATCACAGTTCTCGGCGGTCTCGTTGCCGCCATCATGGCCATTGGCGCGATTTTCGGCGCGCTCAACACCATGTATTCCGCCGTTGCCGAACGCGGCCGCGAAATCGCAACCATGCGCGCTGTTGGCTTCTCTTCGTGGAACGTGATCCTGTCGTTCCTGTTCGAAGCGTTATTGATATCGTTCCTCGGCGGGATCATCGGTTGCCTGGCGGTTTTGCCGCTCAACGGCCTCACCACCAGCACCATGAATTTCCAGACCTTCTCCAACGTAGCCTTCGCCTTCAAAATCACTTTCGATCTTCTGGTGATGGGCGTTCTTTTCGCTCTGGTGATGGGTGTTCTAGGCGGCCTGCTGCCCGCCATTCGCGCCGCCGTTCAACCAGTCTCCGTAGCCCTGCGCGAACTCTAATTTTGGAGTGCGCTGGCGCGAGCCGGCCGTCTCATCAAAAATTAAACCCCCCCATTTTCCCACTCCTGGGTGCCCACTCTGTCTCATGTCATGTCACGCTGAATGCCATGTAGCGCTGGCTTTATGCCAGCGCCTCTTGGGTTTCTCTTCTCCGTAGGGCGTCGGAGCTTCAGCTCCCACATTCATCCATCGCAAAAAAATCTGGGCTTTAGCCCCAGAGGACACTCTTCGTCAGTCCTCGCACATACTAGAACACGTCTCCATCCGCGTGTTCTAAAACTCCATCTCCTCAATCCGCCGTCTCCCCGGATCATAATCGCAATATCGCACCCACTTCGGTCGCACCACAAAATAAGTAATCCCCGGCCAACTCTCCCGCGCCGGCCCATCTGGAAACGCGGCAAAGTAAGGCTTCTTGTATTTCGCCAGTTCCTCGCCTTCCAACTCTTGCGCCACGCCCTCGTACTGCACCGTTACCTCGGTCGTGCAGCCAATCACCCAAGCCACCATGGGATTTTTCTTCAAGATCGGATATTTCCGCGAACTCTTCACCGTATCGAACACAATCTCCAATTCCGGCGTCACCGCGAATCCCATCAGCGCCGATTCCGGACGCCCGTCCTCGCGCGCCGTGGCCAGCACCGCCAACCGCTCGCGATTCATGAATTGAAACACCTCTTCCACATTCATCTCGCCTCCTCTGCCAATTCCGCCTCCCGGAAATTTCGCGCCGTACATGTTAAACTGCCCGTTTCCGGAGGAGTTTTCATGAGTCTACCCAGACCCACCCTTGCCGCACGATTACGCCTCGCGTTCCTGATTCTGCTTTCGGCGGCGGTTCTACCGCCTTTGAGCGCGCAACAAGTTTCTCCGGAACTCCTCCACGGACTTAACTGGCGCCTCATCGGCCCGCATCGCGGCGGCCGCGTCACCGCGGTCTCCGGCATCGCCGGGAACAACACAACATACTACATGGGCACACCCGGCGGCGGCGTTTGGAAATCCATCAATGCGGGTAGAACCTGGGTCCCCATTTTCGATCAGGCACACGTGGCTTCCATCGGCGATCTCGTCGTCGCCCCCTCCAATACCAACGTAATATACGTCGCCACCGGCGAGCAGACTGACGGCAACGGTGTCTGGAAGTCCAGCGATGCGGGCGCCACCTGGACCAACCTCGGCTTTGGCGATTCTCCCATCATCCCTTCGATCCTTGTCGATCCGCACGATGCCAATCTTGTTTACGTTGCGGTCGCGGGTAACTTTACGCCGAGCGAAGCGCGTGGAATTTTCAAATCTTCGG
The DNA here is from genome assembly GCA_963709705.1 of Candidatus Acidiferrales bacterium. Lineage (GTDB taxonomy): Bacteria > Acidobacteriota > Terriglobia > Acidiferrales > UBA7541 > Acidiferrum. Next base: position 167,623 of record CAVPXU010000009.1, read on the forward strand.
ATGGTGGCAAGACTTGGCGAAAAGTTTTCTACAAGGACGATCAAACCAGCCCCACCGAACTCGATTTCGATCCCAATAATTCCCGCACCATCGTTGCCACCATTCGCCACATCCCTCCGGCTCCCGGCCAAAAGCCCCCCGAAGGTGTGGACACGCAACTGCTTCGCTCCACCGATGCGGGCGAAACATGGGCGCCCATGGGCGATCAGGGCCTTCCCGCGGCTCACCGCCAGCGCGTTGGCCTTTCTGTCGCGCCTGGCACCGGCGGAAAACGTATCTTCGCGTTGATGGATCAAGGACTCTATCGTTCCGATGATGCCGGTGCGGTGTGGCAAAAAATCACCACCGATCCACGGATCCTCGGCTCCAATTATTTTGGCCGCGTGTTCTCCGATTCGAAAAATCCAGACGTCGTCTACGTGATGCAGACCTCCACGTATCGCTCCGGAGACGGTGGCCGCACGTTTGCCGCATGGAAGGGAACTCCCAGCGGCGAAGACGATCACGTTCTCTGGATCGATCCTCAGGATTCCAATCACATCGTCGAAGGTACGGACCAGGGCGTGGTGGTCACCTATGATTGCGGAAAGACATGGAGCGATTGGCTCAATCAGCCCACCGGCCAGTTTTATCGCGTCTCCACTGACAAGGGCTTTCCGTATCGTCTGTACGCCGCGCAGCAGGATTCCGGTTCGATCGTCATTGCCGATCGCACGGACTTCGGCATGATCACCTACCGCGACTGGTTTTCCAGCGGCTCCTTCGAAAGCAGCTTCATCACTCCCGATCCGTCGAACCCCGATTATGTTTTTTCGCTCGGCTGGTACGGCAATATCATTCGCATGGATCGCAAGACCGGCCAGATCGCCACACTCTTCATCGCCCCGCCAAACTATCGCGCCAGTTGGGAAACCCCCATCCTTTATTCCCCGCGCGATCCGCACACGCTCTTTTATGCTTCCCAATTCCTGCTGAAATCCGCGGACGACGGCCTGAGCTGGAAAGAAATCAGCCCGGATCTTACCGTGAAGCCCGCCGGCACATCCGTGCCACCCAAGTCAGACGCGGCCGGCCACATTCCTTCGAAAGACGATTTGGAAGACTCCGGATTCTTTGCGGACGATGATGACGATGACGATGCGCAAGCCGCCTCCAATCGCGGCTTTATTCAAGCCATCGCTCCCTCCCCGCTCGATTCCAACTTGATCTGGGTGGGCACCTCCACCGGCATGATCCAGGTTACCCACGACGATGGCGCCAACTGGTCCAACGTTTCTCCCACGGGTCTGCCCGAGCGTGCCACCGTCAATTCCATCGATCCGTCTCCCCACGATCCCGACATGGCGTTTGCCGCCGTGTTCGCCCGCCGGGACACGCATCCTTATTTCTTCCGCACCCACGATGCAGGAAAAACCTGGGAAAAAATCGTCACCGGCCTGCCGGACGCCGGAATCGCCCGCGTGGTTCGCGAAGATCCTGCGCGCAAAGGCATGCTGTATGCTGGAACCGAAACCGGCGTGTATGTCTCCTTCGATTGCGGCGATCACTGGCAGTCGCTGCAGCTCGGTCTGCCCACCAGCTCCGTGCGCGACCTCAACATTCACGGCGACGATCTCGTGGCCGCCACGTTTGGCCGTGGCCTTTGGATTCTCGATGACATTTCTCCCTTGCGCCAGTTAAACAACGATCTGCAAAAATCTCCGGTCCATTTTTTCACTCCGCAAACCGCCCTGGGCGTCCACTGGGACAATCATCCGGACACGCCTCTTCAGCGCGATATGCCCACTTCGCAAAATCCTCCGGACGGCGCGCTGCTCTACTATTTCCTTAATTCTCCTCCCAAGGGCGAGATTTCCCTGGATGTTCTGGACGAAAAAGAGAATCGCATCATTCATTTCTCCAGCATCCCGCAGCAGGAATCGCTGCCGCCCGCCAACGTGCCGGAATATTGGTTCTATCCGCCCGCAAGTTTGCCTACCACCGCCGGCATCAATCGGTTCGTCTGGGATCTTCGCTATCCGCATCCAACCGCGTTGCCGTTTGGATTTTTCGGTGAGCGCCTGGAATACACCGAATACACGCTGCCGGATCATGCCGTCCCCGGCGAAACTCCGCGATTCCAGCCGCCGGGTCCGTTCGTTTCTCCCGGCACCTACACTCTCGTTCTCACCGTCGCAGGGAAGTCCTATCGCCAGCAATTGCGCGTCGATCCCGACCCGCGCGTTCACATTTCCGCCGCGGACTATGCCGCCCAGTTCGATCTCTCCCGAAAACTTTGCGATCTGATGGAAGCTTCCGCGAAGGCCTTTCATGGCGTTGATCCACTCTCGGAACAGGTCGCCGACCGCAAGAAAGCGCTCCCGGCCGCAGCTGCGAAAGAATTAACCGATGCTGTTATCGACGCGCAGAAACAAGTGGAGGCGCTGGTGTCCGGCTCGGAAATGGCGCCGGGATTCGGCACAATCAATCGCGATGCCGGCCGCTATTTAGAAATGGTTCAGGCCGCGGACATCGCGCCGACCCCGGCCGTCGGCAAACTGTATCAAATCTCCTGCGATGCCTATGGCAAGAGCGTGGCCGCCAGCCAGAAATTGGCCAACGAAACTCTCCCCGCCCTCAACAAACTTCTGCAAGCGCAAAAACTCGCGCCGCTCAACTACTCCCCGGTTAGTGCGCCGGCCCCTGCCTGCACGCCATAAAAGAAGCCCACACAAAAAAAGGGCGCGCTGATTTTTCTCAACGCGCCCTTTGTTTCTCTCGGTCAGGCCAAAATATCCGAAACGCCTAGCTGCTTCCCGCTGCCTTTCCCGCCCCAGATACATCTGTCTCCGTCACCAAGGTTCCCACCGCGCGGAATCGCACCAGCAGGATGGTCAAGTCGTCCGCCTGCCGCGCTCCTCGCGCGAAGTTTTCCACGGATTCCAGAACGGTTTTCTGGATTTCATCCAGCGGCATTTCGTTCTTTCCCAGCAGCACCGCGCGCAATCTTCCATTGCCGTAGAGTTGCTCGTCCGGGTCCATAGCTTCCGTCACGCCGTCGCTGTATAGCACCAGCGTATCGTTTGGCTCCAATTGCAAAGTGGTCGTGGAAAATTCCGCCTCCGGCACCAGTCCAACCGGGAAGGAACCTTCCGTGAACGCTTCCTCCGCCGTCGCCGCGCGAATCAGGATCGGAGAAGGATGCCCCGCGTTGATGTATTCCAATTTTCCGGAATCGTGCAGGATTCCAAAGAACATCGTGGCATAACGGCCCACTTCCGCGTGATCGCACAAGAAACGGTTGACATGATTGAACACGCGCGCCGGGTCCGTCCCCAGCGTCATGCCCGATAGCGCGCCCTGCAACATCGTGGTCAGCAGCGCAGCGCCCAGTCCTTTTCCGCTCACGTCGGCCAGAAGAAATGCGGTGCGCCGGTCGTCCAGCGGGAAAACGTCAAAGTAATCTCCTCCCACGGACAAGCACGGAAAATTCACGCCGACCACGGCAAGGTGCGGGAAATCCCGGAAATTCTTGGGCAACAGCGCCTGCTGAATGTCTCGCGCGATGCCAATTTCCTGTTCCAGCCTCTGCCGTTCGCGCTCGCGTTCCACCAGCCGAGCGTTGTCCAAAATGCTGGCCGCGTCGGCCGCCAGCGCATCCAGGATTTGCCGGTCCAGCTTTGAAAATGCCGTCGGCCGCTTCGAATCCAGATACAGCACGCCCAGAAATTCTCCCCTCGTCACGTTGGTAGCCGATTCGCTGCTCGCCCGCGAAGTGGCATACAGCGGGATCACCACCACCGCGCGCAATCCTTGCGCAACGATGCTCGCCGCAGCTTGCAGGTTCATTTCCGCCTGCTCAATGTCTTCCGTGATCACCGGCAGTTGCTTCTTCATCGCCAACTGAATCGCCGTTTGGCTCGGCGTCATGCTCTCGGGGGGCAACCGCTGCCCACCGCTGCGCCGCGCCAACCGCACGCGCAAGCGCTCCGACGGGCTCGCCGAGGTCACGCTTTCCACAGCCTCTTCCAGCAGCCCGCGATCCGCGTCGGTCACTGCCACCGCATGATCGATCATCTTCGCCAGCACGGAGTCCAACGGCAGTTGCGAGTGCAGCAGGGAAGTCGCTTCCAGCAGCAGGTTCAGCTTGCGCAGCCCGCCGCCTGTCGACTCGGAACTGGTCATGTGATCGATGCGTGTCAACAACTGGGGAATGGACTCGTCGGAGGTGCCGCTCGCGGCGCGAAAAATCACCTGGTAGGAATCTTCCAACCCAAACGTGATCACGTCGCCGTCGACCAGCGCCCGGCTCTCCACCTTTTCGCCGTTTACGAACATGCCACGCCGCTGCCCGCGATCTTCCAGGTAATAGCGGTTCGCTTCCGTGACGATCGCGCCGCAGTTGCGCGAGATGCGCCGGTCCGTCAGTTGCAGATGGTTGCCCGTTTCCGCCCCGCGTCCGATCAAAAACGGCGTCTGCGTCACGCGCACGTACTTCCGCGCACCGTCCGGTGAGATTACCTCCAGCACTGCTTCAGCTTGTGCCAGCGTTTCCGTCATGCTCGTTAGGCCCTGCCTTCCCCGCCAAACGGCGCATTGTAGCACGCCCGCGCCGCTAAATGCCTTACCCCTTGCGTACCGCCGCCATCCCCGCCACAATACCCCGGCCGTCTCCTCCGGCGCACCGTTCCATGGGATTCTCAGGAGTCTCGCGATGGCGTTGTTGGCTCTTTTATCGATTTTCTCGGCGAACGAAAGCATCTCTCACGCCGATCCAATCGTCCCAATTCTGATTGCTTCCATTTCTATCACGCTTGGGGCCGCGCTCGGCGGTTTCCTGATGAAATGGATTAAGCAGCCCGCCGTTCTCGGTGAGCTCCTCGTCGGACTGCTCGCCGGAAACCTCGGCTACTACTTCGGCAACCCCACGCTCACCGTGCTTCGCGAGGGCGACAACCTTTCGAGTATCGCCTCCCTCGCTCTCACCAGCCAGTACACCCTCGGCGAAGCCACTCTGAAACTTCTTCCGTCCGGCCCACATACAGACTATCTGGCGCAACTCCTGTCCGGTCCACAAGGCCAATCCTACATCTCGGTCTACAGCTTTATTGACATCATCTCGCGCCTGGCGATTCTGGTTCTTCTTTTTATGGTGGGTCTGGAAATCAGCCTGGTGGAAATGAAGCGCGTCGGAAAATATGCCACCTACGTAGCCGTTCTCGGCATTGTTCTCCCAATGGCGTTGGGGATGGGCGTCATGAAGTTGCTTCATCCCTTCAATGCTTTGGCCAGCGACCTGTTCGTCGGCGGCATCCTCACCGCCACCAGTGTCGGTATCACCGCCCGCGTCCTGCGCGACATTGGCCGCGAGACCACCGAAGAAGCGCGCATCATCCTCGGCGCCGCCGTGATCGATGATGTTCTCTGCCTCATCGTCCTCGCCGTCGTCAGCGGCCTCGCTCTCACCGGATCCATCAGCGCCGTTTCCATCGCCATTACCACCGGCAAAGCCGCGTTGTTCCTCGTCGCTTCCCTCGGCATTGGCATCTGGCTCACTCCCAAACTTGTCCGGCGCCTTGCCAATTTCGGCGTCAGCAACCTGAAGCTTCTTTTCGGCGTAAGCTTCGCGCTCCTTTTGGCTTGGCTCGCCAACGTCGCCCAGCTCGCCACCATCGTCGGCGCATTCGCGGCCGGCATGGTACTCAACAGCTTTTTCGACAGGGAAGTGGAGGGCACGTCGCTGCACGACTTGCTTTCGCCCATCGAATCGCTCGTGGTGCCGCTGTTTTTTGTGTGGATGGGGATTCAGGTCAAGCTGGAAACCATGGCCAGCAAAGATGTTCTGATCGCCGGCCTCGCCCTCACGATCGTTGCCATTGTTGGCAAGGTCGCCGCAGGCTGGGGCTGCCCTCCCACCATGAATCGCCTCGCGGTTGGTTTCGGCATGATGCCCCGCGGCGAAGTCGGTCTGATCTTCGCTGGAATCGGCAGAGGAATTGGTGTGGTCGACGAAGGACTTTTTTCCGCGATCGTCCTCTTGGTGATGGTTACCACGGTTTTGGCGCCGGTTCTTCTCCGTGCTACCTTGGGCAGTGGTTCGAACCAGACTCCAACGCCTCTTCCCGCTGCTTCGAGTTCCCATCATTGATTATGCTTTGAGCACTAGATGTTCTCGCTGTCTGCAAAGCGCCACCAGTGCCGCCTTAAGCGCTTTACCCCAAAAAATCGTCGTGTTCAGCTGATCGCGCCCTATAATCGCCAAAGTGCCTAAACGCTCGAGGTAACGTCAGTTCATGCGAAATCTTAAATTTCTCGTGTCTCTGATTACGAACGACAACGATTATCAGCTCGAACAAGCCAACTCCGCGCAGGTCACGGCTCACCGATTGGGCGTCGAGGTACAAATCCTCTTTGCTGACAATGACGCCATCACACAGAGCACGCAGCTTCTGAGAGCGATTCAAGTGCCGGAGAAAGAACGGCCGCACGCTATCGTTCTGGAGCCCGTTGGCGCCACGGCGTTACCGCAAGTAGCCCGCGCGGCTGTGGATTCGGGAATCGGATGGGCGCTGGTCAATCGCGATGCTCCCTACATTTCCGAAATCCGGCGTACCAGCAAAGTTCCTATCTTTGGCGTGAGCTCCGATCAGATAGAAGTGGGTCGCATCGAGGCGCGCCAGTGCGCCGCGCTTCTTCCGCGAGGTGGTTCGATCTTGTATATTGCGGGATCCTCGCAAAACAGTGTTGCCAAAGAACGGGAAATGGGACTGCGAGAAAAAATCCCGGCCAACATTCACATTACCGTCCTCCGCGGCCAGTGGACCGAGGAAAGCGCCATGAAAGCCATTCGCTCCTGGCTCAGCCTGTCTACCTCCAAGAAGGCGGTCATCGATCTGGTCTTGTCGCAAAACGATGCGATGGCTATTGGAGCGCGCAAGGGCTTTCAGGAATTGAGCAACGAGATGGAACGCGACCGCTGGTTGGCGATTCCGTATCTCGGTTGCGATGGAGTGCCGAAAACAGGTCAGTCCTGGGTGCGTAGCGGGTTGCTGACTGCCACCATCCTTACCCCGCCAAACACCGGGCAGGCCATCGAAATGTTCGTGGAAGCGCTCGAAAAGAAGAAATCTTTCCCGGAACGCGTGTTTACGGCGGTGAGTTCGATTCCACCACTCGAAAATCTGGCGCCTGCGAATAAGTGATCGCTGGAAGCGCGCTTGGTTACGCTTAATTAGGCCTGGTAGCGGCTCGTGGCCAAGCGTCGTTCCACGTAATCGTTGATATAGGAGTCAAACGTTTCATCCAGCTTTTTGGTGATCGGCCCGGTGTTTCCGTCCGCGATAACATGTCCCGCGATTTCTTTCACGCCAATCACGTTGCGGTTCGTCGAGGTCATGAACACTTCATCCGCCCCGTATAAATCTTCCAGTTGCATGGTTTGTTCCACCACGGTAACGCTGGCTTCGCTCGCGATTTCCATCAACACCCCGCGAGTTACGCCCTCCAGGCACCCGGAACTGAGAGGCGGCGTGATCACTTTCTCGCCCTTTACCGCAAAAATATTTGCCGCAGTGCATTCACTCACTTCGCTGCGCTCGTTCAACAAGATCACTTCGTCAAATCCCTCGCGCTGCGCCTCTCCCACGGCCCAAACGCTGTCAAGCCATGAGATTGTTTTTACTCCGGCCAACGGAGAAGCCGCATGCCTCCCTTGCGCGCGCACCGTCAGCCGCACATTCTCCGGATACTGCGGCAAGTCCGAGCTGGTGATCACCAGGTCCACTTCAGGCATCTTTTCGTCGCTTTTCCAGCTGCCCACGGTGTTCCACACCAGATAAATTCGCGCGCATCCTTCTTTCACGTGATTCGCCCGGATCACGTCCTGCAGCATCACCCGCACCTTTGCGCCCGTATAGGTCAGCGGCAGCCGCGTCAATGTCGCGTCCTTCTCCAGCCTGCGCCAGTGCCGCTCATAAGCGAACGCTTCCCCGCGCACGATGCGCACCGTGGTGAACAGTCCCCAGCCGCAAACTAGCCCCGCTTGTCCCGGCGACCACCGGGTCTTCTCCACCGGCCGCAATTCTTCATTATGAAAAACGTAACGATGTATCACGGAATCCCCTGTCCCCGTTCAGCGCAGGTCTTTCCCTGCCAACGCAGGGCCACTCCACGCATTGTACCGAAACCCCCGATTTGCCGCTCCAGGCCATTCTCAAAGCGCCAACGCAGGTGACTCTCGTCACATCCGCTTGTGCCCGCGGCTTGTCACAATGGAGCTGTGAGTTTTCCTTCTGCAACCCGCCTCCGCACTGCCTCCCAGATTGGCTTTCTTCTGCTGTTCCTTTTTTTCCTGATTCCGCGCACGGACTTTCGCGCTACACCCTCCTCCTCGCCGGGTGACCTGCGTCTCACTTCTCCCGTCTCATTCTTCTTTCAAATCGATCCCCTGGTCGCCATTTCGAACGCGCTTGCAAGCCGCGCTCTGTACCACGGCCTTCTTTGGAGCCTGGTCGTCTTGATTCCTACGCTTTTTTTCGGGCGTTTTTTCTGCGGTTGGGTCTGCCCCCTGGGCACGCTCAATCACTTCTTCGGCAGCTGGAAATCCGAATCCAAGCGCGGGAAGCAGCTCATCGACTCCAATCGCTACAAACCCTGGCAGGCCACGAAGTATTACATCCTGGCCGCGGTTCTCGTCGCCGCGCTGTTCGGCACCGGCCTCGTCGGTTGGTTTGATCCTTTTTCTTTACTCACCCGCTCGCTGGGCCTCTCGATTCTTCCGGGCCTGGGCTATCTCACCAACTCCATCCTGCACGCTGTGGAATCCAGCAACTTCTCAATCGTGCGTTTCGTTGGCGGCATCATTCACGCACTGCTGAACCTTACGATTCTCAGCCTCAAGCAATCCCATTTTCGCCAGGGTTTTTTCCTGGGCACCCTCTTCATTCTGATTCTGGCCCTGAATCTTCGTGTCACGCGTTTTTTCTGCCGTGCCCTCTGCCCGTTGGGCGCTCTGCTGGGTCTTGTTTCGCGCTGGTCCATCCTCGGACTTCAGAAGAATCCTGCATCCTGCGATGATTGCAATCGCTGCCTCTTGCATTGCCAGGGTGGCGACGATCCCATTGGCGGTGTGCCTTGGCGTAAATCCGAATGCCTGCTCTGCTTCAATTGCATCGGCGAATGTCCCCATGACGGCCTGGAATTTAAGTTCTTTCCCAACGGCAGCACCCGCGAAGCTCCCAGTCTGAAGCGTCGCAAGGTCCTCGCCGCGCTCGCCACTGGCGTCGCCGTCCTCCCGCTCATGCGCGCCACCACTTCCTTCGCCGCGGAAAAAGACGATCGTCGCATTCGTCCTCCCGGTTCCCTCGATGAATCGGAGTTCCTCGCCCGCTGCGTTCGTTGCGGCGAGTGCATGAAAGTTTGCCCCAACAACGCGCTGCACCCTTCCTTCTCGCAAGCCGGGCTGGAGGGCGTATGGACGCCCGTTCTGGTTCCGCGCATCGGCTATTGCGAACCGAGTTGCGTGCTCTGCTCCGAAGCCTGCCCCACCGGCGCCATCTGGGAAATCACGCCGCAGTCTAAAGCATGGGCGGTAAGTGTTTCGAATGACAGCAAGCCCATCCGCATCGGCACCGCATTTTACGATCGCGGCCGCTGCCTGCCCTGGGCTATGGCCACGGAATGCATCGTCTGCGAGGAATGGTGTCCCACCTCGCCGAAGGCGATTTATCTGCAGTCTGCGGAAGTTATCGACGCTAAGGGTCAGAGCAAGATCCTCAAGCAGCCCCGCGTCGACCCGGAAAAATGCGTTGGGTGTGGCGCCTGCGAGTATGCCTGTCCGCTGCAGGACCACCCCGCTGTCTATGTCACGTGCATTGGCGAAACGCGTTCTTCCACCAACCAGATTCTCTTGAACTCGCGGAGGAAAAACACGCGCCCATGAATCACTCCTTCCATCGTTTTGCTCTTGGCATTCTGCTTCCGGCCATGCTTTCGATGACCTCCGGCTGCCACCATGGCGATGCCTCCGCGAATAGTTTTTTCCCGGACTCCGCGGAAGCTCCCGGCTGGACCGTGGCTCCGGAGGTCCGCACATTTCCCGCGGATAAGCTTTCCGATTACATCGACGGCGACGCCGAAAAATACCTCAAAGCCGGTGTGCGCAGCGCTTCCACCGCGGACTACAAGTTCAAGGACAAAATCCAGGTCACCGTTGACGTTTACTCCATGTCCACCACGGCCGGGGCGAAATCAATCTTCGAATCGGAGCCTGCCATGGATGCGCAGACCCCACCGATCGGCGACGCCGCACGCCTATATTCCCAGAGCCTGACGTTCCGCAAAGGTCCTTATCTCGTTCGCGTAGTGGCTTTCCAGGATTCCCCCGAAGTATCCGCGGCCCTGCTCAATTTAGGCCGAGCCGTGGAAAAGAAATTGTCTCGTTAGAAGCGTTAGTGGGAGGTGCAACGATGAAAAATGGAACAGAAAACACTCGCCGAGACTTTCTCAGGAACTGTGCGTTGGGTGCCTTGGCTTTAGGTGCCGGCCGTTATGCCGTTGCGGACGGTAAAGTTAGTCCCACCTCTGCCGCCGCTTCCAAGTCCAAAGTCGTAATTGCCCGCGATCCCTCGCTCTATGCCACGAGCGCCTCTCCGGATTCTGCCCGCGTCCAAAAACTTCTCGATCAGGCCATGCAGAATTTTTTCCAGGCTTCCGATCCGGTCACCCCGTGGAAGAAAATCGTGCGTCCGGGCGAAGTCGTCGGCCTCAAGGTCAACACCATCGCGGGCCCAGGTCTTTCCACTCATCCCCTTTTGGTTGCCGCGATCTGTGAGCGTTTGCAGCAGGCCGGGGTGAAAGCCAGCAACATCGTTGTCTGGGATCGCACCAACAAAGAACTCGATCGCGCCGGCTTCCACCTTTCCGATGGCGCGGATCGCATCCGCTTCGTTGGTACAGATTCCAGGCAAATCGGCTACGACGACACCGTCTTCACTACAGGTTCCGTGCAAACGCGCCTCTCGAACCTGCTCACCCGCACCTGCGATTGCATGATCAATGTTCCCATCCTCAAAAATCACGAAATGGCGGGCGTCACCCTCGCGCTGAAAAACATGTACGGCGTAAACAATAATCCCGACAAGTTTCATTCCAACAATTGCAGTCCCGGCGTGGCCGATCTCAATTTGTTATCGCCGATTCGCGGCAAATTCCGTTTCGTTGTTGCCGACGCCATGACCGCTTGTTTCGCCGGTGGCCCGGGTTACAAACCGCAATACGCCTGGAAATATAATGGGCTGATGGTTGCCAGCGATCCCGTGGCCATCGATTACACGGCTTGGCAAGTTATCGAAAAGAAGCGTGCCGAACGCGGCCTGAACACGCTGTCGCAAGCGGGCATGCCGCCAAACTACATCTCGGTTGCCGCCGATTCCCAGCACCGGCTCGGCACCAACAACCCCGGCCGCATTGATCTCGTGGAGGTTTAGTTCTCTGCCTAAACCAACTCCATCTTCTCCTGACTCGCCAGCGACGCAGCTCAATCGTCGCGATGCGCTCCTCCGCATTCTGCGCCTCGCCGGTCTCAGCGCAGGCACTGCCGCCGCAGGCTATTGGCTGTCCACCCGCAGCATTCGTCCCGCCGAGCAGTTGCTTGCCGTCGTGCGCCACGACCATAGCGTCGCGCCCAATCCAACCTTTCCGGATCTCGCCGTGCTCAGCGGCGATTCCCCACGCGCTCTTGTTCAGCGGGCGTTGCAGGAACTCGGTGGAATCCAGCGTTTTATCTCCCGCGCTGACGTCGTCATCGTCAAACCCAACATCGCTTGGGACCGCACGCCCGAGCAGGCCGCCAATACCAACCCCGAAGTTGTCGCGGAAGTGGTCCGTCAGTGCTGGTCCGCCGGCGCGAAAAAAGTAATCGTTACGGACGTGAGCTGCAATGATCCCCGGCGCTGCTTCCAGCGTTCCGGCATTGCCGACGCCGCACGCTCCGAGGGCGCTGAAGTCCTGCTCCCCGATCCCTCAAAATTTAAGGAAGTAAATCTCGGCGGCGATCTCCTTCAGGAATGGCCGGTTTTTCAGCCTTTCCTTCAAGCCGACAAAATCATCAATATTCCCATCGCCAAACATCACAGCCTTACCGGCACAACTCTTGGCATGAAGAACTGGTACGGCATCCTCGGCGGCCAGCGTCACCGCCTGCACCAGCGCATCCACGAAAGTCTGGTGGACCTGGCCGACTTCGTTCGCCCCACGCTCACGCTGATCGACTCCTACCGCGTTCTCGTGCGCAACGGCCCTACGGGTGGAAATCCTGAGGATGTGCTGCTGAAAAAAACGCTGGTTGCTGGCACCGATCCCGTCGCCCTTGATGCCTACGTCGCCAAGGCTTACTGGAATCTTGACCCGCCCGCATTGCCTTATCTAAGAATGGCCGCCGACCGCGGTCTCGGTTCATTGCAATTCGAAAAACTCCGCATGCAAGTCGTCGCGCTGCCTGCGAACTCCTGAACCTTACACTATTTTGGTTTCACTTCCATCAGGAACTGGATCGCCACACCGCACTGCTCGTCGGCCATCCGGTCCACTCGCACCACTTGTCCCAGGTACTCGCGGTCTTTCGGATCGCGCGGGTTGTGATGGGGAACGGTCACATACAGCCGCATGCCTTCGGTGTACGTGCTGATGGGACTAACGAAATAGATGCCGTCGCGAGACACGTTCCTCGTGATGTTGACTTCTTCAACGCCTGCGTCTTTGGGATCGGCCGCGCGTATCTTGAGCGGCTGGCCTATTCGGATGCGCCGGCTGCGGCGTTTGTCTGCTAAGGGCATGGGCGGTACAACCTATTGATCACGATAGAGCAGCGCCACGTGATCCTGTAATTTTTGTCTTCCTGGGTAACGTGGCCGCGAGACGACTTTATAGTTTGATATCCCTTTCTATCGTGACGCCTCTGTGTTGTAAAGCTGGAATTCCCGGATGTGTGCTGTAGTCGTAGTCTCCAGCAAGTTCAGCCGAACGCGTTTCGTTGTTACCGTTGGGAAATGATCGATCTTTTTGTGGCCTATGGCCTGGCCTTCCGCCACGCGCTTCCATCCCCCGCCGTCCAGCACTTCAATCGCATACTTCTGCACATGCTGCCCATCGTTCAGCCATTCCATCGTCTCCGCGCAATCGAACGTCACTGGCTCTTTGAAATTCACCTCAATCATCGCGGTGTGTGAGCCCTCCGGCGCGGACCAAAACGTTTCCGGATTGCCGTCCAGCGCTTCTGAATACGCTTCCACTGACCGGTCACTCTCCTTCACCAGATTATGGCTATACCGTTTCTGAATCGTCTCGCCAAATTCTTTCAGCCGCGCCACATCCGCGTCCGGCACGCGCCCGTTCCGGTCCGGCGCAATCCCTAACATCAGTTGCGCGCCTCTGCCCACCGTTTGGTCATAGTCGTCCACCAGTTCCGCCACGCTTTTCAAACTCGCTTCGTCATTCGGATGCCAGAACCAGTGCAATTTTCGCAGCGGCGTGTCCGCCTCCACCGGCCGCCAGCGCAAATAGCCACTTCGGTCCACCACGTTCCAGTTTTCGTACGGAACCCGCCCGTCCTCGTTTCCCACCCAACGTAAATCTGCGTACTTATAGAGCGCCACGTCCGCAAACACCATCGTGTTCGGCTGCCACATCCGCAATTCCTGCACGATGCGGTCAAAATCATACGTGTGCCCGGCGCTGCCCGCTCCGTCCATCCAGAATTCCACCAGCTCGCCGTAGCCGGAGCTCAGTTCGTCCAATTGCCCGAAGTAATATTTGTCATATGCCTTTGCATCCGAATAACGCGGATCGTGCCGGTCCCATGGCGACAGATAAATGCCAAACTTTAATCCATTCTTGCGCGCGGCTTCTGCCACCTCTCGCACCAGATCGCCTTTTCCTCCCTTCCACGGACTGCTCTTCACGCTGTAATTCGTCAGTTCGCTTGGCCACAGGCAGAAGCCGTCATGATGCTTCGCCACCAGAATCACGTACTTCGCCCCCGCTGCCTTCACCGCTTCAATCCATTGTTCCGCGTCCACGCTGCCCGGATTGAAAACGCTGGGCTCCGCCGTGCCGTCTCCCCATTCCCGGTCCAGAAATGTGTTCGTGCCGAAGTGAAAGATCACGCCAATTTCCAGGTCCTGCCAGGCCGTTTGCTGCGGGCTAGGCTGAATCTCGGAAAAATTCTGGGCAACGGTATCAGGAGTAAATAGGAGCAAGAAAATTAGAGGACTCAAGAGGCAAACCACAGCGCGAAAACGGCGGCGAAGGCACATGGCAGGAAACCCGGCGCCATTGTAGGTAGCCTCGCGCAGCCCTGTCAATAAAAGTCCATTCTCTTCCTGAATGTCTTCCTGAAACGTTTTAAATACGGCCCGGGTGCCCGCCATCACAACCGCAACCGTGCATTTGCGTTATCCTTGAGGTGCTGGCAATTCAACATTGATTCGAGGGCCCCATGCCGTTCTTCTCTAGAATCGTTTTATGTGCCGCTTCCGCGCTCTTATTTCTTCCCGCCTCTCGCGCCGGCGAAGCAAAAATTCTCACCAACCAGGTCGGCTACAACGCCGCGGGCCCGAAGCACGCCGTGATTCTCGGCAGTGCGCAAGACAACTTCGCCGCCTGCACCCTGAACGATGCCCGCGACCACAGCAAAGTTCTGGATATTCCCGTGCAACACGCCGGACCCGTCAAAAAATGGCGCGATTGGAATTTCTGGACCATCGACTTCGATTCCTTCTCCACCGAAGGTACGTACTATCTCGCCTGCGTTTCCGGCGATCATTCGGTTCAATCGTACCCCTTCCTCATCCAGCGCCTCGTCCTGGAGCGCAACACGCTCTCCGACGCCATCTACTTCTTCAAGGAAGAACGCAGCTCCGGCAGAATGGATGAAGCCGACCGCCATCTCCACTTCGACGGCAAGAAAACCGGCACTCTGGACGCCCACGGCGGCTGGTGGGACGCCACCGGCGATTATGGCAAGCACCTGTCGCATCTTTCCTTTTCCACCTATTTCAATCCGCAGCAAATTCCATTCGTCGTTTACAGCTTCTTCAAAAGTTCCGAGCTTTTAACCGCTCGCGACGTTCCGGAAATGATCCGCTACCAGGACCGCATGCTCGATGAAGCCATGTTCGGCGCCGATTATCTTGTCCGCGTGAAAGTCCCCAATGGATCGTTCTACCGTTCCATTTCCACCGGCGGCCCCAAGCAGCTTCCCGAACTCCGCAAAGTGGCCGGTGAAATGAAAAAGTTCGGCATCTATCAATCCAGCGACCAGTCTCCTCGCGGCATCGTGGAAGAAGCCAACAATGACCTTGAGTACGAGGTCAGCTATCGCTCCGGTGGTGGCGTCGCCATTGCCGCTCTGGCCATCGCCAGCACCTATCCATTCTCCGGCGAATTCAAAAGCTCCGATTACCTCAAAGCGGCGGAAGACTCCTTCGATTTTCTGGAGAAGAACAATCCAAAGCTGACCAACGACGGCAAGGAAAATATCGTTGACGATTACTGCGCCCTGGTCGCCGCCACCGAACTCTATCGAGCCACAAAAAAGGAAGTGTACAAAGCCGCCGCGGATAAGCGCGCCCACAGCCTCATCACTCGCCTCATCACCGACGGTGGTTACTCCAATTACTGGCGCGCCGATGATGCCACTCGTCCCTTTTTCCACGCTTCCGACGCCGGCTTTCCCGTCGTCAGCCTTCTCTACTACGCGCAGATCGCCAGCCCCGAAGTTCAGCAAAAGGTTCGCAACGCCGTGAAAAGGTCCCTCGCCTTCCAGCTCACCATCAATCAGGAAGTCAACAATCCCTTTTCCTACGCGCGCCAGCTCACGCAAGACAAGGACGGCAATCGCCACACCACCTTTTTCTTCCCGCACAACACCGAAGTCGCGCCCTGGTGGCAGGGCGAAAACGCGCGCCTCGCCTCTCTCGCCACCGCCGCCAGACTTGCCGCGCGGCAATTCCCCGACGATCCCGAATTTCAAAAGCAGCTGCTCGCCTTCGCCACCAGCCAGCTCAACTGGATTCTCGGCCTCAATCCGTTTGACTCTTCCATGATGAATGGCGTCGGCCGCAACAATCCGCAATATCTTTTCTTCGACTCCTGGGAATTCACCAACGCACCCGGCGGAATCTCCAATGGCATCACCGCCGGCTTCAAGGACGAAGACGGAATCGATTACAACCTGACCTACAAACAAACCGGTGCAGACAACGACTGGCGCTGGCAAGAGCAGTGGCTGCCCCACGGCGCCTGGTACATCCTAGCCGTCTCCGCCATGTAGCGCCGTGCCTTTAGGCCGGCATCTTGGGGTTAGCCCTGACAAAAAATCGCCCACACCAAACCAGCCAAGCCAAGCGCCAGCCAATCGTCGGAGTCTGTACCACAGGTGCTCCCCGCCTGTGCGCCCTGCCCTTGCCCAAATCGCACAAACATGCCACAAAGGACACGAAGGATCTATCATGACCACAACACTCGATCTACCCACTTCCAAATTCAAAGCCCTGACCCGGCTCGTAGGCAACACGCCTCTGATTTCCATTCATTTCCGCTACAAAGGCACGCATCGCCTCCTGTTCGCCAAGTCCGAGTATTTGAATCTGACCGGCAGCATTAAAGACCGCATGGCCGTTCGCATTCTGGAAAAAGCCTATGCCGAAGGGAAAATCGCGCCCGGCTACACCATTGCCGAAGCCACCAGCGGCAACACCGGCATTTCTTTCGCCGCCATCGGCCGCATGCTCGGTCATCCCGTGAAAATTTTTATGCCCGATTGGATGAGCCCGGAGCGCGTCCACTTGATTCGAAGCTACGGCGCCGAAGTGGTCTCCGTCAGCAAGGGTGACGGCGGCTTTCTCGGCAGCATCCGCATGTGCGAAGAATTTGCCGCCTCGCGCAACGATGTTTTTCTCCCGCGCCAGTTTTCCAACCCAGCCAATTGCGAAGCGCATGAAGACACGACAGCACCGGAACTTTGGTCCCAGCTTCTCTCTGTTGGAAAACGTCCCCAAGCTTTCGTCGCCGGGGTAGGCACCGGCGGCACCGTCATGGGCGTCGGAATATATCTTCGCAAGCAGGATCCGTCCATTCGCATTCATCCGGTAGAACCTGCCGAATCGCCTACCCTTACCACCGGCTGCAAAGTCGGCAATCACCGCATTCAAGGCATCTCGGATGAATTCATTCCGGAAATTGTCCGCTTGAAGGAACTAAACGAAGTCATCGCCGTTTCCGATGGCGATGCCATTCAGATGGCGCAACGGCTGGCCACCACCCTCGGACTCGCCGTCGGCATTTCTTCCGGCTGCAATTTTTTGGCCGCCGTGCAAGCGCAGGAAAAGCTTGGGCCAAACGCCGTCGTCGCCACCGTTTTCTGCGACGACAACAAGAAATATCTCAGCACCGCGCTCATGACCGAGGAACCAGCCAAGCCCGGCCACCTCTCGCCCCAGATCGAACTGCTAGGCCTGGGCACAGTAGGCCGCGCCTGCGAATTCTGCCACTAGCGCAAATTTCGCAATCTCGACCACGCCGTAGTCCGGACAGATTGTGATCCTTCACCGGGTGCCCCACATGCCGCCGTTGCATGTGGGTTCTTGGGTCTTGTAGCGCCGCGCCTTCAGGCCGGCATCTTGGGTTAGCCATTATAAGGCCCGCCCATCGAGGCGGCCCGTTCATCCGCCGTCGTCGCTCTACGCCACCGCCCTCCGGCTAGGCAAAATCCAAAACTCGCTCAACAAATACCGGTACAAATAATCCAGCGGCTCCGCGGGATGCAAATCGTTCGCGTACACCATTCCGTTCGTACTCTTCCACTTCCATCCCGTCGTCCCCGACTGCTTCACCCATTCTTCCAGTTCTTCCACCTTCATTGGATGCACCACCAGCCGCACGTTCTGCGTGAACAGCCGCGCGATTCCTTCCAGCAGGCTGCCTGGCAAATTTTTGTAGCGATCCTCCATCACGCGCACCAGAACAGACAATCCAATCGCAAAGTGAATACGTAATTTCGTGTAGCGGGTCAGGAACGCGCTCATGGTATACAGCTCCGGCGAGCGGAACAGCACCACGCCATAGCCCGCCTTTCGCAGGTCATCCACAATTTTCGCAATCTCCGCGGCCGGCAAACTCGCCACTCCTGGCTCTCCCGGTGGCGCGGACGACAGGCAAAACAATCCCAACGCCCCTTTGCTCTCTTTCAATTCTTCGGCCGGCAGTTCTTCCAGTGTGAGCCGCAGCAGGTCTGCGGGCAGATGTTTCAGGCCGCCGAACCGTCCCGGCGCCAGCACCAGTGCGCGCTTGTACAACAATTCATTTGGAGGAAGCGGATCGCCCTCCGTGGGAAACGCCACCGCTTCCGCGTGCCCTTCGGTAACCAGGCGCGCATGTAACTCCGCGCAATCCCAGCCCGCAAACGCCGGGCCCTTCAGCTCCACGCAATCGAGCTCGATACGCTCCAGGCTCAAATCTTCCAACAAACCCGCCAGGAACGACTGTGGACTCTTCATATCGTGCTGCGATGCGTACAATAAATTGACGCCCAGAATGCCGACGGCTTCCTGCTGCTGCACGTTGCTGGGATCCCGCAGATTCACATGCAGGATCACGTCGCTGGGCGCACCGCCCGGCTCTTGCAGGAAACGCAGCCCCATCCAGCCATGGCAATCGTTGGTTCCGGAAAAATTCCTCGCGGAAATGGTGTCCACAAACGAGAAAAATCTGGTCGTTGCCCCGCGCGTCACCGCCAGTTGCCCCAGCAACTGCTCCCATTCGCTCTCCATCATGGCCTGCAGCCGCGGCTTGCTGACGTAGCGCGTGCCGGAGCCGTACAAGTCGTCGCTCACTTCCTTGTCGTACGCCGAAATGGTTTTCGCAACCGTGCCGGAAGCCCCGCCCACGCGCAAAAACCACCGCGCCACTTCCTGGCCCGCGCCAATCTCCGCGAACGAGCCGAACACCGCGGCATTCAAGTTGATCAACAGCGCCTTCTGTGGCGTCCCCAGCTTTTCCGGTTCCTGTGTGTCCATGGTCTCTCTCCAACAGGGAATAGACTCTACCATTTTCGCCGGGAATTTCGTCACATGTTGGCTTCAGGAAAACGTCAGGGCAGGGAACTACGCGCGTTCGGAAACTTCGCTATTTCATCAGGCCACGAAAACGAAACGAGATTCAATGCAGACCCGTCAGCGTCCGGCCGCGCGCTCCTCTTCCGTGGGTTTTTCCTCTTCTTTAGGAACGTACTCGCCGCCGGCTCCGCGCTCCCAGTTCCGGTTCACGATGCGATCCGGATACATCCGCCGGTAGGTCTCCGCGATGTAGCAATTCCAGCAAATCGGCAAATACGTCTGGAAAATCTCCGGCAACTTCTCCGGTGCAACTTCGTTCCATTGCGCCGCGATGTGTCCGGGTGAAAGCACCCCGGGATGCCGGTCGTGCCAGTGCATTTCCACAAACGGTTTGTGGCAGTAAGCGCAAGACTTTCCCTTGTACCACTCGGCCACCATATTCCACACCAGGCATTTCGCCGGATCGGCGTTCACCTCGCGCAAACAATCCTGTCCACAATTCCGTTTTTCCGGCCATCGTGAGCACTGGTCCAGCCGCACTTCCTGCTTCCCAATCAGTGTCGCTCGTGTGGCTCTTCCCGCATCCACATGGACCGCTGCGGCTTGCTTCGTCTCCGGGCAAGTAACCAGCCTCTGTCCCCGATACCGCCAGTACGTTCGAAACGCCAGCACCATGCCAAATACCATGCTGCCGATCAGCAGCACCACTATCGCTCCAAATATGACGTTGACCATGGTCCCTCCCTCGTCCGGCGATTCCTCTGGCCGGACTCCCCCATAAATTGAATTTGCAGGCGCATGTCCACGGCAACAAAGTCGAGAAAGGCAAATGGTCCTTGAATCCAAACGGGTTAAGAAAACAGTGACATCCGTACAAGCTCGCTTTTACGCAGCAAAGCGAGCCTAGGCGCACCTGCCTGCGCAAATTCACCAATCGTCGGGTCGGGCTGCCCGTTATTTTGCCGGCCGCGAAAGCAGGTCGATCACCATCTTGTTGAATTTCTCCACGTCCAACTCCGCCTGCACATGTACGAGTTGCTCTCCGAGTCCCGGCTGGTTTCCCGGCTCCCACACCAGCGTGTTCCCGTATCCCGCCGTATGCGAAATGTCCATGTCCATATACAACGTCTCTTCTTTCGTGATGATGCTCGGGTCCAGCCATGCCGCCGCGGCCAGCTCATCCCACAAATATTCTTCGTCCGCCCATTGCCCGATATATTTCGCTGCCGGCATGCCCGCTTTGGCGATTTGTTCGATCATCGCCTTGGTCATGTGCGTCTTCACGGAAATATCCACGGTCGTCACCGTGATCTTTTTCCACGGCGCGCGCAAAACAATGTGTACCGCTTCCGGATCGAACCAGAAATTAAACTCTCGCCGGTTGGATTGCGCCCAGCTCATCGGCTCGATCGGCGCGATGCTTCCGCCCATCACCACCAGCTCTTGCGCCAGCTCCGGAAATTTCGGATCGATGCTGATCGCCTGTGCCAGGTTCGTCAGCGGCCCGCCCGCATAGATCGTCACTTCATGCGGATACTGGTGCACCATGCGGATCAGAAAGTGCGCCGCGTCTTCGGCTTCCGCCTTCAGCGATGGATTTCCTTCCGGCAACGGGTTGGGCACTACAAACGGGTCGTGATAAGCGCCTGCATTCCACGCCCCCGTCGGCGTCGAGCCTGTGGCGGAATGAATTTTGTGTTCGTTCCAGGCGCCCTGGTAAGTCACCTTTCCATAAAGTTTTTCCCACCGCGCGATTTCTTCCTTGCTGTTGATCAGCGGAAACACCGCGCCCGGGTACACCTTGATGGTCGAATGGCCCGTCAGTTCCAGCATGCGCAGCGTGTGCGCGATTTCTTCGTCGCGCCATTGGTCGCCGCTCACCACCGTAATCCCCAGCGCCTCCACCTGCGGCGATTGCAACAGCAGCAACATCGATTGCTGGTCCGTAGTCGCCGGCCCACGCGCATCCTGATCGATGATCACCTTACGCGTCTGCGCCTGCACTCCAACGCAAAGTAACGCCACAAAAATCAACAACCCCGCAACCTTGGTTTTCACGAATCCTCACGTAGGTGCCGGTCTTCAGACCGGCCAACCCAAATTTCAACCCAAACTCAATCTCAACGTACAAAATCACCGCAAAATGCGAGGCAAAGCATCGCACCCTGCAAGCACTACGGCTTCCCCAGAAAATCTCCCAAAATCCGCAGCGTCACAATTTCATGCGGCTTCAACGTAACTTGCACCGACGATCCTCCCGCGCGAATCTCTCGTATATCCTCCTCCATCGCCGTGCACAACCATGCGTGCTGCAATCTAAGCAACGGAAATCGCACCGTCACCGTGCTCTCCGCTCCCGCCGTTTCCAGCAACCGCAATACTGTGCCGTTTCCATCCTCGGCCGCTTTCCAGTTTTCCGCCACCACACCGGAGCCATCCACCTGCAGAAAACTCACCGGCCCCGGTTCCAGCGGCCGTTCCGGGTTGCCCACCTTGTCCTGATCGATCACTTCGTCCGTCTCCAGCGGAGTCATCGCCGCGCGCCCCAGTTGCGCCAAATCCTGCGGGGCAAGCGCCCTGCCGCTGGTCATCACATAACGAAACGTCGCTTCTCCCCCTTGTTCCGCTCGATAATTCGTGTGCCAATAATTGTTGTACACGTAAGAAAAAATCGTCGGACGTTTCGGCGCAAATGTTTCTGGCCACACGCCTCGGTTGATATCGCCCAGCGTCACCAGCGGCGCGTCTACCGGCACAATCGCCACATCCCAATCCGTGCCGGAAGCTTTTACCCAATGCCCAACCGTGAACCACTCCAGCCCCGCTCCCTTCACCATATCCTTGCTCGGATCCACCCAGCCATTTTGTATTTCGTACTGAAAAGACGGCTTCGGCGTGGCCACTGGAAACGCAAAGTAAACCGCTTCTTTGTCGCGCACCAGGTCCTTCGTAATGTGGTTCACGAATTCGATCTTCTTCTCTCCGTCATACAAAAGAATTTCCGTGCGCACCAACGGCGTGTGTACTCCCTGCGCCTCCACGGCGAGTACCTGCCCGAACGGCGTTTTCTTCAGTCCAACAATCCGCCCGCCATTCGAAGGCGTAACCTTCAGCTGCGCCAGCGGCAGCGATTTCCGCATGTAAACAATTTGCGTGGCCGGCTTCCCGCCGCCTTCCACATACAAATACTGGTTAAAGCGATACGGGCTGTTCGCATCCACCAATTCGCGATTCAGTTGCTTGTCGAAGATACTTTTCACCGCGCCCGTCGCCGCATCCACCTGTACGCGGTAATACGTGTTTTCCGCCACATCGCTCGCCGCCATGGACGCTGTCTTTTGTGCCGGCACGCCGGTCCCGCTTTCGCGCCGCGTTTCCAGCGCGTAGCACTTGAATCCCATTGCCGGCACATCCTTCGCCAGAAACCGCACATGCCGGTAGCCAGCCCCTTCACTCAAAATCTCGAATGCCACCGCTGTCTTCCCTGGATATTCCGTGATGATTGCTTCCTTCCCCAGATCCATTTCCACCAACCCGCTGCGCGCCCAACTCAACGAATTGAACACCATCAGCGACGACGACGGCATGTGGATCTGGTTGGCAATCTGGCTCAGCGAAGACTTCGCCAGTGTGTTCACCGCTTGCCGGCTCTCCGCCGCGTACTCATATTTTGTCGCCAGTTGCCCCACGGATTCCTGCGAGTCCGGCCGGTACACCGAATCCCACGAATCCCACGTGTGCTCCGCGTATAACAAAAGATTCTTCCAGATCTTGTCCAGCAACTCCGTCGGTACGCCCAGAGACGGATTCAAATATCTCGATATCGTTGCCATTTCTTCCGCCGACACCGCGCGAGATTGGCTGTTACGATCGATCGCCGTGTTCTTCGCGTCTGATCCCGCGCCATCCTCCCAGTAAGGCCCTCCATCTCCCTTCACCGTGGCAAGCTGCGAACCATAGTGCTGCTCGATGTACCGGAAATAATCCGGAAACGTGCTCAAAATAAATTTTGGATACGCGTACGCCGCATTCCACTTGGTCACAAACTCCGGCTCGCTCAACCGCGCGTCCGTATTTTCCAGTTGGCTGCCGTACATCAGCACCGCGTCCGGCTTGTACTCCGGCGCCGAAAATTGTTGCAGAAACGCGGGAAGCCCCTGCCGGCAATTGCCCGCTCCCGGCGGCAAGTCGCACACGAACCATAGCTGCGAATATTGCCGCGTGTGGGCCATCAAAACTTTCGCGCCATCGGGCCCTTCGCGCCAGAATGGCGATTTCTCGTTCCACTTTCCGATCAGCACGATCGGACCGCGATCGATGTTCGTCGCTTCCGCGAAATATTTGATTCCCGCCGCGCGCAGCACCGATGGGTACGACCACGTAATGCTCGGCACGTCCGTCAGATTCGCGTAATCAAACGGTATGCCGTCTTTTCTGTGCAGCTCGTGCGTGTAGGAAAGCGACCGGATCAATTCTTCCAGGCTCGCATAACCGGTCAGCAGGTTCGCATATTGCGCCGGCACGCCGATCTTGCTTTGGTTTACGTATTGCAGAAACTTCTTCTTCGCCTCTTCATCCCGCGTTGCGAAATAATTCTGCGCCACCCACGATCCGTCCAGGCTGAAGCGCATCCCCGGATTCGCCGGCAAAAATTGCAGCAGCTTGTCGATGTTCCTGCTCTGTAATTCCGCCACTTTCGCCTGGTAATCCGTGTAGCCTATATCCAGGTGCGCGTGCGGCACAAAATAAATCGTCCATTTGCGCTCCGGGCTGATGGTCGCATTCGAATGGAAAGTCCGCCCCTGTGCGTGAATCGCCACGCTCGCGGCAACACTCCCGGAAAATTCCGGCACTTCGAATTCCAGTCGCTCCCGCCCAAAATCGTCCGCGCCGTTCACGTCCGCCTGCAAGCGCTCCTTGCCAATCGCAAGCTCCACTTTTCCGCGCAGCTTATCCGCGGAGGTGACCGTTACATCCACAATCTCAACCGTTCGCCCATCCTTCTGGCGAAAAAACACCGTCGGCTTCACCGTCGCGCTCGGCTCTAGCTTCGTACTCGGTTCGTGTGTCAGCCGCAACGCGTCATAAATCAATGACGCCCGCGTCTCTGGATTCACCGCGTCCTCCGTCGCCGTCAGCACAACGCTGTTTTCCCCAGCCTTCAAAAATTTGCCGGGAAAATCGATCTGCAGCGTGTCCCCTCCATAAATCGGCGAATCCACGCGATCGTCTCCTGCGTAGTAACTGATCTTGCGGTCGAAAAAGTAACGCCCCGTACGTCCATTGATGGTCACCAGTAAATCCGGAACCGCCGGATTCACCAGCAGCGCCGCAATTGTCAGCCGGTAATTTCCCGCTTCCGGTTTTCCCATCTCAAACAGAATCGTGTACGGCACCGGTTGCTTTCCCGCGCTTCCGCTAACGGATGTTGTCTGCGACGCCGGCCATTCCGCCGTTTTGCTCTTGCCCACAGTGAAGACCGGCTTCAGGCTGGCACTCTCCAGATCAAAATCGTGCCCAAATTCCCGCGAAGTTTGGTCGAACTCCCCGATTTGCCACACCACATTTCCATCATGCCGCGCCTCTTGCCCCGAAACGCGGCTGCTTCCACAAAAAAACAATCCGGCGCACACGGAAACACACCACACCCAACCTCGAATTTTCATCATCCCCACCTGTTCAACGCTTCCCATTCTTCCCCAACACACGCCGCACTACAACCCACCAGTAGCATAGGCTTCAGCCTGTGCCAGAGATGCGCACACCAGCAATACACAATTGATCGGCATTTAGTTTTCTTGGACGGCCCTGCAGATTAACTTAACTTATTGGCTGACCAGCGGTGGCCCGCTGACACGTTTCCCATTCAAATGAAAACTCACGTCCACATGATCCGCAATCTTGATGAACGGAATCCCTTTATTCATTCCGTAATCCTTGCGGTTGAACACCATCGTTCCCTTGATCGCTTCGGAATCCGTTCCCTTACCCACTGCCGTCAGCGTCAGCTTCTCCGCATTCGAAACGCCGCGAATCGTGAAGTCCCCATCCACTTCATATGTATTGTGTCCGGTTTTCACAAACTTCGTGGACACAAACGTGATCACCGGATTTTGCTCCACGTCAAAAAAATCCTTCCCCTTCAACTGTCCGTTCTTCAGCCCGCTTCCGGTATCCACACTGTCCGCCTGAATCGTGATTTTCAACGATCCCGAATCTTCCTCCGGCGAAATAAATGTCAAACTGGCATCCCACTTATCAAATTTCCCCGCGATGTTCGTCGAAGCCTTCACATGAAACTTGATCCAGCTCTCCCCCGGCGCAATCACAAACACAGGCGCCTGCGCCCGGCTGATCGAAGGCGCCACAACACACGCCAGCATCCAAACGAGCCCGAGGAAAATGGCCCGCGCACCGCTCCGTCTGCGATTTCGCGTAACAACATAAATGTCACTTTTCAAAACAGATCACCGGCCCGCCTCACTCGTCCACCTCAATGCCCCAAAAACTTTTCGATCTTCGCCAATTCCTTTTCCGCCATGTCGAAATATTTCTGCGCGTTCTGTAAATCCTGTGCCTTCAGCGCATTGTTGCCCTTGCTCATATAAAGTTGCATGCGTTCTTCGGATGACGCAATGTCCGCGCGGAGATTGTAGCCCGACGCCATCTGCTCTTTCCGCAGCGTCTCCACACTTTGCGTCGCCGTTTCCGCCCGCACGTTCAACTTGTCCGCTTCGTCTTCCACTTTCGCAATTTCCTCCGGCGAAGGTCCCGGCGGAGGTTCGGGCACAGCCGGAGCCGCATCCACATGCGCCGCTGGAGGAATCGGGCTTCTGCCTGAAGCGGCCTTATTCGATTGCGCGGCCGGTTTGTCGGACATAGTCACCGCTCCCGTCTGCGCGTCCACATGCATGCTGCCTTTCGGGCTGTCCACCGAAACGTTTCCGTTCGCGTCGATCTTCAAGCTGCCCTGATCGCCCTGGATCGAAACCAGTGGCTTCGATGGCGCACCCGTCGAGTCACTCGAAGCCGTTGCCGATGCATTGTCGGCCGTAGCCGTGCTCTTCGCATCGCTCGGAGACATTGCTTTCTTCGGGTCCGCATGTGTGCCGAAGTGCCGCGGTATCGTCACAGCCGCCGCAATCAGAACTCCGATGCCCAGCACCACGCCGATCGCCAGCCACAAACTCCGGCTCGAACTCGGCGGCGCAACCGCTGGTGGCGGCATCGGACCCGCTGGCGCCGGCGGCGGAGCCACCGGAATCGTAGCGGGCGCGGGCGTAGCAACGCGCGCCGGCGCGGGCGTGCGCGGCGCTGGTGTGGTGGGAATACGTGGCGTGTGCGGCGTATCGACCAGTGTCGTAGCGCCAGATGGCGTGGGCGTCGGCGTCACAGACGTCGTATTCGACGCCGGCAAATGGCTCACTTCCACGCTGCTCAACGCCGCGCGAAACGCATCAGCGGTCTGGAAGCGGTTCGCCGGATCCTTCGCAATCGCCATCATGATGATCTCGTTCAATCCCGCCGGCAAATCCCCGCGCAGCGTGATCGGCTCCGCCGGTATTTGGTTCAGGTGCGCGGTCATCAGCGAATATTGCGAGTCGCCTTGAAACGGCAGTTTGCCCGTCAGCATTTCGTACAGCGACACGCCAAACGAATAAATATCCGACCGCGCGTCAGCCGATTCGCCGCGCACTTGTTCCGGTGGCATATAGTTCAGTGAGCCGAGCGTGGTTCCCGTCGTGGTCAACGAGCCGTCCGTTGACGAACGCGCGATGCCAAAGTCCATCAGCTTCACCACTCCCTGCGGCGTCAGCATCATGTTCGCCGGCTTGATGTCGCGGTGAATAATGTTCTGCTTGTGCGCGTAGCTCAGCGCCGAAAGCACCTGGTCGGCATAATTCACGGCGTCCGCGGTGGAAAGTGGCGCGCGCGCCGCGCGATTCGCCAGCGTTTCCCCTTCGACGAATTCCATGATCATCGCCAGTTGATTTTCGTACGTCAGCGCCGTGCGCAGCGCTGCAATGTTCGGATGATCCAGCGTCGCCAGCAGCCGGATCTCCCGCAAAAAACGATCCGCCAGGCTCTGGTTGCCGGTCAAATCCGGCAGCAGGATCTTCATCGCTTCCACGCGGTCAGAGATCACGTTGCGGACCTTGTAAACCTTGCCCATGCCGCCCATGCCCAGGATGGAGAGGATTTCGTAATCGCCAATGTGTTGGCCAACGTTAAATTCGGTCATAGATCCTCCAGCGGTCTGCGCCGCTTCCTGCGAGAATACATCAAAAGCACGGCCCAAAATACGTGGGCTCTTGGGTCACTCCGTGTAGCGCCGCGCCTTCAGGCCGGCATCTGGGGGTCATCGGACGTTGTAGGGCCCGCCTTCCGAGGCGGGCCGTTCACTTTCTTTTTCACAAAGATCATCGACTCGCATGAGCCGTTATGGAACAACCGTTGTCATCCGGAGGAGTCCGCGACGAAGGATCTCAACGTGAACGGTCACCACAAATGCCGCGACGAAGAAAACGATCGCTCTGAAAAGACTCAGTTCTTAACGGCGTCTCCGACCTTCGGCGCCCCCGCGCCGGCAAATGTTGCGGTCGCCGAATCGTCGTCCACTTCGGTCACAGTGGCGTCGCCGACCTTGTCCTCTACGGACTTGATCACTTTGCCCGTCGCCGGATCTTTCACCACGCGCACTTGCCGCATGATCGAAAGCTTGTCGCCAACCTTCACGCCTGCTTTCTTGCCCACGTTGATGATCAGCGTGTTGCCAGTGGCATCCGCAACCAGCCCGGAAATCGACAGCGTCCGTTCCGGAATTTTTGCCGCTTCATCGTCGAGCTTTGCGCCGACATCGTCCACGGCCTTGTGCGTCGCTTCGCCCAGAATCGTGTTGGCGAAGTTGCTGCTGCCCATGTCCAGGCCGCCGCCTCCGCCGCCCGTCCACCCGCCGCCTCCACCAATCAGCGAAGTGCTCGAGCGCGTCGATTCGCCCATTCCTTGCACCGATGCCAGGATTTCTCCCGTGGAAACATTGATCACGCGCGCCGTGATTCCCACCACCGCCTTCGCCTTGCTCGTTCCCACTCCGCCCAGCCCGAAGCGGCCCAGGCCATATCCGCCTCCGCCGACGTTCGTGTGTTGGTCATCGCGGCCAAACTGCGTGATGGAGCCGATGATGATCGCGTCCACGCCTAAAACTTTGCCGATTTTCGCCGCGGTGTTGGAGTCCGCGCGGTCGCTGTTCGAAAAATTCTGTTCCGCCAGGATTTTGTCCAGCGCGGAACGTTCCACCAACCGGTATTTGCCGTCTTTCAAAAGTTTATCCACCAGCATGTCCGAAATGCCTTTGCCGATGTCCTGATCGGAACCGAAAATTTGCGCCACGTAGGTTTTCACGGTTCCATAGTCAAAATTCATAATGGTCACAAGCCTCTTGGGGCCTTCGGCTCCAGCGACGGGTGTGGGCGCTGCCTCTTGGGCTCGTAACGGCGCGCACATCCACGCGGCGGCCACAAGAGACAAACCTATACGTGTAATCCGGGAGAACAACATACGGGGCTCCTTGCTGCAGGCGGTGCTTGCGGATGGTTTCGAGGACCTAAGGGCCGCCTGCCAACTGCGGCTATCTTAATGAAACTCACGCGAATCAGGCAACGAATTTCCTGCACGCGGTGCTCCCACGAATCGGGCGCCGCGAACCTCTCACAGTTTGTTCATAGCTCGCGAATCGCGCGGAAGCGAAGTCTTGTCTCCTACCCGTTGCCCGCCTGTATTAGACTATCCGCGCACATTCTCTTCACACCAATGACCTCTCAAATCGTTCGCGAACCACGCTGGCCCGCCTTCATCGCCATGTTGGCCGCCGGCGGCGTGTACCTCGCGCTGCCCGAGCCGCTCTCCCTTGGTCCAAGCTGGTCGTTGCTGGCCATCATGCTGCTCTTAATGATTCCGCTGGTGATTTCCACTCGGCGCGGAGATTATCACGTCACCCGCATTCTCACCTTCACTGCCAACGGTATCATCACCATCGCGATGATTGCCGCGCTCATTCTTCTGGTGCGGGGCATTCCGCACCATCTCGAATCTCCGAAGTCGCTGCTGCGCTCGGCGTGCGCGCTGTGGGTCGCCAACATCCTTATTTTCGCATTGTGGTACTGGAAGCTCGATGGTGGCGGCCCGCTCGCCCGCGAACGTGCCGGTGGCCTCGCTCACACTTCATTTCTTTTCCCCCAAATGGCTCTCAGGGATAATCCCGATCCCTCCTGGACGCCACATTTCATCGACTATCTCTTCCTCGCCTTCAACACCAGCACCGCCTTCTCTCCCACAGACACCGCCGTCCTCTCCCGCTGGGCCAAAGTCGGCACCATGCTGCAATCCCTAATCTCTCTAACCATAATCGCCCTACTCGCCGCCCGCGCCGTCAACATCCTCTAACCCCCTCCTTGATGCCAGTTGTCGCACAGGCACTCCTGCCTGTGTTCTTCGTTTGCTGTTCCCCTAGCTCAAATCCCTACCGCCATGCCAACGGAGTCTACATAGTGTCTCCGTCGCGCGAGTCCCGGGTCATGTAGTGGCCGAACTTTAGATCGGCCAGCCTTCCCTCGCAACCCCTGTGTCTTGTCTCCAACCCACCAAAACAAACAGAACCCGTCATTCTGAACGGAGTCCGCGAAGTGAGAAATCCCTCTTCGATCTAAGCCCCCAAAGAAGCTCCTTGACTCCGACTACAGGCCCTTGCCCCCAATCGCTTCGTTGACAAAGCTTCCCGCACCCACTAAACTTGGATTTTGTCTTTACAGGGAAAGGTGTGACTGATTGCAATGAGGACGTACGTAGCCAAAGGTGAAGAAGCAGAAGCCCTCAAATTGGGCGCGCAGTGGTTCGTTTTGGATGCAACTGACAAGGCTCTTGGTCGCCTGGCCACCAAAGCCGCTCGCATCCTGATCGGCAAAGACAAGGCCAGCTTTACTCCCTATCTGGATTCCGGCGACCACGTCGTCGTGATCAATGCCGACAAGATTAAGATGACCGGGAACAAGTTGGAGCAGAAAGTGTACTACTCCCACAGTGGATATCCCGGCGGTTTGAAGGCGGTTCCGGCCAAGCGCGTTCGCGAAGCCAAGCCCGAATGGATGGTTCGCGAAGCCATCGTCGGCATGCTGCCAAAGAACAAGCTGCGTGCTCGCCGCGCCAAGAAGTTGCGCGTGTATCGCGATGCCGCTGGTTTGGCCCGTCACGCGGGACAAAAGCCTCAGCACGTTTCGCTTTAGGGTTTCCCCGGCGTCACCGGGTTGTAGTTTGCGGTTTGCACGAGAGTTTCCGCACGTTGGCCGTTCCTTTCTAAGTGGTGCCTTAGCAGGGAGCCTTCCGAGCGCGAAGTTCAAGAAAGCAGCGGACTCGTCTCGTCATTTTGTCGATTTTTGTAGCGGTTTTTCGGTTCGATTTTTGGAGGAGGATCTTTGAGTACTGGAAGCACGCCAGCTTTTGGCAATAAAACATGGTTCCACGGCACGGGCCGTCGCAAGGAATCCATTGCGCGCGTTTTTCTGCGCGCCGGCAGCGGCAAGTTCACCGTCAACGGCCGCACCACCAAGGAATATTTCCCGAATCATGCCTGGGAGCATGACGCCACCGAGCCGCTCAAATTCACCAGCCTGGCGGACCAGGTCGACGTGGTCTGCACCGCTAAAGGTGGCGGCGTCGGCGGGCAGTCTGGAGCGGTGCGCATGGGATTGTCTCGCGCCATCAGCCGCTTCAACCCGGAGCTGCGTCCCGCGCTGCGCAAGAACGGTTTTCTGACTCGCGATTCCCGCATGAAGGAACGCAAGAAGTACGGCCAGAAGGGCGCCCGCAAGCGCTTCCAGTTCACCAAGCGCTAATCGCGCGTTGTGGTCTGGGTTGTCATCCTCAGGAGCGTAGTCTGCGACGAAGGATCTCAACCGAACGTACTTGGCACGATTTTATGAGCTCTGGCGGCCCGGCGAAAGCTAGCCGCCAAGATCATGGCCGGCAAGAAGCCGGCAAGAAGGCTGCTGCGTAGCTCCATATGTAGCGCTGGCTTTATGCCAGCGTCTCGATCCGAGCGCGAACAAGCAGCTATCTACTAAGGAGGAAAAGTGGCGGTAGAAATCACCATGAAGGAGCTGCTGGAGGCCGGCGTTCATTTCGGTCACCAGACGCGCCGTTGGAATCCCAAGATGAAGGAATATATCTTCGGGGAGCGCAACGGCATTCACATCATCGACCTGCAGAAAACCCTGAAGATGTTCCGCGAAGCCAGCCGCTTCGTCAGCGAAATCTCCAGCCACGGTCGAACCGTTTTGTTTGTCGGCACCAAGCGTCAGGCCCAGGAAGCGATCGCCGAAGAAGCGAAGCGCGCCGGAGCATATTACGTGAATCACCGCTGGCTCGGTGGCACGCTGACCAATTGGGCTACGCTTCAGAAGTCCATTAAGCGCCTGAAACTCCTGAAGGCCATGACCGAAGATGGCCGCATGGAGCAGCTCTCCAAGAAAGAGCGCGCGCGCCTGGACCGCGAAATGAAGCATTTGCATCAGAACCTTGCCGGTATCGAGAACATGGCGCAATTGCCGGACGCGCTCTTCGTCATCGATTCGAACGCCGAGGAAATTGCTGTCAAGGAAGCCCGCCGCATGGGCATTCCGGTCGTTAGCGTAGTCGATACTAACTGCGACCCCGACATGGTGAACTGGATTATTCCGGGCAACGATGACGCTTTGCGCGCCATTCGCCTGTTTACCACCAAGATCGCCGATTCCGTCGCCGAAGGCCGCACTATCTACGAGCAATCTCAGGTCGTCGACCAGAAAGTCGCCGCCGATCAGGCTCTGGAAGCCAACCCCGACTACGTCGATACCAGCGCTTACGAGCAATATGAGAAGCAGGAAGGCGATTTCGTCGACGGCTCCGAAGCTTTCATCGAAGCCGCCGAAACCACCGTTCCTCCCGACGAGGAAAAGCGCTAACCGTCGCCGAGCCCGCCCTCCAAGGCGCGCCGCTTCAGTCTTTCGTAGTGGCCGGTCTTTAGACCGGTGCTCCGCAGGGCGAGTCTTCGAGCCCTGCGGCATTTCCAAATTTTCGTACCGCCCGCCAACATCGGGCATTCAGCAGAGAGGAAGTTCCAGGTTATAGGCTTCAAGTAATAAGTTCGAAAGGTCGTTCTTAAAACTTAGGACTTACAACTTAGAACTGCAAACAAAAAGGATGAGTACAAGTAAACCAGTCATGGAAATTCCCGCTAAGCTCGTGAAGGAACTCAGAGAGCGCACCAATGCCGGCTTCAGTGATTGCCGCGCTGCCCTCGTCGAGGCCGAAGGCGACATCGAAAAGGCCATCGACATCCTCCGCAAGAAGGGCCAGGCCGCCGCGGCTAAGAAAGCCACGCGCGAAGCCACCGAAGGTCTGATCGGCCACTATATTCATGCCGGAGGAAAAATCGGCGTGATCGTCGAAATCAATTGCGAAAGCGATTTCGTCGCGCGCACCGAAGCCTTCCAGCAGCTTTCTCACGATCTGGCGATGCACATTGCCGCCGTCGATCCCCGCTATGTTCGCCGCGAGGATGTCACGTCGGAAATGCTCGACCGCGAGCGCGAAATCTATATGGCGCAAGCCCGCGCCACCGGCAAGCCCGAGCAGGTCATTCAGAAGATCGTCCAGGGCAAGATGGAGAAGTTCTACGAGGAAACCTGCCTCTACGAACAGCACTACATCAAGGATGAGACCCAGACCATCGGCGAAATGATCAATGCCGCCATCGCCAAGCTCGGCGAAAATATCACCATTCGCCGCTTCGCCCGCTTCAAGGTAGGCGAAGCCAGCGCCAACTCCGCCGCCCCCGAGTCCGAACCAACCCCGGCCCCGGAAAATGCCTAAACACTTCAGCGCGCCCAACCCGCGCATCAACATCCAAAAACGCCCCGGCCGCCCGGGGCGTTTTCTTTTGGAGAAAAAATAATGGCACTTTCCATCCCAAACAAAAAAGAAACGCGTCATTCCGAACGGAGTCCGCGGAGTGAGGAATCCCTCCGTTCTTTCCTCAGCGCCGCGCCGGGTGCCCCACATGCAGAACCGGCATGTGGGCTCCTGGGTTTCCCGTTGCGGGCCCCGCTTAACTCTTGGCCTTACTCCTCTCTACTCCGCGTCCTCTGAGATCCTAACTCCGTGCCCTCAGCTTAAATCCTTCCTCTTCCACACCCCGCCGCCGCGCGCGAATCCCGCGTTCCAATGTAGTGGCCGAACTTTAGATCGGCCAGCCTTCCCCCAACCCTCTGCGTCTTGTCGCCAACCAAAAAAAACAAACACGTCATTCCGAACGGAGTCCGCGAATTGAGGAATCCCTCCGTTCTTCCTCGGCGCCGTGCCGGGTGCCCCACATGCCGGTTTTGCATGTGGGCTCTTGGGTTTGCCTTTGTATGACCCTCCGCCGTCGACGCGACCGCGCCTCCCCCAACCCAAACCCTCTTCCCACGCGCCCTCCCCGCCTATACTCTTTCCGTTGTGCCCCCCCTTTTTTCATCCCCGACCCGGAAAATCACACCCCTCACTTGTTCTATCAATAGGGGCAAGAGCCACGAAAACTTATGAGCGGCGATTCCATACCCATAGCCTTGCCGCTCTCGCGCCTTGCGAGTGACGGCTGTGAGGTTACGTCTCTGTATCGCGAATTACGCAAACCTCTGCTTCGCTACTTAGTTTGTCTTGGACTCTCGATGGATGAGGCTCAGGATGCCGCGCAGGACGCGTTTCTCAGGCTGCATCAGCACCTGGCCTCCGGCGGGTCGCAGGAAAATATTCGCAGCTGGGTTTTCCGCGTGGCTCACAATCAAGCCCGAAACCGGCAGGCCAGCTACGCTCGCCGTTTCGCCGATCCGCTGGACGTAGAGACGGACGCCATGCCGGATCAGTCGACGCCGGAACGCATGCTGGCGGAGAAAGAAAAGCTCCGCGAGCTCGGCAAGGCCATCCGCAAGCTCACGGATGCCGAACGCGAATGCCTGTTGCTGCGCTCCGAAGGGCTGCGCTATCGCGAAATCGGTGACGTCTTGGGAATTTCCACGTCCACTGTCGGCGAAACCGTAATGCGCGCGATCAGGAAGTTAGCGGAGAAATGCAATGTGTGAACATTCGGAAAAGTTGATGGCATGGCTCGATCACGAACTTCAGAACGATCAGATGGCTCACGTGCAACAGCACATTGAGGCATGCGCCGAATGCCGGAGCCAACTCGACGCATTCCACCAAGCCAGCAGCGCATTCAGCGGGTACCGTGATTCGGTGCTAGCGTCAAACTCGCCGCGCCGGTTGCCGCGTTGGGTGCCCGCGCTGTCGGTGGTCACGGCTCTCGCCACCGCCGCCGCGCTCTTCCTGTTTTCCCACCACACGCGCGTGGAGCCGCCTCTCGCGCCGCCTCTTTCGGTGCAAACGGCTGCGCCCCCGGCACTCCTGGAGAAAACGCCAGCTCCAAGCCAGCCGATTCATCGCCGCCGCGCGTCATCGCCGGCCCCAGCACAAGCAGCCGCCTTGCCGCCGGCCGAGCCCGCAATCCAAATCAGCCTTCCCGTGGAATCCATGTTTCCCCCGGGCGCTGTTCCCGAAGGCATCAGCTTCACCGCGGACGTGAGCATCGCAGCGGATGGTTCAGCACAACAAATCCAGCTGCGGCCTCGAATGATCGGATTTGAAAGGAGACCAGTCCAACCATGAAATACATCCTCGTGATTCTCGCGTTAATTTTACCAACGTGTTCCGGCGCATTTGCGCAGGACACACAGAGCTCAAATATGGTCTATCGAGGCGCCGCGACCGGTGTAATCACCTCCGATGCAATCAGCAGAGGTACGCCGGTTACAGGCGCGCCCTATTCCGCCACGATCACCAACGAATCCGTCCAGACCCTGGCTGATGGCACCCACATCGTTCAAAGCAACACGGGAAGCACGGCTCGCGATTCACAGGGCCGCACGCGCCAGGACGCTGCGCTGCCAACCATTGGCGTGATGTCCGCTGCCGACGCACCGCACCTGGTGTTCATCATGGATCCTGTCGCGCAAACATCGTACACATTGAACCTGACCGATAAGACGGCTCAGAAAATGTCCATGCCTTCGAATGGCGCAGCAGGGCCCTCGGGCGGACCGGGCCCCAACCGCGTGTTCTTTGCGCGCATGGGCGTCGCTCCGGGTGGTGCGCCTCCGCCGATGCCTCCGCCAAGCATCATCATGCAAAGAGACCTGGCGGATGAGCAGTCCCAGGTGAACACAGAAGATCTCGGAACCCAAACCATGGAGGGTTTAACGGTCACCGGAGTGCGCACGACGCGCACCATTCCCCAAGGGCAAATCGGCAACGATAAGCCCATCAGCATCGTCACCGAAGTCTGGACGTCGCCCGATCTCAAAACCATCGTCTACAGCAAACGCACCGACCCGCGCATGGGCGAGCAAACCTTCAAGCTGACCAACGTCGTCCGCGCCGAGCCCGACGCCTCTCTCTTCACCGTCCCCTCCGATTTCAAAATCACAGAAGGTCCCCAAAACGTAATCTACCGCACCAACCCATAACCCTTCGGCCCGCACAAATCGGCAAGGCAGTCGCATAAAATTTCCTCCGGGCTCCACTCTGAGCGCTTTCTGCGAAGGGTGGGTCTTGGGGGCCGAGAATTTGTAGGCCCGCTTTCCGAAGCGGGCCGTTCTCTTCAACCCACAAAAAAAAGCCACCGCCATTCCGAACGGAGTCCGCGAAGTGGGAATCCCTCCGCTCTTCCTCGCCGTGCCGGGTGCCCCACATGCCTCTTCTATATGTGGGTTCTTGGGTCTGCCGTCGTAGGCCCCGCTTCCCGACGCGGGCCGATTCCCTCTTCCGTCGTAAAATCTAATCACAATCAGCGTCTCGTAATTCACCGGAACGCAAACAAAACCTCTTCTCCGCCGCTCACAACCCACGCGATCTCCCCATTGTTTGCTACAATCTCCAAGGTTTCCCCCGGAACCAACGGAGAGACATGCCACCGAAAGCGAAAACACCGACGAAGAAAGAGAAGAAACGCCCGGCCTATCACCGCCTTTTGCTGAAAGTTTCCGGAGAATCACTGCAAGGACCGCAAGGCTACGGCATCGATGGCCAAACCATTTATTCCATCGCCAAGGAATTGCGAGACGTCCACAAACTCGGCGTGCAGATCGCCATCATGGTTGGCGGCGGCAATATTTTTCGCGGCGCCCGCCAAAAAGGTTTTGAGATCGATCGCGCTACAGGCGATTACATGGGCATGCTCGCCACGGTTCTGAATGCCCTCGCCCTTCAGGACGCCCTCGAAAAAGTCGGCGTGCATACCCGCGTGCAAAGCGCCATCGAAATGCATCAGGTTTGTGAGCCGTTTAT
Source organism: Candidatus Acidiferrales bacterium (assembly GCA_963709705.1). GTDB lineage: Bacteria > Acidobacteriota > Terriglobia > Acidiferrales > UBA7541 > Acidiferrum. The sequence continues at coordinate 204,126 of CAVPXU010000009.1, forward strand.
CCGCCGCCGCGCCACGCGCCATTTGGAAAAAGGCCGCGTCGTCATTTTCGCCGCGGGCACCGGCAATCCTTATTTTTCCACGGACACCGCCGCCGCTCTCCGCGCCATGGAAATCAAGGCCGACGTGATCCTCAAGGCCACCCGCGTAGACGGCATCTACGACGCCGACCCCGAAAAAGTCAGCGACGCCAAATTTTTCGCGGAGATTACTTACCGCGAAGTGTTGCATCAGAACCTGAAAGTCATGGATTCCACTGCCATTTCCCTGTGCATGGACAATGGTATGCCCATCGTGATTTTCAATATGCACAAGCCCGGCAACATTCGCCGCGCGGTTCTTGGGGAACGCGTCGGCTCAACCGTCCTGCCGAGCGAGGCTTCGTAAGCGCCGGCCTTTAGGCCAGCCAGTTATGGGCAAAGAAGCAGTTTACAGTTCTAAGTTTTAAGTAATAAGTTCTGAATCGCGTTTGCTTCGGCCTATTCCAGGGACGAAATAAGATCGGCCCCCATGTCTTACTGAGTCTTACTGAAAACTTAGAACTCAAAATCCGAGGATCGACACGATGACTACGATAAGCACCACCAAAGAAGCGCAAGCTGCTGCAAGAACTCGCATGGAAAAAGCCGTCGAGGATTTTCGTAAGGAGTTGACTTCCGTTCGCACTGGCCGCGCCAACGCCGCCATTCTCGATCAGGTGCGCGTCGATTATCACGGCACGCCTATGCCCGTGAATCAGCTCGGAAGCGTCACTATTCCCGACCCCGGCATGCTGGTGATTTCTCCCTGGGATCCTACTGCTGTTGCCATGATCGATAAAGCCATCCGCTCTTCCGATCTCGGTCTCAATCCTACCAACGACGGCAAAGTTGTTCGCATTCCTATTCCTTCGCCCACGGAAGAGCGCCGCAAGGAACTCGTCAAACACATTCACAAAGCCCTCGAAAATCACCGCACCGCCATTCGCAACATCCGCCGCGACCTCAAAGAAGCCATCGATAAACTCGAAAAAGATAAAAAGATCAGCCAGGACGAACAAAAGCGCGCCCTCGACGAGCTGGACAAGCTCTCCCACGCCGAAACAAAAAAAGTCGAAGATCTCTGCGCCACCAAAGAAAAAGAAGTAATGGATATCCGCTAACTGAAATCAAAATCCGAAATCAGAAAATAGAAATTAGAAAAGGGAACCGCCTGGACACAGGCCCTTGTAGGGCCCGCCTTCCAAGGCGGAGGTCCTGCGATCCCTCCCATTTTCCATTTTCACTTTTCCATTTTCTTGTCCTTCTCCGCCGGCGCAATCAAAATCAACCGCTGCGCCTGATCGTTCTGCACCACCCGCGAAAACGCGCTGTAGTCCACCGCCCGGTCGCCCAAAATTTCCCGCTTCAAAAAATCAATCCGCCGAGACGCCGCCACCGTATTCAGCGTGCTCGAATATTTCGAAGTGTACGTCGCATAATCCCGTGCCACCGCCGACCCCGCCGGAGTCTGCACCGTAATTCCCTCCGGCAACTTCAGCGTCATCGATGTCTGCACGTCCAGCGGCGTGCCCAACACGATCTTCGGCGCCCCTTTGCTCTGCGCCGATGGCGGTGGCATTTCCGGCAAACCGATCTGCGGCAACAGCGCGGGAATGCGCACTGGTTTTTTCGACCAGTCCACGAATTTCAGTTGTGTCAAATCGTATTCCACCGTGAACGGTTCCTCCGTCGACAGCGGATCGGAAGCCTGTGCCCGCGTCACCTGCCCGCGAAAGCCATCCGAAATCGCCAGCAGCCCCGCTATATCCTTCCACTTATCCTTCGGCGCCTGGTGAAACGCCACGCGCAGCAACAGTTCATTTTCCCCGCGCAAAACATATTTCACCTTTGCCGTCAGCTGCCCATCTTCCGCGATCGTCGCGTCCACGCTCACCTTCTGAAACGCGGCAAACGGCAACGTAGTCGGCAGCGCCATCCATTCCTGCCCGGCCGCTGCACTCGTCACGGAAGAATCGCGTCGCAGTAAAAACGCGCACTTCGCCTCTGTCGGCGAAATCACTCCGAACGGAGCCACCTCCACCGCTGGGTCCAGCCAGTATTGCCGTTCCTTCGTCGACGCAAGAATCACCAGGTGTTTGAAAGCCAGCGGAGCAGCCAGCGCCTTCTTGTCGCAAAATCCCGTCAACACAGCGTCCGCGCGCAAACCCACTGCCGCGGAAAGCGCCGAAAACAACACATATTTGTCTTCCCCGGTCGCATAACCCGAAATCAAAATATCCGCGGGAGCCCGCGAACGAAATCCTGTGGTGCCGAGCGGCAGATCGACCGTGTTGACCTGTGTTGCCACAAATCCGTAAAGCGCCTTCATCCGCTCCACGTCGTTCTTTGCTTCCCGCGTCAGGGAAAGCGCTTTTTCTCTTACCGCGGCCGCCACCTCCGGCCTCCGCGCCAGTTCTTTTGTTTCCTCTTCGCGACCATGGATTTCCTCCATCGGCCGCGCGCCGGGAAATAGCATCTCCGCCAGCCGCAAAGACAATCGCTCCCACGTGAACGTCGAAACCGCCACGTCCGCCGCCGTCTCCGCATCCGGATTAGCTTGCTCGCTCGCCGCGCCATCCTTCGGCGGCGAATATGTGCGCCTCCACCGGTAAATCGTAAACGCCGCTTCTCCCGTCCCCGTATTTTCTCTCGACGTAGGCGGCGCATCGGGATTGATTCGTGGCTCCACTTTTCGCGAAGTGGGCAGATCGAGTTCGTAATGCTCCTCCAGCACTTGCCCAGAGCGATCAAATGTATGTTCCAGCCAAAAATCCGGGGCCAGCGGATGCTTCGTCGTCGTGATCACGCGATACTCTACGGTATCGCCTTCCTGTAGTCCCAGAATGCGCACCGACTTCACACGCACATCCTGATACACAGGAAATTGCTCCACCGCTGCATTCGGCGTGTCCGTCACCGCGCTCGGCAACACTTCGGAAGTGCCGCCATTCGCGTGGTTCACACGCACCATGGGAATTTCAACTTGCTGGAACGCCCGGTCGTAATCGAACGAAATCCGAGCGAACTCTTTCGCCCCCAGAATATTGATGATTTTGACGATGGTGTGGACTTCCTTGCGCGAATCCCCGTTAGCCTCAAAACGCATCTGCGTTTCCAGCAGTTGTATTTGAAAGGGAAGTTGCGGCTTATCCGGGACCTGATCCTGCTCCTTATCCTTCGCCGTCGGTTTCTCTTCGCCTGTCTTCGCAACAGGCGGTTTGCCCGCAGGTTCCTGCGCCTGCCCGCCCGCCAAGCCACAGGCAAACCAACTCAACATCGCGCAAAAAATTGCAACTCGCCCCAAAAGTGCCACATTGGAAGTGTAGGCGCGACCCCCTCACACGGTAAAGCCGCGTGAATCCCGGCGTTTCTGGCCAGACACCGCCTCATCGCGCAGCCAAAGTGACACTCTTACGCCAGAATCTCCGTCTAAAGAGCATGGTAAAGTGGAAGTTTGTGGTTCCTTCACCTTCCGGACAGGGAGCGGGCATGAACAATCGGTTCCTCGGCATCGTGTTTGCGCTGGCGCTGGCGGGCAGTAGCGCGCAGGCCAAAGATTCCGTCAAGCCGAAAGGGCCAGAGGAAGACGGCACCAAGCCTGCCCTTACCAGCGTTGCCGGTGAAGGCTTCTACGACTCCCACGCCTACGCCTACCTCACTGAACTCAGCGACGACGTCGGCGCTCGCGTCACCGGCTCGCCCTCAGCACAGAAAGCCATCAATTGGGGCGCCGCCAAAATGACCTCGATGGGCCTCGTCAATGTTCGCCAGGAAAAATGGTCCATGTGGAAAGGTTGGACGCGGGGCACCGCGTCGGCCGAATTGCTCGAACCCCTGCACCACACCCTGACGGTTGACGCGATGGGCTGGACCGGCTCCACACCCGAAGCGGGCGTCGAAGCCGAAGTTGTCACCGCAAATCTCTTCGATATGGATACGGAACTCTCCAACATGTCGCGCTTCCGCGGAAAGATCGTGCTGATGAAGCCCGAAGGCGTGCCACGAAAAAATTTCTGGATGCTCTTCGCACAGTACGGCGATTTCCTCAAAGCTCTTCACAAAGCGGGTGCCGTCGCCGTCATCGGTGGCCAGGGCGGTTTCAAAGCCGAGGGCATGCACCTGACCCACACCGGAATCCTCGGTTTTGCTCAGGATTTCGACATTCCTGTCGTGGACATGACCATGGAAGACGAGGGCCAACTCGAACGATTCCTGGACTCTGGGAAAACCGTGAAAGTGCGCATCAATGTACAAAACACGCTCACCGGCGGTCCCGTCGAATCCGCCAACGTCGTCGGCGATATCCTCGGCCGCGAACATCCCGAAGAAATTGTGGTCGTCGGCGCTCATCTCGATTCCTGGGATTTAAGTGAAGGCGCCACAGACAATGGTACCGGCGCCACCGCCGTTCTTGCCGCCGCGGAAGCAATCCTGAAAAGCGGACAGCGCCCGCGCCGCACCATTCGCTTCGTGCTGTTCACCGGCGAAGAACAAGGCCTGCTCGGCTCGCTGGCCTATGTGAAACAACACGCCTCCGAAATGAAAAATCACGTGGCCTGCGTCGTCCTCGATGATGGCCAGGGACCGATTAAAGAATTTCAGCTCGGCGGCCGCAACGATCTGATCGATTCCATGAAAGCCTTTGCCGATTCCCTCGACAACATTCGCGAAATCGCCGTCACCGACAAGCGCGAGTTTGGCACAGACACTGGCCCGTTCATTCTCGCCGGTCTTCCTGGCATCAATCTCGACCAGGATTCTCCCGACTACAAGTACACCCACCATTCCGCCGCGGACGCTCTGGAACAAGTGAAACCGGACGTGCTCACGCAAGACGCCACCATCATGGCTTTGACCGCGTTTTGGATCGCCGACCGCCCGGAGCGCTTTGCCACCCCATGGCCCGCCGAACGCACCGCAAAAATGCTGCGCGAAAAGGGGGATTACGACATGCTGAAGTCTTTCAACCTCTGGACCTTCGGCAACTTGGGCATGGACACCCGGAATTAAGCTATGTCATTGTATATAAGGCGGTTAACTGGATGGATGGACTCCGGGCAGAAGGCTGAAACTCAGTCTGCCAAGCAGCCCGCATGCCATTTCCAGCTTTTCCACAATATTTTCCACTGCCTTGTATCGAAAGAAGTTTGACAGCTTGCCCTAACTTCTTTATACTTTGTGTTTTGTCAGGGGGTTTTCCCCGCGTAGTACGGCCTTCCGCTTAGTGGGGGTAGGCTGGTTGGAAGGAAAGTCTTCGGTCCCAGAACAAAGATCGACGGAATGGGACGGAAGAGCGGCCGGAATGGGGCGCCAGCCCCGAAAAGCCGAGTAAGCCTCTCCGATTCGACACCGGGAGTCGTAAGTCTGTCTCTTGGATTGTGCACGGAGTCTCTTGCTGGTTCTCTCCGGATTCGCAGTACCTTTCAGCGTTAGTGTGTGCTCTCGCGTTTTTGTCTGCGCGCCGACGAGAGTCTGCAAAGTGTGTGCGCGCAGAGATGTTTTTAGTACTTTCGAAACGAGGAACGACTGTGCCGACGTTTTCGCAACTTGTACGCATGGGAAGAGAAGGGGTTCTCTCAAAGACCAAGTCGCCTGCGCTGATGGGCTGTCCCGAAAAGCGCGGTGTGTGCATTCGCGTGTACACGCAGACCCCGAAGAAGCCGAACTCCGCGCTGCGCAAGGTCGCGCGCGTCCGTTTGACCAACGCTGTCGAAGTCACCACGTATATCCCGGGCATCGGCCACAACCTCCAGGAGCACTCCATCGTGCTCGTGCGCGGCGGCCGCGTGAAGGATCTCCCCGGCGTTCGCTATCACATTGTTCGCGGCACTCTGGATGCGGCTGGCGTGGAAAACCGCAAGCAGGGCCGCTCCAAGTACGGCGCCAAGCGCCCCAAAGCAGGCGCCGCAGCGAAGTAAGCTTTTGTAGGGCCTGCTTTCTGTAGCGGGCCGTTTCAGGGTTTCTGTAGTGGCCGGTCTTTAGACCGGTTCTGTAGCGCCGGGCAAGTCTTCGAGCCCTGCGGCAGTGGACAAGGAGCAAAGAAACGCAATGCCTCGTAAAGGATTAGTCAGCCGGCGTGTTCAAGCGACCGACCCGGTTTACGGTGAAGCGATCGTCGAGAAGTTCATCTGCTCGATGATGTGGGAAGGCAAGAAGAGCACCGCGCAGCGTGTCTTCTACGGCGCCATGGATCAGGTTGCCAAGAAGACCAACGACGACGCGCTCAAGATTTTCAAGAAGGCCATCGAGAACCTGAAGCCCATTCTCGAAGTCAAGACCCGGCGCGTGGGCGGCGCCAACTACCAGGTGCCCGTGGAAGTCAATCCCTTCCGCAGGCAATCCCTGGCGATTCGCTGGCTCTTGCAGTATTCGCGGGAACGCGCGGGCAGAACCATGGTCGACAAGCTTGCCGACGAGCTCATCGACGCGGCCAATTCGCGCGGCGGCGCCATCAAGAAGAAGGAAGATGTGCACCGCATGGCCGAAGCCAACAAGGCTTTCGCCCACTACCGCTGGTAAACGCTTTTGTAGTGGCCGGTCTTTAGACCGGTCAGATTGACCCCGCCTTCGCAGCGGAAATAAGGCAGTAGAAGGCGGCCAGAGCAGAACAGAATTTGTGAGTTTTAAGTAAGAAGTTTTAAGTGCTGAGGGCAAACAGTTCTACTTGGAACTTAAAACTGAAAACTTAGAACTAATTTCGAGGTTGCCGTGAGTGAAGCAGTTGCAACACGTACAGGGGAGAAAAGGGCTGTTCAAGGACCAATGAGTCGCGTATTCAAACTCGAAGATACTCGCAATATCGGGATCATGGCGCACATCGACGCCGGTAAAACCACGTCGACCGAGCGCATCCTGTATTACACGGGTGTGACCTATAAGATCGGTTCGGTGGATGAAGGCACTGCCACCATGGACTGGATGGAGCAGGAGCGCGAGCGCGGTATCACCATCACCAGCGCCGCTACCACCGCCAGTTGGACCAGGTTCGACAAAAAGTATCGCGTCAACATCATTGACACTCCCGGTCACGTGGATTTCACCGTGGAAGTCGAGCGTTCCCTGCGCGTGCTGGACGGCGCGGTCTGCGTGTTCGACTCCGTCGCCGGCGTGCAGCCGCAATCGGAAACCGTATGGCGCCAGGCGGACAAGTACCGCGTGCCGCGCATCTGCTTTGTCAACAAAATGGACCGCATGGGCGCGGACTTCGATCACGTCATCCGCACCATTCGCCAGCGCCTTGGCGCTCATCCCGTGCCGCTGCAGTTTCCCCTCGGCCGCGAAGATAATTTCATCGGCATCATCGATTTCATCGAAGAGAAAGTCATCGTGTGGCTCGAGGAAACTCTCGGCGCCAAGTTCGAAATTTTTGATGTCGCCAAGCTTTGGGATCCGGCCTTCGTCGCCGGCCGCCCCGATGTGGCTGCGGCGTTGAAGGGTTCCGCGATTGACAAGGCCTTCTACGACGAACACCGCAACAAGACCGTCGAATACATCGCCGAGCATGACGACTCCGTCCTCGACAAGTACCTCACCGAAGCCACTTTGTCCGTCGACGAAATGCGCAAGTCCCTCCGCAAGTCCACGCTGGCGCTGAAAATCGTTCCTGTGCTGGCGGGCTCCGCCTTCAAGAACAAGGGTATTCAGCCGTTGCTGGACGCGGTCGTCGACTATCTGCCGTCTCCGGTCGATGTTCCCCCGGTCGAAGGCATCAATCCTGAAAATGACGAGCCCATTCTTCGCCGTGCCGCCGACGATCAGCCGTTTGCCGCGCTGGCGTTCAAAATCATGTCGGACCCGTTCGTCGGTCACGTCACCTACATCCGCGTGTATTCCGGCGTTCTGAAATCCGGAAGCTACGTGTTAAACGCCGCGAAGGGTTCCCGCGAACGCATCTCCCGCCTGTTACAGATGCATGCCAATAAGCGCGAGGAAATTGACGAAGTTTGCGCAGGCGATATCTGCGCGTGCGTCGGATTGAAGAACGTCAACACCGGCGACACTCTCTGCGACGAAAACAAGCCCATCATTCTCGAGTCTATCGAGTTTCCCACGCCCGTTATCTCCGTCGCTATCGAACCGAAAACCAAGGCGGACCAGGACAAGCTCGGCGTCGCTCTCCAGCGTCTGGCACAGGAAGATCCCACTTTCCGCGTTTCCACCGAGCCCGATACCGGCCAGACATTAATCTCCGGCATGGGCGAGCTGCATCTTGAAATCATCGTTGACCGCATGCTGCGTGAATATAATGTGCAGGCCAATGTCGGCCGTCCGCAGGTCGCTTATCGCGAAACCATCCGCAAAAAGGCGATTGCCGAAGGCAAGTACATCAAGCAGACCGGCGGCAAGGGTCAATACGGCCATTGCAAGATCGAATTGCATCCTTTGCCGAGCGCCGATCACGAAAACATGAAGGAGCTTTCCACGGACGATCTGGATGTTCTCGCCAAGTCCGTTACTGGCGGCACTCCTGGCAAGTGGAAGTTCGACAAGGAACATCGCTTCCTCTTCATCGATAAGATCATTGGCGGCTCGATTCCGCGCGAATTTATTCCCCCTATCGAAGCTGGCATTCGCGAAGCCTTGGACAATGGCATTCTGGCCGGCTTCACCATGGTGGATGTTGCCGTGGTGCTTATCGACGGCAGCTATCACGACGTCGACAGCAACGAAATGGCCTTTAAAATCGCGGGCTCCATGGCCTTCAAGGAAGCTTGCGCCCGCGCCAAAGCCGTTCTCCTCGAGCCCATCATGAAAGTGGAAGTCGTGGTTCCGGAAGAATATATGGCCCAGGTGTTTGGCGACTTGAACTCGCGCCGTTCCGCGATTCAGGGCACGGAAAACCGCGCTGGCAGCAATGTGATCCGCGTCGAAGTGCCCCTCGCGCAGATGTTTGGTTACGCCACGGATTTGCGCAGCCGTACCCAGGGACGCGCTACCTTCACCATGCATTTTTCGCATTATGCGGAATTGCCTGCGGCGCTTGCCGAGGAAGTCATCAAGAAGCATCGCGGCGAGAAGTAAGAGATTTTTGGTTTTTTACGATTATCGATTTGAGGAGCAGAAGAGGCAATGGCGAAAGAGAAATTTGAGCGCAGTAAGCCACACGTGAACATTGGGACCATTGGTCACATCGATCACGGCAAGACCACGCTGACGGCGGCGATCACCAAGGTGTTGTCCAAGCACAACCCCAAAGTGGCGTTCCGCGCGTTTGATTCGATTGACAACGCTCCGGAAGAGCGCGAGCGCGGCATCACCATTGCGGTTTCGCACGTGGAGTATGAAACCGCCAACCGCCACTACGCGCACATGGATTGCCCGGGCCACGCCGACTACATCAAGAACATGATCACCGGCGCGGCGCAGATGGATGGCGCGATTCTTGTCGTTGCCGCCACCGACGGGCCGATGCCGCAGACCCGCGAGCATATTCTTCTCGCTCGCCAGGTCGGCGTGCCGTACATCGTCGTGTTCCTGAACAAGTGCGACATGGTGGAAGATCCGGAACTGCTGGAACTCGTGGAACTGGAAGTTCGCGAGTTGCTGAAGAGCTACCAGTTCCCCGGCGACAGCGTTCCTGTGATTCGCGGTTCGGCATTGCAGGCGCTGAACGGCGATGAAAAGTGGGAGCAGAAGATTCTGGAACTCATGGCTGCGGTGGACGCGAACGTTCCGCTGCCGGTGCGCGATATCGACCGTCCGTTCGCCATGCCCATCGAGGATATTTTCTCGATCTCCGGTCGCGGCACGGTGGTTACGGGCCGCGTCGAGCGCGGCAAGGTGAAGGTCGGCGAAGAAATTGAAATCGTGGGCTTCCGCGAAACGCAGAAGAAAGTTGTTACCGGCGTGGAAATGTTCCGCAAGCTGCTCGATGAGGGCATTGCGGGAGACAACGTTGGTTTGCTGCTGCGCGGCACGGAAAAAGAAGATGTGGAGCGTGGCCAGGTGGTTTGCAAGCCGGGCTCGATCACACCGCACACGAAGTTCAAGGCGGAAGCGTACGTGTTGACCAAGGAAGAAGGCGGCCGTCACACGCCGTTCTTCACCGGGTACCGTCCGCAGTTTTACTTCCGCACCACGGACGTTACGGGCGACATGAAGTTGCCGCAGGGCGTCGAGATGGTGATGCCGGGCGATAACGTGAGCTGCGAAGTCACGCTGATCACCCCGGTGGCTCTCGAGAAGGGCTTGCGCTTCGCTATCCGCGAAGGTGGCCACACCGTCGGCGCCGGCGCCGTCACGGAGATCATCGAGTAATCCTATGAGACAAGGCGACAAAATTCGTATTCGTTTGAAGGCTTACGATCATCGGATTCTCGATCAATCCACGCGTGAAATCGTGGAAACCGCGAAGCGTACCGGCGCGGATGTTGCCGGCCCGATTCCTCTCCCCACGACCATCAACCGTTGGACCGTGCTGCGTTCGCCGCACGTGGACAAGAAGTCGCGCGAACAATTTGAAATGCGCACGCACAAGCGCCTGATCGATATCCTCGAACCCACTCCGGACACCGTAGACGCGCTGATGAAGCTCGATCTTCCCCCGGGTGTGGACGTGGAAATCAAGGCCTTTGGCCACGCGGCAAAGTAATGCAGTTGTAAGTATCCAGTTGTAAGTAATAAGTAAGGCCAAGCTGGGTAGCGCCGAAACTTAGAACTTATTACTGAGAACTTAAAACCGATTCACGCAGCCAATACCCCTGAGGCAAGCTGCGAGAGAGAGAAAAAGGAACATGGCAGTCGAAGGAATTATCGGAATCAAGCTGGGCATGACGCAGATCTTCGCCGAAGACGGCAACCTCGTTGGGGTTACCGTTCTCCAAGCGGGTCCCTGCGTCGTCGTGCAGCGTCGCACCAAGGAAAAAGACGGTTACGATGCCGCGCAACTCGGCCTCGTCGAATTCGTCAAGCCCCAGCGCGTGAATAAGGCCATGACCGGGCACTTCAAGAAGTCCAACGTTGCGCCGATGAAGATTCTGCGCGAAGTGCGTTTGCCGGAATCGAAGGACGAAACCAAGATTGGCGATCGCGTCCTGGTTGAGAACTTCAAACCCGGCGAGCTCGTCGATGTTTCCGGTGTCAGCAAGGGCCGCGGTTTCGCGGGCGGCGTCAAGCGCTGGCACTATGCCGGCGGCGACGCAACCCACGGCTCGATGTTTCATCGCGCGCCAGGCGGCATTGGTGGCAGTTCGTTTCCGTCGCGCGTGTGGAAGAACCAGCATTTCCCGGGACACATGGGCAATGCCAATGTCACCGCGAAGAATTTGAAAGTGATCAAGGTGGACACCGACGAGAACCTGCTGTTGGTTCGCGGTTCGGTTCCAGGCCCCAGTGGAACGTACATTTTCATCCACAAGGCCAAGAAATCGGCGCCCAAGCGGTCGAAGTAAGGAAGTATTTAGTTCTAAGTAGTAAGTCCGAAGTTGAACTTAAAACTTATTACTTAGAACTTAAAACGCGGTCGAGCGTAGAAATAAAGTCACGAGAGAGAGCACAAAGTTATGCCAGTGGTGGATGTAGTCAATCTGGATGGCAAGAAAGTCGGTCAGGTCGAACTGGCGGACGCGGTTTTTGGCGCGGAGATCAATGCGCATCTCCTGCACGAAGCCTCGCGCTGGTACCTCGCGGGTTTGCGCAGCGGCACCGCCAAGACCAAGGACAAGAGTGAAGTCAGCGGCGCTGGCCGCAAACTTTGGCGGCAGAAGGGCACCGGCCGCGCGCGTGTCGGTTCCATCCGCTCGCCGCTGTGGCGCCATGGCGGAACGGTTCACGGACCGAAGCCGCGCTCGTACGCGTACGCGTTGCCGAAAAAGATGGTGCTCGGCGCGCTGCGCTCGGCGCTCTCGGCCAAGCTCGCGGAACAGAAGCTCACGGTAGTCGATACTTGGTCGCTCGACACGCACAAGACCAAAACATTGCGCGTCGCTCTCGACAAGCTCAATGCCGATAAAACCGCGTTGCTCGTGGCTTACGGCGAAAACCGCAACCTCGAGCTCGCCAGCCGCAACCTCGACGGTGTCAAGCTTGCGGCTTCCAACGTTCTTCAGCCTTACGACGTGTTGCGTCACGATCGCGTGGTGGTTTCCAAGGATGCTGCCGCCCGCTTGATCCGCACGCTGGATCCGAATCACGATCCTTCGACAGCGCCGCAGGTGGAAACCATCGCACCGGCGCCTGCCCCCAAAAAGGAAGCAGCGCCCAAGGCAGCCGCCAAGCCCGCGGCCAAGAAATCGGCAGCGCCGAAGAAAAAGCCGGCCGCCAAGAAGGGCAAGGAGTAACCCATGGCAGCCCCGCACTATCAGATTATTCGCCGCCCCATCATCACCGAAAAGGGACTCGGCGTGAAGGAATTGCAGCGCACCGTGGTTTTTGAAGTGGCCGCGGCCGCCACCAAGACGGAGATCAAGGAAGCGGTGCAGCAGATCTTCAAAGTGAAAGTGGACGGTGTTCGCACCGCGAATTTTCACGGCAAGATGCGCCGGCGCGGCCAGAACGAAGGCTACCGCCGCGATTGGAAGAAGGCGTACGTCAAGCTCGCCGAAGGCGAGAAGATGATCGAGTATTCGGAGAATTTGTAAGACCTGGGCTGGTTACACTTGAACCGCGAAGTTCGCGGAAGATTTAGAAGGTAAGAGGCAGAGATGGGACTCAAGAGTTTTAATCCATATACGGCGTCGCGGCGATTCATGACCGTGCTCGATAAGAGCGAAATCACCAAGCAGACGCCGGAAAAAAGCTTGCTCGAGCCGAAAAAACGCTCCGGCGGCCGCAACAATCAGGGCGAGATCGTCATTTGGCACCGCGGTGGCGGCCACAAGAAGCAGTATCGCGTGGTCGACTTCCGCCGCGACAAAGACGGTGTTTCCGCCAAAGTTGCCGCGATCGAGTATGACCCCAATCGCAGCTCCAACATCGCGCTGCTTCACTATGCCGATGGCGAGAAACGCTACATTCTTCACCCCGTCGGCCTCGAAGTCGGCGCCACGGTCTCGACCGGTGAAACCGCGGACATTCTTCCCGGCAATTGCCTGAAGATCCGCCACATTCCCCCGGGCACCATGGTGCACAACCTGGAGCTCTATCCCGGCCGCGGCGGCCAAGCCGTTCGCACTGCCGGCGCTTCCGCGCAGCTGCTCAGCAAGGAAGGCGATTTCGCACTGGTGAAACTGCCTTCGGGTGAAGTTCGCAAGTTTTCCGTAGATTGCAAAGCCACCGTGGGGCAAATCGGCAATCTCGACCACGAAAATGAAACCTACGGCAAGGCTGGCCGCACGCGCTGGCGCGGTAAGAAGCCGACGGTTCGCGGTGTGGCCATGAACCCAGTCGATCACCCGCACGGCGGTGGTGAAGGCCGCGTTAAGGGCAATCACCCGCAAACCCCGTGGGCTTTCCCCACGCTGGGCAAGAAGACGCGCGGGAACAAGCGCACCGATCGCATGATCGTAGAGCGCCGCAAGTAGCATGGGCTTTAGCCTGTGCGGTTTTCGGAAGGGTCTTGTAGTGGCGGGTCTTGTAGCGGGTTTTGTAGTGGCGGGTCTTTAGACCCGTGGGTTTTCTTGGTTTTTAGTTGTAATCCTGAGGAGCGCCGTTTGCGACGAAGGATCTCAACGTGAAGTGCAAGCGCGATTTCTAGTTGTAAGTTTTGGTCTTACTTTCGACCGAAAACTTATAACTGAAAACTGAAAGACAGGGCGCGATCCTGAACGAGAGCGCCCTGGGTAGACAGAGGCAACCGCAGAATCCGGCCGGAAGTGACTCCGGCGGGGAGGAAGCGATAACCATGCGAGCGACACGAACAACACGTTCCAGCGCACGCCGGGCACGCCCGGTACGCCCGGTGAAGCGCACCAAGCAGCGCACAAAGCGGCCAGCGGCGGTGAAGCCCGTTGCGAAGCCGGCGGCCAAAGTGGTCGTGCCGCTTGAACCGGTGCTGTACAAGCTCTGCAAGCCGGGCTGGGCGGTGATTGTGGAACGTATCCCGAACGCGCTTGGCACTCGCTTTGTCTGCCCGTTCTGTCCGAAGTCACACCGTGTGCCTGGTCCGGTGCGTGGATTTAAAAAGATGCGGCATGCCCAGTGGGGCCGTTTGCGCCGCGTGGAGGAATAAGGAAGCATGGCACGCTCAACGAAGAAGGGGCCGTTTGTCGATGGCCACCTGCGCGTCAAGGTCGATGGACTGAACGCGCGCAATGAAAAGAAGGTTCTGAAGACGTGGTCGCGGCGGTCGACGATCGTGCCGGACATGATCGGTCACACCATCGCGGTCCACAACGGAAAGAAGTTTATTCCCGTGTATGTGACCGAACAGATGATTGGTCACAAGCTCGGAGAGTTCGCGCCGACCCGCTCGTTCAAGGGCCACGCCGTCAAGGCAGCTCTTGAGAAGGCCGCCGGAGCAGCTCCCGCAGGAGGCGGTGCCGCGCCAGCAGCAGGGGCGCCCGCGCCGAAGGCATAAGAAATGGCTAACGTACAAACACAACCAAGTTCGATTGAAGCTCACGCGATTGCGCGCCACGTGCGCATGTCGCCCCAAAAAGTCCGTCTGGTGATCGATTTGATCCGCGGACGGAAAGCTCAGGATGCTTTGCAGTCGCTGCGCTACACCCCCAAGCGCGCCGCGAAGCATATTGAAAAAGTGTTGCGCAGCGCCATCGCCAACGCCGAGCGCAAGGCCGAAGATTCCGGCTCGCCGCTCGACGTCGATCAGCTCTTCGTAAACAAATGTTTTGTCAACGAAGGTGCTCGCTGGAAGCGCTTGCGTCCCGCGCCGATGGGCCGTGCCTTCCGATACCAGAAGCGTACCGCGCATATTTGGGTGGGCGTTGCAGAGCATCATGTGGCTGCCGCGGAACGCGTTGCCGCCAACATTGCCGAAGCGGAAGCCCAGAAGGGCGTTCGTGGCACCGCTCGCCGCGTTCGTAAGGCGTTGACCGGCAAGCAAGCTGCAGCAAAGAAGGGGAAGAAGTAGTCGGCCGCTGAGGGCCGCACAAGGACAGACTATGGGACAGAAAACACATCCGTACGGGTTTCGCCTCGGCTACAACAAGCCCTGGAAGTCTCGCTGGTATGCCGACCGCGAATATGCGGATCTGCTCCACGAAGACGTGAAACTCCGCAAGGAACTGAAAGAGCGCCTCAAGAGCGCTGGCGTCAGCTCCATCGACATCGAGCGCGCCGCCAACAAGCTCGTCGTGCGCATCGCCACCGCCCGTCCCGGCATCATCATCGGGCGCAAGGGCGCGGAAATCGACAAGCTCAAGCAGGAAGTTTCCAAGCGCACCAAACGCGAAGTGCACATCGACATTCAGGAAGTGCACCGCCCGGAACTGGACGCCACCCTGGTGGCGGAATCGATTGCGCTGCAACTGGAAAAGCGCGTGGCCTTCCGCCGCGCCATGCGCAAAGCCGTGGATTCGGCGCTGCGTTTTGGCTGCAAGGGTATCAAGGTGCGCGTTGCCGGCCGCTTGAACGGCGCGGAAATCGCCCGCAAGGAATGGTACCTGCAGGGCCGCCTGCCGCTGCAAACGCTGCGCGCGGACATTGACTACGGCACTGCGGAAGCGCAAACCACTTACGGCGTGATCGGCGTGAAGTGCTGGATCTACCAGGGCGAAAACGTTCCGAAGCGCGTCAAGCGCGAAGACGACCGTCCCGCCGCCGTGGCAGTCTAGGAAAGTCATAAGTAGGAAGTATTAAGTTTTAAGTCGGAAAGCTGAGCATTACTTAGAACTGAAAACTTAAAACTAAGAACGAGCAGAAGCGAGAACAAAACGATGTTGATGCCGAAGAAAGTGAAGTACAGAAAACAGCAGCGCGGCCGCCGTAAAGGCAAGGCCTGGCGCGGAGGAAGTTTGGCGTTCGGGGAATATGGACTGAAGGCCATGGAGAATGCCTGGATCACCGACCGCCAGATTGAGGCGTCGCGCGTGGCCATCACCCGCTTCATCAAGCGCGGCGGCAAACTCTGGATCCGCATTTTCCCGGACAAGCCGTACACCAAAAAGCCCGCGGAAACCCGCATGGGTAAAGGCAAAGGCGCACCGGAAAAGTGGGTCGCGGTCGTCAAGCCCGGCCGCATCATGTTTGAAATGGCGGGCATCGATGAAGCCACCGCGCGGCAAGCTCTCGGGCTCGCATCGCACAAGCTGCCGATTCCCACGAAATTCGTCAGCCGCACGGGAGGTCTCTAAACCATGGCCCGGCGCATAGAAAAGATTCGTGAAGAAGGCACCACCGAACTCGCGGCGCGCGAGAAGGATCTCACCGAACAGATTTTCCGGCTGCGTTTTCAGTTGAGCACCGGACAAGCGGAAGCGTTGAAGCGTCTCCGCGAAGCCAAAAAAGATCTGGCCCGCGTGAAAACCTTGATTCGCGCGCAGGAATTGACTGCCGGCGCTAAGCCGGTGAAGGCAGGGAAGGCGTAATGACAACGGAAACGCAGGCGGCGCCGCAGGCCGAACGCGGTGAGCGGCAAGAGCTCATCGGCAAGGTCACCAGCGCCAAGATGGAAAAAACGATTGTGGTCGAAGTGCAGCGGCTGGTGCAGCATCCCAAGTATCGCCGCGTCATCCGCATTTCGAAAAAGTTCTATGCGCACGACGAAAAGCGCGAAGCCAAGCAGGGCGACACGGTACGCATTGTGTCCTCGCGGCCGCTTTCGCGCCTCAAGCGCTGGCGCTTGAAGGAAGTGCTGACGCATAAAGCGTCGGCCAAGTAAGAAGGGACAGGGGAGCGAATTATGATTCAGATGCGAACCTGGCTGACCGTGGCCGACAATTCCGGTGCGCGCAAGCTCATGTGCATCCTGCCGATCGGCGGCGATGCGGGATTGAAGGCCGGTCTCGGCGACATCGTCACCGCTTCGGTGAAGGAAGCCACGCCGGACAGCCAGATCAAGGAAGGCAAAGTTGTGAAGTGCGTGATCGTGCGCATGCGCAAGGAAGCGCGCCGCAAGGATGGCACGTACATCCGTTTCGACGATAACGCCGCGGTGCTCATCAACGATACTGGCGAGCCCGTGGGCACGCGCGTGTTCGGGCCGGTTGCCCGTGAACTGCGCGAAAAGAAATTCACCAAGATCGTTTCGCTGGCCCCGGAGGTTTGGTAGTCATGCCACAGAAAGAATTGAAGCGCCACGTCATCGCCATTCGCAAGGGCGACACCGTTCGTGTTATGACCGGCAAGTCCGCGGGCAAGAGCGGGCGCGTGCTGAGCGTCAACCCGCGCAAGAATACCGTGATCGTCGAGCACGCTCACCTGATCAAGCGCCACACCCGGCCGAACCCGGCGAAGAATATCAAGGGCGGCATCCTGGAACGCGAAGCGCCCATCAACGTTTCCAACGTTTTGATCGTGTGCAGCAATTGCAACAAGCACGCGCGCATCGGTCACAACGTGCTGCCGGATGGCAGCAAGGTCCGCGTGTGCAAGCGCTGCGGCACCACGCTGGACAAGTAAAGGAGAGTTTTAAGCCGTAAGTTCAAGCGCTTTTACTTGGAACTTATAACTTGAAACTCAAAACTGGCTACACAGAAGGACTAGGAAGAAGATGAAGAGTCGATTGCACGAATCATACAGCAAGCAAACAGTTCCGGCGCTGATGAAGCGCTTCAACTGGACCAACAGCTTGGCCGTACCCAAGTTGAAGAAGATTACCGTCAACATCGGCCTTGGCGAAGCCAGCCAGAACGCCAAGTTGCTGGACACCGCGGCCGTCGAGCTCGGACAGATTACCGGCCAGAAGGCCATGATCACCCGCGCCAAGAAATCCATCGCGAATTTCAAGATTCGCAAGGGCATGCCCATCGGTTGCGCGGTCACGCTGCGCGGCGAAAAGATGTACGAATTCCTCGATCGCCTCTGCAACGTCGTTCTGCCCCGCGTCCGCGATTTCCGCGGTTTGCCCTCGAACGCCTTCGATGGCCGCGGCAATTACACCTTGGGCCTGAAAGATCAGCTTGTGTTTCCGGAAATCGATTACACCCGCGTGGACAAGATCAAGGGCATGAATATCACCCTGACCACGTCCGCCCGCAACGACGAAGAAGGCCGCGAACTTCTCAAGGGCCTCGGCGTTCCGTTGCGCGAAAAAGGAGCAGCACAATAAATGGCACGCACCGCTAAGATAGCCAAGACCCTCAAGAAGCCCAAGTTTAAGGTTCGTGTGCGCAATCGTTGCCGTGTTTGCGGACGCGCCCGTGGTTACATTCGCAAGTTCCAGATGTGCCGCATCTGTTTCCGCGGTATGGCGCTCAAGGGGGAAATCCCCGGCGTCGTGAAAGCCAGCTGGTAGGAGCTAGAGAATAATTATGCAGACCGATCCCATCGCCGATTTTTTGACCCGCGTGCGCAACGCCGCCGCGGCCAAGCACCAGCGCGTGGACATTCCCGTCTCCAAGCTGAAGACGGAGATTGCCCGCATCCTCAAGGAAGAGGGCTACATCTCCACCTATAAAATGGTTGAGGAAAACAAAGCTCGCAAGACACTGCGCATCTTCCTGAAGTACACGCCGGATCGTCGCAGCGTCATCTCCGGCGTAAAACGCATTTCGCGTCCCGGCCAACGCAATTACCGCGGCGCAATGGAAATCAAGCCGGTCGTCGGCGGCCTCGGCATCAGCATCCTCACCACGCCGAAGGGCTTGATGACCGGGCGGGCAGCCCGCAAAGCCAACATAGGCGGCGAGCTCCTCTGCGAAGTCTGGTAACGCGGAGAGTTATTTGTCGTAAGTTTTTAGTTGTTCGTTTTTGAAAGGCAGCACGTTGCAAGTTCTGAGACTTACTTAAAACTTGGAACTTATAACTTAGAACGAGAATTTAGTAGCACAGATCAAGACAAGGAACCGAAGATGTCACGTATTGGTCGCAAACCGATTCCAGTGCCTGCCGGCGTGAAGATCAACACCACCCCTGGCCAGGTCGAAGTGCAAGGCCCCAAGGGCAAGCTGCACGTGCTTGTGCCCCGGCAGATTCGCTTGGAGCAGAAAGACGGCGTGCTCACCGCCGTCCGCGATAACGAAGAACACCGCGCGCTCCACGGGCTCGCCCGCGCTCTCCTGGCCAACGCCGTTTTGGGCGTTACCCAGGGTTTCAAGAAAGAGCTCGACATCGTCGGTGTCGGTTACCGCGCCGAAGTGAAAGGCAAAGCCGTGGCCTTCGCCCTCGGCAAGTCCCATCCGATCGAGTTTCCGATCCCCGAGGGGATTCAGATTTCTGTCGATAAGCAGACGCACATCGTCGTCAGCGGCGCCGATAAAGCGCAAGTCGGCCAGGTTGCCGCGGATCTTCGTTCTCTGCGTCCGCCCGACCCCTACAAGCAGAAGGGTATCCGCATCACCGGCGAGCGCCTGAAGAAGAAAGCGGGCAAGGCCGGAGCCAAAGCTGGCGCGGCATAAGGTTTCGTAGTGGCCGGTCTTTAGACCGGTCAGCAGCGCAGGGCGAGTCTTCGAGCCCTGCGGCGCTTCGAAAGGTTTTAAGTAGTCAGTTTTAAGTCATAAGTTTCGCACGGCTGTTCTGAGAACTTACAACTTATTACTTACGACTTTAAGGGAGAAACAACGTGGCATCGGTACCAGTTCGGAAGTTATCAAAAGACGAGCAACGCCGCCGGGTTCACTCGCGTGTCCGCCAGCGCGTCACCGGCACGCCGGAGCGCCCGCGCCTGTGCGTGTACCGTTCGCTCGGACACATTTACGCGCAGATTATTGACGACCGCAACGGGCGCACTCTGGTTTCCGCCAGCTCGGTCGACAAGGAATCGAAAAAGAATTTAAAGGGTGGTGGCAACATCGCTTCCGCAAAAGCGGTCGGCAAATTCATCGCCGATCGCGCCAAGGGAGCCGGTGTTTCCAAAGTGGTTTTCGATCGCGGCGGGTACAAGTATCACGGCCGGGTGAAGGCGCTCGCAGACGCGGCGCGGGAAGCGGGGTTACAGTTCTAATTTATGTCGAAGCAACTTTTGCGTGACAGTCTGTCAGTACGGCGCATCTTGGATGTGAATCCTACGGATTTGAAGGATGACGTCATCGCCATCAACCGCGTCACCAAGGTGGTGAAGGGCGGCAAGAATCTCAGCTTTTCGGCTCTCGTCGTTGTTGGCGACAGCCGCGGCCATGCCGGCTTCGGAATGGGCAAAGCTCGCGAAGTTCCCATGGCCATCAAAAAGGGCATTGAACAGGCCAAGAAAAACCTGATCAAGCTCAACCTGAAAGGTTCCACCATTCCGCACCAGGTCACTGGCTGGTACGGTTCCGCGCAAGTACTCCTCAAACCCGCGCCCGAAGGCACCGGCGTCATTGCCGGCGGTCCCGTGCGCAAGGTGATGCAAGTGGCGGGAATCCAGAACGTGCTCACGAAATCGCTTGGCACGTCCAACCCGCACAACGTGGTCAAAGCCACGTTTGCCGCGCTGCTCGGCCTCAAAGACGCCGCGCAAGTGGCCGAAACGCGCTCCAAAACCGTTGAGGAAATGACGGGCCGTCCGCCGAAAGCGCCCGTGGCGCCGAAGCCGGAACCCGGTGAAAGGGCAGCAGGGGAATAATCATGGCAGCAGAAAAAAAAGGCGCGAAGAGCGCCGGCACAATCAAGGTCAAGTGGGTGGTCAGCTTCATTGGCTGTACCGACGATATGCGCGCCACCATCCGTGGCCTGGGTCTCCGCCGCATGCATCAGGTGGTAGAGCGTCAAGACACGCCGGAAACTCGCGGCATGATTCACAAGGTGCGTCATCTCGTGAAAGTGGTGGAGTAAGCGATGGCAGATAAGACCAAGAAGAAAGAACACAACACGTATTCGCTCTCGACGCTCGGGCCGGCCAAGGGCTCGCGCAAGAAAAAAGTGCGCGTCGGCCGCGGTATCGGCTCCAAGCTCGGCAAAACGGCTGGCTCCGGTAATAAAGGCCAGAAATCCCGGCGTGGTTACTCTCGCCGCCGCGGTTTTGAAGGCGGACAGATGCCGTTGCATCGCCGCATTCCGAAGCGCGGCTTCCACAATCCTTTCGGCGTGAAGTTTTCCGTCGTCAACCTCGAGGAACTGAACGTGTTCCCCGCGGGAGAAACGGTGACGCCGGAACTATTGCGCGCCCACGGTTTCATTCGCCGCGCCACGGATCCCATCAAGGTTCTCGGCGATGGCGAGTTGAAGACCAAACTCACCGTCCACGCCCATGCGTTCAGCGCCACGGCGAAGGACAAGATCACCAAGGCGGGCGGCACTTTTGAAGTTGTAACGTAGTCGTATCGGGGAAATGCAATGAATCGTTTCTGGCAAGCATTTACGAATCTCTTCCGGATCGAAGATCTGCGCAATCGCCTGTTCTTTACCCTGGCGTTGCTCGCGGTCTATCGCCTCGGTGCGCATATTCCCACGCCCGGCATCAACACCGCCCTGCTTGAAGACATCTTCAATCAGACCGCCTCCGGCTCCATGCTCGGCATTTTCGACTTGTTCACCGGCGGCACTTTCCGCCAGATGACTATTTTTGCCCTGGGCATCATGCCGTACATCACCGCATCCATCATCCTGCAGTTGATGCAGGTGGTCTTCCCGTACCTGGAGCGCCTGCAAAAAGAAGGCGAACTCGGCCGGCAGAAAATTACGCAATACACGCGCTACTTGACGATCGTCCTCAGCATCGTCCAGGCATCCACGATCGCCACCACCTTGTCCGCCCGCAACATTGGCGGCCAGTCGCTGGTCTATCATCCCGGTCCGGCTTTCTGGCTGATGACCGTGCTCACGCTTACCACCGGGTCCGCCTTCATCATGTGGCTGGGTGAGCAGATCAGCGAACGCGGCATCGGCAACGGTATGTCCTTAATCATCTTCGTCGGCATCGTCGTCGGTTTGCCTCGCGCCATCGGCGACCTGTATGAAAAGGTGAAGACGCAGGCTTGGGGCGCATTTACCCCGATGGCTGTCCTTCTCCTGCTCGCTCTAATGGTCGCGGTCGTAGCCTTCATCGTGTTCGTCGAAGGCGCCCAGCGGCGCATCCCGGTGCAGTATGCCAAGCGCGTGGTCGGCCGCCGCGTCATGGGTGGCCAGGCAACGTATCTTCCGTTGCGCGTCAATTCCGGCGGCGTGATTCCGCCGATTTTCGCAAGTTCGCTCCTGGCGTTTCCCGCCACCGCGGCTTTGGTTCTCGGCACTCGGTGGCCCTTCGTCAAGGGCATTGCGGACAAGTTGAAGTGGGGCGAGCCACTTTACACCTTGCTGTACATCGCCATGATTGTCATCTTCGCGTTCTTTTATGTGGGAATCGTCTTCAATCCCACGGAAGTCGCGGACAACATGCGCAAGAACGGCGGGTTCATTCCCGGCATCCGTCCGGGACGCAGCACCTCCGAATATGTCAGCGTCATTCTGAAGCGCTTGACCTTCATCGGCGCCATCTACCTGGCCGTCGTTTGTATCTTGCCGGAATGGATGATTGCGGGTATTGCTCTGAACCACTTGCCCGTATGGCTGGGCGGTGACTGGTTTGACCGGCATTTGCCGAATGCGATTTTGCATGGTCTGGGTGTGACGTTTTATTTCGGTGGCACCTCGCTCCTGATCGTGGTGGGCGTGGCGATGGATACCGTGCAGCAGTTGGAGGCACAACTCGTCATGCGCAATTACGAAGGTTTTGCGCGTAAGGGAAGAGTGCGCGGCCGTCGCTAGACTAAGGGAGACGACAACGTGGCGCTGGAACAGCGTCCTGTTGCAAAACTCGACCGCGCCGTGATTTTTCTTGGACCTCCGGGTTCCGGGAAAGGAACCCAGGCGAAGGTGCTGGCGGCCAAGTACGGTGTGCCGCACCTCTCGACGGGGGATATGCTTCGCGAGCATATCGCCAAGGGCACTCCGCTCGGCTTGAAAGCCAAGCCGATCATGGGGCGCGGCGAGCTGGTGCCCGATTCGCTGGTGTTGGGAATGGTCGCCGAGCGGATTGAGCAGCCGGATTGCAGTCATGGTTTCGTGTTTGACGGTTTTCCGCGGACGGTCGCCCAGGCGAAGTATCTGGGTGAAATGCTGAAGAGGCAGGGATTCAAGCAGCCGTTCGTGATTCACATGGTCATCGGTAAAGCGCTGTTGCTCCGGCGCTTGACCGGCCGGAGAACCTGCAAGGTTGGCGGCGAGATTTATAATATCTACGACCGCCCGCCTAAGGTCGAAGGGATTTGCGATAACGACGGCGGCGAATTGATCCAGCGGCCGGACGATCGCGAAGAAGTCATCAGCCAGCGCCTGCACTCGTATGAGAAGCAGACCGCGCCGCTGGTGAGCTACTACCGCCGCCTCGGCGCTTTGCATGAAGTCGATGCAAGCAAGAGCGTGCAGGAAGTACAGCAGGAGATTGAGCAGGCCGTGGCCAGCATAAGCGGAGCGCGTTGAAAGATGGCGATTCAATTACGCAGCGCCGCTGAGCTGGAAAAGATGTACCGCGCGGGCCAGGCCGTGCATGAGGTTTTGAACGCGCTTCGCGCGCAGGTTGCGCCCGGGCTGAGCACCATGGATCTGGAGGAGATCGCCGTCAGGCTGATCGCCAAAGGTCATGGAAAGCCGGCGTTCAAAGGATACCGTGGGTATCCCTGCGTGCTCTGCACGTCGGTGAACAGTGAGATCGTTCACGGGATACCGTCGCCCAAGCGTAAATTGCGCGAAGGCGACATCGTCTCGATCGACTTTGGCATGGAAGTCAACGGCTACTACGGCGATTCGGCGGTTACCGTGCCCGTGGGAAAGATCCGGCCGGAGCTGCAGAAGCTGCTGGATGTGACCCGCGAATCGCTGGATCGCGCGATTGACAAGATGCGTCCTGGAAATCGCTTGGGCGATGTCGGATACGCGGTGCAGAGTTGGGTCGAGCAGCATGGCTTTTCGGTGGTGCGGGAGTTTGTGGGGCATGGCATCGGCACCAGGATGCACGATGAACCCAACCTTCCCAACTACGGCGAGCCAGGGCGCGGCGCTCGTTTGCAGGAAGGCATGGTCATCGCCGTCGAACCGATGGTGAATGCGGGCCGGCCCGATGTGCAGATGCGCGGCGAATGGGTGGCGGAAACCGCCGATGGCAGTCCTTCGGCGCATTTCGAGCACACCGTTGCGGTCACCGCCAACGGCCCGTGGATTTTGACCCGGCCAAAGGAAATGACTGGGCCTAGCTGGTGAGGAAGTTATAAGTTGTAAGTTTTAAGTGCTGAGTAAAACGGGTTTACTTAAAACTGATTACTTCGAACTTGCAGTCAGTACAGGAGCATATGGCGAAGCAGCCGTTTGAAGACAAAAAGAAGAACGACAAGGGCGACTCCGGCAATCCCAAGGAGGACGCGATTGAAGTGATGGCCACCGTTCTGGAGCCATTGCCCAACGCGATGTTCCGTGTGGAGTTGGAGAACAAGCATAAGGTGTTGGCCCACGTTTCCGGAAAGATGCGCAAGAACTTCATCCGGATCCTGGCGGGAGACAAAGTGGCGGTGGAGCTTTCCCCCTACGATCTCACCCGCGGCCGCATCGTATATCGCTACAAGTAGCCTTTGTAGTGGCCGGACTTTAGACCGGCCAGCAAGCAGGGCGAGTCCGCGAGCCCTGCGGCAGTGGAATTGAAAGAGTTTTGAAGGGCCAGAACGGTAAAGTAAGTAGTCATAAGTTCTAAGTAAAAAGTAAAAGCCGTTTTACTTAGAACTTAGAACTGGTAACACAGGAGTGAGCAATGAAAGTTCGGGCAAGCGTGAAAAAAATTTGTGATAAATGCAAAGTCATCCACCGCCGTGGCGTGGTTCGGGTAATCTGCACCAATCCGAAGCACAAGCAGCGTCAGGGATAAGGGGAGCGAGGAGAAACCATGGCACGTATCGCAGGTGTTGATCTTCCGCCGCAGAAGCGGCTTTGGGTTGGCTTGACCTCGATCTACGGCATCGGACAGGTTCGCGCGAAGAGCATTGCCGAAAAGGCCAATGTGGACTTCACCAAGAAAGTTCGCGATCTTACCGAAGACGAAGTGAACCGTATTCGTACCGTCATCGAGCAGGAAGGCCGCGTCGAAGGCGATCTCCGCAAAGAGATCCAGATGAACATCCGCCGCCTGATTGAAGTCCAGGCTTATCGCGGTATTCGTCACCGCCGCAATCTTCCGGTTCGCGGCCAGCGTACGCACACCAACGCGCGCACCCGCAAGGGCCCGCGCCGCGGCGCCGTCGCCGGCAAGAAGCAGATCAAGGGCAAGAAGGGCTAATGTAGTGGCCGGTCTTTAGACCGGTCGGCAGCTAAAGCGGTTTTTTGTTTTGAGTTCTAAGTAATAAGTGCAAAACGCGCGTTACTTAAAACTGACGACTTACAACTTATTACTTCGAACGAATGGAGTGAAACGTGGCTAAAGAGCAGCAGAACGCCGGACCGGACGCAGCAGCACCAGGCAAACCGGCCGCGGCATCAAAAAAGAAGAAGGAATTTAAGAAGAAGAAGGAACGCCGCACGGTTCCCCACGGTCTCGTGCACGTCTCCGCTTCCTTCAACAACACGCAGATCACCATCACCGATCCCGATGGCCGCGTGATTTGCAATTCCTCCGCGGGCTCGATCGGTTTCAAGGGTTCGCGCAAAGGCACGCCTTACGCCGCGCAGCAGGCCTCGTTGGCTGCCGCCAGCGCCGCCCGCGACCAGTTTGGCATGAAGAGCGTGGAAGTCCGCGTCAAGGGTCCTGGCTCCGGCCGTGAATCCGCCGTGCGCGCCCTCGCCGCCGCCGGCCTGCACATCGTGGTCATTCGCGACGTCACGCCGATTCCCCATAACGGCTGCCGCCCGCCCAAGCGCCGGCGTGTCTGACAAAGTTTTCAGTTATAAGTGATAGGTCATAAGTAAGGCAGGTTTTTCCGAAACTTCGAACTTAAGGCTTGGAACTTATAACAACTTGGATCTTGGAACTTAAGACTCGGAACTTAGAAAGTATTCGCGAAGGGAGAATCGAAGTTGGCAAGACATCGAGATGCAGTTTGCCGCCTGTGCCGCCGGGAAGGGCAGAAGCTATTTCTAAAAGGCCTGCGGTGCTTCACGGACAAGTGCGCGATTGAGAAGCGCAATTTTGTGCCGGGACAGCACGGGCAGTCGCGGCGCGCCAAGGTTGCCGGCTACGGCCTGCAACTGCGCGAGAAACAGAAAGTTAAGCGCACCTACGGGCTGTTGGAACGCCAGTTCCGCAATTATTTCGAAAAGGCGGAGCGCTCCAAGGGTCCCACTGGTGAAAACCTCATCATCATGCTCGAGCGCCGCCTGGACAACGTTGTCTGGCGCGCCGGCCTGGCGTCCTCGCGGTCCCAGGCGCGGCAGCTCGTGCTCCACGGACATGTGCGGGTCAACGGGAAGAAAGTCAACATCCCGTCGTACCAGGTGAATGTCGGCGAAGACATCGCCATCAAGGAAAAGATGCACCAGAACGCCATGGTTCTTGAAGCGCGCAACGTCGCCCAGAGCCAGAGCACGGTGCCATGGCTCGAACAGGAACGCGATCAGTTCAAGGCTAAAGTTGTGGCGTTGCCGAAGCGCGATGACGTGCAGACGCCGCCTATTAACGAGCAACTGATCGTCGAACTCTACTCCAAGTAATCCTTTGTAGTGGCCGGTCTTTAGACCGGTCAGCTTGAAGCTCGGGGCGAGAAGTAAGCATTAAGTTCTAAGTCAGGGATTACTTATCACTTGGAACTGACAACTTGGAACTGTTTCACGTGGCCGGCAACGTTGGCCACAGAAGGAAGGAACACGATGTGGAAGGGATTTCAGAAACCGAAGCGTCTTGCGCCAGAATTTGAATCGCTGACAGAAAAGTACGGGCGGTTTTCCGCTCAGCCCTTCGAACGCGGCTGGGGCACGACGGTGGGGAACGCCCTGCGTCGCGCGTTGCTCAGCTCCATCGAGGGAGCGGCAATCACTGCGGTCAAGATCGACGGAGTGCTGCACGAATTCTCCTCGATCCCGGGCGTCGTCGAAGATGCCACGGACATCATCCTGAATCTCAAGCAGGTCCCGATCAAGCTGAACAACGATCTGCCGAAGACCATCTATCTCAACGTCGAGCAGCCCGGCGTGGTCACCAGCGCGCACGTCGAGGAAGATTCGGACTTTGCCGTTCTCGATAAAAGCGTGTACATCGCCACCGTCAGTGAAGGCGGCAAGCTCCGTATCGAGATGCGCGTCAAGAATGGCCGTGGCTATGTCGCCGCGGACCGCAACTATGACGAAGATCTGCCCATCGGCTACATCCCGGTGGACAGCGTCCACTCCCCCGTGCGTAAGGTTAACTTCGCCGTCGAGTCCGCTCGTTTGGGACAGATGACCGACTACGAAAAACTGATGCTCGAAGTGTGGACCAATGGCGCGATCACGCCGTCCGATGCCGTCGGCCTCGCCGCCAAGCTCGTCAAGGATCACATGAGCATCTTCATCAACTTCGAAGAGCCCGTCGAGAACGTGGAAATTCCCACAGACACCGTCCACGATCCGCGCCTCGAGCACCTCGATCGCTCCGTGGAAGAGCTCGAGCTTTCCGTGCGCAGCTACAATTGCCTGAAAAACGCCAACATCCAGACCATCCGCGAGCTCGTGCAGAAGAGCGAAAACGAAATGCTGAAGACCAAAAACTTCGGCCGCAAATCGCTCAACGAGATCAAGGATATACTGGTGAAGATGGGCCTCAGTTTGGGCATGAAGTTCGATGAGCACGGCCGCATTATCTGGCCGCCGCTCCCGAGCCAGACCGCTCCGCCAAGCTCCGACGAAACCATCGGCCTGTAACCGGCCGCTGCTGCCTTGCCAGTGTCTTTCTAGGGCCCGCCTTTCGAGGCGGGCCGTTTCCGGCGGTCCGAAACGGTTTTGACGTAAAACTTATAACTGAAAACTTTTAACTTCTCGAGGAACCAAGCATGCGACATCTGAAGTCAGGATCAAAATTAGGCCGCAACCCGTGGCACCGCCGCGCCACCCTGCGTAACCTCGTCACCAATCTGCTTGAACACGGCCGCATCACCACCACGCTCACGCGCGCCAAGGCCACCCGCCCCGTGGCGGAGAAGATGATCACCCTCGGCAAGCGCGACACATTGCAATCGCGCCGCCAGGCTGCCGCTTACATCATGACCCCGGCGGTCACCAAAAAGCTGTTCAGCGAAATCGCGCCGAAGTTCGCCGATCGCGCTGGCGGCTACACGCGCATCATCCCCGCGGGCATCCGCGTGGGCGATGGCGCAAAGGTGGCCATCCTGGAACTCGTCAGCTACGAATTCAAGAAAAAGGAAAAGAAAGAAAAGAGCAAAGTCCAGGAAGCCGTCGAAGCCAGAAGCTAACCAAGCCCGCCTCCGCAAACATCAAAGCCCGCGCCAGCAAAAAAACTGTCGCGGGCTTTCTCATTTCCAAAATCCTGTAGCGCCGCGCCTTCAGGCCGGCATCTTGGGGTTCCACTCCAAATTCACATCCGACGGGTCATTCGTAAGCGTCAATGACAGACCGTCTTGACGATCTGGTTGACCGAAATCCTGCCTGGAGTTTTTCGCCAGTCAGCTAGGCCAAGTCGGGTAGCTCATCTCGTGAGATCAGCAGATGGATGGATCGGGCCTGCCCGCGGGTTCGCGTGATGAGTCCGCGCGCTTCGAGTGTCAAGACCATCTGATGTACGGCAGGCGGCGAGACCAGAAAGTACTGCTGCATCTCGGCCTCTGAGGGCGAACATCTGTGGATTTTGCTGTAGTAATGGATGAAGGCCAGGTACTGGCCCTGTTTATCCGTATAGGTTTTCTTCATAGCCACCACAGAACGTCTGAAACTGGAACTAACCATCTGGCAACGAAGGGATGTGTGGTGTTAGGGCTGGTGAAAGCCGGCGTGGTTCACCTCATCGGTGAATACGTCTTCTGTCTGGGCTCTGGCGATGGCCAGGTCCAACCGAGTCAGTAACTGGGCCAGAGTTTCCCCTTTTCGCCGTACCAGCATGGCTAACGTGTGTTTCCCCTCATGCGCGACGGCCACGCATTCTGTTAGGGGAGGAACGACCCCGATACTGATTTCACCGAGTTCGATGATCTCGTTGACGTAGGGCAGGTCAGCGAAATTATCTGCAGCGTTTTCGTTCAGGCCGCCTCGGGTGCGGCGGGTAGGCTTACGGCGACGTGCCAAGGGAGCAACTCCTCGATGCGATTTACCGGGTGATCCGCAATGCGGGACAGTACGTTCCGCAAGTAGCTTTCCGGATCGATCCCGTTTAGTTTAGCCGTTCCGATCAGGCTGTACAGCGTCGCGGCGCTTTCTCCCCCACCATCGGAGCCCGCGAAAAGAAAATTCTTTCTTCCCAGAGCCACGACCCGCAACGCTCGTTCCGCCGCATTATTATCGATTTCGATGCGGCCGTCATCACAGAAGCGCAGCAGCGCCTCCCACCGTCCTAGCGCGTAACGAACGGCCACGGCCGTGTCGGATTTTCTCGAGAGTTTCCCCAATGTCTCTTCGAGCCATTGCTTCAGCGATTCCAGTAATGGTCGACCGCGCGTGTTGCGAACCTCACGCCGCTCGTCGGGTGGACGTCCTCGGATTTCTTTTTCGATGGCATATAACTCCGCGATGCGTTCCAGAGCCTCAGCGGCAACCGGAGATTTGTGCGCGACCTCAAGATCGTAAAACTTTCTCCGTACGTGCGCCCAGCACGCCGCTTCCTGAACGCGGCCTGCTGTGTAGATCTGATCAAAGCCGGCGTAACCATCCGCTTGCAGTGTGCCGGTAAAGTTGCGCAGATGAGATTGCGGGTGTTCGCCCTTGCGATCCGGCGAATACGCGAACCACACCGCAGCGGGTGTGTTGTCTGCTGCGGGGCGATCGTCGCGCACGTAGGTCCACAGCCGTCCCGTTTTGGTCTTGCCCAACCCTGGTGCCAACACCGGAACCGGAATGTCATCCGCGTGTAGTTTGCCGGCAGACAGAACGTGACGTCGCAGAGCTTCGACGAGCGGCGCCAGTAGCTCACTCGATCCACCTACCCACTCTGCCAGGGTGGAACGATCCAACTCCACACCGGAACGCGCAAAGATCTGCGACTGACGATACAGCGGTAGGTGGTCGCAGTATTTCGAGCTCAGCACATGCGCCAAAAGCCCAGGACCCGCCATCCCTCGCTCGATTGGCCGGCTCGGGGCTTCCGCCTGCACGATCCGATCGCAGCCGGCACAAGCCAGCTTGGGACGAACGTATTGGATGACTTTGAGACTGGCTGGCACGTACTCCAGGATCTCCGAAATATCCTGACCAAGATGCTTTAGCTTCCCGCCACAGTCCGGACAAGCTTCGTGCTTCGGAAGACACTTTCGCACTTCCCTTGGTAAGTGATCGGGTAAGGGCCGCCGCACAGGGCGCGCCACGGTAGTGCTTCCCGTTGATCCTGGAGTTGCAGTTCTTTCTTTTCTGCGCCTCACCTCCAGCTCTTCCAGCCGCAGTTCCAGTTGTTCGATCTGACTTTCCCTCTTCTCCGACGACCGGCCGAATTCCATGCGGCGTAGTTTTGCGATGAGCAGCTTCAAGTGCTCGATTTCTGCATCGCGCGAAGCGAGCTGCTCGCGCTGAGAAAGGGTTTCTTCTTGCTGTGTGGTGAGCTGTTTCCGATGCGAAAAGGCTTGCTCATGCAGTGCCAGGATGAGGGACTTCAGCGCTTTGGAATCGAGTTGATCGAGATCAGGAAGTGTGGCGGCATCCATTGCCGCGAACATAGCGCAGTTCCTTTACAGCGTGATGAAAACACATCAGAAAAATAGCAAAATCTTTTCTTTACACGGCCATCTGCGGATCGTGGCTGCGCACGGGGCGTCGCCAATCGATTCCTTCGAGCAACATCGATAGCTGTGCGGGCGTCAGTGCGACTGTTCCGCTCGTTGCTTGTGGCCACGTGAATTTTCCTCGCTCGATTCTTTTTGCAAAAAGACAAAGACCATCGCCGTCCCACCACAACATCTTGATCAGATCACCCCGCCGCCCTCGGAAAACAAACACATGACCCGAAAATGGATTCTCCTGAAGTGCCGTTTGCACCATTCCGCTCAGCCCGGTAAAGCCGCGACGAAGATCCGTTACGCCTGCGGCGATCCAGATGCGCGTTCCTGCCGGTAGCCCGATCATCCCGCTAGGCACTCGAGTACCGCGCGCAACGCCACCACGTCCACAGTTCCGGCGATGCGAAGTGTTCCTCTCGAAAGTTTTATCTCCATCGTCCCGACAGCCGATGGCGCAGACATACTGCCAACTCGCCTGCATTTACTCTCTGGAATGTCTGAAACGGTTACAGGTAGGAGCTTGCTGCTCTTGCCCAGTCGCCCTTCACGATACCTCTTGCGCCAGGAAAATACTTGGTTGGCGTTGATCGCATGTCGCTGCGCCACCCGGGCTACCGACGCGCCAGCACCCAAGGTCTCTTCAACGATTCGTCGTTTCTCTTCGACCGATCTCCGCCGCCTCTTTACGTGAGTAACAGTCTCAATGGTCCGCTGCTCGGAAGTGTCCATTTATCCCTCGTGGACACTTGTCGATGTGCCCACATCGGGCAGCATCCTTAATTACTCACACTTAGTCCAGACGGTTCATACCAGCCGCTTACGGTCATTCCGCACGGGAGTCCGCACTGTGCACTTGGGCTTCATCCCCCCAAAAAGAAACCGCCATTCCGAACGGAGTCCGCGAAGTGAGGAATCCCTCTTGGTTTCTCAAGCCAAACGCCTACCCCTTCGTAGGCAACGGATTCCTCTCCGTAAACTGCCTCTGGTGCCAGTACGGATAAATCGGCGTCACCTCGCTCGCCGCATCCAGCTTCGCAATCTGTTCCGCAGTCAAACTCCACCCAGCGGCCCCCAGATTCTGCCGCAACTGCTTTTCGTCGCGCGCCCCGATAATCACATTCGCCACCGTCGGCCGCTGCAACAGCCAGTTCAATGCAATCTGCGGCACTGTCTTGCCCGTTTCTTTCGCCACTTCATCCAGGGCGTCCACCACTTTGTACAAATATTCGTTTTGCACCGGTGGCCCCAAATCTGCCGTCTTGTGCAGCCGGCTCGTTTCCGGCAGAGGCGCGTTGCGCCGGATTCTCCCCGTCAGCCGCCCCCAGCCCAGCGGGCTCCAGACCAGCGCCGAAACTTTCTGATCCAGGCCCAGCGGCATCAATTCCCATTCATATTCCCGGCCGATCAGCGAATAGTAAACCTGATGACCCACGTACCGCGCCCACCCGTAGCGCTCCGAAACCGACAGCGATTTCATCAGGTGCCAGCCGGAAAAATTCGAACACGCGATGTACCGCACCTTCCCGCTCTGCACCAGCGTATCCAGCGTCTTCAGCGTTTCCTCAACCGGCGTCAGCGCGTCAAAGCCATGCATGTGGTAAATGTCGATCGTCTCCACGCCCAGCCGCCGCAAACTGTCCTCGCACGCCTGAATCAGGTGATACCGCGAAGATCCCAGTTCGTTCGGGCCATCCGCCATGCGAAACGTGGCCTTCGACGAAATCAGCACGCGGTTCCGTTTCCCCGCGATCGCTTTTCCCAGAATCTCTTCGGACATACCGTTGGAGTAAATATCCGCGGTGTCAAAAAGATTTACGCCCGCCTCCAGGCAAATATCCACCAGCCGCGTAGCTTCCGCCACGTCGCTGCTGCCCCACGCCTTGAAAAATTCGTTTCCGCCGCCAAACGTGCCGGTGCCAAACGAAAGCAGTGGCACCTTCAATCCTGAATAGCCAAGTTGTCTGTATTCCATGGCTCAATAGATGTGCCCACCCCCGCAATGGATACAGCTCTTCGCAGCGCCTTCCTGGGCGCCCCACTCTGAGCGCGCCCTTCGCGAAGGGTGGGCCTTGACTTCCTCCGCATAACACAAAAAAAACGTCATTCCGAACGGAGTCCGCGAAGTGAGGAATCCCTCTTCGACCTTAGCGCGGGTGGGTCCGCGACTTCTGCGGTTTTTTCCATCCAAGCCCTTATCACCTGCGCCACTCGACGCCTACGCTACAATAGCTCGTCTTTCAATCAACCAACGGAGAACCACCATGGAATATCCCCGTTTCACCGTGCACGGCCAGGTCGCCCTGGTAACTGGCGCCGCCCGCGGCCTCGGTCGCGCAATCGCCCTGGCTCTCGCCGACGCCGGGGCGGACATCGCCCTCGGCCTGCGCGACGTGGACGCCGACGCCGGCATAGCCGCCGAAATCCGCAAGCTCGGCAGAAAAGTCCTCCCCCTGCAGATGGACGTCAGCCACATGGGCCAAATTTTCCAAGCCGTCGATCGCACCGTGAAACAATTCGGCCGCCTGGACATACTCGTCAACAACGCAGGCATCGCCCCGGAAAATCTCGCCGAAAATGTCCGCGAAAAAGATTTTGACGACACCCTCGCCGTAAATCTGAAAGGAACGTTCTTCACCAGCCAGGCCGCCGCCCGCGTAATGATCCGTCAGAAAAAGGGCGCCATCATCAACATGAGCTCCCAGGCAGGCTTCGCCGCGCTACCCACCGAATCCGTCTATTGCATGACCAAAGCCGCCATCGCCCACCTCACCAAATGCCTCGCCATCGAATGGGGCAAGCACAACATTACCGTTAACGCCGTCGCTCCCACTTTCATCCGCACGCCCGGCACGGAATCCTATCTGGCAGATCCCGGCGTCCATGCCGACACCGTCGAACGCATCGCCGCCCTCCACCGCATCGGCGAACCCATGGAAGTAGCAGGCGCAGTAGTCTTCCTGGCCTCACCCGCCGCCTCCCTGATCACCGGCGAAACCCTCCTGATAGACGGAGGCTGGACCGCCCGCTGAGCCGAATCTGCCACCGGCGAGAATCCAGAAATACAAAACAGAAAATAGAAATAGAAAAGAGAAAAAGGAAAATGTGGAAGCGGGAAACTTGAACACGGAAAAGTGGAAAATAGAAATTCAGATCAAACCGCGTCCCGCAACAAGCGCAACCCGTCTCCTCCGCCCACTTTCCACTTTCTACTTTCCTGCTAACATGCCGTTCCGGCATCCAGGTTCCTACTAGCTTCTGGTCGGGTCCGCTTGTCCAATCCTGCCGCCCACCAGGAAGCTTAGGGGGTCGGAGCTTCAGCTCCGACATTAGCGTCAAGAAAATTGGGCTTCAGCCCCTGAGGAAACTCCGCCTCCGCCTATTTCCATTTTCCCTCTTCTATTTTCCAACCAGCCGGGTGCCCCACATGCCGGTTTTGCATGCGGGTTCTTGTGTTAGCCGTTCTCCTCAACCCAACTCAAAAGATAACCCACACCCCTCAATGCGAATCCCGCGCCACCGCCGCGCCACTCTTCCCCACCAGAAAATCCAGATCCGCGCCCTTATCCGCCTGCAACACATGTTCCGTATACAGCCGCACCCACCCGCGCTCCGGTAAAGCCGGCGCCTTCCACTGCGCCCTCCGACGCGCCAGCGTTGCCTCATCCACTTCAAGCTGCAACGATCGCTTCGCAACATCCAACGCGATCATATCCCCCGATTGCACCAGCGCCAGCGGTCCGCCCGCCGCGGCTTCCGGCGCAACATGCAGCACCACCGTCCCATACGCTGTCCCGCTCATCCGCGCATCCGAAATGCGCACCATGTCGCTCACGCCTTTGCGCAGCAATTTCGCAGGCAACGCCATGTTGCCCACTTCGGCCATCCCCGGATACCCGCGCGGCCCGCAATTCTTCAGCACCATCACGCAGCTCTCGTCGATGTCCAGATTCTCGTCATCCACATGCGCGTGATAATCCTCGATCGTCTCAAACACCACCGCCCTCCCGCGATGCTGCAACAATTGCGGGCTCGCCGCTGACGGCTTGATCACCGCCCCATCCGGCGCCAGGTTCCCGCGAAGCACCGCAATCCCCGCGCTCGGCTTAAACGGGTTCGCAAATTCTCGAATCACTTCCCGGTTCCAGCACGGAGCCTCCGTCACGTTCTTCCACATCGTCTCCCCATTCGCGGTCAGCGCCTCGCGATGCAACACCCCAGCTTCTCCCAATTCCCGCAGCACCACAGGCAATCCGCCCGCGTAGAAAAAATCTTCCATCAGGTGTTTTCCCGAAGGCTGAATGTCCACCAGGCAGGGAAGCGTGGACCCCAGCCGGTCGAAATCGCTCAGCTGCAAAGACACGCCAACGCGCCCGGCGAGCGCAATCAGATGAATCACCGCGTTCGTCGACCCGCCAATCGCCGCATTCGCAAAAATCGCATTTTCAAACGCCTCGCGTGTCAGAATCCGAGACATCCGAAAGTCCTCGTGTACCATCTGCACAATCCGCCGCCCTGTCAATTGCGCCAGCGTGTTTCGCCTCGCATCCACCGCCGGAATCGCCGCGTTTCCCGGCAAACTCATTCCCAGCGCTTCCACCATGCTGGCCATCGTCGACGCCGTCCCCATCGTCATGCAATGCCCCTTCGAGCGATGCATGCAGCTTTCCGCCTCAAAATAATCCTGCTGCGTCATCTTGCCCGTGCGCAGCGCATCCGTCATTTGCCACAAGCCCGTGCCGGATCCCAAATCCTTGCCGTGGAATTTTCCGGAAAGCATCGGCCCGCCGGAAAGGCCAATCGTCGGCAGATCGCAGGAAGCCGCGCCCATCAGCAGGGAAGGAGTGGTTTTGTCGCAGCCCATCATCAGCACCACGCCATCCATCGGATTCCCGCGAATGGATTCTTCCACGTCCATGCTGGCCAGGTTACGAAACAGCATCGCCGTCGGCCGCAGCTGCGTCTCTCCCAGCGACATCACCGGAAATTCCAACGGGAAGCCTCCCGCCTCCCACACACCGCGCTTCACGAATTCGGCCAGCTCCCGGAAATGCGCGTTGCACGGCGTCAACTCCGAAAACGTATTGCAAATCCCTATGAGCGGGCGCCCATCGAATAAATCCGGCGGCCATCCCTGATTTTTCATCCAGCTTCGATACAAAAATCCGTCGCGGTCCTTACGTCCGTACCATTCCTGGCTGCGCAGCTTCCTCATGAGTCTGTCCTCGGGCTGAACTTTCCGCATCTTCGCATCAATGTTCCCACCCGCCGGATAATAACGCAAAATCAAGCCGTAAACGCAATCGCCGCGAAGGATTCGCTTGACGAAAGGCGCGCCAGCGAACGATGATTTTATGGTTTTCCTCCACCGAAAGGGCCAATCATGTCCCGCACTCGATCTTTCATTCGCAGCGTCGCAATAATCCATCGCTTGCCAAGAATTTCCTGTGCCGTTCTCGCGATCATTCTCCTTTCTTGCGTGACAGCGTGGGCTGCTCCCGATGCCGCGAAGCCTCTCCGCATCTTTTTTGTCGATGTCGAGGGCGGCCAGGCCACTTTGTTCGTCACTCCCGCCGGCGAATCCCTCCTCATCGACACCGGTTGGCCCGGCAACAACGGCCGCGACGCCGATCGCATCGTGGCCGCCGCCAGAAGAGCCGGAATCTCCAAGATTGACTACGTCTTGATCACCCACTTCCACGAAGACCACGTCGGCGGCCTGCCCCAGTTGGTCGCCCGCATCCCCGTGGGCACCGTTCTCGACCACGGCGACAACCGCGAAACCACTGACCAGCCCACCGTTCAGGGTTGGGCCGCCTACCAGGAATTGGTGAACAGTAAAACTGTAAAGCGGCTCACCCTCAAACCCGGTGACAGCCTGCCCATCCGCGGCATCCACGCCACCGTACTCAGTGCCGACGGTGCCGTAATCAATGATCCGCTGCCGGGCGCCGGCCAGGACAATCCCGCCTGTAAGGACGCCGGGCACTATCCCGCCGATCAGACCGAAAACGGCCGCTCCCTCGGCACTTTCATCGCTTTCGGAAAGCTCCGCATCCTGGATTTAGGCGATCTCACTCACGACAAAGAAATGGAATTGGTCTGCCCCCGCAACAAGATCGGTCCCATCGATATCTTCGTTGTCTCGCACCATGGCTGGGAACAAAGCGACGGTCCCGCCTTCGTCAACGCCATCGCTCCCCGCGTAGCAATCATGGACAACGGCGCCAAGAAGGGTGGTTCCCCCTCAGTCTGGAACATCATTGAGAAGTCTCCCCGCCTCGAAAATCTCTGGCAGGTCCATTACTCCGACGAGGGTGGCGCCACCCACAACGTCCCTACGGAATTCATCGCGAATCCCCAAGGACCCGATGATGCCGGTTTCGATTTGGAACTCACCGCCTGGCCCGACGGCAAGTTTGAGGTCTTTAACTCCCGAACCCAGCAAGCCAAGAAATACGGCCCACAATAGCCCTGCGCTAAGGCGCGCCCAAATAATTGGCTAGCGCTTACATTTTACTTGACAATATAA
This sequence comes from Candidatus Acidiferrales bacterium, assembly GCA_963709705.1. Taxonomy (GTDB): domain Bacteria; phylum Acidobacteriota; class Terriglobia; order Acidiferrales; family UBA7541; genus Acidiferrum. The sequence continues at coordinate 241,449 of CAVPXU010000009.1, forward strand.
TAACGAATATCTACACTTTGCCATGTAGAGCAGTGCGCCCGCGCATCCCGCGGGCGTCTCCATTTACAATCCAAATTTTCAGGAGATCTTCATGAAGAAACAATCTTCCGAAGTCCGCACGTCTACGTGTGCTTTCGTCTATTCCGATGGCCGCCAGTGCCGCTCGCTCCCGCGTTACAAGTCCCTGTACTGCCTCCATCACGAGCGCAAACTCCATCACCTTCGCGAAGCCGACTGGACCACCAGCCATATTTCCGAACATGTCACCCACAACTTCGTTTCCGCTTCGGCGCTCAACCGTTCCCTCGGTCGCCTCTTTGCCGCTATCGCCGACGGTAGCATTCCTCCCAAAGCCGCCACCCAGCTCGTCAATCTCTCTAAAGTCATGCTGCAGGCCAGCAATGCCGCCACTCGCGAACTGCTCATGGCTTATCCTGAAGGCCAGCACTTGGAACACCTCATCCGCCAAGCTCATGACTACTCTCCCATGGCCAAACTCGACGAACCTCAACCCCACTTCGCTAACCCATCCGATCCTGCCCCCGAACTCGATGCCATCTCGGAGCAAATCAAATCGCAGCCAAGATGGACCCAACCTCTTTAGAATGCGCACTTACAAAACATGGCCTTGTAACCCCTTTGCCGTGCGCACTTACATATCATTATCAAAACAAATGACTTACAACGTCTTTGGAATCCGCACTTACAGCACTGAATTCCAGTAACCACTGTAGAATCAATACTTACTCAAAAACACACAGTTGCGCCGCCCGTAACCACCCTGACACCCCACACCGCGCGAAACCTCTTTGTAGGGGCGCCGCACTGCCGCGCCCCACGTCCGCAAGATCTCAAAATCTCGAAGCTAATCGCTGAATGAAACGCAACATCACCGCCGCGCCTTACTCCCCGCCGCCGCAGGCCAACTCACATTTCCCCGCAGCACCACAATCGACGACGCCGGCAATTCCACCGCGCTATTCGCATCCCCGCTAATCGTAGCCGTCGCGATCGGCCCGTCCGGATCGGCGGTGAGGGTCCCAGGGTGCCACTGGTACTGCGCCTTCCCAAACGTTTTCACCGTAACTGGTCCGGAAAAGTATCCAACGCCCGCTTGCGCCGCATCGTCGAAAGAAATCTTCACGCTGTGAGCATTTTCCTGATCCTTATTGATAATCAGCAAAGACCATTCCCCATCCGGACGGTGCACCGCGTACGCCGTCACCAGTTGGTGGCCCGCGCCATCGGAAATATCACTCACCGCGTCGAACAAATGGTGTTCGCCATTGCCCGGTTGCACCCACTCCAGATTAATCAGCTGGCTCGAAAAATACTGCGACAGCGGTTGCAATATTTTGTATTCCCGATCCGCGGAAAACATCGCAAACGTCCCATGCGAATTATTAATCCCGCGCCCAATCGGTTCCGGCATGTAATGAAAGAAATAAACCGCCTGACCGCCGCCATTCAGGAACGAACAAATATAATCTGCCAGCCACAACCCCCCGAAAATATCCGGGAACGCTTCCGAATCCACCCACGAAAGATTCGATTCCGTAATCAGCAGCGGCACATTGTCCGGCACGCCGTCTTCGCGCCAGATCTTCATGATACCGGTCACCAGCTTGGGCTCGTCATACAAATTGCTCCACTGTATCTTCCCCGGCTCATTTGGATAATGTTCAAAAGAGAAGAACGCGAGTTCATCGATCTTCTCGTGCGATTTCAAATAATTCACGAACCGCCGCGTCCACGAAGTTTGCCCGCTCGCGTCCGGCCACGTTTCAATGTCCTTGTTCACGCCCGTGTAAATCGGCCCGCCAAGTTTAAGTTTCGGATCGACGCGATGGATCGCCGCGGCAAATTGGATATAAAACGAGGCGTAATCCTCGGGATTCATGAAGTGCCCGTCGGGTTCTTCGCCCATCTCCACGTGCGAAATGGGATAGCCGCGCTTCTCAAGATACGCAAGCTCGTTGGCCGCGTCTTCCGGCGTGCTGTAAATCATCGCAATGGGAATCATGGCCGGCAGCCCGCGCGTATAGCCGTCCGGCATGAAGAAAAGATCGAACCCCACTTGCTCGCCGGCATGTTCGTCCAGATCGCTGGGCTCGTGCCATGGATCGACCGACGAGCAATACGTCATCGTCTGGTCCTGATCGGGAGTGTGGCGCACCAGATCGTGAAACTTGCCGTCCGACGAAGCCGTTCCCAGATAAATTTCGTGAATCGCGTAGCCCAGGCAGTTTCGCTTGTCCGCAGCGCCGTGCGTGTCGCACGTATTCGACGAAGCCGTCATCAAAATGCGAATGTATTGCGCGGTGATCGGCGCGGTCGCCAGTTGCAGCACGCCGCTGCCGCCTTTTCCATCCGTGATCGCCCCGCCGGGAAAAGCCTCCCACACCCCGGAAGTGGGCTTGCGAATGCCGTCTTCCCCAGTGAAATACTGCACCACGAAGTGCGTCGCGTACGGCGCGGCCCAATCGATGCGAATCGCCGAAATCTCGCGCGGCTTGGCAAGATCGAGAATCACCCATTGCGGATGCAGACTGTCGGATTCGCCCGTGTACGGTTCCGCCAGATACGGATTGCTCTTCCAATACGTCACCGGATCGCCGTCCGTAAGCCGCGAATAGCCTTCCGTATCCGTGCCGTCGTCGCGCGTCACGCCGCGATGCGGCAGCGGGTAGCCATACGAATGGCGAATCGGTTCCGCGCCCGGAGTCGCGTTGCCCACGAAATAACCTTTGCCCGCCGGATCGCTCCACGTTCCATTCGGATTCCAGTGCCACGCCTCCATGTGCAGTTCCGTATTTTGCCGGTAGGTAATCGTCTGCCAGCCCGCCGACAGCACTTGCTTGATTGTGTCCGGAACATAAAGTTTGTCCGCCGCGCCATAAGGCAAACGATCGATGCCCGCTCCCAGCGCTTCCGTAGGACGAATCGTGTTCGTCGAGTGCGCAGGCGTGGCATCCACGTGAATGGACTGCGCGAGCGCCGCAGGCGCAACAGCTGCAAGCAGCACAACAAACAAAGAACATAGGCGAACGGATGCAGTTCGGTTCATGGCTGGGGTCCTTGCGCCGGCACCGCAGGGCGCTGGCGATTCATTCAGAATTAAATCGGTTCAATACCAACAAAAGGTACCCCCAGGTCCACCCCGCGTCAATCGAAAAGTGGACTCCTGATCGGGGAAACGCAAAGACGCAAGACCAAAGGCTCAAAACTCAAGACTCAACACTGCCGCACCCGCGGCACCAGCCTTCGTGCGAAGTGCCTCGTTCTCCGTCTAACTGACCCGCGATGGTATCCGCGACGCTATAACTCGAAAGGGCTCCGCGACCATGTCGCACGCCTTCCACGCCATTTCTCTCTTGGCAGGATCTGTAACCTATATATACTATGAATATCTTATAATATATGACAGAATGCGATAAACCAGCACCATAGGTGCGGCACACCTAAGCCCAGCGCGCAAGCGCTAGGTTCGCTATCAAACGAGCCTGAGCGCCAGAGGCGCGGCACATGTCTCACAGCTACTCGCGAAACACAATCCACCTGGTCTTCAGCACCAAAGATCGCGCCAAAACCATCACGCCACAACTGCAACCGAAACTATATGCCTTCATCGTGGGCATCTTTCAGAAAGGAAAGCATCTATGTTCTAGCAATTGGTGGCGCCGAGGATCACGTCCACATTTTGCTTCAATTGCCCGCAACTCATTCACTGGCGAAATTGACTCTCCTCATCAAATCAAATTCGTCCCGTTGGCTGCGCCAATCAATGCGAACTTTCGCTTGGCAACACGGCTACGCCGCCTTCAGCGTGAGTGCCTCTCTCCTTCCAGCGGTGGAGCGCTACATCCAAAATCAAGAAACACATCATCGCAAGATGTCGTTTGAGAATGAGTTCCTAGCTTTCCTTCGGAAGCACGGCGTGGCCTATGATCCGAAGTTCGTCTTGGGGTGACGCAAAATACGCGAACACCGTCACGCGGGCAAACATTTCGCGATGATCAACGTGATGTCATCGTGCTGCTCGTGCGGGCTGAATCCCCGCACTTCGTCGACGATCGCCGATAGCAAGTCTTGTGACGAAAGCGCGCAATGCCTCTCCAGGCAATTCACCAGCCGCCCTTCTCCAAATTCTTCGCCGCCTGGACTGAACGATTCCGTGATGCCGTCGGTATACAGCGCCAGCGTATCCCCCGCCGAAATCTGGCACTCACCCAGCTCGCAATCCCATTCCTTGAACGCGCCCAGAATCGTCGCCGTAGCGCGCAGCCGCTCAAGCGAACCATCCGCCCGCAACAATAGCGGCGGCAGGTGCCCGCAGTTGGCGTAACGCAGCCGTCGCGTCGCGTCATCATATTCCGCGAAAAATAACGTGGCGAACGCCGCATCGGCGGTGTTGTCGCAGAACAACTGGTTCACGGAACACAACAGCCGCTGCGGCTGATCGACCGCAATCGCGCACTGGCTTCGCAGGTTCGCCTGAAGATTGGCCATCAGCAGCGCGGCCGCGATGCCTTTTCCGGAAATGTCGCCCACGATCAGCCCGACCCGGTCCTGGCCCAGTTGCAAAAAATCATAATAATCCCCGCCCACGTGCCGCGCCGGCAAACATACTCCGGCAAATTCCAGCGATTTCAGCGCCGGCAGCGTTTGCGGAAACAGCCGCGCCTGCACCTGCTTGGCGATTTCCAGTTCTTGCGCCGCGCGCCGATCCTCCTCCCGCTTCTCCGTGATCGCGCGCCGCTGCGATTCGATGTATTGCGTCACTTCATCGAAGCTGACCAGCGAGAATATGTTTCCGTCGGGATCTTTAAACCGCGCAAACACCCCGCCCCAAATGGGCGCAGGTTCCGCGGGCGCAGTCGTTCGCGTTTCCGGCGCTTGTGCCGCCGCCACCGTGCCATGTTTCATCCGGCGAAGCCGCGGCGTGTTTTGAAAAACAACTCCTTTTGCGCTCCAGTCACGAAACTTCGCCAGCACGTCCTCGGTGATAAACGCGATTTGCGTAGGCCGGCCAATCAGTTTGTATTGTTCGGTATTTGGTTCCGGCATCATCAGCGTCAGGTTCGCCGTACCATCCGGCGGATGCACCGCAACGAACGGCCGCCCCGCCTGCACCCGTCCATCAAACATCAGCTGAAAGCCCAACTGGTTAACGAAGAAATTCAGGCTGCGGTCCAGGTCGCGCACAAAAACAGTAACGGACTGCAGACGCAAGTACGGATTCTGCCGGTCCAGTCGCACCGCATCGCCTACTATTTCGTGAGGAGCGTTGCCCATCGAGCAGCATTATAAGGGGAATCGGGAATCGTTTGCTTGCGAAGGAGGGACCAAACGCGCAGGCCGCTTCGACTCAAAACTTAAAACTCAAGACTTAAAACTCAAGACTTAAAACTTAAAACTTAAAACTTAAAACTTAAAACTTAATCCCTCACTCCGTCCGGGGACCAAACAACCGTCGATATAACAAAAACAGCACGAATAGCGCAAACAACGCCCCCGTCGAATCCAGTAAAGAATCCCACGGCGAAGGCCCGCGCGAAGGCACGAAAATCTGGTGAATCTCGTCCAGGCAGGAATACACGGCCGCGATCAACCAGGCGATCAATGCCCAGGACCAGTTCCACGCGCGCGCATTCCGGCGAGAGGCGCGGAATCCGTGATACAGCAGCAGGAAAAAGACGAAGTACTCCGTGAAATGCGCGGATTTGCGGATCAAATGATGGACCAGATCAAATGTGTCCTCTGATATCGCCGGATACAGCCAACGCAGGACCGGTTCGATGATCAGGCTGGTGTGCTCGGAAGAGAAAGAATCCGTGGACAGCACAGAAATGATCGCAGCCCAAAGCAGCGCAGGCCACCACGCGCGCAGCCACGGAGGAATCGCGAAGCGCCGGGGCGCCGAAGGCTGGGTGTTGTCAATTTCATGGGCGAGGTTGGGATCGCGCCGGGGTTCCGTTGGGGACATTACAATTTAGCTTCCACTATCATTGTAAACGAAGAGCAAAAGAAGTGCAGGCCGCTGGGGAACGATTGGTAAACGTTTGGTCGCGCGAATAGAAACCGAAAACTACTCCATCCGGTAATTCGGCGCTTCCTTGGTGATGACCACATCATGCACATGCGATTCGCGCAAGCCCGCAGCGGTGATGCGAATGAACCGGCTCTTTTCCGTCAGTTCCTTCAGCGTGCTCGCTCCCACATAGCCCATGCCGCTTTTTAGCCCGCCGACAAGCTGATCCGTCAGCCCAGACAACGGACCCTTGTATGCCACGCGGCCCTCCACACCTTCGGGCACGGATTTTCCCCGCTCGGCGCCTTCTTGCGAATACCGGTCCGCGGATCCCGCTTCCATCGCCCCGGTCGAACCCATGCCGCGATAGGACTTGAACGTGCGCCCTTGATACAGAATCGTCTCTCCCGGCGCCTCTTCCGTACCCGCGAACAAGCTCCCGATCATCACGGCGCTCGCGCCGGCCGCAATAGCCTTCGTAATGTCTCCCGAATATTTGATCCCGCCGTCGGCAATAATCGGAACATTTGTACCCTGCGCCGCTCGCGCCGCTTCCATCACCGCGGTCAGCTGCGGCACACCCGCGCCAGTCACCACGCGCGTCGTACAAATCGAACCGGGGCCGATGCCAACTTTCAATCCATCAATTCCAAGTGAGATCAGCTCTTTCGCGCCGTCATATGTAGCCACGTTGCCCGCAATAATCTGCATTTCCGGCAGCCGGTGGCGAATCGCCTTGATCGCTTCCATCACGCGCTCGGTGTGTCCGTGCGCCGTGTCGATCGCCAGAACGTCCGCGCCAACCTTGGCCATATCCACGGCGCGCTCCAAAAAATCGCCCGTGGCGCCAACAGCGGCGCCCACTCGCAGCCGTCCGTGATCGTCCTTCGACGAACGCGGATATTCCAATTTCTTCTGAATATCCTTAACCGTAATCAAGCCCTTAAGGTTGAAGTCCTGATCGACCACCAGCAATTTCTCAATGCGGTGCTTCTGCAGAATCTTTTCGGCTTGCTCCAGCGTCGTCCCCACCGGCACGGTGACCAGATTGTCTTTGGTCATCACTTGGCCCACCAACTGCGAATGGCTTTTCTCGAAGCGCAAGTCGCGGTTCGTCAGAATGCCCGTAAGCCGCGTCCCACGCGTAACCGGCAAACCCGAAATGCGGTACTTCGTCATGATTTCCAGCGCCTGCCGGATTGTAATGTCCGGTGAAATCGTAACGGGGTCCACAATCATTCCGGACTCCGATCGTTTCACGCGGTCCACTTCCTCAGCCTGCCGGTCCAAAGACATGTTTCGGTGAATGATCCCGATGCCACCCTGCCGCGCGATGCCAATGGCCAGCCGCGACTCCGTCACTGTGTCCATCGCCGCCGATGCCAGCGGAATGTTGATGGGCAGTTTCCGCGTGAAGCACGTCGTGGTGTCCACCTCCGTGGGAAGCACGGAAGATTTGCCCGGCTGCAGCAGCACATCGTCAAACGTCAGTCCTTCGGGAATCGGACCATCAATCATAGAAACCTCGCGATGAAGGATGTAGCGCGGGAGCGCTTTTGTAGAGGCCGGTCTTTAGACCGGCCCTCCTGACCCACAAACAACGCAGCCCAGCGGGTGGCCGCTGGGCCGGTAGATGAATGCAATAGATCGAAAAATTGATTCACGGTGAATCTTCTATTTTAGGGTTGCCGCCACATTGGGTCAAGTTGACCCAATGAATGGCCTGGAATGAACCGCCATTTTTGCACGCAAGGTACCCGCCGTCCTCACACTACACAACGCGCAAAATCACCAGCGTCATATCATCACTCTGCGGAGCGCCCGCGGCGAAGGCGTCGGCAGCTTGCATGATCTTGCCGATGGCGTCTTTCGCGCTCAAGCCATCGCACGAGGTAACCGCTTCCAGCAACCTCTTCTCACCCCATTCCTCAAGTTGCGGGCTCATCGCTTCGCTGAAACCGTCGGTGTAAATGACCAGCAAATCGCCGGCGGCCAGTTGCACCTCTGCTTGCTCGTAGCTCACGTCGGGAACCAACCCAACGACGGTTCCACCCGCTTTATCCAGTCGCTCGACAGTATGCCCAGCGCCCGTGCTGCGCAACAGCATCGGCGGGCAATGGCCTGCGTTCACATATGTAAGTCGCCGCGAAGCCGGTTCAAATTGCGCGTAAAACAAAGTGGCGTAGCGGTCTTCCGTCGAGGCGTCATAGACCATGTTGTTCACCCGCGCAATCAGTCCCGCCAAATCCTCCCCGGCGCGCATGGCGTCCGCCCGCAACGAAGCCTGCAAACTGGCCATGGTAAGCGCGGCCGCTATCCCTTTGCCGGAAACGTCGCCGAGAGCCACGCCAAGCTTTTCGTCAGGCAACGCCAGAAAATCGTAGTAATCGCCGCCGACACCCAGCGCCGTGCGGCAATGCCCGAAGTAGCGTAGCCCGGCAATTTCCGGCAATCGTTGCGGAAACAGCCGCTCCTGCACTTCGCGAGCGATTTCAATCTCGCGATTCAGTTTTTCCCGCCGCGCCACTTCTTCCGCGATCACCGCCGAAAGCTGCGCGTTGGACAGCGCGAGAGCGGTCTGCGAAGCGACGGATTTGAGCAGCCGCAAATCGTTGCCGGAGTACGGCTCCTCCGAACGTTTTTCGCCAAGCGTGACCACGCCCAGCAATTTGTCTTTGACCGACAGCGGCAAAAGCAATTGCGGGCCAAGCGCCTCCAGGCTTTGCCGCTCTTCCTTGGACACTTGCGTGTTCACCCAGGATTTTTCGTCGTCCATGTACACGCGCGCGGGTTCGGGTTCCTTGCGCAGTCGCTCAATCGTGGTAGCCGAATCCGAAAACTCTGCTTGTGGAATCGCCTCATACCCAAGCGCATACGCGGGACGGTAGAAGCCGCCTTCGGGAAGGAACACGGCGACGCGGGGTACGTGCAGTGACTCCGCGATTTTTGCTGTAACGCGTTCCAGCAGCGGCCGCGTCTCCACAATCGACCGCACCTCATCGCTGAGGCTGGAGAGAATCTGCTCGGAGTTGTACGCATCGCGAAAAAAGCGCCGGTCCGTCCACGCGCGAACTTTAATCGCGATCTTTCGCAGCGAAAAGATCGCCGCAAACAACAGCGAGATTATGGCCAGCTTGTGAGTATCACTGACCTCCTTCCGGTTCATCAGGTTGATGGCGATCGAGATCAAAATCGCCATCAGAATGATCTGCACAACCCGGATGCCCTTGGTGGCCAGCGTGTATTGCAATCCCTGGCGCAGCACCACACGCACATCCATGGCGCGATGCACAACGATCACGTAAGCGAGCGTAACCGGGAAAAGCAGCATCAGCACCAGCGCGAAAAGGACGAACCATTCGGGGAAGATCTTCTCCATCTCCCCGCCCTTGATGGCTTGCGTCACGAACAGAATGCACGCCGGGGCCATGCTGATGGTGGTGCCCCACTGCAGAAGCTTAAGGCGCCTCTTCGCATCGGGAGTAACTGCCGCTCCACTTTTCGCGGAGATCGCCGCAAAAAAGCAGCCCGTGGCCGCGAAGCTCAACACGAACGAAACCTTCGAGAATCGTTCCAGAGCCGCCGCGAGCCACGCAACCGAGGCGAAATTTTCCAGCTCGCCGACAGATTCGATGACAGCGGCGAGAGAGAAAACCAGCAGAGCGGGGATCAGCAGGCGCTTCGCCCATTTCCAGAAAGCCGCTTCCTTGCCGGGGAAAGGCTCAGGAAAATATAAGCCGAACAGCAGCATAAAAATGGGCCACGTAGTGGTCAGACCGATGCGATAAATTTGCGCGACGTCTCGCACGACTGGCCCCCAGCTCTCAATGCCGGCACTGAAGAAGGTGGAAAAAAATTGCAGCGTCAGGAAAAGCAGCCACGCCGAAATATCACGTGGCCGTGCAGCCACCACCCAAACGCCAAGCAGCAAGCAGAACAGCGGCATCACCAGTTTCACGCCGAGCACGGAAATGTTGGCCAATCCGTTGGCGGCTGCCATGCGCTGTTGCAACAGAATCGATGCGCTGTGCGCACTGGAATCTTCGGGGGAACGCACCGAGACGTTCAGAGTATCTCCAGGCTTGGCGTGGCGCATCGCTTCGCCGAAAACCGCGAGTCCCGTGAATGGCAGTCCATTCACAGCCGCCAGGATGTCATTCTCTTTCACTCCCGCTTCGGCACCCGATGGAATCACAAAGGAGAGGTGCGGCTCCCCATGTGAGTAAATGGGGTAGAAAGGCCACGCAACTGCCGAAACATGAAAATAGTAGGGGAACGAATAAAGCGTGGCGCGCACCTGGTAGGCAGCCGAAATCACAAACAATATGGCCAGGCTCAGGTAAGGAACGAGCGTCTTGTTCTTCGTGGTCATCGGGCCCGATTAAGTCTGTCTGCCGTCCGTGTGGTAAGCAAGGTAACACCGGCCGTCTAGCCGGTAAAGCGTGCGAAAAATCCGCAAATGGCGCAGCTTCACCGCGGCTCGTGGGGCGAATTATGTTGATCCTGCGTTCGCGAGAATCGTGTGCAAGTGCCGCACAGCTCCCGGTATCTCCGCAGCGGTCGTGCTCCCAAATCCCAGGATGCAGCCATGATGCGAAGGCCTGCCGATATATGTGGGTGAAAGCGGCCAAAGCCACAGGGATTCTTCAGCGGCGCGTTTTGCGATCTCCACATCGTCCGAACCTCTGGGCAGCGTCACCGTCAGATGAATTCCCGCCATGTTACCGATGATCTGCAACCGCGAGCCGAACTCACGCGTCAAAGACTCCACCAGCGCATCACGCCGTTCGCCATAAAGCGCGCGCATCCGGCGAATGTGCCGCGAGAAATGTCCTTCCGCGATGAAATCGGCCAACACTGCCTGGAACAAGTGTGGAGGACTGACGTCCATCGCATGCCGCATCGCCAGAAAATGATCCACAAGATCGTTGGGAATCACCAGATAACCCACGCGCAGGGAAGGGAACAGCACTTTACTGAACGTTCCGATGTAGATCACGCGTGAACTGTCATCCAATCCCTGTAGCGACGCGATCGGCTTGCTCTCGAAGCGATACTCGCTGTCGTAATCGTCTTCAATGATCCACGATCCCGCCTGCCGCGCCCAATGCAGCAACTGCAGCCGCCGCGATGCGCTCATGGTTACGCCGAGTGGATACTGGTGCGAGGGCGCCACCAGCGCCGCGCGCGAAGCACGGCAAAGTTTGATCCCTGCGGCGACGTCGAGTCCGTCCGTGTCCACCGGCACGGGAACGATGCGGCAGCTCGCTGCGGTCAAAACGTGGCGCGCCAGCCAGTAGCCCGGCTCTTCCATCCAGATCGGGTCACCGGAATTCAGCAGCACACGTACGGCAAGATCGAGCGCTTGCTGCGATCCGCTGACGATCATGATTTGTTGCGGCTCGCAACGCACAGCGCGCGAGGTCCGCAGATAAACGGCGATCACTTCGCGCAGTTGCTTCAGCCCCATCGGATCGCCATACTCCAGTCCCCGCACGAGCGGATTGCGGCTGTGGCGCGCCACCAGGTTGCCCCACGCCTTGAACGGAAACGCATCCAGTGCAGGCTGGCTGACGCTAAACGCGCCATGATGCCGCACCCATGTCTCCCTTTTGTAGGGCGGCAGCAGCAACGATGGCCGCGCAACGCGGCGTGCCCCGGAATCAAGTTCGCTCGGCACGGCGCGTGAATGTTCCGCGGGCGCCACTTGCTCCGGCATCGAGCGAGAAACGAAAGTTCCTGCGCCCACTCGCGATTCAAAATAGCCTTCGGCCAGAAGCTGCGCGTAAGCGTTGAGCACCGGAATCCGCGAAATGCCCAGTTCCGCCGCCAGCGCGCGCGTGGAGGGAATCGGCTGGCCCGAACTTAACGTGCGCCCCACAATCTTGGAGCGGAACGCATCATAGATCTGGCGATGCAGCGGGCGCGCCGAATTACGACTGATAGCGATCAGTGGCGAAAACGCGGCGGCGGCCCTTCTCATGGGCGTACTATAGTGGTCATACCGAAATAGCGTCAAGTGGATATTGCCGCAGACCACTTTCCTGCCCCAGACTTGCCCAACCCTCGAAGGTATCAGTGAGTGTCCTTAATGGCGCGACGCTCACTGGTGCGTTCGGGGAAGGCGCGCGAAAGGCGGCGAAGGATTTGGCGATGATATTCGGCTCGATACCCGCGCAGGTGTTTTGGCCCTATTTTGCCGGCGCTTCCATCTCGCTGGCGGGGGCGCTCGCCGTCAAAGGCGAAGTGTTGTTGGCAAAGGGCACGGACAAGATCGTGTCCATGGGCCGGCTGTTTTTTGCGGTGCCCATGGCAGTATTCGGCGCGCAGCACTTTACCGAAGCAAAATTCATCGTGCATTTGGTGCCTTCGTGGATTCCGGGGGCATGGTTCTGGACTTATTTTGTAGGCACTGCGCTGATTGCCGCGGCGCTGAGCATCGTGGCGAGAAAACAGGCAGGACTGGCGGCATCGCTTCTGGCGCTGATGCTGTTTCTATTCGTGGTGCTGATGCACATCCCCAATGTAGTGGCGAAGCCGAGCGACCGGGTTTTGTGGGCGGTGGCGTTGCGCGATCTGTCGTTCAGCGGTGGCGCTCTCGCGTTAGCGGGAATGCGAATCAACGAATGGAAAGCCAAAACGAAGAATGCGCTCATCGCCACCGGCCGGATTTTCATTGCCGTCGCTACGATCTTTTTCGGTATAGAACAACTTCTCCATCCAGACTTCGTGCCCGGCGTTCCGCTGGAAAAGGCCACGCCAACGTGGATTCCCGGCCATCTGCTGTGGGCCTATGTTGCGGGTGCGGTTTTCCTCGTCGCCGGGCCGTGCATCCTGGTGAACCGCAAGGCGCGCCTCGCGGCAACGTGCGTCGGCGTGATGGTGCTGCTGCTGGAATTGTTTGTTTACTTGCCGATGTGGGGCGCCAAATTCTCTGACATCGACGGCGGGTTGGATTATTTCGTGGATACATTGGCGTTTGCCGGGGCCGCCCTGCTTCTGGCCGACGCCTTACCAAGGGAAGGTGGTCTGCATGTTTGAGAAAACTTCAGCAGCTTCGTTGAATTTTTTGCCTCAGCTGGAAGGAATTCTGGCGAAGCGCTCGCGCATCGCGATTAAAGCCAAGGGCAGAATCTTGTTCATTGACCCTGCCGAGATCGTGACCGTGGAAGCCAAGGGCAATTACGTCTTACTGCGAAGGACCTCAGGTTCCGACCTCTTGCGCGAATCCATGTCCGCGGTAACGGAAAAATTACGGGCCTATGGCTTCGTGCGTGTTCACCGCTCGGTGATCATCAACGCAGCGTTCATCGAAGAAATCTTCACCATGAGCTCCGGAGACAGTGTGGTGCGTATCAAGGGAGGCATGGAATTCCCGGTTTCCCGCACCTACAAGGAAAATCTGCACTCCATCACGCCGCTCTGGATCGGCACGAACGGCTTCCGCGCCGGTTGATGCCGTCGTTTTGCGTTTCATCCCTGCTTGAAATCGGCTTTTTCCCGCGAGGACATTGCTGCAACGCAGTGTTGGCGGATCGTGGCCAGAAACCCTTGCCTGTCTTTTTGCATTTCGCGCACCAGCGCTTGATTCTCTGTGCGTTCGTGAGCGGCGGCCCACAAAACCATTTCGGTGAGCACCGGCGCGAGGTCCAGGCCTTTCGGAGTGAGCAGGTAAATGGATTTGCGGCCATCTTTCGGATCCGGACGAGTAGTGATGATTCCGTAGAATTCCAGGCGGCGCAGGCGGTCGGCAAGAATGTTGGTGGCAGGCCGTTCGTAAGAATTCAGAAATTCCTTGAAGGTGCACGAGCCGCGCAGCATCATGTCTCGAATGATCAGCAGCGACCAGCGGTCGCCGAGCATCTCGATGGAAGCATTCAGAGGACACCCGGAGCGGCGTTTGAACACCGGTTTTTTAGCTGGGGTCACCGCCGCAGGATAGCACTTTTTACTTGCATTTCGCAAGCTATGTGGCACACTGGCGGCGTTGCCTCAAAGGAGAGAACGAATGAGCGGAGTGCGAGTTTTAGTAGGGACGCGCAAAGGCGCGTTCATCCTGACGTCGGATGGTACGCGGAAGAAATGGGACGTGGCCGGGCCGCACTTCGCGGGCTGGGAAATTTATCACATGAAGGGATCGCCCGCCGATCCGAACCGGCTGTACGCGTCGCAAACGAGCGGGTGGTTTGGACAATTGATCCAGCGCTCCAACGACGCGGGGAAAACCTGGGAGCCGGTGGACAATAAATTTGTGTACGACGGCGACGCTGGAACGCACCAGTGGTACGACGGCACGCCGCATCCATGGGAGTTCAAGCGGGTGTGGCACATGGAACCTTCGTTGAACGATCCGGATACCGTGTACGCGGGGGTGGAAGATGCCGCGCTGTTTCGCACAACGGACGGAGGAAAAAGCTGGACGGAATTGAAAGGGTTGCGCGAACACGGATCGGGTCCACGCTGGCAGCCCGGCGCGGGAGGCATGTGCCTGCACAGCATCATCGTGGATCCCAGCGATCCGGCGCGGATTTTTATCGCGATTTCTGCCGCCGGCGCGTTTCGCACGGATGATGGAGGGAAAAGCTGGAAGCCCATCAATAAAGGGCTGTACTCGAAATATATTCCAGACCCCACGGCGGAAGTGGGGCATTGCGTGCATCATATCGCCATGAATCCCACACGGTCGGGCGTGCTCTTTATGCAGAAGCATTGGGACGTGATGCGCAGCGACAATGCCGGCGAATCCTGGGAAAAAATCAGCGGGAACTTGCCGACCGATTTTGGATTTGTGATCGATATCCACGCGCACGAGCCGGAAACCGTTTACGTGGTGCCAATCAAAAGCGACTCCGAACATTTTCCGCTCGACGGAAAGTTGCGCGTGTATCGCAGCCGTTCCGGCGGACACGAGTGGGAAGAACTCGCGAAGGGGCTCCCGGAAAAAGATTGTTACGTGAATGTGCTGCGCGACGCCATGGCCGTCGACCAGTTGGATAAATGCGGTGTCTATTTCGGGACCACTGGCGGCCAGGTGTACGCATCGGCCGACGCCGGCGATACCTGGATGCCGATTGTGCGCGATCTGCCTGGAGTGCTTTCGGTCGAGGTACAGACCCTTTCATGATTCGCGTGGTGCTGCCGCCACATTTGCGCACGCTGGCGCGGGTGCACGATGAAGTGCAACTCGAGATCGCGGGAGCGGTGACGCAGCGCTCCGTGCTGGATGCGCTCGAGGCGCAATATCCGATGCTCCAGGGAACGATTCGCGACCACGTGACCCGCCAACGCCGCCCGTTTTTGCGCTTCTTTGCGTGCCAGGAAGATCTTTCGCACGAGCAGTCAGACGCGCCGTTACCCGAGGCCGTGGCCAAGGGAGAAGAACCCTTGCTAATCATCGGCGCGATTGCCGGCGGCTGATTTCCAGCGACCATTTGTAAGTTGACTCTCGGCCCTTCGGCGAGAGATCGTGTGCTTATGCAGCGGAGAATGGGAATGCGTTTAAGCGCGCTGTGCGGAATCATGGTGTTATGGCTGGCATTGGCTGTGGCCGGGGCTAGCGCGCAAACGACCGCGGTTGATGCGGAGGGCCATCCGTGGTGGAAGCACGCGGTGTTCTATGAGATTTATCCGCGGAGCTTTGCCGACAGCAACAACGATGGCATCGGCGACATCCCTGGGATCACCTCGAAGCTGGATTACCTGCACTGGCTGGGAGTCGACGCGATCTGGATTGCCCCGATGTATCCCTCCCCGCAAGTGGATTGGGGTTACGACATCTCCGATTATTACGGCGTGAATCCGGAGTACGGAACGCTGAAGGACATGGACGCGCTGCTGCAGGAAGGGAAGCAGCGAAATATTCGCGTACTGCTGGACCTGGTGCTGACATACACATCCGACCAGAACAAATGGTTTCAGGAATCGAAGAGTTCGCGCACAAATCCGAAACGGGATTGGTACATCTGGCGCGACGGAAAGGGGCCGGGGCAGCCGCCGAATAACTGGACATCGAATTTCGGCGGGTCGGCATGGAAATATGAAGCGCCCACAAACCAGTGGTATTACCACTATTTTTATCCACCACAGCCGAACTTGAATTGGCGAAATCCGGAAGTGGAAAAGGCCATGTTTGATGTGACGCGCTGGTGGCTGAAGCGCGGCGTGGCGGGATTCCGGCTGGATGCCGTGGATGTGATGTTTGTCGACGCGAGGTTCCGCGACAATCCAGTGGTGGGAAATGAAAAAAATGCCTTCGGCGATCCGGTGGAACACGAAATTTACGACAAGAACCAGCCGCAGTTGCATGGCGTGCTGCGGCGTTTGCGCAAAGTCGCGGACGAGTACAACGCCGTGCTGATCGGCGAGACCTGGACCAATGATATCGCGCAGTTGAAGGCTTACTACGGCGAAAACGGAAACGAAGTGAACATGCCCATGGATTTCATGTTCACCACCGTGAACCAGCTTTCCCCCCCGGCATTTCGCAAACAAATCGCGTGGGTGGACGGCTCCGGCGGCTGGCCGGTGTACGTGCTCAGCAATCATGATATCCGCCGGTTGGTGAATCGCTACGGAGATGGCCAGCACAACGATCAGATCGCAAAGATGATGGCTACGCTATACCTAACTCTGCGTGGCACAGCGGTGATGTATTACGGCGAAGAAATCGGCATGGAGAATAACGATCCCAAACGCCCCGAGGACGTGAAAGATTCCATGGGCAAGCTGGGCTGGCCGAAAGAGAAAGGACGCGACGGCGAACGCACCCCGATGCAGTGGAACGACAGCCCGAACGCGGGGTTCAGCAGCGTGGCGCCGTGGTTGCCGGTGGACGAGCGCTATCCGAGCTACAACGTGGAAACGGAAACGAAAGATGCCCACTCCATTTTGAATTACTACCACGCGCTGCTCACGCTACGGCACACGAACCAGGCGCTGCTGGAAGGGAAGTACGTCGCATTGAACGAGCAGGACGCCAATGTTTTGTGCTACGCGCGAAGCTACAAGGGACAAAACGTTCTGGTGGTGCTGAACATGACCGGCGCACCGCAAAAAGTGAAGCTGAACCTGGCAGCCACTGGCGCGAAAGCGAGTAGCGCGAAAACCTTGGTGGCATCCTTTGCCGCACCGCAAAAAATCGAGCTTAGCGAAATTTCAGTCGAACCGTTTGGCGCATGGGTGGGAGAGATCGAATAAGCAGCGGCTACTCGCTGCCCATCGCGAGTAACCAGAAAACCAGAGTTCCCACGGCGCAGACAGGCGCCAGCCAACGAACCGGATTCGGACGCCCGGTGCCGGCGAAGGCGAAACCGATTCCACCCACCGATAACAAGCATCCGCACGCGTAAATCTTCAATAGTGTTGGATCGTAAACGGGAAAGCTGCTGACGAAAACCGCGTACAGATGTGTGCACACCGCCAGCGTCGCCGACGCCGTGGCGAGAGCAAAGCCGACCATTGACAGCATCGAAGAGCGCGAGCGTGGCGTTTCGTTCTTGGCCCAGCGAACCCAGCCCCAGATCAGCAATGCCGGAACAAAAAGAGTGATGGCAACGGCGATGAGCCAGAGAGTGGAAGCGAACATTCTGCGTTGAAGTAATCCTTCTCAATAGTATGACGCGGAGGAGCGGGAAATTCCTACGGAGGGGGCAGGAGAAAAAAGAGAAAAAAGGTCTTGACATATTCCCATATGGGAATGTAACGTCTGGGCATGGCACGAGCGGCAACAACATCGGACGCTTTCAACGCCGTCGCCGAACCTCGCCGGCGCGATATTTTGAGCTTTTTGGCGTTGCAAGAGCGCCCGGTGGGGGACATCGTCGCCAGCCTGGGGCTGGAGCAGCCATCTGTCTCAAAGCACTTGCGTGTCTTGCGGGAAGTGGGGCTGGTGGCGGCGCGGCGCGACGGGCGGCAGATTCTTTACCGCACGAATGCCGAGGCCATCCGGCCGCTGCATGAATGGACGCGGACGTTCGAACGCATCTGGCGGCACCAGTTGGCACGTATTAAGGAGCAGGCGGAAAGCAAGAACGGGAAGCAATAAGACTTCGCAATTTATTTGGAGGAGGAAACATGGCAGGAACTGCACAGAAGATTGAAGATTTCACGTTGACGGTAACGCTGGAGACTTTCGTGAAGGCGGGGATTGAAACGACCTTCGCGGCAGTGCTGGACCAGGTGGGTCCGCTGAACGAGACGCCCGGAGGCGTATCGCTGAAGATGAAACTGGAAGCTTGGCCGGGCGGGCGGTGGTATCGCGATTTGGGCGATGGCAACGGGCATTACTGGGGGACGGTGCAGGCAATCAAGCGGCCAACGCTGCTGGAAATGTGCGGGCCGCTGTTTTCGTCCAGTCCGGTTGTTTCCAACGTGCAGTACCGGCTTAGCGAAGAAAAAGACGGAACGCTGATCAAGTTTCGTCACAGCGCTTTCGGCTTTATGGAAGAGCAGCACCGAATGGGCGTGAATAGGGGTTGGACGTACATGATGGAGCGCATTCGGCAACGCGCGGAAGCACCGCACAAGCACTGAGGATTGCGAGAGGAGGAACCATGTGCCCTGCGTGCCTAGCCACACTTTCGATGATCGTCGCCGGAGTGATTTCCACGGGCGGCGCCACGGCGCTGGCGGCCAAAACGATCCTGCATAGAAAAAACGTGAAAGAGCCGAATGCGAGCGGAATGAGTCCAGCGGGGAAAGAGTCTGAGAGTCCAGAAGAAAAGGAGAAGCAGTCATGACGCAAAGTGCGGCAAAAAATCCGAAAGTTGCATCGCGGGAAGAATGGCTGGCGGGTCGCAAAGAGCTGCTGGTGAAGGAAAAGCAGCTGACGCGGCAAAGTGATGCGCTGGCAGCGGAGCGGCGGAACCTGCCATGGGTGAAAGTGGAAAAGCAGTACGTGTTCGATACACCGAAGGGAAAGAAAACGCTCGCGGATTTGTTCGACGGCCGCAGCCAGCTGATCGTTTACCACTTCATGTTCGGTCCGGAATGGAAAGAGGGTTGCCACGGTTGTTCGATGATCAGCGATCACATCGATGGCAGCACGCAGCATCTGGCGAACCGTGATGTGACGCTGCTCGCGATGTCTCGCACGCCCTTGTCCAAGATCGAGGAATTCAAGAAACGCATGGGCTGGAGATTCAAATGGGTGTCCTCGTTTGGCAGCGACTTCAACCGGGATTATCACGTCTCCTTTACCGAGCAAGATTTGGCGAAGGGCGAGGTGGAATACAACTTTACGAAGCAGGCATGGCGCAGAGATGAAGCTCCTGGCGCAAGCGTCTTCTACAAGAACGAGAAGGGCGAAGTGTTTCACACGTACTCGACCTATGGCCGCGGCAACGAGCAATTCATGGGTGTGTATCGCTACTTGGACCTGGTGCCGAAGGGCCGGGATGAAGAAGGATTGGCGACTCCGTCGGCATGGGTGAAGCACCATGACCGGTACGAGCAGGATTACTACGCGGATGGGAAGACGGCGCAAACGAAGGTTGCGGGCGGTCGATAAGCGGTCGAATCGGGAGAAAGGTTAGAAGTCTAGATCCAGAAGTCTAGATCCAGATATAAAGGAGAAGCGGTCATGACGCAGAGCACGATGGAAAATACGAAAGTTGTATCGCGGGAAGAATGGCTGGCGGCGCGGAAAGCTTTGTTGGAAAAAGAGAAACAGTTGACGCGGCAGAGCGATGCGCTGGCGGCGGAACGGCGAAACCTGCCGCACGTGAAGGTGGAGAAGGAATACGTGTTCGACACGCCGAAGGGGAAGAAAACTCTGGCGGATTTATTTGAGGGCCGCAGCCAGTTAATCGTCTATCACTTCATGTTCGGACCGGAGTGGAACGAGGGCTGCCCAAGCTGTTCGATTCTGGGCGATCACATTGACGGCAGCGCGCAACATCTGGCCAACCGCGACGTGACCCTGCTGGCGGTTTCGCGCGCGCCGATCGCGAAAATCGAAGAGTTCAAGAAGCGCCTGGGCTGGCGGTTCAAGTGGGCGTCGTCGTTTGGAAACGACTTCAACCGTGATTTCCACGTTTCCTTCACCAAGGAGGAAGTGTCGCAGAAGGAGATGTACTACAACTTCAAGCGGCAATTTTTCCCCAGCGAAGAAGGACCGGGCATCAGTGTGTTCTACAAAAATGAAAGCGGGGAAGTGTTCCATACGTATTCGACCTATGGACGCGGCGGCGAGCCGATGATGGGCGTGTACACTTACCTGGACATAGCGCCGAAGGGCCGAAATGAGGAAGGCATGCCTCATCCGATGATGTGGGTAAGGCACCACGACCGCTACGAGCAGGATTACTACGCGGACAGCGCGAGCTCGAACGCCACAGACAGTACGGAGCAAGTGGTGAAGGCCGCGGGTGCGTGGTGTTGCGGCGGGGCAGCTGATTAGCGAACGGCGGAATACGCCAGTAAAATAAGCCGGAGCGTATGCCGGGAAATCGGCGGGCGCTCCGGCTTTTGTTGTATTTTGGCGAGCATGCCGGGTTCGCTAAGATGAATGGATGCGACGCCAAATCTTGGTTGGTTGTGCTCTCTATCTCGCCGCCTTTTCTACCTGTATCGCCCAATCCGAGAACGAGCCGGCTATCGTGCGGCTGGATGGATCAAAAATATCGACGGTAGATGCCGACGCGTTTGCGAAGAAGACGCTGGAGGACGCGCACATTACTGGTGCGCAGATCGCGGTGCTCGTGAAAGGGAAATTGGTGTGGAGCGCGGCATACGGGTTGCGGCGGCGCGAACCGCCGTTGCCGATGGAGCGCGATACCACCACGTGGGCGGCGTCGATCACCAAGGGTGTCTTCGCCACGTATGTGATGCAGTTGGTGGAACGTCACGAATTCGATCTGGACAAGCCGGTCGCGCGGCAATTACCGCTGCCACTGGAAAACTATGAGGCTTATCGCGAGAAGGCATCGGAACTGGTGAAGGATCCGATGTGGCCGGCGGTGACGCCGCGCATGTTGTTATCGCACACTTCGGGGCTGGCAAATTTTGCCACCATCGAACCGGACAAGAAGATGCATTTGCATTTCAAGCCGGGGACGCAGTTTTTGTATTCCGGGGAAGGTATCAACCTGGTGCAGTTTGTGATCGAAGAGCAAAAGAAAAAACCGTTGGATGTGCTGATGCAGGAGGCGATTTTCGGGCCCGTGGGCATGACGCGGACGGGGATCATCTACCGGCAGGAATTCGAAGCGAATGTCGCGGACCGCTATGACCTGAACGAGAAGTTTCGGTCGCAGACGAAGCGATTTCCGGCGCGGGCTGCGGGTTCGATGACGACAAGCGCCGAGGACATGTCTCGATTCGCGTCAGCGCTGTTCGCCGGGAAGATCATCAAGAAATCGACGCAGAAGAAAATGCTGAAGCCGGTGATCCAGATCCGGTCGATGCACCAATTTCCGCTGGCGGCGAATGAAGGCGAAGGAAAAGAGGCGGCGGACGTGGGTTTGGCCTATGGCGTGGGATGGGGATTGCTGACGCACACGAAATATGGGCCTGCGTTCTTCAAGGAAGGCCATGGCGATGGCGCGCAGAATTACATGATCTGCTTTGAGAAGCGGCAAAGCTGCATAATTCTGCTGACCAGCAGCGATAACGGGGAACTGGCGTTTCGTCCGCTGCTGGAGAAAATCTTTGCAGACGATGTCACGCCGTGGGAATGGGAAGGATACACGCCCACGTACATTGAGCAGAGCCGAAAGCAGGAGTGAGCGTTCGTTCAGGCAAAGACCCCCACTTCAGTGAGTATTGATGGGCAAAGAGTTCAGGTAGCCGAGCAGGAGCTTCTGGCGAGTCTCGCCGATTGATAGCTGCAACATGCACACCAGAATAGGATCGAGGAAGCGCGAATATTTCGCGAGGGTTGCGCTGTCGCCGGTTGCGAAAGCGGACTCGACGGCGTGTTGCGTGGCGGGGGTGATGAGTTCGAGGCGGCCAATGAAAACGCGCACGGTCTTTGTGGGTGCGGGCTGGATGTTGAGCGGAAGAACGGAATCGACGAACGAGCGGGGAACGATGTAGATGAGGCGGGCGCCTTCCTCGAACCAGGAAGCTTTCCAGGTTTCCAGCATGGCGTGGGCTTCGTCGGGATAAAGCCCTTGCGCGATGAGCACGCCTTCCAGATGGCTAACGAGCGAAGCAAGGGAACCGCCAAGAGTTGGCATCGCGAGAGACGCTTCGTCGCGGAGAGGGCCGAGCGCGCGATAACCAAGTTTTTCGCCACGACGCTCAAAGAGGATGACGTCGGAAATTGGTTCGGCGGAATCATTTTGTAGGCGTACCGTATCTTTCGAGAGCAATGTTGCGGACAGCGGCGGCGAGAACGCAGCAACGCCACGATAGAAAAGAAATTTCTCTTGCTGTGGCGCACTGAATTGTTCCACAGAGAGTGGGGCGGAAGAGGTTTGGCGGGCGGCGTAATACGGATTGTCGGATTTGTCCGAGGGAAAATCGGATGCCGCGCGGGGATCGATGTGGACGGAGTTCCAGGAGATAGCGCCAGGAGATTTTAAGTTGTAGAGAGAAAAATCGCGCGTGGTGAGAGTGGGATTAACCGAATCGGCGTGCGGGTACCACTCCGTGATAAGGCCACGAGAGAAAGAGACATCAACCGAGACCGTAGTTTCGCGCGGCGAATAAAAGTACAAGACAGGAGTTTCCATGCGCACCGTGCCGCGCAGGCCACCCTTGAATTTGACGTCGCGAAAATGTTCGACGAACGAGGGCAGATTAGTGGAGCCGCTAAGGGTGAGCCAATCCATGGGGCGGCCATCGGGGCCGGAGATGGAAGTGAAGGTGCCCCATTCGTGAGCGGTGAGGTCGTCCCCAACGAGTTGTTTCGCGAAGACGTGCCGCAGCGAAAAAGTGAGCGTGAGAAGAATCGCGATTGCGATAAAGGTGAAGGTCACAAAGCGCGAGAGGAGCCACGGGGAGACGGCTCCTTTTTTTGTGGTGGGATTCATTGCCGCGCAACCTTTTCACTGGAGTTGCGGGAAATCATTTCGTCCATGGTTTCCGATTGCGGACTCATGAAGTGCGTGGCCAGATTGCGGGCGAGCAGCGGATCAGCGTTCGCGCCGGCCTTGGCTTTTTGTGCGTGATCCGAATGTTCGCTGGTGGGACCGCTCAGGGTGACGAGGGCAGCGGCGAATTCCATTTGCGGATCGTTTCCGCGAAGCTGGATGGCCTTCTTGATCAGCGCGTAGCCGTCGACATTGTGTGCGGGATCGTTGCCGGATTTGCTGATCCATTCATATTGCTTGTATGTCTCCTCGAGATAGCCGGCGTCGAAGATAGCGAGCGCGGCTGCGGGCGTGTTGGCGGCGGCGTCGGAGCGCGCGACCAGTGCGACGAGCAGGCGATTGGCAACAAGTGGATCTTTCCGGGCGTACAGGGTGGCGCGACGCAGAGTTTCCATGTGCACGAGGACGGTGGAGTCGGCGTCGAGGATAGACATGGTATCGGGGACAAGATCGTTGAGGTTGTAGGATTCGGAGCCGGTCAGATTCCAGCTGTGACTGATTCAGGGAAGAGATTTCGCGGTGCCGATGTCGAAGCTGTGGCAGATGAGCGGGGGGCCTGCCACGGCGGAAGTGGCGAACAACAGAAGTGCGAAGAAAAGTGTTGCGGCGAATTTATTTGCGGAATGAATCATGTGTTGCCTCCTTGCGGATGAGGTCCGCGGTTGTTAAGGAGACGCGGGGCGGGGAGCAAGTGTTAACGGCTCATGCGGCGATGAGAAGCAAGTTGAATGAGCGGCAGAAAGGAACCCCATCTCTAACAATGTCGGCTCTGTCAAATATTTCTTGAGCGTACTTCTCCTTCCGCTCCGAAGAGTGGTCTTCGTTGTTCTTTTTCGACGTATGCAGCGGCGACCACGGCTCGTTGTTAATCTGGCGGCCGGTTTCAGTCCGACCCAACCATCTCTCCGATCAAAAACTTCTCGACCATGATTACGACTTCGATCTCCCTTTTCAGGGAGCGGGACGCCCCATCAAGACCACGGTGATCTACTGCCCACCAGGGGTTGCCTCGAGCTGTCCCGCGTGCGAACCGAACTCTACTAACTGCGAATAGTCCCAACCTTTGCGCCACATCCAGAACAAGCGAACGGCAAGTTTGCGTCCCATGGCCACTTTCGCGATGCGGCGATCTCGGCGCATCGCCAGGTGCAGATAGCGGCGCCGCCAGTCGGGATCGAAGCGCACCGCCACTTGCGCGGCTTCCACCAGCAGAAAGCGCAACAGCTTGTTGCCTTGCTTGCTGATGTGTCCCAGTCGTTGCCGGCCCGCGCTGGAGTTTTCGCATGGGACGAGCCCCACATAACTCCCGATCTGCTTGCCACGAGCAAAGCGGAACGGATCGCCGATGATCAGCACGAAAGCAAGTGCGGTGAGTGGACCCACGCCTGGATGGGTCATCAACCGCAAGACCTCGGGCCGTTTGTTGGCTTCCCGCTCGACGGCGGTGGTCAACTCGGCGATCACTGGGTTGAAGCGGTCCAGCAACTCCGATAAATCTTGCCGGCGCCGGCTAGCCCAAGGAGCCAACGGGAGATTCTCTAGCAGCGCCCGTCCCTGCTTGTTCCAAAGCCGCTTCTTCCAACGCTGGCCTTCATTCATGGCTACGGCCTGCAGCTGATTCAGGATGCGCGTGCGCATCTGTACCAGCCGATGCCGATGCCAAAGCAACTGCCGCAAATCGCGGTTCTCCGGGTTGGGTACCCACACTCGGGGAAAACGATCTTCCACCAGCAGCTTTAGCAAGAGTTTTGCATCCTCGCGATCGGTCTTGCGCTTCCGAACGCGCAACGTGCGGATCTCGGCTGCATCTCCAATCCACAGTTCGATGCCCAACTCTGCCAGTAGCCGCTCGAACCAGCGTGCATAGCCGGTGGCTTCGATACCTACGCGAGTGGGAACGCCTTGCGATTGTACGCAACGATAGAACTTCTCTACCTCTCCATCGCTGTGCTCCAACCGCTGCTCACCGCACTCTCCTGTCTCTTTATTCAAAAAAGCAATTTGCTGAAAGCTCGGGTGATAATCTACTCCTATAATGAACATGTTCGGCTCCTTCCTCCCGAGCCTTGGTCGTCAAGCAACCACAGTGTACTCGGGTCGAGGGAGCCGACATTGTTATGAAATCAAGACCCACCCTCACACTACGAGAGCGGGGCACCCAGGAAGAGGATCGCGTCTTATTGAATTTTCTTTAGGAGTGCATCCTTCTTCATGAGGATTTGCTGGGGCGGTGGTGTGGCGTGTGGGTCGGAGGATTGTTCCCAGAAGCGCCAGAGAGAAATGTCGCCGAGGTCGAGCGCGTTCCAGTAAAGGTCGAGCATGTGCGGATCGAGAGCGAGGATGCCTTCGCGGGTCACGCCGGGTGGAGGAGGCACGAGAGCAGCGAAGCGGGCGTAAACCTGCGCGCGTTCGAGGCCGCCGGTGCGAGAGAGAAGATGCCAGAGCGTGAGGCCGTCATGTGGGCGCGCCTGAGAAAGAATCGTGGAGAGGGCTGACGAACCAGTATCCGGCGATGATTCTGCTTGATCAAAAGTATGCAAAGCGTCGCGAAACGATTTGCTGGCGTCTTCGAAGTACGGAACACCCGGGCCGATCTTCGGACGCGTAGAGCACATAGCACCCGCGGGAATGAACGAGTCGCGGCCGTTGAGATGAAAGCCAACCCAGCCGAGGGTGGTGCGAATGGTGCCGGAGCCGTCTGGCGCGACCTGCAGCGTGTACGCACAACCGAGATCGATGGCGACGGCTGACGGCGTGTCCACAACAAACTGGCCGGGAGGCGCCCAGATGGCGGCGTGAATGGTGCCGACTTCGAGTTGCAGGCGCTTATGATTTGGATCGGTCCGCAGCAGGCGAACGCGCGAATTCGGATCGATCTGAATTTGGCCGAGATCGTCTTCGGAAAGTGTGGCGCGTGAAGAAGAATTGGTGGTGAGGGTTTGGCCTACATAAAGCTTGGCTGTGGATTGATTCCCCAAAACGGATTGCGAGCCGATTTGCGGGTTGCCCTCGAGATTCGCGACGTTCCAGCTGGGGCCGACGCTTGGCGCGTTGTAGCCGGCGCGACGCGAAAAGAAAATGCCAAGCGTGATCGCCAGGAGAATGACCGCAGCGGCAGCCCAGCGCGAAAGCCAGGACGACAGCAGCGCACCGCGGGGCTTCCTTATGGCAACCGGATTTTCGATGGCTGGAAGAACGAGTGGACGCTCCGTATGGCGAAATTCTACGAGCACAGCCTCGATGCGCTGGATTTCGGGATCGGGCGTGCCGGAACCGTCCCACAAATAATCGTCGGTCATGGACATTTCTTTCTCAGGATCGTTAGGGCGTGTTGTCATAGCTCACCCCCGGTGAGAGGCGCGGCCTTGCGGCCAAGAATTTCGCGTAGCTGCTGCATGCCACGATGAAGATTGACGCGCACCGAGCCATGCGTGAGGCCAGTGCGCGCAGCGATCTCGGGACCGGTCATGCCTTCGACGAGGCGCAGGATCAAGGTCTCTCGATAGCTTTCGGGGAGAGAAAGGATTGCTTCGAGAGCTGCGTGCGCTTCCGTGCTGGAAAGTGGCGTGGATTGGCCGGGAGGGTCAGCATCAACGGCCGTTGTTTCCTCGACAAATTCGCCGGTGGGTTTGCTGCGGCGGTGAAAGTCCGTGGCGCGATTGCGGGCAATCGCGGCCAGCCAGCCTGGAAATTTGGAGACTTCCCGCAACGACGGGAGCCTGGGCAAGGCTTGCAGGAAAACGTCCTGGACCAGATCGTCGACATCAGCGTGAGGCACGCGGCAGAGCAGGATGCCGTGCACCATGCGGGCGTAGCGGGAATATAGAAGGCCGAATGCCGAGCGGTCGCCCAGCTGCGCGGCGCGTACGAGTGCATCGTCGGGGCTGCCGTGCTCCAAGGGAGCATTCACCGCCGGGAACCCGGAGCGGGAAGAGTGGAGTTCAAAGAGTGCCGCCACGTTGTGTCCATCGAGACGAAATGCGTCTGCCAAGGTAGACGCGGGGAACCGGGCAAGTGTTAACAATACGCGGGTAGGTCGCAGAAAAACCAGTTCTTCAGGGGCCAAGCTCGGTGGAGGTGAGGGAACTGATAAAGTAGAGAAATGGGGACAGAGATAAGAAAATTTGAGCCGCACCGGTGGCTGAGGAGCGGGCACGCGCAGACGATTGGCGCGGCGTTTGCCCAGCGCACCTTTGCACTTCCTAAAGGTGAAGAAAGACTGTTTCGCGTGGATGAGGATTCGCAACTGAAGGGTGTGTGCCATTGGCAGCCAGGGAAGCGGCGAGACTTGCCGGTGATCGCGATTGTGCACGGGCTGGAGGGTTCGTGTGACTCGGGTTACGAGCGGGGAATTGCGGACAAGGCCTGGGCGCGAGGATTTCACGCGGTGCGGCTGAACCAGAGGAATTGCGGTGGGACGGAGCGGCTGACGCCAACCTTATATAACAGCGGATTGAGCGACGATTACCGCGCGGTGCTGCTGGAGTTGATCGAGGAAGGGTTCCAGAAGATTTTCTTCGCCGGATATTCGATGGGCGGAAACCTGGTGACAAAAATGGCCGGCGAGTTAGGCGATTCTGCGCCGAAGGAATTGCGTGGCGTGGCGGTGGTTTGCCCGGCGCTTGATCTGTCGCGATGCGCGGACGCGCTGGAGGAGAGGCAGAACTATTTGTATCAATGGCATTTTGTGCGCGGGTTGATGGAGCGTTATCGCCGGAAATGCGAATTGTTTCCCGGGCGATATTCGCGAAACGGGTTTGGACCGGTCCGGACGGTGCGGGAGTTTGACGATGAGATTACCGCGCCGTGCTTTGGATATAAGGATGCGGAAGAATATTACGAGGCGGCGAGCGCGAAGAAGGTGATCGGCAAAGTCGCGGTGCCGCTGTTGTTGATTACCGCGCAGGACGATCCGTTTGTGCCGTACGTATCGTTTTTGGCGGCGCGAGTGGAAGAGAATCCGCGGGTGTGGCTGGTGGCGACAGAGCATGGCGGGCATTGCGGATTTGTGTCGCGGTTTGCGGGCGACGAGCGGTTCTGGGCGGAGGAGCGGATTGTGGATTTTGTGGAAGAGGCGGCGAGGTAGGGCGCTTCGTCGTTGAGAGTTGCTGCCTTGCTTACTTTAAGATCCTTGGCTTCGCTCGAGATGACAGCGTTTGCTCCATGTTGACTCATGCGAGTAGATGGTCTTTGTGAAATAGAAAGAGAACGGGCCGCCTCGGATGGCGGCCACGGCTGACCCAAGATGCCGGCCTGAAGGCGCGGCGCTACACGGAATGACCCAAGGGCCCACATGCAGAGGCGGCATGTGGGCACCCGGCGTTGAGATCCTTCGCTTCGCTCCGGAATGACAACGTTTTTCTGTCACGAAATGTTTTTTCTACCACGAAATTTTCGACGCGGGAGCGCTTAGCCCAGAGGTTTTTCCAAGGAAACTTGGAAGCCTGGCGTCAGGAGCTGCGCCGGGCCGTCGGGGGCGATGACCATCACGTCTTCGCAACGGATGCCAAATTCGCCGGGGATGTAGATGCCAGGCTCGTTGGAGAAGGTCATGCCGGGTTCGAGGACGGTTTTGCTGCCGCGGACCAGATAAGGATGCTCGTGGCCGTCGAGACCGATGCCGTGGCCCAGGCGATGTGTGAAGAATTTGTAGTCCGGGCCGAAGCCGGCGGAAGTAATCTCTGCGCGTGCCGCATCGTCCACGGAGCCGGAGAGTTTTCCGGTGCGAGCGGCGGCAAGTGCGGCGTCCTGAGCTTTGCGGACGGTTTCGAAAACGCGCTGCATCTTTTCCGTGGGCTTGCCAAAGACGCCTGTGCGCGTGACATCGGACCAATAGCCCTCGACCAGGCAGCCGTCATCAATCAGGACAACGTCGCCTTCCTTTAGCTTTTGCGGCTCGCGGGTGCCATGCGGGAGCGCCGCGGCGGGGCCCAGCAGCACCATGGCATCACCGCGCAGATTCATTTTCGCGTATCCGGCGCTAACCATGCGGCTGATATCTTCTCCGCTCATTCCCTCGCGCAAATTCTGAAAAACCAGGCGGTAGACGTCGCACGTGGCTTCGCAGGCGAGGCGCATAAGCTCGAGTTCGTGCGCGGACTTGCGCGCGCGGCAGGCGATGGTGACAGGGTCGGCGGAAACACAATCGAAGGCGGGAGTGGCGGCGCGGAAGTGATCGTAAAACGTGAAGGGCAGCGCTTCGTCGATACCGATACGGCCGGTGTGCAGGTTGCGTTCAGTAAGCGAAGAGGCGATGAGTTGCGTGGGGCTCTGGTCTTCCTGCCAGACGCGTACTTCGATGGGATAGCGCATGAGTTCGCGCATGCGTGCTTCCTCGAAGGCGGGAGAAATGAGGAGAGGCTGGCCGTTGCGCGGGATGACGAGCGCGAGCAGGCGTTCGCTGAGCCACCAGCGAATGCCGGTGTAATAGTAGAGCGACGTGCCTGGGCCGAGGAGGATGGCGTCGAACTTCGGATCGAGCGTGGCCATCAGCTCCTGAGCGTGAAGCAAGCGACCGTGGAATTCGTCGGGGGAAATGGGATGAACGCGATCGCCGAGCGGCTTCAACGCAGAGAAGGATGGTGGGAGTTGTGTTTGCGCTCTCGCGGAAGACGACGAGGCGAGTGCCAGTGAGGAAATCGCGGCCGTGGATTGCAGGAAACGGCGCCGGGAAAATGGCGAATTTTGCTGGGTCATGACGTAAGAGGATGCCAAGAAAGCAGGAAAGAAGCAAAAAGGGGAGGGGGGCTTTCCATGGTGGTGGGCGGAAGTGCTGCGACCCCCAATTCGCGGTCGAGGTCCGAAGAACTGCACACACAGCGAGGCCAAGAAGGTGGGATGAACGGCGGGTTGGGAGGGGCGGAGAAGGTGGAGGAAGGTATAAGAGGCATATGTTTTTTGGTAGGCGAAACCGATTTCTACATAAATTTATAGGTAGAAACTCAAGGGATGCTTGTACTTCCTTGTAACATCAAGAAAATAAATACAATAAAACCGTGCCAGTTTGGTCGGTCAATTGCCAATAGAGAACCGAGTGTTTGTTTCGTCCCTGTGGTGGGGGTTCTTACACGAAAAATCTGACGATTCAGGGCGCGTTTTAGTCAGGCGAGCCCGAAGAGTCGTTTTATTTCTGTTTGATTGCAGGCGACGTCATTTTTTCGTCTTCAGGTAGCGTTCAACCGTCAAGGAGGTTTGAATGAAGCTGTTTAGAATGGGAGTTGTGGTGGCTTTCCTTCTAACATTGGTTCTCGCGGGTTACGCCGCGGGCCAATCGTTGACATTAGGCGGTATCGCTGGCCGGGTGACCGATCCAGCGGGAGCCGTGATCGCAAGCGCGAACGTAGGGCTGAAGAGTCTGGATACTGGTGAAGAGCATTCGACTACGACGAGTTCCGACGGGACGTACCGGTTCAATTTGTTGAAACCGGGACGCTACGAGATTTCGACCAGCGTGACCGGCTTTGCGAAGACAGTCCGAAGCGTCACCGTTAGTGTGGGGCAGACAACCGAAGTGGACGTCGCGCTGGAAATCTCCAAGGCGGCCGAGACAATTGAAGTTTCTGCTGCAGCGCCCTTGATCAGCACGGATCCGGGAATTGCCACATCGTACACGCCGGAGGAGGTAGCCTTGTTGCCTACTGCGGGCGGCGACATCACTACGCTGGCATTTACAGCACCGGGCGTCGTCGTGGCGCCTGGAAGCGGCTATGGAAACTTCACAGTGAATGGACTGCCGGGCACCTCAAACCTTTATACGGTGAACGGCGAGAACGACATGGACCCGTACTTCAACATTAACAACTCGGGCGCCACGAACCTGACATTGGGCAGCAATGAAGTACAAGAGGCGACCATTGTTACGAACCCGTATTCCGGGGAATATGGGCAGTTGAGCGGTGCGCAAATCAACTACGTCACCAAGTCCGGCACAAACGCGTTCCACGGGAACGCGCAGTGGTATTGGAATGGCCGGGAAATGAATGCCAACGACTGGTTCTCGAACGCGACGGGCGCCCCACGGCCATTTTCGAATGCGAACCAATGGGCAGCATCGGTCGGTGGACCAGTGATTAAAGACCACACTTGGTTCTTTGTGGATACGGAGGGCCTGCGATTCGTACTGCCCAACGTGGACACTGTGTTCGCTCCGACGCCAGCGTTTGCGACGGCAGTATTGAACAACATTCAAGCTACCCAGCCGAACGAACTGGCCGCCTACCAAAATATGTTCAAGATTTACGCGAATGGCGCCGCCGGAAAACAGGTGGCGGCTCAGGATCCGACGGCGAGCCAATGCAGTGGAATTAGCTTGGCGGGATTTGCGGCCGGGACGCCGTGTATAGAGAGTTTCACGTCAACGCCTACGGCCCTCGCCAAGGAATGGATCGTGGCAGGACGAATAGACCAGAAGGTGACCTCGAAGGATGATCTATTCTTCCGATTCAAGATTGACCATGGGCTACAGCCGACGTACATCGACCCACTGGATGCAGCCTTTGACGCCAATTCCAACCAGCCCGCATGGGACTACCAGGTCAACTGGCGGCACGTCATCAGCAGCAATATGACGAACTCTTTCACAGCCACGCTGAGCCATTACGTAGCGCAATTCGCACAGGACGAAAGTGCCGTGTCAGCGGCATTCCCTTATGGGGGCGTCCGGTTTTCGGGTGACGTGGGCCTGAGCAACGTGAATGGGGTGGCTCGTTCGTTTCCTCAAGGACGCAACATCACGCAATACCAGTTCATCGACGACCTCTCTTGGACTAAGGGGAGGCATACCCTGAAGTTTGGCGCCAACTTCCGACGCTACGACGTAAGCGATCATAACTTCTTTTATGTCAATCCGACGTCACAGTTCTCCGACTTGTCCGCAGGGGTAGGAACGCCGGGACTTCAGGCGTTCGCGGATGGAGTGGCCTTCCAGTACTACAAATCGGACGCCCCTTCCACGGACGTGCCAATCGCCCTTTGGGGATTGGGCTTCTACGCGGAAGACACGTGGAAAGTAAAGCCTAACTTTACAGTGACAGGGGCCTTGCGGTTTGAGAAGAACGCAAATCCCGTCTGTCAAATAAACTGTTTCGTAAACTACAATACGTCATTCAATAACCTGCCGAGTATCCAGGCCGGATATGCCGGCGCGGGTGATGTGCCATACAGCAGCGACCTCGCGACTGGCCTGCACAGTGCCTATCCCAGTGTCGACCCGATCAACGTATCTCCTCGTTTGGCCTTCAGTTGGTCGCCCGACGCAAGCGACCATTTTCCGTGGTTCTCTGGGGGAAATAAGACCGTGATCAGCGGTGGAGTGGGTATCTTCTACGACAATCCTGCGGCTGGGTTGGTCGACCAGCTTTTGGGCAACCCGCCGTCTTCACTGGTCTTCTTCATAGCGCCGCTGGATGCGAATGGTAACTACCAAGGTATTCTGCCGTTTGATAACGCGAATCCGGCCAGCGGCCCCAATGCATTCAAGGCAGCGTCGGCGGCATTCAGCATCAACAAGAGCTACAATCAGCTTTCCGCAATCCTGGACCCGATCATCGGCTCCAACCCGCCGATCTCGATTACCTCCATTCAGAGCAGGATACGTTCACCACAAGTGCAGGAATGGAACTTGCAGGTTAACCAGGAGATCAATAAGTCCACGGCGGTCTCCGTTAATTACGTCGGAAACCATTCGATTAATGGTCTGTACACCAACGGATGGTGGAATGCCTTTTCGGCGGGTTCGATCTACTCCCTCATCCCCAACATCCAACAGCAGCCTTATCCGAACTACGGCTCAGTGTCCACGACGCAGAGTGGTGCGGTGGCCAATTACAACGGTGTGACCTTCTCGCTCCGCGAGCAATATCACAGTTGGTTCCTGGCACACGTCAATTACACCTACTCGCACGCACTGGACGAAGTTTCCAATGGCGGGCTCTTCCCCATCGGTGGAAACAATCTAGACGTCAACGTTCAGACGCAGGTAAACCCGGGTAGCCTGCGAGTCAATAACTACGGGAACGCGGACTACGACATCCGGAATCTGCTCAACGCGGACTACGTGATCACCCCGCCCGTGCACTTCCAAAACATGTTCGCCAAGGCGCTTCTCGGCGGATGGCAATGGTCCGGCAAGGTGTTCGTGCGTAGCGGGCTGCCCTACACGGTGCTCGATGGCTACGCGGAATCTGAACTGGGACAAAACACGTACGGCTCAACCGTGGCTCAGCAGATTACTGCCGGGGCTTCGTCCAGTTCCTGCGGTGCTGCGGCAGCGTACGTCAACGCCAACCCCACGCCTTGCCTGAATGCCTCTGCTTTCGCGAACTCCAGCGCACCTAACTTCGCGTATGCAAAATACCCCACCCAAACGCGTAACCAGTACCGCGGTCCCAACTACATTGATTTCGACATGGGACTATACAAGACGTTCCAGGTCAAGGAACGGTTAAACTTCGGGTTGGGTGCGACAGCGTTCAATGTCTTCAATCACCCGAACTTCAACCTGCCCGACCAAACTCTTGGTGACCCGACGTTCGGCCAGACGTTCCAAATGCAGGGCGTGCCGACGAGCCCGTATGGAAACTTCCTTGGGTTCGACTCTTCCGTGCGCGTCGTGCAGTTGTCACTGAAGTTGACCTTCTAACTTAATTCGCGAAAACGCGAAGGAACAGGGCGGCCCCAGTGGCCGCCCTGTTTTTTTTGTGTAGCGCCGTGGCTTTAGCCCGGCATCTTGGGTTGATGGTTGATCCTGAGAGAGCCACAGGAAAGGCCAAGCAACCCTATGCAGCAGCTACCCCAAGCAGCTACCCCAAGAGCTACCCCAAGATGCTGGCCTGAAGGCGCAGCGCTACAAGGCTGGAAGCGATTCGGACGAGTTGGCTAGTTGCCCCAAGGGGGCTGCCATGTTTGTCAGCGCCGGTGCAAAAATCCCCATAGTGCCGGTTGAATTTTCCCCACCCCCTGATGTGGTACACCGTAGCCTACTCCGCATGGAGGAGGTTCCGAGACTTGTTAAGGGGGAAAGACGTGCAAGAACTAAAAGAACTGCAACGGCAAGGGATGAGCATCCAGGCGATCAGCAAGCTGACCGGCTGGGATCGCAAGACGATTCGAAAGTATATGCAAGCGGCGGGGGTGGCACCGGAGTACGGGCCGCGTACACCGCAACCAAGTAAGCTCGATGCGTTTAAGCCGTACTTGGAGGAGCGTCTGCGTGCTGGGGTGTGGAACGCGCGGGTGCTGCTGCGCGAACTGCGTGAACGGAACTACACGGGGAGCTACACGATTCTGACGGACTGGTTGCGGCCGCAACGCAGGTCGGCACGAGTGGTGGCGGTGCGGCGCTTCGAGACAGCTCCGGGCAAGCAGGCGCAGGTGGATTGGGGACATCTGGGCACGCTGGAGATGGCCGGGCAGGAGCAGAAGCTGCACGGATTCACCTTCACGTTGGGTTACAGCCGAAGAATGGTGGCGGAAGCAGCATTGGATCAAAAACTGGGCACGCTGCTGCGGCTGCACGAAGTGGCGTTCCAGCAGATCGGCGGAGTGCCGGAGGAGATTCTCTACGACCGCATGAAGACGGTGTGGCTGGGGACGGATGAACGAGGCGAGATCGTTTGGCACCCGGTGTTTAAGGACTTTGCGCACTACTGGGGCTTCACGCCGCGGCTGTGTCGGCCGTATCGGGCACAGACGAAAGGGAAAGTGGAAGCGGGCGTGAAGTATGTGCGGCGGAACTTTTTGTGTGGTTTGCAGGGGCGCGAGCCCAGCAGCCTGAGCGATCTGAACGCACAGTTGCGCGAGTGGGTTTGGGGAGTAGCGAACCAGCGGGTACACGGAACGACGCATGAGCAAGTGGCGGTGCGCTGGGATGTGGAGCAGTTCAGTTTACAGTCGCTGGCGGGGCAGCCGCCGTATCCATACGTGGATGGCGAACTGCGCAAAGTGGCGCGGGATGCCTACGTGGACTGGCAAGGTAGTCGGTATTCGGTGCCCTGGCAGTATGCGGGCCAGGAAGTGTGGGTGCAGGAGATCGCGGAGGAAGTGGATATCCGCACGGGCCGTGAGCGGATTGCCATGCACGGCAAGGCGCAACGGAAACACAGCGTGCTGACGTTCCCGCCACACCATCAGGGGATTCCGCTGGGAGCGCGAAGAGCGGAAAGCAAGATCCTGATTCATCTGCGGCAGAGCGCGCCGGTGGTGGAGAAGCGTTCGTTGGCAGCGTATGAGCGCGTGGCGAACGGAGGTGGGCGATGAACACTCCGATCGAGCGGTTACAGACGGCGCTGGAGGCGCTGGGATTGAAAGCGGTGCAAGCCCGGCTAGAGAACTTGCTGGAACAAGCGTCGAAGAAAGAGCCGAGCTATGCGGACTTTCTTGATGAGTTGCTGTGCTGCGAGGTGGAAGCACGAAGGACTCGGTACCTGCGTGCACGGCTGCAGCTGGCGCATTTCCCGTTCGTGAAAACCTTCGAGCAGTTCGATTTCGGCTTTCAGCCTTCGCTTGATGAGCGGCAGCTTCGAGAGTTGCGTTCGCTGCGGTTTATCCACGAAGCCAGCAACGTGATTTTTCTGGGGCCACCGGGCGTGGGGAAAACGCATTTGAGCGTGGCGCTGGCGGAAGAAGCGATCCGCTCGGGGATGGGAGCGTATTTCATCACCGCGCACGATCTGGCGGCGGACTTGGGGCGCGCGTATCGCGAAGGCCGGTTGGATCGGCGGATGCGCGTGTACCTGGCACCGAAAGTTCTGGTGATCGATGAAGTGGGCTATCTGCCGCTGGACGATCTGGGAGCCACGATTTTCTTCCAGTTGGTGAGCGCGCGATATGAACGTGGGAGCATCATCCTGACCTCGAACAAAAGCTACGGGGACTGGGGATCGATCTTCGGCGACTCAATCATCGCCACGGCGATCCTGGACCGACTGCTGCATCATTCGACGACCATCAACATTCGCGGCGAGAGCTACCGGCTGAAGGATCGCCGCAAGGCCGGCTTGGTGCCGCCTCGAGGGCAGGAAGGAGCGGAGGCCGCGGCTCGTTCCCTGGCCTCGGACTCCGTTGCGCCCAAAACGCGCCAAAAGACGGCGCTGGGCTCCACTCCGTCCGAGGCCAGGGAGGCCCATTCATGAAGTTCAGGGGTGGGGAATTTCCAACCGGTACAAAGGGGAATTTTCAACCGGAATTGACAACCCCAAGCAGCTACCCCAAGCAGCTACCCCAAGCAGCTACCCCAAGCAGCTACCCCAAGATGCTGGCCTGAAGGCGCAGCGCTACAAGGCTGGAAGCGATTCGGACGAGTTGGCTAGTTGTTTCCAAGGGGGCTGCCATGTGGATACGGAAGGAGAATCTAGGCGGCTGGCAAAGTTAGAGAAGGAGCCGAGAAACGGGTATTCGCTGGGGCGGGTACAGATTCGTTTTCGCCCGGGATTCAGCCAGATATACCAGCAGACTGCTTCCACGGATTCGTTGTTACGCAGGAGGTGGTCAGACCACTTCTCCTGCCACAGGTGTTGGCGTTGACGTTGAGAGAAGAGGTAGCCGGTGGTTTGCTTGAAGGAGCGGACGAGAGAAATCACGTTCATGGCCGGATTTGTACCCTCTGTCAGGAAATGCAGGTGGTCAGCCATTACGCAGTAAGCATGTACCAGGAAGGATTTTCTGAGAGCGCATTCTCGGAGAGTGGAGATAAGCCAGTCGGCGACCGCCGGATCGGAAGCAAGCGGTGCACGGTGATTGAAGCAGAGGGTGGCGAAACAGAGGTGGGGACCTTGGTAGTTTGGGACGGGTAGGCGGATGTTTTTTCTTCTGAAGAGTTGGGGCATGGCGTGGCTCGCTGTTGATTCCTAGTATATGATATGTATTAAAGATAAACAATGGAAGGAAAAGTCTGTAGCGCCGTGGCTTTAGCCCGGCATCTTTGGTTGATAGTTGATTAGCCCAAGACCACCCCAAGATGCTGGCCTGAAGGCGCAGCGCTACAAAGAGCCACCAACAAAGAGCCACGCAACAACGTGCTGATGGCTACTCCGTGCGGATGGCTAGGATTTGTTTGTCGTGGACCTGGATTTCGACGCCGAGTGGAGGGCGCACGTCGCTGCCTTGGACGATGGCGCCGCGAATCCAGATGTTGCCGGGAAGGTTGGCGGTCTTGAGAGGATCGTAGAGGGTGTGGGAGCAGGGATTGCCAACGAGCGGATGCGTGGCGGAATGATAGTCGTACTCTGTGCGAAGGACGTCGAGATCGCGAATATATTCCAGTTTGCAGTTGCCGTAAGGCGCCTGGCGGGAAAACGCCCAATAGCCATCCCGTAGATTAGCAGAGCCGGAAGGGAGCCTGACGACCGTGGCCGGTACGTTTTCGCCTGTGGTGAAATTGCGGATGAAGAAATCGGCGGAAGACCAGGGCTTGGAAAGCTGGGCAAGATCGGCGATCACCGGGTGAGCCGGATCGGCGTGCGGAAGAAGTGACGCAGGATCAGGCGGAGGGGCGGGAACTTCGAGTTGTGGAGTGGGTTCAACGCGGGCGTGCTGCGCCGGATGCGAGCGGCCAAACCAGCGCACCCCCAAAAGCAGCACAGCGCCCAGAACAATCACGCCGGCAATCAGCGGCAGAAGCGGGTTGGATCGCGATCCGCGTCGTGACGAGGGCGAAACCCCCGGGATTTGCGGCATCTCGGCTTTAAAGCGAGCTGAAGAATCATCCATGGTCGCGAACCCTGAGAACCAGCTAAAGCTGCGTCATTCGGAAAGGGTGAGCGAATGACGAAAATTATCGAAACGCGGGAAAGCATCGTCTTCAGGGGCAGAGAACCGGCCAAGAAGGGCTTGCGCCGGGAAAGGATGAAGTCCCCAAAAGAGAATCCCACAGCAGCGAATCGAACCAACTTCTTGCATTGTACTGACGAGATGGCAAAATCAGCAAGGCAAAGAAGGCGCAAGGAGCCGGAAAAGGCAACGGCAGGGGCCGTGACGGCGTCCGAGTCCAGAGGTTGGGCTTAGGTTGCTAACAAGGCTACAAGGAAGCGAGGAGCACTTGTTTTTGCAGGGGTGAGCGGCCTAGTGTAGAAGGAAGACGTACCTGAGGAAATCCGCAGAAATGGCCGGTGATACACGACAAGCGGCACGCGCGTTTGTTCACAGTTTGAACATTCTGTTGAAGTTTGCGCGCTTATACGAATTTGGGCACGTGCGCACCGCTGCGCAATTTGAGACGGCGTGGAAGGAACTGCGCTCCGCGCTGGATTACGGCGGCGACGCGGGGCTGCTGCTAGGCGCCTCTGGAAACCAGATCGTGCTTGATGGCGTGCCGCTCGGCGCGGCGGCTGCGGAGAAAAGCTTCGCGCAATTGCTGATGAGTTCCGGCATCGCCAGCATTCATTTTTCCCCCAACACCACGCAGAGTAACTTTGCGCGATTCGTGCGCGCGTTTCCCAGCGGAAACAATAAACCCAGCATGCTGGCGGAACAACTGAAGACCGCGCTGGCCGGGGAAACCAGCATCCGGATTAACGAGATTCGCTATGTGGCGGAGGATGGTTCCGTGGCGGGCATCAAGGTCGCCGCGCAATTGACCGCCAAGATGTTGGGCGGCGCGGGAGAGAAATACCGCGACGTATTTGAAGATCCGCAAAAGATGTTGCAATTAATTCTGGCTGCGGAGAGCAGCCGCAGTGGACCCGGCGGCGGAGGCGGTGGCAGCGGTCCGGGATTTGGATCGGGCGGTTCTGGCGGCGGGACCGGGGGGGCCGGCAGCGGCAGTGGCTCGAGTTGGAGTGGCGGAACGGACAGCAGCGGAAGCTTGTGGGAGGCGGGGAAAGCCTCCGGTGGCGGAAGCGGTCCGGGAGGCGGCATAGGATCGGGCAGCGGTGGTGGACCGGGCGGTGGTGGTCCTGGATTTGGCGGCGGCCCCGGTGGCGGAGGCACAGGCATCGGCGGCGGTGGTGGTGTCGGCAGTGGAGGAGGAGTTGGCGGGGGTGGCGGGACTGGCACCGGCACAGGTGGTGGAGGCGGAGGCACGGGCACAGGACCCGGCGGACCGGGCGGCGGTGGTGGGGGGGAGGAACCGGCAGCGGCGGGGGTCCGGGCGGTGGAGGTGGTGGAGGAGGAACAGGATTTGGCGGGTCCGGCGGTCGTGGAGGAATGGGCGGGCCCGGTGGAGGAAGCGGCGTGGGCGGTGGGTCTGGCGTCGGCGGACTTGGGGGTGGTGGCGGAGCAACGGAACCGGGGAAATGGATGAGCGCTTCGGCGATGTTGCGCGGAGCGATGGTCGGCGGCGTGGGGCTCGGCGGTCCTGCGGAACCTGGAAATTATTCTGTGGCGGAAGAAGAAGTGCGCTCGATGATCGGATTATTCGCGCAGTTGGGGAAGTCGCGAAAGGATCCAGAGACCCGAATGGATGCGCAGTCGTTTCAATCGCGATTGACGGCGATGCCGGTGCGCGCGCAGTACACGTTGCAGCAAGCTTTGGCAGGTCTTGCGGCCCAGGCGCCGATGGACAAGCCGGACAAGCCAATGCTGCTGAAGTTAGCGGAACACGTGGCCATCCGGTTTGCTTTGGACAGTTACGAACGCGGGGAGCTGCGGGTGAACGCGGTCAAACAATTGCTGGACCGCATGAATTCGGAGATTGAGGCCCTGCGAAAGATTTTGGGCCAGCAAGAAGAGACCATGGCCAACGCGGGAATCTCCGTGCAGTCTTACACGGAGTTGCTCGACCAGGAATTCTGGCTGCAGGTGCCGGAAGAAAATAAGAAAGAAGTGCTGACCTCTGACGAAGCGTGGTGCGTGCCGCCACGCAATGTGCGCGGATTCCTGGAAGAAATGCTGCGTCGCGGCGAACTGAAGACCGTCAACGAAATTCTCACCAAGTATGCGGCTTGCGTGGCGCTAGAAGCGCCCGAAGCGCGGCGCACCACGGCGATCGGACTGGCGGACCTGGCGGAATTTTATGGCAGCGGCGACGGCAGCGCGCTGATCGACGTGATTCAGAGGCTGGGAAACCAGTTGGCCGTCGAGCGCGAATCGGATTTGCAGACATTGTTGGGTGCGGCATTCGTGCGCATGAGCCAGGAAGCCGGCTCAAAACGCTTCTATCCCGCTATGCAGCAGGCGCTGGCGTCTTTGGACAGCGTGGAAGCGCTGCGCCCGGGATCGACCAACAATCTGCGGCAGAGATTTGGAGCGGAAGAGCGCGTGCCGGAATTTGTGGAAGATACGATGCGGACGGGTCAAATTCCCGACGGCTTGCTGGACATTCTGGCACTGATGCCGAAAACCACGTTGCATTATGTGACCACGCGATTCGCAAATTGCGGATTCCGTGAAGATTGCGAGCTTTTGGGTTTGCTGATATCCGGCTTGGGAGAAGAAGCGGTGCAGCGCCTGGCGGACACGTTGCAAAACGCGCCGGCTAATGAAGCCACCGAAGTGATCGGGCTGTTGACGCAACTGGATCCCGAAACCGTGGAGAGGGCGCTGCCGGTGCGGCTGGCGCAGTGGCCGCGAACCTCGCACGACCGTACAGTGCGGCAGCTTTCGAGCGCGCCCGTGGAACAGAGAGCGAGGTTATTGATAGCGCTGTATGACACGCTCGATCCCCTGATTCGGCCGCTGGCGATCGATGAGATGGGCATGAGCGGAAGGACCGAGTGCATTCCCAAGATTGTGGAGTTGGTGCAAGACGACAACACGCCAGGATTCACTCGCATTAAAGCGATTGAAGCGGCGGGAAGATTGCGGGCGAGCGCCGCAAGCCCGATCCTGCAAAAAATCCTGGACGCGAAGCAGGTTTGGCGTTGGGCTTATCACTCGGAGTTGCGAATCTCCGCGGCACAAGCACTGCAGAAGATCGAGCCTACCGTGGCAATGGAAAAGATAGCTTCGAGCGGTCTGGACCGGAAGGATCTGGTGCTTGAACCAGCGGATATGGAGCCGAATGCTTCTGTGATCCGCCAGCGGAGATATGCGCGGCTGAAATTGACGAAGCACGTTCCCGCCGTGACCACAAATTTACGGGAAAATATGCGGAGCATGATCGCCGAACTGAATATGGGCGGAGCGATCGGAGCGGCGGACCGCCACCTGGCGCCGGGATCGCTGCTGACGCTGAAAATGTCTCATGGCGTGCGCAACATTCGCGCGCAAGCGATTGTGCGCGGGGCAAGGCCGCAGGCGATGACGTTTGAATTTGTGGATATGGAATTGGACGAAAGGGCGCGGCTGAGAAAGTTGTTGATGGAGTTGGGAGGATTGCCGCAACCTGCCCAAGTGACCAACCGCAGCCGCCGGCAAAGCCGCATGGCAATGTCGAAGTAAATTTCGGAACTAATCTTTTCTCAAAACACAATTGAACGATAGGCCGACCTGTACTCGCGCGGGGAAAACCGTCCGAAAGAGCAGGTGGAAGTACTGTCCAGAAGGCGAGATAGCGTGCCGGTCACATGGGACGACTGTACCATTGTGAGACCGGATCAACAGGCCTACCGTACTAGAAAGGGTGTACTGGTAAGCAAGCCGTTAGAACTATCGACGGAGCGAAGGTACGGACCTGGGATGAAAAGCGATCCAAAGACGACAGCGGCACGCGCCTTTGTTCGAAGCCTCAACATTTTATTGAAGTTTGCCCGCCTGTACGGATACGAGCACACACGCACAATAGAACAATTAGAAATTGCTTGGGGAGAGTTGCGCACGGCAGTTCCGGAAAATGCGGACAGTGGATTGCTGCTGGGCGCGACGGGAGCACAATTGCTGCTGGATGGTGTGCCGCTCGAAGGAGCGCCGGCGGAAAAACAATTTGCGCAATTGCTGAGTGCTGCAGGACTGGCGAGCATCCAGTTCCAGCCAAACGTGACGCAGGAAGAGCTCGCTAAACTGATCCACGCATTTCCCGCGGGCAAAGCGAAGCCGGCAGAACTGGCGCAGCAGTTGAAGGAAGCGATCGCCGGCGCGCAGGGCATCCACGTGAACGAAGTTTGTTTCGTGGCCACGGATGCGCGATTGAAAGACGCCAGCGTTGCGGCGCAGCTTGCGGCGGCTTCCTTCGGCGAAGATCAAGACGCGTTTAAGAAAATGCTGAACGACCCGCAGAAGTTGCTGGAGCTGATCGCGGCTGCGGAAGGGTCGAAGTCCGGGGGAACGGGAACCGGCACAGGCGAAGCGGAAGGTGGGGGATCCGGCGGCAGTGTTGCAGGAAGCGGCGGGACCGGCAGCGGAATTGGCGCAAGCGGGGGTGGTGGGTCGGGGTCCGGCGCGGGAAGTGGGATGACCGCGGGGACAGGCGCGGGAACCGGAGTGGCGACTGGTATGGGAGGAGGATCCAGTGTGGCCCCGGTCGCTGGAGTTGGATATGGAATGGGCTTTGGGATTGGAACAGGCAAAGGCACGGGCCGCGGAACGGGAAGCGGGATAGGAAGCGGGGCTGGATTTGGATCGGGGAAGGGCGGGGGCAGTGGAAAAGCCACCAGCGAAGGACTTGGCGAGCCGACCGACGAAGAAATCTACGCCATTCTGCATGCACTGACAACTTTCGGAAAAGTGGGGAGCGGGACAAATCCAGCGGCGGCGGCCGTGGAATTTCAAGGCCAGGTGGCGCAATTGCCGGGCCGCGCACAGGACTTGCTGCGTGAGGCGCTCGCCGGAATTGCCGAGCAGGGGAAACACACGAAGCTCGATCAAAACATGCTCGTGCAACTGGCCGAGCATTTGTCTATCCGCTTCGCGCTGGAACGGTTCGAACGCGGGGAAGTAAAAGTAAACGCGGTGCGGCAAATGCTGGACCGCATGAATCAAGAAATCGAAGCGCTGCGAAAAATACTGGGACAGCACGAAGACAAGATGACGGAGGCGGGGTTGCTGGTGGAGTCTCACCGGGAGCTGCTAGACCGTCAATTTTGGGCGAGCGTGCCGGAGAGCGCGAAGCGGGAAGTATTGTTGTCGTCGGAAGCATGGTGCATCCCGCCGAAAAACGTGCAGTCCTATGTCGCTAATCTGATCGAGCAAGGAAACGTGGCGGAAGCCATCAGCATTCTGCAAAACTATGCGAGCTGTGCGGACAGCGAAGAACCAGACGCGCGAAAGCGCGCGGCCACGGGTCTCTCGGAATTAGCGGAACTGTACGCAACGGCCGATCCACGGCTGCTGGTTCAGGCATTGCGGCATGTGGGCGTGCGGCTGAGTGTGGAGCAGGATCAGGATTTGCAGCCGCTGGTTAGTGCTGCGTTTGTGAGATTGACGCAGGAAGCAGCGGCAAAACGGTGTTTCCCCGCGATGGAACAGGCGCTCAACATGCTGGCCGGCGTGGAAGCGCAACGGCCGGGAATTGCGAAGACGTTGCGGTCGAAGATGGGAATTGAAGACCGCGTGCCGGAGTTTGTGGACGAAGCGTTGCGTGCACGTCAGATTTCGGTGGGACTTACCGGGGTTCTGAGACAACTGCCGCAAAGCGCAGTGGAACAGCTGTCGCTGCGATTCAACCGCTGCCAGTATCGCGATGACCTGGAAAACATTGCCAATGTGGCGCACGATCTGGGCGAAGAAGCGCTGCAATACCTACGCAGCACAGTGCGCGGTGGGGCTCACGCAGATGCCGTGGAAATGGTCGGGTTGCTGGTAAGGCTCGATCCGACGGCGGCAGAAGTTTATTTACCGGCGCGTATTAAGGATTTTCCACGGGGCGGGCAGGACCGCATGGTCAGACAAATCGCTTCGTGCGGAGCGCCGGAACGCTGCCGGATCCTGCTGAAGATATTGGATCACGTCGATCCGCTGATCATGCCGCTGGTGGTGGATGAAGCGGGAATGACGGAAGATCGCGAGGCACTGGGACGGCTGCTGACTTTGGCGGACGGCGATTTGCCCGCGGGCGCGGCGGCATATTTGCGCGTGAAGGCGATTGAAGGATTAGGTAGGATCAAAGCGCCGGAATCGGCGAATGCGCTGAGGCGGATCCTGGAGGCGCGCAAGATATTCGGCTGGGTCCATCCACAGGAACTGAGAATCGCGGCCCTGCAAGCGCTTGAAAAGCTCGATCCGGAATGGGTGCAGGAATTTTTGCCGAAGAGCGGTATCGAGCAGGACGATATGAAGCTGGCACCGCTGGAAGTGCCGCACAATTCGAAATTCGTGCGCCATCGCCGCCATACGCGCGTACGCCTCCAAAAATCCATTTCCGCGGTGAGCACGAACTTGAAGCAGAACTGCCACCTGGACATTAAAACCGCAAGCCTGAGCGGCGGATT
This sequence comes from Candidatus Acidiferrales bacterium, assembly GCA_963709705.1. GTDB lineage: Bacteria > Acidobacteriota > Terriglobia > Acidiferrales > UBA7541 > Acidiferrum. The sequence goes on from CAVPXU010000009.1 coordinate 285,755, forward strand.
AGCGACAACTGATATGCACCTGGCTCCGGGTACGCAGGTGCAGTTGCGTTTGCAACTGGGCTTGCGCAACCTGCAAGCGACCGCGCTGATGCGCGATTACCGCGCGCAGGACATGTCCTTTGAGATTGTGGATATAGGCATGGAAGAGCGCACCAAATTCCGCAAATTCCTTCTGGAAAATATGGTGAAAGGAGCGCGGAACAAAGAAGCGCAAGCTGCGGCCGAGGGGAAGGCAGCGCGTTCCGAAGCACAAGGAACCGCAGCGGGGCAAAGGACCCAGAGTCTTCGGATGCCGAAGTAGTAACGAGTCGCTCGTACTACAACAGAGTACCTTTGTTGGATTTACCCTGGACAAGGCTATGGCTTAACCTGAGTTGATCGCGAAGCACTGGCTTCTCTCACCGCCCAAGTGTGCCAGAAATCCTTCGTGAGCTAACTAAACCTGTGCGCAAAGCATGGCAAATCCGCTCCTGGCTGCTCCTGTGCGCCCTCGCGTGTGTGCGGGGTGCTGCTGCCACAGAGGCTCCAAAAGTCAACTTCCCCGATAATCCGCGATTTGCGGTGCAGAGACTGTCCGACCAATTTGGGTTGGGCGCGGTGACGGTGACGGCCATGGGCCAGGATCGCGTGGGTTTCCTGTGGATCGGCACGCAGACAGGCCTGTACCGCTACGACGGGGCGCACGCGCAGAAGATGACCGAAGTGGAAGCGCTCATTGGACATTACGTCGTAGATATGCTGATCGCGCCGGATGGCACGCCCTGGTTTGCGGGAAACCGCGGGATTGCCTGTTACAAAAATGGGCGATTCGAGAGCCTGCCGATTCCAGCGTCCGCGATGGCGTTGGCCAGTGCCGCGCAAATGTTCGCGGTGGACAGCAAAGGCATCGTGTATGCACTGCTGTTCGACCACGGAGTATTGCGGATTGATGCGCATGACCCCGCGCACAGCGTCGTTCTGGGCGAAGCGGAAGGCATCAGCGAAACGGCGGCGGGAATCGTGCGCGAGCAAGACGATTCGATCTGGTTCACATATGGACGGCATCTGGCCCACGTAGAGCCAGGATCCAATCATGTGGAAGTGGACCGTGAGATCGAGATACCGGAAGAGCGCGTGCTGGCGCTGGTGTGTGACGCGACAAAAACGCTGTGGTTGCGGACCGTCACCAAACTCGAGCGTGTAGATACGGAAACCCACAAGCTGATTCCGGAGAAAATGCCCATCGGACCAGCGGACGAAATCGAAGGAAAACCAACGCTGGATCAGAGAGGGAAGTTGTTGGTGCCGTCATCGACGGGATTGTATTGGCAAGGCGCGGATGGGCGCTGGCAGGTGATAACGGATAAGCAGGGAATTTCCAGCAACGATATTCAATTCGCGATGGAAGACCGCGAAGGAACGTTGTGGATTGGCGGCTCTGGCACGGGGCTCGACCGGTTGCCAGGCGTGCATGAATGGACCGGATGGACCACGGCCGAAGGCTTGCCGGACAACACCACGTGGGCCACGCAGCGGGACCGCCGCGGCAGGCTGTGGGTCAGCACGGCACGGGGCGTGGCGGTGTGGGACGAGCAGAAGCAGCAGTGGGAGAAAGTACCTTCGCTGAGCGGAAACGCACGCGCGCAAGTGCGGCAAATTCAGGTGGCAGGCGATGGGTCGATTTGGGCGCTAACGGTAACCGGCGCGCTGGTACGGATTAGCCCGGACGATTTTTCAAGCACGGTACAGCCGAGCTATCGCGGCAGACCGTACCAGACGCTGCGGTCTTCGCCGACGGGGGAAATTTGGGCAACCACGCGAGATCACCTGGTGCGTTTTGAGGCGAAAAATCCCGGCGCGGAGCCGCAGGACGTTCCGCTGCCTCTGAGTTCGGGAGCGGAGCTATTTTACTTGGAATTCTCTCCGGAAGGTGCGTTGTGGATTTCGGGCACTGCGGTGGTATATCGCTACGACGGGAAAAATTGGCTGACGCTGACGATGAAAGAAGGACTGCAAGGGCAGGCAATCACCAGCATCGCTGCGCTGAGCGATAAAGAGGCCTGGGTTGCCTACAACGACGTGGTGGAAGTGACGCGCATTGTGGTGGACGATTCCGGGAAGGCTCGATTCGAAAATTACCCATGGGATTGGCAGATTGTGGGACACGATAAAAGAGGGCGCGTGTGGTTCGACGGGCCCGATGGATTGGCGGTTCATTCGCCAAACGGAACGCTGCAGACGCTGAGCCACGCGGACGGATTGTTGTGGGATGACGTTAGCCCGTGGACAGGAATGCGCGAGGAGCAAGACGGAAGCTACCTGATCGCTACATCGCGAGGATTGGCGAGATACCGGCCGGAAGCGGACACGCCGAGACAGAAACAAATGAACGTGGTGTTGACGAATGTGATTTTAGGCGGACAAGAGCGACAGGTGCGGCAAGAGGCCAAGGTGCGGTCCGCGGATGGATCACTGACGGTACAATTCGCGCCGATGATTTTGGGAGACCCGCAACGAGTGGCTTGCGTGTACCAATTAAAGGGTCTGGAAGAACAAGCCACGGAGACGCAGCAGCGGGAAGTACAATACGGCGGATTGCCGCCAGGAAATTACGAATTCTGGGTGCAATGCCGCCAGCCGGGAATCATGGTGCCGGCACAAGTGGCGACTTTCCGGTTCGAAGTGTTGCCGAATCCATGGCAGACCTGGTGGGCGCGCGTGGCCGGAGCCTTTGTGCTGCTGGGATGTTTTTGGGGCTACGTGTCTTTGCGCACGCGAGCGTTGAACCGTCGAAGGCTGGAATTGGAAAAGGCAGTGGCAGAACGCAACGCGGAATTGATGCAGAAGAATAAAGAATTGGAAGATCAATCACTGACCGATCCGCTGACGGGAACGCGAAACCGCCGATATTTCTACGAGACCATCTCGAAGGATTATGCGCAGTCAACGCGTTCTTATCTGAAATCGCCTCGTCCGGGCGAGGCCGCGCCGGTTGGGCAAGAATTGATCTTCGTGCTGGTGGACATAGACCGGTTCAAGCGCGTGAATGACGATTTGGGACACACCGCGGGAGATCGCCTGCTGCGGGAAATGGCTAAACGGATCGAATCCGTAATGCGGAAATCGGACGACCTGGTGCGTTGGGGCGGAGAGGAATTCCTGCTGGTGTGCCGCACGACAGACCGCGAAAATGCGTCGCTGCTGTGCAACCGGATGTTGGAAACGATCCGCAAAGTGCCGTTCGATGTCGGTAACGGAGCGCAAATTCACAAGACCTGCTCAATCGGCTGGGCGCCGTTTCCCTGGATTAAGGAAGATGTGGGGTTGCTTTCGATCGAAAACGTGATTGAACTCGCGGATAAGGCGCTATATCTGGCGAAACGCGAGGGCCGAAACCGGAGTTACGGAATGTTGCCGGCGAATCATGTCTACAAGTCGGAAAAAAGCGTTTCGATTGAAACTTTGCGCGAATGCCCGCCGGACCTGGTTCAGATTATTTAGTTCGCAATTGGCGGAGACAGTGATTTTTCCTTTTCGTGTGATAGTTTGAATGTCATGCGATTGGCGCTGCTCGTACTTTTTGTAATAGCCACAGTATCGGCTCAAACGCCGCCCCCCAAACAATATCAGACCGGGTTTTGTCCGAAGACAGCGGAACTTGGGACCGCTCCACGTGGCGAATATTGGTTTGAAGGCCTTCTAGGGAAGAAGCATGTGCGCATGTACTTGAATCGAGGAGGAGAAGGAGTGGTCGGTGTGTTCTACGACACGGAAGGTTGGGTACCCGTGTTCCTGGGCGGCAAGTGGACCGCGGGACAGCCCGGCGCGATTGAATTGACGGCACGCACCCAGCGGGATTTCGAAATTGGCGAGGTGAAGGGGCTGCTTAATGAGGACGAGCTCGTTGGAATGTGGACTCCAAAAGGGGCGGAGACCGGCATTTCGTTTCGCCTGAAGACGGTTGCGCAGCCGAAGTGCGACGGCAAGGAGCCGTGGAAGAATTTTCACGATTCGCATTGGCCGATCACTTTTTCTTATCCGGCGTCGTTGCACGTCAGCGCCACGGACGATAGCATCACGTTGACATGCCCGGATGCATCGCTGATGGCTTACGACGAGTATGAGATCCGGGTTTGGCAAGGTCCGGAAGCAAATACTGCAACCAGCGACATCGTGCAATGTGGAGACAAATGGATCTACGGTTACGGTTGTAAGTGTGGCCGGGATATTGAGGGTTGCAAGGCCGCTGTTGCCGCGGATCAAGAAGGAATGACCGTGCTGGCGGCAGATGGCCGGGCGTGGCGCGTTTACTGCCGGGACGGTGGCTACGTCGGTATGGGTACGGGCAGCCGGAGGATTCTGACGTTCGGGGACGCCTGGATTGTATTAGAAGCAGAAGGACCACCGGCAGAGTTAGTGGGGCGAGTGGTAGCCACGGCGAAGAAACGGCATTGAAAAAGAGCAACCGAGAGGTTGCTTTTCGTGGCGCGACACCCTAATATGCAACCAGGAGGTTGCGTATGACAACGGACCGGATCGAGAAGCGCATGGAATTGAGGGCGCCGGTTTCGCGGGTTTGGCGAGCGCTGACGGATTATCGGGAATTTGGGGAGTGGTTCCGCGTGAAGCTGGACGGCCCCTTCGTGGCGGGGCAAGTTTCGAGCGGGCACATCCTGCATCCCGGATACGAGCACGTGAAGTGGGCAGCGGTGGTGCAGAAGATGGACCCGGAAAAAGTATTTTTCATTTACCTGGCATCCGTACACCATTGATCCTGACAAGGATTATTCGAAGGAGGCGTCCACGCTCGTGGAGTTCCGGCTGGAGAAGACGGCGAACGGGACACTGCTCGTGCTCACGGAATCTGGCTTCGATAAACTGCCCGGCGATCGTAGAGACGAAGCGCTCCGGAAGAATGACGGCGGTTGGACAGCGCAAATGAAGAATATCGAGAACTATGTCACAAAGAATCCGTAAGAATGGGACGAACACGTGGCGGGCACGAGCGATTGTCTTTGCCGCTCTGGGCGATGAGACGAGGCTGTTGCTAGTGGCGAAGTTGAGCCGAGGGCGGCCTTGCTCTATCTCGCAGCTCACGGAAGGATCGAAGCTGACGCGGCAGGCAATCACCAAGCATCTTCGCGTACTGGAAGGTGTGGGGATTGTGCATAGCGCGCGCACGGGACGGGAAAGCCTCTTCGAACTTGATCCGCAGCCAATGGAGGAAATCCGGGAATACCTGGATCGCGTGTCGGAGGAATGGGATCAGGCATTGGGCCGGCTGAAGGCGTTTGTGGAGCGCTGAATCGCGTTGCGTGGTTGGCGCGGAAGGAAAGCCGGGCAAAGCCACCGTATAATCAGAGTCGGGTAAAACCGTGGATCCCGATCTCCACTTTTCTTGGGAAGACAAACTGCCGCTGCAAAGGATCGACGTTGATGGACGGATGGGAATCCACCATCTAGCCGGGAAAACGATTCTGCTTACGGGAGCGGGCGGATGCATTGGCGCTGCTCTCGCCCGCGCGATTCTTTCCGGAAAGCCGCGACAGGCTTTGTTGCTCGATCACTCCGAGCAGGCGTTGTATGAACTTGGGCGATCGCTTTCGGATGCGAAGGGACTCGCACCTTTTCGCTTAGTGCCTGGAAACGTAGGAGACAGCACGTTAATCGCGGCGCTTCTCGAAGAGCACAAGCCCGACGTGATTTTGCACGCGGCTGCATACAAACATGTTCCGCTGATGGAAGCGAATCCGTTTGCAGCTTTGCAAAACAATGCGATGGTTACCTGGGATCTGGCTAAGACAGCCGCGGAGCACGGCGTGCCGCGAGTGCTGCTGATTTCGACGGACAAGGCGGCGAACCCGCGCAGCATTCTGGGCGCATCGAAGCATCTTGCGGAACAGGCGGTGCTTCGCTGGAGCGGGGCGTCTCGAGGTTATGCAGCGATCCGGCTGGTGAATGTGCTGGGATCGAGCGGGAGCGTTGTACCGATGTTTCTGGAACAAATCCGCCGCGGCGGACCGTTGACGATTACTCACCCGGACGCAGCGCGTTATTTTTTGACGCTTGCGGACACCGTGCGACTGATCCTGGCAGCGGCGTCGGTTGAGGAAGGCGGAGTGGTCTACGTACCAAAACTTTCTGAACCGGTGAAGATTGTCCAGTTGGCAGGATTGCTGCTGCAACACGCGGGAGCGTTGAATACAATTCGCACGGAATTCACGGAGTTGCGGCCCGGCGAGAAGTTGGTGGAAGATTTGGTCTGCGCGAACGAAACTCTGCGGACGACAGCGAGTGCGGCGATTGATGCTGCGATCGCTCCGCGGACGTCGGCGGAAGCGCTTGATGCGGGGTTCGTGCGACTAAAGGAAATTGGCCGCCGGCGGGATATCTCCGCACTTTTGCACGCGCTTTGCGAGCTGGTGCCGGACTATCAACCTGGCAGCACGCTTTGCGCAGCGGCGGGGCTGATGGCGCATGATTGAGCAACGCAGAAAAATCGCGGTGGTGACCAGTTCTCGCGCGGATTACAGCCATCTTTACTGGCCATTGCGCGCATTGGCGGAGCGCGAGGATGTCGATCTGCGGATCATTGTGCTTGGAGCGCATCTTTCCCCGGAATTTGGCTACACGGTTTGTGAGATTGAAAAAGATGGTTTTCCGATTGCCGCGCGGGTCGAGTGCCTGCTCAGCTCAGACTCGGATGTGGGCATGGCAAAGACCATTGGCATCGCAGCGTTGGGACTGGCTGAGCAGTTGGGGGTGATGCGGCCGGATATTCTGCTACTGATTGCCGACCGCTACGAGATGCTGGCACCGGCGTCGGTGGCGTTGGCACTGCGCATTCCCATCGCGCACATCGAAGGCGGCGAAACGAGCGAAGGGGCGATCGACGACGCGGTGCGCAACGCTTTGACGAAGATGGCGCACATTCACTTTACGTCGACGTATGCGGCACGGCGGCGGGTGATTGCAATGGGGGAAGAGGAGTGGCGCGTGCATCGAGCTGGGGCGCCGTCGCTCGATCATCTGCGGAGGTCTAACTTGCTGGCGCGGCGGGAACTCGAGGAAAAGCTTGGCTGCGAGCTTGAGATTCCGCCGGTTCTGATTTCCTATCACCCGGTTACATTGGCTAAAGATACGTTGCAGGAAACGGACGCACTGTTTTCCGCGTTGGGCGAAGTTGGCGGCCAGTTGCTGTTTTGTTATCCGAACGCGGATGCGGGTAGCCGTGCGCTCATTGAGCGTACGAGAGTTTTTCTCCGCGCGCGTGGGATGGGTCGCGTGTTTGTGAGCCTGGATGCGATTACGTATTGGAGTTTGCTGCGGGAGGCGCGGGTGCTGGTGGGCAATTCGAGCAGCGGGATTATGGAAACGGCTTCGTTTGCGCTGCCTACGGTGAATATCGGCATACGGCAACAAGGGCGAGAGCGGGCGAAAAATGTCGTTGATGCTCCGGCGGACCCCTCGGCGATTCTTGCAGCGATTGCGGCGGCGTGCCGGCCGGAGTTTCGCGCGTCGCTTCAGGGCATGAGCAATCCGTATGGTGACGGGGCAGCTTCGGAAAAAATCGCGGAGGCGCTGGCTACTGCGCCGCTCGGACCCAAGCTACTGATGAAGCGCGCTGTGCCGCTTAACGAGGAAAGTTTTTTTGGAGCGGTTACCGATCGTCCATGAAAATCCCGCTTTCGTCACCGGACATCACGCAGGCCGAGATCGACGCTGTTATCGCTGTGTTGCACAGCGGGCGGTTAAGCCTCGGGAAAAAGCTGGAAGAGTTTGAAGCAGCTTTTGCGGGTTATATAGGCGTGCCCCACGCGGCAGCAGTGAGTTCAGGAACCACCGCGCTGCATCTTGCGATTCGCGCGTTGGGGATAGGGGAAGGCGATGAAGTTATTCTCCCGTCGTTTACGTTTATCGCCGCTGCGAATGCATTGCGCTACGAGCGCGCCGCGCCCGTTTTCATTGATATCGATCGACACACTTTGAATCTGGATCCCCAGCGGATTGAGGAAGCCATTACGCCGCGTACACGCGCGATCCTGATAGTGCATACATTCGGAGTGCCCGCGGAGATGAACCCGATCCTGGAGATCGCCCGCCGGCGCGGCCTGCTGGTGATTGAGGATGCCTGCGAAGCACTGGGCGCAGAGTTAGGCGGCAAGAAAACGGGAGCGTTTGGCGATGCTGGCGTGTTTGGTTTTTATCCCAACAAGCAAATTACCACGGCCGAAGGCGGCATGGTTGTTACGCAGAGTACTGAAATTGCCGCGCGGATCCGTTCGCTGCGCAATCATGGGCGGTCCGCGTCTGGAACCGGAAGCGAACACAGCGAGCTTGGCTACAATTACCGGCTCTCGGAATTGCACTGTGCGCTGGGTATAGAACAACTGAAGCGCATCGAATCGATTCTGCGTCAACGCGAATCTGTTGCGCTCGGCTATCACCGGCGGCTCCATAAATGTTCGGCGCTGCAATTACCATTGCAGGAAATTCCCTGTGGGCGCATCAGCTGGTTTGTTTACGTGGTACGGCTGCCGGTAGGAACAACGGCCAAGCAGCGCGAAGAGTTGATTCGCAGGCTGGCGTCACGGGGGATTGAAACCGGGCGATACTTTGTGCCGATTCATCAGCAACCGGCTTATGAAGATGTGCCTGTTCGTATGCCATTGGCAGTTACGGAATCGCTGGCCAGTCGTATGCTGGCGCTTCCATTTTTTAATTCCATCACAGATTCCCAACTGGATGAAGTGTGTGGCGCGCTGGAAGAGGGATTGCGCGAGTTACGTTGAATCCAGTGATTTAGACCCGCTCGGACGGCATCGAGGAGTTGAAAGATGGCGGTGTTGGCGCCGATACCGAGCGAGAGTGTGAGAATCGCGACCGCGGTGAAGCCCGGACTTTTTCGCAGCATGCGGACGGCGAAACGCGCATCGCTCCACATTGTTTCCAGCCGAAAGCCGGCGCGTTCTTCGCGGCAGGTTTCTTTGGCCTTTTCGTAGGCGCCGAAGGCGATGCTGGCGCGGCGTTCGGCTTCGAGTCGTGGGAGGCCGGAGCGTTCGAGGTCATCGGCCTGCTGCTGGATGTGGGCGCGAAGCTCTTCGTCCAATTCGCCGTCGAGATCGGCGCGATGAAAAAGCGTGGAGGCCAGCGAACGCAGATACTCTAGGAGGTTCATGCTTCCTCTGGCTTTGCGCCGAGAGCGCAGCCCATGGCGGCGACCAGGCGGTTCCAGCCATCTTGCTCTTCGCGGAGGCGTTTGCGGCCAACTGTGGTGAGCTCGTAATACTTGGCACGACGATTGTTGTCCGATGTGCCCCAGCTTGCTTTGAGCAGGCCCTGGCGGACAAGGCGAAACAAGGCGGGATAGAGCGCGCCCTGTTCGATGAGCAGCGCGCCACGGGAGATTTGCTCGATGCGGAGGAGAATGCCATAGCCATGGAGGGAGCCGAGAGACACGGCCTTGAGGATCAGGAGATCGAGAGTGCCGGGGAGAAGATCCGGCTTGCGTGGACAAGGAGCCTCCTAAGTTGTCAAGGGGAGGGATGTGCGGCCAGCGGGCCAGTTTCCGATGGTGGCACAACGGTGCGCCATTTGTTTTTGACCGAGAGATACATTGCCCGAAGATATGAATCGAAATCCACACCTTGTATATCGCTGAGTAGTTCAACTCCAGACCAAGTCTGCGGATTTTTCGGCGTCGGCCCCTGAGATTGCGGAGACACATCCTTGCTTTGGAACGCGAGCGCGGTTCCGAGCAGCAGGGGCAGCAATGAAGCCAGAAGAACTAGAGCAATGAGGGTTTAGTTGTCATCTTGATGTTCGTCTTCGGGGATCTCTTCGCCTTCTTTAAGCTGGCTGCTTGGCGGCGGGGTGAGCAAGTCCTGCGCTGCGACGAGGTCTTCTTCGCGTACAAGGATCTTGAAACCTGCGCCGGACCACGCAAGATGTTCGCGCATTCCGCCGGCTGTATCTGCCTGGACCATCGCGGGAATACCGACGGACTCGAGTTCGCCTTTGGCCAAGTCCGCTTCGGGACGGCTGGCGCATATATGAGCGACGACAAGCTTTGGGCTGTCCATGCTGACAGTATATGCCCGATTCGAGCGGAATCCGAGACAGGGCGCCGCAAGTGGCGATTGTTGGCGGGGGCGCATCCAACAAGTTACAATTAGATGTTTGGCATATTCTGCGGTACTGGTCTGTGTAATCGCGCAAAGATCGGCAGGTGCGGTGCTGCCGATGCCGGGCTGAAGCCACGGCGCCACAGTCAGGAAGCGACGGACGGTTCATGGATTTAGTTAAGTACATCGACAAAATAATCGCGCACTTCTTCGGGACGAAGCATGACCGCGACATCAAGAAGATGCAGCCGGTGGTGGCTGCCATCAATGCGCTTGAACCGGAGATGAAAGGGCTCAGCGACGATCAGTTAAAAGAGCGCTTTGGCGAGCTGAAGACCCAGGTACAGGAAGCGCTGAAGGACAGCGATCCCGCGGAGCCGACATACAGGGACGACCTTGTGCGGGCGCTCGATCCGGTGATTGTGCCGGCGTTTGCGCTGGTGCGCGAAGCCGGGCGGCGATTCCTGAACATGCGGCATTTCGACGTGCAGTTGATCGGCGGAATGGTGCTGAACTCCGGGAAAATCGCGGAAATGAAAACGGGCGAAGGAAAAACGCTGGTAGCCACTTTGCCTGCATCGTTGAATGCGCTGGCAGGGCGCGGCGTACATCTGGTGACGGTGAACGATTACCTGGCGAGGCGCGACGCGGAGTGGATGAGCCCGCTATACAAGGGGCTGGGGCTGTCGGTTGGCGTGATCGTGCATGACCTGGACGATGCGCAGCGGCGAGCGGCATACGGCGCCGATATTACTTACGGCACCAACAACGAATTCGGATTCGATTACCTGCGCGACAACATGAAGTATGACCTGGCGAGCTGCGTACAACGCGGCCACCAGTTCGCGATCGTGGACGAAGTCGACTCCATCCTGATCGACGAAGCGCGCACACCGTTGATCATTTCCGGGCCTTCGGAAGAGTCCACGGACAAATATTTCAAGATCGACAAGATCATCCCCAAGCTGATTCAGGAGATCGATTACACGCTGGACGAGAAGCACCGCACGGCTACGCTGACGGAAGAAGGCGTGAGCAAGTGCGAGCGGATGCTGAGCCTGGGGAATTTGTACGATCCGGCACACATGGAGACGATCCACCACGTTTACCAGGGCTTACGGGCGCACACGCTGTACAAGCGCGACGTGGATTACGTGGTGAAAGACGGGGAAGTGATCATCGTCGACGAGTTTACAGGACGCCAGATGCCAGGGCGGCGCTGGTCGGACGGCTTGCACCAGGCGGTAGAAGCGAAAGAAGGGGTGAAGATCGAGCGGGAAAACCAGACGCTGGCGACGATCACCTTCCAGAATTATTTTCGCATGTACAAGAAGTTGTCTGGCATGACCGGTACCGCGGAAACGGAAGCGACGGAGTTCGGCAAGATTTATGGGCTGGATGTGGTGGTTGTTCCGACGAACCGGAAGCTGATCCGCATCGAAAATCGCGACGTGGTGTACCGGACGGAACGAGAAAAATTTGAAGCGGTAGTGAACGGAATCCTGCAGGAAGACAACAGCTTGGCTCACGGCATCCGGCAGTTCAACGAGCGTGGGCAGCCAGTGCTGGTGGGAACGATTTCGATCGAAAAGTCCGAGACGATCGCGGACCTGCTGAAAAAGCATGGAATTCCGCACCAGGTGTTGAACGCCAAGCAACACGAACGGGAATCGCGCATCGTGGCGCAGGCGGGACGCAAGGGCGCGGTGACCGTGGCGACGAACATGGCCGGCCGGGGTACGGACATCCTGCTGGGGGGCAATCCGGAAGCGTTGACGCGCGAACACTTTTTGAAGAACAAGCTGGCGATGCCGTATGCGGCGGCTCCGGCTGTGATTGGGGCGGACAGCAACGGGGATGCAGCGCAGCCCACGCTGCCGATGGTGCTGTTCCAGCACGAGGGGAAAATCTTCCAAGTGCCGCAGGAACAGTGGAAGCCGGTCTACGACCAGTACGCGGAGCAGTGCAAGGCGGAGCACGACGAAGTGGTGGCGCTCGGAGGGCTGCACATTCTAGGCACGGAGCGTCACGAAGCACGGCGCATCGATAACCAGCTGCGAGGCCGCGCAGGCCGCCAGGGCGACCCAGGATCGTCTCGATTCTTCCTGTCGCTAGAAGACGATTTGATGCGGATCTTCGGCGGCGAAAAGGTAAAGCAGTTGATGTTCCGGCTGGGCATGACCGAGGGCGTGCCGATCGAATCGAAGCTGATTTCCAGCCGCATTGAGAATGCGCAGAAATCGGTGGAAGGGCAGAACTTCGATGCCCGCAAACATTTGCTCGAGTACGACGACGTGATGAACAAGCAGCGCGAGACTATTTATGCGATTCGCCGGTCCGCGCTGGAAGGGAAAGATCAGCGCGAATATGTGATGAGCATCGCGGAGGAAGTCGCGGGCGAGTTGGTGGAAACGTATTGTCCCAGGGAGCAGCATCCGGGGCAGTGGAATACGGCGTCGTTCCTGGCGGAAGTGAACAGCCAATTTGGGATCGATGCCAAGGCGGCGGGCGCCGATCCAGGTGCGTTGAATCACGATGAGTTGTTGGAGGCTACGGCTGAAGCGGTAAAGAACCGCTATGCGGAGAAGGAAAAGCAATTCAGCCCGGATTTGCTGCGATGGCTGGAGCGGCGAATCGTTCTGGACGTGGTCGACACGCAGTGGAAAGACCATCTGCTGTCACTGGACCATTTGAAGGAAGGAATCGGGCTGCGCGGTTACGGGCAGAAAGATCCGTTGGTGGAGTTCAAGAAGGAAGCGTTCGTGTTGTTCGAAGACATGATGGGCCGTATCGACAACGAAACCATTCGCTACCTGTTCCACGTGCAGATTCAGCAGGAGGGCGCTCCACCTCCGCAATCTCGAGAGGCAGCGCAGGCGGCGCCGGCTCCACGGCAGCTGCATGGAACGGCGACGGCAGTGGCGAGTGCGGCGGCGAGGGCGGAAGAAGCGCCGGCGAGATTGCCGGACTTTGCGCGAGCGCTGGAACGCAAGCAAGAACGGCAGCAGAAGGATTTGCAATTTCAGGCCGGAGCAGCGCAGGCGGAAGCGCCAAAGCCGGTGCGCGCGGGCGCGAAAGTGGGACGGAATGATCCTTGCCCGTGCGGATCAGGAAAGAAATACAAGAAATGCCATGGGGCGAACGCGTAGAGCAAAGCATCCCTCGCTACGCGCGGGTGACCATCCACGTTATTTTTGCGATGCGATCTAAAGTTACTTTCGAACAGGGAAGGAATCTCTAAATGCCACCGGGAACAATGCCAGGACAGATGCCGCAGCGCCAACCGATTCCGGGAGTGAAATATCTTGTAGCAGTGGCCAGCGGAAAAGGCGGCGTCGGGAAGACTACGGTGGCGGTAAACCTGGCGCTGGCGTTATCGAAAATGGGGAATAAGGTTGGGTTGCTGGACGCCGACGTGTATGGACCGAATGTGCCGATCATGCTGGGATCGACGGCAGAGCCGATGGCCACTCCACAACAGCGGATTATTCCGGTGCAGGCGCAAGGCCTGAAAATGATCTCGATGGGGCTGCTGAATCCGGGAGACAAGCCGGTGATCTGGCGCGGGCCGATGCTGCACAGCGTGATTACCCAATTTTTGCGCAGCGTGGAATGGGGCGAGCTGGATTATCTGGTGATCGACCTGCCGCCGGGCACAGGCGATGTGCAGTTAACGTTGATCCAGACGGTGGAAGTGACCGGCGCAGTGGTGGTGACGACACCGTCGGCGGTGGCGCTGGCGGACGTGCGCAAGGCAATTGAAATGTTTCGGCAAGTGAATGTGGATGTGCTGGGCGTAGTGGAAAATATGAGCACGTTCGCGTGTCCTCATTGCGGCAAGCCGGTGGATATTTTTGGGCACGGCGAAGGCGCGAAAACGGCGATTGCATATGGCGTGCCGGTTTTGGGAGAAATTGAGATCGATCCGCGGATTCGTGTTGGTGGCGATACGGGCAAGCCTGTGGCCGCGCTCGGTGAAGATGGTCCCGCAGCGCAGAGTTTGTATCGTCTGGCGAAAGCAGTGAGTGCGCGGTTGGAAGAAGTGGCCGCGACGTCGGGCGGGCCGACGGTACAGATTGATTGAGTAGTTTCCCTTTCTTAATTCGACCAATGATTGAGTGATCTGAGAAACCCAGCATCCCACACGCAAGATCGGCGTGTGGGCACCCTTCATATTGAGGCGTGAGCCAAGACTCAGCGGCTGAGTTCCTTCGCTTCGCGAAGGATGACACATCATTTTTGCGCGGGTGTGTGATATTCATATTCCCTGAACATTTGTTTACGTTTACGCGTTTTGTGGAGTGAGGACGTTTTCATGGGTGGATCCGAACCGGTCGAATCCCAACCAGTTGAACGTACCCGAGAGGCCCGCCCGGGAGAATGGGCACTTCTGGGCGGGCTATCTTTTGTGATGTTTGCCGCGCACATGTTGGTGAGCTGGCGTTACGGCTATTTTGTGGATGAGCTGTATTACCTGGCGTGCAGCCATCATTTGGCGTGGGGTTATGTGGATCAGCCGCCGTTGATCGCGGTGATCACGTGGCTGGAACGCGTGACGCTGGGGGATTCGTTGACGGCGCTGCGGTTTTTGCCAGCGGTGGCTGCGGGGTTGCGGGTGCTGCTGACTGGCCTAATCGCGCGGGAACTGGGCGCGCGGCGATTCGGGATGCTGCTGGCCTGCGTGTGCGTGATGGTCGCGCCAATTTATCTGGGGTTGGACTCGCTGCTTACGATGAATGTTTTCGAGTCTTTGTTCTGGATGGCCGCGGCGCTGATTGCGCTGAAACTTTTCAATGGAGCCAGCTCGAAGCTGTGGCTGTTGTTTGGCCTGGTGTGCGGCGTGGGCTTGTTGAACAAGCATTCGGTGCTGTTCTTTGGATTTGGATTGGTTGTAGGGATAGTGCTGACGAAGCAGCGCCGGCAATTTGCGTCGCCGTGGCTGTGGCTCGGCGGTTTGATTGCGCTGCTGATTTTCTTACCGAACCTGATGTGGGAAATTCATCGCGGCTTTCCGACGATTGAGCTTCTGCGTAACGTCCAGCAAAGCGGCCGAAACACGGAAGTGGGCCCGCTGATATTCCTGGTGCTACAGGCAGTGATTTTGAATCCGCTGGCGGCGCCTGTGTGGATCGCGGGGCTGGTGGAATTGTTGCGCGACCGCGAAGGGAAAGGCTGGCGTGTACTGGGAATCACGTGGATCGTGATCATGGTGTGCATGTTGACGATGCACGGGCGAATGTATTATCCCGCGCCGGCGTATCCAATGCTGTTTGCCGCCGGGGGACTGGCGTTTGAGCGCTGGTTTGGCCGAATCCGCATCGCCCGGCTGCTCAAGCCTGCGTCTATCGCGTTGCTGCTTATCACAGGAGCGCTGTTTGCGCCGTTCGCGTATTTCCCGGTGCTGACGGTAAACCAGTATTTGGCGTACTCGCGCTTCTGGCATTTCGGGCCGCCGCGCATCGAAAACAACCAGCTGGGCCCGCTGCCGCAGATTTATGCGGACCAGTTTGGCTGGAAAGAAATGGCTGAGGTTGTGGCGGAGGCGTATCACAAGCTGCCACCGGATGAGCAGAAGTCCTGCGCTATTTTCGGGCAGAATTATGGGCAGGCCGGCGCTATCGATTTCTTTGGGGCAAAGATGGGGCTGCCACAGGCAATTTCCGGGCACCAGAATTATTATTATTGGGGACCACGCGGGTACACGGGCGAATGCATGATCGTGCTGGACGACACGCCGGAACGGCTGGGCCAATTATTTGAGAGCGTGGAATTTGCCGGAAGGGTGGAGCATCCATTGTCGATGCCTTATCAGCATTTCGATATTTACATTTGCCGGAAACCAAAATTCGGCACGCTCGAAAAAGCATGGTCAAGAATTAAGCGCTGGGGCTAGGAGCGAGGCGCGGGAGAAATGGAATTGAGAGTGCCGCCGGGAGGAGTTGCTTCGGCGGCTCTTATTTTTTCGAGAAGGCAAGTGCGGCAGAGGCAGCCCGCGGATTGCGCACCGGCCGGCATCGGGATATGAGGAAGTTCGAAGCACCAGCAGCCGCCTTCGGGCTGGCAGGTCATCGGAGAGCCGCATTTGGCGCAGCTGGTTTGCATAAAGAAAGTATCGCGCTATGCAGGACGCAGGTAAAGAGAGTTGCCCGGCGGCTGCCTCAGACGAACGGAGAACATGAGGCACCTGCGCGGTTCGAAAGTAACCTTGTTTTGCCGTAACGCATTGAGTAAAATCTCTCGCCAAGCAAGCAATTTGTTCCTCGTAGGCCGCCCAAGATTGGTCCGCAATTGGTGTGCAATCTAAAAGGAGTTTGACCATGCCTCTATCGAAAAAGTTGGCGGCTGAGTTTTTTGGCACGTTTTGGCTGGTGTTTGGCGGATGCGGCGCGGCGGTACTGGATGCGGCGTTCCCGCAGTTGGGGATTGGATTTTTGGGAGTGGCGTTCGCGTTCGGGCTGACGGTGTTGACCATGGTTTACACCATCGGGCACATTTCCGGCTGCCATCTGAATCCAGCAGTTTCGGTGGGCCTGGCGTGCGGCAAGCGCTTCCCATGGTCGGAATTGTTGCCATACATCGTGGCCCAAGTGGTGGGGGCGCTGGCCGCGAGCGGCGTGCTGTTCCTGATCGCCAGTGGGAAAGATGGATTTTCGTTGACAGGGGGATTCGCGTCGAATGGATACGGCATCCACTCGCCGGGTGGCTACTCGCTGCTGGCGTGCTTTGTGGCCGAAGTGGTTTTGACGTTTTTCTTTTTGCTGGTGATTCATGGCGCGACGGACACCCGCGTCCCTGGCGGATTTGCCGGGATTGCGATTGGATTGGCGTTGACGCTGATTCATTTGATCGGCATCCCGGTGACAAATACTTCGGTGAATCCTGCGCGCAGCACGGGGCCGGCAATTTTTGTGGGCGGTTGGGCGCTGGCGCAATTGTGGCTGTTCTGGGTGGCGCCGATTATTGGCGGGGCGCTGGGCGGATTGGTGTACAACGGATTGTTTGAAGAGAGGAAGTAGAGGCCGATAGACTCAAGAAAGCGGCAACCGAGCACGCTCACTGTTCTAGCAGGGCTTCGTCATAGGCGGCTTTGGCGATACGGGCGATCACGCCGTCGCGAATGGCATCCTCGGCGGAGGAATCCGTCATGAAGACGGCGATGGCCAGGCGGCGCCCATCGGGAAGAGTAATCAAGCCAATGTCGTTGGTGACGGCAGTCATTCCGTTCACCGTGCCTGAAGATCCGGTCTTATGCATCACGATCGTTTTTGCGGGCAGATCACCTTTGAGCTGGTGCGCGCCATGCGGCGTATCTCGCATCCATTTCAGAAGAAGCTGGGTGTGTTCGGGCGTTAGCGCTGAACCATCGCTGATCAGGCGAAGCATCTCAACGGCGCCCGCGGGCTCAAACCAATTGCGATATTGGGCGGTGGGGTCGTAATGGAGAGCGTGTTCGCTGCTTTCCATATGAAAACCAGTGACTCCGATCGAGGCCATGTAGGAGTTCACGGCGGACGGACCTCCGACGAGTTGCAGAACCATGTCTGCCGCAACGTTGTCGCTGAGAGATGTGGAGAGGCGGAGGAGTTCCTGTAGAGGGACCTCGACGCCCGCTTCCGGATATTTATCCTGCAAAGGGCTGAAGGTGTAGGGAAGTATGCGGTCGCCCAGGAAAAAATTCATCGTCTGGTCCAGCGGAAATCGGCCTTGTTCGACGAGATGCAGCGCCGTCAGGGCGAGCGGGAGCTTAAACACGGACTGCATTGGTGGATGTGCGTGGGGATCGAGATCGCAATTGAAGGTCGAGTGGGGCAACGAGCAGGCGACGGAGACTTTGCCGTGCGCGTCAGCGGCGATTCTGCGGAGCTGCTGCTGAAGGCTGGTTTGGGCGTTGGTTGAGATCGAAAAGAACAGAAGTATCAGGGCGAGGCGCATTTAAACCAGTCTAACAACGGCGCCATTTGCGAGACAATGGCGGATTCCTTGTCAGGCGGGAGAGCGGGTGCTATCTTGGGATATTCGCAGCGTGTATGCGAGGCCGGCAGGGTAGGCTATATCCAAGCCCTGCAACCACTTACAGGGGTAAAGAACTCCTTGAAACGCGAGCCGGACATTCGAGCGTATCGCGGCAAGTTTCCGCAGATTGCGGCGTCGGCGTATATCGATCCGGCTGCGGTGATCATCGGCGACGTGGTGATTGGCGAAGAGTCCAGCGTGTGGCCGATGAGCGTGGTGCGCGGCGATGTGCATTCGATTCGCATCGGGAGCCGCACGAATATTCAAGATGGCTGCGTGCTGCACGTGATGCGGGATCAGTATGCGCTGACGCTGGGCGACGAAGTGACTGTGGGGCATTCGGTGACGCTGCATGGCTGCACGATTGAGTCGCGCGTGCTCGTTGGCATGGGCTGCGTGATTCTGAATGGCGCGGTGATTGGAACGAACAGCATCATTGCGGCGGGGACGTTGATTACGGAGCGCACTGTGATACCGGCGGGGAGTTTGGTGATGGGGTCGCCGGGAAAAGTGAAGCGGGCGGTGTCGGCGGGAGAGTTGGCGTCGATCGCGGATTATGCGGTGCGGTATGCGGGGTATAGCAGAATCTATAAGAATGAAGTGGCGAGTGGCGAGTGACGAGCGAAAAGAAAGAAAGTGGAAAAGACTGATAAGCCGAGTGCGCCTGTGATGAGCGGTAGGGATTGGGGAAGAAGTGGCGAGTGGCTAGTGAATAGTGGCGAGCGAAGAGAAGAAAATGCAAAACACAGACAAGCCAAGATGTTACAAGGACCTGCTCATTTGGCAGAAGGGAATGGCGTTGGCGAATTTTGTGTATAAGTTGTCGTCGCGATTTCCTGTGGATGAGCGTTATGGATTAATTTCGCAGATTCGAAGGGCGGCCGTTTCTGTTCCCTCGAATATTGCCGAAGGGCAAGCGCGACACACGACGAAAGAGTTCTTGCAATTCCTATTGCATGCGCAAGGTTCGCTCGCGGAGATGGAAACGCAATTGATACTGAGCGTGGATTTGGGCTTTGCAAATCAAGAAGGGATTGCACGGGGTTTGAAAGAAGTTGACGAGCTGCAGAAAATGATTATCGCGGTAAGACGAAAGTTGGAAGTTGTCTCGCCGCTTGCCACTCCTCACTCGCCACTTCCGCTGGGGCGCCATTAAAAGATGGCGAATAAGGCGAAATTCCAGGCGATTAAAGGTACGCGCGATTTGTTGCCACCGGAGACGGAGTTGTGGAACCGGGTGGAGCAGATGGCGCGCGAGGTCTTTGCTACTTACGGATTTGGGGAGATTCGTCCGCCGATTTTTGAGCCGACGGAATTGTTTGCAAGAGCAGTGGGCGGAGATACGGATATTGTTTCGAAAGAGATGTATTCGTTTGAGGATCGGGATGAGACTTCAGTGAGCTTGCGGCCGGAGGCTACGGCTTCGGTTTGCAGGGCTTATATTGAGCACAATATGAACCAGTTGCCGGCGCCGGTGAAGCTGTATTGTCTGGGGCCGATGTTTCGGAGGGAGCGGCCGCAGAAGGGGCGATACCGGCAGTTTTATCAGATTGATGCGGAGGTGCTCGGCGGGTCGGATGCGCCGGGGATTGATGCGGAAGTCATCGAAATGGTGATGACGCTGTTTGCGCGAGTGGGATTGTCCAGCGTGCAATTGGAGGTTAATTCGATCGGACACAGTGCGGCGCCTGTCGAAGGTAAGCTTGTATGCCGGCGGGCTTACGTGGAGAAGTTGCGTGAAGCGCTGCTGGAAGTGAAGGACAAACTGGGCGAAGACAGCCGGAGGCGCATTGAGACCAATCCGTTGCGCGTGTTGGATTCGAAGCTGGAACACGAGCAGGCGATCATTGCGGGGCTGCCGCGGATTGCGGATCACTTATGCGAGGATTGCGCGAAGCATTATGCGGAAGTGAAACGGCAGTTGGAATTGCGCGGTGTGGCGTTTCGTGAAAATTGGAGATTGGTGCGCGGGCTGGACTACTACATGCGCACGACGTTTGAAATCACCGCGCAGGGATTGGGTTCGCAGAATGCGGTATGCGGGGGCGGGCGCTACGATGGATTGGTGGAACTGCTGGGTGGGCCGCCGACGAAGGGAATTGGATTTGCGATTGGCGAGGACCGGCTGATCCTTTCGCTGCAGGAAGCTGGCAAGGGCGGCGCGGCGTCGGGACGCGACGTGTACATCGCGTGGCTGGGCGAGAAGGCGCAGGCTACGGCGATCGCGGCGGCGCGGAAATTGCGCGAGGCGGGATTGCGCGTGGAATTGCCGGCCGTGGAGCAGAAATTCGGGAAGGCGCTGGGGCAAGCGGATCGATTGGGCTCGCGGTACGCGTTGATTCTGGGCGAAGATGAAGTGGCGAGCGGGCAGTGGACGCTGAAGACGCTGGCGGATGGTTCGCAGACGAAGTATAGCGAGGCGGAATTGTTGGGGTTTTTGAAGAGCAACGCGGGTTTGTCTTCCTGAGCGAAGGGATTGAGGGGAAACGACTGTGCTGGACTTTTTGGGAAATTTGAAGCGGACACATTATTGCGGGGCGTTGCGGACGACGGATGCCGGGCGCGATGTGGTGGTGATGGGCTGGGTGCACCGGCGGCGCGACCTGGGAAATTTGCTATTTCTGGATGTGCGCGACCGGTCTGGAATCGTGCAGGTTGTTTTCAACAAAGAGACGCAACCGGAAGCGCACGGGAAGGCGGAGCAGGCACGCAGCGAGTTTGTTGTGGCGGTGGAAGGAAAAGTTGTCAAGCGCGAGCGGCCGAATCCGGAGCTTGCCACAGGGGAGATCGAGCTGGTTGCGTCCAAGCTGCACATTTTGAATACCGCAAAGACGCCGCCATTTCCGATTGAAGAAGAAATCAACGCGGCGGAAGAGACCCGGCTGCGTTACCGCTATCTGGATCTGCGGAGGCCGAAACCGCATCAAAATCTGGCGCTGCGCCACAAAATCGTGCTGGAAATGCGCAAGGCGATGGACGAAATGGGATTCATCGAAGTGGAAACGCCGATGTTGACGCGTTCGACGCCGGAGGGCGCGCGCGATTATCTGGTGCCCAGCCGCGTGCATCACGGGCAATTCTACGCGTTGCCGCAATCGCCGCAGATTTTCAAACAGATCCTGATGATTGGCGGGTTGGACCGCTATTTCCAGATCGTGAAGTGTTTCCGCGACGAGGATTTGCGCGCGGACCGGCAGCCGGAGTTTACGCAGTTGGATCTGGAGATGTCTTTTCCGCGGCAGGAAGACATTTTTACCGTAATTGAAAACGTAATGG
This sequence comes from Candidatus Acidiferrales bacterium, assembly GCA_963709705.1. Taxonomy (GTDB): domain Bacteria; phylum Acidobacteriota; class Terriglobia; order Acidiferrales; family UBA7541; genus Acidiferrum. The sequence goes on from CAVPXU010000009.1 coordinate 307,147, forward strand.
TGCGCGTCTGTGCGGTAGCGGGGATTCAAGCGAGTGCGCCATTTCCGCACATGCTGTACAAGGATGCGATTCGGAAATATGGCAGCGACAAGCCGGATTTGCGGTTTGGGATGGAGTTGCATGCGGTAACGGATTGTTTTCCGGCCGAGGCAAAACAGAAATTACAAATCGAAGGGAATGTGTTTGCGTTCGCGGCGCCGGGCGGGGCGAGCTATTCGCGGAAGCAGTTGGACGAATTGACGGAGAAGGCCAAGGCCGCCGGCGCGCGGGGGGCGTATTTCGTGAAGCTGGCGCCCGAGGGGACGACGTCGACGGTGGAAAAACTGATCGGCGCAGAAAACGTGAAGAAACTTGCGGAGGCGTGCGGAGCAAAGACGGGCGATTTGGTCGTTGCGGTGTCGGCAAAGGAGCAGATCAAGGGCACGGAAGCGGCGGCGCTGGTGGCGGGGCAACTGCGGCTGCAATTGGGCGAAGCGCTGGGCGTGATCGACAAGACGCAGTGGAAATTTTTATGGCTGACGGGATTTCCGCTGTTTGAATGGAGCGAGAGCGATAAGACCTGGGCGAGCGCGCAGCACCCGTTCACGGGAATTGTTGATGAGGATTTGGAAAAGCTGGAGAGCGCGCCATGGGAAGTGCGGTCAAAGGGCTATGACCTGGTGTTGAACGGATATGAGCTGGGATCGGGAAGCATTCGAATCCACAGGCAGGACGTGCAGGAACGCTTGTTTAAGGCGTTGGGATTGACACAAGAACAATTGCGGAAGCGCTTCGGATTTTTCCTGGATGCGTTGACGTATGGGACGCCGCCGCATGGCGGTATTGCGCTCGGCGTGGATCGGATTGTTATGTTGCTTTCTGGCGAGAAGTCCATTCGCGAGGTGATTGCGTTTGGAAAAACCACGGCGGCGCAGGATTTAATGGCGGAATCGCCGAGCGATGTGGACGAGCAGCAGTTGGATCAGTTGGGGATACAGATAAAAAAGTAGAGCGCGAGTGGCATTGTCTCATGGAGCAGCTCTGGGCAATCAAGAAGGACTTTGACCCTTTCAAACCGGCCGTGGTGGGCATCATCGGAGCCGTACGGTTTCTTAAGGTCGTCCGCTGCACGATTTATAGCTGTCCATATTGCGGAAGCCCTTTAAATTCACATGGGGCCCGCAAGCCGCGTTCATCGGTAGTGGGGAACGAAACTGTTGGGAAATGCAAGCAGAGGTTTTACGATGATTCCCAGGAGTGGCCGGAAATGTCGAGTAAAGACCGCCAACTGTTCTTAGTGCCGATCGGTGTCGCGGGTTGGCTTGGCGGAACGATTATCATCGGCGCGCTTGCTGCTTATGGGATGTACTTGACGCCGTCTTTTGAACAGGTCTTTGCGGGCGCGTTCATCGTCGTGATTCTGCTGTTTCCAATGTTGTTTTGGTTACCGTGGGTTGCAGATCATGCGGTCAGTTCGCCGGTTCAGCGATTCAGGAAGCGTGAGAACTCGATGAGCTCGATCGGGATGTTGCGGGAGATACTCGCGAACGGAATCGTCGAGGGGAATCCAAGCTTTTAGCGTTTTCTTAGGAGGCCGGGGCTTCCAGCCCCGGCGTAGTGGGCGGCGAGAAATCGGGCTTCAGCCCCTGAAGGGAGGTTGTGATGTCGACCCCAGCACACAGAACTGTTCCTGGCGCCTTTTACTTTATCACTACGAAATGCTGGCAAGGTCGCGCTCTCTTTCAAGTCAGGGAGATCGCGGAGCTAATGATGAGCACGCTTTTTCACTATCGCGACTCAGGGGCGTCCCTGTTACATGAATTTGTAATCATGCCAGACCATGTGCATTTGATTCTGACTCCGAATCCAGAAACCAGCCTGGAGAAGGCCGTCCAATTGATCAAGGGCGGCAGTTCTCATCGGATTCACAAAGAGCGCGGGAATAGAATGGAAATCTGGCAGGTTGGGTTCCATGACTGGACGATTCGAGACACGGAAGACTGGAAAGCAAAAGCGAATTACATTCACATGAATCCTGTAAGGGCCAGGCTTTGCGAACGCGCGGAAGATTGGCCCTATTCATCGGCTAGCGGGCGGTTTTGCTTGGATCCGGTGCCTAAGAAATACCAAAACTTAGCTTCAGGGGCTAAAGCCCAGGTTCTTGGCGCGGTTACGCAGGGGCTGAAGCCCCTGCCTCCTAAAGAGGGTACGGACTCCGATGCATCAGCTGGGACAGTGGCTGGGACGAAGCTGACGCCATTGCTTTCAAAAGGGCGGGGCTCATGAGTCGGATCAGGATATTGCCGGAGGCGGTGGCGAATAAGATCGCGGCGGGCGAGGTGGTGGAGAGGCCTGCTTCGGTGGTGAAGGAATTGTTGGAGAATGCGCTGGATGCGGGCGCCAGCTCCGTGCGGATTGAGACGGAGATGGGCGGGAAGCGCATGATCCGTGTGATCGACGACGGGCATGGCATGGCGCACGACGACGCGCTGCTGGCGTTCGAACGGCACGCGACGAGCAAGCTGCGGACCGCGGACGATTTGCTTTCGATCGCTACGCTGGGATTTCGTGGTGAGGCGCTGCCATCGATTGCAGCGGTTTCGCGGCTGCTGCTGGAAACGCGCGACTCGAATGAAGCCGAGGGAACGCGAGTGGAATTTGCGGGCGGCAAGCTGGTGGGAGTGAAGCCGGCGGGATTGCCGCCGGGAACGACAATCAGCATAGCGGATCTGTTTTACTGCGTGCCGGCACGGCGGAAATTTTTGAAATCGGACACCACGGAGCTGGGGCATATTGCTTCGTTGGTGACGCACTACGCGCTGGCGAATCCGGGCAAACAATTTACACTTACCACGCCCACGCAGGAAATTATCAACTGCCCACCCGCGGAAAAGCTGGCGGACCGCGTGTACCAGTTGTTCGGGCGGCAAGCGTTGGAAGAGCTGGTGGAAATTCCGGCCACTTCCGCGGCGTTTCGCGCGGCGATTACAGAGCCGGAAATGGAAGCGGGGGAAGAATCGGCGACGCTGACGGTGACGGGATTCACTTCACGGCCGGCAGTGCAGCGGCTGAATCGCAATGGGATTTATGTATTTGTGAACCGCCGCCTGGTGCGAGACCGGCTGATTCTGCACGCGATTCACGAAGCTTACCGGAATATTTTGCCGCCGAACGCGTTTCCAGCGACGCTGTTGTTTCTGGAGATGCCGTACGATGAGGTGGACGTGAACGTACACCCGGCGAAAATCGAAGTGCGCTTCCGGCGGTCGCAATTTGTGCATGATTTTACGCGCGATGCGATTCGACAGGCGCTGATGAGCACGCGGCCGATTGCGAGTTTTGCGGCCGCGGCGACTTCGGGAAATATTGCCGCGAATCCGGCGGCGCCACCAGCGTCCTTCGACAGCGGATTCATCGAAGCGAATGCCAATTCCGGAGTGCCGCGCGCGATCATTCCAGAGATGGAAGAACTTGGCGTTGGATCGGGTGTGGGCTCGGATTATGCGGCGGCCAACGGATTTGAACTTGCGACTGCGCCGATGCAGCCTGTGCCGCAAAGATTCCCGTTCGAGCCTGGCGGGTTCAGTCCCGGCGCGATGCCGGGAGGAACATCCGGCGTAACGGGTCGAGAGCCGAACTGGGCGGAGAATTTTTCGCGTGTGGGAGCGGACGCTCCGGCGATGCTGCCTCGGCCGGATCAGATTGCGGATTTGAAGCCGCTGGGGCAAGTCAGCGCGAGTTTTATCGTGGCGGTGAACGGAGAAGGATTGTGGATCGTGGACCAGCACGTGGCGCACGAGCGCGTGCTGTTCGAACAGCACCTGGAGGCGCGTCGGGCCGGCAAAGTGGAAGCGCAGAGGATGCTGATGCCGCTAGTGATGGAGCTTTCGCCGCGGCAACTGGTGACCTATGAAAAAATCGCCGAGGAAATGACGGCGAACGGATTTGAAGTGGAACCGATGGGGCCCAAGAGCGTGGCGATCCAGTCGGTGCCCGCGGGGATCGCGGCGAATGACGCGGAACATTTGTTGATGGAAATTCTGGATGGGCTGGAGCGCGAAAACGCGGCGATTTCGATCGATACGCTGCAGTCAAAGATTGCGGCTTCGACAGCGTGCCATGCGGCGATCAAGATAAATATGCCGCTCGATCAGACGAAAATGGAATGGCTGCTGGCGGCGCTGGCAAAAACGGATTGCCCGATGAGCTGTCCGCACGGGCGGCCGGTGGTGCTGCGGTATTCGTTGAAGGAAATCGAGAAGGCGTTTCATAGGATCTAGTGGCGAGTGATGAGTGGCGAGTGGCGAGCAAAGCCAGAGTGCGGTTGAAGTGCTGAAGTTTTATTTCAAATGACGAGGATACTGTGAACGAAGGAAAAAAAACGGCGGTGATTTTTGGAGTGGCGAACAAACGCAGCATCGCGTGGGCGATTGCGCAGAAACTGCACGCGGCGGGGTGGCAGCTGGCGATTACGTATCAAAACGAGCGGCTGGAACAGGAAGCCAAGGATTTGATCACGGACCTGCCAGGTGCCGACGGCTTCATGTGCGACGTGAGCTTTGACGACCAGATCGCGAGCCTGTTTGAGAAGTTTCGGGCGCGCTATGGCGTATTGCACGGGCTGGTGCATAGCGTGGCGTACGCTCCGGCAGAAGAGTTGAAGGGCGAGTTTGTGAATACGTCCAGGGAGGGGTTCCGGATCGCGCACGATGTGAGCGTGTATTCGCTGATTGCGGTGGCGCGGGCGGCGGCTCCGTTGATGACCGAGGGCGGCGGGATTGTAACCATGACGTACTACGGCGCGGAGAAGGTGGTGCCGAAGTACAACGTGATGGGGGTGGCGAAGGCGGCGCTGGAGGCCACGGTGCGGTATTTATCGAATGATCTGGGGCCGAAGGGGATTCGAGTGAACGCGATTTCGGCGGGGCCGATCAAGACGCTGGCGGCACGGGGAATCTCGCAGTTGGGCGAGATGCTGAAGGCTCATGCGGAGAGAGCGCCACTGAAACGCAATGTCGATCCGGGGGAAGTGGGCACGACGGCGGCGTTCTTGCTTTCAGAGGGCGGTTCGGGGATTACGGGCGAGACGATTTACGTGGATTGCGGATATAACATTATGGGGTTTTGAGGAAGTGGCGAGTGGTAAGTGGCGAGTGACGAGCAACATAGAAAACGGAAAATTGAAAAGTGAAAATGGAAAATCGAAACCGGAAGTGGGCTGACGTTCTGAGGTTAGAAAAGTGAAGATGGAAAATTGAAAATTGAAAAGCGAGCGCAGGTTGAGCAGCGACTGAAGTGGCGCAGATTGAGCCGGTGATGGGGAAAGTCGGGATGATAGAACGGTTGACGATTGCGATTGATGGGCCGGCGGGATCGGGGAAGAGCACGGTGGCGCGCCGGGTTGCGGCGATGCTTGGATATTTGTACATGGATAGTGGGGCGATGTACCGCGCGGTGGCGTTGAAAGCGCTAGAGCGCGGGATTGCCTTGGATAATGATGCGCAGTTGGAAACACTGGCGCGCGAAACGCATATCGAATTGAAAGCGCCCACAGCGGAGCAAGAGGCGGCGGGAATGAAGAACCGCGTTTTTCTGGACGGGCGGGAAGTGACGGAAGAAATCCGCACGGGTGAAGTGGCGCAGGCAGCGTCGCGACTGGCAACGATTGCGGGCGTGCGTGAAGTGCTGGTGGCGGAACAACAGCGGGCGGGGCAGGGCGGCGGAGTTGTTATGGAAGGGCGGGACATCGGCACGGTGGTATTTCCGAGCGCTGAGTTGAAAATATTTCTGGAAGCTTCGCCGGAAGTTCGCGCGCAGCGGCGATGGAAAGAGCATCAAGAAAAAGGCGAGAGCTTGACACTGCTGGAAGTTTTGCAGGAAGTGAGAGAGAGAGACAAGCGCGACCGGGAAAGAAAAGTTTCGCCGCTGGTGAAAGCGAAGGACGCGGTGCTGATCGATAACACGGCGATGGGAATTGAAGAGACGGCGCGGCTGATTGTGTTTCTGGCGAACGAGAGAGTGCCGGTGTGAGAAGCGGAAAGCGACGATAGAAAATAGAAAAGCGAAACTGGAAGATGGAAATGCTGCGTGATGGCGCTGCGGTATCACGCAGAGGGACTAAAGTACAGAGAAGTAATCACTTAGCTTTAAATAGCCAATGAAAATGCGGGTTTTCGAAAATAGGGCTTGACAGAATTTCGAACTCCGTTTACTTTGCAGATACCTCAGGAATTTTCTGCTGCAATTCGTAGCAGAGCCTCACTGGGCGTGGAAAGCAGAAGATGAGACAAGACGAACCAAGTCACGATAACAAGATGACGCGGCGAACCGGTCTCGTGGTCTGCTCGAACACGCGACTTTAATACTCTCCGCTTAAGTCATTTCGATACAAAGGCCACTGTTACGGGGAAGTTTGTCCCGGGATGGCGAAGTTCACGGCTACTTCGTGGTAGAGGCCGCAAGGCTCGGGTTCGAATCCCGGTTCTGTGAACGGTCATTCCTCCCGGAATTGTCTTTATGGCGGCTGATGCAGCGAGATGCCTGTTTGACGGGGTGGGTGGAGGTGTGCGCGGATTTGTAAAGTTTGCGGCGTGGTGAAGGCGCGGGATACATCGCATAAGCGGTTGCGGGTTCGAATCCCGCCGTCGACGAAAGTCGGCGTAGCTCAAATGGCAGAGCACAGTTACAACTCGTGCTGAGGACTCCCGCCACAAAGTTTCCGGTGTGGTGAAGGTTTGCGTTACTTCGGTAGAGCGCCGCGGCGATGAACTGCGGAGGTCGCGAGTTCGATTCTCGCTTGCTTCAGGGCGGCCGGGCTAGAACCCGGCACGTACGGGGCAATAGCTCAGAAACAAAAACGCGGGCCGCTGGTTCCCACCGGAAGAAATGCCGGGATGGTGCAGAGCAGGGTTACTTCGACTCTGTAAGCGAAGCGGGGCCGTCAGCCTCGCAGCCTTGCTCATTTTTTCCTCCCGGTTCGAATTTGTATCGTTCGGGCGGAAGGAATACGAGAAAGGAGGGCCAGAACATGGAAGGAAAAGTTTCACTCGAGGGAGAAGTGTTGAAAGTGGCTGGACAACTCATGCTGTTGATTCCACTCGATTACGGAGGCGCGCAGCTGGTGGAGTGTTCGCGTGGCATCTCCGAGGTGCAAGGCGAGTTCCTGAAGATCGCGATTCCAGAGTGGCTGGCTGGGATGCTTCGCATTGAAGAAGGAGATTTGGTCTGTGTCCACAACTCGAACGGCAAATTTCACATTCAGGCGAGCACGCCGAAGTTAGTGAACTGAATCACAAGCAGGCGACGGGCAAGTGAGAGATTGCCGCAAGGCAAAAGAGGTTGGACGTGGCGTAGGGCAGGGTTACTTCGCCTTGACACGCGGGAGGTTGTGGGTTCGATTCCCAACCGGCTTAATTTGTGAGCCGGAAGCTCAATGGCAGAGCGCCTAATGTCCCTGACCGTTTGTTCCCGTCCAGCAGTTTTGTAAGAAGGAGCGGCAGAGCCGCAGAAGGGAGGAGTGGTGATGATGGCGAAACTAAATGTGTGGAAGCGGATGTTCCCGGTGCGGACGCACGAAGGAGCGGTGGCGCAGAAGGTCAGCGCAAAGGCGGAACTGCGGCGTACCGTGCTGACGTGCCTGCTCTGGGAAGACACGTTTTACGAAAAGGGAAGCGGGATCGCCGCGCGGACCGCCGAGCTTGTACGCGAGAACAAGCCGGAGGATGTGGCGGCGCTGGCCCGGGAAGCGCGCGATGCGATGCAGTTGCGTCACGTGCCGCTCTTCCTGGTGCGCGAGCCGCAAGGGCACCGGTCCGCTTGTGGCGGAAACGCTCGAGCACGTGATCCAGCGCGCGGACGAACTCGGCGAGTTCGTGGCGCTCTACTGGAAAGAGATGAAGCAGCCGCTTTCCGCAGGAGTGAAACGCGGGCTGGCGCGGGCGTTCGTGAAATTCGACGCCTACCAGCTTGCGAAGTACAACCGCGATTCCGTGGTGACGCTGCGCGACGTGCTGTTTCTGTGCCATGCCAAACCGCGCGATGCGCAACAGGCGGAGCTCTGGAAGCAGCTGGTGGAAGGCAAGCTGGAGGCACCAGACACGTGGGAGGTTTCGCTTTCTGCCCGCAAGGACAAAAAGGAAACCTTCGAACGGCTGCTGAGCGAAGGCAAGCTGGGCGGCATGGCGGTGCTGCGCAACCTGCGGCTGATGGCGGCCGCAGGCGTTTCTCCGAAGCTGATCCGCGAGCGGCTCAGCAAGGGCGTGGCGCGCGCTCTGCCGTTTCGTTTCGTGACGGCAGCGCGTTACGCACCGAAGCTTGAGGACGCGATCGATGAAGCGATGCTGAAGGGCATCAGCGGACTCGAGAAGCTTCCGGGAGCGACGGGGCTTGTGGTCGACATGTCCGGGTCGATGGACTACCGCTTGTCCGGGAAAGGCGAAGCCACGCGAATGGACGCGGCCGCAGGCCTGGCGATTCTGCTGCGGGAGAAGAGCGAGGAATTTGCGATCGCCAGCTTCTCCGACACTTGCGTGGAATTGCCATCGCGGCGCGGCTTCGCGCTGCGCGACGCGATCGCGAAGTCTCAGGCGCACTCGGGGACATACCTGAAGCGCGCGCTGACGCAGCTTCACGAGAAGGCGGACTGGCGCAAGGTGGACCGGCTGATCGTGATCACCGACGAACAGTCGCACGACGGAATCCTGCCGGCGTGGACGGCAAGAGCGTACGTGTTGAACGTGGCGCCGTACAAGCCGGGCATCAGCTACGGGAATGGCTGGACGCACATCGATGGATGGTCCGAGCGGGTGGTGGACTACATCGCGGGCGTGGAAAAAGAAGCGGCGGAATAAAACGATTCCGAGGAGGAATCACAACCGGGCGCGACGGCGACGAGCTGTTGCGCCCGTCTTTTTTAGAAGAGTGAAATTGGAAAAGTGAAAATGGAAATGTGGGCCGCGAGAAAAGCAGGTCCCTCGCTGCGCTCGGGATGACAAATTTTATTTTTGGTGGTGGCTGATGGGATGTTACATTCCCGAGGCGGAAGCTTTCTGGAGGGCGGATTCGTAAGAGCCGGGAATCGTATCTTCGTTGCAGCCGAGGCGTTCGACGTGGCCGGAAAGCTGCGACCATTCGGCTCGCTCGAGCGAGAGGAGCAAGTCGTAAACATCGCGGAAGCGGTTTTCGCCGCCGTTTAGCGCGGTTTTCACTTCCTGCGCGACGGGTAAGGAGCGAAGCACTTCACCGATGGGCTTGTCCAGCAGGGCATCGGTGATCGACAGCAAACCCATGAGGAACAGGCTGGATTTTTTCGCATTCATGCCAACGGCGCCGGAGAAATCTTCGCAAAAATAGGCGCGAGTGAGGGCGGTGCGCACAAGTTCCGGCGGTTTGCCCGCGCTCATGGCCACCACCGCGAAGACGGATACCCATCGGCGAAATTCATCTTCGCCCAGCATGGAAAGCGCGTGGCGAACGCTCTGGATTTCCGAACGCAGACCGAGCAAAGGGGAGTTCAGGTAACGCAGCAGACGATAGAGCAGGGAAGGCTCGCGCTTTAATAACTCTTCGATGGCCGCGTAGTCGAGTTCGGGAGCGGCTACCGCGTTCAACAGTTCGAGCTGCAGCAGCTTGTCGCCGGGGATTTCGCGCGTCTCGATCATGGAAGGCTTGCAGAAGAAATAGCCCTGAAAATAAGAGAAGCCAAGTTGGCGGGCCTCCGCCAGTTCCTGTTCGGTTTCTACTTTTTCAGCGAGGAGGGAAGCTTTCCCGCCGGCATATTTCCTGGCCAACTGTTCGCGGGCGTCGGCGTCCAGCAAGCGGAAATCGACTTTAAGAAATTGCGCCAGTTCGACGAGGGGAGCCATTTTCGGCTGGTCCACGAAATCGTCCAGCGCCAGCACGTAGCCGGCGTTGCGGAGGTCGCGGCAGATGGCCACGACTTCGTCGGTGGGATTCACGGTTTCCAGAATTTCCACGACGATACGCTCCGGCGGCAGGAGCTTGGGGGCCCCGAGGCGCAGCGCGAGTTCATCGACATTCACAAAAGCGCGGGCATGGCCGGTGAGATTTTGCAGGTCAAACAGGGTGATGGAATCGGCGATGACGCTCGAGGAGGCGTTCCGGTAAGGCTGGAAATAATTTTCCGGACCGCCGCGGAACAGCAGTTCGTAGGCAAACACCTGAAGGCGTTTGTCAAAAATGGGTTGGCGCGCAATAAACCGTTCGTGCATTCGGACACTCCTCGCCCGAAATCAATCGACGTATTTTCACGATACGGTACCGCCAAGGCAGATATGCAAGCCCTGGGGAAAGGGAGGGTGCCGTACGAAACTGCTCTTTTCCTAGGCCGGGGCCGACATGGAGCCGAGGAATTCGTTGTTGGACTTCGACTTGGTCAAGCGGCTGAGAAGCAGCTCCATGGCTTCGACGGTCGAAAGCGGGCTGAGCACCTTGCGCAACACCCACACGCGGCTGAGCTCGTCGGGCGGGAGCAGCAGCTCATCCTTACGCGTGCCGGAACGCTGAATATCGATAGCAGGGAAGACGCGTTTATCGGCGAGCCGGCGGTCCAGATAAATTTCCATGTTACCGGTGCCCTTGAATTCTTCGAAGATGACGTCGTCCATGCGGCTGCCGGTGTCAATCAACGCGGTGGCAATGATGGTGAGCGAGCCGCCTTCTTCCACATTGCGCGCGGCGGCGAAAAAGCGGCGCGGACGCTGCAAGGCGTTGGCGTCAATACCGCCGGAGAGGACCTTACCGGAGGGGGGTGTGACGGCGTTGTAAGCGCGAGCGAGACGGGTGATGGAGTCAAGAAGCACGACCACGTCGCGCTTGTGTTCCACCAGGCGCTTGGCCTTTTCTAGAACCATTTCCGCCACTTGAATGTGGCGCTGTGGCGGTTCATCGAAGGTGGAGCTGATCACTTCGCCCTTCACGGTGCGCTGCATGTCCGTAACTTCTTCAGGGCGTTCGTCGATAAGAAGGACGATGAGCGCGACTTCCGGATGGTTTACAGTGATGGAATTGGCGATGGACTGCAGCATCATGGTCTTACCGGTGCGTGGCGGCGCATTGATCAAACCGCGTTGGCCTTTGCCGACAGGGCAGAGAAGATCGAGGACGCGACCGGTGAGGTTTTCCTTCACGGTTTCCATCTTCAGGCGGCCCTGGGGGTAGAGCGGCGTGAGGTTATCGAAGAAAATCTTGTTGCGCGCGACTTCGGGATCTTCGAAATTGACGGCTTCGACCTTGATCAACGCGAAATAGCGCTCGCCGTCTTTGGGAGGCCGCACCTGGCCGGAGACGGTGTCGCCGGTGCGCAGATCGAACTTGCGGATCTGCGAGGGAGAGACATAAATGTCGTCCGGGCCGGGAAGATAGTTATATTCCGGGGCGCGAAGGAAGCCGAAGCCGTCCGGGAGGCACTCGAGAACGCCTTCGGAGAAGATCAAGCCGCTTTTCTCCGTCTGCGCGCGGAGGATCTGGAAGATCAACTCCTGCTTGCGCATACCGCTGGCGCCGGGAATATTCAATTCCTTGGCGATCTTGGCCAGATCGGTGATGTTCTTTTCCTTGAGCTCAGCAAGGCTGATGCTCACTTCTTTATTTGCTTCAGAGTTGGTTTCTTTTGCCATATATCCTGACTTTAGTGATGTGGTGATGATGGAAACTTGACCGTGTTTTTCCGGAACTGGACCGCGTGGTGGTATACCTTCCAGCGGCACCGACACGCCGCCAGGGCGGGCAAACCAGACTGTCTTCAACCGGAAGCAGCTTCAGACCTGAACCAATCAGCAGCCCGCGGGTGCAGGCCGTGCCTGAAAGACTGCTTAGTTGGTCAAACTCGTGTCTTTATCGGCGCCAGTGTACGGTTCGGTTACAGGCGCAACCCCAGGGTGTTCCAGTGGCACAATCGGCCGTTCCAGCGCAATCTGCAACACTTCATCCATGGTTTCCACGGCGTGTATCGTCAGGCTGGAGAATATCTCCTGGGGGATTTCCGCAAGGTCTTTCTCATTATCCTTCGGAAGGATGATGGTACGCAAGCCCATTCGGTGGGCTGCCAATAGCTTTTCTTTGACGCCGCCGATGGGCAGAACTTTGCCACGCAAGGTGATTTCGCCGGTCATAGCCACGTCGCAGCGCACGGCATTGCGGGTGAGGGCGCTGACGATGGAAGTGCAGATGGTGATACCGGCGGAAGGACCGTCTTTCGGAATGGCGCCTTCCGGGACGTGCACGTGAATGTCTAGCGTGCGATAGAAATCTTTTTGCAGGCCGAACTGATCGGTGCGCGAACGAACATAGCTCATAGCGGCTTGCGCGGATTCCTGCATTACTTCGCCCAGTTTGCCGGTCGGCGTGAGGCGGCCCTTGCCTTCCATGATCGTGGCTTCGACGGCGAGCACAGAGCCGCCGACTTCTGTCCACGCAAGACCGGTGGCCAGGCCGATTTCGTTTTGCTTCTCCAGCCACATTTCGCGGTACTTCAGCACGCCGAGGTAGTCCTTGATGTTGTCGGGCGTGATTTCGATCACGGTTTCGGGGCCTTCGGTGACCACGCGGCGCGCCATCTTGCGCGCGATATTCTGAATTTCGCGCTCGAGGTTGCGCACGCCTGCTTCGTGGGTGTAGTGCCGGATCAGGTGAAGCAAACCATTGTCAGTGAGTGTGAGGTTTTTCTCCGTCAAGCCGGTGGCTTCGCGCGCGCGCTTTACCAGGAAGCGCTTGGCGATTTCGAGCTTTTCCTGCTCGGTGTATCCGGGCAAGCGCAGGATTTCCATGCGGTCTTGCAAAGGCTGCGGAATGGTGTGCAGCACGTTGGCTGTGCAGACGAACATGACCTTGGAGAGATCGTATTCGACGTCCAGATAATGATCCGTGAAGGCGTGATTAAGCTCGGGGTCGAGGACCTCCATAAGCGCCGCGGACGGATCGCCACGGAAGTCGGTGGACATTTTATCGACTTCGTCCAGGACGAAAATCGGATTCACGGTGCCGGCCTTTTTCATCATCTGAATGATCTGGCCGGGCAATGCGCCAATATAGGTGCGGCGATGGCCGCGAATTTCGGCTTCATCGCGCACGCCGCCGAGGGAAACACGGACAAATTTGCGGCCGGTAGCATGGCCGATGGACATGGCAAGCGAAGTTTTGCCGACGCCCGGAGGCCCAACGAAGCACAGGATCGAGCCCTTGGGATTTTTCACCAATTGGCGCACGGCGAGGAATTCCAGGATGCGTTCCTTGACCTTTTCCAGGCCATAGTGCTCGTTATTCAGAATTTCTTCTGCGGCTTTGATGTCGCGAATTTCCTTGGAACGCTTTTTCCAGGGCACGGCGATCAGCCAGTCCACATAATTGCGGCTGACAGTGGATTCGGCGGACATCGGCGGCATAAGTTCCAGGCGCTTTAGTTCGGCGATGGCCTTCTCATGCACTTCTTTCGACATGCCGGCGGCATCAATCTTTTTCTTCAGCTCTTCCACTTCGTTCTTTTCGCCGCGGCCCAATTCCTTCTGAATAGCTTTCAGTTTTTCGTTCAGGTAATACTCTTTTTGCGCGCGCTCCATCTGGCGCTTCACGCGGGTATTGATGTTGCGGTCGACGTTGAGCTTTTCCAGCTCGATTTCCAGAATGTCGGCGACGCGGTTAAGGCGTTCAAGGGGATCGGCGGTTTCCAGCAAATCCTGCTTCTCGTCCACGGGAAGCTGCAGATTGGCGGCGATAGTGTCCGACAAACGCGCGGGATCGTCGACGCGAGCCGCGGCAATCATAGTGTCGTAATTCAGGCTCTGGGAAAGCTTGATGAACTGCTCGTAGAGGTTGGTGACCTTCGCAACGAGCTGTTCGACCTGGGGAGTTACTTCGATGCGAGCAGCCAGAAGGCGAAGGTTGGCGCGGAAGAAACCTTCTTCCGTGTTGATGGAGACGGCGCGGGCGCGCTCCACGCCTTCGACAAGAACCTTGATATTGCCGTCGGGCAGCTTCACGCTTTGGACGATATTGGCCAAAGTGCCGACCGCGTAGATTTCCTCGGGCTTGGGATCGTCGATGGAAGCGTCATGTTGAGTGGACAGGAAAATCTTCTTGTCACCCGCAAGGGCCTCTTCGAGCGCGCGGACGCTGGCTTCCCGTCCAACGATGAACGGCGTCATCTGTTGCGGGAAGATGACCATATCCCGTACCGGCATCATGGGTACGCGCTTCAATTCCTGTTTTTCCCGGTTGAACATGCAGGCCCCTGAAACTCCCTCAGTTGCCCAAAGCGGCCGTCATCCAGCCTTTTCGAGCAAAGTCCAATTGATCTCGCGACCGCGCACCATATCGGCGGTGACCACGAAGTCGCGCACTCTCTTCTGCATCGGCAAGTGATACATCAGTTCCAGCATGAGGTCTTCGAGGATCATACGCAAGCCGCGCGCGCCCACTTTGCGCTGAAGTGCCAACTCCGCAACGGTCTCCAGGGCGTCGTCGGTGAAGCGCAGGCGCACGTTTTCAAACTCGAAGAGGCGCTGATACTGCTTGAGCAAAGCGTTCTTGGGCTCGGTGAGAATCTTCATGAGAGCGCCCTTATCCAGATCGCTCATCACACCTGCAACGGGCAAGCGGCCCACAAATTCCGGGATGAGCCCGTATTTAATCAGGTCGGTTGGCTGGACTTGTTCCAGCAAATCCGTGTTACGGCGCTGCGCGGTGGTCGCAGCCGCATCGGTGTGGAAACCGAGCGACCGGCGGCCGACACGGCGCTCAATAGTTTTTTCCAGGCCGACAAATGCGCCGCCGCATATAAATAAGATATTCGTGGTGTCCACAGGGGTAAATTCCTGGTGCGGATGCTTGCGACCGCCCTGTGGAGGCACGTTGGCAATGGTGCCCTCGAGAATCTTCAGCAAAGCCTGCTGCACGCCTTCGCCGCTGACGTCGCGGGTGATGGAGGGGTTTTCGTCCTTCTTGGCAATCTTGTCGATTTCGTCGATATAGATGATGCCCTGCTGGGTTTTCTGAACATCGCCATCGGCCGCTTGCAGCAGCTTGAGGATGATGTTTTCGACGTCTTCACCAACGTAACCCGCTTCGGTGAGGGTGGTGGCATCGACGATGGCAAACGGAACATCCAGCATGCGCGAAAGCGTTTGCGCCAGGAGGGTCTTGCCAGTGCCAGTCGGGCCGATCAACAGAATATTGGACTTGCTGAGCTCCACTTCGCCCGGCTGCTTGTTCAGGAAGATGCGCTTGTAGTGGTTATAGACGGCGACGGCGAGCTTCTTCTTGGTGCGATCCTGCCCAATGACGTAGCTGTCCAGAAATTGTTTGATCTCGGGAGGACGCGGCAAGCGACGAGCCGGAGCGGCGGCTTGCTCGCGCTTTTCGTCTTCCAGAATAGTCTGGCAAACGCCCACGCACTCGTTGCAGATGTACGCGCGAGGGTAGTCGGAAGGCGAACTGATCAACTTTTCTACCTGTTCCTGTGTTTTGTGGCAGAAGGAACAGCGAAGCGGTTCGTCTGGGCTATATTTTTTCACGTTTGAGCAGGCCTCTCCTCAAGGTCGGTCCCTGAAGCCATGAAACCTCATTGTAGGCCGAAATTATCTCCGGCGAAACAGAATATCGCACCCGATGCCGTCTATCAGGAACTCGCTGTGGACAACTTTGAATCAGGAGAAACCACCCTGGCGAATGACCTGTCTCGCTTATTGCAAAAAGCCAATGCAGAAATTCCTAGCGATGCTTGAAGATGATCTCATCGATCATCCCGTAATCCTTGGCCTGTTCGGGATTCATGATGTAATCGCGCTCGACATCCTTTTCGATGCGCTCCACCGGCTGACCGGTATGTTTGGCCAGGATCTGGTTGATGGTCGAGCGCATGCGCAGGATTTCCTTGGCATGAAGGTCGATGTCCGTAGCTTGGCCGCCGAGGCCGCTCATCCACGGCTGGTGAATCAGGATGCGCGAGTTCGGCAATGAAAAGCGCTTCTTGGGCGCGCCGCCGACCAGCAGTACCGCGGCAATCGAGGCCGCCTGGCCCACGCAGGTGGTCACCACGTCGGGTTTGACGAACTGCATGGTGTCATAAATCGCGAAACCGGCGGTGATAGAGCCGCCCGGCGAATTGATGTACAGCTGAATATCTTTTTCCGGATCTTCCGCCTGCAGGAACAACATTTGCGCGGTGGCCAGATTGGCGACATGGTCGTCAATGGGCGTGCCGATAAAAATGATGTGCTCTTTCAGCAGGCGCGAGTAAATGTCATAGGCGCGCTCGCCTCGGCTGGTCTGTTCTACAACCATCGGCACTAGAGTGGTGGCGCGATATTGCGGATCGTCGTCGAAGTTTTTCATGTGAGAGAGTTTGCCTGTAAAGCCGGGGTTGGAATCACTTAGCGCTTGCTGCGACTGTTTTGACCCGCGCATTTTGCGCCAGCCAATCCACGGTTCTGTCACTGCGCAGCTTCGCTTTCATCCTATCGAGCGCACCCTGCTTTGTCAAACGGGCGCGAATTGCTTCGGCGGATTCGCCACTATGGCTGGCCGCGTGTTCCAGTTCGTGCTGCAGTTCTTCCTCGGTGACGTCGATCTTTTCTTCGGTGGCGATGCGATCGATCACCAATTCAGCCTTTACGTCGTCCTTGGCGCGCTCTTCCTGGCGCTTGCGCAGGCTGACCCAGTCGACATTGACCGCTCTGGGATCCACGCCTTGTTGCGCCAGTGAACGAACAACTCGCTCCAAGCGAACGTCCATTTGATGCTCGACGAGCGATTCGGGCACAGGGAAATCATGGAGCTTCACCAGTTCGACGATGATTTTCTCCCGCTGCAATTCTTTCTGGCGATGATCGCGTTCGTGCTCCAGACCTTCGCGGACTTTGGTCTTCAATTCGTCGAGAGAGGTGGCATCGCTGACATCTTTGGCGAATTCATCATTCAGTTCGGGAAGCTTCTTGGTCTTGATACCGAGGACATCGACGCTGTAGTTGAATTTCTTGCCGGCAAGCTTGGCGTCGGGGTAATCGGCAGGATATTCCACGTCGAAATTCTCGTGATCGCCGATATTGGCGCCGCGCAAGTTCTCGTTGAAGGGCTCCATGGTCTCTTCGGCGCCTACGTGGCAGAGCACGCTCTCGGCTTGGAGCGGTTCGCCGCCGCCCTCCGGCGTGCCGAGGAGCTTCACCTGGACGAAATCGTCGTTTTGGACCACCCGGCCTTCCACCGGGGCGAACGCCGCAGCGCGCTGCTGCATTTCCGCGAGGGTGTTGGCCACGCTTTCGTCGGTGATGGCCATTTCGGGCATCTCGATTTCCATGTTCTTGTAGTCGCCCAACGCAAATTCCGGCAGCACTTCAAACGAGGCGCGGAATTTCAGTGGCTGGCCCTCGTTGTACTCGAGTTTGTCGACTTGCGGCTGGGAAACGGGCGTGAGCTTCTGTTCGGCGACGGCCTTTTCCACGTGTTCCGGCACCAACGTTTGCAGGACTTCGCCCTTGATGTCGCTGGCGAAACGCTTTTTGATCAGCGAAATCGGCGCCTTTCCCGGGCGAAAGCCGGGCACGCGCGCGATCTTGGCAAAATCCTTAGCGACTTTTTCCGTGGCTTTGGTCACTTCCTCAGCCGGAATCTCCAGGTCCAATTCTTTCCGGCACGTTGCTTCCGCCATCTCAAGTTCTCCCTTTTTCAGATCCAAAGTTAATTAAGGCCAGACGACCGCGGCCATTGCGCGCAAGATACACGAATTGCGATTCTTACCCCGCACCACCATTTACGGAAATTTCTGGAATCACCCTGTGGTAATCCGGCGGGCTATCTCGGCATAACCTGCATAGAAATTATAAGTTAGCGGCACGCGGGGGTCAACGAAGCTCAGGAGATGGCGGCGTCTCCAGCGTGGGGCGGTAGCTCTATAGCCGGTAACACGAAAACAGTGTACACTATGTTCGTATGAAAAATATTACTTTGAGCGCCGACGAGAATCTGATTGAACAGGCGCGGCTGATTGCAAAGTCTCAGCACAAGACGCTAAACGCGCTCTTCCGGGAATGGCTGGAACAATTCACTACTCGGAGCGGCAATACGCAGGAGTTTGACGCTCTGATGCGTCGGCTAAAGCATGTGAAGTCCGGGAAACGCTTCAGCAGGGACGAGATGAATGAGCGGTAAGTTCTTTCTGGACTCCAATATATTCGTTTACTCCTTCGATGGGACTTCGCCTAAGAAAGCTCAACGTGCTAGGCAACTGATCCGCCAGGCGATACAGACCAGAAATGGAATCGTGAGCTATCAGGTTGTCCAGGAGTTTTTCAATGTGGCCTTGCGCCGCTTTGCGGAACCCATGACCCATGCAGACGCGGAGCAATACCTGTCCACCACGTTTCGCCCGATTCTTGCCGTGCACTCCTCGCAGGCTTTGTACGGGGAGGCTCTGCGCATCGCGGCCAGGTTTAAGTCGTCTTGGTACGATTCCCTGGTAATCGCGTCAGCAATCGAAGGGAAGTGCGAGATCCTATACACCGAAGACCTGCAGCACGGTCAGCAGGTCGGCAATTTACGAATATCCAATCCCTTCCTCTAGTGTTTGAAAGAATCAGCCGAACGAAAGGCACGGCGCGAAGAGTTTCAAGGGTTGCACCCGTGCTAAGGCAGAGCGAAGGCTAACACGTAGTCGCCTTGCTTTGTGCCGAGCTTGCCGTGGCCTCCGGCGGCGATGACCAAGTATTGTTTGCCGCTGATGGTGTAGGTCATGGGCGTGGCCTGGCCTCCGGCCGGTAATTGGTATTTCCATACTTCCTGGCCAGAATCGGAATCGAAGGCGCGCAAGAAATTGTCCATGGCCGCGGCGGTGAAGACCAACCCCCCGGCGGTTACCATGGGTCCACCGAGAGTGATCGTTCCTGTGTTTTTTCCGGGGAGGTAGCTTCCCAACGGCACGTCCCAAGCTTTTTTCCCTGTGAACAAATCCACAGCTGTTACTGTGCCCCATGGCGGAGGATTGCAGGGTAACCCGCTGGGCGCGAGCAACGGCGTGCGAAACATGCCGAAGGGCGCTCCGGTCTGGCGCGCGAACTCTCCGTGCAGGCGATCAGATTCCGTAGCGTTGGCTCGTGTGTCTTGGAATTTGTCTCGTGGGATCAGCTTAACGAAAATGATCAGGCGATTGGTATCGACAAAAAGCAGGTGGCGCTGCGGATCATAGGCCGCGCTACCCCAGTTCACGCCTCCCACGTTGCTGGGGAATACCATGGTGCCCTGCAAAGTGGGCGGAGTGAAAATTTCTCCGGTCTTCGCCGCTTTGATTTTTTCCTGGCACCACTGGCGCTCTTGTTCATCTTTGCCCCAGGCATCCGCGGGGGACAATGTTTCGGGCACAAGTGAAATTGTGGAGGCGGGCTGCGTTGGCCAGGACTCTTCTCCAGCAATGTCGCTTTTGGGGACGGACTGCTCGTGAACGGGCAGGAGCGGCGCACTGGTCAGTCGATTCAGCACAAACACGCGTCCGGTCTTTGAAGTGATGGCAATCGCGGGCGTGCCATCTTTCCAGGTGAAGAGGGCTGGCTGCGAGGCGACGTCGTAATCCCAAAGGTCGTGATGGACTACCTGAAAGCCCCACACAAATTCGCCAGTGGAAGCTTTCAGTGCGACCACGGAATCAGCCCACTTGTTATCACCTTTGCGGATGCCGCCGAAATAGTCCGGACTGGCGCTGCCGGTGGGAATGAAGAGGAGGCCGTGTTCAGGATCGATGGAGAGCGTGGACCAGGCATTGCCTGCACCGGTGCGTGGGTTGGTTTGGGCGGCCCAGGGCGCGATGGGATCCCATGACCAGCGCAGGACTCCGGTGCGTACGTCAAACGCACGGACGATCCCGCGTTCCAGCGTGACGGCACGGTTATCCCCAATCGACGATCCAGTGATAACCAAATCTTTGTAGATCGATGGTGCGGATGTGACCTGATAATCGCCGGGATCGCGCAGCCTCACTCCGTTTGTGAGATCGACTTCGCCATTCGTGCCGAAATCCGCGCAGGGTTTTCCGGTGGCGCCGTCGAGAGCGATCAGCCGCGCATCCAATGTGCCAATTAAAATTCGCAGCGCGCAGGGGCCGCTGGTTTTGGTGGAGGCGCTGCGCCATGCGGCCACGCCACGCGACGTTACTTCAGAGGCGCCGTAGGGTAGCTCCAGCTTCGGATCGTATTCCCAAAGTTTCTCGCCGGTGACCGGGTTCAGCGCGATCACGTGATCGTAAGGAGTACTGAGGTAGAGTTTTCCATCGACGAGGATCGGAGTGGCTTCGAAAGCCGCTTTGTGATCGAGTTCTTCGTCGTGCGGCAAGGCTCCGGTGCGAAACGTCCAGGCGACTTTCAGTTGCGAGACATTGCTACGGTCGATCTGCTTCGCCGGAGAATAACGAGTGCCACCGGGATCGTTGCTATACGTCGGCCAGCCCGTGTCGGCGGCGGAATTGTTCTTGGACTGTGCAGCCGCGAGGAATGGAAGCAATAACAAGAAAACAAGAGAGAGACGGCGAGCCGAGCGGGGAAGGGTTATGCGATTCACAGCGACTCCTGAGCTCTTTGCGTTGGAGAGGGATTATGCCTTAGTTCACACAATAAGCGGAAGAGCAGTTGCTGTGGGGAAATGGCAACCGCGGCGGGCTAAATGTGGCTGTCGCGGCGCTCACCAAAGAGCCAACGGCGCAAACCCTTCGGCAGCATCGGCAGTCGGCCAAGCCCGGCGGCGCTTGCGGTTCCCGACGCCATCCACAGCAAACGGTAAGCGATGATTCCGACGACAAGAAGAGAACTACAGGCTAAGGCAACCAAGTCTGATTTGCTCATGATCGGCCTCTGCGCGATTGTATCACCGGCGCACGCGGACGGTGCGATCCATCCGATGGAGATTGCGCGAATTTCGCGGCCAGGCTGGCGGGTTTCTGTTAGGCTGGGCCAGGAAACACCCCATTTGAAGGAGAACCAGCGTGACAGTCGTGGCCGGAGTCGATCTTGGCGGGACCGCCGTTAACTACACCCTATTGGATCAACAGGAACGGTTTTTGATTGAAGGTCTCTGTGAGTACCCCGCTCTTTCCAAACAAGGACCTGACGTTTGTCTGCAGCAGATCGCGGATGGACTGAAGATCGCCGCGGATCGAGTGGGTGTGGATCTTGTCGATGTGGTTGCGGTGGGCCTGGATACGCCGGGCCCGGCCAGCGCGGCGGGCCAGTTCAGCGCGCGAGGCTCGACAAATTTCGTTCACCTGCAGTGGGCGAGCTACGACATTCGCGAAGGGTTGGCGCGCAAGATCGGAAAGCCGGTGTGCTATCTGAATGACGCCAACGCGGCGGCACTCTGGGGGCACTACGCCATCTTTGGCGCGAATAGCAAGGAAACGTCGATCTCCATCATCATCGGCACCGGGAACGGCGGCGGCATAATCCTGGATGGCAATGTGGTGAAAGGGAAAAACGGATTTGGCGGAGAATTGGGCCACGTGTTGATTCCGTATCAGAGCATCGCGGGGACCACGGGAATCACGCCGCACTGCAATTGCGGGCGCACTGGAGATTTGGAATCGCTTTGCTCGCTTACCGCGATCGAGAAAACCATCCTGCCGTATTTTCTTCCGCGTTACCCGGGGCACGAGTTGGCCAAAGCCGATATGCATCAGGCGGCGAAACTGGTGCGCGAGCTGGCGGACAAAGGCGATGCACTTAGCCGGGAAGTGTTTCGCGTGCAGGCGCATGCGCTGGGGCTTTTCTTTGATGAAATGGTGAACACATTCGATCCCGACGCGCTGATCGTGGGCGGCGGCGCGATTGAAGCAAGTCCCGAGTTTCAGCGTTGGTTCATTGAAGAGATCCGCGCAGGCATGCCGACGCAGCGCGAGGAGCAGGCCGGCATCCCGATCTACGTCATCCCCAATGGAGATACGGCCGGGGCGCGAGGCGCGGCGATCGAAGCGTTCAAACTGGGCAAAGAGAGCGGCTTGATCTGACGCGCGTGTTGGGCAGCGGTGTGCGATAGGCAGAAACCTACGCTACACTGTTGCGGCCATGAGCGTAATCGACGAAGTACTCGCCGCTAACGAAATCTACGCGCGCACGCATGAATTGCGCAAACTGACGCCCCGGCCGGAGCGCAAGCTGGCGGTGCTGACCTGCATGGACACGCGCCTCTCGATCGTTACGCTCGGACTGAAAGCAGCAGACGCGCACATCATCCGGAATGCCGGTGGCATAGTCACGGACGATTCGCTGCGGTCGCTGTTGATTTCGCATTACTTGCTGGGCACGGAAGAATTCATGATCATCAACCATACGGATTGCGGGTTGATGCACACCACGGAGCAGGATCTTCGCACGCGGATCCAGAACAGCACAGGGACCGCCGCGATTGCGCCCGCATTCTTCTACGCGTTCAAGAATATCGACGAGAATGTGCGCCACCAATTGGAAAAGCTGCGCAGCCACCCGTGGGTTCCGGATACGATCGCGGTGCGCGGTTTTGTCTACGACGTCTTGAGTGGCTTGTTGCGCGAAATAAGATGAAGAAGGCGACAACGGCTGGCCTCAAGTCGGTGCCTTCCCGTAAACGGGGATTTTCGCTGTGATTTGCCGCAAGCATGAGCTAATCTTGACAGCAGATCGTGCACTATTTCGATGAATTAAAGGAGGTTTCAGGAATGAAGAATGCGCTTCGTTTTCTTATGGTCGCCGCGTTGCTGGTGTTCGCCGTGCGCGCTGCCGACGATGTAGCTTCCGCCGTTCATGGCACCATCACGAAACTGGATGATGGGACAAAAACAATGGTAGTCAAAACCAAAGACGGCACGGAACACACCGTGCATTTTACGGACAAGACCGCGGTTTGGGGAGCAGACAAAACAGCCGCGGGCGCGAAAGATTCGTTTAAAGGACTATCCGAAGGCTCCGAAGTCGTGGTGCACTACACTGCGAAAGGCACGGAGAAGAGCGCCGTTGAAGTCGATAAAGTTGGCAAAGACGGCCTGAAATATACAGAGGGCACAGTCACCAAAGTGGGGAAAGATGGGAAGACCGTGGTGGTGAAATCCGCTGACGGCACCGAACACACCTTTGATGTGGCCGGGCACGATACCGCCGATGCGGCCAAAGACATTGGCAAGGGTGCGGACAAGACCGGCAAAGTGACGGTTTACTACAGCGAAGAAGGCGGGAAGAAAGTCGCGCATTTCTTCGAGAAGTTCTAGGCACGAGCAATTCTGACAAAGAGATGAGCAAGAAGGCCGGTGGCAATTTGCGCCGGCCTTCTCTTTTGTGTTTGAGGATTTTTCAGACGGCGGCCAGCGGCCGTCCGATTGCGGCAGTCATGTCCTTATACAGAAGCCGGTGGAGCAGATGTTCGCCCGCTTCGCGGCGAACGGAGAGGCGGCCGGCTACATAGGCGCGCGAAGCGAGGCCGCGCTGCACGGAATCGCAAATGGCCATGTCTTCATCCTGCACTTTTTCGCTGACGGCTATGCTGTCGCGATGCTGCTGTGCGGCAGCGGCGCTGGTATCCGCAAAGTAGTAATCGAAAATCACCGCGCACTTGTCCACGCCAAGTGGCAGCACCAGATTGGTATCCATCACGCCGGAATAGGCATTGATCATAAAGTTGGGATAGACCCACAAATAAAAAGCGTGGCCCTGGCGCGTGGCCCCAATCGCGGAGTCGGCCGCGCCCGAAGCGTCCAGCGGGCTGGATTGCAGACAGGAGCGCTCGAAATTCTCAATGGTGTATTTCGTATACTCGACGACGCTGCTTAATCCCTTGTGGGCATGGGGCACGTGGTAGCCGCCGTCGAGGTAGTTGTCCACATACACTTTCCAATTGCAATTCAGCGTGTAAACACGACGATCGAAGTAGCGCAGGGTTTCCGCCAGTTTCAGCGGCGCCGTGAGCGAAGGAACTTTACCCAGGAAATCGCGCAGCGGAGCGGATTTGCCGTCCAGATTCACGAAAACGAAATTTTCCCAGGTGTCCACGCGAACGGGAACCAGCCCGTTGTCCTTGCGATCAAAATTGCACACGCCTTCAAACTCCACCATGCCCTTCAGGGATCCGTCGTTTCCATAAGTCCATCCGTGGTACGGACATCGGAACTGTTTGGCGCAGCCGGCCGATTGCGTTTCTACCGCAGCTGCGTGATGCCGGCACACATTATAGAAGGCGCGGAGTCGGCCGTCGTCACTGCGCACAACGAGCAACGGTTCTTCATTCACATCGATAGTAAAGAACTGACCGGGGTCCTTCACCTGATCGAGGCGTCCCACTACTTGCCAGTTTGAAGCGAAGACGCTGTCGCGTTCGAGTTGCGCAATGCGCGCATCGAAATACCACGGAGCGGGAATCGTGGATGCTTTTTCCAGTGGGTCGGCCGGATTGTATAAGTTCAGGACTTCGCGGACGCTGCGCTCTCTCATAAGAAGGGCTCCGGGTGGCTGCGTGCACATTTTGCTGCAGATTCACTCGATGTAGCAAGGCGCAGAGCCGGCGCGCAGTGTCAGTGCCAGCCAGACGCAGCAACGCCGCCAACGGGAAGAAGTTCCCATTGGCGGCGTCAGCGGCTCAGCAGACGTAAATCGATTTCGCCGAAGTTACTTGGTATCGGCCTGGCTTGTCATGGCGCGAGTTTCTGCCTTGCGTACTTCCGTCAGGAACTGCCGCGCATCTTCCGGCACAGGAACCTTACCGGTCAGGACTTCGGTACTGGTGTAGTCCTGTCCGTACATGGCAACCGTGGAATCCTTATCGTGCTCGATCCAGGAGCCACTGAGGTCGATTCCCGCGAACAAACCGTGTGCGCGAGAGTAGGTCAGGATTTCTGTGCTGGCTTTCCAATCGGTACCCGCGGTGGCGTGACGTCCGACTGGACCAGCGGCGGCGGATGCACCGGCGCCGATCTGGAACTTGTTTGATAGAAGGTTTCGCATACCGTCGTCATTCATAATCATCATCACAAGCTGAACGTCTTCGACGCCGATTTGCGCGCCCCAACTGCCACCGGTGATTGTGAAGAAAGCAGGCGCGCTCCAGCGCCCATCAGGCAAACGGCAGGTCGACAGGCCGCGGCCGTGCTTGCCGCCGAAGATGAAAGCGCCTTTGATCATGCTGGGGACGATGGCGATGCATTTCGCGCCCTTTAGAACTTCATCGGGAATTCCTTTGTCGGGAGCATCGATGATCTGTTGGATCGTGGTAGTGGAACTTTGCAGGCGATCCTGAACGTCTGTCTTGGTTTGATCGGCACGGGCGATGCCAAGCGCGCCCATACAGAAGACCAACATAACGGCGATTCTAAATTTCATTTGTTAAAACCTCTCAGTGGACTTGTCTTCGTGTTGGAGTAAAACATGAGGGGGCCGGCTTGCAGAATCGAGAGAAACTAGTAATGCCCCAGGGAAACCCATTGTAGGACCTCCGGTAAAGGCTAAATGCCGGCTCATCTATCATCCGCTGTGCAGTATTCTTTCGCACAAATTGCCGCTTATACTTGTCTACAAAAGCGAATCAAATATCAGGCCTGGTGCATCTATTACGGGTGGGTAAGTGAAATTCCGTATGGACCTAAGAGCCGCCACGCTGCTAACTCTCTTATGTTCCCTGGAGTCCGCTTACCGCAGCGGCGGCGAGCGTCTTGGCCAAATGAAATGTTCCGTCACACCATTCCGATCGGACGGATCTTTGGCATTTCCGTTGATCTAGACTATTCCTGGTTTCTGGTTTTAGGTCTGCTCACGTGGATGCTGGCGGTCAGTTATTATCCCGCGCAATTCGCGGGATGGAGCACCGCGCAATACTGGGCTGTGGGGCTGGCGACCGCCGTAATGCTGTTCGTCAGTGTGTTGATTCACGAACTCGGGCACGCCGTCGTAGCCAGAAAGTATGGGATGCCCGTACCGCGCATCGTGCTGTTCATCTTTGGCGGAGTTTCGGAGATTGGGGGCGAGCCACCGAGCGCGTTGGCTGAATTCTGGATCGCCATTGTCGGCCCGATCGTCAGTTTTGTCCTCGCTGCCTTTTTCTGGGAAATCGAACCGCTCCTTTACTCGTGGCCGCAGCTCTATGCGCTGGCAAAATACCTGGCGTTATTGAATCTGATCCTTGGCGTGTTCAACCTTATCCCGGGGTTTCCGCTGGACGGAGGCCGGGTGTTGCGCGCCATCCTGTGGTACTTCACTGGAAAATATCGGCGCGCCACGGCTATTGCGGCAACGACCGGACGCTTTATTGGCTTTCTGCTGATCTTCTTCGGTGTGTGGCAAGCGCTTCGGGGCAATTTCATCGGCGGTTTATGGACGGCGTTCATAGGCTGGTTCCTGGAGAGTGCGGCCGCAAGCCAACTGCAACAGGAGGTTTTGAAGAGCCTGCCCGGAGACCACAAAGTTCACGATGCGATGCAGCGCGATTTTCCACAAATCTCCGGCGACATCACCCTGCAAAAACTCGTGGACAACTACATTCTGCCCGGAGGCGTGCGCTATTTCGTGGTGAACGGAGATGGCGGTGTGACAGGGCTGGTCACGTTGGCTTGTGTACAGAAGGTGCCGCGTTCCGACTGGCCCACAACAACCGCCTCGCAGGTGATGGTGCCATTGCAAAGGCTGGCATCCACGAGCCCGGACGCGGTTCTGTGGTCCGCGCTTGAAAAGATGGGACGCGATGGCGTAAACCAGTTGCCAGTGGTGGAGGGAAACGGCGTGGTCGGCATGCTTTCCCGCGAAGATGTTGTGCATTACGTGCACGTGCTGCAAGCATTCGCCGCGTAGAACCGGCGGGAGCCGAAGGCGCTCCAGTTCACAAAGGGAGGTTTCACATGGGTTCCGCAACAAGAAAGGCTCCTTACTTCATACTCTTCCTCGCTCTGGCTTTCCTGTTAGTGGGCGGATTCTTTCGCGCCGGCGTGGTACGTATGCCCGGACATTCCGTGCTCGGCGCGGAAAAAGTGGCTGTGTCGGTGGCCAAGAATGCAGCCCCTGTCAGCTTGGGAGACTTCAAAAATGGATTTTCTTCCGTACTCGTTCCGACTCTGCCTGCAGTTGTAAGTATCTCGTCGACGAAAGTTGTGAAGTCCCAGGGGAACACGCCGGATTTTTTTAATGATCCGATGTTCCGGCAATTCTTTGGCAACCAGCCGCCGCCCGGAATGTCTCAAGGGCCGCAATCGGAACGCGAGTTCGGGTTGGGTTCGGGCGTTATCGTGAATCCCGACGGGTATATTCTGACGAACAATCACGTGGTGTCCGGCGCGTCCGACGTGGAAGTGTTCACGGTGGATAAGCGGAAATTCAAAGCGAAAGTGATTGGCACCGATCCGCTTACGGACGTAGCTGTTCTGAAAATTGACGCGACTGGCCTACCCACTCTTACGTTGGGAGATTCGTCCGCATTGAAAGTGGGTGACGTGGTTTTTGCCATTGGCCAACCTTTTGGCATTGGCGAAACAGCGACGATGGGTATTGTAAGCGCGACGGGCCGCGGACTCGGCCAAGCGATTGAACGCTACGAAGATTTCATTCAGACCGATGCGGCGATCAACCCGGGCAACTCAGGCGGAGCATTAATCGATCTTCGTGGAAACTTAATCGGTATCAACACTGCGATCCTTTCGGGGGGCGGAGGCGAAGGCGGCAATGAAGGCGTTGGCTTCGCGATCCCCATCAACATGGCTCACAACGTGATGGATCAAATTGTGGAACACGGCAAAGTGATCCGCGGCTATCTAGGGGTGAGCATCCAGGGCGTTGATCCCGATATGGCGAAAGCTTTTGGGTTGAGCCGCGGTGGTGGCGCGTTGATAGGCGATGTCACGCCAGACAGTCCGGCGGCGAAAGGAGGATTGCAACGGGGAGATGTGGTGCTTGAATTGAATGGTCAAGTAGTCAACGGGCCAGACGATCTCAGCGTCCGCGTTGCGCAAATGGCCCCGGGCACAGTGGCCCATCTGAAAATATTCCGCAGCGGCAAGGAACAGAATATAGATGTAACACTGGGCGAATTTCCCGAGAAGGGAACTGCCAGCAACGAGCAACCTGGAGCAGCGGCACCGTCTGGACTGAAGGGCATCCAGGTGCAGAATTTGACGGCGGATATAGCTCACGAGCTGCAACTGCCCGCGTCTATGGCGGGTGTGGTTGTTTCCAATGTTGATCCGTCCAGCGCCGCGGCGGAATCTGGGCTGCAGCGCGGCGATGTGATTCTGGAAGTGAACCGCAAGCCAGTCCGCAATGTGGAGCAATACCATCAAGCGTTGGCGGGAGCGGCGAATCAATCCGTGCTCCTGCTCATTAATCGCGCCGGTACAACGCACTTCGTGATCGTCCAGCCGCAGTGACAGCAGCGGACGTTAATTCTTTTTGCGCCTGGCTTTGAATTCGGCGATCAATCCGTCGAGGGTGGGCTGAAGCAGATTCGGATCTCGGACACAGTCCAAGAAAATCAGCCGGGTATCTTTGTCGCCCATGTTGAAGCCAGCGAAGCTGCGACGCGCAGTGGCAGGTGGCGGCCCATTCAGTTCACCGGCCTCAGGCAGAACAGGAGGCAGTTGGAACGCGTACATGCTGCCGCCGGCTAGAGTGATGTGGGGAAAATTCATCAGCCACAGGCAATTGTGGCTATCTTGGATCATGTCGGCGGAAACGGCGGCCCATTGACCGGCGTCTGGGGGCGAAGGTATTTGGCAATCCCAGAATTGCGCTTGTGGCACATAAACAGTGGGATCGTTGTAGCCGTATTCGTCGATCAATATACGAGAGAGCCCGCGCTCCTGCGCGAAACGCTGCACTTCCGGCAGAGACTGATTCCAGTCGAGATTCGAATCGCTGACCAGCGCGTAAGCAGGGTGACCGAAGCTGAGGCTGTTGAGGAACGGAAAGAAATAAGGATACGCGCGAACCATAGTGACAACTGACGCCAGCGCTAAAACGAAATATGCGGCCATAGCGAATCGAGCTGGACGCCATCCATTTTGACGGAGCAGTGCAAGCGCCCGCGGTGCAGGCGCCATTAACAGGATCAGGAGCATCAGGGGAATCGTGAAGTGGCGAATGCTGATGGTCATGCGGCTGAGCATACAAAACGCGACGAACACCAGCAGGCACGTCCATATCGCGCGCCAATGGAATTCCATTTGACCGGGAATCCATGCGGCGCTTCTTAGCTTACGTCTGGCTACGACGCCAACCAGCAGCGTGAGCAGAAGCATGAGCAAAAAAGCCAGTGTGGACTTGAGCAAAAACACGATAGGAAAATAAAACCACACGCCGTGGCTGTACGCGTGGCCGAGAATAAAAGTTGCCCTCGAAGAGCTAAGAGCAAACACGCCGAGACCACGCAGGAAAAGCCACGCGGGCAACAGAAGCCGGCGCAGAAGCAACGCGGCGGGATTATGCCCGAGTCCGGACAGCGAATCCGACGATTGGTTCCACGAAAGAACGAAATACACCGCATAAACTGTCATGGCGGCTAGAAAAATGCCTTTCCACAAATAACGCGCGCGGAGGCGGCGCCATTCCTTGAGATCGGCCTGCGCCGCTGGCATTTCCGAAACGGGCGCAAAGCGAAGACTCAGACGGAAAGCAAGGAAGCAGAACAAAAGTGCGCCGGCGGAAAATTTGGAGAGGATGGCGGCGCCGAACAGCAGGCCAAAGCGCACGAGGCCGCCCCGAGAGGGCGAACGCCACAGCGACGCGAAACTCCAAAGCGTGAGCAGCGAAAAGAAGGCGACGGGAATATCCGTAAGGATCAGCGGTCCGAAAACGAGGAACGCCGGCGTGGAGACATATGCCGCCAGGCACAAAACGCCGCCCCACGGATTGCCCAATTTCGACGCGAACAGGTAGATGGACACGCCCAACGCCAGTGTGAGGAGAAGCATGGGTACGCGGCCCCACAACACCGTGGGATATGGATCGTTCCAACGCAAAGCGACAGCATGCCCCCACGGCCATTCGCCCAGGAAGCTACCGAAAACGCTTTGGCCGCTGAATGTCCAGGAAATGTCAGAGTAGTCTGCGCGTACGCCGCGAAAAACCAGAGGGATGGCTGCTATGGCTTTTGCAAGCGGGGGATGCTCCTGATTCATGCGCAGGTCGAGCTTTTGCAAATAGCTAACGCCCGCGCCGAGATGCGCCACTTCATCGATGGTAATGGACTCGCGAAGCGCGGCACCGCCGGCAAGGAAAGCCATCAGCAAGAGGAGGAAGACGGCGAGGATATTTGGAATGTGTTTCATGATCGAGCATCCGTGTGACATTTCTGGAGGAACATGCGGGCTCCTGATTCACGATCGGAACGGCGAAGGAGCGAGTGGGCCTGGTTCGATGGTAGCTGGATGCGTCCAGTGGCTTGATCTTCTCACGAAGATGGCAGTTTCGCGATAAGTGATTGATAAATTAGGAGGATGTTGCAATAGGGCAGCGTAGCTCAAATGGATCCATGGCTCCGCCTTTTACAACTTTTTACAATCGTTTGCGACCGCTTGACACATCCCCTTCTGCGGGTCTTTATAGTCTGCGTAGGCTGGCAAACGGTAATTCGGTGGGAGAGACTCAAGAATGTTCAAGAAGTGGCGATTGACGGACCGCACGCGCATGCTCCTGAAGCTGGAGCTGGCCATCACGTTGCCGGCGGTGGCGCTTATGGCGTTCAGCATCTGGAATCTGCGGCACTTTCAACGCGACCAGGCCATTGAAGCCGCTTATCAGCGCGACTTTACCCATGTCTTGAAAATCGCCGAATCGAAGAGCTGGATGAGAGCCAATGAGTATCTCGCGCCCATTCGCAAGGAATTTCCTAATGCGAAAGACAAAGACATCAAAGGCAAGCTGGACCGGATTTTGGCCGACCATCCCGAGCTGGATTACGCGATCCTCTACGACAAGAAATCCAACACATACGTCAGCCGGATGCAGGCTAATGCTCCGCGTAGCGACGATTTCTGCACCTTTATTCAAACGGACTTCGGCGAGATTCAATCGTGGATGCAACCGGAAGCCGCGATGTTTGCAGATCACATTCGGATGATGGAAGAAGAAGGCGAAGATCCGGTCACGTTCTACGGAGGCTGGGAGTGGAAGAAAGAGCAGCACATATATTCGAACGAGGCCATCTTTATCCCCCCAGGCACTCCCAAGGATGAAATATCGCTTGGCATCGTCCAGTTCAACCAGGATTACCTCCAAAAGACGTTCTTCCCGGCGATCATGAAAGATCTATTGAACAGCAAGAGCAACGCCTTCCGGAACGATGTTAACCCTCCGGCCATGATGATTCATCCTGGTGACCACGACAACACCCCTTGGGTGGCTTCTCCGAATTGGGGCGATGGCAAGGGTGAAGTGGATCGGGCGTTCACGGATATCTTTCACGGCATGGTGTGGTCCATCAAATATCCGGGGACAACCATCGCCGATATCAGCGCAAGATTTATGCGCTCCAATTTCATTGTTCTCGGCGCGCTCTCGATTTTGATGCTGGGCGGAATTTTCCTGACGTATCGCAATATTTCGAGGGAAATGGATCTGGCGCGCGTGAAATCGGATTTCGTCGCCAACGTTTCCCATGAATTGCGCACACCGCTGGCACTGATCCGGCTCTATGCGGAAACGCTGGAGCTTGGGCGCATCACTTCCAAGGAAAAATATCAGGAATATTTCCGCATCATTCGCGAAGAAAGCGAACGGCTGAGCGCGCTGATCAACAATATCCTCGATTTCTCTCGCATCGAAGCCGGACGCAAGGAATACGAGTTCAAGGAAACCGATCTTCCAGAGCTGGTGCGCTCCACACTGGATTCCTACCGCTTCCAGATCGAGCAGAACGGTTTTGCCCTGGAAGAGAATATCGCGCGAGATATTCCTCCGGTGAATGTCGATCGCGAAGCCATCGCGCGGTCCCTGCTCAACCTGGTGAACAACGCGCTCAAGTATTCGAAGGATCGCAAGTTCATCGGCGTCAGCCTGTATCGCGCCAATGGCAGCGTGAAGCTGGAAGTGCAAGACCATGGCATCGGGATTCCGCCCAGCGAGCAGGAGAAAATTTTCGAGAAGTTCTACCGTTGCGGCGACCCGCTGGTACACAACATCAAAGGCTCGGGATTGGGCCTGTCGCTGGTGCGGCACATCGTGCGCGCCCACGGCGGCGACGTGAAAGTGGAAAGCGCGCCGGAGCAGGGAAGCAAGTTCACAATTGCGCTGCCCCTCGATCCAGCGTCACCAACCGGGACGGCAATGGCATGAAGGCTACAAGGGAGAGGTCATGGGCACGAGCAAAATTCTAATCGTCGAGGATGAGCCGAACATGGTGGCCGGCCTGCGCGACAACTTCGAATACGAAGGCTTTCAGGTGATTACCGCGCTCGACGGAGTGGAAGGGCTCGAGCGCGCGCTAAAAGATTCTCCAGACCTGGTCGTCCTCGACGTGATGATGCCGCGCATGAGCGGGCTGGACGTTTGCAAACAGCTGAAAGCCAAGCGCCCGTCGATTCCGATCATCATGCTGACCGCGCGAGGCCAGGAAGTCGACAAGGTCGTGGGGCTGGAACTCGGCGCGGACGATTACGTGACGAAGCCGTTCTCCATTCGCGAGCTTCTGGCGCGCGTTAAGGCAGTTCTGCGGCGCGCGCACACTTTGCCGCAAGACAAGGACAGCTATGCCTTCGGCGACGTGGAGGTCAACCTGCGCAGCTACCAGGTCATGCGCGGAGGACAGCGCATCGAGTTTTCCGGTAAGGAGTTCGACCTGCTGAAACATTTTCTCTGCCATTCCGGCGAGACGCTGAGCCGCGACCGCCTGCTCGACGAGGTGTGGGGTTACGAAAATTTCCCAACCACTCGAACGGTGGACGCGCATATCGTTCGCATCCGGCAAAAGCTTGAGCCGGTTCCCGAGGAGCCCCGCTATTTTCTGACGGTCCATGGAGTTGGATACAAATTCGTAGGATGAAATGATCATGATGGTTTCAACAGACAACACGACGGACAGCAGGCGAAACGCAATCGGCAGTCGGCTGCCGCAGGGTCCTGCGCGCAACGAGGAAACTCCCGCCGCGGCGAGCTCGCCCGAGGCGGAACTCCTCGCGCTGCAGCAGGCTCACGCCAAGTTGCAGCAGGCCATCTTCGAAGCGGCGCAGATCCAGCGCCGGCTTTGCGCGCCGCGGGAGCACAGCTGGGGCGAGTTTCAAATCGCAGGGGAAATTTTCCCGGTTCGCCATCTTTCCGGCGATTTTTTCAAAGTGATGGAATTCCCCGGCTCGCTGGGATTGGTACTCGGCGACATCGCGGGCAAAGGATTGTCAGCGGGAATTTGGCAGGCGCACGTGATGGGCTTGATCCAGCGTGCTGCGCGCAGGCACGCGGACCCGTGCGAAGCCGTTGCGGAAGTGAACCACGAACTTTGTCACGACGAAAGTCAGCCGCCATTGACGGCGCTGTTCCTGGCGCGCATCGATCCAGAGACGCAGGAACTTGTCTATTGCAATGCGGGCTTGCCGTCGCCGCTGCTGCTGAGAGACAAAAAGGCCCTGGAACGTCTGGACGAAGGTGGTCCCATGTTAGGGGCGGTGAAGAAAGCCAGTTTCCGTTCCGGTCGTGTGCTACTGAATCCGGGCGACATGCTGATCGCTTACTCCGATGGAGTGACGGAGTGCCGCAACACGGAAGACCAGGAGTTTGAAACCGACGGCTTGGCGACGGCGGCGAAACTTGTGTCCGGCGCCAGCGCAAGCAAAGCGTTGTTTTCCCTGCTGGCAACGGTTCTTGATTTTGCGGATACCTGCTCATTGAACGACGACTTGACGCTTTTGGTTGTTCGCAGGCGCGAGGCTGTTAAAAGCGAACAGCCACGGTCGCGCACAAAAGATTCTTCGGCTCCTCACCACCGGCGGTTTGGCCTGCGCGGGCGGAAAACGCCGGCAAGGGAGGACACCGGTTCAGAAAGATAGCGGCGGTACACCTCGGACCCGGGATTGCGGCACACGGATCCGTAGCTGGTGGTGTGCCTGATCGCGTACAAGTAATTACTTGTAAAGGAGCAGTTATGGCAACGCAATCTCCCTCAATCCTTCTCGAAGAAGCGGGGTTCTGCAATGTGTGGCGTCAGTCCATGCAAACCTGCCCGGAGGTTCTGAACTGGGTTTACACCGCGCACTATCAGCATGTTTTGCAAGTGTGCCGCCGGTTTTTCCGCCGCCCCGAAGACGCGGAAGACGCCGCAGCGGAAGTGTTTTTGAAATTGCATACCGTGCTGGAGAAAAAAGACGAGCACCATCCATTCAGGCCGTGGGTATGTCAGGTGGCA
Organism: Candidatus Acidiferrales bacterium; assembly: GCA_963709705.1. Taxonomy (GTDB): domain Bacteria; phylum Acidobacteriota; class Terriglobia; order Acidiferrales; family UBA7541; genus Acidiferrum. The sequence goes on from CAVPXU010000009.1 coordinate 341,440, forward strand.
GGGCGGCATTGCATCGACAAACTACGGCGGCGCAAACGCGAAAAATGCACCGCTGTTGCGGGAAACGATCTTTGCGCTGTGCCGGATACCGCGGCACCTTCACCGCTCTCGCAAGTTCTGCAGGACGAAGCGCATCGCCAGGTGAGGGAAGAACTGGAACGCTTGCCGGAGTGCTACAAAGTTCCGCTTAAGCTGCGCTATTACAAGTGCATGAGCTACTCCGACATTGCGCGAACATTGAACCGGCGCATCCCGACGGTCAAGACCATCATCTTTCGCGCGAAAAACCGTTTGCGGCGCAACCTGGGCCAGCTGAATAAGGCCAAGGTTCAAGACGCGGCTGCCGATAGCCTCTCGGAACAGGCTTTGTAGGTAAGCTCAAACGCCTCGTGGAACTGTAACCAGCCCTAGATTGCGGGCAGACCCCGTGTGACGTGGTGTGCCCACCCCGCATCGAAACCTCAGCCCAACCGATTGGGCCGATGCTATCCAACGAGGTGTTCGATGACGTCTTATTATGGCGGTAAGCAGTTAGCCGATTCCTTTCGCACCGTAAGGAAGAACACGATTCAGGTTGCCGAGGATATTCCGGAGGACAAGTATGGGCATGTTGCCGCTCCTGACGCACGTTCGGTCGGGCAAATGTTGACCCATATCGCGATCAGCACGCAAATTGCGGACGAGATTCACAAGAAAGGATTAAAGACTCTCGTCGGCTTCGACTTCTTTGGACTTATAGATCGTTTCAAGGCTGAGGAAGCTAAGTCCAGATCGAAAGCCGAAATTGTGAACCTGCTGAAGACGGAAGGCGAAAGATTCGCAGCATGGTTGGAAACATTGACGCCGGAATTTCTTGCCGAAGGCGTGAGCGAGCCGGACGGCAAAACGGTAAAGTCCCGCTTCGAGCGGCTTCTGTCGACGAAAGAACACGAGATGCACCATCGCGCTCAACTCATGCTAATCGAGCGGCAACTCGGCATCGTTCCCCACATCACGCGGCAGTTCAACGAGCGCCTCGCGCAGATGCGTGCCGCGCGCGCTTAACCGTGTAGCTTTCCAGTAGCACAGTTTTCCACTCAATCACCGAAACATTGCTAGTCAGGGAGGCGTCGAACGCCTCCCGACTCTCTCCTCGCTCTCAGATCGGGTTTGCTAAGTTCACAGCCTGCAAAAACACAAGTGCGCCCTTCGTGGCGGCACGCCGTAACTGCGTTGACTTGCCTTGACTGCCACCATAATATGACCGTGCCATGACGGAACCCCAGTCGCTTCCTGGTCAAACCATCTCCCATTACCGCATCCTTGAAAAACTCGGCGGCGGAGGCATGGGCGTCGTTTATAAAGCGCAGGATATTCGCCTGGATCGCTTTGTCGCGCTGAAATTTCTGCCTGACGACCTCGCGCACGATCATCAAGCTCTGGAGCGTTTTCGCCGCGAAGCGAAAGCCGCTTCCGCGCTGAACCATCCGAATATTTGCACCATCCATGACATCGGCGAGGAGGATGGCAAGGCGTTCATCGCCATGGAATATCTGGAAGGGAAGACGCTAAAGCACACCATCGCCAACCGGCCCATGGAGCTGGAAACCTTGCAGGACCTGGCGATAGAAGTAGCCGACGCGCTAGATGCTGCGCATTCGCAGGGCATCGTTCACCGCGACATCAAGCCCGCGAATATTTTTGTGACCAAACGCGGGCATGCCAAAATTCTCGATTTCGGGCTGGCTAAAGTCAGCGGTAGCGGGGGCAGTTCCGTAAATGTAAATCCCGGCGACTCACTGGCCACGCAAGGTATCGATTCCGCGCAGCTTACCAGCCCCGGCAGCACGCTCGGCACGGTGGCGTACATGTCTCCCGAGCAGGTTCGCGCCAAGGAAGTGGATTCGCGCACAGACCTGTTCTCCTTCGGGGTCGTGCTCTACGAAATGGCTACGGGCCAATTGCCGTTCCGCGGGGAGAGCTCAGGCCTGATCTTTAAATCCATCCTTGATAACGCGCCGGTTCCCGCAGTTCGCTTGAATCCCGATTTGCCCGCAGAGCTCGAACGCATCATCAACAAGGCTCTTGAAAAAGATCGCGAACTCCGCTACCAGCACGCTTCCGAGTTGCGCGCTGATCTGAAGCGCCTTAAACGTGAAACCGATTCCGGCCGCCAGTCTCGCCTCAGCGGTATCGGTGGAGACTCCGGCGCGGTTCCAGTGTCATCGGCCTCGGGAATCTCAGCTACGTCTGCGGCATCTTCTTCCGCAATCGCGCAGAGCGGCCTGTCGCAGTCCCCGGCAATGTCTTCCAGTAGTTCTGTTGTGGTTGCGGCGAAGCAGCATAAAGGCACGGTCGCCGCGATGATTGTCATCGTACTTCTGCTGATTGCCGGTGCAGGCTACGGCCTCCGTTCTTTCCTCCACGGCTCCGAGGCGGCGCCTGCGTTTCAGAACTTTGCTATTTCCCAAATCTCGAGCAATGGCAAATCCACTCTCACCGCCATCTCTCCGGACGGCAAATATCTCCTCACCGAACTAAGCGACGGTGGAAAAAACAGCCTTTGGCTCCGGAACATTCCCACGAGCAGTGACACGCAAGTTCTTCCTCCGTCGGAAACCGCGTATCGAGACCTCAGCTTTTCACCCGACGGCAACTACATCTATTTCCGTTCTGCTGCCAACTCTACGCAAAATTCCTACGATCTCTCTCGTGCCCCGGTGCTCGGCGGCGCTCCTCAAGTCATCGTGCGCGACATCGATACTCCCGTGACCTTTTCTCAGGACGGCAAGCGCATGGCCTTCGCCCGGTTCAATGACCCCGAGATCGGCAAAGTTCAATTTTTGGTGTCCAATGCGGACGGCTCCGGGGAGAAAATGTTTGCCTCAGGAGCAGTTTCGGAAGGCGCGCAAAATCTGGCGTGGCTTCCCGGCACCAATCAGGTCGCTGGCGTCATTCTTCAGTTGGGAAACGACCTGAGTACGATCCGCCTCTATGACGTTGATTCCGGGAAGTTCAAAACTATCGCGGGTTTTGACGACAAGGTCATTCGCAAGATGGTGTGGCTCCCCGATGGAAAAGGGATTCTCTTTCTCTATCAGGGCCGCACCACGGGCTTCAACCGTTTTCAGATCGGCCTTGTCTCTTATCCCTCCGGCGCATTTCTTCCCGTCACCAAGGATACGAACAGTTACGTCTCACTTACTGTCTCGTCGGACGGCTCGACTCTTGCGACTGTCCAGCAGAAAATTCTCCATAATTTTTATGTTTTTCCGTCCTCTGGTGCAGGCTCCGGCGTTCCCAATCCCGTTCTGCCTCAGGAAAAAAGCATGGACGATTTCGCCTTTTCCCCTGACGGCAGTTTTTACGTGCATCAGGACTTAAATTTTGTGAGGGTATCTGCCGACGGCGCCAACAAGACGGTCCTCTTGAGCGATGCGCAAATGTTCGGAATGAACTCTTGTCCTGACGGCAAAACTTTGTTGTTCAGTTGGGTTGCCCATGGCGGCGGTCGAAGTATCAGCATCTGGCGCGTCGATGAAAACGGTTCTAACCCTACGCAACTTTCCTTCGGCAAGCTTGACTTCAATCCCGCCTGCTCTCCGGATTCCAAGATGGTCTACTTCGGGGACCTTGGCGGCACAGGCGTCTTCGGAGTTCCCGTCGACGCTTCGCGCAAGCCAGAACTTGTTCCCGGCTCAATCGTTCCCCATACCATTCACGGTGACCTCCGCGTGGGGCTCTCCCCGGATAACAAATGGTTGGCCATCCTCGTGACTTCTTCCGGAACCACTGAAAATTCCAACCAGCAGCGCATTGCCCTCGTTCCGCTTGACCAGGGTTCGCAACCGCAAGTTCGTTTCCTCCAGCCCAATCCCCACGTTTCCAGCGGCCCGCTCTTTAGTTCCGATGGGAAATCGCTCCTCTACAGCGTCCGCGATAACGGAGTCGACAATCTCTGGCTTCAGGCACTCGACGGGTCTGCAGGCCACCAAATCACAAGTTTCCCCTCAGAACAATTCACCGCCTTTCATCTCTCTCCCGACGGCAAATCTCTGGGTATGCTTCGCCAACACACGGATTCCGACGTAGTCCTCCTCCGCGATTCTGTACCCGCGCAGTGAACACGCCCGCGCGCGGTCGCGGAAATGCTGGCTGGTTCATTTCGTAAGCGCAGGGAACTATGGCGCGGTGGAGATTGCCACAGCTTGGCGAGGCTTCATCAAGGAATTGCCCAAACGATACAGCAGTAAAATCATAAGGATCACGCCGTAAAGAAGCGGCAGCCGGTGATCGGACTTAACCAGCCAGTAGTAATGAACGACGCCGCATAGCGCGCTGACGTAAATCAGCCTGTGCAGCGCTTGCCAACGCTTGCCGCCCAACCGGCGGATCCAGCCTTTGGTGGAGGTCAGGGCCAGCGGAATCAGCAGCACGAAGCCCAGAAAACCAACGGTAATGAACGGGCGCTTGGCCACATCCTTCCACATGCCGGCAAGATCGAAGGACTGGTCGGGGCCGATGTACGTCAGGAAATGTAAACACACATAGAAAAACGCGAATAAGCCGAGCATGCGGCGGAAGCGAATAAGGTCTGGAAGACTCAAAATCCTGCGCAGCGGCGTGATGGAGAGCGTGATCAACAAAAAACGCAACGTCCAATCGCCCATGAAGTGTTGAATGAATTCAACGGGGTTGGCCGTGAGCTCGCCGTGATACGCGCGCCAACCCAAATAGGCGAGCGGCGACAAGCAAATCAAAAACACCGCAACTTTGGTCCATTTGCTGAGCAGGAGGCGACGCAGAGATTCGCGCACGTCAGTAATACTTCTTTAGATCCATGCCAGCGTACATGCTGGCCACCTGATCGGAGTAGCCGTTGAACATAAGCGTCTTGCGCTTCAGGATCTCGCCCAAGCGCCGCTCGGTGGCCTGGCTCCAGCGCGGGTGATCGACGTTGGGATTCACGTTGGAATAAAAACCGTACTCGTTCGGCGCGTAGATATTCCACGTGGTGGGAGGCATGCTCTTGACGAAGCGAATTTTAACGATGGACTTGATGCTCTTGTAGCCGTACTTCCACGGAACCACCAGCCGCACAGGGGCGCCATCCTGGTTCGGCAGCGTTTCGCCATACATACCGACGCACAAAAGCGTCAGCGGATTCATGGCTTCATCAAGGCGCAGCCCTTCGACGTAGGGCAGTTCGATACCGGAATGCTCGGCCCACGGCATTTGGCTGCGGTCGTAGTAAGACTGGAAAGCGACGAACTTGGCCTTTTCCGTAGGCTCGGAGAGTTGCAGAATCGTGCTCAGAGAATAGCCGATCCAGGGAACGACGATGGACCAGCCCTCCACACACCGGTGGCGATAAATGCGCTCCTCCAACGGAGCTAGCTTCAGGATGTCGTCCATGCTGTACTTGGCGGGCTTCTTAACTTCACCCTCGACGGAAACCGTCCAGGGCGAAGTGCGAAACTTGCCCGCATTGCGCGATGGATCGCTTTTGTCTGTGCCGAATTCGTAGAAATTGTTGTAGTGAGTGACGTCTTCGAAGGTGTTTACCTTTTCCGTGGTGCTGAAGGCGCTATGAACCGTGACATTCAGCTTGGTTCCCGCCTGAACCGCAGCTGGAGGGAACGCGAAACGGGAGAACACTTTCTCCCCGAGCACGGCGGCTCCTGCTATACCCATGGCGCGCAGAATCTGCCGGCGATTGAGATAGACCGATTTCGGAGTGATATCCGCGTCAGTCAAATCGCCAAATTTGCCCATGACTCTGTTCCTCGTCCCGTAGCCGGGCTAAACCGGCCTGAGCGTAAGAGTCAGGCCGTCTTATGAAGTTACACTGAATTAGATGCTGTGGGGCGGGATCGGGATGAGAGGTTGCTAAGGCACAACCAGTCAACAAAAGAGAGGGTTTAGCGCAGGCAGTTTGTCGCTCAAGCCGGATTCGACTTGACTTTCGGGCAAGACCCGTACATCTTTATTGGCTTTGCTCCTTGCGTTCGGTCACTCTGTAGGAGGGCGAGCTTACCCGGGTCTATGACGACGGTTCGACTGTGTTTCCACGATCGCTGTTTTGACGGAGCGGCTTCGGCGGCGCTTTTTTACCGGTTTTACCGGGAGCGCTTCGACGCCAAGGCCGAATTCCATCTGAGCGGGATGACGCACAAAGCCAAACATCCCTGGGAAGACGGGTTGTTTGACGGGGATGAGAACGTCATCGTCGATTTCAAGTATTCGAATTCTCCAAAGGTGACCTGGTGGTTTGACCATCACCAGAGCGCGTTTCTGAGTCCGGCGGATGCGGAGTACTTCAAGCGATTTCCCGGCAAGCACATGTATTACGAGCCGGATTACAAATCCTGCACCAAACTGATTGCCACGATGACCAAGGATCAGTTCGGCTTCGACACCAAGCCGCTGGCAGACCTGATCCACTGGGGCGACATAATTGATGGGGCGCAGTTTCCCACGCCGGAATCCGCCACCGAACTGATTGAACCGGCCACGCAATTGGCGTTGGTGATTGAGGCCGCGCCGGAAAATGGCGTTCCCGCCCAGATTATCCCCGAATTGGCGTACCGGCCGTTATCGGAGATGGTGAAATTGCCGGTGGTGGAGAAATATCTGGGCCCGTTGCTGGAGCGCCATCGCAAATCGATCGAAATTTTGCGGCAGAGAATTGAATCGAAAGATGGCGTGATTTTCTTTGACGTAAGCGATCTGGATCTGGAGGGGTACAACAAATTTATTCCGTATCTCTTGCATCCGGAAGGCGTGTATTCGGTGAGTGTCAGCGCTTCGCCGGTGCGAGCCAAAGTTTCGCTGGGCACAAACCCATGGAATCAGGCCACAGCGGATAAAAACCTGGCCACTTTAGCGGAACAATATGGAGGCGGAGGTCACCAGCGGGTGTCCGCGATTTCCTTTGATCCGCAGGATTTGGAACGCGCTCGCAAAGCCGCACGCGATCTGACGGCGGTACTTCGCGCAAAGTAAGCGAGCGCAAGCAGGGAAGTGGCAAGTTTTTTCGGCGCCTGCGTGTCGACAGAAATTTCAGAACTATGTAAAATAGAAAATTACCCCGTGGACCGGTAGCTCAATGGTAGAGCAGTTGACTCTTAATCAACGGGTTGGAGGTTCGAGTCCTCCCCGGTTCACCAAATCCTTGTCCTTATCTTTCCATATAGCCCGATATAGCCGCGTCCGTTACGCGCCGAGGGCGAGTCCCCACGCAACCGAGGTAAACTGATTGCCGGTCTGGATGCGTTGTTCGCCGAAGCGGGTGGCGAAGATTTTTCGTACAGCGGGGACGAACGACGACCCGCCGGTCAGGAACACCGCGTCTACGTCTTTCGGGTGAACTCCGCAGGTCTTGAGCAAGGAGTCCAAACACGTTTCAATCTGCTTCAGCTCCTCAGCGATCCAGGTTTCAAACGAGGAGCGCTTTACGTTGGCCGTTAGATCGACGATTCCATCCGCAAAACGAAATGTTGCCGCCGGGTTGTTCGACAAATCGTACTTCACTGCCTGAATGGACTGATGCAATTGATATCCCAGGTCTTCTTTTATGAGATGGATTAAGGCAGCGATTTTCTGCGGCTCAACCGCATCGGTCTTGATGCGAGTGAGCAAGTCCATTACATCCTTGGCGCGCAGAAAAGAGAGATGATGCCAGTGTTCCAGCTTGCCGTAAATCCAGGCGGGCACGGGAAGAAGTCTTTTCATCGAGCGCACGTCCGTGCCGGCGCCCAGAGCAGGTGACATAAGATGGCGAACCAACTTCGCATCGAACGAATCGCCTGCTACACCGACGCCGGCGTTGCCAAGCAGGTCGGCCGCGCTTCTACCTTGACGACGAATCCCAGGACCAACCCGGATCAATGAAAAGTCGCTGGTGCCCCCTCCAAAGTCTCCAATCAGAATCAATTCATCATGATCAAGTTGCGACTCATAATAGTGCGCCGCTGCGATCGGCTCAAATTCGAATTGTACGGACTCATATCCGGCAATCTTGAATGCGTTTCGCAAGCGCGTTTCCGCAAAGCGATCCTGTTCCTCAGTCTCGGCCCCAACAAATCTTACGGGCCTACCCACTACGGCTTTCGTGATGGGAATACCGAACTGATGGGTGGCTTTTTCACGCAAATCTTTCAGGATTCGCGCAATCAGTTCCTCGAGCGTATATTTCCGGCCGAAAATATCCGTGCTCTGGAGGTTGCGATTGGTCAGAAAGGATTTCAGAGATTGAATCAGCCGGCCTTTGTGGTCTGCGGATAGATAGTGTTCGATGCCTTCGGGCCCGCTCCACGACTTGAGGGTATTGACGCCGCGTTCTTTCATTTGCTCGAGATACAGAAGTGACCGGTAGGACGCGGTCATTTCGCTCATGTAGGGAAAGTGAGCGAGATCAACCTCGCCCTTGTCATTCACGCGAGCAATCGAACTGTTTGTGGTGCCAAAGTCGATACCGATCGCAGCCTTGGTCATTCTTCTTGATTCTAAAGGCCACGCACTCGGCCAGCAACCAACCGCGAATGCGAGCTATCGAATCGGGCGGGACTAAAAGGCGGCTGACAACAGCTTCTTGGCCTCCGATATTTCATCCTCGCTGATTGTGTGCGGCATTCCTGGATAGCGTTTCAGTGTTACTTTTCCGCCCAGAGCGCTCAAAGCCGATGCGGATTCCTTGACGCGCTCCCAGGGAACGTGCGGATCAGGATCGCCGGAGCCGAGAAAACAAGGTGTGCCATCGAGCGCGCCGGAATAATGGAATGGCGTTCCTTCGGGGCCGATCAGGCCGCCAGTGAACGCAACAAGCGCGGCGTAGCGTCTGGGATTTCTTGCGACGAATTCCGTGGCCAGGCAAGCGCCCTGCGAAAATCCCATCAGCGCGACTTTCTCGCTCGGCATTCCAGAACTCTTCAGCTTTGCGAGAGTCGCGGCAACCAAATCCAGGGCAGAGGTAAGCCAGGGCTCATTCCGTTCGATGGGCGCAAGAAATGAGTAAGGATACCAAGTATGGCTTGCAGCTTCCGGAGCGAGGTAAGCAGTCCCGGGCATCTGAAATTCGTTCACCAGGCCCAAAATATCTTCGGCAGACGCCCCGCGGCCGTGCAGCAGAACGATCGCTGCATTCGCCGATTCGATCGTTGCGCCTCGATGAATTACAGGCTGGTTACGATGCGGACTTTCCAAGAGAATCGTCCTTTCGAGGCTTGTGCAATTCAATGCGAGGCAACGCTTTTTCAATGTCGTTGCGGTAGCGCTCCAGCCAGACCGGGAGCTTCAGGCCCTCGCCAAGTGTGTCTACAGGTTCGTCGATGGCAAATCCTGGAGGATCGGTGGCCAGCTCAAACAAAACTCCGCCAGGCTCCCGGAAATAAATGGAGTGAAAGTAGCAGCGGTCCATAACCGGCGTAACATCAAAGTCGTTCTCCGCCAGATGCGTTCGCCAGGATTTTTGTGATGCGTCATCGGCAACGCGCCAGGCGACGTGATGAACTGTACCTGCACCGATTCTGCCCTGGGGTGCTTCCGACGCGCACAAAACATCCACTCGCGCCCCCGCTCCACCATCTCCGACCTCGAAACGAAAGCGGTTTCCCTCCTCGCTAACTTTGCGAAAGCCCATGGTGCCGAGGGTTTTCGCGGTGCGCTCATATCCCTGCTCGGAAAGCGTAACGGAGTGGAAGCCGTAGACTGCGTGCTCCGGAGGAGTGAAAGAACCGGCCCATGCATGGCTCGGCTTTGCCCACGAACTGGCGATCAGCTCGACCTTCAGGCCATCGGGATCGGCAATCGTGAGCAACTCCTCTCCCAGGCGCTTTCCTGATTTCTCTACGGGCACGCCCGCACCCACGAGTCTGTCCTCCCAATAGTTCAGCGAGTGCTCGGGAACAGCAAAAGAAGTAACCGTAGCCTGCCCCACTCCTATACGGCCGCGGGCAGCGCCAGGCCATGGGAAAAATGTCAGAATTGTGCCTGGCGAGCCGACCTCGTCGGCGAAATAGAAATGATATGTTCCTGGATCATCAAAGTTGACGGTGCGTTTTACAAGCCGCAGGCCGAGAACCTGCGTATAAAAGTCCAGATTCCGCTGCGGGTCCGATGCGATGGCGGTAACGTGGTGAATTCCCGAGATTGGTTGTTTCATCATTTTCTCCCGTCTAATTTTCTCCGAGAACTTTCCAAATTGTATCTGGCAAAACAGGTTTACCTTCCCAGACAACGATCCGTTTCCACATCCTCTCTTCCCGATTCATGTTCGGCAGCAATCACGGTGTTTGATCGTCGAAGGCATTTGATTCCCCGCAGTGAGAAGCAACAGCCAGGAAAATGGAATTCACCACACGGTCGGCGGTTTCTTCAGCATTCATGGCAATTATCTTTTCGAGTCGGTCCGGTCCGAAGTCCTCATTACGGTGGTCGACCGCCTCGGTGACACCATCCGTATAGAAAACCGCCAGATCGCCGGGGCCGCATTCAACGGTATGCCGCTCGTATTCCGCGGATTCAAAGATACTGCACGGAAAGGCTGGCGCAAGACTTGTGGAGACCGCTGATCGTTCAAGCCGTGCGTAATTGCGCGTGGCGAAATCGAACGGCCGACAAAATTGTGATCAGAACGAAAACCACCAGAACGGTGAGTTGAGTCATTTTGAAGGGCGGCTCCGATTGCGTTGGGGCTAGGGCGTGCAGAGCCGGTACTTTTTCGAAGAGCTGAACGACGAACACGAAAAAGTTGAGATACAAGGCGAGCACCGCCGTAATCGAATAAACGGGATTCCAAGCGCCCGCCAGTTTCTTGCTATATCGCGAGTAAATCGCAACCGGCAAAAGCACCAGCGAAATGAGGCCGAGAATATGCGAGGGCAAGAGTTTATGAAAGGGGAAGAAGAATCCTGTGACGCTCGTAAGGACAGTGGTACATAAAAAGACAACGGTCCAACGATCGAGCGGCTTTGCGGTGAGCAAACCATACACGACGACGAACCCTGCAAGAATTCCAACCAAGCTTAAGGCCACGTGAAACAACGTAAATACCAAGAGACCTGTACTCATCGTTTCCCCCGTTCGAATCCAACTTTATCAGAATTAACTTTCATTGGCCTTATGCGCCGGGGTCCACGCGATTCTGCCGCTGCTCTCCGCTACCGAGATGAAGCTGTGCAGAGAACACGCTCGCAGAGTGGACCCCGGTGCGACAACTTCCTCACTTAGACGAAGCGGCGGTGGCAGCACCTTTGAAGAACGCAAGCAGGTCCGCGTTGATTTGGTCCGCGTTGGTTGGGGGCATCCCGTGCGGAAAACCTGGATAGACCTTCAACGTTGCATTTTTCAGGATCTTCGCAGACAAGAGTCCCGCCGCAACGATGGGGACGATCTGATCGTCATCGCCATGCATCACAAGCACGGGGATGTCGATCTTCTTCAGGTCTTCGGTGAAGTCGGTTTCCGAAAACGCCTTGATGCAGTCATAGTGAGCCTTAACGCTGCCCAGCATTCCCTGCAACCACCAGTGCTCGCGGATGCCGTCTGAAATCTTTGCTCCGGGCCGGTTGTATCCGTAAAACGGAAGCGTGATGTCCTTGTAAAACTGAGGCCGATTGGCCGCGAGCGCGGAGCGAAGTCCGTCAAACACAGATATGGGCAAGCCGGCCGGGTTCTTTTCTGTCTTCAGCATGAGCGGCGGCACGGAACTGATCAGCACTGCTTTCGCCACACGCTTTGCGCCATGGCGGCCGAGATAGCGCGCGACTTCGCCGCCACCGGTCGAGTGCCCCACCATGATGGCCTCTTTCAGGTCGAGTTTTTCGAATAGCGCCGCCAGATCGTCCGCATACGTGTCCATGTCGTTGCCGTCCCACGTCTGGTCGGAACGTCCATGCCCCCGCCGGTCGTGCGCGATGACGCGATAGCCACGTTGCCCGAAGAACAGCATCTGGCCGTCCCAGTCGTCAGCGCTGAGCGGCCAGCCATGCGAAAACACAATCGGCTGCCCCTTTCCCCAGTCCTTGTAATAAACGTGTGTTCCGTCTTTAGTAGTAATTGTCGCCATCTTTTCTCCTTCTGATTTACCGCGCAGATTTAAAATCCTTGCCGCCCGCAACCCTCTACGCCGCCCGTTGAACTCGCGCTTGTACCTTCGCCCTCATCCGCCAGGACTTCCGCAAGGCCAATCGAGCGTGGAACAACCGCCCCTTCGTGGCCGCTTCGGAAATGCCCAACCTCTCCGATGTCTCCTTCAAGGAACAATCCTGCAAATGACGCATCTCGATTGCTGTCCGAATTCGTGGCCGAAGCGTGCCAACCAAATTCCTGAGAAGTTTCGAACGCTCGCGCTCGGAATAAGTATCTTCCGGATTCAAGGACCGGTCGACGAGGTGAATAGACTCTCTCTCCTCTCCAAACTCATCGACGGTTTGCAGTGGTGTTTCGCGAGAGTTGCGATTACGCCGGATCTTCATCAGCGCCGCATTGATCGCAATGCGCGTCAACCACGTTGCGAACTGTGACCTCCCGTCGAAATTCCTCAGATGCACAAGAGCGCTCAAGAAGCACTCCTGAAGGGCGTCTTCCGCGTCCTCGCGGTTACGGGTAATCCGAAGCGTCACCTGGAAAACTTTTTTCCTATGGCGCTGGCAGAGTTCTCCGAAGGCAGCTGAATTTCCTTTTTTTGCGCTGGACAGCAGTCGCTCGTCGGGCTGCTCCTCATAGTTAGAAACAGAAATGTTTGAGGTGCTTGCTGACTGAGATAGTGTGCGGATCAAAACCATACCCTCCTGGATCGCTAACACTGAGATGATCTAAGGCTTCGTGGATTGCCTTGTCACGCACACATTGCCAGACCAAAAAAAAGAAGGCATCACGGGATGTGATAGTTTTTCGCTACTTCGCAAGGGTGGGGACTGTGTACCTCTATTGGAGGACTCGCTCGTCCTGGTACCAGCTTCGAAACGGAGTATCCAGCGAAACCGTCGCGGAATTTCTGGAACTACTCTTCGGGCTTGCGCGCCCCGGCAGGAATCACGATTTCTTTCCAGCCAAATAAACGAGCGTCGAAAGAGAAAGCACCCGGACCAAGAAAAGCGATAGCGATCAAGCCTGCGGTTACTTGCAGCACAATCAGTTTGGAGTCGAGCAAACTCCAAGAACGGGAAATCCCCAAAACCGCTACACTTACGCACTCGGCGGTGGCCAGAAGACTAAAGATTGGCGTTAGAAACCCAATCAAAATGAAAAGGCCCGTCACTACCATCAATACTCCAGCGGCAAGCAATCCCAATGTCGTCGTTTGAGAGTGCCACAAAAGACAGATCAGTCCTTGAGCCGCCAATATGGCGCCGGTCGTTGCCCGCAAGATCAAGAGTCCGATACCAGGAGGGCCGCCTGGAAATGCCGAGAATAGCCTTTGCAGAGTGCATCTCCCCAATAGACGCTAAACTACTGTATCGTCACAGTAGACGACCGCGCCCGCTGGCGATTCCCAACATTCCGGTATCTTGTCGTAATGCTTTCGAGGTATCCCTACGTTTGGGATGGTCTATTTCAGATGGATAATCCCGCGCCGGATCGCGATCGCAACTGCTTGTGTGCGATCACTAGCGCCCAGCTTCTCCATGATGTGTTTGACGTGCACCTTCACGGTTTCCTCTGTTATGAAAAGCTTTTCTCCGATGTCGCGATTGCGGTTGCCCCCCGCGATCTGAGTAAGAACTTCGATCTCCCGCGCGGTCAATGACTCATCGCTCATGTGTTCCGCAAGTTGTGCCGCGATTTGCGGCGGAATACGTTTCTTGCCCGCGTGAACCTGCCGGATTACCTCGACCAATTCCTTGGGAGGCATGCTTTTCAGCAAATAGGCGCGAGCGCCGGCTTCCAATGCTCGTTGGACTTCCACATCTCCCTCAAAGGTCGTCAGTATGATGACGCGCGCTTCAGGAGACTCCGCCCGGATGGAGATCATAGTATCGATTCCGCTCTTGTCGGGAAGGCGCAGGTCCATCAGCGTGACATCCGGCTGATGCTTGCGAAATAGCTGAATGGCATCCTGCGCATTGGAGGCGTACGCGATCACCTGCATATCCGGCTGGCTATTGATGACCGCAGCGATGCCCTCCCGCAGCAACGGGTGATCGTCCACGCTGAGGATTCGAATACCGCCTGGTTCGCTCATAGATGCCGCCTGCTTTCCGCCACAGATTTGGCTACTTGCATCTTTCTTGAATAAAGCGTGGAAAAGTTTGCGGCACAAAAGCGATGCAGCCGTGAATGCAGAAAAGGTTGGAAGCTTCGGACGGTCGCAATCCCGCGAGCGTTGTCCCAACGCGAAACGTTCTGCCCAGGCCAGTTCATTTACGCAGTGACCCTCCAAAAGCCCATGAAGACGATACCGCCCGCTTCATGTTGCTCCGAATGCAGGACGACTCACAGGAACGCGGCCTGGAGCGCTCTCGGCGCCGTCTGAGGAATAGAAAGAGGCTACAGCAATCCTTGCCGATTTGCATCTTGAGTCGTGGCGCCCGATTGCAGTAACACCGGCAAATGTCATTCCTGGGTAGTCAAAAATCCCTCCATCTCGTGATGCGCTAATTCTGTCTGCTGTGTAAATCAAAGGAGGAAGGTCAGACCAAGCAATCGAGAACGCTATTTCTGGCCTTGGAAAGGAGTGTCATGGAGCAATATTCGATTCTTTATTGGTATCGCGTCCTTCGGGTGCACTGCCAGTGGCCGATGTTTCAGGCCATTCGATATGCATTGTGGTTGGCGCGCTAAAACACGCAAATCTGAATTATTTCGGGAAGCGGAAAGAAGCGTTACCTGAACGGAGGGCCCCGGTCCCTCGGCAGTGGGATCGCTGGATCACCCGGAAGTGGCATCGCAGTGACTTTCTATGTCGTGATGCGCTCTGTGTTTACCGCGCCTAGTTTTGTTCTCTATCTTGACGGTGCATAGAAGTTCGACGGCCCACCATCGGAGCGCATGGGCCGAACGAGGCAGTTTCCAAGAAGTCGCCGATTGGCTTGATCTTGCAACTTCGTCGCCTCCTAAACCATCGAAGTGCGGTGTCGGAAGTGAAGGAGAGCCAAGAAGGAGAACCAAAATGACAGATATTCGCAAGGAAACCGATAGCCTAGGTGAAGTGGATGTTCCTGCTGACAAGCTCTGGGGGGCCCAGACCCAGCGGTCGCTTGAACACTTTAGTATCGGCAAGGACCTTATCCCGCGCGAGATGATTGCCGCTTACGCCACGCTGAAAAAAGCAGCGGCCAATGCAAACCACGCAGGCAAGCGGCTAGATGATCAGCGCCACAAGTTGATCGTTCAAGTCTGCGACGAGATCCTCGCGGGCCAACACAAAGACATGTTCCCCCTGCACGTGTGGATGACCGGCAGTGGAACGCAATTCAACATGAATGTGAATGAAGTAGTCTCAAACCGCTGCTGCCAACTCGCAGGCACTCCGCTCGGCAGCAAGACGCCGGTTCATCCGAACGATCACGTCAACATGGCGCAATCGTCAAACGACTCGTTTCCATCCGCAATGAATATCGCGGCGGCCGTCAACGTGAAGCAACGGCTTATCCCCGCGGTGAAGGCGCTGCGCGATGCAATCGCCTCGAAAGTCGACGAGTGGAAGGACATCGTCAAGATTGGCCGGACGCACATGCAAGATGCTACGCCTCTCACACTCGGTCAAGAATGGTCGGGCTATGAATGCATGCTCGCCGATGATCTCCCCCGCATCGAAGAAGCGCTGAAGGGTGTGTACCAGTTAGCGCGGTGGGAACTGGCATCAACTCAGCGCCAGGTTTCGGCGAGGCCGCGGCGGCCGAGATCGCCAAGCTCACAAGTCTGCCCTTTGTCAGCGCGCCGAACAAGTTTGCGGTGCAAGGCGCTCACGACGCTCAGGTGCAACTCTCCGGCACGCTGCGCACGCTGGCCGTGTCGCTCTACAAGATCGCCAACGACATCCGGCTGATGTCCTGTGGACCACGCGCCGGCTTTGCCGAACTGAAAATTCCAGAGAACGAACCGGGCTCGTCAATTATGCCGGGAAAGGTAAATCCGACCCAAGCGGAAGCATTGACAATGATTGCCGTGCAGGTGATGGCGAATGACGTTGCGGTGGGCTTTGGCGGCGCCGGCGGCTACCTGGAAATGAACGTTTATAAGCCGCTGATCATCTTCAACGTGTCCCACTCCGTCACGATCCTGAGCGACGGGTGCACGAACTTCCGCAAGTTCCTGGTCGAGGGCACAAAACCCAATGTGAAGAAGATCAACGAATACGTGGAGCGTTCGCTGATGCTGGTCACGACGCTCTCGCCGGTGATTGGCTACGACAAAGCTTCGAAGATTGCCCACTACGCGTTGGACAACGACCTCACGCTGAAAGAAGCCGCGCTGAAGCTCGGCTTCGTGACCGAAGCTGAATTCGATCGGGTTGTCGACCCGAAAAAAATGGTCAAGCCCTATGTGGCGAGCGCTGCCGCCTAGGCCGTGGGCCGTATGACGCTCGAGGGGCGTGCCGATCTTGTCCTCGCCGTCGCCAAAGTTCTGTTCGTCAACGGTCAATCGACCGAACAGACTTTGGCTGCGGCGGAACGGCTGGGCAATGTCCTGGGAGTGCGCGGGTGCATTCTGCCGCGTTGGGGAGAGCTGCAACTTGAGGTCCAGGATAGCGACGCCAGAGTAATCTCCGCAGTGGCGGCCGATCCCACCAATGTTTCCATGGGTCGCGTGGCTTCCGCGATGCGCGTAATTGAGGAGCTCAGCGCCGGCCAGATCACGCCTGAATCCGCGAGGGAAACGATCCGTGCGATCTCGCAAGCGCCACCCGCAGCGACATGGCTGTTCACGTTTGCAGCGGCGGCTGGCGCTGCAGCGTTAGCGGTGATCTTCGGCGTCCAGCATTTGACTTCTGCGGTGCTCATATTCGTCAGCGCAGGCGCCGGCGCCGTTCTTCGTCGCGGCTTGGCGCAGTACAGCGCCAACATCTTCCTGCAGCCATTCTGTGCGTCTCTGCTCGCCGGCGTTATCGGCGCTCTGGCAGTGCGCTACCAGTTGAGTTCGTCACTACGCCTTGTCGCGGTTTGCCCATGCATGGTTCTGGTGCCCGGACCACCTGTGCTGAATGGCGCTTTGGATCTCATCGAGGGCCGCGTGCATTTGGGTGCCGCCCGCGTGATGTATGCCGGGCTCGTGGTAATGGCGATCTCGACGGGATTGCTGCTTGGACTGACCTTGCTCGGCGTTGCCCTGCCAGTAGATCAGGTAAGCAGAGCTGTGCCTCTGTGGCAGGACATGATCGCCGCTGGCATCGCTGTTGCGGCCTATAGTGTTTTCTTCTCCATGCCGCTGCATATGCTGGCGTGGCCGGTCGCGGTTGGCATGCTAGCCCATGCGCTCAGGTGGTGGTTGCTTGCAGACCTTGGCGCCAGCGCGGCGATCGGAGCCTTGGTGGCTTGCCTCGCCGTTGGCCTGATCCTCACGCCGGTCGCGCGCCGTTGCCACATGCCCTTCGCGGCCATCGGGTTCGCTTCCGTGGTTTCGATGATTCCAGGCGTATTTCTATTCAGGATGGCGAGCGGCGTCGTGCAACTCGCCGAAGGCTCGCACACGACCCTGGAACTGTTAAGCGCAACAATCGCCGATGGCACAACCGCTCTGGCCATTATTCTGGCGATGAGCCTGGGCCTCATCATCCCAAAAATGATGATTGATCGTTTCAGCGAAAGATTGATTCAGGTGAAGTCCTGAAGGCGAAGGAATATGCCGACGTGCATTTTAGATTCCGGTGCGACGCGCTCTCGGCATACCGAAGCGAAGGAAACGTCCGCGCAGTCGTGCTTGCGGAATCGGTGCTTCGTTTCGTTCATCCGCGCCTGGCGTCTGCGGCTTTTGTTTTTACTATGGTGCGCTTCTTGTGCATTCGCATTTCCTGCCTGTCCCCAGGCGGTCCAACAGGAACAGGTACCCGGCCCGGACAGTCACGAAACGGGCCAAGGCCCGCACGGCCATCTTTTGGGAACCTGGGGCGGCGAGCGTGCTCGCTTGGCAGAGCGTGGCGTGAACTTTGATTTTCAGTATGTCAGTGATTCTCTCTGGAATATAGAGAGCGTGCAGAAGGAGCGTTTTGCAAGTTGGAACCGATTCCGATGGACCGTCGATATCGACTTCGGCGCGCTGACCGGTCAGCAGGGTTTGTATTTCCATGCGACCGCGCTCTGGCAGGGCGGCGGCAATCTCGGAGCCTACTTGGGCCTCCTGACCAGTCCCAGCGGGATGTCCAGTGAGAACACGTGTCGCCTCGATTCTTGGTGGATCGAGAAGCGCTGGCTGGATGAACGCATCATCGCCCGTGTGGGGCAGTTCGCAGGTCAAGACTTCTACGGAGCGCAGCATTACGCGGCGTCTTTCATCTTCGAGCCGATGGGCTATGCTTTGGGGAATTTGTTTACGACTTTGGAAATGTTCGATCCTCCATCAACTCCTGCGATGGAGGTCCGGGTCGCACCTACGCACAACCTGTATGTGAAGTCGATGGTGATGGCCGCGGTGCCCCAGCCATTCTTACAAAACCCAACCGGCCTGGTGCCGCAGTTCAATGGAGTTCCCGTGAGCGTTTCGGAGATTGGATTTACGCCGGGGCAGAAGGCTTCGTCGGTGCGCGCCTTTGATAACGTCGAAAGCCGCAAGGGATATTCCGGCCTGTATCAATTCGGCGCTTCCTATAATCCTGGAAAGTTTCTCTCGCCAACGACTGGGGCACTGCGGTCGGGAAACTACCTCCTGTACTGGATGGCGAGTCAGGCTCTGTGGCGCGTGGACCCCAAAGAAGCAAGGGGCTTGGATGGCACGCTGGCGTATGACTGGAGTCCTCCGAGCATCAACCGCAACAACACCATGCTTACGGCGGGCTTGCGCTTCAATGAGCCGCTTCCTTTGCCTATTCACAATACGATGTCGTTGGGCTATGTGCGAAACAGCCTTAGCCCAAATTTCGTAACATCCGGCGCGCCCCCCTGGAAGACGGAACAGGGCGTCGAGTTCAATGCACTGCTGGATGTTTTGCCAATGCTCCTTCTGCAGCCGGTGGTGCAGTACTACGCGAACGTGGGTGGCGGCTCGCACAGCGCCGTGGTGTTTGGATTCAGAACAAAGGTGGAGTTCTAGGTGGAGAGTCTGCATTTATTTTCGCGGGCACGGCAGGGAGGCCGCTTATGAACATCGGGGGATTAGTTGGAGCGCTGCTCCCGGTATTTTTTGTGTTGGCGCTGGGTTATTTTGCCGGCAAGCGCCACACCTTCGATGCCGACCAGGCCGCCGGACTAAGCGAACTTGCGCTTGGCTTCGCGTTACCCGCATCTTTATTTGTCGGCATGACCGAAATCCCCAAAGAGTTGCTGTTGCAGCAGGGCCGCCTCATTCTGGCATTGATTCTGTCGCATGATGGCCTGTTCCTGGTCGCATGGCTCCTCCTGCGAAGAGTGAAATCCCTGCAAGGGCCCGCTTCGATCATCTACGCCCTTCTGCTTGCAACCTCAGCTACTCCGGTTTTCGGCATCGCGGTACTCCAACCGTTGCTAGGTGACACCAGTGCGGGCACGGTAGGACTGGTTGCCTTGGCCATCAACCTTGTCGTGCCGGCAGCCATCATTCTGCTCGAGATGTCGAATCCGGGGACTCGGCCAGCTTCTTCAGCACTGCCTTCCCCTCGAGCGCAGGTTCTCGCCGGACTGAAATCGGGCTTGCAGTCCCCACTGCTTTGGGGTCCGGTGCTGGGCATTGCCGTTGTACTGGCGGGCCTTCGGATCCCCAAAGACATAGCGAGTTGCCTCGAGATGATCGGCTCCGCCACATCTGGTGTCGCCGTGTTCACAGTTGGTCTAACACTTGCCGCACACTCCTTCCATCTAACGAAGGGAGTAATGCTGGCTACGCTCGGTCGCATCACCGTGCAGACAGCGCTCCTATTCGCCCTGCTCCGTCTGCTTCATGTGCAAAGCCCGTTTGCGCGAGAGGCGTTGGTCTGCTGCAGCTTTCCCCTGGCGACGATCGTTGTTCTGCTTGCCGCCAAGTACAAGGCCATAGAAGCGGAATCAGCCTCGGCGCTGCTGCTTTCTACGCTGTCGTTGGTGGCGACGGTGCCGATTATCATCGCCATCAGCCGGTCAAGAGATGGCGCGTGCCAGATATCAGTGTCGTTCTTTCAAGGATCAATCTATTTGCGTCAATTTCCGCTAAATCGCATCAAAGGGGAAACCGGGAAAGAGGAAAGGAGAATAGAACATGGGTACGAAACAGCAATTGCAGCCGTCTGGCCTTCCGGATATTCCGCGCGGGATGGACCTGCTCAACTGCCAGGGACTGAACAAAGGTACGGCGTTCACGGAGCAAGAGCGGAGCAAGCTCGGCCTGTCTGGACTTCTGCCGCCTCAGGTCGAGAGCCTGGAGGAGCAAACCGTCCGCGCTTACGAAGCTTATAAGCGAAAGGACGAAGACCTGGAGCGCCATATCTATTTGCGCGCTTTGCAGGACACCAATGAAGTCCTGTTCTACAGGCTTCTACTCGATCACATCGAAGAAATGACGCCCATTGTTTACACGCCTGTGGTCGCGCTCGCGTGCCAGCAGTTCAGTCACATCTACCGCAGGCCGCGCGGCCTGTTCATTTCCTACCCGCTGCGCGACCGCATCCCCGAACTCTTGCGCAATCGCCCTAATCGCGATGTCGATGTAATCGTCGTTACGGACGGCGAACGCATTTTGGGCATCGGCGACCAGGGTGCCGGCGGACTGGGCATCCCCATCGGCAAACTATCCTTATACTCGCTCATCGGCGGGATTCGTCCGCAACGTACACTCCCGATGGTTCTGGATGTGGGAACCAATAATAAGGAGCGGTTGACCGATCCCGAATACATCGGCTGGCGCCACGAACGGATCACCGGTCAGGCGTACTTCGACTTCGTCGACCAGTTTGTGCAGGCTGTAAAGCAGGAAATGCCCGAAACCTGTTTGCAATGGGAAGACTTTGCCACTCCCCACGCTCGGCCGATTCTTCAACGCTATCGCGACGAATTGCTGACGTTTAATGACGACATCCAGGGGACTGCCGCTGTCACCTTGGGAGCCGTTCTGGGCGCGGTTAAAGTTACCGGAAAAAGTTTGAAGGACCAGCAGATTGTCATGTTGGGCGCGGGCTCAGCCGGCATCGGAGTCGCGGATGGGTTGCGCGGCGCGATGAGGCAAGAAGGCCTGTCTGAACAAGAATCGCGTAGTCACTTCTGGGTTGTCGACAGAGACGGTCTTCTGCATTCAGGGCGAAAAGATCTGACCCCCGAACAGGCCGTCTATGCTCAGCCTGAGGAACGTCTGGCTGGATGGCCGCGGACTTCCAACGGCCAAATCGGACTTGCCGACGTGATTGCAAAGATCGATGCGACAATCCTGATCGGGCTTTCCACAGTCGGCAGCGCTTTTTCGGAATCGATTGTTCGCGAAATGGCGCGCAAGGTCCAGCGTCCCATCATCTTTCCGCTCTCCAACCCGACCAGTAAATCGGAGGCGAAACCGGACGATTTAATTCGATGGACAGAGGGGCGCGCTTTGGTCGCTACTGGTTCGCCGTTCCCACCTGTCCGCTATGGCGGTAAAACAATTCCGATTGCGCAATGCAACAACGTCTTCATTTTTCCTGCAATGGGGCTTGGCGTCGTTGCCTCTGGCGCTCGCCGCGTCACAGACGCGATGATGATCACGGCGGCCCGCACACTTGGCGAGAATTCGCCGGCGATTAAAGACTCTTCTGCTTCCTTGCTGCCTCCTCTGACTGATATTCGAAAGGTGGCTGCGGAAATCGCGACCGCGGTTGGTGTGGAAGCGCAGAAGGGCGGCGTTGCGCCGAAGCTTGCGGAAGATGAACTTCGCCGCAAAGTGGCGACAACACAGTGGGTTCCGTCCTATCCATCTTTCGCGTAAACCACAGAGCTGCGCGGCGCAACAGCCAAGGAAAATTGTGCCTTCCAACATTCGGCAGAGCGATACCGGACTCTCGTCGGGCCTGGCCTTTGTGGGCGGGTATGGCGACGCGGCGAGCTTCGTTCTCGCAAAGACGTTCACCGGCCATGTAACCGGCAATTTGGTCCTTGGAGCCATTGCTGTAGCGTCTCATGACTGGCGCGCCACGCTTGGAAGTCTCTCAGCCATTGTCACTTTCTTCGTCGGAGTTGTGTTGAGCACGCTTGTCGCGCGCTACCTGGAGGCTTGGCCATCGCTGCCCTTGCTTCCTATCGTCATGGCGATGGAAGTGATTCTGATCGTTGCCGCTTCATCTGCGCTAGCCTCCGGCGTCGCTCACGGAACCGGGATATTTGTGATCTTTGTCTCCTTGGCACTCGGGCTGCAAAACGGGGCCTTTCGCCGAGCCGGTGGCGTTAGCGTTCACACGACATATCTCACTGGGATGCTCACCAGCCTGGTCTCCACGGAGGCTGAAAAATACACTTCTGGATCGCCTTCCGCGCCTGTAGGGATTTCGGATCCTAAAATAGGCGTTCTTTGCAGGATCTGGATCGCTTTCGTTTTGGGAGCCGGCACTGGAGCCGCAATGGTTCTTCACTTCAGGGCCCTAGGAATGCTGGGAGCTGCGCTCGTCTTGGTCGCGCTCATTTTGTTGCGTCGAACGGTGTAAGCCGAGATCGTGCAAGTTCGATCTTCAGGAGGGCACAGGAGCAGCCGTCCTTAGCCATTGTTCCATCTGATCGTGGCTCACGACGCCGGCTTGCTGCATCACCACGCGGCCACCGAAGAACACGATGAAATTGGGTATGCCACGTATGTTGAAGCGCCCCGCAAGCTGCGGATATTTTTCCGTATCCACTTTCAACACGACGGCTTTGCCCGCGAGGTTCGCCGCGGTCCGCGCCACTTCGGGCGCGGCAATCCGGCACGGCCCGCACCACTCCGCCCAGAAATCCACGAGCACAGGAACGGGAGCATTTTGAATAATTTCATCGAAAAGCGCGTCGTCGACCGCAAGAGGTTCCGTAACCGGCGGCAAAGGCGATTTGCAATTTCCGCAACGGCCGGTGCTGGCCAAAAATTTGGCGGGGATGCAGTTCTTCTGCCCGCAATTACTGCAGACGCGGATGACAGGCATGCGCGGCCTCCTTCGACAGGCAACTGGCGTTGCACATTAGATGTCAGAGAGCTTCTGAGGTCTACAGGAACAAATTGTAGATGCGGAATTCGCGCAGAAATCGTGCCCCACCTGAGCCTTGAACCAGGCGTTCGAACGTGAACACAGAAAATTCCCTATGACTTTCTCGAAGGCCCTTTGCGTGACCGCTATTCTTCCTGCAGCTTGGCCTGAGACAGGCAGTCCATTCCGCACTGGACTGTTCCCGGCGGCAACAGCGAACAATCGACTACGCGCCAGCCGCTCCAGCCCTCTTCACTCATGGCCCAGTTGGCAACAATAATTCTCGCGTCCCGGTTGTGCACGGAACAATGTACGGTTTGCGGGTAAGTTTTTGCTTCTTCCGGATGGGGGTCGGTAAGCTTTGGATCGAACACAAACCACCTCCGACCAGGAGCGTGGTCTGGCTCATCTTCCTCCCGGGCTGGGTGGTCGTCAAGGGCGTACCTCACGGTTGGCCGTATCGGGAGACCCGTCTGAGTCCTAAGTTTAAAGTTTTAAGTCATAAGTAACAGGTTTGTGGTGTGATCAGCGTGGGCGAATTGCAGACGACAACGTTCTATCTGCTGACGCCGTGTGTTTCCCTTACACTCGACGGCTTCAAAATCACTCCCGCGCCCGCGCGTCCGTTCATCAGCACTGTCACCGGTTCCGCGAATCGTAAATGGCGAACGCATCCACGCTCTTCCTCCGCCGGCTGCGCCGCCAGCCAGTCCCAATCCACCATTCCTTCGCCAACATCGGGATTCACCGTGAAGTACCCCACCTGAAACGCCGAAAGGTTTTGAAAAAAGTGGCTGCCCTGCGATGGTGTGACCCGGAAATCTCGAAAGCCCGCTTCCAGAATCACTCGCGCTCCGGAGATATCGTCCCATTCCACGGGAATTCCCAGCCAAGGATCATTCGATCCCCAACGCCCCACGCCGACCAACAGGTACGCCCGGTTCTCCCCTGCGAGCTTGGCATTGAAGTAAGCCACTTGCCCGGCCACTTCCTGGCTCTGGCCACGCTCAAACCTCTGCCCATCCACGACCACCACATCCAGCAAATCCCCCACACGACCATTGCCCAGCACTTTTGTGCTCTGCGCCAACAGGCTGGTGCGCTCCACTGCCTCCATATGCAATTCTTCCGTCTCATGCGAAAGCACCAGCGGCCGGATCTGCAAAAATCCAAACTGTGCGCTCTCTCCCGTTAGTCGCGCCAGCCGGACCGCAAATTCGATCTCCACGGGCTGTCCAAACGCATTTTCCCCATCCTTCACCAGTTCATCCAGCAGCGCCGCCAGCGGAAACACGCCATATTTCAACACCGGCGCGAACGTCACCACGCGCATGCCCGGCCGGCTCAATCCATCCGTGATGCGATCGTTGTCAGCGGAATATGTGGACCCGAGGGCATCCAGCGTCCCATCCGCCTCCGCAACGTCCAGGCTGAATCGCACTTCGCGAAGTCCCGGCGGCAAAGTCTCCTGTGGCGCGTGATTCAGCGCAAGCGCCCAGAAATCCGTTTGCGATTGCGACAGAAAATCCTCCACCGACGAAAATTGCACCAGGTGCGCCGGATAGCGCGGACAAAACGATAAGCACTTGCCGCCGTCTACCACCGCGCGCCCCAGTCCCAGCGCCACCGCCGCGATGCCATCCTCAAATGCCATCGGCGGCACCGGATAGAAATTTCGCGAGCGCGCCACTCCGGAAAAGTCCGGATAAAATCGCGGGCCAAAAAACGATCCCACCACCTGCTGCAGGATCACCGCCATCTTTTCTTCTTCCAGCCGGAATGGAGTCGCGCGAACGTAAGCCTTCGCGTGCCTGCTGAACGTGGACGCGTACACAAGTTTGATGGCTTCGCTCAACTGATTCAGCCGGTGTCCCGTGTCTTCGTGCTGGTTCCCAAGCATGAAAGTCTCGTACACGCCCGTGAACGGCTGGTATTGCGAGTCTTCCAGCAAGCTGGAGGAACGCACTGCCAGTGGATAGCGCGCCTCCGCCAGATAAGCCCGCAAATCCTCCACCAATCCAGCGGGAAGAGCCGCTTCCAGGAAACGCTGCTGAATTTCTCCGTCGTCCGTTGCATGGATCGCAAAGTCCAGCAAATTGTTTTCCGCAAGGAAGCGGTCAAACGCGTCGGTCGCCACCACCACCGCCGGCGGCACGCTTACATACACATTCGGAAATCGCCGCGCAAAACGCCGCTTGTGCAGCAGGTGCCTCACAAACGCCAGCCCGCGCGCCTTTCCACCCAGCGACCCGGAACCAATCCGCAGAAAATAAGAGCCGCCGCTCTGAAAGGCCGCGGGCTTGAAGTCCCCGATCAATACATCGCTTTGCTCGCGCCGGTATTCCGCGATGGAGTCGATCAAGTTGCGCCGCAGATCCTCGATCGTCGGAAAATCAGACACCCTGCGCGGCCGGAATCTTTGCGCCAACGCAAATTCCGTTCGCGCCGTCAGCCAGTGCGAAAAGTGATTTCGCTCCCCGTGATACGCGATGCTCTCCGCCGGCACCGTACGCAGGCATTCTTCCAGTGAATTCAGGTCCGTGGCCCGCGCCACTTCCACCCGGTCCGGGGTGCGAAACACAAAATCGCCAAAAGCGAACTGCTGCGTCAGCACTTTCCGCAGATCCCGCAGAAATGTAGGCGACCCTTTTCGCAGGAACGAATAGCCCTGTTCGTACGCTCGTTGCCGAAACGCTGTCCGGCTGGTTTGCAAAACCACCGGCACATCCCGTACCAATTCCCGCACGCCCCGCGCCAGATCAAATCCCGCTTCCGCGCTTAACACACCCGCGTGGGGAAATTCCACGTCGCTCACCACTCCCAATAAGTGTTCCTGATAACGCACAGCCAGCGCGTAAGCTTCTTCGTAATTCGATGTCAGCAGGATTTTCGGCCGCGCCCTCATGCGCATCAACTTATGCGCCAAGTTCACGCCTTCCTGGATCACTCGCCTTGTTTGGGAAATCAGCTCCGTATAGATCAGCGGCAAAAAGGAGGAGTAGTACCGTATGTTGTCCTCGACAACCAGAACTACAGGCACGCCCATCATGGACGCGTCGTGCTCCACGTTCCGGCGGTCCTCGATGTATTTCACGATCGCAATCAGCACCCGCGGTGTCCCTTGCCACAGAAAAATCCTCTCGATGTCCGTGACCGGATTTCTGGCGATAAATTTCTTGATCTCGCGATAGTCGTACGCCAGCACTACCACCGGCACCTGCAATCTCGCGTTCTTGATTTCTCTCGCCAGTTGCGCAGCGTTCATGTCCCCGACGGCCAGATTCGTAAGGATCAGGTTGAAGCGCGGCTCGGCCTTCGCCAGCTCCAGCGCTTCGCGGCAACTCGATACGTGTGTGATTTGCGGAATCTGCTGCAAGTGCAAATCTTGCGACTCGCTGATCAGCAATTCGTTCAGCCGTCCATCTTCCCGAAGAATGAACGAGTCATACAAGCTCGACACCAACAGAATGTTCTGCACCCGGTAGGGCATCAGGTTGTCGAACCCTTCGAACTGCATCTCTACATCGGGGAAGGGAATCGGTAGGCTTTGCTGCTTCATGGATGAGTCCTGTTGCACACGAAAACGGCGGGGTGGCTCAGCTCAAAACCACCCCGCCGCAATTCTACTTCAGTAGCTCATGGTCGAACCTTTTCTTCGAGCTACTCTTACCACTTGCCACTAACCACTCGCCACTGGTGTTACACCAGGCCCTGATCCAGCATCGAGTCCGCCACCTTGATAAACCCGGCGATGTTTGCGCCATACACCAGGTTTCCAGGATGATCGTACTTTTCCGCTGTCTCGAACGCGTTCTTGTGGATGGCGATCATGATCTTGTGCAGACGATCGTCCACTTCTTCGCGCGTCCACGCCAGCCTCATGCTGTTCTGGCACATTTCCAATCCACTCGTGGCCACTCCGCCGGCATTCGCCGCCTTTGCGGGCCCGTAGAGGATCTTCGCTTCCAGGAACAGCTTGGTCGCATCCAGCGTGCTGGGCATATTCGCGCCTTCCGCCACCAGCTTGCACCCGTTCATCACCAGTGTTGCTGCGTCTTTCACATTGATTTCATTCTGCGTCGCGCTCGGAAACGCGCAATCCGCCTTGATCGTCCAAAGCGGGTTGTAATCCAGCCGTGGATCGACCGGAATATACTTCGCCGTCTTGAACTTGTCCGCGTACTCCTTGATCCGTCCGCGCCGCGCGTTCTTCAGCTCCAGAATCCACGCCAGCTTCTCGCGGTCGATTCCTTCCGGATCGTGGATCACCCCGTTGGAATCCGAAATCGCGATCACTTTCGCGCCAAGCTGCAGCAGTTTTTCGATCGTATATTGCGACACGTTGCCGCTTCCGCTCACCAGGCACAGTTTGCCTTCGAATGTCTGCTTCTTTGTCTTCAGCATTTCGTTTGCAAAGTACACGCAGCCATAGCCCGTCGCTTCCGGCCGGATCAGCGAGCCGCCCCAATTCAGGCCTTTGCCCGTCAGTACGCCCGTAAAGCAATTCGCCAGCCGCTTGTACTCTCCGAACAAATATCCGATTTCACGTCCGCCCACTCCGATGTCGCCCGCGGGTACGTCCGTGTCCGCGCCGATGTGGCGATACAGTTCGCTCATGAAGCTCTGGCAGAACTTCATCACTTCGTTGTCGCTCTTGCCCTTGGGATCGAAGTCCGATCCGCCCTTGCCGCCGCCCATGGGCAGGGTGGTCAGAGAATTCTTCAGCACCTGTTCGAACGCCAGGAACTTCAAGATTCCCAAGTTGACGGAAGGATGGAACCGCAACCCGCCCTTGTAGGGTCCAATGGCGCTGTTCATCTCAATGCGGAATCCACGATTCACCTGAGCCTGGCCCGCATCGTCAATCCACGGCACGCGGAACATCAGCACGCGCTCTGGCTCGATGAACCTTTCCAGTAAACGCGCTTTTTGGTATTCGGGATGCCTGCTGATAGCGGGGCCGAGGGTTTCCAGGACTTCCTGCACAGCCTGGAGAAATTCGGGTTCTGCGGGATTCTTTGCTCGTGCGATTGCTAGAACTTCCTTGATGTACTCCCCGGTCTCTTTAAGGGCCGGAGGAGTGTGCGTAAGTGTACCCATGATTTGATCCTCCTGATCGGAATTGCGAATTGGATTTGGCATGACGTAATGCCGCCATGGAGCCGACGGGTGGGGCTGAGCGCAGTACAACGTCATTACATACTCTCCGGCCACGCATTGCCGTGACACATATCACTGCGGAGCGTACTCGCAACCACACTTAACCAGCCACTTTGGACTGCTTTTCCTCATGTTGTAACGAGAGAGGGAAGCCTCTTTTTGGCGTCGTGCATCTCAGGGTCCATTTCTCAGTCTGCCAAATCCCTGCGACCGTCTGGCGAGCAGCGGTTTATTTGGCGGCGCACCGTCTCTTGTAAATCGGACCAGTCTTGTCCACCCCAGTCGATGGTTCGTCTTTGACACTGCAACCGCTCGCGGGAAAGTAACCTGTTTCTGATTTCAGGAACGCCTCCACCTCGGCTTCGGCGTTTCCGGAAATATTGTTCCAGGCATTTTGGATGCAGCGCTTTTCGAGGTTTGTCAGGTGCCAGGAAAGTGGTGGCTGCGCCGGACACCCATCTTTTGTGTCGGGGATGTAGCGCACCTTGGTCCATGCCGTCGCGTAGCCTCTGCCATTCAAAAGCTCCTGAAGATCCTGACCCGATGTGATATCTCGCACGATTTGCCCTTCGGACCGGACGTTTAGGATCGTGGAGACGGGCGCATATAGCTGGTAATACCACTTCTTAAGCTGGCCTTCCTGCGAGGGATCGGAATCCGGGAAGGCGTCAATCTGCAGAAAGAGAATGCTTGGTCGAGAATTCGGCTGTCCTGCTGCCTGGTTGGCCTGCGGGGTTGTTGCGTATTTCAACCACTCCGACAACGCAAAGAGCCCCGAATTATCGAAGTATCCGCCGTCCGCATAATGTTCACCGCCATCTACCTGATCTGGCCGGGCGACCGGGGAAACATAAGGAAACGCCGCCGACATTCGTACCGCCGTCTCCAATCGCACATCCCGACCGGCATACCTCGTGTGAAACCCGTTCAATTTATGATTTGTCCAGCGGCCATTCGGAAAATCGCTGTTTGTGAACGTCAGCGGATCACCCGTTTCTGCGTTTGTGGAGTTCAGCAAAATGACCGGCCAATTCTTTTCACTGTTCTCACCGGTCAACAGCCGGTCTGCGGACGTGAATTGCGCATTTTTCAAAAGAGCCTTTTCGAGCGCCCAACCCCGGTCTGCCCGAGACCACGACTCCATCAGTCCCGACAGGAATGCGCGCCGCAAGTCCGGGTGCGTAAGTCCCCATGCAACCGCCTCCATGCTGGAATCGCCCGCGCGATCGGCGGGGTCGCCTCCTGGTGAATCGCCTTCGATACACTTCAGGTAGAACATTGTGCCGACCGACCCACCAGAAACTCCGCTGATGGCCGCGACATGCGGCGAGAACTGTGGAACTTGTTGTCGCAAGCTGCACAATACGCGGCTAACCCACGCGGCGGATTGAATGCCCCCGCCCGCT
The DNA here is from genome assembly GCA_963709705.1 of Candidatus Acidiferrales bacterium. GTDB lineage: Bacteria > Acidobacteriota > Terriglobia > Acidiferrales > UBA7541 > Acidiferrum. The sequence continues at coordinate 371,203 of CAVPXU010000009.1, forward strand.
GCGGACACCACGATAATCTTCTCGCGGTCTCCAGAAAATACTGCTTTCGAATCATGTAGCCGGGGATTCGGTTGGCGACGGTGTCGAACTGATGATCGGAGGCATTGGGAAGCGCGAGTACGTAGAGCGCCACCCCCAGCATCGCCAGCGCGGGGATGCGAAAGCGGTCGAAAAAGAACGTCAGCCCGCACAACAGAGGGCACCAGAACATAATCAGCAGTAACAGATAGAAGAGCACCGGGGACAACTGATGCGACCACGGCCCCGGCTGGAGTAGTTCGTGGAAAGCGCTTCGTCCCGTACAGATGTAGCAGACGAAAAAGCCCGCCGTTAGTAGAAATGCGAAACGATGTCCGGAATGCAATGTAGCAGGTTCAGTATTGGTTTGCGGAGTTCCGTAGCCAGGTCCCAGAATGCGCGCAAGTAAACTGCTCACGGCACCGCGATGAGACGCATAGCTGGTTCCCAACGCAGTTGTGCTTGTCGGACGGTTCTTGGCCGCGCGGATTTTACGGTCGATCCACTTGCTCTTCCTGAAGATCAGGAACGCGGGCAACGCGAAGACTTCAACGGCGCCATCGTCTTCCGGTTTGGCGATTCGCAAGACCAGAAAGAAAACCAGCAAAGCGACGAGTGTCCCGCACACCAGTCCTTCCGCTGCCAGACGGATGAAATGCACGAGGGAAATGGCAGCCTGAGGATCGGCCATGTACATGCGGGAACGGATCGAACTCAGAAACACAACGTAGCAAATCGCCGCCCCTATATAGAGCGCCACCACGCTCCAGACGGGAACGCGTTGCTCTGGGGGGGCGCCCGGCTGCCAACTATCCGCACGCTCTTCGCCGTATAGCAGCACCAGGAAAGCGCACGTCATCGTTTCACTGACCAACAGAAACGCGAGGAACGCCGTGCCCAGCACCTGCGATTCCTCAATGTCCGCCACCCCGTGAAACATCGTCGTTCGAAATGCAATTGGCAGCGCCACCCCTAGGATCAATAATGTGATCAGCGGAATGCGCATCATGTAAAGGAGAAGGAAGAACCGTCTGAGCATGGTTACCTCCTGCACGATAGACGAAGTCCGTTGTTCGTGATGCTACTTAATTACTCGATGACCTGTCTATACTTTTCTTGTAGCTGACGGAGACTTCATAGCACCTTTTCGGCTGGGAACCTCGTCGGAGCATAGCGGGCCAGAAGTTCTGTCAGGTCATCGATACGGAACGGCTTGGTGATGTAGTCGTCCATGCCGGCGGCAAGGCAGCGCTCCCTGTCGCCAACCATGGCGTGAGCGGTCATGGCGATGACCGGCATGTGATGGCCGGAGCGTTTTTCCTGATTGCGAATTGCGGCCGTGGCTTCGAAGCCGTCCATTTCCGGCATTTGAACGTCCATGAGCACCAGGTCAAACGGCTGAGTTTCCAGAGCAGCGAGCGCCTCCTTGCCGTTGCCCGCGACCTTTACGATGTGCCCGCGTTTCTCCAGCATGCGCACCGCAAGCAATTGGTTCACGGAGTTGTCCTCGGCGAGCAGGATGCGCAGATGGCTTTGATCCTCGCGCAGTGAATGGCGCGTCACAAGGGCGGCTTCCTGTTTTGGTATTTGTCTGGCTCCCAAGGCCGTCAAAATTGCGTCCAGCAGTTCGGCTTGGCGCACAGGTTTTGTCAGGTAAGCGGCGATGCCCATTTCCCGGCAGCGTTTGGCATCACCCGGTTGACCGGCGGAGCTTAACATCATGATCGTGGCCGCACTCCATTCCGGATTCTTCCGGATACACTCCGCCAAAACGAATCCGTCCATTTCCGGCATTTGCGCATCCAGCAGGATGAGTGGGAAATTTCTTCCCAAGCCACCCGCTTCTCTCAGGCAAACGATGGCGGTTGCTCCGCTTTCCATTGCTGTTGGATCAGCGCGCCAAAGCGCAAGCATCTTCAACAGGATTTTCCGGTTCGTGGAATTGTCGTCCACGATCAGCACTCGCATGTCTCGCAACACTGCCAAATCGCGTGCGATACGCACTCTCGCCGGGTGCTTCTGTAATCCAAAGTGAGCCGTAAAGTGGAAGCGGCTGCCCTTGGCAATTTCGCTTTCCACCCAGATGCGGCCGTGCATCATGGCTGCCAGGCGCGAGGAGATCGTCAGTCCCAAACCGGTGCCCCCGTAGGTGCGACTCATGGATCCGTCGGCCTGCGTGAAGGCCTCAAAGATCGCGGATTGTTTTTCTGGAGAAATGCCGATTCCGGTGTCGGACACGGTGCAATGAAGCTGAATATCGTCCTTCGTCTGCCATTCCGAGTTGACGTAAAGAACCACTTCGCCGCTCTGCGTAAACTTGATGGCGTTGCCCACCAGATTGACGATCACCTGTCGCAATCGCCCCGGATCGCCCACCAGCGCGTCCGGAAGATCGTGGCGAAAATCGCAGGCAAGCTCCAGCTCTTTCTGATGCGCGCGGAGACTTAACGCCTTCATCGTTTCCCCAATCGTGTCGGAAAGATTGAACTCGATCGCGTCAATTTCCAGTTTTCCTGCTTCGATCTTGGAAAAATCCAGAATGTCGTTGATCAGTGAAAGCAGCGCGTCCGCCGAAGACTTTGCCAGGTTAAGGTACTCGCGTTGCTCGGAGTCCAGTTGGGAATCGAGAACCAGCTCGGTCATACCCAGGATTCCGTTCATCGGCGTGCGGATTTCGTGACTCATGTTGGCAAGGAATTCGCTCTTCGCACGACTGGACGCTTCGGCAGCTTCCTTGGCTTCCTGCAACGCAGTCGCTGCGCGTTTGCGGACGGAAATATCCTGATAGATACCGAGAGAACCGACGACCTGGCCGTTCACGACGAGAGGCACCCCATGAAATTCAACATCGATCAGCGTGCCGTCTTTTCTAGCCTGACGGGTTGTAACGGAAACGGCTTCTCCACGAAGAGTCTGCCGGGAAATGTCGCATGCTTCCGCAAGGCGGTTGGCCCCGGCCATGAGGTCTTCCGCCGGCTTACCAATAATTTCCAGTCTGGGATACTGAAACATATATTCGAAGGCTGGATTGCAAAGTTGCACGCGCTCCGCGGAATCCAGAACCAGAATGGCAAGCGGGCTGTTTTGAATGAGCGCGTTCAGAAAAGCGGTGCGTTCTTGCACCCTTCTTTCCAGTTCGTCGTGCGCTTTCTGGACTGCGTCGTCGCGTTGCTGGATGCGGTCGAGCATCCCGTTGAACTGGTCGTACAGGACGCCGATTTCGTCGTCGCTCTTCTTCGTTGCTCGGATAGCATAATTCTTATGCTCGGAAACCAGCGACGCGGTCTCCGCCAATTCCTGGATCGGCCCTGAAATGACGCGCTGGAGGCGGTAAGACAAAAGGCCGGCGACGGCCAGCGAACTCAACAAAACAATCAAATCGATCAGCACAAAACGGTGCAACCGTTCCTGAAGGTCTTGCGTGTCTGCCTGGATGTAAATCGTGCCGATGGACTCGCCGTTCAGCGCGACACGATGGAATAAAACCACATTCTGGCCATCGACCATATCTACTTCGCTTCGCATCTGAGGCGGAGTAAATGCCCCCTGGCCCGGATCCCTGCTGTATGTGGCGAATACCTTGCCGTCAGAATCGTAAATGCACGCGCGAGTGACATGCACCCTGGCATGCAATGCGCTTAGAATCTCTCCGGCCGACTTTGCATCGTGAAAGGTGAGGGCGGCGGTGCTGTTCGATCCGATCATTTCCGCCGAAGCCAGCAAATCGTTGGTCTTGAAGCGAAGGAAAGAAGCGCGGTCGTAAACCGTGAACGCCACCGACGCCAGCAACAAGGCGGCGCCGCACGCTGCGATGACGATGCCCTGCAGCTTGAAACGAATAGACAGATTCCTAAACGAGCGCATATTAGCTCCCCCTTGGACCACCGCTGTCGTGAACGATCTTGGCGAGGGCCAGAAGCTTGGAACTGATTTGTAGCCGCGCCCTTTGCACCGCGTCCACGTTGATTGCGAATCGCAATTTGTTTTGTTCCAGGAAAAATTGGACCGAGCCGCCCCGCTCCGCGAACTCCGGGCCTTCGCCGACTATCAGAACGCTTGCTCCCTTGACGTTTTGTTCTATTTCGCCAAGAAGTTTGTCTTCGCGGTCGCTGATGAAAACGAGATGGCAGCCTCTCAGATCAGGCAGTTCCGTGATCCGCCGCGCGGCAAGCTCGCGATTGTTGATAGTTTTTCCGCGGATCACCTCATCTAGAACGCCCCCGAAGGGGTCATGCCGGAACACGCAGAGAGTGATGGGAGTTTTCTGCTTCGGAAATGCATCCGTGGGCCACTCAATGAATTTTGCGAAATTAAACAGGAAGGCAGCCTTGACTTGATATTCGACGGAAGGAGCGGATTGTGATGACAGAGGAACTGAGCCGCTGGAGAGCAGCAGAACCAAGGCGCATACCTGCACGCGCAGGCGCACGGTCCCTTGCCGGCAGGTCTTTGCTACCTTGTGCCGCAAACTCTCCTGAAGTCGGTGGGCAAGATTCAAGACAATCGCTCTTTACTCAGAAATGCCAGGTAAATTTGGCGTACGCGCTGCGTTTCATCTCCGAGGAATTTACGCTCTGGAACTGATCGTTGAATTCCGTGTGATGGTCGCTGAGCAGGTTTTGCCCCACTACACTGAATTCGATCCGTTCGCGGGGCCGCCAGGTCAATAGCGAATCAAGTCGCGTGTAGGAGGCCACAAACTGTGCCGGCAGGCGGCCGACATAATACGCATTGGTGTCCCACGCAAGATTTTTCGCGAGGTCCACATGGGAACGCAGCTGCGCTTGTTGCCCGGGGTTGGATCCCTGTATGTCCGCTAGGCTGGTCGTGTCCAAGCTGTTGGCTTGGGTGTGTAGATGCATTTCGAGGAAGGAATATCCGGGGCTCAGCGTCCACCGGCCAGTCACTTTCCACTTCCCCGAAAGCTCCACGCCTTCGGTTGTGCCGTACAACTTGTTCCCAAATGTCATCGGTACAACCGTTAGAGGCGGGACGAAATCCGGATTGAAGAATGGCGGAAGAGACTCAACGCTTTCCAGGCTGCGATAATCGTTGACGAACAAGGACACGTCGAGAGAAAAGTTCTCAGTGGCTTGTGTTCGATAACCCGCCTCATAGGCGATGACGTGCTCCGATTGAAAATCCGGATTACCTAGCAAAGCAAGTTGTGTGGGACCCGGTAACGCCGCGAGTGTGGCGTCCAGGCCGGTATCCCGGCGAGTCGGCGTGCGGCTGGCGCGCGAAACCGCGGCCCAAAATGTCCGGCGACTCGTGGGAGTCCACGCCAGCCGGACAGACGGGTCGAGGTCGTAGCCGCTGAAATAGCCGTTTTCGAGTTTTGCCCCGACGTACAGCGACACGCGGTCCGGCTTCAGCGTGATTTGGTCTTGCAGGAATAGTTCGAACAGAGATCCGGCAAAATTAGCCGGAACGAAGGCTTGGTCGATCGTGCCGACGGTGTGATCCGAGGTATAACGATAACCCGCGCCCCAAATCAGATCGTTTCTGGCGCCTAGCGCAATGTGGTTTTGAAAATCGAAATCCAAGGTGTTGCGAGCTTCGTTCGCTTCCGGCCCGTCGCGTTCGTAAGTGTCGAAATAAAACTGAAGGGTGGTATCGCAGCGCGTGGAAAACGTGTGAGTCCACCTCTCCAATATATTTCCGCCGGACAAGTCGGCAAGCCTTTGGGCGTTTACATTCTCCGGGGGTGTGAAAGAAGAGTGGGTGATGGTCGCGCCTTCTGCACCCGTATAAATGTCCCCTTGGGTAGTCAGCGAATCTTTTTGGGAGAGTTTTGTGTCTGCGCGAAAGCCGCCGTGTAACAGATGGTAATCGTCATTTCCGTCTTGCCCACTTAAATTGGGGAATTCGCCGGTGTTCAGGTATTTAACGAACACGCGATAGCCAGTCTCTTCCATGATTTTCCCGCCATACTGAAGGGTGCCGAAGCCTTGGGGTTGCGTGCCGTCGCCCGCGACCACCAACCCTCCTTGAGTGTCCGCCGCGGTTTTCGTAATGATGTTGATCACGCCGTTCACGGCGTTGTCGCCCCAAATCGTGCCGCCGGGACCGCGGATCACTTCGATGCGGTCAATATCCTCAAGCGGAACGTCCAGAGCGTCCCAATTCACGCCGCCGAAAAGCGGGGTATAAACGGACCGGCCGTCGATCAGCACCAGCAATTTGTCCGCGAACTGCAGATTGAAGCCGCGTACCGATATTGCCCACGTGTTTTCATTGATCTGCGCAACGTCTACTCCGGGAACCATGCGCAGAAGATCAGGAATTTTCGTGGCACCCGAGTTGTGAATATCCTCCTGAGTGATAACGAAAATCGCGGCAGCCACGCTGGACAATTTTTGTTCTTTCTTCGAAGCCGAAGTCACCTCCATGTTCATCAGGTCTTCGATACTTTTATTTGCCAAGTCGTCCGGCTTTCCCTGGGAACGCGCTGGAATCGCCAGCAGCAACGCGATCGCGGCCAGCAGAGTGCCGCGCCTCCGTACTCTCCGATTCCTAGAGTCGACCACATCTGGCGCGGATCGACAGGCGCAGGGGTTCAATTCGAATTGAGTGCACATACGTCTTCCTCTCCAACGCGCCCATGCCCAAACTGTTTTTTCTTGCGAGTTATTCGCACAGGCCTGGGCATAGCCACAGCCACCCAAGAGTTTTTGCGATCGTTCCGGTGGAGGGAGGCTACTTCGAGAGGATTACGACGCCAGAACGCAACTGTCCGAGAAGGCGAATGGAGAGGGATATTGCAATTACACTTAGAGAATCGCCTATCAGCAGGCTACCCCTTTCGGGGAAGGGAAGGCGAAGGGAAGCGCGGAGCAGTGTCGTATGAGTCAAACGAAAGGCGAAGCTCCAACCTCTTGCGCACTTTCAGAAAAGCATTTTCTCCCCCTGCAAGTTTTTTCGTGCAAAACAGATTGGGAAATCACAAACTACGACCATGACGAAAACATTGAGCGTGTTAGCGATCTTTCTGTTTTGTTGTGGGTGCGCGCTGGCTGATTCCAAGTTCACCGGCCGCTTGGACGATGGACGCGCCGTGTATGTCACGGCTGATAAATTTCCGGTGCATGGCGACGGGGTTGGCGACGATACCGATGCTTTACAGCAAGCTATCGACAAAGTGCAGGAAACCACCAATCAGGGCATTGTTTTTCTTCCTTCGGGCCGTTACCGGATTACAAGGACCGTTTATATCTGGCCGGGAATTCGCGTTTTTGGCTATGGCGTCACGCGGCCTGTTCTCCTCTTGGGCGCGAACACCCCAGGCTTTCGAGACGGCCCTTCGTACATGATTTTCTTTGCAGGCGGACGGCCGAAGCGGGCTTCTGGCGATGCGGCAAAAGTGCGGCCTACGGACGCCAGCCCGGGAACGTTTTACTCCGCGATGAGCAACGTCGACATCGACATTCAGGACGGCAATCCCGGCGCCGTCGGAATCCGTGGACGCTACGCCCAACACTGCTATCTGGCGCACATGGACTTTCATCTGGGATCGGCGCTAGCGGGAATTCACGATGGTGGCAACGTTGCCGTGGATTTGCATTTTTGGGGCGGCAAATATGGCATCTGGACGCGCAAGCCTTCGCCGGGATGGCAGTACACGATCATCGACAGTACGTTCGATGGCCAAGCCGAAGCCGCAATCCGCGAGCATGAAGCGGGCCTAACGCTGATCCGTCCTCAATTCAAAAATGTTCCGACAGCGATTTCCATTGATCCCGGGTATTCCGATGAGTTTTGGATGAAAGACGCGCGGCTGGAGAACATCAACGGCCCTGCCGTCATCATCAGCGCCGAAAATGCCCGCCGCACGGAAATCAATATGGAAAATGTGGTCTGCCGCAAGGTTCCCGTTTTTGCTTCATTCCGTGAAAGTGGCAAACAGGTTGCCGCCCCGGCAGAAATGTATGCGGTAGAAACGTTCTCGCATGGATTGCATTATGACGACCTCGGCGCAATCGCATCGATCCAGGACGTCTTCGAAGCCACGCCACTGACAACGCTTCCACCGCCAGTAAGATCTGACGTTCGCGAGCTTCCCCCGATGAACACCTGGGTCAATATCCGTAGCCTCGGTGCCGTCGGCGATGGCTTCGCGGACGACACTGCGGTTTTGCAAAAGGCAATTGCGGAACATCAGACAATTTATTTTCCCTCCGGGCAATATCGCGTGACCGACACGATCCAGCTGAAACCCGACACCGTTCTGATCGGTTTGCATCCCAGCGTAACGCGCATCCTGCTGGCCGACGGTACGCCGGCTTTTCAGGGGGTGGGAAGTCCTAAGCCGATGCTCGAAGCGCCAAAAGGGGGGAACAACATCGTCACTGGCATTGGGTTGTATACCAACGGCATTAATCCCCGCGCTGTCGCCCTGAAATGGATGGCCGGCGCCGATTCCATGGTGGACGATGTGCGTTTTCTCGGCGGACACGGCACCGTGAATCCTGGCGCAACACCAGAACAGAACCGAATGGTCTGGGAGCAGATTTATAACAACACGCACACAGCAGACGCCAACATCCTTCGCCGTTGGGATAGCCAGTATCCCAGTTTGTGGATCACCGATGGGGGTGGAGGAACGTTCGTAGACATCTGGACTCCCAGCACGTTCGCCCAAGCCGGCATGTACATTTCAAACACCTCCACAAGCGGGCGCGTCTATGAATTGTCGAGCGAACATCATGTGCGTAACGAAATTGTCTTGCAGAACGCCTCGCACTGGCAGATCTACGCGCTGCAGACGGAAGAGGAATGGGGCGAGGGAGGTTTTGCCCTGCCTCTGGAGATTCGCAATTCCAGCGATATTTCCATGGCGAACCTGCACATGTACCGTGTGGTCGGCAGCCGCCAGCCCTACGCGTATGCCATCCGCGTGATGGACTCGAAAGATATTCGCTTCCGCAACGTGCATTGTTACAGCGACAGCAAGGCCTCGTTCGACAACACGCTTTTTGATCGAACGCACAATTTTGAATTGCGCCAGCGGGAATTTGCGTGGCTAACGCTCTCCGGGAACGCGCCGCAAACTCGCCCTGCGGAGCCATCGCCGGTGCTGGCCGCCGGCGCCAAGGTCGAAAAACTGGTTGGCGGCTTTTACAATATTTCTGGGGGAGCGGTGGACAATTCGGGCGATTTTTATTTTGTCGACGCCCGCTGGCAGATGATTTATCGCTGGTCTTCGGCATCTCGTCAACTTTCCATCGTCCGCGACAATCCGCTCGATCCCGTGCAACTTGCCTTTGACAAGGCCGGCAACCTGATGGTGGTCTCCTACCAGGGCAACGGTACGGTCTACGCGTTCAAACCCGGCACGGACTTCGATCAGTTGACGCTCTTACAGCCGCAACCTAGCCAACCCCGTCCGGGCATGACCGCGGTGCTGCCCGTGGATTACTGGCGCAACGAGAACGATTTCCCCGAAGCCGTGACGCAAAAAAAGCCTTACCAATTCGTCTCTCCTGATGGCAGCACATTCCTTCCGGCAGGAGAGGATTTCGTCACTGGCAAGCTCTACTACGGATCGAAAATTCACGACGTTCTGCGCGCGTTTGGATTGACGCCGGTTTCCGTCGGGCAAACCTTCTACGTCTCCGATGAAGACGCTCAAATGACCTATAAAGCCACTGCGGATCAGGATGGCACGCTGACAAACGTTAAATTATTCGTGGATGTTGGCGGAGAGAGCGTCGCCGAAGATAGCGCCGGCAATGTGTATATCGCCGCGGGTCAAATCTATGTTTTTAATCCTGCCGGTAAACTGATTGACACGATCGACGTTCCCGAGCGGCCTTCGCAGCTTGTTTTCGGCAGCCCAGACCGCAAGACTCTGTACATCGCCGCGCGCACTTCGTTATACGCCGTGCGCCTGCGCTAAACCTCAACGATCTTTGCTCACGCGACCGCCTCCGAATGGCTCTCGATGAACTCGTACAGTTCGTCGAGTTGCCCGTCACCTGCGAGCTTTTCCGTCAATAGGTCGGCAATCATTTCAATTTGCCGAAAAAGAGCAGGATGATTGGTGCGGGAGCCGGGCACAATCACAACGCAGGAAAGCGTACGATTTGGTTGTCGAATGTGGGCGTACCAGAAACAGATGGAAATCTTCTTTGTTGGGCCAGAGGCCTTTTCGATCGGATAGGGAAGCGGGCGGTCTGCGAGGAGAAGATGAAAAGATTCTCCGTCGGATCGCGAAATCATGGGCAAGCCCTCACAAAGCCGGCAGAGCAAGGCCTGCTGGCCGTTGAGAGCGCAATGCGGGCAAAGATTAAAGTTCCGATAGGTTGCTTGTTCAACCGGCAAGCATTCGACAGTCAATGTCATCCTCCACTCCAAGGGTCACGATCTGCCGCAACTAGGAGGCGTACCACCGAGAAGGAGGGGCTCAGGCATCAATAGAAATAATATTAAATATAATGAATGTAAAGTTAGATAACTTGATCACTGTGTATAACTGTGAAGATCGCGCTTGTCTAACCCGATGTTTTGCGTGACGTACAACCAGTTTGGAGCGCGTGTTCCAGTTCGGCATCTGGAAAGCCAAGCTCCCCCAGAATCTGGCGATTGTGTTCGCCGAGCAAAGGCGGCGGAAATCGATAGACCACCGGTTGATTTTCCAGCCGGACGGGATTGGCGATGCTCCGAACAGTTTTCAGCGTGGGGTGTTCAATCTCAACCACCAGCGCGCGCGAAAGCGTTTGCGGATCGGAGAGCGCTTCGCCGACCGTTTGAATCGGCGCGGCCGGAATATTCGCGGCCATCAACCGGCTGACCCACGTCGCGGTAGGAAGCAAAGCAAACTGTTTTTGGAGCAGCGGAACCAGCACGTCGCGATGGTTAGTGCGATCCGCATTTGTCGCGAAGCGCCGATCGGACCCGAGGTCCTTTTCAAGGTCCAGAACCTGCAACAAGCGCTGCCACAGCGCATTCGTTCCCACGGCCAGCACAAACGCTCGTCCATCGCCGCCTAGGAACAACTGGTACGGCACGATGCTTCCATGGGCGTTTCCCCAACGCGATGGCGATTCTCCGGCGTTCAGAAAATTGCTGCCAATATTGATCAGCCACGTCAGCTGCGAGTCAAATAGAGCCAAATCCAGAAAATCGCCTTTGCTGGTGCGTTCCCGCGCATATAACGCGGCAAGAATTCCCATCGCTGCATACATCCCGGTGGTCATGTCCGCAATTGCGACAGGGAAACGCATCGGTGCGCCATCGGCATCGCCGGTGAAGCTCATAACTCCCGCTTCGGCTTGCGCCATGATGTCGTACCCCGGTTGGCCGGCTCTTGGGCCCGTATGCCCATAGCCGCTGATCGCGCAATAAATCAGCCGGGGATGCTTGGCGCGAAGCGTGACGGGATCGATGCCGCGCCGCTGCAGAGAAGCAAGGGAAGGTTGGTTGCATATAAAAACATCGGCCTTCGCCAGCAGACGATGAAGCACTTCGGCGCCGGTGGGATCGTTATAGTTCAGGGTGATAGACCGTTTGTTGCGATTGGTCGCCAGGAAATACGCAGACTCTGTGCCAATAAACGGAGGGCCCCAGGTTCGCGACTGATCTCCCACGCCTGGCCGCTCCACCTTGATTACCTGCGCGCCAAAATCGCCCAGCATCATGGCGCAGTAAGGGCCGGCAAGGGCTTCTGTGAGTTCGACGACCTGAATCCCCTCGAGGAGAGTGGACATGAATCAGAATTATAGCGGAAGCGCCTCGCTCACGGGTGAGTGGCACAGCAAAACACACACATGGGCGACTTCCCTTGCTTGAGGAGGGATGTTCCCGGACAATATGAAGTTCACGGAGACATTGGAAACACAGTAGAAGGCCTGAGTAAAGCGCGTGACGGAGACACAGGAAAAGATGGCCAATCTGGCACACGTACCAAAACGATTTGTTGCCTACTTTTCGATGGAAATCGCGCTGGAAAACTCCATGCCGAGTTACAGCGGCGGCCTGGGTGTGCTTGCCGGCGACACGATTCGCGCGGCGGCGGATATTCGGCTGCCGATGGTCGCGGTATCGCTGCTATATCGAAAGGGATTTTTCACGCAAAGATTGTCCGAAGACGGCTCGCAAACCGAAGAGCCAGTGGAATGGGGTGTGGAGAAATTCCTGTTCGAAGAAGCTCCCCGGGTGGCCGTGACGCTGGAAAACCGGCGCGTTGAGTTGCGTGCCTGGAGGTACATGGCCCAGGGGGTTCGTGGTTACGAAGTGCCTATTTATTTTCTGGATGCGGATCTGCCCGACAATGACCTCCGCGACAGGGAGCTGACCGGCTCGCTCTACGGCGGCGATCCCTACTACCGGCTATCGCAGGAAATGCTGCTGGGCATTGGCGGAGTGCGCATGCTGCGCGCGCTGGGCCACACCGAACTGATGCGCTATCACATGAACGAAGGCCACGCGGCGCTCCTTACCATCGAATTGCTTGAGGAAGAAGCCAAGCGGGCCGGCCGAACCTCGATTAAAGGGGATGACATCGAGCGGGTGCGCAGCAAGTGCGTCTTCACCACACACACACCGGTGCCAGCAGGCCACGACAAATTTCCAGTGGAGTATCTGACGCGCTTGTATCCCGACATTACGCGGATTTTCGATCAGAAAGATGCCGCCTCTATCGAGCTGATCAAGAGTATCCTCCAGGTCGAACAGAATTATTCCGATTTGGCCGAAGCCGCGAAGCATGGCGCTTCCTTGAACATGACCTACCTGGCATTAAGCTTGAGCAATTACGTGAATGGCGTGGCCAAGCTGCACGGAGAAGTTTCGCGGCGCATGTTCCCGAATGTTCCCATCGAGGCGATCACGAACGGCGTGCACGCGGCGACCTGGAGTTCGCCGGCCTTTTGCGATTTATTTGACCGGCACATTCCTTCGTGGCGCGAAGACAATTACAGTCTGCGCGGCGCGCTGGGATTGCCCCCCGAAGAAGTTTGGGCAGCCCACCTGCTGGCGAAACATGATTTGCTGGAAGCGGTGCGGAAAAAGACCGGGCTGAAGCTCGATCCGGAAGCGTTTACGATCGGCTTCGCGCGCCGGGCAACCGGCTACAAACGCGCGGACCTGATCCTGAGCGATCTGGACCGCTTGCGACGGATTGCCAAGAGCGTCGGCAGTTTCCAGATTGTGTTCGCCGGAAAAGCGCATCCGAAAGACGGCGGCGGCAAGGATATTATTCGTCGCATTTTCAAAGCGAAAAAAGCACTGAAGAAAGCGGTGAATATTGTTTTTCTCGACGATTACAACCTGGACCTCGGCGGCAAGCTGACTTCCGGCGGCGATTTGTGGCTGAACACGCCGCAATATCCGTTGGAAGCCTCCGGCACGAGCGGCATGAAAGCCGCGCTGAATGGCGTACCTAGCTTAAGCATCCTCGATGGCTGGTGGGTAGAAGGGCACATCGAGGGAGTGACCGGCTGGTCGATTGGTGAATCCCACCGCCGCGATCCTTCGCCGGAAGCGGTTGTGGACAACGCGCTGGACGCGGAGAGCTTATATTCGAAATTGGAGAGCGTGATCCTGCCGATGTTTTATGAAGACCGCAACCGCTATCTTTCCGTGATGCAGCACGCCATCGCCATCAACGGTTCTTTCTTCAACACGCAGCGCATGGTGCAGCAGTACATTACGGATGCGTATTTGCGATAGGGCGGCGTGGCGGCCGTGTTTTCTCCGAGCGCACTTCCATGAGCATTACTTTTCGCGGAAGGATGTGGAAACCGGCTTTGCGATAAAACGTTTCCGCGTGTTTGTTGCGATTTAACACCTGTAATTCCACGTTGCGAATACCGCGCTCCCGGCAAAAATCTTCCACCTCATAGAGTGCCAGAGTTCCTACGCCACGATTGCGAAAAGGCTTCTCTACGTACACTTCGGTGAGCATGCCTTCCACTCCGCCATATTCCAGATCGAAGTTATAGGTGAGCAGCGTGTACCCAACAGGTTTGCGATGCGTTTCCATCAGCCACGCCTGCCCAAGCGAAAGATTGCGCAGCAGCGTATCAAGGCCGCGGCTCAGCGATTGAAGGTTGTAAGCGATCTTGTCGAACCGGTAGTACGCCACGATCAACTTCAGCAGCATTTTATGATCTTTGGGGCCGCAGGGGCGGAACGTTATCAGCATAAGACCTCGCAGTGGAACACTATCGTACTGCAGCGGCGCAGCTGCGAAAAGGTTTAACCACGCGCCAAAAATATCAAGCCGTCGTTCCGACGTACCCTATTTTTCCGCCATTCCGAACGGAGTCCGCACAGTGAGGAATCCCTCTTTCTTATTATGTAACAGGCGCTCTCAAACGACGCGATTCTTGTACAGCGCCATGCCGACGGCGGAGTCCATGCCGATTTTTTCCAGCGCGCGGATTTCATGAGTTGTGGTGATACCGCCGGCCGCGACGATGGGCAGATTTGTAGCATCGCGCAGGGCACGGAACCATTTCAGGTTCACGCCGGTCATGGTCCCCTCGCGGTCCACATCGGTGCAGAGAAAACCCCCGCAGAAGGGTGCCAGCGTCGCAAAAACATCGGCTGGTTCAATCGCAAGCGTAGTGCGCCAGCCATGGGTGACCACGCGGCCCTTAGCGGTATCCAACGCGATAAGTATGTGTTTCTTGCCGACGCCCGCGGCCAGCTTCCTGAGAAAGCTAAAATTAGGCTTGCCCTGGCGGAACGCCGCGCTGCCGACAATGATTTGCTGAACTCCTAGCTTCTTGAGACTCACCGCACGGCGCACGGTGCGAATGCCACCGCCCACGCGCACTTTCAATTTGTATTTGCGGCGCGCTTCCACGCACAGTTGCCGCACGAGCGCATTATTTTGGCCTTTGCGCATGGCAGCATCGAGATCGATGACGTGCAGCCACCCATAACGCGAAAAGCGTTCCAGCAAGCCCAGCACGTCGGCCACGGCGAGCTCCCGTTTGCGTCCGTGAACGAGCTGTACAGCTTGCCCGCGCTGCAAATCGATGCACGGAATCAGCACGGCAGCCTCACTTCCACGCCATTCGCCTGCAGAAACGATTTCAACGCGCGGATCGATTGCATTCTATCGTGGAAAATAGAGGCTGCCAGCGCCGCGTCCGCCGCCCCTTCCGTGAACACTTCGAAAAAATGTTGCGGTAGTTTCGCGCCGCCAGAAGCAATCACCGGCACACCAACGCCGCGGCTGATGGCAGCAGTCAGTGGAAGATCGAAGCCAGACTGTGTGCCGTCGCGATCTACAGAAGTCAGTAAAATTTCTCCCGCGCCCAACTCCACGCCGCGCTGCGCCCAATCCAGCGCGTTCCATGTTGTGGGCGTGCGTCCTCCGCGCACACGCACCTGCCAGTCTTCGCCTTCGCGTTTGGCATCGATCGCCAGCACCACAGCCTGTGCGCCAAATTCGCTCGAAAGTTCGCTGATCAGCTCGGGGCGTTCGACTGCGGCGGTGTTCAACGTAACCTTGTCCGCCCCCGCGCGCACCACGGAGCGTGCGTCATCGAGTGAACGAATGCCGCCGCCAGCGGAAAGGGGAATGCTGAGTTGTTCGGCAACACGGCGAATAGTTTCGAGGAAAGTCGGGCGATTGTCGCGGGCGGCCGCGATGTCCAGCACCACAAGCTCGTCGGCGCCTTCCTGATTGTAGCGAGCGGCAAGCTCCACGGGATCGCCTGCGTCGCGCAAACCTTCGAAATGCACTCCCTTAACGACTCGCGAACCGTCCGTATCGAGGCAGGGAATGATCCGGTGCGCCAGGCTCATGCCGCGATCCTCAGAAAATTGTCGAGCAGCTTTGCGCCGGGAGCGCCGCTTTTCTCCGGATGGAATTGCACTCCGAACACACGCTCGGTTTCCAGAATGGCGGTGAATTCGCGGCCATGCTCGCAGGTAGCCGCAGTGGCTGGCCCTCCGGCAGGTGCCGCATAGGAGTGCGCGAAATAAAAATAAGTGTCGGCCGGAATTTCATCGAGCAGCCTGCAATCGCGAAGTGGCCGCACCTGATTCCATCCCATGTGCGGCAATTTCACATTCGATGGCAGATGGTCGACATGTCCGTGCAGGAGGCCGAGGCCGGAAAGCGCCGGCGCTTCGGCGCTGCTTTGATACAGCGCCTGCAAGCCCAGGCAAATTCCAAGAAACGGCGTGCCACGGGAAATCGCGGTCAGAAGCGGCTGGCGCAGGCCGCGGGCATCCAGCGAATGCAGCAGCGCGGCGCAGTGACCGACGCCGGGAAGAATCAAGCAAGTAGCGGTGGTAAGTTCCTCGGGCTGATCGGTGGTGCGGACTTCGGCGCCGAGCCGGCGAAGCGCGCGCGCGACAGAAGTGACGTTGCCCGCCCCATAATCTATAAGGGTGGCGATCACAGCAGTTCCTTGGTGCTGGGCAGCACGTTGCGCAAACGTTTGTCTTTCGAAACGGCGAATCGCAACGCACGCGCAAACGCCTTGAACACCGCTTCCACCTGGTGATGCGAAGAACGCCCGTACAACACGCGAAGGTGAACGTTTGCGCGCGCCGCTTGTGCGAAGCCTTGGAAGAAATCCTCCACCAACTCGGTCTGAAAGCCACCAACGGTGCGCGCGGAAAAGTTTGCCTTGATCACGCAAAACGCGCGGCCGCCAAAATCAATCGCGGCGGCGGCTAGAGTTTCGTCCATTGGCATCAAGAAATATCCGGCGCGGAGAATGCCCCGCCGGTTGCCGAGCGCGGCGTTGACGGCTTCCCCGAGCGCGATGCCCACGTCTTCAACGGTGTGATGCTGATCGACTTCGAGATCGCCTTTCGCCTTCAGCCAAAGATCGAATCCTCCGTGGCGCGCTACCAAATCGAGCATATGGTCAAAAAACGCGATGCCGGTGGAAACTTCGGATTTTCCACGGCCGTCGATATTCAGCCGCAAATCAATCTGTGTTTCTTTAGTGCTGCGTTGAACGCGTGAGGTTCGGGGCATAATCAATCCTGGCGGCCGGGGCCGAGAAGTTTCAGTAATTTGTTGAGTTCGCTCTGCGTGCCGATGGTGATTCGAGCAAAGCCGGGTCCGAGATCATGGCTGCGTTCGCGCACCAGAATATTGTGACGCGCCAGCTTCCTGAAAAATGCTGGGCCGCCCTTGCCAAAATCGGCCAGCAAGAAATTCGCGGAGCTGGGAAAAACGCGTACACCGCGCTTGCCAAGTTCGCTGGCGAACCACGCTCGCAGGCGTTTCACATCGCGCACGTACCTGGCGATGGCTTTGCGTTCCTCAACCGCCGCTACGCCGGCAACCAGGGCCGCAAGATTCACGGGATATGGCGGCATGGCCCGGCGTACAAACGCAAGGGAATCGCGCTGGCCGATCACGGCGCCAAGGCGCAGCCCCGCCATTCCTTCCGCCTTCGAAAACGTCCGCGCCACAAAAAGATGCGGATACCGCCGGACCCACGGCACCGCCGACTCCGGGGAAAATTCCGCATAAGCCTCATCCAGCACCACAACCGTTTCCGTGGCGGCGCGAAGCAACTTACGAATCGCGTCTGGCGGCACCAACGTTCCAGTAGGGTTATTGGGATTCGCGAGAAAAAATAACCGCGGTTTCCTGCGCAGCGCGGCGAGCGCTTCCGCCAAG
Organism: Candidatus Acidiferrales bacterium; assembly: GCA_963709705.1. GTDB lineage: Bacteria > Acidobacteriota > Terriglobia > Acidiferrales > UBA7541 > Acidiferrum. Next base: position 388,826 of record CAVPXU010000009.1, read on the forward strand.
GGAAACTCCATGTTGGCGCCATAGTGCAACACCTTCACGCGCGCTCCTGCGATTTCCGCGTAGTAGCGATACATCGGAAATGTCGGCTCGCAAATCAGTACGTCGGTGCCGGGTTCCACGAAAGTGTCAAAGAACACGCGCAGCGCATCGTCTCCACCGTTGGTGAGAAGCAGTTCTTCGGTATCCACGCGGAAATAGCGCGCAAGTTTTTTCGTGGGAAGTTCATATTCCGGATACGTGGCGATCTGTTTAGCTGTGAGCCGCCCAAGCGCCTTGCGTGCCGCCGCGCTGCATCCGCTGGTGTTCTCGTTGAAATCCAGGCGAATCTTGCCGGCGCGGCCTTCGGCAGGCGCCTCATACGTGCGGCGAAGAAGGATCGCCTTTCGCACGGGAAGCCGAACCTTCATTTCCGCACCTCCACCGCGTTTGCGTGTGCCAACAGCCCTTCGGCGCGCGCCATGATCTGCACATCGCGGGCAAGTCGCCGGTATCCGGCAGGGCTCACGGATTGCACGCTGATCTGTTTCACGAAGTCATTCGCGCTCAGTCCGCCGCGCCGTCGCGCCCATCCGCCGGTCGGCAAAACGTGATTGCTGCCGCTGGCATAATCGCCGAAAGGCTGCGCGCTGAGGTGCCCCACAAAAATCGTGCCTGAAGAACGGATCTTCTTCAGCAATGCAGGCGAACTTTCCGGCAAAGACAAATGTTCCGGGGCAAAGCGATTGACGAACGCGATGGCCTCGTCCCAGTTGCGAGCCAGCAAAATAGCACCCGTCTTTTCACTGGAAGTCTGTGCGGGATTGCTATCAGGTAGGAGCTTCAATTGTGAAGCCACTTCTCGTTGCACCTGTTCCGCCAATCGCGACGATGTGGTGACGAGATAGCTGCCCGCATCCGGGGCATGTTCACCTTGAGCCAGCAAATCCGCGGCGATCCAGCGAGGATTCCCCCGCCGAGCCAGAACAATTGCCTCGGTAGGGCCAGCGGGAAGATCGATCGCGCAATCCGAGCTAACGAGCTGCTTGGCCGCGGTGACATAGCGATTGCCAGGCCCGAAAAGTTTCTCCACCGGCGCAATGCGTTTTGTTCCGTAGGCTAGGGCCGCAATAGCCTGCGCCCCGCCAATGCGCGCCAGGTGCGTGACGCCGAGCAAATCTGCCGCTGCGAGGAGCTCGTCATTCGCGCGCGGACACACCACAACGATGCGATTCACGCCAGCCACGTGCGCCGGCACCACCGTCATCACCATCGTCGAAAACAGCGCGAAGCGTCCGCCGGGAATATAGCAACCAATGGACTCGATGGGCCATATCAGTTGCGCGACGTTCACCCCTGGTTCCACCTCCAAAGACCATTCGCGCGGCAACTGCTTCTCTGCCACGCGACGCACATTCGCCGCGGCATGCCGCACGGCGCGAAGAAACTCAGGCTTAACCCTCTTGCGGGCCGCCGTCATTTCCTCCCGGGTGACCCACAGCAAGCTCGCGCGAGTGTCCGTGCCATCCAGCCGGCGAGCCCAATAATCAAGCGCCGCATCGCCCCGGCGTTTCACATCCGCCACGATGCGCGCGGCCGCAAGGTGTGCCGCACGATCCTGTCCTTCGCGAAGCTTCACCAGGTTTGCTTCGGTTTGTGGAGTAAGTTTCAGGATGCGCATCACAGCACGATCTTGTTCAGAGGATATTCCACGATGCCCTGCGCCTTCGCCGCTTTCAACCGCGGCAAGATCTGGCGAACGACCGCCTCTTCAATGATCGTATTCACCGCCACCCAATCCGAATCGCTAAGCGCGGAAATTGTCGGATTCTTCAGCGCAGGCAACACCGAAAGCACCGTGGCCAGATCTTCGCGGCGCACATTCAGCATCAAGCCCACCCGGGTAGCCGCCGCGATAGCGCCCTGCAGCATCAAAATTAGATTTTCCGCTTTCTCTCGCTTGGCCGCATCGCCGGCGGATTTGCGATTCATGATGAACACCGTGGCGGATTCCAGCACAGTATCCATGATGCGCAGCCGGTTGGCGCGCAGCGATGATCCCGTTTCGGTCACTTCGACGATGGCATCGGCAAGTTGTGGAACCTTCACTTCCGTGGCGCCCCACGAAAATTCCACGCGTGCTTTCACGCCATGCTTCGCAAGATATTGTTGCGTGATGCCCACAACTTCCGTGGCGATGACCTTGCCCTCCAGATCGCGCGGTGTGTGAATCGTGGAATCCTCCGGAACGGCCAGCACCCATTTCACGCGCGCCAGCCGCTGCTTCGCATAAACCAGTTCCGCCAACTCCAGTACATCCGCGCTGGTTTCCTGCACCCAATCGTGCCCGGTAATGCCCGCGTCCAGCGCGCCCGTTTCCACATAGCGAGCCATTTCCTGTGCGCGCACAAGCAAACAATCGATTTCCGGATCGTCGATGCCCGGCACGTAACTGCGCGAGCTTATCGTGACCTTCCAACCGGCCCGCGCCAGCAGGTCGATCGTGGCGTCTTGCAAACTACCCTTGGGAATTCCGAGTTTGAGAACACTCATTGACTATCCTTTTTGCCATAGATGTCCATGGGAACAAAGACCCGTTCGGCAACAACCAGCGAACTGCCGTCCGATTCCAGGGAGCGGAAAAAACAGCTTCGATAGCCTTCGTGGCAAACGCCGGGTCCAACGGCTTCCACAAGGAAAAGTAAAGCGTCGGCATCGCAATCGACGCGTACCTCACGCACGCGGAGAACATGACCGCTGGTTTCGCCCTTTTTCCAGAGCCGGTTGCGGGAGCGCGAGAAAAAATGCACCTCGCCGGTGCTCTGCGTCTTTTCCAGTGCCTCCGCGTTCAGATATCCCAGCATGAGCACGTCACCGTTCTCGTGATCCTGGACGATCCCCGGTATCAGCCCGCCAAGTTTCTCCAATGCCAGTTTCACAAAAGCCTCCTAGAAACAAAAAACCCGCTGGGCGATTCGCGCCAGCGGGCCGAGTAGAGCTTGAATTTCAGTAAGCGCTAGGCAGACCAGAGCGGGCGCGGCAGGAAGCCGTGGTGGTGACGGTGGTGCCGATGCGCCCGTACGATCATGAGAAGCCGAAGATACACGAGCAACGCGGGAACACGCAATTCAAATTTCCAATCTTTGAAAGCGGAACTTTAAATACTATGCGCGGGATACAGAGCCCGGCGGGGCGCCAGAACTGTAGTTCATGGTCATTTTCAGGTGCAGTGCTACGCCAAAGCGGCCATTGGCGAGAGTCTCCACGCGCACAACTTCCGCGACATATTCGCAGTTCATCGGATCATGCGCGGAGCTGAAGGGAAAGGTTACAAAAACGCGCATTCCCTTATAGTAGCCGCTCCGCCGCGTGTGAAAATAAATACCTTCTTTTGAGGCATTTATGCTGACCGGCTGGTCTTCGAAGTGGTCATCGCGAGGCTCGGAGGGGCGCACTCGCAACGGCTTGGCAATCTTCGCGCGCCGGCTCTTCCGCTTTTGTTCGTATTGAGTTTCGGTCTGGTCGGGCATACAAGCACTGAATTCTCAGAAAGCTGGGTCACTCTCATCATTGGGGGGCGTCCGTGAAACGTCAAGGCCCTGCGCTGAATCTGATACTGATTAGAAGATAAGATAAAGACTAGGGGGCAACATGGCAGAAAAGATCCAGAAGACGGATGCGGAGTGGAAGAAGGTTCTCACGCCGAATCAATACTACGTGACTCGCCAAAAGGGAACGGAGCCGCCATTCACCGGGGAATACGAAAACACCGAAACGCCGGGGTCGTACAAGTGCATTTGCTGCGGCCAGGAGCTCTTCCGGTCGGAAACCAAGTTTCATTCCGGCTGCGGCTGGCCCAGCTTTTATGACCCGGCCAATCCCGAAGTCGTAGAAGAGACGAAAGATACCTCGCACGGCATGGAGCGGACCGAAGTCACCTGCAGCCGCTGCGGCGCGCACCTTGGGCACGTCTTCGATGACGGCCCGAATCCCACTGGCATGCGCTATTGCATCAATTCCGCTTCGCTGAAGCTGGATAAAAAATAAGGCGGACCAGGAAGGGTCCGCCAATCATCAAACCTAAAGCCTAGCGAATTTTGCGGGTTCAGGCGGCAGGGCAGCTATACGCCACCAACTCCGCAACGGGGTCGATTTCTTTCTGCCATGCAGCCACCAGCAGCACTTTATGGCCCGTGGGATAACGAAAGATGTAATACACGTGGCTCATGCCATCGACTTCGTAAAATCCAGGCCGCCGGACGTCGGGCCGTCCGTAGATGCCTATATTCAAAAGCGTCCGTAGCTCCGCCATCTGCTCCGGCGTGTGCTTCCGGAGGTCCTCAAGGAGTGGCGGCTGTTTCTCTATAACAATCATGTTAGCGTCCTTCTGCGCCGTAAGAATCATAACCAACTGTCATAGTTAAAGACGCACAAGATCGCTAAATGTTTCATGAAAAATACCCCCGGCGGGAGAAAGTGTAGGCGCCAGAAACGCGGAGGGTATCGAGATTAATTAGTGGACAGGACACCAACTTTTGATTATGTTTTCGTTATCAGTTGGCTTTCGTGGAAGAAGCGAGTAACTTGATGGTAAGAATGTTCATCCAAAATTCATGGGTGAAGCTAGCGGCCCGTTCCCCTGCACTTGCGCAAAAGAAAGATTCTTGCGATAGTAACGGCCTCGAGCCATACAGAGATTGAGGAAAAATCCCGTGGCAAAATCAGCGTCTAAATCCCCGCGCAAGACGGTGCGAGATGAGAAATCGGAGTTCGGCAAGGATCGCCGCAGACGTCATCATCACTTTTTGGTAACCGTAAACTATGCGGATGGGGAAACTTTCGGGCGGGTGTATACCGACAAAGAAAAGGCCAATCGCTTCGCGGAACGCCAGCGCCGTTCCCCCATCGTCAAGTCGGCGCGGGTCACACAAGTTTCCTGAACGTTAAGATGTTCTCCGCACGCGGTAGCAAAGCGGTTTGGTTTTCCCGCGTAAGCATGCTATAAAAATAAATGGCCGGAGCGGCCTTAGTATAATGGTAGTACGGAACCTTGCCAAGGTTCAGGCGTGAGTTCGATTCTCATAGGCCGCTCCATTCTCCGCTCTCGTCCGTTTCATCTCTTATCAGCCAATCTTCCCCGCAGCTCACCCGCACCCACGACCATTCTGCCGTAATCCGGCCAAGCGACTCGCTCTGCTTTTTCTTTTCTTCACGGTTATCGTTTCCGCGCAATCACCTCTCCAGCAGCAGAGTTGCACACGAGTACGGCCGTCGCGCTTCGAAAACATAGTTCGGGAAAGCGCGGGCCGCTTTTTTCGAAGGATCGACTGGAAGTTAAGTACCGATATTTCCTTTGCAGCCGGGGTGGTGGCACTCGCAGGTCAAGTCGGGAGTCTTCTCCATGGCTGCGCACTGGGCACTGCAATAGGTATCTCCGGCCTTCACCGGACAATTACACGGCGGATGGGCGCAGGTTTTAGTTTTCTCGCTCATGGTGTTTTTCCTTCCTGCATTCGCAGTTTGAAAATCCCTAGTTCGGAAGGCGCGAATCTATCACTTCGCCTCTCATCCGCCTATACCAAATTCACCCGACGAATCCTCATCCCACCCACCCATCACTTCTTCGGCCGATACAGGTGCACCTTCCCGTCCGAAACAACCGCGATGTATCCTCCGGCTTCCAGAAACTGCATCACTTTGGTGCCGTTTCTAGCAATCGCCGCCCATCGCGATTTCGTATCTGGATTCTGTTCCAGCCCGCGCAAATCCCTTCCCTCTTATTGAAAGTCAACCTGCTTCAGCCCTCTCTTAGCAGTCGATCGAACCGGAAAACTCGCGTCTTCAACCGTGACGCTCTTCCTGTTTTCCATGAGGGACTGCCGCCAAACGCTAAGCAGGACTGCTTCGAGGGAAATTGTCATGGCAGGATGGTATGTCAAAAGCGAACAATTTTTTCGATAGCGTTTTATTCTCTATCGCGCAGCATGGCTGCCATAACTCTTGGATTGCGGCGGCCGTGAAGGACAGCGATAACAACGAGCGGTTTTTCTTCTGGCGCATAGACCACCAGGAAGTCTCGTACGGGATGAAAGCGTAAGGCCCGCGCACTGAGATCCGTACGGACATGGCCCATTAGAGGGAAAGGAACAAGGGAGCGAATCGTTTCATGGAGTTCTTCGAGCACCCGATCAGCTGCGTCTAGAGAGTCTGTCGCGATATATTCCCAAATTTCTTCCAGGTCTGCGAGCGCTTCTGGGTGGAAAACAAAGCCGCTCATGAGCGGCGTCGGTCTTCGCCTTTGCTGTGGAGTCGACGAAAGGCCTCTTCGCCGTCGATGGGCTTCGCGCGCCCACTCTTGATGTCGTCGTACCGGCGATCCAATGTGCCACGGACTTGAGCCAATTCCGCCAAATAGCCGGCCATGGCATCTTCAACCAACTCATCGGGTGCGCGCCCAGTGGTTGCGGAAAGCTCTTTTAGGAGAGATTCTGTTTTCGGTTTAAGATTGACCACCATACCTGCGAGTTTAGAGGCCTGAAAACCAGCTGTCAAAGCGAAGTTTTTTGGCAGCCGAGCGGCGCGTTGCATATACCGCTTGGGTGTAAAGGAGATCAACGTAGCTATGAACCACAATTCCACCAACCAGCTGGCCCGGGCGCGCGAGCTAAGAAAGACAGGGGAGTCGGCGCGGCGCCGGGATGGCGCGACAGCACAAAAGTGTTATGAGGAATCCGTGGCATTACTCCGCCAACTGGAAGAACCATTGCTTGTGGCCCATACCGTCAGGCATCTTGGCGATGTCTATCACGAAGAGGGCCGCTCGGACTTGGCGGAAAGCTGTTACCTTGAGGCCCTGAGTCTCTATCGCAAACACCAGGACCGCTCGCCACTCGACTTGGCTAACGCGATTCGCAGCCTGGCAGTCTTGCGATGGGAACAATCCAGAGCACTCTGGGAAGAAGCTCGAGACCTCTATATCGCCATCGGTATCGAAGCCGGAATCAAGGAGAGCACCGCCCGCATCGCTGCCATTCACGACGTTCGGTAAAGCTCGCATCTCCACAAATTTTCCTCAGGCTCACAAGAATCACGCTCACCAACGGAGCAATTTCCCGCTAGAATCCGCGCAGAGGATTTTCCCATCCATGAAGCGTTACCTGATCGCCGTGGGCAGCACGCGGCGTCCAAAACTGAACGCAGTGAAGGAAGCGGCATCGGCAATCGCACCATTATTCGAAGAAGGAATCACACTGGAAGTGGAAGGCTACGAAGTAGAGAGCGGCGTCAGTCACACTCCCACTTCCCGCGACGAACTTATGCAGGGCGCCCGCCATCGTGTCGAGGCACTGCAACAGAGCGTGAAAACCAAAGCAATAAGCGCAAACTACTTCGTTGGGCTCGAAGGCGGCCTCGACGTTGTCGTGGAAAACGCTGTGAAGAGAGTCTTCCTTGAGAGTTGGGCGTACGCCAGCGACGGCAGCACCGGCCATTTCGGTTGCTCCGGCAGTGTCGAATTGCCGGAAGCGCTGGCCGAGGAAGTTCTTTCACGCGGCACGGAACTATCCGCGGCCATCGATCGCTTTGCCGGAGAAGTGGGAATCCGCGACGGCCAAGGCGCGTGGGGCGTCCTTTCGCGAAACCTCATCTCGCGCCAGGAATCGTTCCGCTTGGCGGCCATCGCGGCTTTCGCTCCGTTCTACAACGCAAGAATGTACCGCAAAGCCATTGCGTCGGGCGCCTGATGGGAAACTCTTGAGGGACGGTGTATTCTGTAAAGTAAAGTAGAACGAAAAAGAAGCGGGTTTGTAAGGATCAGGCAGACGAAACGGAGGAGTGCACCGTGGATATCGTGAAGGGCAACATGGGTTGGATCGAAGTCGTGGTCGGCCCGATGTTTTCCGGCAAGAGTGAGGAACTGATTCGCAGGTTGCGTCGCGCGGAAATTGCACGCCAGCGCGTGCAGATTTTCAAGCCTGCCATCGACTCGCGATTTGCGGCCAATGAAATCGTCTCGCACTCCGGTTTGGGCATACCTTCCGACAACGTCACCAAAGCCTCCGAAATCCTGGAGAAATTGCAGCCGCGCACGGAAGTCGTCGGCATCGATGAAGCGCAATTCCTGGGCGAGGAAGTTCTGGATGTGTGCACCAAGCTCGCCAATCTTGGCAAGCGCGTGATCGTCGCGGGCCTGGACACCGATTTTCGCGGTCGCCCCTTCGAACCCATGCCGCGCCTGCTGGCGGTAGCGGAAGAAATCACCAAACTGCTGGCTATCTGTGTGCGTTGCGGCAACCCCGCGGTGCACACGCAGCGCCTCGTGGAAAACGAAGATCTGATCGTTGTCGGCGCCAGCGATGCGTACGAAGCGCGCTGCCGCCGCTGTTTTGAGCCCAATCCCGCACAGGCGGTTCGCAAGGAAAACGGACCGCACGTTCTCACACGTAACCGGGTGATTTCCGGCGGCGCGTAGTAGAATTCGCACCAGCACCTGCTCGCTCACTTCACTTCTAGGACAACTATGCGCATCGAATCGAAAGCACCAACGCGGGTAGACCTTGCCGGGGGCACCCTCGATATTTGGCCGTTGTACCTCTTCCATCCCGGCGCGGTCACGGTCAACGCCGCCATTTCCCGCTACGCTTCCTGCGTGGTGGAGACGCACCCGGTGGGCGACGACCGGATCAAACTCGTGTCGCTGGACACCAATCGCTCGGAATCATTCACTTCGTTGGACCACCTGTTCAAAGCCAAACGCTACCGCTTGCCGCTGCTCGCCGAGATCGTCAAATTCTTTCATCCCACCGGCGGATTTTCCCTCACCACGAATTCCGAAGCCCCCGCGGGCGCGGGCATCGGCGGATCAAGCGCCATGGCGGTGGCGATCTGTGCCGCGCTCGATCGCTTCACCGGTGCCGGCCGCAGCAAGGTCGATTGGGTTCATATCAGCCGCGACGCCGAAGCCATCGTGATTCACATTCCCACCGGTATGCAGGATCACTATCCCCCGGCATTCGGCGGCGCGGCGGCGATTGAGCTGATTCCCGGCGGCGAGCGCCGCATTGAAATTAACGTGAACCTCGACGAACTGGAACGCCGCCTGGTGGTGTGTTACACCGGCAAGCCGCGGCAATCGGCCATCAATAATTGGGGAGTGTTCAAGGCCCATATCGACAATAAAAAGGCTGTAGTCAGCAATTTGGAGAAGATTTCGCAAATAGCACAAAAAATGCGCGACGCGCTGGTGGCAGGGAATTGGGCGGAAACCGGCCGTTTGATGCACACGGAGTGGCAGTTCCGCCGGCGCAATCTGCCGACCATCTCGACGAAGATTATCGACCGCATCATCGAAAACACCCGCCGCAAGGGCGCCCTGGCGGGCAAGGTCTGCGGTGCTGGAGGCGGAGGCTGCGTGGTGCTTCTGATCGAGCCGGAAGCCCGCGAGCGCGTCGAAAAAACCGTGGTCGAGGCTGGGGGCCAGCTATTGCCGATGCATATTGACCGGCAGGGGGTCCAGGTGGTGGCCCAGTAGTTTTTTCACAAATTGAGCGCTACTCAACTCGCTCAAGGCATCATAAAATAGTAGCGGCTCGGGGATAGAGCCGCGTTTGCACCTTATGTTCTTCCGTTTTGCCATTCCGCTGAGTTTGCTTTTCTGCGTCTACGCTGACTTACCGGACGTGCCGCACGCTCTGCCGTCGCCCGCCGCAAATTCGGCAAGGAACAACGCGTTCACCTCAGAAGATCGCATCCCGCTTTACCCGTCGATCAATATTGGAGATTCAGAGGACCAGGGAAAGTCTGCGCCGTCGCAGCCGTCGAAGAGCGACACCTTGCAGGAATCGTCCAAGCTTTCTTTGATCCGCTATGTCTCGGGTGAATTCGCGAAGGCCCGCAAGCCGCTGCCCGGCGGCAAGGACGGCATCACGCTTTACGCGGATAAACCGCTCGATGAACAATCGCTGAATCGCGCCATCGGCATGCACGGCGCTGCCGTCAACACCGGCGATCCCGTCCAGATCACCAAGCTGGAATTCCGCGAACACGTCATCATCGTCGACGTAAACGGCGGTGGCCGCCCGAAGAAGAACTGGCTGGACCATATTCAATTCGGCATGGGCGGCACACCTGCCCCCACTACAACCACGACAACCGATGGCCAGGATCAAGGTCCCCCAGGATTTCAGCAAGGCCGTGGAGGAACCATATACCTGCAGTTCACCAAGAACATTCCGGACCTCAGCGCGGATGAACTTAAAGGGCTGCTCGCTCCGTTTCTGGATTTCTCCAAAGAAAAATCGGCTTCCGTGCACTGGATCGACACGTTACCCCCAGAGATGAAAAAAGCTATTACCGATCGACGCGCTGTCTTGGGCATGGACCGCGACGAAGTGGTGGCTGCCGTCGGTAAACCCGACCGCAAAGTCCGCGAGCGCGATCCCCAAGGGAACGACACCGAAGATTGGATCTACGGGCACCCTCCCGACAGAACCGTGTTTATCCATTTCACCGGAGAGCACGTCACCGTCATCAAGCAGTATCCGCAGTAGCCCGCTCGCACCCTGATTCAACGTGGGCTCCGTTACTCATCTCGCCGAAGAAACTGTGGCGGAAATACAAAAAAGCGAATAAGCTGTTTCTGGGGGTGGGGCGCCTGATTGCTCTTGGCAATTTGGTTGCCTTGACCCAGCCTCGGTAACTCCGCCCGCCGAACTCGAATCGCTCCCAGCCCATTCAACTTGTGAGGGAGACACAATGAATCGGCCGATTGGAATTTGTTTAGCCTTCAGTCTGGTGTTCCTGGGCGGATGCGCTACCAAAAAATACGTAGCGCAGACCGTTGACCCCGTGAACGCCAAAGTCAACCAGGTAGACCAGAACGCGCAAAAGACGCAAAAACAACTGGACGAGGCCGAGCCGCGCATCAGCGCCGCTGATGAAAAAGCCACGTCAGCCGATGCCCGGGCAACCGACGCCATCGGCCGCGCCGACGCTGCTTCAAAGAAAGCAGATCAGGTGCGCGATCAACTGCACTCAGAGTTGAACGATCGCATCGCCGACCTGGACGACTACAAAGCCGCCTCGCCGGTTACTGTCCTTTTCAAAGTGAATTCGTCCGTGCTTTCCGATGACGCCAAACAGCAGATTGATCAGATGGCCAGCGGGTCGCTCGGCAGCGTGAAGCGCTACTTCATCGCCATTCAGGGCTTCACGGACAAGACTGGCTCGGCGGAGTACAACCTATCGCTCAGCCGTCGCCGCGCAGAGGCCGTACAAACCTATCTCGTGGCGCAGCACAACATCCCGGTCTACCGCATCCAGATTGTCGGACTGGGCAAAGACAAGCCTTTGAACGAACAAAAGACCCGCGACGAACGCCAGCAGAATCGCCGCGTCGAAGTCACCCTGTTCACTGCGGACACCGGTGCGGGCGCCAAATCATCCGCCGCTGCGCAATAAAAACAAAAGGCCGGTCACCCTCCGTACATTGTTACGGTCGTCCCACGACGTGCAAATGTGCGTAGGGTGACCCAGCCCACATGATGTACGCGCCCGTCGGCTGTGCGTTGTCGGCAAACCTGTGGTCTTTGGGTCGAACGGCCATCTGGTTGGAGCAGAATGTTCGCACGAAGCCGCACGTTGTGCGGCATACACATAGAACGACCCGGCCGGCGCCGAGACCAACCCCGCGCGGCAATCCAATCAGAAAAGCGAGTCGCTAGATCTTGACGCCCCAGAAGGAGGCGTCCGGTTCGGTGAGCGCGATGCCCACATCCCAGGCTTCGTGACCGCGCCACACTACTTCGCCTTGAGCGATTCGGCCCGTTTCCGGGAGTACAACCCGTACCTTATGGCGCAGCGGGAGATCGGCGCCCACTACTGCCATACACCCTGAATGACTCACGTCGACTGTGACTGCATTGGCGCAACGGCGCTTGTCACCGTCTTCCCATTCAAGCAGGAAGCGCAAACTGGCGATCGCGCGTTTGTGCGAGCGCATGCTGACCCAACGCTCTTCGAATTTGCGTGATGACGTCGTGGGTTGTTCGATGGTTGGAGCGGACATTAGAACCTCACTGGAAGGATTGCTACCGAGGGAGGGAGCCAAACAAAACCTTAGTCCCGTGCTTCGGAGGTGTCAATGGTACTGCGCATAAAAAGTGACCTACGACCCGGCGGGTTTAGGTGGCACCGGAGGCAATTTGGGGGCCTCACGCAACCTCGTCAGCAGCCGGTGCAGATGGGGCGCATCTTGCGACGGAACGGAACTAATTTTCATCCCTAATCCGCGGCCTGCGGTAGCGTGGCGTACGACGGCTTCCGCTCGGATTTGACCTTCCTGTACGAGAAAGTGCAAGTTCAATAGCTCACCCTCACGCTTGCGCGCGCGCGTTTCTATGAACAGGCCAGAAGGACTCAAATCCTTAACGCGGGAAACGTCACGTCCAGAAGGGGACTCCCAATACACCCACACAGAATCAGCTATGGAAATGCGGGAGGTTCGCCTGCGGGAGGGGCCGGTTATAACTTGCATCGAGCTCACCGTCTTCACCCAAGACCGCTTTGAATGTTCCCGCATGGTACTCCCTTTGGCGGTACGGGAACAGGGTGTAGATTCTCACAAGTGATTGCCACAAAGTCAACAGTTAGAATTGAGCATTGTGGAAAATATTGCTCCATACGGCTCTGCACTACCCGTTCACCTGCTAACTGGGCCCGCCAAGGGGCCCACCGCAAAAGATAGTTGCACACTTGCCCGAGTAGAGAGAGAATCTGTGCCTATAGACCGGAATCGTCCCCCCCGGTAATTCCTCGATTGGTACGTGTGAGCGAATGAGAATGAGTGGTCCAGCCCGGGGGCCCTCTTGTGCATGCCGCGCGGTTATCTTCTGCGGCATCGTCTGGGTTTCCCTCTGTGCAATTCAGGTTCGTGGCCAGGACGTGGCGGAAGCCGCGCGCCAGGAGAAAGCGCATAAAGCCGCTGGGCAGAATTCTCCTCGTCACATCTACACCGAAGAAGATCTGAAACGAAAAACCATCCTAACTCCGGAAGATCAGGCGCGCGTCGAAGCCCGCAAGCGGCAGCAGGGAACTGCGCCGGCGGAACAGAACGCGCAGCAACAACCCAACGACGCTAATCCAATGTCCGAATCGCTCGGCGAAATTGCCAGGCGCTATCGCCAGGAGAAGGCCGCGCGTGAAGCAGAACTGGCCGCGAAAAAGAAATTTACGCCGTTCCCCTATAAGGTTCCGGAGAGTTCACTGGCGGAGCCGAAGCTTGAAGTTGCGCCGCGCATAACGCCCGGTCTTCCTTCGGGCATGGAGAATCGCAGCGTGACTCCAGAGCGCCGAGGCATGCCGCACTTTTATCCGCCGGTGGAAGGCCCGCGCGCGCGAGTTTCTCCCTTCCAGCCGCGGCCGCTTGTTCCTACGCTTTCCATTCCTCCGGCCGGGCTCGCTGCGCGTCCCATGGTTCACGTTCGGCCGCCCAAGGAAATGGGTGGAAAAGAGAAGACTAGTTCGCTCGAACCCGAGAGTGCCGGAACGCGGCGGATCGAAGTGCAGCCGGGGCAGAGTTGGTGGAAGCTGGCCGAACTTTATTTGGGAGACGGCGCGCGGTGGCCCGAGTTAAGAAAGCTGAATGCCGCGGGCGGTCCGGCGGACTTGCTGAGGTCGGGAAGTTCAGTGGTGGTTCCCGCGGCGGCAAATCACGCAAGAGCCTCGGCGCAAGTAATCGAAGTGCGCCACGGCGACACGCTGTGGTCTCTGGCTAAAGAACATTTTGGCCGCGGAGCGGCATGGAGCTGCCTCGCCAGCGCCAATCCGCATATCACCGATTACACACATCTGGCCGTTGGAACCTTGCTGACCATGCCCGAAGGCCAAGCCCTCCAGCCCTGCCAGAATCAATTCTCCATCCAAGCGCGGAAATAAACGCGTCGCAGCCTGAAGCATTCCCGGGAACGTAAGTCCGGGAATCCACACACAGAAACGCGTCTGATTTCTCTGCGACGGAATGGTCGGCAGCGCGCCCTGCACCGTCTTAAAGCGTCAACGCCGAATTGGTCTGGGCGGAACTGGCCAGGACGGCGTTGACCAGGCGGAATCGATCAGGCGGCCGCGCCATTGGTGCGCAGCCGCGGCGGTAAGTCACAGCCGTCGCGCTTCAGGTAACGGTAAAGACTGGTGCGGCCAATCCCGAGAATTTGCGCCGCGCGCAACCGGTTTCCATTGCACATTTGCAGAACTTTCTGGATGTGCACCTTGCGCACTTCGTCAAGCGAGAGCGGTTGCCAATCTTCGTCGCCCGCAAGCCGCGGAGTGCGATGGTTCAGTTGCTCCGGAAGATCGCTCAGATCGATAAAGTCTCCCGTCGCCGTGATACATGCTGTGGAGATTACATTTTCCAGTTCGCGTACGTTGCCGGGCCACGGATGTTGCAGCAAGACGGTCTGCGCCCGGCGCGTCAGTCCCGCAATATCTTTCCCGTATGCGTCGTTATACTTCTTCAAGAAAAACTGAACCAGCAGAGGAATGTCTTCCAACCGCTCGGCCAAGGACGGAATGCGAATCTGAATCGAGCTGAGCCGGTAAAAAAGATCTTCACGGAAACGCCCGGAAAGAACTTCGGCGCGAAGATCGCGATTCGTCGCGGCAATCAGGCGCACATTCACCTGCTTGATTTCCGGGGAGCCGACGCGCTGGATCTCCCGGTTCTGGATCACGCGCAGCAACTTTGCCTGCATCGCCAACGAAGTCTCTCCCACTTCATCCAGAAAAACAGTTCCGCCGTTCGCGTATTCGAACAGTCCCGGCCGCGTGTCCGTAGCTCCGGTAAATGCGCCGCGAACGTGGCCGAAGAGTTGGCTCTCGAGCAACGTGTCCACCATGGCCGAACAGTTGCACACAGCAAGCCGCTGCTGGCTGACGGGACTGATCTGGTGAATCGCGCGCGCCACCAGCTCCTTGCCTGACCCGGTGGAACCAACGAGCAAGACGTTTGTGTAGTGCCGTGCCACTTTGCGGGCAAAATCGAACACTTCGAGCATCGCGGGGCTTTTGCCGATGATGCCATGAAACTCCAGGTCCTTCAGAAGTTGTTCTTCCAACGCGCGCACACGCCGCCGCTGGTCGTACAAACACGCAACATCGTCAAGTGTGCGCTTCAATCGAATGTGATCGAGCGGCCGCGGAAGAAAGTCGGACGCACCGCGACGAATGGCTTCCAGAGCCGCGTCCAGCGTATATTCCTGGGCCATCAGGATCAGATGGATCCCCGGATCGCACCGCAACGCGCGCGCAAGAAATTCATAAGGTTCGTGCGTCTCCAGGTGGATGCTGGCAAACACCAGCCGGCAGCGGCCCACGCGGATGAGCCGGAGAGCTTCCTCCGGATCGCTCGTAGAAATGGGTTCATATCCCATGTCAAAGATGAGCGTGCTGAGCGCGTCGCGCTCGACCGGATCATCGTCAAAAATGCAGGGCGTCAGGGAAGTGCGTGGGGTGGAGACTTCGATGGGTTTGTAGGTAGCGGTAGTCATGCGAAAAAGACAGGCAACAACTGTGCCAAATACGATGGAGAATGTTTCGAGAAGGCAAGCATCGATAAGCAATCCCACACGAATGCCGGGCTCTTCCTAAGTTGCTTCACGCCATCGCGATAGAAGCATCGCAAAATTAAAAACGGTCATGGAAGATCGTGACGCGAAAATTCTTCAGCAAACACCTATGGGCGCAGGCATTGCCAAATCGAACCTTTGTGCCGAAGTGGGAGGGAATCGTCCCCTAATTCACGGGCGAGATCTCTCGACTGTACCTGGGCTGGACCGCATTCAACCGGAACTGGTGATGCCCGTCAGGATCGCAACCGATGAACTCCACCTTGTACACGATTGGCGCCGATTGTCCGAGACCCTGGGTCTGCAGCGCGCGCACGAACACCATGGCGCCATCGGGAAGCATTCGCTGCAAAGGAATATGCTTGCCGGCGAAATCATCCCAGCCTAGATCGGATTTTTCCACGAAGAAGGACTGGTTCTCATCCCAGCCGGAGACTTCGACGCGATAACCTTCAGATTGCGCCAAGGCTTCCGAGATCATAACCGCTCCCAATTCAGGGAGAGCACTTGTTTGGCCACTGAACGTTTTGAAGAAGCTGGAAAGAAAAGAGATAGCGGATGGCTGCAAAGAAAAAAGAAGAAAGCAGTGTGCGGGAAAGAGACCAACGCGTAAACCGCTCTACCGCTCTGAGTCAAATCATGGCAGGATGCGAAAACTCTTAACGGGAATGCGCAGGGAATGTTCTACAACAGCAGGGACTGCACGAAGCTCTCCACCGGTGGAAAGATATAACGAAAAATGATCAAGCTCACCAGAATGCCGGGCATGGCGTATGTCCCGGTGTGAATCCAATCCAGATAACGGCGTGCGCGTTCTTCGCTCATCAACAGCATAATCACCGAACTTCCATCGAGCGGCGGGACTGGCAAAAGATTAAAAACACCAAGTAGAAGATTGAGCGAGAAAAGCACAAATAGAAGAACGCCAAGGAACCCGTGCGGCCCACGGTACGAATCCCACTCGATCAAATGATACGCGGCCCCCACGCGCAGGCCGATGGCGCCCAGAATCATGAGAGAAAAATTAGTCGCCGGTCCCGCCAGCGCCATCAGCGCCGCGCGATGCGGATGACGCCGTGCCCAGCTAGGATCGTATGGTGCGCTGGCAAAACCGATCATGCCGCCGTTCAGAAGGAAAAAACTCAGCAGCGGGAACACCACCATCCCATAAGGTGAGCGGCGAATGTGCGGGATGGGGTTGAGCGAAACTTGGCCGCCAAGGTCCGCGGTGTTGTCGCCGGCGATTTTGGCCGCAAGCGCATGAGCCGCCTCGTGGCAGGTGGTAGAGAAAAGGAAAACGACGTAATAGATGAAGCCAAGGGCCAGGAACTGGGGGGTGAAGTTCGGCATAAGCAAGTGAGGTTAGGATTTCGCGTTGCGGAAAGCAAGCCGCGCCGGCAAAATTTCATTGGAAATCGCCTTTTGTTGCCGCGCAGTTAGCGCTATTATGCTTGCAACACGTGTGTTGGCCGCCTATTGTTGGTGTGCGCGAAGCGACAGAGATTCGGGGTTGAACCATGAAGGCCTGTCTTCTTCGCGCGCCCGCAAAAATCCAAAATGATCCGCTCGAGTATGCAGAAGCTGTGAAGCCGCAGCCCGGCCCGGGGCAAGTGCTCGTCCGCGTGCAGGTCTGTGGCGTCTGCCGCACGGACTTGCACGTCATCGAGGGTGAACTGCCTCCCAAGTTATCGCCAGTCATCCCTGGGCACCAAGTAGTAGGAAAAATTGAGGAACTCGGCGCCGGCGCCGCTCGATTTCCCAAGGGCGCGCGCGTGGGCATCGCCTGGCTGCAGCAAACCGATGGCACATGCGAATATTGCAGGCGGGGCGAAGAGAATCTCTGCGATGCCCCGTTGTTCACGGGATATAGCGTCAACGGCGGCTACGCCGAATGGATCGTGGCCCCGGAAGCATTCGTCTATCCGATTCCAGACGGACTCCTGGACGAACACGCCGCGCCCCTACTCTGCGCCGGGATCATCGGTTATCGCTGTCTGCGCATGGCCGACGTCAAACGTGGAGCGAAGCTGGCGTTCTATGGATTTGGCGCCGCGGCGCACGTTGCTATCCAGGTGGCGAAATATTGGGGCGCGGAAGTATACGCCGCCACGCGGGACGCGAAGCATCAGAAATTCGCGTTGGAACTGGGCGCAAAGTGGGCGGGCGGCACGCTCGACGCTCCTCCGGCCCTGTTGGACGCCGCCATCGTGTTCGCGCCTGCGGGAGAAATTGTGCCCGCCGCGTTGAAAGCGCTGCGCAAAGGCGGCCGCTTGATCCTGGGTGGAATCCACATGAGCGACATTCCCTCCTTCCCCTACGATCTGCTTTACCAGGAGCGCATGATTCGAAGCGTCGCCAACAATACCCGCCGCGATGGCAATGAGTTTCTGAAATTAGCCGCCGAAATTCCCGTTCGAACACAGGTGCAGATGTTTCCCTTGAGCGAGGCCAACCGCGCCTTGAACTCGCTGAAGAACGATGCCATATCCGGCGCGGCGGTATTGCGAGTACAATCCTGAAAACCTAGCCATAGAAAGGGATGAGCCATGGAAAAGCGGTTCGTACTGCTTGTGTGTGTTGGTTTGTGCTTTATGGCCTGCTCGCGCGGAACTGTTTCTCCGAACGCGCAACAGACCGCAACCGCTCCGGCGCAAGGTTCGCTGGCGCCGGAACCGCTTAGCCCCGCGGGGCAGCAGGAACTACGTGCCATTCTCGACAGTGGTAGACTGCCCGATTTGCAGTGGCCCAATTTTTCTCAACAGAGCGCCGCCGTCAAAGAATTTTACGATGAAGCTGGCTACCGCCTGGCTTGGACCCGTGGAGAAAAGCCAACGCAGCAAGCGCTGGAGCTGATCGGCATCCTGCGTAACGCTAACGAAAAAGGGCTCGATGCAAAAGATTACGGCGGTGCGCGCTGGGAGGGCCGTCTGCAAGCCCTGCAAAGCCCCGGCTCCGCTTCCGAATCTGCGCTGGTGAAGTTCGATGTGGCGCTAACCGTGGATGCCATCCGCTATGGCACCGACTTGCATCTGGGTAAAGTCGATCCCAAAACTCTCCACAAAGACTTCGATCCCGACCGCGAAAAGCATAACGCCGGAGAATTTCTTTGGAAAAACGTAGTCGGCGCAGCGAGCGTGAAAGAAGTCCTCGCCCCGATCGAACCACCATACCCCGGTTACCAACGTACTCTCGCGGCTCTGCAAAAGTATGAGCAGATGGCCGCTGCCGAAGTGCCTGACCCTTTGCCGCAAGTTGCCAAGCCGATCGCTCCAGGCCAATCCTACGAAGCCGTCGCCAAACTGGCCAAACGCCTTCAGTACCTCGGCGATCTGCCAGCCAGCGTACAGGTGCCCGAGAATTCGCAGAGCTATTCCGGTGAAGTGGTCGACGGCGTGAAACGCTTTCAGGAGCGCCACGGCCTGGACGCGGCAGGGAAACTGGGACCGCAAACCATCACGGAACTAAATCGCCCCATGAGCGATCGCGTGGAAGCGCTGCGCCTGACCTTGGAACGCTGGCGCTGGCTGCCAGACAATTTCACGCAGCCTCCCATCATCGTGAACATTCCAGAGTTTGTGCTGCGTGCCTATAACGCCCCCGGCAAACCGGCGGTCAAGATGCGCGTTGTGGTCGGACGCGCCATGCGGACACAGACGCCGGTGCTCGAAGAAGACATGAAATATTTAATCTTCTGGCCGTACTGGAATGTGCCGCCCAGCATATTGCGTGGAGAAATTATCCCGAAAATCGCCAAGGATCCGGCTTACTTGCAGAAAAACGCGTTCGAAGTGGCCACCTATTCCGGTCAGGTAGTGACGGACGGCGTAGTCAGCGACGATGTGCTCGGCCAACTGCGCGCGGGCAAGTTAATGGTGCGCCAGAAGCCGGGACCGAAGAACGCACTGGGACTGATCAAGTTTATTTTCCCCAACGATCAGAACGTTTATCTGCACTCCACGCCGGCGCAGTCCCTGTTCAGCGAGTCACGCCGCGACTTCAGTCATGGCTGCATCCGCGTGGAAGATCCCAAGGCGCTGGCCATATGGGTTCTTCGAAATAATCCTGGATGGACGCCGGAGCGCGTCGACGCCGCTTTCAAAGCGCAGCAGCAACAGCAGGTGAACCTGACCTACCCCATCCCCGTCTTCATTGTTTACGGCACCGCGATTGTCGAGGAGGACGGCACGATCCTTTTCTTCAACGACCTCTACGGCTTCGACAAAGCGCTGCGCAAGCTTTTTGACAACGCGTACGCGTCAGCCAGTTAAAATTATTCTGCGTTTGTATGGGAACTTTCGTGAGAACTGGAAGAAGAACAGCCGTAACACCAGGTGCGCACGCGGCCCGTATCCACGTGCACAAATTCGGAGCGCGGATAATATCCCACGCCGCCTCGTCCCAGGGCCAGCGCCGCATTGCGCAAAGTCAGCGTATGGACTCCCGGAATGCGAATGTCAATCGCATGCGCCTGCATGTGCTGGCTGTTCTTCGCCACGCCGGCCGAACGCGCGCGAAGGAATTCGTTGCTCCAGGGCGTGCGGTAGCCGCAAATAATATCGATCTCCGCGTTCGGATGACCCACAGCCGCGGCCAGGTCAGACAAAATGTCGAACACATGCGGATCGTAATGCTTTACGTCGCCTGTACGATGATCGCGCAAAAAATGATCCAGCTGCGCTTCCGCTTCCGGCAAATACTGATCTCCGCGGCGGTAAACAATGTCAATATGCTCGCCGGTATGTGTATGGTAAAGCCGTAAATGGTGTTCCTGCGTGGAAGAGGCGGAGGAATCGGCCGCTACTCGAGGAGTGCTCAAGCTGACGGCGGCCAGGAATACCAGACCCGAAACAACCAGGCTTGTGGCGACAGTCTTCAACAAGCAATCCTCCAAACGGCAAAGCCAGAGGCGAAAACAATCGCCCAGCAGTTAACAGTTTACAGGAAAACAGCCCTGCGGGCGAACGCGGCTGCCGCTCTGTGTGTTTTCGCATCACATTTGGGCCATATCACCCAAAACGCGTCCACCCGACGGTCCGTCATGTGTCCGCCGTCACACTTTCGCCGCTCTCTAAGTCTTTCCAAGGACATGAGTTGCCCGCGCCATCGCGAATCTTCGCGTTCTTGCCTCTTTCGGCACCGAAGGTGCATCCTGGAACAACGCATTTCAGGGTTACGGTTAGCATGCCCGATCAGAACCTCAACCGTACCCAATCACTGAGGCCAGCAGGAATTATGAGTATAACGGTGAAAACCAGGGATCGCTCCCACCGGATCGCATTTTTAGTCATGCTGCTGATATTTGCCGTGGCGCTGACCACCGCACTCGTACTGGCAGGCGAAAGAAATCCGGAAGGAAACAAGATAAGCTCCCTACAGACGAACACCGTCCCCGCGCCGCGCGCTGTTTGCCTGTGGGGGAATAACAATGCTTGATGGCCTGCCTCGGTCCAAAAGACGAATCGGAACTGGCTTGGGCCTTGCCGCTGCGATCCTCCTCCTGGTAGTTAAAGTTCACGCGGACATTCATCCGGTTCCCCTCGACAAAAATACAGATGCGGCAAAGTGCTTGGAATGCCATGCGGACAAGGCCAAAGGGAAGTTTGTGCATACGGCGATTTCCATGGGCTGCACAAGTTGCCACGAAGTCCGCGTGAATAGAGACGTCACCCGCGTAAAGCTGATTACCGCGACTCCCTACGGCCTGTGCCTCACTTGCCACAAGGACAAAAACGCCGCCGAACTCAAGGGTACGGTCCATCCACCGGCTGTACGCGATTGCCTGAAGTGCCACGATCCCCATGAATCAGACAACAAGAACCAACTGCTGAAGCCCGAAACTGGCGACCAGAAGGACAATCTCTGCTTGACCTGCCACAGCACCGGATTGAACGTCCCAGAGAAGGGTAGCCGTCACGCCGCTCTGGACATGGGCTGCGACACCTGCCACGTTACGCACAAAACCGGCGAGCCGGGCAATCCTGAGTTTGATTTCCACCTTACCAAGAGCCCTCCGGCGCTGTGCATCGATTGCCACGACGTGAAAGACGAAGGCTTGCAGAAGGCGCACCAGAACCAGCCGTTCGCCACCGCCAATTGCGTTCAGTGCCACAACCCGCACCAATCCGACCTGCCCAAGCTTATGGCGCGCTTCACGCATCCGCCCTTTGCGGACAAACAATGTGAAGTCTGCCACGCCCCGGCAAAAGATGGGAAAGTCGTGCTGACTCAGGCGGACGCAAAGTCGCTCTGCGTTACCTGCCACGACGACAAAGCCAAGCAGATTGAGACGGCAAAGGTGCAGCATCCCGGCGCTGCCGGCGATTGCACCGATTGCCACAATCCACATGCCAGCAAGTATCCCGGACTCCCGAAGACGAACCCTGTAGAAATCTGTCTGGGCTGCCATGCGGACATCGCGGATCTGGCAAAAAAGCCGGTCCACCACCAGCCCGCATTTGTGCAGGGCTGTGCCACCTGCCACGAACCGCACGGCGGCCAGCGGGATAAACTTCTTCGCGCCGACGGAAACGCTTTGTGCCTGGAGTGCCACGGCCCCGGTGCTTCGCCTGAGGAGGACAAAGCTGCGGGGGTCCTGAAGATTTTCAACGGCACGGTGACCTTGCCGGACGACTACTTCAAAAAGAACAAAGTGGTCGTGCTCCCCATTCAGTACGGCAAAGGCCATCCGATCATGGGTCACCCCGTTTCCGACGTGATGGATCCAAAGGACGTCACCAAGGTCCGCGAGAAATTGAGCTGCCTGACGTGTCACCAGCCGCACGCTTCAGCGCACTCTGACTTGTTGGCCAACGATCAGGAAAACAACGCGCAGTTTTGCGCCTCGTGTCACAAGGATCTGACCAGACGGTAGGACCAAGGGTTCAGGAGAAGCGCGATGCAAAGAAACACAACAAAATTCCATAGGCTCCGTCGAACGCTGGCCGTACTCGCAGGACTGACGATGCTGGCCGCATATCCCCTCGCGGCGCAGTCCAGCAAGAAGAAGAAAAAAGACGACGCCGCCGTTGTAAAACCCATCGATTATTCGTTTATCGTGTGGCCCAATCCCCCCGCCGTCGCCCGCATCAAATATACAAACTGGTATTCCGCGGACAAGCAACAGCGCAATCTCCAGGGCAATGTCCAGAAAAAGAACAAGTGGATGGACCGCCTCGCCGGCACGCAATCCAACGATGAAGTCTTCAGCATGCCTTTCCAGTTGATCCAGCCGTACGGGATCGCTGTCGACTCCACGCGTCACTTATATATAGCCGATCAAAAAGTCGGGGCCATCTTCATCTTCAGCACAGATGAAGCCAGGAACGTGGAGTTGATCAAGAATGGCGTTCATGCTCACTTCGTTCGGATTATCGGGCTAGCTATGGACGATAGCGACCGCCTGTTCGTTTCAGACCCCGGCTTGCGTCACATTCTGGTCTTCAACAAGGACCACAAGGCCGAAGATGTCATCACCGATGGCATGGTCGAGCCCGGCGGCATGGCTATCGATACCAAGAACAGGTTCTTGTATGTTGCCGATATCGCGTTGGACCAGGTTCTGGTCTATGACGCTGACACTTACAAATTGCTGCGCAAAATTGGCCGGACCGGGCATAACCACGAATTAACCACTCCCGGTGACTTTTCCAAGCCCGCCGGCGTCGCCGTGGATGCGGAAGGCAACCTGTACGTTGCCGACACCATGAATGACCGCATCGAGATTTTTGACGCGGACGGATTGTTCATCAGTACCTTCGGCAAGAACGGCGACGGCCCGGGCTATTTCTCCAGGCCGAAAGGCATAGCCATTGATAGCGACGGACACATCTGGGTGGCCGACGGCATGCAGGACCGCGTTCAGGTCTTCAACAAAGAAGGGCAATTGTTGATCGCCATCGGTGGACACGGATTGTTGCCCGGCCAGTTTCAGGGATTGGTGGCCATCGCCATCGACAAGTGGGATCGCGTGTTCACGACCGAGATTTTTCCGGGACGCGCGCAACAGTTTCAGTATGTCACCGACGCCGAAGCCGACGCGGAACACCAGAAGCGCGCAACTGAGCGAGAGAAAGCGGCCGCGGAGAGAAACTCTTCCCCGAATCCGCCGGAAGTCCAACAAATTCCCGCTCCGCCAAAGCAAAACTGACGCTCGCGTAGGCCCGCCTTCCGAGGCCTCCCGTTTCGTGCACATGTTCTAACTCGGAACAAATCTCGTCACAATCTGCATCGCCAAAACATTCCCGGTCGAAAATCAACTCATCGTTACGTCAGCCAATCTAAGCTCAAGGATTGTGACCCCTAGCCTGCATCGCCGTTCATTTTCACAGCGGTCGCCTGTGTGATTTCGCATCAGTCCTGGGCCATATCACGCAAAAACCAAATCGCATATCGGACTGGTCTGATCCTATATGTTGTTCTAACTCTTTTATTTTATGTACCTTGCATTGTTCTTAGAGTCGCCAAGATCCAGTTTCAGTTCGGCCGTCGGGGTGCACTTTGGGACACCGCATGCTGGGGGCGCTCAATCCCGGCTGGACGAAGCGGAAGTAGCGTCTTGCAAGACCAACGGAGGTTTTACACTTATATGAAGAGAGCGATTTTAGTAGCACTGTTTGCCCTGGCCACCGCCGGATTGGCGATGGGCCAGAACGCGTCATCCAAAGTGGATGTCCTCGGCGCACACAACAACAACGGCCGCGGCTGCGCAGGGTGCCACTCACCGCACAGCGGCTCGTTCGGTTCGGGCCACGGTGGAGCAGTCGATTCTGGTAACTACGCGTTGTGGGGACAGGATGCCAGCCCTCTATACGGCAAGTCCCTGGCGTTTGGCGATAGCGGAAGGTATGTCGAAGTTCTGCCCAGCACCATCACTGGTGGCGGGTCGGAAGTCGGCGGCATTCTCCTCTGCCTCAGCTGCCACGACGGCAACGTTACACAGCACAACATGATGACCGGCTCATCGTACGAACAGAAGATCGGCTTGCTGTCTACCCAGACCGCCTACGGCACTCAACCGATCCCGACTTTGCTCGGCAACGATGGCACCACCGCCGGGAACTACAACAATGATCATCCGGTAGGACAGAATGCCACCATTAGCACCACCACCAACGGCCTCGTGTGGGCCAGCAACGCCTTCACAGTTACCCCTGGAACGCCCTTCGCCCAGTTCGTCGCCAACTATGGCTGGCCAGCGCTGGCGCCCGGTACTTACAGCAACCCCTATGGCGTGAGCAGCGCAGGCAAGCCCTACGTCGTTTGCACCACCTGCCATAACCAGCACGTCATGACCATTTACACGTCTTCTGCCAAGAGCCAAATCATGAACGATGGCGGCGGCAAGTATTATGCGACTTTCTTCTTCATCAATGGCCCCTACAACCCGCTGCTCGTCAACAACACGGGCACCCAGGCTCCGTCCTCGACCCAGTTCTGCCGCCAGTGCCACTTCGGCGAATCGAACGAGGGCAACAACACCAACAACATCACCACGCAATTCCAGTAGAACGATTGTTTCAGGGGGAGAGAGAAATTCTCTCTCCCCTTTTTTCTTAGGAGAGTCTGGAGGCAGTCCATGAAGTCCCTGGTAGTTTTCGCTCTACTACTAGCCGCCGCGGCAAACGCCAGCGCGCAGGTTTCCTCTCACGCCCCCACGGCCACCGCAAAGCAACCCGCTGTATCCCCTCACTCCTCATTCCAGATCAGCGACAAGCCCGTCGCCAGAGTAAACGGCGCCGTTTTGACCGATCGCGACCTGCTGCGAGAGATGCTCGAGATCTTCCCGTACGCCCGACAGCACAATGGATTCCCGAAAGCGCAGGAAGCCTCCATTCGCCAAGGCGCGCTACAAATGATCATTTTCGAAGAGTTGGTTTACCAGGAAGCGCAGCGGCGCAAGTTGGTTGTGCCCGCGCAGGAACTGAAGCAATCCGAAACAGATTTCAAAAGACAGTTTCACTCGCCCCAGGAGTATCAACAGTATTTGAACGAGGAAATGGGCGGTTCCGAGCAGGCTGTGCGAGACAAGATCAAGCGCTCGCTGCTCATCGAACAGGTGCTGAAGAACGACGTCGAGGAAAGATCGGCCATGACCCAGGCGGAAATTCGCGCCTACTACGACAAGAATCAGGCGCGCTTCCAGGTTCCGGAATCTTTTGCCTTTCAGTCCATCTCTTTCCTCCCGCCCCAGAATCCCAGCGCCAGCCAGGCAAAAGAAGGATTGAAACGCGCGAACGACACTCTCGTCCAGGCCAAAGCGACTAAATCGTATGAAGAGTTTGGGCTGCTGGCGGAAAAAGTATCCGAGGACGATTTCCGCGTGAATATGGGCGACCACAAAGCCGTGCCCAAAGATAAATTGCCGCCGCAAGTTGTGAAGTCGCTGATGGCGATGAAACCCGGGCAGGTAAGCGGCCTGATCCAGATCGACCAGGCGTACACCATCATCCGCTTGAACGCCCATCCTCTCGCCAGAACGCAAAGCTTCGATGAAGTGAAAGCCGGGCTCCGCACGGAATTGCAAAAGGCCAAGTACGAAGGCCTGCGCGAGGGACTGGATAAACGGCTGCGCGCCAAAGCAAAAGTCGAAGTGCTGTAGAGCCGGCGATCTCGCGATTGTCCCCAAAACGGTGAAGTGAAACCGCACGGCGCGGAGAAGATTCCCTGTCGGGAATTACAGCAAAGCTACGTGTGTTTGCCGATGAGGTACGCAACACCAATCGTTGAGGAATTAAGCACTTCCAGTGGGTGAGATGTCGCAGTGAGGCCAGTGGCAATGTCTTAGCGCCATGCCAGAACGAGCGTAAGTACTGAAAAACAAAAGAGATGAAAAAGTTCTGTGACGGATGCCACTTGGCACGGGTTGTGCAATCACAAGATCTGAGTCGTTCCAACACGGAACACTCGCTGGCCGTGGGACGGGCCATTCAGCGTGAAGCGAACTCTTAAATTCGTCGCCTGCTTCCTCCTGTTGCTGATCGCGAAAGCAACACTGGCACAGGTGCAGGTCGGCAACGATGTCACCATGCGCATGAATGGCAATATCACCGCGGGCTACGCGGGCGACTACGGTAACCTGATTCCCTCCGAACACGGCTTGGATTTTGGCGCGGATGCACAACTTACCGGTAATTATTACGATCCGAATTTCATGAATTTCGCCGTAACCCCTTACTACAACCGCTCCAGCTCCAACTCCACCTTTTCATCTCTCACTGATGCCAGCGGCGTGGACGCCACCACGAACCTTTTCAGCGGAAGCCGTTTCCCTGGATTCGTGGATTATCATTACGCCTATAACAACACCGGGAATTACGGAATCGCCGGCGCGCCCAATTTCACCACCGTTGGTACGGGACAGGGTTTTGGTGTCGGCTGGAGCGCCCTGCTCCCGGACTGGCCCACCTTTTCCGTCACCTACTCGCAAGGAAGTGGCACCGGAAACGTGTACGGCACGAACGAGGAATCCAACTCGAGTACGCGAACGTTGAACCTTAGAAGCTCTTATCGTTTGGCTGGCTGGACCCTGAACGCCAACTATCAGCACGTGAATTACAGCGCAAATATCCCGATGTTTCTAAGTGGAGAGTCGGCTACAAACACGTCGGACTTCAACGGCAACAGCTACAGCGTCAATGGATTCCATAAACTCCCGGTAAACGGTTCCATCGCGTTGAGTTTCAACCGTTCTACTTATGACGGTGATTTCGGCGAAGTTTATCAGGGCAATTCCACCACAAATTTCACCACGGACACGGAAACGGCGCTCCTGAATTTTCACCCCACCGCCAAGCTGACTCTTTTCGCAGACCAAAGCTTCACTGACAATCTTAATGGCTACTTCTACCAGGGCCTTGCCGGAAATGGCGGCGGGATCGCGCTTCTGCCGGACAATTCTCAATCGCGGTCAGACACCTTGAGCTCCGGGGCAAGTTATCTGATTACTCCCAATCTCTTCAGCCAGGCCCAGATCACCTATTTCGACCAGTCATATTTCGGCAAGACCTACAACGGCACCTATTTCAGCGGCACGGTCGGCTATAACAAGCGAATTCTGGATATCTTCACGGTTTCCGCCACGGTGATCGAAAGCACCAATCAATTTTCGAACAATGCCTTGGGCTATATCCTGAACCTCAGCGCCTTCCGTAATTTTGCCGGCTGGGAAACTTCCGGAAACTTCAGCTACGCGCAAAACGTGCAAACCCTGTTGGTCACCTACACGACGTCCTATTACAACTATTCCGCTAACCTGCACCGCAGACTCGGGCGTGGCAAGCAATGGACCGGAGCATTCAATGGCAGTCACAACGGCCTGACCAACCAGCCGGGAAGCGACAATACCAGCGAAAGCTATTCCACTTCGCTCGCTCTGCGCCAGATCGCGCTTAGTGCCAACTACACGAAAGCGAATGGCACCGCTCTCCTTACCAGCACCGGCATTCAGCCCATTCCTCCAACCCCTGGATTGCTGCCGGAAGGGCTCATTGTCTACAATGGCACCAGCTACGGAGGCTCGGTCACGATCATGCCGCTGCCGCGGCTGTCGATTTCCGGCACCTATTCACACGCGGTCAGCGACACGCTCAGTGGCGAAGTTTTTTCCAACAACAAGACCAACATTTTTTACGGCCAGTTCCAATATAGGCTGAGAAGGATCAGTATCCTGGGCGGCTATACCAACTTCCTGCAGGGCATCAGTGCTTCCGGAACCCCAGCGGCCCATACGTATTCGTACTTTATTGGTGTACAGCGATGGTTCAACTTCTTCTGAGCGCTCACGGCAGAACGAAGCTCGTCGGCAGGACTCTGGTCGTGTGCCTCGCCGGAATGGTGCTGAGCCTTGTTGCGCTGCCTGTACGCGCGGCCGGTGACAAGAAGAAAGAGCCAACCAAAATCGAGATGCCGGACTTGTTGATGGACGGCGGCCGCAAGCTCAGCTACGAGCGCAGCTTCAGCAATGAACACGACGTAAAGCCCAAGCGCGGCTTCTGGACCAAAGTCGTTGACGTGATGATCGGCGCGCCCGATTACAAAAACATGATTCGGCCGTACAGCATCGTCACGGATTCCAAAGGGCGCATCATCATCACCGATCCAGGCGCGCACGGCGTGCACATTTTTGATTTTACGAAGGAAAAATACAAATTCCTCTCCCGTTACGACAAGGACAAGAATCCGCTGGTTTCTCCGCAATGCGTCGCCGTGGACGCCCAGGACAAGATCTACGTTACCGATTCGGACTCCGGCAAGATTTTCGTCTTCGATCCAAACGGCAAATTTGAACGAACCATCGGCAGCCTAAAATATGGCGAAGGATTCTTCAAACGGCCGACCGGAATCGCCGTGGATTCCGCCGCCCAGCGGATTTACGTCACAGATACCCTACGCAATCAGATCTTCCTGATGGACATGCAAGGCAGCGTACTGAAAAAGATCGGCAAACTCGGCACCGGCAATGGCGAGTTCAACTATCCGACCGAGTTGCGCTTGTATGGCGACAACCTGGCGGTTGTGGATGCCATGAACTTCCGCGTGCAGGTCCTGGACAAAAATGGCGAATTTCAATACGCCATCGGCAAACTTGGCGACGATGTGGGCGGCATGTTCCGTCCCAAGGGCGTAGGTTTCGACTCCGAAGGGCATCTCTACGTAGTCGACGGATTATTGGCGGTCGTTCAGGTATTTGATCGCGAAGGCCAACTCCTCTATTACTTCGGCAAACGCGGCACGGAACCGGGGGCATTTCAACTGCCGACTGGTTTAACCATCGACGCCCAGGACCGCATTTACGTTGTGGATTCGTTCAACGGGCGCGTGCAGGTTTATCACTATTTCGCCGCGAAAACAGCAGCAGGGAGGACGCCTTGAAACGCGCGCTGATCCTCCTCACACTCATCACTCTATCGCGCTGTCCCACCGCGCAGGCACAGACAACCGCGCCACCAATTCAGGGAGACGTTCTGGGAATGCATAATATGTCTCCCGGCAGCGGCTCTTCCGTTACCGCGCAAGGCGGACTCGGATGCACTTTCTGCCACGCGCCACACAGCGGCATTGGTGGCATCACGCCCCTTTGGAACCAAACACTTTCCAGTCAATCCTACACGCTCTACACCAGCACCACCTTCAAGCAGCAGGGAACACAACCCACGTTGGGAAAGTCCAGCAGTCTTTGTTTGAGTTGTCACGATGGCACAGTTGCCGTGGGCCAAACCGCCGTCTACGGAAAAATTCCTGTCACCGGCACCATGAACAACATGGATGTGCTGGGCACAAATCTGAGTGGCTCGCACCCCTTCAGCCTGGTCATGCCCCTGAAAGATGGGCCGGATATGGCCGCCTCGCTTGTCGCCCAGGGAGTGACCGCCGATCCCACGGGTGCCGTCCAGCTGGTTTCCGGCAACATAGAATGCATCAGCTGCCACAATGCGCACGTGCAAGGCATCGATCGTGTGGCGCAAAAATTCCTGGTCCGCGATAGTTCCAACGGACAAATGTGCCTGGCGTGCCACGATCCCAATCGCATCATGACCGGACAAACCAATATGTTGACCGGCTGGACCACCAGCATCCACGCGATCGCTACGAATCAAGTGGCGAGCACCGCCAATGTCGGTTCTTACCCCACTGTCGCCGTCAACGCCTGCACTTCCTGCCACACGCAACACAACGCCGACGGCCCCTCGCGGCTGGTGCGCTTGGCAACACCCGCTGCGCCCGGCGTCGATCCCAGCACGCAAGACTGCATCACCTGCCACGGCGGTGGAGCAAACATTTCTCCCGCGGCCCCAAATGTTTATGGTGAATTCTCCAAGATTTCCCATCTCTTACCCGCGGGCGCCAACGTCCACGATGAAGCGGAAGCCGCCGTGCTCAATAACAATCGCCACGCGACCTGCGTGGACTGCCACAACGCACACGCCGCGAATCAATCGACCACCTTCTCCTTGCCGCCCACGGTTCGACCGCCACAGACAAATGTCACCGGTGTCAGCGCCATCGACGGCGTCACCGTAGTCAGCCCGGCCGTCAACCAGTATGAAAGTTGCTTCCGCTGCCATGGCACCAGCGTCGGAAAACAAGTTTTGATCAAGTACGGCTATCTGCCCACGCGGCTCGTTTTCGCGACAGACCCCTTGAACCTTGTGCCGCAGTTCAGCTCGAATGCCACTTCAAGTCATCCGGTGGCGCATCCCCGCAGCAGCCCGTTGCCGCAGCCGAGCTTGCTTGCGAATATGCTGAATCAGAATGGCACTGCCTCCGCGCGCCTCATGGGAACACAGATCTTCTGCACCGATTGCCACGCCAGCGACGATAACCGCGAATTTGGTGGTACCGGGCCAAACGGGCCGCACGGTTCGATCTACCCGCATATCCTGGAACGGAATTATCAGTTCAGCCAGGCCGCCACACCCGGTGGCACGGTCACGAACACGTTTCCAACGCCCGACGTCAGCCCGCAAGGGCCCTACGCGATGTGTGCGAAATGCCACGATCTGAATAACATCATGTCGAATGCCGGTTGGACGCAACACAGCCTCCACGTTTCTCAATACGGCTTCTCCTGCTCCGTCTGCCACACTTCGCATGGCATAGGCGCGGTCAACCCCTCCGTCTCCGGCGAGCGGCTGGTGAATTTCGATATCAGTGTCGTCGGGCAGAATCAGACTGCCCCCATCTCCTACACGCGAGCGTCGAACACCTGCACGCTGACGTGCCATAATGCGGCCCACAATCCGGATGGCACGGTGACGATGAGTGCTGCCGCATCTTCGCTGCGGATGCCCAAAAAACACTAGGATGTCAGCTATAGTCTGTGGTTGAGCGACAATTTCTAAGTAAGTCGAAAATCTGAATATGCAAAATGGAGATTCTGCCAGCGATGCCCGTGGTCTGTTCGGGGAAAGCGTGCTCCGGGCAGTGGCTTTCGTGTTGCTCTTCAGCGGTGCCGCGATTTGGGAAAGCGCCAGTCTTCATTCTTTAGTGAATCCGGAGATTTGGGGACATTTGAAGTTAGGAAGCTGGATTCTACAGAACCGAAGCTGGCCGGAATTTGGACTCTTCTCCCAGGCGGACAGAACGCCATGGCACGACCTCAATTGGGGTTACGACCTTCTGGTGGCGCTTGCGTATCGACTGCTGGGTTTGCGCGCTGTTCCTGCGTTGCTGATGTTCTTTCGCCTGGCGCTTGCCGGCATCACATTTTTCCTGGCCGGAGGCTGGCGGAATTTCTGGAGTGCCGTTGCTCTGTCTGCAATCGCGCAGTATGTTCTCGCGGGTGTGGGCCCCGACGCTGTTTGTGTCTCGGTGATCTTGTTCGGGATTGAATTGTTTCTCCTTCTGGATACGCGAAACTCCGGGAATCTTCGGCGATTGTATTTTCTTCCCGTGCTGTTTTTCTTGTGGGCCAATCTGGACATCGGATTCATGTACGGCATCGCCTTGTATATTTTATTTTTGTTCGCGCTGGCTTTCGAACAGTTGGGCAGGGCAGGGAACTGGCGCTGGTTGCAAAAACCGGATGCGGTGATTCCGTTAGGCTCCATTGGAATTGTCGGAATCGCCTGCATATTGGCCAGTTTGCTGAATCCTGCCGGATATTACGCCTACTCTGATTTCTTCGCGTTCGAGACGAGCGCGGTGAACGGCTACTTGCCGGGCTACGCCGCGATGACATTCCATCAGCCACAGGATTACGTGCTGATGTTGTTCGCCATGACGGCGTTCTTGTTCTTTGGCATACGTCGCTCTCGCGATTTATTTCAATTCGGGCTCCTGATCGGCTGCTCCGCCCTAGCCTTCCACTCGCAACGAGACAATTGGCTGCTCGCGCTCGCAGCCGTAGCCTGCATCGGCCACACCATTCCGCAGAGAAGCGCAGCATCGTCGCCGCAGCAAACCCAGATATGGAAACGTCAAACGCTAATCTCAGTCGCAGCGTCCCTCGCGCTTGTGTCCCTTACCTTCGCTATTCGTGTCCCCCGCCAACGGGAAGCGCTTCTGGCAAAGATCGCCACGCGCTATCCCATACGCGCCAGCGATTTCATTCGCCAGCACCAATTGCCGGAGCCGCTGTTTAACTCCTATGCCTGGGGAGGCTTTCTCACCTGGTATTTGCCCGAATATCCGGTGGCAATCGACTCGCGTCGCGGTCTCTATCCCGAACAGGAGGAGATCGACTACTTCAAGGCCATGAAGGCGGACATACCGTACCAGGCGTTTCCGCCAATGCGGCTGGCCCGCACGCTGCTCTTCGAAAAGCCGGGTGTGATGGGCGAAGCGCTGCGAGATCTGCCCGGTTTTCAGGTCGCTTACGAAGACGAAATTTCCATCGTGCTTTTACAGCAGCAGAAGGAATAAGGAGCCACGCACCCGTGTCTGACGGAGCAGCAACAACGACCAGGAATCAGCCAACGCCGAATTGGTGGAAGATCGGCGACGGCCTGGTGTTGCTCGCCTACAGCGCTGTAGTTCTCTGGACCCTTCAGTATCACGAAAAATGGGCGGATGAAGCGCAGGCATGGCTCATCGCCCGAGATCTCAGCCTGAAGATGATCTGGTTTCACGAGATGCGCTATGAAGGCACGCCCGCGCTCTGGCACACAATTTTGTGGCTTGTCCAGCACGTGTTTCATGCCGGCTACGGCGCCATCGGCTACATCGGAGCGTTCTTCGCTATTGCCGGCGCGGCAGTGTTGCTCTTCAAAGCTCCATTTCCGCGGTTCATCCGCTGGTTGTTGGTGTTCGGCTACGTCTTCGTTTATCAATATGCGGTAATCGCGCGCCCGTACACGCTTCTGCCGCTCCTGGCCTTTTGTGCGGCAATTCTGTTCAAGGATCTCCGCCACCCCGAACGCATTACCCTGGTGCTGGTTCTTCTGGCTCTGCTCACAGTGCACGGCGCGATTTTTGCGGGATGTTTGGAGCTGGCCTACTTGCTCGAAGCCAGAAAGTCGTGGCGCGAATTAAACGCGGACGTAAAGAGACGTTACGCAATCAGTGCCGCCGTCTTCGCCTTGACGTTCGTCTTTCTTTTTATAATTTTGAAACCAACGCCGGACGTGCAGGAATTTGCTACGCAAAACGGATTGACGCAGCAAGCCGCGCTTCTGAGAGCCAACGTAGTGACGGTGCGCATGAAATTAGAAGCGATATTTTCCGGGGCGTTTCTGGATTTCACGCTCCCATCGGTGTTGTTCGCCACCCTTGCGGGAGCCTACTGCGCGATGCGCGGCAAATTCCTGGTGTACGCGATGCCGGTCGCTGCTCTCATCGCGTTGTACGTCGTAGTCCACGGTTACGCGCATCATCAGGGAACCGTAACTATCGCCGCCCTCGCGGGGCTGTGGATTGCCTGGCCCACTCCGGAGGAACGCGCTGCTTTCAGCGTGTTCGAACGGCGCGCCACGCAAGGAATGGTCTTGCTGTTATTGCTCTTTTGCGGAATCCAGATTTGGGATTCCGTCGTCGCCATACATCACGAATATCTTTATCCCTACAGCGGCGCGGAAGATGCCGCGAAGTTCCTTAAATCCGAAAACGCGCAACAGGGACCGATGTTCGGTTTTTCCTACGGTGTTTCCGGAATCCAGGCATACTTTGACCACAACATTTTTTCGAATATTCCTACCACTTATTTTCATCATGGTTTGCCGCTCTACGGCAAAAGTCTGGATTTAGGGGAGATTGCGCAAGTTTCTCCGGGTTACATCGTCATTTTTGATGAAGATCCGCAGCGCATCTTGGATATGCACGTCGTCGATGGCCTCGCTTCCGTCGGCTACCAGATGGTGCATTTTTCAGACGGCTACCAGCTTTACCGCCGCGGAGTCTACGTCCGTCAAACCTATTTTATTTTCAAACGAACCGGCGCCGCGGCATTCGCCGCTCACTGACGCTGGTAAACGGTCGCGATGTCATCGTGATACACCAGCCGGAAGCGCGGGTCGATCGTCAGGATCTTCGCCAGGGGCAGCCGCGAATCCAGCACCACCACTCGAGCCTCGTTCAGAAACGGGTCCGTCTTGTAGCTCGGAAACGCGGATTGTGAATTGTAGAACAACTCGTCCAGTTGATCGCCGTAGAGGTCGTTGCGCCCATCGACTGCCACTGGCAACTCCGGCAGATACCACATCAAAAAGCCGCCCCAATTCAGATTGTTATAAATCGGGCCAGAAAATGAATTGTGCCGAAGAAAATTGACAGCGTTCACCGGATAGTTCGCGCTAATAGCCCGGTCAAGTCCTCGCGCACTGAAATCGGTAAACCTCGCGCCAGCGAACAATAAAAGAACGACCGCTCCTGCCACAGCCGCAAGTTCGCGCCACGAATCGCGGGTTCGCGTTGCAGTTTCGGAAGTACGCAAGTCCGCAACGCACGCGGCGGCGGTAAAGCAAATAAACCAGGCATCCCGCATAGTACGAAAAGACACAATACTCGCAGCCACGAGAAGCGCCAGCTTGAACGGATCAAGCTTCTTCTGCCAACCTACCGCGTAAAAACCTGCCGCCCCTAGGAAAAGCTCGATGAAATTGCCCAGCAAACGAAAAGGCAACGGCTGCAGCTCCACGATGACGCTATAAGTGAATTTCGCTTTGGTATAAGCCATGACAACCAGATAAGGATGATAGAAATTCGGTCCAAGGAAAGTAGCCAAAACGCAAAGAGCAAAAATCACGGCAAGTGGTTTCCCTGGAAGCGAAGAGCGCGTCAGGAAATCGGGAGAAAATCCAGATTTCGCAAGAATCTGCTGCGAGAGATGAACGGCAACGAACAACCCCACCGCAAACAGCCCGTAGATGAATTGAATATGCAGGTTCGCCCAAAGCACAAAAACGAACGGCAACCAATAAAGCGATTGCACACGCTCCGCTCGCTGCGACTCAAACAGCAGTGCAAGCGTGACGCAATAAAGAATGTAAGAAAAGAAAACTGGCCGCGGCGCCCCGCTGAACAAGAACGCCGCGCAAGTGATTCCCGTCAGCACACACGGAAGCCAGAACCGCCCGGAAATTCGCCGCAACATCCAATAAATCGCAAACGCAACTCCCACCGTCAGTATCGTTCCCAGAGCCCCGATGCCCACCAGCCCAAACCAGGAGTAAGCCAACGAAAGCAGCACCTCGTAGCCCCAGCTGTAAGCTACCCACGCCCGATCTGCCGCGGTGCGCGACAAAATGCCTGTATGCGGAAGCGCGGAATTCCGGACAATCCAGTCGCCAACCTTCAGGTGCCACCACGTATCAAAATCCGTAACGCAGTATTCTTCGCGAAGAGAATAAATCCCGATACCGCCAAGCAAGGCGATCAAAGCGCCAAGCTGGATCCAGCGAGTGCGGAGGAAGTTCATGAGCCGGCTGAAACAGAAGTCGCCGCCACACTTTTCAATTCCGTAGTGGAATTCGCGCCGGCTTCCCCGGCTTCGTGGTACTCCCCGTCTTCATTCACGGCCCACACATTATACTTTTGTTCCCCGGCCAGAATATTTCGCGCCGCAAGCATCGCCGTCATCATGGCGTGATCCTGATTGTTGTACTTGTGCATGCCGTTGCGCCCCACAAGATGAAGATTGGGGCAATGCGCCGCAAGCGCCTGCCGGACCGCTTCCACATGTTTCTTGTAATCGTCATCGTACACGGGATAAGCTTTGGGCTGCCGGATCACGCATCCATCCACAACATCCGCCGCGGCCGCCAGTTGCACCTGTTCCAATTCTTTTTTAGCCAGAGAAATCAAGTCCTCGTCGCGCGCGCTCCACAGGCCATCGCCCTCAAAACAAAAATATTCCAACCCATAACAACAGTAATCCGGGTCCGGAACCATTTCCGGAGACCACGACTTGTAGTTCTGGACGCGCCCAACCTTCACGTTGGGATCGTGAATATAAATCCAGTTGTCATTGAACCGGTTTCGCTCGCGCAAAATCAAACCCACCGTCACAAAATCCCGGTAACGCAGGGATTCCGCCGACCGCAGCGCCGCATCCGGAAGCTGTGGCTCCAGTTCCGCCGCCAGTTGCCGCACCGGCATCGACGAAATCACATGCTCGCCGCGATATTCCTCCACTCCCCCGTCGGCCGTGCGCGCGGTTACGGTCCACGACATCGTCTCCGCATCGAAACGACAACCGCTCACCCTTCGTCCCATCAGTACTTCGCCGCCCATGCCTCGCACTTTTTCCGCGCACGCTTCCCACATCATTCCCGGCCCAAGTCGCGGGTAGCGAAATGTGTCGATCAACGTCTTCACCATTTGCGCCCGGTCCTTCGTTCCGCTCTTCGGCAACAGCGCGTTCTTGATCGCAGAGCCAAGCGACAGCCCCTTGATCCGTTGCGCTGCCCAATCCGCGGAAATCTCCTTGCAGCTCATTCCCCACACCTTCTCGGTGTACGTCTTGAAGAAAATATTGAACAACCTCCGCCCAAACTTGTTCACCACCCAGTCTTCAAACGACTTTGGATTCTGCGTGGGATGAATCTGCGCTGCCAGAAACGAAAACACGCAAAGGCAAGACTCAACGATTCCAAGTTTTGACAGCGCTTCAAACGGCTTCAATGGATACGCGTAAAACTGTCCGCCATAATAAATCTTCGAGGACCGCGGCCGCTGCAGCATATCAGCGCCCAGAATTTCCGTCCAAAGATCTTCCACTTCATGCGATTTGGAAAAGAAGCGATGGCCGCCGATATCGAAGCGATACCCGCGGTACTTCACCGTGCGAGAAATTCCCCCAACATATTCAGGATCGCTTTCCAGCACCACCACCCGCTGGCCCGCTTTGGCCAACTCATAGGCCGCCGTAAGCCCGGCGGGTCCCGCACCCACAATGATGGCTTTTATCGGGCGATCACTCATAAACCCAGGTCTTTCGCGAACACTTCAAAGGATCGGTGCGGCCAACGCAAAACCGGCGGCATCAATGATTCTGCGCCTGCGCGATCAACTGCAAAACCTTCTCCCTGTTTTCATAATTCGGATTCGCGTCCAGCAATTTCTGCCAGGCGGCGATCGCTCCCTGAGCGTCCTTCTTACCCTGCCACTTTACAATACCAAGATTGAAAAGTGTGTCGGGCTTGGTGGGCGCGATGGCCAGCACTTTCGTGAACCGCGCGATGGCTCCATCCGCATCGCCGGTATACCAATATGCTGTGCCAAGATCGGTTCCCACCGATGTGTCCGACGGCTGCGACTTCAGCGATTGCTCATAATAAATAATGGCGGCCGGATATTGCTTCGCGTCGTAATAAAGGTTACCCACCTGCGCCAGTAGCGCCGCATTTTTTGGATCGGCTTTCAGTCGTTCGAGCAGTGGTGCTGCCTGCGCATCCGCGGCCTGCTTCAATTCCGCGGTAGAAGGCGCCGCAGGCAGGGGATTGAAATTCGCCGCTGCCGTCGGTCCGGATACTCCGCTAGGTGCGGCTGCCGGCGCCACTTCTACGCTCGCCGGTACTTCCGAGGCGAAAGATCTGCGTATCAGCCATCCACCACTAATGCCCAGTAACAGCGAGAACACGGCAAGCGCCACAGCCTGCGTGCCGCTCCAGGAATTGCTCGTGGTTGTCTTAAGTTCGCTCAAGTCGTGTCGCTCCTCCTGTAAATCCTGGCGCGTCAATTCTTCGTTTCACTGGCTTTCGCTTCCGCAATCATCTGTTCCACCACCGACTTTCGCTCCAGATTCGGATTCGTCTTCAGAAGTTGCTGCCAGGCAGCCACCGCTCCCGCCGGATCCTTTTTCGCCCGATATTTGATCATGCCAATATTAAAGAGCGCATTTGCGTCCTTGGGGTTGGACTTCAGCACCTGATTCAGCTGTGCCAGCGCACCGTCCGCGTCTCCGGAATAATAAAGACACGAGGCCGTCTCTGTACGAGCCGACACGTTCTTCGGATCTATGCTCAGCGCCTCCTCAAAGTAGCCCGCGGCTTCCTTAAACTGGTGCGAAGCCTGATAAATTCCCGCGATCTGCACCAGCAAACCGGCGTTTTTCGGTTCGGCTTTGGACTTTTCGATCAGGCTGGAAGCCTGCACATCCGCCATCTGCTTCATCTGCTCAATCGTCAATTGAGGGTGAACGCCGTTGTATGTAGCGGCAGCATTCGGTCCACTTGCGGCCGAGTTAGACCGCGCGACGCTGGGAGTAGCGTGGCTGCCCAGGAAGAAATAGCCAATCGCGAGACCGAATACCAGACAGGTTGCGGCTGCCACGTAAACCTGTTTCGCTGGAACACCAGCGTCCACGGAAGTGCTGCCGGTTTGGGGGGTGCTGGCCATAGTAATTACTCCCGATCTAGCTCTCTTGACCTGACTAAGAACTCGCCTAACTCATTCAGTCCAGGCTAGTTGCATAAGTCGCGCGAACGGTCCACAGAGGCTCGCCGCATCAAGCAAGGCGCAAGAAAACCAAGAATTCAGAGGTCGCACACACAGCCTAGGAGGTGCCGCACACGCCTGCCGCGCCACCCGTCACAACCTTGTGTGACCTACGTCACACCCTCCACTTTCCCTGCGTCCACGGGCCGTGTATCCTGTCATGGCTCACTATCTTCCATGAAATGTACGCCGCATCGGAGTTTGACGAACGTCATGACGAACAGCAACACCGCAAAATTTGGGCTTCCGTTCCAATTTGGGCTGGTGTGCCTCTTCGCGACGGTCATTTTTTCTTTTGGCCACAGCAACTCCAACCGCCTGTCGCCTAGCCTTCGCCCTTCTCGCCATATAGGTACGCGTTTTGTTTTCGCCGACCTGGACGGTGACCGTATTCCCGATTTGGCACAGGTCGAATCGCAAAATCCCCAGTCGGCCGATACCAATTATTCCATTCATGTGAAATTGAGCGCCGGAGTGGAATCGGCAATTGGCGTAAGTGGGCCGATCGGTGGCCTTAGAGTTGCCGCCCGCGATGTGAACGGAGACGACAACCTCGATCTCGTAGTCACTTCCAACCTCGATTCGAGCTTTGTCGAGGTGCTCTTAAATGATGGCCACGGAAATTTTGCCGCGACTTCGTCCGCCAACTTGGCCACGCTGGAAAATGTGTCTGATGTCGTCCTTGAGACTCCGTCTGGTCCGCTGAGAGATCGAGTCACGCTTGCTTCGACTCGCACTTCGCTGGGCGAGGCGCTCATTAAGAACTCGTACGTCCATGACCCGGTTTACTCCTCTGGGGGCAGCACCCACGGCCAAGACCAGCCGGTCCTGCAAAGCGATGGGCTGCTGAATCTCGGTCGCTCTCCGCCAGTCTCGGCGACATTTTCGTAACCAATCGTTTATCGCGCTGTTATACATTCGTTAGGCCGGGCGACTATTGTCGCCAGTGCGGATTCGACGGGGCCAGCGCCGTAGCTGCGCTAATCTTCTAAACCGGATGGAATACTGACACCACCAGTGTCCGCATTCACCAAAGTTCAATCGATGTGAGGGTAGAGTCATGTGGCGTTTTATTCGGGGTGTATGCCTAGCCAGTGTGTTGGCGTGGGGAGTCAGTTCCCCAGCTCAGGCACAAAAGCACCTTACATGGGATGAAGTGAAACAGCGATTCGAAGCCAATAACCCCACCTTGCTTGCCGGCGAGATCGGAATTGACGAATCGAAAGCGCAAGAGGTCACGGCGTATCTTCGGCCTAATCCGCAGGCTTCCGTTGGAGTTGATCAGGTCGGAAATACCACTAAGCAGCCCTTTTCGGCCGCTACGTTGACTGCCTCGGTCAGCTATCTGCACGAAAGGCAGCACAAACGCGAATTGCGCCTGGAAAGCGCCCAGAAAGCGACCGGCATTGCCGTGTCCAGTCAGTCGGACTTGGAAAGAAACCTGATCTTCAACCTGCGCAGCGCATTTGTGGGTACCCTGCAAGCCAAGGCAATTCTACGCGTCGCCACCGATAATCTCGCCTACTGGGATCAGGAGCTGAAAATCAGTAAAGATCGCTTCGATGCCGGCGACATTGCGAAAATTGATCTTGATCGCCTCGAACTGCAGCGCGTGCAGTTCGAATCCGACCTTCAAACTGCGGAAGTCAACCTGCGAACCACGAAGATTCAGCTCTTGATGCTTCTTAACGATAGGACTCCGGTAGATCAATTCGATGTCTTAGGCCTATATGAGTTCGCAGACCAACTTCCCCCGCTTGATCAATTCCGCCAGATCGCACAAGACAATCGCCCGGACCTGAAAGCCGCGGTGCAAGCCGTCGATAAGGCCAACACAGACCACAAACTTGCCGTTGCAAACGGATCCACAGATCCCACCATCACCGTCGATGCCGGCTTTCCCACAATCTCTGAAGCCTATTTGAGCTACCAGCCACCCTTGCGTGAATACGTCGGCGTTGGCGTTGGAATCCCTCTTCGCATCTTCGACCGGAACCAGGGTGAAAAGACCCGCACGCAACTTGATATTGACCGCAATCAGAAATTGCTGGATGCCGCGCAAGCTCAGGTGTTCAGCGACGTGGATTCCGCCTACGCCACCGTCAACAGCAACCTTATTCTTCTGCGCCCTTACAAAAGCCAATACCTGGAACAGGCAGCTCGCGTGCGAGACACGATAAAATTCTCCTACGAACACGGGGGCGCCTCCCTGCTGGATTTCCTCGACGCACAGAAAGAATACCGGGACACGGAATTGAACTATTTGAACCTGATCGGTTCTTACCTGATCGCGGCAGGCCAGTTGAATCTGGCCGTCGGACGCGAGGTCCTTCAATGAGAAGCAGACTGGCTCTGCACCTGACATGCATCTCGATTCTCGGCGTTTCTCTTTGCGCGTGCGGAGGTAAATCCGAAGACGTCGGCAATGCGGGCGCGCCTCCTCCGGCAAAAGTGAAAAAGGAACAGGATGTCAACTCGCTCACCGTCGACCATCCGGAACAATTCCCGCTGGTCAAAGCCACCGATTATTCTGCCGCGCCTACCCTCAGCGTCACCGGCACGGTAAATCCCGATATCAGCCGCACCGTCCCTGTAATTTCGCTGGCCACAGGACGCGTGGTGGAAATCCGCGCGCGCCTGGGCGACACCGTCAAGAAAGGCCAAATTCTGTTGCTCGTGCAAAGCCCGGACATCGCCGCAGCCTTTTCGGATTACCGCAAAGCCGTTGCCGATGAAATGCTGGCCAACAAGCAATTGGAGCGTTCGCAATTGTTGTATGAAAAAGGCGCCATTTCGCTCAGCAATCTCCAGTTGGCGCAAGACACGGAAGATAAGGCCAAGGTGGACGTCGAAACCACGCTCGAGCATCTGCGCGTGCTCGGTGTCGATAAAGATCATCCGAGCGGCGTCGTGGAAATCAAGGCGCCCGTCTCCGGCGTCATCACCGATCAACAAGTCACCAATGCCGCAGGAGTCCAGGGGCTGTCTGGCGCAAATCCTTTCACCATCTCGGATCTTTCCAGCGTGTGGATTCTTTGCGACGTCTATGAAAACGATTTGGCGAATGTCCACGTCGGCGAAAACGCGGACATCACCCTGGTTGCCTACCCGGACAAAACATACACCGGCAGAATCAGCAATATCGGGCCGATTCTCGATCCTAACCTGCGCACCGCCAAAGTGCGCATTCAGGTGGCCAATCCGGACATGTTGATGCGCGTAGGCATGTTCGTCACCGCCACCTTCCATGGACAAAAAAAGGTGCAATATGCCGCCGTGCCTGCTTCCGCCATTTTGCACTTGCATGACCGGGATTGGATTTATGTTCCGGCAGGTGGGAACAAGTTCCGTCGCCTCGAAGTCAAAGCCGGCAGCATGCTCCCTAACAAAATGCAGGCAGTGCTCGAGGGCATTCAGCCAGGACAAGAACTCGTCAGCAATGCATTAGTCATGCAAAGCACCGTGGAGCAATAGAGGCCGATAAGCGACCTCCAAACTATAAGGATTCCTTGATGATTCGCGCTATCGTCGACTTTGCTCTCGACAACCGCTTTATCGTTCTCGCCATCGGCGTGCTCCTATTGATTTGGGGAGCCGTCTCGTTTCACAACTTGCCCGTCGAAGCCTATCCCGACGTTGCCAATAATTATGTCCAGATCATCACGCAGTGGCCGGGCCGCGCCGCCGAAGAAGTAGAACAGCAGGTCACCATCCCTATCGAAATTCAAATGAACGGCCTGCCGC
The DNA here is from genome assembly GCA_963709705.1 of Candidatus Acidiferrales bacterium. GTDB lineage: Bacteria > Acidobacteriota > Terriglobia > Acidiferrales > UBA7541 > Acidiferrum. The sequence goes on from CAVPXU010000009.1 coordinate 431,533, forward strand.
ATCTCGCGCATCTTCGCTCTGTCTCCTTGTTTGGCCTCTCCAGCGTCGTGCTGGTCTTCGATGATTCTTCCATCGACGATTGGAATCGCGAGAAAGTCTTGGAGCGCCTGTCGATGGTAACCCTGCCGACCGGTTTGACGCCGCAAATGGGATCCGACTGGAGTCCCGTTGGTCAGATTTATTGGTACACGCTGAAAAGCACGAATCCGAAATATGATTTGATGGAATTGAAGGCCCTCGAAGATTGGGTTTTGGAAAAACAATTTAAATCCGTTCCCGGCGTCGTGGATGTTTCCAGCTTTGGCGGAACCACCCGCGAATATCAGGTGAAAGTGGATCCCAACAAACTGGTTTCGTACGGCATCAGCCTGCCGCAGGTAGAGCAGCAGATCGCCGCAAACAACGTCAACGCCGGCGGCAGCTTTATCGAGTCTGGTTCGCAGCAAATTAATGTGCGCGAGGTGGGACTTTTCACCAGTGTTCAGGAAATCGAGCAGACGCAACTGAAAACGCAAAACGGCACGGCAATCCACGTCAAGGACATTGCCACTGTCACGCAAGGGCCCAAAATCCGCCTGGGAAAGATCGGCAAATCAGTTCGGCGAGAAGACGGCACAATCGTCGACGACGACGATGTTGTCGAAGGCATTGTGCTTTTGCAAAAAGGAGCAGAATCGGAAAGCACCCTCGAAGGAATTCACGCCAAGGTGAAGGAACTGAACGAACATATCCTGCCACCGGGAGTGAGAGTCATTCCGTTTCTGGATCGCAGCGAACTGGTCCACTATACGACGCATACGGTGCTTCACAACCTCGGTGAAGGCGTTTTATTCGTCTCCATCATTCTGTTTTTCTTTCTCGGCAATATCCGCGGTGCGCTCATCGTCGCTTTAACCATCCCTTTTTCCCTGTTGTTCGCTTCGATTTGCCTGGATTTGAACAAGATTCCCGCCAACTTGCTTTCCTTGGGCGCGTTGGACTTCGGCATGGTGGTCGACGGAGCCGTCGTCGTCATTGAAAATATCGTGCGCCATTTCGGTTTGCCAAGCGCCGCGCAAAAAACTCCGTTGGAACGAATCCGCGATGCTGCCCACGAAATCCAGCGACCTGTCTTTTACGCCATCGCAATCATCATCACGGCATACATGCCCATTTACACGCTGCAAAGCGTGGAGGGCAAACTGTTCCGGCCCATGGCCTGGACGGTTGCCTTTGCGCTGCTCGGCGCGCTGATTTTTTCGATGACCATTGCTCCCGTGCTGGCCGGCGTGTTGTTCCGCAAGGGAGTTAAAGAGTGGCACAACCCGCTGATGAATCTCTTGCGCGATCGCTATCGCACTTCGCTTCGCTGGGCGATTGAGCACCGCCGCATCACTCTCACGTTGGGCGCTTGCGCCCCGCTGCTCGCCGCGGTGATTCTGTACAGCAACGTCATCGGTTCGGAATTCCTGCCGCATCTGGACGAAGGAGCGATCTGGGCTCGCGGCACGCTGGCGCCCAGCACCGGCCTCACCGAAGGCACACGCGTTATGGATCAGGCGCGCGTGATATTCGCATCCTTCCCGGAAGTCAAGCAGGTGGTTTCTCAGGTGGGCCGCCCCGACGACGGCACGGACACCACCGGCTTCTTCAACACCGAATACTTTGTCGATCTTTGGCCAAAAGACAAATGGCGTCCTGTCTTCCACGAAGACAAGGAAGCCCTGATTTCGTCTATGGACAAGGAAGTAAGCAAAATGCCGGGCGTCTTGTGGAATTTTTCCCAACCCATTTCCGATAACGTCGAAGAAGCCGTCAGCGGTGTCAAAGGTGAACTCGCCGTCAAGATTTATGGCAGCGATCTGCGCACTCTCGAAGCCAAAGCCGAAGAAATCACCAACATTATGAAAAACGTGCGTGGCATTGAGGACTTGGGCGTATTCCGCGTGCTCGGCCAACCGAATCTGAATCTCGTGATCGATCGGCCCGCGCTGGCCCGCTATGGCTTGAACGCCTCGGACGTCCAGGATGCGGTTGAGGCCGCTGTCGGCGGCAAGGCCGTCACACAGGTTCTCCGGGGTGAACAGGTTTTCGACCTTGTAGTGCGTTATCAGGCGCCCTACCGCGACACAAAACAGGCCATCGAAAATATTCGCATTGTCACTCCCAACGGACAGCGCGTCGCTTTATCGCAAGTCACGCGCGTGGAAACCATCGACGGCGCGTCCGAAATTTATCGCGAAGCCAACTCACGCTACGTCGCCATCAAATACAGCGTGCGCGGCCGTGACCTGGGCAGCACCGTGGAAGAAGCCATGGCCAAAGTGCGCTCGCAAGTGAAACTCCCGGAGGGCTACACTCTCGACTGGGCCGGCGAATACGCAAGTCAGCAGCGCTCCGAGCGCAGATTGATGTTTGTGCTTCCGATCACGATTCTGATTATTTACGTGATCCTCTACGTTATGTTCGGTTCGCCGAAGTGGGCCTTGCTCGTATTAGCGAACGTGGCCATGGCTCCCCTCGGCGGTTTCCTTGCGCTGTGGATTACCGGCGAACATTTCAGTGTCTCTTCCGGCGTCGGCTTCCTTGCACTGTTCGGCGTTTCCGTGCAGACCGGCGTCATCATGGTGGAATACATCAATCACTTGCGCGCGGCGGGCAGCTCCATCGAAGACGCCGCGGTGCAGGGCGCCGTTCTCCGCTTGCGCCCGATCATGATGACCATGCTCGTCGCGATTCTCGGTTTACTTCCCGCTGCAATGTCTCGCGGCATCGGTTCTGATTCTCAGCGACCGTTCGCCATCGTGATCGTCGGCGGACTTTTGGCCGCGTTGCTCCTTAGTATTTATCTGCTGCCAACTTTGTACGCCACGTTCGCGCGAGACACGGATCGCTTGCCGCCTGCCGATCCCGAGTGGGAAGAATCCGCCTGATCGCATGACCGACACGCAGTGACCTGCGTCACAGGTGTGCGTTTACCCTTATTTTTCGCACCTTTCCGTTGCTTTCGCCTCCGCGGCCGCCTACCATTTTCTTATCAGGTTACTCGCACGACGGAGATCCCAATGGCCAGAAAGATGTCAATTGTCGACGGCAACGAAGCCGCCGCCGCTGTCGCTTACCGCCTCAATGAAGTGATTGCGATTTACCCCATTACCCCTTCATCCCCGATGGGCGAGTGGTCGGATCAGTGGAATTCGGAACACAAGCAAAATATTTGGGGAGCTATTCCAGACGTTATCGAGATGCAGAGCGAAGGCGGCGCCGCGGGCGCGCTCCATGGCGCGCTGCAGGCCGGTGCTCTCGGCACGACTTTCACCGCATCGCAGGGCTTGCTTCTGATGATTCCCAACATGTACAAGATCGCCGGCGAATTGACCGCCGCCGTAATTCACGTGGCCGCGCGTACTCTGGCCACTCACGCGCTCTCCATCTTTGGCGATCACAGCGACGTCATGTCCACGCGCGCCACTGGATTTGCGATGCTGGCCTCCAACTCCGTCCAGGAAGCCAGTGACTTCGCCTGTATCGCGCAGGCCGCCACTCTCGAATCGCGCATCCCCTTCCTGCATTTCTTCGATGGCTTCCGCACCTCGCATGAGGTGAACATGATCGATCCGCTGAGCGACGATGATCTTCGCGCCATCATCGACGACAAATTCGTTCGGCAACATCGCGAACGCGCCATGACCCCCGACCGCCCGATCCTCCGCGGCACCGCGCAAAATCCCGATGTGTTTTTCCAGGCGCGCGAAGCGTGCAACCCGTATTACCGCGGCTGCCCAACGATTGTGCAAGACGTGATGGATCGCTTCGCCAAGCACACCGGCCGCAAATACCAACTCTTCGATTACTACGGCCCGCCGGATGCCGAACGATTGATCATCCTCATAGGTTCCGGCGTTGGCGCGGTGGAAGAAGCGGTAGACGCGCTGCAAAAAAAAGGAGAAAAAGTTGGTCTGTTGAAAGTGCGCTTGTTCCGTCCTTTCGCTGCCGACGTTTTCCTGAACGCGATTCCGCGCAGCGTCAAATCCATCGCCGTCCTCGATCGTACGAAAGAACCGGGAGCCCTGGGCGAGCCTCTCTATCAGGATGTCCTGACAACCTACATGGAACGCTATTCGGCGAATCCAGCCGCAGGCATACCGCGCATCATCGGCGGCAGGTACGGCTTATCCTCAAAAGAATTCACACCCGCAATGGTGAAAGCCGTATTCGATGAGCTGAAGAAGGCTGAACCGAAGAATCATTTCACGGTCGGCATCGTCGATGATGTAACGCACACCAGCCTCACCTATGATCCCGATTTCTCGACCGAAGATCCGCGCACCGTTCGCGCACTGTTCTATGGCCTCGGCTCGGACGGTACCGTCGGCGCCAACAAAAACTCCATCAAGATCATCGGCAAAGGAACCAACAATTTCGCGCAAGGCTATTTCGTTTACGATTCGAAGAAAGCCGGCGCCGTCACCGTTTCCCACCTCCGCTTCGGTCCTGATCCGATTCGTTCCACATACCTGATCACCAAAGCGAATTTCGTAGCGTGCCACCAGTTCCAATTTCTGGATCGCATCGATGTTTTGTCGGCCGCCGAGCACGGCGCCACGTTCCTGGTGAACGCGCCATTTGGCCCTGACGAAATCTGGCAGCACATCCCCAAGCAAGTGCAGGAAACTATCCTCAAAAAGAAATTGCGCTTCTTCGTTATCGACGGTTACACCGTCGCGCGCGCCGCTGGCATGGGCAGCCGCATCAACACCATCATGCAGACCTGCTTCTTTGCTATCAGCGGCGTGTTGCCCCGCGAGGAAGCCATTGCTGCGATCAAAAAAGCTATCGCCGATACTTACGGCAAGCGCGGCGAAGCTGTTGTCCAAAGAAATTACTCGGCCGTAGATCAGGCCCTCGCGCATCTTCACGAAGTGCACGTCCCGGACAAAATCACCGCCACATTCGAAATGCTTCCCGCCGTCGCTTCCCAAGCCCCCGAATTTGTTCGCAGCGTTCTCGGCACCATCATCACTGGAAACGGCGATTCGCTTCCCGTCAGCGCTATGACCATCGATGGAACCTTCCCGACGGGCACCGCTATGTGGGAAAAGCGCAATATCGCCAAGGAAATTCCGGTCTGGGACGAAGATCTCTGCATCCAGTGCGGCAAGTGCGTGCTGGTTTGCCCTCACGCCGTTATTCGCGCCAAGGTCTATGATTCTTCTTTGCTCAGCGACAAGCCGGAAACATTTAAATCCGCCAAACCCCGCTGGCGCGAATTCGAATCCATGCGTTACTCGCTCCAGGTTGCTCCAGAGGATTGCACCGGCTGCAAATTGTGCGTCGAGATTTGCCCCGCGAAAAGTAAAACCGAAGTAAAACACAAAGCCATCAATATGGAGTCGCAAGCCCCGCTGCGCCAGCCCGAAAGCGTGAATTGGGAATATTTCCTCAGGCTCCCCGAATTCGATCGCAACCGCATTTCCCATTCGCAAGTAAAAGACTCGCAACTTCTCGAGCCGCTCTTCGAGTTCTCGGGCGCGTGCGCGGGTTGCGGCGAAACACCATACATCAAACTGTTGACCCAGCTTTTCGGCGACCGGCTCATGATCGCTAATGCCACCGGTTGCTCTTCGATCTACGGGGGCAATCTTCCCACAACGCCTTACACAAAAAACAAAGACGGGCGCGGACCAACCTGGTCCAACTCCTTGTTCGAAGACAACGCCGAGTTCGGTCTCGGCATGCGCCTTGCCGTGGATCAGCAGCATCAATATGCGAAGGGCTTGCTGGTCCGCTTGAGCGGCCAGCTCGGTGATGAGCTCGTCAAAGGCTTGCTCGAAGCCGATCAATCGAAAGAACAGGGGATCGAAGAGCAGCGCCGTCGCATAGTCGAGCTGAAAAAGAAATTGTCCGCACTGGCTCTTCCGGAGTCCGTGGCCTTGCAATCTGTCGCGGACTCGCTCGTGAAAAAAAGCGTCTGGCTCGTCGGCGGAGACGGCTGGGCCTACGACATCGGTTTCGGTGGCCTCGATCACGTGCTCGGTTCCGGCCGTAACGTCAACGTGCTTGTGCTAGACACCGAAGTCTATTCCAACACTGGCGGGCAAATGTCCAAAGCCACGCCTCGTGCTGCAGTCGCCAAATTTGCCACCGGCGGAAAGCACACCGGCAAGAAAGATCTGGCGATGGAAGCGGTCAGCTACGGTTATGTATACGTTGCGCGCGTGGCCATGGGCTCCAGCGACACGCACACGGTTAAAGCGTTCCTCGAAGCGGAAGCCCACGACGGCCCTTCGCTCATCATCGCGTACAGTCATTGCATTGCGCACGGATATGACATGGTCCTCGGTCTCGACCAGCAGAAGAAAGCCGTGCTCAGCGGTTACTGGCCATTGATGCGCTACAATCCCGCGCTTCGCCTCGAAGGCAAAAATCCCTTCCTTCTCGATTCCAAGGCGCCCAGCATTACCTTAAAGCAATACGCCTATCAGGAAGCCCGCTACACCATGTTGGTTCGCAGCGATCCTGAAGCCGCGCGCGAATTGCTGAAAGCCGCGCAGGATGATGTTGAACGCCAGTGGCGCGTGTACTCCAACCGCGCCGCCATGGCCGGCCGCTCCGAATCGCCTCATATCGCCCCGGAAATGACGGAAGCTGATCCACAGCCCGTGAAAAAGGGAGGGGAAGAGGAATGAGCGATCTTTCCACGAAGTATCTTGGTTTGCAGCTTAAATCCCCTTTGCTGGCCTCCGCTTCGCCGCTCAGCGAGTCGGTCGACAACATCAAGCGCCTGGAAGACCAAAACCTTGGGGCCGTGGTGCTGCCCTCGCTGTTCGAAGAGCAACTCCAGCTGGATAGCCTCAGCCTCGATTCCGATCTCGACCGCGGCTCTGACAGCTTTCCGGAATCCTCGAATTTCTTCCCTGATCTGCAAAGCTACAACCTTGGCCCCGATGGCTATCTGGAATTGATCCGCGAAGCGAAAGAGAGCGTGCGCATTCCGATTATCGCCAGCTTGAATGGTGTGTCGAAAGGCGGCTGGCTCGAATACGCTCGTTTGATGGAGCAGGCCGGCGCCGACGCCATCGAGCTGAATATTTATTCCATCGCCACCGATCCCTCAATCACCGGCAGCGAAGTAGAACAGGAATACATTGACCTCGTGCGCCAGCTCAAACGCTGCATCCGCATCCCGCTTGCTGTAAAGCTGTCCCCTTTTTTCAGCGCGCCGGCCAATATCGGTGTGCGTCTCGATGAAGCTCATGTTGACGGAATTGTTCTGTTCAACCGTTTCTACCAGCCCGATTTCGATATTGAGCACATGGAAATATCGCCCAATCTCTCGTTAAGCCGTCCCGAAGAACTGCTTCTCCGCTTGCACTGGACAGCCATCCTCTGCGGCCATGTCCGCGCCGACCTGGGAATCACCGGCGGAGTTCACAGCTCGCGCGACCTGATCAAATCCATTCTGGCTGGCGCCAAGGTCGCGTTTATGACTTCGGCGCTTCTGCGCAATGGTGTGCATCACGCCGCACATGTCTTGACGGAATTGGATCGTTGGCTCGACGAACATGAATACCACTCCGTCCAACAGATGTGCGGAAGCATGAGCCACGAAGCCGTACCCGATCCCTCCGCCTTCGACCGCGGAAACTACATGAAAGTCTTAAGCTCTTACACGCTCCGCGCTAACGTGTTCAACGACTAGAACGCTTCGGTCAACCCCGCGGCGTCAATCTGAAAACACGATCCGCCAATTCATGCGCCCCCAACAGGTGTGCCTCCAGAACCGCAACGTAATCCTCCGGACGAATACGATTCGCCCTTGGAAATCATTCCGTCAGAATTCGCCACGGATTTTCCAGCAAGCAGAACGCCTCCGCCTGTAGCGAATACCCATACCCCAATCCCGAATTCCAGCACATCTGGTTGGCCGCTTGGACAATCACAGTAACTTCGTTGTTGCCCGCCTGCGCTTCCGGATGGTGATGAAACTCGATCACGTCTGCTATTTCACGCGGCAATTTCCACTCTTCCGCCACAATGCGGCCGCTGTCGGCGTGCGTAAATCCCAACAGCCGCTGCTCCATACAGTCCACCATCGAGTGCTCCAGCGTAGCTTCTTCCAGAACTTCGGAGAATTTTTCCGGAAACAGGAGCGCGTTGATCAGGATGCCGATATCGTGCAGAAGTCCCGCCAGATAAACATGCTGGCTCGCAGGACTCATGAAATCCGACCCCAGCTTTTCTGCAATAAACGCGGTGGCCAGGGAATGCCGCCAAAACGTTTCCTTGGGCACCGCACAGCTGAAACCGGAAAACATCAGCGGCAAGTTGCAGGAGAATGCCAGGTCCCGGATTCGCCAGAGCCCAAGGGTAAGAACCGCATCGCGGATCGTCGCGACATCGCCCCGATGACTGTAGATCGCCGAATTTGCCACGCGCAGGCACTGCGCCGCCAGCGATTCGTCGTAGGAAATGGTCTCAACTATTTTGTCGATGTCCGCCTGGCCGGAATTCGCGCTCAGGCTCTCGTTCAGTGTCGCCAGAATCTGCGGCATTGCCGGCAAGGCTCCCAGATGCTTCGCGCGCCGTACGAGCATGTCGTGGGTCGCTGGTTGCAAGACGCGCCTCCAGAAACAACAAAATGGAGCATGCTGGCTTCCAGTCATAAATGCCCAATAGTGGGATAAATCTGGCAGCGCGCTGTTCCATCCGCGAACATTCCTTCCTCTTCGGCTCAGACTCTCCTTTCCTCCGTCTTTCTTTCCAAAATCTATCTCCTCCGTTCTGCGCAAAGGATTTGTCCCTTCGCCTAGCTTATGAGGACGCGGGAGACCGCTCTCAGCCGCTTTCCAGGGTGAGCCAGGCAATCTGTGGTATGGCACGCTGCTTGCTCCGCTAGATCGTTACTGCGCGCGAGCGCGGCAATCGCGCTCACCTTATGCCACCGGTAGAAACACTCAATCGTTTTCTGGCTCGCCAGCCCATTCTTAATCGGGACAAAAAGTTCTTCGCGTATGAAATCCTGTCGCGCTATGGCCCAGAGAACTATTGTTCGCCCACACCTGGCAGTCCCGTAGCCGAAAAAGCCATGGACGAACTTTTTTTGATGGGCGTGCGGACCATTACGGAAGGCCTGCCCGCGTTCATGAATTGCACTCGGGAGTTTCTGTTGAACGACTTTCTAACTCTTATGCCCAAGGAACTGATCGTCGGGGAAATTTTGGAAAATGTTCCTTCGGATAAGGATGTTCTCGCCGCGTGCTACCGCATGCGAGATCAGGGATACCGTTTGGCCCTCGACGATTATTGCGATACTCCGGAAGCGCAACCGCTTCTGGCCATCGCGGACTTCGTCAAAATCGATGTCCTCCTCACGACTTTTGCGGAGCAAAAGAGATTGGTGGAAGTCTGCCACAGGCAGAAAATCCCCGTCGTCGCTGAAAAAGTGGAGACCGACGAGCAATTCCAGCAGTGCGCCGGAATCGGCTACGATTACTTTCAGGGCTATTTCTTCTGCCGTCCGCAGGTTGTTGGGCGGCGCAGCGTCCCTGCCAACAAAGCTGTCTACCTGGAATTGCTTCAGGCCGCCAACGCCACCGTCTTCGACCTTCACCGCATTTCCATGATTTTTCGCCGTGATGTCTCGCTGAGCTACCGTCTCTTGCGCTATCTGAACTCCGCCGCTTTCGCGTTCCGATCACAGATACATTCGATCCCGCACGCTCTCACGCTTTTGGGCGAGTTGCCCATGCGCAAGTGGATTTCGTTGGTCAGCGTTGCGGGACTCGGTGACGAAGTCGCTGACGGGTTGCTGCGTTTGCCACTGTTGCGCGCCATGTTTTGCGAACTAATCGGCAAAAAAATCGGCATGGTCCGGGAGACCAACGAATTGTTCCTGCTGGGCTTGTTGTCCGTAATGGACGCGCTTCTCAACATGCGCATGGTCGACGTGTTGACGGAAATTCCCGTCGACGAAGCCATCAAGCGCGCCTTGTTGGGAAAGCCCAGCCGCTACCGTCCGATCTTCGAAGTGGTCCTCGACTACGAATCAGGCACCTGGGAACAGTTGGCGCACTCCGCCAGGCAAATCGGTCTGCATGAGGAATACCTTCCCGACTTGTATGTGCGCTCGGTGCGCTGGGTGACGGAAGTTCTTGCGGACCTTCCCGTCCTCGTCTGACACCGTGGTTAGTTCGCTGATTCCTTGAACACTTCTTCCGCCAAGTGAAACGCATTGTTCGCCGCCGGCACGCCACAATAAATCGCAGTCTGCAGCAGAACTTCCTGAATCTCTTTGCGACTTACTCCATTTGCCGCCGCCGCTCGCAAATGCAGCCGCAACTCGTCCGGGCGATTCATCGCCACCATCATCGCAATCGTAACCATACTCCGCGTTTTGCGTGGCAGTGCCGGTCGCGTCCAGATTTCTCCCCAGGCGTAGCGCGTAATCAGGTCTTGAAAAGGCGCGGTGAAGTTGTTTTCCTGCTCCCGCGCGCGATCCACATGCGCGTCGCCCAACACCGCCCGCCGCACCTTCATACCTTTCGCATGACGCTTGCGCTCATCCATCGCAATCTCCTTTACGCCAGCAGGAATCGCAGAACATGGCGGTTAAATTCATCGCGCGCCTCGACATTGGACAAATGAGCGGCGGAAATTTCGGCATACGCGGCCCCGGGGATCGATCTCTCCAAAAAATGGGCTTCCTCCGGGGGAGAAGTCGTGTCATGCGTGCCGGTAAGCGCCAAACATGGGTTGCGAATTGTGCCGATCGTGTTTCGCAGGTCCACGTCGCGCAGCGCGGCGCAGCACGCAATATATCCCTTCGGATTTGCGGCCTCCAACATCGACTGGATCGACTGCGTCTCCTCCGGATGGGAAGCGCGAAAGTTCGCTGTGAGCCAGCGCTCGATCACTCCAGCGGAAATCGCCTTCATGCCTCCGCTTTGCACCGCCTGAATGCGCGTATTCCAGGAATCGTTCGTACCGATTTTCGCGGCAGTGTCGCAGAGCGCAATCTTGTGGAATCGGCCGCCCGCGTTCGTCCCCAGAAACATGCCGATCAAGCCGCCCATGGACAACCCGCAAAAATGGGCCCGCTCAATTCCCAATGCATCCAACAAGCCAACGACGTCCCAGCTCAGTTGCTCGATTGTGTAAGGACCAGGAGTAACTCCGGATTGCCCGTGCCCCCGCGTGTCGCAGCGCAGCACGCGAAAATACTTCGAAAACGCTTCAACCTGCCGCTCCCACATGCGCATCGTCGTGCCTAGCCCATTCGAAAACACCACCACCGGCAGATGCTCCGCCCCGGAGATCTCGTAATGAAGCTTCATGTCAGGCAAATTGGCAAATGGCATGACGAATCCTTTTTTCAGCGGGCAGGCGGGAATTCGCGGGCTTGCGCAATAACACGCTCCACGAATTCCTCCGCGCTGCCTAAATAATTTCGCGCGTCGACCAAGCTTTCCAGATCGGCCGGCGTCAGATGCCCGCGCAGTCCAGGCTCATCGCGCAATATCTCCTGCAATGGCCGGTCTTCCGCAATCGCCTTCTTGCAGGCGCCTTCCACCAGCAGATGCGCCGGCATTTTACCCATACGGTCCGCCAGTGCCATGGTCACGGCCTCCGCGAAAATCAATCCCTTCGTCGCCTCAAGATTCCGCCGCATTCGCCCCGCATCTACCTCAAGTCCCGGCATCATCTCCGCCACATGATGCAACGCCCCACCCGCCAGGCGCACAATCTGCGGCAAGGTTTCCCATTCCGCTTGCCAGCCTCCTAGCCCGCGCTGCAACTCCTGCGGCATGGTCGAAAGCATCGTGCCCACCAATCCCGGCACGCCCGCGGCCGCCGCCAACACAACCGAGCACATCACCGGGTTCCGTTTGTGCGGCATCGTCGACGAACCGCCCCGCCCCTCGCCCGTAGGTTCGAACAATTCCCCCACCTCGGTCTGCGAATGCAGCGAAATGTCCCGCGCAATTTTCCCGAGAGTCCCGGTAAGAACGCCGAAAAATACAGCAATCTCGGCCATCCGGTCGCGATGCGCGTGCCAAGGCGCCACAGGCAAAGTCAGACGTAGTTCGCCGGCCAGCGCGCGCGCAATCTCTGGCCCGTCGCCTCGCAACGCCGCCAAGGTCCCCACAGCCCCGCCAAACTGCAGCGACAAAACGCGCGGCCGGATCTCGCTCAGCCGTCTTCGCTGCCGCACCAAAGCATCAAGCCAGCCAGCAACAACAAATCCAAGCGTCGTTGGCAGCGCCTGCTGCATCCACGTGCGCGCCACCATAACGGTCGCCCGATGTTTATTCGCCAACTCCACCAATGTCTCGCTCAGCCCCGCCAGATCTTTTTCCACCAGCGCCAACGCATCTCGCATCTGCAGCACAAAACCCGTATCGATCACATCCTGGCTCGTCGCGCCCCAATGCACAAAGCGCGCCGCGTCCTTGTCTTGCCGCGCAACCGCTTCCGTCAGCATTTTGATAAGCGGAATGGCCACGTTTCCGGCGAACGCCGCCTCCTTCGCAATCGCCGCCAAATCAAATTTCGCCGACCTGCACTGCTCGGCAATTTTCTGCGCCGCACCTTCCGGGATTACCCCTGTACGCGCTTCGGCAATCGCCAGCGCTGCCTCAAATTGCAGCATGCCTTTCACGCGCGATTCATCGGAAAGCACCGTTTCCATCGCGCTGTAAGAGAAAAGTTCGTCGTAGAGGGTCATTTGCCCGAGGAACTCCGCGGCTCAGTAGTCAAAGAAAACCGTCTCATGATCGCCCTGCAAGTGTACATCCCACACCAGGGTTTTTTCCGGTTCACTCTCGGCCCGTGCGATTAAAGTACCGCGGCGCGCGGCTGGCACCAGCGAAAGCACGCTATCCGTATCGTTCGCGGGATCGCCTGGAAAATAAATTCTCGTAATCAATCTCTTCAGCAGCCCGCGCATAAACACAGACACCACAAGATGCGGCGCCTGACGCGTGCCATAGCGTCCTTCAACGCGCCCAGGTTTAACCGTCGTGAAGTAAAACTCGCCCCCATCGTTCACCGGTACGCGCCCGAATCCGCAAAACTTGCCCGCCGCCATCCGCTCGCTCGCATCTTCCTCATGCGCGTACCGGCCATCTGCATCCGCTTGCCAAATCTCCAACACCGCATCCGGCACCGGCTTTTCATCTCCATCCAGAACGCGTCCGTGAATACTGAATTTCGCTTCGGTCGATGCGCCTTGCGTCAAATCCGCGCGTTCCAGCCACGCGAAGCCAATACTGAAAAACGGTCCGACCGTCTGCGAAGGCGTACTCCGGCCGCTCATCGATTCTCCATCGGCGTAGCGTTGCGTCCTCGCAAAATAATATCGAACCGGAATCCCAAAGCAATTTCCGGCGTGGTCGTTGCCCAATCGAATCGCGAAATCAGCAGATTCCGCGCAGCCTCATCCGCCACGCTATGAAAGATCGGATCGAATTCCAGCAGCGGATCGCCGGGAAAATACATTTGCGTCACCAGCCTTGTCGCAAACGCCGGACCGAACAGTGAAAAGTGAATGTGCTGCGGCCGCCAGGCATTCGGATGGTTTCGCCATGGATACGCGCCCGGTCGAATCGTAACGAAACGATAGCGCCCCTCTTCGTCCGTGAACGCCTGCCCCACTCCCGTGAAGTTCGGATCAAGCGGCGCGTCGTGCTGATCCCACTTGTGCAAATAGCGGCCCGCCGCGTTGGCTTGCCAAATTTCTACCAGCGAATCGCGCACCGGCCGCCCATCTTCATCAAGCACACGTCCGCTCACAACAATGCGTTCACCAAGTGGCGCCCCATTGTGTTGCTGCGTAAGGTCGAAGGCCTTCGCCGACAAAACTTCCCTGCGAAAAATCGGCCCGGTAATTTCAGAAAGGGAATCAGGAAGAGTGACCAGCGGCTGTGTCGGCGCCCGTTTCACAGAAGAAGCATAAGCAGGATGGAGATACTCCGGCTGCGTTCCCGGCTCCGGTTTTCTGTATCCCCGCATTGGATTCACGCTGCGCTCCTCGGCTACACGCGTTCCAGAATCACGGAAATTCCCTGGCCAACGCCAATGCACATCGTGCACAACGCATAGCGGCTCTTCGTGCGCATCAATTGATAAGTCGCAGTTGTGGCAAGCCTCGCGCCGCTCGCGCCAAGCGGGTGCCCAATCGCAATCGCTCCGCCATTCGGGTTCACATGCCCGGCATCGTTCGCCACACCCAGTTCGCGAAGCACCGCAAGCGCCTGCGCCGCGAACGCCTCGTTCAACTCAATCACATCCATTTGCCCAATCGTCATGCTTGCCTTCGCCAAAACTTTGCGGCTGGCAGGCACCGGTCCCATGCCCATAACTCGCGGGGCCACCCCCGCCGCCGCGGCTGCAATCACGCGGGCTTTCGGCGTCAGCCCAAATTTCTTTACCGCTTCATCCGAAGCCAGCAACAACGCGCAAGCACCATCGTTCACGCCGGAAGCATTGCCCGCCGTCACGGTTCCATCCGGCTTCACCACGCCTTTCAATTTCGCCAGTCCCTCCAGCGTCGAATCCGGTCGTGGCTGCTCATCCACGGTTACACGAACCGCCTCACCCTTCTTCTGCGGAATGCTCACTGCAACAATTTCTTCCGCCAGCCGCCCGACCTGTATCGCCGCCGCGGCGCGCTGCTGGCTCCGCAACGCAAACGCATCCTGATCGCCGCGCGCCACCTTATATTCTTCTGCCACAATTTCCGCGGTCTCCGGCATCGCGTCGGTTCCATACTTCGCCTTCATCGCCGGATTTACAAACCGCCAGCCAATGGTCGTATCTTCGAGTTTCATCCCGCGTGAAAACGCGCTCTCCGCTTTGCCCATCACAAACGGCGCGCGAGACATGCTCTCCACTCCGCCGGCAATCACCAGGTCCACTTCGCCGCTCTTGATGCCGCGCGCAGCCACCGCCAGCGCATCCAGGCTCGACCCGCACAGCCGGTTCACCGTGCTGCCCGAGATTTCCTTTGGCAACCCTGCCAGCAACAAGGCCATGCGCGCCACGTTGCGGTTATCTTCGCCGGCCTGATTTGCGCAACCGTAGATCACGTCGTCCAGCGCATTCCAATCCACCGAAGTATTGCGCTCCACCAAAGTTTTGATCGGAATCGCGGCAAGATCGTCGGTTCTCACGCTCGAAAGCGCGCCGCCATACCGGCCAAACGGCGTACGAATCGCATCGCAGATGTAAGCATTAATCATGGGAATGAGATTGTCCTCGTTTAAGTCTACCGTAAACACACTCGAGACCTAAATCCCATGCAATGCGCCGCCTACGGTAGACGAAAAACCCATTTTCCGAAAAGTCTGAAAATCCGCAAAAATCGCTGTTGCGCCAATGTTTCTGATGTTTGCGAAGGAACGGCTGGGAGCCGCTGGGAGTCCTTGGGAGCCTAAATCGAGGTTATTGGCAACACTGGCAACACATAAAGGAGGCGTACCATTGCGAACCCTCACGCGGGAGTGCTAGGGTCGCGGTATGAACATCTTCAAATCAGAGACAGAGGCGGACCTGTACGAAAGTTGTCACCAGCGCAACGCCCGTCTTGCTCGATTCGTGAGAAGCATCTGGCCAGACCTGATGAAGGCGGACCCGCCAAAGAGTGAGCCGGTGACACCGCAACCTGACCTGCAAATCGAAAATCCGTATGTCCCTCTCGCAAAGTCGCGCCTAAAACACCTGTAGCACTGCTGTTATTCCTTCCTCACTTGCTTCTCATGAACCAACGCCGTCTCATCGTGCCCATAATCCACTTGCAGGTGTAACCCGTTTCGTCTGTTCAATAACAGCCCAAATTTTTGTTTCCCCAATTCGCCCCTCATTCAGGCGAACGATGACAAGGGAGCCGACTTTGTGCTTGTCCGGCATCGCTTAGAACATTAGCTTGTACTTCCCACCATGATTGTCCTTGCAGAAGCCGGAGCCGTGAAGGATCATTCCCGTTACGTACTCGCACTGAATCACAGTGCCCTCATCGCCCGTCGCGATGGTGGTTCCATATTGCTTGCCGCTCACGGTAATGGTGGACGCGGCTGCCGTTTCGCCTATCCCATAAATTGAACCCCACGCAGAGGTTGCATCGGCGAGAGTGGTGTACTCGCGGTAAACACACACGAGACCTAAATCCCATGCAATGCGCCGCCGTCTACGGTAGACTCGCCGAAGGTTGCTCCATTCCGGTAGCTCCGCACATCGACTATGTTCATCCACCGAACCGAAATCCAGATTGAATGGGGAGATTGCGATCCGTTCGGGATTGTTTTCTTTCCTCGCTATTTCGAATATTTCGACGCCTGCACCAATGCGCTGTTTCATCGCGCGTTGGGAATAAAAAAGGCGGAAATGCTTCGCCATTACAAAATCGCCGGCATTCCGCTGGTCCAGGCCAGTTGCAATTTCTTCGTGCCTTCCTCGTTTGGCGACGTCGTCCACGTGGATTCCTGCGTCACGGAATGGGGCCGCAGCAGCTTCACCCTGCAACACAAACTTTTTCGTGATGAAACACTGGCCGTCGAAGGAATCGAAAAACGCGTCTGGACCGTGCGCTCGGGCGATCCGCCGCAACCAAAAGGCCACGCTATCCCCAAAGAAGTGATCGAGAAGTTCTCCTGACCCGTAGTTCTCTACTCACTCCACGATGGCCACACTACGCACACAAGTTGGAATCATCGGAGCCGGCCCCGCGGGATTAACCCTCGCCCACCTGCTGCACCTGCAGGGCATCGAATCGGTCGTCCTCGAGCGCCACTCGCGCGAATATGTCGAAACCCGCGTACGCGCTGGCGTTTTGGAACAAGGCACCGTGGATATTTTGTGCCAATCCGGCGTAGGCGACCGCCTGAAGCGAGAAGGCCTGGAACATCAAGGAATCGAATTGCGTTTCGACGGTAAAGGCCATCGCATCGATTTCCAAGATCTGGTCGGAAAATCCATCACTGTGTACGCGCAACAGGAAGTCTTGAAAGATTTAATCGCCTCGCGCCTCTCCTGCCATGCTCCCCTTTTCTTCGAAGCGGAAGCGACGCGCATCGAAAACTATGAGACCGCGCCAAAAATCCACTATCAGCACGATGGTCAGAGTCACGAGATTGTCTGTGACTTCATTGCCGGTTGTGATGGCTTTCACAGCATTTGCCGCGCAGCAATTCCGGAACACCAATTGCAAATCCACGAGCGCCATTACCCCTTCGCCTGGCTCGGAATTCTTGCCCACGTTCCTCCCGCGTCCAACGAGCTGATCTACACGTATCACGAGCGCGGCTTTTCTCTGCTCAGCATGCGCTCACCCGAAATTTCCCGCCTCTATTTGCAGTGCGCGCCAGACGAAGATGTACAGAACTGGTCCGACGATCGAATCTGGGACGAACTGCGGACAAGAATGGCCACCCGCGAAGGTTTCGAACTGAAAGACGGTCCGATTCTTCAAAAGGGAATTACGCCCATGCGCAGTTTCGTCGCCGCGCCCATGCAATTTGGAAAACTATTCCTCCTTGGCGATGCGGCGCACATCGTTCCTCCAACAGGCGCAAAAGGATTAAATCTTGCCGTCGCCGACGTGCGCGTCCTGACGCGCGGCTTGGTGGAGTTCTATCAGCACGATAATCAAGAGCCGCTTCGGCAATATACAGAGCGCTGCCTGCGCCGCGTCTGGAAATGCCAGCGTTTCTCCTGGTGGATGACCTCCATGCTCCATCGTTTCCCCAACGAAGACAGCTTCTCTCACCACATTCATCTTGCCGAACTCGATTACGTCACCGATTCCCGTGCTGCCTCCACCACGCTAGCCGAAAACTATGTCGGCCTCCCCTTCGACACCCCAGGGCTGTTTTAGTTTCCGCCTCTGCCGGCGAAGAAGTCGCCTTGCTTTTCGCTAGCGTATCCAGGGCAGGCACCGCCTCGCGAGGTGCCGATTACGTTTATTTCTTTTTCTTTGAAGCACGAACAACTTGACCGAAGGTGGGCGTGCAGGTTAACGTTGCTGTAAGCTTAATTGAACATGAAACAGTGAAAGTAACCTTTACAGGCAGTTTTTCATGCCGGATTTTACAGCGGACTGCCTTATTGGTGGTCCTGATGGCTTCGCTTCACGGCGCACCCGTCGCGAAAGCCCAGCAATCCTTTGCAAATCCAGCCTCGTCCGCTTCCCCAAACATCGCCCCACTCCAGAAACAGCCGAGCTGCCGCATCATTTATCTGGGATTTGTGGGCGCGCTTGAAACCTCCGGCAACAAGCGCTCCGGCGTAGTTCAGATTCGCGACATCTTGCAGACCAAGGAATATTCTGACGTCTGCGCGAAATCCTTTTCCCCCTACTCCTGGACCGACGGCCGCGATTGGCTCCTGCATTATTTCCCGTCCCACGGCGGGCCGCTGACGCCTGAAGAATTGCAGCAGGCTCCCAAAGTGATTCTCGTGGGCCACAGCATGGGCGGATGGGCAATGCTCAGCGTGGCGCGCGATTTGCGCAGTCGCGAAATTCCCGTGGAACTAACTATCCAGATCGATAGTGTCGGGATAACCGATCACACTATTCCGCGAAATGTGAAGTCAGCGGCGATTTTTCACGCAAACGATGTGCTCATCTTCATGACCACCAAGAGCGTAAAGTGCGAAGATCCCAATTACACGAAAATGGTGGCCGATATCAGGGTAGCCGGCGCCGGCCATGAGTCCATCACGCGCGATCCGCGCATCCGCGGACTAGTGATGGATATGGTCGCGAGCCTTCGTACTGCCTTCACAGTCAAGCCCGCGCTGCCAGCAGTCGCGGCCCAACCGGTACCCGAATTAGCCCACGGCATCGCGCAGAAGTAGTCTTCCCCCAAAAAGTAACTTGCAAAGTGCCATGCAAAAAAGCACTGTGCCCAGCACTACCCACAAAACGAAAAGCCCATCCTCCTCGTACAACGGAGAAGAATGGGCCCTTCGCAAAACCTCTTGCTGGAACGCTAGCCGCCCCGGCTACCAAC
Organism: Candidatus Acidiferrales bacterium; assembly: GCA_963709705.1. GTDB lineage: Bacteria > Acidobacteriota > Terriglobia > Acidiferrales > UBA7541 > Acidiferrum. The sequence continues at coordinate 450,522 of CAVPXU010000009.1, forward strand.
CCTGCCGGTACTGCCGCGTCAAATATTGGTTGGCGTCCGGTACGTTCGTGATGCGCATGTTCGCGCCGTCATAATTGATCTTCCGTCCCGCTCGCAGCGCCACCACGCCGAGCAACATCACCTCGGTAAGTTTTGCCGAGTACGAAAACGGCGAATCGGTCTCGCCTTTTCCTTTAGCCGCATCCACCCAGTTCAGTTCATGCGCTTCACCCGGGATGCGCGCCAGTTTCTCCGGCGGTTTGCCAGCGGACTCCTGCAACGATTGCGGAAGCAGTCGCGGATGCGCGCCATACGTGTTGTGCATCAGTTTGCCCTTGCTCCCGACGATGATCGCTCCGCCTTCCTTGATCAATTCCTCGTCTCCCAGTTCTTCCGGTTTCTGCGGCATCAACCCGCCGTCATACCAGGTCAGCTTCACCGGTGGCATCGAACCGCGCGCCGGGAACTCGTAGAAAATTAGTTCGCCGCTCGGATACGAAGCGCCGTTGAAAGGAGTCGATACTGTTTCGATGGACGTCGGCAAACCAAGGTTCAACGCCCACATCGAAACATCCAGCAAATGCGCCCCCATATCGCCAATCGCTCCGCATCCCCAATCCGTCCATCCGCGCCAGTTGAACGGATGATAAATCGGGTGATACGGAACCTCCGGACCCACGCCAAGGAACAAATCCCATGACAGCGTTTCCGGAACAGGATAATTTCCCGCCATAGCCGCTGCCAGCCGCGTATCCACTCCGGATTGATCCCACTTCAACGCATCCAAAGGTTCCACGGCAGCCTTTGGCCTCGGCACTCCCTGCGGCCAGAATCCCACTGGTCGATCGGTCCACACGTGAATTTCGCGCACATCGCCAATCGCGCCGGACCAGATGTATTCCACCGCCGTCCGCGTGTCATCCAGAGACCGCCCCTGGTTGCCCATCTGCGTGGCCAGCTTCGTTTCTGCCGCGCGCTTCGACAGCCGCCGCGCTTCGTCCACGGACCAGCACAGCGGCTTTTGCACGTACACGTGTTTGCCAACATCCATGCAAGCCAGCGCGATGGTCGCGTGCATGTGATCCGGCGTCGCAATCACCACCCCATCGATATCCTTCTGCTGATCCAGCATTTTCCGGTAATCGCTGTAGCGCTTGGCCTTCGGGATCAGGTCATTCTTCAAGTGAAGAATATTGTCCAGCCGCTCTTTCGTCTTTTCCGGATCGATTTTAGGAGCCGGCTTGCCCGTCGCGGGAGTCGCATCCGGATGGTCGATGTGCGCCTGCAGGTTGGAAATGTCCGTATCCAGCCTCGAAAGATTCTTATCCGTGTAGCCCCAATCCACATCGCAAAGAGCGACGATATTCTGGCTGGCCAGATTAATCAAATTGCTGCGACCCATTCCGCCAACGCCAACGCACGCAACGTTGAACTTGTCGCTGGGCGGAGTAAACCCCCTCCCCAGCACATGACGCGGAACAATCGATACAGCCGCGCCGGCGACCGCAGCGTTTCGGATAAAGCTACGGCGTGATACTTCGTCTTTGCCATCTTTAGCGTTCATTCGGGGATTCCTCCAGTTTCACCACAGTATGATGCGACATAGAAGTTATTGCGACCGCCATCTTCCACAGGAAGTTTCGAATAAGAAACCGCAACGAGCGAGGAGCGATGAACTCTGTGGGCCACTTCTTGGTTTCAGCGGGCCTTCGGACAAGACAGTCGTGCCTCCGGTAAGGGAGTGACGGGGAGACAGTAGCGGTTTTGCGAGCGAAGGTCAACGCAAGTGAGCTTCAGACTTAGCTCATGAAGAAATGGTAAGCCAAATGTTCCAATTTGGCGAATCCCTCCCGAGATGAACTTGGCTTCAACGGCATAACTAACCCCCCAAGCCAGCACCGCCTCGCCAAAAAATCCGTCGCACCACTTGAGCCATAGAAAAGAGAGGACATGCGGAACAGTGGGGCAATCTGTAGAGAACCTCGAGGCGATAAGAATTTCGCAAAAAGGTCGATTGCTGGAAGCGCGCTTGCTCACAAGAGCAGCGATTAAGCATGTCTCTACCCGTGCGGCCGATTGCTCCACGGACCGGAATGAGCAAACGCAAACACCACGGCAATTTTGCCGATGAAGGAACAGTGAGTCGTACACGATGAGCCACACAAATTGCCGCTAAACCCCGGCGTGTAGAAGCAAATGGAAAAGGACTAAACGAGCATGCCCCGCATACGAATTCTGATTGTCGACGACTCCGTCGTCATCCGTAAAGTGCTCACCGAAGCGCTGACGTCGGATCCTGACATTGAAATTGCCGGAGTCGCCGCCGACGGAAGCATCGCCCTCAACAAAATTCCGCTCGTAAACCCGGATCTGATCACGCTGGACGTTGAAATGCCCGGCATGTCGGGCCTGGAAACGCTGATTGCCATCCGCAAGACCTACGCCAAGCTTCCCGTCATCATGTTCAGCACTCTCACCGAGCGCGGCGCCGCCACCACCCTCGAAGCCCTCTCCCTCGGCGCCAGCGATTGCGTCACCAAGCCCAGCAACACCGGAAGCGTGGAGGCGACTCGGGCGCGCATTCGCGCCGAACTAATTCCCAAGGTCAAGGCGCTTTGCCGCAAGCAAAGGGGTTTGCCGCTTCCTTCGATTCCTCGCCCTGAGTGGAAACGGCCTTTGCCCGTTCGAACCGTTGGACTCTCAGACCGCGTGGACATACTCGCGATCGGCAGTTCCACCGGAGGGCCCAATGCGCTGGCCGTACTTTTACCCGCCCTCGCCGAGCAGTTTCCCGTGCCCATTGTCGTCGTTCAACATATGCCGCCGCTATTCACCCGTTTGCTCGCCGACAGGCTCAACAAACAATCCGCAATCGCCGTGCATGAGGGAGCCGAAGGCGATGTCCTGAAACCGGGTCACGTCTGGATTGCCCCAGGAGACTTCCACATGAAGCTGGCCATGGAAGGAAAAACGGCTCGTCTGATCATGAACCAGAGTCCGCCTCAGAACTCCTGCCGTCCCTCTGTGGACGTTCTCTTCGAATCCGTCGCCGAACTTTATGGAGCGCACACTCTCGCCCTTGTGCTGACAGGCATGGGTTCCGACGGCGTGCGCGGTTCGCAGTTGATTCGCGAAGCGGGCGGGCACGTCATCGTGCAGGACGAAGCCACATCCGTCGTCTGGGGCATGCCGGGGCAGGTTGCCGCCGCCGGCCTGGCTAACGCCATTTTCCCCCTGGACCAAATTGCAGGTGAACTGGAGCGCCGCACTGGCCGCCTCGCGTTTCTGTCCAGCAATAAACACCCGGATACGGCTGAGAAACAGATCGCGGCCAAGCCATCTTCCTGGCTGGCGTCCAATGCTCCACAGAATGGCAAGCAGCACTGAAAATGATAATCAGGAGCACTCATGCCCACTGAAGTGCTAAAGGCCACAACCGTCGAGGCCAGCGCGAAAGACGATAGCCAGGATCCCGTTTATCTTCGCTTGCGGGATCTCGTCTACCAATCCTGCGGCATTTATCATTCCGAGGAAAAACTATACCTCCTCGTCGCTGCCTGCAGACGCCGCATGACCGCAATCGGCAGCCAGGTCGCAACCCCCCGCGCCTATCTTGATCGCCTGTCTAGCTCGCTCACTCGCGATCTGGAAGCGCGCGAACTTCTGAACCAGATCACAATCGGCGAAACTTGCCTGTTCCGTAGCCAGGCGCAGCTGAATGCTTTGCACAATGTGATCCTGCCGGAAATTGCCACCGAGCGCAGTAAAATCGGCCTGAAAAAATTAAAAGTCTGGAGCGCGGGCTGTTCCACCGGAGAAGAACCCTACACCCTGGCGATGTTCTTGCTCGAAGAGCAGGAAAAGCTTCTGAAAGATTGGACCTTCGAAATTCAGGCCACTGATCTCAACGATAATTCCGTCGCCTCCGCCCGCGCAGGCGTCTACGGCGACTACGCCCTTCGCAACACACCGGAGCTGTTCAAACGAAAATACTTTGTTCCAGGGGATGGAACCAAACTGAAAGTGAAGGACGAAGTCAAATCGCGCATCACCTTCACCCGTCTGAATCTGAACGACGACAGCCGCATGTTATTCATGAAGGGAATGGATCTGATCTTTTGTTGTCATCACAAACGTCGTCGACGTTTACATTAATTACCTGCGCCGCAAAATCGACGCCGGCTCCGACCGCCCGCTGATCCGCACCGTCCGCGGCGTAGGCTACCAAATCGGCGGCAACCATTTTACCCCCGCGTGAGCCGTGACCCGTGAGTCGTGTCCGGTGTCTCGTGTCCCGCGACCCGTAGCATAGGCTTTAGCCGATGTGGCACAGGCACTCCTGCCTGTGTTCCTGGGGTAATTTCCTCGCAACTCACCCCAAGATGCCGGCCTAAAGCACGGCGCTACGAACCCGGGAGAACGGCTAGCCCAAGAGTCATCAACAATGCGACAAACGGGCTCCAGCCCGTGAGGACTCCGCTCCGCCAATTTTCGCTTTTCCATTCACGGCCCCCGACCTGCTCCGAATCCAGCGCCAGCGAACGGAGCCACCATGAACAGCCTTCTCAACTCCACCGGACAAATCCTTGGATGTACTGTGTTTGCAATGCTGCTGGTCCGCGGAGTCGTTGCGCTGGCGTACGATTTCACCAAATGGACGCTCCGCCGGAACCAGGTCGAATCGGACCAATAGCAGCCCGCCGTCCCATTTCGGCACGCTATAGCATAGGCTTCAGCCTGTGGCACAGCTGCTCTTGCCTGTGCGCTTGGGTTGGCGTTCGATAGCGCCGAGCCTACCCCAAGAACACAGGCTAAAGCCTATGCTACGTAAAACCGTCAATTTTCCCGTTTCCATTTTGCTACCTCAACCGGCGGCCACTTCTCATCGATCGTCCTCATGATATAAGCCGCATGGTTGATCGCGCGATCCACCGTACAAATCTTTGCCGGACTCGGCTTATCTGGCTCCATCTCCATTAATTTGCGCGCGCAAAGCAGTGTTGCCGCGAACAAAATCGCGTGTTTCCGTTCCTCGGTCATAACGTTCTCCGTTGTAGTTTGCGGCAGAGGCGGGAGCCGCATTCTACAACGAAGCGGGGAAGGATGGGCGGTCGGCGCGCGTGTTGCCGGCCGACATTGGAAAAAGTGCGAAAACATTGAGAATTTGATAGGAATGTCGGCGCGCCTACCAAAGTTAGTTAGCTTCATGTGTAGTAACTGTTGTGCGGGCGTGACCCGTGGCCCGTGTTCCGTGACCGTGGGGAGAGTCGGGGCCGCGATTTGAAGGAACTGTTTTGCCGGAGTGCTTGATGCCGAGATACCCCCTCCCCTCATTTTCGTATCAAGGGGAAACAAAGGACTTACAGGTGGAATCGTTGTATCAAGGAGAAATAAAGGAGTTAGGGGAGAAAGGCGATGAAAAGGGAAGAGTGGGACAGGGAAAGTGGCTCTGGGCAAGCTCTTCACGAAAAGCGTTCCGGGCAGGCGGCAGTGATTCTGAACAGTCACTTCGCATGGTAGCATTATATATACTAAGTGTCAAACAATAGTTTATGTTTACTGTATTTAAATAGCGGGTGATTGTTCGAAGGGGATTGGCGTCCGGGCCCCGAGTGAGGTTGAAACTCAAAGTGGAACTAATGTGTAGCGGGTTTTGGCGATGGATCCGCTTTAGCGCCAGCCTTCGGTTGTGTGCCGGCCTCAAGACGCGCAATTTCGCCCTCTTTTGGGGTTCTAGTTTGACCAGCCTCTTTCCGAAGTTCTTTTTGTGACTTGCGAATAGAGATTCGCTCTACCCTCTTGATGATTTCGTCGACCAGTTCTGGATCGACGCGTACATCCTTGAGGCGTCCAAAACTGATTCGTTCCTCAAAGCGAGCAACAACGTCGCTGAAAATATCAAAATGATAAGCGCCTCATATGATGACCGAAGAGAGCCGAACCCCTGCTGCAAAAACATCTGTTGGTCGGACGGCTGCGCATCCTTCGCCTTCGTGTAGAACGCCCTCGCGGCGGTTGTTGACTTAAAGTCTTTTTCGCACACCGGGCTATTATTGTGATGAACGAACCCGGGTTGGCCGTTTTCCTCTCGGATCCAGTGCGTCACTGCGTCGACCTGCAACTCTTCCGCTCGTTTCTTGATGTGGTACAAGAAGGCGAGGTCGTGGGTAAAAATGATTACCTGGCGCGCTCGCGCTAGCTCAGCCAGGCATTCAGCAAGGGTCTTTTTCCATGTGTCGTCCAACGACGTCACAGGATCGTCAAGGATAATCCCGTTGCTGTGTTGATCTAATGCGGCCTCAGTCAGGAAGTCAGCCATCGCGACCGCGCGTTTTTCACCCTCGCTAAGGATCTGATCAACTGAAAATCCTGTGCGGAACGCGTCGGGCTAAGAACGATGTGCCTTATCGTCTCGCCTTTAAAGCCGTGTGTTTCGATCGTAACTCTCAGATTGTCTCTGAACCGCCGCAACGTCTGCTCGAACAGGGTCCGATAGTGTTCTGTGACCCGTTCTTTAAACAGTTCGTTGTATTTCGTCGTAATCGCTCTAGAAGCCATCTCATAAATACCTCAGGAGGATGACGGCACAAGCAAGCTGCACCATGCCGAGGAAATTTTCTGGGTAGTATTCCCAGCGGATGACCACGCGACGAAAATTATGAAGCCAGGCGAACAAGCGCTCGATTTTCCAGCGGCGGCGATAGCGGCGCAGTACGCGGCCATCTTGCGTGGCCTTCCGGCTGCGTGTGGGGTTGTGCGGAGCAACTAACTGCACACCGAAGCGTTCACGAATCTGCGCATCCAGCGGATCGCTGTCGTAAGCGCGATCGCCGATCAAGCGCTCGGGAGTTTCCGCGAGGAAGCGTCGCTGGAGCGTGGGTTCGACGAGTTTTGTTTCATGGGGCGAAGCGCTGGCCACGTGTATGGCGAGAGGAAGACCATGGCCGTCGCTGATCGCCATGATTTTGCTGCCTTTGCCGCGGCGAGTAGGGCCGACAGCAGAGCCCCTTTTTTCGCCGAACTGAAGGTGGCATCGATGAACGATTCGCTCAGGTCCAGCTTTCCTCGATCACGTAAGTCTTCCGCCAGTTTCTGCAGCAGCCGGGTAAGCAGCCCAGAGCGCTGCCACTGCTGGAAGCGGCGATGACAGGTTTGGTAGGGAGGATAACGACGCGGCAGATCGTGCCAAGGAGCGCCGGTGCGCAAAACCCAAAAGACACCGTTCAGCACCGCTCGCGTATCTTGCCACGGCCGGCCACGCCCATCGTCCCGGCGTTTCGGACGAAATAGTGGTTCAAGCACTGCCCACTGGGCGTCGGTGAGGTCCACATTCTTGATTTACGCCATTGGCCATAAACTTCAACCGCCCAGTGCTTTGAACGTGTTTATGAGATAACTTCTAGTGGATCCCAAGGATTGGCGCGCCACAAGTGCCCAGTTCCTATCGCGAACGTATCCGTCTATTTCGGGAAGGTGTTCTCCGAGTATCTGACGGTGGTTCAATTCACGGAAGGATTGCTCCAATTCCGTCAACCGTCCTTGGCTATCGGAATTCTGTAATTGGGCTATCTCATCTTTGCGAACGCTAATGAGTTTGCGGATTTCTGTTAAGTCAACCCTTATCAATGGTGCGGCTAAACACGGTTGGTTCGCTCTCATAGCGTCCTGCATTTCTCGTCGCCGTTCGCGAAAGGCCTCGATTTGGGCATCGAGTGCAGGCGTGATGATTTGCATCTCATCGTCCAGAATTCGCCTAGCGTTGGAATCTGCCGCGAGGTAATTCAGGTTTAGACGTTCGAGATTTTGTGTCCTCGACGAGCATTTACTCTGTACAGCGTTAAGCTTTGCTTGTGCATCAGACTGGAGAAAAATCCAAAGGTCATGAATATGTCTTATTGAGTCCTCCGACAGACTCTGACGACATAGCAGGCAGTGATCGCCGGCACTGGGGTATTCTGAGATATTCTTCGCCTCAGCGTCGGCTAGAGCCTTCGCTGCAGTTATGAATACACGCCAAGTGTTTGTCCCTACTTGGGAGAACGGTGGAAATTGAAACTGGTTGACGCTCGATTGCTCTAGTGAAGCTCGACAAATGCGTTCTTCAGCGACAAGATTATTTACATCTGCCACGTTGGCCTCTCCAAGGTCATTCCCCGCCCTTTCGATTGACTCGATCAAGGCCTCAAGATCTCGGACCTCTTGGCTACGCCTCTCTATTTGTTTCGGCACTTTCAGGAGTTTAAGTTTGGCAATTTCCATCTCTAAAGCAACCAGTTCCTCCTGTTCCTCGCGAGTAAGGCGAGCGAGTTTCATCAAACTGTCGACGCTTAAGTCCTGGTCGAGCTCCAATATGCGAGACCTGACGGCGGACTGCCCAGCGAATAGCATTTGGAAATTATTGGGCGGCTCGTGGCGTTCAATCAGTAGTTTTACCTTCTCGCGCACGAGGTCAGTCAGGTCTGACAGCCGCGTAAGGATCGAAAGGCCGCCCGGCGTAAAACTGAGCGAATTCGACTCGGTCAAATGGGCGGCTAAGCTACCTTCGTCAAATACGTAGAAGCCGGCCAGCTCCGGGCAACGTGGTCCCCCTGACCATTGAACGGTGCTTGTGCGGTCCGCATAGCCGATTTCGATTTCTAATTGTGGCCGATTTGGCGATCCTGGACCGATTGCATTTGGCAGAACTTCGCGTTTGCCTCTAGCGAATCCAGCTGAGCCGAGGGCCCGTGCGTAACCGGATTTCCCGGCTCCATTATTGCCATATAAAAGGGTAAGCTGAGGCCCGAAGCGAATCTCCTGTCCTTTGGGCAACGCGTTAACGTTCTTCAGTTGAAAATTCTAATCATGCGGCATGGCGTTTCCTGAACCTCCGCCACATTGCTTTCAGAGAGCGCTAATTGGCGCCGTTCCCCTGGAATCGGCTCGAGACCAGCATCCTGGATGAAATATTCGACGAGCTCCATGAGGTCCTCGTCTTTTATTTCAATCGGCTTGGAGAGCTTCTCCAAGGCAGCTTGCTCCCAGTACTTGAGTTCCGTCGCGGCCCAAACCTTAAGCTGATCTTTGAGTCTAGGCATGGTGCCTCTGAAGGCAATACTACTCGGTGTCAATCGCATGGGCTATGGCTAATAAGTGAAAACTTACCGTGCCAGTAAACAAATGGAAACTTAGCTGGGGCAGCACCGTTTGGTTTTTAAGGGTGCGGGTTTTTTGTATGGCAAAATTCAAAATCGGAAGAGCGGAAACCTCAGAGGCTGAAGTCCGAAGATTCGACGGGCTCGTTGACGGAGCTGCCTTTTGGGGTTGGCGCTTATGGCTCGACTGAAGTCGTGCCCTGGCGGGGAGTTGGAAATTGGAAAAGTGAAAATGGGAGGAGCGGAGTCCTCAGGGGCTGAAGGCCGGAGATTCGGCGGTGTTGATGTCGGAGCTGAAGCGCCGACCCCCTAAAGAGAAGAGGGGAAGAGTTCTGGCGGAATAAAGGCAGGAAGGCCGATCTGAAGTTCGGCCACTACACAGGCAAGAGAGAGGGAGAGAAGAGGGCCCCAAGAGGAAGCGAACTTCGGAGGAGGGATCCTTCGCTCCGCGGACTTCGCTCTGGATGACGCATTCGGGGTGAGAAAAAGGAAACAAATTCGGAGTAAACAAAATTAGGCGATTCTGGGCGGGTCGGATGTACGGCTCACGGACTACGAGACACGGAGCACTTGATACGCGTGGGGCAACCCAAGAGGCTGGCTGGAAGGCAGCGCTACTTCCTCCGCCACATGCCAACCGGTCTATACTGTGCGGCGAGGGGAAGCCACATGAAAACAATTTTGGCGGCGATTTGTTTGGTGGTGGTGCTGGCGGCGCCGGCGTTTGCGCAGAAGATGCCGGAAGGGATTTGGGAAGGCTATGACGGGGAATGGCTGCACGTGTCCGAACAGCTGGTGGCGCTGGCGGAGGCTACGCCGGCGGATAAGTTCGCGTGGCGGCCTTCGCCGGGAGTGCGGTCCACCAGCGAAGTGTACATGCACATTGTGGAAGCGAATTTTTATTTGTTGAGCGTGACCGGGCCGAAGATGCCGGCGGATTTGAAGGAAGGCGCGGATAAAACAGTTACGTCGAAGGCGGAAGTGATTGCGTGGCTGAAGCGTTCGCTGGAGGCGGTGAAACAGGCGCACCTGGCGGAGACGCCCGCGGACCTGCAGCGCAAGGTGCATATCGTCGATCGCGACGCGACCGTGGATGGGATGTATTTGCGGATTATTGTTCATGCGAATGAGCATATGGGGCAGCTGGTGGCGTATGCGCGGATGACGGGCGTGGTGCCGCCATGGTCGAAGAATTGAAAATGGAAAAGAGAAAATGGAAAAGCGGAAGAAAGGATGGCCGATCTGAAGTTCGGCCACTACACAGGCTGGAAGAAACCCGGAGTGAGGCTTGGAAAGAAAAAGGGCGCTGCGATTGGTCGCAGCGCCCTTGAATTGTTTTAGGGTGACGCTTTGGACTAGCGCATGCCCGAGCCAGAAGCGGCGCTGGCAGCGGACTTAGCGTTTGGGTCCAGGCTGAGTAAACCTTCCGTGGCGGAAACGGCGACGATGGAACCATCGTGACGCGTCCACACCGCGGGGAAGTAGGATTGCGACAGCGGATCATCCAGCTTCTGCCAGGTTTTGCCGTTGTCGAAGGAAGCAACCATGCCGTGCCGTTGCAGAGCCGCGACCAGCGCGGTGCTGTTTCCGGCTACAGACTGGAAGGAAAGTTCGCGGACATCCTGGCGATTCCAGGTTTTGCCGCCGTCCCGCGTGCCGTAGAGTCCCATGTTCGTGGTGATGAACAGAGCGGAATCGTCGACGCGGTGAATGCGAAGATTGCCGGCGTTGGCGAAGGAAAGTTCCTGAGCATCCCAGGTTGCGCCTTTGTCGGCGGTGAAGAGCAGGTTGTGATCGGCGATAGCCCAAACCTGATTGCCATCCGCGGAGACTTCCACGGATTGCGCCAGCTTGTGGACCAGCGGATCCTTGCCGTCGACCTTCCAGTTTTTGCCTTCGTCGGTGGAAATGAGCAAGCCGCCGGTTGTCGCGGCGTACCACGCATCATTGCCAAAGGCCATATCGTTGACGAGGAATGCGGAAAGCGTCGGCACCGGCTTCCTGGCTACAGGAGCCTTGGCGGCGGCGTGCTTGGACTTCGAAGTGGTTTTTGCGGCAGCAGGAGTGGCCGTGGTCTCTGGAACATAGAGTCCGGCGCGCTCCCACTTTTTGGTGGTTTCGTCGTATTTGGACCAGCCACCCTTGATGAGCGAAGCCCACCAGCCGTTGGGCGTGGCGTAAACGTGGCGAATTTCGGCGCGCTTCAAGCCCGGGCCAAGAGTGACCCAGGAATTGCCGCCGTCGTTGGTGGCGATGAAGGCGTTGGTGTCAAAGGTGAGCACGACGAGCGCGCGGCCCGGATGATCGCGGTCCACGGCAACGTCTTCAACGTGCATGTGGTGGAAGCCGTTGTTCGCGGAAGCAAAGGATTCCCCGCCATCGTTGCTGATCTGCACGCCTTCGCGTTCGGTGCCGATGATCAGCTTCTTGGGATTCTTCTTGTCGACGATCATGGCATTGATGATCCAGTCGCCAGGAGTGATGCGGCGGAAATCTTTTTCGTTGGTGGTCTTCCACAAACCGCTGGTGGTGCCGGCGTAGAGCGTGTTGGGATCGCTGGGATCCATTCGAATGAGTTGCGTGCGGCGGAAAACGTTGGGAATGCTCTTGTACTTCACCCAATCGGTGCCGGAATCGGTACTGTGATAAATACCGGAGCAGGCAACCGCGTGGACGTTTTCGGAGTTGGCTGGATCAATGATGATGTTCATTACGTCGGAGTCGTCGATCATGCCCTTCACGACCGGGAACCAATTCTTGCCGCCGTCAGTGGTCTTCCAGGGCAAGTGGTAGGTTCCGGCGTAAATAATGTTGTTGTCCTTCGGATCGAAGGCGAGAGAGTCAAAGCGGTTGAGATCGGGATGATGTTCTGGAGTGATTCTTGTCCAGCTTGCGCCTTCATCCTGCGAGCGGTAGACGCCGGTGAGGGAGCCCGCGAGGAGGAGCTTAGGATCCGTGGGGGATTGTGTCAGCGCGCGAACGGTTTCGTGCGCCAAGCCGATGATGTTCCAGGTGTGGCCACCGTCGTCGCTGCGATACACGCCGCCGCCGCCGGAATAGAGAGTCCAGCTGCTGGCATAGAGGCGATTGCCGTCGCGCGGGTCAACGATGATGTGGGTGATCACATCGTCTTGGCCGGTGCCGATGCGGCTGATCATCTGCCACTGAGAACCTTCGTCAGTGGAGGTGAACACGTGGCCGTCGGAGGTGCCCATGAAGAGGCGAGTGGTGTTGTTCGGGTCAGCGGCAAGGGAAATAACGGTCCCGCCCGGGGGGCCGGCTTGACGCCAAACCTGAGCTGAAATGGAACTCGTGAAAGTCGCGGCCAATACCGCGAACCCAAGACTGAGAAGTGCTCTTTTCATATTGTCCGATTCTCCCAAAGGGCAGCAGGGCCCACAAGAAGGAAGTCTACGGACTCAGAATAAATAAAGGTGCTGTCCTATAGGCCAGAATGGGGACAGATAGGTTCCGTACTAGTACTATTGGGGTCAAAATGGTGCGACCACGCTATGGCAACTTCTTTCCCATTGTTGTGTTCTACCCATAGGAGACCAATTGCAGGCATACTTGCAGATGGCTTCCCGGGCCCGGACGTCGAAGTGGGGCTCTTCAGGGGAAATGGCTATGAAGATAGCAACAGGCTCCAAAGCAGGCGCAGTCCTTTCAGGGTTTGCCGCTCTCCTTTTCTTACTGGCACCGGCGCTTCGCGCTCAGGATCAACCGCAGCGGGTGGAACAACCCGAGGCGGCACAACCACAGCCACAAGGTCAAATGCAGACCGATCCGAACGCGACGGATATGCCGGCCGTGGACGACAACATCAGCGCGGATGAATCTCAGAATCCGCCCTCGCGCGTGGCGCGCATCAGTTTAGTGGATGGTTCGGTATCGTTGCAGCCCGGAGGCACGGGCGATTGGGGCACAGCGCAAAGAAACCGGCCCGTGACGATTGGCGACAAAGTATGGGTGGATAAAGATTCGCGGGCAGAATTGCAGGCCGGGCAGATCGCCATTCATCTTGGCGGGATGACGGCGCTTTCCTTTCTTAATCTGGATCAAAACATAACGCAGATTCGGCTGCCCGAAGGGAAGATGAATTTCCGCGTGCGCGAAATTCGCCAGGGCGAAAACTACGAAGTTGATACGCCGAACCTGGCGTTCACGGTGAAGGAAGCCGGGGCGTTTCGCGTTGACGTGAATGAGAATGGCGATTTCACGAGCGTGACCGCTATCCGCGGCACGGGCGAAATTGCCGCTTCCGGGCAAGTGTATCCGGTGAAGGCCGGCGAACGCGTGGATGTGACCGGAGTCGACGGAAACGTGAAGGTTTCCACGGGACCGGCGGCCGCGCCAGATCAGTTCGATCAGTGGGCGCAGCAGCGAGATTTGGGCGAAGACAATTCAGCGTCGGCGAAATATGTGAATCGCGACACGGTTGGCTACAGCGACTTGGACGACTACGGAACGTGGAAACAGGACGACACTTACGGAAACGTTTGGGTTCCTAATAACGTCAGCCCGGACTGGGCTCCGTATAGCGACGGAAATTGGTCTTATGTAGCTCCCTGGGGATGGAGTTGGGTTGGCTATGAGCCTTGGGGATTCGCGCCCTATCACTACGGCCGATGGCACTATTTTGGTGGCTATTGGGGATGGGCGCCTGGGCCGATTTATGCGTCTCCTTTCTATGGACCGGCATTCGTAGGATGGTTGGGCGGATTTGGATTTGGCTTAGGATTTGGATACGGCTGGTTCCCACTGGGTTGGGGCGAGCCTTTCCACCCGTGGTATCACTGCGGCTATGGATACTACCGCGGGATCAACGTTCACAATGCCTATTTCCACAATTTCAATGGTGGACCAGGCGGCTACCACAACTTTAATTATGCCTACGCGCATAACACGCACGCGGTGACGACAGCTTCGCACAGCGCGTTCGTGAACGGGCAAGCGATCAATCGCAGCTCGCAACATTTGACGGAAGCGTCTTTGCGGGGAGCGCAAGTGACCAACGGCATTCACGCTTCTCCCGCGCGCGCAAGCTCACTTGGCGCAGCGAATATGGGCAGGCATGTTGCCACTCCTTCTTCCAACGTTGCGAATCGCAGCGTGATGGCGCGTACCACTCCGGCGGCGGCCGCATCGCATTCGCCGTCGCGCACTATGAACAGCGGTTCGATGGCGCGTGGGGGCACGACGGCGATGGCGCATTCGATGTCGAACACGTCGAGGGGCTTCAGCGCCAGCCGCCAATCTGAGCTTTCTTCCAGCCGTCCGCCGTACGCGACGCAACCGGGCGCGCGGTCTGGCGCGACAGCAAATTCCAGTCGTTCGTGGAGCGCACAAGGCCGCACCACAGATTCCGGCCGGGCTCCACAAGGCTTCGGCAGCTCGAATCGTCCGGCGAGTTCACCGAACGGCGCAATGAATGGCACCCGCAACTATTCCGCGAATCGTCCGCCTTACGCAGGTTCTGGCAGCAGCAACACTGGCGCTTACCGAGGCTATTCCGCGAATCGTCCGCCGTCGTCTTATAATGGCGGCCGTTCGTACAACCCGCCAGCATATAACGGCAGCCGCGGTTATTCCGCGCCGCGTTCGTATAGTTCCGCACCGCGATCGTACAGTCAGGCGCCACGTTCCTACTCGGCACCGCACAGCTCCGCCCCTAGCTACCACGGTGGAGGTGGCGGAGGCGGTTATCACGGCGGTGGAGGCGGTGGCGGCTACCACGGCGGTGGTGGAGGAGGCGGAGGCCACGCCGGCGGCGGTGGTGGAGGACACCACTAAATTTGATTCTGACCAATTAACCTCAAGCCCGCTCCAGTGAATTGGAGCGGGCTTTTTTTACTGGCGTTGCTCTTTGGCGACCGTGAGTTCAGTTGTCACAACTCTTTTGCTTGCGCCGTGTTACATATGAGGAAGACGGGGGAACAGGTCAGGGTTCCCGAACCGGCCGGGGCATTGCAGTACAAAAACCATTCTTGGCCGAGCACCGCGAAATTCTCCCACGTACCTTGGCACATCCAGTTTCGGATTCCTGTTGTGAAGCGGCGAGAGTTTCCAGGAGAGATGAAGGCAAATGAGAATACGTACACAGTACGGGCTGATGGCGTTCAGCGCCCTGTTAGCTCTGGCAATACTTACGCCGGGCCGGGCGGTTGCGGACGGCGATGATCCTCCGTCGCGGGTGGCGCGGCTCAGCCTCACCGATGGTCAAGTGTCGTTCAGTCCCGCGGGCACGGACGACTGGGTGGGCGCGGAGTTGAATCGCCCAATTACCACGGGCGACAAACTGTGGACCGAGGCGAATAGCCGCGCAGAACTTCATGTGGGTTCCGCATCGATCCGTCTGGGCGAGCAGACTGGATTCTCTTTTCTGAATCTGGACGATCACATGATGCAGATTCGCCTGACCGAGGGCACCATCAGCGTTCGCGTGCGACGCATGGCGCAGGAAGAAGCTGTGGAAGTTGATACACCCAATCTTGCGTTTTCTGTTCTTGGTCCCGGCCGTTACCGAATTAATGTGAACGAGGCGGGCGACACCACGATTATCAATGTGCGTGACGGTGATGGCGATGTTACCGGCGGCGGTTCGTCTTATACGGTGCCTTCCGGCCAACAAGGAATTTTCACGGGAACGGATACGGTGAACGCGGATATCGAGCCACTGCCGGATGCAGACAGTTTCGATTCCTGGTGCGACGAGCGGGACCTGCGCGAAGATCATTCCGTGGCGAAGCGCTATGTTTCCGACGATGTGATTGGCTACGAGGACCTGGACGACTACGGAGGCTGGCGCCCGGTGCCGAATTATGGATCGGTGTGGTTTCCGCATGTGAGCGTGGTGGGTTGGGCGCCATACCGATTCGGACACTGGGTTTGGATTTCGCCGTGGGGCTGGACGTGGGTGGACGATGCGGCGTGGGGATTCGCGCCATTTCACTACGGGCGCTGGGTTTTCGTGGGCGGCGCGTGGGGCTGGGTGCCGTGCCCGCCACCGGTGGTCGCCGTAGCTTACGTGCGACCGGTGTATGCGCCCGCATTGGTGGCGTGGGTTGGCGGACCGCACTTTGTAGCTGGAGTGGGATTCGCCGCTGGAGGATTTGCGGCGGGAGTGAATGTGGGGTGGTTCCCGCTAGGCCCGCGCGAAGTTTTTGTGCCGTCGTATCCGGTAAGCCGCGTGTACGTGAATAATGTGAACATTTCCAATACCACGGTGAACCAGACGGTGATCAACAACTATTACAACAACACGGTGGTGAATAAGAATGTGACCGTGAATAACGTGCACTACGTCAACCAGGGTGTGCCGGGCGCGGTGACAGCAACATCTCCGCATGCGTTTACGTCCGCGCAGCCTGTAGGCAGGAATCTGGTCGCAGTGAATGCCCATGAAGTGGCGACGGCTCCGGCCGCAGTGCGCGGACCGGCGATTGTACCGCCCAAACAGGCAGTTTTGGGTGCCGGTGCGGCCAGCAATTATCATCCCCCGGCAGCAATGCAAAATCGTGCGGTTGTCGCAAAGACAACGCCACCACCGGCAGCGCCTTCATTTGCGGCAAGGCAGGCAGCCATTGAGAAGAATGAAGGCAGGCCGCTTTCCATGGGGCAAGCGAGACAACTGCAACCTGCGCAATCTCACACTGCGATGACACAAGTGAAAGTGGCGCCGCCGGCGAGTCCTGGAACACCGCATGTGAATAACGGTGCGCGAGGGAACAGCGAACCTGGACCATTGAATACGAGCCGGCCCGTCAACAATGGCCAGGCCAATAGCACCAACACGCATGCGTACACGGACCGCCCGCAGACGTCGCGGCCGGCAAGCTCGAACGTGAATCCGCAACTGGAGCAGAAACACCAGCAACAGATTCAACAATTGCAGCAGAAGCAGGATCAGGAATATCAGAAGCTGCAGCAAAAACAGACACAAGAGCAGCAGAGCAGCAAGGCGGAACAACAGGCGCAGGTGCAGCAAAAACAACAGCAGCAATTGGAGCAACTCGAACAGAAGCACGACCAACAACAGCAGAACTTGAAGCAAAAGCAGCAGGCGGAGCATACCAAGGCGTATAAAGAGCCTGCGAAGGCGCCGAAGAGTGAGGATAAGCCGCATAAGTAGGGGGGATGCCGTCGTGCGCAGGTCGGACGTTGTGCTTTGATTTGACGTTGAGATCGTTCGTCGCGGACTCTTTTGGAAGCTAACGTTTGTTCCATGACGGCTCGTACGAGTAGATGGACTTTGTGAAATAGAAAGAGCACGGCCACCTCGGAAGGTGGGCCCTACAACGGCTGACCCAAGATGCCGGACACGGAGTGACCCAAGAGCCCACATGCAGAGGCGGCATGTGGGGCACCCAGCAGAGAGTTCGTTCCGGACTCTTCAGGATTACAGCGTTCTTTTAATTTTTCGTGTGATGCAGGCTGCTGGGTTCGTGCGACTGCACTGGCTGTGATAATCTGGAAGTACGCTTTGTATGTCTACGAAATTAGTTTCTCCGGAATTTTTTCGCCGGGTGATGGGCAGTTTTCCGACCGGCATCACCGTGATCACCGCCGAACGTGAACCGGGACAGGTTCATGGAATGACGGCGAACACATTCACTTCCGTTTCCCTCGATCCGTTATTGATTCTGGTTTGCGTTGATCAGAGCGCGCATTTGCTGGGCCACGTGAAGGCGCAACGGCGATTCGGCGTGAATATCTTGCGCGATACGCAGCGGCAGATCTCCGAACTGTTCGCCAAGCCGCATCAGGATGTTGCCGAGGAAGAGCGACTGGGAGTGCGATTCCGGTGGACAGCGTCAGGGATTCCGCTGTTGGAAGACGCGCTGGCGCATCTGGGGTGCAACGTGGTGGCACAATATATGTCCGGGGACCACACGATTTTTGTAGCCGAAGTGGAGAGTTTGGAATTGAAGGAAGGGATGCCGCTGGTTTATCACCGCGGGAAGTATCACGGGTTGGGGGAGTAGAGCGTGAAGTGTGGGCTGCGGACGGAAATGTGTTGGAAGGCAAGACGCATTGATCGAAGAGGGGTTCCTCACTACGTGGATTTCGTTCGGAATGACGGGCTAATATTTCAATTAGCGTTCGGAGCTGCCGCTGGGACGAGCGGGCTCGGCGGAGTCGCCTAGTTCCTTGCGATGGCTTTTGACTTCGCGCAACGCGTAGATCGGCTTGTTCTGAGATTCGTAGTACGTGCGCGAGCTGATTTCGCCCAGCAGGCCCATGGAAATAAATTGAATGCCGCTGAGGAAAAGCACGGTGGCCAGCAACATAAGCGGTCCGTGTTCGGCAATCACGTCAATGTGGAAGAACAGCTTCTTGAAGACCAGGAAGCCACCGACCAGGAGCCCTGTGCCCGTACCCGCCAAACCCAGCATGCCAAAAAATTGCAGGGGACGCGTGGAATAATCGAGCAGGAACTTCACCATCATCAGATCAAAAAATACGCGGATGGTCCGGCCGATCCCGTAATTGGATTTACCATTTTTGCGATCGGGATTGGAGATAGGTACTTCCGCGATGCGCGCGCCGGTGGAACTGGCCAGCGCGGGAATGAAGCGATGCAATTCGCCGTAAAGCTGAATTTCCTGCAGGATTTCCTTGCGATAGGCTTTAAAGGTTGTGCCGAAATCGTGCAACTCGATTCCTGAAAGTTTGGCCATCATCCAGTTGGCCACGCGGCTTGGCAAGCGGCGCATTAACCAGTGATCGCGGCGATTGGCGCGCCAGCCACTGACCAGATCGAATCCTTCTTCAATTTTTTCGAGGAAGCGCGGAATTTCCTCGGGATCGTGCTGCAGATCGCCGTCCATCGAAATGACGACATCGCCGCGCGCGAAATCAAACGCGGCCTTCAGGGCAGCGGTCTGGCCGAAATTGCGGCGCAGGCGGACGACGTTGACGCGCCGGTCGTGCTCGTAAATATCGGAAAGAACACGGTAGGAATTGTCTTTGCTGCCGTCGTCGACGAAGACCATCTCATAAGGCTCGCCGATGGAGTCCATCACTTCCGTGATTTTCATGTACAACGTTGGGATGTTTTCCTGCTCGTTGTAAAACGGAACAACGATGGAATAGTGTATGGGTGTATCGCTTCGCATACGCAGTATTCCGCGCCTTTCTGTTGCTTTTCACTGTGGCTCGCCCGCGAATTCGCGGGAGCCGCTGACCCTTTGGTGGATCCTGCAGGATGTTGGCCCCGGCGCGTCCCCAGCCGCAGCGTCAGGCCAATTCCCCCATCAACTGATAGCTTATCAGGCGAATACCCTGCGTGGCGACAAGTTTTCTGATGCCGGGATCGGTCAGAATTTCGAGCTCGGTCTGGCGCGATTGCTGGAGGCGCGTGGCGGAACGCTTCAGATCTTCGTCGGCATAACCGGGGTGGCACATGAGTTCGGTGGCGCCTTCGGGCAGATTTTTGAGCAAGTTTTCCAGGCCTTCGCGGGTCAGGACGCCGGTTTGCGCGATGCCGCAGAAATAATTGGTGGTTACCAGGCCAGCGTGGTCGGCCATTTCGCGAGCGTCTCGCGCCAGCAACTTCAAGCCACGCGCCTGAACTCCTTGTTTCAGGAGAACGCCGGTGTTCTGGTCGCCGCCGGAGGATAGGACCGCGCGCAGCTTTGACTCTTCGTGAGAAACGCGGATCGCGCGGATGGCGTGCTTTTTGGCCAGGCGAAGGGCGACCTCAAACAGTCCCGGGAGCATCTGGACGTGTTTGTGGCCGTCGAGATGAGTTGGGGCGATGCCCGCGTCGCGAATCTTTTGGATCTGGGCGTCCCACTCGCGCTCGACTTCGCTGGGTTCCAGGCCGCGGCTGGCGATGCGGAGGAGCAAGCTCTCGGGGCTGCCTTCCAGTTCGCCTGCGGAGTTGAGCAAGCCGCGGACGTCTTCCAGTTTGGCGGTGGGAGGGCCATCGCTGAGGTTCAGGTGAACGCCGACGCCGAGTTCGGGATTGGCGCGTGCCACTTCCAGGGCCGAAGCGAAGGCGCGTCCATTGGCAAGCAGGGAAGTGCTGGTCACCAGGCCTTTGCGGTGGGCCTCGGCGATGCCGCGGTTGACGCCCTCGGTCCAGCCGAGGTCATCGGCGTTAACGATTAGATTCTTCAAATTGCGCGGTTCTCCTGTCCCAAGGGCCAGCTACTTCTTTCGCAGGTGTGCCATCTTCGTACCATTGACCGAGATTCCTACTCACTTTAGCATGACCTGCTAGAGGCAAAGATGGCTGTTAACTTGCGCGAATTGAAGGAAGTAGGGGGTAAATACAGCGAAAAGCGCCGGGGAAGGCGCATGAATTCGCGTGTGCAGGTGCGGCTGGAGTGGGAAGGCGAGGCCGGGAAGCGCAACACGATTGAGGTTTGCACAAGAATCGTGAATCCATACGGGTGCATGGTGGTGCTATCCGATTCGGTGGTGTTGGAACAGCGGATGGCGCTGACGAATTTGGCCACTGGGGCTAGCAATGCCGCGGTGGTGGTGTGGAGAGGGAATGAGCAGCCGGAGGGCTGGGAGTACGGGCTGGAATTGATCGCGCCTGACATGGACTTCTGGGGGCTGGAACTGTGACACCACTGACGACGAAAGCGAACCCGCCGGGGGCGGCTGCGTCAACGACTGCGCAAGTGAAGCGCGGCGCCAATACTGCTCGTCCGCAAACGAATGAAGAGCGGCGGCGCGCGCAACGAGTGCTGCTGAGGATGCCGATCCTGGTGCATTTGCCGGGGAAGGCGAACCCGCTTCATGGCTTCACGCATACCGTGAGCGCCAGTGGGGCGATGATTATTCTGCCGGAAGGATTATCGCAGGGGACGAAGCTTTCACTGGAGAATCCCAAGACGCAAAAGAAAGTGGAGGCGCATGTGGTGCGGCCTCCGCAGATGAACCCGGAAGGGTCGCTGATACCGGTGGAGTTTACGGTGCCTTCGCCGCAATTTTGGAATATTTTCTTTCCGCCCGCGGCTACGAGCTGAGGGAAGCGGTTAGCCCAAGGCACGGGACAAGCAGGAAACGTCCCGTCTGGTCCCCGGGTTCCCAATGTGTACACGCGAAGGAAGATGAAAGAGAAGCTGGAGTACATGCACGCCAATCCGGTCACGGAGAATCTGGTGGAGCACCCGAGGGACTGGCCGTGGAGCAGTTGGTCGTACTACGCAACGGGAGCAGGATTGCTGAAAGTGGATCCCTTGTGAGGGAGTGAAGGAGCAGGGGCAAGATAAAAGCAGAGAGCCCACCCTTTGCAAAAACCGCAAAGGGTAGGCCACCCGAAATTGTGTTATCGCGTCAACGTTGAGCCACCCGCCTTCGCCGCAATTTTGGAATATTTTCTTTCCGCCCGCGGCTACGAGCTGAGGGAAGCGGTTAGATCGCGTTACTTCCAAGGATAAGAAGGAGTAACCCGAGACCCACGCTCCAACAGCTGAGCGTGGGGCACCCGGCTGGACAAACCCATCCCTTGTATGAGACAACACTGCGAGGATGAGCCACCGAAATCATGCTAGTGCGTCAATGTTGCGCCACCCGCTGGCGTTCGTCTATTGAATGCCCAACGTGGCCTGGATGCCGTGATTGTCGGATCCGGTCGAGCCGATGATGGTGTACGGGAAAGTCCCGGTGATTGCCTGCGCCAAGACGTTGGTTGTTGTCGAGGGAGCGTTAATGGCATCCCCGCTGTAGGAAGCCGTGAATTGATACAGGCCGACCAAATTATTGATTTCCTGAAACTGTGCTTGACCATTGACCACAAGGACGGGCAGACCGTAGGCAGTCCCGTAGTTATAAAACTGGACTTGTCCTGTGGGAGATTTTCCGGTGATGGTTGCCGTAATCACGTAATTCACGGATTGTGAAACCTTCGCGCTGTTGGTTGTAAGTGTAATGGTTGTGGATTGCGGGGTTCCGCCGCCTCCTGTCCCTCCCGTTCCGCCTCCTCCGTTTCCGCTGCCGCCGCCTCCTGTGCTGGCAGCACCACCACCTCCGCAACCGAAAGCGAGGAAAAGTAAGGTGGCGAGGGCCAATCCCAAGGCGGGCCGGAATTTCCTACGACGGTCTGGCATGCTCAGGAGCAGAATCCCGGCTAGAACGGTGGCCAAACCGAAGAGCCGCCAATTTCCTTGCCCGACATAAAAGAAGGCGGCATGGCGCGGTTTGGTTTTTATTGCATTTGAGGGAGCGGTGCTGATTGGTGTGACACTCACGGTGGCCATTGCTGGCGAGCCATTCAAGCTGACTGATTGTGGAGTGATCGTGATCGTGTATCCCAGGATGGAAGGCGGAGGTCCTTCAAAAGAAAAAGTCACGGTGCTCGGCGTTTGCGACACGGGCATGGCCGTGACTTGCGCCGTACCAGATTGCCCTGCTTGAGGGACTACGGTGATGCCAGCCGTCGGGGACAGGCTGAAATCCGGAATACTGACGACAACTCCACCGCCGGTCCCAATACTTTGGCAATAATTACTATCGCCATAGTAGAAGAGGGAGTAATTCTCACTACCCTGCGGAGTAGCGGTAGCAATAACCTGAAGCTCCCAGTTGCCTTTGGGGTCGGCCATCGCGGTAACAGAAGTAATGGTTGCTTTATCGTAGAGTCCGACCAAAGCGAGAGTACTGTTTGCGGTGGGCTTCAGTGCGGAATTCGAGGCAGGCACGGCGGTATCGATGATGCCCGTTAGAGTGACAGTTGTGCCGTAACTTATGGCCGAGGCGCTTGTCGTTACGCTGGAAGTAGTCGGGTACAAAACGTTCACCGGAGTCGAAGTTGTTGTTGATGAGGGAGCATAATTGGCATCCCCGCTGTATCGAGCGGTGATCGAATGCGTGCCACTCGTCGTGAAGTTGGCAGCAATAACTCCTGCGAGGCTGGGATATAGAACGTTCAGTTGGCCCAGGTTGGAAGTATAAGTGACCGTTCCTGAAAGCACCGCGGTGCCATCATAAAAGGTAATCGTGCCAGTTGGGACAGCCCCTGAATAACTATTTGTGACTACATTAGAGCTGATGGTCACTGGCGTACCGACAAGAGCCTGCACATTCGGAATGTATGACACGGCAGTCTGCGTAGAGGCTGGGGAGACGGTGATCGTCGCCGTGGACGAAGTGCTTGGGAGGTAGCTGTTGTCGCCGCTGTAGGTGGCGGCGAGGTTGTGGGTGCCGCCGGTCAAGTTGAGGGTTAGATTTTCTGTGTGGCCCATGCTGTTGAGGCTGTATAGGCCGGCGCCGCCGTGACCCGCGCCCAGGGGTGCGCCATTATCGGTTAGCGAGATGGTGCCCGTGGGACATGCGAGGATATTTTCCTGGAGACAGGAGGGAGTTGGCGGACCGTTTGTGCTGGCAACCGCGTTTTTGTCGGTTGCGTACATCGTGAGGATATAGAGCGATCCGTAGGTGACGGAAGTGGCGTTGCCGCTGGTGGGAATGCCGCTGGAATCGTAGGTCGGGATGACGATGAAGGCTTGGCTGGATTCCTTGCCGACGGTTACGGAGACGGGAGCGGAGTCGCTGGGGGCGTTGGTGCCGTCGCCAGAGTAGTGGGCGTAGATCTGATAGTTTGTTCCCCCGGGCAGGCTGCTGGTTTTGGCGTTGGTGACTTTGCCGCTTACGAGAGGGAACTGATCGAGGCCTTGCGTGGTGGCGCCGTTGGGGCCTGCGAGTGTCGCGATGAGAGAGACATTGCCTGTAGCGGTGCCACTGGTGGGAGTCACGTTGATATTTACGGTGACATTTTCCGCGGTGCTGTGGGTGATGCCCGCGGTGGGGCTCAGGGTCAGTGTGGTGGTGGTCGCAACGGTGTTAACGGTGCCCCACTTCGTGGCGAGATTATTGACGTTCACCGAGCCGAGACCGGTGACCAGATCGTAGCCTGCGCCCACGGTATACGCTTCGGTGGACGGGCTGGTGGGTTCAACGAGCACGCCATTTTTGCCGGCAACCGCGACGCTGCAATTTGTGGAAACACCCTGGCAAGGAACGCTGTTCGTGCCTACGCTGCCGCCAAATGCGGTGGTGAAATAACTGTTTCCGTGCGTGACATCATTGAAGATGCAGGTGGTCAACTCGGTTACGCTGGAAGTGCAGCTTGATCCGGTTTTTTTCGCCAGCGGATACAACGTGTAGTTGGCATTGCCTTGGCGCGCGGAGCCACTATGCGCGGCCTGATACTGGTTCACCAAGGCCATGACGCCTGCGAACGCGGGCGCTGCGGCGGAAGTGCCGCCGACGACGGCGAAGTTGTAGACACCCGGCGTGAGGTTGCAGGCCGAAGGACCAGTGGTGACGCCGGTGCCGGCGCAGACGATGTAACCACTGCCATCAAAGCCTGGGCTTGCGAAGAGAGACAAGTCCGGCAGATCGCGATGATTGTCATTGGGCATTCCGGTGACGCCTATTTGCCAAGTGGGTTTGCCATAGGTGTTACTGGATCCGCCGCTTCCGGCGACGATATTCAGTAGATCCGTTTGCACATTTGCGCCGCAACCGCTGAGGCCAATCTGTGCGCAGGTTTGGTTCCAGGGAATTTCCGGGATGTAGCCGAGGGCAGATAGGCCGGTGGTGGCGTTATTTGTGGAACTCCAATAGGTGCTCCAGTTGTTGATTTCGTCAAAATCAGTGCCGCCCAGAGCTACGTTAAATGGAGTGGAGGCCATACCGCTGACCCCCAGTCCATTTTGCGCCACTGTTGCGGTGTTGAAGTCGTCGCAGCCGGCCGAGCCGCCATCGCCCGCCGACAAGATCACCGTGATGCCTTGCGCGGCAGCTTGTTCCCAAAGCGAATTGTAGAAAGCATTTCCGGCTGTGCCGAGCCCGCTCTCGCAAGATCCGTAGCTTTCACTCATTACTCCCGCGACGTTGTACTCGATGATGTACAGCGCTGAGAGATCGATTCCCTGCGACGAGGGAGTGGATTCGGAGACGACATAATCCACCGTGGCTCCTGGCGCGACGGCCCCGGACCATTGCACATCCAGATCCGCTTCCAGTTCTTCATCGGTGGAGGTCACGCCGGGATCTTCGCCATTGAGGATCACATTCGTGGAGGTGAAGTTTGCGGACAAGCCAAACAACTGGCGAAACGCTTGCACATCGGCAACGTTAATGTCCGTTTCACCTACGATCGCGATCGTTTGTCCCGTGCCATTATTTCCGGAGTTGATGAGGGCCTGCGAATTGTAAATGGTGGCGAAATCAGCGGGAGCCAACGCGTACAAATTAAAGCTCTGGCCGGGGACCGGGAATGTGAACAGTGGCTCGATGCCTGGCTGGCCTGCGATTTTGCGGGCTTGGCCGCTGAGGCGAACGTGGGATTGGCGCGGAAAATTGTTTAGAGAGACGATGCCAGCTACTACGGGTGCGAGGGCGGCGGGGATTTGCGGGTCCGTGGAGTTGGCGACATAGGATTTTCCGTTAACCTGATAATTGTGGATGGGGGTGGAGAATGCCGCCTGGACTTGCGCGGCGTTTCCGGAAAATTCGATTACGGTTTTTCCGCTGTAGACTTTTCCGACTGTGAAGCCCTGACTGGTGAGCCACTGTGTGACGGCTTGCACATCGGAGTCGGCGGGGCCGTATTGCGCGCCGAACTGCGCGGGAGTCAGCCATGCTTGATAGTTGGGAGAGCTTTTGTCCTGCTGCTGCTCCATGAAAGTTTGCAGCGCAGCTTGTTGGTCGTCGCCGCGTTTGAGGAGCAGCAGGATGCGCGCGATGGGCAAGCTGCTGTCCACGGTGCCGCGGTCGAATTCGGCACGTGCTAAGGGGTGAGTATTGCCGGTCAGGGTGATGCGTTGGGTGTTGTCTACCGGCTCGACTATGAGCGGAGCGGTTTGCGCCAAGGCTGAATTTGCGGATATGAGGAAAAGAAGGGAAAGCAACAGACAACGCTTACTCACACTACCCCGTATAGCGTTCATGGCCCATCCGGCTTGCAGGAATTTTGTTCCGACCTAGAACCAAAGACTAAGTTGAGCAGAGCATACCAAAATGGGAATCGTAATGTCTAGGAGGGTACGTCATGGGGAGGTTACTTTTTGGGGTTGTCGGACGTGGGGTTGAGGAAAAGCAAAGACGCAGGAGTAGAGAAGAATCTACCCCATCTCTAACAATGTCGGCTCTGTCAAATATTTCTTGAGCGTACTTCTCCTTCCGCTCCGAAGAGTGGTCTTCGTTGTTCTTTTTCGACGTATGCAGCGGCGACCACGGCTCGTTGTTAATCTGGCGGCCGGTTTCAGTCCGACCCAACCATCTCTCCGATCAAAAACTTCTCGACCATGATTACGACTTCGATCTCCCTTTTCAGGGAGCGGGACGCCCCATCAAGACCACGGTGATCTACTGCCCACCAGGGGTTGCCTCGAGCTGTCCCGCGTGCGAACCGAACTCTACTAACTGCGAATAGTCCCAACCTTTGCGCCACATCCAGAACAAGCGAACGGCAAGTTTGCGTCCCATGGCCACTTTCGCGATGCGGCGATCTCGGCGCATCGCCAGGTGCAGATAGCGGCGCCGCCAGTCGGGATCGAAGCGCACCGCCACTTGCGCGGCTTCCACCAGCAGAAAGCGCAACAGCTTGTTGCCTTGCTTGCTGATGTGTCCCAGTCGTTGCCGGCCCGCGCTGGAGTTTTCGCATGGGACGAGCCCCACATAACTCCCGATCTGCTTGCCACGAGCAAAGCGGAACGGATCGCCGATGATCAGCACGAAAGCAAGTGCGGTGAGTGGACCCACGCCTGGATGGGTCATCAACCGCAAGACCTCGGGCCGTTTGTTGGCTTCCCGCTCGACGGCGGTGGTCAACTCGGCGATCACTGGGTTGAAGCGGTCCAGCAACTCCGATAAATCTTGCCGGCGCCGGCTAGCCCAAGGAGCCAACGGGAGATTCTCTAGCAGCGCCCGTCCCTGCTTGTTCCAAAGCCGCTTCTTCCAACGCTGGCCTTCATTCATGGCTACGGCCTGCAGCTGATTCAGGATGCGCGTGCGCATCTGTACCAGCCGATGCCGATGCCAAAGCAACTGCCGCAAATCGCGGTTCTCCGGGTTGGGTACCCACACTCGGGGAAAACGATCTTCCACCAGCAGCTTTAGCAAGAGTTTTGCATCCTCGCGATCGGTCTTGCGCTTCCGAACGCGCAACGTGCGGATCTCGGCTGCATCTCCAATCCACAGTTCGATGCCCAACTCTGCCAGTAGCCGCTCGAACCAGCGTGCATAGCCGGTGGCTTCGATACCTACGCGAGTGGGAACGCCTTGCGATTGTACGCAACGATAGAACTTCTCTACCTCTCCATCGCTGTGCTCCAACCGCTGCTCACCGCACTCTCCTGTCTCTTTATTCAAAAAAGCAATTTGCTGAAAGCTCGGGTGATAATCTACTCCTATAATGAACATGTTCGGCTCCTTCCTCCCGAGCCTTGGTCGTCACAAGCAACCACAGTGTACTCGGGTCGAGGGAGCCGACATTGTTATGAAATCAAGACCCACCCTCATAAAGCCGAGGGTGGGGCAACCGGTGAACGAACCCAAGATGCCGGCCTGAAGGCGCGGCGCTACAAGGGCCCGAAAGGCACGCTTCGCGAACTGAGCGTGGGGAACTCGACGAGTTGCGGTTGGTTTTTTGGTTGGCGGCTTGGTTATTTGACTGTGATGGTTACGGTGCCGCTGGACTTGGTGTAATTGGCGTCACCGGGATAGGCTGCGGTGATGGTGCGGGTGCTTCCGCCGCCACCGCCGCCGCCACCTCCTCCGCCGCAACCGGCGACCACGCCGACCATGAGCGCAATGGCGATCAGGCCGAGGTATGCGTAGGCGCGACGGCGTGTCTGCGGAATCCAACGCATGCCGAGCGCGAAGAGAATCAGGCTTAGCAACGCGATCAGAGTGGGGATGCGCGGGAGATTAGGCGCGCCGGGATCGCCCGTGGGCGGCGGATAGAGCGCGGAAATAGTGGTGGTGAGGGTGGCGGTGCAGTACGCGCCATTGTTGGCCGATGCCGGGGTGCCTGTGCAGGTTGGGGCGCCGAGAGTTCCACCGGTGCTGCTGGTGAAGGTGACCGCGCCGGTTGGAGGATTGCCACCGCTGGTGCTGCTGACGACGGCGGTGAGAACCACGCTAGAGCCGGAGGTAATGGAGGAAGGGCTGCTGGCGACGTTGGTCTGCGTGGGCACCTGCGTGATCGTGATGGAGAGGGAGTTGCTGTTGGACGTGGCGTAATTTCCGTCTCCGGAATAGGTGGCGGTAATTTTGTGGGTCCCTCCATCCACGTTGATGGGTTGGTCCTCGGCGAAACCCTGGTTGTTAAGGGTGGTGGTGTTGGTCGGCGTGCCGTTGTTGAGGAAATCTTTCAAGGGGCTGCCATTGTCGAAGAGCGAAATGGTGCCGGTGGGGCAGGGAACTGCGGGTTTGGTATTTGGATAGGCGAAGCTGCAGCCTGCGGCAGAATTGGAGCCGATAACAGCGATGCGCAGGAAGTAGCCCGTCGAGCCGTAGGCGAAGTTTTGCGGGCTTGTGCTGAGTTGTCCGGTGTTGAGGGAGAGGAAGGACACCGTTAGTGTGGTCGAGAGATTGGCTCCGGCAACGGTCGTGATCGGAACAGCGGCCGAAGTGCTGGCAGCGAGTGTGGCATCGCCTCCGTAGCTTCCTTGCACATTGGCTGTGCCGGGCGGCAAGAGATTCGTCTTTACCGAGGCACTGGCTCTGCTGAGGGCAAACGGTCCGTAGGAGCCCAGAATGGTTTTGCCGTCGCTGGCCAAAGCGATTAGGGAAACGGATTCATTACTGCCGGTCGGGGTTGGAGACACAGAGACGGTGGCGGTGAAGTTCGTTCCGGATGGCGAGCCACCGCTTGGGCTCGTTAATGTGGTCGTGGTTGCGGTGCGGGTCGCGGAGGTCCACTTGGTCAGCAGGTTCGCGACGTTGATGGAACCGAGGCCGGTGGCCAGATCGTACTTGGTGGAGGATTGAAACGCGGGAACGCCGTTGTCAACTGCGGGGCAGGTTTGCCACGCGGGCGTATTTGCGTTGGTGGTGGTATTGCAGACCAGCACGCCGAACTGACCGTTGCCAAACTGGGTTTGATTGCTGCAATTGGCGGTGCCGGAATCGCAGGCCATGGCGTTGTTGCCTTTATTAATGTCATTGAACACGCAACCGGATGCAGGGATCAAGGGAGTACCGCTCGCGCCGTTTGCTGTTGACGTGGCGCATTTTCCAGCCATGTAGTTCGTGGTATCAGAGGCGGCAAGGTTGTATAGGACATAGTTGGCGTTGCCTTGGCGCTGACCTGTGGATTGATTGACGAGCGCCATAACTGCCGCGAAAGCTGGTGTCGAAGCGGACGTGCCGCCTACAAGGGTAAAGTCGGCATAAGGACTATTGATGTTGCAGGAAGCGCCCGTTGGCGTTGTGGAGCCTTGCGGGTTGGTATCGGATTGGCAGATGACGTAAGTCACATCGGTGCCGTTTGCGAGCGGACCGCCGTTGCTGGCAAAGAAGGCAACGTCAGGAATGTCGCGGACGGAATCGGCGGGAGTGAGACTCGTTTGGAAAGACGGCTTGGGATAACCGTAAACATTGTTGGTCTTTGTGCAAGTGGTCACACCGGTGTTGCTGTTGGTGGTGGATGTGATGCAGTTGCTGGGCCCACCGCTGCCGCCCGTTATATCCGCGGCATAGCTGCTGGTATCGACAGCGCTGCAAGGCGCGGGGTAAATCTGAGCGCAGTTCGAATTGTTCCACGTAATTTCCGGGATATAGCCGAGAGCGGAATTGACCGTGTCGCTCGTGGTGTTCCAATAGGTGGCGTTGTTGGTTGTGCTGGGATCGAAATCAGTTCCGCCGACGGCCACGTTGTAGGGTGTGGACGCAAGGCCATTCACGGCGATGCCATAGGTTGCAGCATCGGGATCGATGGATTGATTCGGATCACAACCCGCCGAACCGTCATCGCCCGCGGCTACGGCGACGGTGATGCCCTGTGCCGCGGCCTGCTGCCAGAGCGAGTTGTAGAACTGGTTTCCCGCTGTGCCTAAAGCCGCTTCGCAGTTGCCATAGCTGTCGCTGATGACCGGCGAGATGTTGTTATCGACAGCGTACAAAGCGGAGAGGTCGACGCCCTGCGAAACTTGCGTGGGATTGGATGAGGTCGACTGCGACACTATCAGATTAATGTTGGCACCCGGCGCGACGGCGCCCGCCCACTGCGAGTCCAGGTCCGATTCGATTTCGTCATCGGTGGCGGTGCCGGGGCCCACGATGCCGGGATCGGGCCCATTGACGACCACGGTAAATTGACAGCCAGCCGGGGTGGCTGGTGCGGTGCAGACATAGCCGCTGGCGTTAGAGAGTCCGAACATCGTACGGAAGTCGGCGACGTCCTGAGTGTTGATATTGGTCTGCGCAATGACCGCGATGGATTGTCCCGCGCCGGTCGCGGTCGAAGGGATGCTGTAAATCTTGGCAAAGTCTCCGGGGCCGACGGCGTAGAGTGCGGGATTGCCAAAGGTGAAGAGCGGTTGCAACTGGTTCGAGCCTTTGTAGCGGCGGTAGGTTCCGCTTTTCACGATGGACGGATATTTCTGGAAATTATGAAGCGCGGCAACACCGGCAACCACGGGCGCGAGGGCTTCGGGAATCGCGGGATCGGAAGCGTTGGCGAAATGGTCTTCACCGTTAACGACAAACTTGTGAATCTGCGTGTGGAATGCGGAGCGGACCTGCCCGACATTTCCGCTGAACTCGATGACGCCTTTTCCCTTGGCGACGCTGGCAACCTGGAATCCAGAGCGGGTGAGCCAGTCGGTGACTGCCTGGACGTCTGAATCCGCGGGACCAAACTGCTGGCCAAATTGTTCTGGAGTGAGCCACGCGTGATAGTTGCCGGAGTTTTTGGTTTGCTGCGCATCGATCAGCAGCTTCAACGATTGTTCCTGCGCGGAGCTGCGTTGCAGGAGGAGCAGCATGCGAGTCATCGGTTGAGAATCAGGGAGAGCGCCCTGATCAAAGGCGGCGCGTGCGAGCGGATGCACGTTGCCAGTTAGCGTGACGGTTTTTGTGTCGTCGACGGTCTCCATGACGCGCGAAGGTACCACGGACTTTTGCGACTGCGCCCACACACCCGCGCCGCCTGCGGACAAGAGTACGCCACACAACACAGCACGCCAGAGTTGCATTGCTCTGTTCATTTTGACCTCGTAACCACTATGCATTTTTTCGTTCGAACACTGATAAACCCGGCAGGAACCGCGTCTCCGGCCCCCATTGACGCGGTGACGGTCCTGACATTTCAGATGCAACCGTTAGAGAAGTGGTTTGCTCCTCCATTGGCTGGGGCGGTTCCAATATACTCTCGAAAATGAAGCCCTCAAATCACGTTAATTGTAAAATTAAGCGTTTGCGTTACTCCGCCGCTGGTACCTGAAATTTGCAGACTCGCTGGACCGGCGATGATTTGGGCTATGGGCGCGGAAGTGGATGCCTGCGTGTGCGCATCTCCCAGGTAAGAGGCGGATAGGTTGTGCACGCCCACGGGAAGAGAAGTCGCTAAAAAGGTGGCGATTCCCGCACTCACGGGCACGGAACTTCCCAGAGCTTGACCATTGTCATAGAGCTGAACCTGCCCGGTGGGAGTCACGGCGCCGTTCGGCTTCACAGTCACGGTGAAGGTGACAGGAGTACCGAAGCCGGCATGAATATTGTTGGAGACAATCGTGGTGGTGCTTGTTACTGGACCCCCGCCGCCACCGCTGCCGCCTCCACCGCAACCCAAACCAAGGCCGATTACAGATAGCAGTAACCCGCAGGCGAGCAAAAAGTTTCGGGCATTTCTTGTTCCGGCGCCGCCCAAACCAAAGATGGCAAAGACCAATAAGGCCGCGCCAAAGCCCGTGCCCCAGAGGCTGCCGTTGGGTTTTGCGGCGTTTGCGGACTTTACCGCCGAGGATGCGGTGGTTGAGGGCGTAAAAGTTATTGAAGTGGTTGCGACGGCGTTATTAACCGGGACGCTGGATTGCCCGAATGCGCAGGAATAGCCCGCGGGAACATTTGTTCCGCCAGTGGCGCAGGACAAGGTGACATTTCCGGAAAAGCCGCCGCTGGGTGTGATGGTGACGGTGCCGCTGCCGACGGTGCCGCCTGCAAAGGCGATGGGATTGGGAGATATGCTGAGCGTGAATGTTGTGGAGGCTACTTGAGCGGTGGCGGAATTGGCGGCTTGCCAATTTGTATCGCCGAGGTAGCGCACGGACAAGCTGTGCAGGCCTGCAGATAATTTCACGCGGGCTGCGGAGACGCTGATGCCGCTTGAGCCGTACGTGAGGGGCTGCGATGCGATTGGTTGTGCCGCGGCGCCGTTGACGGAATCCCAGAGCTGCGCGATGCCCACGGGATACGGAATTTGTGGATTTGCGGGAATGCCGGTGACGGTGGCGCTCAGAGTAATTTGTTCGGCAGCGGAGACGCTGCTTGGCGCGGTTAGCGTGACCTGCGGCAATCCTTTTTGTACGGTGAAGGAAACCGGGGCGCTGGCCGACCCTGCATTGGAGGCATCACCGGAGTAGACGGCGTAGAGCGATGTGCTCCCGGCTTGCGGCCAAACAAATTGCACGGTGGCGGTGCCACTGGCGATGGTGGTGGCGGAAGTGCGTGGGCCCACGGCATCCCACAGCGTGACCGTTCCGGTGGCGGTTGTGGGGCTGACGGTTGCGGTGAATACTCCGGTGTTGCCGAGATTCGCGGGCGGGGTGTTCATTGCGAGGCTTGTGGTGGTTTTGTTTCCCGACGCTGCGCCGACGGTTACCATCTGCGTCAATTCGTTCGCGGGATCGCCGCTGGCGACGCTGTTGTAATTCGGATCGGCTGCTGCATTGTAAGCGGCGCCAAGGATGTGAGTGCCCTGCGAAAGATTGGAGATCAGCGCGGACGCTTGCGCTTGCGTGCCGAAATATCCACCGGTCTGCAAGGTGACGGGCGCGCCGGATGAGTTGCCGTCCACTGTAAATTGGATCGAGCCTGTCGCGGCTGCTGTGCCTTGTCCGGCAACGACCGCGTGAACTCCCAAAGTTTGGCCGGTTGTCAGAGTGGAAGTGTTTACGCCGACTACAACGAAGGGCGTTCCCTTGGCGATAGTGAAAGGCAGCGCCGGAGAAGTGCCGGCGTTGAAACTGTTGTCTCCGGAATAGACTGCGGTGATGGAATGCGCTCCCGGTGCGAAGGCATAGGAGGCTCCGCCGCCCGTCAAAAGATAAGCTGTGCCGTCGGAGGCGAGATTTGAGGTGCCGACAACATTTGCGCCATCCTGAATGGTCACCGTGCCAGTGGCGATGCCCTGGCCGGAAACTCCCGCGGTGATCACTTTCAGTTGCAGAGGGGCACCGTAAGCCGCAGAGCCGTTCTGCGCGCCGTTGATGGTGACGATGGTTGCGCTATTTTCTGGCGTGATGTTGAGGGCTACCGGCGCGGACTCACTCGACGCAAACGTTGCATCGCCTGCGTAGTAGGCGCGCATGTTGTACTGCCCGCCGGGAAGATTGCTGTCGCTTCCAGAGAACGCGCCAGAGGTCAATGCAAGTGTTTGGGGAGAATCTCCGTAAAGATCAGTCTTGATGGAGACGGTTCCCGTGGGCGAGCCGCTGCCGGAAGTGGACGCAACGGTGCCGTTGAGAGTGACGGCGGTGCCGTGGACAAAGGATGTGGTTGAGGCTGCCACGACAGTTTGCGAAGGCACGAGAGTGGAATTTTTCCAGGCCATGGCGAGGTTGGTAGCGTTTACGGAGCCCAAGCCGGTGACCAGATCGTAACCGGGGCCGGCGGTTTGTCCGGTGGTGAAACCGTTCACGCCGCTCTGCGTGGAAGAGCATCCCGGCGACGCGCCCGCGCAGGGGACTTCGTTGTTGCCGGCGGTAACGTCATAAAAAACGCAGGAAGTTTGCGCGGCTGGATTCGTTTGCGTGGAGGAGTTGCAACTGTTGCCCTGCGCTTGCGCGAGCGGATACAAAACGTAATTAACTTGGCCTTGCAGGGCGCCATTTTTTTGTTCGATCAGCGCGAGAATTCCAGCCATCGCGGGAGTGGATAGCGAGGTGCCGCCCACCAGCGTTAGCCCCACTACTTCTTGTTGCGCATTGATCTGGCAGGCAGTGCCGCCGAGGCTGGTGCAGTACACCGCTTCGTCGTGTCCTGCGGCGGCGGCAAGGGCGACGTCCGGCAAATCTCTCGCGCTGTCCGGGGGGACGCCCGTGCCCACTTGCCACGAGGGCTTGGGATAAATAGTGCTGGCTCCGCCTGCGCTGGAGAGCAAGCTGAAATTGGAATTGCCGAGGACGCAGTTGGTGGCGCTGGCGGTTTGGGAAGGATCGCAGCTTTCGTTCCACGCTACTTCGGGAATGTAGCCAATCGCGGAAGAGTAGTTCGTGGAATTTGCGGTGCTCCAGTATGTTGCGGGTTGCGAGGCATCGGCGAATTCTGTTCCACCGACGGCGATGTTGTACGGGGTTGCGGCAACGCCGTTCAGGGCGAGTCCTTGGGTGGCGGGCATTCCCGCAGTTGGGTTATCGCAGCCTGCGGCGCCGTTGTCTCCGGAGGCCACGACTACGGTTATGCCTTCTGCGGCAGCTTGTTGCCAGAGCGCGTTGTAAAAAGCATTGCCTGCGGAACCGAGGGCTTGTTCGCAGGCGCCGTAGGTGTAGGTAAGAATCGGCGAGACTTCATTATCGATGGCATAGGCGGCGCCCAGATCGACGCCACTGGTGGTATCGGTGCTGCCGGCGACGACAAGATTGATGGTCGCGCCTGGAGCTACAGCGCCCGCCCATTCCACATCGAGGAGGGCTTCTTCGGAGTCGAGTTGATTGGCTACGCCGGGATCAGGCCCGCTGAGGAGAAAGTTCGGATCATTAGACTTGAGGCCGAAGATCTGGCGGAACGTCTGCACATCTGTGAGTTCGATTTGCGATTGCGCGGTGACGGCAATGGATATGCCGGTGCCGTCGACGCCGCTGTTGAGCAGGCCGTTTGTGTTGTAAATCGCGGCAAAATCTCCCGGCGCCACATAGTAGGTGTTGGTGGATCCAACCGCGGTGAGATTAGGCGTCAACTTTGTTTTGACGCCATCGGCGGTTCGTCCCGCCGCGCCATACACTTCGTGGACGGGCGGAGTCCTGCCAAAATTATTGAGTGAGAGAACGCCGCGAGTGACGCCGCTCAATTCGGAAGGTACGGCCACGTCGGTGGAATTGGCGAGAAAGGTTTTTCCGTTGACGCGGTAATACTGCATCACGGTGTGAAACGCGTTTTCCACCTGTGCAGCGGTGCCGCTGAATTCCACCCAGCGTTTGCTTCCGGCCACGCGTTCGACGGAAAATCCCGCGATTTGCAACCATGCTGCGATGGCTTGTACATCGGAATCCGCCGCTCCGAATTGCGCGCCGAATTGCGCCGGAGTCAGCCAGCGGTGATAATTCGGGGAATTGCGGGTGTGCTGATCGCTGATGAGTTGCTTGAGAGCGGTTTCCTGCGCTTCGGATGGAGACAACACCAGCACCATGCGCTGCAAGGCATGGCCGCCCTCGACACGGCCAACCGCGTTGGAATCCACGGCGAGAGGGTGATGCGAGTTTGGCAGGCGAACCCAGGCTCGCTCGCCGGAGGCGGTGAATTGCGGGCTGGAAGTTTGGGCACAAAGAGCGGGACCGATGAAGGCCGAAGCTAAGGAGAGGATTCCAGGCAGAATGCTCTTTCGCAGAAAAGACAACTCTTTCCACCCCTAAACCACTATAAGCACACAGAACGGGTCATGACGCGTTGCTGGGGCAGGCCAACCATACTTCGATTGCAATTCCTTTACGAGGGAATTTCGCCACACCAAGTCTACACATCGCCCGGTTTCGTGACAAATCATGGATGCGCCGGCTACGTAACTGTGTTGCTCATATGTTCCGGTTTTTTTCAGCTATCGCCTGCCGCTTACCACTTCAACTCCACATTGCCGCCGGACAAAATAATTCCGATCCTCGGTTTGTTTTGAAAGCCACGATCCCGCAGAGGCAGAGCGAGTTCGCGCAGCCCGCCGGGGCGCAGCAAAGGCGCCAGAGCCACGGCGCTGGAAGGCTCGATGACGATTTTCATGCGTTCCCAGATGAGTTTCATGGCGGAGACGATTTCTTCTTCGCTGACGAGCAGGATTCCGTCGAGATGTTTTTGCAGGATGGCGAAGGTGCGAGGCGCGAGCGAGGCGCGCAAACCATCGGCGATGGTGTCGCTGGATTCGAGCGCTTGCAGCTTCCCGGTTTTCCAAGAGCGATAAGCATCATCGGCGCGTTCCGGTTCGCCGCCGTAAACGCGCACTGTGGGTTGCGTTGCCTTCGCTCCCAAGCAAGTGCCGCTGAGCAGGCCGCCGCCGCTTACGGGAGTCAGGACAGCGTCCAGTTCGGGAATGTCTTCCGCCAATTCTTTAGCAGCGGTGGCCTGGCCGGCGATGATGCGGTCGTCGTCATAGGGATGAATCATCACGGCGCCGGTTTCCGCCTGGATGCGGGCGGCCGTTTCCGCGCGAGCCGTGACCACCGGTTCGCAAAAAGTGATTTTGCCGCCATAGCTTTCCACGGCGCGGCATTTTACACGCGGCGCATTTTTCGGCATGACGATCGCGGCGGTGGTGCGGCGCCAAGCCGCCGCACAAGCCACGGCCGCGGCATGATTGCCGCTGGAATGAGTGACTACGCCGCGGCGCGCTTCTTCGTCGGTCAAAGAAAAGATCGCGTTGGTGGCGCCGCGAATCTTGAACGATCCGGTTTTTTGCAGATTTTCACACTTGAAAAATAACTGAGCGCCGGAGAGATGATCGAGCGATTCACTGGTGAGCACGGGAGTACGGTGAATGCGCGGGCGGATGCGCTCGTGGGCCTCGACGATTGTTTTCCATTCGATGGGGGAACTGACTGGATTGCTTGCCGGGTTTGCGGTGGCCATGAAGTGAGTCTAGCGCGGGGTTATTGTAGCGGGCAATGTTGAGGTGAGTGCGAAGGCTAGGGCAGACCCCAAGAACACAGGCATGAGTGCCTGTGCCAGGGTCTCGGCGGATGGGTTTGCAAGATTTTTAGGTTGAGATCCTTCGTCGCGAAAGGCGCTCCTCAGGATGACAGACCGTCGCTATTGGTAATGCAGGGCAGCTTACGGAGTGTGGGGAGGATCGTAGTTGGGAACGTTGGGAGTGATTTTGCGCATCACGAATTCCTGGAGGAGATTGACGGCGGCGGTTTCGCCAAGGCCGATCAGCATGTTTTCGAACGTGAGCGCGGCGTCGCTGCGATCGGAGGCGGGATAGTAGAGGTTGGAGATGCCACCCGCGGCAAGGCTTCCCATGATGCCGGAATAATTGGGCTGCCAGTGACCATTGTCGCCTCTGCAGATGACCGACATGGAGATCGCATACAGCACGCGGGAACGCACGCTGCCGGTGCCCTTGTAGAAATAGCGGGGATCCTGTTTCAGCAGCGACGGGAAAATGGCGCCGCCGATGAAGGTGCCGGTGACGAGATCCGCATATGCAGCGCCGTAGCGTTTTGCGTAACCCTGCGCGCCTTGGCCGTAGCCGCTTAACGTCCCCGTCGCTTGCTCTACTCCCGCGACTGCACCGGTTACTCCGAAGGAGACCGGATCGATGGTGGATTTCCAAGCGAGCTGGAATTTTTGTTTCGGAGTCAGCGGCATGGCATGAGGCGCGTAGCTGACGTAGAAATTCGGGATGACGCCGAAGACGCGTTGTTTTTCCTGATCCTTGAGTTGCTCCTGCGCCAATTCGATCGGCGAGAGTTCGACGCGCACTTCGGTGACATTGGTGGCGACGGCCAGGGTGATGCGGGGGACGACGCAGCTTTCACCGGAGCCAAGATTGCCGGCAATGGATTGCGGGGCGAATCCCGTGGCATTCACGGTGAGATGAAAAGGGCCGGGAGGCACGTTGGTGAAGGAGAACTGCCCATCGTCTTGCGCGAGCGCTTCCTGGCTGGAAGATCGATCTTCGCGGACCAACGCGACCTGCGCGCCAGTCAGACCATTTCCGTCGGGGTCCACGATGGCACCGCTGACGCTTCCGGGCACTTGCTGATCCGATTGCGCAGTGATGCCGCAAGCGGTAGTTGGCGAGCTTATGCTCAGGGTGGTGCCAGCGGGAGCGGACTGCTGAGATTGGGCATGTAAAGGACTCGAGAAAACCAGTGCACCGAGACAAAGGCACATGAGTGTGCCAGTGGCGCGGAGGAACGAATGGGCGCAAAGACACGACATACGGTCATCGTGGGTGGCGGCTATCCAATTTGGGTGCACGTGTCTTAGTTTAAAGCCTTGGCCCTTTCTTCCCATCAAGTTTGACTCCACTGCGTTGCGTAAGGTTGGCCTGTACTTTGGCACAGGTTGGGCTGGGAGGAAAGCTTCGAGATACGGGCGGGAGAGTGGTGCCATCGGCCAACGGTAGTAAGACGCGAGCCTTGAGATCCGCGTTGCTGGAAAATCGGAACGTGGGACGATTTAACAATGACCGTGACAGCCATCTTGACAGTGTCGCGCGAAACCGCGCATGGTAGCCTCTGTCCGGGACGACGCAGATCCTTGCGAAGCGAGAAGATCCAGTGAACGTGACAAAACCGGTCTTCATAGCATTTTTGTTGCTGAGTGCTGGAAACGTCTTCGCACAATCAGTCGAGAAGGAACCTGTTGCGGTTGTGGAACTTGGGGGAGCCGCAAACTGGAATTTCAAGGCCGGTGGATCGAGCTTTGGTCCCACCGCCGCTGTGGAAGTCACGCCAATAGAAAACCGGCTGGAGCTTGAAGCGGGAGTTACGCCACTTTTCTCACGCTCTTCGACGGAATGGGACGTCGACCTCCTGTTCAAGAAGCCTTGGACGATCTCTAAGAAAGCAGAGTTCATGTTGGGTGCAGGTCCGGAGTGGGTGCGCGCGACAAAATACGGCATGACAACGAACTCTGTGAGCGGGGAAGTGGTGCTGGATTTTATGTTCTGGCCGTCCGCGAAGCACAGATTCGGTTGGTACATCGAACCAGGCTATGAGTACAACTTTGGACGCGGGCATGAGCAATCGCTCGGAATCTGTGGTGGCCTGTTGATCGCGATTCCCTAAGCTTTTCTTGCGGTAAGTGTCAGGATTGGGTTCACGGTGAAGTTTAGCGGAGTTTCTCCGTCTGTTGCAGGGGATTGCGCCCGGCTTCGACTATGGAGCGGTCGAGTCCGGCTACGCTGTTGGCTCGATTCTCGGTGACGAGCTTCTGGCGGATCTGAGGCTGGCCGTGCAGGCCATTGAGGTAGCCGGCGATGCCGCGGAAAAGGCCTTCGGCGATGCGCTGGCGTTGGCCGCCTTCGAGCAGCAAGCTTTCATCGCTGGCATTACTTACGAAAGAAATTTCGGAGAGTACCGCGGGCATGTTGGCGCCGGCTAAAACGATGAAGGGCGCTTGTTTTACGCCGCGATTTTTTTCGTGGCGGCTGACCAGTTGGAGACGCTCCGAAAGCATGCCTTGGATTTCTTCGGCAAGCTGCTTCGATTCCGCATTCTTTTCGCTTCGCGTGATCTTCTGAACCAGATCTGGAAGATCGTGCAGCGAGGATTGTGTGAGGGAATTTTCACGGATGGCCAGTTCCTTGGCTTCCCCGGAGCTTGCCAGACTCAGATAATAAGTTTCGACGCCGCGCACTTCGCTGGCATCGCTGGAATTCGCGTGGATGGAGATGAACAGATCGGCATCGGTGCTATTGGCGATATTGGTGCGCTGCTCCAAGGGAACGTAGCTATCGTCTTTGCGGGTGTAGACGACTTCGGCGCCTGGGATATTTTCTTCGATCATCTGGCCGAGGCGAAGCGCTACATCGAGGCAAAGATCCTTTTCCAGCAAGCCGTGCGGCCCTTTGGCGCCGGTGTCAAAACCGCCATGGCCTGGATCGATGACGATGCGATTGATCTTGAGGCCGAGTTCACGCGTGAGGGAAAGCTGGCCATTCTGGCTGACGGTGGAGTCGGACGAGAGTCGGGAGATTTCGTTGCGCGACCCGTCGGTGTCCAGGCTGCGCTTCGCGGGAACGGCTGGAGACGCGGGCGGAATATTCGCGGGAGTTGGCGCGGTGACAGAGTTCGAGAGTGACTGCGGAGCGGGCTGGTGCAGCGCGTCAATTGTGGCAGAGACCGTGGTGGTGCTTTCGCCGCGCATCATCTGCGTCATGCCCTTGAGCATACTTTGCGGGAGAGCCAAGCCGGCTGAGAGAAGCACGGCGACGATGGCTCCGGCCCATGCGCCGGAGCGAGGCAAGCCAATCTTGGTGGGCGCCTGGTGGGCCATGTGCAACGCCGCACGCCGTTCATGTTCTTCGGCCAGTTCGTTGACGGCCGCTTCGATACCGGCAATTCCAGATTCGCTGAGGGCATGCAAATTGCGCTCTGCTTTTTCCACGATTTCCGCGGATGCGCAACGCAGGCCGCGGGCATAGGCTTCCAGCATGGCTCGCGAGCAAATCTTATTAATATTTCGGGGAATGCCCTGGCTGCGGTCGGCGATCAGCGCTAAAGCCTCGGGGTCAAAAATGGGATCGCCGTGATAGCCAGCAACCTTAAGCCGGTGGCGGATGTAGCCGACGGTTTCCATCGGCGTGAAATTTTCCAGAGCCTTGAAATGCATGATGCGCTTGCCGAACTGCGCGAGGTTTTCCTGCTGCAGCTTCTCCAGGAAGATGGGCCGGCCGCAGAGGAGGAGTTGCAAAAGTTTGGTTTTCGGAGTTTCGAACTTGGAAATGAATTGAAGCGTTTCCAGCACTTCGTCGTCCAGATCCTGCGCGTCATCGAAAATAAGGACAAATCGCCTACCCGCCAGCATTTCGGCAAACCAGAGCTGGTTCAGCTTGATGCGCATCAAGGAAAGATCCATGGAAGATGAATCCACTCCCATGCCGCTGAGGAGGAATTGCAGGATGTCGCGGGTGGTGCAGTGCTTCTGAAATAAGAACGCGGCGCGGCCAGTTTCGCGGAGACCTTCAAGGACTTGAAAAAGCAGCGTGGTTTTGCCCATGCCGGATTCGCCGAGCAGCACCAGATTTCCTCGATCACCCAAAATCGTTTCGCTCAGGCTCTCCAGAGCTTCACAGTACGTTTGGCTGGGATAAAGTTGCGAGGGGCTGGCCAGCGTGCCAAACGGCTGCTCCTGGAGTTGGTAATAATCGAGAAACATGGACTGGACCTCCATTCCCCGAGGGCGTTGGCTCACGTAGCCGCTCCTTCGCCTCCGGGTCGCCACCACATAGAATCGCAGAAAAA
This sequence comes from Candidatus Acidiferrales bacterium, assembly GCA_963709705.1. GTDB lineage: Bacteria > Acidobacteriota > Terriglobia > Acidiferrales > UBA7541 > Acidiferrum. Next base: position 491,941 of record CAVPXU010000009.1, read on the forward strand.
CGCTTTCGGCGTTAGCGCTCGATTGGCGGGGGCAGGAGAGCTACGGGGGACCTCGAGCCGGCCGACCGCAGTGCGTCTCCGGCAGGCAATACTGTACTTCCGGCGGATTCTATGTGCAATGCTTATGCCATTCTATTTGCTGAATCGGGTAGGGTTAGTCTCCCGTCTGGGCTGGATCGCGCGTTGTGGCGATTTGGTGATGTAGCGGACATGGGGCGCAGCGGTGCTGCGGCCGTAGGAAGAAAGACGGACAATTGATCTGTAAACTCAAATCTGTTGCGGATCAGCGTTGATACTGGGCGTACTCCATCTAGTGCACTACGAATGCTGGGTCTTGACGCTGCGTGCCCCTCTGCTAACCTAGTGTCCCAAGAAGCTTTCCGGGTTTGTCCCCAGGTGCGCCCGGCACGGAGAAGTACATTGGCCAATTCCGAACGTCGGCAGCTCGAGCGCTTTCGTATCCGTGTCCCTCTACGTTTTCGGCCAGTAGGGCTGGCTTCCGGACCCGCGGAACACTTCGCGGAAACCACGAATCTGTCCCGTGGCGGGTTCTTTTTTGTCACTTCGGCACCGTTGCAGGTAGGAATGCCGATTGAGGCCACGCTGGTGATGCCAAGCGAAGTGACGGGTGGCAAGGCGGATGAGACGCACTGCCGGGCGCGGCTGGTGCATGCCAAGCCGGATGCCTATAGCGATGGCAGAATGGGCTTTGGAGCGGAAATCGAGATGTATATTGAGCCGAAGAAGGCGCCTGCGGGGCCGACGATCCGCGTGCCACAACCCCTGATGCCGGGCGCGCCTAAGCCGTAGTACGGATTTCCTGAAAAAAAGATAATTGGTGATTGAGTTGTGCAGAACTCCGGATGGATTCCTTCGCGGACTTCGTTCGGAATGACGGGTCGGGTATTGATTTGGAGATGGCGGCAGCAGGGCTGCCGCTGGTCGTTTTTTGTTTTGTGTGGGTTTGCGCGAAAGCGGGGAGCTGGGCTCCCGCACTCCGTGTTAGGGGATTTGGATTGTGGTTTTGGCGGAGCCTATGTTTTCGAAGCGATCGTAGGCGCGGACGGCGATGGTGTGTTCGCCGGGCATTAATCCACGGACGGTGAAGGAGTAGGTCTGGGTCTTGTAATCGCTGATGCCGTTGACCGGCCTGGCCAGGATCCAATCGCCGCCATCGACGCTGTATTGCGCTTTCTCAATGCTGTTGGTTGGATGGCTGGCGGTGAATTGGAAATCGTAAGAGACACCCTTTGAGCGGTCCGCGTTCATCCCTGTTGCGCTGGATTCAATTTTGCCGATGGTGGGAGTGGAGTTGTCGACTTCGAAGCGTTCGCTTTCGCGTTCCGCCTGAAGCGCCAGTTCCGGCGGATTGGAAGGAGCATCGCTGGCGACAATCTTTAAATAGTAAGCGCCGTCGGGCATGGACGTGGTGTCCCAAGAATAGAATTTCTGATCGAGATTGTCTTTGAGCAACAGCCACTCTTGCTGATTTTCTCCGCGAAAATAGACGGAATATTTTAAATCGTCCTCGTTGTCGTCGTGTGCCGACCATAGAACGGACTGGTAGCCCTTTTGCGAAGTTCCCTGCGGCTGCACTTCGAACTTCGATCCGGGCGCTGGATTGTTGCTGATGACGACCATGCCGGGCGTGGGATTGGGCGCGGGCGGCTGCTTCAGCGAGACGTTGCCTGGCTGATTGATTATGCCGAGCGGCGCTTGCGCGCGTACTCCCGGATCCTGCATGGCAATTCCATCGATGATTGGGGCTACGTTTTTGGGTTCGTAGGCCACGCTTACCCAGTCGATGCCATCTCCGGGGCGACCGTCGTGGATTACGGCTTTCCACTGCAGGAATCGCGCGGCGGGAGCTTGTACCGGCGTATCGCTGGAAGTGTACGGCCCAGCCCAGGGCGACCATTCCTTGCCCGGATCTTCGGTGTTTCCGCTGCGCACATAAAATTCCAGACGCGGCTCTTTGCTCTCTTTGGGGTTCTTGGTTGTGCCCGTGGTTGCCGGTGGTCCCCACCACTCGATGCGGCCCCACTGCGAAAAAAGTTTGGCGTCGAAGGATTGCGATTCGAAAGTGCCTTCGGCTTCGTACTCCGGTCCCAGTGAAAATAGCTTTCCGGGATTCGCGGTGCAGAGGTACACCTTGCCGTTTGTGGCTTTGGAAATTCCGGTGATTTGTGCGGAGCCGGCCTTCGCCAACTGCGCGTACACGCCGTGGCCGTCGATCACCAGCAGTGAGCCATTGTTTCCGGTGCCGGCGAGCAGGCGCCCGTCGGGATTGAGTCCGAGGGCGTAGACGACCTCATCGCGCGACGTCCAAAGCTCTTCGGGCACGCCGTCGGCGGCGATTTTGTAAATGCTGCTGGAGATGGCTGAGGGAAATGCTACGAAGGGGGCGGAAATCGCTGCGCCCTGCGCGCCCGCGTTGGAAATCGTGGTGGTGCCTTGCGGTGTAGTGATGATGGTGGTTTGGCCCTGGGTATTCGCGCGGGGCTTTTCGCCGATGGCCGACACGTAGATGCTTCCATCTGCGCCGACTGCCAGAGAAGTGATTTCGCGTTTGGAAGTTTCGTAGACGACGAATCCATTGGCGCTGCCAGTGGCGGGTGTTTTGGCACCTTTCCCGGTAGCATTGCCGATGCGCAGGACGCGGCCGTTTGGTTCGGTGCCGGCGACCATGTTGCCCTTGCCATCAAAGGCAAGGACCTTGATGTGGGCTTCGTCGCTGGCGTAATACAGGTCACCCTTGCCGTCGGGGGACACCGCGTAAATCTGCCCTTTGTCGCCGGTGGCCACGTACAGAGTGCCGTCGGGGGCAAAAGCCAGGTCCCAGATGTACTTCGTTTTTGGTTCGAAGAAGACAGTTTTTTCGCCATTTGCGGAAACTTTGTAGACCTTGCCGTCTGGGGAAGTGCCCACGTAAAGGGCGCCCTTGGCGTCAAACGCGATGCACTGGGCGAGCAGATCGCTGGACTCGAAGATGGTTTTGAGCTTCCCGCCGGCATCGACGCGGAATACTTTGGCGGGCGAGCCACCTCCGGCGTACAACGCGCCGGTGGCGTCGGTTTTTAGGGACCACAGGTAGGAGGCGTCTGCATCCGCAACTAGGGTAAATTTCGGAGCAAGCTCTAGGTGCCCATCGCTGCGCACGGCCACGCCCTTGGCGTTGCCTTTCAGGAATTCTTCGTAGGTCGACTGCCTCCAACGGCGGGTGTGATCGGCGATGGCGGAAGTGGCGACGACGCAGAAGAGCAGAAATGCAAGCGCAACCCGTTGCCAGGTTTTGTTGCGGGAAGAAAAACTGGTTCCTCGCTTCGCGGAGTTCGCTCGGAATGACAAATCAGTTTGATTTTGGTGTTGAGGATTTTGGTATTGAGAACGATCCTTGGGCAAATTCGACATAGACAGGGTCACCGGATTTGTAAATTGAGCGAAATAAGTCCCGACACAGGGCCACCGAGTACAACGGACGCTTCGCTGGCCAAAGATTCGCGCAGAACTTGCACGCTGCCTGGGGCGGGGCGGCCGTCGACAACGCTGATTGTGGAGAGCGGCACGTTGGGCAATTCTTTGTCGTCCCAAACCATGGTGGGCGCGGGAACGAACACGCCGACGTACAGGCGATCGTTGTGGCGCTCGCGATTGATGACCCCGATCAACTGGTCCAGGCCTTCGGGGCTGGACGTGCCACCGGGCATGCCGGCGAAATTGAAACCGCGAGAGGCGCGGTTCATCCAGTCCGCATCACTGACCTGCACGTGCAAGGTGGTTCCGGGGACAATCTGATCGGGGACGTGCACGGTGGTTTCTTCAATCTGAGGCGCGCCGCGATACGGACGCAGGAGAACGCGTACTTTCAGATTTTCGCCCGGCGAAGCTTCACCCTTTTCGAGCCAGGCGCTTTCGATGGTGTATGAATTTCTTCCCGGCAGGCTTTCCACGCGCAAGGAAACATGCTCGACGCCGGGGATTTCGTAATTGTTATTGAACAGACGGCCGAAAACGCTTTGCACGATCAGAGCGATGGGCATGGCGTCCGGCAATAGAGAATCCGATGGCGCAAAGGTGTTTTCCAGCTTTACCGGCACGTGGCCTTTGAGCTGGATTTCGCCGGTGAGATGCAGCGTGGTGCCTTCGCCGTAGAAGGAATTTTGCGTGACGCCGTTGAAGGTGGTCATGGCTACGAGCAGCGGCGTGAGCTTGGGATGATTCACCATTTCGAAATGGAGTTTCTTTTCGCTAGAACCGGTGATGAAGGTAAGGTCCAGCGGAATCATTTCCGGAGGCGCGCCGAGTTTTCCGGTGACGGCGGTCAAGTGATCGCTCGTAATGGTGCCAATGGTGCCGCCCATGTTGACGATTTTGGTGGAGGCCAGGGAAGATGAGAGCGTGGTCACCACTTCGCTGCGGGCCATGGGCATCTGAATGTCGCCGAGGTTCAGGAAAGGATGGCCGCACAAAAATACGCGGTCGCCCTGCACGGCGGTGACGGTGCAGGCGGAGTTGATGGACATATCGCCGCGTACGAGAACCATTCCCGCCATGTCGCCGGGCAACAGGTGCGCGCGTGCGTCGTCCTTTTGGTCTGCAGAGGTGCCGCCTTGCGTGGCGACTAAACCGTAACTCTGCAGCTGTCCCGCGAATTGTTGCAGGGTTGCCGACTGGAAACCGGAAAAGACCAGCGGTGTTTCGATCGGTTGCAGCGTCGAGCCGCTGGGCAGCGTGTTTTGCGCGACAGCTTCTTTCGGCAACTCAAATTGTTGCGGCGCGGCTTGGCTCCCGGCATTGGGCTCCGGGGGACGCAAGACATCTTCGATGGGCGTTACGCCGGCGATGGCTTCTTTGGTGAAAATTCCCAATTTCAGCGAGAGCGCGCCTGCAAGTTTGCCTTCGAGATATACCGGGCTTCCGCTCATGCCCGCCACTACGCCGGTGTACTCGACCTTCGGGCCCTTTAGTTCGACGAGAATGATGGATTGCTTTGGCCCGAGGAAATTGGGCATTACGCCCAGCACTTGCAGATCGAATTTTTCCACCTGATTGCCGGCGAAAATGGTGTAGGCATAGCCCTGCATGCCTGCGCGAATTTGCTCCAGGGGGATGATTTCGGTGGATTGCTGAGCCTTGGCTGGCTGGGAAAACGCGCCCAAGAGAATGGCGGTGAGTGAAAGAATGGTGAAGCGTTGAAAGTATTGGCCCATAGCCAGATAGACGTAACCCCCACAAGAAGGGAGCATGATACCGGGCGGCGCGCGGGAGGGCAATTGAACCTCCCGTCAGACCGTCCTAGCCCCTTGGTCTTAGAGGTCCTGGAACCTGGCAAGGTTGTGAGCGGGGGCTTGGTGGTGTGGGGCACCGCCGTCGGAGGAGGATCGATCTAAGAGGGATTCTTCACTTCGCGGACTCCTCAGGAGGACGATTTTAGTTGTTTAAGGTTGTGGTGGAAACTACAGAGGAACCCATGAGACGGGTCTAAAGACCCGCCACTACATGAACCCCACCCTTCCCGAACGGTGCTCAGCGAGGGACACTATGCACGACCACCCGTGCAGTTACCGACGAAATTGATATACACTTTCGATTCCCGCCAATTAAAATGATTTCCGACTGAGGTCGCCTCGTTTGCTTGAGACCCGCTACCGTGTACTCGCGATTTGCAGCCATCCCGTGCAGTACATGGTCCCTATACTCCGTCGCATGGCGCAGCACCCTCAATTGGACCTCTCCGCGGCCTACTGCACCCTTCGAGGCGCGAATCCCGCCCATGACCCGGAGTTCAACATCACTGTGAAATGGGATATTCCGTTGCTCGACGGCTACCATTGGCAAGAAATCCCCAATCGCGGCTCTGGCGCTGAATCTTTTTGGGGCCTTCGTAATCCGGGGCTTTTCAAACTTATACGAACAGGGAAATTCGACGCCGTTTTTTGTTACCTCAGCTATTTGTCCGCTTCCTTTTGGATTTCCTATTTCGCTTGTCAGCGCGCTGGAACCGCATTTATTTTCGGAACGGATGCTTCCAGCCTGGCTGCGCGAAATGGCAAGTCGTGGAAAACTCTGCTGAAACGCGCTTATTGGCCGAAACTTTTTTCTTTGGCAGATCAGGTCATCGTTCCCTCCACTCCCACGCGCGATCTAATGCTTGCGCTGCGCATTCCTCCAGAGCGCATTACCCTCACCCCCTATTCGGTCGATAACGACTGGTGGATGGCCCAGTCCGAGAAAGTGAATCGCTCCGCCGTCCGTGCGGAATGGGGCGCAAAGCAAGATACTTTCGTGGTTCTATTCTGCGCGAAGCTGCAGCCGTGGAAGAGGCCCCTGGACCTGCTCCGCTCCTTCGCCCAGGCCAACCTTTCCAACGCCCTCCTGATTTACGCAGGCGAAGGGCCGCAACATCAGGAACTGGAAAGGGAAGCGAGAGATCTGGGAGTAGCAAACCGGGTGCGTTTTCTCGGATTCAAGAACCAATCGGAGTTGCCTGACGTATACACTGCCTCCGACCTGATGGTGTTGCCGTCCGATTACGAGCCCTTCGCCGTTGTGGTCAACGAAGCGTCTTGTTGCGGCTGCCCCGTGGTCGCCAGCGATCGTGTAGGCGCGGCCCCCGATCTAATCGCTCCTGTCAATCCCGGCCTTATCTATCCTTGCGGAGATGTTCAGGCCCTTGCGAAACTTCTCGGCGAACTACGCGCCGATGGCGATCGCCTGAAAATGTTGGGGCAGGCGGCACGGCAACGAATGACGACATGGTCGCCACGGGAGAACATCGCCGGAGCTGTCGATGCCATTCAACATGCGTTGACGAGGAAAAGGAACAAGGGGCCCCTGGCCGGCACTCCGAAGAAGTCTTCTCCTACCCCATAAATATTAACCTGAGTGAATCTCTACTCACTTTTCAGTAGTATTCTCCTTCCACCTCAGGTCGACTTACGGAGCCATAAATTCATGAGAAAGTCATTCAGTCGCTGGACCGCCGCTCTCACCATCGTGCTCATTCCTCTTCTCAATAATCCGGCAAGAGCCATCGCGGACACCGATGCTCAGAATTCTCAGGAAGCGGCCAGACTGAATCATCGCGGCTTGGAGCATCTCAACAAGAAGGAATACGACCAGGCCGTAGCAAGTTTTCGCCAGGCTCTGCAGCTCCAGCCCGAATTTCCGGATGCGCTGGACAATCTGGGCAAAGCGCTCGAGGCCACAGGAAAAGACAGTGAAGCGATTGCCGACTTCGAGAAAGCCATCCAAATAGCTCCGCAGAATGCCGCCACATATGCCGACAAGGGCCTTGCTCTATTCCACGAGGGAAAATACGAAGACGCAGCCGCCGCCTATCGCCAGGCGCTCGAACATCACAAGAATTTCTCCGAAGCGCAAAATGGTTTGGGAGCTGCGCTTCTTCATCTCGGCAAGAATGACGACGCCGTTGCCGCTTTTCGTTCTGCAATCGCCAGCAATCCCAAAAACGCCGACGCGCTGGGCAATCTGGGTTCCGCGCTGCTCTCCGAAAATAAAGCCGCGGAAGCTTTGCCCTTTCTTCGCAAGGCGCACACGCTGTGGCCAGACGTTCCCGAATTCCTGGAAAATTACGCTCGCGCGTTGGACGAAACCGGCCAAACGCACGAAGCCATCGCTGCCTACCACAAACTGACCACCAAGCACCCCGATCAGCCCGCAGCCTGGGCGCAACTCGGCCATCTCTATTACAAGTCCAAACGCTACGACCAGGCCGCCGCCGCTTTTCAGAAGAGCCTCGCACTCAAACAGGATCAGCAGGATGTCCTCCTGGCCCTCGGTCAGACGCAAGTCGATCAAGGCAAACTCCCCGAAGCCATCCAATCGTTCGAAAAGGCGCTGGCTCTCAAGCCCGACGATTTTTACGCCCTTTATAATTTGGGAAACGCATATTACGCGCAGAAGGATTACGCCAAGTCCGCTGGCTATTACGAAAAGGCCTTCGCGCAAAAGCCGGACTTTTCGGACTCGCTCGTCGGCCTTGGCGCCAGCCAGTTAGCCGCCAACAAATTTGACGACGCCATCGCCACTTATCAGAAACTGATACCCATGAAGCTGGACGATGCCAATGTCCGCTTCGACGCCGGCACTGCTTTCTTTAACGCGGGAAAATTTCAGGACGCCGCTGCCAATTATCGCGAAGCCGTCCGCCTGAATCCTTCTTTCGCCCACGCCCACTATAATCTCGGCATGGCGTTGCTTCGCCTGAACGACCCCAAATCCGCTCAAGCGGAATTTGCCGAAGCAAATCGCCTCGACCCAAGTCTCAAGCCTCCCGCTCCGGAAAATTAGGCCCAAGTCAGTCAAGCCTCGGCCGAAACAACGGTGTGCTCGTCGCCAAATACCCTAGCGCGCCGGGCTTTTGCCCAACTTCGAAGCGACGTCTTCTTTTTCCTTTTCTTCTTTCTGCTTTAGCTCGCGCACCTTTGCAAATTCTTTTTCCGCCGCCGCCTCGTCTCCCATCAGGCTATAGACGCGCCCCATCCGGAAATGCGCGTCGGTCTGTTTGGGATCCAGCTTTTCCGCCTGCCGCAGCGCCGCAAGCGCCTCTGGATATTGTTTTTGGTCCACCAGGATACTCGCCATATCCATATAGGCCAGGCGGATGTCATCGCGTAATTGAGCCGCCTCTCTCAGCAACTTCAGCGCTTTCTCCGGGTCTTCCTTCTTCATCGCAATATCGCCCAGGTACGTCAGCGCCTGCGCGTTCTTTGGGTCGATCGCGAGTTCCGCTTCGAATGACGCGACGGCCTCGTCATACTTATGCGCCTTCCAGTAAAGATACCCGAGTCCAAAATTCAGGTTGGGTTCTTGCGGCGCAAGTTTTACCGCCGCCTGAAATTCCATGATGGCTTCCTCTGTCTTGCCCTCGCCGTCCAGGGCCTCACCGGTGAAAATATGGACTGCCGCGGAATTCGGGTTCAGTTCCTGCAGTTTCTTGAACTCTTCCAACGCGCACGGATATTTCTTTGCCAGCAGGCAACTCTGCGCCAGTGTTTGGTGCAATTCCGCGTTGCCGGGGTCGGAGGCCGCCGCCAACGCCAGATACTTTGAAGCCTCTGTGAATTCCTTCGCGCCATAACAACTGAGACCAAGAAGCGTTATCACCTGCATGCTCTGCGGATCTGCCTCAAGCGCCGCATGCAACGGCGGGATCGCCGCTTCGAACTGTCCCTGCTTAAATTCCGCTAGCCCCAAATTCAATGGCACGCCTGGCAAGTTCGGGTTCAATGCCAGCGCTTTCCGGTAAGCCTCGGCCGCCTCCGGATACTTCTGCTCCCTGGACAGTACAACCCCCAGGCTGGCGAACGCCCCAGCATCTTTCGGATTTTGCTGGATCACCGCCCGCCATGCTTGCGCCGCTTCCTTCAGCTTTCCTTGTTGCTCCAGCGCCATCGCTTCGGCGGGGCTTGCGCTCTGGCCCTGCGCCCAGCACGGCAACAACAGCGCGGCCCCGGCGAGCAGCAATCCTCGGCTTTTCTTTGGCCCGTTCTGCCTCTTACTTTTTTCCATCCGCTTATTATCCTTGAACGCAATGGCCTTGCAACCTCGGCTCTCAAAAGAGCGAACTCGTTCACGCGTGCTGCGCAAATGGACCACGCTTTTTCGATAACGTTCTGCTTGACGCCTCGCGGAGCGAAGACTACTCTGGCCCTATTCCTGGCTGCAGTGAGGCCCCTCTATGAAGGTCCGCTTGCCGTCGCTCCTCGCGCGAGTTTCGCTTCTGGTTCTGATCGGCCTTTCTCTCTGTGCGCTTCCTGCCCTCACTCAAGACAGCGCCGAGGAAGGCACTATGACCCGTGGCAGTCGCGCTGAGTTTGCCATAACCGTGCGTGATGCCTCGGGTGAGCCCATCACTTCCACCGCCACAGTGAAACTGTACAGCAACGGCATGCCCATCGATCAGTCCTCGACCTCTCGTGGACGGGCCTTTTTCGTTGTTCGAGGGATGGGTGACTTCAGCATTGTTGTCGAAGCTTCCGGCTATAAGACTGCCCAAAAGGATGTCACTGTCTCCTCGCCCATCAGAGAGGAAGTCGACGTCACTCTTCAACGGAATTCAGGTTCGAACGAGACCGTGGGTGTTCCTGGGGGCCCAATCCTCGCGCCCAAGGCCAAGGAAGCGCTGGTAAAGGGCCTGCAAGCCATGGGCGACAACAAACTCGACGAGGCGCAGAAGCATATCGGCGAGGCCATGAAGCTCGCTCCCGGCAATCCCGAGGTCCTGTATATTCAGGGCATGTTGTACATGAAGCGCAGCGATTGGGCCGAAGCACAAACAGTTCTGGAAAGGTCCTCCCAGATCGACCCTAATCAGGGCCGCGTCTTTGTGGCATTGGGAATGGCGCTCTGTAATCAGAAAAAATATGATGAGGCTATCCCGCCGCTGGAAAAATCCCTGAAGTTAGAGCCTACCTCGAGTTGGGAAACACAATGGACACTCGCCAAAGCTTATTACCATCACCAGCAGTATGAGCAAGCGCTCGAGATGGCACAGCAAGCGCGGACTACAGCGCATGGCTCCGCTCCACAGGTGGAATTGCTCGTCGCACAGTGTTTTACTGCCGTTGGCCGCTACGAGGATGCAGCACTGGTCCTCCGGCAATTTCTGAAGGCCAATGCAAACAGTCCGGATGCGGCTACCGCCAAGCGTTGGCTGGATGGCTTGGTCGCCAATGGAAAAATCCACGCGGACAGCAATCCTACCCCGTAGTTTGCCGTCGAATCATGAAGTGAGGATAGTCTGAGGCGTCTTGTGAGGATTCAGACGCTTTCCACCGTGTGCTTACCAACTTGCGCGCAGATCGGTGTCTCGAGCGATAGTCCCGGGTTATTGCTCGATCGTGTTCAGCAGTACGGCTACCGGTGGGGCAAAGAAAAATGCGGCGTGGCGGGGGGGGTGATCCGCCACGCCGCATGGGTTAACGGCTACGGGAAGCGCAGCTAGAACGTGAACTTCAGAGCTAGCTGGATTTCCCGGGGGTCATACGCATTGGTAACCGCGCCGAAGTTGCTGGCGCCGAGGTTGGTGCTGATGCCGCCGTTGAGGGTGTCGCCTTGCCATTGCGGATGGTTCCAGATGTTGAAGAACTCCGCGCGGAATTGCAGGTTGGTGCCGCGTTCTTCGTTGAACATAAAGTTCTTGAACAACGAGATGTTCCAGTTTTGCCGCCCTGGCCCGCGCACATAATTGCGCGGAGTATCGCCCCACAGGGTGCCGACCGATGTCCCTGCTGGCATCGTAAACGCCGCGGTGTCGAACCACTCGTTGACGGTATGCGGGTTGTTCAGCGACCCGCTGACGTCGGGACGGTTGGCGCAGTTGGGAACCACGCTGCACACGTTTTGCCCGGTCACGCCGATATTCAGCGGTGCCCCGGTGATGGCCGTGACGATTCCAGACACTTCCCAGCCACCCAGCGTCGTCTTCAGCAGTTTGTTGCCGCTGTTCTTCAGCAAGGGAACCTGATACACGAAGTTGGCAAAGAAGTTGTTGCGGATGTCGAAGGCCGACGGTCCGTAATCATACTTCCATCCCTCGTAGGGATTGGATACGGGATACAAATCCCCACCGCTTCCCGAACTGTTGAACGAATCGTTCGTGTGCGAATAGGTGTAGCCCACCTGATAGGTCAGATCGTTCTTCAGCGTACTGCCGCGGAACGAGAACTGCACCGAGTTGTAGTCACCGTTGGCCTCGTTCAACGCCATCTTCACGCTGTTATAACCGAGGTACGGCACGTTGGCATTGTAGGTCTGCGCCAGCGCGCTGCTTGTGATCATCCCCGGCAATATGCCTTCCGGCACCAGGTTGGTCTCCGTGTAGTAGTTCTGGTGGCGGTTCTGGCTGCCTACATAGGACACCGACAGCACCGACTTCCCAATGGAGTGCTGGATGCCCAGGCTGAACTGCGTGCTTCGGGGAGACGCGTACTCATTCTGGCTCATGCCCACGATGCTGCTTACCGGAGTCGATGCCGACACCGTGTTGCCGGTCACCACGCTGGTGCCGGGATTCGACAGCAACACGTTCGGGAAGCTCACGCCCGCTGCAAACGGAACGTTGCCCGCCATGTTGTACACGTCGTTGCCCTGCACGCGCTCGTACATGATCGCGTAGCCGCCACGGATCACCGTCTTGCCCGAGCCCGTCAAATCGTAGGCAAAGCCAAGACGCGGTCCAAAGTTTTTCCAAGCGCCGTTCACGCAACCGGCGGGAAGTCCACTCTCCCCGCAGATGCCGACGCCGTTCAAATAGAGAGGCAGCCCCGCCAAAATCGGGTTCGGGCTGGTGCCCAGTCCTGGACTGTTCGGACTGATGGACTGGTCCCCTGGATTCAGGATTGCGGCATTCGCTGGGTTATACAGGTTGGGATAGAAATTGGACATGACGTTGTTGGCTTCATAGGTATGCGGAATGCCATCCCACCGCAATCCCAGGTTCAAGGTCAGCCGGTTGTTTACGCGGAAGTTGTCCTGTATGTACAAGCCCACCGAAACGTTGTTCCAGTGGCCGGAACTCTTGACCGCGTTCTCGTTGTAGCTGTTGGCATAGCCCAGCAGGTAGTCGGCAAAGTCATTGCCGGTGTAGAACCCGTTGAAGTTGTAGCCGCCTTGCGTGTTCTGGAACCAGTCTTGCACCTTCTTGTACAGCAGCCAGTCACCGCCGATCTTCAGCTGGTGCCGGCCCTTGGTCCAGGAAACATCGTCGCGAAGCTGGTAGCTGTTCGCCACGTTGTTCCATGGCGTCCAGTTGGCCGTGTATTGCGATCCGGTGCTGCCACCCAACTGGATCGAAGGGATGCGGTCTTGCGCGTTCGGCCCGTCAAAATACCGGTTGAACGTGTAATCGCTTGGCGCGCCAACCAAACCAAACGGCGTGATCGCGATGCGGTTTCCGTTGTAGCTGAAGGAAGCTTCGTTAACCACGTTCGGGCTGATCACATACGCCGCGTGTACCACCGCCGCATAGGATGGGTTGCCGAAAGTGTTCCCGATGGACGGCACGTTGTCGCCGCTCCACATCGTCGTGCCATAGTTCTGGTTGACCTGCTCGGCCACGAAATGGCCGAAGATGGTGAACTTGTCCGTGACGTTTTCATCGATGCGGACAATTTCTTCACGCACGTTCGTCGGTAAATTGTTGCCGCCCTGGAACTGCGTGCCGTTGTTCGGCGCCGGGAAGATGCCGCCATATTTCCCGCCGGCCGTCAGCAACGCCTGCGCGTTCGAGTTCAACAGGCTCGCTGGAATGCTGTTGTTCGTAAACGGCTGGAAGACCGGGTTCAGGGCTGCGGTTGTTTTCGTATTCACCGAACAGGAACCACTCGCGTCGGGAGTGCTGAATGTCTGACCCGCGTTTATGAAAGCGGTTTGCAGCGTCGGCGAAAGTTGATTCGCGCAGGGCACGTGCAAGCCGGAGTTCGGAATCGCGTTGCCGTTCACATCCTTGGAGTTCGCGGGCAGCGCGTTGGCAAAGTCTCCGCCGTATGCGCTTGCTTCCGGCACGGTCACGTTCAGGGTCTGCCCCTGAATCAGGCTGCGCCATTCCATGTTGTAGAAGAAAAACGTCTTGTTCTTTTCCGGGTTGTACAAATGTCCGAACGTCACCGGACCGCCCACGTTGAAGCCGTACAGGTTGTAACGGAGTTCGGCAACCTGTTGCGGCACAGGGTTAAAGTAATTGCGCGCGTCCAGATCGTTGTTGCGGAAAAATTCCCACGCCGAAAAATGGAACGCCTTGGTGCCAGACTTTACCGCCGAGCTGATCGTCCCCCCGGAAGAAAGTCCGTAATCCGCGCTGTAGTTCGAAGTAAGCGTCTGCGTCTCCGCAATGGCGTCGATCGAAGGCGCGACGCTCGACGTGCCGCCCGACCCGCGATCGTAGTTCTCGCCGCCGTCCAGCAGGTACAGGTTGTGCCCCGGACGGTTCCCGTTAAAGCTCACGTTGGCGTTGGCGCCCACCGACGTCGGCGCCTGGAACGACGGCATCAGGTTCGCCGCGCCCGGCGTCAAAATCACATACGTGTAAATACTTCGGCCGTTTGTCGCCAGCTCCGACATCTGCGTGCCGCTCGACAGCGAACTTATTTCGCTGCTGTCGGTCTGCACCGCGATGGCGTTCGATTCGACGGACACTGTCTCCGCCTTCGTGCCCATCTTCATCTGAAAGTCCACGCGAACGCGATCGTTCACGTTCAGCACTACGCCCTTGGACTCTTCCACCTTGAACCCGGAAGATTCCGCCTTCAAATCGTATGTGCCATTCGACAATCCCGGTGCCACGTACTGACCAACATCGTTCGTGGTCATCGTACGTACCGCCCCGGTCTTGGTATTCGTGATCGTTACGGTTACGTTCGGAACCACGCTCCCGCTTGGGTCCGTAACCGTCCCCACGATCGTCGCCTCTTGGGCGCTGGTAAGGAATGCCGCTCCAAGAAGCAGTAAGGCTAAGACCACTAAGTGCGAAATCGAGAATCTCCTCAAAGCACGCACGCAACTTTGAGAATTAAAGGACGAAACAAATTTCATTTATTTGCCTCCGCCTCAGGCGGCTTTGCGTCACCTGACGGCAAGTCAACAGCTGGATCTAGAAGATCTGGCCACTCCAAATTCTTACGAGCGAGACTCCGGCAAGACACACCTCGCCCTCATCACGCTTTGACCAGCACCTTGGCAGTTTTGGGAATAGAACCAGGCAAAAGCCTGTACTCGACCACCCCAAGCACCCTGCCCTCCGCAATCGACCGACCCTGATTGCCAATTGCAGATATGGCATGACGGCGCAAATCGGACCACTTCGCGCTATCGACTACTCGCCTATTTACTCCCCAGCCGACATGTTGTCAAGTGTTCTTTTGCGGGATTTCGATGTTAAATATCGATTTTCTAGAGGGAAAACTCATGTTCACTACTGGCAGGAAATGTCTCTTTCCCTGCAATCCATTGAAGATGCACAGGTTGTCAATACTACCCCAAACGGCTTTTCCGGTTTCATAGCTCAGACTGGGGGTTACCCATTAAGGCAGAATCGGAGCAGTTGTTTCCTTGGTGCAGTTCCTTCGATACTTGTTCCCACACCTTGCCCGGCATTAGACGCGCTCCTCCCGTCTCATATCGCGACTACCCGAGCGCAGGCGGCAGCAACAAGCAACCGCCGAACCTCCTTTTCGTTTCTATCTATGAGAAAATGCCATGGCACTTCACGGAAAACGCTGCGGAGGAATTGTTAGTGTTTGTTCGTCATGCACGCATTCTTCGTGTCGCACTACTCCCGGTTCTCCTCTTCATTCTCCCTCCCGTTTCCATTCCGCAAAATGTCCCGTCCGTCTCCAAAATAAAATTTGCTCTCCAATCCTTGCCTTTTCGCGTGGACTCCGACGAGACACTGAAAACTCCCCATGCTCCGGCAACTATGGCGGGCGGCGTCGCCGTGTTCGATTACAATAAGGACGGCCGGCCCGATATTTTTTTTAGCAATGGCGCCAACATTCAGACGCTCAAGAAAGATTCGCCAAAGTTTTTTAACCATCTATTCCGCAATGACGGCAACGGTGTGTTCACGGATGTAACCAAAGAAGCTGGTCTGGCCGGCACGGGATACGACATCTGCGTAGCCGTCGGCGACTACGACAACGATGGCTATCCCGATCTGTTCGTTGGTGGAGTCCACGGCAACACTCTGTACCATAACAACGGCAATGGAACGTTTACCGATGTCACCGTCAAGGCCGGCCTGAATCATTCCGTCGATCCCGAATACGGTCCTCTCTGGACAGCGGCCGCTGCGTGGGTTGACGTCAACAACGATGGCCTTCTCGATCTGGTGGTCATCAATTACCTGCGCTGGGACGTGGAGAAAGAAAAGCTCTGCACCTTTGCGGGAGCATTCGATTATTGCAGCCCTAAGCTCTATCAAGGCCAACCCAATCAGTTGTTCCTGAATCGCGGCGACGGAACTTTTGAAGATGCCTCGGAATCATGGGGTCTTCGCGATCACGTTGGTAAAGGCATGGGCGTGGGTGTAGCCGATTACGATCAGGATGGACGTTCCGATCTATTCGTAACCAACGATACTTCCTACAATTTCCTGTTCCACAACACGGGAAAAAAATTCGAAGAAGTTGCTTTTCAGCAGGGCGTGGCTCTGGTCGAAGATGGCGGATTTGTCTCCGGCATGGGCCTGGATTTTCGCGACTTTAACAATGACGGTTATCCCGACATCGTCTTCGTTGCCCTCAACGACCAAACGTTCCCTCTCTTCTTGAACAAAGGCGGAAAGGGTTTCGAAGAGGTGACGTACGCCACCGGCATGCGTAAACTTTCCCGCGCAATGTCCGGCTACGGACCGGGTTTGTTCGATTTCGATAACGACGGATGGAAGGATCTATTCGTTTCGCGCGGCCATGTGGAGTCCATAGACACGCCAACCTACCAGATCAAACAGCACAACACCGTTTTCCGCAATCCCGGCCCCACCGGACAATGGGAAGCGTTGACTGTGGAGGCAGGCCTCGAAGCCTCTCCTCCCGCGCGCCACCGTGGATGTGCCTTCGGCGATTTCGACGGCGATGGCCGCGTCGACGTCGTAGTCACGGCGCTGGATAGCAACGCGGAAATCTGGATGAATCGCTCGGAAAACTCGAATCACTGGCTGGACATCGCGTTGGAGGGCACCAGGAGCAATCGCGACGGCATCGGCGCGCGCATTAAGATCGTGACCACGGCGGGCCCGCAATACAATCACATGACCACAAGTGTTGGCTACGCATCCTCCAGCGATGGCCCCGTCCACTTCGGTCTCGGTGGGGATGCCAAGGCCAAGCTCGTTGAAATTCATTGGCCATCGGGCATCGTTCAAACCTTTCAAGATGTCGCCGGCGATCAAGTGCTCCACGTCAAAGAATGCGCCGCAAAGTGATATCCTCCGGGTTGATGTCCGTCAATACCATGCTCCGCAACATTTTCATGGCGATTCTTGTAGGTTCCGCCATATTTCCAAGACTATCTTGGGCAGTTGGCCAGGAACAAATTGTCGATACCAAACATCAGCCGGGTGACTTCGCGCTGGTCCAGGGAAAAGATGCAGCGCCACTTTACGTCGATTCCAACGATTACCCAGGAGTCATTCGCGCCGCGCACGATCTCTCCCACGACATTCAGAATGTGACCGGCATTGCGCCCTCGGTCCTTCTTCAACAGCCCGCTTCCCAACAATCTGCGGTAATCATCGCTACGCTTGGCAAAAGCGCCCTTCTTGACCAGTTGATCCGCGATCGCAAAATCGATACCGCTGCGCTGGCAGGGAAGTGGGAGTCTTATCTGATCCAGACCGTTGCCCACCCATTTCCCGGTGTCTCCTCCGCTCTCGTCATTGTTGGCAGCGACAAGCGCGGAACTGTCTACGGCATTTACGAACTCTCCGAACAGATCGGTGTTTCGCCCTGGTATTGGTGGGCAGATGTGCCCATCCCGCATCAGGATGCTCTCTTCGTCAAGCCGGGCCGTCATTTCCAGGGCGAACCCGCCGTCAAATACCGCGGCATCTTTCTGAATGATGAAGCGCCCGCACTTACCGGATGGACCAAAGAAAAATTTGGCGGATATAAACACGAATTTTACGTAAAGGTCTTCGAACTGATCCTGCGCTTGCGTGGTAATTTTCTCTGGCCCGCTATGTGGGGAAGTGCGTTCAATGAAGATGATCCTCTGAATCCCAAACTGGCCGACGAATATGGAATCGTGATGGGCACTTCCCATCATGAGCCCATGCTGCGCGCGCAACAGGAGTGGAAGCGCCACGGCCAGGGCCCTTGGGATTATTCGACCAATGGCGAAGTCCTGCGCCAATTTTGGACCGAGGGAATCGAGCGGAACAAGAATTACGAGAGCATCGTCACGCTCGGAATGCGCGGCGATGGAGATATGCCCATGTCCGAGGAGAGCAATGTCGCCCTGCTGGAGAAAATTGTTTCGGACCAACGCAAAATCCTCGCCGATAAAATGAATCCCGATCTGCAAAAAATCCCTCAGGATTGGGCGCTCTACAAGGAAGTCCAGCAATATTACGAAAAGGGAATGCGCGTTCCCGACGACGTCACTCTGCTCTGGTGCGACGATAATTGGGGCAACATCCGCCGTCTCCCCACTCCCGAAGAACGCCGTCGCACTGGCGGCGCGGGCATTTACTACCATTTTGACTACGTTGGCGATCCCCGTTCTTACAAATGGATCAACACAAATCCTATTCCCAAAGTCTGGGAGCAGATGAATCTTGCGTATCGCTATGGCGCCAATCGCATCTGGATCGTCAACGTTGGCGATCTGAAACCCATGGAATTTCCGATGGAGTTCTTCCTGGCGTTTGCCTGGAACCCCGAAGCGTGGCCGAAGGAACGCCTTGGCGAGTTCACCAGGCTCTGGGCCGCGCGCGAGTTCGGTCCAGCGTACGCTTCGGAAATCGCCGATCTGATTGCCAAGTACGGCAAATATACTGGCATGCGTAAACCGGAACTTCTCGAACCCACCACGTTCAGTCTGGTCAATTACGAAGAAGCCGACCGCGTTTCGGAGGAATATCGCTCGGCCGTGAAGCAAGCCGAAGAAATCTACGGCAAGCTTCCGGAAAGCTACCACGACGCTTTCTTTCAGCTTGTCCTCTTTCCACTGAAGGCGCCGGCCATCGTCACTCAGCTTTATATCGTGGCCGGGAAGAACCATCTTTACGCCAAGCAAGGGCGAGCCAGCGCAAACGATTACGCGGATGAGGTCCGCAGATTATTTCAGGCCGACGCTGATCTGTCCGCCTATTACAATCACACACTCTCTGGCGGCAAATGGGATCACATGATGGACCAAAGCCACATCGGCTACACGGCGTGGCATGACCCTCCCGTAAATGTCATGCCGGAGGTCGTACACGTGGACGTGCCGCTAGCCGCCAGCATGGGAATCGCTGTGGAAGGCTCCACATCGGCATGGCCCGGCGCAACGGAAGAACCTGTTCTGCCCCCGTTCGACACTTTCACTCGCCCCCGCCACTACTTCGACGTTTTCAATCGAGGCCGTACCCCGTTTCACTTTACGGCCAGCACCAGCGAGCCATGGATCGTCTTGAGCCGATCCTCCGGCGATGTTGCAAAAGAACAGCGCGTCTACGTCAGCCTCGACTCGAGCAAAGTTCCCGCCGGGACGGCCACCGGTGCCATAAAGGTTTCCGCCTCCACCGGAGAATCTGTCACGGTGAAGCTTACGGTCTTCAATCCGAAAACACCGGCGCGCGATTCCGTTCACGGCTTCGTTGAGTCCGATGGCTATGTCTCGATCGAGGCGGACGATTACACCCGCAAAGTCGACACCTCATCGTCTCGTTGGGAAAAAATTCCCGATTACGGCCGGACTGGATCCGCCATGTCGGTCTTTCCGGTCGATGCGGCGAGCGTCACGCCACCGCGGCAGAGTGCTTGCCTCGAATACCAGATGTACCTGTTTGATCCCAGCCAGGTTGAACTTGACGCTACACTCGCTCCTTCGCTGAATTTTGTCCCGGGTCGCGGCCTCCGTTACGCGGTTTCGTTCGACGATGAGCCGCCGCAGATCATCGACGCGCTAGCAAAGAATTCAGTTGAGGACTGGTCGATCTCAGTGGAAGACAATGTGCGCATCAGCAAATCCACGCATGCGCTCTCTGGCGCCGGTTATCACACCCTGAAATTCTGTATGGTCGATCCCGGAATTGTCCTCGAAAAATTACTGGTAAAGCTTGGAGAGGTTCGCCCGAGCTATCTTGGGCCGCCCGAAAGTCACCGTGGGCCCGCCGGAGACAACGAAATCCACAGTAGATAAACGTTTTTCCTGAATGCTGGCCGGGCGCTCAATTTTTTCGCCTGTTACGCTTCTCTATGTTTTTCTCTTCCAGAAGAGTTAGAATGTCCGCA
Source organism: Candidatus Acidiferrales bacterium (assembly GCA_963709705.1). Taxonomy (GTDB): domain Bacteria; phylum Acidobacteriota; class Terriglobia; order Acidiferrales; family UBA7541; genus Acidiferrum. The sequence continues at coordinate 511,902 of CAVPXU010000009.1, forward strand.
ACGACAGGTCGAAGGAAGTGCGATGACGGAACTTGTGCTTCGTGATATCGCTCCCACAGCTTCTGCCAAAGGATCGGCGAAATGATTGGTGCAAAGTCTTCCCATTCAAAACGTGGTGGCACCGTAACACTGAAAGCAGTCGCCCAGTATTTAGGTCTGACGCCCGGCACAGTCTCCGCCGTTCTCAACGATACAAAAGCCGCTCGCACTATCCCGGAAACCACTCGCAAACGAATCATTGAAGCCGCGCGCCATTTGAATTACCAGCCGAATTTTCTGGCCCGTTCCTTGCGCGTTAAACGCACTTATACCGTCGGGGTCATCGTGGAAGAAATCGGTGACGCTTACGGGAGCTTGATTGTTGGTGGCATTGAGCCTTTCCTCCGCGAAAGCAATTTCTTTTTTCTCACCGTGGCTCACCGTCACGATCCCAAACTGCTCCGGACCTATTCGCAATTGCTCATTTCGCGTGGCGTCGAGGGTTTGATCACTATCGATACTTCCATCGATGAAGAACCTGATCTGCCTACGGTTGCGGTCGCCGGTCACCAAAGCGTCGAAAACGTCACCAATATCATTCTCGATCATCGTCGTGCCGCCGAACTCGCCCTGCAGTATTTGAAGGAACTGGGTCACGAACGGATCGCCTTCCTGCGCGGCCTGCCGAAGAGCTCCGATTCCGCGGCTCGCTGGGAAGCAATCGAAGATGTGGCGCAACAGTTTGGCATACAAATAAGGCCCGAGCTCGTCCTTCAGATTGAAGGTACGGAATCGACACCCGAACTCGGCTATCCCTATGGCAAATCCTTGATGGACCGGAAAATTCCATTCACGGCCTTGTTTGCCTATAACGACATTTCCGCGCTCGGCGCCATGCGCGCTTTCCAGGAAGCGGGACTTCGCGTGCCCGAAGATGTTTCCATTATTGGCTTTGACGACATCGCGATCGCCTCATACTCCATCCCGTCGCTCACCACGATTCGCCAGCCGCTCGAGAAAATGGGCAGGATTGCGGCGCAAACTTTGCTGGAGAGGATCGAGGAACGCACAAACTTCGTCCCCGAAATTGCCGTAGCGCCAGAACTGATCAAACGCCACTCCGTCGCGCCGCCCCGCGGCTTGTAAATTATTTCGCTGCCGCGGCGCTCAAACTTAACTCCACAACCGGTCCCACGACCTTTCCTGATCCCATTGCGGCGTCGGCTCAAAGTATCCCGTCCCCGGAGCCAAATGCGCCCGTATCACGTCCTCATTGAGCGTCACGCCGAGCCCGGGCCGATCCGGCACTTCAATCCAGCCATGATTCACGATGGGTGTCTTCGCACCTTCTTCTACCAGTGACGACCACCACGGCACATCCAGGGAATGATTCTCTAGCGCCAGAAAATTCTGCGTGGCTGCAGCGCAATGAACGCTCGCCATGCAACCGATCGGTGTTCCTGCATAGTGCAACGCCATCGGCACACCGTAACTCTCCGCCATATCCCCAATCTTGTGTGTCTCCAGAATGCCGCCAGATGTCGCCAGGTCCGGCTGAATCTTTCCTATCGCGTGATTCTCGCAAAGCACCTCGAATGGCTCCTTCAGATAAATATCTTCTCCCGTCAGGATCGGCGTGGGGCTCTCCAGCGAAATTTGTTTCAGCAGGTCTGTAAAGTTCCACGGGATAACGTCCTCCATCCAGGAGAGATTATATTTTTCATAAGCCTTGCCGAGCCGGATGATGGACTTCACTCCCAGATGCCCCAGGTGATCCATCGACAGCGGAATCTCCATGCCTACCGCGTCGCGCACCGCAGCCACATATTCTTCCAGCATAGCGATGCCTTTATCCGTCACCTCCATGGCCAACAGCGGATGCGGAAGCTGGTGCGGTTTCCACTGCTCAATGTCCGTCGGGTTGGTCACCGTGCCCGGCGTGCCCGCCACCATTTCAATGCCCAAATCCATCTTCAGCCACGTCAGTCCCATCACTTCCTTGCGCTCCTTCATTCTTTGCGCATAAATCTTCGGATCGTCGGACTCTGTGGTATCTGCGTAGATGCGAATCTTGTCGCGAAACTTTCCCCCTCCAACCAACGCATACGCTGGCGCGTTGTAAACTTTTCCGGTGATGTCCCACAAGGCCATCTCAATGGCCGAAACGCCTCCGCCCTGACGCGCATGCCCGCCAAACTGTTTGATCTCACGGAAAATCTTGTCGAGCTGCAGCGGATTCTCGCCCACGATGCGGCTCTTCAAGAAAAGCGCATACGTCGGGCTGGCGCCGTCTCGCACTTCGCCGAGTCCAAAAACGCCTTGATTGGTGTCGATGCGAATGATCGGGCACGGGCTCGGTCCCGGTTTCGCCACCGTAGCCACGCGCAAATCGGTGATCTTCAACTCCGAGGGACTGGAATTGGTGTTCACTCCCTTGGGATAAGCCTCAGCGGATTCCTTCGAAAGCAGCCCCACGCCCATGGCCAGCGCAGAGGTTTTTAGAAATTCACGCCGGCCAAACATGCTGCCATTGTTTTTGTGCATGGAAGGCTATCCTCCCGTTGAAGTGGACACGAAAAAGTTCATCGTGCCGATTTCACGGCTGCATCCTACCATTGCTGCGTCGCTCTCGAGCGTGATAAATTGCCTTCGCTTTCAGAAGTTCGGCGTCTCCGAGCCCCGGCGCATGCACCAGCCGCGCACATTCTATGGCTTGCCGTCGATCATTCTTTTCACCAATGAGGGTCCTTCATGGCCAACACATTTCGCAGTGGCTTCGCTCGAATCAGATTCGTCCTTATCGCGGCAGTTTCGATGGCTCTCCTCTTTCCTGCCTTCGCCGCGGCCCAGTTGGTCACTTTCTCGAAGCAGGATCTGATCGATTACACCTCCGCGAATCCTTTTGACCGCTTTCCTGACGGCCGCCCGAAAATTCCCGAGGCCTTGATCGAGCGGGCGCGCGACCTTTCCTCCGAAGAAGTTTGGGCCGTGCTTCAGGATAAGGGCTACAACAATCAGTACGCCGACGGATTCATCATCCTGCATCCCGGCAAGACTATGGTCGGTCGGGTTTTCACCGTGCAGTTCATGCCGATGCGTGGAGATGTGGAAAGTGTTGCGGAGAAGAAAGCCAAGCAACGTGGCCTCCCGCCCCTGACCAACCAGATGGCCATCGATATGCTCCAGCCCGGCGATGTCCTCGTCGTTGATCTCTTCGGCAAAAAAGTTGATGGAACCATGGTCGGCGACAATCTTTTCTATTACGTCATGACCGCCACCCACAAAGGCGGCCTCGTCGTCGACGGTAGCGTTCGAGACCTCGACGGTATCGCTGAAATCGACATGCCCGCCTATTTCAAATCTGTTGACCCTACTCCCATCGACAACGTCATGCTCACGGGAATCAACATCCCCATTCGTATCGGCGGCGTGACGGTGATGCCGGGCGATCTCGCCGTCGGCGACCGCGAAGGCGTTTATTTCATCCCTCCGCAATTTGTGAAGGAAGTTCTGGACCACGCCGACGTCACCCATATCCACGATGAGTGGACTAAAAAGAAATTCGCGGAAGGGAAGTACAAGTCCAGCGAAATCTACTCCAGCCCCACTGATCCAAAATTGAAGGCTGAATATCAGGAGTATCTGAAAAAGCGCCTGGAAGAGCTCCGCAAGCAGCGAAGCGCCGATCAGCAATAAAAGAGGAGAACGCCATGCAGGATTCGTCTGTGAAGGAAATTTCGCGCCGGGGATTTTTCGGCAAGGTAGGTAAAGGTCTTGCTGTCGCGGGTGCCGCGGGATCGTTTCTGAAAGAAGCAATGGGCCAGCAAGGCTTAGTGGTGCCCGATCCGCCGGGAAAGAAAATGGGATGGGCCATCGTGGGTCTCGGCAGCCTGTCCATCAATCAGATTCTTCCCGCGTTTGCCAAATGCGAAAAGTCCAAACCCGTGGCGTTTGTCAGCGGCCATCCAGACAAAGCCAACAAGCTGGCCGCGCGCTACGGCGTCGATCCAAAAAACATTTACAACTACCAAAACTACGATTCCATCAAGAATAATCCCGAAGTCGACATCATTTACATCGTTCTTCCCAATTGCATGCACGCCGAATACACCATCCGCGGATTCCAGGCGGGCAAAAATGTTCTCACCGAAAAGCCCATGGCCTGCCATCCCGCTGATTGCCAGAAAATGATCGATGCTGGACGCCAAGCCGGCAAAAAGCTCATGGTCGCCTACCGTTGCCGCTACGAACCCTACAATCAGGAAGCCATCCGCATGGCGCGCTCCGGTGAACTTGGCCCCACCCAGGTTATTGTGGCCGATATGGGCTTTAACATCGGCGATCCCGGTCAGTGGCGGCTGAAGAAAGACCTTTCCGGTGGTGGCTCGCTCATGGACATCGGCATCTACGGCCTTAACGCCTCTCGCTACCTCACCGGCGAGGAACCGGCCGAAATCAACGCCATGATGTACAGTGCTCCAAACGATCCCCGCTTCAAGGAAGTCGAAGAGACCATCAATTTTCAACTGCGTTTTCCCAGCGGCGTCCTGGCGAACTGTTCTTCCAGCTACGGGTATATTTCTCAAAATCGCTATCGCGTCATTGGAACCGAGGGATGGCTCGATATGGATCCAGCCACGATCTATTCGGGCTTGCGCATGAAAGTCGGCCACAATAACATCATCGAAGAGATCAACCTTCCCGTGCGCGATCATTTCGCTTTGGAGATGGATCACATGTCCCAATGCGTCATGGAGAACAAGGAGCCGCTCACGCCCGGCGAAGAAGGCCTCCGCGATATCACCCTGATGATGGCCATATACGAAGCCGCGCGAACCGGTAAGACCGTAAAAGTTTAAGCAATGATTCTCTGAAAACCAATCCCTGGCCCCGCCTCGCGCCCCTGAAATCCTGGAACTATTTGTCCTCCGAGCGGGAATATACATCTGGGCCTTACGGCTGCCGTGAAGGTGTGCGCGCAGGACAACAGAATGACCAGCGTCCAACACTTCAGGTTGGACCCGTGCTATGGAGCGAAATGAATCTTCCGTTGCGATATTTTAGACTGAATTCCGCATCACACTATTCAAGATCACTCCGCTTGCTCTTGCTTCTATTCCTTGCGGCATTTGGCGTGGCTGCTCAAACGCAGCCGCAGCAACAAACCCCCGCTCCGGCCACGCCTGGCCAGCAACCAGAAAGCGCTCCCCAAGGCATACAGAAGTCTCCCTCAAAGATTGCAGTCCAGGTGAAGACCGTCAGCCTTCTGGCCACGGTTCGAGACAAACATGGCAAGATCATTTCCGATCTGAAGAAAGACGATTTCGTCCTGGAAGATGACGGCCACCCCCAAACCATTAATTATTTTGCCCGCGAAACCGATGCGGCCTTGCGTTTGGGGCTTCTCGTTGACACCAGCCTCAGCCAGAGAAAAGTTCTCGACCAGGAACGCACCGCCAGCTACAGCTTCCTGGATCATCTTTTGCGCGAAGACAAGGATCTTGCTTTCCTGATTCATTTCGACAAAGAAGTCGAGCTGCTTCAGGATTTCACTCCCTCCCGCCCGAAATTGCAGGCCGCTCTGCAGACTCTGCAAACCCCGCAGTTCGACAATAATCGTGGCGGTAACACTGGCGGCGGTGGCAGTGGCGGAGGAGGCGCCGACAGCGGCAGCGGTGGCGGCTATGGTGGACATGGTTCCCACCAGAGAGGCGGTGGAGGCACGCACCTCTACGATGCCATTTACCTCGCCTCCGATGAATTGATGAGCAAGCAGCAAGGCCGCAAAGCCCTGATCATTCTTTCCGACGGCGTCGACCGCGGCAGCAAGGAAACGTTGACGGAAGCTATCGAATCCGCCCAGCGTGCGGACACCGTCATCTACTCGATCCTTTTCAAGGATGATGAAGGTAACGGCCCGTACGGCGGCGGAATGATGGGGCCACGAGGTCCCTATGGCGGCGGTGGTCACCACGGCGGTGGACGATATCCGCAACAAGAGCGTCCAGATGGCAAGAAAATCCTCGAGCAAATCTCAAAGACTACCGGAGGCAGGCTTTTCCAGGCCTCCAAAAAAGAAACCGTCGACAAAATTTACGCGGAGATCGAGGAAGAACTCCGCAACCAGTACAGCCTCACTTATACCCCGGACAAGGACACCGGCGCCGGTTACCACAAGATTCAGCTCAGCACGAAGGACAAGGATCTAACCGTCCAGACCAGGGACGGCTATTACTCGAATCAATAAAAGAGATAAGCGAAGCCTAACCGTTTTACTACAGGTCAAATCCACCCGTAATCGTTTACTGCGGCACAAAAATAACCCCGTGCGGCGGCTTAAACTGTAACTATTGACAGTTCCTTACTGGCATGAGGGTTCTATATACTCCCTCCCGTTGTGGCACTGCAGACGCTCCTCTGCGTAGTCCCGACGGGGATTTCCGAAACCAGCCTTTTTCTGGGCCCACTTTCGCGCAATCCTGTGTAGAAAGCTTTGTCTTCTGTTGACTCTACGATTTTGATTTTCAACGGTTGGCAGGGCCGCTGGGATCTCTTGGGCGGAGATATCCCGGACTACGCAGGATTGCTCGGCAGTGGGCCTTTTTTTCTCACTTCAGTGGTCAGCCTCATCCGATTCCTGCGTCACGATGTGAACATCGACCGGGGGCGATTCTCTCAAGAATCGGTGCACCACGGATAGATACAGATACTTCCGCCAATCCCGCAATGGCGCCCTCCCGAAAATCACCTGGGTCACATGTTTTGTTCGTACAAACTCCGCAATCGTGTCCGCCACGCTTTGCCCTTTCAATTTCACCACCTGCGCGCCCAGGTTTTCCGCAAATAGCAGGTTGGCCTCCAGCACTTTTGGATTCTCCTGCCTCGGCGCGAATTCACGCTGCACGTGCAACACGTATAGCTCCGCGTCCATCCTTCTTGCCATTCGTGCCGATCGCGCGATCAGGTATTGTCCCGCCGGACTCCCCGAAATACACACCGCTATTCTTTCTCTCACGCCCCAGTTCTGGCGGATGTCCTTCGCATCCATGTACGATTCCAGGCTGCGATCCACCTGCTCCGCCACCTGTCGCAAAGCCAGTTCGCGCAACGCAATCAAATTTCCGCGCCTGAAAAAATTCTTCAGCGATTGCTCCACTTTTTCCTGGCTATACACGTCCCCGCGCTTCATCCGGTTTTGCAGCGCTTCCGGCGTCAAGTCCACCATCAATGTTTCAGAGGCTGACAGTGGCACCCAGTCCGGCACGGTCTCCCGCACAGTAACGCCGGTAATCGCTCGCACCGTCGGCGCAAGGCTCTCGATGTGTTGGATGTTCAGTGTGGAGATAACATCGATATTCGCCGCCAGCAGTTCCTGCACGTCTTCATACCGTTTACGGTGCTTGCTGCCTGGGATATTCGTATGCGCCAGTTCGTCCACCAGCACGACGGTCGGCTTGCGCTCAAGGATCGCATCTACGTCCATCTCCTCGAACATCGTGCCTTTGTAATCCAGTTGTTTTCGCCTGACCGCTTCCAGTTGGCTCGACAGTTCCACCACTCCCTTGCGGCCATGGGTTTCCACGATCCCGATCACGACGTCTTCACCGCGGCTTTTCCGCCGTATCGCCTCGCTCAGCATGCTGTACGTTTTTCCCACACCCGGGGCGTAGCCCAGAAACAGCTTGAAGATTCCACGCGATTTCGCCGTGGGCGATACCACCTCGAGCCATTCCTCAGGCTTCTTTGGCAAGTGCTCTTTCTCTCCCCAGTCGGAATTCGTGCTGAGTTACAATACCTGTATGTCGCGCTTGGTCGCCGGGCGCGGGATCGGCTTTGTCGTTGCCGCCATCCTGCTCGCCTCTATCACTTTCGGCTACAGCAAGCTCCTTCACGTCAATCAGACAACGGTGGCGTTGTCGTTTCTTCTGGCGATTTTAGCAGTTTCCGCCGTCTGGGGCATGGTTGTCTCTGTCTTCATGTCCATTTCCGCCATGCTTCTGTTCAATTATTTCTTTCTTCCTCCCATTGGCACGTTTACCATCGCCGATCCCCAGAACTGGGTGGCGCTCTTTGCCTTTCTCTGCACTTCCATCATGGGCAGTCAGCTTTCCGCTCGTATCCGCAAATCTGCGGATGCTGCTCACGGCCGCCGTCGCGAAGTGGAACGTCTTTACGCCTTCAGCCAGAAATTGCTGGGCGAAGGCAACGTCATCCAGCTCATGAATGCCATCCCCAATTTCATCGTGGATTGTTTTGAAGCTGGCGCCGCCGAGCTGTTTCTTCCCCAAAAAGAGAAATATTATCGTTCCGGTTATGGCGCCGCGCAGGTCGACGAGGAGCAGATGAAGTCCGCCTTCCTTCGCGACGAGATTATCTCCGATAACGTCCGCGCTCTGTACTTCCTTCCCGTTCGCCTGGGCGTCAAGCCCATCGGTAGCCTTGGCATTTCGGGTGCCAGGCTCTCGCGCCAGACCCTCGACGCCATCAGCTCCCTCGTTGCCATCGCCATCGAACGCGCCCGCGCCATTGAGCAGATCGGCGAAACCGAGGCCGAGCGCCAGGGCGAACGCCTCAAGTCCGCGCTCCTGGACTCCATTGCTCACGATTTCCGCACCCCTCTCACCGCCATTAAGGCCGCCGCCACCGATCTTCTCGCTTCCAGCTCACCCGCCAATCCCCAGCAGCACGAACTTCTTACCATCATCAATGAAGAGTGTGATCGCTTGAATCGCCTGGTGGAAGAAGCCGCGGAGATGGCACGGCTCGAAGCCGGAGAAATTCAGTTGCACATGGAACCCGTCCCTGTGCGGGCCATCATCGATAGCGCACTGCAACACCTCAAGAAGTCACTCGGCGACCGTCCGATCATCCTGAATGTTCCAGAAAATCTTCCCCCTGTCCGCGCCGATCTCCAGCGCACTCAAGATATTCTTGTGCAGCTCATCGATAACGCCCATCTTTATTCTCCGAAAGATCAGCCCATCGCTATTTCCGCCGAACTGACCGGCGACGCCATCACCTTCAGCGTTGCCGATCATGGCCCGGGTATCGACTCTTTCGAACAAGGCCTCATCTTCGACAAGTTTTATCGCGGCCGCGATCAGCGCTATCAGGTGCGTGGTACCGGCATGGGATTGCCCATCGCCAAGGCCATCGTGACCGCCCATGGTGGATCCATTGCGGTCACCAGCCAGTTGGGCCGTGGCTCTGTGTTTTCGTTTACTCTTCCTGTGGCCCAGGTTGGGAGTGAAGTGCGATGAATTCCGCGAATATCCTCGTTGTCGACGACGAACCGCAAATTCGCCGTGTCTTGCGTTCCACGCTTTCTTTCCGTGGCTACACGATCAGCGAAGTTTCTTCGGGCGAAGAGGCCGTCGAATTGGCTTCCAAACTCAAGCCCGACCTTATTCTTCTCGACTTGAATCTTCCCGGCATGAGCGGCATTGAAACCTGTCGCGAAATTCGCCGCTCCACCGATGCTCCCATCATTATGCTGACCGTTCGCAGCGCTGAACGAGACAAGGTCATTGCTCTCGATGCCGGCGCCGACGACTATGTCACCAAGCCCTTCGGCATTGAGGAGCTCCTCGCGCGCATTCGCGCTTCCCTCCGCCGTCATCCCTCTGCGGATTCTCTGCAGCCCTTTGTGTCAAAGGAATTGTCCGTCGATTTTGAGTCTCGCCGGGTCACGGTGGGCGGGGAAGAAGTCCATTTGGCCCCGAAAGAGTTCGAAGTCTTGCGCCATCTGATCGCCAATCTAGGAAAACCTGTAACTCACCGCCGCCTTCTTCAAATTGTTTGGGGACCCGAATACGGCGAGGAAACCGAAAATCTTCGCGTGGTCATCAATCAACTGCGGAAAAAAATTGAAAAGGATCCGTCCCAGCCCAAATTCATCCTCACCGAACCCTGGGTTGGCTACCGTTTTCAACCGCCCAAAGAGCCAACCCACAAAGCCGCTTCCCGCTCATCCCGCTAAGAAAGTTATGATGTCGAAGGCTGGGACCGTCATGCTGAGAAGCCGCACAGCAATTTCCGATGAGTACGGGTAAGGGTTGCTTCGGAGAAATGTTCCCCCGGGCTACTGAATAATTAGCGAGTGGGTCGCTCTGCTTACGGCTTCACCGGCGCGTTTGCGTCTAGATCCAGATTCAATTCCAGCACGTTCACCCGCGCCTCACCCAAAATCCCAAACTGCCGCGGCTGCGTATGTTTCGCAACGATTTGCTTCACTTCCTCCACTCTGATGCCTCGCGCCTTCGCCACACGCGCCACCTGAAATTCCGCGCTTGCCGGAGAAATATCTGGATCAAGCCCTGATCCCGAACTCGTAACCAGGTCCGCGGGAATCGGCATCCCCGGATTTTCCTGCTGCCATTTCGCAACGTCCTGCTGCACTCGTGTCACCAGCGCCTGATTAGTCGGCCCAAGGTTTGACCCGCCCGACGCCGTCGGATCGTAGCCGTTCCCGGCATTCGACGGCCGCGGATGAAAATATCTATCTCCAGCGAATCCTTGCCCGATCAACCGCGAGCCCACTATCTGCCCATTCCTCTCAATCAGGCTTCCATTCGCCTGCTTCGGAAATATCCATTGGCTCAGCCCGGTCACCAGTAGCGGGTAGCCCAGCCCGAACACAATCGTCGTCACCACCGTAAACCGAATCGCGATCAGTAAATTTCGTTTCATCTCCGCCTCTATGCCAAATGCATCCACGCCACCAGCACGTCGATCAATTTGATCCCTACAAACGGCGCAATCACGCCACCCAACCCGTAAATGAACATATTCCGTCGCAGCAGCGCCGCCGCACCAAGTGGCCGGTATTTCACCCCGCGCAGCGCCAGCGGAATCAGCGCGATAATAATCAGCGCATTAAAAATCACCGCGGACAAAATCGCCGATTCCGGCGTCCGCAATTTCATCACGTTCAACACTCCCAACAGCGGAAACGTTCCCGCAAACATCGCCGGAATAATCGCGAAATATTTCGCCACGTCGTTGGCTACCGAAAACGTTGTCAGCGACCCTCGCGTGATCAGCAACTGTTTCCCAATTTCCACAATTTCAATCAGCTTGGTGGGATTGGAATCCAGGTCCACCATGTTTCCCGCTTCTTTTGCGGCCTGCGTCCCGGTATTCATGGCCACGCCCACATCAGCCTGCGCCAGCGCCGGAGCATCGTTGGTCCCATCGCCGGTCATCGCCACCAGTTTGCCCTTCGCCTGTTCGTTGCGGATCAAAGCCATCTTGTCTTCCGGTTTCGCTTCCGCCAGAAAATCGTCCACGCCCGCCTGCCGCGCAATCGCTGCTGCGGTCAGCGGATTGTCTCCTGTAATCATCATGGTGCGGATGCCCATCGCGCGGAGATGGTCGAAGCGTTCCCGGATTCCGCCCTTCACGATGTCCGTCAACTCAATCGTTCCGTATACGCGATGATTCATTGCCACCAGCAACGGCGTCCCGCCGGAATTCGCAATCCGCTCAACACTTTCCTTGATTTCCGGCGGCACCACCTGCCCCTTCTCGCTTACGTAACGTGAAATCGCTTCCGGCGCACCTTTACGAATTTCCGTCCCGTCCATATCCACGCCAGACATGCGCGTCTGCGCGGTGAAGGGAATGAACAGCGGGTTGTGCGGTGCAAGTTCACGCCCACGCAATCCATACTTTTCTTTCGCCAACACCACGATCGAGCGCCCTTCCGGCGTTTCATCCGCGAACGAAGCCAACTGGGCTGCGCTTGCCAGCTCACTGTCCGTCACGCCCGGCGCCGGGTGAAACGCGGTTGCCTCCCGGTTGCCCAGCGTGATCGTTCCAGTCTTGTCCAGCAGCAGCACGTCCACATCGCCCGCCGCTTCCACGGCTCGGCCGGACATGGCAATCACGTTTCTCTGGATCAGCCGGTCCATTCCCGCAATGCCAATCGCGGAAAGTAATCCGCCAATCGTCGTGGGAATCAGGCACACCAGCAAAGACACCAGCGCAAATATGCTCTGCGGTGCTCCCGAATAAATGGCAAATGGCTGCAGCGTGACCACCGCCAGCAGGAAAATAATCGTCAATCCCGCCAACAATATATTCAGTGCGATTTCATTCGGCGTTTTTTGCCGGGACGCGCCTTCCACCAACCCGATCATGCGATCCAGAAACGTCTCGCCCGGATTCGAAGTGATGCGTACCTTGATTTCATCCGAAAGCACGCGCGTTCCTCCGGTCACTGCGGAGCGATCTCCTCCCGATTCCCGGATCACCGGCGCGGATTCACCGGTAATGGCTGATTCGTCCACCGACGCAACTCCTTCAATCACTTCGCCGTCCCCGGGGATGAATTCGCCTACGGTGACCAACACCACATCGCCGGCTCGCAGCTTCGAACTCGCCACCACCTCGGTCTTCCCATCTTCCCGCAGCCGGTGCGCGTCCGTCTCCGCGCGAGCCTTTCGCAAAGTTTCCGCCTGCGCTTTTCCGCGGCCCTCCGCCATCGCCTCCGCAAAATTCGCGAACAGCACCGTAAACCACAGCCACAGCGTAATCTGCAATCCAAACCAGTATCCGCCCGTGTGCCTGACCACATTCGACACCAGCACCACCAGCGTAATCGCCGCTCCCACTTCCACTACGAACATCACCGGATTCTTCCACATCATGCGCGGATCCAGTTTCCAGAAAGAGTCCACAATCGCCGTCTTCAGGATCTTCCGGTCCGTCATCGCTGCGTTTTTCGCCTGTGCCGTTGTCATCTTGTCCTCAAAACGCCTTTCCCGCATTCATAAGCAGGTGCTCCAGAATGGGCCCCAGGCTCAGAGCAGGGAAGAACGTCAACGCCCCCACAATCAAAATCACGCAGACGAGCAGCACCGTGAATAGCGGCCCCGTCACTGGAAATGTTCCCAGGGATTCTGGCACGTGTTTCTTCGCCGCAAGATTTCCCGCGATGGCAAGGATCGGGATGATCATGAAGAACCGCCCCAGCAGCATCGCCACCGCCATGCTGGAGTTGTACCAGAGCGTATTCGTGCCAAGCCCCCCGAACGCCGAGCCGTTGTTGCCCACCGCTGAGGTATACGCGTACAAAATCTGCGACAACCCGTGCGGTCCAGGGTTTGTAATGCTTGAAGCTCCGAACTTTGACACCACCGCAATCGCCGAAAAAATCAGAATTGTCAGCGACGTAATCAAAATCGTCAGTACCGCCATCTTTACGTCAAACGCCTCGATCTTTTTCCCCAAATACTCCGGCGTTCGTCCCACCATCAATCCCGCGATGAACACCGCCATAATAACGAACACCACCATGCCGTACATTCCCGCGCCCACTCCGCCGAATATCACTTCTCCCAGCATTATGTTGATCAGCGGCACCATGCCTCCCAATGGCGTCAGGGAATCGTGCTGGTTGTTCACAGCCCCGCAGCTCGCGTCCGTCGTCGCTGTCGTGAACAGCGCCGAATTCGCAATCCCGAAGCGCACCTCTTTTCCTTCCATATTTCCGCCGGCTTGCGCGTCCGTCGCTGCCGTTTGTACGCCTTTCAACAGCGGATTCCCGCGTGATTCCGCGGCATACACCACCACCACTCCCGTCAGAAACATCGCCGCCATCGCGCTCCACACCGCCCAGCCATGCCGTCGCGAGCCGGTCATTCGCCCCAGCGTGTACGTCAATCCAGACGGAATCGCAAAAATCAGCAGCATCTGCACGAAATTCGTCAAAGGCGTCGGATTCTCAAACGGATGAGTGCTGTTTGCCCCGAAAAATCCGCCCCCGTTTGTGCCATACATCTTGATCACTTCTTGCGACGCCACCGGCCCCTGCGCAATCACCTGCGTCGCCACCACATCCTTTTTCACCGAGCCATCGGGATTTTTCGTTTCCACCACTTGCGGTTCCACCACCGTCGCTGTCGTGTACGGCCGCAAGTTCTGGATCACTCCCTGCGACACAAAAAATAGCGCCACAACCAGGCTGACCGGCAGCAGCACCCACAAGAACGCCCTGGTGGTATCCACCCAGAAATTTCCAATCGTTTTCGATTCCCGCCGGGACACTCCCCGGATCAGCGCAATGGCCAGCGCAATGCCCACCGCCGCCGAAGCGAAGTTGTGATACGCCAGGCCTGCCATCTGTGTCAGGTAGCTCATCGTCGATTCGCCGGAATACGATTGCCAGTTCGTGTTCGTTGTGAACGACACTGCCGTATTCCATGCCAGGTCCGGCGCCACGTTCGCGAACTTCTGCGGATTCCACGGCAGCCACACCTGCATCCTCTCGATCACATAAAGCAGCACCAGCGACACGCCGCTGAAAAGCAGCATCGCTACGCCGTACTCCTTCCAGCCCATTTCCTTCTGTTCATCCACGCCCGTCACGCGATATATCAATCGCTCAATCGGCCGCAGCGCAAAATCCAGAAATGTCCCCTTCTTCTCAAACACCCGGTACAAAAACACTCCCATCGGCTTCGTCACCAGCAACACGGCCACGAAATACAGAAAAATCTGGAACCACCCGTTTTCGGTCATGATTAGAACTTCTCCGGCTTCAACAACGCGTAAAACAGGTACCCGCACAACACAATGGATATCAGGATGAGTAGGATATTTCCGAGCATAGTGGCAACCTTTACTTCAGACGTTCGCAGCCTTTCAGGTACAAAATTCCCAGGGCAAAAAACACAACCGTACACAAAACAAAAATCACATCGCTCATCTGGTACTCCCCGACCACCCCTAAGCATACTCCTCCACTCTAAGGAAACGGTGAGTGCCACATTAAGGAACCATAAGTACCGCGGACGTGCCAGGCAATCCTCTTTATTGAACGCGTTTAACTCCATCTTTTCATGTGCTTGTCCGCTTATTCATCTTGTGCCACACTCCTTTTTCAATGGCCTCGCCTCCGATCGCTCTTTCTTCCACCAGTGCGCGTCGTGAATGGGCCATCCTGCACCTGAGTTTTATTCTCATTGGTGTCATCACCACTCTTCTGGGCCCGATCCTGCCTTACTTTTCCCACACCTGGTCCCTTACCGATGCTCAGGCCGGTGTTTTCTTCACCTCTCAATACTTTTTCAGCACTCTCGGCGTGATTCTCACCAGCGTCTTTCTCCCGCGCTTCGGTTTTGCCAGGGTTTGTGCCGCGGGATTTGTCGCGTTCGCGGTTGGTTTCGCGTTTCTCGGACTCAGTCCCTGGACTGTTTCGGTTTTCATGGTCGGTATCAACGGATTCGGTTACGGTCTCACCAACCCTTCCATAAACCTGCGCGCCACGCAGGTGCCCTCCAAAAACACCGCCGCAGCCGTCACCTTTCTCAATTTTTCCTGGAGCATCGGTGCCGTCCTTTGCCCGTTTCTGGTGGCGGCGCTTGTCCCTCGCGTTCATGTGCGCGGATTCTCCCTGACGATCGCCGTTTGCGCCGCTCTGCTCGTAGCGGCCCACCTATCCCTGCGCACCGCCACCGTGACCGCGCATCCCGCGCGCGCCACCTATCCTTTGGCGGCTTGGCTCGCGCATCTTCGTTTGCCTCAGGCCGTTCCCTTGCTCTTCCTTTTTATGCTTTACGTCGGCGTTGAAGTGGCTCTGGGCGGCTGGGTCGCCAGCTTCGAAAAGCGCCTGCCTGGCTTAAGTTCGTTGACTCTTGTTGTTGCTCCATCGGTCTATTACGGCGCGTTGCTCTTTGGACGCGGCGTCGCTCCCTTCGCGCTTCGGCGTGTCTCCCAGGTCGTCATTTCCATTGGTGGACTCTTCGTCGCCACTCTCGGCGCGTCCATCATCGCCGTCTCTCATTCGCCCCATGTACTCTATCTTGGCTCCGCGATTGCCGGTTTTGGCCTGGCTCCGCAATATCCGATCTTCGTCACCTGGCTCGCCGCCATCTTCCGTCAAGATTCCACGTGGATCGGCGCTCTCTTCTTTGGCATGTCCGGAGTCGGTGGCGGCGTCATCCCGTGGCTTGTCGGCGTCGTCTCCACAACCACGCATTCTCTTCGCGCAGGGCTGTTCATTCCCTTGGTCGTAAGCTTCTGTATGATTTTTCTAGTCCTGCGGGCTCGCCCCAACCCCCAACCAACTGCAGCCGCAGCGTAATTCGAACCGTCGAGCGCTCCGACCCTATTGGTGTTCAGTTTGCCCAACCCGGCTCACCGCCGTTACAATTTCCCGCATGATGCCTGAAGCCCGCGTCGCCCTGCCTCTCGCTCCTTCCGACGCCTCTCGCATCGCGCTCAATCTTTACGGCCTGGAAGCTACCGCCCGCTCTCTTCCCGGTGAATATGACGACAATTTCCATCTGCTCGCCTCGGATTCCCGCGCCTTGGTCCTTAAACTCATGCATCCCTCCCGCGAAGAATCCTTCGTCGATATGCAGTGCCGTGCGCTCACCCATCTCGCCGAACGTGCCCCTCATCTAGCCCTTCCACGCGTGATCCCCACCACCGACGGCCAATTTTTTTCTCGCGTGAAAATGCAAGATGGCAGTAGCCGCCTCGTCTGGCTCCTCACATTTCTTCCCGGCGTCACTTTAGCCCAAGCGAAACCGCATTCCTCCGAACTCCTCGGCTCTCTCGGTGCTCTACTGGCGGAAATCGACACCGCACTTTTGGATTTTTCTCATCCCGCCACAACCCGCGACTTGAAATGGGACGTTTCCCGCTCGCTCTGGGCGCGTGACTATCTTTCCCACGTCCACGATTCCCAGCGTCGCGCTCTCGCCGGACAATTTCTTACTCTCTTCGAAACCGAAGCGCTCCCGCGTTTCCCGCATCTTCGCCGCAGCGTAATTTACGGCGATGCCAACGATCATAATGCCCTCGTCTCTTCGCCATGGCCGCTACCCCGCCGTGTTCTCAGTGTCATCGATTTCGGCGATATGCATGTCGGCTTCACCGTTGCCGAACCCGCCGTTGCCGCAGCGTACGCGATACTCGGCCACGAACACCCTCTCCCCGCGGCATCCGCGTTGCTCTCCGCGTACCACAAAATATTTCCTCTGCGCGAAGAAGAAATTGCTGCCTTCTTTCCCATGCTCTGTGCGCGCCTCGCCGTCAGCGTCATTAACTCCGCCCATCGCCAGTCGCTTGTCCCAGACGATCCCTACGTCACCGTTAGCGAAGCCCCAGCCTGGCACGCCCTCGAGCGTCTTGCCAAAATTCATCCCCGCCTCGCTCACTACACCTTCCGTGCCGCCTGCGGTCTTCCGCCCGTCCCTCACGCGGAAAAAATTCGTCACTGGCTCACCGCGAATTCTGCCGCTCCAGTAATCCCGGCAAATCTCGGGGAAGGGAATTGCGCCGTCCTCGATCTCAGCGTCGGCAGCACGTTCCTTGGCGCCGATCCCTCCCGATTCGCCGAACCTGTTGCAACCGCGGGAATTCAATCGCTTCTGCGCGCTGCTAACGTCGCCGTTGCCATCGGCTGCTACAACGAGCCGCGCCCCTTTTACTCGTCCCAGGTTTTCTCCTCGGGTCAGAATCCCACGGACGAGCGCCGCACCATCCACCTCGGCCTCGATCTCTTTACTGCGTCCGGTACTCCCATCGCCGCGCCCTTCGACGCCACAGTCCACGCCTTTGCCGATAATCGCTCCGCCCTCGATTACGGCCCAGTCATCATTCTCAAACATCAAACCACGGACGGTATCCCATTCTTCACGCTCTACGGCCATCTTTCTCGGAAATCACTAGAGTCCTTACAGGTAGGCGATCCCATAGCGCGTGGCCAGTCTTTCGCCGGCATTGGCGACGCCTCCGAAAATGGTGGCTGGCCCCCGCACCTCCATTTTCAGATCATTCTTGATCTTCTCGATCTCTCCACCGATTTTCCGGGTGTCGCTTTTCCTTCTCAACGCGACGTCTTCACCTCTCTGTCTCCCGATCCAAATTTGATCGTACGAATCCCCGAACATTGTTTTCCGCCAGTCACACTCGGTCCAGACGAAACGCTTTCGACGCGAAAGAATCTCCTCGGCCCCAATCTCAGCGTCTCTTATGAGCGTCCCCTGAAAATCGTTCGCGGTTGGCGCCAATATCTCTACGACGAAAATGGCCGAGCTTACCTCGACGTTTATAATAACGTCCCCCTCGTTGGCCATACCCACCCGCGCGTAGTCGCCGCTGCCCAGCAGCAACTCGCTCTGCTCAACACCAACACCCGCTATCTCCACGACAACATCCTCCGCTACGCTGAACGTCTCACCGCGCTTCTGCCCTCCCCACTGACTGTCTGCTACTTCCTCAACTCCGGCAGCGAAGCCAACGAACTCGCCCTTCGCCTTGCTCGTACCCACACCAATCGTCAAGACATTATCGTCCTCGAACACGCCTATCACGGCCACACTTCCACGCTCATTGACATCAGCCCGTACAAGTTCAATGGCCCCGGTGGCCGCGGGCAAAAACCCTGGGTACACGTCGCGCCTGTCGCCGACGATTATCGCGGACCCCATCGACGCGGTGAATCCGACCTGAGCAAGAAATACGCCTCATACGTCGAACAAATTTTGTGCTCGATGAAAAGGACCGGCAGCGGAATCGCCGCATACCTCGCCGAAACGCTCCCGAGCGTCGCCGGCCAAATCGCATTCCCACCCAATTATCTAGCTGAAGTGTACAAACAGGTGCGCGCCGCCGGTGCGGTGTGCATTGCCGATGAAGTGCAGGTCGGTTTTGGCCGCCTGGGCACGCATCTCTGGGGTTTCGAAACCCAAGGCGTAGTTCCCGATATCCTCGTCTTGGGAAAGCCGATCGGCAACGCTTTCCCGCTCGCTGCCGTCATCACCACTCCCGAAATCGCGGCCTCCTTCAACAATGGCATGGAGTTTTTCAGCACCTTCGGCGGCAATCCCGTAGCCTGCGCCGCAGGGCTCGCTGTCCTGGATGTCCTTCGCGACGAAAATCTTCAGCACAATGCCCTCGAGGTCGGCACGCGCTGGCTAGCGCAACTCCGCGAACTTCAAAACACGCACGCGCTTATCGGCGATGTCCGCGGTTCAGGACTCTTCCTCGGCATCGATCTGGTCAACGACCGTTCCACCCGTGCCCCCGCCACAGAACAAGCCACCTATGTCGTCAATCGCCTCCGCGAACGCGGCATCCTCGCTGGCACCGACGGCCCGCACCACAACGTCATCAAGCTTCGTCCGCCATTGATTTTCTCGGATTCCGACACCGATCTGTTCACCGCCGCGCTGAACGAAATCCTCCACGAGGATCCGGCGCAGCCTCGTCCGAGCTAGCCGCTCTTCAGGCCCGCGGAGTCACGCAAACGCGAAGCAATTTTTACAGAGGTTTGTTCAAACGGTAGCGGCAAATTTCTTGGCGGTAGCTACCTCGGCCGAAATTTCCGTACCCTCGTTCAACGCGGATCGCACCGATAGCACGCCGCCGCAGAAGCGCAGACGCTCCCGCATGCTCATTAAGCCCAGCCCCGCTGACTGCAGCGAAGGATCGAACCCCACGCCGAAATCTTTCACGGTGAGACGCACCTTTTCCGAATCCTGCGCCACGCGCACGATAACCTTCTTCGTCCCGCCATGCTTCAGTACATTCGCCAGCGCTTCCTGCGCTACGCGGAACAGGCACAGCGCCGCGTCCGGCGGCAGCTTCGAGTCAAAATTCTCCGCGTGCAGTTCGATCTGCAGGTGCTGGTTGTGTGAATACTTCCAACAAAGATCCTTCAGCGCCACCTTTAGCCCGCAGCACTGCAAGCTGGAAGAGTGCAGCTCGTGGGAAAGTTCGTGGATGTCTGTAGCAATGCTATCCAGTTCCTTGCGCAACTTCGAAAGCAAAGATCCTTCCCGTTCTTGCGATGACCCCGCAGGGCTGCACGCCAGGTCCAACTCGCAGGCCAGCAGCGCCACGCGCTGGCCGATATCGTCGTGCAGCTCTCGACTGATCCGTCTCCGTTCGTCTTCCTGGGCTTCGATCAACTGGCCCGCCAGTCGCTGCAGCTCCTGATCTCTCTGGAACAGCGAAGCCTCCGCGGTCTTTTGCGCCGTCACGTCAATCACCATGCCAATCACAAGCGGTGGCCGGCCATGATTCTGGTTGAGAAGAGACACATTCACCAGCCCCCACATCTGCGATCCGTCTTTGCGGAAGAACCGCTTCTCCATCCCATAACTCGATCGCAATCCCTGCCGCAGGTCCTCAAACAAGGCCTTCTCGACCTCTTCGTCCTCTGGATGACTGATGCGCGCGCACGTGGCGCTTTGCAACTCTTGCTGCGAATAACCAATCATGCAACAAAATGCGGGATTAACGTCAAGAATGCTACCTTCCATCGTTTCCAGTGCGATACCTATGGACGCTTGGGCAAATAGATACCGGAAGCGCCCCTCGCTTTCCTGCCGCGCGGCTTGCTCATATTTGCGCTCTAGCGTTGCACCGATGATGTTGGCCGCGATGGCCAATTGGCTGGTGGATTCTTCCGCCCAGACTTTCTCCGTGGAATAAGAAGACAAGCCCAATGCGCCCTTTCGTCGTGGGCTGTAGCTCGACGGAATAAGCAACAATGACTTCACTCCCAGGTCCTCCAGGAATTCCCGGTCTGCCTTTGCCTCCGGTGGGAGTTCTTTCGGAGATCGCAGAACGACCACTTCGTGACGGCTTAAGCGCTCCGCCATGAAAGGCATCTTCCCCGGAAGAATGATCTTGGGAGACTGCGGAGTCGAGCGTTCGCAAGCCGTGTACTTGTGCAGCAAAGCCCCGGAATCTTCCTCCACCTCATACCAGCAAATGCGGTCCGCATCGAGGAGTTCGATGATGCCGTTGAGGCCGGCAATGATGGTGCTGTCCACCTGATCCAGCGGACCCGCCGCCAGACGCTCCCCAAACTCGGAGATGCGTTTCCCCAACGTATGTTGCCGGGCTTGCAGATCGCGCGCCTGTTCGTGCCAACGGTGTTGCACATACATGAAAAGAAGCAGCGCGCCGATGATAACGAGTGGCAATAACAGCTCTGCGCGCGCCACAAAGTTCGGGACGAACCATATCGCGATGGCGCCCGTATGCAATACGCGGAAATCAGGGGACATGAGTTGAACTCCAATAGGAGACGTGATTTCCAAGCCAGCCACCCCGCCACTCCTACACGACTGGGGGATGGTTGAAGTCTGATTCCGATCGTCCGTCGTGGCCAGTACGCTACTCTGGGACCCGCCGCCAGTCAAGCAACGAATCGAATCGGGGAGCATAGGGAGGGACCAAACCTAGGCAATCTGCCAACTTACGGGGGAAAGGGCGCCGCTAACAACATTCCCTCGATACACAACACTCATTCCGAACGGAGTCTTCGGAGTGAGGAATCCCTCTTGTCTTTTGCCGTTCCGAGATTACAGAGTTCTTGGATTCAGCAGGTAATCCCACAGCCGTTTATCTTCGGCATCTTCGCGGCATTGGGCGCTCTTCAGCAGCGCGAGGCAAGAATAGGAAATAAGCGCGGCAAGACACACGGCGGAGACCAAGGTGAACACGATGACGTATAAATGGATATGAAACATCGACAACCTCTTCCTTAGCCCCGCTGCGAACGTCCTCGGTGCATATGATCCAGACCGGCGAGAGCCGGTCTGTTGTATCGCAATCACTTTATCTGGCGCGTCAAACGAATATAGTGACGGGCCGCACACAGCTTCGGTGAGAGAACACAAATGTGAGTCGTGAGTGTACCGGTACGCTAAGCACGAAGAATCCTCGGTTTCCGCATATTTCCCGCTTCAATCGCCGTGACTAATACTTTGCGCCGTTTCGCCGATAGTTGAAACGAAGGAAGGTGGAGGCGTGGGTAACACTCCGTCTGAGAATCAGCCGCGGCGTCGTGTCTCGCGGCTCAGCAAGGGACAAAACTATGCCAACGGGGGCCATGCGCAGCGCCGGAGATAACACCCACGGAGACGGCCGGGGCGCGGATGTTCACGCGGCCGAGCGAGAAACGCCCGATGGAATAATAGAAGAAAAGCGCAAGCATCCACGGCACAGATATATCGAGCGGCTCTACGTTGGAAAGCGGGACGGCATGTGGTTTACGGCGATGACCTACGAAATCAGCGTCGGAGGTCTGTCCGCGGCTACGACAACGGAATTAAAGATTGGGGACAAAGTGAGCTTGTCCCCTGTGGCCAATAAGCGGGTGGAGGCCATTGTGCGCCGCAAGCAGGGCGCCATGTACGGTTTGAATTTATAGGAATCACGCCTCAGATCGAGGCTCAACTAGTGAAGCTGTGCGAGGGATTGCCGTTGTTCCAGAGCTTGATCGACGTGTAATAGAAATTCGAAGAACACCGGGAAAAATTCAGGGTGCCGCAGCATTTCGCTGCGGCACCCTGTAACAAATTAGCGTCTATAACAAATTACCGGTGGCCACCGCCACCATGGAAGCCGCCGCCGCCACCGCCACCATGGAAACCACCGCCACCATGGAAACCGCCGCCACCATGGAAACCGCCGCTAGCGCCACCGTGGAAGCCGCCGCTAGCACCACCGTGGAAACCCGCTGCGGCATGTCCACCGCCAACGAATCCGCGCGCAATCGGTCCGTGATACCCGTAACCCGGCCGATACCCATATCCAGGCCTATAGCCGTAGCCATAACCCGGGCGGCCGTAGAAGCCGCGCCCCCCGTAGTATCCGTGATACCAGGGACCGGCGCCGATAAATGCGCCGCCAACAAACCAGTCAGGCCCGTAATACCCGTACGGAGCGCAAGCGTATGGATAATAGCTGTAGTATCCGTACGCACAAACCGGCGCAGGCCCAACGCCTGCCACAACCGGTCCTACGCGAACACCAACTGCTACCTGAGCGTGGGCGCTTGCTGCCACTCCCAGGACCAAAATCCCTACTAACGCGACATATTTTAGATAACGCATAGCCTGCCTCGCTTCCGCCCCGGAACCTCTTCAAAAAAATGAGCTTCTTGGCTCATCTCTATCCGGGCTGTTCATTCACCCTACATGCTATGAAACACGCTTCAGGCGGAAGAGTTGCGGAGGGGGGCGAAGCTATACCGAAACTGCGGGCGGTGCAGCTATGGGGCGGACTGAGGATGAACCTGTTACGACAGAGCTTTCTTCAATCTTTGCGTTGTCTTCGCGAGCTGTTTCTTCAATGCTTCAACGTGCTTCGATATTTCTTCAAGTTCTTCCCGTGTTACCTTGCTCGCCGCCGACAATTTGCGCGCGTGAATATGCGCCTGTTTGTCCGCTTTGCCGAGCGCTTTCCCGATTTTCTGGGAAACTACAGTCAGTCTGTTTTTCTTGGCCATGAGCTTTCTCCTGAAATGCCTCAACATGCTACCTCAATCGTCTGCCAGAAAGGGACAAGGAATTTTCACAAATCGGCTGGTGCTCAGTGGTGGTAGGAGGTTACGTGTAGATCGTTATGCAGAGCTATTCGGATTTGCCTGGATGCGCGGCCCGCTCTTTTTTCTTTTCTTCTTTTTCTTTATCGGTGGGAGGATAACTTTCGAACCCCCTCGTCAGCTCGTCGTCCGCTTTTTTCCATTCCTTATCCGGCAGAGTGATTTTATGGATCAGGTACAGTCGCCACGCAAGATCTTTGGATCTTGGATCGATCAAATCAATGAGCAGGCACCCTTCCTTCGCGCTGCTCGCAGAAACCTCGTTGTACAGCCACTCCCAATAGGATCCGATATACGGGCGATACGCTCCCCACTCGCCCATCGTGATCACGTTGACCTGCGAAGAAGGATTTGCCCAATACCGAACCACTAGATCGGGATTCTGACTCGGCTGTACTTCCCGAAGCCCTTTGGCGGTGAGTTCACGGGTGATTGCGCGATGGACGCGTTCGCTTATCAAGTCCGGATTGACCGGGAACATCAGCAGATTCTCAACGCCACCGGCGAACGCGAAAGTCTTGTATTTGGAGAAATCCAGGTCGGGATTGAAATCGGCAACGGTCCTGGCCGGCAACGTTGACGCTGCGAGTCCGATCACCATAAAAAGACGAATTAGAAACGACCTAAGGCTCGAGCTATGTGGGCGCGCACGGTTCATTCGGGAGTGGCTCCCAGGCGGAAAATCCCCTTCCGCTATTAGTTTAGGCGATGGACGAATGTTTGGCGAGTGTGTTCACTCCTGCGGCAGTGCGCCACAAGGAACGAACTTTGCTCGAAGCCTGACTCGCGCGGTTACCCGCTACCCGCGCACCTTCACGAACAAAAGGAACGCTCCTAGACCTGCCAGGAGAAGAACAAGTGCCGAAGGCTCCGGCGTGGCCACAACATTCGTGGTCACTGCGCCTGAAATACCCGTGGCACAGACCTGATTGGCATCGTAGTTAATCCAAAACGGTGAGCCGTTGTAAGAGAAGCTGGATGGCACCAGAGTCGGGTCGCCCTCACCGCCGGTGTATTGCTGTGGGCCATCTAACGTCCATTGATAGTCGAGGCCTGTCATGCAAGTTGGGTCCGTGGCGCAGTAGTCAACGAAAAATCCGCCGGATTGCGAATACGAGTAGGAAGTATAGAAGGACAGCAGTGCGTTATTGAGAGTGGTCGTCGAACCGTTGTACGTATAACTGGCCGGAATAGCGTTCAGATAAAAATCGTCACCCGTGACATAGTCTTCCATAAGCGAAGAGGGATTTGTGGGCAGGTCGAACGAAATCGTGAAACTCTGGCCGGGCGCCGTGAGCGGCGTAACCATCGTGCCAGCCGAATAAGTTCCGGTAACGGTGAATTCCCCGTCGCCATCGGCCATTGCGGCGGAAGGCAACCCCGCGGCGAGAAATACCAGGATCGAAGAGCGAAAGTTTCTTCATGCAAGACCTCGCATTACTGTTGGAACTTCGGAAACTCGAGAACCATATTCGAATAGAGCAAAACGGGTGCCAGCAGTTCCATTGTATCCAAAAGGGTTAGCGCATGCTCCTACTGGCCGAAGGAACAGGATGGGAAAATCCTTAGCTCGTAAGGAAGTTGATTGCCCAAACCATTTATTTTGAAAGAAATACGGGTCCTGGAACGAATCGTATTCTCGTACTGGAACCGCCGGTTTATTCGTTTTCTGGGTCCACTGGTTCACTATGAAAAAGGCGGGCGAGTTCAGCGTGCTCCATTACCACCGCAGGATCGCACTGAATCGCGTCGTAGTATTTCTTCTGGAAACCGTCTCCGGATTCCGACGGCGCAAATATTTTCCGCGCCAAAGCAATTGCCACATGCGCGTCCTTGTCCGTCACGCCTTCTTCGCCCGCAAGATTCTCGTCGATGCGCACCACGAATTCGGAAATGTTATGTAGCCATGAGAATTGCTGATCGTCCACGACCAGCCGAAAAAGCTCCCCGGCTGTCACCGTGCCGTGATCCTTTTCGTAGCCCCGCCGCTCCATGTCCAGCAGCGATTTGTGAATCCGCAACAGGGTTTCCCGAAGCGCCACCAGTTTCTGCCGCGCCGGCGTGTCGCGAAAGTCTCCTTGATTCGAATATGGGTCTTTGGATTGAGCCACTGTGCGCCCCCTGGCGAAAAGTTCACTGCGATCATCCGGTTTCTATTCTGCCGCGCTCTCCTTCGCATGTACCATCAAATTATTTTTTACGCTGCCAACGTTGGCCACGCTTCCCGCCCGCGCCCCGGCCAGGTTCTTGTCCGCAAGGGAATCGATCGATCCTTCCAGTGAAACAGCTCCATTATTCACGATGATGTGTACCGGCGGAACATCCTGAGTCGCGTAACGCGCTAGCGTCGAGTCTTCATAAACCGCTCTGTAGATGGCATTGCGCAAGTCGTCGTCGGACGGCGATGCCGGCAGGATTTCGATCTTATTGACGACCACCCCAATGCCCTCCATGTTCTTCACCGCGGCTTCGGCCTGTTCCTTCAGGTTGCGGCGCAGCACCTGGCCGGTAAGAATCACATTATGTCCATCCATCGTGAATCGGATGGAGTCGAATACCGAATAAAAGGGAAGCACCAGAATCTGGTGGTGAATCTCCCGGGAAAGCACAGGCACTTGCTCGTCGGTCTTGACTGGCTTTTTCGAAGGCGTGTTCTGCGCGGCAAGAACAGACAAGGCCGGTGTGCATAGCAGCGCAAAAATGACAGGCCAGGCTACGAATCGTTTCATGGATAGGGTAATTTCCTCCTGGTGCGCCGCGCTACAGACCCACTGCAACCAGCGCCTCAGGGCTTAGCGAGCCAAGGCGCATGCTGTACACTGTTAGAATACGACAGGAATCGGGCCCTACATCCGAATTGTAAATGGTCGATAACGCCAAAAGAAAGCCAACCACGTGCTGGCCATAGCCCACCGCGGCGCATCTGGATACGCGCCGGAAAATACATTCGCGGCTTTTCGACGCGCCGTCGCGCAAGGTGTTTCGTTCATCGAGACCGATCTGCACCTTACCCGTGACGCCCACTTCGTGGCCATCCATGACGAAACCGTGGACCGCACAACAAACGGGCACGGCTCCGTCCATGAAATGACGCTGGCGGAAGTGCGGCGGCTCGACGCCGGCTCCTGGTTTGCCAGCGAGTTCATGAGCGAACGCATCCCCACGCTGGAAGAGATTCTGGAGTTCACCAAAAAGAACGATGTCGTTTTTTACCTCGAACTGAAGCCCAGCGGCTTTTGGGGTGGGGAGCATGCCATGATCAGCGCGCTGCGGGATTCTGGCGAGATTCCCAGAAGTGTGATTATTTCTTTCGATCCTACGATTCTGGCCGCCCTGCGAAAGATTGAACCAACCTTGATGACCGGACTGCTTTACAACGGGCAAATCGAAAATCCCTTTGAAAAAGCCGTGGAAATCGGGGCGCGCCAGATGGCCGTTCGCGGCGACCTCGTGACGCCCAATTTGCTACAGGAAGCCCGCAAACGAGACCTGCAAGTGGTCTGCTGGACTGTAAATTCCCCTGCCCACATGCGTATGCTCGCGTCCGCCGGCGTCGACGGGATTATGAGCGATTATCCCGACCGGCTCCTGACAGCGTTGAAGAAATAGCCCGGTACAGCCCCGCGAACTGAGCGACGGACAATTGTTCCGCGCGGGCATCTTCCCTCAGTTCCAATTCACGTAAAATCTGGCGAACGCGCGCGGGAGTGGCGAGCGAGCGCAGATTATTGGAAAGGGTTTTGCGTTTCTGCGCAAAACACGACTTCACGAACTCCAGAAAATTTTCCGGATCGCTAATTCCCAAGTTAGCGGCTTGGCCCGGAAATCTCAGTGTGACCAGCGCCGAGTCCACCTCAGGCGGTGGCAGGAACGCCGCGGGAGGAATGCGCAGAGCAATATCCGGTCGCGAGAAGTACTGCGTGGCCACAGACAGGTAGCCGTAATCGCTCGTTCCCGGACGCGCTGCAAGCCGCTCAGCCACTTCGAGTTGAATCACAATGTGAGCTTCGTCAATCTGCCCCGAATATTGAAAAAAATGATGCAGGATCGGCGAAGTAATGTAGTAGGGAAGATTGCCATAAATCCGCATGCGGCGGCCGCCGGCGAGTGCCGCAAGATCGGTTTCCAGCACATCTCCGGAAACCACCGTCAAGCCAGGGTTGCTGAGTGCCAACCGCTGCAGTCCTGTGACCAGGGGAGGATCGACCTCGACAGCGATTACCGGCGCCCCGCTTTTCAGAAGGTGCTCCGTCATCTCGCCGTGCCCAGCCCCTATTTCGATCCAGCAAAAATTCTTGTCGACGCGCGGTGTGGGCGACTGAATGCCGTGCGGAGAAACGCGAATGGCCCGGGCGATTTTCTCGCGCCACCCGGGATCGCCAAGAAAGTGTTGACCGAGCCGCTGTCTTGCCATGGAATTGGTTTAATGAGTGTAGCAGGAGCGGCAGAAACATGGTTTGCCGGGATACAATCGTGCCGGCGTCGAACAAACGTCAACATCGGAGGTGACACAATGGCGAAAGGTTATTGGATCACGTTTTATCGAAGCATCAAGAACCCCACGGCCCTGGCCGAATATGCCAAGCTGGCAAAACCGGCGATCGAAGCCGGCGGAGGAAAATTTATCGCCCGCGGAGTCCCCGTGAACGTCTACGAAGCGGGCATCAAGGAACGCGCGGTGGTGATCGAATTCGAAAGCGTAGCCAAAGCCACGGAAACATTTGAAGGGCCAAACTACCAGGCCGCCGCAAAATTGCTCGTCGGCGCCGTCGAACGCGACATTCGCATCGTCGAAGGAACCTGAAGCTTGACTCACGCTTGACGCTGGCACCCGGGTCCGATAGCGTAAGAAATTCGCCCTGAACATGAGAATACTGTTTGCAGCATCCGAGGCGCTGCCGTACGCGAAGACTGGCGGCTTGGCAGACGTGATCGAAGCGCTGCCGCGCGCGCTGGTGAAGTTGGGACACGAAGTAGCCGTGTTTCTGCCGCTTTATCGCGGAGTGAAAGCCACCTCCATCAGCCTGGCCAGTATGACCATTCCGCAGGGCACCCGGTTGCGCTTTCCCGCGATTGCCAACGGCGGATTGCACCGCGGCGTCCGCTATTTTTTTCTCGATGATCCCTTTTATTTCGATCGCGACGGCCTGTACGGAGACAAAAACCGCGAGTACCCCGACAACGCCGAGCGCTTCACCGAATTTTCCCGCGCCGCCATCGAACTGGCCAAGCAAGTTTGGATGCCGGATCTCATCCATTGCCACGATTGGCAAACCGCGATGGTTCCCGTGCTCTTGCGTACTTCCTATTCGGACGACCCCGCCGTGCGCGATTTGCCGGTGGTTTTCACAGTCCACAACATGGGTTATCACGGCGTTTTCCCAAGGGAGTCGTTGGATCGCGCGGGTATTCCGCCGGCCGTCTTCCATCCCGGAGGAATTGAATTTTTCGGCAACGTGAATTTCCTCAAGGGCGGACTGGTTTATTCCGACTACCTGGCAACCGTTAGCCGGAAATATGCCGAAGAAATCCAAACATCCGAATTTGGTTTCGGCCTGGAAGGCGTCGTTCGCATGAGAGCCGACCGCTTGGTCGGCATTCTGAACGGCGTGGATTATTCGGCGTGGAGCCCGGACCGCGACACGCTGATTCCCGCAAAATATTCCGCCAAAAATTTGGCAGGGAAGCGCGAATGCAAGCTGGCGCTGCTCGACGAATTTCAATTGTTGAAAGACAACCCGAATCGCCCGGTGCTGGGAATTGTCTCGCGCTTTGCCGACCAGAAGGGTTTTGACCTGATCGCGAGAATTGCGCGCGAACTTCTACAGGAAGATATTCTGCTGGCGGTGTTGGGAACAGGCGAGCGGCGCTATGAAGAACTCTTCCGCGCGCTGGCTACCGATTTTCCCGGTCGCGTCGGCGCCGTGATTGCCTACGACAATCGCTTGGCCCACCTCGTCGAAGCGGGCTCAGACATTTTCCTGATGCCTTCGCGTTACGAGCCTTGTGGCTTGAACCAGATTTACAGTTTGCGCTACGGCACCGTTCCCGTCGTGCGGGCAACCGGCGGCCTGGATGACACCATCGAACCCTTTGACCTGGAACACGGCACCGGCACCGGCTTCAAGTTCTGGGAGTACTCTGGCTCCGCCTTGTTGCACGCCATCCGCCAAGCTCTTCATCATTACTCCGACGAAGGCGTCTGGAAACGCATACAATTAAATGGGATGGCCCAGGATTTTTCGTGGAACACGTCAGCGGCGGAATATGCGAAACTATATGAAGCTGCCCGTGCGGTGCGAAACCAAACAGCAGTTCCATCATCTAATTGATCCAGGAAAGCGGCTGCCTGGTTGCAGCCGGTCGAGGAAACAAGAAACGTTATGTCTGAGAACATTCTGACTGTGAACGATGGAAACTTTGAAGCAGAAGTCCTGACCGCGAGCAAGGCTCAACCGGTCATGGTCGATTTTTGGGCGGAGTGGTGCCGTCCGTGTCATATGCTCGCTCCCACGGTTGCGGAAATTGCTCAGGATTATGCGGGGAAGCTCAAGGTGACCAAGTTGAACGTCGACGAAGCGATGAATTCCGCCGGCCGCTTCAACATTCGCGGCATCCCCACGCTCCTGGTCTTTAAAGATGGCCAGGTCGTCGAGCAAATTGTGGGCGCGGTGCCCAAAGATCAGATCACCAAAGCGCTCGAGCGCCACATTGGATAAGCTCGAAAAACCTACAGTCCAGGGACGCTGAAACTTGGCAACGCCGGAAATTGCTCCTTCCAGAAGAGTCAAACCCGTGGATCATCCGCCATTATTGGCGGGCGAACGCGGGCCTGCGGCTATGTCTCGCCCGGGCTTGCACGAGGCTGTGCTGAAAGTCCTCGACCCGCTCCCGCGCGGACGGATTTTGGATTGTCCCGCCGGCGAGGGAGCGTTGGTCGAACGCCTCATGGCGGCCGGCTTTGACGTTCGTGCATGCGATCTGTATGACGAGCTCTTCCGTCTGGACAATGCGGAAATCAAGAAGGGCGATCTGAGCGGCACGCTGCCCTATGAGAGCCACTCATTCGACTACATCACGTCGCTGGACGGACTCGAACACATCGATTCGCCGCCGCAAGCGTTTCGAGAATATCGCCGATTGCTGAAACCGAACGGCCACCTCATCATCAGCGTTCCGAACATCATGAACGTCGAAGAGCGCTTGAAGTGGTTGGTGTTCGGCTACACATCGCATTTCAAGCCGCTCTCAAATAAATTCAAGGCGCAGATTCACCATGACACCGCCGGCAAAAATGAGATTGCGGTGCATGCCAATCCCATCGGCTACAACGAACTGCGCTACTATCTGGAACTGAATGGCTTCGAAATTCAGGGAGTCTACCGCGATCGCGTCAAAGGCAACCAGTGGCTGTATTTCCCGATCATCGCGCTGATCCGTCTCGTGGCCGCGCTGACCTCGGAAGCGCGCCGTCAGGATCGCTGGACACGAGAACTGACCTCCGATCCCGTTCTTCTCGGCGGAAACACACTCATTATTCATTCCATCCTGAAAAAGTGACGCCGTGAGCGCTGCGAGCCAAGAACTGGTCCGTTGCCCGTGGGCCTCCAACGAATTCAATACCAAGTATCACGACGAAGAATGGGGTGTGCCGGTCCACGATGACCGGCTATGGTTTGAATTTCTGATTCTGGAAGGCGCCCAGGCAGGCCTGAGTTGGGACATCGATGGCAAGAAAGTCCGCGAGCTTCTGCGCGACCCGGGAATCGTGCGCAACCGCTTGAAACTGGCATCCACCGTCACCAATGCCCAAGCTTTCTTGCGCGTGCAAAAAGAATTCGGCAGCTTCGACAAGTTTATCTGGCAGTTTGTTGGCGGCGCGCCGGTCCAGAATAGATGGAAGCTGCAAAAGGAAGTTCCCGCCAAAAGCGCGCTTTCTATCGCGTTGAGCAAGGATTTGCTGAAGCGCGGGTTCCGCTTCGTCGGCCCAACGATTTGCTACGCCTTCATGCAAGCCACGGGATTGGTCAACGACCACCTGGTGAGCTGCCATCGCTTTCGTCAACTGCAGTAACCAGCAGCATCTCCCCATAACGAATGGTTATATTGCACTTCCTCCTGCGTTGCCCCCAACCACATTAGCGAAAACAAAAATCTTAACCAACAAAACGGCCGCATGAATCGCAAAGTCCATAAAGGCGCTTTTCTCGCACAGCGCGGAAACAAAAACCGTCGCCGGTGCAACCATCCAAATCCAGATGTCGAGAGTCAGCACCCACTTCCAATCCACGATTCCAGAAAATCCCGCAAGAAAAACCAGAATTTGGACGCACATCAATCCCAGGGGAAGCGCGCTGCATCCCGAGCCGGCCAGAACCGCGGCAATAACGATGGCAACAATCACAAAGACGCGCGTTTTCATCGGTTTTCCCCTTTTCCGGCGCGAAAAGTGCTAAACCTTGTGCCAGCGCATCCGGTAATCAACTGCTCACATTGGATAGTCGAAAAAGCGCCCTCGAATTCGACATACTAGTGTGCGGGCGTTTTGCAGGCCCGCCGGGAAGAAGGCCGTGCAACCCGATGATGAGCGAACAGGCCAGCAATCCAATTTATGAGCAGGTCGGCGCGATTTACCGTGTGGAATCGCGCCGCGTCTTCGCCACGCTGATTCGCCTACTCGGCGATTTCGATCTAGCCGAAGAGGCCGTGCAAACTGCCTTTACCGCCGCGCTCGAACAATGGCCACGCGAAGGAGTGCCCGCGAACCCGCGCGCCTGGCTCGTTTCCACAGGGCGATTCAAAGCCATCGATGTATTGCGCCGCCAAGCCAGGTTCGACGGCTCGGTCACGGATGCGATGCTCGAACAACACGGTGGCGTCGATCCCGCAGCCTGGGACCATCCCGAAGTCGAGGACGACCGCCTGCGTCTCATCTTCACCTGTTGCCATCCCGCGTTAGCCCCCGATGCGCAGGTGGCCCTGACGCTGCGCGAAGTTTGCGACCTCACCACCGAGGAAATCGCGCGGGCGTTCCTCACTCACGCTCCCACCATCGCCCAGCGCATCGTGCGCGCAAAAACAAAAATCCGCGAAGACCACATTCCTTATGAAGTGCCGGAACGCAGCGAATTGCCGAATCGGCTGGACATGGTCCTGCGCGTCATCTACCTCGTATTCAACGAAGGTTATTCCGCTTCGTCCGGCGCTTCGCTAACGCGTCATGATCTTTCCACCGAAGCCATCCGCCTGGCGCGCCTATTTGTTGACTTGCTGGCTGAACCCGAGGCCCAGGGCTTGCTGGCGCTGATGCTGCTCCACGAATCGCGCCGCGCCGCACGCGTTTCTGCCAGCGGGGAAATGGTCCTCCTGGACGATCAAGATCGATCGCTATGGAATCTTGAGCAGATCGCCGAAGGAATCGCCCTTGTACGAAAGGCGCTGTCGTCTCGCCGTTTTGGCCCATACACATTGCAAGCGGCGATTGCCGCGTTGCATGCCGAAGCTTCAAGCGCCGCTGCCACCGACTGGGTCGAAATCGTAGCCCTCTATAATCTGTTGTTGCGCATCGATCCGAATCCAGTAGTCGAACTAAATCGCGCCGTAGCTGTGGCCGAACGCGACGGACCTGCCGCAGGCCTGCAGTTGGTCGAAGCGATCCTGGCCAAAGGGGAACTGGAAAACTACCATTTAGCCCACTCCGCCCGCGCCGAACTATGCCGCCAGCTAGGCCAAACCGAAAAGGCCCGCGCGTCCTATGAGAAGGCCCTTAGCCTCAGCCGACAAGAGCCGGAGCGCCATTTCCTCAAAAAGCGACTCCAGGAACTGGGCGAAAAATAATTTTTGCACCTTGTCGAATTTGCGCTTTGCCAAACGATTATCGAATGTAAGCGGTTTAGAATTCAAGAAAACGGGAGGATCCCATGAAATACATTTGCCTTGCCTATGTCAGTGAAGAAGGTTGGGGAACAATGACAGAGAGCCAGCGGAACGCCGCAATGGACGAAGTGTTCACCTACACGGACGAACTGCGCAACAGCGGACACCTGGTGGCCACCGAAGGCCTGCAGAGCGCGCGCAACGCCACAACCTTGCGCATCGTCAACGGAAAAGTTTCCGTTACCGACGGCCCCTACGTGGAAACCAAAGAAAAAATCGGTGGCATCTACGTGATCGAAGCCCGCGACCTCAACCACGCCATCCAGCTCATGTCCAAACATCCGGTCGTGCGTGCCGGCGGAGTCGAAATTCGCGCCGTCGTCGACATGTCCGCCATGTACGCAGCCAGCAAAGAACGCCGAGCCGCGGCAAAAAGCTAGCCAACCCACGCCAGCGCCGGGCAAGAGGATACGCCGTGAGTAGCCTCTTCCCCCGCCGACGCTGTGGATTATCCGCTGCGTAGACGAACGGGTTATTATGCCAGCATGACGCAGTGGCTCCGTGGCAGAACTTTCTTCCAAAAAGTCGCACTGGCTCTAATGCTGTTGGCCGTAAGCGCCGCCATCGCTTCTTTTTTCTCCGGCAGAACTTCCACTGGCGAGTTTGTTCTTTTGGCACTTGTCCTGTGCTATGTCGCCTTCCGAAAAGAGTTGCTGTGGCGCATCCGCAATCGCCTGCTCATTACCTCCTTTCTGTTTGCTGTCGTTCCCGTCTTCCTCATCGGATGGGCGCTGATAATAACGACGGAGTTGCTGCTGGGTCAATTCGCCACGCAGCGTGTCCACCAGGACTTGCAAGCGCGGATCGAAACCGTTCACGGCACCGCACAGAATCTGACTTTGGCGGCCTCTCACGGCCTGAAGGCCGATCTAATCGATGGAATCCGCCAGGGCATGCCGAAGCTGGCGGCTGTGGTCCAGGTCAATGGCGATGCCCTGCGTTCGCCGCAAGACGGGCAGTTCCAGACTGGGCCGCAGTGGATTGCGCCGGGATTCAGTGGGTTTTTTGAATCGGGCGGGCGCTACTTTATCGGCGCAAACGTGTGCGATAGGAGTACGCAAACGTTCGCTTACCTCCCTCTGGATCAGGAGGTTCTGGCTTCACTCACACCGGGGATTGTTTCCGTCAGTGGTGTGCTACCCGAGGATCACCTCATCACCCTCTTTACCTTCGGTTCATCCGGAAGCGCGACATCTGTGATCGAAAACGGCGTCCGGAAGGAGATAGTACCGTCCGGATTACGGCCTCCTCGCAGTTGGTGGGATGTGCCGGTCGTGGGCATGCTGCCTTGGAAGGTGCAAACTTCCTCCGGAACAGCGGGCGTCTTACTGCCCTTGGTATCAAGGCCTTCTTTGTTGCTTGCCGGCGATGCCACTGGCCGGATGGCCTCCGTGGCGCTCTCTATGCTGATTATTGGCGGCGGCTTTTTCTTGATTCTGGAAGCTGTCGCTCTATTCTCCAGCTTTACGCTCTCGCGAGCGATCACCCGGTCCGTAGACGACCTTCACCAGGGAACGCTACAACTAGGGCAAGGAGATTTTTCGCACCAAATTCCCGTGCGAGGCGAACATCAGTTAAGTGAACTGGCCACTTCGTTCAACACCATGACCGCGAAAATTCGCCAGTTGATCGGCGAGGTCAAGAAGAAGGAGAAGCTGGACGCCGAACTGGAAATCGCGCGAGAGGTGCAGTCGAGCCTGTTCCCGAAGTCTGCTCCGAAACTCAGGACCTTGCAGATGGCTGCAGTCTGCATTCCCGGACGTGTGGTCAGCGGAGACTATTACGACTTTGTATGTCTGGATGACCGTTGGACAGTAGTTGCCCTCGGGGACGTTTCGGGAAAGGGCGTTTCTGCGGCGCTGTTGGTGGCCAGCATTCAATCGGCGCTGCACGCGCAACTGAAGTTTGGTGGAGTTTCCCCCGGTCCCCATCTTTCCACAGCAGAGTTAATGGGCGCGATCAGCCAGCAACTCTACGAAAACACTCCCCCGGAAAAGTACGCCACTTTCTTCTGTTCCGTGTACGACGACGAAACGGGACGGCTTACCTACACCAACGCGGGCCACTTGAAGCCGATCCTGGTGCGCGATGGAAAGGCCATTCGGCTGGAAGGCGGTGGCATGGTCGCGGGCTTACTGCCGGACGTGCAGTACGATCAACAAGACGTCCTGTTAAAAACCGGCGATCTTCTCGCCATTTTCTCCGATGGCATTCCAGAGGCCATGGACGCGGCGCAGCAGGAGTTCGGCGAAGCTCGTCTTTCAAACGCATTAGTGACCGAAATGAATAAGCCTCTCGACGACATCATCACGCTGGTTACGAGTACCGTCGGAGCGTGGATTCACGACCCAGAGGGCCGCGATGATCTGACCCTGGTGTTGCTGCGAAAGTTGTGAAGCGCCGAGCTTCCGCACAGGTCCTCGACAACAAATGACCATCCACTCGGAGAGTATTCCGCTCCACAAGTCCAATTCGAGGACGTCACCAATTGAATTCTGCCGTACTTGGAAAACAGATGGACCACACCTCTGTGGTAATGACGGCAAGTTATGCGGAGACATTCCACTCGCACAGCTACGGCAGCGCTTTCAATATGGGAGAAGTTGCAAAATGGCCGATCTGTACGAGCATTCACTTCGTTGTGTATAATCAATGCGCCAGAAAGATGAGCGGGCGTCGTACAATGGCAGTATAGAAGCTTCCCAAGCTTCGGACGTGGGTTCGATTCCCATCGCCCGCTCCATAACTCACGGTGTTTCAATTGCCCTTACACGGCTAACCTAACCTGACCGAATCCGGCTTCAAAATGGACGGTTTTGGACTCCAAATGGACCCACTACGTTCAATTGGACCTCAACGATTTGCAGAGGAAGCCGGCCACGTCAGTCCTTAAGAGCTGCGCTAACTCCAATAGGCATGACTAGCCTGGAGGCCCACATCCAGAGAGAAAAGGCCATGATGAAAGTTGCAGCAATGGAGACGCAACGACGCAAGGATGAAATTGCAAATCTGGCTGATCGGGTTCTTATCGCTATGGCTGTTCGCGCTGCCCATACCCACTGCATCGCAGGGATGTCAAGGAGTAATGACGCCAGAGTACAGCTACTACTTGAGTGCAACGACTGATGAGAATAATAACTTGTACTCAACAGTTTCAGTGCACGGAACAACAGTTATCGGTAAAAACTCTGGCACATGTAGGCCAATTCGTGCAGGGGAGCATTGACACGCATATGACTCTGCTTGCCAAATCCGCGAGCAGGGTAGTAGACTCCCCCCTCTTGGGCTTAACTTGCGTGATGCAAGGTATAAACACGTGCGCTCTGTCCCTGCTCTTTTAGCCCTCTCTCTTCCTACGTGGACTCCTACCCTCATTCGGGCGGGCATCCTCCTCGTTGGGTGTGCTCTTCTTTGCAGTGCCCCCAAGGCCCGGGCTGCAGACGCTGACAGGCACGTTACAGTTTGGATTATTCCGCCGGAGGAATCCGGTCCAAATGACATCGCCCAGGGAGAGGACATCCCCTCTCGCATGGCGGCGTTGCGTTCGTCGCTCGCAGGAACCCGCGTTCGCTTACTAAACGTGGAAGAACCGCTGGCAACAAAGACCGGCAGTCAACGATCGGGGAATTCCGGAGAAGCAGGCTGGTACCCCGACTACACAGTTCCGAATTTTCAGGTTGTGGAGAACCAGCGGACGGCATTCGCGGCATTGGAGCGCTTTGCGGAACAGAACAATGCTTACGTTGTCCTGCGTTTGATCACTTGGCGCGAGGCGTTCGAGTTGCTGCGCGCCGGTCGAACTACGGGCCCGGATGCATTGCCAGACGTGATGGAAGTTGGTACTACGTGGACCGGGAGTCTAGCTGCGAACGGCAGAATTCGATCCAGACCTGACTGGCAGAGGAGCAGAGGAAACTGGCGGGACGTCCTCGGTATCCCAGCTTGCGCGCTCCCGTATACTGTCGACGTCCGCCTTCTCTTTTACTGGAAGCGTTTGCCTTCTGCTGCGCCTGATTCGCCTCCGCTGACTCTAAATAACAGTAGTTGGCCGGCTCTCCTCGATTCTTTTGCTAGCGGCACTTCTTCCCCTGATACCGTCGCGTTACCGACTGCTATCACCCTTAATCTTCTCTACGACTATGTGTCGCTGGCCAGGGCTGGCGGAAGCCAGTCTATTATTCATAATGGACTGTTCGGCTCTCATGCGTCTTTCTCTAGTGAAAACGCTCTTACCGTCCCGGGCTACCTTGCCGAGCATTCATGGGTCCCTCTGGGTAAGGGTGAAGTTCGCCAGTTGGTCAGCTTTCCTGAGACTACGCATGAGGAGCTAACACGTGCATTCGTGAATGGCGGTTATCGAACGACCTTAGAAACGGCCAGTTTCATGAGTCGCTGGGCCGAAGATTTCTACGAGCGGCAGCGAAAGAAAGGCGGGGCTCAACGATTTTGGGATTATGCGGCGGCCGTCGTACCCCCGGGGGATTTTAAAGGTGGCGGCGAACTCGTGGTTTTGAGCGGTACATCGGATGCCGAGTTGGCTTTCAAACTCGCCGACTTTCTTGCGACCGATCCGGAATATACCGAAATGCTGGCCCAAGCTGGCTTCTTGCCCCCCGGCAAACCCGGTTACGGGGTGGACACATTGGTCGCATCACTCGCTAGCGATCCGCGGGATGTTGGAGACGCTCGCATTTTCGGTGAAGTTGTCCAGAAGGCGATCGATCAGGGGGATAGATACCCGGACTTTGAACGCTGGCCGGCCGTATTCGAGAATACGACCGTCCTTGAAAAGCTCCAACGTGTTTGGCGCGGGATGGCGGAAAGGGACGTCGCCGGGGTACGCCAAGCGGCCAAAGATGTCGACTGGGAGATCAACTCCCAGATCTATCTGCCTTCACGCGTATTGAATGCTTTCATCCAGTCTTGGCGATTGCTTGCCCTTATTCTTTTCATGGTCGCTTTTCTGGTGGTGGCAGCAGGACTCCATCGACTGCGGCTCCGGCAAGTGGCGCGGCAGTTCGACTTGCGTCTGGAAGAGCGCGTCAACGAGCGAACACGCATCGCGCGTGAACTGCATGACACTCTTCTACAAAATCTGCACGGTCTTCTGTTTCGTTTTCAGGCCGCCCGGAATATGCTCCCCAAGCGAACGGAAGAAGCGATGGAAGCTCTTGACGGCGCGATCATGAGGACCGAACAGGCGATCACCGAGAGCCGGGACACCATCAAGGATTTACGTTCCGAAGGGGGCACTCCCACTGATCTCGCAGAATTGTTGACGCAAACCAGTAAAGAACTGGAGACCGTTGAGAATGCAAACGGCAGTCCTCCGATCTTTCGTGTCGTCGTCGAGGGCGAGCGGCAAACTTTGTCTCCCGTTCTTCAGGACGAAATGTACTGCATTGCCCGTGAATTGCTCCGAAATGCTTTTCAGCACGCACGTGCACATCATATTGAGGCGGAGATTCGATACGATAATCGCCTCCTTCGTCTGCTTATCCGCGACGATGGAAAAGGGATTGAACCCAGAGTTCTGAAGGAAGGCGGACAGCCCGGACATTGGGGATTGCCGGGTGTCCGTGAACGTGCAAAGAAAATCGGTGCCCGATTGGATTTCTGGAGCCAAGCCGGAGCGGGCACGGAAGTTCAACTGACTGTTCCCATATCGGTTGCGACCCAAACATCGCGTGATGGCTCAGGATTTTGGCTATTCCGCCGGGCCAGGAAGTCGTGACCTTGAATCCTAAACCGATTCGGATCCTGAGCGTCGACGATCATCCTCTCCTCCGCGAGGGGATAGCAGCACTGGTCAATGCAGAAGCCGATATGAAATTGGTCGCGGAAGCCTCCGACGGACATGAAGCGATCAAACAGTTTCGATTGCACCGGCCGGATGTGACGTTAATGGATTTACAGATGCCGGGATTCAATGGCATCGAGGCAATCATCGACATCCACAACGAATTTCCTAACGCCCGGATCATTGTTCTGACTACATACACAGGTGACGTTCAAGTGTTGCGCGCACTCAGAGCGGGTGCTCAGGCCTATATTTTGAAGGGCTACGTACATAGAGAACTGCTGGACACGATTCGCGCGGTGCATGCCGGCAAGAAGCGAATTCCTCCGGAGGTAGCCGCCGAACTGGCTGACCATGCTGCGGACGACGAGTTGAGCCCACGGGAGATTGATGTGCTGCGGCTGATTGCGAGCGGGAACGCAAACAAAATCATCGCCGACAAACTTTCGATCAGCGAAGAAACCGTAAAGACTCACGTCACCAACATACTTTCTAAGCTTGGCGCTAACGACCGCACTCACGCCGTCACCATGGCAATAAAACGCGGAATTATCGAACTCATCCCCTAAAAGGGGGATAGCTGCACCACAATTTCAGGTGTTTCGATGGCGTTGTGAATCTCTTATCCTGCGTGAGGAATTCAAAGAGTGAGATTTGCAACGGTTATTCTCGTCGTTCGCTGATGGCTGGCCCGGTACAGGCCTCCTACTCCTGAGGGTGATAACTACCGCCTCGCTGATTCGTTGTCTGATCGCAGGCCTTCGTGAAGCACATCAGTTTGCGCCAATCGCCCAACTCATCGCAGTTGGTGCGGGCGCGTTTCTCCTCATCGGTTTGTGGACTCCCGTGATGGGTACGGTCCTGGTAATCGTTGAAACGTGGATCGCTTTCTCGCGTCCCGGCGATCCATGGATTCCCATCATGCTCGCGGCCCTCGGTGCCACTTTAGCGATGATCGGACCTGGTGCCTGGTCGATAGATGCGCGGCTCTTCGGCAGGAAGCACATCGCTATTCCGGACCGCTAGAGGCATTTCTACCTACCACTAAAGGCGTAACAACCGCTCTCCCGATCTAGCGAACCCCGTCTCTGACTATCTCGGGTTGTCCGCGAGCCGCATTTGTTCCACAGTGTCTGCCAACAACAGAAGCAAGTAAGAAACAGCGAGCAAAGAGAACGGTAATGCGCACCGAAACCAGAATGGCCATTCAGCAATCGCGACCGGCGCTGCAAAGTGACGAACGCGGCGTTGGTGTGCGTTACGAAAACAAGGTGTTAGGTTTCTCGAGTACCGCGAACGAAGCAGGCGGCATCGAGCCCCAGTATTGCCTGCGAGTGGGACCTGCAGGAACAGCATAGAAGGCCCGACGAATAGTGGAGGAACGAACATGGCTTGGGAAAGTGCGCTTCTTTCGGAAAATCAGAATGATCTCGACGCCTGCCACGCCGGGGGCGAAGATCAACCCAACATACTCGCGGTTGCGACGGGCGATTTCAATTCATCGAGATTGCTGGGAAGTATCCCGTTCAGGGGATGGCAATCGAAAAAGTCCAATGGCGTAAATGACGGCTTCGAGGACATCGTTGGACAAAGCGAGGCTCTCCGGGAAGTATTGGAGCTGTCCGAATTGTGGCGCCAACAAATTCCACTGCCCTTATCGAAGGAGAAACCGGGACCGGGAAGGAACTCATCGCGCGCGCCATTCATGAACACAGCACGCGCTGCAATCGCCCCTTCGTGAAACTGAATTGTGCTGCGATACCTCTCGGGTTACTGGAGAGCGAGCTCTTCGGTCACGAGCGCGGAGCTTTTACAGGTGCCGTGGCGCGCAAAATGGGTCGATTCGAAGCGGCCGACGGTGGCACTCTCTTTCTGGACGAGATCGGAGAGATCCCGCTCGAACTGCAACCGAAACTGCTGCGCGTCCTGCTGGACGGCGAGTTCGAAAGGCTGGGTAGTACGCAAACTCTACGTGTCAGCGTACGTTTGATTGCAGCAACGAATCGCGATCTGGCTAAGTTGGTTTCTAGGAAGCACTTTCGCAGCGATCTTTACTATCGCCTCAACGTTTTTCCAATATCTGTACCTCCGCTGCGAAGTCGCCTGGAGGACATCCCCCAACTGGTGGAGCACTTCGTGAGGACATTTGCGGACCGGATGGGCAAGCAGATCGACGAAGTCCCCGGAGAAGTAATGCAAGCTCTTGTAAGCCATCCCTGGCCCGGGAATATTCGCGAGCTGCAAAACTTCATCGAAAGGAGCGTAATTCTAAGCTCTGGAAACGTACTGCGCCCGCCTCTCGCGAATTTGAAGGCCGCCGCCGAAATTGAATCCTTGGAAGCAGTCACCCTCGAGCAAGCGGAGCGAAATCACATACGCAAGATTCTTGGGCGAAGCCGGTGGGTTGTCGCAGGTCCAAACGGGGCCGCTGCGCGATTGGGAATCAAGCGGTCTACACTTTATTTCCGCATGCGAAAGCTTGGCATTTCGCGTATCAGCCCAAGCTGCCCTGAAGTGGACCACACGCGAACCACCGAGGTTCGCGTGTAAGGAGGATCTTTGTGTGCCCTTCCTGAGGTTCTCCCCCGCCTGCTCGTGCCTGACCTTCTAAGATCCCGCGTATTGCCAGTTGGCTGATCACTGTCAGTTAGTAGGATCTCGATAGAGCAAAGTGAGCAAACCGCAATAGCGGCTCGCAGCGTATGCTCAGTCCCTTGGTTCTCGAACCAAGGATGAGTTCAAACTTTTCATTTGACGTCCTTCGCTCTCGGGTGCGCTATCTGCTGGAAGGATTGGGCTGTCTGTTCGTTGCGGCCGGATAGTTCTGGTGGACTGAACGGGATTGATTGTAATCGTCGGTCAGCGTTCGCAGAAAAGCGACGATATCGTCCTCTTCCTGATCCGTGAGATGCAGATTCCCCAGTTGCCTTGCGTTGACATTCACTGGGTTTTCCGGGGGTGGCCAGCAGGTGATCTTCTCGCCATAAGCTCCCGGCTTGCAGGTCGGCAAGACGTCGCGCGTGTTATAGAAATGCACGACCTCCTTCAGGCTCTTGAAGTAACCGTTGTGCATGTAGGCCTTCACGAAGTCCGGGCGCGGCCGCATGTCCACATTCCGCAGAGTCGGCACCTGGAATTTGCCTTCGTATTTGGGAGCGAGTGAAATCCAACACGAGTCCGGATTAAGCTGGCCGCTCAGACTCTGCAATTTGCGCAGAAAATGTCCCACTCCCAGGTCGCGATACGACGCGCCTTCCGGGTTCGCACTGTAGCCATGCTTGTCCGGGGCCGCCTCAAAGTAGAACTGAACGGCGCCATTTCGTGGCACGCCCAGATTGCTCGCCGTAAAATCCGTGAACAGTGGCTCTTCGCCTGGACCGCCGTCGCGGTGGCACTCATTGCACCGCGCTTTGCCGCGGAACAGCGCGTACCCGCGGGCTTCCTGGTCGGTAAACTGCGCCTGTCCCGACTGGACATAGTCGTACTTCGAGGTGAACGGGCTCACTTCGGGTGACGCTTCATAAGCAGCTGCCGACAGCCCAAACGCGTCGTACACCTTGTCGCTGCGTTGACGGTCCGCCCCACCCAGGTGCACAGGATACAGATCGTTTTCGGGCGGAGGCGCCGGGGTTGCGCATATGCGTTCCACATCGGCGGGCCACTGAATGGAGAACGAGTCCGTCCCCCACACTTCTTCAAACAACTTGCGATAGGGCGCCTTCGAGAGCCGGTACGCGAGGCAGGCCGAATCCGGCAGCCCCATTTCCACGGGATTCGTTGGCGGGCCCTGCGCTTGCTCGGCGCTTGGACTTTGCAATCGGTATCCGCTCGCGCGCATGTCCCAGAAATTTCCACCGACGAAATCGCCCTGAAGTCCGTTGTAATGCAGCACTGGGGCAAAGGTCGCATACATGTAGCTTTGCGGCTTTCGCTGGCTGAAACGGTATCTCACGGAACCCGGATAAGCCACGGTTCCTAGATTCAAGGACTCAATGGGGCCCGTGAATCCTGTCTCCGGCGTATGGCAGAAGCTGCATGCCTCGTTTTGATTGACGGAGAGGTGTTTGT
This sequence comes from Candidatus Acidiferrales bacterium, assembly GCA_963709705.1. Lineage (GTDB taxonomy): Bacteria > Acidobacteriota > Terriglobia > Acidiferrales > UBA7541 > Acidiferrum. The sequence continues at coordinate 555,041 of CAVPXU010000009.1, forward strand.
CGAATAAGAGTAATTTGCCCAGCGTGCGAACTTGCCCTTGACGGTCCAGCGTGGTCGCCTTGATCTGCAGCAGGGCCTCTTCCTCAATCCGGTCCATCTCCTTTTCAACCCGAGCCACGTCCTTATCGAAGCTCGGCGGCAGTTCTCCGGCCCGGCTCTGCGCCGAAGGCTGGCGAGATGTCTCTTCCCCCTGCGGCGCAGAAAATCCAACTAGTCTGGTCGAAAGAAAGATACTGAATGCCAGAAGCCCAACGGCAGGAATCAGCGTTTGAGCCGGTGCTTTTCGTCGCGACATTTGCCACCGCACACTTCGAAATTAATTCAACACAAAGATCGCAGGCAAAGCAAGTGCCACAGCTTCCGCCCGCAAGTGACAGAAAACATGAGGGTGCGAAACTAAGACCGAGGCGCAATGTCAATCGGTTGAACAGCGATGCTCTCGCGCGCACCTCGATCGCTCCAGGTGTGGTCGGCGCCGCACCACAATGTCTAAGCAAGCTGCATTTTCCTGTTCGGATCTCGGCCGGCAGTGTGCGAACGAGTTCCACTTTCCGGTCGCACCAGTCATGCGTACGTGCACGGAACTGGAATTGCCCATGTTTTATCTAGACCAACGCGAAACGAGTTCGTTGCTTTCAGGGGCGAGGTCGAGATGAGGTACGAAGTTCAAAGTCATGCGGTTTTTCCAATCTTCCGACATGCTGTTAGCCCGCTGACACTTAAAGGTTGCTGTATCGCTGGGCTCCGCGTGATTTCCACCATTTAGCGGCGCTCTCCTTTGGCCACAGTATTGCCTCAACGAAAGTGGTTACAATAAACCGGCGTCGCAAGCGTAAAATATAGGCGCATCGACCAGTTCTGGTGGACCTGAAAAACCAAGAGAGAAAACGACGGCATCTTTCGGTGCCGTTGCGGCTGCGCCAGACGGACCGCGTGGGAGGACCAAATGGCAAGTGGTTCGACGGTAGGAAGGGAGACTCGGCCTATGAGCCTGATCGGAAGAGAAACCTTTGGGCGACTGGCGGGTATCGGTGTTCTCCTCTTGGGCGTGGTGGGAGCGTTCTTTTATGTGGGCGGATGGTTCAGCCCGCACGAATTGACGCAGGCCCGATTCGTAGACGGCTTTGAAAAGGTGAACGGAGTGCACCCCGGTTTCCGGCGCAATCACGCCAAGGGCGTGTGCGTCACCGGCTACTTCGAGAGCAACGGCAAGGGAACACGAATCTCGAAGGCATCCCTGTTCCTTCGGGGCCGAGTGCCGGTGATCGGGCGTTTTTCGTTGGGCACCGGCGATCCGAATCAGGCCGACGGTCCCGGCGTCGCCCGTGGACTGGGAATCGATTATCTGATGTCGGACGGCGAAGAATGGCGGACGACGATGATCAATCTGCCGGTTTTTCCCTTCAAGGACCCGCAGGCGTTTTACGACAATATGATTGCGTCGGCACCCGACCCGGTGACGCACCAACCTGACCCGGCGAAGCAAGCGGCGTTCATGGCAAGCCATCAGGAAACGGCGCACGCAATAGAGGTCTTCAAGAGCCATGAACCGTCGTCAGGCTTCGACAACACGACGTTTTACGGACTTACCGCATTCATTTTTACCAACGAGGAAGGCAAGGCGACGCCCGTGCGGTGGACGCTCGTCCCAGAACAGCTATACGTGGCGACGAGCGCAGCGGGGACGCCAAGCACAGACAAGAATTACCTTTTCCTCGGTGTGATTGCCAGCATCCTGCAGCATCCGCTGAAATGGCATTTGATTCTCACCTTGGGGGAGCCCGGCGACTCGATTAACAACTCCACCTCCGAGTGGCCGGCAGGGCGGGAGCAGGTGGACGTGGGAACGCTGACCCTGAATGGGGTGGAAGCCGAAGCAACGAGTGACACCCGCGTGGTCAATTTCGATCCGTTGGTTTTGCCAGCGGGAATTTCGCCCTCGCACGATCCGTTGCTGAGCGCCCGGTCGGGGGTCTATTCCGAATCGTTTACGAGGCGGGCGGGCGAGAAAGCAGAGCCGAGCGCGATTACGCCGGCCGACATAAGAAAGTGAGCACCACAGTGACCAGCGAACGTAAGCAATTCCCAGGTTCGATACGGTTCTTCCACTGGTTGGTGGCGGCGATGGTGCTGACCATGCTCGGCATCGGTGTGGCCATGATCGCTTCGCTCGCCGATTACCACTGGCTGATATCGATCCACCGGCCATTGGGAATTCTACTTCTAATTATCGTGGCCATACGGCTGGTGAACCGGCTCCTGCACGAAGGGCCGGAGCTTCCCATCACCATGTCGGCCCAGGAGAAATTGATGGCCCGCGCGTCGGAGGTTTTGTTGTATGTGCTGCTGTTCGTGATGCCACTGGTGGGCTGGGGGATGTTGTCGGCGGCGCGTTTTCCGATCGTGATGTTCGGGTCGGTGCATCTGTTTCCTATACTTCCGCACAGCCCGATGCTGTACTGGATTCTACGGAAGACGCATACGTATCTGGCGTATCTCCTGTTCTTTGCGTTCATCGCGCACTTTGGGGCTGCTTTGTTCCATTCACTTATTTTGCGCGACGGCCTCCTGAGCCGTATGGTTCCGTGGACTGTTTACCCAGCGAAAGGTGACGGCCGAAGCTGAACCAAAGCCAGCAGGCATCGCATAAACGTCAGGCGCCCTTCAGTCCTCTCAGTTTCCTTTTCTGTCTGCTCGCTCCGGTCCGCTTTTTACCATCCGGCCTAAATCCTGTGCGAGCCTGTGCTCTCCAGAAAGATTCGACTGCACCCGACGCCAGCCACTCTTTGTTCACCCCGGGCCCAAAAATCCGGCTATACATCATAGGTCCGAGCAGCAGGGCCACGCCTAGCTCCTCATCCAGCACACCCGGAAAGATCCCCCGATCAATGCCTCTCCGCAAAAGTTTCTTCAAACCTGTTCGCGCTCGGTCCATGACGCGCGCACGCCATGCCCTCCCAAATTCTTCGTTCCTCGCCGAATACGCAATCAAATGCGGCATCAACCTCTTGATTACCGCTGCTTTCTTCGGGGAAGGTTCATGCAGCAGAAACGTCGTCAGATCCGCCTTCAAGTCTCCTGAATCTACCTCTGGCGGATCGGCGTCTAGTTCATGCACGTAGAGCAGGACCCCCAGAGCCAGTGCCTCCTTGTCTATCCAATGCTTGTATATTGTCGCCTTGCTCACGCGCGACGCTGCCGCAATCGCATCCAAGCTGGTTCCGTCTATGCCACGCTGCGCGAAAAGTTCTGTCGCCGCCTCCAGCACCTTCTGGTGAGCCCTCTCGCTCAGTCCGCGCGTCATCGCTATATCTCGATCCGTGAAAACCGCCAGGCCCCTGCGCATAACAGCAGAATCGCCGCCCCCACCAACACCACTGCGTCGGTCAAAATCCCAAAGTGCGACGTCCCAATCAACGTAGCCCGCAAACCATCTACGCCATAGGAGAGCGGATCAAGGCTCGTCACAAATGCCAGGGCCTTCGGCAAATTCTGAAGAGGGAAGAGTGCCCCCGACAAAAAGAAAATCGGCAGCACCAGAAAATTCATCACCAGTTGAAATCCCTGCATGTCCTGCAAACTCGATCCGATCGCCGTCCCCAGCGCGGCGAACACCGTCGCAATCAGCGCCAAAAATAGCAACCCCACTGGAATCGTGGCTAAATGGACGGGCCGAAACCCCGCAATCAGGCACACCACCACCAGGCATCCCTGCAGCATCGCTACTGTCGCGCCGCCGAGCGTTCTTCCGATCATCACTTGTATCCGCGGCACAGGCGCGACCAGCGTCTCCTTCAAAAATCCAAACTGCCGGTCCCACAACAACGCGATTCCCGAAAACATCGACGTGAACAGCAGCCATAAATTGAAGATAACTTCCGCCACCCGCCTTCTGGTACACCGGTCCTAGCCCAAATCCCAGCACAAACAAATACAGCATCGGTTGCCCCAGTGACACGATGATCTGCACCCGCGATCTCGTATATTTCTTCAACTCCCGTAGCCACAGGATATAAATCGCGCTCATCGCCGGCCTCCCCGCCACATCTACGCCATCTGCCGCATCTGGTCCTGCGCGCCCGCGCTCTCTTCGCGAATCGTCATTCCCGTCAATGCCAGGAAGGCTTCCTCCAGCGTTTCCGTCCTCGTCTGCGCCTTCAATTCCTGTGCCGAACCCATCGCCACGATCTTCCCATGATCGATAATCGCAATTCGTTGCGCCACTCGGTCCGCCTCTTCCATGTAGTGCGTCGTCAAAAACACCGTCACGTTCTCGGTCTCGTTCAACCGTTTCACATGTTTCCAGAGCTGATTCCGGCTCTGCGGATCGAGTCCCAAAGTAGGCTCGTCCAGGAACACAATCTTCGGCGTATGCAATAATCCGCGTGCAATCTCCAACCGGCGCTTCATCCCGCCCGAGAATTGCTTCACCAGGACGTCCTTCTTCTCCCAAAGTTCGAACAGCTTTAGCAATTCTTCCGTTCTCTCGCGTCGCAGCCTCCGCGGCACATGGTACAGCACTCCGTGCAATTCCATGTTCTCCCAGGCCGTCAAATCCTGGTCCAGACTCGGGTCCTGAAAGACTATCCCAAACCGTTTCCGCGCCTCATTCGGTTGTTTCACCGGGTCAAGCCCATCCAGCTCCACTCGCCCGTTCGTCGGATGCAGCAGTGTAGTCAGCATCTTGATTGTTGTAGTCTTTCCCGCTCCGTTCGGCCCCAAAAACGCAAAAATCTCCCCAGGGCGTACCTCGAACGAAACATCGTCAACCGCCGTAAACTCTCCAAACGTCTTCGTCAAATTCTGTACGCGTATCATCGCCGGCTCTGCCTGTTTCTGTAAAAATGCTGTCACCTGTAATACTGAACGGTTTAGTTTAGATTGTCAAGACAGGAACTTTGTCGTGATCCGATGCGATGTTCGGCTGGACTCGCCCTCGTTGCGGTCGCATCACGGGCTAACTAGCCGTTCTCGGTCCGCTTCTCGACCTTAACTTTCGGTTTGTCCCTAACCTAGCCTTTGGTGTCTGGAACCCCAGGTTGCCACAATTCGATCGGATTTCCCTCAGGGTCAAGCACGCGGGCAAACCGGCCTTGGGGATAAGATTCCGGGTCCATCTTGACCTCAATTCCAGCGGTTTGTAGCTGGGCCGCCATTTTGTCGAGATCCCGGACTCGAAAGTTCAGCATCCAGACCTTGGTGGGATCCCCGAAATAGTCGCTCGTCTCCTTGAATGGAGCGAAAGCGGTCGGCCCGGCCTCCTGCTGCCAAGCGGATTCCTCGGAGCTCGTTGGTATGAGCGAGACCCCCAAGTGTTGCTGGTACCAAAGCCCCAGCGCTTTCGGATCTTTGGCTCGGAAGAAGAATCCTCCGATTCCCGTCACTTTTTCCATTTTCGTTCCTCCAGTGATCCCATCACAAAATGCATCCCCACCCTCCTCTCGAAACGTTGCGGCTTACGCCCCGGCCGTTTGATTTATGTGGTCATCACCGCGGGAGCGGCGGTGGGTTCGACAGGGGCTTTGCGGCGGAGGATGGCAGCGGAGATGAGAGTAATGATAAGGCCGACGGGCAGGGGCTCCATGAAGGTGTAGGCCATATTGACGAAGGGGTTTTGGAAGAGCTGCTGAGAGCGCTGTATGGCAGCGACCTGCGCGGCGGTGGTGGCGGGGTCAAGTCCGGAGGACTGGACCTTGTGAATCTGCGCGGCGAAGTAGCCGTCCATGAAGTGGGGCATGAAGTTGAAGTAGAGGACCTCCCACATGGCGACGTAGCAGACGGTGGTGATGAGGGCGATCAGGATGCCGCAGGCGAAGGCGCGGCCGAAGGAGATTTGGCCGGCGAGGGTGTTGTCGCGATAGCTGCGGATGCCGAAGTAGATCAGCAGGAACGACGCCACCATGATGGTGTAGCCGAGAGCCATGCTGTGGCCGGAGCCGATCTTGTCGGCGAGGAGAAGCGAGCCGCCCATAAGGACGGAGATGATGAGGCCGGAGATGAGGCCGAAGGTGAGGACGATTTTCTTCATATGAGGCTCCTGGTGCGAGTGAGGATGAAGTCACGATGCGGTGTAACGGGGCCGGATGTCGTCATCCTTTCGGATGATTTTTCAGAAATGGAGCGCAAATCATGCTTTCGGGTGACGCCGATCAAGGCAGGAGGCCTAGTTCTTTGCCGCGCTGGACGGCCTGGGTGCGGCGGGCAGCTCCGAGCTTGTCGAAGGCGCGGGCACAGTGTGTCTTGACGGTGTTTTCGGAAACGAAAAGCTGCGTGGCGATCTCGCGATTGCTGAGGCCGCGGGCGATCAGGGTGAGGATTTCGAGCTCGCGTGCCGTGATGCCGAGGGTCTGCTGGTGGGCCGTATTCGGAGCGAAGGGTTCGAGGGCGGGGGCTTCCGCGGGGACAAGCACTTCCCTCACCACGACCGTTTCGCGGATGGTTTCTCGATTGCGCGTGATGCGGAGACCGAGCCAGATGCCGAAGGTCGCGAAGAGGATGGCGACGAGCGCGCCGTAGAGCTCGACGGAGTGCTCGATGATGACGAAGCAGTATTCGGTGTATTGGAGGGTGGCGATCAGGAGGCCGCCGACGAGGCCGAAGATGAGGACATGGCGCTTCATGATGGGGTTGTGAAGAAGTATAACGGAGACGGCGAGGAAGTGTTTTCACCGCGGAAGAACAGTCCTCCAATACCCTTCATTTTTTCCATTTCCGTTCCTCCCGCGATCCATCGCGAACAGCAGCCCCTGCAAGGGAGGAGCGACATTTGGCTCCGCGGCTATGCCGAGTTGGTTTCGGCTCAACATGAAGCTGGACCCGAAAGCAAATCACAGAGTTCGAAGCACCTGGTATGTTTGAAAATGCATCCCATCCTCCCTCCGAAAGGGGCGCGAATCGGTCTACGATACCCGCGCAAACGGGGTTATGGGAAGCCTAAAGATGAGGCTCCGGGCGACTTGCTGCCTATCCGGAAGGAATCCAATTGTGACATGCGGATCAGTACCGTGACTGGGAACTAGCTGCTCCTTACTTTCAGAAATTTATCTCCATATGTCGCTCCCTTGAATCTAAGTCCGAAGCCGATCTGGCGGCTATCGGGTACGAGCCCGGATCGTTCCTGGATTCGAGTCAAACGTGTGTTCGTTTAACGGTTTAGAGCTTCGGCGGAAGCAACTCTCACGCCAATGAACGGAGAGCAACTTGGCTACTGGAAGTGCACCGACACAAAGCCCAACTGGCCCAACTGGTTCGACAGAACACGCAGAGCATCGTGAGGTCGGGCGAAGGGCCCTTTGGCCATGGCTCCGTTACGTCACTCCTATCGCCGTTGTCCTCCTCGCTGCGGCTCTCGTGATTACTCTCACGCGAAACTGGAATGCGTGGGAGGGCGGACGAGTCGAACAGGTCACCGACGATGCGTATGTCCGCGGTGACCTCACCCCCCTGAGCACGAAAGTGCCGGGGATCGTCCGCGCCGTCAACGTTTCCGACTATCAGAAAGTGCATGCGGGTGACTTGTTGGTTGAACTGGATGACGATGACTATCAGGCGCAGGTCGCCCAGGCCACCGCAGCCGTTGAAGCCGCCACCGCCGCTATCGAAAATAATCGCCGCCAGCGCGAGCTCCAGGACACAAAAATTCAGCGCGCTCTGGTCGGGATCGAGCTTGCAAAAGCGCAAGTTGCCGCGGCCGAAGCTGGCATCAACGCGGTTCAGGCCGACGTCACCCGCACGCGCGCTGAACGCACCCGCCAGGAAGCTCTGCTCGCAACCCAGTCCACAACCAAGCAGCACGTCGAGACCGCCGTTGCGGATGAACAACGCTTTGCCGCGCAAGCCGCAAGTCGCGAAGCCGACCTGCAGCAAGCCAAAACCTCGCTGAACGCCAACGAAATCGCGGTCGAAGCCGAGCGCCGCACGAAGACCGTCCTCGAATCGCAAGAGCATCAACTGATCGCCGATCTCCACGCCTGGCAAGCCGCCCTTGCCGTCGCCCAGGTAAACCTCGCATACACCAAAATCCACGCCCCCGCCGATGGCATCGTCGGCGAACGCCAGGTTCGTCCCGGCCAGCTCCTCTCTCCCGGCGCGCAAATTCTGACCTTCGTTGCGGAGACCAAATGGGTCCAGGCCAACTACCGCGAAACCCAACTCACCAACATGAAAGTCGGTGATCGCGCGGAAATCCGTGTCGATGTTTTTCCTGGCCAGGTTCTGCAGGCCCACGTCGTCGAGATAGCCCCCGCAAGTGGCTCTCAGTTCGCTCTGTTGCCTCCCGATAACGCCACCGGCAACTTCACCAAAGTTGTTCAGCGCGTCCCCGTCAAAATTGCATTCGACGACGCCAAGCGAGCCGTCGAACTTCGTCCGGGTCTCTCCGTCGTTGCCACCGTGCGGACCAAGCAGTAATCCGATCCCTCCATGGCCTCCGCAAGCACATCGCTACATCCGCCAACCAAATGGCAAATCGCCGCCGCTCTGTCCAGCGCCGTTCCTTCTGACCTTTCCCGCAGCCCCGTCCTCGGCATTATCGGTGTCGTGATGGGCGCGGGTATCGTTACCCTCGCGGGCCGTCTTCTCACGCTCGGTACTCCAGACCTCAAGGGAACTCTCGGCATCGGCTACGACGAAGGTGCGTGGATCGGCAGCGCCTTCAACATCGCATTGATGTTCATCGGCCCGTTCACCGTCTATCTCGGAGGCCTTTTGGGCGCGCGGCGCGTCCTCCTTATCGCCGGCGCCGCTTTCACCGTTATCAATTGTCTTCTGCCGTTCATTCACAGCTACAGCCTCTTGCTTGCGGCGCTCGCCTTTGGCGGTCTCGCCTCCGGCACGTTTTATCCCCTGACTCTCTCTTTCGCCCTGCGCAATATTCCGCTGCGCTTCCTCCCATTCACTCTGGCCCTTTACGCAAGCTTCGTTGACGGTGCCGTGAACATCGCTCCTTCCATGTACGGCTGGTTCCGCGACCATCTTTCCTTTCGCTGGATGTTCTGGAGCTTGGCGGTCCTCACTCCTGTCATGCTGTTCTGCATTTATCGCGGCATTCCCGCCAGCTCGCCTGCCAGCAAGCACGGTTCGCCTCCCAGTTTCGCCGGTTTTCTTTACGGAAGCGCCGGCTTTGCCATTTTGTTCGCCGCGCTCGATCAAGGCCAGCGGCTCGATTGGTGGCACTCCGGCCTCTTCAACTCTCTATTCTTCTCCGGTGTGTTTTTTCTCGCGATCTCGCTTATTCGACGTCTCCGCAGCCCCAACCCTCTCGTCGATCTCCCGTTCTTGCGCCAGTGGAACACCATTGTCCTCGGTTTTGCGCTGATCCTTTTTCGCTTCTGCCTGCTCGCCACCATTATTCTCATCCCGCAGTCGCTCGCCATCCACGGTTTCGAAGCCGATCAAATTGGTCCGGCGGTGATTTGGTCGGCTGCGCCGCTCCTCCTTGTGGCGTTCATTGCCGCCCTTTTGTTGCTGCAAGGCTTCGATGCCCGCCTGATTATGGCCGCTGGTTTCGTGTGCATGGCCGCCGCGTCCATCCTGAACGCCGAATACACCAGCGCGTGGTCCGCGGCAGACTACTTCCGCTCGGAACTTTTAATGGGCGTCGGTCAATCCTTCGCCTTCATAGGACTCGTCGCGGACATCGTCTTGCAGGCCATGTTCTCGGGAGCACTCGCGAAACCACAGGACGTGCTCACCTTCTCCGCGTTCTTCCACGTCGTCCGCCTCTTCGGCGGCCAACTCGGCGTTGCCTTTATGACCCATTTCATCGCTGTCCGCGAGCGGGCCCACTCCAACCTTCTCGGCCTCCATGTAGAACACGGCGCATGGATCACGGCCACCACCATCCGCCAACTCACTGCAGGAATGTACGGCAAGTCCGCCGGGCTCCCTGCCGCTGCTGGCCGCGCGCTGGGAATCGTTGCCGCCCGCGTGCGCCTCCAGGCCTACACGTTGACCTTCATCGACGGTTTTCATCTCGTCGCCTGGGCCTGCGTTCTTGCTCTGTTGTTGACGGCGTTGCTTCGAAAATCTCCCCTCGACTACGACGAACTCGCCTTTGGCCCAAGGCAAACGGAACTTCAGCCCGGAGGCGCACACCCATGAACATTCGAATCGCAGCTCTCTCCGCCTGCATCGCCGTCGCCGCGTTGCCGTCCCTCGCTCAGGAAACAAAATCCGCCGAACCCCGCCATCTCACCATCGACGAAGCCGTTCAGCTCGCCCTTAAACACAATCACTACGTGCGCCTCGCTGGCCAGCGCGTCGAAGAATCGCAGCATGCCAAAGACGCCGCCCACAGTTCCTATCTTCCCAACCTTCGCAATGACACCAATGTCGCCCACTTGACCGACACGCAATTCATCGCTATTCCACAGGGCAGCCTCGGCACCGTCGCCGGAACCCCCATCCCCGGAGGAACCGCGGTCTTGAATCAAGGAGGTCTCACCCTCGTCACCAGTGGCACGCAACTGACGCAACCTCTCGCCGAACTTTGGCAAGTTCGCTCCGCCAACGATGTCGCCGCCGCCGAAATCAAAGCCACGCGCAGCAAGGCCCAGCAGACGGAAAACAAAGTCGCCCTCCAGGTCCACCAGCTCTACTACAAAGTGCTCATCCTTCAGACCCACCGCGATGCCGCCCAAGCCAAAATCTGCGCCACCGACGACCTGCGCAGCGAACGCGCCGAGCAAGTCAGATACGGCGCAACCCTTGAACAGGAATCCATCGAAGCCCGCGCCCAGGCCCTCGATTCCCGCCAGGATCTCCTTGCAACCGAACTTCAGCTTTCCGACGCCGTCATGCAACTGGACGACGCCATCGGCCTTCCCCTGACGACCCTGCTCGCCCTCAATCCCGACGTCGACAAAGTCCATGACACCTGCGAACGCGAGGAGTGCCTTCGCATCGCGCGCGATTCCCATCCCGAAATTCGTGAAGCCCACGCCGAGGTCGAAAAAGCGTCCGCGGCCGTGCGTTTCGCCAAGCGCCAATATATTCCGAGCCTCGACGCCTTCGCGCGCTACAGCTACCAGGACAACGTCCCCTTCCTGGCCCACAACTTCGGCAGCTTTGGAATTCACCTCGGCTACGACCTTTTCGATGGCGGGAAACGAAATGCGGAGATCGGCGAGCGCAAATCCCAGCTCGCTCAGGCCGAAGAGAATCTCGCACGCATCCAGGACGAAGTCGACCTGCGCGTACAGACCGCCTACAACAAGCTCGACCGCACGCGCGAAATGGTGAAAGTCTCCGAGGAACTACTCGCTCTCCGAATCGAGGTGCATCGCGTTTCGCTTCAGCAACTCCAGCAGGGAACTGCCCTGCGTTCCCAGGTCGATTCCGCCGCAGCGCAAGAACTCTACGCAAAAACGTCCCTGCTGCAATCCCAACTCGACTACCTCGAAGCTCAAGACGAAATGATGGAGGCGGAGGGGCTCACTCCCTGAGCAAGCACAGGGAGGTTGAAGAGTCGAAATATGTATTTGTTCGATTTATTTTGCCCAGACAACGGGTGCGTCAGCGCGAGAGCCAGCCGCCATCGACCGTGAGCACATGGCCATGAACATAATCGCTGGCCGGAGAACACAGAAAAACCGCCGCGCCCGCGAGGTCGGCAGGTTCTCCCCAACGCCCGGCGGGAATGCGGTCGAGGATCTGGCGGCTGCGCACCGGATCGTTGCGAAGCGCGGCGGTGTTGTCCGTGGCCATGTAACCGGGCGCGATAGCGTTTACGTTAATCCCTTTCGCCGCCCATTCATTCGCGAACGCACGCGTCAATTGCACCACGCCCCCTTTCGCCGCGGCATAAGCGGGTACCAGAATTCCGCCCTGAAACGAAAGCACGGAAGCAATGTTCAGTATTTTTCCGCCCGTGCCTTGCGCGAACATCCGTCGCGCCGCAAGTTGCGACAGGCGAAACACGGCGGTCAAATCGACCGAAATCACTGCGTCCCAATCCTCCGCGGGATATTCCGCGGCAGGCGCGCGGCGAATGATGCCGGCATTGTTCACCACAATATCCAGGTACCCAAATTCCGCCACGGTTTTCTCAATCAGTTCCGAGCAGGCATCCGCCTCAGCAAGATCAGCCGCAAAATATGCCGAGTGGCGCCCCAGCGCCCGAATCTCATCGCAAATCGTCCCCGCGTCCAAATCGCGGCCGTTGCACGCAATATTTGCCCCAGCTTCAGCAAGCGCCAGCGCGATGGCCGCGCCGAGCCCGCGATGCGAGCCCGTAACCAGCGCATTTTTGCCGTTGAGTTGGAAAGCTGCCACGCTCATCGATCTATTCTCCACGGGAAATCATTTTGCACAAATCCGTCTCCTGCGCACGAACTTCAAATCCTGCGCACCAGCCCACGATCGGTGGCCTCCGTATTGCGCACCAGCAACAAAACGAGAAGCATCCCAACGAAGGGAATCAGGCCGGCAATGATCATCAGCGGATCGAACAAATGTGTGCCGGTGGCGAGCCGCGCATCGGATAGCCGCCCCGCCAACAGGTACACGATAATCGTGCCGACCGACGCGCCCGTCCCGCTCAACCCGCTGACGGAAGCCACGGAATCGCTATGGAAAATATCGGAAGGCAGCACATTGGCGATGGTCGTGAACGAGCCATAAGAAAAAGTCGCCAGGCCAAAGAGAACCGCAAGCAAGGTGAGGTTCACCGTGAAAATCGTAGGAATGAGCAGCGTCACGCCAATTCCTCCAAACACCGCAAGCGCCTTACGCCCGCTGCCGACGGACCACCCTCGTTTGATCAGATACCCAGACATAAAGCCGCCAAAGAAATTGCCAAGATCGGCAGCCAGAAAGGGAATCCACACCGCGAACAACCCTGTCTTCAGCGAAATGCCTTTGGCCACCAGATATATCGGAAACCAGTCCGCGATAAAAAAGAAAACCGGGTCGGTAAAAGTTCTGGCCACAATCGTTCCCCAGGTCTGTGGCAATTTCAGAAGATCACGCCACCGTGGACGAACCCTGCTCGCAGAATCCAGGCCGTTCGCGTCCGCGTCGGCAAGGATCATTCGTCGCTCGGCTTCTTCAATGCGCGGATGTTCTCGCGGCGTGTAGTACAGCCAGCGCCAAACCACCAGCCACGGAATGCCCAATAGCCCAGGCACAACAAACGCAGCGCGCCAGCCAAACCGGAAATAAATCCACAGAACAACGAACGGCGCTATCGCCCCTCCAATGGAAGATCCGCTGTCAAAAAATGCTGTGGCCAACCCGCGCTCGTGTTTCGGGAACCATTCGGATACGGCTTTGGTGGCCGCGGGCCAGTTCCCGGATTCGGCCGCGCCAAGAAAAAAACGAAAACCCACAAAAGAGTAAAATCCGCGCGCCAGCGGTGTCAGCAGCGAAACAAGCGAGTACAACGCCACAGTGATGGTCAATCCGCGTTTTGTGCCGACGCGATCCATCAATCGGCCGAACAGCGTCTGCCCCACGGAATAAGCGGCGCGAAAGGCGATCACGATGGCGGCATAATCCGTGTTGCTCCAGTGATAATCGTGTTTCAGGAACGGAGCGAGAAGCGAAAGCGTCTGGCGATCAACATAATTGATGACCGTGGAGGCAAAGAGAATTCCGCCAATCCACCACCGCAGATGGGGAATGGTGCGGCGAGGCCTGCCGGAATCATTCTGCGCTGGGCGGAAATGCGCAGCATTCTCCATCAGCAATCCGCCGGGAGCGAAGAACGGCCGGCCATTTTTCAGGCCGATGCCGTCAGCGCCGAAAGTGTCGCTGGGCTGAGCAACGCGGAAGATTGCCGGTCCAGATAAACCGTAGCGTTGGAATGGTTTCGCAAAATCGAAGAAGGCGCCATCGGACTGATAGGCCCGTCGAAACAAAGTTTAATAGCCGCGGCCTTTCGCGCGTCCGGAACCACCGCGAGTATTTCCCTGGCCTTCAAAACCTGGCGCACAGACATGGAAATCGCATGCGTCGGTACAGCGTCCAGATCCTTGAACCAGCCCTCGCCAACCTGTTGCATGCGGCAAGCATGATCGAGCGCCACGGTGATGTACGGCTCTTCGATTTCAAAATCGGCGGGAGGATCGTTGAACGCGATATGTCCATTTTCGCCGATGCCCAGGAACGCGATGTCAATCGGCGCGGAACTGATGGCCTCGCCCACGCTGCGGATCACTTCGCCGGGATCCTTACTCCCGTCGAGCAGGTGATGATGCACAATGCCTGTCTTCCCAATCAAACGTTCCTGAAGAAATTTGCAGAAACTCGCCGGGTGCGTCATCGGCAGCCCGATATATTCGTCCAGATGGAACAATTCCACCTGCGGCCACTCGATGCCTGGCGATGTGGTCAGCGCTTCCAGAAATTCGAATTGAGATGCCGCGCTGGCGGCTACCACGCGTGCTTGTCCCCGCTCCGCAATCGCCGATCGAATCGCCGACGCCGCCTGGATGGTGGCCGCTTTTCCAAGTGAAACTTTGTCATCGAAAACTTTCAAAAGCATTCGTCAGTCTCCTCTGCAAAGACTTTGCGGATCGTGAGCGACAGCAACAGCAATACGTGAAAATTCGCCTTAACAAACCTTGACATCATATCAGACGCGTGATGTTCTCTTGCTTCCCCTCGGCAAATGTCAGCGCGCGTCGAAAGGGAATTGCTTGGCCAAGCTTTCCAAAATTTAAAGTACTCCCGAGGGCCGCATGAAAAAGAGAATTGCAAAAGCGATAGGGGTTTGTGCGTTGCTGGCTCTTTTATTCCTGAGCTGGCCCTTGGCCACCAAAGCGCAAACCATCCGAGTTGACGCCACCCCCAGCCATGTCGCGAACACTTTCAGCCCGCCCTATGCGCTCGGATCAACCGTCGATCGCGTGCCCAGCAACGCCACCGACCCATTCTTCAAGCCGGAAGCCATCCAGAAAATACTGTCGGCGGGATGGGGTACGATCAGTTACCGCCAAAATACGGATCTATTCGTCCAAGCGTGGCACTGGAACCCAAAGGGCACCTGGAGCGATCCAGCAGGCCGTGGCTATTTCACTGGCGATGCCAACCCCACGGAAATGATTCGCCACTCTTACGGCTATGCCCTGCAGCATCGAGGATTCACGCGCAACGGTGGCCTGGAAGACGAACTCTTCTCTCGCCTGAATGACGGCGACCTGAATACCTACTGGAAAAGCAATCCCTATCTCACCGAAGCATTCACTGGAGAAAGTGACGCTCTGCATCCGCAATGGATCGTGATGGATCTGGAGTCCCTGCAAACAGTCAACGCGATCCGCATTGCATGGGCCGAACCCTACGCAACGATCTATGAAGTGCAGTATTGGTCGGGCACCGGCGATGCCATGGACGAACAAGCTTCCGGCGAGTGGAAGAATTTCGCATCTGGCGCAGTCGAAAACGCAAAAGGAGGCACGGTCACACTGCGCCTGGATTCATCCGGAGTCGCCGCGCGGTGGGTGCGCGTGTTGATGACCAAATCTTCCAACACGTGTGACACCCACGGCAGCGACGACAAGCGCAATTGCGTCGGTTACGCCATCAAAGAAGTTTATTTGGGCAAAATCGGCCAAAAAGGTGAATTCAAGGATCTTTTGCGGCACTCCAAGGACCAGAAGCAGTCCGCAACCTATTGTTCTTCCGTCGACCCGTGGCACGAACCCAGCGACCTCTTCGTTGCCCCAGATCAGATGGCCTCCGGCGATCAGCCCGGTTTCGATCTGTTTTACACCAGCGGCATCACCCGAGGCATGCCCGCCATCATTCCCGTAGCCATGCTCTACGGCACGCCGGAAGATTCCGCCGCGCAAATCGCTTATGTCGAAAAGCGCGGATATCCCATCGCGTATGTGGAAATGGGAGAAGAAGCCGACGGGCAGTACATGATTCCGGAAGATTACGGAGCTTTATACCTGCAATGGGCCAAGGCCCTTCACGCCGTCGATCCAAATTTGAAACTGGGCGGTCCCGTCTTCCAGGGCGTAACCGAAGACATCAAGGTCTGGAAAGACGCGCAGGGCCGCGATTCCTGGTTCGGCCGGTTTCTCGATTACCTTAGGGCCCATCAGCGCCTCTCGGACTTTGCCTTCATGTCCTTCGAGCACTATCCCTACGATGGCTGCGAGACTCCCTGGGAAAACCTGTACCAGGAGCCGCAGTTGATCACCCACATCATGCAAGTCTGGCGAGACGATGGACTGCCTCCGGGAATCCCGATGTTTGATACGGAGACCAACGCACATGGCGGAGAAGCGTCTGTCGATGTGTTTGGCGCGCTATGGCTGGCCGATTCGTTCGCCGGATTTTTGACCGCAGGCGGAAAAGGCACTTTTTATTATCACGACCTGCCGTATTCCCCGCCGCATCCCAATTGCAAAAACAGCTGGGGCACCTATCGAATGTTCATGACCGGCGAGAAATATGAAATCAAGACGCCAACCTCACAGTATTTCGCTGCGCAAATGCTCACGAAGGAGTGGGTGCAGCCAAAGGACGCCGAGCACAAGTTATTTCGCGCCGTGGGCGACATCAAAGATTCCAGCGGCCATGTTTTGGTCACGGCCTACGCCGTATTGCGCCCCGATGGCCAGTGGTCCCTTCTATTGATCAACAAGGACCACGATCACGACCACGCCGTGCACATCGTCTTCGATGATTCCGAATCCAAGAAACAGAGCCGCTTCTCAGGCCCGGTCACGATGATCACCTTCGGAAAAAATCAGTATCACTGGCATCCGAACCGAAGGAACGGCTATGCTGACCCTGACGGCCCCGCACTCAGTTCCACAGTCGAGGGCGGCCCAAACGCCATCTACACACTGCCGTCCGCCTCAGTCACCGTGCTGCGCGGCAACATTGCAACAGCGGAATCAAAGTCGAACTAACGCGAACACCGATCTGATCTGTCCAACACCGCAGCAATTCGAGAGACAATGCCTTCCATTCTGGAACGGCGCAAACAGATCGTTCCCCATATGAAGAACCGCGTCCTCCCAAGTTGCCTATAACCCTCAAATAACGGCCACTTTCGCCGGTGTTGCGCGTGCCTTCAATTGGTCCAATAACTGCATCAGGAAAACGGTTATGTCGAAGGTGTGCCGATGCATGTTTCTTCTTGTGCTAGTCAGCATCTCTCCGTTCTTCGGCTGTGGCAGCGGACCCGGTCCGAGCCCCACTCCTACCACTAGCTTTCAGGTAGTTGTGTTCTCCGACCTTCATTTCAACCCTTTTTATGACACTTCTCTTTTTCCCGCTCTTCAATCGGCGGATCCCAGCCAGTGGGCCGCCATCTTTCAGGGTTCGGCAATAACAACGCCGTCGGCATGGGATAACGACACCAACTATCCGCTACTCGTCCTCGCACTTTCGGGCATTAAGCAGAACCTGGGATCGAGCCCGCTCATTCTGTATACCGGCGATCTGATTGGCCACAACTTCTCACAAACCTTTTACCAGTTGAACGGCAACGCGCTGCCGCCGGACCCAACTGCCGTGGCAGCCATGCAGGCGTTTACGGACAAGACCGTCGCGTTTGTTGCCGCGCAGATCAGAGCCAACATCGGAAATATTCCCGCCCTCTTCGCGGTCGGGAATATCGATTCCTATACAGGGGAGGGGCCGGACAGCGTCTTCCTTTCCAATAACGCGGAAACCTTTTACACACAATTTCTCGGCGGTACTGCCGATCAAACAACATTTCTCAGCACCTTCAAGGCTGGCGGATATTATTCCGCCGCGCCCCTTGGCACAAAATTGCTCGTGATCGGGCTCAATACCAATCCTTTTTCCCCTTTGGTCCAGGGCAACATTCCTCCAAACAACAACGACGCACCTGTCGACGCGGAGCTCACTTGGCTGGATTCCACTCTCGCTTCGGCCAAAGCCTCTGGCCAACACGTGTGGCTCCTCATGCATGTGCCTCCCGGTGCCGTCACCGTTACTACGGCCTCAAATGCCGACAGCAACGGTCACATTACCGTTGCCACCGCGTCCATGATGTGGGAGCAAAATTACCAGGAGAGTTTTCTCACGATACTTTCGAAATATCCGGGCCTGATCACTCTCACCCTCGCCGCCCACACGCATATGGACGAATTTCGCATCTTGTCGCAGGACATTGTCCTCGAGGAAGCGCCTGCCATCAGCCCCGTCTTCGGCAACGACCCTGCCTTCAAAATCTTCACCATCACCAACGATACGCTGTCTCCCATCGACTACCGTTCCTTGAATTATGACCTCGCGACTCTGCCGCCTCAGTTCAGCAGCTTTTACACTTTTTCTTCCGCCTATGCCATGCAAGGTCCTTTGAACGCTGCCTTGCAGCGACTCTACCCGTTTATCCTTACCAGCTATCCAAGACAAGCCCTTTTCACCGGCCTGTATTTGTCCGGTCACAATTACGCCAATCCCATCACCTCCACGACATGGCCGATTTTTGCCTGCGGCATCGGACAAATGGACCAAACCGATTTCGTCAAGTGCGTCAATTCATTTTGAGGCAGAGCCGTCATGAGCAGCCCGCGATCTATCCAAGGGTTTATCCTCTCTCTTGCCGCGGCGATTCTCTTGTTCGGATGTGGCGGCGCAAACGCCGCAGGCAGCACGAAACACAAACCGGATACCGACTGAGGTCAAACTTTACACTTGGATTTCGGAGGTAGAATACCTTCGTGAACGTGCAAGCTGTCGGGGTAGCGCTGTTGGGAGCGCTATCCCTTCCAGACATACTTGCCGCACGGGCAAGGAACGGTTTCCGCGGGATTCTTCTTTTGCAAGGGATTCCGGCAAACTGGACAATTTTTCTGCCACATGGCCACACCTGGATTTCTCTGACGATTCAGCCAAAAGCAAACCGTATTTGGCGCGGGCCCCTGCCGTACTGATCAAATTTCAGGCCTCTTTGGCGTAAGGGCCGTTTGCATTGAAGCGTCGCGGCAAGCAGCCCGCAGTAGTTAGCGTGTGCAAATTTCATGCCACGCCGAAGAAATATCTCTTCCTATCGGAACCACGGCTAACTCAAACGAACCACGCCACATCCCGCCGCCGGCGGCGAGACCGCCCGCAAGTCTCCTGGAATTCCGCCCACCAGTCTGGAAAGCGTTTTCCCTCAGTGCGCACGGAATTATCACGACCACGTCGCTTCAAATCGTAAACCGGATCAGTAAACGCTAAGCTTTTGGCGCCGCCCCGAAAATCTCCACCAACCGCCCGGCGATCAGTTTGTCCTCGCCATCCTTCAACTGCCACACGGCAAATCCGAAGCTTTGTGGATCGCTCGGATGACCGTGATGGCCGCCGTGATTCTCCCCGCCGGCGGGCGCGTTCGGGTCCCGTCCCCGCATTCCGCTCGCACCGGCGCCCATGCTGCCAATCCCCATCGGCCGAGTGTCCGCCAGTTGCTGCATAACTTCCGGCCCGGTAATCTTCAGCCTGGACGGATCGATGTGCCAGCTATATCGCGGCGTCACATTCCCCAGCGCCTGCGGATTGAACTGCCGCGGCAACGCCGTCACTCCAAATTTCTTCACCGCATCGGTAATCACCTGCGCCCGCGCGTCGTAAATCTTCAGCATTTCGTCGAGGTCTTCATTAACGAACATTTCCAGCGCCTTCAGCAGCCCGAAAATCGTTTCCTTCCCGACCTTGCAGCAGCGTCCGATGCGATCCTCCTGCGGGCTCATGTTCAGCAGCGCGTAATGGATCAGCTCTTCCTTGCCTATCAACACGCCCGAAGCCTGCGGCCCCCGGATGTCCTTCCCGCCGCTGAACGTCACCATGTCGAACCCCATCGCCGGGTATTCCCACAGCCGCTCTTTCGGCGGAACGTCCGCGGCCGCATCATTGAACGTATAAATGTTGTGCTCCTTGGCGATGGCAACGGTTTCCGGGCCGCTGACTTTTCCATTTGCTGACAAAATATTGGTGAAATGGATCGCTACGGTCTTCGGGTTGATCGCCGCAATCATCTCCTCTCGCGTTTCTACCTCCACCAGCTTCGCGCCCGTCTGCCTGATTTGGTGCTCAAACGGATACCTGTGGCTCTTCTGGATGATCACTTCGTTCCGCGGGAAATTGCTCACGTCGGGAATGTTGCGCATCCGCGGTTCCAGGTCCTCGGTCATCATTCCTGCGTAGCCGACCACCATGGCCGCCGCCGCACCGCCCGTCACCAGTCCTGTGTACCCCGCCGGAGATTTACAAATCTTCGCGATGAATCTCCCGGCTGCCACCTCCAACTCGTCGATCAACACAAAATGTTCGTTGCCTCGCCGGATCAGTTCCATCACTTCGGGCTTCATCACCGACCCGCCAATCACTGTCACCGTGCCGTTGATGTTGACGAGCGGCGTAACTCCCAATTCCGCGTAAATATCTCCCGTAGAGCCAAGCCCGCTGGTAATCGGCACAATCGGACTGCCATCCACGCCAGCAGGCCCCGCCTTATGCTTCTTTCCAAACGCACCCGCAGCGCCCAACTCCCCCGGCGCAAACAATCCTCCCGTAACTGCCCCAAGTGCACCCAAAAACGCCCGTCGATCCCACCCAAACTTCATGCCCATAGCATCCTCTCTCTGGAGTGCGGGAGCCCAGCTCCCGCTTTCACAAACCCAACCCTACCTAAAAACCCGAAGCGGCAGCCCAGCTGCCGCCACCACCGAAACATGAATCTGCTGCCCTATGTAGACGCGGGTTTTAGGCCCCCCGGTTCCGAGCGAAGCGAAGAATCCTACTCTTCACCGCCCCTCACTCTCCCCCCGCTCCCGCATTCACCACCTTCGCGCTTCCCACGATCTCAATCAACGAATCCCCGGGAATCCATTCCAGCGCCATGCACGCCCGTGACGGCGCCTTCCCCGGCGAAAAATATGTTCCGTAAATCTTATTCAGCGCATCGTACTGCGCCTTGTGCGCATCGAATCGCGCCTTGCCGCTTGGCATCGGAGTGCCATCCGCCAGTGGCAAACACAGAAACACCGTCAGGTGCAGAATACTGTCCATCGTGCATCCGTTGCGCTCTACGGATTTCTTCAGCGCATCCATAGTCCGTGTCACGTGCTTCTCAAACGGGTCCGTCACCAGCACATGATCCTCTTTCGGATAGCCGTCGTTTGCGCCAGTTCCAGAGAAATAATAAATTCCGTCGTGCACGTGATTGCTTCCGCCAGCGCGCCGCGGCATTTCTCCCGCCGCTCCTCCGGCCGGGGCAGGTGCGCCCACAGGTGGACCCTGTTGAGCGAAGAGTTTCGTCGCGCCGGTCACACCAGCCGCCAGCGCCGCGATCTTGCCAAAGAAGCTGCGTCGAGTATCGATTTCCATGCAATTTCTCCTTAGGAATTTTCAGTCAGGCAAGCGAAAGAGAACCAATCATAACTCAAGCACCGGCACAATCAGGTCGATTAGCCAACCACCGCCGATTAGCCAGCCACAGCAAAGTTGTCATCCCGAAGGGGCGCTTTCTGCGACGAAGGATCTCAACCGATCCCGACTCTCCAAACTTAATTCCCTGAGACGTTTGTTTTTTCTCGCAATCTCAAGCGCCGAATCTTTCGGCGGACTTGGCTTGCCTCTTCAGTCTTTCTTCTTCCCGGTTCTTCGGCGTTGCGTTCGTTTCCAGGGAATGGAGAAGTTGACCTGAAATTGCGGCAATTCCATCCACAGCGGCCACGAACGCCGCTTCGTTCGCCTTCGACGGCTTGTTAAACCCGCTGATCTTGCGCACGAACTGCAGCGAAGCGGCTCGAACCTCTTCCTCCGTCACCGGCGGATCAAAATTAAACAGAGTCCGGATATTCCGACACATAAGCTCTGACCTCCGCACTGCGGCAAGAACAAATTTTATCCCCGATAACAGCCCCCCAGCAACCGCACCGATTTTTCTGGCTCGAGCTCTTCGCAGGCGCAGGCTTCAGTCATGTCAGCAATCCGCAAACAATTCCTGGAAATCGCGATCCTATGCATTCGGCAGCACGTCATACGGCCGCATCATCTCATTGTCTTCATGCTCCAGAATGTGGCAATGCCACACATACCGGCCCGGATAGCCCTCAAATCGCGCAATGATTCGCGTCATCATACCCGGATGCGCGCGCACCGTATCTTTCCATCCAACTTCGTCCGGATCGGGCGGAACCGGCGGTCCGGTAAACCGGATCTGCTGGTGGCTCACATACGCAAAGTTCTCGATCTTCCGGCGATCCAAAATCTGAAATTTCACCAGATGCAAATGGATGGGATGCGAATCGTCCGAGGGGTTAACGAACGACCATATCTCCGTCGAGCTCAGCACCGGATTTTCCGTAACCGGATCGTGCCAGCTTTTCCCGTTCAGCAACATTTTCACGGGATTCTGCACCAGGTCATCCACCTCATCTAGCGACAATAACCGCGTTTTCACAGCCGCGGATTCCTGCAGCTTCTCGATCGTACGAAGCGAACTTGGCAACGCGCTGTCATCGTTTACACGCTCGCCGGAAACACGAAACTCCAGCAAAGAAACACTATCGTCGTTGAGAAGAATCTTACTTCCGGCGCTATCCTTGAAATCGACGACCAGGTCCAAGCGCTCGCCCGGCGCAATCATGATCTTACCGATCGAAACCGGAGCGCTAACCAGTCCCTGGTCCGTCCCGATCAGATGAAATGGCAATTTATTCGAAAGCGACAAATGGTAAAAGCGGCCATTGGAGGCGTTGAGCACACGAAACCGGTATTGTCGCGGGTCCACTTCCAGGAACGGAAGCAGCTTCCCATTGATCAGGTTCGCATTGCCAAAAAATTCCGGAATCCACGGAGATTCCTCTTTGTCGGACACCGGATAATAAAGCTGGCTGTCTTTATCGAACATGCGGTCGCAAAGCACCAGAGGAATCTCGTATTTCCCGTTGGGTAAGTGCAGCGCGTCTTCCGCCTTATCCCGGAGAATATAAGCCCCGGCAAGCCCGGCAAACGTATTCAGGCGATTTATTCCCATCGCGTGGTCGTGATACCACAGCATCGCCGCGTCCTGCTGATTTGGATAGTGATACAGCGCGGATTTTCCAGGCACGATCCAGTTCTCCGGGTAGCCGTCGCTTTCGGGGGGAACTTTGCCGCCATGCAGATGTGCCACCGCCCGCACCGCCGGTTGGTTCGCCTCCGCGCCATGCAGCGTGTGGTCGATCGGTAAAAAGTGTTCGCTCGGCAGTTCGTTAGCCCACTCCACCAGCACCGCTTGTCCGCTCGCAAGATCAAATGTAGGGCCAGGAAACATGCCGCCGAAGCCCCACATGCGTGTCGGCTTCATATCGCGGTGAACGCTGGTCTCGAAGGCCCGCATCGGCACACGATAGTAGGGAATCTTGATCGCTGAATTTTCCGGGCTAGGCCGCGTTGCGTTGCTGCGCGCGAGCGCAGGAATCGGCAAAGGATCCACAAACGGCGTCAGCGTGTTGGGGTCCAGCGCCGGTCGCGCCTGAGTGGTCGCGAGCTTGCCTCCTCCGTGTTGCGTCAACACCGCTCCGGTTGCGAGTGTGCCCGTGCGCAAGAAACCGCGCCTGTTGATCGGCATGCCTGTACCTTTCCACTAAGAGAGCGATCAAACACAAAAAACAGCGGGCGCGACGAATAGGAATTCGCCCGCCCGCTGCATTTTATACTCAGTCCACTTCTGGCACAGCCACTCTTGGCTGTGTTCCTTCAATCGTGTGGATTACCACCCGTGAGATGCCACGACCTCTCCCGTCGTCGGGCTCAGGATCAGGATGCCATCCTCTTCCCGGCAGTGGTTGAAGTCGAACATGTTGGCGATGGTTCCGGCGATGGAATCGAACGAACCGTTTCCGATGCGCTCGCTCCCCAACCAATTGTCTTCGATGAAGCGGATGATCGAACTCTGATCCGTAGTCGTGTGATCCACAAAGTTCGGCCGTGCGTACGGCGAAATCACCATGAAGGGCTGACGGGGGCCATAACCGCAGCGACCCTGCGCGGTTGACGCGGTGAGGCCCGCGAGGATGTTGGTGGTGCTTTGGCCGCAAAAACCGGTGCCCGTCAGCGCATCCGCAGGCGTTTGGGACTGGTTCACAATGGGGCCCATCTGGTGGTCGTACCAGCCGTCAGAGTCGTCATACGCGATAATCACCGCGGTGTTTTGCCATTCCGGTGTCTTCTGCAGGAAGTTGATGGTGTTCACGATGAAGGTCTGCTCGTCGAGCGGGTCCGAATAGCCGGCGTGGCCATCCTGATAGCCCGGGGCCTTCAGGAAGCTGACGGCGGGGAAGTTGCCTTTGCTCACGGCGTCAAAGAAGTCGTGCGTATCGTATTGGTGATTCGCCGGACCTTGGTTGCCGATCTCGGCAATTGATGCTGGACGAATGTGGTTTGGGTTCGCGGTGCTGGCGTAATACTGGAACGGCTGGTGATGCGGAATATAGTCCACTTTGGTGATCGTGGTGATCGCCGAGGTCGTGCTCCGTTTGCAGCCCGTTGTGCCGTTGCTGTTTGTGACCGTCAGGTCGAAGCCGCCCTCGAAAAAGCCCCAGCTGACCCCCGCCGCATTAAGCAGGTCCCCGATGTTCTTGCCACTCATGGAGAACTTTTCACCGGTGGAAGTCGAGCAAACATCGCCCGCAGGGTCCGCGTCGCTGATCACGGTGTAGCCGCCGTTTCCGCCTTCGATCAAGGATCCGGTGCCGTTCACGTTATCGATCGCGCCATTCGTTTGACCAGAGACCAAGTTCAGCGCGCCAGGTGTGGAAGGGCCGAAGTTCGTGTCATAGGAGTTGTCGCTCATGGCGAAGTGCTGGGCGTAGTTCCACAGGCCCGTCACGGTGTTTCCGTCGTAGTAGCCCATTGTCAGGCCAGTGGTGTTGAAAATCGCAGGCGAGCCGGTCCCGCCAGCCGCAGTGCCTCCCGTTCCAGTGAATTCCGGGAACAGGTCCATTACGCCGCCATCGAACGCTTGCTGTTCTGGTGTGTAGGCATGATCCTGGTCCGCTGTGGATGCCTGGGACGGGCTCAACCGGAAAGGATTCGTGGCTCCCGCCTTATTGGCAGCATTTAGGTTGGGGTTGTGCGTCAAAAGTGCCGCCCCGTATCCATTCACCGACGGCGTTCCCGGTGCGGCGTGGAAAGGGTGCTCTCCCTTAAGATTCAATGCATTGGGATAGGTTCCAAAGTAGTGGTCGAACGATACGTTTTCTTGAAAAATCACAACAATGTGCTTGATTGGTGTAGCAGTGGGACTATAGCCGCCCGGTGAAGCGTATATCATCCCCGGGTTGAGCAATACTCCTGCAAGCAAACTTGCAAAAACTCTGCGCATATATCCAGGCCTCCATAAGGTTCCGACGTTTACCTGTGTCTGTACAGGCAGCGCGGACAAAACAGGCGAAACTTTATCGGCGCGACGTTACGTCCGTGTGAAGACCCTGTGGACGGCCTGTGAAGGCTCTGCCAGTGCCATTCCGAAACTCCCCAATCTGCACCCCTACAAGCTTTGCCTGACTTACGTGAGGATCAGAAAAATGTTAATTGGATATGCCGCTACGTAGGAGTAGACTCCTGCCACATACTCAGGCGACCGCCTCGCCTTAGGCGACGAGGGGGGCAATTGTGAAACCTTCTTACTTCCTCCTGCTGTTTTGTCTCGGCAGTCTGTCCCAGACCGCTTCGTGTCCGGTCACTCGCGCTGCGACACCTCCGCATTTTTCCTCTGCATCGGACCAGTCCGGCCAAAATGCGAATTCGTCCGTAGCTGAACATCAGGTGACGATTCCCGGTCCGCTGCGGTCCTTCCTGCGCATGAGTGGAATCAGCCAGGAAGTTTCGTCGGAAGAAGTGTTGCCGATCCTTGCGCACAACGTGATCCTGCACGGCTACGAATTGGGCCGATCGACCGAGTACCTGATTTTGTTGCGGCGTTACGTCCAACAAGCAAAGGAATTGACCACTCTTGCCGGACAGCCAGCGAGTCTTCGCGTGCAAGGCTGCAAAGACTCGGACGCACTGCTTCGTGTCTTGGGCTACAGAACGGAAGGGGAGTGTGGGCACGATGGCATGAGTTTGGTTACGGCCGATCCCGAAAAAGCTTTTCTGACCATCGATTCAGGATTTCCGCTGCTGCAACTGGAGGGAGCGCTGCAGCACGATGCTCCCTTCACCTATCCTTATCAGGGCAGCAATGTTCCGGCGTTGTTTACGCCCGCGGAATGGGTTGCGGTAAGCGCTAAGAAGGGAGATCAGAAGAGGGACTTTCTGGACAGCCTGTTGTATGACCCGCAATTGGCGCGGCTGTACTGGGCGATGTCGCGAATCGAACCGCAGACGCGACTCGCCTTGCAGAGACAAATCGGGTTGGAAAAATTGCTTCCCACCGCTCCTACGCTCGATCTCTACGGTAGCCAGCTCCTAATCCGTGACGGCGCCGTCGTGGTCCCCGGCGGAAAAGAGGCGGAAAAGGACTGGCAATTCATGGCGGGTGCGAGTCCGCGCGCTCCGGCGGACTTCGTTCTCCGGCTCCTGACAGCGGACCGCGGGTGGTTGGCCGCGTATTATGACGCGATGGCGCGAACCAGCTTGAGCCAGCAGGCACACTTCGCCGCAAGCCATCGATTGAAAAATTATTATGCCGCGTTCCGTTCCCCCGGAGCATCTGCGGAAGCGGGCGCCAGAGTGGCTTTTCGGCCTGCGCCTGCCTTGATGGTGTTGACCACCCGCTTGCAGTGGGATGCCAACGGCGATCCCTATGTGCCCGGCGGCTTGCAGGTCTGGAGCGAAATTTTGCGCCAGAGGGCCGATAACAAGTTCATGCACGGCTTAACCAAGCACTTTTCGGATTGGAAAAATCCGGACCAGTTGGCGGAAGCGATGTTTGCTTTTTCGCGGATGGAAACCGATTCCGGCCCGGTGCAGGCCTATCTTTGTCTGAGCGAATTGGATCACCGGCGTGGGCCGTCGCGGCGATTGAGCGCTGCGGCAGTTCTGTTGATGGCCGCGCGCTACGCGGATTTCAGCGATCAATATCTGATCTTCAGCGAATTCCCCGAACTGAATGACGAGTCCATTACTCACTTTCTACGGACCGCAGAGGCTCTGAGTAAAATCTCCGATCACACGCTGCGCGGAAATGCGATGGGAATTTTCCAGGCCAATGTCGGCTTTTGGCAAATCCTTGCGCGGCAGGGAGAAATCGACCCGGCTCACCTGAATTCTTCGTGGATGCAAGTGATTCAGCCGTTCGATGCCATCCCATCGGACGCTCAACTCGTTACGGCTGCGCGCGCTTCCCTCGGGCAAGTCTTCAACGCCGCAACCGGGAAAACGCACGGAACCCAGGACGAGCTGATTAGTTTGCTCGCTGGAGCGCCGCAAGTCTCCGCCGAAGGCCAGCAAATGCACAAGGAAATGGCTAACCGCATCCGGTTGGTCATGGACGATCAGCGGCTCGTTTCTCTGGACACATTATTTGCGCTGGACGACGGCTTGAAAAAAATCGAACAAGGCGACAGCGCCGAAAGAGCGGGCGTGGAAGCGCTGGGGGGCCAACTTCGCGAATTCGAAATGCCGCGGCCCATCTTTACCAACAGCGAGCGCTCTCGCTGGGCTGCGGGCACATACAACAACCGTCATACCGAACAGCAGATGCGCACCGATTTGCTCAAGACTCTTAAGCCTCCCACTTCGCCGAAGCAAATTGAAGCGGCCCGCGGCCAGCTTGCCACCTTTATCAGGGATAGTTTGGTCGGCATGAATTACGCCTACTACGAGCCACCCGGTTCGCAGGTCTTGCACAATAACCCGCTCTTTGTCCGCTCGCATGATTTCTCCGGAGAAACCGTAATCGGCGCGGACCACCTGTGGCAGGCCCCGCGGCTTTTTGGTTCCGGCTCTCCCGCCGGAGGCGGCGCGCACTTGATCGGATCCCTCGCCGATCTCCCTTATGCTCTTTCGGAGTCTGAACAGGACTTCATTGCCCCCGATCACGTGCAGGCGTTGATCTGGCAGCAATTTGTTCCGGGCCTGTTGAGCAATGCCATCGTGCCGCGCTGGTGGAACGTGAGCCGCAATGAGGTGCACGCCGTCGCGCTCTATCAGCGCGCTGGAGAGGAACTGCTGACCGCCTCATTGACTGACGAAGATCTGCGAGCAAAGGTCGTTGGCGTACTTTCCGAACGCATGTTTCCGCAGCGCCGCGCCTGGCTGGAGGAAACCCTGCAATCGGGTAGAAAAAGTGAAGTGCTGGAGGGCGTTTCTCCGGCCGATACTTTCTTCCTGACGGCTCAGTTCCGAGCGAAATATCCGGCCGACCTGGAGCGGGTTAGCCCCGCGGGCAAGGAACTGGATGCACTGATCCAGCAGGATCCGAAAGAGGTCAGCTGGGAACGTTTGTCGCAAGACTTCGGCGTAATCCATCCGGTGTTCACGCAGACGTACGCGCGCGAGTTCATCAGTGTGAGACCATTCCCCGCGTTGGGCGGCAACTACAGCCGCTTGATGGGCGAATGCTGGGATTCCGGGAATCTCTATTGGGCGCGCCTGGCCGATGAAATGGGTTATTCCCCGGTGGTGCTGAATCGCATGGTGCCAGACCTGACGCGCAGGATGGTGGAAAGGATCGCGGCCAGCGAATTGGAAGATTGGCCGGCCACGCTGCGAGCGTTGCGAGAGACGGGCGACGAGGTCCGCAAAGGAAAGACGTCGTTGTCGGGCGGTGTGGCTGTACCTGGAAAATAGTTCCCGAGGAGATTCCGCGCGCAAACGTCTGGGATGGGATAAGGATAGGGACCGTGAAGAAACTACTATTTGTTTCAATTCTGAGTGCATGTGCAGCCTTGTGTCTCTACGTAGTGCAAAGCATAACGGCGCAGGAACCCGTGCCGTTGGATTCCCACATTCACGTGATGGTAGATCTGGTGCAGCTCAACGTGGCCGTCACCGACAGTCATGGGAATTACGTAACGGGGCTGCAGCCCGGCGATTTTTCGATCGTGGAAGATGGCATCTCGCAGAAGATCGCAACCTTTGGGGAAGGGAACGAACCCAGCCGTCAGTTGATCGAGGCGTCCGCCTCCAAGGGCGACTTGAATAACGGTGCTCCTGCTCCGGATGCGAAAAACGGCAAGCAACTAACGGCAGCCGAGCTGAACTCTGTGATCGCCGGGGCAAACGTGTTTGTGCTGTTTGACACCAGCAATTATATGTATCGCGGGTTTGTATACGCTCAGGACGCCATATCCGATTTCATCCGTTCTCTGGAAGGCGCGGACCGTATCGCTTTTTATTCCTACAGCCGCGATCTTTCGCGGGCGGCGAAGCTCACTTCGGAGAAGTCTCAGGTCTTGCAGGGCGTGCGCACAACTGTCGCAGGTGACGATGCGGCACTATACAACTGCCTGCTGCTCACCGTGAAAGACGCCGCGCAATATACCGGCCGCAAAGTGATCGTGGTTTTCTCCAACGGTCCGGATAATGCCAGCATCGTTCCCCCGGAAGACGTAGCGGAACTGGCGCAATCAACGGGCACGGCCATTTATATGGTCAGCACGCAGCAGGCGCAATTGGAGCCCATTTCAACGGCGGTCTTCGAGCGCATGACCGCGGCCACCGGGGGCAAGGCCTACTTCGCGAAAAGCTGGAAAGACGAGCAGCGCGCGTTTGCCTCGATCCGCGACGACTTGGCCCATCTGTATTCGCTGAGCTACTATCCGCAACCGAATCCGAATCGCGGCTGGCGCAGCATCACCGTAAAATTAAATTCGACGCGCCTCAAAAATTGCCACGTGCGCACGCGCAACGGCTACCGCCTCCAAGGTACCCGCTTCTCCAAGCCGGAAAGCCCAATGGTAGGCACTTCGAAATAAGTTGAGAGGGAGGGTTTGTCTTCGTCAGGCCGCGAGGCGGCCGGCAGGTTCCGCTTCCAGCTTCGGCCGCTTGATGTCCCAGGCGAGACCAAGAGTGCGTAGCGTCCAGATCCCGTACCAGTTCATGTCCACTTCGTACCACGTGAAGCCGTGGCGCGCTGCCTGCGGGTGCGCATGATGATTGTTGTGCCAGCCTTCGCCGAAGGTGAGGATGGCCACCCACAGGCTGTTCGTGGAAGTATCGCCGGTGTCGAAGCGCTGTGAGCCCCAAATGTGCGTGGCGGAATTCACAAGCCAGGTGAAGTGCAAACTCATCACCGACCGCAAAAAGACGCCCCAGAAAACCCAGGGCCAGCCACCGATGGCAAAGAAGAGAATGGCGACAGCCAACGAAGGAACCACATGCCACTTGCTGATCCAAAGATGAAACTTGTCCTTGCGAAGGTCGGGCACATACGGTAGAAGTTCGGTGCGGTCGCGATGCATGGCCCGGCCGGTCAGAATCCAGCCCATGTGAGCCCAAATGCCGCCGTCGCGCGGTGAATGCGGATCGCCTTCTTTGTCCGTGTTCTGGTGATGAATGCGA
Source organism: Candidatus Acidiferrales bacterium (assembly GCA_963709705.1). GTDB lineage: Bacteria > Acidobacteriota > Terriglobia > Acidiferrales > UBA7541 > Acidiferrum. Next base: position 585,449 of record CAVPXU010000009.1, read on the forward strand.
TGCGTGGCGACCCAGGCGATCGGCCCGCCTTCAAACGCGAGCGTGCCGCAAGTGGTGAGGAAATACTCCATCCATTTCGGAGTCTTGTAGCCGCGATGCGTCAGCAGCCGGTGATAGCCCATGCCGATGCCGAGACTGCCGGCAACCCACCACATCACGATGCACACGATCAGCGCCTTCCACGTGAAAAAGAAGACGGAGGCGAGCGCGCATAAGTGGAGGGCGATCATGATAGCTGTCACGCCCCAATTGACGGGCTGGTGGAATGTTTTGTCCTGCTTTAACGAAGAAAATATGCTCATAATGGTCTCTCTACTCTAACAGCTTCTGTTGCTCTTCGTTGGGAAATCGTGAAAGACTTGTGCAAAGGATCAGGTGGACGAAATGAGCGAGGCGATAGTGCGTCCCGTTTTGGAACTTCCGCCAGAAAACTTGCGTACCTGCTGATGGACGATTGTGAGTACACTCATCCGTTTGGCACGGAGGGACACACTGTGAAAAAGATCGTGAGCATCGTGGCAATGCTCGTTTTTGCCGGAATGATGCTGCCTGAAATGGTGGCGGGACAAGCGAAACACACGCCGACAATCGAAGAGTCGATCAGCCTGAAGGGCATTGGCTCTGCCAAGATTTCGCCGGACGGCAAATTCGTGGCGTACGAAATCCGCGAAACAAATTGGAAGGATAACGAGTTCGTGCAGCAACTCTGGCTGGTAAATGTGGAAACCGGCAAAAGCTTCCAGCTCACGCGCGGCAAGAAATCGGCTGGGGGCGCGGATTGGTCGCCCGATGGACGCTGGCTGGCGTTCGTGACCGAGCGGGAACCGGCCGCCATAGAGCCGATGACGCCCGCAATAAAAGCGGAAGAGAAAAAAGAAGAGAAAAAAGAAGAGAAGAAGGACGATAAGAAAGAGGCCGACAAGGAACCGGGCAAGCCCGCAAGCCATCAGATCTGGCTGATTTCGCCGGAGGGCGGCGAGGCCTGGCAACTGACAAAATCGGAAACGGATATTGGCGAGTTTCACTGGTCGAAAGATTCCAAGTCCATCGCTTTCAGCGCGGATGCCCCGGAAACCAAAGCGAGCAAGGACCGCAAGGAAAAATACAGCGATTACGAAGTTTTTGAAAAAGATTACCGGCAAAATCAGTTGTGGTCCGTGGACATCTCCGAAGCGGAAAAGAATTATCTTCCGGCAGCGGGAAAGCGCTTGATAACGGACCTGTCGATGAATGTGACCAGTTTCGCCTGGTCGCCGGATTCCACTCAGATCGCCTTCAGCGCAACCGCGAACCCGTTGCTGGCGTTTCGCGGCAATCAGGACATTTATCTGCTGGAACTTTCCAAAAACAACGCCATGAAGAAAATTGTGGCGCTGGAAGGTCCAGACTCAGATCCCATGTTTTCGCCCGACGGCAAGGAGTTGGCATTCCAGACCGCGCTCGCGCAGCCTTATTTTTACTATGCGAACGGCCACATTGCGGTGGTCGAACTCGCCAAGGTCGTGAACAAGCCGGCAACCACGTCCGCTGACGTGCGAGATCTGACCGGCAAATTTGATGAAGATCAATATCCCCTGGATTGGGGCCCCGACGGCATCTATTTCGCGGCCGTACAGAAAACCAATGTTCATCTGTTCCGTATCAATCCGCAGACCGACGACATTCAGCGCATTTCTTCTCCCGACGTCTTCATTGCGGAGGACTTTTCCTTCACGACGGACTTCAAAACCGTTGCGATCGTTACGGAAGATGCAACGCACATGAGGGAATTATCCGTCTCTCGCGTTTCACCATTCCTGCCAAAGAAGCTGACGGACATGACCGCGCAGGTAAAGGACTGGACCCTGGGCAAGCCCGAAGTGATTTCCTGGAAGAGCCAGGACGGCGCCGAAATCGAAGGCGTGTTGTACAAGCCCGCCGATTATAATCCAGGCCGCAAATATCCTTTGTTCGTGGATATTCACGGCGGTCCCACGGGAACTTCGGAGCCAATGCTTGCTGCGGCGGGCTACGCTTATCCGATTCAGCAATTTTTGGCCAAGGGCGCGTTGGTGCTTGAACCGAATTATCGCGGCAGCGCGGGTTATGGCGCGGCGTTTCGCGCTCTGAATGTGCGCAACCTGGGCGTTGGCGACATGTGGGACGTGATGAGCGGTGTGGATTATCTGATCAGCAAGGGCATGGTCGACCCAAGCCGCATGGCTTCCATGGGCTGGTCTGAGGGCGGCTACATATCCTCGTTTCTGACGACGCACACGGACCGCTTCAAGGCAATTTCTGAAGGCGCGGGCATCAGCGATTGGATGACCTATTACGTCAACACCGATATCACGCCATTCACGCGGCAATATCTGCACGCAACCCCGTGGGACGATCCGGAGATTTACGCCAAGACCTCGCCGATCTCCACCATCAAGCAGGCCAAAACCCCAACGTTGATTCAACAGGGCAGCAACGACAAGCGCGTGCCCGTGCCGGACAGCTACGAGCTGTATCGTGGCTTGCAGGACCAGGGCGTGGAATCGCGTATGGTCCTTTATACCGGCTTCGGACACGGCGTGAATAAGCCGAAATCGATCCACGCGCTGCAGCAATCCAACCTCGATTGGTTTAACCACTACATCTGGAACGAGCCGATCCCGAAGGATTCGCCCATTTACGGCACCAGCGAGTTGGAAACCGCCAAATAGGGCTCGCCTAGCCTTCAGAGTTCTTAATCCAGCATGGTCTTCTCGTCCGCACTCAACCGCCGGTGTGCGCCCTTTGCCAGATCTCCCAACTCTAAACGACCAATCGATACACGAATCAGACGCAACACTTCAATCCCAAACGCATCGAGCATCCGGCGGATTTGCCGGTTCTTGCCTTCATCCAGAACGATCTCCAGCCAGGAATTTTTCTCGCCGGTGCGAAGGATCGAGGCGCGCTTGGCTTTCAGTTCTCCATCCTTGGGAGTTTCCATTCCGCGCTCCAAAGCCTCGAGAAGCTGAGCATCCGCCACCGCGCCGATTTGCACGTGATACGTTTTGTCCAGATGCGAGGCGGGATCGGTGATGCGCGCGGCCCATTCGGAATCATTTGTAAACAGCAGCAAACCCTCGCTGGCGCGATCCAGCCTGCCAACGGGCGCAATCCACTGGAGATTGGAAGGCAGAAGCGAGTAGACGGTGTCGCGTCCCTTTTCATCGGCGGCAGTGGTGACGATGCCGTGCGGCTTGTTGAGAACCAGATAGATTTTTTCGGCGGCGGCAACCGCCTGGCCGTCCACAACGATACGATCCTTGCCCAGCCGCACGGGAGCCTCTGGATTCCTGACGATCGAGCCGTTCAGACGAACCTTTCCATCGCGGACCAGGCCAAACGCTTGCGACCGCGAGCAGAAGCCCAGCTTGGATAGCGCGCGGGCCAGGCCAACATGCTTGGCGCCGGTGTGAGTTCGCGGACCGTGCTCCGTTTTTTTCATGGATCAGAAGGAACGCGGTCAGCTTTTCTTTTCTGCGGCCGCAGGGACGGGCGCGGGTTCCGGGTGCTTTACTTCGCCATAGCGCTGGGCGAGCCAGGCGCGAACTTCTTTCGGATCGTATTTAAATGGGCCATTGCCGCCTTTGTAGGAAATGTGGCCGCCCTCGTCGATGATGTAGAGGCGCTCCGGCCATGCAGCGTAGGCGTCATTCGCGGCATTGGACATTTCGTCGATGCCGAAGGGCACGGCAAATTTGTAACGCTTGGTGAAATCGTTGGCGATGGCTATGCGGTCTTCGATGTTTTTCGGCTGTTTGTAACACACATCGTCGTGGTCCTTCTCGTTGGACTTCATCATCCACTCGTCGGTGGGATGCGCTTCGCGTATGTAAATGGTCAGAAAATCGACATGATCTTTATAGTCGGTGTAGAGCTGCGCGATGTCGCCAACCTGGCGACGGAACGGCGGTCAAGTGAAGCTGCCGAAGACCAGCACCAGCGGGCGGCCACCGGTTCTCTCTCGAATGTGAAAGCGCGTAGAACCATCCAGCGCCACCAGCCGCGCATCAGGCGCTTGATCTCCCACCTTCAGATTGCCGCGACGCATGTGCGGCAGCGCGTAGCGAACCATGTAGAGTGCGTCTTTCGGGCCGCCCGCCATCATGCTGAGCAGGAAAAAGACGGCGGAGACCAGCAGCGCCAGCGAAACCAGAATCCATTTGAGAGTGACAGGCATAAGGTTCACCAGTTACGGCTGTGGTGTACGAAGTTCCTCTTTCATCGCCTGGTAGCGCGCCAGTGATTTTTCAATGATGTTCATGGCGGCGTACGCGGGGCGAATATCTTCGACCTGCACCTGCTTGCCCTCCAGCTGCTTGTAGTCCTGGAAGAATCGTTTCACAACCAGCAAGCGATGCGGGGGAAGGTCGCGCGCCTCGATGTAATCGCTGAACTCGGGATCGTTGGTGGCCACGGCGATGATCTTGTCATCACTCGCGCCGGAATCGATCATGGTCATCACGCCGATGGCGCGCGCCTTGATAAGCGCGAGCGGCTGCACAGCTTCCTGGCACAGCACGAGCACATCGAGAGGGTCGTTGTCCTCGGCGTAGGTCTGCGGGATGAAGCCGTAATTCGCGGGATAAAACACCGCGGAATGAATGATGCGGTCGACCTTCAGCAGCCCGGTCGGTTTGTCCAATTCATACTTGACGTTCGAGCCCAATGGAATTTCGATCAGCGCCTGGAAATCGCGGGGCAAATCTTTTCCGGGAGAAACGTCGTGCCATGGGTGCATTAAGAGGAAGCCTCGCAAGGGAAATTGTGAGCTTCCATTATCGCCTGAGAACGCCAGGAAACGTAAGGGCCGGCAATCAAGCAGGCTTCTTGGTCCAGGCGCCGATAATCGCGCCCATCAGGATGAGCCCAGCCAGCGGATAGAATTCGTTGATGGCGAACAGCGTTTTCGGCCGCATCTCGAACATGTAATTCATCAAGGAAATTGGGCCTATGAAGCCGATCCACACCAGAACGCCGACCGAAGCGCCCCGGCCGATGGTGTTGGCGTTTCGCCAGATGCAAAGCTGCGCAAGCGAGTAGGCGATCAGCAGTTCCAGCAAAAACGCGATGATGTAAGGAATGGTCGGATTCATGCTTTGTGCTTGCTCGATGGTCATGTGTTCCAGCGCCATCCATGGTTTGTTGAACAAAACTCCATACCACAACGCGCCAAGCACCCAGTAAGCAACCGCAGCAACGAAAACGGCCAGGTAGTTCGTTCGCATGAGGGATCCTCTCTTTTTTGGCGCCGCAAGATAGAGGAGGAAGTGCGGCAGCGATCGGCGGGCAGAGTCTGCCGCCGGACCTGCAGGAAGTCAAGCAACTTGGTGTCGCTGGAAGCAGTTTCAGGCGCGGGCTTTATCGATCATTTCTTCCCAAATACCTTTGGACTTGAGGATCAGCTCGATGGCATCGCGAATAGCGCCGCGGCCGGCGACGGATGGCGTGACGAAGTGCGCCGCCTTTTTGACTTCGGGCACGGCGTCGGCCACGGCGATGGCCAGGCCCACGCGGCGCAGAATCGGAAGGTCGGGGAGATCGTCGCCGACATAGGCGACGGCAGAATCGGTCACTCCGGCTTTACGCAGGATTTCCTCGTAGGCAGGAGTTTTGCTGGGTTGCTTCATATAAATGAATTCCATTTTCATTTCGTTGGCGCGGCGAAGCAGCGCGGCGCTTTCGCGTCCGGTGATGCAGCCGGTGCGGATACCCGCGGTGTTCGCGAGCGTCAGGCCCTGACCGTCATGGGCATCGAAAGTCTTGATTTCGAGCGCGGAGCCATCGGGCTGCGAGAGAAGCGTAACCCCGCCATTGGTCATGGTGCCGTCCACGTCCATCAGCAGGACTTTGATCTGCGCGGCGCGTTTCTTGAGTGCGGCGGAAACTTTCGGGCTGCGGGGCAAGGGAGCCTCCCTCAGTAGAATGAGTCGTAAAGTGTATCAGAAGGCCTGCGGCGCAGGGCGTGGCCGCGGGCCTTGGGTCTTCCGATGGTGTGGCAACCGGCGCCTGAAATCGGATAAAAATGCTGCTTGACCCTTACGTTGCGTCAGGCTTGACGATGAGCGTGGAGGAAGCCGTGAACACCGGAACCAAGGAAGTTTATCGCGCGAAGGAATTCGCCAGCCTGGCGGGCGTAACCGTGCGGACGCTGCATCATTACGACCGGCTGGGACTGTTGCGGCCAAAGCAGCGCTCCGAAGCGGGGTATCGCTTGTATGGCGTGCGAGATTTCGCGCGACTCGAACAGATCGTGGTTCTGAAGTTTCTTGGCATTCCCCTGAAGCAGATCCGCGGCCTGCTGGAACCCGACGCAAAGCTTGCCGATGTTTTGCAGAAGCAGCGCGATGTGTTGTTCGCGAGGCGCCTGCAACTGGACAAAGCGATTCGCGCCATCAGCAATGCCCAGCGGTCGATTCAGTCCAGGAAAGATCCGGACTGGAAACTGTTTCAACTCATCGTGAAGGAGCTTGAAATGCAAAAGAACATCGAATGGAAGGGGAGGTACTTCAGCACGGAAGCGCGGGCAAAGGTGGCGGCGCGGAGGAGCAATTTGTCCGCCGAAGACCTGGAAAAAGCGAACAGAGACTGGGCCGCGTTGCATGCGGATGTCGAAGCATCGCTGGGCGAAGATCCAGCGGGACAGAAGGGGCAGGAACTGGCGGCTCGCTGGGAGAAGTTGATCGAAGACTTCACCGGCGGCGATCCGGAAATCCTGGCAGGCCTGGAAGCCATGATGGCCGACCGCGCGAATTGGCCAGACAAGACGCAAGGCGCGACGCGCAGCACGCCGGAAGGGGAAGCGTTTCTCAGGAAGGCGGTAGAGGCAGCGCGGTTGAAGTTGGTTCGATAGACGCGCACACTGTAACCCGTCATTCCGAACGCAGTCTGCGGAGTGAGGAATCCCTCCGTCGGTTTCAATCCAAGAGGGATTCCTCGCTTCGCTCGGAATGACGTTTTTTTTGTTCTAGGAGATGGCTCGAAGACTCGCCCTGCGCTACAGGCTTCGCACTATATGAGTTCCAGGGTCCACAGATCGTGGAGGTGGACTACTCCCAGGACTTTTTGGGTGGCGGGATCGACTACCACGATCGAGGTGATTTTTTTCTTTTCCATCAGGTTGAGAGCTTCGCTGGCAAGCAGGCCGGGGCCGATGGTTTGCGGCGTGCGAATCATGCAATCGCCCGCGGTCATGGAGAGAGTAGCGCCGCCGTGCGTTTCCATCAGCCTGCGCAGGTCGCCATCGGTAATGATGCCGGCGAGTCTGCCGTCGGGAGAAGTCACCGTGGTCATGCCTAGTTTCTTGGCGGACATTTCGTGGAACGTGGCAGGCATCGGGGTGTCCGGCGAAACACGCGGCAAGGCATCGCCAATGTGCATGAAGTGTTCGACGCGAAGAAGTTTCTTGCCGAGCCGTCCTGCGGGGTGAAGCGCGGCGAAATCGTCGGGTTTGAAGCCGCGCCGGTCGAGGAGCGCGATGGCCAGCGCGTCGCCAAGAGCCATCGCGACGGTGGTGCTCGCCGTGGGAGCAAGATTGAGCGAGCACGCTTCTTCTTTCACGCTGGCGTCCAGGACAACTTCGCTGGCGCCGGCCAACGTGGATTTCAGATTGCCGGTCATCGTGACGATGGGAATTTCCAGACGCTTCAGAGCTTCGAGCAGGTTGAGAATTTCCGGGGTTTCGCCGCCGTAGCTGATGGCAAGCAGGGCATCGCCACGGGCCAGCATGCCGAGATCGCCGTGCAACGCTTCCGCGGGATGAAGGAAGAACGAAGGAGTGCCGGTGCTGGAGAGCGTGGCGGAAATTTTTCTGCCGATCAGGCCGGATTTGCCCATGCCAGTGACCACCGCGCGGCCTTTGCAGGCGAGTAGCAAATCGACGGCACGATCGAAGGAGGCATCGAGGCGCGCGAGGAGATCGCTGATGGCTTGCGCTTCGATGCGCAGGACGCGGCGTGCGGAGTCCAGGCTCATAGGAACGTGACCCGCGATTCGTGGCTCGTGACCCGTGGAGGCTGCGGCGCTGAGATGGGGCTACATGTTTGGGTGAATGGGGTCCGGCAGTGCTGGACCCCTACGAAGACGGGAAGGATCATGATGGGCTCCAGCGGCGAACTAGAGTGGAGAGTTCCTTGAGGCGGGAGAGTAGCTGAGGAAGTTGGGCTAGGGGCAGGGCGTTGGGGCCGTCGGAGAGGGCGGCGGCGGGATTGTCGTGAGTTTCCAGGAAGAGGCCGTCGACGCCGGCGGCTACGCCCGCGCGGGCTAGCGTTTCGATGAATTCGGGCTGGCCGCCGCTGGCATGGCCCAGGCCGCCGGGAATTTGTACGGAGTGAGTGACGTCGTATACGACGGGGTAGCCAAATTTCTGGAGGATCGGGAAGGTGCGCATGTCCACGATAAGATTGTTATAGCCGAAGGAAGCGCCGCGCTCGGTGAGGATAATGTTGGGATTGCCGGAGGACGCGACTTTTTCGGCAACGTTGCCCATGTCCCACGGGGAGAGGAATTGAGCCTTCTTGATATTGACGATGCGGCCGGTTTTGGCGGCGGCGAGAAGAAGATCGGTCTGACGCGCGAGGAAGGCGGGAATCTGGAGAATGTCCGCGACTTCGGCGGCGGGGGCGGCTTGGGAGGCGTCGTGGATGTCGGTGAGGATCGGGAGGTGGAGATCGGATTTGATTTTGGCTAGGATGCGAAGGCCTTCGGTGAGGCCGGGGCCGCGGAACGCTTTGATCGAGGATCGATTGGCCTTGTCGTAGGAGGCTTTAAAGATATACGGCACGCCGGCATCGGCGGCAATTTTTGCGACGCGTTCCGCCAGCATGCGCGCGTGAGATTCGGATTCAATAACACACGGACCGGCGATGACGAAGAACGGATTTTTACCGCCGAGGCGTAATGAGCCAAGTGAGATTTCGCGGGTGGCAGTCATTTATTAAATGAAGATATCACAGGCGCTGCTATGGCCGCTCGACTGGAAGAATTCGGAAGCGGTGCTTGCCCGCAATCCGTAGGTCTCAAAGTCCGAACGGTCAGTCGTGAAAATAACGGAAAGCAATTCGCGCTCGGCGAGATAGACTCGGGGCGTAGTCGGAGAGCGTGTAAGAGAAAAAACGCGAAAAAATCCGTTGATTCTAAAGGGCAAATTGGCCGTGTAAGTCCTGTGTTCTCTAAGAGATTGAATCTGTTAGATTCCAGGGGAGTTGCGGGTGGTTTTTGTTAACTAAATGGGTAACACCGATTGGAGCCAGCAGACTGTTTAAAAGGGTAAAGCGCAGCCTTGCACACTGGCTCTTGGGCAAAACGTACGCCTTTATATTTTGTTTGTCAAGTATGAACTACGTTAACATCGAGATCGGCGTTAAAAAGTAGGGCTTGCGACCTCAATTCAGGCGGAGGCTTGGGGAGCGGCGCGCAGGGCGGGTGCGTGGGGCTGAGGCTCCTGGGCGCTGGTGGCGTTGGTGGGGCGCGATTTTTGGATTTTGTGTTCCAGCGAAGCGCCTATGAAGGCGGCGAAGAGCGGATGCGGCTCCAGCGGCTTGGACTTGAACTCGGGGTGGAACTGGCAGCCGAGGAACCAGGGATGGTTGGGAGCTTCCACGATTTCGACGTAATTTTCGTCGGGCGTGCGGCCGGTGATGCGAAGGCCGGCAGCGACTAAAGTTTTCTCGTATTCGCGATTGAACTCGTAGCGGTGGCGGTGGCGCTCACTGATTTCCGTTACGCCATAAGCTTGGTAGGCAAAGGAGCCGGGTTCGAGCCGGCAGGGCCACGCACCGAGGCGCATGGTGCCACCCATTTCGTCAATACCGAGCAATTCGCGCAACTTATAGATGACGCGGTCCGGCGTTTGCGGATCGAACTCGGTGCTGTCCGCGTGCGTAAGCCCCGCGGCATCGCGCGCGTATTCGATGGTGGCGCACTGCATGCCAAGGCAAATGCCGAAGAAGGGGATCTTGTGCTCTCGGGCGTACTGGATAGTGTGAATCATGCCCTGAATTCCGCGTTTGCCAAAGCCTCCGGGAACGAGGATGCCGTCGTAATTTTTCAGGCGCTTTTCGGCGGTCTCCAGAGAATCGATTTCCTCGGACTCAATCCATTCGATCACGGTTTTGTGATTGTGCGCCAGGCCGCCGTGCAGTAACGCCTCGCGCAAGCTTTTGTACGCGTCTTCCAGTTGAACGTACTTGCCAACAATCCCGATGCGCACTTCGCCCTTGGGATGGTGCAGGCGATTCAGCATTTCTAGCCAGGGCAGCATGTTGGCGGGGCGATCTTCCAGGCGAAGCAGGCGAGTGATCTGCGCGTCCAGGCCTTCCTTGCTTAGTTCCACGGGAACTTCATAGATAGTCTTCACATCTTCCATGGAAATGACGCAGGATTCCGCGACGTTGCAAAACAGCGCGATTTTGCGCTTCAGGTCGGAAGAAATGTGGCGTTCGCTGCGGCAAAGCAGAATGTCCGGCTGAATCCCGATGCCAAGCATTTCCTTGACGCTGTGCTGTGTGGGCTTGGTCTTCAGCTCGCCGGCCGCGGCGATGTAAGGAACCAGTGTGACGTGGACAAAGAGAGTATTTTCGGCGCCCAGTTCCAGGCGCATCTGGCGAATGGCCTCGAGGAAGGGAAGCGATTCGATGTCGCCGACGGTTCCGCCGATTTCCACGATAACCACGTCGACGCCTTCGGAAACGCGCTTGATGCAGCGCTTGATTTCGTCGGTGACGTGGGGAATGACCTGAACGGTCTTGCCAAGATAATCGCCGCGTCGTTCTTTCGACAGGATGGTTTCGTAGATACGGCCGGTGGTCCAGTTATTGTCGCGTGAAAGTTTGACGTGGGTGAAGCGTTCGTAGTGGCCAAGGTCGAGGTCGGTTTCGGCGCCGTCATCGGTGACGAAGACTTCGCCATGCTGAAAAGGGCTCATCGTACCGGGATCGACGTTGAGGTACGGATCGCATTTTTGGATAGTGATTCTGAAGCCGCGACTTTCGAGGAGACATCCGATGGAAGAAGCTGCTACGCCCTTGCCAAGAGAAGAAACAACACCGCCGGTAACAAAAATATATTTTGGCGCCATCCAGGTCGCTCGCGTCTGCCGGGCAGATTTGAGCTTGTCGAACCTCCGCAGGATTGACGTACATATAATTATGGTCGGAAGGCGGAAGAGTGTCAATGCAAAGTCTTGGAAGCAGAGAATCGGAATTTTGATTTGCTTGGGCGGGATAGAGGCGACGAATGCGTGAGAGGCGATGGGCCGGTTGAGATTCTTCGTCGCGCTTAAGGCAAAGACGCGCTCCTCAGAATGACAAGCGCTGGGGTGGCGCTGGCGCGGCGAGTTTGCACGATTGCCGGAAACGATTATGCTGGAGAGCGCTCGGAATTGACTTTTGGCTTCTGTGGGCTGGGGATAACTGGATCGATGAGCGATGGCGGGGAGACTCGCACGATGCGGACGGGAACGCGATATTTGGTGATGGTTGCGGTTGCCGGTGTGGCGTTTTGCTGCGCGGCTGCCGGCCAAGAGAAGAAGACAGCTGCGGACGCCAACGCTGCCTTGGCTTCGTACGACCTTGCGAGGGAAGTGACATTGGTGGGTACAGTGGAGGCGTTTGCGGCTTCGGCGGATGCGCCGCCGCTTGGTGCTCATGTAACTGTGCGCAGTGGGAACGGGATCGTGGACGTACACCTGGGAGACGCGCGGTTGCTGTCGGCGAACCACTTCACGCTGCACAGTGGCGATTCGGTGCGAATCATCGGGGAAAGTGTGGCGTACGGGAATGGGACGCAGTTCGTGGCGCGTATCGTGCAAAAAAGCACCCAAGTGCTGGTGGTGAGAAGCGTCCGGGGAATGCCGCTGTCTTACATGGCGCCGCGGCAGGGACAACAGGCGAAATCGCCGGGTGGCGCGCCGTGAGGAAATTGCTCGGCGCGGCACTGACCGCACTGGTGGCAATGGGCTTGGCGGCTTGCGGAGGGTCCAAACCTCCAACGCCACCTTCCGGGCCGTTTTCGAACGCCAGTTTGAAGGGGCAGTATGCATTTTCCATGAGCGGGGTCGATTTGTCTGGCGGCTATTTTGCGCGCATCGGATCGTTCACCGCGGACGGAAGCGGAAATATTACCGGCGGCTTGCAGGACTCGCTGAATCTGAGTACGGGTGCGCCAGCTTCGATCGTGTCGTTCGCGAGCGGGACGTACGAGGTGCAGTCGAACGGTCGCGCTACGGCGACGATAACTTTGGCAGGCGGGGGTTCACTGCAAATCGCGCTGGCGATGCAGTCAACCACCACGGGATACATGGTAGAGACGGACCTGAACGCGTCCGGCAGCGGAACGTTTAACCAGCAAACAAGCGCGGACTTTACGGTGGCGGCGCTCGGACATCCCTACGTGTTCAACATCTCGGGAGTTTCCTTTCTGAACGCGAAGGCCGCACCCATTAATATGGTGGGTCAGGTGGCCGGAGACGGGAACGGCAACATTACCGGCGGGGTGATGGACACGAACGATGGCAATGCGGGGGCTCCCTCAGGAGCGACAGCGATCGCGCCGGGAACCTACGCGCTGGATAGCAACAACGGAAATGGCACGAGCTTTGGTCGCGGCACGATGACGTTCAACGGGCGGACATTTGCATTTTATATCGTGGACGACACGCATTTCAAAATGCTGGAGGAAGACACCCTGGGCGGAAGCGCCGGGGATGCGCTTCAGCAAGCCGCGACGATTCCCACACAGAACGCGCAGTTCACCGGGAGTTTCGTGTATGTGATCAACGGCGCCGGAATTGTGGGAACCGCGGGCAACGTGGGCCGCGCGGCGCGATTCAGCGCGGATGGGAATGGCGGGGTGGGCACGATTTCGCTGGACACCAATAATGATGGCAATAACACGCATGTTTCGCAGGGAGGAAACATTTCCGCGGCCACTTACGCGATTGACACGGCCAATTCGGGCAGCGGGCGCGGCACGTTTACCTTCAAGGCTTCGGGATTGCCGACATTTGATTATGTGTTTTACATGATTTCGCCAGCGCAGGCCGCGCTGCTAGAGACGAGCATCGGATTTGTGGGCGGCGGAGCGATGTACGCGCAAAGCGCAGGGCCGTTCACGGTAAGCGGAAGCGTGGGTAATTACGTTTCGGGCTGGAGCGGCATCGAGTTGGGTGTAGCGACGGCCGTGCCGTATGAGGAAAACTATGTGGTGCAGTACAGCCTATCCTCCTCTGGCTCCAGCAATATTTCCGGCGGGTCCGACTATCAATATTTGGGGCTGTCCACGAAGACCTCAGCTTCGAATGTTCCGATTGGCGGGACGCTCACCATCATCGGGAACGGCACGCTGAACAACCATTACCAATTCGCCGTGAATGGGTCGCCATCGCTGACGCTGGACTTTCAGGCTTATTTCGTGAATGCGGGTATGTTGGTCATGGTGTGCTCGGACAATGACCGCACGACCACGGGGATTATCACCCAGCAGTAAGGCAGAATTGGGCGTTGATGGTGGTGAATGAGAACCTTCGTTGCAAACTACGCTCTTCAGGATGACAAATATTTGAGGGTGCGGTATTGGGTTAAAGCCGCTGGCATAAAAGCCAGCGCTACATGAGTTCGGAGACCTGACGGCGCCCGCTTAATTCTCGGTGGGCTTTTCCTCTCTTAACAGTTTTTCCACTCGCGGAATGTCTTCCGGGACGTCCACGCTTACGGCATCGTGGGGAACTTCGGCGACGCGAATGCGCCAGCCATTTTCCAGCCAGCGAAGCTGTTCGAGTTGCTCGATCTTTTCGAGTTCGCCCTGGGGAAGGGTCGGATATTCGAGCAGTGCGTCGCGTTGGAATACATAAAGACCCAGATGCTTCCAGTATTTGACGTGGAGCTTCTGCTGGGTGTCGCGAATCCAGGGAATCGGCGCGCGGGAGAAGTAAAGGGCGTAGTCATCGAAATCGAGCACAGTTTTGACGACGTTAGGGTCCATAACGTCGGCGGCGTGTCGAATAGCTGTCGCAACGGTGGAAATCTGGGCGGGAGGTTCCTCGAGGAGCGCGCCAACGGCGGCGTCAATGGCGAGAGGATCGATGAGGGGTTCGTCGCCTTGAACGTTGATGAAAATATCGCCGGGTTCGTGGGCGGCTACTTCGGCAATCCGTTCCGTTCCGGTGCGATGGTCGGAACGGGTCATGCGAGCGTGGCCTCCGAAGGCGAAAACCGCGTCCATAATCCGTTGATCGTCCGTGGCTACCAGCACTTCGTGTACGGTTTGGGCCCGTTTGGCCCGGTCATAAACGTGCTGGATCATCGGCTTTCCGGCGAAGGAGACCAGCGGTTTGCCGGGGAGTCGAGTCGAACCAAAACGAGCGGGAATTACGACGACTACTTTAGGATCAGACATGGCAGAAGACTCCGCAGGGGCACTGGAGCCGATGCTAACACAGGGCGGCGGGCGTAATAATCCCAGTCTAAGGGAAATATAGATGCAGCGTACTGGAGGAATGGGACTTGCCTTCCGAAATCCCGGTGCTATGATGTGGTCTCCGCGCGGGCCTTCCGGCGAACCGGAAGGATGGGGGAAGGCCGTGAAACGGGATAGGTGTAAGACGCGTGAAGTTCGTTGGCTTGCGAAAACCTGCCCCATCGCATGCCTGTTGGTTTTTTGTGCAGTAACTCCCCTCCTCGCGCAGGAAGATCCTCCACCACCAAAAATAGAGGCGACACCGGCGTCAGTGACGATGCCGGCCTTGACCAATATTTCGCGAGACACGCCGTCGGTAAAAATCGTGCCGGGAAAAGTGATTCGCGCCGACGTGGACCTGGCGCTGGTGAATGTGACGGTCACCGATCCTTACAATCGCCTGGTGACCGGGCTCGAGCCGGACAACTTCCGCGTGTTTGAAGACAACACCGAACAGGAAATCGTAAGTTTTTCGTCGGAGGATGTGCCGATTTCGATTGGCGTGATTTTCGATTTCAGCGGAAGCATGGCTAATAAGGTGGACAAGGCGCGAGAGGCGGCGCTGGAATTTTTCAAGACCGCCAATCCGCAAGACGAATTTTTTCTGGTGAGCTTCAACGAGCGCGCGGAGCTGACCAGCACGTTTACAAACAGCGTGGAAGATCTGCAAAGCCGGATGATGCTGACTGCCCCAAAGGGCAGGACTGCCCTGTTGGACGCTATCTACCTGGGCTTGAGCCAGATGAGGGGTGCACACAACGCCAAACGTGCCTTGCTCATCCTTTCCGATGGAGGAGATAATCATAGTAGGTACAACGAAAACGATATCAAGCGGCTGGTGAAAGAAGCCGATACCCAGCTCTATGCCATCGGCATTTATGACCCGCTTGGATATCGCAATCGTACGCCGGAAGAGCTCAACGGCCCTTCGCTGCTCGCCGAGATTACGGAATTGACGGGTGGCCGAGTGTTTGCCGTCGAGCATCTAAATGATCTGCCGGACATCGCGTCCAAGATCGGCATGGAGCTACGCAACCAATATGTACTGGGATACCGACCAAGCAATCACGTCCACGACGCCCGGTGGCGCAAAATTAAAGTCAAGCTGCGCGCGCCGAAGGGCCTCCCTCCGCTCTCTGTGTACTCCAAGACCGGGTACTACGCGCCGGCGCACTGACCTTAGGTTCGTCCTTTCGCGGATCGCCGCAATTTTCCTGTTCACTTTTATGGTGTGCGCCGGCAACGCGCTGGCGCAGATACCGGTGTCGCCGCAGGCGCCGCCGCCTCCCCCAGGTCAGACACCTGCCGACGGCGGCAATAAGCAGGGCGGAAGGATCGCGGTGAACGTGGACCTGGTGGTGTTGCACACCAGCGTGCTGGACGATCGCGGAAAATTCGTGGATGGGCTGACGCAAGACAACTTCCGCGTGTATGAAGATAAAGTCGAACAGAAGCTGGCGATTTTCAAGCGCGAAGACATTCCGGTCAGCATGGGCCTGGTGATCGATAACAGCGGCAGCATGCGCGATAAACGGCCGCGCGTGAATGAAGCGGCATTGACCCTGGTGCAGAGCAGCAACCCGCAGGACGAAGCGTTTGTCGTGAATTTTAACGACGACTTTTACCTGGACCTGGATAAGGACTTCACGAACAGCATTCCGGAACTGAAGGAAGCGCTGGAGCGCATTGACGCGCGCGGCAGCACGGCGTTGTACGATGCGATTATCGGTTCGCTGGATCACCTGAAGAAAGGGAATAAAGAGAAGAAGGTGCTGCTGATCGTGACGGACGGCGAGGATAACACCAGCCGGAACACGCTGGAGAAGACCATTCGCGAAATCCAGAAGACGGATACGGTGATTTACACCATTGGATTGCTGAGCCAGGAAAGCAAGAAGAGCGCGAAGACGGCGAAGCGGGCGTTGACGGAGATTGCGCAGGCGTCCGGCGGCGTGGCGTATTTCCCGGAAAATGTGGAAGACGTGCATGCGATCTGCGAACAAGTGGCGCATGACATCCGGCACCAGTACACGCTGGCGTACTATCCATCGAATGCGGCGCGCGATGGTAGTTTTCGTAGCGTGCATGTGGACGTGATTCCTCCGCGTGGCCATGGGAAGTTGGTGGCGCGCACGCGGAATGGGTATTACGCTCCGGGCGGGGCGAAGACGGCGTCGGGTAAGTAGATCATCCGCAGCCAATAAAAGTTGATTAGGCGCTCCTATTTTGGAGCGCCTTTTTGTTTGCGGTGCGTCGAGGCGAGTTTGGTGGCAAGACGCACCGGTTGAGATACTTCGTCGCGGACTCCTCAGGATGACAGGCGGTTTTTATTGTGATGATCGTTGGGGCGCTGGCATAAAGCCAGCGCTACGAGAGTCGGCCTCGGTTAGGTAAGCTGAGGGAGGAAGCTGGTGCCGTGGGGGATTGTGGTGTTGAAGTTTTCGGCTATGGTTTGGCCCATGTCGGCGAGGGTGGGGCGAATGCCGAGGTTGTTGCCGGATTTTTGGGCGGGGGAGTAGGCCAGGATGGGGACGTACTCGCGCGAGTGATCGGTGGTTTCCCATCGCGGATTGGGATCGCAGCCGTGATCGGCGGTGAGCATGAGGAGGTCGCGCGGGCCGAGCAGCGGGAGGTAGTCAGTGAGCGCGGCGTCGAATTCCTCGAGCGAGCGGGCGAAGCCTTCCACGTCCTTGCGATGGCCGTAGAGCATGTCGAAATCGACGAGATTGCAGAAGATCAGGCCGTGCTGGCGATCGCGCGCGGCGGCGGTGAGTTTTTCCATGCCGTCAGCGTTGGATTTGGTGGTGACGTAGTCGTCGACGCCGCGGCCATTGTAGATATCGTGGATTTTGCCGATGCCGAACACGGAGACACGGCGTTCCTGCAGCGCATCGAGGAGCATGGGCTTGGGCGGATCGACGGCGTAATCGTGGCGGCGCGAAGTACGCGCAAAATTTCCAACGGGTCCGGCGAAGGGGCGGGCGATCACGCGGCCGACGCGGTGCTTGCCATCCAGAAGTTTGCGGGCGATTTCGCACATGCGATAGAGTTCGGCGATGGGAATCACCTCTTCGTGCGCGGCGATCTGAAAGACGCTGTCGCCAGAGGTGTACACGATAGGTTTGCCGGTGCGCACGTGCTCCTCGCCCAATTCCTTGATAATTTCGGTGCCAGAGGCGGGTTTGTTGCCGATGGTCTTGCGGCCGATTTGCGCCTCGAACGCATCGATGATTTCCGGCGGAAAACCGTGTTTGTAGACGGGGAAAGCCTGGTCCAGCCAGACGCCGGCCATTTCCCAATGACCTGTGGTAGTGTCTTTTCCCGGCGAAACCGTGGCGCCTTTGCCGTAGGAAGCGAGCGGAGCAGGCACGGGCTGGAGATGCGCGAGCGGAGCAATGTTGGCCAGGCCAAGCTTCACGAGATTGGGCAGGCGTAGCGGGCGCGCTTCCGCGATGTGGCCCAGGGTGCTGCGGCCTACGTCGTCGTAATCGGCCGCGTCCGGCAGCGCGCCGATGCCAACGCTGTCGAGAACGATCCAGATGACGCGGTCGAACGGGGCCATCGCTTGCGCGCTCCTTCGGTCGAACTCTAGCATGGGGCGCGCGCGGAAGGGAATTGACGGCGCGGGGGAGTGGGCCTACGATGGCCGCGTCGGTGCCGTCGGGGAAGTGGAACATTCGGACGGGTTTTTGCGTAGTAGAGAGAAGAAGGGGCAAGCATGCCTGATGACTACCGCAAGCCGCGCAGTTCGGTGGTATTTCCGCTACTGCTGATTGCCGTTGGTTTGTTGTTCCTGATGACGCGCTGGATTCCGGACTTCTATCCGTGGCCGGTGATCTGGAAATATTGGCCGCTGGTGTTGATCTTTATTGGCGCGGGAATGTTTTGGGACCGCGCGCAGCGGACCAATCATCCAGACCGGGCGCTAGTGTTTCCGGTGGGAACGGCGATCGGCACGGTGGTGTTTTTGGTGATCCTGGGGATGCTGATGTGGCACGAACGCGGCATCGCGCATCGCGATTGGATGCACGTTTCCGCCGGCTCCGGACATCACACGCACGAGAACCAGGTGGTGGAGTTGAAGGATGCGAAGGCCGTGCGCATGACCGTGCATATGCCGTCGGGGGAATTGCATATCGAGGGCGGAGCGACGCAATTGATGGAAGCGGATTTTTCGTCGGGGCCGTCATGGGCCGCGCCATCCGTGGATTATTCGGTGGACGGCGGCGTGGGATCGCTTTCGATCAATCAACAGAGCGCAAACCAGTTGATGGCCAATTCGGATAATACCTGGAAGCTAAGGGTGAATAATCACGTGCCGCTGGAGCTGGAAATCGATGTGGGCGCGGGACGCGGAGATTTGAATCTGGCGAATGTGGATTTGACGCGGCTGGAGCTGAATATTGGCGCGGGGCAGGCCAATGTCGATTTAACCGGCGAACGCGGCAAGGATCTGCAGGCGGAAATTCATGGCGGCGTGGGCGAAGCGGTGATCCGGCTGCCGAAAAATGTGGGCGTGGTGGCCACGGTGCACGGCGGCCTGGGATCCGTGGATGTGCATGGATTGAAGGAAGAAGATGGCGAGTACACCAACGCTGCGTACGGCAAGTCGCCCAACACAATTCACCTGACGGTTGAGGGCGGCATCGGCCATATCCGGCTGGAAGAAGAGTAACGAACCGATCCATCACCTCGAATTACCCCTATTGACATCGCTCGTTCCGAAGAACAAAATCCGCCAGCAATGGCGGGCTCAGCCCTCGCTCGCGAATCCTTCGCTAAAGGAGAGAAAAATGACTGCCGCACCTCACCAGGCGCTTGATATGAATAAATTGAACGCGTTTATCGGCCAATTTGTGGGGGATCTCGGGGCCGCGGTACACGCAGGAATGGTCGTAATCGGGGAAAAGCTGGGATTGTACAAGGCCCTGGCGGAAGGCCCGATGACACCCGCCGAGCTTGCTTCCAAGACAAAAACTGATGAGAGGTATTTGCGCGAGTGGTTGTCCTCGCAAGCCGCGGGCGGGTACATCAGCTACGACGCGAACACGCATAAGTTCAGTTTGAGCGTGGAGCAGGCCTTTGCGCTGGCCAACGAGAACAGCCCCGCGTACCTGCCAGGGGCCTTCGAACTAGCCCTGGGATCCCTGTCGGCGGTACCAAGAATCGCCGAGTCTTTTCGCAGCGGGGCTGGAATGGGTTGGCACGAACATGAGGACGGAGTATTCCATGGCTGCGAAAAGTTTTTCCGGCCTGGATATGCGGCCAACCTGGTTAGTTCCTGGATTCCCGCGTTGCAGGATGTACAGCAGAAACTGGAAAATGGCGCGCGGGCAGCGGATGTGGGCTGCGGGAAAGGCTCCTCAACGCTTCTGATGGCGAAAGCATTTCCGAAGTCGAAATTCTTCGGATTCGACTACCACGATAAATCCATCGAGGGAGCGCGGGAGTCCGCGAAGCGCGAAGGCTTGGCGGACCGCGTGAGCTTTGAAGTGGCCAAGGCGAAGGAATTTCCAGGGTTCGACTGCCTGCACGACATGGGCGATCCGGTGGGCGCTGCGAAGCACGTGCGGCAATCGCTGAACGAAGACGGGACTTGGATGATCGTGGAACCGTTCGCGAACGACGAACTGAAGGACAATTTGAATCCAGTGGGCCGCGTGTACTACTCGTTCTCGACGTTGCTGTGCACTCCGTGTTCGCGGTCCCAGGAGGTAGGGCTGTGCCTGGGAGCACAGGCGGGAGAAACGCGCATCCGGGAAGTGTTGACGGCGGCGGGTTTTACCCGGTTCCGCCGGGCGACAGAGACTCCGTTCAATATTGTGTATGAAGCCAGGCCGTGAGAACGCATGAGGGCGGCGTGCGATTGACGCGTTGATCGATAATTTTGTACGCCCGGCCCGCTGATCCGGATAATCCAAAAAGTGAGAAATGGATGTGTTCGGCCCTTAAGGGTGCGGCGGCGAAGTGTTGAAAAAAAGAGTTGACACGTTATACTGTGTGGCGTACAGTGTGTGACGTACAGTAGGTGGCGCACAGTATATGACCGTTGATTCCAACCTCTTCGAAAATGTTCGCATGGAGCTTCGCCGCGGCAGCCTGGTGCTGGCGGTCCTGGCGCAACTGCGCACGGAGCAGTACGGCTACACGCTGCGCAAGGCGCTGGCCGAGCACGGAATGGAAATCGACGAAGGCACGCTGTACCCGCTGTTGCGGCGCCTGGAAAGCCAGGGCCTGCTGGTGAGCGAGTGGCGGGAAGAAGACAAGCGCAACAAACGCTTCTATGTGCTTTCCGCAAATGGCAAGCAACTGCTGAAGCAGCTTCTTGCAGAGTGGAAAAACATCGATGCTTCGCTGAACGGGATTGTGAAAGGGTAGCTTGGGTGCTTTTGTTTTTGGATCTTTAGAATTCAGGAATGTAAGGAGCATGTCATGGAGCTTGTGGATCGTTACTTGAAAACGTTGCGAACTTATTTGCCCGCTGCGCAGAAGGACGATATTATTCGCGAGCTGTCGGAAAATATCCGATCGCAAATCGAAGACAAGGAAGCGGAACTGGGCAGGCCGTTGCAGGAGGCGGAGATCGAAGCCATTCTGAAGGCGCACGGCCACCCGCTGATCGTCGCGGGGCGTTACCGGCAGGACGAGCGCAGCTTTTCGTTTGGCAAGCAACTGATTGGGCCGGTGCTGTTTCCGTTTTATGCGAAAGTGCTGGCGTTCAATCTTGGGATCACCAGCGTGGTCATCGTTTTCCTGTTCACCTTATTGGTGGTCAGCGGGCAGCCCGTCGGCCGCATTGCTGGGCTTCCAGGCGTTTTGCTTTTCCAATTGGCGATTCAGTTTTCGATCATCACCGCTATCTTCGTTGGTGTGGACCGGCAATTGGCCAGGCATCCGGACCGCTGGGATCCGCAGAAAAGCAGCCGCGCGTTTTACCCGCACGTGGCAGATGAAGCAGGTACGCAGCGTGTTTCGCGGATCGATTCTGTTTCGCGGCTGATCGCTTTGGCAGTTTCGATTGTCTGGCTGCGCGCGGTGCAGCAGCACCCGTTCTTGATTCTTGGACCAGCCGCCGCTTTCCTGAAACTTGCGCCGGTATGGCACCAGCTTTATTTACCGGTGGTGTTGCTGGCGTTCGCGGGAATGGCGCAAGCGGGGATTAACCTGATCCGGCCAGACTGGATTCAGGTGCGCACGGTGACGCGCATCGGCATGGGTGTTGCGGCTGTGGCGATATGGTGCTTCCTGCTCATGGCGGGCTATTGGATCGTGCCAGGGAACGTGGGAGGCGAGGCCGTGAGCGCGCGAACGCTGGAAATCATCAATAGATCTTTCTTTTATGGCTTGCTTCTTGCTGTCGTGATCTCGATTGTGCAACTACTGCGCGCCTCGTTCCGGCTGGCGCGCGGAACGCACCGCGCTCCGTCCCAGGCCACGTGACAGAACATTCCAAGGCGTTCGTCATTATGGATACGGTTTTCCTGAAGTGACTTTCAGTGGGCCAAACGAGGTCACTTTTAAAGTGCTTCCGTTGGGGACCACATCCACGGAGAAATAGCATTGGCCCTTTGGAGCTTGGCTCGTTGTCGCAGCATAAATGAATTTGCGAAGCGGATTTTTGTGCAAATCCGGGTAGACTTTGACTCCGTCCTGAATATCCTTTAACTCGCTGTCCAGCGGCCATCCGCAATATTGGAATAGCCTTTCCAACTGCGATGGAAAATCGGAACGATTGACCATCCCAATAAACTGCGGTTCCATCTTGTCTAGAGCAGCGTCCGAACGATGCGCTATCAAGTCTGCCATGAAGGCGTCACTCAGCTTGCGAGCCGCCTGCATGTCGATGGCAGTATCCGCGGGTGCATGGCCGCACCCACTCAACACCAGGATTAGCAGAATGCCACTCAGCAACGCAGCTTTGTTCATTTACGCTCCGCCGGACTTTGAGGAGCATATGCGAGAACCATATGAATCTGTGGACATGCATGGCACGGTTTGGAGAGCGACTCACTAGACACGAATTTGGCGCCTCGGAAGGCGGGCCCTACAAAGGCTGACCCAAGATGCCGGCCTGAAGGCGCGGCGCTACACGGAGTGACCCAAGAGCCCACATGCAGAGGCGTCATGTGGGGCACCCGCTGTAAACATCCGGATGAGGCGAATTTGGCGAATTTGCTCGGGTTGGCGGGTGGTCGTATACTTTGAGGTTTAAGCAGTGCGCGCAGAACGCGCTGACTGGGCTTGCCATTGGCCACCAACGAAATTATCGCTCCTCCCGGCTCTCAACAGGAAGTTCTCCTTGTGCGCGGCGCCCGTGTGCACAATTTGAAGAACATTACGGTGGAGATTCCGCATAACGCGCTGACGGTGGTTACGGGTGTCAGCGGGTCGGGGAAATCGTCGCTGGCGTTTGACACGGTGTATGCCGAAGGGCAGCGGCGCTATGTGGAATCGCTGTCGGCGTATGCGCGGCAGTTCCTGGAGCGCATGGAAAAGCCGGACGTAGACGAAATTTCGGGGATTGCGCCGGCTGTGGCGATCCGGCAGAAGAACTCCACACGGAACCCGCGTTCGACTGTCGCCACATCCACCGAAATCTACGATTATTTACGGCTGTTTTTTGCGCGCTGCGGGCAGACGTTCTGCATCAAGTGCGGCGCGGAGGTGCGGCGGGATTCGCCGGATGAGATTGCGAATCGCATTCTGGCGCTGAAGCCGGGGCGGCGCTTTTATGTGTTGTATACGCTGAAAGTGGCGGCGCCGGAACCTCCCGCTGGCGGGAAGAAATCTTCGAAGAAAAAAGCGGCGGCACCGGCGGCGGATGCGTTGCGGCCTGTTTTGCTGGAACTGCAAAAGCGCGGGTTCAACCGGCTGTATCAGGACGGAAAAGTTCATGAGTTTTCGTCTCCGGAAACGCTGCTGGACGTAAATTTCGCGAAGCCTGCATATGTGCTGGTGGACCGGCTGGCGGTGAATCCGGAATCGCGCGCGCGACTCGTGGATTCGATTGAAATTTGT
Source organism: Candidatus Acidiferrales bacterium (assembly GCA_963709705.1). Classification (GTDB taxonomy): domain Bacteria; phylum Acidobacteriota; class Terriglobia; order Acidiferrales; family UBA7541; genus Acidiferrum. The sequence continues at coordinate 608,939 of CAVPXU010000009.1, forward strand.
TACCGGGAGGGCGGCGGGGAAGCGATTCTGGAATTTGTCGAGGATTCGGCGGGGAATCCGGCGGAGCGGTTGACGTTCAACGAGCGCTTCGAATGCAAGAACGATGGCACGCTGTATCAAGAGCCGGAACCGCGGCTGTTTTCGTTCAACAATCCGTATGGGGCGTGCCCGCGCTGCCAGGGATTTGGAAATACCATCGATTTTGATCTGAACCTGGTGGTGCCGGACGCCAGCAAATCGCTGGACGATGGCGCGATCGAGCCGTGGACCAAGCCGCGCTACAAAGTGCTGATGCAAGACGCGCGAAAATGGGCGCGCGCACAAGGCATTCCGACGAACGTGCCGTGGCGGCAATTGAGCGCGGAGCAGCGGCGGCTGATCCTGGATGGCGATCCGGCAAATAAATATGATGGAGTGAAGGGATTTTTCAACTGGCTGGAACGCAAAAAGTACAAACTCCACGTGCGCGTGTTCCTGAGCCGGTATCGCGGGTATGCGACTTGTCCGGAGTGCGGCGGAACGCGGCTGCGGGCGGAAGCGCGCGCGGTGAAGATCACCGGAAAGGCCATCACCGATCTGTGCAAACTGACCGTAAAAGAGGCGCGACAATTGTTTGCGGAATTGAAATTAACGGAAAGCCAGGCCAAGGTTGCCGACAAAATCCTACACGAGATTCGCACGCGACTGCAATTTCTGGATGAAGTGGGGCTGGATTATTTGACGCTGGACCGGCTCACGTCGACGCTGTCCGGCGGGGAATCGCAGCGGATTCAATTGGCAACGTCGCTCGGCTCGCATTTAGTGGGTGCGTTGTACGTGCTGGATGAACCGTCGATCGGGCTGCACCCGAGAGACACGCAGCGGCTGATCGATATTCTGAAATCGTTGCGCGATTTGGGAAATACCGTGCTGGTGGTGGAACACGACCCCGACACGATCGAGTCTGCCGACCGCATCCTGGATCTGGGGCCGGGCGCGGGAGAATTGGGCGGGAAGCTCTTGTTTTCCGGAACGTATGAAGAAATTCTGAAGGATCCAAAATCGATTACCGGGCGCTACCTGAGCGGCGAGACGAAAATTCCGGTGCCGCAGACGAGGCACAAGCCTTCGGGAAGATTCCTGCGGTTGTATGGCGCCACGCTGCACAATCTGAAAAACCCGGACCTGATGTTGCCGTTGGGGACGCTGACGGTGATTACCGGCGTCAGCGGTTCGGGGAAATCGACGGTGGTCCACAACGTTTTGTTCAAGGCGCTGGCAGCGAAACGAAATGGCGGCAGCATCAAAGAATTTTGCGACCGGCTGGAAGGCGACCAGTACATCCAGGACGTGGTCATTGTGGATCAGTCGCCGATCGGGAGGACTCCACGTTCGAATCCCGCGACGTATATGAAGGCGTTCGATGCGATTCGCGAGCTGTTCGCGGAGACGCCGGACGCCAAGCGGCGCGGCTATGCAGCGGGACATTTTTCATTCAACGTGCCGGGTGGACGATGCGAAACGTGCCAGGGCGACGGAACGGTCACCGTGGAGATGCAGTTTCTGGCGGATGTGGAGCTGGTCTGCGAAGAATGCCGGGGGCAACGCTTCAAGAGCAGCGTGCTGGAAGTGCGCTATCACGGAAAAAATATTCACGACGTGCTGGAAATGACAGTGCGGGAAGCGCTGGCGTTTTTCGTGAACGTGGCGAAAGTGACCGCGAAGCTGCGCGTGCTGAACGAAATTGGCCTGGGATATTTGCGGCTGGGGCAATCGGCGACAACGCTTTCCGGCGGCGAAGCGCAGCGGCTGAAATTGGCGTCGCACCTGACGCGTACTGAAAATCAAGGCATCCTTTATATCTTGGATGAGCCGACAACGGGTTTGCACTTCGACGATATCGCCAAGCTGCTGGCGGCCTTCCGGAAATTGCTGGAATCGGGCGCTTCGCTGCTGGTGATCGAGCACAACCTGGACGTGATCAAGTCCGCGGACTGGCTGATCGATTTGGGTCCGGAAGGCGGCGAAGAAGGCGGTAAGATTATCGCGACGGGCACGCCGGAACAGGTGGCGCGCAACGCGCAGTCTTACACCGGGAAGTATCTGGCGCGCGTGTTGGGGAACGGAAACGGAAAGCGGAACAGCGTAAAAGAGGGAAAACGGCCATCGAACGAGGGTTGAAGCGCGCGCGCGGTGTTTTAGTTTTGACGGCGCTGTGTCTTTTTTTTGCGGCGGCCATTTCGGTGTGCGGGCAGCAGCCTTCGAAGAATTCTCAAACAAGCACGCAAAAGGTTCGCAATCCCCTGAACGATCTTCTGGACGAAGCACAAGCGGCGCTGGACAAGAATGATTACAACGCCGCCATCCCGCCGCTGCAAAAATTCATCGCGGAAAAGCCGGATGTAGCTTACGCGCACTTTCAGCTTGCGTACGCCTACACCGCATTGAAACAGGCGGACGAGGCGCGCGCGGAATATGAGAAATGCGTGGCGCTCGATCCAAAAATGGCGGAAGCGCAACTGAATTTGGGAATTTTGCTGCTGGAAAAAGACGCCGCGGCGGCGGTTGCGCCATTAAGCAAAGCCGTGGAGCTGCTTCCGTCGCAAAGCAGGCCGCGCTATTTGCTGGGGCTGGCGCAAGAGCGTTCGGGGGATTTGAAGGGAGCGGCGGTATCGTTCGAAGGAGCGACGCGGCTGGATCCCAAAGATGGCGAAGCGCTGCTGGAGTTGGGGCGCATCTATATCAAGAACAACCGCGCGGCGGAAGCCGAAGCGAAATTTCGCGCGGCGTTGAGTTTGGAGCCAAACTCGCCGGAAGTGCTGCAAGGATTGGCGCTGAGCCTGGACGCGCAGAAAAAGCCGGAAGCCGTAAGCGCGTATCGCGATTACTTAGCCGTGCAGCCGCAGGACAATGCGGCGCGCGCGCGCATGGTACACCTGCTGGTGGAACAACAGCAATACGATGCGGCGCTGGCGGAGCTGGACAAGACCGCGCCGGGGCAGGCGCCGACCCTGGAATCGTTGAAGCTGAAAGCCGACATTGAACTTGGGCAAAAGAAGTTGGATGCGGCCATCGTCACGTTGAAACAAGCGCTGGCGCTGGCGCCGAACGATGCGCCATTGCACGGCGGGTTGGGGAGGACGTATCTGCAGACGCGCGATTTTGTGGATGCCGAGAAAGAATTGAAGGCCGCGCTGCTGCTGGACCGGAACAATCTTACGTACTGGAAGGATCTGAGTTCCACGTATTATCTGGCCGGAAATTGGCAAGGCGCGCTGGCAACGCTGGACGTGATTGCGAAAACGGAAACGCCGGGAGCGGGACCGTGGTTTATCCGGGCGCTTTGTTACGATAAACTCAATCAGGTAGAGCCCGCCCTTGCAGCGTATCGTAAATTCCTGGAGCTGGACGGGAACAAAAATCCCGATCAAGTTTGGCAGGCGAATCAGCGCATTCATGTACTGGAAAAGATGGAAAAAAAGAAGTAAGAGCCGGGGCGGACATTGGGGCTTCTGGGCGGGGTTATGCGCGATGTTGTTGGCGGCGGGGACAGTTGCGGGCGTCGACCGAATCAGCGACTTGCAGGAACATTTTGACAAGGAAGCGCACATCAGTGGAAAAATCAAGGCGCTGGCCAAACTGACAGAAGCGCAGTTCGATGCCACGCGCAAGGAAAGCGCCGCCGGCGATTTCGTGAACGCGGGGCTGATTTTCGAAAAGTACCGGGACAACGTGCGGGCTTGTTTCGAGCTTCTGAGAAAGCAGGAGCCGGACGCGGACAAACGTCCCAGCGAATACCGGCACCTGGAGCTGCAGACGCGGCGGGGAATTCGCGAGGTGGAAGACACGCTACTGATCGCGCCTCCGGAAATGCGGCCTCCGCTGGAAATTGTGCACAAGGATATTCTGGACATCGACGACGAGCTGATTCGCATATTGTTTCCGAGGAGGACCCCGGAACCGGAGAAAGTGCCGCCCGTGCCGGAGGTGAAACCATGAGTTGCCGGAAAATTTTTATCGGCGTGACGATGGCTACCGCGCTGTTTGGGTTGCTGGGAACAGTTTCGCCTGTGCGGGCGCAGCGGCCGGAGAAGGATTACCTGACCGATCTGGAAGCGGACAAAATCCGCGATGCGGACACGCCGAACGAGCGTGTGACCTTGTTCCTGACGTTTGCGGAAGACCGGCTGAAGAAATTTCAGTATGAGCTGGAACATCCTTCCGCGAACAAGCACCGGGAAATGCTGAATTACCTGATGAATTCGTACGGCGGGTGCGTGGACGACGCAGCCGATTTGATCCAAGTGTCGCTGGGAAAACAGGAAAATATCCGGCAGGGAATCGACTTGATGGCCACGAAGGCGAAGGCGTTCCTGGAAGTGCTGCAGAAGCTGTCGAGTTCGGGGCCGGAGCTGGAAGTGTACAAAGACAATCTGGACGACGCGATTGACGGCACGCAGGACGCGCTGAACGAGGCGGAAAAGGCCAAGTCCAAGGCCGCGCCGCCACCGGTGAGGCGAAAGAATTGAGCACGCGACGACGGAATCCCACACAAGTGCCGGGCGGCGAGGCGCTGCTGCAGAGAATGTTCACGCGCCTGGGGTGCGATGGGCGGCCGCCACATTTTAAAGTGGAATTTTATCCGTACAGCAGCCTGGTGCTGACAATTCGCCGGCGCGAGGAACTGGTGTTCGTGCGCTTTTCGGATTTGCTGAAGCGCGCACCGCTGGAAGTGCTTGAAGGGGCGGCGGCGTTGCTGCTTTCGCGTGTGTACCGGAGGAGAGCCCCGCGAGCGCTGGTGCAGCAGTATTTGGGATACGCGCGATCGGACCGTGTGCGCTTGCGAATCGACCGGATGCGCAGCCGGCGGGTGCGGCGCGTGCCGACCCTGGCGCAGGGCCAGCACCACGACCTGTCTGTCATGTTCGAACGACTGAACCGGGAATATTTCGAAGGAAAACTGGAGCGGCCGCACATCGGGTGGAGCACGCGGAGCTGGCGCAGGCAGTTTGGCTGCTACGACCCGGGACCGAATCAGATTGTGTTGAATCGCCGCATGGACCGGCCGGGAATTCCGCAATTTGTGGTGGAGTACGTGTTGTACCACGAGATGCTGCACGTGAAGCATCCGACGCGGCGGTCGGGGTGCACACTGGTGTCACACTCGCCGGAGTTTCGCGCGGAAGAGAACAGGTTCGCGCACTTTATGGTGGCGAGGAAGTTTCTGGATAGTCTGGCGCGGTGAGTGGTCGTTGCTGGCGGATGGATCGGTGATGCGGTTACAGTTGAGCGTCGCGGAAGGCGCTCCTTAGGATGACAACGTTCGCTCAAGGTCTTTGTGAAATACAAAGAGAACGGCCCGCCTCGGAAGGCGGGCCCTACAATGGTTGACCCAAGATGCCGCCTGAAGGCGCGGCGCTACAAGAGTGACCCAAGAGCCCACATGCAGAGGCGGCATGTGGGGCACCCGGGAGAAGAGTTTTCGATTTTGGGATTTTGCGGACATGGGGCGCCGTGGTGCGGCGCTCATACGAAGCGGTAAGAGTAGCCCATGAGAAAAGCACGGGACTGAAGTCCCGCCACTACAGCATTTGGAAAATATTTTGAGGGGAGGATGACAACGTCGCGTTGGGGCGGTGGACCGCGCTAGCTGTCTTTTGTTTTTTCCTTGTCGATTTCTTTGTGGAGTTTTTCGATTTTTTTGCGGATTTTGTCGCCATCTTCGGCTTTGGGGTAAAGGTCGAGATAGCGCTGATAGGCCTTCACGGCTGGCTTTTTCTGACCTTTTTTCTCGTAGACTTCTCCTAAATAGCGATACGGAATGGCGTAACCGGGCTTGGAATCGGCAGCATCCATGAAGCGGTCAATGGCGGCATCCAAATCGCCTTTGTCCATATAGTATTTGCCGACTTGCAGATCTTTTTCGGCGCGCAGCGGATCCCATTTAGGTTGATCCGGGGCGGATTGCGCTGCGGAATCGGTGTTGGGTTTTGGCTTCGCCGGTTCCTGCGGGCTTGGTGGCGGCGGTTGCGGGGGAGGAGGCGGCTGATCCTGCGCGAAAGCGGGCCACGCGACGAAACATACGGCCGTTACCGCGATACAAGCGGCAATAGAAAGCTTACTTCGACCGATCAACGCAAGAACCTCCTGTCCGTGCGATTCGAAATCACCGCTGCTGAGTTGCCTGCCCGAGCTTATTGCCCGAGCAGCTCGTCGACCAGCTTCTGCGCGCCGTAAAGTTTTTTCAGGGCTTCGGTCATGCCGCCGGTGTGAACGGCCACGGCGCGGTTCTGATAGGAATCGTAAACGAAATCGCCGACCAGCGATTCAATGTTGCCATCGAAAATCAGTCCGACGATATCGCCGTTGCGGTTCACAACTGGCGAACCGGAGTTGCCGCCGATGATGTCGTTGGTGGTGACAAAGTTGAATGGCGTGGAAAGGTCGAGTTTGTCTTTGCCGTCGAGATAGCGCTTGGGAAGATCGAATGGAACTTTGTAATCGAAGCTGGCGGCGCGATCGTAAAGGCCATAAAACGTGGTCTTGTACGGCGCGACGGTGCCGTTCATGGGATAGCCCAGCACCTGGCCGTAAGACAGCCGCAGAGTGAAGGTGGCGTCGGGATAAGTGTTCTTGCCATAGACGGCGAAGCGCGCCTTGCCCAGGAGTTCGCCGGCGCGTTGTTCCACGCTCTGGACGTTATCTTCGAACCATTTGATCTGCTCGCGGCGAATGGGATCGATGCGGCGCGCCATCGCGATCATGGGATCGGTGGAAGCGTCAACGGCAGCCTGTCCGCCTTCGACAAGAGATTTGCGGAATGCGGGATCGGCCACTTTGGTGTCGCTCACAAGATAATTGGCCGCGTCCTTCGGAGATTTTCCATCGAGCACAGCCTTCAGGAACGGGTCATCGGGTCCCAGTTCCTTCAGATCGAGGTCGAGGGCGCCGGTCATGCGGGCAATTTCCATTTCCGGATAGATGGGGGCGGGAGAAAAGAGCCGCTGCTTCAGCGAGTCGAGTTGAGAATCGTGGAAACCGGCAAGGCGCTCGCCATCCGGCTTCTTGATTTCGGCGACGTAGGTGACGATTTGAACGGCGAGCATGGAAAGTTGCGAATCGGTGGAGCGGAAGAATTGCTCCTTGATGCGAGGGCGCTCTTTTTGAAGCGCTTCTTCTTCCATGGTCCACGCGCTGGCGTAATCCTTTTTCCATTCCGCGTTAGCGTCCACTTTGCCGCGGAAGTCTTCGTCTTCCTTGCGCTTCTTCTCCATCAGATTTTTGTCCTGCAGGCCATCGCGACGGCCTTCGAAGACCTTGCGGCTGTTTTCCAGTCCGAAAATCTGCGTGGTGGACTGGCGGGATTGTTCGGGACCGCGCGCGGCATAGGTCTTAAGGACGGCGATGCGGCTCTTCAGTAACTCGATGATGTTGGCGAGCACGTTATCGCGGAGGTTGACGAGGTAGGAGTACGTGACCAGCCGCTCGGTGCCGCCCGGATTTCCGGACACGAAAACGAGTTCGCCGTCGCCGGCGCCCTTGGGATTCCACTTCAAATAATCCTTGCTGTCGATGGGCTTGCCATTTTCGTACACGCGGAACAGCGCCATATCCAGATCGTAGCGCGGGTAAGTGAAATTATCCGGATCGCCGCCGTAGAACGCGGTTTGTTGCTCGACGGCAAAGACCAGGCGCACGTCGGTGTATTTCTTGTAGCAGTAGAGCCAATATTCGCCGCCGGAATATAGCGTGACGACGTCCGAGCGCAGGCCGGTCTTGTCCGTGCTTTCGCGCTCGATACCGGCAATCACCGCTTTGCGCTTGCTGAATTCTTCCTCGGGAGTCTTGGCGCCCTTCACGGCCGTGTTCACGCGATCGGTGACATTTTCGGTGGATACCAGAACATTGACTTCGAGGTCGGGCGACTTCATTTCCTCTTCCGGCGTGGCGGCATAAAAGCCATCGCGAACGTAATCATGTTCGGCGCTGGAATTTTTCTGCAGTTGGCCGAGAGCGACGTGATGGTTGGTGAGCAGCAAGCCATGCGGGCTGACGAAGGAGCCGGAGCCGCCGTCGTTGAGGCGAACGGAAGAAAGCCGCAAATGGTCCAGCCATTGCTGGGTGGGCGTGAAGTTATATTTTTGCTGGAGTTGCTTGATGGGAGGGTTGTCGAAGGTCCACATGCCTTCGTCAGCGGTGATGGCGGGGCAGAGCAGCGCGGAAGCGAGCAGTGCGGCCGAGGCTTGCCGGGCAAGGTCCATAAATTTCACGGGAGGAATCCTCTTTTCTGAAGGAATGAAGCCGTGGAGAGCGGCAGAGGAAAGTATATATGAGTCTGGGTGGAGAGGCGTGGTGTTGGCGGTGCATTGTCGGGCGGGGAATTCGTCGCTGTGAATGCGGCAAGACTTTGTGGTTGAGATCCTTCGTCGCGAAAGACGCTCCTCAGGATGACAGCAAAATTGCAGGGCGGATGACAGCGTCGGTGGGCTTGGGCGCTGGCATAAAACCAGCGCTACACGGAAGTGCGCGGGAATTTACACATGAGGGCGGGATTCGCATCGAATAGGGAGTGGCCGTAAGATTGGGGATACGGGCCAGGGAAAGCCCAGACGCCGCAAACAGCATGGAACCACGAGAAAAAGCCGCGTTGTTACCGGAGAAGCCGGGCGTTTACCTGTTCAAGGACGCCGGCGGGGACGTTTTGTATGTGGGCAAGGCGGTATCGCTGCGCAGCCGGGTGCGCTCGTATTTTCTGGAATCGCGGTGGGTGGACGCGAAAACGGGTTCGCTGGCGCGGGAAATCGCGGACCTGGAAACCATCGTGGTGGACAACGAGCGCGAGGCGCTGGCGCTCGAAAATAATCTGATCAAGCAGTACAAGCCGAAGTTCAATGTGATGTTGCGGGACGACAAGACGTATCCGTACATCAAGCTGACCATGGGCGAGAAATATCCGCGGGTGTACTTCACGCGCAAAGTGAAAAAAGACGGCGCGTTGTATTTTGGACCATATTTTCCGGCGGGCCTGGCGCGGCGCATCATTCATTTCATTCACAAACGATTTCTGGTGCCGTCTTGTTTCGTGGATTTAACGAAGACGCATGTCCGCCCGTGCCTGCAGTTCTATATCAAGCGCTGCCTGGGGCCGTGCGTGGAGGGGCTGACGACCGACCAGCGGTATGCCGAAGCGGTGCGCGATGTGCGCATGTTCCTGGAGGGCCGGCGGCACGACCTGATGAAGAGCATTGAAGAGCGCATGATGGCCGCGGCGGCGCAGGAACGATTTGAGGAGGCTGCGTCCTACCGGGACCTTTTGCGCACGATGGAGGATATCGAGGAACGGCAGAGGATTGCGTCGGCGCAGGGAGACGATACCGACGTGATCGGCTATTACGCCGAGCCGCCGTTGGTGGCCGCCAACGTGTTTCACTTGCGCGGCGGGCGCATCGTGGACCGGCGGGAATTTTACTGGGAGACTCTGGACGCTTTCGAACCGCACGAATTTGTGGATTCACTGCTGAAGCAGCTTTACCTGGAGGCGGAATACCTGCCGAAAAAGATTCACGTGCCCATCGATTTTGAAGATGTGGAACTGCTGGAAGAAACGCTGAGCGAACGCGCCGGGCATAAGGTGGAAATCTTCACGCCACAACGGGGCAGCAAAGCGGCGATTCTTGAACTGGTAGAGAGCAACGCGAAGCATTCGTTCGAACAGCGATTCCGCGTGATGAAGCCGACGTCCAAGGCGATTGCCGAGGCCTTGCAAAACGCGCTGAACCTGCCGGAAGAGCCCAAGCGCATCGAGAGCTTTGACATTTCGCACATTCAGGGAACGGACACGGTGGCGTCCATGGTGGTATGGGAAAGCGGGCGCATGAAAAAGTCCGACTACCGGAAGTTCATCATCCGAGGCGAACCCGGCCCGGGAGGCAGGCCGCGCAGCGAGAACGACGACTTTGCGAGCATGCACGAAGTGGTGATGCGGCGGTACCAACGGCTGCAGGAAGAGCAGAAGCCGATGCCCGGCCTGATCCTTATCGATGGTGGCTTGGGACAACTGCATGCGGCGGCGCAGGCGCTGGACGAGTTGCAAATCATCAACCAGCCGATGGCAAGCATAGCCAAGAAAGAGGAAATACTTTACATACTAGGGCAAGAAAACGAACCATGCGTGCTGGATCGTCATTCGCCGGTGTTGCACCTGATCCAGCAGATTCGCGACGAGACTCACCGCTTCGCCGTCACCTTTCACCGCCAGCGGCGCGCCGCCCGGCAGACGCATACGGCGCTGCTGGACATCCCGGGAATCGGGCCGCGGACATCGCAGAAGCTGCTGCAACGATATGGGAGCATTGCGAATCTGCGGCGAGCTACAGCGGAGGAGTTGAGTCGGATCGTAACGCGAAAAAGTGCGGAAAAGATCGTGGATCATTACGCCAAGGGCGAAGGAAGCGCATAACCGTTATACACAGTAATAGCGGTTAACGCGTATTGTCACCTACAAGTGTCTATGCTACGGTTTTTGTGGAGGTTAACATGGCTGACAACGTAGGATCCAAAGTGAGCTTTTTCCTGGTAGGCGTGGGCATTGGGGCGCTTCTGGGCGTGCTGTTCGCTCCGAAATCCGGTGAGGAGACCCGGGAATACCTCGGCAAGCGCGCCGATGATGGCCGCGAATTTGCTCAGAAAAAGGCGAAGGAACTGCGCGATCGCGCGGATGAATTGATTGAACGCGGCAAGGATGTAGCCAGCCGCAAGCGGGACTCCCTCTCGGCGGCGGTAGAAGCGGGCCGGGAAGCATTTCTGCGCGAATCGAAGTCCTAAGGATCTTTGGCGTGAAGGGCGGTTCCGTGTGTTGAGCGGAAAGGGTGGGGTGTGAATGCAATTCTGGATGGAGTTTTTTAGCATTGTCGCCGCCATTGCGTTGATCGTGCAGGTGGCAATCCTGATTGGATTGTTCCTACAACTGAAGCGCACCACCGAAGGCATCAACCGCATGATCACCGATCTGCACACGCGGATGGGGCCGATCCTGACACGCACGCAAATCTTGCTGGATGACACCGAGCCGAAAATAGCGAGCCTGGTCGACGATGCGTCGCACGTGGTTTACCTGGCGCGCGTGCAGGCACAGAAAATGGATAAAGTGTTCAGCGAGGCTTCGGATCGTTTGCGCGGGCAGTTGGTGCGCGCCGACCGGATCTTGACGGGAACGCTTGAAGCCGTGGAAGACGCAGGCACGCAGGTGCGCCGGACGATTCTGGGGCCGGTGCAGAAAGCCTCGGCTGTGGTGCAGGGCATCAAGGTGGGGCTAGATTTTTTGCGCTCGCGCCGGAGCCGCCCGGACAACGCGGAAGAAACCCTGGAGCGGGAAGACGAGTTGTTTATTTAAGGAAGTCCGTAGTCGCGAGTTCGTAGTCGGGAGTTTCGGATTACGGCGTCGGAGAGTTACCGGCGCCGTTTTTCTTTTGGGAGGTCAGCGGTCCATTACAAATGTGTATGTTAATAAACTTCGGACTCCCGACTGCTGACTACCGACTCGTATTACAGACTTTTCTCGATCCAGCCGCCGGCTAGAACTGTGTCGCCTTCGTAGGCTACGGCGCCTTGTCCGGGTGTGATCGCGCGTTGGGGAATATCGAACGTGATGCTCGCGCGATGCCCGGGGAGAGCTTCCACAGTGGCTGAGGCAGGTTCGTGTTTGTGGCGAATTTTCACCTGGGCGCGTAATGGCGCGGCGGGCTCTTCAATCGAAATCCAATTTACATTTTCCAGTTCGAGCGTGGTGGCGCGCAGGGCATCGTCTTCGCCAACGATCACGCGGTTTTTCTGCGGGTCGATGGCCAGCACGTAAACAGGCTTGCCGGTGGCGAAGCCCAGGCCCTTGCGCTGGCCAATGGTGTAATTGTGCACGCCGGAATGGCGGCCGAGAACGGCGCCGTCTTCGGTGACAATGTCGCCTTCCTTGTCGCTGATCGGTTTGCCATCCTCGCGCGCGTAGGCGTGAATGAATTGTACGTAGTTGCCGTTGGGCACGAAGCACAGTTCCATGCTTTCGGGTTTTTCGGCTACGGGAAGATTCGCGCTGCGGGCAAGCTGGCGCACTTCTTCCTTGGTGAGCTCGCCGAGAGGAAATTCACTGCGTGAGAGCTGCTCTTGCGTGAGTCCCCAGAGGAAATAGGATTGGTCCTTGGAATCGTCGCGCGCGCGCAAGAGCTGGTAGCGGCCGGTGCGGTCGTCTCTGCGGATACGCGCGTAGTGGCCGGTGGCGAGGCGTTCGGCGCCGATCTGGCGCGCCATGCGAAGCAGCGGCTCAAACTTTACATCGGTGTTGCAATTGGTACAGGCAATGGGCGTGCGGCCGGCGAGGTATTGCTCGACGAAGGGGCGAATGACGCGCGCTTCGAATTGCTCTTCGAAATTGACGACATAGTGCGGAAAATTCAGGTGCTGGGCCACGCGCTTGGCGTCGTACACGTCGTCGAGCGAGCAGCAGCGATGTTGAGCCGGGCCGTCGCCTTGCAATTCGGGGAGCCGGCGCTGATTCCACAATTGCATCGTGAGGCCAACGACAGGCCGTTGCTGCTCCAGCAAAACGGCCGCGACGGTGGAAGAATCCACGCCGCCGGACATAGCGACAGCGACGAGACCAGGCTGCTGTTCCGTGGCCACGGGTAGGGAATCGAGATGTGTTTGCGTGGACATGCCTAAATCTATTTTACAGGGAAAGCGTCAGTGATGCGCGGAAGCTTCTGCTTTGTACGCCGGGGCAAGGCGGCGGAGCTGGGCTACAGCGGTGGGAATGATTTCGAGGGCGGCTTCTATTTCGGCGGCGGTAGTGTGGCGGCCGAGGCTGAAGCGGACGCTGGCGCGGGCTTGTGAAGGGGGCAGACCAATGGCCATGAGCACGTGAGAAGGCTCGACGGCGCCGGAAGAGCAAGCTGCCCCGGTGGAGCAGGCCAGGCCTTTCAGATCGAGAGCGATGACGAGCGCTTCGCCTTCAATTCCGGAAAAGGTGATGTTGCTGGTGTTGGGCGTGCGCGGGGCAACGGCGGCGTTGGCGCGAGCGTCGGGAACCCGGGAGAGCAGGCCTTGTTCGAGTTGGTCTCGTAACGTGGAGATGCGCGTGGCATCCTCCGCGAGGGCCAGTCGCGCAACTTCCGCGGCCTTGCCGAGGCCGACAATGCCCGCGACATTTTCGGTGCCGGGGCGGAACCCACGCTGGTGGTGGCCGCCATATAAAAACTGCTGCAGGCGGGTGCCGCTCTTGATGTACGTGGCGCCGACACCTTTGGGTGCGTAGAACTTATGGCCGCTGAGCGAGAGCAGATCGAGCTGGCACGCTTGCACGTCAACCGGAATTTTTCCGACGGATTGAACGGCGTCGGTGTGGAAGTAGATGTCGCGTTCGGCGGCGATTTCTCCGACCTCTTGCAGGGGCTGAATGGTGCCGAGTTCATTGTTCGCGTGCATCACCGTGATCAAAGCTGTCTCCTGGCGAACGGCTTTGCGCAATCCATCGAGATCGATCAGCCCGTCGCGGGAAACGGGGAGGAACGTGACCGCGACGCCCTGCATTTCCAGCGCCTGGCAGGTGTTGAGGACCGCTTCATGTTCCATGGCGGTGGTAACGATGTGCGCGGCCGGAGCGCCGGCAAGGGCCAACCGAATAACGCCGAAGATGGCGTGATTGTCTGATTCCGTGCCGCCACTGGTGAAGATAATCTCCTGTGGGCGCGCATTAATGAGCGCAGCGACTTGCTCGCGGGCGGTTTCCACAGCGGCGCGGGCACGCTGGCCAAACGTGTGGATCGACGAAGCGTTGCCAAAATCGCCAGAGAAATAGGGAAGCATGGCCTCAAGGACCGCGGGGTCGACCGGCGTGGTCGCGTTGTGATCGAGATAGATGCGCTTCATGGAATCGACGTGATTCAGGATAGAGGCCGGGCCGTGCCATGTCCAGACCCGGCAACCTGTCCGCCAGCTTTTCAGCCACTGGCCGTAAAACGCTAAAACATAAGAGCTTAAAATGACTGCAAACTATGGCTGGGCTGGAACTATCGGGTAGCCTGGAGCGTATATATACAGCGGGTGGTTGTCATTCGGCCTGTCATCGAGGAAAGAATTCCATACGAAGGGAAAGACCATGAAACGGATTTTTGCGCTGGCTCTGCTGAGCCTGGGGACCTGTCTGTGCGTTCGAGCCCAAAGATTGCCGGACACGGTGGTGCCGGAGAGCTACGACCTGACGTTTACGCCGGACCTGGTGAAGGCCACTTTCACGGGGGACGAGACCATTCGCGTGCAGGTGCGCAAGCCCACGGCCACCGTCACCCTGAACGCCGCGGAATTGGAGTTTCAGGACGTGAGTATTACTGCCGGAGGCGCAACGCAAAAAGCTGCGGCGTCATTCGATGCAGCCAAGGAGCAGGCTACCCTGACCGTGGGAAAGGAACTGGCGGCGGGACCGGCGGAAATCCACATTCGCTTTACGGGAATTTTGAACGACAAGCTGCGCGGGTTTTACCTGAGCAAGTCCGAGCGCCGGAGTTATGCGGTGACGCAATTTGAGGCCACCGATGCGCGGCGCGCGTTTCCTTCGTTTGACGAACCGGCATTCAAAGCGGTGTTCAACATCACGCTGATCATAGACAAAGGCGACACGGCCATTTCGAACAGCAAGATTATTTCAGACACGCCGGGCCCGGGTGATGGCAAGCATACGTTGAAGTTTGCTCCCTCGCCGAAAATGTCCAGCTACCTGGTGGCGATGCTGGTGGGCGATTTTGTGTGCCGCGAGGGCGGCGCGGACGGCATTCCTATTCGGGTGTGTTCGTTGCCGGAGCAAAAGGACATGACCGGCTTCGCGCTGGAAGCTTCGGAAAACGCTTTGAAGTATTTCGACAAGTATTACGCCATCAAATATCCGTACGGAAAGCTGGACCACATTGTGTTTCCGGATTTCTCCGCGGGGCCATGGAAAACGTGGGAGCGATCACCTACCGCGATAGCTTTCTGCTGATCGACGAGAAAAGTGCTTCATACGATTCCAAGCAAAATGTGGCCAACACGGTTGCGCACGAAATGGCGCACCAGTGGTTTGGCGACCTGGTCACCATGCAGTGGTGGAACGACATCTGGCTGAACGAAGGCTTCGCCACATGGATGGCCTGGAAGCCGCTGGAAGCATGGCAGCCCGAATGGAACGTGAGACAACAGGAGATCGCTGAAACGACGGGCGCGCTCACGGCCGATTCTCTTGACTCCGTGCGAACTATTCGCGCGAACGCGGAAACTCCCGCGGACATCCAGGCGCTGTTTGACGGGATCGCGTATGGCAAAGCCGCTTCGGTTCTGCGCATGGTGGAAGCGTACGTTGGCCCGGATGTGTTTCAGAAGGGAGTGAATGCTTATCTTGAGAAACACAAGTATGCCAACGCCACCGCGGAAGATTTCTGGAGCCAGATTACCGAAACTTCCGGCAAACCGGTGGACAAGATCATGAAAAGTTTCACGGAGCAGCCCGGAGCGCCGCTAGTCAGCGTGAAGAGCGAATGCAAAGGCGACAAAACGGAAGTGACGCTGACCCAGGAACGCTACTTCTCCGATGCGGCTAAGATGGCCGCGGGTTCCGATGAGATTTGGCCAATTCCGGTGAACCTGTTGCCTTCCGCGACCAAGCAGCCGGTGTATCACCTGCTGACGAAGAAGACGGAGACCTTTGAGCTGCCTGGCTGCTCGGCGTGGGTTTACGGGAACGCCGGCGCGCGCGGCTACTATCGCAGCAGCTACGAGCCGGCCGCGTTCGCAAAAATGAGCGCGGAAGTGGAAAGCACGTTTTCGGTGGAAGAACGCGTGCGCGTCCCGGACGATGCCTGGGCGCTGGTGCGGATCGGGCGGGTGAACATCGGCGATTACTTGAACCTGCTGCAGAAAATGCAAGGCGAACGATCCCGGCAAGTGCTGCAGACTATGCTCAGCCATATCCCGGCGATTCACGACCGGTTTGTAACGCCCGCCGACCGGCCCGCCTTCGAAAAATGGGTGCGGGATTTCCTGAATCCGATCGCGAAGGATTTGGGCGACACGCCTGTGGCGGGTGAAGCGCCGGAACGCCAGGCTCTACGCGGCGATATTTTTGCCATCCTCGCGCAATATGGACGCGATCCTGTGCTGATTGAAAAAGCGCGCGCCACCGCGGAGCAATACATGAAGGATCCGCAGTCGGTCAGTCCGGAACTTGCCGGGAAATCGCTTACGATTGCCGCAATGAATGGAGACGCGGCGCTGTACGACCAATACGTGACGCGTTTGAAGGCCACAAAAAATCCCGAGGAGTATGGATTTTACTTGCAGGCACTGGGCATGTTTCCACAGCCGGAACTGGCGAAGCACACGTATGATCTGGTGCTTGGACCTGACGTGAAGAACCAGGACTTGTATGCGCTGTACTTCCCGCTGGTCAATTACCGTGTGCAATCACAGGCGTGGGAATTTTTCAAAAGCGATTTTCCTGCGATCATGAAGAAAGTGGATGGCCCGGACGCGGTGAGCCTTGCGCAGGCCGCGGGAGCGTTTTGCGACGCCGGGCTACGCGACGATGCGCAGAAGTTTTTCGCCGCGCAGAAATTGCCGGGCACCGAACGCATCTTGCAAAACGCAAAAGATCAGGTAAATGCGTGCATCCAGGTGCGGGATTTGCAGCAGACAAACCTGTCCAGCTATCTGGAGCGATAGTTCGAGAAGGCGAAGCATCCACCAAAAAACGAAAGGCGCCGGGACGTCCGGCGACTTTTTATTGGCATCGCGCAATGTTTTGCGCGTGCGATGAGGGGCGTGTTAGTGTGGGCGGTTGAACGCCGTGACGTGGAAGTGTGCGGAGGAATGCGGTGGGATATGCGGATTTGCGGGAGTTTGTGAAGCGGCTGGAAAAAGAAGGCGAGTTGCGCCGCGTGAAGGCGGAAGTCGATCCGGTCCTGGAAATTGCGGAAGTGGGCCAGCGCGCGCAGGCGCTGCCGGGGCCAAAGGGAAATCCGGGCGGGATGGCGCTGTTGTTTGAGAAGCCGAAGGGCTCGCGGTACCCGCTGCTGATCAACGCGTTTGGGAGCGAGCGGCGGATGGAACTGGCATTCGAAGTGGATAAATTGGACGACGTGGCCGCGCGCATTCACGGATTCCTGAACATGCAGACGCCACAGGGGCTCTTCGACAAGATGAAGATGCTGCCGAAGCTGATGGAGCTGGGCTCATTTTTCCCGAAATCCGTGAAAGAAGGACCGTGCAAGGAAATTGTGCGGAAGGGCAGCGACATCAACCTGTTCGATTTTCCGATTCTGAAATGCTGGCCGCAGGATGGCGGGCGGTTCATCACGTTTCCGCTGGTGTTCACGAAAAATCCGGCGACGGGAAAACGCAATGTGGGCATGTACCGCATGCAGGTGTACGACGAGCGCACCACCGGGATGCACTGGCAAACGCAAAAACATGGCGCGGAACATTTTCGCAGGGCGCGCGCGGCAAATCCCGAAGGGAGAATCCCCGTTAGCGTGGCGATTGGCTCCGATCCGGCCACAACGCTGGGCGGCATTCTGCCCATTCCACCCGATCTGGACGAAATGATGTTCAGCGGCTTCCTGAAAAAGGAGCCTGTGGAGCTGGTGAGATGCGAAACCAACGAACTGGAAGTGCCGGCGAACGCGGAAATTGTTCTGGAAGGTTACGTCAACCTGAATGAGATGCGCGCGGAAGGGCCCTTCGGCGATCACACCGGTTTTTATTCGCTGGAAGGCGAGTTCCCGGTATTTCATGTGGAGTGTGTGACGCACCGGAAAGATCCAATTTACCTGACGACGGTGGTGGGACGCCCTCCGCAGGAAGATTTTTATATGGGCTATGCGATTGAGCGCGTGTTTCTGCCGCTGATGAAGATGACGCACCCTGAGATTGTGGACGTATCCATGCCCGCGGAGGGCATCGTACACAACCTGATGATTGTGTCTATCCGGAAATCGTTTCCCGGGCACGCGCGCAAAGTGATGAACGCGATCTGGTCGCTGGGGCAAGCGATGTTCACGAAAGTGATTGTGGTGGTGGATCACGACGTGAACGTGCACGATTACCGCGAGGTGGTGTGGAAAGCGCTTTGCGCCATCGACCCCGAAAGAGACGTGCAGTTTTCTCTAGGGCCGGTGGACACGCTGGATCACGCGGCGCGTATGCAGGATTTCGGCTCGAAGATGGGCGTGGATGCCACACGCAAATGGCCCACGGAAGGATTTGCGCGGCCTTGGCCGGACGAGATTCTGATGGATGATGCGACGAAAGCGCGCGTCGACGCGTTGTGGAAGAGCTTGGGGATTTAGGGGTGTGATGTTTAACAAAGATGTGGAATTGAAATTCGTCATTCCGGGCGCAGCAAGGAATCTCTCTTTGATTGCTCAATCGAAGAGCGATTCCTCACTTCGCGGATTCCGTTCGGAATGACGGAGTTTTTTGTATTGCTAGTTGGGTGCTAGTGGCCGGCTGTGTTGGGTGGAGCGAAGGCCAGGCCGTCTACGCCTTTTGTCAGGCGGATTGGTTGTTCCAGTTGCCAGGTTTTGAGATTGAGGATTTCGATGGTGCCTGCTTGCGGGCAACTAATATAGGCCAGCGCGCCGTCGGGTGACACGATCGTTTCGCCGGCGGATGCGGGAATATCGTACGAGTGGGCGACCTGCCCCGAAGCAGCATCCATAACGAACAATTTGCCGGAGGGCGCGTTGGCAACCAGCCAGCGGCCATCCGGTGTTGGCGCGGAGGAATACACCACCGCGGGAATATCCCACCATTTGGCAATGGCGTTCTTTGAAGTATCGATCAGTGCGATGCGCGGTTTCTTTTGGTCGTGCGTGTAGACAGTGCGGCCATCCGGAGAAATGGAAATGCGTTGAACTTCCCCGGCCACGGGGATCGTGGCGAGCAGCGAATGCTTGCGCACTTCCACGACGCTAACGCTGCCGGCGAACACATTGGCTGTATATGCGCGAGAACCATCGGGAGTAAGCACGAACATGTGCGAATCCACTTGCCCGGTGGGAAGTTCGGCAACTACTTTTCTCGCGCTGGGGTCCACCACATCGATCGACTTGCTAAGCTCTGCCGAAACGTACAACTTTCCATCTGGGCCGAATTTAGCGCAATGCGGGCGAACCGGTTTACCGAGATCGATGATGTGAATCGCGCGGCCGGAAGCAATATCGATCACCTGCACGGTGCTGCCATCGGTGCCGGGTTTGCCCACGCCGGAATTTCCGTAGATGGGGACGTAAGCGAATTTGCCGTCGGGCGACGCGATGACTTCGTGGCCGTTGATATCGACGCCGACGGTGGCGATGGTCTTGCGCGAATTGGTGTCGATGACCAGCAACGTGTGATCGCCTTGATTGGCGACCAGAAGATTTTGCGCGGGAAGCAACGAAGGAAGAAGGATTACACTGGATAGCAGCAAGGACGTCTTCATCAGGCATCTCCAAAATGCAGCGGAAGTGGTTTAACGCGAACAGTATAAGCGCGGGCGAGGGAATTCGTCTGCGAGAGAATCGAAACTGCGAAAATTGCCGGAACGAAACCGAACAGTGCATTTCTTTTTAGAAAGATAGAGAGTGCAACGCGAGGAAGCAACAACGTGTGCGGATAAAGAATAACCGTCCCGCAGGACAGGGCGAAAGACATCAGGAAACACAAGTAATAGTTATCCCGATACGCTGGGAACACTACCGGTTGGGATACCTGCCTACAATACCAGGTCAATTGCCTAAGATTGCCGATGTTCTTAGGACAACTCCGGGAGAGAAAGGCTTGACGCTTATGAGCACTCGGTGACATAACGGGATCAAGGTCATGCCCGTCAGGTCCACGGATTTTTCACGGAACCAACGGGTTACGACATGTCCGAAACTGGGGCGTGTGGGTCAAGGATGGGCGTTCCTCGTGAGCGAATCGCGCGAAGTGATGAACGTACGACAGGCGTCCCAGTATCTTGGGATCAGTCCGGATACCCTGTATCGGTACATCACAGAGGGCGAAATACCTGCGTTTAAACTGGGCAATCGTTGGAAACTTAGGAAGACGATCCTGGATCGATGGATGGAACGCAAGATGAGCCAAGCGGTGGCACGGCGCCGCTAGGTTCGCCAAAGCGTGAGGGAAAGAGGCCGCGATATGTGGTTACTCGGGGGCAAGAAAAACAGGCAGCTTGTCGGTCTGGACATCGGTTCCAGCTCCATCAAAGCCGTGGAGTTGAAATCGACGAAGGCAGGCTATGAGCTGCTGAGTTACGGGATGGAGTCGTTGGCGCAGGATACAGTGGTGGACGGCGCGATCATGGATGCGCCGCAGGTGGCCAACGCCATCACAAAGATTTTTGATCTGGAGAAGATCAAGACGAAGAGCGTGGCCACATCCGTATCGGGCCACTCCGTGATCGTCAAGCGGGTGCCCTTGCCGCTGATGACCGAAGAAGAGTTGTACGACCGGATTCCGTCCGAAGCCAGCCAGCACATTCCGTTCGACATCGCCGACGTGAACCTCAGCTACCAACTGCTGGAAGCGATGGATTCGCAGATGGACGTGCTGCTCGTAGCCGTAAAGAAGGACAAGATTCTGAACCACACCAACGTGCTGGCGCAGGCCGGTAAGACGCCGGTGGTGGTGGACATCGACGCTTTCGGATTGCAGAACTGCTTCGAAATCAATTATGAACCGGACGCCGGGCAGACGGTGGCTTTACTGAACATCGGCGCCAGTGTCATGAATATCAATATCGTCCGCGGTGGAATCCCGCTGTTTACGCGAGACGTCAGCGTGGGCGGCAATCAGTACACGGACGCGCTGCAGAAGGAACTGGACCTGAGCTTTGACGATGCGGAACGGCTGAAGAAGGGCGAAACCCTGCCGAGCGTCACCGACGAGCAGAAAGGCCAGATTCTGCGAAGCGTTTCTGATATCTTGACCCTGGAAATCCAAAAGACATTCGATTTCTTCCGGGCCACGGCCAGCGGCGAGAACATTCAACGCATCATGGTCGCCGGCGGCACGGCACGCGTGCCAGGCCTGGTGGATCTGCTGCGCGAAGAATTTGCGATGCCGGTGGAAGAGCTGAATCCATTCCGTAAGGTGTTGATCAACCCGGGCAAGCACAGTGAAGATCAGATCCGGGAATTGGCGCCGCGATTGGTAGTGGCAGTGGGATTGGCGCTGAGGAGCTTCGACTAGCCATGATCCGCATAAACTTACTTGGACAAATACGGCCAAGAGCCGCACGCAGGCCGGTGGATACCGGGGCAGCCATGCCCGCCGTGTTCATCGGAGCCGGTTTGCTGCTCGGATGCCTGTTCCTGTTCTACTTCTACCATTCGTGGCAGACGCAATTGAACGAAGAAAACGCGCGGATCAAGCAACTGCAGAGCCAGAAGACGGAACTGGAACAGATCAAATTGCAGGTGGAAGCCTTCGAGAAGCAGAAGCAAGTCCTGCAACAGCGTGTCGGCACCATCGAGCAACTGCAGAAAGATCGTACCGGCGGCCAGGAGCTTTTGGACCAAATCGCCAACACGGTTTCCCGCGCGGAGAATCTTTGGCTAACCTCCATGACCAAGAAGGGCACGGCGGTCACGCTGCAGGGCGCGGCCGCTTCCATCAATTCCGTGGCTAACTTCATTACCGCCTTAAAGCGTTCCGGTTATTTCCAGAAGATCGAGATCAAGGAATCGAAGCAGGACGATAAGAATACCGCGGTGCAAACGTTCCTGTTCACGATCGATGCGGAGATCGCTCCAAGCGGGCCTGACGTAACAACTCCACAGGCCAAGCCGGCAAGCGCGCCGGCCCAGGGTGCCTCAGGTTCGGCACCGGCGAAGAAGGGATAAGAGGAAGCCATGGCCAATCCTTTCCGAGATATGTCGGTGATCATGCAGGGGCTGGTAGCCCTGGCGATCGCGGTGATTCTGGTGCTGGTGGGCTTGTATGTTCCGGTGTCGCCCGTGGCCCAGGAGCGCACTGCTTACGATGAGGCAGTGCAACAGCGCACCAAGCTGAACCAGGAAGTGACGCAGTTGCAGGTGTACAAGCAGCGCTACGGTGAACTGAAGCAGCAAATGGACGCGCTGAGCAAGCAACTGGACACGCTGAAAACGATCGTGCCGGAAGAAAAAGAAGTGGACGAATTCATTCGCCAGGTGCAGGGAGCGGCGAGCGCCTCGAACGTGCAACTGCGCCGGCTGACCGCGATGAACATCGTGCCCAAGGATTTTCACTACGAAATGCCGTTTGAAGCGCAGGCGGACGGGTCCTATTTCAACGTGCTGGACTTCTTCTCCCGGTTGAGCCGGCTGTCGCGCATCATCAACGTCGGCGATCTGCAGTTCGACGACCCGACCGGCACGGTCAAAGGGGCGAAGTATCCGATTCGTCCGGGTGAAACGGTGTCAGGCGTATTTACGATTACGACGTTCTTTACGAAGCCGGCGGATACGGCTCCGGCTG
The DNA here is from genome assembly GCA_963709705.1 of Candidatus Acidiferrales bacterium. Taxonomy (GTDB): domain Bacteria; phylum Acidobacteriota; class Terriglobia; order Acidiferrales; family UBA7541; genus Acidiferrum. The sequence goes on from CAVPXU010000009.1 coordinate 631,439, forward strand.
GAGCGGGCGGGGCAAAAACAACCAAGCCGCCCGTGAAAAAACCGTGAGCAGGAACGAGCGAACTATGAGTCGACTGACAAGACTGCTAATCGCAATACTGCTAGCCGCGGTGGGAGCGGGTTTGCAAGCGCAGACCACGCCCGCACCGGCGAAGCCAGCTGGCAAAGGGCACAAGAAACCGGCGGCGAGCAGCGCGCCCAGTGATGCGGCGGCGCCCGAGGCCAAGGTAGCGCGGCGCGATCCGTTTGAGTCTCTGACCAGCCGCCAGGATGCGGCGGCCAAAGTTTCCGCCAATTTGCCTCCTGGAAAAGCCGGCCTGCAAGTGGCGTCTTTGCGCCTGGACGGCATTGTGAAGTCGGCCAACGGAATGATCGCGGTGGTCACCAATCCTCAGGCCAGGACCTATTTTCTCCGGGAAGGCGATCAGTTGTACGACGGAAAAGTGGACAAGATTGCGTTAGATGGTGTGTCGTTCCACGAGGCCGGGAAAGACGCATTCGGAAAACCAGTAGAACGACAAGTGAATAAGAGAATCTACTCCAGTGCAGGAGAACAGCAATGACGACGAACTGGCGGGCCTTACGGTGTGGCTGCCTGATATTGACGAGCGTGATGCTGGGCGGGAGCCCCGCAATCGTTCGCGGGCAGGAGTCCGCCGCGGCTAATACGACGGCAGCGGTGATCTCCAGCGTGGCCATCACGCAGGATACGCAGCGGGCGGCCGTTCGCGTCGAAGGGGCGGGCAAGCTGGACGTCCACGCGGTGCGGATGCAGAATCCGGAGCGGCTGGTGCTGGACTTTGCGGGCGCGCGGCTTAGCGTCCAGAAAACCAACATCCCCGGCGTTTCGGCCCCGGTGCGCGGTGTGCGCCTGGGACAGTTCCGGCCGGATGTGGCGCGCGTTGTGATTGACCTGACGGCTTCAGCGCCTTATCAGATCACACACGATGGCGACGCGGTTGTGGTGTACGTGCAGGTACAGCCCGCGGATGCCAACGAGCCCACGGCTGTAGCTTCCACCAAACCGGTGAAGACCACGAAACAGGTTGCTTCCACTGCGACAGCGCAGCCGGCGAACACACCCAGCGGCAAGACCAGCAATGCGCAAGCCGCACATTTTCCCTTGCCGAACGAACTGACCCAGCCCTCAGCCACTTTGGCGACAACGAACTCTACTCCTGAGCCTGCGCACGCGGAAACCAGCGCGCAGCAGGCAGCGCAGCAAGCCATGCAGCAGGCGGCAACGGCGGCATCGACAGTTGCGGCGCAGCAGGCAGCGCAGTCTTCCACGGCCAGCCCGACGCCCTCGAGCGGGAAGTACACGGGCGAACCGATTTCCGTGAACTTGAAGGACGTGGACCTGAAGGACTTCTTCCGGTTGATCCACGAAATCAGCGGCCTCAACGTGGTGCTCGACCCCAACGTGAAGGGCACGCTGACGATCGTGTTGGATGAAGTGCCTTGGGATCAGGCGCTGGACATCGTGCTGGTCAACAACAGCCTGGACAAACAGCTGAATGGCAACGTTCTACGCGTGGCCACTAAAGACACTTTGAAGAAGGAAGCGGAGACAGCCCGCGACCTGCAGAAGGCTCAGGCGGAAGCGGTAGCGCCGATCACCACGACCCGCGTTCTCAGCTACGCCAAGGCTTCCACGGTCAGGGACACGTTGAAGAAGTTCCTGTCTTCCCGTGGCGACATTTTCTCGGATGACCGCTCCAACCAGCTGATCATTCGCGATATTCCTTCCAACCTTCCGATTCTGGACAATTTGATTCACCAGTTGGATCGCAAATCGCAGCAGGTGGAAATCGAAGCGCGTGTGGTTCAAGCAACGCGCTCCTTCAGCCAGGATATCGGCGTGCAGTGGGGCTTTGCGGGCACCACCACCAGCGGCCGCACCATCTTCGGCGGCACTCCCCAGACGGGTATCAGCCCCATCACCACGGGCGCCGGGCTGCCGCAGCCTCCACTGATCGCCACGTCCACCAACAGCAGCTCTGGAACCGGCACCGGTCTTCCCTTGAACGTGAACCTGCCCGCGGGCGCGCCCACGAGCGGCTTCTACTTTGGGCAGCGTTCGCCGAACTTTGCGGTTGACCTGTACATCACGGCGGCGGAAGCGAAGGGCGTTGGAAAACTGCTCTCCAAGCCGAAAGTGATCACGCAGAACAACGAAAAGGCTACCGTGAAGCAAGGTACAAAGATTCCGATCCAGACGACCATCAACAACACGATTTCGGTGGAGTACATCGACGCGGTGCTGAAGTTGGAAGTGACTCCGCAGATTACCGCCGAAGGCACCGTCTTCATGGACGTGGTCGTGGAAAACACCCAGATCGACAACGGTATTCCCCGCGTTCAAGGTATCCCGGCATTGGATACGCAGTCCGCGCAAACCAAGGTGCTTGTCGCCGATGGCGGGACCGTCGTGATTGGCGGCATTATCGTCACCCAGCAACAGACCAGCATCACGGAAGTCCCGGTTCTCGGCAGCTTGCCCGTGATCGGACGTCTGTTCCGCGAACAAGCCGTGAACATCAGCTCTTCGGAACTGCTGTTCTTCCTGACTCCGCGAATCATTCCTGGGTAATTTTCGCCTGGGTAATTTTCGCCTGGGTAATTTTGCCCGGCTAATTCCGCGGCACTTTCGCAAACCTAGAAGCCTTCAGGTAAACTGGAATCGAGGAGACACAAAAGTCTCCTCGATTTTTTTATGAGCAATTCCTACGCAAAAAGACGGCGCAGTTTGCTTCAGGAGCTGAAGCGGCGGGAACTGGATTGCCTGCTGGTGACGCACCCGGCCAACTGGTATTACCTGACGGGTTTTACCGGAGAATCCGGCATCCTGGCGCTTGGCGCGGGCAAGACCACGCTGATTACGGATGGCCGGTTCACGACGCAAGCCAGGGAAGAGTGCCCGGAGGTCCACCTGGAGTTGCAGAAGGGCGCGCTGTACGGCTCTGCCGGGGACTGGCTTAGGAAGCAGGGGATCGCTCGTGCTGGGTACGACCCGGAACAATGGACCGTGGCGCAGTTGAAGGCGCTGCAGAAGGCGTGCGGCGCGAAATGCCGGGCCACCGCGGCTGCCGGAATGGTGGAGTCTCTGCGCATGAAAAAAGATGCGCAGGAACTGGCGGTGATGCGAAAGGCGGCCATCCTGGCCGGGGAAGTGATGGAAGGCGCGATCAAGCTGCTGAAGCCGGGAGTCCGCGAGATTGAGATCGGAGCGGAAATCGAGTATCAGATGAAGGAGCGGGGGGCGAGCGGCCCATCGTTCGAAACCATCGTGGCGTTTGGCGAACGGGCGGCATTGCCGCACGCACGTCCAACCTCCAAGCGCTTGAGGAAAAATGAATTGGTGGTACTGGACCTGGGTGTTATACTCGGCCACTATTGCAGCGACATCACGCGTACCGTACATGTGGGCCGGGCTCCACGGCGCACTCGTGAGTGGTATGGCGCGGTTCTGGATGCGAATCTGGCCGCCACCGCTGCAGTTAGGGCGGGAACCACGGCCGGCGAGGTGGACGCCGCGGCACGCGAAGTTCTGAAGAAGAGCGGGCTCGAAGCATATTTCGTGCACAGTACCGGACATGGTTTGGGGCTGGAAGTACACGAAGCGCCGAGGGTGGCCCGCGGGCAATCGATTCGACTTGAAGCAGGAAATGTGATTACCATAGAACCTGGTGTGTATGTCGAAGGTGTCGGTGGCATTCGCATAGAAGATGATGTGGCAGTTGGGGCCAGGGGCAGTGAAGTTTTGACCCGCGTCACGCGGGATCTCATCGAAATCTAATACAGGCATGAAACGGAAAAAGCCGTCGAAATCGACTGGAAGTGGAACGTTTGCGAGCCCGGAAATCGGGCAAATCGAGCAATTGCTGCGATTCATGAGCGAGCATAACCTCGAGGAATTTGAATATTCGCGCGGAGATTTGCGCATCCGGCTGAAGAAGCCGGGCGCCACGATGGTGCTGGCCGCGCCTCGGCCTGCGGCGGAAATCATCGTGCCGGGGGCGGTGTCTGCCCCTGCGGCACATGCCGCGGAGGCGCCGGCGATCTCGGCGGAATCGGATTTGCGCGGCGGGGAAGATCTGTTCCTGGTGAAATCGCCGATCGTGGGCACCTTCTATGGCTCGCCGAGTCCCGGGTCGGAGCCCTTCGTCAAGGTCGGCAGTTATGTGGACGCCGGGCAGACGCTCTGCATCGTGGAAGCCATGAAGCTGATGAACGAAATCGAATCGGAGACCAGCGGTGAAGTTCTGCGGATTTTCGCGGAAAACGGCCAGCCTGTCGAGTACGGGCAGCCGCTGTTCGGCATCCGGCCGAGCCGAAAGCGGTAAACGGCCCACCCGACTATGTTCCAAAAGATTCTTGTAGCCAATCGCGGGGAAATTGCCCTGCGAGTCATCTGCGCGTGCAAAGAATTGGGAATCGCGACAGTGGCCGTGTATTCGGAGGCGGACCGCAACGCGTTGCACGTTCGCTTTGCCGATGAGGCCGTGTGCATCGGGCCGCCGCGCAGCAGCGAAAGCTATCTGAACATCCCGCACGTGATCAGCGCCGCGGAAATCACCAACGTGGACGCCATCCATCCCGGATACGGTTTCCTTTCCGAAAATGCCAATTTTGCGAAGGTTTGCGAAGCGTCGGAGATCACTTTCATCGGGCCGAAGCCCGAAGTGATCGAGATGATGGGAGAAAAGGACCGCGCGCGGCGTGAAATGAAGATAGCGGGCCTAGCCACCATCCCCGGTAGCGACGGCGTGGTTGAGGGGGAAGAAGATCTGGCTAAAGAAGCCAAGCGCATCGGCTATCCGCTGATCCTGAAGGCGGCCGCCGGCGGTGGCGGGCGCGGCATGCGCACGGTGCGAACTAACGAGGAACTCCTGGGCGCTTACCAGACGGCCCGCAGCGAGGCGCAACAGGCTTTCGGCACCCCGGATGTGTACATGGAGAAATTCCTGGAGCATCCGCGGCACATTGAGTTTCAGGTGCTGGGCGACCAGCATGGCAAGGTGATTCACCTGGGCGAACGCGAGTGCACCATCCAGCGGCGCCATCAGAAGCTGGTGGAAGAATCCCCATCGCCGGCGATTGATGCCAAGCGCCGCAAGGAACTGGGCGCGAAGGTCGTCAAGGCCATGGAAGAGATTGGTTATACCAATGCGGGCACCATCGAGTTCCTGATGGATCAGGATGGCTCGATTTATTTTATTGAAATGAACACGCGCATTCAGGTGGAGCACCCGGTGACGGAATTTGTGACGGGTGTGGACCTGGTGAAGGCGCAGATTCGCATCGCCGCCGGGGAACGGCTCGAGGATGCCGCGGGAGAAGTCAACTTCAGCGGGCATTCCATCGAATGCCGCATCAACGCGGAGGATCCAGAGACGTTTGTGCCATCGGCGGGGCGCATAACCACGTTTCAGGCGCCGGGCGGCACTGGCGTGCGCGTGGACTCCGCGGCGTATTCGGATGCGGTGATTCCGCCTTACTACGATTCGATGGTGGCGAAGCTGGTGGTGAAGGGGCGCGACCGCGGCGAGGCCATCAGCCGCATGAAGCGCGCGCTGGAAATGTTCGTGATCGAAGGGATCAAGACTTCCATTCCGCTGCACCGGCGGATTCTGGCGCATCCGGATTTTGCGGCTGGAAAAATGGATACGCACTTCATCGAAAAGCTGCTGCACATCAACGGAAAATAAACCCACGATGCGTCTTGCGATGCCGCGGCTCTATGTGATCGGAGAGCGGCTTAACCGCTTGTGGTGTCCTGCAGATTTTTCGATAATCCTGAAGTGAGAATGTCCCGGGAATTTGAAAAGGCCAAGAGGAAAGAGACGAAATGATGCTCGCTCGAATCCTCTGGATTGTTGGCGGCCTTTTGCTTTCCCTGCCTACTAGTTTCTTTGCCCAAGGCGTTTCGACAATCGAATATCAAGGCGTGCAGATTGTTCCCTCGCTGGCTGGAGTTGTACGCGACCCGGCTGATACTCCACTGGCAGGTGTCTTGGTCGAAGAATTTGGTTCGGATTGGAAGACCGCGTTGCGCTCCGCAAAGACTGACCAACAAGGCCACTTTGCGATGACTACGGTCAAGGGCCGCGAGACTTATTTCCTCCAGTTCAGCTCTCACAACTGCAATCCGATACGGGTGCGGGTTAGGGTCGACGCCAAACACGGAAAAGAATTGCAGGTCAAAATGGTGAACAGCACGTAAGGCCCAGTACGCATATGGATGGTTTGCGCTGCCAGCTCAAACGGTCGATGCAACACCTTTCAATACATTGGTTCGACGTTGCTTTCCCAGAAGAGCTCTTCTGTTTGGTTGTATTCGGTCAAAACCTAGCAAGGCTAGTGCTCTGGCTGTTCCAACCCCTGAAAGCGATTTAGCCTTTGTTTTCAATGCGGGCAGGGTTCGACCTGCTGTTGCGTCGACCTATTGAGACCGCCCCGTTAATCGGGACTTTGAAATTACGGAGAAGAGTCTACAATTCGGATGAGGCCTAGCCGATGGCCTCACGCAGACAGTCTGTTCTTGGCGGCTCTTGGTTGCTCGAAACCGTGTCTACAAAACTGAGGACATCTATGAAACGAGAAATCATTCGCGTCGAGCCACTGGCGACCTACCTCGAAAAGTACAAGGCGCCCGCTTCGATGGTAACTAAACACGGCGACACTATTTACGTCTCAGGCTCTCCGCTGTTCGATCCGAAAACCGGAGAGATTTTCCGAGGGCCTATCGAGCGCCAGACCGAGATCGTTTTAGACCAGCTTAAGCTCTGTGTCGAAACGGCGGGTTCGTCCTTGGAAAACATCCTGAAACTGAATGTCTACGTGACGTCAGTAGATATGTTTCCTGCTGTTAACGAGGTCTACAGGCGTTACTTCCCGGAAAATCCTCCTGCTCGAATCTTTATCAATGTTCCTGCTTGGTATGGCGGCTTCGACATCGAGGTGGACTGTATCGCCGCGGTTCTTTAGATCTGTCGATTGTCACTTTGATTGCCAAATCTTCCGCTGCTCTTGTAGGCAGCGGTAGGTTTGTCGCCAAGTCACGTCGATTCGTTGACTGAGTCGAAACACGCAACCTAGGGTGGTGGCACTGTCGCGGACACCTCAGGCGTGCTGTCGGTCATAATGCGGCAGGAACCTGGTCTGATTTCCACGTCTGGACGTCGAAGACCTTGGACGTGCCGTTACCGTGAGTAGCCTCTGGTGAAAAAAAATCTCTCTTCTTGTGCCAAACCCCTCACGAGCATACAATCCCACGCAGAATTTCCATCCGCGCATGGTTGCGTAACGCAGTTTGGAGTAGGCCCATGCGATGCCTTCCTCGTAGTATCCGGAATACATTCCAGAGTGGCGTCGTGGTGTTGGCATGCCTTGCTTTGACATCGTGCGGCACCACCTGTGTCGCCGGTATTTTCGCCAATGGCAACGGCATCGTCCTCGTTAAAAACTCAACTCCGCCTCCCGCCTGCCCTTTTTCGATGGGTGTGGGTATGATGAACGTCGCCGCTGGCAAGTCGCAGATTTGCGAAATTTGCACTGCCTCCAGCCGAGCGCAACATATTTTCGTAACCCTCAAAAGCATTCAACTTCACTCCGTTTTCCCCGACTCTCCAAACAATCCCCAATGGCTCGAACTTGCGCCTCAACTCCGTCGTGAACCTCGCCAAATCGACCTGCTCTTCGATTCGACCCCGGAAATTCTCGTTCAAAGCGCATCCGTACCCGCAGGCACGTACCGTGAACTGCTCCTTCAATTCTTGCCGGACACTCCCTCCGACCCCGATGCGCTACCCGCCGAAAATTCCTGCGGCAACAACCGCCGAAATTGCATGCTCATGGCTGACGGCCGCGTCGAGGAGCTTCATTTCACGGGCAACAGCGAATCGCCTGAGCTTCTCCTGCCCTTGCAATACAACGGAAGCAGCGGACTGGCTGTCGTGCCCGGTGCAACCGTCGATCTACGGTTCACACTGCAACCGCAGCAGGTCTCCGCCGTCTCCCTGTCAGAAGGTTGGCAAATCCATTATGTCCTTGTAGGAAGTGCTTCAGTTTCGAGGTAGCAGTGCTACCCACGCAGCTTTTGATTTCAAATATTCCTCTAGAGCCCGATTCGAGTTGAATGAATAGGTCAAGGAAGGAGCGCATGGTGTAAAAGAGCTGAACTCAGCCGCGAAGCTGATTCAGAACGCCAGGGAGGCTCCCCATGGAACCTATGGGAAAGGAACCCCATCTCTAACAATGTCGGCTCTGTCAAATATTTCTTGAGCGTACTTCTCCTTCCGCTCCGAAGAGTGGTCTTCGTTGTTCTTTTTCGACGTATGCAGCGGCGACCACGGCTCGTTGTTAATCTGGCGGCCGGTTTCAGTCCGACCCAACCATCTCTCCGATCAAAAACTTCTCGACCATGATTACGACTTCGATCTCCCTTTTCAGGGAGCGGGACGCCCCATCAAGACCACGGTGATCTACTGCCCACCAGGGGTTGCCTCGAGCTGTCCCGCGTGCGAACCGAACTCTACTAACTGCGAATAGTCCCAACCTTTGCGCCACATCCAGAACAAGCGAACGGCAAGTTTGCGTCCCATGGCCACTTTCGCGATGCGGCGATCTCGGCGCATCGCCAGGTGCAGATAGCGGCGCCGCCAGTCGGGATCGAAGCGCACCGCCACTTGCGCGGCTTCCACCAGCAGAAAGCGCAACAGCTTGTTGCCTTGCTTGCTGATGTGTCCCAGTCGTTGCCGGCCCGCGCTGGAGTTTTCGCATGGGACGAGCCCCACATAACTCCCGATCTGCTTGCCACGAGCAAAGCGGAACGGATCGCCGATGATCAGCACGAAAGCAAGTGCGGTGAGTGGACCCACGCCTGGATGGGTCATCAACCGCAAGACCTCGGGCCGTTTGTTGGCTTCCCGCTCGACGGCGGTGGTCAACTCGGCGATCACTGGGTTGAAGCGGTCCAGCAACTCCGATAAATCTTGCCGGCGCCGGCTAGCCCAAGGAGCCAACGGGAGATTCTCTAGCAGCGCCCGTCCCTGCTTGTTCCAAAGCCGCTTCTTCCAACGCTGGCCTTCATTCATGGCTACGGCCTGCAGCTGATTCAGGATGCGCGTGCGCATCTGTACCAGCCGATGCCGATGCCAAAGCAACTGCCGCAAATCGCGGTTCTCCGGGTTGGGTACCCACACTCGGGGAAAACGATCTTCCACCAGCAGCTTTAGCAAGAGTTTTGCATCCTCGCGATCGGTCTTGCGCTTCCGAACGCGCAACGTGCGGATCTCGGCTGCATCTCCAATCCACAGTTCGATGCCCAACTCTGCCAGTAGCCGCTCGAACCAGCGTGCATAGCCGGTGGCTTCGATACCTACGCGAGTGGGAACGCCTTGCGATTGTACGCAACGATAGAACTTCTCTACCTCTCCATCGCTGTGCTCCAACCGCTGCTCACCGCACTCTCCTGTCTCTTTATTCAAAAAAGCAATTTGCTGAAAGCTCGGGTGATAATCTACTCCTATAATGAACATGTTCGGCTCCTTCCTCCCGAGCCTTGGTCGTCAAGCAACCACAGTGTACTCGGGTCGAGGGAGCCGACATTGTTATGAAA
>CAVPXU010000010.1:0-18346 GCA_963709705.1 Candidatus Acidiferrales bacterium
GTGGCATTGACCGGGCAGGTCCACAACTTGCAGTGCAAGGTACGCTAGTCGTGTACTGTTTGCCGTTCGTGTCGTACGATATAATCACTTGATCATATAAGCTTGCACCGGGTCCTTGAATATGGCTCACATTTATTACTCTGCCGATTCCGTCGTTTCCAATACCAATATTCGCCATAGAACTGTTGCTGTTGAATTCTAGATCCACCATCATCCCCCATTCACGGCCGCCCGATGCTATGTATCCCATAACCGTTTGGTTCATCAGTGGGTCAGTTATGGAATACGGACGCCAGAAGTCCGGGTCGTTGTAGGTAGTTGTTGTAGTCTGCGGTTTTCGTCTGCAGATGTTAGCTGGACACCACCCGTGCAATTCCAAGTCATGGAACGAGAGAGACCCAGTGGCTCAGCAATGACCGTCGGGAAAGAATTTCCGCAGTTGCCGTAGGTGTACGTGGTCTGAGCGCCATTCACGTCCGTAGTGACATCAATGTTGCCGGTATCAAAGTAAGTCATGGTCTTCGTGAGGTAAGCGGAACTTGAAGAGTATTGATTGGTGCTGGTCAGATTACCCCTCGAGCCGGTAATAGAGTTGTGTTGGGGAGTTCCGGAGGTGGTCACAACAGCGGTTTGATCATAATTGTAGTTTGTCTGTGAGACAGTTGCCCCGCTGCCGTTCGTCGTTGTGACGGTTTGCTGGAACGCTTTGATGTTTCCAAGAGAGGCGTAGGAAACGACTGTTTTGTCCAGCAAACTTCCGTAGGCGCCTGAGCCATAATCGTAATCATCCTGCTCTATCACATTTCCGTAGTCATCATATTTCTGGACATGCAGATCCGTCAGATTTTTTGACCCTGCCAATTGGTTTGACACATCGCGTTGGGTGATCGGTAGTGTAATGGCTGTTCCGGTGCAGGGCGATGCTGCAGCGTTGTAGCAGGTGTTAGTCGTCTGAAGTATGGTACTGGATCCGCTATTGACCACGCGGCTAGTCTCATAAATTCCTTGGAACTGAATGGTCGAGACATTTCCTTGTGGGTCGGTCATAGTGGTCGTCGACGCAGCGCCTGAATTCTTGACTTGAGCAAATTTCCAAGCCCCGTCGGGAGTCGTCCGAGTTAAAGTGGCCGCGCTGCCATCCGGTAGAATGCCGTTATTGCCGCCAGTGTAGGAATACGTGATCTGGCCTGCAGTGGGAAGTGTGACCGATACCAGCCTTGAGGTGGTACAGGTTGTCCCAGCGTAGGGAGTACAAGTTCCAGGTGTGGTTTCATAAGCGAAGATGTATTGAGTTCCATCCGGCAGGGAAATACTGGTGACGAGCGGAACGGCGGCGCCCGATTTGTATTCCGCGATTCCGGAAACTCCGAAAAATTGGTAGCAATCGTGTAGTTCGTATAATTCATTGTATAGGCCACTGCAGTGTTAGACGGTGGCATATAAGTGAAGGTGGTTGGACTGGTCGGAGTGCCTGACCCCGCCACTGTAAGAGCTGTCGTTCCAAGTGTGTCAGTGAACACGCCACTGCTACTGACGGAAATAATGTTCCCGTTTCTGTCTGTAGTCGAGGCAGCGCCAGCGCCGACCACCACAGGTGGATTGATGATTTTTCCAATCGTCGTCGTAATCGTAGAGACGGGACCCACCTGGCCTGTCGCGTTCAAGATGAACCCTGAGCCGTCTATCGCAAGTGAATTCGTGATTCCCTGATTCGTACCGACGATGCAGGGTCCTTGGGAGGGACCCTCATAGGCAACGACTTCACCTCCAAATACATGAGGTACGCCCCAAGGGTCGTGGTAAACCCAGTTGGAATACTGAAATTCAGTATAACCAAACTCTTTAACCTTACCTGAATAGTAAGTACAGGTGGTCTCCGACAGGTAATATGACAGGTATCCGCTTTGGATCTCCGTAACACCGCGCCACCCGTAATTGTAAACAGGGTTCCAATACTTGTTCCCGGTGCCACCCAGTACCTGCCAGACGGATGAATCGTAACTAAGATCGTATGTAAAGTTCATCCCTCCCCGTCCGGCTTTGTTAACCACGGGAATGTCCAGATGGACATTAAGATTGGCGAGATCAATTGCCTCTGGGCCACCAGCTGAGGTGCTAGAGCTAAACGGAGGAGTTCCAGTGGGTACCTGGGCAAAAGCCCAGCCTGCACAGAGGGCAAGCACGACGGTCAAAAGCAAAGTCCGCACGAACTGTCTCATAATGCCTCCGCTCTCAAACAAATTTGTCATGGCGCCACCTGCACGGTGAATTGAGTTGCCGAGAGGCCTGAATTCAAAGTCGCTGACTGCAGCTGCAAGTCGAGCGACAGGGTACCGTTCACGAGTTCTTGAACGTGCAGGGGAATTTTGACGCCGCCAATAGTTTGATAATTGGAAAATTGAATTTGCACAGAAATGTCCAGCAACTCGGTGTTATCAGGATGAGTGCTGAACGACAACGCAACAGGGAGGAGAGTAGTGGGATCCAAATAAAAATTCATCTGGGCCAAGTGCTGCATGATGGCAGCGTCCGGCGCAGTGGCGATGGCAGGTGTTTGGGAGACTGAAACGTGAAAGACTGATTGTCCGTTGAGAGTTTCTTGACCAACGTACGTTCCGACCATCGTTGAATTGCTCGCTATTCGGTTCAACGTGAGTGCCGGAAAAAACCATGCAGAGTCGGTCAATAGATTGTGGAAGGAGATCGAGTGCTGAACTCCGTCTGGACCAGCCCAAGCGCCTACAGTATTTCCGTTCGAGTCAAAAGAGCGGATTTCGCTGCGAACCCCGCCCGATAAGGTCAAATCCATCCTGCTCTCGCCAGCAGCCATCGCCTTTAGACTGACAGTTCCAGATTGATCGTCTGACCCCGCAATACGCTGCGCATTTCCCGCCAGAGTTACATCTGAGATTGTGGTTGAGCCTGTCAACGCTGCCGCCGACTGCGCCAGAAGCGTCAATGCCTGCGGCTGGGCCGCAGCTGTAGTCGTGGTTTGAGCGTTGACTGAGCTTCCTTGGGAGTAGAGAAAAATCGCAAAGAGAATGGCAAAACATCTGGATCGCATGGTTCCTCCCAAGACAAATTCGTCCGAAGACACCACTACATTGAATTGGTCGTGCGTTTTGGACTTTCCGTAGAGCTTTAAACCGAAGGTATGCCCGAGAGTGGTTTCCTCGTGGCAAGGCAACCATCTGAGCACGTGCTTATAGTTCTAATAGCCCTGTATTGTCAAGAGTTCTTAGTCATAGGAATTTTATTCCCTGTGGATATGCTTGGAAAGGTAAGCAGGGGAAGGTCGCAGCGTAAAATATGTAAAATATGATGTGCTCCCCCGCATCCACCCAATGCGCCTCCGCATCGCCAAGCCCTTCAACGACCCCGATTACATTTTCGAACTAAAACACGACGGCTTCCGCGCACTCGCTTACGTCGAAGAGGGAAAGTGCAGACTGGTCAGCCGCAACAGTAACTTGCTGAAATCGTTTCAAGCGCTGAAGGAATCATTAGGCAAGCTTCGAGTCCAAAATGCGATATTGGATGGCGAGATTATCTGTATCGACGGACATGGCATCAGCCAATTCAACCAGCTTTTCTCCCGACAGGGCACGCCAGTGTTCTACGCCTTCGATCTGCTGTGGCTCAATCACGAAGATTTGCGAAATCACGCGCTGATCGAACGGAAAGAACGTTTGCGGGAATTAATTGAGAGAAACAAGCCGGAACGAATCATTTACGCTCAACACGTCGAACGAGAAGGCAAGCTGTTGTTTGAAGAAATTTGCAACAACGATTTGGAAGGGATTGTAGCGAAGCGGAAACACGGCATCTACAAAAGCAACAGCATAGGGTGGTTAAAGATCAAGAATCCGAAGTATACGCAGGCCGAAGGGCGGCACGAAATGATGACGAGGGTGAAATAGACTAGGACCAGCAGCCACTTACTGGTTCCCAAGTCATTTCCCAGCAGAGTTCAATTCCGCGACACGGATTTATTTCTGACTAAGAAGATAAAGGTCGGCGTGACCGGCGGGACGCGCATAGACGATGGTCGAAAGGGCTCCGGAAAAATCATAGGCGGTACCACCCAGACAATACAAAGGAAAGGTGAAGGGAATTTTCAAAGCGACTTGCGGCATCCCTATGACTTTACCGTTGCTCCAAGCCTGACGGTAAATAGTGACTTCCGCACGGGAAACAACTGCGTACAAGAAAGACCTGCCATCGTAGGCAAAGTAGGCTTCGTTCGTTACTACGCCGGGAAGCAGCTCGATACATTTCCGGTCGGAGATGGACAACTCGTAGACTCCTGTCTTTTGCCCAAATGTCACGGCGCCAAGCAGGTACCGCCCGCTGGGGTCAGCATCCGTAAGCACGGCGCAATTTTCCACGAGCCTCTCCAGATTCGAACCGTCCACGTCCCATCTCCAGCTATTTGTCCCCGCATTGTCGCCACCACTCAGGTAAACAGATTTCTGGTCAGGGCTCCATACCGCAGAATCGATGCCAATACCTCCAATCGATGGGAGTTGACGAAGACCGCTACCATCGGCCTCGGCGACGTAAACACTCTCTCCTTTGCGGGCACCCTCGACGAAAGTTAGGTGAAGATTATCGGAGCCCCAACCTAATGTCCCCAGACTATCGGCCGTGGCGATTTTCACTTTGTTGCTACCATCGATGTCCGACACCCAGAGTTCATTTGTCTGGGGTGTAGGGAAGGTGATGAACATCACGCGCTGCCCATCCGGCGAGATGGCCGGCTCGGTCGCGTCCTCCGACACGATGTCTGTCGATTCCTTGGACTGAACGCGATACATGGTCAGGAAGCCAGAGGATTTGCCATTCACAAAATAAATCCCCTTTCCTCCCGGGCCTGGCATGGGCGAGTAATCCGGTCCCGCTCCGAAAGTAATCTGTGTCAGACTGCGGTCTCTCAAGCTGTACTTCCAGATGTTCGACAGCCCGTTCACCTCACGGCTAAACAGCACGGATTCTCCCGGGTCGGCCCACGCCAAATCGGAATTCCCGCCGGATAACTCCCCTAAGTCAACCGCCTCGTGGCTGGTCAAATTCACCTTGTAAAGACGTGGGGTTGCCGAGCCCGGCCGAAAACCAACAGCAAGCAGGTCGTTACCGCCGGGAAACAGCAAGACGGGGTAGAGGAACAGGTTCGTATCTTCGGACTTGTACACTAGTTCTTCGTGTAGGCCGGATTTGTCCGCACGAAAGATTCCCGGGCTGTCGGTCTTCACATAAAGAATGAAAGCACCATCTGGTGAAGGAAGCACAGCGCGAGCCGCTGCCACCCGCCGCGCACTACCACCGAGTGTAGGCACAGCCCAGACCTCATCACGGCCGTAAGTCTCATAGTAGACCTCCTTCCCATCAGGCGAGAATCTGTCCACGGTTTTATCTCGTTCATCGTTTGTGAGTTGAAGCGGCTCGGCACCCGAGGTAAGCATCAGAAACACTTGGACGATGCCACCGACCGGTGAGCCAAACGCCACGGTGTGGCCGTCGGGGGATAGGATCGCGTGATGCATCGGTTTATTCCACTGGCTGATTTGTGTAATCTTTGCGGGGCCGCTCGGAGTGTTCGAGCGAGGCCAAAAGTGATACGCCACGAAGGCTGCCGCCAGGAGTGCGACGCAAGCGGCCAAAAGCGCGTATCGCTCCCACGCAAACCCCTTCGGCGTTTGAGCAGCTATAACCGCGTTCGTTCGATGCTCTGCGATCGGTTCGGGAGACGCGCCGCTGGCTGCGCTCACTTCACCGCTTCGTCGCGGCACTTTTCCCGAACTGCTGTCGCGCTTGAAGCGCTTCAGGTCGGTGCGCAATTCCGCGGCGTTGCTGTAACGCAGCTCGCGGTCCTTTTCCATGGCCTTATCAATAATGCGCTCCAACTCTCCCGGCACCGCGGTGTTCAGACGAACCGCCTCCGTCGGCTCCTTGTGGAGTATGGCGTCAAACACCGCTCCGGTACTGTCTCCCCGGAAGGGCAGAAATCCCGTCGCCATCTCGTACAGAACCACACCAAAGGAAAACAAATCCGTCCGCGCATCCAATTGCTTGCCCAAGACCTGCTCGGGCGACATGTAGACGACCGTGCCCAACGCGCTCCCCGGACTGGTCAATTGCTCCGAGTCCACTTCGAAGGTCGCCAGCGTGGCCGCGCTGCCGGTCACTTTGACGTTGCTTACCTTGGCCAATCCAAAATCGAGAATCTTGGCGTGTCCCCGCTTGGTCACGAAAATGTTCGCGGGCTTGATGTCCCGATGCACGATTCCTTCGCTGTGCGCGGCATCCAATCCTTCGGTCACTTCAATCGCCAGATCCAAAAGGCGCTCCAGCTCCATGGGCTGCCCGTTGATCAAATGCTTCAGCGTGGAGCCATCCAAATACTCCATTGCAATGAAGGCTTTGTCTTCTGCTTCGCCAATGTCATAAATGGTGCAGATGTTCGGATGGTTTAGGGCGGAGGCGGCTTGAGCCTCTCGCTGAAACCGAGTCAGCGCCTGCGCGTCCTTGGCCACAGTGTCCGGCAGGAACTTCAGTGCCAAATTGCGGTGCAACCGCACGTCCTCAGCCTTGTAGACGACACCCATCCCGCCACCACCGAGCTTTTCTATGACTCGGTAGTGGGAGATCGTTTGCCCGATGAACGCGTCAAATCCCTCCATGGTGCGGCCATCTTAGGTTGCGATCTGAGGCAAGTCAACGAAAGGCGAACGCAGTACGGTTGTAGCCTCGCTATTCCACTCTTATGACGCGACCCGCCACTACCATAGCCGCAAAGTCCCAACCCCACAGTTTGTCGCCTGTCTTAGCGAATTCGAAAAGGCCAGTATCAGACAGGCCGACCCCGTAACTCATCAGGCATAGTAGTACTTCGGTCCCATAGGGGTAACTGGGCACAATAAATTAACGTCACCAAGTAAGCAAAAGTCCAATTGGAGAGAATTTATGAATAAGGCAATCGTGTTTGCCCTTCGTCCTCTGTGTTCCCTTCTGTTGCTCTTCCAGACAGCGACGTTTTCACTCGCTGAGGCTCAACAACCTACGGCCACCGCGGGCACGGCCTTCATGCTCGAAGACGGAACACCGGTAAAGCTGCGGCTTTCACAGACGGTGTCGTCGGCCGATGCCCACGTGAATGACCGCGTGGAATTTGAGGTTTTGGAGGACGTCATGGTTGGCGGCATCGTGGTCATTCCAAAAGGTGGAACGGCCCTGGGCACCGTAACCGAAGCCGTACCGAAGAAACGGATGGCTCGAGGTGGCAAACTGGAAATCGTTATGGATTCAGTTCGACTTGTTGACGGTCAAAAGGCCGCTCTCCGTGCAGTCAAGGATGGCAAGGGAGGGGGACATGCCGGAGGCATGACTGTCGGAATCGTCGCGGCAGCCATTGTGTTTTGGCCCGCAGCGCCTCTTTTCCTACTGATGCACGGAAAGGATGTTACGTTTCCGAAAGGAACTGACGTTCCAACTTTCGTGAACGGGGACATGAAATTGGACCCCGTAAAGTTTGAACAGGCCCAGGGCGCCTCAACTCAGCCTGCCATCACCGCCGCAATGAGCAACTTAACGATCAGCTCGACACCGGTGGGGGCTGATATCTATGTGGACCAGAATTTCGTTGGGAATACGCCTTCCACTGTGAGCGTTCCATCCGGTAAGCATTCTGTTTCCGTGAGGAAGCCTGGATTTCAAGATTGGATCCGGGAGATGAGTTTTTCCGGTGGCTCAATCACTCTCAATGCCCAGATGTCAACGCAGCCAGTGCAAAGCGCCGTCGCTGCTGACGCGTATACGACATCCGAAGTTGGCGTTGCCGAGGCTGCTCGGGTGAACAAGGCCGCGAAGGAAGCGGAAGCTGAAAAGGCGAAAAATAACCCAACCCCGCAACAGTAGTTCTCGGACGGTTAGCTACGGACTTTGCCCCAGGGATCAAAATCAAATTGAACGGCTCAGATTCGTCTGAGCCGTTTTCATTTTATTAATAGCCTTTTCTTTGCCGCCGGTAGCCCAAGTAGCCCAACTGGGGGACTGAAAATCACTGTTTTTCCCGGTAAGCGACACCAAACAAGGCATTTAGATTTTGCATTCCTCGGCTGTTAACCGAAGGGTTGCTGATTATGCAAAACAACGCAAATCGTGGCAACACGGCTCATCGTGCCGCCAAAATATCAATCGTGGGACAAGTCAGCCGCCTTCTTTTTGTTGGGAAGCAGGAACCGCCCCCGTATAGAGAAAACTGCGACGACACCTTAGGTGGTCATGGGTAGGTCTTGACCGCAACCCCGCACGCTCGCAAAAATTCCGCATCTGCCTCCGACAGAAACGGCCCGTCGTAGCCTTCGCACTTGGGGCGCCGCAAGCTTTCTGGTGCCAATTTCGCCCATCAATTCGCTGTAGCCGCCACACGACGGACAGACCCAGTCTTCGGCGGAAATGGGCAAGAAGGACATCAGTTCGCCTTCAAATCTGCCGTAACGATCTCCCACGGCTTCTCCCACGTCGGATGTGACAAATGAAAGTGGCCACACCTCGTGCAAAAACGGACTTCATCTTCGCCGTAGTCGGCAGCGTTCTCGGGTCGCTGCTGGAATTCCCGGGCTTCCTCGCTGTCGCGAAGAAGGCGCGAATCGATCCGTTACTTCGTTTGCATAGGTCCATTCTGCTCTCCCGCCATTTTTCTGTGAATGTGTTCATGCCGACGCCAGAGCGCGTAGTTAAAGCGTTGCCACCGATCGTCGATGAAGATGTAGGACGCCGCATAGTGCCCTTCGGGACGCCAACTGTACTGGACTCTCCCGCAGTCGCACCAGTACGGCGGATGCTCTTCCGCAGTAGGTTCCTCCTCAAAACAAATCGTGCGATATGTCTTCTCGACGGGCTCGACGGCTGCAGACACAACGAAGGCGGGCAGCGCCGCAGCGGCTGCTGCGCCCAAAGTCAAACCGATAAACTCACGTCGTTTCATTTGTGCACCTAGTTTGCAAATTTCGACTTCGTCGGAACCAACACGCCGTCCTCGACCAGAGACTCCAGTTCCGCCCTGTACTCCGCGTCCAACGACTCCAAGTCGAGCGGTGCCCCGAGGTCGATTTCCGTATAGTTGCGCACCGTGAGGAGAATCCCGTGTTGAATCATCCAGCGAACCACATGATTGACTACGACCGCGTCGTTTTCCAGAATCGTGCGCACGCGGGCTTTCTCCGTTGGGGACATTTGCTCGATGTCTTGCGCCACTTTTTTCGCTAGCCTATCCGTCGTCATCGCGATTCCCTCCTATTTGTCCTTTCCGTCAAAGCCAAGTTGGCGCAACGCAGCCTTGAAAGCCTTCTCATAATCGACTTGCCCCGAAGGGAGTTTGCCGACGTGATACGCGGCTCCGCGATGCCTGCCGATCGCAGGTGTGGATTGCCCCGAGTGACCTGCATGCGGTCGAGTCGGAATCTGTTTGATGAGTTTGTCGAGGGCGGTGGAGTCGATGACCCCGATGGATATCTTATTCGAGACGTCGATTTGGACGTCGACGGTGCGCGCTTTTTCGAAGCTCTGGGATATCCGACGTTTGATTTCAGCTAGTGCCGCACCAGACATAATCACAGCTCCGTTGGAAGAAGTCTTCGTCATTTACCCTCCCGACGTGCCCGTCGAATTTGATTCGCATACAGCTTTCGCGCTTCTAAGACGGCTGCCGATAACGCCTGCAATGTGGGCATCTTCCCGACATCGATCAAACGCTGCGCTTCCTTACGCATCTGTTCTTCCGTCACTGAATTACCTCCGTTGGGCACTTCATCTTTAACAGCATGTTCTTGAGCAAGGCCTCGCGAAGCAGCGCCTTGTCTTGCTCTGACATCACATCCAAGGCGTCAGAGAGTTGGCTGTACATCGCATCCAACCAACCCCCAGATGTGCAACACGTTTTCATCAGTTGATGGTCTCCGCCACAGGCTTCGTTTCCTCTGTCTCTTCCTTCGTCTCCGCATCCGCCCACAAAAGTTCGTGTCCCACCAACCGCAACAATCCCGTCAAGGTCGTGTTGAAACCGCCCATCGTCTCGCCGTCCCCGAATAACAAGAACATCATGTGTGCAAGCGTACCCAGTCTCATCGGCGGGAGTTCAACGGGCTTACAGCCCAAGGCGGCTGCGATGCGTCGTTCAAGGATGGTGCGGATTCTTTGTGCGGCTAGAATTTTATCCACGCGACACCTCCAGCCCGTCGCGTTCAATCTGGGCAACGAGTGCAGCGCAATATCTATGCTCAATCACCAGCGAAGAGCCAAACCACATCGCATCGTCCGAGATGTGTTCGGCTATCCATGCACAGGCTGATTTGGAATAAGGCGTCAGAAGAAAAACGGTGGGATTCGGGACATCGGAGAAGAGATGGAAGTCAGGACGGGTCTTCTTGCCACTAGTTGGTGATGAACCGCTGGTGCAAAATGCGTCAAGCATGTTTCCTCCTTGGACTTTTCACCGAACTTTTCACTAACGGCGTCAAACAGTGGCTAACATTGTAGCATGATATCAAGCGTAAAGTGAAGAAAACACGGAAGACGGAAGGAGTTGACACAATCCAGAGTCTGGAGTCCTACCAATTAGACGACCTCCCAGCCGATGGGAGACTGCAGGAAGTAGCAGAAGCAAGGACAGGATTCGCACCCGCAGTTCAACCTTTCTAGAGTAAACGGGACTCCTCCCCCCGTCAACTTGCGCCACCCCTCTGCAATCCATCTGTAGATGCGTAAGCGCACTTCAATCTACGTGTGCGCACTCTGCGAAGTACTCACCCACTGATCTCTCTTGTAGGCAAGTGGCTCAAGATAGACAACGGGGGAACACCCAATTCCAACTCTACAAGCTAAGTCGCCTCTAACGCAGTACGTAAAACTCGTCAGCTTTTTCCGTACCGTTTGGATTCTGAACTGTCAGCACGGTGGTGAGCATTTTTCCCTGAGAGCCAAGCTTCATCACACGGCTCGTTACCACTGTGCCGCTCGCAGACGGCTGTTTGATGGTCAGTACCAATCGCGTGCCATCCACATCTCCCCAAGCTGCGCTGGCGGTAGAGCTTCCTCCGACTTGCTTCGCCTCGCTCCCGTCGGTGGTCAAATCGAACACCCGGTCTTGATTACCTTCCTTAGCTTCAGTCTTAATCTCTATGTGAAGTTTGGGCTCGTGATGCTCGATGATCAGCATCCTGCCCTTCGGAGCGGGAACTCCTTGGTCGAACCGGCTCATTAACGTGTCTAATTTCCAAGTTCCACTGAAGTCCGGCTTTTCCCCTGCCGCGAGCACAGCTCCGCCAAGCAATGCGACAATACAGATACCAAGAGTAATCTTCATGGCACCTCTTTTAGAACGAGACTCTGAATCCCGTTCCTGATTGTTCTTAGGGATGCGATTGTATATCCAAACTGGTTAACTTTGCGCGAAACTAATTAGCGCGTTTGTCTATGCGAAGGCGCACTGGAATCAGGGGAACACGGCCGCATTGGCATCCGTAGTCCCATCGAACGGACGAACCGGACTTTCAACGCAAAAAGCCGCTAAATGCCATGAAATTTGGCGGTTGCAGGATCACGGCGGCCATGGTATTTTCCCCGAACCCAGGAGTTCCGAGTGCCGCCGGATGGCAATTCGGATGGCTGATTCGCAGCTTGGACCTGACCCTAGCTTAAAAAAATGGGGCGCTGAACGTATCGTTTTCAGGCATGGAAATCTCTGAGGTTAGGAGAAAATTTGATTAAGTTGGGCAATTGTATGTATTTTTCCGGCAATCGAATCGGCCCGTCCCTGATACTCGGCGCATGTCTTCTGATCCCCTGTGCGGCTTTGGCGCAAGCGCCGGCGGGCGCAGGCACAGGAACCACGTCGGCTCGGGATTCGCCACAGCCTAAGGCGGCTGGAGGCTCGAATCCTGCCATGGACACAACCACCCGCTTCGTTGGCTACATGACCAACCGCTCGATCGTCTTCCCGGATATCGCCACCAGCGAGGGCCCGATGACCCCGGGCGAAAAATTCCGCCTGTTCGTGAACCAGAGTATTTCCCCTCCGTACATCTTGGCCTCGAGCATCAGCGCGGCCTCCAACCAAGCCAGAAATAGTCCTGAGGCTTACGGGCAGGGGTGGGACGCTTACGGCCAGCGATTCGGTGAATCGCTGGCACGGGCTTCCTCAAACGCCTTCTTCGGCAATTTCTTGTTCGCATCCATGCTGCACCAGGACCCGCGGTTTTATCCGCAAATCCGCCCCAGCTTTTGGGGCAGCGTGAAGTATTCAGCGCAACGGGTTTTTGTGACCCGCACCGATTCGGGAAGAAACACGTTCAACAGTTCCGGCATTTTGGGCACTACCGCGGCAGAGGGATTGGCCAACGCGTATTTGCCGGCCTCCGAACAAACGGCCGCGAAGAATGTCGAGCGCATCGGAACAGACCTGGCGTGGCGATTCGCCGGAAACATGTTCAAGAATTACTGGCCCACCATCTTTCACGATCTGGGATTGAACCGGCTGAAGGTGATTCCCGATCCAGGTTCGTCAGGGATTCAGTAACCGCGCCGAAAAGTTAAACGATCTACGCAAGCGCGCTGTGAACCGTATTCACTATTCCCTTTCCAGGTGTTTCCGGGCGACCTCTAATTCCTTAAGTTCCCGTGGCGTCAATTTCGGATACTCCAGGTCCATTCGGTCCAGCGTGTCCACGACTGTAGCCACTACCAGGAGCCGGCTGAACCATTTGTTGTCCGCCGGCACGATCATCCATGGCGCATGTTCCGTGGCCGTGTTGCGAATCATCTTTTCATACGCATCCTGGTAGTCGTTCCAGTATTCGCGTTCGTGCAAATCCGCCGCCGAAAACTTCCAGTATTTATCTTTGTTGTTCAGGCGCTCCAGAAAGCGCCGCTTTTGTTCTTTCTTCGAAAGATGAAGAAAGAATTTGCAGACCGCGATCCCGTTTCGCGTCAGATAGCGTTCGAAAGCGCAGATGTCCTCAAATCGGCCTCTCCAGAAGTGATCCCCCTGCACGGAGCCCGGCAAGCGTTCCTTTTCCAGATACTCCGGATGAACACGGACCACCAACACTTCTTCATAGTAAGAGCGATTGAAAATGCCGATTTTCCCGCGTGGCGGCATGCAACGATTGGTCCGCCACAGAAAATCATGCGCCAGTTCCTCGGTCGATGGAGACTTGAAGGAATGGACATCCACGCCCTGCGGATTCACGCCGGACATCACGTGTTTGATCGTGCTGTCTTTTCCGGCCGCGTCCATCGCTTGAAACACCAGCAATAATCCCCATTGGCCCTGCGCGTAGAGCACCTGCTGAAGATCGGCAAGCAGGGATACGCCCTGCTCCAGCCATTTCTTGGCCTCCGGCTTGTCTTCGGAATTGAGATGGTGCGTGTCATCCGCGCGATAATCCCTGAGGCGAAATTCTTTTCCGGAGGTGACGACGTACGGCTGGATGAATTTGTGGACGTTTTTCAGCTTGGGCTTTGCCATTATCGCTCCTGGTAAAAATTGCCTTTCTCGCGGAGAAAGACGGAGGTCGAAACCGTGCGAGGCCAGTCGAGGCTCAGCCCGCATGATGACATCGAAATCGCACCGGACACAAGAAGCGCGATTACCCCAGCATTCTTGTTTGACGGCGTGGCAAAAAAATTCTTACTTTTTCCTGGTAGTGAATCGTGATACGGTGTCGCTGGCTTATAAACCGCCAATCAAAAATCATCGGGTCCTTTATGAGTGAAGTTAAGCCTTGCGCTGAGTCGTTTTTTTTCACCTGCCCAATTCGGAAACATTGGCCCTTGGCGATGTTTCTTCTGGCCGGCACAGTTGTGTTCGCCACCGGCTGCGGAAAAGAAAATCCCGTCCAAGCCGCGCCACCGATCGTGGAGGTCGTCGAGGTCCAGCAGAAGGACGTGCCCATCAGCCGTGAGTGGGTCGCCACATTAACAGGCAAAGTGAATGCCCAGATTCGCGCCCAGGTTGCCGGCTATTTGTTGAAGCAGCTGTACACCAACGGCGCCTATGTGAAACAGGGGACGCCTCTCTTTCAGCTCGATTCTCGCACGTTCAAAGCGGCCGTCGATCAGGCGGCCGGCGTGCTCGCACAAGCCAAGGGCGATTTAGCGCGCGCTCAGGCGAACCAGGTGAAGACGCAGCAGGACGTTGACCGCTATACTCCCCTCGCGAAAAACGGCGCCATCAGCCAACAGGAACTGGACAACGCCACGCAGGCCAACCTGGCGGCTCAGGCGCAAGTGGAAACGGCTAAAGCTGCAATCGCGTCGGCGCAAGCGTCTCTGGAAACGACAAAGTTGAACCTGGGATTCAGCACCATCACATCGCCCATCGACGGTCTTGCGGGAATCGCGAATGCCCAGGTGGGCGACTTTATCGCTCCCCAGAATATAAACCCGCTGACCACGATTTCTACCGTGAACCCGATCCTTGCAAATTTCACGCCGAGCGAGCAGGAATATCTGAAGTCCATGCGGCAAATCGAAAAAAAGGGCGAGACCGACGTACAAGCACTCGGCAGAATGGACTGGTATCTGCAGCTCACCGACGGCAGCGTGTATCCGCTGAAGGGCAAATTCTACGCCTTGGATCGCCAGGTGGACATCAGCACTGGCGCTATCCTCGTGCAGGTTGAGTTTCAAAATCCCCAAAGGCTTTTGAGGCCAGGGGGATTCGGAAACATTCGCGCGACCGTCGACACGATGAAAGGTGCGCTCCTGGTGCCGCAGCGCGCCGTGACGGAAATCCAGGGAAAATACTTGATTGCCGTGCTGGATAAAGACAATAAAGTGACCATCCGCAATGTCGCGGCCGGGGAAAAAGTCGGTTCCCTTTGGGTGATCACTGACGGCTTAAATCCCGGTGAGCGCGTCGTGGCGGAAGGAACGCAAAAAATCAACGACGGCATGCACGTGAACCCCAAGCCTTATACCGGTGGGGCTGCTTCAGAAAATCCCAGCGGGAGCGCCTCTCAGTAACCGGGGACCATGTACAAATTCTTCATTGAACGTCCCATTGTTTCCATGGTGATCTCCATCATCATGGTGATTGTCGGTGCGGTGGCCGTATTGGGCCTGCCCACCGCGCAATTTCCGAACATTGCCGATCCGCAAGTGCAGGTAAACGCCACCTATGTGGGCGCCGATGCCCTGACCGTCGAGCAATCCGTGGCCACGCCGATCGAACAGCAGATGAGCGGCGTGGACAACATGGAGTACATGTATTCGCTGAACGCCAACAACGGCACGATGAAGCTGACCGTTGATTTCAACATTCAGACGGATCCCAATACCGACCAGATTCTGGCGCAAATGCGGCAAGGCCAGGCGGCTTCGCAATTGCCAACGGCCGTGAACAATTTCGGCGTGACCGTTCAAAAATCCACAGCTGCGCCGATGATGATTTTCGATTTGTACTCGCCCGATGGCACCTATGATTCGCAATTCCTCGCGAACTACGCCTACATCAATTTGGTCGACCGCCTGACGCAGGTTCCGGGCATCGCCAGCGTTTCGGTATTTGGCGCCGGACAGTACGCCATGCGCATCTGGATCAAGCCGGATCAACTGGCGAAGATGCAGATCACCGTGCCGGACATTTTGAACGCAGTGCAGGCACAGAACAATGTGAATCCTGCCGGGCAAATTGGTGGCGAACCCGTTCCGCCGGGACAAGAGTTCACTTATGCCGTGCGCGCACAAGGGCGCCTGATATCAGAGCAGGAATTCGGACAGATTGTCGTTCGCGCGCTGCCCAATGGCTCGCTCGTCCGGCTTAAGGATGTGGCCAGAATTGAACTGGGCGCTCAGATCTACAACGTCCTGGGCCGTTTGGATGGCAAGTCGTCCGCCGTGGTTGCCATATATCAACTTCCGGGATCGAACGCCATTGCCGCAGCAAAGGGCGCTACGGCATTCATGGAAAGAGCCAAAAAAAGTTTCCCGCCGGGTCTGTCTTATATAACCGCGTTGGATACCACTCTGGCAGTAACCGAAGGTATCAAGGAAATCGAGCACACGCTGGTGGAAGCGCTCGTCCTCGTGATTTTGGTGGTGTACATCTTCTTGCAAGGGTGGAGAGCCACGCTGATCCCGCTATTGGCGGTGCCAGTGTCGCTCGTCGGCACGTTTATGGTTTTCCCGTTGCTGGGCTTCTCTGTGAACACCCTGTCGTTATTCGGGTTGGTGCTCGCGATTGGCTTGGTCGTCGACGACGCGATCGTGGTGGTCGAAGCAGTCGAACATTACATCGAAAAGGGATTAACACCGAAAGCAGCTGCGTTGCAAGCGATGGCCGATGTGGCCGCCCCGGTAATCGGCATCGCCGTGATTCTCTGGCCGTGTTCATCCCCACCGCCTTTATTCCCGGCATCACCGGGCGCCTGTATCAACAGTTCGCCGTAACCATCGCGGTTTCGGTGATCCTTTCGGCCTTTAACGCGCTGACGCTCAGTCCCGCGCTCTCGGCATTGTTATTGCGTCCCAAAAAAGAAGCACGCGGGCCGCTTGGCAAGTTCTTCGGCTGGTCACCCGCATGTTTAACGCCGCCACGAATGACTATGTGAAGGTTTGCCGTATGTTCATTCATAAGATGGCGTTCGCCGTAATCCTGCTGGCAGCTTTCGGCGTTTTGGCCGGCGTGATCGGAAGCAAGCTGCCCACCAGCTTTCTTCCCAATGAAGACCAGGGCTATGTTTTCGTTGCCCAGCAACTGCCCGATGCGGCTTCGTTGCAACGCACGGCGGCGAGCTCCGCAAAAGTGGAAGACATCCTGATGAAGACGCCGGGCATCGAGCACGTAACTTCTGTGATCGGCTTCAACATGTTGAGCGGCGTGCAGAACACTTACAGCACGTTTTTCTGGGTCACATTTAAACCCTGGAGCGAGCGCAAAGCCGAAGACGAACAGTACATCAACATGATTCTTCATATGAACGACGTTCTCGGCAAATTGCCGGAAGCGACTACGGTTGCGTTTCCCCCTCCCGCCATTCCCGGCGTCGGCGCTTCCGGCGGCGTCACCTATGTTCTGGAGGATCGCGGCGGCCACGACGTGGATTATCTGGCGAACAACACCGAGCGATTCTTGGAGGCAGCCAGAAAGCGTCCGGAAATCTCCAGAATCTTCACTACGCTTCTCCCATCGGTTCCACAGGTTTACGTCAATGTCGACCGGACAAGGTGCTGCCCAAGGCGTGCAACTGAAAGACGTTTACGGCACGCTGCAGGCATTCATGGGCGGAGCGTTCATCAATTATTTCAACCGCTTCGGCCGCCAGTGGCAGGTGTATACCCAGGCCGAGGGCAGCTACCGCACAAAAGCGCAAAATCTGGGGCAGTTTTACGTCAGAAACGCCAATGGAAGCATGGTGCCACTTTCCGCGGTAACGGCCATCGAGCAGAAGAATGGTCCGGAATTCACGATGCGCTACAACCTGCACCGCTGCGCGCAAATCAATGCGAGTGCGGCGCGGGGATACAGCACAGCGCAAGTGATGAAAGCCATGGAAGAAGTGCAGGCGCAGACCATGCCACCGGACATGGGCTTTGATTACATGGGCATGTCTTATCAGGAACAGAAAGCGCAACAAGGCGTTTCGCCCTTCGCGATTTTTGGGCTGTCGGTTCTCTTTGCGTTCTTGATCCTGGCGGCGCTCTACGAAAGCTGGACTTTGCCATTCAGCGTGCTTCTCAGCGTGCCCATCGCGGTTTCCGGCGCGTTTGCCGCGCTGTTCGGGCGCCGCATCATCGACCTATTGGTCTTCAAGCAGTACACGGGACTGGGCCTGGAAAATAACGTGTACGCGCAAATCGGATTGGTGATGCTCATCGGCCTTGCAGCGAAAAACGCGATTCTGATCGTGGAATTTGCAAAGGCCGAATACGAAAAGGGCCGCTCACTTTCTGACGCCGCTCTGGAAGGCGCGAAACTGCGCCTGCGACCCATTTTGATGACGTCCTTCGCTTTCATTCTTGGCTGCGTGCCACTGTGGCGCGCGTCGGGTTCCGGTGCGGTTTCGCGCCAGGTGATGGGCACGGCAGTGATCGGTGGAATGCTAGCGGCCAGCGCCATCGCGATTTTCATTATTCCGGCCTTGTTCTACATGGTTGAACGCCTTGGCGGTGCAAAGGCGGAAGGCATTGGCGCCGTGGAACCGGGAGCGCCGGGACTGGCTCCGCCCAGCCCGGGGCACGCGGATTGACGCCAGAAATTCGAGACGGAGAAATGATTCACCTGCTATGCGCATGAGAAGATCCAATTCCCAGCGAGCACCTCGAGCCGGCAAGCGGCTCGAAATGC
>CAVPXU010000011.1:0-100851 GCA_963709705.1 Candidatus Acidiferrales bacterium
CTCCCGGTCGGGCTGGCGGGACTCGAACCCGCGACCTCGTGCACCCAAAGCACGCGCGCTAGCCAAGCTGCGCTACAGCCCGTTGACCACGACGAGTGTATCGCCTCGGCGCGGTGGGGCGGCGTGCCCCGGCCGGTGGCCGAGGATTGCGCGGAACGCCGGGGGGCGTTTGCTACGCGCGGCCGGCATCCGGCGGCTGGAACGGGTTCTCCGCACGGACCCCGGAGTATTCCTGTCCAGGGTTGAGATCCTCCGAATAGAGCGCGGTGCAGCCCATTTCGGCTGCGCTGCGGACGATCATCGCGTCCCAGAACGAGATCCCCGTGCGCTGATGGATGCCGATCGCGCCAAGGACGTCATCGGCCGCCGGCACGTGCACGCGCCAGCGGGAGAAATCGGCAACGATCTCCTTCGCCGTTTCCGTGCCGAGCGGCTTGGCGATCTTCCGGGTGACGGCCACGAAGAACTCTTGCAGTACCTGAACGCTCAGGCAGCCCTCACGGGATTCCCAGAGCTGCTCGACCAGCGTCCGCGCCTGATCCCGTTTGGCGCCCGCGGACTCGTCGTGTGCGTACACCAAGATGTTGGTATCGACGAACCGGCGGTTACCGCTCATGGACGCTGTCCCGGCTCCAGCTGATGTGCCCGCCGGTGCCGAGGTCCATCCCGTCGCGCAGCCGGGCAAGACTCCGGTCGCGGGCGCGGGCATATCCAGTCTCTTGCTCGACCAGTTCCCTCAGCATCCGGGCAAGCAGCTGTGACACCGACGTGCCGCGGCTGGCCGCTAGGATCCTGGCTTCCCTGAGGTCCTCCTCGGGAAGCGACAGCGTGATGTTCTGGTTGCCCACGACGATCCACCTCAGACCGCTCAACGTTTACACGTAGATAAGTGTAGCACGGGATTACGTGAAAGCTGGGGTCGCGAAGAGCCTGGCATAGGCATGCCCCGGACAGGCAAGGCATCCAGCGGCCCATTCAGCGCACGGACGTCAGCCAGCGGACGGCAAGCGTGCCACTGCCGCTCCGGCACAGCAAGAGCGTGCCCTGTCCCGCTGTCCGCCGTCGCCTGTGCCTTCCGCGGCACGAGTTCGCGCACAATGACCTGCCGGGCGTTGTGAATGACGGCACGGATAATGGACGGTCGCCCCATAACACAAGCGCTGCCAGCACTTACAGGGGCTGAAGGTCCAGGGTCTACGGCGGCCGGGCAGGCGAAGACCCTGGCCGCGGCGTTCAGCATGATCACGAAAGAAAAATCTCCTATGGGAATTGTCTGTTTTTAACTTCGGGCGTGTCGTGTTCGGGGGCTGCGGCGTTTTGCGTGGTCTGCTGCGGGTTGTGCTGCGGTGGCGGCGATGAGGGTGATCCCGGCTGTTGCGGCGTGTTTGCGTAGTTCGTCGAGGGTGGCGATGCGGATGCCGGCGCCGTGTGTGATGCCGTGTTCTTCCAGGAGCGGGATGACGCGGCGGGCGGCGAGGCTGATGGTGGATTCGTGGGCGCCGAGGAGCTGGCCGAGCAGCCGGTAGGGCATGCGCAGCCGCTGGTGGCAGGCGGCGGCGGTGACGATGGCCTTGAACGGGAGCCGGGAGGGCAGGCCGCCGCTGGCCTTGCGGCGGCGGCGGCCGCGGTCCAGGTGCAGCCGCTGCTCGCGGGCGGCGGCCCAGGGCACCGCGACGGCGGCCAGCAGGGCGCCCAGGTCGCTGATCCCGGCCAGCGCGGCCAGTCCTTCCAGATCCGGGCCGGGCCCCGGCGCTGCCGCCGGCTCCGGTCCGGGCCGGCCGGGGCGGGGCGGAGGGTGTAGTTCCACTCCCCGTGCGTGCCGTGCCGGGCGATGACGCGGGCTTCCAGGTGCTTCATCCGCTGATCGCTGACCTTCACCCCGCCGGGGTAGTCGCCCTGGTCCAGGACGGCGGTGCACTTCAGGCCCTGGTAGGTGGTGGTGGCGGCGATGCCGGCCACCGCGTCTTCCTTCGTCATCAGCGGCCGGGCCCGCCAGGTGCGGGTGATGTGGCAGAACAGCCGGTGCTCGATCTTGTTCCACTTGCTCGTGCCGGGCGGGAAGTGGCACACGGTGATCTCCAGCCCGGTCTCTTCGGCCAGCACGGCGAGCTGGTCTTTCCAGAGCCGGCACCGGTAGCCGTTGGAGCCGCCGGCGTCGCAGACGACCAGCAGCCGCCGCGCGCCCGGGTAGCGGGCCGATCCTTCTTGCTGCCACCACAGCCGCAGCGCGCTCACCGCGAACGCGGCCGTGTCATGGCTGGTGCCCACCGACACGAATCCCCGGTTCGCGGCGATGTCGTAGACCCCGTAGGGGGTGATCTTCCCGGCCTCCTCGTCGGGGAAGTCATGGTCGCGGACCCGCACCGGGTCCCCGGCCGGCCGCCACGACCTGCCATCCCGGTGATAGGGGCCCAGCTGCTCTTTCTTCTTCGTGTCCACGCTGACCGCCGGGTCCCCGGCCTCCCGGAACGCCGCGATCATCGCGTTGGCGTGCCGGAACTGATCATCGCGGTCCGGGTGCTGCCTGCCCTCCAGCACCTTCGCCATCCCCTGCAGGCTGAACCCGTCCTCGCGCAGCATCCGCGCCAGCGCGTCCTTCCCGCACCGGAACCCCAGCCCGGCCATCTGCCGCCCCAGGTCCCGCAGCGACAGCGAGCACCAGGTGATCTCCGCTACCGGATCCCCGCGCGTGGCCGCCTCCGCCAGCTCCTTCAGCGCCGCCCTTAACCCCGGCTGCGCCTCCTCCGCCTTCTTCCGCCCCCCGCCCGGCCGCCGCGACCGCCCCGGCGGCAGCTCCTCCAGCACGCCGGACTCGATCTCCGACACCCCCGCAGCCACCGTCGTCTCCGATACCCCTGCCGCCCGCGCCACCGCCGCGATCCCCCCGTACCCCAGCGCCTGCGCCTCGATCCCTAGGTACTCCCGCCACTGACGCTCGTTCAGGCCCAGCCGCCGCATCGCCGCGAACTTCGCCGCCAGCCCCGCATCCGCATCCACAGAAACCGCCATAGCACATCCTGGCACGCCAAAACCATGAACCACCACTTAATCCCCGACGAGTCCATGCGCGTACTTTTCTTTCGTGATCATGAAATCAGCGGGCTCAGGCCTGCCGCCGCGCCCTCGCGGGCGGGGCGTCCCGGAGGGCCAGGCAAGGATGTCAGCACTTCAAACCCTGCAGGGCGAGAACGTCACAGCAAGAGTGGACACGGGCAGGCGGCTTCAAGATCGTGGGTCGTGGCGGCCCGTGTCCGTAACCCCGCTAGACACAGGCTCACAGGGGCAAGACACCGAGCCTGCCGCACGGCGGCCCGGCAACCCATATTAGGTATCGGAGAGGACGATGCGGGGACCTTGGCCGTTCAGCCCCTGTAGGGAGCGAGCGTGCCAGATCTGCCTATGCGCGGCAGTCGGTACATGACAGATTCGTCCGACGCCAGCGCAGAACTGACTCTGCGCCTCAGGCTGGCAGAAAATGACGCCCCAAGCAATGGAAGCGGAACTGGGCGATCTGTGCATTGAGCGGCTATCCGGTGATAAATGCGTGGTAGTTAGTTGCGGTATAGAACGCGGCTTATTGCGGTGATGAGTGCATAGCTGAGCCATTGGTAGAACCCAATGGGCGCGAACTGCGATTGCTGCCCGTAGCTGACGACAGGAAGCAATAGGTCAAGATCGCGCTGCGGATCGCGGACCGCGCCGGGCTGGGCGAGCAGGACCCGGTGGCGGTGTACTACACCGCGCTGCTGGTCAACGTCGGCTGTCACGCGGGCGCGCACGAGCAGGCGAAATGGTTCGGCGACGACATCGCGCTCAAGTCCGGTAAATACCTTCATGAGCTGGGCAGCGTGCGGGGCACGCTGGCGACCATGCGGCTCGTCGGCGCGGGCAACCCCCGCTGCACAGGTTCCGGGTGGGACTGGAGTTCGCCTTCTCCGGGCATCGTCAGCTTGACGGGATGATCTCCCAGCACGCGAAACTCGCCCAGACACTGGCCGAGCAGCTTGAGTTGCCCGGTACGGTACGCGAGGGGGTCGGGGCAGCGTATGAGCAGTGGAACGGGAGTGGCTGGCCGGGCGAGCTGAGAGCCGATGCGATACCGGTCGCGGCCATGATCGCCCAGCTCGCGGAGTTCGTGGAGGTGGCGCACCTGCGTCGGTGGCGTCGCGAGCGCCTCGGCGCTCGCGCGCAGGCGGGCGGGACGGCAGTTCGATCCAGCTCTGGCCGCGCTGCTGTGCGCTGACGCCGCGGAGATCTTCGGCGACCTGGAGTCGATGCCGGCCCGGCAGACGGTGATCGCTTCCGAACCCGCGCTGGCCGTCGAACTGTCGGCCGATCAGCGGGACCGCGCGCTGGAGGCCATCGCGAACTTCGTGGACCTGAAGTCGCCGTTCATGCTCGGTCATTCGGTGGCGGTCGCGCGCCTGGCCGAGGAGGCCGGCCGCAGGCTCAGGCTGCCGCCGAATCAGGTGCTGATGCTCCGCCTGACCGGGTTCGTGCACGGCTTCGGTCGGCTCGGGGTGTCGAATTCGAGCCGGGAAGCCTGGTCGGCGCGGAATCCGCAACCCTGTCGGATTCGCGCACCAGCAGGCCCGATGACGGTCGAGAACGTATCCTCTGACGCTGCAGCGGTCACGAGCACGGCCGCTGCCGCGAGCCCGGCGCGCTGCGTGCGCCGCTAGCCGGGCTCCGGGTGCCTGTCGGGCTGGCCGGCCGACTCGCCGCTCAAGTGTGATGACTGCGGATTGCGTGGTGCTGGTGCGAGCAGGTTGATGCGGTCGCCAGGCACCAGAGTGATGCCGGGGTCGGGATCGCTCAGGGTGCGGGCGTGCAGGACCGTGACCGGGACGAGGCCGGGCGGCCAGGTGGTATCGCCGAGTTTGCGGCCGTCTGCGGACGATCCTGCGGGGATGGTGATCTCCAGGATCTGGTGGCTGCGCAACGGGGTCGGCGCCTCGGGGAGGTCGCTCTGGGGCCTGGCGGGGGCGGTCTGTGCCTCCGCGGTGCCGCCCCGGGCGGCGCGGATGTGGCGGGCGACGGCCTGCAGCACGTTTTGGCTGGTGATCCAGCCCTGGACGTGCCGCCCGTCGTCGGCGATGACCGGCAGCCCGTCACGGCCGTACAGCTCCAGCTGCCGCAGGGCCTGGGTGAGGGACTCGCTGGCGAACAGGACCTGCGGTGCCTGCCGCCCGGTCACCGGTCCGGGCAGGGAATCGAAGTCCGGTGGTTCGGGTGGTTCGGGCACTGCGGACAGCGGCGCGGGGAAGGGGTGCATGGCGTCGGCGGCGGTGAGGTCCTCGAACGGGTCAGCGGACGGGACGCGGTCGATGTCGATGCCGCGGCGCAGCAGCTTGGTGGTGTAGATGGTGCCGTAGCTGAGTCCGCGGGAGGTGGCAGTGCTGATGGCGACGGCCAGCATCACCGGCAGGGTGAGGGTGAAGTCGCCGGTCATCTCCACCACGCTGGCGACGGCGGTCAGGGGCGCCCGGGCTGCGGAGGCGAACACCGCGCCCATCGCGACGACCGCGTACAGGGCGGGCTGCCCCGCGGCCGGGCCGAACAGGTGGCGGGCTATCTCGCCGAACGCCATGCCGGACGTGGCGCCGATGAACAGGGACGGGGCGAACACGCCGCCCGATCCGCCGATGCCGATGGTCAGGCTGCAGGCGATGATCTTCCCGGCGGCCAGGATGATAAGGAACCACAGGGCGTAGCTGCCGCCTACCGCGTTATAGAGGACGG
Organism: Candidatus Acidiferrales bacterium; assembly: GCA_963709705.1. Taxonomy (GTDB): domain Bacteria; phylum Acidobacteriota; class Terriglobia; order Acidiferrales; family UBA7541; genus Acidiferrum. Next base: position 5,743 of record CAVPXU010000011.1, read on the forward strand.
GGTAGCCGACCCCGTACATCTGCGGGAGGGCCAGCAGCAGCAGCCCGAGCAAGATGCCGCCCACGGCGGGCCGGGCCCACTCCGGCCGGCTGCCCCAGAACCCGGTCGCACAGGTCTTCGGTCGCGTACAGGACCTTCGCGAACGCGAGCCCGATCAGCGCCGCGACGACAGCGAGGCCCGCTATCAGCAGGTAGGTGGTCAGGTGGTGCAGTTCGATCCCGGACGGCAGCCCGGACAGGAACGGGGCGTCGCCGAGGAACTGGCGGCCGACCAGGTCGGCGACCATCGCCGACAGCATCACGGTGAAGACCGCCTCGACCGACAGTTCCCGGAGGATGATCTCCACCCCGAAGAACACGCCGGTGATCGGCGCGTTGAACGTCGCCGAGATGCCGCCGGCGGCGCCGCAGGCGACCAGGATCCGCAGCCTGTTCTCCGGCATCCGCACCCACTGGCCCAGGCTGGAAGCCAGCGCGGAGCCGATCTGGACGATCGGGCCTTCCCGGCCGACCGACCCGCCCACCCCGATGCAGATGGCGGAGGCGACTGACTTGACGGCGGCGACCTGGGGGCGGATCCGGCCGCCTTCGTCGGCGACGGCGATCATCACCTCGGGCACGCCGTGGCCGCGGGCCTCGCGGGCGTACCGGTAGATCAGCGGCCCGTAGATCAGGCCGCCGATCACCGGGATCACGATGAAGAACGCCAGCCCGAGCCACGGCAGGTGCGCGCTGGCGACGCGGCCCTGCTGGCCGAACTGGACATGCCCGGTCGCCAGCCAGGTGAAGAAGTAGATCAGGGACCGGAACGCCACCGCGCCCAGCCCGGACCCCGCACCGACCAGCACGGCGACGGCCAGCAGCCCGCCACGAGAGCCCCGCAGCCAGCCGCCTGCCCGCCCCGTCCACCGCGGTCGCTGCGGCGCGGGCGCCCGCACGCTGCCGGTCATGACCGTCCCTTCGCGGTGACCGGTCCCGCCCGCTGCGGGTCCCCGGGATCGGCGGGCCACAGGCTGTCGGGGACCTCCCCGGCGGCCCGGGCGAAGGCATGCAGCGCATCAGCGATCGCGGGCAGCTGCCGGGCCGGGAGGTTGGCCAGGATGCCGGCGATCAGCTCCCGGCGGCGCGCGGTCGCCTGGTCGACGACCTGCAGGCCGGCCGCGGTGATCGACACCTGGACGACCCGGCGGTCAGCGCGGGCCCGCTGCCGGCGGATCAGCCCCTTGCGCACCAGCCGGTCGCTCATCCGCCCGGCCGTCAACGGCGTCACGGCCAGCGCCGCAGCCAGGTCCACCATCCGCTGCGGGCCGCGGGAGGCCAGCACGACAAGCGCCCGGTACTGGGCGATCGTGGTGTCTTCCGCCGCGGCGCCCAGCGACATGGTCGCCACCGCGACCAGCGCCCGGCTCGCCGTCAGCACCGCATCCACCGCGGCCTCGTCTGCCAGCTGCTCCGCCACTAACTTCCCCATTTTACTTGCATACTGCAATTACCGTACTGAAACTCTATCAGCTACTGCACCTTTAAGCCGGGCGGCAGGGCCGGGACCAGCCGGGCCCAGCATGTCACCGGGCTGCGGGCCGTCGCGCCCGCGCCATGCCTGCCGCCGTCCTGTACCGACGGCACTGTCAGGGATGGCGGCGCTGGAGTACCGCGGCGCCGGCGGTGGATACGGTGCCGGCCACCGCGACCGCGGCGACGAACGCGTACTGGGTCGCGGTCGCGAAGATCTGGTCCGGGACGCCGAGCACGATCCCGAGCGCGACGGCCAATCCCGTGCAGGCGGCGGTCAGCGGCCACCGGGCGGTCAGCAGCGCGCAGCACGGCCCGCAGGCCAGCAGGCCGATCAGGATCAGGTGCGGCCCGGACGCGGCATCGCAGGCCGCGACCACCAGGCACGCGAGCAGGCTGAGCGTCCAGAGCCTGCCGGTGCTCCAGCCGGGCAGCAGGGATTCCCGCCGCCACCAGGCGGGCAGGCCGGCCAGCGCGCCGCGCCGCGGGCGCGCGGCCGGCCAGGCCAGCAGCGCTGCCGCGGAGACGGCGATGACAGCGGCGGGCGCGACGGCGGCAGCCGGGCGCACCCCGCCTTGCGCGACGGTGACCCCCAGTGCCGCCACGAACGCCAGGTAGCCCGCGATGATCATCGCGCCGGGCAGGCGGCCCAGGCCGCGGCCGCGGTAGGCCAGTGCGAGCGCGAGGACGGTCAGGCCCGCGTACCAGGCGGCCACCAGCACGTCTTGCCCGGATGCCGGCCCGAGCCCGGTAATGCTGGCCGGGATGAGCAGCCCGGCCACGACGTTGATCGCGTTGCTGTTCAGGGCGGTGCTCAGCACCGCCGCGCCGCGGCCGCGCATCGCCAGGTAGACCGCGCTGACCGCGTTGGGCAGGCTGGTGACCACCGCCAGCACCAGCGCGCCGGTCACGATGTCCGGGACCGCGTACCGGCTGCCGAGGGCGGTGGCCGCCAGTTCCATCACCGTGCTCGCCCCCACGACCGCGGCCAGCGCGGCGACCGCGGCCAGGCCGTCCCGCCGGGTGCCCGGGCGGGGCCGGATCGCCTGGGCCAGCTCGTCTTCCTCCTCATGGACCGCCGCGGCCAGCCAGCGCCGCCACGCGGCCGGCAGCCGCAGGCGTCCCGTCCGGGCGCGCCGAGTCCCCAGCACCGCGATCCCGGGGGCCAGCACCACCGCGGCCAGCACCAGCCCGCCGGCCGGCGGCAGCACGCCGGCTATCACGAGCAGGCACACAAGAGCGACCCAGATGCCGGGGATGCCGCCCAGCAGGACGACCCGGCGGTGGAACCGGATCCGCCCCGCGACGACCGCGGCCAGCCCGAGCAGCGCGGCGAGGTTGAACACATTCGAGCCGATCACGACTCCCGCGCCGACGCTGGCCTGGCCGCGGGCCAGCGCGGTCACCGCCGAGGTGATCTCCGGCGCATCGGCGGCCAGCGCCGCGACCAGCCCCAGCCAGGCCTCGGAGAATCCGGCCCGATCGGCGAGCCGCTCCAGCCGGGAGACCAGCAGCCAGCTCGCGGCCAGGCTCACCGCCACCCCCGCCACGAACGCCAGCAGCCACGAACCCGCCGTCATCACCACCCCGCCCGGTCCCCGGCCCGGCACCCGGACAGCCGCCTGCCGCTGCCCGGGAGGTCAGGTGGGCAGCGCGGACCGGGCAGCGGAACTGTCAGATCCGGTCGCATCCAGGCGTCCTCCGCGCGCTTCTCCCGCCGGCCAGCCCGGCTGGGATGTCTCCCGCGGTCCTAACTGCTGTTCACCGGGTGGCCGCCGGACAGCGCGGCGCCTGCCTGGTCGGCGAGCGCCACCGCGACCAGCCGCTGTTCCAGCGCAGGGCGCGTCCCCGGTCCTGGGGTGAGCAGGAACCGTCCCTGCAGCAGGCCGCCGGCCTCGGCCAGCAGCTCTATGTCACGGCCCGGGGGAGGCCCGTACCGCTCTATGTCCCAGACCATGTGACCGGACACGACCGTCCCGTCGCGCAGCAGCCGGGCCGGGCGGCCGATCCCGGCTACCCCGTCCTGGAACCGGCAGCCGGACAGCCGCAGCAGCCCGGTCAGCTGCTCGCAGACCTGGCTGGTCAGCGCCGCCGCGGACTCTCCCGTCGCGACCGCGCGGGCCGCGGCGTTGATGCCGTCCAGGTAGCCGGCCCGCCGGGCGGCTGCCGCGTGCTGGCGGCGGCCCCGCACCGCGATCTCGGTGACCGCCGCCCCGATGGCCAGCAGCAGCACCGTCGTCTCGATGTCGGCGCGCCGGGTGATGGTGAACCGCTCGTACGGCACCGTGAGGAAGAAATCGAACCACGCCGCCGCCGATACCGCCGCCAGCACGCCCGCGAGCCGGTGCCCGCTCGCGGCGACCGCGACCACCACCAGGATCAGCGCCAGCGCGGCGTCGGTATTGGGCAGCCCGGACCGGAACGGCACCAAGATCACCGCCAGGATCAGCGGAGCCGCCAGCCCGGCCAGCACCGCCACCCGGTCCCGGCTCATCCGCGCGGCCACGGTCACGGCTCCTCGCGCCACAGCCGCACCGCGCGCGGCGAGCGCGGCCAGGGCCGGGACGAAGAACAAGCCGGAGCGTGACCTGGCCTGCGTGCCGCCACGGGCGGCGGCGATCCGTCGGCAGGGTCACCTGACACGCCGGCCGGTGTCCGCTGCCGTTACGGACGCGGCGCGAGACATGCGGCGGGGGAACTGGACGGGGACGGTCATCGGGGCTCCAGGTGCACGAATGCGGACATTAGCGATATCGCGCCGACCAGGCTTCCCGGCTCACCTGCTCACGAGCCTAGATCACCCGGGCGCGCCTGCCAACCAGTGACTGCCGGGGGCGGATCAGGCGGGTTCACTTGCGGGCGGCGAGCGCGAGGAGGGTGTCGACCGCGGTTTCCAGCGGGCGGGTGTCGTGCTGGACCTGGGCGAGGAGCAGGCCGCCCTGGATCGCGGCGAGGAGCGTGACGGCGAGGTCGTCCGGGTCGGTCCCGGCTGGGAGGTGCCCGGCGGCGTGCAGGTTCCGCAGCCCGTCGCCGATGGCGGCTGACCACTGCTCGAATCCCATGGCGATCTGGGCGCGGGCCTGCGGGTCGGTTTCGGCGAGCTGCCCGGCGAGCGAGCCGAGCGGGCAGCCGCCCTTGCCCCGGCTGCCCCGCACCTGGGCGACCAGCATGTCGCGCCAGGCCCGGAGTCCTTCGGGAGTGCCGAGATCGGCCTGCCGCTGGTTGCCGGTGACCGTTCCGGCCTGGTAGCCGACGACCGCCCGGACGAGTTCGTCCTTGCCGGCGAAGTAGTGGGTGAGCTGTGATCCGCTGACTCCGGCCGCCGACCTGACGTCATCCAGCGTGGTGCCCGCGACACCGCGCTCGTAGATCAGCCGGGCGGCCGCCTCGACGATCCTGGCCCGGGTGCGCTCCCCTTTGGGGGTGAGCCTCGGCCTGCCGGTTTCCTCTCCCACCTCTCCACGATACCAATGTTCTGGGTTTGACAGCCCATTCCGAGCCTGCCAAAGTGGGGTCTGCAACCCATTATGAGTGAAACGGAGAGGCTCACCGTGATCCTTGTGACGACGGCCGGGAAGGTCGGCTCCGAAACCGTCCGCCTGCTGCGGGAGCGGCAGCTGCCCGTCCGGGTGCTGGTGCGCGACCCCGCGAAGGCGGCGGTGAAGGCGCTGGCCGACGCGGGCGCGGAGGTCGCCGCTGGGGACCTGGAGGTCCCGGCGAGCATCGACGACGCGATGAAGGGCGTCAGCGCCGTGGTCCTGGTCAGCCCGGCCGTGCCCGCCCAGGAACTGAACGTCGTCGCCAGCGCCGCCCGCGCCAGCGCCGGCCATGTCGTCAAGGCGACCAGCAAGGCGTCGGCGGACTCGCCCATCGCCCGGCGGCGCTGGCAGGCCGAGATCGAGGCGGCCCTGGCCGCCGCCGGAATCCCGCACACGCTGCTGCGCTCCAACGCCTACATGCAGAACATCCTGGCGCTGGCCCCCGCCATCGCCAGGACGAGCAGCTTCGGCTCCGCCGCGGGAAAGGGCCGCACCGGCCTGGTCGACGCCCGCGACGTCGCCGCGGTGGCCGCCCGGGTCGCCGCCGGCCCCGCCGCGCACGCCGGGAAGACGTACTGGCTCACCGGCCCGGAGCTGGTCTCCAACTATGACGTGGCCGCCGTGCTGTCCAGGCTGCTGGGCAGGACCATCGACTACCGGGAGCTCACCGTCCAGGAGAACAAGGACGCGATGATCCGCGCGGGCGTCCCCGCGCCGATCGCGGAGATGAACGCGCAGGCGTTCGGCCTGACCGCCGGCGGCGACGCCGAATGGGTCACCCAGGACGTCCCGTCACTCCTCGGCCGCCCCGCCCGCTCCCTCGAGCAGTTCGCCGCCGACTACGCCGCCGCGTTCGCCTGACAGTCCCGTGCGCTCGTGGAGTCGCCGCCGTCCGTTCGGGAAAAATCTGGGCATTATCCCGAACGGACGGTGGCTTTACCGTTCTCGCCAGCCGGTCTCCAGCCGGTTTTTAAGCCGATGCCGCGGCATGCTCGCGTACATAGCGCACCAGCCCGGCGACGTCCTCGGGGACGAGCCGGCCGATGGCGCCGCTGGAGTAGACGCTGACCACGACCTTGCCCGCCGGGTCGAGCACGAACCCGGTGGACTGCAGGTACACGGGGTCGGGGTTGACGAATGCGCCGGTCAGCCCGGCGACCGCGGGCGCGTCGGCGCCGAAGCCGACGGGGAACGTCAGGCCGTGCTTTGCGATGAGGGCGGCGGTGGTGGCCTCGTCGTCGACCGACAGGGCGGCGACCTGGGCGCCGGCGTCGGCCAGGGTGGCGCTGGCGCGCTGGAAGGCGCGCAGCTGGGCGTTGCAGTAGGGGCACCATGAGCCCCGGTTGAACAGCATCACGCCGAACTGGCCGGCGAACGCCTCCGGGACCTGCACGGTTTCCCCGCCGGGGACGGTGAGGGACAGTTCCGGGAACGCGTCACCGGGATGCAGCAGGGGCATGAGCAGGCTCCTTATCCATGGCTGACCGTCGGTCCCCATACAGGACCGTTTGCCTGTTAGTGACAGCCGCGGACGCGGTCTTACCGGCCGCTCGCTCAGGAGCCGGCGAGATCCGTCCTGATGGCGGCGAGCAGTCCCTCGAGGTCCTGGGTGCACGGGCCGCAGGCCCGCAGGTGCGCGGCCACCCCGGGATACCGCTGCTGCGCTCGGCGGGGATCGGTGACCGCCAGTTCCGCGTAGACGTGGAGCAGCTCCATCGCCTTCTCGCATCCCGCGTCGCGCGGGTCGGTCCGCAGGAACCGGTCCAGCTCCGGCCAGCCGTTCATGAGTGCCTCACCGGGTTGTCGTGCAAGTATCCGCTCGCGACGAGGCTGGCCCGCAGCTTGCGGCGTGCGTCGAACATCGTCTTGTAGATGGCGTTGCGGCTGGATCCCAGCTCGGCGGCCAGCGCGTCCAGCGGTACGGCGTCCAGGACCATCGCGGTGAAGATCCGCCGCTGGTGCTCCGTCAGGTCCTCCTCCACAGCGCGCCGGAGCGCCTGGGCGAGATCGCGCCATTCGGATTCCCGGGCCGGGTCCAAGCCGAACCTGTCCGGGAGCCGGTCCCAGTCCGCCGCGTCGAGCGGGACCGCGGGCTGGCGCCAGAAGTGCCGCGCGATCTTGCCTGACACCTCGAACATGACGAACTTGTACGCCCAGGTGGTGAACCGGCTCTCGCCGCGGAACTCGCCGATCTTGGCGATGATGGCGACAACCGCGTCCGCCGCGGCCTGGTGGGCCAGGTCGTCGAGCTCGGGCCCGGAGATCCGCAGCCGGTCACAGCGGCGGCGGGTCTCCCGCCGGGCGACGCGCAGCAGCAACTCGTGCAGCCGGGCCGCGGCCTGCTCCCGCTCGGTCCCGTCCGTGCTCAGGGCCCGGACCCACTCATCCGGCTCCGCGTCCGGCACCCGCTTTCCCGCGGCTACGCACTCCGCCGGCGAGCCCGCTGCCCTCATAGTCATCAAGCTACTCCTCGGCAAGGTGATGGACGATGCCGCCCGTGACCGGCTGGTTCGGGGTGGAACAGCGCCATTAGCACTCTTGACGATGTGGGCTTCCAGGGGCGCGGCGAAAGTGGACCCATGTCTCGCAGAACAGCCCGCTGACGGAGAGGAGCCGATCGGAGATGAGCCCTGTCTCGCGTGGCTTCCGCCACCTGCGCCGCGCCTCGGACGAAGACGCGGGCCGGGTCCCGCCGGGTCAGTACGTGACCGAAGGCTTCCCGGTGCTGTCGGCCGGTCCCGCGCCGCACACCCCGGTGTGCGTGTGAGCTACACGCTGACCCGCGGCCAGCCGGCGGGATGGACCGGCCACACCGGCCGGATCGACTCGGCCCTGCTTGCAGAGGTCGGCTGGCCCGCCGAAGCGAACCCGCTGGCCTACATCTGCGGGCCCACCAGCTTCGTCGAGACCGCCGCGGCCGGGCTGGTGGGCCTCGGCTACCCGCTCGAGCGGGTGCGGACCGAGCGGTTCGGGGGGACAGGAGGGCACTGATGGATCCAGTGGACGGCAACGCGATCGGTGGCTTGCTGATCGACGTCTTCGGCACGGAGATGACCGCCGCCAGCAGTACCTGCGCAGTTTGCGGTGCCCGCAGGCCGGTAGCCGAGCTCGTCGTCTACCGGCGGGCTCCCGGCACCGTCGTCCGCTGCCGGACCTGCGGCAGCGTCCTGATGGTGCTGGTCAGGCGCACGAACGTGACCAGCGTCGACCTCTCCGGGCTGGCCGACTTGGGCCAGCCAGGATCGGCCTTTATCCCGGCGGGCGGGATTCAGGACGGGCCTGCACGCTGAACGAGCACACAGATAAGGAACTAGAGAAGGGATCAGCATGTCACACGAACAGTCCATGTCGATGTCGGACGAGCCGCAGGAAGAGCCCATGTCCATGGGCGAGCCGGACCAGGAGACCATGTCCATGGGCGAGCCGGACCAGGAGCCATGTCCATGGGCGAGCCGGACCAGGAGAACCATGTCCATGGGCGAGCCGGACCAGGAGACCATGTCCATGGGCCAGCCGGACGAAGACTCCATGTGATGGCGGGTAGGCCGCATCTTCACTGGTAGCACGGGTCCCAGGGCCTACAAGCCGGTCAGCGGCCGGCTTGTAGGCTGTCCGGTCGGGCTTGGCGCTTTGGGCGGACCACCGAAGGAGGCCACTTGGAACCGACCAGATACCGGATTACCGTCCGGGGACGCCTGACAGAGCGCCTCAGGTCCGCCTTCGACGGGCTGGACCTGAGCCCGGTAACGAGCAGACCGCCCTGGTCGGTGAGATCCGCGATCAGTCTCATCTGTACGGCGTGCTGGACTTGGTGCGCGCGCTGGGACTGCAGCTCGTGAGCGCGGAACTGGATTGAGCCGCTGTTTGCTCTTCTACTAGGAAGCGATGCCCGTCAGGTCCCGCTACCAGTGCGGCGCGGATGCCCCCGCGCAGGACCATCAGGTCATCGTCGGTCAGGGGCGTGCCGCGGCGTGCGAGCGCCGCGGCTGTCGCGTCAAGCGAGGCGACCCGTACCGCACTGTGTGTCGCGACGATGTCGTTGCTGGCTATGTCGCGCGGGATCGGCCGCCGTGTACCCGTGTGGTAGTGGAGCAGTTCCAGTCGTGGTGCGGGCAGATCCAGGGCGAGCCGGGTAACGCTGACGTGGACGTCTTCAACGTCGTCGAGATCGGCTTGTTCGGGTCCGCGGTTCTCAGTGCTAGTTCCGGTGCTGAACCCGAATATGGACCCGAAGAATCTCGCGCTGCCGGCCGAGTCGCTAACCGCGATAGCGGTGTGATCGACGCCGAGAAAGCCGGGAAAGGAGCCGGTGCTGTTAGCGGTGCGCCATTCTCCCGGGACATGTCCCTGCGGGAATGCGAGCAGTTCCAGCGGGTGGCCGTCATGATCACGGAACTTGAACGCTGTCACGCCTCCGGAGCTATCCGGCAGCCGTACCGGGCCTCCGCGGCTGATTGGCCGGAACCGCCGGTTGGCCATGACCCGCTGGTGCGCGTCCGCCATGTCGTTCACGACGATCGCCATGTGCTGGAACCAGAGATCGGTGCTCGTGCTGTCAGGTGGATACGGGCGTCCTGCCAAGTCCGTGAACTCGAGCAGTTCGATCCGCTCGCGGCCCAGCCGCAGCAATGAGCGCCGTCCGCGCGCCTGCCGGATGCACAGCACGCTGGTCAGCGCAGGATCGATGTCGCCGCGTTGTTCGACGCTGCACCCGAAGGTCGTGACATAGTCATCTTCGGCCTGGTCAAGGTCCGACACGATCAACGTGACCCGGTTGATCACCGCTGCTGGCCTGTTTGTCATACCGGCATCGGGTTGTCGCTGCGGGCCATGCGCCCCATGTGCAGCTGGAGGGCGCTGATGATCAGGGCGAAGTGGCTGAACGCCTGGGGGGTGTTGCCGAGCTGGCGCTGTGCGGCCGGGTCCCATTCCTCGCTTAGCAGCCCGAGGTCGTTGCGCAGCAGGAGCAGGCGCTCGAACAAGTCGATTGCGTCCCGTTGCTGTCCGGACGCGTGCAGAGCGTCGACCAGCCAGAATGAGCAGGCGATGAACAGGCCTTCGCTGCCTTTGATGCCGTCGTCGGTCTCGGTGGTTTGATAGCGCTTGACGAGGCCGCCTTCGCTCAGTTCGCGGCGGACCGCGTCGATTGTGCCGATCACACGGGAGTCCATGGCGGGAAGGAAGCCGACGCGCGGGATCAGCAGCAGGCTGGCGTCGAGCGCGGTGGACCCGTAGGCCTGGGTGAAGGTATTGCGCCCAGCGTCGAATGCGTTGGAAACGACATCGTGGTGGATCTGATCGCGGAGTTGTTCCCAGCGCAGCACCGGGCCGGGCATGCCGTACACGCCCGCGGTGGTTCGCCGCCGCCCTCATCACCGTCGCGTCGATCGTGCTCGCCCATTACGCCCAGGTCTGGGCAGTCGTGCCCTCATCGCTGGCGCCGACGAGCGACTTCGCCGGGACCTACGTGGCCGCGACCCTGATCCGTTCGGGACAGGCGGCGCAGATCTACGACCCGGCGACCGAGCGGCGCACGCTCGTCGCGACGGGCGCGCCGGCGGACCACGACAACATCCCATACGAGAATCCGCCCGCCGCGGCCGTGGTGGCGATCCCGTTCACCGTGCTGGGCGCCGGCGCCGCCTGGCGCGCCTGGTCGCTGCTCCAACTCCTGCTTGTCGGGTTGTCGCTCTGGCTCGTCGCCCGAGCCGCGCCCTGGCCGGCGCGGCTGTGAAAATACAGCTTGTTTGCATTGGACAGAACGCCAAGCCGCAAAAACCAGTCGTACAAGTCAAACACGTTGAACTCAAAACTGTAATTTTCGTTCGACGTTTCCATCAGCGCGGCGTATTCGAAGCCATAGCTCAGGCGAAACGCACCATTGTGGAAAAAATCGTCTCCCATCCAGGCGTCTCCCATGCACGCCTGTTCAGAAACTGCTTTGAGCGCGGGATGTGGATTCACCATGGCCATCGCGGCAAGAAAACCGCCGTAGGAAATTCCCCATACACCTACGCGCCCGTTATTCTTCGCGACGTTCTTCACCAGCCAATCGATCGTGTCATACGTGTCCGTGCTTTCATCCACGCCGTTCGCGTCCTTCGCATCGTGCAGTGGCCGGTTCATCTCAAATTTGCCCTCGGATCCATACCGTCCGCGAATGTCCTGGTACACAAATATGTATCCGTCCGCATACAGGTCTTGCGCCGAATAAAGATGCCCGCTGTAACCTTGCGGGCCGCCGGAAATACCGTAGGGCGTGCGTTCCATCAACATCGGTAGCGGTTCTTGCGCGTCGCGCGGCGTGTAAATCTCCGTATGCAGTTTCACGCCGTCGCGCATTTTAATCATTACTTCTCTCTTCTCGAAAAGCTTCGGCAAGTCCGGCCGCGCCGCCTTCTGATCCTGCGCGCTGGCCGCCACCGCCAGTACCATCAGGCACATCACCACCCACATGTTCTTTTGTATGGCCGTGATTCGGTCCTTCACATTGCCCTCACTCATTTTTTGACACGCGCACAAAATCCTCGTGAGCATACCATGGCCGGCCACAATGGCTTAGAACTCAGCCAGTCCTGCCGCAACCGCTTTTGAGACGACACATCCCAAAACCGCCCGCTTCCACGCCCGCTTCAGCTCTGCTAAAATACCTATATATAGACCGCACCTGTAACCGATGAAGAAAGGGATTCGTCCGGGCTGCTGGTTGTCTCAGCAGCTATTTTTGTCTAAAGACGCTTTACACACATGAACCAAGATATTCGCAACATCGCCATCATCGCTCACGTTGACCACGGCAAAACCACTCTGGTCGACACCATGCTCCGTCAGAGCGGCATCTTTCGCGCCAACCAAGCCGTCATCGAGCGCGTTATGGACTCCAACGACCTGGAGCGCGAGCGCGGCATCACCATTCTCGCCAAGAATACCGCACTGTTTTTCCACGACACCAAAATCAATATCGTGGACACTCCCGGCCACAGCGATTTCGGCGGTGAGGTGGAGCGTGCCCTCCGCATGGTCGACGGCGTCGTGCTCCTCGTTGACGCCAGCGAGGGTCCGCTTCCCCAGACTCGCTACGTCCTTCAGAAGGCCCTGGCTGCGAAGCTTCCCCCGGTCGTGGTCCTCAACAAGATCGACCGCCCCGACGCGCGCCCGGAAGAAGTGCTAAATGAAATCTACGATCTTTTCATCGACCTTGACGCCACCGAGGATCAACTCGATTTCCCCATCGTCTACACGAACGCTCGCGCCGGCGTGGCGCATCGCAAAGTCGGCGACGACTCCAAGGATCTGTTGCCTCTGTTCGAAGCCATCGTGAACAAAATTCCACGTCCCACGGGCGATCCTACGGGCGTGCTTCAACTCCAAGTCACCAACCTCGACTACTCCGATTTTCTCGGCCGCCTGGCCATCTGCCGCGTGTTTAATGGCACTCTCAATCGCGGCGAGGAAGTCGGCATCAGCAAGTTGGACGGAAAGCTCATCTCCACGAAAATCACCAAGCTTTACACCTTCCGAGGCCTTGAACGCGATGAGGCCGACAGCGTTGTAGCCGGAGACATTGTAGCCATCGCCGGCGTTGAAGGAATCCAGATCGGCGAAAGCATCACTTCGCTCGAAAATCCGGAGCCGCTGGAGCCGCTCACCATCGACGAGCCTACTCTCGCCATGATTTTCTCCGTCAATTCCGGCCCGCTCTGCGGCCGCGAAGGAAATTACCTCACCTCCCGCGATCTTCGCGATCGCCTCGCCAAGGAACTGCTCACCAACGTTTCCATTCGCGTCGAAGACACGGAAACCCCCGAATCCTTCCGCGTGCTCGGCCGCGGTGAATTGCAGCTCGCCATTCTCATTGAAACCATGCGTCGCGAAGGTTTTGAGCTCATGGTCGGCAAGCCCGAAATCGTAGTGCGCAACGAAAACGGAAAGAAGCTCGAGCCTGTCGAGCGCCTGGTCATCGACATTCCGGAAAACTTTATCGGCATCATCATGGAAACCATCGGCAGCCGCCGCGGCGAAATGCTGAAAATGAGCAACCACGGTTCCGGCCGCGTGCGCCTCGATTTCAAAATTCCCTCGCGTGGTCTGATCGGCCTGCGCAGCCAATTGCTTACAGATACCCGCGGCACCGCTCTTATTCACTCCATTTTCGATGGCTGGATGGAATATGGCGGCGAAATGGCACTTCGGCCGACGGGTGCGCTGGTCGCCGATCGCCCTGGCGTCACCACGGCTTATGCGCTGTGGGGCTTGCAGGAGCGCGGCGAACTTTTCATTGGCCCTACGATCGAAGTTTACGAAGGCATGGTTGTCGGCGAAAATTCCCGCGAGCAGGACATGGAAGTGAACGTCACCAAGGAGAAGAAGCTCACCAACATGCGCTCTTCCTCCGCTGACGAAGCCATCCGCCTGATTCCCCATCGCCAGCTCAGCCTGGAACAAGCTATCGAATTCATTGCCGACGATGAACTCGTCGAAATCACGCCCAAATCCATCCGCCTGCGCAAAAAAGTTTTGCAATACAACAAGCGCCCCCGCCGCTGGCAGGAAATCCGCGCCAGCCAGGAAGCCGCCGGGTGATTTTCCCCGGGCCTTTGCACACAGTCTGGCAACGCTTGCATTACGTCAGGGCACGGCATTAGCCGTGCCGCAACCGTTGAGAATTCGCCAAGGGACTTAACTTACTCCCCATTCAATTCAGCAACGCCTTCCCCTCCGCAGACGGCAACGCCAATCCCGCTTCCTTCGCCAGCGTCGGCGCAACATCGCACATATCAATCAGCCCCAAATCCTTCCCCGCGGGCACACCCGACCCGACCACGAAAAACGACGCATGCAAATCCGGCACGTCCGGCAATTCTCCATGCGTTCCACCCGGCCTCACCTTCGTGACCACGGGTCCCGTCAACGACGCGCCCGTCCTCCATCCCGGCTTCAAACTCACAAAAAACGACGCGTTCGGATAGCCACCGCGTTTGTGCAATTCCTCCGCATCCAGCACGCGATCAATCCCGTTCGCGGGATCACCCGCCAATTTCGCCAGGAGGTCTCGCACTCGTTCGACCATCACCTGGTCTTGGGGATTCTTCAGCACAATCGCCGCCGACCCACCAGTTTCCCACGGCATGGCCATCCAGTCCGTGATGCCGCCCTTCTCATTCGTCGTAAAGAATCCCGCCTCGCGAAACGCCGGAAATAAATTCAGTTGCTGGTCGTAGTTCGTAAACCCATGGTCAGACACGACCGCTACGATCGCCCGCCCCGGTGCAGCTCGTTCCGCCGCTTCCCACACCTTGCCAATCACCGCATCCAGCCGTTCCATAGTCGCAACCGACTCCGAGCTGAACGCCCCGGTCTCATGCTCGATATGGTCCAGCGCGATCAAATGCAGCGTCAGCAAACCTGGATGCATCTTTTCCAGAATCCAGGCGGCATATTTTCCGCGCACCTCGTCTGCTTCCGGCGTCGCGTCAATGCCGCCCCGGTACGGCCCAATCTCCGCTCCGGCCTCCTCCAGCAATCCCTTCGTGGACAGCGCGCGAACCAGCTTCGCGTCGTCCGGCGTACCCGCGCGCCAAATCTCCGGGATGTTCCAGGTGATGTTCGCGCCAACCGTTACCGGCCACTGGATGCTCGCTGTAGTTCTTCCTGCTTTCGCCGCCGCGTCCCAAAGCGTGGGCACGCGAATATCTTCCGCATACCAATACCAGCCCTGATAATTTTTCTGCAGCGGGTCAAATGTCGTGTTCGCCAAAATCCCGTGTTTCGCCGGCCACACTCCCGTGACCAGTGTCGTGTGGCTCGGATAAGTCACCGTCGGCACCACGCCGATCACTCCCTCCGCGTAAGCCCCCTCCTTCATGAACCTCGTAAGGTTCGGCACTTTCGCCCCGTGAGACGCCGCTTGCGTCACATAATCCGGCCGCATCCCGTCCACCGAAATCATCACCAGCAATGGCGCAGGGCGATCCTGCCCGACTGCCAACGACAGGATCAAACCCCACGCCAACAATCCGATACAAAGAATTCGGCGCAGCGCCGGCTCACTCTTGACTGCCATTTTCCCTCCTTGGTCATTCAGCGTATGCTTATAGTTGAGCCTCAGGATGATCCGTGCCATTTCCCCTGTAGCTCGATTTGATGTAGAGTAAGTCACTAAATGGTTCCATCTTACTGGGTTGCAATTCACTCTCGGCTGTCGAACCAATTTTAGAAGTTAAATACCGGGTGGGGGACGGTGAATGTGAACTTGCCGAATCAGGTCTCTTCGAATGGGTCGAATGGGCATTCCGCAGTTGCCACGATCTCTGCGTCTGCCACCGCTTTGCCCCCATACCTTATCACGCGCGATGACGTGAAATATTACATGGGACGGGTCTTTGAGATCCCCGACCGGCGCGTGGAAGCGATGATGGCTATCGTGGACAACGCCCAGGTGCACCAGCGCCACGCCATTTTCCCGATCGACTATACGATTGAACCGCGTGCCCTGAGCAAAACCAACAACGAATACATCGAACACGCCATCAAGCTCGGCAAGGAAGCCGCCGAAAAGTGCCTGGAGAAAGCTGGGCTCCGGCCAGACGAAATCGATCTCATCATCACCGTATCCTGCACCGGCTTCATGATTCCTTCCCTTGACGCGCACCTCATCAAGTTGATGGGATTTCGTTCCGATATTCGGCGCATGCCGTTCACCGAACTTGGTTGCGCCGCCGGTGCCATGGCCATCTCTCGTGCCGCGGACTACATCAAGTCCTATCCCCAGGCGAACGTGCTGATCATTGCTGTGGAGCTGCCCTCGCTAACCTTCCAGCGGAAAGACATTTCGCAGGCCAATCTGATCTCCTCCATTCTGTTTGGAGACGGAGCCGCCGCCGTAGTCGTCACTGGAAAAGAAAAACCCGGCCCCCGCGTGCTCGTCACGGAAACTTACACCTTCCCGGATTCCCTTGGCGCCATGGGCTTCGACCTTCGCGATTCCGGCTTCCACATCCTGCTGGCCAAGGACGTTCCGGAGATGATCGGCGCGGAAATCAAGGGGCTCGTACTGGGATTCCTTGAGCGCAACGGCAAAGAGCGCAAAGACATCAAGGGCTGGATTCTTCATCCAGGAGGCGCGCGCCTTCTGGGAAATGTCGAGCAGCAATTGGGCCTTTGCAAGTGCGATACCCAGCCTTCCTGGGATATCCTCGCCAACGTCGGCAACCTTTCCAGCGCGACTATTCTCTTTATCCTTCAGGAATGGCTCGAAAAGCGCCCCCTTAAGCCGGGCGAGCATGCCATGGCCGCGGCTTTCGGCCCGGGCTTCAGCGCGGAGTTTTTGTTGCTGCAATGGAATTAAGCGTCAAAGCCTATCTCGGTCTCCTGCTCGTGGTAGCGCTTCTACGCATCTACGAACTCCAGATTTCCCGCCGACACCAGCGTGAAATGGTGGCCCACGGAGCTTCGAAGGTAGTCGATCCCGTTTTTCGCCCCATGGTTCTGCTTCATACAGGCGTCCTGCTCGGTGCCGCGCTCGAAGTGGTTTTCCTTCACCGGCCGTTTTATCTTATTCTCGCCGCCGTTTGCTTCGCGATCTTTCTTGCCGCCAACGTCGTGCGCTGGTGGGTGATTCGCACGCTCGGCGAGCATTGGAACGTCGAAGTGATGAACTCCACCGGTATGGGAGTGATCACGTCCGGACCATTCCGTTACGTCCGTCACCCGAATTACGCTGCAGTTTTTGTTGAAATGCTGGTGCTCCCGCTGATTCATTGTGCGTGGATCACCGCAGCCGCAGGTTCCGCCGCCCACATTCTCGTTTTGTCCCGCCGAATCAACACCGAAGAGCGCGTCCTGTTTTCCGACGCGCACTACCGGGAGGCCATGTACGGGAAGCCGCGATTTCTTCCCGGACTATTCTAAGGGCAGGTGGACGATGCGTTTCCTTTCTCACGCGCTATTGGCGACTCTCATGGGTCTCGGTTTCGGCCTGCAATGTGTAGCTGCTGACGAACCGAAAGGCCCGGCGTTTTCATCCACTCCCGAACTCGAACAGGGCTACCGGCTCCTCTATCAGCAGAAGTTCGCGGAAGCTCGCCAAGTTTTCCAGAATTGGGCCGAACAGAATCCCACGGAACCATTCGGGCAAGTCTCCCTCGCCGCCACCTACTTGTTCGAAGAGTTTTTCCTTCAGCACGTCTTGACCAGCGATTATTTCCTGGACGACAAGCGCTTTCTCGGCGGCATCACGGGCACGCCAGACCCGGATCGCATCAAGAAATTTCAGGAGTCTTGTGGCCACGCGCGCACTTTGTCCACCCAGCTTCTGAAACATCATCCACGTGCTCCGGAGGCGCTCTACGCTCTAACCCTTTGCTCCGGCATGCAATCCGATGCGGACAGCATGCTCCTGCGAAAGCATTACGACGCGCTAAAGCACCTGAAGGAAGCCAACGCTAACGCCGAGTTGCTTCTTCGTGATCATCCCGACGCCTATGACGCTTATGTCGCCCCCGGTGTCGCCTATTACGTGATCGGATCGCTCTCCTCCTCGGCCCGTTTTGTTCTTTGGTTCGGCGGTATCCACGGAGACAAGGAGTTGGGCATGTCTGAGGTTCAGAAAACCGCCGATAATGGGCACTACCTCAAGCCCTTTGCCCAGATTCTTCTGGCCCTGTCCGCCCGGCGCGAAAAGAACGAAGCTCTGGCGCAAAAAAACCTCAAGGAACTGACCGAAGAGTTTCCCGGCAACGAGGTGTACGACTCGGAGTATGCCAAGGCCATGGGCCGTCCCATCCCGGCGACCCTGAGTCCAGCCAACTGACAGGCTTCGCGAGTCCCCTTGGCGCTCTTTTCCAGACGTCCCCCAACCACGACTGCGCGATTTTCATCACGCTCTCGTCTCTGACCTGGGTCTTCCCACTCATGCACGCCTGCTGACCGCCCTCATCAACTCCTTATCTCACCTGTTTCCCGTTACTTACAAATATCCCACTTTGGCGCGATACCTGCCTTTCCTCACCGGTTGATTCATCCGTCCAACCGCCAACTGATTTGAATGCGTCGTCGCTCGTGGAGGTAGGATCATGCAACTGAAGGAAGCGTATCTGGAGCGCGCCGTCGGCGAGGTTGAGGATGTGGCCGCTCGCGTTGCGCTGTTGAAGACTCGTTTCGCCCGCCAAAAGGTCAACGTCAAGCTCGAGCATTACTGGGAACTCGAATATGTCCGGACCTGCTTTACTCAGTTCAAGCGCACTATCCAGGCCCTTGAAGATGCCGAGGACACAGAAATTGACCGTACGCAGCAGGCCGTGGAAATGGCCTGGAAGGATTTGATTCACGCTGTGGAGACGCTTCTCGCCGCGCTACCGTAAGGCGCGTGTCTTCGGATTCTCGCCCGATGGCTAAGGCTGCATGCAGGCAGCCAGCGAACATTTTCTCCACACCGTGATTGCGGTAAGCGGTTCGCCGCTGCCGCACAGGGCGGGCTGGGTCCAGGTCCCCATCCCGCCCTAGTCTTTTCTGCTTGCCCCGTCCCGTGCGCACGGCGGTCCGCCACGCGGCGCGGATTCTCCCCTGTTACAATGCTGCTTCCCATCTCACAAAAGGAGGTCCGATGTTTTCATCCGATCTGCTGAAAGGCCGCGCCATATTCCTTAGCGGAGGCGGCAGTGGCCTCGGCCGTTCCATGGCCATCGCATTCTCCAAACTCGGTGCGCGTTTGTTCCTCATCGGGCGCCGCGAAGAACCGCTGAAAGAAACTTGCGCGGAAATTCACCGCCTCGGCGGCGCTGCGGCGTTTTCCACCTGTGACGTGCGGGAATACGCGCTCGTTGAAGCCGCATTCGCTACCGCTGAAGAGCAGTTCGGCGAAATTGATTCGCTGGTCAACAACGCTGCGGGAAATTTCATGGCCCGCACGGAAAAGCTCTCCCCCAATGCGTTTAACTCCGTCGTCGGAATTGTGCTGAACGGCACGTTTCATTGCACCCAAGCCTTCGCGAAACGCCGCATCCCTAAGAAACTCGGCGGCAATATCCTGAACATCACCACCACGTATGCCTCCGCGAATTCGGGCTCGGGGTACGTGGTGCCTTCGGCGTGCGCCAAGGCCGGTGTCTTGGCGATGACCACTTCGCTCGCCGTCGAGTGGGCCAAATATCACATCCGCGTGAACGCCATTGCTCCCGGCCCGTTTCCGACCGAAGGCGCGTGGTCCCGCCTGATGCCCTCCAAGCAGTTCGAAGAGCATGCCATCAACAAACACCCCATGAAGCGCTTCGGTAAGCATGAGGAGTTGACCAACCTCGCCGCGTTTCTCCTCAGCGATATGGCGGAATACATCAACGGCGAATGTGTGGTGATCGATGGCGGCCAATGGTTGCGCGGCGCCGGGGAGTTTAACGATCTGGCGATGCTGCCCGATGCAGTATGGGAGCAACTGGAAGCGGCGCGGCCGAAAAAATAGAGCGCTGTGTTTATTCCGGCAGCGCGTTGGCCCTTAAAAGCACGCGCAGATTCACATCGCCAGCCGGTTTTCCCTCTGCCTCTGCATGGACCGTCACGTCCTGCGGCGTCGCCTTCTTCAACTCATCCCCGGACAAAACAGGCGTATCAATCAGAATTTCAAGCGCTGTGGATGCTTCCGCCGGCAGTTCAAATTGTCCCCCGCCATGCGTCAATTTCCATCCATCCGGTAGTTTCACATGCACATTTAGCGTCAAAGTTTTTGCTGGGTCATGAAGTACAACCACAGGAATAACCAGAGTCGTCCCAGCCTTCACGCCAATTTCAGGAACTTTAGGGTGCGGCAGATGAACCAGATTATGTGCCGGACAAAATTCCGCATAGAACTTCCACGGACCACCCAGTTCCATTCGCGGAAGCTGGCCCGTTTCCTCTACTCCTGTTAGCGCGCCGCTATGAAACAGCGCTTCCTTCAGCGGTTTTTGCTCGACGTTCGCGAAGACATCGTCGGTTGGTTTCCCACCCACCACGGACCTGCCGAAAATCAGCGTTAGCGGTTCCGGCCACCAGGCAGAATTCGGGTCGTTCATTACTTTTTCCAGTTCGGCGTCGCTCATTTTCGAAAGCCGCGCGATATCTTCCGGAAACTGCGTGCGGTGCGCCATCGCGGAATCCATGGCAAGCCGCCAGTACGGCTTCTTCTGCGAAGGCGAAATTTCTCGGATCGAATAGGCGGGTCCGCTGCCGTCGAACTGCTTGCTGTCATTGGCGTCGCTGCCGAAATAAATCTTCTTGGCCTGCCACGGTTGCAGATTGGACAGGTAAGACTCGTAGTGACTGGTGGGTCCCGCAAGTTGCGAGGGAAAAATCAGCGGATCGCCCGCAAAGTCAAACGCCTCGGTGACCAACACACCTGTCGCCTGATGGTCTCCATGGTTTTCCCCGATAAATACTCCCGGGAAATGCGTGAAAATCACTTCCGGCCGCGTCAATCGAATCAAGCCGACAAGCCTTTCCAGATTTTCCCCATGCCCCCAGTTGGAAAAAGAATCCAACAAGTTCTGCGACGGCGTGTCCTTCCCGTCCAGAAACCACACATTCGAAATGTTTAGTTTGGCGCACGCATCCCGCGCTTCAATTTCCCGCTCATTCGCCATTGCCGGTCCGCGCTCCCGCGTATACCGGTTCACTCCGCTGCCCCCATGCGTGCTGAAAATCACCGCAACGCGCTTGTGCATGTCATAAATCGCACGCGCCAGATACGGTGTGAAGAACGCTTCGTCATCCGGATGCGCCACCACCACCAGAATGTCCACCTTGTATCGATCATCCGGCCCATTCACCTTCTGTGGTGTTTGCCCGAACAAAGAGACTGACAGGCACAATGCAGCAATCACAGCTACGCTTCTAAAGAAGGCCCTCATTCATTACCCCCGCCAGCGAATTCCGTAAGCCAAAGATTGTAGCGTTTCTTCGCACCGAAATTTGCGCGTCTTAGGTATGACGGACCTCATATCGATCGGCAATTGACATACGATTTTATCATCGATGCCATATCCGTAGGTGCACGTATGCAGAACATGCAAAAGGTCAAGGTTTCTCCTAAATTCCAGGTCGTGATTCCCAAAGCTCTGAGGGAAGAGTTGGGACTCAAGCCCGGCGAAGAGCTACAAATCTTTCTCTTCGAGAAAACGTTACGGTTGCAGCGACCACGATCCATAAAAGACCTACGCGGTATCGCCAAGGGAATGGTATGGAAGGACGAGGATCGTGACCATTCCGAGCGCTTCTGATCGGATTATCGTCGATTCTTCGGGTTGGGTGCAGTACTTGGGCAATACTCCTAAGGCGCACCGCTTCGCATTATTTCTCGAATCTCAGGCGATGCTGTTCCTTCCTTCCATCGTGGTCTACGAGGTTTACAAGAAGATCTCCCGTGAACAACCGGATCTCGTTGATCAATTTCTATCTCAAGCGTTCGGTTTCTACGACCGTTTGATTCCACTTACACTAGAATTAGCAATCCTAGGTTCAAAAACCAGCCTCCTTACTGGCCTTCCAATGGCCGACGCCATTATCTACGCCACAGCAACAAGCATTGGCGCTAAACTCATCACCTCAGACAGTCATTTTGCAAATTTGCCAGGCGTCACGGTGGTTTGACCCTGGTTTGCGCCGCTCTTCCTCTGATCAGGACCCCTGCTCGCCTTGACCATCTCTCCACCCGCCTATACTCTAATGAATTAAGTACACGTCAGGACTCCAGACCATGGATCAGATTCACGTAACTCTTCCCGATGGCAGCGTAAAGGATCTTCCGAAGGGGACCACCCCCCTCGAGATCGCCAAGTCCATTTCTCCCCGCCTGGCTGACGCCGCTCTGGTCGCCAAGGTGCGCGCCAGCAACGGCAACGGAACCAAGGAAAAGTCCGGCATCTTTTCCAATTCCGTTGATCCCGCGGAAGATGGCAGCCTGCTTTACGATCTTCGCCGCCCGCTCGACCAGGACGTCTCCCTTCAAATCCTCACAGAAAAGGATCCCGACGCCCTCTACGTCTTTCGCCATTCCGCGGCGCATCTTCTGGCCGCCGCTGTCATGGAGCTTTACCCGAACGTAAAACTCGGCATCGGCCCACCCGTGGAAAACGGCTTTTTCTACGAATTCCTGCGTGATGAGCCATTCACTCCCAAAGATCTGGAAAAAATCGAAAAGAAAATGCACGAGCTCGCCGCCAAGGATCTTCCCAACGAGCGCAAGCTCCTGCCAAAAGACGAAGCCCTGAAGCTCTACAAGGATTCCAACCAGGTTTTCAAATGCGAGCTCATCGAAGAAAAAGCTGATGAGCCCATGGTTTCCTTCTACACCACCGGGAAATTCATCGATTT
The DNA here is from genome assembly GCA_963709705.1 of Candidatus Acidiferrales bacterium. GTDB lineage: Bacteria > Acidobacteriota > Terriglobia > Acidiferrales > UBA7541 > Acidiferrum. Next base: position 28,134 of record CAVPXU010000011.1, read on the forward strand.
TTGCCGCGGCCCGCATATCCCTTCCACCAAGCGCATCCAGGCGTTCAAACTCATGAGCGTCGCCGGCGCTTACTGGAAAGGCCAGGAAGGAAATGCGCAACTTCAGCGCATTTACGCCGCCGCGTTTTTCAATCAGAAGGATCTGGACCAGTATCTCCATCGCCTGGAAGAAGCAAAGCGCCGCGACCATCGCAAACTCGGCACCGAACTCGAGCTTTTTAGCATCCAGGAAGACGCCGGCCCCGGCCTGATTTTCTGGCATCCCAAAGGCGGCTTGATTCGCACCCTGATTGAAAATTGGCTGCGCGAAGAACTGCTGAAGCGCGGCTACGATCTGGTCTTCACTCCGCACATCATGCGCTTTGATCTTTGGAAAACTTCCGGCCACGCGAACTTCTACAAGGAAAATATGTTTGGCGCGGTGGAAGTGGAGAAAGCCGATTACCAGTTGAAGCCCATGAATTGCCCAGGGCATATCCTGATTTACAAGTCCAAGCTGCGCAGCTATCGTGACCTGCCTGTTCGTCTTGCGGAACTCGGCACCGTTTATCGCTACGAGCGCAGCGGCGTGCTTCACGGACTTCTTCGCGTGCGTGGCTTCACCCAGGACGACGCGCACATCTTCTGCACTCCGGATCAGATCGAAGCCGAAGTGGAAGCCTGCATCGACTTCGCCTTCGCCGTCATGAAAAATTTCGGTTTCGAGAATTTCGAGGTCGAGCTTTCGGACTGGGACGCCAAGCATCCCGAAAACTACGCCGGCAAGCCCGAAGACTGGCACCGCGCCACAGCCGCCCTCGCCAGCACCATGTCTCGCCTGAAAATTCCGTACAAGAAGATGGAAGGAGAAGCCGCCTTCTACGGCCCTAAAATTGACGTGAAGCTCATTGACGCCATCGGCCGGCCCTGGCAACTCACCACCGTACAATTCGACTTCAACCTCCCCGCGCGCTTCGGCCTGGAATTCGTCGGCGCGGACGGCGCGCGCCACCAGCCTTTGATGGTTCACCGCGCGCTGCTCGGATCCGTCGAACGCTTCTTCGGCATCTTGATTGAACACTATGCCGGCGCGTTCCCGCTGTGGCTGGCGCCGACGCAGGTGGAGATTTGCCCTGTCAGCGAAAAAGTGGCCGATTACGCGAAGCACCTTTTCGAAACCTTGAAAAATCACGGCATCCGCGTGCACCTCGACGATCGCAACGAAAAGCTGCCCGCTAAAATCCGCGATGCTCAGCTACAAAAGGTTCCCTACATGCTGGTCGTCGGCCCGAAAGAAGCCGAAGCCGGTACCGTCAGCGTCCGCCATCGCAGCAAAGGCGACCTCGGCGCCCGCCCCATCGCCGACCTGATCGCCGCCCTGAAGCAAGAAAACGATTCTCGCGCGATCCAATAATTTCGCGGCTTCCTAAAACCCAGCCAATTTCGACCCCAATCCTTGTTGGGCGCGCACCGAATTGCGTTACTCTATGTTGCCGTCTCGGAGGCCCAGCATGTTCACGCGTCGCACATTTCTCGGTGCTTCCTCTGGCGCGCTGGCTGCGTCTCTTCTCACCGCCAACAACGCTTCGGCGGACGACGTTCCCGCCATCCCGCCCGATCTCGACCACATCATCGTCGGCTTTCCGAATCTTGAGGACGGCATCAACCGGCTTTTCCAGTTGTCGGGATATCGCGCCGCCGTCGGAGGCTCTCACCCGAACCGCGGCACGCGCAACGCCCTTTTGAATTTGGGCAATAATTCTTACCTCGAACTACTCGCGCCCGACCCCGCGCAACCCGCTCTTCTATGGCACAAGGAAATTGCCACGCTTATGGAGCTCACCATCGTTGGCTGGGCCATTCGCCACGCCGAACTCGACAAACTGGCTTCTTTGCTGAAGGAACGCGGCGTCCCGTGTACAGACCCCATTCCCGGCTCTCGCGTTCGCCCAGACGGACAAACGTTGAATTGGCGAAAGCTGACGTTGGTCGGTGACCTGAAGGGCAATCTCCCCTTCTTCATCGATTGGAACTCTGCGTCTCGACATCCTTCCTCAGACGCGCCCGGCGGATGCCTGCTTCAGGAGTTCCGTCCCACGGGTGCGCTGCCGGAGATTCCTCCGCCACAGGATGGCATGCGGCTGCACATCATTTCCGGAAAGCAGGCGCAGCTTCAGGCAAAAATCGCGGGCCTCAACGGCACGATTTTCCAACTCGCATCCATTCCCGTTCCCGCGGAGAGCTGGGTTCCTAAAGAGTCTCCCGTCCTCTAGCTCCCGAACATTCTGCGGCCTTGCTCCCATCTCTTCACGTGCTATACTTTTAAGTCTGCCCCATGCTGCGGAAGCGGCTAGGGTTAGGTGTCCAAACGAGGTGTGACCCGGCTTGCCGGGTGCCTTTTTTTCTTAGGGGGATTTATCGCTGAGCGGAATTTCCGGCAGGCCGACCGTATCCGAATTAACGAACGGATACGAGCTCGGGAAGTTCGAGTGATTGATGAAGATGGCGGGCAGTTGGGTGTCATGCAGCCGTTTGAAGCGCTCCGTTTGGCGCGAGAACGGGGTCTGGATTTGGTGGAGATATCACCTACCGCGGATCCGCCGGTTTGCAAAATCACCGACTACGGCAAATACCAATATCAGCTGAATAAAAAAGCGCACGAGCAGCGCAAGAGCAGCCGCGGTTCGCAGTTGAAAGAAGTAAAGTTTCGCCCCGCTACCGCCGAGCATGATTATCAGGTTCGCAAGAATCAGATCATCCGGTTCCTCGGGGAAGGCCACAAGGTGCGCGCCATGATTTTTCATCGTGGCCGCGAAATGGCTCACCAGGAAGTGGGTCGCGCCAAGATGACCCGGCTCCTCGGCGAAATTGGGGAACACTGTCAGATTGAAACCATGCCCCGCATGGAAGGCAACGTTCTGGTGGCCCTCCTCGCCCCCAAAAAGGGCGCTGGCGCTCCGGCCCGGCCGGCAAGCTCTGCTCAACCGAATGCCTGATTCAAAGGGGAAATTTTCAGGGCTGGCTTTGGCCGGCTCGCAGGGAGAGGATTTACTGCAATGCCACGCAATTCACTAAAGCCCAAGAAGAAGCTGAAGACTCATCGCGGCGCCAAGAAGCGCTTCAAGATCACCGCGAACGGCAAGATCCTGCGCATGCATTCTGGCAAGCGCCACCTGCTCGGTACCAAGGCCGCCAAGCGCATGCGTAAGCTCAAAAAGCTCACCAAAGTAAGCGAGCGCGACGTCGCCGCCGTGCGCCAGATGCTCCCCTACGGAGCCTGAGCCGCTTAGTCTTTGTAGGGCCGCAGCGCTGCTGCGCCCCATCTCGGCAAGATCTTTGAATCTACCGAGACTCGACTTTTGCACCAACCGGGTTCGCTCGGCCAATGCAGAAACCGCGGAACCACCGTTCCGCAACACGTGCCAGGCAGCGCTTCACGGGTGCCTGCCGGCCGTTTCGCCCCGTCAGCGGGGCGCATGATCGCGGAGTTTAATCCGCACATGTAGCGCTGGCTTTCATGCCAGCGCGGTTGCAGCCAGAACGAAAGTTCCAGCTGCAACAAATCACACCGGAAACAAACCCGTTGCGGAATGCGCGTAGCTGTGCCTCTTCGCAACCTGTCTTGTTTCCCACATTCGAAGGAGAAAACCCATGCCACGCGTAAAACGCGGCACAAAACGCCGGGCTCGGCGTAAGAAGTATCTCAAGCGGACCAAAGGCTTCTTCCTCACCAAGAGCAAGCTCTACCAGTCCGCACAGGAAGCCGCCAATCGCGCGGATCGCTACGCAAAACGCGATCGCCGCGTGAAGAAGCGTCAATATCGCCGCTTGTGGATCCAGCGTGTCGGCGCTGCCGCTCGCCAGAATGGCTTGACCTACGGTCAGCTCATTCATGGCCTGAAAGCAGCAGGCATCGCCGTCGACCGCAAGGTCCTGGCCGATATGGCTGTGCTGGACCCCGGCGGATTCACATCGCTTGCGGAAAAGGCCAAAGCTTTCGCCCCAAAGCCTAAGGCTAAGCCCGCCGCCAAAAAATCTTGACGTTGTAGCGCTGGCTTTTATGCCAGCGCAGTTGCAGCAAGAACGGCAACCTGCCGTAGAGGGCGCAGCACTGGCTGTGCCCCTTCTCGGCGCAATCAATTATCCCAATTTCGCCTGCGCTTTTTGGCTGCGTGGCGCAAGCGCATGATAGATTCAATCTTCGATATCTTCCTAGAGTCCTCGAACATGCAGAGTCTCGAAAATAGGAACGAAAAAACTCTCGCTGAACTCGGGATCGCCGATCCATCCTCTGTTGCAGACGAATTCGCCAAAGTTCGCGAAGCGTTTGACTATCAACTCGCGAACAAACCCATTGACCCAGTCAGCTACGAGTTGATGCGAAGAGCCTGGACGGGCCGTAACTCTAGCGTATTGGCCAACATTACTGACAATTGGCTGAAAAAGGCGCCTACAGGACTTAAGCCTGCCGTAGGTCAGGCCCTCAATGATTTGCGCCGTCATGTCGAAACGAAGCTTGAAGAATTTCGCATTAGCGCTGAACGGGCGACTGACGACGCGGCAGCTCAGAAAGATCGCGTCGACCTCTCTCTTCCCGGCGTCATCCGTCCTATCGGCACACACCATCTGATTCGCCAGGTCTTTCAGGAAATCGAAGATATTTTCTTTTCCATCGGCTTCTCCGTCGTCGAAGGCCCCGAAATCGAAACGCCCTACTACAATTTCGAGGCCCTTAACATTCCCGAGCATCATCCCGTCCGCGACGACATGGACACCTTCTATCTCGATCTGCCAAAAGGCGCTCCGGGACCGCTGCTTCTTCGCACGCACACTTCTCCCGTACAGATCCACACCATGGAGAAGCGCCAACCGCCTGTGCGCGTCATTGTGCCCGGCAAGGTCTATCGCCGGGACAATCCCGACGCCACACATTCCTTCATGTTTCACCAAATCGAAGGTCTGGCCGTCGATTCGGACATCACCTTCTGCGATTTCACCGGCACCATCGATTATTTCGTGAAGCAATTCTTCGGCGAAGGCGTCCGAACCCGCTTCCGGCCCAGTTATTTTCCGTTCACCGAACCATCCGTTGAATTTGACGCCTCGTGCATTTTCTGCGGCGGCAGTGGCACTGCGAAAACCGGCGGCACCTGTGGCAAGTGCAAAGGCGCGGGCTGGATTGAACTGTTCGGCGCAGGCATGGTCGATCCGGCCGTCTACGGCTTCGTCAATTACGACCCGAAAAAAGTAAGCGGCTTTGCCTTCGGCATCGGCATCGATCGCCTGGCCATGCTCAAATATGGCATCGACGACATCCAGGTCTTTTTTCAGAACGATGTGCGCTTCCTCGGCCAGTTTCCGTAGTCCTTTGGAGTGCGGGAGCCCAGCTCCCGCTTTAGCGGAGCACCGTCAGGGCCACAACCCTGATGAATCGAATTTGTAAGCGGAACATAAAACTGAGAACTAATAACTATTTTCCATGCCCTTCGCTGACGCCAAACAACGTTTCTCCAACCGCGTAATGGACTACGCCCGCTACCGCCCCGGCTATCCGCCTGCCCTGATCGATCTCCTCGCAAAAGAATGCGGCCTGCGCGGCAACAACGTCATCGCCGATGTAGCCTCCGGCACGGGCCTTCTCACCAAACTTTTCCTGGATCACGGCAATCGTGTTTATGGAATTGAGCCGAACGCGGATATGCGTGCCGGCGGCGAAGAATTTCTTCGCGGCTATCCCGATTTCACCAGCATCAATGGTTCGGCGGAAGCCACCACGCTCCCGGACTCCTCGGTGGATTTTGTCACGGTCGGGCAGGCCTTTCACTGGTTCGATGTTGCCGCCGCGCAGCGCGAATTCTGCCGCATTCTCAAGCCCGGCGGCTGGGCCGTCGTCGTTTGGCAGGATCGCCGCATGGACGAAACTCCTTTCGCTCGCGATTATGAAAGCGTGCTGGTCCGATTTGGCATCGACTATAAATCCGTGAAGGATAATTATCCCGAAATCGAAAAAATGCGTAACTTCTTCGATGCCGGCACATTTCAAACCTATGACCTGCCAAATCATCAGGATTTCGATTGGGAAGGCTTGCGCGGGCGCCTGCGCAGCAGTTCTTACGCGCCCACAGAAACCCACGCAAATTATGCTCCCATGATCGTGGAATTGCGCCGGATCTTTGATACGTATCAACAAAACGGAACCGTGCGCATGGAATACTTCGCTCGTGTCTATTTCGGAAAACTCGGCGGGACCACTCGATGAAAGTTTCTTACAACTGGCTGAAAGAATTCGTGGACATAGCCGCTACGCCGGAAGAAGTAGCGTCGCGACTTGCCCTCGCGGGAACCAACGTTGCAGGTATTGAAAATGGCCCGCATGGTGCCGTCATCGACGCCGAAGTCACCTCGAATCGCCCAGATTGCCTCGGCATGCTCGGCATCGCCCGCGAAGTCGGCGCGATCTATCGCCTGCCAATAAAAACCATCACGCCCAAGCCGACGGAAAGCGCTTCGGCCAAAGCCAGCGATGCCGTCACCGTCAAAATTGAAGCGCCGGAGCTTTGCGGCCGCTTCACCGCCCGCGTAATTCGCGGCACAAAGATTCAGCCTTCTCCCGCGTGGCTGAAAAATCGTCTGGAAGCCGCCGGAATCGCCAGCATCAACAACGTTGTCGACATCTCCAATTTCGTCATGCTCGAGCTTGGCCACCCGCTCCACACTTTCGATTACGATCTGGTCCGCAATCACAGCATCGTCGTGCGGCGCGCCCGCCCGAACGAGAAAATCAAAACCCTCGACGGCGTCGAGCGTGTCCTCGATTCTAATCTCTCTGTCGTCGGCGATGGCGACGGCTCTCGCGCTGTCGGTATCGGCGGCATCATGGGCGGAACCGACACAGAAATTTCCTTCTCCACAAAGCACGTCTTGATCGAGTGCGCCTGGTTTGACCCTATCGCCATCCGTCGCGCGGCGCGCTCGCTCAAGCTTCACACCGAAGCCAGCACGCGCTTCGGTCGCGGCGCCGATCCTGAAATGGCGGAAGTCGCCTCTCGACGCGCCGCGGAACTAATCCTGCAACTCGCGGGCGGAGAACTTCTCTCCGGTGTCGTCGATGTTTATCCGGGAAGACGTTCCCCCAGTAAAATCACCATCACGCGTGCGGAATTCCTGCGCATCATGGGCGCTGACGTTCCCGACAAGGATCTCGAAGCCATCCTTTCCTCGCTCGGCTTTGCTCCAGCGCGCGTCGATCACAATCCCGGCGCCGCGAATTCGCTTCTCGCCGCGTGGGAGTGTACGCAGCCTTCCTGGCGCGCCGACGTCGAGCGCGAGATCGATCTCATCGAAGAGGTCGCCCGCGTTTACGGCACGGACAAATTTCCTCCGCGCTTGCCCGCGGCGCGATCCGGCGCGGCTCGTTTGCCGCATCAGGAAGCGGAGACCCGCTTGCGGGAACGCCTAATCGGGATCGGCTATCAGGAAATTCTCACCATTCCTCACGTTTCCGAAGAACGTAACGAACTGTTCCGTCCCTTGGAAGCCGTGCCCGCTAAATTGGCGAATCCACTCAGTGAGGAAGCCGGCGTCCTGAAATCCACCGGCGCGGTCACCATGGCCGCGGCCATCGAGTGGAACCTCAATCACAGCCAGCGCAATGTGCGACTTTTCGAAATTGGCCAGCAGTATCGCTTCCTCAGCGGCAAACCCGTTGAGACTCGCGTGCTTTCTATCGGCGCAACAGGCGCTGCTCGCCTACAGGGACTCTACGATACTCCGCGCGACTATAATTTCGGCGACCTGAAAGGCGATCTCGATGCAATCGGCGCGCTTTCCGGGGGTTTGCGCTGGGACAACGGTGGCGCCGAATGGCTGGACGCCGCGAAACGCGGCACGATTTTTCTTGGCAACGAAGGAAATCAGCCGCTTGGAATCGCCGGCCGACTCGCAAAGCGCGTTGCCGATAAACTCAAATTTCGCCAGGACGTTTTCCTCGCGGAGATTGCGCTCGGCCCGTTCTATTGCATGTATTACGGCGTAAAGAACAATCGACGCTACGAACCGCTTCCGCGTTTCCCCGGCGTCGAGCGCGATTTCTCGCTGTTCCTCGCCGAAGGCGTCACTTTCGCGGAGGTCCGCAAAACCATCGAGTCGCTGGGCATCCCGGAGATTGCCTCCATCGAAGCCGCCGACCTGTTCCGCGGCAAAAATGTTCCAGCCGGAAAATATTCACTGCTCGTTCGCGTTACGTTCCAGAGCAGGGAATCCACGTTCACCGACGCACAAATTAACGATTTTTCCAGCCGCATCATCGCCGCGCTCGAAAAAAATCTCGGCGCCTCTCTGCGCGCCAGCTAGCGGCCCGCGTCAATCCGCCTGCTTCAGTGCTCGCTCCACCAGCGTCAGGCAGCGTTCCGCCTGCTCCTTCAGGAGCTCCTCGCGCTCGCCCCGCTCTTTCCTCAAACTGTGCAATTCATCTGCGATCGCCATCGCCGCCAGAATTGCCACTTTTTGCGTGTCCACCGTCGGCGTCATCTGCACGATGGCGTGCATCTTTTCATCCACATACTCCGCCAGCTTCTGCATGTACGCCTCGTCCAAATCGCCTTGAATCGGAAACACCTGCCCGAATATTTGTACTTTCACGTTCTTCGCCATCTTTCACCTGCTTATTGCGACCACGAAGTAGGATTGCGGTCCCACCGGTGAGCCTGTAATTTCTTGCTCAACCCCTGCGGAAGCGGCCCGGCTTTGCTCGCCGCGCAATTCGCTTCCACATTCTTCAGCTTGCGCATTCCCGGAATCGTCGTGCTGACGTCAGAGTTGCTCAACACGAACCGCAGCGCCATTTCCGCCATCGTGCTCCCCGCGGGAACTAAAGGCCGCAACGCCTCCGCATGCGCCACGCTTGATTTCAGATTTTCCGGAACAAAATACGTATTGCGCCAGTCTCCTTCAGGCCATTTTGAGTCCACGGTCAACGTCCCCGTCAAAGTCCCTTCGTCAAACGGCACGCGGGCAATCACCGCAACCTCCTTCATGCGGCAAATCGGAAACAGCGCATCCTCCGGGTTCTGGTCAAACACGTTATAAATCACCTGAACGGCATCCGCATACCCTTCCAGCACAGCGCGGATCCCGTTGCTCGGCTCCCAACGGTTCATGCTGGGTCCAAAGGCGCGCACCTTCCCGCTTTTCTTCATTTTCTCTATCGAGCGCGGCAAGCGATCGTCATTCAGCCAGCGATCTTCCCACGTGTGGTACTGCATCAGGTCGATCGTCACCACGCCCAGATTCTTCAAGCTCTTCTCGATGTATTCCTCCACATACTCCGGCGGGTAGCAGTCGTCCAGCGCGAATGTTCGCGTGCTCGGCCAGCGCCGGTTTTTCGGCGGAATTTTCGTCGCCACATACAAGTGCTTATCCGGTCCGCCGGCCGAACCGCCTTTGTGTTCCTTCAATATTTTCGCCAGGATTTGCTCGCTCTTCCCGTCGCCATACGCCCAAGCCGTATCAAAAAAATTGCAGCCCAATTCCACCGCGCGTCGCAGCGACTGCAGCGTCTCCGCCTCATCCGAACCGCTCCAACCCGCCAAGCCCCACATGCCGTATCCAATCTCGCTAACTTTCCAACCCGCGCGCCCAAACTGCCGGTAGTTCATCGAATATCTCCCCTAAAATGCCCGTGCCATTGTAACGGAGAATTCGCCTTCTGTAGCGCAGTCCCAGAAACGCCGAGCGAAAAGCAGCATGCTTTGGGTTTTTCGGAGTGTCGCCCATGGCTGGTATCGTCGCCTCCGACTTTAGAACGAAGGCAGGTAGCGCTGGCTTTATGCCAGCGCCCTCCCAACAACGCGCCAGTCACCCTGACCGAAGCGAAGGATCCCAACCGCAGCGTCTTGCTACTTTTGCCGTGTGCGTGCAGCCTGTGGCGAAGTCACGTGCCCGGCAAGCTCCATTGGTAGTGTGGCCGGCAACAGCTTGAAGCAGCGCGCCTTGTCGTCCCAATAGATGCTGTCTTTGTGCGCGTCCCAGGCCGCTTGCCAGTGCTCCTGCACGAATTTTCGGCCCTTTTTCCGCAGGAATTTCCGCCAGCAAGGCTCGCCCGGCTTATCGCACTGCATCTGCAGGGAATCCAGTTCCGGCAGGGAAGTGACAGTCAAGTCCGGGGAGGTGAAAAGATCAAACAGAAGAGAATTGGCGATATCGCCCGCCGCCGTGTACTTCCACAAGTCGTAGATGGAATGGTTTGTCCTGCGGGTGTCCGTCAGCTCAGAAATCAGCAGTGGAATGGCATTTTTCCCAAGCGCCAAAACCTGGTCCACCACCTGCGAATCGCAATGTTCCTTGTCCTGGAATCGCCCCATCGTCCGGCAGGAACTGGGCGCGGTCATCTCGTCGAATTTCCATAATGGGATCTCATCCACGGGCGCGGGGATGATCTGCGCCGGGACGAACGTGCAGCAAAAAAGCCAAAAAAGCGGAGTTAGCCACAGCGAGCGGATTAGACATCTTACCAGCACCGCGGAAATCTACACGCCTGTTAACACCATGGCAAGGGGGTACCCGGCGTCTCTATTGCAGCGCGGCGACCGTCTTCGCTTCGGCCAATTCCGGACGGTCCGCGCCCGGCCCGCAGATTTTCATCAAGTCGGCATAGAAAGTTTGCGCGCCGCTTTTGTCTCCGGCGGCTTCGGCCGCGCGTCCGGCGCCCAACAAGGCGTCGAACCGGTTCGGCGCGTTCTTCAGCACAATTTTGTACTGCGCCAGCGCATCCGAAGCCCGCTTTGCTTCCGCGAGCATGTCCGCTAGCATCTCGCGCGCCGGAATGATCACGGATTCGCCTCCATTTTTCTCCTCGCGCGCCATCGCCGCACGTAATTCCGCCAGCGCGTCGTCCGTTTTTCCTTGCGCGTGGGCCAGCCACGCTTCCGCTTCCCTCAGGTCCGTGGCCTTTTCGCTGGACACCACGTAACCGGCCTTCCGCGAGCGCGCTTCTCGTGCCGCCACGCTCTTCGCCAACTCCTTCACCTCGGTTTCCGCCTCGGCCACATTTCCACTTCGCGCCGCTCCAATCGCGCGCGCCCAATGCGCGCTGTCCTGCTCATCCTCCCGAATCTCCGGCACTTTAACATTCGCGGCCTCCTTCCACTGATGCAGCTCCAGCGCCGTCCGAGCCTCCAGGTAAGCGCCGTGCTGCTCCATCGACTCATGGTCCGCTCCCACAACGTGGTCCATCTCCGCAATCACACTGCGCGCTTTCGCTTCCTTGCCGCTCTGCAGGTACGAATAGTTCAGGTAATCCATGGCGTGCGTCTGATAATGCGCTTCCGCCTTGTGTTGTTCCGCCGCTCGCCGCGCCGCGGCCCATGAAGCGATATTCGATGTGATCGAGTCCTGCCACAATCCCAATCGCACAAAAATATGCGACGGCATATGGATCGCGTGCGCGGAGTCCGGCGCGATCTCTGCATACCGCCGCGCTGCCGCCAGCCCCTGCGGAGCCAGCTCCGGCCGGTCGCACGCATGAATCAGATAGTGAGCCACGCCCGGATGGTCCGGATACTTCTCAAACAGCGGATTCAGAATTGCGATCGCTTTTTCCTGGTTCGCCAGGCTGTCCACATCCTCCTCTTCCGCCAGCGCCACAAGCGACAACGCGGTGAATGCTCCCACTTCCACATCGTCGGGCATTTGCTCGTGGAACTTTTCCATCGCTGCCGAATACGCTTTGACGCGCTCCGCGTGCGTAAGCTTGGCCTTTTCCTGATACAAAACCGCCGCGGCCGTTAAAAATCCTTGCTCCTTCGCCGTTTTCGCTCCCAACTTTCCAGCTAGCTCGATCTCCTGGTGGCCTTCCGTCAACTGTTTGTCGTCGGGAAATTCCCACAACTGCTCGTACAGCGACATGGCCTTACCCCAGTGCGCCATCGCGCATTTTTTGTCACTGGCCTCGGCCGACTCAAACGTCTGGTGCGCTTCCGTGTACTGAAACGAATGCAGCAGCGCCACCCCCTTGTCGAGCAGCGGTTGCGCTTCCGCCGAGCAAGTCGTCGGAAAATCCACTTTGCCCAGGTGCGACTGCACCGCATCCGTTTGCCTCGCGACCGGCCGGCCAGTAACCAGGGACGCTACCAGCAAACAAATTCCAGGGACCGCCATAACTACATGCCTCTTTGCCATTGCAAACCTCTCCTCAATGTCCTCAACGGCGCCATTCTACTCTCCGCCTGTTCTGCTGGTCAGCTAAAGGTTTTGCACCTGCCAGCCACGCCGGTTGGACGCCAAGCCGCACTCGGAGGATAATACGCTGTGGAGCGGTACTTCGAAGCAGGTGAGGACGCGAAAGCCGTTTGAACCGTAACGAATCTCTGGGGTGCTGCGGATAGTTAGCTTGTGTGCACGGCCTGTCCCGTCCGCGAGTCTCCTGCGAGACTTGCGGCCGGGGCAGGAAAGCCTAATGGCTGACTCGTGGTGCCCACCTATTTCAGAGGTTCACGGCCTAGCTTCCCACGGCCCAGCAGTCCGCTCCATTCTTCGTTTTAAGTAATAAGTATTCAGTTTTAAGTTTTTAGTTTGCCGTGCGTCGATTGCTGCTTTAGCGGACGATGCGCCGAAGTTCGCGTATGGCGAGGGCGCGGAACTTAGAACTAATAACTTAGAACTTACGACTTTCAAGACTTAGGACTTAACACTTTTCATGCGCGTTCTCTTCATCGGCGACGTCGTGGGGTCGCCCGGCCGCCAGATTGTTCGTGACCGGCTCGCCGACCTCGTCGAGCACCAGCACATCGACCTGGTCATTGCCAACGGAGAAAACTCCGCCGCAGGATTCGGCATCACCCCGCGTATTGCGGAGGAACTGTTGCAGCACGGCATCGACGTGCTCACCGGCGGCAATCACAGTTGGGACCGCAAAGAAATTTTCGATTTTATCCCGCACGAGCCGCGCCTGCTGCGACCCGCCAATTTTCCCGAAGCCAATCCAGGCGCCGGCCTGTACATGGGCACCGCCAAAAATGGCGTGAAATTTGCCGTCCTGAACGTGCAGGGCCGTGTTTTCCTGGCTCCCAATGACGATCCCTTTAAAAAAACCGACACCGAGCTCGCCAAAATTCCGCCCGACGTGGACTTCGTGCTGGTGGACATCCACGCCGAAACCACCAGCGAGAAAATCGGCTTCGGCTGGTACCTGGATGGGCGCGCGACGGCCGTCGTGGGCACGCACACGCACGTTACCACCGCCGACGAGCGCGTGCTCCCCGAAGGCACCGCTTTCATCACCGACGTCGGCATGACCGGCCCGCACGACGGCATCATCGGCATGGAGCGCACCGCCATCATCAAGAAGTTCATCGACGGATTACCCACGCGCTTTGAAGTGGCCACCGGAGACATCCAGTTGAATGCGGTGCTGATTGAGACCGACGATTTGGGGCCTCGGAACCAGGCCGGCCGCCTGCGGGCCAAGTCTATCGCGCGCATCCGTCTCCGTCTGGACTAAGCCGCAAGCAACCACTGGATTCCCGGAGCAATCTGAGAGACCATGCGGAAATGGATCAGCACGTTTGCCCTCGCGGCTGCTCTTCTGCCCATCGCTGGCACGCTGTGGGGCAATGCCTCAGAGATCGATGATGATTTAACGGCCACGCGCCGCGTGTTTCCCACCATCGGTCCGGGCTTGCGCGCCATTCGCCACGCGACGAACGGCAATTATTACGTTCTCGCGTCTCCCTCGGTCGGCGTTGCCATCTTCGATCCCAACGGCAAGCAGATTTCCGTGATTGGCGCGCCTCCCCCGGCTCCCGTGACCAACAAAGCCGGCCGCTCCGCCATCGCGTTTGGCGAAGATTGCGACGTGGACGCCCAAGGCAACGTCTACGTTGCCGACAGCGGCTACAACCTCATCACCGAATTTGCGCCCGATGGCAAGCAGTTGCGGTCCTTTCCCGCAAGCTCGGTGCTCTCGCTGGCGGTGCTGCCTGAAGGCAAAGTGGCTGTCACCACGCTGCAGCAGCCTCATCACGTCACTGTCTACGGACCGGATGGAAAGGTCGACACGGAGTTCGGCGACATCGAGTCTCTGTCTTCTCGCCAGGACATCGACCAATATCTGAACCGCGGCCGCGTATCGTCAGACGCGCAGGGTCACATTTATTTTGGCTTCACCTATATGCCGGAACCCCTTGTCCGCAAGTACGACCGCTTCGGCGAGGCCAGCCAGGAATTTGTATTTACGGGTGTCGACGCGTACCCTGAAGCCTCTTCCACCCGCAAGGCCATCGATCGCGAGGAGGGAGATTCCGAGCCACCGAATTTTCGCCCCATCCTCACGGCGTTTGGCATTGACCAGATCGATGGCGATCTTTGGATGGGTTTGCACAACACGCTCGTGCACTTTGACAAAGACGGTATCCGCCGTTCGGAATATCAGATGTACACGCCGAAGGGTTTGCCCCTCGACGCAACCATCATCGTGGTCGAAGCTGATCGCTTGTTAATCGGATCAGACCCTCTAGGTGTCTATGAGTTTCACCGGCCGGACAAAAAACACTAAAAAATTACCCGAGTTTTCCTCAGGCACGATTGCACCATTGTGGTGCAGTTCTGGCGCAAGTGTTTTTCTCTATCGGCAAATTCCCGTATTTTCGTTGTATTTTTTCGGCACTTGCACATTTCTAGTGCTTGTGGAAAAGTTGTGAATGCCATGTGAACGTTAGTACTGGGCTCCGCACACTTTTCGCTTGCTCCAACCGGGACAGTGCGCGAGAATCCATCCAGTTTGATTCAGAGGAACGTGGTCCTGCAAATCTGAACGGGCTGCGCGGAACCACAGGGGCACAAAAACATTCGTTCCTGCGCGGGCAAGAACTCCAAGGCGTGATGCTTTAGGGCTGAAATGTCTTTCCACAGGTTTTTCACACCTGTGGAAATATAGTGCTGCTTGATTGTTTGAATTCTCTCATGACGATGACAACTGCTACCCAAATTGGCCGTGAAACCGCTACCCTCAATGTCTGGGATAAGTTCCTGGACCTGATCAAGTCCAGGGTTAGCATCAATACCTATTCCACCTGGTTCCAGCCCACGCGGTTGAGCCGCCAGGAAGGCGACACGCTGTTCGTCCAGATCCCGAGTGCCGTGTTCCGCCAGGTTCTGACTCGCACCTACGGCGAAATCATCAAGGCCGTGTTCCACCAGATGGGTACGCCGAACACCAAGGTTCAGTACGTATGCACAGAGGAAGAGCCTGTGCAGGCTACCCCGGCGGCGACTGCAGCAAAGCAGTCCAAGCTCGATTTCGAAAGCAGCGATCATCAGCTAAATAATCGCTACACTTTTGACAGCTTCGTGGTTGGCAAGTCCAACGAATTTGCCCACGCAGCTTCCCGCGCTGTCGCCGAGCAGCCTTCGAAAGCGTATAACCCGCTGTTTCTCTATGGCGGGGTGGGCATGGGCAAAACGCACTTGATGCATGCCATCGGGCACATGATCAAGAAGCGCAATCCCGCGATGCGACTCAGCTATGTCAGCGCCGAAAAGTTTACCATCGAGGTCATCAATTCGCTGCGCTTTGACCGTATGATCAGCTTCCGCGATCGCTTCCACACTGTCGATGTCCTTCTCGTCGACGATATCCAGTTCATCGCCGGCAAGGAACGCACGCAGGAAGAGTTCTTCCACACCTTCAACGCCTTATATGAACAACAGAAACAGATCGTCATTTCCTCGGATTGCCTTCCGAAGGACATCAACTCCATTGAAGAACGTTTGCGGTCTCGGTTCGAATGGGGCTTGATCGCGGATATTCAGCCTCCCGATCTTGAAACCAAGATCGCCATCCTTCAGAAGAAAGCGGAGAACGACCGCTTTCATCTTCCGGATGAAGTTGCCGAATATATCGCCCGCGCCATTAAATCGAACGTGCGCGAACTGGAAGGGGCTTTGACGCGCCTGATGGCTTACGCCTCGCTGACTGGCACTGCTATCTCTTTAGCCACCGCTCAGCAGGTTCTTCGTAACATCATCGCTTCCCAGGAAAAGCGCGTCACCATAGACCTGATCCAGAAGCGCGTCAGCGAACATTTCAACTTGCGCGAGCAAGACCTGAAGATCCGCAGCAACACCCGCGCCATCGCCTTTCCGCGCCAGGTGGCCATGTACATCGTCAAGCAACTCACCACCGCCTCGCTCCCGGAGATTGGGCGGCAGTTCGGCGGTAAGCATCACACAACGGTGCTGCACTCCATCAACAAGATCGAAGAATTGCGCCGCTCCGACAAGGAACTAAACCGCACCATCACCCGCCTGATGGACGCGCTTCAATAGTTGCGCGATAATCCAAGGATTCCGGCCGCGTTAGGCCATCGTGACCGACGAACTTTCCTGCAATTTGTTTGGGATCACCGGCAAGCACTTTGCGCATCCCGCCGATACTTTGCTCTGGCGTAAGCTGCGCGTGCTGCCCACCCATGTCCGTCTTCACCCAGCCAGGATCAAGCAACACCACGCTGATGCCCCGCGGCTCCAATTCTTTGGCCAGGATGGATAGCGCCATGTTTAACGCGGCTTTGCTGCTGCGGTATTGATAGGACGTTCCGGCCTGCGCCACAGAGCCTCCTTGCACTCCGCGCAGAGAAGCCATACTGCTGCTTATCGCGGCAATTTGTTTGCGGTCGCTGGCCGCTACATTTTTCAGCAGCGCTTCCGTAACGCGCATCGGGCCGAACAAATTTGTTTCAAACGCCGCCCGCCATCCGGCATAGTCGATTTCTCCGACCCTCTGGCCTTCGCGGGGATAAACGCCGGAGTTGTGGATCAAAACATCGATTGGTTCGTCATCCAGCTCTTCCGCAAGATCCTTGATGGATTTTTCATCCGCCACATCGAGTTGGTGGATCTCCATGTTCGAATATTTCTTTGCCAGATCCTGGAGCTCCTTCGCTTTTTTCGGCTCGCGCACGGCAGCAAACACCTTCCAACCATCCACGGCGTACTGCCTCGCAAATTCCAGTCCCAATCCTCGATTCGCGCCTGTTACAAAAACCGTGGCCATGATCTTCCGCTCCTCGAATTCCAAATTCTTAGCGCATTCTGTTTGTGGAGGCTTTCTTGTGACGCGCATCACGTTGGATGAACATTGCACAGTTTGGTCACTTGAATCGCTTGTGGACAAAGTGTGGGGATCGCGTGGGAATTCTGCGGACGCTTTGTTGAAGAATTTTGCGGAAGGGAATCCTTTCTCAAAAAACATGAAGTTTTTCGAACAACCGCGAAATTTTCCTCCGCACACGTGTCAACAAAAATACGTCCAGGTGTTCCTTGCGGACACTTTTCCACCTATCCACAGCAGTCATCACAACAACAAGGTCCACAATTTTCTATTTTCAAAATTCCTTGTGAGAACTGTTGTCGATGTGGAACTGTGAAAAAGTCCCAATCCGGGAACCCATCCCGAATCGACAAACTCCGCGATCCCTCCTGATGAATTCCTCGACAAGCCCCATTTCCACAGCTCTTTTTCGCTCTCGCCCCTTTATACTTGCCCCAAAAACGAGTACAGTACGCTAGCGGTACTTCTGTACCGGAGAAAACATGACCGCAACTGGAACTGTCCGCGAGGAAAGCCAATCGATGGAATTCAGCGTAACCAAATCCGCGCTGCTCAATGAACTCACTACGACTCAAGGTGTTGTCGAACGCAAGACCACAATCCCCATTCTTTCGAATCTGTTGGTCGAAGCGAAGGGTACTCGACTGACTATTACCGCCACCGACCTGGAACTCAGCGTTCGCACGTCCTGTGAAGCCAAGGTGAAGAAAGAGGGCGCCGGCACCATCCCCGCCAAGAAACTACTCGAACTTGTCCGTCTCCTCCCCGAAGGCGAGATCAAGTTCAAACTTCTGGATAATCACTGGATCGAAATCGTCAGCGACAAAAAGAAATACAAAATGGTCGGCATGGCCAAGGAAAATTTCCCCGCTCTGCCTGCGATGCCGCACACGTTGGTCAAAATCCCTGCTGCTGTCCTGGAAAGCCTGATCGGCAAAACAAAATTCGCCATTTCGATGGAAGAATCACGCTATACCCTCAACGGCGGCCTTTTGATCATCAAGCCGGATACTTTGGCCATGGTTGCCACCGACGGCCACCGCTTGGCTCTCGCCGAGACGGATCAAAAACTCGGCGGGCTCAATGGTGAAGTCCGCGTGCTGATTCCCAAGAAAGCCATGGACGAAGTGGAAAAACTTTCGGCTGCGGCGGGCTCGGACGCTCAGATGGAATTTGCCAAGGACGAGAGCCATTTATTCTTCCAGGTAGGCCATCGCCTCCTGATTTCCCGTATTCTGACCGGGCAATTTCCAAACTACGAAGCCGTTTTGCCACGTGAGAACAACAAGACCGTGGTACTGGAGCGTGCGGAGTTAACCGATGCGGTTCGTCGTGTCTCTCAATTGGCCGACCAGCGTTCGCATGCCGTGAAACTCGCGGTTTCGACGGAAGGCGTGGAAATTTCCGCATCCAGTCCCGAGTATGGCGAAGCCAAAGAATCCATTGACAAGGAATACAAAGGCGATCCCATCTCCATCGGCTTCAATTCCAGCTACATGCTCGATTTTCTGGCCGCCGCCGCCGATGGTCCGATCAGCATCGAGCTGAAAGACGAACAATCCGCCGGCCAGATGCGTCCCCTCGCCGACGAAAGCTACCGCTACCGCTACGTCATCATGCCCATGCGTATCTGATTCACCTCGTTCTGTTTGAAATCACAATTTGTGATCTCAAACCAATTCTCATATATTATCTAATTGTGAATACCCGCAACAATAAACAACTGTTAGTGCCTGGCAGGATTGAAAGCAAAATCCGCTTCCTCCGCGGCCAGAAGGTCATGATTAGCCCAGATTTGGCGGCTCTTTACAATGTTCCTGTTCGGGTGCTAATTCAGGCCGTCAAGCGCAACAAGGCTCGGTTTCCTCCTGACTTTATGTTTCAACTCGGCAAGCGCGATATCAAGGCTTTGAGATCACAATTTGTGATCTCAAAGCATGCAGGTCGTGGCGGCACGCGTTACTTTCCTTACGCTTTCACCGAACAAGGTATCGCCATGTTATCCAGCGTGCTCCGCAGCGAGCGCGCCGTGCAAGTCAATATCGCCATCGTCCGGGCATTCGTTCATTTGCGCGCGCTGCTCGCTACGCATGAAGAGTTGCGTCGAAAAATCGAGCAACTGGAACGTAAGTACGACTCAAGATTTCAGGCTGTTTTTGCGATTATCAAGCAAATGTTGGCAACACCCATTCCACCGAAAAGAACGATAGGATTCCACCTGGTAACCGTTCGCTAATGACAGCCGGTGCCATCCGCGAACACCCCATAATTATCTGTAAATACTACACTTATTTATCCACAACCTCTCTTCTACCCCTTGAGAAAATACGGCTTTTCCAGTAAAATTATACTGTTGTCGATTCGCAATTTTTTCCTCCAAATCGACACGTCCGCCAGGTGTTGTTGACCCTAAAAAGCCCTGCGCCAGGGGCTGGTCCGCAGCCTGGAGAGCATAAGTCTTCGCCACGTCCCGGAGCGCGGGACGGGATGAAGCAGGAACCCTACGAGCTTCGATCTAGCCCCAGCGAGATCGCGGTCAAAGGGTGAGGCGACGCATGGGTATAGCCAACATCACGCCTTCCTGGCTTCACAAAAATTGCTTTTGCACCATCGCCGTCGGAATCCCCGTTGTGCGCCGGGGAATTTCCCACTTGAACGGTTGCCGTAGGCACGCACATCAGGAGATCACATGGGCGACAAAGAAACTGTGACGGGCAAGGGCGGTCACCAGTACGACGCCAAATCTATTAAGGTCCTTGGCGGCCTCGAAGCCGTGCGCCTGCGTCCCGCGATGTACATCGGCTCGACTGGCGAAATGGGTTTGCATCACCTTGTCTGGGAAGTGGTGGATAACTCCGTCGACGAAGCCATGGCCGGTTTCGCGGATGAAGTAAACGTCACCGTCCACGCCGACAACTCCGTCACTGTCGTGGACAATGGCCGCGGCATTCCTGTCGATATGCACGCCACGGAAAAGCGCCCAGCAGCGGAAGTAGTCCTCACCGTTCTTCACGCTGGCGGCAAATTCGATAGCGACACCTACAAAGTTTCCGGCGGTCTCCATGGAGTCGGTGTGTCCGTCGTCAACGCCCTTTCCGACGTGCTCGAACTCGAAATTCAGCGCGATGGCGCGGTGTGGGAACAGAGCTATGAAAAGGGAAAGCCCACTAACAAGTTGAAGCAGACTGGCAAGACCCGCAAAACCGGTACGAAAGTCACTTTTCACCCGGATCCCAGTATTTTCGAAAAAACTGTGTTTAGCTATGACACGCTGGCCACCCGCCTTCGCGAATATGCTTTTCTGAACAAGGGTCTAAAGATCACCCTGACCGACGAGCGCACGGAAAAGTCCGCCGAATTTCGTTTCACGGGCGGCATCGCGGAATTCGTCAAACATCTCAATCGCGGGAAAACCACGCTGCACGATTCGCCCATCTACATGGAAGGCAAAAAGGGCAACGTCGAAATTGAAATCGCGCTGCAGTACAACGATACCTACGGCGAAAATGTCTTCGCGTTCGCCAACACCATCAACACTGTCGATGGCGGCACGCACCTCTCCGGCTTCCGTTCGGCGCTCACGCGTTCCATCAATAACTTCGCCTCCGCCAACGCCATGTTGAAAGAGCAAAAGGACGAAGTAACCATCACCGGCGACGACGTTCGCGAAGGCCTGGTCGCCGTGGTCAGCGTTCGACTGCCGCAGCCCCAGTTCGAAGGCCAGACCAAAGGCAAACTCAACAGTGATATCAAGGGCGACGTAGAGCAACTCGTCAACGAAAAGCTTGGCGAATGGTTTGACAAGCATTCCACCGTGGCGCGCCGCATCATCGGTAAGTGCATCGATGCCGCCCGCGCCCGTGAAGCCGCGCGCAAGGCTCGCGAGTTGACCCGCCGCAAGTCTGCCATGGATTCCAGCGGGCTACCCGGAAAGCTGGCCGATTGCCAGGAGCGCGATCCTTCCCGTTGCGAGCTCTTCGTCGTTGAGGGCGAATCCGCAGGCGGCTCGGCGAAGATGGGCCGCGATCGCAAGTATCAAGCCATTCTTCCGCTCAAGGGCAAGATCCTAAACGTCGAAAAAGCGCGCTACGATAAGATGCTTGGCCACGAAGAAATCCGCGCCATTATCACCGCCCTTGGCACCGGCATTGGCAAGGACGATTTCGACGCCGGCAAGCTTCGCTATCACAAAATTATTTTAATGACCGATGCGGACGTTGACGGCTCGCACATCCGCACGCTCCTGCTGACCTTCTTCTTCCGCCACATGAAGGAGCTCATCGAGCGCGGCCATGTCTATATTGCGCAGCCGCCTCTCTATCGCGTCAAACGCGGCAAGAGCGAGCGCTACATTCGCGACGAGGGCGACTTCGCCCGCGAATTAATGAAGCGCGCCACCGAGGACCACATCGTAAAGGCCAAAGAAGGCGTCAACCTTGAGGGCGCTCGCCTCACCAGCTTCCTTCTGAATGTCCAGGAGTATGAAGCGGCAGCGGTGAAGTTGGGTCGCCGCTTGCGCGAACCGGGGTTGGTGGAGTTGCTGGCGGAGAGCGGCTTGGAAAAGAAAACGGATTTTGAGGACAAGAAGGCCCTGGAAAAACTCTTGAAGGAAGTCGAAAAGAGCAAATTAAAACTCGATGGAAAGATCGCTTTCGACGAGGAACATAGCCTTTATGAAATCCAGTTCGGCGCGCCGCACAACCAGAAGATCAACTGGGCAGTGGCCTCCACCGCGGAATACAAGCGTCTGCGTGCTCTCACCAAGCAGATCGAAGAGTTCAACCATCCTCCTTTCACCGTTGCGCGTAACGGCACAAAGGTCAACAGGGAAAAGGCCACTGACGTCTTGAACTACGTAATGGAAGACGCCAAGAAAGATTTCACCATTACCCGATTCAAGGGCTTGGGTGAAATGAACGCCGAGCAGTTGTGGGAGACCACCATGAACGCGGATACCCGCACGCTGCTCCAGGTGAAACTTGAGGACGCCGTCGCTGCCGAAGACATTTTTACCACGCTCATGGGCGAAAACGTTGAAGCGCGCCGCAAGTTCATCGAGGACAATGCACTCGAAGTAGTAAACCTCGATATCTAAGCATGCGATGATTTACCAGTTGGGGTGGACGACATTGCCGGGGCTGCGTGGATTGAGCGTGGGCGAATTTCGCGCCACGCCCACAACGGCGCCGGACAACGAGAAGGGCGTGGCAATTGCTTTTGAGAACGAGGCCGGCCGCGATGCCTTTTTGCGGCAACTGGAAGCAGAATTTGCACCGCGCCGCTTCACCAACACGGCTGACGCCTTCGACACGGTGAAAGCCTACGTGTTGGAGCATGTGACGGGAAGACAGTAGTTGTAAAAGCTCGAGGAATTGTTCGAGGGACAATCCAGACTGTTTCAAAATGTCTGAAAGGGTTCCTTTGACCAATTCGTGATGCATAGGAACGACAGTTTTGAAAACTTGTTCTCCAACACGCTTTTCCAAGGAATCGAGGCTGCCCTTTTGGCGCAACTCAACGAACCCTGCACGTTTCAGGGCTCGCACCACGCGCTCTCCAGGCGCGCTTGGCAGCTTGGCCATGTTGTTATTGGGATACTTCGACCGTGGTCCAGAAGGAATCGGTGTCTGCCGGTCGTTCCTCCGGGACTCCCCACGTTTCCAGGTACAACGCAATGGCCTCGGTGAGATTAGCTCGCGCCGTTTCTACATCCTTGGCTTGGGAAGTGACGTTGAGCTCGGGACAGCTACCATCCATTTTCCTTGGTTATAAGCGCGGAGAAGCGGTAGTTCATAAGCCGATGTAGCGAAACCAACGCAGTCGCACAACAGTTTGGCGTTTAAGGCATCAATCACGAGTTAGCAACGAAGAGGACACATGGCGGACGAGAAGAACACATCAATACTGCTTCCCATCGATATCGAAGCAGAAATGCGCAAGTCATATCTCGACTACGCAATGAGCGTCATCATCGCGCGCGCTCTGCCCGACGTGCGCGACGGTTTAAAGCCCGTCCAGCGCCGCATCCTCGTGGCCATGAACGATCTTGGCCTCGCTTCCAATCGTGGCTATCGAAAGTGCGCCAAGATCTGCGGCGACACCTCTGGCAATTATCACCCCCACGGTGAAGCCGTCATCTATCCGGCTCTCGTCCGGCTCGCGCAAGACTTCAACATGCGCTACCCCCTGATCGATGGCCAGGGAAATTTCGGCTCTGTCGACGGAGATCCACCGGCGGCCATGCGGTACACCGAAGCGCGGCTGGCCAAAATCACCGAAGATATTCTGGCCGACCTTGAGAAAGAGACCGTCGATTTCATCCCGAACTTCGACCAGACCCGCGAAGAACCTGTCGTTCTGCCATCACGCATTCCTAATCTCCTCGTCAACGGCGCCAGCGGTATCGCCGTCGGCATGGCGACCAATATTCCTCCGCACAACCTGCGGGAAATCGTCGATGCCGCCATTCTGCTGATCGAAAAGCCAGACACTTCGCTAAAAGAAATCATGAAGATCGTTCCTGGCCCGGACTTTCCGACGGGCGCGTACATCGCGGGCAGGGAAGGTATCGAAGCCGCTTACCGCACGGGCCGCGGCAGTTTCATCATGCGGGCCAAAGCCGCGATAGAGGAAGCCAGCAAGGATCGGGAAAACATCGTCATCACTGAAATTCCATACCAGGTCAACAAAGCCAGGCTCATCGAACGCATCGCCGAACTCGTTCAGACCAAAAAAATCGAGGGCATTGCTGATGTTCGCGATGAATCTTCCCGCGAAGGCATGCGCATCGTGATCGAGTTGAAGCGCGGCGAGGAATCGCAGCTCATTCTCAATAATCTTTTCAAGCACACCCAGATGCAGGAATCCTTCGGCATGATCCTGCTCTCCATCGTCGCAGGCCAGCCTCGCGAGCTCGGCCTCATCGCGATGATCAAGTTGTTCATCGAGCACCGTATGGAAGTGGTTCGCCGGCGCACGATTTTCGAATTGCGCAAGGCAGAAGAGCGCGAACATATCTTGGTCGGCTACCAGATTGCCCTCGACCACCTCGATAACGTGATCCGCATCATTCGCGGGTCCACCAGCCGCGCCGAAGCCAAGGAAAACCTGTTCAAGTATTTCACCGAGCAAGACGTCACCATCACCGAGAACGGCAAGGCCAGAAAACTCGAAGGTATGAAGCTCGATGGACGCAAGTATCGCTTCCTCGGCGCCGCCGAAATCGAATCTGCCGGTCGTGGCGCGGGTTTCGGCCTGTCCTACATCCAGATTGACGCCATCCTCGAACTGCAGTTGCACCGCCTCACGCAACTATCCATCGATGAAATTCTGAAGGAATTGAAGTCCATCCGCGACCTCATCACGGAACTGCGCGAAATCCTTGCCAGCGATAAGAAACTCAAGCAAGTCATCACCGCCGAACTCCGTGAAGTTCACAAGGCCTACGGCGACGATCGGCGCACGCAGATTGTGGACAAGGTCGACGAAATCAAACTGGAAGATTTGATCGCCGACACTGACATGCTCATCACCGTGAGCCATGCCGGCTACATCAAGCGCACGCCCGCGGAAACCTATCGCCACCAGTCTCGCGGTGGCAAGGGCCGCATCGGCGCCAAAACCAAGGAAGAAGATTTCGTCGAGCACCTCTTCATCGCTTCGGCGCACAGCTACATCCTGCTCTTCACGTCCAAGGGCCGCGTTTATTGGCTGAAAGTTTATGAATTGCCCGAGGCCGCCGCAGCCACGCGCGGTAAGGCCATCGCCAACCTGGTGAAATTCCAGGAAGACGAAAAGCTCACCGCGCTCGTTGCCGCCACGAATCTGGAAGAAGAAGGCCGCTTCGTTTTCCTGGCCACCAAATTCGGCACCGTGAAAAAGTCCGCGCTGACCGAGTTTTCCAACCCGCGTTCTACTGGCATCATCGCCATCAACCTGGAAGACCAGGATGAACTGATCGGCGCGAAGCTCACCGACGGCAAGAAGATGATTTTCCTCGCTAGTCACGAGGGCCAGGCCATCCTATTCCGCGAAACCGAAGTGCGTCCGATGGGCCGCAATGCAGGCGGCGTGAATGGTATGGATCTGGACAAGGAGGATTACGTCGTCAGCATGGACGCGGTCCAGCCCGACTTCGAAATCATCGCTAAGGAACACAAGCAAACCACCCAGAACCTTGAGGAACTCGAAAACGAGCACATCAAGGATTCGTTGACCACGCTCATGCTTACCGTCGCCGAAAAGGGTTACGGCAAGCGCACCGCCCTCGCCGAATACCGCATCACTTCACGCGGCGGCAAGGGCGTCGTCAACATGAAGACCACGGACCGCAACGGCGCCGTCGTCGCCACCCTGCAGGTCACCGAAGAGTCCGACGTCATGATTATCACCGAACACGGCAAGGTCATCCGCGTCCACGCCAACGAAATCCGCGAAGCCGGTCGCTCCACGCAGGGCGTCCGCCTCCTGCGCCTCGATGACGACGACTCCGTAGCCGCCGCCGCCGTCCTCCAAGAAGAAGACGAACAGGAAAAGAAGTAATTTCTGGGTAGGGGCGCCGCACTGTTGCGCCCCATGTCCGCACAATCGAAATTCTTGGCAATGGGTTTGTATCTGTTTATTCGTCTTCTTTTGGGTGCTGTGTTTTCTACCGCAGCAGGCTGCCGCTTTCCAAAAACCGCGATACACTACCTCTCATGAAAATTACGCGACGCCTGTTTGCCTTCCTGGTTTTTTCTGTCCCTCTCTTCGCTCTCGCATTCATTACTGCCGCGCGAAAGCCTGCTTCGCACTCCCATCACCTCGCTCTCGTCGGCACGTACACCGGCAAAACCGACAGCAAGGGCATTTATGCATTCGATTTTGATTCCTCAGCCGGCATGCTTATCCCCAAAGGCCTCGCCGCCGAAACCACCAGCCCTTCCTGGGTGGCGATTCATCCCAGCGGCAAATTTGCTTACGCAGCCAATGAAAACAGCAAGGAGAGCGCCGTCACGGCATTTTCCGTCGACGCCAAATCTGGCAAACTGACGCAGCTGAATCAGCTTCCCGCTTTAGGCGAAGATCCCTGCTATCTCTCCTTCGACAAAACCGGTAAATATCTTTTTGCCGCAAACTACACTTCCGGCAACGTAGTCGTTTTTCCGATTCTTCCGGACGGCAAACTCGGCGAGCACACAGCCAACGTGAAGGACGCAGGCACCCTGGGCCCCAACAAAGAACGCCAGGAAGCGCCGCACGCGCATTGGATCCAAGTGTCGCCCGACAATCGTTTCGTCTTTGTATCCGATCTCGGCCTCGATGCAATCCTCAGCTATCGCTTTGACGCCACCAAGGGCACGCTCACTCCGAACGATCCTCCTGCCGGCAAGCTCACTCCCGGTTCCGGACCGCGCCATGTTGCTTTCTCTCCCAACGGCAAATTCGTCTACGTCGTCAGCGAGCTAAGCAACACCGTCACCGCATTCTCGTACAATGCCGAGAAAGGCACGCTCTCCGAATTCCAGATTCTTTCCACCCTGCCGGACGGTTTTGTCGGCCGCAATGACGACGCCGAAATCGCAGTTCATCCCAACGGCAGATGGCTTTACGCTTCCAACCGCGGCCGGGACACCATCGCGGTCTTCTCCATTAGTGCCTCGGACGGCTCCCTTATGCACATCGGCGAATTTCCCACCGGCGGCAAGGAGCCTCGCCATTTCACTATCGATCCAACCGGGAACTTCCTTCTCGCTGAAAATCAAAACACAAACTCCATTGCTGTTTTTCGCATTGACGCGGCCACCGGCGCTCTAAGCCAGGTTTCGCTGGCGGGAGACATTCCGTCTCCTGTTTGCCTTACATTTCTGCCGTAGCGCGACAGCAGACTGCGGTTTTTCCTTACCCAGCAATCTGCGCTAGAATCGCGGTTCGTTCATCACAAGGAGATCTTTATGCCCCGCCCATCCTGGTTGAAATTCGCGCTGCTCGTTTGCGCTGCATTGGCGGTGGCCGGCATTGTTTTCGCCGACGGAGAGACGCAGCCAGCGCGTGATCCTAAGCAACCCATCGACGAGGCTTACACCGCTAAAATTCACAAATACACCACCGAGTCCTACTTCTCCTCGCCACTTGTCGACTATCTTCCCGCCAGCAAGTCCGTTCCTACTCCTGAAGTGGTCCTCGGCGACGTCGCCGGTGCTCCCGGAATGCTTCCCTACGCCGAAGAGGTCTACAAGTACATGCGCCTCCTCGAGAAGGCCACGCCGCGCGTAAAAGTTTTCTCCATCGGCACCACCGAGGAAGGCCGCGAAATGATTGCGGTGGCCATCTCCTCCGAAGCCAACCTGAAAAATCTCGAGCAAAATCATCAGCGCCTCGCGAAGCTTGCCGATCCACGCGCCATCCAGCTCAATGAGGCCGAAGCCGACAAACTCGTCGCCGAATCCGTCCCCGTTTATTACATCACTGGCACCATCCATTCGACCGAAACCGGCGCTCCCACCGCGTTGATGGAACTTGCCTATCGCCTTGCCGTCGATGACAGCCCTTATATCCGCGAAATCCGTGATGGCGTCATCACTCTGATCACTCCCGTTGTCGAAGTCGACGGCCGAGACCGCATGGTCGATATCTATCGCTGGCACCTCGCGCACCCGAAGGATTTTTATCCGCCGCTGATCTATTGGGGCAAATACGTCGGCCACGACAACAATCGCGACGCCATGGCCGTGAAGTTGAAGCTTACGGAAAACGTTTTGAACACCTACGTCGGCTGGGACGCGCAGGTGCTCCACGATCTCCACGAATCCGTTCCGTACTTGTACGACAACACCGTCGGGGATGGCCCCTACAACGCCTGGGTCGATCCCATTCTCGTGGACGAATGGCAAATGATCGGCTCGCGCAACGTGGCGGATATGACCAAATTCGGGATGCCCGGCGTATTTACCCACGGTGACTTCGATACCTGGTCTCCTGGCTACCTCATGTTTATCGCTGCGATGCACAACGGCATCAGCCGCCTGTACGAAACCTTTGGCAACGACGGCGCGGACACCCGCGAGCGCACTCTGCAGCCCGACGAATATTCGCGCACCTGGTACCGCGCCAATCCGCCTCTGCCCAAGACCATGTGGTCGCAGCGCAACAACAATAATTACGAAGAAACCGGCCTGCTCACCTCTCTCCACTACTTCAACGAGAACAAGCGCCTGTTCCTCAAGAATTTCTATTTGAAGAGCAAGCGCTCCATTCAAAAGCCATCCACCGAAGGTCCGGCGGCGTACGTTCTCCCCGCCGATGATCCGCGCTCAACCGTGCAGGCGGACCTGTTGCGCGTAATGTTCAAACAGCACGTGGAGATTTCGCGATCAACCGGAGCATTTACCGTGGCGCTTCCCGTCAAGAAAGAAAAGAAGCCCGCGAAGCCCGGTGATAGCGAGGAAAAGCCCAAGCCTCCCGCTCCTACCAGCCGCAGCTTTCCCGCCGGCAGCTACGTGATTCGCATGGACCAGCCGTATTCCCGCGTGGCCGATGCCCTCCTCGATTATCAATACTGGAGTCCCGACGATCCGCAAAAAACTCCCTACGACGACACTGCCTGGACCCTTGGCGAACTTTTCGGCGTGCAGGTCGCGCGCATCACTGACCCGAACATCCTCGTGGTTCCCATGCAGCGTGTCACGGAATTGCCCACGTCCGGCGGCGTGCAGGGTGAAGGCGTGCTCTACGCCATCGACAATCACGCCGAGCCCGCTCTCGCCACTCTTCGCTACCGCTTGAAAAGCGCAACCATCGATGCCGCCGAAGAATCATTTCAGAGCGGCGACCATAAATTCTCTCGGGGCGCCTTCCTCATTCGAATCAACAATCGTTCAGACCTCGACGACGCCGCGAAATCCCTGGGCCTGCGCGCCATAGCCCTCGCTTCAGTACCCACCGTGAAAACTCATCCCGTCCGCGCCCCGCGCATCGCCTACGTTCACACCTGGATCAGCACGCAAGAGGAAGGATGGTGGCGCCTCGCCTTTGACGAACTGCAAATCCCCTACGATTACATCAGCACCCGGGCGCTTGCGAAAATTCCGGATCTCAACGCCAAATACGATGTGATCCTGTTCCCGCCGGTCGGTTGGAACGGCAGCACCACCAGGATTGTCGAAGGCCTGCCCACGTCCTGGGGCAATCCACTTCCGTGGCTGAACACTCCGCAAACGCCAAATCTCGGCAAAAATGATTCCACGGCGGACATGCGCCCCGGACTCGGCTGGGACGGCGTTGCCAAACTACAAAGTTTCGTGGCCAAAGGAGGCGTGCTGCTCACGGCCACGGACACATCTCAATTCGCCCTGTCCACCGGCATGGCCAACGGCGTGACCGCCGGCAATTCCGAAAAAATGAAAATTGTCGGCGCGATCGTTGGTACGCGCCTTGTGGATGCCGCCAGCCCCATCGCCTATGGCTACGACGAAAAAGTTTCCGCTTACTGCGACAATGGCCCCATTTTTTCCGTGAACAGCATGCTTGGCTCCCGTCGCCGCCATCTCGGTCCGGAAGGCAACGCTCGCCCCACCGGACGCGGCACCAAAGATGATCCGGACTACGTGGTTGGCCGCGCCGCCTCCGAAATCCCCGAGGAGCCCGAACGCGAGCAATGGGAAGTCCCCATTCCCACCGACGAGCAGCTCGACAATAATCCCCGCGTGATTCCGCCGGCCGGCCGCGCCCGTGTGATCCTACGCTACGCCGACTCCAAAGATCTGCTCATCTCCGGCCTGGTCGAAGGCGGCAACGATATCGCCCAGCATCCCGCCGTCCTCGACGTCCCCAACGGCGCTGGCCACGTCATCCTCTTCTCCATCAACCCCATCTACCGCGGCGAAACCGAGAACACCTATTCCCTCGTGCTGAACACCCTACTGAACTTCGACAACCTGAACGCCGGCCGCAAAGACGCCGAAAAGTAAAGCGTCCACCCGCACCTGCGGCCTTTATACTTTTGAGCCATGCCCCTCAGGCACCCGCCACAATTCTCATTGCGCTTCGGCGCATTTGGAGTAAAATCCCCGCCGACATGCCTAAACGAAAAGCGAAGAAATCTCCCAAGCGGCGCGCCCGCAGCAAGTCCAGCGGCGCCAAGATCACCAAACTACCCAAGGGAGCTCTCACTCTTGTCGTGATGCTCCGCGCCAAGGAAGGCCAGCAACTGCTTCTGGAGGCCGAGCTGCGAGCCCTCGTTGGCCCCACACGTAAAGAAGAAGGCTGCTTGCAATACGATCTGCATCGCGGTGCCGATCAACCCGGCACATTTCTCTTTCACGAAGTATGGGAAAGCCGCGAACATCACGCCGCGCACACGCGCACATCCCACTTCCTGCGCTGGAACGCTCGCAAAGATTCACTCCTCGCGTCCAAGGAATCCGCCTTCTGGCAACACATCGCGTGAATGGAGCCGCACTACTAGCGCTGCGTCTTCGACATCCTCACCACCGTCAACGACGGCCCGTTGGGTAGCGGTGCTTCTATCGTTTCATCCTTCGTATATCCCCGCGCGGCATACATCGGCACTCCTGTTAGCGTCGCGCCCATTTCAAATCGCCGGAACCCTCGCGCATAAGCCGCATCCTCGCAGGTCGTCAAAATCAATGTGCCAAGTCCTCGCCGTACCCATTCCGGATGCACAAAAAACGCCCGGATCTTTGCCGCGTCTCGATCAGGATCGAGCAATTCGCTGTTTCGATTCGGCCCATGATCGCTGCCGAACAGCGTCTTCCGCACGCTCCAACCACCGCACGCCACCAGCCGCTCTTTGCACGAAGCCTCTTCGACCTCGGCAACATAATACGTTCCATCCGCAATCAATTGCGTATCCACTCCATAGACGGTCCCCAGCGCCGCTTCCAATTGTTCCGTGGAATAATCCCCACGTTGCAGAACGCGCACAGACAAATCGATCAACTCGCGCAGCGCAGGAATATCCCGTGTAGTCGCCAGCCGAACACGAAACTTTGGCTCCATCGCTGTCATGCGCGCTCACAACCGCAGGTTATATTCCGAATTGTCAGCAGAACTTCAAAGCTCAGCTTTCTGGCGGCTCGATGTAGTATCCCGGCCGCGCCCGCACCGTCAAATCCTTGCGGTCCACGGTCACACTAATCTCATGATAGCCGTCCTTCACGTCCCCGCTTGGCGTGTACGTCAGCGTATATTGCGAGTGCAGCTCCCCGCCCATGTCATCGATCACTTTTTCGATGGTACGGTCTTTCCAGGCTGAAACATGCTGCCCGCCCGTCGCGGCTGCCGCAATCTCCAACTGGTGCGCCGTCACTTTATCCTTCGCGTGCATCACCGCCCACACAGCCAGCGCGAGCGCCGCCTCCGCCGGACTCCCGGCTTCTGCCGCCTGCTGTTCCGTCGTGGGAGTATCAACCGTTCCGGGCGGGGGTGGCATCCCAACCGTGCCATCCGGAGTCGCTTTCGGCGGCAATTTGTCTTCCGGCTTTCGCTTCAGATCGGCTTTCGCGCCCGATATTCCCACGGCATAAATCGTGATGTTTGCCAGTTGGGCTCGCCGCAGCACTTCCCCCAATTTTTCTTCGCTGCCTGAATCGTGCGCTTCCCCAATCACCAGCATCACCCGCCGCTTCCCCAAGTCTGTCTGAGAAACTTCCGGCCTTCCGCTCAGCATCGCCACCGCGCGAGACATCGCGTCAAACAGTTTTGCACCACGCCCGCCCTCGCGCAGTCCCGCAATGGTCTTTTCCATCGCGTCAGGACTATTCGTGAAGTCCAACAGCGTTTGCACCTCGTCGTCAAATCCCACCACCGCGCCTTCGCCCGTCGGCCCCGTCACCGTTTGCGTAATCAATATTCCCGATTTCCGAATTTGCGGAAGAATTGGTCCGATGCGCGCGCTCGTCTCCACCACCACAACCAGCGAAATGGGATCCCCTCCCAAATTAAAATGTGTGATTGTCTGCGGCACGCCGTTATCCGTAATCCGAAAATCGGATTCTTCCAGGCTGTGCACCATTTCCCCTTTTACGTCTCGCACCGTCACTGGCGTATTCACCAGCACCGTGCGCAATTTGATTGCGGGCGCTTTCTGGATCGTTGTGCCTGGCGGTGGCGTCATCGGTCCTTCCGGAGCTTGCGCCGCAGCGCAAACAGCCATGGACAACAGGCACAGCGCCGCCACGAACGTCTGTCGCGCAATCCTCTTCGCAATTTCCTTCACTGCACTCACAATATTGACCTTTCCCCTTGCGTATTCCTTTCGACGCATCCCGGCCTAAAGACGTTGCCGGAAGCCCACGCTCTGCCTACAATCGTAACTCGCTTCATTTGGAGATTGTCCATGCCCGACGGAAAGCGCCTCAAGCCCCAGCATGCCCCGAAAGCGCCCCACGAAAACCACGCCTTCATGCAAAGCACGCCCGCTCGCCCGATCCGCATCCTCGCCGAATATATTCATCCGCTGGCGCAACTCAAAAAGGAAGGCATTGGCGACACCATCGTCATGTTCGGTTCCGCGCGCATCGAATCTCACGAGACCGCTGCCGCCCGTTACACGCGTCTGAAAGAAGAGAAAACCCGCAACATGACCAAGGCCAGGCAGAAGCAGCATCTCGTCGCCTTGCGCGATGCCAAGAGCTCTCTCGAAATGTCCCGCTATTACGAAGAAGCGCGCCAACTCGCCCACCGCCTCACCACTTGGGCTTTGTCCCTCGGCCCGCGCCCGCGCCGCTTCGTCGTTTGTTCCGGCGGAGGTCCCGGCATCATGGAAGCTGCTAATCGCGGCGCGTACGAAGCCGGCGGAAAATCCATCGGCCTTTCCATTGAGCTGCCCCACGAGCAATTCGCGAACCCGTACATCAGCCCCGAACTCAGCTTCAACTTCCACTATTTCTTCATGCGCAAATTATGGTTCGCGCAAATCGCCAAAGCCTTGATCGTTTTCCCCGGCGGTTTCGGAACCATGGACGAACTTTGGGAAATGATGACGCTTTCGCAAACTGGCAAAATGCCGAAGCACACTCTAATCCTTATTTACGGCCGCAAATACTGGAACGATGTTCTGAATCTAAAGGCCATGGTCCGTTGGGGCACCATCAATCAAAACGAATTCGATCAGCTTCAATTTGCCGACAATGTCGACGAAGCCTTCGAAGTCATTCGCTCTGGTTTGGAGCGCTACCACATGCAAGTAGACCCTTTCTTACAGGCCTACTGAATTTTTGTCGTTCTAAAACTCCCCATAACTACTTTTCTATCAGTGAGGGCATTGTGGTATTCCGCGTGCCCTTCTTCCTTCTGTAATTTAAATCTCTGCATCAACGGCGCGTTGATTCGCCCAGCGTTGCTGCAAATCTAAAGGGAAACTTGTAGGAGACGATGAATGACTCGACGTTTTGTATTGGCTCCCATCGTTTTTGCAGGAGCGCTGATGTTCGCAAGTGCAGCTGTTGTGCGCGCGGATGATGATTGCCAGAAACGCACGATTAAGGCTGATCATAATCTTCACGAAGCAATTACCAAGCACGGGCCGCAAAGTCCTGAAGCGGAACACTGGCGCTCGGAGTTGGCCGCTGCGCGCTCTTATTGCTGGGAACACAACCATCGCTGGTGGGACGAAGATACGCACTCCTGGCACAACGATCACGATTGGGACGACCACGATCACAACCACTGATCTTCTTGCTTACCCCTGACCGACACACCCCATGGAGGGCGCGGACTCACACCTCTGCGCCCTCTCCTTCCTTTCTTTAGTCTTTTTCCGCCGCCTTTTGCGCGCAACCATTCCACCAAACAGGTGTTTGACTCTCTAAGACGCTTACCCGAAGCCAGCCCGGGCGCGTAACTGGAGGATGTTATGAAACTTCCCGCTCTGTTGTTTCGTTCCACGCTCGGCAAATCCATGATCGCCGCGCTGGCTCTCGTCGCCTTTTTGTTTTCCGCGGGAGCTCCCGCAGCTAAAGCAGCCAACCCTTGGGACGACTGCAATCGCCGGGTGTCATATACGAACATGCGATACCACCAGGCCGTCGAACGCTTTGGCCCGTACAGCCCCGCGGCTCGTCACTGGGCCTTCGAACGCCATGAAGCCTACGTTCACTGCCGCCGCGATTGGCGCTAACTAATTCCAAGCGCAACTATTTTACGTCGAGGCAAAATGAAAACGGGGCGTCAATTCGACGCCCCGCTCCTTTTTATGATGCCGCGCTACTTAGGATCTTGCCGCAACCTCTTCCACATCCTCGGAAAAGATAGCCTCGAACCTTTTCACTTCATCGTTATCGTGCAACAACACCACGGGCACCACCTTCATCGACTGCTTGCAAGAGTGGCACTGCACGCCTTCTCCCTGAAGATCCTGCAAGAATCCATCCGTAAACCGGTACTCGGCCCGCTCGCGCCTTGCTTTTTTCTGTCCCTTCGCTCCGCAATGTGGACACTGAAATTCCACCGTGTCCTTCTGCGGATCGCGTTCCAGAGCAGCCCAGCCCGTGCGGCGTACCCCGACAACTTCCGGAATATGCCTATCCATTCAATCCTCCTCCCCCGCCTTCGAGATGATTGGATGCTGCAGGGATTCCTTGAGATGCTCCAAAACCACGATTCCTTCGCTTTATGTTCGCTATATGAATTCACTATGCCGTGTCGCGCCTAATACTTTTTGATTATCCGGGAACTTGTCCAATTGCATGGTGTCAAACGTTGCAGAGGGCGCGCGCACCTCACATCCCTGCGAGAGCGGAGCCGGTCTCCTGAAGGCAACCCGGGAGGCCGGCGCCGCAAAATCCGAAGCTCGTTGAAAATGTGTGGAGGTGTGTGATGCCCGTGGCCCCCGTTCGTAAAGAATCGATTCCTGAAGAATCGATTGGCTCTCTTCGAAGCTGCCTGGTGGAAGGTGATTCCATCCAGGAATCGCGTGCTCGTCGCAGTAAGCAGCGCGCACTTCTGCTCTCCATTGCGGTGCAGGTGCTGATCCTCGCTGCGCTGGTTTTATTCCCGCTGTTCAGCAAAGGCGAAAATATCGCCAGCCGCGTCTTTGTCCCAACAGTGCCGTACTCACCGGGAAGAACTCCTGACCGGCAGAGAGCTACGACTCAGCCATCCCGCGGTAGGCCAGAACCTTGCCGTTTCTGTCCGCCGCCATCGATTCCTCACCAAATCGTGATGCACGATTCGAGCCGCTTAGGTGATGTGACCGCGCTGGATGAGCCCGGAATTCCAGGCGCTCCAGATGGCCAGCAAATTTCTAGTCTGGGAACACCAGGCTCAGGCCTCCAACCCACGCCGCCCGTCACACCGCCTCGCCCGAAAGAACGCCTTCAAATCAGCGCACCTGTGCAGCAGGCTATGCTCATTCGCCGCGTCGAACCCATCTATCCGCCGCTGGGAATGCAACTTCGCCGCGAAGGCCGGGTGGAACTTCACGCCATCATCTCCACCGACGGCTCCATCCAATCTCTGGAAGTAATCACCGGCGATCCCCTCTTCATACAGTCCGCAATGAGCGCCGTCCGCGAGTGGCGCTATCGCCCAACAATCCTCGATGGCCAGCCCATCGAAGTCGACACACACATTACCGTTGTCTACACCCTGAACCGCTAAGGCGTGAACATGCCCGCAATCTACAACCCATAACTAACGCGTTGTCACCCTGATATAGCTTATGAATTTTTGCAGGGTGTCCCACATGCCGCCTCTGCATGTGGGCTCTTGGGTTACTCCGTGTAGCGCCGAGCCTTCAGGCCGGCATCTTGGGTCAGCCGTTCTCTTTCTATTTCACAAAATCTACTCGCATGAGCCGTCATGGAACGAACGTTGTCATCTTGAGGAGCGTTTTTCGCGACGAAGGATCTCAACTGAAGAATCAACGACATCGTTCCGCCAAAGCGCCAAGCAAACGACCAACCACAAACCCCTACAACATCGGCTCGCCCGAATATCGCGCGATCACCTCGCGAGCCTCATCCCGCAGCCGCACAATCGCCTGCAACTGATTTGGATCGCCATTCGCCACTCGCTCCGGATAAATTGGCGCTGAAAGCGTAATCGTCACGTGCGTCGGCCGCGGCAACACCGTCCGGTCTCGTAGAAATCGCCTGGTCCCCGCCAGCGATACCGGAATCACTCGCGCGCCGGTCGCCACCGCGCTGCGAAACGCGCCCAACTGGAACGGTCGCACGCCATCCTCCGGTGTGAACGTCCCTTCCGGGAACACGAACACCGATTCGCCCTGTTTCAAATACTCTTCAATCTGATCCACTTGCCGCAACCGCGAATTCGCGTCGTGCCGGTTAAACGACAAATGCCCCATCTGGTTCAAAAACGTGCCGATAAAAATCATCTTGTTCACTTCGCCTTTAGCCACAAAGCGATAAGGCACACCTAATCCCATCATCAACGCAAGCACGTCGAAATAACTCGCATGGTTGGACGCATATACCTTCGCTCCCGGCGTATCCATGTATTCCTTGCCAACTACCTTCACGCGAATGCCCGTCAGCGCAAATAATAATTTCAGCGCCGCCGAAGTGTACCGTCCCGCCGCGCGGTGGTCCTTATACAACTTCACGATCGCGCACGCCGGAATGATCCACAAAATAAAAACAACAAAGAAGTACATGCCGTAAATCTTCTCCAGCACCGTGCGGATTCCGCCAAGCACTTTCCCCCCAAGGCCTTTGACGAATGAGCCCGTCCCCAGCCGCGCGATCTGCACCCACGCTGGCGATTTGGCGGCCGACAGCGTGCCCGCAAGATAGAGCTGCTTGGTCCCATCCCGCCGCAATTTTCCGCTCGACGTTTTCGGAATGCTCCCCGCAGGAATCAATTCCACACGGTCGGGCGGCAATCCCAGACCTCGCGTTATCTCGTCATTGATCGCCGCCACCAGCGCAGCGCGCTTCCCGCGATCCTCTTCCCGGCACTCCGCCACGATCACCAGCTTTTCCGTCCCCGTCTTTTCTCCCTTTAATCCGAACGCCACCACGCATCCCTTGCGAATGCCTTCCACACGCGATGCCAGTTCTTCCACTTCGTGCGGGTACAAATTCCGCCCGCCCTTGATGATGATGTCCTTCACGCGCCCGGTGATGTAGATCTCGCCGTCGGCCCGATACGCGCGATCGCCGGAATTCACCCACGGGTATTCGCCCTCACCGCTCGCAGGCCCTCCGGCAAACAGCTGCGCTGTTGCTTCTTCATTCTTGTAATACCCACTCGTCGCCGAAGGCCCGCGGAACCACAAAAATCCCTCGGTGCGCTCAACCTCCGAATTTCCAGTTTCGTCGGCGATGACCACTTCGTGCCCCGGCAGCGCTATACCGGACGACACGAACGCAATCGCATTTTCGTCTTCCGCCCGCGCCGGCACAGCGCGCGCCTGCGTCGTGAAAGCTTCCCGTTCCACCCGATCCACTTTCGGCCCGCGGTACAGCGGTGGAAACGTCACACCCAGCGAAGCCTCCGCCAGTCCATATACCGGCAGCATCGCCTCCTCACGAAATCCATATTTCGCAAATCGATTCTTGAAGCGTTCGAGCGTCTCTGGATTGACCGGCTCCGCGCCATTCAATGCCGCGCGCCACGAACTCAGATCCACTCCTTCCATCGCCTTATCGGGAATTTTTCGTACACACAATTCATAAGCAAAATTCGGCGCCGCCGCGATCGTTCCTTTGTATTTCGAAACCACTTGCAGCCAGCGCTCCGGCCGCGTCAGGAACGCCAATGGTGACATCACCACCAACGGCACTCCGTACAGCAGCAACGTCAGCCACGCCCCGATCAGCCCCATATCGTGATACAGCGGCAGCCAGCTGACGCCCACATCGCTTGGCCCCATCTCTACTGCCTTCGCGATGGCGCGCATGTTTGCCAGAAGGTTCGCGTGCGTCAGCGTCACGCCCTTTGGGTCGCCCGTGGAGCCCGACGTATATTGCAATAGCGCGAGGTCGGCGCCTTTTCGCACGCGGCTGCCGCTGATGAACGCGGGCAACGCCCCCGGTGCCGGCGGTGGCTCATCGTCGGCGGCCTCCAGCAATTTTTCCGCGTCTACCACCTCCAGCAATGATTTCACGCGCGGCTTCAGCAGGTTTGCCACCGCTTCCGCGCGCCGGAAGGTCAACAGCAAGCACACGCCCGCATTGTTCAGAATCGCCGATTGCCGCTCCGCATATTCTTCAATGCGATCCGCGCGAAATGGCGGATAGATCGGCACAGGCACAGCGCCCGCCAACAAAATCCCCGCATAGCACACGAAAAACTGCCGCGAAGTGGGCAGCATCAAAGCCACACATCCGCCTGCCGGCACGCCGCGCCGGGCCAGCTCCTCCGCGCATTTCTGTGCCGCCGCCGCCAACTCGCCAAACGTCAGCGTCTGCGAGCGCTCGCCCTTTTCATCCTCTTCCGTGATAATCAGGTGCGCGCGCGTCGCGTCATGGATGCCGCGGTAGCGGATCACTTCCACCAGCGTTTCGGCTCGTTCCGCGATGGACTCTGCAGCCTGCTCTTGCATCCGCTGTGCGGCCAACGCTGACCGCGGGGCCGATGATTCTTCGTCCTCGACCGTTGCCGCTCCCGGCGCCTTGCGGATCGCCTCAATCAATTCCTCGGCGGTGTTCGCCTCCGCCGCCAACGTGTCCGGCAGGCGTACATCGAACGCCGCCTCCAGCCTCGTCAACAATTCCACGCGTTCCAGGCTGCCCAATCCCAAATCGCGATCCAGATTCGAAGTCACGGAAAGCGTCTCGATCGCGCCATGACTGCCGAGCTCCTCCAGCAGCCCGCGCAGCACATTGAGCACGCGCTCGCGCAGGCCCGGCAGGTCCAATTGTGCTGTGGTTGTGGCCAAGTTTGCCTTC
Organism: Candidatus Acidiferrales bacterium; assembly: GCA_963709705.1. Lineage (GTDB taxonomy): Bacteria > Acidobacteriota > Terriglobia > Acidiferrales > UBA7541 > Acidiferrum. The sequence continues at coordinate 67,077 of CAVPXU010000011.1, forward strand.
AAATGAGGACTTTGCGTGAGGCTAACATGCACCGCTGGCTTTTGCCATCACACAGATTTATATCGGCAAAATTCCGCCAACTTGCACGCTAAATCAGCGAATTGCTAAGAAGCTAAGAGCCACGAATACCGTCAGCGCAAATCTATGCGCCTTGTTTCTTCACCGCGTATCCCGGCGGCATAAGCGTCGTGGAAAGATCCACGTCCGTCAGGTCCGCTTTGCTGATATCCGTTTCCCGCAAAATCGCAATGCCCATATCTGCGCCGATAAACTTCGCTCCATCCACGTGCGCGTCGCGGAAATTCGCATTCCGCAGCATCGCCTTATGGAAATTGACGTTGGTCAAGTCGCAGCGGAAAAACTCCACGCCACTTGCCTGCGCTTCCGTCAAGTCCGCACCCGCCAGGCTAGCCTCAGTCATGTCCGTGTTCCGCAGGTCGGCCTTCTTCATCCGCGCACGGGCAAAGTCCGCGCCCGGCAGCCGCGCCCCACGCAAATCGGTTCCTTCAAGATTGGCATTCCGCAGAATCGCGCCCGCCAGATTCACTTTGCTTAAATCCGCGCCAGAAAGATCCGCGCCCGTCAGATCAGCTCGCACTCCCGCCCCTTTCCAGAAGCGATCGTGCTCGTCCAGAATCTCCGTCAATTTCTTACCGTTGTGTCTCAATCCGTTTAGCTTACGCAGCCCCATAGTTCCTTCTTCCCCCTGCTTTCCAACCTCTTATTTTACCTAATCGCGGCGCTGCGGAGAACCGCGAGATGGGCTGCACTCGCCCTCGCATCAGAGTATGCTAATTTCCTGAGCTTGATTGCTCCAACCAGCTCCATGGACACGTGCATGCGTATTCTCCTCACACTAATCGCGGCATTTGGCCTGATGGCCATTCCCGCCGCGGCGCAGGAAGACGAAATCGTAGCCAACCTAGCAGGTGGCCGCGTGATCATTCACGTCGCCAATGACGGCATTGCCTTCGGTGCCATCGATCATCCGCTCGAGGCCAAATCCGTTCCCCCGCGTGTTGCTGCCATCGGCTCTTCTCATATCGGCATCTTTTTCGGCGCCTCGGAATGGCAAGTTCCCGCGCAGCCTCAGCCGATCAGAATGGACAAAAACATTTCCGACGTTCGCCCCTCCTCTAAATTAAGCTACCGCCCCCCCGGCACTGGCGATGCAGATCTCGAACTGATCGGTGTCGGCTTTCTGGAAAAACTTCGCCCACTGGTTTTGCAACTCCATCACAAAATTGATATCAAGCCCGACGAGCCGCTCTTCGAAATTGTTCTGATCGGCTTCGCCCCCCAAGGCTACGGCCCCGAAGTCTGGCTGATCGAATATCAAGCGGAACAAGTATCCGTAAGCGCCAATAGCGATTTTCTGCAAACGCGTATCCTTCGCCCCCGCTTCACGCAGCTTTACCCGCCAGAAAAACATGAGGCCAAGACGCTGGTCGAAACCCGCTTTCCCGCCGATCTCCAGGAAGTGCCGCTCGTCGGACTGATCCAGCAGAACGATCCGCGAATTGCCAAGCTCCGCGCTTCCGATCCTCGCTTCAACAAGGTTGCGGAGCACATCGAACGCGGCCAAGCCAACAAAGTCTTGGTGCAGGATGCTGCCGATTTCCTGCGAGCCGCTTTGCCATTCCTTGCGGGCAACGCCCACTTTGTGGAAGGAACCGTGGGAGAAAACGGCGGGTTCGAATGGATCGTTCCTCCCGAAGAGCCGAGAGAAAAAGCGCAACGCGCACAGGACGACAAGGATCGCCCAGCCGACGCCCCAACCCTCATGCGCAAGCCCAACCCGAATTAGCTCGAGCTTTGAAACTATTCAACGTTTCCAGCCGTCCCTGACTCGGGCCCGCTGTGTTCGGCGCATCGCGAAAACTCAAAGCATGCGATATGATGCAAGCCGCATCCCACTTCAATGAGGTTGTTCATGCAGACTCGATGGAAGTTTGTCGCGCGCGTTGCTGTGTCAGCTTCGGTGGCCGTCATCGCTATTGGCCAAAAAGCCGCCTTCACGGCCACGCCGCAAGCTTCAGCGCCAGCCAGCGCCTCCGCTAGCACCGCAAGCCCTGCGCAGAGCGGCGCCATGGCCATTCCCGACACCACCATTGCCATCAATTCGCCAACGCCAATGTCGCAGCGCATCGTTCACTACCAGATCGACGCCAAGTATGACCCGCCCAAGCACGCGATCGATGCCACTGAGATTTTGACTTACCACAATCTCACTGGCCAGCCGCTCGACCACTTCCCGTTCCATCTTTATCAAAATGCCTTTCAGCCAAACTCCACCTGGGTACGCGAGGCCAAGCGCGACGGCAGCCGCGATACCGGCTACGACAAGTGGGAACCCAAAGAATACGGCTCCGAGGAAATCAAAAGCATCGAAATCGTTGGCCAGGGCGACCTCACTTCCCAATTGCATTTCATCGCTCCCGACGATGGCAACAAAGACGACAAGACCGTCGTCGATCTTCCTCTGGCCAATCCTATTCCCGCGGGCGCTTTCGTTCAGTTCAAGATCGTCTTCCACGATCAGATGCCTGAGACCCAAGCCCGCTCCGGATGGAAGCGCGATTTCATGCTCGGCGGCCAGTGGTTTCCCAAAGTCGGCGTCTGGTGGCACGGAGCCTGGAATTGCCATCAGTATCACGCTACCACCGAATTCTTCGCCGACTTCGGCGTCTACGACGTGAAGCTCACCGTCCCGCAAAAACAAGTCATCGGCGCCAGCGGCTTGGAAGTTGCCAGCGCGAACAATCCCGACGGCACAAAATCCCTAACCTATCACGGCGACGACATCCACGACTTCGCCTGGACCGCCAGCCCCCGGTTCAAAGTGCGCGAAAGCGTCTACCAGGCCCAAATGGGTCCCGTAAGGCTGCGTTTCCTGATGCAGCCCGCGCACTGGAGCCAGGCCGAGCGCCACGAACGCATCATTCGCGAAACGCTCGACCATTTTGAAAAATGGTACGGTCCGTATCCATACAAATCCCTCACCGTCGTCGATCCTGAGCCAGACTCCGCCGCCGGAGGCATGGAATACCCCACCTTCATCACCGGCGACAGCAGTTGGTTTGAGCCAGAAGGCGTTAAGGTCATTGAGATTGTTCTCGAACACGAATTCGGCCATCAATATTGGTACGGCATGGTGGCCACAAACGAATTCGAAGACGCCTGGATGGATGAAGGTATCAACAGTTACACGGAGGTGAAAGTTCTCGATTCCATCTTTGGCAAAAAGACTTCGATGATCAACATCGGTGGCGCCACGCTCGGCGAGCCTGGGGAACAACGCCTCAGCTACATCGGCGTAGCGGATCTCGATCCCATGGCCCAAAACGCCTACAATTATTACAGTTTCAACTCCTACGGCGGCGTCACCTACGGCAAGACCGCCAGCGTCCTCCTCACCCTTGAAGGCATCATCGGCCAAGACACCATGCAGAAGGCCATGCACGCCTATTTCATGAAGTACGGCTTCACCCATCCGACCAAGGAAGATTTTCTGAAGACCATCGAGGAAGTTTCCGGCAAGGATTTGCGCTGGTACTTCAACCAGGCTGTATACGGATCACAGGTGTTGGACTACGAAGTCCTCAAAGTCGATTCTTTCCCCACGAACTGGTACGAGAGCGACAAAGAAAGGAAAACTGAAGAGCAGCACGGCGGCAAGAATAACATCGTCTACCAGTCTTACGTCTCCGTGCACCGCAAAGGCGATTTCGTGATGCCCATCGACGTGGAAATCAAATTCGACAACGGCGAGTCCGTCCGCGAACATTGGGACGGCCAAAGCCGCTGGACGCGATTCAGTTATCAGAAAAAAGCCAAGGTGATCTCCGCCGAAATCGATCCTGACCACACCGTACACATCGATCGCAACGACCTCAATAACAGTTATGTCGTGAAAGCGAACCGTAAACCAACCTACAAAATATCGAACTATTGGCTCTTTCTGACCCAGTGGGCCGGCCAGGCATTGGCCTGGTGGGGCGTTTAACGGCGGCATGATTTCGAATTCAGCGGCAATCCAGGACGAAAAACGATGAATGACAACCGGGGTTTACTGAGCAGTGGCTTGGGTATGGTGGCGCGCAACAAACGTTACTTGATCTGGTTCTGGTTGCTGAACCTGACCCTCGCGGAATTCGGCGCCAGCGCTTTCCGGAGAAGCGCTCACGCGATGCTCGATCACAGTCTCGCCGCCGGATCGCTGCTCCATGGTTTTGACTTGGCCACGTTCACGGAACTGTTAGGGAACCCGCAGTTCGGCCATTTGCCCTCCATGAGCACTCCGGCCATATTCTTTTCCTTCGTGTTCTTCCTCGCCACCGCCCTGTTTCTCCCCGGCGTTTTCGAGGGATATGCATCCTCATCGCGCCTTCCGCGCGAGGATTTCTTCCGCGCTTGCGGACGAAATTTGTGGCGCTTTATCCGTCTAATGATTATCTCCGGCATCGTGATGTCCATCGTCGCAGGCGTGTTGCTTGCGATCCAGGCTCCGCTTCTGAAAAAGGTGGGAGAGAGCACCAACGAGCTTCTGCCGTTTCGAATGCGCGTTCTCACCATGACGATGATTTTTCTGGTGATGACCGTCCTCCGCATCTGGTTTGATCTCGCGGAGATCGACGTGGTCCTCAACGATCAACGCGCGGTGCGCAAATCCATTTGGGCGGCTCTCCGCCACACTCTGCGCAGCATATTTCGCTTGCTCACTGGGTACGTAGTCGCCACGATTCTTGCGGCTATCTTCCTTGTCGGCGGCCTATGGTTCTGGGTGAAATTTGTCGGTCCGGAAAGCGTGTTGGGCGCGTATCTCGTTGCGCAGTTTATTTTGCTTGTGTTGCTGATCCCGCGTTTCTGGCAGCGCGGCATGGTCGTTTCCTACTGGCAGCAAAGAATGATGGTGCCCTTTGTCGCTGTAGAGCCGACCCCGGCGCCAATTTTTGTGCAGCCGATCACACCCACGATTCCAGAGCCTCCGCCGGTTGTTCCCGATATTCCGCCGCAGACACAGGAATCTTAGCGGCCATGCCGATCAATCTCCCGCTACCGAACTCTGCTGCCCATGCTGCCCAATATCCCGCCGGTAATGCATGCCATCAAAGTGAATCTTCCCGACAGCTTCATAAGCCTTCTGCAGCGCCGCGTCTAGTGTACTTCCAGTCGCCGTCACGCCAAGAACCCGGCCCCCACTGGTCAGTATCTTATTGCCTTCGAGCTTCGTCCCCGCATGCAGCACCTTTACACCGGGCAATTTTGCCGCATTTTCCAATCCGTGAATCAGCTTCCCCGTTTCGAATTTTCCCGGATATCCGCCGGATGCCAGCACAACGCATGCGCTAGCTCCAGGCTTCCATTTCAACTTCTCCGGCCGTAGCTTTCCCGCCGCCACTTCACTCAACACTTCCACCAAGTCAAAATCCATGCGCGCCGCAATCGCTTGCGTTTCCGGATCGCCCAGCCGGCAATTGAATTCCAGCACCTTTGGCCCGTCTTTGGTCAGCATCAATCCCACATAAAGAAAACCCTGGTAGCGGATCCCATCGGCCGCCAGCCCCTTCATCGTAGGCTCAACGATCTTCGCGGTAATCACGCGTCGCACTTCTTCCGGCAGCAATTCATCGGAAGAATAGGCGCCCATTCCGCCGGTATTCGGTCCCTCATTATTATCAAACACGCGCTTGTAGTCTCGCGTCGGTACCAGCGGCGCGTACCGTTCGCCATCCGTCAACAAAATGAAGGACAGCTCATCGCCCTCCATCGCTTCTTCGAACATCACCCGCTTGCCGCCCGCGCCCAGTTCATTCTTCTCCATCACGCGCTCGATAAAATCCGTGGCCGTATCCGGATTCGGGGCAACAAACACGCCTTTGCCCGCGCACAATCCATCCGCCTTGATCACCACCGGCCAGTCCACCTCGCACAGCGCCCCGTACGCTACTCCAGCCGAATCGTAAGCGCCATACATCGCCGCGGTAGGAATGCCGTGCCGTTGCAGGAATTCCTTCGTGAAGACCTTGCTGCCTTCCAGTTGCGCCGCATTTTTCATTGGGCCTACAATTGCCCACTTTCGCTGCTCGAAAGCATCCACCAGCCCATTTACCAACGGCAACTCCGGCCCCACAACGGTCAAATCTGGCCGCAATTTTTTCGCGAGTTCCACCAAATCCTCTACGTCACCCGCATCTGCGGCGACACAGTCGGCCTCTCCGGCGATGCCCCCGTTTCCGGGCGCACACCAGATCTTCCCTGCATTCGCGCTCTCCTTGAGCTTCCACACCAGCGCATGCTCACGTCCACCGCCGCCAATCACCAGAACGCTCATGAATTCCCGCCTCGAGACAACTCGTCCGAACAATAGTCGGCCGACACAGCAAGTGTCAACCTGCGTGAACTGTAACGCCAAAATGAACTTGTAGCGCTGCGCCTTCAGGCCAGCATCTTGGGGTGCTTTACGAATCATTAGGTAAATGATAAAAAGTGGCTAACCATTAAAACGCTAAAAACAGGTTAATAATGAAAGCCATAAAGAGGCCCGGTCTGCCTACGCTTGGCTTAGCGCCCGAATCGGAATCGTCACTCCCGCCGCCGCATCCGACGACGCCAACATGTGGCACCGCCCGTCAAAAATCCCGCCCGGATCAATCACCATGCATGGCGAATGCACCTCGCCCGTCACCACACCTTTAGCTTGAATCTCCACGCGGCCCTTCGCAAAAATCACACCATCAAAGCGGCCCGCAATCACCACGCGATTTCCTTCGATCTGTCCTTCCACCTTCGCGTTCTCACCGAGCACCACGGTCTGTTCCGAAATAATGTTTCCCTTCACGTGTCCGTCGATGCGGAAAGTCCCAGTAAGCGTCAGCGTTCCTTCAAGCGAAACGCCCTGATCAATGAAGCCTGTCCATTCCTCGCCACTTCCGTTTGCGGACGTACCCGGCCACTTCCATGCCATGGATTAACCCCCAGAGAGATCACACTCCCAATGTAGCGTGCGCGCCGACGAAGTCAACGCCACTGCAACAGGGAGTTGTCGAATGCAATTCCTGATCGATGGTGCAGGAGCTTCTGCGTGCTGCAACCAAGCTACTTCATCAACTTGTCGTAAATCCCCATCAGTTGTGCGTCGTCGTAATACTCAAGCACAAGGTGTCCCGGCCGCACTTTTGTTTTTTGCCGCAACAGCACTTTCGTTCCTAGGTGCCGCTGCAATTCTTCCAGCGCTTCGCGAATGTTCGGATCCACCGAACTTTCCGCGAGTGTCTTTGCGCCACGTGATCGCCGGGAAGCCAACCGCTCAATCTGGCGCACTGTCAATCCGCCCCGCGCTGCGCGCTGCGCATAGCGCATCCTTAGCTGCGAATCCGGCACAGCCAGCAAAGCGCGCCCATGCCCGGCGGTCAATTTTCCTTCTTCGATCCAATCCTGAATCGTTGGTTCTAATTTTAGCAGACGGATCGCATTCGCCACTGTTGTGCGATCTTTGCCCGTGCGCTCCGCGACCGTCTCTTGCGTTGCGTTGAACTCCGCCATCAATCTCTCGAAGGCGCGCGCCTGTTCCATCGCGTTCAGATCCTCGCGCTGGATGTTTTCGACCAACGTCATTTCCAACGCCAGCGCATCGGGCACATGGCGCACAATCGCCGACACGCTTGTCAGTCCCGCACGCTGCGCTGCTCGCCAGCGACGTTCGCCCGCGATCAGTTGAAAGCGGTGTCCGATCGGGCGTACCACCAGCGGTTGAATAATGCCGCTCGATTGAATCGAACGCGCCAGCTCATCCAGCGCTTCCTCGCGAAAGCGTGTCCGCGGCTGATACGGACTTGGCTCAATCAGCTCGATGTCAATCAGCAGCGGTCCCGCTGGTGCCGGACTCATTGCCGGAGCAGCTGCCGCCGCCGATCCTCCGGACGTCGGCACACTCGGAGCAGCTGCCGCCGCCGATCCTCCGGACGTCGGCACACTCGGAGCAGCTGGCACCGCCGCATCTTCTACCGGTCTGACTGAAGCCTGAGGCTCAGGCTCCCGTATGAGCGCTCCGAGCCCCCGCCCCAACGCGTTTCTCGGCATTGGCAATTACCTCCTGTGCAAGTTGCGTATAGCCTTCCGCACCCTTGCTGTGTATATCATAGAAAATAATAGGTTTACCGAAACTTGGCGCTTCCGCTAGGCGCACATTGCGCGGAATCAGGCTTTGGAAGACCTGTGCTCCAAAGAAGCTTCTCAAATCTGTCGCCACCTGCCGCGAGAGCGTCGTGCGCTCGTCATACATCGTCAATAAGATTCCTTCAATCTCCAGGCTAGGATTCAGCGTCCTTCGAATCCGCATAAGGGTGTCTAGCAGTTCAGAGACTCCTTCGAGCGCCAGGTATTCGCACTGGATCGGCACCATCACGGAGTCCGCAGCGACCAGGGCATTCAATGTCAGAAGATCTAAGGCCGGCGGGCAATCGAGCACAATGAATTTGTAATTCGCACGCAACGGCTGCAGAAAGGCTTGCAGCTTATATTCCCGGTTTTCGGCCACCACCAACTCAACCGCGGCGCCGGCCAGATTCTTGTCGGCCGGAAGAACGTCCAGTCCCTCGACTTGCGATTTTTGCACGATCCTCTCGAACGGCTCGCCCATAATCAGCGCGTGATACATCGTGCGCCGGGAAGGGTCCTTAGGATAACCGATCGCTGCCGTTGCGTTGGCCTGAGAGTCGCAGTCGATAAGCAAGGTAGCCTGTTCTGCGGCGGCCAAACAGGCCGCGAGGTTGACGGCAGTTGTCGTCTTACCTACTCCACCTTTTTGGTTAGCAATCGCGATAACCCGGGCCAAAATTCCCCCAACAAACTGAAGAGAAAAATAACAGAGCAATCGTGTCGACGCAAGTTGTTTCACGTGGAACAAACGTCGTCTGCGGATTTTCTGTGGAAGCCTGATGTTCCACGTGGAACATGTTCCCCTAGCAGATTCACTCTGAGCGACTTACCGTGCCAAATCGTCCTGTGCATTTCCCAGATTCTTCCACAGGCCTTGTCACAAGCCATTCACAACTCTCTTCGAAAGCCGCCGATCGAGCCTTTGTTCGACGTCGAACGATTCCCGAAGAGTGATCTGCGCACATGTTCCACGTGGAACATGTAATCTCATCATCATGTTTCACGTGGAGCCTTTGGCGGACTGTGTTGGACCAAATCGGGAGTTCGCGCAAATCGATAAGTCCGAACGTGAATCCCGAGGATTGAATCGCCTGTCTTTCGGCCCAGGACAATGTCTGACAATTCGTCGTCGCGCCGACATTTACGACTTTTTCGTGCCGACCAGCAAGTATCGCCTTAGCGACTGTGGTACAGCGATAGGCTCTTGCCACTCCCATTGCCTCGATTTTCTCACTTCGTCAAGATCGCGCCCGCCAATCCACAGCAAAGTGCGGCGCGCCGACAATCGCTCAGATGCCGCCCAATCCAGAAATGGACCGAATTCGCCGACCGCTCGCGAACATACATAATCTAGTGGCGCAAGCTCTTCGGACAGCTCTTCATACCGGCTGATAAGCACCCTTGCATTCGTAAGTTCAAGCTCACGAACAACTTCAGCCAAAAATGTTCCCTTCTTGATATTCGATTCCACGAGGAAAAGATCGATCTCTGGCCGCAAAATCTTCAAAGGAATGCCCGGAAACCCCGCACCTGAACCAATGTCGGCGAGCCGACCAAAAACGCCCGGAATTGCCACGTTGGCATACATCGATTCGCAAAAATGTCGGTGCAGCATCTCTAGAGGATCGCGAATTGCCGTCAGGTTCAACTTCTCGTTCCACTGCAACAGAATCCTTACATACTTCTGAATACAAAGCACTTGCTGATCATCGATGGTAATCTGAAAATCTCCAAGCGCTCGCCGGATCGTTTCCTCGGAGATCGGCGGTTTACCCTCATTCGTTGTCATTAAGGTGGCTATCTCCGTAATCAATTGATATTAAACACTTTATTTGTTTTGCTACTCGTCAACAAATACCTCGGCCCCGCGATCCCCGCAGCCACATCAACCGCCGAGTGCCAGACCATGACCGGCAGCAAACTTCGAAGCGCCAGGCGCGCAACACCAAACACTAATCCCATTAACGTTGTTCCCACCACTCCGCTCCGGCCCTGATAACTATGAGCTAAACCAAAGAGAACAGAGGAAATAACTATCACGGCCCAGGGATAAAGGCCCACGCGGCCGAGCGCTCCCATAACAAATCCGCGGTACAGGAATTCTTCGCAGACTCCCGCCGTCACGGCAAGTGCGCAGTACGGCACAAATTCCACAGACCCGTGTGGGAGTACACGTTCCGCAAGTTTGCGCATGAAATCAGGGATCGCACCGGTCATGCGTCCAACGCGCCGAAGATTGAACCATTGGAAAGCACCCAGCAGCAGAGTACCCACCACGCTCCAAACCACCAACTCCCATCCCGCACGACGAGCGAGTCCCAGGTCAGCGCTGGTCAAGCCGCGAGCAAAAGCACGCCACGCGACCAATCCCATCAACACCCACTGGAACGCAATCGTGGTCCCGTAGAGAGCCAGCTTCTCTTTTGTGTCCACGACTGGCAAATGCAATAAGTGTTGCAACCGCAACCGGCCTCGCCACGGAATCAACACGCCGAGTACGAGCAGGATCAGCCAAAAGTCCCAAGGCATGAGCGATAAGAACACTTTCCCAGCCATGAACGCAAGTTCCTCGCTTGTGATATCTTGCCTGCGCGGCACAAAAAGGACGCAACGTTGGCAACGACTCCAAATCGGCTTCCCTGGTGGGCGTGGACCTGGCCACTGTTGGCCTGCATTGTTTTGCTTCTGCAGTTTTTTCTGGGATCCGGCGGGCCTCTCGCCGCCGCAGAAGCATTCGCATTGATCGCCACCGTTTTCGCTGCGGTATATCACGCTGAAGTTGTCGCGGCCCGTGTGGGCGAACCGTTCGGCACGTTAGTGCTGGCGCTAGCGGTCACCATCATTGAAGTCGCGTTGATCGTATCAATGATGGTCACCGGAGGAGCCGACAAGGCAGGACTCGCACGGGACACCGTATTCGCAGCGGTCATGATCGTCTGCAACGGCATCGTAGGTTTATGTCTCCTCGCTGGCGGCATGCGTCATCGCGAGCAATCGTTTCAGCTTCAGGGAGCAAACGCCGCATTGGCCGTGCTGATCGCAATGACGACGCTGACGCTTGTTTTCCCTAATCTTACAACCACGACTGCAGGCCCAACATTTAGCCCTTCTCAACTCGTATTTGCCGCTGTCGTTTCGCTCATCCTGTATTGCTCGTTTCTTTTTGTGCAGACGGTGCGTCACCGCGATTATTTTCTTCCGGCGGATGGCGGAACCGAAGGAACCCATGCGCCACCGCCCACGAACAAGGTAGCGTTGCTGAGCGCGAGCTTATTATTGGTTTCGCTTGTCTCCGTGGTTGCGCTGGCAAAGGCGCTAACACCCATCATGGAATTTGGAATCGAGAAAGCAGGCGCGCCAAAAAGCGTAGTGGGCATCATTATCGCCGGGTTGGTGCTGCTGCCGGAGGGCCTGGCGGCATTCAGAGCAGCCAGGGCGAATCGTCTGCAAACAAGCATGAACTTGGCGTTAGGTTCGGTTCTGGCCAGCATCGGCTTGACGATTCCTTCCGTCGCCGCGGTTTCCATTCTCTTGCACAAACCTTTGACGCTTGGCATCAATCCAAAGGAAGAACTGTTACTGGCGCTCACGCTGCTCGTCAGTATTCTCACGCTGGGAACGGGTCGTACCACAGTGCTGCAAGGCATCGTGCATCTCGTGATTTTCGCCGTATTTATCTTTCTTTCCATCGTACCGTAGTTGCTTAGCCAGTTGCTCGGTCTCGCCGGTCACCTTGGGCGCAACGAGCGCTAAGCTGCCGGCATCGTTATAATCGAATCGAAGTTCAGCGAGGCTCCACGTGGCGGAAACGATCAAGCTCACATCCATGGCAAAGGCAGCAGGCTGCGCCGCAAAAATGGCGCCGGGAACGTTGGACGCCGTTCTGCGCAACCTTCCTCCGCAAAGTGATCCAAATGTTTTGGTAGGCTTCAGCACCAACGACGATGCCGGTATTTACTTGCTCGGTCAGGGTCTGGCGCTTGTGCAGACCGTCGATTTTTTCACGCCGGTTGTCGATGACCCCTTCACGTTTGGGCAAATCGCCGCGGCCAATTCTCTCAGCGACATCTATGCGATGGGTGGCCGTCCGATCTCCGCACTATCCATTGTGGGATTTCCTGAAAAAGGCGATCCCGCCATCCTCGAACAAATTATGCGTGGCGGCTTGGATAAAATGGCGGAAGCGAAATGCAGCGTCATCGGAGGGCATTCCCTCCGCAATGACGACATACAATTCGGTTATGCGGTAACCGGCTTGATCGACCCCAACCAGGTTTGGCGAAATGTCGGCGCGCAGACCAATGACGTGTTGCTCTTCACCAAACCGCTAGGCACCGGCGTCATCTCCACCGCGCAAAAAAGGGAACGAGCATCGAAGGAATCTGTCGCCGCGGCGATTGCCTCGATGAGCCGCTTGAACGACGCCGCTTGCCTGGCTTTGCGCGAATTTGAATCGAGGGCAGGTCACGGCTCAATTCATTCGGTTACGGACGTGACGGGCTTCAGCCTTCTTGGCCATGCTCGGGAAATGGCGTTGGGCGATCCCGGCAATGGCATCACGCCGGTTTCCTTCGAAATTCGCCATGATGCATTCGCGTTGCTCCCGGGCGCGCTCGACGCGATTCGGGATGGCATGATTCCAGGCGGGCTGAAGAATAACCGCGATTTCATTGGCGATTGCGTGGGTTTTGCCGATAACGTCCCGGAGGAATACCGCGCCATACTCTTTGACCCGCAAACTTCGGGCGGCTTGCTGATCGCCATTTCGCCCGAGATGGAAGGAGTTGCGCTGGCGTGCTTGCAAAATCACGGCGTGAACGCCGCGCGGATCGGCCGCGTCCTGAATAAAACTTCTCCTTTGTTGCGCGTGATCTAAAATTCTTGCCCACCACTATGGACACAATCACTCACGGAATTGCTGGTGCTTTAATCAGTAAAGCCGCTTTCGGTGGCAGCGATTTGTTTCCGACCAAGGAAATCGAAAAAAAGCGCCTCACGGCCTGGGCGCTTATGATCGGGGCGATGTTTCCGGACATCGACGTGGTCCGCGAATTTTTCTCAAGCAATCCATTGCTCATGATCACCTGGCACCGCAGCATCACTCACTCGCTGCTCCTGCTGCCGATCTGGTCCGTGATTCTGGCGGCGGGGACGCAAGCCCTCGCGCGTTGGCGCAAGTGGCCGGCTCCCACCTTCCTGATGTTGACGGCAATATACGCGGTGGGCATTTTCAGCCATATTTTCCTGGATCTGTTGACCGACTACGGCACCATGATTTTGTCCCCGCTGGAATGGTCGCGTCCCGCGTGGGACATCCTCTTCATTATAGATTTCACATTTACCGGAATTTTGCTGATCCCGCAATTGCTTGCCTGGACCTATGAGGACGCCGAACACGTCAGAAGGCGCGCGACCATAATGTGGGCGATCTTTACGCCAGCACCGCTGCTAATTTCCAGGCTTGCGCTTAACATCGGCGTGGAAATTTCCCGCTCGGCGATTCTGATCGCCACGGTGATGTTCACTGTCCTATTTTTTCTGCCGGCCGCGCGTGGCTGGGGTCTGCGCGTTCGCTATGCCACGTGGAACCGCGCCGGGCTCGCTCTCGCCATCGCCTATATTCTTGCCGCAACCGCGGCCCATCGCGCGGCTTTCGAACGCGTGAAACAATTCGCCGCGCAGGAACAGCTGGACGTTCAGTCCATCGGGGCACTGCCGCTTCCGCCGTCGATCTGGCATTGGGATGGATTAGTGAAAGGGCCGCGAGGTGTGTATGAAGTCCGCTTCGATTTGAGCGACGATCTACTGAAAAAGCCCGATGCCGCCGGCGAGGTCATCACCCGCACGTATTACCCGGACGCCCTGCCCAACGAATACACCGAAGCGGCGCGCCAGCTCCCGGAAGTGCAAAAGGTGCTCTGGTTCGAGCGCTTCCCCGTAACCCAGTTCCATAAAGAAGAAGACGACGCCGTCGTGGAATTTTCAGACAAGCGCTTTCCCCAAATGCGCCGCGACCGCCCCGGCTCCTTCACCTATCGCGTCCGCTTTTCCGCCGACGGAAAAGCCATCACCCAAGGCTGGGTCCGCTAAACCTTCGGAGTGCGGGAGCCCAGCTCCCGCTTTTGCGACGTAAACCCCACTAAAGGCCGCCCCAGCAGCAGCCCTGCTGCCGCCAACGAAGTTTGTACCAATCTCAATCCAGACGACTGACTCAATAATCATCTGGAATTGCAACTTCGTCCGATGGGAATTCCATGACGGTCTTGTAAAATGAGCCTTGGCTGTCCTGGCAAACCAGCCTGCCGAGCACCATTCATAAAGTTCAGCATTCCGCACAATTCCATGTTTCACCGCGCATTACCATGCACGTAATTCAACCACGCCAAAAACGACTTGTGGTACGTGAAGTGAATGTCCCAATATTGATGCCAGACTTTGCGGCCGGCTGACCGTCCAGGCGATTCACGTATTTTGCCGAGATGGAATGAAGATAGCGGATAAACTCGGCAGCAGAGCTGCCGCTTGCACCCGCCTCGCCACGCTTTATTTTGCAAAAGCGGGAGCTGGGCTCCCGCACTCCAAAGCTAAGCGGGATGGATCACGATGTGGCGTTCTTCACCGGTGCCGGCACTTTCAGTGCGTACTCCCTGCATCTCCTTGAGTGCAAGATGCACGATGCGGCGTTCGCGCGAAGACATGGCGTTCAACTGAAACGGCTGTTTCGAAGCGAGCACCCGTTCCGCAGCCACCCGCGCAGTCATGCGCAACTCTTCAAACCGCAGCGCGCGAAATTCTCCGCAATCCAGATGAAGTTTTTCGTGATACGCGGGCTCCAGGCCAAGCGCGCGAAAGGAAAGATGCTCCAGCGCCTTCAAAACTTCTCCGCCGCGGGCGGTCAGAATCTCTTTATCCTTACCATCAAGATCCGCAAAAACTTCTGCCTCGCCTTCTTCCGTACCACTGGCAGAACCGGCCGCCCGTACGTTCACACTCAACTCAAGCTTTGCCGACGCAATGATTCTTCGCAGGAAATCGCGCAGAGCCTCCGCTGTGGCTTCGCGGTCAAGCTTCCCCTCGCGGACAAGTTCCTTTGTCATGTAACTCCCGACTGAGTCGTCAGAGTCCATCTTGCAACCGGCCTGCGCTATTTCTTGGCGCGCGTGGGCTTGGTCGGGGCGGGGATGGGGTGAGTCCGATTCAAATACCACTGCTGCACAATGCCGACTACGCTCTGCGTCAAAATATACACCGCCAGGCCGCTCGGGTACGGAATAATCATAAACATAGCGGCCATGCCGATGGGCATGATCTTCATCATCTGTGCCTGTTGCGCATCTGTCGTCGGCACCGGCGTTATTTTCGAGGACAAATACATCGTTACGCCCATCAGGATGGGCAAAATGTAAAATGGATCTTTTGCCGAAAGATCGGTGATCCAGCCGAACCACGGCGCATGCCGCAATTCAATCGTTCCCTGCAAAGCGCGGTACAAGCCAAACCAAATAGGAAGCTGCAATAACTGAGGAATGCAGCCGCCAACGGGATTCACGCCCTCGCGCGAATAAATGGCCATCACTTCCTTATTCATTTCGGCCTTGCGCGGGTCATTCATCTTGTACTTCTTGTAGCGTTCCTGGATCTGCTTGATTTCCGGCGCCACGCGCTGCATTTTCATCGTGCTTTTGTAGCTGGAAATGCGCAGCGGGAATAACACCATGTTGATCAGCAGCGTGAGCACCACAATCGCCCAGCCCCAGTTCGGAATATAGTTGTGCAGCCATTTCAGCCCGTGAAATAACGGGTCCGCGATGAATTCCAGCATCCCGAAATTCACCAGCGATTGCAGCGGGGGCTGCATCGCTTTCAGCATGTCGTAATCCTTGGGCCCAACGAAAACGCGCATGGCCTCGGGATGCGTCGGAGTCGCGGCAGCCACTTCCGGCACCGCTTCGGATTCCTGCTTGCCATCCACGGTAGTGGTGTCCCACACCTTCCAGTAGCGCGTCTCCAGCCTCGTCGAAGGCGCATCGGTCGGCGACAAAAAAGTAACGGCAAAATAGCGGTCCTCGATCCCCGCAAAGCTTTTGCCGCTCTCCCACATGCTGCCCCACTCTTCCGGAGAGCGAAGCTTTTTGTAGCCGGTGGTCGCCAATTTTCCGTTCTCGCTGTAGAACGTCATCACTGTGGTGATGGGCGCCGGATTCGTTACGGTCTCGTCGCCAAATCCACCGCGCCATGCAAGTCCCGCATGGACAGGCAAACCGTTATTGGTAACGGTGGTTTCCACGTTCACCACATAAGAATGATCGAAGTGAAATTTCTTGACGATTTCCAGATGGCCGTCGCTCCAGGTGAACGTCACTTCCGCGGGTGCGCTGACCGAGGAATCGCTGGTAGAAATTTTGTACAGCCCATTGTTCGCGGCCTTTTCCAACTGCGGATCATCCAGGACCAGGGAGAAGGGCCAGCCGCTGGTCATTTGCGCCGAGCGGACATGGACGAGATCGAGCGTGTGTTGCGGTTTCGCGTCGTCCTTATATTTCGTCAGCTGCCAGCTTTTCACCACCGCGCCACGATTGGAAAACTCCACGCGATACAGCGCGTTTTCCACCACGGTCGTGCGTTCCTGCGCGTCCGCCACTGCCGGAGTGCTCGCGACGGCAGCGGCCTTGTTTGCGCTGACCTTCGCATCCGGCGACGCGGTTGTAGCTCCACTGGCGCCTGTGTTCGCGGGCGTGCCTGGCGTTGCGGGAGCGCTCACCGCCGCGTTGTTCTGTGGCTGTGGATGCGCGGGCGGCTTCGGCGCAAAATATTTGGCCCACAGCAGAATCACCACCATGGAAAGCAGCGAAGCCGCAAGGATGCGCAGCTCTGGCGTGAACTTGTCTTTATTCGGCCCGATCGGCGGAAACTGGTTCAGCGGTGGCGTGCTCACGAGCGCGCTCCGTGTGTGTCAGAAGGCATAGCAGGATTCGATCGCATCTCTTCCCATTTCTCCGGAACCGGGTCGTACCCAAATTTTCGAGCCAGCGGATGGCACCGCAGCAGCCGCTTCGTTCCCAACCACACCCCGCGCGCCACGCCAAACCGTTCGATGGCTTCGTGCGCATAGCGCGAGCACGTTGGCTGGTAGCGGCAATTCCCCGCAAGCAGCGGCGACAAATATGATTTGTAGATATTCAGCGCGAACAAAGCCGCGCGCACGCCCGCGGAATTCTTTGCGGATTTGGCGGTGTCGCTCACAGCTTCTTCAGCAGGCGCAACAGATCTTCGGTGATCGCCACAAACGGCGCCTTGCCCACCGAACCCTTCGGATGAATCACGATGTCCCATCCTGGCGATATCTCCTGCCGGCGGCAGCGCACCACTTCACGCAACCGGCGCCGGATGCGATTGCGCACCACCGCGCCGCCTAACGCCTTCTTGATGCTGAAGCCGAATCGGTTCAGGGCGAGTTCATTACGACGAACGAAGACGGTGAAGTGGGAACTAGAGAAGCGCTTTCCCGTGCGGTACACGGCGTCAAACTCGCCGCGCCGCACCAACCGCGCCTCCCGTGGAAACGTCAGCCCCTTCGTCTGCTCGACAGGGGCTTCGCCGCCGCTACTCGGGCGTAAGGCGATGACGTCCCTTCTTGCGGCGCGCCGCAAGCACTTTGCGGCCGCCCTTCGTCTTCATACGCGAGCGGAACCCGTGAGTTTTGGCGCGGCGGCGTTTCCGCGGTTGAAAAGTACGCTTTGGCAAGACATTCCCCCTTGTTTCTCTATGCGGCGTTTCTCGATCAGGCTATGGAAAATCCCATGCGCCATCGCGCGTGCCGCCCTTCAAGCGGCTCCTGGATACCTTTCCGCGCTGGCTAAGGGATTCTCGTCGTAAAGCCCACTGCCACAACTCCGGCAGCTTTCCGAATTTACTAGTGTACTTGCCGCCGACGCACAGGGTCAAGAAAACCCGGGGGTAGCGTATGGGGAGGGGAAAAGTGATACACCCCTAAGAAAGGAAACGTCGATTCCAACTACGTTGAGAAGCCTGGGCCGCTGGCGGCAGATTATTGCTGGCAATGCTGGAAAAGAGCGTACAAGAAAGAGATGGTAGTTACCTCTTCTGCGATACAGATTCGCTTTGTATCGTGGGTTCTAAAAAGGGAGGCTTCGTCGAGTGCCCCGGCGGTCCGGTAACCAGGAATAACAAGTCCGGAATCAATGCTCTTTCGCTGAGAGAAGTGAAGGAAATCGCGCACAATTTCAGAAAGCTGAATCCTTACGATCCTTCTCTGGTCCCTGATATTCTGAAAATCGAAGATGTAAACTATCTTGGTTCCTCCCCTAAGAACCCATTTCGCCAGCTGTTTGGCTATGCAATTTCAGCAAAGAGATATGCGCTTTACTCGCAAGAGGAAAAAGATATCCACATTGAAAAGGCCAGTGGGCACGGCCTGGGTTACTTGTTTGCTCCAAAGGAAAGAAAAAAGAAGGAGGAAGACGAAGAAACACCGCAATGGGTATTGGAGGCTTGGGAATTCCTCTTGCGAAGGGCTTTAAAAATGCCTCCGAAAGATCCGAAATGGCTCGATTTGCCGACAATGATGCGAATGGTTGTTACAACTCCGAACGTCTTCAAACAGCGGAGGCCCGAATGGCTGGGTCCATTCAATTTCTTTTTGTTCCCCATGTTGTCAGAAACGTTCGGGGGATACCCCAAAGGTTTCGATAAATCCAACTTCATATTTATAACCCCGTACGAATCCGACCGCACAAAATGGAGTTCACTCTTAGGTGTCAATCTAATAGATCGCGAGTCCTATCAAATCGCTATGCAGCCGACAATAAATCAGGACAAGGTAATCCCCGACTCCTTCCGAATCCTTTTTCGCAAATACTTGGCCAAGCCGGAGACGAAATCGCTGGCCCCCGATGGAATGCCCTGTACTGGAGCAACGCGCGGCCTTCTGCAGAGGGCTCGAATTACAGCTGGGAAGCTCGTTCCAGTCGGCAAAGAGACAGATCGGCGCTGGGAACAAGGCGAAGATCCGAGCATGGTTGATTCCGACATCTATGTTTTTGAAAAGCGGGAGAAGCTAGAAATTGCTCAACCTGCAGAGCGAAAGAAATGGACAGCAATTGGTCTTAATCGGCTAAAAAGAGAATCGAAGCTCAGCCAAACTCCCGTTTCCCACGCATTAAAAGGCATAGGGGTTCGTCCGCGGACCCTCGCGATTATTCGACAAACGGCAGACAGACTTGCCACCGAGTCATAGCACTTTACCGGTAACGCGACAAATCAGGACATTGAATTTCGATACGGGGAAATGTCCGGACAAGCCGTACTATCTTGTAGCCAGCTATTCAGATGAACAATGAGAATCTCCCCAGGCAACCATCCGTCAATCTATTTCCTCTATATAGCCATGCCTCGGGTACACAATGCCAGTCGTAACACATCGAATCCCACCACATCGACACCGAAGTATCCAACCTCTGTTTGGAAAAAAGGTGTGAGAACAAATCGAACATTGAACGGATGCACCCTGCTCGTTGCGAAAACGGCAGGTCAGATTCGTGGATTATTCCATAGGCGGAACAGTTCAGATTAGCTCCTTGGATTGCCCAGAATCCTTCCTCAAGCTGCGCCTTTGAGAAACGCGTAGAGAGAAATTCAGGTTGCTGAAACAATCGAACGTAATACGCACAAATGACTTCCGGGGCAAACGTTGTTTCGACGTGCCAATACCACGGGTCCTGTTTTTCCGAGTCAGAGGATACGGCCCGGTCAAAAAGAAACGAGATAAATTCGTCGAAAGAAGCATTTGTCAAATCCACCTGAACAGACTGTTCCATAGAGAGAGTATAACTTTGACAAGTCAAAAACGGTGTCAGGTCCCGCTAAACGGCATAATCGTAAACTTAGAATCAACGGCCCTAGTGAAGAGCAAGCAACTGTTCAATAGTGTGGTCCGCATTCTTCTTCACAACGGGGTCGGTCGCTTTTACTTTTTGCTCCAGCACATAACGAATCGCGGTATTGACGGTAGTCCATGGGGGCCACAACGGCGAACCTTCGATTTGCCAGACCTGCGTCTTTCCGTCCGGCCCGTGCGCGACCGGATATTTAGTGCTTGAAACGAGGTGATACTCTTCGTCTGTTTCGTAGGCATCGGTGGGCGGTTCGCGTGTGAACCGGAGCTGCGAATCGAGGAGACCGAGTTTACCGCACTCCACTTGTACCTTAGCCGACTTTCCTTCGACAGAAACCCGTTTCACTCCGTAAATGTTAGACACGACCAGAATCGCGGCGTTTCCAGGTGACGCGGTAGGTCTCGTGAAAAGGCTGGACGCACGAGCCCACCCGGTGACCGTCAGCAAATCGCCCCTCGTCGCCACGCTCCACAATTGCTCAACAGTATCCTTCGGTATCGATTCTGGAATTTGCCCCGTCACGGAAGAGACTAAAAGCCCCGACAGCACAAGTCCTATGATGAGTTTTCTTTGGATGGGCATAGCTAGAAAATAGCATCAAGGCGCGGCCAGAAGCGGTTTCCGTGAAGACCTGTTTCCAAGGTCCCGATTAACGGCGTATCAGATGGGATGAGAAGGCCGGTCTCCGGGGGATGCGATACGCTCCCAATGTTTCGACGTGCTCGAGGCACAAGAAAAAGGAGACCGGCGATGAAGAAGATTAGCACTGTGCAAGCATTTGGGAACGAGATTTTCAGGGAGCAAAAGCTGACGATCGGTTTGGATCTGGGAGATCGCTGGTCGTTCTACTGTGTTTTGGATGAAGCCGGCACAATTATTCTTGAACAGAAACTGCCGACGACACCGGAAACGATGAAGCAGACATTTGGAAAGATACCGCGGAGTTTGATGGCATTGGAGACAGGAACACATTCGCCATGGGTAAGCCGGCTGTTAGCAGAGCTGGGACACGAGGTGCTCGTGGCGCACGCACAAAAAGTGCAGTTGATCACCAAGAGCAATCGAAAAGATGATCGACACGATGCGCGGACCCTGGCACGACTGGCGCGCATCGATCCCGAGCTATTGGGGCCGGTGCAGCATCGCAGTGCAAAGGCGCAAATCCATCTATCGGTGATCCGGGCGCGAGCGGAACTGGTGAGTGCTCGAACGGCGTTGGTGAATGCAGCACGCGGGTTGGTGAAGTCTTTTGGCGAGCGACTACCTAAATGTGGCACGTCTCAGGTGAACGAGAAGCTGGCCGAAGGAGTGAATGCGGAGTTGCGTGATGTTCTGGGGCCACTCTTGCGAGAGGTCGAATCGCTGAACGAACGCATCCAGGAATACGACGAGCGGATGGAGAAAATCGCCAAGGAAGTATGCCCGGAAGTGTCCTTGCTCAAGCAAGTGAAGGGTGTAGGAACGCAGATCGCTCTGACCTATGTCCTCACGATAGAGGACCCGTATCGATTCCCGAAGAGTCGCGCGCTAGGTTGTTTTCTGGGATTGCGACCTGGCCGGAGAAACTCTGGGGAGAGCGAGCCACAGAAAGGAATCAGCAAAGAAGGAGACCGGTATCTGCGAACGATGATGGTGCAAGGAGCGCATTACATTCTGGGGCCGTTTGGAGAAGACAGTGATCTGCGGAGATGGGGACTGAAGCTGGCGGAGCGAGGAGGAAAAAATGCCAAGAAACGAGCGGTAGTTGCCGTGGCAAGGAAGCTGGCAGTACTGCTCCATCGGTTGTGGGTAAGCGGTGAGGTGTACGAACCATTGCGCAATAGCCAAAAAGCGATGCGTGCAGTGGCCTAGCGAGTTTTAATCCGAACAGCTGAGCTCGACCGCCGAGTCCAGGTGACTGCGACTAAGTCCTGGGGCCCGACTCCCACCCGAAAAGGTGGGACGAGAGGTCGATTATCAGGTAGCAGCACCTACTGAAACGAGAACACCCACCTTGCACCGAGCGAATATCGCTCACAAAGAGTGCGGATGGAAGGATGGCGACAGGGGCGGCTTAGCTGAATGGGAACAGACGGAAAGAAAGAAGAAAGCGAAAGTGAGCCTTGACATCAACCGGCCTTCTCATGGAAGGACTTTGGACCATCAGGGACAAGGACGGCCACTGCCTTGGGGTAGCGGAGCAGGGGTGCGGTTGCCAGGCCGATTTGTTGTGCCCACACCGTTATATTCGCGCGCCCGCTGTTTATGAGGATCAATTTCTTTGTGGACTCGTTATAGACTACATTAGTTTGCACATCGTAAAAGAGCGCGACCTGCCTCTGGAGTGAGGTACTCATCTCCTCCATTGTTTGACCCTCTGATTTCATTGTCTCAGCGGTTTTTTCTGAAGTCTTCTCTAGATTAGATAAAACAGTCTGCATATTGCCAAACGCCGCCAACTCTTGCTGCACGTCCTGCGCTTGCTGTCGACTGCCCCATATCGCTAGTCCGACCGCGGTAATGAGTTCCAACCCGATCAATACAACTATTAGCAGTTCTAATCCCAAGTCGACGCGCCGACGCTTGGTTTCTATTTCATCGCGCTTAGTATCGGCATCACGGCGCTCCTTTTCGGCGCGCCGATTCTCCCGCCGGTCAAGTTCCCGCACGTAGAACTCCGCTTCGAGCATAACTACCCGACGATCGTCTCCATCTATTTCCTCTGCGTGCTCGAAACAATCATTGATAATCTGTCTCAGCTTTTCGGTGTCCCAATTTTCGTAGTCTTCGAGCCTCATATAGCTTCCCTCGCAAGGCAGGTTCTAACCTCGTTTTTTGCAAACTTCCCAAAGAACCCACGGGCGTGACGGATCTGGGTTACCCGTCCGACGAAACTCCGGTGAAGCATGCGAGCACCTGCCAGTGTCGGGGATGAGGCAGTTGTTTACCACTTCGAATATTCGTCGCGTACACCTTTGAGATTCCTAGCACTGCTCTAATGGTTGGGACGGCCACCGTTGCGAGTCTAGGTTGAATCTTCCGCATATATATTTCTTCCGTTAACCACGAAGGCTGGTCGGACGGTCGCCAAGCCCTAAGAGCCGCAGCGTGGCGTCGTCGGTTTTCGGCTCGTTTCATCTCAGCCTCTGAGCTATGCGAGGCTAATCGCCCCTTTTCTGCTGCCTTGATAAGTTCACCGGCGCAGACGCTGACTTTGCAAGATGCACAGCGGTAGTATCCAGCGGTAACGCTTGCTCCGCACGTTCGGCACAGATGCGGCGGCGGGGGTGGTGCGGCAACGTGCAGATGTGGGAGACCCTTTGCATCGCGACGATTACTCTGCGTCAAATGCGTTGGCGCTGGTGTGCGTCGGCCGTTGTTCCGGACAGTGGACCAGAGCACGCGAGAAACCCACTCAGCAGCAGGCGCAATGGCTTGACGCCAAGCAGGCGAGCTTTCAGACAGCCTAACGACGAACGAACCCATTAATCGGCACGATCCATCGCGCTGTTCAAAGAACCATTCGCGCCGAAGAGGCTGTTTGATGATCCAATCCAGCAAGAAGGCGTCGACGCGTGGTCTACCAACCTCCATGAGGTCACACGCTAAGCTGTCGCGTACATCCGTATCGACGTGGAGAAAGCCGATTCCGGGATCAAGCCCCAACGCAGCAGCGGCTAATCTGGCTTCGGATTCGAGCAGTGTATACATGTAATTCAACATTGCGTTCGCGGGATTTACAGCGAGCCGAGGTGATCCGGTTATCGGTGATGTCCGTGTTCCGAAAGTTCGCCAGTGTTGCGGAATCCTGTTCAGGTCTGAAGTTGGGAAATTAATTGACAGGTCGTGCCACGCTGACCAGTAAGTTTGGGCCGCTAGCGATTCAACTTGCCTGATCGATTGAACCGTCTTTGCGTTGTCCAGCTGTGATCGCGTGGATGCAATTCCTTCTGCGGCGGCAGAGTCACGGAAAACGTCGCGAACTAGGCGCTCTTGCCCCTGAAGCTTTTGCGAAATCAGCTCTCGACTGATACCTACGGCCACATCAGATTGGTGGGCGAGGGATTGAGCCCGACGTAATCGCGCATCGGAAGGGCCAACCGGACCCGAGACTGTCAGCACAGAACCGTCGCGATCCAGCAAAAGGAAGGCTACGTCCTGGACCGCCATCCAACGTAGGGCTTCGAACGTTACCATTCCCGTTGAGCCGATAACTACCAGGCGTTTCAATCCATGTCGGACGCGAGCAAAGCGTCCTTGTCGGCGATTCATGCCCAGGCGATCGTCCAGAACTAAATGTCCACCGTCGACTCGTGCTGAAGAGCCGTATCCAAACAGCGTCACTACCCCATTTCTCGGAACGATAGGCGTGCATGGCCCCGAGGAGGTTGCGGTGCCAGTGGTAATTCCCATACCCTTTGCTTTCATGTAACTAGCTGTAAATGGGGACGTTAACATCCATTTTACACGGTAATTGCGCCATTGGGAAGGGTAAGTTGCGCCCCTAAGCGCATCAGAGAGTACTTGACTGCAAACAGTTACATGACTGATAATCCGCCTACCATGTCTCTAGGTGAGACGCCAGGAACGTGCAATAAATTAAGAGTACGTTCTGTGAGTTTCCGGCCCAAAGTTGGTCGGAATTCGCCGGATGGTGGCGCAATTTTGTTGGCAGCTGACCATCAACCCTGACAGAGCAACCTCTCCCACCATTGCGGAGGGGCCAGAAAGGGGTAGCGAATTCCGAAGTTAAATGGGAAGGTACTCCGGCTGAGCAAACAAGACCGGCAGATGGCCCGCACTCGGTGTGCGTTGTTCAACTACTGGTGTCTCAATGTTCAGTCAAAAAGTCTTGCTTAGCCTTAGAGAAGTTTCCGGTTTAGTTGGCCTTTCACTTCGTACCATCACCAAGTTAATTGGATTAGGCGAAATCAAATCTATTCGTGTGGGTAGAAGGCGCTTAGTCCCTCGCGATGAATTAGAACGATTCGCTAGACGAAATCACCCAACCGAGAATCGAGGAAAACCGGTCCCCCGAAAGAAGGTGGGCCGATGAAATCCAGAAAGCGCAAGCCCGCCAACACATCCGAGAAAACACCGCAGGAGCGCGTCTTTCGAGTTCTGCGTCGCATGCGCCGCGACGGCGAGTCTCTTGCGGTAGCGTCGCGCCACGAAGGAATCAAGCAAGAAACCGTCATTCGCCTTGCAAGAGGTGCTCTCTACCGGTCCGGCCCGGGTAAGCCTTGGAAAGTACTGCCAGAAGATCATCTTTCCGCCGCGATGCGGGTGCTTATCCGCTTTGGACCAACGACCGAAATCGTTCGTAGCTCTCGCGAAAGAGAGTTGCTGGGTCGCTACTACATAGCCCTAAGGGCCTGGCGCGCTGGCGAACGCGGCGCACTCGCAGCCCTCCTGGCTTTTCGAGATAAGACCGTCGCCGGTTACACGCTCATCACCGATATCAAATTGCTTACCCAATTGGAGGACGCGGGCCGATTGGACTTCGACTCCCTCTACGTTTCTGTCGGAGGCCGGTGATGAAGCCTAGCCACCGCTCGAAGCGCGCTGCATGTGTTATATGCGGTAGCCACCGGAATCTACAGTGGCACCACATTGGCGGACGGAAACATTTAGCCTACGTCGAGATGCCGCTATGCTATGTGCACCATAAACAGTGCCACATGCTAGTCAAGTCTTCTGGTGTTAATCTCGAGTACACATCAGATTCAGTCGAGCGGTTGATCCGAGCCTCGATTGCGATCAGTATCTTCTTTTGCATGGTTCAGGAAGCCCTGCGCCAAGCAACCTTGTCACAACCTAAGAATTGAGGAGGCGATGGGCGTGCATGAACGTCACGACATTTTCGTGCGCGCCCACGCACCCACGCCAAGAAGTGAATGGAGGCGGAAGCGCCCTGAAAAATGGCCAGAATTCGCTTTAATCTTTGACACTGAGAGCACCATCGATCCGAAGCAGAAGCTTACATTCGGATGCTACCGGCGTTGTCAGTTCGTTAGAGACAGATATCAATGCATCGAGGAAGGGCTTTTTTATTCGGACTCTCTGCCCACAGCAAGCCAAAGAGTGTTGGATCGCTACATAAATAACCCTTTCAACATTCCGTCGACTGAAAGACTGCCCCCTCAGATCAAATTGAAATTACACAGCAGAACGTCGTTCGTTAACTACCTGTTCTGGCCGGCGGTGCAGAGCGGACATCTCATCGTAGGGTTTAACCTGCCTTTCGATTTGTCGAGGATCGCCGTTCAGTCCACAAATGCTGAGAAGGGTGGTTGGTCCCTAATTCTGTCGCTTCGAAAGAGTAAGAAAACTGGCGAGACAGAAGTGAACGTCGATCGCCCCCGTCTCGTCGTGACCTCAATCAATAGCAAGATGGCTTTCTTCCAACTCAGCAGCAATATTCATCCCGATGAATGGCCGAATGCACCTCGTTTTCTTGACTTGCGGACGCTGACATGGGCATTGCGGCGAGAGTCGTTCAGCCTAAATCGAGCCTGTGTGGCTTTCGGTGTTGCTGGAAAAATGAAAAACCATACGGCGACCGGTCAGGTTACGCCCAGAGAAATCAAATACTGCCGCGAGGACGTGGCCGCCACAAACAGATTATTGAATGCGGCAAAAAAGGAATTCGATCAGCATCCCATCAAGTTAGATCCGGACGAGGCATACTCACCTGCGTCGATTGCCAAGGCATACCTGGACGCCATGAACATCAGGCGCCCGAAAAACCATTTCCGTGTTCCCAACAGGTCCCACGGAATTGCGATGCAAGCTTATTACGGTGGTCGAGCCGAGTGCAGAATCAGGAGGACTCCAGCACCGGTTGTCCTGACCGATTTCACGAGTCAATATCCGACCGTAAACGCGCTTCTCGGAAACTGGAATGTACTAAAGGCAAGCGCCATCCGGTTCCGTGTTTGTACCGCCAAGGTAAGAGACCTACTCTCGCACATTTCCTTGGAAAACGTGTTCAAGCCAGAGTTCTGGAAGCAGCTGTCCTTTTTTGCGCTGGTCAAACCTGACAAGGACGTACTTCCAGTTCGAACCGTGTACAACAAACGGACCAAAAATATTGGGCTGAACGAACTCAATTCGGAAAAGCCGATCTGGTTTGCCGGTCCGGACTTAGTGGCATCTGTTCTCCTCACCGGAAAGGCACCGCGCATCGAGAAGGCAGTCTGCATGCTGCCATCGGGACAACAAAGGAGACTTGAATCAACGAATTTGGGAGGCTTGGTTCCAATCGATCCGCGTAAGGACGATTTCTTCGTTCGTGTCGTCGAGCAGAGAAACCGGTTTAAACGCGCCAACAAGTCCTTATCTATTGAGAATTGCATAATATAGTTACACAGGAAAGAGCTCGGCCTGTTGCCAGAAGGCCATAACTAGGGTTGGACGGCGACGCATGCGTTTGAGGGCGCGGACCGCTTGCAGGCTCAACTCGCTGAGGTTCTTGGGGCAGAGATTAGCGATCTCATGTTGCTTCAGATGGCCCCAGATGTATTCGGTCGGATTCAGTTCCGGGGCATAAGCAGGAAGAAATTCTAACCAGATGCGTCCTCGCTGTTGGCGCACGAAATCCCAGACGGCACGGCTGCGATGCGCGGGCAAGCCGTCCCAAACGATCAACAGCTTGCCGGGAATATGCCGCCGCAGGTGCGTGAGAAACGCGATGATCTGCTGGCTGCGAATGGCTCCGGGAAAGAGCCGGAAGTAAAAATTCCAAAAGGTGATTCCGGCGATCACCGATAGAGTCTTCCAAGTGAAGTGATATTGCAGCACCGGCGTCTGTCCTTTCGGCGCCCAGGTGCGTGTGCGGTGGGGACGCTCGCTCAGTCCACTTTCGTCGGCGAAGACGATGGTTCGCCTTTCTTTTTGGGCTTTTTTTTAATCTCCACCCAGCGCTTCGCTTTCCACTCCCGAATCTTGGCCTCGTCCCGCTCGAGGGCCCGTCCCACGGGACGCTGGCAACTCCAGCCCAGTTGCCGCAGGATGCGCCAAGCCTGCGAAGGATTGTAACGTACGCCACATTCCTGTTCGATCAGGTCGGCCACGCGCCAAGCCGACCACAAACTGGTTTCGTATCCCAGCGCTTCCGGCCCGCGCTGCAGTCCGCGTTCGATGCGCCGCAGGTCGGCTGTCTTCAGGCGCGGCTTGCGCCCGGCGCGCCCGGCCTTCTGCAGCGCCTTTCGTCCGCCCTCGGCCAGTTGCTGGGCCCAGCGACTCACGGATTGCCGATGCACGCCCACCTGCCGGGCCACTTCCGCCTGAGGAACGCCCTGCCGCAACAGCCCCGCGGCGAGCCAGCGCCGCCGTTCCAGTTTTTCGAAGTCTCGTCGAACACCTTTTGGATTTCCCATGCTTGGAAGATAGCATAAGAATTCGGTAATGTCACTATATTATTCAATGTTAAGTAATTTCCTCAAGGTCCTCGGGAATTCTGGCAGCTACGGCCTTTTTGTCCAGATTGATCCCGAGAAGAGGAGCAAGGCTCTGAAAGTAAGAGTTTACTCAGGTGAAGTGATGCGTACGATGGACTCGGAATACATTGAGAAACTGGGGCCATGGTATTTTCCGCCTGTGGCATCGCTTATTACGTCTGGCGGGCGACTGCTGCTGGCGATGCTTGAGAGGTGTGTTCAAGATAATGGTGGGACATATCTGTTTTGCGACACCGACTCAATGTGCATCGTAGCGTCCGAGAAAGGCGGCTTGGTTCCTTGCGCTGGCGGCAAATCTAGGTTGAATGGGCTAGGAGCAATAAAGGCGCTGTCACTCGAACAGGTAAAATCCATTGCCGTCCGGTTTAACGATCTCAATCCTTACAATCCGACTCTGGTAAAACATCTTTTGAAAATTGAAGATGTCAATTTTGTCGACTCTGATCCATCCAAACCATATCGCCAGGTCTACGGGTACGCGATAGCGGCAAAGAGATATGCTCTTTACACTCAGACAGGGAATCACTTCTCGATTGTGAAGGCCAGTGGACATGGTCTCGGTTATCTCTTCATGCCTAGCGAGAAGTACTGCGATAACGAAGAGGATCTGACTGAGGAAGCCGAAGACGTTCCAGCTTGGGTTTTGGAAGCGTGGGATTGGCTGCTTCGGAAAGAACTCAAACTGAGACGGAAAATCCCCACCTGGCTCAGCCTGCCAGCCATGATGCGCATGACCATGAGTTCACCCAATGTGATGCGTCGCAACCGGCCAGACTGGCTGTCGGCTTTTAATTTTTTCCTCTTCCCACTTCTTTCCGACCTCGGGGGCTATCCTACAGGATTCGACAGAACGAATTTCAAGTTCATCGTACCTTTCAAATCGAAACGGTCTGAATGGAAGCGCCTATGGGGCATCAATCTCCGGGATGAACAAATCTATCGAATCACTATGCGCATCCGCAAAGAAATGGACACGGTTGTGCCGGACTCATTCCAGATTGTTCTACGCCAGTACCTGGAGCATCCGGAAGTCAAATCCCTAGCTCCCGATGGAACTCCGTGCCTCCCGAATACCGCAGGGCTGTTGCGGCGGGTTTCCGTTCTCGCTGGTGACATAGTTCCCATTGGGAAAGAGACGGATCGTCATTGGGAGCAAGGTGGAGACCCCAGCATGCTCGATTTCTCGATTAAGGAACTCCGAAAGAAGAAAAAGATGGCCGTGGCGGATGTCTCAGACCGGAAACGATGGAGAGACGAGGGTGTACGTTACTGCCAGCGCAAATCCGGTCTCAGCATAAACACCGTGCGAGACATTCTCGACGGGGAACCCGTTAAGGTCGACACGCTTGCGATCTTCTCCCGTGCGATGGATGGTTAAGCGTTGACTTAACTGCTTAGAGCATCCTAACATCTGCCAACATATCTGCTGGCTGTCATGATCGGACAAACGCTCGGACATTATCGTGTTGTCGAAGAGGTTGGCTCAGGAGGTATGGGTGTTGTGTACCGCGCGATTGATACGAGATTAGATCGAGACGTAGCCTTAAAGGTGATTCGTCCAGGGGCGCTAAACAGCAGTTCATCGCGTGAGCGTTTTCGGAAAGAAGCCCTACTCTTGTCAAAACTTAGCCATCCGAATATCGCTCAAGTCTACGATTTTGACACACAAGATGGGATTGACTTCCTGGTTATGGAGTACGTAAAGGGACAGACGCTTTCGGGCTCGATCAAAGGGGGCCCGATCCCCGAAGAGACGGTGATCAATATCGGGACCCAAATCGCCGATGCATTGGAAAATGCAGCCGAGGCAGGAATAGTTCATCGTGACCTTAAACCAAGCAATACGATGGTCACAATGAAAGGAAATGTAAAGGTTCTTGATTTTGGGTTGGCACGATTGCTTCGAAACGAAGATGCCAACGTAACAGAAAGTATCGACACTGGCTGGGGGGCTGTCGGGACTTTACCTTATATGGCTCCGGAACAGCTGAAGGGAGAAGCGGCCGATTTTCGCAGTGATGTTTATTCTCTCGGAGCTATTTTGTATGAAGCGAGCACGTGCCAGAGGCCGTTTCAGTCGTGTACGTCGGCAGCCCTAATTTCAGACATTCTTCACAAATCCCCGGTGCCTCTTCGCCAACAAAATTCTAATCTGTCACTCGGTTTCGAGAATATTGTTCTGCGCTGTCTAGCGAAAGAACCACAACATCGCTACAAAACCGGTGGCGAGGTGCGCGCAACGCTGGAATCGCTCAGAAGCAATGCTGCCATGGGTTCGCCACAGGCAGGAAGGATAAACTCGCCTTCGCTTAGAACAATCGTGATCGCGGCCATACTATTACTCACAATCTGGTTGGTGGTAGTGGCAACCTGGCGTTCGTCAAAAAGAGTCCCGAAGGTTAATGCGGATCTCGCTAGCCAACTAGCAGTTTTGCCATTGAGCTCCAGGGACGAGACTGATGAAACCACGGCCTTCGATAACGGACTGGTTGAAACTCTCACATCCCGGCTGACCCAGTTGAGCAAGAACCATCCACTCCAAGTGGTTCCGGCCAGCGAGGTTCGATCAAAAGGGATTACAAATCTTCAAGAGGCACGCGAACAATTCGGAGCAACGCTCGGGTTGCAGTTGAATGTGGAGCGATCCGGACACCTTGTTCGAGTGAATTATGCTCTCATTGACGCAAAATCACATCGACAACTGGGTGGAGATACTATCACGGCTGCTGCCTCCGACACCTTCGTCTTGGAAGATAGAGTGGCGGATAGTATTGTCAAGTGCCTCGAGATTGAACTTCAACCCCAGGAAGAGCGGGCTTTCACAGAACACGGAACCACTCAACCCAATGCGTACGACTTCTACTTGCAAGGACGGGGATACCTGCAGGAGCCGCAAAAACCAGAAAATATAGCCAGTGCGATCACAGTCTTCAATCACGCGCTTGAGTTAGATTCCCATTACTCTCTGGCAATCGCGGGATTAGGGGAAGCATATTGGCGGCGCTACGAACTCGACAACGACAACCGATTGGCTAGCGAAGCCCAAGCTTCATGTGAAAAGGCGGTTAAGATTGATGCCAACCAGACCGAAAGTCACTCTTGTTTAGGTATGGTCTATGTTGGAACTGGCAAATACGGTGATGCCGTCAACCAGTATCAGCGAGCCGTAGAACTTGAGCCGACCAATGATGATGCAATCCGAGGGCTTGCAAATGCTTATGCGAGTCTAGGCAGGATGGATGAAGCTGAAAAGACGATCCAAGTTGCAATCAGCGTTCGACCTCAGTATTGGAAGGGTTACAACTCCCTGGGGGCCCTCTTCGTAAGTGAGGGCCGTTATGAGGAAGCAACCAAAATGTTTAGCCAGGTTATTGCCCTCGCCCCAGATAGTTTTCGTGGGTATAGCAATTTGGGAGCGACATACATTCGGCTTGGTCACTATCAAGAAGCCATCGAATCGCTAAAGGAGTCAATCAAGATCAGGGCGACGGAAGATGCATTCTCCAATCTCGGAACGGCATTTTATTCTCTCCGGCAATTTGATGAGGCAGCCAAGAATTATAGTGAGGCAACGAAGCTAAATGATCAGAACTATGTGATTTGGGGAAATCTTGCGGATTGTTACTATTACTCGGGGAAACATGAGTACGCAGCGCAGTTTTATCAAAAGGCCACTCTGTTGGCTGAGCAGAGGTTAGAAGTTAATCCTCAGGACGCATCGACGTTGAGTGATTTATCGGGATATTATGCAATGCTTGGGCTTCGCCAAAAAGCCTTCACCGCTTTGGACAAGTCCCTGCGATTATCAAACCAAAAGGATCCTGACATTCTTTTCGAGGCAGCCATGGTGTATAACCAGTTGGGCGAACACGCAAGAGCATTCCAATGGATCACAAAAGCACTTGAGGCAGGATTTTCGCCAACAACCATTCGGGAAGCACCCGCTTTAGACAATTTGCATGACGACCCACGATTTCAAAAGTTATTGCAAGCAGATTTGAACCACAAAAGTTAGGTATGCGAGAGGTGCCGTATGAAATCCAGCTCGAAACACCAAATGATATCACTCTGGTTGTGCGGTGCTGTCACGTTACTATGTGCTTCATGCCAAAGCGGACCGTCTAAGCCTGCGGCCCAAGCTGGTATATCCCCCTACATCGACAAATGCAAACAAGATCTAAGTATTCCTGGGTCGACGTGCACACTTTCCAAAATTTTGGGCGAAAGGATTGTATGGATCAACAATGACCCAGCTCAGGATGTATACGTGTGCTTTGATCCAAACGCAGACCCTTTTGAGGCCTACGCTTGGTTGGTTCCACATGGTGGTGGTCAACGGAGCAGCGGCAGCATAGATTCAGGCGTTCACCCGACGTCTGCTGGGCTGTCGTATGACTACTCCGTGTCGAACACACCTTGCACTGTATCGCCGCCGCCGTTGCAACATCCGCAAACCAATCCTAAAATTATTATTAAAAACTGATTTTCACGCAGCAGACAGCAGAAACTGACAAAAACTCCAAATTAGATTACAAACGCGAACACACGCATCCGACAAAAGATCTAAAATCGGATCAAGCTTCTTTCTTAGGGGTGTATCACTTTTCCCCTCCCCATACGCTACCCCGTCAAGAAAACCCGGGGGTATTACGCGCTGAGGGGAAATTGCTACACCCTGGGATGCTAAGTAGGTGAGGGTTGTGTGCGTGGGGATTTGGGTAGCGCGAAGAGCTAGTACGAACTTTGGAGGTAACCCCTGGCAGTTTGCCTGACGAAAACCCCTCAACCTCCGGGCACGTTCTTCGGCGCGATATCCTCGGGACAAGCACCTATCTCGCGGGGATAAAATATTTGCGCGTGTTTCCATTGGCGCTGAGCAGTGTCCGACAGTGACAATCTTAGGGGCTCGGGTTTCGTGATAACACCCGATGACACCTCGACCGTCACGATATCGTTCTGCAAGATACCTCGGTAGAATTGCAACAACTTCTCCTCAAACGCTTCCCTCAATTCGGCACTATGTGGTGAGTTGCTTAGCCCTGTTTTCGCCAGGTCAACCGGACCAAAGACTCGCCCGCCGGACTTCTCGACCAGGTCAGTAAAGGCCACGGACTTAGGATTCTGCCTTTGCCCGCCATAGACCCGATCAACCATAAAAACCGGGTCAACCATCAAGATTGAAAACACCCGCACCATCGGAACTGAAAGGAGAGCGAGAAGGTTACTTGGTTTGGTATTACTTCCCTCGTCTAAGCCATC
>CAVPXU010000012.1:0-516791 GCA_963709705.1 Candidatus Acidiferrales bacterium
GACAGAACCAACTCCTAGTAAGTCGCGGTCCGGTTCCACGAAGAAGCTTCTCGGACGTTTAGGTCGAAGGCCTAGATTGGTGGATTCGTTCACTGTGGCATTGCGGGCAACTCATCATTGCGATTCTCCGGGCACCAGTTCGGCACCCAAATTCCCAAGAGATCTTATGCTCTAAAGGACTCCATTACTGTTTCGCTTTGAACACCGGCATCGGATTCCCTTAATCGCTAAGCCACATCGAATCTTGGCTTTCTGGGAATTGCCTCGTATCGACGGTGTTCAAAATGAGTCAGACACCGGTTTCCTACGAGTATAGCATCGGAGCCGAGGTGTTCGTTTTGTCAAAACTCACCGATAGCTCTATTGGCGGTAGGGTGATCCCGCGCACGGCGCCGCTGGCAGACTTACTTCAGACGGAATTCCAGTCTGACCAGGGGAGTCTGTGGCTTAAGGGCACGCCGTCCCACAGACGCCGTATCATCCGTGTCCTTTTCGTGCACCGTGATGCAGACGCGATAGACTCCTGCCTCCAAGAGCTCGAGAAGGGGCAATTCACTGTCATACACGATATTGTTCTGAACTTGGGACAGTGCGCCGTGCAGCTCCAATCGCATGCCTATGACGTCATCGTCGTCGAGTACCCTAGTCCGAGTTGCAAAGATTTGCAGGTGTTGCAGCATCTCCGTCAGAGTGTCGAGGATCTCCCGGTCATCTTTTTGACTACCGGCGTCGCAGGTGCAGCCATCGCGGAATTAACTGCTCAAGGTGTCTTCGACTCTGTTGAACAAGAGCATATCGCCAGACTGCCAATGACCGTCCGCCGGGTGCTGAATGACAAGAAGCTACGTGAAGAACTGGAAGAGGCCCGAAAAGCCTTGAAGCATTCGCAATCGCTCTATCGCGCGCTGGTGGACAATCCGGCATATGGAATCTACAGGTGTAACGCGGAAGGAGAATTGCTCGACGTGAATCAAGCGCTGGTAACGATGCTTGGCTATACCTCCAAAGAGCAAGTACTGGCTGCGAATCAAGGGTCTGCGATGATTCCCAATCTTTGCACTGCCTTACCATTCGTGGGGCGCGCTCCCGAGGCCACGCGAATTGAGCCGGTCGAAATAGGGTGGAAGCGAAAAGATGGAACGACGCTCAAAGTCAGGTTAAGCGGTCGCGGCGTCTATGACGAACTTGGGAACTTCGCTGGCTACGAAATCATCGCAGTTGACGTGACAGAACAGCAGACGCTTGAGAATCAGCTGCGCCACCAGGCATCGAGCGATTCGCTGACCGGATTGGCCAATCATGGCCGACTTTTCGAAGTGTTGCAGGCTGAGATCTGTCGATCCAAGCGAACCGGTCGAGAATTCTCCCTTGTATTGTTGGACCTTGACGGATTGAAACAGGTCAACGATCAATTTGGTCATCTGGCAGGAGACCGGGCGCTCTGCAGGCTGGGGCAGCTGCTGAAAGATTGCTGCCGGTCCATAGACACCGCGGCACGCCACGGCGGGGACGAGTTTGCTCTGGTGCTGCCGGAGACCGGCATTGCCGACGCCACATTGGTAGCACGACGGATATGTGAACTTCTTGATAGAGAAGCCGAAGAGCCAGCGCTTTCGGTAAGCGTAGGAATTGCCAGTTATCCTCGCGAGGCGGATACCATCGGAACCCTTCTCTACGCTGCGGACGTAGCCCTCTACGCGATGAAAAATAAACGGCCAGGAGCCGTTCGCGGGGCTGGCTCGTTTTTAGCAAATTCGAATCCCGAGTTTTACCGAAATTGGGAGTGATAAAACGCGAGTTGTAAGAATGAAGACACACATGAACAAATCTCGTTCTCGCACGCGTGAAAGGTCACAGAAACGCAAGGTGCATCATGATTTGGATAACAAATTTAAGTATTTATCGAGATTCGAACGGCAACCTCTTCTAGTGCAGGGAGTATTTGACAGAATCTGCAATGCTCTCGACTGTCAGATAGGCAACGTCGTTTCGTTCATCTCCCTGGAGGGGAACGATGTAAACGAGCCCTCCTCAATTGCCATCAACACAGCGCTTTTTGGTTTATATTCCTTCTGTTCTGAAGCCCTTGTTGCCGAGAATGCCGAGATGCTAGGGTCTCTTGAGATGTACTGTTGCGTTCCACGACACCCTTCTGCTCGTGAGATTCAAAAGATTGGCCGAGCAGCATGTCTAGCTGCCATTGCGATCCAGTTCGACACCGAAGAAGAACATCAAGGCAAGTATGAGATGGTTGGCAGTCGGCCGGTGCGTGGACAAGTGATCGAATGGCCAGCTTCCATAAATTAGCCCTCATTCGCACAAATTCGCGCCTCCGCAGAAAACCAACGCTCGTGAATTTCAAGTGTCTCTCTAGGATGGCTCGAGGTTTGTCGGATCGCCTAGCGGAAGCAAAAGGACAAGAGTATAAATTCCCAGCGTGGTTTAAAAGGGAAGTTCGGAGACCGATAACAAGTCCGCAATGAGTGCCAGCATGCGCGCCGACTGTTGATTTGTCAGGAGAACAAGGCCAGCCAAAAACCCGAAAAGCGGCCCCGGTCTCCTTGGAGGCGCACTTTAGTTCCTGGCCGCCTTCGGTTTGCTTTGAGACACGCGGCAACTCCCAAATGAGTAACGCGCTGTGCGCCGACAACCGATCCATTCCTCTTACGGCGAAAGATGAAGTCCTAATGTCGAGCGGTCGGCGGATACTGCATTAAACATGAGGAGGCAGTTGCCTTGTACTTCACATCAGGTCGCGGCATGCCGTAAGTACACTCCGACAGGCATCAGCACGCCTGAGTGCTTCACGGGAGATTTCTATTGCTGCAGCGCTTTGTCGGATTCTGCGGACTGGTCGATGGCGTTGAGGCCGGTCATCGAATCAATGTGGATGCGGAAGAAGAGCGGAGAAATCGAGTGGTCGCCCAATCTTAGCTGGCGCTCCCCCAATGGGTTCTGCCACCACTGGGAGCGCTTCTCTAAGAGACTCCGCGCATGTTCCCGCTCTGCGGTATATCGGGGCTCAGGCAATTCCTGGTAGCGTCCACTGACAATTACGCTCCTCCATTGAGACTGGTTCGTGATTTCGTCTGCATTAAGGCAAACTCTGGGATTAGCTCGCATCCATTCCGTCTTTTTCCCAAAAGTCGAGAAGACGTAGATGTTGTCTGGCTCGTACGCAAAGTATATAGGTACCACGTATGGCTGGTCATCGAGCGAGCAGCCAAGTCTGCCGAGCGAAGTGCGTGCCAGAAATGCGCCACAGTCTTCCTTTGTCATTTCCTTGATGACCATAGTTCCACTCGCAGGTGGCCAATTTTGCAGTTTCGAGCTAGGACTTTTGTCGAATTCCAGCAATGAGCATGACGATTCCGCCCACCAAGGCTAGCCCGCCGAGTATTGGCGAAATATATACATGCTCATGTCTCTCGGCGGTGGCGTGGATCGGCCCGACATCAAGAACTTTCTCCTGACGGGTATAGTTGAAACCCTGGTAGGCAAGTGCAAAACCGCCCAAAACAATAAAGAGAATTCCACCCCACACTAGAGGTTTCATGGCCATCGCTCCGGCGGCTACGCCGTGCCTCTCCGACCCTGAATCAGGTTAATGACGAAGATGGCCAGCGCCACGATAAGTAGGACATGAATGAATCCCCCTAGGGTATAGGACGTCACCATTCCAAGGAGCCAAAGGGCGAACAGTATAAGGATGATTGTCCAGAGCATTGTCGCTCCAATCTCACAAGAGGCCGTGCTTACAGCGCTTGTGCCGCACCCAGAGATTCTGTCGAAAGTTTCGGGGCAAAACTCATCTTAGGCGGCGTGAAACGGTATGTCTGTTCACTTGAGCACACATGGACAGACTACTCGGAGTTGGTTGGATATGGTGAGACGATCCTGACCGACCGGTTTTCTCAGTCGGTCCCCATTATAGGTTTCTTGATATTTCTCCTGAACAAGTGCGGAATTGCACCGCTGATTCGAAGATGCTTAAAGGTTCGTCGATCTACATTACATCCGCGCCGCGAAATTAGATCCAAAGCCCACTCTGCTCTTCGGGGAGAAAAAAGAAGCACAACGATGGAATCGAAGCACCGAGAAACGGCGGGCCTTGAAAGGGCCAATCAGAATTCCTCCGCAATTCCGATTCCTCCTTATCACTATCCTTACCGCCCAGGCATTAGTATTTGACTTGTTCAAGGAAGAATAAATCCAAAAAATGCGCTTCCTATGGTGCTATATGTATAGTAGCATCTTGAAGGGAATATTTGAGTGCGCCCGAAAGTTCAGAGAACCAAGCAGGGAGTCCGGCTAGGAAAAGGAAAAGCGTATGAACCGTAATCTGCCGAGGGTGGCGTATCGACCTCGCGAAGCTGCCGAAGTGACGGGCCTTTCGCTTCGGTTCCTCTATTACGCGATTCAACAGAAAGACCTTCCAACGATCCGAGTGGGCCGTTGTCGGCTAATAACTGAAAAGGCTTTGCGTGAGTGGTTGGAACGGAAGACCGAAGCAACCGTTGAAACTAAGGGTTAAAGGATTCAATTCGATCATCCCTGCAGTTCCCAGTGCCCCACCGGTTCCAAGATAACTCAACGACCAGAACTACGGGTCTGAGAGATTCGGCAGATACAAGCCTTCCCTGACTCGCTATAAGCGTATCGCGGCGTGAGAGTGCCCTGTAAAGCAGCGATCTGATTGCCCGGAAAGTTGGCAAATAGTTGGCAAAACGGTTCTTGTCATGAGATTCCTGGAAAGGGAAAAGTGAGAAAAGCTGCGTATTTACTGGCGATTTATGGTGGGCCTGGGTGGACTTGAACCACCGACCTCGCCCTTATCAGGGGCGCGCTCTAGCCACCTGAGCTACAGGCCCGACTAGAAGTGTGGTGACGACTGTTCTTACTTTACCGTAACGCGCCCACCTCTGGCAATTCACCGATGCGAAATTCCTGAGCGAAGCGCCTTGGGCGTCATCTTCATTGAACGATGTTTGTGCATGTGATAACTTCCCTCCCAGGAAAGACAAAAACTAGCAAATGCCAAACAAATTTCGCTTACTTTTCCAACTGTTGGTGTTCTTTGCGATTTTGTACGCTGGCCTTTTTTACTTGGGCGGTTTCTCAGTAACCCAAAGCATTGCACTCGCTTTCCTGTTCTGTACAGTTTGGTTATTCATTGTTTGGATAACCCAAGAAAGATTGCCCTTCGTTCCTTATTTCGTGTTCATCAGGCCGAACTTCCGCAAGGTTTCTACGGATTGGTGAAGACCCGAAGTTCGCTCAAGCCGTATGAGGATGCGGTTAAGAGCAGGGCTGACGCACGTGCCCGTTACGGCTGGAGAGGCTCAGACGGACATGTATGAGAGAGAAACGCCTGCTGACAGGTCGAATTCTGTAGAACACCAGTACTTCACACTCACGCATACCGACATCTGATAGTGGAGGACCAGTGGTGCTACCCAGCAGGTTGACGCCTATCTAGGCTGAGTTTCCTTTCTCTAATGCGGCCAACTTTGTCCCACGGTAGACAATTGTCTGATGACCGTCCTCATAGCCCCACCTTTCGTCATACGGGCCGTTGAACAGTTCCCGTGAAAGAGGGATGCGGGCGGTGGCGTTCTCCCACACAATAACCCCCAACTGTTTTTCTCCCACATCGAAGTTAGGAAACCTTTCTGCTGCTGCCGAAAGCGTCTCTTCTAGTCTCAGGCCGGGGCATGCTCGGTCTATTGCTCGGAACTGCCACATGCCTACTGGGACATGACGGAGAGTGATGAGTGCGCTAATTGTGGTGTTCTGAATCTGCTTATCATGAACCATTTTTCCACGGCCAAGAAAGGCGCGTTTCAACGGCCAAGCAGCTATTTCTCCCTTGCTGCTATATAAGTATGTGAACCCTGAATCGCCGTACATCGCGCCCAACATGATGTCAGCGGATTCAAGATGCACGAAAGCGTTGCTGTTATTCTTCAACACGAGTGAGCAGGGGAATTCCTTAAACTGCTTGAATTTTTTGCGGCCTTCGTCGATTTTTTCACGGATTCGAGGGTGTGGGTCATAACAACTACCGCCGTACAGAGGTAGATTTTCATCGAAGTCCTTCACATCGAAAAGGAACACGCCGTTCCTGCTAACCGCGTAGTCCGGGCGTTTGCTCTTGCCGGGGAACTCCTTTTCAAACTCATACGGGTATTGCATCACGTCCAAGTAATCTTGGAACAGAAGTTCACCTATCGTGGTGGGCACTGTTTTGAGTGACGCCATACCCGATTATAGCAGCTTCTTTTTTATCTCTTTTGAGTACAAATTGAGTACAAGAAGGGGTGTTTGGAAGGGGTCTGCAATGGGACTTAAGCAACGCGAAATCAACAACAGCCGTTAAAGTTACATGCCCGCACTGGAAGTGTGGTAACGACTGTTCTTACTTTACCGTAACGCAGCCACGTCTGGCAATTCTCCGCCGCGAAATTCCCGGCTGAAGCGCCTTGACCGTCATCCTTGCTTAACTTTTGGAATGAAGGCCCGCGATGTGGATTGCGGCCTGCTGCAAACGGCGATTCACCGCCGCGGCGATTTCGATGGCACCAGGAGTATCGCCGTGAATGCAGATCGTTTGCGCCACCACGGGAACCACGCTGCCGTCGCTCGCAAGCACGCTGCCCTGATTTACGATGCTCGACGCCTGTTCCGCGGCTTCTACAGGATCGCGCAGCAGCGCATCCGTAAATTTTCGCGAGCGCAGGCTGCCATCCGGTTCGTAGCGCCGGTCCGCAAACGCTTCTGCCGCTACGGAAAATCCGGCAGAGCGAAATTCTTCCAGCATGACCGATCCAGCCAGACCAACCAGAATCGTCTCGGTGTTCCAGCGACGCACCCCTTCGGCAATGCACCGGGCGATCTCTCGATTCCGCGCGGCCTGGTTATACAACGCGCCGTGGACTTTCACGTGGCTAATCCTCGCGCCACATTGCTCCGCGATTTCTGCCAGCGCCAAAACCTGCCGGTGAACCATTTCCGCGATTTCTTCCGCCGCAAGTTGTAACTCTTTCCGGCCAAAATCGGCGCGATCCTCATACCCGGGATGCGCACCGACGCTCACTCCGTGGCGCAGCGCTTGCTGCATGGTCTCGCGCATCGTCGCTGCACCTCCCGCGTGACCACCGCAGGCCACATTCACGGAGCTAACGTATTGCATCAGTGCTTCCTGGCTGCCGTCAGCTACGGCTTCCGGAATTTCGCCCATGTCGCAATTCAGGTCGATTGATTTCATGACAAAAGTTGCCCTGGGCTGTTCAGCAAGCGCTCCTGCTCAATCCACAACGCGCGCGCGACCTCGAGCGACGTTCGCTCGAACCGCACTTCCACGCGTGGCCGCAGTTGTCCGACGCGGTGCAAATCCACTCCGATCACGTTGGCAATTTTCGGATAGCCGCCGGTGGTTTGCTGCTCCACAAACAAGACAATCGGCTGGCCGGAGGGAGTTACCTGAATCGCTCCGAGCGGCACGCCCTCTGTAATCATTTCTTCTGGCAATCTGTATCCAATGGCGTGACCTTCCAGGCGCAAACCTGTGCGATCCGACGCCTCGCTCACGCGGAACGTTCCGCGTGAAAATAGTTCGCGGGCTTCGTCGGAGAATACATCAGTCTGTGGCCCTGCGGTGACGCGCAAAACTTTTCGCGGCCTGAAGCTTTGCAGCGCAGCCAGCGAAATTCTGCCCGGAGGAATTTTCGCAGCGGGTTTTCCCAACGGCAAGACGTCGCCCTTGCGCAGCGCTCTTCCTTCCAGACCGCCCAATCCGCTTAATAGGTGCGTGGAAGCGCTCCCCAAAAACGGGGCAACCTGTATGCCGCCTGCCACCGCCAGATAATTGCGCGCAAAATTTCGAGTAGGCCCAAAAGCAAGGACGCCCCCGGGCGTAATCGTCTGCGCCGTCCACATTTCCGCCGCGTGTCCGTCGATCGTCGCACCAAGATCGGCTCCCGTCACCGCAACGACTGCACCCTCGGGAAAAACGAAACTCCCGCCCAGCAGCGTCATCTCCAGGGCCGCCGCGCGCGCGTCGTTTCCCACCAATAAATTTCCCAATCGCAGCGCCACGGGATCGGCCGCACCCGACGGCGAAATACCCAGAGCTCCATATCCCGGCCGCCCCAAATCCTGCACAGTGGTGAGCAGGCCCGGCGACTGCACCACCAGCGAACTCATGCGCCTTCCCTCTTCCGAAACTCTTCGCCAGAGATCGCCCGAAACTTTACCTGATCGCCAATCGATACCAGCCCCATTGGTTTGCGATCACTCCGGAAAATCTCCATCGGCGTTTGGCCAATCAGGTTCCATCCGCCGGGCGTTGCGAAGGGATACACCGCTGTTTGCTTCCCTGCGATTCCCACGCTTCCCGCAGCCACTTTCTTACGAGGACTCTCGCGTCTTGGCG
Organism: Candidatus Acidiferrales bacterium; assembly: GCA_963709705.1. GTDB lineage: Bacteria > Acidobacteriota > Terriglobia > Acidiferrales > UBA7541 > Acidiferrum. The sequence continues at coordinate 8,435 of CAVPXU010000012.1, forward strand.
TGGCAATTTCGTTGGGAACATCGCCGAGATACGCGAATCCCGGCGCGAATCCTAAAAAATAGGCGTGATAGCGATGCGAAGTATGAAGCTTGATGACTTCCTGCGGCTTCAACCGGTGAAGCTCGGCCACTTCCTCGAGATCGGGCCCAAAATCTCCGCCGTAGCATACGGGAATTTCTACCGTGCGCGGTTTCGGACGCCGAGTAGCTTCGGCGCGCTGCTCGTACTGGCGCAGCACCACTTCCACTAAGGCGTGGTCCACCAGGCAAGCGTCAAACGTCACCATCAACGATGTGTAGGCCGGTTGAATGTTGCGCAACCACTCCGGTGGTTCTTTCTGCAGCAGCCGCAACAATTTCCATACGCGTTCGTGTGCCGGCAATCCAATCTGTTCCCCCAGATAAACGAGGATAGCCTGGTCGCTCGCCGCGCAAATTCTCACGCTGCCTCTCCGTGTTACTGTACAAAACCGATATTTGCCCCCGGCGCCGGTGTGCCTTCCGGCCCTTCCTTGATCGGCCCGTAGAGGGCTTCAAACCGCGAAATGTTTTCGCCCAGCGCCCGCCAGATCCGTTTGGCATGGCCGGGACTGACGATCATGCTGCTGAGCAATTTTCCCTGCGTGGCGTTCGGAAACACATAGACAAAATTCAGCGTGAACTCTTCCGCGTGGTGCTGGATCATCACCAGATTGCTGTACATTCCCTGCAATTCTTTTTCGTCTGCCTTGATCTGCACCTGCCCTGGTACTGGTGGCGGCTGCTGCGGTCCTTGTTTTTCGTCCATGATCGTCTCCTGAAAATTCTCCTCCAAGGTACCACACTCAAAAGCCGGCTCGCGGCAAGCTGAGGGTGCGCGAAGGTCCGAACATACGGAACCTGGAGGAAAGATCTATTGACAGTCGCCGGCATTAAATGTAGTTTAATAGAGAAGTTCACCATAGTTAATATCGTCATGGGAGACCTGCTCGCCAAATCGCTCGCTTCCCAGAAAGCCCCCGCCGGGGAGGCGCCGCCGGGCTCGGCTTGGCGGCGCGCGGTCACCCTGCCCTCTCTGCCCGAATCCCACCGTTCGATTCCCATAGCTCCGAATCTTTCCTGGCTGCGCAAACTATTGGTCTTTGCGGGACCGGGTTACCTTATCGCCGTCGGCTACATGGATCCAGGGAATTGGGCCACAGACATCGGCGGCGGGTCCAAATTCGGTTACGCGCTGCTGAGCGTGGTGCTGATTAGTAGCCTGATGGCCATGTTTCTCCAGGCGCTTTCGGCAAAGCTGGGAATTGCCACAGGCCGCGATCTGGCGCAAGCGTGCCGCGATCATTATTCGCGGCGCATGTCGATCTTCCTGTGGATCATCTGCGAACTCGCTATCGCTGCCTGCGATCTGGCAGAGGTTCTCGGTTCCGCTGTAGCGCTGAAGTTGCTGTTTGGTGTGCCGCTTCTGTTGGGCGTGATTCTCACCGCGTTTGACGTGCTGCTTGTTCTGGCGCTGCAGGGCCGCGGATTCCGTATCGTGGAAGCGTTTGTGGTTACGCTGATCGGCACGATCGGCATCTGCTTCGCGTATGAGATCTTCTTCGCTCGCCCATTGTGGTTGGCAGCCGCGCATGGCTTTATTCCGCATCTGGAGATTCTGCGCAACAAGGAAATGCTGTATATCGCCATCGGCATTATTGGGGCAACGGTGATGCCGCACAATTTGTACCTGCATTCGAGCATCGTGCAGACGCGCGCCTTCGGCCAGGACGATCGCGGGCGCCGCGAAGCCATCAAATACTCCGTCATCGATTCCACGGTGGCGCTCGGCTTCGCGCTGTTCATCAACGCCGCGATTCTTACGCTTGGCGCGGCGGTGTTTCATACGCGTGGACTGAATGAAGTGGCCGATATTGCGGAAGCGTTCAAGTTGCTGAGCCCGCTTCTCGGCGCCAGTTTGGCCAGCACGGTTTTCGCGCTTGCGCTGCTTGCGTCCGGACAGAATTCCACGCTTACAGGAACGCTTGCCGGGCAGATTGTGATGGAAGGTTTTCTGCACATGCGGCTGAAGCCGTGGATTCGGCGCTTGGTGACGCGCTCGATCGCCATCATTCCGGCGATTCTGGTGATCGGGATTTCCGGTGAAGGAAAGCTGACTTCGCTGCTGATTCTGAGCCAGGTTGTGCTGAGTTTTCAGTTGCCCTTCGCGGTGATTCCGCTGGTGCAGTTCACGAGCGAGCGAAAAAAAATGGGGGCGTTCGTCAATACGCGATTCACCACGGTTGTGGCGTGGATCGTGACTGCGGCGATCTTGTTTTTCAATTTTGAGTTGCTTTGGCTGATTTTCCGCGGCACTTGATGCCCGCGCGGACTGCCGCTAGGCCGCCGCATCGCCTTCCGCAAAACGCCCACCTATGCGAGACTTTTCAGTGCCCATGACGCCAGTTTCCCGCAAAAGCCGCCGCCTGCGCCTGGTTCTATTCATCTCCGCACTCGCCCTGATCGCCATGTCGGCGGGCCTGGCGATTTTTCACCGGCAGCCGTGGATCATTCCGCCCGCGGAGAAGATGCGGCAGAATCCGTTGACTGCATCCGCAGCGAATCTGGCCGCCGCGAAGGAAATTTATGGCGCCCGGTGCGAGGATTGCCACGGGGAAAAAGGCAAAGGCGACGGACCTGACGCCATGATGTACGACCCAAGTCCTTCGGATTTGACCGACGCCGCGAGAATAAACAAGCTGACGGACGGCGAAATTTTTTATCAAATTACGGAAGGCCGCAAGCCGATGCCGTCATTCCGGAAGAAACTGAGCGACGAGCAGCGCTGGCAGCTGGTGCTATACGTCCGTTCGCTAGCCGCGGGGGAGCGACGTTAAGGAAGAGGAAGTTTAGGAAGCATAGGATAAGTGACGCCCACGGCCGCGCGGCGTGTCCTCACGGGCTAAAGCCCAGTTTTTCCTGGCTCTGAATGTCGGAGCTGAAGCTCCGACCTCCTAAAATACCTGACCTGCGTCAGAAGTAAGATCCAGCACGTACTGCGCAGCCGGCGTTGGCCGCGGAGCCGAATTGACCAAGACGAAAAGCATATCTCTCGCCCCGCAAATTTGGGATGACCTTAGGCGTTTTTGTTGGGTCCTTTGCTTCCTTTCCATCCTTTACTTCTTATACTTCCTTTACTTCCTGAGCCTCATTCAATATTCATTTCACCGCTGCCAGCGCGGCCGATACTTCTTTCAGGTCGGGCACTACCGGAATATCGTAATGCTTCAGCCATGCCACTTTGCCCTGCTTATCGATAATGAAAATAGAGCGGCCGGTGATGCCCTTTTCCGGCAGAAATACGCCGTATTTTTCGCCCATGGCGCCGCGGGGCTGAAAATCCGCGAGCAACGAATACTTGATGCCCATTTTTTCCGCATAGGCTTTGTGAGACCACACGCTGTCCACGCTGACTCCCAAGACTTCCGCGTCCAGGGTGTCAAAATTTTTCATGTCGTTCACGAAGCAAGCGTGCTCGTTGGTGCACACCGGGCTCCAGTCCAGCGGGTAAAACACCAGCACCACACGCTTCTTGCCGGCAAAGTCCGACAGCTTTACTTCTTTCTGGGTCTGGTCTTTCAGTGTGAACTCCGGCGCCGCTTGTCCCACGCTCAAGCTCATGATGCATTCCTCCGGTTGAATGAACTGCCGCAGAGCATCTTACCGAATCGGCCGGCCGCGCGCCAAATTCCGGCTTCCGTGCCCGGCCGAGCCGCGTTACACTGCGCGTGAAGGTTATGTCCGCCGAATCGCCGCAACGCGCGCCCCAGATTACGCTTCGCGACATCGTGAAACGCTATGCCGCGCTGGCCGGCACGTTCGGCAATCCCGTGGCACTCTCCGCGTTCGGCCTGCTCACCGAAGAAACGCAAAACCTGTTTTCCGGCTTTGATGAGGATTACCACATCAGCCGCTTCCTGCACTTCGCGCACGCCGCCGGGCAGAGCTATAACATAAGCGGTGAAGCGGTGACGCATGTGGCGATTGATCCCGCGATTCATTCGATCTTGTAGGTCAGGGAAGAAGTTCGTAGTTCATAGTTTTAAGTTCAGAGTTCAAGACTTTTCGCGTTATTCCTCCTTACCTTTTGCCCGGCATCTCGTGGACGTAGCTAGCACTGGAATATCCTAGGAGCGACCGGTCTGACGACCGGCCACCACGAAGTTAACCAGGCGCGAAGTCAGAAATCACTCTTCAACGTCGGGAATGGGGACACCGTGTTCGCCTTGAAAGATAGGCGAAGGAATAGTGCAATCTGGTTTGCTGGCGCCCTCGTGGCATGGGATGGGGATTTCGGTCATAACACTGCCACCGTTCCATCGGTCTGCATTCTTCCATATTGAGGGAGGAGTCTGCGCCATTTCGTCACGCTGCTGTTTGCTTATTTGCCAGTTAGGCGCTTCTCGATAGTAGCTGGCATAGATGCGAAGGCGACCTTGAAGGCGAACTTGTCGTCGCATTTTCTTTTCTGAATCCACAACAGGAAATGTATCCCAAATGCAGTAAGTATCCGGCTTTGACTCGCCCGGTGCGAGGCGTGTCACGCTGCGGTCGATGATGTCGCTCATTCCGTAGACAGTGAACCAAGCCACTCCAGTTCCTTGCCCCAGGGAGTTTGTGGCGTTCGTCAGGGAGGAGTTGATGAGTACTCCTGCGAAGGACGGCAAGAAGATGGGAGATTTCGAGCGATTTGTGCGCCGGATGCTCACTTCCAGGCACGAATTCTTCCAGTGTGGAGGATTTGCAAGGTGAATCTCTAGAGGCTGGGAAATTGCCTGACTATTGGATGTATTGGGTGATTGCCCGTAGGCGAACGGGCAGGCAAGAAGTACAACCGAAAGACGAAGTTCACGAGCAACCATCACACAAGTAGTTCCGTCCCTGCTTTCTTGGACACCGGCCAGCTAAGGATAGTTTCCGGCTAACTGGAATCTACATACAGTGAAATTCCTCGCTTAGTGCCCGATCTCTCGCGTAACCGGAGAAGTCAAGTTCTAGAACTTTATATGGACGGTTATGCGTTTATCAGGGATTGAGTCTGAAAAACTATATCCAAAGGAAATCCAAAGCATCATATTCCGTGCGGTTTCTTCGTTTTGGCAAAAAGGTAAGATAAACGTGCCACAAGAGCTTGCCAACCAGGAGCAACACATGGTGACCAGAGCATCAGCTGAAATCTCACGTCGTCAGTTTCTCGCTGCAGGGGGGCTCGCGGCTGCGACAGCCTGTCTCGCTCCAACCGCTTTGATCGCTCAATCAGACGACGCGCTTGTTCCAGGCGCGCTCAAGGAAGCGGCAACAGCAGAAGTTACAGTTCAAGCGCTTCGCCGCAATATCAGCGTTCTTCTAGGTGCGGGTGGAAATATCGCCGTCCTCACCGGTCCCGACGGGAAGCTGCTGGTGGATGCGGAAATCGTCACCGCACGGCCGAGGGTCTCCGCAGCTTTAGCGAGGATCAATGCGGACCCCATCAAGCAATTGATCAACACTCACTGGCACTTCGATCACACTGGAGGTAATGAGTGGCTACACGAAGCCGAAGCCAGTATCCTGGCACAAGAGAATACGCGCAATCATCTTTCAAAAGAGACGCGCGTCGAAGGTTGGAAGCACACTTTCCCGGCCGCACCGGCGGGCGCGATCCCTTCAACAGTCTTCAAAGAGGACCACACTCTGCACGCGAACGGCACCACTCTGATTCTTAAGCATTACTCGCCCGCTCCCACGGATTCCGACATTTCCGTACACTTCGTGGAGGCCGACATTTTTCATACCGGGGACACCTTTTGGAATGGCGCTTACCCTTTCATCGATTACTCGACCGGCGGCAGCATCGACGGCATGATCCGCGCTACCGAAGTCAACTTAGGGAAAGTCACCGACAAGATGATCGTCATCCCAGGGCACGGCGCGGTTGGGGACAAATTCCAACTCGCCTTCTACCGCGACCTGTTAGTTGACACTCGCGAGAAAGTGGCGGCCCTCAAGAAACAAGGCAAATCCCTCGAGGAAATTGTCGCGGCAAAGCCTACAGCGTCCACAGACGCAAAGTGGGGCAACAGCTTTAGGAGCCCCAGCGACTTCATCGGAGATGTTTTCCAGGGCGTTTGACACTGAAAGCTCCCGGATTGTCCGCAACTCCAAAGTTATCTTCATACCTGATTTGCGTTACGCAAGTCGCCACTCCTCATGAGCCGAATCGTCGATGTTCGGCGTTAATCGGGACTCAGAGTTGTTCTGACGCTTTCATTGGGAACTCGCCAATCTGATCGAGGCTGTAAATCCCCTCTGATCTTTTGTGGAATGCGGGAGTTGGTGGTTCACCTTTAGTTCACCACTTTTCCAGATGCCGTGCATGGTCAGAACTTGGAAGGTTTGCGAGGATGGCCTCCGTTCGAATGTGGTTAGCGAATTCGGATAGGAGGGCGACATCATGGAAAACACATTTGGTATGACGGCGAAGGAATACACAACTGGAAGCAATTTTGCGCGGCGCAATTCTGCGGGACGCCTGATATTAAGAATAGGATTGGGAGGGCTGGCGCTGCTTTTGTGGCAGACCGCGCCGGTGAAGGCGCAGGAGTGCTGCCCGGATTCGAATACGGCAGCGGAGTTGGCGAGATTTGAGAGTGCGTCGAAGAAGCCCGTGAAGATGCAGACGGCGAAAATGCAGCAGGGGAATTCTGTTGCTGGCGTGAAGATGGTGGCTACGGGTAGCAATCGGAAGATGTATGCGAAGCCGGCATCGGTTAAGGAGTCGGCGCTGGGAGTTGAGAATGCCGCTCCGGGCAAGCCGGTGAAAGTGGAAGCGGTGAGCGATCGGGACGTGCAGAAGAAGGCGGACGGCGGCCAGGGCTGAGCGAAATGATTTGCGGGCGGATTCCTCAGGGGCTGAAGCCCGATGGCGCTGAAGACAAATGTCGGAGCTGAATCTCCGACCCCCTAAAAGAGAGGAAAGAGCACAGGCAGAAGTGCCTGTGCCACGTGGGGTGGAGTGACCCAAGAGTGGCCGACCTGAAGGTCGGCCGTTACGAAAATGCATGATCGGTTGTGCGTGTGGCTGAATTTAAAGCCGCACCCTTGAACGGCAAAGAGTGCGGTACCCGTGGAAGAGCGACCCAAGAGAGACCGACCTAAAGGTCGGCCACTACACAGGCAAGAAAAAAAGAACAGCTGCGATTGTGCGGCGGTTACGGCATGGCCGAAGCTGCGACGTGAGGTGGCTAGGCGTTGGTGCCGCCGTCTACGGTTAGGTTTGCGCCCGTGATGTAGGAGGCTTCGGGGCTGGCTACGAAGGATACCAGTGCGGTTACTTCGTCTGCCGTGCCGAATCTGCCTAGCGCAGTCATGGCCTTTTGGGGCACGGCCCAATCGCCGGCTGCGGGATTCAAATCGGTGTCGATGGGACCGGGCTGGACATTGTTGACGGTGATGCCGCGGCTGCCGACTTCCCTGGACAATCCCTGAGTGAACATTTTGACGGCGCCCTTGGTGGCGGAGTATGCCACGAGGCCGGGGGTCATCATGCGCTCGCCTACGCAGGAGCCGATAATGATGATGCGGCCGCCGGTTTTCATGTGCTTCAGAGCCGCCTGGGTGGCGACGAGGACGCCGCGGACATTTAGGTTGAACATCTGGTCGATGTCCGCGAGCGTGGTTTCTTCGAAAGGCTTGGGAATGGCGGTGCCGGCGTTGTTCACAAGCACGTCGATCGAGCCGAATGTGCTGACGGTTTTCTCAACTGCGTTTTTCACGGCAGCGGCGTCGGTGGCGTCGGCTTGAATGGCGAAGGCTTTTCCACCGGCTTGTTCGATTGCTTTGACGACTGAAGTGGCTGCCCCCGCGCCTTTGGTATAGGTGATGGCGACTTTTGCGCCGTCGGCGGCGAGGCGTTTTGCAATTGCGGCGCCGATGCCGCGCGAGCCGCCGGTAACGAGTGCCACTTTGTTGGTTAACTTAGACATGGGTCTTCCCTTGGATTTGGTCGAATAAATTGACGCACCGCTCAGCGGATTTCGCTGAGTGCTACTTGCGTGGGTCGATGCAAGCAGGGGTTTTGATGTGGCGGAGGCGGAGCGCGGTACAATTTTGCTTTTTGTGCACGCATGGGGGTAGCGTTTATGGATGTGGTTTGCTGCGGTGATAGACCCGAGATTCGGAGGGATTCTTTCCGCAAAAAACGCGGAAAGGGGCGGTGGTCCTCACTCCGCGGACTCCGTTCGGAATGACGGTGATTGTGAAAAAATAGGCGGGAAAAAAATTGAGGGCGCTGGAACCTTGCGGTTCTTGCGCCCTCTTTCAATTGTGCCGCGAAGTTTTTGAGGCTCCCCGGCTCAATCTGGGGACACTGTAGGCTTGGAGATGCGGGTTGGCAAGAGGTCTTGTGGAGTTTGGCTGTGCATTTCTGTGGAAGGCTGTGCAAAACGAGGAAATGTTTTTGGGTTGCCGGCGGGGCGTGTGGTGGAGGAGAGTGATCCAAGAGGGACCGACCTCAAGGTCGGCCACTAGGAAGACGGAGCGGATGCCGGCCTGAAGGCGCGGCGCCCCTACCCTGAATGCGGGAAGGGGAAACGAACCGCTTCGGAAAGCGGCCCCTACAAGGCCGGCTGGATGTGCCGCGGAATAGTTGCGGTTACGTGTGCGCCTTGGCGATCAGTAGGCGGGCATGGCCTTTTCGAAGCGGCGGATCAGGCCGTCGTATTCTTCGCGTAATGGGGCGGGGAGGCGGTTGCCGAATTTGGCGAAAAATTCGCGCGTGTCGGCGAGATCGAGTTCCCAGTCGTCGGCGTCAACGCGAAAGAGTTCGCGTAGAGTCTCAGCGGAGAGCTGCAGGCCGTCGAGGGTGAGGGCGTTGCGCGTGGGCACGTAGCCGATCGGAGTTTCCTCCGCCTGGCCGGTTCCTTCGACGCGCTCGAGAATCCACTTGAGGACGCGGACATTGTCGCCAAAGCCGGGCCACAGATATTTGCCGTCGGCTCCTTTGCGGAACCAATTTACATGGAAAATTTTCGGCGGGTGCGGGATGCGCTTGCCCATGTCCAGCCAATGCTGGAAATAATCGGCCATGTTGTAGCCGCAGAAGGGAAGCATGGCCATGGGATCGCGGCGGGTGATGCCGACATCGCCGGTGGCCGCGGCGGTGGTTTCCGAAGCCATAGTGGCGCCCACGTACACGCCGTGCTGCCAGTCGAAGGCTTCGAAGACGAGCGGAGCCAGGCGCGCACGGCGGCCACCGAAGATGAACGCGGAAATGGGCACGCCTTCAAGCGCTTCAAAATTCGGAGAGATGCTGGGCGATTGTTTCGCGGGAACGGTGTAGCGGGAATTGGGATGAGAGGCGGGGCCTTTGGAAGAGTCCCACTTTTCGCCGCGCCAGGTGATCAGGCCGGCGGGATGCTCGCCGCCAATGCCTTCCCACCACGGCTCGTCATTGGGAGTGACGCCAACATTGGTGAAGATGGTGTTGCGATTGATGGCGCGCATGACGTTGGGATTGGTCTTCATGCTGGTGCCGGGAGCGACACCGAAGAAGCCAGCTTCGGGATTGACGGCGTGCAGATAGCCATCAGCACCGATGTGCATCCAGGCGATGTCGTCGCCAATGGTCCAGACGCGGTAGCCCTGGCTTTCGAGGGCGGAGACCATCATGGCGAGATTGGTTTTGCCGCAGGCGCTGGGAAATGCGGCGGCCATGTATGTAACTTTTCCGCCGGGAGATTCGAGGCCGAGGATGAGCATGTGTTCGGCCATCCAGCCTTGTTGGCGGGCCATGTAACTGGCGATGCGCAACGCGAAACATTTTTTGCCGAGCAGGGCGTTGCCACCGTAGCCGGAGCCGACGCTCCAGATCAGGCGCTCTTCCGGGAAATGTGCGATGTAGCGGCGCAGGGGATCGAGATCGCCGAGCGAGTGAAGGCCGGGAACGAAGTCGGAAGAATTGCCGAGGCGGTCGGTGGCCACTTTGCCGATGCGCGCCATGATGCGCATATTGGCGACTACGTAGGGACTGTCTGTGGCTTCGACGCCAATTTTGCTGAGAGGCGAATCGGCTGGGCCCATGATGTACGGCACGACGTACATGGTGCGGCCGCGCATGCAACCATTGAGCAGCGCGCCGACTTTATATTTTGCAGCGCCGGGATCCATCCAGTTGTTGGTGGGGCCGGCGTCGTCTTTATTGGGAGTGCAGATAAAGGTGAGGTGCTCGGTGCGCGCGACGTCACTGGGATTGCTGCGGTGCAGATAACAGTTGGGATAGCTCTGGGGATTCAGCTGGAAGGAATCGGAGTGCTTGAGCATTTCGTGGAGAACGGCCTGATTCTCCGCCTCGGAGCCGTCGCAAAAGACGATGCGATCGGGCTTGGTAAGCTGGGCGGCCTGGTCCACCCAGGCTTCCATCGGAGTTCCCACGATCTATCCCCCAAAGAAACAAATACAATGTATCCAAAAACCAAATCAAAAAGCCTTGATCCCCAGTGCCTGGAAGCAGCGAAGCCAGGCGGGATGCGGCTCCGTTACATATTTACAAGTTTACGGGACGGGTCGGTGGTGAAGCAAGGCACGGGGTCACAGAGACTGTGGGTTTCCGAGCGGATTGTGACTTGGCGAGAGAGGAGTGGACCTGTTTATTGATATTTGGGGAGTACGAGATCGTCGGCGAGACCGCGACCGGCAACACGATCCGCGACCCAGGGGATCCTCAGGAGGCTCATAAATTTATTGCGCAAGAACATCGAGAACTTCGATTTCGGCGCAAATGTCCCGGCAAAACGCAACGCCCCTTTCTGCTTGTTGAGAACAAAAGTCTGCAATCGGTGCTGGTATTGCGCAAAGGCTGTCTTGTAGTCGCCGCCGGCACAGTGAAGTTCGCCGGCAAGAACGTAGGCCGCCACCATTGCCAATGCCGAACCTTGCCCAGCCAGTAGCGAGACGCAAGAGGCGGCATCTCCAAGCAGAGTTACTCGGCCACGGGTCCACGACCCCGTCTGGGCGCCCATACTGATCTGGCTCACTCTGTCAAAATAGAGCTCGTTTGCGGAATCGAGTGCGTCCAGGATTTGCGGACATTCCCATCCGCTCCTTCCGAACCGCATACGCAAAAGGGCCTTGCGGGCTTGAAGGTCACCGGTCGCCGCCCCATCGATTTCCTGGTCTGCAAATATAAACAGGAACATGGTGCGATCCTCGCGCATAGCGAATCGCCCGACCTGCTGACCTACTTCCGTATACATAACGTAGACGAGTTCGTCTCTTGGTCTGTAGCCAGGCACTTCGAATGCCGCGACTTTGTATCCCAGATACTTCTCAAACTGGTTTTGCGGACCAAAAACGATTTCACGCACTTTGCCTTCGATTTTTCCGAAAATGGTTGCGGCAAGGTCCCCTCTCGCAAGGCTGGTATAGCCACCCCGAGCGACTCGAGCAAACACCTCGGCGGGAAAACCCGCGATGCGCTCTCCGGTCCGGTCGACGATTCTTACCTCCGTGACCATATATCCTTCGCGGCGGATCTCCGGCAGCAACCCCATGCGACCAGCGATTTCGAAACCCAGACCCCAGAAGTCGATGACGTATCCACCCGTTCGTAACTGGGGTGCGATTTCTACAACCGTGGGCTCCATGCCGTGGTGGGCCAACCAATAGGCGAGAGTCGGTCCCGCGATTCCGGCGCCGGATATTAATACCTTCATTCAAGAAAAAGGGTACACCGCGCGTGGATTCGTTCCAACCCCAATGCGGCGTAGAACTGGATGCAGCAACCGCGCCAGTGAATCGTTCGCGACGGGCGGAAATTGCAGGGTAACGCTCTAGAAGCTGACCGGCGCTTTCTTGTCCTCCGGAGTCAGGGGGCCGCCCACGGCGAGCTTCTTCATGTTGCGAAGCATCTTCTCAAAAAGGGCACGATAGGTTTCGACCTGCTTCTGCCGTGCGGCGTCGTCCGGCTGCACGGAGTCGTCCCAGACAAGCGTGTAATACAGGGTCGTGCGGCCCGGTGCGAGCTGACGCGCCTCTAATGTTCCGTGGTACATCGGGTAAAGACCGGTGGAGCGCAAGGGTTGCGTGTAAGTGTAGCTATAGCGCGTCTGCCCGACGATGATCGAGTGACCGATGGTGCGGACGGCACCCAACTCGCCTTCTTTGCCAGACAGCAATTCACAACTGGAGAAACCCCACTCGCCGATATCGCAGTACTTCCCCACTCGCGCCCAGACCTTCTCTATGGGCGCATCGACGACGATGGACATCGGCAGACTGACGTAGTGAGGATTGGGGTTGAGCAATGGAATGGCAATGGGCGGCCGCAGGGTTCCGGGCGGCTTCGGTGGGAGCGCACCAACCTCAACAAGCAACTTCATATTCTTCAGCCAATCGGAGCAGCGCGCGCGCCGTGCCTGCGCATCCCGTTGGCGTGCGGCGTCGTCTGGAAGAATGGAATCATCCCGCAACATCGTATAAGTCAGGCGAGTGGTCGAGGCCGTCAGACCTTCCGCCGCAAGCGTGCCGTGAGCCAAGTTGTAGAGCGTATTTTTCCGAGGTGGCTGGGCATAGGTGTAACTGTACTGGGTCTGGCCGACAAGCACCTCGTCCACAATCGATCGGACGCTGCCCGGACCGCCGTCACCCTGAAGGTATTTGCAGTTCTCCCACTCAGGTGAGTTCATCCACTCCGTTATGTCACAGAACTTGCCGACCCGCGCCCAGACTTTATCGCCGGGCGCGTTGACGACAATCGACTCGTCTATCGCGATGTAGTGGGGGTTTGGTATCTGGAGAGGAACCTGCGCTGTCGTCTGCGGCACATCGTGCTGTTGAACATTCGCTAGGTTGAAGAGAACGAGTGCACCTAGCAGGCCAATAAAACGAAACGCCATGGTAGCCACCCAAACAACTTTCTATCGATTCCCTGTGACAATATTCGAGAAGGTCGGAAAAATCCTAGCCTAAAATATAGAAGCTTCGCCAAGGGTAATTGGCTTTTCCGATCATACGTCGACACACCCCTCAGGTAGCCGCTGATTCCACTTTGTGAGGTTTATGCCTTTTATTAAGAGCCAGAGGCAGGTGGATAGCTCGCCGATGAAGGCAGGGAGCAGGATGGTTGGAAACATTTTGGTCTGAAGTGTGGGCGCGAGGAACAGGGCGAAGCTGTTGATCAGTAGCAGAGGCCGGCGATGCCCTGCAGCACGCCTAGAGTTTTGGGAAAGTAGCCCGACCTGAACATCAGGTGGCCGGTCACGAGGCACGTAAAACCGAAGAATACGAGGCCGAGGGCGAAGCCGTATTCATGTAGCGTGAGGGAAGCATTCGCGAGAGCTTGAAGCTGATGCGGGTCAAATGCCTTGAGGTAATCCGCGTTTCCCAGGAAGACGAGTACGGCGAGAAGGGTGAGTTTGTTGGCGACCAGGACCGCGGTCTGCACCAGATTGAATAAGGCCGCAAGAAGAGCGAGATCTTTGCTGACTGGTTTGAGCAGCACATAGAAGATAAGGATGAGCGGAATGTCCGAGACGTGCATGAGGAGGTCGCCTGCAATACCGCTGCGAAACAGGAAGTTGGAGGCGCCAATGTTATGGGCGGTGACTGCGGCGTCGCCCGCGACTACGAGATGGCCCCTAACGAAAAGTTCGCCGTATATCCCGGCAAGGATATTGAACAGATACAACACGCCGCCGATTCTTGCGTAGAGTTGTGGGGAATCGCTGAACTTCAAGTTTGTCATTGCGTGTGCCTTGGACTGCGGAGGATTGGCTCAGTAACTCTACGCGAAACTCTGGGATAAGTTTCGCGTAAGGCGTGGTGGTATGCTTTGGGAATGTACGCGCAGAAATTTGAGGTTGATATTTGGATTCGAGGAGAGCGGAAGAGCTGTCCGGTGGAATGGCTGGACCAATTTTGTATGAGGAACTTTACGAATTCGGCGGATTTTGACGACACGCTGCCGGTGAGCGATGGACAGATTGAGGCGAGTTTCCGGCTGACGCCGGAGCGGTTTGCGGAGGGGTTGGAGGCTTGGCTGACGCAGCGCGGGAAGGGTGAGGGGGAGCCGGTGCGGGTGGAAGTGCGTAGGATTTAAGGTTGGTGGAAGTTCTGGCTCTTGGCGAGGCAACCCCATCTCTAACAATGTCGGCTCTGTCAAATATTTCTTGAGCGTACTTCTCCTTCCGCTCCGAAGAGTGGTCTTCGTTGTTCTTTTTCGACGTATGCAGCGGCGACCACGGCTCGTTGTTAATCTGGCGGCCGGTTTCAGTCCGACCCAACCATCTCTCCGATCAAAAACTTCTCGACCATGATTACGACTTCGATCTCCCTTTTCAGGGAGCGGGACGCCCCATCAAGACCACGGTGATCTACTGCCCACCAGGGGTTGCCTCGAGCTGTCCCGCGTGCGAACCGAACTCTACTAACTGCGAATAGTCCCAACCTTTGCGCCACATCCAGAACAAGCGAACGGCAAGTTTGCGTCCCATGGCCACTTTCGCGATGCGGCGATCTCGGCGCATCGCCAGGTGCAGATAGCGGCGCCGCCAGTCGGGATCGAAGCGCACCGCCACTTGCGCGGCTTCCACCAGCAGAAAGCGCAACAGCTTGTTGCCTTGCTTGCTGATGTGTCCCAGTCGTTGCCGGCCCGCGCTGGAGTTTTCGCATGGGACGAGCCCCACATAACTCCCGATCTGCTTGCCACGAGCAAAGCGGAACGGATCGCCGATGATCAGCACGAAAGCAAGTGCGGTGAGTGGACCCACGCCTGGATGGGTCATCAACCGCAAGACCTCGGGCCGTTTGTTGGCTTCCCGCTCGACGGCGGTGGTCAACTCGGCGATCACTGGGTTGAAGCGGTCCAGCAACTCCGATAAATCTTGCCGGCGCCGGCTAGCCCAAGGAGCCAACGGGAGATTCTCTAGCAGCGCCCGTCCCTGCTTGTTCCAAAGCCGCTTCTTCCAACGCTGGCCTTCATTCATGGCTACGGCCTGCAGCTGATTCAGGATGCGCGTGCGCATCTGTACCAGCCGATGCCGATGCCAAAGCAACTGCCGCAAATCGCGGTTCTCCGGGTTGGGTACCCACACTCGGGGAAAACGATCTTCCACCAGCAGCTTTAGCAAGAGTTTTGCATCCTCGCGATCGGTCTTGCGCTTCCGAACGCGCAACGTGCGGATCTCGGCTGCATCTCCAATCCACAGTTCGATGCCCAACTCTGCCAGTAGCCGCTCGAACCAGCGTGCATAGCCGGTGGCTTCGATACCTACGCGAGTGGGAACGCCTTGCGATTGTACGCAACGATAGAACTTCTCTACCTCTCCATCGCTGTGCTCCAACCGCTGCTCACCGCACTCTCCTGTCTCTTTATTCAAAAAAGCAATTTGCTGAAAGCTCGGGTGATAATCTACTCCTATAATGAACATGTTCGGCTCCTTCCTCCCGAGCCTTGGTCGTCACAAGCAACCACAGTGTACTCGGGTCGAGGGAGCCGACATTGTTATGAAATCAAGACCACATGCAACGGCGGCATGTGGGGCACCCGTTTTTGGCGCTATTCGGATGATGAGTTGTGGGTTTCTGGTGCTTCGGAGTCGGAGTCAGCGACGGATTTGCTTTCCAGGGCGGCGCGGATGGCGGGCAGGGCTTTGAGTGTGGCTTCTTCGCCTGCGCGGACGAGTTCGCCGGTTTTGGTAAAATCATCCCAGAGGAATGGAGTCACGTTCGGTTCGATGATGATGTCGGCTTCCTTTCGCCATTCGAGGTCGGCGTGTTTCTGGATGATGGTGAAGGAACGGCTGAGAACGTCGGTAAAGGTGCGGGGTTCGTCGACGGCGCCCGCTTCCAGGTAGACAGCAATCACAATTTCCGCGCCGAGCAGCAGCGTGCCTTCGATGGGCACGAGCGCGGTGAGGAATCCGTCGACGAGAGTGCGCCCTTCATATTTCACGGGAACGAACAATCCTGGATAGGCGCAGGAAGCGCGCAGCGGCGGGCCGAGCGGGCCACCGTGGTAGTAAACGGGCAAACCAAGATTGATGTCTGTGGTGGCAATGGCGAGAGGCTTTTGCAATTCCTCGAAGCGTTTGATGGTGGTGAAACGCGCGATGAAATCTTCCAGGCGATTGTTGGTGGCAAGGCCGAGCCATGAAGGAGTCCAGCGGCCGAAATCAGTGAATTTGGTTTCGTGGGCGATGCGCTCCATCATTTCCAGAGGGGCGCCTGCGCAATAAGCCGTGGCGATGAGCGCGCCAACACTGGTACCGGAGACTACGTCAACGGGGATGCCAGCTTCGCGAAGGACGCGCAGGACGCCAATGTGCGCGATGCCACGGGCGAAACCGCCAGCTAGCGCGACGCCGACACGCGGACGGCGGGATCCCTTCGGCGAACCACCATAGGCGAAGGAACGGAAAACGTCCCTGGCCATGCGCAGAAAATTCTGCGAGTCGCCATTTTTTTCAGAAGCCATAATCGCCTATTTTACGACGCTGCGAGCTTACCAAACACTTGTTTGACCGGTACGATTCCATTTTGTAACCTGTTCTGCAGTCACAAATTCCTCTTTGAAGGCCGATCATGACACAACGAATTCAGAAAGCCGCGGTTCTTGGCGCAGGGACCATGGGCGCGCGCATTGCCGCGCATTTCGCGAATGCCGGGCTGCCTTGTTTGCTGCTGGATATTACTCCGAAAGATGCGACGCCCGCGGAGAGAAATAAAATTGTTGCCGCGGGACTGGAAGCGGCGAAGAAAGCGAAGCCCGCGGCGTTTTTCACGCCTGGTCTGGCGGCGAAAGTCTCCATTGGGAATTTCGAAGACGACCTGGCGCGGATTGCCGATGCGGACTGGATCATCGAAGTGGTGGCGGAGAACCTGGAAATCAAGCGGGGGTTGCTGGCTAAAGTGGCGCAATTCCGGAAATCAGGCGCGCTGGTTACAACGAATACTTCAGGATTGCCAGTTCACCTCATCGCCGAGGGATTGCCGGAGGAATTTCAGCGGCATTGGGCGGGGACACATTTTTTCAATCCGCCGCGCTATATGAAATTGGTGGAAGTGATTCCCGGACCGAAGACGTCGAGGGAGGTTTTAGATACGTTGTCGGATTTTTGCGACCGGCGGCTGGGGAAAGGCGTGGTGATCGCGAAGGATACGCCGAACTTTATCGCGAATCGCATTGGAACGTACTCGATGCTGAACGCGCTGCGGCTGATGTCCAAGCTGGGAATGACGATTGAAGAAGTGGATGTGTGCACCGGGCCTGCGGTGGGATGGCCGAAGTCCGCGACGTTTCGGACGGCGGATATTGTGGGCCTGGACGTGATGATGCACGTAGTGAAAAACATTTACGAGACCGCGCCGAACGATGAATCGCGCGAGGCTTACAAAGTGCCGGCGTTTGTGGAGGAGATGGCTAGGCGCAAATGGCTGGGAGACAAAACCGGGCAGGGATTTTACAAGCGCGTGAAGGGCGGCGAAGGGGAAAAAGAAATTCTGACGCTGGATATCGCGACGATGGAATACCGGCCACGGCAGAAAGCGCGATTTGCTTCGATCGAAGCGGGAAAGACGATTGACGATACGCGCGAACGGTTGCGGGCGCTGCTGACGCCGCTGTTCGAAGGGCAGAAAACAGACAAGGCGCAGGAATTCATCTGGGGCGGGCTGTCGGAGATGTGTTTGTACGCGGGACGGCGCATGCCGGAAATTTCCGATCACATCGTGGATGTCGATCGCGCGATGCGCTGGGGCTTTGCGTGGGAGTTGGGACCGTTTGAGAGCGTGGACGCGATTGGACTGCCGGCGTTTACGGAGCAGATCAGGAAAGAGGGCCGGAGCCTGCCGCCGATTTTCGAGAAAGCGCTGGCTAGCGGGCGTAAAAGCTTTTACGAATCGCAGAAAGGCGAGACTTCCGTTTTTGATTTTGGCAGCGAGTCGATGGGGAAGGTGGAGGAGACGGCGGGAATTCTGATCCTGAAGAACTTGAAGGAGGCCGGGCGCGAGGTGGAACGAAATAACGGCGCCAGCCTGATCGATCTGGGCGATGGCGTGGTGTGTTGCGAATTCCACGCGAAGATGAACGCGATCGGGGCGGACCTGATCGCCATGATTCACAAAGGGCTGAAGCGGCTGGACACGGATTTTGACGCGATGGTGATCGCGAACCAGGCGACGAATTTTTCTGTGGGCGCGAATCTGATGCTGGTGCTGATCGGCGCGCAGGAGCAGGAGTGGGACGAGTTGCACATGGCGGTGAAGCAATTTCAGAACGTGAATCTGGCGATCAAGTACGCGCAAAAGCCCGTGGTGGCGGCGCCACAGGGAATGGCGCTTGGCGGGGGATGCGAAATCAGTTTGCATGCGGCGAAGATTCACGCGGCAGCGGAAGCGTACATTGGGCTGGTGGAAACGGGAGTGGGATTGATTCCCGGCGGCGGTGGAACGAAAGAGATGCTGATTCATGCGAATGAAAATGCGGCGTCGGGCGACGATCTGGATCTGTTTCATGCGTTGAAGCCGGTGTTTGAAAATATTGCGATGGCGAAAGTGGGCACGAGCGCGGAAGAATGCCGGGGCCTGGGATATTTGCGGAGAAGCGATAACGTATCCATGAATCGCGAGCGATTGGTGGCGGACGCAAAGCAGACGGCGTTGGCGCTGGCGCGCGGCGGATGGAAACCCGCGGCTACATCGTGGCAAGAAGGTGCGCAAACGACGCAGATCAAAGTGCTGGGCGAATCGTTCCTGGCGGCGGCGAAGATGGTGATTCATCTGATGGTGCGGGGCGGGTACGCTTCGGACTACGACGCGCACGTGGCGCGGAAGCTGGGGAATATTCTGGCCGGCGGAACGTTGTCTGCGCCGCAAATGGTAAGCGAGCAGTACGTGCTCGACCTGGAGCGGGAGGCGTTTGTTTCGCTGTGCGGAGAGAAGAAGACACAGGAGAGGATTGCGCACACGTTGAAGACGGGGAAGCCGCTGAGGAATTAGGAGTCTTGCCCCAGCGATTGATTTGTAGGATTGTTTGCGCCGTAAAAGCGGTGGCTGAGCCGCCGCGCTCCAAAGAAATCGTATAAAACCGTATTGCGATGGACGGTAAATATGTTTATTCTCGTTGGCGAGGAAATCGCATGCAAAGACTTCTGGCGCCGCGGGAAGCCGCAAATATTCTGGGCATCAGCTATCCAACATTAAAACAGTGGATCTATCACGATAAAATCAAGACGGCGAAGACGCCCGGAGGGCACCATCGTGTGCCGGAATCGGAAATCGACCGGCTGATTCCGAAGAAGCTGGAGCGCGGCGACATTTCCACGCGGCGGGGAAACTTCCGGAAGATCAGCGGACGAAACCAGTTGATCGGCAGAGTGGTGGCGCTGAAATTCAGCGGGCTGCTGGCGCAGGTGACGCTGGCGATCGGCGAGCAACACATCACGTCCATCATTACGGCGGATGCGGCGCGAGAGTTGCGGTTGAAGGTGGGGGAACGCGCGGCGGCGCTGATTAAATCCACCGAAGTGATGATTCTGCGGGTGTAAGTTACAGGAGGCGCGATGAAAACAATTCGCCTATTTTCGTTGTTGCTCGGCTTGCCGATGCTGGCATCGTGCGTGCACGCGCAGACGCAGACTCTACGGGTCGCGGCGGCGGCGGACTTGCAATTCGCGATGAAGGATCTTAGCGGACAGTACGAGAAGAAAACCGGCGTGAAAGTGGAGACCAGTTACGGGTCCAGCGGGAATTTCCGCGCGCAGATCGAAAATGGAGCGCCGTTCGACGTATTTTTTTCAGCGGATTCGCAGTATCCAGAGCAACTGGTCGCGGCCGGCGTTGCGGATGCAGCTTCTCTATTCGTGTATGCGCAGGGGCACCTGGTGCTGTGGGCGCCGGAAAACGAATTTCTGCAACTTCCGCAAAGGGGTTTCGACACGTTGAAGGATCCGCGCGTGGCAAAAATCGCAATTGCGAATCCAGAACATGCGCCTTATGGACGAGCGGCGGTGGCGGCGTTGCAGAAGGCGGGACTGTACGACGAATTGAAACCGAAGCTGGTGCTTGGGGAAAACATTTCGCAAGCGGCACAGTTTGCGCAATCCGGCGGCGCGCAAGTGGGGATTATCGCGCTGTCGCTGACGCATGCGGAGAGCATGAAGGACGGGGAGCGCTGGGAAATTCCTGCGTCCTATTACCCGCCGATTCTGCAGAAGGCGGTGATCGTGAGCGCTTCGAAGAATAAAGCGGCCGCTCAGGCCTTTCTTGAATTCGTAAAGAGCGACGAGGGAAGAAAGATTCTTTCGAGCTACGGCTTGACTCCGCCGGAGACTATGACGAAGCCATGAGCGGTCAAGCTATTCTTTTATCGCTGAGGCTGGCGTTCACGGTGGCGGCGCTGCTGCTGGTGATTGCGCTGCCGCTGGCGTACTGGCTCTCGTTCACGGTGTGGCGCGGGAAATTTTTGCTGGAATCGGTGGTAGCTCTGCCGCTGGTGCTGCCGCCGACGGTGCTGGGATTTTATGCGTTGATCGCGCTGGGGCCGCGCGGGTTGCTGGGGAAAACGTGGCAAGCGATGTTCGGGCATCCCCTGGCGTTCACGTTCACGGGATTGGTACTGGCGTCGATGCTGTACAGTTTTCCGTTCGCGGTGCAACCGCTGGTGGCGAATTTTGAGTCGTTGGACCGGCGATTGCTGGATGCATCGTCGATGCTGGGGGCGGGACGCGTGCGATCCTTTTTCCGGATCGTGCTTCCGTTGGCGTGGCCGGGAGTGGTCACCGCGGTGGTGCTGAGTTTTGCGCACACGCTCGGGGAGTTTGGCGTGGTGCTGATGGTGGGCGGAAATCTTGCCGGGATCACGCGCACGGTTTCGATTGATATTTACGATCGCGTGCAGGCGCTGGATTATGCCGGGGCGCACGAAACCGCATTGTTTCTGCTGGTGATTTCGTTCGCGGTGCTTTCCGTGGTTTATGGAGTGAACCGGCGGGTGTGGTCGCCATGGAGCAACCGGTAAGCCCTTCATGCTTTCCGTACACATCGAGAAGGAATTCAGAACGGCGGGAAAGACTTCCTTTCAATTGAAAATCAGCGAAGAGTTTTCGCCGGGATTTACGGTGTTGTTTGGGCCATCGGGCGCGGGGAAATCCACGCTGCTGGATTGCATTGCGGGATTGGTGAAGCCGGATAAAGGGATTATCAAATTAGGCGGAGAGATTTTCTTCGACGCGGGAGGCAGACTTTCACTGCCGGCGCAGAAACGCGGGATTGGGTACGTGTTTCAGTCGCTGGCGCTCTTTCCGCATTTATCCGTAGTAGACAACGTTGCGTATGGACTTTCCGGAGTGCCGGCTGCGGAGCGAACCGCGCGGATGCGGACGATTTTGGACATATTCCACGCGCAACGATTGCTGGGGCGCAAGCCAGGTGAACTGTCCGGGGGAGAAAAACAACGGGTCGCGCTGGCGCGGTCGGTGATCACAGAGCCGCGGGTGCTGCTGCTGGATGAACCGTTGACCGGGTTGGACGGTGGATTGCGCCAATCGATTCTGGAGGATTTGCGAAGCTGGAACGTGCAGCATCGCATTCCGATTCTGTACGTGACGCACAATCGGGAAGAGGTGGACGCGATCGGCGACCGCGTGGTGGCGATGGTGGATGGTCGCGTGCGGGCACGGGGAATGCCGCAGG
Organism: Candidatus Acidiferrales bacterium; assembly: GCA_963709705.1. Lineage (GTDB taxonomy): Bacteria > Acidobacteriota > Terriglobia > Acidiferrales > UBA7541 > Acidiferrum. The sequence continues at coordinate 30,118 of CAVPXU010000012.1, forward strand.
AAGTTCTGGATGCGCCGAGTGCGGTGGAGCTGGCGCAGGCGGCGGGATTTGAGAATCTGCTGGTTGGACGCGTGCTGGAACACCGTGTAGAAGATGGCGTGATGCGCGTTGCGCTGGATGGAAACGATTGCGAGTTGGAGGTTCCGCTGGGGCCGCAAAAACCGGGCGACATCGTTCAAGTGGCGATCCGGGCAGGCGACATTTTAGTAGCGACGCAACTGCCGTATGGATTGAGCGCGCGAAATGTTTTGCCGGGAACGGTGGAATCGATCGAGACGCGGGGAACGATCGTGAGTCTTCAGGTCAATGCGGGAGTGCGGTTCGCGGCGCACGTGACGCCGGGAGCGATGAGGTCATTGGAGCTGGAGGCCGGTTCGGTGGTGTGGCTGGTGGTGAAGACGCATTCCTGCCACGTGGTCACTCCGCGGTGATCACCAGGGCGCTGCAAGGTTTGGCGCCGGCGCGCGAATAACCGTGCGGGAATTGAGAATCGAAATAAAGAGAATCGCCGGCGTCGAGAATTTCCTGTTCTACGCCAATCTTGAGAGAGAGCTTTCCCTTCAGCACATAAATAAATTCCACGCCGGAATGCTGGTGAACGTGGAGTTGCGACGCGGGCACGGTGCGGAAGTCGGCGAGGTACGCGTTGAACTTGCGGTTGGTGGCCAGGAAATCGAGCGATTCGAAATCAAAGGAGGCGTGATCGAATTCGGCGGCTTCGGGGAAGCGCAGGCGATCTTTTTTGCGTACCAGCGCGAAGGTGTGGCGTTGGCGTTCGTCGGTGAAGAAAAAGTCCAGACCCATGCTGAAGACCATGGCGATGCGCGAGAGTGTGGGAAGAGTGGGGTAGAGTTTTCCGTGCTCGAGCTTGGACAGCAGAGCGGGAGAGAGGCCGCTGTGACGGCTCAGCTCCACGAGGCCCATTTTGCGGCGGAGGCGAAGTTGTTTGATCTTATCGCCGACGTGATAGCGATCGAGAGTTTCCTTCAGTTGTTGGCTGACCATCGAAGTCTCCCTTCTCTTATGAAGAAAGAGAATGGCTGTACTTTGAGCGAGGATAACACGCCGTTTCCAGTGGGTATAATGCATTTTCACGGCCTTCAAACCGCATTGCGCCGCGTTTTGTAAGCCGCCAGGCCGAGTGCGCGGGTTCCCGGATGGGTTCCCGGATGGCGTTCTGATTCATTTGTGCGCTCTGCTACTATGGAAAGACTTCCGGCGAGGAACCCGTGCCCAACAAATTGCAAAAGCGTAAAGAAACGCCGAAGCCCCTGCGGCCCAGAAAAAGCAGGCGCGCCACCAAACAAGCGAAACCGGCCACGCGGCTGGAAGAAGTTCTGCAAAGCGCTGCCAATATTTTCTTCGCTAAGGGATTTCACGCCACCAGCATCGAGGATGTGGCCCGCGACGTAGGGATGCTGAAGGGCTCGCTGTATTACTACATTAAATCCAAGGATGATTTGCTGTTCCAGCTGCTGCTGGCGGGAATTGAAGACGGCGATGCGTACATCGCGCGGCAGATCGATCCGCAGGGCGATCCCGTGGAACAGCTGGAGCGGGCGATCCGGGCGCAAATCGATTACATCATTCAGAAGCGCGTGCAATTTGGATTGTTTCTACACGAATTCGATTCGTTGCCGGGAAAGCGGCAGCACAAATTAATCTCCGTGATGTCTCGCTACAATTCGCGATTTGTGGAGCTGGTTCGGCGCGGGCAGGAGCAGGGAAAGCTGGCGCCGGGAGAGCCGTGGATTATCGTGAATGGAATTCTGGGGATGTGTAACTGGCTGTACCGGTGGTACGACACCGACGAAATTTCCGATCCAGAGCAAGTGAAACGGATTTTTCTGCGGCTGGTGCTGCAGGGAATCCGGGTTATGGCGGGTGAACCCAAGACGCTGGCATAAAGCCAGCGCTACTTGGAGCCGCATTGCGAAATTGGTACTGAGCCGAGACGGGGTTGCGGAATGGCGGCGGGTGAACCCAAGACGCTGGCATAAAGCCAGCGCTACTTGGAGCCGCATTGCGAAATTGGCGCTGAGCCGAGACGGGGTTGCGGAATGGCGGCGGGTGAACCCAAGACGCTGGCATAAAGCCAGCGCTACTTGGAGCCGCATTGCGAAATTGGCGCTGAGCCGAGACGGGGTTGCGGAATGGCGGCGGGTCGGGAAGAATCTATAGGCAATACCAATCCAGTGTTGACGAGAATCCGATGAAGCAGAAAATTGTGAGTTCGCTGGACGCAGCGGTTGCGGATATACCCGATGGCGCGCGAATCATGTTTGGAGGATTCGGCGGAGCGGGATTTCCGAACAATCTGATCCAGGCTTTGTCGCGAAAAGGGATCAAGGATGTATTTGCGATCAGCAATAATTGCGGTACGCGCGACGGGGAATTAGGAATTATGTTCAAGAAGGGGCAAGTGAGGCACGTGATTTGCTCTTTTCCTGGGCCGCACGCGAATTATTTTCAAGACCGCTTTGCCAAGGGCGAAGTGACCTGCGAGCTGGTGCCGCAAGGGATTCTGTGCGAGCGCATGCGCGCGGCCGCGGCGGGATTGCTGGGGTTTTACACCACCGTTGGCGTGGGAACGGAAGTGAGTTTGGGCAAGGAAGAGCGGGTGATTGACGGCAAACGCTGCATCCTGGAATCGCCGATTCATGCGGATTTTGCGCTGATCAAGGCGCAGAAGGCGGATGAACTGGGGAACCTGACGTACCGGCTGGCCGCGCGGAATTTCAATCCGATCATGGCGCAGGCGGCGACGACGACGATTGTGGAAGTGGATGAAATTGTGCCGGTAGGTGCGATTCCGCCGGAGTACGTGATTACGCCGGCGATTTTTGTACACAGGATCGTGCAGGCAAGGGGATTGCACTATGCCGGATAAGCCGCGTCTTACTCGAGAACAGATCGCGCAGCGCGCCGCGCAGGAACTGCCGGATGGCGCTTATGTGAATCTTGGCTGGGGCATACCGAATCTGATGTCGGATTATTTGCCGAAGGGGATTACGGTTTACTTTCACAGCGAAAATGGAATTTTGGGAATGGGGCCGCGGGCGAAGGCGGGCGAGGAGGATTCAGACCTGGTGGATGCGATGAAAGTGCCGGTAACGCTGATTCCGGGCGCGTCTTTCTTCAGCCAGGCGGAGGCGCACTTGATGACGCGCGGAGGGCATCTGGATGTTGCGGCGCTCGGGGGATTCCAGGTGTCCGAGAAAGGCGATCTGGCGAACTGGAAGATTCCCGGGTCGAAGGGCAGCGGCGGAATCGGCGGAGCGATGGATATCGCGGCAGGAGCGAGGAAACTGATTGTGTGCATGGAACACAATACGAAAGATGGAGCACCAAAAATTGTGAGGGAATGCACATATCCGCTGACGGGGATTGCGTGCACGGACACGATTGTGACGGACCTGGCAGTGATCGATGTGACGCCGGAAGGATTGGAGCTGCGGGAAGTGGCGCCGGGATGGACAGTGGACGAGGTGCAGGAGCGCACGGGAGTGAAGCTGATCGTGCGGAGTAAGGTGGAGGAGATGCGGCTCGGGTAGTTACATGCGGGCGGCGGCGCGGGCGGCTATGCGGCCGTCGGGAGTGCGCACGACCATAACGAGGCTGTCGGTGACGGGGACGCCGGTGGAAGGCACGTCGAATTCGAATTCCCATTCAAAACGTTCGGGCATCTGGTCAGCGATGGCCGCGGCGTAGGGCATCACCTGGCGGGTCTCATAGTGTCTGGGTACGACGCCAGGAGCGGGGCGCATGGCCAGGCCGTGCTTCCAATAAAAGCTGAGGCGAAGGGTGCTGACGAGGGCTTTGGTGAGATAGACGCGCGAGCCGGCGTTCTGGAATTGAACGTCGCAGGGAAAATCGTACATCAGAAAGCTGAGATGGAGCACCGCGGGAAATTCGGTGACGATCTCGTTGCCGCGGCGAAAGAATGTGCCGGTGTTGGTGTCCACGCGCTTGAGGTTCTCGAAGTAATCGCGGGCGGTGGCGCGGCCGTTGATGCGGAAACAGGGGCCGGAGGCAATTTGGCCATCGGTCATCATTTGCAGGCCGCCATCGTAATTCCAGACGGTTTTTTCGCGATCGGGTTGCGCGAGGAGCAGAGGCGTGGCGGGGTAAAGCAGTAGGAGAACTGCGAGGATGAGGGAAACTGGACGCCGGCGAGACATAGGAGTGTCCGTTCTGGGGGATTTTACCTCTTCATGGGGCGGGAAAGAACAGGGAAAAAGCTTTAGGGTGGCCCTTCGTTTTGGGGTGTTGGGGTGCGCTTAGGTTGAGATCCTTTGTCGCAAAAGACGCTCTTCGGGATGAGACTTTTTTGGGGTTGGGGGTTCGGGCGTCGAACCGGCAATTTGTTTTTCGCGGGAAATTTGCGGGAAAGAAATGGTCCGCTTCGGAAAGCGGGCCCTCCATCACCGAAGAAAGCCCAAGCTGCTCGCCCGAGTGAGGAAGGCGTTAACGCAGAGGGCGCAGAGGTTGGAGCGCAGAGGACGCCGAAAGACAGAATGTGAATCGCACGGAATCCTCAGCGGCTGAAGCCGGTTTTATGGTGGCCGGCAATGTCGGAGTTAAAGCTCCGACCCCCTAACGTTGGTCATGGGTGGGTCATTTGTTCGGGTTTTACTAGCTGGTCGAATTCTTCGGGGGTGAGCTGGCCTAGCTGCATGGCGGCTTCGCGCAGGCTGATGTGCTGGACGTGGGCGGTGTGGGCGACTTTGGCGGCGTTGTCGTATCCGATTTTGGGGGCGAGGGCGGTGACCAGCATCAGGGAATTTTTGACGTAGTGGTCGATGGTTTTGAGGTTGAGTTCGATGCCGACGACGCAGTGGTCGACGAAGCTGTTCATGGCGTCGGTGAGAAGCTCGACGGAGTGCAGATAATTGAAAATCATAACGGGCTTGTAGACGTTGAGTTCGAAATTTCCCTGGGAGCCGGCGAAGCCGATGGCGGCGTCATTGCCCATCACTTGAACGGCAACCATGGTGACGGCTTCACACTGCGTGGGATTCACTTTGCCGGGCATGATGGAAGAGCCGGGTTCGTTTTCGGGCAGGATCAGTTCGCCGAGGCCGCAGCGCGGGCCGGAAGCGAGCCAGCGAATGTCGTTGGCAATTTTCATGAGCGAAGCGGCCAGAGTTTTTAAGGCACCTGAGGCGAAGACGATTTCGTCGTGCGCGGACAGGCCGGCGAATTTGTTGGGGTGCGAGCGGAAGGGCAGGCCGGTGAGTTCAGCGATTTTCTTTGCGGCGCGCTCGGCGAATTCGGGGTGAGCGTTGAGGCCGGTGCCTACGGCGGTGCCACCGATCGCCAGATCGAGCAGGCCATCGAGAGCGACGGCGATGCGGGTGCCATCACGATCGAGCAGGCTGACCCATCCAGAAAATTCCTGACCAACAGTGAGCGGCGTAGCGTCTTGGAGATGCGTGCGGCCGATTTTGACTACGCCCGCGAATTCCTTTGCCTTGGCGTCCAGGGCATCGCGAAGTTTTTTCAGTGCGGGAAGAAGTCGGCGCGAAGTTTCTGTGGCGGCGGCAATGTGCATGGCGGCGGGGAAGGTGTCGTTGCTGGACTGCGACATATTGACGTCGTCGTTCGGGTGAATGGGCTTCTTTGTGCCCATTTCGCCGCCAGCAATCTGGATGGCACGGTTGGAGATGACTTCGTTGACGTTCATGTTGGTCTGCGTGCCGCTGCCGGTTTGCCAGATGCGAAGCGGAAAATGTTCGTGAAGCTTGCCGGAGATGACTTCGTCGGCGGCTTGCGTGATGAGATTGGCTTTTTCTTCGGATAGCTTGCCGAGGTCGCGATTGACGAGCGCGGCGGCTTTTTTGAGGATACCGAAGGAACGAATCAGCTCGGGAGGCATGGTGTCTTTGCCGATGGCGAAGTGGACGAGGGAGCGGGCAGTTTGCGCGCCGTAGTAGCGGTCCATCGGAACTTCGATCTTGCCCATGCTGTCGGATTCGGTACGGGACGAAACGGGCTTGGCGAATTGCGTGGCGTCGGACATGAGAGGTCTCCTGAGGAGCGATGGAGATAGTTTAGCAAGTAGTGAGACCGGCAAGAAGTGAGTGGAGATGGAAACTGAGTTTCAGGAAGTGAAGGAGATGGAGGAGGCAAAGGAGAACCCACGGACCGTGTGTGGGAATTGCGGTTGCGCTTCGAGCAAATAGGGATTCTTTCCGCAAAAGGCGCGGAAAGGGGCGGCTATCCTCACTTCGTGAACTTCGTTCGGAATGAGGTGTTTTTTGGTATGGAAAGCGCTGGCGTAAAAGCCAGCGCTACATTGGTGGGATCAGTAGATGTCGATGGTGGTGACGCTTAGTGGGGGAAGGCTTACGGTTAGTGAAGTGCCGGAGACAGCTTGTGTGCCGGCGGGGACGGGTTGGATGGGGCTTTGGTTTTGGGCGGAGGCGGCGGTCATTTGGTAGAGATGCGCGGTGCCGGAGAGAGTCTGGCCGTTGATGGCGGTGACTTGCGTGGAAGTGGAACGGTTGATGGCGACAAAGACGACGCGGTCGGAGAGGGCGGTGTCCGTGCTGGCGTAGACCACGACGTTGGCGACGTTGCTGGATGTGGCTTGCAGGGAAGTGTCGCCGAAATTGGAATTGGCGTTGTCGAAATCGCGGAAGGCGCGATATCCGGCGAGGATGTAAGGAGATGTGTCGTTGAGGGGCCAGAGATTGGCGGCGAAAAGATTTTGCGCGCCGAAGATGCCGAGGTTGTCGGCTTGCGCGATGGTGCCTGCGATGTGCTGGCCGCCGCCGTTGTTGTATTCGGTGATGGAAATCTTCATGCCGGGATTTTCAGCGGCGATGCGCGATTGCAAGCGTCCGAGAATATAAATGGGACCGTTGAGAACGTCCGCGGTGATCCAGGAATTTTCGGTGTACATGGTGTCCCAGAGGCTGCGGGGGCTCTGGACAATGGCCTGCACCTGCGCATCGGTCAGAGTGGCGCCGGTGAGGTTGGTGACGCGGTTGCCGCTGCCGTCGGTGGCTTCCGAATACCAGTGGAAATCGTAAACATCCACGAGAGGCCTGCCGTAAGTGGCGGAAGCGCTCTTGATGGCGGGGAGATATTTGTCCGGGAACCAATTGTTGCCAGTGGGCGTGGCGCTGAGTTCGCCCCGCCAATTGTAAATTCCTTCGAAGCCGTAGTGGACGGGGCCGAAGATGAGCACATCGGGGAATTGGTTCTTTAGGGATTCGGTGAGCGCGATGGTTTTGGAAATGTAAGCGTCGGAGGTGATGGGGTTGGGGCCCTGCACTTCGAGATGCGTGGAGTTCCAGAGTTCCGGCTCGTTATCGAGCTGCACGAAGACGGGGTGCGTGCTGGGATTCGTGCCGAAGATGGATTGCCCGGAAAATTTCTGGTCCAGCGCCCAGATGAATTCGTCCATATAAACGTAGGCATCCGAAGTGGACGGATTGAGAGTGAATGGCGCGGACGACTGCGTACTTTTCATGTACACAACCTGCTTGAAGCGGGTGAGGTCGGGAGGATTGGCGACGCTGACCGGACCATTTTCATCGCCGGCGACGAGCCCTTGCAGTTGGAAGGCGACCAGGCTGGCGATACCGAGCGATTGGTCTCCCGCGATGAAGCTGCGGACGGCTTCGGCGGGAACGGTGCTGCTGCTGAGGTAATTGTCGTTTTCGTAGAGGTAGTCGCTGCCCGCGTTGGAGGCGTTGGTTTCCCAATTGTAGGCGGTCCAGCGGTTGCCGCCTGCGCGATCGAATGTCAGATCGGGGGGAGCACCGGTGATGCCGGAGTAAAAATTGATCCCATAGATGTACGGCGAAATGGGATGCGTGTTCGCGGGATTGATGGTGATGGTGACGTCGGGATTGGCGGGAGCGGTGGGAGTGGCGCTGGCCTGATTGGAGCTGGCGCTTTGGCCGGCGGAGTTCACGGCGGAAACAACGTAAAAATATTTTGAGCCGTTGGTGAGTCCGGTGTCGGTGTAGTTCGCGGTAGTGGGCGAAGAGATTTTGGTGTAAGGGCCGCCGGAAGTTGTCGCACGTTTTACGTTGTAGCTGGTGGTGCCGGTGCTGGCGGACCACGCGAGAGAGACTTGCGCGTTTCCCGCGGTGGCTTGCAGGTTGGCAGGAGTTGGTGGCGGATTCGCCGGGGCTGTGGGAGTGGCGCTGACCTCGGCGGAGTTTGCGCTTTCGCCTGCGGAGTTCACGGCGGAGACAACATAAAAATATTTTGCGCCGTTGGTCAGCGATGTATCGAGATACGTGGTGCCGCTGGGCGCGGCGACTTGCATGTACGGGCCGCCGGAAACGGCGGAGCGCTTCACGTGATAAGAAATGGCGCCGGAAGAGACTGACCAGGAAAGGCTGACCTGCGCGTTCCCGGGAGAGGCGGCGAGGCCCGAAGGAGCGGGAGGGACGGTGACGTTGCCTCCGCTATTGCCCGGAGTGCTGGTGCTGGAGGCGCAACCCGTGAGCAAGATCACTGATAGAACCAGTGATGCGGGAAACAGGGTGCGGCGTGCGAGAGTAAGCATATGTTCGCCTGGTGGAAAGGACCGTTTTGGGAAGCTGGGGTTGAGGAAGAGGTTAGGGGACGGTCCAAAACGGGACAAGTTGGCCAATGGGACAGTTTTTGGCGGTGACCGTCAGGACGGGCGAAGATTCCATCTGAATTTGGCAAGTTATTACTCAGTACAGCACAGGTCCTTTCAGGGAGTGTTGCCCTGCAAAAGAACGAGCGGCAATCTAGGGATGCAGGTTTTAGTACTTCTATACCTGGGTGGTCGTTCTCCTCTGGGGTTTTTGTTCAACCGGAACCGGAAACTCGCAGCAGTCAGGAAGCTGTGTGCCGCGGGTTGGAGACGATTGGGTGGGGAAGAGATTACCTGCGAGGTGCGACAGGTCCAATGAGGGCCGCGCCACCTGAGCGTGAGATGGAGAAGAGGACGAAAATGATCCCCAGCAAAAAAGCGACATTAGCTCTCCTGGTTGGGATGGCATTTCTGATGAGCGCGTGCAGCGGCCTGAAGACCAACTCGACGAGCGGCGGCACAGGCACAGGCGCGTTCACAGTGAGCGGCAGCATTTCTGGGCTGACCGGGAGTGGATTGGAATTGAAGGACACGATTAACGGCACGACGACGGATACTACGACGGTCACTCCTGGGAGCACGAAATTCACGTTTACCAAGTCGGTGCCAAGCGGCGAGACGTTTGCCGTAACGGTAGCGGCGCAGCCAACAGGGCCGGGTCAGAATTGTACGGTGACGAGCGGTACAGGAACGGCGGCGGCGAATATCACCAGTGTCTCCATTGCGTGCACCACGAATCCAGTTACCGCCACGATTGGCGGCACGATATCCGGACTTGCGCAGGGCGCGAGTGTGATCTTGCAGGATAACGGTGGCGACAGCCTGACGCTTACGGCGAACGGGGCGTTCACATTCAAGACGCCGGTGACCGGACCAACGGACGCTTATGCGGTTACGGTGAACACGCAACCCACGAGCCCCAACGAGATTTGCACGGTCACGAGCGGAAGCGGGACGGCTACCGCGAATGTGACTAACGTTGGAGTGAGCTGCGTGTTGAGCTATTCCATCGGCGGCACGGTGACCGGGCTTGTCGGCACGGGGTTGATTCTGCAAAACAGCAGCGATTTGGAACAGCTTCCGATCAGCGCAGCTAATGGAAATCAAGCATTCACGTTCAAGAATTTTGTTCCCACGGGAACGGCTTTCACAGTGACGATTGCGGCGCAGCCCACAGGGCCGGTGCAGACTTGTGTGGTTACACCCAGCACGGCGAGCGGAACGGCGACTGCCAATGTCACCAGCGTTGTGGTCACTTGTCCGGCAGTAACCTATAGCGTCGGCGGAACGATCGTTGGGCTGGCGGGTGTTCCGACAAATAATGGCCCCATCACTGACGGAACTTTCGTTATCGAGGACACGTTGGGCAACACCCTGACGATCACGGAAAATGGGCCGTTCACGTTTGCCACGCCCTACGCCCTGAACGATCAATATGAGGTGTCGGTGTTGCACTCGGCCAGCAGCCAGCCACAGGGCTGTACGCTATGGAATTATAAAGGCGTGGTGACTGCAAATGTCACAAGCATCATAGTCGACTGCGCACATGATGACTGGACCTGGATCGACGGCACGAATACGGCCGGGACCATTTCCAAGCCTGCGTATGGAGCGCTTCCCTCGTCGGCGCCGACAACGATTCCCAATCCGTTTACGAATACTCCCGGCGCTAGATACTCTGCTGCGGGCTGGACTGACAAAAACGGCAATCTCTGGTTGTTCGGTGGCGATGGCTGGGAATTGTCGGGGAACTCGGCACCCGACACCCAAGACGCGCCGATGAACGATATGTGGGTCTGCGTAATGTTTGGCGACTACTGTGAATGGCAGCTTGCGGGTGGCTATGATCCGACCAAGGAAACTGTGAACACGGTTGCCACCACCATCGGCGCGCAAATCATACTCAACGCTCAGACCGAAGCACAAGGCGGATTTTATCCAGGCACGCCTCTTGCTCCTGAAGCTCGTGTGGGCGCGGGCACCTGGACCGACAATGCCGGGAATTTCTGGATGTTCGGTGGTAAGACGCCAGGTGCGCATTTTCTTAACGATCTTTGGGAGTTCAACACCAGCGGCTTGAACGCGTCTAACTACACCACGACCGAGGGAGCGTGGACCGAAATTCCGATCACGGGAACCGGCACCGACCTGAACGGTGTTTATACAGGGGGTGTGCTAACCCCTGGCTCTCGCGTCAACCCAATCTGCTGGACGGATGGTTCCGGGAATTTCTGGTTGTTCGGCGGGTATGGTTACGACGGCAGCGGAAATATCGGCTACCTCAACGACCTGTGGGAATACACGGGTGGCGCCTGGGTTTGGGTTTCGGGCGGCAACACCAACCTGGCTAACCAGAACGGGAGCTATGGGACGGCGGGCACTGCGTCAGCATCGAATGCTCCCGGCGGACGCCATGAAGGCGTTGGCTGGGCAGATGGCAACGGAAACCTCTGGCTCTTTGGCGGAGAAGGCGAAGACTCCGTAGGCACCACGAACGGAATTCTCAACGATCTGTGGATGTATAACATTGCAAGCAAGCAATGGACATTTGTGATGGGCTCGACAGTGGCTAACCAGACTGGAGCGTATGGGCTCGTGCCTTTGATTGGCCCTCCTGACACGACGAACGCGGCCGGTACTGTCGGTCTGACGGGCGCGACGGCTGGCATTTTCCCAGGATCGCGTTGGGGAGCCAGCGGCTGGGTCGACAAGGGCGGAAACATGTGGCTCTTTGGCGGATGGGGTTTGGATTCCACCGCGACGAACGGTAACGGAGCCCTAAACGACTTCTGGGTTTACACACCGAACGCCGTTGCGGGCCAGCCCGGCACTTGGACATGGGTCAAGGGTTCGAATACGGGTAGCCCGAATGGCATCTATGGCACTCTGACGCGTGGCTACTTTACCTATTACATCTGGACCCCGGGCGGTCGCAGCAACGCGACGCACTGGATAGATAATAACGGGCAGCTATGGCTCTTCGGCGGTGAGGGATACGATTCCACGAGCACGACCGGGAACGGCTACCTCAACGACATGTGGCGCTATTTGCCGTACAAGGATTAACAAATCGCGGCGCTGCTCGCCTGAGCGGCAGCCGGAAACGTAAAACCAGGAGAGAGGGACAGCCGGGGCGGCGAGTGGCCTCGGCTGTTCTGTTTTTGGTGCAGGACCTAGACGGAGGGAGTGGATACGGGAGCTTGATTGCAGTTGGGGGCGGTTGTGGTTTCAGAAGCGCGCCGAGGGAGTGCATAAGTGGCCCGGCGGAAACGATAGAACGAGAGGCTAAGGTATAATTAGGGCGGGGGAAATCAGGAAAAGATGGCGATTGTGAGGCAACGAGGGAAGGCGTCCGCGGAAACGTGGCAGCGGAGGCGGCGACGTTTCTATCGCACCCGTGTGAGGGAGCTGTTGCGGATCGGGAAGGCGCTGGCATCCACGAAGCATCCGTTCCTGGTGCACATTATCCCGATGCGGCGATGCAACCTGGATTGCACGTACTGCAACGAGTTTGACGACACGTCGAAGCCGGTGCCGCTGGAAGAGATGAAGAAGCGGCTGGATGCGTTGGCGGACATGGGCACGTCCATCATCACCATCAGCGGGGGCGAACCGCTGATGCACCCGGAGCTGGACGAGGTGATCCGGCACATTAGAAAGCGCGGGATGATTGCGGGGCTGATCACCAACGGGTTCTTCCTGAACAAAGATCGCATCGAGCGGCTGAATGAGGCGGGGCTGGAGCACCTGCAAATCAGCATCGATAATGCGGTGCCGGATGAAGTTTCGAAGAAGAGCCTGAAGACACTGGACGGGCGGCTGGAAATGCTGTCCGAGTGGGCGGTGTTTCAGGTGAACATCAATTCCGTGCTGGGCAGCGGGGTGAAGAATTCGGAAGACGCGTTGAAGATTGCGCACCGCGCGCTGGAATTGGGATTTACGAGCACGGTGGGGATTATCCACGACCATGACGGCCAGCTGAAGCCACTGGGGCAGAGGGACCAGGAAATATTTGAAGAGATCATGACGCTGGGGAAACGGTCGTACTCACGCTTCAACGAGTTCCAGCACAATGTGGCGAAAGGCCGGGAGCACGATTGGAAGTGCCGCGCGGGATCGCGGTACCTGTACATTTGCGAGGATGGGCTGGTGCATTGGTGCTCGCAGCAGCGCGGGTATCCGGGCGTGCCGCTGGAAAAATACACGGCGGAGATGCGACGCCGGGAATTCCACACGCACAAGGGATGCGCACCACGGTGCACGGTGAGCTGCGTGCAACAGGTGGGGATACTGGACAATTGGCGGTCTGGACAGAAGCTGGAACCGGTGGCGCCGGGTGGGCAGGGCGATCTGGTGCAAATTAGCAAATGAGAATGCCCAGGAATAAATGCGCAGGAAATAAAGGAGGGTAAGGAAGTAAAGGAACTGAAGGAGGAAATTGCGCGGGCTGACCGCGCTTTTTGTTTTTGTGGGCATTGCTGCTGGCGAACAGTGGGGCGGGGAGTGCGTTGACGGCGCGCTGTGTCTTTTCTAAGAATAGAAACATGCCCAATCCAGCCATTGAGATCGAGAATCTCTCGAAGGAATACCCGTTCGGTTTCCTACACCTAAAAAAGAAGCGGTCGCTTGAGAGTCTGAACATGGAAGTGCAGCAGGGCGAGGTGTTTGGATTTTTGGGGCCGAATGGCGCTGGTAAGTCCACGACCATAAAGCTGCTGATGCGGCTGATCTTTCCGAGTTCAGGCACAGCGCGCATCCTGGGGAAATCGATCGAAGACGTGTCCATGCACCAGCAGATCGGGTACTTGCCGGAGCAGCCGTACTTCTACGACTACCTGACCGCGGCCGAGCTGCTGGATTATTTTGCGCGCATTCACGGACTGAAGGCGGCGGACCGGCAAGAGCGCGTGGAGCGAATGCTGAAAAAGGTGGGATTGGAAACGGCGAAAAAGCTGCAGCTGAGGAAATATTCGAAAGGCATGCTGCAACGCGCTGGGCTGGCTCAGGCAATTCTGCACGATCCGGAAGTGGTGGTGCTGGATGAGCCTATGTCCGGGCTCGATCCGCTGGGACGCCGGGAAGTGCGCGACATCATTCTGGAGTTGAAGAAGGAAGGGCGAACGGTCCTGTTTTCCACGCATATTTTATCGGATGCGGAGATGCTTTGCGATCGTGTGGGCGTGATCGTGGGCGGCAAGTTGCGCGGAGTGGGCACGCCGGGAGAAATCGTGGGGATTCAGGCGCAGGGCATGGAAATTTTATTTGAGCTGCCCGCCGGTGATAGGAAGCTAGCGCTGCTTGAGAAGGCCACGAAGACGGGCGAGCGCTACCGGGTGGAGTTGCCGGAGGCGGAACTTTACGGAGCTTTGGATGAATTGAAGGTGGCGGGCGCGCGAATTCTGTCCGTAGCGCAGCTCAAGCCGACGCTGGAAGAATTTTTCATGAACCTGGTGGAGGCCGACCGCGCGCAGGCGAACGCGGTCGAGGTCAGCAGCCGATGAGGAATGTGTGGGTGGTGGCGACGAACACGTTTCGCGAGGCAGTGCGAGACCGCGTGCTGTACAACCTGGTGTTTTTCGCGCTGCTGATGATGGGCGCCGCGGTTCTGGTGGGGCAAATCTCGATTGGCATCGAAGAAAGCGTGATCGTGAGCCTGGGGCTGACGGCGATCTCCGTGATCGGAATTTTTATCGCGGTGTTCATCGGCGTGGGACTTGTTTCGAAGGAGATGGACAAGCGCACGCTGTACGCGTTGCTGGCCAAGCCGGTGGAACGCTGGCAATTTTTGCTGGGCAAATACGGTGGGCTAGTAATGACGTTGGCGGTGAACACGAGCGCGATGGCGGTTGGATTGTACGTGGTGCTGTGGAGCGTGAAGCATCCGTTGGAAAGAAGCGATTGGTATGTGCTGGTAGCGGTGTACCTGATCCTGCTGAAGCTTGCGCTGGTTGTGGCCCTGGCGATGTTGTTTTCCTGCTTTACCACGCCGTTTCTGGCCATCCTGTTCACGGTGGGAATTTACATCGCGGGTGTGTTCGCGGAAGATTTGCGGACGATGCAAGCGATGGATATCACTCCGGCCACGATGAAACTGCTGCGCGGGATTTCTTATGTGCTGCCGAATTTTGAGAATTTCAATGTGATGGGAGCGGTGTCTCATGGACGGGGAGTGCCGGGAAACCTGGTGTGGCACGACACGGCGTACGCGATCGTCTATGTGGGCATCGTATTAATAGGCGCGGCGATGGTGTTTTCGCGCCGGAACCTGAAATGAAATCCGGAAAAATTACCGCTTGGCTGCTTGGCGCCGTGATTCTTGTGGGATTCGCGGGAGTGTGGCGACTGCAGCGGGGCATCGATCACATGAAAAATTCGATCGATGTAGAGCAGGATCAGTTGGCATTCCGGTCCGGAAACCTGGTGAAGAAGCTGAGCCTGGAATACGCGCCGCTGGTCGGTGCAATTTACTGGACGCGCGTGGTGCAATATTTCGGAGAAAAACACCGGCTGCACCAAACGAACCTGGAGTTATTGTGGTCGCTTCTGGATATCACCACAACGTTGGATCCTCATCTGATGCCGGCGTACCGCTTTGGATCCGTGTTTTTGAGCGATAGCCCGCCGCGCGGGGCCGGGCGGCCAGACCTCGCCGTGAAATTGCTGGAGCGGGGAATCAAAGAGAACCCGGACCAGTGGCGGCTGTATCAGGATTTGGGAAACGTGTATTACTTCGACGCGAAGGATTATCCGAAGGCGTCCGCGGCGTTTGCGGAAGGCAGCAAGAATCCGAAGGCGATGATCTGGATGAAAGTGATGGCAGCTAAGATCGCGGCCGAGGGCGAATCGCCGGAAACTTCCTACTTCTTGTGGCTTCAGGTGTACCAGACAACGACCGATCTCATGGTGAAGCAAAACGCAGAGTTACACCTGAAACTGATGAAGGTGGAACTCGACTTGAAGGAAATTAACCGGTTGGCGGACGAATATGAGGCACAGACCGGCCATCGCGCAACGAAGATCGGCGAACTGGTGCAAGCCGGGCTGTTGAAGGAAGTGCCGAGCGATCCCGAAGGGTATCCGTACGTGTTGGGCGAGGGCGGCAAGGCGGAGTTGAATCTGGACAGCCCAATGCTGGAAAAACAGTTGCTAGAAAAGAACCGGTAGACGGGCTTACGCGGAAATCCGTTCTCTACTCGGCTGCGCAAAGCAGCGTCATGCGCGGATCGATCAAAATCTTGTGGGGATCGACGGCAGTGCTGAAGGAGAATGACGTTTCGTCGCCGGCAGCCTGCACCGTGCCCAAGAAAACGACGCTGCGGCCTGCCGCAGAGCCGATGTAAAGCGGCACGGGGGCGATGAAAGAACGAGGCACGCCTGATTGAAAGAGCTTTCCACGCACCTGGTAGCCCTTTTCGGTGCGCCGTGTGGTGAATTCGACTTTGTAGCGCGGGATGCCGGTTCCGCGAACATACTCCGCAAAAAACCATTCCATTGAGCGGCCACCTTCGAGATCCATTTTCGTGGTCATCACCGCTTCGACTTCTTTTTGCAGCTGATCCGTGGAAAGCGCTTTTTGCCCGTACTTGCTTACCAGCGTGTGTAAGAGGGCGATGAAGCGCGCGTCGGGATCATGGGCGTTGGGCTCGCGCAGCATTTCGCGGAGCATGTGGAAGATCCAGGCGCCCTTGGAATAGACCACCACGTCGTAGGCGTCCGGCGATTTCGAGGAAGAGAGACGGGTGCCCATGGTAACCGGACCGATATCGCCGGGAGCGAGATCGGAATCCGTGGGCTTGGTGATCAATTGCTTGCGGTAGCGCGCCAGCCAGGAAGCGACGGCATGCTCGGGTAGTTTCTGAGAGTCGGCGTAGAGGAGCGAGAGATAAACCGAGAGACCTTCGTCAATCCACTGGTCGCGATAGCTGGACCAGCCAACCACATTGCCCCACCACTGATGCGCGACCTCGTGGACCGGCATGATATCCGTGAAGGCTTCCTGCGTGGTGGAGCTGAGGCCGGCGCGTTCCTGCGCCTCTGGGGGAAGAAACGCGAATGTGGAGAGGTACAGCAGGCCGGGCCAACCCTGGCCGAACGATCCGGGAATCTGCGCAACCGCAAGGCGCGGGAAAGGAAACGGGCCGTTGTATTTTTCGAAGAAAGTGATCGAGGAATTGACTTCACGCGCCAGTGAATTCAGGGCATCCGCGGGGCTTGGGGTCGGCGGCGGAGGGATGCTGGAGGACAAGCCCACGATCGGACCACGTGGGAAGGGAACAGCCTCAACCGCAGGACGTTGCAGGCGCGAGAGAATGGCTTGCTCGAGCAGCTTATTTGCGTAGACCTCCACGACATGGTTGCCGGAAGGCTGCGAGGTGAAAGCATATTCGCCGAGGTTGAAGCCCGCTTCGTCCACGGGAATTTTGAACTTCCAGTGGGCCACCATGTGATCGCCGTCTTCGTGTTCATCGGATTTTTCGCCGGTGGCGACCAATCGCAAGTGTTTGGGCCAACGGAAGGTGAGGTCGTACGGGGCGAATTCGGAAGCGTCACCGAAATGTGGATACCAGCTCTGATGAGCGCCAACGAAGAGGACGGAATTGCCGTAATTTTCGATGACGTTGCCGCGATAGTGGAAGCGCAGAGAGAACGTAGCTCCGGCGCTGGACAGGCGGGGCAGGAAGACGCAGAGGGTGTCATCTCCTTTGGTGCGCAGTTGCTGCTCGGTGATGCCCTCGTTTTGGAAGAAGACAAGATTTTCGCCGGTGGACGTGGAGATGGAATCGACCTTGAGCACGCGCGAAAGCTGAACAAAGAGGACGCCTTCGCCGGCAATGGCGGTGTTGAAATCGACGGAGGCATCGCCTTCGAGGGAATTGTCCATATGAATCGTGGTGTTGACCTGGTAATGGACGGCGTGAAACAGAACCGAGGGAGGAGTAAAACCGGGAAGCGTGTACGAGGTCCAGACATCGTAGTAACCGATTTTGTTGACGACGTGGGGCTGGCCAAGCATGAAATTTTCGTGGCGCATGTCATCCATGAGCACGTCGAAAGGGCCGGTGAGAATGCCGTCGATGCCTGCGTGGAAGAAATGGCGCGGCGAAGAGGTATATTTCTCAAACAGGACACGCAGGGAGTGTGTGGGATTCAGGCGTTCGAGTTGGGGAAGCCAGAGAGAAGTGAACGCGGCGTCCGCGGCGGGTTGAATGGAGGCTTGGGTGAGTTGGGAAAGGAGATCCTTGGCAGTGTCGTCGGTGAAGCGGGCGTAAATGGAGACAAATTGTTCATCGAGAACGGGCGCACCGAGGAAGCGGGCCATTTGCTGTTTTTCGACCTGGTCTCGCGGGAGGGCCAGGGCGTGGCCGACCCCGGAAAAGACAAAACCGGTTATGCGGCCGTCGAAGGGCTGAAAGAACACGAATTTTCCGCGCTCGAAGGCGAGGACCAGATCGCCATGACGGAGCTCGATGCGGTCAGTGGCGGCGATGGTGTAAACGTGATCGGAATCGAGGCGCAGCGCGTTGAGAGAAGCGAGGACGTCACGAGGAGAATCCGCGGCATATAGGGCCGGAGCGCACACGAAAAGAATGGAAAAGAGGGCGGAGCGAAAACGCATCCATTGAGTGTAGTCACTTTCGGCATGCGGGGACAAGGCAGCGGAAAACGCGTGAGGTCGGCGGATTAAGATAAAGGGATGCAAGGCGAGAGAGCCATAGCGCGGATGCTGTTGCTGTTTGCGGGGATGCTGGTGTGCGCCGGCGGGGTGTTCGCGGACAAGATCGTGCTGAAGAACGGGCGGCAGATCGTGGCGTATAACGTCGTCGAGGACGGCGACAAAGTGCGCTATCAAACTGCCGCGGGCGAGCTTTCGATTCCCAAGAGCATTGTGGACCATATCGAAAAGGGCGGGCTGATGCCGGTGAGCGAATCTCCGGCGGCCGCTGCGTCCAGCCTGAATCTTTCGCCACCGCTGATGGAAGCGACGGCGGACGCGGCAGCCATTGACCAGGCGGCGGTGCACGACGGCTCCATCGACCGGGATTATATTGCGCGCATGGAAGGGGAGGCGCGCGGCGGGAACGCAAAGGCGAATGAAAAGGCAGCACTGGCGCACCATGCCGCGGCACAGTTTGAGCTGGCGCATGGCGACATGGAACACGCGCTGGGCGACGAACGGACGGCGATCACGTATTTGCCGGAGCAGCCGGTGCTGCTGATGAATGTGGCGTATCTGTATCTGAAGAAGAGCGAATTCAAACAGGCTGTGGAGTATCTGGAGCGGGCCAAGCGCGTTTCTCCGGACAATGCGGACATTTATAAGCTGGAAGGCTGGGCGTATTACGGCATGAACCGGCCGGAGCAGGCGGTGGCGGAGTGGAAGAAATCGTTGGCGTTGAAGCCGGACAGCGACACACAGGCGGCACTGGACAAGGCGGTTCGCGATAAAGAGGAAGAAGAAAATTACAAAGAGAACGAGAGCGCGCATTTCCAGTTGAAATACAACGGAACCGCCGAGCCGGTGCTGGCGCGGGACGTGTTGCGCGTGCTGGAGACGCACTACTCGACGATCGAATCGGAATTGAACTACACGCCGCCGGAACCGATTGGTGTGGTGCTGTACACGCAACAGGAATTTGCGGACATTACGCGCGCGCCGGGTTGGGTGGGCGCGTTGAACGACGGAAGGATCCGCGTGCCGGTGCAGGGATTGACCAACGTGGATGCGGAACTATCGCGCGTGCTGAAGCATGAATTGACGCACAGTTTTATCCAGCAGAAAACGCGAGGGCGCGCGCCAACGTGGATTCAGGAAGGCGTGGCGCAGTGGATGGAAGGGAAACGCAGCGACGAAAATGCGGCGGTGCTGCTGCAGGTTTATGACGCGGGGCAGGCGGCGTCGCTGGATCGGCTGGAAGGATCTTGGATGGGATTGCCTGCGGATGTGGCGCGCTATGCGTATGCGTGGGCGCTGGCGAACGTGGAATACATCGTGGAAACGCAGGGAATGGCGGACATGGAGCGCATCCTGGATCGCATTTCGGCGGGCGCGTCGACGGAAGATGCGTTGAAGGAAGTGCTGCACGACGATTACGGCGATCTGACGCGATCCACCGCGGAATACTTGAAGAAAAATTATGGGCACTAGGTTTGCACTGCCCTCATCTGAGCTGACAATTAAACAGACCTGTTGACGTCAGGAAGTGGCAAGCATCGCAGCTAATAGCGCGGCGCGCTGCGGCATGGTTTTGTAGAAAATAAATTCTTGCGTGGAGTGCGCGCCGTTGCCCACAGCGCCGAAGCCATCGAGCGTGGGAATGCCGAGAGCGGCGGTGAAGTTGCCATCGGAGCCGCCACCGGCTGGACCTTCTCCCAGCGAAAATCCTATTTGCTTGGCGAGCGATTTGGCGCGCAGATAGAGCGCGGCGCTGTGCTTGCGCTCGAGCGGCGGGCGGTCAAAGCCGCCGCGGACTTCCAGTTTTGCGCCGCGGCGAATGGGCTTCAGCGAACGAAAGCGCTTTTCCAGCGCGTGCATGTCCGACAGGCGCCAGGCGCGAAGATCGACATTCACCTTGGCGCGATCGGGGATGACGTTGGTGCGCGTGCCGCCATCGATGAGGTCCGCATTGACGGTGACGCCGTGGCGGGGATCGTTCCATTTTTCGAAGCGAGCGATCTGCCCGGCGAGTTCGTGAATGGCGTTGACTCCTTGATCGGGATCGAGCCCGGCGTGAGCGGCGCGGCCGTGGACCATGAGTTTAACTTCGCCCACGCCTTTGCGAGACGTCTTGGCCATTCCGCGGGGACCGAGCGAGGGTTCCAGCACAAATACGGCGTCGCTGCGGCGCGCTTCTTCTTCAATCAGCTTTCGCGAGGATTCGCTGCCGATTTCCTCGTCGGAGGTCCACAGAAACACGAGGCGCTTGGACACCGATGCTTCCAGTTCCTGAAGGGCTTCGAGCGCAAACAATGCCTGAACGATGCCGGCTTTCATATCGAAGGTGCCGGGGCCGTAGGCCTTTCCGCCGACAATGCGGAATGGCATTTTGGAAAGCGTGCCGATGGGATAAACCGTGTCGTAATGGCCGAGGACAAGGAGTTGCGACTCTGGCGGGCGGGAGGAGGGAGTCCACACAGCGCGCACATGATCGCCGCGATTCCTTTGTGGGAACATTTGCACGCGTGTTCCTCGAAGCTGCCATTCGTCCGCGAGAAAACTGGCACAGCGGTCCGCGTGCTTTTTGTCGAGGCTGGGAGATTCGATGAGAGTGAGCTGGCGCAGAGTGTCCGTCATCCGCGGCAGAAGTTTGCGAAGGTGAGCGAGGAGAGATTTGGGAAAAGCCTGGGTTTCCATAGCAAGCAAATGGTAGCAACGCGGGTGGCGACGTACAACAGCGCCCGCCTCGGCGAATCCGCAGAGCGAAAAGAGCTGCTTCGAAATAAGATGTGCTGTGCAGGGCCGCGAGATTGCTTATAATGAGAAGTTTGCGATATATGGAGGGCGTGCCGCCGAAAGGTGTTGTGCGGCACAGGAGCGGGCATGGAATTGGACATCAACGAAATACAGAAATTTTTGCCGCACCGGTACCCGTTTCTGTTGATCGATAGAGTGGTGGAGATGGAGCGCTACAAGCGCATCGTGGCGATCAAGAACGTGTCCATCAACGAAAGTTTTTTTCAGGGGCATTTTCCCGGGAAACCGATCATGCCGGGAGTGCTGATCCTGGAATCGATGGCCCAGGCGGGGGGATTGTTGCTGCTGCAGGAAATTCCGGACCGCGATCAAAAGCTTCTGTACCTGGCGTCGATGAACGACGTGAAATTTCGACGGCCGGTGGTGCCGGGAGACCAGTTACGCGTGGAAGTCAACATCCTGGCGTGGAGGGGCGATCTCTGCAAGATCCAGGCGAAAGCGTTCGTGGGAGAAAACCTGGCGACCGAAGCGACGCTGATGTGCGTAATGGTGGACCGCGAAAAGGCAAACAACGCAGCGAAATGACGGCAGAGAAAATACATCCGCAGGCCATCGTCTCCGCGAAGGCGAAAATTGCGAGTGGAGTGGAAATCGGCCCCTTTGCAAGTGTGGGGGAGGGTGTGGAACTCGGCGAAGACTGCGTGGTGCACGCGCATGCGGTGATCGTGGGGCCATCGAAGTTCGGGGCGCGCAATGTATTTCACCCTTTCAGCGTGATCGGAGGCGATCCGCAGGACTATACGTTCGGGGGAGAACACGTCGAACTGGTGGCCGGGGAAGGAAATATTTTCAGGGAACATGTGACCATCAGCCGCGGCACGAAAAAAGGCGGCGGGGTGACGCGAATCGGAAACGACAATTTCTTTTTGTCTTATTCGCACGTGGGACATGACAGCCAGGTGGGAAGCGGAACGCTGTTCGTGAATGGCGCGACGCTCGCGGGACACGTGACCGTCGAGGATTTTGTGACCGTGGGCGCGTTCTCGCCGGTGCACCAGTATTGCCGCCTGGGGAAATATGCGTACATCGGGGCGTGTACGGTGATTACGCAGGACGTGCTGCCGTTTTCGCTGATTGTGACCGAACGCGAGACAAAGTGCTTCGGAGCAAACACCATTGGGCTGGAGCGTAAGGGATTTTCGGAGGAGCGCATTCAGGTGCTGCAGCGCGCGTTCAAGTTGCTGGTGCGGTCGAAGAAGAACACCACACAGGCGCTGGAAGAGCTTCGCAAGATGTTTGGAGATTCTGGCGACGTGCGGGAAATGATCGCATTTGTGGAGAAGGCCGAGCGCGGGATTGTGAAGTAAGAAAGGAGTTTCCTCAGGGGCTAAAGCCCTTTTGCTTGGGTTCTGTATGTCGGAGCTGAAGCTCCGACCCTAACGTGCCAGCTAACGCGGGCTCTTACGCGCAAATAAGGTATCCACAAAGCGCACTCGAGGAACGACTTCGATTCATGCCTGAAGCATTGAACAGCACAGCGGGGTGGGGATTGATCGCGGGGAACGGGCGGTTTCCGTTTCTGGTGCTGGAAGGGGCGCGGAGCCAGGGAATTGAGATGGCGGTGATCGCGCTGAAGGAAGAAGCTTCACCGGAACTGGAAAAGTTAGCGAAGCGGCTGCACTGGGTGAGCCTGGGCGAGTTGAGCAAGGCCATCGCGCTGATGCAACAAGAGGGAGTGAAGCGCGCGGTGATGGCCGGGCAAGTGAAGCACAACAAGATTTTCAGCGCGATCCGGCCGGACTGGAAGCTCGCCAAACTTTTGTTTTCGCTGCCGAAGAAAAATACAGATTCGTTGATTGGCGCGGTGGCGAAGGTGCTTGAAGACGAAGGAATTCAACTGGTAGATTCGACGCTGTTCCTGAAGCCGCTGCTGCCGGAAGTGGGCGTGTTGACAAGGCGCGCGCCGAACGAGCATGAGGGCGCCGATATGGAGTACGGATTGAGCGTGGCGCGGCACATAGCGGCCCAGGATATCGGGCAAACGGTGGTGATTGCGGATCGCGCCTGCGTGGCCGTGGAAGCCATGGAGGGAACGGACGAAACGATTTTGCGCGCGGCTCGTTTTGCAGAGGGAAAGCCGCTGGTGGTGGTGAAGGTGAGTAAGCCGAAACAGGACATGCGCTTCGACGTACCCGTGGTCGGATTACCGACCGTCGAAGCTATGACGAAGGCGGGGGCGACGGCATTGGCCATCGATGCGGCGCGGACGTTGCTGTTTGACCGCGAAAAACTCCTGGAAATGGCGAACGCCTCGGGCATTGCGATTCAGGCTTTTCCTTCCATGAAGGACGCGGAACCAATCCGGGATTCCCAGGGAATGAATAAGGAATGAGCATGACTGCCGGTGTGGGAACGCATAAGATTCGCGTGGCGGTGGCCGGGTGTGGGGAATTCGGCCGGAATCACGTGCGCGCGTACCGGGAAATTGAGACGGCGGAGCTGGCCGGCGTGTTCGATCAGGATGCCGGGCGGGCCGCAACGATTGCGCAAGAATTCCAGACTCGAGCGTTCTCCAGTTTAGAGGAATTGCGTGGCGCGGTGGATGCAGCCAGCGTGGCGGTGCCGACGATCGCGCACCAGGAAGTTGGCTGCGCGCTGCTGGAGATGGGCATCGACGTCCTGGTGGAAAAGCCGATGGCGCGGACGCTGGCGGAGGCCGACGAACTGATTGGCGTTGCGAAGCGTAAGGGACGCATCCTGCAGGTAGGGCATGTGGAGCGATTTAATCCGGCGGTACGAGCCGTGGAGCCGGTGGTGAACCGCCCGTTGTTTTTTGAGGTTCACCGGCTGGGTGTGTTCACGCCGCGCAGCCTGGATGTGGACGTAATCTATGATCTGATGATCCACGACCTCGATATCCTGCTGGCGCTGGTGAAGGAACCGGTGATGGAAGTGAAAGCGGTGGGCATCCCGGTGCTGACCGACAAGGTGGACATCGCGCATGCGCGGCTGGAGTTTGACGGTGGAGCGGTGGCCAATGTGACGGCCAGCCGGGTGTCGACCGAGCGCGTGCGGAAAATGCGCTTTTTTCAGCAGCACGAATATATTTCGCTGGATTATGCCCGGCGAGACGCCCTGCGCGTGGGCGTGAAAAAACCGGGGGCGCAGCCGGAATTTGGATTTGAGAAGCTCCCGGCGCCGGAAACGGAACCTTTGCGCGCGGAGTTGGAAGCATTTGTAGAGGCGGTGAAGACCCGGGTGCCTCCGGAGACGGATGGGGCCGCGGGGCGAGCCGCGTTGGAGTTGGCCGGTCGCGTCATGGAAAGCATCCGTGAGCACAGCGCGCGCGTCCAACCCGTAGCGACAAGTGTGTCCGTAAAAGGGAAACCGTAAAAGGAAACAATGATCCCAAGGACTTTAGTGCCTCAAGGCGCGCGCCCACCGGCTAATGTGGAGCCGTCGACACGGCGCCGGCCGACTTCGCTGGATGAACGGACATTGGTGCCCTCGACGCTGCCGATCGTGGCGCTGGACGGGCATTCCACTATTCCCAACAATTTGCCGCTGGAAGCGATTGCGACGCGCGTGGTAGTGCCACGCGATGTGAATATCGCGGAACTGCAAAAGCCAGATGACTCTCATTTACCGGCGCAGCCAACGGAAATGGACGAGAGAATCACGGTTCCGCAGGGAGCGGCGCCGCCGGAAGTGTTGCCGGAAACCCTGCACGTGTCCGAAGACCTGGTGCAGCCGGACATTATTCAGACGGGTGAATTATCGTTTCTGCCATCGGAAGAAAAGCAGAAAAGACCGGTGGGAGAAATGGTGGTGGCGATCGTCTCGCTGCTGCTGAACCTGGTGTTCGTTGTAGCGCTGGTTGAGATCCTGGCGTATCACACGCGATCGAAGGAAGTGGATGAGATCGGGAGGAAGCAGATCGAGGTATTGTTGCCGCCGGGCGCGCTGGAATCGATAAAGCCGACCGCTCCACCGGCGCCGCGACCCGTGGTAAAGGTGGATCCAAGAGAAATACGCAGGATGGCGCCGACGCCTATTCCGCCACCGGTGCAACCGCCGCCACAACCGAAACCGGAGCAGCCGAAGAAAGAATTGCCCAGCGCGCCGGCACCAAAAGCCAGCATCGTTCCGCCAACGCCGAAGCCAGCGGACGGCAACAGAGGCGACTTACCGAAGCCGCAGGTGCAATTGGAACAGCCTAATATGCCGGTGCCGCAGAGCGGGCTGAACCTGCCGAAGTCGACTTCGCCAGGAGATATGATTCGCGATGCCGCGCGCGCCACGGAGAAGATGAACACTCCGGCACCAATCGGCGGTGGTGGCCCGATTCCGGGCGCGGGGCGTGGGCAAGGTGGCGGGCGTGGATCTGCGAGTGGCGCGATCCAGATGCTCACGGACACCGAGGGAGTCGACTTCAACGATTACCTGCGGCGCGTGTACCTGACGGTGAGGCAAAACTGGTTCTCGGTGATGCCCGCGTCGGTGCAGTTGGGAGATCAGGGCGTGGTTTCGCTGCAATTCAAAATCATGCGAGATGGCAGCGTGCCTGACGGCGACCCGCAACGCGTTTTTGGATCCGGCAAGGAACCGCTGGACCGCGCGGCGATTTCGTCGATTCGCGCATCGAATCCCTTCCCCACGCTGCCGGCGCAGTTCAAGGGGCCGTACATCGAGCTGCGGTTTACGTATTATTACAACATGCCGATTCCTTCGAATTAGAGTGCTTCGATAGGTTTTTAGGTTGAGATCCTTCGTCCCCTAAAGGAGCGCTGCTCAGGATGAGAAGAGTGCTGGGATGGAGATGACCGGCTGGCGAGTTGGGTAGTAGGGTTGAGGCTGTAAAAGCGGCAGCTGGGCTGCCGCACTCCAAATATGAAAATTGCACGCCAACAAGTGCTGGGCAGCCTGCTGCTGGCGCTGATTGTGCTGACTATCCTGTTGATCCGCGCGTGGCCTATCCTATTCCATAAATGAATGTGCCTGCCGATCTGCCCCTGCTGGTTATCGTAGGGCCGACCGCTTCGGGAAAATCCGCGCTGGGAGTGTGGCTGGCGGAGCGCCTGGGCGGCGAAGTGATTGCGTGCGATTCCACGCAGTTGCATCGCGGCTTTGATATTGGCACTGCGAAACCCACGAAGGATGAACGCCGCGGCGTGCCGCATCACCTGCTGGACGTGCTAGACGGGAAAGACGAATCGACCGCCGGCGGTTATCGCGAGCGGGCGATTGAGGTTCTGAACGATCTCCGGGCGCGCAGAAAAATTCCGGTGTTGACCGTTGGTACGGGACTTTACTTTCGCGCGTTACTGGAGGGTTTGGCGGAAGTGCCGCAACGGTCGGACGAATTGCGAGAGCGGCTGTGGGCGGCGGCTTCCGAGCATGGGGCTGGGTATTTGCACCGCATGCTGCGGCGATTGGACCGGGAATCCGCGGAAAAAATCATGCCGGCCGATGAGCAGAAACTGATTCGCGCAATCGAAGTGTGCCTGCTGACGAAGAAGCCGCTGTCTGAGGTGCACCGGAGCGGCCGCAAGCCCTTGAAAGGCTGGCACGCCGTGAAGATCGGATTGATACCGCCGCGGGAAGATTTGTACGAGCGCGTGCACGCGCGCACGGACGCGATGTTTGCGCGAGGCTGGATGGAGGAAGTTCGCGGACTGATCGAGAGCGGAGTGCCGGAGGACGCGAAGGCATTCGATTTTATTGGCTACCGCGAATTGCGCAAGGTGCTGCGCGGAGAGATGAAGGTGGAAGAGGCGCGCGCCGCGATCCAGCAAGCAACGCGGCGTTATGCGAAAAGACAGATGACGTGGTTCCGGCGCGAAAAAGGCGTGCACTGGCTTGCGGGATTTGGCGACGAACCGGGAATTCAAGAGGAAGCGCTGGAGCGCGTTCGGGCAGAGCTTGGCGCGATGGTATCCGGGGCGAACGGAATGGACGTATAATTGGGGCGATGAGGAGTTTCCCTCCACACAACGCAAAGTTTCCGCGCAAAGACTGGCTTTGATCCATCCATGAAAACAGCACAGCACGACACTTCTGTTTCCGAGCGCGCCCTCCTGGTGGGCGTAGGGTGGAAGCGCGCGCCGCGAATTCCGGGCATGCCGGCCGGAGAACAAGGCCGCGAATCGCTCCTGGAGCTTGTGGAGCTGGCGAAAAGCGCCGGCGCGGAAATTACGGGCACGATATTCCAGTTAAGGGACGCGGCCGATCCGGCGACTCTGGTTGGCCGGGGCAAGCTCGATGAAATTCGAGCCGAGGCGACAGCACGGCAAGCGCCGCTGATTATTTTCGACAGCGAACTTACGCCGGTGCAGCAGCGAAATATCGAAGAAGTGACAGAGCGGCGGGTGATCGACCGCACGCAACTGATCCTGGACATTTTTGCGAAGCACGCGCGCAGCCGCGAAGGGCAGTTGCAGGTGGAACTGGCGCAACTGAATTACATGCTGCCGCGGCTGACCGGGAAAGGCACGGCGATGTCCCGGTTGGGCGGCAAGAGCGGCGGAGGCGGATCCGGTGGAGCGGGGGGCGGGGCGGGCCGAATTGGCGTGCGCGGACCCGGTGAAAAGAAATTGGAAACCGATCGCCGGCGCATTCGCGACCGCGTGAGCAAAATCAAGAACAGCATCGACGAAGTGCGCCAGCAGAGAGCGCTGCGGCGGGAAGCGCGAAACGCGGTGCCGCTGGGAACCGTATCACTGGTCGGCTACACAAACGCGGGGAAATCCACGTTATTTAACGCACTGAGCCGGGCGGAAGTGCTGGTTTCGTCGCGCATGTTTGCGACGCTCGATCCAACGATCCGGGCGTTGCGGCTGCCATCGAACCGCAGGATTCTGGTGTCTGACACGGTGGGATTCATTCGCGCGCTGCCCAAGGGATTGCTCACGGCATTTCGCGCCACGCTGGAAGGGGTGCAGGAATCGGCGCTGATTTTGCAGGTCAGCGACATTTCGAATCCGTATCACGACGAGCTGGAAGAAGAAGTGGAAAAAATTCTGGGCGAGCTTGGAGTGATGGACCGGCCACGGCTTCGCGTATTCAACAAAATCGACCGGCTATCGCCGGAACAAAGGGAAGAGTTCACCGCGGCGTGGTCTCACACGAAGAATGGAGAAGAGCCGCCGGTGTTTGTTTCGGCGCTGACGGGAGAGGGGCTGGATGAATTATTAAGGCGCATTGACGCGGCGCTTCCCATCGATCCGATCGTAAGACTTTCGCTGCACATGCCGCTGACGGAGGGGCGCTCTCTTGCGTTGATCCACGCGCTGGGACGGGTGCTGCAATCGCAGGTGAGCGATTCGCACATGGACCTGGAGGCGGAAATCCCGGAAGCGGTCGCGCGGCGATTGAAGCTGAAGGACTTCGAGGCGAAGGAAACATTCCGGCCTTCGCCGTCGTAT
This sequence comes from Candidatus Acidiferrales bacterium, assembly GCA_963709705.1. GTDB lineage: Bacteria > Acidobacteriota > Terriglobia > Acidiferrales > UBA7541 > Acidiferrum. Next base: position 58,541 of record CAVPXU010000012.1, read on the forward strand.
GCTAAGTAGGAGTGGTGAACGAGGAGGGAATGAAGATGGCCGCCTTTTTGTTGTGGTGCATCCTGTTGGTGGTGTGTTGGCCGATTGCGCTGTTGGCGCTGGTGCTGTATCCGATTGTGTGGTTGTTGCTACTGCCATTTCGACTTGTCGGCATCGCCGTAACCGGCGTGTTTGAGCTGTTGCGCGCGATATTGTTCCTGCCCGTGCGCGTTTTGCGCGGCCCGCACGCCATCTGAAGAATTCGAGAACCACTCAGGATAACTTTCGAGTAATTCTGAGAAAATCCGCTAAATATGAACAAAATGTGACATAAGATCGGGTCACATCGGGCCTGACAGCGAGTTGCCGTGCTTGTGGAAAACGCTGTGGAAACTTCCAGGGTGCTCCGGGAACGAAAACATGTGTTGTTTTGCCACCAGTCTTCACTGTCCAAAGTTACCATCCGTATCATATAGAAAATAAGTCGGTTATTTGTGTCGCAAGGGCGCGGCGGCGCCGGTTCCGTGTAAAATCAGTTCAAGTCTGGAAATATGGATTTGCACAGGTTTGCAGCAGCTGTGTTACGAAAGAGTACCCAGCGAAAACGAATTTTCAGTGGGGATTAGTAACGTTGCAGTACCCTGTCAAAACGGCGTTTGGCCACGTTGACGCTTGGGATGACGGAGACTATAGTGAGCCGAGTGCCCAGAGAAGGAGCAAACGAAGCCCTCCCGTCCGCGCCCTTATGAACCTGCCGAACACATTGACGTTATTGCGGATATTCATCGTGCCTGTTCTGATCGTGGTGCTGCTGACGCGCAGCCCGAACGTGGAACTTGCGGGATTTCCGATGCACTTCGAGGTCTGGGGTGTGCTGATTCTGCTGATCGCGGCGGCTACCGACTGGGCGGACGGATATTTCGCGCGCCGCAATTCCCAAGTGACGACACTGGGAATTTTGCTGGATCCCATCGCCGACAAGTTGCTGATTTGCGCGGCATTTATTTCTCTGGTGGACATGCACCTGGCGAAGGCGTGGATGGTGGTGATCATCATCGGGCGCGAGTTAGTGATTTTGGGATTGCGCAATATCGCGTCCGCGGAAGGATTCACGATTGCGGCATCGACGCTGGGCAAGACAAAAATGGTATTGCAGGTCTGCGCGGCGGCGGTGCTGATTTATGGTGCCAGCCATCGTTCGCTGCGCCCGCTGGGACTGGCGTTGCTGTGGCTGGTGGTGATTAGTGCGGTGGTATCCGCGGCACAATATTTCTACCGCTTCTGGAATCAACTGGACGATCGAGTGAAGCAGCGCCGCAAGCTGAGCCTGCTGGAAGTACATAAGAAACCGCAGGATGCGCTGCCTCTCTGAGAGCGAGCGGACAAGCCTGCTGGAACTGGCGCGCCGGGCTGTGGTTGAAGCCGTTTCCCAAGGGCGCCTGCAGGAAATTCCCAAAGAAGAAATATTTGAGTGGCGCTGCGGCGTGTTCGTGACTTTGCACGTGCACGGGCGTTTGCGCGGGTGTATCGGGGTGATTCAGGCGAAAGAGCTGTTGGGGGAAAGTATTGTGCGATGCGCCTCGGAGGCGGCCCTGGAAGATCCACGATTCTCGCCGATGCAGCCCGAAGAACTGCCCGGGCTGGAGATTGAAATATCGCTGCTGTCCCCCCTGGAACGAATTCAGCCGGAAGCAATTGAAATCGGGAAGCATGGATTGTTGGTCGAACAAGGTATCCGGCGCGGCTTGTTGCTGCCGCAAGTGGCGGTGGAGCACCATCTGGATCGCGAGCAGTTTTTGAAAGAAACCTGTAGAAAAGCGGGTTTACCGTGGGATGCGTGGAAGGCCGCGGACACGCTTATCTATGCGTTTACCTGCGAAATCGTGGAAGAAGGAAAGTAGAGAGCCATTGGTGAAGCGGCCGGGATTAGTGCATCGCAAGAAAAAGCCCGCGCCTGAACGGCAGACGCGGGCGCCAATTCGAAATTGGGTTAATTGTTATTCGACTTCCACGTAGTCTCCGGCATAAATATCAATCCTGGTGTAGGTAACGTAAACGGTGGAGGAATTGGGGCTGACATTGAGCACGATGCCTTCGCCAAGAACGTCCCTGGGAAGGTCATTCCACTGGTACTTTACGGGATTGCTACCGAAGCCATACATCTTGTACTGGTAGTCGTCAAAATTCGCGGCTGTCTGGGCATTACCGCCCTCGTAGCGGAAAAAGCGAACATAATCACCTACAGCCACGCTCTGGTTGGCGCCAAGATTGACGTAAACGGTGTTGAACTTTCCATACGCCTGGCTGAACTCTTTGCCGACCACAATCATGCCCACGGATTTGCCGTTCACCGGCGCGAATTGGTCAAACTTATCGGCTGGTTTGTAAGGCGGGGAAGGGCGCTCCTGCCAAGGCCGGATGAAATCGCCGCGCTGGAGATAGTCGCAAGCGAAGGTGACTTCGGCGGTAGAGACGTTAGCCTGAACGTTTACCACCTTCAACTGGCCCACGTCCTCGTAATAGGTGCCCATGGCTTTCATGAGCTTGTCCTGCCATTTGAACCATTGGTATTCCAGGGGATCTTTCTCGGGGCGAAAAACAGAGTAGCGATCGCCGACGTGAACTCCCTGGCTGGAACCTTTGCTGATAAAGACGAGGTCGCGAAGGGCGAAGATCAATTTGGAGTTGGACTCTTCGCCGGAAATGAGGCGCGAGTCATCGCCACCACGATCGGACGTAACGAAGTTCGAGCAATAGACGGCCGAGTAATCCGGGGACGTCGCGTTGGCGACAGGTCCAGTGGAGGCGGCCATTTGTTGCTGCTGTGGGGTGCTCTGCGTCCAGGCGCTTGCGCCTGCCAATAACATGCCGAGACCCATACCTGCTGCAATTGCGCGCATTAGAAGACTCCTTCGACTCACGCCAAAAAGGGCCGTGCGGGGACTTGCATACACTTGAAACTAACAAGGGCTCCGGGGCGCGTCAACAAATTGGGTGGGGCGACTTTACACTTTAGCTAAGACGTGCTACAAGCCGTATTTTCAATAGATTGGAGCGTATTCAGGGCTATGAGCGTCTTCGGAACAGGGGTGGCCCGCATTTGCGCGGTGGTGGCGGCCTCTACGGCAGGGGAATTTGGGGCGCTGGTTCGGGCGGCATTTCGGGAAACGCCGACCGTGGAACTACGCCTGGACTGGTTGGCGAACGATACGGAACGGGAAAAGGCCCTCTATTGGCTCAAGAAGTCTGCTCCGAAGAATGCTGTATTCCTTGCCACGTGCCGGAGGCGCGTAGGCGGAGGCGAATTGGCGGGAGGGGCGGAAGCGGAATTGTACTGGTTGCGAAAGGCGAAAGAGGCCGGTTGCGAGTGGTGCGACCTGGAAATCGAAACGCTGCAAGAAATGCCCGGGAAGACGGTGGAGGCGTGTGGGCTGCCGGAGAAAGTACTGCTGTCAATCCATGATTTTCGCCGCACACCGAAGTTGCCGGCAAGATTGAAACTGGCTGCGCGCGGCGGAGCGACCGCGGTGAAAGTGGCGGCCATGGCGCGGAAATTATCGGATAGCACAAGGCTGCTCCGATTGGCGCGCGGCTCGCAAAAAGTGGTGGCTGTGCCGATGGGAGAGATTGGTTTGCCCGCGCGGATTCTGGCGTTGCGCGAGGGCAGCGCCCTGGTGTACGCGCCGGTGGCGGTGGCAACTGCGCCGGGGCAAGTGCGATTGCAGGAACTGAAAGAACTTTACCGTGCGCATGAGCTGACGAAGAAGACCCGGGTGTACGGCGTGATCGGCAATCCCATCGGGCACTCGCTTTCGCCTCTGCTGCACAACACCGGCTATGTGGCCGCGGGCAAGGATGCGGTGTTTCTGCCTTTCCTGGTTGAAGATTTACGGGAATATGTGAAGGTGATGCCGGAATTCGGCGTGGCTGGATTTTGCGTGACTATCCCGCACAAGAAGAGGATTTTCGATTATCTGGAGGAGTGCGAGCCGCTGGCGGAAGAGATCGGGGCGGTCAATACGGTCACGGTGCGCCGCGACGGAAAACTGGCGGGGAGCAATACGGATTACGTTGGCGTGCTGCGCTCCTTGCAAGGAAAGCTGAAAATCAAAGGAAGCCGCATCCTGATTTTTGGAGCGGGGGGCGCGGCGCGGGCTGCGGCGTTCGCGGTGGCGAAAGCTGGCGCGGAGGTGCTGGTGTGTGCGCGGCGGGAGAATGCCGCGAAGGAGTTGGCGCGTGCGGTGAGTGGCGGGGTGATCCGTCGAGCGGCCCTGCGGAAAGAAAAGTTCGATGCGATCCTCCATACCACGCCGGTGGGAATGCATCCGCATCCGGGGAGTTCGCCGCTGGAAGCGAGCGAATTGAATTGCAAGCTGGTGATGGACATGGTGTATCGCCCGCTGCAGACGAAGCTGCTGCGCATGGCGGTAGCTCGCGGAATCCGCACGGTTTCTGGCGTGGAAATGTTCGTGGCGCAAGGTGTCGCGCAATGGGAACTGTGGATGGGCACTCGCGCCCCGGAACCGGCAATGCGCAAAGCGATCCTGAAGACGTTGCGAGCCGAAGAAACGCTAAGAGCTAACTCGCTTCTGGCGGTGCCCAAATAAAAACACGCGAAATTATTCGTAGCGGAGAGCGACGAGTGGGTCGACGCTTGCTGCGCGGCGGGCAGGGGCGTAGCAGGCCGATAGCGCGACTATGACGAGCAAGGCGGAGACGCTGATGATGGTGAACGGGTCAATAGGGCTGATGTCGAATAGGAGATTTGCGAGATAGCGCGTAAGAGCGAGAGAGCCGGCGACACCCAGCGCGAGGCCGATCAGAATCATAACAAAGCCCTGGCCCAGGACCAGGCGAACCATATCAGCAGGCTGCGCGCCGAGAGCCATGCGAACGCCAATTTCGTGGGTGCGCTGAGAGACGAAGTAGGAAATGACGCCGTAAATGCCGACGGCGGCGAGGAGCAAGGCGAGGGTGGCGAAGAGCGTGAGCAGCGTCATATAGAACCGCGGAGTTTCGATGGAGTCGTCGATTCGCTGCTGCATGGTGGCAACGTCGAAAACAGGCTGCGAAGGATCGACGGCCGCGAACTGAGCGCGAACCGCGGGGATGAGGCTGCGAGCATCCTGGTTGCTGCGCAGGACGACGGAGGCCAGGCTGGCGTGAATTTTGCCGGAGTATGGGACATAAACAAGGGGATCGGAAGCGTGGTCGAGTCCTTGACTGTGTATGTCGCCCACCACACCGATGATTGTGCTCCACGGGGCGTCTGAGGCGCCGAGTCGGATGCGTTTTGAGAGAGGCGCTCCGGCGGGCAGAAAGCGCTGTGCGAATTTGGCGCTTACGATCACTTTATTGGAATTGGAGGCGATATCGGAGAAGTCGAAGGTTTGTCCAGTGATGAGGGGGATGTACATCGTCTGAAAATAATCCGGGGTGACTTCCGAGTCGAACACCGCGGGTGCCGCGCCGCGCGGAGGTTCGGGCTGGCCTTCGACGAGGAAGGAAGACGAGCCCCAGTGACCAATGATGGGAAGCTGGGTGGACACGGCAGCGGACCGCACACCGGGGAGCGCGCGAAGGCGGTCGAGAATCTCCAGGAAGAACGCGGTGCGCTGCTGATCGGTTGCATATTTTGTTCTGGGCAGTTCTGTGTTCGCCGTGAGCACATTGGTGGGGTCGAAGCCCGCAGCGACACTGGACAAGCGCACGAAACTGCGAATCAGCAGGCCCGAACCAATCAGCAATAAAAATGCCAGCGTGAACTCTACTACTACGAGAACGCCGCGATACCCGCGATGAAGGGAGAGACCCGTCGAGCGCGAACCGTCCTTGAGTGCATCGTTCACGTCGGGCTGGGAAGCGCGAAGAGCAGGCGCAAGTCCGAAAAGGATGACGGTGAGGTAAGTTGCGAAGAAAGTGAACAGCAAAACGCGCCGGTCGATCGAGATCGCGGCAATCTGCGGGATCGCGGCGGGCAGGGAAACGCGCAGAAGCCGGACGCCGATGAACGCGAAAAGCAATCCTGTCGCGCCGCCAATCGCCGCCAGGGTGAAGCCCTCGGTGAGCAAGAGTTGAAGGAGGCGCGCGCGGCCGGCGCCGATGGCGGCGCGGACGGCCAATTCTCTTTTGCGGCCAGCGGTGCGTGCCAACTGAAGGTTGGCTACGTTCACGCACGCGATCAGCAAGACGAAGAGAACAGCAAGCAGCAGAACAAGAAGCGCCGAGCGAACATCCCCGACAATCTTCTGCTGCAGTGGTATCACTTGCACTATCAAGCCCCGGCGCATGTGGACGAATGCCGGTGGAATTTCCGAGTTGGATTGCGCGGCAAGCGTGGCAAGGTCCGCGTGGGCCTGATTGAGGGAGACGCCCGTCGCCAGTCGACCGATGATGCGCGTCAAGCTGAGGCTTTTCGAGGTCCAGTCGACTTGGGGTGGAAGTTGAGCAGGGTACAGACACTCGGGAACAAGGGTCTTATCTGGGAAGCGGAAACTTGCGGGCAAGACGCCGACGACGGTGTAGGCGTCGCCATCAAGCTCGATGGATTTTCCCACGATGGCGGGATCGGCGCTGAATTTGCGGCGCCACAGCGAATCGCTGAGAATGACGGCGAGAGGGCCGCCGGGTTTGTCTTCTTCGGGAAGAAACGTTCGGCCCAACGCCGGCTGGATGCCCAGAACCGCAAGGAAATTCCCGGTCACTCGGGAAGCCTCGATGCGTTCGGCTTCCCCGGCGCTTGTGAGATTGGATTGCGCGCCGGTGCTGAAGGCGAGCATGCCTACGAACGTGTGATTGTTTGTCTTCCAGTTGCTATATTCCGGGTTGGGAACGGCCCAATCGTTGAACCGCGGCATAAATTCATCGGCCCACACGAGGCGTGAAGGATCGCGATAGGGAAGCGGGCGAAGAAGGGCGGCGTCGACGACGGAGAAAATCGCGGTGGACGCGCCGATGCCAAGCGCCAAAACGATTGTGGCTATGAGGGCGAAGCGGCGGTCTCTGCGCAGATTGCGGAGCGCGTAACCGACGTCGCGCACAAAATTGTCCAGGTGAATTTCCCAGCGATTGTCGCGGACTTCCTGTTTGACGCGTTCGATGCCGCCGAGTTTGATTGAAGCGTCGCGCCGCGCTTCTTCGGGGGTCATACCGGCGGCAAGATTGTCTGAGATAAGTTGGTCGAGATGGAAGCGGAGTTCACGATCGATGTCGGTTTCCGCGCGGGATTTGTGAAACACACGGCGAAGCCAGTGCAGCATGGCTAAGCCTCCCCCTCCGGCGCGTTCAGAACCCGCGCCACGGCCTCGCAAAGACGCTCCCAGTTGCGCGCTTCGTCTTGCAACTGCCTCCGGCCTTTCCTGGTGAGGGAATAGAACTTGGCTTCGCGGCCGGTTTCCGATTTTTTCCACTCGGCCTGCAGCCAGCCGCGATCTTCCAGACGATGGAGCGCGGGATACAGCGAACCTTGATGAACCTGGAAGAAATCCTTGGAGATTTGTTGCAGCCGTTGCGCGATGGCATAGCCGTGGCTGGGGCCGAGGGCGACGATCTTGAGCACCAGGAGATCGAGAGTGCCTTTGAGGAGTTCGAGTTGCTCTTCGCTCATAGTTATGCCTAGAAGTTCGACATATAGTCGACGGTGCGCCGATTGTCAACAGAAAAAAGCGTAAGAAACAGACAAACAAATCCGCGCCGAAATTTCTGGGTAACCACTTCGGCGGGACAGTCGCGATATACTTTCAGGTCTTGAGTGCGCGTTCGAAAGTGGACTGATGATCCAACTATCGTTTGGGGAATTTCAAAAGCTGGCCAAGCAGGGGAACCTGATCCCCGTGTACGACGTGTTTTCGGCGGATTTGTTGACGCCCGTCAGCGCGTACCTGCGTTTGGCGCAAGGGGCCAGATATTCGTTTCTGCTGGATAGCGTGGAAGGCGGAGAAAAGATCGCCCGCTACACCTTTGCCGGTGCCAATCCCGAAGAGGTGTTCAGGTATGCCGGCGGCGCATGCGTGCTGGAAAGCCGCAACCGGATGATCTGGGAGGAGCGCGATCCAATTTCATTTTTGCGGGAGCACATCGCGAAATTTCATCCAGTGCGCCTGCCGGGTTTGCCACCGCTGGTTGCAGGGGCGATCGGCTATTTCAGCTACGACATGGTGCGGCTGATCGAGCGGCTGCCCAAGCGGTTGCGCGACGAGATCGGGCTGTATGACGCGGTGCTGATGTTCTATCGCGGACTGATTGCGTTCGATCACGTGCAGCACCGGTTGTGGATCGTGCGCAACGTGTACACTGCCGAACCAGGTTCGCTGCGCGCCAAGTACAACGCCGCGGTTGAAGAAATTCGCCAGACGCGGGCGCTGCTGGAAGCGCCGGTGGAAGGCGAGAAGCCTCGAAAAGCGCCGAAGAAAAGCGGGCGCGCGCCGAAGGCCACTTCAAACATGCGGCGCGGCGAGTATCTGCAAGCGGTGCGCAAGGCGCAGCAATATATCCGGGAGGGCGATATTTTTCAGGTGGTGATCAGCCAGCGGTTTTCGACGAAGACCAAGGCCGAGCCGTTTGATGTTTACCGTGAACTTCGCGCACTGAATCCTTCGCCATATCTTTTTTACCTGCAATTGAACGATGTGTACGTCGTGGGCAGTTCGCCGGAAATGCTGGTGAAGGTGCAGGGCAAAGATGTTTTTTACCGGCCGATTGCGGGGACGCGCTGGCGGGGCAAGGAAGAAGCCGAAGATGTGCGACTGGAACGCGAGATGCTGGCGAGCGAGAAAGAGCGCGCCGAACACATTATGCTGGTGGATTTGGGACGGAACGATTTGGGACGCGTGTGCGAATACGGCAGCGTGAAAGTGGAAAAGCTGATGACCGTGGAGCGTTATTCCCACGTGATGCATCTCGTCTCCAGCCTGCGCGGGCAGTTGCGCGAAGATGTGGACTGTTTCGATGCGCTGATGGCCTGCTTCCCGGCGGGCACGGTGTCAGGGGCGCCGAAGGTTCGCGCGATGGAGATCATTGAGGAATTAGAGAAAACGCGCAGGGGAATCTACGCGGGTGGGATTTTGTATCTGGATTTTGCCGGCAACCTGGACTCATGCATCGCCCTGCGCACCATGGTCATCAAAAATGGTGTAGCACATGTGCAAGCGGGGGGAGGAATTGTGGCAGACTCCACGCCAGTGGGAGAATTCGACGAATCCGTCAACAAATCCATGGCGTTGATTCGCGCGCTTGAAGCGGCGCAGCCGGGCAAAACGGCAAAGGAAGCGAGGCGGAAGCGGTGATTCTTCTGCTGGACAACTACGATTCGTTCACCTACAACCTGGCGCAATATCTGGGTGAACTGGGTTGCACGCTGGAAGTGCATCGCAACGATAAAATTTCCGTGGAAGAAATAGAGCGGCGCAAGCCGGAGCGCATCGTGATTTCGCCGGGCCCTTGCACTCCGCAGGAAGCCGGCATTTCCGTGGAACTCATCCAGAAATTGGCGGGCAAGTTCCCCATTCTTGGCGTTTGCCTGGGACATCAAGCTATTGGCGCGGCGTTTGGCGCGAAGATCGTGCGGGCGCCGAAGCTGTTCCATGGGAAAACCAGTGAAATCGAGCACGATGGGAAAGGCATTTTCCAGTCGGTGCCCAATCCCTTCACGGCCACGCGGTACCATTCGCTGATTGTGGAGAAAAAATCGCTGCCGCGTCAGTTACAAGTCAGCGCGGAAACGCGAGACGGCATCATCATGGGCTTGCGCCACCGCAAGTACAAGATCGAAGGGGTACAGTTTCATCCGGAATCGGTGTTGACGGAGTCCGGCAAGCAACTCTTGAAGAATTTCCTGCCACTGTGAGTTGATTCGGCAAGCTCCGAGGGGGCCCTGAACCATCCTGTGTTAACCTACAGGTAACTTACGAAGAAAAATAGAATATTAATGTTATTCAAATATGTATATTGAATGATTAGTTAAAATAGGATAGTGTGGCCCGCATGGGTTAGTCCCTCCATTTCCTCACGCCCACGGAGGTTCACATGAAGTTTCTGCGCGCCTTTTTGGCAGCGATTGTTGTGGTTCCTCTTGTGCTTTATCCATTGCTTCCGGCGGCGGCAGCGCATCCCGCCATTGGTATTTTGACCCTTGCGACGCACGCGCATCTGGACGAGGCAGCGGCCTTTCCGGGTCTCTCTGTATTCGAAGACGAACGCCTGTCCACGGAAGCCGAAGGGCGCTTGTCCATCAGGCTTGGGCATTCTGTGTTGACGCTTGGAGAGAAGACGGAAGTGGTGCTCGTGCCGATCGCCGACACGCTGCACGTGGATATGAGTGTTGGATCGCTGCGATTTTCCGCGTCTCAAAATGAAGCTATCGAAGTGCATGTGGAAGAAGCCATCGTGCGCCAGGCGAGCACGCAGGCCACGCAAGCGTCGGTGACGATTCTTGCGCCCAAGGTGCTTCAGATTACGGCGGAACGAGGCAACCTGAACTTCAGTTGTCAGGGAGAGTTCCGGCTTTTACCGGAAGGACAAACATACCGTCTGTATCTGGATTCGCCTTCGGAACCACCGGACGCGACGTCGGTGGGATCCTCGAAATCGCATTCGTCGAAGAGGGTCGGTTACTTCATCGTGGGCGCGGGAGTGGCGGGAGTGGCGGCGTGGACCATTCACGACGCGTTGAGATCTTCGAATCCGCCGATCAGCCCAGCGAAACCCTGAAGTCGTTACGGGCTTTCGTTCGTGAAGCGCTTCAATTGTTCGAGCTTTTCGAGCGCGGCGCCGGACGATAAGGCCCAAGCAGCTAACTCGGCGCCGTCACGAAAGTTTCCAGCCAAGCCGGTGACTACCAACGCCGCTGCGGAATTCATAAGCACGACATCGCGTCGCGGCCCGCTTGCGCCTTCGAACAGTGCGCGAATCATTGCCCCGTTTTCGTGGGGAGTGCCGCCGCGAAGAGCCTCCAGCGGGACTTGCGCCAAGCCGAAATCTTGGGGCGAAAGCGTGAAACGCCGCACCGTTCCGCCTCTCACTTCTGCCACCAGCGTTTCCCCTGCCAGCGAAATTTCGTCCAGTCCGCCGAAGCCATGCACAACCAGGGCTCGGGAAACGCCAAGTTCCGCCAGTGTTGCCGCCACCAGGTCGATGAGGTCAGGAGAAAAAACGCCGAGGATCTGCGAGTGCGCCCCGGCGGGATTCGTCAGCGGCCCCAGGAGGTTGAATACTGTCCGGGCGCCGATCTGCTTGCGCGCTGGGCTCGCGTGGCGCGTGGCGGAGTGAGCGGCAGGCGCGAAAAGAAAGCCAATGCCCAGTTCGCGTATGGCGCGCCCGGATTCGCGCAATGGCAGGTCGATGCGAATTCCCAGAGCTTCCAGAACGTCGGCGGAGCCGCTCTTTGAGCTGACGGAACGGTTGCCATGCTTGGCGACGTGGGCTCCCGCGGCAGCGGCGACGAACGCGGACGCCGTCGAAATATTGAATGTACCGGAACCGTCGCCACCAGTGCCGCATGTGTCGACCATGTGCCGCGGGCGCTCGTCTTCCGTAGCGAAAACCGGCGCGGCGTGGCGGCGCATGACGCGGGCAAAGGCCCCAAGCTCCGCGAAACCGATCGCGCGCTGGTTCAGGGAGAGAAGCAGGCGCACAATTTCCGGTGTTTCGATGCGGCCGGAAAGCAACTCTTCCATCAAAGCTTCGGCTTCGGCGGGCGTCAGCGGCTCCAGGCGCTCGGTTTTTGCGATTAGAGAAATAGAAGCATTCATGAGGTTGTCACAGAGATTTGGCCGCTTAACCTTGCCCGGGATGCGCCTCTCAAGTAAACTTGACTGTTTTACGAGCCTCAAATTCTAACATCTGTGCACTGTCCCATCGTCGCACAGGATGTCGGCCCGGGCAGCACGGGCTTCAAAAGGCAGAACCTCAAATGAAGATCCACGAATACCAAGCTAAAGCTATCCTTTCGCGCTATGGCGTAACCACTCCGCGTGGCGAAGTGGCGTACACCAAGGAAGAAGCGCGCGAGGCGGCGCAACGGTTGAAATCGCCGGTCGTGGTGGTGAAAGCGCAGATTCACGCGGGCGGCCGCGGCAAAGGCGGCGGCGTGAAACTGGCGCGGTCCGCGGATGAAGCGGCGGAAATCGCTTCGCACATCCTGGGAATGAACCTCGTGACGGCGCAGACCGGTCCCCAGGGACGAATCGTGAAGCGATTGCTGATCGAAGAAGGGCTGGACATCCGGCGCGAACTTTATTTGGGACTACTGGTTGACCGCGAATCAGGCCGGCCGGTGTTCATGGCCAGTTCTGCAGGCGGCATGGAGATTGAAGAAGTAGCAAAAGAAAATCCCAAAGCCATTTTGCGGGAGCCGATTCATCCTGCGGTTGGTTTGCAGCCTTATCAGGCGAGGAAGATCGCGTTCGGACTCGGGCTGAGCGGAGAACAAGTGACGGCGGGAACGCCATTCCTGCAGGCGCTGTATCGCGCGTTCATCGATACGGATGCGTCGATGCTGGAGATCAACCCGTGCGTGCTGACGGGCGACGGGAAGCTGGTGGCGCTTGACGCGAAGATGACCTTCGACGACAACGGCTTGTTCCGCCACAAAGATTTGCGAGAACTGCGCGATCTGGACGAGGAAGATCCCCTGGAAGTGGAAGCGTCGAAGTATGGATTGAATTACATCAAGCTGGACGGCACGGTGGCGTGCATGGTGAATGGTGCCGGGTTGGCGATGGCTACCATGGACATCATCAAGTATGCGGGCGGTTCGCCCGCGAATTTCCTGGACGTGGGCGGCGGCGCGTCAGCCGATCAGGTGAAAAATGCGTTCGGCATTTTGCTGAGCGATCCTGCCGTGAAGGCAGTGTTCATCAATATTTTCGGCGGGATCTTGCGCTGCGACGTGCTGGCCACGGGTGTGGTGGCGGCGGCCAAGGATCTGCACGTGAAAGTGCCGATCGTAGTCCGAATGGAGGGCACCAACGTGGAGCAAGGGCAACAGATTTTGCGAGACAGCGGATTGAATTTCACGATCGCCGATGGAATGAAAGATGGCGCTCAGAAGGTCGTTGCATTGGCCGGGGGTGCTCGATGAGCGTTCTGGTTAATGAAAAGACTCGAGTGCTGGTGCAGGGCTTCACGGGGCGCGAAGGCACGTTTCACGCGCAGCAGATGATTGATTATGGGACCAACGTAGTTGGCGGTGTGACTCCGGGCAAGGGCGGAACGAAGCACCTGGAGCGGCCGGTGTTCAACACTGTAGCGGATGGCGTGAAGGCCACCGGAGCGGACGCGTCCGTGATTTTTGTGCCGCCTCCGTACTCTGCCGATGCCATTCTCGAGGCCGTGGATGCAAAGCTGCCACTGGTGGTTTGCATCACGGAAGGCATTCCTGTGCTGGACATGGTGCGCGTGGCGGAAGTGTTGCGCGAATCGAAGACTCGGCTGATAGGGCCGAACTGCCCAGGAATCATTTCGCCGGGGAAATGCAAAATCGGAATCATGCCGGGGCGCATTCACAAGCAGGGAAATGTTGGCGTGGTGAGCCGCAGCGGAACGTTGACATACGAGGCGGTGCACCAGTTGACGCAGCTTGGAATAGGCCAGTCTACCTGCATTGGAATTGGCGGCGATCCGATCATCGGAACCACGTTTCTGGACGCCATCAAAATGTTTCATGAGGATCCCGACACTCACGCCATCATCCTGATCGGAGAAATTGGCGGAAACGCGGAGGAACGCGCGTCGGAATGGATCAAGGCAAACGTGAAGAAGCCGGTTATCGGGTTCATCGCCGGACAGACCGCGCCTCCGGGACGGCGCATGGGCCATGCCGGAGCGATTATCAGCGGCGGGCAGGGAACCGCAAAAGATAAATACGCCGCGATGAAGGCCGCGGGGATTCGCACCGTGGAAACGCCGGCGGATCTGGGCTCGACGGTCGCAGCCGCGCTGAAGTAAGCGATTCAACGGAAAAGTCTTTATCACTTCATACTGATTGAGGAGAATCTTGTGGCGATTGAACGTACGTTTGCAATTATCAAGCCGGATGCGGTGGCGCGCGGGCAACAGGGTGAAATCCTGGCGCGCATTCAAAAGGCCGGATTCAAGATTGTGGCCATTAAATCGATGCGTTTGACGAAGGAAGAAGCCGGCGGGTTTTATGCCGTGCACCGGCAACGCCCATTTTTTGGCGAGCTCACCGATTTTATGAGTTCAGGCAAGATTGTGGCGATGGTACTGGAAGCAGACGGCGCCATTTTCAAGTGGCGAGACACGATGGGCGCAACCGATCCGAAGAAAGCGGCGCCGGGTACGATCCGCCACGACCTGGGAACAAGCATTGGCACCAATTGCACGCACGGCTCCGACGCACCGGACACGGCGGCGTTCGAAATTGGCTATTTCTTTTCCGGCATGGAATTGATCTGACCGTTGATATTTGATTTTGGGAGGGGCGCGGATTTCACGACCGTGCCCCTTATTTTTTGACTGGCATCGCCAACGCACGAGAGTAAAATCGAGCGATCCGGCCCAGGAGGTGCTTATGCCTGGTATTCGACGCCGCGAGTTTCTTCAGCGTGCTGCCTCCGCGGCAGCCGCCGCATGGCTTGCTCCCAAATCTCTGGCCGCACGATTGGCGCTGCTGCCGCGGCTTGACCGGAAGTTTGCGGCCACGGAAATGGTAACGATCGGACAAACCGGAATTCGTACTTCGCTGCTCGCGATGGGAACGGGCACGGTGGGATCGGGGCACCACTCGAATCAAACCGCGCTGGGCCTTGAAGGATTGTCGCGCCTGCTACAGAACGGCTATGACAACGGTCTGCGCTTTTTTGACACCGCAGATTCCTACGGTAGCCATCCGCATGTTGCGGATGCGCTGAAGCATGTGGACCGCAGCAAAGTCACCGTGATGACGAAATCCTGGGCGCGCACGGTTCCGGAAATGCGCGCGGACCTGGACCGCTTTCGCCGCGAACTCAACACGGATTATCTCGATATCTGCCTGATGCACTGCGTGACGGAAGCGGATTGGACCACGCGTTATCAGCTGGCCATGGATGTATTGTCCGAAGCGAAACAGAATGGCGTGATTCGCGCCCATGGTTGCTCTTGCCATTCCATCGAAGCGCTGCAAGCCGCGGCGAAATCTCCTTGGGTGGAAGTGGATTTGGTTCGCATGAACCCCATCGGTTCGCACATGGATGCCGATCCCGAAGCCGTCGCGGCCGTTATTCGCCAGATGCGCGCGGCGGGCAAGGGAATTGTGGGCATGAAAATTCTTGGCCAGGGCGATTTGCGGAACAAGCAGGACGAAGCGATTCGCTATGCGCTGGGCCTCGGACTTTTGGATGCGTTTACGATCGGCGCTGAGTCCATCAACGAGCAAACCGACATGATGAATCGCATTGCCGCAGCCGCGTAATCGCTGAAAATCGGCAGCTCGCACACGTGGCTTGCTTCTTTTGCGCGATGAATTAGACTGCGCCAGTATGGATCCTTCCCGCGAACTCGGCCGCACACTGCTGATGCTCGGCGTGTTTATCCTCCTGGTGGGAGCGTTTTTTTATTTCGGCGGCAAGTTGCCGTTCCGGTTGGGACGCTTGCCCGGAGATATTGTCCACAAGGGCGAGCACACCACGTTTTATTTTCCGATTGTCACCTGCCTGGTACTCAGCGTGGGACTGAGCCTGCTTTTCTGGCTGCTGTCGCGCTTTCGTCGTTGAGACATGAATCGTGTTATTGTGGCTGCAAAGTGATGCTCAGTTCATTAGGAGGCCAGGATGAAAGGCTCTGCGAAAGTTATAGAGCAACTGAATAAAGCGCTGCGTGAGGAGTTGACGGCCATCAACCAGTATTTTCTGCATGCGGAAATGTGCGAAAACTGGGGCTACGAACGGCTGTCAGAATACATCAAAATGCAATCCATCGGCGAAATGAAACACGCCGAGGCGCTGATGGAGCGGATTCTTTTTCTCGACGGGTCGCCCAGCATGAAGCCGCTGGAACTCACCGTGGGGAAAAATGTACAAGAAATGTTGCAAAGCGATCTGGACCTTGAGTTGGGCGCGGTGCGGGATTACAACATCGCCATCCAGATTGCCGTGGAGGAAAAAGACAATGGCTCTCGCGATCTGTTCGTGCAATTGCTGAAGGAAGAAGAGAGCCATGTGGATTGGCTGGAAGCGCAGGTTCATCAGATGAAGGAATTGGGTTACGAGCGCTATCTGACCATGCAGATGGGCGAGAATGAAGAAGAGGAATAGCCGAACGCGCGCGTCGAGGCCGACGTGGTGGAATTTCCTGGAGATCCTCCGCTGATCAATGGCCATGGACCAATTGCAATTTAATCTGCAGCCGGAACGGCGCGTTTATACCGTCAGCGATTTAACGGCGCGCATCCGAGATCTACTGTTCAGAAATTTCACGGACATTTTCGTGCAGGGTGAAATTTCCAACTGCCGCCCCGCCGCCTCCAGCCATATTTATTTCACGCTGAAGGACGATCGCGCGCAGATTCGCTGCGTTTTCTTCAAGCAACAACAGCGCGGAATGAAGTTTCGCCCCGAAGATGGTTTAAAAGTCAGCGTCCGCGGTTCGATCAGCGTCTATGAAGCCCGCGGTGAATATCAGGTTTACGTGGAATCGCTGGAACCGCTGGGGCGAGGCGCGCTGCAACTGGCATTCGAACAGTTGAAGAAACAGTTGGAAGGCGAAGGGCTATTCGACGCCGCGCGCAAAAAGCCTCTGCCATTGCTGCCGAGCCGCATCGGGTTGATCACCTCGCCGACGGGCGCGGCGGTGCGCGATGTGGTGCGTATCCTCACGCGCCGCTTTCCGAATGTGCATTTGACGCTGTACCCGGTGCTCGTGCAGGGCGATGGGGCGGCCATGCAGATTGTCGAGGCGCTGCGGTATTTCAGCCGGAAACGTACTGCCGATGTGATCTTGCTCGTGCGTGGCGGCGGTTCCATCGAGGATTTGTGGTCGTTCAATGAGGAAAGCGTGGCGCGGGCCATTGCCACTTCCGCCATTCCCGTGGTCTGCGGGGTCGGCCACGAAACGGATTTTACGATTGCGGATTTCGCGGCGGACGTGCGCGCATCCACGCCATCAGCGGCGGCGGAATTGGTGGTCCAGACGCGAAAGCAATTCGACGACCACGTTTCCAAGTTGCGCGGCGCTGTGGGAAGCTTGATTCAATACAGGTTACTGGAGCTTTCGCGCCGCGTGCACGAACTGGCCAGCCGCCGCGGGTTTCGCCGTCCGCAGGATTTGCTGCGCCAGACACGGCAGCGGTCCGACGAAATGACGTCGCGACTGGCACTGTGTTTGCGCGCGCGGTTGAACCAATCGCACAAGCGGCTGACGAGGGCGCAGGTCAGCGTGGCTCGTTTCGATCTTCGCGCGCGTGTCGGCGTATTTCGAAAGCGCGCCGCAGAATTGGAGTCCAAGCTGGCGGTGGACCTTCACGCGCGGCTGGAGCATTCGCGTAAGCGTTTTGTCGCCGCGCACCTGCGGATTTCTTCGTTTGATTTTCGCGTGAAGATGGCCGCGCTGCGCCTGCGGTTAGAAAAACGCACTCACGACCTGGATGCATGCACGCGGCAACTGTTGCGCAGGAAGCGCGAAAATTGGCAGCGGCTGGAGCTGCAATTGCAGGAGCGTAGTCCACGGCAACTGCTGGAACGCGGTTACGCGATTGCCACCGATGCGAATGGAAATATCCTTCGCGACGCAACGCAAGTTGCGATCGGAGATGCGGTAAGAATCCAGCTGCGCCGCGGACGCCTGACCACGGAAGTAAAAGACAAAGAGATTGAATAGTTCGAGGAAGCTAGTCGTCTTCGTCGCCGGACACTTTGAGGACCGCCAGGAATGCTTCCTGCGGGATGTCCACCTGCCCAACGCGCTTCATGCGCTTTTTGCCTTCTTTTTGTTTTTCGAGCAGTTTGCGTTTGCGGGAAATGTCTCCGCCGTAGCACTTTGCGAGAACGTTTTTGCGGATAGCAGCGACGGTTTCGCGCGCAATCACGCGGCTGCCGATCGCGGCCTGAATGGGCACTTCAAACATTTGACGCGGAATTAATTTTCTCAAGCGCGTGACAAGTTCGCGTCCGCGCTCGACGGAGAATTCGCGGTGGATGATCAGGGCCAGCGCGTCCACAGGCTCGCCGCCGACAAGAATATCCAGCTTGATCAGATCGGATTCCACATAGCCGGCGAGGTGGTAATCGAGCGAAGCGTAGCCGCGCGAAACACTCTTCAAGCGGTCGTAAAAATCCAGAACGATTTCGTTTAGCGGCAATTCGTAAGTCAGCATCACGCGCGTCGGCGAAAGATACTCGAAATTCTTCTGCGTGCCGCGCTTGTCCTGGCACAGCTGCAGGATGCCACCGACGGAATCGTCGTTGGTGATGATCATTGCGGTGATGATCGGCTCTTCGATTTTTTCGATATCGCTGGGATTGGGGAATTTGGATGGGCTGTCGACTTCAATGACATCGCCAGTAACTTTCGTGATGCGATAGCGCACACTGGGAGCGGTGGTGATCAGGTTTAAGCCAAACTCCCGCTCCAGTCGTTCCTGGACGATTTCCAGGTGCAACAGCCCGAGAAAACCACAACGAAAGCCAAAACCCAGCGCCACGGAATTTTCTGGCTCGTAGAAGAAGGCAGCGTCGTTCAATTGCAGCTTGCCCAAGGCATCGCGGAGAGGCTCGTACTCGTTCGCGAGCACGGGAAAGATTCCGGCAAACACCATCGGCTTGATGGCTTCGAATCCGGGAAGCGCCGGTGCTGGCCGCGCCGCTTCGGTGACGGTGTCTCCCATGCGCGCATCGGCCACGCGTTTGATGTTGGCGACGATGAATCCCACATCGCCGGCCTCGAGTTCTTCGAGCGCGATCGGTTTTGGCGTCAGCGTGCCGAGCTGTTCCACTTCGTATACTTCATTAGTGGCCACCAGCCGGATTTTCATGTGTTTGGTGATGCGCCCTTCCATCACGCGCACCAGCACCACCGCGCCGCGGTAAATATCGAACCAGGAATCAAACACCAGCGCCTGGAACGGATTTTCCGCGCTGCCTTTGGGCGGTGGAATTCGATGCACGATAGCTTCCAGCACTTCTTCCACGCCGATGCCGCTTTTGGCGCTGATCATCAACGCATCGCCGGCGGGAATCGCCAGAACGCTTTCGATCTGCTCTTTCACGAAATCGGGCTGCGCAGCGGGCAAATCAATTTTGTTGATCACGGGAAGAATCGTGAGGTTGTGCGAAGCCGCGAGAAATGTGTTGGCGACGGTTTGCGCTTCCACGCCCTGGCTCGCATCGACGACCAGCAGCGCACCTTCACACGCGGAAAGCGCGCGAGATACTTCGTACGAAAAATCGACGTGGCCAGGCGTGTCGATCAGGTTCAGCCGATACGTGTTGCCGTCTTTCGCTTTGTAATGCAGCCGGATGCTCTTGGCCTTGATAGTGATGCCGCGCTCGCGCTCCAGGTCCATGGAGTCCAGCACCTGTTCGTGCATTTCACGTTGCGAAAGCGCGCCGGTCATCTCCAGAAGCCGGTCCGCCAGCGTCGACTTGCCGTGATCGATATGTGCGATGATGCAGAAATTCCGTATGAACTTCGGGTCCATTCGCTTCCCGTTCCGCCAGGATTTACCTGGGGGTGTGCGTAGAGTGTACGACCTGCTATTTCGCTGCGGCAGCGCATGCCTACTCAGCGGAAACCATGCCGTGTAAACCTCTAGTTTGCCACAAGTGAGAGAAGCCGTCAGCCCGAGGCGGGGAGAATCGATGCAGCTGTACTCCGATGGGATGCGCAGTAATATCGAAACCGCAATTGCTGAAACAACCCCCCGTTGCCCGATTCCACATCGCGGTTGCGACTCGGTTTGGCCGGGTCTGACGCGGCGGTATATAGTGGAGATGGTTCGAACCACCCGCGAGCCAATCAATTCCAACAATGAAGCAGCACCCAAGGATCAAGCTGGCAGATGGCCGCCGACGTTAACAAGAATCTGGAGCGCGCGAAGAAATTCCTCGACAAGAACCGTTTCGAGGACGCCATCGAGGCTTATCTTGCGGTAATTCAGGAAGCGCCGCAAAACGTGGAAGCCGCGCAGATGCTGGGTGATCTTTATACCCGCCTGGATCATCCCGACCGCGCTGCCGTTTATTACGGCCACCTGTTCGAACTGCTGGTGGACCCTCGCGACGAATCCAAGGCCATGGCGATTTACAATCGTTTCCTGCGGAATTCGCTGGCCCCGCAGCCTCCCGAACGCATTGCGCGTTACGCTTTCCTGCAGCAAAAACAAAATCATCCCGAAGAAGCCATCGATCAATACATCAAGGCAGCGGAGCTGTTCAACCAGGCAAACCGCATGGAAGACGCGCTGTTTTGCTGGGAACGTACGGCGCAACTGGAGCCGGAGAATTTAAATCGCCAGTTGAAAGTAGCGGAAACCGCTTCACAACTAGGCAAAAATGCGCTGGCGGCACGATCTTTTTTGCGCGCCGGCACTTTGGCGGCTGCGGGGGGCTCGCCACAGGAGTCGATGAAACTGCTTGGGCGCGCCTATGCGCTGGCACCGCAGGAACGCAGCGTTGCGCTGCTGTATGCCCAGGCCAAGTTGCGAAATGGCGAAGCAGCCGAGGCCGCGGCGTTGATGGAACCGTTCGCCGCAAGCGAAAGCGATACCCCATTCCTGGAAACTTTTTCAGACGCGCTGCAGCAGGCCGGGCAACTTGATCGAGCGCGCGGCGTCCTGGAAAAGCTTCTACGCGAAAAAAATGAAGGTGGCACGCGTTTATTCGGGTTGGCCGACGCTTTTGCCGACCTGGCTCAGGATGCCAAGTCCGTGGAAATTCTGGTGGTGTTGAAGCGAAGAATGTTCGCGGACAAGAAGCAGAACGAGTTTACGACCCAGGTCGAAGAACTGGGCGCAAAGCACCCGGAGTCTCTGCCCATCCTGGAATTCTGGGCCGCGTTGTACAACGAATTGAACCGCGAATCGCAATATTTTGAAGTGCTGATCCGGTTGTTCGATGCCAACTTCAATTCCGGAAATTTTGCAAAGTCTAGCGAGGTGCTGGAACGACTGGTGGACATCGATTCCTACGATTACCGCAACCAGGAACGCATGGAAAAATTGCGCGGGCGCGTCGACGAAACCTTCCTTCGCAGAGTTGCCGGGCGCATGGCCAAGACAACGGTGGGAACGCAAAACCCGGCCACGCCTCCGAAAACCGAATCCAGCCACGATATGGCTTCGGAAAATCCCGTCACCGAAGAAGGTAAGAAACTGCAAGCTCTCGAAGATCTGATCGTGCAGACGGAAATTTTCCTGCAATATTCGTTGCAGACCAAAGCCATTGACCGGCTGCAGAAAATCGCCGCCATGTTCCCGGGGGAAGAAGAACGCAATCCGCGCTTGCAGGGCCTGTATCAGATGGCGAACTGGTGGCCCAAGGCGCAATCGAAACAGGAAGCTCCGTCGAAAGCCCCGAGTGTGCCGGTTGTGGAGGCGCAGCCGACCCCGCCGACGGGCCGCACCGGAACTTATACCGCGGACACGCTGCGCGACCTGACCAAGATTTCAGAAATTAATCAGAAAACTTTCCGGCAGCAGACGCCGCGCGCGATGCTGAACACCACCGTCACGGAAGTGGGAACCTACATGAAGGCGGCGCGCACGCTGGCGGTGATCGGCGCGCCCGGACGACCGCCGGAGATGGCGGCGGAGTATTGCGCTTCAGGATTGAAGCCAGCGCCCGGCTCGCAAGTTGTATTATTGCTTGCGCAAATGGAAAAGGCCGTGCCGGATGAGCTGGGCGGCATGGTGGTCGACGCCACGGAAGGCTCGATCCTGGCGGAATTGGGACTGGAAACAGCATTGGGTGTCACGTTGACGGACAAGGAAACTCAGGCTCCGGCGGCGATGCTGATTGTCGGTCAGGCCACTGCTCACAAATGGAAGCCGAATCAGACTTATTTTCTCCAGGCGATTGGCGACCAGATGATGATGAGCGTGAGTCACACGCGCCTGCGCACGCTCGTTCGCCGCATGGGAGTTTCCGACGAACGCACTGGATTGCTGAGCCGCAGTTCGTATGTCGGCTGCTTGTTGAATGAAGCCGACCGCGCGCGCACGCAAGGCACAACACTTTCGCTGGCGATTCTGCAGATCGATCGCGGATCGGAAATGTTGCGCCAGCAGGGAGAAGCGCCGCTGGAAAAGTTTCTGGAACAACTGGCGCGGTCGCTGCAGCCCATGGTGCGCCAGAACGATATGGCCGTGAAATACACTTCGTGGGCCCTGGCTTTCATTCTGCCGGACACCACCACTTCCGGCGCGCAGAACCTGGTGGAGAAATTACGCCGCGCGGCCGCCGGGGTTCGCCCGCCTTGGGATTCCACGCAGGTTACGTTGAGCGCGGGAATTGTCGAAGCGGTGGCGCGCCAGGATTACGACAGCGAAGATATCGTGACTGATCTGATCAACCGCGCGGAATTCACCATGGAAGAAACACGCAAGCTTGGCGGAGACACAGTTGTTGTGGCCGAGGCGGCGAAGCATTGAAGTGCGCGGCATCCGGCGGTCGGTGGATTGGGCTGCGCGACGTTCCCGGAGCATTTCGCATCTAATTTCAGGCTTCAGATAAGCGAGGAATCCATGTTTCCAACGGATGTAGTGATTGTTGCTGGTGCGCGCACGCCCATGGCGCGTTATACCGGTGTTTTCTCCGAAGTATCCGCGATTGAATTAGGAGCGCACGCGACCAAGGGTGTGGTGGCTCGTTCGGGAGTCGATCCTGGCGAGTTCGATTATGTGGTGTTTGGCAATGTGTTGCAGACGAGTTCGGACGCGATCTATGGCGCGCGGCACGTTGGCCTGAAGGCCGGATTGAAGGTCGAAACTCCGGCCGTGACCGTAAACCGTTTGTGCGGCTCTGGCATTGAAGCGATCGCGCAAGCGGCCCAGCGGCTGCTATTGGGAGAAGCGAGCATGGTGGTGGCGGGCGGAATGGAAAATATGACTCAGGCTCCGTTTGTGATTCGTGGGGCGCGCACTGGACTGAAACTGGGCAGCGGCGTCCTGGAAGATTTTCTTTTCGTCGGACTGACAGATTCCTACTGCGGATTGCCGATGGCAATGACCGCGGAAAAACTGGCGGCGCAAACCGGAATCACGCGCGCGGATGCCGACGCTTACGCGCTTCGTAGCCAGCAGGCGGCGGATGCGGCAGCGAAAGCGGGCGTGTTCAAGGAAGAAATCGTGCCCGTGGAAGTGAAGCAGGGGAAAAAGTCCACTGTGGTCAGCGAAGATGACCACCGGCGCCCGGAAACGACCATGGAGACGCTGTCGAAATTGCCGCCATCGTTCCAGAAAGACGGGATCGTCACTGCGGGGAACGCCAGCGGAATTGTGGATGGAGCGGCGGCGGTTGTGGTTACGCGCGAAAAAACGGCAAAAGAGCGCGGGCTGAAGCCACTGGGGAGAATCGTGTCGTGGGCCGCCCTGGGTGTGGACCCGAGCATCATGGGAATCGGCCCGGTGCCTTCGACGCGCAAGGCTTTGCAGTTGGCCGGATTGTCGCTGTCGCAAATCGATCGCGTGGAAGTGAACGAAGCGTTCGCTGCGCAATATCTGGCCGTGGAGAAGGAACTCGGCTTGTCCCGCGAAAAAACAAACGTGAATGGCGGCGCCATCGCGCTGGGACATCCGCTGGCCGCATCCGGCACGCGGTTAGTGATTACGGTGTTGAACGAACTGCGGCGCAAGGGTTTGAAGTATGGCGTGGCGACCGCGTGCATCGGGGGCGGCCAGGGAATCGCCATGATCGTGGAAGCGCTCGGAAACTGAAAATCCGCTTAGCGGCGGCGATGGACGAAGCCCGCCATACCGCACGAATTCCCCGTCTTTGGTACACTTTGACGGGTGGCATTCTCCCGCCGGTTTCGAATGGATCTTCTGAAGTGAGGATTGAGGATGGCGATTCAAAAAGTTGGAGTCGTTGGGTGTGGTTTGATGGGCTCGGGAATTGCCCAGGTGTGCGCGCAGGGAGGATTTCAGACTGTGGTGCGGGAAGTCAGCCCGGAATTGGTGGAGAAGGGCCTGAAAAGCATCGAGAAAAATCTGACACGGCTGGTGGAAAAGGGCACGATTGCCGAATCCGCAAAAAATGAAATTCGTGGCCGCTTGAAAGGCGTGACCTCGCTTGACGAGTTGAAGGACTGCGACCTGATTGTGGAAGCGATTGTCGAGCAGTTGCCCGCCAAGCGCGAATTGTTTTCTGCTCTCGACGCGCTCTGCCCCGCGCACACTATTTTTGCCAGCAATACGTCTTCTTTGACCATCACGGAAATCGCGGCAGTGACGAAGAGGCCGCAGCGCTTTGTTGGCCTGCACTTTTTCAATCCTGTTCCGGTGATGAAGCTTGTGGAGGTGGTGAGGACAATCGCCACCGATCCCGCGGTATACGAGGAAATGGTTGGTTTCGGCGCGAAAGTGGGCAAAACGCCGGTGCGCGCGCAGGACAGCGGCGGCTTCATCGTGAACCGTTTGCTGGTGCCGTATCTTCTGGATGCCATTCGCGCGCTGGAAGAAGGAGTGGGATCCGTTGTGGACATCGACAATTCCATGAAGCTGGGTTGCGGCTATCCCATGGGGCCGTTTACGCTGCTGGATTTTGTGGGGCTGGACACGACGTATTACATTTCGCAAATCATGTTCGATGAATTCAAGGAGAAGCGCTTCGCCGCGCCCCCGTTGCTGAAGCGCATGGTTCTGGCCGGCTGGCACGGCAAAAAAAGCGGCCGCGGATTTTATGACTACGCCGATCCGGCCAATCCGAAGCCAATGAGTTTGTGAGGATCCTGAATGTCCTACGAAAATTTGCTGTACGAAAAAAAAGAAGGCATCGCGTACATCACCTTCAATCGCCCCAAGGTGCTGAACGCGCTGAATCGCAAAACCGTGGAAGAGTTGCAGTTGGTGCTTACGGATGCTCGCGACGATGCTGCTGTCCGGGTCCTCATTCTGACCGGCTCGGGAGAAAAAGCCTTTGTAGCGGGCGCGGACATCAATGAACTGGCGCAGCAAACGCCTGTGAACGGCAAGGAATTTTCGCTTTTCGGCCAGGGCGTTTTTCATTTACTTGAGTCGATGGGCAAGCCTTCAATCTGCGCCATTAATGGATTCGCGCTCGGCGGCGGTTGCGAACTGGCTTTGTGCTGCTCGATTCGCCTGGCCAGCAAAACCGCAAAGCTTGGGCAACCCGAAGTGAAGCTGGGGATTCTGCCCGGGTACGGCGGTTCGCAACGCATGGCTCGCCTCTGCGGAAAAGGCATCGCGCACGAAGTTTGCCTGACGGGAGAGATGATTACCGCGGAAGAAGCGCAGCGCATCGGGCTGGTCAATCGCGTTTACGAGCCGGCCGAATTGCTGCCTGCAGCAGAGGCCATGGCCAAAAAGATCATCGAACGAGCGCCGCTGGCGGTGAAATACTGCATGGAAGCGATCGAGCGCGGAGTGGAAATGCCGTTGGAAGAAGGGTTGTTTCTGGAGGCCACGCTCTTCGGTTTGTGTTGCGCCACGGAAGATATGCGCGAGGGAACGAAAGCGTTCCTGGAAAAGCGTCCGGCCCAATTTCAGGGAAGATGAGCGCAGAGATGCCCAGCAAACTCCAACCGGGAAAAATTAACGGCGAAATGAACGCCGCGGGCTTGCGCTTCGCGGTCGTGGTCAGCCGGTTCAACAGCTTTATCACCGAACGATTGCTGCAGGGTGCGGTGGATGCTCTCGAGCGCAGCGGCGCAGGTAATACAGATGTGGATGTCGTACATGTTCCGGGCGCGTTTGAATTGCCGTTGACCGCGAAGAAGGCGGCACAATCCGGCCGCTATGACGCCATTGTTGCGATTGGCTGCGTGCTGCGCGGAGAAACAGCGCATTACGATTATGTCTGCTCCGAAACCGCGCGCGGGCTGCAGCTTGCGCAGATGGACACCGGCATTCCTGTGATGTTTTGCGTTCTGACATGCGACACGCTGGAACAGGCCATCGATCGCGCCGGGTTGAAGGGCGGCAACAAGGGATTCGAAGCGGGATTGGGCGCCGTGGAGATGGCGCATCTTTCCCGGAAATTACGCAGCGGGGCAAAGTCAGCCGCGCCTGCGAAGGGACGCCGCAAATAACGTGGCCCTCCGCACGAAATCGCGCGAATTTGCCATGCAGATGCTCTTTCAGTGGGACATGAGCGAGCAGGATCCTCGGCGTCTGGAAACTACGTTCTGGAAAAGCGCCAAGGCCGCGGCGCAAACACGCTCTTTCGCAAATCAGTTATTCGAAGGCGCCGCGCACGACGCCAAGCAACTGGACGAAATCATCACGAAACACGCAGCGAACTGGCGCCTGGAGCGAATTTCCGCGATCGATCGCGCCATTCTTCGCCTGGCGATGCACGAGATGCGCGCCACCGATACGCCGGCGAAAGTGGTGATCAATGAAGCCGTGGATTTAGCGAAGAAATTCTCGTCGGAAGAAGCTGGCGGGTTTGTGAACGGCATTCTGGATACGTATCGCAAATCGCTCAACGTCGAATAATTCCTGGAAGCCGCTTGGCCGCGCGCTGCTTAGGTGCGAATCACGCCTTCGAAAACTTTAACGGCCGCGCCGCTCACTCTTGGTGTGAGCTTTTTTCCAGCTTGCGTGACTTCCACTTCGATGTGGCTCGGCCGTCCCATTTCCACGCCCTGAGTGATACTCAGCGTATGGCCCGCGCCCAAGCGGCCGTGCTTCACCAGAAATGCGCCAAGCGATCCCGCCGCGGAGCCGGTGGCGGCATCCTCATACAATTCCCAGGGCATCATCCCGCGCGCCCAAACGCTGTGATTCGATCCATGAGTGAAACAATAGGCCAGTGCGCCGTCTTTGCCGAGCAGTCGCGCCAGTTCCACCATGTTCATCTGAATCTTGCCCAGCGCGGCGCGATTCTTCAACGGCACCATTAAATTATAAATTCCGGTGGAAACAAATTCTGGCGCGAGTTTGGAATCCATGTCCTTCGGCGCCAACCCCAGAGCCGCGGCGAGTTTTTTCTTATCGATTTTGGACGGCTTGAACGCTGCTTCCTTCTGCGTCATTGTCACGCGCTGGGGGCGCCCGTCTTTGAAACGAATTTCCACCGGCAAAACGCCTGCGCCGGTTTGCTGCAAAACGTGCACCCCGCCTTCCTGCGCGGGCACGACACCCAGTTCCGCCAGCAGGAACCATGTGCCGATCACGGGATGGCCGGCGAGTTTCAATTCTTCCTTGGTGGTGAAAATGCGCAACCGCGCCAGGGCGCGATCGTCGCTGGGCTTCTGCACGAAGACCGTTTCGGAAAGATTCATTTCGCGTGCAATGGCCAGCATTTGGTCATTCGATAGCCCGTCACCATCGGTGATGACCGCCAGGGGATTTCCCTGAAAACGTGTGGTGGTGAAAACATCCAGCGTGTAAAAGCGATGATCCATGGCAGTGCCGTTGCCGGCCGCGGCGGAACGAATGTCTCCGTTAAATCCGCTCGAGCTGGCGAACAGTCCTTTCGTTCGTGACATTTCCCGTGTTCAAAGTGTTCTTCGGTTCCAGCAACAAAAGATGAACTTCCTCGTCCGCCACCGGCATATGCTCGACGCCATGAGGCACGATGATGAACTCGCCCTCACGGACCGTTGCATCACGATCGCGGAAACGCATGCGCAGAGTGCCCTTCACCACAAGAAACAGCTCGTCCTCGATGTCGTGATGGTGCCAGACAAACTCGCCCTTTAGTTTAACCGCTTTCACGGCGAAATCGTTGAGCTCACCGACCACCCGGGGATTCCAGTAATCCTGGATGGCGCCGAATTTATTCGCGATATTGATCGTATGCATGCGCTCCTCCTAAAGATTCTGAATTTTCGCAACGGTTGCGCGCAGAACCTTTTGAGTGGTGGCCGCTTTTGAAGTCTCGGCGTAAATGCGCAGCAGATTTTCGGTGCCGGAAGCGCGCACCATCACCCAGCCGACATTGCCGAGATACAGCTTGATGCCATCCATGTTCTCTCGCCGCACCACAGGCCATTCTTCGAACTGTTTCAGTTTCTCGTTTGAGAAGTGCTCGATAGCTTTTTGCTTTTGCGCGGTTGTGACGTCCAGGTCGACGCGGCCGTAGTGGAATTCGCCAAATTCTTTGTGAAGCGTGGCCAGCAGCTCGCCAAGGGATTTCCCATGCCAGGCCATGAGCTCCGCCAGCAAGAGCGCAGAGACCGTAGCGTCCCGCTCGGGCAAATACAGACTGGTACCGATGCCGCCGCTCTCTTCGCCGCCGATCAGGATGTTCTGCTCCAGCATCAGCTCGCAAATATATTTGAAGCCGATAGGCACTTCGTGAAGCTTGCGACCGTATTTGACCGCAAGCTTGTCGATGAGCTTTGTGACGGAAAAAGTTTTGGCGATATCGCCGGGCAGCTTGCGTGTGCCGATGAGGTGCCACACGAGAAGAGCAAAAATCTGGTGCGGGTTTACGAAAGTGCCGTCGCGATCGATGGCGCCTATGCGATCGCCATCGCCGTCGGCGGCGAATCCCGCGTCAAATTTTCCGTGCAGCACTGCTTTGCGGAGCGCGTCGATATGTGGCTCGATGGGTTCCGGGTGGACGCCGCCGAACAGCGGATCGCGGGTGCCACGGATTTCCTCTGATTGAACTCCGTTGCGCGAAAAAAGCTCGTGCAGCAAGCCGGCTGCCGATCCGTGCATCGCATCGACTACGAACCGGAATTTCGCGTCGCGCAGTCGCTGCCAATCGACAAGTTTTTCGATGGCATCCAGGTAAGGAGCGCGCGGTTCCAGAGAGTGGATCAATTCTTTTCGTGCAGGCAATGCAGGAACGCCATTCGAAAGAATTCCTGCCAGTTCGCTTTCGATCTGCGCCACGATGGACGGTAACGCGCTGCTGCCATAACTGGCTTTGTACTTGATGCCGTTCCACGAGTGGGGATTGTGGCTTGCGGTCACCACAATTCCGCCGGCGGCGTTGCGCTGGCGCACCAGCAGGGAAATAGCCGGCGTGGGACAGGGCTTGTCAGTTAGCCACACAGCCGTGCCCGTTGAGCTGAATACTTCCGCGATGGCGGCGGCCACCCGATCGGAGTCGAGACGATGATCGTAGCCGATCAACACTCCCTTGCGCGCGTCTTCCGAGCGCACCACATAGCGCGCAATCGCATTCGCCACAATGCGCGCGTTGTCCACCGTGAATTCCTCGCCGATGATGCCGCGCCAGCCGTCTGTTCCAAATTTAATCGTTTGCATGCAACTGTGAGTATACGCGAAGGTCGAAGGCCGCTGAAGCCGGGCAGGCGTGCGGTGAAATATGCCAATTTGGTCGCGTGCGGATTTAAAGCAATTGCTTGAGCTTGCGCTGCTCCAGCGATTTTACGATTTTCCCCACGTCTTGCGCGCGATCGCGTGGGCAAATCAGCAGCGCGTCCGGCGTTTCCACCACCACCAGATCATGCACTCCGATGGCGGCGACAAACTTGCCCGGGCTCCACAGGAAATTGCCCTCGGCATCCAATGTCTCCCCGGGCCCTGCAAGAATATTTTCGCCCGGACGTTGTGCGAGCAGTTCGTACACCGCTGCCCAAGAGCCGATATCGCTCCAGCCAATGTCCGCCGGAATCACGAAAACGCCCCGAGCCTTTTCTGTGACGCTCGCGCCGGCGGCAGTCGCTTTTTCCAGAATGGCGTAGTCCACGGAAATGTTTTCCAACTTTGGATAGATTTTCTTCAGCCGAGATTCGTAGCTGCCTTTGCCGATATGCTTGGCAAGCGATTCGATCGCCTCGTGTGTTTTCGGAAGGAATTCGCGGAGCGCTTGCAGAAACGTCGACACGCGCCAGAAAAACATACCGGCATTCCATTGATACATCCCTGACGCCACATATTCCTTTGCGACGGCAAGCTCCGGCTTTTCCGTGAAGCGGCGAACGGGATAAACGGTAAAGCTATCGGCACGGAATGGCTGCTCGATGCGTTCGATGTAACCATATCCGGTTTCCGGGCGTGTCGGGGGAACCCCCAGCACCACCATGCGTCCTTCTGCGCGCGCCACTTCCAATGCTACGTTGACGAGTTGCCGGTAGCGTTCCGGCTGGGCGATGTAATGATCGGCGGGCAACACCGCCATCACCGAATCGCCTTTGGCCGCGTGGCGAATGTGCACGGCCGCAAGCGCAATGGCCGCCGCTGTGTTTCGTCCGCAAGGTTCCGTCAGAACTTTCTTGCGCGCCGGCGCAGGCAATTGCTTGCGAAGAGCCGCGGCCTGTTCCGCGTTTGTCACTGACCAGATACGCTCGGCGGAGATCAACGGCCGCAAGCGCGCCACGGTCTGCTCCAGCATGGTGCTTTTTCCGACGATGTTGAGCAGTTGTTTCGGTGTGCGCGTCCGGCTGCGTGGCCAGAAACGTGTCCCGCGCCCTCCCGCGAGGATAACCGCGTGCGCGATGAGTTTTTTCTCGGGCATGAACGCTACACCATCAAAACGCGCGAAATCGCTTCGGGCTCAAATCCCAGCCGCAACAATTGGCCGTTCAAGGAGTCTGTGTCCGGCACGGTCACTCGCAACAGCGACGTCGGTTCTTGCGGCTGCAGCAGCACCAGCGGCAACGCCGCGGGAACAAACCACGCCTGGCCTGCCACGAAAGGATACGACAACTCCGCATCGTGCAGCTCGCCTTGCCCGCTCAAAATAATAATCAATTGAAATTCAGAGGGGTCGCCTTCCATCGGCGTGGTGCGATCGCAATCCCACCGCTCAGTGGCGAAAAATTCGCAGGCGGCCAGCAAATGCTTGTTCGCGTCGGGTGAGTGCAGCGGCAGAGGCGGAACCTTTCCGCTGCGCGTGCCATCAAAGCGCGTAACTTCCATGGCCTTCTCCAGGTGCAACTCCCGCAGCTTGCCGTGGGCATCCACGCGGCCGTAATCGTAAACGCGATAGGTCAAATCCGAATATTCCTGGATTTCACAAACGATCATACCCGGCAAAATGGCGTGTTGCGTGCCCGCTTCTACGAAATACGTTTCGCCGGCACGCACTGGATAACGCAGAAAAAGTTCTTCGACGGTGTGATGCGCCACGCCTTCCAGAAAATCCTGCCGGGTGACTCCTGGCTTCAATCCGATCAGCAATTCCGCGCCCGGCTCGGCACAGACAATGTGCCACATCTCCGTTTTGCCACGCCCGCCTGCAGCTTGTTCGTACTTGCCGGCGAAGGCGTCGTCGGGATGAACCTGAATCGACAGTTTGTCCTTTGCAAAAAGAAACTTCGCCAGCAGGGGAAAATCCTTGTAGGCGCCTGAACGCGTCCCTCGCCAATCCACAGGCATTGCCCGCCAGCTTTCGCCCAGCGATTTTCCTGCGAACGGCTCAGTCGCCACGCGCGATTCCAGCGCGGTCAGCCATGCTTCGCCGGTCGGTTCCTGTAAATTTATTTTTTCCGGGAAGAGCGGCGCAAGCGAGCGGGCTCCCCATGGGCGTGGACTAAAAATTGGATCGAGGCGTGTTAGAACAGGTTCAGCCACAATCAGGACGCAGCTTCAACACGAGCAAAGAAATTGTTCAGCCGTCGCAGACCCTCGTCAATCCTTTCAATCGACGTGGCATACGACAGCCGCAGAAATCCCGGCGCTCCAAAGGCTTCGCCCGGCACCAACGCGACGTGCGCTTTGTCCAGGAGCTCTTTCGCGAGGTCCGTGCAGCTTTTCGCCAGCGGATGCGGCCCCTGGAGATGCGCGGAAATATTCGGAAAGGCATAAAACGCGCCGCCCGGCCATTCGCACTCGACACCCGGAATCTCGCGCAATCCTTCCACGATGCGTTTTCTCCGCTTGGCATATTCCGCCAGCATCGGCGGCACGGTGTCCATCGAACCGAGCATAGCTTCCAGGGCGGCGTATTGCGCGATGGAAGTTGGATTCGACGTGGACTGGCTCTGCACCTTGATGATGGCCTGGATCAACTCCTCCGGCCCGAGCGTATAGCCGATGCGCCATCCGGTCATCGCAAATGTTTTAGACACCGAGCCCACGATGATCACTCGATCCTTGGAATCCTTCGCGCTGGCAATCGAAAACGGCTTGTGCGGCTCATACACGAAGTGCGAATAACATTCATCGCCCATCAGCCAGAGATTGTGTTTCCTGCAAAGAGCCAGGATGCGCTCGAATTCCTCGCCGTCGACAACTCCGCCAGTGGGATTGCTGGGAGAATTTACCATCACCATTTTCGTCTTTGGCGTGATGGCTTTTTCGATCGCCGCCGCCTTCGCGCTGAATCCGTCTTCTGGCCGCGTTTGCACAATCACTGGCGTGCCGCCTGCGTACTTGATGATGTCGGGATAGCTGACCCAGTACGGCGCCGGGACAATCACTTCGTCGCCATGTTGGATCAGCACGCTGACCGAGTTGAAAATCGCATGCTTTCCGCCGACGCTCACCGCGCATTCCTTCGCGATGTAATTGGACGCTAATTCGCGTTTGTGCCACGCGCAAATCGCCTCGCGCAACGGCATGATTCCGCCCGTCGGCGTGTACTTCGTGCGATTTTCCTCGATCGCCTTGATCGCGGCTTTCTTGATGTGTTCCGGCGTCGGGAAATCCGGCTCGCCGGGACCGAAGTCGGCGATGTCCACGCCTTTGGCCTTCAATTGTTCCGCGGCACTGATGACTACAGCGGTCGGCGATACCTGTATCCGGTTAATGCGATTGGTTAGTTCCACAACCTCTCCTTGGAGCAAGGGGGATGAATATAGTGTTAGTGAAATCGCCAAGAAATTCAATGTGGAAGCGCGACGATTCACGAATCAGGCGGGACAATTTGGCAGGCCTCAAAGCGCCAGAATCTCAGGGAATCTTCGTGCGCAGCCGTTGCTCCACCACCGGCGGCACCAGGCCCGTCAACGGCCCCCCCAGGTGCGCGATCTCTCGCACCAGCTTCGCGCTCAAGTAACTGTAGCTTTCTCCAGGCAGCATGAAGACCGTTTCGAGGCGCGGTTCCAATTTGCGGTTCATCAGCGCCATCTGCAACTCGTATTCGTAGTCGGATATCGCACGGATGCCACGCAGGATCACGCCCGCTCCGCGCTTGCGCGCATAGTCCACCAGCAAACCGTCGAACACGTCCACTTCCACCGCATCCCACTGGCTGGTCACTTCCCGGAGCATCTCCACGCGTTCGGCAAGAGAAAAAAGCGGTTCTTTCTCCACATTTCGCAGCACGGCCACAATCAGGCGGTCAAACATTTTTTCGCCGCGCCCGATCAGGTCCAGATGCCCATTGGTTACGGGATCGAATGTGCCTGGATAAATTGCCACGGAAGTTTTCATGGTGGACTTGAGGGGATCTCCGCGGCACATTCTAACCCAAAAGAGCGAGGGAAAGGGAACTCCGCGGTCGCAGGCTTGGCACAGTCCGCGGAAAAATGTTGGACGCTGCGGTAGGGATGTGCCACTCTCATCTGTTCTAATTGTAACGATTTAATAGCTGGACTTTCGCAGGTGTACCCCGGAGGCAGTTTCCATGGACCAGCCTTTGAAGCATTGCCCGTATCTGCTCGTGTTCTTTGCGCTCTTGATCGTCAGCGGCTCCGCACGCGCGCAATCACCCCCGGAATTGAACTTGATGCCGTTGCCGGCAAAAGCGCAGGCCGCCAGCGGCGCACTCAAAATTGATGGCAGCTTTACTTTATCGTTTGCGGGATATCGCGAAGCGCGTCTGGACCGCGCCGGCCAAAGATTCATGACCACGTTGAACCATGAAACGGGCATCGTCTTCGGCCATGCGCCCGCCAATTCCGCCAGCGCCACGCTGGTCGTCACCACCGACCACGAGAGCAAGTCCGTTCAGGAACTTGGCGAAGATGAATCGTACACACTGGAGGTCACACCATCTGGCGCCAAGCTGCACGCAGGCAATCCGCTTGGCACGCTGCGCGGTCTGCAGACATTTCTACAGTTAGTATCCATCACGGCGAACGGGTTCGTTCTTCCGGCCGTCAGCATCCAGGATCAGCCACGATTCCAGTGGCGCGGGTTAATGATCGATGTGGCCCGCCATTTCATTCCTCTCGACGTGTTGAAGCGCAACTTGGACGGCATGGAAGCGGTGAAGCTGAACGTGTTTCATTGGCATCTTTCGGATAACGAGGGCTTCCGCGTGGAGAGCCACAAATTTCCGAAATTGCAGGAAGCCGGTGCAGACGGCGAGTTTTACACGCAGGAAGAAATACGCGATCTGATTGCCTATGCGCGCGATCGCGGCATTCGCGTTGTCCCCGAATTCGATATGCCCGGGCACAGCACCGCGTGGTTCGTCGGCTACGCGGAACTCGCCAGCGGCGCAGGCCCGTACCAGTTGGAACGGAAATGGGGCGTGTTCGATCCCGCCATGGATCCCACCAACGGAAAAACTTACAAGTTCCTGAACGAATTCATCGCGGAAATGGCCAAGCTTTTCCCCGACCAGTATTTTCACATCGGCGGCGACGAGGTAAACGGTAAAGAATGGGATTCCAATCCTAAAATTCAGGAATTCATGAAGTCGCACGACATCAAGAATAACGAGGGCCTGCAAGCCTATTTCAGCCAGCACGTTCAGGAACTTGTGGTTAAACACGGCAAGACGCCAGTAGGTTGGGACGAGATTCTTGTGCCAGGAGTCTCCAAAAACATTGTGATTCAATCCTGGCGGGGCGCGGATTCTTTATCAGCGGCAGCCAAGCAGGGTTACCGGAGCATTCTTTCCAACGGCTACTACATCGATCTGGGATGGAGCGCGGCGCGCCACTATGCCGTCGATCCCATGGGCGGAGCCGCTGCGAACCTCACAGCGGAGGAAAAGGAACGCATCCTCGGCGGAGAAGCCACGATGTGGTCCGAATACGTCAACTGGGAGAACATCGATTCGCGCATCTGGCCGCGAACGGCGGCGATTGCCGAGCGCTACTGGTCTCCGCAAAGCACCACGGATATTCCTTCGATGTATTTCCGCATGGAATCTGAAAGCACGCGCCTGGAGTGGCTGGGCCTGACGCAGCGCTCCTATCAACCACAGATGGTGCGGCGCATGGCCGGGTCCGCGCCCTCCGTGCAGGTCGACGCGTTGCTCGCGCTGGCGGAAGCTCTGGAGCCGGTGAAGGATTACAACCGCGAAACTCTCCAGGGCGGCGACGAACCAACGCAACTGAAGCCGCTAAATCGCATGGTGGATACAGTACATCCGGAGAGCGAAGTGTCTCGCCAATTCTCCGTGGCCGTCGATCAGTTCGTCGCGGGTTCGTGCAAAGACGTCGTGAAAGCCGTGGCTCTCCGGGCCCAGCTCACGCAGTGGGCCGCGATCGATAGTCAAGTACAACCGCTGGCCCAGAACTCGATTCTTGTGCAAGACGCTGCACCCGCTTCCGCGGCATTTTCGCAAGCCGCCGAACTGGCTCTGACAGCGCTCGACCGCATCGCACAAGGACTGCCGCTGCCTGACGCGTTGAAGAAGCAACAATCCGACGCGCTGGCAGCTTTCGAAACGCAGGCGCACAAGTCTCAGCTCACCATCCCAGCGCTCGCAGCGTTTCAGAAGTTAATTGACGCCTCGGGCGCTGGCGGAGCTTGCACAGCTGCCAAATAAATTTCACCAACTTAGCAACACTTGTGGGGCCACTCAGCATGTCCCGATTGATTGTTCGTGCCGTTGCCATTAAGTGTAAGAAATACGCCATTCGCCTCTCCAAGGGCCCCGCTCAGGGGAAAATTGTCGATATAAGACTACTTTAGTCTTATTGTAAGTCTGGCGAAATTAATGGGTTGCACAACCTTCTGGATCATTTACGGTTGACAATGGGGGATCGGGGGGAATATAGTTTATGTGCGACTAATTGAGTCGTATTGGCATCCAACAAGATGCCGAGAGCTGAAAGTTTGAGGATATGTTTAAGCTATCCAAAAAAGCGGATTACGGCTTAATCGCCATGAAGCACCTCGCCATCAGTCGGCAGGATCATTCCTGCAGCGCGAATGAGATTGCCGAAGAATATGGCATCTCCGCGACATTGATGGCCAAGGTGTTGCAAAAGCTGGCCAAGCACGGATTAGTAGCTGCGAAGCACGGTTCCACAGGCGGCTACCAGTTGGCGAAGCAGGCGAATCGCATTAGCGCCCTGGATGTGCTGACGGCGATCGATGGCCCGGTGCTGATCACTTCCTGCGTGACCAGTCATGGAAATTGCGACGCGACGGAACGGTGCTCCGTGAAAGAGCCGTTACAGCGCGTGAATGAAAGCATTCTGGAAGTATTGAGCACGGTTTCGATCGCTCATTTGAGCGAAGACAAGCAGGAACCATCGCTTGTGGAATTGAAGGGAATGGACCGGCTGGCGGTAAGCCGCTAGTCGAGGTCTTGACCGAACAGGAGAAGAAGATGGCTGTCAAACTGCCGATTTACATGGACAATCACGCTACCACGCCCCTCGATCCGCGTGTGCTTGAGGCCATGTTGCCTTATTTCACGGAAAAATTCGGCAATGCCGCCAGCCGCAACCACTCGTTTGGTTGGGCGGGCGAGGAAGCCGTGGAGAACGCGCGGCAGCAAGTTGCGTCTCTGATCAACGCCACCGCGAAAGAAATCATTTTCACTAGCGGCGCGACGGAATCCGACAACCTGATGATCAAGGGCGTCGCGGAAATGTACCGCGAAAAGGGCAACCATATCATCACCGAAGCTATCGAGCACAAAGCTGTTCTCGATACCTGCAAGAATCTGGAGAAGCACGGCTTCGAAGTGACGTACTTGCCGGTACACAAAGATGGCCGGGTCGATCCCGAAGATGTGCGCAAGGCGATCAGACCCACTACGATTCTGATTTCGGTGATGTACGCCAACAATGAAATCGGCGCCGTTAACCCGATTGCGGAAATCGGCAAGATTGCCAAAGAGCGCGGCGTGATCTTTGCCGTCGACGGCGTGCAAGCCGTTGGCAAGATTCCGGTGGACGTGCAGAAAGACAATATCGACCTTCTCGCTATCTCAGCGCACAAGCTATACGGGCCAAAGGGTGTGGGAGCGCTTTACGTGCGCCGCCGCAATCCTCGCGTGCAGCTTTCCGCGATCATCGATGGCGGAGGCCACGAGCGCGGCATGCGTTCGGGTACGTTGAATGTGCCGGGCATCGTCGGTCTCGGCAAGGCCTGCGAACTCTGTCAACAGGAAATGGCTACTGAGTCGGTCCGGTTGCGCGGATTGCGCGATCGCCTGAAGGCCGGCCTGGAAGCCAAGCTGGACGAAGTTTATATCAATGGTTCGCTGGAGCACCGGCTTCCAAACAACCTCAACATGAGCTTCGCTTACGTCGAAGGCGAATCGCTCCTGATGGGAATCAATGACGTGGCGGTTTCCAGCGGTTCCGCGTGCACCTCGGCAACCTTGGAGCCTAGCTACGTACTCAAAGCTTTAGGCGTAGGTGAAGATCTGGCGCATACTTCGATCCGCTTCGGCCTGGGGCGTTTCACCACCGAGGAGGAAGTCGATTACGTGATCGATAAAATGGTGCAGGTTGTTACCAAGCTTCGCGAGCTTTCGCCGCTCTATGAAATGGCCAAGGAAGGCATCGACATTTCCAAAGTCAAGTGGCAGACCGCGTAAACTTACAGGATGAAGAGAAGAGGCAAAATGGCAAGCGCAATCGCAAGCGAAGGAACACTTCGGATTCACAGGTCTATCGCGGGGACGTCCGCTCCGTTCCGCGTGACCTATCAGGCGTATCAGGACGGCGACGAACCGGCTCCGGCGGCGGAGCGCGCGTTTTATCACCTCCAGGATGTTCGGGAATTTCTGAATGTTTTGGGGATCGGCGCGCAGTTCGTTCGTGACGCTCTGCGGGAACTTACGGCGGGACGTTCGGCGTTTCTGACCAACATCGCCCTGACGGAAAAGGCGATGAAGAATGCGGGATTTGGCAACCTCCTCGCAGCGGCGAGGGGCTAAGTACATACGAATCTATTGAAGGAGAGGGGCCATGGCATACAGCGATAAGGTAGTCGATCATTACAATAATCCGCGGAACGTTGGCAGTCTCCCCAAGGAAGATCCCAATGTCGGGACCGGCCTGGTGGGCGCCCCGGAGTGCGGCGACGTCATGAAGCTGCAGATGAAGATCAATCCGGAGACGCGGGTCATTGAAGAAGCCAAGTTCAAGACCTTTGGCTGTGGCTCCGCCATTGCCTCCTCGTCTCTGGCGACGGAATGGGTTAAGGGCAAGACCGTCGATGAGGCGCTGGCGATCAAGAATACGGACATCGTCCGTGAACTCTCGCTTCCGCCCGTAAAGATTCACTGCTCCGTCCTTGCCGAGGACGCCATCAAGGCGGCCATCGGCGATTGGAAGAAAAAGCACGGAGTAGAAGTTCCCGCGCACGAAAAGTCTTCGCACTAAGCCCTTTGTGGCTGGATGTTGCGAGGCGAAGTTGGCGCGGCGTTAGTGGCGTCTTCCGGCAGTAGGATCGAGCTGTCGGAGGATGCTGTCCAAAGTTTTTATCTCCTGCAAACGGAGAGATTTTTGCAATGGCAACGGAAACCACAACTCAGGTCGCCGAAAAAGCAGCAGGTCCGGTGATTCATCTTACGGAGCGTGCGGCGAAGAAAATCATCGCGCTGCTCGCTAAAGAAGGTGTCTCTGCCGAATCCGGCGGGCTCCGTGTGGGCGTGCAGGGTGGCGGATGTTCCGGCCTTTCCTATGCCATGCGGCTCGATACCCAGGCGCGCGACCGCGACAAGATTTTTGAAGAATTTGGCGCGCGCATTTTTGTGGATCCCAAGAGCCTGTTGTATCTCAGCGGCACCACCCTGGAGTACGAGGAGACCCTCATGCGCCAGGGCTTTGTTTTCCAGAATCCCAACGCCGCGCGCAATTGCGGATGCGGGAGCTCATTTACGGCGTAGCGGTGGCGCGGATTCGGTCTATGCCCTGACTGGTACGGAATCGGTCGGACAAGTGGTTGGCTACCGCAAACGCCAGCCACTTTTTTTGTGTTTGGGGGCACCAATAGAGAGTTCTTATGGCCAGTTCATTTCCCATCATGAAGGGTCCGCTGGTGTGTTGGAACTGCCACGAGCGTACGGTGGGCACACACTTCTGCTCGTCTTGCGGCAAAGTGCTGCAAGTGCCGGAACATAGCGATTATTTCGCGATGTTCGAAATGCCGCGCAAGCTCTGGATTGAAATGGGCGCGCTGGAACAGAAATTCCTGCAACTCAGCTGGAAGCTGCACCCTGACAATTTTGTGAATGCGACTCCCGAAGAACGCGAAATTTCCCTGAAGCGCAGTTCGGAGCTCAACGACGCATATCGAGCGCTACGCGATCCCGTCGGCCGCGTGGAATACCTGCTGGCCATCGAAGGCGCCCGCAAGGAAGGACAAACGAAACAGCAGGCTCCGCCGGAGTTGCTCGATGAAGTCTTCGAGCTGAATGAATCTTTGGATGAATTGCGCGAAGCCAGGGAATCCGGGGCGGACACCGCTTCGCTAAGGCAGCGCCTGCAAGCCGCCGAAAAGAATTTCGAAGGCAAACTTCGCGAGGTGGATAGCGAACTGCAAAACGCCGCCGGGGACTGGGACAAATCGCTGGAATCCGCCGATCCAGGCCAGCGCGAAGCCGCCAAGACCAAACTGAACGAATTGCTGAATCGCCGCTCCTACATCCGGAATCTAGTAATCAACGTACAAAAGGAATTGCTGTAGCAGGGTTTACTTAAAACTTGGAACTTAGAACTGAAGACTGAAAACTTCTATGGGCAGAATCGTCGGAATCGATCTCGGAACTACCAACAGTCTGGTTGCCTATCTGGATGCCGAGACTGGCCAGCCGAAGTGTATCCCGGGCCCATCTGGCAGCACGTTGTGCCCGTCGATCGTCAGCCTTGACCCTGACGGCGGTATCATCGTGGGCGAACCGGCGCGCCGCCGTTTGCTCACCCAGCCCGAGCGCACTATCTATTCCGTGAAGCGCCTGATGGGTCGCGGGCCTGCGGATATTCAGAGTGAGCTGAAACTGTTTCCGTTCCGCATCGATCCGACGAGCAAGAACGTGATTCGCGTCCAGCTGGGCGACAAGGTTTTCACGCCTCCGGAAATTTCCTCATTCATTCTTCGCGAACTGAAAAATTGGGCCGAAGCGTTTTTCGGCGAGACCGTGGATCGCGCGGTGATCACGGTTCCCGCCTATTTCAACGATGCGCAACGCCAGGCCACGAAAGACGCCGGCAAGCTGGCCGGCCTGGAAGTTTTGCGCCTGGTGAACGAACCCACGGCGGCGGCGCTGGCCTATGGCTTGCACGAAAAGCAGCGCGGCAAAGTGGCGGTCTACGATCTAGGCGGCGGGACCTTCGACATTTCCATCCTCAAACTGATTTCTACGAGCGATGGCGATATCTATCAGGTTCTGTCCACCAACGGCGACACACACCTCGGCGGCGACGATATCGATAACCTGCTCCAGGCGTTCGTCCATGAAGAAATTCTGCAGACCGACCAGATTGATTTTTCACCGCACGGCGAATTGGCCCAGGAACTTCGCAAGGAACTGATCGCGCTCAAACATAAATTGTCTGACGTGGAATCCGCCACGCTGCGCTTTCCGTTGCCCAACGGTAAAGTGTTCGTTCACGAATTCACCCGTGGCGCGTTCGAGGCGCTGATCCGGCCAGTCGTGGATCGCACCATGGTTCCAGTGAAACAGGCCCTGGCCGATGCGCACCTGAAATCCACGGAGATGGATGAAGTTGTCCTTGTCGGCGGCACCACGCGCACGCCATTGATCCGGCGTACAGTGCAGGAATATTTCGATCGCAAGCCGCACACCGAACTGAATCCCGATGAAGTGGTCGCGCTTGGCGCGGCGGTGCAGGCCAATATTCTCGCGCACGGCGTGCAGAACATGCTGCTGCTCGACGTTACGCCGCTTTCGCTCGGCATTGAGACTTATGGCGGCGCCGTCGCTAAAGTGATTCCGCGCAATTCCACCATTCCTGCCAGCGCCCAGGAGCTATACACCACCGGCGTGGACAATCAGACTGGCATCGACATTCATGTGCTGCAGGGCGAGCGGGAGCTGGCCAAGGATTGCCGCTCGCTCGCGCGTTTCACTCTGCGCGTTCCCCCAGCCCCTGCCGGACTGCCTCGCATTGAGGTGAAATTCCTGATCGACGCGAACGGCATCCTCCAGGTGGGCGCTAAGGATATTCGCACCGGCACGGAGCACGTCATCGAAGTTCAGCCGAGCTACGGCCTCAACGATAACGACATTGAGCGCATGCTGGAAGAATCCATCGAATATGCGGAGCAGGATTTTGCCGAGCG
The DNA here is from genome assembly GCA_963709705.1 of Candidatus Acidiferrales bacterium. Taxonomy (GTDB): domain Bacteria; phylum Acidobacteriota; class Terriglobia; order Acidiferrales; family UBA7541; genus Acidiferrum. The sequence goes on from CAVPXU010000012.1 coordinate 99,948, forward strand.
CCAGACGATTGAAGCGCGCACCGAAGCGGAAGCTATTCTGACGGCCACGGCGAAAGCGCTGGTGAATCCCAATGCGGCGAATCTGTCCGCACCGGAACGCGCAAAAATTGATTTGTCTGTCGCGGCGCTGAAAGAAGCGGCGAAGGGAACCGATTACAAACTGATTCGTAAACAAATCGACGATTTGAACCACGCCACAGAGCACCTTGCGGAATTGCTGATGAATTCGGCTTTGCAATCCGCGCTCGAAGGCAAGAAACTCGCGGAAGTTTAGGGGAGACGCATATGGGCGGCAGCAATCCTTACATCGAAGAAGTGAAATACAAGAAGGCGACGCAGAAGTACAAGGTTACGTTTCTACCCAGCGGCAAGACCGTCGAGGTCGATCCGGAAAAGTTTCCGTACGGCCACAACGGTTTGCCCGGCAGCATCCTGGACATTTCCGAGGGCTTCAAGATGGGCCTGGACCACGCCTGCGGAGGTGTGTGCGCCTGCTCCACCTGCCACGTCATGGTGAAAGAAGGGCTGGAATCCTGCAACGAAGCCACCGATGCGGAACTGGACGAGCTCGATGAAGCGCCGGGAATCACGCCGAAGTCGCGCTTGGGCTGCCAGACCGTTCCCGACGGCACCACGGACATCGTCGTGGAAATCCCCGAGTGGAACAAGAATTACGCGAAAGAACTGGACCACTGAGGAACCGCGATGCCGCACACTTTCGATTGGGACAATCTTGACGACATCGCCATCGGCCTGACGGATAAATTTCCCGAAGTCGATCCACTGAGCGTCCGCTTCACCGACATGCATAAATGGATCACGGAACTTCCCGGTTTCGCCGGCGATCCCGGAAAATCCAACGAGAGCAAGCTCGAAGCCATCCAGATGGCCTGGCACGAAGAGTGGCAAGACCGCCAGAAATAACCGACGACTCCCCCAATCGCGCGCGTCACGATTTACTTCTGCAGGATTTACTTTTGCAAAATGGGCAGCGGATTCCCGGTTGGAAATTTCCCGCCGGGCTTCTCTCGACGTCTCACCCTGGCTTGGCCGATCTTGATGGAGCCTCTGAAAATGGGCCCGATGGGCACAATCCCTCCCATTTTATGCGCGGCGACCGCCGCCAGGCCCATCGATGCAAAACATCCGCAGGATGAGCAATCGGGAGTTCCGCCGAACTGGCAGGGAGTAATCTTTGTCTGCAGATCGGCCGACAAAGTCTGGGTTGTCAGCGCGAAAACACAATCGTCGGGACTCTTTGGTGGCGTGGCAAACTGCCGGATTGCCCCCTCGCGCATATCAAGTTTAGGATAGCGCTTTCGCAATTCAACCATTTCCGCGATGGCTCGTTTGCGTTCCTCGGGGGTCAGGATTTCAGGCATTTGATCGCCGACTTGTGGCGTGAACAGGCTGAACCATACCTTCTTCACTTCTTCCCGTGGAGTCCAGAATTCCAGGAATTCCGCCAGGTATCCGGGCCGCTTCATCATCTGGCCCGTGATGGTGCAATGTACCGTGACCTTCTGCCCCTCGATATTTTTCAGAATGCGCTCGTAGGTAGCCGGCGCGCGCCGCACGTCGTGTTCCGGCTGCAACCCGTCGATGGACACGGCTACGTGCAACTGCTCCAGTTTCGGCCACGTCGGATCCATTTTCCGGAATGCGCTGGTCACGATCTGCACGTGGATTCCGCGCGCCATCAGCAGCGGAATCATCTGCTCCAATTCGCGGTAGCGCACCAGTGGATCGCCGCCGACAATCGACAGGTGCAGAGGCTTGAGCCGGTCTACAACCTCAAGAACGCCATCCACCAGCGCCTGGCCTTTGCGATCGTTCAAGTCCCGCAGAGTCTGCCCGCCGCCCAGATGCGCATCTTCGTACGCGTAACATCCCGGACACCGCAACGGACATTCTTTCGTGATTTCCAGCGAAAGAGAGGGATATTCGCCTCTCAGTATCTTGCCCCAAGCTTGAATGATTTGAGTTGCGTACACGGGTGTTAGCCTTTTGCTGACCGTATATAAGACGTACGGTACGGGTGAATCCGTTGCTGGATTTTCAACTTGATCGGATAAAACTGCCGATTACCGATTCTCTTTGAAATGAATATCGGTTGCTTCGAAACGTCTTGAGCCCGGAAATGCGTCTTCAGGAAGAACGGGGCAGGTACGGGCCCCTTTCCTGTCGTACCAGGGTGTGGAGTACACCAGGTGCGGAGAATGGAGTAAGCGCAAATGAACAGGAATATGTATTTCCCCTCCCCCAGCCTCAGACTAGTATGCACGCAAACGACCCCGTTTACCCCGGATTTTTTCTATTCCAAAGCCCGGCATTTTTGTTAGACCCAACCGCCGTCGATGACGTAGCTTTGGTTGGTAATCGCTGCGCTGTCGTCCGCGGCAAGAAACAGAACCAGCCGCGCCACTTCTTCTGGAAGGATCACTCTCTTCAACGCTTGGCGCGCCAGAATTTCTGCTTTGTAAGCCTCCGTGAACCACAACTGCTTTTGCCGCTCGGTAAAGATAGCGCCTGGCATCACAGAATTCACCCGTATGCCGTTTGCGCCCAGCTCGTGTGCCAGAGTGCGCGTCATGCCGACGACGCCGGCTTTCGCCGTGACGTATACGGGAATTCCCGCGGAGGGAATCACCCAGGCGATCGAACTCATATTGACGATCGAACCTCTGCCGGTTTTCTTCATCGACGGGATCACGGCCTGGGTAAGAAAAAACTGGTGTTTCAGGTTTACCGCGATGGTCTTGTCCCAGAAGTCTGAGGTGACTTCCTCGGTTTTGTGGCGTGTATCGTTGCCCGCGTTATTCACCAAAACATCCACGGCCTCGAATCGCTCCAGAATCCTTTGCGTTGCGCCCTGGATCGCTGCAACATCCGTCAGATCGCAGTGATAGTAGGTCGGCTCGGGAAAACCAGCGGAGCGGATTCGGTTGGCCAGTGTTTCGGCGACCGCATCCTGAATATCCAGGAAAGCTACGCGAGCGTGTTGCATGGCGAATGCCTCCACAATCGCTTCGCCAATGCCGCTGGCGCCGCCGCTCACAACTACAACGCGATCCCGCAAGCTTGGGTAAACAGCAAACTTGCCCGTGCCTTCCATCGCCGATGTCCTTCCTCTTCCAGGTGTTCCCTCTGCGCTGCAAAAGCTTAGCACTCCTCGATACAAGCGCGCGTTTCAGTGATAACCTTCCGCTAGTTGTCGCTGACTCTCCTTTCGACAGAACACACAACGGAATAACCCATAATGCTCATGGCGGTCATCTACGATTATTTGTTCCCGGCAATGTGGTTTGTTTATACGGCTTATTGGTGGGCGATGTCCAAGGATGTAAAAGAATCCAAGCGCCACGAGCCCGGGGCGTCCCGTTTTGCGCGAATGGTTTTGATCCTCGGCGCGCTGGCTCTATTGTGGCTGCCACGCGTTCCGGTCGCGGTGCTGAACAACCGGTTTCTTCCGCCGGGCACGTGGTCGTTCTGGGCCGGTGCCGCAGTCACTGCCGGCGGCATGCTTTTCTCCGTATGGGCGCGTCGTCACCTCGGAAAAAACTGGAGCCAGGCGGTTACCTTGAAGGAAGACCACGAACTCATTACCAGCGGACCTTATGCCCTGGTTCGCCACCCGATCTATACGGGGCTTCTGTTCGCGATTGTTGGCTGCGCACTGGGGCGTGGCGAATGGCGCGGCGTGCTTGCTGTAGCCCTCGTGTTCGGCGCGCTATGGCAGAAACTGAAACTCGAAGAAAAATGGATGCGCGCTCAATTCGGCGAGTCGTACGAAGCCTACTCCCGGCGCGTGGCGGCCCTAGTGCCTCACATCCTGTAAGAGAGCCAGCCTCAGAATCGTCGCCATCAACCTATGGCCGCTACTGCTTCCGGCTCTTGGCGTGCATTTGCCACCGTTAGCGGCAATGCTTTAGACTGCAAACAGAAACAAGCGTCGCGACACTAATGTTCCGGAATACTTAATTTATGGCGAAGAGGCGGACAAGAGCCTCAAATCTGAGTGCGGGCTCCGCACCCCAAATTCCCCTAAAGAGTCCCACGAAGTCTCTGACTTCCAAATTCCAGGCGATCCGATCCAGCGACTTTGCTATTTGGCCCTTGATCTTCTGCGCGACTCTCGCTGCATACCTGCCTGCGCTCCAGGGGGGCCCGCTCTGGGATGATAAGGGTCACCTGACCAGACCCGACCTGCAATCGTTTCACGGTTTATGGCGAATCTGGTTCGAGCTGGCGCGACCCAGCAATATTACCCTCTGCTGCACAGCGCGTTCTGGCTCGAACACTTCATGTGGGGGGAGGCGGTCGTTGGCTATCATCTGACCAACATAGTCCTCCACGCGCTGTCGGCCTGTCTGGTAGTGATGGTCATGAGGAGACTTTCGCTCCCGGGCGCGTGGCTGGCCGGTCTGGTTTTTGCGCTCCACCCTGTCAACGTGGAATCGGTGGCCTGGATCTCAGAGCAAAAGAACACGCTGTCCGGCGTCTTTTGTCTTGCCTCTCTGCTCATATATCTGCACTTTGACGAGGATCGCCAGAAGTCAAAATACCTGCTGGCAACCGGCCTGTTTGTGTTGGCACTGTTGAGCAAAACCGTGACCGCAACGCTGCCTGCGGTACTACTGGTGATCTTTTGGTGGCGGCGAGGCCGGCTCGAATGGAAGCGCGATGTCCTGCCGTTACTTCCATGGTTCGCGCTGGGCATATGCGCGGGGCTTTTCACCTCGCGGGTAGAGAGGACATTCGGCGGTGCGAGTGGCACGGATTTCCTGCTAACCCCGGCTCAGCGTCTTCTGATTGCTGGCCGCGCGATTTGTTTTTACGCTGGCAAACTATTCTGGCCGGCGAACCTGACATTTTTCTACCCGCAGTGGAAGATTGATGCCGCCGTGTGGTGGCAATGGCTCTTCCCAGCGGGAGTATTGGCCCTAGGACTGGGCCTCGTGCTTGCGTCTCGCCGCTACCGTGGGCCGTTAGCTGGCTTCCTGATCTTCGCCGGAACGCTTTTCCCCGTGCTGGGTTTTCTCAATGTTTATCCTTTCCGCTACTCCTATGTTGCCGACCACTTTCAGTACCTGGCATGCTTGGGAATTATCGTTCCGTTGATATCGGTACTACCGTTGGCATTCGATCTGCGGGGGGGGGGATTCATGGGGAAGGGCTACCACCATCACCTGCTCCGTCACGCTGATTCTGGTGCTTGGCGTACTGACCTGGCGGCAAAGCCGAATGTATCGTGATATCGAGACCCTTTACCGCGAATCGCTGTTGCGCAATCCACATAGTTGGGTGCTGCACAATAACCTGGGAACTCTGCTAGCCGAAATGCCCGGACGCCTTCCGGATGCGATTGCGGAGTACCAGGAAGCGATGCAGATCAGGCCGGATTATGCGGAAACGCACGCGAACCTGGGAAGTGCGCTCGCGCGCACTCCCGGACGAATGCAAGACGCGATCGCCGAGTACCAGGAGGCGCTGCGACTCAGACCGGATTTTGCGGAGGCGCACAATAACCTGGGATTCCTGCTGGCTGAGATGCCTGGGCGAATGCAAGACGCGATGATGGAATACCAGGCGGCACTGCAGGCCAAGCCGGACTATGCGGAGGCGCACAATAATCTGGGAACGCTGCTGGCCGCTATGCCTGGACGGCTTCCTGATGCGATCGCGCAGTATCAGGCGGCGCTGCAGGCTAAGCCTGATTATGCGGAGGCGCACAATAATCTGGGAATAGCCTTGTCGCGCACTCCCGGTCGGATGCAGGACGCGGTCGCCGAGTACCAGGCCGCACTGCAAATTCGACCGGATTATGCGGAGGCACACACTAACTTGGGGAACGTCCTGTCGCAAATACCTGGACGTCTTCCGGAGGCTATTGCGGAGCACCAGGCGGCGATACGGATCAAGCCAGATTATGCAGATGCGCACAACAATCTGGGAAACGCTTTGTCGCAAATGCCTGGGCGACAGCAGGACGCGATCGCGGAGTACCAGGAGGCGCTGCGGATTAGACCGGATTACGCGGAGGCGCACTATAACTTGGGAACCGAACTGGCCGGAATGCCTGGACGACTGCAGGACGCGATGGCTGAATACCGGGAGGCCTTACGGATCAGACCGGATTATGCGGAGGCACAAACTAACCTGGGAATTCTTCTGGCCGGATTACCTGGGCGACAGCAGGAAGCGATGGCGGAGTTGAGGGCCGCGTTACGGACCAGGCCGGATTATGCGGAGGCTCACAATGACCTGGGAGTTTTGATGGCGCGAAGTGGGCGACTGCAGGACGCGATTGCAGAGTACCAAGCGGCGCTGCGGATCAATCCGAATTATGCGGACGCACACTTTAACTTGGGCAACGCCCTGTCGAAGATCCCTGGACGCTCTTCGGAGGCCATCGCGGAGTACGAGGTGGCAGCGCGGATCAGGCCGGATTACGCGAATCTTGCGAGCGAGCGGGTGAGGATGCTGGGCGCGTCCCGACCGCGCTCAGAAAAATGAGCTCTAACGCCGCGCCTGCCCACATCCTAGTCCGAACACGAACTATTACGGGTTCGCTTCTCGCTCCCCATATTCCACGCGCTGGTAGACATATGCGGAAGGCCGCCAAGTCGTAGTACAATTCATATGTGTGGCGGAGTGGTGCAACCCACCGTGGTTAGTTACTCTGTGGCACTGTCGTTCGAAACCCCCACTGGCGCTATGGTGCAACGGTTAGCACGCGGCCCTTTCAAGGCCGAAATACGGGTTCGATTCCCGTTAGCGCTACCAACTTTTTCCTGATCTGCAGCCCCGCGCGCGTGCTCTAGCCGTCATTGCAATTCACGGTAGCCGCACAGTTCCCCCGCTGATGCGCGCGCAAGGCTTCCGCGTCGCAAAGGTGATATTCTTACGTTTCAGGCCCACAAGGGCCGGAGGATGCGGTCATGGCAGATCTGATTCGTTCCAATAATCCTGTATTGAAAGAAAGCGCTTTCACCGGGCAGGCAATGACCGGCGAGGCGATGACTATTCAAGGCACCGTCAACAAAACCGGCTTGCTTCTGTTTTTTGTTGTGGTCAGTGCGGCGTGGACTTGGGGAATGGCCCACTCGGAGACTCCGGAGGCGGCTTATCCGTGGATGATTGGCGGCGCCATTGGCGGATTCATCGTTGCTCTCGTTACCGTTTTCAAGAAAAACTGGTCACCGATCAGCGCTCCGATCTACGCACTCCTCGAAGGACTGTTCCTCGGCGGCATTTCCGCTGTGCTGGAACGCTCCTATCCAGGCATCGCCGTTCAGGCAGTCAGCCTGACGTTCGCGGTGATGTTCGTGATGTTGCTGGCGTATAAATTCGGCATCATTCGCGCCACGCGCGGATTCAAGCTGGGAGTGATCGCGGCAACCGGCGGCATCGCGCTGGTTTATCTCGCGAATATGGTGATGAACGTTTTCTTCCACTCCAGCATGTCGTTTCTCTATAGCGCTTCGCCGCTGGGCATCGGCATCAGCCTGTTCATCGTGGTAATCGCGGCCATGAACCTGATCCTGGATTTCGACATGATCGAAACCGCGACGCGCATGGGCGCGCCGAAATTCATGGAATGGTATGGAGCGTTCGGCCTGATGGTCACGCTCATCTGGTTGTACATGGAAATTCTGCGGCTGCTGAGCAAAGTGCGCCGCCGCTAAAGAAAGCCAAGTCCATCGCAAAGCGTATTGCACAGCGAATGTTTTCGCCGAAGTTTGTCCAGGCCCTCGGCTATGCGGCGCGGCTGCACGCGCGGCAATTTCGCAAACGCACCGATCGACCGTACATTGGCCACCTGCTGAGCGTTACTTCCATCGTCATTGAGTACGGCGGCGACGAAGAAATGGCCATTGCGGCATTACTTCACGACGCCGTGGAAGACCATGGCGGGATGCCACGCCTGCGCGAAATTCACAGGAAATTCGGCAAGCGCGTGGCGCACATCGTCGAGGGCTGCACGGATTCGTACACCGAGCCAAAGCCGCCGTGGATTGAGCGCAAGCGCGCTTATGTTGCCCGCGTGGCCGGCGAATCGGAGGACGTGCGATTGGTCTCCGCGGCGGACAAGCTTTCGAATACGCGAGAAGTCCTGCACGATTTTCGGGTACACGGAGAAAGCGTGTTCGAGCGATTTCAGGGCAAGAAAGACGGCACGCTGTGGTATTACCGCGCGCTGGTCAGTGAATTTCGCAAAGCAGGCAGCAATCCGCTGGTGGAAGAACTGGACCGCGTGGTCACCGAACTGGAATCCCTCGCTGGCGTCGCGAAGCCATAACGGAATGCGTGCGCCCAGCCCGATTTGCGCTAATCGGCCAACGCGCTACAATTCTTTCTTGCGCAGCCCCTGCCCATGAGCCCATCCAACCATTTGTCGCATCGCCTGTTCACCATCGGCCATTCCAACCAGGAAATTTCAGACCTTCTCGGCACGTTGATCCGCCACGAAATTCATGTGGTTTGCGATGTGCGCAGCCGGCCCGGAAGTTTCCGTTTCCCGCAGTTCAATCGTGAACCGCTGATGGCACAGCTGGCCAGCGCGAAAATTATCTACCAGTTTTTTGGTGACCAGTTTGGCGGCCGCCCTCTCGATCCCCGCTATTATCTCCCCGACGGTTTGGTGGACTACGCCGCGCGCCGAAAAGCTCCCGATTTTGAGGAAGCGTTGGATCGCCTGCTTGGTTTCGTGCAAACCAAGAACGTCGTGATCATGTGCGCGGAAGAAGATCCGCTGCATTGCCACAGGTTCCTGCTGATCTGCCCCGCTTTGGTACAGCGCGGCATCGTGCCTTCGCATCTAAGACGTGGAGCAGCCCTCGAAACGCAACGCGATGCCGAGGATCGCTTGCTTCAGTTGCATGGTTTTGCGGATGTCACCAGCAATTCCTTGTTTTCCCAGGGCCGCGCAGGCGCATTGGAAGACGCCTTGCGCCTGCAATCGGAACAATACGGGTTTCGAAGTTCTCCGGAAGCGATCGACTATTTCTGATTGGCAAATGCGAACTACAATCTTTTTTCTCGATTGGAAAACCCGGCTTTCTGCCGGATGATAGAGAGCGTCCCTCAAATGGGCTACACTAACTACTCCTTCTGCGCCGCCGAGTGTTGTTGAACGAATGAGGTTCCAGCTTTGACCGTCACCGAAGTTTACGTTACCGGTTCCGCCAGTGCCTTTGGCTCGCGAGTTATCCCTTCTGAGGAAGTGGACCACGCTTTTGGCATGCCTTTGGGAAAATTGAAAAGCCGCGCGGGCATCGTCTCCGTAGCTCACGTCGCAGAGAATGAAGATGAAGGCACGCTGGGCCATCAGGCCTGCCGCCAGCTTTTGCAGGAGACCGGCCAGGACACGGAAAATCTGGATTGGATTCTGGCAGCCAGCGAAACACACCACGCGTATCCTTCGCTTTCCGCGATTCTGCACGCCAAGCTTCGCTTACGGGAGAATTGCAACGCACTGGATGTGGGCAGCGGTTGCCTTGCGTTGTTGCAAACGCTCGCCGTGGCGCAGGCCCTGCTAGTTTCTGGGCGCGCGAAAAAAATCCTTGTCGCCACGGCGGATGTGCACAGCCGCACGCTGGGACCGGGACGCGCCGATGGGGAATTTGGCGGGCTATTTGGCGACGGCGCCAGTGCTTTTCTTTTGTCCAACAAGCCGCGCGATGCAAAAGGACTGGCTTACCGGCTCGGTGAATTTTTCTTTGGTTGCGCTTCGAAATATGCCGAAGCCATTGCCGTGAGTGAGTCCGGCCAAGGCAAACTGGATGTGCAATTCGATGGAGACGCGCTTTCCCGCGCAGCCGTCAGCCGCATGGAAAAAGTGATCGATGAAGTGGAGCACCGCAGCGGCATCTCCCGCGACCATGTGGGAACGTTCGCCACGCACCAGCCGAATCCACGCCTGGTCACGATTCTTGCCAAGCAACTCGGCGTGTCCATCAAGCATTTTCCGCCCATCGGCAGCATCCGTGGGAACCTGGGTGCCTCCATGTGCGGCGCGGCGCTTCATGCTGCTTTGCATCAAGCCGCTGAGCAGCCTGCGGAACAGCGCTTGCCGGTGTTTCTTGCTTCGTTAGGCCCAGGATTGATTTTTGGTGGCGGGTGGATGGTTCCTGCCGGCGCTTGAATTGTTTCCCGCCAGGTTTTTTTCGCGATCCCGTAACTCAATCCCCGCAACAAATAGGTTGAACTGGGTAGCGTATCCCGGCCAGTGATTTGCGGCTTGTGAGAAAGGTGCGCCAGCCTACGGCGCGGGTTGCGTGCGCGTTGAGAATTGCAAGTTCACTGACGGCACCACGCACGCCTGCGACGCAGGCCAACCCGGATCGGTCGTAGAGTTGCGGCACAACGTAGTCAGCGCAGTGCTAACATTCGCGGGAGCAACCGCCCCGTCCAAAGCCTCTGCATACACCGTATAACTGTGGCCCACGGGCAGATGCTCGATCAGATAGCTTCCGTCAAATTGCGCGGGCCCCGGCGCCACGCAGCTCCAGCCTCCCAGCGTGCCGATCGCGTTGCCGGTGGAAACATCCACAGCGACCACATGCGCTCCGAAAATGCCGGTCACTCCCGCGGGAGTGGAAGGAAGCGAGAGGGGATTCGCGGGTAAAACGTGGCCCTGGATGGAACCGACGTAGGTTGTGTCGTTGCTATCGGCGTATAGCGTTCGCAATCCCGCGCGATCGTCGTCCGCAAGCGGCGCGTCAGGTTGCAACGCCGTGGGCCGCTCTCCCGCAAAGGTGCCTGGCGCCGCACCGAACGGGAACATCATCGCGCTCCACACCGCCGAATGCCCGAAGCCCAGCAGGTGCCCGAACTCATGAATCATCAACGATTCCAGGTCATACGACTTGGGATTGGCGCTCAACGCGGACGGCGTCGCAAACGTCACACTAGAATTGCTCGGGCTGAAATAAATGTCCGCATCCAGTATCTGGCCGACCTGGGTGGACACCACGTTTCCCAATTGAATGCCGATGGCGTCCGCGGTGATCACGCGCGTGAACGCCAGAACGCCGGGAGTGAATCCCATGTCCGGCTGATCGAAGCAGATGGAGTTGACGCCATCCGCGCCACAGATATTTGCCGTGGCAACACGCGTCACTGGCGCGAACGAGCTTGAAGACAGGGACGTGGAAGCTACGCCGCTCCACACACTTTCGGACTGTTCGATGACCGCTTCAATTTCGTTCAAGCTTCCCGCGGGTGTCTGATTGGTGGTGAAAATGGTTTGCGGATTCGTGCCTAACACGGTGCTCCACTGCACAGCGATGCCGCCTGACGCGAACACCTGGTGAGATGGTATGGGGCAGGCGGAACCTCCGGACAGGCTAGCGGATTCGCGCACGTCCGGCACAATTTCGTTGAACGAGTAGCCGTGGGCGGCTACCACGGACCACAATCCGTAGAAGAGCGCAACGCCAGTTGCTTTGATTTTTCTATTTGTTTCCCGCATACCCCCGGCCTCTCTCGCTGCAAACTTTTCGCTCCCCTTCGATCGCGTGTTTCTCGGTCCGTTGCAGGCTTCGCGCCAGTTTTAAAGGTTAGGCGCCGAAACTAAAGAGCCTGCCGGTGAATTTCTGCAGTCAGCTTTTCCAGGAAGCGATCGACCGGCAATCCCTTTACTCCCATTTTCGTAAACTGGTTTGCCTGTGGGTCGAATACCGGCACATCCGCGGAATCCTGCGTGACTGTTTCCGTGCCGTTTCGCACGTTTTTGCGAATGCGAAATGTGCCCTGGGCCCAGCCTACGATGCGGAACTGCCGTCCCGGCTGACCGGTCAGAAACAGGTAGACTTCCTCACCGGGGAGAAATTCCGGCACGCCATCCACATGCGAATGCAAATGTTGAAACTTTCCTCCCGGCATGCGCACCACGATCGGTGTCGGAAGAAACCCCTTGTCTCGCTGCTCTACGACGAACACCGTGTCCGTCCAGATTTCGCCGTTCTCTATCCGCGTGTCGGCGCGCAGGCAGCGCACCCGCGCGATGGCTGTGGAATGCTGCACCAGCTGATAAAACTGCAAGCGGGCCAGTGTTGTGGCGTCGACTATCACAGCAATCAACGCGATGCCCACTAATAACAAAATCCAAAGAAACCGCCGCCGTTGCACGTAGCTCATCGCTGTCCTCCAAACTCATTGCACGAACTCATTGCACTTCCAGAACACCGGAAGCCGATGTCTGGTCCAGATTTGTGTTCTGAATGAAAAGCGTTCGCGCACCCAACGCCGCCGCTGCGGGAACCTGCAACGTCAGGTGGATAATTCCCAGACCGGCTGGTTGCTGAGAAATCACGGCAACATCGCCCGGGCCAGATACCGTGTACGTCATGCTCGTGTCCAGGCCGCTTTCGGAGAATAAGCAGATATCCGCGGTGGCCGTGCTGCTTGCCGGACGGACCAGCGGGATGGCGTTGCCGCCGAGAGTGCAACTGTTGTTCGCGACGCTGTAAGCACCGAGCGCGGCGATATTCAGGTCCAGGTCGTCGCCGGACGCATCAATCCCGGCGGTGGTTGGCTCAACCACGATGATGTTGACTCCCGTGGCTGCGGGAGAAGCGCTGCTGAGTGCGATCACGTTGTCGACCGTGGTCGGTGCCACCACCACGAGCACCACCACGTTGGAATTCGTCGCGCCGGGATTTTGCACCTGGACGCTCAGGCTTCCGGCTTGCGCCACATCGGCGCTGGTTACCGGTGCGGTGCACGCGCCCGCGCTGGTGCAACTGGTGACGCGCGCGGTGCCGCCGATCAGCACAGTTGACCCCGGCCCGGGGCTGCGAGGCACGAACCCGCTTCCATCCACTTGCACCGTGAAGCCGTCCAGCCCGCCCGCGTACACGCTGGCAGGGTGCAGCGTCAAAATATTCAGTTGCGTGGAGATCGTGATGTTCGCGCTCGCCGATTGCGTGGAATCGTACTGACTGATGGCCACAAGCTGTAGGGCATTGGGGTTCGGTGGAACGGCCGGGGCCGTATAGTTTCCCGATGCATCGACAGTGCCGCAACTCCCGGCCGTGCCGCAGCCGGCGCCTGCGATCTGCCAGATCACGTTTTGATTCGTGCTGCCAAGAACTGTGGCCGTGAAGCTTTGCGTGCCCAGTGGCGCCAGGCTCACGTTGTTGGGAAGCACGCTGACCACGACGTGGTTGATGATGGTGATTAATGCCGAGGTGGATAAGCTGGGATTGGATGTGCTGGTTACCGCTATGAGAAATGGATTCGGGGAAGGGATCGATCCTGGCGCTATGTAATCCACTGCCGTCGCGCTCCCGCTGCTGAACGGCTGGCAGGGATTTGAGCCGGAGACGCAAATTTGTCCGAAGGTGGCGTTGCCGCCGGCAATACCGTTGACACTCCAGTTGAATGAGCTGCCGGAAGTCCCGCTCTGCGAAGCCGTCAAAGTGATGCGCCCGGTGGCCATCACTGTCGCGGACGCGGGAGAAATAATAATGCTAGCGCCGGACTGGATCGTCAGGTTGGCCTGCACCTGTTTACTGGGGTCTGCCAGCGGCGTCACGATGATGATCACGCTGTCTGGCTGCGGCGGCGTTGCAGGCGCGGTATAGACCGCGGTGTTCTCGAGCGTTGCTCCACCCGCGGATTGCGTCGTGGTCACGGTCAGCACTCCGCACGCACTTCCCACGCAGCCGCTTCCACTCAAAGACCAGTTCATCGCAGTGCTTGGGTTGGAGCCGGCCACCGGAGTGAGGACTGCCACCAGCGGCGTGCTCGTGCCCACGCCCACATTCCCCGGCGCCGTCAACTGCAAAGTAAAATGGCTGGTGATGATCAAACTGGCGGTGCTCTGCTTGGACGGATCGGCAACGCTTGTCGCTGTCAGACTGACCGTTGTATCGCCAGGAAGAATTTGCGGCGCGGTGTAAGAACCGTTCGCGCTCACGGCTCCGCAGGCATTCGGGCACGCCAGTCCTGATACGCTCCAGCGAACCGTGGTGTCGGGCTTTCCCTGGCTTTGGATGGTGGCCTGAAAAGGCCGTTGCGCGCCAAGTTCCACGCTCGCCACATTCGGCGTAACAGAAACGGAAATATCGCTTGTGACTGTGACGCTTGCGCTTGCGGATTTGGAAGCGTCGGCCTGGCTCGTGGCTGTCACTTGTATCGTCCCGCCCGTGGGTAGATCGATAGGCGCTGTATATACTCCATCGGCGGAAATCGTTCCGGCTTGAGCGTTGCCCCCAGTTACTCCGTTAACGCCCCAGGTCACGCTGGTGTTGCTCGCGTTGGAAACGGCCGCGCTGAAGTTTAATGTTTCACCCAGCAACACTGTTCCAGAACTCGGCGTCACGCTCACACTGAGGGAGGGAGGTGGTGACGGCGGAGGCGTTACTGAGCCTGCGCCTCCCCCACCGCAGCCCAGAGTCCACGCACCTGCCGCGAGGAGCACGATGGCCAGCAGGCACGCGTGCCACGCGGGCGAATCTTTCTTCCTCATTCCGTTCGTCTCTCGCATTTGCGGAAGGGGCCGCATGCCGCTTCTAATGCAGGCTGACCGCCACCCCAGCTCCACCACAGAAAAAATCGCCAACGCTCCTTGCTTTCCTTCACCCGCTTCCTAAAATGTGTCTTTGCAGAACGTTGCAAGCCTTCTCACGCTCACTTCCTTTTCCTCAAGCTCTTTCGTCGCTGCCCCAAATCGAATCGACAGTTCCGTTCCGAAATTCCACCAGCCCGTCCATTCCACTTTGAAATCGCTGCTCGTTGCCGCTTCCATTGACTTTCTTTCATCCCGCTCCAATAATCCGCGCATGCCTCGTCCAGATGCGGTTCGCCGGATCAAGAGCTACTCCGCGGAAAACGGCTACGTATATCAGTACTGTTTTTATGAAGTGAACCGCATTCACGAGAATGGCAGTCCCGCCGGCGAATTTATCTATGCCGTCTCCGTCGACCGCAAAACCACATTTCCTCTCCGCATCTTCGTGCGACAGCCGGCGCTGCAGGCCTGGGCGCAGTCCAATGGCAGGCCGCTCACAAGCAGCGAGGAGTATGCTGTCGCCAAGATGCGCCTGTTCCGCGCTTTCGATAACGGCGAGGTCCCGTTAACCGCCGAAAGCGCCGCCGGTCTTTCCCTCCTGGTCGATGAAAGCAACCTCGAAGAGCTGCTGCATGCGCTCAATATCTGATCGAATCGCGTTACCCGATGAACCGAAACCCCGGGCGCGCCGTCTAGTTGAGTGATAGGGAGCTCAGGAATGCAGGAGCTGGTTCTGATCCAGCCGGGAAGAACGCTCGAGGCCGATTCCGCACGGGAGACTTCCCGCTCCCGGTTGCACCGCGAGTTTGAATCCCGCCTCGCGGAGTGCGGCCCGCTGGCCTTCCGTGTTGCCCATGGCGTGCTGCGCAATGCAGCGGACGCCGAAGATGTGGCCCAGGAAGCTCTCCTGCGCGCCTACCAGAAACTCGATCGCCTGCGTGATGCCACCCGCTTCCGCGCCTGGCTGGTGCGCATCACGTTTCGCCTGGCATTGGACCGCTGGCGTTCGGCGAGGCGCCGGGAGCAGCGGGAGACGCAATGGGCCATGCCGGATTTGCGACCCGCGCCGCCAACCGCCGAAGAAATTGCCAACTCCAACGCATTCCAGGCGCGCCTGGAAAAAGCGCTGGAGCAGTTGCCGGAAAAGTTCCGACTGGTGCTGCTGCTCGCTGCCATCGAAGGCTACACGCTCGAGGAAGTGGCGGAAATGCTCGGCATTCCCATGGGCACCGTGAAGTCGAGACTATTTTTTGCCAGAAAACAACTGGCGGAGAAATTGCGATGAACTGCCAACAATGCCAACAGAAAATCCTTGATTCGCTGGCGGCCGGCGAATCCCGTCTTGCCATTGAGGTTGCCGTGCATGAGAACTCCTGCGAAGCCTGCAGCCAGTTCCTTGCCGCACAGCTCCATTTGTTTCGTTCCCTCGAGATCGGGCTACGTTCGCTTGTCAATGCGCCGGTTCCCGCGTCACTCCTTCCCGGTGTGCGCGCCCGAATGGAGCAAGAACCTGTTTCCCGCTACGCGGCAATACCACGCTGGAGTTTTGTTGCCGTCGCTGCTGCCGCGATCCTGGCTGTGAGTGCCGCATACGTTTTGCGCCATTCCGCGAATCGCTTACATCTGCCGCAAACTATTTCCGCCCCTGCTTCGCAAACCGCCGCGAATCCGGAAACTTCAACGACGCCACTCCGCGAATCGCCAACGCTGTTTACGCCGCCGGCGTCCACACGCGTCATTCGTGCGAGGCCCTCGCCACCCGATCCTCAAGTGATCGTGTCCACAGAAGAGCGCCAGGCCTATGCCAAATTCGTCGCGGAGGCACCCGAGCAGGAAGCAGACACATTGGCGCTAGCGCCGTCCGGCCAACCTGTACCGGAAGCAGCCGAAGATCCCGCGGAAATTGCTCTGCTGCAGATCGAGAGCCTGGAAGTGAAGCCTTTGGAGGCAACCGAAAGCGAGTAGCAAATAAAACGTCGCAACAGATTTCCACAAGCACGAAAGACATCAAGTTTCACGGAGGAAAGCATGAGAAAACTACGTTTCCCCTTGGCAGTGCTCTTCGCTCTATCCGCTGTCCCTCTGCATCTGGCTGCTCAAGACAACGCCAAGACGGATAGCAAGAAAGCCCCGGTCACGCTCAAAGTGCAAGTGACCTTCACCGAGACCGAGGGCGAGAAAAAACTGGCGAATCTGCCCTATATGTTTTTTCTCAAGGCCGTTGACAACAGCCCGGTCCCGCCTGCCTGGGCCAAAGTGCGCATCGGCAGCCGCGTTCCTGTCTACGTTGGCAAAGAGAACGGCATGCAGTACGTCGACGTTGGCACCAGTATCGACGCGCGTGGCTTCATTAGAGATGACGGCCGGTTCGATCTTACTTTCAGTCTCGAGCGTTCCTGGCTCGAAAGTGATGTCGCCGTGCCGATGGAGAAACCCTCAAGCACTCCAAGCGATCCAACCACCGGGCACTTCCGCGAGCCGATCATCCGTCAATTCAAGACGGAACTTCCGTTGACTATGCGCGATGGCGAAACAATTCAAACCACGCAAGCTGCTGACCCTCTGAGCGGGAGAATACTCACGATCTCCGTCACCATCAATGCAGTAAAGTGAGCTTGCGACGCGCCTTCACGAATAGATGCGCGCCAAGGTAGTCGGCAAATCCGGATGCAAGAACTTATATCCGAGCTTTTCCAATTGCCAAGGCACGACGCGTTGGCTGGCCAACAGCAGCGCGTCTGCCATCTCTCCCAGCGCCAGCCGCAGCGCAAATGCCGGGGCAGGGAAGAGGGCGGGGCGATGCAGCGCCTTTGCCAAAGCCGAAATAAACTCCGCATTGCGCACAGGCTGCGGAGACACCAGGTTCACGGCTCCGCGCATCGCTCCGTCCTCCAGCGCCAGCCGCAAAATCTTCACCACATCTTCCATGCTGATCCAGCTCATCCATTGTTGCCCGGAACCAATTCTCCCTCCCACGCCAAAGCGAAACGGCCGTGCCATTACAGGCAAAGCTCCGCCTTTCTTCGCCAGGATCACGCCAAATCGCGCGCGCACCACGCGGATTCCCAACGCCGCGCCCTTCTCCGCCTCCGCTTCCCACTCCTTCGCGATCGCACTCAGAAAATCCTGGCCCGGTCCGCTATCTTCGTTCAAAATTTCTTCGCCCCGGTCGCCATAAATGCCAATTGCAGACGAGGACACCAGCACCCGTGGCCGCGCCGCCATCTTCGCCAGCGCGTTCACCAGCGCGCGCGTCGAATCCACCCTACTGCTGCGCAATACCTTCTTGCGCTCGGCCGTCCATCGTCCGCCCGCAATGGACGCGCCCGCCAGATTTACCACCGCCTCCGCGCCTACGGCCGCCGCGCCCAGTTCGCCGGTCGCGGGATTCCATCGCACGTCGAATCCCTCGCCGCCTTGCAGTGCTTCGCCATTCGTGTCCGGCCGCACCAGCCGGCACACCGTATGCCCTGCCTGCTTTAACTCGCCCACCAAAGCGCTTCCCACCACTCCGGTGGAACCTGTAACCAGGATCTTCATGATAAGTTTTCTTCCTTGGCCCAGGCCATATCCAGCCCGGGCTTACTGGCAGGGCGCGCCACCTCAGGTTACAATTTTCCCGTGCCTCACGTCTTACGCAATCTTCGCGTCAAAGTTCTCTTCTTCGGCCCCTTGCGCGAACTCACCGGAATTGCCGAAGAAGCCGTGGAAATTCCCGAAGGTGCGACCCTCGCGGAGTTGTTCGACCGCTACGCCGGCCGCTTTCCGAATCTGGCCGCATATCGCGTCTCCCTCGTCGCCTCTCGCAACGAAGAATTCGCCTCCTGGGACACGCCGCTCGCCGAAGATGATACGATCGCCTTTCTTCCTCCCGTCAGCGGAGGCTGAAACCCGGCCATGCCAAACACCGTCACAGAGAATGACCTCTTCGCGCTTCTTCGCTCGCCCATTGACGCAGCTGCCATCGTCCGCGAGGTGCGCGCTGATTCCGACGGCGCCATCGTCACCTTCGACGGTTTCGTTCGCAACGAATCTCATGGCCGCCGCACCGTGTATCTCGACTACGAGGCCTATGAAACCATGGCCCTCTCCAAAATGCGTGAAATCGGCCAATTGCTCCACGACAAATTCGCCATTCATCGCCTGGCCATCGTTCATCGCCTCGGACGCCTGCAGATAGGAGAAACCAGCGTGTTCATCGCCGTCAGCGCTCCCCATCGCGGTCCCGCGTTTGACGCCTGCCGCCTGGCTATTGACACTCTCAAACGCACCGTGCCCATCTGGAAAAAGGAGTATTTTCAGGACGGCGCTGTCTGGGCAGACGGGGAATTGCCGCCCGCACCACCTTCCGCTCCCCAGACGGCATCTTAGCCAACGGATGACTCTTCAGGTGCTCAAGCCATTTGCCGCCGCCCTCGCCCTGCTAGCCTTGCCCCTGCTTCTCGCTCCACAGGACAAGCCGGATCGCCCGCCATGGGCGCAGCCTTCTTCCCCCCAGTCAAGTCCGCCTTCCACTCCGCCCACCGAAGGTCCGGTGAATCCCACCGACGAGCCCAGCGCGCAACAGCCGCCGTCTCCGCAGCCGTCCCGCGGCACCGTCAAGGTCAACGTGAATCTTGTGACCGTGCTGGTTAGCGTTCTGGACGAACACAACCGCCCCGCCCCCAACCTGCCTGTCGAGGCCTTTCAGATTCTCGAAGAAGGCGTGCCGCAAAAGATCGATATCTTTGAGGCGGAAACTCACCAGCCGCTGGACATCGCCCTGATGATCGATGCCAGCCTGAGTGCGCACCTCGAAAAGGCTACCGAGCAGGACGCCGCTTCTCACTTCATCCAGCAAATTTTGCGTCCGGAGGATCGCCTGAGCGTCTTCGCCTTCGACGAGCAGGTTCACCAGCTGCCTCCGTACTTCTCCGACAAAATTTCCGCGCTACAGGAAGCCGTCCACAAGGTCCCCGACGGTGCAGGCACTTCGATCTACGACGCCGTGCTGCTGGGTTCCGACGCATTGCAGAAGCGCCGTGGCGAGCGCCGCCGCGTCATCATCATGCTTACAGACGCGGGCGAAACCACCAGCCACTCCGATTTTGAGGCCGCTCGCAAAGCCGCTCTGCGCGCCGGGATTCTGCTCTACACCATCGTCATCCGTCCCGTGAAAAATGAAAATGGCCGCAACACCGCCGGCGAGCACGCCCTCCAAACCATCACAGACACCACCGGCGGCGCCATGTTTTTCCCCGTATCTTCCCAGGAGCTTCCCATCATCTTCGATCGCATCAACAGCGAACTGCGAACCCAATACCGCCTGGCCTACTATCCAAACCCGCGCGGTCCCGCCAACTCTTACCGTACAATTGAAGTGAAGGTCCTCCCCGGCTACACTGCGCGTCACCGGACGACCTATCTCACCGGTCCTTAGTAATTCGTTTGAGGACCCCGGAAAGCGAATGCTGAAAACTTTTCTGGAAGTTGCCGTGGAAGTCGCCCAGGAAGCGGGTGCCATCCTGCGCGAAGAGGTGGAGCGGCCTGCCGCCATTTCCCACAAAACCGAGTTTGACCTGGTCACGCAAGCCGACCGCCGCTCCGAAGCGCTCATCGTCAGCCGCCTGCAGAAATATTTCCCCGAGCACGCCGTCGCCGCCGAAGAAGGCAGCGGCAAAGATACAAATTCCGAATATCGCTGGCACGTTGACCCCTTGGACGGAACCACCAACTTTGCCCACAAGTATCCGTGCTTCTGCGTCTCCATGGCCCTGGCGCGCAAGAATGAACTGCTCCTGGGCGTGATTTACAATCCCATTCACAACGAACTGTTCGTCGCCGCCCGCGGTGAAGGCGCATCTTTCAACGGCAAGAAAATCCAGTGCTCGAAAATTAATGCACTGAAAAACAGCCTGTTATGCACCGGCTTCCCCAATCATAATCGCCAGGCAAATCCCAACTTCCACTTCTACTGGGATTTCACTCTGCGTTCTCATGGCGTCCGGAGGGACGGTTCTGCGGCGCTCGACCTGGCCTATGTCGCTTTGGGCCGCTTCGATAGCTTTTGGGAATTTGGACTCAATCCGTGGGACACCGCGGCCGGAGTCGTGATCGTCGAAGAAGCCGGCGGTAAAGTTACGGACATGCACGGACAACCCTATCCGCTTGGAGGACCATCCATCCTCGCTTCCAACGGGCTGATTCATGAAGAAATGATCCAGGTAGCTGCCGAGGTCTCGGCGCACACTTTATCGCAGAAGTAAGTATATAGTCAGCCAATCCAGTGTCAAGCGAAACTTGGGCCACGTATTTTTGTCCATTGTATTCAGTTACTTGCGGGCAGTTCAGGCGAGACGACATATTATCGATCCTGAAGGAACCGAATCCTGCCCGCCGTTATCTAAAGCTGTGAATTTATCCGTTGTCCTCCGGAGAACCTGGGTGTGACGCCAGCCGAAACGCTGGCGTGAGAGTTTCTAATGACGCTTTTCTTTCCTTCTGCTTTTCCATCGTCCCAACGCTTTATGGAACGCTCATTTGGGCCTCACAGAATTCTTATGTCCCAGGCGGTATCCTCTGTTGGCAACGAGTACAGGTTTGCTTGGACCGCCAAGGGCAGTCGTTCACTGCCAATCTCCAAAAAAGTCCGTTGCCGTAGTTATTCGGGGGTGAACTATGCGCGTTTTATTTGGACGTGTTGTGCTTCTGGCATGTGTGGTGCTCTGCCTTCTAAGTCCGGCAGTTTATTCGGCTGATGGAACGGGCGACGGCAAAAAAGATAAAGATGCCGATTCCGCCGCGAAATCCCCAACGAAACCAAATGCTCCCCCTGCCACTGGCCTGACGGAGCGCGAGCAATGGATGGTCGAACGCATCGAACAGCTCGAAAAGCGCGTCGCCGAATTGGAATCCAAAGAACCGAATGCCACCGCGACTGCCTCGCCCAAGAACGGAGCTTCGGACAATTCCGCCACGCCGGGTGCCAGTTCCGTTTCCGCTTCGACTGCCGCGTCGAGAGTTCCCGGCGCGCCCGGCGCTGCGTCCGTGCCCGTCGATCCGGGCTCTTCTTCCAGCGTCAACGCCAAGCAGGATCAAAACGCGCCCGCCAATGCCTCCGTTGCCACCAATGCAAAACCCGCCGTTGTCGAACCCTTTTCGGACGCGGACTGGACCTGGCTTAACGGCAATGCCCGCACCAAAGACATTTATTGGGATACGAAATTTTTCACACCGGAAATTCGCTTCGACACCAACTACGTTGCCGATTTCAACCATCCTACCGATCACACCATCGGCGGTTCCAGCGAACTTTTCCGTTCCTACGAAGTACAACTGGAGCAGTTGGGCGTTGGCGGGGACTTTCATTATGACAACGTCCGCGGCCGGCTGATGACTCAGTTCGGCATGTACTCTGTGACTACGCCGCGCAACGATCCCAGCCCCGGCCACGGCCAGTGGGATTTGGCGGATGCGTATCGCTATGTCTCCGAAGCCTACGGCGGCTATCACTTCAACGTACTGCACGGCATCAACGTTGACGCGGGCATCTTCATGTCCTACATCGGCCTGTTCAGCTACTACAATTTCGACAACTGGGCCTACCAGCCTTCTTTCGTCTCTTCGAACACGCCCTGGTTCTTCAATGGCGTTCGCGTGCAAATTTTCCCCACCGCGCATTTGAAGATCGAGCCTTGGTTCATCAACGGTTGGCAATCCTACGCTTCGGCCAATCACACGCCCGGCGTCGGCGGCCAGATCAAATGGACGCCCAAGCCCTGGCTCAACATCATTTCGAATAACTATGGAGTTGGCGAAGACGATCTGTTCGTTCCCGGTCGCCGCCGCATTCACACTGACAACAGCGTCGAAGTGAAATATTACGACAAGCCCTACAACACCCTCGATAAGCTGGCTTTTTCGCTCACCGGTGATCTTGGTTGCGAATTCGGCGCGGGCGTTAGCTGCTATAGCAATAAGAGCGGCGGACCGAAACAGAGCTTCGTCGGCTGGATGGGCTACAACCGCTTCTGGTTCCACAGGGATATGTTCGGGGTCACCATCGGCGGCGGCCAGATCAACAATCCCGGCCGGTATCTTGTGCTGCTTCCCCCCATCAACGGGGAAACCGCCGTTACCGCGTCCACCAATTCGCCGTACTTCACGGAGAATCCCGGCAATCCTTTCAAGGCGTGGGATTCCTCAATCACTTTCGACTACATGCCCAAGCAGTACATCACGTTCCGTTGGGAGTATGACTATCGTCACGCCAACGTGCCTTACTGGAGCGGCCCCGGCGGTATCACGCCTCCCGGCGGAAACAACAACTTCCCGCAATATTTTGTCTGCAGCAGCGGCGCCAGCTCCGGCCAGACTTCGTTAACGGGAGCCGAATCTGCCTGCGGTGGCGGACCCGGCAGCGTCTGGTTCCCCGACCTGCGCAAAGACGAATCCTTCATCGATATGGCCATCATGGTGAAGTTCTAGCGGTTCGACGATCTTGTGGTTGCTGGGAGATGACGTTTAGGGAGCCGGGGCTTAAGCCCCGGCATAAGCGCTTGATGGACTGGGCTTCAGCCCCTGAGGTCTCCGGTCTTCGGCCTCAAACCCTCGCACAGGGCATCCTCAAACCGTCACCCAGTTCGCCCGCTCCAGATACGTCGGCGGCTCATACGTTTTTCCCTTCGCCAACCGCCGCTCCTCGCGCCGCGATGTCCACAGCAACAGCGGCCCGAGCGCCCGCGCGTTCAGCTTAGCGGCGAACCCGCACTCTTTCTCCACTTCGCCGCGCAGCTCTTTAATCTGCGCGCTCACAGTTTCATTCCAATCGTGGCATTGCCGTTCCATCGCCCACAGCGCCGCGTTGTAGCCTATACGCAGCTTGCTCATTTCCCGTTCAAAGCGCTCTCGCACTCGCGCATCTGGATAATCCCGATACCTTTTCCAGCCTTCCAGCATCGTCCGGCACATGCGATACAAGCTCGGGCCATTGCGCTGGAAATCCCGCAAAAACGCCCAATCCAGAAATTTCTGCGAATCTGCCCGCGAAATCGCCGCATGCTCAAAGTTGAACTGGAACTGCCCGTGAATGTCCGCAAGGTCCACGCCGTCCAGCAGCCGTCCTTGCTTCTTCATCTCAAAATAAAGTGGAGTGCCCGGCACCGGCGTGTACAGCATGAATTGGTGAAAGTCCGTTTCATGGCTCACCGCGCGCTCAATTTCTTCCTCAATATTTTCCGGCGTGTGATGTTCCAGCCCGATGATCGTCGAGCCTTGCACGCGAACTCCGTGCTTGCGCAACTCGCTGGTTAATTCGTGCGTGTCCGTCCCCTTCAGCTTGGCATAGCTCGAGCTTTGCGATTCCAGGCCCATCCAGATCCAGGACACGCCCAACTCCACAAGCTCCTTCATCGAATATTTGCGAATGGCATTCGCGGAAGCGAACACCGCCATTCCCCAACTCTTGCCCGCCGCTTTCATCCGTTCCAGCAGCGCCATCGCCCGTTCGCGATGCAGCAGGAAGTTTTCGTCCATCACGAAAAACGTTTGTACCTTCATGGACTTTTCGAAGCCATCCATCAACTCAAACAGTTCGTCGCCGGTCTCGTAGAAATTATAAAAATTTCCTTTGCCGCCAAAAAATGAGGAAGTCGTGCAGAAATTGCATCCCATCGGGCAGCCCACCGACGGAATCACCGTGGCCGCCACCGATCCGCGCCTCTCCGGCAGGCGTATTCCCAGCGAACGCGTCCGCAGCCCGGAAACAATTTCCGGGTGCTTGATCGGCGCGCTGTCGTCCTCTCCCAGATAGCGCCGCATCCAGGAAATTCCTTCGCCGCGCACATAATGGTCGGCGTCCACGATTTTCTCGATCCCCGGAATCGCGGTCACGTGCCCGCCGACGATAATCACTGATCGCGGCGACTGCTCTCGCACGATGCGGCACATTTCGCGCACTTTGCCCACATTCACGATGATCGACGAAATTCCCACAACGTCGTAATTCGTGGAGCGAAGTTCGCGCGTGAAGCGCTCGCGCGTGGGAAAGTCCATCAGCGTGCTTGGCGCGGTGATGTTCGCCTGGATCATCATGATGCCCCACGAACGGTGGAACATTCGCAGGGAGAACGCGCCCTGCGCCCGGGTCACTTGATTGTGGTACAACTCCATCGGATTGATGGCCCGGCTGCCGAATTCGTCGTCGCGGGCGTAAGGGCCAAACACCGACGTCAGCAACACCCGGGCGCGTGTTCCCATCGGGTGCTTCGGCACCACCTGCGGAATTGTGAGATTGTCTGGCAAACACTGATATTACCGCGGTGCTTCTCTAAACCTTTGTGACCAGTGAACACCGCTTTGGACACATCCGCTTGCGACTCCCGCCCGGGCATGGGAAAATAAGAAATTGTCGATTGTGCCCGGCATTCTGCCGGGTGCGATAAACAGCTCACGATTGGCGATATCGTCTAGGGGTCTAGGACGCCGCCCTCTCACGGCGGAAACCCGGGTTCGAATCCCGGTATCGCTACCAACCCTCCCTAAGTGATTCATTAGAGCACGGTTGATAGCCTGCCTTGGGCTTGTCCCAAATTTGTCCCAAACAACCGAGGCTTTTTGCCCTGAAAGTGAGTATTGAAACAGGGTATGGCCAACACGACTGTAAGCATCCGAGAGAGAATCAAAATCGAGGGGCGCTGGCGTTGGAGTTGCAATGTCCGACCCCCGGACGACAAGCTGGATCCGTCCGAAGCAGAGCGAACGGGCAAGTTCTACTTGGTCTGGACGGAGCGCGGCAAGAAGCACGAGCAGCGGGTTAAGGGAAATTTCGGGGCTGCCGTAAAGGCCGCGAGGGCGAAAGAGCGACATCTAGAAGACGCTGCTGATGGCTTTGAGCGACCCGATCCTCTGAAGAAAAAGGCCGAACGAATCACGATAGCGGACGCCATCGAGAGTCGGCTGCACAGCATTGATGTTACGTTTGAACGGGACACATTGAAGTCGCACAGACAAGCTCTACGGCAGTTTGAGAAATGGACAAGTCGGCACTTCGTGGATGAAATCGACCATGACCATTTGATGGAGTTCCGGAATTGGCTCATGAAGCACGGCAACGAGCACAGGTTCTTGACGAAACCCGGCAACGACAAGCGGACCGCTGATCGGAAGGCCTCGCACGTAAACCAATTAGTCAGAATCACCCTCGGTCTGCCTGAGGGAAAGGGGCCAATCAAGAAATCCGAACTGGGAAAGATCAGGCGGATCGGCTCCGTTAAGATTTACTCGAAGGCGCAAAAGGAATCGTTCTTCGAGAATTGCGACCCTTACGAAGAGCTACGTTTTAAGACGCTGTACGAACCCGCGTTCCGGAAGAAGGAGTTGATCTATCTGGAAAAGGAGGACGTGCTCAAGGATCGCCAGATGCTCCGTGTGCAATCTAAGACCCGTTACGACAAGAACGGAAACCTCCTCTACAAGTTCAAGGCAAAAGCGAATTCGGACCGAGAAGTGCCTATCTCTAAGGAGCTAATGGGACAAATCGTAGCGCACATGAACGATCCGGCGCACCCGAACTCACGGCTTGTCTTCTGTACCAGCACAGGCCTGCCGGACACCCATCTGTGGGACAAGATTCAGACCATCGCAAAACGGGCAGGAATTGGCGGCTTCGATCTAAAAACGTTCAGGGCGACACGTGCGACTGAGTGGTTGCGCCCGAAATGGTTGGGTGGATGCGGTTATGACGTTCCGACCGTTCGAAATTTGTTGGGACACGACGAAGAATCAGAGAGCATCTGGTCGTACGTAAGCTCCATTGAGAAAGAGGTTCTGATTGCAGAGATGAACAAAAAAGACGAAGAGGGAAAATCCACCGCGAGCAAGCCAGACTCTCCGAAGACAGCAAAAGCCATCCTCAGCGACACCGATGCTGTTGCGGTGACGGGAACTCCCGCGCCGTGATCTAGCGTGGCCGCGTCACGAAGCGACAGGCACTCACGACCACTAACCTCATCTCTGTTTTCAGATGTGATTTGCGTCCTTGAGCATCACAACTGGGTATTAGTCCTGGATAGAGAATTCGGCATACGGCTGGAGTCCGCGGCGGAAAAGGCGTGGGCGGCGGCTTGACCTGCAACTTTCTCAAGGATAAAAAAGGAGAGGAAACATATGGAACATAACGGAGGGCCAGCAGAGCAGCACATCAATTTCCGGGGTGTCGCGGAGTGCAAACCCATCCCATACGAGGACATAGCGCTTAACCGTGATGTGGTGTTCCTAAGGCACTACTTTCACCACACAGAAGAGAACGTGTCCGGAGGCGCACCCGACGTAGAAACACGCTACTACACGGGGTTCCTCACCCAAAGGGACGGCCTTCATTTTTACTTTGTGCAATTTTCTCTCGTGGGCGACGGGCCACCGAGCATCCCGGGGACGATCCTCCAAGATCCTGGTGGTCGGGCGGCTAATCGCGACGCCTACGACAGTCGCACTATGACGTTCTGGAAGATGGGAGAACTTTATATCGAGGGCGCCTAAGATTTTTGGCGTGGCTTTAGGATTTCCTTCACCCTCGCGATCCGCCGGCGGTTCGCGGCTACCGAAACGCGAGTTCGCTGCCCGGCATATTGAGAGGCTTCGCCGCAACCTTCGCGCCGATCACGGCGTCCGTACTCGCCGGAAACAAAGCGTCTTCGACGTAGCTGGTCAAGCTGAAATCTGAGTATTAAAGGACAGGACAAAAAAGCCCCTTCCAACCGGGCACCAAGTCCTCTAGCTTGGTGCCCTTTTTTCATTGTGAATCGACTGCCCGAACCCGACTGGACCTGTCTCGAATGCGGCGAAACAATGCCGCTTATACTCAGCGACGACCCCGCCTACCATCGTCTTGACTGTGAGTACTGCGAGAAGCTGAGCGATGCCGAAGGCCGTTGACATCACCGGCCAGCGGTTCGGCAGGCTTATCGCCCGCGAGCGAGCCGCCGATCTTATTTACAGCGGTCGCCCTTTCACGGCCTGGCGTTGCGATTGCGACTGCGGCGCATCATCCGTCGCTACGGCCAGCGGATTGACACGCGGTCTCACCAAGTCGTGTGGGTGCCTGCGCCGGGAAACCGGCAAATTCAAAGCTGTTGATCTTACTGGCGAGCGGTTCGGTCGCCTAACCGTGGTCAGACGCGTCGGATCGAGGCACGGAAAGGCGCTTTGGGCGTGCGATTGCGATTGTGGGACGCGCGGTCACGAGACGACACAGAACCAACTCCAGCGTGGCCATGCGCAGTCGTGCGGCTGCTTCCGCGAGGAGTTTCTCACATTGGGTCCTAAGAAGTGCCAGACAGGCCGACAACCGCAGGTCGTGCCGATCACCTTTCCCATCCCCGAGACTTTGCACCACAATCCTTTCGTCAACGAGGTCATGCGCCGGATGATGCAATACAGGTGGGAGCGCGTCGAGTTCGAGGCCCGACAGATCGAGCGCGGCACGTGGAAGGAGCCAGCTTGTACCCCGTTTATACCCCTCGACGACTCGGGCAACCGTATCGAGAAGCTCGATCTCCGCGCCCTGGCTCGGGCGAGAAACGCCCCAGTTCGGGTTCCCAGAAAATCTTTGACACCAATCCCCGAGGCCCCGGCGTCCTTCAACATCGGGTCCTCGCTCGCCGACCGAGTGCGCGTCCTTACCGATGAGGAATGGGAGCGGCTGTAGAAACAAAGGATGTGACCTGCCCCGAGAAGAAGTTGACATTTTTTGTCAACCCGGCGTAGGCCAAGAGATTTTTTTGATTCCGAAAACGTCCGCGCCCCGGTTGGCTGCATCTTAGTAAGTGGAGAGCCAAAACCGAAATCGGTAGCCATACCGGGCGCGAATCCCGAAGCTCCTGACAGGGCTTGGAAACCTTTTAAGGCGCGGCGTAGCCAATCTGGGTGCGAATCCCAGGCTGAGACGAAATCTCAGTTCAAAGGCTACGACGCGCCTTTTTTTGTTTTCAACCAAGGAGAATCCGATGGACGGATGGACAACAGAACAGACCGGACTCTGCGACCGCTGCAACGACGTTTACAACCGGAACGGCAAGATCGCCGAGAGCGACCTTTGTCCGCAGTGCCACGCAAAGTTCGACAACCACGAAATGCCCGGGACGCTTGATGACTACACGGGACGCAACGACATTCTGCGCGCACTCGAAGCCACAGGCACAAGCGATAAGGTGCTTCGCGTCATGAGCATGATCCCGAAACCGAACGGCGACTTCGTCGGGCTACGCGATCCGAAAACCAACGCGGTCACTTTTCTAGGGCGGGGACAGATCAATAGGAATCCGGCGCTGTACGACGACGCCATCGCACGTGGTGAATACGCCTGCTGTTTCTGGGGTATGACGAACGACGGCATACAGCGGGATGGAAACGTCGGCTTCACATGCACCATCTGCCTGTGCCCAGGATTCGACAGTGACAAGGAACGAATTGAAATGTCCGCGCACGTGCGCGCTTACTGCGAGACAACGTTCGGGTTCATCCCAACGTTGAAAAATTAAAAGGACAACTGACATGGGTGGATTTTTCGAAAGAGAAAAGATGAAGCGCCACGTGGCCGGATGCGGGAAGTGCAAGAGCGCGCATCTCCAGACGGACGGCATCCGCTACAGCGAATGCTGCGATGAGTACGGCGACATGTTCAACAACGTCATTGATTTTGAGTCCGGCGAGGGGCCATGGGAAGACAAGCCTGAGGCCGTGATGTGCGACGACTGCGACGGCCCCGTGATGCCTGGTGAACCGTGCCCAGCATGCGGAGCCAACTACTGGGGGATGATCGAAATCAAGACCAAGACGCTGCGCGCAGTCCGCGACAAACTGTGCCCAATCTGCGCAGCCAACCTGGACGCTGCGCTGCGCGCCAAAGTAGAAACGCCGATGCGGGACAACCTTGTTGACGTTGCCGCAGCCGTGAGCTGCATCGAGATTAAGCCGTGCCACGAGTGCGACGGAAAATTGGCCGGGTTGTTGGCGAACTAAGGAGCATGAAGTGAACACCAAACTAGACGGTTGTAATTGTCCCTTTTGCGCGATGCCACGGATTCTATCTCTGGCCATTAAGAAAGGCGCGTTCGCCGATCCGACTCCGGCGCCAATACCGGCGCCGAAATCCGCTAGGAGAATCAGCATGGCGACGGCCGGTCGGCAATTGAGTGCCCTGGACACATTGCTAAAGCGGGGCATCATCAGTCAGGAAAAGCACGCGACCGAGGTTGCGGCGCTCAAAGCGAGGCTGGGGTAGGTGGGTTCGCGCGTGGTAGTTCGCGCGCGAGGGCTTTCCGCTGGACGAGGAAGGAAACTGACTACGCGACAGCTTCTCCTCCTCGAGGGAATTGAAGAGTTTCGGGGTCGAAGGAGAAAAACGAATGATTAGGATAGCCCTCAGCGCAAAAGCGGCGTACGTATTCGTGCGCATCCCGGGTATGCCGGACCCGGACGTGGCCACGTTCGACGCGGAGACCGGCAACACGGTGCTCATCTGGAACTACGACGCGCGACTGAAGGAAATCAACAATGCGCGGCACGCGGCGGCGAGCAACAAGAAGTTCCTGCTCCAACTTGCGCGCGAAAGCACGACCCCCGGCACGATCGCGGACAAGATGCGGCGTTGGGAGATGTGGCTCAGGAACGGAATGCTATCGGCCCAGGAAGCGGAGAAACTGCAATGAAAACACTCCAGAAAGAAATCGGGGTCGCATACGGACGCGACGCAGCGGCGCTATACCAAAGCGCGCTGAGGAGCGTTATCGGCAAGGCACATGAGGGCCGCGCGAAATTTCCACTTGAAATAACCGTGAGGAACGCGGAAGGCGCGGTCTGGAGTGCCGTCGTCACGCTCAATGACAGCAAGGTCAACTGCGAGCACCGCCAGGGCACAGTGTCGCTGACGTTTCCACTCCACTTGGCCGTCATCGACGCGCGGAACGACCGTGTGGCGTCGATGGACGTGATGGTGCCGGGTCCGTTCCAGCCCTATCGAGGAGGAATCAATTGAGCGACTATCACGTGATTGAAAATGACCTGGAGACGCTGTTCCACGAGTGGCTGAAATTGGCAAGGGAGGAGACCGCGCGGTGGTCGGAATCGATCACTCCCGCGCTCCTTGTCGAAACCGATGACGCCATTTTCCACGAACTTCGAGGTATCGTCGGGCCAGTCAGGTTTGGCTTTGGTCTCCGGGCGGGGAACGAAGCCTACAACGCATCGGAAGCGTACGTATATGGGCTCTCCAACACTGGCGCGACCGCTGCCGCGTTCGAAGGGCGAGAAACTTGGGAAGCGGCTTATTTCGCGACGCTGGTTGCGACGCACGCGCTCACCTGGTTCCGCATCCGCGGATTGCAGGACCGGCTGTCCTTTCTGGTTATCGAAGCGGACCGTCACGCGCGTATTTTTTCCTTCCGCGAGGAAACCCAAGAGATAGCGATTAACCGCACGTTGGCTCCGATCATTCCGATGTCCGCCGCAGGGCCAATCAACTGAAGCTGGCGCGCCTGGACGGTCCGGTGGGGCAGTTCGGAATCGGGGGTATGCCGTGAAACCTCTGGTGCAGATTGACATGAACAGGCGGTGGCGATTTTCGACGGCCTCGACTACGGCCTCGACTACGGCATCGGCAACGGCGACGACCCTGATTTTTTTGAGGATTTTTGCTGGCGGGACACACGCCACCTATATCTTGGGGTGGTGCCAAGAGAGAGTGGCTATCGCCTGAGTCAACCCTGGGTTCGTCGGGGCGACGTGGTTCCCGCCTCAAGCGTCTCGTCTCCCGGCTGTGCTCACGGGTTCATTGCGGCGCTGCTCTTGGTCGGGGTAGCTCCACGGTTAAGCCGCCGAGGCTTGCTGGTTGCCCAGTTCGCCTGTTGCGCTCCAGCGGCTTTGGTCCTTTCGGACATCCGAACCCACTCTTATGCCCTTAGCGAGGAGCACCAGGTCGTCGTGGCGTTGACGTTGCCTGGAATGACTTGGAGTGGGTTGACCGTCCGGGTCTGAGCTGCCGACCCGGTCATATAGAAGATACCGCCAGCCCGGAAAAAAGATCCGATTCCCGTTCGGGAATTCATATTTACGGCGCGCACGCGGTATTTCCTTAGTGCGCACAGGTCTCGGGGAGCACCCTAAGGCTTGGGGGCGGGGTTCCGACAGTCCCCGCCCCACAACAATCTGTCGGTCTCACCCTCAGCCTTGTCAGGCGCAAATCCAAAAACTGGATAAGGAATCACCATGGCAACCAAGCAGCAGACCGTCGTCGAGGTCGGGAACGACTTCGAAGACGCAGCGCTGGCACCTCCGAACGGGACGGCCAGTAAATCCGAGGCGGCAGCCCAGCCGAAGCCGCTGTTCGGTGGCGTTTCGGCGCGCACCGCAGCAGCAGCAAAGAAGGGCAACACCAGCACGAGCCGCACGGGCAAGGCGAAGCAGATCAGCTTCAGCTTCGCCAAGCCGAAGAAGTCGGTCTACGTGAAGGTTCATCCGTCCCCGGCCTACACGATGACGAACGTTCCGGTCTACCAGAACGACGTCACCGACACGTGGCACTACATCATGCCCGACCTCTACGAGTCGGGCGAACTGCCCGACCGCTTCTCTCGCTCCGTAAAGCTGATCGACATCTACGTCGCGGGGGCCGCTGACGGTAGCTTCTTCTTGTGGTACGTCCCGGTCACCAGCCACTCGTCCCGCAAGGGCGCGATCAAGGCCGTGGAAACCGCACGCACCCGCTACGTCATCGTCGAGTGGTTCCGGCAGGCAGCGACGTACACCCTCGAACCGGCGACGGAGCCGATCCCCGAACCTCTTTGGGATTCGCTGCCGACGTTGGAAGCGATGATGCTCGACGCATTCGACTCTGTTGTGAGCGTGGCCGACGACAAGGTCGTCCGCGACTACATGAGCGGCGGCGTCGCCAATCGCAAGGACGAGGAGGACGAGGAGTAATCCTGGGGCCGGGGAAACCCGGCCTCAACAATTTCTATGGGACTCGTTTCGAATCGCTTCAACCGCATATACATCGTTGACACAGAGTTCGTCGCTCTGCCCGGAGAGAAGCAGCAGCCGGTCAGCGTTTGCGCGCTGCACTACGTGCGCCAGGGCAACAGCTTCAAGCGCGCCGAAGACGTCCGCGTCTTCATCCGCGACGGCCAGCAACACGACTGCCCGTTCCCAGAGATCGAGAGCGAAGACACGTTGTTTCTCGGCTTCAACCTGGCTGCAGAATTCAAATGTTTCATCGCGCTCAACTGGCCGATGCCGAAGCATTGCATCGACCTGATGTTCGAGTACAAGAACATGACGTGCGGCGTGTGGCGCGGCAAGGAGGAACTATGGAGCCTCGGATGGGGCCTAGAAGCCGCCGTCCGCGAACTCGGCGGCAATCCCGCCGACGCATGGAAGATGAACAAGCACGCGATGCAGAACTACATCCGCCGATTTGGCACGCGAGCGCCGCGCGGATTCGTGGCCGTGGAAAGAGCCAAGGACGGCAGCCTCATATACAAGGATGTGGACGGCAAGCCGCAGCCGTTCAACCTCGACGATCCCTACATCACGGAATGGATCACACCGATCCGATCCCAGGAAGAGCACGAGAAGCTCGTCCTCGACTACAACCGGGAAGACTGCGTCGCGACCCATTTCGTGGCACAGCAAATCGTGAAGCACAGCCCCACATACGATGAGGAGCAGGCTCTCCATCGCGGGCGCTTCGCCGTGTCCACGGCCTACTTCGAAGACAACGGAATCCCTGTTGACGCCGAACGCTTCAACGAGATCAAGCGGAACGCGAAGAAGCTCCAGATTCACATCGCCCAAGAGATCGAGAAGCAGCATGGTTTCGGCGTATACGAAATCGAAGGCAAAGAACATTTGAAGAACAAGCCACACGCTGTGTGGAAGATGAAGAATTTCGTAGCGCTGCTTGAGCGCAACGGCATCACCATCGGCAAAAAGGGGGCTGCTTGGGACGCCACGCCGACCGGCGATCCCAAACTCGAAGACGATTACTTCGAGCAGATGTGCAACGCATATCCTTTCTTGCAGCCGCTCCGGCAGACACGCAAGACGATCAAGACGCTCGGGCTGTTTGACACAGTTCTAGGCCACGACGGCTTCAATCGCTACTCACTGTTCCCATTCGGGCAGCGCACATCACGCAACAATCCTGGGGCTTCGGAATTCATGCTGGGCAGGCCGCACTGGATGAGGAATTTGATCACACCGAAGCCAGGCTACGCGGTCATCAGCGCCGACATCACCGGAGCCGAGGATTGGCTGGCGGCTGGCTACAGCGGCGATCCGAAATTGATGGAAGTCTATTCGAGCGGAGCCGACTCGTATATCGAGTTCGCCATCGTCACCGGCGCCCTCCCTCCCGGATCGAAGCGGGACAAAAGCAACCGCGAGATGGAGCGAATTCGCGCTCAGCACAAAATTGCAAAGCTGGCCGTGAACTACGGCGTCGGCGAGAACACTCTCAGTAAGCAGCTTGGCGTGCAGCCTTGGAAAGCAGGCCGCATCCTGAACGCACACCGCGAAGCCTATGCCGTCTATTGGCAATGGGTGGACGACGAAGCGGTGAAGGCCGCGAATCGTGGATACGTGATCACGGATTACGGCTGGCGTCAAAGCACGATGAACATGAACGAGCGGGCGATCATGAACTTCCCGCAGCAAAGCGGATGCGCGGAAGTCCTGCGCTACGCCTGCAACCTTCTGCTCGACGAAGGCTGGGGCTTCGCATTCTCAGCCCCGCATCATGACGCTTTGTATCTTCACTGCCCGATTCAGAGCGCAGAAGAGTGCGCACACATGGTCGAGATGGCGTTCCTCGAAGCTGGTAAGCATGTCATGGCCAGCAAGACGGATCCCGAATTCGCCGAGAAATTTCCGTTGCGCATCAAGGCCAAGATCACGGCCAGCCCAGCCCACTACGTGGACGCGGATGGGGCCGACATCTGGCGGATCGTGTGCG
Organism: Candidatus Acidiferrales bacterium; assembly: GCA_963709705.1. Taxonomy (GTDB): domain Bacteria; phylum Acidobacteriota; class Terriglobia; order Acidiferrales; family UBA7541; genus Acidiferrum. The sequence continues at coordinate 134,456 of CAVPXU010000012.1, forward strand.
AATACTTCAAGTGGGACGAGTTCGCAGTATCAAAGACAGAGGAGAAAATCTATGTGGAGAATTCAAGCGAGGCACGAGACGGTGTGCCCGAGATGCAGGGGCTACATACGTAAGGGCGCGTGGATCGTCGAGGAGCTGGGCAACAACCGATGGTCACACGCGGTGTGTCCAGCGGAACTGCGACGCGCGGCCACGCAGCTAGCGGAGCCGACAGTATACGAGGAGTATCGCCCCGTATACGACGCGGACGGCAACCAGGTCGGCATGGAGGCGGTCGATGGCAACCGATGAAGCCTGGCTGGACGACTGGCACAGGAGCCGCAAGAACCCGGACAACGTTTGCCGGTATATCAAGGGCGTCGGCTTAGTGACGGTGTTCCTGTGTGGCGACGGCACTTTCAAGTTCGCCTCCGGCGGCACGTTCAGCAAGCCGTACCCGACGCAGAAGGACGCGCAGTTTGCGGCCAAAGATTGCGAAGTTTCAGCGCCAGCCCAGAGGGCCAGCGCACAGGAGAGAAACACCATGGCAACAGAAGCAACAGCAGCACAGCAGCACCCAAGCAAGACGCAGTTCGACAAGCTGGTCGCGTATGTCCAAGAGCTTGTGAAAGACCACAATCGCTTGGAGGCGCGCGTCGACGACTTGGAGAGCGTCCTGCTTGGCAACGGGCGCAAAACCGGCAGCGCGGTCGACACATCCAGAACGTGATCGACGCTGGGCTCAACCTTTTTGTGGCCGCTTGGCAGAACGTGATACCTCGTTCTCGCAACCCTCGCAAATGCAGCCGAAGACGTCGTAGTGGTACGGGCACTCGCAGTTCATTAGTTTGCGTTTCCTCTCTGTTTCTGCTCTTCGGTCAGCGGGTAGCCTTCGTGCTCGAATTGCCACTCGGCGAATTCCAGCACTTTCGTCCAGTACGCCTCGGCCTGCACTTCATCCTTGTCGGTGAGCAATAGCTCTCTGGCAAATTCGTGGAGGGCGGTCCAAACCGTTGCGACGTTGTCCAGCCTTTCATCGGCTAGTCCTGCCCTGACCACAACGGTACGGATCGCGTTTTTCATGCGCTCGACGCCGGCCCTGAATTCCGGCGATTTCAACTCCTCGTCGCTGTGTGTGTTCGGCGGCAGCTTCGTTGACATTGTTCTCTCCTTTGTTTGTTCAATCCGCCGGCCGCGCAAAAAAAAAACGGGCGCGACCTCGCAGGTACTCTGCGGAGCCACGCCCGTTCCCGTTCGCCGATGCTACCGACGAACGGACAAAGGTGCCGCTTGTCAGCGAACGTCCACTCGGCTTGTCCTAGTGACGGTTCACTGTTTGGGTGCCGGGAGTTGCGACCCGGTCGCCTCGCATTAAGGCGGGCTAACAGCTCCGCCCCGCTCTGCGTGCCCTGAAACCTGTATTTTGCCCCTATGATTTGTTAGATGCCCGTCGAAGGTACTTTGATTCTCGCGCGGGACGTCTGGCTGATCTCACCGGCCAGGCTTTTGCGCTGCTGCCGCGCGAGTGGCAGGGTGTATGCATCTGCGCGTAGGTCTGCGCAAGCCTGAGCGTTTCGAGGTCGAGATGAATTGAATCGAGAAACTCTCCGATGATGTGGCCTGATTGGCTGCCGTCAGCGCCGTGGGCAATGCCTACCTTGCGGGCCAGACGGAAGGATATGATGCCGGAAACGCGACGGATTCCCGTTCTTAGAGGAACGGAAACGATATGGGGAAAAACTATGAAGCTGATCATCGAAATTCCGTTTGAGGATGAATCTCGGCGTAGCAGACGGGAGTTGGCTAGTTTCATCCGGGAAGCTAAGAGAAAAGATGGAGTGCTTCATGTCGATGTCGGTCGTCGCCGATTCCCCGCACCGTCGCACCCATGTTCGATCATAACCAACGTGTTTGCGATCAGGCTTCAGGAAGACGAGACGCGCAGGTTCCGAGTTTTGAAGCGCCCCAAAACGCGACGTAACGTTCATGGAAAGTAATAAGATCATCGCGAAATGGGCCTGGTACCGAAACGTTCGAAAACCTCAGTGCCAGCACGAGTCGCCATGCCATGAAGCGGGAGGGCGCGCGTCTATCAGCAGCGGCTCCATGCCAATGGGATGGGGAGTCGGCCTGACTGCGGTATTAGGAGGTATGCCCAAACTCGCCGATCTATCCGGCCGCCGCTTTGGCCGCCTTGTTGCCATCGAGCGCGTCGGCACGCGCCTCGGTCATCCGGAATGGCGCTGCCGGTGCGACTGCGGCAGCGAGTGCGTCGTGACCTCCAACGCGCTGAGGAAGAACACGCAAAGCTGCGGGTGCCTGCGCAGGGAGTTCCTAACACTCGGCCCCATGCGCGCGTCGCTGCCCATCTGCAGGCCGCGCGCAGTCGAGGTCACGTACCCTGTTCCCGCAAACCTGCACTCGAATCCATTTGTGAACGAAGTGATGCGCAGGCGCTACCAGTTCAGGTGGGAACGCGTCGAGTTCGAGGTCCGCCAGATCGAGCGCGGCAACTGGAAGGAGCCGAAGCGTGTACCTCCTGGAACACCGGCTCCTCGCTCGCAGACCGCGTGAGGGTCCTGACCCCAGAGGAATGGGCGAGGCTCTGATGGCGTCCAACTCGCTTGAACGCCAACGCGAGAAGAACGGCGCCTATTACCCAGCGCACAAAGAGTAGGTCAAGGAGCGCACGAAGGCATGGACCCGGCAGACGGAACGCCTTCCCGACCCACGATACGCCCAGACCCATCCTAATGACTCAGCTTTGGTCTTACCTGAGCCTGCTTTTGGGGACAATTGCTGCACCACTCAAGGCAATATCAAATTCATTTCATGAGGCAGCATTTTGGCGCTTCCGCCAGGGTTGTTGATTTTGCCGGACACACGAAATTCCATATTTGCTGCAAAAACTGGCTCCCGAGTCCTGTCGCCAGAGGCGCAGAACGGGAGTTTCTTCTGAGGAAAGTCGAAAAACATGCGTGCACGACCCCAAGTTCGCGACATCTTAATCGCCCACAAGCTGCGCTACTGGTCTCTAAGAGCGCGGTATTCATATCCAAACTGCTCGCAGTCGCGGGCGCGGCGCAACTTCCTTAGACTGCTTGCCCGTCATCCGGAAATCGCACGTCGCATGAATCTTGATTTGCGGGACGCATACCCGCCGCTGTGAGCCCACAGGGGGTTCGAGACGATACCACCGCAGGACACGGACTCCGCGTGCGCGCGAATCCATAGATTGTGGGTGGCCTGATCACCGTCGTTACTGCGAGCCTAGGTCACTCCACTATTTCGAGCCCCCGAAAAAGGTTGATGAGGCGATCAGATAGTCCCGCCCTGTATTCGTCGGCAATGTTTGTAGCTGTAAACACGTAGAGGTTCACTTCGCTTATCCCACCAACCCGCTGCAGCCGAGCAAGCAGTTGTTCAGCAGCAGCATCTGTCCAGGGTAAGTCGTAGAACAACAAGTCGGTGACAGGTCGCAGATCCATACCTTCTCGAACGGTGGCTCTGCTTGCGATCAGGATTCCGCTGCCACCAAGAAACATTTCTAATGACCTACAATAGCCCGCTCATCGGCGCCCATCGCTCCATGAAGGAGCTGACACTTCATCCCGCGAGCTTCGATTTCGGCAGCCAAGTAAAAGACTGTGGCGACAAATCCAGTGACAACAAGGATTCGGCGTGGGGAACCATCTCTTTCCTCAATACGACTCAACAACGCGCTAAAGGCATTCAACTTCGAATCATTGTTGCTGGCCTCGATTTGCTCAAGGACCCGTCTCGCGAGTGCGACCACCTGACCGCCGTCTGTACCCTCGTTCGCCTTGTCGATTGAAGCTGACTCCTCCCCGAGATCTATGAGATCGTCAATGATTTCTAATGGTGCCGTCACACCGTCTATCAGCCTCTGCAGTGAACGCTCCAAGGCTGCTGGGCTCGATTCGAGGCATCGGATGAGCATTCTCGACCTAAGGCCTCTCGCCCCTGCCACCCCGCCGATCATTTCAGGGTTTCGAAGTCGATGAAGTACAGCGGGTATTTCAGCCTGTTCAACTCGTCCTTAAGCTCGCTGCTGTGCCATGGTTTCCCGGTTTGCACGCTTGTACAAGCACGCCGGAGCCGTCCCGTTAAAGGGTAGTTCTCGGGTATGTCATGGATAGATTGGATGCCGAGGGTGACGAGCTTAGAGACCTCGCTGGCGTGCATAGGATCCTCCGCGAGACGATTAGTATAGATCGGAGAAATCGTGAATTGCTTTCCATCGCGGGACGGAAGTTACCGCCGCGCCGCGAAGATGTCGCTCCTTACCTAGCGCTGTGGCTTATAGCCACGCTGGTCTATCTTTGTGTTGGTGTGGACAGAGCGGGATCTTCGATCCGGGACAAGCGCCAATCGCCTTGCTCATTTTTGGAATTTCTGCTGCGCCACTAGCGCAATTGATGGAAATTCTGGAGGAACAGGAACGGTTTGCGGGCTCCACGCCGGGTTAACTGCGGGACCGGCGCATCTGTGTTTCAACGCCAGTCGTTCGGAGCCGCCACTGGCACAGTGCTTCGCTGACGCCATAGTGCGCGGCGATCTCTGCTGGAGATTTTCGAGCCGCGCGGAGTCGCACCAAGCCTTCGCGAGGAAGCAGAAGGGCTGCGCCGAACCAGTCGGCCTCCTGCTCTTGCTCATCCGAATAGTCGCTCAAAAGGAGCAAACCAGATTCGGATACTTCTACCCGGGCCGGAGAATGGCGCAGTTCGATATGAGCGAGTTCGTGCATCAAGTCGGAACGCTGGCGGGTGAGAGCGTGGCGGGGGTTGAGAACGATGCTAAATCTGCCATCCAGTTGGAGCGTCATTGCAGACCAGCTGTCCGGGTCGTGAATAGTCAGCTGGGACTTTGCTTCCTTTGACAGACTCAGCGCTTCGAAATCCAGGACCATTACCTTCAGATGTTTGGCATACTCCCAAGGATCCAACGGGGCGTTCGGCTTCAGCCCAAGCGCGGTTCGTGCCGAGGCGGCACAGCGCTCGCTTTGGGCTTTGAAACCATGGCGCACGGCCTAACGGCCCACCTGGTCTTCCGCGGCGAGAACGGCGCGCTGCGCCGCAAGGATCAACTCCCCCAGCGCCTTTGCCGTTTCCATTTGCACGGTTTTCTTTTTCTTGAAGTGAACGACGGCGCGCCGCCGAGCCGGGGCGGGTTCGGCAATTTCGATTCCCAAAAATTCCCGCGGATCGCGCTTGAGCCATTTGCAGAGCTTTGCGAATGTTTTCAGGTCGGGCATGTGTCCATTCTCCACTCGCGAGTATGTGGAGTGGGTGACGCCGGCTTCGAGCGCAACGGCGCGAACGCCGCGTCCCCCCCGTTTGGCCGCGAGTAAGCGCCCGAAGTCTTCGATCGATAGACTCATCCTCACCTCCCACAAGTTGCGTTTCTGAACAGCCCTTGACAAGGCCGCAGGCCGGTTTCTATACTGTCCTATGTGTAGGACACTTTGTAGCAGGGACGTCCTCTCTGCTAGCTTTAAGAATGATAGAACACAAGTCAAGGGAAAAGTGCAGACCTTGGCGAAAGAAGACGAATCGATGAACGGAAGCGGAAGGCGCAACCTCACGGCAAAGCAGCTCGGCGCTCGGGGAGTTGTTCGTCGCCGCGGGATGCAGAGCACGGCTCAAAGCCCGCGGTCGCCGGTGGACACACACACGGTGCTGGCCGACGAAGTGACGCGGAGCGTTCCGGTTTCCGTGCAATGCCTGTTATGGGGCAGGGCCGCCGGGCGTTGCGAATTCGGCGGCTGCAATCTGCCCTTGTGGAAATCCAGAGTGACGCAGGAGCAGGTGAATATCGCGGAGAAGGCGCATATCTATTCGTTCGGCAGTCGCGGGCCGAGAGGCCACTTCGGCATCGCTGCTGGGGATCTCCACGACCTGTCCAATTTGATGCTCGTGTGCCATGCCTGTCACCGGAAGATCGACCGGAATCGCGACGGCGGCCGTTACCCAGTCTCTCTCCTTCAGCAAATGAAAGCTGCGCACGAGCGACGGATTGAGCTGGTTGGAGCGATCGCGCCGGAAAAGAGCAGCCACATCCTGCTCTATGGCGCGAATATCGGCGACCACAGCTCTCCGCTGAATTATGCGGAGGCGGCCTCTGCCCTTTTTCCGGAACGCTACCCCGCTGCCGACCGCGCCATCGAGCTGAGCGTTCACAACAGCTCTTTCTGTGATCGCGATGTGGGCTTTTGGCAAAACGAGGCAGTCGAACTGCGGCGAAAATTCGATCGGCAGGTGCGTCTCCCGATTGCAGAGGGCGCGATCCGGCATCTTTCTGTTTTTGCGATTGCCCCGCAGCCTCTTCTCGTTCTTCTCGGAAGCCTTCTTGGCGACATTGTCCCTTCCGATGTTTATCAGCGCCACCGGGAGCCGACCACTTGGGAGTGGCCTCCCGAAGGTGAAACGCCGGCGTTTCGGTTGACGCGGCCGATTTCCGTGGAAGGTCCGGCGGCGCTCGTTTTCGAAGTGAGCGCGACGGTCAAGGTCGAGCGCATTCAACAGATCCTCGGAGAGAAAGTCAGCGTCTGGTCGATCGGCGTGCCAGCACCGCATAACGAGGTGATGAAGTCGCGCCGGCAGAAGGCGGAATTCCGGGCGTTCGTTCGAACGGCGCTCGACCAGATCAAGAGCGTCCACGGTCAGACGGCGACGTTGCACGTTTTCCCCGCTATGCCTGTTTCTGTTGCGGTGGAGCTTGGCCGGGTGCGGATGCCGAAAGCCGACATGCCGTGGCTCGTGTATGACCAGGTGAACGCTCGCGGTGGATTTGTTCGGGCCTTAACGATTCCAGACGGAGAACAACAACAATGATCGCAACCTCCACGGTAAATTCCATTCTGCAGCTTATTCTGACCGAGATCGAGATTCCGCGTTCCTACTACGAGAAGGCGGTCGCACGGCATCGTTCTCTGGGGGAGTGGCTTTGCCGGCCGGAATCGGCGGTGGCCGAGTTCGCGCCCCTCGTCGTTCCGCAAGGCTCATTCCGCTACGGGACGGTGGTGCGGCCCGTTGTGGCCACGCAGAAATACGATCTCGACAATGTGACGACGCTGCAGATCGCGAAGACCCAGATGTCGCAGAAAGCGCTGAAGGACTCGTACGGTGCCGAGCTCGAAAAGTACGCCGCGGCACACAACATGACGGACCCCATCGAGGAGCACAATCGGTGCTGGCGGCTTTTTTACGCCGACAAGTTCAGCTTTCATTTGGATGCGCTGCCCTGCATGCCGGAAGACGAGCGCGTTGTTGATGCCATCATCATGTCGGGAGTTCCGAGACATCTGGCGGTGCTCGCGGTGGCCATCACCGACAAGCGGCACCCACACTATGAACGGATTGCGACGGACCTTTTCAGCAGCAACCCGAGAGGGTTCGCGGATTGGTTCGAAGAGTGCGCGCGCAGTTGGGCTTTGCCGCGCCTGAAGGAACTGGTCAAGGGAAACATCTATGCAGCCGTGGAGGACGTTCCAGCCTACGAATTCAAGACACCGCTGCAACAAGGCATTCAGATTTTGAAGCGGCATCGCGACGTCATGTTCCGTTCGAATCCCAAGATTGCGCCGATCTCGATGATCATCACGAATCTGGCGGCGATAGCATACGAAGGTGAGCAGGACCTGTACGCCGCATTGACGAATATCGTCGAGAAAATGCCACAACTTGTACGCGCGGAACGGCCGCGGGTTCCGAATCCAGCGAATCCCGCGGAGGACTATGCCGACAAGTGGTCGGTGGACGCGAATCTTGAGCGCTCTTTTTGGCGCTGGCACGTGCAGGTTCAAGCCGACCTGAAGAAGCTTGCAACGCTCGTCGCAGGAGACACGTTAGGCGAGGATGTCGCACGGATTTTGGGCGTCACGCTTAGCGAAGAGCAACTCCGCGCCGTCGGGCTGGTGGGGAATCGCCGGGCTCCCGCCATTGTGCGGGCCCCGGTTGTGGCGATCCCGAAATCAGCGCCGCGGCCCTGGGGGAATCGCGATCTCTTCTGAAATTCCAAAGCGGTGGCGTCTCGAAGAATTCCTGGTCAGCCAGCCGGGATTGCGCATCATTCCGGCTTTTGCCGACCTCGTCATTGCAGGCCGACTGGAATTCAGCGCGGAGATGCCCGGCCGGCCGCGGATTAGCGATGCTTATGAAGTGGAAATCCGTATTCCTGAGGCCTTCCCTCGTAGAATTCCGGCGGTATTTGAAACGGAAGGGCGCATCCCTCTCTCGTACCACCATCTTCAGGATGGTGCGCTATGTCTGGGCTCGGAAACTCGGATTCGCTTCATGCTTTCCGGAGGATTGTCCCTTGGAGCCTTTGTGAACCGTTGCGTGGTCCCGTATCTCTACCGGTTCTCGCACTTGAGGGCTTATGGCGAGGCCCCGTTTGAGGATCTGGCACACGGAATAGACGGGATCAAAGAGGACTTGCGCTCGCTGTTGAGACTTGATTCCGACTCCGATGTGTTGGGGTTCGTGCAAGTTCTTGTGACGAAAAAACGCCAAGCGAATAAGAAACGGTGTCCGTGCGGAAGCGGTGATCGCGTTGGCCGATGTCATCGCCGCACGATAAACGCGTTGCGCGAGCAGCTGGGCAGGCAGTGGTTTCGAATTGTTGAACGACAATTGCTGAGCGGTGCGCCGTCGGGAAAATCATCGCGAGTTCATTCTTGGCCCGCCGCATGGCGGGAGGATTCGCTGCGAGACGCTCTTCGCGACAAGTTACGCAGATTGCGTGCGATAGAGGGCGGCCGAGTCAAATCGCTTTCGATTCGTGTGACTTGCCCATCTTCAGCCTAACAGTTGCCTCCGGGTACCCGTGCCGCGACGGCCCCAACTGACTCGATTGCCTTCTACGACGACAACGGCGCCGACTTTTGGAATGCTCTCTTTGACTGGATGGCAACCGTCTGCCCACTCGATTGCGTCCTTCATGACGGTCGCGTCATTTTATCGCAAAGAAACGCAAGCAAGCTCTGATCAATTCCTTCCGCAAGATGCTGCTCATGTTGTAGCTAATTTGCGGTCCGACTGGCTTATTGCGGTCAACGCACTCGCTCAATCTTCGGTTTCGTGCCTAGAACGAACCACTGCGGCAAAAGATCGACAACCTCATCTTGCCTTTCTTCTAGGCCTGGTCGACTTTGAGCGAGTTGTCGAAAACGTGCTCGGGACTGGTTAATTCTTTCTTCAATCGCTTCCTTCTGGAAGGCGGCGAAGCCGCATTTCGAGAGCGGGCAGAGCGACTCCGTGCCCGTATTTAGAAGTCCTAAGCAGCGCTGTCATTACGGCATGATCGGCGGCTTCGGGCACTCTCCCGCGTTCCTTACCCCTACTCAACGCCTTCCTTCTTTTTCTGCCGTCTTGACGGACACATGAGAAAGAGAAGGATTTCCGGCAATTGCAGCTTGCACTTGCTCAACAAACTCGCTGCTCGCGTTATGACCGACTGTGACGGTCACGATGCAATCTGGAGGAATCGCGAACAGGAGAATGTCCGTTCCGGTAGGGTCCTTCCCGACTTTCTTGGCCGCACTGTTGAAATTAAGAATGAGTCTCCATTCCTTTTCGTACGCCCACTTCGTTTCCTTCGTGTACAAATAGTCTTGCGCGGTCAACGCAAGAAGATAGGCAGGAGTGCGGTCCACGACATATGTGACCTGGCGTAGGTGGCGAAGGTCATCGTTTTCGGCGACCTTTTGCCAAAACCAAGAATGAGACGGATCAAATTCCACCAGAAAGCCACGCCCCTCGCCTGCATATAGCTTCCACATGTCAGCACTGGCCGCTTCTTCGGAAAGCGAAAGAATTCCAAAGTTCCTGTCATTCATTTCGTAGATTGTCTTTATCGTTTGCGGAAGCTTTTCCTCCGCCTGCTTGCGCAGTTTCGCCATGTACTCGGGACCTTGTTTTTCGATGAGCTCCATCACACCCGGATAAAGAGCATCAGCCCTTACTCGAAACTTCTCATCAAACACCGCCTCGCTTGCTACTCCCTCGATAGGGGGCTTGAACTCCTCGATGTCGTTCATGACCGAGACTTGGCTGAAACGAATCAGCAGCTTCCCGAGCACGCTCGAAGCGCGCTCAGGCGGCATGTATTTGTAAAGTTTTGGAGGGAATTCCTTCATGACTTTAGGTTCTCCGGAATTTTGCCGCTCTAAGTTCAAAGAGTGCTTTCACCGTCTACGCGCCCTCAACAATCAGGCAACTACCGTCGTTACCGATGCTGACCGTCCCAGGAAGTTGCTCCTGCGCCACGCGGACTATATGCCTCCGCATATTGAAGCCCTCATCGTCGACAGGCTCCACATCACCCGGGTGCTGCCGAATAGATTCCAATAACTCCGCGTCAACTCCTGTGAAGATCCTGAGATTCCGGTTGCCCAGCTCCGGAAATAGTGGCTGCGATCGTCCGCGAAATTCCCCGAAGTTTGTCTCTTTCGTTTCGAGGGGAACATCGACAAGAGCAGCTCCCTCTGGTGTCGTGCGGCCGAGCTTTACGTCTTGCGCACTCGCGGTTCGATACTGCCCTGCCCATTTCAACAGCTGCGATTCTTGAGCGATCACGGCTCTTTGATGAAAGATCTTCCGGTCCTTCACTCGAAATTCTCGCTGTGATGACTGCGCTTTAGATTTCTTCTTCCTCGATTCGCCGTCACCCTTAGCAGGCGGGTCCAGGATGAGAACTTCGGTCGTATCGTCCAAAAGACAGGTAGCGATCACAAGAGTCAGCAGTTGTCTTGGTCCCGGCCCCAGTTGGATGGTCCGCACTTGTTCCAGACCCCGCCGCAGCTGGTCATAACTGGTATTCCGATCACTCTGACTGCCTTTGCATTCAACCAGGTAATAAGGTGTCTGCCCTGCTTCCCCCCACATCAGATAGTCGGGCTGCGCATCACCCTCCTGAACGATGTTCTGGAACATCGCGGGATCTCCGAGGGCCACGGAAACGTCCGAAAACGAGTCGGTCTGAAAGAACTCCTCAACCAACAATCCCGCCATTCCAATCCCAAACTCATCCGACAACAGCGTCTTCTGATGGAAGTCCATCCCCCTGGCGTCAGAGCTGAGCCGGAAATCCGAAACTGCTGGCGCGCCCGGGCCGGGATCGGCCACAGCCCAGAAATACCGCCGCGTCGCCCAGCTCGCACTGAGCTGCGCCATATTGACCGAGCTCGGCGTTGTCAAATAACCAATCTTGCGTAGCAAGTCGATCGCGCGAACGTTCCATGCTTGGCTGCCGGCAAGTTCTGCCACAACCGCTGCATTTTTCGAGGCTGGCACGGGCGCACCCTTCCGCTGAAGCTCCCTCCGCCGTCTGGCTCTCTTGAGATTCACTCTTCTGACTAGGTCAGGACTACTTTCGACCAGTATGCGATATCTTCCGCCTAAGACCCGGCGCAGACGTTGTAGTGGCATGGGCTGGAGTACCTCACGCGCCTTTCATAACTTCCCTCGACTAAGGTCAATATGCGATACTTTCGCCCGCACGTCCACGCTTCGATATTGGAACTTCTAATATATACGCGATTTGAAAAAGGCCTGGGCCATGCTGATCCGAAGAGGCGGGATTTGCCGATCCGAGGGTTCCGGCCGCACCAGCAGCAAAAGTCGCTTGAGGCACTGCACGCCTGCGACAAAGTTCGACTTGCTGAGCTTCACGGTCACCCCAGCGTCTCCCCTTGCATCCCTTCAAATGTACCAAGGTGTTTTGCGCGAGTTCATGCGTTGGCTTTGATGTTGCTGCCTTTGAGCAGAAGCTCGCGGAACTTGGCGTAGAGCTTGTTGTCCGCTATCGTCGGCTGGGGCCCGACGAACAGCCGCCAGACGACCCGCTCGCGCTCGTAGACTTGCTCCAGACTTTCCCACCACGCCAAATTCACCTTGGGATCGGTCACTTTGTCGGGATGACCATTAAGCTTCTGGAACCGCCGTTCAGCAGTCAAAAACATCCCACAGGCTTCTTCCATGCGGCGCGCTGCCTCTTCCCGTTCCATCTGGTCAAGTGTCGCCTGATCCGAGATGCATGGTTTGCGATTCACCATCTCGACTTTAGTGGTCGTGACTTCGTCAAACAGTTTCACGATCTCTGCGTCCAACTCATCCTCGGTTCTCATCTAGGCTCCTCGTTCATGGAATCGGCGAGCCGCCGTCCTTCTATGATCCGCTCTATGTCGTGATCTGAAAGCGGTCGGGCTGCGCACATTTGATTATGGCGCTTGAAAGCGTTGTCGGTTGCATCACCTATGTTCGCCGCCTGATTCAATTCCCAGCAAAATGAGGAGAGGCTAATAAGCAACCCACATTTCCCAGCCTGATCGTGGACGCAGCTTGAGTGAATGCGAAAAAGTTCGCCCACGATCTCCGGCGTTAGCCTGCGGGGCTTTCGAAACCGGATGACCTTACCCACGGCTGCACCACAGGGCGGCAAGCGCCACGGGCGCGTAGGTGAAGGTCGGGAAGAGATGGCAGACGGCCGGAGACGGAGGCAGCAGGAAGACGGCGGCAAGTTCGCAGGCGAAGGAGCCGAACAGTCCGAAGAACATCCAGCAGGTGCTCCTGATGACCGACCTGAAATAGCCCCCGCGAGCGGCCCGCCATGCGAGGACATGCGCCCGACCCAACCAGAAGCGGGAGCCGATGAGCACCGAGGTGAACAGGGTCAGCACCGCGGCGGTGAAGGGGCCTGCCCAGAACACGATCTGACCGCCAACCGGGTCGCCGCATAGCCAAAACGAGGCAAACGGGAGGATCGCCGAGGCGACGAGAAGCACGATCAGGATGAGCAAAGACTTCAGCAACCATTTCAGCATCGGATCTCCTTTGTTGCGTTACCAGCAGGATTGAGCATCAGCATTTCCCTGAGCCACCGGATCATCGCAGCACGTTCCTCCGTCCGCCTAACTGCAAACCGAATAGAGAGGAATGCTAGAAGCCCGAGAACGCAATTGATAAGGCATGCTGCACTTGCGCAGCGGTAGCCCTAGAATCGGGATGCGCGTAAGACATTGAGGATGAAATCGACGCATGTCCAAGGTGATTTTTCAGCGTGAAGATATTCTGTACGCGGTTCGCTATGATCGTGGCAACACTGTGCTTAAGCGTATGGAATCGAAAGCAGCCCTGCGGAATCGGATGCAAGCCGCGGGCGACCCGCGCGTCCGATATCTTCTTCAGCAACTCGACAAACATCCGATTCAGAGCCCAACGATGAAGTGGTCCTTTTTGCCCGGTGAAGAGGAACTCCGATCTGTCATCGATTCGTACTGCGATGTAAGCCTTCAGACATGCGTAGTCTGAAAGAGCGGGCTTCCCACGTTGCTCGACAAATGCCTGAGTCGTTTCGAGACTGCCCTTGAGCCTTCGAACTCGGATGGTCCTGTGTCTCATGTCGATATCGGAGAGCATCAACGGTGGGATGGCTGGACGATTCTTGCCTAGAATTGCTGGGGCTCCGCCGGCGCATTCGCTCACTCGGAGACCGTGATTGAAAGCCAGCGTCAAAATGCACCAGGAACGCTCATCGGTCTTGCGTGCCAGTTCGAGAAGTTCCTCGATTTCACCCATTTCTAGGTGAGTTCGGCTTTTTGTCTCAACTGCGCGCTTCTTCTCGTCGATCATCATAAGCAAGTCTACTATATCTAGATACGGATGACACTGGTACACACGTACCTAAACTACATGCGCACCACCAGTAGGCGGGTTTTGGGATGCAAGCGGAACCGCTAAGTCTTTTGTTCTCATTACGCGAAGGGCGGCGAGACGAGAAAATGCCCCAATACCGTAAGCCTCGCCTTCTCTAATAGCTAACCTACGACAGATGTAGAGGATGACTCTTGATATAGCCTTACGTGTCTGCATACGCTTGGAGTCATGAAACAAAGAAAAAGTCGTTTCCTCAAGACTAAGAAACGCGAAAAATACGCGGTCTGGATTGATAACGACGACCTAGATCGCCTCAGGGAATATCAGCAGACAGTAGGCGTGCCAGTGTCGGAGAGCGTCAGGCGCGCAATCAAGGCATACCTCGAGACCGGGATGATCCGCAAACGAGTCTGAAAATTGTCTCTCCTTATCGGTTCTTCGGTCGTACACTTCGGCTAACAGCCGTTAGTGTTGCTTACTAATAATTTATCGGAGCGGGACTTACCCGAAGAAAATCTGTGAGCTACGATGAAACCCGGGAGCTAAATTCTCTCCGCTATTCACTTTTTGTTCGCAATTTCTGGCAATTTTTCACGACTACCGTGACATTTTCGTGACAGCCAACCCTTCGGCTGTTAACTACACAACCGAACACCTTAACCCTTTGTTTTGGCGTCGATTAGCTACCGAGCTGTCTCCTCTGGTTGTGCCCCTGAAGTGCCCCATTCGCCTGACACATTCGCGGATCGAACAGTATGTCGGCAGAATCACCGCCGTGGACTTGCCTTGCCCAGGGAGATATCTCAAACCTCGCAGCAGCCTTAGGACGAAAACAGCCGCTTGGTTGAACTTCGCGGTAACTTAAATATGGACTGCTAGACGAAGTTGGGATCAATCTGCGGCCTGGGAACCTTCCCCAGCCCGCGTGCGCGTGATTTCCCCGTACGACTCCGGCGGGCGGTCGCGGTAGAACTGCCAAGTGTCGCGGACCTTTTGAATTTGATCGAAGTCCAGTTCGGCAACGAGCAATTCGTCCTTGTCGCGGCTCGCCTGCGTGACAATCTTGCCCCGGGGGTCGCAGAAATAACTCTTGCCGTAAAATTCTCCGATCTTCCAGGGCGGCTCGACACCTACCCGGTTGATGGCGGCGACGAAGTAAGCATTGGCGACGGCGTGAGCGGGCTGCTCGAGTTCCCATAAATACTCGGACAGACCGGCAACGGTAGCGGAAGGGTTAAAGACAATTTCTGCGCCGTTCAGCCCCAGGATACGCGCGCCTTCAGGAAAATGGCGGTCGTAACAAATGTAGACGCCAACGCGCGCGTACCTCGTCTGAAAAACCGGATAGCCTGAGTTGCCGGGGGTGAAATAGAACTTTTCCCAGAAGCCTGGGTGACAATGCGGGATGTGATGCTTGCGATATTTGCCGAGGTAGCGGCCGTCGGCGTCAATGACTGCGGCGGTGTTGTAATACACTCCAGTCATTTCGACTTCATAGACGGGAACGACCAGCACCATCCGGTGCTTCTTCGCGAGTTTTTGCATGAGCGAAACGGTTGGCCCGTTGGGAACGGGTTCGGTAAGTCCGTACCATCGCGTTTCCTGTTCAGCGCAAAAATAGGGGCCATAAAACAATTCCTGGAGACCCAGAATCTCGACCTTCTTCTTGGCCGCCTCGCCGATCAAGCCTTCGTGTTTGGCGATCATTTTCTTTTTGATGTCCGCGAGAGACAGTTTGCCCAGCGACCATTCGCATTTCGCCTGAATCAGGCCACAACGAACCATGCGCGGCATAACAACCTCCAACAGAAGAGCAGGCCATGAGTCTACGCCCGAAGGTGGACGGGAACAATCGACGTGAACTCCTTCTATTCAATCGGAAGACTATGATGATTCTGGGCGTATCGCTGAGTTCGAGCGCTTAACTCGGGGATTCTTTTGCGGTCTCCATTGTCGAGAGGCATTCGTACTGTCAAAAGTGACAGTCCAGCGGCTAGTGACGCGCGTCTCTAGGGACAAATCGGGCACTTGAACCCCTGCGCTGACGCCGATATATTCCCAAGCGATGCCTTCGCCACGACTGCGCTCTCTTGCCGCTGTTTTCCTTCGACATGGCAACATGACCTTCGGAGGGGGCAGCGCGACGATTGCGACTCTGCATCCGGAAATTATCACGAAACGAAGTTGGGTCACGCAGCAGCAGTTTGATTTGAGCTATGCGCTCTCCCGGCTGACTCCAGGTACGAATCTCCTTGCCTTCTCGACTGCAATAGGCTGGCTGGTCAGTGGCTGGTCCGGTGCGGTGGTCGTTTTGCTCGCTTCGTCTATTCCATGCTCGTTGTTAGCGATACTGCTTACGGCGGTCTATCAGTCCGTGACCGGCAATCCCTTTGCGATGGTGGCGCTCCGCGGAGCACTTGCGGCAGCGGTTGGCATCGTTGCGGCGACCGCTTGGACACTCATCCGCCCCCACGTGAAAGACTCCAGCAAGTTGAAGATCGCGACGTTTGCAGTTGGATCATTCCTGCTCGGGGCGGCGCTCGGAATCGCACCTATTCGCGTACTTCTTCTAGCGGCAGCGGTCGGCGCGGTGCTGCCTGGAAAAAAGCGAACATGAGCGCGTTCCTTCTTTATCTACTGCTAACGAAGGCGACAATCACGTCGTTCAGCGGGCTGGCGTCATTGCCGGTGCTGCGTCAGGACCTTGTGGTGCACCGCCACGTGCTAACAGACGCTCAGTTGGACACTGCTGTGGTGGTGTCGCGAACGACACCAGGACCGATTGGGGTCTATGTGGTCAGTGTTGGGTACTACGTGGATGGCGTTGCGGGAGCCGTGGCAGGTTGGCTTGCGATGATAACTCCCGCTGTCCTGATAATCCTGTTGCTCCACATATTTGGCCAGAGCGTGGACCATCCGCGTTTCCGTTCAGTCCAACAGGCAGTCGTGTTCGCCAGTGCTGGTCTCTTGGTTGCCGCGTGTCTGCCGTTGGCACATGACGCGGTGACAGGGACGGTGACGGCCATTATTGCCATTGCGAGTGTAGTCTTGATGGTTCTTCGGAAAGCGGATGCGTTTTGGATTGTGGCCGGGGCTGCCGTCATGAACCTCGCAGCGGCAGCAATTCACGTCCACAGTCTGTAAGTGCCTTCCATGAGAAGGCCGGTGAGTGTCAAGTCTTTTCTTTCATTTTTTCTTTAAGGTTCTTTTTGTTCTTCTTTTCTCCCTGTTGTTCCTGCCCTTGAGCCAAGCCGCCTCTGTCGCCACCCTTCCATCCGCACTCTTTGTTGAGCGATTGTCGCTCGGTGCAAGTTGGGTGTACTCGATTCAGTAGGTGCTGCTACCTGGTAATCGACCTCTGTTCCCCCCTTTCGAAGGGAACTGGTCCAGGACTTAGTCGCAGTCACCTGATCTCGGCGGTTGAGCTCGGCTGTTTGAATACCATCTCTCTTCTTTTTTCCTTCTTTCTTTCTTCCTGCCTTTCCCAGTTTTCCACAGAGAAATTTCGACCTAGGATCGCCTAGGAACGACGATCGCCAACTCCGTCGACCCCTAGCATCCCCTGTTTTGTGGGGAGCTCTTCACTCTAGGCCACGGCACGTATCGCTTTGTGGCTATTGCGCAGTGGTTCGTATACCTCTCCACTCACCCACAGCCGATGCAGCAGTACCGCTAACTTTCTCGCCACCGCAACAACGGCTCGCTTCTTGGCACTTTTCCCTCCTCGCTCCGCAAGTTTCAGTCCCCAACTCCGTAGATCACTGTCTTCTCCAAAGGGTCCCAGGATGTAGTGCGCCCCTTGCACCAGCATCGTCCTCAAATAAGGGTCGCCTTCTTTACTGATGTGCATCTGCGGCTGGCTCTCACCGGAGTCCCTGCGCCCAGGGCGCAGCCCGAGAAAACAGCCGACCTCGCGACTCTTGGGGAACCGATGCGGATCTTCCAGGGTTAGGATATATGTCAGCGCGATCTGCGTTCCTACCCCCTTCACCTGTTTGAGCAGTTCGACTTGCGGGTAGCTCTCCTTGGCGATTTTCTCCATCCGGACTTCGTATTCCTTGATGCGCTCGTTCAGCGATTCGATTTCTTTGAGCAGCGGCTCCAGAACCTCTCGCAACTCCGCTTTCAATCCCGCGGTCAGCTCCCAGCTCACTTGCTGCGTGCCACACTTGGGCAGCCGCTGGCCATAAGACTTCACCAACCCGCGTGCTGCGTTCACCAACGCCGTTCGTGCACTCACCAATTCCGCCCGTGCCCGGATCACCGTCAGATGTATTTGTGCTTTCGCGCTGCGATGCCGCACCGGCCCCAACAGCTCAGGATCGATTCTTGCCAGCCGTGCCAGTGTCCGCGCATCGTGTCGATCGTCTTTTCGATTGCTCTTGCTGATCAATTGCACCTTTTGCGCGTGCGCCACGATTACTTCGTGTCCCAGCTCCCTTAACAGCCGGCTTACCCAAGGGGAATGTGTTCCGGTCTCCAGAGCGATGAGACTTCGCGGTATCTTCTCAAATGTCTGCTTCATTGCTTCCGGTGTCGTCGCCACTTTCTGTTCCAGAAGGATTTTGCCCGCTTCATCCAAAACGCAGTAGAACGACCAGCGATCGCCGAGGTCCAGACCAATCGTGAGCTTGTGTCCTTTGAAAATCATGTTTCCATTTACCCGAACAGTGCTAGTCTTTTTCATAGCCGGTCTCCTTTTCATTGTGCCTCGAGCACGTCGAACATTGGGAGCGTATCGCATCCCGCGGGAGACCGGCCTTCTCATCCCATCTGGTAAACAAATACTGTTGGTCTCGTAGCGCTCGAATATGAAACTATTCCTTCCAGCATACGGTTTGGTGTCTTTGGTGTCGGTCTAAGCCCGAAATGTGGCATAAACAGCTGAAATAGGAGAAAAAGTAGAAAGGCGATGTTACAGAAATCTTTAGTATCCATGCGGTATTTCTCGATGCTCTTGAAAACTGTGGGGACAGCGAATTTCTTTCTACACAAGTTTAGGCATACGCTTGCGACGCGCAACTTGCAGGACCACGTCTCCGATATCAAGACCCTACAGAATTGGATGGAACCACAAAGCTCTGGCGTCCACGATGGTTTACCTAAAGGCAGTTCGGAAAAAAGACGTACTGGCGCGGATCAACTCAAGCAATTTGGCTACGCTGGCAGGTTCTTCCTGGGTTCGATCGGCTCCTCGGTGCGCTTATGCCAGGTGAACAATTGACACAAGCCCGTTGTCGCGAGACTTGAGTTGTGGTTCAATAGTTGCGGCAAGGGAGTTTGCCTCCCAGGTCTCTTCGGGATAAAACGCCACTCTCCGACTGGCTGATAACTCCTCCCAATTTGCACTCAAGAGGTGCGTTGCGTGAAAACGCTTATGGGAGAAGTAAAGCTGAACCCTAGCCAGATTCAAGGCAGTAACCGCAGTATCGAAGCCGTCTCCTTTCCTCATTCCTTTCTGCAACACATAGGACATCCTACCTCGCTCAGTACGTTTCCCTGCTCCAAAGATATCCCGGAGGTTGCCAAGGACAACTCGCGGCTTCCCGCTAGAGGCGTCGCCCGATGAAGCAAACGATCGCGTTCAATCTCATTCAAATCCTGTTTGTTCTGATTTTTGCGCCGCTGTACTCAGGGGTGCTCTCGCGCTTGAAGGAAATCGTGCAAAGCAAACGAGGGCCCAGCATTTTCCAGCCGTATCGCGATCTTTGGAAACTGTTCCACAAAGACGAAGTCGTGTCTTCGGAATCGACGTGGATATTTCGCGTTACTCCCTACCTGGTATTCGTGACTCCCGTGTTCGTTACCGTCTTGATCCCGGTTCTGACCGACTATCCGCTGGCTTTCGCGTTCATGGGGGACATGCTGGCGGGCGGATTTTTTCTCGGTCTCGGAGGTTTCTTTGCCGCGTTGGCGGCTGTCGACACCGGAAATCCTTATGGCCCGATGGGGGCCAGCCGAACGCGCATGGTCGGCTTCTTGGCGGAACCGGTATTCATGATCGTCTTTTTCACAGTGTCCTTCGTCGCGCAATCCACGATTCCCTACATCGTGCAGCAAAAGTGGATCGAAAATGCCGCAGCTTTCTTCTCGCCCGCGCACGTGCTGCTCCTGGTCGCGTTTCTGATGTTGATTCTCGCCGAAGGGGGCCGGATTCCCGTGGACAACCCCGCGGGGCACTTCGAACTGGCGATGATCGACGAATCCAAGGGGTTGGAGTTTTCGGGCCGAGGCGCGGCGCTGATGAAGTGGGGAAGCCAGATGAAATTTCTTGTGCTGGCTTGCATCTTCTTGAACGTGTTGCTGGCACCGTGGGGGTTGGCGCATGGTCGGGATCTTGCCGCTGTCATAACGGCGATTCCGCTGATCCTCGGCAAGATTCTGGTTTTAGCGATCGTATTGGTCATCATCGAGTCATCTCTCTCGAAGTTGCGCCTTTTCCGGATCAGTGAGTTTCTCGGGGCAGCTTTTATCGCGTCCGTCAGTGCAATGATCGTGAGTATCTTCATCGGCTCGTAGGGACAGGAGGTCCATGCACGCTATTCTGCACGCCATTCCCCACGCCATTCCCATGTCCGTGGCGGGAGCGCTAAACACGTTGAGCGCCGGACTGATTCTGATCTGCGCTTTTGCAATGGTGGGAACGCGCCAAGTACAAGGGGTGGTGCGGTTCTTCGTCTTGCAATCTCTCTTGCTGGCCGCTTCATCCTTTCTTCTTGCCTCCGGTGAACGGTCGATTCATCTTTGGGCACTTGGCGCCATCACGCTTGGCGCGAAAGTGATTGCAATTCCATGGGTATTAAGGCGCACCCTGGCACCCGAACTCTACGTGCGACGGGAAATCGCGCAAACGGTGAACATACCTGCATCGTTGTTACTGTCGCTTCTACTGGCGATTGCTGCGGAACTGCTGGTGGGTCCTGTGAGCGCCGCAAGCGGCGATCCGGTCATCGCGGTCAATCTTCCCATCGGGCTGGCCTGCGTGCTCATCGGCTCATATTCGCTGATGGCACGGCGGGAAGCCATTCCGCAGCTCATCGGAATTCTCGCGATGGAAAACGGAGCATTTCTGGCGGGCATCGCCATTGCAACGGAGCTCCCCTTGATTGCCGAACTGGCGGTGGCCATAGATGTCGTCCTGATTGTCGTCATCGTGGGCCTGCTGACGGTCGACATCAAGCGAACTATGGGCACTACGGAAGCCGCGGCGCTGAGCGAATTGAAGGAGGAGCCGACTTCATGGCGCTGATCGCTATTATTTTGTGCCCACTGGTGGCAGCCGTTCTCTGCTGGGTGCCGCCGCTCCGCAGGACTGCATGGCACGTTACCGTCTTTTTCCAAGGGGTGGAGTTCGTGCTGGCGCTGTGGATCTGTGGGAGGGTGATCGCCAACGGACGTGTGGTGGGCGCCCCCAACTGGTTTGAGGCCGACGGGCTCGGAGCGCTCGTCCTGCTCGTCGTCAGTTTCGTCTGCGGCATTGCGGCGATCTATTCGGTTGGCTACATGCAGCATGATAAGGAACAGAAGCGCCGGCTGTGGTGGTTCTACACGAACTACAACCTGTTGGTGTTTGCACTCTTGGTGGTGCCCGCCCTGGCGGATCCCAATCTGGTGTGGGTGGGAGTGGAGCTCATCACCCTCTTTGCCGTGTTGCTCGTGAGCTTTGAACAAACGGGCCCGGCACTGGAGGCATCCTGGAAATTTTCCGTCTTAACGATCATGGGCGCGCCCATTGCGCTGCTCGGTTTTTTCGTGCTGTTCTGGGCCTACCGATCCGTTGCTGGAGCCCAGCATGAAACTTGGGAAAGCGTTCGGCTCGCGGCTCCCCTCATGTCGCCCCCCTTGCTCAGGCTTTCCTTCCTGCTCGTGTTTGTCGGGTTCGGGGCCAAGGCAGGACTGGCTCCGATGCACACTTGGCTGCCGGATGCGCACAGTCAGGCGCCCACTCCCGTGTGCGCCGTATTGTCGGGTGTTAAGACCACAGTTCCGCTTTACGTGATCCTGCGGTTCCTGGGAATCCTGCTCGCTTCGCCCGAGGCCCGCATGGGCCGATGGATGATTGTGATTGGTCTCATTTCGGTGGGAATCGGAGCATTTCTCCTGCTGCAGGTTCAAGACTACAAGAGGATGTTCGCCTATTCCACAGTGGAGCACATGGGCATCATCCTGACCGCAGCGGGGATGGCGACGCAGACGTCTGATCTCGGCGCGGTTTCCCAACTCCTGAATCATTCGATCACCAAATCCTTGTGTTTCTATGTAGCGGGCATTGTGCTGCTTGCATTGCATACCCGCGAGATCAAGTCGGTTCGAGGCCTCTTGAGAGTTTCCCCTTTCGCGGGAGTCACGCTGGTGTTTTGCTCGCTGGCGATCGCCGGAGCGCCACCCTTCCCGATTTTCTTGAGCGAGTTTTCGATCCTGGGTTCCGGAATTCGGGCAGGCCACCCCGTTGCTGTCGCTGTGCTTGCCACTCTGATCGTGATCGCTTTTGTCGGAATCATGATGCATGTCAACCGGATGGTATTTGGCACCCCCGACCCGGATAGGTCATCCAGTGGGGATTTGCCCGTGTCGTGCCGCTTCGGTGTGTTGGTCGCCGCGGTCCCCGTGGCCCTGCTTGGCGTGTATGTTCCCGGACCGCTGCACTCGTTGCTGTCTTTGGCAGCGCAGCAACTGGGAGGCCGTTAAGATGCCGAGTACGCCCCTTCCGTTTTCTTCTGGCGAGCGAGTCACACTCGACGACTTAGCTGCTGCCGTTCAAGAGCGATTCGCGCCGAGCGTTTCTTTGTCGCGCGCAGACGGCGGCATAGCGCTCTCGATTGCGCTCCTGCAGCCGAGCCTGCTTTCACCTCTCTGCAAATTCATGTTCTGGGATGTAGGGTGCTCCCTGGGTGGCTTGATCGTCGAAGAACATGCGACCAATTGGCGTCTTTCCTACGTATTTCTCGCAGCAGGCACTGGCTGGCTCGAGGTCATTCTCGAAGTACCCTCCGGAACGCACTCTGTCCCAAGTATCAGCTCCGACGTCCACGCGGGCGACTGGCATGAGCGCGAAGCGGAGGACCTGTTCGGTCTTCAATTCGAAGGCCATCCCCGTCTGGGAGATTTCATTCTGCACGACCAGGTGTGGCCGGAAGGTGCCGCCCCGCACAGGAAACCACAGAGAAAATCGATGGACCCGCACCAAGCGCATTTGCGACGGCGGCCCAATCCGGAATGGCGGCCGCTACTTGTGGTCCAGGATCCCGGATCCTTCGCGATGCCTGTGGGTCCGGTCTACGAGGGTGGAATCGGCGAGCCGCTTCATTTCCTGCTCGAGACCGTGGGCGAAGACGTTTTACGCGCGGTGCCGCGGTTGTTTTACAAGTTCCGCGCTGTCGAGAAGATAGCGGAAGGGCAAACCGTGGAGGAAACCCTGTTGCTCGCCGAGCGCTTTGCCGCCACATCTTCGTTCGCTCACTCCATGGGCTTCTCCAGCGCGATCGAGAAGCTGTGGAGTCTCGATGTTCCGATTCGAGCGAGGCATCTGCGCGTGGTGCTGGCCGAACTCGAACGACTGCGCCACCATGCAGCGACGATTGCGGATATTTGCCAATCCACGGCGCTCGGCGTGGCTGCTTCGCAGGCCGGCATCCTCGAAGAGGAACTGCTGCGCGCGTCTTGCCACTTCACGGGGCATCGTTACTTGTTCGGATTAAACGTGCCGGGAGGGCTCAAGCGCGATTTTGACGACGCCAGTCTCGGTCGAGTGCGCGCCTCGGTCGATGAGGCGGCAAAAAAGCTCCATGTACTCGAAGATCGCCTCTATTTTACGAGCAGCTTTCTCGACCGGTTGGAAGACGCCGGTGTGGTTGATCCAAAAAATGCGCGGGACTTGAACCTGTTGGGTCCGGTGGGCCGCGCGTCCGGGCAATGTCATGACTTGCGGCGCGAGTGCGCCTATAACGGATATGAGAGCTACGAGTTCGAAGTTCCGCGAGAGAGCGAGGGAGACGGATATGCCCGTCTCCGTGTGCTGTTCCAGGAGGCCTATCAGTCAGCCCGTCTCATCTCTCAGGCTGTCGGGTGTTTGGAACCGGGCCCCGTGTGCGCCCCGATGCAGGCACGTCCTTCCGCGGGCGTTGCGCTGGGGTGGGTGGAAGCTCCGATTGGAGCGGCCCTTCACTGGGTGAGACTCGACGATGCCGGACGGGTGGAACGGTACCGGGCGATCACGCCGTCGTTCAACAATTGGCTCGGATTCCACGTCGCCGTGGAAGATTTCGCGTTTCAAGATTTTCCGATTATCTTGGCCACCTTCGGACTTTCGGCTACCGAATGTGACCGGTAACACCAGGAGCTGCGCATGAGTTTTTGGTTCTGGCACGGATTGCGGAATGGCGTTCGAACGACAAGCTATCCGCGTGTTCTCGAATCCGCCATCGGAGTGTCCCCTGGGCGACCGGTAACGACGGAGTTCGGTTCCGCCGCAGAAGCTGACGCGGCGGCTGCAAACTGTCCTACCCGCGCCATCGTTGCAAACGGCAAAAACGCGATGGTGGTATTGCGGAACTGCATCCACTGCCAGCGTTGCCGATTCGGGTTTCCGCATCCGCTCGCATGGCAGGCGGATTACGAATGGACGGCCGCAGCGCATCGTGAGACCTTCGGGCCATTACCGGCAGCCTATCGCCGCTCGACCCACATTATGGTAGTGGACGCAGGCGACTGCGGGGCCTGTCTTCGCGAGGTGAAACAGCTGAACAATCCTTTTTACAACATGCATCGGCTTGGATTTTTCCTGACGGCAACGCCTCGTGCCGCCGATGTGCTCCTCGTGGTCGGCCCGGTGAGTGAAAACATGCGGGTACCCTTGACCAAAACCTACGACGCCATGCCCACTCCCAAGCGGGTCGTTGCCGTGGGGACGTGCGCCATTACCGGTGGAGTGTTCGGACATACATTCATGTCCGCAGGAGGTGTCGCGTCCGTTCTCCCCGTGGACCTCGAGATTCCGGGGGAGCCGCCCCCGCCTCTTGCAATCCTTCATGGTCTCCTCGTGGCCACAGGACGAAAGCCTCCTGTTCCGAGCGAAGGAATAACGGAGAGGGGCGCCTGAGCGTGTTTCCCTGGATCAGCGGTGCGCTTGCTCTCTTTTTCGTTCTTTCGGCGTGTGGCCTTGTGTTGTCGCGGGCGCTGCGCGGCAACCATCCGATGCTCGCACTTGTCATTTTCAGTTCCGTGTGCTCGGTTTTGATGATGCTCGCATCGGGACTGGCGCTGGCTACCGGACGGAGCTTCGAAGTGGTTCTATGGAGAATCGAGGGGATGGGGCCGCTGACGTTGCGCCTGGACATGCTCTCTGCGATCTTCCTCTTCACGGCAGGTCTCATCTACTTGCCGGCTTCTATTTTCGCCAGGAATCTGGCGCAGCAGCGCCTCCGAGGACGCTATCCGGCGCGAAACTACGGGATGCTGCATTTTGGGTTGATGATCTCGGTAGTGCTCATCCTTATCGCGAATGATGCGTTGACGTTTCTGATCGGTTGGGAATGCATGTCGATCCTGTGCTACTTGTTGGTGAACTATGAGCAGAGCCACGGCACCGACACGCGCGCCGGGTACATCATGTTGGCCATGGGGGAAGCAGGATTCTTGATGGTGGTGGTCGCCTTCTTAATGGCGGGAAAGGGCGCTGCAGATTGGTCCTTCGCGTCCCTTGCGGCCGCGTCCGGGCATCTTTCGGGCAGAGCCGCATGGGGGATTTTTCTCCTTGGATTTTTCGGCTTTGGCGTAAAGGCCGGACTTGTTCCGGTGAATTTCTGGCTGCCCCGCGCCTACACCTCGACGCCTCCAATGTTCGTTCCGGTGCTGGCGGGGGTCACGCTCAATCTCGGCTTTTATGGAATCCTGCGCCTCCATGCCGACCTAGTCCCGCCACATACGATAGCGATGGGCTTGGTTGCGTTGATCGTCGGGAGCATCACCGCCCTGTTTGGCATTCTTTACGCCACAACCGACAACGACATGAAAACGATGCTGGCGCACAGTTCCATCGAGAACGCCGGAATCATCGTTGCCGCGATCGGGGCTTCGCTGGTCTTCCGCGCCTCGGATAATGCCGTACCCGCGGCGATCGCGCTCATCGCAGCGCTCTATCATATGGCGAATCATTCGGTGTACAAGACACTGCTTTTCCAAGGAGCCGGAGAAATCGAAGCTACCACGGGGACACGGGAGATGGACCGCCTCGGAGGTCTGGCGCATCTTCTGCCGGCGTCTCCGTGATCTTTCTCGTCGGTTGTCTCTCCATTTCGGCAATCCCGCCGTTCAACGGCTTCGTGAGCGAATGGCTCACCCTGCAATCGCTGCTGCGAAGCGCCCTTTTGTCGTCACCCGCGGTCAAGATATTGTTCGCGCTGTGCGGCGCAGGCCTTGCTCTCACCGCGGCATTAGCGGTCACCTGTTTTGTGAAGGTTTATGCGATGAGTTTTCTTGGCATCCGCCGCGGCACCTGGCATCCGCATCCGCGTCACCGTGCCAACTGGGTCAGGTTTCCATCAGCTTATCTCGCGCTGGCGTGCTTATTGCTTGGTGTGCTCCCGACATACGTCATCCCCGTATTGAATCGCGCCGTGGAGCCTCTTGTCGGAGCAAGTGCCTCCGACTCGCTGGTACCGCCATTTTTCCCCGCGACGCCGACAAATCAGAAGCTGGCCCCCGCCTTTTTGCAAGAGTTTCACAACCTGGGCGCGCAAAGCGGGCACACATTCGTTCCGGGCAGGGGCTTGGTACTTCTTTTGCGCGGTTCACAGAAGAATCCCGTTGTCTTTGCCGCATCTCCTTCGTACAGCTTGATCGCCTTGGCGATTTTTCTCGCGATCACTTGGATTGCGGTGACGCGTGCTACGCGAAAACGCCAGCTTTCCCGGAAAGAACTCTGGGCGGGTGGAATTCCACGGTTGCTTCCTCAGATGACCTACACGGCGACGGGGTTCTCGAATCCCGTCCGGGTCGTGTTCCAGGCGATCTTCCGTCCCAACATCGTCGAGGACACACGGGAGACCGTAGCGGTACATTTTCGCACCGCCATTCGCAGGCGAAGGGACGAGACCCACCTGGTCGATCGGCTTTTCTTCCATCCTGTGGGAGACGCGATCAGCTGGATCGCAAGACTCTTGGCGGGAATGCATCACGGACGCTTGAACGCGTATGTGGCCTACACGGTTGGTTTTTTATTGATCATTCTGCTGCTGTTTCGCCTGACCTAGAGATTCCTTGCAAGCGAGCGGACTGGTCTTGACCTTAAGTATTTCGGAAAGAATACTCGTCGCATAGGCCAAGGAGTTCGGCCTGAACTGCTGTCTCTCCATTTTGCCGGGACAGATGATGACTCCTGTGAAGGAAGAATCATGTCTCCGGCAACCTTTTCCTCAAACAGATCGTGGCTAGTGGGCGCGCGAGGTGCAGGTGTGTCCAGACTCCGACCGCCGTAGACGTGACGGGAGTCGTCGCAACAGACGTCTCGCGGACCGAAGCCGTGCACGAAACTTTATGGACACAGGCAGATGTTCGATTGACTAGAAAGCGGGCTCTTTATGAATGTCGTCACATTCCCGCTCACGCTGGCTTTCCTGTTTTGCGGAGGGGGTGCCGCGCTGGCGATGATAACTCCCGAACGGCGAATTCCTGCGTTGCTCGCCGGGACTGGCTCCTTAGCCGCGCTATCGGCATTGTGGGCGAGCGCAGCGGCGCTCTGCGGGAGCGAGTTTCACCGCCAACTCTGGACCATCCGTACCGTCGGAACGCTTACCATTTCGCTCGACCACCTCTCCGCATTTTTCCTGCTTGCTGCAGCGTTGGTTGTTCTGGCTAGTTCCATCTTCTCCGCAACCTATCTGCAGCGCTACGTGGGCCACTACAGGTTATCCGTTTTCGCGGTTTGGTACTTGCTGCTGTTTGCATCCATTGTCTGGATCCTGATCGCCGATGACGTCTTGGGATTCCTAATCGCCTGGGAAGTCATGTCCATTTTGAGCTATCTGCTTGTCAACTTTGAGCACCAGCGTGAGGGAACGAGCCAAGCAAGCTACCTCATGCTCGCCATGGGCGAAGCGGGATTCATGGCCGTCGAGGTGGTCTTGCTCTTTCTGTCGGTCAGAGCCGGTTCGCTGGAGTTTTCCGCGCTCAAACCCGCGGCAGTTGGATTGGGACCGGTCCTTCGGTGGATGGTGTTCCTGCTTAGCTTCTTTGGATTTGGTGTCAAGGCGGGTCTCGTGCCGGTAAACAATTGGCTGCCGCGGGCACATCCTGCGGCACCGGCAAACGTGTCCGCAATCCTCTCGGGTACGATCCTCAATCTAGGTCTCTATGGAATTATCCGCGTGAATCTCGATCTTGTGCCCGTGGGAACGGTGGGCATGGGTTTGGTTGTGTTGATTGTTGGGGCGACTTCTGCGCTCGTGGGAATCCTCTACGCGACGACTGAGAGCGATCTCAAAGCCATGCTGGCGCACAGCTCCATTGAAAATATGGGAATCGTTACCGTTGGGCTGGGTGTCGGGATCATTTTCGAGACTGGCGGACGTCCCATACTGGCCGGCATGGCATTCATCGCTGCGTTTTACCATCTACTGAATCATTCCCTTTATAAAGCGCTGCTTTTCTTAGGGGCGGGAACCGTGGATGACCGCGCGGGGACGCGGGACCTCGATAAACTAGGCGGTCTGATTCGTGGAATGCCCTATACGGCAGCGACGTTTTTGGTCGGCGCACTGGCGATTTCCGCACTGCCACCACTCAATGGTTTTGTCAGTGAGTGGCTCACTCTGCAAACGCTGTTGCGCAGTGCAGAGCTGTCTTCAACGGCGCTACGCTTGGTCTTTGCTCTCTGTGGTGCGGGCTTAGCCCTAACGGCGGCTTTGGCGGTCACATGCTTTGTAAAGGCATTCGCAATGGGCTTTCTCGGTGTTCCACGTTCCGAATCGGCTGCGAAGGCGGTCGAGGCGGGCCCTTCGGCGATCTGTCCGATGGTGCTGCTTGCCGTCCTCTGTTTGGTATTGGGGGTATGTCCGACGTATGTGATTCCGGCGCTCAATCACGAACTGCAACCGCTGATCGACAGGGGTGCCGTCGATGCCCTCGTGCCGCCCTTCTTTGCCCCAGTCGATCAGAAATTGCCGCCCGCCTTTGTTGCTGACTTCCACGCTCTAGGCGCGCAAACAGGACAAGACGTTTTGCCGGGTCGTGGGCTCGTGATACTGCATCGAGGCGGGAAGGACAATCCTGTTGTCTTTGCCGCATCTCCTTCGTACAGCTTGATCGCCTTGGCGATTTTTCTCGCGATCACTTGGATTGCGGTGACGCGTGCTACGCGAAAACGCCAGCTTTCCCGGAAAGAACTCTGGGCGGGTGGAATTCCACGGTTGCTTCCTCAGATGACCTACACGGCGACGGGGTTCTCGAATCCCGTCCGGGTCGTGTTCCAGGCGATCTTCCGTCCCAACATCGTCGAGGACACACGGGAGACCGTAGCGGTACATTTTCGCACCGCCATTCGCAGGCGAAGGGACGAGACCCACCTGGTCGATCGGCTTTTCTTCCATCCTGTGGGAGACGCGATCAGCTGGATCGCAAGACTCTTGGCGGGAATGCATCACGGACGCTTGAACGCGTATGTGGCCTACACGGTTGGTTTTTTATTGATCATTCTGCTGCTGTTTCGCCTAGCCTAAAGAATCGCGCCTTCCGGGAAATGACGGTCGTAAGAGGTGTGAACGCCGACGCGGGCATAGCGCGTCTGGAAGACCGGATAACCAGCGTTTCCAGGTG
This sequence comes from Candidatus Acidiferrales bacterium, assembly GCA_963709705.1. Lineage (GTDB taxonomy): Bacteria > Acidobacteriota > Terriglobia > Acidiferrales > UBA7541 > Acidiferrum. The sequence goes on from CAVPXU010000012.1 coordinate 163,921, forward strand.
TGAAATAAAACTTTTCCCAAAACTCGGGGTGACAGTGGGGACAGCCCCCACTCGCCAAACCCTACCACTGGCCTTCTTTCCGCAGCTTCTTAATCTTTCTCTTGATCAGGTCGCGCTTCAGCATGCTCAGGTGTTGCAAAAACAGGATTCCGTGCAAATGATCGATTTCGTAGCAGAAAGCGCGCGCGAGGAGATTTTTCCCCCGAATCTGAAAAGGCTCGCCGTTCAGATTTTGCGCTTTTAGGGTAACAAATTGGGGCCGAACCACGTAGCCACGAAAACCCGGAACAGAAAGGCAGCCCTCTTCTTCACGAACCTCGCCTTCAGCATGGATGATTTCTGGATTGACCAGCACGATTTTGGCTTCCGGATTCTTTCCGTTCGATACGTCGATGACCGTGAGCTGGATGCTTTTCCCGATCTGCGGAGCTGCGAGCCCCACACCCTGGGCAGCGTACATCGAGGCAAACATGTCCTCGGCAAGCCGTTCGAGCTCTGCATCGAATATCTGGATCGTTACTCCAGGTTTCTCTAGAACTGGGTCGCCATACTTCACAATGGGATAGACCTTGCGCACCGGCCCCTCGGCGATCGCCGACGGCTGCGCAACAGCAGTGGGTTCAGTACTTGTCGATTTGTCGGCCATGGGTTTCAAGATTCTGGCGCGTTCCCGCGAGCGACTCTTCTCCAGATATTTGCAGAAAAGCATCTGCGAGTGCAAGGGCTGCATCAGCGTCCCCGCAGGTGTGCCTGCACTCCGAGACAGCTATATTTTTGACCGCAACTTTCTCAAATTTCTTCGCCCTGGCCTCTTCCTACACGCCGGAGACGACTGCTACGCTTGACGCGTCTTTAAGCCCTGCATATTATGCGTATGACAGTCTCAGGGTGTTGGAGTTCACCATAACCGCCCTCCGGGCAAATGACTCCTACGAGGGATTCTCTCGGCGGGAGTGGTTTGCAGCTCATTTTTCAGCCACGCTCACCGCCTCTCAGGTTCCCTCCCAATCATCGGCTCTCACGTTTGCGTCATGGCGAAACCTGGTGGCACAACCAACAGTACGAGAAGAGCATTGAACGGCGTAAGGATTTTCGCCTGCGGATCTGCTTTGATGATCTTGGGGATCGCCATCGGCAAACAAATGGCACTGCAGCCAGCCGACGGCACGATGATCGCATTTACGCGCGGGCGTGAAATCGTTACACTCGTCCCCGCTGTCGCCGGCGCCCTTCTGACATTTTGGGGTAGTATCCGCATGAGCTTGACCATGAGGCCCCTCCATCTGCTGGTTCTCGGGCCTATCCTGCTTGTGGGGGCAGAGGCAGGGCCGCTTCTAGCGGCGCAACTCTTCCCTGAAGTCGGGAACTACCGCTGGACCGGAGCCTCGGTCCTGCCTCTCGTAACCTATCGAATTGTCGGACTCATCTTGCTTTCGACAAGCATTCTGCGCCTATTCTTAAGGACCAAGGACAAGACCTGAGTTCGGGGGGCAGAGAGTAGCGCCGGGCCAAAGTCGGCTTCACCTGTTCTGGTTACCCAGCGCGATCAACTTCCCACGGAGCACATATTCGATTGCCCAAGCGAACCCGTTTTCCGTGTTCGACCGTGTGACCTGCGATGCCACGCGCCGCACTTTTCCGCATGACTGGCCCATCGCCACGCTCGTTCCAACGGCATCGAACATCGGGATGTCGCCGGGAGAATCTCCGACGGCAGCAACCTCTGCTCTGGAAACGCCCTCCGCGAGCGTAATCGCCACAGCGGCCCGTCCCTTGTCCGCCAGGGAGTGCGTCACGTCGATACAGTGAGGTGGCGAGATGGTTACGCAGACGCGGTCCCCCAATTCGCTTCTCAGCTCGTTTGTGCAAGCCTCGACGATTTCGGGACTCGGGTTTACCCCAACAAGCTTCAGGATCGGATCCTGCACTTCATCAAGTCGCGTATAGCGTTTAGGCGTAGTTCGCAAACAGTCGCTGTTTTCCCGCACCTGCGGGCCGCTCAATCGAGGCACGAACCAGTGTTTCTGTGTGTAGATCCAAACGTCGAGACCGCGCCGCAGCATCGAGCCGCGCAGCTCGTCGACCAGACCTCTCTCCAGCGGCAATTCCATGATGATGTTTCCTCCTGGATGGAACACGACCGCCCCGTTGAGAGCCGCGCATGTGCAATTGACGCCGAGCGTCCTTACCAACCATCGCATTCCGAACGCAGGCCTCGCGCTGGATAACGAAAACTTGATCCCTGCCTGCCGGAGGCGGCCCACGGCCACAAAATCCACCGGCGACAAGACTCCGTTGGAATCCAAGAGCGTCCCGTCAACATCGGAAATCACCAGCCGTATCTTTTGTTCCTTCTCCATCTCAACCCGTCCTTTCCGTTCGACGACAGGTTGTCGCAAAAGGCCTTCAAGTGCCCGTGCGAACGTATCCTCCGGGAACCCCGTGCTTCGAAAAAACGATCTGCCAAAGCTGCGACCAGCGTGCCCGAAATGACCCCGCACACGTCAGAAGGTAGTAGCGCCACATCCTGTAGAACCGTTCGTCGTATTGCTCCTGCAGCGAAGGCCAGGCCGACACAAAATTGGCCTGCCACGCCATCAGGGTTTTGTCGTAGTCCGCCCCAAAATTGTGCCAGTCCTCTAAAACCAGGAGTCCCTCCGAGGTGCGCTGAATCTGACTGCCCGAGGGCAGAACAGCATGGGGGAAAATGTAACGTCCCATCCACGCGTCCAATCTCCGGAGGGAACGTAGGCTGCCGATGGTGTGAAGCAGAAAAAGCCCATCCCACGTCAGGTTCGAGCGTATGGATTCGAAATAATTCCGGTAGTTCCGTGGCCCGACATGCTCAAACATTCCGATCGACACGATCCGCTCAAAGCTCCCACGAACGTCACGGTAGTCTTGCAGCCGGATTTCGACAGGCAAATCCGCGCAACTGTTTTCGGCATATTGGGCCTGTGCAGCAGAAAGCGTGACACCCACGACACGGACTCCGTAGCGCTCGGCCACATATTTGGCGAATCCGCCCCAGCCGCAGCCGATGTCGAGCACGCACATCCCAGGCTGCAGGGCGAGCTTACGGCAGATGAGTTCGTGCTTGGCACTTTGCGCATCGTCCAGGGTTTTGGCTTGTCGCCAATAACCACAGCTGTAGGCCATAGTCGGCCCCAACATGGCTTTGTACAGCTCGTTGCCTAGGTCGTAGTGCGCTTTGACGTTCCGCGCCCCGAAGGCGCGGGACTGAAAGTTCACGAGCGGCTCTAGAAGGCGCTTCAATGAAAATTCCGGAAACGCCGCCCAGTGCTCATCCAAGTCGGAACCCAGTACGCGCATAGCAAGCACATCCAGGCTCGGACAGTCCCAGTCTCCGTCAACGTAGGCCTCACCGGCACCCAGCGTTCCCCCGAGCGCCATTCTGCGAAGCGCACGTTGGTTGTGGATTTGCGGGTCCCAAGGATGCGACCCATTGATGACAATGCCTGCTTCATGGAGAAGCCGCTCGAACCGCCGCTGTAGCCAGGATGGCGTGCGCTCAGCAGCCATGCTCTTTTCGGCCGTTTCGAAGGTTTCGTGACTCATGTGTCTTCCTCCGTTTAACGGAGCCGTTTCGTCCGGAGAAACACAGACTCCACGGCGCGAATTGCCATCGCAGGAGTCATTGGTCACGGGAAACGCGACTGTTGAGGTGAACTCCTCCACCTTTGGTAAACGGTCAGACTACGTTGGGGTTTCGACCATGGCCACCTCCACAGGTTCCGTCTCGGACCCTGCGTGCCGGACAGCAAAAAAGAATGGCACGGCTGCCAGGACGAGAGCCATGCATAGTGCCGAAGTCGCATTCACGGAAATGTCGTAGAGAATCCCGATCAAGGCGCTCCCAAGAAACCAGGCCAGGCCATAAATTCCCGTGAATAAACCATACGCCGCGGCTCGGCGTCCCTGCGAGACCATCGGCGCCACCGCCGCCGGCATGATAGATTCATGAACACCCATGCCGAGACCCCAAATCGCGGCGCCGGCAAGCGCCGGCCAAAATCCGCCGAGAAAGACGAGGGGCGCGAAAAGCGCGGAGATGAGCGTAAGGGGAATCAACACTCCAATGCCAAAGCAGTCAAACAACCTCCCAAAGATCAGCGAGCCAGCCCCGCTCACGCCCATCGCGATGGCATACGCGATCGGAACCCAGCTTCCCGACAAACTGCCAACCTTCTGGAAGTGATAAGCAATCAGCGGGAAATCGGCAAAGCCCGCCGCTACAAGCGCGGCACCGCCGAGGTAAATCCAGAAATGGCGAGGAAATTTTCGCACGCGCGTCTCGGGCCGGCGCCGTTCCATGTCTTCCGGGCGCGGGTACAAGACACGGGCGACCCCAAGTAGTGCGAGCATGATCAGAGCGGGCACGAGCAGCACGGCAAATGCGGTGCGGTACTCATGATGGCGCGCCAGGACAACAGCCACGAGCAAGGGACCAAACAGCGCTCCGAATTGGTCCAGCGCTTCATGTAGCCCGAAAGCCCAGCCGAGTCCGCCCAGTTGCGTCCCCGCATGGGAAAGCATTACATCGCGAGGAGGGTTTCGCGTCGCCTTTCCGACTCGCTCCAGAATGAGGAGGATCGCGGCTGCAGGCCAACTATGCGCCAAAGCCAACGCTGGAACTGCGGCCATTTGGACGATGTAGCCGAAGATCGTGATCGGCCAGAACTTCTGCGTTCGGTCCGCCAAACGCCCGGACACAAGCCGCAAACCGTAGCCGGCCAGTTCGCCGAAGCCTGTGACAATGCCAACAATTGTGCCGTTGGCTCCCAGGAGAGCAAGATACGGCCCAAGAATTCCTCGCGACCCTTCGTAGGTGAAGTCCGCGAAAAAACTCATCACCCCCACCAGCACCACAAAGCGCAATGCTCTCGCTTTCGCACCAATGTGCGTTTCCATCAACTCCTCCACCGTTCATTCGTCGGATTGGCGGCATACTCGCGGGGGGGACAGCCGAATCAGTTCCAATGCAGGTAGACGGGAGCAACAGAATGTGTTCAACACCCCAGCAGTACGTGAATCTTTCTCTCCACCTCGTCGATTCTTTCTAGCTTTTCCTCCACGGCTGCGGCACCTCGACTCTTCGCTTCCCGCGCGTGGTCCAGCGCGCTAGTCGCGATGCGCGTCACGGCGTGCAGCAGTTTGCGAATTTCCGCCTCCAATTGGCCCTGACTTTCCTCCAGTCGGTCCATCACATCGGATTGCACTCGAGAGCTGTTCATTTCGAGCAGATACTCGAAAAACTCCATTGCGTCCTTCTGGATTACGGAAAACGCACCGATTAACCCCAGAACGACGTCCACCAGATACCGCAGCGGTGACGCGGGCTGCGCGACATTGATTAACTCCTCGAACCGGAAGCGGGAGGCAACCCGGAAACCCTTCTCGGAGTTGAGCGCATTCGGCATCCGGGACAGTTCCGGGATTCTCGATTCCGAGAGCTTCTGCAGAAATTCATTACCGATGTTCACAAAGCGCCTGGCCACCTTGCGATATTCTTCTTCGGCCCTTGCCTGCTCCTTCGTGAGCCACGGAAGGACGCGATGCGCCGCTATTGTTTGAGCCGAGTGCATCGCCTCCCGGCGGAATTTCGGGCCGTAACGGCGGCGAATTTTGAGAAATTCTGCTCTCGCTTCCCCTCTTGCCGCAGTCAGATTTTCGTTCAAGAACTTGTTTCGTCGTTCAAGAAACAAATCGGAGAGCCGGTGTTTCTCCGCCATGAAGAGATACCCGATCTCCCGCAGCGACCGCTCCGTTTCCGCGATCGTTTCGCGCATCGCTGCGATCCGCCGTTCCGATTCCTCGATGGGACGCACCAGCGCTTCACGCTCTTCGAGCGTCACGGAAAGCATCTCTTCGGCTAGCCGCTGCAGCCCGCGCTCACCCGCCTCGCGGACCAAGGTGCGGCCGGACTCGTCCACGAGTTTCTGCAGGGCGGCGAGAAGGGCATCCCAATCCCAATGTGTCTCGTTCTTGCTTAACCGCTGATACGCGCTAATCTCGTAGATCGGGCCCATCGCCCGTCCCAGCCGCTTTTCCAATATCTTTCGCGTGAACGGCACAGCAGCGCGACGTTCCTCATCGGAGGTGCGGTCCGCCTTGTTGAGGACCACGAGCAGGTGCTGAATTTGCTTGCCCACCTCTTCCACGAGTGCCAGTTCCTCTCCGGCAATGGGAGGATCGGCTCCGACGACGATGATGGCTGCATCAATGTGTGGGACGAAGGCTTGCGTTGCCGCGGTGTTGCCAGCGAAAATCGACCCCAGGCCGGGTGTATCGACAAAGCACATCCCGTCGGCAAGAAGAGGGCTAGGAACAAACGCCTCCACTCCCGCTACGCCCTTGGCGTTCTCGGGGTTGTGCTCTTCGGAAACGTACTGCATCAACTCTTCCGGGGCAACATCCGTCCACGTACCTCCTTGGAAGCGAACGCGCGCCCTGCGCGTTTCGCCGTAACGAACCACCGTCGGCACGGTCGTAATCGGCACGACGCCGGTTGGTAACACACAATCGCCCACGAGTGCATTCAGCAGCGTAGACTTTCCCCGCTTGAACTGGCCGATGCACGCCACGTAAAAGCGCCCTTCCTTGAGTCTGTCGGCAAGGCTTGTGGCCTCCTCCATGACCAGCTCTGAACTAAACTCCTGCGCCAACTCCGCAAGATGGTGGAGTTTCCCTGCAGCATCCAGGATCTCTCCTGAATAAGAGGCTGTGGTCGGCGGACCAGCCCCCCCAGCCACGGCCGTCTTCTCAGTCAAAGGGTCCATCGAAATTCTCCGCTCTTATCGCGTATACCTAGGTGCGATCAAATCCTTAGCTTTGTGCTCCCCGGTTGGAGCCACCGGGCTGCACGATTCCGCGGCAATGTTTCATCAGGTAGTCCACGTGCAACAACTTCGTTTTGATCCGGCCTTCGAACTGATAGCGGCTCTCGGATGCCGCTGCGCACATTCGAAGAATCGCCCCCGGCAACATGCCGCTGAATTCCAAAATATCTTTGTGGAAACCGTCGAGATCGAGCTGCGACAGCCCAAATCTCTGGATTGACAATTCCACGAGTTCTTTTGCCGCGGCTACCGGCAACGCACCCACGTGTAGCCTGAGGCGGTCATTCCAAAACAGCTGAGCACCATGTCCCAACTCTTCGTACGTCCATCCCGGCGCAATCGCGTAAATAGGGGTTTCCTGGTTGATCATCAACTCCTTCACGATGCGCACCAGCATGTGCGTCATCGGCGCCAGATCTTCCAGAAAGATCCAATACTCTCCTGCACCGGCCGCGCGATAGAGCAGGCCACGAAGACGAAGGCTTGACTGTTGTCGGACCCAGTGCGAGAAGGAAGCGCCATAGCCCGTATCCGCACGGAATTTCGACTTGAACAGCGGGTCGTCCGCAAGTCCCTCTGCGATGCTTCGAAGGATTTCTTGCGGACTGCCATTGCCAGTGGCACGGATGCACCGGCGAACGATTCTCTCCGGCATTTGCGAAATCGCTCGTGAAACCAAGGTGCTCTTCCCAGAATCTGGCAACCCCCAGATCAACAAACTCTGGCGCTTGCGCATCGCTTCCTGGAGCCGCGCCAGTTCACTCTGCCGGCCGAGGAAGACCCCGGTCTCGGGAGCAAACGCCAAAGTTGAACCTGTCGCGCACATCGTTTGCACCTTAGGATCGCGCGCCCGCCTGGTGTACGTACTTGATCACTTCCACATCCGACATGGCGATCAGCCCTTCATCAACCATTTGATCCAGCGCGGGAATCAATTTCCGGATCTTCTCTTCCGAATCGACGATGCTGACCATGATGGGAGCGTCGTGTGACACCGACAGCAAATGCGCTCGCCGAATGATCGTGCTGGCACCGTAGCCTTCGATCCCGCGGTAAACGGTGGCGCCGGCAATGTCGAGCTCCCGGCACTTCTCGACGATGGCTTTGTAAAGCGGTTGGCCGTGCCACTTGTCGTCCTCGCCAAAGTGAATGCGAAGCATCTTGGCTTTCCCTTCGAGCTTCATGCGCGCGACTCCTTTCTCCGTTCCTCGGCGACGTAGTCGTGCGTGTATTTGATGATGTCCACGTCCGATAGCACGACCAGACCTTGCAGCACCATTTCATCGAGCAACGGCGTCATCTTTCGCAGTTTTTCTTCTGTGTCGACAACCGACAGCATGATCGGGCAGTCGTGCGAAAGGCTGAGTGCCGACCCCTTGTGCATCCGACGGTTCGCCCCATACCCCAGAATGCCTTTGTAGACCGTTACGCCGGCGATGTCGTTCGCGCGCAGGCATTCTACGATCGCCTTGTACAGCGGCTTCTCGTGCCACTTGTCGCTTTCGCCGACAAAGACCCTCATGATTTTGGCCTTACCTTCGCGCTTCAAGGCGGGCACCTGCTCCCCTCGGAATTCCGCCTTCTTGTCTACCTCCGCAGGCTTTACAACCATGGTGTCCTGCACTTCGATCAAGCCCGAACCAGCCATCTCGTGCAGCTTGGGCAACAGCTCATCCACTTTCTCCGGGTTTTCGATAAATTCAATCTTTACCGGAAGGTTCTCCGTGAGTCGCAAAATGCGCGTGCTGTGCAGGTGATGGTCCGCGCCGAACCCGGCCATTCCACGAACCACATTCGCCCCCGAAACGCGGTGGTAAAACAGATAGTCGAGAATCGCCGAGTACAGCGAATGCCCGTGATATTGGTGATCCTCCCCCACATAAATAATTACTTTCTTTGCCGGACCAACTTTCAGCATGGTGTCTCCTCTCCAGGAATGCCCCGCTGACAAACAAGATATTCCGCCACCCGCCCGAGAACGCCGCCGCCGATATGGTGTTGTTCACGAGCCGAATTCGCCAAGCACTTTTTCAAATCTTCTTCGAGCTCTTCCAGCGTTCTCGCGAGAATTTCATCAAATACGGGACGCATGTCCGGCAATCGCTGAGATAAGCGTTCCGCATGCAGCAAACACAGCGTGCCGCTTCGACGCATCCATCCGGCAAACGAAGCCACCTTCATTCGCTGGGCGAATTCACCTAGCCTTACGGCCTCTTCCCGCCGCAACTCATCACAAAACGGGCAGGCCTTCTCGGAACGCCCGCGCTGCTCGCGCTGGGCTCCGATCACTTGCGTATAGATATGCGCGGCAATGTCGGCTGGCGCGGACCGCGCCAGCAGCCAGGCATGGTGGTTGCAGAGATGTGTTACCTTTGGCAGTCCGGTAACCTCCACCAACTGTGTCTGGTAATGACGGAGAACGGTACAGATCGCGCATGCTCCGTGTGCTGTCGCTTCCGTCATCGCCACTACTCGAACCGCTTTCGCTCCATTCATGCGCTCAACCTCCCCACGATCGCGCCAAGCCATACCGCAGCAAAACCCAGAATCACGCTGAGACCCACATTAAGGAACGCGATCAAAAACTCACCATCCTGAATCACTCGGAACGTCTCATACTCGAATGTCGAAAAGGTTGTGTAAGCACCGATGAACCCGACGGGTATCAAATATCTCCAATTGGGACTCCAGTGGGTCCTTTCTGCCAGAAGCGTGAGGATAAAGCCAATCAGAAACGAACCCGAACAGTTGATCACGAATGTCCCGTACGGGAACCGCGTGCCTAGTTTCGAAGCGATGTAGCCGCCTAACCAGAATCGCGCAATGGCACCCAGAAACCCTCCCAGTCCAACAGCCACATATTTCTCCATTACACCTCTCTCTCGACATAAAGCCTTTTTTAACCTTCTGCTTCCGCCGCTTTCACCTGCGTATTGTCGGTCAGTCCGCTGAACTCACCGAAACACCCGTTTCCGCGACCGCGCCGCCCAACTCACGCACGTCGTTTGACAGTGCGCCTTGTTCTCCACTCCCCAGCGCCGAGGCGCTCTGCGCTCTCCCCGCCTGGGCTCGATAACCGTCCGCAAACGACGCGAACCGCTTCTCAATGACCTTCAACACCGTGCTCGTCCATTCCCGCAGTACGCCCGAATAAACGAACAAGGTATCCGTCAGAGGCTTTTCCAAATGAGAAGTCACTCGCCGCCGGGCGCTTGCACGAAGGCCCACCTTCCCTAGAAAGCGCATGAACGACTGGGGAGAACTCGGAAGGCCGCGTGCTGCGGGGAAATCGAAGACCGGCATTGCCCGGATGACCGACGTGAACTCTTCCGCGGGGGGGCCATCGGGGAAGCCTAACGCTTTGGCGGCACTTTCCAGCTCCGAATGTGCCTCCAGGGCCACTTTCTCGATGTCCTGACGGTGGTTCGTGGCTTCCTGGTGGATGTCCATAACGATGCTTTCGAATACGATCAGGTCGGAGGTCGTGACGTCATCATGATTGTTGCTTGCCCACTTGTGGGCTAAGCGCAACGCCGCGCGCTCCAGCAGCACCCCGGTGGCTCTTTCCAATGATCGGATTTCTCGCTCCAACCGATTTCTGGTTTCCGTTATATGTCCGGTCGTCTTGCGCAGCCTCGTTTCAATTTCCCGGAATTTCTCTCCGTCCGTGGCACTTACACCCTGGCCCCTGCGTATTTGAATCGTCAGCGCAGCGATTACCGCGTCACGCAGAGCGCCCACTTTGCGTCGGATCGATGTGGACTTGAGCTCCCGGCAGCGCTCGTAAAGCGGCAAGATCTCCATCTTGAACCATTGCTCCAGCAAGTCCCGACGGGCGGAAATTGCGCTGACCGGATGCACGGGCAGATCGAGCTGGTACTCCTCGGCAATACTCTTCTTGATGTAACCGATCATCTGCTCCCGGTCCTCTGCAGAAAGCAAGTCTGCCTTGCTCAAAAGTACCTGCACAGGAATTCCCGCTTGATAGAGAGCTTTGATTGTCTCTAGGTCGCCTCGCGTGACCGTGGAGCCTGCGTCGATGAGCACCACACCTAAATCGCAATTCGGAAGGTACGCTAGCGTTTCCGCGGCGCCCGTCGTGGCCAGCGAACCGAGCCCCGGAGTATCGACCAGCGTTACTCCCTCACGAAGCCGTGCCGAGGGAAGATGCACAACCATCCGTGTGACCCTCTTCTGGTTCTGAGGGTTGCCCTTTTCGCTCGCGAACTCGGCCAACCGGCCAATGTCCAAGGTTTCTGGGAGCCGTTCGGCGTACCAGACCGAGAGCATTGGTGTTTCGCGATAGCGAATGCGCGTCGGCACCGCGGTGATCGGTGTGACACCGACCGGCAAAATGTCTTCGCCCAAGATGGCGTTCAGCAGCGATGATTTGCCTGAACTCACCCGTCCAAACACGGCTATTTCGAGGCTTTGGTCCTCCAGTCGATCCGTGATGCCCGCAATGGTGCTCCGGAATTCCACCAGCCCGCGTTCCGTCACAACGCGCTCGATTTTGGCGAGGAGTTCCAACTCGGCCGAAGTTTGCTCCAGTCGCTCCAGGCGCTTGCGAAGATCCTGGCCGGCATCCTGCAGGAGGTATTGATTCACGCGACTCACCAATTCGCGCAGTTCTCCGCAGATTCCTTCGAGCTCGGTGATCAATTCGGGGGACACTTCCCCATAGCCGCGCATGTAAGATGGACGCAACTCTTCCACTGCAATGTCAATGGTGAGCAGCGCGGTAAACACTGCCCGCGAAGCAGGAATCGTCGCTTCGGGCCGCGGAATCCCCTGGCCATCCAAAACACGCTCTAGTTGAGCGCGAATTCGCGCGAAATAATCCTCAAGCGTTCGCTTCTGCGAAGCTGATATGTCTCCCAGATACTTCGGAAAGGCGGCCTTGGAAGCGGCCGAGCTGAGGACATGCTCCATCTCGCCAATCATCTTGTCGATGTACTGGCAGGTCACGGCCAGGGCCCGAGCCTGATACTCGTTCAACCCTGCCGCTGAGCTGTAATCTCCAGAACTCATGGCTCGCTAAATCTCCTACTCATCTCCCTAATCGCGGCTGCACGTTGCGGTGTCCCACAAGGAGCGTCAACGCTTGCTTCGGGGCTTGCCACTCCTCCTCGGTGATGAGGTCGCTGCGCCTTCCTTCGTGCTTGAGTGCGTAGCGCTGCAAATTCTCCGCGACGCGCCGCAGGGTCTCACTTTCCCGCTCCAAAAGCACCTTTCCTGCAGACGAATTATGCAGGGCCAGCACCACATTCTCGAGGTGTATCAAACACAGCCGTTTATCAGCTTTACTTCTGTCGTCGCCGCTCGTTTCTAATCCTTCGGCCATCTCTCGCACCGCGATTTCTTCCGCTTCCTTCACCCGCCGACAAGCGGGGCAAGTCTCGCCGGCGGGCAACGGAGGACCCGCGACACCTCCATTTGTGTGTTTCGGAGCACGGCCCTCCGCCAGATCGCGCAAGTCTTCGCTGAAGCGAAAGAGAATCTGCGGATAGGCGCCGCAGATGCCTTGGGGAGACGCGAGATTCGCATACTGCCAGGTGTGCATCGGACAGAAGCCTCCGGCTTCCGCGTGGGCCCGCTGTACGTCGGCAGAAACGTAAAGGTCATATTGGTAGGTTCGGAAGAAGTCCAGGACCGCATCCACAACCCGATTGCAAACAGCGCAACTCACCCGCAACACGGAACTGTCTTGCTTGGTCCACGCCGCGTGTGAGCTCCGCTGGTCCGCTTCACCATCCTCCCTGTTAGCCGCGGACTCGATCACCTTGCGCAACGAAGCCAGACGCGCCAGCAACGTCTGACTCTCGAGGATGTTATTCGCCAGCAATAACTCAGAGGCTCGATCGCAAATCTGTAACAGGAAGTCACCCTGTTTGTTGGCCGTGAGATACCGGACAATGGCTTCTTCCAGTTCCGGAAGTCCGCTCTTTTGAAGCTTGGCGGTGTCCGCACTCAATCTCGCAGATAGCGAGTCTCTGGCTGATACCGCGAACAAATAGACTTCTGTTTCTCCCAATTCTTCCTGTGCCTTCGATTTCGCAAACCCGAGAACCTCCCCGCGCTCTGTCTCCGGAACCAAATCCATTTTGTTCAAGACAAGAAACAGTTTCCGGACCGACGAACGGCACTCCCGCAGATAGCCCAATTCCCCTGCGGTCAGCGGCGCATCGCAGCTCGTCACAAACACAATCGCGTCGGCACTCGGCAAAAAGTTCAACGTCGTCGCCGTATTCTCCTTCACCGCCGAGCCTAATCCCGGCGTGTCCACCAGAAAGAAGCCACGCCGCAGGATGTCTACCGGAACTTGCACCTCCGCCATTTCGATTCCTTCCCGATTGCCGGGGTTGATGCGTTCGGTTACGAAATCAGCAAGGTCACGGATTCCAATTTCGCTCGTCAGATTTGTGTCCGACCTCCGCAATACCACCTTCCCCCTGCTGCCATAACTCACTGCTGTGATGGCCGACGTAGTCGGCACGAAGCCGGAGGGAAGGTACTCCTTCCCGAGGATGGCGTTCATGAGAGTGCTCTTGCCGCGGCTGAATTGGCCGACCACCGTTAGATAGAATCGGTCGCCTGCCAATTTGTTGGTTAGCTCTCCCACCGCGTGTTCTAGACTGAGATTCTTCGCCTGATAAGCACCGGCATGCACCTCGCGCAAAATCTGCGCGATCTCATGCTTGTGCCGTTCATACGTGGCTAGGTCCTCGCCTGCTTCCCCGGCCCGACTTGTAGCTTCATTGGGCATGTTGCACATTCTCTTTTGGGTCAGAATTCTTCGCCGTCGATTGAACTTTCTCGAGAATCCGCAACACCGGATCTGCGAGAGGCTCTCCTTTCGCCGCCTTCCGGCGTACGGCGCACTCCTTTTGAATGAGTTCATGCACGCGGGAATAATTTCGACGCAGACAATCCTGGATGCGAATTTGCAGAAACCAATGAGCCCATTCGAGACGGCCGATCAAGAATCGCGCTGCCGCCTCCTTCTCCCTCGCAGAAGCCCAGTCCACCGCCATCTCTGCCGCCATAATGGCGATCTCCTGGTCCCCGTCTTCCAATACGGGCCGCAGCTCCATCCACTCGTTCTCGCTCAAATCCAGATCGCAAAGAATGCGGACCACGGACCGCCGCCTTTGCCGTTCGGAAGGTTTCTCGTCGCGGTCGGAAGGAACGGACCGCGCAGCCTGGAACAACTGAGGCTTGCACATTGCCGCAATACGACGGAGCGCTTCTTCTGCGTTTGGGCGGCACACATCATCTTCCAAGGCCCTCAGGAACACAGTCACTCCCTCGGGGCGGTCGAACTCCCGCAAAGCGTCTACCACACCAGCAAGCATTCGTTGCTGTCCGAGATTCATCAGAAATTCGAAGATCTCGTCCGTGCGCCAGCGTGCGAGTTCGCGGGCGGCACTGCTCTCCACGGCTTCTTCGCCGAAGCGCACGACAGCATCGGCAATGTCTCGCTTTTGCGAGAGGTACTCCCGCAACACGTCCTTTGCACCAAGCTGGCCAAGCGCTTCCACGGCTCGCTGCCTCGGCTGAAAGATACCCCGAGGTTTCCCATTCAACAGAAATTCCCGCAACGGATTAACCGCTCGCTGCCCACAACCCACAAGCAACGCCACCGTCAGATCACCGCCCGGCAGAGACTCCAAGTCCGCGACAAACGAGCGAATCTCGTCGTCCGTATAGTCCCTGCCGGTGCTGTAAGGTCCCGCCTGCATCATGTCCCTTTCCGCTTCATCGTCCGTGGGCGTGCGCCGTCACGCGCTTGTAGGCAGAACGCCCCGCATACACCGCATGGGAACCCAATTCGCGTTCGATCTCGATGAGACGGTTGTACTTCGCGACTCGCTCGCCGCGGCAGACCGAACCGGTCTTGATCTGCCCCACTCCTGTCGCCACCGTCAGGTCGGCAATGGTCGTATCGTCGGTCTCTCCCGAACGGTGGGACACGACGCAGGTGTAGTCGTGCTTCTTGGCCAAATCGATGCACGCGAGCGTCTCGGTCAAAGTTCCGATTTGATTCAGCTTGATAAGGATGGAGTTTGCGATGTGCTTTGCGATTCCTTCGCTGAAAATGCTGGTGTTCGTGACAAAGATATCGTCTGCCACCAACTGGACCTTCTTTCCGAGTTGCGCCGTCAGCTTTTGCCATCCGTCCCAGTCGTCTTCGGCCAAACCGTCCTCGAGCGACAGGATGGCTGGATATTTCTTAATCCAATCCGCCCAGAGAGCGATCATCTCGTCGGAACTCTTGCGTTCCCCGCTCGACTTATGGAATACGTATGCCCCATTCTCGTAAAACTCGCTGGCCGCGGGATCCAGATGAACGGCGACTTCCGACCCTGGCTTGTAACCTGCTTTTTCAATCGCGTTCAGGATCAGTTCCATCGCCTCTTCGTTTGACCGCAGCTTGGGCGCGAACCCCCCTTCATCCCCGACCGACGTCGAATATCCCGCCTTGTGCAAAAGTGCTTTTAGCGCTTGAAACGTTTCCGCGCTGGCTCGCACCGCTTCGGCGAACGAGGGCGCGCCCACGGGCGCCAGCATAAATTCCTGGAAATCGACGTTATTGTCCGCGTGCTTTCCGCCATTCAAAACGTTCATCTGAGGAAGTGGCAAGATGTACTGTTCACGTTTCTCCAGATGCTGATAGAGGGGCAGCCCTCGTTTCGTCGCCGTTGCTCGTGCGAAGGCAAGCGAGACGCCCAAGATGGCATTGGCGCCAAGCTTGGCCTTGTTGGGTGTGCCGTCGAGATCAATCAAGACCTTGTCCAGAACACTCTGCTCTGCGAAATCTTGGCCCCGGAGCGCCGGAGCGATGACTTCTTTAACGTTCGCCACTGCTTTCAGCACTCCTTTTCCGTTGTATCGTTTTTTGTCGCCGTCGCGCAGTTCCACGGCTTCGCGCTTTCCGGTCGACGCTCCCGACGGTATTTTGGCTACTCCTACGGCTCCGCTATCGAGCGTTGCCATCACCTGAACCGTGGGATTTCCTCTGGAATCGAGGATTTCGAGTGCATCAAGCTGAACAATCTTGGACATGTTTTGCCTCTTTCTCCGTTCTAGCCACAGTTCCTGTTTCGAGCACTCTGGCTAGGAATTCTTGGGTGGAAGCGCTAACAGGCATAGACCGGACGCGTTCCACGGATTTCTGCACCGGGTATTCGTATTTATGAAGAGTCACCGCGCCGTTCTCCCAAATGGCGTACGCGGCTTGCGGCGTCCCGGTCTTGGGCTGCCCGATGCTTCCAGGATTTACAACCAACTGTTCCCCCCCGCGAAGAGCGAATTGAAGGTGCGTGTGGCCCACAAATAGAAAGTCTGTTCCCGCCAACGCCAGTTCGCTCCTCCACTTTGTGATGTCCTCGCCGCAATAGGCGTACAAGGGGTCGGAAGGTGAGGCATGGCAATTATAGAAAGTCCACCGTCCTCGACGTACCCAACGGTAGTGCGGCAGATCAGCAAGATACCCCTTATGTTTGTCGCTCAACACCGAAGCAGTGTATCTCCGGGTTTCTTCCGCCGCTCGCCGGAATGCCGGTGAACACCGCGGATCACGGTCAAACGCGACCGCGTCGTCGTGGTTTCCCCGCACCACGAGAGTCGCGCGCTTGCTTACGAATTCGATTACTTCGGCAGGCTGTGGCCCGTAATTCACCAGATCTCCAAGCACCCACAGCTCGTCGTAGTCGTCGGGCAGTGCTCTTAGGGCTTCGAAATTCCCGTGAATATCAGAGATAAGAGCAATCCTCGCGCTATCACGAAGCGTGCGTCGTCTTCGGGCAGTCCCACCCTCTTCCGCACTCTGCCTGTTCCATTGGTTCGCCATCGCTTCGCTTCTTCCCTTCGTTTCAGATCTGCCTACCCAATCTTACGAACAAACATGCTGCGCATCTTTTGTAGCCACTTCCGCGAGGTGGCCCGTCCGCAGCAGGGTAACCAGGTCTTGTCGCGCCATTTGTGGAATTGGTAACGCCTCTACTTTAGCCACAGTGGTCTCCACGTCGTAGAGTGTCGAGCGCAGGCTGATTTGCCCAGCTTCCCAGACCGCGTAGCACGCCAGTGCGCCGCGGTTGTTTGGTTGTCCCAAGCTCCCGGGATTCACGACCAAGCAGTTCCCGACCTTCTTGATGAATTGGCTATGTGTGTGGCCCACCAGAACAATATCTACGGGAAGATGGCTACATTCTTCTTGCCATTTTTCGGAATCGGCAGGGGCATAGCCGAAAAGCGGGTCGGAAGGAATTGCGTGACACAGCCAGAACCGCGTCCGCCCCACTTCTAGCTCAAGCTGCAGAGGGATATCCCGTAGGAATTTTGTCTGGGCGGCCTGTAACGTAGTTTCCGTAAACCGGCCTGTAAGGTCTGCCAACTCGCGGAAGCGGCCCTGGCAATGGGCGTCCTCACGAAATGCGGCTGCGTAGTCGTGATTGCCCTTTATCGCATGCGTCGCATGCTGGCGCACGAAGTCCACCACTTCAGCTGGATTCGGGCCGTAGTTCACGAGGTCGCCAAGAATCCACAGCTGGTCGTACTCTCGAGGAAGCACCGCCAGCGCCTCAAGATTTCCATGCAGGTCCGAAGCAATCACGATCCTCACAAGTTCCTCATCGCGCTTCCGGTGAAGCCGTTTCTTTCTTTCCCTCACTAACGTGACGCCGCGGAAACCGGGAATTGCAGTTGCCCGTGGTTCACTAAAAACTCGAAAATCTCCTGTGCCCGTGCAAAACCGCGGAAATTCGCCTGCCGCTCCTCGTTTCTCTTGAAGTCGATTTCCACGAACCGGTTCTCGTACACGAAAAATGCGTACTGGATTGCCTGGCTGACTTCCCATTTTGTCCGGAGAATTGTTTCGTCGAGTTCGGTGGCCGCAAGGAAAGTGAGGATGATCGCACCGGCTCCCACAGCGAAAGAAATGTGCTGCGCTGCACAGAGATGCAAGCAAAAGGCCGGTAGCGTGGCAATGAACGCCAGCCCAACCCAGGGGCAAGCCAGGACCCACACGTTCTCCATGGGCTACTCCAGTTTCAGTTTTCGGGATTCTTGCCGGGTAACATGACTCCGCGACAAGAATCCTTGTCACTTGTCAGGAGTCATCATCTGCCCCGGCTTATGGTGGGACAGCGGTTATATAGGCGAACTCCCTCGCCCAAGGCTATCTTACCAGCTGCCATAAGCAAGTCAACCCCGATTCCCCGATTTCGTCGCCCTGTTCCAAAAGTTTTTGAACCCGCTCACACCCCTGCACGCGGAGCGACCCATTGGTAAGTAATCTCGGGCATAATCAAATGTGTTTCCAACCGTGACGGGAGGCATTGATTGTTTCTGCATTGTGATTGATAATCGGGTCGAATCGGTGTTGGAGTTCCACCGTTAACCGCCCCCTCCGGGGAAAATGACTCCTATACGAGAGATTTCTCTCCATGGGAGCAGCTTCAGAACTTCGTTCCCGTACACCAGAGAAGAATCTCGCTTATTTTCAGAAAGGGAAGCCCCGTTCGGAAACGCGGGTGTGCTCCACGTGCGCCCTCTGAACGGAAAACCGCTGCTTCCACAACCTGGAGGATTCGCGCATGGATGTCATCGAGTTTATCGACAGAAAGAAGGATGAACATCTTGACGAACTAAAGGAATTTCTCCGCATTCCTAGCATCAGCACTGCGGCACACCACAAAGCCGACGTCGAACGGGCTGCCCGCTGGGTCGGCGATCACCTTCAAGCCGCGGGAATGCAACATATCGAGATCGTTCCGACCGCATTGCACCCTTTGGTATATGCCGAATCGCCGCGTCAGGAAGGCAAGCCCACGGTCCTGCTTTACGGTCACTACGATGTTCAGCCCGCGGAACCTCTAGAGCTTTGGACTTCCCCGGCCTTCGAACCCACGGTTCGCAACGGAAACCTGTACGGCCGCGGCACCGCTGACGACAAGGGCCAGTTACACGCTCATCTCAAGGCACTCGATGCTTTGCAGACAGTTCAGGGCAAGCTCCCCGTCAACGTGAAAGTGCTGATTGAAGGCGAGGAGGAAGTGGGAAGCAAGAGTCTATGGGACTTCTTGCGCCAGAACCGCCAGCGCCTGGTGTCCGATGCCCTCGTCCTTTCCGACACCAGCATGCTCGCTCCCGGGGTCCCTTCCATCACCTATGCACTCCGTGGGATGAACTACTACGAGGTGGAAATCACAGGACCATCGCAGGACCTGCATTCGGGCCTGTACGGAGGAGCTGTTCCGAATCCTCTCTCAGTCCTCGCGCGTACGCTTGCCCAGTTCCATGACAAAAATCTCCGAGTCACGATTCCCGGATTCTACCGCGATGTCGCCAAGCTTTCGGTGTCCGAGCGGAAAACTCTGAAGGCTCTGCCCTGGAATGAAAAGGAGTTCCGCAAAACGGTCGGTGCACCAGCGCTTTGCGGAGAGAAGGGCTACTCCGTTCCCGAACAGATTTGGTGCCGCCCGACATTCGAGTTAAACGGGATCTGGGGAGGCTACATGCAGGAAGGGGCAAAGACCGTCATCCCCTCGAAGGCTTGCGCCAAATTCTCTACTCGGCTCGTCCCCAACCAGGACCCCGACAAAATCGCTAAGTTGGTCGAAGCGCACTTTCGCAAACTTCTCCCCAAAACGGTCACCTGCCGCTTCGACGTGCTCAGCACCGGAAAACCCTGGCTTGCGCGCTATTCGCATCCCGTCGTTCAAGCCGCCGCCGCGGCATTGGAGGAAGGATTCGGCCGCAAGGCCGCCTTCATTCGCGAGGGCGGCTCCATACCCATCGTCGCGGAAATGAGCGACATGTTCCACATCCCCTGCGTCCTAATGGGTTTCGGATTGCCCGACGAAAACGCTCACGCACCGGACGAGCATATGTCCCTCGATAACTATTTCGGAGGAATCCGGTCCGCGGCCCTATTCTACGAGCGCCTATCTACGCTCGAAGGAGGACGGAAATGACGACTGCCCTTGCAAAGACGGCTTCCCGGCACAGACGGGTGCCCCGCAACACGACCTATCACTTTAGTTCAGAATCAGTCTCCGAGGGCCACCCGGATAAAGTCTGCGATTACATCGCCGACTCGATTCTCGACGCCTATCTCGCACAGGACGCAAACGCTCGCGTCGCCTGTGAAGTGCTTTGCAAAGAAGATACCGTCGTGCTCGGCGGTGAAATTACGGCGACCTGCCAGATAGACCACGAAGCCATCGTTCGTCAGGCGATCCGGGAAATCGGTTATATCGACCCTTCTTCAGCCTTCAACGCGGACAATGTAACGGTTTTGACCGTTCTCACGAAACAGTCTTCGGACATCGCCCAGGGAGTAAACAAAGAAACGAACGTGGACCGGGACCAGGGCGCTGGTGACCAGGGAATCATGTTCGGCTACGCCACACTCGAGACTCCCGAGTTCATGCCCCTTCCCATTCTTCTCGCCCACCAACTCACACGGGGCATGGCAGAGGACCGCAAGAACGGAACCCCGGCATGGCTCTGCCCTGACGCGAAGTCGCAAGTCTGTGTTTTATACCAAGGCAATAAGCCGCTCGTGGTCACCGATGTTCTCGTCTCTACGCAGCACCACGCGAGCGTGACCCGGGAACCCATCACCGACTATGTTCGCGAGACGCTTGCACCACGCGCCCTCGGCAAGTGGTTTCGCGAAGACATTCGCTTTGCCGTCAATCCGACCGGCAGTTTCGTGCAAGGCGGGCCGTCGGCAGACTGCGGCGTGACGGGTCGCAAGATCATCGCGGATACCTACGGGGGAGCCGCGCGCCACGGCGGCGGAGCCTTCAGCGGGAAAGACCCGTCCAAAGTCGACCGTAGCGCTGCCTACTTCTGTAGGTACGTTGCACGTCAGTTGGTCAAGAAAGGGCTATCCTCACGCGCCGAGATCCAAGTGGCCTATGCGATTGGTGTCGCAAAGCCATTCTCCGTGCGAGTGGACACGTTCGGCACGGGAGATGAGCGGACAGCAGCAGATTTCGTCGCCAAATTCGACTTTCGTCCCGCTGCAATCATTCAAACGCTAAATCTCCTGAGGCCGATATATCGGCAGACAACCAACTATGGTCACTTCGGCAGGCCCGGTCTCCCATGGGAGGCGTAATCAAGTCAAGGCTGACGAGGCGAGTCACTTCGTAGCACTTTTGGCGGCGAGATGCCCCAGCCCCGGGCGGCCCTCCAAGGAACTCTGGAGCTCGGCTCACCACTGCTGGCCCGCGCCGTCCTGCACTCTGCTCCGCCGCTATCGCAGATAGATCGTCCTTCAACCTGCCCTTAGTTTTTGGCACGAGACTCAGAACCACTTCGCGCTCCGGCGCGCCGACATGCCGAAGAAGCCGAGACGGATGTGGAAGGCACAGTGCGCCGAAATCCGCCATCACTCCGGAATTCCCGAACTCACGCCATTCGTCGGAATCTCTCGTGTGTCTCCGCCTGATTCGAATACCTCTTTATACAAATCTTCCCCATAGCTTGTTTCGAGCGCCTCGCCCTCCTGAATTCGGAACGTTCGTGTCCCGTCCTCTTTCCGCTCTGCTCGCAAGAACATTGTCCCGCCACCAGCGGTTTCCGCAAATCCGCGAGCGAATTCATACAGGTGGGTGACGTAGAAGACTTTCATTTTCTTCTCGAGAAAAGCCCTGACCACTTGCCTCGCGATCTCCGAACCTTCCCTTTCGTTGGTAGCGGCAAAGGATTCATTGAACAGTAGGAGGGAATTCGCCTTGATGCCATCGACAATCTCGCTGATCCTAGCCAGCTCTTCATCGAGTTTGCCTCTCGTCATCGTGGGGTCCTCGGCTCGCTTATAGTGGGTGAACAGTGCCGGACAAAGATCGGCTCGAAACGACTCCGCGGCGACGAACATGCCGCATTGCATCATGACCTGCGCCAAACCGATGCTGCGAAGAAAGCTCGATTTTCCTCCTTGGTTTGCCCCTGTGATGATGACGAGGTTTCGACCGTCCGCGACTGCCCCATTGCCGACAACTCTCCCACTCACGAGGAGGGAGAGACAAGGGTCGTAGAGACCTTCAAATGTGTGTGCGCGTCCTCCGGGAGGCTCAGGATCGGGAAAACACGTGGGCTCGCCTTTGTTCGACAACCGGTCGTGCAAAGTCAGACACGCCACATAGAAGGCCAGTTCCGTCCGTAGCATCCTGAAGAAACTCAGAACGTGATCCGCGGACTGCGCCATCGCAATTGCCACCCGGCTAATCCCTTTTTGGCGCATCTCACCGAGAATCCGAGCGCCAGCTTCATCTCGCTCGTCCAGCTCAAAGGTCAAACCAGGTACCTTCTTGCCCAGAAGCCGCTGGAACCAGTTCGGATCTTTCCCTCGGACCAGACGCAACACGTAGTTTGTGCTTTCGTTCCAAGATCCAAGTTCCGCACTCAGCAATACGCCCCGACGAAACTTCAGGTCTTGGAGGTACGTTTCGATCAACGTCAAATACTCCTCTCCAAGTTCCCCCTCCAGCATCCCGAACAAGGTTGTAAACGCTTGCGATACAAACCGGTTCGTCTGCGTCGAAGCCATGTCCCTCAACTTGCGTAACATCACCACCAATGTTTCGAGCATATCGAGAGCGTTGTACAGCATCGAACCTGGATAATGCGTGGACAGACTCCACGCCCTTCTGCGGCACGCTTCGATCGCCTCGACCGTTAAATTGTAAAACGCTCGCGCCGCGTCCGGATTCTGCAGACAATCGCGCAACGCCGCCTGCCGGTACCGCACCGTATCGACATCATTTTCGAATCCGCCGAGCACTACTTTGCGCACCACATCCAGCACGAACTCGTCATCACCCGCCATGGCTCCAAGCAGCGTGTCGAGTTCGAGATCCTGGACGAGCGCCCTCTCCGGAGGCGACAATCGCTGATGCCACTCCACCTCACCGTCGCGGCGAAATCGCTCGCGCAACGAAAAGTAGGGGTCAAAGCCGCGGTCACGAAACAGCAGAAGCGCTCTCATGCTTGGATACGCTCCTTCAGGCAGTCATAGGTGACATGGTACTTCTGCGCGATGGCCAGAGCGTAAGCGAGCCCGTCAGCAGGACGGCGTTCTAGCTTGTAAGTCCGTATCGCTGGGTTTGCTGGGTCGATCATACTCACAACACTCACCGTCTTTTGGTCGAACGACGCGAGTTCCTCGAGAAACGTGACGCAAACCGCCAGGACGTCCAGGGCCGAGATCCGCTCCATGATTTTGCGCCCTAGGTACACGGCATCCTTCACCGTGGTGGACGCGAAGATCTCGTTCATCACGATCAGGCTCTCGGGTGTCGCCGCATCGAGAATCTGGTGTATGCGCACCAGATCGTCCTGGAGCTTTCCGCGCAGGTTCCGAATATCCTCCTCGCGCTCAAAGTGAGTGAACAGCTGATCAAACAGGAAAAGATGCGCTTCACGGCCAGGCACGAGGCACCCCAGCGCGGCCAGATAGTGTAGCTGTCCAATCGTGCGCGCAAATGTCGTCTTTCCACCTTGGTTTGGGCCGGAAACCACGAACACTCGCTCCAACCCGCGGAGAATAAAATCGTTGGTGACAACCTCACCCTTCTTGGCAACCAATTTCTCTGCCAAGGCAAGATCGAAAACATGAATGCCAAGAATCTCTTTGGATCTATCCGAAACCCGCGGTTGGCAAAACTTAAGCCCCGCGCGGCGGAATTTTCCGATGTAGTCGAGGTACGAAGCGTAAAACTGCACTTCACGGTCAAACTGGGCAATGATCGGGTCCAGATATTCCGCGTGCGCCCTGCAGAAAGCCTCTAACGACGAAAACGCTTCTGGAAAAAGAAGCGCCACGCGAGTCTGAATCTGTGCGTCGATATGGTTCATTCCTCCCCATTTTTCCGTTTCGACCCAGTAGTTCTCCGATGACCTAGTTCTGAACTTTGCGAACGTCTCTTCCACTGCGGCGCTGTAGTCGTACTCGTCTTCCCGATAGCGAACGGTAACTTCTCCGTCTCGGAGCAGCAACGAATACCGGATCGCGCCAAGATCCGATTTCACCTTCCGCATTTCCTCCGCGAGCTTCCGAAACGACTCGCGCCCAACATACTGCCCCAGGTAGGAACGAATTCTCTGAAGACCACGAGATTCCATTCCAATTCCCTGCAACCGTTCGAAAAGACCTTCCACCCCTTCACAATAAATCTCCACGGCCCCAAGAAAGCACCGCTCGCGGGTGTATGGGTAGTAGTCGAGTTTCTCGGCCTGCTCAAGACTCTTCCGCATCGCGCGCATGCGCGCCGAGAACTCCTTCACAGCCTCCATCACAGCCTTATCCGCAAGATCTTCCATCACTTCTTGCCGGTAGAGGACCGTTTCGAGGCTCCCGAGCTTGGTGTAATAAATCGGTTCGAGTTTGTACTCCTTCCAGCCTGCTGTGATGCTATTCACAATTTGATCGAGATTTAGATCCCGAAAAAAGATCGGTGCTTCCTGCAGCTCCTCCGTCGCAGTGTCTTCGGCCCATTCCCAAAGTGTGCTTGGGAAAATCATGGCGTCTCCATTCCAAAATGGACGCCCAGACAAGCTGAACGACCAAGAAGTAAGCCTAGGCTCTGTATGGGTAGGTTCACTGCGCGATCGGAACAAACTGTAGAAAGCAAATAACTCGAGGCCAAAATAAAACCCTCACAGGAGTCATTTGCCCAGCAGGGCGGTTAAAGGCGAACTCCAACACCCAATCCGCAGTTCTTCCGTGAATTATCCCGTTGTGAACCTGAGTAAGTCAACCGACTCCCGGCTGCTCGCCCAATCTTCTTCAGATTGTGACGACCCACAGACTCTAGCCGCTCACAGGCTCACCTTCGGGGAAGTGGGCTCTTTTTCACGGGCACTTTGCCATGTTGCATTCGGTTCGCAAGTTCACGCCGCACGTGCGGGCGGACATTCCCCGGAACGGAGGAGGACTCAGCCAGGATGCGCAGGTCTGTAGTCGAGATGCTCGGCAAGAAGGAAAGCACGGTTGCGAGCGGTGCCTGGGGGTTTCGCACCAGGGCCAACCGAACGCTGTAATGCTGGTTCCACCGCCCACTCTCCGCGATCGCCGTGACAACCCGGGCATTCATGTTGATTCGCGAAAGCACCCGCAGAACCTGGCCTTCGTTCAGAAAAGGACTCTCAAGTACCGTGGGTACTACTTCCGGTTGTCCATCGGCGAGAAGAGCGCCCGAAATGCGCGCCGATCCGCGGCGCGCCAGGATCATTTTTTGTGCCGGAGGCAATTGAGGTAAACGTGCCAGCACCAACTCTTCCGCAAGTTGCCTCAGGGGCGGAGCGGCGGAAGGGGCCATCGTCAACTGCACAAGATCGGTTACGTACAGTTCTCGAACCAGGTGTAGTCCAACCGTATGCGGCACATGTGGATGAAATGCAAGAGCCCGGCGCACCTCATAGCTCCGCAACCATCGTTCTCGGTGGGCAACCTCTTCGAGGATTGCACTAGGAAGTTCCTTTTGTAGCAACAACAAACAGAGATGCCTCTCGTTAAACTCCGGATTATCGAGGAGTCCACGAAGAACAGCTTCCCGAACACCGTGCAGCAAAGCAGGAATCTGCTCCTTCGACGCGGTTCGCGCCCCCTCCGGGCTAATGCTGTTGGAAGCCGATTCCATGCCTACCTCACTCTCAGAGCCCCCGCAAGATTTCTACCTTGGCTCGCTCACTGAGGCTCTCGTTCCCGCGCCCGGCACACGGGGCAACTCGTCCTTGCACATCGTCACTAGCTTTGGGATCGGCCCGGAGACATGATTCCGTGACACGATCCATGTCAGGAATCATCATCTGTCCGGCCACAACGTGGACAGCGCTTATAAGGCGAATTCCTTCGCCGCCGCAAAGTCTACCACCGCGCTCCTCTGTTTTCCAAATGCTCCAATGCTCATCAGTACTGGTCTTCGTAGGCGGCCGTCGCCGCGCTGATGATTCTATGCGCTGCTTCCGCCGACTCGAAATCATCCACCTCGACAGCCTTGCCTTCCAGCTGCTTGTAGTCCTCGAAAAACCGACGCACGGTCAGCAGTTTGTGCTGAGGCAATTGGTGCGCATCCTTGTAAGAGTTGAACTCCGGGTCCCCGAGCGCTACGGCGATGATCTTGTGGTCCTTCGTTCCGGTATCCATCATGGTCATCAGACCGATCACACGAACGGGGACAATGGTAAGCGGAGTAGCTGGTTCCTGGCACAGCACCAGAACGTCGAGAGGGTCCTTATCTTCCGCCAGCGTTCGAGGGATGAACCCGTAGTTCGCTGGATAGCACACTGCTGAATAGAGAATCCGGTCCACACGCAAAAGGCCGCTCGCCTTGTCCAATTCGTATTTCACGTTCGATCCCAGGGGAATCTCAATGATCGTGTTTATCTCGTATGGACTGTTGTCCCCGACCGGGACATCGTGCCAAGGATGCACGATAAACTCCTTCCTTCCAAAGCATCCGAAACCTCTGCTGCTTCACACCAACCATAAAGTGAAGCCCAGTTTTTCCTCAAACTACGTCGTTGGAATGGTTATGTAAAGCGTTAGTTAGGTGGATCTCGCGCCGATTAAACCACCCCGGCGAGGACTTCGGTCAGCAGCCCTGCCACACGCCCGCTTGGGTTACTATGAGCAAAGCCGATAAGATTCCTGTGTTGGATGGATTCGTGCGGGTAAGCGGCATGCACGCGAAATTATTGGCGGTGGGCGAGGTCACACTCGTATGATTCGCAATTCGCAACCCACGACATGTTCGTCCAGCGGCTTCTCCAAAGCCGAATATAACGGGGTCCAACGGGGGTCGAATGATTACGGAAACTTCCACTGAAGCCAAACTCACTCCAACAAGCAAGGCCGAGTGCCGCTCGATGAACGGATACGCCATGGTGCGCGGTGGTTCCGGGGGCTGGCTGATTCGCGTTAGCGTGAAAAGCGTCAACCACAGATTCCTGGACGTGAAACTTCGAATTCCCGATTCCCTGGAGCCCTATGAACAAAGACTGCGCCAAGCCGTGCGCGGACGAATCCTCCGCGGACACGTGGATGTGCATGTGAGTATCGAGCCCGGCGAAGGCGCGCCCGTGCACGTAAATCAGGAATTGCTCAAGGCGTATGTCAATGCCGCGGACGAATTGCGCAGACAGATGGGCGCCAAGACTCCGCTAGACACAGTCGCCCTACTACGATTGCCGGGTGTGATTACGGGTATGGCATCGGTATTGCCCGACACCGAAGAAGCTCAAGAAGAATTGGGCAAAGTGCTGGACACGTATATCGAGGACGCGCTTGGGAAATTGGACGAAATGCGCCGGATGGCGGGTCGCCACCTCATGGAGGAGTTGCGCGCCCGAGTAGCAAAAATCGAAAACGAAGCCGATGAAGTTCGTGCGCTAGCACGCACATTGCGCCCTGCATTCTCGCGGCGCTTGGAAGCGCGACTGAGAGAAATCCTGAATGGCGCAAATATCGAGTCTACACGGCTGGCACAGGAGGCGGCGCTCCTTGCAGAACGCAGTGATATCAGTGAAGAATTAGACCGGCTGCGAAGCCACTTGCAACAATTTACGAAATTGCTCGATGCTGCCGGCGAACTGGGCAAGAAGCTCGACTTTCTCTTGCAGGAAATGCACCGTGAAGTGAACACTATGCTCTCGAAAACCCCTGGCGTCGAGAGTGAAGCGCTCGCGATTACGAGTTTAGCCCTGGAGATCAAGGTGGACATTGAAAAATTAC
The DNA here is from genome assembly GCA_963709705.1 of Candidatus Acidiferrales bacterium. GTDB lineage: Bacteria > Acidobacteriota > Terriglobia > Acidiferrales > UBA7541 > Acidiferrum. Next base: position 191,530 of record CAVPXU010000012.1, read on the forward strand.
GTGAACTGGTGCAGGACATCGAATGAATGACTGAACTCCAGAGACCCTCTGGTTTTGAATGTATGCGGACCGTCTACTTCATTTCCCATCCGTAAGCCCTCGTTCCTCGGCCAAATGCTCTACCCATACTTCGTGGTCCCAGCTTCATACGGAGCGTTGTGATCAATCCATTTGGCTGGAAAACGCGCTATTCGCGGAAGTGCCGGCAAATTTCCAGAATCCTATTCATAAAGTAAAGCGGAACCTGGAACTGGGCCAATAATTCACTCGAATTTGGTCAGCTCCTGAACAATGCCATCAGGCTGACGGTGTTTGTGTGCCATGTGTACCAACTAAGGCAGGGATTTTGGGGTGGCACGGTTTGTAAGTGAGGTACCCACAAGGCTTTAGATTTTCCGACTCTCCGGTTCGGGACCAGGAGGCCGTTGGTTCAAATCCACTCGCCCCGACCACTTAAAACTGGAGTCCTGACGTGTTTCATGTCGAGAGGGTTGTGCAGCCCGACCAAACAGGCGAACACATTAGCCAGGCACCTTCTCATCAGCCAACGCGCTCCCGTTGGCGAAGCGTTCCTAAACTGACGAATTTGATCTTCCACAGCATCTTCGTCCGAATGGTCTCGCCAGAGAAACCTAATTTCCTAACAATTCCCGGTCTGTGCCGGACGGAGAACTTGCCAAAACTGTTGAGCTTCAGCGTGAATCCATCGGAGCCCAGATGATTGAGCAGCGTGGTCTCCAAGCTGCCGATCACGGCGTTGTGGCTACGTGCTCAGCTTCTTTTTTCGTGGGCAAAGACAAAGCACGCTGAACCCTTCCGGCCAACTCATCTCGACCCCCTGTGCTCGCTCGCATTTGCTTCAGGCTCTTTTCCAACGCAGTAGAATCATACTCTCGCGGATTTGTCCCAATTTGTCCCAAAAAATCCTCAAAAATGAGGGTTGAATTCCCCCTTCAAATGTGCAAAAAAGAGGTCGTCAAAATTCTGGGAACATTGCATAGTTGTAAGTTCAACATGCAGAAAGGTTAATAAAAACCCAGTTTTTTCGGCAAAATCCAACGGGCTGGAGCCTCGACTCCCGGTATCGCTACCAACACCATAAAATCAATTGCCGCTGAGGCATCGAGCACGATCACCGCGCGTCGCGCTCCTCGCGAACAGCATCCGCGGCCGACACTCGGGAATTCACCCGAGTGCGACGTTCCAGCCGCTCTCTCAATTCCGCTATAGTTGGCCGTTCGGCAACTCGGCGAATTTCCGTGACTAAATAATCCGAGAGTGACATTCCGGCCAGGGCCGCTCGGGCTTTCAGCGTCCGATGCAAACCTTCAGGGACATTTCGAAGCTGGATCATGCGTGACATGCTCCAAGCATGAACACATGCCTGCACATGTCAAGAGCGGGTTCTGTCAGCGGTTAAGACGGATGACTCACGTTCTAGCCAGCATTGCGGAAATCCCTGCGCGGAAATCGCGAGGACGGGTGATCAAGCTCACAACCAGACAATCACCACCAGCGAAATCGTAAAAATGTCCGGGATGCACCAGCACTTGCGCCTTCTGCATAATCTCGATCGCTAAATCCTCATCGTCTTTGCGTGAGCGACCACCACCAACGCGCAGCACTGCGTACCACCCACCTTCCGCATGCAACAACTCATACCCGCTTTTTCCCGCAATCGCGCCCTGGAGACACTCCCAGTTCTCCCGAATCCGCTCCAGCAATTGCGCCTTCAGCGGCCGCCGCTGCGCAAACAATTCCGGAAACGCCCACTGCGTCGGCGCATTCACGGATAAATACGTGTCCGCGATAATTTCCAGCCGCTCCAGCGCCGCGCGCGTCAACTCTTCCGGCCCTGTCGTCGCCACCCACGCCACCTTCATCTGCGGCAGCGCAGCAATTTTCGAAAGCCCACTCAGCGTAAACGTCAAAGCATCGCGGTTCGCCACAAAGCTTTTCCGCGCCACGCCCGGCAATAGCCCATAATCCAGAAACACCTCATCCACAATCAGCGCCAGCTCCCGTTCCCGGCAAATCGCATTCAGCTGCCGCAGTTCCTCTGGCTGCACGTAAGATCCCGTCGGATTATTGGGATGCACCAGCAAAATCGCTCTTGTCAGCGGAGTCAGCGCACCTACGATGGACGCGAAATCGATAAACCAACCCTGCGCGTAGTGCAGTGAATAGGGAACTAGCCTCACATCCTGCAAATCCCCCAAGAATTCAAAAAGCGGATAACTCGGCTTCGGCACCAGCACTTCATCGTGCGGGTCGCACAGCAGTCGGAACACATACGAATATGCTTCGCTCGTGCTGGTCGTTAGCAGCAGCGCTTCCGGGTCCAACTTCTCTCCGTGATCCTCACGGTAATAGCGCGCTACCTCTTCCCGCGCCTCCAGCAGTCCCTTCGCTTCCGGCTCATACGTCAACGCTCTCGGATTCTGAAAAGCCCCAAGAATCGCCGCCGAATCGTACTCCAGCCCGCACTCCGTGGGATTCGAAACTGTCAGGTCAATCAGCATTCGTCCGGAGGAGCGCATCTCCTCCAGCGCTCGCGCATACTTGTTGGGCGTAAGTTTCCAGTTGGTACGCTGGGCGAACATTTCGAGAAGCCGACGATAGCACAGCCAACTTCCTAAGCTCCATCTAACCGTAGCTGTGGCGCAAATTCGCGCACGCGCTGCTGAAAATCACAGAGCAAGGTGCGCTGAAATACACAACGATGGTCGCGCCTCTTAACGGCGTGTCTCCACTAACATCCTTACTGTCAACCACATGCCAAGATTGCGGCAAGTGTTCGATTTGGTTCCCCACATGCCCTTAGTCTCTCCTGAGACAAAGCCCAGGCTGAACCCAGAATGCTTCCGCCACGCCAACTACCGGGCCGTCGTGCCGACTACCTGGAACGCCGGCCGCGCGACGAAAACGGCTCACACGGGCCTTACGAAGCCTCGCTCCTCGGCAATCCCGTCGCCGATGCGGAACGCCCGCTCGAGGTTTTACGCACCGTACATTTCGTTCGATCCATGTCTCGCCTGCGCCATTCACACGTTTGATCCGGAAGGGAAAGAACTCATTCGCGTTTCCTGAAAACTTTTGTGAAGGGGGATTTTATGCACAACACTCTGGATTCCACGCCGCTTAGAGTCGGTGACAAAACCATCGATGCCGAACACGATTTGCAGATGCAATTGCTTGATTCACTTTCTCAAGCTTTATCAAAGGGTGGTGAATTCACTCCCACGCGCCACATCCTCGAGCAGTTCATCGAATTTTCAGATATGCACTTTCTCTCCGAACAATTGATCATGCGCCTGCACAGTTATCCGGGATATGAAACGCATCTGGAAGAACACACCTTGCTGATGAAAAAGGTTCGCGAAATTCGCGACAGCATCGTTCGCGGCGAAAAGCTGCCCAGCTTGCAGATCATCCTGGAACTGCGGGACTGGTTGCTCCGTCACATCGCCTCTGAGGACGCGGCGTTCGGGGAATTTCTCCGCAAAAACGAAAGCCAGTCTTCATGACCGCCTCCCTCCGGATCGGCGTCCTCGGCGTCGCAACATCCTGATGGGCGACGACGGCATTGGTCCCTTCGTGGTGCGAATCCTCGAATCGCGCTATGAATTTCCTCCGAACGTCGTCCTTCACAATCTCGCGATTTCCTTCCGCACTGGCAACGGATTCGATCAGTGGCTTCGCTGGCTAAACGCCCTCCAACTCTAAATCTCGAAGCCCGCCGCAGCTATCAATTCCTGAAGACTCTGCGATAATTCTTTCATGGACGAATCGGCACGAGCAGTCGTTGCGCGCAAAGCCATCGACATCACCGGCATCGTCCAGGGTGTCGGTTTTCGCCCTTTCGTCTATCGCCTCGCGCAAGAATGCAATCTCACGGGCTTTATCGCTAATACTTCCGCCGGTGTGACCATCGAAGTCCAGGGCGACGCCGTTTTCCTCGACCGTTTCCTTGAGCGCCTGCCTTCGGAACTCCCTCCGCTGGCCAAAATCACTTCGCTCTTTCCGCGCGATGCTGAGCCGCAATCCGAAACCGCTTTCCGCATCCTCTCCAGCCGTCTCGACACGCCCGCCAAAGCGCTCATCTCGCCGGACGTCGCCGTGTGCGCCGATTGCCTGCGCGAAATGATGAATCCCCGCGACCGCCGTTTCCGTTATGCCTTTATCAATTGCACCAATTGCGGCCCGCGCTTCACCATCGTTCGCGATATTCCCTACGACCGCGCGCGTACTTCCATGTCCGCTTTCCAAATGTGCGCCGCCTGCCAGGCTGAGTATGACGATCCCGCCAATCGCCGTTTCCACGCGCAACCAAACGCCTGCTGGGATTGTGGGCCGCAATTGTTGTTCTGCTCGTCCGATGGTGTGCCGCTCGACGTGGCCGAACCGCTGCGCGAAACCGTTCGCCTGCTCGAGCAGGATCGCATCGTTGCCATAAAGGGCCTCGGCGGGTTTCATCTCGCCTGCAATGCCCGCTCGGAATCCGCCGTTGAGCTGCTCCGCGCACGGAAGCGCCGCGTCGAAAAGCCTTTTGCCGTCATGCTTCGCCGTATTGAGGACGTTGACCGCTTCTGCATCCTCGATGATGCAGCCCGCAAACTCCTTCTCTCCATCGAGCGGCCCATCGTCTTGCTTCCGCGCAAGCCCGACTCCGGCCTCGCGGAAAGCATTGCTCCGCGCAATCATTTTCTGGGCATTTTTCTGCCGTACACCCCGCTTCACCATCTCCTCTTTGCCGGCGCCAAATTCGACGCGCTTGTCATGACCAGCGCCAACCTCAGCGAAGAGCCCATCGCCATCGATAACGCCGAAGCCTTCCGCCGGCTCCACGGCATCGCCGATGCTTACCTCGTTCACAATCGCGATATCCTGCGCCGCTGCGATGATTCCGTCGTTCGCATCGCCGCCGGCCAATCGCAAATGCTGCGCCGTTCCCGCGGTTTTGTTCCCGTACCGGTTCCCCTTGAATACGAATCGCAGCCGGTTCTGGCCGTCGGCGGTGAACTGAAAAACACCATTTGCATCCTTCGCGGCAGCGAAGCATTCCTCAGCCAGCACATCGGCGATCTGGAAAATCTGGAAAGCTACGGCTTCTTCGGCGAGGCTGTTCAGCACTTCCAACGCATTCTTGAGGTGCATCCAGGCGTCATCGCCTACGATCTTCACCCCGATTATTTTTCCACCAAATGGGCCGTGGCTCTGGAAGGCGTGAAATTAATCGGTGTCCAGCACCACCATGCCCATATCGCTTCCTGCATGGGCGAAAATCATCTCGATGGAAAAGTGATTGGCGTTGCTCTCGATGGTACCGGTTATGGCACGGATGGCGCAGTCTGGGGCGGGGAAGTGCTGCTTGCCGATTACAAAGAATTCGAGCGCGCCGCCCATTTCGAATACGTCCCTATGCCCGGCGGCGCCGCCGCGATTCACGAACCGTGGCGCGTCGCGCTCAGCTATCTGGTCAAGCACTACGTCAAGGACCTCAACAGTCTGGATCTTCCATTTCTTCGCGGCATCGATGAACGCCGCCGCAACGTTATTCAGCAAATGATCGATCGCCAGATCCATTCCCCACGCACATCCAGTTGCGGCCGTCTGTTCGACGCAGTTGCCGCCCTCGCCGGGATTCGTTCCACAGTAAATTACGAAGCGCAAGCGGCCATCGAACTCGAAATGGCTGCCCACGATTCCACCGACGATGGGGCGTATCCCTTCGATCTGATTCCCGACGGCTCGCACTGGCAGATCGGCACGTTCTCTCTTTTCCAGGCGTTGCTCCGCGATCTTCGCAGCCAGCAGCCGGTCGCCGATATCAGCCGCCGCTTCCATGCCGGACTCGCCACGCTCTTCGTCGAACTCGCCGAAAAAATCCGCGAGCAAAGTAAACTCAACCGCGTGTGCCTCAGCGGCGGCTGCTTTCACAATGTGCTGTTGTTTCGCTTGCTGCTGGATGGCCTGCGCGCCAAATCCTTCGACGTCTATTTCCACTCCGAAGTTCCCGCCGGAGACGGCGGCATCAGCCTAGGCCAAGCCCTAATCGCCGCTCACCGCCTGCAATCATGGTAAGCTCTGTTCGATCTACCGCCCGAAACGTGTTGTCATCCTGAGGAGCGCGTTTTTGCTTTCTGCGCGACGAAGGCTCTCAACGTAAATCCAACCACGGTCGATCTGCGAATGTCTCCACCGCAAAGACCACTCACCGATCCCCGTACTTCCTGCTCCCCGTAATTCCTTTTCCCTCGGTCACAATAATCGTCTCCCCCGCCGCCACATTCGCCAAGCGATCCACCTGCCCGCTCGGCCAACGAATCTCCACCGCGTCCGCCTTGTCATGCCGCGCCAGCCCAAACGTCAACACCAACTCGCTCGCCGATAAATAACTCGATCCGCTGCGCAGCATTTCCGTTTGCGTTTCGCCCGCCGCCGTCAATTTCACCACGCTCCCAATCCCATCTCGATTCGATTTCGTTCCCACTAACTTGATCCGCAAACTCTTATGCTGCGCCGCCTCGCCGGCCGCGTCATTCTCAAACAAATACGCGCGCCCGCCATTGGTGGCCACCAGCACATCCAGCCGCCCATCATTATTAATGTCTGCATACGCCGCGCCCCTTCCTACACGCGGCGAGTCAAACGCGGCTCCCAGGCTTTTCGTCGCCTCCTGGAAATTACCCTTCCCCACATTCCGAAACACGTGTGGCGGCATGGCATACTTTACGTTCGGCTGCACCCGCTGGATGTCGCGGTCAATGTGCCCATTTGAAATAAAAATGTCCGGCCAGCCATCCAGGTCGTAATCAAAAAAGAAGCAGCCAAATCCCAGCGTCAGCAGCGTGTCACGTCCGATCTCCGATTGCGGCGCCTGATCCACGAATAATCCCTTGCCTTCGTTGTGGTACAGCGAAATCATCTGGTTGGAAAAATTGGTAATCATCAGGCTGGGCGCGCCGGACCGGTCATAATCCGCCGCATCCACTCCCATCCCCGCCCGCGCCACCCCGTCTTCGCTGAACGCCACGCCCGCCGACACCGCCTTCTCCGTGAACGTCCCATTTCCATTGTTGCGATACAGTTTGTTTGGCTGTGTGTCGTTTGACAGCAGCAGATCCGGCCAGCCGTCATTGTCATAATCCAGTACTGCAATTCCCAGCGTCTTTGAAGTCGGCTCTCCCAGCCCTGCTTTCTTCGTCGCGTCTTCAAACGTGCCGTCACCCCGGTTGTGCCACAGCCGCACCGCCGTTCCCTTGTACGATTCCGGTGTGCAATACGACTTGCTCTTCCCATCCAGCGTGCAGTACAAATCTCCTTCAATCGACCACTGCACGTAATTTCCCACCACCAGATCCAGCTTCCCATCTCTGTCGTAATCCACCCACGCCGCGCTGGTGCTGAATTCCTTTGGGCCCATCAGCCCGGCCTTTTGCGTTACATCCGTAAACATTCCATTCCCGTTGTTGTGAAACAGGTGGCTCTGTCCCATCGCGGTCACGAACAAGTCGTCATAGCCGTCATTGTCGTAGTCGCCCACCGCCACGCCCATTCCAAGAATCTCGATGTCCAGCCCCGCCTTGTGCGTCACGTCCGTAAACGTGCCGTCGTGATTGTTGTGATACAGCTTCGGTGTGCTGTGCTTCGAGGGCTGCCCCGGCCAGTTCGTTCCGTTCACAATGAAAATGTCCGGCCAGCCGTCGTTGTCGTAGTCGATGAACGCCACGCCCGGCCCCATCGTCTCGGGCAGATATTTCTTACCGTACGCACCATTATTGTGAACAAAATGAATTCCGGCCCGTTCCGTAACATCGCGAAACGTGATGGTGGATCCGTCCGAAGGCGTCTTCGGAGCTTGCGCCAACAGCGCTGCGGCACACACCAACGCGAGCATTATCCCCAACGCTTTTCTCACGGATTCTCCGCCTTCCCCTCGCGTCCGACGCCCAGCGCATCGGCGACCCGGTTAATGTAGTTAAACCATGATGCAATCAAAGTAATCTGCAGTATCCCTCGATCGTCAAATCCAACACCCCGCAGCTTCTTGTGATCTTCCGGGCTGCATTGTGTCGCATCGCGCGTCAACTTCACCACGTATTCCAGCATCGCCTTGTCCTGGTCGCTGATCGGCGCCGTCCGGAAGTCCTTGCGCAATGCCGCCACCATCTCATTGTCCAGGCTCGCCCGACGCAGAAACTCTGCGTGCGATTCGATTCAATAAAAACACCTGTTTGTCAGTGAAACCATGGTTGCGATCATTTCGTGCTGCGCCCGTTTGAGTGGCAATTCCGGCGACATCATCGCTCCAAACGCGCTGAACGAATGAAACATCACATCCGGAAATAGGCTGTGCGACCCCACAATGCTGTTCTCGAATCCGTTGTCCACGATCGGCACTGGCGTCGCATACTCCGCCGGATACAGTTTCCGTTCCTCCGTCACCGCGTTGCGCACGCGCTCGTCGTCTTCCATGCGAATCGTTTTGATCCAGGTCATGTATACGTTCCTCTGATTTGTGCGTTTTGGATTCGGTCATCGCCCGGCATCGGCGGAGGGTTTCCGCTGCTTCGCGCTTGCCGTTGCGCCAGCTGATTTCGTAGCAGGTTTCGGTCCCAGCGCCACGCTCACATGTTCGTGGATTGCCTGCCGCTCGTTATTATCCTCGGGATGCGCTTGCCGGTACGCTCCCGTCAAGGCCTGCGATGCTTCATCCGCTTTGAACCGGAGATAGCGTTCCTTGAACTGCTCGGCCTTCGCGTCATCTCCCAGCCCGGTATAGCACAGCATCAGGTTGTAATTCGCCTGCAGGTCCTCCGGATCGATGGCCAGCGTCAATTGCAGTTCCTTCACCGCGTCGGCATAGCGCTTCTGCAAGAAATAGATGCGCCCCAATTCATCGTGTACCACGCGGTCTTGCGGATATTGCGCCAGCACTTCCTGCAAAGCCTTAGCGGCGTCGTAGTACTTTCCCTCTTCCTTCAACACGCGCGCATAGAAGAAATTCGCTCGTGGCAGTCCCGGCTTCAGCGCCAGCGCCTTCTTCAGTACCACCAGCGCTCCCTCCGTGTTTCCTTCCTGCACGCGCACGCGTCCCACGTTTGTCCACCCGTCCGCGTTGTCCGGGGCCATTTGCGTAATTTCCGTGAACGCCTGCTCCGCCCCTATCAAATCCCCTTGCAGGAACAATCCGATTCCGTAATCGTTCCAGCGTGTCCAGTCTTCCTTTGCCCAAGCCACCTTCGGTGCCGGCGCCGGCGCGGAATGTGGCAAAACGTTCAGCGTCTTGGTGTCCTCGGCCACCACGATGATCGGCAGGTCCGGTATCTCTTTCTTATTGCTGGAAACGCCAGACAGGTCGCCATTAAATGAGAACTTGCGATCGTCGTAATCCGGCGTGTGCTCGCCCTGAGGTTTCGTCGCATCCGGCACTCCGCCAAATGCAAACTCTGTGTTAAACCACTGAAACTTCCGGTAATTCAGCTTCGACCGCAACGTAATGTGCTGTCCCGCGCTTTCCGGCACGTGCATCCGGAAATGCACCGTGTCGGCCGCGCCCGGTGGAATCAAATGCACATACACCGTCGCCCGCGTCGCCCACGCGTTCCGCTTATTGATCGGATTGCCGTGCGCGTCAATCTGCAGCGATTTGTAGAAGTGCGCTCCCGGCTCCACGGGCCCCTTACCGTCGTCCTCCACCTTCCCGCTCCAGAAAATGGTCTGGCCCTTGTCGTCCACCGCTTGCAATTCCAGCCAAACGTCAAACGCATCCACGGTGCCGCCCGGAAAGAAATGTCCCACCTTCCGCGTCCGCACCACCACATCCACCAGCACATCGTCTCCCCGCCGTACGGACGCATCCACCCGTCCAAGCGGCGCCGTCAATTGTCGCGCTTCTCCCGCGGGTCCCGTCGGCAAAGACACATCCGCTTCTTCTCCCACCGCGAACGTTGTCGATAGCTCCTGCTTCGGGTAACCCTCGTTATTGTTCTCGGCTTCTTTCTTCCCGGCCGGCGAGATCGCGAAAATATCCACGGTCACTTGCTTGTCCTGCAAAAACTTCTTGCTAGTCTCCATTTGCGTCGCATCTTCGTTCGCGAACGGAACCGCCGTATTCGCGCCCGGGAAGCGATGGGAGTGCACGTAACCACCGACATTTCCTTCGTCATTCGAACGCACCAGCGGCATATGGCAATCCGAGCAGATCATCGGATTCGGCGGGTAATAAAACGACCTCGCGCCCTTGCCGGAAACTCCGCTGCCCTGCCAGTTGTCATATTCGTTGAAGCCCCGCACCCAGCGGTAATTATTCACCGGCACATCCAGGTGAACCTTGTGGCAGCCGGAGCAGAATTCCGGCACCTGTTCCCGCATGAACGGCTTCAGAAATACGCGCCGGTGCGGTTCAGGATTCAGGCGCACCATAAAATCGTGCAGCCCGCGAATCACCGGATTCTCGCTCGCCGCCAGCGCATGCAGCTTTGGATATTCCAGTACAAAGTCCCCTTGCCCCATCGTGCTTTTCACTTTCACGATGCTGTGGCACATCATGCAGCTCAGTCCTGCCCGTGCCTCCGGCCGGTTCACCGTCTGCGCGATCGGAGTGTCCATCAATCCGCTGAACAGCAGCGCCGGATCGTGGCAGCCTGCGCACCACTTCGACTGCTTCACCCCGTTCACTTCCTGCATGTACTCAATGCTTTTCCGGTACCACTGGTTGTTGAACGACGAAAAGTGATGCGACGAGCTTTCCCACTGCTTGTAAATATCCGCGTGGCACCGTTCGCACGCCTTCGACTGCAGAAAATATTCGGCGGGGATGTTCTTTCCATCGGTCGTCTGTGCCGAACTCGGAAAGAATTTCCCCTGTGGCCCGTCGCCTTCGTTGTCCATGGTCGCTGGAGAAATCGCCGGGTTCTTCACGCGATACGCGTTGTTCCACGCCACGTTGCGCACCCACCAAGTCCCCGCCGCAATCCCCGCGGCAGCCAGCACCACCGCGCCGAACGTCGCAAACCGCTGTAGAGCGCTGGAGCCCAGCCATCCGCGCTCCTTCATCCATGCTGCTGCCAACAACACCGCGCCCACGCTGCAAAGCGCAATGTGCGCGTAGAGCCATTGGTTCATCCGGTGCGAAGTGCCCAGATAAATCAGCGCCACTCCCAGCGCCGCTCCCGCCGCCATCAGCACCCACGCGATGCGCGCCAGCCGCTGGTCCTTGCCAATTCCGCGAAACAGGTACATCACCAGCCCCAGCGCCAGCAGCACACCTAAACCCGTGTGCAGCAGCACCGTCACCGCATAGCTGATTGTTGCTGTTGGAAATGCGTACAGATAGACAGCAGTGAGCGCGAGAATCAAAACGCTCAGGGAGCGCCAGCGTTTCATTCCATTTCCCCCGGTACCACTTCTTCTCTCGAGCTATCTTCCTCAATGAAAATGCGGCCGGGGGGTCGAGGCCCGGCCGCAAAGTTTGTTGGGGTGCTTCCTGAGTCGGCGAAGGTATGCGGACTGTAAGAAGCAATGCTTAGTGGACCCTTTATAATTTCCCTTCGAACGGTTGGCAATAATGTGAAAGTATTACCGCTTCAAATATTCCGTAATACCTTTAGTTTCAGTCAGCTGCCAGGTTTTTCCGGTTTGCAGTTTCTTGTATTCCTCGTTCCTCCCGCTGGGCCATTCCACTACCACACCTTCGATTTCCTCCTGCCGCCCCACGCCAAACGTCACCGGCAACTCCGATTGCGACAAATAGCTCGACCCACTTCTCACCATCCGTGTCTGCTGCTGCCCACCCGCGAAAAGTTTCACCACCGCACCAATTCCGTCACGGTTCGATTGCGTCCCCACCAGCTTGAAGCGAGTGCTGCGATTGCCATTCTGCACATCGTTGCGATACAGAAACGCCGATCCATTGTTCGTCGTCAGCAGCACGTCCAAATCCCCGTCCCGGTCAAAATCGCCCACCGCCAGCCCGCGTCCCACTTTCGGCTTGTCAAAGCCGCCGCCCACCTCGTCCGCCACGTCGCGAAATTGTCCGCCGCCCAGGTTATGGAACAGTTGCGCCGGTTGTGCGTAACCCACGTTTCCTCGGATGTTTCGAACCGTTTCGTCGATGTGTCCGTTCGCGATCGCAATATCCTGCAAGCCGTCCAGGTCCACATCGAAAAACACACATCCGAATCCCAGCGTGTTTCGCGACGCGGTTCCCAGCCCCGTTTGCATCGCCACATCGTCGTAGCCTTTTCCCGAATAGCGATACAGTCCGATCATCTCGTTATCGAAATTCGTGATCACGATTCCCGGCTTCCCGGAATTGTCGAAATCCGCCACGTCCACGCCCATTCCCGCGCGCGCTTTTCCTTCCGTGCTGAACGCCAGTCCCGCCTCCACCGCGATGTCCTTGAATTTTCCGTTGTGTAGGTTGCGGTACAGTTTGTTCGGCTGCGTGTCGTTGGCCACCAGCAAATCCGGCCAGCCATCCTGGTCGTAATCCAACATCGCCACGCCCAGCGATTTGGAGCTGCTGTCGAACACTCCGCTGCTCGCCGTCACATCCTCAAAAGTTCCATTCCCGCGATTCCGATACAGCCAGCACGTGTCGCCGCGATACGCTTCCGGCGTGCAGTACGACTTATTCTTTCCGTCCAGGCTGCAGAAGACATCGTGTTCCGCCGACCATCGCACGTAATTGCACACGAACAGGTCCAGATAGCCGTCGCGGTCATAATCGAACCATACCGCCGAAGTGCTCAATCCCTGCTTGCCCATCAGCCCGCTGGCCTTCGTCACGTCCACAAACGTGCCATTGCCCTTGTTTCGAAACAGCCGGCTCTGTCCCACGCACGTTATGAAAATATCCGGGAATCCGTCGTTGTTGTAATCCCCGACGGCCACGCCCATTCCATACATCTCCACATCCAGCCCCGCGGCCTTCGTCACATCCGTGAACGTGCCATTTCTGTTGTTGTGGTAAAGCTTCAGCGTGGTGCGCTGGCGTTTGTGTCCCGGCCAGTCCGTCGAATTCACCAGCAAGATGTCTTGCCAGCCGTCCGCGTCGTAATCCAAAAACGCGCAACCCGATCCCAGCGTTTCCGGCAGCAGCTTTCCCCCATAAGCTCCGCTGTTATGTTCGAATCGAATTCCCGCTGCGCCTGTAACATCCACAAAGTGGAATCCCGGATTCGGCCCGGCTGCCCACACCGGCACGCCAGCGCCCGCGATCAGACCCGCCCCAACTCCACCCCGGATAAACTCGCGTCGCTTCACGGAAGCCCCTGCGGAAGCGTCATGGTAAAGTGACCAGCCCGTTGCGGATCGCGTACACCACCAGCTCCGCCGTCTTGTGAATTCCCAGCGCATCCATGATGTTCGCCCGGTGCACCGAAACCGTATTCACGCTCAGGCTCAACTCGCTGGCGATTTCCTTGTTCGATTTTCCCGCCACGATATGCTGCAGAATTTCCAGCTCCCGCTGCGTCAGCCCCGTATCCCGTTCGCCCTTCAACGTTCCGCCCCGCGTGATCTGCGGATCGAGCACGATTTTTCCTTCCGCCACTTTCTTGATGGCGCTCACCAGGTCCAGGTCCATCGCGTTCTTCAACACGTATCCCTTTGCGCCCGCTTCCATCGCCTGCCGGATCAAAGTGTCTTCGGAATGCATGCTCAGCATCAGGATCGCCGTCTCTGGCCGTTTTGCCAGGATGCGCCGCGAAGCCTCAATCCCGTTAATTTGCGGCAGCGCGCAATCCATCACGATCACGTCCGGCTGCAGAGCTTCGGCTCGCTCCACCGCTTCTATTCCGTCGCTCGCTTCGCCCACAACCTGGATCGTCGGCTCATCCTCCAGCATCCGGCGAAATCCCCGCCGCACCAGCGCGTGGTCGTCCACCAGCAGCACCTTCAACTTATTCCCCATGCATCTCCACCCTGTCTCGCGGTACGCGCAATCTCACCAGCGTCCCTGTTCCATTTCCCGTCGCCGTCGTTCCCAAAGCCGTAACCGAAACCGCTCCGCCCAAAATTTCCGCGCGTTCTCGCATCGCCACCAGCCCGATTCCCGTTTGTCCTTCTGCCGGCGCCAGTCCTTTGCCGTGATCCTCCACTTCCAGTTCCAACTCCTCCAGCTGAAATCGCAAACGGATCCACGCTTCCTTCGCTCCCGAATGCCGGCTCACGTTGTTCAGAGCTTCTTGCAGCACGCGATAAATCTGCACCCCGGCGCTCGTTCCCACTGCGAACCGTTCGCCGGACTTTTCGTAGTGCAGCACCAGCCCGCTCTGCCGTTCCACCGTCGGGATGTACCAGTCCAGCGTGCTCTCCAATCCGGCCTCATCCAATAACACCGGATGCAGCGCCTGCGATAAGCTTCGAATGTTGTTCAGCGTATTTTGCGCGATCTCCCGCACTTCTTGCAGGTCGGCGTGCAGCGGTGAATCCGCCGGTATCTGCTTGTCGGTTCGACGCAGCAGCGACCCGATCGCCGTCAGCACTTGCCCAAATTCATCATGGAGCTCCCGCGAAATATGCCGTAGCGTGGATTCCTGCGTCGCAATCAACTTCTGCGCCAGGTCGCTTCGCTGAGACGACAACTCCTCCACATGCGCAAACAGCCGCCGGTTATTGCGGATCAGATACAGGCTGGTCACCACAATCGCCAGCAAAATCCCCGCCAGGAAAAAATAAAGCTGCCTCTGCACCCGCCCGTAAATTTCGGCGATGCGTCCCGCGGCCAGCTCTTCCGCTTCGTTGTTTTGCACCAGCAACCGCGAAACCGCCGAGCTCAGCGCTGCCTGCCGTGGTTGCAACGTATCGCGAATCTGCTCCCGCGCCAGCTTTTCGTCGTAACCCGCCTGCGTAAACATGCGATGGCTGGCATCCCAGAACTGGTTCAGTGCTTGGAACAGGTAATGCCGCTGCTCGCTCGTCGGCGCCGTCTCCGAAAGCGGCGCTTCCAACCGCAGCGCGTCATCCAGATCGGCATGGATGCGGTCGAACTGGGCAGTCCACGCGATCAATGGGTAAGGCTCGCTGGCGTCCAGCATGTCTCGCATTGCCAGCCCCACCGAATTAAGATCGTTCTGGATGCGCAGCAGTTGTAATGAATCTCGCCGGTTGCGGTCCACCATCTCGCTCTGCAATTTCCGCAAGCCCGCGAATTGCACCGTGATGTATGCCGCATACACCAGCACCGCAAGAATCGTCACCGCAAGCCCGAGATACAATCCCCGCGCCGGCCCCAGCCGCGTCCCCGAATTCTTCTCCACGCCAAGAAGGATATACCGTCCCCACGCCACGAACCAACTCAGCTACCTCGCGCAGCAATCCGTCCATCTTCGCGCCAGTGATACACTGCTCCAAAGTGATCGAGTTGCAGGTCCTAATCATCGGACCATCTTTAGGGGGTCGGAGCTTCAGCTCCGAGATTACCGCGAGCCAGAAGAGGGCTTTAGCCCCTGAGGGATCGATTCTTAGTTGTTACCTGAGGCATAAGCTCAATGATCGACGTAGGCCTCATCGGATTCGGCCTGGGCGGCCGCTGCTTCCACGCTCCCGTTATTCGCGCCGTAGAAGGGTTGCGCCTGGCCGCCGTCCTGCAACGCACAGGCGACACTGCCACGCAGCTCTACCCTGACGCACGCCTCGTCCGCACGCTTGACGAACTCCTCGCCATCGATTCCATCCAACTCATCGCCATTTCCACGCCCAATCAAACGCACTATCCCCTCGCGAAACGTTGCCTGGAAGCCGGCCGCCACGTCGTAGTCGATAAGCCCTTCACCACCAGCGTCGCCGAAGCCATCGAGCTCCTCCAATTGGCTAAGGAAAAAAACCGCGTCCTCTCCGTCTATCACAACCGCCGCTTCGACGCCGATTTCCAGGCCCTCCGCCAAACCATCGCCGCAGGCACTCTCGGCCGCATCATTCGTTTCGAATCTACCTACGATCGCTTCCGTCCCACGGCCAAGCCCGGCGCCTGGCGTGAAAAACCCGGCCCCGGCAGCGGCATTCTCTTCGATCTCGCGCCCCACTTGCTCGATCAAGCCATGACCCTTCTCGGCACTCCCGAAGCCATCACCGCCGACGTTCGCACCGAGCGCACCGGCCTGCCCACCGACGACGCCTTTGACATTTTTCTTCGTTACCCGCAAGGTGCCCGCGCACTTCTCCGCGCCACCATGATGTCCGCCGTACCGCGCCCGCGACTCATTGTCTTGGGCGAAAAGGGAAGTTACCTCAAACGCGAATTCGATCCCCTCGAGCCCACTCTTCGCAACGGCGAAATTCCTGCCGGCCCTTCCTGGGTAGTAGAAAAACCCGAAAACTACGGCGAACTAACGGTCATCGAAAATGGCAACGCCATCACCCGCAAAATTCCTTCCACCGGAGACTGGCGCGAATTTTACGCCAACATCCGCGACGCCATTCTCCACAAAGCCCCATTACTCGTAACGCCCCAGGAAATCCTAAACGTAATGCAATCCCTAGAATTAACCCTCGAAAGCAGTTCCGAACGCCGTACCATCCCCTGGCGCCATCTCTCCCCCTAACCCCATTCGTCATTCCGAACGGAGTCCGCGGAGTGAGGACCGCCGCCCCTTTCCGCGTCTTTTGCGGAAAGAATCCCTCTTCGACGTACTCTCCCGGCTAAATTACAGCCTGACCAACAGAACTAAATCTGACCAATAGAATTAAGGGGTCGGACCTTCAGGTCCGACATAAAGGCCGTCCTTTTCTTTGGCTTCAGCCGCTGAGGAACCCGTTCCGCACTTCGCGCATACACTCTCAAGCCCCCCGAACTGCCCCGCCCATCGTATAATTCCATCTTCGGGGAAGGACAACCATGAACATCGAACTTGCGCCCTCAATTCTCTCCGCAAATTTCGCGCAACTCGCCATCGACGCCCAACAAGCCATCGATGGCGGCGGCACTGTCCTTCACCTCGATGTCATGGACGGCCACTTCGTTCCCAATCTCACCATCGGGCCGCCCGTAGTTCGCTCGTTGCGCAAACAACTCAAAGTCCCGTTCGATTGCCACCTGATGATCGAAAATCCCGATTTCTTCATCCCTGAATTTGCCGAAGCCGGCGCCAACTGGATTTCCGTCCATCAGGAAGCCTGCATTCATCTCGATCGCACGCTTCACCTCATCGCTTCTCACGGCTGCAAGCCCGGCGTAGTCCTCAATCCCGCTACTCCCGTTGAAACGCTCACCGAAGTCCTCGATCTCGTCCACCACGTCCTGGTGATGAGCGTGAATCCCGGCTTCGGCGGCCAGAAATTCATTCCCAATTCCCTTAATAAAATTGCCGCACTCGCCCGCATGCGCGCCGAACGCAAACTCGATTTCCGCATTGAAGTGGATGGTGGAGTGGATTTGGAAACCGTAACCGACGTAGTAAAAGCCGGCGCAGAGTTGCTAGTCGCCGGCAGCGCCGTCTTCGGCCACGGCGATATTCGTGCCAACGCCTCCAAACTTCTCGAAGCCGCCCGCGCCGCCACCCTAACCCGCGCCTAATTCGCAAGCTTCCGCGTCGGGGCGCCGCACTAAGCCGATGCAGTTCAATAAATATCGGATCGATGGGACTGAAGCCTAGCCATGCTGGATGGATCGTACCTGGCTGCCGAACTTCTCTAGGTTGGATTCTCCATCGTGTTGTTTACGGATGAACTTCTAATTCAACTTGTGGCAATCACTCCCACTTTTTGGTGCGGGAATCGTACGTTTCTGATTCCCCCAATGTTGTGCCGAACCAGGTATGGTCCAGCGCCGTAGGCGCGTCACAAGTTAGCCCAGCCCGTAAGGGCTGGGAACCCATTCCGTCAACAGAGCGCCGTAGGTGCGACATATTCTTACTCGCAATCCGTCCCTCCGCACTTATCCGCGGAATCAAACATTTCTCCGCTACCCCAATGCCCTCCTCCGCACTTTCGCCGCCAATGCCCTCACCTGCGATCGCGTCTCCTCCAACGTCCCCGAACAATCAATCGTCTCGGTCGCATGCTTCAACTTTTCTTCCACGGGCATCTGCGCCGCCAATCGCCGCTTCGCCTCAATCTCGCTCATCCCCCGGGCCCGCAACCGTTCCATCTGTTGCTCCGGCCTGCAATACGCCACGACCAGCCCGTCCAGCTTCGCCGCAATCCCCGCCTCCACCAGAAGCGCCGCCTCCACAAATCCCGCGTCGCGCACACCGCTCCCCTGCCATTCCGCAAACTGGCGCAAAATCGCCTCTTCCACACCCGGATGAATGATCGCGTTCAGCTTCGCAAGCTTTGCGGGATCGGCAAAAACGATCGTCCCTAATTTCTTTCGATCGATTTTCCCCAAGCCGTCCGCCAACTCCGCGCCAAATTCCCGCAACACTTCGTCATGCGCCGCTTGTCCGGGCTCCAACAACTTATGTGCTACCGCATCCGCTTCCAGCACGGCGAAACCCATCTCCCGCAGCATCGCCGCCACCGCGCTCTTCCCGCTAGCAATCCCGCCGGTCAGTCCCATTTTCAACATGTTTTTGTGTTCGTTTTCGCCGCGTCCGATAAAATCCAAGCGGCAAATTCCGTTTATCGAGAGGCCCAACGAGAATCTTTACTGCCCCACAACCGAACTCTTCCCCCGCCGCAACCGCGCCGCCTTCACCGTATTGCTCATCAGCATCGTAATCGTCATTGGCCCAACCCCGCCCGGTACCGGCGAAAGCCCTCCCGCCGTAAACACCGCATCCGGATGCACATCGCCAATCAACACATTCCCCTTCGTGCGAAACTTTTCCAATCTTTGCGGGAAATTCTTCAGTAGCTTCTCCGCCTCCGCCGCGTCCGTCACCCGGTTCGTTCCCACATCAATCACTGCCGCGCCTGGCTTGATCCAATCCGCCTGCACATACCCCGCCTTGCCCATCGCAGCAACCACAATATCGGCACGCCGCACCACGTCCGCCAAGTCCCGCGTCTTCGAATGGCAAATCGTCACCGTGGCGTTCGCGTGCATCAACAGCAGCGCCATCGGTTTCCCCACAATGTCGCTGCGCCCCAGCACCACTGCATTCGCGCCTTCGACTTCAATCTTGTATCGCCGCAGCATTTCCATGCACCCTGCGGGTGTGCATGCCACCAGCCCCGGCCGGTTGCTCACCAGCCTCCCCAAGCTCACCGGGTGAAATCCGTCCACATCCTTTGCGGGATCGACCGCCTCCAACACTTTCTTCGAATCGATCTGCGCCGGCAGCGGTAGTTGCACCAGGATGCCGTCCACATTGTCATCTTCGTTCAAATCCATCATCAGCTGCAGCATGTAGTCCGTCGAAACGCTGGCCAGCGGCGTGTGCAGCCAGCTCGCCATCCCCAATTCCTCGCACGCCGCGATCTTGCTTTTCACATACAGTTGCGACGCGGGATTTTCTCCCACCAGCACTGCCGCCA
The DNA here is from genome assembly GCA_963709705.1 of Candidatus Acidiferrales bacterium. Taxonomy (GTDB): domain Bacteria; phylum Acidobacteriota; class Terriglobia; order Acidiferrales; family UBA7541; genus Acidiferrum. The sequence goes on from CAVPXU010000012.1 coordinate 210,958, forward strand.
GTCCAGGGCGGATTCCTTGCGCGGAGAGTTTTGCGATCTCTCCCTTCAGTTCGCCAAAAATTTCATCGCGGATTTTCAGGCCATCGAGGATTCGCGCTGACATGTTGAGAGAATAACACAGCGCAACCACACTTCGAATTTGCGGCAACCGCGCCGCTTTAGGCGCACACTTGCCCGGCAATGCGCAGAATCGCCGCCAAGCTCTGCTCCACATCTTCTTCTGTCGTGGCCCAGCAGGACACACTGATTCGCATCGCAGTCTTGCCTTGCCACACCGTGCCCCCGCACCAGCACGTGCCATCTTCCTGGACACGCCGCATTACTTCTCGCGTTACTTCCGCGGATCCAAAGGACACCAGCACCTGGTTGATCACCACATCGTTCAAAATTTCGTAGCCTGCCTCGTGCAATCCTTCCGCGAATCGCCTCGCATAGGCGCAGGTCCGCTCGATCAGTTCCGCCAAGCCCTGCTTGCCCAGTGATTTCAACCCCGCCCACAATTCAATCGCGCGCGCTCGCCGCGAAGCCTCCGGGGTCTGATTGGCAGGCTCACGCAGCGCGCCGGGTTGTAGATAAGCGGCGCTGATCGTCATCGCGGCACGCAAAGCGGCAGCATTGCGTACCAGCACGATTCCGCAGTCATAGTTCACGTTCGGCCACTTGTGCGCATCCGTCGCCCACGAATCCGCCAGTTCGAATCCTTTCACCAGATGCGCATGCTTCGGCGAAGCGGCAGCCCACAGCCCAAACGCGCCATCAACGTGTACCCACCCGTCGTTTTCATGCGCCCAACGGCAAATTTCGTCCGCCGGATCGAACGCACCCGTGTTCACATTCCCAGCTTGAATGCACACCAGCGAATTTTTCATTAGCCTTGGCAGTTTGTCCGCCCTCATGCGCCCCTGCGCATCTGCGGGAACGACCGTCACCCTCTTCTGCCCAAATCCTGCAAGATTCAACGCTTTCAGAACCGAAGCGTGTACTTCCTCGCCGACAATCACGTCAATCGGCGGCGCGCCAAACATTCCATCCGCTGCCACATCCCAGCCGCTTCGAGCCAGCAGCGCATGCCGCGCGGTGGCGAGCGCAGTGAAATTCGCGGCCGTCGCGCACGTGACGATCCCGCCTTCGCAATCAGGCTGCAATCCGAATATCTCGCAGACCCATCGCAGCACTACCTCTTCGATTTCCGCCGTCACGGGTGACATCACGCGGAATGCCGCATTCTGATCCCACGTATTCGCAAGCCGGCTTGCCGCCAAAGCGGCGGGCAGCGTCCCACCGATCACAAATCCAAAATAGCGGCCGCCAGCGCTGGCCACCGTGGCAGGCGAACCAAACTCATCCAGCATCCGCACCACGTCCGCCGGAGCACAAGGCCGCTCAGGAAGCGCCTCGCGAAAATGAGTCAGCCCAGCCACCGCGGACACGCTCGGAAACACTTTGCGATTCGCGAGTGACCGCAAATACACGCGCGATCTTTCCTCGGCGTCCTGCAATGCCCCCGCAACAAGATCAACGCTGCCTGTTTTTGCTTTACTTGCCATGTGCCCCCCAGGCGGCTCACGATAGTCTTTCCAGCCCTCAACGAAACAGCCGCATTGTCTGCTGCCAAATTGGCATCATTCGCCGAAAAACCGCCGCCACACTTCATTCTCCGTTCACCTTGCCCCTCGCCAAATCCCCTATAATGCGTCCATGCGACTTTGCCGCGTCGTAGCGCAATCGTGCCTGTGGGTTTTTCTGGTTGTATTCCCTCTACTCGCGCAAAATCCCCCTACGCAAATTCCCAACAGCAAAATCTTCGGCGAACTTCCCGGCAATCCTCGCCGCATCAATAATTTCCCCACGGCCGCCGCGGTCTCTCCCGATGCGCGTTACGCTGTCTTCCTCCACAGCGGTTTCGGCGCCTACACTTCCGGCCGCAAACAATCCCTCACCGTCCTCGATCTGGAAACCAACACAATTCGCGATTTTCCCGATGATCGCCTCGGCATCGAGGCCAAGCAAACCTATTTCCTCGGCCTGGTCTTTAGCCTCGACGGCAAGCACCTCTATGCCTCCATGGCCTCGCTTACCGATCCGCTCGGAAAAGGGAAGGGAAGCACCGGAAACGGAATCGCCGTCTACGACTTCCATAATGGCGAAGTCACGCCGGAGCGATTCCTCGCGCTTTCGCCACGCGCGAAAATCCCTCGCGGCAAACTCCGTCGCGACGAATTCAAAGACGTCACCTATCCCGCCGGCCTCAGCATCGCTCTCTGTGACGGCGTCGAATCCGTCCTCATCGCTTCCAACAATTCCGACGAAGCGCTCCTCCTCAGCACTGCCGACGGCAAAATCATCCGCCGCTTCGATCTCTCCACCTTCAAACGCATCCCCGCATCTTTGCCATACGCCACCGCCATCACCTCGGACGGCAAGCGCGGCTTTGTCTCTCTCTGGAATGCCTCCGCTGTCGCCGAACTCGACCTCACCACCGGCGCCGTCGTCCGGTTCATCCCTTTGCGCAAACCCGCCGCTCCTCTCGAAGGCGGTTCTCATCCCACCGCGTTGCTTCTTTCTCGCGATAATTCCCGCCTCTTCGTCGCGCTCACCAATCGCGACGAAATCGATGTCCTGGACACCAACTCCGGCAAGCTGCTCTACTCGCTCTCCACCAAGCTTCCCCGCCAACTCTTTGGCGGCAGCGATCCCGAATCCCTCGCGCTCTCCACCGACGAGAAAACTCTTTTCTCCGCTAACGCCATTTCTGATTCCGTTGCGGTCTTCGATCTATCTCATCCCACTTCCGGCGAACCGATGCTTGCTGCCGGCTTCATCCCCACGGAGTGGTATCCCACCGCGGTCGCCGCCACCGGCACCGATCTCCTCATCGCCAGCGCGAAAGGCCGCGGTTCCGGCCCCAATCCCATCGCGCTGAAAGCTGGGGAAAACGGCCAGCCTCGCTTCCCCTACAACCCCGCGATGACCAACGGCTCGCTCGCCCGCATCCCGCTGGGCACACTGAAAGAAAATCTTGCCAGTTACACCGAGCAAGTCTCCAAAACCAACGCCGCCCAGGGCAACGTCGATCACATTCCCTTCGCTACCGGCGAAAATAAAATCCATCACGTCATTTACATCATTAAGGAAAACCGCACCTACGATCAGCTGTTCGGCGATCTCTCCGAAGCCAACGGCGATCCGCATCTCGCCATGTACGGCGAAGACATCACCCCCAATCAGCACAAGCTCGCGCGCCAGTTTGGCATTCTGGATAATTTCTACGATAGCGGTGACGTTTCCGGCGACGGCCACATCTGGTCCACCTCCGCCTCCATCTCCGATTACGTCGAGAAAACCTGGCCCATCGGCTATCGCGGCGGTGAACATACCTACGACTCCGAAGGCGAATTCCTTGCCGGCATTTCCGCTGACGATGACCTGCCCTATGCAGGCGAACCTACCGGCGGTTTTCTTTGGAAAAATTTCGCCAAGCACGGCATCAGCTATCGCCACTACGGCGAATTCATTGTCACAAAATGGTGCAACGCCCCCGCTGGTGAACAATCTCCTTCCAGCGGTCCACCCGAAGTCGCGGGCGTAGCCTGCAAGCGCCCGGTAATCAAAAAGAGCGAAGCCCTGGAATCAAATGTCGGAGATCCTCGCGGCGGTCCCAGCCCTTATCCGTGGGACATTCCCGTCCTCGCCAGAAATATTGCTTCGCAAGTCGAGCTGCGCGGCCATTTCGATCCGCTATTCCCGGATTTCGAAGTTTCCTATCCCGATCAGCTCCGTGTCGATGAGTTCCTCAACGAGTTCAACGGTTTCCTCCCCGCTCGCAATTCCGGCAAAGACACTCTCCCGCAATTCATTCTTCTGCGCCTTCCCAACGACCACACCGCTGGCGGCGCCAAGGGCAAGCCCCGCCCCACCGCTTCTGTTGCTGACAACGATCTGGCGGTCGGCCGCGTCGTCGACGCTATCTCTCACAGTCCCTATTGGGATGACACCGCTATCCTCGTCCTCGAAGACGACGCGCAGGACGGCCCCGACCACGTCGACTCCCATCGAAGCATCGCCCTCGTCGTCAGCAAATATTCTCCGCTCCCTCAGCCGCATCCCTTCGTCGAACACACCTTCTACACCACCATCAACATGGTTCGCACGCTCGAATCCCTTCTCGGCGTGCCTCCCATGAACGCCAACGATTCCCGCGCTGCCGTTATGGCTCCGCTCTTCAGCGGCCCAGGAACGCAGCCACCCTTCGCCGCCGATTACCGCAATCGCGATAACGGCCTCCTCTACGAAATGAACACCAAATCGTGGAAAGAAGGGAAGAACCTAGACTTCAGTCACGCCGACGCCGCCGACAACGTCATCCTCAACAAATTCCTCTGGCAAGATCGCATGCCCTACAACCCCATGCCCCCGCCCCAACACAACGTCTTCCCCCAATCGACCAGCGCCAAATCCACCCGCGATACCGACTAACCCACGGAGTGCGGGAGCCCAGCTCCCGCTTTCTCCACACACAATCCCCGCCTACCAACGCTCAGCGGCAGCCCTGCTGCCGCCACCGCCCGAGGCAATCAGCTCGCTCCATGGTCACGTGACATCTGCGGTCGACCAATCGCTGGAACCGGATCTACCAACTACCGACTCCCGACTCCTCCACTACAAACGCCCTCACCCGTTTCGCCTCCACTCTCCCCGCGTCATCCGCCACCTGAACCTCCAACACATAAGCCCCCGGCGGCAACCTATCAATCTCCATCTCCGCCGCAACCGGAATCGCCCGATCTCTCCCCCGCGCATCCGCGTCAACAACATGCCAGCCCGTGTCCATCCGCACGTTCCCGGTTTTCGCGTCCATAACTCTCATCTGAAAATTTGCCCCTGCCGTGTCCCTGGCCGACAGCCCGTAAATCTCAAAATATCCAACCAGTGGTTCGTTCCCGTGAAACCGTGTATCCCCCGCGGGCGTAAACTCCACGCCGTTGCTCACCAACGGAACATACTTCGGCGCGCGCGCCGCGGCTTGTGCCCCTTCCAGCACGCGGTGGACCGCTTGCAAAGAACAACATCGCCCATGCCGATGTTACCCGCACGCTTCCTATCCACGTTCACCGCCACTTCCTGCCGCCCGAATTTCTCTCCGTCTGTCACAACAATCTCCATCCTGTAAGTGCCGGCCGCTAACTCCATCTGCGTCTCGTAGCGAGAGGGTATCGCCGCGTTTTCCCACAGCCTCAGGAAATCCCGGTCTGGCGGCAATGGCCCGCGATAAAAATTCCACGGCAAAGTGCTCGTCATATCGCTGAACCGCGCCACCATCATTCCATTTTTATCCCGCACCACGCCCATCACCGCCACCGTCGCATACAAATTCACTCCCGCCCATTTCCGTTTCAACGCGCTACACGGAAACTCCACGGCCACGTCGATTCGCCCGCGCTCCGCATCTCCATTGACGAAGCCTGCTTGCACCGCGACGGGAATCTCTCCCTCCTCGCCCGCATCCGCGAACTCCTCCATGCGCTTGCCCAGTTTCGTCCCGCCAACCGGGTCCGAAAGCGGCCGCCCGGTATTGCAGTATTCCTCTCGCGCATACACAACGGCATGGCGCCGCTTCACCTGCACACGGATGCGATGGCAAGCGTCACCCGAAGATGCCGGCGGCGCATAAGAAATAAGGTAGGTCGTCAAAGGAGAGAAACTGGGACCCGCCTCAGACGCCGGCCACAAATCCGGACTCGCCCAGATTCCCCGCGGCGTAAACGAATCTTCCATATGATGCGAAACGTTGTCCTGCACGTCGCGAATGCGCGGCAACTCCAACGCCACACTGTCTATCGGTTGTTCGACCCCATCTTCGAAAACCCGAAAATCTCCCGGCGACAAATCGGTCACTTCCTCATCCATCTCCGCAAAAACCACCTGCCGTCGCAACCCGGTGCGAGCGGTCGATCACCACCACCGGCACCACCACCTCCGGCGCCTCCACCCGTATCGCAAACGGGCTTTCCGTCTGCGCCCAACAAACACAAGCGCCAACGCCACACACAATCCCGCCAAGCAGCAGCGCCACAGCCCCCCGCCCAGCCATCCTTCTCGAAAACCGGCCCCCCATGCCGCCTCCCGAACAAAAGATGCTCCCCGCTCAACTAATGTTTCGCCTATTTCCAAGAAAACGTACCCAACCACCCCAAAAACAAAGGCCCAGGCCGCAAAGCCCAGGCGTATCGCCTCACTTAAAACTGAAAACTTAAAACTTAAAACTTAAAACTAGTACCGTCGCCGCCCAAGCAATGATCCGCACCAAGGCCTACAATTGACCACCAGACCGGAGTAGAATCGGCGTATGGCTGAAGATGTTTCAGAGATATTGAAAAAGGCGCTGGCCCTTCCCACCGAAGCGCGCGCAGCTTTGGCTGGCTCTTTGCTCGAAAGTCTTGACGATACCGTGGATATATCAGCAGAAGAACAGTGGAAGGTAGAATTTGCTCGCCGCGTTGAAGAACTGAATTCTGGCAAAGTGAAGCCTATTTCTTGGGAAGTAGCCCGCCGCCAGATATCCGCCATCCTCAATGGCCGTTAGTCCTCTCGAATTACATCCGGAATCTCTCGCGGAATTCGAATCAGCCTTAATGTGGTACAAAGAACGGAGCGAAGCTGCGGCTGGCAATTTCGTTGCGGAGTTGGATCGGGCCGTCTCTTTAGTGATTGAATCCCCGAACCGTTGGCCGAGCGATGCGCAGGGGATACGGAAATTTGTCTTTAGGCGCTTCCCGTTTGCCATCATTTACCGTATAACCAAAACTTCCATTCAAGTCATTGCGGTTGCCCATGGCCATCGCTCACCGGGATATTGGAAGCAGCGGCTGTAATGCATGGAGGGCGTCAGACTAGCCCCGTCCAACAGCCCCAAAAACAAAAACGCCCGGGCCGCTAAGCCCAGGCGTCTTGCCTTACTTAAAACTGAAAACTTACTACTAAAAATTAGTAAATATCGTACTGCTCCCAATGCAGCGTCGCATCCGACTGAATAATGATGTGCTTGTGCGCGTTCTGCTCAAGCTCGTCGATCAAGATCGACTCCCTCGTCTTCAGCGCCTTCGCAATTTCCGGATGCACCCGCAGCGTCAGGTTCGGCCCTTCGTGCTCCGCCGTAGCCATCTTCCGCGCTTCCGCCTGAATCTCGTAGCACAGCGTCGGTATAGACTTCACCATCCCCGACCCGGTGCAATACGGGCACGGCTGGCACAGCACGCGTTCCAGCGCCTGCTTCGTGCGTTTGCGCGTGATGCACACCAGCCCGAACTCGTTGAACGAAAGCGCCTTGGACGGCGCCTTGTCCTGCTCCAGCGCCATCTGCAGCGCGCCCAGAACCTTTTCGCGGTTCCGGCGCTCTTCCATGTCGATAAAGTCCACCACGATAATCCCGCCCAGGTCCCGCAGCCGGATTTGCCGCACGATTTCCTTCACCGCTTCCAGGTTGGTCTTCACGATCGTGTCTTCCAGCCGCGTGGAGCCTTTGCCCACGAACTTGCCGGTATTCACGTCGATCGCCACCAGCGCTTCGGTATGGTTGATGACGATGTACCCGCCGGACTTCAGCCAAACCTTGGCTCGCAGCGCCTTGTCGAGTTCGTGCTGAATCCCGAACTCTTCGAAGATCGGCTGCTCCTTCGTGTACAGCTTCACCTTGCTTACCAGCTTTGGCTGGAACCGGCTGACGAACTCCACCACCTTGCCAAATTCCTCTTCGCTGTCGATCCAGATCCCCGTGAAATCGTCGCTGACGTAATCGCGCAGGATCCGTTCCACCAGGTTCAGGTCGCGGTGCAGCAGCGCCGGAGGCTTGCGTTCTTCGTTCTTCTGCTTGATCTCGTTCCAGGTCTTCCCCAGGAATTCGATGTCTGTACGGATTTCGTCGTCGGTCGCTCCGCCCGCCGCTGTCCGCACGATGAATCCGCCCGGATAGCTGCCGCGCGCTTCGCCAACCAGTCTCCGCAACCGCGAACGGTTTTCCGCGCTCGCAATTTTCCGCGAAACTCCGATGTGGTCGATGGTCGGCATGTACACCAGAAAGCGTCCGGGCAGCGCTACGTGGCTCGTGATCCGCGCGCCCTTCTTGCCCAACGGTTCCTTCGCGATCTGCACCACCACTTCCTGTCCTGCCTTCAACATCTCCGAAATCAGTTGTGGACGCCGTTGCGGTGCGTGCCCGCCGCCATGATGTCCGCGATGTGGTGCACCACCGCCTCCACCGCGCCGGTCGAATCGGCCGCGCCCGCGGTCTCCACCGCCACCGCCGCTGCCTCCGCGCCGATCGAATCGGCCTCGTCCGCCACGGTCCCGTCCTCCGCCGCGATGCGGCCTCTGGAACCGCGAACGCGGATCGCTTCCGATTCGCGCGGAATCCCGCCGCACAAATTCTTCCCGCGGCGCGCTGCCGCTTCGTGGGCTGCGTGTTTCGCCCGGAAGCAGAACCACGTCGTCTTCCACCGCCGCTCCGCTGACCGTGCCTTCCGTCGTGGACGCCATCGCTGCTTCGGCTTCCACGTGTTCAAGCGCTTCGTCGTGCGCCAGATCGGCGCGTTCCCCTTCGCTCAAACCCGCGTGCCCTTCTTCGTGTTCGCCGGTTTCGCCCGGATGGCCTGCCTCTGCGTGAACTTCTTCGTGGTGTTCCTCGTGATGCTCTTCCGCTTCTTCTTCGCGCTCGTGATGCTCTTCGTGCTCTTCGTGGAGCCCTTCTTCTTCGCCTTCCTCTTCGGCTTCGTCTTCCGCTTCTTCTTCGTCGAAGTCAGGTCCGCCCGCCAGCGTGTCCGCATCCGCGCGCGCCTGTGTTTCTTCGTGCTTCGCTTCCACCAGTCGCGCGGAGAGTGCAGCCAGTTCTTCTTCGCTCAGTCCCGCGGTCCCGTTACGTTGCGTTTCGCCGGGCGTCTCGTGATGCTCTTCGGCAACGTGAGCATCTGCTCCCGCGGCTTCCACCGCGTGTTCCTCGGCCGCTTCTTCCGCGCCGCCCGCTGTCTCGTTATCCGCCAGCACCCAGTGCGGCAAGCTTCCAGAGAACCGTCGCGGTCCCCCAGTCGTCGGCTGCGCGCCAAATGCCGGACGCGCCACCTGCTGCTCGTAATCCGGCTGCCGTTCCTCCGGCTCCTGCTCCACCACCGGCTTCACCGGTTCTTGTTGCGGCCTCCCACGATACTTCGCCAGAGACTCGCCCGGCAACACGATGTCGTCTTCCCGCGATTCCACTGGCGCCGAAGGACCCGGACCGCGATCCCCCGATGGCCGCCGGCTGTCGTAACCGCGCGAATCCCGTTCGCCTTGTGGCGATGCGTATTTCGAAGGTGGCAAATTGCGGCCACCGCCCGGATGCCGGCGATCACCGCCTCCGCCGCTTCCTCCGCGACGCCGTCCCCAACGTCCGCGTCCCCGGCGTCCACGATCCCCGCCTCTGTCGCCGCCGCGATCTCCGCCGCGGTCGTGCCCTTGGCCTCGATCGTGTCCTGGCCCGCGATCTCCGCCGACTCTCGGCGGATAATTCCGTGTCGGGTTGTAGCTGGGCGCAAAATTCTGCGGTGCCGAAGCGTTCGATTCGGGCTGGCGTTCCTCTAACTCGGAACCTTCCTGCCCTTCGCCCGCTCCTTCATCCTGTCCTTCGCCATGGCTCTCGCCATGATCCAGGCCGTGGCGCTCTTCGCCCAAATGACCTTCGTGGCCGGGCGCGTCATCCAGATGCAAAATCTGCTCGTGTACGCCTGACGCTGCTCCCAGAGACTCGCCCGGAAGCACTTCGATCGGCGGCACACTGCCACCGCGGTTCAGCGGAGCCGCCGCAACCGGCGCTTCTCCGTGTCCGTGATCGTAATCTTCCAGATTTTCGAAAACGTCGCTGACGTACAGGAAGGCGTCTCCATCCAGGCCGATGTCCACGAATGCGGACTGCATGCCTGGCAGGACTCGCGTTACTTTTCCTTTGTAGATGCTGCCGACAAGCGCAAATTCTTTCTCGCGCTCAATGTAGATTTCGACTAGCTGTCCTTCTTCCAAAATGGCAACCCTGCGCTCGTGCGAGGATGCCGATATAACCAATTCTTTTGACATGAAAACTCCTTGGGATGCACCGCCGCAGGAACCTCTCCATGGGAGGTCCAGGGCAAGGCGCCGTCCCGATTCTTATCGGGACACGCTGGCCACACCAATCTTGTTGTTATGGCATTGCGATCGAAGCCGGAGGGAGAGGCCGCGCTACGGCCCTCGTACTTACTTGACCTCTTGCTTTCGAGGCTGGTCCGTTGCCGGGAGACTCCCGGGGTAACGGCGGACGTTGCTATCCTCACTCTTAAAAATCCTTTTTCGACTGGCGTACCCGCTTCAATGGGTCCGCCCATCCGGCGCAGCCTCCCTGAAATGAGGTTATGCGCTCGGCTCTGGCTTTCGTTCAGTTGACGAATCGGCGCAGCCGGACATTCATCACTAATCCAATCGCCAGGAATACAAACAATGTGGCCGATCCTCCGTAGCTCATCAACGGCAATGGAATACCTGTTACTGGCATCGCCCCGATGACCATGGCCACATTCACCAAAACGTGAAACCCTAGCGCCGCCGCTACGCCCATGACCAGAAACATGCCCGCGCGATCCTTCGCCCGCTGGGCGTTCTGCACCAAACGCAACAACAACGCCATGTACAGCCCCAAGGCAACCAGCACTCCTTTGAATCCCTGTTCTTCCGCCCATGCCGACATGATGAAGTCGGAATACCGGACCGGAATATACCCCAGTTGATTCTGCGTGCCGTTGCCGAATCCCTTCCCCCAGAATCCGCCTGAGCCCACCGCTATCTTTGACTGCAACACCTGATAGCCGGAACCCTTGGCGTCCTCCTCGGGGTGCCTGAACGACGTTACTCTTTCTTTCTGATACGGCTTCAGGAAATGCCACCCCACGGGCAGCATCAATACTCCTAACATTACAACTACCGCAGCATGTTTCCACTGCAGCCCCGCCAGAAACGCTCCGACGACCAGCATAGGCATTAATACAAGGGCGGTGCCAAGGTCGGGCTGCTTCAGAATTAATGCTAGTGGTAAGCCTACCAGAAGCCCTGCTTTAATCAAGTCCTGCAGGCTGAGCTCGTCTGTGCGTACTTCCGCAAAGAAGCGCGCCAACACTATGATTATAATCAATTTGACGAATTCTGACACCTGAAAGAATTCCCCCAGCACGGGAATCCACCGTTTGGCGCCAAATCGTGTGTGGCCTACAAACAGCACCGCAACCAGGGCCACCAATGCCGCTATGTACAGCCACGGTGCCTGATCCATAATCACGTGATAATCCAGCCGCGACAGCGCAAACATCAGCACGAATCCAATCACCAGCCAGCGGATTTGCTTTATGTGCATTCCCGTCAGCGCGCTTCCGTGTGTCGCAGAATAAATCTCGATCACGCCCAGCGCGCATATCGCCGTCATGATGGCTATCAGCCACCAGTCGTAGTCCCGTGCTCCCGTCGCGTCCTTCATCTTCACCCTTAAAAATAAGAAACAATAAAAATCAAAAAGCTACTCCATTCCGAACAGAGTCCGCGCAGTGAGAAATCCCTCTTCCATCTCAATCAACTTGAAACTACTCCGGCTCCCCCTTCTTCTTCACACTCGCCGGTACAACCTGCGCCGTTTCCTGCGCTTTCAACACCGCTTTAGGCGCCAGCACCACCGCCGCGTTCACTCCGCTCTTTTGTATCTGCTGCGGCAAATTTCCCGCTGTCACTTGTCCTTGCGTCTTCTTGTTCTTCTTGTCGTAATACGCCTTCACAATATCGCGGACCACAGGCCCGGAAGCCGTGCCTCCGTGCTCGGCCGTGTCCTCAACAACGGCGGCAACCACAATTTCCGGATTGCGTCGCGGTGCAAATCCCACGAACCAACCGTCATTCTTGCCTTTGCCCATGCCCAGGCGGCTCGCCGCGCTGTAACTCATCAACTGCGCCGTGCCGGACTTCCCGCAAAACTCAATCCCTTGTAGCTTTACGGACGTGCCCGTTCCACCCGGCTCGTTCACTACGCCGTACATTCCTTGCGTAACCTGCTCCACCGTGCTTTCCGCCAGATCGACATGCATCTCGCCGACCTTTTGCGCATCCTTCAGCAAGTGCGGCTGTTTAAAGTCGCCCGCCGACGCGATCCCTCCGATCACATAAGCCACTTGCATCGGCGTCACCATCACCGAGCCCTGGCCAATCGCAACCGAAATCGTTGATCCCGGATACCATTTATGGTGATACACGCGCTGGACCCATTCTTCGGAAGGCACCAGCCCGGGCTCCTCCGAAGGCAAATCAACTCCGGTTTTTGCTCCCAGCCCAAGCATCTTCGCGTATTTCGCAATGGTCCCAATACCCATGCGCATGCCCACGTTGTAAAAAAACACGTCGCACGATTGCACAATCGCTTCATGTAAACCGATCGAACCGTGGCTTTTCTTCCCATACACCCAGCATTTGTGCATCTGCCCATAAAAGACCCCGTAACCCGGGCAGAATGCTGTGAAGTTCGGCGGTGGCACCTTCGATTCCAACATCGCCGTCGCCATGATGATTTTGAAAACGGAACCTGGCGCCAGTTGCGCTTGCGTCACGCGATTCAGCAGCGGCTTACCTGGGTCTTCATTCAATCTTTGCCACTCTTCTTTGGTAATTCGCACCGCGAAGTCATTTGGATCGGGCGCTGGATGGCTCGCGAACGCCAGAATTTCTCCGGTTCGCGGATCGAGCGCAACCACCGCTCCGCGCTTGTCTCCCAGCCCAGCTTCCGCCACTTGTTGCAGGTCGTAATCAATCGTCAGCTGAATCTGTTTTCCCGGAATCGCTTCCTGCTGGTCCAGGTGGCCCATTTCCTTGCCGACGCTGTTTACAATCACGCGCCGCATTCCGTCCGTGCCCACCAGCAGGTCGTTGTATTCCCGCTCTAATCCGCTCTGTCCCGCAACGTCCCCGGGGCGCAGTTTCCCACCGTTTGCTTCACTTGCCTCAATCTGTTTTTCGCTGACTTCTCCCACGTACCCGCTGGCATGCGCCATGAATCCGCCCGGCAAGTATCTCCGCCGGTGCACCATCAACATTTCCAATATCGGTATGTCCGCGCGATGCGACTCGATGAACGCCACATCTCCTGGCGTTGCTTCTGGCTTGATCACGATGGGCTGGAATTTCGGCAGTTTCTCTGTGTTGTTCAGCTGCTCTTTAATATCGTCCAGAGACAATCCCAATCCATCCGCGATCGCCGGCAGGTTCTTGTCGATCTCCGACTGGTCGTCTCGCAGTAACAGCACGCTGAATGATGGATAATTGTCCACCAGCACGCGCCCGTCGCGGTCCAGCATGCGTCCACGCGGCGCAATAATCGGAATCGAGCGCACGCGGTTGCGCTCCGCCATCTGCCCATATTTATCGGAATCGATGAGTTGGAGTTTCCAGAATCCCAACAGCAGCAACGCGATCATTCCCACGATCACGTAGGACGCCGCCGCCAGCCGTTCTTGCGGCAATCGATTATCGTTGCGAAACCAGTACGACACGAAGGACCTGCGCGCGGGGCTTTCTCTTTTTCAGGGCTAAGCGGGCCCGCCCACGCAATTTCTCAATTCTTTCGGCAGCGAATGCTTTCGAATTCTTCCTCTCGTGGAGCACACATTTCTCGCTCCACTTTCCCTCAGAAGCGCCCGAATCGCCGCTTTCCTTCCGAAGCCGCCAACTTCGTGAAGTCTTCTCAAAGTAGCACCTGGCCTTTGCCCGTGCAACTCGTACCAAAGGACAGGTTGCCCATCATGTACGGGTCTAACTCCTGCGTTTGCAACCCTTTTTTCCAGTATCTTCTTCGCCTTAAATCGATTTATTTGATCTCCTTTTCTTCCATTTTTTGTTTCGCTCTTCTTCCCCAGCGCCTATAATTATTTTGGTCAGGATTTCTAATCAGTTGGAGGTTTGTGTGACCCGTTTTCTGTCCCGTCCCCTGTTTCTCCGTTTTATTCTCCCGGTTCTCGTCCTCGGAATGTGCTTAGCTATTTCCTTTGGCGTTCTTCGCCTGCGTTCCGCTTCTCCCACCGTCGATAAGACCTCGCTCCAGTTCGCCACCGTCCAATCCGGCTCCATGATTTGCCGCGTCGATGGCTTGGGCTCGCTCGTTCCCGCGGATGTGCGCTGGCTTTCCGCCGGCACCGATGGCCACGTCGACCAGATTCTTCTTTTGCCCGGCGCCCACGTGAAGCCAGACACCGTCATTCTTCAGCTCAGCAATCCCGATCTCGATCGCCAGATCATTGACGCTGAACTCGCCATGAAAAAATCCGAAGCCGAACTCGCCAATCTTCGCGTCCAGTTGCAGGCGCAGCTTCTGAATGAGAAAGCCATCGAAGCTCAGCTCGAGTCCGATGCCACCCAGGCCAAGCTCGAATCCGATCGCGATTCCGCGCTCTTGAAAGCGCAGCTCGGCACGGAAATGAATGCAAAAATTTCCAGCGCCAAAGCTGCTTCCCTCGCCACACGTCTTCAGATCGAACGCGAGCGCGTGGGCATTTCCGCGGAAGCCCGCCAGGCCCAGTTGACCGCCAAGCAGGCCGAAGTTTCCCAGATGCAGGCTCTCTACAGCCTGCGCACCGAACAAAAGCAAGCCTTGAAGGTTCGCGCGGGTATGACCGGCATTCTCGAAGAAATTTCCATCGGTCTTGGCCAGCAAGTCGGCCCCGGCACGATTCTTGCCCGCGTCGCTAATTCCGCCCGGCTGATGGCGCGCATTCACATTCCCGAAGGACAGGCCAGCAACATTGAAATGAATCAGCCCGCCAGCGTTACCTTGCAGGATCATTCTTATGCCGCCAAGGTTTTTCACATTGATCCCAACGTGGAAAATGGAACCGTCACCGTCGATCTGAAATTCACCGGCGCTCAGCCGCGGGAAGCGCGCACCGATCTTTCCGCCAGCGGCTCGATCGATGTCGACAATATTTCCAGTACCACGTTCGTCAAATGGCCGCTGCAGACCCATGCCGGAGCGCCTCTCTCGCTCTTCAAGCTTTCCGACGACGGCAACCAGGCTACTCGCGTCGACGTTACTCTCGGGCGCACCTCCGACGACAGCGTACAAATTGCCCAAGGATTACAACCCGGCGACCGCATCATCGTCTCCGACATGTCCTCCTGGCATCACTACCAGCACCTCCAAATAAAGTAATCGTGCGCTTGCCCGAGAGAGGGAACCCCGTCATTCCGAACGGAGTCTTCGAAGTGAGGAATCCCTCTGCTCTTTCCGTCCTTGCAAGCTCCCATCGAGGATCCTGTCCTCGCGAAACACATGTCTTTTTTATTTCTTTGCCCGCGCCTCTTCCTTTAGACTTTTTAATTCCCTATGCCGCCTCGTTCTGACAAGTCTTTACGTCTCGCGCTCATCGGTATGTCTGGTTCTGGTAAATCTCACTGGGCCAAAAATCTCGCCGCGCTCGGCTGTCCCACCGTCTGCTGCGACGATCAGATCGAAGCTCGTCTCGCTCCCGTCCTCAAAGCCGGCGGCTACACTGGCATCAATGGTGTCGCGGCCTGGATGGGCTGGCCCGATGCACCCACCTATCCTGAGCGCGAAAACCAGTACTTGACCGAAGAAATTGCCGTCCTCGACGAAGTTCTCGCCGGTCTCGAAAAGGATCCCAAGCGCGATCTCATTCTGGACACCAGCGGCAGCGTCATCGCCACCGGCAATCACACCCTCCATCGCCTCCGCCGTCAGATGACCGTCGTCTATCTCGCCGCAGCCAGCGAAGAAGTCCAACTCCTCATTCGTCGTTATCTTCAGGATCCCAAGCCCGTGCTCTGGCAAAGTGCGTTTCGTCCGCGTCCCGGAGAAACGCCGCAGCAAACCGTCATCCGCTGCTACCCTGTTCTCATCGCCGCGCGCAGCCAAAGCTATGAGGCTCTCGCTCACATCACGCTTCCCACTCTGCAATTGCACGAGATATCGCCGCCCGGCACCAATCGCGACGCGCAAGCCGGCCAGGCCTTCCTCGACAAAGTGGCCGCGCTGCAAGAAAGCCGCCGATGATTGGTTTACCTTTGGAGTGCGGCAGCCCTGCTGCCGCTTTTACGGTCGAAAATCCTTCGACCATCCAGGCGTCCTTTAACCAATCCGTAAGCGTTGTCATCCTGAGCTCATCCGACAAGGATGGGCGAAGGATCTCAACTTACTACGCTTCAAGCACAGCATTACCACCCCCACAGCAATTTCCCGCTTGTCGCATTACACTAGAACCAATCGTCCAACCGGACCACGCACAATGAGATACCGCAGCACCGCCGGCAAAGCACCGCTCACCTCTCTTCGTGGCGCGGTTCTCCGCGGCCTGGCTCCCGACGGCGGCTTGTACATGCCCGCGGAAATTGCCCGCCATACTCCCGAAGAGCTCGAGGAATTTCGCCGACTGCCTTTCACCGAAGTCTGCTTCCGCCTCGTGCGCCCGTTCGCTACGCCCGATGTTCCCGAAGAAGTCCTCTGGCAGATCGTTGCTGAAGCCATCAATTTTCCCGTGAAGCTCGTTTCTCTTTCCCCCGCGCTCCACATTCTCGAACTTTTCCACGGCCCCACGCTGGCCTTCAAGGATTTTGGCGCGCGTTTTATGGCCCGCCTGATGGGCTATTTCGTTCGCGGCGAATCCCGCCTCCTCACCGTTCTAGTCGCCACTTCCGGTGACACCGGCAGCGCCGTTGCTCACGGTTTTCTCGGCGTTCCCGGCATTCGCGTCGTCATTCTTTATCCGTCCAAGCGCATCAGCGAAGCCCAGGAAAAACAATTCACCACGCTGGGCCAGAACATCACCGCCCTCGAAGTTTGCGGCACCTTCGACGATTGCCAGCGCCTTGTCAAACAAGCCTTCTCCGACGACCAGCTCAACCAGCGCGCCTTTCTCACTTCCGCCAATTCCATCAACGTTGGCCGCCTTCTCCCGCAAATGTTCTATCACGTCGCCGCGTATCGCCAGTTGCCAGTGGCTTCCGTTCCGCTCGTCGTCGCCGTTCCCAGCGGCAATTTCGGCAATCTTACTGCCGGCATTTTCGCCAAGCGCGTCGGCGTTCCTGTCTCACGCTTCATCGCTGCCACGAATGCCAACGACGTCGTCCCGCAATACCTGCTCTCCGGCGAATATCATCCACGCCCCGCGGTCGCCACATACTCCAACGCCATGGACGTCGGCAATCCGAACAATTTTCCGCGCCTGCTCGATCTCTGCCGCAATCGCCTCGAAAATGTTCGCAAGGAAATTTGGGGACACGGCGCCACCGACGAACAAACTCTCCACGAAATGCATGCCGTGTGGGATCGCTATCGCTACGTCTCCGACCCGCACACCGCTGTTGGCATTCACGCCTGGGAAGCCTACCGCAAGGAACACCCCGAAGATTCCCAGGGCCTCGTCCTGGCTACAGCCCACCCCGCCAAATTCGCCGACATCGTAGAAAAAGCCATCGGCCAGGCCCCTCCACTCCCCGAACGCCTGGCCCGCCACCTGAACCAACCCAAACTCTCCCAACAAATGTCCAACGACTACCCCGCCTTCAAACAATTTCTCCTGGCCCACTGATTGCGCACTCCCGTAGCGCTGGCTTTATGCCAGCGTTCTTCCATCTTGAACTTTGTAGAAGTCTTAGCTAATATAGATTAGCTAAGGAGCGAAGATGCCTGTCATTACTATTCACGACGCCAAAACCAACCTCTCCCGCCTCATCAAAAAGGCCGCCGAGGGAGAAGAAATCATCATCGCTCGCGGTGACAAACCCGTCGCCCGGCTCGTTGCCCTGGGGGAGGTAAAAGGGAAGCGGCAACCCGGCGCTCTCAAAGGCAAGCTGCATGTCGGCCCGGAATTTTTTGAGCCGCTCCCGCCGGAGGAAGTCGCGGCTTGGGAATAGCTGACCATGAGAGCTCTTCTGGACACTCACACCCTGCTGTGGTGGCTTTCAGATGATCCTTCGCTAAGCAACCGGGCGCGGTCGGTTATCTCACAAACCAAAAATATCGGAATAGTCAGCGCTGCATCCGCCTGGGAGATTGCTACCAAAGTTCGACTCGGCAAACTTCTTTCCGCAGCGGAACTCGCCGCGGATTTTGTAGGCTATCTGGAACGGGAAGGATTTGAATTGCTTTCTATTTCTATGGATCACGCCATGCGTGCAGGCCTGCTTCCCGGTCCCCACAAAGACCCTTTCGACCGCATGCTCATTGCCCAAGCCCAAGCCGAGAACATCCCCATCCTAAGCAATGACATGGTCTTTGACAGCTACGGTGTGCGCCGCATTTGGTAGCGGCTCCGAAAAATTCTTCCTGGCGACCAAAGAAAAAACCGCACTGCTTCGCCCCATGTCCGCGCCCCCACGAAATAGCGCGTTACGATATCCCTCGGCTGGCCGTACCGACTACGATCCATCTGTCATTCTGCTTCCTCATGAAAACGTACTTGCCCTCGCCGCATAGACCACACATATGGTCCGTGTAGAATACCGCTTCAGTCAGGGCTGAATTGAATCCCACCCTCGTGAATCTATGATAGCCATCGCCTGGTGCGCCACCACGATCTTCTCAGCCGGTCCAACGCCGAAAACAACATCGCTCCATTTACACAGTTGTTCTGAGATTCTCCAAGCCCTGTAGGTAATCCTCTTTCTCGATCCGGCTCTCCACGCCAAACTCCGTCAGCATGGTCATCATCTGTCCCAAAGGCACGCCGGCTAATTCTGCTGCCCTCCCTAGTGAAGCTCCCCCACTGCGATACTTTTCGATCGCAAGAAGAAGCCTGCCGCGCGTTACCAACTCGCGAACAGTTTTCGACAGATCGCTCTTTTCCTCTTTCGTCATCTCGCGCAGAAACTCATAGTTCTCGCGGTCCATCCGAATACTCATTGTTTTTGTCATTTCTCCATCTCCAATCTCGCCTTTGCATCCTCCAGGATGAGTCCCTTATATCGCCCATATTTTGCTAACCGCACAAGTCTAGTTAGCGCCTCACTCCGGCTTAACAATCCCTTTTCCCGGCACCCAATGAGAATGTTGACTGCCGTTGTGAAAGGGATCCCCATAAACTTGCAGGCATTGATTCCGCTTTTGTCATCAATCCCCAATAAGCTTGCCTGTCGTGCAACGGCCAGCACAATCGCTGCTGACTCCCCGGCCCCCAGACTGAAATCAAGTTCCAACTTTGAAATTAACTTTCTGTCCTTCACCGCGACCACATCTATCCGAGACTCATCGATTGCCCTTTGAATCACCATCGAGTCCAACGTCTTCTTGTGTCTGCAGCACTCCTTCTCCACCTCCGGAGGAACGGCCACCCTCAACGACATTCCGCCGAGAAAAACATCGAGCAGCTCGACTTTAGCCAGCAGAATTAGCGTCGACGAATCAAAGATCAGCATAGGGCAAATTATTACAACTGTATTCTAGCAGCATTCCGCGCTGCGTTCCACTTGGGGAATTGCTTAGGAGGTTACGACGACCGTCTCAGCCGGTCCAACGCCAAAAACAGCACCGTGCCTAGCAGCGCATTCACCGCCGCCGCAATCGCCAGGTGCGCATTAATCCACGCTTCCGGCTGCGCCAGCAGCACCCTTCGCACAATCACCAGGATCCCCTGGTGCACCACGAAAAAACCGAAAATAAGCGCAAACCGCGCCGCGGGATGTTCCGTATCCAGTCGCGCCCCGATCGACGACGCCAGATACCCAATCACCGTCTTCCCGATCCCGTAAAATCCCAGCGGCACCGTCGGCCCGCTCAGGGCGTCCTGCGCCAGTCCGATCACCATGCCCAGCAGCAATCCCGTCGAAGGATTCCGCCGGCTCAATCCAAAATAGATGGTCACCAGTAGCGGCAAATCCAGAATATTCAACCGTGGAAAATACACCGGCGCCGTAGCCTGGAATACCAGAGCCGCCGCGGCCATCAACACCACTGCGCCCGGATAAAACTTGTGTACTTCGATGTGCGTTTCGCCGCTGTGCAGTTCGTACGCGTCGTTCATGGCTTCTCCGCCGCCGCTGGCGTGGCGCTCTGTGCACTGGATGGATTGCTGGCCGATCCGCTCTGGGCGCTCTGCGCGCTGTTCTTGAAGTCCACCGGCTCCTGCGACAGCAGCACGATCACCGCTTCCAGCCGGTCCAGCCTCGCTGCCGGTTCCACGCGAATCTGCTTGAACGTGTTCCCCGCTTTGCTTTCCACAACGGTTCCCACCGGAATGTCTCGAGGAAATATCTTGTCCATCCCGCTGGTGACGATTTTTTCTCCCACGCTGACCGTGTCTTCGTTGGCTACATATTTCATCTGGATCATCGGTTCGCCGGTTCCGCCAACCACTCCTTGCGTCCGGGAGTCCACCAGCATCGCGCCCGCGCCGCCATCTTTGTCTGTCAGCAGCAGCACTTGCGCGGTGTCTCGATATACCTCGATCACTTTCCCGACCGCTCCGTCCGGCGTAATCACTGCCATGTTCCGCCGGATTCCATCCCGTTCCCCGCGATCCACTTCAATCGTTCGGCTCGCTGTTCCCGCGCTCGCCGCAATCACGCGCGCGCCCACCATCGGCACCTGCTCGTGCGTCTGCTTGAAGCCCAGTATTCCCGCCAGCCGGTCCGCCTCTGCCGCGCGGGTTTGCAATTGCGAAATCGTCAGTTTCAGCGCATCGTTTTCGATTCGCAGTGCTTCGTTCTCTTGCACCGTATTACGTAGCGCGAAATAATGGTTCCACACGCCGCGTACTTTTCCGAATCCCCACGCTCCGCTGCGTTCGAATGGATACGCCGCGGAAATCGCCCATACCCGGATCAATCGGCCGCGCGAGTCCACTTTGATCTGCACCGCCAGCATCAGCATCTGCGCCAGCAGCACCGCTGCCAGCAGTGTCAACGACCGGTGTTTGGATGGAATTGCTACCATGTTCTGAACCGTAACTCGCGTCTCGTGACCGCCCGCGGACAGGAAGGTGGGTTTCCTCTCGACAGATCAGCCCAAACCGCAATTTGTTTTAAGCCAACCGACTCGCTGCGCAAGTGCCCCGACCCGCCGCTTCCTAAACTTAAGACTGAGAACTGATAACTGGAAACTTTCTCAGTCGATGCAAACCTGTCGCAACAATTTAAAGTCGCTCAGCATCTTTCCCGTTCCCAGCACCACCGACGCCAGCGGATCATCCGCAATTGATACCGGCAATCCCGTTTCTTCCCGGATGCGCTTGTCCAGATTCTTCAGCAGCGCGCCTCCGCCCGTCAGCACAATGCCTCGGTCGCTGATGTCCGCGGAAAGTTCCGGCGGTGTCCGTTCCAGCGCCACGCGTACGGCATTCAAAATCGTCGCCACGCATTCGCTTAGCGCTTCGCGAATTTCGCTGTCGTCAATTGTCACCGTCCGCGGCACCCCCTCGATCAGGTTCCGTCCCTTCACTTCGATCGTGAGCGGCTTCTCCAGCGGATAGGCCGACCCAATCTCCATCTTGATCTGTTCCGCGGTGCGTTCCCCAACCAATAAGTTGTACTTCCGCTTCAGGTATTGCATCACCGCTTCGTCCATCTCGTTCCCGGCCACTCGCACCGAACGTGAGTACACGATGCCGCTCATGGAAATCACCGCGATGTCCGTCGTGCCGCCGCCGATGTCCACCACCATGTTTCCGCTCGGCTCTTCAATCGGCAATCCCGCGCCAATCGCCGCCGCCATCGCCTGCTCCACCAGGTACACTTCGCTCGCCCGCGCCCGGTAAGCCGAATCCTGCACCGCGCGCTTTTCCACCGGCGTAATTTCGCTCGGCACCCCGATCACGATGCGCGGATGCACCAGCACTCGCCGGTTGTGCGCTTTCTGAATGAAATACGTCAACATCTTCTCGGTGACCTTGAAATCCGCGATCACCCCGTCTTTCATCGGCTTGATGGCCACCACGTTTCCCGGCGTGCGTCCCAGCATATCCTTCGCTTCGCGCCCCACCGCCACCACTTCGCCGCTCGCTTTGTTGATCGCCACGATCGACGGCTCGTTCACCACGATGCCTTTGCCGTGCGAAAACACCAGCGTGTTTGCCGTTCCCAGATCGATTGCCAGATCGGAGGAAAACAAACTAAACACCGACCTCAGGTTGTATCCATTCTTATTCATTACTGCTTTCCCCCTGCGGAGAGGGTCCTGCCCGGTAGGATCTCCGCGTTCGCCCACCGCCAGTTCGACTTACCATTGTCGCTGGATTCGGCGGCACACGCAAAATCACAACCTGCTTTTCCCCAAATCTATTTCGGCACAACGCCTATTTCGGCACAACGATGGAAACTTTTTGTGTTGCGGTTCCCCCGCGCCGGTTTGACCCGATCACCACCAGCGTGTGTTCTCCCGGTTCCAACGGTTCCGTGAAGTGCCGGAACGTTCCGTCTGGCGAAATATTCGCCACCGGTTGGCCATTCACGATCAGCGCCGCGCCCGGCTCCGTCTTGCCGATCAGTTCCGCCACGCGCCCGTGCATCTGCGTGCTTTCGATTTCCAGCAGCATGGCCTGCATCTTGCCTTGCGCCACCAGCGAAAACTTGAACGTCTCGCTGAATTCACTCGTTTCTTTCTTCGCGTCTGTCGCGGTCACGTTCCAGAAATAATCCCCTGCCTCCAGCCCCGTTATCTCCGCGCTCGGCCCGCTCACCTGTACTTGCTTCACCATTTTCGTGAACATCGTCGTCGCGCTGATCCGCAGCGTGTAGCTCACGGCCTCATCCACCGGCTGCCACTCAAACCGGATCGTCGCCGTCTTCGGCGTTTCCGAAATAATCGGAGCTAGGTTCAGCGGTGCCACCAGCCCCGGCGGCGCCAGCACGTTCGACTTCTGCGTCGCTCCTCCGGTCGGGAAACTCGCCTTCTCCCACTGCGTCAACTCGATGGTCTCGTTTCCACGTTTCACTTCCGCGCCGCCGTTCGCCACCACGATTTCGTGCTCGTTGTGGTTCGGATCGTTTTTCACCGTCGCACGGCTGTTCTGCTTCATGTATGCGGTCGCGTCTTCCACGCTCACCGCCGCTTGCGCATCGCGCAACGTCCATGTCGGCGTCGCCAGGTCCACCGCGCCCGTATTGATGCGCACCGCCGTGTTCGAGTGATCGCGCGTGACGGTGTTCTCTTCCACCGTAATCAACGTATCCTTATTAACCGTATACTCCGTGCCGTCCGCGAACGTGACGCGCGCCGCTCCATCCGATCCCGTCTGCACCAGGTCTCCCTTGTCCAGCGTTGTGTGGTAATCCGCATCCACCCAGGTGACCGAATTCACTTTCTTCACCTGGACCCGGCCATCCAGGTTCACGAATTTTGCCTGCGTCTGCGCGCTCGTCAGTATTTCGGACTCTTGATTTCCCAGCGCGTTGTTCAGTTTTTTCTCGGCGATGTCAGTCCAGTTCGGTATCGTCGCGTACATCCCCGCGATGATGATCACCACCACCAACACAATCAGCAGTCCCACCGTCTTGTATGACACGGTGTGCCAGTACACTTCCACATGGCGTATCTTCGGTACCTGTTGGGGCGCCGGCGGGGCCGTGGGGCGGCGTGGGTCGGTAGGTGTCTGTGTACTCACAGTTGTGCGCGCTGCGAATGCTCCAATTTCGCAATCTAGCACACCCTGTCCCACCTGCACGGAAACCCCAACTCGCGTTGGTCAATCTACAAATAGCGTTTCCGTCTCACTGTCCTTCCGGCCAGCCTTTTCTTGGAGTGCGGGAGCCGAGCTCCCGCCTTGCACACGTGCAATCCCACCACCCAAACGCCCAGCGGCAGCCCTGCTGCCGCCATCTCAGTTTTGAAGTGGCACAGGTACTCCTACCTGTGATCCTGTGTTTTCTCTACTACCTTCTCCGGCTGACCCACACACGCCGAAGTTGCTTGTGGGCTCTTGCGCTTACCCAGTCTCGAAACAGCCAATTCACCAACCCTGCCCGGACTGTCCTTCCCATTTTCCCTTTTCCAATTTCTATTTCCGACTTTCCCTCTGAAAAAAGCGCTCCTTATCGAAATCCCTGCCCACGGCCACATCGAAAAATCCCACCATCATCTCATCCGATGTCTGCTCTCCCCATCGCACCGCCGCGTCCGGGTCCGGGTTATGCATATTTCCTTTCGAATTATCGAACCATGCAACCGCTTGCAATTTCGTTCCCGCCTTCAACGCCAGCGGCTCCGTCAATCGGTAACTCATCTGCCAGTGAAAATGGTAATTCACACGCAGCAGTGGCTCGATGCTTCCGTTTCTCTCCACAATGTTGTACTCAAACCGCTTTCCCCGCAGGTGCATGTGCGGAAAAAAACTCAGCAGCAGCGCGTCATTCGGCAGCGTTCCCCAGGCTTCCACGCGATAATCCGGCACCCCCGGCGGAATCAAAAAATGATCGTTCGTTAGTTGCAACGTCAACACTCTCTTTTCCGGCGTCTTCTTCGCAAACCGCAATCCGATCCGCGTCACATCCGTTCCCGCTTTTCCATTCGTCGTGTAATGCATCTGAAAAACCAGGTCGGATCCCGCTGGCACGTATTTCGCCATCCCTTCCGCCCAATCGTCCGGCGTGCTTCCCGGCGCGTACACCAACAAAATGTCACTGTCTGTCCACATCGCGTCCCGGCGATCTTCCTCGCTCGTCAACATCGCCGCCGTGAACGGCTTCCCCACCGGCGCGTGCCGTAGCCACGGCGATCCCGGTGGCCGCACGTAAACCACCGCGTGATGCACATTCTCCGGCATGCCCGGCAAAATTTCCGATCCCTGCACCCACCGCCCTTCCTTAAAATTTGTTGGCACAATTTCGTACGTGTAATCCACTTCGCCATCAACCGGAATTTTCACGCCCTCCGTCATCGTCACCGCCAAGTCCGGCTCCGCCATCGTCCACCGCCCAGACCATTTCCGTTCCGCGCGCGCCTCCGCCGGATTTCCCGCAGGCGCATTGGCGTCCGCCCACGCCGCCAGCACCGCAATCTGCGCATCGCTCAACGAAGGATCGTTCGAAAATTTCCCGATCCCACGTTCCGCAAACCACGGCGGCATCGTCCGTTCCCGCGTAGCCGCCCGAATCGCCCCAGCCCACCGCCGGGTCTGCTCATATGTCTCAAACGCCATCGGCGCAATCCCCCCAGTCCGATGACAAACCTGGCAATGTCCCTGCAATATCGGTAAAACCCCCGCGTAAAACGTAGGTTTCTCAGCCGCAACTTGCGCAGTTTGACCGAACGCGAGGACGACTGGAGATGTTAATAATAAGGTAATCAGGAAATTGCGTTGCAGCGTTCGGAATCCGCTTCTAAAGGCTTCAATCAGTTTAATCTGCATAGTATTCGCATTCGTCTCAGCCGAGTGCCGGAGGCTCCATCAAACCCATGCACCCCACGTTTCTCCGCCCTTCATCCTTTACCTCCTCAACTTCCTAAACTTCCTTCACCTCATTCATCCTGCCGCCGCTGCCCCCTTCAACAAAATATCCAGATCATCCGGGTGAATCGCGCACAACGCCGCATCTTCTCGCTCGATGTCCCCGTTCTTTACCATCGTCACCAGCGACTCCTCCAACGTGAACGATCCCTTCCTCTTCGTCAGAGGAATTTCCTGATGCAAATGCTGCAAATTATTCCGCCGGATGTGGTGCCGCGCCCCATATCCCACCATCAACAATTCCGCTGCAGGCAATCGCCCGCCATGTTTGCTGGGCAACAAAATCTGCGTCAGCACCGCCGCCAGCCCCATCGCCAACTCCTGCCGGATCGAATTCTGTCTCTCCACCGGAAACGAATCCGCAATCCGTCCCACCGTCGAAGCTACGTCCGTCGTGTGCAATGTCGACAGCACCAGGTGCCCCGTTTCCGCCGCGGCCACCGCAATCCGCATCGTTTCTGGATCGCGCATCTCGCCCACAACAATCACGTCTGGCGCCTGCCGCAGCGCGGCCCGCAACGCCGTCGGAAAATCCGGCGCGTCCGTTCCCACCTCCACCTGCTCGATCACGCTTCGAATATGCGTGTGCTCGCACTCGATCGGATCCTCAATCGTCACAATGTGCCGCGCTTCCTTCGCATTGATCTCCTGAATCAAAGCCGACAGCGTCGTCGATTTCCCCGATCCCGCCGGCCCGCCGATCAGCACCAGCCCGCGGGGTAAATGCGCCAGGTTCGCCACCGCCGCCGGCAGATGCAATTCTTGCAGCGCCGGCACTCGCGCAGGCAGCGCACGAATCGCCGCCGCCGCTCGCCCGCGCTCCCGGTGCAGATTAATCCGAAATCGCCCTACACCCTCAATCCGGTAAGAAGCATCCGCAATCGACGACTCGCGGTAAACCTCCAGCGCATGCCGCGAAAGTGCAGGCAGCACTGCCGCCTCAATATCTCCCCCGTCCAGCGTGTTTGCTTCGATCTTCCGGATTTCTCCCTGCACGCGCATGCACGGCGGCGCATTCTCCACCAGCAGCAAATCGCTTCCGCCTTTTGAGACTAGCGTCTCCAGCCACTGATCCAGCAGCGCCGTCGCTCCCGCGTCCGCAGGCTCCGACCCGCGCCCCTCATTCAGTTCCCGCACCAGCCGGTTCAGTTCTCCCGATTCATCCATCGCCGCCTCACTTCACACATTCGATGCAGAATCCCGCAGTCTCGCCCACTCCGCCCGCAATGTCCATACCATCCATTTTGCTTCGCCAGGCATGCCGAAGACGCTATTCCGTGCACCAGTATTGCCTCTTTTCCGTTGATAAAGTTCCCTTCAGTCCGTCGCGCCGATTCTGCTTCGGGCAACTTCCGCTCGAGCATCCAGGGGAGTGATATGCTGGCTTAGTTTGCTCCCATGAAACAAACCCTAAAATTCTTTGCGACCCTCGGTTTCCTTGCCAGTTGCATTTGGGCTTCTGCTTTAGCCCAGTCAGTGGCCCCAGACCAAGTGTGGGTAGCCAGTTGGGGATCCTCCCAGCAAATCCCGGAGCCGCAGAACGCCTTGCCGCCCGACGACCTGCGCGACGCCACCGTGCGGCAGATCTTTCACTTGTCTGTTGGCGGCGCAACTCTGCGCGTACATCTCTCGAACGCCTTCGGCACCGAGGCACTCCACTTCACATCCGTCCACGTTGCGCGCCCGCTTTCGCCTACATCTCCATCTATAGACGCCGCTAGCGATCACCCGCTCACATTCGCAGGCGCTGCCGATGTCACCGTTCCTTCAGGCGCCGAGTTCGTCTCAGACCCGTTCGATTTTCCTGCAGCGCCGCTCTCCGACATCGCCGTTACGTTTCACCTCGATTCGCCGCCGGCAAAACAAACGGGCCATCCGGGATCGCGCGCCACTTCCTACTACCAACACGGAGACGCCGTAAGCGCCGCGAACCTTACCGACCCAAAGCACGTAGATCACTGGTACCAGATTTCAGGATTCGATGTGCAAGCCGCTCCAGGAGCTGCAGCGGTCGTGGCCCTCGGCGATTCCATCACAGACGGACACGGCGCCACCACCAACGGCAACGACCGCTGGACCGACGTACTCGCGCGACGCCTGCAAGCCTCGCCCGACACGCGCAACATCGGCATATCCAACGAGGGCATCGGCGGCAATCATTTGCTGACGGATGGCTTGGGTCCAAATGCCTTGGCGCGTTTTGATCGCGACGTGCTCGCGCCGGCCGGTGTGCGTTGGGTCATCGTCTTCGAAGGTGTGAACGATCTCGGCGGACTGGCTCGCGAACGCGAAGTGCCTCCCGCGGAACACGCGGCCCACGTAAAACTCATCCTGTCTGCCTATCAGCAAATCATTGCGCGCGCCCACGCCCACGGCCTGCGCGTTTATGGAGCCACCATCACTCCCTACGTCGGCTCAACCTACTATCATCCCGGCCCGCTGAGCGAGTCCGACCGCCAAGCAGTAAACCAATGGATTCGCGCCCCGGGCCACTTCGACGCTGTCATCGACTTCGACGCCCTCCTCCGCGACCCGCAAAACCCCGAACACCTTTTGCCCACCTACGACTGCGGAGATCACCTGCACCCCTCCCCCGCCGGCTACAAAGCCATGGCCAACGCCGTCCCTCTAAACCTATTCGCGCACTGATTCGGGCGATGCTCGCGACAAATCTGAATAAGATTGTCGTCGGCGACGATCTCTCATCTCCGGCGCGAAGTCCCTTATTTATAGTTAAATGGACCTGTCGGCTGCAGCTTGATTTGTACGTGCGCGGTCGGCGAAGCTGGTTTCGGTGTTGCAATGAAGATATGTTTCAAAGTCCTTTTGTTAAATCCCTGCGTTTTGGCTTCAATCGTATACGCGACGCCAGTGTCCACCCAGAACTTCGCGTAACCGTTATCATCGGCGTGAACCGATTTTGATGCGCCTTTCCCGCTTGCTGCCTTCACCGTCACTTCACTGTCCGGCAAAGGAATATAGACAGGATCTACCACTTCGACGATGAGAGTGGGTGGGCCCTCCTCCGCCTTAGGCATCGGCGGTGAAGTTGTTCCAAAGCCAAGAAAAAGCAGCAATACGATCAACATAAAAAACTCTCCTGCTTGGCCAACCCGGCGACCTTCGCTTCAGTCGCGGCTGGCGACTTCCGAACGAACCGCCGCACAGTTTCAATCCGGCGAAAGTGTGTCGGTCGCGGCGCAGAGATAGAATTGTCAAAAGTAACAAGCAGTGCGCTCGCCGCCACTCCCCTTAAATCATGCCTTCCAGCCGAACGTAACTCGCTTCCATCCCGTGTTCCATTCCTGTCGCGAGCATGCCCGCGCGCGTCTTGGCATCGGGCAGGGTCATTCGCATAGTCATCAACGTGCCCGCGCCATCCGCCTCAAACCGCGTTTCAACATGGTTATCCGGCGTAGGATCTGGCAGGAACATCCGCTCGACATGAACGATCTTGCTGTGCGGTTGGAGTTCCAGATATTCGCCGGTGATGTGGAATCCGGCGCCCTTGCCATTCACCCACTCGTAACGGAACTTGCCCCCCGGTATTGCCTCATTGATGCAAACGGGCATAGTCCAGCCATCGGGGCCGAGCAGCCATTTCTGAATTAACTTCGGGTCCGTGTGCGCACGGTACACGGCCTCGGGAGGCGCAGCGAAGCGCCTTGTTACCACCACGTGTGTGTCGCCTTCTGTCTTCAGTGTTAATTTGCTCATCGCTTTTCTCCTCCTTTTTCTTGCTCCATATCGGCCAGAACCTCGTCCAATCGGTCGTAGTTTCGCTCCAGTGCTTTTCGCAGCATGCCAAGCCATTGATCAATCGCTTTGATACCGCCTTTCGCCAGGCGCCGAGGACGCTTGGCGCCCTGGACGCGGCTAACCACAAGCCCAGCGTCTTCCAGCACCTTCAAGTGCTGGGAAATTGCCGGTTGCGTCATCTTGAACGGCTCTGCCAGCGCCATCACCGTCGCTTCTCCCTTCGCCAAACGCGCCAGAATCGCTCGCCGTGTCGGATCGCCCAAAGCCGAAAAAGCAGCATCAAGATTCAAATGTCCATCCATAAACTAAATCTTATATAAGTAAACACTTATTTGTCAAGGACAAATTCAAGTTTCTCGGCTCTATCAAATCTTCTTCGAGTAGACTACGGGACCGGTGAAGCGATGCTGAATCTCGCCCAACAGGACGGCACCGAGCACATCAAGCGCTGGCGCGACATGAGAGTTGGCGCAATCATGTATGGTCTAGCGTCAACTGCTGCCGGCATCATGGATTTTATCTGGGCCGATTTTGATGAAGCCCATCAACCGATTCAGGCCTTCGGTGACCACATTCCCGGTCGTGAGATCCTCGCGTATATAACCGCCGTCGTGATGATTGCAGGCGGCGTGGCGATACTGTGGCGACGCAGCGCCCGGGCCGGTGCTGCTGCGCTAGCCATCATCTATTTCATCTTTACCATCTTCTGGTTGCCTCGGCTCTATACGGCTCCACACTCTCTTGGGATTCGGATTCCCGTCTATATCGGTGTGTTGGCTGGAGTGGCCATGGAACTAATCGCATTCGCCGGTGGAGCGCTCGTCTACGCGGCCCTGTCAATGCGCAGTTCATCATGGCCGCGAACGATTCTTATCACCCGCTGGATATTTGGACTCTGCTCAATCGACTTCGGCTTGAACCATTTGATTGATGTGAAGGATAACCTTGTTTATGTTCCCAAGTGGATGCCTTTGGGACCAGAATTCTGGGTCATCGTAACCGGAATTTGCTTCGTACTCGCAGGCCTCGCCATACTCTCAGGAATTCAGGACGTCCTGGCTGCGCGGTTGCTTGCCCTGATGTTTTTGATTTTCAACCTGGTCGCACTGCCGCCGTTCATCTTTGCAGATCCCAAAAACCATGCGGCTTGGGGTGGCAACGCGTTCAATCTAGCTTTAGTTGCCGCCAAATGGATCCTCGCCGGCTCGCTTGCGACCCGCCAACGTCCGCTTCAGGATCAGCAAAGCGCAAACCCAGCGATGCCGTCGCCGGCATAGAAACCGACTCCATCCCCGTTCCACCCACCCTGCGCAATTTCTGCCCTGCGTGATACCATCCCCGCATGAGCGATTCCGTTCTCATCCCAAGCTCTGCTTCAGCTGTCGCGGCCACCGCAGCTCCTGCGCGTCACTCTGCACTCGTCCGTGTCACTCACTGGATCACCGCCCTATGTTTCATCGCCCTGCTCGTCACCGGGATTGAAGTTCTGATCTCTCACCCGCGCTTCTATTGGGGCGAAACCGGCAATGTATTGACGCAACCTTTATTTATAATTCCGATTCCTTCCTCAAGGTCGCTTGTGCCCACTGGCTATGGCTACGTGCTGCCGGACCAGAACGGCTGGAGCCGCGCCCTTCATTTTCAAGCTGCCTGGATCCTCGTATTGACCGGTTTGCTGTATCTAATCTCCTCCTTCTTCACAGGCCATTTCCGGAAAAACTTGCTCCCGGGGAAAGCCGATCTTTCGTGGCGCTCTCTCTCCGCCTCCATTGCAGACCATTTGCGCTTCAAGCGCCCAAGCCCGGCAGAAGCCCGGTCATACAACGTTCTCCAGCGGCTTGCCTACCTGTTCGTCATTTTCGTTCTGATCCCATTGGTCATCTGGACGGGCCTGGCGATGTCCCTCGCTTTTGTCTCCGCGTTTCCGGCAAGCGTAACTTTGTTGGGCGGCCAGCAATCCGCGCGCACACTTCACTTCTTCGTCTCCGTGGCTCTCGTCTTGTTCCTGCTGGTCCACATCGTCATGGTTTGGTTTGCCGGATTCTGGAGCCGCATGCGCGCCATGATCACTGGCCGTGCCGCCACAGACACAGATAAGGAGTCCGCATGAGCGATCTCTCGCGTCGCAAACTCATCACCACCGGAATCGTCGCCGCGGCGGGCGTAACCGGCCTGGGCGTCGCCGCGCACCTGGCGCAAAAGTACGGACTGGTTCCGCCCGATCACGGCGGAATCTATGGCCTCGGCGAAACTCTGACCTACGCGTCGCAGCGGCTGCTGACCAGGCACTCCTTGGCCCGTGAATTTTCTCGCAGCCAGATTTCGAAGAGACCAGTCCCGAACGAAATGCCGCCTCTCAATGATGCATACAAGCGTCTTCAGGCTGGCGGATTCGCGGACTGGCGCCTCTCCGTCGACGGCATGGTCGCGCAGCCTGGCGCGTTTTCTCTCGCCCAACTGAGGAGCTACCCGTCGCGCAACCAGATCACGCAGCTCGCGTGCGAAGAGGGCTGGTCCTACATCGCGGAGTGGACCGGCGTGCCTCTTTCTCACGTCTTGGACATCGTCGGTGTCCAGCCGCAAGCCAGATACGTTGTTTACTTCTCCATCGATCCCGACTGGTGGGAAAGCATCGACATGGCGGACGCTTTGCATCCACAGACTTTTCTCGCCTATGGCTTGAATGGCGATGAACTTCCTGTCGGCAATGGCGGCCCGCTTCGCTTACGGCTTCCCCGGCAGGTCGGTTACAAGAGCGTGAAATTTATCACCCACATGACCGTCACCGACAGCCTGAAACGCTTCGGCAAAGGCCTAGGCTCCGCAGCCCCAGAAGCTGGCTACGCCTGGTACGCCGGCATCTGACGCGTTCGTCTCCCGGCCAGACTTGTCAGAAACGCAGGAGGACACAAATGGCCACGCCACAGGCGCAACCGCAAAACGCGCTCCAGTTAAGACGCATCTTCCCCGCGCCACGCGAACGTGTCTTCCGCGCCTGGATCGACGCCAGAGTATTCGCGCTCTGGTTCCATCCCACCTCGGACCACACCACCGTTATCACCCGGCTTGATCCCAAGGTTGGCGGTAACTACACTCTCGAGATGCACCACAAGAGCGGCAATGTCGACAAGCTCAGCGGCACTTACCAGCAGATCAAGCCCCCTGAAAAACTTGCCTTCACCTGGCGTTGGTCCACCGATCCTCCCGGCCAGGAAACTCTCGTCAGCCTGGAATTTCTCGAGCTCGGCGACGCTACCGAGATCGTTCTCTCGCACGGCCAATTCCCAGACGCCGAAACCTGCGATAAACACAGACACGGCTGGATGGGTTGCCTCGACCAGCTCCAGAAGTATTTGGCCTGACTGCCATGGCCCAGCAACCACCACTGAAATTTATCTTCTACATTGCCGCCAGCCCGGAGAAGGTGTGGGAAGGCTTTGTGTCGCAGGAGTCGAACCGCATCCTCTTTTCCGGCGCTGAGCTTCAATCGGATTTCAAGCCGGGTAGCTTGCTCGCATGGGTGGGCCCAGGCCCCGATGGCAAGCCCATCTCCTATGTCCACGGAAAGGTCCTGCGGTTTGAGCCACCTAAAGTTTTTCAGTACACCTTCGCAATGGGCCAAAATGACAAGACCTCACGCGCAACGATCGAACTGCTGCCAGAGACAGAAGCCACAAAAGTAACGGTGACGCATGACGAGTGGGCCGACGACGACCCCACGTACGCTGCCTGCGCCGATGGCTGGCCCCGCATCCTTTCCCGCCTCAAAACGCTCCTCGAAACCGGGAAGACCTTCAAGCCCCATTGATACAACGCCGCAATGCTCTGAAGTTTCCCTCCATGCGGGTAGGCGACGCAATATAAAAGGGTGGAGTAGGGTTTGAGTGCTCGCTCAAGCGCTCCAGAGGAGGAACGCCCTTATGACCAGCGCTAAATATATCGGCATGGACGTGCACAAGGAAAGCATTTCGATGGCGGTCCGGAATGCTGTCGGCAAGATCGTGATGGAATGCGTTATTGAAACCAAAGCCAGCATGATCCTGCAGTTTTTCGATGGGTTGCGGGGAGATTTGCACGTCACGTTTGAAGAAGGCACCTGGGCTGCCTGGCTGTACGACCTGCTGAAGCCCCATGTCACGAAGCTAGCCCACATTATTCATGAAGGGTGACTTCGTGCCCCATTTTTTGCTTTTTTCTCCGGTCGGGAGACCACACGTGATCACACGAAGATTTTAGGAAACCGAGAGTTTGATTCTAGGACATTTAGGCAAACGTACGGCGCGATCTTCGCCGAAGAGGTGACACCTGTATAATTGCGTAGCTGGGAGTTCTTTCGTGCGATGTTCAACAGGTCAATCAGCTACTTCGCGCACCCAAGCGCAAAGCCAGGCGATGGAAGCTATCGAGATAGGGAAACGACCGCGGCAAGTGCAACATGATTCGACGCACCGAGGCAACCACTTGAGCTCCGATTTTCAGGAAGCGCTCCCGCAACGTGGAAACTTGTGCCCGGGCAGAAGCCGTACCGGCCAGGCCTGAGCGCAGCTCCTGCATCAACACGTAGGCTGCGGCCGTCATCAACACCCGGAACTGATTGGCCCAGAAACTCGTGCAACTGGTACGCCCGATCTCCATCCCATAATGCAGTTCCTTGATGCGATTCTCGAGGTCGCCTCGTTGACAGTAGACCTCCTCGTAGAGCCACTGCGGGCTCTGCTTCATGTTGGTCACCACAAAGCGCGGATTGTCTTTGGGTTTCTTGCCCTCCGCGCGCACCACCTCCGCTTTATAAATGACGCGACGTTTCCACGGCCAACTCTTGCGCGTCCGGTACTGACATTCACCGTAGACATGCTCGGTCTGCCTGGAGATCTTCGAATCACGACGGGCGCATTTCATGGCCGACTCGGCTCTACGTTTCAATACCGCATTGGCGGCCATGTTGACGAGGTATTCCACTTTCGGTTCGCAATCCAAAAAAGCCAGAACTTCCGGAGACGCGAAACCGCCATCCAAGCGCACCCGGATCTTGGCATCTGGAAAGGCCTGCCTCAAGCGGTCGATCAAACGGTGCAGCAGCCCCACGGCTCCCACCGAACCTGGCGCGTTCCCCGGACGCAACACCGCGGTGACCAGATACTGCTCCGCCTCCTGGTTGAAGGTCAGGAATCCGACCACCGGAAGGTAGCAGTAGGTGTCGTAATGCCAATTAAAAAACGTCAACTGTTGCGCGCCATGGGTGGGATCATCGGTAGGATCCAGATCGATGGTGATCCGCCGAGCCCGGCCGTGCAACCGTTTCCGATGTCGCTCGATCACCATGTCGGCCAATGCTTCGGCCATGCGAAACAACTCTTTACGACCCACACTATTTTCAAAACGTGACAGCGTAGGCTGCGAAGCCAAATCTTCTCCTTCCACCGGATCACGACCAACCAATAATTTGTGCACCGGGTCGGAAGCCAGCCGTGCGGCATCGTTGGCATCTTCATATCCCAAGGCAATGGCC
The DNA here is from genome assembly GCA_963709705.1 of Candidatus Acidiferrales bacterium. GTDB lineage: Bacteria > Acidobacteriota > Terriglobia > Acidiferrales > UBA7541 > Acidiferrum. Next base: position 245,698 of record CAVPXU010000012.1, read on the forward strand.
ATGATCCGCTGCGTGAGCAGCTCATCGAATTCGTGACGGACCTTACCCTCTTGTCGGTCATCTTTCAGATAAGCCGCCAAAGCCGTGATTAGGCCTAACTCTCGGTCGGCGGCTTTGAGTAACACCGCCCCGCCATCGGAACTGCCCTGCGCTTGATCGAACTTGGCAACTACCGGCCGCTTAAAAATTCCTGGGAAGAGAACACACTGTGTCGTGGTATGCTCGGGCACGAAAGCCTCCGGATTGGTCGCAAAACCGCCTTAGACAACGGCTTTGTACCATGAAAGAGGCTTTTCGTGTTTCAAAAACGCGAATTATTCAGGCTAGTGGTGTGCGATCCGCGGCGGAACGCGTTGCTGCAGGACGGCAACCAGAGTGATCGCGTGGATGCGCGAAAGCTATCCGACCTTCTCTATATGAACAAGCTCAACGCGGTCTATCACGGAGACCACGGCCTACGGACGCTAAAGGAACTGGGGCGGAGTTATCTGACCATCACCCGCGACCAGAGTCGGGTGATGACCGGGGTCAAGGCCATCTATCGCAGCTGGGCCATTCCCTGCAGCGGCAAGCAGGTTTATGGATCGCGGCATCGGGCCGAATGGCTGGCAAAGATCCATGAACCGGGAGCGCGCCGGCGGGCGGAATTGTATTACCAGCAAGTGGATGCGTTGAGAGCATTGCGCCAGGAAGTGCGAAGAGACCTGTTGGCGGAGAGCAAGAAGCACAAGGTATGGAAACGGTTGTGTGAGATTCCATCGATCGGTCCGATTCGAGCCGCTGAACTGTTGGGCATTTTGCAGACCCCACACCGGTTTCGTACCAAGCGGCAACTGTGGACCTATTGCGGTCTGGGTGTGGTGACCAGTTCCAGCGCCGACCATGAGGTGGCGAAAGGCCAGCTGCGACGAAAGAAGAAGCATGCACAGATTCGCGGGCTGAACGAGAACTGCAATCACGATCTGAAGAACCTGTTCAAGGGGGCGGCGGTGGTGGCTTCGATCAAGCCCGGTCCGCTGGCAGAGTTCTATGCGGCTCCCGTGTCCAAAGGCATGCGGCCAGAGATGGCACGGCTGACCTTGGCGAGAAAAATTGCCACCATTGTTTTGCTCGTGTGGAAGAGAGGAGTGTGTTTCGACGCCCAATATCTGAAACCACAAACAGCTTGAGTGTCTCGGATCGAGTCCGCTCCATCGCGGGGTATTTCTCTGGCGGTGGCCGTCAGGTTCTCGAGACACTCTGGTTCGAGAGCGAGTCTCAGCCGATTAGTTAGGCGCAGTGCGTGCCTCGGGCACGTAGTCTCACACCCGACCCTAGGCCCTCTCGGATAACCAGAAAAAGCTATAGGCGCAAAGTCTCTAATAGAACTATGGTCGCCAACTTGACCGCGGTTCGGCTTTGTTGGTTTCGGAACTGACCGGCATCGTTGCACAGAAGTGATGAAAACCGCTGGTAGAGAAAACCTCAACGCTTGGGCCAACGTGCCCAGTAACCGAGCACTTGGTGCGGACGATCAGAACAGACCATGCTCATTCAAGTGGGCTGCGAAGCAAGAAAAACGCCAGCCGTTGCAGTGGTGTTTCTTCTTGACTTCTCCTTTTATAGAACTAATCGGGACTTCAGGGCGGTGCGCCTGATTCGTTTGAGTAAGGGCGTCATTTTTGCGCCAGATCAACTGAGAATACGCTTCCAGTCGTTCTTCATACTGATAACTACCCAACCCTTCGACTTTGCCTCGTCATAGAGCGCCTGGGTAAACGTGCCGATCTTGCTGTCAGGCAGACCTTGCGCGGGGCCATAGGCGTATTCGCGGTCGGCATCGTCATGGAGGAGAAGCATCGCGAGACGTTCATCATTGCCAGCCTTGGTGTACTCCAACATTTGGCGATCACCTGTTGAGTTGCCGAATGCGGCAAATGGCCGACGACCTATCATCATATGAATGCCTTCGGGCTTGCCTGCATTGTTATCATTCAGAAGCAATCTGGGATCTTTAGTGAGGAAGGGATGGCCTGTTTTGTCGTAACCAAAGGTCGTTCCTCCAGCGGTGCCTACCACCTGCTCGGGAGGGATGCCATAAGTCTTTTCTGCGTATTGACGCACAAAGTCCTGACCGCCACCAGTCACAATGTATGTCTTGTAACCCTTGGATCGCATGAACGTCAGTACTTCTTGCATCGGGGCATAGGTAAGGTCGGTGTATTTCTTCTTCCAGCGCGGGTCTCGGGCACCGTCGAGCCACTTGTTCACTTGGGATTCAAATTGGTCGACACTCATGCCGGTGAGCGTCGCCGCCAGAACCTTCATGAGTTCAGGCACGGGAAGCTTGACGATGGCCTCACGGTCACCAGTCAGAACCGTCTTGAAAGGTTCGACGTTAGCCAGTTCAGGCTTGGCTTTAACAACCGCGGGTACGCGATCCAGACAATATACAACTTGCGTGTACAGCGGATGCTCGACCCACAGGGTTCCATCCTGATCGAACGCGGCGATGCGTTCCGGTTCGGGGACAAACTTCGGACTGACGCGGTCTGTCGTGGCATTCACAAAATCGAGAATAGCCTTCTTTGACGGGCTGTCGTTCCATGAGGGCAACGGGTCATCTGCAGCCGAGACCACGCGACTGGCCGATGCAGCCAAGATCACCGCGGCTGAGCCCTTGAACAAATCTCTCCGTGTGACTTCCATTTTCTTTCCTTTCCCGGGCAGCTTACTTACATTACTTACAAATGATGATCGGTGCCGGCAGATTCACTTCACCTTCAGTTCCTTGAGTTTTGCCTGGGCCGTGCCGTAATTGCCTAGATGAAAAACGCCTGCTCCGCTGGGCGAGAAGGTGAAATCCTGGAACGGTTCGGCGAGCATTTTATCCAGGTATTCTGTCGGGGCAAGTCCGGTCGTGACGTGAAGTTCCAAATGCTCGCCGGAATGCTCGGGCACATATACCGCGACGTAGTGCATCGTTGGTTCGTTGATTTCGGGATCAGCTGGAGTGGTGACAAAAGCCGCTGCGGTACCGGTTGCCACCGTGTAAGGGGCAACGGCGTCAATCAAATCCTTTTGCAGTTTGACCAATTCGGGGGTCGTCTCTACGACAATACCCGACAAACCTAAGCCATGCAGGGATTTGTCGCTAAGGTAATAATATTTGTAAGCTTTCAACTTGAAGTTGCTGACGTTGTGACTGGCCAAAACTTTGCTGGCGGCGGCATAAACTTTGTCGAGGTCCGACGTTCGCACGTAACGCTGCAACATCGAGATATGAGGATGATGCGTGGCGTCGAGGGAAAAGCCTTTCGGGAAGACTGAGCGCAGCCGGGCGTTCGTGGCTTCCGCGTGTTGTACCATCGTCGCATCCGGCTCCAACGCAATATCTATGGCGGTCACCGGCGATTGCTGGGCACGGCACGCTTCCGAATAGCCCAGGATTGAAGCCAAGCATATAGCCACTGAGGAGAGAACTTTTAAATACCCATTCATCGTGAACCTCCAGTTGTAGGCGGTTGCCGCGCCACGGATATTTGGTCTTGTGAAACGCTTTACGAAACGAGCAAACCAAGAGTTGCCCGCCGTCTCGCAGGACTTGAGCAGCCTCCTCCGCAAATCACAGACAAACGGGGCGAACTTTGCCGTACGGGAGCTAATAACGGAATTGTCAAAAATGCCAATGGCGAGGGAGTTTTATAGGGATTGTCGATTCGCTGAGTCAGTGCCTGGCAGGGGTTATCGCCGAAGTACGTACTAGCCCGAACCTTTCCAATCGACCAGCCATCATCAATAGCAAGTCAGACGTTAAGAACCAAGAGGCTGCGACGTGTAAGGCACTTTGGTTTTCTCGCCACCAGCCGAACGATGTCCGACTCTCGGCGACCGGCGAAATCCGCCTTGTCCCGAACGATCTCGTAGTGCACGATCTCCAGGGAATCAAAGAGATGAAGCATTGCGTTGCGGCGGTTGTTAAATTCGGGGCCGCATTCCATCACAACAATTCCGCCGGTCTTGAGCGAGTCAACGACCTTCTCAACCGGCACAACGGGCATGGTCCAGCAGCATGGGCGTCGGGTTGCGGTATCGGCGTCGGGTTGCGTTCCTTTTTATTTTTCGGGCCACGCTTTGAGCAGGCGGCGTAACAGGATCAATTGGCCGAGGTGGTAAGCGTTGTGGTCAAGCAGCAGAATGGTTTTGGAGGCCAGTGATTGGTTGTTGGCGTGCCGGATCGGGGCGAGTATGTCGGATTTTTCCAAAGCGGCGACCAGTTTTTTACGGTCGGCGCGGAAGGAGGCGATGGATTCGTCCCATGCTTTGGCATTGGGAGGTTCGGGCGATTTCGGCCAGTAGCCGTCGGGGAAATTCGGAGATTTGTGCTTGGGATTGAGGGCGTATTCGACGATATCCCATTGAGCGATACGAAGGTGTTCGACAAGTTGGTAGGCGGAATGTGGGAGACCGTGGGTGAGTTCGCCACGGAGATTGGCGGGGAAGTTCTTGACGGCGGCGTCGAAGCCGGCGTGAGCGTTGTCTTCGGTGAGAAGAGAGATGAGTTCCTTGCGGAAAGAGTTCGATTCTTTTTTTGTTTTTTGCGGCATAGCGGTGCGTCCTCTCGCTGGAGTGTTGCGCAATAGTTGGATGAATTGCGAAGCTGGGTCGTTGCGCGGACTAGCCATGCACTTCGCCACGCCAGATCACTACCGTCCTGCATTCCGTTTGGGCCTTTTACCTTCCATACCCTATAATATTAAGTTTGGTCACACACTCAGGAGACATCTGGAATGGCTGGAGCATTTGATAACCAGAAAACTGGCGTCCGAATTCTTTTCGGCATCATCATCGGCATGCTCGCGCTCAGCATGCTCCTCTATTTAGTCCCTCAGGGCCCGGACAGCGCGCAAACTCCCGGCGACGTGGTCGCAAAAGTCGGCGATCAATCCATTACCCTTTCCGACATCAGCCAGCGGCTCAACGAAATTCGCCAGAGCAATCCTATCCCGCGCCAGCTCGAAGGTCTTTACGCCAATCAGATTCTCAAGCAACTCGTTTTCCAGAAGGAAGTCGAATACGAAGCCAAGCGCCTCGGTATTTCCGTCAGCGATCAGGAGCGCGCAGACCGCATTCGCCAGATTCTCCCCACCGCGTTCAATGGCGATACTTTCGTCGGCAATGACGCTTATTCCCAACAGGTGCAGCAGCGCTTTCAGATGACTGTCCCGGCCTTTGAAGAATTGATCCGCTCTTCCATGATCGAGGAAAAGTTCCACAAGCTTCTCACCGACGGCGTCACCGTCAGCCCCGAGGAAATCCAAAAAGAATTTCAATACGAAAACCAGAAGGTCAAACTCGACTACGCCGCCGCCAATCCTGAAACCTTGGCCGACAAAATCAATCCCGACGAAAACGAAATCAAGTCGTACTACGAGCAGAACAAGACCAAGTTCCAGATTCCGGAGAAGCGCGTCGTCCGCTACGGCCTGCTTGACCTGAACCAGCTTCGCCAAAGCGCCACCGTCTCCGATGACGAGCTCAAGGTCATCTACCAGCAAAACATCCAGCAGTATGAAGTCCCCGATCGCGTCCACGTCGAGCACATTTTGCTCACGACAGTCGGCAAGACCGATGCCGAAGTCGCCGAAGTCAAAAAGCAAGCCGAAAGCATCCTTGCCCAGGCTCGTAAAGGCGCCAACTTTGAAGATCTGGCCAAAAAGTACTCCGACGACCCCGGCTCCAAGGCCAAGGGTGGCGACCTGGGCTGGCTCGTTCACGGCCAGACCGTCCCGGAATTCGACAAAGCCGCTTTCAACACTCCCAAGGGCGAAATCTCAGACCTGGTCAAGACGCAATACGGCTTCCACATCATCAAGGTCCTAGACAAAGAGAACGCGCACACCAAGCCCTTTGACGAAGTCAAAGACTCCATCCGCACTCCTTATCTCCTTCAGAAGGCCGATCAGGAGTCCAATTCCATCGCCGATCAGATGTCCAGTCAGATTCGCCAGTCCAACAAGACCACCCTCGACGAGTTGGCTCAGAAATATCACCTCACCGTCTCGCAAACTCGCCCGCTCGCGCCCAACGATCCCGTACTCGAGCTTGGCAACTCTCAGGACATTAAAGACGCCATCATCCGCCTTCGCCCCAATGAGTTGAGCCTTCCCGTTCGCACCGATCGCGGCTACGTCGTTCTCTCGCTCCAGCAAACTCTTCCGGCTCACCCCGGCACTCTTGATGAGGTTCGCGACAAGATCGTCTCTGAACTTCGCCTCACCAAGTCTGAGCAGCTCGCGCAATCCAAGATCGACGACCTTATCAAGCGCGTCAAAGCCGGCGAAAAGTTCGATGCCGCCGCCAAAGCCCTCGGCTTGGAGACCAAAACCTCCGAACTCCTCGCTCGCAACGGCAATATTGCTGGCCTCGGCAGCGCCAAGCTTCTCATTTCTGCCTTCTCTCTCAAGCAGGGAGATGTCGGTGGCCCCGTTCACATGGGTTCTTCGTGGGTCGCGTACCAGCTTCTCGACAAAGTTGAGCCCAATCCCGCCGACTTTGACGCCCAGAAGCAGAAAATCACCGACACTTTGCTCCAATCCAAGCGCAACATGGCCTTCGACGCCTTCCGAATCGCCCTCGAAGACCGTCTAAAACAGGAAGGGAAGCTGAAGATTTCCACGGACAAGCTGCGCGGCTTTGGCGATATGAGCATCCCATTAGGTCAACCTAATTCGTAGATAATAAAGCAGTTACATTTTAACGCACCAGCCCTTGCCCTGTTCCTCGCGAACCGCTAGCCTATTTGTGTCTGGTTTGGGCCTCCTTGTACGAGAATTTTCCGCGGTATTTGCATTCTCCTCACGGGAGATTTCTCGAAGGTACCCGGCTCTTCCAGTCCACTCTTTCATTCTTACGATTAGGATTCGATCATGGGCAAATCCGCGCCAGTCCGCACCAGCCAGATTCGCAATGACTACCGCTGCAGCATCGAGTTGAATCAAGGCGGCAAGTACTGTGTCCGCATCCGTGTTCAGTACCCGCGCCACGCGTGGACGCTTGGCGTCTTTTTCCTCGCCTCTTCCTTCGACCGCTCCATGAAAAAGCTCGAAGAATGCTTGCGCTTCCTTCAGCGCAACGAGGAAAAGCTCTGGTTCTGGGGTGTCGATCGCTCCGAAGACATCGCCTTTTCCGCCGAGTTCCTCAAGGAGATCGGCCTGATCCTCGATCGTCGCCTCGAATTCCCCCGCAAAGCCTCCAGCCTCTCCCTCGAACCCGATCGCGACGTCCCCGCCTTCGTCCTCGGCCCAGTCCGCCGCGGCCTGGCCGAATCCGTAGAGTACGGCCGAGTCCGCCTAGCCGCCGACTAAAGCCCCTGTAGTGGCGGGACTTTAGTCCCGTGCTTTTCTCTTGGGATCGTCTACATGCCCTCGATCAAGCGGCACAGCCACGCCTTCCGTGCTCTGTCCTTTTCTCGATGTTCTTAGGGAGTCGGAGCTTCAGATCTGACATCCTCGGCCATGGGAAATTGGGCTTCAGCCCCTGAGGACACTCTTCTTTTCTCCGTGCCCGCGCCCACATGGCGGTTCTGCATGTGGTGCCTGCTCCGCAGCTCACGCCGCACTTCTTCGCCGTCACAAACTCCACTACAATCTCTTTGTGCGCATCCCATCGCGTCGCCCAACCCACGCGCTACTGGCCTTGGCCTTCCTACTTCTCAGCCACGCCGCCGCCTCCACCGCTCAGCAAGCCCCGGCCGCATCCGGCGCGCGCATACTCCTTTTGCCGCGTAAGCTGGTGAGCGGCGAGCGCGCCACCTTAGCCGTACTCGACGTCGCCGGTCGCCTTACTCCCGGCGTTACCGTCCTCTTCTCCAACGGTGACAAAGTCACCACCGACGCCACCGGCCGCGCCCTGTTCGTTGCTCCGCTCATCCTCGGTAAAATCTCCGCTACCATTCAGAGGCGCAGCGGCCGCATCACAAGCACAATCTATTCCGGCACGGACGTTCCTTCCGCCACGCAGGCCATCACCGCAGCCCCGCGCATCGCCTCCATCGCCGACCGCTTCGAGTTCCTCGGCCACGGTTTCTGCGGCGATGCCGACGCCAATCACGTCACCATTGCCGGTTTGCCCGGACTCGTTCTCGCGTCCTCGCCCGGTTCGCTCACAGTTCTGCCGCCGACGGACATGGATCCTGGCCCCGCCGAAGTAAGAGTCAGCTGTGGCCAAAAATCCGCCGATCCCTTCACGATTGTTTTTGTCAGCTTGGAATTGCAGGCCAGCAACGCACCGCTGGCGCCCGGCGAGCATCGCACCCTAACCGTTCGCGCAACCGGCACCACCGCCAAAGTAAGCCTGGAAGCTCACAACCTCGCGCCAGAAGTAGCCGACATGGTCGGCGGCGCCGCAGTCAAAGCCACTTCCACCGGAGGCGCAGATAATACCGCCAAATTTGAACTAGTAGGCAAAACGCACGGCAGCTTCACCGTCTCCATCCGCCTGCTCTCCCCGCTATCCCCACCAAAGTAACGCCGCGCCTTCACGCCGGCATCCTGGGTGAGCCTTCGTAGTGGCCGACCTTCAGGTCGGTTCTTTTAGGGGTCGGAGCTTCAGCTCCGACATACCCTTGCAAGCGACAAATGGGCTTCAGCCCCTGAGAAATCCACGCCGTCACGCCGATTTCTTCGCAGCCACTCCGCTTGCCGGCGGCAGCGCCAACGTCCCCTGCCGCTCATCCACTAGCTCGCCCACTTCGCCGCTGATCAACAAATTGTCCAGCGAGTTTGACGCCTTATCCAGCCGCTTATCCGCCTCCGAATACATTAACTGCGCATTCTTCAAATGCGTCCCCACTTTGTCAAAGCTCTCGCTGAACGTATCCAGTTGCTTGCGCATTCCCGCCAGGTTCGCGCTCAGCCGCTTCGCATTTTCCTCAATCTGCATCCCGCGCAACCCCATCGCAATGACGCTCAAGTGCGCGTACAGCGTATTCGGCGACACCGGCACAATCTTCTTCGTCCGGCAATAGGCGTCTACCGCGAGCCCCTTCCCGTCCGAACTGCGCAGCAATTCGTAGTACACCGCCTCGCTCGGCACAAACATCAGCGCCAGGTCCAACGTGTCCTCGTCCGGCACGATGTATTTCTTCGCAATGGAATCCGCGTGCAGCTTCACCGCGCTCACGAACGTCTTCCGCGCCTCATCGCCCTCGGTCTCCAGCCGTTGAAACGCGTCCAGCGGAAACTTGCTGTCGATGGCCATGATTTTCTTGTCACGCAGGTGAATCACCGCGTCCGCCGCTTCGCCGCTGCGAAAGCGGTATTGCTGGGTGTACTGCGTGCGCGGCAGGCAATCTTCCAGCAGGCGTTCCAGCGTGGTTTCCCCGAAGTTACCGCGCGATTTCGTTCCGCCCAGAATATTTTCCAGCCGCGAAGCCGCCTCGTGCATCAAGTGTCCGGACTCCTGCACCTGCCCCAATTGCTGCTGGATCTGTGTGATCTGCTCCCGCGTGTTCTTCAACTCGTTGGACATCGCCGTCTGCGCCTGCGCGGTGATCTTCGACGTGATTTCCGCCGAATCTTTCGCGCCCTGCTGCACCGCCGTGGTCACCGCTTCCAGCCGCGAAGCCACCGTGTTCGCAATCGTCTCCATCTTTCCCGCCGATTGCGCCTGCGACGTGGACAGCCCCAGCAAGTCCCGCCGCAGCTCGTTCATCTGCGCTTCCAGCGCATCATTTTTCTTCTGGTCCTGGGTGTTCTGCACGAGCACCCACACCACCAGCCCGATCAATATCAGCCCAAACACTGCGCCAATCATCCATACAGGGTTCATCGCTTCTCCCAACTCCAAACGGGAAACGGTCTCCCCACTTTACCCCGATGCCACGCGAAAGTGTAGCGAAGGTCGTAGCCCGCCTCTTCGTAGCGGCGCAGCACCGCTGCGCCCCATGTTCGCGAAATCCCATGTAGTGGCGGAACTTCAGATCGGCCAGTAACCATGAATGTCGGCGCGCCTATATTAATTTACAAGTTACGACAGTTGCGAGTAATAAGTGATCAGTTTTAAAGTGCCCCCCCCCCCCCGTGTTTTGGCAGTCCTCGCCAGGTGACAGTGTATGTATCCGTAACTATGTCGTTACGATGTTTCTCGACGTCCCTCTTGCGAACGTTTAGGTCGTTTTTGAGACTGCCATGGCTCGAGCTAATAGAGAGGCGAGGAATTTCTCGAAAGTGAGTTCGGGAACTGGCTCACGATAGTGACCCTTCAACCCGCGTTTCGGATCGGATAACAAGAAACACGCAGAATCGTAAAGCCGCTCCCTCACAAGCTTAGTCAGCAGAATTTCATATCGTTGCCCGTAGGACGCGTCGTTGAATTCAGGGAAGACTTTGAAGTGAGGTTGTTGAGCCTTGACGGGCCTCATCGACCCGGGGGCTTCTTCTAGCAGCATCATGTATCCAAGCCAGGGACGCGATGAAGGCTTAAACGCGCCTTCGCGGTAGGCTGCCCAAATATCGGTCGCACTGCCGATCGCCTCCTCGGTGCGATTGTTAAAGTTATTCCCGAAGGAGCCGACCTGCGATTTAAATTCGATCCCTGCAATTAATTCGCCTCCAGCGACAATTAACAGATCCCACTTTTTTCTGGCCGATACCATCCTGGCAATTCCACCCGCTTGTTGCAGTAAACATGGGTATTGGGAAGCTCGTTACCGCACAAATACCCGCGAACCAGGTTGATAAAGCCATCCATTTGTTGCCCGCCTGTCACGGCGGTTCTTGCTCCGGCATCGCGCGCTCCTGATTTGGAGCCCTGCTTCTTAGCTTGTGAATCGCGAGTGGACCAGAAGTGCTTTATTGCGCGACGGAGCTTCTGTTCTAGTTCGGGATGCAGGGTCATATTCTGGGTTAAGAAGTATGAATCGCGTGGATCGTGGCCGTACTAAAAAGTGAGGACGTTTCCTCCGAAATACGCTTCCGGGCTAACTTGTAATAATGCGAATCTATCTCGAACCCGATGCTGTTTCTGCCCCACTTTGCCGCCGCCACAGTTGTCGTGCCGGTTCCCATAAAAGGATCGAGCACCGTGTCACCGACGAAGCTAAACATGCGCACGAGCCTTTCCGCAAGATCGAGCGGATAGGGTGCTGGATGCTGCTTTGTTGATGCTCCTGTAACTCCGCTCCAGATTTGCTGGAACCACTTCTTATGATTTTCCGCCGAAATCACGCTCAAAACTTTTGTTGAAATGTCGGGGGCGCGGTAACCACCCGGCTTTCGCTCCATTAAAATGAATTCGATGTCATTTTTAATGACGGAGTTCGGCTCATAAGGCTTGCCGAGGAACGTAGAGCCACCCTCGACCTCGTATGACGCATTCGAGATTTTGTGCCAGATGATTGGTGCGAGGTTGTCAAATCCCAGCTTCCGGCAATGCTCTTGGATCGAAGAGTGTAGGGGAACAACAGTATGTCGTCCTCCATTCTCTCTTCTGGAGAGACAAACGTCGCCAACAACACAGATCAGTCGACCGCCGGGGACTAACGCATGAAAACTTTGATTCCAGACTTTGTCCAATTCCCCAAGAAACTGCTCGTAATCCTCAACGTGACCGAGCTGACCTTCTGATTCTCGGTAGTCTTTCAGGGTCCAGTAGGGAGGAGACGTCAATACAAGGTGCACACTTTGCGGCTCCAAACAAGACATCTTGCGCGCATCTCCGAGATAAAGCGAGTGGGAGGCCGGGACTTGCCGGACCGCTCCTTCAATAAGGCGGATTGCCTGAGGATCTTTTGCGATGCGTGGTATGACGGTTTGGGAGTCACCCAAGGTGGCAAGTTCAGGCGGGACGTGGCGAGAAAGGTTCCCGTCGTCCTGAGCTAACCGAACTTGCAGAATTTTGGGCTTGGCAGCTACGCTCATGCTCTTTTGCTATTATGCTCCATTTACCACTCGCGTAGAAGCGTTGTGGCAGGTCGTTTTAGGACATGGAACACAAAAGGGACGGAAGGTGGCGAATCCAAGAGAGACCGGCCCGAAGATCGGAGTCCTCAGGGGCTGAATGCCCGTGGTTGGTGAGGTTGAAATGTCCGAGCTGAAGGTCCGACCCCCTAAAGAAGGCGACTGGCCCCGCGCCCCCGACCAATTTGACCGTTGCGCCTGCCCCTTGCCATGCGCCAAACTACAGTTTCCCGCCGTGCTCCTGCGCTTCCCCGAGCACGCCTTGGCGGGACGTCCTCAACGGTCCGCAAGGACCCCGGAAAGGGAACTCCCATGACCCATCCAATTGGTGAACTGAATCCGCCCATGCGCCTGATGATGACGCCGGGGCCCTGCTCCATCGATCCCCGCGTGTATCGCGCGCTGGCCTCGCCCATCGTCGGCCACCTCGATCCATGGTTCCGTGGCTGCATGGAGGAAACGCAAACCCTGCTACGCCAGGTATTCCAGACGGAAAATCGCGTCACGTTTCCGCTGTCGGCATCCGGTTCCGGCGGCATCGAAGCGTCGGTGATGAACTCGCTCGAGCCCGGCGACGAAGGCATCTTCTGCGTGAACGGCATGTTCTCGCAGCGCATGCACGTGATCGCGCAACACGCGCCGGTGACCGCGCACCTTGTGGAAGCGCCGCTCGGAAAGCCCGTCGATCCCGAAGATGTGCGCAAAGTGGCCAAGGGCCGCAAAATTAAAATGATTGGACTGGCGCAGGGCGAAACGTCCACCGGCGTGTTGACGGACATTGACCCGTTCCGCAAAGTGGCCGATGAGTGCGGCGCATTGCTCGTTGTCGACGCCGTCGCGTCACTGGCCGCAGTTCCACTGCACATAGACAAACAACGCATCGATATTTGCTTCAGCGGTTCGCAGAAAGCCATCAGCGCGCCGCCGGGAATGTCTCCCATCACGGTGAGCACGCGCGCCGAAGAAGTGTTTCGCAATCGCAATAGCAAAGTGCAGAGCTGGTATTTCGATCTTTCCACGGCGATGAATTTTTGGGGCAAGGATCGCTTGTATCATCACACACCGCCAATCTCTCTGATCTACGCGCTGCGCGAAGCCATGCGCATCCTGCTGGAAGAAGGCCTGGAGAATCGCTGGGAACGCCATCGCGTGAATCAGTTGGCGCTAATTGCCGGGCTGGAAGCGATGGACCTGCAGATGTTCGTGGAAAAGCCGAAGGACCGGCTGGTGACCGTGACCGCCGTGAAAATTCCCGCGGGCCTTGACGACGCGAAAGTGCGCGACCAGCTTTTGAACGAATTCAACATTGAAATAGCCGGGGGCATTGGCGCAACGAAGGGCCAGATCTGGCGGCTCGGCACCATGGGCTACTGCAGCCAGAAACCGTTCATACTGCAACTGCTCGCGGCGCTCGACAAAGTTCTGATCGACCAGGGGCATCGCCACTCGCCCGGAGCCGGCGTTGGCGGAGCAATCCGCAACTACGAAAACGCCGCCGCACCCGCAGCGGTCGCGAGCTAAGTATTTTCAGGATGATTGCTGATTGGCCGAGTGCTGATTAAAGGCCACCAATTGCAGAAATTCCGGATCTTCGTGGAGAATCGCCAGGTCCGGATCTTTGGTGGCCCAGCCCGCGTTGTGATAACCCGCATGGACGCAGCGGCGGAAAATGTCCAGCGCTTCTTTTTTCAGGCGCAGCACGCCGTAAGCGCAAGCCGCGTTATAGAGAATGTTGGCGTCCGTCGGCCGCATGGCCACGGCAATTTTAATATGCTGAACGGCTTCATCCTGCTGGCCCAGAATCGCCAGATCGCACGCCAGTAAAACGCGCGCGCGCACGTCATCCGGAAAGCGCTGTAACTGTTCCGCAAGTACTTCACGTTCTCTGGTGCGCAATCGTTCTGCATCGGCGATTCTTCCCAGCCGTTCGAGGGAATTGATCAGCGGAATCAGCGCGTTGTAATCGTTGCCCACAATTTCCATCGCGCTCTGCGCCAGTTGCGCGGCTTCTTCGTCGCGTCCGGAAGCGAAGTACGAACGCGCCAGAACATCGTGCGCGCCTTCGGAATCCGATTGCCGCTCGATCGCGCGCTTGGACAAGCGAATCGCGTCGTCAAAGTGCTGCTGCGCATAATGAATGCGCGCTCGCGCGGAAATCACTTCCGGTAAATCCGGGGCAAGATTGCTGGCCATCGCGCAAGCTTCCAAACCCTTCTCGATGAATTCAGGATTCGGCGTGCGGAATTCGTGCATCCCGCCCCAGACGTGCGCCATTCCTGCGTAAGCGAGGGCGAACTTGGAATCGAGCTTCACGGCTTCCTCGTACATCGCCAGCGAATACTCAAACTGCCGCTGGCGAAGATAATTGCGGCCGCGCAGGAAGAAGTCGTAAGCCTGCGGATTGTCCGTCGGCTTCCGCGCGATCACTTTCTCTTCCTGCGGCGACAGCGTGATTTCCAGCGCCTTGGCGATGCTCAGCGAGATTTCTTCCTGCACCGCGAAAACGTCTTCCATCTGGCGATCGTAACGCTCCGCCCAAACGGAATGGCGCGTGCCGCTCTCCACCAGTTGCGTGGTGATGCGCAAGCGGTTTCCCGCGCGGCGAATCGAGCCTTCGAGCACGTACATCGCGCCAAGCTTTTCGCCCACTTGCGGCGCGGTCACCGGCTTATCGCGGAATGGCAACATTTCCGAGCGGGGGAAAATCTGCAGGCGCGCGATCTTGGAAAGCTCGGTGATGATGTCTTCGGTCATCCCGTCGCGGAAGTATTCATCTTCCTTCGCGCCGCTCAGGTTCTCGAAGTACAGAACGGCAACGCTCTTTTTCTTCGCCACCAGCGGCACAACGATGGCTGGCGCCGCGGTTCCCGTTGCGTGGCTGTGAGCCGCGGATTCCACGCGGCCCGAAGAATCAAGATCGCGCTTCAGGCGCTTCAGGTCACCGCGCAGTTCCGCGGCCGTCTGATAGCGCAAATCGCGGTCCTTTTCGAGCGCCTTCATGATGATGCGGTCCAATTCCGCGGGAGCTTTGGCATTGGACTTGGTCACTGGCGCAGGCGTGTTATTCAGTATGCCGTCGAAGATCGTCGCCGTGGTCAACCCAGGAAAAGGTACTTTGCCCGTGACCAATTCATAGAGCACCACGCCAAACGAGAAAAGGTCCGTGCGCGTGCACAATTCTTCGCCGCGAGCTTGCTCCGGACTCATGTACGCGATGGTGCCGATGGAACTGCCCGGACTGGTCAGTTCCGCCTGCGTCGCGCCTTGCGTATTGCCCATGCCGTGCGCGGCTTCATTCACGGTTTCGCCGTCGCTGCGCGCCATCGGCTCAACTTTGGCCAATCCGAAATCCAGGACCTTCGCTTGGCCGCGCGCCGTGAGGAAAATATTCGCGGGCTTAATGTCGCGATGAATGATGCCTTTGGCATGAGCCGCGGCAAGCGCGTCGGCAACCTGAATGCCCACATCCAGCACCAGGCCCACGTCGATGGGCGCGCCGTTGATGCGATGCTTCAGCGTCTGCCCCTCCAGCAATTCCATGGCGATAAAGGGCTGATCCTGAGCCTCGCCGACATCGTAGATGGTGCAAATGTTCGGGTGATTCAGAGCGGATGCGGCGCGGGCTTCGCGTTGAAAGCGGTCGAGCGCCTGGCGGTCTCCGGCCATTTCGGGTGGAAGAAATTTCAGGGCCACGTGGCGGCCGAGGCGGGTGTCTTTGGCCTCGTAGACCACGCCCATTCCGCCTCCGCCCAACCGTTCAACGATTCGATAGTGAGAGATAGTCTGACCGAGCATGGGTGAGAGCGCCGTGCAATCTTAGAAGCGCACCAGACGGAAGTCAATCCGCCGCGGCGCTAGCGTGCTTTCTGCGCAGTCGTTTTTTGTGGCGCTGCATTCTTGGCGGCGGTTTGCTGGAAATCTTCGTAGGTGCCTTTGAAGTCTTCGACCTTGCCGTCGTGGAAATTCCAGATGCGCGTGGCGACTTCGTCGAGCACGTCTTCGTCGTGGGTAACCAGCAGCAGCGTGCCGTCGTATTTTTGCAGCGCGATATTCAGGGCGTTGATGGCTTCCAAATCCAGGTTGTTCGTCGGCTCGTCGAGCACCAGGAAATTCGGCTTCTGAATCATCAAGCGGCAGAAAATCAGCCGTGCGCATTCGCCGCCGGAAAGTCCGGAAGTCGGCTTCAGCGCATCTTCGCCGCTGAACAACATCTGGCCGAGAAAGCCGCGAATCTCTTCCTGCGTCGCATCCGGCTTGAATTGCCACAGCCAGTCGAGTGCGTTCATGCCTTTGCTTTTGTCGATCGTGTAGGAGAAGTCCTGCGGGAAATAGCCGACGGAAACTTCGTGGCCCCACGCGACCGTTCCGGAATCGATGGTGAACTCGCGTTCGGCGTCGCCGATGAATTTGCCCGCATTGCGGATCAGCGATTTCAGCATGGTGGTTTTGCCCGCGCCGTTGCGGCCCGTGAACGCGATCTTTTCCCCGCGCGTTACATGGGCGGAGAAGTGATCGAATACTTTCAGATCGCCGTACGATTTGGCCAGCCGCTTTATTTCCAATGGCACGCGGCCAGAAGGCAATTCCGTCTGGAATCGAATATAAGGGCGCTGAATGTTGGATCTTGCGAGCTCGGAAGTTTGCAGGCGCTCGACCTCCTTTTTGCGGGAAGTGGCTTGCGCGGAACGGGTGCCCGCGGAGAAGCGCGCGATGAAGTCGTTCAGCTGGGCGATTTTCTTTTCGCGCACGGCGTTGTCCGCTTCCATGCGCGCGCGAATTTGCGTCTTCGCCAGAACCATGTCGTCGTAGCCGCCGGGATACATGATGATGGTTTGATAGTCGATGTCCGCGGTGTGCGTGCAGACGTTATTAAGGAAGTGGCGATCGTGCGAGATCACAATCAGCACGCCGTGATACTCGCAGAGATATTCCTTGAGCCAGTGCACGGAATCGAGGTCGAGGTTGTTGGTCGGCTCGTCAAGCAGCAGCGCCGAAGGATTGCCAAAGAGCGCTTGCGCCAACAGCACGCGCACCTTTTGGCCGCCCTGCAGCTCGCCCATCTTGCGCTCGTGCAAGGCAGCGTCGATGCCTAATCCATCGAGCAGGACTCCGGCGTCGGCTTCGGCGGTGTAGCCACCTTCTTCACCGACGATGCCTTCGAGCTCGCCGAGGCGCATGCCATCTTCATTGGTGAGATCGTCATGCGGCTTGGCGTAGAGCGCGTCTCGCTCCTCCAGGGCCTTCCAGAGAGCGCCGTTGCCCATGATCACCGTGTCGATGACGCGAAACTTATCGAAGGCGAACTGGTCCTGGCGCAAAATGCCGATGCGTTTAGGGCGGGTAATGTTTCCGGTCGTTGGTTCCTGCTCGCCGGTAAGAATTTTCATGAAGGTGGACTTGCCGGCGCCGTTGGGCCCGGAAATCGCGTAGCGGCGCCCGGCCATGAACGTGGTGGTGACCTCCTCAAAGAGGATCCGGGAGCCAAAGCGCATAGTGACGTTATCGACAGCGATCATATCCTTATAAGTTTAGCGTAGTCGGCGGCATTCGCGCCAAAGTGTGTCGTGGGGATGGAGTGTTTTAGCCTCTGTGTCATTCACCGAGCGAAGCGAGGAATCTGCATATCGCGCGATCCCAGGAGAAAGCAAATCCCTCGGGCAAACAACGCCCTCGGGATGACATATTTGTTGGTCTTTTATCAATCCGCTAAGGAGCGTCGGTTGCATTGTCAGCCGGCGGACCCAATTCGCCTTCCCAGCGGGCGACGATGGCGCTGGCCAAGCAGTTGCCGGTGACGTTGACGGAAGTGCGGGCCATATCGATCAGCGCGTCCACGCCCAGAATCAGGAAGATCGGCTCCGTGGGGAGATGAAGAGTGCCGGCGGTTGCCAGAAGCACGACGAGGACGGCGCGCGGCACACCAGCCACGCCTTTGCTGGTTAACATCAAGGTGAACACCATGAAGAGTTGCTGCGGCCAGGTCATCGCGATTCCCGCGGCTTGTGCCACGAAGACGGAAGCGATGGCCAGATAGAGCGTGGAGCCGTCCAGGTTGAAGCTGTAGCCTGCAGGAATTACGAAAGCCACAATTTCGCGAGGCACGCCGAAGGCTTCCATCGATTCCATGGCGCGCGGCAAAGCTGCTTCGGAGGAACTGGTGGCGAACGCAATGGTGGCAGGCTCCGCAATGGCTTTCAGGAAGCGCGGCACCGGCAGGCGAGCCAGCAGGGCAATGGGCAGAAGGACGAAAAGCACGAACGCGAGCAGAGCGCCGTATGCCGTCAACACCAGTTTGCCGAGCGGCAGCAGAATATGGATGCCAAGGTGGCCCACGGTGTACGCCATGGCAGCGCCGACGCCGATGGGCGCGTAGTACATGACGATGTTGGTGAAGCGAAACATGGTTTGCGTCAGGGATTCGGCGAAATTCAGAATGGGCAGGCGCGTTTTTTCCGGAACCTGGGTCAACGCGATGCCGAAAAGAATCGCAAATACCGTGACCTGCAGGATTTGGTTTTCGCCGACGGCTTTTACGATATTTTCGGGGAATACGTGAAGCAGAAAATCATCCCACCTTAGCGGCGGCAAGTTTTGCGGCGCCTGCTCGGTGGTGATTGTGGGTAGTGACAGTCCCACTCCGGAGCGGGTCAGGTTAATTGCGGCTACTCCAAGGAATAAGGCGATGGTAGTGACGGCTTCGAAATAAATCAGGCTTTTCAGGCCGATGCGGCCGACCTTGCGGACGTTGCCGTGACCTGCGATTCCAGTAATCAAGGTGCCGAGGATCAGAGGAGCCACGATCAGCTTGATGAGCCTGAGGAAAATGTCGCTGAGAATGCGCAGGTGCGCGGCGAACTGCGGCCAGTCCAGGCCAATCTCCAGCCCAACGAGCATCGAGAAAAAGATCCAATAGGTGAGCGACCGTTTTCGGAGTCCGGCGTGGACCAGCAGAAGCAGCCCGGTCCAGCGCAGCACGGTGATCCACAAATGCTCTGGAAAAAACGCGAGCAGGAGCGCACCCGCTGCGAAAAGGAATATGCCCGCGATCATGGAAAGTGAAGTGGCCTTGGAAGAGTCGCTGGGCAAAGAATATTCCTTGATGAGTTCCGTAAGGCTAACGCGCTTGCGACATCATAGCCTGTCTATTGAGCGTGGCAACAGCGCCTCCTTTGCGATGGCTGTGACGCGATGACTTGCCGTGTGCCTCGCTGCGCTGCTATCGTGCGGAAATGGCCAAAATTCTGCATTTTGAGTGCTCGCGTTGCAAAGCTCATCTCTCGCCGGAATCGCCGCAAAATGTTTGTCCGCAGTGCGCCGGATCGCTTTACGTTCGCTACGATCTGACGCCGTTGCGCGGGCTTGCTCACCGTGAAGAAATTTCGCGCACTGCCGCCGCGCAGCCCTGGGCCGGCATGTGGCGCTACAAATCCGTTCTGCCCGACGCGGTACCCGTGTCGCTAGGGGAAGGTTGGACGCCTTTCCTGAAAACCCGTCGGCACCCGAACGCGCTGTTAAAGGAAGAAGGCGCGAATCCCACGGGGAGCTTCAAAGCGCGAGGCATGGCCATGGCCGTAACCATGGCGCAGCATTACGGTTTGAAGAAACTCGCGGCGCCATCGGCGGGAAATGCCGCGGGAGCGCTGGCGGCGTATGCGGCTGCGGCTGCGGCGGGAATCGAAGCACACATCTTTATGCCGAAAGACGTGCCGTTCGCGAACTATGTGGAGGCCGTTCTGTATGGCGCTCATGTCACGTTGGTCGATGGATTGATCTCCGATTGCGGGCGCATCGTTGCCGAACGCAAAGACAAGGAAGGCTGGTTCGATGTTTCCACGCTGAAGGAGCCCTTTCGCGTGGAAGGGAAGAAAACGATGGGCTACGAACTGGTGGAACAACTCGGCTGGGAATATCCGGACGCTGTTTTTTATCCCACGGGCGGAGGCGTTGGCCTGATTGGAATGTGGAAGGCATTCGAGGAGATGGAGGAACTGGGCTGGGTGAAACCGGGAAAGCGCCCGCGCATGATTGCGGTGCAAGCGGCCGGGTGCGCGCCGGTGGTGCGTGCGTTCGAGCGGCACGAAAAGGTTAGCGAAATGTGGAAGGATGCTGCGACGTTCGCTGCGGGATTGCGCGTGCCGAAGCCTTATGGGGACTACATCATGATGGATATTTTGCGCGAATCGGGCGGCGTTGCCTTAGCAATTTCCGACGCACAGATTCTCGCTTCGTTGCGGGACTGGGCGCAAGAGGAAGGCGTGTTTCTCTGTCCAGAAGGTGCGGCCGCTACGGCTGCTTACGATCATTTACTGGGTACTGGGTTTTTGAAACCGCAGGATCGTGTGGTCTTGTTCAATACGGGATCGGGGCTGAAGTATACGGATATCACCGCGGAGGCGGCGGGAATTCAGCGGCCCATGCTGGCGGTGTAAGGGTTGCGCTGGGGATGCATTGACAGCCGGGCGCGGGAAATTGGACACTAACTAGGCGACTTTCCAGAACGAAAGAGGAATACACGTGCCTTCACTTCCGGTCCTAGCGAACAACGGCGCCATGCATCAATTCATCGGCGCGTTTGATGTCACCTCGAAACTCAGCGGCCACGTTTACGATTGCCGCTTTTCGCATATCTGGAACGCCATCGCCACGCGCCATGCCGACACCATCGATGCGAAATTCGACGTGGATGGCGAAGGGCGCATCGTCGGGCTGGCGCATACCGCGTTTGTCGATTTTCGCGAGAAAACCGGGCGCGACCTGACCGATCGTGAAGCCAGTTACGTAGCGGCGGAATATCTGCGCGAGCGGCTGGAAGAAGAAGATGAGCGCCCGCTTTATGACGTGAACCACGACGAAGTGAACCGGCTGATTGGCGTGACGGGGATTAAGTAGGACGAGTCGTGCTTCGTCAATAAGCTAAGAGCCTAAGTCGTAAAAGAAGCTCCCACACCTCTCCATTTTAGTCGCGGTTAGCTTGTGCGTGCCCGCCTTAGGATGACACTTCGCTGGGTTTTTGGATGGTGATTGCTTTGTCTTCGGCGCGGAATTGCGCCAGGCAGGGATGGTGGAGACCATCGCGACGAATGAAATAGATCACCAGCAGCAGCAGGAGCGCGCCGAAAACCATGACCGCGGTCGCGGCTTGCAGTCCGATCTGCAGATCGGTCATATCTGAAATTTTTCCGATCAGCAGCGGGCCAAGGGCGCCGAGCAGTTGCGTGGAGAACATATAAACGCCGATGGCCGTGGCGTGCGCGCGTTGTGGCGTTAGGTCATGGAGAATGGCCGTGGTCGGCCCGTGATACCACGACATGAAAAACATGGAACCGAGAAAGCCGGCGAGTACCGTCCATTTTTCATCGGCTTGTATGGCAACCAGCAAAAAAGGCGCGGCGGCCAGAAACGCCAGAGCGATTACGAGCACGCGCCCGTACGGGATTTTTTTCTGCAAGAGGTCGGCGAAATATCCGGCCGCAAGTGCGCCAAGCACAGAGGAAAAGAGCGCGATGACCGCGAGCGAAAGCGAAGCTTCCCTGGTGCTGAAATCCTTGTAGGTTTTGGCGTAGTCGATGCCCCAGGTGACAAATGAGACGCTGGAAAACGTGATGCAAATTCCGGCGGCAATCATGGCGACGAATGCCGGGACGCGCAGCAACTGCATTATGGGCACGACTTCGGAGCGCGGGCGCCGCGGCGGTTGCTTTAGCTGCAGCGCGGTCAAGCCGGGGATCACGCCAAGAATGCCCACGATGAAGAACGCGTGCTGCCAGCCATGGCGTTCGCCCATGATTCCGCCCAAAGCCAGCCCGGCAACGCCTCCGAGAATCATGCCCGCGGCGAAGATGGATTGCGCCATGGCGCGGTTGTCTTTCGAGAAAGAATCGGAAATGAGCGATTGCGCGGCGGGGGCATAAGCGGCTTCACCGATGCCTACGAGGCCGCGAGCCACGAATAAAAACGCAAATGTTGGTGCAAGACCACTGGCAATGGCGGCAAGGCTCCAGAACAACACACCGGCAGAAATGATTTTAGGTTCGTTGAAGCGGTCCGCCAGATAGCCGCAAGGAATGCTGGCCAGGGCCAGAACCACGAGCAGCACCCACTGCAAAGAACCAAGCTGAGTATCGGTGACGCCAAAATGTTGGCGCAGCAGCGGCACCAGAGGATTCAGCACCTGGCGATCGGCGAAGTTGACAAAATTGATTAAAGCAAGTACAGCAAGTAGGCGTGCCTGCTCGTAGTTAAATGGGATTTTCGACGAGGGCATGGATTCGTGGCTTCCCCTGGGCAGACGGCGCGGTTTCACGGGGCGGTGCAGACCCCATGTCGCCTGGACTGGATGAATTATATAACGCGCATGCCGCAAGCCAACCGAAAGACCACAACCAGTGACAGATTGACCACGGTGCTGTCGTATGGAGCACTGCTGTTGTTGGGTTATCTGGTCTTCCTGATTACGGCGCCGTTCCTGATTCCGCTGGCGTGGTCAGCGGTGCTGGCCATTTTTTTCTATCCAATCTATCTGCAGCTGGAACGGCGGTTCTCGCCAACGTGGGCGGCGATTTTATGCACGCTGGGCGTCACGTTTCTGCTGATCGTGCCGGTGCTGACAGTGATGCTGTACGCGGCGCGCGAAGCGATCGAAGCGAGCGCGGGCGTGAGAGAGAACCTGAGTGCCAATGGCACCGGCGCAATCCAGGATTTCTTCGACAGTTTGCGGCGCCATTTGCCCGAATCTCTGCAAGGGATCGACTTGATGGGCGGGCTGCGGCAGGGCACGGAAAGGGTGGCGTCGTTTTTGGCCGGCAGCATCGGACCGCTGGTGAAGAACGTGTTCTCTTTCCTCGTGAATCTGTTCATCCTGTTGTTCGCACTGTTCTTTATGTTTCGAGATGGCGAAGCAATACTGCGCGCGGTGCGACATCTGATCCCGTTTGAGCGCGAGATTCAGGAGGACATGCTGCACGAATCGCGCGACTTGATCTTCGCCAGTGTGGCTGTGGCGCTGCTGATTGCCGCGATTCAAGGAGGGCTTGGCGGACTGGCGTTCGAACTGACGCGAGTGCCAGGTCCGGTGTTCCTCGGCGTGCTGATTGCCTTTTGCTCGATCATCCCGGTGGTGGGTTCATCTTTGATCTGGATTCCAGCGGCGGTGTGGCTGGTGATCACCGGGCATTGGGGAAAGGCACTGGTCGTGTTGGCGATTTGCGGAGGAGTGGCGGGAGTGGCGGATAATATCGTGAGGCCGCTGCTTTTGCGGAATCGCACAAGGCTCAACGATCTGCTGCTGTTCATCAGCATTTTGGGTGGACTGAATGTGTTTGGATTGCTGGGATTGGTAATTGGCCCAACGATTGTGGCAGCGGCGCTGGGAATTTTCCGCGTGTATATGGATTATCAGGAAGAGTTGGAGAAAGAGACTGCGTAACTTCTAGTGCTACCTACGGGCTAAATTCACCGCCGCTGGCAGCGCTGTATGCTACAGTACGCCCTCGAATGGCTATCAAGACGGATAAAGCAGAAACGAAATTGACGGAACTTGGCGCGGACAAACTGCGCTGGCGTTGCGAGCTGTCTCGCATACCGTTTGAAACCACGGCGCAGGCGCAAAAGCGCGAAGGATTCGTGGGCCAGGAACGAGCCCTGCGCGCGCTGAAGATGGGCGTGGAACTTTCGGCGCCGGGCTACAACGTGTTTGTGTGCGGGCTGGCGGGGACGAGCCGGGGCGGCACCATCGCGCAGATGATTGAAGACCTGCACCCGATCACGAAGCCTTCTCTCGATCGTTGCTACGTGAATAATTTCAAAGTGCCGGACCGGCCGCGCTTGCTGACGCTGGCGCGGGGCTCCGCCAACAATTTCAAGAAAGACATGCAGGCGGGGATCGACTTTTTGCGGCGGCGCATTCCGCAGGTGTTCGAAGGCGAGCCGTTCCAGCGGCAAAAAGGGCGCATCGTCGAACGATTTTCCGTGCGCGAGAAAGATTTGATGGACGATTTCACGCGACGTATTTCTCGCGAGCAGTTTGCGCTGGGGCATATGCAAGTGGGAGCCGTGGCATTGCCGGAAATTTTCCCCGTGCTCGAAGGGCAAATGGTGCCGATCGAGGACATCACGAAGATGGTTCACGAAGGCAAGCTGGAAACGGGAGTGGCGGAGGAGATCGAGCGGAAGTACGAACAGTTCCGGCAGGAATTCACGGTGGTGTATCGCAAGACACTGACCTTGTCCCGCGAATTGGCCAGCGAGCTGAGTTATCTCGAGCAGGAAGCGGCCTCGGTTCTGGTGGACGGTGTGATTGAAGAGTTGAAGGAAAAGTATCCGGGTCAGAGCGTGACGGAGTTCCTGGAAGAAGTGCGGCATCACCTGCTGGACAACCTCGGGCCGTTCAAAGAGCGCGAAGGTGAAGACGAACACAGCCAGGACGCGCCGCCTGAGGCCATGCAGAAAGGCCCAATGCCAGAGCGGGATCCGTTCCGCGTGTACGGCGTGAACGTGATTCTCGCGCACAACGACGAAGATGCGTCTCCGGTGATTTTTGAAACCACACCGACGTACACGAATTTATTCGGGAATATTCAACGCGCGTACGATGCGCGCGGGGGCTGGACCAGCGATTTCATGGACCTGCGAGCGGGGTCGTTGCTGCGCGCGGATGGCGGCTTTCTGATCATGTATTCGATTGAGGCGCTGTCGGAGCAAGGCGTGTGGCGCGCGCTGAAACGCACACTGAACCATAACCGGTTGGAAATTCAGCCTTTCGAGACGTTTTATCCCTTCGCGACCACGGCGCTGAAGCCGGAACCGATTGAAATCAACGTGAAAGTGATTCTGATCGGCGATCGCAACCTCTACGAGCTTCTTTACGAATACGAGGAAGACTTTCGCAAGATTTTTAAGGTGCGCGTCGAGTTCGACGAAGAAATGGCCATGAGCGACGGCGTGATCGAAGAGTATGCCGGGCGGATCCGCGCACTCAGCGAGAAAGAGAACCTGTTTCCGTTCGATCGCGGGGCGTTTGCCGCGATATTGGAGCACGGCGTGCGCAAAGCCGGCCGCAGAAATAAAGTTACGGCACGGTTTGTGGATATTGCCGATCTGGCGCGGGAAGCGCACTACGCCGCGGCGGCCACCGGAGAAAATGTGGTGCGCGCGGCGCACGTGCGCGCGGCGCTTGCATCGAAAGTCGAGCGGCACAATCTGATTGAAACGCGCATTCGTGAAATGATGGAGGAAGGCACGCTGCTGGTGAACCTTAGCGGGTCGCATCCCGGCCAGGTGAACGGCTTGAGCGTGCTGGAAATTGGCGGATACGCGTTCGGAAAGCCCGTACGCATTACCGCGAGCGTAGGGCTTGGAAAAGCAGGGCTGATTAATATCGAGCGGGAAGCGAACCTGAGCGGCCGGTTTCACGATAAAGGCGTACACATTATCGCGGGCTATCTACGGTCTTCGTTTGCGCAGGATAAGCCGCTTTCGCTTACGGCGAGCATTTGTTTCGAGCAATCGTACTCCGGGGTCGATGGCGACAGCGCGAGCTCCACGGAAATTTACGCGCTGATCTCCGCGCTTTCGGATTGTCCGCTGCGTCAAGACATTGCGGTTACTGGCTCGATGAACCAGCGCGGCGACATACAGGCGATCGGCGGAGTGAACGA
Organism: Candidatus Acidiferrales bacterium; assembly: GCA_963709705.1. Classification (GTDB taxonomy): domain Bacteria; phylum Acidobacteriota; class Terriglobia; order Acidiferrales; family UBA7541; genus Acidiferrum. The sequence continues at coordinate 271,292 of CAVPXU010000012.1, forward strand.
GAAAATCGAAGGATTCTTCGATACCTGCCGGATCGACGGGCTGACCGGCACGCAAGGCGTGATGATTCCGCAGGCCAACGTGGACGATTTGATGCTGCGGGAAGACGTGTTGGACGCCGTGGCGAGCGGAAAATTCCACATCTGGCCGATTGCGCGGGTGGAACAGGGCGTGGAGCTTCTTACCGGCATACATGCAGGCTGCCGGAATGGCGACGGCAAGTTCGAAGCGGGAAGCGTCTTCGCGCGAGTGGACGAGCGGCTCCACGATATGGCGCGGGTGATGAAGGACTTCGAATAAGTCCAGCGAATCTTCCGTCTATTGCGGCGGTTTTGGCGCGACGTACGATCTGCGGTGATCCACACGATATTCGGCCCGAGAATCTTTCGATTTGTCAGCGTTAGAAATTACCTTCACATCGATCGGGTGAACGGCTCCGTCCGCGGATGGAGGAGCAAACGCCAGGCTGTATTCGTGGCGCACGAGTTGCGCGATCTGCCGGTAAGTTTCGTCAAAGGCTTTTGCGTTTAGCGGGAAATAGGCGCGGCCACCGCTGGCGTCAGACAGCGCCTTCAGCCATGCATCGGCTTGATCGAAGGCTTGCTGCGTCTGAAGAATCTGCTGCTTTGTGCCTTTTTTTCCATTGCGAAGCGGCCCGCTCATGGAAATTGAGAATATGCGAACGTCTCCGGTTTGCAGGCGGGGCAGCAAGGATTGCATCGTGGCGCCGGGAGAAGTGTCCACGCCGGAAGAGATTAGAACGATGGATTTTTTCCCTGGAATGCGCGCCAACCAATCCATCACCGTGCTCAGGCTCTGGGCCAGATTCAAATTGCCGTAGCCAAGATTGAATTGAATGGTGTCCAACGCTGCTTCCACGGCGCGTTTATCGGTGGTGTAATCCACCACTGGTGTGGGCGCGTTATTGTACACGGCGATTGCCGCGCGATCTCCCGGTGAGAGACCGGCAAGTAACGCGTCCGCTACGAAGAGGTGCGAATCCTGCAGAAGATACACAGCGGGACCGGCTTCGAGAAGCAGTAATACTTGAGCAGGCGCGTCGACGGGAGCGAAATTCGTGATCGGTTGAGGATTCCCACTTTCCAGAACCTGAAAATCGTCGCGCTGCAGCCCTTCCACAAAATTGCCTTTGGAATCGGTGACGATGACGCCGACATTTACGCGCTCGACGTCCACGCGAATGCTTTGGCCAGCGGGAGCGGTCTGTTCCTGCGCCGCGACAGATATTCCCCGCAGCGCCAGCGCAAAAAGAACGCACGCGCAGACACCGCACCTGCGCAAGAGCAAGCGACGAAGGTCAGTCCAGCCACTCGTCAAAGTGAACTCCCTTGGCGTCTTTCCACGATGCGCCGCTCATGCTGTGGAGATGGCGCGAAAAGACTTCAGGGTTGACCTGGCTGAGCCAATCGGCAGCTTTCTTGTCCGTGTTCGCGGCGTCGGTGCTTTTTGCTGTTTGCACCGCTTTATTGGCGTCCGCAACCCATTTTGCGCGCAGTCCCGGCCAGTCCAGCCTCTGAAAATCAAAATAGGAAAACCCGTTGAGCTTTTCCGGAAATTGCGCGCGGGCAGCGAGCAGGCTTTTCAATTGCGCCGAATCCGGAGTCGCCGGCGCTTGGCCGACATATTTGTGCAAAACGTCGCTTTTGGTAGCTCCGAAAAGCAGATTGGGAGTCATGGCCAAGTAGTAGAAATTCCACTGCGCCAGGCCCGCGGAACTTTGGCCGCCGCGCAGAGAAATTTTCATGTACGTGGCGTCGCCCTCAGCTCGCTCCGAGGTGATCCGATCGCCCATCAGGCTGCGCGTCAATTTCAGCGCATCTGGTTTGTTGCGGATGCCGAGGAGATACACTTTCTGAGTGTCGTCCAGCGTCGGGCTCGTTTGGATCCACGCGAACTCGCCGGTGAGAAGGCCCAATGCATCCGGCAGAGGCATGCCCAGCCGAGTTGCGGCCATTTGCTCGAACGGATTGACGCCAGCCGCCTGCCCGCTGGTTGACGTTGTAAACGCGCGTTTCAGCGTGTTGTAGATGCCCAGCAGATTAAATTGCGATTCGCCGTAATACACGGTGTCCGGCGAAAGATAGCCCATGGAAACCGGAGTGGCTTGCCCGTCGGCCCAGATGTCAAAGAGCCCGCCGGGCGTGGTGTCGCCCAGGAATGCTCCCGTAATGCGAGACTTTGTGCCTTGCAGTGAAACGCGCCCGGCCACGGAATGAAGAGAATCCAATTTCAATGCGGAGAGCAGAAGCTTGATTTGGGCTGTGGAACTGGCTGGGGAATTGGAGACGATTTCGTCCGCAGTGGGCACGCGCAGAAAAAATTCCATAATTCCGCCATCGAGCAGCGGCCTGGCTTCCTGATAGGAAGCCGCTTGAGACAACTTATTGGCGCCGATCTTGCCATTCACAGTATTCAGGATTTCTTCGAAGACCGGCAATTCGTTGGCGCTGACCGCATATTTTCCGAACTCCGCCCAATAAGTGGTGCCGCTTGTGCGTTCGATCTTCAGGGAGGAAACGCCGGCCACCGTCAGTTCCGACAATTTGGGAATATCTTTTTCCGCGCTGCGTAGATGCGTGACCGTTTTGGAGAGCAATTCCTCTTTTCCCGAACGATCGTAAATGAGGAAGAAGCCGTGCCAGGAGGGCGCGGTGGTGGTCTTTGCCGTTGTAGCAGCCGGTGTTTTCGCCGCGGCGTGGGATTCCGGCGCGCGCATGTAGCCAATCACGAAAGGATTATCCAGCAGAGTGACGTTTTGTCCCAATTCTTCGCGGTTCACGGGCAACTTGTTCTTCGGATTCGTTGCATCGGTCAGAAGAGACTGAATCATAGAGTCGCGCGTCGCCGCCAATTCCGGGTCGTCCCAGAGTGCGAACAGGGAATTGGTTTTGCGGACCTCGCCGGACGGAGTCCCATGCCAATAGAGATAAAACATGGTGCGGCCGGGCAGATTGCCGGGGTCCACCGGTGATTGCGCAGTGGCGGCGCAGCAGTAAGCCAGGAACGCAAGAAATAGGAGCATGCAGCGGCGGAACGCGCGGGCAGGGAACATGGTGAGCAATCCTCCGTCGATTAGGGCTACTAAAATCGTAGCGTCGGAGGCGGGAACAAAGAAGCCCTGTTCCCCTGGTAGTTTCCAGAACAGGGAACAGGGCCTAAAGAGTGCATATTTTAAGGCCGATTCGCGGCCAATTGTTGGGCCGCTATTTCGCCGGGGCTGCGGAAGTGTCCTTGGGCGCCGAGAGGTACCCGGTAATCTGGTTCTTGTTCACATCGAAGACCACGATTTCATAGGGGGTGAGGCGGGCGCTGCCCTTCATGTAGAACTGCACCGGCTCTCCAGACGTCTTGTCTTTCTTTTCGATGGACTTATCGTCGGCCAAAACAGTGATGGTATAGCGGGACTTCTTTTGATCGGTCTTGTTGAGGGCGATCTGCACGGGACCGACCCGCTGAGGCGTTTTGGACTTCTGAATGGTGAACTCGAAGTAGTTGCGATCGCCCCGGCGCTTCAGCTCTTCCAGGTCGTCGTGGTTATGCGCGATCAAACCGCTCATCACGCCCATGTCGCCAGCGGCGCGCTCGAGTTTGGTCTTGGTGGCTTCCAGGTCGGTGCGCGTTGCCTCAATATCCTTCTTTGCGCCGGTTACGTCGGTGGCGACGGCGCCAATCTTCTCGGCGTCTTCCTTCTGGGCGGTTGTGATCTGGTCGGTCAACTTCTGGTCAGAGGCCACTTGCTGCTTGCGAATGGATTCGGCGCGGCTTCGGGCTTCCGCCAGTTCTGCCTGGGTCATGCCGATTTTCTGAGAGGTTACTTCAAGCTGGCCTTTCAGGTCCGCGATGCGAGTGTTGGCCTGTTCGAGCTGAGCGGTAAGGATCTTGTTCTGCTCCTCATTCTTCGAGAGCTCCTGCTCAACGCGCGCCTGCACCGAGTGTCCCGCGTAGACGATCAGCGCCACGCCGGCGATCAGCAAGCCGAACAGCACCGCAATCCAGCGCGGGGTTCCCGAGCTTTCATACTGATAGGACTCGTGTGGGCTGGGCACGTTAGGGGAAATGCTCATATTGCTTGCTCCTCAGAAAGACCGGTTTGACCTATTTCTGACACCAGAATTATCCAACGGGTGGGGTTGCATGTCCAATGGGGTTGCAGGGTGAATGTGTCCTTCCGTTACTTGGCGCGCCGGTGGATTTTAGGGTTTCTTTCCGGCCAGCGGGCGACGATAGTAGTATTCAGCCCGCCGCGGGGCGTGAATTCGCCTTTGATGACGCACCATTCCGGGCGGACGGCTTCGACGATGTCATGCAGGATCTTGTTAACCGCGTTCTCGTAGAAGATACCCAGGCTGCGGTAAGCAAGTAGGTACATCTTCAAGGATTTCAGTTCGATGCAGGACTTTCGAGGCCTATATTGGATAGTGATGGTGCCGTAGTCCGGCAAGCCCGTTTTGGGGCACACGGAAGTATATTCCGGGTAGCGCGTGGTGATGACGTAGCCCGAGTACTGGTTCTGCCAAGCTTCTAACTGGGGCAATTTGGCGGATATGCCGGATTTCGCGTGTTTTTCGGTGTACTGCGGCATTCGGGTTCCTTTCGACAGTTGGGAGTTTTCCACCGTTAATTATTGTACCTGCTAAGGGGGTGGTCATGGGCCTTGCCTACCGCACAGCATTATCCTATTCTTTGCGCGTCCCTAGAGGGTGTCAGGCGCCCAGATGAACTGCCCAGTCTGTAAGAGTAAAGACGCGCGCCGATCACGCCGGCAATACGCCGCGGACTTCGTATTCAGCATTTTCGGGGTGTATCCTTGGCGATGCCGGAAGTGTGAAACGCGGTTTTTCGCGCGGCTGATGACGTTGCGCGATTCGCTCCACGCCCACTGTCCTATTTGCGGAAATCACGAGCTGAAGCGAATCTCGGCCGAGCATGTGAGCGGCGCATCCACATTTTTGTGGCGCTGGCTGTCTGTGCCCGCGTATCGTTGCGAGCCCTGCCGGCACAAATATTTTTCGGTTCTCCCGTACCGCGCCAGGGAAAGAGAATTGGCACAGGTGAGTTCGGCGGATTGACGTTCTTCTGGGTGCCGGGTCGTTAGCTCGTTAGCCAAATCCCATCGCAGCTTGAATTACAACGGACAATCGATTGCTTTTCCCTGGCGAATGCGTCCACGGTCGTCGCTGATCACGGCGTAACCACACTTCGGATCGTTTACGTCCTCCAGAAGCAGGTCGTAGGCCGAGCCATCTTTGGAAACGGTTAGGCGCAGCTTCCATCCGGGGACGATTTCAGGGCCGGGCCCGTACATGGCATGGCCTACGGTGGGCATGGACGCGGGAGCCCACTTTGTTCCGCTATCGGTGAAGTCGCCATTGCTGGTGAGCGTGGTCCAGGTGGCATAGCTTCCGTGAGTTTGTTTGTAATGTGCTTCCGCGGTGTTGATGGCGCGGACAATGTTGACGGCCAGGCTGCGGCGCTCGCGATCGCGGTCGTCCGGAGTGGGCGAAGGTTGCCTCTGCGCGCGCGTGGTGGACAACGCGAGAACGCCGCCAAGCAAGAACAACGCCGCCACTTTTCGTTTCTCCATCATGCGATCACCTTCCACTGGGAATTGCCTGCACCTGCATCGTTTGCATGATGACATTCCCGCGTCGGTTATTCCAATGGGTGTGACAGCTTTATTCGTAGCGTAGTGCGATCATGGGGTCGACGCGGGAGGCGCGGCGCGCCGGGAACAAGCAAGCCAATACCCCTACGACGAGGGCGAGTGCAACTACAGCCGCAAAGGTGGAGGGGTCGGTTGGGGAGACGCCCCAGATTTGGCTGGCTAAGAGACGCGTGAGGAAATAGCTGGCCAAGAGGCCGGTGGCGATACCCGCGAGGATTGGACGCATTCCTTTTCTGAGAATCAAGGTGAGTACTTGTGTTGGTTGAGCGCCCAAGGCCATACGAATCCCGATTTCGTGGGTCTGCAACGCGACAGTATAGGAAATGACGCTGAAGACTCCGACCCCTACGAGAAGAAGCGCGATTGCCGCGAAGGTGCTGAAGGTAACGAGGAGAAAGTGCGGGCGAGCATAGTAATAATGCTCGAGCCGAGTGGCGATGGTACCTGACTCGCCGACAGCGATATTTGGATCGACAGCGGAAATCTCCGCGCTGATCTGCCGGAGGATCTCGCCGGAGTTGGCAGATGTGCTGACCATGATGCCACGAGGGACGGCGCCAGTGAGTGTGGCCGGCAGATAGATTTCGGGCCTTGGCGCATCTTCCAGGCCAGAGTTTTTTGCGTCGGAGACGACTCCGATCATTTGGAAATAGGGATCATGAGGCCAATCCGGCCAGGTCTCGTAGTCGCTGAATCTAACTTGATTGCCGACCGGATTTTCCTCGCCGAAATGATCTCGGACGAACCTTTGATTTACGATGACGACATGGCGGGCGGATTCGATGTCATTTTGAGAGAAGAGAGTCCCGCGAAGCAACGAAAGGCCAAGGGTTCGGAAATACTCCTCGGAACAGAACACGGAAGCAGTGTTTCTGTTTTGTGGTGGGGTCTTCCCGGTAATGTTCACGGTTGTCCAACCAAAGGTATACGGCGGAAAATTCGACGCTTCCGCGGCGGCCTGGATCCCAGGAAGTTGCATGAGGCGATCGAGAACTTTGCGGAGAAGAACATTTTTTGCCTGTGCGGTGTCGTACCCGCCTTCGGGCCAAGAAATGTTCGCATAGACAACGTCCGAAGGATTGAAACCAAGATTTACATGTTGAAGAGCGAGGACACTGCGCATCACCAAGCCGGAGCAAATCGACAAAATGATCGAGAGCGCGACTTCGGCGGCGACGAGGGCAGAGCGAAGTCTGCCGTGGCGAAAGTCAGCCCTGAGTCCCTTGCCGCTGGTGGTCAAGGCCAATTGCAAGTCCGCGCGAACGGAGTGGAGAGCCGGAGCCAATCCGCAGATCAATGCCGTAAGAATTGTTGCGACCAAAGAAAAAAGCAAGGCGTCCCGGCTGAGAATGATGAGTGCTTCGGGAGGAACGGTGTCCGCAGGGATGAAGGCGACCATTGCTTTCAGCCCGAGATAAGCGAAAACACAACCGAGGACACAGCTGGCCATCGCCAGCAACAGGCTTTCGACCAATAATTGGCGGATCAAGCGCAAACGACTTGCGCCTAATGCCGAACGAATCCCGAATTCCTTTTCTCGTGTTGTGGCGCGGGCGAGAAGGAGGTTGGCAACATTGCTGCAGGCGATCAGCAGCAACATCGACACGCCGGCCATTAAAGCGTAGAGCGCGAGCTTGAAGTCCCGGCCAACGGCTTGGCTGTTAAAGGTGTTCACGACGAGCTTGAAGTGAGGCGGAAAGTAGATGGGATCGTTTTTTTGAAACGGCTCAACGATGCGTTGCAGGTCAGCGGCAGCGGTTTCGGGAGCAACGCCCGGCTTGAGATGACCGACAGTCCAGATTTCGTTTGACACTAATCCGGCTCCGGGAACGAAGGTGCCCCTGGTGATCTCCAGAGGCAGCCAAAGATCGCAGCCGCCGATTTGAAAACGTCGAGGCATAATCCCGACTAACATCATGCGAGTGTTGTTGAGGGTGTATGTAATACCAAGGATGCGCGGGTCGCGGTGAAAGAGTTTGGTCCAAAGGCGGTAACCGATCACGAAAACCGGAGGCGCACCGGGCTTGGCGTCCTCAGCAGTGAGAGGACGGCCCAACAACGGTGAGATGCCGAGAGATTCGAATGTGCCGGGAGTGACCAGGCCGCCGGAAAGATCTTCAATGGAGTGGCCGAGGATGAGGTGAACGTCCTGGTAAACCAACCCAAAAATATCATCGAAGCTGTGGTTGTACTCTTTAAAATCGACAAAGGCCGCGGCGGGAAAGCGCCAGGCGCGGAATTGATTGGCGGAAAAAACAGTGGGGGTGGCGAGCCGTTCCGCGTTTTTGTAGGGATAAGGATGAAGGAGAACCCCATCGACGATGCTATAGATGGCGGTGGTGGCACCGATACCGAGAGCCAGGGTAAGTATGGCGACGGCGGTGAATGATGGCGATTTGCGCAACTGGCGCAACGCGAAGCGGCAATCGGAGAGGACGGAATGGAGCCAGTTGCCCAGGCGCTGCTCGCGAACTTGCTCCTTCACTTGCTCGATGCCGCCCAGTTCGATGCGCGCGGCGCGCTGCGCTTCGCTGGCGGACATGCCAGCGCGAATGTTTTCTTCGGTGAGCAGTGCGAGGTGGGAGTGAACTTCTTGGTCGAGATCTGAGTCCACACTGCGGAAAGAGAATATGTTGCGCAGGAAATTTCGGGCCTTTGTGAAGAGCGGCATGGTGAACTCCAATCTGCGAACTTGCCAAATCCAGCACGCCGCGCAGCGAGCTTGCTCAGTCTTCGCGCAGAGCCTGCATCGGCTCAATGGATGCTGCTTTGCGCGCGGGCAGCAGCGAAGCGAACAAGCCGACGGCCAGCAAGGTGAGCGATACGGCGACATATGTGAGCACATCTGTCGGCTGGACGTGATACAAGAAACTTCTCACCAGTTGGCTGGTTGCCAACGCCAACACGATGCCGGCGCCGAGCCCGAGAGCGATCAGGATTGCCCCTTGGCGCAGAATCATGCTCGCGACACGTTGGCGCGTCGCACCAAGCGCCATGCGAATCCCGATTTCGTGGCGGCGATAGCTGACCAGTTGTGCCAGCACTCCATACAGTCCGGCCATCACCATCAACACGGCGAGCGCTGCGAACGCGGCGGTCAGGTATAAGCCCAGGCGCTGGCTGAACATACTTTCGTCCACGGCTTCCTGCATCGTCTTGAAGCTGTCCAGCGCGAAGCCTGGCGCCGGTTCGTGGAACACAGAACGCATCGCCGACGCCACGGGCAAATCGCCGCGCGTCTTCACGACGAAGCTGACCAACGTCTGCAGAAGCGCCTGATAAAACAGCGATGTCGTGGGCACTTGCTGATAGGGGAGAAAAACCATGGGATCGGGCGTGCCACCGATGCTCGAATCCACCTGATTGCTCAAAACGCCCACGATCGTGAATGGTTTCTCCATCCCTGTCTCTTTGCCGCCGACGATGATCTGCTGTTGCAACGGATCTTTGTTCGCAAAGTATTGTTTGGCCAGCGATTCGTTAATCACCACCACGTTTGGAGCTTGGGCGACATCGTTGTCATCCACCATTCGTCCGCGCATGATCGCGGTACCCAAGGTGAGCGCATACTGTCCGCTTACCGCCGTCACCCTGGTTCGGGGTTTCACCTTCGGATCTTTGGGCTGTCCGACGATGCTGAAGTCCGAATTCATATCCATTCCCGACAGAGGGGGCATGGTAATCAACGCGGCGCTCTCCACGCCGGGTACGTGGCGCATGCGTTCCAGAACTGGCGCATAGATCAAGGTGCCGACCGAAGCAGGCGCGTTTGCAGTGTCCTGTGTGACGGCCATGCCGGAAAAGCCCGCGGCGTCTTCTGGCATCGCAGTGAATGTAGTCACCCGCGTTACGGCGAAGCCCAGGGGCGCATGTTGCAGATTCCAAAGCGTGTGGAACAGCAGCCCGGTGCCGATGAGCAACACAGTGGAAAGTGCGACTTCCACCGCAACCAACAATCCGGCAATGCGCCCGCGGACAGACCGCGTCCCGACGCTTCGCGTAGCCGACTGCAAGCCCGTTTGCGGGTCTGTGCGCGCCACCAGAAACGCCGGCAACAGCGAGGAAAACAGAGTTGTCAGCGTGGCGATCACGGCCACAGCAATGATCAGCGTCCAGTGCATCGAGATGGATTCACTGCGCGGAATCGTGCCTTCCGGCAATTTGTGGATGCCTTCCAGTGCGAGTTGCGCGAAAACCAATCCAACACTGCAACCAAGGAGGCTGAGCACAGCGCCCTCGGCAATCAATTGACGAATCAACCGCGAACGGCCCGCACCCAACGCAGCGCGCACCGCAAACTCGTGCTGGCGGCCCATACATCGCGCGATCAGCAAATTGGCGACGTTGGCGCAGGCGATTAGCAGGACAAGACCAAGCGCTCCCAGCAAGGCGAGAAGAACAGGACGGACAGAGGCAGTGAGTAAGTCCTGATAGCGCGTGGCACGAAAACCGACATTGGAACTGGCCGAGTCGGGTGTGTCGTGCTGGAGGCGCTGTGCGATGGTGTCCAGTTCCGCCTGCGCCTGTGGCAGACGCACGTCCGGACGTAATTGGCCTACGACGCTGAAAAAGCTATAGCCGCGCTCCTTTTGCATTTCGGGCGTCGGCTGTATAGGCAGCCAAACCGCCTTTTGTATATCCGGACCTGTCTCTTCGGGAAAACGCATCGTATGCGGCATGACGCCGACGACGGTCCGAGTGACGCCGCCCATCCTGACGGTTCGCCCAATGATTCCGGGATCGCCGCCGAAGCTTTCGCGCCATAGTGCTTCAGAGAGCAGCACCACTGGCGCGCCGCCTGGTTGGCCTTCCGTGTCCGTGAACGTGCGCCCCAGCAAGGGTTGCACGCCGAGCATGGAGAAAAGATTCGGTGTCACGCGAGGCGCGTTGACGCTGACGGAGCCCTGCTTAGTCTCGACAACAGTCACATCGTTGGCATAGAGGCCTACATCCGCAAAACTATGCGACTGTTCGCGGATGTCGTGGTAATTCAGCCAGGAAGTGGTCCCGAAGTCCACCTTGTCCGTCTTCGGGCTGATAAACACAAGCCGGTCCGAATGCGGATAATTCAACGGCCGCAGCAAAACGCTTTCGACGACGGTGAAGAGAGCGGTATTCGCGCCAATCCCCAGCGCCAAGGTCAGCACCGCGATGAACGTAAAGCCCGGCGATTTGCGGAGCTGGCGCAAGGCGAAGCGGCAATCGGAGAGCACCGACTGCAGCCAGTTGCCGAGGCGCTGTTCGCGAACTTGCTCCTTCACTTGCTCGATGCCGCCCAATTCGATGCGCGCTGCGCGCTGCGCTTTGCTAGCGGACATGCCTGCGCTAAGGTTTCCTTCCGTGAGCATCTCAAGGTGGGAGTGAACTTCCTGGTCGAGGTCTGAGTCCACACTGCGGGCGGAGAAGAGGTTGCGCAGAAAGCTTTGGACTTTTGCGAAGAGTGGCATGGAGAACTCCGTTTTAAGATGTTTCGAGCGCTTGGCCAATGGCCCAGGAGATGCGGCTCCAGCGCTTGGTTTCCACTTCCAACTGTTTGCGGCCGGGTTTCGTCAGCCGGTAGTATTTCGCGCGGCGGTTGTTTTCGGAGTCTCCCCAGAAAGAGGAGATCCAGCCCTCATCTTCCATGCGATGGAGAGCGGGGAACAGCGAGCCGGGTTTCACGACGAAAGTTCCGGACGTGATCTGCTCGACTCTGCGGGAAATACCCAAGCCGTGAAGTTCTCCGGCAACGAGGGATTTCAGAATGAGCAGGTCGAGGGTTCCTTGCAGAAGAGTGGTAGGTTCCGGACTCACGGGCAACTCCTATCGATGATCTATAGGGATAATACGGAGGGACCTATAGAGTGTCAATAGGAGGTTGTGCTCCCAGGGCAAAGATTTTGGGGCGCATGGGGCGCAGGCGACCGGTGACTCATAGGGGACCCTGTTGCTGCGGAGCGCTCTGGAGTATGATTCAGCCCGAACAGGTTGTGTCCCCCTGATTGAATCACGGAGGTGCGTATGGCGGCACCGTCAACGACTGGCGAAGCAGCGCGCGTGGCTGCGCTGAACCGCTATGCCATCCTGGATAGCGAACCCGAACAATCCTTTGACGACCTGGTGATCCTGGCCGCGCACATTTGCCAGGTGCCGATGGCCATGCTGTCTTTGGTGGACGACCACCGGCAATGGTTCAAATCAAAATTTGGAGTGCAGGCGGGGGAGACGCCGCGGGAAATCTCCATCTGCTCGCACGCGATCCAGCAGGGCGATCTTTTCGTTGTGCCAGACACTTTGGCGGACGCGCGATTCCGGGAAAATCCGCTCGTGATCGGGGAGCCGCACATACGATTTTATGCCGGCACGCCGCTGATTAATGAGGACGGCTATGCGTTGGGTACGCTCTGTGTGGTGGACCGGCAGCCGAGGGAACTGGATCCGGAACAGAGGGAAGCAATCAACGCGCTGGGCCGCCTGGCGCTGCGGCAGATGGAATTGCGGATGAACCTGCAGCTTCTGAAGGACGCGCTGAACGACCGCACGCGTGAAGAACACGCCCGCGAACTGGAATTGAAGCGTCTGGAAGAAAAACTAGTGCGCGTGATGGGACTGAAAATTTAGCGCCGCGCTGCTCACGCTCACACTCCGTCTCAGCACAAATGGAAAGGCTCCGGACCGAATTCCGGAGCCCTTTCGTTTTGAAGTGCCATCAGCTCTGCGAGGAATTGTGCGAGCAGCCTTGGCCCGCGCAGCAGTTTTTCCCGTTCGCGGAGTTGCATGCGGCCGCGTCTTTTCCGCAGCAGCCTTTGCCGTCCTTCTTGGCGCACTGTTTGGCATCTTTGCCGGAGCAGCAATTCATCGCGGATTGCGCGGTTTTGCTGTCTTTCTTGCAGCACGCCATTTCCTTGCCTGCACAGCAAGACGCGGCCTTCGCGTCTTTGCCCTGGTCATTCATTTTGTTGCAGCAGGCGCACCCGGATGCCGCGGCAGGTTTTGCCGAATCTGCCCCTGACGCGGGTGCTTGCGCTTGCTGGCTGGGCCCCGCGGGTGCGGCGGCCTGTTGTGCCATGGCTGGAAGCCAATGCGAGGATCATGAGTACTGCAATCATTCGAATTTTCATTTTGTTCACCTGAATCAATCCTTTTCGTTTTTCTATTTTTTGCAGAAATGGGAAGCGCGTCCCACGCGGACACAACATTGGATAGCGAACAAAAGGAAGGAATAATCTCAGAAGGGCAGAACGGTAGAGGAAGGAACGGCTAATCGCGAAGGTCCCTGAACGGCTACCGCGGAGGCAGGCTGCGGAAATGCGGCGATGGGCTGGGATAAAGAGACGTAAGCGAGGCCATAGTGTGGCGATGCGGAATCCTTCACCACAACAGGAGGCAATCCGCTTTGTAATTTCTTGGAAAGAGAGCAGCAATCCGAAGTGGAGTACGGGTGGCAATTCGGGACGCGTGGAGAAGAAACAGCGGCGTGATGGCTCTCACGTGGGCAGCAGCTGTGGCGCGTAGGGGAAGGTTCAGGTTGGTAGGCAGGTGAAGCTCCTGCCAGCACCACAACTGCTGCCCGAGAGTGTTGGCCTTCACACCCCATAATAGGTTGGTTGACGGTCCAACCCAGGAGCGCGACGATCAAAACCACCCCTAAAGATCGTCTGGCCATTACGAAATCATTGTGCAATCCGCGCCAGATGAATTCTGTGACTGCCGTCACCATTGACTGTTTGGCTGACTCTTTTTTCCAATGGCCAGCGAAACGGGTATCCTACAGCGAGCCACCATGACTCATAACCGCTTACAAAAACTGCTATTTCCGTGCGTGCTGCCGGGACTGTGCGTTGCACTTGGATCGCCCGGAGCCTTGGCGCAAATTCGCAAAAGCTGCCCGGGCGAGGTGGTCCTCAGGGCAAACGCGAGCATTGCCGCGCAGGGTTCGCTGCTGCAAACCGAGGTGCTCGGTCCCAAGAGCGTGGCGAAATTCAGCAGTGAATGGGATGGCCGCGCGATTCCGCTGTGGCACGAAGACGAAAAATCCGCAGTATGGCACGGCTTGCTTGGCGTGGACCTCGAGAAGGCGCCGGGGCGATACGAATGGAAAGTTTCCTGGGCAGGGCCAGGTGGCGAATCGCAATCCTGCAGCGTGTTTGTGACCGTCCGCGCGGGAAAATTTCCCACGGAGCGGCTGACGGTGGAAAAGCAATTTGTGCAGCCCGATCCCGAGCAGGAAAAGCGCGCCGAGGAAGACCAGAAGAAAATGCGCGCGATCTACGATACGGTGACGCCCGAGCGCCTGTGGGACGGCAAGTTTCGATTGCCGCTGAAAGATGTAACCACGGGCGGAAATTTTGGGCGCCGCCGGATCTTGAACGGGGAATCGCGTTCACCGCACGCCGGCGTGGACTTTCCCGCCGCCACGGGCACGGCGGTATTCGCATCGCAATCGGGCAAAGTGGTGCTGGCGGAAAATCTCTATTATTCGGGGAACACCGTGGTGATTGATCACGGTTACGGAATCTACACGCTATACGCACATCTCTCCAAAATCGGCGTACAGCCGGACGAAATGGTGAAGGCGGGGGACGAAATCGGCAAGGTGGGAGCCACCGGGCGCGTAACCGGACCGCACCTCCACTGGGGTTTGACCATCGATCACGCGCGCGTCAACGCCATGGGCATTGCTCAGCGGGAGCCCTGAGTCTGGCGCACCGCACCGGGCGCTCACTTCAAATACGTACGCACAATTTCGATGAGATCCTCGGCAGCCTCCGCCGAGGATTTCGTTTTGCGCGGCATGTGATTCAGGATGTGATCCTCCATCAGTTCGCCCATCAGGCTGTTGATGGCGCCGCGGGCGGCAGCCAGCCGCTGCAGAATGTCGGCGCAGTGGGCATCCTCTTCCAGACCACGAAGGACGGATTCCAGCTGGCCGATGACTTTCTTGGTGCGGGAAACGAGTTCAATTTTTTCACGAATCATGTGGGTCATAATCTTTTTTTTTGACTACCCTAGGGGGGTATGGTATCAAGGGAGCGGCCCGCTTGCAAACGGAACCCCGCCGCCTCCTAGGGTAAAACCGAAGGGCTGCGGAGGAAAGGCCAGAGACACGAAGAAAAGAGAAAGACGATGTTACAGGCTGTTCATCAAGAAAAGGCCGCCGCTCGGGCATCCTCAATCTTCTGCCGTTGGATTCGCGAAGAACGGGGTGAGCGTGTGAGTTTGGTCGCCGTGTGGATGGACAGCGAGATGCGCTGTTTTGAGCAGGAATTCGTGTCACATGGGGATGGCGAAGAGTTGTGCCAGGATGCGCTGGAAGAACCAGGTGGCGCTTGGACCATTCCCACGCTGAGATGGTCCGGCGTTATCGAAATCCCAAGCAATCGGTCATGAAACTGAAGTTTTCAAGAATAAGGGCAAGTTTCCGCCACGCGCCGCTCGCAGTGCGCCTGTGGCTGAGTGTGTTGCTTTGCCTTGCTCTCAGCGGTGTTCTGCGCGCGCAAGAGAACCCGCCCGCGAGCGCTCCACAAGACGCGCAGGAGAACGATCCTGCCGCAGCGGCGGATGATTCTTTGACCACCATGTTTCCGCATGCCGATTGGAGCCGCTTATGGCTGTCGGGCCAGGCCAATTTTATTTCGCAATATCATCCGACTTTCCACTCTCCGTACCAGGGCCCCAATAGCCTTTCTCCCGAAGCGCAAGACGCCACTTCGCGGGTGTTGACTCTTTTCACGGGATTGCGGCTGACGGACTCGACGGAATTCTTGTGCGATGTCCAGGAGACAGGAGGCAATGGCCTGGGAAAAGCACTGGGGGTCGCGGGTTTCTTCAACCTTGATGTGGTGCGAAATCCCAGCCTGAACAAGGCGCCTTATATTGCGCGATTGATGTGGCATCAAATTATTCCCCTGGGCAGCAAGAGAGTGGTGGCGGAACGCGGGCCGTTTTCGTTGTTTCAGGAATTACCGGAGCGGCGGCTGGAAATACGATTCGGGAAAATGAGCCTGGCGGACTTTTTCGACATCAATACGTACGGCACGGACAGCAATTTCCAATTCATGAACTGGACGGTGGACAACAACGGAGCCTACGACTACGCCGCGGACACTCGCGGTTTCACGTACGCGGCCATGTTCGAATACCACGACCACAATTACATCGTGCGATTCGCCGAAGCGCTGATGCCCAAGGTGGCCAACGGAATTAACCTGGATGCGGACCTGTCGCGCGCTCGTTCCGAAAACATCGAACTGGGGCTGCATGGCCGCCTCGTGGGGAAACGGCAAGGCGTGGTGCGATTGCTCTCCTACGTCAACCACGCCAACATGGGCGATTACATGCAGCAAATCAATGAATGGCTTGCCACGCGCAGCACGCCGACGCCGGAAATTACCGATCACCCGCTGCAAACCACCGTGAAGTACGGCTTTGGCGTGAATTTCGAGCAACCCTTTAACGATTGGCTCGGCATGTTTGGCCGCTGGGGCTGGAACGAAGGCCAGCATGAATCCTACGCGTACACCGAAGTGGATCAGACCTGGCAATTTGGATTGGGTGGAAACGGCTCACGCTGGGGACGGCGGGCGGATCGCATGGGAGTGGTCTTCGTCAGCAACGGGATTAGTCACGACCACGCTTTGTATCTGGGCTACGGCGGACTCGGGTTCCTGCTAGGCGACGGCAAGTTAAATTATGGGCGTGAAAATATCATTGAGAGCTACTACACGCTGCACCTTTGGCGAGGAATTTATCCTTCCTTCGACCTGCAATACGTGTGGGACCCGGGATATAATCGCGATCGCGGTCCGGTGATAGTGCCAAGCTTACGATTGCACCTGGAATTCTAGTTCGATGCAATTTTCGAACGTTACATTGTCTGCGCCAGTTGCGTTTGCGCTTCGGCCAGGCGGGCGCGCGTGCTTTTCACAATGCCCGCAAAACGGCGCGTAAGTTCACGGATGCGGTCGGGCTTATGCAAAAGCATGGACTCTCGCGGGATCAGTTCTTTGCCCACGCTGAGCGCGCAAGCGCCGGCCAGAAGATAATGCGCGGCGTTCTGTTGCGTGACGCCGCCGCCGGGGATCAGTGGAATATCCGGGAAGGGGCGGCGAAGCGCGCGGATATAAGCGTCTCCCCCAATCATCGAGCAGGGAAAGATCTTCACCAAATCAGCTCCCGCTTTCCAACCCGCCAGAATTTCCGTGGGCGTCAGGGCGCCGCTCATCATGGCAACATCCGGATTCTCCGCAACAAGGTGGACGGTGGGAATATCCAGCACCGGATTGCTGATGAACTGGGCTCCCGCCTTCATGCATTCGTTTGCCGTAATTGCATCGATAACAGTTCCGGCGCCGATAATCACTTTCGGTACGCTTCTGACGATTTCGCGAATCACGTCGATGGCGCCGGGAACGGTCATGGTGACTTCAACGATGGGGATTCCGCCTTGCGCGACCTCTTCCACGGCGAAGCGGGCGTCCGCTTCGGAAGAAGTCCTGATGACCGGAACGAGGCCTATCTCCTCAATGCGGGTTCGCAACTGTTTCTTGTTCATGGCCGAAGGACTCCCTAGGGCGCCGGCCGTGGAGCAACGCGGCGACGGTCAACACCTGCATCTGGCAGCATTATAGTGCCCGGCGCGATAATTTCCAGAGGCACCGACCAGTGAATTGCGGAAGCTGGGCGGTGGTAAACTTGGGGCCAGAAAGGTTGATCCTATGGCAAACAAGAAAAGCAAAGGCAAAAAGAAGAGCGCAGGCAAAAAGAAGAGTCCGGCAAAATCCAGCCGGATTCAGAAAGTGAAGGCCAAGGCGGCCATCAAGAGCAAGCCGCCGAAGAAAAAGAAGGTCACACCAAAGGCCAAGGCGAAGCCGACCCCGCGCAAACCCCGTGGCCGCGCAAATGCCGGGGAGCTTGTCTCTTACGAACCGCGTGGACTGGGAGCACGTTCCGGCGGCCAGTCTGGCGATACTCAGGGAATTGCTGCCAGGCCGGATGTCGACTCGGAAAGCGTCGAAGAGCTGTTGGAAGAGGGGCAATCCTACGAAGCGGAAGTGGTCGAGGGCGTGGAAAATGCTCCTGATCCGGACCAGGGAGAGGTGCGCACTCGGGAAGTGGAGGAGGATGACGTGCCCGAGGAATATCGCGATAAGGATAATTAAGCCGCGTCATCGCCTTTTGCCAGCTTGCAAGACTTCCAATGCGCATCGGAATCATTTCGGATACCCATGGCCTGTTGCGCCCGGAGGCTGAGCAGGCGCTGCAAGGAGTCGATCTGATCGTGCACGCGGGCGATGTCGGCGATCCTGAGATTTTGGCCAGACTCAAGCGCATCGCACCTGTATTTGCTGTGCGCGGCAATGTGGACACCTCGCCATGGGCGCAGGAATTGCCCCTGACCACCGTGGTAGAGGCCGATGGAGCCAGCCTGTACGTGTTGCACAATTTGCGGGAGCTGGACTTGCGCCCAGATGGTGGCAATTTCGATTTTATCGTCAGTGGCCACACCCACCAACCGGAACAAGCCGAAAAAAATGGTGTCCTTTATATCAATCCAGGCAGCGCCGGACCAAGGCGATTCAATCTTCCTGTAACGCTGGCGTTGGTAGACCTAGCCAAGCGGCCCTGGAGCGCCGAGTTTGTAAAGCTTGTCAGCTGAATCGCGCATACGGCCAGAGTCCCGCGACGAACCGGGTAGCTAACCCCCCCGCCCTTGCAGGATTCATCACAATTTTATTGGAGAAGTACTAGCGTACCGGACCCGAAGGCTGTAGATTAGTACCGCTCAGCTATTGTCCGGTGCAGGCTTTCCGGACAAAATGTTTCGTCGACCTGATCGCATGTGAGTCGTCCCCGGCTCAAGGCACTTGCCCCGTGCCAGACATGCGCTGCCATTGGTATTCCGGCAAGTGGTAGGCGGACCCCAGGAGCTGAGGAGAAGGTCCCCATGGGCGTTTTACACTTTCGATATCGGGAGCGGCGGCGAACGCTACGTGTGGCCATGGCTCTGCCTGTTGTTGTGCACGGACAGAACGATAGTGGCGAGAAATTCTGTGTGCGGGCCACCACCCGCTCGATCAACAAGCAGGGAGCGCTGCTGGCGATGGACGAAATGGTGGTGCCGGGACAGCCGCTGCTGATCGTGAACGAGAATACCAGCCGGTCGGCGGAAGTACGGGTGGCTCACGTGCGGCGCGAGCGCGACGGCAGGTTGCATGTGGGATTGGAGTTCGTGAACCCCGAAATCAATTTCTGGATGATGACATTTCCGTTGCCTGGGGCGCGGCCGCTGCGGCGCGTTTCAGGGGCGAAGTAGTTGGTTTGGTGCCGCGAATTTAAGCTGTACCTTCACTCCCGCTGTTCTCCCATTATCTTGCCCGGCGCGTTTTTCGCTTTGCTGGCTTCTTTCTGAGCGATTTGCGAGGCACGTTTTTGCCTTTGGCGGTCAATGTTTCGCGCTTCGCCCGCGGCAACTTAGCGCAGACCAATTCATACGATTTGCGAAGGAGCGTCACCACTTCGGTCTGCGGAAGCGTCTCCGCCGTTTCGATGGCTACCCATTTCGCGCGGGCCAGATAGGGCGCTGGAATAATCCCCGGGCGCTCAGTGAGCTCGGCGAACTCTTCGGGATCCGCTTTCAAGCTGAGCCACACGCGCGCCGGCTCCAGGCGAGTCACGGCAAACATCTTGCCCCCAACTTTAAACAACAAATCGTCTTCCCACTGGATTTGTTCCGTCGCGCCTGGAAATTCCAGGCAAATTTTCCGCAATTGATCAATGTTCATGGCCGGATGACAGTTCTAGCGACATAGAAGACGATAGTCTATCGCGGAGGCTTTCCGTCTGGAAGTGGATTGCGGTTAGGATAAGGCGAGAAGAGGACATAGGAGAAATCATGAAAAAGAACTCGCTGGCCGGATTGCTAGTGGGGGCGGCATTGTTGCTGGGATACCACATTGCGGCACAGGAGCACGATGCAAAACGCGAGCCACTGACGTTCGCTCTCGAATGTGCAGGGGGAGATTGCCCCCTGCTGAAAGGTGTGCCACAGACCAGCGGGATGCGCGCTGGATCGGTCCGATTAAAGCCGGGAGAGAGTGTTGGCTGGCACTCGACGGGGCAGAACGAAGAAGCGCTCACGATTCTGCGCGGCAGCGGCTCCGCCAATATTGAGGGACATGCTGACGTCCCCCTACGCGCCAACATGCTGGCGTATATTCCACCGGCAACGCGGCACAACGTCACAAATACCGGGAGCGAAATACTGGAATACGTGTGGGTGGTTGCGCCGGTGGCAGCGGAATAATCCGCCAAGCCCTGCCGGTCAGGTATTAATGCTGGATCAGCGTGGATTGGCTGGCGACGCACTGCCAGGTGTCGTTCGTCTTTATCCAGGTGTCCGTGAAGCGCCCCCGCCGGTTGTAAGGCTTACCCTTATTGAGGCCCTTTTCCCGGTAAATTCCGTTGACCACTGCGCAATCGCCAAACACGTGTACGGTCTGTTGCTCATTGGTGATTTGCGCCGGCGACACATCTTCGCTCTTCACGTTCGCCAGGAATTCCTGTTTGGTGGAAATGCTGCCGTCGTAGTCGACGGTTACGAACTGCGGAGAAAGGAGTTGGTCGAGCGCGCCGACATCCTTGTTCTGCTCCGCATGATTCCACGCGGTTTCCAGCGCGAGGATGCGGCCTTCATCATCGCTTGTGGATTGCGGGCGGCTGTGCAGCGCCAGAATGGAGAAGAAAAAAATCAGAATCAACCCAACGGCGAGACGGGGTTTCATCGGAGCGATCCTCCCGGCGGGAATTGCGTCACCGTTATCCTACAACGGTTGGCGGCAGACCACGACTACTACTGGCCCTTATCGTACGGCAGGCCTTTGTCCGCCCAATCGACGGCAAAGCTGGTCGGAAGAATCAGCACGCGCAGGTTTGTGAAACCCATGTCGTGAAGCGCAGAGAAAGCGGGCCGGGTGTTCGGACACTTGTCCATGGGGCAGCATCCACAATAGATAACCAGGTTCGTGGAACGCGGAAGCGGAGCGGCCCATGCTTTGATCTCCGTCACGCCCTCTGGACGGCCGCCGCTGCCGTGATATTGCGCGCCCTTGATGTGGCCTGCGCCGTACAGGCGCTGAAAGCCTACGAATAAAATTGTCGGCGAGGACTTGCCGCTGGAAAGCTCTTTCGCGAAATCAGCGGGTTGCACAGTCTGCGCAGCGGACCATGGATCCGTAGAATTCTGAGCGTGCGTGCCAGCAATAGAAAGCAGGGTAATGAAAAGCAGCAATAGGACGATTTGAGCAAAAGCCGGAAGCGGTCTGCGAGCAGCCATGATAATTCCTCCAATAAATTTGTCTCTTAAATATACTCTCGATCGAGCCGAGAGCGTCAGGGTTGGCTGGGCGTGGCGCGGACGAAGCGAAGCGGCCTGTCGAAACCTTCACAATAAATCTGCAAATAGGGATCCTGGTAAGAGTAGCGCGTGGCCGCGCCTAACGCCTTGAGGTACGCGTCCTCCTGTTTGCTGACGCTTTCGTCCACGCAAGCCATCCGTGTCGAGGCCAACGGGCCAATTTTCAGCGCATCTCCCGTGATGGTCACGGCGCCCGTGAAGCGGTTGCACGAACCATTTCCCTCGACCCGGCCGGCCTCGAGAAACGCAAGCGTAGCTTTTCCGCCGGGCAAAGCGGGGGTGCCTGCCAGATCGGCGAGCACCCATTCTGTGCCTGCGAGAGAAATGGGCGCGCCAGTTGAGGGCTTCGGAGCGCTTGCTGTTGATTTGTTGCCGGAAGAGCAAGACGCAAGGAACGTGGTCGCTGCGAGCAAAAAGCATACAGAAAGTGGTTTCACGGTGCTTGCTCCTGAAGTATAAATTCTTGCGCCAACCGCGTCATGCCGTCTTCCTGGAAGTAAAAAGGCGGTACAAAAACAGCAGCAGGATCGCACCGAGAACCGACATGATGAATCCGGCGGACTGTCCGTCTCGATACCAGCCGACCATCTTTCCCACATACTCGGCCACGAATGATCCCACCAGTCCAAGGAGCATGGTGATGATCCATCCACCGGGATCCTTTCCGGGCATCAGCAGTTTGGCAACGGCGCCAACAATCAAGCCGATCAATGCAGTCCACAAAAGTGTGAACATAAGAATCTCCTTTTCCAGAAAGGGCGGCGCGAAACTCGTGAACTTGCAAAACGTGCGCAGTGAACGGTCGAAATCGCTGTGGAAACGCGCAGGCGGAGCGGTTTCAAGGAAATGCCAGGCGGAGCAATCGTTCGTGGCCAGGACTATATTCCAACAGGGAGGGAACGCGCAATAGGCGGCAAACGGCTGGCCACGCCGAAAAGTGAAAAGAGAAGTAGTGGAAAGGTTTACTTCTTTTGGTCGGCGCGCGTGCGAATCAGTTTAGCGGCAGAGGTGCGCAAGGTTTCCGGGACGTTCTTATTGTTGGCAAGCTTCTTGAGATCGACGGCGTTCAACAGCGGCAACATATGCAGCGTCAGATCCAGAGGGCACTTCGGATTGTTCATCAGGTTGCGAACCACCACATAGTTTTTCCGGAATACGCGATTGCCGGCGATCAGACGCAGAATTTCGTCAGTTAGGTTAGCCATCGCGGCAAACGATTCCACTTCCTGTTCTGTAAGCCGGGGAGATTGCAATACCGAGCGCTGCACCACTTTGTTCGAATCGCGGATGAGTGTGCGGCGCGCCTCGGACGCGCCCTTCATGGCGAATTGCACGCGTTGCGCCACGGTCATTTTCGAAATCTGCTGAAGGAGCGTTTGCCGGCGTTGCACATCGGGCTCGGCTTCCGCGGCGGCGTCGGCGAGGTGCTTCAAGTCGTCGGAGACGGCGCTGCTGGCCAGTTCGTGAAGCGTGTTTTTCTGCTCCGCAGTCAGATGGGGAGAATGTTCCAGCGCGGCCGCGAGCACGTGAGACGCGGAGACACGGTCGAGTTCATCCATCAGAGTGTGAACTTGCGCGGCGGAAAGAAAAGGAACCAGGGGCACCAGATGCTCTCCGGCACAATTGCGGTTCGCCAGCATAGCTTCGATCACACCGGCATTCTTTCCCAGATTCTTGCCCGCGTAGGAAAACAGAGCAGGCAACGCATTATCGCGTTTGAGAGACTCCACAAAAAGTTCCGTCGCGGTGCCAAGTAGAGCTTCCCCGGCGCGCTCGGCGACCATTTCGTCCTGATCGTGGCTAAGCACGGTTAGAATTTCGACGCGTTCAGGCGTAGGAATGTGCGCTCCGCCGGCGCCACATACTGCCAGCTTGCGCTCGCGCGGCACGCGGCCGTGGCGTAAATCGTCCAGAACTTCAGGGCTTAGCGTTTCCACTGGTTGTCCGCCTCAGGTCGTCATGACTCAACTTAATTGTACCGGACGAACCGGCGACGCCAAGGGGAGGCAGTGGTTGAGAGTTCAATTCCAGCAACACCGCCCCGCAGTCCGCGGCGGTGACTTCGAAACTGTCGTTGGCCGTGAAATGGCGATTTTCTCCAGCATGCACTTCATCGTAGAACGCGACGCTGCCGTCGGCCAAAACGAGCAGGTGCGTGGCCGCGATTACGGAAATCAGCAGATCCATTGGCCCATTCGCAGCGGGCTTAACCGGAGGCGCCGTAATTGATGCCGCGGGCATTGGAGTAGAGACTTCGGAGGCAGGGGTTAAGACCGGCAAAGGGGGCTGCGTCACCATGGGTGCGCTCGCGGGCGGTTCCTGCGTCATGCTGCGGCGCGCACTGAAGTGCCGCCACGCGAAAAAGCCCGCGGCAATCAGCGCCGCCAGCAACACCAGCGCGCCAAGCACAACTGCTGCCGGCTTCCACCGGGGCGATGAGTTTATTTTCTGTTCGGGAGGGTCTTCTGCGGCCACTTGCGCGCCATGCGCCAGGTCGTATTCTCCCAGCAATGCTTCTTCGTCCAGCCCTAGGTAACGCGCAATCGAGCGCACGAAACCACGGTTGAACACTCCGCCCGGGAGTTTTTCCCAATCTTCGTTCTCCAGGGCTTCCAGAAAACGGGGTCCGATGCGAGTGGCGGACGTTATCTCCTGCAACGTCACCTCTCGCAATTCCCGCTCGCGCTTCAGCCGTTCTCCGAAATTTCCCCTGGCCATGCCTCAGCTCGCAATGGTTCAGTGTAACAGTAGTTCGCGAAATCGCAGTGGTTTCAAGTGGTTGAGGATATGGCGCGCAGGTTTTGTTGCGTTCGGCAGGCTACGGTACTTAGCCGGGGCATGATGCTTGGGAAACCGACCAACCGGAATCCAGCCAATGTCCCCAAATGTCCCAAGTTGCCTCTTGCTGAGACGCCCGAATGCCGCGAAGATAGACGCAATTTACGGCTGCACAGGATTCGACCGCACTTGTAGTACGGTGGCAGGGTGCTGGTTCAAGGGACGCTCCAGCACAGAATCCTGTCGCAGCCGTGTTTTTTTGCATTGCCCTCAAGTTCATGGTTTCCCCCAAACTCTAAAACACTGGGAATGAGCGCGGAAGCCGGTATGGCCGCGACCGAAACCAAGGGCGGCGCAGAGAAGCCAGCTTCTCAGGCGAAACCGCAATAGCAAGACTCAGCCAACCCAGACAGCAACTCGAAAAACCCGGGAGCGGAGGATCAAGCCTGCGCTGCCCGATTCGTGTACGCTGGATAAGCTCTTTGCGGGCCAAGAGGGAATTCCAGTGAAACTGAAAACCGCGTTGCCGTTGTTATGTTGTGCCGGGATGGCATTGGTGGCGAGTGCCACGGACCTGCCGACGGTTTTGCCATCGAACGTCAAGATCGTGAAATTTTCCAGCGCATCGCTGGGCGATGAGCGGACCATGCTGGTGATGCTTCCGGTGGATTACGAAACCTCAGTGATCCGATATCCGACGCTGTACCTGCTGCATGGCTACGACGCGGACATCACGGACTGGGCGCGGGGAACGAACTTGTCTGCGTACGCCGCGAAACACCACGTGATCATCGTCACGCCGGACGCTTCGCGTGGCTGGTACGTCAATAGCGTCGGCAATCCGAAAGCGCGATTCGACGACTACATTGTGAAAGACGTCGTCGGATATATAGACGAACATTTCCGCACGATCCCGGAACCATTTGCGCGCGCGATTGCGGGAGTGTCCATGGGCGGATTTGGGGCCATGCTGCTGGGGCTGGAGCATCGCGAGATGTTTGCCGCAATTGGCAGCTTCAGCGGAACGCTGGCTGCCGCGCATGCAGGTCCTCCTCCGCTGCCGGCCAATGCGACGGACGAGGATCGGAAAAACCGGCAGGAATATGTGGCGCTAGTGGGCGAACCCGGATCGAAAGAGCAGAAAGCCCGCGATCCCTTCGAGCTTGCCGCGCAAATTCCCGTGGACGAAGTCCCGATGCTGTTCATCGTATGCGGGGGCGAAGACGGAAACGTCGAAGATACCCACGCGTTCCTGGCCGTGCTGGCCAAACGCCGCATCCCTTATGAATACCGGGAAATTTCACCTCGCGCGCATGATTGGAGACTCTGGAATGAAGAGATTCCCGTGTTTTTGGACAAGCTCGATCGCCTGGAAGGCTTTGGGTCCGCGTTGAGGGAAGGCGGCCCGGAGCACCACAAGCCTTGATCGCAGCCCAGCCTGGATGCGATCCACCCGATTGGCGAGAAGGTTACGCCTGTACTACGTCCAGGTTGCGTACCATTTTCAGAGATGCCTATACTGGCCGAGACCTGGAGGATTCGTGTATATCCTCTCAGGGTTGAAGGGTTCGGTGAAGACCATTGAGTCTCCAATCCTGCGGAGAAACGTGCTTTCGTGAGCCTTGACGAAATCAATCAGTTTCCGACCGTGGAACGCCGGCGAAATACGGGCGTGCCCGGGGAACGACGCGAAGCAGGGGAAGTGGCGGTCTTCCAGGAACTGGGGAAGGCGCTGACTTCGTCGTTGCAGCTCGACCAGGTGCTGCGAACGATCATGGAGAAGATTGACGAGTTTTTGCGCCCGGACAACTGGTCTTTGCTGCTGCTGGATGAAGCCAAGCAGGAATTATATTTTGAGCTGGCGGTGGGGAAAGCTTCCCAGGCACTGAAGGACGTGCGCATCAAGCTCGGTCAGGGCATTGCCGGCTGGGTGGCGCAACATGGCGAAGTGGTGATCGTGCCAGATACGACCAAAGACACCCGCTTTTTCGGCAAGGTCGACGAAAAAACTAAAATGGAGACGCGGTCGATCGTGGCCGTCCCCGTGAAATTCCGGGATACCTGCCTGGGCGTCATCGAACTGATCAACTGCGTGGGCGTGGAGGGATTCGATCCGCGAGATCTGAAGCTGCTGGAAGCGCTCTCGGACTTTGCGGCCATCGCGCTGGAAAATGCACGGCACGTGAAGCGCATCCACGAGCTGACCATCAAGGACGACTGTACTTCGCTCTATAACGCGCGGCACATGGGCTTTATCCTCGATACGGAAATCTACCGTTCGCAGCGCTACAATTACGAATTTTCGATTGTTTTCATCGATCTGGATCACTTCAAACAGGTGAATGACACGCACGGCCACCTGGTGGGCTCGCGGCTGCTGGCGGAAATGGGCGAGGCCCTGAAGACCAATTGCCGGCTGATCGATTTTGCGTTTCGCTATGGCGGCGACGAATTTGTGATTCTGTTACCGCAAACGTCGAAGGACAACGCGATTAACGTGGCGCGACGCTTGCACAAATTGATTCGCGAAAGCGTGTGGCTGAAGGAAGAAGGACTGAACATCCAGATTACGCCCAGCGTGGGCTTGGCCGCTTACCCCGCGGATTCGAAGACGAAAGAAGGTTTGCTGCATTTGGCCGACGAGGCGATGTATTTGGTGAAGAACACGAATCGCGACAATGTGGCTGCGGCAAATATCGGGATTTTGCCCGTGCAAACGGCCGCGGAAGCAGCCGGCGAAGCTGCGGGCTAGTCGCTTACAAGCCCAAGCGAAAAGAACCGACGGCCATCACAAGCCCGGGAGATGTACAGCTTCCGGGAATTCTGATTAACTAAAAACATGAAACGAAGCCAAGCGGCGCGATATGCGCGCTGGTCTGCGCTTACCGCCTTGTTGCTGGCGCTGGGCACTAGCGGAATCTACTTGCGTCGCCAATGGGTGGCCCATGTAGAGCGAACCAAGGCTCCGCCCCCTCTGACAGAAGAGAAGGAACGGCAATCCATCGGGCTAACAGTGTCGAAGAATGAAGGGGATCGCACCGTTTTCACTGTGCAAGCGTCGAAGTCCACGGATCTGAAGGGACAAGACATCAGCCTGCTTGAAGAAGTGAAGGTCACCGTGTTTGGCAAGCTGGGCGATCGCCACGACGTGATCCACACGCACAGCTGCCGCTACGCGAAATCCAATGGCGGAATCGAGTGCAGCGGCGACGTGCAGTTTGACCTGGAAAGCGCTGCCGACGCGGCGCGCACGCAAGCCGACCGCGCGGCCAAGCCGAACCTGATCCATGTCGAAACCAGCGGCGTCACATTTAACGCCAAATCCGGCAGGGCAGACACAACGCAGCCGGTGCAATTCACCATGCCCAACGGCAATGGCGAAGGCGTGGGCGCAACGTATTCGTCCGAAGAGGGCGTGCTGCGTCTGGAAAAAGATGTGCGCGTGACGCTGCGAGAGACCGGAGTGCTGGCCGTCGGGAAGAAGCAGGATGCGCCGCCCTCGGATGTGGTGCTGCGCGGCACCAGCATGGAAATGGGCAAACTAGCCAGGAAAGTGGTGCTGGCCGGACCTGCAACGGCGACCACGGCCACGCAGCAACTGAGCGCGGGCCAGATGACCGTGCAACTGGACGAAGACAATCGCGCGCAGACATTGATTGCAGAACCGGGCAGCTTGAATCAAGCGCCGGTGGTCGTCTCTCACGGCGGAAAAGGGCCGACCGGAGAAGGAACGCTAAGGGCAGACCTGATGACCGCCGACCTGGCGCCCGAAGGCTGGGTCCGCTCCATCGAAGTGCAAGGCAATGTGCAAGGCAAATCGAAAAGCGGAGACATGCAGGCGGACGCGGGGCACGTAGAAATGTGGCCGCGCGTGAATCAAGCAAAGCTGATGACGCTGCATGGAAATGTCCACATGAACCAGCGCGACCCAAAGACGCAAACCGGACGAAAGTTGGTGACGAACGTATTGCAACTGAATTTTGCGGGTGGAAAGCCGGGCGAGCCAAACCCCATGCAACACGCGGAAACGTTGGACCGTGGAGTGATGGAGTGGAGCGACACGGCTACCTCGCAATCCAAGTTGAGCGCGAATAAATTGGCAGTGGACTTTGCGGCCGCCGGAAAAGCCAAGGATCTGGTGGCCCTGGGAAACGTGGAAACGGAGCGCCATCTCGAGGGGCGGCCAGTACAAACAGCCACCGCTGAGAACGGAGATGCGCAACTGGACGCCGGCGGCGCCTGGACGCAAATGACCCTGCGTGGAAATGTGCATTTGAAAGAGGGCGACCGCAGCGCGGATGCGCAGAAAGCGGTGTTCGCGCGAGTGGCGCAGACGACGGTCCTGACCGGGCAAGCAATTGCGCGCGACGAGAGTAGTGAGACCAAGGCCAACAAAATCACCTTCAATCAGGACACCGGAGGGATCGAAGCGGAAGGCAGCGTGCGGTCCACCGACCTTGGAACCAAGCAAGGCACCATTCAGTTCAGTTCTTCGCCTTCCAACGTAATCGCCGATCACATGGTGGGAAATTCGAAGAATGGCCGGGCGTTGTACACCGGGCACGCGCGATTGTGGCAAGGACCGTCGGTGCTGGAAGCGGATTCGATCGAACTCCAGCGTGATGCGCGAATCCTGAACGCCACCGGAAACGTGCGCGCGGTCTTTCCAAAGCAGGACAGCGACGCCAAGGCTGCCAGCACCAAAACCGCCAGCGATAAGACTGCTACTAAAGCGAAAGAAGTGGCTGTGTGGCACATTTCGTCGGGCACACTGAAATATTGGGATTTGGAGAATCGCGCGCACCTGGAAAAGGACGTGGTGGTGCAATCCGCGGATGAACGGATGAAGGGTCCCATCCTGGATTTGTACTTCACGCGCGAACCGGACGGCAAAGAGGGCAGCTCCGGCACTTCCAAGATCAGCCGGGCCGTCGGCACCGGAGGGGTTGAGGTCGTGCAGGGAGACAAACGCGGCACTGCCGAGCGCGGCGTGTACACCGCGGACGACGATCGCTTCGTCCTGAGCGGCGGAACACCAACTCTTTACGACGAAGACGGTGGAATGACCACCGGACGTGAATTGACCTTCAATATTGCGGATGATACGATCATCGTGGATTCGGGCAACGGCCCGCGCACGCTGACCAGGCACCGGGTCCAGAAATAAAGGGGACCGCGTTGCGATCCCGCGTGAATGCGGAATGCCGACACTCCAAGGCGTCGATCTCAGTAAGTCCTACCGGGGACGCAAGGTAGTCGATAACGTCGAATTAGAAATTGGGCAGGGTGAAGTGGTGGGATTGCTGGGGCCGAACGGGGCCGGCAAGACGACCACGTTTTACATGATCGTGGGGTTGGCACGGCCGGATTCCGGGCGTGTGGTGTTGAACGGCGAAGAAATTACGGACCTCCCGATGTACCTGCGAGCGCGCAGCGGAATCAGTTACCTCCCTCAGGAACCGTCCGTCTTCCGGCAAATGACAAGTGAGGAGAATTTGCTCGCCGTGTTGGAGACTCTGCCGTTAACGCCCGAGCAACAGCGGGACCGCCTGGAAGAATTGCTGGCGCAGATGGGACTGGAAACGGTGCGGCACAGCAAAGCATATATGTTGTCAGGGGGAGAACGCCGAAGGCTGGAGATTGCGCGATCGCTGACGCTGCAGCCGTCGTTCATCCTCCTGGACGAGCCGTTTTCCGGGATTGACCCGCTGACGGTAAAGGATTTGCAGGATTTGATCCGGGAATTGAGCCGCTCGGGAATTGGCGTTTTGATCACAGATCATAACGTGCGGGAAACACTCAGCGTAACGGATCGCGCGTACATCGTAAATCATGGGAAAATCATGAAGAAGGGTACGCCACAGGAATTAAGCAACGACCCCGAAGTCCGTCGAGTATATCTGGGAGATAACTTCCGGTTGAATTAGGGCTATCCTAAGCACCTGGAAACAAGTCATGGCTTGGCAGGGACTCAAACTTAACCTCCGTGTGGCGCAGAAGCAGATTCTGACGCCGGGGCTGGTTCAGATGGTCAGCGTGTTGGCGCTGAACCGTCTGGAACTTCGCGAAATGATCAACCAGGAGATGATCGCGAACCCTGTCCTTGAGGAACTGAGCGAAGAGCCTACCGCAACCGACAACTACAGCGACGAAACCTTCCTGAAAGCCGAGACGGAAAAAGTTCCAGAGAAAAAAGAAGCTAATCCGTTTGATGAATTTGACGTCGGTTCCTTTTTCAATCAGTACCTGGACACCGGCGGCGATGGCGGGCAATCCCAGGAACGCGAAATTTCCGAACGGCCTTCTTTCGAAAAGTTTTTGTCTTCCGCTGCTGGCCTGACCGATCACCTCGCCTGGCAACTGAGCGTGACCATCTGCTCGGAGAACGTGAAGGAAATCGTCGAGAACATCATCGGCAACCTGGATGAGAACGGTTATCTTACAGCGTCCGTGGAAGAACTCTCGCAGGATGGGAAATATTCGCAAGACGACCTGGAAGACGCGATCGCCGTGGTGCAGGACTTCGATCCGATCGGAGTTGGCGCGCGGGACTTGCGGGAATGCCTGCTGCTGCAACTCAAAGCCTTTGATCCACAGAACACCCTGGCGCAGCAGATTGTGTCGGACCATCTGAAGCAGGTTCAAGCCAATCAGCTGAAAGAAATTGCCCGAGCTCTTAATCGTCCGATGGACATCGTGAAGCACGCCATCGACACGATCAAGAAACTCGATCCAAGGCCGGGCCTTCGCTACAACAAGACAGAGCCGCGGCTTGTCGAGCCGGATGTGTACTTCCGGAAAGTGGACGACGCGTGGCAGGTGTTCCTGAACGAAGACGATATGCCGCAATTGCGGCTGAGTCCCACATATCGCAGGTTACTCGTGAGAGATGCCGCGGACAAAGATGTGCGCAACTACGTGAAGGAACGTTTCACCGCCGCAATCCAGTTGATGAAAAACATCGAGCAGCGGAAACACACGATTTTGCGCGTTTGCCAGTCCATCATTGCGCGCCAAGGCGAATTTCTGGACCACGGGCCGGACACACTGAAGCCCATGATGATCAAGGAAGTGGCGGAAGAAGTAGGCGTGCATCCCTCGACGGTGAGCCGCGCGGTGGCCAGCAAATACGCGCATACCCCGCAGGGAGTGATCGAGCTGCGGTCGTTCTTCAGCGAAGCGGTGAACGGGCCCGAGGGCGGCGGCATGTCGTTGCAGACCCTGAAGCGGCTCGTGAAAAAGATGATCGACGAGGAAGACACCACCAAGCCGCTGACCGACGAGCAGATCGCCAAGAAACTGGAAGATAATGGAATTCACGTCACGCGCCGTACCGTGGCAAAATATCGGGAAGACATGAGAATCCCGAGCACGCACCAGCGCCGGGTTAAGAACTGAGCCCGCCCAAACCGTGAAGCGCACCAAGAGCAACTCACGAAACCCGAGTACTCCAGGCCGACAACTTGTCATCCTTACCGGACTTTCCGGATCGGGGAAGAGCACGGTCCTCAAGGCATTTGAGGACATGGGCTATCACTGCGTGGACAACCTGCCGGTGGAATTGATTCCGATCTTTGCGGAGCTGCATGCCGCGGGAGAGGGCGACCTGCAGCGAGCGGCGTTGTTGGTGGACGCGCGCGAAGGGTTGCAACTGGCCAAGCTGCCGGGTTTGCTGAAACACTTGCGGCGCGATCATCCGATCATCCTTGTGTACATCGAAGCGCAGGAAGATGCGTTGCTTCGGCGGTACAGCGAGACGCGCCGGCCCCATCCGCTTGGCAAAGATTATTCCGTGCGCGAAAGCCTGCGCCATGAAGAAGTTTTGATGGAGCCCATCCGCAAATTGGCGGATGTGGTGATCGATACCACGCAATTTAACGTGCACGAGTTGCGGCACTTCATCAACGAACGATTCAAGCTGGAAAGCAAGCGGCCGCTGCTGGTGTCGCTGCTCAGTTTCGGCTACAAGTTTGGAGTGCCGACGGACGCGGACCTGATGTTCGACGTGCGATTTTTGCCGAATCCCCATTTTGTTCCGAAATTGCGGAAATATACGGGAAAAGACGCGCGGGTACGGCGGTACATCCAGTCGTTCCCGCAAACGGGAGAATTCCTTAAGCGCATCCAGGGATTGCTGACCTACCTGATTCCTCACTACATCGAAGAGGGGAAAAGCTATTTGACCATCGCATTCGGTTGCACCGGGGGCAAGCATCGCTCGGTGATGATGGCAGAGTGGCTGAAGCACGCGCTGGGCAAGAAGGGCTTTCCCACACGCGTGGTGCACAGGGATATAAGTAAGTAGCTCGCACCATCCAGGGCAGGAGAGTCCCGCCGTGCCGGTCGATCTCGCGTTCATCACCGTCAACTACAACACGCTTGCGTGCGTAAGGCAGTTGGCCGCCTTCTTCAACAGCCTGGATGCGCCTTTCACGTTTTCCTTCACGGTTGTCGACAATCAGTCCGGCGATGGCTCGCAGGAATTCCTGCAATCTTCGCCTGACATCAATTACATCCAAACAGGCGGAAATATCGGCTACGGGCGAGCGATCAATCGCGGCCTGGCGGCGACCGCCAGCAAGTATGTCTGCGTGACGAATACCGACGTGATCCTCAACCGCGATGCCCTTATCGCACTTTGGCGCTTTATGGAAGAACGGCCCGAAACCGGGGTTTGCGCGCCAAGAATCACGTATGAAGACGGGCGCGAGCAGGGCATGCTGTTCCGCCGCTCTCTTTTTTCGCAATATGCGCAGTGGTACGCGAAGGTGCTGTCGGCATTCGCTAAACACAAATTAGCGAGAGCCACAAAGCCCGTAAGGGTCGAAGGCGTGATGGGCGCATTTTTCCTGATACGGCGATCGGTGATGCCGCAGCCGGCATTGTTTGACGAAGACTTTTTCTTTTTTCACGAGGATATCGCGCTGGCCCACACGCTATTGAATCGCGGTGTGCCGTGCTTCGTTGTTCCCAACGCAAAGATTATCCATATCGGCGGACAATCCAGATCGCCGGCATCCGTTTCGGCCTTCTACGAAAGCAAATACCTTTATCTGAAAAAATTCTACGGCCCATCCCACGCCAAGGCTGTCTATTTCCTCGATCGCGCGCGCATTCTCCGCAAATGGCTGCTTTATTGGATATATTCGTTCCTCAGCCCCTCGGAGCGCGTTAAATCCAAACAGCAGTATTACAAGATGGCGTGGAACACAACGCGCTGGAAGTGAGCAGGCTGCCGCGTGACCCGGCCACACCCCCGCCTGAATTTGAAAACCAGATAAGGTGCTGTCATGCTTGGTTGACATGCTGGCTTAGGGGCGAATAGCGTGCTAGGTGGGTAAGACAAGGCCAGTAGAGGACAGGCGGGTGGGTTCCCTGATTTCAGCACATCTGAAGCGATTGTTAAGCTACACGAAACCATACAGTGTGCGGCTGGCGGCAGGAGTGTTGCTTGTTGCCTACGTGGCGGCGGTCGAAGCCATCATCGGATTCATGGTGAAGCCGGCGGTCGACTATGTGTTGGACCCTGGCAAATTCGGGTCGAGCTTGCCGCTTGTCACGCTGCCCTGGAATGGGAAAGTGATTTACCTCAATAAATTCTTCCCGTCGAACATACATAACGTCTGGACAATTTTTGCAATTACCCTCCTGGTGCTTTATTTGAGCAAAGCGGTCGCGGAATATCTTGGTTTGACGGAAATCCAGTATGTGGGACTGGCGGCCACACGCGACCTGCGCAATGCTTTCTACGAAAAAGTGATCAAGCAGCCGATGGGTTTCTTCCAGGGTAATGCAACGGGAAGAATCATTTCCGTGGCCACCAACGATATTGACCGGGTGCGCGTCGCCCTGAGCGATTATCTTGCCGACCTGTTCATGAAGAGTTTCAGTTTTGTGGCCTTCGTTGCCGCGATGCTGATTCTGGACTGGAGACTCGCGCTGGCCACGACGGTGCTGCTGCCTGCCGTGGTAATTCCAGTAAACAAACTCGGCAAAAAGATACTTCAGTCCGCAAAAACCAGCCAGACCCGCATGAGCGATTTGAGCCAGATTCTGGAAGAGACAGTGAGCGGAAATCGCGTGGTCAAGGCGTTCGGAATGGAGGATTCCGAGGTCAAGAAATTCCACGAAGTGGCGCGGCGATTGCTCCGGGAAAACATGCGGTGGGTGCGCGCGGCGATCCTGACTTCGCCACTGATGGATATGGTCAGCGCCATCATTATTCCCCTCCTGCTGTGGTATGCCCGCGTGCAGATTCAGCATCACCAGCTCACGCTGGGCGGTTTCATTTCGTTCTTGTACGTGATGTTCAACGCGTATATGCCGCTGAAGCGGCTGGGCTACGTGTACCAGCAATTCCAGGCGGCGCAGGGTGCGAGCACCCAGGTATTTGCCTATCTCGATCGCGAAGAAGAAGTGCTCGACCAAAAGGGCGGAAAAGTTCTGCACGGCTTTTCGCGCGACATCGCTTTCGACGACGTCACCTTTGCTTACGAGTCCGACAGTGCCGCCATTCTGCAGCACGTGAGCTTCACGGCCAGCAAGGGATCGGTGATCGCGCTTGTGGGCTTGAGCGGCGCCGGAAAAACCACGCTGGTGAACCTGATTCCTCGCTTTCATGAAGTGACCACGGGGCGGATCAGGATCGACGGGACCGACATTCGGGAGATGAACCTGCGTTCGTTGCGAAATCAGATCGCCATGGTCACCCAGGAAAATATTTTGTTTCACGATACGGTGATGAACAACATCTGCTATGGCATGGAAGCGGTGCCAAGACAAAAAGTGGAGGACGCGGCGCATGCGGCCCTGGCGCATGAATTTATTCAGGAACTTCCGAACGGTTACGACACCGTCATCGGAGAGCGGGGAACCCGCCTCAGCGGCGGCCAGCGCCAGCGCATCGCCATTGCCCGCGCGATCCTGAAAGATTCGCCGATTCTGATACTGGACGAGGCTACTTCGGAACTGGACTCCGAGTCCGAAAAGTTTGTACAGAAGGCTTTGGGAAACCTGATGGCCGGGCGAACCGTGTTTGTGATTGCCCACCGCTTGGGTACGGTGCGGAAAGCCGATAAGATTCTTGTGTTAGAGGATGGGCGCATCCGGGAAAGCGGCACGCATGCAGAGTTGTTAGCCAAGGGCGGGAGCTACGCGCGGCTGCATGAGCTGCAATTCGCGGAAGAGGATCTGCTGACTCCGGCGGACCTGGCGCATCCCAAAGTAGCGAGGTCCAACGAGGAAGGATGACTGCGAAAACTACAACCGAAGCCACCAGCATGGCGCGAGGCAAAGCAGAATGCCGTTCGATGACCGGGTATGCGATGGTCCGCGGCGAATTCAAGGGATGGACCGTGCGCTTGAGCGTGAAGAGCGTGAATCACCGTTTTCTGGATGTGAAGTTGCGAATTCCTGATTCGCTGGAGCCATACGAACACAGACTGCGGCAGGCTGTGCGTGGACGAATTAATC
The DNA here is from genome assembly GCA_963709705.1 of Candidatus Acidiferrales bacterium. Lineage (GTDB taxonomy): Bacteria > Acidobacteriota > Terriglobia > Acidiferrales > UBA7541 > Acidiferrum. Next base: position 306,620 of record CAVPXU010000012.1, read on the forward strand.
GCGGGCATCTGGACGTGCACGTAAGCATGGATCCCAGCGAAGCGGCGCCGGTGCACGTGAACCGGGAATTGTTGAAGGCTTATGTAAACGCCGCGACTGATCTTCAGAAACAGACCGGCGGCAAAGCGGAATTGGACACGGTGTCACTGCTGCGCTTGCCGGGTGTGATCACAGGACTCGCGTCGGCCTTGCCGGAAACGGAAGAGGAACAGGAAGAACTGGGCAAAGCGCTGGAGACGTATCTCCTCGAAGCGCTGGGGAAGATGGACGAGATGCGCCGCAATGAAGGGCGGCACTTGACCGACGAGTTGCGCGCGCGTGTCGCGAAAATTTCCATCGAAGCCGGACAAGTGCGAGAGTTGGTCAGCACGCTGCGGCCGGCGTTTTCGCGCCGTTTGGAAGCCCGGCTGAAAGAATTGCTGAACGGCACGAATATTGAACCCGCGCGGTTAGCACAAGAGGCCGCGCTGCTTGCGGAACGCAGTGACGTCAGCGAAGAATTGGACCGCCTGAGAAGCCACCTGGAACAGTTCACCAAATTGTTGGACGGCGCCGGCGAACTCGGCAAGAAACTGGATTTTCTGCTGCAGGAAATGCACCGCGAAGCCAACACCATGCTTTCGAAAACTCCCGGCGTGGAAAGCGAAGCGTTGACGATCACGGGTCTGGCCCTGGAGATCAAGTCGGACATCGAGAAATTGCGCGAACAGGTCCAGAATATCGAATGAGCGAGGCAACAGGAATAGAGCCGCTGATCTTGATTGTTTCCGGACCGTCAGGGTCCGGCAAAAGCACGTTGGTGCAGAGGATTCTGGAGCTGCCAGGGACCATGCCCTCGGTATCATGTACTACTCGGCCCCGGCGGGCGACTGAGGCCACAGGAAAATGCTATGATTTCGTCACTGAGCCGGAGTTCCAGTCAATGGTGGCCAACGGCGAATTTCTGGAGTACGCCCAGGTCTTTGGCAAGTATTCGTACGGGACGCCGAAGAAGTGGCTGCAGGAGTCTCGCCGCCGGGGATTGGATCTGGTACTGGAGATCGACGTACAGGGCGCGCAGCAGGTGAAGCAGAAGTTGCCGGAATCGGTGGCGATCTTTATACTTCCACCCTCGCGCGAAGAATTGGAACGGCGGCTGCGCAGCCGCGGCCAGGACGCGAACGAAGAGATGGCCCGGCGTCTGGCGAAGGCTCACGACGAGATTGTGGCGAGCGAGAAATTTTACGATTTTTGTGTAGTGAACGATGACGTGGACCGTGCGGGAAAAGAAGCGCAGGCGATTGTACTTGCCTTGCGTTGCTCCAGCGCACGTCGCCGCGATCGCGTAAAACAAGTCCTGGCATCGTTTGGAGGGTAAGATACTCATGACCGTGCAAACAAAAGCTCCCGAGAGCCAGTTTGCTTACGTCGTGCTGGCCGCGCGACGAGCGCGTCAGATCATGGCGGGGGCGCCCCCGATGGTAGACAACACGCGCACCCAAAAAGCTACTCGGATCGCGTGCGAAGAGGTCACCCACGGGCTCATTGAATACGACTTTTCCGAGGTACCCGCGACGGAAGAGGAAAAGGAAGCCAAGCGGCGCAAGTAGCGCGCCCGCAAGGCAGCTATGCGCATCACCCTCGGCGTCACGGGCGGAATTGCCGCGTACAAATCTGCGGAACTGGTCCGCCGCCTTCAGGACGAGGGACACACCATCCAGGTAGTTATGACGCGGGCGGCGCGCGAGTTCATCACGCCGCTTACCTTTGCCGCACTCAGCGGACAACGGGTCATCACCGATCTTTTTGCGAATCAACCTGGCGGGGAAGGCAATCTCGATTCCGCGATCGACCATATTGCCGTTGCTCAGAAAACGGATCTGCTGCTCGTGGCGCCGGCGACAGCGGACATCCTGGCCAAATTTGCGCGTGGCGTTGCAGACGATTTTCTGACCACGTTGTATCTCGCTTCCACCGCGCCGGTGGTGATTGCACCGGCCATGAACGTAAACATGTGGCAGCATGCCGCCACTCAGGAAAATGTGGCGGCATTGCGCGCGCGCGGTGTGCGGATTGTAGAGCCGAGCGAAGGATATCTGGCATGCGGGATGACCGGCTCTGGACGCCTGGCGGAGCAGGAAGAGATTTTGAGGGCGGTGCGAGAGGCGGCTCGGGCGGAGCAGGATATGGCCGGCGAAACCGTTCTCGTGACCGCCGGGCCGACTTGCGAAGACATTGATCCTGTGCGCTTCCTGACGAACCGGTCGTCCGGGAAGATGGGTTATGCCGTTGCCGCGGCTGCGGCCCGCCGTGGCGCGAAAGTAGTACTGGTAAGCGGGCCGACGGCGCTGGAGGCGCCGCGGGGAGTTCAGCGGGTAGACGTGCGCAGCACCGAAGAAATGCAGCGGGCGGTGCAGGCAAAGTTTCCGGCTTGCACGATCGCGGTGTTTGCGGCGGCGGTAGCCGATTACCGGCCGGCGGAGAAGTCCCGGCAAAAGATCAAGCGTAAAGAAGATGCGCTGACGCTGCGGCTGGAACCCAACCCGGACATTCTGGCGACTGCCGCCAAAGACAAGGGCGAGCGGCTGGTGGTGGGATTTGCGGCGGAAACCGAACATATGGCGGAGAACGCCCGGAAGAAGCTGACGCAGAAAAACGCGGACTTGATCGTGGCCAACGATGTCGCTGCCGAAGGCGCGGGTTTTGATGGCGACACAAATATTGTGACGCTGTTTTCGCGCGATGGACGCGACCGGCCTTTGCCTCAATTGAGCAAGGCCGAAGTGGCGCAGTGCATACTGGACGAGGCGCTGCGGCTTCGTGTCGGGTTGAAGAGCAAGCCCGCATCTCATCGGGCCGGCGACTGAACGATCATGCTTGAATCAATTCCGGAATCCTTGCAACAGAAGATTGAAGAGCGCCTCCGCTATTACGAGGACCTGGGGATTCGTTTGTTCTACCGGGATCGCGTGGCGGGTGGCGTTTCAGCGCTGAGCGTATCGCCGGCTGTTTCCGAAGCGCCTGCCGTTTCCATTTCACAGGAGAGTTCCTTGCCTAAGCCGAAAAACAAAGTGGCCCTGCCAATCAGCGCAGAGCTGGCGCCGGGAATCGTGCCGGTGGTGGCGCCGTCGGGGGCTTCTTTATTCGAAACGATCGACAAGGTGCAAGACGATTCGCTGCTGAAGATTCGCGAGGACCTCGGCGACTGCACGCGCTGCAAGTTGCACAAGAAACGAAACAAGCTCGTGTTCGGCGACGGCAGCGCAAAAGCTCAACTGGTGTTTGTCGGCGAAGGGCCGGGGGCGGATGAAGATGCGCAGGGCTTGCCGTTCGTGGGACGCGCGGGAAAACTTTTGACGCAGATGATTGAGGCCATGGGCCTGCAGCGAAGCGACGTCTACATCTGCAACGTCGTCAAATGCCGGCCTCCGGAAAATCGCGCGCCGGAGCCCGACGAAGTACAGACCTGCTCGCCATACTTGTTGCGCCAGATTGATGCGATCGATCCCAAAGTGATTGTTTGCCTGGGCGCGGTGGCGGCCAAAACGCTGCTGCAAACCACCCGCGGCATTTCGCAATATCGCGGTGAATGGCAGGAGTGGCGCGGGCGCAAGCTGTTGGCCACGTATCACCCAGCCTATTTGCTGCGCAATCCACCGGCCAAAGCCGACGTTTGGAAAGACCTGCAAAAAGTGATGGCCGAACTCGGCCTGCAACTGCCGAAGAAAAAGTCCTCGTAGTTTCTCACCATGGGCATTGTTCTAGGGCTGCTGACCGCGCTTTCCTGGGGAAGTTCGGATTTTCTGGCGCGATTCGCCACGCGAAAAATCGGAACGTTGCGCACTATGCTGTATATGCAGCTTGCCGGTTTGTTGTTGCTGACCGTGGCGCTGCATTGGCTGGGCGGTTGGGGACACCTGGCGGATCGTTCGGGCTTTCGGCCGTGGGCGTGGGGAATCTTGGTCGGCGTGTTGAACACGTGCGGCACACTGGCACTGTACCGATCGTTTGAGATTGGCAAAATGTCCGTGGTCGCGCCAATCTCGTCGAGTTACCCGGCGCTGACGATGTTGTTGGCGGCGACCACAGGCGAACGGCTCACGCCCGCGCGGCTGATCGGATTTGCGCTGATCCTGGCGGGCGTGGTCGTTGTCGCAAGAGGGGAAGATGTGCCCGTGGACACCAATGCGATTGACGGGCAGCTACAATCGAACAAGAAACATTTGGGAGTGGGATGGGCGCTGCTCGCCGCTCTGTCTTTCGGCGTGATGTTCTGGCTTTTGGGAACGCGGGCCGTGCCGCTGATTGGCAGCGCGCAAACCGTGTGGATCATCCGTCTGACGAGCGTGGTGCTGGCCACCGTTGTGATTCTGATTGCGCGACAACCGCTGGCGTTGCCGGAAAAGGGAGCGAACCGCTGGATCCTGGGCATCGGCATTCTGGATACGGGCGCCTACGTTTTGAATAATTACGGGATGCGCCTGGAACAAGTGTCGGTGGTGAGCGTGCTCGCCTCCTTATATGGAGCAGTCACGGTGGCATTGGCGGCCACGGTTTTGGGAGAGAAGATCACAAAAACGCAGTGGCTCGGAATTGCGGCAATCTTCGCGGGGATTGTGATGATCAGCCGGTAAGCCAATCAGCGCCGGAGGCGCGCCAGAAGTTAGCCCAGCCCGTAAGGGCTGGGATCGCAACCCCAACGTCCGAAGCGCCGTAGGTGCAACACATTTCGCAGCACTAAACGACGCACGACTAAGTACGACCCCAAGATGCCGGCCTGAAGGCGCGGCTCTACAAGGTACTGCTACACTACACGCGGAATGAAACTGCACGACCAACACATCATCGCGAAATGACCGAATCCTATTGCAATGTGGCTTTGCCGGTGCCTTTACGCACGACGTTTACCTACGCCGTGCCTGACGCCATGCGCGCACAGGTTCAGCCCGGCAGCCGCGTGCTGGTGCCCTTCCGGAAGAAAGCAATGGTTGGCGTGGTCGTAGAAATGACCGCGACAGCTCCGGAAGGAGCGAAAATCCGCGAAATCCAGAAAGTGTTGGATCTGATTCCCGCGCTCCCGCCGAAACTTCTGGAGTTGGGGCAGTGGGTGGCGAACTACTATCTGGCGCCGGTCGGCGAAGTGTTTCGCGCGATGCTTCCCCCTGCGACCGATGTAGCCCTGAAGCGGCAGATTGTGCTGACCGATGCGGGGCGCACACTCGCCGAAAAACTGAAAGCAGGGACCACGCTGACCGATCTTGACGGCGCGGAGACAGAATTTCTGCAGAAACTCATGGGGAAAAAGGGCGAACTCACGTTTGTGCCAGGCGGCAAGCTGGGTATCACGCCAGAAATGTTGCAACGGATGCTGCGACGCGGCTGCCTGGAAATCCGTGAGACCATGCAGGGCCGCAAGCGCAAGATGCACAACGTGGTGGCTTGGAAAGGGAAAGATGCGGAGAAGCTGGGCGAAAAAGAGCAGCGGATTCACGCGTTGCTGGAGACGGAACGCGGCCCATTGCCCATGCCGCAATTGCTGAAGCTGGCACAAGTTTCACGCGGGCTGATCGACCGCATGCTGCGCGACGGATTGCTGGAAAGCTGGGAAGAACCGGTCGATCCCGTGGAAGACCCGTTCGATACGGGCTACACGCCGCCGGCGCACACTCTGAATGAAACGCAGGAGAGCGCGTTCAACGCGATACGCGCGCGATTTGAGCTGGGGGAATTTGGCGTGCAGTTGCTGCACGGCGTGACGGGCAGCGGAAAAACAGAAGTCTATCTACGCAGCGTGCAGGATACGTTGGCGCGTGGCAAAACCGCGATCATCCTGGTTCCGGAAATTGCTCTGACGTTGTGGATCGGGCGGCAATGCCGCGCGTGGTTTGGCGCGCGCTTCGAAGGAGTTGCGGTGCTGCATTCGGCGCTCAGCGATGTGGAGCGAGCACGGGAATGGCAGCGCGTGCGGAGTGGAGAAGCGCGCGTAGTAGTGGGAACGCGCTCGGCAATTTTCGCGCCTCTGGAAAATCTCGGCCTCGTCATCGTAGATGAAGAGCAGGAGAACAGCTACAAGCAGGAGGAAACCCCTCGCTATCACGGGCGCGATGTGGCCATTGTGCGCGCGAAACTGGAAAATGCGCTGGCACTGCTCGGTTCAGCCACGCCTTCACTCGAGACTTACCACAACGCGGTGAATGGCAAATACGAATTGCTGACGATGGCGTCGCGCGTGGAGAACCGCAACCTGGCCGCGGTTGAAATCGTGGATCTGCGCACCGATTTTCAGGCCACGCAAAAGGCCAACCCCATTTCACAAACGCTGCACGCCGGAATTGAGGAGTGCTTGTCGTTTCAAACGCAAGCGCTCGTGCTGATCAACCGGCGCGGCTATTCCTGGTCAGTGCTCTGTCGCAGTTGCGGAGCCTCTGTGCAATGCGTGAATTGCAGCATTTCCATGACGTATCACAAAAGCCGCAACCGGCTGGAGTGCCATTATTGCGGTTCGATCCAGGCGGTGCCGAAGGTTTGCCCAAAGTGCGAATCGAAGTATGTGTACTTTTTCGGCGAAGGCTCCGAGCATCTGGAAGAACGCTTAAGAAAAGAATTTCCCGGAGCGCGTATTGCCCGGCTCGATCGCGATACGGCGCGCACGAAGAGGCAGTACCAGGAGACATTGGGTGCATTTGCCGGCGGCGCTCTGGACATTCTGGTGGGCACGCAACTGCTCGCCAAAGGACACGATTTTCAGCGCGTAACATTGGTCGGCGTGATCTCAGCGGATTCCTCGCTCAGCTTGCCGGATTTCCGAGCGGCAGAGCGCACGTTTCAGTTGCTGACGCAGGTGGCGGGCCGGGCGGGGCGTGGCGAATTGCCGGGACGCGTGCTGATTCAGACCTACTACCCGGAACATTACGCAGTGCAGGATGCGGTGCGCCAGGACTACGTGTCGTTTTACGAGCGTGAGTTACATTTCAGGCGAATGATGATGTATCCGCCGTTCACATCGCTGGCCAACGTAATCGTAAGACACATGAATCTGGAAAACGCGATTCGATGGTCGCGGCGCCTGTCGGAATACTTTGCGCCCCATGACGGCAGGGGCGTGCGCATTCTCGGCCCGGCATCGGCGCCGCTGGCCAGGCTGAAAATGGAACACCGCTATCAATTTTTGCTGAAGTCGCCGAAGAAATCGCTGCTCACAAAAATTCTTAGCGGCGCGCTGGCGTTCTGCGAAGCAAACGAAATCCCCGGCACGGCGTTGCTCGTTGACATGGATCCGTTAACGTTACTGTGATCGTGACGAGGTCTACGTTGAAGTCCTTCGTTGAGCCACAGCGCACTACGCGCATCACTCAGGATGACGCATCATCACGGGGATTGTGGCGCGACCAGAAGAAGTAGCCGGGCAGACCTAGCAGCATGATGGCTATCGCGACGAGAAGATATGTGAACTGGCGCGGATCTTCGAGCGCGCTATAAATGGCGTTGCCCACGATTGCCAGGGCCGCCAGCACGAAGAGCAGCGGAGTCACCGGATAGCCGGGGACGCGATAGGGAATCGGCTTGCCTCGATTCGCGGCGCGGATGGGAAAAATCGCTGCCGCGCCCAGACCGTAAAAAATCCAGCCGATTAAAATTGCGCCATTGGCCAGTTTTTCGAAACCCCCAAGCAGCGCCAAAATGCACGACCAAATCCCAAGAATGAAAACCGCGGCAGCGGGTGTGCCAAATCGCGGGTGGATTTCCGCGAGTTTCTTGAAAAATAGATGATCGTTGGCCATGGCGAAAAACACGCGCGGGGCCGTCAGCATCACGCTGTTCGTGGAACTGAACGTGGAAATCAAAATCGTCGCGGCGACTAGCATGCCGGCCCAAGGCCCCAGCACTGACTTGGCCGCAGCGGCCGCAATAGTATTGCTGGCCGTGGCAGCTCGCGGCCCGAGCGCCACGAGGTAAGCAATCACCGCAAACAGATACAGCCCGGCCAGAAGAAGCGACCCGGCAAAGAACGCGCGCGGGAAACTTTTCTGTGGATTCTCGACCTCGCCAGCGCTGTACGTGCCGAACTGCCAGCCTTCGTATGCCCACAGCACGGTAATCATGGCGAACCCGAACGCCGATAGCAGTCCATAACCGGAAATTGAAGAGCCCATGGCGGCGGGAATTTCCGCAGCGTGTTTGCCATGCCAGAAGCCGAGGATCAGAAGAATGCTGCCGAGAACAACAATAATGGCCACCTTGATGAACGTCGTTACATTCATCAGGTCGGAGCTTTTGCGCGTGCCCCAAATATTGACGAACGTAACCACCGCGATCATCAAGACCGGCACAATGAATTCCCCAGCGCGCGAGAGCGGGATGATTTCCTGAAGATACGCGGTGAACGCATGCGCAAGCGCCGCGATGGTCGCGCTGGCAATCACCAGCAACAGGGACCAGCCATAAAGAAATGCAGGAAGCCGGCCGAATCCATCGCGAATATAGCAATACAGCCCACCCGCTTCGGGATTGGCTGCCGATAATTCCGCGTAAGTCAGCGCGCCGACCAGCGAGAGAACGCCACCAAGCAGCCAGACGAGCAGCGAATAACCTACCGATCCGCCAAGTTCGCGCAGGATCAAGCCCGGTGTAAGAAAAATACCCGACCCGATCACCGACCCGACGAATAGATACAGAAGATCGCGTTCGCTGAGTGTGCGTGTCAGTTTGTGTGTGGGTTCCATGGCGTGTTTGAACGCGCGGACTACCGCAACGGATTAGCCATGAAGCAAAGCAGAAAAACCGCCAGCGCAATGACCGCGGCAAACCGGCGGTCCGGATCAAGCGGGGTGGGATCGTAGATCGGCGCCATACGAAAGAAGCGCAATCCGATCAGGAGCGCCGCCCAGAAATACCATCCCTTCCACACAAAAAAGCCGAGCGGAATCAAAGCCAGCGGAAGCAGCAACGAAATCCAGCGATGCGCGCGCAGGCTGACGGAGCGCACGATATGCCCGCCGTCGAGCTGCCCGACGGGAAGCAGATTCAGCGCCGTGGCGAAAAGACCGACCCACGCAGCGCGCCCCACCGGATGCAGCAGCAAATCCGTCGCGTGCACATTCGGTTGGAGAATTGCCGTCATCAACTTCAATGCCAGCGGCACGCCAAAAATAATGTCCGCGCTTCCATCCGTGCCAATTGAAGGAATCACCTTCGAATGAAGCACTCCATAAGCCAGCGCTGGAATGGCGAACAAAAATCCGACCAGCGGGCCGGAAGCGCCAACGTCAAACAGCGCGCGGGAAGAGCGAATCGGAGAACGGATCAGGATGAACGCGCCAAAAGTCCCGATCAAAGTGGGCGCCGGAATAAAAAAAGGATAGGTGGAGTGGATATGATGATGGCGGCAGGCGAAATAATGGCCAAGCTCGTGCGCCAGCAGAATCGTCAGCAACGTGGCCGCGAAAGGTAGCCCTGAGAGAAGCAGGGAAGGGTGATGATACGCCAGCGGAAACGTCTCAAAAAAAGTGTCCAGCGAAACTGTTTGATTATGCGCATACGCCGCGGCAAAGTGCGCGCCCGCCAACAAGCAAGTGATCAACGTCAGAAAAAACAATCCCGTCGCGAAAATTAATGAGCGCACGGAAGGATGCGAGCGAGTCGCGCGATAATACGCTGCCGAATCCGGCCGCCGCGACCAATCATGGGATTGCAGAATAGCGGGAGCTCGCTGCTCTGGTTCCTGGGGATTCACTAGGTTTTACTTGGCCGGGGCAGGCGTGGTGTCTTCCAGACCCTGCAGTTCCTTGCCGGGCTTGAAACGCACGGCTTTCCCCGGAGGAATGCTGACTTCTTCGCCGGTGCGAGGATTACGCCCGATGCCGGTCTTGCGAGGCTTCACGCTGAAGACGCCGAACTTGCGCAGTTCGATGCGTTGGCCGCGGCCCAGTGCGTTCTTGAGCGATTCGAAGACGGTCTCGACGGCCTGCTCCGCTTTCGTGCGGCTGATATTTGTCTTGCCGACCACAGCATTTACGATGTCGAGCTTGATCACACCACCCTCCAGGATTCCGTGGCCCGATGCTAGAGGCTACCGTCCAGGTTGTCAAGACGTGGCCCCTCATCTACACTGTAACCTTTTGAGAGTACACGTTTTTCGCGATTTTTACAGGAGGATATGGATGTCCGTCAAGCCAGACAGCTGGATACGCCGTATGGCGCTGGAACACAAAATGATCGAGCCGTTCACGGACCGGCAAGTCCGGGAAGGGGTGATCAGCTATGGCGTGTCCTCGTATGGATATGACATCCGCGTGGCTGACGAATTCAAGATTTTCACGAATGTGAACACCACAATTGTGGATCCCAAGCATTTCGATCCGCGCTCGCTGGTGGAATATACCGGCGAATATTGCCTGGTGCCGCCGAATTCTTTTGCCTTGGCGCGCTCGATTGAATATTTTCGGATTCCGCGGAATGTGCTGACGATCTGCCTGGGCAAATCCACATACGCGCGCTGTGGAATTATCGTGAACGTCACGCCCTTCGAGCCGGAGTGGGAAGGCTTCGTAACTCTGGAAATCAGCAATACCACACCGTTGCCCGCGAAGATTTACGCCAACGAAGGCTTGTGCCAGGTGCTGTTCTTCGAGAGCGATGAACCCTGCGAAGTGAGTTACAAGGATAAAAAGGGCAAGTATCAGTCGCAGGGCGGCATCGTGTTGCCGCGGCTGTAGGCGGCGCTTCCAATTTCACTAAAGCTTGTCATCCTGAGGGGCGCGTAGTTTGCGCCCCGAAGGACCTCAACTCAGGTTATTCCTCGACTCGATCTGTCAAAGCTCAATTACTGAAAAAGTTTGCCGGCAATTTCTGTCACGTGTTTGCCCTGGTAGCGCGCTACCTTCAACTCGTTTTCGGTGGGCTGCCGCGCACCATCCGCCCCCGCCAGGGTGGTTGCGCCGTAAGGCGTGCCACCGGAAATTTCCGCCATGTACATCAGGCCGGGTTCGGTATAAGGCACGCCGACGATCACCATGCCGTGATGCAGCAGCGTACTGTGAAAGCTCGTAATCGTGGTTTCCTGCCCGCCGTGTTGCGTCCCGGTGGAAGCGAACACGCTGCCCACTTTGCCGACGAGCGCTCCCTTCATCCACAACGGACCGGTCTGGTCCAGGAAATTACGCATCTGCGCCGCCATGTTCCCGAAACGCGTGGGAGTGCCGAAGATAATCGCGTGGGCATCCGCAAGCTGCTCGACCTTCGCCACGGGAATTTTCGACAACGTCGCTTTGGCGGCCTTCGCTCCGTATTTCTCGAGCACGTCGTCGGGAATGAGTTCGGGAACCTGGTACAGCGACACTTCCGCCCCCGGAACCTGCTTCGCCCCTTCCACGATGGCTTCGGCCATGCGATGCACGTGGCCGTACATGCTGTAGAAAATGACCTGCACTTTGATGCTCATTGTTATTCTCCTTAATCCGCAAAATTGAAGGCCCGTATTGCAAACTCGCCACGACGAAATCGCTTCCGCTGTTATTTCAGGAAAGAAGCCGGCTGGCCCCAAGCGCCGGTCATAACGAACTCCGACAATGGCTTGCGACTGCGCGGAGCAAGTTCGCGGTCGCGAAGAGTTTCCGGCAACGTTTGCGGATCGCCCGGATAGCCGATCACGAAGGCGGCGATAGGTTCCCAGTCGGCGGGAATCGCGAAAAGTTCTTTCGCCTTCTGCGGATCGAACCCGCCCATTTGGTGAACGAACAGCCCTCGCGCACTCGCCTCCGTCGTCAAATGAGCAACCGACGCGCCGGTATCATAGAACGCGTTGCGATTGGGGTGGCCTGTACGCGCGAAGGAAAGCCTGGACACTGCGATGGCGAGAACCGGCGCATTCTTGGCCCATAGCTGGTTGAATTCAACAAGCGTGCTGAGCAGCTTGGGATACGCCGGATCATTCTTCGTCGCAACAAGGAAAGCCCACGGCTGTTCGTTGCTACTCGAAGGCGCCCAGCGCGCCGCCTCGAACAGGCTGCGCAAAACTTCGGGTGGCACTGGTTTGTCCGCGAACGCGCGCGGGCTCCAGCGGTGCCGAATCAAATCGTGTACCGGATGATCGGAAGCAGCAGGATTTTTCATTGTTTCTCTCCCAGTTTCATATCAACTGACTCAAGGTGGATGAAAGTGAGGAGCGGTGGCCGGACACCGCTCACGGATCAACTTACTTGCGCGGCAAACCGAAAATGAAGTTACTTTGCCTGTGGCGGGATAATCATCTCCACGTCCAAAGTGATATCCACATTGTCAGACACGACCACGCCACCGGAGTCGAGAGTCTTGTTCCAGGAGACGCCATAATCCTGGCGATTGATTTTTGTCGTGCCGGAAACGGCTGTGCGTTGCAGTCCCCAGGGATCCTTGATGGGCGGCTTCGGCACAGTCACGTCGAGAACAACCGGCTTCGTGTTGCCGCGAATGGTGAGGTCGCCGGTCACTTTAAGCTTGCCATCGCCGGCAGCTTCGACCCTGGTGGATTTGAAAGTCATCGTAGGATGATTGGCGACGTCGAAGAAATGATCGCTCTTGAGGTCCTTGTCGCGATCGGGCTCGCGTGTATCCACGCTGGTCGCGTCAATCGTGACCTCGACGGAAGACTTGGAGGGATCGGCATCATCATAAACCACGGTGCCGTTGATGCCGTGAAACTCGCCGCGCACGGTGGAAATCATCAAGTGTGTAACGGCAAACTGCGCGTCGCTGTGCTTTGGATCAATCTTATACGTGGTCGTGGTGGCCAGAGCCGGAAGCGCGAATGACGCCGCCGTTGCCGCTGCTACTGTGATGTGACGAAAATACCCTTTCATTGTGTTGCTCTCCTTTTACTCGATTTGAATGGCTCGTTTTGGAATATTCGTTGCATGCAGGAAACGCTAGCCGGGTGCACGTTTTTGCACTTCGGCTAACAATTCCGCCAATTGTTTCAGGTGGGCGGGGGACATATGGCGAAACTGATTCTTGTGCAGCTCGTGGACCGGCCGGTCTAGCTTCTTCAACAGCTTCAGCCCTTCTGCAGTGATGCGGGTCTTAATCACACGGCGATCCTCTTTTTGCCGCTCGCGCGTGATGAATTTGTGCTTTTCCATGCGATCGAGAAGCCGGGTCATGTCCGGATCGCGCGAAATCATGCGATCGCTGATTCCGCGGCAAAGCAAGCCGCCGGGTTCGGCGCCACGAAGAATGCGCAGCACATTGTATTGAGCGGGAGTAAGTCCCGCGGCTTTAATGAGCTGCTCTGCTTCCTGGGAAAGGGAATCGGCGGCTTTGAGCAGCGTCACAAAGATATGGGCTTCCAGGTGAGCCGTGGGGCGATCGGGAATGGGGTACGAATCCATGACCGCAAATATAGTTGTTATAACGACTATTGTCAAGAGGAAAAGTGTCACCCTTGCCTTTACGGCTTTGCCACCGGACGCATCTGCACTTCGCTGATGAAGCTTTGCGGCCCTTGTAATGCGATCGTAGCCACTGCGTGGGCCACGTCTTCGGCCCTAAGCACCTTGGAGGGATCCTTCGCCCCGCGTCCGGAAAACTCCGTGGCCACGCTTCCGGGGCAAATTACGCTGACCCGGATTCCAAATCCCCGCAGATCTTCGGCCATGCACCCGCTCAAACCCTGCAAGCCCCATTTGGACGCGCAGTAAAGTCCTCCGCCGGCAAAAGTATTTTTGCCCGCCAGCGAACTGATATTGACAATGTCCCCGCGCCGCCGCTGCATCATCAGCGGAGCAACCGCGCGCGAAACCAAAAAAACGCTCTTGAGATTGGTGTCTAGAACCAGATCCCAGTCCTCTTCGCTTTTCTCCGCCACGGAGCCAAATCCAGGATTACCGATTCCGGCGTTGTTCACGAGGAGCGTGATCGGTCCCAGTTTCTCTTCCGTGGCCTTCACGAGCGACGAGATTTCATCGGTCTTCGTAACATCCGTCGGAATCCCCAGAACGCGAGAGGAAAGTTCCGCCACTTCCCGCGTTGCCGCTTCCAGCGCACGGGCATCGCGTCCACACAGACTGACAGCGGCTCCCAATTGCGCGAACTTTACGGCGATGGCTTTGCCAATGCCGCGGCTGCTTCCGGTAACAAGCGCCACGTGACCGGATAAAGGTTTTTCGGAGTGGGCCGGAGTATTTGCGCCGCTTATATTGGTCATTTGATTTCTTCCTCGCCGAAGCTACGATTTTTGTGCGAAACTCATCTTACTCCCAAGGAGCCGCCCGGCTTTGGATGCCTCATCGGTGCGCAGGGTGTGAGGTTCATTCAAACAATGGCGGTGTACCTATACTCAACGAGTAAGTGAGTGATTTAGTCAGTGACTTGCGAACGGGCGGCGGCCGCCCCTATAATTCGTAGGTTCTGAGAGCGCCATTCTTCTTTGCTGGGATGAGTAGTAGAACTGGTGATCGCCTTGGCGATTGCCGGATTGCGTTATTCTAAACACAAGCCGTGAGAGCGAGGAGATAACGGAATGAATGCAACACGACGGATGGCAAGCCTGGCGGTCCTGATCGCGCTTTGCCTGTTTTGCTTGAACACAATCCCGGTGGCCGCGCAGGATGCTGGCGGTGGTGGCCAGAAGTACACTATGGCGGAATACAACGCCTACACGGCCGCGGCGAATGAGAAGAATCCGGCGGCGCAATTGAAAGCGTTGGATGATTTCGTCTCGAAATACCCGGGTTCGAGCTTACTGAACTACGTTTATCCTCTTTACTATCAGAATTACGCGGCGCAAAAGAACTATCCGAAGGTGATCGAATACGCGGATAAGGAGCTGTCGCTGGGCGCCAAGCTCACCCCAACCGAGAAATACCAGGCCTACTCGGCGCGCGCCTTTGCCTACAACAACACGCCGAATCCGGATCCTGCCACCGCGAAGGCGGCATACCAGGCTGCGCTTGACGGCGCGAAGTCCGTCGCGGACCTGCCATTGCCTCAGGGCTACGACCAGGCAAAGTTCGACGAGGACAAAAAGAAAGCTGTCTTGAGTTTTAATGGCACGGCAGCCGCCGCAGCCTTCGCCGCCAAAGATTATCCCGACGCGATCGCGATGTACAAAACGATCCTGGCCAGCAATCCCGACGATTTCATCTCTAACTTCAACGTCGGCCGCGCTTACCTGGCAATGAATCCGCCACAGCAACTCGATGCGCTGTGGGCGTTTGCGCGGGCGGCGACCTCGAAGAGCGCTACCCCGAAGCAGGCCGATTCGGTGAAGGCGTATATGCCCAAGGTGATTGCGGCTTATCAGGGCGGCACCGTGTGTGACGCGCTGACGCAGGCCGAGCTGAACGAATTGCTGCAACTAGCAGCAAGTTCGCCCGACCGTCCAGCCAGCTACAAGCTTTACAGCGCCGCCGACCTGGATGCAGCGCGCAAAGATATGACCATCGCTTCGGTAGTGACGGACCTGAAAGCCGGCGGAGACAAGGCGAAACTGACCTGGACCGCCGCTTGTGGCCTGGAATTTCCCGATGTACCAGGGAAAATCATCGATGTCGTGGTGGGACCGGACCAAGTGGAGCTGAAGAACGCCTTTGTGACCAGCGATGCGGAGTTTGAAGCCGCCACCACGGCGAACATGGACGTGATTATCAAGACCGCGGATCAGCCGGACGCCGCCAAACTCGAAAAGGGCAACGCCGTGCGCTTCACCGGCACTCTGGAATCCTACGACCCCGATCCTGCCTTTATGCTGCACTGGGATAAGGCCAAGGTGAACGAAGAAGACCTGCCGAAGCCCGGCAAGAAGCCTGCGCCGAGGAAGCATTCGGCGAAGCCGTAATCCAAATAGCGGTCGGAAATCGAAACGGCCCTGGGAAACCGGGGCCGTTTTTTTTTGCGGTAAACGAAAATCGTCAGCGCACGCGTCCGCGGCGATGGTCCAGTTTGTACTGCACCACTTTGCGGCTCAGCGTGTTGCGGTGAATGCCCAGAAGCTCCGCGGCCCGGGACTGGTTGCCATTCGTGCGGTCCAGCATTCGCTTGATGAAGCGTTTCTCGAATTCACTGACTGCTTCATCGAATAATATTCCTCGCTCCACCATTTGCGACACAAGGCCTTCCAGTTGGTCTCTCACGTCGGCACTCTCCGCGGCAGATTAAGCATTCTCGAACCGGGCGAACAGCTACTCCAGATCGTGGCCCACCAGAATGCGGTAGGCTTCACGATATTTGGCGCGAGTACCTGCAACCACATCCGGTGGCAAGTCGGGCCCGGGTGGAGTCTTTGGCCACTGGATGCGTTCCAGGTAATCGCGAACAAACTGTTTGTCAAAAGAGGGCTGAGGGCCCCCGGGCTTGTATTCCGTGGCGGGCCAGAATCGCGAAGAGTCTGGCGTAAGGGCTTCATCGATCCAGATCAATTCGCCGTTGAGTTGCCCAAATTCAAATTTAGTGTCGGCCAGAAGAATGCCGCGCGGCTCGGCGTATGCGGCGGCGCGGCGGTAAATTTCAAGTGTCACATCACGGACCTTTTCGGCCAGAGGCTTGCCGAGCATTTCCGCGCTGCGTTCGAAGGAAATGTTTTCGTCGTGGCCGCTGCTGGTTTTGGTGGCCGGAGTGAAAATGGGTTGCGGCAGTTTGTCCGATTCCTTCAGTCCTCCTGGCAACGCGAGTCCGCAAACTTTTCCTGAGGCGCGATATTCTTTCCAGCCGGAGCCGGAAAGATAGCCGCGCGCCACGCATTCAATCGGAAGCGGCTGCGTTTTGTGCACGACCATGGAACGGCCAGCCAGGTCTTCCGCGTAGCGATCAAAAGGAGAAGGGAATTGCGTTGCGCTCAAAACGTGATTGGGTATGACGTCTTTAAGCAGATTGAACCAGAAAAGCGAGAGCTGCGTCAGCACGCGGCCTTTGTCCGGTATCGGCGTGGGCATCACAACATCGAACGCAGACAGCCGGTCCGTCGCGACAATCAGCAGGCGATCGCCCAGGTCATAGATATCACGGACTTTGCCGCGCGCAACCGGCGCTATACCCGCGAAATTCGTTTCGCGGATCACTTTTGCTGCTGAAGTTGTGCTCACGAGAACTTGCCCCTGAGGAAGCGTGGAGCATTCTAACGCACCGCACGGCGATGTCAATGTGACTCGTGAGCAAGTTATGTGTGGAAATTCTTATTGCAAGTATTTCCATTTCTCATTGGCAAAATGCACAAACATTGAAAACTGCTCCGCGCGGAAAACGCGGAACTACGCGGCGGTGGCGGCGCGCTGCTTGGAACGCGGCGTTTCTTCGCCTTCCCAACGCACGCTGACAATTTTCGAAACGCCAGGTTCTTGCATGGTGACGCCGTAGAGAACGCTGCCCGTTTCCATCGTCTTGCGATTGTGCGTAACCACGATGAATTGCGTCTGCGCGCTCATGTCGCCGATGAGCCGCGTAAAGCGCCCGACGTTGGCCTCATCGAGCGGAGCATCCACTTCGTCCAGGATGCAGAATGGGCTCGGCTGATAACGGAAGATCGCGATCAGCAACGCCAGCGCTGTCATCGCTTTTTCGCCACCGGAGAGTAGCAGTACGTTTTGCAGGCGCTTGCCAGGAGGCGATGCAACAATGTCGATGCCCGCATCGCCGGAGCTGTCCGGTTCGGTCAGGCGCATTTCCGCCGTGCCGCCGCCAAAAATCGTGTGGAACGCGGTGGTGAAGTTGGCGTTGATGGAAGCGAACGCCTGTTCGAATTTATCGCGTGTGATCTGGTCGAGTTCCTTGATGGCTTGCTGGGTATCGGCGATGGACTGCAGCAGGTCGTCGCGCTCGCGCGTCAGGAACGTAAAGCGCTGTTCGCACTCGTTAAATTCCTCGAGAGCCATCATATTGACCGCGCCCATGTTTTCGATGCGCTGCTTCATCTCGCGATAACTGGCCTCGGCGGTGGCAAGTTCTTCGCCGCTCATGAAGGCAGTTTCGGAGGCGATCAGATCCTCCGGCTGCGCATTCACTTCCGTCAGGCAAGTCTCGCGCAGGTGATGGCGGTCGGAATCGTTGCGTGCTTTCTCAATTTCGAACTTGCCGCGTTCCTCGCGCATTTCCTGGAGCGATTGGCGCGCCATGCGCAAGTGATCTTCCAGTTGTGCAACGCGAACCCGCGCGTCATCCCATTCCTGCTCGAGTCGTGTCTGCAACTCCGTCAGCCGCGCCTTTTCCACGCGCAAAGTTTCCAGTTGCACGGTTAATTCTTCCGACTGCTTGGCCATAGCGGCAGTCTCTTCGCTAATCGAGGCTTCCTGCTGGCGCAAAGCGGCTTCGCGGCGGTCCAGTTCCGCGCGCTCTTCCTGCAACCGGTGAGAAATCGCTTCCGCTGAAGCCAGGCGCTCGTTCATCGTAGCCAGTTCCGCCTTAGCAGTCGCCAGCTCATCGCGTTCAGACTGCACGGCGTTGCGCAGTTGCGCCACTTCTTCCGTCAGCCGCACGGTTTCCGATTCCGCTTCGGCGCGGCTGGAGGCGGCCAGTTGATGCTGCATCTGTGCCAGCAGCGCGCGCTGCTGCGCGGCATCCATTTCCTTCCGGATATGCGCCAGATCGTTCTGGCAAACGGTCAGATCCAGGCCAAGCCGCGCCAGGTCGCTCTGCGTTTGTTCGTGGCGATGCTTCGCGGCAAAGTGTCCGCGCTCGGATTCGCGCTGCCGTGCCGTCAGTTCCTCCTGCGCCTTCTCCGTGGCGTGCAGGCTATCCGTGATAGCTTCCAGATCCGCCTGAATTGAATTGCAGTGTTGCTCGAGATGAATCAGCTCCGCCGTCACAGCGCGAAGTTCGCGCTTCATTCCCAGCGGCCCAGCTTCATCGGGACGCCCACCCGTGACCATGCGGCCCTGGTAGCAAGTGCCTTCCGGCGTCACGAACGCGTATTGCGGATACTCGCGAGCCAGCTTTTCCGCGGCCACCGTTTCGGTCAGATAACCATTGCGCAAGCGTGGCAGGAACTGCTTCGCAGCCGGGCCGAGAGGATCGCGGAACTCCACAAGCTTATCGAGACGAGAGATGACGCCGTCTTCGGACCGGAAATGGATGATCGGCTCGTATTCATCCAGCTTCAGATTGCGTAGAGAATCGACGAAGAACGTTGCGCGCCCGCCGACTTCCTCGCGCAGCATGCTGACGCCCGCGCGCGCATGGTCGTAGGTTTCCACCACGACATACTCCAGTTCCTCGCGCAAATATTGCTCGATGGCCGTTTCGTGCTGCTCTTGCACTTCCGCGTAATCCGCCAGCACTCCGACCGCGCGAAAATCCTGGCCGCCGTGCCGTTCGTTGGCGGCAAAAAGCTTTTGCACCGCTTCCCCGGTATAGGAATGGTCGTTGAGGATGCGGTTCAGCGTGGAATGGCGCGCGCGAATGCCCGAAAGCGAATCACGCAGGGAATCGGCTTCTTTGGAGGTGCGTTCCCGGCTCTGCCGCAATTCGGCAAGCTGAGCCTGCAGCTGCGCCGCCTGCGTTTGCAGTTGATCCAGCTCAGTCATCGCCGCCTGTAAAGTTTGCGCGGCCTGTTCCGCGTCATCGCGCACGCGAACAGAAGATTCCAGCAGTTCCGCTTCGCGCGTTTCCAGCTTCTGCAGCGAATCTTTCTGGTGTACCAGCGCTTCTTCCGCCTGCTTCTGCTCGCCGTGAAGCCGCAAAACGCTTTCGCCCGCTTCGGACGCAGTGCGACGCAAAGCTTCCATGCGCGTTTCGGATTCGGCGATTTGCGATGCGCGTGTAGTAGCCCGCGCGGCAAGCCCATCCACTCGAATATTGACGCTTACCGACTCTGTGCGCGCCGCGTCCACGGCTTGTTGCTGCGCGACATTGCGAAATTCCCAATCCAGTTGTTGCGCGGTGACGGTTTGGCGTTCCACGCCAAGCTGTTCGTTGCGCCCGGACAGCTCCGCGCTGCGTGTGCGATTGAACGTGATGCGATTCTCGCAGCGGTCCACTTCCAGCGCGGTCTGGTTCAACAGGTTCTGGTTCTGCCGGATTTCCGCGTCCATGGAATAGATGCGCTGGCTGAGCCGGTCCTGATCGCCTTCCTGCTCGTGAATCGCCTGCGCGTGCTGCGTTTCCGCGGCCGTTAATTCATTCAGCCGCAGCCCCACGCGCTCCGCTTCCGCGTCCAATTCGCGCGCTTTGCCCGCCAGCATTTGGCGCACGATGCCGCGCATTTGGTCGCGAATCTCCGCATAGCGGCGCGCCTTGGCCGCCTGGCGCTTCAGGGAACCGAGCTGTTTTTCCACCTCAACGACGATGTCATTGACGCGCGAAAGATTCACTTTGGACGATTCCAGCTTGGCTTCGCTTAGGCGCTTCTTCGTCTTGAATTTCGTAACGCCCGCGGCTTCTTCGATAATGGCGCGGCGTTCCATGGGCTTCGTGGCAAGGATCTGTCCAATGCGGCCCTGCTCGATGATGGCGTAAGAATCCGGACCGAGCCCGACCCCCATGAACATTTCCTGAATGTCGCGCAGGCGAGCCACCCGGCCATTGATGAGGTATTCACTCTGTCCGCTGCGGTACAGGCGGCGGCTGACCACCACTTCGCCAGGCTTCGTAACCATCGCAGCCTTTTCAGCCTTCTTGCGCTTCTTCGCAATGAAACCAGATTCAGCCGGCGCAACCGATTGCTCCGAAGAGGACTCAGCCTGATCCGTGGTCATAGCTTCGGCCACTTCTCCCGAGGAGGCGCTAAATTCATCCGAAATCGGCTGTTCAGCGGGCTCAGGCGTGTCTGTCAGAGCCAGAGTTTCTGTGGAGATTTCCGCAGCAGACGTAACCCCTTCAATCACGAACCGGGCCGCTTCCGCCAGCTCCGGGTCTTCCATAGTAATGGTGACCTCGGCCAGGCCCATCGGGGCCCGCTTGGCGGTGCCATTGAAGATGCAGTCGGCCATACGTTCCGCGCGCAGGGACTTGTGGCTCTGTTCGCCCAGCACCCAGCTGATGGCGTCAACCACGTTGGACTTCCCGCAGCCGTTGGGGCCCACGATGCAGGTGGTGCCGCTGCCGCTGAAAGTTACTATGGTGCGTTCGCAGAACGACTTAAAGCCTACGATTTCCACTTTTCGCAGCTTAAGCAAGGTGTCCCCTTTTGTCGTAAACATCCACTTCGCGATGCACTACCGCACATACTCCGCCTGAGGTTGATTCAGGCAACAAAGGGACCAGGGTGATACCGCGCGAAGAGAGACGACTTTCCTTTCCTCGAGGGGAGGTTCTTCGGCACGACGTTTCTGCCTGTAACAGACAGAAACCACACACGTTTGGCAGGTTCTCAGTCAGAGGCCCAGCCGCCTGGCGCAAGGATGGCGGTACGGGAAGAAAGAGTAACATGGGAGGGTATGGCTGTAAAGGCCTACTCAAGCTGTAGTGGTCCTTTTCCACATGCCACAAGTGCAATTACGTCGCCGCCGAGCCACCCACTTTCCGGGCCACCACGCGCAGCCGGCGGTAATCCATCACCCAGTGGTCGTCATGGAACAGTGTGGGTCGAGCTTCGCGCTCAATTGCGGAAAGCATGGCTTCGCGCTGGTCGGCCGGCAACTTGTCCAAGAACGCTCCCCCAAACATCTCGAGCCAGTTGTGCAACCCACGCGCACCATCTTCCAGTGCCGTCGGCCGGTCGAACAGATTGGCTAGAGTCACTTCTAAACCGTGTTTCTCGAGCAAGGTGGAGTACTCACCGACACTGGGGTAATACCAGGGACTTGGCGCGCGTCCGGGAAGACCGACTTTGTGCCATGCGAGTTCCGTGGCCACCGTAAGTCCCGCAACATTGCCCTTGCCGCCAAATTCAGCCACAAATCTACCTTCAGGCCGCAAAGCCCTGGCGATGCCGGCCACAGCCCTCTCGGGTTCTTTGATCCAGTGCAAGGTGGCGTTCGAAAACACGGCGTCAAACGGCTCCGCGAAAGCGATCTCGCGAGCATCCATCACCTCAAACTTCAACGAAGGATATTTCGCGCGAGCTTGTTGAATCATTTCCGGGGACTTATCGACGCCCACGACCTTGGCGCCTCTGCCGGCGATCTGTTCGGTCAAGTGACCGGTGCCGCAGCCCAGGTCCAGGATGCGCTCGCCCGGCTTCGTTTCGAGTAGGTCCAGCAGGCCCGCCGCCATCTTCCAGACGAACGAGTGTTTGTCATCGTAAAGTTCTGCGTTCCAATTTGAACCCTGTGCCACGCTCATGCCCCTCCCAATTCAAGAACTGCCCCTCCTATTGTCTCCAGAATCTCGTTCTTATTCTTCCCAAAACGTACCCCGGCATTCGCAAGGCTGGCGTTCGATACCGGGAACGTGCCGGAGCAATCGGTCTTTAGATAAGGAAGCACGTGGATGCCCGGCGCGTGAGCTTCGATGCTGGCTTCTACCGGCAAACCCTGCGCATCCAGAGCCGTAAATCTCCATTGAAGGCGAGACGGATCGCGCTCCACTTCAATTTCCTGGAACCGCTTCAAACCTATTGGCGTGCCATTGTGCCACCATATGGCTTTGCGAAAGACCAAGCCAAACGGCATGTCGTAAACCAGCGCCTCAAGGGCGCTCGATCCACCTTGCGCATGCGGGAAATACGCATGCATCCACCGCCAATACGTGCGATGGCGGTAGCCGCAGTTGTGGCCCTGCACGCCGAAGCCTAGCGCGTCGCCGGAGAACTTCACTCCGTCAAACACGATTTCCCCGGAAAACTGCGCGTTAGAGTGTGGCGATTTCGAAAAACCGATCCAGCCCTTGTCGCTGAGCACCACGCCAAAGTTCGAGCGATACGCCAGCTTCCAGGAAATCGCGTGGCCGTCGACATGAAGATCACCCCAGCATGTGTTTTCCTCGATGCCGCTTTCCGCGATCCGGAAATGGAAGGGCAGTTCGCGGCGCGCACTCAATTCCAGCGCGTCAGCCCGATAACCCTGGATGAAAGTCTGTGGCTTCCCTGCCCGTGGAAACCAACTCGCCCAAACTTGCACCGGCAAGCCGGACGGATTATCGCTGCACCCATCTCGTCCCAGGTTCAGCAGCAAATAGCGGAACCACCACGCCCCACTGCCATCGGCTAGCCCCAGGCGCAAAAACCACACCTCATACCGGCGCTTCATGTGGCGCCCCGAATAGACGGCGTTCATCTGTCGTGTGTCCAAACTTAGTTCACCGCGTCCCTTCTCGGGTTCCCTAGGACTTTATCATTCCGCGACTACTGCTCCGAGAGAAAGCCGGGGTAGAATCGTTCGGGCGAGCCGGCGGACCGCCACCATCGGCCTCATTTCTGAACCAGGAGATTTGCGGACATGGTGGAACCACTTTTCATTGCGCAGGGCACTTCGCCACTCCTTCTATTGCCTCAAATGGCTAACCGCCACGGCTTGGTGGCAGGCGCCACGGGTACCGGAAAAACCGTCACGCTCCAGGTTATGGCGGAAGCCTTCAGCCGCATTGGCGTGCCCGTTTTCGCCGCGGACATCAAAGGCGATCTTTCCGGCATCAGCCAGCCCGGTAGCGATAACCCCAAAATTGCCGAGCGCGTGAAGAAGCTGAAGCTCGCAGACTTTTCATTCGCGGGATGCCCTACAACGTTCTGGGACGTGTTTGGCGAGCAGGGCCATCCGGTGCGCGCCACCATTTCCGAAATGGGCCCGCTGCTTCTGGGACGTCTGCTGAACCTGAACGACACGCAGGAAGGCGTGTTAACGCTGGTCTTCAAGATCGCTGACGACAATCAACTGTTGCTGCTGGACCTGAAGGATCTGCAAGCCATGTTGCAGTACGTCGGCGATCACGCGAAAGATTTTCAGACACAGTATGGAAATATCTCCGCCGCCAGCATAGGGGCCATTCAACGCGGATTGCTCGGCATTCAGCAGCAGGGTGGCGAGAAATTTTTTGGTGAACCGGCGTTGAACCTGGACGATCTGATCCAAACCGACGCGCAGGGCCACGGCGTTGTAAATATTCTGGCGGCGGACAAGCTGAACCAGTCGCCAAAACTCTACGCCACATTCCTGCTGTGGATGTTGACTTCGCTGTTCGAGCATTTGCCTGAAGTGGGCGATCCAGAAAAGCCGAAGCTGGTTTTTTTCTTTGATGAGGCACACCTGCTGTTCAGCAACTTGCCTAAAATTATCGAGGATAAAGTGGTGCAAGTTGTGCGTCTGATCCGCTCCAAGGGCGTAGGCGTATATTTTGTCACCCAAAACCCGCTGGACATTCCGCAAACCGTGCTCGGCCAGCTCGGCAATCGCGTGCAGCATGCTTTGCGGGCATTCACGCCGCAGGACCAGAAAGCCGTGAAGGCGGCCGCGGAAACGTTTCGATCGAATCCAAAATTGGACGTGGGAAAGGCCATCACTGAATTGGCCGTGGGCGAAGCGCTAGTTTCGTTTCTCGATGAGAATGGAACGCCCGGTGTGGTCGAGCGCGCGCTCATCTGCCCGCCGCACAGCCAGATCGGTCCGATCACTCCGCAGCAGCGCCAGGAGCTGATCAAGAGTTCAGTGGTAGCAGGCGTGTATGAG
This sequence comes from Candidatus Acidiferrales bacterium, assembly GCA_963709705.1. Classification (GTDB taxonomy): domain Bacteria; phylum Acidobacteriota; class Terriglobia; order Acidiferrales; family UBA7541; genus Acidiferrum. The sequence continues at coordinate 331,102 of CAVPXU010000012.1, forward strand.
AATGCAGTGGATCGCGAATCTGCCTTCGAAGTGCTGCGCGCGCGAGCGGGTCAGAGTGCCACCGCCACCGCGGCACCCGGGCAAACGCCGGCTTCGCCCCCATGGTACGAAAACATTCCGGGAATGAGCAGTCGCGGCCGCCGTGGCGATAACTTGGCCGACGCGGTTGCAAAAAGCGCAGCCCGCGCCATGGGCAGTTCACTCGGCCGCCAAATCGTGCGCGGCGTCTTAGGCTCGCTGCTAGGCGGCAACAAGCGCTAGCGGCGAAGCGTTCCGGCCATCCACAAAGAACCCTAACCAGGCAACAACTTCGGCGCCATCATTGCGGCCCCCGCAAATCGTCAGATACAATCGAACATTTGCAGGCCAGTCGAAAAGGACAACGGAAGGTCCATGCACGAAATCCAGGTCCACAACACCCTCTCAGGAAAAGTTGAACCGTTCGTCCCGTTGAAGCCGGGCGTTGTGCATATGTACACCTGCGGCCCGACGGTCTACGACTATGCGCATATCGGCAATTTCCGCACCTTCGTCTTCCAGGATATTTTGCGCCGCTTCCTGAAGTTGCGTGGCTTCAAGTTGACGCACGTCATGAATCTGACCGACGTCGACGACCGCATCATCGCCAATGCCGCCGCAGCCGGAGTAGGAATCCGCGAATACACGGAAAAGTTTGTGCAGGCGTTCTTCGCGGATTGCAAAACGCTCAGCGTGGAATCGCCGGAACACTGGATTCGCGCCACGGAAAATATCGATTCCATGGTAGAGCTGATTCAGCGGCTGCAGAAAAAGACGTACACCTACGATTCCGACGGCTCGATCTACTATCGCATCACAAAGTTCAAGGACTACGGCAAATTGTCCAAGATTGACTTGAGCGGAATCCAGGCCGGCGCGCGCGTGGACAACGATCGCTACGAAAAAGAAAGTGCCCGGGACTTCGCGTTGTGGAAGGCGCCAAAGCCGGGCGAACATTTCTGGGAAACGCCAATCGGGAAGGGCCGCCCGGGCTGGCACATCGAATGCTCCGCCATGGCCATGAAATTTCTCGGCGAAACCATCGATATTCACACCGGTGGCATCGATCTCGCTTTCCCGCACCACGAAAACGAAATCGCGCAAAGCGAAGCGGCAACGGGCAAGCCGTTCGTGCGCTACTGGCTGCATGCGGAGCACCTTCTCGTCGAAGGCGAGAAGATGTCCAAATCCTTGGGCAACTTTTTTACGCTTCGCGATCTCTTCGCTAAAGGTTACAAACCTTCGGCGCTACGGTTTGCGCTGGCCAGCGTGCCCTATCGCCGGCAACTGAATTTCACGTTCGATGGACTTCAGCAAGCTACCAGTTCCGTGGAACGTCTGCGCAATTTCGCGGCACGCCTGAAAAATGAAAAATTTCCAGCCGGGAAACAAAAGGCCATGTCCGAACGCATCGCTAAGGCTGCAGACGATTTCGACGCCGGATTGTCCGACGATTTGAACACCGCGCAAGCTCTCGCGGCCATATTCGATTTTGTACGCGAAGCCAACATTGCCATGGACAAGGTGGAATTCCGCCAGGGCGAAGTGAAAGCCGCACAGGATTTTCTAGCCATGTTCGATAAAGTCTTCGCGGTGCTCGAAGACAACGACGGCGAAAAACTCAAGGCACTCGGTTACGGCGGCGATTCCGCCGGACCCGATGATGCGGAGATCGAAAAGCTGGTCGCGGCTCGCCAGGCAGCCCGCCAGAAACGAGATTTTGCGGAGTCCGATCGCATCCGTAAACTGCTCGCGGAGCGTGGTATAATTTTGGAAGACACGAAAGATGGCAGTGTTCGCTGGAAACGCAAATGAAGTACTTCCACTTTTTGAAGCATGATCGAATCGCCGTTGGTCCCCGCGTGCCGCGGAAGTTCCGACCGTGCAGCCTTCGACCGAGCCTCTTTAGCGTAGATTAAGTGCCGCATTTACAGTAAGTTGAGGCGATCGAGGGATTTCGGTTCGTCTCCGTTGTCCCCTTCCGCAATTCCTATTCACGCCAACGAAGAAAAGAGATTTGGAGGATTTATGATTACGGCCACGGAAACCAAACTGCCTCTCATCAAAACAGCGCTGCCCGGGCCCCACGGCAAGCAAGTGATCGACTACGACGCCAAATATATTTCGCCGTCGCTCTCCCGCGTCTATCCGATGGTTGCCGAACGCGCCAGCGGAGTCATTGTCGAAGATCCCGACGGCAATGCATTTCTCGATTTTTGTGCCGGCATCGCTGTCTGCTCCACCGGACATTGCCACCCGAAAGTGGTTGAAGCCATCCAGAAGCAGGCCGCGGAACTGATTCACATCGCCGGAACCGATTTTTATCATCGCCACATGCCGCAATTGGCGGAACGTTTGGTGGCGACGATGCCCAAGTCCCACCAATGGAAAGTATTTTTTGGCAACTCCGGCACCGAAGCGGTGGAAGGTGCCATCAAGCTGGCGCGTTATGCCACCAAGCGCGACAAATTGATCGCGTTCTACGGATGCTTCCATGGGCGCACGCTCGGCTCGCTCTCCCTTACTGCGTCCAAGAACACGCAGCGCAAGAATTTCGGCACTCTGCTCGGCGGCGTTGAACATATCCCTTATCCGTACGCATATCGCTGTGCTCTGGGCCACGGCCCCGAAGAGTGCGGCGGCGAGATCATCGATCTGCTCGAACAGCAGATCTTCAAACGCCTGTTCGCACCGGAAGAAATTGCCGCGATCATCGTGGAACCCATCCAGGGTGAAGGCGGATTCATTCCCGCGCCGGCATCCTTCCTCCAAGAACTGCAGCGCATCTGCAACAAGCACGGAATCATGCTGATTCTCGACGAAGTGCAGGCTGGCATGGGCCGCACAGGAAAAATGTGGGCTTACGATCATGCGGGGATCACGCCGGACATCGTCCTCACCGCGAAGGGAATTGCCAGCGGCATGCCCATCAGCGCGTTCATCGCCAAAGATAGCGTGATGCAATGGAAGCCCGGCTCGCACGGCACCACCTACGGCGGTAATCCCGTTTGCGTCGCCGCCGCTCTCGCTACGCTCGATCTGATTGAAGGCGGATTGATGGCCAACGCCAAGAAAATGGGCGACTACATTTTCAGCAAAATTTCGGATTGGCCGAAGCGCTTCAAGATCATCGGCGATGTGCGCGGCAAAGGATTGATGATTGGCGTGGAAATTGTCCGCGACCAGCAAACCAAGGAGCGCGCGAAGGATCTGCGCGACAAAGTGGTCGTCAACGCTTTCCACAAAGGTCTGCTCACCCTCGATTCGGGCGAAAATTCCATTCGCATCTCACCGCCGCTCATCATCGACGAAGAACAAGCGGACTGCGCAATTCGCATCCTGGAAGAGTCTCTGCGCGAAGCCGAAAAAACACTGTAGTCCACACGCTCGCCATACGACGGCCGTTGCGTCGTCAACACGTCGTCACGAGCCAGCAACCGATTGTCATGCTGAGGCGCGCCGTGGGTGCCGAAGCATCTCAACGTCAGAACCCTGCACAACTCATCCGTTGAGATGGACGCAAACACCGCGCCCCCGAGGATGACTTCCGCATATCCGTGAACCTTTCTCGCAAAAAAAAGAACTGGCGCGCATCCTTATTTATACTGTACAGTTTATTTATGTTAAGGTAATATGCTATTGTACTGGATAGCCCTCATCGGGTTTGCCTGGGTGAAGTGGCAGTCGCGGCAAGGACTTCGCGACTCAGGAGAAGCCACGGCCGAGGCGAAGAAGCACGAGGCGCTGCAGATGGGCGTGCGAGGGGAAACGTATGCTTACTGGTACCTGCGGCGCCTCGACTATATCTTCATTGCCCGGAATTACATGCCGTTGCGCGTTAAGGGTGAACTCGACCTGATCGGCTACGACGGAGATACTCTGGCCATCGTGGAAGTTCGCACTCGCCGCGCCCTCAAAGGGCAGCCCGCCTTGCCGGAGCTGAGCATCACCAAAGAGAAGCACGAAGTCCTCGTGCGCACAGCCCATTACTTCCTGCACGACCGCCATATCCAGAACTGTCCTTTACGCTTCGACGTGGTCGCCATCGAAAATACCCCCGGCCAGCCGCCGGTCGTGCGCCTGCACAAAGCCGCCCTCAGCCCACAATTACCGCCGCGTTTCCAATAGGAAAATCCGTCCCAATTCTTCCGCTCGCTTCCATTGAGGGCGGGGAAGAGTACAATACAATACCGTAAGGGCTGCGTTTAGCACTCGAGTGGACGCATCGGCCCGGAGGGTATGCATTGCCGGAACTGCGTAAGGATCCGATTACCGGACGTTGGGTGATCATTTCCACGGATCGTGGAAAGCGTCCGATGGATTTTCTGAGAGAAAGCGTTTTCCCAGGGCCACCGCGGAATTGTCCGTTCTGTCCCGGGAACGAAGGCAAGACGCCGCCGGAAATTCTGGCTTATGGCCGCAATGGCACCGGCGCAAATTCCTCCGGTTGGAACATCCGCGTGGTGCCAAATCGATTTCCTGCGCTGGGAATCGAAGGCGAACTCGATCGCGAAGGTGAAGGCCTGTTCGACAAAATGAACGGGATTGGCGCGCACGAAGTGATTATCGAGACGCCGCAGCACCAGACCACGCTGGCCCAACTGCCGCAGAAGTCCATCGAAGACGTGCTTTGGGCTTACCGCGATCGCATGCTGGATCTGAAGAACGACAAGCGCTTCCGCTACGTGCTCATCTTCAAAAATCACGGCGAAGCGGCTGGCGCCTCTGTCGAGCATCCGCATTCGCAGCTCATCGCCCTTCCCATCGTGCCGCGCCGCGTTCGCGAGGAAGTGGACAACTGCTGGCACTATTACGACGAAAAGGAACGCTGCATCTTTTGCGATATCGTGCGCCAGGAGCGCGACACTGGTGAGCGCGTGATCGGCGAAAACGATCATTTCATCACCCTCGCTCCGTATGCCCCGCGCTTTCCCTTCGAGATGTGGCTGTTGCCAAAGGTCCACGGCTCCGCGTACGAAAATAACCAGAGCTCCATCTACGTGAGCCTGGCGCAAATGTTGAAAGACACTCTCATGCGCATGGACGCGGTTCTCGACCGGCCGGCGTTCAACTTCATGATTCACACCTCGCCCATCGGCGAAGAAATCAACGACCACTATCACTGGCATATGGAAATCATTCCGAAGCTGACCAAGGTGGCGGGTTTCGAATGGGGCACCGGCTTTTACATCAACCCCACTCCGCCGGAAGAATCCGCGCGGTTCTTGCGCGAAGCCCAAGTCGAGGAACCGGCAAAGAAATAAGTTACGGGGCGCATGGTGCAACGCCAGATTGACCCACACGGCATCGTTGGTTTAAATAGGCATCCGGGCAGCACTGACAGTCATTACCTAAGTCCGCTATAATAGTAAGGTTGAGGCGCGGTACCCAAGTGGTAAGGGAGAGGTCTGCAAAACCTTTATGCGTGAGTTCGATTCTCACCCGCGCCTCCAACATTTTTGCAGCCTTCTGGACGGCACGCTCGATAAAATACTCTTCAGCCATGTTGGGTTTGTGTTTCGAGTTTTTATCATGTTCCACGGCTTTATTGTCGGTCTAGCCCTTGCCGCTGCGTTAGCCCTTGTTTTTGGTGGCGGGTATCGCCCCGAAGATGAGGCTCACGAATACCAATTCGCTTGAAACGTACCTAACTCTCTCCACATTAGCTTGAACCGCCAGCCTTCCGCTGAACATCGAATGCTTAAGCTCGGCATCTGCGGGCGGGAGGTTCTCATGGAAAAGGATAATTGGCGGCTGATCTTGTTTTCTTGTTTTGCTGGCTGTCTTGCGATATTTGTTCTCTGGGGTTGGGCGCTAGTGACGATTGGAAGATAAAATATCGCAAGAGGCGGCAGGGCCTTAACTCGTGCCGCCCGTCCACAAAATCAATCGCAGTTGTTCCAGCGCAACGTTTTTCACAGCGTTCTTCAGCACAATCGGAGCGCTGGTTGGTGAATATGTCCTGTGGTGGTTAGAGAGGCCCGTCCGCCCAAGGGCCTCTTTTATTTTTCAAGCCGGTGCCTCAGTTCATTGGCATCAAATCTTACTTCTCCGATGTCGCGTAATCTTTGCATTTACAGCCGGGATGGTTGCAAGGGCTGCGGAGCACTCGTTCGCCTTTAATTACCACGCGCTGGGGGTGTGGATGGCTACACCGTGGCCGCAACTACGGCGAAATTTCGAGGCGATTATTGCGGCTTTGCGGGGCTAGTGTGCGAATCCGAATACCACGAAATATCCGATCGTGTAAAGAACCACAGTCGCATCCATCGCTGCACCGGCCTTGAAACCCTGTGAGTAGGCGTAGCTCCCGTTTGCCACAACCAGATAAACCATGAAGGCTTTTTCAAACAAGCTGTAGATGAGAATCGGCTTTCGCCATTCGAGTTTAAATGCGGCGACGATCATAAAGACGCCCATCAGGCCCACCATGATTCCCCAGTGCTGAGTGATGATGGTATAGTCCGGGACGAACGGTATTTTCCCGACGGTTTCCGCTGCCCACCGGGGCCAAAAGGCGTAGAGACCGGCTAAGGCCGTTCCAATCCCGGTAATAACGAAGAACGGCCTGAAGGTAAGATCGAAAAAGCGTTTCATCGGTTCTCCGTCCACTCAGATCTGAGAGAGACGCTACTTAGTTTCTGGAGTCTGGCCGCCAATAGCCGAAAGCAACTTTTTAAGGTTGGCGCGCTGGGCCAATCTGCGGTGAGCGGACGGGCTTGGCCATGCCGTAAAACACAACCATTCCCTGGCCTCCGCAACGGGTTGAAACACCCTCGTCGGGCTTACCGTAGCATGAATTGTAATCCTGCCAGTTGTTGGACATCCACACGTTGCCCGCAGGATCGATGGACGCATCGACCGTCAACTGCATACCACCGCCTTTGTATCCGCCGCCTTTCGGGGAAATCGGATCGCCGGTCTTCATGCCTGGCGGACAGGTCTCGGTCCGAGCACCACAAAGCTCAGTGAGACCGCCACCCGGCGCGAAGTTGGAAACCCAAACATGGTCGTTACCATCAATGGACACCGCCCAAGCTCCCCAGATGCTGCCACCTCCGTGGAAGGGGGAACCGGGCGCTTGGCTGCCATCCGGTCGTATCATCGTGACACTGCCCTGGCCGGGATGCGACGACAGCCAATCAACCATCACGTGATCGACGTCCGATAGCTTGCCCGACAACTTCAGTTCAAGAAGATGTAATTTGATGTGGAGAGGCAGAGCATCGCCTGCCGTGTTGGTAATCCACGCGTTGCCTTTGCTGTCGATTGCCATACCTTTACCGCTGGCGCCAGCCTTGAAGATTTCGATCTTGCTCGGGTCGCTTGCGGGAAAGCGCGTGACTGTGTCGCTGATGGCGTTGGTAATCCAAATTCGGTCTTGTTGGTCGATCGCCAGATGGAACGGACCGTTCAACTTGCACGGGCCGTCTTTGCTCGCAGTACCGGCGGGAGCCTCGCAGTAGAACTTCGCCTTACTCGGGTCACCCTGCGGCATGTATACAACTTTGTCCTTGCCGAAGTCGAGCGCCCAGACATCGCCGTTCGGTGTAACGATGATGCCTTGCATCACACCGAGTTTGCCGCCGAAGTTATAGCCCTCCGGTGGCGAAAGAGGTTTGCCGGTTTTGTCGAACAGTGAGATCGTCTGACCGGCAGTGCTTGTAATCCATATGCGGTCGTTGGCGTCAATTGCCGTTCCGAACCCGGGACCGATTAGACCGCCGCCCGTAAATCCGGTGGTCATCGGCGATAGGGGCCGACCATTCGGAGCGAACTTTGCCATATTGCCGTCCCACAACGCATCATGCCCCTGGCCACCGACAAGGAAATTAGCGCCGCTCCATGCATTGCCCTCGCTGTCGAACATCACTTTGGCACCGCCGGCGTAACCACCACCCGCGAACTTGAGTGGCAGAACCCAAGCGCCGGGCGCAAAGCTCAGATAAGGCATGTACGGGGTGGCGCGAAGGTGTTTGCCCTGCGGCACTGGATAAAACGCATCCAACAACGCGAAGACTCGTTCAGGTTTGAATCCACAGTTGCGAGCGATGGAATGGGCCGCGGCCAGCGTATCAGACGGCACCTTGCCTTCCGGTCCGGTCGTGGCAGCGAAAAGACTGTCGCAGGCGTCCGCCTTTACGCGGTTGACGCAGCCAGCCAGCACGCTGGAAAGTGTCGCGAAATTCGCCATCGTTGGCGTTTGCGTGCTGTTGAATCCGTCTTGAATCATGACACCGTAGCCACCCGTCGCGAGGTCAACGAAGTTGGGTACATTTCCCGCAGCGATGCGCAATCCGAGCGAGGTTCCGCTAATCGCAGTTCCATCGAGGAACTGATTGTTGGTCCATACCGATGCCACGGTCGTCATCTCGTTAATTGTCACAATGGACGGAGAGGTGCTACCCAAGACCGTAAGCAGCGCGATTGCGGGGTTGTCTCCCTTGACTGCGCTCCCTGTTGGCTCGCCACCCTTGGCAACGAGATAGAGACTTGTATCCTTGTCGGGACTCCCACCCAAACCAAGCTCGAATCGACCATCAGCGCTGGTTCGTGTTTGCCCCACTTGCTTGGGTTCGCCTGTGCTGGCCGCCCACAAGGTCACTGTCGAATTAACGATCGGTGCACCGCCTCCAAGCACAAGACCTACGACGCTACCGGGAACCGGTGTCAGCTTGGGAATCGGAGCACCGCTGGGCAGCTGGCCCGTCGGGGTGGGACTTTGAACCGCGGTGCTTGGACTCTCTGGCGCGGATTTCTGCGACCCGCCGCAGCCCTGAATTCCAATAAGTGCCAATCCAAGTGTGAGCGCCGTGAATAGCGGGCGCGCATGTACTGTCCTGAATCGAATCCAGCTGGATGTGTTCATCTGTCCCTCCGCGTTAAGTTGGAGCTCCTGGAATACGGGCCAAATAAAATGAGAATGATTCATTTGCTCCGAAGGTCGTCGATTTGACCAAGGACTATTGAGGCGACTATTGTCGTCGAGTTCCATCAAACTGTAATTGTCACAAGTGACAGGTAGTAGGCTCGGCCAAAAGAGCCTGGGGCCGGTCATTCAGGCAGTGACCCGGTGCCTGGTAAACGGAGGGTAATGGTACGGAATATGCCCGGTGAGGCGCGGGTCGTCCGCAGGGTTTAGACCCGCCAAATTTCCCGCTCCAGCAAATCCTGACGTGACTTCACCCAAGGTGCGTGATGTTTTGAGTGATTTCTATGCTGGCATGGCCGAGTAGCTTGGTGTCGTTTTTGAAGCTAACGCCCGACCGCTAACGCTTGCTTGGCTGTCATTACCGCAAGCAACTTGGTATAGAATCGGACCCACTTTAGGTTTCATGAAGGAAATTCCGATGAGCAAATATTATTCCCGGAACATAACTCTCGCACTCTTTGGTCTTACGTCTTTGGTTCTTGCTTCCGTCTTGGTTCTGTCTGCTACCGACACAGCGTCTTCTCTGCCCTCGCCGCCGGTAGCGAAGAAAATACCGAAGATCACCGAGATAAACGGCCATGAGTTTGTGGACAACTATTATTGGCTCCGCGATAAGCAGAATCCCGATGTTCGCGCCTATCTCGAAGCCGAGAACGCCTACACCGATGCGGTCATGAAGCCTACGGAACCCCTTCAGAAGAAGCTGTACGACGAAATGCTCAGCCGCATCAAGGAAACCGACGTCGAGGTTCCCTACAAGTTTGGCGATTATTTCTACTACACGCGAACCGAAGCAGGAAAACAGTACCCCATCCGCTGTCGCAGAAAGGGCAGCATGGACGCACCAGAAGAAATCGTCCTCGATTTGAACGAACTCGGCAAGGGTCAGGCGTTCATCGCTTTGGGCGAATATGAAGTGAGCGACGATGGCAACCTGCTCTCCTACACCACCGATAACACCGGCTTCCGCCAATATACTCTGTCTATCAAGGATCTCCGCACCGGCAAGAACCTTGCGGAACACGCGGAGCGCGTTGGCTCAGTCGCTTGGGCAAACGACAACAAAACCATTTTCTACACCGTCGAGGATGCCGTCACCAAGCGTCAATACCAGTTGTATCGCCATACTCTCGGTTCCACTTCTCCTGACGATCTCATTTACGAAGAGAAGGACGAACGATTCGAAACCTACGTCGGCAAAACCCGCAGTCGTGCCTTCCTTATCCTCTATATAGGGAGCCACACTACCAGCGAAGCCCGCTTCATTCCCGCATCCGACCCGAAGTCCAATTGGAAACTGATGGAACCTCGCAAGCAGGATGTCGAGTACTACCCCGATCATAATGGAGACTTTTTCTACATTCGCGTAAACGACACAGGGCGAAATTTCCGCCTGGTGAAGGCTCCCATCGGCGATCCCGGCAGTGCGGGTTGGCGCGAAATAATTCCGCAACGCGCCAACGTCATGCTTGATGGCACTGACTTCTTCAAGGGCTACTACATCCTGTACGAGCGCGAGAATGGCCTGCCACAGATCCGTGTCGCTGACCTCCGCGGTGGTGAACCAAAGCGCCTCGAATTTCCCGAGTCCGCTTATGACAGCTATTCCTACATAAATCGTGAGTACGACACCACGAAATTCCGTTACGGTTATCAGTCCTTCATCACCCCAGCATCTGTCTACGAATACGACATGACCGATGGCAAATCCACGCTCCTTAAACAGAAGGAAGTTCCCGGCGGTTACGACCGTAACCGTTATCAAGTGGAGCGAATCTATGCCCCGGCGTCAGATGGTGAGAAAATTCCGATTTCCGTTGTCCATTTGAAATCCAGTAAATTTGATGGCACCGGCCCCATTTACCTTACCGGTTATGGATCCTACGGCTATCCTTACGATATAGGTTTCAATTCCAACCTGTTTAGCATGATTGATCGCGGTGTTGTTGTGGCTGTGGCCCACATTCGTGGCGGAGGCGAAATGGGAAAAACCTGGCACGATAACGGCCGCATGATGCATAAGAAAAACACCTTCACAGACTTCATTGCATCTGCTGAGTACCTTCTGGCCCAAGGATACGGCTCCAAAGATCGCTTGGTGATTGAGGGACGAAGCGCTGGAGGCTTGTTGATGGGCGCGGTCCTCAATATGCGACCGGATTTGTTCCACGCTGCATTAGTCGGCGTGCCGTTCGTGGATGTTATGAATACCATGTTGGATGAATCTCTCCCGCTGACCGTCACTGAGTTCGAGGAATGGGGCAATCCGAAAGAAAAACCAGCGTTCGATTACATGCTGACCTATTCTCCCTACGACAACATCCAGCCCAAGTCTTACCCCAATATGCTTGTGAGGACTTCCTTCAATGACAGCCAGGTAATGTATTGGGAGCCGGCCAAATACGTTGCCAAGATGCGTGCACTCAGGACCGACCACAATATCCTGATTCTGAAAACGAATATGAGTCCCGCCGGACATGGCGGCGCATCGGGGCGCTATGATCGACTGCATGAAGCGGCATTTGATTACGCGTATTTCCTTACCCAGATGGGGATAAACAATTAGTACGAAGGAAGGCGGCCTCGGAAGGTTCCGGACGAAAAAATATACCGGACGAACCGTTATCGAGATTCTCACTAATCATATTTGGTCGGGCTTGGCTCTATCGTGGTCCGAGATAACGCACCAATCCATTCTTTCGGAAGCTGAATCCCTGATTTCACGTTTTTCATCTCGCACACGGCAGGGTAATTGCTCCCGGGTAGAGTGGCGAGTGGCGGTATACTCCGCTCAGGAGTGTCCATGAAAAAGTTCAGGCTTTTGCTAGTGGTGTTGTTGGCCGCCACAACCTTGCTGGCGGGCACGCGAGACTGGAAGCCCGCCAGGGTTGTCAACGATTCGGAAACCGATGTTACCGGTGAAATGCGCGCCGAAAAAATCACCATGCACTACACGATTGAGACCGACGACATGGTTTATTTTGTCGACTACTCCTTTAACCCGGGCGAGAAGAATAGCCATCCCCCGAGCATTACAGGAAATGTGGAAACAAAAATTGCCGTCGAAGGCAAACACGCATACATTCTCGACGCCACCGGGCAAGAGCTGAAGATGCACATCGTGAAAAAGACAGCAAAGCACTGATCGATGGTCTTGCCAGGGCTCGGCCACACTCGAAGGAGAAATCGGCAATGAAGATCGTGGACGCCAAGGTGATTGTCTGCTGCCCGGGGCGCAACTTCGTCACCGTGAAGATCACCACGGAAGATGGCGTCTCCGGTCTCGGCGACGCCACCCTGAACGGACGCGAACTGGCGGTAGCGAGCTACTTAAGCGAACACGTTCTTCCTCTGTTGCGAGGCCGCGACGCTCGCCGGATTGAGGACACCTGGCAGTATCTCTACAAAGGTGCGTATTGGCGGGGCGGGCCCGTCACCATGAGCGCCATCGCCGCGGTAGACACGGCGCTCTGGGACATCAAAGCCAAAACTTCGAACGTGCCGCTCTACCAATTGCTGGGCGGAGCATCGCGCGATGGCGTACTGGTTTATGGCCACGCCAGCGGTAGCGATATAGACGAAACGGTCAAGGCCGTTGCGACCTATGTGCAGCTTGGCTACAAAGCGATTCGCGCGCAGTCCGGCATTCCCGGCTTAAACAGCACGTACGGCGTTGGGCATGGCGGAATGCACTACGAACCAGCGGAAAAAAATGCCCCGCCGGAAAATCAATGGTCTTCCCAACATTATTTGAACTTCGCGCCGCAACTCTTTGCCCGGCTGCGAAAAGAATTCGGACCCCATCTGCACTTGCTACACGACGCCCACCACCGCCTGACCCCGATCGAAGCCGCGCGGTTAGGCAAGGAATTGGAACCTTCCCACTTGTTCTGGCTTGAGGATCCCGTCCCCGCGGAATTGCAGGAAAGTTTTCGCATCATCCGTCAACACACCACCACGCCCCTGGCGGTCGGCGAAGTGTTCAACACCATCTACGATTGCCAAACGCTGATTCAGGAACAGTTGATCGACTATATCCGCGCATCCGTGGTTCACGCCGGCGGAATCACGCACTTGCGAAAAATTGCCAATTTGGCTGAAATCTATCACGTCCGCACAGGATCGCATGGTGCCACTGACCTGAGCCCAGTCTGCATGGCCGCCGCGCTTCATTTCGATCTCAGCATCCACAACTTCGGAATTCAGGAATACATGCGGCACACGGCGGAGACGGACGCGGTCTTCCCCCATTCCTATACTTTCGAGAATGGCTACATGTACCCCGGAGAATCGCCCGGCCTCGGCGTGGAGATCGATGAATCTCTGGCTGCGCGGTATCCCTACCAGCGAGCGTATTTGCCGATCAATCGCAAATTGGACGGCACTCTGCACAGTTGGTGAGATCGGACAAGGTCAACTGGACTTCGACGGAGTGGACGTGGCGGATTGTTCCAGAGCCTCAACCGAAGACAACCCCAACCCTAGATAGCGCTGAGCATTCGCGAAACAAACATTTTGCACCAGAGAGCCAAGCAGCCTTTCGTCATTCGGCAATTCGCCGTTTTCCATTTCCTCGCCGAGCAAGTTGCAGAGAATGCGGCGGAAATATTCATGACGCGGAAATGACATAAACGACCGCGAATCGGTCAGCATGCCGATGAAGCGCGAAAGCAGTCCCGTGTGCGAAAGAGCATTGAGCTGCCATTCGATCGCTTCCTTTTGGTCCAGGAACCACCAACCGCTGCCGAATTGAATCTTTCCGGCGATCGGTCCTTCTTGAAAGCTTCCAATCGCCGTGGCGATGGCGTAATTGTCGGCAGGATTCGCGTTGTAGACGATTGTCTTTGGCAGCGCGCCTTCGCGATCCAGTTGATCCAGGAAGGAGCAGAGCGCCGCAGCCTGAGGCCAGTCCCCGATATTATCGAAGCCCGTATCGGGTCCGACCGCCCGCAACATCCGCGCGTTAACGTTCCTCAGTGCGCCAAGATGCAGCTGCTTGGTCCAGCCTTTTTCGGCATCCAGCCGGCCAAAGAACAGCAACAAGTAAGCGGCGAACTGTTCAGCTTCCTCATTGGTTGCGGAATTCCCCCCACGCGCCTTCGCAAAGATAGAAGTTGCCTCTCGGTCGCTGCATGGCGCGGCGAAGCACCGGTTCAATCCATGATCCGAAAGCCTGCCGCCCTGCGCATGGAAATAATCATGCCTCTGCGTCAGAGCTTCGAGAAAATTGTTCAGCGTGGATATATTCACATTGCTGGCTGCTTCCAGGCGCTCGATCCACGCATTGAATTCGCTCGCCGAATGCGCCAGAAACGCCTTATCCGGCCGGAATGTGGGAAGGATACGGAAATTCTCCCGGGATGCGGCAACCGCCTGGTGATGTTTCAGGTCATCGCATGGATCGTCGACGGTGCACAGCACGCGAACATCAAACTTCTTCAGAATCCCGCGCGCGCTTAAATCCTCCTGTTGCAGACGCGCATTCGCGGCGGCCCACACGCTCTTGGCGGAATCTTCGTTCAGCAAATCTCCCAAGCCGAAGTAGCGTTTCAGCTCTAGGTGCGTCCAGTGATAAAGAGGATTCCGCAAAGTGGCGGAAACCGTTCGCGCCCAAGCCAGGTATTTTTCATACGGCGGCGCATCACCGGTACAGAAACGCTCCGCGACCCCGTTGGCCCGCATCGCGCGCCACTTGTAATGGTCGCCTTCCAGCCAGATTTCAAACAAATTGTGGAAACGGCGATTTTCCGCAAGATCGCGAGGCGAAAGATGCGAGTGAAAATCCAGAATCGGCTGCGCGGAGGCGTAGCTGTGGTACAGGCGGCGCGCGGCGGCCGACGTCAGCAGAAAATCTTCGTGGATAAAATCCATGCAAACTCCGCCAATATTCTGGCGGGTTAATTTTAGCAAATTCGCATCGCTGACCTGTCAGGGTTTCTTCCGCTTTTGCCGTGGCAACACTCGCGGAACTGTCCTGCTACCGGACTCCGGCAAGCACGTCAACCGTGAGCTGATCCAACCGCTCATACGGGAGCGGTTTCCGCAGCATGGCGTCTAAATTAAAGGAATGCTCCAGGAGCGCGCGGACTCCGTCCTTCGAGAACTTTCCGTTTCCAGGCACGTGAGTCCCCTTGCCGGATACTTGGCTTAGAATTGCCTGTATTTCCTTGTCTTCGTTCCATTGCGCCGCTTTCTGCTTCAGGATCAAGTACGTGCGCATGCAGCCGCGCGCAAAATCCCTCACGCCCTGGCAGTTTTCCGTGCGATACGCATGCGCGTCAAAGTGCCGGGGGCCCGCATACCCAACATCCTCCAGGAATTTCACCAGCCAGAACGAAGACTTCAAATTTGCCGAACCGAAGCGAAGATCCTGATCAAAACGTCCCGGCATCTGATCGTTCAAATCGATGTGAAACAGTTTGCCCGCTTCCCACGCTTGCGCCACGCCGTGCAGAAAATTCAACCCGGCCATGGTTTCGTGAGCAAATTCCGGGTTCACTCCCACCATTTCCGGACGAGCGAGCGTCGGGATAAATCCCAAATAGTGGCCCGTGGTAGCCATATAGATATCCGCGCGAGGTTCGTTGGGCTTCGCTTCGAGCGCGAACCGGTAACCGTAGCCGCGGTCCAGATTGTATTCGCACAAATAATTTACCGCCTCCCGCAAGCGCTTCACGGCTTCATCGGGGCGCCGGCATGCATCTGTCTCCACACCCTCGCGGCCGCCCCAAAGGACAAAAATCTTCGCGCCCAGTTCAGCCCCAAGGTCCATGGCTCGCAAAGTTTTTTGCAATGCGTAAGCTCGCACTTCCGGATCATTTGCGGTGAACGCGCCGTCTCGAAAGATCGGGTGAAAAAACAAGGAAACCGTGGCCATCGGTACAACCAGGCCGTTCTGCTCGCAAGCCTTGCGGAATTCCCGTACGATCGCGTCGCGCTCGCTGGGCGTCGCATCGATGGGCACCAAATCGTTGTCGTGCAGGTTGACGCCCCACGCACCCACTTCCGCAAGCATGCCCACAATGTCCACGGGTGATATGACTGGCCGCACGAAATCCCCAAACGGATCGCGGCCCCGGTTTCCCAAAGTCCACAGTCCGAACGAAAATTTATCCTCTGCTTTAGGCTGAAACGGATCGCTGCTTTTCATGGGAATCTCCTTCACCGTGCTGGTTATGAAGACGAGCGAACCGGTGTGGGTGCACCGGGTAATTCCGACCAAGAACCTGGAGAGCGAATGCCCGCACTTAAGGAAGACCGACCAGCAGCGTGGGAGAGACCCGGGACTCGCCCTCAAGATACAGCCAAGCTAAAGAAAACAAGGCCGTGTACGTTAACGACGTTTTATACTATCATGCATTTTACGCATTGCAAGAATTCAAATTTCTGATGCCTCGGAGGTTTTCATGAAGCCGCGCCGGCCATCCCTTGCACCTGCTCGCATCGCCTTGCCAGTGCTTCTTTTAACCGCCGCGTCTCTACTGATTTCTCCGAACGTTTTCGCGCAAGCCACGCTTCCTTATCAGGACCCCAAACTTCCGGTCGAACAACGCGTCCAGGATTTGTTGTCGCGCATGACTTTGCAGGAAAAAGTCGCGCAACTGGAGAGCGCTTGGGAGAACTCGACATTCTTCAAGGACTCCCAGATGCTGTTCGTCGATGAAAAGGGCGCATTTTTGCCGGAGCGCGCCGCGGTGATCTTACAGGATGGCCTTGGCGAGTTTTCAAGGCCCAGCGACAGCGACCGCGGACCACGAGCCATGGCGGATTTTACGAACACCGTCCAGAAATGGGTAAAGGACAACACACGCTTGGGCATACCCGTCCTTTTCCACGACGAGTGTCTTCATGGCCATGTCGCCGCCGGTGGAACTTCCTATCCTCAGGCAATTGCACTTGCGTCCACGTGGGATCCAGGTCTCCTCCACGAAGTTTTCACCGCAACCGCTGGTGAGGCTCGCGCCCGCGGCGTGCAGCAGTGCTTGGCGCCGGTGCTAGACCTGGCTCGCGACCCGCGCTGGGGACGCACCGAAGAAACTTACGGAGAGGATCCTTACCTCGTTACGCGTCTTGGCGTTGCTGCAATTCGAGGGTACCAGGGTGAAGGTCCAACGGTGGATAAGTCCCACGTGATGGCCACGGCGAAACATTTTGCGGTGCACGGCCAGCCTGAAGGCGGCACCAACGTCGCGCCGGGAAATTATTCCGAGCGCGTTGTGCGCGAATATTTTCTAAAGCCGTTCGAAGCCGCCGTGAAGGAAGCACACGTTGACGCCGTGATGCCCTCTTACAACGAACTTGACGGCATACCGTCGCACAGCAACCGGCACTTGTTGCAGGACATCTTGCGTCAGGAATGGGGATTTCAAGGCCTGATCACGTCGGATTATTTTGGCCCGACCGAATTGAGAACCGTGCATCACGTCGTCGCCAACGACGAAGCTGGAGCAAAAATGGCATTCGATGCAGGGGTTGACGTCGAACTTCCGTTTATTGGCACCTACTCCAACCTGGTCCCGCTCGTCCAGCAGGGAAAAGTGGCGGAATCCGCAATCGACCAGTCTGTAGCACGCGTTCTGCGGGCCAAGTTTCTCGCCGGCCTCTTTGATGATCCGTACGTCGATCCAGCTTACGCCGAAAAAATCACCAATAGCCCGCAGCATCAGGAACTCGCCCTAAAAGCCGCACACGAAGCCATCATTCTTCTCAAGAATGACAATCATCTGCTGCCCCTCGCGAAAGGGAAGTACAAGCGCATTGCCGTGATCGGCCCGAACGCGGCCGCAGTGCATCTCGGCGGCTACAGCAATAAGCCGGGCCGTGGCGTCAGCGTGCTTCAGGGGATCAAAGATAAGGTGGGATCTTCCGCGGATGTTCTTTATGCCGAAGGATGCAAAATCACGGAAACGCAACCGGATTGGAATGCGGACAAGGTCGTCCTCGGCGATCCGGCGCTTAATGCTCAGCGCATTGCGGAAGCCGTGAAAGTGGCTCAAAAAGCTGACATCATCATTCTCGCGCTTGGCGGGAACGAGCAGACCTCACGGGAAGCCTGGGCGGTCACGCACGAAGGCGATCGAGACAATCTGGACCTGCTCGGCAATCAAGACGATCTGGTTAAGGCCATGCTCGCGACTGGCAAACCCACGATTGTTTTTCTGCAGCACGGCCGGCCCAACTCCATCAATTACATCGCGGAACATGTTCCTGCGATTCTGGACGGCTGGTATTTGGGACAAGAGGGAGGCACCGCCGTCGCTGACGTTCTCTTCGGTGATTACAACCCCGGCGGCAAGTTGCCCATCACCGTGCCTCGGTCGGTAGGCCAACTCCCCGACTACTACTATCAAAAACCCTCCGCAAAACGTGAGTATCTGGGCAGTACGGTCAAGCCGCTTTTCCCGTTCGGATGGGGCCTGAGCTATTCCACCTTCAAATACGCGAATCTTCGCGCCGTCCCGGAAGCAATCGGTCCTCAGGCCAAAGCGAAGGTCAGCGTGGATGTTACCAATACCAGCGCCGTCGCCGGTGATGAGATTGTCCAGCTGTATATCCGGCAAGACGTCAGCTCCGTCACGCGTCCAGTGAAAGAATTGCGAAGCTTTCAACGTATCAACTTGAATCCGGGCGAAACTCGCACTGTGGAATTTGTGCTTGGCCCCGATGAACTTTCGTTCTTGAATCGCGATATGCGCCGCGTCGTCGAGCCCGGCACGTTCACCCTAATGGTTGGCGGCAATTCCCTGGACTCGATCGACAGCAAGCTGAATGTGGTGGAGAAATGACTGGCGGGGTCACGGCCCCATGGAAAAACATCACGAAACGGCAGTACGTGCACGTTCACGGAAATCGTGTTGTTTCGGCTGATTCTTCCGCGCCGTCCCGGGAGTAGGATGGGTAAGAAATTAGCGTGCGTCTAAGTAAGCGGAGCTCGAGGAGATGGGAAAACAGCGGCGTGGAATCCATCTGATCGCAGAGATGGCGGAAGTGTCGATTGGCACTGTTGACCGCGCTCTTCATGGGCGCGATGGGATCAAGGAAGCGACCCGCCTGCGGATTTTGCAAATTGCCCGGCAAATCGGCTACACGCCGAATTTGGCGGCGCGCGCGTTGTCTGTGGCTCGAGCGAATGCGCGCATCGGTGTCTGCATGCCCCGCGAAATCCGTTTTTTCTACGACCAGCTTTGGAGCGGTGTGCTTGATGAGGAAAAACGCGCATCGCAACTTGGCGTGCAGTTCATCAATCGTCCCGTGCAGGTTCTCGGCGAAGGTGATACGCAGGCATTCGAAACCTTGATGAATAGTGGTGTCGACGGAATTATTCTTACGGCTGGAAACCCTAAGGAGTTAAAACCCCTCATTGATGCTGCGGAGGAAAAAGGAACGCATGTCGTGTGCGTCTCCACCGACGCGCCTGAAAGCAAGCGTTCCAGCGTCGTTTGCGTTGAGCCGTACTTGAACGGTTGTTTGGCGGGAGAGTTGATGGGTAAATTTGTTGCGCCGGGCTCAAAGGTCGCCGTGGTTGCCGGTATGTTGATGGCGGAAGACCACCGCAAGAAAGCCGACGGTTTTTCCGATGCATTCCCGTGTCATTGTCCGGGCGGAACGATTGCCGCTGTGATTGAAGGGCACGAAGACGAAGACGAGAGCTTCCAAAAAACTTTCGATCTCCTGCAGCGCATCCCTGGTCTTGCAGGGATTTATGTGAACACCGTGAACTGTCTGCCCGTTTGTCGTGCCCTCGGAGCACGCGGCCTCGGAGGAAAGGTAAAGCTGATCACTACCGATCTTTTCGCGGAGATGGCTCCCTATTTTCGCAAAGGAACCATCGCCGCTTCTATCTACCAGCAGCCTTATCGCCAGGGGCAGATTGCCGTCCGTGTTTTGGCGGACAGTCTTACCAACAAAGTGAACTTTCCGCCTGCGGTGCACCTGAGTCCTGGCGTGATCATGTCTTCGAACTTGCATCTTTTCAGGGAGATGCGTATTACGGATGTAAAATCGAGCGAAGCCTCTGCGAAGCTTGGCACCGCGATCAGCGCCGCCTCCTAGTCGCAAATTTCGCGCTGTTTAACATCTGGTTTTTCAATCACTCTCCCCTAGGCGCACACGGAATTTGAGTATTCTACTCGCCGGCCGTCTCTAATCAACACCGCAACATCCCAATGATCCGATAATCCTTTTTAAATGTGTAGCATAGGTCCATCTCTACCCTGGCGCTTGCCAGTCGGAACTGGCGCTTGAGGGCTATTCATTTTGTCAAGTATTTGTAATTTCTGTTCGGGTAATCGAAAAAACGCTTGACACGTGCGCATACTCAGAGGATGCTGCGTGTACGTTAACGGTGTCCTGAGCTGGTCGAGGGGAGTGGAGACAATGTCTATGAATTCTTCGTCCTCGTCTTTTTTCTGTTCCATTTTCACTGCTAAGGGAAGTTGGCTTAGCCGTGGAGTTTTTATTTTGCTGTTGTTGCTGGGGTTGCCCTTTTTCGCGGCGGCCCAAGAGGCGACGATCGTGGGGACGGTTACGGACCCAAGCGGGAGCGTGGTTCCGAACGTAACCGTAACGATCACGAACACCAAGACTGGGGCGTTACGTACGATGACCACGAACGATGTTGGTCAGTACGTGGCACCGGGATTGTCGAATGGCACATACGATTTGAAGGCGGAATCTTCCGGGTTCAAGGTGGAAGAGTCCAAGGGCGTAGTGCTGAACGTGAACGATCGCGTTCGCGTGGACTTTCAGATGAAGATGGGCACGAAGGCGGAGACAGTGTCCGTCGAATCGAACGCCATCGCGGTGCAGACCGACAGCAGCGAAATAAGTTCGCTGTCGAGCGGCACGCAGATGTCGGAGCTGGCGACAAACGGCCGAAGTATTTACACGTATGTGATTTTGACGCCGGGCGCGGCGAACCTGATGCCGTCGTTCCAGGCGCCGACGTCGGTGGGCGCCAACGCCAACGTGAGCTTTAACGGGAACCGTCCGGGGCACAACCTGTACCTGCTGGACGGCGGCGAGAACTACGATCGCGGGTCGGGCGGCACGTCGAGCGTCGCGCCTTCGATCGACGCCATTGCGGAGACGCAGACGCTTACTTCGAACTACAGCGCGGATTACGGACTTTCTTCCGGGGGGACGATCAGCTCGGCGGTAAAGTCTGGCACCAAGGCGTTCCATTTTTCGGCGTGGGAATTTTTCCGCAACAACGATCTGGACGCGCGCAATTACTTTAACCCTGTGCCGCAACAGGTTGCCGAACTCCGTTACAACCTGTACGGCTTCAACGTGGGCGGTCCGGTGACGTTCGGACATTTGTACAACCCGGAAAAGAACAAGACGTTTTTCTTCTACAACATGGAATGGCGCAGCCTGATTCAGGGGCAGACCCTGAACGTGACCGTGCCGGAAGCAAGCGCATACGGCGGAGACTTTGCCAACGCGCTGCCCGCGAACTCCAAGGATGTGAACGGCAACGCGATTCCGAACTCCGGCTTGCACGTGCCCTGCGCGAATCAACTTTCGCCGACGCTGCAAACCGCTTTCATAAACGCGGGTCAGACATTCAGCACTCCCGACGCGAGTGGTTCCTGTTCGGTGAATACGAAAACAACCGCAGCCCTGAACCCGGTCTTCCAGCCGTTTACGAACAACAGCATTCCAGCGAGCCTGTTGAACTCGAACGCGCAGGCGTTGCTGACGGCCGGCGGGAAATATGGCGGCATCTTCCCGGCGCCGAACAACGGCACGCAGTTCCAGGGCGGCAACAATTTACCGACGAACGTGCGTGAAGAAATTGTCCGCATCGATGAAAACGTCACGGACAAGTTCACCATCTTCGGCCATTTCGTGGCCGAGCAGGTCAACCAGAACTATGGCACGACGATGTGGAGCGGCGACAACGTGCCGTCCATCGGGAACACTTTCGGCAACCCATCCTATGCGGCGGTGGTACACGCGGCGTATGTGATCAGCCCGAACGTGGTTAACGAAGCTTCCTTCAGCTACAACGGAAACCGCATCGCGATCACGCCGTTTGGTTTGGTTGGCGCGCCAAGCGATTACACGTTCAACCGGTATTTTGACGGGCCGAACGCGCAAGACCGCATCCCTTCGATCCAGTTGGGTGGCAGCACCGGATCGCAATACACGGCCAACTGGACGCCATGGAACAACGTGGCGAACAGCTACCAGCTTCGCGACGATGTTTCCTGGACCAAGGGCCGGCACCAGCTGAAGATCGGCGGTGACTGGCTGCTGTACAAGAAGGTGCAAGACTGGTTCCAGAACACGCAAGGCGGCTACAACTTCAACGGGTTCTACACCGGCAATGACTTTGCCGACTACCTGCTGGGCTATGCCAACAGCTACAACGAGAACGCGGTCAAGAGTTCCGGCCACTGGAACAACGTTTCGGTGGGCTTGTACATACAGGACAACTTCCGCGTAAACAACCGGCTGACCTTGAACCTGGGATTGCGGTGGGATGGCATTCCGCATACCTATGAAGCCAACAACGTCATGTCCAATTTCTATCCCAACCTGTATAACCCAGCGAATGCCGCAATCCTGAATCCAGGGGACCAGTCCATCAGTCCGAACAGTCCAGGACTGGGCACCAGCCCGAACCCGATTTTGGCGGGGCTGCCTCTCTATTTGAACGGCGTCGGCATCTGCGGGGAGAGTGGACTTCCCGCCGGTTGCGTGAACGGCGCTTGGAAAAACTTTGGACCGCGTCTTGGCTTTGCCTACGATTTGACGGGCTCGGGCAAGACGGTGATCCGTGGCGGCTACGCGATCATGTACGAGCGCGTGCAGGGCAACGACGTGTACAACATGGCGGGCAACGTTCCGTTTGCAGCGGGCGTGAGCTTCCCGAACGTGTTGCTGTCGAATCCCGGCACCAGCGTGGTGACCGGCAACACGGTGTCGGCATCGACTCCGGTAAGCAGCATCGTGGGCATGAGCCAGAATGAGTACGCGTCTCCCCGAAGCACGCAGTTCAGCCTGGGCATCCAGCACTCCATTGGGAAGTCGGTGCTGTCGGTGTCCTATGTAGGCAGCCAGAACCGCCACCAGAACTACTACACGGAGACCAACCTGGTGCCGGAAGGCATATTGCCGGGGATGATCACAAGCAGCGCGCTGGCGCAGACCTACAATGCCAACGTGCCGTACCTCGGTTATAACAGCGTGAAGATGGCGTTGAACGAGGCCAACGGTGACTACAACTCGGTGCAGTTCTCGTTCCGCGGCAGTACGCTGAAGAACGATCTGACCTATCAGGTGGGCTACACCTATTCGCACACGAACGATTCGTTCAACAGTTCGGGAAGCGGTGGGGATTTGTATCCCGTATCCAATCCCTACGAGGGATGGAAGTATGATTACGGACCGTCGGCCTTCGACATCCGCAACAACTTCTTTGCCAACTTCGTGTATCAGGTTCCCTTGCTGAAGAACAGCGGCAACAAACTGCTGAAGACGACGCTGGGTGGCTGGGAAGTGTCTGGAATCGTCACGGCCATCACCGGGGCACCGCTGAATATCGGCGTGACCGGGCAAAACGTGTGCAGCGTGGTTCCCAACTGCGCCAACCGTCCCGACGTCAGCGGGTCGCTGAACAACCCGCATACCGTCAACGAGTGGTTCGACACCGCGGCGTTTACGATGCCAGCAGGGACATCGGTCGGCACCCTGTGGGGCGATACTCCGCGCAATTATGTGCGCGGGCCAGGGCGGCAAAACTGGAACATCTCGTTGTTCAAGAACTTTATGTTCAACGAAGAACGCGGCACCAACCTGCAATTCCGCGCGGAGTTCTTCAACATCTGGAACCATCCGCAATGGCAAGGCGACACCCTCAACGGCGGCATCAGCACCAACCTCGGCGCCAGCAACTTCGGCGCGGTTACCAATGCGTATGACCCCCGGGAAATCCAGCTAGCTCTGAAGTTCACGTTCTAGCTGCGCTTCCCGTAGCCGTTAACCCATGCGGCGTGGCGGATCACCCCCCGCCACGCCGCTTCTCTTTTTGCTCCACCTGCGGCGACTGTGAGACCCTGAGGCTTCCAGAGACGCAAAGAGATGAAGCTAGCCGAGAAATCAACCCAACGCCGTCGAGCGACACGTTGGCCATCCTGTCTCTTGCTGTTCACTTTGGTTCTCGGTCCCCCACGCGACACCAATCTCCCTCCTCCTGTGCATTTGACCGCCGAACAGGATCATCAACGGCTTCTGGATCTGTTGCACATTACTTCGTTGCGGCGCGGGCCCGACGGTGATCCTAAATCACCCAACGCCGCAAACTTCGATGAATCGAAAGTCGCTCCCAATCTCAAACTCCCCGATCCACTGCGATTGAACGACGGAGAAAAGGTCACCAGCCCAGAAATGTGGTGGAAGTTGCGGCGACCCGAAATTGTCGAAGACTTCGATCGCGAGATTTATGGGCGCGTCCCAAAGAACACGCCAAAAATAAAATGGGAGATCGCCAGTACGGGCACCGAAGAGAATGCAGGAATTCCAATCGTCACGAAAAAACTTGTTGGGCACGTGGACAATTCCACCTATCCGCTAATACAGGTCGACATTCAATTGACGCTGAGCACACCGGCGAACGCGACCGGCTCCGTGCCCGTAATAATGGAACTCGGCCTCAGCCCCGAAGCGCTGGAGACCCTGAGAAAGCATCTCTCGGACGCTCAGCGTGCTGCGTTGGCCGGCAGTGGCCCGACGTGGCAGCAGCAAGTCCTGGCGCAGGGCTGGGGCTATGCCATCCTCATTCCCACCAGCGTGCAAGCCGACAACGGCGCCGGCTTGACTGAAGGAATCATCGGGCTGGCCAATAAGGGACAGCCACGGAAGCTTGATGATTGGGGTGCGTTACGGGCCTGGGCGTGGAGCGCAAGCCGGGCCCTCGATTATTTCGAGACCGATAAAGCGGTGGATGCCAAGCAGGTCGGAATAGAAGGCCTCTCCCGCTATGGCAAGGCCGCGCTCGTCAGCATGGCATACGACCAGCGCTTCGCAATCGGTTTTATCGGTTCCTCGGGCGAAGGCGGTGCAAAAATATTTCGTCGTAAATTTGGCGAACAGGTGGAGAACCTCGCCTCAACCAGTGAGTACCATTGGATGGCTGGCAACTTCCTCAAATACGCCGGCCCTTTGACGCCGGATGACCTGCCCGTCGATTCCCACGAACTGATCGCTCTGTGTGCTCCTCGCCCGGTGTTCATCAGCAGTGGTTCGCAGCAAGTCGAGGGTGGCTGGGTCGACGCCAAGGGCATGTTCCTCGGAGCCGTTGGCGCTGGCCCAGTCTACGAACTCCTAGGTATGAAGAGCCTCGGCACTATCGAATTTCCTCCCATGGAAACTCCACTCATCGCGGGTGATATTGCCTTTCGTCAACACAGTGGAGGGCACGCGACTGGCCCCAATTGGCCAACCTTTATAATGTTCGCCAGCCGCTACCTCAAGGCTCCGCCAATTGCCCCGACCACCCCTGAGCCATCGAAGGTGAAACCTTGAAGAAAATAAGCTTCCGAATAACTGCGGCCACGCTGGTCGCGACCCTCTCCGTCGCGTGGTTAGTCAGCGCCAATCCTCCTTCGCCTTCGTTGCTTCTGCAACTGACACCCCAGGATGCCCTGGAGACTCACGGCCTCAGCGTCTTCCTGTTTCACAATTCATATCACGGCGTGTTCGGCGACGAAAAAATGAGCGGGCTCGAGATCATTTTTCACGAGCAACGCATCGCCACCAATGGCGACGTGCGGCTGTCGCCTACTCCCGCCCAGTGGAATCCGATTCCCCAGTTTAAAGATCGCAAGCGGGGCGCGTCCCCGAACGAGTTGGTCGCTTCGCTCGCCTATCCTGACACGGACCTGAGTTACCGCATTGATGTTCAGCCGGAAGACGGCGGCATCCGCGTCGCCGTGCTCCTGGATCGCGCTCTTCCGCAACAGCTCGCCGGCAAAGCGGGACTCAATCTCGAATTCCTTCCAACCGCCTATTTCGGCAAATCGTATCTTGTGGACGATTCTCCAGGAATGTTTCCTCGCCTTCCCACCGGTCCGATGGAGAAAGATTCAAGCGGCGCGATCATACCTGTTGCGTTGGCGAGTGGCCATAAAATCGTTCTTTCGCCCGAAGATCCGCTGACTCGCGTGAGCATCACCTCGGACAGCGCGGCACTCCAGTTATTCGATGGCCGCAATCAGGCGCAAAACGGCTGGTTTGTACTTCGCAGCCCGATCCCTCCCGGGAAGACCGGTGAAGTTGCGGTTTGGCACATCCACCTTAAAGTTGCGCAGGGCTGGACGCGTCCGCCGGTGGTTGGCTATAACCAGGTCGGCTACACACCAGAACGCGCTAAAATAGCCGTGCTGGAACTGGACCCGCAATTCCATGCTGTGACCACTGCGCGCGTCCTACAGCTCAGCCCGGATGGCGAGTACAAGGAAGTTTTTCGCGGCGAAGTGAAGCCCTGGGGCAAGTGGCTGCGTTACGACTACGCCCATTTCGATTTTTCCTCCGTCCTCGCGCCTGGAATTTATGCCATCGAATATGCCGGGCAGATTAGCACTCCATTCCGCATCGCGAATAATGTTTACGATGGAATCTGGCACGCCAGCCTGGACACCTACCTCGCCGAGCAAATGGATCACGTCAAAGTGCGCGAGGGCTACCGGATCTGGCATGGCGTTTCGCACCTGGACGACGCGCGCCAGGCGCCGGTAAATTACACGCACTTTGATGGCTACGCCCAAGGGCCGACAACGGATGACTCCTTTGCTCCCGGCCAGCACATTCCAGGCATCAATGTTGGCGGATGGTTTGACGCAGGCGATTTCGATCTACGCACGCAGACGCATTCCCGCGTCATTACCGATCTGGTGTTGGCGCGCGAAAATTTTGGACTGGATTGGGACGACACCGCTGTCGATGAAAATGCACGCTACGTGCAGATCCGCAAGCCGGACGGCGTGCCCGATGCGATCCAGCAAGTCGTTCACGGCGTCTTATATCTGCTTGCTCAATATAAAGCATTTGGCCACGCCATTCCCGGAGTGATAGCTCCTACGCTGGAGCAATACACACACCTAGGCGATGCCGCCTCAATAACCGACGGGAAAATCTATTCCGACAAAATGTCCCCATTGCAATCTGATGGCATCTACTCCGGCATGCCAGATGACCGCTGGGCATTCACCACGCACACAACTCCGCTGAATTACGACGCGGCTTCAGCTCTCGCGGCTGCCAGCCGTGTGCTCCGCGGGTTTGACGACAAAATGGCGGAGGAGTGTCTGCAAACAGCCGAGAATGTATGGAACCAAGAACACAAACAGCCGCCAGCACTCTTTCATTCCTTCAATACCACTGGCGGCGACTTGCGCGATGAAGAAACCATGGCTGCCGTCGAGCTGCTAATCGCAACCAAAGGAAAAGACGTTTATCGCAAGCGTTTGAAGGAGATGGTTCCGACCATCCAGGATCGATTCGGAGCCCTCGGCGGCATAGCCGTCCGCGCGATCCCATTCATGGACGCTGACTTCAAAAGCGCTCTCCAGTCCGCGCTCATCACTTACAAAGCGAAGCTCGACGACAACCTCGCCAAAAATCCCTACGGTGTTCCCATCGCCATGGGAACATGGGGTGGTTCAGGAGTCGTGGCAGGCTTTGCCTCGCAAATGTATTTTCTTCACCAGGCCTTCCCGGACATCATCGGTACGGAATACACGCTTCGGAGCTTCGATTATCTGCTCGGTGTGCATCCCGCATCGAATGTTTCTTATGTATCCGGCATTGGCACGCAGTCGAAATTGATCGGTTACGGCAACAATCGTGCCGACTACACCTTCATTCCGGGTGGCGTAATTCCAGGAGTGACCATTCTTCAGCCAGACTTTCCCGAACTGAAAAGTGACTGGCCTTTTCTGTGGTACGAAAACGAATATGTTGTCGATACCGCGAGCGCGTTCATCCTTGCAGCCAATGCGGCAATCAATTTAACGAAATAATCTCGCACCTTCTCCACCCACCCGAAGCCGCAAACCAGCCGCACAAAAGGGAGAGGCATAGGCAGACTGAACCAAAAATCGAACCCTGTTCCGCTTCGAAACACCCTTCTCCGCTGCGCCAAAACTAAAATCCAGAAGTGCAGTGATTCCCGATGGATGGAACGCAGTACGCAGCAAGATTGGTGTACAGCGTGCACCTCCCAATTAGGGGTATTCGTCCCTGGCCATCGCCCAAACATGCGGGTGTGTCCTGCGATGAGAAAGGGAATTGACTGGTCCCTATGAAAAATATATCAGCAACGGAACTCGCTCCATCGGAACATGCCGCTTCACTCCATACGGAATGGGACGTCAACGAACTGTTGCAACGCCTCGACAATGACCACACATTTCTCCTCGAGTTGCTTGCGGTCTATCGTCAAGACAGCCAAACGAGCCTGCAGAGTGCCAAAAATGCGCTGGCCAGCCAAGACTTGGCTGCTCTGGAGCGAACGGCCCACAGCCTGAAGGGCATGATGAAGAATCTCTTGATGAATCGAACTGCACAATCGGCAAGCGACCTGGAGGTTGCGGCTCGTCAGGGTGAGGCCAAGCAGGCAGCGGCCTTATTGGCGCAGCTAGAGAAAGCGATGGAGGAGCTGCTACCCGAGGTAGACGCGCAACTCGCCGAGGTGAAGGCATGAAAGTTTTGGTCGCTGAAGACGACACGCCTCGCGCATGATGCTCGAGAAATGTCTGCAGCGATCGGGCTACGAGGTTACCGCCGTGAGCAACGGAGCACGGGCCCTCGCAGCGTTGGGATCGGACGATCCGCCTCGATTGGCGTTGCTCGATTGGATCATGCCTGAGAAAGACGGCATCGAAGTGTGCCGTGAAATTCGCGGCCGTCATGGCAAAGCCTATACCTACCTGATTCTGCTTTCCTCGAAAGAATCCAAACAGGAAATTGTTCAGGGACTCGAAGCCGGAGCCGACGATTATCTCACCAAGCCTTATGACGAAGAGGAATTAAAGGCACGCTTGCGCGCCGGAGAGCGCATCCTGGAACTCGAGGACCACCTGGTCGAAGCTCGAGAAACCATGAGGTTCCAAGCCACTCACGATCCGCTCACGTCACTTTGGAATCGCGGGGTCATCGAGGAATTGCTTGGCCGAGAGATCCACCGTTCACACCGCGAGAAAAGCTGCACCGTGGTGATGCTTTGCGATGTCGATCATTTCAAGCAGGTCAACGATCAGTTCGGCCACAACACCGGCGACGATGTCCTGAGAGAACTTGCAAGGCGCCTGCAGCACTCCGTGCGCTCTTACGATATGGTGGGCCGCTTCGGTGGAGAGGAATTCCTGGTCATTCTGAATAAATGTGAGCCGGAGAGCGCTCCCACTCGCGCGGAAAACCTTCGCGCCATGATCGCCCAGAAAGCCTTTCAAACCCGTACGAAATCACTGGCGATCACCATCAGCATCGGCCTGGGCTTATCGATCGATTTTGAGGAACAGACCGTGGATGAACTTCTGGCGAGTGTCGACGAGGCCCTCTACAGCGCCAAGAGCGCAGGCCGTAATTGCGTGCGAATCGCTCAAGGCAAGGGCACGAACTTCAGTGCAGCTCCTCAACGAGAAACCACAAGCCTGAGGACCTGACCCACATCACCAACCGCAAAAAACTCTGCGTTCCACTTTACTTAAACTTTGTGCGGACCTGTTCCATCATTTGCCGCATCGCCGCTGTCGAACCCGGCGCTCGTTTTTCCCGCCAAGCCTCCAACCGCTTGCACGTTTCTTCAATGCCACCAAACAGCGTGGGGTTCTTGAACGCAGCGCGCCACGTAGGCACGATCACGCGCATGCGATCCCACACCACCCAGATCTCGCCGTTGCTTTCGAAGAACAATTCATCGTTGATCAGTCCGCGATTCACTATGCTGGCCACCATTTCCCAATAACTGATCACCATCCGGATGTATGTGTTTTCCTTGCTACCCTGCGGATATTTCACCATTAGCTCTTCGGGAGTGCCTGCGTGAAAATGTTCCACAAACCACGCTCGCGCTTCCCTCAGGCGTGGCTCCCGGCGCAGATCGTACAGCCGCAGCATCAGGTTTACTTCATCGTAGTTCACTTGCGACATAAGAAATTCTCCTTCGGTCCATCACGCGGACTGAACAGGTGTTTCCGGTGGGGGCGCTCCGGAAGGATTGATCAGCTCCACTCTTTGCACGTTCGACAGGGCAATGCCTTGCCGTTGAAACTCAAGTTGAATCCGCCGCCGCAATTCTCGCGAGACATCTTCATGGCGCGCCGGCGCCGTGCGCACTTGCAGCCGCACCGTGGAACCCATCTGGTCGTAGGACTGCAAGCCAAGTATCCGCGGCCCATCCACCAGCGCCTGGGACCACGAAGCATCGTTTCGCAACTCCGTCGCCGCCGCGTCCAGCGCCTGCAACGCGCGTTCCTGCGGAACCTGTGGCGAAATCGCCACGTCCACATAGGCCTGCGACCAGTCCCGGCTCAGGTTCCCCACACTTCGTAGGTCCCCATTCGACAGCGTCACCAGCGCTCCTCGGCTGTCCCGCACCACAGTTCGCCGCAATGTTAGATGCTCTACCCGCCCGATTGTCTCGGCCGCCTGGATAGTGTCGCCAACCGTAAACTGGTCCTCCAGAACGATATAAAAGCCGGCCACCACGTCGCGCATCAGGTTTTGCGCGCCGAACCCGATGGCCAGTGCGGCAAGCCCGGCAAGAATCACGATCGGCGTAACGTTGATGCCAAACTCTTGCGCCGCCATCAGCGCCGCCACAACCCAGACAACCTTGCTCTCGGCGCTATACGTCACATCCGCTAGCGTTCGCGTTTGCAGTTCGCGCGCCTGCGCCGCGCGTGTTTGCGCCGCCGCTGGTTTCACAATCTGGTTGGCAAACACACGAAGGATGCGGTTGATCAGGATCGCGGCGACGATGATGCCGAGCAGGTGTAACAGGTTTGAGACCGACAGCGTGGGGATATCCGATAGAAGACTGGACATAGGGTTATCGGGAGGCGAGTATAACATTGGTGGAGGCATCGCGCAGCCTTGTCGGACACATACAGCAGAGGAGAAGGCCCATGGAATCGCGACGAGTCTTTTTGACAGGCCTGTTGGTGGCAAGCGCTTCCGGTCTGGCCGGCGAAGCGATCCCGGCAATCACGACGCAGAGTCCCGTAATCAGGCCGCCACAGCAGCCTCAGAACCCTTCTTCCGGCAAGTCTCCCGATAGCGACGCGCCGGCAGTGCCCCCGGACCTGGACAAGAAGATCCTGGAAAACAACGAAAAGGACATGAAGAAAAAGGTCGAGCAGCTCTATCAGCTCGCCAAGGAACTAAAGGACGAAGTAGAGAAGACGGACACCACCAAAGTCCTTAGCCTGAACCTCCTCAAGAAAACCGAAGAAATCGAGAAACTAGCCCACGATATCCACAACCGCTCCAAGGGCTAACGAGTCTGTGTGAATAGTCTTCTTTTTCATCAGGGCACGTAACCCTCAACATCCGTGCGGCTTCAGCCGCTGAGGGCAGTCTTCTTCAGTTCTCGCACAGGCTCTGACGCACCGCCACTCATGAAATGGATCGTCGGCCACAGCCCACTAGCGAACCCGCACCAGAAACGCTAAACTGATCCAAGTCGTCCCTTAACCGTGCGCCCGTAGCTCAGCTGGATAGAGCGCTTGCCTCCGAAGCAAGAGGTCGCGTGTTCGAATCACGCCGGGCGCACCACTTAACTTCTGACACGTCACTGGATTAGTGTACTTCCCAACTTCTGCTCGATGTCCAACTTGGGTCCATTTGGGTCCAACTTCGGGCAAATGGCCCTTTCTAACTTCTCTACCGCTGCTCGCTGTGAAGCCGGCACCACATGCGTATAGATCTCTGCAGTCGTGCTTAAGCACGCATGCCCTAGTTGTGCCTGCGCGGTCTTGAGCGATTCGCCGAGATCGCTGAGCAAGGTTGCATGTGTGTGCCGGAAGCTATGCCAAGAGATTAACGGCAAGCCTGCTTGCTTACACGCAGGCTTGAGGACCCGTCCTAACAGATTATGCGAGTCCAATGGGGTGCCGTTCCTGCTGGCAAAAACAAAAGCCTCCGCCGTAGACGCTTTTCGATGTTCCCGTAGGAGCCGTTGCAACCATGGGCCCATAGGAATATCGCGGATGCTGCTCTTCGATTTTGGGGAAGAGACATCACCTCTGTAAACGGCTTGGCGAACCTGGACGATGCCATTTTCAAAATCCAGATTTTTCCAGCGGAGTGCGAGTACTTCGCCGATTCGTAGGCCCGTCATGGCGGCGGTGATTGCGAGCGTCTTCACCGGCTCCTCGAGGGCTTCTAGAAGTTTGGCCAACTGTTCGCGTGTCAGCACGACGGTTGTACGCCGACGCTGCATGGGAGGCATTTTAATCTGTCGACCGGGGTTTGCCTCCAAATAACCCCACTCCACCGCCCTTTCAAGCGTGCCGCTCATCAAATTGCGAAGATGAACCGCCGTTTGCCATGACAGATTTTGGCGTGTCATTTTCTCGGTAACGAACCGCTGAATATCCACGCGACGAATGTCGCATAGAGGGCGATCCCCGAAGACTGGCAGCAGATGCTTGCGGAGAAGATTTGGGTAGAGTTGTTGGGTTGAGAACTTCATTGTACGGAGGATGGTTGGCCTCCATACTTCCTCAATGAAATGCTTGAACGACATTGCTGATTGCGGCTGACGCCGGCCGGCATTGAGGTCGCATAATTTGGCATCGAGAAGCGTACGTGCTCGTCGGCGTGTCGGTATGTTTGCCAGCGTGCCGAGAATGATAGACCGTCGAACACGCCGCAGTTTACCGTCCGAGTCCAATACATCTTCTCTCCACCTTGCGACCCACACCTTGTTACGTCTGCCGCGTAGGGTTAAATTTCCATTCTGATACCGAGAACGAGTCATCAGTTTCCTTTCTCCCGATGCTCGCCTTGGCTCTGCGGTACCTGAAGGGATCATACGCGTTGCCATTCTTGAATCAAGCACAACGTTGCTTTCGAATGAAGTCCAATATCGCTGCCTCTTCGAAACGAAGGTATTTGCCAAGCTTCACGTAAGGGAGTCGATCGCGACCGCGCCTTCGAGTCCGTTCGTAGACCCATGAAGCTGGTACGCCCAGTAGCCTCGCTACCTCATGGACGGTCAGAAGCCGTTCGTCACGACTTCTTTCTCCCACTGTGGCCGCATGCTCGGATGCAGCATGCAGAGAGTTGTCCAACTTAGGAAGGTGGTCCTGGTCTCGCGACGAAGGGTTGTGCATATCGGGGTCCTCTCAACACCATTTACGTATGAACACCTTTCGACAGTGGAGCGCGAGGGATGCTGTCTCGGGGGCGCGGCGCCCTCGCGCGTGCCGAATTGTGTGTGATTTGTTTTCATATTCCTTTGTTCGCAACTCGGAAACGACTCAAAAACTGCGATCGCATCTTTATCGAAAGAGCTCACCTCCATTGGACTTGGGGATGGAAGATGTAAGCTTGGTTGGGTGCGTCTCCTTCACTGCTGCGGTAATGGAGGCATGTTCCTCAGTTGATTCGCCGCCATTCGCATCTTGCTGCTCCAACCATTCTTTGAATTCGGCATCCTTGTTGAATACGAGTTTGAGTGCCTCAGAAACCACGTAAGACTCCGTCGAATCGAGGAATTCAGCGTACTTGCCGAGCTTTATCTTCAGTTCTTCGTCCACGCGAAGTTGCAGCGTGGCATTCTTCGGTTGTTTCGGTGGCGCTTTCAGAATTGACATACGGTTGCTCCTTTTATTGCATGCGCGCCCTACTAAAGCGCGCATGCAGGTCAGACTGGTTTGACTCTTTGGACTTGGGAATAACACGTTCACGCGGAATACGTGATGGGCTGGAGCGACCCTTGTGATTTTTTTGGCCACAAGCATTTGGCCAAAAGTGGGGTCTCCAGCCCACTCCGGTGTTTTCCTCGCGTCCAAATGCCATTCATAACCTCTGTATCGAGTGTGCTTTCGCATATCTTCAAAGTGACGGGATTGGTGACTGGCACGGTTACGCGTGTCATTCGCGCACCCGTCACCCTATCTGCTGCCCGACGCCCAATGAAGAACGCGAATGATCCCGTTGATCTCGGTAAACTTTCCGTGCCTTCTGAGAATTGATGAGGCGGGAGCGACCCCACGGAACCCGTGACGCACCGTGCGGCAAAGGGTGGGGTCGCTCCCGCCTCATCCGACGTTTTTGCCGCGTTCCGACTCCGTGGCCTTTCTGCATTCATCTCGCTGCTTTTTCCGCAGTTCGCCACTTCCAAGCCGTGAAGCTTGTCGCCTTGGGTTAAGTGAAGTTGAGAGGTGAAGCACACTTCACCGGTCTTCGGAATATCCGCTCCGCTCTTGTCCCGAGGCCTCCGGTCCAGGAGCTCCAAAACTCTTCGATCCGGTTCCGACCAGCGACCTCTCGCAAGCCAATGTCCAGGCAAGGACCGGAGATGGAACTGCTCCGCGGACAGCAGGGCAAAGGCCGTCCGGTTCCATCCCAGTCGGCAGGCGTGCTTCGGGGACTTGGTGGCGGGTAACAGAGGGCGACACATCAGGTTTTTCCCTCGGTAGAAGGGGATAAGGAGCAATTTCTCCCTCTATGTATCTAATCAGCGCAGAGAAGGGAAAACGTGTCGCGTAAAATCGAAAATAGTTTGAATTTCCCCAAAAAACAGGAACGCTAGTCAATTGTCGGGATCCTCGCGTTGAGGGGCGGCGCAAAGAACATCCGAGAACGGTTTAATCAGTGTGAGGGCGACTGGGGAGAGAGATGTTTACTGTCAACGTTGCTAGGAGTTATGCACCCTGGAATTACAATCGGAGCAGTGTTTCCATGACTTGCTCGATCTTTCTGCCATAGGCATTCAGTTTCAGAGCCCGGCGGCGCTGCGGGCGCGAAAGTTGCTCCTCGTAGGTGCAGAACCTCATTCCAATGCCGTTTGTCATCCTGGCTGGCACGTCGCTCTGGCTTCCGATCACCCTGAGCCAAAATCTTCATGTGGATGCCACGGATGCGTTGGTGTTCTGCCCAAAGGCGCATCAGTACTGTACCCGGAAGCATTTGCCGAGCCGGCCCGACCCAATGTAACGTCTCAGGGCCTTAGCGGCGGCACGTTTAATGGCAGCTTGAATGGCCTGGTTGATCACTGGCGTGAACTGGTGGGCCAGCGAGAGACTCGTCTCTTGGGCAGCCTTAGGCGTAACGATCCGAACGACATACTCGGTCTGCGTCACAGTCTTACCGCGCATAAGACACATATTCCCGGATCGGTTCAGCGTCACCGGTGGACACATTCGACAGTAATGCTTCCTGGATAGCGAGCCGCGAACTCAAAGTGAAACTCAACTCGGTTTTGTGGGTGAAACACAGGTGGAGGTAGAGCCTTCTCAGCAAACCGGTGCTCGATGCGGTCCACAACCTTGCCGCGGACACCCGGATATTGCATGCCCCGAGCGGTTTTGCTCCGTGCACATCGCCTCACTGCAGCCTTGCGTTTCATGATCCACCTTTCACTTTCGGTGGCTTCGCGACATCGTTTGGAGGCAGATTCTGTGATCGATTTCTAGCTTTGCGTGTCCTTGTTTTCGCCGTGTTAAGCTGCTTTCTCGCAGCCGATTCTCGCGACGAGCGACAGGCCAGGAATCGGTGCGCAAGAAGAAGGGGTTACCGCCTCGCGTGACGATTCTGCCCGATTGGGACTGCGACGACGAAAGACGGTACGTCCTTTATGACATCGGGCCAATACGGAATCATCAATTGATAGGTTTTACGCCCAAAGACGAGCAGGTCAGCATCTCGTATGAGCTGCGTATTGTATGCAAGTACTTCTTCATCGGCAATCGTACTGGTGTGGTCGCAGCAGCCATCTATGGTGACGTTGATTGCGTAGATTACATTTCTCATTGAATTGTCCTGACCCCTCTCGCGCGTCCGCGCTCATGAGAGTTTGACTTACGAATGCTCAAGAAGTATGGCGACCAGCGGTTCCATAGGAGCCTCACTTGGATCAGCCACAGGGGGCGTACCGCAGAACGACCGCGCCTTTGCCTCGCTGAGCATCGCGACTCAAAGCGCCGAATACACCACCTGCGCAAAAACATCGCCGTTGAAAAAGCCCTTGCCCCAAGTGGCGTCCAGGTCCGCCGCACTGACCCAGGGCTTGCTCATCGTGGAAGCAGGAAGCGAACGATGGATGTTTCCCTCCCGGCGTTGCGCATGGACTCCACCAATTTGTAAGCACGCGGCGCGTTCTGTCGGGGGCGCTGCTGGCGCGATGGTTGACTTGTCTCCGGAGATGTGCAGCGGACTGCCCAAGACGGTCTGCATGTTCAACTCATCGGAGCTATTGTTTGCCTTAGTTCATCGTATGGTCGGTCGGGCCCTCCGCCAGCCGCTCAACTGGCGAAGAAGCACTTAATCACAACGCTTCGGGATGAGATTCGACAGCCTTACCAGCAGCCCTTGCGTTTGACCATACCAACAGAAGAAAGACTGGCCAGAGTTGCAGATGCTCTGCTGGATTATGTTGCGGATGACCGCACGCTGGACGCTTGGGCAGATGTTGCCGGAATGGCCCGCCGTACTTTCATGCGTGCGTTTTCGGCTCAGGCAGGCATGTCATTTGGCCGTTGGCGACAGCAGGCACGGTTGTTTGCTGCCCTTGAGATGCTGGCACAAAGGAAATCTGTCACGGAGGTCGCCATCGCAGTCGGTTACGACAGTGTAAGTGCCTTCATTGAAATGTTTCGGACAATGCTGGGAACCACACCACAGATATACTTTCGAGGCAGGCGTTCGTAGCCACGCGGTAGAGCCATGGGCGTACCGGTAGTGCCTGATTTGTGGCCTGCCAGACACTCTTGAGCGCTGTGTAGACGATTAAAGAGCTGCTTATAATACCAAGCACTTCCACAGCTTGTGATTACCGTACTTGACATCTACTCGTGGCTCCCATACTATGCCGCCACTTTCTCAAGATTAGGACCCTTCGATTTTGAATCGGGCTTTATGGGCTAGCAAGTTTGGCCTAGGCGCCAGCTTACTTCGGCGGCCGTGGAGGTTGTGTCTATGCTGCCGAAAGAGTGGGTACCCCCCCAGGTTATATTGTTCCGTTTCCTCCTGCTCCTCGTCGCTCATATTGCTTTTGGGGGCGCTTCCTCGATAACAAGCAGGTTGCTCACAGGAAAGAGTGGCCGTTCTCCTGTCAGGCCAGTGACCCTGCAAATTCGTCCTTCCTTCCCAAACGTATGCTTTTGTCGCGCACACGGGAAAACTGTTGATTTGCGCAAAACAATTCACTTGGCTCTATTTGCGTGCCTATCGTTACAGCAAGGATTCTCATTCTCCGGAGAGGCCACTGCATGAAAAGCGAAACCTTCAGCTCTATTACTGCTGAGCTACTCACCGGCAGTGATGTTTCTACGCAAATCAAGGGCTGCGTGGCCAGAATCCTTCTGGCAGCTTCTCTTTTTGTGGCTTGCTTTCTCTGGGCAAGTTCAGCAAAAGCCGCACCGGTCATACAGTTGATGACACCACAATCTGGGCCGGTAGGAACATTGGTTGTCATCGTAGGAAGTGGCTTTGGGGCATCGCAAGGAACGAGTACAGTGACGTTCAATGGCACACCGGTGACTTGGGTCTCCTGGAGTGCAACCAGCTTGGAAGTTCAGGTTCCTGCGGGTGCTAGCTCGGGCAACGTGGTCGTTACAGTCAGCGGAAAAGCGAGCAACGCCGACAGCTTCACAGTCACGCAGTCTCCGGTCATAACGGGCTTGTCGCCTACTTCAGGGGCAGTCGGCGCAACGATAGCAATCAGCGGAAGCAATTTCACGGCGGGCGGCACTCAGTCGCCTCAAGTAGTCTTTAACCCCGAGCTCTACGCAAGCCCGATAAGTTCGACCGACACATCGATTACGGTGGCGGTTCCAGCAGGTGCGGCGACCGGAGATCTGTAAGCGTACGGTTCTGGCCGTGTGTGAGAAGTGTGAGTAGTCGAGGATGATGGCTCAAGTGGGCACATCGGGAAGTGTCCACTTGGGGGATAAGTGGACACTTCGGAACGGATAGTCGTTAAGAGAGAGCCGCGCAGGCGGCGCGCGGTGGCGGAGAAGCGGCGGATCGTCGAACTGACGTTAGAGCCAGGGGCGTCGGTGGCCAAGGTGGCGCGGGCGCACGGAGTGAATGCCAACCAGGTGTTTGCGTGGCGGCGTCAGTATCGGCAGGGGTCGTTGGGCGCGGGGCAGGCCGAGACAGCGAACTTGCTGCCGGTGCATGTAACCGGAACGCGGTTAAGCAATGCGCATGGTACGGGCCGTCGGCACGCTGCACAGGGAACCGCAGAAGCAGCGGGCGCGATTTACGTGGAACTTCCCAAGGGACAACTTCGCATCACGGGGCGTGTGGATGCGGAAGCGTTGCGGACGGTGCTGGAGCGGTTGCTGGGATGATCGGGTTAGCGGCGGGGACGCGCATATGGATCGTTGCCGGAGTGACGGACATGCGGCGGGGATTCGTGGGGCTGAGCGGAATGGTGCAGACGGTGTTGAAAGAAAATCCGTTTTCCGGGCAGGTGTTTGTGTTTCGCGGGAAGCGCGGCGATCTGGTGAAGCTGCTGTGGTGGGATGGCGACGGGCTATGCCTGTTCGCGAAGCGGCTGGAGCGCGGAAAGTTCACCTGGCCGCAAGCAGCGAACGGCACGGTTTCGCTAACGCCGGCGCAGTTGTCGATGCTGCTGGAAGGCATCGACTGGCGGCGTCCGGTGCGCAGTTACGCGCCGCAGATGGCGGTGTGAGCAAAACGGTTTTGTTTTTCTTGTTCATTTTTATTTTGCTGTAAAGAAAGTCTGCTAGATTCGTGGCAATGGCTGCTGCGAACCATCCCCTTCCCGATCTCGACGCACTGAATCCCAACGAACTAAAAGCCCTCATCTTCTCGCAGCGCGAACAGCTGGCGTCGCGCGACAGCGAAATCGAACACTTGAAGCTGCTGATCGCCAGGCTGCGTCGGGCACAGTTCGGGCGCAAATCGGAAAAGCTGGATCGCGAAATCGAGCAACTGGAGTTGCGGCTCGACGAGTTGGAAGCCACGCAAGCAGAGAAGGTCGTTGCTTCGCAAACATCCGCGGCCCCAGTCTCCGCTGTGAATGCGCCAGCAAAACCCGCGCGACGCCCGCTGCCAGAGCATCTGCCGCGTGAAACACGAAAGTATCCACCGAAGCAGAGCGCTTGCCCGGACTGCGGCGGAGAGCTGAAACATCTGGGTGAAGATATCTCGGAGATCCTGGAGTACGTGCCGGCGCGCTTCAAGGTGATCCGGCAGGTTCGGCCGAAACTGACGTGCGCGTGCTGTGAGCGTATCGTACAAGCGGAAGCGCCGAGCCGCCCGATCGAGCGCGGTGTTGGCGGGCCGGGGCTGCTGGCGCATGTGCTGGTCTCGAAATACAGCGATCACTTGCCGCTTTACCGGCAATCAGAAATTTACGCGGGGGAAGGCGTGGAGCTGGAACGCTCGACGCTGGCGGACTGGGTGGGCGGAACGAGCGCGCTGCTCGCGCCACTGGTGGAAGCACTGCGTTGCCACGTAATGAGCGCGACGAAGCTGCACGCGGATGACACGCCGGTTCCGGTGCTGGCGCCGGGCAACGGCAAAACAAAAACCGGACGGCTGTGGACCTACGTTCGCGATGATCGTCCCGCGGGAGACGCAACGCCCGCGGCGGTGTGGTTCGCCTACACGCCGGATCGCAAAGGCGAGCATCCGCAAGCGCACTTGAGCAAGTTCACTGGCACGCTGCAGGCCGATGGCTACGCGGGGTTCGAGCAAATCTATGAAGCGGGACGCATCCAGGAAGCGGCCTGCTGGGCGCACGTGCGCAGAAAGTTTTACGACC
This sequence comes from Candidatus Acidiferrales bacterium, assembly GCA_963709705.1. GTDB lineage: Bacteria > Acidobacteriota > Terriglobia > Acidiferrales > UBA7541 > Acidiferrum. The sequence goes on from CAVPXU010000012.1 coordinate 371,028, forward strand.
TGGTGGTGGCGCACAAATCGCCCGTGGCAGCGGAAGCGCTGGAGCGCATCGGCGCACTGTACGCCATCGAAAAAGAAATTCGCGGACGCTCTCCAGAACAGCGGCGCGAAGTACGCAACCAACAGGCACGACCGCTGCTGGAATCGTTGAAACAATGGCTGGAAGCTACGCTAAGTAAACTATCCAGAAAATCGGACACCGCGCTGGCGGTTCGCTATGCGCTGGGCCGCTGGGAAGCGCTCGTGCGCTATGTCGACGATGGCGGCATCGAGATCGACAACAACGCCGCGGAACGAGCCTTGCGCGTGGTGGCCCTGGGCCGCAAGAACTACTTGTTCGCAGGCTCGGACGCCGGTGGCGAACGCGCCGCCGTGATCTACAGCCTCATCGGAACCGCCAAACTCAACGGCATCGATCCCGAAGCTTACTTGCGCGATGTCCTCGCGCGCATCGCCGATCACCCCATCAACCGCATCGACGAGCTCCTGCCCTGGAACCTTACCCCCGTCGCAGAAACTGCTTCGTTATCGTAATCCGCCGTCAAGACGGCCAGCTTCGGACGCTTACGGAGATCTCCTTGTCTCAGTAGGTGGTGGAAACAGCAACAGCGTTCTTTTCACGATTACATCTTCGGATCCCAGCATCAGCAATCTGGCACCCGGCGCTGGCGTGGTGGGCACGTCGGTAACAATTACAGGCACAAACTTCGGTGCGTCGCAGGGCACAAGCACGGTCGCATTTAACGGAACAACTGGAACGCCCACGAGTTGGAGCGCGACTTCCATTAAAGTGCCCGTCCCCACCGGCGCCACGACCGGAAACGTGGTGGTGACGGTTGGCGCCGTGGGAAGTAACCCATACGGTTTTGAGGTGGGAACTGCAGCACCAAGCATTACCAGTATTTCGCCGACCTCCGGTGCGGTGGCTACGTCCGTGACAATCACGGGGACTAGCTTTGGCTCGACACAGGGTGCAAACACCGTGAACTTTAACGGAGTATCGGGTGTGCCGACTAATTGGAGCGCGACTCAGATTAAAGTGCCTGTGCCGAAGGGCGCTACAACTGGAAGTGTCGTGGTAACGGCTAGCGGGACTGTTAGCAACGGTGTGAACTTCACTGTTCCCGGAACAGGACCAAGCGTTGCTAGTGTGTCCCCCAGTTCGGGCCCAGTAGGGACATCGGTGACGATCACCGGAACGAACTTCGACGCGACGCAGGGAACGAGCACCGTAACGTTCAATGGCATAGCTGCCACGGCCACGGGATGGAGCCCGACTTCGATCGTGGCAACGGTGCCTTCTGGTGCTACGAGCGGCAGCGTAGTGGTTTCGGTCGATGGCACTGCGAGCAGCGGGATCAGCTTCACTGTAGCCCCGAGTATCATGAGTTTATCTCCCACTTCAGGAGCGGTTGGAACATCCATCACGATTTCCGGAACCAGCTTCGGCTCAAGCCAGGGCACAAGCACCGTGACTTTCAACGGGACTGGCGCAACTCCAACAAGCTGGGGAGCCAGTTCCATCACCGTACCGGTTCCGAATGGAGCCACGACGGGGAATGTAGTTGTGACCGTTTCAGGCGTAGCCAGCAACGGAGTCAGTTTCACGGTGTTGCCAACCCCGAGCATCACGAGTTTATCTCCCACTTCAGGAGCGGTTGGAACATCCATCACGATTTCCGGAACCAGCTTCGGCTCAAGCCAGGGCACGAGTACTGTGACATTCAACGGGACAGCGGGAACACCGACGAGTTGGAGCGCGACGAGCATCGTCGTACCGGTGCCGAGCGGAGCCACTACGGGAAACGTGATCGTGACGGTTGGGGGAATTGCGAGCAACGACGTGGCATTCACGGTGGTCGTGCCGCCAAGTATTGCGAGTTTGAGCCCGAGTTCGGGGACGGTGGGAACCTCCGTGACGATTACGGGGAACAATTTTGGTGCGACACAGGGCACGAGCACGGTGACATTCAACGGGGCGGTGGGAACGCCGACGAGTTGGAGCATGACTACCATCGTCGTGACGGTGCCGACCGGAGCTACAGCGGGAAATGTCGTAGTTACGGTGAATGGCATAGCCAGCGGCGGAATTAGCTTTGCGGTCCAATCGGGCGGTTTCGTTGCCACGAGTGGACAGATGGCGGCTTCTCGGTACGGACAGACAGGCACGCTATTGATGATGGGGCAAGTTCTGATCACAGGAGGAATGAGCATCTCTGGGGTCGTAAACAGCGCAGAGCTTTACACTCCGTCGAGTCTAACCTTTGCTCTGGCTAGTCCGATGAATGTCGCGCGATGGTTGCACACGGCGCGTGTCGGATGTTCACGTCAGGCTTAATTGGATTTAGCGCGGCCGTTTGTTCCGTCTCGACTCGCTTTCTTGCACGATTTAGAATTTCTTTGTTCAGTAAAGCATCTTTGAAACCATTCTTGGCAGCCGTCAGGAAAGCGTTGTACCGCGCTGCGGCGTCCGACTCCGGGATGCCGATGTAGTGAGCGATTGCCTTGAAAACTGGCTCGAGGCAGAGAAATCCCTATATTTCGCTTACTGGGTGCGCCTTGACGTATTGTTCTGAATTTAGACGGTTGTCGGGCCATCCGTCACGATCAATGTACCCGTAGGCATCGACTCCGGTTGTGACCTTGCCTGCTCGAAATACGGATACGCACTCGCGGACCGCATTGCACCCTCCGACGACGACAACGGCAGTCTTTGAACAATCGTGCCACGCAGCCAGAATTTGATTGTCGTAGCTATCGGACTGGCCCTCACAAAAAATTAAACGTGATGCTGATACAGAAAATGATGCTGCCCCGAGGACTTGAGCAATTGTGTCGGCAGGGAGACTCGAAGTCGATGGTAACAATTCTGCTGTAGATTCCGAGCGCGCGATCGCGAACTGAGCGCCGCGCCGCGACAGCGCGAAGGGAATGTCGTGAGTGATATATACAAATCGAATATTTGAAGTCTTTTCTTCAAGATCATTCCATAGATTGCGCGCCAACAGAGGATGAAAAAAGGTTTCGGGCTCGTCGATAACAAGTATTGGTTTGTCGCAGCTTACCACGCGCGACACTAGGTAAAGCGCGGTGCGCTCACCTTCGCTCATCTGCGCAATCGAATAGGTGACACTCTTCCCGTTGACGATTCGTTCGACCATTGGTTCATAGTTAATCTTGATTTGGCGGCCTGGGAAATGCCGGTTCCAAATTTCAACGATCTTTCGGAGACGCGTATTTGTTAGCTTTTCGTCCGGTTTCGTATTTGGTGTCCGCTCCAAACGGCGCGTGTCAACCACCTTGAGACAGGTGCTCACGGAATTTAGTGAGCTATTCATGGGTGCTGGGCCGGCTTATTGATCCAGACTTCGGCGGGGATTTGGGGTGGTTTCGGGGCGCTTCGCACGAAGCGCTCCGGGTGACGTTGGTAAGCAACATCGAGCACATCTTGCCGTTGCCGTAAGACGCTTTCCGCTTGGCCATAGTGAACCATCGCTGGCGTCAACAAGCCGATGCCAGAGTGACGATGCTCTTCGTTATACCACCGAAAAAAACTCTGACAGAAAGCGCGACTGTCCTGGATGCACCCAAAGCGGTCCGGGAACTCCGGCCGATACTTTAGGGTTCGGAATTGGCTCTCGGAAAAGGGATTGTCGTCCGAGACGTGCGGTCGACTGTGCGTCTTCGTGACACCCAGGTCGGCGAGTAAAAAAGCTACCGGTTTGGACCTCATCGAGGTGCCGCGGTCGGCATGCAGGGTGAGTTGACCGGGCTGGATGTCTTGTTTCTTGCAACTTTCCTCGATCAGCCGCTTGGCCAGCTCAGAGCTTTCGCGATAAGCGACCATCCAGCCGGTGACGTAACGACTGAATACATCCAGCAGGACATACAAGTAGAAGTAACTCCATTTCGCTGGGCCGAGTAGTTTGGTTATATCCCAGCTCCAAAGTTGATTCGGAGCCGTGGCCAACAGTTCCGGCTTCTGGTAGGGCGGATGCGTCAACTGATCGCGGCGCTCGCGAACCTCGCCTTGCTCGTCGAGCAAGCGATACATGGTGCGAATCGAGCAGTGATATTCGCCTTCATCGAGCAACGTCGCATAAACAGCGGCTGGAGAACGATCCTGGAAACGTTCTTCGTGTAGACGAGCCAGGACCGCTTCCCGTTCCGCCGGGTGGAGTGCTCGTGCCGGCGAAGGCCGCGGGGATGCTACGGCGGGAGCAGCAGCCTTACGGCGCTGTCCGTAGTAAGACGCCCGCGGCATCCACAGAACTTGGCAAGCCGCGCTGGTGCCCACGTCGATCGCCAGTTCGGTGACCGCAGACATCAGGATTTCTCGTCCGGGTCCACGTCGGGAAGCGGGTTCCCCAACAGCGCAGCGACTTTTTTTTGAACGTCGATGATGATCTCCGCTTTGCGGAGTTTTTCCGTCAATCGGCCGACCTGACGGCGTAGCTGCTGAACTTCTTCTCCGAACGGGTTGTGCTTTGATTTCGGTCCGCGCCGTCGTGCGGTCAACGCTTCGCGAATACCGCTGGATCGTTCTCGCCGCCAGGTGGTGAGCAACGAGTAGTACAAGCCTTCCCGGCGAAGAAGAGCACCGAGAGCACCGCGTGTCGCTGCAGCGGCATCGGCTTCCTCGAGAATGCGTTGCTTATATTCAGCTGTGTAGGTACGACGCTTGGCTTTGGCTACCACCTCAGGGTCCGGCCGCGAAGCTGCCCCCGAATCGGCGCCTGCTTTGGCTGCCGCGTCACTCCGCTGCGGCTCGCCAGGAGGCGAGCCTTCGCTTCGTTCCGCGGCAGCCAAACCCCCAGAGGAAAGAACAACACCAAGAGAATTCCCATTCATCTCTGCTTGCTTCTTTCTCGCCCTACTCTTCATTAATTAAGAGTACTAAACCTGTCTCAGAGATGTTGGCACGGAGGGAAATGTTCCCGATATGCGACGGCGCACTCTCGATCCTCCGCGAGTATCTCGGATAACAGGTTTTGTAATTCTAAGGATTGCTTCCAGTAGTGCGTCAGAACGTCACGTAAAGCGTTTTTTACGTGCTGACTCGCCTGCGCGAATCGCTGCATTGGAATTTCGGCAATTTCCACGTTGCGAAGCGCCGCGACACGCTCGGCTGTGTTGTTCTGTACGATGGTTACCCCAAGACGAGTCTTTCCAACTCCATTGGGACCGATAATTACTAGAGGTTGGCTCCCCGAAAATGTAGGCCCGCCTGGAATTTTAACGTCCATAGTTTGGTCCTTCTAGGAGCTGGCAACTTTGTCCCCAACCCGTCTGCCTAGCTGGCCTGTAAGCTTCTTTGTCCTCGCGCAGATCGTTCTCGACCTCTTGCTCCGCGTCCGGTTCTCGTAGGACTACCTCCAATCATCTTCGACTAGAGCATTCTCGGTTGCAAGACCGGAGCCCACACGAGCCACCGACGCATCCGGCTCCAAGGTCTCGCGGCGCCGTTTTGCTTCCCAATCTCGAATCTTAAATTCGATAACGGATGTCTGAAAAGCCGCTCGTCAGAGAACGGCGTTAAATCTGGCACTAATGCGCCCGAGAGGCCTTAAGGCCAGGAGCTGTTTGCCTCAGCACGGCGCAACCTCAGTACCGAGCACGCAGTGTACCTGAGGTATCTTGGGGACCGTATTTCCCTGGATTCTAGCCGAGTCGAAAAATCAGCATCAGGGCCGTTTTAGCAGCCTAATGGCATACCTCTGGCTGCCGCTGGCGAGGGCTAGGGCCAATTCTCTGGAATAGGCAGCGGGTATGGTAGGGGAGAGGGGCTTCCCACCGGCAAATCGGGGCCGTGCCGAAAATTTGGACTTTCGTCGGGACTGTCATAGAAGTGCAGAAAAATTTGCATGTCGGACCAAAGTTCAGTACCCGCTCAGAGCCCCTCACCGTGCGCCATCACCCCAGGCTGATGCACAGACCGGAGGAGTAAAACAATTTGCTGGTTCAGAAGCGGAGAATCAGATGGTCTTGATTGTTACCCTATAGTTCGGGCTTGTCAGCCTCTGACGCCTGTGTTGAGCTGCATTGAACAGCTCGATTGGAATGATAGGAGGGTACTGTCCTGGAGCAAATCCTGTCGGTGTCTCTTGGAACCCCGCATAGTTCGAGTCGGAGAGAATCGTGTGTACTTGGTGCTCTTGCCATATCTTGCCACCGAGGGCTCTGGGGAGCACTTCCACCGGAAGATTGTACGCCAGCACATCCATCGATTTATGATCATGGACGTAGCGCGTAAAGACGAGCCTCACCACAGTAGCTTCCTCAGGTTGGATCTGCCAATTTTCCGTCTCGTCTAAGGAATAGCCAAACTTCATCGCCTTGTCCCTATTCACTGGCGTCGCTGCTGACACCAGACTCACTGGTCTTATAGACGCGAGACCATTTCTCCAACTTCCGGACCTGTTACCTGCTATTACAAGATCATCGTAGTCTCTTGCTCACAATTGGGAGAGGGACGTCGAGACGCTGGGATCGAACTTCTCAATTCTCACTTTGTACCCGAGAGCACCGTCTTCAAATTGGTGCTCGGACACTACGCGCCCGATACTGTGCACTAGGCAGAAAGGACTATCTGAAATTTCTATAGGAGAGCAAATTCTTAGGGACAGTAAAGTTCCGAGCCTCAAATGACATGGACTCCTCATCATGAACGAAGTCCCAGAAATGCTTACGGCTACCGCTAGCTGTTCTTCACTGACAGAGTCGGTCTCCATACACCGAAAGTGGAGAGAGATTTCCACCTTGCCGTAACTGCTTACGTCTTCAGGTAAATCATTCACATTCCAGAACTCCTGGCTACAATCTGGACAACTTCGCAACGGCACTTCTCCCTTGGGACATCGGATTCGGCTGGATTTATCTGGGCGGATTGAATCATCGTTAGGTAACGTCGCTTAGAGGTTGTTCCACCGGGTGGGACTCCTCTTTTGCTAAAAGCCACGTAGTCGACAACCATCAAATAAACGCTTCACCTGAGCCGCTAGACAAGCGCCCACGCGACCCTCCGAAGGCGTGAACGCGCAGCGCCCTGTCAACGACTGCGGTGAGAAGTTGGGTCAACACTGGAAGGGTTGTCCGGTCATATTTTTCGGCGCCTTCGCCGTTTTCCCAGAAGGTGTAGACATAAAACATTTTTCCGTTATCTGCCAGAAAGATGAGCTGGTCGAGAAAACCCTTCTGTTTGCGGAACAGTGGGATGACCTCATGTTCGACTTTTTGCAGGAATTGGCTGACAGATTCTGACTTCAAGCATAGAGAAACCTTGCGAGCGTACATAGGACTCTCTTTCTTTGACCAAGGGGCGGTTCGGGGAGGGCGGTGCGGGGGACGTTAACGGTCTCGAAAGCCTGGGCGCAGCCTCGAATCGTATGGTACGACAGTTTCCCGGAAGCCAGTCTCGCCTCTCGGTAATCTGGCCGGGAACTGATTTCGAATTCTACAGTCAAAATGACCTAAAGTCTGTTCGGTATTGGACAGTTCTTGAGAATTGGATGGTTACATACTTTGATCCCTGTCCAAGATTGGTTAGGTCCCTGGACTAATCAAAATTCCCCTGATCGGGAATAAAGAGGGGAGGCGAGCAGACCTAGCTTGCCTCCATGCTTTGTGGGGTGGAATCCCAAATGGAAAATTCTGCTTCCATTAATGCTTGCTATTCTTGTTGCGTATCCACCTCCGCGCTCTCTCTTTCTGTTCACGAGACTGGAGGGAGGAATGGGAAGCCGAAACAGCCGCTTTGATAGTGTTCGTATCAAATCCACCGGTTCTTACGTTCCGTCCAAGATTCTGACAAACGAAGAGGTCACGGCAAACTTGCCAACCTCTCCGGCGTGGGTGCTCGAAACGTTGGGGATTCGCGAGCGGCACATCGCTGAACCAGAAGAATACACCTCAGATCTTGCTGCTCGTGCCGGACTGGACGCGATCGCTTCAGCGGGGCTGGAGCCAAACGAAATTGACTTGATCATCGTTGCCACGGCGACACCCGACCGCAAGATGCCCTCATCGGCTTGTATTGCCCAGAACAAGATGGGCATTCGCAATTGCTGTGCCGCGTTCGATGTTGCGGCGGTGTGTGCGGGGTTTGTTTACGCCATCACAATCGCTGGCCAATTCATCCAGAATGGTACGTATGAGCGTGCGCTGGTGATCGGCGCCGATACCTTCTCCAAGGTCACGGACTGGAATCGCCGCGACTGCGTCGTTTTCGGAGACGGTGCTGGCGCAGTGGTACTGGAGCGGAATGATCGGAAGAATGCGCTCTTTTCAAGCGTTCTATTCGCCGAGGGCGAGGGAATGAATCATTTCACGATCTACCCTGGGGACGCCCACTTCACAATGAACGGAAAAGCGGTTTACGAGAAGGCTACAACCGCCGTGCCCGCGTGTATTCAGCAGATTCTCTGCCTAAACGGACTGGGACTCGAGGACGTCTCAATGATCATTCCGCACCAGGCTACGGCTCGCGTCCTCAAACGCATCGCCGAAGTACTCAACATCCCTTTTTCCCAAATCCAGACAAACCTGGAGTCATACGCGAATACCGCCGGAGCCACAGTTCCGCTGCTCCTAGACCAAGTCAACCGACGCGGTCTGCTCCGCGAAGGCGATCTTCTCTTGCTCGTGTCCATTGGCGCAGGCTGGGCCTGGGGCGCAAGCTTATATCGATGGTAAGGTTCCGATCTTCGCCAAAACGGATGTCGTCCTGGGGAGCGGCATCTACTGGCCTGTTTTGTTTTCCTTTCCGAAGGCGTGTCGATTCCACTTGGCAAACGAGGTTCAGGTGGAAATCCCTCTGAGCCGGGCCTCAACACGGTTGGCCGTGAAAGAACGCATGAGGGCTGCATGGTAGGTGCACTTGCATTCCTTACGAAGTGTTACTTCATCGTTCCTGCTTATGTTGCCCCCCTTGAGGGTGGCGAATTTTCATAAAACAGGAGTCGCTACTGCGATTCGGCTCGCGAAACAAACTCCAAGTCTTCGTGTGCAGGAAGTTGGTCAGCGGAAACAAAAGTAAGATTCGGGTCGTTCGGTTCGCGTATCAAGACGCCGCCTCCAAACTCCTCAAGGTACCAAGTGGTAGCGGGGTCGTCAGGGGCGCACGCCACTAGCTCGATTTCAGCAGGTCCGCAATGAAACAGCACGCGGTCGCCTTTTTTTATCTCCTCACCAGATTGATATTTTAGGGTCACAGTGAATTGTGCGACAGTCAAAGTTCCTCCTGAGATAATCCCACCAGTCGGCTCGAAGGGTGGTACAGGTTCAACGCACATCCAACCAAAACCGTCGCCTACGCTACACTGTGCAGCTCCCACATACCCGAATGCCGCGCAAGTTAGGCATTCCTTCCAACTGTCACCGATGGCCCTCTGGTTAGTGCCTCTGCATCTCTTACCTCTAACCATGCGCCCGCAATTTCCGTTGGTTACCTTTATGTCAAAGCCGGGCGCTCCGCAGTCGGTGCAAGCAGTCAGAGGCTTTGGTAGTTTTTCCATGCGTAGTTCAACCGCACGAAGAGTAGCATAATCGCTGCTGTGCCTTCGGGGAGCCTATAACATATGAACAGAATTGCCGTTAGTGTATCGGCGCATCACGTTTTGAGTTTTTGTTTATACGGGATTCTAAGCATCGTTGCAGGCTCGGTGCTAGTTAGCTGCCGCTAGGTGCCATTACCATTTCTCCGGTAAAAGGGCGACGTGTTCCGAGCACGGCGCCCTTCGACCCGCCCGTGATGAAGTGGGGCGATTAACCCATCGGAGGCACGGACGGATCCACATCACATCCCCCGAATTCCTAAAGTCTTTTTGCTAAGTCTGGTACTCCGATATTAGGCCCGAGTCGGCGTTCTCTCGTACTGGATGAAGTACGCCTCGAGGATTGCCACTGGCACAAATGCCAGGGTCCAGATTAGGAAAAATGTTAGCGCGTTCATTTTCCCCCCTTCTTGCAGTCCCGCGACGATTATCTTGAACCTTCGCCGGACTCAGCTATAGCGACTTCGATCATTGTCAGTTTCCCCTGAGAGGAAGGAGATTTGCGGGTCATGTACCACCTCACCACGCAAGCGTCTGATTGAGAACCGATAATAAAACTAGGTAAGTGGCTGGGTACAACAGCTGTCATGAATCACACGCCTGCCGGCCATCGGGTGTCATCGCTCTTGAGTCTGATTGCTCCAGTGTTTCTTGGCATGCTTGGCCGACAAGCTAGCTCCCAGGGCCTATCTCCTTCGGGCTTGTCGAATTTTCTCTCTTCACACCGCGACACGATTCAGAGGCTGGTGCCATCGCCAGCCCCTTACTACTTCGCCTTCGGTCTTAGGTCTCTTCAGCGAGACCCTGCCGCGGCGGCCTTTGCCGCCATACCCACATTTACCTTGATCTGCTTCGGCTTTGCTTCCTCACGCTTCGGGATGCTGAGCGTCAGAACGCCATTCTGATAGTCGGCCTTAATTGCCTCCGAGTTCACGGAGTTCGCCAGCGAGAAGCTCCGGCTGAACGAGCCATACGAACGTTCGATGCGCAGGTAGTTTTCCTCTTTCACCTTGTTCTCAAACTTGCGTTCGCCGCGAATTGTAAGGATGTTGTTCTCGACGTGGATGTCTAGGTCCTGCGGATTCACATCCGGCAGGTCCGCCTTCACGACCAGCTCATGCTGGGTCTCGTAGATGTCGACGGCTGGCGCCCAAGAGGTCAAGTTCGATTCATCGCCCGCGCGTCCCACCAAATCGCCAATCACGCGATTGATCTGTTCCTGCAGGGTGGTAACCCCGCGGAAAGGTTGTCCCAAAAGATTCATGTTCCTCATTTAGCCACCTCATTAAACCTTTACGCATCTGTCTCAGCCAGGGCAATTTCAGATAACTCATGTCAGCTTAGATCGCCGTATTGGTTGTATCGGTATGTAACCAGCATGCACTACTTAACTAATATTGTCAAGTGGAACGTTATCATCCTTGGTGTACTTAACCATTTCAGTAAAGTATGAACCGGAACAGTTCGCTTTAGATCGACGCGTCTTTTTAGTGTGCAGCCGTTCCCGAGCGAGACTTACGATGTTGTGACCTTTGCGCCTTTCTTTATCTTCTTCTTGCAGCGGCGGAATGTTTCTTCGCGTCATGCACCACTTTCTTTTCCACGCCTCTCAGCACTCTTGCAGCTTATACGCGCTAGGATGCTCTTCATGATTCCTCCGGAAGAAAATCTACCATGCACTGTGGGCATCGCATATCCCTAGTGAAATAAATGCGAGAGCGATTGCACTGCCAAGCCGAACGGGCCGAGAGATATCCGACCTTCGTGCCGTGTTTCGCAAGAGCCGAGTTCTCGCCATCTGCATCATTATCGCTCTATGTCTTTACGGCGCTTATGAAATGGGCCTCTTTCACAAAAAAGACGATCAGAAGGACGCCAGCGCCGATATTGTCAAACTCGCAGGCCAGTACATTGACCTGAACGGGAAATATCAGAAACTCCAGCAAGAAGTTCAGCAACAGCATGATGCAGAGAAGGAAGAACAAATCAGGCAGCTTAAGTTAAAAATCGACAATCAACAGCGCGAAATAAATGACAGGGCACAAAGGCTCGGTTATGTCATGGTTCCTGACCCCCGAGCTTACGGCGGTACGAGACTCATACCAGCCAGCGCCGTTGATGCGTGGACGGCCTGCGTGCACAGCAGCTCCGCAACCAGCGCGAGTGTAACTTACGGGCCATTTACCTTTGGCGGGAGTTCCGACAATACTGCTAACAAGTGCGATGCAATCCTTCAACAAAGCGCCACGAATTCTTCAAGCCCCAGCAGATGAAGCGCGTCAAGATAACGCGCCCCTCGAAACCGAAGGACGGGCCGGTCCGCGTTTTTTCCTCCCGCTTTATCCCCTTTCATAGCGGAATAAACACGCCACATAAAATCTTGCTTCCTCGCAGCCGTTGCTGCGCGACTCAAGCAGATAATTTTTCTCTCCGGGGCGTTGACTCACGTTGACCTCCTGTTTTCACTGATGCTGAGCAGCAGCCTTAGCTTCATCGGCAGCAACTTGATCTAGCACTGCCGTTAGTGCTTTTAAGTAGAGGCTTTGTTCTCTGTAAGCGTCCGAAGCTGGCCGTCTTGACGGCGGATTACGATAACGAAGCAGTTTCTGCGACGGGGGTAAGGTTCCAGGGCAGGAGCTCGTCGATGCGGTTGATGGGGTGATCGGCGATGCGCGCGAGGACATCGCGCAAGTAAGCTTCGGGATCGATGCCGTTGAGTTTGGCGGTTCCGATGAGGCTGTAGATCACGGCGGCGCGTTCGCCACCGGCGTCCGAGCCTGCGAACAAGTAGTTCTTGCGGCCCAGGGCCACCACGCGCAAGGCTCGTTCCGCGGCGTTGTTGTCGATCTCGATGCCGCCATCGTCGACATAGCGCACGAGCGCTTCCCAGCGGCCCAGCGCATAGCGAACCGCCAGCGCGGTGTCCGATTTTCTGGATAGTTTACTTAGCGTAGCTTCCAGCCATTGTTTCAACGATTCCAGCAGCGGTCGTGCCTGTTGGTTGCGTACTTCGCGCCGCTGTTCTGGAGAGCGTCCGCGAATTTCTTTTTCGATGGCGTACAGTGCGCCGATGCGCTCCAGCGCTTCCGCTGCCACGGGCGATTTGTGCGCCACCACCAGGTCGTAAAACTTTCTGCGCACGTGCGCCCAGCAGGCCGCTTCCTGGATGCGTCCCGCTTTTCTATCGCATCCGTCCTCCAGACCTCAGACTGGAGCGCGTGGCCACCTTTACAGTTCCCGAGGGGACGACAGGGCTAATTAATGGCTGGGCCGGTGTGGCCCCCGACGGCTCTCCGCTCGTTCTCCGCGATTTGAGCATTTGGGAAATCTACGCCCTCGACGTTGATCTCCCATGAGATCTGCCTGGAGTCCGTCTTAGGGCCCGGTACGTCCTAGTGCTATATCGGACCCGCAAGTGGGCAAGATGCGCACCTGAGCACGGTGGGATTGCGCGCGTTCGATACAGCGACTTGGAGGAAGCCGCTCGGTGGGGGGTGGTCGCCTCGCGTGAGGTGACGCAGGTTGGGTTGCCGGACAGCTAACCTACTGAATCAGAATCGTAGCGTCTTTCTCACTTCGACCCGCCGATTCGATGGATTGTCCCTCGCAAAAAGACTCAAGCTTAGAGATGGCGGACCGCCGGAACTCATCAATCGCCTTCGCATACGTCTGGAGAATGCCCGGGCTAGAGTGGCCCATTATCTGCGCCACAGCGGCGTCTACTGAAAAGGAATCCGGGGTGTGATAAAAATGTGATAGTTCTCTGTTCATATCGGTTCAATTTGGGTAGGAACGATTCAACTCCTGGTCGTTGTATCTGATTGAGAAATATAATAGAGTCCGTAATTTTCATAACGCGTCAGGATAATCCCCTGTGCTCCGAAGCAAGAGGTCGCGTGTTCGAATCACGCCGGGCGCACCACTTTTACTTAATCAGTTTGAAGCAGTTACGCAACTCTTTTCCTTTTGAGTTGAACGGCGTTTTGTAACCCAAATAACCCATCCAAGGCAAAGCCAAGACCAACACGGTTCGCCCATTCCATCCGCCAAGCGACGAGTCGCGATCTCTAACGAGGTCGGCCGTGGCAAGAGCTTTTTTCTGTGGTGTTGGCCTCCTCAGGAAACACCCATACACTAACTTCTAAAGAGCCTTGATCGTTGCGTCCGTGTGTTCACCCCTTACGCTCGGATCTGTGTCGCTTCATCGTTTCGGTGCTGCCACCAACTATCTCTTCGGTCATTTGCGGACCATGATGACTTATGCGAACTCCCCTCCTGCGAAGGGAGGCGGGTAGCCTAATCAACCGGACGGTGACAGTTCGCACCATTCGCGACTTCAAGCATCCCCGCACAGGCGGCACTGCTTTGCTTCTGTCCGCGGCGACAGAACTCTTCATAATCGATCTGATCGCGCAGCATGATCCACAAGCGAATCCCCAGCTTGCGGGCCGCGGCCACGCGGGATTTCCCCAGTCCTTTCTGCACCAACTTACGACGATAGAACCGCTGCAACTTTGGATCACGACGCACCGCATGAGCGGCAGCCTCATTCCAAAGAAAGCGTAGGAACGGACTGCCTTGTTTGGTCAATGGGCCGAGCCGCTGGTGCGCTCCGCTCGAGTATTCGCGTGGAATCAGTCCGACGTAACTGGCCAACGCCTTGCCATCAGCGAAGCGTCGCGGATCGCCCAAGAACACATCGGTGGCTAGCGCCGTGACCGGCCCCACGCCCGGATGGGTCAGTAGCAATCGTGCCCCGGCGCGCTGCTCCGCTTGCTCGGCGACTTGCACGGTCAGTTGCTGGATTTCTTCTTCCATCTTTCGGTACAGCGCCTGCAGCATGCTGCGTCGATAAGAGGCATGCGGCGGCAACGGCAAGAAAGCAATCTTCGCCTGCCCGTCGTAGCTCCAAAGACTAGGTCCGCGTCGCAAGCCATTCGCCAAGGCGATGGCCTGCAGCGCATTTTGGATCTGCGTGCGCAGACGCACCCAGTGATGCCGGTGCAGCAACAAGGCACGCAGATCGAGCAGTTCCTGGCTGGGCCTCCAAATCGCCGGAAAGCGATTTTCTACCAGTAGCTTCAGAATCAGTTCCGCATCGCGTCGATCATGTTTTTGCTTGCGGGGTTCCGCGGCGCGAATCTTTGTGGCGTCTCCCACCTGGCAGTCGATTCCTAACTCTTCCAGCAACCTCAAAAACCACTGCATCGGTCCAATCGCTTCGATGCCCACCAGCACGGGGTGCGGAAGCTGGAAATAAAACTCCCGCACTTCACTGCCTTCGTGCATCAGCGTGCGATTCACGACTTCTCCGGTCTCGGTGTCGAGCATCGCCACGGACTGCTGGCGAGCATGTAAATCACATCCTATAATTCGCATTCGGCCTCCTTCGTTCCGAGCGCTTCGGGGTGAACACCGTAAGTCTACTCGGCTCGTCGTGAGGCCGACCTCGTTATGACATCAACCGTACTGTCAACCGTACTGTCAAGTTTTGGGCCGGGCCGGTCCAGTGATGTTGGGCGGCAGCGCCGTGAGATATGCGGCGAAGTTTTCGTTGAACAACGCGCCGGGCCGTTTTTCCCTCAGAAGCGTCACGGCATCCTCACCTTTCATCCCGAGATAAGTCAGCACCAATCCCGCGACCAGAGCCGACCGGTTGAAACCCATGCCACAGTGCGCCAGAACTTTCTCGCCATTCGCCACCAATCGAGCCCCCAGCTTCGCCAGCGCGTGCAGTTTGTTCAAATCCGGCAGGTCGTCATCGCAGATGGGGAAGTAGACATAGAGCATGTAATTGGGAATGTTTGGAATGCCTAAGTCAAGATTGCCGTCCAGGTCTATCACCGCAGTAATGCCCTGATCCTCAATCGACTTCCATTCATCGATCGAGGGGGAAATAAACAGCTGACATTGCTCATCGACTGCTACGAGATCCATCGAAATTTTCCCCGACTTAAGAGTTCAACAGTATCGATTTGGTGAGAATCTTTCAATGGCTTTCGCCCGTGGCGCCTGGCGCACCGTTGACGCAATAAGACAATTTCGGGTGCCCCATTCCTTGCGTTTTCTTGTGTCAAGTCCCTGGAGATATCCTCTCATCATGGTCCAGATTCCACCAAAAAGCCTGCGCCATCCCCTTTCCGACACCTCAGTGGTTGCATTGGTCTATACCATTGGTATATATTAATCAAGGAGGGCTCTGAATGGCTAAGATCCGCGTCGCCAAGCTATTCCGCAATGGGCGCAGCCAGGCTGTTCGGCTGCCACAGGAATTTCGCTTTGAGGGTGATCGCGTGCGCATTCGGCGTGTTGATCAGGGTGTACTGCTGGAGCCCATAATCCCCGATGCCACCAACTGGTTTGACGAACTGGATCGGTTTCACGCGGAACCGTTCATGGCTAAGCGCCGCAATCAACCCGTCACTCCCCGCCGCGAAATCTTTAAGTGAACTATTTGCTCGACACCAATGCGTGCATCGCGCTCATCAAGGGAAAGCCGCCTTCGGTTCGCGCCAAATTTAAAAGGGTCACGGACGCAGGAGCTCAAGTTTTTGTATCGTCCGTCGCCTTGTTTGAACTCTGGTATGGAGTTGCGAAGAGTTCACGCCGGGACTTCAATAAAAACCGCCTTGAGACATTTCTTGCGGGCCCTATACATCCGCTTTCTTTCGAAGATGGTGACACCAAGTTCGCCGGCGCCATTCGTGCTGAACTAGAGGCCGCGGGAAAACCAATAGGCGCCTACGATGTTCTGATCGCTGGACAAGCAATGCGCAACAAGCTCACGCTGATTACCGCCAACATTTCAGAATTCGGTCGAATTAAAGGCTTGGAGTGGACAGACTGGGGCAGATCTTGACGGCTTCACGCACGCGTTCCCGGCACGACCGCATACATACGGCTGGTGGCGCACCGTTGACGCGCCATCACAATTTGACGCACTAGGATGATTTCGGGTGGCGCACCGTTGACGCACTAAGACAATTTCGGGTGGCCCACCCTTTGCGGTTTTTGCAAAGGGTGGGCTCCTGCTCTTCAGCTTTTGTCTTGCCTCTGCCTCTGCGTCTTCACTCCCTCACAAGGGATCCACTTTCAGCAATCCTGCTCCCGTAGCGTAGTACGACCAACTGCTCCAGGGCCAATCCCTCGGTGCTCCACCAGATTCTCCGTGACCGGATAGGCGTGCATGTACTCCAGCTTCTCTTTCCTCTTCCTTCGCGTGTACACATTGAAATCGTAATACCGCTGTTGCCAGAACCGCCGCAGCCCCACAGCAAGAGCCCACCCTTTGCAAACCCCGCAAAGGGTAGGCCACCCGACCCTCGCCTTTTATCACTTCCTGGTCAATTCTCTCAATGATATCCTCCCACCATGATTCCCGATCCCATCAAAAAGCCTGCGCCACCCGCCAAGGAAACGATGCGTGGAAGAACTCGCCTTAACTAAAGAGCAAAGAAGCGAGCGCCTCAAGTGTGCGTTTTTCTACGGGGGCGCGGCGGTAGTCGTCCTCGTCGTCCATCTGGCCACCAACGGCAACCTCGGTTTCCACACCGACGAGTTCTACTACATTGATTGCGGCCGACATCCTGCACTCGGATATGTCGACTTTCCGCCGATAGTCCCACTGCTCGCGGGTCTGGAGACTGGTCTCCTGGGAGCGACGCCGTGGGCTCTCCGGTTACTTCCGACGCTCCTGGGCGCGTTCATGGTTATCCTCTCGGGCGCATACGTGAGGCGCCTTGGCGGCTCGCTCCACCTCCAGGCTCTCGCCTTATTGATTGCGGTCACAGCGCCGTACTTCCTCGGGGCAAACTGGGTCTATCAGACCGTGACGTTCGATGAGGTGACCTGGATGGTCGCGCTCTATTGCTTTCTGTGCCTGGTTTTAGAGCGCCGGCCCAAGTATTGGATCTTCCTAGGCATCTCGCTAGGCGTCGGCCTTGAGGTCAAGTACACGATTGGAGCTCTGGTGGCTGCAATCGGGATTGCCATTCTGCTTACTCCCACGCTTCGTTCGGATCTGCGGACACGGTATCCGTGGATTGCGGCCGGAATCGCGCTGCTCATCTGGGCGCCGAATCTTGCGTGGCAGATTGAGAAAGGTTTCCCTTCGCTTGTCTACATTGCGAATCATCAGGGCTCCGGCGGTGGCCTTGTCGTCAACGTGATCCTGATCGTTGTCTATCTCTTCTTCGTGATTCCGCTATGGGTGGCGGGATTGGTTTCGCTCTTTCGCAGCGCCACCCTGCGCCCCATCGGGATCGCGTGCCTTTTGCCTCTCATCCTTTTCCTGTTCGTGGGCAAGTCCTACTACGCGGTGGGTACCGTGCCGATAGCCCTTGCTCAGGGGCTCGTGGCGATCGGGCGCGTCAAGCGACCGAGGCTGCGTACTGGTTTCCAAATCGCAGTCGTGGCTGCCTGCGCGCTCCAGCTGCTCGCGTTTGCTCGGCTGACACTTCCCATCACGCCCCCGGATCGGATCCACTCGCTTGGCCTCGACGCCAAGAATGAACTTTTCGCAGACAGCGTGGGATGGGAGGATGTCGCCCACGAGGTCGAGTCGATCTACGGCAATCTCCCCAGCTCGAAGCGAACTGGAACGATCATCATCTCGGCCTTTTACGGTGTTCCCGGGGCGCTGCGGATCTATGGCGACAAGAGATCGCTCCCCGTGGTCGTCAGCCCGCAACTGAGCGGCTGGTACTGGCTGCCCAACGATCTGGTGGCGACGAACGCGCTGATGGTCGACTACGAACCGTCGGATGTTGACTGGATGTGCTCATCCGCGACTCTCGTGGGGCGCCTGACGGTTCCTTACGGCGTTCACGGTCTGGAGCAGGGCGCGCCGGTCACCTTCTGCGTGCTCAAAGCCCCGATCTCGCAGGACTGGAGCCGGCTCCGCAACTTCTCCTGAGGATAGCAACCGCAAGAATCGGGCGGGTGGCGCACCGTTGACGCACTAAGACAATTTCGGGTGGCCTACCCTTTGCGGTTTTTGCAAAGGGTAGGCTCTTGCTCTTCAGCTTTTATCTTGCCTCTGCCTTTCCACACCCTCACAGAGGATCCACTTTCAACAATCCTGCTCCCGTGACGTAGTACGACCAACTGCTCCACGGCCACCAGATTCTCCGTGACCGGATTGGCGTGCATGTACTCCAGCTTCTCTTTCCTCTTCCTTCGCGTGTACGCATTGAAATCGTAATACCGCCGCTGCCAGAACCACCGCAGCCCCCTCCTCTTCTTTGATGAAGTGCAGATCCCCGCGCCCGGTTTCGCGTCTCAGATTCTTCGGCATAGGAGCACAGCAAGAGCCCACCCTTTGCAAACCCCGCAAAGGGTAGGCCACCCGACCCTCGCCTTTTATCACTTCCTGGTCAATTCTCTCAATGATATCCTCTCACCGTGATTCCCGATCCCATGAAAAAGCCGGCGCCACCCGCCCTGGCCCGGCAACGTGACCGAAGTCAACCTGTTTTCAAAGTCCCAGCCATATTGAGTCGTACCGGTGGAGTCGGTTTTGGAAGTGGTGTTGCCGTTCGCGTCAAACGGGCAGTGACGCACGACGTTGTGCCTGATACTGTTCGTATCGATCGCGTACCGCCTTCTTCAACTCCTGATAAGCCTTAATGCGCCCCAGCCACAAAGAACGAGAATTAATATGCCCAAAAGCAGGGGGATCCACGGACGCGAATAGAAGAAAAGAATCTTCCCAGATCGTGCCCAGACGTTAGGGACGTCAATACCAAGCCCTAGGACTAAGCTCACGGCAGGAATGATCACCACGAGCAGGACCGCTATCGATAGGACACAGAGAAATACGATCCCTGTTATTTTGGCAGCCACTCCCGCACCTCCTAGGGTGTACCAGCATAGGGCGCATACACACCGAAGTTGCCATAAAGGTTTATTCTAATCGCTGCCACGTTCGAAGGACATGACAGTATCGCGTGGCATACGTTCTTAAGTCCCAACAGTCCGCCCATAGGAAACAAGACCGTCGGGTGTGGGCGGTTGTCGTCACATTCGCAGTGATAAAGGCAGAGTCTTCCCATGAGAGGTTCTTTTGGCCCCGCAAGCTCGCAGTTACACCACGTAACAGGCCAGAATGGATCAGGACTAGAATGCTGATCGTTCGGCTGAAGACCACGGGCATCCTTAAGATTGGATGGCCGATTTCTGACATACGCGTAGAAGTTGATACCACCTCTGAACTGAATTGGATCCTCACTGATGAATCGGCCGGCCTGTGGATCGTAATATCTGGCGCGGTAGTAGTAGAGGCTGGTTTCCGTGTCGAACTCTCGTCCCGTGTAACGGAAATTGTTCACAATGCTGCCAGAAGTGGCGACGATGTTGCCAAAGGAATCGTAATTGTAATTGGCGGGTGGCGCACCGTTGACGCACTGAGACAATTTCGGGTGGCCTTCCCTTTGCGGTTTTTGCAAAGGGTGGGCTCCTGCGGAATGCGGTATCGGCGGCTACGTAAATTGAAGTGATCGGTTCGCCTCAAACCGATGTTTTCGGCGACCACGAGACTTGTCCATTGCCGCGATACGCGAGATTGGCGATGTGCCCCGCGCGCGCGGCGGAAACCCCCGCTTCCACCGGAGCATTCGGTTCCTTGCGCGCCTTCACGCAGTCGAAGAAATTTTGCACGTGATCGATGGTGCCGTCGCGGAAGCTGTCCGCCTTCATCACGGGATTCTCTTTGATCGGCACACCTTCGTGGTGAACTGTAAAGCCGCTGCGGTTTATCTTCAGCGTCGCCTCCGTGCCACGAAACTCCAGGCCGCCATCGTCGATCGACGAAGCCATCATTCCTTCGAAGACCACGTCAAATCCGGGATAGCGCAGCGCCGCCTGAACCGTGTCGGGGCACTCCCAGCTCTCAAACACATATTTGTCGCCCAGCATCTGCGCGTCGCGCGGCTGGTCGCACTTCATGGCCCAATGCGCCACGTCGATCCAGTGCGTGAAAAGATCGGTCATCGTGCCGCCACCAAAATTCCAGAATTGCCGCCAACGATAAAAAACTTCTTCGCTGAACGGCCGGTCGGGCGCGCCGCCGAGCCAGCGTTTCCAATCCAGCGCCTGCGTGTCGATCGGCTTGGGCACCAGTAAAACATTGTAGTTCTGCCACCAATACGTTCGGACTTGAACGACGCGTCCCAGGCTGCCTCCCTGAATCAGATCCACGGCGTCGCGAAAGTTGCTCCAACTGCGCTGCTGCATGCCGCACTGCAGAATCTGTTTGCTAGCGCGAACCGCGTGGATAAGAGTGTCGCCCTCCTCGATGCTGTGTGTGACCGGCTTTTCCAGATACACATCTTTGCCAGCCTTCACGGCGTCCACCGCCATGCGCACGTGCCAGTGGTCCGGAGAAGCGATGAAGACGGCGTCGATTTGTTGCTCAAGCACTTCGCGATAATCCACGTGTGCGGTCGCGACATTGTTCGAGCGCCATTTCACCGCGTCGCAGTACGGTCCATAAACATCGCTCACCGCAACAATCTCATACCGGCCGGCAACCTGGTCGGCGGCATTGAGCAGGCTGCGCATGCGGCCGCCGGCGCCAATCACGCCGACACGTAGTGTGTCGTTGGCGCCGAGAACACGTGTTGACGCCAAAGCGGTCAGGCCGCTGGCCACAAGAAAACTACGACGATTAGGCTGGTTTTTCATGGCGACATCTTACAGCACCAGCCATAATTTCGCCTCGCAGAAAGGGCCATCAGTGAACGACAAGTGAATCAATTCGGCACACCTGTCCTTTCGGACGGTGGGCGCTCCTCGCGTTTCCCCACACACTTCAATCATCCATCGGGAGGCGCAATGAGCCATCGAAGCAGCTTTGCCGACATGAAGGCTGAGCAGGGAAGAATGACGGCGAGTTGGAAAGCCGAAGGGCGCCAAAGCGAGCCTTGGGCCGTTGCCGATCCGGAAATGTCGAGATTTTTGCGGCAGGTGTCACCTTCGGTTTGGAAGTGGGCCGCCGCAATGACCGCAATCCTTTATATTCCCCGGATGAATGGCGCAAAGCTCTGCGCGAGGCTGTAGAAAAGGCCGCCGTGCTGGAAGAAAATCTCCAACGAGCTAAAGAAGGGATGCTCGAAAAACTAAAGAAATAGTTTTATCTGCCGCCGGACTTTGCGGATTCGGGCTGCGCCGATCCCGTCTGCCAATATTTATTGAAGCCGATGTAGTCAGAAGGCAAGTAGGTGAGAATCGTGCGTCGCAACTCCAGAATGTCCACGCTGCCGACCCGTTTGTACAGAACTTTTCCGTCCGCATCGATCAAAACGGTGTAAGGAACTGCGGATTCCCACGTGGGATCAAACGCTTTCTGCATCGCCGCCGTATCGTCGGAATTAAACAGCAGGTTGCGGCTGGTGGCGTGTTGCTTCTGCAGCATTTTCAGCACGCTGTTTTTCTCGTCGGGCATGTTCGCGGATACGGTGACCAGATCAAAGTCCCGCACCTTGTACATCAAAAACGTATCCTGAAAATCGGCGAACTCGTCGATGCAGGATCCGCACCACGTTGCCCAAAAACTGACCAGCAGCATATGCTTCGTCGGGTTCGCGCGCAGTTTCTTCAGATCGTCCGCCGAGGCCAGTTCCACCGTCACCGGCTGTTCTTCGATTTTTCGCAGCGCTTCGACGCGTGAAGCAGCTTTCTCCTGCCATTTTGTGGAGCAACCGAAAACACCGGTGTGCTTCACCTCCACCTCGCGTCCGGCCAGCAGCGCGTCGATGGCGTTGCGCGCGTCCTGCGTTTTCACTTGCTCGATGCGGTAGCTGTTGTCGATGCGCCCTTCGTACCGCAGCTTGCGCTCCTTGTCGAAAATAAAAATGTGCGGCGTAGCCTGCGGGCCGTAGGCGCGCGTCACCGATTGCGTTTCCCCGTCATACAGATACGGGTAGCGCAAATGCTTGTACGCGACGCGAATCTTCATTTCTTCCAGCGAATCGCTGGTGTCAGAAGAGTCCAACTCATCGATGCGAATCGCTTTCGGGTCATTCGGCTCAATCGCCACCACCGCTACACCCTTATCGCGGTAATCGTCCGCCATTTGCTGGATGCGCTGCTCGTACATCTGCGAGATCGGACAATGATTGCAAGCAAACACAATAGCCAGCACTGGGCTGGAGGCATAGTCGCTCAGGCGATGTGTTTGTCCGTCTACGCCGGGCAGAGCAAAATCCGGTGCGGAAGATCCCAGCGCCAGGATGGGATGCGCCGTCTGCGCCCAGGCAGGGGATGTCAGCAGGAAAAATAAAATTGCGCGCCACATTTTGCTTCGACCTCCTGGCCGCGATTCGCAAACCAAACGCAGCCGTCGCCAATCTCCGCTAAACTCAATTTTACGCTCATCGCGCCGGGAGTGCGGCGCCGTCCGGGGAAACACTGCCGGATTGGTTCGGGAGCGGTCGCGGCGTCACATCCGCGTCCACCAACCCCATGGCCCATTTGATCGCTTCCACGTACATTTTTTGCATCCGCGGGTCATCCCAGTTTTGATCCACATGCCCAAGCGTGGAGTAGTAAACGCGCCCCTTGCCATATTGTTTTGCCCAGGTCACAGCAAAATCATGGTCCTTGCGGTGAACGCGCGGATTATTCAGATCCAGTTTCGAAGCGTCCAGACGCATTAGCACGCGCACCTTGTCCCGCGAAAAATCCTTAATCTGGTAAATTTCGTCGTGCCACACAAACGATTTTGGCCATTGCTGCATCCCCGGAAAATTCGGATCCTCCACGATAATCGGAGCGTCAAACGTCCCCCACGGGTGCTCGTCGAAATAACCACCAATCATTTCTCCATACGCGGGCCAGTCGGTAAAAGTGATGGTTGCGCTGTGCACGCCGACAAATCCCTTGCCGTCGTCATGCACAAAGGAAATCAGCGCGGCTTTCTGCTCGTCGTTCATTTCCAGGTTGCCGCCCGTATAAAACAGTACCGCGTCAAAATCGTTTAAGTTCTTGGCGTTGAACTCCAATTTCTTCTTGGTCAGCGGCTCCGTGTCGGTTCGAATCGTGGTATCCCACAACCCGGATTCGCGTCCCAGTCTCTCGATTGTGGCCATCGCGTGAGAAACGGATTCGTGCCGGTATCCTTTTTCTTCGCCGATAATCAGCAAGTGCTTTTTCGGATGAGCTTCGGACTGCGCCACGCAGCGCGCGCCAACCGCCACAACCAGCACCAACAACACCATTCGAAACATTCTCATTTGTGATTGTCCTCGACGCCGCCGTCTACTTTTTCTTCCCTAGCCACAATATCGCATTGGCGAACAGTTTGTTCTGCGTCGCGTCGCCAAATACGTTTTCGCCGTGGCCCATGTTCATATACACCATGCTGTACTTTGTGTTCGTCCACACGATAGGCATGTCGCCGGTTGTGATCACATCCTTCACGCCAATCGGATAGTTCGAAGGATCGAGCGTCACGAGCACGCGAACATCCTTGTTCAGCCGCGGGCTCGGTTTCCATTGATACCACTCGTTCGACGGCGCAACGTAACTCTCCGGCATTCCCTTGGTAACCGGATGCGTCCGGTCATCGACGATCATCTTTGCCTTCTGCACCGGCCAATTGTTGGTATAAAACACCGCGCCGCCCAGAAAATCCACGAACCACGGCCACTTCGTGGATTCGTCGTTGTACCCGGCGATATGCAGTCCCAGCCACCCGCCACCGTGTTCCATGTATCTTTGAAACGCGGCCCGCTGCGCTTCTGTGTGGGGAAAATCGTTGACCCACAGGACCACCTGGTAGGGTTTCAGATCGTTATCGTTGAGCTTGTCCCAATCCGTCGTCGTGTCAAAAACAAAATTGTCTTTTGCCGCCAGCTCGCGGAAAAAAGCCAGCCCCTCATTGCCGGTAAGCACGTGAGCTGGCTCCACATTGGTCGAGTAAAAAGCCAGTGCTCGGAAAGCCGGCGCTTGTGCGGCCGCGCGAGAGGTCAGGAATACCAGCAAAAATGCGCATGCGCAAAAAATGCGAAGGATCGCGCTCGCGTAGCGCGGATGCCTGCAGGTTTTCACCGTCATGGTTCGATTCACGGAGAACATCTCCTATTTGCCCGCCGCCCAGAAAATAGAATTCTTCACAATCTGCGTGTACGCAGGATTCTGGAACAGTTCCGGATGGTGACCCATGAATATATAAATGTTGCGCGCCTTCACGTGTTCGTTCGTCCAGATCACCGGATGATCGCCCATTTTAATTTCCGTTACAGGCGTGTAGGTGTTCTCATCCACGCTCGCCAGCACATGCACATTCGGACGCGGCGACTTGTCGTACGTGTAAAATTCTTCGTTTTCAATCACGAATGGCGAATTCACGCCCTTCATCGCCGGATGATCCTTATCCTCGATTGTCACCGTGCCCGTGACGAACGTCGCAATGTAATTCTTGAACCGGATTCCTCCCATGAAATCCCGAAACCACGGCCAGATTTGCGTGCCATCGAATTCTCCCAACAGCGTGGCGTGATGAAACCCGATCCACCCGCCTTTTCCTTCTTCGATGTATTTCACGAAAGCGGCCTTCGCCGTGTCGGTCCAGTTATACGGGGGATAATTCAATTGAATGAACAAATTATATTTGGCCAGAAACCCGTCATCGATCTTGGCGGTGTCTTCAATATAATCGACGGTGAAATTGTTCTCCGCCGCCAGTTTTCCCAGCCAGATCTTTGCGGCGTCCACAAACGGCTGGTGAATCCCGCCATGTTCCCCCAGGGCAATCACGCGGAAACGCGGCGCTTTTTCCTGCGCCTCTGCGGTTTTTGCCACGAAAGTCAAAACCATGGCAACAAACAAACAGGACGTTGCAAACCTGTTCACGGCACATCCTCGGATTGGCGGCATCCTGAATCCTTCCTGGGTATCGCGGCGACATGTATCGTCGGCGCCTCGCGCTGGAACGGGGAAGGGAAGCCCTCAAGGAAAAATCACGAAGAGAGAAACGCCCGTCGCGCATTCGGCTGGTGCAATACGCGAAAGTCCGCTGCAAGGCACTTCGTCGCGAAAGTATCAGCAAACTAGCGGCACTTCAAGCACTAATTAATGTTTGTTCACAAAGTCGACCTGCGAGGGTTGCAGGACCAAAAATTATTCGGCCTAATGTGGTGAAAAAGCCTGATCAGGTAGTGCTCCCTTCGCCCGCGTATACGCGCTTAACAATATCCTGATATTCAGGCTCGTTGAACAGCTTCTCGAACGTCTTCGAATTCACCATCTCGATCAGCGGGTAATCATGCCGCTCGTAAGCCTTATTCAAATATTCAATCGCTTCCTGATTGCGGCCGAGATCGGCGTAACTCTCCGCCACGGAAAGCGCATCCCCGCGGCCGCGCTGCAGGTCCAGCAGTCTGTCCTCCAAAACGCTTCGCAGCACAGCTTGTTCGCCGCCGCTCGCGAACTGCTTGCGCAGCACCTGGATCACGGCGACCTCGTGCTCGTCACCGGTCAGCTTCGCAGCTGTTTCCGCTTCGTCGAAATACTTTTCAAAATCCCGCCGGTCAAAATAAATGTTGGCAAGATAGCGCGCAGGGGAAAGAAATCCTGGCTCGGCGGTTTTCAACTCCTGCAGAATCGCGATGGCCTCGTCTGTGTTGCCGCTGCGGTAAAGAATAATCGCCCGGTCCGCGGCAATGGACGAAGACAGCGGATCGAGCTTCCGTGCCTGTTCAATTTCATTGATCGCTTCCGGAAAGCGGGAAAGACTCACCAGCATGGTTGCATACCAGTGATGCGCTTCCACGTCTTTGGGATTCAGATCGATGGCGCGCTGAAATTCCCGTTCCGCGCCGGGCACATCCCATTCCCAGAAAAACAATGCAAACGCCAGCGACCGGTGGCCTTCGGCAAGGCCGTCATCCAACGCGATCGACTTCTTAGCCGCCGCAATGGCCAGCGGAAAAGCCTGGCTGGGCGGCATGCCCGTATATTCCCTTAGAAGGTTGTAACAATCCGCTTTCCCCGCATACGCCAGCGCATAGTTCGGCTCCAATTGAATCGACTTTGTGAAAAGGTCCAGCGCCAGCGTCAGATCGGCCGGCGTTCTCTTGTTCCAGTGGTAGCGGCCTTGCAGGTAGAGGTCTTCGGCCTGCTTATGCGTCGCGCTGCTGGCGCGTACCGAAAGGCTCGGAAGCAGGCGCCCCTGAACCTCATGCAGCTTAAAAAGTCTGGCAAATCCGAAAAGCACCAGAACCATCACGGTCAGCGCGATTCCGTAGCCTCGCCACCATGGCGGAGCGGTCGAAGCTCTCACGGGCAACGATTCCGTTGCTGCTACCACTCCTGAATCTTCTTTGCGGATGGGGCCTTCCAGACTTACAAAATCCTGCGAAGAGCGCAACCAGGCCGTGAGCTCCTCGCTGAATGCATAAACAGTCCCGCGCCGTCCTCCCGGCAGCCGGTGTACCGGAAGCCCGCGCTCTTTCTCCCAGCGCTTAACTGTCCGTTCATCCCGCCCAAAGAACGCAGCAATCTCTTTCCATGTATCCAGCTTGCGCCCGCTCGACTTTTGCGCGAGCTCGTTGGTCATGCCCTCATCCGTCCCGTGATACCCCTAGCCGTCTCTTGCGAGTTGCGTGCCAATCACCGGACGATATACCCGCATTATTCCCGCTCCAAGGGCCTTGCTTTCCTCAACTTAAAGGACGGCAGGGCTGATGAACGGGAAGCATCGCGTTTTCAACAGAGACGTCCAGGCCAGATATGTGCAAGGAATTTCCTGTTCTCGGCACGTGTGCTTGCCGAGTGCAAACGGCCTACACCCTGGCCCACTCCACCACCTGCGCCGCCCACACCACGTTGCCCCCACCCAATCCTGTTCTATTACTATGAACTTTCGCCCCACAAAATCCGGCCCGCACGCCAGCGCCCTAAACATCTCCGACAACACCCTGTTCGGTCAGGAAGTCATCCTTTTTACAGGAACCAGCAGCAAGTAGCGGAAACAAAAATAGCGATCTCATCTTGAGGCGATCCGACGAGGATCGCCGAAGGATCTCAACCTAAAGTGTCTATTGAAAATTTACGGGAGGTCATTCCAGCCCTGAACCCGTCTACGTTTTCAGAGCGAAAATTGGAGCCAAATCCGCGCGCTTCGTGACTGCATCCGTTTGCGCTTCCTTCAGCACTTCCGCCGCGGCACGTCGCGCTTCCGCATACTCCGCTTTGCCGGCCGTCGCATCTC
Organism: Candidatus Acidiferrales bacterium; assembly: GCA_963709705.1. Taxonomy (GTDB): domain Bacteria; phylum Acidobacteriota; class Terriglobia; order Acidiferrales; family UBA7541; genus Acidiferrum. Next base: position 398,789 of record CAVPXU010000012.1, read on the forward strand.
CGGAAAGCTCCAACGCCCGTCCTAGCTGGTAATGAGCCTGGGCCTGAAGCACGCGCAAACCCAGCTTCTCGCTGCGCAGAGCGGCTGACCGCAGTTCCTTTTGCGCTCCTGCATAATCTTTCGTGCCGATCATTGCTTCTCCGCGAAGCACCAGGCACACGATCGAGAGATATTTCAACCCAAGCGAATCCGCCTCTTCTCCCAGACCGCGAAGCGCCGTCAGAGCAGCGGCGTACTTCCCCTGCTGAATCGAAAGTTTTGCCATGTTTACTTTGGTGCGCAAAATCAGCTGCGTGTCGCCGGTTTTTGAAGCCGCTTGCAGCGCTTGCGCGTATAACGTCGCGGCCTGCGTCATATCTCCGCGATAAAACGCGTTGTCGCCTTGATAGCTGAGCGCGGCGGCAATCTGCGGCTGGCTTTTCTGCTCGCGCGCCGAATTCAACGCGTCTGTCAGATATTTCGCGGCTTCCTCGCTGCGCCCGTCCAGCGCCAGCGCGTTGCCGTAACTCAACAGAATGTCCGTCGCCTGCGATCCCTGCTCTTTACTTTCCTGAAATCCCTTCAGCGCATCCTGTTGCGAACTGACCGCAGCGCCGTACCTGCCCTGATACGCGAACACCGTACCCATCCCCGAAGACTCCAGCGCCGCACTCTTCTGATCCCCGGAATCTCGCCTCAATTGCATCGCCTTCAAATACTGCTCCAGCGCCTGATCGAATTGTCCCGTCTTCGTGGAGGTCTCCGCCAGATTGTGGAGCGTGTCCGCAATATCTCCCGGCACCTTCAGCTTCTGCCGAACATCGAGCGACTGCGTAAAGTATGTCCGCGCATTATCGAAATCGCCTTTGGACAAATACGCGTTTCCAATATTGCTCAAGACCAGTCCCTGGCTCGCCTCGTTATGCGTGTCCATCTGAATTTGCAGCGATTCCTTGGATAGCTTCAGCGATTCGTCATACTTGCCATGTTCCAGTTGAAACGCGCCCAGATCCAGAAGCACATCGCCCGTCCCCTGTTTGTCGCCAAGGTCGCGCATGATGGCAAGAGCATCCGTGTAATTCTTGAGCGCCAGATCGGACTTGCCGGTCACGTCCTGAATCGAAGCCATCATGTCCAGGCTCTCCGCAATCCCCTTTTTCATGTTCAAGCGTCTCTTAATGTCCAGCGATTCCTGCAAACTCTTCAACGCTTCGTCATAGCGCGGGATTGACGAATAGCCCACGCCCATCGCCTGCAAAACCTGCGCTCGCTCGGCATCATCGCCCAATTCAATTGCAAGCGATTGCGCCTTCGTCAGGTCTTCAATCCCGCCTTGCGTGTCCCCGCTTTCGATCTTGACGCGCCCCAGCGCCAGCAGCGCTTCGATACGCTTCGGGTCGAGTTCCGTCACTCTCGCAAACAGTTCCTTCGCCTTGTCGTAATTCGCGGTCTTCTCATATGCCGTGGCCAGATCGAACAAATAGTCCGAATTGTCCGGCGAAACATTCACCAGATTCTGGTACGCATCGATCGCCTTCGGATAATCCTTCAAAATCGAATCGTAATTGGCCTGCACCAGGTACTTTTCTTGAGGAGACAACTGTGCGCTGAGCGAAACCGCTTTCTGCGCAGCCTGTTCCGCCTCGTCGTCCTGGCCCAGTTGCGAATAAGATTGCGACAGCTTCGAATAGGCCAGCGCAAAGGCCGAATCTTCATGCAACGCGCCCTGGAACTGTTTTGCGGCGTCGGCATAATTCCCTTGTCGCGCCTGCTGCAAACCCTGGTCGTAATCTCGAAGCGCCGCAATGGAAGCTGTAGACGGTTTGAACGCCTGCGCTTGCAGTTCCTTCTGCAAGCTTGTGGAAACGGCCAGGCTTTGCCGGATTTGCGCGGCCAATCCGTCGACCGCGGGAAGAATTTCTTTTTCATTCGCAGCGTCCGCGCGCAACGTCTTGCTGGTCCCGCGCTTCAAATCTTGCACCGTGGCATCAATGCGGATGTGATCGCCAAATTGCGCATAATGGCCCCACACAACGGTATCCACGTTGCTCTGATTCGCCACGCGCGCGACCGTCGCGGGATCGAATTCCGACTGCGGTGTCACGCGCAAATCCTTCAGCACTTGCTCCACGCGATCTTCCGAAACCATGCGCACGCTCGCCGATTGCCCCACGTCCGTGCTGAGCATTTCCGCCATGCTCGAGCCCAACCAGTCCAGCTTTGCGTCACTCGAAGCGTTGTGAAACGGCAGAATCGCCAGCGAAGCCACCGGCGCAACAGGCTTCGGCGGTTTCGCCGTCGACAGAGAAAAGAATTTTCCGCCTACCAGCGCCCCGCCGCCCGCAAGCACGACCACAGCGGTAGGCACCAACACGGCCGGCTTTTTCCACCACGGCGTTTTTATCGGCTCTGGCGGAGCGGGCGGCACCGGCAATTCCAAACGCTTCGTCGATCCGCCTCGCCACGCGTCGATGTCATGCTGAATTTCCACCGCGGACTGGTAGCGCAGCTGCGGATCAAGCTGCAGGCACTTCGCTGTAATGTCGCTCAGCAGCGAAGGAACGGTGGAATCCACCACTTGCGGAGCTTGTGGTATTTCTTTCGTGCGCTTGAACATCGCTCCTTGCATCGTGTCCGCTTTATAAGGAAGCTGGCCCACAAGCAACTGGAAGAAAATCACGCCCAGCGTGAACAGGTCCGAACGCGCATCCACTTTTTCGCCCATCACCTGTTCCGGAGACATGTAGTCAGGTGTGCCGATCACCGCTCCGGTCTGCGTCATCCCGCCCTGTTCCATCGTCCGGGCAATCCCGAAATCCATTACGATCACCCGGCCGTGCTTCTCCATCATGATGTTCTGAGGTTTCAGGTCGCGATGCACCACGCCTTCGGAATGCGCCGCATCCAGCGCCGTACAAGTCTGGTAGATGACGTCGGCGCACTCCTCAAAACTGAGCCGCCCTTTTTCCTTGATGAGGGAACTCAAATCCTTCCCCTCAACAAATTCCATGGTGATGAACTTCAGCCCGTCCGCTTCCCCCAGATCGAAAATACGAATCACGTTTTTGTGCGTGATCCGGCGCGCCAGGATCAGTTCCTGCTTGAACCGGGCAAGGATTTGTTCGTGCACGGCCAATTCCGGACGAATAATCTTCAACGCCACCATGCGGTCAAGTTCGCAATCCCGCGCTTTGTACACCGCGCCCATGCCGCCTTCGCCCAGCAATTGAATAATTTCGTAACGTCTGCCGAGCATCCGGTGCGGAGCCAGCCGCCCCGCCATCACCGACCGGGCTCCCGCCTCCACGGGCCGCGACCATCCTTGTGCGCCGCTCAGATCCGTCATATCTCCGGCGTTTTGGTCGCCAGATAAAGTCGCATTCTGATCCTGCGCGGGATCGCCGGTCTCGCTCGTGGCCTTCACTTCCGCTTTGGAGTGGGTGCCGAGTTTCGCGTCCTCGGCCAATTCGTTTCCCAGGACCGTGGCATCAGCAGTAGTAATAGGCGTGGCGCATCGAGTGCACACTGTGGCCGTGACGGGGTTCGGTGTGTGGCAAACCGTGCACTCGATCAGGTCTGGCGTCATGGCTGGGTTCCGGAGCTTCTAAACCCGAACTGCTGCTTTTCAGCAATGCAGTCTGGAAGGGACGTACCGGGATTTTATAACACTTAGCCGCCAAAACAGGCTGCCTAAATGTATGAATCCCCAGCCCTGCGCGGGGCAACCCACTGGTCCTATCCCAACCAGCCTATTCCATTTCAAACGTGACGAACGTCAGCTTGCCGCCGCGCTCCACCTGCAGCGCCACCGGGTCGCCGGGCTTCAGCTTCCCGAAAGCAGCCCGCAACTCATCAATGCTTTTGATCGGTGCGCGGTTAAACGCGTGAATCACGTCGCCTTCCTGCAGCCCGGAATCCACCGCCAGCCGGTTGGCGACCGTCGCCGTAACCAGTACGCCAGACGGAATTCGCAGCGGCCCGACCAGTTCCTCGATCTCCCGAGTAATTGTTGCTCCAATAATCCCTAGTCGCGGGATCAAGTCCGTCGTTGGGTTGGAAAGATCGGCAAGCCGGCTGAGATCATGCGTTGGCTCAAGCACGGGAACGTCGATGCTCAGCCGTTTACTGCCTCGCACAACCTGCAAATTCACTTTGTCCGCGGTCGTGCGCAAATAAAGACTCAGCGTGAACAGCGCCACATTGTCCACCGGCATGCCGTCGATGGATTCAATCACGTCCCCGACCTTCAGCCCCGCATGCGCTGCGGGTCCATCGTCGTCCACATCCGCCACCACAACTCCCGGTGTGTCCGTCAAACTCAGCCCGCCCGCCAGATCCGGTGTCAACGATTGCAGGTCCGCCCCGATTGTCCGCCGCCGCACTCGCCCGTACTTGCGAATCTGCTCATACGCGTAGCGCGCGATGCCGCTGGGAATCGCAAAGCCGATCCCCTCATTCCCGCCCGATTTCGTGTATATAAAGGTATCTATCCCCACCACGTTGCCGTCCACATCCACCAACGGTCCGCCGCTATTCCCCGGATTGATGGCCGCGTCCGTCTGGATATACACCATCGGATCATCTGGATCGGGCTGGCGTAAAACCGAACTCACCAGCCCAAACGTCACCGAATTTTCCAAGCCTTCCGGGCTGCCAAATGCCAGAACCACCTCGCCTTTATGCAGCTGGTCGTAGCGAGCGAAGGGTAGCGTTGGCAATCCCGTCGCTTCCACTTTCAACACCGCCAGGTCGATCGTCTTGCTGGCCCCAACGATGCGCGCATTCAACACTTGCCCTTTGGATTTCAGCATCGCCGGCGCCTGCGATTCTTCACCCACTTGCGGCGTCAGTATTACGCGCACGCGATCCGCGCCTTTAACCACGTGATAATTCGTAACGATATACCCGTCCGGGTCGATGATCACTCCCGACCCCAGGCTGCGTTCTCGTCCAAACGGGCTCGGTCCTTTGTCATCATCATCTTCATCCCCGGATCCGTAGCCGGTCACCAGCACTTCCACCACCGCCGGAGAAACGCGCTTCACCAGCGACTCGAAGGCCGCGCTCATCGTGTGAATTACGTCGACGCCGGCTTGTGCGGGAGGCGCTTGCGAGTTTGCGCCGCCGGCGAGAAGAGACACGTGCAGAGCCGCCATCACAACAAATCCGCAGAGCGTGCGCAGCACAACGCCATTATCAATCAGCTTAAATCTCACTGAAGTCACCCTTTTGAACCTCGGTGTGTTTGCTCTTCATTTCACTGGGACTTTCCCACTTCACAATATTCTGGTCCAGCACAAAGATCGATAGAGCATGGGAACTAGCAGCAGTGTAATAAATGTTGCCACGCCAAGCCCGCCAATTTGCGCGTAACACAACGGATGCCACAGAGGCCCGCCATGCACGGCGAGAGGGGATGACGCCGCCAGCGTGGCGCCTGCCGTACAAAGGCCCAGCCGGTGCGCTGGGCTTCCTTTGTTATACGAATGGAAGGATCGCTTCTCGATCAGCGAAAACGGCGAATCACCAGGTTGTGCCTGTCGGAGCGGTACATTCCCAGCACATAAACGATCACTGTGCCCTTCGTTGAATAGATCACTTGCCTGATTCTCAGAAGCGGTTCGCGCTTCGGCACTCCCAAAAGTTCTGCTGTGCGCGGATCGGCAGCGGTTGCATCTACTTCCTCGTCCGCATAGCCGAGTACAACTTTGTAGTGCCGCTCCAGGACCCCAAACAGCGATTCATGTTCCAACGGTTCGGAAAGCAATCCCGCGAATTGCTTTGCCGAAAAATAGCAGGTTTCCAGCGCAAATGGTTCCCCCGCGGTATGCCGCAAGCGCTCGAGCTTCAATATGTGGCTCTTCGGAGAAAGCGAAAGCCGCGCGGTTGCTTCCGGTTCGTCGTCTACAATTTCGGCAAACAGCACTTTGGAGCCGGCCGTCAAGCTCCGGCTTCTCATTTGTTCCGTGTAGCTCATCAACTTGTTGAAGTGGATTTTGGGCGTAGAAACAAAAGTGCCCACTCCGCGGCGGCGCTCCACAACGCCTTCCTGTTCCAAAGTGGCAAGCGCATGTCGCGCTGTCATCAAACTCACATCATGGATCCGGGCCAGTTCGCGTTCGGAGGGCACCGCATCCCCCGGACGCAATCCCCCAGCATTTATAATTTTCCGTATGGCCCCTTGAATCCGCTGGTAAGCGGGGACGCCGTTACGAGCTTTTACCTGCATAAGATTTTCCTCGAAAATGCGCGGACGTGTTCAGAACCGATTACAATATCGATGCTTGTAGCGATACACCCGGCCCCGTGGTTCACACCCATGGCGCGACCTCAGTCTCTTTCGTGCGCGTTCCGCCGGGGTAGGGTGCACCCCCTCCCCGGCCACTCGCTCGGCAATTCGGAATTCATTGGGTGCTATAGTGCACGCGTCTTGGTTCTCTTATAAATTAAGAATTTCTGCTTGACAAGTGTTTCTTGGTGCTATATAGCTACTTGTCAACGAATCAGCTTGTGTCGCTGAGTTGGGGTGCTTGCCGTTGCTTTCTGTCGAGAATAAGCCGGGGAGAGACTGCTCGTGGACCACGAGCAGTATGGGAGGATCTTTATGAAAAAGTTGCAGTCTGTGGCGTTGGGGCTGTGTTGCCTCGCGCTCGTTGTTCTGTTGATTGGGGCGTACGCCACCTTCGCTCAGGAAGTCACCGCCACGATCACGGGAACCGTGACCGATCCAAGCGGTGCGGCCGTTGCTGGAGCCACGGTCACCGCTAAGTCTGTAGAGCGCGGTGAACCTTATACCGCTGTTACCAATGACTCGGGTATCTATCGCATTCCTCTACTTCCCGTCGGCAATTACGAACTTCGCGTCGAAAAGCCCGGCTTTCAAACGGCCTTGTATCCGACATTTACTCTAGTGTTGAACCAGGTTGCGCGTGTCGACGTCCAGTTGAAAGTTGGCCAAGTAAGCCAGACGATTGAAGTCACTGGCGCCGCGCCGATTCTGAAGACCGAAACCACTCAAGTCGACACCATCATCGATTCCGCGACGAATGATGCATTGCCCCTCGCCACTCGGAATTATGTGGAACTGACGCTTCTTGCGCCTGGTTCGATCCATCCCGATCCGAGTAGTTTTAATAACGGCGACAACGTGAACAGCGGTGCGCGCCCCTTCATCAACGGGAACCGCGAACAGTCAAACAACTTCCTTCTCGACGGCATGGACAATAACGAAGTTTCGGACAACCTTCTTGGCTACACTCCTTCGCCGGACGCGATTGAGGAATTTAACCTCATCAGCAACAACGCTCCTGCGGAGTTCGGTAACTTTATGGGCGGTATCGTTAGCGCCTCCATCAAGTCCGGCACCAACGCTTTCCATGGCGATATCTGGGAGTTTTTCCGCAACAACGTCCTGAACGCCGATCAGTGGGAGAATAAAATCAATCCGGGAGTGCCGGCCATTCCGACTGCGCCAGTTCGTTGGAATATGTTTGGTGGAACACTCGGTGGCCCCGTCATTAAGAATAAGCTGTTCTTCTTTATGGATTATCAAGGCCAGCGCTTTGATCATCCCCCCGCAGCCGGATACCTTACTGTGCTTACGCCTCAGGAACAGGCTGGCAACTTCGGCTCGCTCTTGACCGGTTCTTCTCCAACCCAGCTGTACAATCCCTGTGCTGCGGGTACCGGTGTGTCTGGTGTCCCTTGCACAGCTTCCGCAGCTGCAAACGCTACGCGTCCGATTTTTCCGGGAAACGTCATTCCGCAAACCATGATCAGCCCCGTCGCGGCTGCTTTGTTCGCATCGGCGCTCTATCCGAAGACGATTAATGGCAACACTGTCAATAACGCCATCAATCTGAATAGCACGCAATACAATGCTGACCAAGGTGACATTCGGATCGACTACCGGATCTCTGACAAGGATCAGGTTTCCGGTCGGTTTACCCGTGCCCTGCAGGTTGACCCGTCGACCAACTCCCAGCCGCTCTTGGGCAACGGATTGGTTACCGCTCCTATCTGGAGCACCGTAGGTGATTGGACCCGCTCCATCTCACCTACCATCGTCAACGACATGCGTTTTGGCTGGAACCACATCGTTCTCAATACCGGAACGGCTTGGGATCCCTCGGTTGGCGCGTTTGGCCAGTCCATCGGAATCGCCAATTCCAACCCAGGGACGTTGATCGGTCTCTTGGGTCTCAACTTCAACGGCGGCACTCCTTCGGGCCCGAACGGCGGTACCTATAACGCCATTGGAAACAGCATGGTTACACAGAGCTTCAACAGCCAAGTTTGGCAATTTGACGATGCCGTTACATGGACGAAGGGTCGCCATACGTTGAAGTTTGGCGGACAGTACATGTTTGACAACATCACCGTCTTTTACTCGGGGAATAGCGGAGAGTTAGGCAATATCGTCTTCGGACCTAACTTCACAGCATCCTCCGCCACCACGACCACCGGCGGCGTAGCTCCAACCGGCGGCAGCGGTATCTCCGATTTCTATTTGGGTCTACCTAGCTCCTTCGGACGCGGCCTCAACAGCGGCAACTGGGTGCAGACCTCCAACATCTTCTCTGGATTTGGCCAGGATACCTGGCGCGTCTCCGATCATTTGACCGTCAACCTCGGCCTGCGCTACGAAGCGCACACGCCTTGGATCGAGCGGAACGACCAGCAGATCAACTACAACATCCAACAGGGCCAAATTCAATACGCGAACCAAGACGGTGCCAGCCGCGCGCTCTATAACGGCACCTATGGCGGAAAAGACTTCCAGCCGCGTATCGGCTTTGCTTATACTCCCGGCGGTCGGTTTGAAGGGAAGACTGTCATTCGTGGCGCCTTTACCATCTCCGACTACCTAGAAGGCACCGGCACCAATCTTCGGTTGCCTTTGAACCCGCCGTATGACGGCGGAGCGACTGCGGGTGGCGAGTTCCAGACACTATATACGACGACGGGCAGCACCACTTTCGCGCTCCCTAACACCAACCTGTCGCAGGGCATCATTGCCCCGCCTCCACAGGGTCTTGCTTGCCCGAACTTTTCCTGTTACAACGGCTCGGTCTTCCGTTTGTGGGACGCCAACGTTCAGCCAGCGATCGACGACCAAATTAACCTGACGGTCCAACATCAGTTCTCGAACTCGTTGACCCTCCAGGTTGGCTATGTCGGCCAAGTCGCCTATCACCTTATGGTGCCCTTCAAGTACAACCAGCTCGTTGCAGAGCCTTCCACCTCCTGCGCCTCGGCTCCCTGCACGTCACAAAGTCTGTACTTCCAGAACGGTATCGGTCCGCAATTGGCCGCTGCCATTGACTCCACCGGCGGCACCGTCTCCGGTACACAGTCGAACGGCAGAATGATGTACAACTCACTGCAAGCCGTGCTCCAGAAGACCATGAGCAAGGGCCTGCAATATCAGGTGTCCTATACCTTCTCCAAGTGCATGTCCAACAACACCGGCTATTACGGCACGTGGTCAGGAGCGAGAGGATCCAACACCGCTTCTCCGTACTGGCAGAACGTGTACGATCCGGGCGCTGAATGGTCACCTTGCTATTACGATGCCACTCACACGCTGACTGCATATGCCATTTACGATTTGCCAGTAGGCAAAGGTCGGCAGTTTGGCAGCAACATGAACAAGGCTGCCGACGCTATCGTGGGAGGTTGGACGGTTAGCCCGATCCTTTCTCTCCACACCGGCTTCCCGATGGCCATGTACAACCTCTCCAGCGATCCGACGGGTACGTTGTCCGGCGGCATTCGTCCGAACTGCGACGGCCAGAACCAAGTGTACGGAAGGCGTGCCTTCACGGCTCCACAGGGGGGCGGCGGGATCCTTTGGTTTAATCCGAGCAACTACACGGACAACACCAGCGGCTTCGGCTCCTGCGCCCCACAACTCAGTGGTCTACGCGGTCCGGGTTACTACAACTGGGATATCAGCTTACAGAAAAACTTCCAGCTCACAGAACGATTCAGACTGCAGTTCCGTTCCGACTTCCTGAATGCGTTCAACCGCGTCAACCTTGCCGCTCCGAACACGACTGTCGATCAGTCGAACACGGGCGTCATCACGGCTTCGCAACCTGCGAGAAATATCCAGTTTGCCTTGAAGCTCTACTTCTAACTGCGAACAACGTATAATGAGGCAGGCGTACACCCCCGCCTGCCTCATTTTTTTTTGGTGGAGTCTGCCACCGAAATCCTCGTTCGGGTGCACAACGGCAACAAAGCGAATGTCCAGAAACACAAGTATTGCCTCACTTTTCCTTTCCCTCACCGGCCTCCTCACTGTTGCAGACCCACTCTTCGCTCAGGCTCCCAAGGCTGCCCACTCCGCTGAGGCGCCTTCGTCAATGACCGTCGAAAAAGCCATCACTCTGGGAGAAGAAGGACATTGCAAGGAAGCCGTTCCCGCGCTGAAACGGGGTATGAGTAGCGAAGCGTCCGCCGAGACGCGGAAAAGAATCGGCATACTCGGGCTGCGCTGCTCTCTGACGATAGACAATCGCGACGCGGCTATGGATTTTATCCGTGCGCTCACCAAACAATTTCCCAAGGATCCAGAAGTGCTCTTCGTGCTGGTGCACGCCTATTCTGATCTGTCCACTCGAACTGCCCAGGATCTTGGCGCCAACGCTCCGCAATCGATCGCTGCGCATAAGCTGAATGCCGAAGCGTTGGAAATGCAGGGCAAGTGGGACGAAGCCCAGCACGAATACGAAAGCATGATCCAAAAAGAGCCGAACTCCCCGGGGCTGCATTTCTTGTTGGGCAGGGCGCTGCTCTCGCGTCCCGATGCTGATGCCAAGATGACCGATCGAGCCAAGCAGGAATTCCAGAAAGAGATTGAGATCGACCCGAAGAACGCCGCCGCCCACTACGTCTTGGGAGAACTGGCCCGGCGAGAAGAGAATTGGGACGAAGCGATCGCGCAATTTTCGGCATCCGCGAAACTCGATCCTAACTTCGCGGAAGCGTATCTTGGCTGGGGCTTCGCTCTTGTCACTGTGAAGCGTTATCAGGAGGCCATTCCCCCATTACGCATCGCCGAGCGCCTCACGCCGGGAAATCCCACAGTCCACTATTCTCTTGGCACCGCTCTCATCCGTACCGGGCAAAAGGAAGAGGCGGATAAAGAGTTCGCACTTCACCGCAGCCTCACCACTTCCACGGCTCCTCCAGCCGCGGACGAAAAGCCTCAATAACGCCTGATCGCTACATCAATATTGTGGAAGGCGAGGGAAGGTGGAAGTAGCGCCACTACCGGCTGTGCGTCAATTCGCCTTCGTGTTTCTGCGCGCTGGCCAGAGCGGCTTCCCGTTGTTGCCGCAGGTTCGCGATCCCCGCGTCGATCGCCTGGCAATCCACTTCGAGTAGTTGCCGGTTGCGCACTTTTGCTTGCAGCAGAGTAACGGCGCTCTCCTTCGGCAACGTGTGCGTTAATTCCAGCAACGCCCCGAGCATGACCATGTTGGTCGCTTTTGTAGTGCCGAGCTTGTCGGCAATCTCGGCAGCCGCTACGCAATAAATCATCGCTTCTTGCGGCGGGAAGCCGTCCGGCAATTTCGCGCTGTTATAGAGAATTGTCCCGTGCGCCCCAACGTGTTTCGCAAACTTGTGCAGCGAAATTTCGTTCATGGCGATCAGCACGTCCGGATGCTCCGCCAGCGGAGAGCCCACGCGTTCGCTCGCCAGGCAAACGTAACAATGCGCGCTGCCGCTGCGCATTTCCGGGCCGTACGATGGCAGCCAGCTCACCTCTCGTCCTGCCCGCATTCCCATCTCCGCCAGGATTTGCCCAAGCAACAAAACGCCCTGCCCACCGAATCCGGCAATATTTACGCGTAGATCGGGATGCGCCTCAGCGGGAACGACGTTCCCCAGAGCTTCTTCGCTCTTCGCATCTTCAAGCCCCAGCAACTTCCTCACCGTCACCTGTGGCACGGCATCATTCACTGGTGCAAGCTCGCGGTCGCGATATACGCCGAGCGGAAACACCGCCAGCATCTTTTCTTCAATCCACTTCCGCGATTCCTGCGGCGTCATTTTCCAGATTGTCGGGCAAGGAGACAAAATCTCCACAAACGTAAATCCCGCGCCCTTGCGTTGCAAATCCAGCGCTTTCCTCACTGCTCGTCGCGCCTTCATGATGTTCTTGTTGTCGTTCAGCGCCACGCGCTCCACATACACCGGCGCTTCCAGCGTGGAAAGCAGTTCCGCCATATGCAGCGGATAGCCTTCGTTGCTCGGCCGGCGGCCCCACGGTGAAGTTGTGCTCTGTTGCCCCACAAGAGTCGTCGGCGCCATCTGCCCGCCAGTCATTCCATAAATCGCATTATTGACGAAAAATACCGTGATTTTTTCGCCGCGGTTCGCCGCATGAATAATTTCCGCGGTTCCAATCGCTGCCAGGTCGCCGTCGCCCTGATAAGCAATCACCATGCTGTCCGGATTCGACCGCTTCAGCGCCGTGGCCACCGCAGGCGTGCGCCCGTGCGCCGCCTGCACGTTGCCCATATCAAAATAATAGTAGGCGAACACCGAGCAACCGACCGGGCTCACAAAAATACTGCGATCCTGCGTGCCCATGTCCGCAATGGCCTCCGCAATCAGCTTGTGAACCACGCCGTGCCCGCAGCCCGGGCAATAATGCGTTTGGTGCTGCAATTCACCCTTGCGCTCGTACGTTTCGTAAAACACGGGTGACTTAGACTCGATCACTTTATATTCGTCCACAGTGCCACCTCTCAATTTCGTCCCGTGCAGCTTAAACGCCCCACTCCGCCACCATTCCCATGCGCTCAAACAATTCCTTGCGCACTTCATCCGCCAGCGGCACGTTTCCTCCCGCTCGGCCGTAAAACTCCACATCCACTCTTCCGTCCAGCGCCAGCCGTACATCTTCCACCATCTGGCCCGTGCTCATTTCCACCACCAACACCATTTGCGCCCGCCGCGCCGCTTTCCTCAGCGCCTCCGCGGGGAATGGCCACAAAGTGATCGGGCGGAAAAGCCCTGCGCGAAGTCCTTCTTTCCTTACCGCATCCACCACGGTTCGCAGCACGCGTGAAGTGATTCCATAGCCGACCAGCAGAACTTCGGGATCTTCGGCGTTGTACAGCTCATGGCGCGTTTCAACCTCTGCCGCTTTTTTGTATTTCGCGTCCAGCTTCATCACGTGCGCTTCCAGTTCGTCCGGCTCCAGAAAGATGGAAGAGATAAGATTCTTGCGTGTATCGGCAGTTCCGCGTACCGCCCAAGGCTTTTCCGGTTGCTGGATTTCGTGTGCCTGCAACTGCAGAGGTTCCATCATCTGTCCGATAAAGCCATCGGTCAGCACGACGGCGGGATTGCGATAACGATCCGCCAATTCAAATGCCAGCATGGTCAGGTCCGCCATCTCCTGCACGGACGCAGGTGCGAGCACCAGATTTTTGTAGTTTCCGTGTCCTCCGCCTTTTACCACGGCAAAGTAATCGCTCTGTTCCGGCGCGATATTTCCAAGCCCGGGCCCGCCCCGCACCACATCGACAACCACGCAGGGCAACTCGGACCCCGCGAGATACGACATGCCTTCCTGCATCAGGCTCAATCCAGGACCCGAGGAAGCAGTCATCACACGCAGTCCCGCGGATGCCGCGCCATAAACCATATTGATTGCGGCAACTTCGCTTTCCGCCTGCAAAAATGTCCCCCCGATTTGTGGAAAATATTCCGCGGCAGCTTCCGCAATCTCGCTCGCTGGGGTAATCGGGTAGCCGTAATACGCCTTGCAACCCGCCAGCACCGCGCCCTTCACAACTGCCACATTGCCCTTACAAAGTTGCCGCATGGCTTGCCTCCATTTGCGGATTCACCGCCTTTGGCACAATTAACCGGAACACCGTGATAGCTCCTGGTTCCGGGCAAACATAAAAACAAATGCCGCAGCCAGAGCAATTCTCGCCCGTGTAATGCGCCGGGTGAACGCCGTACGCATTCAATTCCGCCAACAGAAGCAGGCACTTCGGCGGGCAAGCATCCACGCAGATGCCGCAGCCCTTGCACTCCAGCGTGTCGATAGTCACTTTGCCTCGAGCTTGCGTTGCCATGGCTCACCTCTCCTGAAGCGCGGGCCGTTGCAGCCAGCGCGTCTTTTCGCAATAGGCGAACAATTCGTTGCGGAATTTCGGGTGCGCGATCTGGATCAGGGCCTCGGCGCGCTGCCGGATCGTGCGTCCATGCAAATACGCAACGCCGAATTCCGTCACCACGTAGTGCACGGCGCCGCGCGACGTCACCACACCAGCCCCCGGATCGAGCATCGGCGCAATCCGCGAAATCGTTCCGTTCTTTGCCGTAGCGGGAATAGCGATGATCGGTTTGCCGCCCTTGGAATGCGAAGCGCCGCGAATAAAGTCCACTTGCCCGCCGATACCGCTGTAGAAAAAAGTGCCGATGGAGTCCGCGCAAACCTGTCCGGTTATGTCCACCTGCAGCGCCGAGTTCACCGCCACCATCTTGTCGTTCTGCGCGATCACCCACGGATCGTTGGTGTACTTGTTGGGATGAAATTCAAACACCGGATTATTGTTCACGTAGTCGAACAGTCTTTTTGTACCAAGAACAAACGAAAGAATGATCTTGCCGTGGTGAATGCTCTTGCGGTTGCCGTTCAGTACTCCGGACTCGATCAGCGGAATCACGCTGTCGCTCAGCATTTCCGTCTGCACTCCCAGGTCCTGGTGATGCGTCAATTCCAGCAGCACCGCGTCTGGAATTCCCCCAATTCCCAATTGCAGCGTGGCGCCGTCTTCAATCAGTCCGGCCACATGCTTGCCGATGGCGTGATGAACCTCGGTAATCTGAATGGATTTCAATTCACACAACGGCCGGGAGACTTCCACCACTGCGTCGATGTCCTTGATATGCAGGAAGCAATCGCCAAAGGTGCGTGGCATCTGATCATTCACTTGCGCAATCACGAATTTGGCGAATCTCGCCGCCGTCAATGTGGCGTCCACGCCCACGCCAAAGCTGCAAAAACCATGTGCGTCCGGAGGCGAAACCTGAATCAGCGCCACATCGATCGGCATTTGCCCGCTCTCAAACAATTCCTCCACCTGGCTCAAAAATATCGGCGTGTAATCCGCGCGCCCCTCGTTGACGGCCTGCCGCACATTTCCGCCGATGAACAAGGCGTTGTGCCGAAAATGTCCTTCCACCTCTGGCGCGATATAGTCCGCCCGGCCGGTGGTCATCAGGTGCAGAATTTCCACGTTCTTCACGAACGGCGCGCGTGCCATCAGCGCTTCCACCAGCGTTTCTGGCTCGGCACAGCCCGGGTGAATGTACACGCGCATGCCAGACTGAATACATTGCACGGCCTCCGCTGGGGTGACGGCTTTTCTCCGGTATTCGTCTTGCCAGTTCATAGTTGCTCCCAGGTCGACTGACTTATCGGCGCCACGCCAAGTGTGTCGAACGAATGCGGGCCGTTTTCTCCTAAACTTTCAGACGTTGAATCAGGGATTGACCAGAGGGGGCGGCGATCGCTTCCCCTGCGAAGACACGCGGCGGGTTCCGTCAGCAGCTCCATAGACGCTGCCTCCCTGTAGGCAAGTGCACGCGACTTACCACGGCCACAGCCAGGTCCCGGTGCTAATCCCTTGCCTGGCAATGACTTATGGGGAGCAAAAGTTGTGCTTATAGTTCGCATTGCGCCTTTTAACCCAGCCAGGATGCTTTGCCTGCGCTGCTTTACTCAGAGTGTTCCAGCCAGTGCAATAGACCGCGCGAGAACACCATCTTCTTTGCTATGTCCACAAGGTTTTACTTTTTCAGTACAGGTTTCTGCTTCGCAACGCGCTTCGAGGATTGTGCGCACTCCGGCTCTTCCGGGTGTATCGTTAGAAAAAGAAGCAGAACTCGGGGAGTCCATGCGAAAGCTACGGTTTTTAGTTGCACTAACGACAAACGACAACGATTACCAGATTGAACAAGCACGTGCCGCAGAGACGGCAGCGAAAAAATTCAATGTTGATCTTCAGATTCTCTACGCCGATAACGACGCGATCAATCAAAGCACGCAGATTTTGAAGGCCGTGCAAGCGGCGCCAGACGATCGTCCGTCCGCAATTATCTTTGAGCCTGTTGGCGGAACGGCGCTGCCGCAAGTCGCGCGCGCTGCCGTCAACTCGGGCATCGGCTGGGCGGTGCTCAATCGCGACGCCAATTATGTTTCTGAACTTCGCCTGGCCGGCAAGGCCCCGGTGTTCACCGTCAGCTCCGATCATGTGGAAATCGGCCGCATTCAGGGACGCCAGTGCGCCGCGCTGCTTCCCACAGGCGGCACGGTGCTTTATATCCAGGGACCATCGGAAAATTCCGCGGCAAAAGACCGCACCCTGGGTATGCAGGAAGCCAAGCCGCACAACATTCACCTGACCACACTCAAGGGACAGTGGACTGAAGAAAGCGCGCAACGCGCCGTGCGATCCTGGCTGAAACTTTCCACTTCGCAAAAGGCCACCACCGATCTCATTGCGGCTCAGGACGATTCCATGGCTATCGGAGCGCGCAAGGCGTTCCAGGAATTGACCTCGGAAGTGGAACGCGAGCGCTGGCTGGCTCTGCCGTTTCTTGGCTGTGACGGCCTGCCAAACACCGGACAATCCTGGGTGCGCAGCGGCCTGCTGGCCGCCACCATTTTTATTCCTCCGAACACCGGACAAGCCATGGAGATGCTCGTGGACGCCCTGCAAAACGGAAAAGCGCAGCCGGAGCGCGCGTTGACCAATGCGGTTTCCGTCCCCGCGCTGGAAGCTTTGCGTCCCCACAAATAATTTCCGGCTTCCTTTCCTCACCCCGTCCCAGGGCGTATAATTTTCTGGTCTATTCGCTCCTTTTTTTGACTTCCTGGAGGTTCTCGCATGAGCGCAGAACGTAGCAATGGCCCGGATTCATCCGTTGGTCTTGATCGCAGGCAGTTTCTCGCCACCACGAGCACAGGCCTACTTGCGGCAGCGGTGCCAGGTGGATCGCATTTTGCAGAAACACGCGGTTTCTTTTCCAAGGAGGATACCTTGTCTGGTTCTTCTCAAGTATCTACCGGAGCAAAAAAGAAAATTCCCATCGGCGTGTTTGATCCTGTCTATGCCGATCTGTCGCTGGACGCTATGATCGACAAGATCAGCGGCCTGGGCCTGGAAGCGGTGGAAATTGGAACGGGCGGTTATCCGGGATCGAATCATTGTCCGGTGGACGAATTTCTTGCCGATCCCGCGAAAGCCAAAGCTTGGGTGAAAAAGTTCGAGGACCGCGGCATCCAGGTAGCCACGCTGAGTTGTCACGGCAACCCCATTCACCCCGATCCCAAGCACGCCGCGCGCGATGACGCGAGCTTCCGCAAGACGGTTCAGTTGGCGCAAATGATCGGCGTGAAAGTCATCGTGGGCTTTGCCGGCTGTCCCGGAGGCTCTCCCACGGATACGCAGCCGAACTGGATCACTTATCGCTGGCCGGAAGAATATGACCAGATGCTGCAGTGGCAGTGGAAAGAAAAGGTGGTGCCGTACTGGAAAGATGCGGCCAAATACGCCCGCGATCACGGCATCCATCGTTTAGCCTTTGAAATGCATCCTAACTTTGTAGTCTATAATCCACGCACGTTGTTGCGGCTACGGGAGGCAGTGGGCGAGGAAATCGGCGCGAACTGTGACCTCAGCCATCTTTTCTGGCAGGGTTGCGATCCTGTGGAAGTGATCCATTTCCTCGGCAAACAGGGCATGATCTATCACGCGCATATGAAGGATACGGTTTTGTATCCAGAAAATGTGGCGAAATACGGCGTGCTTAATTTTGTGTTTGAGAAGCAAGACTTGCCCATGGCTTCGGATGCGTTCCGGGCCGTCGGCTATGGCCACAGCGCGTCGACGTGGAAAGCTATTTTGCAGGCGTACATGGACATCAATTACGAAGGCATTCTCAGCATCGAAAATGAAGATCCGATCCTGTCGGGCGAAGTCGGCGTGGAACGCGCCGCCTACGTGCTGAAGAATGTCCGCAACGAAATACTCGGCGGCTAACCTACGCAAACTCCGATCCATTGCCGGCGGAATTTTTGCGTTGTAGTGGAGCGCCCTCGGAGCATCTCCAAGTGACCCAAGTCATTCGTTCGCCGAAAACGTACGATGTGTGCGTGATCGGCTCTGGCGCCGGCGGCGGGATGGCGGCGAAGGTTCTCACCGAGGGCGGTCTCACCGTGGCCTTGTTGGAGGCCGGCGGCCCCGTAAATCCGGGCACAGATTACAAAATGTTTTTGTGGCCGTACGATCTGCCACATCGCGGAGTGGGTGTTGGCGGTAAGGCGGCGGAAAACTTCGGGGAATTCCTGGCTCCCAACGGAGCGTGGAAAATTGAAGGCGAGCCGTATACCTCGGCCCCCGGCGCGAATTTTCAGTGGTTCCGTTCACGCATCGTGGGCGGCCGCACAAACCATTGGGGAAGAATCGCGCTGCGTTTCTCTCCCGTCGATTTCAAATCCAAAACGCGCGATGGCATCGGCGACGACTGGCCAATCACGTACGAGGATATTTCGCCCTATTACGACAAGGTGGAATCGTACATCGGCGTTTTCGGTTCGCACGAAAATATTCCCAGCGCGCCGAACGGGATTTTTCTTCCGCCTCCCAAACCGCGTTGCACCGAACTGATCATCAAGAAAGCTTGCGATAGCCTGAATATCGCGTGCATTCCTTCCCGGCTGGCGATTCTCACGAAGCCACTGAATGGCCGGCCTTCCTGCCATTATTGCGCGCAGTGCGGCCGCGGCTGCGCGACGGGTTCCAATTTCAGTTCCAGCCAGGTGCTGATTCCGCCCGCGTTGGAAACCGGGCGGCTCACGCTGATTCCGCAAGCGATGGCACGGAAAATCCTCATCGGTCCTGATGGAAAAGCTAGCGACGTTTCTTATATCGATAAAACCACGCACACGGAAAAGCGAATTGCGGCTCGCGCGGTGGTTGTCGCGGCCAGCGCGTGCGAATCGGCGCGGTTGCTGCTGAATTCCAGATCGTCTTTATTCCCCGATGGACTTGCCAATTCTTCCGGACAGGTGGGGCGCAATCTGACGGATTCCGTGGGCAGCGATGGCGAAGGCTATTTCCCACAACTGGAGAAAATGCCGCCGCATAATCACGACGGAACCGGTGGCATGCATTTGTATATTCCGTGGTGGAAATACGATCGCACCAATGATTTCCCGCGCGGCTATCACATTGAACTGGGCGGCGGGCGCGAAATGCCCAGCGCGGGAATGTTTCACGATCTTTGCGAGGAAGTTGAGGGATACGGCGCAAGTCTGAAGGCCACGTGCCGTAAACACTATGGCACTACGATCGGATTTTCCGGGCGCGGCGAAATGGTGCCGAATCCAGATACGTTCTGCGAACTCGACCCTGAAGTTGTCGATCAGTTTGGAATTCCCGTGCTGCGCTTCCACTTCAAGTGGAGCGATTACGAATTGCGCCAGGCCAAAGATATGCAGCAGACGTTTCGCGCAATCGTTGAGGCCGCCGGCGGCCAATATACGACGCATACGGAATCGGATGGCGCGTATCCGTTCGGGATTCAGCCTGGCGGAAAAATTATTCATGAAGTGGGCACCGCCCGTATGGGCGCCGATCCAAAAACTTCCGTGCTGAACGGATATTGCCAGGCGCACGACGTGAAAAATCTTTTTGTCACCGACGGCGCGCCGCTGGTCACCAACCCGGACAAGAATCCCACGCTGACGATCATGGCCCTTTCCTGGCGGGCGTCGGAATATTTGCTGGATCAGGCGAAGAAAGGAAGTCTCTAAGGTGGCTGACGGAATTTCCAGACGAGACATTTTGCGCAATCTGGCGATCGGCGCGGCGGGCGGGTCGGTGCTGCAAATGATTCCGGCGCAAGCCGCCGGACTGGCGCACGAGCTGATCCAGAAAGAGAAAGCCGCTTCGGCAGGGAAGTACACGCCGAAATATTTTCCGGCGCACCAGTATCAAACTTTGCTGGTTCTTTGCGACGCGATTATTCCCAAGGATGAAGTATCCGGCGGCGCCGTGGAAGCGGGCGCGCCGGAATTCATCGACCTGCTGAGCAGCGAAAACGAGGAATACCAGGAAACGTTGGGTGGCGGGCTGATGTGGCTGGACGATTTCTGCGCCGACCGCTACCAGCGCACTTTTCTTGAATGCACTCCGGGGCAGCAGAAGGAAGTGCTCGACCTGATCGCGTATCGCGAGAATGCGCAGAAGGATCCCACGCTCAGCCAGGGCATCGCGTTTTTCACCAAGCTCCGCCTGATGACCTGCGACGGTTTCTACACAGCAAAAATCGGCATCGAAGACTTGAAATACATTGGAAACACAGCCCTGGCGTCGTTCCCGGGCTGCCCGCCACTGCCGGAAACGAAAGCCTGAAGCACGAATAGGATTAATGTCGCTGCGCGAAGGTGGATTTGGTCGGCGCGCCGACATTTCACATGTGTATAGATAACAGAACAAGTATCACAGATTGACTAAGCGGGCTGGGAAACATGGGATGGCGCTGGTCGGATGATTCGTCGGCGACGGCAGGATATTTTGGTCGGCGCGCCGACTACATAAGTTATATAAATAAGTAACTAACATTTGAATAAGAGGATTTTTGTTTCAAACCAGGAATGCCCTTGCGCAGCAAGAAGTTGCGGTACGCTCATTCGAATGAAATAACACAAATGTGGGCGCGCGTAGAAAACTCCCCAAATACAGTCCGCCGACGCCGGCGAAGTCCTGACCGGGCCTACGAGCACGACATGATAGGATGACCTGCCATGGATCCCATGATTGGACAAACGCTGGATCACTACAGAATCCTTGCACAGATTGGCGAAGGCGGTATGGGTGTCGTGTACCGCGCGCGGGATGAAGTTCTAAACCGCGACGTGGCGCTGAAGCTGCTTGCCCACGGAGCGGTCGACAAAGTTGGCCCAGGCCATCTGTTGCGGGAAGCGCAGACTGCGTCATCCCTAAGCCACCCAAATATTTGCACCATTCACCAGGTGGGGGAGGTGAGCAACGACTTCTACGTGGTGATGGAACTGATTGAAGGGCGGTCGCTCAGTGATTTAACAACGACTACGGGACTGCCGATGGAAACCGTGACGCGCTACGGCACGCAGATCGCCGACGCGCTGGCCCACGCCCATGACCGCGGAATTGTGCATCGCGACCTGAAGGGCTCGAATGTGATGGTAACGCCCGAGGGACGCGTGAAGGTGCTGGATTTCGGCCTGGCCACACGGATCGAGCGTGAAGAAATCAGCGAGCTCACGCTTTCTCATTCTTCGCTGGAAAGCAAGCTGGTGGGAACGCTGCCGTACATGGCACCGGAAGTCTTGCGCGGACAAAAGGGTGATTACCTTAGCGATGTATGGTCGCTGGGAGTGCTGCTCTATGAGGCAGCGGCCGGGAAGCTGCCGTTTCGCGGAAACACCGGCTTCGAAGTGACCTCGGCAATCCTGCGGGAGCCTCCTCCTCCGTTGCCTGCAACTGTTCCCTACGGGCTGGCAGCGGTGATCCAGCGCTGCTTGATGAAGGAACGCACGGGGCGTTACCAGCGCGCAAGTGAAGTCCGGGTGGCGCTCGAGACGGTTCAGGGCGCGGTTCTGCAAAGCTGGCATCCCTCGGAAGAAACGCGAGGGTCTCGAACGCTGGTACTCCGGGGAATGGAACACCTCTCTGTGAAGAACGGAGACGTGCTGTTGCTGGTAGGGACGAATAAGGGAGCGTTTTTTCTACGCTCATCCCGCGACCGCTCGAAATGGGACGTCGCGGGGCCGTATTTCCATGGCCAAGGTATCTATGCGATGGCCTATGACGGACGAAGCGGCCGGCACCGCTTGTGGGTTTCGGCAAACAACGTGATGTGGGGTGCGTTTCTGCGCTCCAGCGATGACTTCGGCAGAATATGGACGAATCCTCTGGAGGCGAGCATCAGGTTTCCCACGGAGTCTGGCGCTTCCCTGCGGAACATTTGGCAAATTTGCCTGGGCCGAAATGATGAGCCGGAGAAACTGTATTGTGGAGTGGAACCCGCGGCCTTGTTCGAGTCGGGAGACGATGGTGAATCCTGGTCGCTGGTTCGCGGGTTGTACGATCATCCGCATCGGCCACGTTGGATGCCCGGCAATGGCGGATTGATTCTGCACACCATTCTGCCCGATCCGTGCAACAAAGACCGTATGTACGTGGCGGTGTCCGCCGGGGGCGTCTACCGCACGGAGGACGGCGGGACCACGTGGCTGGCGCGCAACAATGGAGTTCGCGTGGTGTTCCTGCCGGAGAAATATCCAGAGTTCGGACAGTGCGTGCATAAGATTGCGCTACATGAATCCCGGCCGGAGCGATTGTTTTTGCAAAACCATTGGGGGCTATACCGTTCCGATAATCGCGGTGATTCGTGGCAGGACATCGCGCACGGGGTGCCCTGGGATTTTGGTTTCGCGATGCTGATGCACCCGCACGATGCGGACTGCGTGTACATCGTACCGGTGGAATCGGATGAGTTTCGCTGCACGCCAGAGGGCCATTTGCGAGTTTACCGTACGCGAAATGCGGGTGGTTCCTGGGAGGCCCTGGGCCGGGGATTGCCGCAGAAGGGGGCGTACGAAACGGTATTACGAGATGCTCTGTCGTCCGATTCACTTGATCCAGCGGGGATTTACTTTGGAACGCGAAGTGGAAAGATTTATGGATCGAGGGATGAAGGAAAAAGTTGGAAGAAAATAGTGGAAGGATTACCGCAGATCTTGTGCGTGAAGGCCGCTGTCGTCCACATGGATGCGGCGCCAACAGCGAAGCCAAATTTGAAGTCAAGAATTCCCCAAAAACGGAAAACCGCGCGTATCAGAAGAGTCAGGCGCGGGAAATCACGCTGATGAAGGTCTTGTTTAAAATTCCGGGTCCGCTTCGCGAGTTCACAGGGAATCAGAGCACCGTGTGTGTGGAGGTGGAAGCGGGCGCCAACCTAGTCCAGGCTTTACAGGCGCTATTCGTTGAATACTCGGGATTGCGTGACAGAGTGCTGACTGAAACGGGGGAAACTCGACAACACGTGAATATCTTTGTGGGCAACGAGAATGTACGTTACACCGGTGGACTTGCGACCGCTGTTTTTGAAGGGGCAGAAGTCTCGATCGTACCGGCGATCAGTGGCGGATAAGAATGGGCCTCGGTTCGAGTCGACCAATGGGCATGTGGCAATCCGACGTTCATCGACGGCGGATTTGGTCGGCGCGCCGACTACATAAGTTATATAAATAAGTAACTAATATTCGAATAAGAGTGTTTTTGTTTCAAACCAGGAATGCCCTTGCGCAGCAAGCAGTTGCAGCGCGTTCATTCGAATGAAATAACACAAATGTGGGCACGCGTAGAAAACTGCCCAAGTACAATCCGCCGACGTCGGCGAGGTGTTGATGAGAGTTGTGGATCCGATCCTAAGCCAGATAGGGTGTTCGAGATTGTAACCCGAAGAGGAAGAGCCCACCCTTTGCAAAAAACGCAAAGGGTAGGCCACCCAAATTCGTTTTGGAAATTAAGGTTGTGCCACCTGCCATTAATATTCACAAGAGAAGTATATACATATATAAATAAGCTTTGAGTTCTGTACGACGTACCTTGTTTGGCTCAGTTTTCGTCTTTAGCCAAAGGATATGCGGGTGCCATTGACACGCACCTATAGGGAAGTCATCATGCATCTAATGACTGAAAGCAAAGAAGAAACAATGTCGCTTAACTTTGAGATCGAACTGGAGCAGGAAAGTGACGGCCGTTGGATCGCCGAAATACCTTCGCTTCCCGGCGTCATGGCTTATGGTAAAACCAGAGCCGATGCCATTCGGTCCGTTCACGCATTGGCTTTGCGCGTGTTGGCTGACCGCATAACTCAAGAAGTCAACCAGGCACCAGCGAATGAACTCGTGGTCAGTTTCGCCTGCAACCAGTGAGCCGCTGGCCGAGTAGCAAAGCGAAGAAGGTCTACAGAGCTTTGCTAAGGATCGGTTGGAAGCCGAAGCCTGATACTGGTTCGTCCCACCTCCAATTGACCCGCCCTGGATATAACGATTTCACCTGGGCCTTCCACGATTCGGAAGAGATAGGTCCGAAAATGCTGGCGAGAATTTCGAAGCATACAGGTTTGAAGCCAGAAGATCTCTAGAAGTGGGTTCCTGAAAACACTGCCATGAACCGCGAACTGGATGGTGGGACCGCCCGGACTTGAACCGGGATGGCAGGTTTAGGAAACCTGTGCTTTATCCATTTAAGCAACGGCCCCGCATGGGAAATTTTAGCATGAATTTCTTGGGGGCTTTTTGGGGGTAGCGGGGTTGCGATTGCGCGGGGGAACGGAACAGGGAACCCCAAACAACCCCAGCAACCCCAAGATGCCGGCCTGAAGGCGCGGCGCTACGCGCGTGGGCAATCAACTTGGGTTTGGTGGTGGCGGCAGCTGGGCCGCCGCTGGTCGTTTTGTTTTCGGGTACGTTTGCGCGGAAAGCGGAAGCTGCGCTTCCGCACTCCATGGGGGCTACGGAAGTTCGGTTACTTCGGGGCCTTTGGCTATTAGAACTGTGGTGGCCATTTTCACGAAGAGGCCGTGCTCGACTATGCCGGGCATGTCGCTTAGTTTGCGGGCCAGGGCAGGGACATCTGGAATTGCGCCGAAGTGGCAATCGAGGATGTGGTGGCCTTCGTCGGTGAGGTACGGTTTGTCGCCAGCCATGCGGAGGTTGACGGAGGCGCCCAAGGCTTCGACTTTGCGTTGGACGAGGGCTTGCGCGAAGGAGATAACTTCGAGCGGCACCGGGAATTTTCCCAGCGTGGCCACTTGCTTGCCGGAGTCTGCAATAATCACAAGCTTTCGCGAGGCGGACGCGACGATTTTTTCGTGCAGTAACGCGCCACCGCCGCCTTTGATCAGCGACAAATGTGGATCGATCTCGTCGGCGCCGTCGATGGTTACGTCGATCTCGGTGATTTTATCCAGTGTGGTGAGCGGGATTCCCAGACCGGTGGCCAATTCTTTGGTTGCGTTCGAGGTGGGAATTCCGGTGATCTTGAGGCCGGCTTGCACGCGCTCGCCGAGGAACTTGACAGCATAAGCAGCGGTCGATCCCGAGCCGAGCCCAACGATGTTGCCATCATGCACGAAGCGAAGGCTCGCACACGCTACGGCCTGTTTTTCGGCATCCTGAGTCATAGAAGGGGGCCGCGATCAGAATTGCCAATGGACGCGGCCACAGAAGACTCGCACGATTCAAGCTAAAAACCAAGCGTCGTTTGGTTCATCGCAAGAATCTGCGAAAAAATTGCGCGCCCACCGGCGGCCGGCCGCTGCATAGCTATTCGTAAAGCCAGAGCCTTAGAAAGGCCCAAAACAAGAGGCACACACCGCTGAGAGCTGTGAGGAATCCGATAAGCACTTGGGAGCCGGACAGAATGAGGCCCTGCTGTTCGGCGGAAGCCGCGGTATCGGCAGCTTCGATCTTTGATTTCGGTTGCAGCTGCGTGTAGTCCAGAACCTGCAGTGAAAATTGAATTTGGCTATCGCCTTTTCGGATTTCTTCAGCACGAATCATGGCATTACTCCTTACATCGCTCCTTGACCGCTCTAGAGCCCCAATCAATTGTTGGTCTCGCAGGATTAGATGAAGGTGAAGAAGGAAAGATGCAGGATTTCGTGAGGGAAATGCGCGGCGCCGAACTGCTGCGGACAACCAGACTGGCGCGGATGGTTGGGAGATGATTGGGGTTGGGGCAATAGCGGAAGCTGGGCTTCCGCACTCCAACAGAAGTTAGTGTGATATTATCCAGCCTCGCACTATCAGTGGGGCGCCCGCCTACGCCTTGCCTCCCGGAGGCCAATATGAAAAGCAAATTAAAGTGGATTGGCATCGCCATCCTTGCGGTCATCGTGATTTTACTGGTGCTGCCATTCGTGATTCCCGTGAATAGTTTCCGGCCGACCATCGAGCAGCAGGCTTCGCAAGCCCTGGGCCGGAAGGTGACGGTCGGCAATTTGAGCCTGTCGATCCTGGGCGGATCGCTGGGTATGGACGATCTGACCATCAGTGACGACCCGAAATTCAATTCCGGGCCGTTTCTGACGGCGAAGGAAGTGAAAGTCGGCGTGGAGTTGATGCCGCTGATCTTTTCGAAAGAGCTCAACGTAACAGAAATATCGATCGTGGATCCGCAAGTTGTGATGTTGAAAGATCCGAGCGGCAAATGGAATTTTTCCTCGATCGGCGGAAATTCGGCGACGGCGCCGAAGAGTTCGTCGTCGAGCGGCAGCAGTTCGGCGCAATCCCTGTCGGTGAAGAAACTGTCGCTCGAAGACGGGCAGATCAAGTTGGGCAACACTAATTCCCAGAAGCGCAGCGTGTACACCAAGGTGAACTTGACGGCTTCGGATGTTTCCATGAGCAACAATTTTCCTGTGACGCTTTCCATGGATTTGCCCGGCGGCGGTGACCTGAAAGTCGATGGCAAGATGGGACCGGTGGACCAGACGAACGCCGCGTTCACTCCGCAAAATGTGAAGTTGACGGTCGACAAACTCGATCTGGCGAAGACGGGCTACCTCGATCCCAGCCTCGGCCTGGCAGGAATCGTCGATGTCAATGCAAACCTGGTCAGCCAGGGCGGCCACATGACGACCAAGGGACAATTGACGCTGACGAAGGCAGTGCTAGTGGCGGGCGGCAGCCCGTCGGGCGTACCAGCGGTGATCGATTTCGATACAACCTACGATATGGCGTCGGGCAGCGGCGTGCTGAATCCCTCTTCGCTGAAAATCGGCAATGCAAGAACCAATTTGAATGGAACGTATAAATCCGTGGGCGATGAACTCGTGGTCGACATGAAAGTCGATGGCCAAGGACTGCCTGCAACGGATCTGGAAACATTTTTGCCGGCGCTGGCCATCAATCTTCCCACTGGTTCCAAACTTACGGCGGGAACGCTGAGCACCAATCTGCATATCACCGGGCCGACGAACAAGCTGGTGACCGACGGAACTATCGGCCTGTTCAATGGCAAGCTGTCCGGCTTCGACCTTGGGCAGAAAATGTCGAGCGTGGCGGCGCTTGCGGGTTTGAAAACCGGCAAGGACCTGGACATTGAGAAGTTCACAAGCAACGTACACATGGCCCCGACTGGTTTGCGCGCAGACAACATGGACCTGGTGGTGCCTTCGCTGGGAACGGTTGTGGGCGGCGGGACGTTGGATTCCAAGAACAATATGGACTTCAAGCTGGTGGCGACGGTGAATGCTGCGCTGGCAGGCGCGGCTGGCTCCGCAGCAATGGGAGCCGCGGGTGGCGCATTGGGTGGATTGACCAGTGCGGCGTTGGGCGGCGGAAGCAATTGCAAGAGCGGCGGGATCAAGGTGCCGTTGCAGGTTCGCGGAACCACGTCAAATCCGCAGTTTGTGCCGGACGTCGGCGGAGCAGCCGCGAGCATGCTGAAGTCGGAACTTGCCTGTGGCGCCGGCGGAGCGGGCAATGTGCAAGGGTTAGCGAAAGGCTTGACCGGCACGGGGACTGGCGGCGCAGCCAGTACGATCAACCAGCTTGGCGGCCTGCTGGGAGGAAAGAAGAAGCAGTAAGGCCGGTGATGCCAAGGCTTAGGCAGAGGGGCGGGCAACGCAGCCCGTCCCTTTTTTTTGATAGATGCCCTGATGGCGGAACCCTCAAGTAATAAGGGGTTATCCTCGCCATGCAAAGGCGCGCAAATTGCTGCGTTCCTGCCAACAAATCGTTATACTTAGCCCAGCCGCCGCTACGGGCGACAACCTGTATTTACGCTTAAACCACCTGGGGTTAATGACGCTTCATGGAAGATCCGAATTCCAAGAAGGGTGCCCGAGATAACACGGGTACGCGAGGCCCACAAGGTGTGGGTGTGCCTGCCAAGGGCGACAGTTCCGCGAGCAATCCCGCGCTGAATCCCATGGACGATGCGACCATTTCGGATGTGCCCTTACCGCCTGCTCCACCACCGGTCAAGCCCCCGACTCGCGTTGTGAATCCAGACGCGACCATTTCCGATAGCCTGCCCCCGCTGTCTGCCACCGGCGTGCGCCCGCTGTCCGGGATTTATATAAAGGAAGCGATTCTTCAACCGGGCGACTTGATTGGGGCGCGCTACGAAATCCTGGCGCTACTGGGCGAAGGCGGGATGGGGTCTGTTTACAAGGCAATGGACCGCGAAGTGGAACGAACGGTCGCGCTGAAGTTGATACGCCCGGAACTTGCATCGAATCCGGCAATTTTGGCGCGCTTCAAGCAGGAATTGCTGACCGCGCACCAGGTGACGCACAAGAACGTCATCCGCATTTACGACATCTCCGAAGCCGATGGCGTGAAGTTCATCACCATGGAGTTTGTGGAAGGCCACGACTTGCGGCGCATCCTGACGGATGAAGGAAAGTTGCCCATCGAGAAGGCAGTGGAGATTATTCGCCAGGTTTGCCTGGCGTTGGACGCAGCGCACAGCGCGGGTGTGATCCACCGCGACCTGAAGCCCCAGAACATCATGCAAGAAGCGAAGACCGGCCGGATCCTGGTGATGGATTTCGGATTGGCACGCACCATTGGCGGGGATGGCATGACGCAGACTGGTGCGCTGCTGGGGACCATCGAATATATGTCCCCGGAACAATCGATGGGGAAGACGCTGGATCAGCGTTCGGACATTTTTGCCGTTGGCCTGATCTTTTACGAATTGCTTGTGGGCAAGACGCCGTACAAGGCCGACACGGCGATGGCCAGCCTGCTGCGGCGGAATCAGGAACGCGCGGTGCCTGCGGCGGAGCTGGATTCCTCGGTGCCCAAGGCGCTGAGCGACATTGTTTCCAAATGTTTGGAACGTGATTTGGAGCATCGCTATCAGAGCGTGCAGGAAATTCTGCATGACCTGGACGCGTTTCAGGGTGCGCGACCGACACTGGCGTCGATTACGCTTCCTGGCGTCATTGCTCCCCCGAAACCGACTACGCCGTGGAAATGGGTTGGGATTGGCGCGCTGTCTTTGGTGGTGCTCGGTGGTGGATGGGCGCTGAAATCGGGCGTGTTCCATCCCGGATCTTCCGGCGGCACGGCGGAGGTGAAGGGGCCGGAAGTTTCGCTGGCAATATTGCCCTTCCAGAACAGTTCTGGAGACCCTGCGCTGGATCAGTGGGGAGCGAATCTGGCGGACATGTTGACGACCGCTGTCGGACAATCCGCGCACTTGCGAATTGTTTCACCGGATCGCATGCATCAGGTGCTCACCGATTTGCGCTTCACGCCGGGGACGGCATTCGATCCGTCTCTCCTTTCGAACATCGCGAAATTCAGCAACGCGGACACGATGGTTTGGGGGAAGTACTTCAAGAACAACGACAAGATTCACATTCAGGCTACAGTGCGGGATTTGAAGCAGGGCCGGGATGTGCCCATCAACCTGGACGTCAGCAGCCAAAACGACATCACTACGCCCGTAAATCAAATGGCGGAATTGATCCGGCAGAATCTGGCGATTTCCCCGGATGTGCAGAAGGAATTGAAGGCCAGTTCGTTCCAACCTACTTCGAAGTCTCCGGCGGCGTTGAGCGCGTACATGCAGGGATTGCAGTTGCGGCGGCAGGGGAAGAATCTGGAAGCGGTGAAATTATTCCAGGCCGCGGTGCAGGACGATCCGGAATTTGCGCTGGCTTATTCACGCCTGGCGGAAACGAATTCCGCGCTGGGGTATGACTCTCAGGCGGAGCAAGCCTCGCGGAAAGCGGTGGAGCTGGATTCGCAGCTTCCGCTGGCGGAAAAGTATTTGATCGAAGCAAATCATGCGCGCGTGGTGAAAGACAACAAGAAGGCAATCGAAACCTACGAAAAGCTTGCAGCGAGTTTGCCGGGAGACACCGATGTGCAGTTTGCGCTCGGCAGCTTGTATCTGGATACCGGACAATTTGATAAGGCGCGCGCGGAGTACGCCAGGGTTCTGAAAAATGATCCGCGGAATCTGACCGCGCAGCTGCAGACGGGTTGGCTGGAAGTGCAGGATGGCAAGCCACAGGCGGGGCTTGAGCCGCTGAACCGCGCCATGAGCCTGGCGATTGAGCTGGACAACGATGAGCAGAAGGCGCAGGTGTTTCAGGCGCTCGGCGTTGCGTACGATGGCCTGAATAAATATGACGAAGCATTGCGCAGCGTGCAGCAATCGCTCGACATCAATAAGAGGTTGGGCAACAAAGCCGCTGCTTCCGGAAATTACGCGGAAATTGGCGATGTGCAGATGTATTTGGGAAAGCCGGAGCTTGCGCTGGCGGCTTACAACGAATCGCTGAAGCTGCGCACGGAGATTGGCGCCAAGAAAGACGCGGCCAATACGCTGATCAGCATTGGCAGCCTGTACGAAGATCGCGGCAATTACGATAAAGCGCTGGATATGTACAAGCAATCGCTGCAGACGCAGCGAGATATGGGGGACGCTTCGCTGCAGGCGGTTTGCCTGAACAACATCGGAAATGTATACCTCGCGAAAGGGCAGAGCGAGGACGCGCTCACCTATTACCAGCAAGCACTGGCGTTGCGCGAAAAATTGAATAATCCAGCCGATATTGCGGACACGCTGCACGATTTGGGCGAAGCGTACACCAGGACAGCGCAATACGATCAGGCCATGGCCTCCTACATGCGGGCGCTGCAATTGCGGCGCAACGCCAATGACGCGCATAACACGGCGCTGGATCAGCACAGCATCGGCATGGTTTTTCTGAATCAGGGACGATTTGGCGCCTCGGTCAGCAATTTGAATGAATCAGTGCAGGGATTTCGCGCCGCAAAGGACCGCAGCCGGATCATGGCGCAGGTGCTGATCGATTATGCGGACGCGCTAGCGCGTGCGGGCCGCGGCGATGAGGTCGGAAAAAACCTTGAAGAAGCGCAGGGTCTGGCCACGGAACTGAAGAATGACAAACTGATCGCCGATGTGCACAACACGCAGGGAGATTTGGCGTTCTACAGAGGAGAGACCCAGGCCGCCAAGGAGCAATATCAGCTAGCTCTGCAGATGGCACTGCGCGCGAAGGCTCCGGAGACCGTACTGGCCTCAAAACTAAATTTGGCACGCGTGGCGATCGCGGAAGGCCGTTCGGCGGCTGTGATTGCGGACCTGCGTGGGATTTCGCAAGACGCGGACCGTCAAGGAATGAAATATCTGGCGCTGGTCAGCTCGGTCGATCTGGCGACAGCGCTCGTCAACAACAAGGATTATGCGCATGCCAAGGAAGTGCTGGACCAGGCGCTAAACACCAGCGAGAAGCTCGGTGTGCGGTTGCAGACGGCGCTGATTCACTACCAGCTTGGTAACCTGGCGAAGCAAAAGGGTGACGCGCAGGGTGCAGCAGCGGAATATCGCCAGGCGGCCGGTTTGCTGGATGAAATCAAGAAGGAGCAAGGCGCGGAGAAAGTCTTGCAGCGCGCGGATTTGAAGCCGGTATACGAACGGGCCACGCAGGGGTCTACGGCGGCGTAGTTCGAGAGCGAGAACGGCCAGGCGAGACTGCGCGCTCGTAAGAAAGCTGACCCAAGACGCTGGCATAAAAGCCAGCGCTACAACGCAAGACAATCCAAGAGGAACCCACGCCCACGCCGCTCAGAGTGGGGGCACCAGGAGTGTCGAATCTCACTTCTCGAATAGGGTTTCACATGCTGAAAAGGAAAGAGGCCCTCTGCTCGTGAATGAGCAGAAGGCCTCGTTATTTCGGGATACGAACTTACTTGACGGTTACGGCTTGCGAGACGCTGTCCAGCAGCGCACCGCTTGTGCTGTAGGTGCTTGTGGTGAATGTGAAGTTGCGGCCGCTGCAAGCTGTCGACGGAACCAAGAGAACGACGCCTTTCAAGGGGCTCTTGTTCGTGCCGGCCGGAATCGTGACAGGCAGAGGCAAGAAGAGCAGTTGCGTGCTGTTCGGCGTGCTGGCCGAGCAGGACTTGGCGAACGGACCGGTTAAGGTCAATTCGATAATGGTCTTCTGCGTCGCCGAGACACAGTCGGTCAGCATCGTCGCCGCCGGGTTGAAGGAAATGCCCTTCGTCAACGTCGTGGAGTTGAGCGTGACGGAGGCATAGTGGCAAGACACGCTATAGTTCACGCTGAAACCAGGCGCGATGTTCCCAACTTCATCGACGCTGCCAGAAACGACAAACGTCTTTGAGGTGGTGCCCGCTCCATTGGGTGTGGTGTTCAGCGGGGCGGTCACGGTGACGCTGGAACCGCCGGTTTCTGTTGCGCCATTGCAGTTGGCAACGCCTGAACCCCCATCGGTGCACGTTACGCTGGATTGGGCCGATGC
Organism: Candidatus Acidiferrales bacterium; assembly: GCA_963709705.1. Lineage (GTDB taxonomy): Bacteria > Acidobacteriota > Terriglobia > Acidiferrales > UBA7541 > Acidiferrum. Next base: position 431,186 of record CAVPXU010000012.1, read on the forward strand.
GTATGCCGCGAAGCTCGCGCCCGAGGTGGGGTTACTGACGGTGACGACCGGAGCCTTCTCGTCGACTTTGTTACCGCCGATGTTGCCAAAGCTGGCGCAGTTCGAGGCATAGTCGCAGAGCTGCTGTGTGCCAGTGAACGCGTTGTTGGTTTCCTGGCCGGGACCAATGTTGGTGGAGACGCCGAAATTGACGAGTCCGGGAGCTGGTACGGGCAAGGTTACGCCACTAATGCTTGGAGTGGCGCTGGCAATTCCGGAAGTGGCGTCAGACGCCGAGCAGGCCAGCGTGACGTTGGCGTTATGCCAGTTGCCGTCGGGGCTGGCGCAAGAATTCTGCTGCGGAGGCACAGAGTCAATGTTCACCTGTGTCGTGAAGTAGCTGGTGCTGTAGCACTGTGAGCCGGAGACCGGTCCATCAGGCGTGGGGCACGAGTTGTTAACCGCGTTAGAAAGTTGGATATTTTTCTCGGTGATGCCGACGGTGTCCCCCGCCGACCAGTGCAGCGTGTGCGTGCCGTCGCCGCCCAGGAAAGAAAGCGTGGGGCTGGTCGAGGGCACGGTGCCGTTGAGGACTGTGTCCCAAGTCGCAGGGGCACACGGGGTGCCGGTGCAAACCGGGTTGGGATTGGAGACCAACACGTCTCCGGACGGGATGGGGCCGGGTTGCACAACAGGCGCCCCAGAACCGTAAAGCAGGGTTGCCGGAGGCGCTGCCTGGAAGCCATTGGCATCTGTGGTGCCAGTCGGAAGCTGCGCTGAATTCACCAGAAAATCCAGCAAGCACGCCCCGTTGTTCCAGACGGTGCCGGACGTATTGTTAAGCACCACAGAGCTCTTGAGCGGGCAGGCGGAGTTTTGCGGATTTGGCGAAGCCTGAACCGTAGTGGTTGGCATGGGCACGTTGTAAACGCTAACCAGCCATCCCTTAGCCTTCGGTTTCGAACCTCGGGTGGTCGTTTGATCGCCGTACACATCCACGAGCGTGTCCGAGATGTCGCATTGTGTAGGCGCTCCGTTGGAGGTGCTCCAGGATACGTTGGTGCACACCGGATTTGGAGACGTGCTACTCGGGTTCCACTGTTCATTGGGCGTGGCAGCCGCGGGGGTGAAGTCGATCAAGGATATGGTGGTACCGGGCTGAGGCTGAACCTTGCCACCGCTCCAATCGAATGTGTCTTTCAGCGTTACGAAGCTTGACGGGCTCGGATCGCTGACAACCGGGCAGTTGGCGTCGGTGGCGGTGCCGGGACCCATGGTGCTGTCATAGCATTCATTAACGTAGAGGGAACACAGATCGGTCCCATTGTTGCCGGCCTTGATGGTGCACAAGGATGTTGCCCAAGGAGTGCCAGCCACGTATTGCGGCCAAGTGCTCACTTGCGACAGAGTATTGTTAATGGTGAGCAGCACTGGGTTCGAAATGGGACTGGTGATTCCCGTCGATGTGGTGTAGTCGATGTCCGTCTGAATCGTGCCGGCAGGGGTGCTGAAGTTAGCAGGGAGATTCGGAGGTGTCGTTGTGTTGATGGGTTGCACGACAGCCGCGGCGAAGCTCCAGCTTAGAATGTCTTGGTTCTGATCGCCTCCGCCGGTAGCTGCGGTGAAGCCCGGGTAGGCGTCGCCGGCACCGTCAAGACCGGTGAGGTACGACAGGCTGAAAGGAACGGTCAGCACTAACTGCTGGTCGACAGTGATTGCCAGGCTGCCGCATCCAGCCGTTGAAGGCGTAGACCCCGGGGGACAGTTGCTTCCCGTGCTAGTCGGCGCGGTGTACGTGATGGTGGCGGTATGAGGATTTCCGTCGGCGATCCATAGAGGTCCACCATTCCAGAGGGTCAACCTGCTGAGATCAATTCGGCCAAAGGTACAACCCCCATGATCGGAAGTGTTTGCATTCGCGCCGCAGCTCTGGACGCTGATTTCGTCGGCGCTGCTCGGTCCGCCACCGACAGCTTGCGTGTCGCCGTATTCGCCGTTGTACCAGCTGTCGAACTGAACGGCGACGCTGTTGGTCAGGCCGGTGTAGCCGAGCTGGCCGCCCAACCCGTTCGATGGCGCCACGGCGTAAATTCCGCCCGGGCCACTCGGTGAGAAGGAGCCATTTTGAACGACGAAAACGATGCCGTCCGCTGATCCTAGACTATTCTGCGAAGGACTTGAGAGCTGAAACGTGAAGGTTGTGGTAAATCCGCCCGCCAAGGACAGCGTCTGCACAGGTGGCGTGGAGGTGCTGCCGGCAGGATTTGTGTACCAGGCGCTTCCCACTTGATCCTGGACGTTTGGAGTGACGCGCAAGAAATTACCATTTGTATTCGACAGTATCTGCGCGTTGCCGTTTGTTTGCAGGCCACCAGCTGCGTTCGATGGAAACGGGGGATATGTATAGGTTGTCTGCGCATTCGCTGTGGGGGCGAACAGAACAGCCAGGCACACCAACGTAATGATGACGGTTACTTCACGGACATATAAGCCACTCGATTTCATCGAGCCTCCTTCGAAACGACCCAGATCTGCTAAGCATGTTAAGAGCAAAAGGAACTTTCCATTGTTGAAGGACAGGAAACGGGACACTTGGTGCTCAGCGAGTGAGCGCAAAACATGCGGTATTCTGACCGTCGGCAGCGGAGCTGTCAAGCAAATACCCAATAAATACGCGCTGTTTTGCGAGTTTATTGGGCACAATTTAGAATAGGAATTACGCGTTAGGAATACTGGTACTTTCCACAGCTCAATAATATTTTCTCCCAACCTGCTTCGGGGGCAAATTGAGAAAACTTTTGCAACATTTGAGCAAGTCACCGCAACTTTAAGGGCATCTCTTGCGTACAGTAAGATGATCATCATGCGACGATATCCGCTGCTTCTCACGCTGACGGGATTTGCGCTGTTATGCGCCCCGTTGGCTCGCGCTCAGGACGCCTCCAAAATCATCGACCAGTATGTGAAAGCTGCGGGCGGGAGCAAGAACCTGGCAAAAGTTCGCACGCTTCTTATTGATGGAGCGGTGCAGTCGGGAGGCGACGAGAAGTCTGGTACCTTCAGTTTTCGCATTAAATTGCCCAATCGCTACTACACCGAACTGCGAAGCGGCGGGAAGATCGAGATCGAAGCCTATAACGGCAAGTCGGCGTGGCATCAAGGCGATTCCGGGCAGATTGCCACGCTGTTGGGCCAGCCGGAACTGGAGATGGAAGCAGCCGCTGAGTATTACAATTCGCGATTTCTGGGCCTTTCGAAGAAGAAAATCGGAGCCGCGTTCAAAGGAACCGCTTCCGTGCACGGCCATGAAACGTACCAAGTTGAACTGACCTATCCCACGGGGGTGCAATGGGAGGTTTTCTTCGATCAGCAAAACCATCTGATCGTGGCCGAAAAAGCGAGCATGGGCAGCGTTCCTCAAGAGATCGATTACGACGATTACCGCGTAACGAATGGGGTGAAGGTGCCGTACAAGGTGGAAATTCACCGCGGGTCGGAAATGTATGTGGTGAACGTCACAAGAGCCGAGACCAACGAGACCATCGGAGAAAGGGTTTTCGATTTTCCCGTGCAATCGCAGGTCAAGCTTCCGGACTTGAAAAAACTTTTCGAGGAGATCGACGCCAACCAGAAAGAGATCGACAAGGTCAAGGAAAACTACGCGGGTACACAGGTTGAAGAAGAGACCGAGTACGATAAGTCCGGGAAAATAACGAAAAAGGAAATCAACGAGTATACATTCTTCTATTTGAATGGCGACGAGATCACCACGCTGGTGAAAAAGGATGCCAAGCCGTTGAGTGAAGCGGAACTGAAGAAAGAGAACGAGAAGACACAAAAGCGAATTGAAGAAGAGCAGAAGCGCGAGAAGAAAAAAGCAGAGAAGGAAGAAAAGGAAAAAGAAGAAGGGAAAGAATCGAAGGAGAATGAGGATCCGGGGATCGAAGTGTTTCTGCGCGTCTGCCAATTTGTGAATCCGCGCAGGGAGCGATTCCGCGGTCAAGACGTGCTGGTGTTCGATTTTGAGCCGAATCCCGAGTACAAACCGAAAAACCTGGAAGAACGAGTGGTGAAGGAATTGGCGGGTGTGATCTGGATCGATGAGAAGGCCAAAGATGTCGTGCGCCTGGAAGCTTATTTTGTGGGCGATGTGCATATCGCCGGAGGTATGCTGGCCAACTTACAAAAGGGAACGAGCTTCACGTTCGAGCAGGCGTACGTCAACAACGAGGTTTGGCTGCCGACTTATGTTGAGGTGCATGTGGGCGTCCGGTTCCTGCTGGTGAAGGGCATTAAGGTAAACGTGATCACGAAATATTCGGACTACAAGCGCTTCAATGTGGAAACGTTGTCGACGATCCAAAAGCCAAATGAGCCGGAAAAGCCGGCTGCGAAGCCATAAAAAAACCGCAACTCGGATGGCATCCTGGACTACACCAAATTGGTGCACTCCAGGCCACTTTAAGCGAAAAACTGTATCCGAAACATACCGTGCAAATCATTTCCCGCATTGGAGAAAAGCCTTTCCCACCGGAGCCTTTTCGGGGCGTACTCCAATGTTCACTGTAGCCCATAACCTGTTTGTTCTTAAGGGTTTAGTTTATTATGCCAGGCCTTGAACGGCCCCCGGATTGCACCGTAAAGCATTCGGTAGTATCGAAACAGAAGTGACCAAGGAGACCCCTAGGGAAAAACAAAATGATGAAGCGCCTTACATTCTTACTTCTATTCAGCGGCATGTGGCTGGTGGCGAAAGCGGACAACGTTCCTATCGTGAGTTCCGCGACGACCACCACGAACAGCACATCGAGCCCGACCCAGAACATTGACACCAACCCTGCTTGGGCTGCTGCGATGGGTGGGTCCAGCTGGGTTTCTTTTGCATCCACCGGCAATCCTTCGGATGCCGGTTTTGTCACCGTGGCGAACGGAACCGCGGTCACGTTTACAGACACTTTCACTCTCAATGGACCTGTGACCAGCGCTTATCTGGCGGTATTGGCGGATGACACCGCGAGCGTCTGGGTGAACGGCACGGAGATCGAAGCAGCCAACCTGACAGGGCCTTATCCGAAGTGTGCGGCCACAGGCATCGGCTGCCTGACTACGACCGCTGGTCTTTTCAATACGGCGCAGCTCGCTCCTTACCTCGTGAATGGCGTGAACGATATCCAGTTCAAGGTGTATCAGGAAGGTGGCAGTTCCTACGGTTTGGATTACGCGGGGGCCATCACTACACCGGAGCCAAGCACGTTTTGTCTACTCGGCGCTGGTCTGTTCGGCTTGGCGCTGCTGAAACTTCGTAAGTAACAATTTACTTTTAGCACTAGTCCGAAAGAGCCATCCATTCCGGGTGGCTTTTTCATTTATCCGTTGCCGGAATTGCTCGCGAGAGGACTTCGCGGATTTTGCGCACCAAGACCGCTGGCGAAAACGGCTTCTGCAGAAATGCCAATCCTCGCTCCAGCATTCCGCCGCTGGTAATCACATTTTCGGTGTAGCCGGACATGTAGAGAACGCGAATTCCCGGACGCGCGACCATAATTCGCGCAGCCAGTTCCCGGCCGCTGGTGCCAGGCATGACGACATCCGTCAGGAGCAAATGAATTTCTCCAGGGAACTTGGTGGCGATAGCCTCCGCATGCGGAGGATCGAGCGCAACAATCACTTCGTAGCCCTGGCCGACCAAAATGGTGTGCACCAAATCGCGAACCGCCTCTTCATCTTCCACCAATAACACGACTTCCGTGGCGCGGTGGTCGGCGAGGGGCACTGGCTTCGCTTCCGGGGGCTCTGCCAGATCCTCCACGCGCGGCAGGTAAACTTTAAACGTGCTGCCTTTTCCAGGTTCGCTGTAAACCCAAATGTAGCCGCCACTCTGCTTGACGATTCCGTACACCGTGGAAAGCCCAAGTCCTGTGCCGCGACCGCTCTCTTTAGTGGTGTAGAAAGGTTCGAAGATGTGAGCGATGGTGGCCGCGTCCATGCCCACGCCCGTGTCGGAGACTGCGAGCATTACGTATCGCCCCGGCTTCACGGAAACGTGATCGAACGCGTACGCGGGATCCAGATCCACATTGGAAGTTTCGAGAACCAGGCGCCCGCCTTCGGGCATCGCGTCGCGAGCATTCACGACCAGATTCATGATCACTTGTTCAACTTGCGCGGGATCGGCTTTGACCTTGCCCAAATTGTCCTGCACGCGGGTGATCATCTCAATGTGATCGTCGATTAAGCGGCGCAGCAGCTTGTCCATGTTCACGACAATCGCATTCAGGTCCAGCGTTTTCGGCTGCAGCACTTGCTTGCGGCTGAAGGCTAGCAGTTGCCGCACTAAGGCCGCGGCGCGCGCCGAAGCATTTTCAATTCGCTCGATGTCATTGCGCAGATCCAGCGGTACGGCGGGGCGGCTTAACGCCAAATCGGTGTAGCCAGTGATGATCGTAAGTAAATTGTTGAAGTCGTGCGCGATCCCGCCTGCCAGCCTTCCCACCGCTTCCATTTTTCGCGATTGCTGCAGTTGCGTCTCCAGCAGCTTGCGTTCCGTGATGTCTACGATGATTCCTTCCATCACCGGACGCGCATTTCCGCCGTTGACCACAACGCCGGTGTCATTCAGCCAGACTTCGCGTCCGTCTTTGCGCTTCACGCGATATTCCGCCTGGAAGGGTTCGCCCTTCTCGCTGCACTCTTCTGCCGCCTTCACGACCGGAAGATCGTCGGGATGGATGAACTCGGACCAGCGGTGCGCGATGGCCAGCCACTCGTCTGGCGTATAACCCAGAATCGGTTGCACCTGGGGGCTGACGTAATGCCATTGCCCGTCCATTCCAATATCCGCGATATAGCTGATCGCGTTCACCTGTTCGACCAGCGTGCGATATTTCGCCTCCGCCTGCGCGCGCGCCTTCTCCGCTTCTTCGCGCTGCGACAAGTCGCGGCAGGTGCAGACCGTTCCGCCATCGGGCATCAAGTACACAATCAATTCGGCTGGAATCTGGGTTCCATTCGGACGGCGCAACGTGATAGGGGAAGACCATTTGCCGGATTGCGCAAGCGAGCGGCGCACATCGGACTCCAGCTTGCTGACTTCCTGAAACGCGTAGACATTGCGCCATGGCTGGCCGACGACCCGGTCGCGGCCCTCGAAACCGAACATGTTCGCGAAGGCCGTGTTTGCGTAGATGTGGATGCCGCGTTCGTCCAGCAAGGCGATCCCATCCTCGGAGTTATCCATCGCCAACGTTTGCCTGCGCACCATTTCTTCATCCTGCTGCTGGCGAAACTGGCCTAAAGCGATGCGCAGTGCATAGCACGCGAAAGAGACTCCCAGAAGGCTGTAGCGCAACCATTTCCAACCCGGGCCTAATTCCGCAACCATAAACAGAATCGCGAGCGGCACAAAGGCGAACATACTATTCGTGATCAAAATACTTGTCAGCGTTTTCTTGCGGACGCTTGCTTGCGATTCGCCGGGGGAATCCGGCTGCCACGTGGCGGCCCAAAATGCGCCGTAGAGCAAGGGCACAGACCATGCCAGGTCGTACCAGGTGCCCGTCGGAACTTCCTGTTGCGTCTGATAGGCGTCGATGCAATGCGAACCTACGGCGTAAATTAGGTAGTAAAGCGCCAGGCCTCCATAAAGCCTTCGCACCTCGGGAAAGCGCGCGCGCCGCCACTGCAACACAGCGAGAAGAATGATGCCAATGTCGCGCCACAAGGCCACGATCATTTCCCGGTTGAACGCCGTTTGCTGTGAAAGGGTCAGGGAAGGCAGGTAGTACGAGCCAAAATAAACGAGGAAGAAAAGAATGCCCACCTGAATAAAATCCAGAGTCTCTTCCGTTTCCACGCGGGAATCGGTTTTCTCCTGATTCAGGAAGATGGCCATCACGAAAAACATTCCGTGAGTGTCGAACAGGAAACGGATCAACGAGCCCGCCGGCGGTTCGCTTCGCAGAAGGGCTTCGTAATACGTCCAGCCGAGATCTCCCACTCCCCAGATTCCTATCCCAAAGCCGACCAGCGTCCAAAACGATTGCCTGAAGCCAGAGGACTTGCGGGCGGCGCGGAAACACATGACTGCCGCGAGCATGCTGCAGAAAATCTGGAGCAAATTTCCGATCAAGGCGCCGGCAGGGGAGGTTCCGAGAAACACAATGGAGCAGACGTGAAGGGTCACGATAATCGCGGCCACATAGGCCAAGGAGCGAGGGATTGGCTTAAGGCTCAAGGTCCTAGTACCTGATAGTTATAAGTGTAAGAGCCTTTTAATGCTGAAGAAAGGTTCTGAGAACAGCTGTGTCCGCCTTGTTATTGGCGGCAAAGTTTGTCTGTTGATACGAAGTGATTAAGGTTGGATCAGATGGTTCAGAATTCAAGGGTGGAAGCCCCCAAGAACACAGGTAGGAGTGCCTGTGCCACGGGGCTAGCGCGTACTTGGCTAGCGGCCTTCGAAGGGATAGCGGTCTTGGGATTGAACCGCGGCGGCTACCCGGCGGCGAATGCCGATGGTGTCAACGACGGGGCGTTTGCCAAACCGTTTTAGCACAGCCATTTGTGTGGTCAGCATGTCGCCTTCGTGCACGGCGGCGATGGCGCGCTTGGCTTCGTGGTCCACGCGTTCTCCAGCGTCGGCGATGAAGACGCGGGAGGCATCGATCATTAGCGCTGCCGCAGCTTCGCCCTTGCTGGCGGCGGCCTTTTGTGCACGAAGCAGGCAGGATTCCATGGCATAGATTTCCATGACGATGTTCGCGAGCGCGGCCACGAGCTCCTGTTCGTCGGCCAGCTTCTCGCGATACTTCTGCAGCGCTCCGCCGGCGGATTGCAGGAAAATTTTCTTTGCATTGGCAACCGTTCGCGCTTCTTCGGCGAGCACGCCTTCCGGAGCTTCCTCAAACGAAGGCCCTGCCAGGATTTCATCGGCGAGTTTCATGGCCGCGGGAATAAGCGCAAGCTGTCCGCCCATGGCGCGCTTCATCAGCATCTGGATGATAAGCATGCGATTGATTTCGTTTGTGCCTTCGAAAATGCGATTGATGCGGGAATCGCGATAGGCCCGGCAAACCGGATAATCCTCATGGAAGCCGTAGCCGCCGAAAATCTGCACTGCTTCGTCGACTACAAAATCCAGCATCTCACTGCCGTACACCTTGGCGATGGAGCTCTCGATGGCATATTCCTCGAGGACCTTCATTGTGTTTTGCGCTTTATTTCCGGAGCCGGCGGCGGCGTTCATGGCTGCTTCCATATATCCGGCGCTGCGGTAGATCATGGATTCGACCGCGAAGATCCGGATGGCCATCTCCGCCAGCTTTTCCTTGATCAAGCCAAACTCGCCGATCTGCTTGCCGAAAGCCTTACGCTCCCGGGCATATTTGGCAGCGGTCATCAGCACATGCTTGGAACCGCCCACGCACGAAGCACCAAGCGTAAAACGGCCGGCATTCAGCACGTTGAACGCGACGATATGTCCGCGGCCGATTTCGTGAAGCACGTTTTCTTTCGGCACCTGGCAATTCTCAAGGAAAATCGGAGTGGTAGAACTGCCGTGGATGCCCATTTTGTGTTCTTCGTTGCCGGGCTTGCAGCCGGGGAAAGTGCGTTCGACGATGAACGCCGTGAGCTTCTCGCCGTCCACTTTTGCGAATACGATGTAGAGATCCGCAAAGCCGCCGTTGGTGATCCACATTTTCTGGCCGTTCAGGATGTAGTGCGTGCCTTCCTTGTTCAACTCGGCGCGGGTCAAAAGATTTTGCGCATCGCTGCCGGCTTGTGGTTCGGAAAGGCAATACGCTCCGATGAATTCTCCGCTTGCGAGCTTCGGCAAATATCTTTTCTTCTGTTCTTCGGTGCCGAAATAAACTAGCGGGAGCGTGCCAATGCCGGCATGCGCGCCGTGCGTTGTGGCGAAACCGCCGTAAATGGAGATCTTTTCGGTCAGCATAGTGGCCGCCACTTTATCCAGCCCTGCGCCGCCGTATTCTTCCGGGGTGCCGCCGCTCATCAGGCCTAGCTCGGCGGCTTTGCGGGTTAATTCCGCCATGAGGCCGGGCTTCTTGGCCTCCAGTTCCTTGGCCACCGGCAAAACTTCCTTAACTACGAATTCTTCCGCGGTCTGGCCGATCAGCTTCTGGTCATCGCTGAGGTCAGCCGGAGTAAAGATATCTTGCGGGGCAGTGGACTCCAGAAGAAAGCTGCCGCCCTTTGCAGCGGGTTTGGTGAGAACGGAGGTAGCCATTGTGTGCTCCTTGCCGGCCGGCTCGGCGTTAAAATTCAAACAACCGTTTGAATTCATTCAATCCCGCAATTCTACCCTCGGGACCGGCGATTCCGCAATAGGACGAATTCGGTTTCAGGAGGCCGGCAGCCATGAATTATTCGTGGCATGCGCTCAGTGCAAATTTGCGGTTCGTGTGGCAGACTGCTTCGCACGAACAGGTCTTTTCAGTCCGAGGAGGCAACGTTATGGGACGACCGGTGGTGCACTTTGAGATTGGATGCCGCAATTCCGCGAAGACCCAGGAATTTTACAAGAAGCTTTTCGATTGGAAGATCGAGCAGTTCGGTCCAGCCGCGATGATCGCGCCCGAATCCGGCGGTGTGGGCGGACACATTACGGAATTGGGCCACGAACCGTTTCATTACACGACGTTCTATGTGGATGTGGAAGATGTAGCGGCGGCATTAAAGCTGGCGGAATCGCTTGGAGGCAAGACGCTGGTGCCACCGGTGAAGATTCCGACTGGAACGTTTGCGTGGTTCGCCGATATTGATGGCAACACGGTCGGTTTGTGGAAGGCGAAGACTTAGAGTTAGCTTCAGTGTCAGCTTCAACTTCAACTTCAACCTTGTAAACCCAAGAGCGCTGGCATAAAGCCAGCGCTACAGGTGCGGGTTGTTTGGGCGGGGGTTGGCGGTAAGATTCAGGTCTGAAAAACGCTGGGTGCCAGAGCGGTGCATGGCAAATAGTGCGGCCCAGACCAGCGCTCCGCCGACGCACAGAGCGGCTAACAACTCCAATGCGGCGACAATTGAGAAATGCATCGGCTGAATGGGACCGACGAATGTACTCGATGGCGGGACCGATTCCGAGATGGCTTTTGCTTTCTCAATCGCCAGCATCACGGCTGCCAAAATAACGGTCATCAATCCGATTGTGGCCTTTGGAAACTTGTATTCGGAACGCATCGTGAGCCTCCTTTGCGGATAAACGGGAAAACCTTGGGGGAAAAAGATCGTTCGCGCGTGTTCTCGCAACGCACCGCGCAATAATCCGCCTGCTTCGCGCGCATAAGAAATTGCCCGTGCCGGCGAACTTTTCTCTTTCACTTCTGAATGCACTTCGATGAGCACACCCAGCATTTCTTCGCCATATTCGCGGCGGTAGGAGGCAGGGTAAAGATTCAGCAAGTAGCGGAAGAAAGACAGCATGGCCTACGCCTCCTTCCGGGCGACGACGCGCAGGCTGGCAACTCGCGTGAGATGCTTCATTCGGCTCACTTCCTGCTGCAAATTCCGGCGTCCCAGGGGGCTGAGGCGGTACGCTTGCTTGCCTCGCGCGTTGTCTTCTTCCTTGAAGCGCTCAATCCAGCCATCTTGCAGCAAACGCCGCAAGGCGCCGTAGAGCGTGCCGGTGCTCAGACGGACGCGGCCGCCGCTCATTTCTTCTGTATCGCGAAGAATGGCGTAGCCATGGCGGGGTTGTGACGCGAGGCTGAGGAGGATCAGAAGAACAGGCTCGGTCATGGGCGAGGATTCCATATGTCCACCGACGACATGTCGTCAGACGCCATATTGAACCGATGGAGGAAACGCGTCAAGAGCAAAATTAAACGAACGGTGAGGACTTTTAAAGGCGTTCAAAAATGCCGGCGGCGCCCATGCCGCCGCCGATGCACATGGTCACCATGCCGTAGCGGGCGTTGCGGCGCTGGAGTTCGCGAATCAACGTGGCGGTGAGCTTGGAGCCGGTGCAGCCGAGGGGATGGCCGAGGGCGATGGCTCCGCCATTGGGATTGACGCGCTGGAAATCCAGATTCGCCTGTTGAATCACGGCGAGCGATTGCGCGGCAAACGCTTCGTTTAGTTCCACGACGGCTAAATCATTCAATGTCAGTCCGGCCTGCTGCAGCGCCTTGGGAATCGCGTAGACCGGACCGATGCCGAACTCTTCCGGCGGGCAGCCCGCGGTCGCATAGGAAACAAAACGTGCTTGCGGTTTTAGGCCAAGTTGCGCGGCTTTTGTATCGCTCATGACCACCACCGCCGCGGCTCCATCGCTCATGGGCGAGCTATTGCCGGCAGTTACTGTACCTTTCACGTGAAACGCCGGCTTCAATCCGCCAAGAACTTCCATCGATGTTTCCGGCCGCGGCATTTCATCTTTGTCAAAAACGAACGATTGCGTGGCGGGTTTCGGCGCTGGTTTGCCTTTCGCGCCATTTCCATTGGGAAGGGAAGTGATTTTCACCTCGACGGCGACGGTTTCGTCTTTGAATTTGTCCGCGGCGAGGGCGGCGACAGCTTTCTTGTGAGAGTCGACGGCAAACTGGTCCGCCTGCTCTCGGGTAATCCCGAATTTACGCGCAAGATTTTCTGTTCCCAGGCCCATGTTGATATACGCGTCCGGATAATGGTCCACGAGCCAGGGATTCGGCGAGATTTTATTTCCGCCCATGGGCACGAGCGACATCGATTCCGTCCCGCCGGCCACAATGACCTGCGCGGAGCCGCCACGGATGCGTTCGGCGGCCAGCGCGATGGCCTGCAGGCCACTGGCGCAGAAGCGATTGACGGTCATAGCCGAAATCTCAACGGGCAAACCAGCACGCAAAGCGGCAATGCGCGCCACGTTCATCCCTTGCTCGCCTTCCGGCATGGCGCAGCCGAGGATCACGTCGTCAATTTCCTTAGGATCCAGCCCGGGAACGCGAGCGAGCGCTTCCTTGATGACCAGCGCAGCCAGATCGTCGGGCCTGCTGGTGCGCAGAGACCCTTTGTATCCGCGTCCGACGGGTGTTCTGACGGAAGAAACGATGACGGCTTCAGGCATGACGACCTCTTTTCCGAGCGTTCACCCGATTTTCGGCCGCTGCTGGAAAAAAAGCAAATGGACCGCGGAAATTCTTTATTTGCTCTTCAGCGGCTCGCCCTTTTTGGGGATGAACAGCAAGGCGGGAGGCAGAATCTTGTGAGTCTGTGAAAAATTGCCCTGGTTTATTGCCAGGCCGATTCGGCCGCGCGAATCTACGTACAGCAGCGACTCGCCGACCGGCACGTCCATAAACGTTTTCGCGTAGGGCAGCGTGAACGGTTTTTTGTCCAACTGCACGGTCACCTTGTCGCCGAGGACATAACCGAGCTTCTTGAAGTCGTCGCCGCGAATATCGGAAATCAGGGAGCCGAAGGGGTCGTCGAGGGCAATCACTTCGCCTTCGATGCCTTTATCCGCGACGGTGGCAACTTTCGGAGTCAGGCGCACGAGTTGCGCAACTTCGGGCCCGGCGAGCGTATAGTCCCAACCCGCGGCGAGATGCGCGCCGGCGGGAGAAAAAATGTCGCGCCCGTGAAATGTGGAAGAGACCGCATCGCCGATCATCCAGCCAGGATTGGTGATCTCCCTGGCGGACTCCAGACCGTCGCGGTCGATCACCGGAGAAATCAAGCCATTGTCGGGCAGAACGAAATATTGTCCCTTCTTGGTTTTCACGATTACAGCTTTGCGCGACGTGCCGACTCCCGGATCGATCACGACGACGAACACAGTCCCCGCGGGGTAGTACGGTGTTACGCCACTCAAGAATCGCGCCCCTTCTTCGATCGAAAAGGGCGTGACTTGATGGGTGATGTCCATGATGCGCGCATCGGGGACAATCCCGATCATTACCGCTTTGCAGATGGCCACTGCATCGTTCGCGGTTCCGAAGTCGGTCATGAAGACAATCGCCGGCCGCGTCGCGATTGCCGCTGAACTCTGATTTTCCACCTGTGGCTTGGAGCATCCCAACAAGAAAATGCAAAGGATCAAACATCCGCAAAAACCACCGATCTTCACCGTTTTTTTCAACGCGTCCCCCCTGGATTGCACATTATAGGGGATGGCCAGCGGCTGAGGTCGAACCTCGCGCGCCAAGTTTGAGCGCAGCCTTGGTCCAGAATATCGGCGTTGCGATGAGTGCGGGGATTCACTAGAATGATCCCGCCTATTATGAAGTGGGTTTAGGGGTCGCTTCTCGTCCGCCCGCGTGAAGTCCAGCTCTTGTCTAATCCGTGTGAAAAATTGCAAGGAGGACGCAGATGCGTCGGAGCCTTTTGTGTCTGTCATTAATTGTGGTATTCGCGTCGGCGGCGGCAGCCGACCAAGTTACCTTGAAGAACGGGGATCGCCTGAGTGGCAACATCGTTTCCGGAGACGGCAAAACCCTGTTAATCAAGACGGAATTTGCCGGCGACGTCACCATTCAGTGGGACGCCATCGTCGGGATTGAGTCCACGCAAAATCTTAACCTCACGTTGAAAGATGGCACGAAACTCTCCGGCAAAATCACCACCACTTCGGACGGAAAATTTGTCGTGGCTGGGGCTACGCCAGCGCCGGCGGCGCCGCCTTCGAAGGACACGATCGTTGCGGTCCGGAATGACGCCGAGCAAAAAACTTTTGACATCGACGCCGACAAGATGGCGCATCCAAAATTCACTTATTTCTGGAGCGGATTGTTTGATACCGGCTTGGCGTTGACGCGCGGAAACTCGTCAACCGCCAGTTATACGCTGGACGGCAAAGGTGTTCGTGAAACGCCGCGCGACAAACTTACGCTGTATGCCAACTATATCTTCGCGGACAACCAAGTCACCGTTCCCGCGACGACGACTGCGAACTTGTTCCAAGCAGGCATTCGCGGCGACCTGAACGTTGGTCCGCGGGCCTTTGTTTATGCCACCGCCGACTTTGCCACTAACCAACTTCAGCACCTTTCTCTCCGGCAGGTCTATGGCGGCGGCGCCGGCTACCACGTCATCAAGAACGATAAAACCCTGTTCGATATTTTTGGCGGCTTTGATTATGACAAGGATGAGTTTGGCAGCTATTCCTACGTGAACACGGCTCCCCCGCCGCCGACGTTCTCTGTGGCGGCCTACACCCTGAACAGCGCCGAAGCCGTAGTAGGTGAGGAGTTCGATACTAAAATGTCGAAGCGCATGACGCTGCTGGAACGTTTTTCGTTCTACCCCAATATTTCCCATACCGGCGATTACCGCATGCAATTCAACGCTTCGCTGGCCGTGATGATGAAGACCTGGCTTAGCTGGCAGACATCGTTCAGCGACCAGTACATCAGCTACCCGCCGCCGGGCCTGAAGGGCAACGATCTGGTGCTCTCAACGGGCTTGCGTGTGACCTGGGGAAAGGCCAAACTGTAGCGCTTTTATCTGACTGAACTTCAATTCCACGGGCGGAATATCTCAAAAAGGAGGCAACACTGATGAGTTTTCTCACTTGGATTATTGTTGGGCTGATCGCGGGCTGGTTGGCGGGTCAGGTGATGAAGGGTGGCGGCTATGGCGTGATCGTGGACATCATCCTCGGCATTCTGGGCGGGTTGGTTGGCGGCTGGATCTTCGGGATGTTGCACCTCTGGCCGGGCGGCGGAATCATCGGTTCAATCATCGTGGCGTTTATTGGCGCGGTGATCCTGGTTTGGATCACGCGGTTAATCAAGAAGGCCTGAAGTCGAAAATTCAGGGAAATTGAACCGCGCTGGGAGGCCTAAAAAAGGGGCCCGGCGCGGCTCTTTTTCTGCCGGAATTCGCACCTGTACCCTGTACTTAAGGGCAAGTTTTCCACAGGGTAGGTAGCATCAAATCCCGCGGTTGCTTTCCACTGTTTGTCCTCTAAGTTAACTTTATAATAATAAATAACTTACGAGCGATTTTGCCATTTGCTAGGCGTACTAGAACAATCGTTTAAAGCTCAATTTAGTGCTCCTGTACCATAGGTTTTGCTTCTACCCACCTGTCTAATAGGGCAGGTCGAGCAAGCCCGCTCCTTGGTCCGGAGCATTTGAGGTTTCTCAGGCTGCCGACTCAAGCAGGGGTCCTTAGGAAGAGGGGGGTTTAGCCAGACATGAATGTCAAAGACAACCTTCGCAAATGGATGTGGCTGTTTCTGATCGTCCTCGCCGCCTTCCAGCTTTACGCCGTGCGCGAACTGCTTGCCGCCTTTGCCATCTTTGTTCTGGGCTTTGGGGTCATTGCCTTATTCGTCGGTTCGATCTACTTCCTGCACAAGACCTGGGAGGCTGCCGTCGCATGGGCTATGGCCAGCCAGCACCCCGTCATTCTGGCCGTGCGCCGGAGCGTGTGGTCGATCGAAGATTTGGCTCGGCGGCCGCTGCGTCGTCCGGACTCGGAGCCAGCGAGTTAATCGAATTTCTGCTTCCCTGCCTGTTAGCCAGAGCAAGCGGGTTTTGGATCTGAACTTGGGAAAGTGGAGCTGATCCCGAACCCGCTTAATGAAGGCCAGCCGTCCTGAGAGAGCGGCTGGCTTTTTTCTTGTTACAGTTTGTTTTCAACGACTTAAGAGGCATGCTTTGATCTTGGTGCCATTTGGGTGCCAGCGACGACCTGCAGTTTTGGCTGGGCGATCTTCTCGATCGCGCCTTTCAGGTGATCCGGTGCCAGGTGGGCATACCGCATGGTCATCTGGATATTCTTGTGGCCTAGCAAGCGCATGACGCTCGCGAGATCCGCACCTGCCATCACCAACCGGGACGCGAACGTGTGGCGCAGATCGTGCCAGTGGAAGTTTTTAACCCCCGCGTCGCGAACGCACAATTTGAACCACTCCCTCCAGTCGCGCTGGTCGGCGCGTTTGCAGCCAGGTATCACGTACGGGCCCGAAGAAGCTGTGAGCAATTGTTCCAGGGCGCGCCGCGCGATCGCGTTGATCGGGATGTGGCGTCTTCCTGTTTTTCCGTCGACGGTGAGGAGCCCGCGATCGAGGTTGACGGCATCGCGCGTCAAATGAAATTGCTCACCCAAGCGCATCCCCGTATGAAGTGCCAAGTCGAGCTCAGCTTCGCGTTCGGGGTAACGGAGCTGGACGAGCACGCGCACCGCTTTTTCTTCGTCTGATCCTTCCGGCCAGAAACGGATCCGCGGATCGGCCTCTTTGTATTTCTTCACTTCGGAACACGGGTTTTTCGGGATACGTCCGGAGCTCACCGCAAAATGGAAAAACCCGGAAAGTGTGTTGCGGTAGCGATTCACCGTCCCGCCGGCGAGGCCTTGTTCGCGCAATTTTTGAAGCGTTTCGCCCACGACGGCCGGGGTGATCGATGCAATGTCCAGATCCCCGATCTTTGCGACGAGTTTTTCCGAGATCCAGCGATTTGAATGATACGAGCGCGAAGCTAGGCGCGTCTTTTGTTCGGCGAGCGCCAGGTCGACCAATTTGCGGAACGTCAACGTTTGCGATCGCGGCGGTGTGAATTTCCCTTCGCGTACTTCCTGGCGACGCTGAAGATATGCCTCGATCGCGACGTTATAGCGGCCGACGCGCTCGCGATGCCGTTTGCCCTGGGCGTCGTAATAGTTAATCCACCAGGTTCCGGATCCCGGCGGTCGTTCAAACACCCCGCGCATGGGCGCCCGTTCTTTCACAGGATCCTGATCTTCCACCGAAAGTCTGCGCTGTGCGGGCCAGGCTCGACGGGAGCTCCAGAACGAAGATCCGCGGCGACATCAAACATGCGCTCTAGCAGCTCTTCCTCGAGGGCCTCGATCTGTCTCCTGATTTCCGCGATTCTTGCCAGTCTTAACTGCGAAATGCTTTTTGCTCTTTTCTGTTCCTTGCTTATGAATCACCACTAACTTTTTTTCGGGCGGCTGGGGCGGTCCGGGTCTCATGGGCTTCCTTCGCTAAATCAAGTGCTTGATCGGCGAGATCACGCACACCAGTGATCGCAGGTTCGCGGTCCCGACGCGGGCCTGAATCACTTGTTACGGAGGTGAAACCATTTATCACAGGCTTTTCGAGTTTGCAACTAAGCAAAGTGCGAAGCGAGCCAACCTGATCGTATTGCGCCATCGCCCACTCCAAAAAGAAGCGCGCAAGCTCTGAGCGGTCCCGCGACTCGAGTTCCGCAATTCGGTCAATATCCTCGAGCGGAAGACGGCAGGGGTCGCGGCGTGAAACTGCTGTACTCACGCCCCGAAGCCGCCGAAGCCCTCTCTCTTTCTGTTTCAACGATCGACGTCCTGATCGGACGCGGCATGTTGCGCGTTCGGCGCCAAGGTCGACGTGTCCTTATTCCTCATTCCGAAATTGAGCGATTCGCGAAACGCGACGTTGCCACGATCTGGCCAGCGAAACAGAACGGCTTGACCGTCCGCGGGTATCGCCATCATGGCGCGTCGCGTCACCCCCGCATGGAAGAAATCGACCTTCAGCTTGAACAGGGCCAGAGCTAAGAGATCCGGATTGCACCAGGGAGCAATCGAGATGGCTTTCACAAAAACCGAACGGATGCGCCTGCGAGTGACGGAAGACATGCTTCGCGAGATTCGAGCGCTTGCCGATCTGCAGCATCGTTCGATCCAGGACCAGGCTCGGTATCTCATGGCGATCGGATTGGATCATGCACGCCCTGGGGCAGCGAAGGAACAAGAGGAACAGAGGCGGGCCCCGACGTACCCACCTGTCCCGGGGAAAGTTTTCGCCGAACAAGGGGCGAAGGCCCAGCTGTCCCTTCCTGGGACGGTCGGTCCCATTCCAGCGAGAAAGCGGAGGAGCGCATGAAGCTGAATCTCGATCACCCCGTTAGGAATTCTCAGGATCTAGCGCTCGCCGAAATCGAGTCCATGAATCGCAACTGGATCCGCGCGGTTGAAGGCTATCGCGCTTCGGAGCGCGAGCGGACTCGCAAGCTGCGTCGCATTCAGCGCATCGGTTTCGCGTTCGCAATGATCGTCGTCGTCGCAATTTTCTTACTGCTTTAACCAGGGAGAATGCCATGTCCATCATAGGACTGACTGTCAGCGAAAGTGGTGAATCACTGCAACGGCTCGCGGTGACAACAAAAGTTGCCATCGGCGAAGTCGTGAAAACGGATAAGGGCACGCGGCCGAACAAGCTTGATCACTTCGTCTTCCTCCGCAAGAGCGCGAAGTCTCTTGAGTGGGAAGCGGATCCGGATCTGTCGAAGCACTACGGCAATGAATGCCGCGAGTTCTGGATCATCCTGCTCACCGACGAGATCGAGAACGTGTTCCGCACGGAATACGCCTGGTGGTCGAAGACGGAGAAGAAATGCTGGGGCGACGGCCGCGCAGCGATCCGCCGGACAGAAAAAGAACCTGGCGGTGAAGATTGGACGCCGTGCGGTGATGGATGCCCGCAGCTCGAAGAGAATCTGTGCAAGCCTTCCGGCGATCTCTATTTTGTCCTGGCGGACTACCCACGCCTCGGCAGCGTGTGTCGTCTGCACACGACGAGCTATCGGTCGGTGCGGCAAATCTACTCCGGTCTCGAGCAGATCCGCACCGTCACCGGTGGCAGACTTGCAGGCATTCGCTGCAAATTGGTGGTCCGGCCAGAGAAAGCCGCCTACACAGACGCCAAAGACGGCAAAAAGAAGACCACGACAATCTACGCGCTCAACATCGAGCTCTCTGCACAGGACATGCAGCGACTCGTCGGCGAGATGACGCAATACGCTCGCCTCTTCGAACAGACCAAAAAGCTTCTGGGCAACGGCCGCCAAGTGGAGTACGTCGTCGAGGATGAACCGGAAGTAGAACGCGCTCCTGACGTTGCCCAGGAGTTTTATCCGGCTGAGGAGATCGCGCCGGCACAGCCGATCGTTACGCAACCAACTCGGGCTTCCGAAGTGGCGACCGCCGCCGAACCTGTCCAGGAACAGATCTGGCCGAAGGGCGAAAACGGCAACGGCAATGGTCACACCCAGGTTGTGCAATCCATCACGCACGAGCAGCGCAAGGCCTTCGCCGACCTCGCGATCGAGCACGGTTACTCGCCAAAGCAGATCAAGGAAATCCTGATGGAGTTCTGGAAGGTCAAGAATTCTTCGGAGATCCCGGTGAGCTACTACGAGGAAGTCATGCAGTACTTCGCGAGCGACGGCCAGAGGAAACCCGGCTACAAACCAACGAACGACGATATCCCGTTCTAAGCGAGCTCACGAATGCCTCCAGCCACATTCATTCGCGAGCAGCAATTGATCGAAGTCCGCGGCGGATGGTTCGACGCGACGACGCACAGCTATTTCGATGCGCGCATGCAGAGTGTGCCTGGGGTGACGCACACGCTCGAGGCGGCCGGCCTGGTCTGTTACGACCACATTCCCAAAGCAATCCTCGATCACAAAGCCGAAGTCGGTACGGCCGCGCACGCTGCGTCGCACTATTACGACGAGGGCGATCTCGATTTGTCGAGCGTCGACGATGAGGCGATGGGCTATCTCGAAGGATGGATGAAGTTCAAAAGGGAAAACCGCATGGAAATCCATGCGATCGAGCAGCGCGGCATCGTGATCGTCGACGGGATGCCCTACGGATACACGTTTGATCGTGATGTCACCCTGGCCGGCGCGCGGACGCTGATCGAAATCAAATGCACTGCCGGCATCGAGATCTCGTGGGGACCGCAGACCGCCGCGTATGAATGCGCACTCCGCGCGATCGATGGCAAAGCGCGCCGGCGGGTCGCGGTGCACCTTAAGCCGGCGGGCACATACGTTTTGCTGCCGCTATCCGAAGTGAAGGACTACCAGGTGTGGAAGTGGGCATTGGGTTTGGAAACGTGGAAACAGACGAAAGGACGTGGTTATGGCTACGGCTCAGCTCATATCGGCAGATGAAGTCGCAAAACTTGTGCCGGCGGTGGTTGCCCAGGCGCACGAAATCACAGTCGAAACTTCGGACGACTACGAAATGGCGTGCTCGTTTCTGACGCTGATCGCGACGCGGCGCAAGCAGGTCGGCGAAACCTTCGATCCGATCGTGCAAAAAGCGCATGCGACGTGGCAGGAAGCCATCGCGCAGCGGAAGAAGTTCCTGGATCCGCTGAACGAGGCCGAAGCCAACGTGAAGCGCAAGGTCTCAGATTGGCGGATCGACGAAGAGCGGAAGCGCAAGGCCGAGGAAGATCGCCTGGCCGCGATCGCGAAGAAGGAAGCCGACGATCGCGCGTTGGCTGAGGCCGAGCAGCTCGCCGCGAATGGTGAGCACGAGCTCGCGACGATGGTGTTAGAGGAAGCGGCCGCGGCGCAGGCGCCCGTTGTCGTTGCGCCTACCACAGTTCCCAAGCAGGAAGGAATCGCGAAAAAGACAACCTGGAAGTGGCGTTACAAGGGCAATCCGTCGTCGGCATTGCAGGCGCTTGTGAAGGCGGCCGCGGAGGATGAGCGCTGGCTCGCGTATCTGTGCGTGAACGAGACGGTTGTCGGCGGCGAGGCGCGCACAAAGAAGAGCCTGACGCGGATCCCGGGGATCGAAGTCTATCCGGATGAGTCCGTTTCGGTGCGCGCCAAGTGAGCCGCCCACGCTGCGAGGAGTGCAACGAAGAGATCGATCGCGCCGATCTCGCGATCTGCGAAGGCTGTCAACGCTTTTGCTGCCGGCAATGCTTGCCAGTGCATGCGTGCTCGGTAGCGATCGGCCAGGAGCTTTTGGTAGGGAGTCCGGAATTCAATCTGAAAGGGGAACGGGATGGCGACTAAAACGACGTTGGTGGAAGAGCAGCAAATGCAGGAGACGGCGGTGCGCAAGGGTTATGCCCAGGCGAACTTCGTGAAAGTGATTTTCGAACGCGATGAGGACGACAAGGCGATCGTGTCTTTCGAGATGTCTTTGCCGCTTACGGAAGAGCACGAGAAGTGGGTGCCCGACGAAATCGGTACCGCCTGGAAAGTCGTGAAGGCTCACGGCTACAAAGTGCAGGACATCGAAGTCGAGGCCCAGGTCGCGGAGCTCCTGATCGCTCCCGACGCCAAAGATGGTTCGTTGAAAGTCGATACCGACGTCGACCAGGTCAGGATTAGCGTGATCACCGAAAAGGGCACGGGCGAAGAGCGTGACATTACCCGCCTGCAGTTCCGACTGAAAACGGACCTGGACAACGAGTCCGGCCGTTTCGCGCGAGTCCATTTCGGGCATCCCGTTTGGGTCAAGCTGCAGCCAATCCAGCGAAAACTTATCAAGTAAAAACAGTTCCTCTCGGACGGCGAGACCGAGAGAGTTCGGCCGCGCATGGTACGCGGGGAGATCCCGCGGCGAGCATTGTGAAGCGATTCACAAGCGTGAAACAAAGCGGCCGATTAATTCAGGGGGAAGCATGACAACGGCAGTAATCGAACAAATCATCTTCGTACCCGGCAATCCCGACGCACGCGGCCTTTGCTGCATCACCGATCGCGAGAACCCGACGCATTGCTGGATTCGCGCCGAAGCGCATTGCTATGACTTTTTGCAGTTTTCGTTTCACGTGCGGATGAGCGCGGCGACGACGTGCCGGCATGTGGCCGAAGCGGTCAGGCGAATTCCGCGGCCGCCGCAACGATCGCTACCGATCCGCTGGGGCTGGGGAAATTTTTCGCATTTGAAGATCGACAACCGGAGGCCGCGGTGAGACCAGGTTGGTCAAAGCCGAAGGCCTGGTCGAGCAACGAAGAGGCTTATCTGCGCGAATTCTATCCGTCTGTTCCGGTGAGAGATCTGGCGGAGAGAATGGGACGCACGGACAAATCGATTAAGAGCCGCGCGAAGAAACTAAAACTCTGTTGGTCGCGTGGTCGGATGCGCGAAACACAATTTAAGAAAGGTCAGCGGTCGCAAAACTATTTGCCAGTAGGAACGATCAAGGCAAATTGGGATGGCTATCTCCGCATAAAGGTCAGCGACATTCCTCACAACGGCGCCGGCGCACACGACAAGAATTGGGAATTTGTGCATAAGCGGGTTTGGGAAGCTGCGCATGGACCGATTCCGAAAGGCCATCGCATTTGGTGGAAGGATGGCAATCACGAAAATTGCGCGCTCGAGAATCTGGAGCTCCTCTCGGACAAAGAGCACATGGCGCGAACGACGGTGCATACGTTGCCGAAAGATTTGGTGGAAGTCATCCAGTTAAAGGGCGCTTTGAAACGGAGAATACGGAGGATCGAAGATGCCGCAGGACATACGGGAGTTGCGAAAACATCTGTTTGAAACGATCGAGCGACTGAAAACGAACGACAGTCCGCAGGAGATCGAACGGTCAAAGGCGATCGTGAATGTCGCCGGCGCGATCATCGACACTGCGCGCGTCGAAGTGCAGTACCTGAAAGTGACCGAAGCGGCGGATGAGAGCGACTTCATTGCACCGAATGCTCGCGATCGCAAACCGGAACTGTCGGAACGAGTGAACGGTAAAACTCTGGCCACCGGGAAGACGCTGGGAGGGGGCGTAGCATGATCGACAGTCCATCTCCCACACGAGAATCGTTCGAGCTGGCAGCCAAGCTGTGCGGCAGCCCCACGACGCCCGACCTCATCCTCGCCGAAGCACACGAAACCGTGAAGCTTTGCGAAACGATGCTCAGCGTCGATTGCTTCTCGGAGCTGGCGTTTAGTCTTCATCGGGCGCTTCACCACAGTCCGGCGTTCATCCGCTGTGAAGCGAACATCAGCGGGCTGGTGTCGATCATGGCGCAAATGTTCGCGTACGGTTACGCCGCCGGCCGGCAGGAAGTGATCGACCAGGAGCTCGCGCGGATGGGGATGGCCAACCGATGATTGCGCCACTGAAACGAGGCATTCGCGTGCGGTTCTCCCACCAGGCTCAAACCGGGCCCGATATGACGGTGAGCGACTTCACGCAGGACGGAATGATCGAGCTAAAGGAAATGGCTGGACAGTTCGCTCCGCACATTTTCGTACTCGTGGAGGCAATCATGCTGAAAGGCGTCAATTGCACGTGGGTAGGCGAAGGCGCCGAGGCCTCGGCTTCGGGATCGTGCCCGTTTTGCGCCGGTGATCTACATGAGGCCCCGACGTTTTGGCAGGACATCGACGCGATCGAGCGCGGCGATTACACCTGGCCGACGTACAAGAAAGAGCCGCCGCTGCCGGAATGGAAGCCGCAACCGCATCCTGGCTTTCGCGCGATGTGGGAATGGGCGAAAGCGCAGCAACGGTGTTTCAAGCACGTCATGCATCTGCGCAACTCCTACAAGAAACATACCGGGATCGTTGTGGGGATCGCGCCGTAATGGGCCTCTATAACTTCCAGTCGCGATTCGTTCCCTTCATCGTCAGCGGCAAAAAGACGCACACGATCCGTGCGAGACGGGCACATCCGGACAAGGCTGGCAACACCCTGCATCTTTACCAGGGACTTCGCACGAAGGCAGCAAAACTGATCAAACGGGTCGAATGCGCGGGAGTGCAACAAATCCTTATCTGGCAATCGAAATACGACAGCAGATTCCTCGTGCGCATTGATGGCGATCTTCTCGATAACTCTGAATGTGAACAACTGGCACGGCGCGATGGCTTCAAAGATTTCAGGGAGATGGTGGCTTTTTGGGACGGACGGCTTCCGTTTGAAGGTCAGATCATTCACTGGAGGGAACTGCCGTGAGCCAACCCCTTCCGATCGAGCGCATCCTCCGCAGTGTCTCACCGCACGCTTTCTTCGATTTCAACTGGCTTGAGGATCTGGCGGAAAAGGATCAGGTCGATGCGGCGCGGATCCTCGAAGTTTGCGCGCGCCTGGCGGTCGAGAATCCCGCCGCAACGTTTTGGGAGATCGTGCACCTGGCGCGGCATCGTTTCGCGATGAGGCACGTTTACAAATGAAAACTGAGGAGACTATGGACGAACTCAAAAACGAACCAGCAACACCAGAACCACCGAAGCAAATCCAACCCATCTTGCCCGTTTGCCCGTACTGCGGCCTCGATCCGTGCGTGCCGGACATGATCGAAAGCTCGTACGGCGTGCTCATGGCGAAAATCTTCATCTGCTCAAACCCAGACTGCCGAAAGATTTTCAATATCCAGATCGCCGGCATGCGCGATCCGCGCGTTGTTAACGGCGGCCGTCCGCCAGGCGTCACGCTTTGATTTAGTACGGGTGTGTGGGAACCAGGGAAGATCTGAGGGGATCGGATGCATCCGAAGCAGGTTTTTTGGATTGGCGCGAAGGGCGGTCTTTGTGAAGAGAAACATCGGCGTCGAATGGGCGAAGCTATCTGGCTTTTTTTGTGGTTGCTGATGAGGCAAACAGGTGTGAATGAGGCAGGAGAGGGACTCGTGCTTTACGGAAAAACAGTACGCCTGGCGGACATCTCGGCCGACACCGGTTTCCCGATCGGAACCCTGCATCGTTGGGGTGAACTTTTGGCCGACCAGGACTACATCCGGATCGAGGTCGAGTCCGGAAAAGGCAGCGCATATTTCATCCTCAACGCTAAGAGGAAAACCAGTGGAAAACTCTCGCGCAATCGAAAGGAAGGCGAAAATACCGTTTCCACATCTGGAAACGAAAAGGGGCAAATTGATTCCAGATCTGGAAACGCCGTTTCCATAAGTGGAAACGAAATCGAGGTTAAGTCACAGCAAAGTAAGGGTGTTAGCAAAAAAGCTACTACTCTTATTCCTAAAAGTCTTTCTAATTACAATAAGGCATCGGCCGCAAACCCCGCGGCCTCACATATTCCGTCTCTCGACCAAATTTCCAGAGAACACCAAATTCCAACCCCGGCAAAGCTCTCCGACCGCGAAGTCCGTCAGCGCGCCGATCAGCAAAAGGCCGACCTCGATCGCTGGCTCAAAACGCATCCGGCGGACGCCCCTGCGACCAGGGCGACGGCAGGGGGAAAATCGTAATGAGCGCGACTCAATTCTGGAGCAATGGCGGTGGAACGCAGAGCGCGGCGATTGCCGTCGCAATCATCAAAGGTGATCTTCCACGTCCGGATCTGATCGCGATCGCGGACACTGAACGCGAGCGCTCTTCGGTTTGGCAATACCAGGAGCAAGTCATCTCGCCGGCGCTGGCGAAGATCGGCTTGGAAGTTTACAGGGTGCCGAAAAGCGGTTTCGCGCGAGAGGATCTTTGGGAAGATTGGGGCGGCCGCGAACCTCAAATGCTCATGCCGGTATTTATCGCGAATCCAGACGGATCGACCGGCCGGCTAAAAAGCTACTGCTCGTCACGTTGGAAGCGTCGCGTGATCATGCGATGGCTTAAATCGCAAGGCGTGACGCAGTGTGAGGCCTGGTACGGATTCACTCTCGACGAAATGCGGCGAGTGCGGACGAGTAAAGAACTCTGGTATCAACACCGATACCCGCTGATCTTCGATCATCCGATGCGTCGATCCGAAGCGATCCGCCTCGTCGAAAACTTCGGATGGCCAACTCCTCCTCGGTCGGCGTGCTGGATGTGTCCGAACCGCGAAAACGAAGAGTGGCTAGATATGAAACAGAATTGGCCGGTGGATTTCGAGGTCGCAGTTGCGCTCGAAAAAGAGATGCAGGTTAGCCGGCCAGATTTTTTCTTACATCGCGCACTGAAACCCCTCTCAGAAGTGGACTTCCAGGAAAAGCAATTCACGATGCTTCCCGGCGCCGGCGCATTCGATTGTTCTGAGGGGTGTTTTACATGAAGCTCGAGCTGGACATTCCGGAGACCGAAATCGTGGTTTGCGTGCGGATCCCGGGCGAGCCGCAAGCCTGGTTGCGTAGTGGCCGCGATGGCAAGCGCACGTTTAATCCAAAGCCGAATGCGGACGCTAGAGATCATGTGCGGTGGGTGATCAAAGCGAAGCATCCGCAGTTTCCCGATCACATGGATTGCGTGAACCGATTCGGACTCGCGGCAATTTTCGAGACTGCGATGTTCACAACGGACGGCGACAACTACCTCAAGCAGCTTCTGGACGCGCTCAACGGTTTTGTCGTGAAGAACGACAGGCAGTTCGACGATTACTTCGTGCGGGTTTATCGGGGCGCGGAGAAGCCAAACCAGCAAGTGATCGTGTGGCGCGGGCTTTCGCCGTTTGCGGGGAGGCAGATTTGAAAATGGGCGCGCATAAAAATCCAGGATCCGCCGTTGAATTCCTAACCGAATTCCTACACGCCATGCAAAAACGCGAGGAAAACGAGAGAGATGCGGCGTTTGAAGAAGCCCGCCTGGCAATCCGCAAGAGGTTTTCGGAACGAGAGCCAAGTGCGAATGCGTGGATTGAGGCATCGCGAGTAGTTCATCAGACACTACGATCGCTTGCTAGCCGGCCAACACCAAATCACGACACCGTCGACGACGATTGGGATTTCCTCTTCGCCGGCCTCACCGACGAAGTCATCATCGCCAGCCCGCGATTCAAGCGGCTGCTAAAGCAAGAACTCGAAAAGAGTTTGTCCCAGGGCCAAATACAAAATAAACAGGAGAAAACTTCATGAAACGCGTTATCGCAACACTCGCGCTCGCTATGCTTTCTGTGGCCGGCGTCGAGGCAACACCGCAGGAACATCATCACGACCACACGGCAGCAAATGACGTGATCGACGGTAAGGCGCATCCCGAGCAAATTCCGAATACGCTCGCGACGCGCCTGTACCTGAACCTGATCACGAGGTCTGGCGACGCTAACACTCGCCTGCAACGTGAACGCATCGCACTGGACTCGATGCAGCTTTTTCGTTCACGTCAGGGTGACGCCATACGCATGCTCGAAACGTACCGAACGCAGTCGCAAGGGTTGATCAAAGCTCGGAACGAGGGCATGACCAGTCGCATGCAATTCTGGTACGACTTCGACAAGCTTGCTGACACCACCGAAGCCGGCTTAAAGACACTCATCGAACCAGCGGCGTACGATGCGTTCATCGCGTCGAAGAAACGCGGCATGCGTCCCAGTATCTACGATCCGGCGCTTGGTGCCGTCGCAGCCAGGAATTTGCGCGAGCGTTCTATGGTCGCGTCAATGGCAGGTATGGTCCCTGGCGGCATGACGCCGTCGTACGGAACAGCCACCGACATGTACCTCGTCGCTACCGGCAACGGCAATCCAACGCTCACCCTAGAACTTCAAGTCAGCGGTGATACTGTTCTGGATCCGCCGCCGTCTATCAGTGTGAACACCAGGCACACTCCTTACGTGACGGTAAAACTAGGCACTTACGGCACAACGGTCAACGGTGCGAGTGTCTACCCAACGAACTACCTCGAAGGCTCGAACTCTCTAACGCTGCCTGCCAGCGATCTCGGACCACCGCTGACAGGCGACATCTACGCGGAAATAGAGTGCACGATCGCCGGAAACTTTTGGGAAGACGGCTTCCTTGGCGACCTAGGGGGTGGAGGAATTTCATTCAGCGTAGGCGACGCCGAAACCTACACCTATGACAACGGGGACGCGGGTTCTCCATCACCCTACTGGATCGACGCCGGCTTCCCACAGGCCAGCGTCTACAACCAATCAACGGCATGCACGGCAGCCAGCTATCCGCCGGATATGTACATCCCCACTGTGATCAACCTAGATGGCCTCCGTCTGAGCCAGTATGTGTCATTCGGCTTCTGCGTTTATGTGAACAAGGTCCCCTTCCTGTGTTCAAACAAGGCGGTGGCCGAGATCGACGCAATCCTCGATCTCAACTTGGCAGGTGCACTGTCCCTGCCGTTGACAAAAAGCATGGTGCCTGCTAACTGCACTAATTGGGTCAAGGGGTATCCACCTATTTTCCCTCTGACCGGGCAGTTTTAACATCAAACTGGAGAACGTTATGAAAACGACTGGGCCAGTGAATGCACCAAAGAAAGATTTACTGATCTTTGCCGCCGATCTAGAGCGTGTGGCTAAGAAACTCGAAGATGGCGGGGAAAATGCAGCGCTGGCCCGTCAACTCAGAAATGCGGCCAAACGATGGAAAGCAATGGCCGGGAGAAAATAGTCCCGTGAGACGTCACCGCAACACCGATCCAGGTTGGTCGCAACCTCGAAAAGAATTCCCGAAGTTGCCGTTGCCGAAGTGCATTCACTGTTCGATGCCGGCGCGTGTTGGCTGCGCGGATTGTGGCGCGCCGCTGTGCCGCAAGGATGCAACGCTCGAGATCGATCGGTTCAAATGCCGCGAGCATCGGAAGCGGTTGCTGGCGGGAGTGACGAAGGGAGAGCTCGTCGCATGCGAGTAGATTTCGCCTGCAACGATGAGCGCGGTCTTTTCATGGGCAAAGCCGAGCGCGTCACTGTTGGCGATCTGGAACTGGAATGTCGCTTATGGGGCGGCGGCGTCCGCATGAGGATGGTTAACCGAGAACTGCTCAAAATTGGCCGCGTCGAGCTGCCGTTCACCGGCTACAGATACGGCGTCGGAAATTGGTGCTGGGACGGCTATGACATTCCTGACGAGTATGTGGTAAAGCTCATCAACTATTTGGAAAAGCAAAAGTATTGGGATGTGGATGCGGGCCCGGTGGAAGCGTGTGACAAGTTTGAAGCGAAGCAGCCGTTCACAGTCGCCGATCTGAGCTTGTTGCTCGAATGAGCAAAAGTCCTATTGCGCACTTGGAGGTGTAAAAGCCTAATGCACTCAAGGTATCACGAACAGCTTACAGAAAAAGATTGGCAGAGAATTGCGTACCTCTTCGACAATGGCGTCACGATCACACAACTCGCACTCCGTTTTCAGCGCTCACACGAATGCATTCGCGGCGGCCTTTCGCGATGGAGGTCTCACCGAGTGTGGGGCGAGCGCTTGAATCGACTCGATCCGGACGACCGTCAGCGGATCTGGCTCCTCCGCGACGAAGGACAAAGCCTCGAATCTATTGCCAAACGTTTTGGAGTTTCAATCGCAACGGTGAGTCGGATCGTCAGCGATCGCCGGCAGCGCACCAACACCAAAACACTTCCCATCGAGTCGCACCATGAGCAAGAAAAACTCGCGGTCGGGCCAAAAGTCTTCCCAAACCCAAGAGCCGAAAAAGAAGCACGTCGGGGTCCCACCGATCGAGTACAGGTTCAAGCCAGGGCAATCAGGAAATCCTAGTGGAAAGCCAAAGAAGCGCCCGATCTCTGCGCGGTACGCCATGTTCGCCGAGATCGAGTTGCCCGCACGGATCCGCAAAAAACTCAAACTGCCAGAAGGTGCAACGCTAGCCGACGCGGGAGTTCTCGGAATTTTCACCGAGATGATGAAAGGAAAGCACGGTGCGGCCAAAGAAATCCGGGAAGGCATTGAAGGCCGCGCACCGCAGCGAATCGAATTCAGCGGACCAGACGGCGAAGAAATCAAAGCCAAGGTCGATGCAAGGCTTTCCGTCGGTGATCTCCTCGGCGCCATCGGTGCGATCTACGGTGTCCGATCTGAAGGGCCCGCTCGTGATGTATCCGTACCAGGCAGCATGGATCAACGACAAGTCCCGCCGGAAAATCTCGAAAAAAAGTAGGCGCATCGGGTATTCCTTCGCCGAAGGCTTCGCAAAAGTGTTTGCGTGCCTCGAAAGACCGAACACGACCTCGATCGTGCTCTCGCGCGGCGAACGCCAGGCCAAACAGTTCATCGCTGAATCGGTTGCACCGCACGTCCGCGCACTGGGCGTCATTGCGGAATACCTCGATGCGGATCTGCCAGCTAGTTCGATCCACAAACAGGAAGTGATCTTCGGAAACGGATCCCGAATCATTGCGCTGCCGGCGAATCCGGATACTGCCAGGTCGTATGAAGGCGATGTCACGCTCGACGAATTCGGCTTTCACAAAGACGCCCGCAAGATTTACGAAGCGGTTGGACCTTCCATCACGCGCGGATTTTCCGTTAGCGTCATCTCAACACCGAACGGTCAGCAAGGCGCATATTACGAGCTCGCGAAAGAAGCTGGACTGGTCGACGGCCGCGCAAATTCCGCTCGATGGTCCGCGCACTCGACAACACTGCTCGAAGCGATTACGCAAGGCTGCCTCGACATCAACGGTAAAGTCCTGAACGCCGATGAGATTCGCGCTGACTGCTTGGACGAAGAGATGTATTTGCAAGAGTACCTCTGCCAGTTCTTGTCGACGGCCGCGCAGTGGATTTCACCGGAACTCTTTGAAGCCAACGCTCACGAGGACGCAGTTACGGGCTATCCGAATCCAGAGCTCCGCAATCTCTTCGCCGGCTGGGACATCGCGCGTCACAAGGACTTCTCCGTCGTTTGGTTGCTCGAGCGCGTCGGCGACATCACCTGGACGCGCGGCGTGGTCGAATTCCTGAACGTGCCCACGCCAAAGCAATCGGAAGAAGCGCGCGCGCTCATGCGACTTTGTTTGCGGATGTGCGTCGACCAGAGCGGCATGGGATTGTCGATCTACGAAAACCTAGAAGAGAAGTTTCGCGGCCAGGTCGAAGGGATCACGTTCACCCTGGCGAACAAGGAAGTTATGGCTGTGCACGCGAAGCGGCGAATGGAAGCGCGGAAGTCGCGGATCCCGGACACGGACATGATTCGCAACTCATTTCGCTCGGTGAAGAAAACCGTAACCGCAACCGGCCAGGCGCGATTCGACGCGGAGCACGATGTGAAGTATGGCCACGCCGATCACTGGTGGGCGTATTGCCTGGCGGAACACGCGGCGGGGATCCCGACGATGCTCGGTGTGGTAGAGTACGGCAAACAGCAACAATCTGAGATGAACAAAGCGAAAGCATCAACGCTGCAGAAACCGACGACGGTCGAGCAAACAGAGAAGTGCCCGAAGTGCGGATCAAAAGCAATCGCACGAGTCGGCGGCCAGCAACGATGCAATTCGTGCGGTGAGCAGTGGGGAAATGTGAAGACGGCGCTGGAGAAGCCAGGGACGCCGGGAAGGGGCTTGGTGAAATGAGTTTCAAAGTGGACGTAATCGACAACTACAGAAACAGCAAACTCGGTTTCAGTATCGATCAGAAAAAGGCCGCTGCGGAATTGCGTCGCCTCGCCGATGAGATCGAGAAACCGCTTCCTGACATGGGCGGCGAGTATATCTGCCTTCAGGATGCGATCACGATGGAAACAGTCCAGCGCGACGACTATGCGATGACGACGCTCGTGCTGCAGTTCGCGACGAAGAAACATGAGCATGGAAGTCGATTGGAAGGGAAATGATCGCCTGGCTGCTCAAACTCTGGGATTCCTGGCGCGTCTACCTCGCCGAGATCGATCCGAACTCCAAATGTCCCGCATGTGGCGCGCGCAACGGCAAGCTCAAATGCATGCAGGTCGAGCGCCCCGAAAAGCCGAACACGACGATCATGGTGCAGCACGAATGCCTAACCTGCCATGCTGCCTGGTACGAGCCGACGATCCTCAAACCGGAGAAGTGGGCACCTCCGGAGTTACTAAGAGACAAGGCGTAGTGAGCATTTTCTTGGCGCGTGGAAAATAATTCGCGTATATCTCACGCATGCCTCGCGGCTCCTCAGCAACGATTAAACCCCTTGGTCCGCTCGCTTCCGCCATCACTTCTCTCTTCCAACCTCCACGCAATACCATCCGCGGGGTAGAAACTTCCGACTGGTTCGGACCGCTCCAACCGGTGGCGCCGATCGCACCGAAGGGCACCGAACCTCGCGGTCAGCAGTATCAGCCTGGCCAAAACCTCACATACACGCCGCGCGCGGACGAGGTCTACAAAGCGGAAGATTTGCGCAACCTGGCGGCCTATCCGCTTGCGCGCATGTGCATCGAAAACGTCAAAGACATGATTTGTCGGATGCCGATCACCGTGCGGCTAAAGCGCGAGCTCGGCGAAACCGGCGCGGACCATGCAAAGCGAATGGCGAAAGAGACAACGCTGCCGATGCTGCAGCAACTTGTCGATTGCCCGAATCCGGAGCAGACGCGCGAAGACTTCGTGCGCGACATCCTCGAGGACATGCTTGTCGGCGATTGGGCATCGATCCTGATTCGCAGAACGAAAAACCAGGTCAAGGAGCTCCGCGCGATCGACGGCGCGACCATCACCAGGTACATCAACGAACAGGGTTACACGCCCACTCCGGACGAAGGTCCGGCATACGCGCAACTCTGGTACGGAATCCCGATGGTCGATCTCACGACCGATCAGCTGATCTACGCGATGCGCAATCGCAAGCGGAATGGTTTGTACGGTTACTCGCCGACGGAACAAGGCGCGGCCGAACTTAAGATTGGGATCGAGCGCCTGGCGTTTGTGCTGCAGTTCTACACCGCCGGCGAAGTTCCGGATGCAATGCAGATTGTGCCGATGGGCGTCGACGCCGACAAAGTGAAAGAGTCGCAAGACTGGCTCGATTCGACTTTGGCCGGCCAGCTCGCCAAGCGCCGCGGCCTGCGACTGATCCAGGGATTCACGACCGACGGCAAAGATCAGTTCATCTTCCCGAAGGACAAAGCGCTGTCGGATGACTTCGACGATCGCCACATTCGCAAGATCGCGTTTCTCTACGGCACATCGCCACAGCGTTTGTTAAAAACACTGAACCGCGCGAGCGCCGGCGCGAACCAGGAAGCGGCGGAAGAAGAAGGCACGATGCCGTGGATCGATTGGCTGATCCATCGCGTTTATAATTGGCTGTTTGAGCGCGTGATGCACCTGCCGCAGTACGAGGCGACGATCGACACCGATGTTGAAACCGATCAGCTCAAGCAAGCGCAGACCGACGAGATCGATGTCAAAAACGGCGTTCGGCCGATAAACGAAGTGCGCAAGGATCGCGGCCTCGATCCGCTGCCACAAGCGGAAGCGAACGAGCCGCTGATCATCACGGCTAATGGACCTGTTCCGCTTGACGCTGGCGCCGCGGCCGATCGCGCGTCGACGATGTCGCAAGCTGTGATTCCGCCTGGCGGCGAAGATGACGATGACGAGCCGCCGGCGAAGAAACCGAAGCCTGGCAGCAACAAGCCGAAGCCGAAGCCGAAAAAGAAAGCGCGCGAGTATTAGCCTTGCCGCAACTCGATCCACATCACGGCACGCCCGCCTACCACCAATCCGTGCACAAGATCCAGCACGCCATCTCGAAAGTCTTTCGCAAACAGAAAGAGCGCGCGATCGCCGAAGCAGGCCGCCTGGCGAAAGCGCGTATCTGGAAGGCTGACGACGATTCCAGCGACTACGATCCGTCGAGCTACGCCGATTCGATCTATGAGGAAATCACTTCCGACTGGTACGACGTGCCGGCGCAAGTGCGGCCGTCACTCGAGGAAGCGATCCTGTCGGGAATCAATAACGGCATGCTGCAGCTCTCGCTGCACGACACGAAGCTGATCTCCGAAGCGAACCAGATCGCGATGGACTATGCCCGCGATCGTGCGGCCGAGCTCGTCGGCATGAAGTACGACAACGAAGGCAACCTGGTCCAAAATCCCGATGCGGAATGGGCGATCAGCGACACTACGCGCGACAAGATCAAGCGCATCGTCGAGCAGGCCTTCGAAGGCGAAACGAAAATCAGCGATGTCGCCGCGAAGATTCAAACCGCGCTGCAGGAAGACGATGCCAGCATCTTCAGCGATGACCGCGCAACGATGATCGCGAAGACGGAAGTTTCCAACGCCCAGGGCGGGGGCAACTTTCAAGTTTGGAAAAAAAGTGGCATGGTGAAATCCGTTCGATGGACGGTCAGCGCGGATGAGCCTTGCGACGATTGCGCGGATAACGAAGATGTCGTCGTCGATCTCGGCGAGCTGTTTCCGAGTGGCGACGTCATGCCGCCGGCGCATCCGAGCTGCCGATGCATGTTGGTGACCGCGAAGCTTGCGGACGATGAAGACGAGGAGGAAGATTAATGACGTGAAGATCGCCTGACTGTCACGGACAACGACGCTTTGAAACTCGAGATCACGGCGCCGGGTTGCGATATCGCTCCACCAGTTCGATAGAAAGTTTGGCCGGGCATCCAGAGGCAGTGGGGAAGGCAGAAACTTGCACCCGCGACAATCAACGTTTCTGGCGCTGCGGATAGCGGGCGAGTGCGGAGGGACTCAGCAGTTTCTTTCGGTTGCCCGGCCAATTTACCCCTGTAACCCTCTAAGCACACCGCAACACAAATCCTAAATTTCGTTTCGCGTGAAAAGTTTTCCCTGTAGCGTCCCGAACAGGTCGCTATGAAGCTCCGCTCAAATGTGACGCCAGCTCTTCCGCCAGTGAATCGCATCGACGTTCGCGCGATCTATCCCAAACAGCGCGGCGATTTCCCTTCGCAGAAGCTTTCCCTGCGCGCACAGTTCTCGAATTTTTCTAACATCGCCCTCTTTGAGCTTTGCCGAACTGCCTCGCTCGCCGTGTTGAATTCTGCCCTTTTGGCTGCAATCGCTCATGTTTTTCTTTTGCGAGCCTGGACCAAGGTGACGGGGATTAAAACAGGCGGGTGCATCACAGGAATGCAAGATCATTTCCCCATCGCCCAGGTTGCCAACGAATTTTTTGTAAACATAGCGATGCACATACTCACGGCGCTTGTTGCCTATGCCTATCACACCATAGCCCTGGTTATTTTTCCAAAATGGCCAAAGCAGGCATTCATCGCCCTTATGCGACTTAATCGCCTGTCGAATGTACTCCTGCAGAGTGCCCTTCGGAGGGTGACCTTCGTAGTAGACGCGCCGGTAGGGGCGCTTGCGGGGTCTCGCTGACATGCTCAAGGCTTTCCGCAAGTTTATCCCATTCTCAAAGGTTGCGGAACAAGGCGATGGCACACTTTTTGTTTATGGCCTCGTGACGGCAGAGCGCGTAGATCAAGAGTCGGAAGTTTGTGATTACGAAACGACCAAGCCCTTCTATCAAAAGCTCGTCGCTCGCTACACCAAAACAACCGCTGCCGTCGACGGCATGGAAATGTCGATCGCGCCGCTGCGCGAAATGCACCAGCTCAAAGCGGTTGGTTGCGGCAAGTCGATCGACTTCAACGACGACGCGAAGACGATCCACATGGGTTTCCACGTTGTCGAAGCCGAAGCCTGCAAGAAAGTCAAAGCCGGCGTGCTCATCGGATTCAGCCAGGGCGGCGATTACGTCAAGACCTGGAAGAGCGGTGGCAATACCTGGTACACCGCGGATCCTGGCGAAGTTTCGCTCGTCGATTCCCCCTGCCTCGAGGATGCGCTGATTCAGCAGCTCGTCGAAAAAACATTCACGTACGTCGCGGAGAACGGCTCAACGGAGCTGCGCAAATTTCATGTTTCCGGCAATCCCACCAAGACGCCCAAAGCAGCGAGTGACCCTGCACGCGATGGATCTCTGACGCGGATCGAGAAGCTCGATCGCGTTCGCAAAGCCCACCAGATCGTTGCCGGCGCAATCCAGAAAAGCCTTTATGACGTGAAGTCCATCGTCGACGTGATGAACCAGCTGCGGAACACCTGCACCTGGCTCTACGACGAAAAAGAGTGGGAAGGCGATGAGAGCCAGGTCCCGGACAAGTTGAAAGAGATTCTGACGGAGCTCGCTGCAGTCTTCATCGAGCTGACGCAGGAAGAAACTTCGGAATTGCTCGCGTCCATGAGCGCGACAAAAGGAGCAAAAGCAATGAAACCTGAACTGTTGGCAGCGCTTGAAACGATGGGGAAGTTGGAGAAGGGCGAGAAGGTCACCCTCACCAAAGACGAAATCAAGTTGCTGACCGACTTCGCGAAAGCCGGCAAGTCGGTGCACGACCATCTGCAGAACCTCCACAAGATGCACACCGACCATCACGCCGCGATGGTGAAGGCGCACGGCGATTTCAAGGAAGACGCGCACGAATGCATCGGCAAGTGCATGAAGGCGCTCGGCACGTCGGAAGACGGCAAGGGCTCCGTCAAGGGCGGCAGCGAAAAAGCCGAGAGCGTCACGATGACCAAGGCCGAGCTCGACGCGGCGATCGCGAAGGCCGTTGCCGACGCGAAGGCGCAACCGGAAGTCTTCACGAAGGACCAGGCCGAAAAGATGATCGCCGAAGCAGTCGAAAAAGCGACCAAGGCCAACGCCGCGGCCGCCAATGATCCGACGAACCGCGCGAAGCTGACGCTCGTCGGCCGCGATGGGAAGGCAATCGAGAAGGCCGCCAGCGACGTACCTAAGAGCGACGAAGATCTCGCGAAGTCAGTCGGCTTCTAAAAGTTTTGTTTGGTTTGTGCTCGATCTTTTCTGAACGCCATAAGGAGATTTCGAAATGTTAAATTCACGGGGCATCGCCCACAAGATCCTGCCGCAGAATCTCTATCAGCACGGGATCGTCGAACGCGCCATGCTCACGCGCGACATCGTGAAAGCGATGCCGCCGGCAGAGCAAGAAAAACTCCGGAAGTTAAAAATATTCAACAAGCGCGCGAAGGACGAAGAGATCGTCGCGGACCAGCTCATCCGCCAGGAAGTCGCGAAGGATCTGATCAAGGCGCAGACGGCCGAAATGATGAAGGCCGGCATGACGACCTCGCTCGGTTATAACTTCTATGATCTGCGCGGTCCGGCGTACCTGATCTATCCGGTCAACACGCCACTCCGCAATTCGCTCGCACGCCACGGCCGCACAAACGACGGCTACGGCACCGCGGCGCACTGGATCGCGACCAAGAACTTCGGGACGCAGTACGTGGGCGCTCTCGAAGGTCAGCGCAATGCGCTTGCGACTCCGGACGAGAATCCGTACATCGCGACGTACAAAGAAATCGGCGTTGAGCGCGGCGCGACCTTCACGTCACAGTTTGCCGGCGAAGGCTACACCGACAACGTCGCGGATGAGCATTTGCGCGGCATGCACGAGCTCTGGCTCGGTGAAGAGGGCTTGATCCTGGGCGGCAACTCCGGCACCGCGGCCGGTAACAACGGCTTCCAGCTCGGCACCGCGAACACGCCCACTGCGACACTCCTCGCCGTGACGGGCAATATTCCTTCAGCGACAAACGTTTCCTGCCGCGTCGTCGAGCTGACGATGCTCGCGAATCCCCAAAACACCCAATACGGTTACGGCATCTTCCCGACCGTCGCGGCGGGTTTGACTCCGTCTTACGTCCGCACGAACTATGACGGTTCGACGATCACGATCAACGGCGGCACGGGCGCAATCAGCGCAGCTTCGAACGTTGTCGTGACGAGCTCCGGACACCTGCAGGTGCAGTTCGCGGTCACACCGAAAGCCGGCGCGGTTGCGTGGGCTTGGTACGTCGACATCATCGACGCATCTTCACCGTCTGCAGCGAACGCGATTCTTTCGGCAATCACCACAACGCCGACTTACACATTCAACCTGGCCGCGCCCGCTGGCACGCAAGCCGGAAACTCCACCGGTCTGAGCGCGGACCACGGCAACAACACTTCGGACTTTGACGGCTTGCTCGCTTATGCCGCAAACACTGGTATCTGGGTGAACCTGTATGCCGGCACGAACCAGGGTTTCGGCAGCACAACCCCACCGGTCGCCAACACTGCCGGCCTGACGGCGGTTTCGAACGGCCGCATTCTCGAATTCGAATTGATCCTGCAATCGCTCTGGACTCAATTCCAGGCGCCAGTGCAAACGATTTGGTGCTCTGCCGACGCGAAGAAATCGGCTTCGGATACGATCCTGTCTTCGGCTGGATCGATCCCGACGGCGTTCCACTTCAACTTCAGCCGCGACAGCCAGAACAACCTGCTCGGCGGATTCTCGGTGAGCGCGTATCAATCGCAGTACGCGATGGATCCGAGCGGCGCCGCGGCGATCCCGCTGCGCATTCACCCGATGCTTCCACCGGGCACGTTCTATTTCGACATTTCGGACAACCCGTATCCGAGCTCGCGGTTGCCGTTTGTCCGCGGAATGCTGGTCCAGCGCGACTACTACTCGATCGAATGGCCGCTTGTGACCCGCCAGTGGACTTTCGGGACCTACTGCCACGAAGTGCTCGCGCACAACGTGCCGTGGATCACCGCTGTCCTGACGGGCGTCACACCGACCTAAGACTTTGCAGTAAACACCCCACGAGGGGCGGTGTCTCCCTGGGCGCCGCCCTTTTTCCTGAACGAGTTTTTCCAGGGAGCGGAGAGTCAACGATGATCGCGATGCTTATTTTCACGGTGCTGTTCCACCTGATGATCGCTGCAGCTCATCCGAGAGTTTTTATTCCGTTCGTATTTGGAATGGCCGCGGTCGGCGGAATCGACTGGCTCACCAGGCTCGCCCGGCAAGAAGCGGCGAACGCCGTGAACGACGACACGACGGCTCTAGTAGGCAATGCGATTACGGCGACGCAGGGTGTTTTTCACATCACGAAGGGAAGCGCCGCGGCATACACGCTCGCACTGCCCACGGCCGGGCTTCCAAGCGCCGGCGGCCAGGACGGATACATTCTGCGCATCTGCGCATCGACCGCCTTCGCTCACGTGATCACGACTCCTACAAACGGACTCAACGGCAATAAGCACATCGCGACGTTTGCGGCCGCAGTCGGAAACGGAATCGAGTTGCACGCAAAGAACGGCGTCTGGCTCGTATTTGCAAATCAGGGGATCACGCTGTCGTAAAGGTTTGATGCATGCATGACCACAAATCCTATCGATCTGACGACAGTCGCCAAGGGCACGAACTGGCTGAATCCATCTAGCCCCTCTGCGATCGAATCGCAAAATATTCAGGACTGCATCACCGCGGTCAGTGCGTATTGGCTTTGGGATCTCGGCCTCACTCCGGTTGGAAGTGTTGCGCCGACGGCTTCTCCGCTCAATTCCTCGCAGAGCTATAACGAAACTTACGATGGCAGCGGGTCCGAGCGACTGTTTCTCCGGATCCGGCCGATCACCGCGGTTGCATCGCTCACCGTCGACGGGATCGCGATTCCCGCATCGAGCGGCGGCGTCACCGTTCCCGGGTATCTCATCGACTCTTCCGGAAAAAGCATTTCGATTCGCAGCGGCTTCGGTGGACCTGGCGCCGGACAACAACTCACCGTCGGCTTCGCGTTTCTGCGCAACCGCCGCACGTGGTACTTCCGCGAAGGCCTGCAGAACGTCCAGGTCCAATACACCGCCGGCTTCGCCGCGCAGTCGATCGCGAACGAGCTGCAGACCATTCCGAGCGCGACACCGTACCAGGTCACGGTGAACGTGCAGCCGTGGTTTTCAGACGCCGGCGTGAAGCTCTTCGTCGGTGGAACATCGCTGACGCCAGTTTCGAGCGCGCCGAACTCCGGGCAGTACTACTCGGAAGGTGCCGGCGTTTATCTCTTCAACGCGGCGCAAGCCGGCCAGCAAGTGCAGATCAGCTACACCGCGAGTGGCGTTCCCTACGACATCGAGCTCGCGGCTCGAAAGATGGTCGCCGTGAATTACAAACGCCGGCAGTGGATCGATCAGCGATCGCAGGCGATGGCGCAAGGCGCAGGAACGATTTCGTTTCAATCGTGGGAAATGCCGCCGGAAGTTAAGTCGGTCATGGATTACTACCGACGCAGGGCGGTTTCGTGAGCGGAGGAAAAACAATGCGGACTCGGTTGCTCAAATTCTTTTTCGTCCTGGCGGCGTTGCTGGCGCTCAGTGGCCGCGCGTCGGCACAGAATCCGATCTGTTCGCAACTTTCATTTTCGGTTGCGTATGGAGTCACGGCAACCTGCACGGTTGGAACGCAAGGTGTTTCAGCGGGGATGATGCTGCAAACCGCTGGAACATCGGTCGTCCCAGTAACTGCAGGCCAAGGTGGCGGCATCTTCGGTGTTGCGCTTCAGGGCGGCGGGACCGGACAAACGATAGTCGTAGCGATCGATGGAATGGCGCAGATCTCAGTCGATGGATCCTGTACAGAAGGCCAATACATCATCGTCAGCCCGACGACGAACGGCATGGGCCATTGCACGGCGAGCCCCGGATCGAATCAGTGGGGCGGCACAACCATGCAATCGATTTCCGCGGCGGGCTCGGTATATGCGTTGGTTTCACCGTATGGAGTTGGCGAAGGTAGCAGCGGCGGCTCGTCGAGCTGGAGCTCCGTCAGCGCTGGATCAAATCCGAACCCGCTAACGATGGCGTCCGGCGGATCGCTCACGCCTGCAGGATTGGGAATAGGCATCGTCGAAGCAAACGAAATTTATGCCGCGACGGTTTCCACGCTCCCGTCCGCGTCAAGTTCAAACGGTCAGAGTTATGTGGTCACCGATATCGCGACGATTGGATCCTGCGCGACGGGGAGCGGATCGAATCTTGGCATCTGTCGATCGAACGGAACTTCGTGGGTGTGGATTGGAGCAAGCGGCGGTGCTCCGATCATGGCCTATTATTACGGCCCGCAGTGCCCTCCCGGATACAAATGCTACTACACCCCAGCCGATACAAAATACGACAACACCTGCACTTGGACCGGCACCACAATCACTTGCACAGACAGCCCTTTCACGTCGACCGCCGTTGACAGCGGTAAGCAGGTAGGTGGGTGGAATACTTGCGAAACAGATTTAGCGCCAAACGGTTATGGCGGGGCCATCACCACGTCGACCACGCCAGTGACCATCACGGCGGTCACGGATGCGAATCACGCCACAATTTCTACTACCGCAGCGAACGTTCAAGCCTCTGCGGGATGCCTTGTTTTTGGCCATGCCGACGATAGCTATGCGGTGACTCTCGAGACAGCGTATGCGGCGGACACAACTCAGCGTCCTAAAATCATGCTTGCAGCGGCAAATTATCTTTGGAACCAGCCGCACTTTAACACCCAGCCCGTTGGATGCTCGGCACTCCCTGAACTGTTCAACTCCACTTATGGGAACGTAGTCTATCCCGCTGGTTACGATCTTGAAGGCCGCGGACCCGGTAACACCGTGATTCACCTGGGTGTTCCGTTCCCGATGGGCGCATCGAAAACAACCGTCAACTCCCTGACAGGATACTTCGCCATTCCTGTCATGGGAACGTGGCGGGATTTTCAAATGACGGGCGATGGGCAAGCTGCCTGCAACGTTCCCGCCGCGTCGAATATCATTCTCGCGACTATCGACAAGATGCGGGACATGCTCTTTACCAACTTCTGCTTCACGCAAGGTCAGGGCATTGTCGGTATCTACGCAAACACTCTGAATCTATTCGATACCGTGAACAATTCTGGCTTCGGGGATGTAGGGGTAGCAACGGCAGGCGCATGGAACCAAGGTATTCGTCTGGGGATCGAAAACAGCCCCACAAACAACTTGATCAATTACGGCGGAACTTCCGGAGCGGCGGGGAGTTGGGGATTCAACTGCATCCTGTGCGTTTTCGGAGGAGCTGTCCAACTTCCAACCACCACAGAGAATGGAGTTGTGGCGAATAACGGCGTGATGTACCTCAAAAACACTTACATTCAGAACTGCCCGATAACTGGCATCGCGCAAACCAACGCAGCCAGGCTCTTCTACACGCCGTCCGCTTCCATCTCCTACACCTATTTCGATAATGTCATTTTCAGGAACATCAATCCCGGCTCCAACACGGGAACGAGCAGTATCTATTGCGGCAGCGGC
Source organism: Candidatus Acidiferrales bacterium (assembly GCA_963709705.1). Lineage (GTDB taxonomy): Bacteria > Acidobacteriota > Terriglobia > Acidiferrales > UBA7541 > Acidiferrum. The sequence continues at coordinate 473,627 of CAVPXU010000012.1, forward strand.
CCATGCGTGAACTACTTCAAAAATACCTACCTAACTCACGGCTCTGCGGGAAACAGCATGGCCGATGGCTATGCGGGGAGTATCCAGTACGATCAAGGCGGAAACTTCCTCGATGCGACTGGCTGGACCACCATACATGGGCAGGTTATCGGCGAGGCCAATTCCAGCAATGTGACGCTGAACTCCAGTAGCGCAATCACGCTCAGCGCAAACTGGGGCACAAGTCCTACCAAGACTGCCTTCACGGGCGGCGATTTCCCAACGCAATTCACGATCACGAATGGATCTGGAAGCACGGGCGCATCCCCGACGATTGCCTATGTGTTCCCCAATCCGTTGCCGTTCGCTCCCTATTACTGCACGGCCACGCAACAGGGCGGCACCAATGCCACGGGCACATTCACCAGCTCGGCTCTCTCGGCAACTGGCGTGACCTTCACTTTCAGCCTCACACCCACGGCCAGCGACACTGAAATTGTTTCGATAATTTGCGCAACACCCTAGACGAACATGCTGAAACTCTCTTTCAACGGATCGGACGAACGCCTCGCGGAATATCTTCGACTCCGCGGCGAAAAGGTTTTGTCCGCCGTCCAGAAGCAAATGCTCCTGACGATGCTCCGCGTCCAGCAACACATCCAGACCGACAAACTTTCCGGCACGGTGCTGCAGCATCGATCGGGGAAGCTGATCGGATCGGTGCGCGTTGGAGAAGTTCGCGTCGATGGAAGTGAAGTTGTCGGTTCGGTCCAGGCCGGCGGCGGTCCCGCGTGGTACGGCCGGATCCACGAATATGGCGGCGTGTTCACTGCGAAGGGACGCATCTCGAAAGCAGTCGGCGGGAAGCGTGGCGCGCCTTACCAGATGAAATTTCCAGAGCGTTCGTTCATGCGATCGAGCCTGGCGGATATGCGCTCGCAGATCTTTGAGGATTTGAAAGCGGCGGCGCTCCGTGGGGTGAAGGAATGAATAACACCCGCGAATCGATTGCGGCCGCGCTGTTCGCGCTCCTGCAGGGCGCGAAGGTCGGCGGGAGCTCGCCGTTCACAACGATGACGCGATCGGCGCGCGTGTGGAGCGACACCGGGCCCGACCAGATGCCGGCGCTTTTGCTGATCCACACGGGCGAGCAGGCGACGCAGCAAGGACCGTTCGGCCTGACGCGCTGGAAAATGAATTTCGATTGCCTGATCTATCTTCGCCGCGATGCCGGTCCGGACGCGACGTTCGACACGCAATTTAACAATATCCTCGACGCGATCGATTCGGTGATGCAGTCGACGCCAGACCAGGGGCAACGCCAAACGCTCGGTGGACTCGTGACACACGCCTGGATCGAAGGAGAGATCTTGATCGACCCCGGCATTTTGGATCAGCAGGCGGCGATCTTGATACCCATTAAGGTACTCACGGGAATTTGATGCATGCGAGTGCAAGACTTTAGCGGTAGAAAAAATTGATGATCGAAGGGAGCAATCACCGTGTTTAACTTTGGCTGCGGCAACCTCTTTGGCAATCCCAACGCCCAGAACCTCGCGACGAATCCAACGCCGCAATGGTTCGGGACCGTTCAGGACATCTCCGTCGACATCGATGCGACGATTAAGGAGTTGCGCGGACAGTTCCAGTTCCCGGACGACACGGCCGTCGCGGACAAAAAGCTCTCGATCAAATGCAAGTTCGGCAAGATCGAAGCGCAGCTGTTCAATCAGCTGTTCTTTGCCGACACCTACAACACGGGAATCACGGTCGCCTATCGCGACACGTCTCACACCGTGCCGGCATCTTCGCCGTACACCGTGACGCCTACGCCGCCGAACTCTGGCACGATCGGGATCGACTTGGGCGTCTACTACGCGAACACCGGTTTGCCGTTCCAGAAAGTCTCATCGCTCACGGCCGCGGGGCAATATACCTTCGCTGCCGGCGTCTACACGTTCTATCTCGGTGACGCGAGCGCGCCCGTCGTGATCTCCTACACCTACACCCTGACGACCGGCAACACGCTGACGGTGAATAACCAGCTCATGGGCTACGCGCCACAATTCGAGCTCTGGCTCAACGATCCCTATTCTTCGTACGGCAACGGCATGCACTTCTACGCCGTCAAATCGGGCAAGTTGTCCGCTCCGAGAAAGCGCGACGACTACACGATCATCGATCTCGAGATGGAAGCCTTCGCAAGCACGGCTGGAAAAGTGTTTGACCGGTTCCAGCTCGCCGGGTAACGTTACGAGCTACGGTGGATTGGAAACTAAGAGCGGGCGTGATCTTTGATACAGATCGCGCCCGCTTTTTCTTTTGAGAGGATGAGAATGGAAAAATTGCCAGTGCGGACGAAATGGATCGAGATGGACGGCGCGAAGTTTGCGATTGCTCCATTGACGATGCGCCAGGTCACAGAATTTTTGAATCGGCAACGTGACACGGCTAGGGATTCAAAGCTTTCCGATGATGGCAAGATGGAAGAGCTTGCAAAGAACACGCGCCAGATGGTCGCGAATTCGCTGAACAATGCCGCAGGTGAAAACGGATATACCGAGCAGGATGTGTTCGACCAGATCGATACGCTGGCGTTCGTGAAGCTCAAGGACGAAGTACTCAAGTTCAGCGGCATCGAACTCGCGCCCCCGACGAAAGAAGAAAAAGAAGTGGGGGAAGCGGCGGCAGCCTCTTAGATCAGATTCCGTCGATAATTGGCTGCATTGTTACAGTGACGGGCTGGACGATCGAGCACATTTATTCCCTTCCGTTCATCGAAATCACAGAGCTCCTCGACTACTGGGCGGACAATCCACCCGTGCACATCATGGTGCGCGCCTACCTGGGCATCAAGCCGCGAGTTAAAAAAGGGACACTGAACAAATACGAAGAAGCTGCGCTTGCGCAAGGGAACGTTATACCGTTCGCTCAGGTTCCCGACTACGTGAAAGAGGCGATGAAACGCAATGCCGGATGATTTCCTTCGAATAGGCGCATCGTTCGACGTCGCGGCGATCCAAGCGGGGATGGCCACGAGCGCCTCTTCCGTTTCCCAAGGCACTGCCGAGATGTCGGAGGGATTCGATCGCGTAGCAACCGCGAGCGAAGCGGCCGAAGCCCGTGTGCGCGCCGGCATGGAAGGCGTCGGCTACAGCGTCACCGAAGCGCGTCACGCGTTGCACGGCTTGGGCGAAGAGATGGGCGTCACCGTCCCGCGATTCGTTCAATCCTTCGTCGCCAGCATGGGCGGGATCGGTCCAATGCTTGCGTCAGCATTCTCTGTTGTCGCTGTCATCGGGTTGCTCGAGGTGCTGGAACAGATTCCCGAAGCAATAGACAAGATCGTCGAGAAGCTCTCCGGCTGGACGAAAGAAGAGCAGGCCGCTTACGCCGCGGCCGAAAAAGCCAACATGGAACGGCGCGACCTTCTGAACCAGATCGCGGTCGAGCAAACCCGCATGCAAGGCATCGGGAAAGAAGGCGCCGAAAAACAGGCGATTGATCAGAAGGCGCTCAACCTCGAGCTCCAGCAAACGCAGGATCGTCTGAACGAAATCCAGAGGCTGCACGCATCGCTCGCGGCTGCCGAACAGGGCACGTCGACGACGGTACAGCGCATGGGACCGCATGGCGTTCCACTGCAGCAAACCATCACCGATCGAGATCTTCCCGCCGGCTTCACAAAATGGGACGAGGTCAAAAAGAAGATCCAGGAGACGCAGGAAGAAGCTGACAAGCTCGTCAACAAAATGAAAGAGCTGCAGCAAGTGCGGATCCCGACGTCCGTGGCAGAGGGCGCCGCGGACCAGGTAAAGGCGGCCGAGGCAGCGGCGAAGCAAGCGGAAGAGCAGCGAAAGGCGCAGGACCTGGCGGCGTTGAACGATCAGGAACGTCAGGTGAAAGAACAGGTCGCGATCCAGACGAAGGCCGCAAAGGAAATCGTCGAGTTTCATCAATCGATGGACAAACAGATTTCCGATCTGGACAAGGCGATGGTCGAGACCTGGAAGCAAGGCATGACCGAACAGGTCGAGCTTGCCGACAAAGCCGGCCGCGAGCAGCTCGAGGTGATTCGCGCGAACACGGAAGAGCAGGAGCGCATCCTGCAGAAACAGGCCGGCAAAGGCGGCAGCACCTCCGGCAGCGTCGGCATCGCGCGCGCCTCTTACGACCAGCAATCCGACATCATCGCCCAGCTCATCGCGAAGGAACAGGAGCTCCGACAAACGACGCTCGACGCCAGCGATCCGAAAGATCGGGAAGCGTGGAATGCATCGCTCGAGCGCGAACAAGGCCTCGTCCAGCAATTGAACGTCGCCTGGAAAAATTACGAAAAGACGGTCGAGGACCAGGCCGAACATATGCGCGAGGTCTATACGAATGCCATCACCGGCATCGGCGCGCAGTTCACGCAAGGCTTTTTGTCATGGGCGAATCGCCAGGAATCGTTCGGGCGCGCAATGGAACAGATGTGGACGCGCGTCGCTGACACGGTGATCAACGCGCTCTTCAAGATGGGCTTCCAGATGATCGCGAATGCTGCGCTGCAGCAATCGATCTCGGCCGGCACACGACTCGATGATGCCCGGACCGCGGCGGCAAACACCTACTCGGCAACCTCGGCGATCCCGCTCGTGGGACCATTTCTGGCACCAGCCGCGGCCGCCGGCGCATTCGCCGCGGTTCTCGCCTTCGACCAGGGCGGCATCATGCCCCAGGACAATATGGCGATGCTGCACAAAAACGAAATGGTGCTCGATCCCAAGCTCTCGGCGTTTGTGCAGTCGTCCGCTGCAAAATCGAGCGGCCAGGACGGCGGCAATCACTTCACCTATGCGCCAAACCTTTCCGCCGTTGACGCACAGAGCGTCGGCGATCTGCTCATGAAACAGGAAAAGACATTCGCGCGGATGGCGAATCGCTACGTCCGCAGAGGCGGGATGTCGTGAGCAACCTCGTCTTCCCGATGCCATTCGCGCCGGCGGGATCCGCAACCTGGCCGATCAAGAAAACGCCATCGTACAAAACCATCATTCAGACGCCGGCATCAACCGCGGCGAGGCGCGCTTCTCACTCACGCCATGGCCAATCTGGCTTTTCGAGTACGACTTCTCCTATCTCAAGGGCGACATCGGCGTCGCGTCTTCCGCGCTGCAGAACCTGGTCGGCTTCTTCGGAGCTGTCCAGGGCTCGTTCGCTTCCTGGCTCTTCATGGACAAGTGGGACAATGCGGTCACGCAAGCTTATTCCGGTACGGGCGACGGATCGACGACCGATTTCAACTCTCGCGCAACATCGCCGGAATGACCGATGTGATTCAGAACATTTCAGGCATCCCCGCGCTCTTCGCGAACGGCGCCGCGATCGCGACTTCGGCGTATTCGATTTCGTCGACGGGCGTTGTCACGTTTACGAGCGCGCCGGCGGCCGGCGCCGTGCTGCAGTGGACGGGGAATTTCTTTTTCCGTTGCCGCTTTGAGGAAGACGATCTGGCGGACTTGGATGAGTTCATGTATCAGTTATGGGAGCTCAAGAGTTTGAAGTTTCGCTCCATCATCCTATGAAGCAAATTTCTTCTGGTTTGAAAGCGCTCCTCGCCGCCGGCAGCGAGATCCTCGTCGCTGACCTCTTCAAGATCACGCTGCCGAACGGACAATTCCTTCGCGCAAATTCGGGCCAGCTCGATCTGACGATTTTCGAACCGGAAAACCTGCTCTGGTGGTCGACGGATCTCTCGCTAAAGCTAGTGATTCCTTCTCCTGGCTATGGTTGGGGACCTGGCGGCGGCGTCTCCTCGGTGAGTTCGGCATCCTATCCGGATCCGAACGGAAGAACACGGCGAATTTGATAACGCCGAATGGCAGTACGAACGTAACAATGGCGCAGACGGCGCCGGTGACATTGGCCTCAGGAACTAAAGTTGTTTTCTCGGTCTGGCTGAAGATGGCGTCGGGGTCCGTGGTCGGATTCCCACTCTACATCATCGGAAATTCCAGTGGCGTCATCGGATCGTCATTCCCGACAGTCACGACGACCTGGCAACGTTTTTCAGTGTCGGGAACCATGGGCGGGAGCGACACGACCGCGGCGATCCAGATTGGAGTCGGCGGACCAGGTCCAATTTCGACGTCGTTCTATGTGTGGGGCCCACAGCTCGAAACCGGCACAGTCGAAACGCAATACATTCCGACGGCTGCGTACAGCGTGATCTCGACCAGGCCGGCGCTCTATCCGCCTCGTCGAACGGATCCTGGCGCCGCGGCGCGGTGACGAGCGAAGCCGCGTTCAATCTGCGATCGCACGAAATGTCGCTCACGGCGATCTTCGATCCGGATCTCGGCACGTTCTATTTTCCAGGTACGACGATCCCGATCATGCAATGCATCGTCCCCGGGTTGTTCGACTCTGCGCTGGTCCAGGTGTTCACAGCCTACTGGTCGCCGTTCTCGCCGGCGAACGCGCAGATCCAGACGAACGGCGTCGAGATCAAGTTCACCGGCCAGATCAGCGATGTGCAGCAAAGCGGCCGCTCAAAAGTCGAGTTCACCGTCACGGATATGCTTTTCCTGGCGAACCTGAAAACGCCGCCGAAACTGATCCAGGCGAGTTGCCGGCACACGCTGTTCGATGTGAACTGCACGCTATCTCCGACCGGCTTCACGAACAATGCAACAGTGGCCACAGGATCGACGACGCAAACGATCCTCACGACGGCATCACTGGGAACGGGTGTCACGAACTACCAGACCGGCGACTTTACCCAGGGCTATATCGTTTTCACGTCTGGCCAAAACAACGGGCTGAAGTTCTACATCAAGTCGCAGCTCTCTGACACCGAGATCTTCCTCGCGAACCAGGTGCCCTTTCCATTGGCGATCGGCGACACCTTCACGGCTGTTGTTGGCTGCAACAAAACGATCGCGCGCTGCACGCGGTTCAACAATCTGATCAACATCGGTGCGACACCCTTCGTTCCGAATCCGGAGATCGCCGTATGAGGAACCAGGAACGTACTGCGATCGCCAAAGCGGCCTATTCCTGGCTCAACACTCCGTTTCTGGATTGCCAGCGCTTGAAGGGTATCGGCGTCGATTGCGCGAACCTTCCCGTCGCAGTGCTGAAAGAAGCGATCGGCCTGGAAGTGAAACTGCCGGTTTATTCTCCGCAAGTCTACCTTCACAAACTTGGGGATTCGACTTTCCTCGACACAATCATGTCGTGTTGTCGCGAAATCGAGGAGGAGATCGTTGCGATGGGAGACTTCGTTCTTTATCGCGTGGCGAAGTCGTACACCCACGGCGGAATCGTGATTAGCTGGCCGGACCAGGTGATTCATCCACTCCGCAACCGCGGCGTAATCATTTCGCACGGATTGAACGAGGGATTTTTGAAGAATCGGCCGCACCGATTTTTCACGGTGTTCTAAATGGGACTCGGACAAAACCAGATCGTTCAAAGATATTCCGGCCTTCGCACGAACAACGCGATCCTCGGATTGCCGATCCCGATCGGCTTCGGCCAAGGACGCATCGCCGGAAAACTTCTCTGGTACGGTGATTTCACTTCCAATAAAGCAAAACAGCAAGGCGGCAAAGGCCTGGGCAAAGGCGGAAGTGAATACGTCTACAACGCCTCGATCATCGCCGCGCTCGGATTCGGTCCCGTCTCCGCACTCCTGAACGTCTACGACATGAACGGCCGATTTCTTCTCTATTCGGCCTCAGAACCTTACACGATCACCACACCGTACACCTACACGGCACAGAACGCAGCGATCTATGGCAACGACCAGGGCGTCACGGTGTCGTCAACATACTCTTTCGCTGCGAACGATTATGGGGGCAGCCCGTCGACGCTAAGTGGAACGCAGCAAGTTCCGCTGACGCAGGTGTCCGGAACTCCGAGCTCCGGCCAGTATTCCGTGAATCCCGCAACGGGTGTTTACACCTTTGCCGCGGCCGACGCCGGCAAAGCCGTGACTGTCAATTATTCGTTCTACCGCTACATCATCGTCACCGAGGAGCTCGACGTCATCCCGGGATCGCCGTATCAGGTGACCGTGCAGCAAGCGAGTTACTTCAAAGCGGATGTCGGCGTGAACTACTATCCGTCCGGAACACCGTTCACGAAGATCTCGAGCGGCACGCCGACCGTCGGCCAGTACAAAGTGAGCGGCGGTGGAACCTACACCTTCGCCGCGGCCGATTCTCTGCAGGGCATCGAAATTCAGTACGAGTACAACGATCCGAACACCGACAACAATGCGCCGAATCAGCTCTCGATGACATTGATCGGCGGCGCGCAAAGCCAATCGCCCTGGTCGTACATGAGCGGGAAGCATCCAAGCGAGGCGCTCGGATATACGCAAGTCGCGACGATCAACTCGCAAAATCTCTATCTCGGCTACACGCCGCAAATGCCGCAATACTCCTTCGAGGTCGCCTGGGGTTACCAGGTCGGCGGCGGGATCCTCGACGCAAACCCGGTCGATTGCATTGAGCAGATCCTAGCAAACTCGGCCTTCGGTATCGGCCTGCCAACGAACTTCATTGGATCAACGCAGGCAGCGCGCGCATGCTTCACAGCAAACAGCTTTTTCATCTCGCCGATTCTCGAAAATCAGAGCGCGGCAAATTCGGTGATCTCGCAATGGCTCGAGGCGGGAATGTGCGCGGCGTTCTGGTCCGAAGGGATCATGAAACTCGTGCCCTACTGCGACACTTCGCAAGTGGGAAACGGTGCGATCTGGTCGCCGTCGACACAGCCGGTTGCCGCGATCGGCGACAACGTTTGGATGAGCTCCGGCAAAGACGATCCCGTGAAGGTGACGCGGACGCCGTGGCAGGACGCATACAACCGCGTCCAGGTCGCCTATAACGCCCGCGTGAACGACTACAACCCGGAAGTGCTCTACGAGGAAGACGAAGCTGCGATCCAGAAATTCGGGCTTCGGATCGAGGATCCAGTCCGCTGGGAATTCGTCACGACACAGCCGGCCGCCCAGTATGCCGCATCGCTGCGACTCTCGCGGAACATCTACATCCGCAACACCTACGAGTTCCCGCTGCCGGCAACCTATTGCTGGCTCGAGCCGATGGACGTCATCACGCTGACCGATCCAACGCTCGGATTGAACGCGACGCCGGTCCGGATCCAGAAGATCGAAGATGATCCGATCAAAGGTTTGACAGTTACGGCCGAGGATTTCATCTACGGCGCCGCGCAGCCGGCGTACAACCCTAAACAGACGAACAGCCCGACCATTCCCGAACCTTCGACCGCGGATCCGGGAAACACAAACGCTTTGCTCCTCGAGATGCCGAATCGCGTCGGCAAATTCGGCGGAAACATCATCTACGGTTGGGTTACGGGTAGCACGGCGAATTGGGGCGGCTGTCACGTTTGGGTGTCGATCGATGGCACGAACTATCAGCTATACGACACCATCCAAAGCGCAGCAGTGACTGGCACGCTCGCCGCGAATATCACTTCGGGCGCGACCTCGCTAACGATGAACATGACCGAGCCGGGAACGGCGATGCCGAACTCTTCGGCGACGTCTGCGGCGGTGGGGATTCCGCTGCTCGCGATTATCGACAACGCCTCGTCGGTCGAATTCGCTTCCTACTCTTCAAGCATCATTCTCGGCGATGGACAATGGCAGTTGACCGGGTTAGTCCGCGGATTCATGGCGACACAGGTAAATGCGCACAGCTCCGGAGCTCTTATCGCGCGCGTTGACGCGGCGAGCTTTAATTATCAGTACGACCCGAACCTCTACTACAAATCGCTTTCGTTCAAGTTCACGTCGTTCAACACCGTCGGCATGAATGAGCAATCCCTCGCGAGCGTCACGGCCGTCACAATCACTCTGCAAGGCCTGGGCGCGGGCGCGATCGACGCTGGGACCGGGATCTTCCGCGTTGGCAACGGATCGGTCCCAAATTCCTACATTGGCGCGATGGCGTACGTTTCGACGACGTCGTCGATCACCTGGTATTGGGACGGCACGCACGGGTCTACGCAGCTGACGATTTATCGCGCGACGATGCCGCCATCGAACCTTCCGAATCAAGTGGAAAGCGAAACAGTTCTTCCTTCGAACCTTGCTGTGAATGGGCTCACTGCTAGCACCTCCTATTATTTTTTCCCTTACATCTCCGAGAACACGATTCCCTATCCCGCATACACGCCGCAAATTTCCTGGGTAGACGGCGCGCAGGCCGGCGGCGGCGCGAGTGGGAGCCCGAATATCGCTTTCGCAGGATCTCGAAACCAGGCGGCCGCGCAATTCTCGTCACGCAATGACAACATTCCGATCGCAACAAATCCCGTCGCGACGGCGACGACGTCGTCCGGCTCTGGCGGCGGCTCTGGCGGCGGCAACAATTCCGGATGCCCGCGCGGCGATATGTTTGTCGAGGAGCGCGATCGCGGCGTGATCGCCGTGGCTTCGCTACGCGCAAACGATTGGATCAAATCTCCAGAGGGATTCAGCCGTGTACGTGCGGTTCAGAAAAAGCGGCGCAACGCATGGATCAAGATCGTAACGGAAAATGATCATGCGATCGTTGTCACACCGAACCATATTTTCCCGACGCAGGAAGGGGACGCGATCGCGAGCAACCTGAACATGGAAGCGGTGCTCAAAACAGTGGACAACGGCCGCTTGTTCCTGAAGTCGCTGTCGATCGACCGCACAGATGCGGAGTGCATTTCGCTCGAGCTCGATTCGCCGTCGCACCTGTATTACATCGGCAGCGATCCCGCAGCGGTTTCGATTCTGACGCACAACATCATCATGGCTCCGAGCTAAAACATGAGACGATTCTTTGTTTTGAAAAAGGAAGTTTGGGGCGAATCGATCGATCACGGCGGCGGACAATTCGCTTCGCGGTTCTGCCTGTTCAAAAACAGCGAAAGCCATTACATCGATCTCACCGAGGACGGTTTTGTTCTCCTGGCCGGCGAGCTCGCGAACGAGGCCTGCGCGGAAGTCTGGCACGCGCATCCGGAGATCGCGTCGATGCCGCATCCGACGATCGAAGGCAATGTCACCTTCGACGAGCTCCTGAACCATCCGAAACACGTGCACCGAAAATTCAAGGATTACCACTTCGCGGCGCTCAACAATCATCCAGCGCTCAAGATCGAGAAGACGCATACGATCTGGGATCTGCACGACCAGGCGCGGAAGATTCATCCCCTCGTTCGCCTCACAAACGTCTACTAGCGCGGCACAGCTGGCCGGCCGACCACTGGCGGCTGCAATGCCCGGCCGATAGCGTCGGGTTGTGAGCTCAGACGCACAGATCACCCTTGCTCTCTCCGTCGCCGTGTGGATCTTCACCGCCGGCGGCTTTTATATGTGGGTACGCACATCGATCGCGACGCTCAAGAAAGACATCAACGGAATCGGCAACAAAATCCGCGAAGAAGAAAAGGCCGCGGCGCGGCGATACCACAACGCCTCGCTGGCGATCATGATCAGCGCGCCGGCTACGAAGGAAGAGGAAGTTTCGAAGTTGCTCAAAGAGAACTCCTGACGGTGAGTTCATCTTGCGCACGCAAAAGAAAACGCCGACTCTCGCGAAAGAGTTCGATGGAGGTCAGGATGAATCACTGGAAAACAACGGCATGGGGTGTACTCGGAATCGTGGCGCTCGGCACGAGCGCGGTCGTTCAGTGGCATTCGGGGAAGCACGTCGACGTCTCGACTGTCCTGACGCAAATCGGCGGGATCGCTGTTGCGTGCGGCCTGATCCCCGCGGCCGACGCCGGCATCGTTAACAAGATCCTCAACAAATAGCATGGGCCTGTTCGACATCCCGGATCCGATCAACTACGTCAATGAAGTGAAGGACGAGAAGTTGAAGTTGGCGGCGATCCAGCTCGGCATGAGCGCAGCCTATTCGCAGTACATCACGGCGCTCTACACCACCGGGAAAACCCTTGAGAACAAAAAGTGGATCGGGATATTCGCAGGTCCACTGAAAACGCTGGCGGCCAGCATGTACAAACTCATGGCGCTGCAGGACGCGGAAAAGCTGGTTTTTCTTTCCGTCCCAAAGGACCTGGTGAACGACTCGGCTTTGTTGGAATCAATCAATTTTTTGGAGGAGAAACAAAAATGAGCTTTCTCGGCAGCATCGAAGGATTTTTCGGAAAGGTTGGAAAGGAATTCGTGACTATCTTCAAAAAGGCACCAACGTTCGAGCAGGAAGCGCAAACATTTGTCGCTATTGCCGCGCCTGCGACCGAAGCCGTTCTCGCATTTACGGATCCGGCCGCGCTGCCTGTCGTGACGCCAATTATCGGCGTGATCCAGTCGAAGCTTGCAACTCTCTCGACGATCACGAAAAACACGGTAATCCCGCCGGGCGGCAGTTCTGTCGCGACTGACGTGCAGACAATTCTGACCGACATCGAGAGCAATGCGAGCAGTGTGCTGCAACTCGCCTCGGTGAAAAACTCGGCAAAGGTTTCCGACATCACCGCAGAGGTCAACGGCATCGTCGGTGCCGTGCAGACACTCGCGACGAGCCTGCAAAGCCTAGCTCAGGCATCACCAGCAACGGCGTAGTTTCTCCTGCAGCGCTCCGGAGGATCGGCAAGGCCCATGAACGGACGAATCTCTAAAGCCGAAACTCCGGAGGCGAGGCTCGCGGCCGTCGCGGTCGCACTCCTGAAGAGCATCCCGGAAAAAACCTGGTGGAGGATCGACTACGCCGATTTCGAGGAAGCGTTACGGCCGTACGTGAAACGCGAGCTGCTCAACGCCCGCCTCGAGGAGCTCCGCCGGCAGCGCACAAGCGCCAGGGATCAAACCGTCGTCCAGGAACGCGAATTGTTCCAGCAGCTCGTCCAGGTCGAGAAACAAATCTCCGAACATCCCTTCGAACGTCCGGGTACGGGCGATGGCGCCTAATCTCTACAACGCGCGCCAGGCCGTCGACCTGGTCATGCTGATGCAGCTCATCGGCCGCGAAGCCGGCAATCAGACTGATGACGGGATGCGTGGCGTCGCCTGGTCCGTTAAGAACCGGGTCGCGCGTCCGAACTTTTGGGATTGGGGCTACGATTGGGAAACCGTAATAGAAAAAAAGTGGGCGTACAGCTCCATCAACGGCGCACCAAACGATCCGAACCTACGCAAGTATCCGAACCTTCATGTCGAACCCTGGGAACGCTGCCTCGCGATCGCGGAAGAGATCTTCACAGGTACCGGCACAGATCCGACGGCCGGCGCGACGCATTACTTCGATAAGAGTCTGGACGCCAATCCACCGGATTGGGCGGCGCGGATGGTCCACACGCTCGACCTCGGAGACTTCCACTTCTACAAACCGGCTTAAGGTTTCGCCTTCTCGATCACGATGTACTTCGCTTCATGGTCAGGTTTGTGCACGCGGCCTTTGTCGATCGGCGCCGCGATCCACACGTTCCCTTTGTCATCGGTTCGAAACTGAACGGGATCTCCGACCTTCACGGACCGAAGCGGGTCATCCTGGACGATCGGCGTGTCGGCCTTCAGGACCATCACAAATTCAGCCGTCTCGATCCGATAATGCCGTTCTTTCTCTTGCGAGCAGTGCGCGGCCAACAAACCGGGCGTGCAGTTGGTGGTACCGCGATCGGCGAGCTCAACCGCTTTCAACGTCCCGGACTGCGGATACTCGTTCGCACTCAAAACGCCGGCCAACACCAAAAAGAGCGCAAGTCCAGAAATCCGTCGCATGTAATGAACTCCTCCAAATAATGGCGATTCTACAACCGGAATCCCGCCTAGGATAGCGCGCCATTTCAATAGCGTTGCCAGACCTGCACGATCGGAGTCGATGACTCCAACCGCGCCGCGCTATGGGGCGATCGTGCGGGAAATCGTCTCTAATTGATTCCGTTGTTCTTTGAGTAAAGTGTGGTGCCATTCTGGTGCCAGTGCAACGCAACATGCCACGATTTGCCACGACTCTCGGGACCTGGTTTTTCAATGACTTAGCTTGTTTTGAGATCTGCCGCAACTTGCCACAACTCAGACAGGCCGTCCTGAGAGAGCGGCTGGCCTTTTTCTTGTGCAACACACCGGTTTCACTACAGCAGAGAGAAACCAGTCGCTAAAAGAATGCGGCGCCGCCGTCTACGTTGATGGATTGGCCGACGATGGCGGTGGACATCTCCGAACAGAGAAATAGGGCCGCCTGCGCGATCTCCATGGCGGTTTGACCGCGGCCTTGCAGCAGGGAACTGAGGAAACCTTTTAATTGTTCTTCAGGGCTGACTCCCAATTTTTCCGCCAGCGTTTTTCCGAGATCCTTGCTCATTTCCGTTTCCGTCACCGGTCCGGGGCAAATGGCATTCACACGCACACCCTGGCGCGAAGCTTCCGCAGCCATCACGCGTGTCAGTCCAAGCAGCCCGGCCTTGGCCGCGGCATAGGCCGAGCCCCAGCCAAACGCCGACTTCGCCGACAAGCTGGAAATATTCAAAATGACGCCAGACTTTCGCGCATACATTTCCGGCAAAACCAGCTTGCTCAGGATGAATGCCGCGCGCAAATGGACGGCGATCACCTTGTCGAATTCCTGCAGCGGATATTCCTCCACCGGAACCACCGGACCGTAGTGCCCGGCATTGTTCACCAGGATGTCGACGCGTCCGAATTTTTCGCGAGCGGCGTCCACAACCCGAGAGCAGTCTAACTCTCGCGAAAAATCCGCCGTGACGTAGGCGGCTTTACCTCCCGCTTCGGCGATTTCTTTGGCGGTGTGTGCCAATTCAGGTTCCGTTCGAGCTGAGAGAAAAACGCTGGCGCCTTCCTGTGCGAAAAGTATGGCCATCGCGCGCCCGATGCCGCGGCCGGAGCCGGTAATCAAAGCCACTTTGTTATTGAGGAGCATATTCCCCAGACAATATCAGTCTTTTCACTTTGTGTGCTAGGCGGCAGTTTCTTCTCCGAATCTTCATTTGCGCGGGCTATGCATAGGTGTGACAATAAAAAGATGTGCAAAACCACTTATCGCGCCCTGACACTCTCCTTGGCCGGAACGCTGCTCTGCGGGATCGCCTTTGCTCAGCAGTCTTCCACGCCTACAACAACTCCACCGGCGGCCTCCTCGACAGCTCCTGCCACGCCGAAAACCCAAACAACCACTAAGACTGGCACAGCCACGACCGCCAAGAAGGCTCCGGTTCCACTGACCTTGAAAACGCAGAAGGAAAAGGCCAGTTATGCCATCGGCATGAACATCGGCAAAGGTCTGAAAGAAAGCTTGAAGAAGGATGACGTGGACGTCAGTTCAGAGATTCTTCTGCGCGGGATGCGGGACGCCCTGGCCGGAAACAAGCCATTGCTGACGGACGAAGAAGCCCAGGCAGTGCTGACCAACCTGCAGACCGATTTGAAGAAGCACCAGCAGGAAGCCCTGGCGGCAGCCGCGACAAAAAATTCCACCGCAGGCACAGCGTTTTTGGCGGCCAACAAGGCGAAGCCCGGCGTGGTGGTGCTGCCCAGCGGCCTGCAATATAAGGTTGTCACGCAGGGCACCGGTCCGAAGCCGACGGCCAGCGATGTCGTGGTCTGCAACTACAAGGGCACGTTAATCGACGGCACCGAATTTGACAGCTCGTACAAGCGTGGGAAACCCGCCACCTTCCCGGTTGGACAGGTGATTAAGGGATGGACGGAAGCGCTACAGTTGATGCCGGTAGGTTCGAAGTGGGATTTGTATCTTCCTCCCACGCTTGCTTACGGCGAGCGCGGCACGCCGAATGGTGGCCCGATCGGTCCCAGCGAAACTCTTGTTTTTGAGGTGGAATTGATTTCCATCCAACCGAAGACGGAAGGCAAGCCGGCGCCGGAAGGCCAGTCGCAACAGCAGCCTCAGGCGGAGCCGCAAGCAAAGCCGCAAGCAAAGCCGCAACAGTAACTTGTACCTGCTGACGAGCAGGAAAACGAAAAGCCGGGAAAGGCCGTCTCCTCGACCCTTCCCGGCTTTTGCATTTTCAAGAAACCGCCGTCGCCGTTACTTCACCTTGAAACCATTGAGCAGGTGATTCACCGCTTCTTCCGCCTGGTACGGCGTGATCGTCGGCTTGTTCTTCAATTCTTTTTGGCTGATCGCGCGGTAGGCCAGCTTTCTTGGATTACGCAGCGCGATATCAAGCACGAACGTTCCCTCGTGCCACGCTACGTTTCGATACTGCACTTCCGGCGGTCCCCAACCCCAACCTGACCAGCAGCCGTAAGGGCCGCAAGCTAGTCCTGGATAGCCGGGATAGACGGTACCCACCGTGGCTCTCTGCGTTTTAACGGCCACGTGATAATCGACGAGGAAATCCGCGGTGTCCGGGTTACTGACTTGCACAAGCCCCTTGGATTTGAGCGTCTTTTCGATCGCTTCCTTTAGCCGATTGCGATTTGTTTCCGTGTTCCAATCGCGGTTACTTTCCAGATGTTGTTGCGGTGGCGGAGCCGGCGTAATCACGTCGCGCGAGACCACCGGACGGCCGTCCGTGTCACGTTGCGCCTGTGGCGGCGGTGTCATTGGGCGCCAAGCCCACGTCATACCCTTGGCGACTTTTATATCCGGATCCCGTAATACCTCCACATTGTCGTTACAACCGCTGGCCAGCATGCCCCCCATAAGCACGACAGCCATGAAACCAGCATTTACCCGCGATGTCCCCACGTCACATACCTCCACATAATTGGAAACACCAATTGTGACAAAAAGTTGGCTGTCATTTCGAGCAATTACTTTACGGTGGCAGCGGTCCAATCGGCGGGAGGAAACACAATGGGCCAGAAATCCGGCGCGGGACGGTCAAATTCGAAGGCTACCCTGAAAAACTCCATGCCTTCTTCCTCCGTGCGAACCACTCGGCAGGTCACTTCGGAGCCTATCTGAGGATTGGTCAAGTGGAAGGACTGTCCCACGTGCAGGTGCTGTCGCATGCGAAGAAGCCCGCCGTGAGCATTGACGATCTGAGTCTCCGCCTCTTCCTGGATTTGCTTGCGCTCCTCGTCTTCGGCAACGAGCAGCACACTCATGCGTAAGACCACGCGTTCGCTTCTGCGGCGGTTCTCGAAAGGGGCCATAGAGTTAAGATATCCCTTACCTTGATATTCTACTGTGATTTGGGCCCGATGGACTGGCCTGTCAGGCAGGGTGGACTCCTCTTTTCGGTGATCTTACAGAAAGCAAGCACGATAAGAGTGACTTTGGTATGATAGAATTTTGCAAATTCAGTAGCTTAGGGAACTGATGGAAACTCAAACTGAGACGAAAACCCTCCTTCGAGTCCGCCCGCGCGGATTCTGTGCCGGAGTGGTGCGCGCCGTGGACATCGTGGAATTGGCCCTGGAGGCCTATGGAGCGCCGGTCTACGTGCACCATGAGATCGTTCACAACACTTATGTAGTCGAACAATTGCGCCGCCGCGGCGCCATTTTTGTGGAAACCATTGAAGAGGTGCCGTCCGGATCTGTGCTGGTGTTTAGCGCTCACGGCGTGCCGCCGACGGTCCGCCTGGAAGCCAAAGAGCGGTCACTGCGGGTGATTGACGCGACATGCCCACTGGTGACCAAGGTGCATCTGGAAGCGCTAAAGTTTGCGCGCGAGAAGCGCACGATAATCCTGATCGGTCATAAGGACCACCAGGAAATTGTTGGAACGTCGGGTGAGGCTCCGGACCGCACGCTTGTGGTGGATTCGATTGCGGCGGTTGACGCGTTGGAGGTTGAGGACCCGGAGAAACTGGCGTTCCTCACGCAGACCACTCTCAGTTTGTACGACACGCAGGAAATCGTGGCACGCCTGCGCCAGCGCTTCCCAAAGATTCTGGGACCGGCCAGCGACGATATTTGCTACGCGACGCAGAACCGCCAGGAAGCTGTCGAGCATGTGGCAAAGGACGTAGATCTGATCCTAGTGGTAGGTTCGCAAAACAGCTCGAACAGCAACCGATTGGTGGAACTTGCGGAGCGCCTGAACGTGAAAGCGCGGTTGATTGACTCAGCCGCCCACATCGATCCGGTCTGGCTGGATGGTGTGCGGCGCATTGGGTTGACCGCGGGAGCTTCCGCACCAGAGGTGTTGGTGGAGCAAGTCAGCGAGCGGTTGGCGCAATTCGGGTTCACGGACCAGCGGGATTTGGACCTGATTCGCGAAGACGTGCGGTTCACGCTGCCTTCGGAGCTGGCTTCCATCGCTCCGGCGCCACGCCGCTGAAAGCTGCTTTCGCACGGGGTAGCCGAAGAGTTTGTTTTGCCGGGCAGGGGATTCCCCGGCGTCGTTGCCGGTGTCCGGCGCATTCTAAATTGCTTTAGAGGAGCGCACCTTGGCGGTCAAAATCGTCCGTCAGCCGAATAAGATTGCCCTGATCGGCGCGCCATCCAGTGCCGCGGGATTCGCTCCCGGCACGGAAAAAGCGCCTGCCGCATTGCGTGCCGCAGGCCTCGTCGAAAAGCTGAAATCCATTGGTTACGAAGTCACGGACCTGGGCGATTGCGCTTCGCGCCTGTTTGCCGATGACGATGAACACAAACGCGCGCGCAATATTCCCGAAATTGTGGCCAGCCTCAACGATCTTAAGCCTCGCGCGGAATTGGCCGCGAAGTCCGGAGGCCTGATTCTTGTGCTCGGGGGCGATTGCATCCAGAGCGTTGGCATCCTGACTGGCGCGCGGCGCTATTACAAACACATCAGCCTTCTTTGGTTCGATCGTCACGCAGACTTGAACACGCCCGCGAGCACGCCTTCCGGCCGGCTGGACGGCATGGCCTTGGCGGCAATTCACGGCCGGGGATCGGCGGAATTGGTGCGCTTTTGGGGAGAGCCGCCGCTGGTGCGCGAGCCGGATACTCTTATCTACGGCCTGGAACAAGTAGATCCCGCGGAACAGGATTTTCTGACGCGTTCTCCGGTTCGCTATATGTATGCGGTGGACATTCAGCTAAAAGGCGCCACGGGCGCAGCGCAGCATGCCCTTGCGCAACTCCACACCGATGCCCGCGAATTTATGGTGCACTTTGATATGGACGTGATCGCCCAGGAAGAATTTCGCGCCGTCAATTTGCCCAGCGGCGGTGGGCTTTCTTATGGCGAAGTGAAGGCTTCGCTCATCGAGTTCACGAAACAGAAAAACCTTCTTGGCCTGGATATCGCGCAATACAATCCGGACAGGGATCCCGATGGATCGGGCGCGCAAAAAGTGGTGGACCTGCTGGTGGAAGCGCTGGCCGCCCGCTTGACTCACCTGGCACCGCCGCCCGCGCCAGCTGCACCGGACACGGATTCCAATGCGCCTGAGCCTTCCTCGTCGGCCACGGCCTGAAGCTTGGCTAAGGCCTTGGAAACCATAACCGGGTAGGAATTACGCAAAAGCAGCACTCACTGTGGAAATTTTGCGTACTATTCACCGCCATTGAAGCGAATCGCATAATGATAACAATGCACTTATTTTCCTGGTTCGCGTCATGCTCTTAATGACCTAACACTTCGCTTCAGGGGGACTCTATGTCGACAGCAGTTGCGCCCCGATTAGCGGTTTGCCCCGAGTATCAGCGCCTTCTTCATTCCTGCCAAAGCTTCCTGGCTGCATGGCAACAGAAACGCACCCGTGCGGAACGCGATCCGATGGCTGGTAACCGGCACCGCATACAATTGAAGAGGTTACAGGACGAATATTCCGGGGCCTGCGCCACTCTCGAATCCCATGAGCAGTGCTGCCAGACCTGCCAATACATCGCAAAAGTTGGCGGCTTGGATTTTGAGAGCATGGCCAACGCGCTGAATCGCTAAAGTCTCTTCCTGCTAGAATCCCCGCAATTCTCATCACCTCTAAGTGTGACCAGTTGATTTCCCCCATTTGGAAGTGACGCAAGCACCTTCTGGCAGGTTGAATTGGGCACCTTTGAAAACTGAATTTATGGAAACTGCCGTTCCGACAGGTGGCGGCAGCCGATAGAATGGAAGGACAACCCGTGGACGATTGGGTCAGGCAAAAATTCTGTCTAAAGATGGAGAGCGATGAGTGCTCGGTTGCAGGTGATGAAGTTTGGGGGAACGTCGGTCGGGAATGCCGAATGTATCTCGCGCGCGGCGGACATTATTGCACAAGGTGCCAGGGAAGGGCGTTGCGTGGCGGTCGTCTCTGCCATGAGTGGCGTGACGAACAAACTGATTGAGGCCGCGAAGACGGCGCAAACCGGAAATAGCAGTGGCGCGACAGCCATGCTCGAAGCATTGCGCTCGCAGCACGAAGCGGCGCTGGCTAGCCTGATCAAGAATGAAAACGAAAGCACGCAAATCCGCAAGAAACTGGACGCGGTGATCGCGGAAGGCTTGCGATTCTGCGAAGGAACCGCGCTGCTGCGGGAACTCTCTCCCCGCACCATGGATGCGATTTCCAGTTTGGGGGAGCGGTTATCGGCGCCGCTGGTTTCCGCTGCCGTAAAGGCATTGGGCCTGCAGAGCGAAGCGGTGGAAGCGACGGAGTTGATCGTGACCGATGAATTTCACGGCGGCGCGGAACCACGGATGGAGCAGACGCGCGGGAAATCACAAGCGAGGATACTCCCTTTGCTCGATCGTGGAATCGTCCCGGTGGTGACGGGTTTCCTGGGAGCCACGCCAGGTGGGGAGCTCACAACGCTAGGACGGGGAGGTTCCGATTATTCCGCGACAATTCTGGGTGCGGCGCTGGACGCGGATGAAGTGATCATCTGGACGGATGTGGATGGCGTGTTGACCGCCGATCCACGGCTGGTCACGGAAGCGCAAACCATACCGGAGATTTCTTATCGCGAAGCCGCGGAGCTCGCTTATTTCGGCGCGAAGGTATTGCACCCGAAGACGCTGCGGCCTGTGGTTGAAGCGGGCATTCCGGTATGGATCCGAAACAGTTTTGCGCCGGAGAAGACCGGAACGAAAATCACGCCGCAAGGGCAAAAAATGGGCGGCGGAGTGAAGGCGCTGACGGCCATTCGCGATGTGACGCTGATCAGCGTCGGTGGTCCGGGCATTGTAGGACTGCCCGATGTTGTGGGGCGGACATTTTCGACGACGGCAGAGGTTCGCGCCAACGTGCTGTTGATTTCCCAATCGTCTTCTCAGAACGATATTTGCTTTGGAGTGTTTTCGGCGGACGCGCAAAGAACGGTGGAGGCTTTGCGCGAGGAGTTCGCCCAGGATCTGGCGCACCACAAGGTAGAGCATATCCGTGTCGATCCGCAAATCGCCATCGTGGCCGTGGTGGGACAGAACATGTGTGGCACTCCGGGGATCGCGGGCAAAACATTCAATGCGATGGGGAAAGAAGGCGTAAACCTGATTGCCATTGCGCAAGGGTCGTCGGAGACGAATATTTCGTTCGTAATCGAAGAACAATCCGTCGTGCCCGCGTTGCGCAGCCTTCACCGCGAATTTGGTCTGCACAAATCGGCGGACTGAATTGCGCGATTCTTTGGAAATTCTTTGCTATAAGCATTCCCTCAGCGGCTAAAGCCTCGATAATTTTCAACGATTGCCGCACGGCCATCCCATGCAATGCCATTCATGAATAGACACTCCTGGCCAAAACAATAAAGACGTGAACGAGGCGGGTCAGGATTCTGCGTGCTGTGTGGATTCTTCTGCGCGCTTGCGGTGATAGCGAGCCAGGCCCAACCACGAGAGATGCAGCGCGCCGTTGAACGCGTAGTGCGAGAGTTCGTCAAGCGATAGGAATTGTGCCGCTTCCATCGCGCTCTCCTCGGCAAATGCCTGCATGGAGGCGGCCTCATCGAGCCCGCGGCCCAAAATGTTGGCCGAAAGATCAGCCCAGCGGTGGAGACGGTCTCGGTAACTCGCGAGATGAACCTCTGGATTTTCCGAGAACGAGAAGTGGGTAAGGAACAGCTTTTCCGGATGAAGACCAACAATCGCATCGAGCGAAGCGTCCCAGAGTTCGATGGAAATATCGGGCGGGGGAGTGGCCGGAAGAACGAAGGGGTGCCCGTTGATCGAAATCCCTGCAGTGTCTCCTACAAACCCGGTGCCGTCCGTGGGATCGAAATACGTAACGTGGTGCGACGCATGGCCCGGAGTGTAAACCACGCGAAGTTGGCGGGATCCTTGAGTGAGAGTCTCTCCTCCATGAAGGACAGAAAGATTGGAAGCGGGGACCGGCAGGAACTCGCCGAATAAAGGCTCCAAGCTGTCTCCATAGAGCCGCGAAGCACTGCGCAATAGTTTAGTAGGGTCGGCCATGTGCTCCGCGCCGCGCGCATGAACATAGACTTTCAAGCGTGGATTCTCGCGGACGAGCGCCCCGGTCGCGGCCGCGTGGTCCAGATGAATATGAGTGAGCAGTATGGCGTTGAGATCAGCGACGCGTAGACCTTCTGTTTGCAGTTGTTGGCGAAGCGTATCCAGAGTCGAAGCTGGTCCCGGGTCGATCAGCGCGTTGTAATTTTCGGAACGCAGCAATGCAGAGGCAATCGAACGAGGATGGCCGGCCCACTGAAGATCAATCGCAGTCGTTGAGTTCACGGATGGTTCGATTTTAACGCAGCCGCTAAAAAGAAGGTTGAAAATAGGGACGCGACGGGAGGAATCCCGGAGGAGCCCGGCGAGACCCCGGAGGCCTGAGAGGAAGTACTTGCAGATTGATGAACTTATAGAATATGCTTTGCAGCACAGCGACTTGTTCTATCCGTCTCGCGCTGAGCGAGTTGTGTCCTTTGCGGAAACCGCCCAAGGTTAGCAGAACAAGGACTACGCTGAGGGTTGTCCTGAGATCTCCGTCATGCACGGCAGGTGGTCCAGAGACAAGTTAAGAAAAATACGGGATTCTTTAGGTACTTTAGGGAGGAAGAGAAATGCGCAAATGGTGTGCAACTGTGGCAATGGGAGCGCTGTTAGCCCTGCCCCTCTGTGCCCAGCAGAAAGATGCGAGCACAGCGACGAATACGAACGGAACGACCGATAGCACGGCAACCAGCAACGCAGCAGCGAGCGATTTCAGTATCGCTCCAGCATCGTCCACGCTGTTTGCAATGCCAGCGGCCGCCGCCGCCGCTCCGGCGGATATTTTTTCAGATTGGGACAACAATCCCTGGAACCGTCATGCTTGGGGTCTGTTGACTCCGAAGTTTGAAGTTGCCGGGTTGTTTCAATATATGAACTTTTGCCCGTGCTCGTTTCCAAACTTCAACAACTTCGGCGCGACCGGCTCATTCACATACAACGCAAATAAATGGTTGGGCCTGACTGCCGAGATCGGTGGATTCTATTTCAAGCGGCAGGTTTACGGACCGCCGACTTCCAGCGGCGCTTATCCGGTGTCGTCAGTCTCAGGCAGCATGCAGACCTATATGTTCGGGCCGCGCATCAATTTCCGCCATTTCGACCACTTCGTGCCATTCGCCGAAGTGATGTTTGGGGCGGCGCGCTCCGGGATTCAGTTGACAGGCAACAGCGACTCGCAGTCCTCGTTCGCGTTGGCTGCCGGCGGCGGTGTGGATGCGGTCATCATCAAGAACCTGGCATGGCGCGTTTTCGAAGCGGACTATTTCATGACGAACTTCACGGGGCCGCTGCTCAGCCCCAATGGACGTCAGAACAATTTCCGCATCGGCACGGGCGTAGTCCTGCGTTGGGGCTATCCACCGGAACCGCCGAAGCCGAACCATCCGCCAGTGGCGTCCTGCTCGGCTACGCCGACGTCGGTCTATCAAGGCTCGACCGAAGCCGTGGCAATTCACGTAGCGGCGACGGATGCGGACAACGACACGCTTTCTTACAGCTACACTGCGACCGGTGGAACGGTTGATGGAACCGGCCCCGATGTGCGGTGGAGCCCCGCCGGACTGGCGATCGGCTCTTACACCGTTAACGCCAAGGTCGACGATGGCCGCGGCGGCACGGCAACCTGCGCCGCAGACGTGGCAGTCGCCAAGCGTCCGAACCGGCCGCCAGTGATTTCCTGCGCGCCGGAACGCAACCCGATCATCGCCGGCGAACGCGTGGCGATCAACTCCACAGCCAGCGATCCCGATGGCGATCCGCTGACCTACAGCTACTCGGCAACGGGTGGTCAGATTTCCGGCAACGGTCCCGTGGCGCAGTTTGATTCCACTGGGCTCTCCGCTGGCAATTACACCGTTACTTGCACGGCTGACGATGGCCAAGGCGGCCGTACGAGCGCCACGACCAGCGTAGACGTGCAGCAGCCAGCGCCTCCTCCGCAAGCAGCGAAGGTCGGCGATTGCGGCTACAACAAGGTTGGGGCAGCCCGCTTCGACAACGCTTGCAAGCGCGTTGGAGACGACGTGGCCCTGCGCCTGAAGAACGAGCCAAACGCCAAGGTTGTGATCCTTGGCTACGCCGATGGTAAGGAACCAAAGGCGGCGAAGCTCGCACAGCAACGTGCCGATGGCGCCGCAAAGTACCTGGGCGAAAAGGGCATCGATGCTTCGCGTATCTCCACACGCGTGGGCACGGCCTCGACGGAGAAGGGCACGGAGAAGGAAAACCGCCGTGTCGAATTCATCTTCGTGCCTGAAGGGGCGACCTACTAAACAGCGATGTTCGCGACGAGTGTGAAGACACTCGTCGCGGGCGTAATTTCGAAACAGCAACGGGCTCTCCGAGGGAAGCTTCGGGGAGCCCGTTTTACGTTCGGTAACGACAGGTGTGCGGGAGGCAGTGGTTTGCGATTAAAGATTCTGGTTGCAATGCTGTTGACGTGTGGTGTGAGCTGCAGCATTCGCGCGCAACAGTGGGAGCGGCTCGGTCCGGATGGCGGAATGGTCGTGTCCCTGGGATCAAGCGGAGAGGGTGTGACAAACGAGATTTACCTCGGCACAGCGGATGGCCACGTCTTCGCCAGCACGGATGACGCGCAGTCCTGGGAAATGCGCGGACGCGTGGGGCATAGGCTGGACGCGGTGGTCACGCGGATTGTGTCTGACCCCGGGAAAGGGAACCGGCTGTACGCCGGCGTGTGGTATCAGGCGCCCGGCGCGGGTGGCGGGGTGTTTGAAAGCGAGGACCACGCGCGGAGCTGGAAGCTGCTGGGATTGGAACACGAAACGGTACGCGCGTTGGAAGTGGCGCCATCGCAGCCGCAAGAGTTGGTGGCGGGAACACGCAGCGGCGTGTTTCTCTCCGCGGATCGCGGCAAAAACTGGGCGCTGATTTCGCCCCCGGGCGACGCGGAATTGCGCAATGTAGATTCGCTGGCCATCGACCCGCGCGACCCGAACGTCATTTACGTTGGCACCTACCATCTGCCCTGGCTCACTCGAGACGGCGGCAAAAGTTGGAAACCCATCATCGCGGGAATTATCGACGACTCGGACATCATGAGCCTGCGCCTGGATGGCACGAATCCGGACCGCGTCTATATGAGCGCCTGCTCCGGAATCTATCGCAGCGAAAACCAGGGCGGGGGCTGGACCAAGCTGCAAGGCATTCCCTACGCCGCGCGCAGGACGCAGGTGATTGTGCAGGATCCCGCAAACTCGAAGACGTTTTACGCCGGAACAACCGCGGGATTGTGGGTGACCCGCGACGGCGGGGAAAGTTGGATGCTTACGACGTCGAAGGAATGGGTTGTGAACAGCCTCATCGTCCTTGCGGGCAAGAATGGCGGGCCGGAGCGCGTGGTGCTGGGCACGGAAGGACGCGGGGTGCGGGTGAGCGACGATGCCGGAGTCAACTTCAGGGAGGCGAATCGCGGGTTCACACACGCCATCGTCAAGCAACTGGTTGCTGGCAGGCAAACCGGCGGGCACTTGTTGATGGTGGTGGATCGAAGTTCCACGGAAATTCTCGAAAGCCGCGATGATGCTAAAACCTGGCTGAATCTTTCGTTGGACGCAGCAATGGAACGCGGCAAAACCGCTACTTTGAACGCGGACGAAATACAGTCGGTTTTCTCAAGTCCGTGGGGCTGGATGATCCGGCTGGAGAACGGGCAACTCTGGATTTGGCAGGAAGACAAGAAATTATGGAAGGAATGGAAGTTGTCCCTCCCAGCTACGGTGCGACGGAGCGCAAAAGGCGGGGCCACGGTGGGGGCAATGCACACGGCGGCTGTGAAATTGAAGCCAAGCGGAACAATTGCCTTTTCGGGGAATGGCGCCATCGTCTCTACGAATGAAGGCTTGCTGCGTTGCCAGGAATCGGGAAGTTGCGCCAGGCTTAAAGCATTCGATTCTGCGGCGCAAATCTCCGCCGTGTGGACCTCAACGGCAGGTTCCGAGATCGCCGCGGTAACGGACGGCAAATTGGGACTTTCTTCGGACGCTGGAAACACCGCGACGTGGAGCGATCTTCCCGTGGCAATGGATCGAGTCTTGTGCCTCGACGTGGCACAGTCCGAGGGCAATGCGATCTATCTCGGCACAAACGAAGGCGTTTTCTCGTTACGCGCGCCGCAAGGTTCATGGGAGAGACTCGCTGGAGGGTTGCCAGCCGGGCGCGTGGAACAATGGCTGAGACAGCCGGGCATTTGGGCGGCCAGCGAAGGCGATGGCGGACTCTACGTTTCGCAAGATGCCGGAAATTCCTGGCAACGCGTCGACCGCGATGCGGAGCGCGGGAAGTTCACAGGCCTGGTGGCGATGCCGGGCGGCGAGTTGCTGGCTGGCTCGCAAAGCGAAGGTTTGCTGCAGTTGCAACTGAAAAGCAATCCCGTAGGCACGAGAAAGTAGTAACGAACTATTCATGTTTGGTACACTCCGCAATATAATCCTTTTGTAGTAATTTATATACTTGACAATATTAGAACATTGAACTACAAGGGAACGGCACGATTCCCGTATCGACACGACGTCTACTCCTTCCCGACATCAGGGATCGCTTCAGGGACGCCTTAAAGCGATACGCAGTCACGGAGAGGGTCAATGGCGGACACACAATCTGGACGGTTGATGCAGCACGCGGACAAAGCAATGTCGGATTTCATGGCGCTGACGGAAGGGCTGCACCTGGCTACGGTAAATCCGCCACTCAATTTGCTGGTCGTGGACGACGACGAACACATTCGCGAGGTGTGCCGCACCGTTGCCGTGGAAACAGGAATGAAAGTCCTGGATGTGAGCACGGCAGAAGAAGCGCTGGAGTTGCTGGAGCTTTCCTCGGTGGACATTTTATTGACCGACTTGCGCTTGCCCGGCACCAGCGGGCTTGAGCTGCTGAAGCGCTGCGCCGTCACGCACCCTGACGTCGCCGTGGTGATGCTGACGCAATATGGCACCATCGATTCGGCGGTGCAGGCTACGCGCATGGGGGCGGCCGATTACGTCACGAAACCGTTTCGCGTGGAGGAATTGCGCGCGCGCCTGGAACAAGTGGCTCACGCCGTGGATTTGAAACGCGAAAACCGCCTGCTGCGCGAACAGGTCCGCACGCGTCCGGGCTTTGGCGGGCTGATCGGCATGTCCCCGCGGATGGAGCGTGTCTACAAAATGATCGAGAAGGTGGGCCAGCGCGACCATCCGGTTTTGATTCTGGGAGAGAGCGGGACGGGGAAAGAACTTGTGGCGCGCAGCATTCACTATCTTGGACCTCGCAAAGACAAGCCATTCGTGCCCGTGGAGTGTTCTGCGCTGGTGCCGACACTGGTGGAATCGGAGCTGTTCGGTTACACGCGCGGGGCATTCACCGGGGCGTTGCAGGCCAAGCAGGGCTTGATCGAATCCGCCAATGGCGGGACGTTATTTCTGGACGAAATTGGCGAAATGTCGCTGGAAATGCAGGCGAAGTTGCTGCGTTCCCTGCAGCAGAAAGAAATCAAGCCGGTCGGTTCCACGGAGCGGCGTCCCATCAATGTGCGGATTGTGGCGGCCACCAACCGCGACCTGGAGTTGGCCACAAAGAACGGATCGTTCCGGCAGGACCTGTACTTCCGGCTGAACGTGGTGCAAATCAAGCTTCCGCCGCTGAGAGAACGCAAGAGCGATATTCCCCTGCTGGTCACCACGTTTCTGGAGAAATTCTTGAGAATTTCCGATACGCCGCGGGAACTGACCGAGGACGCCATGCGCCGCCTGATGGCCTACGACTGGCCTGGAAACGTGCGCGAGTTGGAGAACGCCATCGAGCGCGCAGTCGCGCTGGGATCGGGACCGTATGTGAGCGTCAACGACCTGCCCAGCAGCTTGCATTACCCCACGTCCGATCGCGCCCCCGTGCGGGAAGAGATGCTGCCACTCGAAGAGCTGGAGAGGCGCGCGATCCTGAGCACGCTGAATCAGACCGGTGGAGATAAACAAGCGGCGGCGCGGGCCCTGGGAATCGGCAAGACCACGCTGTACCGCAAGTTGAAGCAATACCAGATCGAGCGGGCGGATTCGTAAACGTTTGCAAATCCAAATTGGTCCAGTTCGGGAAGAAAGCTGGATTGATTCTCATTCTGGCGTCTCTTTGCATTTGTAACCTATTTACTTTCAATACATAGAGCGGCCTGCCCTTTGGAAGCGGCAATGCAGGAAAACGCGTGAATCGCACTCGGGGGAGTAGAGAGTGTTCACGCGGACGCATGCCGAAAAGGAAACCACCAACCGCCGCAACGGTGGCTATTCCGCATCTCCGTTGAAGGCGGCGCGCGCCGGGGCCAGCCACGCCGAATGGATTTTTGAAGCTATCCAGGAACTGAAGGGCGAAGGAGCCGCTGACCGCGTTGGTGTGTGGTTGGAAGACGCGGGAATCATGGCCGGGCCCGATCTCGCGGGCCACATCGTTTTTCGTGGAGAGGTCTGGGAGGAAGGAACTCCGGGAGCGGTGCCTGAATGGACGCAGCTTTCCCTGGACGCACCTTTGCCGATAACCATGCTCAAGGATGAGCTGAGCTGCGAGTACGAGATTGTAGTACCGGAGACCGGCGCGGTCTGCGGTCCGGAACTGCAGTTGCGGCGCGTATTGTGGGTGCCGGTGATGGTGCGGCGCACGCTTCGCGGGCTGGTGATGCAGGGAACACTGCAGCGAAGAAAACATCTGCTACCCGCGAAATCGGAAAAGATCGCGGATGAACTGGGGCTGCTGCTGGAATTGGAAGAAGAACGCAAGCTGGCCGCGGCGAGAAAAGCCGACCAGGATTTGTGGCTGCGCATCAAACGCCTGCTGGCGGAGCAGCAAAGCGTGAACATGATTCTGGGACAGCTGGCGGAAAGCTGCACGCGTGGCGAAGCGACGGGCGGCGCGGGCGCGGTGTTTGCCTTGATTGGGGAAGTGAAGGACGGCGCTGCGCTCGCCGGTCCCCCGGCCACGAAAGGCGTGGAACATTTTGTAGTGCGCGCGCAAAGCGGAGACACCGCCTGGGCGCACAGCGTCAACGGTGGACCGCTGGAATCGCTTTGGCGGCAGGCGCTGGACAACCGGCGCGTAGCGGGCATCGAAGCCGACCGTCAGCCCTTGGCCAAAGACATTTCGCGGATTGTGGCCATTCCGGTGACGCAGGGAGAAAAGATTGCAGGCGTACTGCTGGCGGGCTTACCGAAAGTGCGCGCCACGATCGACACACTCGATCGCCTGGAGTGGCGCGGCGCACTGGCGGCGGAAGTGTTGCTGCAGGAACAGCAGGGGCACGCCGAATTGCGGCAACTCTCGAGGTACGCGTTTGTGGAATCGAGCGGCGAGCCCGCGATTCTCGTGGATGGCAACGGCATAGTCGTGAGGACCAGCAACGGGGCGGAAGAGCTGCTGCGCGGCGCGCTCGGGCGTTTCGCGTCCAGCCAGGAACCGGTGCGTTTTGCCGAGCTTTTCGTGCCAGCGAAGCGAGAAGCGGTGCAGGCCTGGATCGAAGGGAGCGTCGAGAACATTTCGGGAAAAGGCCAGAAGCCGCTGGAGGCGGAGCTGAACGGCAGAGTCCACGTGGCGCTAAGGAAACTTCCCATCGCCACGCCGGAGTTTTTGGCCGTAGCCCTGGAGCGTGTGGAGACGCAAAGGAACGGCCGGGCCATGACGGAAACGTTTGCGGCTTTGCAGCAGGCGATCGAATGCCTGGAGGAAGGCATCGCGGTATTTGATGGCCGCGACGAAATTCTGGCACGAAACGCCATGTTTCTGCGCATTCTGGGGCTCGGCGAAGAGCAGAGCAAAAGCCTGTGCACACTGCGGGATTTCATCCAGGCGGCGGCAAAGAATGCGGCCGAGCCGGAGCGGTTTGCGGCGGCGTGGCGCGCGCTGGCGGAAGATCAGGCACACGAAGGCCACGATGAGTGGGAGATGGCCAGGCCGGTACCGCAAACGATCGAACGTTACACGCGCCCGATCATTGGTCCGTCGGGGGCATCGCCAGGACAAGAGCTGGGGCAATCTTTGGACCCAGCTTTGGGCCAAACGCTCGGGCGCGTGGAAATTTACCGCATTGCTTCCGCGTGGCGTTCCTTCCAATCGCGGATGGCGCGGACGGAGACTTTGGCTTCGCTCGGGCAACGCGTGACGCGCATCGTCCACGAACTGAACAATCCGCTGACCACCATTCTCGGCAATGCGCAGCGGATGGCGCAGCGGGACGCGGGAAGCCGCCATGCCGCGGAAGCCGCGCAGATTCTGCGGGAAGCCGAACGCGCCGCGGGCATCGTTCGCCAGTTGTTGAACTTTCCTCGCGAAACCCGCGCGGAAATGCGTTGGATGTCCCTCAACGAACTGGTGGAAAATACGGCGGAACTGCAGAAAACGTCGCTGGCCGCAAAAGGATTGCGCATCGAGATCGAAACCGAGAAAGATCTTCCACGGGTAAAGGGCGATTTCGGGCAGTTGCAACAAATGCTGCTGAACTTGCTGGAAAATTCGCAGCAGGCCATGCAGGAGAGCGGCAAAGGAAGCGTATTGACCCTGCGCACGGCGACCGCGCGGCCCGGTCACGTGAAGCTGGAAGTGCATGACGATGGGCCCGGCATTCCCGAAGCGCTGCAGTCGCGGATTTTCGATCTTTTTTCACCACCAAGCCGCCGGGAAAGGGTACAGGCCTGGGGCTCGCCATTGTCAGCGGCTTTGTGCGCAAACATGGCGGCAACATTAGCGTGGATTCTCTTCCGGGAGGGGGCTCCCGGTTCGTGGTGGAACTGCCCGCAGGCAAAGAAGCAGGGGAAGCGCCGCAAAAAGGAGGATCGGGCAGCGAAACATCGCAGAACAAGACACTGCACAACAGAGAATTCCGCAAACAGGGGCACGCCCTGGCGCCGCTCGGCTCCGTTCCGCCGGGTGACGTCTCTTGCGCGGAAGCGGATCACAAGGCGCCGCGCGTGCTGGTGGTGGAAGACGAACCGACCGTCGCGGTGTTGATTGCCGACGTCGTGCGGGAGCAGGGCATGGAGGTCGACGTGTTTCCCGACGGGCAAACAGCGCTGGAAGCTACGCAGAAAGCGAGCTACGACCTGGCGATCTGCGACGTGAACATGCCCGGGATGGACGGCCAGGACTTCTTTGCAGCGCTGGAGCAGCTTCACAATCCCCTGAGCGAGCATGTCTTGTTCGTGACTGGCGACGCCGTCGGCCAGCGCACGCGCGACTTTCTGGAGCGGCAGCATCTTCCCCATGTCACTAAACCGTTCCGTGTCGAAGAACTCGCGCTCGCGGTGCGCGAGATGTTGCGGGGAAATGTGCAGGCTGCCAGGTCATAACAGGAAACGCCATAGAAAGGGGCTTGGGAACTGGAAGAGTCCATGAGGGAACCGGAAGCAGCGAACCGAGACATCACGTGCGACCCCGTCACGCACGACAGAGCCGCTGGAGAAAAAGTCGTGGAAGAGCGAATGGATTTCGGCGCGGTCTTGCGCCACGAATTGAACAATCCGCTGACGGGGATCCTGGGAAACGCCGAGCTGCTGCTGGCGGAACTGCGGCGCAAGAATCTGGATCTGCCCGAACAGGCCCAGATTCGCCTGGAAACCATCGCGGAATTGGCGGTACGTATGCGGGATACGGTGCGGCGGATCAGCGAGGAATGGCAGAGGCAGGCAGAAGGCCACGAGCGCGGCGCAGACCAAAACGCGGCTCCGCGGCGGGTGGCGTAACGCGATCGTATCGTACATCGGCCTTCGCACGCACGCCTTGGAGCGCCAGTATTAGTTCATTCTTTTCATTCGGCAGTCTTAATACATCAATTTTCTTTAATGCATCAGGGGCTGCCCGCAGGATTGGCGAAGAACTGCAGGACGCGGCGCTGGAACTCGGCCGGCTGGTAACCGAGCGCAGCGGTATGAAACGCGCGCGGCACAACCCACATTGTTTTTGGTCCACGCGCGGCGGCGAAAATTTTCTCCGTGTGGCGGCACGGCAGCGTGGTATCGGCGGCATCGCAAATCAGAAAAACGGGAAACGCGCGCGCGGCGACCGATTGTTCTGGAGAAACGCCCGCGGCGGAAAAGCCCGCCAGCGATTGTCCGCGATGCAGCATGACCCACGCCCCGGGAGCGAACAGAGTTTTCCCGAGCCAGGGATATTTCTGCAGCCCGGCGTAGTCGTAGGATGCTTCTCGCAAACTCGCAAACGAGGATTCCGCCGCCACTGCTTCGATGCGCGGATCAGCGGCAGCGGATTGCAGCGCGATTCCCGCGCCCATGGATTCTCCCAAGGCAAAAATATGCGCGGGATGCTCCTGGGCCACCAGCGCGTCGACAATGCTGCGCGTGTCGTTGCGCTCCAGCCAGCCGTAAGTGCCCATCGCGCCGCCGCTTTCGCCGTGCGCGCGCGCGTCTATCAACGTGACGCCGTAACCCGTGCGAAGCAAGATCAGCGCATGTTCCAGCACGCCCATGCGGTTATCGGCGACACCATGAAACAGCAGGACCCAGGAACCGTTGGGATGTGCAGCGGGAACTTTCCAGCCGCGAAGAAGCACGCCATCGGGCGCGCGAACGTCGAAGGGCTCGCGCCGCACACCGATTTGCGCGAAAGAAGCGTCGGCCTGCTGGACAAGATCGGGGGTAAGCGGGCGGCGGATGGGATGCAGGAACGAAGGCGCCACCAGCCAGCCGATGACGATGGCAATAAGGGTGGGTGCGAGAAGCAGGGTCAGAAGAATGCGAAGGATTCGCAGGCGCATGGGTCTCTGTTTAAGATACGAGAAATCGCGGGAATTCGTTCCGTTCCGCGAAGAGATGGGAAAATCGCAAACTCCGCCTGGAATACTTCCGCAAGAATCGCTGCGCAAGCGATCAGGAGCGGAAGAGCACGTCTTCGCGCTGGAACATTTTCACGGCAAGGAAGAGAGCGGCGCCCGCATAGACGCACGTGGACAGAAAAATAATGGCGATGAAATTCCAGTGGTATGTTCCGGTGACGAGTTCCTTGCAGAGCAAGCTGGCATTGAGGATCGGCACGAGGGCGAGCTTGGCGGTGAGGTCGATAGGCAACATGGCGGCGACGGCGGGAATGATCACCACGAACATCAGCGGGCTGATATAGCTCTGCGCTTCCTTATAACTTTTGGCGAAGAGCGCCACGGTCATCAGCCCGGCGGCGAAGAGCACGGCCACAGGCAAGACCATTACGAAAATCGAGATAATTGTCGCGAAGTGAATGTGCAGCTGCATCTGCGCGGCGGCATCCGCTCCCGCACTGTCGAATGCGTGGAGGTGTTCAAGCACGGCGAAGGACACGCCCATGGACGTCACGGAAAGCGCCGCGGTGACCAGGCCGGCGGTGAGCACCAGAAAAAATTTGCCGAAGACCAGATCCACACGGTCGATGGGGCTGGAAAGAATGGTTTCCATGGTGCCGCGCTCTTTCTCACCCGCGGTCAGGTCGATGGCGGGATACATGCTGCCCACCAGGCACAGCAGGATGACCATGTAACCGATCAGGCCGCCGAATGCCGCGGCGCCGACTTTTTCCAGCGGGGCCACGTTGTTTTCCTTCACCTCAAACGGCTTCAGCATGGAATCGGGAATGTTGCGCGCGGAAAGGCTCTCGTGCACGACGCGATCGCGATAAGCCTCCAGGGCCTTCTGGATGTTATCGGTGGCGATACCGGATTTCAGGTCGCCCTCGTAATTGTGGATGAGCACGGTCACGGGTTTTTGCTGCGCCACGTCGCTCTGGAAGCCGGGGGGAATTTCAACGGCCGCGCGAATTTCCTTGTTGACGATCTGGTCTTTCCAGTTAGCGGCTGTGAGAACAATCTTGATTTTGCTTGACCCGCGCAGCTCCGCCAGGATTTGCGGAGAGTCTTCCCCGCCGAGAATCATCACCGAGGGGATTTCCTCCTTGGCCTTGCCGATCAGGGTCGATATCGCCGCGCCCAGCCCGGCGCTGAGCAGGGGAAAAATGATCAGCGGCACGATCAGCGTGGAGATCAGAGTGCGGCGGTCGCGCAGCGCTTCGCGGAGTTCCTTGCGATAGACGGTAGCGATGTTGCGGAGGTTCATGTCAGTTGTTCTCCTGGCCGGCGTAGAGCGGGGCGACAATCTTGACGAAGATTTCTTCCAGGTCCTGTTCCTGGTAGCGATCGCGGAGTTCCGCGAGGGAGCCTTCGGCGAGCAGTTTGCCGGACTGGATGATGCCGATCACGTCGCAAAGCTTTTCCACTTCGCTCATGATGTGTGTGGAGAAAATCACGGTCTTGCCGCGCTGGCGGCACTCGCGGATGAACCCGATGATGGTCCGGGCGGTCATCACGTCCAGGCCGCTGGTCGGTTCATCGAAAATCATAACGTGGGGATCGTGAATCAGCGTGCGGGCGATGGAGGTTTTCTGCTTCATTCCCGTGGAGAGCTTGTCGCAACGCGTGTCGCGGAAGGAATTCATGTCCAGACGCGCGAAAATATCGTCCACTCTGTTCTTCAGGGTGGCCTCGTCCAGGCCGTTGAGCCGGCCGAAATATTCGACCATTTCCTGGGAACTTAGGCGCGGATAAAGCGCGGTTGCAGTGGAAAGGAATCCCACGCAGGCGCGAACCTTTTCCGGTTCGTCGATCACATCGTGGCCGCAAACCACGGCGGTACCGTCGGTGGGCTCCAGGATGGTGGCCAGCATGCGCAGGGTGGTGGTTTTTCCGGCGCCGTTGGCTCCCAGCAAGCCATAGATCTGGCCTGGTTTGCAGGTGAAGCTCACATGATCCACCGCGCGAACCTTGCCGCGTTTTTTGTCCTGAAAGTCCTTGATCAGACCACGCGCTTCGATCATGGAATCATCCTCTCGCAGTTAGAACGGATAACAGGGAAACCGGCCGCTGATTTTCAGTACGCAAACCCGGCCGGGAAAATATCAGCAAACTGTCGGATCAGTGCGCGCCGGGGAATTATCCTTTGTGGCACTTTGGGCACTGTTTTGCATCGAACTTATCAGCGGGCACACGAAAGACATTGTTGCACTGGGTGCAAACGCGGTGGACGTAACCCGGGGCGGGCCCGCGGGACGTTGCCGCATCCTTTTCTGCGATCTTTGCCGGGGCGTCGGAGGCCTGATTCATGGCGGCATTCTATCATGCGCGCCGCGTCCGCTGGGCGGCACCCCGGTGGATCCGGGCGGGCATCAGAAAGTCCAGCCGCGAGCGGGAAGTGTGTAGAGAAATGGAGTAACCTCCTGATAGACTTTAGGTTAGCAGGCCTCCGCCACCAGAAACCGGCCAGCAAGTTCGCTCAACGCAAGAGTTTTCCCGGCGCTGCACCTCCGCCGAAGCGGAGGCACGGCGCTTATGTGCGACGAAGGAAAGATTAACGAGGCTTATGGATAGGAAGTTAAGAAACCGCACGCTGTTGCTCCTCGCCCTGGCGGCGGTGGTTGCGTTTGTGCTGATTCGCGTCAGCGGACGGCAGCCGGTGGCGAAAATTTCGGCCAGCAAGCCGGTGCGGCAAAGCATCACTTCATCCATCAGCAGCAACGGCAAAGTTGAGCCGATATCGCCGTACACCGTCCGTGCGCAGTCGGATACTTTCGTTGAAAAGGTTTATGCGACCGAAGGGCAGAACGTGAAGAAGGGCCAGTTGCTGATCACTCTCGACGTCAAAGATGCCGCGGCGCAGCTTGCGGCGGCCAAGGTGAAGTTGCTGCAGTCGCAACACAACCTGCAGGCAGCCCAGACTGGCGGCAGGCCTGACGACGCGGCACGGATTGGCGGCGATTTGGCGAAAGCCCAGGCCGACCGGGACCGCTTGCAGCACCAGCACGATTCCCTGGAACATTTGCTTGCGCAAGGCGCCGCCACCAAGGACGAACTGGCGGCGAATGATTTGTTGCTTGCGAAGGCCAAAGCCGACGTGGAGAAGTATGCCGCCGCGAAACAGGAATTCGGGCGCCAGGTGAGCCTGGATGGTTCGCAGGCCGCGCTGGCCGTGCAGCAAGAGCAAAGTAATGTGGCCGCGCTGGAAGAAAAAGTGCGGCAGGGAAGAATCACCGCGCCCGTCGATTGCACTTTGTATTCAATGCCGGTGAAAACTGGCGATTACGTGAAGACCGGCGATCTGCTGGCGGAAATGGCCGATCTGCACAAAGTGAGGGTGAGGGCGTTTGTCGATGAGCCCGATCTCGGCGGCCTGGAGCCGGACTTGCCGGTGAAAATCACCTGGGACGCGCTGCCCAATGTCTGGTGGCAGGGAAGAACCGAAATCATTCCCAAGCAAGTAGTGGCGCGCGGATCGCGCAGCGTGGGAGAGCTGTTGTGCTCCGTGGACAACGACAAATTGCAACTTCTTCCGAATACCAATGTGAACGTCAGAATTAATTCCAAGGAACGAAGGGATGTCATCACGGTTCCTCGCGGAGCTGTGGAAACCGAGAACGGGAAGCGCTACGTGTTCGTGGTGAAGAGCGGCGTGGGTAATGCGAAGCTGGAAAAACGCGAAATTCAGGTGGGAATCGCGGATGCCACGAATTTTGAAGTTTTGAGCGGATTGCAGACCGATGAGGTAGTGGCTCTACCGGGAGATGTGGAATTGAAAGACGGGATGCTGGTGAAAGTGGTGAACATGGACAAT
Organism: Candidatus Acidiferrales bacterium; assembly: GCA_963709705.1. Lineage (GTDB taxonomy): Bacteria > Acidobacteriota > Terriglobia > Acidiferrales > UBA7541 > Acidiferrum. Next base: position 510,519 of record CAVPXU010000012.1, read on the forward strand.
TCCAATGTTAAAGGCGAGAAGGATGCGGGGCTATAAGGCGATTTTCGCCGCGGCGCTTTGCCTGTTCGTCTGGCAAACGCCGGGCGTTGCGCAAACGAATCCGCTGGACGCCGCGCGAGCTGCGTACGAAAAAGGCGAATACAAGCAGGCTATCGAACTCCTGAAATCCACCGCGACCAAGGAACCTTCGAACGGGGAAATCCAGCTGTTGTTGGCCAAGGCTTACCTGGAATCCAATCAATACGACAACGCTGTCAGCGCCGCCGAAAAGGCCGTAGCCATCGATCCGAAAAATTCCGTCTACCACCAGTGGTTGGGCGAGGCGTACGGAGGCAAAGCTGGCCACACGGGCATGTTGAGCGCGTATTCCTGGGCGCGTAAAACGCAAAGGGAATTTGAAACCGCGGTACAGCTGAACGAACGCAATTTCGACGCGCAGCAGGACTTGATCGAATATGACTGCACCGCGCCCTCCATCGTTGGCGGCGGAGAAGATAAAGGGCAGGCGCTGATCCAGAAGCTGATGACGCTGGACCCGGCCGAAGGCCACTTCGGCGAAGGCGTGTGCAAAGCGGAAAAGAAGGATTACGCCGCGGCGGATGTGGAATACGCAAAGGCTCTCGAGAGCAAACCTAAGACCGCCGACCGCATTTTCGATATCGGCGACTATTTTCGCCAGCGGGGGCAAGGCGACAAGCTGCTGCAGGTCGCCGCTGCGGCTGAAGCGCTGGCGCCGAGCGATCCTCGTGTGAAGTATTACCGCGCTATTGGCTGGATTTTAACCGCGCAAAAATATCCCGACGCCGAGCAGCTGTTGAAACAATATTTAGCGGCGGAACCCATGCGCTCCACCTATCCGGCACCGTGGGAAGCGCATTACTGGCTGGGGCGCCTTTACGCCGCACAAAAGAATACGGCGCAGGTAAAAAGCGAATATCAGGAAGCGCTGAAGCTAAATTCCAAGTACAAGCCGGCTCAGGAAGGGCTCAAGCAGCTGAGCGGCGAGTGAATCCCGCTCTGGCGGAGCAACCGGGAATGCAATTCAAGGAAACATTGACGGTGGCCGTGGACGCATTGCGAGCCAACAAGCTGCGCGCCATCCTGTCTTCGATCGGCGTCATTATTGGCAGTGCCTCGATTGTCCTGGTCGTGACTGTCGCGCTGACGAGCCAGAAGTTCGTGATTTCGCAGATCGAAGCGGTGGGATCGAACCTGGTTTGGGTGGAACTGGTAAAGCGGCCGGGCAAGGCGCAGCCGCTGAGCCACGAGCTCACGCTGGACGATCTTTCGGCAGTAAGGGCCACCATTCCAAACCTGGTTGCCAGCGCCGGACTCACCGACATTCCCATGATTGTGGTCGTGAACGGACAAGAGCGCCCAGTCACCTTGATTGGAGTGACGGATGGCTACCAGGCAATTCGCCGCCTGGTTATCACGCGGGGGCGCTACTTTGATTCCGGCGATATGGAAACACGGGACAAGGTCTGTATCATCACCCAGGAACTGGCGATCCGCGTCTTTGGCCTGGAGAATCCGATCGGGCGCGAACTGCGGCTCGGCGACATGAGCTTCACAGTCATCGGAGTTTTTCACGAGCGCAGCTCCACGTATGGCATGTCTGAAATTCAAAAGGAAACGGTGATCATCCCATTCCCGTTGATTAAATATTTCACGGGAGATTATCACGTGGGGACGTTGCAGGCGGCCGCCGCCACGCCGGAAGGAGTTTCCGTTGTGGAGAGACGCGTGAGAGAACTCTTGAGGAGCCGGCACCCTCCCGAGGCGGAGTGGAATGTGCAGACACTTACGGGAATTCTGGCGGCAGCAAAAAATATATCCCTTGGGCTGACGATCATGCTGCTGGTGATCGCGTGCATCGCGCTGTTGATCAGCGGCGTCGGGATTATGAATATCATGCTGGTTACGGTGAGGGAACGAACGCGCGAAATCGGAGTGAGGAAAGCGATTGGCGCGTCTAGAAAAGAAATCATGGGGCAATTTTTGATTGAGGCGTTCCTGATCAGCGGTGGCGGCGCGGTCATTGGAATTTTGATAGGCCTGGCGATTCCGGTCGGAGTGCAGCAACTTTTGCCGGGCAATCTGCGTGTGCCGATCGCCGGGTGGAGCGTGATTGTGGCATTTCTGGTTTCGAGTTTGACGGGCCTGTTCTTCGGATGGTTGCCGGCGAATCAGGCCGCGAAGCTGGATCCAGTGGAATCTCTTAGGTACGAGTAGGAAAAGCCAGAATAGCGGGCGGGGGCAGCAGGAGGAGAACTTATGCCTTGGAAACGTTGTGTGGCATGCGCAATTCTATGTTTTGCGGGAGCCTGCGCGCCGTTGTGGGCGCAGAGCGCGGCGGACAGCGGGGACGCGTCCGCGCCGATGATTCTGACGTTGAAGCGCAGCCTCGATCTGGCGCTGCAAAACAGCAAGGATATTCAGCTGGCAAAGATCCAGTCGCGGGTGGCGGATAATTCCGCGAATCTTACGAAGGCGGAGTTTCTGCCGAATCTTTACGCCGGTTCCGGCGCGGGATATACGTATGGCTTGCCGGAAACGCCGGGCGGGCGCCCTCCTTCGATTTTTAGCCTCACATACACGGAAGAGGTGTTCAACGGGCCGTTGCGTGGCTTGGCAAGAGAACAGCAGGAACAAGCGAAGGCGCAACGTTTCCGGTTGGAAGAGACGCGGAACAACGTGATCGATCATGTGGCGACTTCTTATCTGGAACTCGTGAAAGTGCGGCACTCTCTCGACTTGCTTCGCAAGGAAAAGGACAGCGCGGAAAAAATTGTGGACGTGACGCAGGAGCGCCAGGGCGAAGGCTTTGAACTGCCCACCGAAGTGACCAAGGCGCAGCTGACCAAGGCGCAAGTTGTGCAGCGCATTCTGCAACTGGAAGGGCGGCAAGATGAATTGGAAGTATACCTGCGAGACCAGTTGGGGCTGGCGCCGGACCAGGCCTTCGAAGTGACACCGGAAGATTTGCCCGGTTCCGCGGAACAAGAAGGAGCTAACCTGATTGCGCTCGCTTCGCAGGGAAACACCAGCCTGGCGTTCGCGGAGTCCGACGTGAAGTCGAAGGAATTCCGGCTGGAAGGCGAGAGAAAAGGCTATTGGCCGACGCTGCAGCTGGTGGCGATCTACGACATCCTGGCAAAGTATAATTTCCGGAATTATTCGCAGATTTATAACAATTTTACGATCAACAATCTGAACGCGGGCATCAACGTTAACGTGCCGATCTTCAGCTCCAAGACGCGCGCAAATGTGGCTTTGGCCCAAGCCAGCCTGGACGCGGCGAAAATCAATCTTGCCAGCAAGCGCACGCAGGTGAGCGCGGAAGTGCGGCAGCGCTCGAAGAAAGTGCAGGAAATGGAAGCGGCCAAGGAAGTGGCGCGGCTGGAATTGCAGTTGGCGCAGCAAAACCTGCAGGTGCTGCAATCGCAATTTGGCGAGGGCAAAGCGAATTTGCGCGAAGTGGAAAGAGCCAGGCTGGACGAAAACGAAAAGTGGATGGCGTTTCTGGACGCGAATTTCCAGCGCCAGCAAGCGCAGCTGGAACTTTTGCGCACAGCGGGCCAGCTGGAAAAGGCGCTGGAATAAAAACGCATGCTCGAGAAAGATAGTTTAGAGCTTCTTCGGCGCGCCGCGGAAAAGCTGGATGCCGGGTTTGGTTCGCTGCCAACTGCAAGTATGGCGACACCCGCGAATGCCCGAATCGCCGACGTGCTGGCCGCTACCGCGGAGCGGTTGCAGGACAACTATCCTTATTTTCATCCGCTCTATGCCGGGCAAATGCTGAAGCCGCCGCATCCTGTGGCGCATTTAGCCTACGCCTTGGCGCAGTGCATCAATCCGAATAATCATGCGCTCGATGGGGGGCGCGCTTCTTCGGCGATGGAAAAGGAAGCGGTGCAGGCTCTGGCGAAGATGTTCGGCTGGAACGAGCATCTTGGACACTTGACGAGCGGTGGCACGATGGCCAACCTGGAAGCGCTCTGGGTGGCCGGGCAGCTGATGCCGGGACAAACTATCCTGGCCAGCGAGCAGGCGCACTACACGCACAGCCGGATCAGCGGCGTGCTGAAACTTCCGTTCGAATCGATTCCGTGCGATGCCTACGCGCGAATGGATCTGGACGCGCTGAAAAAACGCTTAAGCAAAGGTGGCGTGGGAACTGTGGTGGTCAGCATGGGCACGACCGCAACCGGTTCCGTCGATCCGCTCGAGGAAATTCTTGCGCTGCGCCAGATTCACGGATTTCGCGTGCACTGCGATGCCGCGTACGGCGGATATTTTGGATTGGCCGGTAATCTTGCCTCGGAGGGGCGCGCGGCGTTCGATCGGCTGCGAGATGCGGACTCGATCGTGATCGATCCCCACAAGCACGGTTTGCAGCCGTATGGGTGCGGGTGCGTGCTGTTTCGCGATCCAAGCGTCGGACGACTCTACCGACACAACTCGCCGTACACCTATTTCAGCTCTAAGGAATTGCACCTTGGCGAGATCAGCCTGGAATGTTCGCGGCCCGGTGCGGCGGCTGTTGCGCTGTGGGCGACCCAGGCGCTATTGCCACTGAAACGAGGAGGAGAGTTTGCGAAAGGGCTGGAGCGTTGCCGGGAAGCGGCGTTGGATTTTCACCGGAGAATTTCGAACGACCATCGATTTGTCGCAGGCTTCGCTCCGGAACTGGACATAGTAATTTTTGCGCCGCGGGCCGAAAGCGTCAGCCAATCGTCTGTACTCAGCAGGAAGATCTTCGATGCCGCCGCGAGCAGGAATTTGCATCTTGCCGTTGCGGAATTGCCGGTGAAGTTTTTTGCGGCACGCGGCGGGGCGATGAATGAGGACCGAACAAGTCTGACATGCCTTCGCTCGGTTTTGATGAAGCCCGAGCACCGCGATTGGATGGATCGGATCTGGACCATCTTGTCGGATGCCACGGACTCCGTTCAAAAGGCCTAGCCTATTTGAGGCTGACGCAAATCTTCGCAAGTGCCACTTAATGCGTGATTTAGCCGTTGGATGCATCTTTGGCGCTTTTGGCAGAAAGGCGTGACCGGATGCAACCAACTCCGGTAAACTATTATCTAGACCTGATGGGTCTCGAAACCGGGCCGCAGGCCATTGTGTGGCCGCCCGGAAAAGTGTTGGATGAAATACTGGATCACTCTGAGGGTGACGAATGCCTGATGTATTAAAGACATTGCTTCTGAATCCGCCGAGCTTTGAGAATTTCGACGGCGGAGCGAGTTCGCGGTGGCCTGCTACCCGCGAGATCGAATCTTACTGGTTTCCGGTTTGGCTGAGTTATCCCGCGGGACTGATTCCCGGCAGCCGGCTGCTCGATGCTTCTCCGCACAAGATCAATTGGCAGCAAACCGTTGAGATCGCCAAGGATTATGAGTTCCTGATTCTATTCACCTCCACGGTTGGCTTCGAAAGCGACGTCAAGCTGCTGCGCAAGATCAAGGAATCCAATCCGTCGATGAAGGTGGCCTTCGTCGGGCCGCACGGCCATATCCGGCCAGATGAGACTTTGAACGCGAGCGAGGACATTGACTTCATCGTGCGCGGTGAATTTGACCACGCTGTGGCCGAATTTGCCCACGGAAAGCCGCTGAGCGAGATTCTGGGCGCTAGCTATAAGAAAGATGGAAAGATCGTCCACAACGCCCCGCGGCCGCAGCTACATACCGAAGAACTGGATGCTCTGCCGTTTGCCACGGACATTTACAAGCGCGATTTGCAGATCGAACGCTACAACGTTCCGTTCCTGCTGAATCCCTTCGTTTCCTTCTATAGCACGAGAGGCTGCCCGGCGTTGTGTACCTTCTGTATGTGGCCTCAGACGCTCTCCGGACATGCCTGGCGCGTGCGTCGGTGGACAACGTGGTTCAGGAAGTGAAGAACGCGCTGAGCTACTTCCCGCAGATGAAAGAAATCTTCTTCGATGACGATACCTTTAATATTCGCAAGGATCGCGCCATCGAGATGAGCCGGAAGTTCAAGCCGCTGAAATTCCAGTGGTCCTGCACGGCCCGTTGCCACAGCAAAGATGAAGAATTGAAGGCCATGGCCGATGGCGGCGCGCGCCTGTTCATCGTGGGCTTCGAGTCTGGCGACGCGCAGATTTGGAACATCAAGAAGGGCGCCACCATTGAGATGGCGCGAGTTCATGAAGAACTGCAAGAAAGTCGGCATCAAGGTGCACGCGACTTCATCATTGGCTTGCCTGGGGAAACCAAAGACACCATCAACAAGACCATC
>CAVPXU010000013.1:0-289069 GCA_963709705.1 Candidatus Acidiferrales bacterium
GGCAATAACGGCATTCTACCGGATGGCAGCGCGGCCACTTTAACTCGGACGACTCCCGACGGGGCTTGGAAATTTGCTCAAGTCAAGAATTCAGGCGCTGCGTCGACGACCACTATGACCGACCCACAAAAATGTCTCGACCATTCAGTTCCAAGGAATTTATGAGACTAGCCGCGTGGTCAATAGCGGATCCAGTACCATACTTCAGACGACTAACACCTGCTACAACGCTGCAGCATCGCCCTGCACCGGAACAGCCATTACACTACCGATCACCCAACGCGATGTGTCAAACCAATTGGCAGGGTCAAAAAATCTGACGGATCTGCATGTCCAGAAATATGATGACTACGGAAATGTGATAGAGCAGGATGATTACGATTATGGCTCAGGCGCCTACGGAAGTTTGCTGGACAAAGCAGTCGTTTCCTACGCCTCTCTTGGAAACATCAAAGCGTTCCAGCAAACCGTCACAACGACGAACGGCAGCGGGGCAACTGTCTCACAGACAAACTACAATTATGATCAAACCGCTGTTGTGACCACCTCCGGAACTCCCCAACACAACTCTATTACCGGCTCGAGGGGTAATCTGACCAGCACCAATCAATACTCTTCAAGTTCCGCTTACCTCACGAAGACCATGACTTACTTTGATACCGGCAACATTGATGTCACTACGGACGTGAATGGCGCTCAGACCACGTACACCTACGGCAACTGCGGAAATTCTTTCCCGACGGTCATTGCTGAGCCACTGGGTCTCTCTCGTTCCATGACTTGGAATTGCACGGGTGGTGTCCAGCTAACATCTGCAGACGAAAACTCGCAGACTACAACAACTACCTACAACGACCCGGACTTCTGGCGTCCGTATTCCATAACTGACCCACTGATGAACCAAACGGTTATGGGATACATAGCATCGGGCGGCCGTGAATGGGGGACGACGGCGGATCTAGAATTCAACAGCAACAGTTCTATGGCGAATATTGGTATTGGAAACGACGGACTCGGCAGAGTAATAAATGTGAGCCATATTCAAGGACCCGGTGCAAGCTTATATGATCAAGTGATTATATCGTACGACACGAACGGCAGACAGTACACGACTAGCGTACCTTGCACTGCAAGTTCGTGGACCTGCCCGGTCAATGCCACAACCACAACGTATGATGCGCTGAATCGGGTCGCTTCAATCACCGACGGTGGCGGGAGACAGATAAGCTATACCTACTCCAATAACGACGTGCTAGTTACTAGCTCTCCAGCTCCAACAGGAGAAAATACGAAAAAGCGTCAATTAGAGTACAACAGTATTGGGCAACTGACCTCTGTTTGTGAGGTGACGGCAGGAACTTCACCATGGCCGGGCGGGAGTTGCGCGCAGAGCACCAGCCAGATTGGCTATTTGACAAAATACACCTTCAATGCGCTGGGTCAAATAACCAACGTCGTCCAGAACGCTCAGTCCTCCAGTTCCCAAACGAGAAGCTACGCGTATGATTTTCTGGGGCGTCTTACGTCCGAGACGAACCCAGAATCAGGCACGAAGACTTACGTATATGATTCCACTTCCAACTTGTGCGGGAACGGCCCAGGCACCTCAAATGGTGATCTCATGACCACTACGGACGCGACAGGTACTTGTGTGGCGCGCTACTACGATCTTCTTCATCGCCTGACGGATGTCGGTAACAACGATCAGGCCGCAAACGGTTGCCTACGATTCCGCTACGACAACTCCGCTGGTTATGGGGGTACAAAGCCCTCGGGACTCGCCAACACACTTGGTCGTATGGTTGAAGCGGCTACGGATGCGTGCAGCACCACCGATCCGATTCTCACCAATGAATGGTTCAGCTACACACCTCGTGGCGAAGTCAGCGATGCTTACGAGTCCACTCCGAATTCGGGTAGCGGGTATTACCACACTTCGGCTACCTATTGGGCAAATGGTGCCCTTAACACGCTTAACGGGTACAGCAGCTCAGGCAGTTCTATTTATTCAGCATCGTGGGGTGTTGATGGGGAAGGGCGTCCATACTCGTACCCTGGGGTCCTAACTTCGACAATGTACAATGCGGCGAGCCAGCCAACATCTCTGCAATTTTCTTCCGGCGACAGCGACTCTTACACCTATGACCCCAACACGGACCGGATGACTCAATATCAGTCCACGGTCAATGGCCAGTCCCTGGCAGGAAATTTGACCTGGAATGCAATCAGCACGCTGAAGACCCTTGCGATCACCGATCCTTTCAACAGCGCAAATGCTCAGACCTGCAACTACACTCACGACGATTTGATACGCCTCGCGACAGCCAACTGCGGCTCAGCCTGGTCGCAAACCTTCGCTTACGATGCTTTTGGCAATCTTACCCAGTCGGGAAGTTTGAATTTCCAACCCGGCTATTCCAACACAACAAACCATATGACTTCCATAGGTTCAAACACACCCACCTACGATGGCGATGGCAACGTCACCAATGATTTCCTCAACACCTACACCTGGAACGACGCCTACGGTAAGCCACTAACGGTTAACGGTGTAGGAATAACGTACGATGCGTTGGGCCGCATGGTCGAGCAGAATCGATCTGGAGCGTACACCCAGTTCCTCGATTCACCGACTGGCTTTGAAATGGAAATCATGAATGGCCAATCATACCAAGAGAGTTTTGTACCACTCCCTGGAGGGGCGGAAGTTGTATATCGCCCGAGCACTACTTATATTCGGCATGCAGATTGGCTCGGTAGTTCACGCTTCGCCTCGACTACAAGCCGCACGGTGTACTACGATGGGGCCTATGCTCCGTTCGGCTCACCATATGCGCAATCCGGTACCACAGACGTATCCTTCACAGGCATGAACCAAGACACGGCCGCGAATGTTTACGATTTTCCCGCCCGCGAATACGGAACTCAGGGCCGTTGGCCTTCCCCCGACCCCGCTGGTATGGCTGCAGTCGATCCAACGAATCCGCAATCCTGGAACCGTTATGCCTATGTTCTCAATAACCCTATGGCTTACATCGATCCGTTGGGTTTGCACCACTGTGCACCGAACCAGAATGGACCTGCCCAAAACAATGGACCGTGCGCAGGCGGAATCTCGAGTAGTCCGATGTCCGGTGATTACCCGGTTGAGTCGTACTCGTACGTCGGTGGTCCAATGACAACATACTCCAGCGACAGCGTCGTCGGAGACACCACCTCGTACGGACTTCAGTTCGTGGGAATAGGCCCACCGGAGCTTTACGGTGTTTTTGCTCACGTATACTCTAATCAAAGCACCCCCATTGATTCCGCTATTCTAGGTGGCGGGGCTAGTAGCCTGTCTTCATTCGGCATTGGGGGCGGCAGCAGTGGCGGTGGGGGCCGCAGCACGGTTAGAGCAACGCCGACGCTAAAGTTTAAACCACCGAGTTGGCAAAATTTCACACATAAATTTCTCCCATGCTACGGCGCTCAACTAGTTGACAACCTCGTAGGGGATGATGATAAAGCCCTCGTTACGTTCGGCACTGTCGCACTGACGGTTGCGAAGCCATTACTCGGTGGTTCCCTATTGGTGGTCTGGACAGGTATCGCCGCGTTTAGCGCCGGCTCGAAGTGCGCCGTCGCGAGCCGGGGATACTACCAATGAGGCAAAACCTGTCGGATCAGGAATTTCACGCGCTGTACTGCCCTATTAGGAATTCAAAAAGTGCGCTATTCCTCGTTGCCCTCTTCTCTCTAACGGCTTTTCTAAGCTGGAAGGGGTTGCACAACGCTCCTGCACACCCCAACGTGGTTGAACTTCTCTTCGCCATAATCGTGGTGGCAATGCTTACCAAGTGGCTGGTGGCCTTTACGTGTTTCCGCGAGCGATTGGTCTTTGGTCTTGTTATCGTCAGCCTTATAGTAGGCCAAGTCAAAGATTTCTTACCCTCTGTATTCGGCCAACACGTCGGGATGATAAAATTCGGTAAACTCGCGTTATCACTTCTCGCTCTTATTGTGAGCCTCACCATGCTCGTCCAGTCGGTCCGGAGTCCAAACCTCAGGCCAAGCAATGTAGAGACGTCAATAGTAGAGAAGCCAAACCAGAACCTTCCGATTCTGCTTGTCGTTGTCCTAATCTTGTTACTGCTCGGCACGCTGTTATACCTCCTGCCATTTCGGCAGTAGGCGGCAATAGCAGTTGGGTGCTGGACAATGATCGGCTTGGAGGGGGTATGACACGTCACCCCGCAACGGTCGCGGTAGAGCGCCGTCCTCTCGGTTAATATCCCTATCACCACCTGGTTCATAACGCGTTGCGCGCGTTGTCTTCGACGGATACCACTGGCTTCTTCTTTTCTCGTATGTTTTGAAAGTATTGCAGCAAAAGTTCCTGATCGGTTCGCTCAGCCAGAATCGTTGGATCAACGCGGCCCTGCATCTTACGGCGGATCCAGCTGGCAAGCGTGCGCTTCTCTAAGTCCGACATTTGATCTAGCGTCTTCATTGCGCTCCTTTTGTGATACCGTCTTCCACCGCGGGCGTCACATTAATCCTCGTCCCATCATCGGGACAAACTTCGTTCCATCGCTCGGTGCTCATACCATATTCAAGTTCACGTTTCGCTGGATCCCAGGCCGCGGTCGCGTAACGGATGCTCTCTGGATCAGGCCCCTCGTTGGTGAAGACCGTGCAGATGAGACCATGCTCCGCGTACCCTTCCACCACGCGCACGCGCTCTGACGGGTGCGCAGATATTCGTGCACGATCATGCGGCCGGCTTCTTGGCCGCGCGCATTCGCCGCTATGCGAGTGCAACCCCGCCGAGAGGACATTGGGTGAACAGCGAACACTGTTCGGTTTCCGGAACGTAAATCCGGCTGTCGTGCTCTGAGGCACGGCTGAGGCCTACCGAAAGACGGAGCCGTACGAGCCGTCAAGGGTTAGGTCGTACTTGAGTACGGTGGACTGCGTCCACTTTAATCAAGGTGCGACCGATGGCCGCAATCCTAGAAGCAAATTCACAGACAGTTCGTTTTGATTCGGGACGCCCTGCGCCTGTCTACATTCACACCGCGCAGGCTGTTCCTGCTAATATCCCCGCTGCGCAACCACAACGACGACGGAAGGGACGGAAGTCCATGACTCGTCGCAGTGGGCAGTTGGGTAATCTCATTAAGCAGTCAGGCTGGTGGAGAGTTCGCTTTCGCCTCGACCAACCTGACACAGAGAAGCGGATACAAATGTCGGTGAAGGTGGCTCTGGTAAGTGCAGGGTTGACTCGCTCCGAGTTGGCACGTCGGGCGAAACAAATCGTGCAGGATGTGACCAGCCCGAGTTTTTGTACCACGGCGAATGAGAGAGTTTACATCACAACCTCATCAGTCAAGGGTGCAAATGGCGGCTCGCAGGGAGCCGTAGGCGACCGGAGAGCCGCCATTTGTGGCGCGAACGCTGCCGGCGCCGGCGGCCTGTAGCCCAGCGCCGAGTGCGGACGCAGCGTGTTGTACACCACCCGCCACTTCTCGATCACCACCTGTGCCTCTCTCAGCGAATAGAAAATCTCTCCGTTCAAGCATTCGTCCCGCAACTTCCCGTTGAAACTTTCGCAGTAGCCGTTCTCCCAGGGACTCCCCGGTTGGATATACAGCGTCCCCGTGCCCACTTTGGCCAGCCATTCCCTCAGCTCTTTTGCTACGAACTCCGGACCATTGTCCGAGCGAATGTTCTCCGGGATTCCCCGGTGCAGCATCACGTCCGCCAGCGCTTCGATCACTTCGTACCTTCCCAGTCTTCTGGCCACCCGAATCGCCAAACACTCCCGCGTGTACTCGTCGATCAGCGTCAGCATGCGCAGCGTCCTGCCGTCATGCGTCATCGCGCTCACAAAATCGTAACTCCACACATGGTTCGCTCGCTCCGGCCGCAACCGAAGGCACGATCCGTCGTTCAACCACAACCTGCCTCGCGGCCTTTGTTTCTGCGGCACTTTCAACCCCTCGCGTCGCCAGATCCGTTGCACGCGATCCTTGCCTACATGCCAACCGCGATCCCGCAACAGCGCCGTGATCCGCCGGTAGCCGTAGCGCCCGTATTCGCTGGCCAGCGTCACGATCTCTCGCGTCAAAGCATCTTCGTCGGTTCGGTAGATTACCTCGTAGCGTTGTGTCCCTCTCCACTGCCCCAGCAGCCGGCAGGCATGCCGCTCGGACACCTGGTAGTCCTCGCGTGCATGCCTGACCGCGCCACGTCGCCGCTCAGGGCTTAGAAGTTTCCCTCTGCCACATCCTTCAGAATTTGCTTCTCCAAAGACAGCTCTGCCACCAGCCGCTTCAGCTTGGCGTTCTCCCGCTCCAGCTCCTTGAGGCGTTTGGCTTGATCGAGTTTTAATCCGCCGAATTCCTTCCGCCAGCGGTAGTAGGTCTGGGCGGTGATCTCGGCTTCCTTGCAGGCTTGTGGCGTGGTCTTTCCGTTCGCGATTCCGACTTCAACCTGCCGCAGCAGTGTCACGATCTGCTCCGGCTTGTATTTCCTCATCGGCATACCAGCTTCCCTCCAGAGTGAATTCTCTCTCACTCCCGCTGGTACAAAAAACCCCGGTCAGGTCAACCATGCTCTTCGCGGTGATCTTGGGGTATATGTTCCCCGATCTTCTCAAGACCGTTCCGACAGAAGGCGGCAACATCTTGGCGTCGTGGCTACTCGCGCGGGGTGTCCTCGCATCCTGGCGCAGAGCGAGAGGCCGGTCATGAGCCTGGGCCTTGCGCTGGTGTTGGTGGTGATCTTAGTTCTGTTGCAGTTGAATAACTGCTGGGGCGGAATATGGCGCGGCCTTAAGAAGACCGGCAGGTGGCTGGCGATCTCGTTCGCTGTGGCCACGCTGGTTTGGGCTGCGGTCATTGCCGCTGTTCGATACGACGCCAATCGGAAGGCGCGCGAACTCGAGGAATCTCAAACGGAGCAGCACGCCAAAGTCTGCATCGACAACTGGAATGGTGATCGCACGCCGTACACAAAAACTATGGAGAACAAAAAGCCGTGGGACGGTGATTCCGGAACACCTTGCGATGATGTTAGCGGGCCTTGGAACTTAGAAGAGCATACGGCACCAGTTCCTGATTTGACTCAAGCCGCGAAAGACGCGGGAGCGACACCCACGCCAGAAGTCAAAGGCCTACCAGCGGGAGCGACAGTTGACAAAGACCCGTGGGAGGATTCCATACCTGCACCGCCGCCTGGACCGATACACTGGACCCCAGCACCCAGGCCGGTCACGCGGCTGCGTGTGAGAAGCATCTACTATCAGGTGCAACTGGTATCGGAGATATTTGGTGACGGAGACTGCGGCGTGTTGGATGCCGGGGAAGTAGTCACGCTGCTGGAAAAGAACGGCACTCAAGTAAAGGTCAAGTCGGCATCAGGTCAAGTGGGGTGGACTGACGCATCAAACTTCGAGGTGGTCCGGTGAGACAAATCGTTAACATTGTCGGCGTCGTTACGCTCAACCAGCAGGCCGCTTTACTGGCACACGCCGCCCGCCAAATGAAAGCGGAAGATCGGTGGACGTTCGAGAAACTACGGGCCGCTTTGAAAGGGAAGCCATGAAGCTACACGACGCAATGCGGGAATTGGCGAAAGTAAAGTTTACTCCGGAGCAACAAGCGAAAAACCTGCAAGCACTGCGGGAAGAAAACGCGAAGCGGCTGAAAGAGATCGAGAGAATGAAGGCAATGCCCGACTGGAAGGCACCAGCACCAGTGAAGCCGCCGTTTGTGCCACCGGCACCGTCGCCTGTACCACCGTCATTCTTTCCGTTGTTTGAAAAAGACTCGTTCGTAGACCGGCACAAAGCGGTCATTCAGGCTGTACTCGCGATCATCGTCTTAATAGGCTTGTTCTGGTTGGCAAGTTTCAGCGAGAATCCGCCAACTCCGTACCCATAGGAAGGATGAGATGAACTACGTGGTGCAGTATAAAGGCGCGAGAGCAGATAACTAGAGCTACGTTCAACGGTAACCCAGTTAGAGTTTGCGCCCGTATCGGCGTCCAGGGGCGGCGGCGGAGGATGTTGGTGGTCATGGTTGCCGATTCTACCGGACATACGAAAAAAGAGATCGACGCATTTTTCGACAGCGTTATCGTAAAGTAATAAGAGGAGCGAGATACTTCTGAACGGACTTCACTTAAAACGGCACGATTGCCGTACACGTAGACTATTTCTTGTAACTAAAGCCGCGCGGCTCAGAGCCGCGACAAACGTAATCTGTGCGCTCTTGATTTTTTCTTTCTGTTGCTCTGCCATAATCCTTCCTTTATTGATCTCACATTAAATAATGCAATGTCATCCGGCGATGATTTCACAAGAGACCGCCCGATTCCACATCTCCCCGGACTCGTCGTATAATAGTTGAATCATCAAGAGTCGCCGCAAGGCGCACCAACCGTAGCCACTCCCCGTGGAAAACGGTGGTAATAAAGATGAGTCCGAAAGGAAAACCTAATGACCGACCTGTTCCAAACATCCGGCACGTCCCCCACTCCTGCATCATCTGATTTCATCTGCGAGAACTACCTCTCCGTATTCCTCCTACGTCCCGTCTCCCCCTCCGCCTTCTCTTGGATAGAAGAACACCTTCCACCTGATCGAATCACATTTGGAAATGCTGTCGTTGTGGAGCCGAGGTACGTGTGGGCAATCCTCGTCGGGTTGCAAGAAGACGGACTGGTGGTGGCCCGTGGGTGACACGCTCAACAAGAAACTTGCTGCCGAAAAGATCCGAGCACACTTGGAGGGCCGCATTGCCCGTCTGCTCGGTTGTGAGCCAACAGACTTGCCCCGAATGAAGATTGGTTCGATGGCCCACATGTTGTTTTTGCTGATCGGCGACTCTGAGGTAATGCCCGGATTTAACACAGCCATGAGCGCCTTGGTGCAGTTGGTGGGGCGCGAATTGTTGTGGGAGGAACCGAAAGCGGAGGAAGAGACAGAAGCGAAGGTGGTGGTCAACTAATGGAAATGACACTCCATCAAATCGGTCTGATGTTGGTGGAAGTGTCGAAGAGTGTGCCGAAGGAAAAACGCGCCTCTTTTCACGAGTTGATGGTGTTGTTGCGGAAGCCTGTTGGAAAACTAGGGAGGAACAGATGAAGCCGAAGACCGCATTCGAGAGCGGTAATTCCCCGCCCGTTTCGGAAAACGGAGCGCTTATCCAGACCGGACGTGGACTGGAAGATGTGAAACGCCGAATTATGGAATCCTTTGAGAAAATTCGCCTGCACAAACCTGCGCCCTCGCCTCCATCAATGGTGGAGAAGATCATCTACACAGAGGAGCATGAAGTTCACTTCCACGCACGCGCCAAGAAGTTAACGCTGGTGGCGCTCAACTCATCCCACATTATGAAAACAAAGGCACGCGGTGACGTTACCGAGATCGTAGTGCCCGTGGAAAGCGCGGAGGAATTGATCGCGCAAGCCTTGAGGAGGTTCAAGTGAACGAACCGAAAATGGCGAAAATTCTCCCTTTCAGGGCACTCAGACTCGGCCCAACGCAGTTTCAAGCGGAAGTAGAGCGTCTGCAAGCGGAGGGGCGTATGCCTTCTCTGTCTGAATTGCTGGATGTGATCGCAGAGGTCCGTGCCGAATATCGCGGAAAGATTTTGACGGCGAGGAAGGGGAGGAGGAAGTCGTGAACAACGAACTCTTGGAAAAGAAACCCTGCCGCCGACTCAGCGGCAACTTTCGAGCCTACTTCTCCACGAAGGAAGAAGCGAAAGCGTTCGCGGAGGACCCGGCGAACTGGCCCGTGTACAAGGGTGACATCGCTCACCTCTGCGGGAAGTGCGGACGCTGGCATCTTTCTCGCGTTGAATGGTTGGTGCCGGAATCTGCCCGCCGGATGACGAGCGTGAACTGATGGTTTCCCGGCAAACTTTCATCCTTTGCGGAGCGGTTGCGCTACTCCCGTTGCCCGCCCCGTTACCTACGACGGCCCCGTGGGGAACCCCCGCCCCGACCCCGTGTCACTTTTTGGAAGGAGTCGACGCGCTGCCACGCCAATAGTGGCGGGTGGAACCTTACCCCCTGGTGGCTTGTGCGGCATGCGGGGTGGCGGGGGTCGAAAAAGGGGACCCTAAAAATATCTTTCGCCACGCAATAAAGAGTCTTCAAATTTCCCGACGCTCTGGTGGAGGCTGCAAATTTCATGCGCAACGTTTGTGGCTGCGAATCGTTCCCGGTTGCAGGAGGTCTTGCTTGCGGGATGGTCTCAAGCCCTCCGCATTTTTCTCTTGACAATAGATGACACATTTGCAATAATGTCACTATTGGAGGAAACCATGAGTCCACGAGTTAAGCCAGTTGAACGCGGTCGCCGCTGGAAGAAAGGCGACATCCAAGGCACCACGCCTGAAGAACTCCAACTGATGATTAAGGTTGCGAAGAACGACCGCTACGCTAAGCGAAACGAGTGCATGCTGTTGGTCGGCTTCTCGTTCGGGCTTCGGGTCTCTGAACTGCTCAATCTGAAGATAGAGGACATCGACCTCGACAACGCCCAGATTCATCTGGAGCGACTCAAGAGCGGCAAGGTCCATGACCCTGCGGTCTCGAAGGCTTTGGTTCGCACCTTGAAGGCGTATATAAAGGAACGCGGCGGCAAGCCGACTGATTATCTCTTTCCTTCACAGTGGAACAGCGACAAGCCGCTGAGCCGTGGTTTCTTCCACAAGTGGTTCAGCGAGACCGCTCAAGCCGCTGGACTTGACGTTGCCAAGCAGCACCCGCACGCCATGCGACACGGCCTTGGCTTTACGATGTCGGCTGCTGGAATGAACCCCCAAACGATTGCTCAAGCCCTCGGGCACCAGTCGGCAAGGATGGCATTGCAGTTTTACGGCTCAGTGACAGACGAGATTGCAGACAAAGCTCGTAGGGAGACATTTTCCAAGTATTCTTGGCTCTGAACCATTGCGAGGTCTCCCATGTCGGACGCAAAAGCAGAATTGGTTCCGTCAACTTGATTTGGCCCCTTTTGATCTTTTCATTTGGCCCCACCCCTTGGTCAATCACCTCCCGCACCCAGGTCGGAGCGATGCCCTGCGGCGCCCGAAGGGCGACGCGTTTAGGGCGACGCGCAGACCTGGGTGCGGGAGAATTTCTGATTCATCGCGGCGGGTTTGCTCACTTCCGCGGAGCAATTTCGCGTCAGCATCGCCTAGGAACGACAATCGCCAACTCGGTTGACCCATAGCATCCCCGGTTTTGTCCCTCCTTAAGCGCATTTCCCGTACCTCATCCTTTGCCGCCTTTTTTCTTATTCAGCGTTCTACGGAAACGATACGACTCCGTGCCCGTCTCGATGATGTGTGCCTGGTCGGTCAGGCGGTCCAACATGGCCTTGCACAACCTGGCGTTTGGGAACATGGTGGTCCACTCGGAAAACGGCAGATTCGTTGTGACAATCACCGCCGCTCTCTCGGCGCGCCCAGAGATAATCTGGAACAACAGCTCGGCAGCGGCTTCCGGCATCGCCACATACGCCATCTCGTCGATCACGATCAACTCATAGCGCATCCACCGGTTGGTCACGCGATTTAGTTCGCTCTTGTTCTTGGCCTCTGTCAGTTCGTTCACCAACTGCGCCGCCGTCGTGAACCGTACCCGTTTCCTCTGACGACAGGCCGCTATCGCTAGCCCCGTCGCCATATGCGTCTTACCTGTTCCGGTTTCCCCAAGAAAAATAACCGGCTCGCTGCGACTCAAGTAACCGCCTTCTGCCAGGTTCCGGATCTGTGCGGCCGGAAGATGCGGCGCATCGGAGAAGGCAAAGTCCTCCAGTGTTTTCACCTTCGGGAAATGGGCCTCCGTTATTCGCCGCGCTACTCCGTGTTGATAGCGATCTTCCACTTCGGCGCTGAGCAGCGCTTCCAGATAACTCAGATGCCCGTGCTTCTGCTTGACCGCTTCTTCGGCCATCAATAGAAACTGTCCACCCACCGTCGCGAGCTTTAGGTCTTTGGCATACTGTCGAATCGTTGCCTGTTGCGCAGCTACCGTTGCGGTGCTCATTGAATCACCCCGCTGCCGGAATAGTTCCTCAACAACTGGTCGTAGTTCCTGGTGGTTGGTTGTGGCCGGTCATACACTCGTAAAGCACCTATCTCAACCGCCTCACGCGGTTCTCGTTTCTTGTTTCCCTCCGTATCCAGAAGCAGGCGCACGGCTTCAACATCGAAACAATTCATATCCAGAGCCTTTTCAACCACTGCTTGTAGCCGCGAGTATCCGTGCTGCCGGCCCAGCAAGAGCACGTCGATCATGGCGCGCGTTCCCGGCTGCTGGCCTCTTCGCTGCTTCAGCATCTCCCAGTAGCGATCGAAACTGGCCGGCCAACGTCCTTGTGCTCGCCACTGCTCGAGCGGTGTCGAACCAGGAAACGCTCCGGGCTTCTTCGTCAGCGCTTCCAGGTAATGCTCCAGGTTGAGTACCTTCTGCTGACGGTTGAAGCAGCGATCGTGTCGCGCCACGCACTCTCCCTGGTGCCAAAGCTCCACGTAGGAAGAATGCACCCTGGCTTGCACTTCCACGCCGACGGGCAGAGGAACGGAGTAGAAGTTGGTCAGCACCTTCACGCAACCGCTGGTGTTCACATGTGGAAAGTGAATCGCTGCCAAATCAAAACCTTCTTTCGCCAGTGCTCGCAGGTGTTCTCGCTCCAGACTCATTCCGGCACCAACCGTCTGTGCCCGCTCGCCGATCAAACGCTGCTCATCGTTCCTGGATGCTTCCAGCAAGAAAAGGTTCAGCGCTTCCCAACTGGCAACCTGCGGAACCGGCACCATGTGGTTCCGGCGAAAGTATCCGCCTTCTCCTTCCACTCCACCCTTCTCGTGACCTTCCCCTGGGGTGCAGAACTCCGACTGGAAACCCCAATGCGATCGGAAGGCCATAAATCGCATGGTCTCCTCTCGCTGGTGCCCTCGCAAAATCTTCCTCACCGCACTCTTAAGGTTGTCATACCTTAAGACTGCAAATACCCCGCCAAAATAGAGAAACGCTTGCTCATGCGCTTCCAGAAACGCTTGCTGGCTGGCGTGCGGGAAGGCGCAATGGAACGCTCCTCCACTGGCCATGCTGCGCATGCAAAATACGTAGGCCAGCTCCCGCTCTCCGCAAATATCTGCGTAAGCTTCATACCAGTCCACCTGCGCTTCTCCACCCCAAACGTAGGACTGCGGAATGAATGTCTCGCGGTGAATCATCGCTAACGCGAGTTTTCTTTCACGAACGTGGCGTCGTATCGTGGATTCGGCCACTTCCACTTCCGGCATCTCTTCTCGGATCCGGCACCAGATCCGATGTGCGGTGTGCCGCTGCTTCCGTGGCGCCTTCTTGTCCGCTTCCAGAACCACGTCGATGAAGGCCATCGCCGGTTCCAGCTTCGGTCTCTCTCTTATCGGTGTCTTGCGCTCTACAGGAACAGCGCTGAGCACCGCCTCACGCACCATCCGCCGATGAATCCCCAACTTCTTGGCGATCCCTCGAATCGTTCCACCACCATGCTCGTACTCACGTCGAATCTGCTCAAATAGCTCCACCTTGGTTCTCCTATCCACCCGGTCCTCCCTTGGGGCGGTTAGGCCCGAAGCAGAGCCCACGGTATATGGTTTTCAGTAGGGTGGGGCCAAATCAAAGTATCGAATGGGGCCAAATCAGAGTATCGAAATCAAGAATCTGTGTTCTGGATGTTCAGCATCGTTTTACTCGGTGTCGTTGCTTTGTTTCCTCGCGGTTTCCTTCGCATTTTGGGCAGAAGCAGGGTAATGCCTGCCCCGTCCATTTTGTTGACGTTTCGAGTTCTTGCGAGTTTTTGCATAGTCGGCCTAATCTATCGGCTCCTACGGCTTTGGCACCAATAGGTTCTCGACCAACTGTTTTCATAACTCAATTTCGACCCTTAGCCATCCCGGCTCCGGTCTTGAGGGTCTGCCTATACTCACCGCCAAAGGTGACAGTCTGGGCAGTTCTGTCACCTTTCCAGAAAATCGCCTGACGGAAACACGTCACTTACCTGCCCCTTCGCTGAGGGCAAAATGGGGAATTCTGTCACCTTTTCGACGGTAGGACTTGACTGTGCGAGTCGGCGCGCCGACCGAGAGAACCCGCGCCACCCCTCCGCGCCACCCACGAGCCAGGACGGCTTTTAAGGGGTCTGTGTCGAGGGGTAGCCCTGTTGCTCGTCTCCGAAGATGATCGTCGTCGTAGCCCCCTTTCTGCCTCAGGAATCATGCCTTTCGGAGACGTGTGGGGCGAAGAAAAACCGTAAACCATATCGGGGGCACCTTTTATACACTAACTCATT
This sequence comes from Candidatus Acidiferrales bacterium, assembly GCA_963709705.1. GTDB lineage: Bacteria > Acidobacteriota > Terriglobia > Acidiferrales > UBA7541 > Acidiferrum. The sequence continues at coordinate 14,348 of CAVPXU010000013.1, forward strand.
CAAAATGTGTGTCTTATTCGAAAAATCTCTGAAAAACAACGATTCTTGGCGTTTTGCACATCGAAACGTGGGAAATGCCTGGCGCGCTCGTCTTCCCAGGAGGCGGAACCTATAACCTGTCTCTGATTCCACGGGTAATTTCACCTGCTACAAACCATCTGCTACTAGAGTATCACTCTGTTTTCTTATGTGTAGTGTGTGTGAGTGTGGGAGCAGATGAAAATTTTAAGGGTTAAATGCCCCATTTTCAGTAGATTCATCTGCTACCCACTTTCTCCAAAAGCAGGGTCTGTTTTAGGCTGTTTTCAGCCCAAATCGGAAAAATCGAGGTAGCAGATGAAATCGCCCCTGAGACGCGTTACGGCGGCAGCATCCGCGCCCACTCCGTGACTGCCGCCGATCCCGCGTATGTTAAAAACGACGAAGCCCGTCACCTTTATATTTCTTGGCTTCCTCAGGCTTCCGCTACCCCTTGAAGTCGGCGACTCCCGCCGTCAAGTCCCAGACCTCATTCTCGTGCGCCATAGGGATGAACTTGGTGTACGTCTGCCCGTTCGCCGCTTTGACGCTTACCATCCAAAGGTGAGCCTTCCCGAACACGTTGAGTGCGCGGTCGAAGAAGTCGAGTTCGTTGTCGTCGAAAGCGTGGGTCTTGGTCTGGAGATCGCGCTTAGACATCGCGACCATACCTACTGGAAGACCACGGTTCAACTGATCCCTCATGACCTGGGTCTGAGCCTTCAACCGTTCGACGTACAACCCGACCTTGTTCGAGATTTCACCACGGAAGTGGACTTTGCGGATGATCTTGTCGCGCTCGAAGTGTTCGGCGCACAACTGTGCATCTTCCAGCGTAGCGGTACGTTCTCCACGGCTGAATGCCCTCAAGTAGACGTCGAGCAAAAGATTCTTCCACAAGCGGACCTTCTGACGGACCTCTTGCGGTTGGTTGCCCCAGAATCCCGTAAGGAACTCATTGGCTTCCGCCGCCATCGTCATCGGCTCCTTCCAATTCGACGACGCGATGAGTTTTACCAGACTGTCGACGAGGTGCATCTTCGTCTGGACTGGAATAGGCGGTATCACCCCTGGTTCGATAGGTGGGCTGAATTCGACGCTCAGACGTTCGCGGATGCCTTGCTTCTTCCTTCCCTCGAACGCCTGTGTGACAACTTCACCAGTCTGGGCGCACATATACAGTGCCAGTCGGGCGTTGCTGTGGGTTTTTCCAGCCTTGCGCTTGAGGCTCTTTTGAGCCTTGACGCGGCTGATGGATGTACTATCCGCCAACTCGATAATCGTGTCGACGATTTCTGGATTCTTGGACTCGTTCGCCTTGTTGCCCAAACTCGCCGCCTCGTCAATCACCACGAGAATGGGCGCGTTCGCGGGAGCATCAAAGAAAGCGTCACGCAAGCCTGCGCCCGAATCGACGCTGTCGAATATCTTGACGCTGTTGCCTTCCCCTTGTCCTACGATGAGGGTACCGAAGATGCCCAAGATGCCACGGTTCCACACCGTCCGCTTGCTGGTACCGCTAGCCCCAATGTTGACGCTGTATTGGCATGAGTTGCAGTCGAGGTTGTCGAACTTCAAGTGCTCCGATACCAGCGCGCCGACAAAAGTCTTGATGACGTTATGCATGAACTGCCGTGGAATCGTCGTGCCGTTGCACACGGCGTCGACGACTTCCTTGAAGTAACCACACTCAATTGTTGGGTTATACGACGGAATATCCTTCTCTTCCAGTCCGCCAAGCACGTCAACTGTAGTGGGCTGCACCAGCGGTACCTGCGGCACGTTTAGCGTTGGTGTGCTCTGTGTCGGAGCGACCTCAGTGACCACGGGGGTCGCTTCATAGGTTGGAGCCTTGATCTTCTGCGCCGAGGCAATCGCCTTCGCAATCGTGTTTTCACGATAGTCCGTGCGTTCCCACTTCGGGCGCATCAACTGAGACTGGCGCATTGCTGCATCAATCTTCTCTGCGGCACCGTCGAAATGGACTGCAAGTATCGTTGCGAATCCCAAGTCGGCTTCCGACTGCGACTCGTAACGCAAGCGGCCAATGCGGTTCGAGATGATGAACGGCTTTTGAGATTCGATCTGACCGTTTGTGAAGATGTCGTACTTCGACGTCTCGAAAGTGCCGAGCAGTTCAATTGGTGTGCTTTCGCCCGCGTCCGCAGTGGAAGCGTTCGCTGACTTTGGTCCAGGGTACTTCGCCTTGGTGTCGCGGAACAGTTGGTACGCCGCAGTCAGGTCGCACTCTTCGACTTCGCATGGATCGGCAAAGAAAGAATCGCCTGTAACCGTGAAGTAGCGGCTGTCGGTGTAAATCTCAATTTGCACCTTCGAGCCGAATCCGCAGGCTGGATCGAGTTTGAACACCTTGTCGGTGCCTGGAATTGTTCCGCGCACCCACACGCGCACACCAGTCCCTGACGGCGTGATCTCCGTGTACGAGTTGAGCGCATCAATGATTCGCTCCGCCCACTCGGTGATTTCCTCTGTCTCTGGGTTGCGGCAGCCATCGAGGTCGACGCCAACGATACCGCCGTCGACTACAAAGCCCATGCCTTGTGTGCTGTCAGTCGGTCCAGCCTTGCAAGCGGTTTCGTAGTCCGTCCATGTACACGGATCAGTGGAAGATGCTTTCGCGCCATTCACTTGATACGGAACTTTTGTCGGCCTGCCGTGCACATCCTCCAACCTCCAGCGTACCCACTGGCGCAATGCTTTCAATGATGCAGGTAACATTGGGAGTGGATCAATGAACTGCGCCGCGCCCGTCACCACAACATCTTGTGGTTTGGGAGTATCGATGGTGCCGCGTTCAGCGGCTTCGTCAGCCATGAACAGTTTCACGACTTCAATAGCGGGCGCAATCGTCGGCAGTGTATTTCCAACAATCGCCATTTCCGTGCGGATTTCCGCCTCCGATTTACCTGCGAGCAGAGACTGTTTGATGAACTTCCCATTCGCAAGAGTGACTCGCGCAACAAGAAGAATATCTTCGCCCACCCCACTCGTGTCCTTGTTTTCGTGCAGAATTTGTACGGCGGATTTGATGTCTTGCGCGTTCACTGGGACACCTCCGCCGAGGCATCGTTCGTGGAAGCCACGAGCCAAATAGGCGTGACGTTGATGGCTTGCTTGTCCTTGCCTAGTTTTACGGGGTCAGCAAGTTCAAATTCCACCTTTTCCCCGAGTCTGGGTTGGTGTATTCCCGAACCGCTGTACTGCGTGACGTGGAAGAACCGCGACGTGCCGTCATCCGATGAAATGAACCCGTATTTCCTGTTGGGGAAGTACGTTGAAACTATGCCTGTGTATTTCATAATGAATTCTCCTAGTTTTCAGCCCGTAGGCTGTCGTGCCACCTCTCTTTCTGTTAGCCCCTATTTGCCGTCGTTCTCTGGCTTCGGGCACTGCTCGACCGCCTTGGAAATCTTGGCGATTTCTTCCGCCAACCAGTCTTCCTTGAACCGCAACTCATCAGCGAGTTGTTTGAGCGCATAAATTGTGGACTGCGCTACTGGACGCGGTTTCTCGTACCCGTGATGCAACCGTAGCAATTCGGCTACATCCCACAAACGACCGCTAATAAACGACTGATCCTCCGCGCCTTTGGAGAAACATCCCGCCATGTAACTGGGAAACGCGTGATGCTCGCTTCCCCCGCCAATGCAGGAGCACTGGAACATGCACGCTGTTTCACGCCTCTGAACACCCTCGTAAATGTGCAAGATTGCGTTTCGTGCCACACGCATCGTTTTCACGAGCGTGTTGTCGTCCGTGTTCAACGCATCCTCCAACAACTCGACAACGTTTGAAATCTTGTCGCTCGCCGCTTCCTTTCCCGTAGCCACCAGCCATGGAATTTCGTTCGGGTCGTCAATGTGCTTGAGCACAACGCGATGGATTGCCGTTTCGAGTTCCGAAGGTGCGACAGTCTTGCGAACCTTCGGCTGCTGCTGCTGCTTCTCTTTCAGTTCCTTAACTTGCTTTTGGAGAACGATGTTCTCGCGAAGTACCACTGCTGTTGCCGTCGCCAAATCTTTGGGCGTAGCAATCGTGTCGTTAGTCATAAATAGCTCCAGACTTTGAAATCCTCCTTCGGTGACGGATTAAAAAGCCCGAGCGAATGGAAGTGCTACTGCAAACTGCTATTGGTAGAACTTGGAACTGCTTAAACGCTGTCGCCTTCTATTGCGCTCCGCAAAAGGGAGATTTGGGGCGTTAGCCGTTCCAACAATTTCCACGCCGCAGACTCCTCGTCCACGTTGTCTGCATAGACCTTGATGCGCAGCCCTTGAGGGGAAACCATTAAACCCAACAGCGGCTCGGGCTCCCGCGCGCCATCCGCCGCCACTTGTTCGTTCTTTTTATCAACATGCATGATTTGATATCTCCTTCCCATTATAGGTAGAGTTTTTGGCTCAAAAGTTCACTCGCTGTTGAAAGCAAATGGTTTATGCCCCTAAAACGGGCGCACCAAGGGCTGGCGACCATCTTGTGGCGTTCCCATTTCCCCAGTACGTTCCTTGTGAAGGTCATCCTTCACGGCTTCCAATTCTTCGTGGACACCAGCAACCTCTGGCTCCTGCGTCAGCCACGCCTCCAGTTGCTTTTGCACCTCTGGTTCAACCTCACGCCTGATGCGTCCCAGTGTTTGCTGCAGTGCATTCAGTCGCAGGTTCCGTTCGCGAGCGACGACGTCCACTCGTGCGTCTTCAAAAATAACTTCATACACGGCGTTGATTTTCGCTTCGCTCAGTTGCGAACGGCGGAGGAGTTCCACCGTCAGGTTCTCAGTTAATTCCTTCGTCTTGGTTGCGACCATGGAGCGCAGAAAAACTTTCAAGTTGTGCAAGCGTGCCGTCGCAGACATCAGGCGTGTCTCTTTCGCAGACCTTGCGAGGAGACGCACACCGATGGAAAGCAGGAATCGTTTCGTGTGTTCTTCTACGGTGTTTGCTGCATACAAGTCTTCTAGGTAGAAAATCTCCAGCGGGGCTCCATTCAGGTTGTGCGAAGGCGACGGCTCGCCCGTCCAACACGGTTGGTTGTGGACACGCCTCAAACCACTGGCGAACTGGTCGTGGATGCGCTGACGCTTGAAGGCTTTTCTGTTTTCTGGACGGATGGGAATCCAGATACGGTGATTGTCGTGGAGTTCAATCTGGCGAATCGTGTCGTGGACATTGACGATGGTGGCGTCTACGGTGAATGTGTCGCCGTTCTCGTCTTGTCCACGGTATTTGATTGTCTTGCCCACGCTGGCGTTCAAGACGCCCCACAGCGACGACCTCGTGGCGACGAGGGACTGGACTGGCGTGCCTTCAAAGCGCAACGGCGGCGCAGTGAAGTTACGCAGCAGCAAAGGGTGCAGCGTTCGCTTGGTGGCAACGAGTCTGGAAATGAGGTTCACTGCGCTCGCCCCGTCTGCTGACGAAGCCACGCTGACACTTCGACCCAATCGAAGCGCAAGTAGCGACCGATGCGAATTGCAGGGAGAGGATTGGAGCAACGACGACGGGATTTCTCGTAGACCCAACGCTCTGAAACTTTCAAACGCTCTGCGACTTCTGCGAGCGTGAGAATATCTGCTGGGTTTACAACCGAAGATACTGCGGGAGGTACAACTTGGACTTTCGTGACAGACATAAGAAACACCTATAGCGGTGCTTGCTTTTGTCTGTTGCTAATATCTGCCTTCGACGAAGGAGGGAACTAGCCCAGGCAGCATCGATGCGGGTGGTTCCTTTTATGGCGAGGAGTCCGCATTGTGCTTTGGCGGCGTGAATCCAGCGTTTCGCTGGCGTTCGCTGAAACAAGACTGTCTACCCAGTACGCTCGCTTCCAAACCTGGGTGCAGCGAACCTTTTGGAGTCGCATTCCGCCACGCCCTCAAGCCCAAGGCGAGGACGCCGACACGGAAGGACAAACCTATGGCTGGACAAAATTTCAGCCACTTTGGAGTCTATTAAATTCGGTTGTCGGCGTCTATGGTACGGAGGGACAGGCTGCCCTTTCTTACTACGACTGTACTTATGGACAGCCTTAGGTGGTGGATCAACCTTGTTCCACATTTCCAGAACTGTCCCACATCTTGTTCCACAAAATCGCTGCAAAGCCGCCCAAATCACCCCAATTGGTGGTAGTCGGTTGTAGTGTAAGTTCGTTATTTCCAAATAGTCCTGGTACAGGCTAGCGAATTTCAAGACCGCCGGTTTCAACCGCTCACCCACTCCTCCGTTTCTAATTCTAGCGTACTCTGTGAGTTAGCGGCCACTTTCCAACACGGGCGATTCGAACTGCTGCATTTTGGTGCAACGTGTAGCAAATTTCTTTTCCCCCATACGTGACGTTGCAGTTTCCCTTGTCCCATTTCCCCGTATAACGCTTTTTTTCAACCTTAACGAGTATTTCGATTATCAATGGATAGAGTTTGCGAATGCACCTGGCGCGTACAATAATTACGACCGGAAACTCGTCGAGGGATGACATATGAGGGACTTTGGCACACGGCGTAATTTTTTTGAGCGAATCAACAAGGCTTTCGCAGGCCTGGTGTTCACACGTGTTGCGCGCTGGCCGCAGTCGGAGGCTGCGCGCCAGAATCCGACAGACGTGGTGGATTATTACGCCAAACTTGGGGTGACGAAGAGAATAAATGCCGCTGGAACGTACACTTATTTGACTGGGGCGGTGATGCCACCTTCAGTGCAAGCGGCCGTGGCGGAAGCGGCGAAGCATCCCGTGTTCCTGGAAGAATTGCAGAGTGCCGCCGGCGAATATCTTGCGAAGCGATTGCGTTGCGAAGCTGCGATGGTGACGGCGGGTGCGGCATCTGCGATTACGCTGGCGACGGCCGCTTGTATGACGGTGGCGAACGGACCGAACACTGGGCACGCGATGCCGACCGACATGGGGGGCCTGAAAGACGAAGTGCTGGTTCAGAAGGCACATCGATACGATTACGATCACTCGTTGCGTAATTGCGGCATTCGCTTCGTCAACGTCGAGACCTTGAAAGACTATGAGGCGGCGTTTACGAGCAAGACCGTCATGTGCCACTTTTACAACGCCGCCGATGAAGGAAACATAAGCAGGCAGGATTGGATCCGTGTAGCCCATGCGCATGGAATCCCATGTTTCAATGACGCCGCCGCCGATGTTCCACCCATTTCGAATTTGTGGAACTACACGCAAATGGGTTTCGATCTGGTGGCCTTTTCCGGCGGCAAAGGCATTCGGGGACCGCAAAATGCGGGATTGCTGCTGGGAAAAAAAGAGCTTATTGCGGCCGCTACGAAAAACAACAATCCCAATGAAGATGTAGTCGGCCGCGGAATGAAGGTGGCGAAGGAACAGATCGTAGGAATGGTGGCGGCGGTGGATTGGTTCCTGAGCCAGTCCGACGCGGGAATGGAGGCTGAGTTTCGCCGTCGCGCAGACTTGATTGCCGATGCGCTGAAGGATATTCCAAGCCTGAAGGCGGAGATACTTATCCCGCCCCTTGCGAACAACGTTCCGCACTTGCTGATTCGCTATGACGAGCAGCGCGTGAAGATTTCTCCCCGAGAAGTAAAGAAACAATTGCGAGCGGGCACACCGAGCATTGAACTAAATCCGGCCACGGGTTCGAGCGAGGCGAGTGCCGGCATTCCCAACGATCCGAATAAGATTGTGGTGGGGGTTTGGATGCTGGAACCGGGCGAGGATGCCATTGTGGCGCGGCGGCTCCGTGAAGTGCTGACGAAGGCGGCGACGAGTTAGCTCCCATGAGAAAAATGCTTGGCAGAGGCGCTTTAGCGGGCGTTGCAATATTGGCTTTGAGCGGATTGTTTACAAGCGCCGCGAGCGAAGAGTCGAGCGGATCGTCTATTCTCGAGCCGGCGTCGGGTGCATTGCTCGGGCTATTCTACGGTACCGGCAGCATAGAGCAGACGACGCGAAAGCTCGGACGAACACCTATCATTCATCTCACATATTACGCGTGGGCCGCCGATTGGACCGGGAACGTTACCCAAGCAGACTTGGCGGCGGGACGCATTCCTCTGGTTAATTGGGAACCTCACGACATCGACTTCGCGAAGATAATCGACGGGAGCCTTGATGCTACGATCGTGGCGCGTGCGAAGGGTTCCAAAGCGCTCGGCAAGAAGTTTTTCCTCGACTTTGCCGCGGAGATGAATGGCGACGAAGCGTGGAGCGGCAATAATGCCCCGCTGTACGTTGCCGCTTATCGACACATCCACGACCTGTTTGATGCGGCGGGCGCGAACAATGTGGTTTGGGCATGGTGTCCAAACGTCACGGATATCAATGGAGGCAACCGAACCACGATGGATTATTATCCCGGCGACGCGTACGTGGATTGGACCGGAGTCGATGGGTACAACTGGGGTTCGAAGAACGGTGGCTGGCAGACGTTCCAACAGGTGTTCCAAGACATCTACCCTCTGCTTGCAGCGAAGAAAAAACCGATCCTGATTGGAGAGATGGCGTCCGCTGAAGCTGGTGGAGACAAAGGAAAATGGATCGACGAAATCATTCCCACCCTGCGCTCCAGATTCCCACTCATCAAGGGTGTCGTGTGGTTCGACATCAACAAAGAAGCTGACTGGCGCATCAGTTCGTCTGCTGCTTCGGAAGCGTCGTTCATCCGGATGGCGAACGATCCCTATTTCAGTCCATAACTGGAAGTTGACAGCGCTGGGCCTGGGGCATTGCCGGTTAGATGTCCTTCTCAAGGACCACAAAATGGAGATCATCCCGGAGCGGTCTGCCGAAACGTTCGTCGCCGTAGGGAAAAGCTTTCGTTTCACCAGTCAGGGCATAACCTCGCCGTTCATACCACCCGATCAGCGTCTTTCGGACATTTACAACCGCCATGCGGATACGGTGTGCGCCGCGTTCCTTGGCGAGGGATTCTGCCGCGTTCAACAAAGTGCGACCTAACTGTTTATTTTGCAGATCGGGCCTGATGGTCAGTAGCCCAAGACCCCAGACGCCATTGGATTCGGGATCTAGCCAGACAGTTCCGAGCAGTGTTCCACTCGATTCATCCCGGTGTGTCAGGAGGAATGCTGCGGGCTTTGCGGCCAAGTCTTCTCTGAGAAGAGATTCGTTTAACCTTTGGCCTTCTATGATTCCGGCCTCAATGTTCCAACTGGCAGAAGTGCCAGAACCGCGAAAAGCAAGGTTTACGAGGTCAATAATCTCAGGGTAATCGGCTTCAACCGCGGGTTTGAGGAACATTCTTGCAAGTTTAGCGTAACGGTAGGAATACGGCGACGATCGGCAGGTATACCGCGGCGCGCGGCCGGTATACTTCTTCGCATTCGGAAGGGTTGCGAATTTGCATTGCGCGTTGAACAATGTGGCGGGATTGTTGAGGGAGCAGGGTTCAACCCAAGAGCGCTGGCATAAAGCCAGCGCTACAGTGATGATTTGGCGGTGCTGAGATGGGATGCAAGAAATGGTTGTGCTATTTCGCTATTGCCGGGGTGACGTTCTGTTCCGCGCTTCCTTCGCGTGGTCAAGTGGGGCAGACCGAAATTACAAAGTGGCAGTACAGGAAGAACGGAGCGGTGTCGTTGACGTACGACGACGGAAGTATCAACCAGTTCAGAGCGGCGGTTCCCCTCATGGACAGCTTCGGCTTTCCCGCCACGTTCTTCATCATTACCGGCGAGATTCCAGGTTCGAAGTACCACGGTACGTTCATCGGCAGGCCTATCAAGACGATCATTGCAGAGACGGCCACCGTGCCGACGAACAAAGACAATTTTTTTGAGCGGGCATCGGCATTACCTTTTCTTGGCTATCAAGGGACCGTCGATTATCATACACGGGCAGGCGAAGCATACGACGAAGAAAAGAACTTCGCGAAAGCGTATGCGATTGTGGACGAAGCGTATGCGAAGGTGCGTGAGGGAGCATTTAAACGCGTCGCGCCGCGCGAAGCCTCTACGAATCGGGAAAGTGGCGTTACCTGGGACGAATTGCGCGTGCTCTCCAGGCACGGATATGAATTTGCGAGCCATACGGTTACCCATCCGCGCGTGGCGGCCCTTGATGATGCCAACCTGATCTATGAACTGGAAAAGAGCCGGCAAGAGATCTTCGACCAACTGGGATATAAGCACACATTTTCGGTTGAGTGTCCTTACGGCAGCGAGGATTCCCGCGGCGTAGCCTTTGCGCTGCAACGCTATCAAACCGCGCGCAATCGCATCCCGGATTCCTTCGTGGAAGACCTTGACCGCGACAGTGGCGAGGATCCCACCCTCTCCAAGAAAGAGTATGTCCGCTGGCAGCGTGGGGTGCTGACGAAAACGCCAATGGAACTGATCAAGTCTTGGATAGATACGGCGGCTACGCACAAGAACATCTGGTTGGTCTTCGTTTCGCACGGGGTCGATGGCATCGGCTGGGAGCCCAAAACACACGAGGAGATTCAAGGATACCTTGCGTATATGAAGACCAAGGAAGCTTCTTTGTGGATCGCCACATTTCAAGATGTGACCAAATACATTCGGGAACGAGCGCATGGCGACGTTCGTTGGTACCGGGACGGCGACGCATTTTCAGTGGTTTTGCGCAACGATCTGACGGACCTGAGCTACGACCTCCCTCTCACATTTAAAACCTACGTACCTATCGATTGGCGCGTCGTTGAAGTTAGCCAAGGAAAGCGCGCAATGGACGCAGAAGTCATGCGTGATCAGGTGGGTGCTTACGTGCTTTACCAGGCTATTCCAAATGCGGAAGCCATAAGGCTTGTTGCTGCTCCGCAATAGAAAACGAATTTAGCGGTTTCACTTCCGCGAGAATCCCCATGCCTTGAAGGTCATGAATATTCTTGTGATTGAGCGCATAAAACGGCCCAAACCGAGCCAAATCCAAAAAACTGGAATCACTGCTATCTTATGGCTGGCAAAGGTTTATCGGGCGACGGAGTGGAATGGCTGAGCTTCTCCAATTTTGCCATCTGCTCACGGACGAGGTCTCCGTCTTTTGCATGAGGAGCTAATTCCAGGAAGGTTTGTAGCTCCGCTATCGCAAGGTCATAACTGTTTCCTCGCGTGAAAATCTCAGCCAACAGCAGATGCAGTTCCGGAGCCCGCATCAACAGGTCTACGTGCTCAGCCTTGACCGCGCTCTTCTCCGCTTCTTCAATCCTGTCCAGCTTGTAGTTCGCCACCGCGTTAAAGAAGTAGGCGTCGGCTGGACTCCACTCATCAAGATCCACAACGTAAACACTCTCGTCGCCGTAGCTCAACGGATCGACAGCTATGATGTGACCAGTAAATTGCAGCACTCCCGTCCAATCCTGCGCTTCATACGCCATGGAAGCCAGGGAGAGGTATGGCGGCAGAAAATGCGTATCGATGGAAGTGGCTTTCGTGTACGCCGAGCGTGCGGAATCGGTTGCATTTTCCTTCTCTAACACCGTGCCCAATCGAAACCACGCGCTCGCGTAACTGGGGTTCATTTCCACGGCTTGTTCAAAGTATTTGCGCGCATCGGCAAGTTTGCCGTTCTTCTCCGCCTGGAGGCCTTTCTCGTAAGCTTTTCTGGCGTTTTCTGGCGCTTTGTACGGGGCGGCGCTGATCGTTGCGCCTTTCACCTTGCTTACCCTCTCCATCACAATCGCGCCCACATCTACGTTGCGATCGGAAGGAGTAAGGTCCATAAGGCTTCGCCTGTTGGAGTAAAAGCCAGCCGCAGAGGCGCGCAGTTCGCACTTCGCGAAATCGTGCGGCGGAATCCCTCCGAAATAGGGTTTGGTAGAGCCGATCTGTCGTGAAGCCGGGTCGTCGCTAGCGTCGAGCACGGAGTCGTTCTGCGCTCCCGGCCCCAGTTGAATGTTGAAGGCGCCGCCAGGCGAGGCATAAACCTTTTGACGAACCTTCTCGTTGCAAACCACTTCCACCGACGCATCATGTGGAACAGGTGTGCCGTCGTCGGTGGCAACCCGGCCAGATAGAAACATCACGAAATCCATGTCTGGTTGAACGGGCTGCGAACTGGCGGGAACTGCGGCGCCGCCCGAAGAGTTAGACGGTTGGGAGGACGGCGGAGGCGCGGGGGTAGGAGCCGGCTTCTGGGCCAACGCGCTGGGTGCCAGAAGCCCCACTGCGAGCGCGAGCTCAACAAGAATGTGCCTGCGGTCGGTCACATATCCATTCACTTATACGGAAGGCCTGAGGCGCGGATTCTAGGATGCGGGTTGGTGCAAGTCAAGGCAATCGACTCGACAAGCGAATCTTATCAACCGGAGCGGCCGCTCGAGTGCGGGAATACTGCCCAAAACGCGGTTATATCCGGCTATATTAATGACCCAGAATCCGGCTCAAGACCGCGGTATGGGGCAAGTACCTTTCGCGAGGGTATATACATCATAGATAGAGCCCGTGAGGGTTGGCCAAGTCCCCGGGTTGTGAACCAGTTGCGTGGGTTTTGGATGGCCCGTGTGATCAGGGTCGGGGTATAAGACGGAAAGTATTTTCTCGGCGGAATGCGCTCCCTATTCGATGTCCTCAAGCAGGAACTTTGCATTCTTCGCTAACGTCTTAGGCAAGGGCGGAAGTTGCTCGGCAAATCTGGTTCAAAACGAACAGAAAATCTCAGGGATGTCGGAGAGGGTAACCATGGGGCGGAGCAGTCGTTTCAACGATCGAGAATTCAGTCTAAGAACGGGGCTGACTACGGTTGGCCGCCCGTCGCAACCGTCAGCCGCAAACCTGCTCGGACTCGCCCTGCTCCTGCCGCTTGCGCTGCTTTCGGTTTCCTGCAACCGCGGCAACGCGCATGCCGAAGCTGCGGCCACGCTGCCGCCGCCCCTCGTCACGGTGGTCCAGGCTTCGGCTCAGGACGTGCCCCGATATTTGGACGAAATCGGCCGAAACGTTGCCTTTGAATCAGTGACGATCACGCCGCAGGTGGCGGGCACCATCACAGAACGCCATTTTCAGGACGGCGAAAATCTGAAAAAGGGCCAGCTCCTGTTCGTCATTGATCCGCGGCCTTACAAAGCGCAACTGGACGCCGCGAAAGCCAGCCTTCAACAGGCCGAAGCCGCCCTCGACCTCGCGAAAATTCAGTTCGCGCGCGACCAGGAACTGGTCGGAACCCGCGCCATCTCCAAGCAGGATTACGACACCAAGAAAAATACCGTCGACGTGGTGCAGGCGCAGATCGAATCCGCCAAAGCAGCTATCGAAACCGCGCAAATCAATCTCGATTATTGCTATATCCACTCGCCCCTGGACGGACGTGCCGGAGCGCGCCTGGTCGACGTGGGCAACGTCGTGCAAACCAACACGACGTCGCTGCTTTCCATCCAGCGGCTCGATCCCATCTACGCCACGTTCACCATCACCGAGCGCGATCTTCCCCAGGTTCAGAAAGAAATGGGCCGGGGCTTATTGAAAGCGATGGTACGTCTACCGGGCGATGCGGAAACGGCCGCGCGGCTGGGCAAAGTCGAATTCCTCGACAACGTCGTGCAGAACAGCACTGGCACGGTGAATTTGCGCGCCACGGTTTCCAATCCCGATCGCCATTTTTGGCCCGGCCAGTTCGTTGAGGTGAAGCTGGTGCTGTCCACGGAAAAGGGAGCGGTACTCGTCCCGTCGCAAGCCACACAGATCAGCCAGCAGGGACCGTATGTCTACGTGATCAAACAGGACGATAGCGCGGAGCTGCGGCCAGTAACGTTGGGCCAGCGCCAAGGAAACGATGTCGTCATTACCAGCGGACTTTCCGCGGGCGAACGCGTCGTGCTTGCGGGTCAATTGCTCGTGCGCCCCGGAGGCAAGGTACACATTGATACAGCAGCCCCGGCGGGCAACGGCAGCGGCAACAATTCGCAAAAGGGCGCATCGTGAATCTCTCCGAACTCTTTATCCGACGTCCGGTGATGACCGTTGCCCTGACGGTCTCGGTCATCCTGTTTGGTCTGTTCGCGTACCTGCGCTTGCCGGTGAGCGATCTGCCCGCGGTTGACTACCCCGTGATTCAGGTGCAGGTGAGTTATCCGGGCGCGACGCCGGAAACCATGGCCAACAATGTGGCCACGCCGCTCGAGCGCCAGTTCATGCAGATTCCCGGCTTGGAAATGGTCACGTCCAACAACGGCCAGGGGCATTCCAGCTTTGTTCTGCAATTTGATTTGAACAAGAGCCTCGACGCTGCCGCCACCGACGTGCAAGCCGCGATTACGCGCGCCAGCGGACAGCTTCCTGTCGACCTCCCAAGCCCGCCGACGTTTACGAAAACTAACCCGAATGATCAGCCGATTCAATATCTGGTGCTCGTCAGCGACACGGCGACAGAAGGCCAGCTTTACGATTACGCCAGCACGCAAGTGGGGGAACGTATCAGCATTCTGCCGGGCGTCAGCCAAGTTGCCGTGTTTGGCACGCAGTCTGCCGTGCGCATCAAAGCGGATCCCTCCGCCATGGCCATGCGCAACATCACACTCGAAGATTTGACCACGGCGATCAAGAATGGCACGAGCTACACCGGTGCCGGCCAATTCGATGGCCCGCATCGCAGCTTTTTGCTGCAGCCGCAAGGCCAGTTGAGCACCGCCGAGCAATACGAGCAGCTCATCGTCGGCCAGGACAAAGGCGCTCCGATTTATCTGAAGGATGTTGCCACCGCGAAACAGGGAGTGCAGGACGAACGCATCGACATGCGTTTCTGGGCACGAGGCTATCCGACGCCTGGCGCCACGGTCGTGGTCGCAGTGTTCCGGCGCGCCGGTGCGAACGCCGTGGAAGTGTCCAAGTCCGTGCGCGACGAACTTCCCTCCATCGAGAGGCAACTTCCGAGCTCGGTGCGAATCGCCACGGCTTACGATCGCTCCGTCACCATCGTTTCCAGCATTAAAGACGTGCAGGCCACGTTGTACATCGCCTTCGTTCTCGTTGTGATGGTGATTTTCCTTTTCCTTGGCCGCGCCACGGACACATTAATTCCGGCGGTTGCGCTGCCGCTCTCGTTGCTGCTGACGTTCGTCGCGATGAGCGTGCTTGGCTACAGCCTAGATAACTTGTCGTTAATGGCTCTCACATTGGCCATCGGCTTCCTGGTTGACGACGCCATCGTCTTCCTGGAAAACACCGTTCGCTTGATGGAAGAAGGCCTCACGGCTTTGCAAGCGTCGCTACAATCGGCCAAGGAAATCAGCTTCACGATTTTGACGATGACCTTGTCACTAGCCGCTGTGTTCATTCCGCTGGTATTCATGGGCGGCCTCGTCGGACGCATCTTTCGCGAGTTCTCCATCACCATCGTTATCTCGATTCTCGCCAGCGGACTAGTTTCCTTGACGCTGACGCCGCTGATGACATCGCGGCTGCTGTCTGGACGTGGACCAGGCACGAAAAAGACCTGGGTGGAACGCGTGAGCGGCAATATCGAACACCGCATTCTTGCGATCTACGGTAAGCAGTTGTGGTTCTTCCTGCGTCATCGCTGGATTTCCGCGTTGATCTGGCTGGTTTGCTTTGTCGGCACTGGCTACCTGTTCTACACCATTCCGAAATCGTTCCTGCCCGTCGGAGACAGTTCCTTTATTCGCGGCGTGCTCGTTGCCCAGGAAGGTACTTCTCCCGATCAGATGCACAAGTATCAAGATGCCGCGGAAAAAGTGCTGCACGCCAATCCCGCGGTCGCGGCCACGTTTACGATGAGCGGCAATAGCCAATTCCTACCGGCCAACCAGGCATTCCTGATTTCCTTTCTGAAGGATCCCAAGCAGCGTGCCCCGATCGATCAGGTTGCCGGACAACTGATGGGCGGGGTGATGTCCAAGGTTCCCGGAGCGCTGGTTTTTCTTCAACCGAACCCGGTTCTCGAAATCAGCACGGGTGCGACCGCAAATATTCAGGGCCAGTTTGCGTATGCCCTCTCCGGTATCGACCCGAAGGAAGTCTACGAAGCCGCCAACAAGATGACGGCGAAGATGTACGAGTATCCCGGCTTTCTGTTCGTAAACTCAGATCTTTTTAATCACACGCCGAATCTGCAGGTCGATATTTTGCGAGATCAGGCCAAGCTGTATGGCGTTTCGGAGACACGCATCCTTACGCTTTTGCACGATGCGTACTCGCAGAATTACAGCTACCTGATCAAGAAGCCGACCGACCAGTACCAGGTGATTCTGGAAGTGGCGGACGACGAACGCTCTGACCCGCAAGACCTGAGCAAGCTCTATATCAAGAGCGACGATGGACTGCGCATGATTCCCCTGAGCGCGGTTACCAGTTGGCACGCGATCATCGGCCCGCAGGCGGTGAATCATATCAACCAGTTCACCAGCGTCACGTTGTTTTTCAACATGAAGCCCGGCTACACCGTCGGCCAGGCAACGGATTTCGTGGAAGCTTCGGCGAAAGAAATCCTGCCGCAGGGAGTTCGCGGCGCGCTGCAAGGCGAAGCGCTGACGTTTCGAAACACCGCCAACGATCTGGCCGTCCTTATGCTCGTCGCCGTGTTCGTAATGTACGTGATTCTGGCGATTCTGTACGAAAGCTACTTGCATCCGATCACGGTGCTGTCCTCGCTGCCGGTCGCACTCGTTGGCGGTTTGCTGACGCTGTGGCTGTTCCATTCCGAGGCGTCACTGTACGCGTATATCGGCATGTTCATGCTGATGGGCATCGTCAAGAAAAATGGAATCATGATCGTGGACTTTGCCGAGCAGCGCGTGCGTCACGGCGTGAAAGACGATCAGGCCATTCACGATGCTAGCCTGGAACGTTTTCGCCCGATCATGATGACCACCATGGCCGCGTTGCTTGGAGCGCTGCCCATCGCGCTCGGCTATGGAGCGGACGGTTCTTCGCGCCGGCCGCTAGGCTTGGTGGTGATCGGCGGACTCATCGTGTCCCAGTTTGTGACCTTGTTCGTCACACCCGCTATTTATCTTTATCTCGAGGAATTCCAGGAAAAAGTGCTGGATCGCTATTCCTTTTTCCGCTCGACTCGCAAAGCTCCAGAATCTTCCGCTCCCGCGGTCAGCCCCGCCTATGCCATGCAAGAAGGCGATGGAGACTAGAACAACTATGTTCCGTAATATTCGGAAGTTCTCAAACTTGCTCTCCAAAATTGGGCCTGTCACTGCGGTCGTCTTCATGGCGGCGTGTTCCGTCGGACCGAACTACAAGCGTCCGGCTGTGAATGTTCCCACCGCTTACCGCGGCCCCAGCGAGCCCGATCCAACGTTGCCGCAGCCGCAACCTGCGACGGTGCCACCGGCTGCAGCGCCAGCAGCACCAGCCACCACAAATACGAATGCCTCGACGGTTACTTCCATCGGAGACGAGAAGTGGTGGGATGTTTTCCAGGACAAGGAACTTCAGGACCTGATTCGCACCGCGCTGAAAAATAATTACGATGTGCGCATTGCGGCCACGCGTGTTTTGCAGGCTCAAGCCCAACTGGGCATCACTCGCGCCGACCAATTCCCGACGCTCACTGGCGGCGGCAATGTCACCAGCGTGCGCAACCCCACAATCGGTCCGATCCCCTCATATGAAATTACACTCGGAGAAGTTGCGGCAAGCGCTACTTGGAATGTGGACTTCTGGGGCCGCTATCGCCGCGCAACGGAGGGCGCGCGCGCCACTCTGCTTGCAAATGAGTGGGCGCAGCGCGCCGTAATTTCCACTTTGGTGGCCGACGTGGCAAGTTCCTACTTCCAACTTCGCCAGCTGGATCGGCAACTCGAAATCTCCAAAAGCACGCTGGCCTCGCGGGAGGATTCGCTGAATCTGACCAAGACGCTGGAAGAGCACGGAATAAATTCTCTTCTGGACGTTCGCCAATCCGAACAACTCGTTTATACCGCAGGCGCGGAAATACCCGACCTCGAGCGCCAGATCCAGCAGCAGGAAAACGCCATCAGCATCCTGCTGGGAAATAATCCGGGGCAAATTCCGCGTGGCTTGAAACTCACAGAGCAGCCGCATTCTCCGGAGGTGCCCGTCGGGCTTCCTTCTGCATTGCTGGAGCGGCGCCCAGACATTCGCGAAGCGGAACAGAATTTGGTCGCGGCTAACGCACAGATCGGTGTTGCGCGCGCCGCGTACTTCCCGCAAATCTCGCTGACGGGGAGCGCGGGCTACGAGAGCGCGAAACTGACCGACTTGTTCCAAGGGCCGGCGGGAGTCTGGACGTTGGCGGGAAGTTTGGTCCAACCAATTTTCGAAGGCGGCCGCCTGAAATCTGGCGTCAACCTGGCCGAAGCGCAACACGAACAGCTTCTGCTGACCTATCAGCAGACCATTCAGGGCGCGTTTCGCGACGTTTCCAACGCGCTGATTGCTTACCAGAAGTATCGCGAATTTCGCATGCAGGAGCAGCAGCTGGTCGATTCCGCCCAGGATGCCGCACACCTTTCGGAAATTCGCTTCAAGGCCGGAACCGCGGATTATCTGGAAGTGCTCACCAATGAAACCAATTCGTTTTCCGCGGAGCTGAACCTGGCGCAAGCCCAAGGCAACGAACTCATCGCGCTGGTGCAGCTCTATCAGGCCCTCGGCGGCGGCTGGGATTAGTCCGATGCGCGGAGTTTACGCTGATACTGCGCCGGTGAGTAACCAACGATGGATTTAAAATCATTGATGAGATGCGCCTGATCGAAATAGCCCAACTCCAACGCCACCTGCGGCCAATCCAGGCTGTCGCCTGCGTTGAATCTCTCGACTAATTCATGCAAACGATAGCGGCGGATCACCCATTTGGGGCTAGCTCCCACATATTCGCCAAAAATCCGTTGCAGCGACCTTTTGCCGATTCCGGCTTTTGCCGCAAGATCGTCCACCGTCTTGATTTCCGTCTCCTGAAGAACGCGATTCACCAGTTGGCGTGCCAGATCAGCCGTCTTGTCCGGCTTGGGAATGCGTGCGCGAAAGAATGCATTGGTAGCTTCAATCTTCTGATCCTCCTTGCGAGAGGACAGCAGCACCGTCGCCAGCTTCTCCATGTCTTTTCCAAAAATATTTTTGGCTGATACCGTGAGATGGGCAAGCGTCGAAACCGGTGCGTTAAAGAATGGGCGAAATCCGCCGGGCTGGAATTTGATGCCGAATACTTTCGATTGGCCTTCCAGGACCCGCGAGAATTTCCGTTGTTGGACGCCGCTGACAACCGGCTTCGCCTCTTCAAATATCAGGTGAACATTGGGATGAGGCAGGCTTTCCACGGTTTGTGGCGCGCAACCGCGCAAATCCCACTTTATGCTCCAATAGTGAGCGATCCATGGCTCCAAGTCCGGCGAGGGCTGCCTGCGCGAGTGCCAAAGTTTTCCGGCCGCAAGAGGGCGTCGCAGAATACCGCGGGCCTTGCCGACTGCCGCATCGTATTCCTCAACAACTTCGGCGGCATGTTTTTGTCGCGTTTTTCCAATCATTAGGCCCGGCCCACAGTTACACTCGGAACATGAATCCCGTGGAAAAGGTTCTCACTGATAGCCGAGCGGCACAACCCACTCTTGATCCAAGGATCATGCGAGCAGCCGTGTGCCTGCTTTGTGCCATTAGTGTCGCCGCGTTCGCCGGTACCCGTTCGCCCGCTTCAACCGCCTTTCAGAAGGAGCCGATCATGACGCATCACGCTGCCGGGACATTCGAAGTAAAAATAGTTCCGCAGAAACCGGACAACCCTCAAGAGGAGAGCGCGAAACTGGGAAGAATGTCCATCGACAAGAAATTTGAGGGCGACCTTACTGGCACCAGCGCAGGCGAAATGTTGAGCGTAATGTCAGAGCGCGAGGGCTCCGCGGGTTACGTGGCCATCGAGCGTGTAAGCGGAACGCTGCTGGGCCGCAGTGGTACTTTCGCGCTGCAACATTTTGGCAGCATGACGCGTGGTGTGCCACAACTGAACGTTTCCGTCGTGCCGGATTCCGGAACGGGACAACTGACCGGTCTCGCCGGCACCATGACGATCAAGATCGTCGATAAAAAGCATTTCTACGATTTTGCGTACACGATCGCGGATGCTCAATGATCAGCCTTCCGCAATGAGCGTCATTGGAAAATCCTAATTCCTTCACTTCTCATCATTTTCTTAACGCCACTCTCTTCCACTTGGGGTAGAATGCAGTCCGGTCAATTATTAGCTCGTAACCTCTTCCAGGTTTCGTAGCCAACCAGAATTCCAAATTGTTTCGGTAATTACCCTGGGCTCCAAGTTAAGACCTGAGGGGCTTGGACTATGCGAATTCTTAAATCCGCTTTCCGATCGCCGTTTTTGGCGCAATCGAAGTTGAAGTGTCAGCACACGCGTGGAGCATTCCTTCTCGCACTTCTTCCATTACTCGTGTTTTTGCACGGGTGTGCGGGCGCGGTCACGGCCAATTCCAGTTCGGGCGCGTTCAGCGTGACGGGTTCGATCAGTCCCGCAGCGGACGGCAACGGCGCCACCATCGCACTGAGCGGTCCCACCTCGCTGACGACCACCGGCAACAGCTCCGGCACTTACAGTTTTTCCGGCCTCAACAACGGAATTTACACGGCTACGCCCAGCCGCACCGGCTACATTTTCAATCCGACTGTGAACAGTTTCACGGTCAACGGCGGAAATGTCTCTGGCGTTAATTTCACCGCGGCGCAGTCTTCCACGCACACCGTGCAACTGGCGTGGAATGCAAGCAACTCCACGGTGTCGGGCTACAATATCTACCGCGGCACAAGCAACGGCGGTCCTTACACAAAGATGAATTCCGCGCTCGTGATGTCGCTCAATTATACGGATTCATCGCTGGCGTCTTCGACCACCTATTATTACGTCACTACCGCGGTCGATGCGGCGGGTGTCGAAAGCTCATATTCAAATCAAGCCACGGCCGTAGTTCCCTAATTTTTCGCAGCGTCACGATACACAACGCACCAAATCGTCCTGTATCGCTCTGGAACAGATATTGTGTGGTTTGAAACGGACTAGCGGTGAGCGGCAAGTAGCCGAATCAATGCGTGGCTTCTGCGCTGCCAGAACCGTTGACAGGCCGCGCTTCAAAATCGATTCCCCAGAAATGCGGTGCTGGCGTCAAGAATTCCACGCCTACCCGGGTGCCTCGCTTACCAGTTTCGCCCAGATACACGATGCGGCACTCCTGCTCTTCCTGAGTTTCCGGGTTCACCAGAACCAGCATCTCGCCATTGTCGACTTCATGGCTTAAATTGAGCAGCCCGCCGTGCGCGCTAACCACAAGCGTCTCGCAGATTTCGCGAAATTTCCGCCCTTCGTGGCTGCGGCCCAGCGCCTGCAAACGCATCTTGTGAAACACGCGTTGGCTGCGCCGTTGCGAGCTTTGTGCTAGTTCGACCATGCGCCCATCATCTCCTCCGTGCCAAACCCGGTCAATTGCCCTTTCGGACAGGTGTTCCCCCGTGGCACGGCCTTCGACCCAGGATGACTCGACCCGTAACTTGTACGCCGCTCGCGCCCGCCGTAAAATGAAGGAGCGGCAACGGCATCCAGTTCGCGCCACACCATCCGCAGCCGCGTTTACTAGGAAATTATCCGGGTTATTTTATTTTTGTTCAAGATTGTTGTGCCTGAGGGCCTTACATGAACCTTACTGAATATATCGAAGGTCGGCGCGAGCAAAATTTGGCCGAGCTTTACGAATTTCTCCGAATACCTTCCATTAGCGCCAAAACAGAGCACAAATCGGACATCGAGCGCGCCGCGAACTGGGTCGCCGATCACCTTCGCTCCGCCGGCTTTAGAACCGTGGAGATCGTTCCGACCGATCTTCATCCCCTGGTTTATGCCGAATCCCTGGAAGCTCCCGGCAAGCCCACCGTCCTGTTTTACGGTCACTATGATGTGCAACCTGCCGAACCCCTGGATCTTTGGACTTCGCCGGCCTTCGATCCCGAAACGCGCAACGGCAATATCTATGGACGCGGTACCGCCGATGACAAGGGCCAGGTCCATATTCACCTGAAGGCGCTGCAGTCCCTGCATGAGGTACACGGCAATTTTCCCATCAATATCAAGGTGCTGATCGAGGGCGAAGAGGAAGTCGGCAGCGTCAGCCTGTGGGATTATGTGCAAGCCAACAAGGAAAAGCTGAAAGCCGACGCGCTCATTGTTTCGGATACGGCCATGCTTGGCAAAAGCGTTCCTTCCATCACGTATGGCTTGCGCGGTTTGAACTACTACCAGATTGAGCTCACTGGGCCGACCCGCGACCTCCATTCCGGCGTTTACGGCGGCGCCGTGCCGAATCCGCTCACCATACTCACGGAGCTATTCGCGAAACTGCACGCCAAAAATTTCCGCGTGGCCATCCCTGGATTTTATGATGACGTGGATGCCGTTCCCGCGTCGGAACGTAAAGCGCTAAATACGCTGCCGTGGAAAAAGAAGGATTTCGAACGGGCCGTGGGCGCTCCGGGTTATTTTGGGGAAAAAGGATTCACAACCGTGGAACGCCTGTGGATCCGGCCGACACTGGAGCCCAACGGAATCTGGGGCGGGTATCAGGGAGAAGGGGCAAAGACGGTAATTCCTTCGAAAGCGTACGCAAAATTCTCCACGCGGCTGGTTCCCAGCCAGAATCCGAAGAAAATTGCCAAGCTGGTGGAGCAGCACATTCGCAAGCTGCTGCCGAAAACGGTCACGATGAAATTTGAGACGCTAAGCACCGGTAAGCCGTGGGTGGCGCCTTACCACGATCCAATTTTCCATGTTGCACAGATGGCGCTGGAGAAGGGCTTTGGGAAAAAAGCCGTGTTCATCCGCGAAGGCGGCTCTATTCCCTTTGTTACGCAAATGCACGACACGTTCAAAGTGCCTTGCGTCCTTCTTGGTTTCGGCCTGCCCGACGAAAACGCGCACGCTCCCGACGAACACCTCTCGCTCGAAAATTACTATGGCGGGATAAAGGCGATTGCCTATCTGTACGAGGACTTGGCCTCGCTCAAGCGATAGCGCGGCTCTTCTAGATGCGGACTCGCGCTTGCTTTATTCCTGACGTCCGCGTTCCAGGCGAAACAGGTAGCAGCCTGCCTCCGTGCAACGCAGGCTATAGTGTGGACAACTGTTCGCGCCTGCCTTTGGCGTAATCGTGCAAAGCCGCATTCGCGCTTCCAATCGTTTTCAGCGCCTCAGCCACTGCCGGAACATCTTTCCCACGTAGCACGATGTACATCTCATCTTCACCCAATCCCGTGTACACGCGGTTTCCGATGCATCCCAGGCTGGTAATCGCCCCGTGCTGCAGAGATGCCGGCAGCGCCATGCACGTGGGTCTCCCCAATGCAGGCGCGCCGCTGCCCACTCCCGCGCGATTTGCCGCTTCCTGCAGCAGCATGGCGCCGGCGGGCTTCGCCGCGAACAGCACCACATCCGGCACAGCCGTTGCTTCTCCGAGCGGAGAATAAAGAATCGCCTTGGGCGCCTTCGCCAGTCGCGGGATCTGCGGCACTTCTTCCGGCTTCACATATCCCAAATCAAACATCAGCTTCAATGTCTGCTCTGTTTCTTTTTCGCGCTCCGGCGAAAGCGCTATGTTATGGGTGTACGCGCCCACCGCGCAGTTGAAATGGTTGTCCGGCACGGTGTAAAAAGTGCGGCCTTCCGCCGCCAATCGCCAAAAACTGCAGCTGGAAGGTTCCGTGCCCTCAAATTTATTCACATTGGCCGGAAGTTGTTCCAAAAATGTGACGGCCACCGGCCTGCGCGCGGCTTTCGTCACTGTTGCAATTTGTTGCTCCAGTTCTTCTGCATGCCAGGTTGTACTCATCTATGCCCTTCTCCCTTGATTCATTTGGAATTAGGAAGGATAGCACGCGGCAATGATGCCGCAACACTTTGACGAAACTGCTCCAACCCGCATGAAACCTGCACGTTTTGCACATGCCCTCAAAAAAATCGCATTTTTCCCTTCATTTTTGAGGGTTCGCACTTGCGTTCCCTAACTGCGTTCGTTATAGTTCCATGCGGCCCGAGTTTTTCATCGAAAAATAGGGGTTTTTCGCTCGTGGCTGGCCTCGATTCGTTCGGGGTGGATAGACAAATCAGGAGGATAAGCAGACTAAATGGCAGCTAAGCCACTGAGCAAGACAAAAATCGTTTCACACATTGCCGAGAAGGTAGGCACGTCCAAGAAGACGATTGCGACTTTCTTTGAAGAACTCCACAAGTTGGCCGTGAAAGAAGCAAAGGGCGCCGCTGGCAAGTTCGTCATCCCCGGCATCGGCCGTGTTGTGAAGGCTCATCGCAAGGCGCGCATCGGTCGCAATCCTCAGACCGGTGAGCAGATCAAGATCAAGGCAAAGACGGTGGTTCGTCTCCGTCCCGCCAAGGTCCTCAAGGACGCCGTTCTGAAGTAGTTTTTTCTCCCGCCTCGGGAGGAACGAAAATAGAAAACCCCCGGCAGCCTGACTCGCTCAGGCTTCCGGGGGTTTCTCTTTAATGGCCAATGTGTGAATTGCGTGAGCTTCCGATATCTTCCCCTGAAGAGGTCGCACGCGCCATCGCGTAAATTTCTCTACAGTGTTTTGACGTAAGCGATCACGTCTTTAATCTGCGCGGGTTCCAGGACATCCTTGAACGGCGGCATCAGCTGGTCGCCATTTTCAATCCAGGTTTTCAGACTCTCGTCGGTGATTTTATTTCCGTTCACGCTGAACGTGCCGCGCTTGGATATCCCCTTTAGCCCCGGGCCGATTTTCTTTTGATCGCTGGTGTCGTAATGGCAGATGGAACATTTCTGCTGAAACAACGATTTCCCGCGTGCCACCGCCGCCGCGTTCGCGCCGCCCGTTTTCTTTCCGGAGTCTTGCGCGAAGAGCGCGCCGGCGCCTGTCAGGGCTACACAAATTAGTGCCAGCGAAATTCCTGTTGCGATGCGATTCACGTTTCCCCCATTCCCTTACTAATTTTGCTCCTGGCCCTTCATTCTCTCTGTTCTGTGGCCGAATTTCCACTGTACCCCGTCAGAAAGGACAGGTGGTGTTTTTGCACAGGTAGAACCTTCGTACCTTTGACCTGCCACAGTTTTCCCCGCCACAATGGCCTCATGAATCAGGAGACGCTGACTCGTGCGTGGGAAGTGTTGCAAGACGCCTATCAAGCACAAATGGAAGGTGATTACGATCGGGCGGTCGAACTCTACCACTCTTCTCTCGACCTCCATCCCACCGCCGAAGCGCACACATTTCTCGGCTGGACCTATCACTTTCAAGGCAAATTGCTGGACGCCATCTCCGAGTGCAAGCGCGCCATCGAACTCGATCCCGATTTTGGCAATCCGTACAACGACATTGGCGCATACATGATCGAACTCGGCCAGTTCGACGAAGCCATTCCGTGGCTGCAGCAAGCTGTCGAAGCGCGCCGCTACGAACCGCGTCACTTCCCGCATTACAATCTGGGCCGCGCGTATCTTGGCAAGGAAATGTATGGCCAGGCGATGCGTTGCTTTCAGGAAGCGCTGAACGTGGAACCCCGCTACTCGCTGGCACGCCAGGCGCTGGAATCCCTGCGCCGGATGGTGAATTAGTTCCAAGTTGTCAGTACTGAGTTTTTCAGTTAAATCCTGTCTACTACGCTTTTACTTCCCCCGACGGTTTGACCACGCGATCGTAAATCCACAGCAAAAACGTGGTTCCGATACCGATGGCGGTAAGCGCCCACAGAAATCGCTGCGGTTGGTGTTGCACTTCGCCAAAATGGTGCAGCAGAATGCCTCCAATCGGCCCCGACGCAAACGCGCCAATGCCCAGCGGCAGGAACGCGAATCCCATGTACGTGCCCTGCTGGCCCGGCGGCGCCAGGCGCGAGATGTAATCGTAATAGCGCGGCTGCTGAATCAATTCGCCGACGGCAATTACCACCAGCGTGCCGTATACCGCGATCACGTTTCCACCCAACGCGAGAACCGCGAATCCCAGCATGGAGATCAGCGTTCCCAGCACTACCGCCCGGAACGCGGAGATCTTTTGCGTTAGCACGCTGATCAACACCGTGAACGCAATCACGATGAGCGGCCCGGTGGAAAGCATTCTCTCGGTGTCCGCTTTTGCGTTCACGTAATCGTGAACGTAGATCGGCAGGGTCACGAATTCCTGCCAGTACACGATCCAGTAGCCCGAAAAAATCAAAAGGAAAAGCATGAACTTCGGATTCCCCAGCACTTTCAGAAAATTGTTCAAAGTTACGCTGAGGCTTTCCGTGGCTGCTTCGCCGGACTTGCGCGGCTCGCGGAAAAAGATCACCACCGCGAAGAACATGGCAAACACGCAAAGCGCGGACATGCGAAAAACATTTTCGACGCTCAGATTTCTGTGTACCCAGGAAGCCACGAACGGGCCGAGCGCGCCGCCGATATTCACCAGCGTGTAGTAAATGGAATAGCCGATAGAGCGCACATTTTCGTTCGACGCCCGCGCCGTGGTGCCCACGACGCTCGGCTTCACCAGCGCGATTCCCAGCGCCGGCAGCATCAGCACCAAGGTTACCAGCACCACCAGCGGCACTGCCGCGCGCACCGGGCCCAGCCACGCCGCGCCCAATGAGCCCAAAAGAAAATACGATCCCGCCAGAATCAGGTAAGCCAGCGAAAGCGCGCGCCGGAATCCCAGCCGGTCGGCAATCGCTCCGCCGAAAATCGCCAGGAACCACACAAGACCGCCGAACAATCCGGCGAGATTCGCGGCGCGCTCGAGTGGAAAGCTCAGCGTCTCGTGCAGGTACCGCGCCAACGACGCAAACGCGGCATAGTATGCCAGCCTCTCAAACAGCTCGCTGATATTGGCGACCCAGAACGCGCGCTCGAACCCACTCTTGACCTCTTCCAGCCGCTGCGCGAAGCTCATCCGCCCTCCGTCACCCACAAGCGGCACATCATACCAACAATTGCTCTTCGGTTTAGCTGGAATGGCCCCGCAGGTGCTCCTGAAGACAGACATTGCGGAGCGGCTTTGTGGGGCGTATGGTTTGCGCTATACGGAGGCGGCCCGGTTCAGCCGGATCCGTGGCCAAGCGGGGAGGGACGCGATGGGGTACCTACTGGTGCGCCACAAGGTTAAGGAGTATTACGAGTGGAAGCGGGTCTTCGACACGCACAAGGAGGCGCAACGGCACTCTGGTCTGCGGATTGAGAGAGTAATGCGGAATTTGTACGAGCCCAATGAAGTGTTCCTGTTATTTGAAGTGACGGATCTGGCGAAAGCCCGCGGTTTTGTGTTTTCTTCAGAAGTGCCAACCGCTCAAGCGGAGTCCGGTGTGGTGGACAAACCCGATATTTATTTTCTCGCCTAGGCGCCGGGCGTGCCATCGCGGCCGGCAGGTTCCCACAATTCGATGGCGTTGCCTTCCGGATCGTACAAGCGTGCGAAGTGGCCATTGGGGTACTTTTCCGCATCCACTTCTACGGAGATTCCGGCAGCGCGAAGTTGGGCCACCATCGCATCCAGATTTGCCACGCGAAAATTGATCATCCATTGCTGGCCGCCGTCTCCGAAATACGTCGTGTCGTCGGGAAAGGGCGCCCACGCCGTTGGGCCCGCTTGCTGCTGCCACGGAGACACGCCGTAATCTGCCGGCACCACATCCACACCAAGATGATCGCAGTACCATTGCGACAGCGCTTTCGGCTGGCGCGCCCGAAAAAATACCCCGCCAATTCCGGTTACTTTTTCCACGGCTGCTCCGGTCCCGCTCGCTTTGCGGACACAAGAACTTAGCCCATAAATCGGGTGGAGAAAAGGGAAAGAGTTTGCCGGAGTAAGTCCGGATTACGGCAATTATGGCTTCAGTTTTTCGGATTCCTGGCGCTGACGCTCTTCCGTCCACGGAGGCACGATGCCGATCGAACGCGCGTAAGCCACGGACTGGCCAAGGTGCTCGCCGTAGTGGCCGGTGATCATGAAGAACGCGCCGCGGATCGTTGACAGTCCGCGCGGAGTCTTGATTTCCTTGTCGAGTTCGGAATCTTTTATGGTCAAAATCGCAGTGCGAATCTGCGCGAAGGAATCCTTCAGGGCCTGAATTACTTTGGCCTTATCCGTGGCCGATGACAGTAGCGTTTTTGGATCGACGCCAGCGGGATAGGGCGTGCCAAGCATTTTCGCGAATCCGTAATTAGCGCTTACCACGTGCATATACACTTCGCCAATGGAGCGAACCCCTTCCGCGGGACGCCACGTATATTTCTCCGCCGGAATCGCATCCGCCAGGCGTTCGAAGCGCTGCTCGTAATAGGAAACTTCATCCAGGAATTCCATGCGCGCACCAGACGTCGGGGCCATGGGTACCGCGAGGGTCTTTTCAACCGGCTTTTCCTGAGCCGCCGTGGCCGCGCCAAAAACAAAAAAAAGTGACAAAAGTACGAAGAAAATTCTGCGCATGGCACACCCCCATTGGCCGGCCAGAACAGGCGAAAAGTATTCTATAACGGAAGAGCGACAATCAATGCGCATCTGAAAATGCGTGCGACGCAAAAGTAAGCGAAGCGGGCAGATGCTCGGCGAAGTAGCTTGCATCGTGCCGGCCGGGATAAATGTGGAATTCGTGCGGGATGTGGCGCGACGTCAGGATTTTATCCAGCGCGGCGGCTCCCGCTTCGAAACCGTAGTCGTCCTGATCGCCGCAGTCGAAGTAGATCTTCAGGGCGGCAAGATTGGCGGTGCGCGCCAGCGTCAAGGGACTGTTGCGTTCCCAGAAGACTTCATCGGGCGGGCTTCCGAAGACGGCGCCCAACACCTGGGACCTTCGCGAATTGGGCGTTGGCCCCAGGAACGCCGGAAGTTTTTCGATCAGGGCGGCGCTGTGAGCGCTGGTGGAAACAAATAATTGCGGATGGCGAAACGCCAGGTGCAAAGCGCCGTAGCCTCCCATGGAAATGCCAGCGATAGCACGATGGCCGCGGCCCGGTTCCACCCGATAGCGCTTCTCGATGAAGGGGAAAAATTCCTGCAGCAGGAAATCTTCGTAGCGATCCTTGCCATCTTTGGAATTGATGTAGAAACTGGCGCCTCCATCCGGCGTGGCGATTAGAAAATCCTTCAGCTCGCCCTTTTCCCACATGTCTTCCGTAAGATTCCAGGCGCCGGAATGCACAAAGAATTGTTCGTTGTCGCCAAGGCCGTGCAGGTAATAGAGGATGGGAAATTGCCGGGCCTTGTCGGTCTCAAAGGCCGGAGGTAGAACGATGCAGTAGGGAACGCGGCGGGCAAGAATCTTGCTGGGGATGGAGTTGCACTCTACGCGGCCCGTGGCAGCGAAACTGGCAGCAGCCAGTGCGAAGAATGCGGCGAATAAAAAAGCGAAGCGCGTCTTATTCATAGCGCAGCGCGTCGACTGGGTTGAGTTTGGCCGCACGAGAAGCAGGATAAAGTCCCGCAATCAAGCTGACCACCACCGCGAAAACCAGCGCGAGGATCACCAGCCACCACGGCACGGAAGAAAGATCGATGGGATTCAGATTCTGGCGCTTCAGATAAACGTTGGTGCCAAACGTGATGGCGCGGCCGAGCAGCCAACCGAAAGCCACGCCAAGAATTCCACCGAAAAAGCCCATTACGCCGGCTTCAACAAAAAACAGCCGCTGCACGTCTGAATCCGCGGCGCCCAGAGCCTTCAGAACGCCGATTTCGCGGCGTCGTTCGAGTATGGCCATCACTAACGTGTTCACGATGCCTAGCGTGGCAACCGCAAGAGCAAGGCTGCCGAAGATTCCCAGCAGAAGGTCAAACACAGAGAAAAAAGTGCGCAGCGACTTGGAAGCGTCTAGAAGAGAAAACGCATTGAAACCAAGATCCTTGATCGTTGCTTCCAGCGCCTCGACCTGCGAAGGAGACTTGGCGCGCACGGAGAGCGAAGGATAGGTGACCTTCGTGGAAGAGTTACCGCGGACGATGTCGCGTAAATCGTTGACCTGCGCGGCGCGCAGTGTGGAGGCAGTGTCCAGCGGCATCAGCAGGCGCGCGTTGCCGATGCCTCCGTAACCAGCCGCAGGTTCAGTTTCAACGACGCCCACGATTTTCAGGCGCAACTCTTTGGGCACCACCGAAAAGCCACCGCCCGCATCCGCAGCATTCGCAGATGTGTCGCCGCCGGGTGCAGGTATCGCCTGGCGTTCGGCGTAGCGCAGCGTGAGAAATTGGCCGATCAGCGAACCCGAGTTGCTGCAGAGTTCCTTGGCAAATTCAATTTGCAGAATCGCTTCGTCTGCCGTGGCCGAAGAAAAAAAGTTGCCTTGCATGCCATCGAATGCACCGGAGCTACGCGAAGAATCCGGCATCCCGGCAACGACCGTGGCGTATGGCTTATCGTTGAAGCGAACCTCCGTATAAAAGCGAACTTGGGGATAAACTTCGATCACGTTGGGCAGCTTCTCAAGTTCGTGCCGCGCGTCTTCATCAAGAGGCCGTGGAGGCTTGCTGGATTCGGCTTCGCGTTGCGGCCGGCCCATGCCGCGAAACGTGTTTTTGGTTGTGACCAGAATCGTGTCAAACAGGCCGCTTTGCGACAGGCGTTTCGAAGCAAGCTGCTGCAGGCCGACGCCGAGTGAC
Organism: Candidatus Acidiferrales bacterium; assembly: GCA_963709705.1. Classification (GTDB taxonomy): domain Bacteria; phylum Acidobacteriota; class Terriglobia; order Acidiferrales; family UBA7541; genus Acidiferrum. The sequence continues at coordinate 44,908 of CAVPXU010000013.1, forward strand.
AGCATCGCCACAAGAGAAGCGACGCCGACGGCCACGCCCAGAGTTGTCAGGGCGTTGCGAAGGATCGCTTCGCGAAGATTTCGCAGCGCGAGGTCGGTCAGGTCCTGGTATTTCATTGCGCCGCACCCCGCGTAGTTTCCACCACGCTCAGCAGCTTGCCATCGCCCATCGTGGCCAGGCGATCGGCGAACCGTTCGGCCAGCGGGCGTTCGTGCGTGACCATCACGATGGTCATACCCAATTGCGTTTGCAGTCCTCGAAGCAGCGAGAGAATCGTTTCGCCGGTTGTGGAATCCAGATTGCCCGTGGGCTCGTCCGCAAGTAGAATTTTCGGGCGATTCACCAGCGCGCGAGCGATCGCCACGCGTTGTTGTTCGCCGCCGGAAAGCTCCGAAGGCCGGTGCCCGATGCGAGGCGTCAGGCGTACATGTTCCAATGCTTCCCGCACGCGGCCGGGGCGCTCGGCGCGCTCCACCTCCGCAAGCCGCAGCGGCAACTCCACATTTTCTTCCAGGGTCATGCGCGGCAGAAGATTGAACGACTGAAAAATCATGCCGACGGTGTTGCGGCGGTAGCGCGCCAAGTCCAGCGGCGAAAGAGCGGCGAGGTCGGCTCCATGGGCGACGATCGAACCGGCAGTGGGACGGTCCAGCCCGGCCATCAGATTCAGCAGCGTGGATTTTCCGGAGCCGGAAGAACCCAGCAGCGCGAGATATTCGCCAGGCGCGACAGAAAAAGATACATCATCCACGGCGCGGACGCGCGTTTCACCCATAAGATAGTGCCGGGAAATGTGATCCAGCTGGACGGCGGGTTGTGTGTCTGGCATAGGCTCAGTTCATAATACGTCCAGCGGGTCCAGAATCTTACATCCGGTTGGATGCTCCCCGGAAGGACTTGGTGAGCTTGGCGGGGAAACAGGAGGAAGGATGAAAGCAATCGCGGACGGACGAGAACGGATCGATGCGTACGTGGCGCGCAAAGGCGCACCGCTGGAAGGCGTGGCGCAAGGGCTGCGGCTTCTGATGAAGAAGACCGTGCCCGGAATGAAGGAATCCGTAAATCCCTGGAAGATTCCGACGTTCGAATCGAATGGCCCGATGTGTTTTTTCATGATCGGGAAAAATCATGTGACCTTCGGCTTCCTGCGCGGCACATCGCTGCCCGATCCCGCGAAGCTGCTGGAAGGCGCCGGCAAGAACCTGCGGCACGTGAAATTACGTACGCCCGAAGATTTGCGGAAGGCGGCGCTGAAAAAGCTAATCAAGGCCGCGGCGCGCCTGAACAAAAAAGAGCCGATGGAAGGCATGAAGCAGAAACAGGCGAAAAAGTAAGCCTCCGCCCGATTTAGATTCGCTTATTTGATTACCAGGTGCAGCCCGCTGGGCAAGTGTAGGCGTGAGAGCCATCCCATGATTCAATCATCGCCCGCGCAGAATTGTCCAAACGATTCTGCCCGTGAGATGGGCTGCCGCGTGGCTACAAACCAGAGGACGGCGTACACTGAAATGCGCATAACCGGCTGTGCTAGGATTTATCTCTGCACATTTGTAACCTGCCTGAGCAAGGAGCCTGCCTGAATGCCTGCGACCATGAAAGCTTTGCGGAAGACGCAAGCGGGGAGAGGTTTGCAGATCGAGAATGCGGCCGTCCCCCCGGTCGGCCCGGCCGACGTTTTGGTGCGGGTGAAAGCCACCTCGATTTGCGGCACGGATTTACATATTTATGGCTGGGACCGCTGGTCGCAGGGGCGCATCAAGCCTCCGGTCACGCTGGGGCATGAATTTTGCGGTGTGGTCGAGCGCGTGGGTGAGGAAGTTTCCGCGGTGCATGCCGGCGATTTCGTCAGCGCGGAAATGCACCTGAATTGCGGTCATTGCCACCAGTGCCGCCTGGGCCAGGCGCACATTTGCCAGAACCTGCGAATCATCGGCATCGATCTTGACGGGGCCTTCGCGGAATTCGTGAAGATCCCGGCCACCAATATCTGGAAACTCGATCCGGCAATTCCCGAACATTACGGAGCCATCCTCGACCCACTCGGCAACGCCGTTCATACCGTGCTGGCGGGAGCGATCTCCGGCCAGACCGTGCTCGTGACCGGTTGCGGCCCCATCGGCCTGATGTCCATCGCGGTGGCCAAAGCCTGCGGAAGTTCGACCGTGTTTGCGACGGAAACAAATGAGCACCGGCGCAAGCTGGCAAAAGAGATGGGCGCGAACTTCGTGCTGAATCCACAGTCGGAAGACCCGGTGAAAAAAATCCTGGAAGCCACGAGTGGTACCGGCGTTGACGTATTGCTGGAAATGAGCGGCCATCCGGCGGCCATTCAGCAGGGCTTCAAAGCGCTGCGTGCCGGAGGCAGGGCGTCGCTGCTGGGCATTCCCACGGAAAATGTGCCGCTCGACTTGGTGCAAGACGTAATTTTCAAAGGCGCTACCGTACAAGGAATTTACGGACGCCGCATGTATGAAACGTGGGTGGAAATGACAGCGCTACTGAAAGCAGGACGCGTGAACCTGGAGCCGCTCTTCGGCGAGCGCATTGCGCTGGAAAATTTCGAGTCGGCATTCGCGAAGCTGCAAAGCGGCTTGGCCGGAAAGATTCTGATGTACCCGAACGGGATCCAAAAATAAAGCGGCAATCGGGCGGAGAGAAGAGAGGACGATATGAGCGAGATCGCAACGCAAACTACAAAACAAAATCCATTGCAGTACGTCAGCGAGACCCTGCAGGATCTGCGCACAAAAGGAGTGGCGCCAAAGCTTCGCGTGTTGGATGGCGAACAAAAACCGGTCTGCGTGTTCGATGGGCGCGAAGTGATCAATCTTGCTTCAAATAATTATCTGGGACTGACTTCGCACAAGGCGCTGCGCAAGGCCTCGATCGAAGCGGTGCGCAAATTCGGTGTTGGCGCGGGAGCCGTGCGCACCATCGCCGGCACAATGAAGATTCACATTGAACTGGAAGAGCAGATTGCGAAATTCAAGAACGTGGAAGCCTGCGTGGTGTTTCAATCCGGCTTTACGGCGAATGCCGGCACAGTTTCTGCCGTTCTCGGCAAAGAAGACCTGATCGTTTCCGACGAGCTGAATCACGCGTCGATCATCGACGGCGCGCGGCTTTCGAAAGCCACCATCAAGGTGTTCAAGCACAAAGACTTCAAGGACTGCGAGCGCATCCTGCAGGAACACGCCAGCTTTCCCGGCAAGAAACTGATCATCACCGACGGTGTTTTCTCCATGGACGGCGACATTGCGCCGCTGCCGCAGCTCTGCGACCTGGCGGAAAAGTACGGCTGCATCATGATGGTGGACGACGCGCATGCCAGCGGCGTCCTTGGCAGGGGCGGCCGCGGTTCCGTGGACCATTTCCAGTGTCACGGGCGCGTGCACATTCAGGTGGGCACGCTGAGCAAGGCCATCGGTTCGATGGGCGGCTACGTTTGCGGTTCGCGCGACCTGATCGATTTTCTTTATTTGCGCGCGCGGCCGTTCCTGTTTTCCACTTCGCATCCTCCGGCCACCGCGGCAGCATGCCAGGCGGCGTTTTCTCTTCTTGATTCCGCGGAGGGAGAAAAGCTGGTCAAGAAGCTTTGGGCCAACACGAAGTTTTTTAAACGGGAATTGAAGAAGCGCGGCTTTGAATTCAAGGCCAGCGAAACGCCGATTATCCCGATTCACGTGGGCGATGCGGCGAAGGCGTTCGAATTTTCGCGCAAAGTGTTTGATGCCGGCGTGTTCGCCCCCGCGGTTGGCTATCCTACCGTGGCCGAAGGAAAAGCACGCCTGCGCGCCATCGTAAGCGCGTCGCACAAACGCGAACAGTTGTTGAAAGCTGCGGACACCTTGGCGGAAGTCGCCAAGCCTCTGGGCATCGTGCAGTAATAGCCCCTACGGCAAATCCTTGAAGTAATTTTTTTCCAGGACATGGCATTTTTGGCCATCCACGGCAGGCGCATGTTTGAGCGCCCGCCACTAACTTCTTTGCACGTTGGACTTTCACATTGGCAAGCGTCTTGCCTATAACCCTGTCTGCCCACCGCGATTGTATTTTTCGCAGGGGTCGCGCCAGCCCATCAGAACTGTAGATAGCTCCTAGGAGGATTGCAGTATGAAAGGACCAGCAATATTTATAGCAATCGGCATTTTGTCTGTGGGAACTGCCGTGGCCGCGGCTCAGTCCGATAAGGACTTGCAACCCGTTTCCCAGAACACGCAGGCGCAGAATGCGGCGAATGGCCCGTTGGAAAGCGGCTCTCCTATTCATGTCGCTCTGACGAAAACGATTGACTCCAATAAAATAAAGCAAGGCGACACCGTCACCGCGCGCACCGTTCAACCAACAAAAACAAACGGAAAAACGGTGATCCCCTCCGGTGCAATCATCGAGGGCCACATCACGCAAGCGTCAGCGCGCGACAAGGGAGCTTCCTTTTCAAGCGTCGGCATCGTCTTTGACAAGGCCAACCTCAAGAACGGTGAACAGATGCCGCTGAACGTCACCGTGCAGGCGATCGCACTGCCGCAAACTTCTGTAACCGGTCCGCCAAATCCCGGAACGGATACGGCTCCCTTGGGTGACGGCGCTCCTCAGGGCGGCGCGGACCGGCAGGCGGGCAGGCCCGCGGCAATGCCGCCATCTCCGCCAAACGTGCCGGACACCGTTGGCAATGTCACAACCAATAATGGACCCAATAACGCACACGGAGCGAACGCCGGTCTGAACGATAACGGTCAATTGTTCGACAACAGCCGGGGCGTTTACGGTTTGCGCGGCATCGGCTTGGCGACGCAGGCGAATGGCAACGAACAGGCCGCAGTGATCACTTCAACCGACAAAGAAGTTCATCTGACCAGCGGCACACAGCTCTTGCTGGTGACGCAACCGGCGCCGACACAAGTATCGAAGTACTAAGCGCAATTTGGTCGCTCGCAACATCGACATGCGCGTTTGCGCTTCATTCCCATAGCGGGGCGAAGACAGACTGGTCTTCGCCCTCTGCTATACTCGCGCGATGGCCGCAAAAGAAGAAGCTGGCAAGAAATTAAAATTATTCCTCGTAGACGCGATGGCGCATGTGTACCGGGCGTTTTATGCGCCGATGGTGCGCATGAACGCGCCCAGCGGCCTTCCCACCAAAGTTCCCTTCCTGTTCGCGAATATTCTGCGCCGCTTGATCAAGGATTACCGCCCCGATTACGTGGGCATCGTGTTTGACACCAGCAAGCCGACTTTCCGCGACAAACTTTTCGAATCATACAAGGCCCACCGCCCTCCGATGCCAGACGAAATGAGTGTGCAATTGCCGTACGTGCGCCGTCTCTGTGCCGCCATGTGCATGCCGATCCTGGAACTGGATGGCTACGAAGCAGACGACGTGATTGGCACGCTGGCGAAAAAAGCCGCACGGGAAAATCTGGATGTTCTGGTGATTTCGAACGACAAGGACATGATGCAGCTGGTGAATTCCGGCGTGCGTATATTGCGCACCGGTTCCGGCGGCGCGAAGGCAGACACGATTGTCGACGCGCAGAAAGTGGAAGAAATCCTGGGCGTGCCACCGGAAAAAGTAGTGGACCTGATGGCTCTGCTGGGAGACACCATCGACAATATCCCCGGCGCAAAAGGAATCGGCGAAAAGGGCGCCACCGAACTGATTCAGAAATTCGGCACAGTGGAAAATGCGCTGGCTCATGCGGACGAAGTGGCCAACAAGCGTTATCGCGAAGCGTTGCAACAACAGAAAGAACAAGTGCTGATGAGCAAGCAACTTGCTGCCATCGAAACGGAAGTTCCCCTGGAACTGGATCTCGCGAAATTGAAAATGTGCGATCCCGATCCGGCGGCGCTGTCGGAGCTGTACCGCGAGCTCGGTTTCAATTCCCTGCTGAAAGAGTTGCTGGCCAGCGGCGCAATGGAGAAAACTCTCGCCGCAAACGCTGAAGGCCAAAGTGGCGCAGCGGCGGACACGAGCGGAATAACAAAAGATTACGCGCAGCTTGCGGACGCCGAGGAATTGCGGGGCTATCTGAAAAAACTTCCCGCCGAAGAGCCGCTCGCGTTATGGCTGAACCTCGATCTCGGCGGGCGCGACGCGGAAGGATTTGGCACGCATGTTTCGAGCATTGAGCTTTCTTCGAAACCGGGAGAAGGCCGCTCGATCTGGGCGGATGATGAGGGAGAAGCGCTGAGGGCCGTGCAGCCGGCGCTCGCCAACGAGAAGCGGCGAAAAATCGTGCATGATCCAAAGCTATTCCAGTTGCTCGCCGGAAACCTGGAAAAAATCGAACATGCAACGCAGCTTTACGATTACCTGCTGCGCCCAACCACCGCCAAGCACGATTTCGCGGACGTGATCTTTCGCAGCTTTAATGTGCCCCTCGGCGGCGGAGCCGGGGAACGCGCGGATTATCTGCAACGGCTGGCCCCGGTCCTGCGCAAACAGGTGGAAGAGCAGGGGCTGGCCGAGGTGTACGAAAAAATCGATCTTCCGCTAGCCGGTGTGATCGCGGAAATCGAACGCACGGGAATTCGCGTCGATCCTGCGGCGCTGGACAAAATGTCGCGGTCCATGGAAAAGGAAGTCCGACGCCTGGAGAAGGAAATCTGGAACCTGGCGGGCCTGGAATTCAACGTGAATTCCCCTACGCAATTGGCGGAAATCCTCTTCGACAAATTGAACCTGCGGCCACCCGGCAGGCGCAGCAAGGCCAAAATACGCTCCACCGCCGCGGATATTCTGGAAGAGATGGCCAACCAGCACGAGCTGCCGGCGAAAGTCATCGAGTACCGCGAAATCGCGAAGCTGAAATCCACCTATGTGGATTCCTTGCCGAAATTGATTCATCCGGAAACCGGCCGGTTGCACACCAGCTTTTCGCAAACGGGCACGGCCACGGGCCGGCTGAGTTCCAGCGATCCGAACTTGCAGAACATTCCGATTCGCAGCGAGTTGGGCCGGGAAATTCGCGCGGCATTCGTGGCGGAAAAAGGGAAAATCCTGCTCTCCGCGGATTATTCCCAGATCGAGCTGCGCATCATGGCGCATTTTTCAGGCGATCCCGTGCTGATTGAAGCGTTTCGCAATGGAGAAGACATTCACGCGCGCACCGCGCAAGAAGTTTTTGGCGTGGGCCCGATGGCGCAGACCGCGGAGCACCGCCGGGCGGCGAAAGCCATCAATTTTGGAATCATCTACGGCTTATCGGCGTTTGGCCTGGCGAAACAACTGGGAATCGAGCAACGCGAAGGCGCGCAATTCATCAACGCGTATTTCACGCGTTACCGTGGCGTCAAAAAGTATCTGGACAATGTGCTGGTGGAAACGCGCAAGACCGGCGTGGCCAAAACGTTGTTCGGGCGCATCCGTCCAATCTCGGAAATTAATTCGCCGCAGATGCAGCTGAGAAATTTCGCGGAACGCACCGCGCTGAATTCTCCACTGCAAGGCACGGCCGCCGACCTCATCAAAATGGCCATGATCTCCATCGATGCGCGCCTCAAAAGAGAAAAACTCGCCGCGCGCATGATCCTGCAGGTCCACGATGAATTGCTGTTCGAAGCGCCCGTGAAAGAAAAAGACGCGCTCGCAAAGCTGGTAACCGAAGAGATGGAAGGAGTGTACAAACTCGCGGTCCCTCTGCTGGTCGAAGTGGGCACCGGGCCGAACTGGCGCGACCTGGATTAGGCTGCAGACCCGCAAATAATGGCCGGGCATCCCCGGTCGGCGGTGCGACATCTATAGCAAAAGCCCACGCCAAACTGCCCAGAAGTACAGGCAACGCATTGGTCACGGAGAAAGAGCCGCCTCCCACCCCCACGGAAGCGCGTGCTAGCCTGAAACCGAATTGAAATGGGTGTGTGATGCGCCGAATCCATCTTGTGTCCGCGCTACTGATCGCCGGTCTGATCGCGGGTTGCAGCGGGCTCAACAGTGCGAGCCCGAACAATGGCAATGGCGGAAGCGCCTCCGGAATCACGCTAACCCTCACGCCGTCCAGCGCAACCGTTTCCGTAAGTCAAAGCACCGCCTTTCAAGCTACTGTGACTGGTTCGACGAATACCGCCGTCACGTGGGCAGTAAATAGTGTCGTCGGTGGGAATTCAGCTGTGGGAACCATCACCGGTGGCGTATACACCGCACCGGCCGCTGTTCCGGCTCCGGCCAATGTCACAGTGACAGCGGTCGCGCAGGCCAGCACTTCCGCAACACAAAATGCCACCGTGCTTGTGGTTGCGACCAACCCGAACCAGCAAGCGCAAGCCATCCCCATCAAACTTGGTACTTCCGGCGGAAACGCGAATGATTCCAGCACGCAGGGAAATCTAATTTATTGCTGTGGCGGAACGCTGGGCTCGCTGGTCCAGCGCAACGGTACTTACTACATCTTGAGCAACAATCACGTATTGGCGCGCAGCGACTCTGCGAGCATTGGCGACGCCATCATTCAGCCCGGCCTCATCGATGCCAATTGTTCACAGATGGGCACAACCACTGTCGCCAATCTCGCTCAGTATGTAAACCTCGAAGCGACCGGCACCAACGTGGACGCAGCCCTTGCGCAAATCGTTTCCGGAACTGTGGACACCAGCGGCAACATTCTATTGCTGGGAGGAACCTCGACGGGCGGCGCGCCAGATGCCGGTCCCCCGCACGCCGGCAGCGGAATAGCCGCAAGCATCGGCGAAGGTGTCGCAAAAAGTGGGAGGAGCTCGGCCCTGACGTGTTCGTTGGCTTCCGCAGGCCAGGGAGTCGACGCGACCGAGCTAACCACATCCGTCAGCTATCAGAAGGGCTGCAACACCGGCGCAAGTTTCAGCCTCACCTATACCGGCCAGATTTCCGTCGCTGGGGGCACCTTCAGCGCTGAAGGGGATTCCGGGTCGTTGATTGTGGACGCCGCCACCGCCGATCCTGTGGCGCTTCTCTACGGAGGCTCGGACACGGATACTGTCGGAAATCCTGTTGCAGATGTTTTAAGTGCGCTGCAGGACGGGCAGGGGAATCAGCCCACATTTGTCGGCAGCGCGGCCACGCACAGCATCATCGGTTGCACGCTTGCCGCGAATGCCGTGCAGACGGCTCCGGCGCAGTCTGTCGTTTCCGTTCCAGCCGCGCAAATTACCGCCGCGCAGCACGCGCGAGACATGAACGCGCCACAACTGCTGTCCAATCCCTATATCCAGTCAGTCGGCGTAGGCGCGAGCATCGATCACCCGGGCGAAGCCGCCGTCATTCTGGTGGTTGATCCCACGCAGCCCGCCACGGCAATTCCCGCGCAGCTGGACGGCATCGTCACGCGCATCGTGCGTGGCACGCCTGCGGGCCCTCACGGTCTTTTCGATTCTGCGATCGCATCTCGCATTGCTCCGTTTGTCGACGCATTCTCGGTTAGCAGCATCTCCAAAGCGGAACTTGCGCGCGCGGAAGTGGTGAATTCCGCCCACGCCAGCGCGCTGATGAAACTGCCGGGCGTTCAGGGCGTTGGCATCACTTCCAGCGCCGACGCACCGGGCGAAGCAGCATTGATGATCTTCGTAATCCGCGGGGTGCCGCGAAACCCGCTGCCGGCGGCGATCGACGGGCTGCGCACGCGAATCCGTGAATCCAGCCGCTTCACTGCGGGAAATCGCGGCAGCGAAGCCCCCGGCGGATGCCGTGTGCCGGAAGTGAAACCCACGCCGGCGGCCAAACTTCAGGAACAAGCGAACTTGGCCAACCGCCTCGAAACCCCTGATTAAACGCGCCTCCAAGGGCCTAAGGGCTATCTTTGAGGCATTCACGGGCGTAGAATCTTCTTAGATACTCTCCGCATCGCTCCCGGAAAGGTATTCCCAATCAGGGGGTGTTTATGCGACGAATTGGTCTCTTTTTCTGCGCCGTCCTGCTGAGTGCCGCAGGTATCGGCTTCGCTCAACAAGCAAATAACAAGTCCAAACAACCGGCGGCTGAAGCGGCTCCCGCGCCTATTCCCGCGGAAGCGGCCGCAAAGCAAAATCCGGTGAAAGTCACACCAGAAGGGCTCTCGGAAGCAAGAAAGTTGTACGGCTATCACTGCTCCATGTGCCATGGAAAAGATGGCGATGGCAAAGGCGATCTTGCCGAACAAATGAAGCTGAACTTGAAGGACTGGCGTAACGCCAGCTCCATCTCCAGCTACACCGATGGCCAGTTGTTCTACATCGTCACCAACGGCCGCGGAGAAATGGTAGGCGGCGAAGGCGACCGTACCAAGGAAGAAGTTCGCTGGAATCTGGTGAACCTGGTCCGCTCGTTCGGTCAAAAACCGGCGCCCGAAGCCGCAAAGCAGTAGCCACGCGCCCAACCAACAGACGGCCTCGCAAGGCTGTCTTTCATATCGGCAACCCCGGAACCTGTCGGAGGTGACCCTCTGAGCCGTGGTTCGCCGGCGCCCCGCATCCTTCGGGGCGTCTTTTTTTTGTTCCTGCGTTATGCTGGAAGTCCCGGACTACGAAACGCTCAGGAGGATCCCATGGCGCATTCCCCTAAATTTCTGTCGATCGTAAACGACGCAAAAAAGCGCGTGAAGGAAACCAATGTTCCCGATGTGAAACGCCGCATGGACGCGAGCGAAAAATTCGTGCTCGTAGACGTGCGTGAAGAAAGCGAATTTGCGAACGGCCATCTGCCCGGCGCTATTCATCTGGGAAAAGGAATCATTGAGCGCGATATCGAGCAGCGTGTGCCCGCCAGCGATGCGAAAATCATTCTTTATTGCGGCGGCGGCTTCCGCTCCGCGCTGGCAGCGGACAATCTTCAGAAAATGGGCTACAGCAACGTGGAATCCATGGATGGCGGCTGGAAGGGCTGGCTGGAAGCGGGCTATCCTACGCAAAAAGGCTGAATGCCACCGCATTTACTTCCGAAGATCCACGCGAGATGGTCATGAGCGATCCGGTTCGCTGTGCGGTTTGCCAATCGACAAACACGGGCGAGCTGCTGAGAGCGTTCGACCACCTCACCGGAGATGAGTTCGAGGTGTTTCGTTGCCCGCAGTGCGACGGAGCATTCACCGTGCCGGTACCCGCGAATCTGGATCGCTACTATCCACCGTCCTACCGAAACTACCGGCCGGGCTCGCGAAAAATTTTCGAATTCATGTACCGTTTACAGACCCGCCGGTGGTCCCGCGCTTTCGGAAAGCCGGGGGCGGCGCTGGAGGTCGGCTGCGGCCATGGCTGGATGTTGAATGGACTGCGCAGCGGCGGCTGGCACGTTTTTGGCATGGAACGCAATGCAGCAAGCGCGCGATTTGCATCGACGGAACTGCAGTTGCCGGTGATGGTGGGCGATCTCGATGCGTTGCGGGCGGAGCCAACCTTCGATTTGATCATCATGCATCACGTTCTGGAGCATCTTCCCGATCCGCAAAGCATCCTGCGTCAATGCGCGGAGCGCTTGAAACGAGGCGGCACCTTGATCATTTGCGTGCCGAATCGCGCCAGTTGGCAATTCCGCGCCAGCGGGGCGCACTGGTTCCACCTCGACGTGCCCCGGCATTTGACGCATTTTACGCCTGCGTGTCTGAGCCGCGTCTGCGGGTCTGCCGGACTTCGTGTGGAGCGCATTCGTTTTGTCTCGCCGGATCAGGATCCATTCGGTTGGATGGTCAGCTTGCTGAATGACATGGGCTTTCCGCAAACGCGCTGGTTGCATTGGCTGGCGGGGCGCGACCGCGAATTATCTCTTACGAATATTGTTATGTTTCTTCTCTCCCCATTTCTGTTGCTCGCAGGATTCGTGCTGGCTCCTGCAAGCTGGATCGCCAGGGCCGGCGCCGTGATGGAAGTGCATGCCACGCGGCCCGCAAACGGCGAAGGAAACACTTTTTCGTAACCGTCCCCTGAGACCGCTGCCACAGGAAAGCGTCTGCGAGCGCTGCCGTTCGGCGAGAAGATGCAGACGCATGCATAATTCGCGCCGAATTCATTGATAGAAAATTTGGCTGGGGCGGAAGGATTCGAACCTTCACCATCCTCATTAACAGTGAGGTGTCCTACCGGTTGGACCACGCCCCAGCGGGGATGCGAGGCTGCTCACGGAAGAACCGAAGCAGGTAGGCTTCGCCACGCGCGTACGCGGCAGAAGACATAACAAAGGATAGCATGCGGCTCGCCATCACCAAAAGTGTGATGAGATTAGGTTGAGCATAAGGAATGCTTATTGGAGCGGCTGTGGCAAACTCGTTTCAGTTTGAATTGAAAGTCGCTTGGAACTGAACTGGAATTGAACGCGCATCCCAAAATGGATTTCTCTTTCTTCAAATTTTCTGCACGCTCAGCACTGTTTGGAAATTCCGAACGGTAAATAATCTTTTTCGAATCCTTTGAGGTTGCAATCCAATCTAATTTAGTGGAAACTATCCGGTCGCGACTTGACCCGGACTCGCGCTGTTCGGCATAGGAATTACCTGTTCTCCTGCAATTGACGGCCTTGGGAGATCGTGGAAATTCTAGCGCAACGTTGACATGGCCCAAATTTTTCACCGCAGTGCAAATTTGATTGCGCGGTTCTCTGTGCTCGCGTTGGTGGTTCTTGCCAACCTGGCCCTCGGCGTAGTTCTATTGGTTGCCCGATCTCCGTACATCACCAACGAACGCGTAACCCGGGTGCAACCCGTGCAGTTCAGCCACAAACACCACGTGGGTGACGACGGAATCGATTGCCGCTACTGTCACACCAGCGTGGAAACTTCCGCCTACGCCGGCATTCCCCCCACAAAAACCTGCATGAATTGCCACTCGGTGCTCTTCAACAATTCCGAATACCTGGAACCGGTGCGCGCCAGTTATCGCACAGACGAATCGATTCAGTGGGTGAGAGTGCACCGCTTGGCCGATTACGTTTATTTCAATCACAGCATTCACATCAATAAAGGCATTGGCTGCTCGACGTGCCATGGATCGGTGAACGAAATGCCGCTGATCTTCCAGGCTTCGCCGTTGAACATGCAATGGTGTCTGGATTGCCATCGCGATCCGGCGAAAAATGTTCGCCCGCGCGAGCAGGTGTTCAATATGGAGTGGAAAGCGCCGGCAAATCAGGAAGAAGTCGGCAAGAAACTTGTGGCGGAGTACAAAATTCGAACAGTGAACGAGCTGACCAGTTGCTCGACCTGTCATCGCTAACGAATATGAACGATCAGCCAAACGGGAATAAGTTACGAATCCTGCAGAGTCCGCAGGCAGTCGGGGCAGCGCAGGATCACGTTCATGATCAGCACAGTCACGACGGTCACAATCATGGCCATGAGAACGGCCACGAAGACCACGAAGAAGTGACCGCCGAGCAGGAGCATCGCCTGGATCTGACGGCGGTGCGCGAGAAACTTCGCGAAAAAACCGGCAAGCAATATTGGCGCACGCTGGAAGAACTCGCGGACGATCCGCATTTCGAAGAATTGCTGCACCGCGAATTTCCCCGGCAGGCTTCGGAGTGGGACGAATCCGTCGATCGCCGGGGCTTCCTGAAATTAATGGGCGCGTCGCTGGCGCTGGCGGGACTTGCGGGCTGCGGACGTCCAGACATCGATCACATCGTTCCTTATGTGAAACAGCCCGATGGCCTCGTTCTGGGCAGGCCGAATTTTTATGCCACTGCCATGCCGTTTGGCGCCTCGGCGGTTGGCGTTTTGGTGGAAAGCCATGAAGGGCGGCCCACGAAACTCGAAGGCAATCCCGATCATCCCTCCAGCATGGGTGCCACCAGCGCGCTGGTGCAGGCTTCGATCCTGAATTTGTACGATCCAGACCGCTCGCAAACGGTGCAGCATGCCGGCGAAATTAATTCCTGGTCCGCGTTTCTCGATGCCGCGCAAGGTTTTGCGACCAATGCGAAAGCCACCAATGGCGCGGGATTCCGCATTCTGTCCGGCGCGGTGACTTCCCCCACGTTGAACTCTCAAATGCAGAAGCTGCTTGCGATGTATCCGCAGGCAAAGTGGTACCAGTGGGAGCCGGCCGGCGGCGATGGAGCGGCGGAAGGCGCCAAGCTGGCGTTCGGACGCAACGTTCACACCGTGTACGAAGTCGGCAAAGCCAATGTGATTGTTTCGCTCGATTCTGATTTTCTTGCCAGCGGCCCCGGACATATCGCTTATGCCAAGCAATTCGCGCGCAGGCGCAAGCTGGACGGCCCAAGCGACACGATGAATCGCTTGTATGTTGTGGAGCCCACGCCTTCGGTTACCGGATCATCCGCGGACCATCGCTTGCCGGTGCGCTCGAGCGATATTGAGCTGTTCGCGCGCGCCCTTGCTGGAAAATTGGGCATTGGTTCGGGCGCAACGATGCCGGGCGAAGCCGGAAAATGGGTGGATACGATCGCCAAGGATTTGCAGACGCAGCGCGGCGCGTCGATCGTCGTTGCCGGCGAATATCAACCCGCGGCCGTGCATGCGCTGGCGCATGCGATGAACGCGGCGCTCGGCAACGTTGGCAACACGCTGTATTACACGGAACCGCTCGGCAGTGAAGCCGGCAACCTGCAATCGATTCGCGATCTTTGCGTGGAAATGGATCAGGGCAAAGTGGATTTGCTGCTGATTCTGGGCAGCAATCCCGTATACGACGCGCCGCACGATTACGATTTCGTGAACAAGTTGAAGCGCGTTGCCACTTCCATCCACCTCAGCCCGTATTTCGACGAAACTTCCGCGTGGTGCCACTGGCATGTGGCGGAATCGCACTTCCTGGAAGCCTGGAGCGATGCGCGCGCTCACGATGGCACCGCCAGCATCATCCAGCCCTTGATCGCTCCGCTGTATTACACGCATTCCGCGCACGACCTCGTAGCCGCCTTCAGCGACAAGCCCGGTATGCCTGCCTATGACTCTGTGCGCGCCTACTGGACCGAAGCTTCCGCGCATCTACCCACCCCCATCGATACCGGCTGGCGCAAGTGGCTGAACGATGGTGTGATCGCCGGAACGAAATTTGCTCCCATCAACGCGGAACTGAAGTTCAATGCCGCCAGCTTACCGACGTTTCAGTCCGCCCCAGCCGATCAGATCGAATTTATTTTCCGTCCCGATCCCGCGGTGCATGACGGGCGCTTCGCCAACAATGGCTGGCTCCAGGAATTGCCGAAGCCTGTTACGAAACTCACGTGGGACAACGCGGCGTTGATCAGTCCGAAGATGGCGCAAAAACAGGATTTCGCGCATAAAGTAGCTTCCCGCGGCGGCGAACACGGCCAGGTGCGCTCCCCGCTTGTGGACATTGCGTTGAACGGAAGCAGAGTCACCGCGGCGGTTTGGACTTTGCCGGGCCAGGAAGAAAACACGGTGGTGCTGCCTCTCGGCTATGGCCGCACGCGCTCCGGATACACTGGCACGAATAAGGGTTTTAACGCATACGTCGTGCGCACTTCGAACGCGTTGTGGATCGCGACCGGCGGCAAGATGACCGCCACAGGTGACGACTATCCCCTGGCCTGCACGCAGTATCACTTCAACATGGAAGGCCGGCAGATATTGAGCACGGCTACGCTGGCCGAATACCAGCAGAATCCGAACTTTGCGCACGAACACGACGAAACGCCACCCAAAGACGATTCGCTGTACAAAGCGTTTGCGTATCCCGGATACGCGTGGGGTATGGCGATTGATCTGAACAAATGTAACGGTTGCAATGCTTGCGTGGTGGCCTGCGTTTCTGAGAACAACATTCCCGTTGTGGGCAAAGATCAGGTGATGCGCGGGCGCGAGATGCACTGGATCCGCATCGATCGCTACTACACAAATTCGGAATCGGCCGCCAGCGGCAAAGCGACCGGCGATCCGTCGGAATACAATCCAACGCTGGATAATCCGCGAACCTTTTTCCAGCCGGTGCCTTGCCAGCAGTGCGAAAACGCCCCCTGCGAGCAGGTTTGCCCGGTGGGCGCGACGGTGCACAGTGCGGAAGGCCTGAACGACATGGTCTACAACCGCTGCATCGGCACGCGCTACTGTTCGAACAACTGCCCGTACAAGGTGCGCCGCTTCAACTTCCTGCGCTTCCAGGATTGGGACACGCCGCAATACAAACTGATGCGCAATCCCGAAGTAACCGTGCGCAGCCGAGGCGTGATGGAAAAGTGCACGTATTGCGTGCAGCGCATCAACAACGCGCGCATCGATTCCGAAAAGCAGAACCTGCCAATTCGCGATGGAGCTATCGTCACCGCGTGCGAATCGGCTTGCCCCACGGAAGCGATTGTTTTCGGCAACGCCAATGACCCGAACAGCCGCGTCGCCATACTGAAAGCGCAGCAACGCAATTATTCGATCCTGGGTGAACTCAACGCCCGACCCCGCACCACTTATCTTGCGGCCGTGCGCAATCCGAATCCGGAGCTGGAGAAGGCATGAGCGTCACGCAGCCTCCTGTAAATTCGCCCGAAATCCGCCGGCTCGATCCGGTGCTGGAGCCGGGGCACACATTTGCCTCCGTCAGCGACAAGATTGCTTCGGTTGTTCTCACGAGGCCTCTGGGTATCGGCTGGCTCGCGGGATTCGCGGTGGCATTCACCATCGTGAACGTCCTGTTCATTTCGATTGCCTGGCTGATCATCAAGGGTGTGGGAATTTGGGGCATCAACATTCCCATTGGCTGGGGCTTCGCCATCGTCAATTTCGTCTGGTGGATCGGTATCGGCCACGCCGGAACATTGATTTCCGCCATTTTGTATTTGTTGAACCAGAAATGGCGCACGTCCATCAACCGGTTTGCAGAAGCCATGACTCTTTTCGCGGTCGCCTGCGCTGGCCTGTTCCCCCTGATCCACACCGGCCGCCCGTGGATGGCGTATTACATGTTCCCGTATCCCAGCACCATGGGAGTGTGGCCGCAATTCCGCAGTCCGTTGATCTGGGACGTTTTTGCGGTGTCGACATATGGCACCGTGTCACTGCTCTTCTGGTTCGTTGGTTTGCTTCCTGACCTGGCCACCCTGCGCGACCGCGCGAAAAAGCGCTACCAGCAAGTGATTTTCGGCATGCTGTCCATGGGTTGGCGAAATTCCGCGCGGCACTGGCATCGCTACCAGTCGGCGTACTTGCTTCTGGCCGGTCTCGCAACGCCGCTGGTGCTTTCCGTACACACCGTGGTGAGCTTCGATTTCGCTGTAGCCATCGTTCCCGGCTGGCATACCACGATTTTCCCGCCATACTTCGTTGCCGGCGCCATTTACTCCGGCTTCGCCATGGTGCTCACCCTCGCGATTCCATTGCGCAAGGCCTACGGCCTGGAAGACTTCATCACCATGCGCCATCTGGACAACATGGCCAAGGTCATGCTCGCCACCGGGCTGATCGTGGCTTACGGCTACTTCATCGAATTTTTCATGGCCTTCTACAGCGGCAACAAGTTCGACGTGTTCCTTGCCGAGCAGCGTTTGCACGGGCCGTATTCGCACTTCTACTACGCATTGATCCTCTGCAACATCCTCACGCCGCAACTGCTTTGGTTCGAAAAAATGCGCCGCAATGTCGCAGCCCTCTTCGTGATGTCGTTGATCATCAATACTGGCATGTGGCTGGAGCGCTTCGTCATCGTCGTGATTTCGTTGACGCGCGACTTTATGCCCTCGGCGTGGGGCCGATACTCTCCGACGTTCTGGGATTACAGTACCTTCATCGGCACCCTAGGACTGTTCGTGATGCTCATGTTCCTTTTCGTGCGCGGATTGCCCGCCATCGCCATTTCCGAAATGCGCGAACTGGTCGAGCATGAAGGGCAATCCAAAGGGGGACGCCCATGACGGATCATCGCCCCCTTCTCCACGGCATCATGGGCGAGTTCGAAACTCCGGAACAATTGCTTGCCGCGGCGAAAAAAGCGCGTGAGGCTGGCTATAAGCATATCGATGCCTTCACGCCAATTCCCATTGAAGGCCTGGCGCAAGCCATTGGCTTCCGCTGGACCGCCGTGCCACTGATCACCTTGATTGGCGGCGTGGGCGGAGGGTTGACCGGTTTTGGCTTGCAATACTGGTGCTCCGCAATCAGTTATCCGATCAACGTCGCAGGCCGCCCGTTGAACAGCTGGCCGGCCTTTATTCCGGTCACGTTCGAATTGACGGTGCTGGGCGCTTCGATTTTCGCGGTTGTCGGCATGCTGGCGCTAAACAAACTGCCGCAGCCTTACCATCCGGTATTCAATATCGAGCGTTTTGCGGGCGCATCCACCGACCGTTTCTTCTTATTAATTGAGGCGCGCGATCCTAAGTTCGATCCGGCGGGCATCGCGCGATTCTTGCAGGATTTATCCGCGCGTCACGTTTCCGAGGTGAAGGATGAAGAATAAATCCTCTCTCCTTGTGGCGTTGTGCATGGGCGTTGTAGCCTTCAGCGGCTGCGGCGGAACGCTGCGCCAGGACATGGCCAACCAGCCACGCCAGAATCCACTTTCGCCCGCGTCATTTTTTCAGGATGACCGCTCGGAGAGGCCGATCATCGATAACACGGTGGCGCGCGGCGCCGTGGAAGAAGACAAGCTCTTCGTGCCAAAAGATTCCAACGCGTTTCCATTGCCGTTGAGCCAGGAACTGCTGGCTCGCGGCCAGGATCGCTACAATATTTTCTGCTCGCCCTGCCACGGGCTTCAGGGTGATGGCCAGGGCATGGTCACCCTGCGCGGCATGAAGCATCCGCCTACCTATCATCAGGAACGCCTGCGCAACGAACCCAACGGCTATTTCTACGACGTGATCACTTACGGCTTCGGCGCCATGAACGGCTATTCCGCGCAACTTAACCCGCGCGATCGCTGGGCCATCGTTTCCTACGTCCGAGCGCTGCAGCTTAGCCGCGATGCGCATGTCGGCGAATTGCCCGCGGATTTGAAGGAGAAGCTCATGGCGGGAGGGTCCGCGCGATGAACGCGCAAGATTTCAAGGCACCCGCAGCCGTTAACCGTGCGCAGACGCTCGGTTGGGGAATTGGCGGAGTGGCGCTGTTGCTGGCGCTGATCGGCGCGGTGATTTCTCCGGACAAGTTTTACCATGCGTATCTCGTCAGCTACCTGCTCGTTTTGGGATTGACGCTTGGTTCGCTCGGCTTACTCATGATGCAACACCTTACCGGCGGCATCTGGGGTATCGTGATCCGGCGGCCGCTGGAAGCCGCTTCGCGCAACATCTGGCTAATCTTCCTGATGTTCATTCCGATCGTGCTCGGAATGAAGTATTTCTACTCCGGGAACGGCGAAGAAACCGGCTGGCTGAATTCGCCAAAGACTGGTGAACACGCGCTCACCGCCTGGCAGCAGGGTTACCTTACGACGCACGGATACCTGATTCGCGCTGTCGTTTATTTCGCGATCTGGTTCTTGTTGGTGTGGCTGTTCAACGCGTTCTCTCGCCTGCAAGACGAGCAGCCTGAAGACCGCACCATTCGCTTGCGCTTCAAGCGCATGTCCGGCCCCGGCATCATCCTTTATGTTCTGGCAATGACGTTTGCGGCCATCGATTGGGTCATGTCGATTTCGCCGCACTGGGCTTCCACGATTTACGGCTTCATCTTCGTGGCAGGCCAGTTGATCAGCGCCATGTGCCTGATGATCATAGTGGTCGTGCTCCTCTCACGGCACGAACCTTACTCAGGATTCATCCGCGCGCGGCACCTGCACGATCTTGGCAAGCTGCTCTTCGCCTTCAACATGCTGTGGGCTTACTTCGCCTTCTCTCAATTGCTGATTATCTGGTCCGGCAACCAGCCAGAAGAAATCAGTTTTTATCGCACACGTTTATACGGGCAGTGGGGAGTGGTAGCGGTGATCGTGCTGCTGTGCACGTTCGCTCTGCCTTTCCTGGTGCTGCTGTCGCAGAATCTGAAGCGTACTCCCGGCCTCATTTCGAAGGTGGCGATCTGGATGCTCATCTTCCGGATAGTCGATCTCTACTGGATGACCCGGCCGGAATTCACCCATTCGGCGATGCCCAGTTGGCTGGACTTTGCTTTGCCTGTGGCCCTGATCGGTATATGGGTTGGCTTCTTTGCCCGGAATCTGAAGCAGCGCCCAGTTTTGCCCTTGGGAGATCCCCAGCTCGCGGAGGTCTTAGCGCATCATGAGCACTGAGCATCTCAGCCACGGCCACGGAGAAAACGGCAGACCGGTCCATGAGGACGTGTCGTTCGAGAAGACGGACGTTAGCGCTTCCCCGATCGTCAAGTTTCTGATCTATCTCGGCATTGGCGTGATTTTTTCGTACGTGCTGGCTTTTGGGGTGTACAAGGGACTGAAAAGCTACTGGATCAACGATTACACGCCGCCCCTGCCGATTCGTCTGGAGACAGGTCCCACGATGCCGCCGGAGCCGCGGATGCAAGGCATGCCCGGACACTTGACCGATCCGCAGCAGGATTTGCGAGACAAGCTCAAGGCGGATACGGAAGCGAATAACAAATTGATCTGG
The DNA here is from genome assembly GCA_963709705.1 of Candidatus Acidiferrales bacterium. Taxonomy (GTDB): domain Bacteria; phylum Acidobacteriota; class Terriglobia; order Acidiferrales; family UBA7541; genus Acidiferrum. Next base: position 65,330 of record CAVPXU010000013.1, read on the forward strand.
GTCGACCAGGAGGCAGGCATCGCGCAGATTCCGGTAAAAGACGCGATGCAGTTGATCGTGGAAAAGGGTTTGCCGGCTGTGACACCGCCGCCGGCGGAAAAGAAGTAAGAACGATGAAAGCAATACGCAGTTCCTTGGCGATGGCGGGTTTGCTGCTTTGCGGCGCGCTCAGCTATGGCCAAATGATTCCAGACAACGTGGGTAAATCTTCGAACGGGTTGCCTCCCGCGCTCGTGAACGTTGGTTTTGATCCACAACTGAACAAACAGATTCCCTTAGACACTCCTTTTGTCGACGAATACGGACAGCCGGCCACGCTGAGGCAGTACGCCGGAAAGAAACCGGTGGTCCTCGCGTTTGTATATTTCACCTGCCCCATGCTCTGCAACCAGGTGGAGCAGGCTCTCGTCGGCACGTTGAAGATGATCTCCTTCAACCCCGGCAACGAATACGATGTGGTTTTCATCAGCTTTGATCCCAGCGATAAGCCGGATGAAGCGTTAAGGAAAAAGCACGAAGCGCTTTCGCGTTTTGCGCGGCCGACTACGGAACCGGGCTGGCATTTCCTCACCGGCAGCCGCGAATCCATCGACGCCGTTACGAAGGCCGCCGATTTCCGCTTCAGTTACGATCCCAAGACCCGACTCTTTGGCCACGCCAGCGGCATTCTTTTGCTCACTCCCGACGGCCGCATCTCTCGTTATTTTTTTGGAGTGGAATATCCGCCCAGCAACGTCCGGCTGGGGCTTGTCGATGCGTCTTCCGGAAAAATCGGAACGCCGGTCGACCACCTGCTGCTGTTCTGCTACCAGTATGATCCTACGACAGCGCACTACAGCGCCACGATTCTCACCGTTATGCGCATGGGCGCGGTCGCCACGTTGTTCTGTCTGGTTATTGGATTTGTGATTTTCCGCCGCCGCGAACATCATGGCGCCGGCAACGAAAACATCACGCCAGGTCCGCCGGCGCAAGGAGCACATTAGAACCGTGCAGTCACCGCTTCCATTCTTTCCAGTGCAGGCCTCCAGTTTCGCGGGAAACGTGGATGCGCTCTTTTCTTTTATCCTGCTGACCTGCCTGTTCTTTGCCGTGCTGGTAACGCTGCTGGCGATCTATGCGGCTTTCAAATACCAGAGAAAGACGCCCGGCGAAGTTGGTTCCACGGTCGAAGGGAACCTGCCTCTCGAAATTGGGTGGACGGTCATTCCCCTGGCGATTTCCATGGTGATGTTTGCCTGGGGTGCGGTCGTGTACGTAAATTTCCGCACCGCCCCGAAAGACACGCTGAACATTTATGTAGTCGGCAAGCAGTGGATGTGGAAGCTGCAGCAGCCCAACGGCAAGCGGGAAATCAACGAACTGCATGTGCCGGTCAATCGGGACATCAAGCTGATTATGGGCAGCGAAGACGTAATTCATAATTTTTACGTTCCCGCCTTCCGCGCCAAGATGGACGTGGTGCCCGGGCGCTACAACACGCTGTGGTTCCGCCCCACCAAGATTGGCAAATATCATTTCTTCTGTTCGCAATATTGCGGCACAAACCACGCGGTAATGGGCGGCTGGGTTACGGTGATGGATCCGGCGGAATACGCGGCATGGCTCTCCGATGAAGCGGGCGACGTGAATCCCGCCTCTGCCGGGGAAAAGCTCTTCACGCAGCTAGCCTGCGTGACCTGTCACCTAAGCAACGGCACCGGACGCGCTCCGTCGCTCAACGGAGTCTACGGAGGCAAGGTGCTCCTCGCGGATGGCACCACGGTCACCGCCGATGATGCATACATTCGCGAATCAATTCTGCAGCCCAAAGCCAAAATCGTGGCCGGGTATCAGCCAGTGATGCCCACCTTCCAGGGATTGGTGTCGGAGGAACAGATTTTGAATCTGACCGCTTACATCAAGTCCCTGCAGTCGCAGCCCGTGCCCGCAAAAGGCGCGGGAGTGGCGCCAGCAACAACGGGGAAGAAATAATTATGAGTACCTCGAGCACAATTAACACAGGTCCGGCGGTGAAACTGCCGGAAAAGCATTATCTGAACGCTTCGTACGGCATCCGTTCGTGGCTGCTCACCACGGACCATAAGCGTATTGCGCTACTCTATCTCGCCTCGGTCACTTTCTTTTTCTTCATCGGCGGCTTCTTCGCCATGATGATTCGCTTGCACCTGATGTCGCCGTACGGCACTCTCCTCTCCGCCGACACCTACAACCGCATGTTCACCATGCATGGCGTCACCATGATTTTCTTCTTCCTGATTCCTTCCATCCCCGCGGTGCTTGGCAATTTCCTGATTCCACTGATGGTCGGAGCGAAGGATCTGGCCTTCCCGAAGATCAATCTTCTCAGCTGGTACATTTACATCATCGGCGGTTCCTTCACGTTGTACTCCATGGTGACCGGCGGCCTGGACACTGGGTGGACCTTTTACACTCCGCTAAGCACCATCTATTCGAACTCCGCGGTGGCACCCGCGGTGGTCGGCGTATTCATCACCGGATTTTCCTCCATTCTTACCGGACTCAACTTCCTGGTGACCGTGCATACCATGCGCGCGCCGGGAATGACTTGGTTCCGCTTGCCGCTTTTTGTCTGGGCGCATTACGCCACGTCCGTGGTCATGATCCTGGGGACCCCAGTGATTGCTATTACCCTGGGCCTGGCCGCCATGGAACGCGTCTTCGGCCTCGGCTTCTTTAACCCAGCCATGGGCGGCGATCCGATCCTGTTCCAGCACCTTTTCTGGTTCTACTCTCACCCCGCCGTGTACATCATGATTTTGCCGGCGATGGGCGTGATCAGCGAACTGATTCCCACGTTTGCGCGCAAGAAGCTGTTCGGTTACCACTTCGTCGCAGCCGCCAGCCTGGCCATCGCGGTTATCGGCTTCCTGGTTTGGGCGCACCACATGTTCCTCACGGGGCAATCGACTTACGCCGCGCTGGCATTTTCGTTTCTCACCTTCCTGGTGGCCATCCCCTCGGCGGTAAAAGTTTTCAATTGGACCGCCACTCTGTTCGGCGGATCCATCTCCTTCGATACGCCGATGCTGTATGCCTTCGGCTTCCTTGGATTGTTCCTGGTCGGCGGGCTTACCGGATTATTCCTTGGCTGCCTCGGCGTCGATATGCACGTCCATGACACCTATTTCGTCGTGGCCCACTTCCACTACATCATGGTGGGCGGAGCGGTAATGGGTTATCTGGGCGGCCTACATTTCTGGTGGCCGAAGATTACCGGCAGGATGTATCCGGAGTGGCTGGCGCGCATTGCCGCACTCGTCCTGTTCGTAGGGTTCAACCTCACCTTCTTCCCGCAATTCGTTCTGGGTTATCTCGGTATGCCCCGCCGCTATCACGTGTATCCTCCTGAATTTCAGGTTTATAACGTCATGTCCACGGCGGGCGCTTCGATTCTCGCGGTCGGCTACCTGCTGCCCATGATCTATCTCACGTGGGCCGCGTTCTATGGCAAGGTTGCCGGCAATAACCCCTGGCCGGCCACGGGGCTGGAATGGACCACGGCCTCTCCACCGCCAACGGAGAATTTTGAAGTCACTCCTGTAGTCACATGGGAGGCCTACGATTTTCACAACCGGCCAGAGCTGGGCTTGGATGTTCCTGGTGTACCCAGGCATGGCGGGTTGTTACCGGCTCACGGAGACGATTAGGCAAAAGCCGGGATGGATTCGGGTCACCGGAGGGCCGGTTGACGCCCAAAACTAAGGGCAGAGGAGTGCGAAGTGCATCGCACCGGAGCGCTGTACGGACAATTTGAAACGCTGGAGCAGCAGAAGGAAACAGCCTCGCTGGGAATGTGGATCTTCCTGGTCACGGAAGTCATGTTCTTCGGCGGCATCATGCTGGCGTACACCATCAACCGCCATACGTACTACCACGCGTTCGCGATGGGCAGCAACACACTGAGCATCCAGCTGGGTACGCTCAACACCGGCGTCCTGCTCGCTAGCAGCTTCACCATGGCCATGGCGGTATGGGCGGCGCAGGTCGGCAAGAAGAAGCTGATCCCGATGTTTCTCACGGCGACTATCGTTCTGGGCTTTATTTTCTTCGGCGTAAAGTATGTGGAATACGCGCAGAAATTCCATCACCACCTCGTGCCCGGGCGCAATTTCGATATCGCCTACTGCGTGAACAATCCCAGCAAATGCGAAGACATCAACGCCAAGGATATGGAAAAGGAGCGCGAGGAACTTACGGCGGCCATGGAAGCCGATCCGGATCTGAATGCCCATGCGCAGCTCTATTATTCCGCATATTTTGGCATGACCGGGTTGCACGCGCTGCACATGATTATCGGGGCAGGGTTGCTCTTCTGGCTGCTGCGTGGCTCGCTTGCGGGGCGCTTTTCGGCCGAGTGGAACACTCCGGTCGACCTAGTGGGTTTGTACTGGCACTTTGTCGATATTGTGTGGATTTATCTTTTCCCGTTACTGTACCTGATCGATCGGCATAAGTAGGGAGAGACGCGTGTCAGAACACGAACATACCGAGCATATCGTACCGCCCAGCCTATACTTGGTCATCATTTTGACCCTGATGGGACTGACGGCCCTGACCGTCGCCGTGGCCTATATCGATCTGGGCAGGTTTAACATCGTCGCCGCGCTCGGCATCGCCACCATCAAGGCCACGCTGGTTGTCCTCTTCTTTATGCACGCGAAATATAGTCCAAAGCGCACCAAGCTGGTGATCTTTGCGGGCATTTTCTGGCTCATCATCCTGCTCTTCATGACCCTGAGCGATTATGCCACTCGCGTCGATTATCGCGGCGTGCGCTACCCGATCTCGCAGAACCTCACCTTTACGCACATTCCGCGTTCGTAAGGCTATTCACTGTCGAAACGTACTTTGCGACCGCAGGCTTGTTGGCACAAGCCGCTGCGTCCTATGATTTTTTTGACTTTCAATTCAGTGGGAAAATTATTTCCTGAAGCGACTGCCTGCGCGCAAAAAACTGCTGGACAAAAAATGAGGGGAAGAACGAACCGGCCCAGCCCTCAATCCCCTAAAGGGATCCTCGGCTCGTCTCCCCCACGCGTTATGGGTTGCAAGCGGCTGGCCATTGTAAGCAACTTGTTTTCAGCGCATTAAAGTCAGACCCCCCTGTAAAAATGCGCCACCCCCGGGGAAAAATTTACTAGGACTCGCTCTGTGAGAAATTGTTTGCCCGTTTTCTTTCTCCTTCGCCCCCTGTCGCAAGCGGTCGCCTTGACCGCACTGCGCTCGTGTTGCTATGTTGAAAGACTATACTGGGCCCATTCTACTCACTGGGTGCCAGAAGCTCCTGTGGGGGGAGCGCTTTTCCTATGGCTCTCAGCAAACTGGTTGTGCGCGGCGCACGACAGCACAACCTCAAGAACATCAGCCTGGAGATTCCTCGGAATTCCCTGACCGTTATCACTGGTCTGTCCGGTTCCGGCAAGTCTTCCCTAGCGTTTGACACGATTTACGCGGAAGGGCAGCGAAGATATGTCGAATCTCTTTCGGCATACGCGCGCCAGTTCCTGGACCAGATGGAGCGGCCGGAAGTGGATGTGATCGAAGGCCTTTCGCCTTCCATCGCCATCGAGCAGAAAACCACGACTCGTTCGCCCCGTTCCACCGTCGGGACCATCACGGAAATCTACGACTACCTGCGCGTGGTCTACGCCTCCGTCGGCGTTCCGCACTGCCCGAATTGCGGCAAGCCCATCACGCGCCAATCCAGCGAGCAGATCGTCCAGGCGATCCTTCACGGTGAATTGTGCAAGCCAGACGATCGCATCATGATCTTGGCACCCATCGTCCGTGGCCGCAAAGGCGCTTACCGCAAGGAGCTGGAGAAGCTGGCGCAGGATGGCTTTGTACGCGTGCGCATCAACGGCGAACTCTTGCCGCTGGACCAGATCCCGGTGTTGGACAAGCGCAAGAACCACACCATAGAAGTGGTTATCGATCGCCTGCTGGTAAAGCAGGGCATCGCCTCCCGGCTGGAGCAGTCCATCGCCACCGCGCTGAAACTTGCGCAGGGCCTCGTGACCGTAGCGTTAGTGGGCGGCAGCGAACACACTTTTTCGGAGAAGCTGGCTTGTCCCGATTGCGGGCTTTCCGTCCCGCAGCTGGAGCCGCGTTCCTTCAGTTTTAACTCGCCGTATGGCGCGTGCCCGGAATGCCACGGGCTCGGCTCCAAGTACGATTTCGATCCCGCGAAGGTGATTGCCGATTGGACGCGGCCGCTCTTCGACGGTGGCCTGGGCCCGGGTTCCGGTTCTGCCATTTTGAAGCGCACGCTGGAACTTGGCGCCTACGCGCACGGCTTCCACCTGGACACGCCGTTCGAAAAATATCCCGCACGCGTCCAGAATCTTCTGTTGTATGGCTATCCTCCTTCGGGAGGAAAAAAGATCGCTGGAGAAACCGGCGGCAAGAGCGGTGAGAAGGGCTTCCGTTTTCAGGGCATCCTGAAATTTCTGGAACGCAATTTTGAGGATTCCAATTCCGATTCTTATCGCGAGTGGATGACGCAATATATGTCCGCCACAACCTGCAGCGCGTGCCTCGGCCGGCGGCTGCGTCCGGAATCGCTTGCTGTGAAGCTGGGCGGCTGGTCCATCTCGGATTTTACGGCGCTCGCGCTCAGCGATGCGCGTCCCGCGGTCGACAAAATCATTTCTCAACTGTCGTCCAGGCAGCTGGAAGTGGCGGCCAGACCCTTGAGCGAAATTGCGGAACGGCTGGACTTCCTGCTGGCTGTCGGCCTGGGCTATTTAAGTCTCGAACGATCGGCTGCCACGCTTTCCGGCGGCGAAGCGCAGCGCATCCGGCTGGCAACGCAAATCGGCTCGCGTCTTCGCGGCGTGCTGTATGTTTTGGACGAGCCGTCGATTGGATTGCACGCGCGCGACAACGATCGCCTGCTTCATTCGCTGGAGCAGTTGCGCAATCTCGGCAACACAGTCCTGGTTGTCGAGCATGACGAAGACACCATTCGCCGCGCCGATTACGTTGTCGATCTCGGGCCTGGCGCCGGAAACGCCGGAGGCTACCTGGTCGCTACCGGAAAGCCAGAGGAAATCGCCGCCGCTCCCGAATCGTTGACTGGCCGCTATCTTTCAGGCGCCGTGGAAATTCCCGTGCCCCTCAAGCGCCGCGGCCCGAATGGCAAAGCGATCCAGATTCTGGGCGCGCACGCCAATAATTTGAAAGATGTGGACGTCACCCTTCCTCTTGGGCTGTTGACGGTTGTCACAGGCGTATCCGGCTCTGGGAAATCCACGCTGGTGAACGACATTTTATACCGCGCACTGGCGCAGAAGCTGTATCGCTCCATGGAACCCCCCGGCGCGCACAAAATGATTCTGGGGATTGAGCACATCGACAAAGTGATCGAGATCGATCAGGCTCCCATCGGGCGCACGCCGCGATCCAATCCTGCCACCTACACCGGAGTGTTCGCGCCGATTCGCGAACTTTTTGCGATGCTGCCGGAATCTCGCGAACGCGGCTACAAGCCGGGCCGTTTCAGCTTCAACGTAAAAGGCGGTCGTTGCGAAGCGTGCCAAGGCGAAGGTTTGCGCCGCATTGAAATGAATTTTCTACCGGATGTATACGTCACCTGCGAAGTCTGCCGCGGCCGCCGCTATAACGCGGAGACGCTGGCTGTGCGCTACAAGGGCCATAGCATCAATGACGTCCTCAATTTGCCCGCGATCGATGCGCTGAAATTGTTGGAAAATATTCCGCACGTGCAACAGAAATTGGCCACCATGGTGGAAGTCGGCTTGGGCTACGTACAACTGGGCCAGTCCGCCACTACGCTTTCCGGCGGCGAAGCCCAGCGCATCAAACTGGCTCGCGAGCTTTCCAAACGCCAAACCGGCCGGACGGTTTATATTCTCGATGAACCAACCACGGGCCTTCATTTTGACGACGTGCGCAAACTAGTGGACGTTTTGCAGCGCCTTGCCGATCTGGGCAATACCGTTCTGATCATCGAGCACAATCTCGACGTCATCAAACAAGCCGACTGGATCATCGATCTTGGCCCCGAAGGCGGCCAGGGCGGAGGACGCATCGTCGCGCAGGGAACTCCCGAACACGTGGCGCGCTCCAAAAAATCCTACACGGGCCAAGCCCTCGCGCGAGTCCTGCACATGAACGGCACAGGCCCTCAATCCAACGGCGACCACAAGCCTTAAGTCCCTTCAGCTCGCCGCCGCTTTCGCGAACCAAAACGCTTCACAAGCATCACGCCGCTTGCGCGTCCTCTTCTTCCCCCGTAGAGTAAGGAGACCCGCATGAGCGTTTATTCCATCCAGCCGGTAACACTGGGGGGTGTTCGCACGTACCCGCTCGCCGCGCGCAAAAGCAAAGTGACCGCGAGCGATCTGGCGAAACCCACGCGCCGCGGAGCTTCTTTCACGGAATTCCTGGATACCCTTCCGAAAATTCTGGCAGCGCAGGATTTGCGAGAGCTGGCATCGGCGATTCACACAGCGCGCAAACGCAAGCGCGCGATTCTGTGGGGCATCGGCGGCCACGTCATCAAAGTCGGGCTCGCTCCCGTGCTGATCGATCTGATGGACAAGGGCTACGTCTCCGGCATCGCCATGAACGGCGCGGCGCTTATCCACGATTTTGAAATTGCCATGGCCGGAAACACTTCCGAGGATGTGGAAGCCGCGCTCGGCAAAGGTCAATTCGGCATGGCCGCCGAAACGGGATCAAGCATCAACGAAATCGCCAAGCTGGCCTATCGGGTTCGCATGGGCTACGGAGAAGCCGCCGGTCAATATCTCACCAGCGGCATTCTGGAACCGAAACACCCGGAACTCAGCATCCTCGTCGCCGCTTACAGGAAGCGCATCCCGGTCACCGTTCATCTCGCGATCGGCACGGATATTTCGCACATGCATCCCTCGGCGGATGGCGCAGCCCTTGGCGCCGCTTCTCTCCATGATTTCCGCTTGTTCTGCGCGCTGGTGCAGCAAATGGATGCCGGCGGCGTTTATCTCAACTGGGGATCGGCCGTGCTTCTTCCCGAAGTTTTTCTCAAAGCCATTTCCGTCGTGCGCAATCTCGGCGTTCCCTTGCGCTCCATCACCACCGCCAATTTTGATTTCATCCAGCATTACCGGCCAATCATGAATGTCGTGAAACGTCCCACCGCCGCATCTAATCCGAAGAAGGGCGAGGTTTCCAGAGGCTATGCGATGACGGGCCACCACGAACTGCTGCTTCCCCTGCTGGCCGCCGCATTGGTGGCAGGTTGGCCGGGTCAGGGAAAGCGGACAAAGTGATAAATCCATTTGACGAGAATCCGCCGCCGCGGGAGCCGGATCCCAACTTCGAGAGGCCCACATCGCATCCGGAGCTGACTCCCGCTCCGCTGACACCCTTGGATCCCGACTCGCGCGTTGCTTTGGAGCAATTACCGCTGTCTCAACGCGTCTATCCGCCCGACCTGCAAATTTCCTGGTCGTGGCTGCACCTGATTGTCTTCCTGTTTTTCATTCTGATCAGCCTGCTGACCGTGCAGATGATTTTTCTGACGGTCTATGCGCCGCACCAGAAAATGACCACCGAGCAGCTCGAAGAATACATGTTGTCCAAGCCGCAGGTCGCCATCGGCAGCACCGTCGTGATTTATGCGCTGCTGTTGTTTTTCTTGTACGTCACCCTGGCGTTGCTTCATGGTCAGCCCTTCTGGAGCACGCTCGGCTGGCGCAAAATTCTGCCGAAAAGTGACGGTCAACCCCGGCATCCGCTGATTTACTTTTTCGTCGGCTGCGGCTTGTCGCTTCTTGTATTCGCCTTAACCTCCGTAATTCAAACGCCGGAAAATACGCCCATCGAGCAAGTCTTCAAATACAAGCATACCGCCATGCTTTTCGTGGCCACGGCTGTGTTGATCGCACCACTGGCGGAAGAAACTATTTTTCGCGGTTATCTCTATCCCATGTTCGCGCGCTGGTTCGGCATTGTGCCAAGCATCGTCGTCACTGGCGTGCTTTTCGGACTGATGCATGGCCCGCAACTTGGCGGAGCCAAAAGCTTGATCGCCGTCATGTCACTGGTTGGCATTATTTTCACCGCTGTCCGCGCCCGCACTGGCAGCGTGTTCGCAAGCTATCTGATGCACCTTGGCTACAACTCGCTCATCGGCGTCAGTTTGGCACTGGCCACCCACGGGTTTACACAAGTTCCAACGAATCATTGAACGTTCGACTCCCCAAAGACCTTCGATACAATAGGAAGAGAGGTTTTGCGAAGAATGTACGTTGCTCAACCGATTGAATGGACCGACAAAGGCGTGGTTATGCTGGACCAGCGCCGGCTTCCCTTAGAGGAAGTAAGCTACACCTACACCGATTATCGCGAAGTCGCCAAAGCGATTCGTGAAATGGTCATCCGTGGCGCGCCGGCAATTGGTGTAGCCGCGGCAATGGGCGTGGCACTCGGCGTTCAGAAGTCGTCCGCCACTTCGATTGATTCCTTGAAAACGGAATTTCCAGAAATTTGTGACACGCTGGCCAAAACTCGCCCCACCGCCGTCGACCTTTTCTGGGCATTGGAGCGCATGAAGGGCCGCTTTCAGGAATTACTGCGGTCCCACGCCGATCTTTCCGCGATTCGCAACGCCATGGTGGCCGAAGCGAAAGAAGTTCACCGGGAAAAACTGGCCACCGATCTAGCCATTGGCCGGTACGGCGCGGAGTTCATGCCCAAAGACGGCCAGGTAATGACGCAATGCAACGCGGGCGCGCTGGCCACCGCAGGCATCGGCACCGCTCTCGGGGTGATTCGCGTGGCCTTCGAACAAGGCCGCAAATTGCACGTCCTTGTGCCCGAAACGCGTCCCTATCTGCAGGGCGCACGCCTGACCGCCTGGGAACTCCACCGCGGCGGCATCCCGCTCACGCTGATCACAGACAACATGGTCGGCCACTTCCTGAAGACCGGTAAAGTGGGAGCCATCGTAACTGGCGCGGACCGCATCGCAGCAAATGGCGATACCGCCAACAAGATCGGCACGTATCAGATCGCAGTACTAGCCAAGGAAAACGATGTTCCCTTCTACGTCGCCGCTCCCATTTCCACCTTCGACCTCTCGATTCCAGGTGGAGACCAAATTCCCATCGAGGAGCGCTCTTCAGAGGAAGTCACGCACTTTCAGGGCATTCGCATCGCGCCCGACGTCCACGCCGCGCATCCCGCGTTTGATGTGACGCCGAACCGCTACATCCGTGCCATCTTTACCGAACGGGGCGTAGCCACAGCGCCTTATGTGGAATCGCTTAAGAGACTTGCGGCTGCTCCTGCGGTCGGCGCGGCTCATTGATCTCTTTCTGGGCCTCGCAATTTATTCGCGCGTTTTTACAGGAAATGCCGTATGGTTCCGGGTGCATGCGGCGCTCAGAATGGCAACAATTCAACATTCTCATCCTGACCAATAGGGGACGCTTCACGGCGTCCCCTCCTCTTTTGAAAGCTATTCGTTGCTTCCCGAAGTGGCCCTCTCTTCAAACCTGCCCCTCGTACTAGTATGGGATTTATACAGATCGTTGCAAATAATTCCGCGCACCGCCCAAATATCGAGCCATATCCGATGCCCATTTGTCGTTCTATCTCGCTAATATAAAAGCACTTACGATCTTTAGACCTGGATGGACCTCGTGTTGCCCTATCCATATCTCAGAAATGGACCAGCTCGGAGGTAAACGTGATGCGAGAGAAATTCGACCTCTTTATGAGGCTGCCCGACGGCCAACCTGTCTGGATCAAGGCCGTCGAAAGCCTGGAAGTTGCCAGGAATCAACTGGCGCAGATGGCCGCGAGCTCGCCCGGCGAATATTTCATTTTCAACACCACGAACGGCCAGCTCATCACCGACTACGGGGACAACGCCCAAGCTCTAGCTCACTCTGCAGAATGAAGCGTGGCAATGAATTTCGCGAACGTAGATTTTGGCGAGCAAGTTGAAGCACAAAGTCCCGGCAGGCTAATCCGCGCTGGGCGTGATCGTAATCTTCTCGGGAGAGGCATCCTTCGGGTCGCACTGATGTGTCGGTAACGTTGCGCGTATCTCCGTCCCACCGGCCCAGGATTCCACTTCCAATTTTCCGCCCAGCTCCGCCAGCCGTTCCCGCATCCCGGCCAGTCCGATTCCGCCGGCTTGCCCGGCGCGGAATCTGCCAAGCACGTTTAGATCGATGCCGACGCCGTCATCGCATACCACCAGGATCACCTCGTAATCCGTGCATTGCACTTCAATCTCAACGCAGCTTGCTTTCGCGTGGCGATGAACATTGGTGAGCGATTCTTGGAGCACGCGAAACAACGCCAGCTCGATCTCCCGCGGCAGGCGTTCCACAACTTCGCTCAATTGCAGATCCACGCGAACTCCGCTCCGTTTGGCGAAGCCGTCGGTGTACCACCGCACCGCCGAGTGAAAACCCAGTTCGTCCAACAGCGGCGGGTGAAGCAGGTGAGAGATCGTCCTCACCTCGAGGATCGCTTTGTCGGTCAAATCCAGCGACTCCGCCAGCAGGGGTTGGTTCTGTCCGGCAGCATCTCGCCGCTGAAGTCGCGCCAGGTTGAGTTTCAAGCCGGCCAGGAATTGCCCGACGCTATCATGGAGTTCCCGCGCAATCTTGCGCCGTTCCACGTCTTGCAGTTCAAGGATACGCGCGCTGAGCATTCTGTAGGATTCCGCGTTCTTTTTTTCGATCCGCTCCAGTTCCTTGCGCCGTTCAATTTCCCGAATCAACAGGTTGAAACTGTAGAGCAAGAGCACCAAAGCAAGAACGAACGTGCCCACCAGCGTAATCACCATGCGGGTGAAAAGCCGGTCCCATATTTGCAGCCGGTCGTCCAGTAGTTGTGCCTCCCTGGCCTCCATTTGCTGAAGCATCACGGACATGGTCTTGCGGCGCGAGAAGATGGCCGCCATTTCGTCGGTTTTGCTTTCGGGAGTGCTGCCCAGGCAACTGCGCTTCCCCACACAATCGCGCAGTTGTGTAAGATCCTCTTCCAGGATCATGCGGAAATTCTCCAAGCCATTCTGGTGGCCGGGGTTGTCTCGGGTCAGCTGTCGCAGCTGTTGAACGATCCCAAGCTGTTCCTGAGCCTGTCTCTGCAGATCGGCCGCTTCATCAGGATTTCGTGACAGTTGATACAGGTCGAAATTTGCGTGGTTTTCGTCAATTTCGGATCGCAAATCCTTCAGCAACCCGCGCACATAATATGCGTGCAATACCAGTTCGCGGCTTTGCTTCATTCTCTCCACGGTAACCAGTCCGATCAAGCCGGTCACTACGAGCAACACCAGCGCCAATATCAGCGACCCGAAGCGCATCGGCACTGCTCTCGAAACAACTGATCGAGAAACTTCAACTGTGGACACAATTTCCTTCCGGGCGAACAGTTGGCGGAATTACCGGGCTGAGGGGCACTCTGCCGTAAGTCACAAATCGCAGTTTCGTTTCTAGCTCGATAGGGCTACGCTCTTGCGCACAACGTCGCTCTATGACTTGCAGCTTTACTGCTTTACTAGGAGGATCGAATTTCGCTGATAACCTGCGCCACAACGGTCTGATCTATCTTGGGGCTGATATACGAGCCATCTCCAACCACTACACGCAATGCTTTCATCAATTCTTCCTCGGCATCCGCCTTCAGCAGATACCCGTTTGCCCCGGCACGGAATCCGCTTCGGAGCACTTCCGAGGATTCGTGAAGCGTAAGCAGGATCACTTTCACTTCGGGATGTTGTTTTCGAATGATCCGAGTGGCTTCCAGGCCATTCATGCCCGGCATGGTTACATCCATCAGAACAACTTCAGGACTGAGTTGATTTGCAAGCTGAACCGCGTCGCTGCCATTGCTGGCTTCGCCGCAGACTTCCCATTCCGGAAACGATTGCAGGATCGTTTCGACGCCCCGCCGTATGAATGCATGGTCGTCGACAATTAAAACTCGAGGCATGAAGGGAACTCTCTCCGGGAGCCGTTGCGGGGAAGTCGCGCTCGCTCCGAAAAAGCCTTGCGTCAGATTCTGCTGGTGCCTCTCACCGGCAGCCAGGCTTTTCAATGGCCGAAATATTACGCCTCAATAATCTGGTTCTTGATGGCGTAGCGCACTAACTCGCTCACAGAATGAATCTCCAGCTTCCGCATAATATTAGCACGGTGCGTTTCCGCTGTCTTAACGCTGATTCCCAGCGAGACGGCGACTTCCTTGCTGCTTTTTCCTTCGGCCAGCAGCTGCACAATTTCGCGTTCCCGCGCCGTCAGCCGGTTTCTCGCTGGAAGCTTCGGTTCCGCTCCCGTGGCCTGGAAGGAAAAGTCTCCCAACAGCATTTCCGACGCGCGCGACGTAAAAAAAGTTCTCCGTTTTGAAATGGAGTCCACAGCGGTGACAAGGTCCCTGTCAGCATCCGATTTTAGAATGTACCCGCGGGCGCCAGCTTCCACCACTTCGCGAACCAGCTGGTCGGAGAAGTGCATGGTCAAAATCAGGATGCCCGTTTTCGGTAGGGACTTGTGAATTCGACGCGCGGCCTCCAGGCCATTCAGGTCCGGCATGCTGATATCCATCACAACAATGTGCGGCTTTAGCTGTTCTGCCAGCGTCACCGCTTCTTTTCCGGTTTTCGCCTCGGCGCAAACTTCCCATCCCGGTTTTGCGGCCAACAAGTCTTTCAATCCACGCCGAATAATATCGTGGTCGTCCGCCACCAGAATGTTCAGCGTGGTCATATCTGTGCCGATTGACATAGGGGTAGTCCCCGATTCAGTAGTCTCCAGGTTCCGCATTGGCATCTTATCTCCAACAACCATCGAAGTCTCTTTTTCAATAGAACCAGTTAAACCGTTCACTTGGAAAGGTTGAATACCACGTTTACTGTATTTCAGAGATCGAGAAGCCCCTGAAAAAGGCCTGTATCGGCCCTTTCAGGGGTCTCCTTGAATGGAACGGTCAGGATTTAACCGTCAATTTGTTTGTTACGTTGTCCGCACCTGCCAGATCGGTCGCCTTGTCCACGATGCTTTTCTTTTCGTCTTCGGATTGTACGGGGCCCTTCAGGGTCACTTTGCCGTTGCGCACGATCACTTTCACATTATGGGCGTCGGTGGAAAGCGATTTGTCGTTGGTGATCGACTGGCGGATCTTCTGGGCAAGTTCCCGGTCCGCCGGATCATTTTTCTGCTGGTCAGCCGTCGTGCTCTGGTTCTTATTCGCGGAAGTGTTGTCGGGTTCCTGTTGTATGGTCCTTCCGTGAACCGTAGCAGCGGCAAAACTCAGTGTGAGTGCGCCTATGCCGATCGAAACCGTTCGAAGTATCTTTCCCATGTTGGATTCCTCCTCTTTCTGCGTTTACGCAAACTAGCCGAGAATAGAAACGGATCAACGCCTCAGCCATAAGGCAAGCCCTGTAGCCGGGCGTATGTGGTTACTGAGAGCACAACATTGCAACCCGGGCTGGCAACTCTATTTGTCGCGACGATCGACAACTAGAAACGCAATCCCGCCAATCAGCGCCAGCGCGCCGATGATCGGGGGCAGAGGAACCGTGTGGTGCTCGTCCTTCGTCACATGGATTGGACCTACATCAACGGCCTTTTTCGGCACCGTATACGTGAACCCTTGATAGGCCAATGCAAGGACGCCCAGAACCACCAAAACAATTCCTAAAACTGACTTACTGCCCATATTTGAACCCTCCTGTTTGAGCAAAATTCAGTTGAAGCAATTCACTTCGGCCTCAACGAATCTTGTTCCCATGCCATTGTTTATAGGATTTGCGTTCAGCGGGGAGTATCGGCGGCGGCCTGTATTTAACGGTAAGCTTTCCCCCACCTTTTGTGCTTAGCGCATTCCGTCAGGTGCCTCACCTCAATTCCCCAATGAATCCGTGTATATCGCTGTAGCCCCCCGGCGCGTTTCATAGCTGAGTACCAGAGCAACTCTTTAATCGAGGAGGCATTCATGAATTGGGACCGCGTGGAAGGAAAGTGGAAGCAGTATTCTGGAAAAGCGAAAGAGAAGTGGGGCAAGCTGACGGATGATGATTTGACGACCATCAGCGGCAAACGCGATCAGTTGATCGGAAAAGTGCAGGAACGTTACGGCATCGCCAAAGATCAAGCTGAAGCGCAAGTCGATGAGTTCACCGCATCCCTCAGCGACACGGACACCCGCGAATCTCACAAGACGCGTGGCGCCGGTTTCTGACCGGCAGGAAATTGAATCGTTTGGTTTATTTGGCCCGCCTTAACGGGCGGGCCATTTGCTTCCCCAACCAACGCTCTCGCCAAATCTCGTCGTCACAGGTTAAGTTTCCGTCAATGAAAAGTCTGATGCGCCGTGCGGTTGCACTCTTGATCGTTTTTTTGATTGTTAGCCCCACCCCTTCCCCCGCCTACTCCGTTCTAACGCATGAAGCGGTGATCGACGTTGTATGGGACAGCAATCTTCGTCCGCTTCTCCTGAAACGTTTCCCCGATTCCACTCCTGACGATCTTCTGAAGGCCCACGCTTATGCCTATGGCGGAGCAATCGTCCAGGACATGGGCTACTATCCCGGCGGCAGCAAGTTTTTCAGCGATCTGACGCATTATTTTCGCAGTGGAGATTTCATTATCGCCCTGTTGCACAACGCTTCGAATCTCAACGAATATGCCTTCGCCTTGGGAGCGCTTTCGCACTATGCAGCGGACAATGAAGGGCATCCTCTGGCCACGAATTTGTCGGTTCCTCAACTCTATCCCGCCTTACGGCGAAAATATGGGCGCGTGGTCACTTACGAGGACAATCCTCTCGCTCACATTAAAACCGAATTTGGTTTTGACGTGCTACAGGTGGCCAAGGGTCGCTACGCCTCGGACAGTTATCGAGATTTTGTGGGCTTTGAGGTCTCCCTGCCGCTTCTGAACAAAGCTTTCGTGGACACCTATGGCATTGAGCTCAAGTCCATTACCAAGGACGAAGAGCACGCAGCAAACACCTATCGTTACTGCGTGAGCACGTTGATTCCCAGGGCGTCTCGCGTCGCCTGGAATCTGAAGCAGGACGATATCCAGAAAGATTTGCCCGGAATGACGCGCAAAAAATTTCTCTACAATATTTCGCGTTCCAGCTACGAAAAAGAGTGGGGCAGGGATTACAGCCGGCCGACCGTGGGCGACAAGTTTCTCGCTTTTATCATTCGCATCCTGCCAAAAGTCGGCCCTCTTCGCGTCCTCACGTTTCGTACTCCCACTCCGGAAGCGGAGAAACTGTTTGAGCGCAGTTTCAACGCAACCGTCGATTGCTACCGTCAATTCCTGGTCGCCGTCGGTAATGGGCAGCTCGAACTCCCCAACGATAATTTCGATGTCGGCAAAGTCACCGTTCGCGGCGAGTATAAACTGAACGACAAGACCTGCGCCGAACTGCTGGATCGCCTTGCGAAAGAGCGGACGGCCAGCATCGATCCGGATCTGAAGGCGCAACTTCTGGCCTACTACTCCGGGAAAGATCCAGCCGGGCCTCCGCGCAAACACAACAAATCCGCGACGAAAATCCAGCAAGAGCTTAAGACCCTTCAGGAAACGCCCTCGAGCGCCGTAGTGTCCGGAGACTCACCCGTCGCGGCGCCCTTGCAGTAAATTCGCCTCTGGCGTGCGCGGAATATGCGAATACACAGGCTGCCACACTACATGGATTGCCGGATGGCCTTTACGCGTCGCAGAGCCTATTCTTCGAGCGTTCCAAACGATCCGAAAAAAGTTGCGCAAGGCCTGAACAAGACGTGTATTTCCGTGAGAACCAGCGGTAGATGAGGAGAACATCATGGACTTGCTGATGACCGCGGGCATCGTGCTTTTGATTTTGTGGCTGCTGGGACTGGTCACCTCCTACACGCTGGGCGGATTCATCCACATTCTTCTGGTATTGGCGCTGATCGTGCTCCTGATTCGCATGATTCAGGGACGCCGCCCAATTCCCTAAGATACATTGCGCAATCCGCGGGTGCAGGTTTCCGCCGGACCGAAGTGCCAGCTCCGCCCGAACACTTCATCAAACTTTTCCCGATAGCGGGATTTTTGCGAGACTCTTGCGATGCCGCCTGCCGATCGATTTTCGAAAAAATGGCTGCTCCTTCTTATTCCCGCCGCCTTTGTTCTCCTGTTGCTGGTCACCGGTGCCTATATTTATTTCTGGCCGCAGCGCATCGAAGACAGACTCCGCAAATCCCTGACAGAAGCCCTGGTCGACCGGTTCCGCAGCGATGTAGATCTCAAAACAATTCACATACGAGTGTTCGCCAGCCCAAACGTCACGGGCGAAGGCCTGGCATTGTATTACCACGGCCGCAAGGATGTTGCCCCGCTGATCCAGATTGAAAAATTCTCCTTCACCGTGGGCATCGTCGGGCTTCTGCGCCCCGTGAAGCACATCTCGCTGGTCCGTGTACAAAACATGTTAATCACGATCCCGCCGCGTGAAAACAACAACGGCAGCAACAAAACGCAGCAGCAACCCCCACGATCGCCTGCCCCAATCGGCAGTCCCATCCCGAAAATTATTGTCGACCGCGTGATCTGCGATAACAGCGATATTCGGATTCTTCCCAAACAACAGGGCAAAGAGCCGCTGGATTGGGATATTCACAATCTGCTGCTCACGTCCGCGGGCGCCAACCAACCCTTCGCGTTTCGGGGCAATCTCACCAACGGCAAACCTAAAGGAGAAATCGTCACGCACGGGCGCTTCGGCCCATGGAACGCCGATGATCCTGGCGGCACTCCGGTCACCGGCGACTATGATTTCACTCACGCGGATCTCGGTCCTTTCCCAGGCATCGCAGGCATTCTTTCTTCTATCGGCAGATATAGCGGCGTGCTCTCAAACCTGGAAGTGGATGGCCAGACGGATACGCCAGATTTTTCTTTGGACAAGGTGGGTCGGCCTGTTCCGTTGCACACGGACTTTTCCGCCACCGTCGACGGCACGAATGGCGACACCTATCTTCATCCGGTCAACGCCACGCTGATAAAGTCCCTGATCGTCGCTGTAGGCCGCGTCGTACGCATGCCCGAAAAGCAGGGCCACCTTATTTCCATAGACGCCACGGTGCCCAACGGCCGCATCCAGGATTTCTTGAGCCTGGCAATCAATTCGGACAAGCCCATGCTTACCGGTCCCGTCAAGATCAAGGCAAAACTAACAATTCCTCCAGGACAGATACGCACCATCGAGAAAATTACTCTGGACGGAGAATTCAGTGTAGACAATGGCAAATGGAGCAGCCCGGAGTTGCGTGAAAAGCTGGAGTCACTCAGCCGTCACGCCTTGGGTCAACCACAGAATGACGAGACTGGCAGCGCCGTCTCCGACCTCAACGGCAATTTCCTTCTTCAGGATGGCATCCTTCGTTTTCGCAGCCTCCAGTTCAGTGTGGAAGGCGCGGCAATTGACCGCGCCGGAACCTATGGACTTCTCAATGGCGCTCTCGACCTCTCCGGCCATCTCAGCCTTCAGGCCAAGCTTTCTCAAACCATGACCGGCACGAAATCCATTTTGTTGAAGCCTCTGGATCCCTTCTTCGAGAAAAAAGGTTATGGCGCCGTACTTCCCATCAGCATCACCGGCACGCGCGAGAATCCGGTGTTCGGCGTCACTGTATTTCACAAAAAGTTCGACAAGCATCTCGCCGGAAGCCAAAAGCCCTGATCGCGGCTTGCCTTCCCTCTTTACGGAATAGAAGATTTTTCCCGTTGGCCTACACTGACGCGTGTATAGAGGATGGATCCTTGTTACAGTAAAATGCGTTGCAATCCGGGTTTAGAACCAGTTCGATTTACCCGGAATTTGGGTCGTAGTTCCGGTCCTGCAGTGCGTTATTACCCAAGGAAATACAGAGACTAAACAAAAGGAAGGACCATGCGCATTAACCTGTGGCTTCGTTTGTGTTTGATCGTGCTTGCAATGTTTGCGTTTTCTTCAGTGGCTCGCGCGCAAGTCGGCGTAGCAATCTCCGTTGGTTTTGCCCCTCCTGAATTGCCGGTTTATGAACAGCCGCTTTGCCCCGGCGATGGCTACATCTGGACGCCCGGCTATTGGGCTTGGGATGGAAACGATTATTTCTGGGTACCCGGCACCTGGGTCCTCGCTCCCGAAGTCGGCTACTTGTGGACGCCTCCCTATTGGGGATGGGGCGGGTCGGCCTTCTTTTTCCACGCAGGTTATTGGGGGCCGGTAATTGGATTTTATGGCGGCATCAACTATGGCTTTGGCTATTTCGGCCATGGCTACGAAGGCGGCCGCTGGGATCACGGACACTTTTTTTACAACCGCGAAGTGAACAACGTGAACGTCACGGTGATCCACAACGTTTACAACACTAGGATCAATAATGTCACCGTGAATCGCGTTAGCTACAACGGCGGCCAGGGTGGAATTAACGCCCGGGCGACTTCGCAGGAAGAAGCAGCCGAGCGCGAAAGGCACATTCCGCCGGTTGCGGCGCAAAATCAACACGTCGAGCAGGCTCGCGGTAACCAGGAATTGCGCGCTTCCGTAAATCACGGCAGGCCGCCGATCGCTGCCACTGCCAAACCCGGCGAATTCAGAGGCGGCGTCACCGCGCCCACTTCCGAGGGGCATTATAACCCGCCGGCCAGAGGCAACGCCGGCACACCGGCCGCCCGCAACACCGCTGTTCACCCCAATGACCTTCCGGCCCATGAACGCCTTCCTGCGCCGAACACCGGCAACGACAAGATGAATCAGAAATACCAGAAGCAACAGGACCAGCTTTACGCCAAGCAGCAAAAAGAACACCAACAGCTACAACAGAAACAGGACCAGGAGCACGCGCGTCAGGCAAAACAAAATGCCAGCGAGGCGCAGAAGCAGCAACTGGAACAGAAGCACCAGCAACAAACGCAACAGATGGAGCAAAGGCACGCTCAGCAACAACAGCATATGGTGCAGCAGCACCAGCCGCCGCCTCAACATGAGAGCGGGAAACCCCGATAAGCTGCTCCGTCGCTTCTGAAAACCTACGCCGGGCCTGGACCGTTCTCGCTTTCCTCGCGAGTACTGGTTCTGGGTCCGGCGTAATCTTTTTTCGCGCCACCCATACTTCTAAAACCGATGCATAATGCGAATCGCGTAACCCCGCTATGCTACGGGCATTTGTTGACGCAGTTTTCAAAAGAATGTGATAGCTTAACTCTCCTCTGAAACATCCAATCTGGCGTTCCAAGCAAGTTCTTTGGTCTCAATCATGGCGTCTCAAATCTTCGACAAGGTCTTGATTCCGTTCCCGTTCGGCCGCCTCAAGCACTTTTTGGCGCTTGGCGCGACTTTGCTTGCTGCCGGATCTTCGTTCGCAGCAATGCAATCTGCCGCTCCCGTCCCGGACATCTTCAAGACCGTATCGACCCCGGCCGACGCCATCCGTCGCCTGTCTTTTTTTGTCCTCACCATTACCGGACTGATTTTTGCCGTTGTGTTTTCTCTTCTGGTATACGCAGTGTGGAAATACCGGCACCGCGGCGCGGACGACAATCGCGAGCCGCCCCAGGTTTACGGCAGCAATCAAGTGGAACTCGCCTGGACCGTGGTCCCGGTACTGATCGTCTTGGTTCTGTTCTTTGCCACGGCGCGTGTGATTCAATCGGTCCAGGACGCGATTCCCCCGCCCGGCGCCGTGCAAGTCACGGCTGTTGGCCATCAATTTTGGTGGGAATTCCGCTATCCTACCCTTGGCGTCGTCACCGCCAACGAACTGCACGTTCCGGTCAGCGACCGCGCGAATCCCACGCCGACTTTCGTCAAACTTCTTTCCGCCGACACCGACCACAGCTTCTGGGTGCCGCAGTTGGCCGGAAAAACCGACCTGATTCCCAATCGTATTAACTCCATATGGATTGATCCTCACGAAACCGGAATGTTTGTCGGCCAGTGCGCGCAATATTGCGGCACGCAGCACGCAAAGATGCTTCTTCGCGTCTACGTTGACTCCCCGGAACAGTTCGCCGCCTGGGTTTCCGCGCAGAAGCAACCTGCGTCTGTTTCTGATTCCGTTGCGGCCGGGCGCAAGATATTTGAAACAACCGCGTGCATCAATTGCCATAAAATTTCCGGCACTATCGCGAATGGTCGCTTTGGTCCCGATCTAACGCATCTCATGAGCCGTGACACCATCGCCTCCGGAGCGGCGTCCAATACCCGCGAAAATCTGAAAGAGTGGATTCACAGTCCCGATACAATCAAGCCCGGTTCGCTTATGCCCGCTATGAATTTAAGCGACGCCGATCTCGAGTCCGTTACCGCCTATCTGGAGTCTCTGAAATGACCCCGGGGGGTTCGCTCCATGTCGACTGAGTCCATCGCGCTCACCGCTGTTCACGAGCCTTCTCGCCCGTTCGGCGTCATTCTGCACTCGTGGGTCACCACCGTTGACCATAAGCGTATCGGTATCCTTTATATCCTCTACGCACTCGTGTTCCTGGTGATCGGCGGCATTGAAGCCACCATCATGCGCATCCAGCTTATCGTTCCACACAACCATTTCGTTTCGCCGCAGTTCTTCAATCAGATGTTCACCATGCATGGCACCACCATGATCTTCTTCGTTGCGATGCCTGTCCTTTTTGGATTCGGCAATTACGTCGTGCCCCTCATGATCGGCGCAAGAGATATGGCTTTCCCTCGCGTGAACGCGTGGAGTTTCTGGCTCACCGCATTCGGCGGATTTCTGCTGTACTTCAGCTTCGTCGGCGGCTATGGCCTCTATGGTGTGGGCACTGCTCCGGACGTTGGCTGGTTCGCCTACGCCCCGCTCACAGCAAAAGTATTTTCGTTGGGACATAGCACCGATTTTTGGACGCTGGGCCTGCTGATTTCCGGATTTGGCAGTATCGGAGCCGCCGTCAATTTCATCGCCACTATTTTTTGCCTACGGTGTCCTGGTATGGCGCTTGGCAAAATGCCCCTCCTCGTCTGGCTCGTCCTGGTCATGGCGGTCCTGGTCATTCTCACCATCTCGCCTCTTACTGCTGCGCAAGTCATGCTCGCCCTCGACCGTTTTCTCGGCGCGCATTTCTTCGACACCCAGGCCGGAGGCTCCGCCGTTCTCTGGATGCATTTCTTCTGGATCTTCGGCCACCCCGAGGTCTACGTCCTCGTCATTCCATGTTTCGGTTTCGCCTCGGAAATTATTCCGGTCTTCTCGCGCAAGCCCATTTTCGGCTATCCCATAATGGTCGCCGCAAGCGTTGCCATCGCTTTCGTCAGCATGAGCGTCTGGGCGCACCACATGTTTACCGTAGGCATGAATTCCTACGGCAACACGTTTTTCGCCATGACCACCATGATCATTTCCGTTCCCACCGGAATCAAAATCTTCAATTGGCTGGGCACCATGTGGGGCGGCAAGCTTATTTTCAAAACGCCCATGCTCTTTTGCGTCGCATTTCTTTTTCAATTCCTCATCGCCGGCCTCACCGGTATCATGCTCTCTGCGGCTCCATTTAATTGGCAGCTCAGCGGATCGTACTTCGTCGTGGCCCATTTCCACTACGTTATTGTAGGTGCAATTCTCTTCACGATCTTCGCCGCCTTCTATTATTGGTTCCCCAAAATGAGCGGCCGCTTCTACAACGAGAAGCTGGGTAAGCTTCATTTCTGGCTTTTCGTCATCGGTTTCCATCTCACGTTCGATTTTATGCACATCCCCGGAATTCTGGGGATGCCCCGCCGTATCTATACGTACGAACCCGGCCGCGGTTGGGAAATCTGGAACTTGATCGTCACCATCGGTGTCTTTTTCCAGATTGCCGGCACCCTGGTTTTTGTCGGCAATCTTCTCTATTCCCTATTTAAGGGCCGACCCGCTGGAAACGATCCGTGGGACGCCTGGACCCTCGAATGGTCCACCTCTTCACCGCCGCCCGAGTACAATTTCGCCAGCATCCCCGTCGTGAACAGCCGCCGCCCGCTGTGGGACATCAAGCATCCCGAAGATCCGGATTGGCAATATGAATAACGAATTTAAAGCGAGTGAGGAGCACCACATTTGAGTTCCATCGCCAACACATCGGCGTCCATCGAAACGCAGTGGTCGCTGCCGTACAAGGGCCAGGTCGGCATGCTCGCGCTGATTGCGGCGGAGTCTGCAATCTTCACCATTTTCGTGGTTGCGTACATTTTCTATATCGGCAAAAGTCTTTCCGGCCCCACTCCTCGCGAAGTTCTCGAACTCCCTATCTTTGCTTCGATCTGCCTCCTTTCCAGCAGCCTCACCATCCACGCTGCGGTTGGCGCGCTGCGCAAAGCGAATCTCGGCCCGTTTCGGCTGTGGTGGTTTCTGACCCTGGCGCTCGGCTCGATTTTCCTCATCGCCACCGGCCGGGAGTGGCATCACCTGATCTACGACAAAGGCCTGACCATCAGCACCAACCTTTTCGGCACTACCTACTATTCGCTGGTTGGCCTGCACGCATTCCACGTCACCGTCGGCCTCATCGGCCTGCTCACCGTTTTACTTTTGGCTTTGTTTGGCAAGGTTCAACAAGAGCATTACAAAAATGTCGACACGTTTGCGATGTACTGGCACTTCGTGGATGTTGTGTGGATCGTAGTCTTCACGGTTGTCTATATCGTTGGTCGCTAAAGAGAGATGAAGGAAATGTCTTCAGCTAACGCACAATCCGGTCCGCACAGCGCGACATCAAATACGGTCACGCTGCCCGCTCCCACCGCGTGGCCCATCGTTCTAGCCTTTGGCATCACGCTGGTCATGGCTGGACTCATCACCAGCCTCTCCGTCATGATTTTGGGCGCAATTCTCGCGGTGTCTGGCTGCGTTGGCTGGTTCCTCGATGTGTTTCCTCACGAAAAGGAAGTGCAAGTTCCCATTGAGGCGGAGCAAATAACCATCGCCACTCCCCGCCACGAAGTCGCGCGATTGAAGATAGCCCCCGAACTCCACCGCGCGCTTCTTCCTTTGGAAACTTATCCTGTTTCCGCCGGCATCAAGGGTGGGCTCGCCGGTAGCGTTGCCATGGCTTTCCTCGCCTGCCTGTACGGCGTCCTGAAGCAAGGCAGCATCTGGTATCCCATCAACCTGCTGGCCGCCACCGTGCATAGGGTTAGCCCTGAAACGCTGAAGGCGTTCCACCTGGACAGCTTTCTTCTTGCGGTCTTCATTCATCTTCTGACTTCCGTTCTCGTTGGCCTTCTTTACGGCGCAATGCTGCCGATGATTCCGCGCCATCCGATTTTTCTCGGCGGTGTCGTTGCGCCCATTTTGTGGTCCGGATTGCTGCACAGCATGCTGGACCTGATCAATCCGCTGCTTGGGCAGCGCGTTGACTGGTGGTGGTTCATCGCCTCTCAGTTTGGTTTCGGGATCGTCGCAGGTCTCGTGGTTGTCCGCCAGCAGCGCGTGCCCGTGAAACAGTTCATTCCGTTCTCGGTGCGCGCGGGCATTGAAGCGCCGGGAACCATGGCCGAAAGAAAACGCGAGGATCTCGAGCGATGAACACTCGCGGAATCGCGCCTCCGTTCCTCGCCGCCCTGCTTCTTTGCGCGGGTTGCAGCAACTTGCCTGGACGCCCCGCCCCAACTTCAATTCCCATTGATCCCGACAACGTCACCGATTTCGACTCGCTCTACCACCAAAATTGCTCCGGCTGCCACGGCGTCGAAGCGAAGGGCGGCGCGGCGCTCTCGCTCGGCGATCCCGTATACCTCGCTATCGCGGATGACGCGACTCTTCACAAGGTAATCACCAACGGAATCGCCGGAACTTCCATGGCTGCATTTGCCAAGAGCGCCGGCGGCATGCTCACGGAGAATCAGGTGGACATCATCGCTCGCGGCATTCGCGCGCGCTATTCCAGACCCGACGCGCTCGCGGGAATCACGCCTCCGCCATACGCCGCAACTGAACCGGGCGACGCCAAGCGCGGCGCCAGTGTGTACCAAACCTTTTGTTCCTCTTGCCACGGTGCGGACGGCAAAGGCGGCGCAAAGGCCAGCTCTATTGTCGACGGCACCTTCCTCGCGCTCCTCACTGATCAGGAACTTCGCACGCTGGTCATCGTCGGCCGCCCCGATCTCGACGCTCCAGACTGGCGTAACAATGTTCCCGGCAAGCCCATGTCCCCTGCAGATATTTCCGACGTTGTCGCCTGGCTAGCCGCGCAGCGTCCGCAATTTCCCGGCCGGCCATATCCCACGCCGGCAAAACCTGCGGGAGAACACCCATGACTCTGCCCGTAAATCTTTCTCGCCGGGCCATGCTCATGAAGTTGGGCATCTTTTTCAATGGCATCGTAGCCGCCATCATCGCGGTGCCCATCGTCCGTTACATCCTTTCGCCGATCACGCTCGCACGCAAAACCAGTTACGCCAGCTGGCTCGCTCTCGGCCCGCTCGAACAATATCCCGCCGGTGAAACACGCCTCGCTACCTTCCGCAATCCCGGTGTTGCGCCGTGGGACGGCAAAACCGCGGACAGCGCTTGCTGGGTGCGTCGAATCGATGGCAACACTTTTCAGGTTTTCGCCATCAATTGCGCGCACCTTGGCTGTCCGGTGCGCTGGTTTCCGCAATCGGGCTTGTTCATGTGCCCTTGTCACGGTGGCGTTTATTACGAAGACGGTTCTCGCGCGTCCGGCCCTCCTGAACGCGGCCTCTTCGAATATCCGCACAAAATTGAAGAAGGCAAGCTTTTTATCAAAGCTGGCGAATTGCCCACTCCCGGAAATCCCACCGCCTTGATTCAGATAGGGAAATTTCCATGGGCGTGATCCGTAAAATCGGCGAATGGCTCGATGCGCGGTTGCAATTGGCCGGCGCCATTCGCGAAACCGCGGAACATCGAGTGCCAAGAGACACGGCCAGTTGGTTTTACGTCTTCGGAAGCGGCGCGCTCGTCGTCTTCATCATGCAAATTGTTACCGGCATTTTGCTTGCCATTGTTTACGTGCCTTCCGCCGGCGAAGCCTGGAACAGCCTGCAGACACTCAATCATTCCATCGCCTTCGGTTGGTACGTCCGCGCTCTTCATGGCTGGGGCTCCAACTTCATGGTTGCCATTGTTCTGATTCACATGGTCCAGGTTTTTCTTTTCGGCGCATATAAATTTCCCCGCGAACTCACCTGGATCGTCGGCATCTTTCTGCTCCTCATGACTCTGGGCATGGCGTTCTCCGGCCAGGTTTTGCGATTCGATCAGGATGCGTTTTGGGGCCTGGGCATTGGCGCTTCCATCTCCAGCCGCGTTCCCGTAGTTGGTCCGTGGACTGTGCATCTTCTTCTCGGCGGACCCATCATCGCTGGCGCCACGCTTTCCCGTTTTTTCGCGCTTCATGTGTTCGTGATTCCGGGCCTTCTCATCGGTTTCGTCAGTCTCCATCTCTTGATGGTTCTCAAGCTCGGCATTAATGAATGGCCCATGCCCGGCCGCATCGTGCGCAAAGCCACCTACGAAAAGGAATATCACGCACTTACACAGAAAGACGGTGTCCCCTTCGTGCCAGGCGCCATCTACAAGGACATTTTCTTCAGCGGCTGTATTCTTCTCGCTCTCGCACTGGTCGCCGCATACTTCGGTCCGTTCGGCCCGTCCGGCCGGCCCGATCCCACAATCATCCAGACCGCGCCGCGTCCGGATTATTTTTTCTTGTGGCTCTATGCGATCCTCTCGTTGCTTCCGCCGGAAATGGAAACGCCTGCGCTGCTCATCGGCCCGGTCGTTGTGATTCTTGCGCTTCTTCTGCTTCCGTTTGCCTTCGGTGAAGGCGAAAAAAGTTGGCACCGCCGCCCGGTGGCCGTTCTCATCATTCTCGTCGTTGCCGTCGCGCTCGGCACCTTCACCGATCTTGCTGGGCACGCTCCCTGGAGTCCCGTGATGGACGCCTGGAGTGGCGACCCCATCCCGCCAGAATTTCTGCAGCATCGCTCGGCACTGGAACGTCAGGGCGCTTTAGTTTTCCAGCTTAAGCAATGCCACAATTGCCATTCGCTCGGCAATGAAGGCGGCAAACGCGGGCCTGCGCTCGATTCCATTGCGATCGTTCAAACCGAAGACCAGCTCATTCGCCAGGTAATTCAAGGCGGAGGCAACATGCCCGCCTACGGCAAAAATCTCAGCCCAGCGGAAACCACCGCGCTTGTCGCGTTTCTCAAGACCCTGCACCCCGCCGGACGGCTGCCCGCGCAAGATGCATCTCGTGCCGTCGTCAACGAATCCGAGCCTTCTTCGCCTGGGACCAAGCCCTGAACGCCATGTCTCCTGAAGCTCAATCTCTACTCAATCAATGGTCACCGCCCATCGCGCTCGATGTAATCATTTCGCTCTCAGCTATTTTTTATTTTCGCGGCTGGTTGGCCCTTCGCCGTGCTTCCCCCAACCTGCTCTTGATTGGCCGCCTGGCAGCTTTTCTGGCCAGCATGTTCCTTCTCTGGGTTGCCATCGGTTCGCCGCTTTCCGCCTTTGACGACGCGTCGCTCACCGTCCACATGATCCAGCACATCCTCCTGATGCTGGTGATTCCTCCGCTTGTCCTTCTCGGCGCTCCCTCGCTTCCTCTGCTTCACGGTCTTCCCCAATCGTTCGTGCGCGCCGTCCTCGGCCCCTTTCTTCGCTGGTCTCCCGCGCAATCGCTGGGGAAATTTCTCACGCATCCCATTGTCTGCTGGATTCTGGCCGCGATTGCCCTCCTCGCGTGGCACGTGCCATCCGCATTTGAACTGGCCCTCCGCTCGGATTTCTGGCACGAGGTGGAGCACATCTGCTTTTTCTTCACCTCTATTCTTTTCTGGTGGCCTGTGATGCAGCCCTTTCCCTCCGAAGCACGCTGGCCTCGCTGGTCCATCCCCTTGTATCTTTTTCTCGGGATGTTTCCCAGCAGCGCTCTTGGCGCGTTTCTGGTCTTTTGCGACCGCGTTCTCTATCCCTCTTATCTCGAAGCTTCCCCGCTTTTGTCAGTCACGCCGCTTACAGATCAAATTATTGCCGGCTCGCTGATGTGGGTTTTAGGAATGTTTGTTTGCCTCATTCCAGCTGTCATCATCACCCTTAAACTGCTTTCGCCGCACACTTCCATGCCAGGCGAGGCTCTCTCCAGTTCGTCTTTGTTCGCGTCGAAAGAATATTTGTCGGCCAACCCGCCTTCGCAGCTATAATTTCGCCCAACCCGGGTCGCAACTCCCTCTCGGGCAAATCTATGGCCAACAATTCGCAGTCCCGCACCGCCATCTTGCAGATGCATATGAGCGAATTCTGGTCCGGTGACATCGGACTCACGCTCATTTCCATCTCTCTTGTCGTCCTGATCTTCGTGATCTTTCCTTTGCGCCAGGCTGGCCTTTCCGGCAGAGCCTTCTTCGATCTCGTCATGGTCTCGTTAATGATTTCTGGCGCCTTGGCCACCAAGCAGAATCGCATTATCACCGTGGTCACGGTTGCGTTAGTGATTGTCGGCGCAGTGTTGTTGTGGGCTTCGCGCTTCTATCCCACGCCGTTTCTCATGGTAGTCAGCGCCGTTTTTTCCACCATCATCTTGTTGCTCTACGTCCGTATCGTTTTGCTCGTAATGTTTCGCCAGGGCCCCGTGACCTGGAGCCGCATTCAAGGCGGCATCTGCGCTTATCTCCTTCTCGGCATGGCCTGGGCATCCGCATTTAACGTCGTCGAACAAATCCATCCTGGCTCTTTCCACTTCGTGACCGAGCCCCTGAACATTGACCAGCTCACTTCCAAGCTTATCTATTTCAGTTTCGCCACTCTCACCACCGTTGGATTTGGCGACGTTTTGCCTGTTCATCCATTCGCCCGCTCTCTCGCAATCGCCGAAGCCATCGTTGGCCAGCTCTTCCCCGCAATTTTGATCGGCGCTCTCGTTGCCATGGCCATGCAATCCCGCGCGAAAACGGACTAGTAGCTATGTCGCAAATGTCTTATGGGGTCTGGAGCTTCAGCTTGCTCGGAGCATCGAAGGACTGCGACATGCAGAGCCATTAAAATCCGGCTTTTAGCCTTTGAGTGCATATTGCCTCCCATCTCCTCTCTTCCTTCCCTGAATTCTGCGAATTTCTCTTATAATGCCTACTCTTTACCGCCCTCTGTTCCGATTCGGAGGTTCCTAAATGGCCGCGAGTCTCCCGCGAAGTATTGTTGTGCTTATTTTAATTTTCCAGGTCTCATCTCCGCCGTGCGCCTTCTCGCAGCAGCCATCCACAAGCTCATCCGGCGTCCTCAATCTCACCCTGAAAGAAGCCGTCCAGTTGGCGCTGAAGCAAAATCCCCAGCGCATCATCGCCCAGCTGCTGGTTTCCGAAAGTGATCGCAATAGCCAGATCACACGCTCAGCCCTTCTTCCGCAAGCGGGCATCGCCGCCGAGGGAGCGGTTAGTCAGTACAACTTATTTAGCGTGGAAGCCAATCCTCCGAAAAAAGACGCCGGGCCCTTTCAATATATCGAAGCCGGCCCCGCTTTTTCGCAAACGCTACTGAACCTCCCGTTAATTCGTGGATACCAGATCGGCCAAGAGGGAAGGCGCGAAGCTCGCGCCGACGAACAAACCACGCGCGAGATTGTGGTCAACGCCGTCGTCGATCAATACTTGCAGGTCCTTCGCGCGATTGCCACGCGCGACGCGGCCGCCTCTCGTGTCGCCCTCGCCCAGCGCCTTTACGACCAGGCCACCGAACTTCAAAAAACCGGCATCGGATTGAATATCGACACTGTGCGCGCCAACGTGGAACTCCAAAACGAACGCCAAAACCTGATTGACGCGGAAGCTCTCACGCACACCACCAGATATTTCCTGGCCGAACTTCTCGATTTGCCTCGCGACCGGCAACTGGAAGTGACCGATCGGCTGGATTTCTACGATCTTCCCACGATGGACAGAGAATCTTTGCTGAATCAGGCGCTGGCGCAGCGCCCGGAAGTGCGTTCCTTGAATTCGCAGACGCGCATCGCTAAATTATCCACGGACGCGGCGCGAGACCAGCGCTATCCACAAATGGCTTTTGCCGGCTTTTGGATGTATCAGGGCGCACACTTCAACGACGGCATTCCCGCCTACACTTACGCCGTTTCGCTGGAGTTTCCGCTCTTCACCAGCGGTCGCATTCGCGCGCAGGTCGAAAACGCAAAATTGGAAGAGCAGCATGTCGCCGAAGATCGCCGCGCCTTGGATGACCGTATCGTGCGCGAAGTGAAAACCGCCTTCGAAGATCTTAACGCCGCGCGCAGTGCCGTGGACGTCGCGAACCTCGGCTACAAATTAGCCCAGGACGAAGTGGCTCAGGCGCAGCGCCGCTTTCAAGCTGGCGTCACCACCAACGTTGAAGTCATCACCGCCCAGGATGCGCTCGCGCGTGCCAGCGATAACCAGATTAGCGCTCTGTATCGCCTCAATCTCTCCCGCGCCGCGCTCGCCCGCGCCACCGGAGACATTGAATCCATGTACAGCAAGTGAAAGGCAAATCCGATCATGAGCTCTACGCCTCCAGTTTCTCCTCAGCAAACGCCGCCGCCCGTCGATGCCGCTGCTGCGACTCCTCCTCTGCAGCCTCCTGTTCCCTTGTCAGAGCGTGTTCGTCACCTCAATCCCTTCGTGAAATTTTCAATCGTTGTGGTCGCGATTCTGGCTGCAGTCCTCGTGTATATTTACGCTGGCCAGGTAACCACCGACGACGCGCAAGTGGACTGTCACATCACCGCCGTTGCCCCGCAAGTTCCCGGCTATGTCGTACAGCTTTTTATCAACGACAACACTCCCGTCAAGGAAGGCGACGTCCTCCTGCAGATTGATCCCCGGCCGTATCAAGCCGAAGTGGAGCAAGCCAAGGCCACTCTTGACGTGGCCGAAGCGCAGGCCAATTCCGCCAAACTCCAGATCGGCCTGACTCGAGAAACCACCACAAACGGAACCAGCGGCGCTTCTGCCCAAAAAGACTCCGATGCCGCCGATTACGCAAGTTCCCAGGCGCAGCTGGAGCAATCCGCCACTGCGAACCTGCAACTTGCGCAAGCCAACGTTGCCGCCAAGTTGGCCACCAACGAACGCGCGCAGAGTGACCTCGCTCGCTACACTCCGCTGCTGTCCACCGGCGACGTTTCCAAATTTCAATACGACGCCGTCGATGCCGAAGCGCGCGTGGCGAAAAGTGAACTCGATGCCGCGCAGCAGCAACTGGCCGCCGCCCAGCAAGCCGTGCAAATTGCGCGCGCAAACGCGCAGTCAGCACAGGCGCGGCTCTCGCGTTCGCAATCGCAATTCCTGGAAACGAAAGCCCGCGAACGCCAGGTCCCCATCACCGAAGCCGTATATAAATCCGCGCTTGCTTCCGTGGAACGCGCCAAAGCCGCGCTCCAACAGGCGCTACTCAATCTTGGCTACACACGCATCACCGCGCCGATCACCGGGCAGGTCACGCAGCGCTCCGTGGATTTGGGGCAATACGTTTCGCCGGGCCAGCTCTTATTCACCATCGTTCCGCTCACGCAGGTGTACGTCACAGCAAATTTCAAGGAAACCCAAATGGACAGTGTCGCTCCCGGCCAGAAAGTGCGCATTCGCGTGGATACGTACAGTCAGGAGTTCGAGGGCGTTGTCGATTCCATCGCCGGCGCTACCGGCTCGCGGCAGGCTTTGCTTCCGCCACAAAACGCCACGGGGAATTTCATCAAAGTGGTCCAACGCATTCCGGTGAAGATCCTCGTCAAGCCATCCGGTAATCCTCAGCTTGTGCTGCGGCCCGGCATGAACGTGGAAGCTACGATTTATCTTCGGTGATCGGATAGGAAGGCTATGAGCTATCTCAGCGGCGCGTCGCCCGGAACCATGGAACAATGGGAGCTGGTCGAAGGGCGCTACATTGATGCGGAACTATCGGGGCTCTCCCATCGTCGCAGGATGGCTATCCTCCTAAGCGTCGGTCTCGTTACCGCCATCGAAATTTCCAACCGGCTCTCCGTAAATGTTCTGCTCCCGGATATGCAGGGCAACGTCGCCGCCAGCTCCGACACAATCAGCTGGGTTGTAGTTCTCTATAATCTCGGCTTTCTCGTTTCCCTGGCCCTGGCAGGGTGGATGACTCGCGTCTTTGGCGCAAGGCGCCACCTTTTGTACAGCATCGGGTTGTATTCCGTGGGCGCGTTCGGCTGCTTCTTGAGCGCTCACAGCTTGGGCCTTCTTCTGATGTCTCGCCTCATTCAGGGCTTTGGTGGTGGTTCTTTCCTCGTTCGCGCCGTCATCCTCGCCAACTTGATGTTTCCCGGCAAGTTGCGCATCCATGCCGTCACCTGGCTGTACGCCGTCCTCTCTTTTTTTGAGATCACCTATCCCATTGCTATGGGATGGATCACCGATACGATTCACTGGAACTATGCATTCCTGATTGATTTTCCATTTCTGATTCTTGGCGCGTTCCTGATTCTTAAATTTGTTCCCAGCGGCTACCTGTTCCGGCGAAGGAAAGAAGCTCACGTCGATATTCGCGGCGCCCTTTTTCTGATAGCTTCTCTCGCTTGCCTGCAGGTTGCGGTCAGCCGTGGAGAACGCGACCTCTGGTTCGAAGCGTTCTGGATTCCACCCACCTTGCTGGTGTCCTTGGTTTGTTTCATTGCGTTCATCTGGCGGGACAGCCGCCCGCAGAATGCAGATCCAGTATTTCACTTGCGCGTGATCTGGCGTCAGGCCGCGGTTCGCACTTCGCTCACGGTCGTATTGATCGTTGGAGCCATCCTCGGTGCGGGCCTGTACGTTGTGCCGCAATATCTTCGCTATGTGCAGGATTACAGCGCCACGCAAACCGGCGGGTTCATCTCCATGTACACAACCGGTCTCGGCATCGGACTCGTATTTTCTTTGCGAGTTCTGCTGCCTCGCTATGGCGGTCCGGCAACCCTTGGATTGGGCCTATGCCTGTTGACCGTGACCTGCGGCTCGATCATCTATATTTGGACGCCCACCACGCCGACAATAGTCCTGGCTCCCGCAATATTGCTGCAAGGTTTCTCTCTCGCTCCCGCTCTCCTTGGTGCGTCAAATGTCGCCACAGCCAACGTCCCGCTTCCCGACTTGAATGATGTCTCGACAATATATTTTTTCAATCGGCAGTTGGGAAACACCTTCGGAATCACTGCGGTAACGGTCCTCTTCGATCACCGCATGACGTTTCACTCTTCGCGCATCCTCGACGTATCCAACCGATTGGACCCGACGCTGCGCTCAACCTTGTCGCAATATGCGTCGCTGATCCATCGCAATGGAGGTGGCGGTAGCAATCCCGCGTTAGGAGCCTTGCAGCTTTTCCAGGCCGAGGTCATCACGCAGAGCCGCCTGCTCTCTTATATCGACGTTTACTTCGGCTTGGCAGCCATTGCCGCAGTGGGATTATTTCTGCTCGCCATCACACGGGTAGAAACCAAGCACAGCGAGCATCACCACTTTCATACGTGGTAGACGCAACCGCTCACTCGCACTCTGATTTTCTCTTTGGTGTTTTCTCGCCCAAGGGCCTGCAACCGAATTCCGCTTCTTTATTGCACCAGCGTCCATGTATCATCCGGATCAAACGCCTTTATTGCTTTCGCCGCCTCCACGGTGTTTGGTCCTAAATCTTTCTGATACACCCGCCCGTCCTGCTCGATCATAAACGTCATCACCCCGCTCCGGCGATAATCCGCGGGATACGCCAGGAAGGCAAAGCCGCGCGTCATGTTGCCGTTCACGATGTAACTCTTGGCCCCTCCATCGGCATGCGGTCCCTGCTCCTTCAATATCCGGTAAAAATATCCGTGAAACGGCTGCGGAGATTCTTTCGTCCCTGGTTGGTAACCTTCCGCGCTCGCCCGCGCCGCCATTGGCCCCAAAGGGCTCTCCGGCTCTCCCTCCGCCACTTTCCAATACAAGCCGTTGTGCTTGCCGTCGTTGCTGGTGAACCTCTGCGCATACTGCTTCACTTTGCTGTCATCATGCGTGGTCCTGAAGTATTCCGTCTGCGCGTCGGCCATTTCGTTCAGCACATCGATCACGGTCAGTTCGTTGTCGCCGATCTCCCGCGCCACCATTTCTTTCTTGCCGCGTTCCGCGTCGAACACCCATTCGCCATCGGCATTTTTCACCAGCGGAAACGGAAATGGATAATTCTCCGCCCCCACGTTTAGCACAACCTCGCCGCCTTCCGCGCTGGACCATCGATGCATCGTCTCGTAGTCGGAAGCAAACTGTTCCAGCGCGTTTTTATCCTGCGTAGGGTCTTCCGTCAGCAAATATTCCTTGCCTTCGGGTCCAAAAATGGCCAGCACCGCATTCGTGTCTTCCGCCTTCGCCGCGTTATAAACTGCTTGCCCCGCCGACTCAGGCGAAACAAACTTCGTCGGGCCCATCGCTTCCTTTTGTTGCTGTTTTGCCCGCTGGCATCCGCACGCGAGCGCGAGCACTGCGGCCAGTGCAGCAACTGCCCCGCGCCAACGGAATTCTCTCGGTAGTCCCGCTTTCCTCATCTCCACTCCTTCGTTCAGGGCCGGTCGCGCTCGCCGGCCCATGCCGCTTTCCTTCTTCTGCTAGCGCTTTTTGTTTCCGCCCGGCCCATTGCCTGAAGCACTCGGCGCCCTGGCCGGCGCGCTTTGTTGCGTCTTGGGTGGCGGACTTAAACTGCGATTTCCGCGCGCACTCTCCGGCCTTCCCCCCGCCGATCCCGAAAACGCATTCGGCTTCGGAGCAGGTTTCGCGCCTTGCGCCGGCGGATACCCACGCAGGTCCCGCGTCGTCGGCTGCGTGCTCGGACGGGCCGGCCCACTGGGACGCGTCGTCGGTTTCGGTTGCACCGGTTGGATCGTTGGACCGCCCGGTTTTACAGGCTGAACGCTCGGTCTGCCCGGCGTCGGCACCGGTTGAGTGCTCGGCCTTCCCAGGTTCGGTACCGGTTGAATGCTTGGCCTTCCTGGGGTTGGTGCCGGAGATGGCAATGGCGTCGGCTTCACAGTTCCTGGCGGTCTGCCACCAGTTGGCGGTCTACCTCCTCCCGGCGGACGATACGGTGGCCGCGTTCCCGGCGGCGGTGGACGCCAACCCGCCGGTGGTGGCCGCGGAGGCCGTGGTGGCGGGTAATATGGTGGTCGATAGCCTGGCCGAAAGCCCGGATAGTAGCCGCCCCACCAGTAAGGATTACCGTAATACGGCGAGCCGCCGCAATAAACCATTTGCCCGGCCCAATTCATGCGCCAGCCGTAATAACCCCATCCGCAACTCGAGCTGCTGATCATCGCGCCTACCGCGATGCCCACGCCAAACGAAATCACCGCCGTCGTTGCCACCGTGCTTGCGCTATATCCCGGCGTCACAACTGGCGACCCGTAAATCACCGTCGGGTTATATGCCGGTACGTACACCACCTGCGGATTCGCCGGCTGAATCACGATAATGTCCGGGCTCTCTTTTACTACCTTGATCTGCTGGCCCGATTTCAGATTTCCGGCGTCATATGCTTTCGCGCGCATCCGCTGGATCGCGGCCATCACGTCCGCTTGCTGATTCGCGGAAACATCGCCCAGCGCGGAAGTCCATCCCAGGTTTTGCGCCAGCTTTTCTAGCACGCTGGGAAACTGCAGCAGCGCCATCACTGAGGGATCCCATTCCTCATCCTGCGCCGCTTGCTGCAGCGGGTCGCCGGTCAGGTTCGGGTTGGCTTTAACGAAAGCGTCGGCCGCTTCCACCTGGTCCGGATACGTGGAAGCTCCCAGAATTTGCGCCACCAGTGCGTCCGGATACAACGCAATCGGAGCCACCAGCGCGTCCATATCGTTGGGCGGCACCGGCGCGTACACTTCCTGCCGCGCGTGCGGTGACGCCGTCTCCAGCCAAACTCCTGCATCCGCGCCGGGCGGCATCATCGCCCAGATCAGCAAAACGCTCAGACAAATAGCTAACGATTGTTTCATGGAGTTCATGGTCTTCTGCGCTCGGTAGAGCAGATTGGCAAAATTTCCCTGACCGGGGCGGGTGCAGGCCAAACAATACCATCACAAAATAAAAAGTAAAGTGCAGTTTCGATCAGGCAGGCGTTTCGGCGCTGGTGCGCGCTGGACTCAGTTTCTGCTTACTGTGCTTTCAGGTGTACGCGTCCGCCAATCCACAGGTTCGGCACCACAAATTCCGTGAATCCGTCCACGTGCGAGGGCTTCAATGTCTCGCAGCACCCTTGATCCGGCGATTCAAACTTGATGGATTCGAATGCTCCCTTCACTTGCACCTGCACCTGCGTCGGCTCTTCGTCGTAATTCACTAGCTCTACAATCGCCTCGTCCTTCTTCTCGCCGGGATATTCCACAACCAACGTTGTCAGCGAATTCCACAAGCTTACCGGCACGCTATCTTTCGCCATCAACCGTCGCACGTCCTGCGCAAATGTTTCGGGATCGCTCACCGCCTCTCCCAGTTCGATTACTTTGCCTTTGCCCACGGTGTACGTGACGGATTTATCGCTTTTTTTCGGATCAGGCGATGAGTCCCACGGATACGCTCCCGGCAAATTCACCAGCACTGCCGTGCCGCCTTGCTCGGCGAATGCGCGCAGCGCTTCCGTCAATTCTTTACCTGGCGCCGCAAATTCAATCACCACATCCAGCCCCGCCAAGTCCTGCGCTTTTACGTTCGTCGAATGCAGCACGCGAAACAGAATATTGTGCCGCGCCATCAGGTTTAGCGCTTCATAGGAGGAGTCGTAATCGTCTGTCAGCACACCCACGTCTGCCGCTTCTTTCTCTCCGTCTTTCTCTCGCTCGTAAAAAGCAATCGTGCGTTTCACCGGCTCCCAATCCTCCAGCGCCTCCTTATCCCCGCTCGCCAGTCCCTTTTGCTGCACTTCGTACAATTCCAGGACCAGGTCCGCATGAAACGCCCCAGCCTCCGCAACCGCCAGCGAATAATCCGCCGGCTTTGGCCCGTCCCGCTCCACCAGCGGATCGCTTTCATCCCACGTGAACGTATAAAGGGGCGCTTGCCCGCCGTCAAACGCGCGCTCTTGCCTCACCGACGCCAGGTTCTGGTCCAGCCAGGGCTGCGCCGACGGGCTCGAAACTTGCAGCATTCCGTTCTTGTTAAACACCAGCCATCCGCGCATTTCTGGCTGTTTTCCTGCGGCGCTCAGCGGCAAGATTTTCAGCTTCGGGTACTGCGCGCGTAATTTGCGGGTGCTTTCTTCCACCTGGCTTTGCTGTGTGGCTGTTCCTTGCAGCATGATTCCCGCCGATCCTGCCTTGGCGCCCGCTTCCGCTGCGGTTGCGGCCTGTTCCAGCGTCGCTTCCAGGTATACGTGATACCCCTGTTTTTTCGCGGCCTCCATCAGGCTCGTCGCGCCGTCGTTCCACGGAATCACCAGCTCGTTCACGCCCAGAATTTTCGCCGGCGGCAACGCACTTTGCGTCCACCGCACATACACTTTGCCCGCCACCGTTGGCGCGAACGCCGCGCACATCAACAAAAGCAAACTTAGCCCTCGCCTCATCGCTTTTCCCTTGGACTCTCTGACAACGATTTCGCCTGCGCGTTTTCCTGTTTCCCGGTTAAGCGAATCTGCGGACCGGTCGAAACTGTTTCCGCTTCGCCATCCGCCGAAACCCAGATCGCGGCTGCATCCGGGATCTGCCTCACGATGGCTTTCCCTTTTTCCGGGCCGAGCAACAGCAACGCCGTCGACAGCGCATCCGACGCCGTTCCCGTTTTCACCACGATGCTCAGCGCGTATTTCGTCTCCAGCGGTTTCCCGTTGTCCGGATCGATAATGTGTCCCGCAGTCTCGTTTCCCAACAGGCTTGGCGGGGTCTGCTCCGAAGTGGACACGCTGTTCTCACTCAACATCACGGTGGGATCGACGTGATTCGAAGGATCGCGCAGGTGCACTTCCCACGCGCTCTGTCCCGGTGGCGCGCCCATTCCACAAATACTGCTCTGGCCCGCGTCCACCAGTGCGTTTTTGATTCCATTCGCGCGCAGGATGTCCACTGCGCTATCCACGGCATAGCCTTTGCCAATCGAGCCTACGTCAATGCGCAGGCAAGGGGAATGAAACTCCACCATGTCCGGTGGAATCAATTCGATCTTTTCGTATCCTACGCACGCGCGCAGTTTTTCCTGCTCCGCTTGTGACACCACGCGGTCGCCCCGCAGCGCCGCTTTCCACATATCCACCAGCGGCGCCACCGTGATGTCGTATTTCCCGCCGGACAGCTTCGAATACTTATCCGACTCTTCAATCACGCGGTACAAATCCGCCGGCACCTTCACCGCATGAAAATGTCCCTCGCGGTTCAAGCGGCTCAAATCGCTTTCCGGTTTGTAATTGCTCAGCATGCCGTCCAGCCGCGCGATTTCCGCAAACGCTTTGTCGATCGCCTGCGAAGCACGCTCCGGCGATTCGTCGTACGCGGCAATCTCATACACGGTTCCCATCGCATACTTTGTCTTGTGGACAGGCCGCTGCTTCTCTTCAAGTGGCCCCGCAAACAAAAGCGGAACGCAAGCCAACATTCCGGCCGCCGCCAGCGTTCTATTCCAGCGCATACACTTCGCCGTCGAGGCTCGCCAGATAAATGCTGCCTCCGGCAATGATCGGTGCATTCTGCACGCCCATGCCCAGCCCCGCGCGCCACACGGTTTTTCCTGTGTCCGCGGCGAGCGCCTGCAGCCCCCACGATTGCAAGTATATTGTGGAATTTCCAAACACGGCCGGACTGGTAATCGCCTCTCCGGCGCGTATTTTCCAACGTAATTTTCCAGTAGCCACTTCGAGCGTGTACAACTGCCCA
This sequence comes from Candidatus Acidiferrales bacterium, assembly GCA_963709705.1. GTDB lineage: Bacteria > Acidobacteriota > Terriglobia > Acidiferrales > UBA7541 > Acidiferrum. Next base: position 105,166 of record CAVPXU010000013.1, read on the forward strand.
TCCTTGCTTCCAATCACCACCGCATCGCCGGACACTGCCGGAGCGGCTCCCACACCCAAGCCAGTTGCATATTTCCAGCGCACTGCGCCACTGTTTGCGTCCAGCGCGTATACAAAAAAATCCTGCGAACCGATCAGGAGTGTGTCTCCCACAAGCGCTGGCGAGGAATCAATCCCGTCTCCCGTCGCCACTTTCCACAGAATCTTGCCCGTCGCCGGTTCAAGGCAGTACACAGTTCCATTCCCGGATCCTACATAAATCGCCTTCTCAGCCGCATACGCCGTTGAATGCACTCGGCCGCCGAGCGGCTCGGACTTCCAGCGCCGTTTCCCATTCTCCGCATCCAGCGCATATAAATGTCCGTCCCCGCTGCCAATGAACACCATTCCTTGCCGCACCACCGGCGACGCCCACACTTCTTCGTCGGTGGTCGCCTCCCACACCTTCGCTCCGTTGTCGCCGTTCACGGCGTACACTTTTCCGTTGTCGCAGCCAAACAACACGTTGCGTCCGCTCAGCGACGGGGTCGAATTAATCTTTCCGCCAGCTTCGAATTTCCACTCTTGCCGGCCGTCCTTGGTTTTAAGCGCATAGAGCTGGCCTCTCTGCGCGGTCACATACAGCGTCTCTCCGCGAAGCACCGGCGAACTGCGAACGGGACTGCCAAAACGCAACTGCCAGCGTGCCTTGGTGGGAGATGGCACCGTCGGCGCGCCGAATCCACCGGTCCTGCCGTTGTCCTTCAGCAGGGTGATCCAGTCGTCTTCGGCGCCTGCCGCAACTTCTGTTATCGAGGTTTTTTCCGTCATTACCGTTAGCTGGCCTGAAGCTTTCTGTGGTCGATCTGTTTCAAATCAAAAACGCCGAGTCCCAGTTTTCCGGCGGCCGCAATGTGGCCGGGTTGCCGGTAAAACAGGTTCTTGCTCGCATCGGTATAAAATTCGTGGCTGTCCGCCGTGATGGATTTCGGATTGTGTTCCCAGACGGACGGTGCGCCTTCCTCCCGGCGTTTTTTCTCGATCGCTTCCAGTTCAATCGTGTCCATCGCCACCGGGTCTGTGCTCATCATCAACAAGCCTGTTTGCGCAATGAAATCCTGATTCTGTGTCAGCGGACCGCCGTGCCACACCATGCGCATCCCATCCATTATGTTCAGCACCACTTTCGATCGTAGCGGCTCTACCGTACACATCACGCCGATCAGCGGATTCGTGAACGAGTACGGCTCCTTGTGCGACCGCGCGACATTGTTGAATGTCCCGTAAGCCACATTTTTCAGACACCCGGTCACTCCCGAAGCGGAATGATCCTTCAACGTCGGCACATTGATAATTTTGTCCAGCCGCGTCGCCACAATGCTCGCCATATATGAACGCGTCTCCCACTCTCCAAAAAAATTCATGTCGCAATATACGTTCGCGTCGTACCCCGAAGCGTCCAGCAAGCCATCCTGCACTCCGAAAATTTCAATTCCCGGAGGCATCAGCGTCTGATAACTTCCCAGATCGATTTCGTAGCCGAAGCGGTCGTAAACCACGATGTTCCGCAGCGGCACTCCGGCCGACCGCACGCCTTCGATGATTTCCCGCACCAGTTCCGGTGAAGAACAACAAGCCGGCGCGCCCGATGGATTGATCTTGATTCCCACCACGTCCTTTGGTTCGACGAATTTCGCGAACGCCGCCGTAGTGGAATTCTCGCCGGTCAGTTCCTTTAACCCGCGTTCCAGCATCTCGTGCACCACCGGCTGAGAGACGCGGTTTCCCGCAATCGCGTGCGCGTCGGCCACTTCCACCACTCGCCCCGGGTACAATCCCGGCATTCCCAACGCCGATTTTTTCGCCAAAGGCGCTTCGTGCACATCGATCGGCGGCGCTTGCGGCATTACAACCTGTTCCGTCCCCAGCACCGGCACTCCCGCCAGCATCAGTCCCGCGCTTCCTGCACAAGTTCTCTTTACGAAGGTCCTTCGATCCATTCCCATGTCGGCCCGAACCTCTTTCCCTCGCAAAAACAAATTCACCGCGCAATTTGAAGTTCCAGCTTACTCTTATTTCCCTTTTACTACGAGAGGATGACAATCTCTCCCGGACTGAGTAGACTCTCATTGATTCGTTTCAATAGGGGAATATTCGCGCATGCCATTTTCCTCCACTCGACGGCTTGCCGTTCGATCGCGCGATTTTTCATTTTCTATTTTTCCGCTTTCTAATACTTCCCTCTCTTCGAAACGAACGAAGTTCTGCTTCTGATAGAAAGGATCCCGAATGAACCGTTTTGCCAAAACAATTCTTCTCCTTAGCCCCATCATGGTTCTCCTCTTCGTTCCGGCCGGTCATGCCCAATCGCCTCGCTACGACCTTCTTCTCAAGGGCGGCCACGTCATCGATCCCGCAAATAACATTGATACTGTGATGGACGTTGCCGTATCCGGCGGAAAAATCGCTGCCGTCGCAAAAGATATTCCCGCCTCCGAAGCTGGAAAAGTTGTCGACGTCTCCGGCCTGTACGTCACTCCCGGGCTCATCGACATTCACGTGCATATCACCTATGGCGGCGCGCCTCTCAATTGGTTTGATCCCGAATCGCGCTCCCACACGGAGCCCTACGCAATTCCCGCCGATCTCGTCCTTACTTCCGGAGTCACCACCATCGTCGACGCAGGCACTGCGGGCGCCGAATCTTTCCTTCAGGAAAAAGAAAGCGTGATGGACCACGCAAGAGTCCGCGTCCTCGCCTTTCTCAACATCGTTGCCAATGGTATGAGCGGTGGGCTCGAACAAACCGTGGACGAGATGGACGTCAATCGCTGCGCGGAAACCATCAAGAAGTACCCCGACCTCATCGTCGGCGTGAAGACCGCTCACTACTGGCCGGACAGGCCCTGGGATGGCGAGCACACTCCTTGGGCCGCCGTCGACCGCGCCATCGCCTGCGGTGAAGCCACAAATCGTCCGGTCATGTTCGATTTCTGGCCGCGTCCGGATCGCACCTACGCCGATCTCATTCTTCAAAAAGCGCGTCCCGGCGATATCCATACGCACGTGTTCGCCCAGCAATTTCCTATTATCCTTCCCGACGGTAAGCTCAACCCCATACTGCTGGAAGCGCGCAAGCGTGGCGTGATTTTCGACGTCGGCCACGGCGCCGGCAGTTTCTGGTTCCGCAACGCAGTTCCCGCCGTCAAACAGGGATTCCTTCCCGATTCCATTTCCACCGATTTGCACATCGAAAATTTCACGATTCTCAGTTATGACAACGTTCTCTCCAAATTTGCCTCGATGGGCGTGCCCCTGAATGAACTCATCAAGCGCGCCACCGTGAATCCCGCCAACGAAATTCACCACCCCGAACTCGGCACTCTTTCCGTCGGCAAGGATGCCGATATCGCTGTTCTCCAGGAACTCCACGGCAAATTTGGCTTCATCGATTGTGGCTGGGCTCGCATGGATGGAGACACCACCATCACCGCGCGCATGACCGTCCGCGCCGGGCGCATCGTCTACGATCCTTCCGGCCTCAGCATGGTCGAATGGGAAAAAGCACGCCAACAATATTTCACGTCGCCCGTTCTAGGCTCCGATAAGCCCTCAATGGCCGACGATTTTCCGCGCCACTGAAGGCTCGATATCTATGTCGCGGGCCGTTCGCACGACCCGAATTTCGAAACGTTCGCATCACCAGGAGGCTCGCATGTCCGAAAAACTAACTCGTCGCAAAATGCTGAGCAAAAGCACCCAAGCCGCCATCGCCGCCTCCGTAGGCGCGTGCGTCGGCCCCGCTCTCCGCGCCGCCGAAGCTTCGCCAATACACGCTTCCGCCAAAGGTGTCGACTATTACGAAAAACTCGGCGTCTCTACCTTCATCAACGCCGCCGGCACATACACCGTCTTCACTGCCTCCACCATGCCCGATGAAGTCCAGGCCGCCATCGCGATAGCTTCAAAACGCCCGGTCCATCTTCTCGAGCTCCAGGATGCCGCCGGCGACTACCTAGCCAAACGCCTCAAATGCGGCGGCGCGTTAGTCACCTCCGGTGCCGCCGGAGCGCTCACGCTCGGAACCGCTGCGTGCATCACTCTCGGCAATAAACCCGCCATCGAAAGCATTCCGACGGACATGGCAGGCCTTAAAAACGAAGTGATCGTGCAGAAGGCGCATCGTTACGATTACGATCACGCCCTCCGCAACTGCGGAATCCGCTATGTCGAAGTCGAAACCATGGACGGCTACGAAAAGGCGTTCACCGATAAAACGGTCATGACCCATTTCTTCAACGCTGCCGAAGGCGGGAAAATTTCTCGTGAAGACTGGATCCGCGTCGCCCACAAACACGGCGTCCCGTGCTTTAACGACGCCGCCGCCGACGTCCCGCCCACTTCCAATCTCTGGAATTACACGCAAATGGGTTTCGACCTCGTCACCTTTTCTGGCGGCAAAGGCCTGCGCGGCCCGCAATGTACTGGCCTGCTCCTCGGTCGCAAGGATCTGATCGATGCGGCGAAGCAGAACAACTCTCCGTACTCCAACACCGTCGGCCGCGGCATGAAAGTCGCCAAGGAAGAAATCGTCGGCCTGGTCGCTGCTGTCGACTGGTTCCTCAGCCAGGATGACGCCAAGCTCGAAGCCGAATTCCAAAAACGCGCCGACCTTATCGCCGCAAAAGTGAAAACGCTTCCCACCGTCAAGGCGCAAACCTTTATTCCCGAAATCGCCAATCACGTCCCGCATCTCCTGATCACCTACGATCAGAACCGCATCAAAATTTCCGCCACCGAAGTTCTGCAGAAAATGCGCTCGGGAAATCCTCGCATCGAACTCAATCCAGGCACCGGGGGCGCCCCCGCCAGCGCTGGGCTTCCCGGGGGCCCCAACACCATAATCGTCGGCGTCTGGATGCTCCAACCCGGTGAAGACGCCATCGTAGCCGACCGCCTCCACGAGGTCCTCAAAGCGGCCCTCACCTAATCTCTTCGTGGGGGTCCAGCACGGCTGGACCCTAAGTCCGCAGGATCCCCAAATCCAAAATTCCCACGGCCCTAAACAATTCCTCCGATAGAACCGCTAGCCTCCCCTGTCATATCCTGTAAATGAAAACATTCAGGAGCACCACCATGGACAATCTCCTCCACCAAAATCCTTCTTCAAGAATCCCTACATCTATTCCGCGCTAATCCTTCTCGGCGTCGCCGCCTACGTCGGCTTTATCCTCATCTCGCGTCACGAATCAAATCGCGCCTACGAACGCCGCAAAGCCGAGCAAGCCGCGGAGCAGCGCCGTGAAGAAGATCGCGCCGTCATCGAACAACTCGGCGGTTCCGATCTCGCCATTCGCGCGCTGTACGTTTCTCCTGCTGTGATCCATCGCGGTGAATTCGCGCAGATTTGCTACGACGTCGCCAACGCGAAAACCGTCACCCTTGATCCTCCGGTCGGCGAAGTTTGGCCCTCGCATAATCGCTGTCTCGACATTTCCCCCCAAAAGACAACCACGTACACGCTCACAATCGCCGACGCCGCGGGAAAATCCGCTTCCCAAAGCGTCGAACTCGCCGTCCGCTAGCAATTAACGTACTGAAAACACAGGCCTTATCAAATTCTTTGCGCCTTCCAATGCCTCCCTCTTGTCCGTCCATTTCTCTCCACCTTATAATGGTGGCCTGGCGGAGTTCGGCGTGGCCGAACTCCGCATCATTTTTCTCCGAACACGTGGCGAACGAATGACTGACCCTCTTGCAAAAATCAAGCATAAGCTCCAACAGGAAATCGATTCTCTCGAGCATGAGCTCAATGTCGAGCTTCCCAAGGAAATCGCCGTCGCTCGCGCGCACGGTGACCTCTCCGAAAACGCGGAGTACAAATACGCTAAAGAACGCCAGGGCTACGTGAACGCCAAAATCGGCAATCTCAAGAAGCGCATGGGCGATCTTGGCATGCTCAATCTCAGTAACATTCCGAAAGACCGTTCCGGCTACGGCTCCCGCATACTTGTACTTGACCTGCAGCGCAACATTGAGGTCGAATACAAGCTCGTCAGCAGCGAAGAAGCCGACGTCGAAAAGGGTCTTATCTCCACCACTTCTCCCATCGGTCGCGCGCTTCTGAATCGTCAGGTTGGCGATGAAGTGCAAGTTGCCACCCCCGCTGGCAAGAAAGAATTCGAAGTCGTTCGCCTCGTCACCATTCACGACGAAGCTTGACGCCTTCCGCCCAGCCGCGGTGAGGTCTTATGTTTTATTGGGGTTCCGGTTCTGCTCTCGGTGTTCTTACTTGTCTCGGCTATGCCATTTTTGTAATTGGCGCTTCCACGTTGTGGCGTCATCGCGCAGAGTTCACCTTCTGGGTCGATGACGAGATCACCACGCTGCGCCGCAATTTCTCGCGCTACATTCCAGCCGGTCCGTTTTACGAACGCCGCGGCGAGTCGCGTCTCCGTGTCATTCCCGCCGGCTTCGTCCATTCCGTATCCCAACTCCCCCGCCGTCGCTTTTCCTGGGGCGCGTTCCTCCTGTTCTTCGGCCTCTTCCTCTTCGTCCTCGACTTCTTCGTCTAACCCACTATGAATAAGTAGAGTCCGTCATTCTGAACGGAGTCCGCGGAGTGAGGATTCCCTCTTCGATCGCGGCCCTACCTCCGACCCTCTCTCGTCTCAATTTCAAATTCTGCTATCCTCCTAAAAATGCGACCTTCTCTCATCGTCCACGGCGGTGCCTGGGACATCCCCGACGACCTCATCGAAGCCTGCAATGCCGGCTGCCTTCGCGCGCTTCACGCCGGCTACGCCATACTCACCAATGGCGGCCACGCTCTCGACGCCATCGAAGCCGCCATCACTGTGCTCGAAGACGACCCGGTTTTCGACGCTGGCTATGGCTCGCATCTCAATCTCGATGGCTACGTCGAATGCGACGCCATCGTCATGAACGCCTCCACACTGCGCGCCGGTTCCGTCGCCGGTCTTCGTCGCATCAAGAATCCCATTCAGGCCGCGCGCGCCGTCCTCGAAAAATGTCCGCACATGATGCTCATCTCCCAGGGCGCGGAACAGTTTGCTTTCGATCAAGGCATTCGTCTCTGCGATCCCGAAGAACTCATTTCCCCTGCCGAACGCGAAGCCTGGGCTCGCTGCCGCAAGAATTCCCACGCCGCCGATAATCATCGTGGCCACGAACAGGGAACCGTGGGCGCTGTCGCGCTCGACGACCATGGCCGGCTGTTCGCCGCCACTTCCACCGGCGGCACCTGCTGCAAACTTCCCGGCCGCGTCGGTGATTCACCGCTCATCGGCTGCGGCTGCTACGCCGATTCCGAAACCGGCGCCGTTTCCTCTACTGGTTATGGCGAAGCCATCATGAAAGTGGTTCTCGCCAAAACTGCCTGTGATTTTCTGCGCCCTGCCGGCTCCAATCCCACGCGCGCCGCGCAAGCTGCTGTCCAGCTCCTCGCCCGTCGCGGCAACGGCACCGGCGGACTCATCCTCCTCGATAAAGACGGCAACCCCGGCTATGCTTTCAACACTCCGCGCATGGCCTATGGCTTAGCCAACCCAGAAGCCGGCTTCATCACCGCCGTCTAATTTCCTTTACACGCGAGTGAGGATCGGCGGAAGATCCGGCAAATATTCCAGCACCGTTCGCCCAGGTACACCCGCCGTCAGCTTGCGCAGACAAAAATGAAATGGACGCGGCGCTTCGCCTTTCGAGCAGGATTCCAACCGGTAGTAAATTCCTTGGTAGCGCAACACTCGCGGCGGATTCCAATCCTCTCTCGGACGGCAGGACCGAATCTCCATCAATTCCTCCGGTCCATCCATGGATACGCAAATTTCATCCGCCACAACAGGAGTCCGCGTCAAAATCAGTTTGTCGCGGAGAGCATCCACAAAAGACGCGGTATTGCTTCCAATTGCCCCCACGTCCCCGCGTCGGCGGAAAAGCAGAACGAGGCGGTCCAGCGCCCAAAGTGCGGAACACCCATTGACGTTTCCCGCAAACGCAGCACCCAGGGTTCTGACAATCCCTTCCACACCGAACCAGGCGATAACCCACGTCAACGGATGCATCGCCATCAGAGTCAACGCGGCAAATCCCACTGTGTCTTCGCGAATAGCCGCTTCGGGATGCGCTTTAATCGTTGAATAAATGGCCTGCTGCGCCCAGCCTCCCACCGAATAGGAATACCAATAAATCAGCGCGATCAGTGCCAGGAGGGCTTCTATGGTTCCGCTGAGAATAGTCGCCGGAATCCACGCCACGTGCTGTTGACCAGGGTCGATAGCTTCGCGCCACCGCCGTGGCAACAAAGCCAGAGCGGGCCCCAAAACGTAAGTCCATACCTCAAACATATTTGCGGCTTCCCGCCCAGATTCTACTGCGAAACACTCGCTGCACCACCGGTTCTACACCGTTCAAAAGCCTCGGCTGGAACGGTGGGCAGGCTGCCTACATTGTGCCCCATGAGTAACCCCTGCACTGTTTAAGCATACCGTGACAAGAATTTGTCACGAAAAAACTGGCGCAAGCACGTGTGTTTCTGGGACTCTATATCCACTATTTATATTTCTTAACGTGACCTATCCGGATCGTTTTCCTGGGGCGGTAACAATCCTATGTACGACCGAGCGCATCTTGAAACACCAGGTTCTTCATTCCAGAAGGCATCACGAGCGAGTCGAAACGCCTCAGGGCGTGTCGGTTTTCTGGCGGTGCGGCCGCATGGAAGACACATCGCGGGTTAAGGATGTGAGTGTGGGCGGCCTTTTTATCGAAACGCTGAAGGTTTGCCCGGTCGACGCCACGATCAAACTTCATTTTCTTGTCGAGGACGGAGAAATTACAGCCGATGCCACCGTCCGGTACGTTAAGGCCGGCAGCGGATTAGGTCTGAAATTCAAGACTGTTCGCACCGAAGATCAAACACGTTTCGCAGCCATGATCAAAAGGCTGATCAAGCTGGCCTAAGCGCGCCTTCCGTCATAGCCACAAGAGTTCATCGGCTGAAAGTAGGAAGGTGCACGATGTCGTTCGGCGGTACGGTTTCTACCGGATTGCCGGCTTTGCGCCATGCTGCCAGGCCGCCGACAATCACAAACGCGTTAAATCCCCGTTCCCGCAGCAGGTGCGCCACACGGGCGCTGGTCGCTTCGCGCGGTCAAGTGCAGTACAGATAGATGTCTTTGTCTCTGGGAAGTATTTTGATTTCCTGCGACAGGTTATTCGGCTCCAGCCGAATCGATCCTCGAATGCGGGCGGCGCCAGGGTCGTAGTAACCGTGACTGCGCACATCGGCCAGCAGAACCTTTTCCGCATATTCACTCTGCAGTTTCGCCGCCAGCTCCGTCACTTGTATCCGCGGCACGATGCGGTAAACGCGATGCTTCCAGTACAGCGTGACGCGATAAGCCATAAACGCGATCACGGCGAGGATCACGACGAACTCCACCGCGTGTCCCGCCGCTTGAAACCCCCGCGCGATCGTCGCGAAAAAATCGCGGAAGATAAATCCGGCAGCGCCATACGCAAACGCATACGCATTCGCGCCAAGAAAATCCAGCGCCAGAAACTCCGCGAAGGGCATTTTCATGCTGCCCGCCAGCGGCGGCGCCATCGAATTAATTCCAGGAATAAATTTGGCCACCACCAACGTGATCCGGCCGCGTTTATAGAAAGATTCCGCCGATCGCAGAATGCATGTTTCTGGATCGACCGCGATCCGGCACAGAAAACCCAGCAGCCGCCATCCCATATGTTTTCCAAGGATGTACAGCAAGCAATCGCCCAGCAGCATTGCCGTCACGGCGACCAGCACCGCCGCCGGACCGTGCAGCGCGCCCGATGCCACCGCGGCTCCGCCCGCAACTAATGCCAGCGCCGCGGGCACGGGAAATCCCAGCGCTTCCGCCAAAACAATCAGAAAAATGACGGCGTATCCGTGGTGTACGATCAGCGCAAGCAGGTCATTCATGGGGTCGCATCGCTAGGTGACAAGCCTAGCACGCAACCCGCCCGCGGCACGATGCACGCCTGGTTATTGCTGCGATCCTCACGAATCGCAGCCAGGTCCACCCGGCGACCCGCACTCTTTCCACAACTTTTCCCAATTCCACATGCCGGCCCGCACTTGAACAGGCAACGGAAATCCCAGCTGGTGCGCCAGCATGCACACCTGCCCACGATGGTGCGCTTCGTGAGAAATCATGTAGCACAGCATCTCCGGCCCAACCGGCCACGGCTTGCCCCAGCCATCTCTGCGGAATTTTTCCACGCGGCCGCCACCGTCGCCGAGCGCTTCCGCAAGCATTTCCTCGCAACGGGCGGCGCTTTCCGCCAATCCCGCGCGGGCCCGCTGCGGCGTGCAGCTTGCGCGCTCCAGTTGATGTGGAACCTTCAGGTGCGGCGCCGTTAGCCTGATCCACTTCGTGCGCGCATTGTGCATATGCGTGAAGATCGCCGCAATCGTGCGCGTTTTGCCCGGCGGCTTCGCTCTCCACGCGGCTGGATCAAGTTGTTCGATCAGCATCTGGTTGATGCGCTCGTTGGCCGCAAAGATCTTCATCGCGGCCCGGCCCAGTGTTGCGGGCTGGCCCGGCTGAGCGGGAACCTTCTTTTGACGCTTGCTCACGGCTCGCTGCTCCGTCACCTATCATACTTCCGAATTTCACTCACTTTGGAGTGCGGAGGCGTGCCGACGCTTTTACGGTCAAAAACGCAATCACCCACACCAAAAACCGTACTAAGGTAATCGCAAAAATACCTACAGGGAAATCCCAGTAGCGGCGGGGCCAGACCCTTAGGTACCGTAACTTACGGCGCGCGCGGGCTCTTCCGGCGGAGGCGGGCTCGTCCGGGGGAGGTCCCTCTCATGCGTGTCCTCATTGCCGACGACCAGGATTTTATTCGCCGCGGCGTGCGCGCGGCGCTTTCCGAAGAGCAAGACATTGAAGTCTGCGCCGAAGCCATTGACGGCGGCGACGCCTTGGCCAAATCCCTGCAGTTCCGGCCCGACGTCATCATCATGGATATCGTCATGCCCCGCATGGATGGCATCGACGCCATCCGGTTGCTCCGCAAAGCGTTGCCGGAAGCAAAAATCCTGACCCTGAGCCAGTACGACGTTCCCGAAATGGTGAAGGAAGCCGAGAAAGCCGGCGCCTCCGCCTACCTCTCCAAGCTCCTCATCTGGGATAAATTGATCCCCTACCTCCGCAGGGTCCAGCACAGCGAAACCTTCTTTTCCTAAGTCCGAACGCGAATTTGGGCGCCCGATTCTGAGCCGTTTTTGCGAAGGATGGGTCTTTGAGTTTTCTATTTAGTCTGCGAACGTCGGCGCGCCGATTAAACTTATAACAGTACTTATGTTACTGGTTGGGTAACCATAATGGCCCCCGATGGAATGCGCGATGGGATTAGAGGTCATTTGTGAGAGATTGGCCGTGGAGCAGTTGGGCGAACTATTCAGAGAGCAGCGAAGTGTTGCTTGCGATTGACACGAGATAGGGAGATAAGAGTACCCGAAGACCCACGCTCCAACACCCGAGAGTGGAGCACCGGGCAGTAGAAGCGGCTGCTGGGCCGCCGCACTCTAAAGTTGACCCTGGTTGGTTCTGCCTCTACCATCTGTTTATGTCCCTGGCTTACCGAAAGCTTGTACTTTTTGTTGCCTTGGTCTTGGCGGCTGTGCCGGTCTCGGCGCAATCGGTTGACGAGATCATCACCAATTACATTAATGCGCGCGGCGGGTTGGATAAGATCAAGGCCGTGAAGACGGAGCGCATCACCGGCACCATTTCGTTTGGACCAGACGCGGAAGGCCCTTTTTCCGTGGAGCGCAAGCGGCCGTTGCGGCTGCACATGGAAATCACGCTGAACGGGCAAACGCTGATTCGCGTTTTCGACGGCAAGGCCGCCGGGTGGATCTACAATCCGTTCCAGCCCAACGCCTCCGTACAGCCGATGAGCGATTACGACCTGAGCAACATATTCGATGAAGCTGATTTCGATGGCCCGTTTGTGGATTACAGGGACAAGGGCAACAAGATCGAGTACGTGGAAAAAGTGGAAGTGCTCGGCAAGCCCGCGTACAAATTGAAGCTCACCAGCAAGAAGGGCGATGTCAGCTACTTTTTCTTCGATGCTTCCAGCGCGCTGCTGCTGAAGTGGGAAGGCAACCGCAAGGTGAATGAGAAAGATGTGCCGTGGGAATCCTTCTTCCATGATTTTCGAGAGGTGAACGGCTTGAAATATCCGTTCCTGGTGGAATCTGACGCGCCGGGAACGGATCAGACGCAACGCATCACGGCGGAAAAGATCGAAGTGAACCTGCCGATTGAAGATTCGCAGTTTGAAAAGCCGAATGTGCCTGCCACCGCGGCTTCTCCCGCTGCGCCTCCCGCCGCGTCGCCGCCCACACCGCCGGCAGCCGGTGCGCCGAAACCGAATTAGCACGTTGCATTAGCCGCACCGATGACCGGAAATTCTAAATCGGAAAATCTGTCCGCCGCGGTTGGTCTTTGCGCCGATTGCCTGCACGCGCGCCCGATTTCTTCTTCTCGCGGGTCGCAATTCCTGCTCTGCCAGCTTTCGCAATCGGATCCGCGATTCCCCAAATATCCGCGCCTTCCGGTTTTAAGCTGCCCGGGCTACAAGCCGAAACTGCACTGATCCAGAGCTCCCCAAATAGTTACTATCATTTGTTATTATTTATAAGTATACTGTCGCGCTTGGGAGGCTCTCATGCGTTTTTCCTCTCCGCATCGCTGTCGCCTCGTTCGTTCCGCGTGGTTAGTCCTTGGTGTAGTTTCTCTCAGCCTCCCAAACCTTTCTGCCGCGCAAGAGCTGAAGATCACCAGCAATCCGCCCGGCGCAACCGTGGAGCTGGATGGAGTTCCCGCGGGCACAACGCCGTTGGAGAAGAACTTTCCCGGCGGTTATTTCCACCGCACGAAGACCGCGGTCGGCCAGCGGCTGGAACATCCCATGATCGCGCGCGTTACGCTGCCAGGATTTGTGGTGCACGAGATCGCGCTCACGGAAGGTCCGATGGATTGGATCGATCTTCACGGGCGGCATCACGGGCAATATTGGCTATTCAAGTCCGACCATTTCGAGGTGAACCTGGAAACCATCGCGGGGACATTCACGGGAGCTGTTTCCGCGGCGAGTGCGGTTCAACCTGCGGCGCTGCGGCCGTAACTTTCCCTGGAGGCATTGGTTGAGCGCACCAAACCCGCTGTTGTGTGCCTGAAGGCGCTGAACGGTTTTGGTTCGGGCTTCTTCATCACGGAGACTGGGATTATCGCTACAAATGCGCATGTGGCGCGCGGCGATTCGAGCTTACTTGCGCTACTGCCCAACGGCATGCAACTGCAGGCCAACGTTGTGTACATCGATTCCGAGCTCGACCTTGCGCTGGTGAAAGCGGTTGCACCTTCGCCGGATTTTGTGTTTCCGTACCTTTCGCTGGTGGATGCTTCGATGGTGCATCAAGGCGAATCCGTGCTGGTGATCGGCAATCCCGGCGATGCGATGCTGTTCAGCGTGACGAAGGGAATCGTAAGCGCTGTCGGCACTTTTCCCGCTGCTGGTCCGGGAACCTGGATTCAGACGGATGCGCAGATCAATCCGGGAAATTCCGGCGGCCCGCTGGTGAACACGCGAGGCGAAGTGATTGGGTTGAATACGCTGAAGGTGATCCGCAAGAACGTCACCGGAATTGGCTTCGCGCTCAGCTCCGGCGATCTGCTGACACTTTTGCGGCGGTTTTATCCGGCGATTGCGGCGCCACAACAGGCGCAACTGAAAACCGCGTCTCATCTCGCGCAGACATCGGCTGACTCTGAGGAGCTTGCTGCGCCGGCTGCGGCCGAAACTTCCAGCTCCGTTACTTCCCCGGCTTCCGCTGGTCCAGTTTCAGAAGGATTTGGCTATCTGACGATTACTTCCGATATGGATTCGGCGGAGATCTTTGTTGACGGGAAATTCCACGGCAACGCGCCCGCGAGCCTGAAACTCGCGGCGGGGTCGCATGTTGTGTTGCTGAAATCCGCAGGCTTTCCGGATTACACGCGCACGATCGAGATTCCTAAAACTAGTAAGCTGACGTTGAAGGCGCTGTTTCTACCGACAGGTTCGCCTTAAGGCTCCGGCGTCATTGCCGCGACCATTGCTGTGTGCTAGCATCGGCCACGTTAAGAAGAGCGGACCAGGGATTCTTCGATTCTCCTTCGCCCCGCTTCACGGGACCCAGGGTAGGGCCGCGCTCTCCTTCAAAAAATCTGCAATTTCGCCAGGCGCGGGCCCGCGCCTGATTTTCGTCGGCGGACCATCGCCCGGTGACTTTGTCAGCCACCCCGATGCGGAGGTCTGTCATGAAGATTTATCCCACCAAGGACATAAGAAACGTAGGCATTGTAGGTCACGGCGGCACCGGAAAGACGCAACTGGTGTCGTCGTTATTGTTCACCGCCGGAGCGACCCAGCGCTTTGGCAAAGTTGCGGAAGGAAGCACCACGACGGATTGGGACGAAGAGGAAATCGCGCGAAAAATATCGATTCAAACAGGTCTGGCCAATGCCGAGTGGCCTTGCACGCTTTGTTCGGGCAACACCGTCAAGATTAATTTCATCGATCTGCCGGGCTATTCCACTTTCATTACGGAAACGAAGGCTGCGTTGGTGGCCGCGGACGCCGCGCTGATCACGGTTGACGCGCACGTTGGCGCTCAGGTGACGACGGAAAAGGTTTGGGATTATTGCGCGGAATACGATATTCCGCGGGCGTTTGTGTTGACCTGGATGGATCGCGAACTTTCCAGCTTTGAGCGCTCGATGGAATCGCTGACAGAACTTTTTGGGCGCTCGGTGGTTGCGCTGCAGATGCCCATCGGAAGCGAGAAAGGATTTCGCGGCGTGGTCGATCTTGTTTCCATGAAGGCGCATATGTATACGCCCGATGGGGACGGCAAGGCGACGATTGAAAATATTCCGGACGCGTTGAAGGACGATGCGGAAGAGGCGCACGAAAAGCTTGTGGAAATGATTGCCGAAGGCGACGACGAAATGATGGAGGAGTTTTTCCGCGAAGGCACGATTCCGGTACATGATTTGATTCCCGCGGTGCGGAAAGCGATTGTTACGGAAAAGATCGTGCCCGTGCTGATGATCTCGTCTACGCGCAATGTTGGCAGCGCTAGCTTGCTGACGTTTCTCGCTGATGTTTTCCCGCATCCCGACGAGCACGCGCAGGTCGGCTACACGGAACCCGCAGGGAAGGGCCAGCGCATCGATCGCAAGTATGATGATTCGCAGCCGTTG
Source organism: Candidatus Acidiferrales bacterium (assembly GCA_963709705.1). Lineage (GTDB taxonomy): Bacteria > Acidobacteriota > Terriglobia > Acidiferrales > UBA7541 > Acidiferrum. The sequence continues at coordinate 120,476 of CAVPXU010000013.1, forward strand.
TCGCTGTTTGTCTTTAAGACGCTGGCGGACGCTTTCTCCGGACGCATTAATTATTTCAAGGTGAAGAGCGGCGTACTGAAGAATGATGCGACGATTCAGAATTTCAACCGCAATGTTCCGGAGCGTTTTCAGCACACAATGATGGTGCAGGGTAAACAGCTGACGGAAATTCAGGAGCTGCACGCCGGCGATATCGGCGCCATTGCGAAGTTGAAGGAGACCATCACAGGGGACACGTTGGGCGACAAGAATTTACCTATTTTCTACGCGCCCGCGAATTTGCCAGAGCCTTCGATCACGTTCGCGGTGGAGCCGAAGACACGCGCCGATGAAGACAAAATCGGCGTGGCCATTCATAAAATCATGGAAGAAGATCCGGCGCTGCGTTTCTCTCGCGATCCACAAACCAAGGAATTTCTGCTGGCGGGCAACGGCCAGCAGCACGTGGAAGTGGTTGTGGCGAAGCTGCAGAAACGCTACAACGTCAACCTGACCCTGAAGCCGCCCAAGGTTCCTTATCGCGAAACCATCCGCGGCAAGGCCGACGCCGAGGGCAAACACAAAAAACAATCCGGCGGGCACGGACAGTTTGGCGTTTGCCGGGTAAAATTCGAGCCGACAGAACGCAACAAGGGGATCGAATTTGTGGACGACGTTTTTGGCGGGGCCATTCCCAAAAACTGGATACCCTCCGTCGAGCGTGGCATTCGTGAGGCAGCCGCACGCGGTTATCTGGCCGGTTTTCCGGTGACCGATTTCCGCGCCATCCTGTATGACGGCAAGTACCACGACGTCGATTCGTCCGATATGGCGTTCAAGATTGCCGGATCGCTTGCGTTCAAGGAAGCCATGAAACAGGCGCGACCGTCGTTACTCGAGCCTGTCATGCACGTGGAAGTGTATGCCCCCGATCAGTATTCGGGAGACTTGATGGGCGACCTCAGTTCTCGCCGGGGCCGCATCGCGGGCAGCGAATCGCGCGGCCACAATGTGATCGTGAAGGCGCAGGTGCCGCTTGCGGAAATGCTTTCTTACGCGACGGACCTGACTTCCATGACGCAAGGGCGCGCCAGTTACTCGATGGAGTTTTCGCACTACGACTACGTGCCCGCGGAGCTGGCCGAAAAGGTGATCGCCACGCACAAAGCTACGCACGGAGAAGCGCTGGTCGAAGAAGAAGCTTAATTTGCAAGTTGGTTCAGGGGGCCCCGCACGCACGGTGATACTGTGTGCGGGGCCCCTGGGTTTTCGGAAGACGGGAGTATCTGTTGAGATCACTCTGCTATCCTCATCGGATAGCATCAGAATGGCAGTCCGGTGGTGGGTTTCGCTTTAGAAAAGGAGCATCCATCCGTATGACACGCAGGCTGAGTGTGGCGATGTTGGTGTGCTTTGTGGTTCATGTTGCCGCTGCGGCGGCGCAGGATTTTCCGACGGCAAAACCAGAATCCGTGGGGATGTCCGGCGAACGGCTGGAGCGCATTGGCAAGACTGTTCAGAAAGAGATCGACGACAAGCACATCGCCGGGGTTGTGACACTGGTGATGCGGCACGGCCAGGTGGTGTGGTCCAAGGCGCAGGGGATGCAAGACCTCGAGGCTGGGAAACGTATGCGCCCCGACGCGATTTTTCGCATCTGCTCAATGTCCAAGCCTATTACGAGCGCCGCGGTGATGATGCTTTATGAAGAGGGCAATTTCCTGCTGGAAGATCCGGTTTCCAAATATCTGCCGGAATTCAAGAATCCCAAAGTGCTTGTGAAGCCGGCGAATGGCGGCCAGGCTTACACGATTCCAGCTACGCGGGAAATCACGATCCGCGATCTGTTGAGACACACTTCGGGTATCACCTACCAGTGGAACGCCGATCTTGGTCCGCTATACAAGGAAGCGAATGTTGCGAGCGGATTGCTGCCTTATGACGGCACGATCGCGGACAGCGTGGAGCGCCTTTCCAAGCAGCCTTTGTTGTTTAATCCGGGCGAACGCTGGGAATATGGCCTCAGCGTGGACGTTCTCGGGCGCCTTGTGGAAGTTATTTCCGGGAAACCTTTGGACGAATTTCTGCGCACGCGCATTTTCGAGCCGCTGGGTATGAAGGATACTTACTTTTTTCCGCCCGACAACAAACTGGATCGCCTTGCGACAGCGTATACGTATTATGACGGCAAGGGTTTGAATCGCTTTCCCGACGCGCCGATCGTCGACGGCGCCTTCCTTTACACGGCCGATTATCCTTACCGTGGACCCAAGAAACTTTTTTCGGGCGGCGCGGGATTGAATTCCACAGCGGGGGATTACGCGCGTTTCTGCGAAATGATGCTGGAAGGCGGCAAGCTCGGCAAGGTGCGCATCCTGAGCCGCAAATCAGTGGAGCTGATGACGCACGATCAACTGGGGAAAATCGCGCCGGACGAGGGATTTGGTCTCGGATTCGGGATTGATGGCGTGAAAGCGCCGCTGGCGGAACTGGGCACACCGGGCGAGTACAACTGGGGCGGATTTTTCTATACGGGATTCTCGATCGATCCTAAGGAAGAACTGATCGTGATCTTCATGGCACAACTGCATCCAACAGGCGATTTGGATCTGGATCGCGAAGTTCACGCGCTTGCTTATCAGGCGATTGATGATTGAGGCAAGGTTCGATCTTGACGTGTTGAGGTTTGCAAAGTGTTTTACTAACTTCTGGGTGAGTGTGAGAATGGAGCGCTACGAAGCGACTATCGTTCCCGGCCCTCGCCGAAGGTATAGATCAGGCTTACGCTTGGCTTAAGATTGGACTGGCCTGCCAGTTCGATGCTCGAGTTGAAGAAGGTTGTATGCAGGTAATCAGCTCCTATGCGCACGGAGAATGACCGCGACATGCGATACTGCACGCCCGCTCCGGCGTCCCATGCGAAGCGATTCACGAATCCCGTCACAATCTGGCCATTGGGCTCGAAATTCACGCCCGTCTCTCTCGCCCCACCGAGCAGAACGTGGGTGTAAACGGTGAAGTTCCGCTTCCGAAGAGGATAGAAAACAGGGCCGGCCATGTACGTCAGCAGATCCGCCGTGCGACCCGAGTTGAAGGCGTCAAAATTCCGGGCATAGCCCAAATCCAAATGAATTCCGAAGCGGCGATTGAAATCCGCCGTGCCCAAGAGGTCTACTCCGTTCATGGCCAGTTTGGTCTGTGAAGGCACGCTGGCATCGACGTAGGAATAGCCAATTCCCGCTTCATAGGCGGGAGCAATTCCAGCAAATACCGGCCCTTGCGCGAACGCGACGGGCGCGGACAGGAGTACCAGAAGTAATAGCTTAATCGACGTTCTCATGGATTCCTCAGGGAAGTCTCGCTTCCGCGCGCGTTCCCGACGCCTGCCCCCTTGGCTTGCATCGATTAGATTCGCACCAGGCCTATTTTGCTTCTGAGGGATGGGAATTTAATTATAGGGTGCGAGAAGGTGGTGGTTCAACGCGATTAAAGTACAGGTCCAATTTATAAATGGTGTATTTTCAATCTCTTAGAATACCTGTACATCCTGACCTTTGGGCTGAGTTTAAGGACGGGCCAAAATTCTACGTCAATTTGGGTAGAAACATTCCGGTGTGTTTGGAATGCTCGTCGAAGCCCGGACCAAATTCCTCGCGAAGGAAGCGTTCCTCGCGGCGCGCCTTGAAATAGAAGCCGGCCAGCATGATCGCTACGCCGATCCAGCCTCGCAGATGGCCACGGATCACGGCGGACCCTACCATTCCCAAAAGAATGCCAGTGTAGATCGGGTGGCGGATCCAGCGATACAGGCCATTGCGAATGAGGACGTGGTCTTGCTTCAGGGTGACCATGCCGCTCCAGTTCGAGCCCAAACTCAGGCGCGCCCAGATACTGATGCCGACTCCGATGGCGGTTAGAAGGAGTCCGGAAGCCCAAAACGACGGAGTGTTTGGCACCAGGCGGTAATTGAGCCAACCCCAATTCATGCTTCCGGCGCCAAATAGCAGCCAAAACCCCAAAGCCACCATGAGGCCGTGCTGCGCGCGCCCGGCCCATCCTTCGCGCTTCTTGGCCTTTTTCATGCCGAGCCACATGACCACCCAGACGATCAACAGGAGTTGCCACAATCGGCCCGCCCAGTCCGAAGCAGTGTCGGCGGTTAGCCAGTCCCAGTGCATGGTTGTCGATTCCTTTACGTCAATTCAGCGGCTTGATGGCCTGGATTTTATACGATTTTCCGTCCTAAAAAATTACAGTGCCGCACACGCTGGCAGAGCTTGTCTCGGCTCCAATTTGGCGGTTGTCGCTTCCTCGAGGCCAGCCAATAATCGTTGTTATGAAAAAGACCGCCCATTCTACATTGCGTCCCCAAACACGCGCCATTCATGCCGGTGAACCGCCGCGCCACGGCGTGGGCGCGCCGGTAACGTCAGCCATCGTGCGTTCTTCGACGTTTACGCTTGCTTCCAGCGAAGAATTGAAGCTGTGGGCCGAAGGCAAGAGCGATGCTTTCATGTACTCGCGCGACGGAAATCCGACGCTGGCGATGGCGGAGAAGAAAATCGCGGCGCTGGAGGGAGCCGATGGCGCGGTGGTCACCGCTTCAGGAATGGCAGCGATTTCCAGTACGCTGCTGACGTTTCTTGGGAATGGCGATGAGTTGATCTCGACGGCGCAGGTTTATGGCGGAGCTTACCGGCTGATGCGCGATATTTTCCCGCGCTTCGGAATCACGGTGCGAAACGTCGAATCCTCGCTGGAGGGCTTGGAAGCGCTGCTTACGCCGAAAACGAAATGCCTATATGTGGAAACGCCGACAAATCCTACGCTGTATCTGGTGGATTTGCGGAAGGCCGCGGTGTTTGCGCGCAAGCATCACCTGATCAGCATCGTGGACAATACGTTTGCCACGCCCATGCTGCAAAATCCGATCGAGTATGGATTCGACCTAGTGGTGCACAGCGTGACGAAAGGGCTTTCAGGGCATTCGGACTTGCTGGGAGGAGTTGTGGCCGGCAAAGCGGACTATGTTGCCAGAGTGCGGCACATGGTTTCATGTTTCGGCGGGTGCATGGATCCTGACGTTGCGTTTTTGCTGATGAGAGGAATGAAGACGCTTGGCGTCCGGTTGGCGCGGCAGTGCGAAACAGCGTTGCGTGTGGCGAAATTTCTGGAGAAGCATCCGAAGGTTGCGCGCGTTCACTACCCGGGGCTAAGGTCGCATCCGGACCATGAGCTTGCGAAAAAGCAGATGTGCGGGTTCGGATCGATGCTGGCATTTGACATGAAAGGCGGGTTGCCGGCGGCGAGGAAATTCTGTGATCGCGCTAAACTCTTCTTGCTGGCGGCGAGCTTAGGAGGAGTGGAATCGCTGATTATTCTTCCGATTTATGGCTCGCACTTCCGCATGAACAAAGACGAACTGCGACGCGCGGGGGTTGAGCCAGGGACGGTGCGAGTGTCCATCGGGCTGGAAGACGCGCAGGATCTGATCGAGGATCTGGAGCAGGCGATTCGCTAGGTTGTTTGCAAGCATTTCATTTTCACCTTGCCGGAACTTCGACGGCAACGCCCCAGGATTCCTTCTCTGGAAGCATGGATTTCACGCGGTCTTCCAGTTCATGAGAACTTTTCACGTGTTCGGGATAGTTGTGCGCGGATAGATCGAAAGTGGAACCGAAGCGCGCGCGCAGCAGTTGCAGATCTTCCTGAAGACGAAAGGCAACGCGTTTCGCGGTCAGCGTGTCCGTTTCCGGCAGAATGATGCCGAAAAGGTCGTCGGATAAATGGTAGATGGAATCCATGGGCCGAAGCTTTTTCGAGAGCACTTTGGCGGCGTCGCTTAATGCCGATTGGCGATCGTTTGGCGATGCGCCAGCACCGGGCTTCGCCTTGACCAAGACCAGCGACATTGTCTTTTCCATGGTCAGCGCACGGCGGAATTCCATGGTCAGGCGATCCCAAAAATATTTTTGGTCGGGCATGGATTTCAGGATATCTGCGCTGGCCTGAAGCTGCAGCGCGACGTTTCGTTCGAGTTCCGCCAACAATTGATCTTTGAGCTTGTTGAAAGTGCGCTGGCGGTCGAAGAGATAGGAGATGAAAAGAATCGTGAGGGCGCAAAACCCGAAAAAGGCCACGCGCAACGTCCACTTGTTTCCTTCGGGATGAACGAACACGAGAGGATACATGAAGATGGCCAGGCCGGTTGCGAGAACGAACACGAAGACGGCCGAAAAAATGGTCAACTGGAGGCCGCGTCGCTCCAAGCGGTCGAGTTCCCGACGATCGATCGTAGCCATGAGCATTCTCCGTGTTCGCCGGCGCGTCGCCGCGAAATACCGGCACACCTCCAGAGTCCGGGTTGCCATGGTCCGGGGCAATAGGCCGAGGGTACTTTGTGATGAAAGAGATATGCAGGCTAAAAGGCTGAAATGATTGAGCTTGTGGTATTGAATGGCTAAGCGAACGAGGTAATCAAGGATTCGCGCCTTCGGTGGAGTATTGCGTTTGGTCGACGAACTGAGCTGCCGCGCCCTTTGGCCCGACGGCCCAGCCTTTGCCGCTGATGAAGGTGACGGCGTTCAGCCTGGGGGAATCGATGTGCGACCAGTGGATACCGTTGCGACTGGTTTCCGCACCGTTGAGGCCGACGGCTACAAAACCGGCATCGAAGGTGTCGACGCAGGAGAGATATCCTGACGGGAGCTCCTCGGCCAAGTGCCAGGTCCTGCCTTCGTCGGAGGAATAGGCGGCGGTATTTTCGGGGGCATTTGGTTTGTCGTAATCTCCGCCAACTATGACCACGGTATCTCCCGCGCGGACAATCGAGAAAATTCCCTGGGAGGGTTTTCCGCTGATGACCGGCGTTTCGGTAACGGTCCAGGTGCGTCCGAGATCGGCGGAGTGAAACACGCGGGCGCGCGAGCCGCCCGTTGCAAAATAAAGCTCGGTTTTTCCGTAGAGCAAGAGGCTGGAGTTGCTGGCGGCGAAGGCACCTTCTTGCGGCAGCGCGGCAGGCATTTGCTCTCGGGGCAATTCGTTCCAGCGCAGGCCGTCGGTGGTTTCAAGCAAGAGGAATTTGCCGTCGACTGGATCGCTGAGGGCGAAGCAGTGTTTTATGTCCGAGCACGCCAAGGCATCAAGGAAAAATCCTTTTCGATTGTCGCGGTACTGCAGCGCCCAGGTGGCTCCGCCGTCAGCGGATTTATAAATTCGGGAGGCTTGTCCTTCGCCGCTGGACATGACGTAAACGGATTTGCCGTCGAAAGTTTGCACGCCGCGAAAATCCAGATTTTCCGCTCCGGAAATATGTGCGGGCGCCCAGGTTTGTCCGGCGTCTTCGGAATGCACGATGGTTCCTTTGGAACCGGTGGCCCAGATAAGGGTGCTGCCGCGGTGGACAACGACCGCGACGCCGCGGAGGTTGGCATCCACACCGGTGGGTTGAACCGACCACCACGAATCGGGCGCTGCCAACATCAACAGCAAGCTGCATAGTATAAAACGCATGGGAACGCTACTTTATCAGGAATTGAGAGGACTTACTTCTTTACGGTTGGGGCGTTGGTGGAGATTACAGTGCGGGCTTCGGGGTGTTTTGGGCTCCAGTCTTCGGGAGGAAACGCCACACGCCAGAAGGTTGGACAAGCAACGGAGAACTCCAGACCGATTTCCGCTTTACCGGAACGGACAGGGCCGAGAAAGACTACGTGGCATTCCTGCTCTTCCTGCGTGTGCTTGTGCTGAAGGAGAACTTTGCTGCCGCTGGTAAGGCGAGCTTGCAACTGAACAAGCGCCCCATGCGCATTGATCGCCAGTGTAGCGGCTTCTTCTTCAAAGCTCTGACCTTGTGCGTCGCTTCCGCGTACTCTAATCGCCACCTGCATCAATACCCGCTGGCTCCGTCGACGAGGGCTGGGGTGATTAGGAGGATTCGAAGTTGTGGCCATAGGACCTCGTACATTCCAATATACCTTGGGAAAGGCGAAAGTCGAGGATGAAGGAAAGTCAGCGTATGCAAAAAGGATATGAGGGATAGGGAAACAGAAACATTACGGGAAGCTTATGAAGTGCAGCTTGCTGTCGCTAGGTGCGGTCGTCGATGGGAAGATATGAGCGCGTGTCGTGGCCAAGGTAGATTTGCCGCGGCCGCGCAATCTTTTGTTCCGGATCCAGGAGCATCTCTTCCCATTGCGCCACCCAGCCGGACATGCGCGGAATAGCGAATAGCACGGGGAACATCGTCATGGGGAAGCCCATGGACTGGTAGATCAGGCCGGTATAGAAGTCCACGTTGGGATAGAGCTTGCGCTTGATGAAGTATTCGTCTTCCAAGGCGATGCGCTCGCATTCCAGAGCGATCTCCAAAAGCGGATTCTTGCCCATCAATTCGAAGACTTCGTAGGCAATTTTCTTGATGATGCGCGCGCGGGGATCGTAATTCTTGTAAATCCTGTGGCCAAATCCCATCAGGCGAGTCTCTCCCGCCTTGACGCGCTTGATGAATTCCGGGACCTTGGCGATTGAGCCGATTTCCATCAACATGCGCAGGGCTTCTTCGTTGGCACCGCCGTGCAGCGGACCGTAAAGAGCAGCAGTGGCGGCGGCCGACGCGCAAAATGGATCGACGTGGCTGCTGCCGACTCCGCGAATGGTGTTGGCCGAGCAGTTCTGCTCGTGGTCGGCGTGAAGGATGAACAAAATGTCGAGGGCGCGCTCGAGAGTGGGATTGGGGCGGTAGCGCGTCTCGCTAGTGCGGAACAGCATGTTCAAGAAATTGCCGGTATAGCTCAAATCGTTGTCTGGATAAACGTAGGGCATGCCAAGCGTGTGACGATAGGCAAACGCCGCAAGCGTGGGCATTTTGCCAATGAGCCGGTAAGTTTGCTTCTTTCTGGCCGCGGCGTCGAAAATGTGCTTGGAATCCGGATAGAAGGTGCTCAAACCTGCGATGGTGGATATAAGCATGCCCATGGGATGAGCATCGTAGTGGAAGCCGTCGAGGAATTTCTTGATGCTTTCGTGGATGTAAGTGTGATGGGTAACGTGATACTGCCAATCTTTCAATTGGGACGAGTTCGGCAGTTCGCCGTTCAGCAGCAGGTAGGCCGTTTCGAGATAAGTGGATTTTTCCGCGAGTTCCTCGATTGGGTAACCACGGTAACGCAGAATTCCTTTGTCTCCGTCGATATAGGTGATGCGGCTGATGCAGGAAGCGGTGTTGTTGAACGCCGGATCGTAACTCATCATCCCGAATTCAGCTTCGTCTACCTTGATTTTGCGGAGATCACTGGCGCGAATGGTTTCGTGAGTGATGGGGACTTCGTAACTTTGACCGGTGCGGTTATCCGTGATGGTGAGAGTTTCGCGGCGAGAGGAAGATGCCTCCGCGGTCTTCGTTTGCGTCGATGAAAGTGCAGAGTCCATGCAAAATACCTCGATATGGCTGGCGCGGAGCGTAGCCTTGTACAAATACCACTTTACACCAAAGAAACGCGAGGAGGAAATGCGGAGAATGTGTGGTAGGTAAGACCAGGTACTGGCCGGAGCGGGTCCGGCAAGGAGACCGGTGACAAGCATCGGTCTCGCCGAAATTGTGAAAATGACAAATAAAACGGGTTATTTTGGCGCTGGTGATGGAATTCGCCTAACGGCAAGGACACATTGCGGAATGCTATCAGGCTTAAGAGGTACGCCGTGGTGGGGTAGACTGGCGTGCGTGCGAAATCGTGAACTCAAAACCAGTGAATGCCCGTGATGAGGGCGAAAAGCTCTGAGGCAAACCTTGTGCCGCGCCGGCGTTGGGGTATTGCCTGTTTGCTGGGATTCGGTATTTTGGTGAATTACTTTGACCGGGTAAATCTTTCGGTCTCGCAAGATGCGCTTCACGCTGCGTTCGGCATCTCCACCGTCACGTTCGGCTATTTACTCAGCGCGTACAGTTGGTCTTATGCGGCGTTACAACTTCCTTCTGGCCTGATTCTGGATCGCTTCGGAGTGAAGCTGGTTGGCCGAATCAGCACTTTGTTGTGGAGTGTGGCTTCGTTCGGGGCGGCAATTTCCTCCGGACTGACGGGATTTCTGGGCGCGCGTCTTTTGCTGGGTGTTGGAGAGGCGCCGACATTTCCCGCGAACGCAAAGGCTGTGGGGTATTGGTTTCCGGCGGAGGAACGGAGCCTGGCGACAGCAGTTTTTGATTCGATGGCGAAGTTTTCGTCGGCGATTGGCGTGCCGGCGATCGGACTGGTGATGTTGCGGTTTGGATGGCGATGGAGTTTCGCGGCGACAGGAATCATCAGCTTTTTCTATTTCATACTTTTTTATGTGTTTTACCGGAATCCCAGCGAGGATGAGCATCTTTCTGAAACGGAGCGCGAGTTTATTCACGATGGTGGGGCGCAACCTGAAGACCGCGAAAGGGCAGCCAAGGGGGCGCCACTTGGATATCTGTTGAGTCAGAAAAAAGTATGGGGGTTGGTGCTGGGATTTGCGGCGTATAACTACACTTTTTATCTGCTGCTGACCTGGCTGCCGTCGTATCTGTCCTCAGCGCATCACATCGATTTGTTTCACTCCGCGATGTACACGAGCGTGCCGTGGCTGTTCGCCACGTTCACGGACATCCTGATGGGCGGATGGCTTGTGGATAAGCTGATTCAGCGCGGCAACGATTCGTCGTTCGTGCGCCGGGCGATCCTGATTGGCGGCACGACGTTTGGGCTGGGAGTTTTCGGAGCGGCGTATGCGCAGACGACGGTGGGAGCGATTGTGTGGATCAGCGTGTCGATCGGAGGATTGTCCGCGGCTTCCCCGGTGGGTTGGTCTATTCCGTCTTTGATCGCGCCGCGAGAGAGCGTGGGAACGCTTAGTGGAATTCTGAATTTCGGGAATCAGCTCTCGGCGATTGCCGCGCCGATTGTGACGGGATACGTGGCGCAGACGACGCATTCATTTTTCTGGGCGTTTGGAGTGGCGGCGATATTTTTAGTGGTGGGCATAGCAGGATATGTGTTTCTGCTGGGGCGCATCGAGCCGATCGCCGAACCGGCGTAAATTCTTCATTGGAGAAATTTATTGGCGTTGATCCGCGACCTGTCAGGTCAACCGACTAGCTCCATCGGCTGCAGAAGAGACGTAAATTTCCGGATCGCGGCCCGTTTCTCGCTTATATTCCTCGCGGACACTTTGTTTAAATTGTTCGACGTGATTCTCTTGAACCAGAGTGATGACGCAGCCTCCAAATCCACCGCCGGTCATGCGCGCGCCATACACACCTTCTTTGTGTTCCGCCAGTTGAACCATCAAGTCCAGTTCCTTGCAACTCACTTCAAAATCGTCGCGCAGGCTTGCATGCGAGCTGGCCATTAATCTGCCGAACAATTGCAGATTGTGGGCTTGCAAGGCTTCGGCGGCCTGAAGAACACGCACATTTTCGCTGAGGATATGGTGGCAACGCTTACGGATCAGCTCGGGCAGCTCACCGCCCCATTTTTCGTAGTCTTCCATGGTTACGTCGCGCAAAGTTCTTACGCCTGGCACGCGCTCCGCAAAAAAACGCGCGGCGGTTTCGCACTCGGCCCGGCGTTCGTTGTATTCACCGTCGGCATGATTGTGGCGGACCATGGTGTTGCAAATGACGAGCCGCGTGTCCGGCGGGATCGGAAGAAGGCGATATTCGAGAGTACGGCAATCGAGCCTTAGCGCATGATCCTTCTTGCCGTTCACGGAAATGAACTGGTCCATGATTCCGCAGCGCGCGCCGATGAAGTCGTTTTCGGCTTGCTGGCAAAGTTGCGCGACGATCACAGGCTCCAGTTGCTCGCCAGAAGCTTCCAAAAAAGCTTTGCACACGGCCACTTCGAGGGAGGCGGAAGAACTGAGTCCCGCGCCTTGCGGAACATTGCCATTCAGAAGGAGATTCGCGCCCGGCACGCTGCCAATCCTGGTTTGCAGGAGCTGAACGACGCCAACAACGTAATCGCTCCAGTGACCTCGAGGCGCCTTCGCCAGTTTGTCCAGATCATATTCGACGCGCTCGGCGTAATTTTCAGAAGTGACTACGAGGAAACGGTCCGGTCTCTTCGCGATCGCGATCCTGGTTTGAAAGCCGATTGCGACTGGAAAAACGAATCCTTCGTTGTAGTCGGTATGTTCTCCAATGAGATTCACGCGGCCCGGAGCCTGCACGAGCAGCGGCGTGCCCCCGTAGAGCCTGGTGAATCTTTCCGCCAGCCCGGCTGATTCGCGTTCGACGATGGCTTTGTCGTTCATTGGCCAGGATTACTTAGACAACGTAAAGGCGCATTCAGGGTACATGGCATACGACCGTGCGTGACAGTCCCCTTAATAGCGGAAATTTTCCTCCGGGGCAAGTTGGCCTGTCCGCGGCCAGCTAAATATTTGAAATTGCTTGGCAATTGTTTTTCAGGATTCGTGAGCTTCCGGCCGGGCATTGACAGACCTGTTAGTCTTTTCGGAGTAGCTCTCGTTTCGTTGTGTGCGGCACTACTTCGGGTCGAGAAGGAGAATCATGGACCGACGCGACTTCATAAAAACTACCGGAACAGTTCTCGCGGGAACGACTTTCGCTCATCGTGCCTTTGCTGAATCGTCACTGCAATCAGGGGCTTCTTCGTCGAGCGGGCGGATGATCCTGCCTATCAATCGAAACTGGCGATATAACTGGTCATTTGTTGCAGGGGCGCACGACCTCCATTTTGACGACTCCTCCTTTGACCGAGTTGTGGTCCCACACACAAACGTGAAATTGCCGTGGCACAGCTTTGATGAGAAGAGCTATGAATTCGTTTCCATTTATCGCCGCAGCTTCAAGCTTCCTGCGGAGGCGAGTGGGCGGCGTGTGTTTGTCGATTTCGAAGGCGTGATGACGGCGTCTACCGTATGGATCAACGGCGTGCGGCTTGGCGAATATAAAGGCGGGTACACTCCTTTTTCGTTTGAATTGACGGAGCATGTTGATTTTGGAGGCGAGAACTTGCTGGCTGTCGACGTGGATTCCACCGAACGTCCGGACATTCCGCCTTTTGGGTATGAGATTGACTATTTGACCTTTGGCGGCATTTATCGCGAGGTTGCTCTCCGGATTGTTCCCGCTACGTTCATCGAAAATATTTTTGCCAAGCCCAAGGATGTGTTGAGCGCGAATCCCCGGGTGGAAGTGGACTGCTACATCCAGCAAATGGAGGACCGGCGCGAACCGGTGATGCTTGAAGTGGAATTGCGCGACGGGGAACGGGTGGTTGCCAAAAAGAGCGCACAGGTGCCTGCGTCGGCGGCAACCAAGGAAGCTCTGGCACATTCTTTGGTGCTGGAAAATCTGGGCCCGATCAAATTGTGGGAATTGGGCAGCCCCAGTCTTTATACCGTTCACGTGCGGCTTTCGGGAGGTGCGGAAGTAATCGATCAGGACTCGCGAAGGATCGGTTTTCGCGAGGCGCAATTCACCGACCATGGGTTTGAGTTGAACGGTAAGGTAATCAAGCTGCGGGGCCTCGATCGTCACCAGACTTTCCCGTTTGTTGGGCAGGCGATGCCGCGGCGGGCTCAGCGGCGCGACGCGCAAATCCTGCGCCAGAAACTGAAATGCAATATCGTGCGCACGTCACACTACCCGCAGTCGCGGCACTTTCTGGATGCGTGCGACGAAATGGGCTTGCTGGTTCTGGAGGAAATTCCTGGATGGCAGCACATCGGGGATGAGGCCTGGAAATTAATTTCCATCGACAACGTGAGCCGAATGATCCGGCGCGACTGGAATCACCCGAGCATTATTCTTTGGGGCGTGAGGATCAATGAATCCAAAGACGATCATGATTTTTACACGCGCACGAATGCTGTGGCCCACGAGCTCGATCCCACGCGCCAGACCGGGGGCATCCGCTATTTCCAGGAATCGGAATTCCTGGAAGACGTTTTTACAATGAACGATTTCGGCTGGCCGCTGAAGCCGCCTAACCATCCGCGGTACCTGAACACGGAGTTCGTGGGGCATACGTATCCGACAAAGACGATCGATGACAAAGAACGACTGGTAGAGCACACCATCCGGCACGCACGCGTGCACGATCAGCTTGCTTCCAACCCGCAATATGCCGGCGGGATTGGCTGGTGCGCGTTCGACTACAACACGCACGCCGATTTCGGTTCCGGCGATCGGATCTGCTATCACGGAGTCACGGACATATTCCGCGAGCCGAAGCCCGCGGCGGGATTCTATAAATCGCAGTGCGATCCCGCGGACGAGATTGTTCTGGAACCAGCGTTCCACTGGGCCCGGGGAGACGAGTCGATCGGATTCACGAAGGCTTTGGTTTGCTCTAATTGCGACCACTTGAAATTTTATCTCGGTGACAAGCTGGTGGCGGAGGCCGATCCGGACAAGGCGCAGTTTCCCCACCTGCGGTATGCGCCGTTCACCACCGATTTGGGGAAGGTGGTGCGTGGTTGGGGAGACTTGCGGATCGAGGGATACATTCAAGGCAAGCAGGTGATCGCCAAGACTCTATCTGGAAAAGGAATCGATCAGAAATTTGAATTGTTGCCGGATGACACGAATCTGGTGGCCGACGGAGCGGATACAACGCGGGTGGTGCTTCGTGTGACCGACGAATATGGCGCTATCCGGCCATTCGCGAATGACGCGATAAAGCTGGAACTCGATGGACCGGCGGAAATCATCGGGGACAATCCGTTTGCGCTGATTGGGGGCACCGGCGCTATTTGGGTGCGCGCGAAAGAGCAAGCGGGAACTGTGCGATTGACGGCGGTGCATCCGGTGCTTGGGACTCAGCGCGTGCAGATTGAGCTGATGGCGGCTGCACCGGAAACGGTTTAAGAGGAAAGCAAAAGTGAAAGGAGTTCCCGTGAACAAGTTGCTGCGGAAGTCCGCGTGGATGGCGATTTTCCTGTGTTTGCTGGCGACGGTTGCGAGCGCGCAAGCCAGTTATGACCTGCGTTCCCCCGACAAAAGAATTGAACTCCGAATCCGAACGGCGCAAGGTGTGCGCTATGACGTAGTGTTGAACGGAAGAGCGATCCTGCAGGACAGCGGACTTTCGCTGGATGTGGACCATAAGATTCTTGGCCGCGAAGTGAAGGTTACGGACGCGAAGGAAACTCATCACGATCAGGTTGTGGAACCCGTGGTGCGGCAGAAATTCGCTAAGATTCGCGACAACTACAACGAACTGCGCCTTACGATGGACGGCAACTATGCTGTCGCTTTTCGCGCGTACAACGAGGGCGTTGCTTACCGATTCGAGACTTCGCTGCCCGACAGGCAGGTGAAAATTTACAGCGAGGAGGCGAATTTTCGTTTCCCTGCGAACTTCGTCGTATTTTATCCGCAGGAAGACAGCTTTTTTTCGCACAACGAACGCAAATACCTGCCGCAGCATTTGCTGGCTATCAATCCGGCGTTTCTGGCCAGTTTGCCGGCAGTGGTGGATGTGGGAGAAGGAGCGAAAGTGGCCATTGCGGAATCGGATGTGGCGGAATACCCGGGACTCTGGTTGCGCGGCACCGGTGGAAATGGACTTGACGGAACGTTCCCGCCCTATCCGCTGAAAGAGAAGCTTGTACGCGATCGCGATTTCCAAGTTGTGGAAAGCGCCGATTACATCGCGGCGACGACGGGGAAGCGGACGTTTCCGTGGCGCGTGCTTGGCATTGTGGATCGGGACGCCGACCTGATTACAAATCCATTGGTGTACCTGCTGGAGAGTCCATCGAAAGTGCAGGACACCAGTTGGATCAAGCCTGGAAAAGTTTCCTGGGATTGGTGGAACGACAACAACGTTTACGGTGTCGATTTCAAGGCGGGCATCAACACGGAAACATACAAGTACTACATCGATTTCGCGGCGAAATATGGCATCCCGTACATCATTCTGGACGAGGGCTGGTACAAACTCGGCAACGTGCTCGACGTAGTCCCGGAAATCAACATGGAGAAATTGACGGCGTACGCAAAAGAGAAAAACGTCGGCGTGATTTTGTGGGTAGTTTGGAAAACGTTGGACGACCAGCTGATACCGGCGTTGGATCAATACCAGAAGTGGGGCATCAAGGGAATCAAAGTGGACTTCATGCAGCGCAGCGACGAAATTCTGATCAACTACTACCACCGGGTCAGCAGCGAAACGGCGAAACGTCACATGCTGGTGGATTTTCATGGCGACCAAAAGCCAGCAACGATGACGCGCACCTGGCCGAACCTGATCAGCACGGAAGGCGTTCGCGGCCTGGAGTGGAGCAAGTGGAGTGCGGAAGCGGAGCCAGAGCACAACGTTACGCTACCGTTTACGCGGATGTTTCTCGGTCCGATGGACTACACGCCGGGCGCGATGCTGAATGCGACGAAGGCCAGCTTCGCGCCGATTATGCACCGCCCGATGGCGCTCGGCACGCGCTGCCATCAATTGGCGATGTACGTGGTGTACGAAAGCCCGCTGCAGATGCTTGCGGATAGCCCATCGAACTATTTGCGCGAACCGGAAGCGATGGAATTCCTTGCGGCGGTGCCGACGGAGTGGGACGAATCAAAGGCGCTGGATGGGAAGATCGCGGAATATGTTGCAGTGGCGCGCAGAAATGGATCGGACTGGTATGTGGGAGCGATGAATAACTGGACAGCGCGCGAATTGGAGATTGACTTTTCGTTTTTGCCGGAAGGCCATTTTGAGATGAGCGCTTATCAAGATGGAGAGAACGCGGACCGGTTGGGAAGCGACTACAAATTGGTGAAGATGCCGGTAACGCGGATGACGAAGTTGAAAATCAAGTTAGCGCCTGGTGGCGGATGGGCGGCGCGCATTCAGCCGATGAAGTGAGGATGGCTGGTGTAGAGCGTCAGTACGCGGGACGCGCCTATTTCGATTGCGGTTTACTGGAAGCAACGATGCCGCTGCCTTCGCGTATGGTGAGTATCTGGTTGGCTTTGACTTGTGTGAATCGTTCCACTTTTTGAGTTGTGGGCCACTTCACTTCGATTGCGTCCACCACTTGCGCCTTGCCTAAACCGAAGTGCAGCCGCAGATCGGATTGTGACATCACGCTTGCGCCGCTGTGAACTTCATCCATTTGGCTGTGAGTGCCGGTGATTACACGGACGCGCACGCCGATCGCCGTGCGGTTGCAGTGTGTTCCGATTAGTTTCAACTTGATCCAGTTTTGAGCGTTGCCACCGTCGTTGCGCAACAAGGAGGGGATGTCGTTCATGTTCAAGATGAGAACGTCGATGTCGCCGTCGTTGTCGTAATCGCCGAAAGCGGCACCGCGGCTGGAAAAACGTTCGCTGATGCCAGGTCCCAACTCGGCGGAAACATCCTTGAACCTGCCATCGCCGAGATTTTTATATACGAGACGAGGATTCTTGAAGGTCTGGGCAAAGCTATGCTCCTCGATTTCCGGGTAGACATGCCCATTGACCTGCAGGATATCGGGCCAGCCATCATTGTCGTAATCGAGGAAGCCGCACCCCCAAGCGACATACTGGTTGTTGATGCCGACGCCGGATGAGAAGGCCTGGTCGGTGAAAGTACCGTCGCCGTTGTTGCGATAAAGATTGCAGGTGTCGTCGGAAAAGTTGGTTTTGAAAATATCGAACCAGCCGTCGCAATCATAATCACCGACAGCCACGCCCATGCCGGCTTGTTCATGACCGTTTTCGTTGAAGGCACAACCGGCGAGGACGGCCATATCCGTGAACGTGCCGTCGTGGTTGTTGTGAAACAGGATGCTCGGTTCGGAGTCGACAGCCACGTAAATGTCCGGCCAGCCATCGTTATCGAAATCATAAGAAACCGCAGTGATGGAATAGCGCGGGCCGGGCTTGAGGATGCCGGCTTTTTCGGTGACGTCCGTAAATGTTCCGTCGCCGTTATTGTGGAAGAGAAGATTCGTGTCGCCCGCGAGGCCGCGCGGGCCGCACATGACGGGGATTCCTTTCCATTGGCAGTAGGCGGCGTCTCCCGGATTGGCCGTGGTTGCAGGATCGAGCTTGATGTAATTGCAGACGAATAAATCCAGATGGCCGTCGCGATCGTAGTCGAGCCATGTGCAGCCGGAGCCCCAGCGAACCGCTTCGCCGAGAAGGCTTGCCTTCTGTGTCACATCCGTAAATGTCCCATCGCCATTGTTGTGGAACAGGATGTTGTGTCCCCAAAAGCAGCAAAAGAGATCGTCGTGGCCGTCGTTGTCATAATCGCCGACACAAACACCGGTCTGCCAACCGGTGCGGCCGAGTCCGGATTTTTCGGTCACGTCGGTGAACGTGCCGTCACGATTGTTTTTGTAGAGGTGTGAAGTTGGAGCGGCGCCAGTAGGCCACTTGGTGTTCAGCCGCGTTCCATTCGTCAGGTAGATATCCAGCCAACCGTCGCCGTCGTAATCGAAAAAGGCAAGGCCGCTGCCTTTTGCTTCAATGATGAGGCGCTTGTGGTCCAAGCCGCCCCAAACATTGGGGGCGGTGAGGCCGGCTTCGCGAGCTACATCCACGAAAGTGACCGGCGAAGTGGCGGCCGCGTGGGGAATTGTCTTGGCTTGAAGAATTGCGGCACGGTTCCATTTCCAGATGGGCGTGGTGAGGGCGTCAAGGAGAGTTGCGCCGAGTGCGACAGCAGAGGAACCAAGGAACCGCCGGCGGCCGGATCGCATTGTCATCGACTGGGCACCCTGGGGAAGTTCTTCGGCACAATTCCCGTGCTTTCCTTTACCGCGATGATTTTGTCCGCGGGCACGTTCGTCAGGCGATCCACTTGGCCGCTTGGCCACGTAATTTCCAGCGAGTCAATTTTGGTGCGCTTCCCGAGCCCAAAGTGAATTCGAGGATCGCTAGCGGACATATAACTCGTACCGCCTTTTGCTTGCTCGACTTCGACGAAGCCTTCGGCAGTTAACTTTAACGACGCGCCGATGCCGTCGCGATTGGAGCGCGTGCCGATCAGAAAAACTTCCAGCCAATGATTGGCGTTTCCGCCGTCATTGCGGAGGAGTTCAGGATAGTCCCCGCGAACGTTAACGGCGATGTCGAGGTCCCCGTCATTATCGAAGTCCGCCGTGGCGAGACCGCGTCCGGCAATAGGTTTCATGAAATCGGGGCCCAGCGCTTCGGAGACTTTCTCAAACTGGCCTTTGCCGACATTTCGAAACATCAACAACGGCTCTTTGTAAGTGACTTCGCTGTGATACAGCTGAACGTTGTCTACCATTGCGCCGTTTGCCTGCAAAATATCCGGCCAGCCATCGTTATCGTAATCCATGAACTTCATGGCAACGCCGCTGAGCTGCATGACTTTGTTCCCGATGCCGGAGTCGTAGGTGACATCATTGAAGGTCCCATTGTGATTGTTGTGATAGAGGCGGTTCAGTTCGAAATCCAGATGCGTGATGTACACATCCTGCCAGCCGTCGCGATCCACGTCCGCCGCGTCGATGCCCATGCCCGCTTCGTACCGCCCATCTTCACTGGCGGCCAGGCCGGAAATGAGCGACACGTCTTCGAAGGTTCCGTCGTGCTTGTTTAGAAATAAAAAATTCGGCCACGTATCGTTGGCGATAGCGATGTCAGTCCAGCCGTCGTTGTTGAAGTCGGCCAACACCACGCCCATTCCTTTGGAGTCCGGTTTTCCGACACCGGAGGCGGCGCTCACATCGGTGAAGGTTCCGTCGTGATTGTTGTGAAACAGTTTCGTTTTTTGACCCTTGTAATTTCCGGGATGGCAATAGGCGCGATAACCGGGCCGATGATCGCCGCACCAGATATTGTTCTTTGGACTCCAGTCGATGTAGTTGGTGACGATCAGGTCCAGATAGCCATCCTTGTCGTAGTCAAACCATCCGGCGCTGGTGGACCAACCGCCCTGATCCGCGACGCCGGCCTTGCTGGTGACGTCGGTGAAGGTGCCGTCGCCGTTATTGTGATAAAGAATCGCGTTGCCGAATCCGGTCACATACAAATCGGGGTAGCCATCGTTGTCGAAGTCGCCGACTGCCACGCCCTGACCGTAATGTCCTTCGCCAGCCAAGCCGGCCTTTTCGGTTACGTCGGTGAAGGTGCCGTCACCGTTGTTGTGATACAGCGCGCAACGCAAGGGGTGCGATGGTTTGTACGCATCAGTGGCAGCCGACTGCACGAAGAAAAGATCCATCAGGCCGTCCTGGTCGTAATCGAGCCAGGCGACGCCGGTACCCATGGTCTCCAGGTAGTACTTTTCTTCCGTCTGCGTGGAATCCTGCTGGAAGGTAATTCCGGAGGACTTGCGAATGTCCGTGAAGCGCACGGTGACCGGCGCATCGTTCTGCTTTTCAGGATGCTTTGCTTGCGTGTTGAGAAATATTGCGGCGCTGAGACCAATACTCAGAGGAAGAAACGCAGAATATTTTTTTGAGGAGCTCAAGTGCCTGCCTGTCTTTTCTTCCTGCATTCCGTGCCGATTGAAAGAGCCTCACCCATCACGAAACAGGTTTTGATTCTAGCGCCAGGCCGCAGCGGTCTCAACTCAGCGCCACTCTTCAGTCTTCAGCGCGTTACAACGTGCGATCGGCCATGGAAAGGGCGAATTGCAAAAGTTCTTGCCTGGAAGCAGCGGGCATAGGCTCATTTACCACGCGTGGCATAGGCGGGGCCTTTTCCAGTGCTTCCTGAATTTTGTCGACGTCGAGAACGCCGCCCGTGTTATTTCCTTTAAAGCGGTCCAGAACTTCCCTGGCTTTGTCGAGTTGTCCGGTCTGATAGTAAAAAACGCCCAACGTGGAATAGCTGCCCACCCACTCCGGCAGCAGGTCCACCGCTTGTTCCAGGCGCTCCGCAGCCTGCGCCGTTTTGCCCTGCATCACCGCTACCAGGCCCTGGCCCCAGAGGAGCTTTCCCGAGCTGGGCATTCGCGCCAGACCTTCCTGCAAAGTTTTCTCAGCGCCGGTTACGTCGTTTTGCCGAAGCTGCAACAGCGTGACCGACAAATAATCCTGGTCGTTGTCCGGATTCCTGCGAATGGCGTTCCTAAAGATTTGTTCGGCTTCGGCGGTCTGGCCCAGATGCGCCTTGATGTCTCCGACCAGCGAGAGATACGCATTATCCTGCTGACCTTTGTCGGAGACCTGCTGAGCAATTTCGAGCGCCTGGGCGTACTGACGTTGTCGAAAATAGGCGTTGGCGAGATCGAACTTCACGTCGTCGGAATCAGAATTTGCTTTCAGCGCGGCCTGAAAATGCTGGACGGCATCGTCGTACAAATGGTAGCGCGCGAGGAGAACGCCGACACCGGTCTCCGTGCGGAAATCTCCACCGCTCAACTGATCGATCTGGGCCACAGCTTTGCGAGCGTCGTCCAGTTTTCCCAGTTTCAGATAGCCTTCGGCGAGTAAATATAAATTTTCGGGCTGGTCGGGATTTTTCTGGATCTGGTTCGAGAGCTCCGTGAGATCGAGTTCCGCTTTCTGCTTTCCGGAAAGATTCGAGCGGTTGTCGAGATAATCGAAGAGATGCTGGTAGGGATATGGTCCTGTCGAGGCGTTTTTGGATAGCGTTTGAAATACGTTCAAATCCCGCTGCGCTGCTTCGGACTGATGCAAACTGCGCTCGACCATCGCGAGTTTGTAGTAGCCCGGGGCCGGCGAACGGGCAACGCGGATAAACTTTCGGAGGAGTTCCTCAGCCTCTTCGAATTTCTTTTGCGTTATCCGCAGGTTTGCCAGTTCCAGCAATGCATCCGCCTGATCGGGGCTGGCTTGCAGCGCTTCCTGAAAGTAATGTTCTGCTGCGGCGTGGTTTCCCTGACGCTCCTCGATATAGCCCATATTGAACAGACATGCGCCGTTGCGGGGATCTTTCTTCAGTCCTTCTTCAAAGTATTTGCGCGCTTGGTCGAAACGTCCGAGCTGGCGATAGCAGAGCCCCAGGAACGCATACGAGCGAGCGGAAGGGTCCAACTCGATCAAGTGCTTGAACTCTTCGATGGCTTTGTCTACTTTACCGGACATGAAATAGCTTTCGCCGAGCGCCGCATGGAGGTCTGTGCGCTCGGGAGCGAGTGTCAATCCGGATTCGAGCAGCGGGATAGAGTCTTCGTAATAATTCTGAGACATGCTGACGCGTGCCAAGGAGTAGATGACGTCCGTATTTTCAGGCGCAAGCTTGTGGGCACGGACGAGTTGATCCAACGCGTCTACCGGTTTGGACTCCTGCGTGTAGACCTGCCCCAGGAGATACAGGGTTTCCGCTGAATCGGGCTTGAGCTTCAACGCGCGTTTCAACATCACTTCAGCTTTTGCAAGCTCGCCGTTTTGCAGATAAATTCCACCCAGGTTGTGCAGAATCTCGAACGCCTGCGGCTGCAACGCTTCGGCTTGTTCCAACTCGAATTGAGCTGCATGGTTTTGCTTTTCGGTGGCGAGTAATACGCCCAGCGTGAAGTGCAGTTGGACATTTTCTTTGTTCTGAGCGGACAGCTCCTTGGCGGTCCGCAACCCGTCGGCGGTTTTTCCCGACTCCAGATAAGCTTTTGTGAGATTGAACCGCGAAGCGATAGTTGCCGGATGGACGCGCTGGAAGTAGAGAGCCGCATCGGCGGGATGTTTTTTCGCCAGAAGGACCAGACCGAGATTGTAGTTGCCGTCGGGATCCGCCGGGCTCAGGCGCAGGACTTCGCGAAATTCTTTCTCGGCTTGATCGAGATCTCCCTGGAGGACGTACAGGTTGCCCATGTCGTTGCGAATTCCTGTGGATTGTTGATTGAGTTTCAAGCCCTGTTGAAAGGCAGTGAGCGCGCCGGCGTAATTCTTTTCGGCGGTGTAGACAAGTCCAAGAAGGCCGTAGCCATCGGGTTTGGAGGGATTTTGTCGCAGCTCTTCCTGAAGCCGCTCCTTTGCCTCTTCCAATTTGCCTTGCTGAAAGAGTGCTTTAGCATCCGCGAAGGGAGAGGGAGTTTTGGAGGAAGGATGCGCGGGTGGTTTTGCCGGGGCCGGCTGTTGCGCTGCCGCTTCCCGAGTGAAGAAGGAAATCGCGACCAGAGCAATCGGGGTGATCAGCCGGCTCATGCCGCCTTTTCGTCCTCCTGGATGTGAAGCTGATTTCCAAGCGAACATGAGCGCTGCTCCTCTGCGCGCGATTGCGATGAAATAGTGCCGGATGGAGCTCAATTTAGCATTTCCAATGTCTGCCGAGCTAATTTGTGCTCCGGCTGCTGGCGCAGTAAGGCCTGCAACACTTCTTTGGCTTTTTCCTTGTCGTTCAATACTACGTAGAGGCGGGCCAGATTCAGATAGGCCTGATCAAATTGCGGAGCAACCTGGATGCAAGTTTCGAATTTGGCCTTGGCTTCGGGATACTGTCCCTGGCGAACTAGCAAAACGCCAAGATTATTCAGGGCATCCCCGTAATCGGGGCGCAACGCTAGCGCTTTCTGAAGAAATTGCGCGGCTTCCGGAAGTTGGTTCTGCTGCGCGTAGAGCATCCCGACGCTGTAATTGACGTCAGCGCTTTCCGGGCCAGCTTCGAGCGCGCGCAGGAGCATTTGTTTCGCCTCGTCGAAGTTTCCTTGTCTGCGCAGCAAATTTCCAAAGTTGAGGAGCGCGGTAACGTATGAGGGCCTGAGCTGGAGGGCTTTTTGAAAATCGCCGATAGCTTCTGCAGTCTGGCCTTGTTGCGCGGAGACCATCGCGAGGTTGTTCCAGGCTTCCGCATATCCCGGCCTTAGATGCAACGCTTGTTCAAGGTAAGTTCTCGCATCCGGGAGCACGTTTCTCATCAGATAGACGGTGCCGAGATTGTAGTAGGCCTCAGGATTATTCGGATGGTCTGCTATAACTTGCTTGAAAGCATCCGTGGCTGCTTGCAAATAACCGTGCTGGAACAATGCCACGGCGTATGTGAAATCATTTCGCTGAAATTCCTCGAGGAACAACTGCCCGGTCATGGGGAGAGCGTTGCGCTGAAAATCAGCGCCGGTCTCGGGCATTGAGCGGACATCGTTCAGCAAACCCGCGGGCTGCAGTGGCCCCTGATAGACCTTTACGATTGCGCCGTCGCGATTCAAAAGAAAAGAAGTTGGTAAGACGAGGTCTCTGCGACGATCGAACATGTAGCGGAAAACGAGATTGTAAATGCCGGCTATTTCTTCCGTGGCTACGACCATTGGCAGCGACAATTGTTCACGGGTGATGAGTGCCCGGAGCGCCTCGGCGTTTTCTGGATTGTCTAAATTGACGCAGATGACATGAATATCCGCCGAAATCAGGTTTGCTTGTTCCTTCTGCAAGAGGCGCAACTGGTCAGCGCAAGAGGCTGCAGCGGTGCTCCAAAGATGAAGAAAAACAAACTGACCTCGGAGCGTGGAGAGTTGTTTTGTGTCTCCAGTTAAATCCGGCAGAGAAAAATCTGGTGCTTGCATGGGCTGAATGAGCCAAGTCTCCAGTGAAGAGGGCACGTGCTCCTGGGGTGTTGGCTCTTTCTGGCGTTCATATGCGGCGGAGGCACTGGCGAACGGTTCGGCGTGAAAGTCGGCTTGCCCTTCCTGGACTTCGATTCGATGGTTGGCGGGCAATTTCTCGAGGATTTGTGTCAGACCGCTCGGCCAGCGGATGGTGGCGCGAAAGGTGCCGTCCGCGCTGCCGAGGCCAAAGAAAATCTCTTTGCTGTGCTGGGACAAAAATCCAGAACCGGCCTGCAGCAGTTTTGTCTGCGGATGGCCAGCGGCATCAATCGTGACAGCAGCGCCGATCGCGTCACGGTTGCTCTTTTTTCCATGCAAGCGAAAGGCGACCGAATTGCCGAGATCCTTCATCGCGTTACGCAATACGCGGATCTGCGGGGCGGTGCGGTTTTTCAGGATGACTTCCAAGCGTCCGTCGTGATCGAGGTCCGCGAGCACGAACGCGCGGCTGTCGTCAAGAAAATCAAGGCCGACGATGCCGGAGACATCGGACAACGTGCCGTCTTGATTGTTCAGATAACACACATTCCTTTCGAAACCGCTCCAGGTGGCGTCCGAGCGGATTAACTCGTTGATGGCATTCCACCCGCGCTCATAATTATCCGAAGGCGTCGCGTTCGATGGTGATTTGGCAACGACCTGGCGCCAGAAAAAACTGGACACGTCGCGATCGCCGAGGCCGGAGATGTAACCGTTGGCGATATAGAGGTCCTGAAAGCCATCATGGTCGAAGTCCCATGCGTCGGTGGACCATGCCCATCGGCCCATCTCGACTCCAGCAAGCGCAGCCACATTTTGAAAACGACCGTTGCCTTCATTGCGATACAACGAATTGCCAACCATGTGCCGTTTGTACAGCGCGCGGATTTGTTGCGAGTCGTTTGCATGAAAGCTCGGCTGTCGAAAAACGCGCATCCCCGCCGCGACCCACATTCCCGCGGCGTAAATGTCCTGCTTGCCGTCGTTGTCGAAATCCACCCAGCAAGCGCTCATTCCGGCGCCGGGTTCGTTTGCTTGCGAGTCGTCAGAAACGGCGGCGAAGGTGCCGTCTCCCTTGTTGCGGTAAAGATTGTTGCGGCCAAAATCATTTACCACGTATAGATCTGGCCAGCCGTCAGAGTTGTAGTCGCCCCAAGTGCACGCGAAGCTGTAGCGATTATTTTCGACACTCAGGCCTGCAGCCTCCGTGCGGTCTTGAAACATGCCGTTTCCTTCGTTGTGAAACAAAAAGTTTGGCGGTCCGTTGCGCGCGTCAAAATAAGGAACGGGATAGTGATACTGGTCGAGACCGCTGTAGTAATTGTAGAGGCAGAAATAAATATCCAGGCGGCCGTCGTGGTCGTAATCGGCGATAGCGGCATGGGTGAATGTTCCCGCGGGCGGATTCTGAAAACGAAATGCGTCGCGCTTTAGTGAAAATTTTCCGTTTCCCTGATTCCGAAAGAGCAAGGGGCCGGTGGCGCACACCACTAAAAGATCCTGAACGCCTTTGTTTTCGAAATCCGCAAATAGCGCGCAGGCCGTTCCATCGAGCACACCGACACCGGCGGATTCGGTTACATCTTCGAATGTTCCGTCACCGCGATTGCGGTAGAGACGATTGGGAAGTCCCGGCGGTTGGCAAATATAGAGATCGTCAAATCCGTCGTTGTCGAAATCGCCGATTGCGAGGCCGGTATTTCCGTATACATCGATGCCAGATGCGCCGTCGAGAAGTGTGCGCCAGTAGTCGACGCCGTGCGCGAGTTGGCGCTGATAAGAATCCAGGTGACCGAGAGCTTGCGACGTTACATCCAGGAATATGGGAAGGCGGGCGCGAGTGAGAGTTTCCTCGTTTGCTTTCCATTGGAGGGCGCGCCAGTTGTCCGAAGCGGTTCGCGACCATTCGGTCTGCCAATATCCGATGCGCCCTTCACGGGCATCGCTCCCGGTCATTCCGACGAAGTCGTAACGAATGTCGACGGAAATCGTCAGTGGGGGACTCCCAGTTTCTTCGATATTCGTAATCTGGAATTCGGCGGTGTCAATTCGCGTGAAGGGCGCCAGGTAAGTTTGCATCTGCTTGAGAAAAGACTCGCGACCTTGCACTGGCGTACCATCAAATTTTCTTCGGATCACTTCAATGCCATACTCCGCGCGCAATTGTTTCTGTTCGGCGGGAATTAAAGGGGCAGCTTTGATCGAGGCGTCGAGAATTGTGCCGAACGAGTCCGGTGCGGGATGGCCGGATCGAATTTCTTTTGCCCAGCCAGCGAGCAACTGTGCGATTTCGCTGGCGTATTTTTCCGTGATGTACTCGTCCGTGCCTGGGACTACATAGTGCATCACATCATCGAGGGGAGATTTTTTCGGGTAGTGGGGTGTAAAGCGGGGTTCGGCGAATGGGAAGGCCGATTTTTTTTCACCGGGAGCGGGAGCTTCCGTCCATCGCAACATTGCGGACTGCAGAGGAGCCGGAAGAAACACCATGGGCACCCAGCGCATCCTGCCTAAGAAGGCTCGACGAGAGATGCTCTGAATTCCGTGCCGGCTACGCCGCATCTTCGAATGTTCTCGCACTTTCTCGCGCAGAGGTCCGATGCTAACACTCGCAGGGGATTGCGTCTAACCAGGCTACTGCAGGATTGAGTTCCCGAGGATTCACGACGAACGAGCCGGGCCGGAAGAACGCCCTATCACTAATTCCGCGGAGATTTCGTATTTCTTGCCGCGAGGATCGGTGGAACTACAAAGCTCGTGGAGAACATCGGCGGCCATGCGCCCAAGCAAATCACGATGGATATCAACGGTGGTGATAGAGGGATTGCTATATTCCGCGAGCCTGGTCCGATCGAATCCCGTTACGGAAATATCCTGAGGGATCTGGCAACCCATGGAGGTAAGGCCTTTCATCACGCCCACGGCCGTCAGATCATTGACGGACATCACCGCCGTAGGGCGCGGAGACATTTTTGCAATGGCCAAACCCGCCGCGAGTCCTCCTTCGAAGCGCAGGTCACCGTGCAAGACCGGCCCTGGCTCCAGGCCGAGGGCGGTCATGGCTTTCTCGTAGGCTTCCAAACGCGCGATGTTTGACTTGAGCTTGGGCCGACCCGCGACAAAAGCAATTTTCCGGTGCCCTTCTCCGTACAGGTATTTAACAATTTGCTCGATGCCAGAAGCATAATTGATTCTTAAGGTACTGACGTATCCGCGTGCGGGCGCAAGATCCAGAAACGTCACGGCGATTTTTCTGCGTGCCAATTCGTTGATCAGTCGCCCGCTGATTTCGGAAGTCATGATCGCGACTCCGCTGACGTTGTGAGCCATCATGCGCGTGGCGGCTTCCTGGGTGCGTCGCGGGTCATAATTCGTGTCGCTCAAAATCGCTTCGTAGCCGAGCTGCCGCGTGCGAGACAGAAAGCTCTTGATTATTTCAGGGAAAAAAGGGTTTTCGATGTCCGATACGATGATTCCAAGAGTGCGCGTATCCCGCGAAGCCAGGCGCCGAGCGTGTATGTTGGGCAAATATCCGAGGCGTTTGACGGTGGAGAGAACGAGATCTTTTGTTTTCCTTCCGACCTTCCCGGTCTTGTTCAAAACATTCGAGACGGTCGCAGTCGACACACCGGAAGCCTTGGCAACCTCTCGAATCGTCAAACCCATAGTTGAGCCCTGTCCTCGACCAACCGATGCAAACAATCGCCACTGTAGTGATTCTATGGCGGGGGAAGCAAAGTATAAATGAAAAAAAATGCTTGACACCATGCAAAAGTGTGTGTATTAGTGCGGGACAAGGTTAAGCGGTTAAGTTGTTTTGTTGGGGTGCCTGGTCTGGGGGTTGCGGAATCCCTCCGGGTATTTTTTGTTTTTACGACGGGAACGTTGCCGTGAATCTTCGTGCGGCTGTTCCTGCGATTTCTATTGCTGGGTTGTTCGCGGGACGGTCCGCACTGGATTTCATTTTGTCGGGATATTGCGGCTTGCCGAAAAGAAGAACTTCTGGGGGGTTAGGCATGAACGCTCGAGAAATCTCTATCCGGGCCCTGAGTTTATCACTGCTTTTTGCCGGGGCACTGTTATTGCTGGGCCCAAGACCCGCGCTCGCGCAGATGGACACCGGTTCCATCGTAGGCACGGTCACGGATCAGACGGGCGCGGTGATCAGCGGTGCGAAGGTGACGCTGACCAACGAAGGAACGGGGATTAGTCTCACCACGACTACGGGCTCCGACGGTGTGTTCAAGTTCTCACCCGTGAGGATTGGAAGCTACAAGCTGGAAGTTGGGTCGCAAGGGTTTCAGACGATGACGGCAAGCGGTGTCGTCGTCGACATCGGCGCCAGCGTTGTACAGAATTTCACGATGCGGCCGGGCAGTGTCACGCAGTCGATCGAGGTCTCCGCTGCTCCGCCGCTTCTGGAGTCGCAGAACGCCGCGGTCGGCCAAGTGGTCGATTCGAAGAGCGTGAACGACCTTCCGCTGAACGGGCGGAATTTCACGTTTCTGGCGCAGCTCGCCGCCGGTGTGAATACTCCGCAGGCTGATACTCGTGGAAACGCCGGGTCTGGTGCATTTGCCGCCAACGGCCTGCGGCCGTCCCAGAATAACTACCTGTTGGATGGCATCGACAATAACTCCGACACCGTCGATTTCCTGAACGGGACGAACTTCGTGGTGCTTCCTCCTGTCGACGCGATTCAGGAGTTCAAGGTGCAGACTTCGGATTTCAGCGCCGAGTTTGGCCGATCGGGCGCGGCGGTTCTGAATGCCACGATGAAGTCTGGCACGAATGATTTCCACGGTTCCGCGTGGGAATTTTTCCGCAACGACAAGCTGGACGCCGCGGACTTCTTTGAAAATGCAGGTGATGTCCCGAAGGGTGAACTTCGCCAGAACCAGTTTGGCGTGACGGCCGGTGGTCCGGTGATAATTCCGCATATCATCAACGGTCGAAATAAATTGTTCTTCTTTGCGGACTATGAGGGATTGCGGAGAATACAAGGGACGATTTTGACGGGCAGCGTCCCCACGACAGCCGAGCGGAACAGCGGCTATACAGACTTTTCTGATTTGATCGCCGGTCAAAATGCTGCGGGCTGTCTTTCCGGGGCGCCAACCACCACGTGCAGTTCAGCAGTCACCGACGCTCTAGGCCGCATCTTTCCGTTGGGTACTATTTTTGACCCAGCGACCACACGCGCAGTAACTGCCGGAGCGGTTGATCCAGTCACGGGACTGGTCGCGACGTCCACCGGGTATGTTCGCAATCCGTTCGGAAGCGTCGGTACCGGGTCATGCGCGGCGAATACCGTAAACTTCACCGGAACCAACATCGCAGCTTGCCAATTGAACCAGTTACCTGCGGGCAGATTGGATGCAAACGCCATCAAGCTTTTGAATCTTTATCCGAGTCCGACGAATGGGAATCTGTTCAGCAATTATGCGAATTCCCCGAAGCTCGACGAGCACCGCAACGGGTTCGACACGCGCATGGATGCAAACATCACTGAACACAATCAGCTCTTCTTCCGATTTGACTATGTAGACGATCCGCAATTTATTCCTGGCATCTTCGGCGGCATTGCGGATGGCGGCGCGTTCCAGCAGGGTAATCAGACCGCATTAGCTCAAAACACGGCTCTTGGCTACACGCACACGTTTTCTCCCACACTGATCAATGAGGCGCGCATCGGCTTCAATTATTTGCACACTACGCGTTCTGGACCGGTGGCCAGCCAAGAAGGAATACCCGCAGAGTACGGGATTCAGGACGTTCCGCAAGGGAATTTGAACGGCGGGCTTCCGGCGTTTGGAATTAATGGACTCGCTACCTTGGGAAGCAACTCGTTCTTGCCCTCGAATGAGACGAGCCAGACCTTGCAGCTGACGGATGACGTGACCAAGATTTACGGCAAGCACACATTCAAAATGGGATTTGAATGGCAACACGTGAAGTTTACGACCCTGCAGCCACCGTGGTCTCACGGCGAGTACGATTACAACGGAGCTTTCACGGATGTCCCGGCCGGTACTTCCGGCAATACGGGCCGCGCGGACTTCCTATTAACTCCCACTCTTTCGGCATTACCCGGCGGCATAAACTACGTCGGCGGTTCGAGTAACGTCTACGTCTCCAACATATTTTTGACGGACGACGGCAAGAATTATTACGGCGGCTACGCCAACGACGACTGGAAGATCACTTCCAAACTGACTATCAACCTTGGACTGCGTTATGACTTCTTCGGTCTCGTCAAGGACCTGCATGGGAACCAGGCAAACTTTGTTCCGAACGGGGCCCCTCTCGGTGGCCCGGCTTACTTGATTCCTAAAGGACCAAACGCGAATAACTTATCACCCAGTTTCCTGTCGCTGTTAACACAAGACGGGATCAATTTGGCCGTCACGAATGCTTACGGAGGCGGGCTTGGAAATTCGCAGAAGGCGAATTTCGCGCCGCGGCTCGGCTTCGCTTACCAGGTAACTCCGAAGTTGGTGGTTCGAGGAGGCTGGGGCATCTTCTACGACGGATTTGAGAACCGCGGATACTCGCCGAACCTGGGCGAGAGTTATCCGTTCCAATTCGATTTCAACTTCGTTCCGGCAAATACCGTGACGCCGATTACATTCCCGGGTTGCAGCACGGCTGGTCCCGGAAATGTGGCCACGTTTGAAACCGGTTTTTCGTGCACGTCGCTGAACCCTCTCACCGTGAATGCGAGCGGACTGCAATTGCGCGGAATCCAGTTCAATTACCAGACGCCCTACTCGATGGGTGGCAATTTGACGTTGCAATATCAACTGAGCCCGACCATCGCGGTGCAGGCGGCCTATGTTTCGTCTCAGGCACGTCATTTGGAGGTCTTCCCGAACAATAACTTACCCTCCGTTATCGCTCCCGTGAATACTGCTGAATCCAGCCTTGTGCCTTTCCCAGACTTTGGTTTTGGGGGGAGCTTGGCGCAGACGGAAGGAAACAGCGGCTACAATGGGCTGCAAATGCAGATCGAAAAACGGTTCGGTGGCGGACTGAACCTCCTGGCTAACTACACCTATTCCAAGACACTTACGGACGCCCACGACCTGCTGAACGACGGGAGCATCGGTAATTCCGGCGCAAACAACGTCAACGGTTATAGGGCCCCCTACGTTCCTGGTATGGGAATCCAGGCCGATTATGGTTTGGCTCCCTTTGATATACGAAACGTTTTCCACTTCAGCGGTGGATACGAACTTCCCATTGGCAAGGGCAAGAAATTTGCATCCGACGCCTCAGGATGGAAAAACCAGGTGGTGGGCGGTTGGGCGATAAACTGGATCATGACATTGCAAGACGGACAACCCATCACACTATCTTGCCCGTCACCCACCGCTTCCGGAGTGGCTTGCGGCGACTTGCTAGTGCCCGGCCAATCGCTTGCGCTGGGGTTGCATACAGACTCAAATGGCTTGCTGAGCTGGTTCGGCAATCCGAAAGCGTTCACTCAGCCATGCGTGCTCGGCGCTGGAGGCGTTCCAACTCCCGGGACACCAGTGGGGTGCACGCCTTTGACGGGGAATGCCGCTCTTGGAGGGCTGACGCAGCTGCCAGGCCCGGGATACCATCGGCTGGACTTCTCCATCTTTAAGAACTTCCCGATCACGGAAACCAGATATCTGCAATTCCGCACGGAGTTCTTTAACATTACCAACCATCCGAACTTTAACGCGCCGAATTTTGGCGGCAACGGCGTGGTGGCCATCCCGAATTCGGGCAATTACAACAGTTCGACGTTTGGCGAAATCGGCTCGACTCGCGATGCGCCTTACGATCCGAGACAGATTCAATTTGCTTTGAAGTTTTACTGGTAGCCGACCCTTACACCCCTCCGGCACGGGCGCTCTCTCCGGGCGCCCTTCGTCGGCCTCTGCGGGCCTGATTGTCTGTGGCGGAGCGGTGATACCATCCAAAGATTGTGACTCTAAGGCAGTGGTTCATGGCGTGCGTGATGCTGACCCTCGCGACGTTTGTCATCGATGCTTCTCGAGCGGGGGCGCAGAAACCGGACCTGGACCGCGAATTCAAGGACGCCGTGGCGAAATACGAGGCGGGAAAATATCCGGAAGCGGCTGCGCAGCTGGAAAAGATTCTGCGCGAGGTGCCAGATAGCTTCGAAGTGCAGGAGCTGCTGGGATTGGTTTATGCGGCGCAATCGCGAAACGACAAGGCAAACGACCACCTGGAAAAAGCCGTGCGTCTGAAGCCCGATTCCTCCTCCGCACGGACCAATTATGCGAACAATTTGCTGCGGCTCGGGAAGACGGAGCTGGCGGAACAGCAGTTCAAGAAAGCCGCCTCGCTCAGCCCTGGTGACTACGATGCCAATCACAACCTTGGCGAGTTCTACGTGCGCTCTAATAAGGATGCAGAGGCCCTGCCATTTCTTGAACGGGCCCAGCAGATTGATCCCTCGTCTTATGACAACGGCTACGACTTGTCTCTGGACTACCTGTTGACCGGGCGGACGACGGACGCGCGAAAGTTGATTCACGATCTGGAGGCTCGGAAGGACACGGCTGAATTGCACAATCTGCTGGCTGAGGTGGAGGAGAAGGACGGTAACTTCGTGGGCGCCGCCAACGAATTCCAGACTGCCGCGCACATGGAACCCAGCGAGAGCAATATTTTCGATTGGGGAAGCGAGTTGCTGATCCATCGGACGCTCGAGCCCGCTGTTGAAGTTTTCCGCGAAGGCACGAGCCGCTACCCGAATTCGCCGCGCTTGGCCATCGGATTGGGCATGGCTTTGTATTCCCTGGGCAAGTACGACGAGGCGGTGAAGTCTTTGGTGCGTGGGGCGGAACTGGACCCGAAGGACCCGCGTGCTTACGCGTTTCTGTCCCGGGCGTTTGACAGTTCACCAAGCCAGGCCGACGAGGTCATTGAGTGCTTTCGGAGGTTTTCGGAACTTCAGCCGCAGAGTGGGCAGGCCGTGTATTACTACGCGATGAGCATTTGGAAGGGCAAGAGGTCACAGGACCCGAATCTCGATCTGGGGCAAATCGAATCGCTGCTAAAAAAGGCGATTGCGCTTGAGCCGGGACTAGCGGAGGCTCATCTTCAATTGGGCAACCTTTATTCGGACCAGCGCAGGTATGCTGAGTCTATTCCGGAATATGTGCGAGCACGCGAACTCAATCCCGATCTGGCGGACGCGCATTACCGATTGGCACAAGCTTATGTTCACGTGGGGGAAAAGGACCGCGCGCAGGAAGAGCTCAAGGTTTACCAGCAGCTGAATGAGCAGCACCTGTCGGACCTCGATAAACAGCGGGCAGAAGTCCGGCAATTCGTTTACTCCGAGAAGCAGGACGCGCAAGCGAAGCCGTGAATTTTGTTTCGCTCGCGCTGCTTGACTTTGTTTTTACTGGAGCATAGCTTGGACGGAAATCGATGAGTTTGCCATGAACTCGCGCTCGCCAGTTACCCATGTGAACGGTCTTGCCAGGCCGTTCCGTGCGACCTCAGCTACTTCTGGAGAGCTTTCCCAGCAACTTGCGTTCAGCCGCCGCGAATTTCTGCGCGCTTCCGCCGGGTTGGCTCTGGGAAGTACGCTGCTGCATGCCAGTCCGCTAGCCTATGCGGCAACTCCTCTATCGAAAAGGAAAGTTGTGGTGATTACGTTTGGCGGCGGCGCGCGCGATCAGGAGACATTCGCTCCGGAAGGCCAGGAGAATATTCCTCACCTGGTGCGGGAGTTGATCCCGCAATCCACATTTTTTACGCAAATCGTCAATCGCGGAATTTTGGGCCATTATGTGGCGACCGCAAGCCTTGCGACTGGCGTCTACGAAACCATAAATAATTTTGCTTCGCTCCCTCCGGAATCGCCGACAGTTTTTGAGTATTTCCGTAAAGACTTGAAGAGACCCGCTTCGGATGCCTGGGTGGTCGCTCCAAGCAACGGTTTCAACCGGATCGGCGAAAGTGACAATCGGTCGTTTGGGCCGGGATGGGGAGCCAGAGTCATTTTGCCGAAGTATCTTTTGTCGGCAGCTACAAATAGCAGTGCGGACTACGGCCACCTGCTGCGCGACAGCTATGAGACTCCACTGTTCGCGCCGGAACTCAGTGGAAACACGTTTGAACTGGCGCAGATGGAAAACCTGCTGAAGATTTCCGTGGACGATTTCAAATCTCACGCGCGCACGTTGTCGAGCCCGGACGAACTTTCCATTTACCTTGTGCGTCAACTGATGAAGCAACTGGCGCCCAGCCTGCTGTGGGTGACCATGCACGACATCGATATTGCTCACGCGGGAGCTTATTCGCTGTACATCGAGGGTATACGGCGGACCGATCGCCTGTGCGCAGAACTTTGGAAGGCCATTGAATCCGACCCGGAATATGCCGGGAAGACCACGCTGTTTATCCTGCCGGACTTTGGCCGGGATGCGGACGAAGACGCGGGTGGCAACGGGTTTCAGCACCATCGCACCGGGGACGCGTTGTCGCGGACGACGTGGATGATGGCACTTGGTCCCGGTGTTCGCCAAGGCGTGGTGTTCGACCGGCGACTGGACAGCACCGACCTTGTGCCGACCATCGGCTCGATGATGGGATTTTCGCCCTCGCTTGCACACGGCAAACCAATTCCGGAGCTGCTGTAATCGCCATGCTCCCCGCGGATCTCAAACCCGAACAATTCGAGGCCTATCCTCCGGAGGCCCGGAACCTCGCTGTGGAGTATCTCGGCACTTTTCAGCGACTGCCACTGAGCTTTTTGCCGAATCTATTGCGGGAAGTGATTGAATACGATTTCAAGTTTCCCGCGGAACGCAAGACACTGGAGAAGGAACTCGCGAGTTTGCATTTCCTTTCCGCGGAGGAGACCAAGAGTTGGTTCAGCAGTTTCTCCGAAATTCAAGTTTCTTCGAAGCTTGAAGAAATGGATTGGGTGAATTCTCCCGCCCAGTTCGTGGAGCAACTCTCCGCTCACCTTTGGACCACGCACCAGATGGACGCTTTCCGCAACGCCGCACTCGCGTATGCAGAGCGCTTGCGCGTCGTGGTCCCACCTGAACCTCCGCCTGTGCCGCGGCTTGGCATCGCGATTATCGGGCAGGGAGTGGGTGTTTCCGAAGAACCGCTCTTTCGAAAACTGCGTCCTCATGGTGTGTATTTCAGTGAGGTTAATCCTGAAAATGGCGTTTCGGGTTTGCTGGAGGCGATAGCTTCTCGAAATAAAGCAAATCCAATTCCGTACGCACATTGGTACGTGGATGGGGGCCAAGAGATTCCTCATGATCCGGCGATTACCTGCGTCTCCTACGATGCGCTGGCTCCTGTGCGCGCTGAACTGCTGGCAAAAATGCAAGCGGAGACACAGAAAACAGGAATGGGGCCGGAGGCGTTGCGTACGGTCATGGCGCGAATGCGTCCCGAAGAACTGGGAATGAGCAAATCCGTTGATCCCGTGCTTGCGCGCTTTCAGGTGAAGCTGTTGACCGAGGGATCGGGCACTCAGATTTTCAGCACCAGTTTCGTGCAGTGGACTGCTCGTGAAGCGCTGCGCCGCGCTCAGCCACTTACTTTGTTGGTTCGCTTTGCGCCGCGACAACGCCAGAAGCCGATGAACCAACTTCTGTCGCCGAGCCAGGGACCCGTGGAAGTGGATCCAATGGGCTCCCTGCTAGATGCGGACATGGGCGCCTATTACAACTGGATCAACCAACAGCGCTTGGCGGGCTCGGAGACGTCTTTATTTTTGGTGTGGTTTGAAAATCATAAAGAGGCAGTAGCGGTTTCCCCGTCCGCTCCTCGTGGAACGGTGTCCACTTCGAGTGTTACGCTCCCGCAGATTATTTCCTGGATGGTTTAAGGCAACAGCACTGCCACGTTCCATTTCTGTTTAGACATCGCACAGATCTACCGCTTCGCGTAAGGAAGTAAGCGGATCGCGCGTTGGGATGAACTCGTGGGCCACGTATCCGGCAAAGTTCGTTGCGGCGATAGCTCGCATCACGCCATCCCACTGCACTTCCTGGGTATCGTCGAGTTCATGGCGTCCGGGCACTCCGCCGGTATGGAAATGGCCGATCCAGTTGATGTTCTGAGTGATGGTGCGAATCAGGTCGCCTTCCATAATCTGCATGTGATACACGTCATACAAAAGCTTTACATGGGGTGAATTCACTTCTTGCATTACGCGCACACCCCACGCGGTGTGATCGCACATGTAATCCTTGTGATCTACTTTGCTGTTCAAAAGTTCCATGCAAATAGTGACACCATGATCTTCGGCGATTTTTTTGACGCGGTTCAGGCCCGTGATTGAGTTTTTGGCGCCTTCGTCGTTCGTCATGTCTGCCCGGTTTCCGGAGAAGGTAATGATGTTGGGCACACCAAGTTTCGCAGCCAGTGGAATGGATTTGCGGAAGGCTTCTTCGATTTTCGCGTGATTTTCGAGACGGTTCATGGCGCTGGGAATTTCTCCGCCGCCGCCGTAGCCCATGCTGCAAATCAATCCATAGCGGCGCGGTACTTCCCACTCGTCTTCATTGAGCAGATCGATGGCTTTCAGGCCCATCTGCGCGCCTTTTACGCACAATTCATCCAGGGGAATCTGCTGGTAGCACCAGCGGGAGGCGGACTGCCGGATGTGTCCTTTGCGTGGCATAGGATGGTCTTCCTTTGCCGATGAAAGAGAGGAGGCTAAAGAAACCGCGGCCATTTCCGATGCGACCGCCTTGAGCATTACACGCCTGGAAATACCGCTCATGCTGAGAGCAAGTTTAGCCAAAAAGCGGGATTCCGGCGAGCAAAAGTGACCCAGCGCTTCTTGACCACGGAGTCCGGTGCGTTTTTTGTTGCGATTTAATCTGGCGACTTGGGGCGCGTCGAGGGGGACATGGTCAGCGGTACATTCCACGATCGTCGGGAAACCGGAGAATGGCAGGCCATACGCGAGAGCGCAGCAGCGGGCACCCTGTGCAATGAAGGCCGGCAGAAGTGCTTGTCTACTCCGTGAAGAAAACGGAGACAGAGGGAATGCTGACGAGAATTTGGGACAACCGAAATGTGCTCAGGTCTGGCCCCGTTTCTGAGCGCAGTAAACGAGCATTTCAGCAACATAAGAATCACCGATCTCTGTGTTAAACATTGCGTTGTAGAGGTGGCGCTCGGGCCACTCCAGCTTAAGGTATCTCTTCACAAACGCGGCGCGATCGCTGTCAATCGTGTCGACTTCCGTTATTGCCTTTTCTTGAGGCGTTCCCGCTGTGATCAGTCTGTGAATCTTAAACGTGCGGGAAGCATAGAGGAACGTTCGAAAGACATCCTTGCGATTGCGAAGAAAATATTGCGAACCCCGGCCAACGATTACGCATGGGGCGCCAGAAAGCGCGTGATTGACCGCATGCTCGGAAACAGTGGCGATTCGGCGCGCATCCAGCAGTTCCAGCCGGTCGGTTGGCGGCAGGGCCCCCTCGAATGCTCCCCTGAGGAAAGATTTAAACACGCGATAAACCGCGGGATCATTCTTCCATTCTCGCTTCTCGACGGCTTGCGGTGTACTGCTGGTTAGCCGCGCGATTTCTTGAGTTAGTTCGTGGTCCCACAGCTTCCAACCCAGAAGTTCGGCCAGCTTTGCGGCAATCTCCGAACCGCCACAGCCGAACTCACGTTCAATTGTAATCGCTTGGATCATTGCCCGTATCCCTTACCCAGCCGCCACGGCTCCGCCGGCTCCTGGGTCATTCTTCTTCAAGAAAAATGCGAGAAAGAACATGATCGAGCAGAAGGCGCCCAGGATCCAAAAGGTGTCCATGTAAGACAGCACGTGAGCTTGTTGGTTCACTAATTCGTAGAACCTCGCAATGGCCTGGTTATGGGCGTCTTTGGCCCGAAGCCCAGAATGTGCGATTTGTGAGCTCAGGGCATGCAACGAGGAACGAAACGCAGGAGTATCTGTAGTGACATGGCCGACGAGAATTTGCTGGTGATACTGAGATCGCCGAACAATCAGAGTGGTCGCCAGTGAAGTTCCGATACTGCCGCCGATGTTGCGCATGAAGTTGATCATTCCTGAGACGCTGTTGCCTTTCTCTGGAGGAACTCCAATGTAACCTGCGGCCGTAATTGGGACGAAAAGAAATCCGATTCCCACTACTTGCGTGATGCGCAGCCACATTGCAAAACGGAAGCTAATAAATAAATCGAGCTGGTGAGCCGAGTAAAATAGTCCGACGGCGAGACACAGCCATCCTGCCGCAATCAAGTATCTGGCCTGAATCTTCGAAGTTAGGCGGCCAGTGACGGGCATCATTATTAACAAGACAAGTCCGCCTCCGGACAGAACAAGACCTGCGAGTCCGGCCGTGTAGCCGGTTAGCGTCTGCAGAAATTCGGGAATCAGAACCAAGGTGCTGAAAAGCAGGAAGCCCATCATGAACATCATCAGGTTGGCCGCGGCGAAGTTAAAGCTCTTGAACATACGGACGTCGATGATCGGATCCTTTCGGAACCATTCCCAGATAACCAGTGTGATTAGGCAAACCGCTGCGATTATCGCCAGGGTGGTTATGAAATGAGAGCCCAACCAATCCTCTTCCTGCCCCTTATCTAGAAGCACCTGCAGCGAACCAACTCCGAGCGCCAGCATGGATATTCCGATATAGTCCACCCGGATCCCTCCCCTTTTCAGCCGGAGGAGGAAGGGTGGATCTTCGACCAGTCTATAGGTCAAATAGAGAGCAAAAGAAACTACGGGCAAGGTCATGAAAAAGATCCAGCGCCAGGAATAGCTGTCGATGATCCATCCTCCGAGCATCGGGCCCACCGTCGGGGCAAGAACCGCAGAAATGCCGTAGAGGGCAAATGCGATGGCGCGCTTCTCGGGAGGAAAGGCATCGTTGAGAATCGCTTGCGCCATCGGTTGCAATCCACCTCCAGCGATGCCTTGCACACCTCGAAAGAAGAGCAATATAGGCAGACTCGGCGAAAGTCCACAAAGCAAAGAACTCAGCGTGAAAACAAAGAGAGAGAGCATGAAATACCGTTTGCGGCCGATTATTTCGGCAAGCCATCCGCTCATGGGCAGGATGATAGCGTTTGCTGCAAGATAGGATGTGAGTACCCATGTGCTGTCGTCGTAACTGGCTCCTAAACCTCCTGCGATGTATGGCAAGGCAACGTTGGCAACGGTGGTATCCAAAATTTCGATAAATGCCGCCATCGAAACAGTGGCGGCAATCGCCCAAGGACTTACCTTTGGACGCCAGACGACCTGCTCTAACGGTAAGGCCAGCGCGTCGGAACTCATCGTAAGTACACTTTCGCTTCGACGTTCATGCCGGGCCGAAGCTGATGGTCACGATTTTCCCCAGGTTCTAGAACAATCTTCACCGGCACCCGCTGAACGATTTTTACGTAGTTGCCCGTAGCATTTTCCGGAGGCAGCAAGCTAAAGAGGGGTCCTGTGGCGCCTGCGATGCTATCGACATGCCCCTTGTAGTCGCGGCCGTTCGAGTCAAGGTGAATCTCTACTTTCTGGCCCACGCGCATGTGTTTGAGCTGTGTTTCTTTAAAGTTCGCGGTGATCCAGACTTGATCCAACGGAACCACCGTGAGCATTTCCTCGCCGGGCTCGACATTTAAACCCACGACTACTTTCTTGGTCACCTCACCGCTGACCGGCGCTAATACCCTGGTGTATCCAAGGTTGAGATCCGCCTGGTCGAGTTCGGCTTTCTTTTGCCGTTCGTCAGCAATGGCTGAGAGCGCTCGGGCCCGCGTGGACGCGACCCGTTGCGGTCCGGCCTGGGCGGATTCATCCCGCGCAATCGCTTCGCTGAGCCGGCTTCGCGCTTCGGCGACATTTTGTTCAGCAGTCGCCTCGTCCGCTTTGGCGGCTGCTACTGCGGCGGTATCGGTTTGTGCCGCGGCTACCGCGTGGTCGTAAATCTGCTTAGGTACTTCGTCCTTGATCAGCAGAAGGTGGTAACGCTGAACGTCGTCCTGAGCTTTTTTGTTTTCTGCTTCGGCTTCCAGGATGCGTGCCTGTGCCGCAGCAACTTGTTTTTCACTGGCAGCGATTGCGGCTTTGGCGTTTTCGATGTCCGAGGAAGTGAACTTCAGTTGGCTGATGGTGTCCACCGAGCTGATGGGCACATCAATGTTGAGGGCACGAGCGGCGGCCTCCGCGGTTTCGAGGTTCGCCTGCGCTTTCGCCTCAGCGACTCGATAGTCTTTTGGATCAATCTCTACGAGTGTGGCTCCTTCCTGCACATACTGGTTGTCTTCCACGTGCACCGCCAGCACGTAGCCTGAGATCCTTGCGCTCACCGGGTAGAAGTGCACATCGACTTGCGCATCGTCGGTGGTCTCGAAACCGGAGAAGTAGTGCCACAGAAAGGCGCCACAGGCAAGAACTACCACCGCGGCAACGGCAATAATCCAGCGCTTGTGAGAACGCCGGCTCGGATAGGCGACGGGTGGCGGCGTGCTGGGGCTTTCCGTTGCGGTATTGGGCGTTGAGGACGATGAAGTTCGCTGAGTCGTGTCCTTCCTTTGGTCGGGCATTTTATTTTCCTTTCAAATACAGCGCGTAGTTCGATTCCGCGAGCCCCGTTGCTCGCGCCAGAGAGATTTTTGCGGTGTTATAGCGGTAAAGGCTGGCGATATATGCATCATTAGCATCCGCGAGGGATTCCTGGGCCTGAACGACTTCGATGTTGTCCGTTACTCCCGAGGTGAAGCGATCACGTGATTGCTCCAAGGTCTCGGTAGCAAGCCGGACGGCATTCTTCTCGACGGAAACTTCTTGCGCGGTATCTTGCAAGTCAAGGAAAGCGTTACGAACCTCCTGGTCGATCGTGGCTCGCAGGTCTTCTAGTCGTTGCTTGGCGCCTGCCAGGAGGGAATCTGCGACAAGGTTATCTCCGTGAACCCTGCCTCCCTGGAAAATGGGTATCCGGAGCTCCCCAGCTGCGTTCACCGTGCCATGATTCGACGCGAAATTGGTGCCGATGGATCCGTAGTCCGCAACGGCCGATAGTGTTGGGTAACGCTCCGCTGAAGCGGCCTTCTTCTGCAACTCTGCGGACCGCACTTGCTCCATTTGGCTTTTATAGTCGGCGCGAGAGGTGTACGCCTGCTGTAATGCTTCATCCAGGGTTGAAGTCGAAAGTGGCTGAAAAGCGACCTCCGTGGTTATGTCGAATGTTTGACCCGCCGGAAGTCCAATCGCCCGCGCCAGAACCAACTTCTGTTTAGCCAGATTATTCCGCGCGACGATCAACCTTTGTTCTCGCGCCTGAAGCTCGACATCGGACCTCAGTACATCAACCTTAGCCGCAAGCCCTGCTGTCTTCTGGTCGGTCGTCTGCTCCAGGAGCACTTTCGCCGTGTCGCGCTGAGCCAAGGCGGATTCGACCTGCGATTGGTCGGCAATGACCAGCAGATAATTTGACACGACCACAGCAACAATCAGCTCGCGGGCATTCTTGTAACTGTACTGGGCCGATTTCACTTGCGCAGCGGAAGATCGCGCGCGTTCGATCGACTCCCAGTTGAAAAGGGATTGATTGAGATAAGCGCGTGTGTCGAAGACGCCAAAAGGGCCGATGATGGGCGGGTGGCCCGGGACATCAATGCCTATGGTGGCCTTCAGATCGGTTTGCCGAACGCCAAAACTAGTAACGGTGGTCAAATTTGGCAGTAACGCGCTGAGTGCCTGCCACCGCTCGCCTCGTGCGCCCGATACCGCGTCGGTAGACAGCAACCCACCAAGGTTTTGCCCCAGACCACGAGCCACGGCGTCTTCCAGTGAAAGCGATAAAGCTGTCGGGCTGGCTGTGCCTGTGGGGACTCCTCCCAAATACGGACTCTGCGACTGAGAATCTGAGGTGTAACCAGCCTGAGCGGCAACGCTAGCAGCCCTGTAGGGCACGGCCCGCTGACTCGGTACAGCCAACTCAGACTGTCCGTAAAGAGGAGATCCTACAAACAAAGCGACGCAGAGTGCGACCAACTTGCTGCAGAACTTTGCGCGATCACCGGTCAACATCTGCAGAGCTACCAAATTCACGATGCCCTCTCCGGATTGCTCTTGGGACCCACTGCTTCAAACATGGTGGGTCGAACGCTTAGCCCGCGTTTAAGTGAGCCATTCGGATGAGCGCAGAACAATTGGACTAAAGTATCGGCGATACCTTGGTATCAGGCGACGCAACCCACTTATCGGCGACACACGGCCCGCGCATAGGTTTTGCTGATCGAACAGTTCTACCGCGCCAGCCATAGCGCAGATCGGATCGCATGAAAAACCGTCCATGTGTGTTTGGCACTTATCCCGAGGCCAATGACGTCAGCCTTTCCATACGGGACCCCATTGACACGAATCCCCCACGGGAAGGTGTGAGCAACCGGTTGGTCGGCTTAGCCGGAGTCGTCGACTCACCCTGCATGTCCAGCCAAGCATGCTGGAGCGCGCACGCGCGCCGATTGCCTTCCGCAGGTCCTCCGCGTTTCCGTGTGTGGCAGAGGCATGGGAGTTGTAGAAAACGCTTGTCGCCATGGTTAGCCCTCCTCAACGAAATTGTGCATTGCGCGTTCCCCACTTATTCGGACACGATGCACAATTGCGATTAAGCCAGGATCGCAGTAGCGAAACAATTAGACGGTAGTGTCGGCGATACTTTCGTATCAGGCGGCTGTGAGTGGCAACGCTCCAATCTCTTCGGCTCACAGGTGCCCGGCGGCATGCCTATGTTGGGCGTGATAGCGTTCTGGATGTGGGCGCCCCTAAAGCTGTGCTCTTGAAAGGCGGCGAAGGAAATTCAGCGCGGCCTCGTGTTGCAATACCTAGTTTCGATGTGGTTAGGGCATCACAAATTAAGTCGACGCATGGATCTGAAAACGCGGACGGATTGATTCTTGCCGACAAAAATCAAGAGCAATTGCGCGGCGAACGTCAGGAATGCGCGACCGGCACAAGGCGAAGCCTCGTGGCCATTCTTACCAAGTGCGGGAGCGAGTTGGCCATCATCTTCACCATGACTTTCCCGCGGTGAGCCTTAACCGTGATCTCGCTGATTCCGAGCTCTCCACCAATCTGTTTGTTCAAAAGTCCTGCGACAACTAACTTCATGACCTCTTGTTCGCGAGGGGTGAGGGACTCGTAACGCTCTTTCAAAGCTTGAATCTCCGCTGCTTGTCCGAGAGAACTTCGGCTGCGTTCAAGGGCTTCCTGAATAGCGCTAAGCAGCAGCTCATCATGTAAAGGCTTTGTGAGGAATTCGAGGGCGCCTGCCTTCATGGCTTGTACCGTAGAATGCACATCACTGTGACGCGTGATGACGATGACGGGCATATGCGGGCGTTCGATGGCGAGGCGCTTCTGCAGGTCGAGACCGCTAAAGCCTGGAAGAAAAAGTTCGAGTACTAGACAGTTCGCAACTGAGGGACAGGGGCAATCGAGGAGTTCTGCTGCGGATGCGAACGTCTTTGGCTGCCAGCCCGCCGAACGAATCAGTAAACCAAGCGATTGACGCAGCGAAACGTCATTATCGACAACGAAGACAACCGGTGTGAAATGAGACATTTGGAGACATCCCGATTCTCGCCTACTCGGCTGTTCTCCAAATCTGTATTCGGCGGAGCCATTCTTGTTCAACAGAAGTGTGTCAAATGAGCCCATAAAAGCCTCCAGTGAGCTTTATAACGAAGCAAGACCCAGCCGTCTTTGCATAGCCACTCATAG
The DNA here is from genome assembly GCA_963709705.1 of Candidatus Acidiferrales bacterium. GTDB lineage: Bacteria > Acidobacteriota > Terriglobia > Acidiferrales > UBA7541 > Acidiferrum. The sequence goes on from CAVPXU010000013.1 coordinate 164,630, forward strand.
TCGAGAGCAGAAGTTCTTTGTGATGCGCGTCACAATGTCCAACAAAATATTCCCAGATAAGGAAGAAATCTATTGGGCGTTGGTGGTTTTGAGTCCCCAGAAAGGGAATACGAATTAGTGCTTTCGTTTACGACGGGCTCGCAGGGACCGTTCGTCCTTCTTGGTTGGATTACCCGCTGGGCAGGGACGTCGCCAACTGTCTATTGAGTCAAGCTTTTAGCGCTTACGAATGGACAGGTCACTCGGGGCCCGTTCAGGAAACACCGGCGGTTGGCAGCGTGAACGAGAACACAGCGCCTTGCGGAGAGTTGGGTGCCGCCCATAGACGGCCGCCGTGATTTTCAACGAGTGCGCGGCTGATCGACAGACCCATGCCCAAACCACTGGCCTTCGTTGTAAAGAAAGGCGTGAACAAATTGATGGCTTCTGCCCCGAGGCCAGGCCCCGAGTCGCGCACCGCGACCAGCACGTTGCCCGACTCGTCAACCTCGGACCGCATCCAAATTACGCGAGGCCGATCTGTGATCGAAGTCATCGCCTCTATGGCGTTCATGGTTAAGTTCAGCAGCACCTGCTGCAACTGAACGCGATCGGCGCGGACCAGTGGCAAGGTTTCTGCCAATTGAAATTCGATCGCGATGCCTCTCTTCTGCAGTTCGTGGCCCGCTAGAGCCGAGACCTCTTGAACAACCTCGTTTATATTCAAGCTGTTTCTCTCGGCAGGCGTTTTCATGATCAATCCGCGAATCCGGGATATCACAGCACTTGCACGACTGCTGTCTGCGACAATTTCTTCGAGAACCTGCCGGAGAACTGCGGGATCGAGACTACGATTGGCAAGGAGCCTCAGACACGCATTAGCGTTATTGGTTACAGCCGTCAGAGGCTGATTGACTTCGTGAGCTATGGAAGCCGCCAATTCGCCCATCGTTGTCAGTCTGGAGACCCGAGCAAGCTCCGACCGGGCCTTGTCCAGTGCCTCTTCCGACAGCCGCCGCGCCGTGACATCCTGAACTGCCGCAATGTATTCCAGGTGACCGTTCTTGTCCCGGGTCGCATGAGCGACTGCATGGAGGTACTTGATCGAGTGGTCGGGCATCACCAAGCGGTACTGCGACTCAAACTCGTTACCCTCACTTCGCGCCTGTTCACCCATTTTCTCGTACAGCGTAAGGTCTTCCGGATGTACACGGGCACGGATTCGCGCGGGCGTCAACGGTGGTTCAAGCTCATAAATGCGGAACAGCTCGTCTGACCAAGTGATTTCGTCTGTTGCCGCACGCCAGGAATAGCTGCCCATGCGGCTGAGACGTTGGCCTTGCGCAAGGAATGCCTCGCTTCGCTGCAGAGCCTGCTCGGCCTCTTTCCTTCTACTGATATCTCGGATAAAACCCGTAAATATCTTGCGATGGCCCTTAGCCAGCTCGCCGAATGAGATCTCGACCGGAAACTCCTCGCCATTTTTGCGAAGTGCGGTCAACTCTGTGCCTTGCCAGTTGATATGCCGCTGACCGGTGGCCAAATACCTTTTCAAACCCTTCGTATGCAGCTCCCGCATGTATTCCGGCATTAGGAGGGTCAAAGGTTTCCCGACTAATTCGGACGAGTCATAGCCAAAAATTCTGGTCGTGGAAGGGTTGGCAAAGACTATTAAACCTCGGTCATCGATGCTCACAACAGCATCGCTGGCTGTTTCCACCACGACCCGGTACCGCTCTTCGCTATAGAGGCGGGCAGACTCAACTTGTCTGCGGTCATCAATGTCCGTAAGTAAGTTGTGCCAGCGGATAATGCGACCTTCCTCATCTCGCAGAGGCAGCCCGGTACTGTTGAACCAACGGAAGACACCATCGCTTCGGCGAAGCCGGGCGTCAGCGGAAAATCGCTCGCCCGTTTGGACACAAGTACGCCACTGGCTCATGACCCGTTCATAATCGTCCGGATGGAATATACTGCTGCCCCTCCTTGCTTCCTCGAGAGTGCAGCCGGTGTACTTCAGGAACGGCCGATTGGCGTCCTCGAGTTCGCCGGATGCCGAAAACGTCATCACCAGGCCAGCAATGCTATCGAGCGTCAGGCGAAGGTTTTGTTCGCTGGCACGGAGAGTATCTTCCGCGCGCTTACGCTCAATGCCCTGCCCAATGCCGTCAGCAATGAACGCTAGCGTTTCAATTGTGCTTTCCGTGAAGGGTTTCTGGGAGAACATACCCATAACACCCACGATGCGATCCTCCACAACGAGCGGGTAGCCAGCGAAGGCAGTCATGTTCTCGGCTCTTGCCCAATCCTTGTCGCCAATTCGCGGATCGTTTTGGATATTGTTCGTTAAATGCGGTCTCCGTTCTTTCGCAATGAGACCGATTTTGCGTTCACCAAACGGAATTCGACTGTGAGGCCCATCCAGATGGGTGTACTTTCCTGCGCTTGCTTGCAACTCTAATTGATTGGCTTGATTGTTGAACGTCCAGATGCGGGCAAATGCCGCATCCAAGTGCCGCACCAGTGCCTCGGCGCACGCATGTAGGATTCCTCTTAAACTGTCCTTGCGCGCTAAGGCCATTCCGATGTCCGCACGGACTGCAACGAGGCGCGTCCGCTCGGATATCGCCAGGCGTAATTTGTCCTCTGCCCGCTTCGGCTCATCCATATCGGTGTGCAAGAATCTAGGCCGAAATTGACCCGGGCCTCATCTCCCGCCCCATCTCGATGTGGCCTTCCACACTACCATCCCATTATTCATGTCGTCTACACATCGCGTTCGGAACGCAAGGCTGAGCGAATACTCTGGAATAACTGCTCGTCGGTAAAAGGCTTTGCCAGAAATGCGACAGCCCCCGCTTGCATCGCTCGCCGGCGAGATTCTTTGTCGTCATAAGCGGTAATGAAAATGATGGGAATGCGCTTGCCCGCGGCCGCCAGATGGCTCTGTAACTCCAGTCCGTTCATGCCGGGCATCTGTACGTCAACAATCAAACACGAGGTATCACTCAGTCGTCCTGACTGAAGAAGGCTTTCCGGGGAATCAAATGCCGCCGCTTGGTAGCCAGAGGACTCGATGAGTAGCTTAGTTGTCCTGCGAACGGACTCATCGTCGTCAATCACCGAAATCAAATCCTTGGCCAACAGCGCATCCCTCATTGAGATAAAGCTATTCTCAAAGGGTTGGCTAATCTATTGGGCCTTAGTGGACAGGAAGTGCCACGAAAGCACCGTGCGCGTAATTCTTCCGTTTATTACCGTAATTCCGAAGGACCTTTGAGCCTCTCGATCATTCTCACCAGGTCAGGCACCGACTCGGCTTTCATCTTTTCCATTGCCCGGCTGCGCTGCACCTTTACCGTGTTCTCCGCCGTTCCCAGTTGGTCGGCAATTTGCTTATTGAGCATCCCGGAGACGACCATCGAGATCACTTCCTGCTCGCGAGGCGTCAACGAGTTAAAGCGTTCTCTCAGGTCGGCCACTTGTTTCTCCTGCTCACGTCTCGATTGGTCTTTCTTCAGTGCGACGCGAATCGCATCCAGCAGATCCTGGTCGCGAAACGGTTTGGTGAGGAATTCAATAGCTCCGGCTTTCATGGCTTGGACACTCATCGGGATATCGCCGTGACCGGTAATGAAGATGATCGGGATGCAGCAGTTTCTCGCAGCAAGCTCGCGCTGAAAGTCGAGGCCGCTTAACCCGCGCAGCCTGACGTCCGATACAACGCAACTAGGCACGTTTGGGAGGTTTCGTCGCAAGAGCGCCTCAGCGGAGTCGAAGCTCTCAACTTGTAGCCCCATACTGCTGATTAACAGCTTCAGCGAAGAACGTACTGTTGGATCATCGTCGACAATAAATACCACGTGCGCGTCCGTCATGTGCGACTCCGCGTGTTAAAACGGCCAGATGAATGCGGCCAGTGCGAGGAGGTCAGGTGCTGGGCTCGCTACCCCAGGTTTAGTAGCAACTGGCTCTAGAAGCGTTGGGGCCCAGGACACAAGAACCCGGGCCGACGAGATACAGCTTACGCGGCCAGTTTCAGTCAGAGCCTCACTATCGGCCCGCATTTCCAGATTGTCAAGGCGTCACACCCTGTAACCTGCGGGGCATGCCGGACGAGGGCTCCTTTCTGCGCTGAGTGATTTATTTGGGATGCTGGTGTGGGAAGATATTTACCGGGGAATCAGACACCCGCCATGATTGAATTCAAGCAGGGCAAGGCGGCACAAATCTCAAGAACTGATTTTGTTGTCAGAGGATCACCGTTCGGTCAAGCATTCGCGATTAAGCCAGCACCGCAGCGGCAAAACAATCGTTCGAACGTATTGTCAATACCTTTGTACAAATCGGAAAAACAGGCACGTCCCGCAATTTAGTCGGCGACGAATTTGCGGAATCACAAAGTCCAGGCACCCGGTCGAGTGCAAGCTGAATGGGCGCACTTAAACGAAAATATGCAGAGGGGCACGTGTTATCGATACGATGAACACAGACGATGATAACTGTTAGACACAAAAGACCAGGAACGTATGGAATCCATGAAGCAACTGATCGTTAGCCGACTATAAGGCAGCTGAGAATGTTCGAAGATAAGAAGAAGAAACCGAAATCAAGTTCCAAGGACGGAGGCCTGCCGATAATTCATTCCTGGAAATAGCGAACCCCATTCGCGCTCGGGACTAAACGGTCGCCGCAAATGCCTGGTGTCCGAGGACCTTCAGAAGATTCCTCGCGGTTAACGTGGAGGACGCAGGGTTCTGGCCAGTAATGAGACGACCATCTATGACCGAAAAAGGCTGCCAGTTTTTCAGCTTCTCAAAGGTTGCACCCAGCCGCAGTAACTCGTTTTCCACGAGAAATGGCACAACGTTCGTGAGCTTTACCTCTTCTTCCTCACCATTCGTAAAGCCAGTTACGCGCTTGCCCTTAACGAGTGGCTCGCCGTTGTAGGTCACATGACGAAGTACGCCTGGCGAATGGCACACCAGAGCAATCGGCTTCCCCGAGTTGTAAAAGGATTCCAGTAATGCGATCGAATGAGGATTTTCGGCAAGGTCCCACATGGGTCCGTGCCCCCCGGGATAGAAGACTGTGTCGTAGTCTTCCGCTTTTACATGCCCGAGCTCGACCGTCTGCGAAAGTTCTTCCTGTGCTCTTACGTCTTTCTTAAACCGCTCCATTGCGGGAGTCTGATTCTCCGGCAAATCGCTCTTCGGATCGATCGGCGGCCGTCCACCTTCTGGCGAAGCTAGTGTCAACTCCACTCCGGTGTCCCGGAAGACAAAATACGGAGCGGCAAACTCTTCCAGCCAAAAACCAGTCGCTCGTCCCGTGTCACCTAGTAGGCCGTGGGAAGTCAACACCATCAAAATTTTCATCTGCGTTCTCCTTGATCTTCGCTGCCCAATTCGGCTAAGAGCGGCCGGGATGGCTGTATCTAAGCAGGTGCGCTAGAGCGGCACAATCAGACGAAAGTATCGGCAGTACTTTGGTATGGGCGGCGAGCGGAACGACAGGAACTCAGTCAAACTGGGGAGCAGTTTCGGGGATTGTGCCCGAGAATCGCGTTGGTAACCCGAAAATCAGCCTTCGGTCCGCGCTAAGTTCTGATTCCGAGCAACAGACGCTGGGACTTTTCAAGTTAAACCGTTGTAGAGGCCAGTCTCTGAAAAGAGCTTGCGCTCCTTAATGAACTGCTTCGCCCTGTCATCACAAATGCCTCGGAATAACTTATGTACGTTGTACAGAGTGGGGCATATTCCTTCGGTCCGTAGAAGGCGAAATATTGCAAATTCGAATCGATTCGAGGCAAGCCTAATGACTTCTTACCTTATTGAGGGGGCGCTAATGAACGGGTTGCCCTCCTCAAAAAAACGCAGCAGCCGGCCGACCTCACGCGTGATGCCGATGCGCACAGTTGTGCTGACGTGCGCAGTCTCTCGAACCGCGGTCCCAAGCCAAAGCGGACCGTTGGCACACAGGTCAACTCCGTCCAACCGCTGGTCGATTTGCAATGCGGCCGCAAGCCGTCCCGGCCCTCTCGCCAAATCTCTGAGTTTGTCGGTTTTGCGGAGCCGTTTCATCAGGTTGATTCCTTCAAGAGGCTCGATGGCGCGCAACAGCACTCCTGCGCCAACCCCCGGTTCTTCAGCCGTCACGTTGAGCATGTATGATGTCCCATAGACGAAGTACACATAAGCAAACCCCCTGTCCAGAAATAGGGATTGGTTTCTGGCCGTTCGTCCATGATAAGCATGCCCACTCCGGTCGCCTGGTGGGTAAGCCTCTGTCTCGACAATACGACCGCTAATCCTGTTTCGCCCGGTCTTGCGCACAATGGTTTTTCCGATGAGATATCTGGCCAGCTCAACCGTATCACTTGGCAAGCTGGCCCGTGATAGCCGCCGGACTTCGTGAGCGAGATGAAACGCGGTCTGCAATGGAATACTTTGATCCTGTCTGCCAGGCCCACTTGATCCAGAAATCGGGAATCTTGCGCGACGCACGCTGCCAGCCCTTTGCCCCGAACGTGTCTAAACTGGGACAGGAAAGTACATCGGATCCTATATTCTCCGTAACGGTCGAACAGTAACGGTCGAACAATCCCCCCTGGCCGCGATAGTGTAAAAAGCTACCCTTTAGGTAGATTCCCCTTAGAGAGGGATTGAGTCATGAAGACCGCGGCCCCTATTTCTTCATAACCGCCCAAAAAGACGACACTGTTCGCACGCGAGCGTTAGAACGAGGGGCCGCAAAAGATGAAGGCCGATTCTCTCCCCGATTGGGCGAAGATGGCTGGTAAGCTCGGCCTAGCCTTGTCAAAAGCCTGATCGAGTTATCATGATCTGAGATCTCTTTTTTTCTGCGACTCTAAAAACGCGGCTTGATTAAGCCACTTCGAAAATCAGCTCGAGCGCGACGGGCGTGCCGAGAGGCAGACTGGCGACGCCGCTGATGAGGCGGCTAGGGTTTTTGTCCTTACCAAAAATAGCTTGTAGCAAGTCCGAAGCACCGTCGGCGACTCTTGGGTGCTCACGGCAATCTTCCGTTGTGGCCAAAGACACGCCAAGGCGGATGATCCGGGTGATCTTGTCGAGCGATCCGAGGTACTCGCGTGCCACAGCGAGGCCATTGAGCGCGGCAAGTCTGGCGGCTCGACGGCCTGTTTCCACATCGAATTCGCTACCGACGCGGCCGATGAATTTGGCAGCGTGACCTTCAGTGGGAAGCATCCCGCTGACGAACAATAGATTGCCAGTGCGAACGGCTTCGGCATACGAGCCAAAAGGTGTCGGCGGGGATGGAAGTTGGATACCTAACTCCCTAAGGCGCTCCTCGGCGCTTGGTGGCTTCCGTGTGGCGCGCAAATTCCGAGCAGTTGCGGTAGCGTTCGAGGCCCCTAGTTGCATCGCAAGTTCCCCTTCCATACAGCTTTCATTTTCAAACGACGAGGCGATAAGAACAAAGGCACAGATGAGAAACAATCAGACGATGGTATTGGGAACACATTGGTATTAGACGCTACGAATAGCCACAGCTTGAGAAGGGCCCACAAGACAAGCTTGGCCGCGCCCGGGAAACAAGCACATCCGACGATCAATTGGGAGCCGCTGAGATTAAGTTCGCGTGCGGCCACATCGCGAACTAATCCGGCATGGTGCGTCTTTGCCTTAGGACTTACCTGGTCGGTACCAGTCCACGTGATCGAAAACGGGATGTGATTATCGTTCCTTATTGTTGCTTCGACGCGAAGCATTGCTGCTCTCCTTATCCGCCGCCGGCGTGGCCACCGCCTCGTTCGTTGTCAGTTGGATAGCCGCGAAGAAGAAAAGGATGCGTTTTTTCGCGCTCGCTCTGCGGCCCAATACGAAGGTATTGCCGATACCTTCGTTCAATTGTTTCCTTCCCGTTCCGCTGGCTTAATTACGCGTGTTCAAGGCGCGGGTCGAAAGAAGGTGATATGGCAAGAAACAAAACAGCAATCGTCACCGGAGCGCAGCAAGGAATTGGTGCGGGACTCGTCGATGGCTTTTTGAAGAGCGGATACAGCGTCGTCGCAACGTCGCTTCGCGCCAGCGAATCATTGCACTCTACACCAGATCTGGTTGTCGTCGACGGAGACATTCGCAATCACGAGACCGCCGCGAATAGCGTAGAAGCAGCGATCACTCATTTTGGAACCGTAGATGTCCTGGTGAACAACGCCGGAATCTACATCACCAAGCCTTTCACGGAATTTACGACGGACGACTTCAACACGCTCGTTTCCGTCAACCTTTTAGGATTCCTCCATATGACGCAACTCGTGGTGAAGCAGATGCTGACGCAACAATCGGGGTGCGTGATATCGATCTCCGCTGCGCTCGCGGACAACCCGATCGCTGGTGTAAACGGCTCGGTCTCCATGATCACGAAAGGCGGCTTGAACACCATTACACGCCATCTGGCGATCGAATACGCAAAGCAAGGCGTCCGCTTCAATGCCGTTGCACCGGGCGTCGTGGATACGCCACTACACCGAGAGAATCCCAGAGAGCATCTCCGCACGTTACAGCCGATAGGGAGCATCGCCGAGATAAGCGACATCGTCGACGCCGTTCTGTATCTGTCTAACGCACGTCAAGTCACCGGGGAGGTGCTTCACGTCGACGGCGGCGCTCACAGCGGGCGCTGGTAGCACGGAAAACGAAAGAAGGTGGGGGGAAGCTATGTCCGTATTAGAATTTCAGCCAATCGTGAATACAGTAAGAAGCCTGCCCTTGGTCTCAGGAAATCAGGGCATAAGCGACGAACATTCGCTCGTCGCGAAGGCTAAGTCTGGACGCGACGACGCCTTCGGAGAACTGTACAAGCGTCATCAGCGCAAAGCGTATTGCACGGCCCTCCGCATCCTTCGCAATCAGCAGGATGCGGAAGATGCGGTGCAACGCGCGTTTCAACGGGCACTCGTGAACCTGCAACGGTTCCGTGAAGACTCCAGTTTCTCGACCTGGCTCACTCGAATAGTCATCAACGAAGCCTTGATGCTGTTGCGCCAGCGCCGAACACGAGAGCCGCTTCATGAAAATAGTGTGGATGCTGCAAAAGGTGACAGTGGCGTGGAGATTGCCGATGGCAGACCTACACCAGAAGAAATCCTCTGCGAAAGCGAGCGCCGCGCAACGCTGCGGCAAGCCATTGCGGAACTTCGAGAGAACCTAAGAGTCGTTGTGCTCCACAGGGAACTGCAAGGCCTGACCAGCGCCGAGACCGCTCGGCGTCTTGGCTTGACCGTGAGCGCTGTTAAGGCGCGCTCTTTGCACGCGCGGAAGTTTCTGAGGAAGCAGCTTCAACGGAACTTTAAGATAGCTGGCGGGCTAAGCAAGCTGCAAAAGAGACAGGCATGACAGGCCGTGAATCAGAATCATACGAAGGTATCGCCGATACCATCGTCTGATTGTCCTGGCTCGGCCCTTCTGTTGCGATGCGTTCGTCGTATCCTTTGATGGATGTCTGGAGGACCCATGAGTGACCAGAACGAACTTCGCTATAGAAAAATCCTGATGAACAACGGTAGAGCAATTCCCGCCCTTGGGTTTGGAACGTTGATCCCCGATCTTGGCGATACCCAGCGCGCGACTAGAACTGCTTTAGAAGTCGGCTTTCGGCAATTCGACTGCTCGGAGCGATATCGAAATGAAGAGGCGGTGGGAGAAGCGCTACAAGGCGTGCTGCGAGAAGGATCGGTCCGGCGCGAAGATCTCTTCATCGCCACAAAGCTCTGGAATAACAACCACCGGCCCGGGCGCGTCGAACCGGCCTTCGAGGCGAGTCTGGGCAGACTCGGGCTCAAGTATCTGGATCTCTATCTCATTCACACTCCATTTGCGTTTCAACCCGGGGACGAGCAGGACCCGCGGGATCAAAACGGCGATCTCCTTTACGACCACGACGTAACTTTGCTCGATACCTGGAGAGCGATGGAAAGTCTCGTGGATCATGGCAAGTGCCGGGCTATCGGACTTTCAGACATTAGTTTAAACGAACTGAAGCCCCTCTATGACTCAGCGAGAATCAAGCCAGCCGTGGTCCAAGTAGAAGCACATCCGTATCTGCCGGAAACGGAGCTATTGGGATTCTGCAAGGAGAAGGGCATTGTGTTTTTGGCTTTTGCACCGCTAGGTCACGGGATGAGGCCGGGGCTGCTCGAAGACCCAGTCATTGCGGCTATCGCCGCGCGAGTTGGAAAGACGCCGGCGCAGGTTGTGCTGGCTTGGGCGGTGCAGCGCGGCACGGCTTTGCTTACCACGCCCAGGAGTGCGGCCCACGCTAGCGAAAGTTTCGACATCTCTGCCCTTCCGGAAGACGCGCTCGACGAAATCAATCGAATTCAAACCAGACAGAGGCTGAATGAAGTGGTGAAAACCGGCATTCCGGGTTTCATTCCACAAGGGAGATGAACATGAAAGCGAAACCGAAGTTAGAGCAGTCCATGCAAGAGGATCCGTTCGGCCCTCAATACGCACTGGCACGCGTCGGCGGTCGGCGATGCAAACACGGAACACGATATTACGATGTCATTTGTGATTATTCCTAGTCGGGCGAGCGAATCCTCTGGCGAAACAATTTGCAAGCCTTGCGGAGTTCTCAGCCATTGTCAAATTGGAGGCTCAAGATGAACGATCAACAAAAGAAGGATCAGTATTCTGGAGCGCGAGATCAAGAGATCCGCGTGGCGCTGGATCGGCATTGGGCGGCGTCCGATGCCAACGATTTTGAAACGGAGCACCGCATCTATCATGAGGACGCGGTTCTGGACTACCCGCAGTCAGGCGAGAGAACCCGCGGTCGACGCAACATACAGAACCAACGCGCCAGTCAGCCCAGCAAAAAGCGGTTTGCTGTCCGACGAATCATTGGCGGCGGTGATCTTTGGATCACCGAATTCATCCTGACATATGACGGCAAGCCGTCCTACACCGTGAGCATCATGGAGTTCAGGGGCGACAAGGTTGCGCGGGAAACACAGTACTTTGCGGATCCATTCGTGGCTCCCGCTTGGCGCGCTCAATGGGTCGAACGGATGGACACATAATCTCGGGGCTCAAGAATTCGAACTCGGTTACCCGAGAAATCGAACTGTAGGATATGGGGTATCGTTACAGCACAGCCTGCGATGGAGGGACAAGACATGGATTGGAAACGGTTGGTCCAGTTTGCGCTGCTGGGTAACAGTGATTTGGAACAATACGCAATCCTGCTGGTACGCGTTTCGATCGGGCTGTTCTTCGCCATCTCCGGGGCAAACAAATTGTTTGTCGCCGGCGGCACGAAACCTGTTTACGAAACGCTCGTTAAGGCCAAAGTCCCGTTTCCCCACCTGATGGCTTATTTCGTGTCGGGTGTCGAGTTCGTTTGCGGATCCTTGCTGACCGTGGGGTTTCTTTCGAGCCTGGCCTGCGTGACTTTATTGATCGATATGATTGTCGCCACCCTGACCAGCGCGGTTTCCACCCTGCCTAAAGGACTTTCGCCTCTTAGCTGGCTCGACGATTTCCTCTACCTTCCGGAAGTCCTGTACGTGCTCTTCTTTTTCTGGCTGCTCTGCTCTGGTCCGGGAAAGCCCAGTGTCGATTACTGGCTCGCCGGCAAGTTACTGAGGTGATCGATCGACGAAGCAGCTTGTTTCTATACAAGAGTTTGATGGTATTCACCAGAATTTTTCAGCTAGCCAGACGCTCGACTTCGACGGAGTATGAATGTCCAGGTTGCTTTCAGTGAATGTCGGTCTTCCGCGCGACATCGTGTGGAAAGGGCGCACTGTACACACCGGCGTCTGGAAGAATCCGGTGACGGGTCGCTGTCGCGTCGGCCGCTTGAATCTCCAGGGAGACGGTCAAGGCGACCTGGCCGGGCATGGAGGTGAGCATCGAGCCGTCTTCGTTTATCAGATTGAATCCTATCGGTATTGGCAGGAGCAATTGAAGAGGGGCGATTTCGTTTATGGACAGTTCGGTGAGAACTTTACCATAGAAGAATTGGCTGATGATGCCGTGTGTATCGGCGATCGCTTTCAGATCGGCAACGCGCTTTTCGAGGTCACTCAACCTCGCGTCACATGCTTTCGCGTCGGCATTCGGATGAACGAACCCCGGATGGCGTCATTGCTCACATCTAGCGGTCGGCCGGGCTTCTATTTCCGCGTTCTACGCGAAGGTGAGGTGGGTGCCGGCGACGAAATCGTGAAGGTGGGAGAGGCGGGAGAGCGCATGACCGTCGCTGAGATCAACGCGCTTCTCTATTTGCCTAATCATGCACGCGATCGTCTGGAGCGCGCGTTGCGGATCGAAGCGCTTTCGCAGGGATGGCGTGGATCGTTTGAGGCGCTACTCCATAGTCAACAAAATCCGGCGGCAACGGGGAACGCGGGACTGGCGCCCGCCGCGGCGGCCCATCCGGCCTCGCCGGGATTTCAGTCGCTCGTCGTGACCTCAATTGATCGCGAGTCTGCGGACGTTCTCTCCTTTGCCATGCGGAGCGCTGACGGTCACCAGCTTGCCATGGCTATGCCGGGTCAGTACGTCGTCTTGCGTCTGAAGCCCACCGCCGACGGCCCGGCGCTTTTTCGCAGCTACTCGCTCTCGGGCCCACTCTCACCGGAGCGCTATCGAATTAGTGTGAAGATCGAGCCGCATGGAGCGGCTGGAAACTACTTAAGAGAATATCTCCTTGTGGGCGACCGCCTCGACGCCAGCTCGCCGCGCGGAAGTTTTGTTCTGCAGCCGGGAGAAAGACCGATCGTACTGCTCAGTGCTGGGATCGGCGCGACACCTGTTCTGGCGATGCTGCACGCACTCGCGGGGGCACATTCGACACGCCAGGTCATGTGGTTGCACACAGCGCGCAATGGGCAGAATCATCCGTTTGCCAGCGAAGTGCGCCGCCTTATGCAATCGCTAACGAACGGCCGCAGCTACGTTTGTTACACCAAGCCGGACTCAATCGACAAAACTGGTGAGGATTTCAACGCAACGGGGCGCTTCTCGCGATCGGTTTTCGATGAACTCGGACTGCCACGAGATGCGGATGTCTACCTTTGTGGGCCAACCCGATTTATGGCGGACATGAAAGAGGCGCTCACGGCCTTAGGTGTGGCGCCAGAGCGCGTTCATATCGAGATTTTCAACGGCGGAGAGTCCATGACCCCTGGCGTGGTCGCGCGCAATGACGCGAGCTCCGCATGCGCCTCGCGGCGAGGCAAACACTGGTCCGCTGGTATCGTTCGCGCGTAGTGGCATTTCCGCACACTGGGACACGTCGCGGTACGGGAGCATCCTTGAAATGGCCGAAGCGTGTGATGTCCCCGTCCGTTGGGCGTGTCGAACCGGTGTTTGTCACAACTGTGAGAGTGGTTTGGTTTCAGGGGCGGTCGTCTACGGACCTGAGCCACTTGACAAGTCGGCCGATGGGAACCTTCTCGTCTGCTGTTCACAGCCGGCTAGCGATGTCGTCATCGATTTATGAGTCGTCATCGATTTATGAGGCAGCGAGGTCAGAATGCCATGAAAAAAAACTTTGATGCGATCGTCATTGGAAGTGGCCAGTCAGGACCTTTCCTGGCTGTCCGGATGGCCGCTGCCGGGCAACGGGTGGCGATAATCGAACGGCACCGCTTCGGCGGAACATGTGTGAACACAGGCTGCATCCCGACAAAGACGCTGGTTGCCTCCGCCTACAACGCCCATATGGTACGCCGCGCGGCGGACTTCGGTGTCCAAGTGGATGGACCAGTAGGCGTCGACATGAAGCGAGTCAAAGCACGCAAGGATGAAATCACCGGGAAATCGCGAAGCGGCTTGGAGTCGTGGCTCAAGAACACGCCGAACTGCACGGTCTATCACGGGCATGCCCGATTTGAATCGCCGAAGGAAATCATAGTCGGTGAGGACTTACTGACAGCACCGCAAATTTTCATTAACGTGGGAGGGCGCGCTGCCATACCGTCCATGCCCGGAGTAGCGAACACGCCGTATCTAACCAATTCCACGTTGTTGGACTTTGACACCCTGCCGCGGCATCTCATCATTGTCGGCGGCGGCTACATAGGTCTGGAATTCGGTCAGATTTTCCGGCGCTTTGGCAGCGAGGTAACTATTATAGAAAAGGCGTCGCGCCTGATTGCTCATGAAGATGAGGACGTATCCGCTGAAGTGCAGGCCATCCTCGAACGCGAGGGCGTTCAGGTACGGCTCAACGCGCCGTGCATCGAGTTGACGAAACTCGGGGATGGAGTAGTCGGCGTGCGCCTCGATTGCACCGAAGCTATGTCAGAGGTGGGCGGTTCGCACTTGTTGCTCGCGATGGGGCGCACACCGAATACCGACGACCTCGGCCTTGAAAAGTCCGGAGTGGCGCGTGATGGCCACGGATACATTCTTGTGGACAATCAGTTGCGCACCAACGTTCCGGGCATTTGGGCTCTTGGCGACTGCAACGGACGTGGAGGATTTACACACACTTCTTACAATGATTTCGAGATCGTTGCAGCCAACCTTCTGGACCACGGGTCGCGGAGCGTCACGGACCGTATCACTGCCTACAACCTCTACATCGATCCGCCACTCGGGCGCGCTGGCATGTCAGAGCGTGACGCGCGCGCATCCGGCCGGCGTGTGCTGAAAGGCTCACGGCCCATGACCCGTGTTGGCCGGGCTGTGGAGAAGGGCGAAAGCCAGGGATTTATGAAAGTGCTGGTGGATGCGGAGTCAAAAGAGATCCTGGGAGCAACCATTCTCGGTACAGGCGGCGATGAGGCGATCCACTGCGTGCTAGACATGATGTATGCGCGTGCCCCGTACACAGTGATGCAGAGGGCCATGCACATTCATCCTACGGTGTCTGAATTGATCCCCACTATCCTCGGCGAACTGCAGCCTCTCTAAGATAGGTTGGACGCGTGTGTGACCGCTTCGTGGCTGATAGCTGTTCGTCAGAATCCGAGTCAGCACTCGTTCCGGAGCACGAGGAGAGAGGAGACCATCTTTTGACAAATATCAGCAATAACCTGCGAGTTCGGGGAGCTGTGGTCCTCGAAGGCTTGCTGTAATAGCCGGATGGAATCATGGGTGATGCGCACAGGTGCGTCCTCTTCGTGCGCGATCCATGCGGCGATGTGCATGAGTTCATCGCCATATTCGTTCACAAAATCGTCCAGCGTTTGAGTTTGGTGCTGGGTCAATTCGGAGTCGATCTCCCATCGCCCACGATGTGAGAGCAGACTGAGTTCCAGCAGGTAGATTGATCGCAGGGCTGGTTGGGCCCTCTGAATCCGCTCACACTCAACGATATCTTCCTCGCGCCGATGGCGAAACTCAAACTCAAACTGCGCGGTGTCAATCTCCGATGTGAGGGCGGCGAAGTTGTCATTGATCTGACTACGCAGACGGCTGATCTGCGAGATTGGACTAACTCCGAGCTGTGCCACCATCCGTACGATCTGCACTAGCAGTTTCGGGATTTGCTCTGCTTCGCTCTTCGTTCCAAAGCGGTCGAAGATGAAACCCATAGCAAGAATGCCTAATAACGCGCCGATTACCTTATCGCGCGCGATCGTCAGGTCGGTCTGGATCTGGAAATACTGGAGGTTCACGAAGTAAAAGGCCAGCGCCATCTGCACGCCAAAAAAAGAAAGCCGCGGACTGGAGGTGGAGAACCACGCGGCGATCGCGGTCCCCGCCGCAAAGAAGAGAGCAAACCCGAAGACGCTGTCGATGCTGGGCAAGATCAGGATCTGAGCCGAAATCCCCAGGACCAGCCCCCCGACAACAAATCCGGCAATGCGGAGAAACTGCGCTTGGAGAGAACTGCCAATCGTGCTCAGGGCCGTGACAATACAAGTAAGCACGCTGGTGCTGATACCGGGCCAGTCGAGCGCGTTGTAGAGGACGTAACAGACCGAGGCGGCCAGGCATCCGGCAAAGGCGAAGCGTTGATATTCCGGGTTCTGGAATGCATCCGGCACAAACAGAGCGCGCCACCAGGGCCGTCCCGGCGCGTTCAGTGAGCCATCGACGATCTCCTCGCGTTGCACGACTTCTGTCAGGAGCGCGACGGTTCGTTCCATCTCTTGAAGCATGGGGAAGCTAGGGGACGCATGCCCTTCCGGTGCCGGAGGAGATGTGAAAACAAATGCAGGCACGCGGAGCCGCGTTCGAATTGCTCCGAGCCTCTCAGAAAGTGTGCGCAGGCGGACCACGTCATCGTCGCTGGGATGGGGGGAAGCACACTCGATGTCCGCGGCAAGACTAATGAGCCGGTCCGCCAACAGGATCATGGCGGCGCGCTTTGCCCGCCGGGTGGGGTCGAGACCCTGGCGTTGCAACGCCATTCTGAGGCGGCCCGTGCCGGTAAAATGGTATTGACGAACTCTCCGGAGGACCGAGTCCGGCGGGCAATGGGGAGCAGCAATACTTTCCACCAGCTGCTGTACTGCGAGCAAGAGTTCGCCGACAAAGGTGAGGAGCGGATCGGAATGATCGAAGATACGGTATAGCGCTTCGGTTCCCACGGTGACGCCAGCGCCCACGGCGATTATCAAGATAGGCCAGAGAGTACCTTCCACTTGGGTTTGGCTGGGCAAGGGGCGGTCCCAAACCGGCAGGACCACGCCGATGGGAATGGCGAAAGCTAATGCGGCTGCGTAGTTGGCCACCGTGCGTATGACGAAAAAGACGACATACAGGCTTCCGATTACCCAAAAGAAATGAGTGATGGGGTAACCGCGGAACAGCATCATCCCGAGTAGCGTGTAGAGGCTCGCGACGACGAATGCCAGGACAATCGCTCGTCCCCCGCGCCACGTGGCGGCGAGATTTTCGCGAGCCAGGAGAATTGAAAATAAAGCAGCCAGGAAGCCCGCGTTCGGAATGCGGAAGGTCACGATGATGATCATGACCAACGTAGCCGTGATCGTCATGCGGATGACCGTGTTCACGCGTCCTGGATACGCAGCAAGTTCCCACCATATGAATTCGCGCAACCATGGCCAAGAGACAGTTCGACGGGTTGGCTGGTGAGAGAGGGGAGTAGCGCGGGTCGCCATATCAAGGCTTCTGTTTGTATCCGCGGACAACTACTACTGCCGATTCGCCCAAACGCATGGCCTCGGAGGGCGGAGACAGAAGCCGGATGCGGACAGGGTAGCGGCTGGCCAGGTGTACCCAACTCAGCGTACGTTGCACGTCAGGAAGGCCGGGGGTGATTCGCCCCAGGACCGAAGGATCGGGTATAACACCGTACCCCGTGCTCTCCACTAGGCCGGTAATTCGCAGTCCAGGATCAGACATTACGTAAACGTCCGCGGTCATGCCGGGCTGGACATGCTTCAACTGGGTCTCACGGAAATTCGCGAGCACCCACCAGACGCGAGTGTCGATTAGCGTGAAAATCTCCTGTCCAACGTGGGCATAAGCACCCTCGGAAATCACCAGGCTGGTTACGCGCGCGTCGAAGGGAGCGTAGACTCGGCACTGGTTGTAGTCGTATTGGGCGTTGGCGATTGCGGCGGCTCTTCCCTGACGCTGGCCCACGAGGGGATCGAGGGTAAGTACGCTGGACTGCGATTGATGAAACTGTGCCGTGCTCTGCTCTGCCGAGGCCTTGGCCTCGGCCAGGGCGGCCAGCATCGAGTTGAGGTGAGCTCGATTGAGAGCCAATTGCGATTCGGCTTCGTGCACGGACTGCGCGCTGGCCCGCTCTGTCGTGCGCGCTTGGTCCACTTGGTCAACGGTGACGTACTGTTTGGCGAGCAGGGGCTCGACCCGGTGCAGGTTATTTTCTGCATATGTCGACTCCGCTTTAGCGCGATCCACCGTAGCCTCCGAGTGGGCGACATCGGCCTCCGCTTCACGGATCGAGGCTTGCGCCCTGTCGACGTTGGCGCTGGCGCTTCGGGTCGCCGCCCCAGAAGCGGTGACGGCGTGTACTTCGGCCTGAATGCGCCGCTGTTCGTCGACGATCTGGCCTTCGAGGGAGGCTTGGTCCGACAATGCGCGGTCCAGGGCATACTTATAGGGTCGATCATCGATTTCGAAAAGTAGATCGCCCTGTTTGACTCGCTGATTGTCGGCGACGCTCAGGTGCAGGATAGGCCCCTCGACAACCGGGGCGATTCCGATGTAGTTGGCAAAGATTTCAGCGTCATCGGTCTGGGGATGCCGAGTCGACACCAAGTAGACAGCAAGTAAGCCGACCATCGCCAGCACGACCATGGCTGCCGTGAAGACGCCACCGTACCGGTGAAGTCTCGCGATGCGATTGTCTTGCACAGGTTGGCCAGGATTTTGATTCGGCATCGCCTTCACCTAGCTGTAGAACAGCAGCCACAACACGCACGCGAGGAAGATCGCCACGCTAAGATACAAAAGCACAGGTGCAGCAAGGTATTCGGCGATAGCAGTGCGAGCGATTAGGGCGCGCGCGCCCGTCGCCAGTAGGAGGCCACCGGCAGAGCAGAAGATCCACGCCGGGAAAAAAGAGCCGAAGATGCTGTACTCGGGCGCGTGGGAACAACCAACTAACACCAGCGGCACCCCCAGAGATAAAGCGGCGAGAGGCCGAAGTGAGGTCACTCGACGTCGATCGCGCTGCGTCGATTCAGTATTCATGTTACGCAGACCTCATATGTGCCGAATCTTGGCCCCAATCATACTTGTCCCTCGCCGACTGGAAGGGCAACGAAGCCGCTTCCTGGCTTGCCTATTCCTGGAAGTCGACGATCACTGCACAGCCTCAGCCTTACATTTCGACTGAGCCACAAAGTTGAGGACCGAATCAATTGGACGAAGGTATCGACCAATACCTTGGCATCGAAGGTTCGCGTTGGGCGCCGAGGTAATTTGATCGCGGACACATGGGATTGAAGTTCGCGAGTGCGGCTGCCGAAAAGACGCCAGATGCAATTCACCCCACATGCATTCCCGCAACGCGTTCCAGCGGCCCCTATCACGGGAGAAAAACGCCGAGGTCGCGTCGGGTAAATCGGTGCAGATATGATGTGCACCCGTACTTTGGGATCTATCGATACGTTCGTCCAATAGACTCGGCCCCGCACTTCTGCCTCAATACCTGCTGAACACGAAAGAATCGTTTTCCAGTCTGACGTACGCGGACAAGATGCAGATGGCAGAACGCGAGATAAGTCCGTTTGTCAGTGCGGTGAGGAGGTTCGGTCCAGACTCAAGCGGCAAACGCATCCGAGGAATTGCAAGAACTAGGAGGGGGTGGCTCGCGATTGCCGGCGTTTTGCTGACAATGCATCTGGCGAAGTTCCAAGTGATTGAATTTAACCGAGCATTGAATGTTCTGTTCTTGTCGCTGCTTCTCGCCTTCTCCGCGGCGCGAGCCCCGGGGCAATGTGCCGGCGAGGTGTCTTCTCCAGCAGCTGTCGCCGACTGCGAGGCTCGCGAAACTCCTCGCGAGGGAACAGCGACTCTCGACCCAGATCACCCCTACACCCTGGCTGAGCTGATCGACGTTGCCGAGCATCATAATCCTGCCACGCGAACGATCTGGGAGCGCGCAAAACAGAAAGCACGCGAGCTCGGTTTGGCAAAAAGCGCCTATTATCCCGAGTTAGATGGCCTGGCTGTCTTCGGCGACGAGAGATTGATAAATCCA
This sequence comes from Candidatus Acidiferrales bacterium, assembly GCA_963709705.1. GTDB lineage: Bacteria > Acidobacteriota > Terriglobia > Acidiferrales > UBA7541 > Acidiferrum. The sequence continues at coordinate 184,265 of CAVPXU010000013.1, forward strand.
TTTCCGAAGCCGCTCGCTCCTCGCGGCTACGTCATGGTGGAGATACCCATCGTACGGCCTGAAGTCACACTCCAATATCTCATCTTTGACTTTGGCAAGCGCGAGGCGAACGTGGACTCCGCGAATGCGGACAAGCTCGCCGCGGGTGCGGACGTCATTCAGGTAAATCAGGCACTGGCGTTTCGCGTTGCCAGTGCGTATTACCAGCTGACGACGGCGCAGGAACGGCTGCAGGCCGCTCGTGACACGTTGCGAACCGCACAAACCACGCAGGATGCGGCTGAAAACCGGCTGGACAACGGGCTTGCAACTCTTCCCGATGTTCTCAACGCCCGCGCCGAAACGTCACAGGCGGTGTTTGACGAGGAATCCGCGGATGGGGACGAAAAGATTGCGCGCGTCACGCTGACTGAAGCGGTTGGAGCGGATCCGTCTCCCAACATAGTGATTGACAGCCAGCGGGGCGCGCCATTGCCGGAGAGACTCACAATGTCCATTGAGGCGCTGATCGACCGCGCGATGAAGAATCGTCCCGAACTCATGGCGCAAACTCTGCGAATCCGCTCCGCCGAGGCGGGTATTCGTGCAGTCAAGGCAGAGTACAAGCCGCAGATCGTTCTCTCGGGGTCTGCCGCTCAAACCTCCGTGTGGCCGACCCCGGATTACGGCCAGCTCGGCCCTGCGAGCGAGCCCACCTGGTCCGTCGCACTCGGCATCCATTGGCGCATCTTTGATGGGGGTGTGCGCAAAAACGAACTTTTGATCGCAGAATCGAAACGCCGGGAAGCACAGGATGAACTCACGGCAGAACATGATCGGACAACGCGCGAGGTCTGGACTGCTTACATAGCATTCCGGACGGCATTGCGAAAGCACGACGCCGCTGTGGCGCTTCTCGAGTCCGCCAACGCCTCTTACTCGGCATCGCTCGATGCATACAAATATGGAGTCAAGAACCTCGTCGATGTCGTTACCGCGGAGAAGCAACTGGCTCAAGCTCGGCTATCCAGCGTGGCCGCGAGATCGGAATTATTTATAGAAGCAGTCAACCTTGAATTCGCCACTGGAAATCTGCTGAGGAATCAACCGCCAGCGACGACACTTCAATCTGAGGACGGACATCGATGATTTCGCGCCGTCTGCCGTGGCCTCCTATTTCTACTGCTTTGGCCGAATCATACGAAGGTACCGACGATACCTTCGTCCAATTGGTTTGTTTTCGTCCTCGTGATGTGATGTGCCGTGTGCACCGGGTCTCGAAACGCTCGATCCGCGATGCGCATCCGTTATCCAAAAATTATGGAGGCAAGCATGAGTCTTATAGACAAGGCAGTAGAAGCAAACCGCCACTATGCGAAACAATACAATCCTGCGCTGGGGAAACGTCCGGCCCCGAAAATCGCAGTAGTAACCTGCATGGATCCGCGGCTCTCGGATCTCACAGGAATCTTGGGCCTGCCGCAGGCAGATCTCGATGTTATCCGAACTGGCGGACCCGCGGTAACAGACGATGTTCTGAGTGAGCTTGTTGTTTCCACCCGTGTACTCGGAACCACCGAAATACTGCTTCTCAACCACACCGGCTGCGGGTTTACAACGTTCACAGACGAGGAGCTGAACTCGAAGCTGAGCGCTTCTACCGGTGATGCGTCTCCGGCTCCAATGCGTTTCTTCTCCTACAAGGACCCCGAGGAAAATACGCGGGAGCAGATCAAGAAAGTGAGATCGCATCCATGGATTGCCAAAGAGATTCCCGTGCGCGGCTTCATTTTCGACGTTGAAAACGGTCTCCTGCGGGAAGTGCATCCAATTGCGAAGCACACTACTGCCTGAAAGGACGCAACTAGAAGGCGGCTGAAGCTGCCGCTTTTCTCATTTATTCCAAGCAATAGGAAGACAGTGAAACCAATCCGGGTAGTCATCATCGGCGGAGGATTCGCCGCCGTACAATTTGCAAAAACCCTCCGCTGCAAACTCCGGAGCTCCGACTGCGAAATCCTCCTTTTCAACCGTGAAAATCACATGGTCTTCCACCTGCTGCTCGCCGGTGTCGCTGGAGCCTCCATCAACGTCGACTCCGCCGCCCCGCCTCGCTCGCAGTTTTGAATGCGTTTGCTTTGATTCTTTATCTGCCGGCGTTGTTTGCCTTGCTCGCAATTGGATCAAAAATGGATGCGAGAAATCACTTGGCGTTTGGCTCCGGAAACCACGGGGCGAAGAACGTAGCAATCAAACTGCGTACGTTACCCGCCCCTGCTGAGAGTCTGTTGATGAGAAAGGCCGTCAAAAAATCCGATTGAGGAGACTAGCATGGCGGTCACAACTGGAATCGCGCCGGATATGTATCGCATCTCGGTCTTTGCTCGGCGAGGTAATTTGCAGTTCAACCATTTTCTGGTGAAAGACGATGAACCGCTGCTGTTCCACACAGGGCTCCGCGGAATGCATGCGGAAATCCGCGAGGCCGTCCCGAAACTCAAGATAACGGTTTCAAACACAGCCACCCTGTTAGCCTACAAGGTTTCACGGACCGTCACTCTATTTCCTACTTGTTTATATAAGCTATTAGATTAGCTGCGATCACGAATTGTCTGTAAGTATGGGCCGCGATTGTACTTGAGCGTGGCGGAGAGGGGGGGATTACAAAAGGCCAGATTCAAAAAGCCAACAAAACTGAGGAAGTCCTTGTTTTTCCTTCCACTTGAGTGACGGAGACTTTAGTGCACTCTCCCCCACTTTCGTCTCCAATCGCACCGAAGTATGCCAAAAATGGTAACAAAACGGTAACAAAATTTTGGCGGAGAGTGCGGGCTCCAGAGCCGAATGCTTTGCCGCCATAAACCTCTCTTTAGGCGGCTCGACTAGATCCGCCTGCGCGAAGTCGGCAGGCATCATGTGTCGCAGGTCTTCCTCGAAAATTTCGCCAGTTCGTTCGATGCTCGACCAATCGGCGGATACTTTCCGGGTAGCGCGTTATTCGAGAGCGACCGCCAATCGATCCTTTACAAGCCGGGCTTATGATGGCTAAGGTACCAGAATCATGACCGGACGGCGTCTCTGCTCTGAAGAGGAGGCGATGCACCGAGGGTTCGGTGGCGTTGACTGCGCCCGTAGACGTCAGGTCTTGCGCGAGACGGTCGCGGCATTTGAGCAATCCGGTCCTCCGGGTCGTTATCATCGCCTCGCGAAGCAGAATCTGGACCGCTGGCGCTCAGAAAGTCACGTTTTGGAGTTAAGGCTACGTGTCCAAGTGTTTCCGGGGGACTGGGGTGAGGTCGCGCGATCATTAACCCGCACGCATGGGACGTGCTTTGCTGTTCTGAACATGGCCAACGCTTATGTGCCCGGCGGTGCGTACATGGAGGGAGCCGTCGCTCAAGAAGAGAACCTGTTCCGCCGGACCGATTGCCATTTCCGGATCGGAGGCGACGAATATGACAGCGTCCTGGACCGCTATCAGCCGGAGATGACGAGGCTCCTCTCGGCTCAGAACGGCCGTGTCTACTTGGACGTGCAACACCCGCGCGTTTGCATTCGCGGTGCCGAGGATCGATCGAGAGCAGACCTCGGGTACTCATGGCTCCCGGAAGACGAGGTGTTCCCATTCTTTGAGCTTCGTGCGACGGCCCAAGACCTTCGTGACGGTTCTGACTTCGATCCGGACGACACCCGAAGGAGAGTCTTGGCGCAGCTTCACACGCTGCGCGAGCACGGTATCCGCCACGTGGTTCTGGGAGCATTCGGGTGTGGTGCATTCAGGAATCCGGCGGACCGCGTCGCGCGGGTCTACCGAGAGGAAATCACGAAGCGTACGAGGGATTTTTCCGTAATCGCCTTCGCAGTTTTCTCCGCGGGCTACGGTCCGAACAATTACACACCCTTTGCGGAGGCATTCCGTGGTGAGTAGATGCAGAGGGCCGCTCTCCTGGCATGCTGGGCGACCCCGTTGAAGGATGCGCCTGCAGTTTCGGTGATTCGAATCGAGGTGGCTGCCTACAAGGAGTGATGTGCCGCGTCGGTGCGGAGATTCTGTTTGGTTTGTCGATTATTACCGGCCAATATTTTTAATCTTTCTTTAAAAGAGGTTTTTCTGAGAAGTGTTATTCTTTTTTCCAGTCGGATTTTTGTTTCATGAATAAGGATCTCCGCTTCCGTCTAAGATCTTGGGAGATCAAGCGGTGCGGAAAGGTCGATAAAAAGAATCGCAGCTCTTTGGAGATCTGCCCTGGTGCGCGATGTGCAAGTCACCCTACAAGACGTCCATCATCCTAGACGCCATGAGAACGGGCAGAGATTGACCGGTTAAGTCGGCTATGTGGAAAGTAATCGGAGTAATCGGCGGACCCGATTTACGTTGCAGTGGCACGTTCCAAGTGTTCCAAGCGCTCGAGAAACGAAAATCGCTGTAAGCATTTGAAAAATCGGGAGAAGTTGGCTCCCCGGGCTAGATTCGAACTAGCAACCCTTCGGTTAACAGTTGCGGCGCTCACCTTTCACACTGAGTGCGACGATTTGCTATGGTGTTGGTTTTCCGCGCCGTTACAGTCGATTCGCTTACCTGCGCGACCACTACCGACTGCTATGGTTTTTGATCTAGTGTGGGCACAAAATGGGGCACAGTCCACTGGGGTGAACCCTTTCAGTGAGACAAATTCTTTGGGTACACTTGCAGCATGCACCACCACCAACCCGAGAGGGGTCGACCAAGAACTAAATAACTGGGGCCGTTGCTATTCACAAAATCATGTCTGGTTCTCTGGGCTTTGACGTAGGCCAATTTGACTTCGGAGCTACCCGCCGATTCCCTTCAGATCGTCCTTGGCCTGCTGCTCCGCGTCCTTTGTGGCCTGCTTGGCGTTGGCATCCGGCCTCAGTTGATGGATGGCCTTGTTCAGATCCTGGGGTTTCTCTCCGTCCGCGACCTTGCAGCCAGACATATCCGCACTGGTGTGCACACCCGTCACGTCGGCGCGGAGGCAATCGAAATCCACTCCGAGATTGTGGCTGGCGTGAAGGGCGACCAGACATCCATCGAGCGCCGTGAATGGCTCACACGCGGCGGTAGCGGTAGCGTTGGCGGCCAACAACCCTTGGGATTGCAGGCTGGGGGTGAGCTTTTTCTCTACTTCACTTCTGCTTCCGGGCGCATCGATGGAATTCTTGGAATCTCTCTTGATCCACTTGATCGGATTGAGGGAATGCGAGCTATCCTGCGCGGCGGCAGACGCGCCCGCGCCCGCGGGCCCTTGCGCCACGGTCCGTTCCCCACCCACCGTTAAAGAAATCGAAAGACCGAAAAGCAGGATTGCGCCAGTAAAAAGCGTTTTTTTCATAGGTGCTCCTTTGGCAAGAAGAGGCTGGGGGCGACCTCACATCCAGTTAGCCACAACGCAGATGCCACCGAGAAACGAAGCAGGAAGGTACTACTCCAATCGGTCACGCTGACCTTTCGAACAGGCGGGATGTTTCCCTATGCTCCAAGCACGGAGTCAAGCCCCAGCGGCTGGATCGCTAAATGGCCACCAACGATCCGGACTTTGAGCAGAAGGCCGCCGACATCATTGGGCTGTATCTGAACCCGCCAGCGCATGCGGCGGCGTTTTGTTTGGATGAAAAGACCGCGATTCAGACACTCGACCGCAAGGATCCGATGTTGCCATTCTCGCCGGGACGCGCCGAGCGGCATGGCTTTGAGTACTTCCGGCACGGCACGCTGTCCCTGTACGCGGCGTTCGACACCAAGACCGGCGAGGTGCTTGGCAAAACGGCCGTGCGGCACACTTCTGCGGAGTTCGTCGCCTTCCTGGCGGACATTGTCGTCAACCAGCCACGCGGCAAAGAGATCCACGTGATTGCCGACAACCTCTCCGCTCATAAGACGGGACAGGTAGACGATTTTTCTGGCTCGACATCCCAAGGTTCACCTGCATTTCACCCCGACCTATTCCTCCTGGCTCAACCAGATCGAACTCTGGTTTTCCAAGATCGAGCGCGACGTCATTGCGGGCGGTGTATTCACGTCGGTGCCCGACTTGCGGAGAAAGCTCATGAAGTACATCCGGCACTACAACAACGCGCCCAAGACTGTGAAGTGGCGCTACTTTGACCCTACACGTCGCATTACTCCCAGTTCGGCTGTTACAGTCCACTAGTATCTCCTCGCGGCTGCATGCTGCCCGGACACCATGCGGCCCCGTCCTCCGAGACACCTTCCTTGACCCGCTGAACACATCGGCGTATTGATTGAGTCTATCTGGTATCTCCTTGGCCCCGGGGCTGCACCCTGCCCTGCACTGTGTCGCCCCCATTTTCTCCTTCTGGCAACGAAGACGAGGCAGTCCATGCATAAAATGAGACCAAGCGCCTTCGGGAACGGACTCCTCATCACTGTAAGCCTTGCGGTCATGTGCCCGCGAGGTGCATGGGCGCAAGATGCCCACGATTCTCCGAATCGAAAATTGGAATTTTGTGCACAGGAAGAAAAACCAGGACAACAACGAGTATGGAAGGTCAAGGAGTCTTCAACGCGCCTGTGGATCGCAGAGGGAATGTTGGTATCTGCTACGGCACAAGAGGTGCCGAAATCTATCCCCCTTTCGGGGGTTAAATCACTAGCCTACGAAATCACCAGCGAGCATCCCGCTGCTGGTGAAATAAGCGCATGGGCTCAAGATTTGTGGGACGCCGCCCCCGATGCTGGCGAAGCAGCAGGATTCATAATCTTTCCGCTAGCAGCTGGGGCCGCAATCCCTAGTCTATTTCTTCCACTTAAGAGAACGTGTCAATTCCGGTTGAAAATTCCCCTTTGTACCGGTTGGAAATTCCCCACCCCTGAACTTCATGAATGGGCCTCCCTGGCCTCGGACGGAGTGGAGCCCAGCGCCGTCTTTTGGCGCGTTTTGGGCGCAACGGAGTCCGAGGCCAGGGAACGAGCCGCGGCCTCCGCTCCTTCCTGCCCTCGAGGCGGCACCAAGCCGGCCTTGCGGCGATCCTTCAGCCGGTAGCTCTCGCCGCGAATGTTGATGGTCGTCGAATGATGCAGCAGTCGGTCCAGGATCGCCGTGGCGATGATTGAGTCGCCGAAGATCGATCCCCAGTCCCCGTAGCTTTTGTTCGAGGTCAGGATGATGCTCCCACGTTCATATCGCGCGCTCACCAACTGGAAGAAAATCGTGGCTCCCAGATCGTCCAGCGGCAGATAGCCCACTTCATCGATCACCAGAACTTTCGGTGCCAGGTACACGCGCATCCGCCGATCCAACCGGCCTTCGCGATACGCGCGCCCCAAGTCCGCCGCCAGATCGTGCGCGGTGATGAAATACGCTCCCATCCCCGAGCGGATCGCTTCTTCCGCCAGCGCCACGCTCAAATGCGTTTTCCCCACGCCCGGTGGCCCCAGAAAAATCACGTTGCTGGCTTCGTGGATAAACCGCAGCGAACGCAACTCTCGAAGCTGCCGCTCATCAAGCGAAGGCTGAAAGCCGAAATCGAACTGCTCGAAGGTTTTCACGAACGGGAAATGCGCCAGCTGCAGCCGTGCACGCAGGTACCGAGTCCTTCGTGCTTCCACCTCGCAGCACAGCAACTCATCAAGAAAGTCCGCATAGCTCGGCTCTTTCTTCGACGCTTGTTCCAGCAAGTTCTCTAGCCGGGCTTGCACCGCTTTCAATCCCAGCGCCTCCAGCGCCGTCTGTAACCGCTCGATCGGAGTGTTCATCGCCCACCTCCGTTCGCCACGCGCTCATACGCTGCCAACGAACGCTTCTCCACCACCGGCGCGCTCTGCCGCAGATGAATCAGGATCTTGCTTTCCGCTCTTCGCGCTCCCAGCGGAATCCCCTGATGGTGTGGCGGGAACGTCAGCACGCTGTGTTTCCGTTGCGCCTTGCCGTGCATGGCAATCCGCTCACGGCCCGTGCGGATATCCACTTCCTCCGCGATCTCCTGCACCCACACTTCCTGGCCCGCATACTGCCAGGGCACCGAATACCGACTACCTTGCCAGTCCACGTAGGCATCCCGCGCCACTTTGCGCAGTTCGCCATCCACGTATGGATACGGCGGCTGCCCCGCCAGCGACTGTAAACTGAACTGCTCCACATCCCAGCGCACCGCCACTTGCTCATGCGTCGTTCCGTGTACCCGCTGGTTCGCTACTCCCCAAACCCACTCGCGCAACTGTGCGTTCAGATCGCTCAGGCTGCTGGGCTCGCGCCCCTGCAAACCACACAAAAAGTTCCGCCGCACATACTTCACGCCCGCTTCCACTTTCCCTTTCGTCTGTGCCCGATACGGCCGACACAGCCGCGGCGTGAAGCCCCAGTAGTGCGCAAAGTCCTTAAACACCGGGTGCCAAACGATCTCGCCTCGTTCATCCGTCCCCAGCCACACCGTCTTCATGCGGTCGTAGAGAATCTCCTCCGGCACTCCGCCGATCTGCTGGAACGCCACTTCGTGCAGCCGCAGCAGCGTGCCCAGTTTTTGATCCAATGCTGCTTCCGCCACCATTCTTCGGCTGTAACCCAACGTGAAGGTGAATCCGTGCAGCTTCTGCTCCTGCCCGGCCATCTCCAGCGTGCCCAGATGTCCCCAATCCACCTGCGCCTGCTTGCCCGGAGCTGTCTCGAAGCGCCGCACCGCCACCACTCGTGCCGACCTGCGTTGCGGCCGCAACCAGTCCGTCAGAATCGTGTAGCTCCCCGTGTAGTTCCGTTCACGCAGTTCGCGCAGCAGCACCCGCGCGTTCCACACCCCAGCACGCAGACGCTCCTCCAAGTACGGCTTAAACGCATCGAGCTTACTTGGTTGCGGTGTACGCGGCCCGTACTCCGGTGCCACCCCCGCCGCTTGCATATACTTTCGAATCGTCTTGCGATCCCAGCCGGTCAGCTTGCTGATCGCCTGGATGCTCATCCCTTGCCGTTGCAGTTCTTTTAGTTCTTGCACGTCTTTCCCCCTTAACAAGTCTCGGAACCTCCTCCATGCGGAGTAGGCTACGGTGTACCACATCAGGGGGTGGGGAAAATTCAACCGGCACTATGGGGATTTTTGCACCGGCGCTGACAAACGCGCCATTTGATCTACGTTGATTGGGAACGTGAGGGCAAGGAAGAGCAACGGGTGTACCTTCTAAGTAAGTCCGATGCCCTTTCCTTGTTGAATGCATTGCGGCGAGTAACCGGCCTTCAGTGTTCCAATTTCGATTCAGGTCAGATCTGGTGTTCGAACTGGCTGGCACTGGAAAAGCCCCATGAACGCGGACGACTCGTCGTAGTCGACCGGGGGCACGGCATTTCCTCCCTGGAAATGGAACCGATTCCACCACCGATTTCACAACCGATTCCACTCACTTCTGTCCGTTGTCCTGGGTCAAGCGATTTCGAAGCGAGGCTCGGAGAAGCCCGGCACAGCCTCGAAGAGGCGGGACGAAAGGAAGATGGGCAACAAGCACCACCCTCGCCGGAGTCCACCAAACCTGATTGGAAAAGTGGATATCGGAACGGGGCTCAGGCGCTATGGGGTGGATGCGGGGAGCACAGTCTATTTTAGTTGGCGCAATCGTGGAGTCGCGAGGGGCCACGTTTTTTTTATTTCAGGCTGTTTGGGAGCGCGCGAGTTGCCCCTTCACTCCAGCCGCATCGAACTAAACCCAGTCCTCTACGACCCTGCCCCCTTCGATACGAAGGATATTCACACCCTCGAAGACAATTGGTGTGTTGTCCCGTTTACCCATGGTCTTAAACCGGTAAGCTATTTTGTCGCCCTGCTCGATGGTATCCGTGGCCTCAGTGTGGAAGTCAGACAGTATGCTGCGATAGCCCCTCACGGCTTGCTTATATTCTTCTCTCCCCGTGGTTTTGCTCCCCATCTCGGGTTGGTGGCGGATGAAGTCTGGAGAGAGCACATTATCAATGTCCTCCAGCTTGCCCGTATTCCAGCAATCGATCAAACGTGCAACCAGGTCGGTGTTCGTCATATTACCCTCCGAAGAAAAACTTGGAGGCCCTGGGGCGCAACATCAGTGTATTCGCCGGAGAGTGTGCGGCGGTCAGAACCACTCGAGTGGAATTTGTTCTCCGTCGTTCGTTCCTGGCAAAGCAGAGGATCACCGATCTAGTCGATCTCGGAATTTTGAGAGAAGTCCAGTGGAACCACTTCGTTAGTACGTATTTGCGAATCCGGAGCGTCCTGTAACCCATCTCAAAGATGTTCGCAAGGTTTGGCCGAAGGCTTTAAAGGCGGCAGGACTTGAGTTTTTCTGGCTCTACGACTTACGGCATACGTTTGCCAGCCGCCTTACGGAGGCAGGCATCTCGCCTATTTTTGTTGCCCAAAATAATGGGTCATTCTAACAGTTCGAACATTCTCCAGACCTATGCAAAGGCAAATGACGAGTTCCGACGGACAGCCATTTCTAGTCTAGAAGCGCACCGGGAAGCGCAATCTGCAAAACTGGAAAGTCAGCAACCGCGAACCATTCAGTGAATCTCTCCCTCATTAAAGGCATTTCCCAGAACAGATGTACTGCGTCATCGGTTGCGGCCCTTTGCTCTTTTCTGACAAACTCCTTGCAGGAGTCTATATGAACGAAGTAACCAGAAGGATTACGGAAGAAATTCTGGGCCGAGCGGATGAAGCCATGGGGAGAGGCGAAGCCAAAGGTCCGAAGCTCGATCAGTGTTGGAAAAGGCTTGAAAAACTGAATAGTGGAATCGTTGGCCCAAAATCGTGGGAACAAATAAAGAAGATTACGGAAGCCGCTCTGGCAGAGGACTAGTACCGATTTCTCTGGTTACGTTTACAAGGCGCTAGCAGTCGATTGGCGGATGGCTGTGGTCGCGGGGACGAGCTGGGAGAACGGATCATGGAACTGTCACACTGCGAGACAATGCCGTCATCTTATTTTCTTCCGAGTCTGTTACTACTTCGCGCACCCAATAGGTTCCCGGTTTGAGTTGGAAAGTCAGATTCACAAATACCCCAAGTTTAAAAAGGTCCGGCATTTGGTTGTCTAGGACACTCAGCTTTGCGCGACGTTGCTGGGCTTCAATTAGACTCTGCTTCTGGTCGAAGATGGCGAAGACAAACGTTATGGTATTGAGATTATGGTCTCCCTCTTTGTGGAACTTTAGGACCTTGGCATCCAAGCGGCTGAACAACGACAGCTCATGCATATCTCCTTGCCCTTCAGCCACTTTTGTATTTAATTCAACGGGAAGCTGCGCAAAATCGGTTTGGGAAAGAATCGCCTGTTGAATCTGCTGTGGTAACTGCGGCGCGATGTCGGAATTTCTGAATTGCTTTACCTGTGTCCCGCCCTCGACTTCATTATCGAATGCGAAATACCCGCGACGTGCTTGGATGGTGAAGCCCTTTTGGTTCTCAACCAAAGCGACCTTCAAAGTGTGGAACTTGCCATCTGGCTTACTATCCTTGGGGGCGAAGGCCAAAACGTAATACACGGAAGATCCAAACAATGCGCCGAACCCGGCCTTTAGGTCATTGCTGTTATTAAAAAAGACACCGCCCGTGCCTTGCGCAACGTCAGCCAACACAGCGGTGGCAACGAATTCCCGATCTGAGTCCATGCTATGCACCGCTCTGATCGCGCCACCAGTTGCGGACGGCATATTTTTCTGGGTCGCCTTCACGCATGAGAACCGCCAGGCCCTTGGGATCTAACGAACTGATGACCACCTGCGAACGGAGCGCCAGGTCGATGATCCGGTCCACTTGCAACATGCCATTCTGAAAGATGAACCCTGGAGAAACTAGAATGACAGTGCGCTCACCTGGCATCTGCGAGATGTTTTTCACTACTTCTTGGAGTGCTTGCAAGTTGGCTCGCGCCAAGATTTGGCCCTGATTCACAATGTTTCGCGCCAGGTTTAGAATTAAGCTCGTGTCGATAGTTCCGCTTCCCGCCCCAGGACCACCGCCGGTTCCTGGCGAGGACGGACTGCCGACTTTCCCCGGGGATGATGGCGGGATTGGTGTCTGGAATCCGACGCCGCAGTGGGCTAACTCGTCCTTCGCCGCGATCCAAGCATCAATATTCTGGTTGTTTGGGTTTTGGACAATTTCCAGTGCCTGATAGTCCGACAGGTTCGGACAATTAGCGCCCTGGCTCAGAGTGCGCGAGCTTACGTGAAGCCTTAATAGAGCGTCGTGGATCTGCTTGCCGTCGGCGGTAAAGTTAGACAGCACTTGTTCCGGTGTAATGACGGCCACGCGTTCATTCGGTTGGAGGTTCGTAGAAAGATAATGATCGGCCGCGTTACGCGCCTGGATCAGGTCGGTATCGGAAGTGTTTAGTGTGTCGAAGTACAGTGACAGATATTTTTCAGCCAGGGGCGACGGAGAAGAGGGGTGCCCTGTGACTGAGGCGCGAACTGCAACTGAACTTGAGGGCGGCGCAATCGTAGACTCGACCTCAAACTGCGTGATCGATTGCTCCTCTCCTTGATCGAATAGTTTGAAATCTTCCTTCCGGAGGCCTTCGACCGGTTTGCCTTCCGCGTCGCGCACGACCACCGGCACCACCACGAGATTGCTTGACACTCTAAGCTTCTCGTTGGTCTGGCCTCGTGTTCCAGGTGGGCCGAACAGGAATGTCAAAGCGCATAACAGCGCGGTTGGGATTACAAGATACTTCGAGCCAGGAATCCTGGAGCTAAGCATGGGCGCACACTCGACGGTGGGAGTATAGCAGTCGACGGAGCCGCTACAAGGAAAACGTTTACCTTCAGCCAGGACTGACGATTCTTCAAGCGAAGATTCGAGCCAGGAGTATGATTAATTTGATTCTTTCTTTCCTACAGTCAGAGCGATCCTGAGGAGTGCGGATTGGAGGAGCACTTGGTCAAACCGTCCTTGCGGAACTTCGCTCGTTTTTGCCTTCGAGGATTAGGTGTGACCAACACCAACACTCCTGGAGTCGTCCCAAGCCGGATTGTCTGCCGCAGCCTTACGCTTGCTCTTCTTTCTGTGGCGGTAATGCTCGCCAATATCTCGAACGCGAATAGCCAGCCCTCCAAATCGCCTCAAGAAACCGGAAAGAAGGCGCCTCCGCTACGCTGGGATCCGCCCCAGGTGGACGCGCGCTTGCAGTTACAACCGACGCCACCCTGCTCTCTTCCCGCCGTTCTGAACCAGGCAGGACAACGCAGCCAAGAATTAGTCGATCATCTTCAGAATTTTATTGCTCACGAGCAGGTTCGCTACGAACAAACAGAGCGGCTGGGTGCCACTGAATCGTTTGGCATCACTGGGACTCTACAGGCACCCTCTGAGCAGACAGAGTTGTCTCTCTCCGCCAAGTTCGATTATGTGGTTGACTTTACGGCAAGATCTGAGCCGCTTAACCTTCACGAATCTCGCAAGCTTCTTGCAACAACGGATGAGACGCATATCAATGCCGTTCTAGATCGAGGGATCCCGGCCCTGGCGTTGATCTTTTATCCTGCGATTCAAAGCGATTATGAGATGCGCTGCGAGGGTACGGCGCAGTGGAACAATCATCCCGCGTGGGTTGTTCACTTTCGCCAAATTAAGGAAAAGCCTGCACGCACCGTGACGCTGGCAACTCCAAACCGGGCCTACCCAGTAGGTATCAAAGGACGCGCTTGGATCGCGGTAGACTCCGGCCAGGTCATGCATCTTGAAGCAGATTCGGTGGAAGGGGATGCAACGATTGATTTAGTGGAAATGGCGTTCTCCGTGGATTATGCCCCCGTAGAATTCAAATCGCAGGGTGTGGAAATATGGCTGCCCCGATTCGCCATCGCGTATACGGACTATGCGAGGCGGCGCATGATTACCGAGCACACTTTTTCCGATTTCGAGCTTTTTTCCGTCCAGACACAACAAGTGATCAAACTGAAAGCGCCAACAGGCAATGATGTGGACAAGGGTGAACCTCCTGGAGAATTGAACTCACCTGCTGAACCCAGTGCGCGCAAACACAACCCCGAGTCCGAAGGAAAGAACGCACCCGCGGCTTCTAAAACACCTTCTTCTGCGTCGCACTCGGTTCCGTGGTCGCCTCCTGACGTGGACGAAAACGTTCCGCCGGTTGAGCCGGGCACGGCCTGCAATCTCGAGGAAGTGCTGCGGAACGCGGGTGAGCGAATTCAGGAATTTGTTTCAAATTTGGAACAATTCACGGCTACGGAATCCCTGCTACAAGAAACGATCAATAAATCAGGCAAAGCCTCCGGATCGGAAAGACGAAAATACGATTATTTGATTTCTATGAAGGAGATTCGACCAGGCATTCTCAGTGTGCAAGAAGATCTGACCAGTAATTCTACGCTCGACGATGCCCCTGGAGGGTTTGTAACAAAGGGCCTGCCTGCACTCGTTCTTATTTTCCATCCATACTATGTTGGGACATTTGCGATGACATGCGAGGGGCTCGCCACGTTGAACGGGCAACGAGCCTGGCAGATTTACTTTCGACAGAGGCCGGATAAACCAAACACAACTCGATCCTACAGTATGGGAAGGAATGGTCCATCTCATCCAGTCGCACTCAAGGGGCGAGCCTGGTTTCTGGAGAAGACCTACCAAATCCTGGCCCTTCAAACTGATTTGATCGATGCTATTCCCGAGATTCAGCTGACGGTTGACCACACCGCAGTCGAATATGGTCCCGTACATTTCAACAGCCGGGGAGTGGACATGTGGCTTCCACAAACAGCTGAGTTATACACCGAGTTCAAAGGCAAGCGAATCCACCAGCGCATGACCTATGACAACTATTTGCTTTTCGCAGTGGACGATAAAGAGAAAGTATCATCACCAAATATCAGTCCTTAATAAATGGCCGGAACCGTGTTTTGACCACGTCCCAGGAAGAAACCCCTGGCCAATGCAGCCGACCCAGGTATCGGTTCGTGTGGATGGCAAATGGCTGGTGGGTGAGCAGGCGTACGCTGCTGCATCAGACTAGCTGACCGTTCACTTTGTCGCGTTGGCGTACTATTGCGAATCGTCGCTTGTGAGTGCTAAGGTCACGACATGCCTTTCGAGAATCCCCACCGCACTTACGTAAGATGGTTTTTGAAGCACCTGTTACCAGAACTGCTGGAATCGAACCCGCCAAAAACCGTATCTCCTGTCGCGCCACTACCACCAGACTGGCAAAGCGACTGGGAAGCTGTGCTGAAAAGAACGAATCCGTACGTCCCCCTCGCACGCCGAAAATAATCTGTACCACTGACGGGAGGCGCTATGCCTGACCCACTAGAAAGAAGCGACGGTCGGACTCCATCTGTTGACGCTAATGATCTCAAGAACGCTTGGATGTAAGCGTACGGTTCTGGCCGTGTGTGAGAAGTGTGAGTAGTCGAGGATGATGGCTCAAGTGGGCACATCGGGAAGTGTCCACTTGGGGGATAAGTGGACACTTCGGAACGGATAGTCGTTAAGAGAGAGCCGCGCAGGCGGCGCGCGGTGGCGGAGAAGCGGCGGATCGTCGAACTGACGTTAGAGCCAGGGGCGTCGGTGGCCAAGGTGGCGCGGGCGCACGGAGTGAATGCCAACCAGGTGTTTGCGTGGCGGCGTCAGTATCGGCAGGGGTCGTTGGGCGCGGGGCAGGCCGAGACAGCGAACTTGCTGCCGGTGCATGTAACCGGAACGCGGTTAAGCAATGCGCATGGTACGGGCCGTCGGCACGCTGCACAGGGAACCGCAGAAGCAGCGGGCGCGATTTACGTGGAACTTCCCAAGGGACAACTTCGCATCACGGGGCGTGTGGATGCGGAAGCGTTGCGGACGGTGCTGGAGCGGTTGCTGGGATGATCGGGTTAGCGGCGGGGACGCGCATATGGATCGTTGCCGGAGTGACGGACATGCGGCGGGGATTCGTGGGGCTGAGCGGAATGGTGCAGACGGTGTTGAAAGAAAATCCGTTTTCCGGGCAGGTGTTTGTGTTTCGCGGGAAGCGCGGCGATCTGGTGAAGCTGCTGTGGTGGGATGGCGACGGGCTATGCCTGTTCGCGAAGCGGCTGGAGCGCGGAAAGTTCACCTGGCCGCAAGCAGCGAACGGCACGGTTTCGCTAACGCCGGCGCAGTTGTCGATGCTGCTGGAAGGCATCGACTGGCGGCGTCCGGTGCGCAGTTACGCGCCGCAGATGGCGGTGTGAGCAAAACGGTTTTGTTTTTCTTGTTCATTTTTATTTTGCTGTAAAGAAAGTCTGCTAGATTCGTGGCAATGGCTGCTGCGAACCATCCCCTTCCCGATCTCGACGCACTGAATCCCAACGAACTAAAAGCCCTCATCTTCTCGCAGCGCGAACAGCTGGCGTCGCGCGACAGCGAAATCGAACACTTGAAGCTGCTGATCGCCAGGCTGCGTCGGGCACAGTTCGGGCGCAAATCGGAAAAGCTGGATCGCGAAATCGAGCAACTGGAGTTGCGGCTCGACGAGTTGGAAGCCACGCAAGCAGAGAAGGTCGTTGCTTCGCAAACATCCGCGGCCCCAGTCTCCGCTGTGAATGCGCCAGCAAAACCCGCGCGACGCCCGCTGCCAGAGCATCTGCCGCGTGAAACACGAAAGTATCCACCGAAGCAGAGCGCTTGCCCGGACTGCGGCGGAGAGCTGAAACATCTGGGTGAAGATATCTCGGAGATCCTGGAGTACGTGCCGGCGCGCTTCAAGGTGATCCGGCAGGTTCGGCCGAAACTGACGTGCGCGTGCTGTGAGCGTATCGTACAAGCGGAAGCGCCGAGCCGCCCGATCGAGCGCGGTGTTGGCGGGCCGGGGCTGCTGGCGCATGTGCTGGTCTCGAAATACAGCGATCACTTGCCGCTTTACCGGCAATCAGAAATTTACGCGGGGGAAGGCGTGGAGCTGGAACGCTCGACGCTGGCGGACTGGGTGGGCGGAACGAGCGCGCTGCTCGCGCCACTGGTGGAAGCACTGCGTTGCCACGTAATGAGCGCGACGAAGCTGCACGCGGATGACACGCCGGTTCCGGTGCTGGCGCCGGGCAACGGCAAAACAAAAACCGGACGGCTGTGGACCTACGTTCGCGATGATCGTCCCGCGGGAGACGCAACGCCCGCGGCGGTGTGGTTCGCCTACACGCCGGATCGCAAAGGCGAGCATCCGCAAGCGCACTTGAGCAAGTTCACTGGCACGCTGCAGGCCGATGGCTACGCGGGGTTCGAGCAAATCTATGAAGCGGGACGCATCCAGGAAGCGGCCTGCTGGGCGCACGTGCGCAGAAAGTTTTACGACCTGGTGGTGGCGCACAAATCGCCCGTGGCAGCGGAAGCGCTGGAGCGCATCGGCGCACTGTACGCCATCGAAAAAGAAATTCGCGGACGCTCTCCAGAACAGCGGCGCGAAGTACGCAACCAACAGGCACGACCGCTGCTGGAATCGTTGAAACAATGGCTGGAAGCTACGCTAAGTAAACTATCCAGAAAATCGGACACCGCGCTGGCGGTTCGCTATGCGCTGGGCCGCTGGGAAGCGCTCGTGCGCTATGTCGACGATGGCGGCATCGAGATCGACAACAACGCCGCGGAACGAGCCTTGCGCGTGGTGGCCCTGGGCCGCAAGAACTACTTGTTCGCAGGCTCGGACGCCGGTGGCGAACGCGCCGCCGTGATCTACAGCCTCATCGGAACCGCCAAACTCAACGGCATCGATCCCGAAGCTTACTTGCGCGATGTCCTCGCGCGCATCGCCGATCACCCCATCAACCGCATCGACGAGCTCCTGCCCTGGAACCTTACCCCCGTCGCAGAAACTGCTTCGTTATCGTAATCCGCCGTCAAGACGGCCAGCTTCGGACGCTTACGCCGCTTGGATGGTGATGGAGGAGTTTAAGAAGCGTTTTCCAGATCGAGGTCCCAATCAAAATCCGGGTACCGCTACCGTTGTTGCTATCGGCCCTGATATCGAGCAGGCCTGCGCTCCGGGTGTAAATGTCGAAGCGATCCTCTATAGGTTAATGTGGCTCGGATTGCTGCACGAAATAAGCAAACATGGAGAGTTGACTCATATGAGTTTGCCGAAAGCGCTGAAGGATGACAAACCAAGTGACGCCGTGTTCAAGGCTCTCGCAGAGGTGCGAATGAGTCGCTTACATCTTCCGATTCGAAACCGACGGCCATTGTGCCCTCCGGTAGAGGAAGGGCAAGGATGATTTTATACCACCCGCCGCAGGGCTGGGCGGCCCCTCGGAGAAAGGTAGTCCGCCCAGCGTGGTCAGGTCGAGAATTACTTAAGCCTAGAACTCATACGAGCGGACGGGAATACAGACTTCGTTGTAGCGCACCGTTGCTAAGCTAGCAGAGATTAAGAAGAATTAGTGGGCCGCAGCTTTTTCGGGAGGCCACGGCCCTAGGTGGGTTGCCGACTACGCTTGAATAAATACGCCGAGCGGTTGAGTGGGTCAAGAGAGTTTTGTGAAAGAACGGGGCCACACGCCGGGCGACATGCAGCCCCTGGGAACCTAAGGGTATACCTATTGACTCAATCAATACGCCGAAGCGTTGAGCGGGTCAAGTGAGTTTGGGGGCGAATCCCAACGCGACAAGGACCTTAGTACTTCGAATAGGTAATACGCCTTATTGCGGACCCACCCACGCGCACATACTGTCACGGACGAGGTCCAAGTGATGTCAAACTGGGGGCTCAAATGCAGAGAGTGCGGTCACTCGTTCACCTTTGCTGAAATCGAAGATACGCTGGAAAATTACTTTCTTCCCGCGAGGCCCCAGTTTCCAGAGGAAGGTTTATTGCGAGAGTGTCCTTATTGCTTAACGAAGGTTACGTATTTTCGCAATGAACTAACCTATCGGGCGCAAAGAGGAACCGCCGGGAGTTAACCGGGTCGAGGCGCGGCAAGAATAAGGGGCCGCAGCTACCTCCCGCCCAAAGCAAGGCAACACGCGGCCCCCTCGTGTATTCAAGGCTGCAGTACGCCGACGTATCTAGCACGTTAAGTCAAAATCAGGTACTGGGACCGAGGCGGTTTCAACGGGCGCTGATTTTGCTGCTAGGAGAGTTCCCCCAGTTGTATCGGAATGTAGGCGAGTCTCAAGATAGTGCAACTTGACCAGAAGGCTCGGAACTGGGTCCAACCCCTCCGTACGAGCGTTTCCGGGCCTTCCCTTCATACCTCATCAGTTCTCCGCCCTTCGGCCTGCGAATCCCTAAAGTAAATGCTAGAATGGTCGTAAGGAACTGCGATGCTCCGAGAGTCTCGCTCAGTCCTTCTGCTGCTTCTCCTCGACTGCTGCGTTTTCCCAGAGATACGGGCGGCCTTACAGCCTTGTGAATGACCAGCAGGTACTACTCCAAGTAAGAGTTCAGAATAAGAGCCGTTACTTTCGCTCTGCGGACCTGCGCAAGATGCAACCGTCTATGGTGACGGAGAGCGACCCCGCAACGAAGGCTACACACATATATGAGGGAGTTCCTCTGGAGCAGTTGGTCCCCACCAACTCACCGGGGGAGCGGCTTCGCATTGAATTTGGCGCTCACCAAATCAGCACCATTTCCGGCGCGGACTTGGATTTCAAGTAAAGTCAATGGTTGTTTATCTGGTAGATTGGAAACCGATTTCAGGTGCCGTCCCCTATTACTTTGTCATAAAATTCCGAGGCAAACCTGTCGAAACAATGGTCGGCGTGGATTGCATCACCGTGGAAGCATCCAGATGAGGCACTCTACTTCTAGTGTCTTGATCCACTCTTCGTTGCGCACCTTCGCGGCTCCTTGGGCGAGGTCGGCGTGTGGCAAGTATACGTTGTTCGGCACGAGGAATTGCAGAAGTTGGAGCCAGTTCTCCTTTGAGGGCCGTTTTTGTGTGTGCAATATTGAACAGCCGGGTGACAGTCGGTTGTTTATTCTTACCAGACGGAGAGTTGTACGAGGCCTTTGGATTGTCACGGGAGGTTGCCAGTGAAAATGATGACGAGTATTCGACAGGTTGACGCCGTTACGGTTGTAGACATCAGCGGGCGGCTTGAACTTGGCCAAGGGAGTCGCCGCATTGCGGGATTTGATTTTTGACCTGCTCAAGAACGGACATAAGCAGATTTTGCTCAATCTCGGTGATGTCCATTACATCGACAGCATGGGCTTGGGTACTCTGGTCAGTGCGTTTACGACCGTGCGGAAGCAAGAGGGAGAACTCAAGCTCCTCAACCTCACGAAACAAGGTCAGGGACCTTATGCAAATTACAAAGCTTTATACCGTCTTCGACATCATGAACGACGAGGCTGTGGCCGTGAGGTCTTTCAAGCAATCCACTGTTGCGACTGCATGAGCGGCAAATTTTGTGTAAAGTGTGAAGGGACTCAAAACAAAGCCTGGGAAGTAATCCACATATTCTTCACAGTACCCTATAAATACGGCAAACGCCTGATGGGAACGCGGTCAGGCTTGCACGTCCCGACCTTACCAAGCTGAGCACTTTATCTCATCCGAGCCGCTCGCAGTGCTGTTTACAAACTCACAACACAACTCTAGATAGCTGCTCGACAGTCTCGTCATCAATTCGTGCCGCCCTTCCAGCGCTATCCCCATTCCTCAAGGTAATGCCTCAATGATTTCCATGCCTACTT
Source organism: Candidatus Acidiferrales bacterium (assembly GCA_963709705.1). Classification (GTDB taxonomy): domain Bacteria; phylum Acidobacteriota; class Terriglobia; order Acidiferrales; family UBA7541; genus Acidiferrum. Next base: position 204,855 of record CAVPXU010000013.1, read on the forward strand.
TCCTGTGTAAGCGGCTGGTATGAACCGTCTGGACTAAGTGTGAGTAATTAAGGATGCTGCCCGATGTGGGCACATCGACAAGTGTCCACGAGGGATAAATGGACACTTCCGAGCAGCGGACCATTGAGACTGTTACTCACGTAAAGAGGCGGCGGAGATCGGTCGAAGAGAAACGACGAATCGTTGAAGAGACCTTGGGTGCTGGCGCGTCGGTAGCCCGGGTGGCGCAGCGACATGCGATCAACGCCAACCAAGTATTTGCCTGGCGCAAGAGGTATCGTGAAGGGCGACTGGGCAAGAGCAGCAAGCTCCTACCTGTAACCGTTTCAGACATTCCAGAGAGTAAATGCAGGCGAGTTGGCAGTATGTCTGCGCCATCGGCTGTCGGGACGATGGAGATAAAACTTTCGAGAGGAACGCTTCGCATCGCCGGAACTGTGGACGTGGTGGCGTTGCGCGCGGTACTCGAGTGCCTAGCGGGATGATCGGGCTACCGGCAGGAACGCGCATCTGGATCGCCGCAGGCGTAACGGATCTTCGTCGCGGCTTTACCGGGCTGAGCGGAATGGTGCAAACGGCACTTCAGGAGAATCCATTTTCGGGTCATGTGTTTGTTTTCCGAGGGCGGCGGGGTGATCTGATCAAGATGTTGTGGTGGGACGGCGATGGTCTTTGTCTTTTTGCAAAAAGAATCGAGCGAGGAAAATTCACGTGGCCACAAGCAACGAGCGGAACAGTCGCACTGACGCCCGCACAGCTATCGATGTTGCTCGAAGGAATCGATTGGCGACGCCCCGTGCGCAGCCACGATCCGCAGATGGCCGTGTAAAGAAAAGATTTTGCTATTTTTCTGATGTGTTTTCATCACGCTGTAAAGGAACTGCGCTATGTTCGCGGCAATGGATGCCGCCACACTTCCTGATCTCGATCAACTCGATTCCAAAGCGCTGAAGTCCCTCATCCTGGCACTGCATGAGCAAGCCTTTTCGCATCGGAAACAGCTCACCACACAGCAAGAAGAAATCCTTTCTCAGCGCGAGCAGCTCGCTTCGCGCGATGCAGAAATCGAGCACTTGAAGCTGCTCATCGCAAAACTACGCCGCATGGAATTCGGCCGGTCGTCGGAGAAGAGGGAAAGTCAGATCGAACAACTGGAACTGCGGCTGGAAGAGCTGGAGGTGAGGCGCAGAAAAGAAAGAACTGCAACTCCAGGATCAACGGGAAGCACTACCGTGGCGCGCCCTGTGCGGCGGCCCTTACCCGATCACTTACCAAGGGAAGTGCGAAAGTGTCTTCCGAAGCACGAAGCTTGTCCGGACTGTGGCGGGAAGCTAAAGCATCTTGGTCAGGATATTTCGGAGATCCTGGAGTACGTGCCAGCCAGTCTCAAAGTCATCCAATACGTTCGTCCCAGGCTGGCTTGTGCCGGCTGCGATCGGATCGTGCAGGCGGAAGCCCCGAGCCGGCCAATCGAGCGAGGGATGGCGGGTCCTGGGCTTTTGGCGCATGTGCTGAGCTCGAAATACTGCGACCACCTACCGCTGTATCGTCAGTCGCAGATCTTTGCGCGTTCCGGTGTGGAGTTGGATCGTTCCACCCTGGCAGAGTGGGTAGGTGGATCGAGTGAGCTACTGGCGCCGCTCGTCGAAGCTCTGCGACGTCACGTTCTGTCTGCCGGCAAACTACACGCGGATGACATTCCGGTTCCGGTGTTGGCACCAGGGTTGGGCAAGACCAAAACGGGACGGCTGTGGACCTACGTGCGCGACGATCGCCCCGCAGCAGACAACACACCCGCTGCGGTGTGGTTCGCGTATTCGCCGGATCGCAAGGGCGAACACCCGCAATCTCATCTGCGCAACTTTACCGGCACACTGCAAGCGGATGGTTACGCCGGCTTTGATCAGATCTACACAGCAGGCCGCGTTCAGGAAGCGGCGTGCTGGGCGCACGTACGGAGAAAGTTTTACGATCTTGAGGTCGCGCACAAATCTCCGGTTGCCGCTGAGGCTCTGGAACGCATCGCGGAGTTATATGCCATCGAAAAAGAAATCCGAGGACGTCCACCCGACGAGCGGCGTGAGGTTCGCAACACGCGCAGTCGACCATTACTGGAATCGCTGAAGCAATGGCTCGAAGAGACATTGGGGAAACTCTCGAGAAAATCCGACACGGCCGTGGCCGTTCGTTACGCGCTAGGACGGTGGGAGGCGCTGCTGCGCTTCTGTGATGACGGCCGCATCGAAATCGATAATAATGCGGCGGAACGAGCGTTGCGGGTCGTGGCTCTGGGAAGAAAGAATTTTCTTTTCGCGGGCTCCGATGGTGGGGGAGAAAGCGCCGCGACGCTGTACAGCCTGATCGGAACGGCTAAACTAAACGGGATCGATCCGGAAAGCTACTTGCGGAACGTACTGTCCCGCATTGCGGATCACCCGGTAAATCGCATCGAGGAGTTGCTCCCTTGGCACGTCGCCGTAAGCCTACCCGCCGCACCCGAGGCGGCCTGAACGAAAACGCTGCAGATAATTTCGCTGACCTGCCCTACGTCAACGAGATCATCGAACTCGGTGAAATCAGTATCGGGGTCGTTCCTCCCCTAACAGAATGCGTGGCCGTCGCGCATGAGGGGAAACACACGTTAGCCATGCTGGTACGGCGAAAAGGGGAAACTCTGGCCCAGTTACTGACTCGGTTGGACCTGGCCATCGCCAGAGCCCAGACAGAAGACGTATTCACCGATGAGGTGAACCACGCCGGCTTTCACCAGCCCTAACACCACACATCCCTTCGTTGCCAGATGGTTAGTTCCAGTTTCAGACGTTCTGTGGTGGCTATGAAGAAAACCTATACGGATAAACAGGGCCAGTACCTGGCCTTCATCCATTACTACAGCAAAATCCACAGATGTTCGCCCTCAGAGGCCGAGATGCAGCAGTACTTTCTGGTCTCGCCGCCTGCCGTACATCAGATGGTCTTGACACTCGAAGCGCGCGGACTCATCACGCGAACCCGCGGGCAGGCCCGATCCATCCATCTGCTGATCTCACGAGATGAGCTACCCGACTTGGCCTAGCTGACTGGCGAAAAACTCCAGGCAGGATTTCGGTCAACCAGATCGTCAAGACGGTCTGTCATTGACGCTTACTTTCCTGTCAATTCTGACAGTTCCCCAAAATACAAAATGCTTCTATAAAGCGTGGGTATGCGACGCACACGTGTCTTACTGGCGGATGACCATCAGATGCTGCTGGACGCGCTGAGGCACATTCTGGAGCCGCGTTACGAAGTTGTGGGCACGGTACGCGACGGTCGCGCACTTCTGGAAGCTGCCCACAGATTGCAGCCTGACGTTGTTGTGGTGGACATCGGCATGCCGCAACTGAATGGGCTGGACGCTGCCCGACATCTCAAAAGTTCCATACCCAAAGCAAAGCTGGTCTTCATGACAATGAACGAAGACCCTGACATTGTGGGAGAAGCGTTTCGTGCAGGCGGTTCGGCATTTCTGTTGAAACAGGCAGCGGCCTTCGAGTTAACGGACGCAATCGCCAAAGTACTGAAAGGCGATTCATACGTAACGCCTAGAGCCGAAGAGGAACCGGCGAACATAGCAATGCGAGAGCCGCAACACCGAGAGCGCCGTGCAGAGCCGACGCTGCGGCAGCGGGAAGTGATTCAACTTCTGGCAGAGGGTCACTCCATGAAGGAAACGGCATCTATCTTGAGCGTCACCAGGCGGACCATCGCCGCACATAAATATTCTGCGATGGCAATCTTGCAGCTAAAGACCAACGCCGAATTAGTTCAGTACGCAATCAAGCACCATATCGTCTCTATCTAGCTACAAACAAGAGAAAATAAGGGGTTGCGACTACCTTGCTCCCGCTCACTGGCAGTTCTGACAATTCCGTCACCCGATAAACGCGAAGAAACTTGATCCATGGTCAGGAAGCGGCACTCAGCGGGTCTGCTTTTCGCCATCTGTGTCGCTGCGGTTCTTTGCCACGGTCGGGACCTAACTCCGCGGGCCTACGTCATCACTCCCGTCCATTCGAATGCCATCCTCTTTACCTATGACTTCTCCAATGGCGGAGTGCTGTTCGACAATTCCGTTCCGATTACGAACGCAACGGCGACACTCAACGTGCCGATTTTCAGTTACTATCACTCGCTGAGTTTCTTCAGGCGCTCCAACAACATCAGCGTCTCACTACCCTACGGTGTTGGGCACTTCCAAGGGAAATTTCTAGACAATGAAACCAAGCTTTACCGCTCTGGCCCGCTGGATTCGTTCATTCGATTTGCGGTAAATATCAAAGGCGGCGCGGCGATGTCCGCGAGGGAGCACGAAGACTGGCATCAGAAGACAATCTTGGGGGTAAGTCTCAAGGTCGTTCTTCCCACAGGTCAATACGATCCGACGAAACTCATAAGTAACGGCTCCAACCGCTGGGCCTTCAAACCTGAATTTGGATATTCCGAACGCTGGGGCCATTGGCTGTTCGATGCCTACGGAGGAGCGTGGTTCTTCACGACAAACCCTGAGTTTTGGTCGCATAACGCGTTCTTTCCCGGTATGCGGACTCAGAGCGAGGCACCAGTGGGTTCCTTCGAGGGTCACCTCAGCTACAATTTTAAGCCCCGGCTGTGGGTCTCGCTCGACGGGAATTTCTGGTTCGGTGGTCGGATCACAATAAACAGCATAGAAAACTTCAATACCTATCAGAAGAACTCCCGCATCGGAGTGACCGCCTCGATTCCTTTGAATAAACACCAGAGCATAAAATTTAGCTACAGCAATGGGGATTATGTCCTTTACGGAGGAAACTACCAGAGCGTTATTATCGCTTGGCAATATGAGTGGCTGGGAAAACCGAGATAGCTGCGATGCTCGCTCCCGCTATTTCTCCACCGTCATCTGGGCGGCTCTTGCGAGCCGCCCGTCTGAGATTCTAGTCAGTATTAGTCGACGCCCGCGCCAGCTTTTGGCATGTTGTTGGGATCGAGCGATGGTACCGGGTTTTCAGGATGCTGAAGATTCGGAATCAAATCGTTCGAAGCACCCCCGGGGAAGCGCTTGATGCTCGGGTACTTCATGATCGACTTGTCGAAATCGGCGAGAACGACGCTAAACAAACCCGCAGCCCATCCGTTGTCCTGACCGGCATATTTCCCGGGTGAGTTTGTCGTAGAGCGAGTCGGCGCAGCCCCGTTGAAGATCATGTCGTATTTTTCGAACGGGTCCATCGTCAGGTTGTATACCGCCGGAATCGAACCCGTGTCCTCGTTGGGTCCGAGCCAGGTATCTTTCGCGGTCCACACGAACTTCCATGCAATGTTGACCCACGGCTCTTTGGGATCGCCGGCTATATCGACGCGAACTCCATGCAGATATTCGCCATTGATAAAAATCCACGATTTGCGCGCGGAGTGTGGAGATTTGCCAAGAATATAGGCGCTGTTGTCGATGCTGTCAAAATAGATGGGCTTGCCGTTGTTGTCTTTCATTTCGCCCGGCGGTGGCACCGGAATTCCTGCCATTGCGGACAAAGTTGACCAGCAATCGATGTGCGACATCATTTCACCGTACTGCACGCCGGCGGGAATGTGTCCAGGCCAAGTCATGATGGCCGGAACTCGCCAGCCGCCTTCATATGCAGAACCCTTCTCACCGCGGAACGGCGTGGTCCCTGCGTCAGGATAGGCATCCAGCCATGCGCCGTTGTCGGCCGTCAGTATCACAATCGTGTTGGGCGCGTCGGCGCGGATCTCATCCAACACTTTACCGATGTCGGCGTCCATTTCCATGAGCGAATCCGAATAGTCACCCAGGTGTGAGCGTCCTCTGAAATCTGGTGCTGCATTGGTCGGGTTGTGCATCTTGATCCAGTTCACGTCCATGAAGAAGGGCTTACCACTCTTGGCGTGCTTTTTGATGTAGTCCACGGCATAGTCGGCCATGCGCTCGTCCATCGTCGCCATATAGTCGTAATCGATCGTGGCGACTTTCTTGGCGGGCTGACCGGCCACCCCTTCCCATTCGCCCAGATTCACAACGGAGTCCCACATCTTTTCGAAATCAGCGTTGTAGGACGGAAACCAAGGATGAAACCACTTGTCTAAATCGGGGTAGGAATAAACACCCGCGTAGTAAGCGGCGAACTCCTTCATTTCATCGAAGCCATGCTCGGTCGGATAAGCTTCCGGCTTATCGCCCAAATGCCACTTTCCGGAGAAATACGTCGTGTAGCCATTCTTCTTGAAGTATTCGGCAATTGTCGGAGTCTCCTTGCGGAGGAAGTTCTCGTCGCCGGGAGCAACCACGATCGATAGCGCGCTGCGGATTGGAATTCGTCCCGTGATGAACGAAGCCCGGCCAGCCGTGCAACTCGCCTGTCCGTACCAACTGGTAAAGACGGCGCCTTCTTTGGCCATACGATCAATATTCGGCGTCGGATGCCCAAGGGTCATGCCGCCGCCGCTATAAGCTCCGAAATCGTTCCAGCCGGTGTCGTCTGTCATCAGCATGACAATATTTGGTTTGTCCTGCGCGTTGGCAATCGGGGGTAATGCTGCACTTAAAACTGCCGCCGCCAAACTGAACGCGATGTTCACAGACCATCTCATACGATCCTCCTCTGCAGATTTCTCTTATTGCCGTCCTGGGACCAGAATCCCAGGTGACGGAGTAAAACTGACCAGACCTCACGGAAATTAAGACGCGGGACGCCTTCACTACCATCCCTAAGGATGGGCAGCGTCCCGCGGGAAATCACCTTAACTGGTCACGCAGTTTGTCGGGCGAAACCTAAGAATGAAATTGTCAAAAGTACCAATCGGAAGAAGATTGATCCGTGGAAGGGCTTGAGTTTGAGCTTTGCCTGATAAACGCGCTAACCGAAGTGGGTACTGGCACGACCTCAGAGATTCTTTGCAAGCCCGTTACTTTTTGACAATTCCCAAAATGCCGGACCCCAGCTCAACATGGCGCATTCGACAAGAAGGCGCGGAAACGGGGTCCACCCCTGTGAGGCGTACCACGACGCCCTGACGCAACTGCGTAAGCATAAAAATCGCGGGTATGCGCCTGCGCTTGAAGATTCGTCAACGCTCGATCGCCAACCGCGTCTGTTGGCCTATATTCTGGATACTTCACCGCGAAAGATTTGAGTTCCTGCAACGCTCGGTCAAAGATTTCCTCTGCCACATTGGTGCATAAAAAGGAGGTAATGGATTGCGTGTTGTCTTTGTTGCCTTTTCCATCGATATAGAACGGCTGCTGCGGCACTCGCAAATAGAAATCTTTGTACGCTGCATTGAGTGCGTCGTAGTAAGGAAAGCAGAACTGATCCGCAGAGATTGGAAGTGGGGCCTTGAGGCCAGACGTCGTTAACCTCCAAAGAATATTTCCGATAACGAACTGTCCTGGATCGTGTTGCAGATACACTACTGACTTCACTTGCCCAAGATTCATAATGCCCGAACATTGTGCACACGACTCCAAAGAGGTGTAGACCGTGACGTTACTCAAAAGATTGGCATAACCCTGTGATTTCGGGAGGTCCTCGGGTCGACGAATCCGCCAGTCATCGTAAACTTGGGCAAGGCTGAACACCCGTCGCACAAGTCTCGACTCTGCATGCTCGACGGAACTGCTAAATATTTCGTTGTGATTGAAGTCAAAATCGAGCACTTCTCCGCGGCCGTCGACACCGATGCACGCGATGTTATGTCCTAAGTATTGGCCACCTCGGTAAACTCCATTCGGCGACCGTTGCCAAGCAGGACGCTCTCCAAGTCGTTGACGCGCGCTTCCAAGCGGTTGTGGTCTGCCACAAGTTCCTGAACGTACGCCACCAGCTTGTCGAACTGCGCCTTGCTCGTGTGCTGTGCTGCCTGCTGCTGTGCTTCTGACATGTTGCTCTCCTTGGCACCGACCTTAGCCGGTGCTGAAACCTCTTCACGGCTTGAGGCTCTTAGCCGCAAGCTGCGCTAATTTCTGCATCGGGAAGGGACCGTAGAACTGTCCGCCCACGACGAACTTGTAGGCGTTGCCGTGTGGGAACACCGTGCATAGCCCGTGACTGCGCACGTACTTACACAGATTGGTCGGCTTGTTCCGGCTCGGATGCCAACCTTGCATCCATCGGTCGTCCTCTTCGTCGTCTTCTTCGCCGCCGCCGCCGTTGCTGCCGCCTCCGCCGTCGACGCCCGCGCCGTCTTCCTCTTCCTCGTTCTGAAATTCTTCTTCCTCGATTTCAGCTTCGTAGCCGCAACCACCTTCACCGTGGTAGAACAGTTCTGGGTCAAACATGTGCTGCCTCCTGATTTGAATTTAATACTGCGTCCCACGTGAAAAACTCCATCACGATCTGCCACAGCGCAGCGCCGTCCGGGTCAACGTAGTGACCGGGGTAAGGCTCGATGTCAGAATCCACGCGCAGCCTGAAATCCGGGTCGTCCATCACCGCGTCCCCCGCCTGGATGAGGGATTCTTCCAAGGCTCGCTTGGCTTCCTCTGCAAGCTCGATTGGCACGTGCATGTAAATGGCGTCGTGGTGTGGCGCTGCCAGATACGGTCCCCAGCCACGGTCACAAAGCTCAACGCAGGCGGCGCGTAAGACTTCTGCGCATGAGGCTTGCTGCGGAAAATTCAGGATCGTGTTGAACGGTGCGTGCTCCACGTCCAAGCGCCAGCCGAAAAATGTTTCGATGTAACCCCGCTCCTTTGCAGCCGCGACGTTCTCCTCTGCCCAGTTCCAGTAGGTGAAGTAACGCTCACGGCAGCGACACAACAATCACCCGTCACCGAGCAAGGAACGGTCGTGGGAACTTTTCAGGACATGTCGCCTGAACAGATCGAAGCAAGAGAGTTGGACGGGCGCAGCGACATTTTCTCGCTTGGCGCGGTGCTGTACGAAATGCTTACTGGCCAGCGCGCGTTCGAGGGCAAAAGCCAGTTGAGTGTGCCCTCCGCGATCCTCGAAAAAGAGCCCGTTCCCATCAGCAGTGTCAAACCCATGACCCCGCCGGCGCTAGACCACGCCATTCGGTGTTGTCTTGCGAAGAACGTTGAAGAGCGCTGGCAGACCGGGCGCGACGTTATGTTGGAACTGAAGTGGATTGCGGAAGGAGGGTCCCAGGCAAGCGCAGCTGCTCCGGCGGTTTCCCAGATTGACCTCTGGCTGGCCTACGAAACGTCTTCTGATCCTGGCTCGAGGCTTTAATTTACACCCGCGAAGGGTTGCTCATGACGCAGCCATTCAATGACCGCAGGCTTGAGCTCGTCGGCGAGCCAACCACCTTGGATGAGGATCGCAACGTGAGTCTATTCTCGGTTTCGGGAGACGGAGTCCTGGTTTACCGTACCGGTGGCTATAGAAGCACCCAACTCAACTGGATTGATCGGCATGGAAAGATTCTCGGAACCGTCGGGGAGCCGAGTGACAACCGGTCGCTCGCTCTTTCGCCCGACGGAACGAAAGCCGCCGTCAGCCTGTTCGGGGAACATGGTCCGGGCATGTGGCTAATCGATTTCTCCCGCGGCACGAATGCGCGGTTCACGCTCGATTCGTCCGATACGGTTCGATACTCATGAAGAGATTTTCCATAAAGTACCCTGCGCGCACATCTATGACGCGCTTGATACCGTGTTCGCGCAGCAGTTTTAGGAAATCGTTCCACATGCGTGTCGAATGTCCAATCGTCAATACACCGAGCATTTCGGTCTTGGCCTTTCTCGCCACAAGTACACTCCTATCAACCTATGACGGGAAATGAAAGTGTATGTCCGCCTTCTATTTACAATCTCCGCTGTTCGGGAAATCGGGCCATCGGTAGGCTTCCGTTCCTGTTTTGCAGCACGTGACCGGCTTCAGCGCCGATGTGGCCTGGGCGTGCTGCATTTTGTTCCGGGAAAGGCTTCTAGGGACTCGGAACTACTGTCGACCTGAGAGCTCTTCGATTCGCCGAACTATTCGGCGCCCGCTCTCTTCATCAATACTAATCTTTACTCGGTCTCCGGGCAAAATACCTGACACTCGGTCTCTTAATTCGAACTCCTGCATCGACTCCCCTTGTTCGCCATAAACGTGGAGCTTGAGCTGTTTTGGTGTGATATCCACGACATGCCCGATGAGCGTCTCGCACCGCCGGTCGAGGTCCTTACCGTTTCGTCGCAATCGGTGCAGCCAGCCCGTCTCACGCAAGGAATCCTCCTGCAGGTGACTACTCCAAGACCCCATCACGCTGGAGCGATTGATGTATCCCACCATGTTTTGCGTATCTGCGCGCGATACTACCGGTAGTCGTCCCACATTGTTTAGCAACATTTTCGTCAACGCCTCGAATGCGCTTTCGTCCGGATACGCAACAACGAGCGATCGCGTCCCGGCATCGAGGACCGTGGTTGTTCCCTTCGGATCAACTTCGAGAGCGCGCAGGATGTCGCCTTGAGTCACAATGCCCATCAATCGTTCTTCGCGATCCACGACGGGTAGGGCGCGATGCCGCACCAGGCGCGGGTCGCCGGATGCAAAGCGATCCGCAACCGCGCGGACAGTCTCTTCGGGCGCGACGGTCACTACGCCGTGAGTCATGATTTCACTTACTTTGGTTTGCTTCAGCGCGTTGGCTTCGTATTCGTGGTGCGTGCGGAGCCCGCGCCGCGCGAGTTTTTCGGTCATGATGGAATTCGGCAAGTAGTGAATGGCGATGCCTGTGGCGATCACGGAGACGAGCATGAGTGGCAATACGGCGTTGTAATCACGGGTAATTTCGAAAGCGAAAACAATAAACGTGAACGGCGCAGCCGACGCAGCGCCAAACACAGCGCCCATCGCTACCAAGGCGAAAGCGCCGGGAGCCAAGTGGGCCCCGGGAACAAGCCAATTGACGGCTGCTGCGAAGAGGCCACCGAGCGCCGCGCTGGCCATGAACATGGGGGCTAGCAGGCCGCCCGAAGTGCCCGATCCGAGGGAGAGAACCAGCGCCAAGGATTTGAAAATCACGATCAGCAGGAGTAGTTTCCACGCCAGGTTGCTGTTGAGGATGTCCGAGATCGTGTCATAACCGACGCCGAGCACGCGGGGAACGAAGAAGCCAATAATTCCCAGGCCCAAGGCTCCGATGGCCGGATGCCAAAACTTGTTTACTGGCAGACGGTCGAATTGGTCCTCGACCCAGTAAAGGAGCTTCGTCAAGCCTATTGCCGCCCCGCCGCACACTACGCCAAGGACCAGATAGTATGGCAGGGCTCGTGGGATGCCAAAATCAGCCGCCAGCATTTGGAACATCGCGCCGCGCCCTAGCAGCATCAGGCGCGCGCTTGTGGCGAGTGTAGTGGCGATGACCAAAGGGATAAACGAGCGGGCCCGGAACTCAAACAGCAACAGCTCAATCGCCAGTATGACGCCGGCGATGGGTGCATTGAACGTGGCCGCCATACCTGCGCCGGCACCACACGCGAGCAGCACTTTGCGCTCGGTCGCCGTGGTGGAGAATATCTGGCCCACGAGCGAGCCGAACGCGCCGCCGGTCTGGATGATCGGCCCTTCAGCGCCGAACGGTCCCCCGGTACCGATGGCGATGGCGGCAGAAAGCGGCTTGAGGATGGCAACTTTAGCCTCGATCCGGCTCTTTGATGTGAGCACGGCTTCCATCGCCTCAGGGATACCGTGGCCTTCAATTTTTTCTGAGCCATACTTGACCATCAAGCCGATGATTAAACCTCCGATAACCGGAATGACGATGACCCACGGCCCGAGTTGGTTGGCCTCAGGACTGCGAAAATGGAACGACCAGACTTGATAGAAAGAAATGTTGGTGAACAGACCGATAAGGTTGTACAAGAGAAACGCGATGACGCCAGCGATCAGACCGACTCCCGCCGCCAGCAAGGACACCCAGGCTAGACGGTAACCCGCTTGGGCCGAAATGCTCGCGCCCGCGTGAATAGTTGTTCCGTCGGACCGTGCATCGTGTTGCGACGGGTTGGTCACGTACCTCACCACCTCACGTTGCATCGTATACAGATATACGGCGAGCGGCAACCAGCTTGGTCTCTGTCATCCGGATCTTCTCGAGAAAGGTATGTGAGACTGAATTCCCCGTATACATGGATCCAAGCGGCGCGGTTTTGCCTATTTCTGCATTCCGGCAGTCCAGTGAATGGATAGGTCTCTAGAAGCCATCTCATAAATACCTCAGGAGGATGACGGCACAAGCAAGCTGCACCATGCCGAGGAAATTTTCTGGGTAGTATTCCCAGCGGATGACCACGCGACGAAAATTATGAAGCCAGGCGAACAAGCGCTCGATTTTCCAGCGGCGGCGATAGCGGCGCAGTACGCGGCCATCTTGCGTGGCCTTCCGGCTGCGTGTGGGGTTGTGCGGAGCAACTAACTGCACACCGAAGCGTTCACGAATCTGCGCATCCAGCGGATCGCTGTCGTAAGCGCGATCGCCGATCAAGCGCTCGGGAGTTTCCGCGAGGAAGCGTCGCTGGAGCGTGGGTTCGACGAGTTTTGTTTCATGGGGCGAAGCGCTGGCCACGTGTATGGCGAGAGGAAGACCATGGCCGTCGCTGATCGCCATGATTTTGCTGCCTTTGCCGCGGCGAGTAGGGCCGACAGCAGAGCCCCTTTTTTCGCCGAACTGAAGGTGGCATCGATGAACGATTCGCTCAGGTCCAGCTTTCCTCGATCACGTAAGTCTTCCGCCAGTTTCTGCAGCAGCCGGGTAAGCAGCCCAGAGCGCTGCCACTGCTGGAAGCGGCGATGACAGGTTTGGTAGGGAGGATAACGACGCGGCAGATCGTGCCAAGGAGCGCCGGTGCGCAAAACCCAAAAGACACCGTTCAGCACCGCTCGCGTATCTTGCCACGGCCGGCCACGCCCATCGTCCCGGCGTTTCGGACGAAATAGTGGTTCAAGCACCGCCCACTGGGCGTCGGTGAGGTCCACATTCTTGATTTACGCCATTGGCCATAAACTTCAACCGCCCAGTGCTTTGAACGTGTTTATGAGATAACTTCTAGTCCGGTTCCTCGTTCACTGGTTTGATCGAGGCCCCAACGTTCCACAAGGGGTAGGGTAATCCGGCGAGCCGATTGATCACCAAAGCCTGAGCAACGAGCAGGAACACCGCTACTTCAATGATGACCAGTTCACGCGGTTTCGAAATAATTCCGAGAGAAATAATCAGTGTGGTAGCGCCCGCAGGCGGGTGGCTAACCCCGAGAAGAACCATCAATGCCCCTGTGGCCGACAGCGAAAGTGCCGCCGCCAAGATTCTTGGCCAGAAGATTCCTGGGTGCACACCGAACGGCAGCGCCCCGACACCTGTGACAACGAACGCCCCATAGCCACAGATGATTCCGATGGCGTGACCAAAAATAGTGTTTCGTGGGCTGCACGTTTTTGCCAGTGGCGAGAAGAACAGAAGATAAGCGGTAGGCCCGAGCGATGGAAACACAAATGGATTGCGGCTCAGGAGCGCCAATAGCGCCAGTAAACCAATTGTGACGAATCCATTCACAAACACGTAGAGCGATCGCACCAGTCGAGGCGGAAAATGATGGAGCAGCCAATCCAGCCGAAGCCGCCGGAGCAGGGAAAGAATGTGATCAGGTCCTGCGCGCTCTTGGGCGATTGAATTGAGCTTCCGCATCAAATATTGGGCAGCAGGTCGAAATATTCATCGTCCTCGTTTTTGCCGCCTTCTCCTTTGCCAAGCACCTTCTCCGACTCGATGAACTCGATACGCTCGATCCATTTGACCATCTTATAGCCAAGCTGGTTCTCTACGCGCAGCCGCAGCGGCGCTCCATAAACCTGTGGAAGCCGTTGTCCGTTCATCCGCGAGGCCAGTAGGCATTGCGGCTTCAGCACATTCTCTAGGCTTTGTGTGTCGTAATAGGGGCCGCCGTAGAGAGCTTCGCCAAAGGAGAAAAAGGCGACGACTCTCGCTTCCGGTCTTGGCTGAACCAATTCGATGAGCCGCTTCATGGGAATCCCGCCCCACTTCGCGACCCCGCTCCATCCCTGGATGCAATGATGCATTGTGATGTGTTCGGTCTCACCCAACCGCTCAAGATCGGCGAGGGAAAGCTCGATCGGCCTTTCGACAAGGCCTGCCACCTTGAGCCGGAAATTCTCGAAGTCGGCTTCCGCTAGGCTCTTCCAATCGTCCCGGACGGGCATTTTCCCGTTTGGCCAAAAGTACGGCGAGATTTCCTGCTCGGAATACTTCTGCTGCGGAATCAGGCGATTCAACGTAAGAAGCTGCATCGGATAGGTCACGGACTTAAGCGCATGCTGCAATCCGCGCGGGTGGTGCCACGAGATGTAGTGCGCGATGATCCACGAAAGGACGACCACGCCTATGCCGACAAACCCCAGATACGTGCCCAGATACCCCTGATCATTCGTACCGAGCACGATGTGGTTCATATTGCGCGCGAATCCAGTCATCACAATCAACGTGACGTGCACGACGAGGAATGCAAGGAAGCTGAACATGGTCAGGAAATGGATCGATCTGGCCGATTGCCTGCCGCCAAAGATCCGCGCATACCAGGGAAAGCGATTCACTACGGCGGGCGACATGGCGATCCCTGTAAGAATCGCCAAGGGGCCAAAGACAAAGACGACAGTGAAATAGGCGATCTGTTGCAATGCGTTGTATCCGTAAAACCCGTTCGGTTCTGCGGGCAGATGAAATGTTGCGTAGTGCACCCCCGTGTTCCAAGCCTGCAAGAGGACGAGCGGCGAAGTGGGCACAATGCGCCGCCACTGCTCTGTATCGAAAAGCATGATAACGAAGAGAATGCCGGTGATGATGAAGCCGTGAACGTCAATGAAGTGCCAAACCCGCGCAATACCAATTGTGTGCCGGTAGCCCGGCGTCCCGACTAACGGCGAAATATAACGGGCATCGTCTTTCGCTGTCCAGAGTCGGTCGCGTGGGACTTTTAGTGGTGTTAGCCGGATCCATTCGCTCCCCGGCGTGCAGCCATCATTGAAATATAGACGAGGATGATCCATCAGGATGGACAGACCGCTGCGAATCAGCATCATCACAAAAAGGAAATTAAAGAAGTGACAGTAACGAACCCAGACCGGAAACCCGTGTGGCCCTGTGAAGTTGTTGGGATACATCTGAGGAACGGCGGGAACATGAGGCAGCCCGGCCACGGCGACTTCGATCCAAGACGCCGCGATTACAGAGAGGATCGCGAGACCGATTCCGATCAGGATGGAAGGTCGAATCCAGATGCGAAATCGGCGATCAGGCGGATAGTGGACGGCTCTGTGTGCCGGATCGAACGAGATCATATTGCCTCCGCGGACTACCAGTCAAGCTTTAGTAGCGTCTTCGGGCCAAGCGATGGTCAAGAGAAATGCGCTATCCTCAAGAGCTTCCACGTCGTGCGGAACCCCGCGTTCCAAGGCCAGCATGTGTCCGGCAGGCAGATCTATCGCCTTCTCCTGCACACGCATTCGGATGTGGCCCGCGATGGCCTGGACAGAAATTCCACCGGCAGCTTTGTGTTCGTGAAGGCGCGCATTTGATTTCAAGACTGTTAATACCACGCGAAAATCAGGATGCTTCACCAGTGTTTTTGAATTCCGTCCACCCTGCCACGCATTTTCGCTACGCAATCCTGCGATCTCAGCATTTAGGTCGAACGAAAGGATTGGACTTTCGAGCGGTCCCGGCGAACGAATAGCGGCAGAACTGGCGGTTTGTTTCAGACTATCGCTCATGACTTACTCCACTTTCGAAATAACCACATGAAGGCACCTAGTTTATCCCCACGACCAAGGGCTGTTTCTGAACGTGACTCGGCTCTAAAATGAACGTGCCTAAGATATTCACGGCGAAGGCCGTGATCCCCGCCAATTCAAGCAGCGCCGAGACCGGCAATACGGACCACGCCCAATTGGCATATCCCTGGTATGCGAGAACCTCGCTGGAAACGCGGAGGGTACATCCGATTGTGATGAGTGCGAGTCCAGCAAACATCAGCCCCGTACTCCACAATAGCCGCATTCCCGCGAACGCAGGCAGAACGCGCTGCCCTACGCAAAAGACCATCACTGCAATGAATCCGACCGTTAGCGCATGGCGGGAAGCGCCCCAAATTCCTCCAGATGAATCCCAGAGTGCCGCACCCACCCCAAGCAAGGCTGCCACCAGCAACCAGCCATAGGCTATGCGGACGAAGAATGGGAAACTCCGGTGCACACCACGCGTTTTCGGCTCGTGTCGCGCGGGCTCGAACATTCGTATCCCCGCAATTGCCAGAGCTGTGCTCACCACAAATAACGGAGTCGCTTCAGAGGCCCACCCCATGAGCGTCAAAACAACTCCTGCAGAGTTCAGCACGAGCGCGCTCAAGATCAGGCTGGGTCGAACCGGCTTGAGACCGAGGAACACCGTCATCCACTTAGTACTAAATCCCCAAACGAACGGCACCAAGAATCCCCATGCGACCAATACAAGATAGCGTTGGTCGAGGCGGTGCGATAACGCTGGGGTTGTGCCGCGCAACGCAAGATAGAAGCACGCCGCTAGGTTCGCAGTCAGCGTCAACATCAAGCCTGTGCTTGCGCTGATTACGACCCAAATCCACGTATCTAGTCGGTTCTTGCCAGAATTTTCAAGTCGATGCTGTGAAACTGTGCTGAAGAAGATCAGGAACGCTGTCAGTTCCAGAATGCCCGAGAAGGGAAGCAGCCAACGCCACTCCCACGCGTAAACATTTGCGGCCCAGCGAACGGCCACCCCGATTGTCCACATTGCCCAGCATGCCCACGCCGCACCGAAAGCCGGCTTCGTTGCGCCGCGCAATTTCGGAATCGAGTAGAAACCAATACCCAAGATAAAGCTCCCTATCCATCCGAATACTTGCGCATGTCCGTGAGCCTGTAACCATGCGGGCGAAATGGACGCGGCGCTCTCTCGCCCGCTGATCTGGAGGAGATTCCATACGCCTAGGAAGGTGCCAGGCAGCAGCATGAAACCGAGCCCAGAGGTGATATAGGCCATGAGAAGGCGCGAAAGAGACGCCTCACGCGTGCGAGCAATTTCCATTATCTGAGCGGGAGAGAGCGAGGAATGGCCCTCAGCCTTGGCGGTTATCACTGGTGCTTTGAGTGAAATCGACATGGCACCTTAGACGACTGCAGTTTCCATTTCCACTGCACGCGGGAAGAGGATGTTGTTTTCCAGATGTACGTGGTGGTGAAGATCCGCTTCGAACTCCCTCAAATCCTGGTACAGAGCCTTATAACTTGTGCATGCATCCGCCGGAGCCGTGTATTCCGAACTGGCTTTGCGAATCTGCTTCACCAATTCTCCTGCAGCATCATGCTCTTTCATCATGGCGTGAATCGGGTTCCTCACCGTCTGGAAGAAGGGAGGCTCGACATAGCTATGTGCACTTGTCGCCTTCTCCAGTGCATCGATATACGGAAACAAAATCTGTTCCTCCTTCTGCATGTGCATGATCATCTCTCGCCCAACTTCGCTGAAGAGCCGCCGAATGTCTGCAATTTCGGAGTGACTCTTTCCGTGCTTTGCGTCTACTTTGTCCAACAGCGGTTGAACCCGAGCGATTGCCTCACGAACGTACCGATGGTGTCTTTCGCGGATATGCCGTGTCAGATCAACCAGCGGTGCGGACGCCCAATTTGCTTCGTCGGGACTTACGTGTTTGCTGTTTTCACGCAGCCGCTTCAAAATCTCTTCAGCCGGTAAGTCTGCATGCAAACACGCTTCATGCAGTGACTTTCCACCACCACAGCAGTAGTCAAGCCCGGCATCTTCGAGAATTTGCCTAGCTGCCGGATTCGAAAGCGCAATATCCTTCACTTTGGTTTGATCATTGAAGTTCATAACTTCCTCCGCCACTACTCGGAGTCTGAAGGGCTGGCCGCAAAGAGGCGGTGACCAAAGTCACTACGGCCTGCAAGAATCTGAAAGGGGGGGATTACTCAGAAGTCGTCTGTTCGCGCTTCAGGCCCGCGAGGTCCTTCACCATAATCCTGCGACCGTCCACTTCTAAGAACCCTTCAGCCTGGAGTCGGCTCAGATTGCGTGAGACAAGTTCTCGCACTGTTCCCAATTCCGCCGCTAGGTCTTGATGGGTCTTCGTTAGTTCCACGCGGACGCCCTCTTTCGAGGCCGTCCCGCTCGTCTGTGCTAGTCGCAGGATGAGGGCAATCAATCGCTGTCTCACCGTCGTGAACGATAAGTCTTCGATGATTCCGACCAGGCGTCGCAATCGTGAACCAACTACTGCAATCACTTTGAGTGCTACCTCGGGATGTTCGCGGCAGAAATTCTGAAAATCCTTCCGCGAAATGAAGAGTACTTCGGCGTCCGCCAACGCAGACGCCGAGGCAGGATAATTACCCCCGTCAAAGACGGGGAGTTCCGCGAATGAGCTGCCGGGACCCTCGACCGCAAGCACTTGCTCGCGTCCAGATGCTGAGATCTTGAAGATACGGATTTTTCCGGAGACTACTAAGAATAACCCCGTGCAGGGATCACCCTCGGCGAACAGGTGCTCACCTTGCTGGTATCGCTTCCTGGAGGTTCGAGCGGCCAGGGCTAGCAACTCGCCGTCCGTCAGGTTCGCGAAGAGAGGAGTTTTCTTGAGGACTGCCCCAATCTCATTGCCCATGCCAAGGCCTGCAAAACATCTTCGGATCCACGGTTGCTCCCGAAACACACTTCTGGATCTTACAGGTTTTCGAGCATTGTCAAAATGACTCCCGGGGATTTCAACAGCACACGGCGACCGCATCACTAGAGTTCTGGGACGGTTTGACAATCACGTCTGTATCCTGGTTCGCAGACTGTAGTCTCCAGACCAGCAGCAACCTCGAAAATCGGCACTATCAAATCAACGACTTACGCCCGCTGCGGCGACAACCCTTTTGAACCGGCACCGGTTTTCAACAAGTTAGCAAAGGCTGGCAATAGGGCAATAGAAGCAGCGACGGGAACTCGATAGGACGAGTGGATTACTTCTGACCCGGAATAACTTCCTGTTGGCCCGTCATCCGACCACGGTCGCGGATTTAACCCCGTTGATTCCGTTAAACAGAGCTGAGAGGTCCGAGCGGTGTGCCAGCCACCAGTGTCATTTGTTCAGCTTTGCGGGCCAGTTAAGGACGACGGACATGGGCTGGGTCTCTGCCTGTTTCACTTGTGTGTTAATCAGGAAGCGCTGCCCGTCGCGGCTCACGTCATAGACGAACAGTTCCGTGCGGGCGGCTCGCTGCCGGGGAGTGGCCGAGAAAAGAGCGACGGGCGTGCCTGAATCGAACTTGGCACCCGTTGTCACCGGCGCGGCCATCATTTTGCCGTCCGAGGAAAGGTAAAACAGCTCTTTGCCGTCCCCTCGCCACCGGGGCTGCTCTCCTCCAGTCGTCGAGACTCGCCACTTGCCGTGTGCAACCGGAAAGGAGGTTACGTAAATCTCCCATTTCCCGCTCTCATTGGATGCGTACGTCACCCACTTCCCGTCCGGGGAAAATTGGCCATTGCTTAGGACAGATTCGGCTTTCAGGAACAGACTGTTTTTTTGCTCCGGGAACGTTACAAACCACAAGTCTGTGGCTCGATTATAAAGGAGGTACTTTCCGTCTCCGGACCAATCGGTCGGAAATTTGTCCAAGTCATCCTGCACAATCCGCTTTTCTTCTTGCGTACCGTCGGAGTTCTTCATATATAGGTCGAAGTGAAATTGCGGATTAGAGCCAAATACCAACCGTGTGACGTCGGGGCTCCAGATCGGCACGCCGTGAAAACCAAAGCCGAAAGTAAGCTGCTTGGCGCTCTCGAGTTGCAACTCATAGGTCCAGACGTCGACTTTTAGGTTCTGGTTCGCCATGTCGATCTTGTCTACGGCCACTGATTTCCCATTCGGAGCTAGTGCCACGTTGAGATACACATCCGGCTTACCCACCCTGCCGACTTCATTCCCCTTGCGGTCGAACCAGACGGGTTGCGAAAGGGCGACACCACTGCCACTCTGAGTGATCATCAGGCCGTTATCGGAGACCGTGAACATCGCCCTGGCGACTTGTGGCAGATACTGGATATCTGTCAGGATGGCCGTTGGCTCCCCTGTCAGTACGAATCGTTTCTGATCGAATCGCTGGGCGAGCAGAGTCTTCTCACGGCAAAACAGAAGGTAGCCCGGCGCGGCATAGGCCGCGTTCGCAGTGGCTTCCACGACGAACCGCTTTTCGCTGGAATCCAGTGAACCCACGAAGATGGCGTCCACGCCTCTCTGCCCAGAGAAATTGCTTGCCAGATACAGGTAATGCTTTCCGTCGGGAAGAAATACGGGCCAGCGATGGCTGTGTTCGCCACGTTTCCCGTCCGGGTTGCTGATCTGCGTGAGATTTCCACCTGATGCCAAGACGCGATACAGGCCTCCCCCTACTGACGCGTCAGGCGTGAAAACAATCACGCCGTCCTTGTTCCAAGTACCGCCTCGGCCCGAGGGCGCATCGCAGACCGCCTGCACCGAGCCACCTGATAACTCCAGTTTCTTCAATTTTCCGTCGGCAAAGAACGCAAGAAATCGACTGTCAGCTGACCAGAACGGATAGCTGGCGCCCCCGGTATCGGCAAGGCTCCTAGCGCCCGGCGATCCCAGTTCGTAAATCCAGATCGCATTCTTGCGAGCAGATACCAAGTAGCCGACTACGGCGACAGTGTGCCCATTTGGAGCTATCGCAATGTCATCGGCCGGAAATGACAGCGGCGCATTAAATTGCATCGTTTGTTCTGAAGGCTTGGAGCTTCGCCACCAGATGACCGTTACAATCAGAGCGACGAGCAAAGCGCAGGAGATGAGCCATGATAAAGTTTCTCGGGTCCCTCTTGTTGGTGTTAATGACGGAGTCCCCGTGTGCCCGCCACTCTCGGCAATCCACTTCAACTCTGCTCCGAGGTCGCATGCGGATTGCCACCTGTCGTCGGGCTCTTTGGCAAGACAGCGTTTGACGATGCGGTCCAGCGAGGGCGGTGACGATGGCGCCAGCTCCCTGATCGGCTTGGGATCGACTGACAGAATCGCAGCGATCAGGCTTGCTCTAGTTTTCCCGCTGAATGCAGGTCCGCCCGTAGCCATTTCGTAGAGCACTTCTCCAAAGGCGAAGATGTCGGTGCGTGCATCCGCCTCACGTCCTTCCAACTGTTCCGGCGCCATGTATTGGAATGTCCCCATGATGGTGCCTGCGGCGGTGAGCCTCTTCTCCGCGGTCATTTCCGTCAGTTCGTCTGCGATCGGCGCCGTTTCAGGGTTGAACTTAGCCAAACCGAAGTCCATCAATTTCACGCCCGATTTAGTGAGCATGATGTTGGAGGGCTTGATATCCCGATGGATGATTCCTTGCCTGTGCGCTTTATCCAAGGCGTCCGCGAGGTCAATAGCGTATCTCAGAACGTCCTGCATACGCAGTGAACGCTTTTCCAGTTTTTTCTCCAGCGTCTCGCCTTCAAGATATTCCAATACCAGGTATTCCACTCCATCCTGATGTCCGATGTCATACAGTGCGCAGATGTGAGGGTGTGAAAGCGTTGAGATGGATCGTGCTTCTCGTTCAAACCGCTGTCTCTTCTCGGGATCATGGGCAAGCTCGGAAGGCAATACCTTAACCGCTACGATACGGTCCAAGCGGGTGTCTTTGGCGCGATAAACCTCGCCCATGCCACCAGCGCCCGCAACGGAAATGATCTCGTACGGACCGAAGCGAGTTCCTGCGGCGATAGGCATGAGGTTCCCGGAATTATAGTCTTACGCAAGGAAGATGTTACGGTTATCTCCTGCGCAAGGCTTCAGCCGGGGGTGTTGAACGAACCGACCAACTCCCGGATGGTCGGCAAACCTTACCTAATCGCGTTACGTCAGCGTTGCCCGTGATCCGCTGGCAATCGGCGATATGCGAAAACTGGGGAGGGGAATTCCCGATCAACTGGATGGACTATCAGCCCGCTCCGTAGAAGCCAGCTGGTCCGCCGGGTATCGCTACTGCGCTCTACCCTGCGTAACCGGAGGGCGCTACAAATCCGCCCAGTTCCCGTGCCAGCAGCTTCGCAAAGACGATCGGCGTGGCGTCTTCCCAATACGGTCCCATGACTTGCAAGCCGATCGGCAAGCCGCCCTCGTCTCTTCCGACCGGAGCTGCTGTCGCTGGACATCCAGTCAGGGTCGCGGGTGCGATCCACCGCAACATATCGTCGTACGCGCGCGGCCCGTGCACCGTCGCAATCGTGCGCTTATTGTGCGGTTCGCTATGGTCATGAACAAACGCGGTGGTGAATGCTACCGGCGATAGGAACACGTCGACATCGTCGAAATAGCTCTGCCACTGCGCGCGATATCCGAGCCGTCGGAAGTTTTGCCGCTGCCAGTCGGCAAAGCTCGCTAGACCAGGCACGGCTTCACCGTTCGCCGCCGCCACTTTCCGTTCCGCCTCTTGCTGCTCCGCCGGCTCAACGCTGAAGATAAACGCGTCCAAGTGGAAATTGTAATTCTGGTTCAGCTCTTCAATCTTGAATCCCGCGGGCCAGCCTGGTTTCAGCTTGGCACCCGCTTTCTCAAGTTTCTGGATCGTATTCTCCAGTACTGCCTTGGTTCCCGGAGTCACTGGACAATATGGATCGTCCAGCACGTAGCCGACCCGAAACTCCCGCAAGCTTTCGTGGCGCGCCGCGGGCAGTTCCCATTTCCACGCTTTCGCGGAGTAGTCCGCCGGACCACCCAGAAAGCGCAAAGCTGCCAGTAAATCCTCCGCGCTGCGAGCCATTGGCCCACCTACTGCCAGCAGAGTCGAGAAACCTGGATTATCATGCTGTCCGCCCGGCCGTTGTCCTTGCGTACTTACGAGGTCCAGTGTCGGCTTGTGCCCGTAGACGCCGCAGAAATGCGCTGGCACGCGAATCGATCCCCCGATGTCACTCCCAACACTCAGATAGCCAAGGCCCGTTGCCAGTGCCGCGGCCGAACCGCCGGACGATCCGCCCGGCGATCGCTTCACATCCCACGGATTGTTCGTTGTGCCGTAAATCCGGTTGTAGCTTTGCCAATCGCCCAGCGAGATCGGAACATTCGTCGCCCCAATCAGCACGGCCCCCTCGTTCCGGAACCGCGTCACCACCTCCGAGTCGCTCGGAGCCTTGGAGTCTTTCAGCGTGGGTATGCCCCAGGTACAAGGATGCCCCGCCACCGCAAAGCTTTCCTTCACGTGAACCGGCACGCCGTGAAGGACGCCGAGCGATTTCCCGCGTGCCTGGGCTTCATCAGCTTGCATCGCCCGCGCGAGCGCGTCTTCGCGAAGCTGATACGCAAATGCATTCAGTTGCGGATTGTATTTGTCGATCCTCGCGAAGGTTTGTTGCGTCAGCTCGAACGAGGAAATGTGCTTTTTGCGAATCGCCTCCGCAGCTTCCTGCGCCGACGCAAATTCCAGCCGTCCAGTAGGACTCGTCGCCCGATCAGAGGTTTGACGAATAACATTCGCGCTAGCGCTGCCCGCTTCGAAATCGGCTAGGCTGTTTTCGGCAAAAGCTGGCAGACCCGCCGTCAGGCCAAGAGTCACGGTGGTGACAAAATCTCGTCGTTTCATGCACGCATGCTAACGCTGCCGCACAATCGAGAACAAGCTCAAAATCACCCCAATGCTTTCACCGAGGTTGTGGGCGAATCGTCGGCAAACCTTACCTTACCGGATTACGGAAGGGTTGCCCGTCACCACAATCGCGAAGCGCCATTCCCATTCTCGTACTTAGTCGTCTTGCGGGCCCGGGATGTCTGGCATCTGGTCTGATTTCTTCGCGCCGAAGTGGTCGGCAAGATGCTGGCCATCGAAGCTGTGTGTGTAACTCTCCTTGATCTCCGGCAGCATGGAAGCGTTCCAGTCATACCATTCGCGGACGATCCGATGATAAACGTCCCTTTGGCGGTCCTTCAGGTTGGCACGCTCCAGCGGGTCTTCCACAACATTGAAGAGGAAAGTGTTGTCGAGGATTTTAAGGAATTTGTAATCACCATCGCGGGCCGCCCCCTGCGCGTTCGCTTTGTAGCGCCAGAACAGCTTGCGAGGTACCGGCGCGGCATTCTGAGTCAGCGTCGGCAAGAGATTAATGCCATCGACGGGGTAGGAAGGATCGGGTTCGGTGCCGGCGGCGGCCAGCAGTGTGGGCATCCAGTCCATGCTGATGGAAATCTGGTCAGTTGTCCGCCCCTGAGGGATGCGAGCAGGCCATAAGATCAAGGCCGGAATGCGCAAGCCGCCTTCCAGCAATTCCGTCTTCTTGCCCGTGAACGGCCAGGTATCGGCAAACCGTTCCCCGCCATTGTCGCTGGTGAAAATGACGATCGTGTTTTCCGTCAAACCGTTCGTGTCCAACGCCTGAAGAACACGGCCAATCTGCCGGTCCATTTCTTCAATCATCCGCTGATAGGTTTTTTGTGATCCACCGTCGAAATCAGCGATACCTCCGCTACCGGGTTGCCGCAAACGCTCCGACTCCGCCTCGTCGCCGGGACCCTCCCAGGGCCAATGTGGCGCGCTGAAATGAAGGCTGACCATGAAAGGCTGTCCGGCTTTTGCATACCGGTTCACCACGTCGACCGCTCGGCTCCCGAGCAAGTCGGTCAGGTAGCCCACTTGATGGATCAAAACATCATCATCCCAAAGATCTTCCTTGTCACCTCTGGCTGCGTGCGAAAAATAGTCCACCGCACCGCCGCGAAACCCGTAGAAATGATCGTAGCCACTCTTCAGAGGACCAAACTTCGGCAGAACGCCCAAATGCCATTTGCCGACCAGGGTCGAGCTGTAACCAACTCTCTTCAACAGCGAGAGTAGAGTCGGGTGTTCCGGAGGAAGTCCGACATCGGGATTGCCTGCCAATGGCTCCTCCAGGCCTAGCCGCAGGCGATACTGGTAGCGGCCAGTGATCAGCGCCGTGCGTGTGGCCGAACACACGGCCGAGTTGGCGCAGGCCTGCAGAAAGCGCAATCCCCGCGCGGCGATTCGGTCAATACTCGGGGTGCTGAGATCCGGGCGCCCATAGCAGGATACGTCGGCATAGCCAAGATCGTCCGCCAGAATAAAAACGATGTTGGGAGGCTTGCCTGGCGGTTGCGCTCCTCTGGCGCCGACGCGTATAGCTAACGCGATCATCCCTGTTGCGGCGCCGCGGAGTATGTCGCGTCGCGTGATCGGGTGTTTATCTGCGAGCAGCATGGGACCTCACTTTTACTCATTTTTGTTTATCCATCCTGGGCAGCAAATCGTGACAGAGGTATGGCAGGTTTGTACGCGTAACATGACCATATCACGACCTACCAGCCCCGGTGACAAGGCAGTCTAACGCGCTACACGAGGAAGTGCCGTTAGCGCCTCGCCAATTTCGGGCGTATCGTCGGCTATTCTTACCTTGGGATTACTTTCCGCTTGCGTATCATCCAGAGGCGCCGGGGGTCGCTACCGCCCAAATGGTATAGCAGACCTCCTCGCTCGGTCGCCGGCAGAGTTGCAGGAGAAGCAGTCGGGAATTCTGAATCACACCAGGGACAGGAGAACAACGTATGGCTCTCATTCCGAAGGTCAAACCCAAGCAAGAAAAGAAAGTGGTCTCCGCACGCCTAGACGAGGAAGCCCACACCATGCTTCAGCGCTATGCGGCGTTCCTTGGAGGCGCCACACACGAGTACATCATCGGCGAATCCCTAAAGCGTCTCTTTCGGCGAGATAAAGAGTTCAACGAGTGGCTTGAGAAAAATCATGCAGGCTCGGCGGCAAGTGCCGAAACTCCTCAATCCGCGAGCCCGACTCTTAAGAACACAGCACGGACAGCTCCCACGGCAGCGTGATGCAACGCATTCTCAATTCGAAAAACTTCCTCGCCGTGTTGCTGGCGATGCTGACAGGCACTCTGTTGTATTTCAAGATGCCGTGGCCCGCGGGTGTGGCCCTGGTGTCCCAGAGTTGGAATGAATACTTCCTTCGCTTAATCGCCCTGCAAGATCCCTGGACCTATGCGGGCCTGAAGGCTTCCTATCATGTCATGCTATTCACAACACCCTACATCGGGTATTCCTTTCTGTTCTCTGCGCTCTACATCTTTACGTTGCGGCCGCGTCGCCCCGGCAAGCCGCAGCCTCTGCCGCCTTATCCGCTGGTAGAAACGCGAACGGGGTTGACTCTGGTCTTAGGTGAGATTCACAACCCACGCCTGCCGATCCCCGCAGAGAAGCCGCGTTGGCTCGTCATACCTGAACGCGGGTTGTTCACCGGCACCATCATCATCGGCGCTGTCGGCAGCGGCAAGACCAGTTGCTGTATGTATCCGTTCACCGATCAGTTGTTGGGATATCGGGCAGCAGACCCCTGTGCGAAAGCGAGTGGGCTCGTCCTTGAAGTCAAAGGCGACTTCTGCCACAAAGTCAGAGAGATTCTGAGGCAACGAGGTCGCGACGCAGATTACATCGAAATTAGCTTGGACTCCGAGTGGGCTTACAACCCCCTCTATAACGACCTGGACGGCTATGCGCTGGCCTACGGAATCGCGTCCTTATTAAACAACCTATTTGGCAAGGGTAAGGAACCGTTCTGGCAGCAGGCCTACACCAACCTCGTCAAGTTCATCATCATCCTGCACAAAGTGGGCTTCGGGTACGTCACCCTATTTGATGTCTATGAGTCCGCCATCTCGTCCGAGGTCTTTGAAAGAAAGATCAAAGAGGCCGAACAGAACATCCTCGGGAAATGCTTCCTCGGTGTTTCGCGGGAACTCTTCCAGCAGCATGCGACGGAGCTTGCAGCCATCGGCTTCGAAGCCGATGAGACCGGTCAGACGTATCGGGTGGCAGATTCTGCCCAAGCAAGAGAAGCCCTTCAGAAGTTGGCCGTGGAACCAACCGTCCAGTACGACCATGGGGCGACCAGTGTTGACGCGGATAGAAAGGAGCAGTTGGAAGCCGTTAAGCGTTGGTACAACGGCGATTGGAAAAATCTAGACAAGAAGCTGCAAACCTCCATCATCGAAGGCATCTCTGTTTTTCTCTCTCTGTTTGACGACAATCCCCGTGTGAAACGAACGTTCTGTCCGCCGGTCGAACTATATAGAGAAACGCAAGCTCCGGTGTCTGGCCGGAGGGCGCTTCCCCCGATTGCAACCCTGCTAGAGCAAGGCAAGATCGTTGCGCTCAATTTTCCGGCAAGCACGAACCCCGGGTTGGCGCGGGCTATCGGCGTGATGCTCAAGATGGACTTTCAGCGGGCGGTCTTGAATCGAATTCCTCATATTCCCGCTGAGCCGAATAGAACGTGGCGGCCCATCGTCTTTATATGCGACGAGTACCAACACTTTGCCACCGTCGGGGAGAATGAGCCGAGTGGGGACGAGAAATTCCTGAGCTTGTCCAGATAGGCGAAGTGTGTTCCGATCGTGGCCACACAAAGCATCAGCTCATTGAAAACAACACTGCCGGGGGAAACGTGGCGAACTTTGCTACAAACCTTTCGGACGAAAATCTTCCTGTCTCTTTCCGACGACTTCTCGGCCAAGATTGCCAGTGAACTGTGCGGCCATGACGAGAAGTGGCGGGTGAACTACAACATCTCGGAAAGCGGGCACGATTCGAGGGTCAGCTATCTCACCGGCAAACCGCTGGCCGACAAGGCCCACATCAGCACCTCTAAGACCTACAGCCAGCAGCGGGATTACCGGTTCGACATGAAGACGTTCACGGAACTGAAAAACGCACAGTCTGTAACGTTGGCTTATGACGGGCTCGACCCGTTGCCCCCGATGTTTTGTTATTTGAAGCCCTATTTCAATGATGTGAACAAGTCTTACTTTCGCCAGCTTGCCGACGGACAACTCTGATGAATGGATTCGAACTCATTCTCCCGTTTCTCCGTCCGATTCAGCATCTCATCCTTGACCCCGACATCAGTGAAATCATGGTCAACGGGCCAGACCGGATCTTTATTGAAAAGGCCGGGTACCTTCATGCGGTTCCCGGCGTGAGACTCACCCCCGAATCGCTTATCGTGGCTGTTAAAAACATTGCTAGACGTCTCGGCGACGACATTTCGGAAGCCAAGCCCATCCTTGACTCACGCCTGCCCGACGGAAGTCGTGTGGCCGCCGTACTTCCGCCTTGCAGCATTCAGGGCGTCGCCTTGACCATCCGAAAGTTCAACTCTCACAAATTCAAGATGAACGACCTCATTGAAGTTGGAACGCTGACCCCCGAACTGGCTGCGCAACTGGAAGAGTATGTTGTCCAACGAAATAACATCCTGATTTGTGGAGGAACATCGAGTGGTAAGAGGACTCTCGCTAATCTGTTGACCGACTTCATCCCCGGCCATGAACGCATTGTCTTGATAGAGGACACCGCTGAAATCCAGATTCACAAAGAGAATGTGCTTCGATTCGAAGCGCGCAGAGAGCAGAACGGCTTGCCGGCTGTGACCATCCGCGATCTTCTGAAGGCAACCCTCCGCCATCGGCCAGATCGGATTATCGTCGGCGAGATTCGCGGCGGAGAGGCGTTTGATTTGCTTCAACTCTTAAATACCGGACACAGCGGAACGATCTCAACCGTTCACGCCAATTCCGCTGCCCAGGGAATCTCGCGGTTCACAACGTGTGTATTACAGAGCGGTATCGAAATGCCATACCGGGCTATCAAGACAAACATCGCGGATTCGCTTAATGTTATTGTTCGGATTGAGCGGAGGCCAGGACAACGATACGTTTCCGAAGTCCTCAAAATCCGAGGATATGATCCCGAGGCTGATCTTTACGAGTTGGAACCCATTCACCAGTGTTCTGATCTTGCACGCGGGCGCTCGCGCAATCGTCGGGATATCACAGAAACATAAAGCATAAGGAAAACTGCCAGCCTGCCCAAAAGCATATATGATTCGCGGCCATTAGCTTCACCGGCTAAAACTGCCTCACTCCACAACGATTACGTGATTTTCGCTGGTTTCTGTGCAGCTACTGAACATTGAATAATATAGTGACATTACCGAATTCTTATGCTATCTTCCAAGCATGGGAAATCCAAAAGGTGTTCGACGAGACTTCGAAAAACTGGAACGGCGGCGCTGGCTCGCCGCGGGGCTGTTGCGGCAGGGCGTTCCTCAGGCGGAAGTGGCCCGGCAGGTGGGCGTGCATCGGCAATCCGTGAGTCGCTGGGCCCAGCAACTGGCCGAGGGCGGACGAAAGGCGCTGCAGAAGGCCGGGCGCGCCGGGCGCAAGCCGCGCCTGAAGACAGCCGACCTGCGGCGCATCGAACGCGGACTGCAGCGCGGGCCGGAAGCGCTGGGATACGAAACCAGTTTGTGGTCGGCTTGGCGCGTGGCCGACCTGATCGAACAGGAATGTGGCGTACGTTACAATCCTTCGCAGGCTTGGCGCATCCTGCGGCAACTGGGCTGGAGTTGCCAGCGTCCCGTGGGACGGGCCCTCGAGCGGGACGAGGCCAAGATTCGGGAGTGGAAAGCGAAGCGCTGGGTGGAGATTAAAAAAAAGCCCAAAAAGAAAGGCGAACCATCGTCTTCGCCGACGAAAGTGGACTGAGCGAGCGTCCCCACCGCACACGCACCTGGGCGCCGAAAGGACAGACGCCGGTGCTGCAATATCACTTCACTTGGAAGACTCTATCGGTGATCGCCGGAATCACCTTTTGGAATTTTTACTTCCGGCTCTTTCCCGGAGCCATTCGCAGCCAGCAGATCATCGCGTTTCTCACGCACCTGCGGCGGCATATTCCCGGCAAGCTGTTGATCGTTTGGGACGGCTTGCCCGCGCATCGCAGCCGTGCCGTCTGGGATTTCGTGCGCCAACAGCGAGGACGCATCTGGTTAGAATTTCTTCCTGCTTATGCCCCGGAACTGAATCCGACCGAATACATCTGGGGCCATCTGAAGCAACATGAGATCGCTAATCTCTGCCCCAAGAACCTCAGCGAGTTGAGCCTGCAAGCGGTCCGCGCCCTCAAACGCATGCGTCGCCGTCCAACCCTAGTTATGGCCTTCTGGCAACAGGCCGAGCTCTTTCCTGTGTAACTATATTATGCAATTCTCAATAGGTTCAACGGACTGACCGGGAGTTTGGAAGGCAGCCACTACACAGAATTAGTGGGCGTGGCCGTTTTGAAAAGCAGGTTTCGAAATTTGTCTTCACCCATGACTCGTTGCAATTCGCGGAATGCAAAGAGAGGAAGAAACGTACTAAATATAACTACTGTGCGGCTCGCTAGTTCATCGAGGCGCACTTCGAGAAAAGAGCCTGTAAAACCTTCTCCGTGGATGAGACGCTTGACCATTTCCTCGACAACGTGAAATGCGAACACCAATATGCTGAACAAAAATGCCTTGTAAAGAGAGGATAGGAACAATGCTTTGTTCTCGTGTCTTCAAAAGAAGAACGCCAGATACAGAAAAATGGCTGTAAATTCTTCAAACTCATGCTTGATTTTCTGCTTTACGCTGGGTTTCTCAGAAGCTTCAATGCTCATATGACCTACCTTTTTCGTCAGACAAGAAAATGCTCAAGATGGGCCTTGTTGAAGGGATTCTTGGCTTTCCGCCGTTTTTCCACTTGGGTAGCGATGAGTTTGTACCTCACTTCACGCAAACCCGCGCAGCCGCTTCCTTCCGCGGCAACGCGGGCTGCGTTTCTAGCAAGTGTTCATCCACCCAATTCACGAGCGGATGAGGGACTTAGGCCCCGACAGCTTTCGCCGCCAGCTTGCTGGCAACGAAGTTCCTGATGAGACGCCGTGTCCTCTCAACAAACGCGACCTTGTCGGCGAGGCAGCTCTCCAGGAGCACACCAACGGCATAGTGCCCGGTTACGTCGGCCGCTGCTACTAGCGCGACGTACTCGGCGATCCGCAGGTGAACCAGGTGGGTGGCCTTGGCTAACACGAAGAGGTGCTTTGCGATCGGGTTCTGAATCTCCGCGAGTTCTCTGCGGAAGTCTTCCACAAATACTTCTTGGAGGCGCCCGCTTAGTTTCAGAGGCTGTTCCCCAATCAGTTGAAAGCAACGATCTATCGCTGCCACATCCTTCTCCGAGATCCAAGCCCGCGATTCCAGCGCCTCTTTTACGTCTGGATCCTGGGCTGCTTGGCTTATCTCCTGATAGAGCTTGGTCGATCGCTCGGCGTTCTGCCGTGCGTCGCTAAGCAGCATCACAAAAAGTTCCTTCTGGTTTTTTACTATCATGAACTTTCTCCTTGTCAGCGTGTGTTGTTCGCTGGTCTAACGATTGTTTGGCCTGAAACCGCTGGCGTCTTGGGTGTGCAAGCCTGTACGTCGAACAGGAGGTAGGGCCCCGCGGGAGGGAATAAAAAAGAACCTAATAGGTTCTTCCCTGTTGGCGCTCGATTCGGAGTCTGTCCCTAAAGAAACTGCGAATGGACTGAGAAGCGGGAGTCTCGCCCCAAACGGCGAAACCAAGCTCATGCTGTTCTTCGGGAGCGCGCGTGTCAAGGAGAATCGAACTTCCTTAATCTCAACGAGCTTAGCCTCCTAAGAAAAAGACGATCATCGCCAATGTTATCTTTAGGATTTTTATTGTGGTCATCTTGCCAACTTTAAGAGCGAACCACTAAATGCGCTCATCTGTTGAACTATCGTGATGTGCGCTGCGTCACAAAGCTAACTTCTAGGACAAGATATTATTTAACAAAACAGACTTTTGGGATAAACGGAGGGGAGAATGAATTCGTTAACTCATTTTCATAGGAGGCGAGTCGCCCGAGTTGCGGTCGTGGCCATCATATCGATGGGGCTGTTGCCATGCGCACTCCTGACGAAAACGTTTAAGCTACAAAAAACGTCCATCGTCCCCGGCGCAACGGGCGAAGTCAAGACTGGCAAGGACAAGAACGGGAATACGAAGTTCAGCGTCGAGGTCAAGCACCTGGCAAACCCGACTGAACTTTTACCTCCCAAGTCCGGGTACGTAGTTTGGATTCAACAAAAGGACGGGTCTCCCGAAACTCAAGGCATCTTGAAAGTCAATGAGAACCTGCAAGGCAAATTCGAGTCGAATACGCCGAATAAGCGTTTCGACCTCTGGATAACAGCCGAGGATGACCCAACGACCAAATCACCCAGTGGTCCCGAAGTCTTACGAGCCAGCGGCATAACCCCATGAGTTCTTCATCCGTGGTTTAGAGAAGTTGGTGAGAATAGGTGCCCACGCGCAGTAAGGGTAGCGCAACTCAAGTGGCAGGCAGAAGTATTAAGGACGTAAGGGCTCGGAACGACCGTGGCTTCCACGAAAAAGAGATTGCCTTTTTACCTCGGCGGGCTGGTTTGGGTAGGGCTATGTGCGCTGCTTTGCGGCTTTCCGTGCCGCGCCCAGCAGGCCATCCCTGGACAGCAAACCGACCAACTATCTTCCGGAAGCATTACTGGAAAAGTTGTCGATCAATCCGGAACTACCATCGCCGGAGTCGTGGTGAAACTCAAGCGAGAAGGCCAAACATCGGACACAGAGACTTACTCAGACGACAATGGACAATTCACCTTTTCAAATGTTGCTCCGGGATCCTTTCAACTGACGATCACATCTGAGGGTCTCGCCTCGCGGGATTTTTCCGGAACCTTGAACCCTGGAGAGTCCTATCACACTCCGCTGATCATGCTGATGATTGCCACCCAAGTGACCGAGGTACACGTAGGACTTACGGCGGATGAACTTGCGGATGTACAGATTCAGGAGCAAGTGCATCAGCGCGTGCTCGGCTTCATTCCAATTTTTACGTCAGCTATGTTCCCAATGCAGCTCCTCTCGCTCCGAAACACAAGTTCGAGCTTGCCTGGAGATCGGCTACCGACCCCGTCACACTTGCCGGGGTTGGCGTGCTAGCTGGTGTCGAACAGGCGACAGATCGTTGGGGCGCCTATGGACAAGGTGCGCAAGGCTACGGAAAACGCTACGGAGCCACCTACGTCAATATTTTTTCTGGCACGCTTATCGGAGGCGCGATATTTCCTTTGCTCCTGAAGCAGGATCCGCGTTATTTCTACAAAGGAGGAGGCAGTAAGGCGTCGCGGCTTCTTTATGCGATGGGCAACTCCGTTATCTGCAAAGGAGATAACGGAAAATGGCAGCCCAATTATTCAAATGTCATGGGAAGTTTCGCCGCAGCAGGGCTCGCGAATCTTTACTACCCCGCCAACGATCGGCAGGGATCCAGCTTCATACTCTCAACGGCGTTGATCAGACTTGGGGAAACGTCTCTCGCCAGTGTCCTTGAAGAATTCGTTCTTCCAAAGTTATCACGGGAGGGTTCAACTCGCGCTCAGGCGCAGCCTTAAATCGCTTGGAAGTATATCGTTCAGAGGATGGAAGTCGAAGAAACCCTATCGCCTAAACGACGGCTTCGAGCACATCGTTGGGAAAAGCGAGGCTATTCGGGTATTGAAGCTCGTTCGGATTGAGACCAGAAACGGGGCTCGGGGAAGTGGGGAATGGTCTGCGAGATTGGAACGGCAGCTCAGAACCATGAGATATTTTGGCTGCCCAAAAACCTCCGCGTCTCTGCGCTTGCAACTCACTCATTCCAGGAGATCGAGATTCACCAACCTACGCAGTCCAAAAACATCTTGTTTCTGGACAACGATTAAAACGGTTTTAGCCCAGTATCGTGCAGGATTCGTTCGACGGGATCATCTTATTGGCAATGGCGGTGGGAATAGGGCCGTGGGCGGAAAGCCCACCACATTGGCATAACGCACGATGATGCGGTTGAAATGAACCCGCGCCCTCTCACCTTCTAGACATAAATCGCAGCCCTCGCTATTGTTACTTCTGCCAATTTCGTCTGCAGGCCGAAAAGGTGAGTGTGAATCGAAGAGTATTCATTCCATGGAAATAAGTCTGGTTACGGTCGTCTGGTCAATGATTGCGTCGGCGTGCCTCACGCTGGCGGGGATTCAATTGCTGGTCTGGTGCAAGACTCGCAATGCTTGGCCTAATCTGCTTTTTTCCCTCACGGCAGTATCGACAGCAGCCTTTGCGTTCTGTGAACTAAGGATGATGCGGGCGAGTACCCCGGCAGAATTTGCGAATACGCTGAAGTGGGGACAGGTGCCGGTGTGGCTATTGGTAGTGTCACTCGTGGCGTTTGTGCGGGTTCTTCTGAAAGCCGGTCGACCAAGTCTTGCGTGGACGGTCTGCGGCCTTCGCACCTTCGCTCTCCTGCTCGGTTTTTCGGTGGGGCAGAATCTCAACTACCGCGAGATCACCCGCCTGCGGCACATCCCGTTTCTCGGCGAATCCGTCCAAATCGCAGAGGGCGTGTCGAATCCCTGGATGCTGGTCGGTCAATTGAGTTTGCTGGTGCTCGTCATCTTTGTGGTAGATGCTAGTGTCACTGCCTGGCGCCGCGGGGACCATCAGAAAGCAATAACAGTAGGCGGCAGTATCGTCTTCTTCACACTTGTCTCTACCGGTCAGTCCGTCCTGGTGTTCTGGGGAATCGTCCAGGCGCCCATTGTCGCTAGCATGTCCTTCATGGGCTTGGTCGCTGTGATGGGGTACGAGCTAAGCCGCGAAGCGATCCGCGCGCCGCAGCTCGATCGCAAGTTACAGGCAAGTGAAGCCGCATTGCGCGAGAATGAAGAAAGAATGGCATTGGCCATCGAAGGTGCGGATTTCGGTATTTGGATTAGGGATCTCGCGCGAAACGAAATCTGGGCAACAGGCAAATGGCGGACGTTGTTCGGCTTCTCAGAGATGGAGCGGCTGGAAATCGACCACATCTTGCAGCGACTTCATCCGTCCGATCGCGACGCGTTCCGCTCTGTGCTCGGGAAAGCCACTCAGGGCGATGGCAATTATGATACCGAATATCGAATCCTGCTCCCTGATGGCCAGATGCGCTGGATCGGTTCTCACGGCCGCGTCGAGTTCGACGGCGCCGGCAAACCAAGACTCGTACGTGGCGTCTCGCACGATATTACAAAGCGAAAGGAATCGGAGCAGGAAACACAGAATTTGCGGCAGGAGATTGCGCATGTGGGGCGCGTTTCGATGCTTGGCCAGCTGGCGTCGGCGTTGGCGCATGAGATCAATCAACCGCTCGGGGCAATATTGCGCAATGCGGAAGCGGCGGAGCTTTTCATGCAGAATGAATTGCCAGATCTGGAAGAAGTCCGCGCGATCCTTGCCGACATCCGCAAGGACGACCAGCGTGCGGGGGGCATTATCGAGCGGATGCGCAGACTACTGAAGCGCCAAAACCTCGATAAGCGGACCGTCCATATGGGGGAACTTGTTGGTGAAGTCGTTGCCCTTGTGCGGACCGACGCTGCGGAACGCCACGTAAAGCTCGAAGCGGCCGTGGCGGACGATCTGCCGCTCGTGCTTGGCGACCGCGTGCATCTCCAACAAGTGTTATTGAATCTCATTGTCAACGGATTAGATGCGCTCGATGAGGCAAATGGGGAGGACCGGCGCGTCAGTGTAACCGCGTTGCGCTGCGGACCGCAGACCGTCGAGATCGCCGTGTGCGATTCCGGCTGCGGCATTCCCATTGACAAACTCACGCACATCTTCGATTCCTTCTTTACCACCAAGCCGAACGGTATGGGTATGGGCTTGCCGATCTCTCGCACAATCATTGAGGCGCACGGCGGGAGGCTCTGGGCGGAGAACAAAAATGAAGGCGGAGCATCGTTTCGATTTACTCTGCCGATCGCAAAGGAGCACGCAACGGAATGAGCGTGACCGAACCCACTGTTCACGTCGTCGATGATGATGCGTCCTTTCTTGCGGCGATCTCGCGACTGCTCCGGGCGAACGGGTTCGCTATAAAAACATATTCGTCGGCCCGTGAATTTCTCGACCGCCGTGATGCAGATGCGCCAGGTTGTGTTCTGGCGGATTTGAAAATGCCCGGAATGAATGGACTCGAACTGCAATCAGAGCTCGAGCAGAGTTGCAATCCACTGCCGATTCTCATCTTGACAGGGCATGGTGACATTCCCTCGAGCGTCCGAGCGATGCGCGGTGGCGCGGAGGATTTCCTGGAAAAGCTCGCGCCGAAGAAAGTGGTGTTGGACGCGGTAAACCGCGCCCTTGCGCGTGATGCTCGTGAACGCGATACGCGTGTTCGCCAGCTTGAGCTACGCGCGCGCTTCGACACGCTCAGCGAACGGGAGCTCGAAGTGCTCTCTCATGTGGTGCAGGGACAACTCAACAAGCAGATTGCCTACGATCTAGGCATCCACGAACGGACAGTGAAGTTACATCGCACTGCGATCACCACAAAATTGAACGTCCAGTCAGTGGCGGAACTCACGCGGCTAACACAGGAGGCGGGCATCTTCCCGTCACTCGCGCGGACCTTCCCCAAAGGGCAGTAGTCAGCATTACCCTTCCATCCTTATAGTGCTCATCGAATCGCGATGAGCAGCACAACAACCAGCTACGACACCATTGTTGATGACGAGCTTGCGGACACCGGAAGTACTGACTGATGAAATCCGCCAAGGCCAAGACGCCTGACAACGCGCCGAAGCGCGGCACAAAGGTAAGCTCACCGACAAAGATGTCGCCTACATCAATGCCTCGCTGGATCGTTCGTTGGCACAATTGCGCGTCAAGCATCGGGCACATAGATGAAGAGAGCAAACAAATCTCACCTCGAATGAATCGACCGCGCGAAAACGAAAAGCTGCGTCTATACGAGCGCGATCGACTCCGAGCGCTTCCGCGGGGCAACAAGGCTGAGTAACTACTATGCCGTAACTAAGGATCGTTACCGATGGCTAAGAAAAGCAAAACGCACGGAAAAGAAAATAATCGGATGAAGCGCAAGGAATATGAAGCGGAAATGGGCAAACTGCAAGAAGAGCTTTGTAAACTTCAGGATTGGGTCAAGTACAAAGGGCTTAGAGTCATCATCGTTTTTGAAGGGCGCGACGCCGCTGGCAAGGGCGGCACCATACGCGCAATTACCGAACGGGTCAGTCCCCGGGTATTTCGACTTGTAGCACTTCCGGCCCCTTCCGACCGTGAAAAAAGCCAGATGTACATGCAGCGCTATATGCAGCACTTCCCGGCTGCTGGCGAAATCGTGATTTTTGACCGCAGCTGGTACAACCGGACTGGCGTTGAGCACGTCATGGGTTTCTGCTCCGACGAGGAATACGAGCGATTCTTGGAGCTGTGCCCTGTGATGGAAGACTATATCGTGAATGGTGGGTTTATTCTTATCAAGTATTGGCTGGAAGTTGGCAAAAAGGAGCAACAGCGACGTTTCGAGGCTAGGATTAACGATCCTGTGCGGCAGTGGAAACTCAGCCCCATGGATTTGGAATCGTTTCGCCGCTGGTATGAATATTCGCGCGCACGTGATCGCATGTTGGAAGAAACCGATACCAAACGTGCTCCTTGGCACATCATCCGCTCCGACGACAAAAAGAGAGCGCGACTCAACTGCATCCGGCATTTCTTAAGCGTTATTCCTTACCGCAAGGCTCCACGAGAAAAGGTGAAACTGCCCGCGCGCAAGAACAAGGGTAGTTACGACGATCAAGCTTCACTCAAGGGAAGACACTTTGTCCCGGAGAAATACTAACTGTTTCGCGATTTCTGGTGTAGGTGAATGGCTTGTGTGTTCTGGTAGACCACGGCATTCGCGATTTGGAGACGAATCGAATGGCTAAAGAACTTAGATGCATCATCCCTCTTTGCTGGCGCCGCGAGGTGACGCTCAGAACTCCCGTGTCCCTCCGTAAGCGATTAATCCACAAACCCACTGGTACCGCTCAACTCCTATGCGCTCCTCTGCTCGTGCTTGCCTGTCTCGCTGGGTGTTCTTCCAGGCAAGAAAACCCGCCTCCACAACCTCCTGGAGTGACCATCGCGCCGGTGATTCAAAAGGAAGTGCCCATCCGCCAGGAATGGGTGGGAACCATGGTCGGCAACGTGGATGCGGACATCCGTCCCAAGGTCGAAGGATACTTGGTTAGCCGCCTCTACAGCGAAGGTTCATACGTGGAGAAGGGGCAGGCAATGTTCCAACTAGATAAACGCCAGGCGCAGGCAGCGGTGGAACAGGCTACGGGAAATCTCGAGCGCGCCCGCGCCGCATTAGCGCAGGCGCAGATTGATGTGCGCCGATACGCTCCGTTGGTGGCTCAGAAGGCAGTGAGTCAAGCAGAGCTCGATAAGGCGCAGAGTGCCGAGAGAGCTGCCACGGCGGGTGTGGACGCCAATCAGGCAGTGCTCGACAACGCTAAGCTGAATCTTGGTTGGACAACCGTGACTTCTCCTATCTCTGGGATCGCGGGAGTTGCCAAAGTCGCGATCGGCGATCTGATGACCCCGAACACGGTCATGACTACGATTTCGAATGTGAATCCGATCTACGTTGACGTCAGTGTTGCGGAGCAGGATTACATGCGGTTCACGCGCGAAAAATCGAACAGTGCAACCAGGCAAAATCTCGAATTGATTCTCGGAGACGGTACTGTATATCCCCGCCCAGGCAAGGTTCTTTTTGTGAATCGCGAGGTGGATTCGCGAACAGGAACCATCCAAGTGCGCGGGGAGTTCCCGAATCCAGGCAATGTACTTCGTCCCGGGCAGTATGCGCGAATTCGAGTTGTTACCGAGCTCCGCAAAGGAGCTCTTCTAATCCCGCAGCAGGCAGTTTCGGAATTGCAGGGTATCTACCAAGTGGGAGTCGTTGGTCCGGACAACAAAGTAGCCGTTAAGACGGTGAGACTCGGTCCCGTATACGGAGATATGTGGGTGGTCGACTCCGGACTGCAACCGGGAGAAAGCGTGATCGTCGACGGATTGCAGCGCGTGAAGACGGGCATGACGGTCGCACCCACACCTTACAAAGACACTCAGGCCAACGCCGTGATTGGTGAAAAGTAACCATGTCTAAATTCTTCATTAATCGGCCAAATGTCGCGATCGTAATCGCGCTGCTCACGGTCATTGCCGGCCTGGTGGCTATGACGAAACTGCCCATTGCCCAACTGCCGGATATCGTCCCTCCACAGATCAGCGTCTCGGCGACCTACACCGGCGCAGACGCTCTGACCATCGAGCAATCAGTTGCCACTCCCCTGGAACAGCAGATGAATGGCGTGGACAACATGATCTACATGATGTCCACAAACGCCAATGACGGCACGATGACGCTCAAGGTTACCTATGATGTCGGCACAAACGTCGATATCGACCAGGTGAATACACAGAACCGGGTCTCCCAAGCCAGCCCGAATCTTCCCACTTCCGTCAATCAGTATGGCGTGACGGTCAAGAAATTGATGGGCCTGCCGCTTCTCGTGCTTGCTCTCCATTCGCCGAATGGCACCTACAACGCCCAATTCCTGGGGAACTATGCCACGATCAATGTGAATGATGCACTTCTGCGCGTTCCCGGCGTCGGGCAGGTTACCAACTTCGGTGCCTCAGACTATGCCATGCGCATTTGGGTCAAGCCGGACCAGTTGACCAAGCTTGGCATGACCGTCTCTGATCTGACGAATGCCATTCAGCAACAGAGCGCGGTTAACCCTGCGGGTCAGGTCGGCGCGGAGCCTGCCCCAAAGGGCCAACAGTTTACCTATGCAGTGCGCGCGGCCGGCCGGCTCATCAATGCGGAGGAGTTCGGCAACATTATTGTCCGCCAAAATCCGGATGGTTCAACGGTGAGACTCAAGGATGTTTCGCGTATAGAGCTGGGTTCTCTCGTTTATCAACAAATCGGGCGGTTCAACGGTAAGCCCGCGGTGATCATTGGTGTTTACCAGGCCCCCGGTTCCAACGCGTTAGCTGTTGTGAAACAGGTCGAGGCGCAAATGGACGAACTGAAATCGCGCTTCCCCGAGGGCTTGGAATACAACGTCGCGATGGACACGACCCTGCCAATCACGGAGGGGATGAAGGAAATCGTGACCACGCTGGTGGAGGCCATTGTCCTGGTCATCATTGTTGTATTCCTGTTTCTCCAGAACTGGCGAGCCACCTTGATTCCTTTGTTGGCGGTCCCCGTGTCGCTTATTGGCACCTTCGCCGTCTTTCCGCTGCTTGGTTTTTCGATCAATACGCTCTCTCTCTTTGGGCTTATCCTGGCGATCGGGCTCGTGGTGGACGACGCTATTGTCGTGGTCGAGGCAGTCGAACACCACATTGAGCATGGCTTATCGCCCAAGGACGCAACTTTCAAAGCCATGGAAGAGGTCACCGGACCGGTCATCGGTATCGCATTGATTCTCTCCTCAGTATTTGTGCCCATGGCGGCCATGGGTGGCATCAAGGGTCTGCTCAACCAGCAGTTCGCCGTTACCATCGCCATCTCTGTCCTAATCTCGGCCTTCAACGCCTTGACGCTCTCGCCAGCACTCTCTGCACTTTTGCTGCGTCCGCGCAAGAAAGCCAGAGGTCCCCTTGGAAAGTTCTTCGACTGGTTCAACCGCTGGTTCGGAAAAATGACCGGTGGCTACGTAAACTGGAGCAGCGCGCTCATTCGGCGGTGGGGCATTGCGTTGTTGCTCCTCGTGGGAATCACTGTTGTCGCGGGGGGTATGGGAAAGAAGCTTCCTACCAGTTTTGTTCCAGAAGAGGATCAAGGTTACGCCTTCTTACAAGTTCAATTACCGGATGCCGCTTCACTGCAGCGCACCGACGCAGTCATGCGCAAACTTGACGAAATGTTGGCGCACACCCACGGCGTCAAGAGTTTTAGCGGAATTTCCGGATTCAGCATGTTGTCCAACACCTCCGCCTCATACACTGGTTTCTACTTTCTGCAATTAGAGCCTTGGGAGGAACGCACTACCGACGAACTTTCCGCTAGCGGGCTTATGCGCAACCTCAAT
The DNA here is from genome assembly GCA_963709705.1 of Candidatus Acidiferrales bacterium. Taxonomy (GTDB): domain Bacteria; phylum Acidobacteriota; class Terriglobia; order Acidiferrales; family UBA7541; genus Acidiferrum. The sequence goes on from CAVPXU010000013.1 coordinate 245,783, forward strand.
CTGAAAATGAGAAAGGAGCTCCCGGAGACCATTGCCTTCGCCTTCGGGCCGCCCGCCATTCCGGGGTTGGGCACGGCCGGTGGTTTTACCCTCATGCTTCAGGATCGCAGTAGTGGAACCGTCGCGCAACTTTCAGAAATGCTGGATAAGCTGAATTTGGCTGCTCGAAAACGCCCTGAGATTGCCTCCCTGGTCAGTACGTTCCGGCCGTCCGTGCCCCAACTCTATTTGGAAGTGGACCAGGATCGCGTACTGAAGCAAGGCTTGCAGTTTGCAGAAGTTTACCAGACGCTACAAGCCTTCCTCGGCGGCTCCTACGTCAACCAGTTCAACCGATTCGGTCGCCAGTGGAAGGTCTATCTTCAGGCAGAGCCGGAGTACCGCAACAGCGTCGAACAGATTAACAGTTTTTTCGTTCGAAGCTCGAAGGGCGAGATGACACCCCTGGCTTCTCTGGTCACGATCAAGCGAGTATCTGGGCCGGAATACACGACCCGCTTCAATCTCTATCGCAGTATCCAGATCAACGGTTCGCCTGCCCCCGGTTACAGTTCCGGGCAGGCCATGGCCGCGATGGAACAGGTCGCCAACGAGGTGCTGCCCGCTGGATTCGGCTACGCCTGGAGCGACATGTCTTATCAGGAGAAGAAGGCCGAAGGTGGCCAAGCCATGGTTTTCGCCATGTCGTTCATTTTCGTGTTCTTGATCCTGGTGGCGCTCTACGAAAGTTGGTCGTTGCCGTTCAGCGTACTGCTTTCGGTCCCCGTGGCTGTTCTTGGAGCTTACGGGGGACTACTCCTACGCAAATTCGATAACAATATCTTTGCTCAGATTGGGCTGATCATGCTGATTGGACTGACAGCCAAAAACGCTATCTTGATCGTCGAGTTCGCCGTATTAGAGCACTCCAAGGGAAAAGAACTTGTGGAAGCGGCGCTTGAAGGAGCTCGCTTGCGCTTGCGACCAATCCTGATGACTTCGTTTGCCTTCATTTTGGGATGCGTGCCGCTCTGGAGAGCCAAGGGCGCTGGGGCGATCGGCCGAAGAGTGTTGGGGAGTTCTGTAATCACTGGCATGTCAGCGGCTACCATTCTCGGGATTTTTCTTGTGCCTGTTTTATTTGTGGTGGTTGAGCGCATTGCCAAGAAGAAACCACATTTAGAAGTAACCAAAACTGTAGCCCTTGAGGGAGGTCACGACTAATGAAAAACCTACGTGTCGTTGGCCTCCTTCTATTTGTCCTTGGCGGTTGTTCAGTTGGACCGAAATATAAGAAACCGGAATTCCATCCGCCAGCCACCTTCTATACGCAAGAGGAAGCGTCCAGTGATTCTGCCGCCGATCTTGCATGGTGGGACTTGTTCAAGGATCCAGTTCTGCAGAGTTTGATTCGCGAGTCCTTCGCGAATAATTACGACTTGCGGTTGGCGGTATCGCGCGTGGATCAGGAACGTGACTTGCTCGGTGTCACTAAATCGCAGTATTACCCGCAAGTTGGTTACGATGGAAACATTTCGGGGCAGCAGTCTCCGATAATTGCGAATCACACCTACTATTCCTACAGCTTTACTGCCTTCTGGGAAATCGACCTGTTTGGGCGTATTCGCAAGATGAATGAGGCTCAGCGCGCGGTTTACTTTTCTACGGACCAGGCCCGGCGCGACATTCGACTACTCGTCATGTCAGAAGTCGCCCAGGGATATTTCCAATTGCGAGCCCTCGACAAGCAACTGGAGATTTCACAGCAAACCGCGAAGAGTTTTCAGGAGACTCTGGACATCTTTCAACACAAATTTGAAGGCGGTGCTGCCTCCGGACTCGAAGTAGCCCGCGCTCAAGCAGCGCTGTTGAACGTCGAAGCCACGATCCCTGATCTCAAACGGCAGATTGTAGCTCAGGAGGCTGCGTTGGACTTGCTGCTTGGCCGCAATCCGGGGCCGATCGCAAGAGGAGCCGTATTAGCCGACCAGTACGACCCGCCACAGGTTCCTGTCGGATTGCCATCTGCTCTGCTCGAGCGCCGACCAGACTTGCGTGAAGCGGAGCAAGACTTGATCGCTGCCAACGCAAACGCAGGTGTTGCCAAAGCGAATTTCTTCCCAACGATTTCCCTCAGTGGCTTACTGGGCGGAGTGAGTCCGCAACTTTCTGAACTTACGGGCGCCGGCAAAGCCTGGAGTCTCGCCGGAGACCTCGCGGGACCTCTTTTTACGGCTGGTCGCCTGAAAAACCAGTACCGGGCGGCACTGGAACAACGGGAGCAAGCCAAAATATCCTTTGAAAAAGCGGTGACCGGAGCTTTCGGCGAAGTTTCGATCTCTCTTTCCGCGCATCAGGAACTTGCCGAAGCCTATCGAAAGCAGATGGCCAGCGTAGATGCATATCGCGAATCGATACGACTGTCGACAACCCGCTACGATAGTGGCCTGTCGAGCTATCTTGAGATTATTGATGCCGAGATCCAAGCGTATCCTGCGGAAACCGCAACAGTTACGTACGATCTGGGTCGCAAGGTGGCTTTGGTCAATCTCTATCGTGCCCTGGGTGGGGGATGGAATCTGACCGATGTACAGTGGACAAGCAACGGGGTGACTCCTGTTACTAAACCGGTCCCGGTGCCATCACAGAATCAATAGTTCAGAGCATTTTCAACAATTGGCCAGTTGAGGCGAGCAGATTGCCTACGATCAAGGCATCCACGAGCGGACAGTGAAGTTACATCGCACTCACTACAAAATTGAACGTCCAGTCCGTGCGGAACTCACGCGCTTAACGCAGGAGCTGTGCATCTTCCCGTCGCTCGCGCGGACCTTCCCCAAAGGGCAGTAGTCGGCCTAATCGTACATGCTCATAGTGCTTATGGAATCTCGATGAGCAGCACAACAACCAGTTATGTCGCTATCGTTGATGACGACGAAAGCATTTGCCGGTCATTCGGTCGGCTACTGCGCACCGCGGGTATTCAGCCGATCACCTATGCCTCAGCGGAAACGTTTCTCGCCGACACGAAGCGTCCTCAGTTCGGCTGCCTTGTTCTCGACATCCAGCTCGGTGGCATATCTGGTATCGAACTCGCTCAGCGGCTCGCGGCTGTGGGCAACAACATTCCCGTCATCTTCATCACCGCTTACGAAGATCCCAAAACACGAGTGGCCGCCGAGGCTGTGGGATGCGCGGCGTACTTCCGAAAGACAGATTCCGGTGTAGAAGTGCTTGAAGTCATTCAGAGAGTTTTAACTCACAAGAGATGAAAACACTGCTTGGAATCCCTTTGCTTGGCAACTGGATGAAGACCACGTCTGACATTTGAGAGTGCGATACGTATTTGAAGGGTGTTGAATGGGCACCGATGATCACAGCGCGATCCAAACCCTAAAGGTAGCTGCCTGCGTGGTCATTGTGGCGTGGGGTATACGAATGGCCTCCCACGTCCTCTCCATTGTGCTTTTATCTCTCCTGCTTGCGTACGCAATCCTTCCATTCCCGCTCTGGCTCGTGCGCCGATTCCATGTTCCGAAGAGTGCTGCGCTCAGCTTCACTGTGCTTCTGGTTGTTGCGTTTTATTGCGTACTTACATTCGCTTTAGTTAAGACGGGCTTGCAAATGAGCCAAAGGCTGCCGGTCTACGAACTGCGGATTCAAGACCTTCACGAGCAGATCGCCGACTTTCTGACACGGCATGGTATTGAATCGACCGACATTTCTGTGAAGAGTTTCCTCAGCTCAGGGCGGCTTATGCAGTTCATGCGCAACATACTGCCCAGCACCATTGAACTCCTTTCTGACCGGTTACTAATTTGGTTCCTAACACTGTTATTCCTTGTGGAACTACTGGATCCTGAAAAGGGCAATAGTCCTATCGCCAAGAGATTAGCGAGCTTTGGCAAAGACATTCAGCGCTTTATTGCTACAACTGCGGAGACAGGGGGCATTATTGCTCTTGCGAATCTGCTCCTCTTGAGTCTGCTGGGAGTGGATTTCGCGTTGATCTGGTGTCTCCTGTACTTCTTCCTCCACTACATCCCGAGCATTGGATTCATGATCGCACTCGTGCCACCGACCTTGCTTGCTCTCCTCATGTTGGGCTGGAAGAGAGCCCTGCTGGTGCTTGGTGGCCTGTTTCTGACGGAGATGCTGGGTGAGAATCTCCTGAAACCGGCACTTTTAAAGAAAGGGCTCGACGTTGGGTTGATCGAGGTCACGCTCTCGCTCGTGGGATGGGGATTCCTTCTTGGTCCGGCTGGAGCCGTGCTCTCGGTTCCACTGACTTTGGGTCTGCGAAGGCTCATCGACAGAGCAAGAACAAGCGCAATTGTACCGTCTTACTTCGTCTTATAAGTCGCCAATGATTCTTTGGCGCGAGACGAGGTTGCCGCAAGAGCGCGCGCTTGATTGATGGGTCGGGCTTTCCACTGGCCCGAGAATATTCGAGATAATTCACCATGCGTGCGTATGTCTTCACTGCAATTCTCTTTTGCATACTGCCGTTTTACTCGCCACGCGACTGGTCTTTGCGGCGCAACACAATCTCCGCTTTGACGGTGAGTCATCAGTTTGAAACCGAGGGTGCATTGAACTTCGTCAGAGCTGACCCTGAGCGGGGGGTTTGAGTAAAGATGGTCTCCAAAATGATCTACGCTTCGCTGACTTTTTTCGGCATGGCGAGGGAGGCTCAGTTCGTCCAAGGTCGCATGGCGAGACAGGAACGCTGCGAGGCTGTCCGTCCTGACGATTCTAGCTTGAATGTTAATACACGCCTGCTAGGCGCAGGACCTCGCGTACTTGATCACACCGTTGCGTTCTAACGCGATCAAACTGACGTACTACTTTTACGCCGGCGGCCTAAACTTTTTTGTGCTTCGCATTGGCACCAACCGTCATCTCCCGACAAGCTCGAAATATTGGTGTGGCGTGTTGGCGTCTTTGCACTATCGAATGTGCAGACTAGGCTCGTGCACTCCAAGAGTTTCTGTTCCACTCCGTCCATGATTTTTTGAAGAGCGATACCTGCTGCTTCGTAGATGTTCGAAACGTTGTCGATGACATGCGAAAACTGAAAATGTATCCCGCGTGCGTCCTTGATATGCCCCAGTCATCTTCCCCATCCCAGCGCGGACCTTCCCCAAAGGGCAGTAGTCAGCATTACCTTCCACGCCTATAGTGCTGATCGAATCCCGATGAGCAGCACAACAACCAGCTTCGACGCCATTCTTGATGACGAGCTTGCACAAGCTGGAAGTACTGACTGATGAAATCAGCGCCTCTGGGTTTGTTGTGGTTGGGAAATCGGCAAACGTAGGTGGAGGAAATCATGAATACGCCAGTAAAACCGGAAGCCCCTCGAGTAGACCAATTTTTCATGGGCGCGGAGGCACGATTCGATCGGTGGCGAGCATTGCATCAAGCATCGCGCATGTGGGACAGGTCGGCGAGCCAGCAGAATTCCAGCATGGCTGAGCATCGCGCGGCTGTGGCCAACTACTTTCAAGAGTTACTGCAGTGGGAAGATTTCTTTGCCTATCCCGGACAAAAACTGCTCACCTCCCTCAACGAACGCATCGTTTCAGGCGACGCCGCAAGTGCGACTCGTTTGATTCAGTCCATAGGCAACGCCCTGCTGACGCATTCCTATCGTACGAACATCGCGGAATGGGACAGCGAGGATCAAGCACCCATCAACGTCGTCGAACGCGTGCCTGTTGGAGGTGCAGACGAAGCGGCACACCGGCCGTATTTCGAGGTGCTAGTCGTGAGTCCTGCGCGCCGGGCAGCGTGGCAGGAACTGGCCCAGGACTTCCGAAAGTTGCGGAGACCACAGGATAAGTTCGTCTATGAACTAGTGTTTGTATCCTCATTTGAGGACGCTGTACTCGCAACAATTCTAAACGGCTGCATTGAAGCGGTGATCGTTTACGAGGGAATTTCGTTTAGCTCAACGCATAACAGCCCGGTTCTGCGTGAAGTTCTCACCAGCCATCTAGCCGCCGGCGGAGTCAGCCCGAATTCTGCAGATTTGAGTATGTCCCTTGCTCGGGGATTGAAGCAGGTACGGCCCGAATTGGATATCTACTTTCTAAGTGATCGGGAAGTGGAGAAGGTGGCAGGCGATGTCAACGCGGATTTCCTCCGCCGGGTCTTTTATCAGGTTGAAGAACCCTTGGAGCTCCATCTGAGCATTCTGGACGGGGTTACCGACCGATTCGACACGCCATATTTCGATAACCTGCAGAAATACGCGCAGCGTCCTATCGGAACATTTCACGCGCTTCCGGTGGCTCGCGGCAAATCCATCTTCAAATCAAACTGGATTAGCGATATGGGCAAGTTCTACGGAATCAACCTGTTCCTCGCCGAATCTTCAGCCACTACGGGCGGACTCGATAGTCTTCTGGAGCCCACCGGGAACATCAAGGTGGCCCAAGACAAGGCGGCTCGCGCTTTTGGCGCGGATCGCGTTTTCTTTGTGACTAACGGAACTTCCACTTCCAACAAGATGGTGGAACAGGCTTTACTGGGTCCCGGCGACATCGTGCTGGTCGACCGAAATTGCCACAAATCGCACCACTACGGCGCGGTCCTTTCCGGTGCTTATCCTCTATATGTCGAAGCGTATCCCCTTACGCAATATTCCATGTACGGTGCCGTACCTCTCCGAACGATCAAGAAAGCGTTACTCGATTTGAAAGCCGAGGGCCGACTCGATCGTGCACGGCTTCTGGTTCTCACGAATTGCACCTTTGACGGACATATTTACAATCCGGAGCGAGTTATGGAGGAATGCCTCGCGATCAAACCTGATCTCATCTTCCTTTGGGATGAAGCGTGGTTTGGATTTGCGAGATGGAGCCCCTTCTATCGCCGGCGCACTGCGATGGGCGCCGCTGCGATTTTGGAAAACAAGTTCAAGGATCCCGTCTATCGGGCGGCGTATCAGGAACAGGAAAAGAAACTCGGAGCTGAGCTCAAAGCTGACGAAAAAACTTTGCTCGACACTCGGCTGCTTCCAAACCCGGACAAAGTTCGTCTGCGCGTTTACCAAACCAACTCGACGCACAAATCGATGTCCTGCCTGCGGCAGGGCTCCATGGTGCTCGTCAGAGATCAGGATTACCACACCGTCGAGGAGCAATTCCACGAGGCGGTTTTTACGCACGCCTCCACGTCACCCAACCTTCAGATCATTGCTACGTTGGACGTAGCGCGGCGTCAGATGGAGTTGGAGGGCTACGAATTGGTGAACCGGGCCATTCAATTGGCTCTGGATTTGCGTCGTGAAGTCAATTCGCACCCGCTGATCTCGAAATATTTCCGAATCCTCGGCGCCGACGAAATGATTCCTGCCGAGTTCCGCAATTCGGGCTTTGTGGACTATCTGACTCCAGGCGTGAACTTGGCCACCGGCGTGAAAGCGATGAGGGAAGACGAGTTCGCACTCGATGTAACACGCCTCACGCTGGTTTGCGGTTCGGCCGGATTTGATGGCACGCAATTCAAGAATCTGCTCGCCGCAGATTATGACATTCAGCTGAACAAGACTTCGCGCAACAGCGTTCTTTTACAAACAAACATTAACAATACGCGCAGTGACATCGCCCAGTTGATCAAGGTCCTCGTCCAGATTTCTCAGGGGATCGAGAAGAAGCTTGCAGACGGCGGCAATGCGGCCAAGCAGGCTTTCGATGCGCGCGTGAAAGCGCTCATGACCGATGTGCCGGACCTTCCGAATTTCAGCTGCTTCTTTGACCGATTCCGCGAGGATCCTTCCAGCAAGACAAGCGAAGGCGATATGCGCTCCGCATTCTTCGCGGCTTATCGCGAAGATCAATGCGAACACATGAAACTCTCAAGCCCGGAAATCGATAAACGCCTGAAAGAAGGGCCGGAGTTGGTTTCGGCGAACTTCGTAATCCCGTATCCCCCGGGCTTCCCCATCATGGTGCCGGGGCAAGTCATCAATGCGCAAACCATTGAGTTCATGCGCAAACTCGACGTGAAGGAAATCCACGGATTCAGCGCTGCGCTTGGATTGAAGCTTCTCAATCCGGCTTTCCTGCGTTCCCTGAAGGCTCCAGGCAACCAACCTGCAGATGCCACGAAGCAGCTGAAGAAGGCCGCGCGTCCAGCATCGGCTGATTGAGGTTTGCCGCGTCCGAGGAAGAAGCCGCCAAAAACAGCAGGCCGACTCCTCGAAAAATAGCGCGATGCAACTTGCAGAGCGAAATTCAGAACTGGGAACGACCGGATTATTAGTCCCCAGCAACGAGATTTCGTGAACAAATTCGAAGCGAAGGCGATTCATTTCGTCCAAGGAGGACGTTATGGCGACTGCTGCGGTACGTCGGCTCTCGGTGACTCTTGAACAACAAAAGGAATTTGAAAAGCTCAGTCCATTCGAACTGAAAGACAAATTGATCCATTTGGCTGGCGAAGCCTCTCGAAAAAGCGATCAGACGATGCTCAATGCCGGTCGCGGCAATCCGAACTGGATTGCGACGACTCCCCGCGATGCTTTTTTCACACTGGGTACGTTCGCGGTGCAGGAATCGAAGCGCGTATGGGACGAGCCGGACCTGGGCGGAATGCCACAGAAGAACGGCATAGCAAAACGCCTGTCGGACTTTGTCGCCAAAAACCCCAATGCACCAGGCGTCGGGCTGCTTCACGCAGCCATTGAGTATGCGGTAGCGGAACTCAAATTCAACGCGGATGCTTTCGTTCACGAGTTGGTTGACAGCATTATCGGAGACCAATACCCGTCTCCAGACCGCATGCTGGTCCATGCGGAACGCGTGGTGCACGAATATCTGGCCAAGGAAATGTGCGGCGGCAAAGCGCCGGCCGGCAAGTTCGACATCTTCGCGGTCGAGGGCGGCACGGCGGCAATGTGCTACATCTTCGATTCGCTCCTTGTGAACCACCTCTTACATCAAGGAGACAAGGTAGCTCTCGCTGTCCCGACGTTCACTCCGTATATAGAGATCTGTCATCTCGACCGCTTCCATTTTGACATTGTCGAGATAAATGCCAGTGAGGTAACTGCCGGCGACGCACGGCATACCTGGCAATATCCAGATGCGGAGATCGACAAACTCAAAGATCCATCCATCAAAGCACTGTTCTTTGTTAACCCGAGCAATCCACCGTCCGTCGCCATGCGCGCCACTTCCATGGCGCGACTGGCCAATCTAATTCAGAACGACCGTCCGGACCTGATCGTGGTCACCGATGACGTTTACGGAACCTTCGTGCCTGGCTTCCGTTCTTTGATGGCCGAAGTTCCACACAACACCATCGCCATATATTCGTTCTCCAAGTATTTCGGTTGCACCGGATGGCGCCTCGGAGTGGTTGCGATTCACCAGGACAATATATTCGACAAAGCAATCGCAAAGCTTCCTGAGGCAGTTCGGCGGGAATTGAATACTCGCTATGGGGCTCTGACACTTCATCCGGAAGACATCAAGTTCATCGATCGTATGGTAGCAGATAGCCGTTGCGTGGCCCTCAATCACACTGCCGGCCTGTCGCTGCCACAGCAGGTTCAGATGACGTTGTTCTCTCTCTTTGCACTTCTGGACAAGGATGACCGCTACAAGAAACTCACCAAGCAAATCGTGCAACGCCGGTTGAAAGCCCTTTGGGCCGGGATGAATGTGCCCCTTCACGAAGATCCGATGCGTGCTGATTATTACGCGACGTTGGACCTCATGGTGTGGGCTGAAAAAACTCACGGTCCGGCGTTTGTCGAATTCCTCAAGAAGAACTATCACCCCTTTGATGTTCTGTTCGCTCTGGCCGAGAAATTCTCGATCGTCCTCCTCAACGGAAACGGCTTTGCCGGGCCGGATTGGTCAATAAGGGTGTCGCTGGCCAATCTGCCGGACGAGGAGTACTCCAAAATCGGCGAGCAACTCGAGGCAGTGGTACAGGCGGGAGTTGCTGCGTGGAAGGCCCAGGCGTCCGCCTAGAAGGCGGCACTAAACCAAGATTCGGAATAAGGAGATAAACGATGTTCATAGTGACATGGTTTTTCGAGACGCTCCGACATTATCCGGAGATCGCCATCTTCCTCACGCTCGCTTTCGGCTATTACTTCGGCAAGTTTACTTTCAAGGGAATTGGTCTGGGCTCGGTCACCGCAACACTGCTTGCGGGCGTTCTGATCGGGCAGATCGGAATTACCATCTCGCAGCCCCTGAAGTCCACCGTCTTCCTGATGTTCCTGTTCGCCGTTGGATATGGCGTCGGACCGCAGTTCGTCCGCGGTGTCGCCAAGGAAGGTATGCCGCAAGCTATCTTTGCGGTCGTCCAATGCTTGTTCTGTCTTCTCGTCCCCGTAGGGATCGCCAAGTTAGCCGGCTACGACCTGGGCTATGCCGCCGGGTTGTACTCAGGCTCGCAGACGATCTCCGCCGCGATGGGCCTCTCGACAGACGCCATCAACCGGCTCGGACTAGCTGCTGATCAAACCAAGCGTCTGTTGGACTCGATGCCGATCGCCTACGCTGTCACATACATTTTTGGAACCGTGGGTTCCGCGCTGGTTATTGCCCTCCTCGGCCCGGCGCTGTTGCGTATAAACCTTGTCACCGCCTGTAAGGACTATGAGGAAAAGCAGGGCGGCACCAAGGAGCTCGGTGGGCAAGGATCGGCTTGGCACCGCTGGGAAGTCCGCGCGTTCCGCTTGAAGCCCGGTGGGAAGGCCGTTGGCCTTCGGGCGATCGAGGCCGAGGCCATGCTACCAGACGCTCGCGTCTTCGTACTGCGGGTACGTCACAATGGAGTGATCGAGGATGCAAGCACTGACACCGTACTGAGCGAAGGCGATGTAGTGGCCCTCTTGGGCGCTCGCGAGGCGCTCCTCAGAGTCGTCGGAGAAGGGGGAAATGAAGTCGAGGACCCGGAACTGTTGAGTGTGCCGGTGGAAGGCGTCGACACGCTCGTGACCAACAAGTCGGTCGACGGCAAGACACTGGCCGAGTTGGGCCAACTCCCCGCCGCGCGCGGCGTGTTCCTGCGGAAAATCACACGAGGCGCTACCGCGACAAATATCCCCATCCTGCCGAACACCCAGATTTACCGCGGCGATCTCCTCACCGTCGTTGGCCGGACGCAAGATACTACTGCCGCGGCCAAGCTGCTGGGCGTCGCGGATCGTCCAACGGACGTCGCCGATGTCGCGTTTATCGGCGGAGCGATCACCATCGGTGCGCTATTTGGCGCGTTGGTCCTGAAAATTCATGGAGTGCCGCTGACCTTGTCGACCGCCGGAGGCGCGCTCATCGCCGGCCTCGTGTTCGGCTGGCTGCGCTCGGTACGCCCGCTATTCGGGCGGATCCCTTCCCCCACTGTTTGGTTTATGAACTCAGTCGGTCTCAATATTTTCATCGCCGTGGTAGGCATCTCGGCCGGTCCGGGCTTCGTCAACGGGCTAAAGACACAAGGCGTCAGCTTGTTTTTGTGGGGCGCGGCGGCGAGCACAGTGCCGCTTGTTCTCGGCATGTTCGTTGGCAAGTATATTTTCCGTTTCCACGATGCACTGTTGCTTGGAATTGTTTCCGGGGCGCGCACCACGACTGCTTCGCTCGGCCTGGTCTGCGATCTGGCCCAAAGCCAAGTCCCAGCGCTCGGCTACACGGTCACCTACGCCGTCGGCAACACTCTGCTCACGATATGGGGCATGGTTCTCATCATCCTGCTGTCCTGACGAACGCTGCCCTGAATGGGAGCGAGGAGAAAACGAAATGAAAAGTCGCAAGCTCTATATTGTTGTTGCCGCCCTTTTGTTTGCCGCAACTCTTCCGTCGCGCTCTTTCGCTCAATCGCAGACGTCGAACGATGAAGCTCAGCAGTTGCGCAAACTTGTCGAACAGATGCGGTTGGAGATGCAGACGCAGATGAGCAAGATGCAGGAGGAGATCGACCAGTTGAAGGGCACGAAGCCTGAGATGCCTCCAAGTCAGCCGACAGTTGCTCCTGCAGGCCCTCCACCGCAACAAGAGGCCACCACCCAAGCTGCAAAATCTCCGCTCGAGGGAACAACCTCCAAGCAGGTTGGGAAAGACACGGCCACCTATCAGCAATTCTCTGAGGACACGGTTGCAGCTCCACGGTACGATAATGTGCCTCTCGATCCGAAGTATCAGGGATTTTTCCGGTTGCCCGGAACTCAGGATATCCTGAAAATTGGCGGTTACTTCAAGACCGATTTCATTTACGATTTTAAGCCGGCAGGGAACACCGACACTTTTATTCCGTCTTCGTTCCCCGTTCCACAAGCCAGCTCGGTAAACAACGCAAACGTTTCCATCCGCGCGACACGGCTAAACCTCGATTTTCGGATTCCATCTTCCAAGGTCGGCGAAGTACGCTTCTATATAGAAGGCGATTTTTTCGGAACTAATGCGACCACGCCAAGACTGCGCCACGCCTATGCACAAGTGGGGAATTTTTTAATCGGCCAGACTTTCACAAACTTCATGGATCCGGATGCAATGGCGGATACATTGGACTTCCAGGGCCCTAACGGGCTGGTATATGTTCGTAATCCGCAGTTCCGCTATGGATTCGCACTCAGTCCCAGCACAACGTTTTATGTTTCCGTGGAAAAGCCCAGTTCCGATGTCCTCTTCAAGACTGAGCTATTCTCTGACCAGCCCAATGCCCCTGCCCCCGATGCAGCAATTCGCTTGCGCCAGGAATACCAACGCGGACATTTCCAGGTTGCCGCAATATTTCGTGATATCGCAGCGTATCTCCCCAACGGCACAACGGGTTCCGTTTTTGGCTGGGGTGTGAACACTTCGCTCAAATTCAATACCTTTGGAAAGGACAATATAGTCCTTGCGGTTGCTGCTGGGCACGGTATTTCGCGATATATCCAGGATACCTCGGGACTTGGGATTGATGCTGAGCCAACCTTAACGCCAACCCCCCATTTGCAAGCAACGCCGGCGGCGGGGGTAGAGGCAGCCTATCAGCATTATTGGCTAGGGAGATTGCGTTCCAGTTTGGTCTATTCATACGCTGCTGTGAACAATACCGATTTTGCGGTCCCAACGACTTACAATCATGCCACCTACACGACCACCAACCTGATTTGGAATCCCATAGGGTCCTTCAATGTGGGCGGAGAATTCCTGTACGGCTGGGTCATGGATCAGAATCACAAGTCAGCGAATGATCCACGCATTCAATTCAGTGTGAAGTATGACTTCGTGAAAGTGAATCCGGATTAAAGGAGTGCGCAGGAGATCAAATTCATGTCGGCCATACCTGTGCTTGTGTTCCTGCGACGATGCATAGCATTCGCTCCGCTGTTGTTTGTGGTCGCCTGCAGCCAACCAACAGTCCGGGCTCCGGAGGCTCAGCCACCAGGCGAGTGGCACACCTTTGAAGGTACCTGGTCCGCCTCAGGCACTCGCCAGACGGTCAATCTCGAGACGAATCACCGCTCGTCGATCTTTGATCTCACCGGGTCGCTGCTTCTGACAGGAGATCGAGGGCTGGGAGTCGGATTCCAGTCGAAGGTGATCGGCTTCTCCGACAGTCTCGCTGGCATGCAGGGCCGCTCTGTGTGGACTGACGAGAACGGTGACAAGGTTTACAGCGAATTGAAGGGTGAGTGGGTCGGAACCGGGAATCGCATCGTAGGTACTTTCCTGGGCGGCACTGGCCGTTTTGCCGGTATCACCGGCGAATATTCGTTTCAATGGAAGTACGTTGTCGAGTCGGAGGACGGCGCAGTGAGCGGCAGGGCCGTCAACCTTAGGGGCCGGGCGCGGTTTGGCTCGACGGCTGACGTGCCCGACGGAGAACAACGCAAATGAGCACAGCCATGACAGAGTTCCGCCGACATCTTATGCGAGCCCTCCCCTTTGTCCTGGCGCTTGGCATTTGGTTCTGGCCGATACCAGCGGGCCTGACGAAAGAGTCTTGGCATCTCTTTGCGATATTTGCGGCGGCTATCGTCGCTGTCATCTTGAATTCATTTCCTCTTTTGACGTCCTCGCTGTTGGCGGTAGCGGCTGCAGTGCTTACCCGGACGGTCGATCCCACTAAGGCTTTTGCGGGTTTTGCCAATCAAAGCGTGCTCCTGGTTGTAGTAGCTTTTCTCGTCGCGAACGCGGTCGTGAAATCGGGACTCGGACGGCGCATCAGCCTATTGGTGGTAAGAGCATTTGGGCGATCCACCCTTGGGTTGGGCTACAGCATCTTTGTCACTGACGCGATGATCGCACCAGCGTTTCCCAGCAATACAGCACGTGGTGGTGTGCTCTACCCCATCATTCTTTCTTTGGCCCAGAATTCCGGCTCCAAGCCAGACGAGGAAAAGAACCGCCGAATGGGTGGCTACCTTATGTTTTGCGGGATGGCCAGCCTCAGCGTGTCGTCCGCACTTTGGCTCACAGCCACGTCCGGTAATCCAATCGCCGTGTCGTTGGCGGAGCCCTACGGAGTGAAGATCAACTTCGGCTCATGGATGCTTGCCTCGTCGGTTCCTGTGTTGACAATGATCGCGTTGCTTCCGTTTATTCTTTACAAATTGTTCCCACCTGGCGTGACGGCGACCCCTGAGGCGCCGAAGGCTGCCCGCGAACGCACTGCGCAGCATGGGGCCATTGACGCGGGATGAGTGGGTAGTTGCGATAGCCTTTGCTTTCATGGTGACCGGGTGGGTGATGGCGGGGACACTGAAGTTGAGTCTCGCTGCGGTGGCGTTCGCCGGCCTGGGGGCGCTCCTTGCAACCGACGTTCTCACACTGGAAGACATCAACTTACAGGGAGGTACACTGGTCACCTTTATCTGGCTGGCAGTCCTCTTTGCATTGAGCGGCCAACTCAACGAACTCGGCTTCATGGGCTATGTCGGTGCGCGGTTGACCGCGCTCCTTGGAGGCATCACCTGGCCTGTCGCTTATGTCGTTCTCCTTGCGCTGTACGTATTGATGCACTATATGTTCGTCAGCCAGTCGGCACAGATATTGGCTCTCTTTGACGTCTTTTTGGGCGTCGGCGTGAAGACTGGTGTCCCTGCACCCTTGATGGCTTTTGCCCTGCTCTTTGCCAGCAGCTACTTTTCCACGATTACCCCGCAGGGAGGAAGCCAAAACGTCATCTTCGTCGGGAGTAACTATCTCACTCAACCTGAACTCTACCGACTCGGCCTGCTGACCACGGTTTTCTGTCTGCTCGTGTTCCTGGTGATCGGAACGCCTTGGTTACTTTTCGTCGCGCGATGATGCTGGGTTCAAGAAGGATCTGCGGTGAATGGTTCGAGATTGTTGCGTGGCGGAAGCGGGATAAAGAACGAAGTATTGTCGGATCAACCGATCAGATGAGATACATTTGATCTCGTTCCCGACAGGCAATAGAGTCTGCATGTTGCCCACTACCAAACGGAAGTGCTGTCCGGTGGATTGGTTTTCAGACGCTATCGCTGCATTAAGGACGGATTCGAGGGTAAGCGGATCTCAGATTTCATTTGAAAGGAAAATAAAGATGCGAATAGTCCGTTTGGTTTTCCCAGTATTTACTTTGTTGCTCGTGACGGCACTCGTTTCGACCACACTTGTACACGCGCAGACTGGCAAGCTCGAAATCATCAAAGCGGTATACGGTAAAGAGGGATTGGCGAACGACGTAACCAACCGCCTTCAGAAATTGATTAAGAACAATACGCTGGATATAAGGGTCTCCAATGCCATTCTGGGAGGGGACCCGAACAAAGGCGCAGACAAGACCCTGAAAGTTGATTACACCTATCGGGGGCAGCGTAAGCAAGTGGTAGTCAAGGAAGGCGATCGGCTGCAACTGCCCTGAGTTACCGAAGTCCGTGGGACGGGTTCAGCGTGGCCCTAACGGCGTAGAATATTCGTAGCTTCAGCAAACAAGAAAAGCGGACTTAGGCCCGAAGTCATTGTGAGAACTTTACCTCTTGAGTACAGCCCATTCCGAGAGACGGTGCTATGACGTTTGCCCATGCGAAAAAGCCAGCTCGATCCGCCAAAGCTGGACTACGTAAATTGATCGAGGGAAACGAGCGATTCATGCGAGGTCAGGCACATTTTCCCACCGTATGCAAGGAAACGCTTGCTGACTTGGCAAAAGGACAGCATCCTTATGCAACGATCCTCGGCTGCAGTGACTCCCGAGTCCCACCGGAATTGATTTTTGATGCGGATTTTGGAGAGTTGTTTATCGTCCGCGTTGCTGGCAACGTAATCTCGCCCGAAGTGAGGGGCAGTCTGCAATATGCGTTCGAACTTCTCCGCACATCCCTTTTCGTTGTACTCGGTCACGAGGGGTGCGGCGCAGTGCAAGCCGCTCTGGACTTCAAACATCATCGCGTGAAGCAGGGTTCCCGCATCCACATCCTGGTAAGGAATATTGTATCCGGCTTGTCCGCCTCCGATCGGCGTCTACCGAAGGAAAAGCTTTTAGCAGACGCGGTCGAAGCGAACGTGCGATGGTCAATGCACCAGCTGATGGAGACCGCCGGTGGCAAGAATGCATTGAAGAAAGGCGCCCAATTAGTCGGAGCAATCTACGAGATCAGCTCGGGACGCGTCCGCTTTCTGTCTTAAGTCTTAAGACGCGCCTAGCTTTTGGTAATTGGAATTTGTTGTTGTTACCACCAGTTGCTTAGCAGTTGCGTTGAGAACTGTTTGCTGTTCATAGTTGGTGCCATCGGGCAAGCTGCCCATCTGCACCTTTAGCGTCACTGCATCTTTCTCCTGCCCCATGTAGGTATTGATGTTCAAGCCGGTGATTTTCTTAGTGGCAGTATCAAACGTCAGGGTCATCTTGTCGCCAGGCAGAGCATAATCAGTGAAGACTAAGTTCACAGAATCGCCTGCAGGGTTCAAGGAGACTTTGTTTGCCTGGAAGGCTGCCTGCATTTTCTGAGGGTCGGGCGGCACGTATAGGCCGAGGACTGCCTTCACGTCTTGCATGTAATCTTTCATTTCCGTCTTTT
The DNA here is from genome assembly GCA_963709705.1 of Candidatus Acidiferrales bacterium. GTDB lineage: Bacteria > Acidobacteriota > Terriglobia > Acidiferrales > UBA7541 > Acidiferrum. Next base: position 262,761 of record CAVPXU010000013.1, read on the forward strand.
TCTTTTCGATCAGCTTTTCCTTGGCCCTACCACCACTCGGTTGTTGGGGTGGAGGACCGATCGGAGTCTTTTGAACCTTTCCGTCGGGACCATACTGGCAATTGTTCTTGGTGGGAGGCTTCGCGTCGCCCTTCAAAGTGAGCTGCGTTGTTTCGATCCATTGATACTGGCGGATCTTCTCTTTGTTTTCCGCCGCCGCCTGCTTGACGGCGGCAAGCTTTTGCTGAACTTCACTATTCTGCGAAATAGCCGGGACAGTGATTGCGAGCGTTACAGCACCGACCATCAAGAAGCGCTTACTGATTTCAATGACAGTGCCAGTGATAGATTGGTTCCCGTTAGTAATTACAAGACTGCCATTCATTTGTGCTCTCCCTAGTTTTAACTCCATCAACTTTCTTGGCCCGCAAAGGTGAGATGAAAGCGTTGCTCCCGTTCTCGGAATCTTCTTAGAAGAGTTACCGCACGAACTAATTCGGGGTCAGCTTTTTTCATGCATTCCTTCTCGAACGACGACGATCCGCGCTCGTTAGTCGACCTACTTATTGCCGAGAGTTCTGCGAGACGCGCTGGTGCCCACGTCGATCGCCAGTTCGGTGACCGCAGACATCAGGATTTCTCGTCCGGGTCCACGTCGGGAAGCGGGTTCCCCAACAGCGCAGCGACTTTTTTTTGAACGTCGATGATGATCTCCGCTTTGCGGAGTTTTTCCGTCAATCGGCCGACCTGACGGCGTAGCTGCTGAACTTCTTCTCCGAACGGGTTGTGCTTTGATTTCGGTCCGCGCCGTCGTGCGGTCAACGCTTCGCGAATACCGCTGGATCGTTCTCGCCGCCAGGTGGTGAGCAACGAGTAGTACAAGCCTTCCCGGCGAAGAAGAGCACCGAGAGCACCGCGTGTCGCTGCAGCGGCATCGGCTTCCTCGAGAATGCGTTGCTTATATTCAGCTGTGTAGGTACGACGCTTGGCTTTGGCTACCACCTCAGGGTCCGGCCGCGAAGCTGCCCCCGAATCGGCGCCTGCTTTGGCTGCCGCGTCACTCCGCTGCGGCTCGCCAGGAGGCGAGTGGCCATCGTTGGAAGACTATAGGAGGTCCGCTGACTCGTTTCGCTTTGAGGTCGACAGTCACCTCGACGCGGTCGGCAATTTTGACAAGCGGGGTTCCTCTATTCATCCCGTAGTCCTTACGGTCGAAGGCCATTGTCCCTTTGATCGGGAAACACGATGGATACTAAGAGGAATAGAACAACTAATCTCATGCCCGCGAGTGTGCGACTTTCGTATTGCGTTGTCAATGAGCTATGAGATTTACTTATCAGAGCAGCTAGGATCGTCCGGTTTGCGAGGGATACGGGGTAGAGGTGGCGATGGCTTGGCATCCCATTTCTCGCGAGGTACCATGACACTGCCGTTGGGCTGAATCATGTAGTGCGGGGACATGATCTGCACGCCAAATTCGTTGAAGGCGTCCTGTATTGCGGAATTGAGGTTGGAGACAGTTTGGATCCGCAATCCCTCTTCCTGTAGTCGCGCAATTAGTGTGTATTCAACATAGAAGTCGGAAAGTTGCTTCTGCACTACGGATGGTTTGGACGCCTTGCTGATGTTTGGGGTGCGATCGGCAGCCAATTCCAACAGCGCGTGAACTTGTCGCCAAGGAACATCATAGCCGATCGTCACAGTGGAACTGACGGACATGCCGTCGGGGTGACCAAGTCTTGTGTAATTTCGGGTGGGGGTGCCGACCAGCACAGAATTGGGGATCGTTACTTCTTGACCTTCGATCGTACGGATCTTGGCAGCCAGAAGCCCGACCTCCAAAACCTCCCCTTCCGTCTCATTAACCTTCACCCATTCGCTTCTCTTTAGCGTCTTGGAATACACCACAAACAATCCACTCATGATCTGGTTGATAATTCCCGTCGAGCCGAGGGAAATCACGAGCCCAAAAAAGACGCTGAGACCCTTGAATGCATCCGTATGCGATCCCGGTATATAGGGATAGGCGACAATGATTGCGAAGATCCAAACGATGGCAGAGAAGATGCGCTTGGTGGCGTGAGCCACGTCCGCGTCCATCCACGTAACGGATATTGTTCCCGCCGCTACTTGTTCAAACAGCGCGTTCGCCATGCGAACAATCCAGCGTGTGACAATAAAGATCAAGGCAACCATCGCCAATCCCGGCAGTCCGTTTAAGACTGTGGTGGCCAGATCCCGGAGAGAGTTCAGCACATAGCTGCCTGCCTGCTTTCCCCAAGGCTCGGTGTAAGGAAAGCGCCGAAGCGAAAGTGTTATCCAGATATAGATCAGGGAAAGAGTAAGAGTCCATGCAACTAACCGCAGCATTCCATAAACGGCGGCGGCGATGTGCGGCAGCACGTCGACTCGGAACAAGGTCAAGGATGTAGATCCTGCTTTCTTGCGCAAGAACTTGATTACCAATGATTGACCCTTCCACGCGGCGACGCACAGAGCGATGAGAACCACCAGTCCAATCAGCGTATGTAACAGGCCGCTCCGGATAACAGGCCAGGATCGTTCCGCCGTCCGCGCCTGCAAGGCTTCTGCAAGGCTTCGCATCGCGAAGCTAGAAGCTTGCTGGAGCTTCTCGCCGGATTCCTTGTCCAAATCGGCTGTCCCCAGAAAGAATAGGAAATCGCCCCTGAATACGAATCCAATCCCGTCTTGATTGTCGACCTTTACGGGCTGCGCTACGATTTCGTCCGCAGAAGCGTTTAACGGGAGTTGCGCCAGTTTTTCCGATGCGCGTTCAGCCCGATCCTCCGGTGTGGCTCCGGCGATAGTTGCGCGTTGCACGGCAATGACGCGGTTCCAGAATTTTATCGGTGCTTCGATTGTCGAGAATTGACTGGGTGTCGCGTTTTGAGCCGCGCCACCCGTCGATGACAGTAGGGGAGAGACAACGAAAAACGAAGCGACAATCAGTCCAAGGATGAGTAGCCGCAACACTCGGCGCACAAAAAATATATTTCGCACAGATCCACCTCACGGTTATCGCTTGGGAAAAACTCGTTAGCGCTTTCTACTGTTACCCGTTTGGTTCCAGTCTGCACCGTAAAGCTAAGGTCACGCAACTTTACCCGCGGTCCATGATGGTGCCACTAAACACAAATCGAGATGTGAGCAGCGGAATTTTCTGGCTTTGTCTTCAGCATCTCCGAGGGTTCCTCAAAGGGTGCAGAGTCGATTCACGCTCTTACAGACAACTCAGCGTTGTGAATTTGTCCAGATTTTCGGCTCTAACTGTCCACTGGCCGCACTCTTGTTGCAAAGTGTCCATTCGTGACCGAGTCATTAATTTTATCGCTGTAACAATTTAAGACTTGAGAGCGCTTAAGGGCGCAATAAGAATTCCTGAGAATGCCTTAGTGTGATTTTTCAGCATCTTAGAGATCCTTGTGCTTCCTCGTAGGTTGTTGAAAATCCGTTACTCGGTATTTTAAATCCCCACCGCCCTGACCGCCCATAAACATCTGAGTCTGTTGAAAAAGTCTGTTTGGAACAGATTTTATTTGCCGAGACTATCCCCTGCTGTGCTACGGAGTACAGCAGGGAGGAACACCGCCGATGATGGGTCAGCAAAGCCGGGCAGAATCGTTGTTTTATTATTTCCGTTTGGAAGCGCAGATCCCTACCGATCACTTGCTGCGAATGATTGACGGATACGTCGATTTCAGCTTCGTGCGAGAACAGCTGAAAGATTTCTACAGTCCCACGGGCCGGCCCTCAGTCGATCCCGAAGTTCTGTTGCGATTGTTGCTGGTTGGGTATCTCTATGGGATCACCAGCGAACGGCGACTAATGGATGAGGTGCGGATGCATCTAGCCTATCCTTGGTTCACTCGTCTCGGTTTCGACCAGGAGATTCCCGACCACTCGACGTTCTCCAAGAATCGCCACGGTCGATTTCGGCAGTCTGGAGTATTTCGAAAGGTATTTGAGGAGATCGTGAGCCGTTGTTTAGCGGCGGGTTTCGTCGAAGGGCGGAATGTGGCGGTGGACGGAACACTCGTGGGAGCCAATGCCAGCTCACAAAGCCGAGTTCCGAGGGGAAAATTAATAGAAGTGGCGAAGCTCTCACGAACGGTTCAGGAGTATCTAACCGAACTAGAGCGACAGAATCCTGTAGCTGATTCAGAAGGGAGCATAAGACTTCAAGAGAAGATATCGACGACTGATCCAGATGCTACCTGGGCGGTTAAGAGTGGACCAGCGACGCTGGGCTACTACGACAACTACCTTGTCGACACGACGAGCCGGGTGATTTTGTCGGTCGATGCAACGCCGGCCCTGTTCAGTCAAGAAACAGTGGCCGCGCAACGAATGATCGAGCACGTAAGCCGGTTGGGAATACGACCGCAGAATCTGGCGGCAGACAAAGCTTACGGAAGTGGCGAGTTTCTGGCGTGGCTTCTAGAGCGAGACATTCAACCCCACATTCCGGTCATCGATCGTCAGCACCAGACACGAGGACTCTTCACCCGAGATGTGTTCCGATACGAGCCCACGGAAAATGCCTACTATTGTCCGCAAGGAAAAGCGCTGCACTATCGAGGTCAGCGGCGCAGCAGTGCGGGCGATCTTTATCGCTCAACAGAAGCGCAATGCCGAGGCTGTCCACAAAAGAAATTATGTACCGCAGGTCCCTATCGGAGATTGTTTGTTCACTGGCATGAGCCAGCGCGACAAGTAGCTCGCGCATTGGCTGAGACACCTGATTTTAAGCGTTCGCGAAAAGCGCGCTACAAAGTCGAAGCTTTATTCGCCGAGCTAAAACAGCAGATCAAGCTGCGGCGAGTGCGATTGCGACGATTGTGGAATGTCGGGGAGCAGTTCTACCTGGCAGCGACGGCACAAAACCTAAAAAGGTTAGTAGGTCCCAGAATCCAGCGCCGCGTGAAGGAGCGAGGAAAGGAGAGGTCCTTAGAAGGCTTAAAGTTTTGAGAAGCGCCCGAGAAAGACTCCCGACGACCCACTGCCCGTTTCTCCAATGCATTTTTCAACAGACTCATCTGTTTATGGGCGTGCAAATTTGGGAGAAACCGGCTGCGTGGAATCAGCCACTTATGGAGAGCTGCTATGGAGGGTTTATGGGCAATCTATTGGGTACGACCATGGGAATCCTCGTTGGGAATACGAACAATTCAACTGCTAGTAGGTTCGCCTGGTCTCGACCAACGACTGCGGTCTCAAACCGCTAAAGCTGCCAGTTCGCTCGAGTTGACGCGCAGCAAGACATCTTTGTTCCGAACCGCCTTCAGATAAACCATCGTTGACGCCAGGTCTTTGTGCCCCATCCAGCTCTGCAGGGTCTTGATATCGCAGACGTGATCCTGCAAATTTCGCGTCGCGAACGTGTGTCGGAATTTGTGCAGGAAGAAATTCGAGCAGTAAGGTCCCTCCGAGCATTTGTTGCCATGTTTCGAAATGCACCGCCCGCAATTCATTTTCGCGTGGAACGCGATGCGTTTCAATTTGAACTCGTGGCGCTTGTCTGGCCTGCCGGATTCGTTCGGGAAAACCAGGGACTCGGCGTTCAGCTTTTTCGAGCCCTTGTACTTCTTTAACGCCGTGATGAGGGATGCCGGCACGGGCACTTCGCGCTCTTCTTTGTTCTTTGGCTTAAATCCACAGAGCGGCTTTCGTGTCACGCGAATTACCTGCGTCCGGAAATCAATGTCCCGCCAAGTCAAATAGCGCATTTCTTTGTCGCGAAGTCCGGTCAGGAGGTAGCAGAGATAGAGGACGCGTTCTTTTTCGTCACATGCTTTCAGGAGTGTCTGAATTTCTTCTTCTTCGTACATCGGGCGGATTGGTTCCACATATTCCGGCCAGTCCCGGTTGTGGAGCAGCTTGCTGATCCCGTTCGCTTTGAGAAGCTGGGAAACAATCACGGCCCGATTGTAGGCCGTGCGCGGACCGCAATTCAGTTCATAGAGCTTGCGGATGAAGGCGAGCAGATCCTCACGCTTCACGTCCTGAATAAAGCGCTTTGCGCAGTGGCTCGCGAACAGTTCCAAGCAATACTTGTAAGCCATGTAGGTCTTGGGTTCGCGCTGGGGCGGTTCCATATCCTTGAGATAGGAGGCGACCGCTTCGGTTACCGTGAGGCCCTTACCGCTCCCGATTTCTTGGACCGTTTCGATCCCCGCGCGGTTGGCTTCAAGTTCGAGGGCCTTGCGACGCGCGCGATCGATTACCTCGACGCGATCTTTGACTTGCTCGCGCTTTCTGCCGTCCTTCCACCATTCGATATAGTAATATCCCTCGGGATGGGCTTCGACTTTGCCGCGGACACGAACCTTATCTCGGAGCTTTCCGTTTGGTTCGACGACGGCGGGGTAGAGATTCCAGCTTTTGCCGACTTTGACTTTTTTGAGGATATTGACGCGATTTTCGCTGCCGTAGCCGTTGCCGCGTTTTGACATGGTGGGAAGCCTCTGTTTACGCCAGGTGTTAGGGAAGAAGTGGCGTTAAACAGACACCGTGATAGACACCAAGGATTGTAAATACAAGAAAATAAAAGAAGTGGCGGAGAGGGGGGGATTCGAACCCCCGTTAGGGAGTTTATGCCCTAAAACGGTTTAGCAAACCGCCGCCTTCAGCCTCTCGGCCACCTCTCCGGCGTTTTGTTTCAATAGTTTACCATCAAACGGCAAAAAGCTGCTGGCCTTTTGCTGGCCTCGACGTAGTTCCTCCAAGGTTGCTTGCATCCGTTGCATCGCTTCCAGCACTGCTGGATCGAACACCTTGATGTAGCGCTCCTTGGTTACGTGTGGCTTGGCGTGGCGCAAAACGCGCTGGACGACTTTGTCGTCAGCACCCAATGCATACAGGTTCGAGGCGATACCACGCCGAAACCCGTGCCACCCATACCACGGCAGCCCGATCGCTTCGATTGCTGGTCGAATCACCTTCTGCGCAAGCTTGTCCATTGCCATCGGACGTCCATCGCCGGAGTGAAATATCACTCCCGACTTTGGGTTATGCATGCTCATGCGGTAGTCGTCCAGAATCGTTGCCAATGCAGGAATCACCGGAACGGAATTTCTGCTCGCGCGGGTCTTTGGTCGGTTGACAACCGACTTCCAGATCGACCGGCAGACCGTCATTTCTGCCCCGTTGTAGTCGTGCCATTCCACTCCCCGCAGTTCACCTTCGCGCAACCCAACAAACGATGCTGTGGCGACGGCAGCCTTCGGTAGCAGGGGCAGGACATCCAGAATCTGAAGAATCTGGCTCAGGTTGTAAGCGAACGTTTCCTTCGCTTCACGCGCCTTGCTCGGAAGCAAAGCGCCTTGAACCGGATTCGCACCGTCGAATGCACCTTCATTTTTCGCAAAAGTGAAGATGCCGCTCAGCACCGACTTAATGTGCTGGAGCGTGTTTTTCGCTAGGTCATGGTCTGCGGCAATGGCCCGCAGCATCCTACCGACGTGAACGGTACGAACGTCGCGCACGCGCAATTTTCCAATTCGTGCGGACATGTGATTCTCCCAGATCTCCCGGTAACCCTTACTGGTGCTGGCTCGGCGTTCCGCTTCCACCCAAGGCAGGTAGCAACGCTCAACGAATTCCGCAAGGGTCATGCCCGAATCAGGGTCACATCGATCGTGATTGATTCTTTGCATGAAGCTGATACGAAGCGCCTCGATATGAGCGGCAGTTGGAAAAGAATCCAAACCGCCCAGACGTTTGGCCCGCCTGCAAAGTTTCGCCGAACCGTCCTTCTGCCGGACAGATTCGCGATATCGCACAAACCAGGCACCATTATCCTGGTACAAACAGCCCTTCTGATAACGAACAGGTCTAGTCAAAGTTCCCTCCTTGACCATACCCTGTCCGTGCTCACCAACTGGCGGCTCAGCCAATCGCTCAGCTCAACGCTGCCCCAACTGAAACGAATGTACCGTCCCAGCCGGTAGTGGGGAATCGGATCGCTAGTGCGCTTTTGGTTTGCCCGCGAGCGTATCCAACTTTCCGGCACGCTTAGCCGTTTCGCCAGCTCGATCGAGTCTATCACTTCCAGTTCGTCTTGCTTCATAGGTGATCCCAAAAACGATCCTGCAAGTTCGCTTTCGGCAAGACATGCAGAAGATGCATCCGTCGCGAGCTGTCGTGGCTCTTTCTTGACGGCGATGTGGGGATGAACCTCACGGAACTCATGCAAATCCTTCGTGACTGCCGAATCCTTCGAGTGCGCCCGCATCATACTATACGTACAGCACCATGAAAAGTGTTTTCGACAGAAATGTGGCTGCCGGCCGTCGGGTGTGTTCCGCCGGGTTCGGACCAAGCCGAATTGGTCTTTCGTCAGTCCTCGCCTAGCATCTTCCTAAGCGTCTCCCTGTTTTTGTTCGAGATCTCCTCCGCCGCAGCTCGGACTAGTTTTTCATATCTCAATCTGGCGCGAACACGGGCCGCAGGGAGTGCATCTTCCGGGGGCTCGACAACGCAGGTAATGACGTATTTCAGTAGCACATCGATGAGGGCAACCTGTGCCTGGGCAAGCGTGTGAAGGCTCTGGCCCTGCTTCGCCATGTTGGCGAGCGTGGCTGCCACCCGGGCCTCAAATTGTGTCGCCGCTTCATCGTTATCGCCCCTTCGGATCTCGTTTTCGCAGGCGGCGAGAATGAATGCCTGTTCGGATCGAAAACCCCTATTTTTAGAGGCTTCTCGCACCTTCTCTCGGAATTCTTTACTCGGAAACAGGAGACTTCGTTCCGTTCTTGGCTTCGTGGCCATGTATTTCCTCCATTTCACGGTCTTGTAATGTCGAAAAGCGTGGATCGATTAGCGGTGGCACATTTGTGGCACATCTCAAGCAAAAGTCGCCACATCCTTTCTTTCTGAAAACCAAGAAGTTGCCTCCAAAAACGCGGGCCCCGTCGCCACATTCCTTTATGTTCCAATACGTGTGTTTTCGCCGATGATCCGTCAGCAGTTCCTGCACTGCGCTCCTATTCCTGATGAAAGAGTGTTGACTTCTGTTGACAACTGATGACTTTTGTCGATTTCTGCCAACTTTGGTTGATTTTCGGGCGATATTTGTCGACTTCTGTTGATTTCTGCCGACGCAGCGGAGCCCCTTGCTTTATACCGAAATACCATACTGCTATATGTATAGCAGCATCAGAACACATGTCAAATGGAACATTTCCGCCAGTGCCTGAACAGACTAGCCGCCACTCCATCCCGGAGAAAAGCTGCGCTTATTCGATCTCTTTTTCCGGGGATCGAGGCGGCGCTGAGGTGCGGTCATTGTTTTAAAGAGATTTGGGTAGCGCTGGAAGGAGAAGGCTACAGATGAGCTACCGCGTTTTTCACAAGACCGTCTCACGCAGCAGAAACGCAAAGAAGCCAACCGCCACCAGCATCTGGGGAAAACTGGATAATCCTCTCGAGGCGCAAGCGCGGCAGGGAACAAAAGTGGAGGCAGTTGAAGAGCGGGACCCACTTGCGAATCTAAGACGACTTGAACCAGAAGCTAGGCCTGGCTTCCACTGGCGGGGTATACGGAATGTGAAAACGCCGGTGCAAGGGACTGAGGATTCGAATGACAAGAACAATCGGTAAACCTCGCTGATGTTTTCAATACTTGGGGGAAAGAAGTCGGGGATGGTTGCGGGATCGACGCCGGGAATCTTTCTCCTCGGAAGCGGCGGGACGGGAGTGCGCTTGTAACGTTCATTCCATTTGGCCCAGGAGTTTCGGTCGAAAATCCCGGGTGCGGGGTCATCCAGTGTTCCGAATGTGTTTTTGCATCAAGGCGCGCAGTTTGAGCAGATCACGATTTGACATGCGCACACTCCCGCGAAATTAATGGGGTGGGTTGAACGAGCGGCGAGGGTGGTGTATATATCTGCATGTACGGGCTGTGACGTTAATTTAGTTGCGGCAATCCCATCCTGAAGACAGCAGGGAATCGTGCCCAAGCGGCGAAGCGCTCATTTCGGAGTCTACAATGTCCGGCTCTTGAGTTCTCTCGACAAACTCCTGCGGGACAAACCGAGATTTATGGGAGAACTATCGACTTCGGTCAATGACGCGCTTCTAGCGGTCGATCTGAATACGGTCGAGCTTGTGACTCTTCAATCCAGACAGAAACAAACCGGGAGAGAAACGCAAGTCGTCATCTTGAATCGACTTCGCAAGCGCATTCATCAAGTTGCCAAAAAGCGGAATTGTTCGATGAATCAGCTCGTCAATAGCGCTCTGCTGGCTTTTTACTCAAAGGGCGGAGAAACGAAACTCAAAAAATCAACCAAGGGCCGCGGATCGTCTTTGCGTTCGTACGACACAATGTCGGACTCGGAGCGTCGGGAGCTTCATCAGATGCTTGCGGAGCTTTCGACAATGCAATCCGTTCCGTTCGAGGCGGAAGAGCCGAACGGATCATATTACGAATACGATCGGAACCTGAAAGCGACAGTGAAGGTAACCCCTGACGGAGAGCGAACCCCCGTTGAGAAATTAGAGACGAGCTTTGGGAAGACTCCGCGCAAAATTGCACACGAGGAAATCGCATCCTGAGCCAGCAAAAGCCAGCTCTGTTCATAATCGCGGGACCGGTGGGCGCCGGTAAAACAACTTTCTATGAAGCCTACTTGAAAGAGGCATTCCCCACACTCGTTCCCGCGCTGAGACACCAGCAACAACCATTTCTTGAGGAGCGGCGTTCTTTTGCTGTTGAGGACATTCGTGTGGACACGCAACTGCTCGACCAGGCCAAAGCAGCAGGGTATTCGACGAAGGTTCTTTTCATTTCGACAGAAGACGCAGATTTGAATGTGGGCCGCGTAATGGTGCGCATGAGTCGCGGAGGACAGGCCGTGCCCGTGTCCAGCGTGATTGACTCGTATCGCGAATCAACGGCGAATCTCTCCGAAGTCCCCAAACATGCCGATGAATTGCTCGTGTACGACAACACAGCGCATCGTCGCGGCTTCCGCGTAGTGGCACAATTCGTAAGCGGCAAGTTGAGTAAAACCACACAGACGATACCCGACTGGGCAACTAAAGTGTTCGGCAAGGAATTACAACCCTCAGAGCAACACGAGAAGTCCGGACGAGGACGCTAACTTTTCTATCCCCTTTATTCATTATGTGCCCTGGGCCCCGACTCGCTCTTTACCTGCTCGGGACCAGGCATCCGGGCTGTAGCAAGCTAGGACGGTCGGGGAAGCACCGACGATCATGCAGAATGACGCCATAGAGTTGACGGTGCGATCATTGAGCTAATTTCTGGAGTGTGCTCAGCAAGGGTGGACCCTTCAGTAGTGGATAAAATGCTCGGAGTGTGTATATACTTTCCGAGAGGATTATCCATCATGGCGATTGTTTCAAGGGCCGTGAATTCAGCACGCAAGGCTTTCAACAAGCGTGGGGGTATGCTCCGGACGATGGACGCGCTACGTCTGGGTATCCATCCTCGTACACTTTACAAGCTCCGTGACCAGGGGGAGCTTGAACGTGTTGGCCGGGGACTGTACCGCCTCTCCACTGCACCACATCTGACTAATCCAGACTGGGTCACAGTGGCGATTCGTGCCCCCAATGCAGTAGTGTGCCTGATATCCGCGCTGGCTCATCATGGTCTGACAACACAGGTTCCCCACACTATTGATCTTGCCATACCCAGCCATGGGCAGATACCAAAGCTGGATGCTCTTCCCATCCGAGTGTTCTGGTACTCCGAGCCGGCTTTCAGCGCAGGAGTTGAGCTAGTTCGAACCGATGAGGTTTCCGTCCGAGTCTACTCAGCTGCGAAGACGGTGGCCGACTGTTTCAAGTACCGCAATAAGATTGGCCTGGATATCGCGGTTGAAGCCCTGCGGCGATTTCGGGAACTGAAGAAAAAGTCGGACTTTCGGGAACTCGTGCGCTACGCGCGCATTTGCCGTGTGGAGAGGATCATGCGCCCCTATCTTGAGGCTACGCTGTGAGTAAACGAGATATCGGGGCTTCCGTGCGTCAGCGCTTGCTAAATCAAGCACACAAACAGGGGAGGCCTTTTCAGGAGCTTCTCCAATACTTTGTCATGGAACGGTTCCTGTACCGATTGTCGAAATCACAGTTCCGTGACTCGTTCATTCTGAAGGGTGCTCTTTTGCTGACTGCTTGGAGGGCGCCACAGTCGAGACCGACGATGGACATCGATCTAATGGGTCGGGCCGACAACGATCTTGAACACATACGGTCAATTATTGAGGAGATTTGCGGTCTCGCGGTGCAAGAGGATGGAGCCGAGTTCAAGAAAGAGACCGTTGAAATCCAGAGAATCAAAGAAGATGCAGAGTACGAAGGAGCACGGGTTCGCCTAACCGCTACGGTGTCAAAGGCGAGGCTAGTTGTACAAATCGACATCGGATTTGGTGACTCGATCATCCCTCGCCCGACTGAGATTGAATATCCGGTTCTGCTTGAATTTCCTGTCCCGAAATTGCTTGCGTATCCCAGAGAGACAGTTGTTGCAGAAAAACTGGAGGCGATCACTGTTCTCGGAGTTCTGAACAGCCGGATGAAGGACTATTTCGATCTCATGTTGCTGTCACAGCTATACGAGTTCGATGGTGCCATCCTGCATCGAGCAGTGAGAGCTACGTTCAACCGACGTTCCACGGAAGTCGAGCCGCTGCCCATTGGTCTTACGGATGACTTTGCGTTGGTGCCAGGAAAGGCTGCGCAATGGAAGGCATTTCTTCGCAGGAGCAGATTCGGAACGGACTACGCAAATCTAGATGGCGTCATAAGGATAGTGCGGGGTTTTGCTGGACCCGTATTGGCAGCGGCTGTAACCGAAGACGGATTTCAGTCTCACTGGAGGCCTGGTGGGCCGTGGGTAACTTAGGACGCGAAGTAGGTATGGGATCGACTGGCCACCCCCGATAGAGACAGGCCGAAGATTCAGGGAAGGGTTGGTGGGTCGAAGAGCCCACGGCCTATACTCCAGGTTTTAACTCGGGATGCGTCTGCCTCGTGAGCAGGTGGTTTGCTGACGACTATTTTAGGCGATGTGAAGGCCGTGGGGCGAAAGCACTACCCTGAAGCCGGAGAGAAATTGCCCAGAGCCTTCGGTCTGTGACCGAATGGTCTCAGGAGATCATTTCAGTTTGTGGAGCATTTGGGCTCTCACCGAACGACTGATAATCTGGTTTACTGAAAATCAGGAAACGCAGCAACGTTAGGCAAGATCTGTTCGCCACAAATCCGGCGAATTCCAAACCTCCCAGATCGGGACTTCTGGCCCTGAATAACTTCCGGTTATTCAGGAAGAACACCTGGATCCCTGTTCAGCGTTTTAGGCAGTCACTTAGATCCCTGTTCAGCGTTTTAGGCAGTCACTTCAGCGAATTGCCGACTTCCCGACAAAGTGTGGTCATCCGAATTCCATAGCTCCAACTAGGTTTTCCTTGGAGAGTTAGAACGGTGTTTGAAACTGTTGTCCGTCCCGTGGATGTGGTCTCAAGGGTGGCCGACTTCTGGCAAGGCTACGCTGTCATCGTAGCGGAACTCAGTTCGGTCGGAGTAGCCACGGTTTCTGAGGTGACGAACTGCCACTGGTTAGCGGGAGGATGAACTTCGCAGCTGCCACGCCAAGCGATCCGCCGATTAGTGTTTCCCAAGCTCGAGCTGCCAAAACGGATATCGAGGTTTCGCCGCTCACGGCCAATGTCACCATAAGTGTAAATGCATACGCCGCGCACGCGACATCATAACGGTCGGGCAACGCGATGGCGTAGATGATCATTGCCACAGCGGCGAGCGCCCATGCTAACGGTGGAAAGTGCAAACAAATCGGCAGACAGAGAATTCCGAGCGGCACGCCGATCAAGGTTCCAACAATACGCCGACGAACGCGATCTGCAGTTCCAGAGGCGGACCCAGCAATGACGTAGGTGCTCGCAGTGATAGCCCAGGCTGACTGTTGCAGGTGGATGACGCTGCTAAGTAGAACGATGATAAGAGCCGCAATGGCGGACTGCAACGCCATGCGCATTTCCAGCGGGACCCGACCATCGGGATCCGAGGCATAGAGGGTCGCGGGCATCGGAGGCTCGACCGGTCGACGGAACACCTGAGCAACGATAGAAGCTACCCCGGCCGTAAGGCCGACAAGCAACACCATGGGCAGATCCTGCGACGTTAGGTTGGTACCGTACGCAAGGAGTTGACCAATATAAATTTGGGAGCCGATGCCTGCGCCGAGGATTCCAAATCGTTTGAGATATCCAACGAAGAACGCGCCGATGATCAGAATCCACTCGGGCCCCGCTAGACCAAGCCGGATCGGAAGCGAAGACAACCCAACGAACATCAGTGCGCCCGCGACCGCGGCGGCATTCAGAAATGCGAGGTCGCGTGCCGACAACCAGCGAGTCGTCTGACCTTCGGAAACGCTCGCCCAAAGTGCGAAGCCTGCAGCAAGGTAGCCAAGCCACTGACTGCCCGAAATATCGTAGGAACGATGGAGCACAATGCCCAACACCGCCGCTAGGCCATAAGCCGCAACCAGACGCAAACCCTTTCTACGCCGATGGCCGCCCGGGTCGATTTGTTCAAGCCACGATGCCATGTGCCGCTTTCCTTTTAAGATTTCTCGCGCGATTGCATGGCCATGGCCACGAGCGCGCCGATGAGAATTGCCGGGAAAAGCTGGCCTACGGCGGCCTCAGCAACGGTCAACGATCGCGCAATCGGAGAAATAGGAGTTACCTCGCCACCTACTGTGGTGATGGTGCAGAAGCTGAAGTAAGTCAGTTTAGAAATCAGTTGGTCAAGATCCCTGGGCGCAGTGACGAAATGGAATGAGCCGGGACGGGATTGCTCAATGATCTGGAACGCCGAAGCCCATGCCATGCCGATCAGCAGATATGCGCTGACTCCACCCTGGATGCGGCTCCAGGTAATCGGCCCGCCGCGAAACATCACCAGTAGCACAATGCGGACGTAGAGGAGCAAGGTAAGGGTTGAAAAAATGCTTCCAAGCTGCCGCAAGGGCGGTGTCGGGTAAGCGCGCGACGCTCCCAAGAGAGCCGCCGTCACCAGAGATCAGGACGATCACTAGAATGGTGTCGAACCGGGTTTGCTTAACCGCAATGGCGGCGAACACCATGAGCACCATCATGAGCAGGTCCACCGCGATTCTGCCCGGGACACCTGCTTCGCGCATTGGAGTAATTACGAAAACAAGAACGCACAGTGAGATGCTGATCAGGGTTAGACCGAGATCGCCGGACCAGAACTCTCCGCCTTTGATGCGAAAGAGTGCGATGCGGGGTAGTGCTGTAATGTTGGACATGAAAGGCTCCTCCAGGAGTTGACGCAGCGGTTCGAACCTTACTTCTAAAGTGAAATGCAAGCCGCTAGCCAAATCTAACTGCCCTGTTTTGCCCGCGTTTCTCAAATCGGTCACGAGCCTTTCCAAGCTCTCTTCCCGAACTTTCGTGAATTCGCGAGCCGCCCGGGGATCTGATGCACCTTAAGAGACTCATTTGCCGCGGCTTGGAAATGGCACTGGATTTGCATTCTTAATTAGCAACTTCCCCCTAACCCCAAGAAAGACTCCGCCGGTGGCTGACGAGCGCCACCGGCGGAGCACCCTCCCGAGTAAGTCAGATTCACGCGTTCCGCGCTGCAACCAATTCCGGTTGAGCCCAGTGAAAATGCAAAACGGGAAACGCATGAAAAATTGCGTTTCCCGCTTCCTGTCCGGCCGGGCAGAAATCTAATCGATGGGAGACCAATTGTCGCCACGGGTTGTATTGCTGGATGGAGGCCGCGGTCTTGGCCGTGTCTGGTCCAAGGTCTCGCTCGTAAACAAAGCCTTGGCGGCCGATTATGAAGCTCATGATTCCCGTTTCGCCATACTTCACGGGAGTCGCGAGGATGGCAAAGCCGCCGGTCATCTTCCCGTTCACGACGTAACTCTGCGCGCCACCCGTTGCATCATCGCCCTGACCAGTAAGGATGCGCAGTGCATACCCGTCGATGACGAAGGGCTGGTCTGGCGACAGCGACGTGAGGGATGAGCTCGGAAATGCCTCGAGTTGCGCCAGCGGGCTGACGCCGAATGAATCCCAAGTGGGCCAATACAGTCCGTCTTGTTTCCCGCCGTGCTGATGATGCGTTGCGCATATTCGCCAGAGTCAATGTTGGCGGAGTAAATCTGCTCCGCGTTCGCGAGTGCGGCCAGCGTGTCTATGGTCAGCAGTTCGTTCCTGCCGATTTCGCGGGCGCGGATTTCCTGGGCTCCCGCGACGGCGTCGAAGTACCAACTGCCCGAAGCGTTCTTGGCCAGCGGCACGGGGAAGGCGAAGTTGTCCGCGCCGATATAGAGCACGCGACTGCCATCCGACATGTCCACCCAGCGGTTCATCTGCTGGTATTTGGAGAAGAACTGCTGCATGGCGGTCTTGTCGGACTCGCTGTCTCCCGAGGTAATGAGGGCTTTCGCCTCACTGCCCAGGACCTTGATCAGTGCGTTCTCATCCGTGTCCTTCGTCGCCTGGGCCAGCGCGGTGGCTGCTTCTGTGGGCGACTGGAACCTCATTTGAGTATGCTGCGTCGCTGGCGAATGCCAGCTTGCCTGTAGCTCACTGCTCGAACCGTGAAGCCGAGGCCGGCGAGAGCGAGAATTCCGGCGAGTGCCAATCCTGTCCACTTCGTATTCGTTTTGTTCTGATTCGTGTTCATTTTCAATCTCCTTGAATTAAATTTCCGATATGCCTTTCCTTTAGTTTTCGCGTTGCTCGATTCGGACCGTTAGCGACGACGCCCACCGCCGCCGGAAGAGTGATGTTGAACAGGCGCATGCTGCCTGACTTGGTGTTGTTGAGGACGCTGCCTGGCCATGCTGGCGTGACCACGAGTGCTCTCCGCGCGATTGGTTCTGCCGTCGCCGCTCATGCGCGAGCTGCCGAGGTTCGAGCGATTGTCGTTTCTGGCTTGCGGGTTGCGGTCGTCGTTGTGATAGCCGCCTGCGGGTGCCACACCGGGGCCGTTCATCCCCGCATTGTGATTCTGGACTCCGTTGTTTCCGCCAATCAGACCATGGTTTCCGTTGTTGCCACCGTTGGGCACCTGCTGACCGGCATTTTTGTCCTGGTGCCATCCGCCGTCAGGCCCGAAATATCCATTCGGGTGATAAGCGCCGTTCGGGCCATTGTGCGTGTCTTCGCCAGGCTTGTAGTTACCGTCGGGGTGAAAGGTGCCGTTGTTGCCATACCAAGCATGATTTTGTGATCCGACGGCTCCGCCGTTGGGACTGACACCTGCATGCTCCACACCGCCGTTGCCGCCGATCAGGCCGTGATTGCCGTTGTTGCCGCCATTGGGCATGTTCGCTGGACCCGTTCCGGGCACATCGTGGTGAAAGGCTCCGTTCGGTCCGTAGTAGCCATTGGGGTGATAAGCGCCATTCGGTCCGTAGTCGGGTATCCTCGCCGGGACGGTAGCCGGGACCCCAGGGGTGATAGCCGTTGTAGTTGGTGGTGTGCCAGGTGTTGTTCGTGATGTAGGTGTTGTGGTTGAAGATGATCGTGTTGCCACCGCCGCCTCCGCCCCAACCTCCCCAGTTGCAAGCCCAGGCATGAAAGCCCCAGCCGAAGCCGCCGCCCACTGCCCAGCCTCCGCCACCGAAGGTGACGCCGACGCCGAAGCTGAGAACCGGTGCGGCAAAAACCACGGGAGGCGTGTACATCGGCACGACAATGGGTGCGCCGTAGATGATCGCCGGGTTGTACTGCGGTACGTAAACCACCTGCGGATTCGCCGGTTGAATCACGATCGTGTTGGGTGAAGGCGTCGTGACGGTGATCTGCGAATTCGATTGCAGCGTGCCAGCCGCCTGCGCTTTCGCGCGCATCACTTGCACCGCCGCCATCACATCCGACTGCTGGAAATGGAACGCCTGACCGAGGCTGGAGGTCCAGGATAGGTTGTTGGCCAGATTCGCAAGCACGCTGGGGAATTGCGTCAGCGCCTTAACGCTGGGATCCCAATCCTGCTGATCTGCGGCTTGTTCGAGCGACTGGCCGGTCAAGTTCGCGTTCTGGCTGAGCCATTGATTCGCTGCTGTCACTTCGTCCGGTACGGTGGCCGCCGCAAGCACTTGCGCGACAAGAGCGTCCGGGTAGAGCGCGATTGGCGCTACGAGGCTATCGAGTTGCTCCGATGAGAGGGGCGCCGGTGAAGGTGCCTGGGCCTGTGCCTGAGAGTCGCCACCATTCGTCTGCGGCGCGTAGGAGTTCGACGCTTGCGATTCGTTCGATGATTGCGAATAGCTCGAAGCCTGTGGGGCGGCCGCGGGTGCCAATTGGGTCGTCGGTGGAGGAAGCATGGGCTGGCCGTAGCTGACCACGGCTTGCGGTGGCGCTCCGATTCCAACGGTCCGCACCGCTTGCCACGGAGCCTGTTTCCCATGAATGCCGTAATCTCCCGCAATGTTGTCTCCATATACGTGTCCGTGGAAGTTCAGGATGGTTTTCGTCACGGTGCTGAAGTGGATGAAGTTCCCTTTCAATTCGCCCTGGATGGGTCCCGCTTGATCCGGGCCTTCGAAGTAGCCGGTGATGTGGTTGCCGTACTGGGCGATTTGCACGTGCTTTATGACCGTCGAACCATCCTTGATGCTCGTGGAATAAATGGTCCAATTGCCTTGCACGTTGGCCGGAGGTTGCTGTGCCTGGGTGGCACCACTATTAAATAGCGACACCAGAGCAAGGGTGAGCGTGCTCAGAGTCGCGGTGAGTTTCTTCATGACTTCCTCCTTGATTGATTTCGCGACTGCTTTTCTTGCAATGTCGCTGCACGGGAATAAAGCAAGGTATGCGCCACAACTAAGTGCTTGAGGAAATGCAACTTGCGTATGGGCGCACTTCACGGAGGTTCGAGAATTCACGAAATCTCGGGAAAAGCGGATGCGTGACTTTGGGAAAAAGCCGGACACGGGAGAATCGCCCTCGGTTGGCGATAAGGTCCGCGGAGGAAAAAGATTGTGTGGCCACAGCCAGTAATGTACGCACCGAGTCCGTAGGTGTAGAATCAGCCACTTACGGAGAACACCTTTGCAGCCTGAACCCCTACTTGCCTTGGCCGCAGCGGTTGCGGGGGAGCACCGCACCCGAAACGCACTCGACGCGATTGTTCAAGGCCTTGCTAAGCAGCCTGGGATAGCGTCTGGCTCGCATCTGGCTGCTGGAATCCGGAGACATCTGCGACGAGTGCTTTCTTGGAAGTGAATGTGACGACCACTGTGAGTGCCTCCACCTAGTTGCCAGTGCGGGAGCGTCCTTGAATGGAAATGAAGACTGGTCGCTTCGGGAAGGATATTTCCGGCGCATCCCGCTCAGCAAAACAAAAGGAAAGGTGGGAGTCATCGGGGCGACTGGCAATTCGATTCGAATCGCCAACATAACACCGGAAAGCGAGTGGATCCGCAGACCCGAATGGGCCAAGAGTGAAGGGATTCGTGCTTTCGCGGGCGAGCCACTGAAGTTCGGGGGAAAGATCCTGGGTGTCTTGGGTATTTTCAGCCGCGAGAACTTGACGGAGCAAGAGTTTACCTGGCTGCGCATGTTTGCCGACCAGGCTGCCGTCGCGATCACAAACGCACAGGCCTTCGAACAAGCGGGACAAGCTCTGGAAGAACTACAACAGAGCGAAACGAAGTACCGTTCTCTTCTGGACCTTTCTCCTGTTGCGATTTACCTGGTGGACATTGCTGGACAATTTATCTCCGCAAATCAGGCAGGTTTGAAGCTGCTGGGATGCACCGCCGACGAACTCTCAGGCATGCCCATCGCCGTGACTTACTCGCCAGAAGAGCTTTCTCGAATCAAAACTCCCATGGAGGCAATGGGATCCGGCTTGACGCGATTTGAGCGGACCTTCTTGCGTAGAGATGGCTCCAAGCTGACGGTGGAGATTTCTCTTTCTCCCATGCTGCCGGGCGGACGGCAGGTGGTGATGAGAGACATCACAGACCGGAAACGCGCTGAAGAGGCGGTGAAGGAGCAGGCTCGTCAATTGCAGCAGGTCATTGATGTTGCGCCGGTCCACATGTTCATTTGGGAAGCGGACGCAAATGTCTCTTACGGAAACCGCGCAACGCTGGACTATTTCGGTCCGATTCCGCGAAACCATCCGATGGAATTTCTTGATCTGGTTACCCATCCCGAGGACATAGCGGCGCTGAAGATAGGGATACAAGAAACCTTTAAGCACGGCGAAGCCTTTGAGACGGAAGTGAGAATGCGCCGGCACGATGGGGATTACCGCTGGTTTTTGTATCGGCTGAATCCGCTTCGCGACGAACAAGGACGTATAACCCGCTGGTGTGGTGTTCGAACAGACATTGACGATCAGAAGCGGGCGCAGGAGCGAACGCAACGGGAAAACATCGCGCTGCGCGAGGAAATCGACAAGGCGTCCATGTTCGAGGAAATCGTGGGCACATCTTCCGCTCTTCAAGCGGTCCTCATGCGCGTCACAAAAGTTGCTCCAAGCGATACCACCGTTCTCATCACCGGTGAAACCGGCACGGGCAAGGAACTCATCGCGCGGGCGATTCACAAACGCTCGCCGCGGTCGTCGCGTCCCTTCGTGAGTGTGAATTGTGCGGCGATTCCCCGCGATCTCATCGCTTCCGAACTATTCGGCCACGAGAAAGGCGCCTTCACCGGTGCGTTGCAAAGAAGGTTGGGTCGCTTCGAACTGGCCGAAGGCGGCACAATCTTCCTTGACGAAATCGGGGAGTTGAATGCGGAGATTCAAGTGGCTTTGCTCCGCGTTTTGCAGGAGCGCGAATTCGATCGCGTGGGAGGTACCCGCCCGATTCGAGCAGACGTCCGTGTCATAACGGCCACGCACCGCGACCTTCCCGTGGAGGTTGCGGCCGGCACTTTTCGCAGCGACCTTTTTTATCGCATCAACGTCTTCCCGGTGAAAGTGCCACCGCTTCGGGAGCGGAGGGAAGATATTCGCTTGCTGGTCGAGTATTTTATCGACCGCTATGCGACGAAGGCAGGGAAAAGGATCACCAGCATCGAAAAGAAGAGCCTGGCTCATTTGCAATCCTATGCCTGGCCAGGCAATATCCGTGAACTGCAGAATGTCATTGAGCGCTCGGTGATCTTGTGCGACTCGGATGAATTTTCCGTTGACGAGAGTTGGCTGACCTTGAGGCCGGCCGCAGTCCAGCCGCTGCGGGAGGACCTGGTCGATCAAGAGAAAAAGCGCATTGAAGCCGCCCTGGCGGAAGCCGGGGGACGAGTTTCGGGATCCTCGGGAGCGGCGGCGAAACTTGGCATGCCCGCCTCCACGCTCGATTCCAAAATCAAATCATTGCACATCGATAAGCGCCGCTTTCAAACCCACTAAGATTCGTTTGCTTCCTTCACGAAGTTTCGGAAATTCCTGAAGTCTCCGGGACCCTTCCTTCCCATAAGTAATTCCGATTCCAGTACTTAAATTTGGCAGCGTTCTTGCATTTCTAACCGCGGGCTCAAGGGACGTTTGATCCGAGGCGCAACAAGCGCGGAGCCGAAGCTTAAGGAAATCGAGAGGGTGATGTCATGAAAATCGCACAAAGGTCGTTGCTGCTGGTCGGCGCGCTGTTCGCTTGCCAGTTTTCTGTTGGGACTTCCAGAACGGCTGCTGCCGATAAGGAACCCGCGAGCACAGCAGAGACTACCTCCGCCGATCACAGCTATCCGGCTAAAAACGCCATTTTGATCCACGCCTCTCCGAATAGCGCTTCAGCGGGGAGTTCGTCTACAAAGACGATTACGATTTCGATGCCCGCCGAAACTCGACCCGAAACGGTCCGGGTTACCCTCAACGGCAAAGACGTCACTCCGAAATTCACCGAAACTCCGTGCTCCGAAGCGGTCTGCGAGGTCGGCACTTTGTCGTCAGCCGATGGCATGCTGCCAGGAAAAAACGTCCTGTACGCCGTCGCCAAGAAATCCGACGGCTCCCTCGCAAGCTCGCGGCTGCACTTCAACGGGAAATCTGAGGCGGCTCAGGCGGCATCGCGCTCGACGGTGCCCGGAAAAGTGACCGCAAAGGCGCCGACGAAAGCTGAAGCCACGGCTGCTCTTGGTTCAAGCCCGATTGGCGACGGCTATCTTCCGCCCGCGGTGATTTTCAACACCCTGACTCCAGGGGGCTGGAACGGCAAAACGCCATGGATCCAGATTGGCTATGAGCAGTTGCCGACCCTCGGCGGTTCTACCTGTTCGGGTACTTCTAACGGATACCTTGCCGTTGTTGTGAACCGCCAAACCCTACTGGAAGTACCCGGTGCGACGCAGTGCTTTCCGGGTTCGCAGAATCTCGCCGCATACCTGCAGACTCTCACGAATGATCAGATTGCCATCGTTGGGACAATCCAGGGCTTCAGTGCGGCTGGGTTTCTGGACACCAGCGCGATCGGAGGCACAAACTACACGCCACTCGACGCCACCGCAGATTATCCCCAGAGCTACATGGCGATCGGAGCCGGCGGAGCGGCGGCTGGCTCGGCCTATGAGAACTTCTATACAAACAACATGGCGACGACCTTTGATGTCTTCGCCACAGGATCGTTAATCGAAGACGCTACGGGGAACTACAACTTCCAGTCTTCCGGCACGTTCGAGTATATGGTGTCGCCGAACGATCCCAACAATGGCAGCGGCCAAAGCACGGTCACTCTGTTGAACGTCGGTTCGTTGTTCCGCTACAACCAATTCAGTTATCCGGACAAGGTCGTTTTTTATTCGCCAGCGAACCAAACCAATGGTTTCTGGTTGATGAAGCTACAGCGCGACAATCTGGACAATTTGGACTTCAACGCCAATTGTGGCGCGATGGCGAACAGCGCAAAGCAGCAAACCGATGTGACGAGCTGTGGCAAGTTTTACCCGACAGGATCGAGCGACGCCCCAACGGAAGCGAGCACCTTTATGCAGTTGCAGAATGATCTCGCCGCTGTCAATCCCGTCCAGTTGGCATTTCTCGTCTCGGTAGGCACCCCGCTCTATGGCGCCTCGACTTGGGATGTGGCCAAAAGAGTCTGTCAACTCCCGTGGGCTGGTAGTCCCAAATGCGTTGCCCCCTTGGAAAGTATGGGCGGCGTCCCAATGTCAACGTTGAGCCTTTACGCGCCCGGGAGCAACTACAGCCTGGTTAGTTGCACGGACTGCGGTGATGCTTTGAGCGGCCACGTGGCGCTCTCCAACACGGCTTACGCACAGCAAGGACAGACCGGAAATCTACATGGCATTGTTCAGCGAAACCTGCACGGGCTCTTTTGGCCGACTCGGGTTTCGCAAGAGAGCTCAGGCTCCGATTACACGATCGATGTAGTCAACTCGCAACAGGCGGTGGAGTGGCCGGAGCTGACCGGGAACCTTTTGCCCGGGGCGAGTTCGCTGACAGGCCAGTACACTGCGTACCAATATGCGAGCTACCAGCTCCTTACCCAGTACTATATGAAAGGCGCGCAGGGCGATTATCTGGATAATATCCACTATTACTTCACCGGGTCGCTCAACACGCTTCTGGATTACCACACCTTTGACCCGGTCAATCTTCCGTTTCCTGGTGCAGCGAACAGTTGTTACACATGGACTGACCCGGTGACGAAGGAGACCCCGGAGTGCTTCACGGCACAGGACCTTCAGGCAGTCGCCCAGCAGCTCAGCACCGAGATTATTGATCTGGATAATGTGCTGCTCTTTATGGTGACGGGACCGACCAATATGAAGGACATTGTTGCGTCCGGGAACGGAAGCGCCGCGCTGGCGTTGATTGGAGCGGCCGCCTCCGTCGAAGGCAGCAACTTGCAGCCTCCGCCCACCACTCCCGTCAAGGCCAACATCGACAACATCCTGAACCTCGTAGGGAGTGCGGTATCCTTCACCGCGGCCTTCGCGTCAGGGAACCCGGAACTGGCGCCAGTGATAGCTGCGTCCATCTCGGGCATCTCTTCGATGTTTGAGGGCGCTGGCGACGTCGCTGGCGGTCTCACCACCGGAGGCGGCCCTACGCCCCTGCCCAGCCCGGAACTCAAGCTGGTAACGACCATTGGGGACTTGGCGAACAGCTCGCTGCAACAGCAGTTCACCATCGGTTTCGACACTGAACTCGACACCATACTGGGCGACTGGGGCAAGTTGTCACAACTTGGACCGCTCGTAACCAACACCAACAATCCGACCTTCTACGCTCCCAACCAACTGGTTCAGAACCTCGCGATCAAAGCCATCGGCCAAGCTTCGCAGCGTTCCTTCTATATGGCGCTGGTTCCGACAAACTATAAGGTTCATTATTGGCCCGGCTGGGTGGGTTTTAGCTCCTACCCAATCAATCCTCCGGACATGGGCATCTTGGAAGACGATGACAACACTGATGGCCCCTGCCGAAGCTTCTATCCATGGTACGGTCAAAACGGAACCATCAATCTGCCTCCGTTTGTGGATCGAGCCACTCCGACCTTCGCTGGCTACCAATATCCGTGGAGCGGGCCGAGCGATTTGTTCAACGTTGACCACTACCTGATCGTTGGACAAGTGCAGAATCCGGGCAAGACAGGCAGTAACAGCGAGAATTTCCCATTCCTCGATAGCCAAGTAGCAACCACGATGTTCTCGGCCCAGGGACTCAATATTCCCTTGGATGAATTCGACAGCAGCAACGGGCCGATGGCGTCGGCGGGCAGCTTTGTGAATATCGTGCAGAATCCCAGTACCATCTATTTCGGCTTGAGCATCGTTTCCGATTGTTACTACCGCAACCAAAGCGGCGTGGCGTCCTCGCCGAGTCCGAGCGCGGCTGCTACGACCACTACCTTGGTTGCCCCCACTACTTCCGTGCTGGGCGAGAGCGTGACTTTGCAAGCGAACGTCACGACTTCTTCCGGCCCGGCTCCCTCTGGGACAGTCACCTTCGATGACGGCAAGACTCAGATTGGAACTGCGACCGTGACCAACGGGACGGCCACTTTCTCGACGAACTCCCTCGCCCTTGGCGCACACTCGCTCGCCGCGTACTACGTCGTGAATAGCAATTACTCGGCTTCGAGTTCCGCCGCCAGCACGCTGACGGTGTACGCGAACTCGCCCGATATGACCCTCAGTCTCTCCGCAAGCAGCGTGAATCTGGCCTATGGAGCGACCTCCTCGCCAGTATCATTGCAGGTCGCCTCGCGCTCGGGCCTCACCGGTACGGTGACTTTGAGCTGTGCGGGCTTGCCCGTCGGAGTCACCTGCAGCTTCAATCCGACGCAGCCGACCATCACGGCCGGAGGACAAGCCACGAGTTCACTCACGATCTCAGCCGCTTCTGTACGTGCGGCAGGAATGTCGCTGCCGAAAGGTACCGCGGCGATTTTCCTGGCACCGGTCTACCTCTTCCTGCTCTGGTGCGTACGCAAAGACGCCCGGAAGCTGCGCATGTTCGTCTGCGCGCTGCTTCTGTCGGTTATCTCGCTCGGATGCTTGACGGCATGCAGCGGCGGATCGAAAAGCACACAGCCAACTCCCGGCTCGCAGACGATCCTGGTGATCGCAACGAGTGGAACGACGACGAAGAGCACACCGTTAATCCTGAACTTGCAGTAACACAAACGGAGTGCAGCGAGCGATCGCCGCACTCCGTTTTCCATTCTTCAACACAAAGAGAAAAGGAATTTCATGTGGAAAATTACCAAATCTAGGGACAAGAAGCGCGTGGTCCTGAGCATCAGCGGAAGGATTAAGGCGGAAGAACTGCTAGAACTTCAAATGGCAGTGTCCTCGGAAGAAACGCTGAATGTCAAAGTAGACTTGGACCTGCAAAACGTGAGGCTTGTGGACCAGCACGTGGTCACTTATTTAGCGTGCTCTGAGACAACCGGCACTCGCCTTCGGAATTGCCCCTCTTATATTCGCGAATGGATTGATCGAGAAAAAGCCGTGCAGAATGACCGAAGCAACGGGGAAGATCTACAGTTGAGTTGCAACTGATCCGCGAATGGTCGACTCGAAATAACTCCAACGTAGGTGACAATCCGCGGAAAGTTTCCCAGACGCGTTGTGGGACAGAAGGCGTCGGCTGTCGTGTGCTGATTGCGAATACTTTTGGGTGCAAGATTGGGTGCAGCTAGAAAAGTAAGAATGGCTCCGAGTCTTATGTAAGCGACACCAGACGCGGCACTTAGATTTTTGACCACCTTGGCTGTTAACCGAAGGGTTGATCGAGTGAACCCTCTGGTGATCATTTCCAACCCACAGAGAGTGGCGTCTTGTACGATTTCCGCG
>CAVPXU010000014.1:0-34371 GCA_963709705.1 Candidatus Acidiferrales bacterium
GAGTCTTTGGATCGCCACACGCGCGGCACTTGCGCCGGCCTCTAATAAGTGGGGCTGTTTTGAGGCACTGTCTCACTTTTACCTTGTACTTGCCCTCATCCCTCAACAGTCGGACATGATCAGAAACAGTGCCGATTGACCTGTCCAATTGTGTTGCAATCGAGTGCTGCGAAATCCCGCGCTCAAGCATAGCGAGTATCTGTCCCTGTAACTCAAGCTTCGCAATGTGGCGGCGCTCTTTTCCCATCGAGTTCAATTTGGCTTGGTCTCGTCTCACCGCAATTCAACCCCGCGAGTTATGTTCGATTGCCCAAGAAACATAAGCTAGAGGTATGCCACTCAGGGCGGAGCCACAAAATGCTCCGGTACATTTTAACCCTGGCACAATTCTGGGAAAGGAGAAAATGGGCCAGCTAGCCTATCTTCCGCAGCTTTGAGGGGTGTAAATATTTTTTGAGCACATTTTCTTCCATACCTTGGATCTTGAGATTCCGTATCACTCGTGTTTGCAGCGCGACCTGTTTATTGCGTGCCCGGGATTACGTTACGACGTGCGTGTAGTGAAGACCAACCCTATTGCAAACACACCGGCGATTCGTAGGATCCCGGCGTCTCTTCAACGGTGAGCAGCAAATCCGCTTCGTATCGAACAGATTTCAATTCTGTGTATCTGGCAGCATGATCTTCACAAGCACGGATCGAACAAGAAGCCGGCATCCGTCCTGTGTCCGACAAGCGAATTCCCGATTGGCGCGCTCCGAGAAAGAAGGAGTTGAACACATGCTCGGAATAATCCACACTTTTAATCGTTCTTTGGTTGCTCGGATTTCTCGCGTTTCACATTACCTCTGGACTCATTCACATCGTTCTGGTCGCAGGAATCCTGCTCCTCGCCTTCTATCCGTTGACGGGGCTCGCTGGCGGTCTCTCCCGTAACCGGAGGGCACCGTGCCGGGACCTACAGGCTCGCTTTCCTCTGCGCGAGGTAGCGCTGCTACCTCGATACTGAAGCAGTGCCTACAAGGACATAATGGATTTGCCAACCTTCCGACCGGGAGACAGCGGAGACCTGCTGCGGCTGCAGCGTGAACCGTAGATCGACGGTTGCGCCGGGCATGACAGCGAGTGCGCTGCTTCCGTTGTATTGCAAGGGCAGGAGAAGCTCAGGCGATTCGCTGTTGCCCGTGAAATGAAGCTCCTCGACGCGGCCGTCAGCCATGAGCATGCAATTTCGGCGGTTGTTGCCGCAGGAATTTTCGGCGGGTAGCGCATCGGGGTCGGAGGGAGTGTCCGGCAAGAATTGAAGGAGCAGTTCACGGTACGTGCCTGCGGGTACGGATGCGCTTTGAACGAGAATTTCCGGGGTCGAATCGAAGAGCAGGTCGATTTGGCGAGGTTCACGACGGAGTTGAGGCGCAAGTTCGAGCCATTGGGGATTGTTTGGAGAGTCGGGGAAAACGGAGTGAAGTTGAATGCTTTTGAGGGTTACGAAAATATGTTGCGCTCGGCTGGAGGCAGTGCAAATTTCGCAAATCTGCGACTTGCCAGCGGCGACGTTCATCATACCCACACCCATCGAAAAAGGGCAGGCGGGAGGCGGAGTTGAGTTTTTAACGAGGACGACGCCGGTACCATTGGCGAAAATACCGGCGAAACAGGTGGTACCGCAAGACGTCAAAGCAAGGCAGGCCAACACCACGACAGCGCACAGGAATCTATTCCGGATACTACGAGGAAGGCATCGCATGGTTTCACTCCAAACTGCGTTACCCAACCATGCGCGGATGGAAATTCTACGAGGATTCTATGCGCGTGAGGGGTTTGACACAAGAAGGGAGATTTTTTTCGCGAGAGGCTGCTCACAGCAACGGCACGTTCAAGGTCCTTAAGGTGATTGGGCAGACTGGGGCCGTGAAGGGAAGTAAAATAGTGATCGGCCAGGGAGCGAGAGTTAATTGACTGCCGTCGGATGAACGGGCTTTCAAGTCTAGCTCCGTCTCTTTGTCTCCTGTCGCATTAGCTCAGTGCATAGCGCGACTTGATCGTCGATGAGTTTGATTTCTAAAGCCAAGCGAATCTCTTGAGGATTCCTCAAAAACTTCGCGAATAACACATCCCTCTTTGCAGTCAATACTTCACGTTTTTTCTTACCGTTCGCTGTTACTAGCGTACGGGTTAATTCCCTTTTAAAGGCATGGGAGAAAGGGTCTTTCATTGCGAGCCTTACTTGTGGCATTGACTCTGATGTACAACCAGGATCGACGGCAGCCCATTCAGCCCGGATGCCAACGAAGCAATGCGGAGGAACAATAAGACGATACTACTTCCTCATCTTGCACTAGTCAATATGGGCGGTTAAGCAAGAACACGCCAGAGTCGAAACTTGAATATCCTGTGAAACGATCTGGCGTCCATTCCCATTACCTACTGGTTCCCATACCGCCTACAGAAGTCAGGGTCAGGACGGTGGTGGTCCACAACTTAATACTTGATGTCTGTGCATCAAGGATGGAAAATGCAGCACCCATTGCGGCATAAGTTACCCACCTAGGCACCTCCCAAATTGGCCGTGATGTTTCGAGGAATCACAATGAAAACAAAAACTTCGACATTATTAGTCGCGATGACCTTGGTCGCGACGCTGGGGATTAAGGGTCAAACGTTTGCGCAGAATCCCTAGCTGTAATTTCTCTGTTATTCCCTGATAAGTAGCCACAAAGAGACGCTGTTTGTGGGGAATCCGTGTCAGCTATAGGTTTGTAGTAAGCCAATCCTGCCTAGAACAGGCGATTCCCTGATTTTTTCCCTGTTAACTGGGAATGTGAGGGGTCCTACTTCGTCTCTGGGCACTCTGAAAAACGAGATCGTGGCGACGGCCCAGTTTGACAAGCAAGTGGAAGCGCGGAACATGCAGGTAATGGTCTGCTGCCATGCCAGAATGCCCACCCTGGGGCTTGAGCTTTTTGGTGAATGGGCTTACTAGACAAGCGCTACCCTCCCTACTCCCGTTCAACTTCCGCTGGTCAGCTCACCACTTCCTCGCCAGCACTTCCACAATCTTTCCCAGTGCATCTAGGTCTTTGGTATCAATCACCTCACCGGGAGAATGCGCATACCGCAGCGGCCATCCCAGCGCCACATCCACCGATCCATACCGCGTGAACACCGCACCGTCATTCCCACCGCCCGTAACCCCGTACTGCACCGCAATGTTGTTCTCTTTCGCCAGCTCCACCACGCGATCCACATATTCCAGTGGCACGATATTCGAATTATCCACCGCCCGCACCACGAAGCCCTTCCCCAACTCCGCATCCGCAAATCGCTTCGATTCCAGCGGCGAATCGGAGCTCACAAACGTATCAATCGCGAACACAAAATCCGGCGAACGCCCTTCCTTCGCCGCCTGTTCCGCAAATGCCGCCGCCCCTTTCAATCCCACTTCCTCTTCTGTCGACCACACAAACGTCACATCGCGCCCCGGCAAGTCCGGCCCCAGCGCTCGCACCGCCGATATCAACGCCGCACAACCAACGCGGTCATCCATGCTCCGCGCACTAGCCCGTGTTCCCACAAGTTGCCGGTATTGCTTGGGCACAGTAATGAAATCCCCCACCGCGATTCCCAGCTTCTCTGTTTCCTCCTTCGTCCGCGTTCCCACATACATTTGCGCCGGCTCATCAATTGACTTGATCCAATCCTCAAACGCAAAGCCCGGCTTGTCCCATCCCCCTGGCAGTTCCAGAACCCCACCGAACGAACCCGACGTCTTCGTATGCACCAAAACAACATGCCCAAGAAAATATTGCGGGTAGCCGCCACCCACCACCGTAACCTGCAACCTCCCGTCGTCCTCAATTTTCTTCACCTCATACCCAATCTCATCCATATGCGCCACGAACGCGATGCGCGGGGTCTTTTTATCTGCGGCTTCGTCGCTAATATGCAGCACCAGGTTTCCCGCCGCATCCGTTACCGCCTTCTTCCTCGCCCACTCCGGCAGCATGCGCAGAACTGTTTCTCTCACATTCCCTTCATGCCCGCTGGCCCCATATGACGTCACCAGATCTTGAAACGTTGGGGCCTGCCGCGGGTCCCGATAAGGCTCTCTCCCAGGCACGCCCACATTCGGAGCGGCATAGATGCGGAAGTAGCCCTGAAGCAACTGTTCCACATGCAAAACATCGTCGTAGGACACGACCGCCGCTGGCGTTGCTGGCCAGAGCGTCGTCACTCCCAACTGCACGAATTGCTGCGGAAATTCACTCGCCTTCGCATAACTGGCTACGCGTGGCTTTTTTGCCGAGATGACTCTCAACGGTATCTGCCGTTGCTCCGAAATTTCCTGGAAACGTGCTGCAAGCCCAGTCAGAGCCGGCTTCGCATCGTCCACGCCCAGCAAAACTCCTTCACCTAGGGCTGACTCTTCGGACCCCTGTAAGCGTCCGACATATACCATTTCATCCGGGTGGATTTCCTCGAGCAGTCGGTTCAGTCCGCGCCCGCCCGTCCACGACTGCGTGACGAACGCAATTACCGTGGTTCCTTGCTTCGGCAAAGACTTCGAAAGTCTCAGCTCCGGGAGCAGTTCTTGCAATGCGGCAACGCCGAACCGGTCGTCCAGACCATCTCCGGCCTTGTAGTTGGGTGGGAACCGATCGGCATCGAACGCCATCCCAGCGTAAGCAATGGGATCTAGCAGATTCACGCCGGCCGCCCGTACTTCATCGGCGCTTTTCGCGCCGATATCCACATACAACTCATCGGGGTGATTCATTTTCGGACCGTCCACCCGCCCGGGTTGCAAATGGACGCTCAGTCCGGCAAACACGCCGGAGACTGTTTTATTCTCACGCGTTGTGATAACCACCGGTTGGGCAAAATAGAGAGCATCAAACACCGGATTTGGCGCCACTTGCGGCAACCTCTGGACGCGTAAGTATCCATCTTCCGTAATCCCGCTCACGACGTAGCCGGGTTCGTCGACGGGCGTAGCAACAAGCCGGACCGGAGTTCCGCTTCCGAAAGTAATAATCAGGTTCCCGGCGCTGTCGCTTCTGGCAGAATAATCCTTCAAGTCTTTTTTCAATTTAGACAGCAATCCGTTTTCGTGCCCTGCAACAGCGGGTATTTCCGGGATCCAATGCAAGGTGTCATTCAGCAGCGGCGTCCACGGCGGCAGGTCTTTGGTTTCAATTTTCTCGTCAGAGTTGGCATGCGCCGGCATCTGTGCCCACGTGCTTTTCGAACAAACCAGCAAACCTGCCACAAGCATCACGGCCCAAACTGAACGGTTCATTTCCTCCACCCCTCGTAGCGGACTCAGTGAATTCGTGGTGAAATCCTACGCCATTTGTTTCACACCCGCACGCCTTTGCGCCCAGCCACGCGCATTATCCTGACAGCATAGAGATGTTTTTGGGCCGCTCTTCTGCTTAACGAGTCAATGTCTCGATCAAGACATCCTTCTTCGCTTCCGCCAATCCATTCATCGCGGTCAATGATGCCGCGTATCCGCCCAGCGCCGCTGCGGTCAGTCCCGCGAACGTCAGCGGCGCCAGCCAAGGATTCCCGGTCCAGCGTCCCGCCAGCAATATCAGCGTGCAAATTCCCATCACCACGATCTGCACTCCAAACGCGGTCCACACCGCAACTCCCGAATTCCGCTGCCCCTTCATTTTCCCGATCTCCATCTTTTTGGGAAAACTAAGCGAAGACCAATTCGCGATCGCGAATTGACTCAACACCGCAAAAGCCCCAGCCGCAACGGTCGCCGCAAACACGGGCCACCCAGGCCATCCTCCGCGCCACGTAAGCAACCCCAGCGCCAACATCAATTCAAATCCCACCAACCCAAGCACAAACAAATTTTTCCCCAGTAACACATCCTGAAATCTCACCGGTGCCATGAAATATGTCTGAATGCCTTTCCCCTCGAACGCAAACGAATTGTAGGCAGGCGTCAGCATAATCAAAATCAGATAAGCCATGATTCCGGGAAAAAACAGCGCCGGCTTCACCGAATGATCTTTCAACATCGAGCCCGGCCCGAACTGGTAAGAAAACACGATTACCATCACCGGTGGTATCAGCAGTTGTAAAAACGCGAAACCGTTGCGGGTCATATACCGAAATTCTTTCCACAGCACCGCCGCCACCTGCGGCGAAAGCAATCCGGGCCGCTCCGCTGCATCAATCTCTCTTTTCACCCGCTTCTTTGCGGCCGCCGGCGCGGCGCTTTCGCTGATCATTTCCCCGCTGTACTGCGCCGCGTATCGTTGCCACAGGAACGCGCTGGTTATCACGCCCCAGGCCAGCAGCCCGCCAATCCCGATTGCCAAGCCGCGAAAATTGGACAGCACGCTCGCAGCCACGGCGTTTCCCGCCAGCGATCCCGGCAGCCAGTTGAAATAAGGAATCAGGTGCAGAAGCTGCGGCTTGTTACGGCTGTGTCCCCATCGTTGCAGAATCGGATTCAGGAAGTTCAACGACACCATGCACATCACGAATACCGCCAGAAATATCTCACGCGATCGCCGCTTTGACAGCAATTTCTCCAGCCAGGAACCCACCAGCCGCTCCAGGGTTAGATTGATCAGCACAAAAAGCAAACACACCAGCGCCATCGATGGAAAAACGCTCAACCGTACCGTCATCGCGCCCGCAAGCATGCAAACGATCCAGCAAATCGAAGAAATCGCCGCGAAATCCGAGAGTCCGTAACCCAAACCCAGTAAGTAAAAAGCTCGCCTGCTCAACGGAAACCGAAGCAGTGTCGCGAACTCAAAATTGGATCCGAAGCCCGCCACAAAAATAGGGAAAACCTGCCACCACAGAAAAATTCCCCAGAA
This sequence comes from Candidatus Acidiferrales bacterium, assembly GCA_963709705.1. GTDB lineage: Bacteria > Acidobacteriota > Terriglobia > Acidiferrales > UBA7541 > Acidiferrum. The sequence goes on from CAVPXU010000014.1 coordinate 6,852, forward strand.
CAACAGAGACAACCATGCCGCGCGTTCCGTCCTCAGGAATTCGTAACCTCCATAATAAAATGCAAAAGACAACCCGATCACCGCGGCCGTGCTGACAATTCCCAGCCAGATCATCCCGATCAGGTCCCAAACATTATTCTTCCTGCGCAAACCGTGTTTCAGGATCAGCCAGCGCACGCCGGCCACCAACCGGATCTGCTCGAACACGCCCGGCAGCTGCGCTACGTCAGCCATGACAATTCCTCCAGCCGCACTTGTTCAGCGCCGCTTTGCCCTACAATCGACAGGAAAATCTGCTCCAGTGTTTTCTTTTCTCCTGCTTCACCCGGCACGCCCGCGCGCAATTCTTCCATCGAGCCCTGGGCCACCAGCTTGCCTTTGTGGATGATGCCCACATGGCTGCACAACCGTTCCACAATTTCCAGCACGTGAGAGGTCAGGAAAATCGTCACGCCGCGCTCCGTCATTCTTCCTAACAGAGCCTTCAACGCCCCTGCCGCCAGCGCGTCCACGCCTTCAAATGGTTCGTCCAGAAATAAAATTCGCGGCCCGTGAATTACCGATGCGGCCAGCGCCAGCTTTTTTTGCATGCCGTGGGAATAATCCGCGATCATTGTCTTTTCGCGGTCCGCCAGCTGCATGAACTCCAGCAATTCCTCCGTGCGCTTCTCGGTTGTGGCGCGGTCCAGACCATACATGCGTCCCACAAATCGCAGATATTCCTTGCCGGTCAGCCGCTCGAATAAGCCCATGCCCTCGGGCACAACGCCAATCTGCCGCTTCACTTCAACGGGATGTGACTGAAAATCCAGTCCCAGCAATTCCATCCGGCCAGAAGTCGGCGCCAGCAATCCCGTCAACATCTTGATCGTGGTGGATTTGCCCGCGCCATTCGGGCCCAAAAATCCAAAGAACTGCCCTGCCTGCACGCGCAAATCAACTCGGTCCACCGCGGTAAAGTCTCCGAACTTGCGCGTCAATTTGTCTGTTGCAATGGCAATGTCATTCATCCGCTCGGCCTCTTCGCCCACACCCACTCGCCGCTCTTCATGAGTTATTACGCAACCCGTGCGATTAAATAGCAAGAAATTTACGCGCAGCCGGAAGTTCAGTGCGACTTCGTAGATACCGGGGTGCTTCCGCCCTGCGGCGCGCCCCTTTGCGGCAGAACCGCGAGCACCGCGGGCAGTTCCACGCGAAACACGGCTCCGCCCGCCTGGCCGTTATAGCAGAAAATCTTTCCGCCATGTTCCTGCACTATGCCGTAACAAATGCTCAGTCCCAATCCCGTGCCTTTGCCGACTGGTTTTGTCGTATAGAAGGGATCGAACACGCGATGCGGTTCTTTCAGCCCAGGCCCGGTGTCGGAAAATAGAATCACCACATTGCCGCGATCCCGCAACGTGCGCAGCGTCAGTTTGCCGCCGCCGGACGCCGCCATCGCATCCAGTGCGTTGCTGATAATGTTAAAGAAAACCTGCATCAGCTGGTTGTTGTCACCGCGCACTCCGGGAAGCACGGACTCCAGCTGCAGCTCAATCGTGGAACCGCCACTATGCAGATCCAGCGCCCGCAATTGCACCGCATTCGTCAGCACTGTATTGATATCCAGCAGCGTGCGTTCCGATGGCACTTGCCGCGCGAAGCTCAAAAGATTCTGCACCAGGCTCTTCGTCCGCCGCGCCTGCTCGCGGATTTTCACCGCGGTTCCTCGAGCGCGCTCCGGCAAAGTTTCGTCGTCTGCCAATAAATCCGAATAACCAAGAATCGCCGTCAATGGATTGTTGATCTCGTGCGCGGCGCCAGCGGCCAGTTGTCCCAGTGAAACCAGTTTCTCGGACTGCACCATCTGCGCCTGCAGCCGCTGCAAATTCTCAATGGAGCTTTCCGACCGCGCCAGAAGCCGTGCGCGATCCGCGTCCGCAAGGTGTGTCCGCAAAAACACCAGCAACGCCAGCGGCAACGCGGCCACCAGCGTAACCGTCAGCCGGAAATCTTTCACCGCCAGGGTGTCGTGCTCAATGCGCAGCGCATACAACGCAAACAACGGCAGGCTCAGCACCGCCGCCATGGCGAACCGGCTCGCCCACACGTAATCACGCGCCAGCCGCTCGTCATCGCTATCCATCGGCGCATCCAGCGCATCGCGCTTTTGAAACGCAATCGCGCCCGCGATTCCATACCAGAAAAACGCCGTCATCATCGGCAGGTCATACCAACTGCCCGTGTAATAGCTATTCTTGGCGATCGCGATGTTCGTGATCAGCGAGTCCAGCATGTAAAGCGCGGTCGCACCAAATAAATGGAAATACACCGTGCGCCACGCTCCCTTCGTGCGCAACCAGCAAACGGCGAAGCCGATCGTGATCAAAAAGTGCTGCAGATACGTCAGGACGTTGTAATTCGTGTTGTAAATGTCCAGTGTCGGCGTTGCGTACATCCACGGCAGCACCACGAACACGTAAAGAAAAGTCCACCACGTCAGCAGCAGGCCAAAATCCAGATACCCCAGCCCCAGATGCAATTCACCATGCTTGCGATGTGGCCGCAGCGCCAGGGCCGCGATCAACGGGATTCCTCGCAGATAAAAAATAATGTCGCCGGCGAACAGTCCCGGCGGTTCCTGGCGGAGATAAACTTCGTAGTAGGTCCACTGAAACTGGCCCACCATCCACATGGTGCAGCTCAGCGCCAGCAGCATCCAAAAAAGATTGCGCCGCCAGTGCGGTGTGCCGGCATTGATCAGCAATCCCGCGTTTGCAAAAAGTGGCACGAAGCATTGCACCACGTCGCCAATCGACGACAGCTTCGCTCCGGGCCCGAAATAGTAGGCTGCGGCCGCATAGAGGGCAAGGAACGCCGCCCAGGCTCCGATGAGCCATGTGATCTTCCCAAGTTTGGGCATACCGCGGTTTCTCTTTTCCATTGTAGGCCCTCGCCTACGGTTGCCGCGTTTTCTTACTTTCCCGGAATGGCCAAAGCATTACCGCTTAGAAGAAACCGCGCCATCCGTCACGCCGCGCGCCTGTGAGCTGGCATTTTACTCCTTGCGTTCCACGCGAAACCGGCATCTTAATCAAGGATGGCTGTCTATGACAGATTTCTGCATCGTGCCACTCCCTGTGCGCGTCCGCTCTCCCTGTTGCGAATCGTACTTTATCTGTTTGGAGCGCTGTTGCTGATGCCCACCACGAATTCTTCCGCCGACGAAACCACGTTTACCTACACGGTCGGCGACTCGCACATCAACGCCAGTGTCGACGCTGGCCAGCTTCTAGTCTCCGATCTGGATCTGCAGCAATGGGTGCGTTGGGCGGCGGATTCCGTGAAGACTTACTATGGCCGCTACCCTGTCCCGAATCTTCGCCTTCGGATCATCCCCACTTCCGGCAGAGGAGTGCGCGGCGGCACCACTTTCCCGGCGCCTGACGGCGGGTTTATTCGCATTCATGTCGGCAGCGACACAATAATGGCCGGTCTGGCGCAGGATTGGATGCTTACCCACGAAATGGTGCATCTCAGTTTTCCGTCCGTGGCGGAAAATCACCACTGGATCGAAGAAGGCATTGCCACTTATGTCGAACCAATCGCCCGCGTTCGCGCCGGCCATATGGACGCCCACGAAATGTGGTTTGAGTTAGTTCGCGACCTCCATCAGGGCCTGCCGCAAACCGGCGACGAAGGCCTGGATCACACGCACACATGGGGCCGAACCTATTGGGGCGGCGCGCTTTTCTGTTTTCTCGCCGATGTCGAGATTCACAAACAGACCAATAACGCCAAGGGCCTCGACGATGCCCTGCGCGGCATCCTGAGCGCTGGCGGAGATATTCGCAAGGATATGGAATTGACCGACGCCTTACGCCTAGGCGATCAAGCAGTGGGTGTCTCCGTCCTGGTTCCGCTCTACGACAAAATGAAAGACAAGCCCTACGACGTCGATCTATCCGCGATGTGGAAGGATCTGGGACTCGAGCGCGACGGAGATACTGTCCGCTTCCTCGATTCCGCGCCGCTAGCGAAAACGCGCGACGCCATCACCTACGGCGCCAATCCCACCGCAATTCCCCCCGCCACGCAGAATCAATAATCGAAGGAACAGAGCGATGTCCTGAAGCACCGCAGGAGCCGGCGACAGGTTGTCGGGCCATGTCATTTCGTCTTCACGCTTGGAAACTATTGTTCCGCGAGCGTGTTCTTACCGTTAGGCGAGCGTTCCAATAGAGGTGATCGATGAAGCGAATTACAGTACTGCTCCTTGTCTTGCTAGGGCTTTACCCTTTCCCGTCATGACAGCGCCACCTCTATGGTGTTTTGTCGGGCTTGGCTCTGTGGAAGGGTTCCAAAGCCGCACATGACACGACAAATCCGTTGCAACGGTATGATTAAGCGGTACGTCCCTTTAGATGCAGATCGGCCAGCTCCCAAGGGAGGCATCACATGTTTCCGTTTTCACCGAGATCCCAGTTCACTTCGAGCGTGCGGTCAGCCGTGCTGCTCTGCATGACAGTAGGCTTTCTGCACGCGACACCGCCTGCGCTGGCCGACAATCTTCCGCAATCCGATCAGCAGAGTATGAGCGCGGCCGGCGCGACAAACGGCAATATGGCCCACATGTCTGGACACATGTATATGACAGCGCTGAAACCAGCTCAGCCTGGTGATCAACAGCGGGCCGACGCAGTCGTAGAAGCTGCGAAAACTGCCATGGCTCCCTATCAGGATTACCGCAAGGCATTGGCCGACGGCTACGTCATCTTTCATCCGGAGATTCCGCAGCCCCAATATCACTTCACGAAGCGCGAATACGGTCTCGAAGCGCGATCATCTTTCGATCCGCTCAAGCCAACCTCACTGCTCTACAAGAAAACGCCGGACGGTGGATACAAGCTGGTCGGCGCTATGTATACTGATCGCGTAGACGCCACCGAAGAAGAGTTGAACGACAGAATTCCGCTCAGCATCGCGCGCTGGCACCAGCACAGCAATTTTTGCAAGGCGCCGGAGGGGCAAAAGTCCGCTTATTTCGGCCACGCCGCGAAATTTGGTTTGCTGGGCTCCATCACGACCAAGGAAGCTTGCGACGAGGCAGGCGGACAATTCTATCCCCACATATTCGGATGGATGGTCCATGTCTACCCCTATGAGACCGACCCCAAGAAAATCTGGTCCACCGGCGACGATGACCAGGGCCACGACAATATGGATCACTCCTCCATGCCCGGAATGAAAATGGATTAGAGTGCGCCGGACTACCCAGGCGTGCTTAGGCGTTTTCTTCAGATAGCAGCACGCTGACTCCATATTCAATCAGACTGACGGAGCCGGAGTGCGTTGAGCCGCTCAGAACATCCTTCAAGCTTCCATCGAACTTCACGGTTTGTGGCTTCGCGGTGTGATTCAAAAGGTAGATCCACTTTTGCTTGCCAGACTTTCGTTCGTTGACTTCGACGCCTTGCGGCGCCTCAATCGATTTCTTGACCCCGTTCGCTTGGATAAGCGCCTGCAGAACGCGTGCCAGGTCGGGCGGTTCAAGATGCGGACCGACGTAAATCGCTTTGCCTCTGCCAAAAACTTGAGAAGTGATTGCGGCCTTTCCTGCGTAACTTCCTCCCGTATAGGTAGCTAGCACATCGGCTTGTTTCGGATCAAGGATGTCGGCCCAGATGTGGCATTCGGCGTTCGGCCCCGCCAGCAATCCAGAGAACTGCACATTCTGTTTCTCCGCATAGATCGGCTGGTAATCGAACAGTTCCACGCCCATCACATCGCGCAGCAGGCCGGGCAGGGGCGTATCGACAATCCGGCTATATTCGTCTTTCACACCAAGGCGGAATCCCGCGATGAAAGTACCTCCGTTGCGGACGAACGTACGGATTCGCTCTGCCTGTTGCGCCGTAACGATGTACATCACCGGGGCAAACAAAATTTTGTACGTGGAAAGGTCCTGCGTGGCATCGACGATGTCTACGCCCGCATGGGACGCGGAAATCGCGCCGTACCACGGAGCCACTTCGCCAAAATATTTCGCCTTGGGCTGGCCGGGCTGAATGGCGAAGGCCCAATCTGAATTTGAGTCGAAGCAAAGGGCGAGATCGGCGGAATAGGAAGCATTCAGAGCTTCGTGGCCGAGCGATTTTAATTCGCGGATCGTTTGCTGAATTTCGTCGAAGGCGAGGCTGTGACCGCGGTCGTGTCTCAGCAAACCGTGCCAATACTCCTCCGCGCCAAAATTGGCCGTGTCCCAGCGAAAATAATTTATGCCCATGGCGCCGTGGGCGACCGCTTGATAGGACCACAAGCGTACCTGGCCAGGGTCGGGCTGTGGCGAAAATGTCGGCTGACCGGCTTTGCCGGATTGTTCTTCCATAATCACAAAAGGCTTGCCGTTCTTGATGCAGCGCGAGAAATCGTGAGAGAAGGCAGCGACCGGCGCGACCACTTCGCCAGAAACATTTGTGCCGGATTCCGGATTGCCCAGGTGAATGGCGAAAAAACCGGGATAGTTGTCGGAAGCGACGAAATCGAGATCGCGGAAAAGCTCACGCATTTCGATCGTGTCCGTCAGGCCAGGCACATTATTCGTGGTGACGAAATGATTCCTGCAAAGCTTGCGCAGCATCGCAAGCTGCTCTTCCAGAAAAGAAATGTTCGCGTAGCTCTGATAACGATCATAGTCGAGTGCCAGTCCAGGATTCGGATAGGATCCAGAGGGGAGAGGCACGGGGATTTCAGAGAAGTCCGTGTAGGTCTGGCTCCAGAAAACAGTTCCCCAAACCGTGTTGATCGCGTCCAGCGTTTTGTATTTTTCGCGCAGCCATTGCTGAAATCCCTCGCGGCAGTAGCGGCAATAGCATCGTGGAGAAGTTCCTAGCGTTAATTCGTTGTCGATCTGCCAACCAATCACTCCTGGAGCCGACGAGAATGCTTTAGCCATTTCCGTGGCGATGGCCAGCGACAACCGGCGGTAGGTCTTGTTCGTAGGGCATGTGAAGCGGCGGGCGCCAGTGGCCAGAGTCATGCCATGCTCGTTCACCATCATCACTCCGGGATATTTCTGTGTGAGCCAGTTTGGCGGCGCGGCGGAAGGCGTTCCTAGAATCACCGCGATATTGTGCGTCCGCAGGATTTCCACGGCGCGATGCAGCCAGGCAAAGTCGAATTTGCCTTCCTGCGGCTCCATCAAAGCCCACGCAAATTCCGCGATGCGCACGTTGGTGATGCCCATGTCCGCCATCGCCGCCGCGTCCTGCACCCAAAGCGTTTCCGGAGTCTGGTCGGGGTAATAATCGGTTCCGAACAAAAGGGGCGTCTTCGCGAGCGGATCTGGCTGGGCAATAAATCCGTTGCGCGCATTCGAACCAGCTGCGTTGCCTCGCAGGGCGGTCAATGAAGCGAGTGTCGCCCCTGCCGTGAAAATAAAATTCCGTCGGTTCATTTCGTGTTTCCTCGGCTCGCCGGGAGTTTATATCCCACCGGAAGCAGAAATCCACTGCTATCCCAACACGATAGCGTCGGCACGGAGGAACACGCGCCCAAGCTGGAGTTCGTTACGAAATGCCTGTAAAAGCGTATTCTTAGCGGGTAGCCGATAAGGCCTACCAGATGACCAGCCACCGAAAGAAAGCTCCGGAAATTCAACGCGAACGACCGAACGGACTAGGGCCGAGCGTGGAAGAGCGCATGAGCGCGGGAAAAGCCTTGCGCGAAAGGGTGCCCAGGACTTCGCACGCCAGATGGGCCGCTCCGCCGGGGCGCCCCGACCCCGTGAAGGTGCTGCAGCAGTCCGACCGCGGCCGCCTTCCCGAACTTCTGCCGATCCGCTATGGCCGGATGCGGCAATCGCCTTTTGCATTTTTCCGCGGTTCCGCCTCGGTGATGGCGTGGGATTTGTCGAAGACTCCTGCGACAGGAATTCGTGTGCAGGCTTGCGGTGATTGCCACGCGTCGAATTTCGGCGGCTTTGCCAGTCCCGAGCGCCGGCTTCAATTCGACATCAATGATTTCGACGAAACGCTTCAAGCGCCGTGGGAATGGGACGTCAAGCGCCTGGCGGCTAGCATTGTTCTCGCGTCGCGCGAAATCGGCATGGGCACCGGGGGCTGCCGCAACGCGGTGCTGACGATGGCGCAATCCTATCGCCTGCACATGCGCGAATATGCCCGCATGCGCGCGCTTGAAGTGTGGTATTCGCGCATGGATGCCGAGGTCTTCATTGAGGAAGCGAAGACGGAGGCATCAAGAGAACGCTGGGAGGAAGTAGAAAAGAAAGCGCGGCGGCAGACCGCCGAGCACATTTTCCCAAAAATCGCGGATGTGGTGAACGGCCGTACGCGCATCGTGGATCATCCGCCGCTCGTGTATCATGCGCGTGAGAGTGACTTGATGCGGAAACACGTCACCCAAATGTTTCACAACTACCGCAGGACGCTTCCTGAGGAACGCCGCATCATTCTGGACCGTTACCATATTATCGATGTTGCGCGGAAGGTCGTCGGTGTGGGTAGCGTGGGAACGCGCTGCGCTGTGGCGCTGCTTATGGCTGGCGAACATGACCCGATGCTGCTGCAATTCAAGGAAGCTCTGCCTTCGGTGCTTGAGCCGTTCGCCGGCAAGAGCCGCTATGCCAATCACGGCGAACGCGTGGTTACGGGCCAGCGCATGCTGCAATCAGCAAGCGATGTGTTCCTCGGATGGACCAGCGACGAGGACGGCCACTCTTATTATTTCCGCCAGCTCCGCGACATGAGGATGAAGATCGATCTGGACAACATGACCAAAGGCGACTGGCTCGAGTATGTGGGGATTTGCGGCTGGACACTGGCGCGGGCGCATGCGCGAACGGGCGATGCCGCGTTGATCGCGGGATATCTTGGGAAGAGCCCTACATTCGATGTAGCCCTTGCGAAATTTGCGGACGCCTACGCGGACCAGGCTGAGCGCGACTACACGATTTTGGTGAAAGCCATTCGCGCCGGACGCCTGAAAGCGCGAGACGCAACCCAGCATTAGCTGATGGACGGCGAGCATTAGCACTGGTTCGCGGTGCACTAAGGTAACGCGAAGCCCGGAAGCCGCAGTGCCTTGTGGTCGAACGGTGGCACGACAATTAAGTCGGATTTCGCGCGTACCCCAGACTCTTCTCAGGCGGATCGTGAGCCGTCACATAAATTTCCCTGTGGCCTACAAACCGCGAGTTATTACGTCATAGTAGCTTGAGGAGAGAGGGCAGAGGCCATTGGTGGACTACGCCATGACCCATGCGCTTTGCCATATCGCAGAGGAACCACTCTAAACGCTTTTCCCCGGCGATAGTCTGTATTTGTTGGCGGACAAAATCTCCAATCTCAACCTGTCATATCTCGCAGCGAAGCCTTTGAATGAGTTGGCAGAAGACACGCTTAAGAAATATAAAATTGATGCCAATGTCGCGATTCAACCTGCCCAGACAAAGAACGTAGGAATGGGAACTTCGACGGGCGCTTCACCAAAATGTCCAATGCCGCACACGGGCTGATTTCTCAGCCGGTGTTTCGCATTGGGACGGGGATCATAGAAACTGCGCTAGCGATCCTTTTCCTGATTCCGAAAACCGCTAAGTTGGGAGCTGCCTGCATTACCGTTTACATGATCGCGCCTATTTTGAGCCACGTCTTCGTGTTGGGCTACGGCGCATTCTTTGTGAATGCGCTGGCGACGCTTTTTCTTGCCTGCGTTTATCTCTACCTTACGCGCACACCGTCGCACGATAGAGGCACGGGTGTTGCGACGGTGACGCAGACTATTTAGAATTGCATAATATAGTTACACAGGAAAGAGCTCGGCCTGTTGCCAGAAGGCCATAACTAGGGTTGGACGGCGACGCATGCGTTTGAGGGCGCGGACCGCTTGCAGGCTCAACTCGCTGAGGTTCTTGGGGCAGAGATTAGCGATCTCATGTTGCTTCAGATGGCCCCAGATGTATTCGGTCGGATTCAGTTCCGGGGCATAAGCAGGAAGAAATTCTAACCAGATGCGTCCTCGCTGTTGGCGCACGAAATCCCAGACGGCACGGCTGCGATGCGCGGGCAAGCCGTCCCAAACGATCAACAGCTTGCCGGGAATATGCCGCCGCAGGTGCGTGAGAAACGCGATGATCTGCTGGCTGCGAATGGCTCCGGGAAAGAGCCGGAAGTAAAAATTCCAAAAGGTGATTCCGGCGATCACCGATAGAGTCTTCCAAGTGAAGTGATATTGCAGCACCGGCGTCTGTCCTTTCGGCGCCCAGGTGCGTGTGCGGTGGGGACGCTCGCTCAGTCCACTTTCGTCGGCGAAGACGATGGTTCGCCTTTCTTTTTGGGCTTTTTTTTAATCTCCACCCAGCGCTTCGCTTTCCACTCCCGAATCTTGGCCTCGTCCCGCTCGAGGGCCCGTCCCACGGGACGCTGGCAACTCCAGCCCAGTTGCCGCAGGATGCGCCAAGCCTGCGAAGGATTGTAACGTACGCCACATTCCTGTTCGATCAGGTCGGCCACGCGCCAAGCCGACCACAAACTGGTTTCGTATCCCAGCGCTTCCGGCCCGCGCTGCAGTCCGCGTTCGATGCGCCGCAGGTCGGCTGTCTTCAGGCGCGGCTTGCGCCCGGCGCGCCCGGCCTTCTGCAGCGCCTTTCGTCCGCCCTCGGCCAGTTGCTGGGCCCAGCGACTCACGGATTGCCGATGCACGCCCACCTGCCGGGCCACTTCCGCCTGAGGAACGCCCTGCCGCAACAGCCCCGCGGCGAGCCAGCGCCGCCGTTCCAGTTTTTCGAAGTCTCGTCGAACACCTTTTGGATTTCCCATGCTTGGAAGATAGCATAAGAATTCGGTAATGTCACTATATTATTCAATGTTCAGTAGATAGCCTTTGAAAAGCTGGAAGTGCGGTAGTAGTCGAAAATAAATACTACAAAAGCAAAGCCCCGATTTGTCGTGCCAAATCACACATCTTCGGGCTGGTGCGTACTTCGGCGGTTCCCCGTTTACCAGGAATTGGTACGAGTGGGTTATATACTCTGACCGGGAATTGAGGCATTCATGACGCTCAGAGTAACTCTCGCAATCTTCCTCATTTGGGGAGCATTCCAGCAGGTCTCTTCAAACCAGACGGTAGCACCCAGTCCTAATGCCGGTTCGGATTCGATGTGCACCGAAATGCAGCATTTCGTTCGCTCTCTCACTGGGAGATGGTCCATCAATTTCGAGGTTAGACCGACTGACGCCCTTCCCAAAGGTGGAACTGGCCACGGCGAAGAAGTGTGGAAGTCTGGCCCCGGAGCCCTGTCTTTCATCGAGGAATATCATTCCACGGGCGACGAAGGACACATCACGGGTCGGGGTATCTTCTGGTGGGATGAACATTTGCACCGCATTCAAGTTCTGTGGTGCGCAAATTATCTGCCCAACGGTTGCGAGATTATGAGCGAGGGAGCGTCTTGGGAGGGGAATCGTCTCATTCTGAAAAATCGATGGGAATCAGGCGGCAAGACGCACTTCGTGAAAGAAGTCTTCTCCGATATTTCCTCTACCTCGTTTACTCAGACTATTTATCAAGGCGAGAGCTTTGAAACACTGAAGATTACGTACGTCTTTCATGCAATGAAAAAATCTCATTCGCCCGCCAGTTCCCGTTGAGTCGTGCTGATTGGCGCATAGGGTTGATTCGGGACCGGACCTACTTTGATTTGTAATCTCTGCATTTGCAGTCGGGATGATTGCACGGGTGGCGGAACACCAGTTGATTCCTGACTATGACGCGCTTTGGATGGTGAATGGCTGTGCCGTGCCCACACTTGCGGCAAGGGCGTTTTCCCGGCCCGATTCTCTGATTTGCCATGGGTAAAGTATAGCGCTAGACTGACCACTCCTTTTCCTCTACGAGTTCATCGTGGAGATCAGCCGTGCAACCCAAACCAGCAGTTATCCCGCGCAAAGCGCCGCAAGAGGAATACGTCCGCAAAGGAAGTTCGCCCGAGTGGTTGTGTTATGTCACCGAATGTTTGCAATGCGGGAGATTCTTTCGGTTGAAGTGGCCAGCGGGCGTGGAGAGATTCGATGACACGGATGTGGTGCATGTCGAATGCCCAAGCTGCCTTTTCGAATTTGCAAAGACAGGTAACAAACTTTGGGGCTGGGATTTTGCGTCAATGGTAGTGGCAGGGCGGGTGACGCGAGTGGAATTGATCGACTAAAGGAGAAATGTCGCTTGACTCTGCAGTTGCTCCAGAGTAGCGTGCAGCCAGTTCGGGTCCCCTCCAAGAAAAAATCTGAATTATTGGAGATATGAATGGAAAAACAACTCTGCGCGATAGGCTATTGGCTGGGCTTGCTTTGTACCGTCCTTGCAGTGATCTTCAGATTTACCACGGCTATGAGCCTTCATCTTCCTTTTCTAGGTGTTCCCGGCGGGACTGCCATTTCTTACACAAGTTTTTTGCATGGTGGTGTCCTGTTTTTCGTGTTGGCGATTGCGAGTTGGTGCCGGACTGCAAAGTCCTAGCCCGGTTTTCAGTTTTTGTAGCGTTGCCACCCTCCGTGCCAACATCTCTGAGACAGGTTTAGTACTCTTAATTAATGAAGAGTAGGGCGAGAAAGAAGCAAGCAGAGATGAATGGGAATTCTCTTGGTGTTGTTCTTTCCTCTGGGGGTTTGGCTGCCGCGGAACGAAGCGAAGGCTCGCCTCCTGGCGAGCCGCAGCGGAGTGACGCGGCAGCCAAAGCAGGCGCCGATTCGGGGGCAGCTTCGCGGCCGGACCCTGAGGTGGTAGCCAAAGCCAAGCGTCGTACCTACACAGCTGAATATAAGCAACGCATTCTCGAGGAAGCCGATGCCGCTGCAGCGACACGCGGTGCTCTCGGTGCTCTTCTTCGCCGGGAAGGCTTGTACTACTCGTTGCTCACCACCTGGCGGCGAGAACGATCCAGCGGTATTCGCGAAGCGTTGACCGCACGACGGCGCGGACCGAAATCAAAGCACAACCCGTTCGGAGAAGAAGTTCAGCAGCTACGCCGTCAGGTCGGCCGATTGACGGAAAAACTCCGCAAAGCGGAGATCATCATCGACGTTCAAAAAAAAGTCGCTGCGCTGTTGGGGAACCCGCTTCCCGACGTGGACCCGGACGAGAAATCCTGATGTCTGCGGTCACCGAACTGGCGATCGACGTGGGCACCAGCGCGGCTTGCCAAGTTCTGTGGATGCCGCGGGCGTCTTACTACGGACAGCGCCGTAAGGCTGCTGCTCCCGCCGTAGCATCCCCGCGGCCTTCGCCGGCACGAGCACTCCACCCGGCGGAACGGGAAGCGGTCCTGGCTCGTCTACACGAAGAACGTTTCCAGGATCGTTCTCCAGCCGCTGTTTATGCGACGTTGCTCGATGAAGGCGAATATCACTGCTCGATTCGCACCATGTATCGCTTGCTCGACGAGCAAGGCGAGGTTCGCGAGCGCCGCGATCAGTTGACGCATCCGCCCTACCAGAAGCCGGAACTGTTGGCCACGGCTCCGAATCAACTTTGGAGCTGGGATATAACCAAACTACTCGGCCCAGCGAAATGGAGTTACTTCTACTTGTATGTCCTGCTGGATGTATTCAGTCGTTACGTCACCGGCTGGATGGTCGCTTATCGCGAAAGCTCTGAGCTGGCCAAGCGGCTGATCGAGGAAAGTTGCAAGAAACAAGACATCCAGCCCGGTCAACTCACCCTGCATGCCGACCGCGGCACCTCGATGAGGTCCAAACCGGTAGCTTTTTTACTCGCCGACCTGGGTGTCACGAAGACGCACAGTCGACCGCACGTCTCGGACGACAATCCCTTTTCCGAGAGCCAATTCCGAACCCTAAAGTATCGGCCGGAGTTCCCGGACCGCTTTGGGTGCATCCAGGACAGTCGCGCTTTCTGTCAGAGTTTTTTTCGGTGGTATAACGAAGAGCATCGTCACTCTGGCATCGGCTTGTTGACGCCAGCGATGGTTCACTATGGCCAAGCGGAAAGCGTCTTACGGCAACGGCAAGATGTGCTCGATGTTGCTTACCAACGTCACCCGGAGCGCTTCGTGCGAAGCGCCCCGAAACCACCCCAAATCCCCGCCGAAGTCTGGATCAATAAGCCGGCCCAGCACCCATGAATAGCTCACTAAATTCCGTGAGCACCTGTCTCAAGGTGGTTGACACGCGCCGCCATCGTTGATTTAGCATTATGATGCTTGAATTAGGAATTCGAGGCTCAGATGCTTTTTGAACGAGTACTCGCTGGCGTTGTTTTCGTCGGGGATTGTGAGAACGGCAGACTCACACGAGGAAAAGTCTGCTGTCCGAACTGCAAACGTGAACTTGAGCAGCAAGTACCAGCCGACAATGACGCGCAACTAATCTGTCCGCAGCAGGATAGGGGATGCGACAGGCCCACAAAAACTTTTGGATGCCAAGAGGATATGGTGGCGTGGATAGAGCAGGGATGGGATGCCATGGCTTGGGTGTGCAAGCAAAGTCCGAATTCTGCCTGAGACCTTGATTTACTTCGCCCTCTGAGTTCCCCGTTACTTTTGGATGCGGATGGCCCACGTTCGTTGCGTGCGATTGCTAGTTTTTGCCGTCAATTTTGTCTCCAAGCCCAACTCCCGCTTTAATCGCATTTGGATTCTTTCTATGGTGAGCATGTCATCCGCACTCGCGTCGTCCAACGAATCGACCCATTCGATGCAATCCTTAATATGCCGCTCGCTTATATCCGCTCTCGCACCTTGCTTGAAGCGGAGAAACATCGTTTTCAAGGTACCACCGCAAAGATGGGGCTGAAATGAATTGGCGGACTGGCAACGGTGACCTGAGTGGGAACGTCAGTCATCAACCCCACCAACCGTCGAAACGAAGCATATGCTCCTAATCTGTAAATAGACAGGACTCAATCCATTCGTACTGTCGTTTTTGCCGATTCCGTTCTCTCTGATTCCCAGATAGACTGACCGAGATTAAGAGGAAAGTTTCGAGAGGAGCTGTCGGTGCCTAAGGATGATGCAGAAGATCAGCACGCAAAGCGCGAAAAACTGACAAAGAAGAGAGACGAACTGTATGAGCGTTTCTTGAAAACGCCGGGTGCGATTCACTTGGCCTTTGAAATTAAAGCTCTGGACGACAAGATTTCAGAGTGTACCGAATTACTAAGGCGGAATAGAGAAGCGGACAAATAGGCGGGGCCACATCCGATAAGGGCGGATTGCGGCCCGACGGTGATGGCGCTCATTGACAATGAGGTGCGTTCAGGGCCAGCCTTCCCCAAATGAGATTAACTATGCTTTTCCTCTTGGCATGCGTAATGTTCCCTGCAGTAACTCTTGCGCAGGCCCCCGTGTTTGAGTTTACGAAGGTAGAAAGCTCGATGAAGTTTGATGTGGAGGCATCAGTGGCTATAGTCGGCAAGTTCGACAAGTGGGACGCCACTGTGACATTCACGTCGCCGGAACTTTCGACAGCCGTTTTGGATATCAAGATTCAGGCTGCCACAGTGGATACTGGAAGTGGAATGAAGAACGGCAAACTAAAAAGCAAAGATTTCTTCGATGTCGACAACAATCCTTTGATCACGTTTCACTCAACGAAGGTTGAACAAACTGGTCCTAATACGGTCGTATTCGATGGTGACTTCACAATACGAGGAGTAACCAAGCAGGAGAAGCTTACTTTTGTGATTAGCGGCAAGGGGACAGGCACGGGCACGGTTAAGGGGACAATGGCCTTCGATCGTAAAGACTACGGGATGAACAAAGGAATTCCGCTTTTCAAAATTGCCGACCGTGTCGAGGTCACCGTCGACCTCAAAGGGAAACGAGTCAGCGGGCCTCCGGTGGTCTTTAACTAGTTCGGCCATTCCTCGACGTAATGTTTCTTAGCCATCACGGCGGCAATGTCTGACACCTTTTCACAGTAGCTGCACCTTATGTGCAGTCGTTCTGCATCGACTCCTTCCAAATTCTTTTCTTTGCTGATGCGGCTGATAGCGACAGGAAGATTGCATTCGGGGCAAGCAAACAGAAGGGTGTGAACGAAACGGTCGGCCATTCGGCATCCTTGGGATTACGAGGAAGTAGCATCAACATACGCTAGTCAACTCGTGCTTTGATTTTGCTGCTACTAGGGGTTCCCCCAGTTGTAGCGGAATGTAGCCAAGCCCCAACATGGTGCACTTGACCAGAAGGCCCGGAAACGGGGTCCCTTACCCTAACCCCTACCTGTGAGCGTTTCCGGGCCTTCACTTAACAACCGCTGCGGCATGCAAGGAGTACGGTTCTCCGCGTCTCGAAAGTGTTCAGTTGTGAACAGACACGATTTCCGCAGAAGGTTACACTTCGGTTCTACAGTAATTTGTTCCCCCCCGGGCCTGCGATAGCTTGACCCCGACCAGTTGACAACATCGCAGGCCCCTTCCTTGGGGACTTGTTCACAATTGCACAGACACGCGACTGCCGTAACCGCATTCTGTCAGGATGAAAAAGAGCGAACTCACGCTCAAACAAGCATCCATCGTCGCTTGCCCCACCTGTGGGGTAGCTGTCGGGATGTCTTGTGTGCTGCATTCAGGTGGTAAGCGCTCAGAACCTCATGTAGACCGGAAGCTTGCCGCTATTGAGGCCATCGAGAAGAAGTGAAACTAGAGGAGTTAAATCTGCGTGTTAAAGATTGCAATCGAGGAGCATTAGAAACGCAAGAAATTAACAGCCGAAAGGAATCTACTGTTTGAGCGCTTTTCGAGGAATCCTTTAGACATTCGCTTGGCGCTAGAAATCAAGCTCATTGACGATCAGGTTGCGGAATTCACGAATCAAATCAGTCGGAAAAGAGAAACACAGAGCCAGACCCGCAACTTTCGTTCGTGAACTACCTCTTTGAAAGTTCGCCCTTGAAATGACTCTCAACATCTTCATGACTCAACGGGTTTCCAGCCTTGGTCAATACGACGGAATAGACAACCTCGTTCCGTTCAATCTGCGCGGTGATAAATGCCCCATCCTTCGGCAGTTCTTGGTAAACGAATTTCACCTTCCTGCCGTCTTCTAGTGTCTTGATCCACTCTTCGTTTCGCACCTTCGCGGCTCCTTGGGCGAGGTCGGCGTGTGGCAAGTATACGTTGTTCGGCACGAGGAATTGCAGAAGTTGAGCCAGTTCTCCTTTGAGGGCCGTTTTTGTGTGTGCAATATTGAACAGTCGGGTGACGGTTGGTTGTTTACGCTTGGCAAGGAGAGGCGTACGGTTTTTGAGTGCCACAGGAGGTTGCCAATGAAAATGACGATGAGTATTCGACAAGTTGACGGCGTTAAGGTTGTAGACATCAGCGGTCGGCTTGAACTTGGCAAGGAGAGCGCAGCATTGCGCGATTTGATTTGTGACCTGCTCAAGAACGGACATAAGCAGATTTTGCTCAATCTCGGTGATGTCCATTACATCGACAGCATGGGCTTGGGTACTCTGGTCGGTGCGTTTACGACCGTACGGAAGCAAGAGGGAGAACTCAAGCTTCTCAACCTCACGAGCAAGGTCAGGGACCTTATGCAAATTACAAAACTTTATACTGTCTTCGACATCATGAATGACGAGGCTGTGGCCGTGAAGTCTTTCAGTCAATCGACAGCCACAATCGCATGACCGGCAAATCAGAGCCAATCGGAGTAAAATGTCTTTGGCATGCCAACCTTCGAAGTCCACTATTCGTTTACTTGCCCGGTCTGCCTCAAACCTAATGCGGGCCGAGAAGAAATTGTGGCCGATGACAACGTCGCTGCAAGACAGCAGACAGTTGCCCATGCAAGTTGCTCGCATGGCGACAGGAAGCTGCCTCCCAATTATTTTGTGAAAAGAAATGTGCGAGAGAAACTCTCGTAGGCTTATTTTGCCCTCGTCATAAACTCGTGCCGCCTTTCCGCCTGCGAATACTTCGGGTTCTTCATCTTTAGCCAGCCGATATGGTCGCTTTTATAGATGCCGTGTTTCCGCTTCGCAACAATCCCTTCCAAATCGTTCCGGCAGATTTCTTCGAACAGCAGCTTTCCATTTTCTTCAACATGTTGGGCGTAGATTATTCTCGCGGGTTTGTTTTTCCGAATGAGTTCGCAAAGGTGTTGCTTTCGTTCGATCAGTGGGAGATTCCGCAGGTCTTCGTTATTCAGCCACAGCAAATCGAACGCATAGAAAATAGGATGACCACTTCGGGAGAACAGTTCGTTGAATTGGCTTACGCCATTGCCATCGATACAGATAATCTCGCCATCCAATATCGCACTGTGAACCTTCAGTTTGCCGATTGATTCCTTCAACACTTGGAACGACTTGAGCAAGTCCCTCCGTGCCAACATCTCTTGGACAGTTTTAGTACCCTTAATTAATGAACAGTAGGGCGAGAAAGAAGCAGGCAGAGATGCATGGTAATTCTCTTGGTGTTGTTCCTTCTTCTGGGGGTTTGGCTGCCGCGGAACGAAGCGAAGGCTCGGTTTGTGAGCCTGAGCGTAGTGCAGCGGCAGCCAAAGCGGGCGCCGATCCGGGGGTAGCTTCGCGGCCGGATCCTGAGGTGGTAGCCAAAGCCAAGCGTCGTACCTACACAGCTGAATATAAGCAACGCATTCTCGAGGAAGCCGATGCCGCTGCAGCGACACGCGGTGCTCTCGGTGCTCTTCTTCGTCGTGAAGGCTTGTACTACTCGTTGCTCACCACCTGGCGGCGAGAACGATCCAGCGGCATTCGCGAAGCGTTGACCGCACGACGGCGCGGACCGAAATCAAAGCGCAACCCGTTCGAAGAAGAAGTTCAGCAGCTACGCCGTCAGGTTGGCCGATTGACGGAAAAACTCCGCAAAGCGGAGATCATCATCGACGTTCAAAAAAAAGTCGCTGCGTTGTTGGGGAACCCGCTTCCCGACGTGGACCCGGACGAGAAATCCTGATGTCTGCGGTCACCGAACTCGCGATCGCCGTGGGCACCAGCGCGGCTTGCCAAGTTCTGTGGATGCCACGGGCGTCTTACTACGGGCAGCGCCGTAAAGCTGCTGCTCCCGCCGTAGCGTCCCCGCGGCCTTCGCCGGCACGCGCACTCCACCCGGCGGAACGGGAAGCGGTCCTGGCTCGTCTACACGAAGAACGTTTCCAGGATCGTTCTCCAGCCGCTGTTTATGCGACGTTGCTCGATGAAGGGGAATATCACTGCTCAATTCGCACCATGTATCGTTTGCTCGACGAGCAAGGCGAGGTTCGCGAGCGCCGCGATCAGTTGACGCATCCGCCCTACAAGAAGCCGGAACTGTTGGCCACGGCTCCCAATCAACTTTGGAGCTGGGATATAACCAAGCTACTGGGCCCCGCGAAATGGACGTACTTCTACTTGTATGTGATCCTCGATGTTTTCAGCCGTTACGTCACTGGTTGGATGGTCGCATATCGCGAAAGCGCCGAGCTGGCCAAGCGGCTGATCGAGGAGAGCTGCAAGAAACAACAAATTCAGCCCGGACAACTTACGCTCCATGCGGATCGTGGCACCTCGATGAGGTCCAAACCGGTAGCTTTTTTACTCGGCGACCTGGGTGTCACGAAAACGCACAGTCGACCGCACGTCTCGGACGACAATCCCTTTTCCGAGAGCCAATTTCGAACCCTGAAATATCGGCCGGAGTTCCCGGACCGCTTTGGGTGCATCCAGGACAGTCGTGCTTTCTGTCAGAGTTTTTTCCCGTGGTACAACGACGAGCACCGTCATTCTGGCATCGGCTTGTTGACGCCAGCCACGGTTCACTATGGCCAAGCGGAAAATGTCTTGCGGGAACGCCAGCATGTGCTCGATGTTGCTTACCAGCTTCACCCGGAGCGCTTCGTGCGAAGCGCCCCGAAACCACACCAACTCCCCGGCGAAGTCTGGATCAATAAGCCGGCCCAGCACACATGAAAAGCTCACTAAATTTCGTGAGCACCTGTCTCAAAGTCGTTGACACGCGCCGAGTTGCTGTTCCGGCTGACGAGTTTGCAATTTCCTTCTTCGATGTAGGCTAGCGCACGGAAGCCGTCGTGCTTAAGTTCAAAAATGTATTCGGGGTCGTTGAAGGGCTTGGCGATGCGGAGGCGCATTGGGCGGATGCGGGGGAGCACGACGACACTCTAACATCCGTCATAGCGCGACACCTGCCGAGGCATCCCTGTATGACACAATTAAGTGTATAATCTGGCCCACCGCAGTGTATCTAGTCGGCCACGTACCCCCTACGGAGGGCGGAATTTTCGTGCAACCGGTCACCAAGACGGAAGACCTCCATCGAAGTCGAGCTTCGGAGAGCACAAACATTTCAGCAGGCTACGACCCTGCCGCGGGCGGCAAGCTAATCGTTCTAACTGCACCGCTGACTGAATCGATTGACCATGCAGGTTACTTCATCCAGATGGCTCTGGCTTCCCTGCCCCAATGGCTCGAATTTGTTCTGAACAAGAAGTATCCCAAGTGGCGCGAGGTTGAGCGTAACGAGGACGGCTCCGCAAAATATATGCCTGCCGGGCTGCGTGTACTCGAAAAGTCACTGCTACGCGAATACCTCGCGGACGACGTGGTGGCCTGCTTCCCAGACGATCTGGATAAATTCATCGGGCCCAACACTCGCGTTGTGGCCGTTTCCACGCACAACCCGTTGGGTGTCACGTTTGCCGCAGGCGTATACACCTCTGTTTTCGGCTCGTCGAAAGAGCCGCTCAATTCGATCTACTCCCGGGCAATGTTTGAAAAGATTAGTTCCAGCCCATACCGCAAGAATTTTAAGGTAGTGGTGGGCGGATCAGGCGGCTGGCAGATCACGCAAACCAACACGTTCGAGGATCTGGGGGTTGATTGCGTTGCGGAGGGCCGCAGCGAATCCGCAGACACTCTTCCGCTGTTCCAGAAGGCGATTGCGGGAGAAACTCTGCCGCGAAAAATCAATTTAGCTCACCCCAATTCCCGCGACGCTATCCTCTTTCCCGAAAAGCGCACCACGTTCGGAGTGGTGGAGATGACTACCGGGTGCGGACGCAGGTGCCACTTCTGCGTGCCGGACTTGAATCCGCAGATTGATATGCCCAGGGCGCGCATCATGGACGCCGTGCGTGCCAACGTTCGGCAAGGCAACAAAGTAATCTCCCTAGCCACCGAGGACATGTTTATTTGGGGCCAGGTCCACACGGACACTCCCTTCTTCTTTCCCAACCGCGAAGCATTGGTGGACCTCTACACTGAAATCGTCAACACTCCGGGCGTGGAGCATCATTTGCTCAGCCATTGCACAATGGCGCCTTTCGTTGTGGATCCGGAATTGATCCGGCAACTCTCCGAAATCCTCCTCCCAAAGAGTCCCATGCATCTGCCGCTACTCAGTTCTCATCCGCAAAAGAAGGCCTTGATCCCTTTAATCGGGCTTGAAACAGGCTCCGTACGCATGGCCAGGCAGATCATGCCCAGTAAGGGCGTTCCATTTTCTATTGACGATTGGCCCAGCATCGTTCTGGAAGGCTTGCGCGTGGCTAACCAGAACAATTGGTTCCCGATGATGACGCTGATGGTTGGCAATCCTGGGGAAACCGATCAGGATGTTCGTGAAACGCTTGATCTCGTGCATGAGATGGAGCGCCGTGGCCTATTTGCATTTCTGATCCCTTCGATTTTCACTCCGCCGGCGCGTGTCAACCACCTTGAGACAGGTGCTCACGGAATTTAGTGAGCTATTCATGGGTGCTGGGCCGGCTTATTGATCCAGACTTCGGCGGGGATTTGGGGTGGTTTCGGGGCGCTTCGCACGAAGCGCTCCGGGTGACGTTGGTAAGCAACATCGAGCACATCTTGCCGTTGCCGTAAGACGCTTTCCGCTTGGCCATAGTGAACCATCGCTGGCGTCAACAAGCCGATGCCAGAGTGACGATGCTCTTCGTTATACCACCGAAAAAAACTCTGACAGAAAGCGCGACTGTCCTGGATGCACCCAAAGCGGTCCGGGAACTCCGGCCGATACTTTAGGGTTCGGAATTGGCTCTCGGAAAAGGGATTGTCGTCCGAGACGTGCGGTCGACTGTGCGTCTTCGTGACACCCAGGTCGGCGAGTAAAAAAGCTACCGGTTTGGACCTCATCGAGGTGCCGCGGTCGGCATGCAGGGTGAGTTGACCGGGCTGGATGTCTTGTTTCTTGCAACTTTCCTCGATCAGCCGCTTGGCCAGCTCAGAGCTTTCGCGATAAGCGACCATCCAGCCGGTGACGTAACGACTGAATACATCCAGCAGGACATACAAGTAGAAGTAACTCCATTTCGCTGGGCCGAGTAGTTTGGTTATATCCCAGCTCCAAAGTTGATTCGGAGCCGTGGCCAACAGTTCCGGCTTCTGGTAGGGCGGATGCGTCAACTGATCGCGGCGCTCGCGAACCTCGCCTTGCTCGTCGAGCAAGCGATACATGGTGCGAATCGAGCAGTGATATTCGCCTTCATCGAGCAACGTCGCATAAACAGCGGCTGGAGAACGATCCTGGAAACGTTCTTCGTGTAGACGAGCCAGGACCGCTTCCCGTTCCGCCGGGTGGAGTGCTCGTGCCGGCGAAGGCCGCGGGGATGCTACGGCGGGAGCAGCAGCCTTACGGCGCTGTCCGTAGTAAGACGCCCGCGGCATCCACAGAACTTGGCAAGCCGCGCTGGTGCCCACGTCGATCGCCAGTTCGGTGACCGCAGACATCAGGATTTCTCGTCCGGGTCCACGTCGGGAAGCGGGTTCCCCAACAGCGCAGCGACTTTTTTTTGAACGTCGATGATGATCTCCGCTTTGCGGAGTTTTTCCGTCAATCGGCCGACCTGACGGCGTAGCTGCTGAACTTCTTCTCCGAACGGGTTGTGCTTTGATTTCGGTCCGCGCCGTCGTGCGGTCAACGCTTCGCGAATACCGCTGGATCGTTCTCGCCGCCAGGTGGTGAGCAACGAGTAGTACAAGCCTTCCCGGCGAAGAAGAGCACCGAGAGCACCGCGTGTCGCTGCAGCGGCATCGGCTTCCTCGAGAATGCGTTGCTTATATTCAGCTGTGTAGGTACGACGCTTGGCTTTGGCTACCACCTCAGGGTCCGGCCGCGAAGCTGCCCCCGAATCGGCGCCTGCTTTGGCTGCCGCGTCACTCCGCTGCGGCTCGCCAGGAGGCGAGCCTTCGCTTCGTTCCGCGGCAGCCAAACCCCCAGAGGAAAGAACAACACCAAGAGAATTCCCATTCATCTCTGCTTGCTTCTTTCTCGCCCTACTCTTCATTAATTAAGAGTACTAAACCTGTCTCAGAGATGTTGGCACGGAGGGCGCTGCACGACACGCGCATGCAGCACCAAACAGGCGTCACTCACACCCGCCAGCTAAGTCCCCTCCAATGGCAACTCCTCATGAAGTGTTGGAAACACAACTTGCGCCCCGGCCAGTATAGTTGGTGGGGCCCGATCGCTTGGCGAGTAGGGTCTTTGTTCATGTGGCTCTACCGCCTCCGCAAATTGAACGGACCCAATTTCACTTGGCCACTTATGATGTTTGCGGGTGTGGCACCAGAAAGAATCCTCCGAAGCATCGGAAAAATTCATATCGGTAAGCCGCTTGCGCCCAAGAGTCGCCGGGAACTGATTGCCTCGCTGCGGCCAAGCTTCCTAAAGCACTTGCGGGCCGATAACGGCGACCTGCCTGAGAGTTCCGACCGAAGTGCGGAAGGCCGCCCAGATCAGAGCCACTTCGAGACAGAGGTACCAACTCTTAAAGTCCTCTCTTAATCTTCGGTGATTGGGTTCTCCAAGGCGCGATTCACAACGAACCGGTTTTCTGATTAGCGCCGGGTCGTCCACATCGTGTCTGCGGGAGGTCGGTTAATGTCCTCACCCCCACTGAAATATCCTTACACCGTTGTGACTGTATCCTGTGGTCGCTGCAAACAGGAGCAAGTCGTCCAGATTCTGGCCCGCAGTGGATTTTGGTTGAGGGTACGGCAATCGGTGAAATGCTTGAAGTGCAGCCAGGAGTTTGAGGTAATGCTTCCGGACGCTATCATCGGCGGTCCATTCCTCCCACAGCGCCCTGCTTAAGAGCTAAGTCCCGAGTAACACTGCTACTAGTACTCAACCTCGCGGCACCGTTTGCAAATTCATAACACAGCTCTGAATAACCGCTAACTTCAATCGGGAACGGCGTACTGTGGGGAGTGACCGACGATTTGCTTCGAATCGTCTGATTAGAACGCGAAATAAGGCGGTCTTATGTACTCACTTCTTTCAATAGGGCTGGCCGCAATCCTGCTTGCGGTTTTGGTGGTTAGACTAAGGAAACCAAAACGTCGTGAAAGATGGATGCCTGATATCCGGCGTGTAGTTTAGTAGCTCTGCCCGCCAAAAACCGAAATAGTCCGGTCCAGTAGAGGGGTGCTATTTCTCCCTCGTCATCATCTCGTGCCGCCCTTCCGCCCACTTCGCTGCGTACTATTGCCGACCGACATCCACAGATGCTAGCCTGCCGCTCCGTCTGGCGGTGAATATGGAAAAAAGCGAATTACAAAGGATGTTGGAATTTGACAACATTCGCAAGCAGCGCGAGCTGACTCTAGAGGAGAAAAAAGAGGGGCTTCGGCTGTTCAAAAAAGCAGTATTGGAACCCGACACTCATCCACTGAAGTCAAAGACACATACGGCGGAGAATGAAACTCCATGGGCACAGCAACAAGCAATGCGACGGCAGTACGAGCAGCTTGACCTCTATTCTCATGGGTCCCATCTTAGTCATACGTTGGAATGTTACGAAGTGGCAAAAGTGAAAAATACCCTTCGCTCCATATAATCCCTGCAATAAATGCTACCGTTAAAAGATGGAAGAGCGAGGAAGTCCTTGGGCACTTTAAATAACAACCACCCTTTTGCGGAGTGCGCGTGCTCGACGGGAGCTTCGTTCGTCACAGCCATTAGTGAGACGGCTTTCTGGCCGAGTTCGATGTGACCTGCTGGGTCAAACGATTCTGCTTCGAATTCGACTGCTTTTCCGTGAGAGTCCACTAAACACAGACCCCAGTCTTTAGCAACACTCGATTCTCCTCCGTTGGTGATTTCTGTTTCAAAGAACAGATAATAAATTGGCTCGTCGTTGCGCGACTGAATCACAAACTTCGTGGGCAGGAGCACCATGTACGGTTTGCGAAAGTTGGGGCCACCGGGAAGCGTGGGCAAACCATCCAGCCCGCGACCTGTTGTTTGACCGTAGGACCAGGGCCACGCCGACTTCTCAATTCTGACTACGTTTCCCTTTTTCATTGGCATTGGTGATGTCGTGGAACCGATAAGAAGCGCGGGGGGAAGCGGAGGAAGAAGATTTGGTTGAGTGTGTTGGTGGTGCATCCAAATTAAGCATCCAAGAAATCCTACGCAAAAGATGGAAAGTGCTGCCAGCCTTCTTCGCTTCGACAACCAGAAGACTGGCGAAGTCCGATGCCCCTCGTGGTCCAAAATGAGGGGCTTCGTCCCTGATTGTGATCTGATTTTGTTGTAGATGTACTTTACGGCCTCGGCGATGGCGAGAACCACGACGCCCGCGATGATCGGTTTTAGTATGTCCGGTAACCAACCGCCCATACGTCGATTATAAAGTAACCAATGAATTACAGCTAGGTGGCGCGCCGAAGCGACCCGCAGATGGTGCCCAAATTATCCGCGATGCCCTCGGCCTGTTTTTTGTGGAAGGGAGGGGTCCCAAAAGTTTACGGTAAGCAGGGAAGGGGTTTGAGGCGAAACTAGGCGAATGCGGTGCCGAGGAAGCCCGACGTATGGGGGCGACCGCCCATACGGCTTCGCCAGTCAGGAAACAATCCATTTTCCCACGGCGACCCGCAGACCGCACGAAAATCCGCATAAACAGGGCCTATTCCACACTTTCCCGGATTCACGGTTTCTTCGGAGACGGAGAGGCGCGTTATTACGTTGCGGATTTATTGCGCGGTGCTTTGTAATCGCGGCACTTGCATCCGGGGAAATGACACGGAAATCTGAACGCGCCAACAAGCTTGTAATGAATCGAGGCTGAGTGTTGACAGGTCGTGCAGGCTTTCGTGGAAGCGGGCTGACCTCGGCGTCGTGTCATGGTCGCTTATATCCGCAGGCACATCGCTCGGTCTTCTTGCTAAAGCGGTCGAGCCTTTCTGAATCGCGTGAGAGGTTTCTCTCCATAGGTGTTGGTGGCAGTCGTGGTTTCGGACATTGAACCTCCCTAAAACGGTTGACGTGGAATATACCGAGAGACTGTATCTGTAAGTTTGAATAGCCGCAAGACAGGAGCAGATGCCTATCCACGTGCCAAAATTGAATTGTGATATCTTTTCAAACGGACTAATGGAGGCATCATTTTGAATACTGTCATCAAGCATCTTAAGAAAGTTGAACGTGAATTGGAACGTAAGGCGCATCAAATCGGCAAGGATTTGGATGGACTACGAAAGGCATTGCTAGCGTTGGGCCACAAAAACGGAAAGCCGAAAGGAAAAGGGAAGCGTAAATTGTCGGCTCAAGCTAGAGCGAAGATGGCAGCAGGACAGAAGGCGAGATGGGCGAAGGTGAGGGCGCAGGCGAAAAAAGCGGCTCGATAGCCGTTCGCGAGAACTTCCTCAAATCTTCATTGAATCTCAACCCATCGCAACTCTGTTGGTGGGCAGTGGCTGTTTACTAGACGGAGGGCCAAATGGGTAGCCGCCCGAAATTCAACCAGCACACATTCGACCATATGCGCCGTTTGATTTATAAAATAAAAGACAGGGCTGTTAAGCGAAACGACCCTGATACGTCCGCCGAAGCAGAGCTATTGAATGCAGTTCTTTTGCTTTTCGTCGATGGCTTAATCGAAGACGGCTTCCCCATTCGTCGAGTATGAACTCCTCCGTGCCAGCCAGATAGTCGTGCGAGTCTTCTCGGTCGTCCCATAGTTCGTAGCTGTCTCCGCCGTGGCGCACAATCAACGTGACGTGTTGATCCGTTTTGATTCTATGGTGATATATCGCACGTGCAACGAAGTCGGTTCTCGGCATGACCGAATTATAATCCATTAGACGATTACCGCTGCCGCGTCGATCTTATCGGTCAGCGAATCCAAATTCGTAATGCCCAGATACTTTTGCGTGGTCTCCAAACTCTTATGCCCAAGCATGTACTGAATCGTGCGAACGGGCACGCCCTTGGCCTCCCAATTGCTGGCGCATGTCTTGCGCAAGCGATGGAGGTAATGATGCTGGCAGACTGGATGCGTCTCGCACGTAACTTGAATCTTCCGTGTCGTGTGATACCTTCCCGCTGTCCATGGTGCGGTGCAATGCCCGCAATTCACCTTCGCGCGTAATGCGATGCGCTTGAACTTGCGGAGGAAGTGGTTGTCGGGTCGCCCTTCGTCGTTAACGAAAATCCACCGAGGGTGCGGAGCGTGCTCCTTGCGCTCCTTCAACGCCGCCACCAATTCAGTGGGCATCTTCACGTCACGGCTTTCATGCTT